>CAVXLD010000015.1:0-42004 GCA_963762565.1 uncultured Verrucomicrobiae bacterium | reverse complement strand
CGTTACGATTAGCGACGGCGAACGCGTACATCCATGCTCATGTTGTCCTTGGAAAGCGAGACGGTCTCAACCTGTGGCGGTCACCTTGTGGGAAACAGAAGTACGTTCCACGCTCGCAGTGATTCTCGACGGAGTCTCCCTGCTCATTTAGAACGCAGATTCAATAAAGAAGCCGGTCTCGCCTTGATATCATTAGAGTCGAGTCCGGGAAATTAGTTTACGGCTTCTCATTTCCTACATCGAATCTACGTGGGATTAGAACCGCGATCGGATAGCCGCGGGAAGACTCGAACCGCAGGTGAATTGGGAAGCGCACTTCGGATCGCATCCGGCGTAGTCGCTGCCCGTGAACTTCTAGCGTGGAACCGGTGCGCCGAGCAGGGGATATTCTAATTCTGCGGAGCGGCTCTGGGATCATTTGATTTAGGAGAATTTTATGCCACAGCAACTAACTGGTAAACGAGTCGCGGGGGTCGTTACAGACGGTTTTGAACAGGACGAACTGGAAAAACCGAGGCAAGCGTGGAAAAAGGCCTGAGCCAGACCGAAGTCGTTTCGCCGAAATCCGGCAAGGTTAAGGGATGGAAATACACTGACTGGGGGGCTTTGACGTCGTGGTCGATAGAGAGTTGGGGTCGGCAGACCCTAATGAATATGACGCATTGATGTTGCCTGGCGGGCAGATGAATCCAGATAATCTGCGCATGGACACAAGCGCTGTTCGATTCATCGAGTCATTTGTTCGAACCGGCAAACCCATCGCCGATTTGTCATGGACCCCTCACCTTGATCGAGGCTAACGGAGTAAGAGGACGGCGAATGACTTCTTTTCCATCGATCAAGACCGACCTGAGGAACGCTGGCGCAGAGTGGGTTGATCAAGAAGTTGTGACGGACCAGGGGTTGGTGACAAGCCGAAAGCCGGACGATACCCGGCATTCAACAAGAAGATGATCGAAGAATTTGCCGAGGGTGGTCACCCTTCTCGACTGACATCATCCGGTCCGGCAACAGGCGCTCGTAGACCAGTGACAGAAGGAACTTTCGCCGGACAGAGGGAGAAATCGCCGGGCGAAAATGTCGGCAGTCAAGGCGGCGGCCAAAACGACGGAGAAATCTCACGCAACGACGCAAAGGTCAAGGCAGAAGAAGGGAATAGCCGCAAAGAGCGCAAAGAGCGCGAAAAAATTAGGTTCTGATCAGGCGAGCAGCCAGCGGTTTCCCGCCGGGAGGCAATTGGTAGCATTTCGATTGGCTAACATCCGGCGCCTACCCGGAAACGTCTTGGCGTGATGCTTTTATCTAGCGCCTCGGTTCGTAGAGGTTTGGGATCGGAGCGTTCGCCCGGCGTCATCAAAACCCCACTTTTTTGCGTTCTTTGTGTTCTTTTGCGGCTATTCCCCTCTTGTTACCTTTTGCCTTTGCGTCTTTGCGTGAGATTTTTCTTCGCTTTCCGCGCTTAGGTATCCCGAGCGTGCAGCTCCGCCGACGGGCTGGTAGCTTCTACTGCCGTGAAAGTTTCCAAAATCTTGTATCGATGTTTGGCCCCTTTCGGCACGACCCAGCAGTCGCCGGGTTCCAAGAGGATGCGCTGGCCTTCGATATAGAGCTCCGCTTTACCTTCAATGACAAAACCGATGGTTTCGTAATCCCGTACCGCTTCCGCCTTGTCTTCAGTCGGACTCTCCTTTTCCCAGAGTCGCATGGAAAGATGGACCCCTGAGGCGAGGTATATTTGCCCAGCCGCGCCCTTGGGGGCGTGGTCAGAACTGACTTTGGTAATGCTCTTGTCCGCCATTGAGGTGACCCTAGTTCGTTCGTGGCGCGGACGTTGGATCCGTTCGCGAGCTCATCTCTACCGGAGATTACGGGTTACTTGCGCTCAAGCCCGCCCGATTGGAGCTGACTAATCATGCGCCGGCCCTACCTTTCGCAGCACCTCTTCCAATGCTGCCGGCACAAAAGGCTTAACCAGGTGATGCTGATAGCCCGTCGCAAGGCTTCGCTGAATGTCGGCTTCGCCACCGAAGCCGCTCATCGCAATCGCATATGCGGGCGTACGGGGGCGAAGTTGCTTCATCAGGTCCCAGCCGTTTACATCCGGCAACCCGATATCGCTAAGAATCACATCCAATTCCGCGAGATCGTCGCGGCCTAACGCTGTCTGCCCGTCAGGGACTATCGTGACTTGATGCCCCGAACGCTGCAAGAATAACGAGATGAACGTTGCGGTGACCTCGTGGTTTTCTATCAGCAGAATCCTTAAGGGGGTGCTCATCCGCTAGCCCTTATCTTAGCATAAAGCCTGCATTTCGCAGAGCCCACGTTTTTGGTGCTCTGAGAATGCAGGCAATAGCCCGGATTTCTCACAGAGGCGAATATAGCTTCCTTGAGAAATCCGGGCTTTAGCCGTTTAGCGAAACATTTCATAAGAGGCTCACAAACCGCGAATGGATACGAAAACAAGAGGGAACTGCAGGTGAACGCATCTCATTTCTTCGCAGCTCGCCGGACGAAGCCATCCCGGTGGGTGTCGGCGTTGGCGAAGTCGGATCCATTCGAGGTTGATTAGCGCTTATTATGCGGATTCTCATTGCCAACGACGACGGGATTTATAGTCCGGGAATCATTGCCTTAGCCGAGGTTGCCACCCGCTTCGGCGAGGTTCGGATTGTGGCTCCCGATGTCGAACAGTCTTCCATGGGGCACGCCATCACCGCAAACCGGCCGCTCAACTATCTGAAGACTCGGGTCAAAGAATTCGACGCCTACCGGGTGAACGGTACTCCGGCGGATTGCGTTGCACTCGGCCTGCACCAATGGGGAGGGGCGGACCTAGTACTTTCGGGGATCAATCTCGGCCTTAATCTCGGCAGTGCACTCTGGCATTCCGGAACTTTAGCAGCGGCAAAGCAGGCGGTACTTTCTGGAGCGCGCGGGATCGCTTTCAGCACCGCGGCTGAGCATGAGGAACCGATTTTCGAGAAATTACAACCTCACGTTGAGGCAGTGCTGAAAGTACTGACCCGGCATCCTTCGTTGCAGCTGGTGAATGTTAATCTGCCGCCGGAGCCGAAAGGGATCCGTTGGACCCGGCAATCCATTCGTCAATACGACGGTCGCATGGTGCAGGGAAAGGATCCGATGGGGCGAGAGATTTACTGGTTCACGGTGGTACCCGTTCGTGAGGCCGAAGAAGGCACGGACCGATGGGCACTCGAAAACGGGTGGATCTCCATTACCCCGTTACGAGTCGATCTGACGAATGACATCGAGCTAGCGAAACTGGCCGCAGCGCCCACGAGCGCGGATGGGGGGAAGTGAGAGGTGATTGGTGATTAGTGATTGGTGGGGCGAGGCTCCAGAAAGGCCGCAAACAGTTACCGAAGGCAACCGTTCAAACCTTTTAAAAAAAATGGGCAAGGCGGATAAATGCGCCGAGCCGTGGTCTATCATGTGCCACGGCTCGGCGCGTTAATAGGTCTAGCAGGTGGCATTGGATTAGGGGCACACCGAGCTCTTCGTTCTAATCGAGGATTCTTCCGGAGCCTCGCCCCACCAAGGATTGGGCGTGCCCTGTCCTCGCCAAACGAACCGCGAACCACCTTTCACGTACTACTGATTACTGCCAACCACCAATCACTAATCACCGCTACCGTCGGGCCGATTTACCAGAAGACTGCTGTATCGACTGGATATGACTCAGGTGTTGCTGAACCACGGGTAATGTCTGGTCGATATAAGACTTCAGTTGGGGGTCTTTCACCTTGCCGGATTCCGTCTCATAGTCTTTCGCGGTTTGTTGATGGCCCTCCACCATGGCGTGGATGTAGGTCTTGTCGAACGCGGCGCCGGATAAGCTGGAAAGCTTGTCGTATAAAGCTTTAGGTTCTCCGGTCAGTTTGGTCGGCCATTGGACACCATTTGAATCAGCGATCGGCTTAAGATTATCATTCGCTTTTGAATGATCAGTTACCATTTGTTCCCCAAATGCTTTGACATCAGCGTTGTGCGATTTCTGCGAGGCTAACTTCCCAAGCTCGACTTCGGCGAAATTACCTTTTGCTGCTTTAGTAACGAAAGTTTTCTCTGCCGTCGATAACCCTTGAGCGTAGGCGCCGGTAACGACTGCAACCAGGAACGGGAATGCGAGTAATACAGCTTTTTTCATATTTGTACTTCCTTCCTTGATCGCCTTAGGGAGAAGATTGGGTTGTATCGCGGCGGATTTAGAGCCGCGAAGCGGTGAAAGACTATAGCCTAGGCTGAGTCTGCGAGGCCTAGGTATGCGGTTTAAGAATGCGGTTAGCGCTGAAGGCGCGCAAGAAAGGGGGCCCACTAAGCGGCATTTCGAGTCAGGACCAAGTGGCGATTGTGTAACGATGGCACTGCGATTCTTTCGCGCTTTCAGCGCTGGATCCTTTTTTGCGACGGACCTAGGGCTCGCGGACTCACCCTAGGCTATTCTCTTCCAGTGCTTCACACCTCAAAAAACTACCTCGCTCTCTTCCGGACCCACGCGACGCCCCTCACCAATCACTTCTTACTGCGCCGGCTTCGACCTTGGACTAGCCAGGCTTCGCACTACGGATAACAACTCCGCGGGTTCAACCGGCTTCGGCAGATGATTCTGAAAACCGGCTTGCATTGTTGCCATACGGTCTTCCAGGCGGGCGTACGCAGTTAATGCCACGGCTCCGACCTCACTTTTCTCGGGATCATCGAGGCTCCGAATCTGCCGCATTAAGGAGTAACCGTCGGTCTCTGGCATGCCGACATCACAAATCAAGACATCAACGGGTCGGCTGAGAAGTTGCTCCATTCCTTCCTTGGCCGACCTTGCTAAGTAGGCGGTAGCGCCCGCGGATTCCAGCAGCACTTTGAGCAGACCGCGAGCGTCGGCATCATCATCAACCGCCAATACTCGTATGCCCTCGAGCGAAATAGCAGGGAGAATCGGCAGTTCGTGCGCTGGCTTGGACTTGGGATGGTCGCGTTCCCCCTCTTCCGGCGGCGGATGAAACACTGTTAATGGCAAACTCACGATGAAAGTTGCTCCTTTCCCGGCTCCGCCGCTCTTTGCGCGGACGGTGCCGCCATGTAACTCCACCAAGTTTTTTACGATGGCCAGGCCTAGGCCCAGGCCGCCATGGCGGCGAGTAGTAGATGCATCCGCCTGTTGAAATCGGTTGAAAATATAAGGTAAGAAATCAGGTGAAATTCCTTCACCGCTATCGATAACACTGACTTCTACGTGCGAATTGATTCGCTGTAACAACACCTGAATGCGTCCGTGTTTCGGAGTAAACTTGATAGAATTGCTGAGGAGATTCCAAAAAATCTGCTGCAACCGGTTGGGATCGCCCAAGATGGTCGCGTCGAAGGGATCAATCACGGTTTGAATACGAACGCCCTTGGTTGTGGCACTGGCGCGCATGGTGTCGACGGCTTCAAGCAGAATCCCTGGCAGGTCGAGCGGTTGGACATCAAGCCGCACCTTTCCGGAAATGATGCGACTCATATCTAATAAGTCTTCGATGATCTGTCCCTGAACCCGAGCATTGCGGTCGATCGTCTCAAGAGCTTGGATCATTTCCGGGTCCAGGTTTTCTCTCCCTCGGAGAATGGTGGACCATCCTAACACCGCGTTCAGCGGCGTTCGCAGCTCATGGCTGAGAGTCGCGAGGAACTCATCTTTGATCCGGCTCGCCCGTTCAGCTTCGGCCCGGGCCAGGCGCTCGCTCTCCAATAGCTGCGCTTTCTCTGTGTTGGCTGCTTCGGTGGCCTTTTGCGCAGTCCTTAGAGCCGCCTCCGCCAGTTTTCGATCGGTAATATCACGGGCAATCTTAGACGCACCGACAACGTTACCGCCGGCATCTTTAATTGGCGAAATCGTTAATGAAACGTGTAGCTCCCGGCCCTCTTTGGTTACGCGAATGGTCTCGAAATGATCGAACCGCTCCCCTCTTCGTAGGCGGGCCAGGATCACGTCTTCTTCGTCCTGGCGGTCTGCTGGGATCAGTCTCTTGATCGAGGTCCCGATCATCTCCTCAGCCGTATATCCGAAGATCCTTTGGGCGCCCTGATTCCAGCTTGTAATGATGCTGTTAAGGTCCTTGCCGACAATTGCGTCATCTGAATTGTCTACAATGGAGGCTAGCCGCCGGGAGACCAAGTCCGCCTGATTGCGCGCGGTGACGTCTCGGAAACTCCAGACTCTGCCTGCGGCGGTGCCCTTAATTGATACCGGTTCGGAATATCGCTCGATCTGCCGGCCGTCCTGCAGTTCGAGTACATCGGCGCTTTTCTCGGCCGAGGCCTCGATTTGGGCAATGCGATGCAAATATTCTTCCGGCCCTTTCAATTGGCGAGCAATCCAAGCTCGGACTTTTTGAGCCTCACGCTGAGCAATTAACTCCTGGGGAATGAGCCATAGTTCCGAAAACTTGGCATTCCAGCTTATGATTCGGCCCGTTGCATCGATGGCGAGAATCCCATCTGCGGTCGCTTCCAGAGTAGCGCGGGTAACCGCTAATGCGTAGTTGATCTCTTGGACGCCTTCCTTGGAGCTTCTGCCGGGCATTGTGGGTGTCGCTTCGGTCTGCTCGATAATTCGTTTCCGTTCCTCCGGCGCGAAGTTCGTCATTTCATCGCTCCTACCGACACGAACGTTTCCTAACAAAAGCCTGGTTTAGCACGACGCAAAGAGGAATTTTTAGAGCTTTTCGCTCACTCTCATCTGGAGCCGCCGCATTGATAAGTTCCTCGGACTTAACTGCTGGCAGGCTGATGATTTGTTCCCGGCATAGCGGACCTTTCGTTCATCGGGACGGTCCCGAGATTCGTTATGCAGAATCATACGTTAAGCTTTCGCCTGCGGAGAAGGCCTAGGTCGTATCGGGCTACAACCATTTGATTGGCCAAAACCGATCTTTAGACGCAGGGACGGAACAGAAAAAACAGCCGCGAACGAGCGGGAAGACAAGAGACGAACCGCAGATGAACACAGATGCACGCAGATATGAATCGATAAAATCAGGAAGCGAGACGTCAAAAGTCTATCTGCGTACATCTACGTTAATCTGCGGTTGGAATCTCTCTGTGTTGCTTTGGTGAACCTTGGGAGGAGGCGATTATGCTTATTTTTGGAAATTCACAGAAGGACCCGGATGATTCTGAGGAATCGTTCATTGTCGAGAATCTGTCACCGTATTGTGTACTCTGGCTGAACCGGCAGAGCGAAGCGCTCGGCGAGACCAGAATGGTTATTCTACAGAAGATCTTAACAGAGTGGTTTGCGATGCATGTTCAAGATGTACCGAAGAACCTGGACGCGTATGTCTGTGACATAGCCAGGGATGCGGTCTCCGAGTTCATCGTTCGCCATCGGGAAGAGTTTTTGCCGATAAATTCGGCAGATTGAGACGGGAGGGGGCGATCTCGTCCTCGGATGCGTGGAACCCGTGGCCTCGGAATCCGCCCAGCGCCTGGAGGGGAGCCGCTTTATGAGTAGGCAGCTGTGTGATGTGGCAGCAAGCGGCTCCCGAGAACGGTCCCTGAATAATGCAGGTCTATCGGGCAAGCGGTATCGATCAGCTTGGAACAGAGCTGCTGGGCAAAAATTCACGCCGGGTTATGCGCGGGAGCCGCCTGTTTACCCCGAAGGCTTTCGGTGGCTGCCAACCGATAGAACTGCCATACTACAAAGCGGCTCCCCTGCAGGCGCTGGGCAGGCGACGCCATGTTCCTTATGAGGACGAGAACGACAGCGCCATCATTCAATGCGCCGGTTGACCCTACCATGCGATCACGACCCGCCTTAACCGTCGAAACGACGACCCTGCTTCACCTTTTCTTTGGAGCCGTCTGCGCGTGGTTGTTGCTGAAAAGTGTACCCAAGGTCTACAAAGGACGGCTGGAAGCCATCGATAACCATGTGCTCCGATCTTTACGCCGGCCGGAAGATCTTTCTATCCCGATCGGACCGAAATGGCTGCCTCAAGCCGCGAAAGATATAACAGCGCTAGGTTCCGGTACCAACCTCACGATTGCGACCGGAATCTTGGTTGGATTTCTCTGCTTGAATCGTCGTTTCCGCGCGACCGGCTTTCTTCTGAGCTCAGTCGGAAGCGGTTTGTTCCTGTGCCAATCGTTGAAAGGGTTTTTCGCGCGGCGGCGTCCGACGGTGGTCCCGCATCTGGCGCATTTTGATCCGGCTAGCTTCCCCAGTGGTCATTCCATGGGGGCGGCATTAGTTTATCTAACATCCGGTAGTATTATTTCCCGCCAGGTAACAGGCTCGTTGGCCAAAACCTATTTCTTATCGATGGCGGTAGTACTGGCGGTCATCGTAGGAGTTAGCCGAGTGTACCTCGGCGTCCATTATCCCAGCGATGTTTTGGCCGGTTGGGCTGCCGGTTCACTATGGTCCAGCGCTTGCGCCCAGGCTGCTCGCTGGCTCCAGCGTCAGGGGAGTGTGGAGGCGCCTACGGAAACGGGGGAGGCGAGGAGTGAGAGGTGAGAGGTGATTGGTGATTGGTGATTGCCGCGAGGAGGCTGCCCTCGTGCTCGTCCTCGGACGACTATTCGGAACGAGCTTCAGGTGCCCGTTGACCCGGTTGGCCGGCATGCGCTGCTCCGTCGCTTCGCATGCCGGTCTTTTCCCCCCAACTGACACATTACTCCCACCAACTGATGCGAGCCTTACACGATGAATTCGTCGGTGGCGGTCCCGACGGATTTCTTTCCAGAGTGGCGTTTGCGACATCTTCCAATGTCGCGCAGCCGGTGAGTGCCATGGTCAGTGCAAATTCCGCCAGCATGTTTTGGATCACCTCGCGAACACCGTGTTCCCCGGCAATGGCCAGACCGTAGACGTAGGGACGCCCGAGACAGATGGCTGACGCTCCGAGCGCGAGCGCTTTGAACATATCAGCCGTTTGTTGTTCCAGGCTACGTGCGATCGGACCTTCCGCGTGCACATCAGGGCTCGTCATTGCGACAAGCGTTCGCTTTGGCATCCTTTCACGGATCTCGAAGAATCCAAATTAGCCATGAAGCCTTCGCCTAGGCTTTACCTCTGATCTGCATCGGACGATCTCAGGGTTCACCCGATAGGGATTCAGAAATCACCCCTACCGAAGGAGCATAGTCTCGCCCGATTTTCTAACTCCTTCAGGCTGTTATCGTTTCAGAAAGAAAACAACTATGGAGACAGAAACGATCATTAAATCGAAGTCGGATGCTGAATTGATGGAAGCGATTGGCAGACGTGAGTGCGATGCGATTCAGGAAATTTACAAGCGGTACGAATCCACTCTCCGCAATGTGATTCAGAGTGTCTTGCATGACGAGGGCGAAACCGACGATACTTTGAATGATGTAATTCTCCAGCTTTGGGATCAAGCAGACCGGTTTGATCCGGCAAAAGGTCTGCATGGCTTTCTGGCCACGATGGCTCGTCGCAGAGCCCTTGACCGCTTACGCCGGCGCATCGCCTATCGTCGAGCTACAGATCGTTTCGAAACTCAACTAAGAGCCGCTTCTGCAAATGAAACGAGAATGCGTGATTTCCAGCCTCCAAACTCCGATCTGACAGACCTGTTGCAAGGGGCCATCGGCAATCTTCCGGTCCCGCAACAGGAAGTAATCAATCTCGCTTTTTTTGAAGGTTTAAGCCAACGCGAAATTGCTGCTCGCAAATCCATGCCGCTCGGCACGGTCAAGACCCGCCTGCAACTTGCGCAGAAGAAGCTTTTCAGCCAATTGGCTCCAGTTCAGGCAATGATTTAATTTTATTTTGTCACTCGCGTGCAGCCAGTGAATCGCTTCGAGAAGAATTTAGTGTGCGCATCCAGACCGGACGAGCATGGCACCTGTAAGACCGCCGATCGTCTGGATCGTCGCTTCGACCTCGGTCAACGCTTCGGTTAACGTCGGGCTTAGATCGATTAACTGCGGCACGGCCTGTCTCAAAGTTGCCGCCATGGCCTTCATCAGATTTTCAGTTGTTCCGTATTCGCCAACAAAAAAAATACGATGTTTGTCCCAAGCCTTCCCTTTAGCTTCCTCGCTCATCAACTCACCGAGCCGGATCTGAGTGACTTGGCGAATTAGCTCACAGACCAGATATCCATCTCGGCCATGGTATTTCTGATCAGCCTGTTTCAGTTTCTCGATGCTGTTGATCGTCCAATCCTCGTAGTAAAGTTTTGCGGCGGTTAGAATCGCTTTCTCACCCACTCTGTTTCGAGCCAGTTCCGAGATAATCCTGCCGAGCAGGTGGTCGTAATAAGTCTCCGCATCTCCAAAATGGCTGCTTAATGCGGACGATCTTTCGTACCGTTTTTTGACCGTCAAGACCTGTACCGCATGAATCATCTCCTCGCGTACCGCAGATTGTATCCGTCGCCGATAGCGATCGGGATCGGCTTCCATTAGCTCCCAGTCAGCAATGAGCGGGTAATAGAAGGCTACCACATTCAAGTGGCCCAGACTTCCCACATCGTAACAACACGCGAAATACGGCGGCTTTTTTGTTCTGCCCCGCCTGCTACTTCCTTTCGCTCGAGACACAGAAAATCCGATATTGAGTGCGTCTAGGGACGGTTTCAGGTGCCGGAACTCTTCGAATAAAATGTGAGTGGGGGAGCACGTCGCGCGTTCTGCTGCCCGCGACCCAAGGAGTGGATCCTGGGTTTCCCTGCGAGCGCCCTGATATCCCTGGCCTTGCCCCACGGTTTGATTCGTCCAACGCGCCACTGTTTTGAATGCAACCATCCGCGAGGAAAGACAGCAATACCTGTGCCGAGAAATTCTGAGAACCAGTTCGAAACCCACAGACGAAATACAAGCGTGCTAATTCGAATCGGTTACGACGTCGTACTCCGGCTTTTTCACGCCAGCCCGGTCATTTTTCTCCTACGAGTTCATCCCTCGCGTCAGCCCACTTTGATGTCGGGAGAGGATCTCCGAGTGGAGCCCGATCTGCCGGTGCAATACTATCTCGATTCGTTCGGCAATCATTGCGGACGGCTGAACGCCCCGGCCGGCGCAATCCATTTTCGCAATTCAGCCGTAGTCCAGGACAGTGGCGAACCTGATCTTTTCGCTCCTGAGGCGAAGGAGGCACTTGTGTGCCAGATGCCTCCGACTGCACTTACCTTTCTTTTGCCTAGCCGTTATTGCGAAGTTGATAGCGAACTCATGGCCTTTGCGTGGGAGAAATTTGGGCCGATGACTCCGGGTTGGAGCCGGGTCGAGGGGATTTGCGATTTTGTCCATAGGCATATTCGCTTCGATTATCAGCACGCTCGATCCAATCGCACGGCCTTGGAAGCCTTCAGGGAGGGAGTCGGCGTCTGCCGTGATTTTACCCATTTGGCGATCACGCTGTGTCGCTGTCTTAATATCCCAGCCCGTTATGTAACCGGTTACCTTGGTGATATCGGTGTACCACCAATGGATGCTCCCATGGATTTTAGTGCTTGGATGGAAGTCTATCTAAGTGGCCGCTGGTATAGCTTTGATGCACGTCACAATCAGCGGCGAATTGGCCGTATCGTTATGGCCAGAGGACGCGACGCGGCTGACGTCCCGATTACAATGGTGTTTGCGAATCACCAAGTTGAAAAGTTCAGCGTGGTCACCGAAGAAATCACGATAAACGGTAAATATCAGCCCGCAGTTGAGCGTGCTGTTCAGCATTCGCCACGCTCCGAAATGTTATCGCTCGAGTGAGATTTCTGGTATCATCGGGTTCTCTTGCAATCTATCTGATAACCTAATAGTTGCTCCTTCGAACGAAACCACAGGATGAATCCGACGCGAGTCGTGAACGCGAATTTATTCTATGGCAACAATTGTTGATGCGCACATCGAAGGCGCCAGTTTAGGGCAAACCGCGCCAGAGGTCATGACTGCAGAGGCGAACCCGGTCTACAAAAAGATTGAATTGGTCGGTTCCTCTGCAGACGGCATCGAAGACGCAGTGAACAATGCGATCACGCGAGCTGGCAAGACGATCCGCAATATGAGGTGGTTTGAGGTCGCTGAGGTGCGCGGCAGCCTCGAAAACAACAAGATTGCGGACTGGCAGGTGACAGTGAAGGTCGGCTTCACTCTCGATACTGATAGGTAAGCGCCGGGCCCGCATTATTGCGTACCCAAGTTGGTATCCTTGCTATCCAATTCGTCATTTTTGAACGTGATATTGATATATTTGTCGCCTTCGACATAACGCCAAGTCGTGCGCTTATAGATTAACTTGTCCTCAGTACTGGAAGAACTGGGCGACCCAAGGATTGCCTTAACCTCCTCCTTGGACATGTTTTCGTGGATCTGGTCAAAATTGGCTCGGGTTAGTCTCGACATTGGGCTAGCGGCCTTTTCGCAACTCGATAGGCAAAAAATCGCCATAAAAGCTGCTCTCGTGATCCACGAAAGGAATATCGGTCTCCTGTTATTCATAAAGAAACGGTTACGTCCCCTTTCGCCGATCAGACGGGATCCGGATTTTTATAATGAATCAAACCAAAGGGGAGATCGCCGGCCAACCATCGCTTGGCCCTATTGCAGACAACGTGTCAGAAAAAAGCGGGACACATCCGATCAACGCTGAGGTAGCGATCAATCGGTAGAGAGTAGCGACAGGTTAGTCGCGACCCTCGAATAGGCTAAATCGTGAACGAAGAGAAGGCTACTGCTTACAAAACGTCGGACTCTTTGCCTGCTTTTGGGGATTTGAGAGAGGCTGAGATTGCTGCCCAGAGCTGCCGGCGGTGCCCGCTGTGGGAGCGAGCGATCCAGACCGTTTTCGGGGCTGGGCCTACCCAAGCCCGGGTCCTATTCGTAGGTGAACAACCAGGCGATGCAGAGGATCGGGCCGGTCTGCCGTTTGTCGGGCCAGCCGGTAGACTCTTGGACCGCGCTCTGCATGAGGCGCAAATCGCTCGTGAACTCTGCTATGTGACCAACGCCGTTAAACATTTTAAGTGGGAACCGTTTGGCAGACGCAGGTTGCACAAACGGCCGACCTCTCGGGAAGTCCAGGCTTGTCGTCCATGGCTGCAAGCGGAGATCGAGTTGATTCAACCGGAGATCGTGGTAGGCCTCGGCGCTACCGCTGCCGCCAGCATTTTCGGGGAACCTGTCCGATTAGCTGATGTTCGGGGAAAGCTCACGCATGTTGAGGCCGTCGGGAAGACGTGCTTGATCACCGCTCACCCCTCTTCCGTTTTGCGCGCGCCCGGCTCGGACGCTCGCCACGCGGAGTTCGATCGGTTGGTGAAGGATTTGACCCTATTGCAGGACTTTGTATGAAAGGTGCAACTGATTACGAAGATAAAGGCAATCTAAAAAGCCCGGTGAATCAAGTCGTGGCCATCTTGCCGAACGAGGCGGATCTGCCCAAAATTATTGCCGATCCGCGAAATCGCCGAGTTACTGAAACGGCATGGCGCAAACTTCATTAATTCATACGGCATGTTCAGTATCGAGGGCTTGGGGTAACACCAATAATCATCCTCGTGCTCGTTCTCGAGAATTAGGTTCCACATCACCTAACAGGAGAATCGTCCATGACTTTGTTTGACAACCGCAGATCGTCTTTAAAATCTGCACAGCGTTCGAGCACGAGCACGAGCACGAGCACGAGCACGAGCACGAGCACGAGGATGAGGATGAGGATGAGGGCAGAGAGCACACCCAACGTTCCGCCGGAAGTACCCGTTCCGCCCGAACAGCCGCCGTTGCCTGTGCCGACCGAGCCGATCCCGGGACCTGTTCCCACTCGGCCAACGCCTGTTCCACAGCCACCCAAGCCGGTACCGCCGAATACACCTGAACCGAATCGGCCTCCGCAGCGTACAGGGGCCCGGAGTAGTGAGAGGTGATTGGTCGTGCTGACTGACAGGCACAGTTGCACGCATCACGAACATCACAGAGAGCCAAGCGAGGGTGCCACCTTTTCGCTGGCTTGTGACGGGGCGCTCAGGCATCCGGCTTGACTTTGTATATCTTTCGGAGTCTTACTTTGCCTTATCAGCCTCTCCCTACAAAAGCTGCAAGATCTATGCGCCGTCCTGGATGAGTTCGCATTGCCCAGAGCGATCGTAAACTTTGAGCAAAGTTCATTTGTCGCCTGGAATCCGAAGTTTCTCGAGCGGACTGGTTTCTCGCAAGAAGAAATCAAGATTATCCAACTGGAAGAAGTGCTGACTGTGGGGGAGTCGTGGTCACGGCTGCCAAACGACAGCGATTCTCAAAAGGCCGAGTACGCCGGATGTGCCGTGAAAAAGTCTTTTGGCGAGCCACCTGTCCCAGGGTTTATTGTCCGGACTCACAGTAAAATCGGGTATTTGATGCTAGATGTTTTTAACTCTTCGTCCGTTCAATTTGAGCAAGGACGGCTCTTGGGCCGGGAGGAGGAACTGAATCGGATTAACAAAGCCTTCCACGACGAAGTTTCCTCTTCGATCGTTGCCGCCCTCTTTCTCATCGAAACGGCAAAAGGTGAATTAGAACAAGCTGGACTGCCTCAAGCAGAGATGGTGGAAAAGGCCTCGGACATCCTCACAGAGACGACGGAGAAAATCTCTCAGGTGCTCACCCCCGTAGAGAACAGCGGGCCAAAATCCTGAGGTTCAGTGGAAGCACTAGACATTCATCTTTCCAGCGCCTCGAGAATCGTAGCCAGCAGCTTTTCAGCGGTGAACGGTTTCTCCAGGCAGGCTCGAAAACCTTTATGAACTAAGCGCGCAAGCGCTGCTCGGGTAGCGAATGCGGTCATCGCGATGATCGGTACACTGCCTTTGCCATCGGGATCGAGAGCGCGAATCGCTTTTAATAACTCGAAACCATCTACGCGAGGCATCTGGAGGTCGGTGATGACCAAATTCGGATTATTATTCTTCACTGCCTCCAAACCTTCCACGCCGTCTTTCGCCAAGGTCACATTGGCGCCCAAACGGCTCAAGAACTTCCCCAAGTAAGTGCGCGCGTCGTCGTGATCCTCCACCACGATGATGGTGCAATGACTGAGACGATGAGAGGACATACGCTAGAGCCGAAACCACTTGCGAGACGACATGCGATTCCATCCAAGTTCGTCTTGAGAGCCCTGGACGGTTCTCAACCGAACGACGCATGCCAGCCAACCATTAGCAAGCCTATCCGATAATTCTGACGCGAAACATCATCGACGTTTCAGGATCAGTAATTTGAACCCGCT
Source organism: uncultured Verrucomicrobiae bacterium (assembly GCA_963762565.1). Taxonomy (GTDB): domain Bacteria; phylum Verrucomicrobiota; class Verrucomicrobiia; order Chthoniobacterales; family JAFAMB01; genus JAFAVN01. The sequence goes on along the minus strand of CAVXLD010000015.1, from coordinate 26,775 downwards.
CTAAAGACGCAGAAACGCTTACCGAATATTGACGTGTACCTGATCTCCTTTTTTCAACGGGGACCTGCCCGATGTCCGGATAGTAAAACGAGTGGGGTTGGAAAGACTGCTTTCAATGATTTCGGTCTCGATTTCAGCAGACTGAAAGTCGAGTTGCACATTTTCCCAATTGAGAACGTCTTCACTCAATTTCCCTTGAATGAGCCAAGTGTTAGGCTGTTGATCTGGTTCCGTCCTAGGATCTTCGGGTTCGTTCTCTAAGATTTCAGCTTCGAGACGTTTCATACGACAGCAAGTCAGTTGAGCCGGTAGAAGCGGGCTCCTCATTCAGTGCGCCAGCATTACCTATCTATCTCTCCGGTGTTCGTCTCGATGAGCTATTGTGGACGTATCAGTCGGCGTTGAACGCGCACAGGGAGCCGCAGCAGTGCACGCGTTTGGCCCCGCCTCGCGATCGTTTCTCAAGAGCCTGCTAACCAACATGGCACTTGTAGCTAGGGCACAAAGTGCTTGGCGGTTTTTCGAGAGAATCTATGTTGACCTCTGACCTCTGTAACTCAACCCATCGCCTCCAAGTGAAATTGCTCCTCATTGACGGCCATTACTACGTTTATCGCTCGTTTCACGCCATCCAGAATCTGACGAATTCGAAGGGAGAGCCGGCCAACGCGGTCTACGGATTCGTCAAGACCGTGCGAAAAATGATAAAGGATGTGAGGCCGGACTTGGCCGCGGTTTTTTGGGATGAAGGGATGCCCCAGAAAAGGGTGACGTTACAGCCCGGTTACAAACAGCAGCGGGAGGCGATGCCCGATAAAATGATCCCCCAGCTAAACTTCATCCAGTCTTTTTGCGGGGCCATGGGGCTGGTCTCAATTTCGAAGCCGGATACGGAAGCGGACGACCTGATGGGCTGCTACGTCATGGAGGCACGTAAAACGGGTGTAGAGGTCGTCTTAGCGACCAACGACAAGGATCTTTTTCAGCTCGTGGACTCGCGGGTCACAGTCTATTCCACCAATAAGGCCGACCTAAGAAACCCGAAAGACTCTCATGCGCTGTTGGGTGAAGTCGAGGTGACGCGGAAGTGGGAGGTCCCTCCTCATCAAATCGTGGAGCTATTGACCCTTACCGGAGACACGGTCGACAACATTCCCGGGATCGAAGGGATCGGACACAAAACGGCGGCAAACCTGATCCAGGAATTCGGCACGGTTGAAAATCTGCTCCAGCATCTGCCGGATGTGAAAAATGAAAAACTGCGGCTTCGGTTACAGCAGTCAGAAAAACAGATTCGGGAGAATCGGCAAATGGTTCAATTGGAGCTGGACCATCCCTTGCCGGTAGAAATTTCCGCGCTCCGAATCAAGCCGGACTATCCAGAATATATCCGCGGGCTTGAACGATATGAGTTCAAGACGCTTCTACCCGAGGTACAGAGAGAAGCGGAGAATGTGGTGCTAGGGCAGGGGGAGCTACCGTTCTAGGGTCTAGGTTCTAGGTTTTAGGTTTTAGGTTTTGAGTTCGAAGTTGCGGGGCAGGCGATCCCTCGGGAATGAGACCTGAATCTCCGGGGCGTTGGAGTTCTAAGGTTCTTCAGAAGAAGATGACGATCAATGTCGCCGCCACAAGGCTGTATGTCGCGGACGGAGACAATTATGTCACTGCCTGTAACGCCGTAACCGGCGCCGCCATCGGTAACCCATTCCTATTTGCGCCGAGCCCGTTATCCTCGGCGGTTCCTGTTCTGCCGGCATTGACCCCGACCGGGCGTTACCTTTACGTTCCTCAGGTGAACCCAGCCGGATCCGGCTATCAAGTTGTCATGCTCAACGCTCTTAGCGGAGCGATCGTCGGTTCACCGATCACGGTTGGCAATGTGCCAGTAGCGGCGGCGATGGCCCCGAAACGGCAAAGCGCTTTACGTGAGCAACAGCTCCGACGCTACCGTCACGGTTGTGAACACGAGACCCTGACAGAGGACGCAAAAAGAAAGCCTCGCGCAGAGGACGCGAAGGACGCAACGAAAGCGGGCGGAAATGTAGATTGAGGCCCAAGTAGACGCTTGCTACAACCGGGTCTCACTATGACTGAAAATCAATTAGGGAAAAGGATCTTAGATTTTGCTTTCGAGATTCATACCGAGCTTGGGCCTGGGCTGTTAGAAACCGTTTATGAGGTCGTTCTAGCACATGAGCTGCGCGGAATCGGGTTGGAAGTCGAGCGCCAGAAATCGGTCCCCATCATCTATCGGGGCCTGTCCTTTGATGAAGGATTTCGGCAGACCTGATCGTAGAAAATAAGGTTATTGTAGAGCTGAAGTCGGTTGAGGCTCTGGAGCGTGTTCATGCAAAGCAAGTTTTGACGCAGCTTCGATTAACAAACTTGCGCCTCGGATACCTGATCAACTTTGGCGAGGAACATCTTAAGAATGGCATTAAACGACTGGCAAATCGCTTGGTGGAACATGACTGAAAGATAATCCGTTGCGCCCTCTGCGCGAGGCTCCAACGTTTGTAGTAGTGGTTGGCGTGGCCCCAATCCGGGTTCTCTTCCTGCCTTACGTTGCGTCCGTTGCGTCCTTTGCGCGAGGCTTTCTTTTTGCGTCCTCTGCGCGACGCCCCTACATCCCCAGGTCGCTGGTCTCGAGTTCGGCAAAAACGTAGCCGATAAAAATATCTGCTTCTACGCGAAGCGGCAGCCGGTACTCGTCGTCAGAGATCCAGCCACGGCCGCTTTTGAAGCGCTTGTACGTTCTTAGCTGGAGGTGTTGATCGATGGTTTTGAAATTGAATTCGACCTTTATCGCGTTGCGGTCGGTTTGGCCGATATGGATTCGTTCTCGACCAACGACTTTTATCGTTCCCAGATAAGCCGCGTTGTTAGCATACACTGCCATGACTTCTCTTTCGCCGTCGTTGAGCGGCTGGCTCCGCAGCCAGAGGAGTGCTGTTTCCAGGCTAAATACTGGATAAAACTCCAAGGTCCTAGGTTTAGGTGGATCTTTGGTTGGGGTTACTTCCCGAAGACTAGTCACAGACTTTTCATTGAACTCGATTGTCGTGTGCACGGTCTCATAAGAATACTTCTCGTCCTGCACGATATGGATGGGCAGGAGAGCATTGCGCTGGGAAGTGCACTCATGGTCGATGTCACACTTGAACAGGGTCCGGGCAAAGCCAGTGGTGCCGCCTGAGGCAGTTATTTTTGTGGTGTCGTCTCTATTAACCAGACGCACTTCGGCCTCCGCGGCTGTGATTCCGCTCCACCCAAAACGGTAGGTAAGATGGACGTTGGGAGGGGCGGGAAACTTTCCTGGACCCTTATCGGTAGTGACAGAACTTTCCCAGGAGGGCTTAGTCTCCTCGCCGTACGCTACGGTGATGGCGAAAAACGCGGTGAGGACTAATCCCACAATCCGCAGATTAAAGATCCACAGATTACGCAGATTACACAGATTTCGTTCTGTGATCGTATTACGTCGACGATCAATGGAAACCATTCCCCTAGCGCTAAAGTCTGCAGCCATTTTGGTAGTAATCGATCTTAAAGAGTAATCTGCGTAATCTGAGTAATCCGTGGATCTTTACTCTTTTTGATTAACCGCTTCATCTTGGAACCAATCGCTCAATGGCGTTGGAAGGCAGCCAGCCCGCCGGTCCGCCAGCAGTCCGGCACAGCGTCCAGGCGCCGCGCTCTGAGAGCAAGTGCACCGATTCGCCAAGCCCGAGCGTCACGGTAACTCGGGATCCAGTAGCCGGCCCATAACGGACATCGACCGAAGGATTAATAACTACCCCCAAATCTGGGGACCTGACCCCATCACCCACCGAGAAGGCAAGGGCGAGGCAGACTACTGCGCAAGGGATGGCGACCGCGAGCACGATTTTTGAAACCGGGCGAAAACGCGGCCAGATGAACCACAAATAACCGGCGTAAGCAAGTAGCCAGAAGAAAATGGATCCACCTAACATCCAGACGTTAGGATAATTCGCGAACCAGCTGGCCAACGTTTCTTCGTCCGGTTCAACGCCGGCCGTCTGCAATACCAGATTAAGATTATGTTTGGCGGGTTCGAAGCCGGGAGCTAAGGCCAATGCTCTTTTGAAATTCAACACCGCTCGACCTTTGTCATCGAGCTTTAGATAGGTGTTCCCCAGATTATAAAATAATTCGGGACTTACGTTTCTAGTGGCGACTAGCTGCGAATAGTCTGCCCGCGCTTGATCAAATTTACCAGCCGTGAACTCTTGATTCGCCTGATTCCAGAGTGCAGGATCTCCGTTGGAGGTCTCGGCGCCGATAAAGAGAACTAACCATCCAATCAGGAACCAGTTCACGGCGTTTTTTCCCACTCGCGCAGCGTTTCTCTGATTCCGATTCGATCCATGGGAGTAATGGGTGAGAAACGGTGCGCGTAGACAAAATCGCTCCGCTTGGCCACTAATTCCAACAACCTCGCTCGCAACGGATCTGGTACATTTCTCTGACGCAGCGCTTCTTCGGCTGTGATCTTCCGGGGCGTCTCAGGTGACCGGAGAAGAAAGTCGACTTCGATCAGCCGAGTTGCTGCAGATAATACACTTTCGTCGTCTTCACTCTTCAGCTCCCGGTAAAGGCGGCGACGTTCCCGGCGAAGCGCCTTTTCCGCCGCATGCTGAGCGTTCCAGGCGCGCCACCACTGGCTGAAACCCATCGCCAGCAAGCCGATAACCGCGATTCCTTGCACGATCCAAAACCAAGTCTGTTGACGAACCGTTGCAAAATCGGAAGCGGCTGAGAAATGGCTGACATTAGTAGCAACGGCTACGGAAGGACCAGCTGCCGGGGCCCCTGGTTGAACGGGCGAAGGACTGGCAGTGTCTGCTAACATTGATCGGCCGGAAACCGTCACGGGTTTCGGCTCGGCCCTTAGGACGACATACTTCTCTGCGGCAGGATCAAAATAAGAGAAAGTCACGCCAGGCGTACTAGTCACCGGTTCCTGGGGGATGAGAACGTAGGCAAACGCTTTGATCGCGCTGAGTCCAACCTCATCGAGAGGGGTTAAATCGGTGGCCGGTTGATGAACGTTCCAGGCCGGCATCGGGTCTAGGTGCGGTGCCTGCACCCGATCGAAATTGCCGAGGCCTTTTATCTGCACCTGGAAAATAACTGGATCGCCCACCTTGCTGCGTTCAGGTCTAACTGAAGTGTCCAGAGTAAATTGGCCAACGCCGCCACTGAAATCGGCAGGTCGACCGGTTTCCGGCAACGGCTTAATTTCGATCGAGCCGCTATTGGTCTCCACCTTCACATCTTTTCGCTCAAATGCGTTAGAAGGACTCCCAAACGGACTTTGTTGGAAAAAGTCATCGAACCCAGGTGAGCTCTGAGTGACCGGCAAATGAAGGAGAAATTCTTGATATGCCGAAGGCAGCTCCAGCCGGCCAGCGTGTACCCCGGTGATGGCAGTCCGGTAAATTAGAAGTCGATATCTCTTGCCGTTGACCGTCTGCTCTTTTTCTACCGGATCCGGATATTTCTTAGTGACGAAGCCGTCACCATCGATAATGGGAAACTGGCCTTGAGGGTAGGGCTGGTACCAGATGCGACGATCGAAATAAAAACGAAGTTCGATCGGAACGGGCTCTCCGACGAAAGCCGAATCCTTGGGAATAACGAGCTCGCCAAAGTAAGGCTTGTCCGGCGGGTTTCCTTCATTATTGGGTGCCTTCTTTGTGACCTGGAGCGTGAGCTCATTGGTATAATAGGTTTTCCCGTCGATGGTAATTGGGACTGGCGGTATCGTGAAAGTGCCTTCCTGCGACGGCGTTACCAGATAGCTAAAGATCGAGCTGAAAGACGGTTGGCCATTAATCACCTGGTACCTCGTGGATTGGCCTGCCATTTCGACTTGAAGATGGTCACCCTCCACATCCGGCGGATCGATGACCCTGGCATTCTGAATCTCGATCTGCAGTTCAACCGGTTGCTCCACCGTCGTTGCGGCTACCGAAAGATTCGCCCGAATCACCGGATCCGCCCCTAGCGCCGGCAACTGCAACAACAAGGCAAGAAAGAGCCAAGATAACAACCACGAATGGACACGAATGGACACGAATGAAGGTCTATTATTTGCGTGCATGTTTGTACGTGATTCGCTCCAACTCTGACGCGCTTTCAGCGCTGGCTTGTTTTTCGATCCTTCCTAGGCCTCGCAAGCTCAACCTAGGCTAAGGTTTTACAGCGCTCCGCGCCTTTCTTCGCGTTCATTCGTGTCCATTCGCGGTTAGTTTTTACCAATCCCGGGTGACCTGTCTCTCGCGTTTATGCCGGGATAGATTCACATGGTCTTCTTCGCCACGAAGAGAGTCCAGAAGGCCCAGCGCCTCTTCCCGGCTCATTTTTCCATCCTGAGTCGACTGGTTATCTTGACCATCGGGTCGATTGGCATCTCGCGGCTGGATTTCTCTCAAGTCTCCTTCTTTGTTCTTCGGTGTTGAATTCGGATTTTCGCTCCCGCCGTTATTCTGGTCAGACTCAGAATTCCCTTCGTCAGGCTGATTTTGTTGCTTCCCCGACTTTCCTGAATCGTTCTGATTCTGATGGCCGCTTTTTTGTCGTTGTCCGCCCGTTCCGCGTGAACTTTGGCGTTGTTGTTCGACCCGCTTTTGCTGCTCTGCCTCTTTGATTCTCCGCAGCAAAAGATCCAGGTTTTTCTTAGCGTCAGCATCATTTGGATCGATGTCCAGTGCTTGCTCGTAAAGGTACTTGGCGTCGTAGTAATTCATTAATTGCCGTTCGACGTCCTCTTGATTGTCCCCCGCCTTGAATAGAGAGTTACCGCCGTTGTAATAGCCATTCTCTCGCAGGGTCGGGTTTGGGCTTTTCATCGCCTCAGAGTAATTTTCAAAAGCCTGATCGAATCTGTCCAACCGATAAGCGGCGTTGCCGGCGTTAAGATTCAGAAGCGGGTCGTGTGGATGGTCCTTTAGCTCGTCTTGCCACAAGTCTAAGGCGGCCTCGTAATCGCCGCTTCGATAAAAGTCGAGCGGGCTCGCGCCTCGACTAACCCCCAAGAGGATGAAGGAGAGCACCAGAACGGCGGCTGATTGCCGAATCGTGGAGCGCGTCTCGCTTCGCTTTCGCGCGACAGGTGCGAGGCCGTTGGGCGCCGGCGCTCGTCTTAGCCGATCCGCGGTGACCATCGCTATGAATAAGAATAGCAACCCGACGGCTAACGGCCATTGATAGCGTTCTATGGGTTTGGTCAGTGAACGATTGGTGAGATTGGCATCCCCTAAGTGTAACAGACCCTGAGTGAGCACTTGACTCGCGGTTGTCGAAGTGAGGCGTAGGTAAAAACCGCCGGTGCTTTCGGCGATCGATTTTAGTCGATCCTCATCCAGCTTACTGGTTACGACTTCTCCGTCTCGATCCCGTAGCAACTGCCCGTTGGGCAGCGTAATTTGGGAACCGTTCGGCGAGCCGATACCAATCGTGAAAATCCGGATGCCCGATTCAGCAGCTTTCCTGGCAGCAACAACTCCATCTTCATCAAGTTCTTCGCCGTCGGTCAGCAGCACCAGTGCGCGCAAAGATTTACTTTTCTGACCGAGCGCCAACTCAGCCGCGCGGATCGCGGACGCGATATCGGTGCCGCCTCGGGCGATCGTGTTGGTATCCAGATGATTTATGGCATCGATCACGGTTTCATGGTCGACGGTCAGAGGCGCCTGCACATCAGCTTCACCAGCAAAAGCGATCAACCCGATACGCTCCCCCGGCAGAGCCGCGATCAAATCCTCGGCGACCAATTTGGCTCTTCCCAGCCGGTTAGGTGAGACGTCTCCAGCCAGCATGCTGCGGGAAGTATCGATGGCGATGAGGATGTCGCGTCCGCGGAAGGAGACTGTCTCTTGAGTTACTCCCCATTGTGGCCGAGCTAAGGCCAGGACAAAGGCCGTGCTGGCCAAGAGCAGAGAAAGCTGGCGAACTATTCTGAGCCATTTTATCGGAGAATCGACCAGCCGAGCCAGCAGATCCGGAGATAGTAGCTTATGCAGGCGTTTGCGTGCTAGCCGGTTCCCGTTCCACATCAGAAACGCCAGCACGGGGATGAAGAGTAGCCAAAGCAATTCTTCTGGAGCACCGAATTTCATGGGATCCTTCTCCAAACCGTTTCGCCCAGCATTGTGGAAATTCCAACCAGACTAAGACCAACGCCGACAAACCACGGAAACAGATCTTCGTAGTTTTCGATCTTTTGAACGCTGGTCTCGGTCTTCTCCAATCGATCGATGGAAGCGAAGATGTCCTGCATGCTGCGAGTATCAATGGCCCGAAAGAATTCCCCGTGACCAATTTTTGCGATGGCCCGGCAGGTATCCTCTTGGAAAGGCATGTATTCTTCGGTGTAAAACTTATTGCCGAAACGATCGGTTTCCGGGAAAGGAACCAACCCGTTCGTTCCGGCTCCAATGGTGTAGATGCGGATACCGATCCCGGCTGCGGCTTCAGCAGCGGTAAATGGAGGGACTTTTCCGGCGTTATTGTCTCCATCGGTGAGTAAGATGATGACCCGGCTCTTGGCCTTCATGTCTCGGAGGCGATTGGCAGCGCTTACTAGAGCCGACCCGATCGCAGTGCCGTCTTCGGTGAGCCCAATTTGCAAGCGGCTCAGGTTAGCCAGCAGCCAATTGTGATCCAAGGTCAAAGGACTGACCAGGAATGGGCGGCCAGCAAACGCGATAATGCCGATGCGGTCGTTGGGCCGGTTTTGAATAAATTTCTCAGTGACCTGTTTTACCACTTCGATTCGGCTCGCTCGATCTGCACCGATACTGTAGTCCTCTGCCAACATCGACCGCGAAACATCGAGCAGAATCATGATGTCGATGCCACTCGCCCGCACTTCAGAGGCAACCACTCCGGACTGGGGTTTGGCCAGGCCCAAGAGCAGACAAGTAGCGGCGGCATAGATCAGAAGCTTCTGGGTCAATGGGACTATCGATCGGCGAAGCTTTATCCCATGCTCGAAGATGCGAGCGGGTGCATAGCGCACCGCAGCTGGAGTCGCTAACTGCTGCCACACCCAAAGTGCCGGCAGAATCAGGAGCAACAGTAACAACCACGGTTGGCCAAAACGAAATTCCATGACTCAGTGTACCGTCTCCAATATAATGGTGGCACCGTCCGGCAGCGGCCGGATCAGTTGGCGGTTTTTCAAGGCGCGAGCGAAGCGCCCATATCCGAATTCATACGGGTCGAGCGAGCAACGCGGAAAAACCGCCAACCGGCCACGGCCCGAAGGGTTGCGTTGAAAATGGGCCGGCTGCTTCGTTGCTCGTCGGTCACGTATCGATTCAAATATGCTCCCTCCTCGCGCCTCGCAGGCCCATTTTGAACGCAACGGTGTCATCATTAGATTGGAGACGGTACACTTAAGGCGCTTGCTCTATCAGATTCGTTGCTTGCTCAACCAAGCTCAAACGCTCAGGAGGATCAGCGTGAGCAAACTTAATTTGGTCGGTTGTCGATAAGAAACGCTGGAGCGAGACTTTCTGAACCGGATTGAGGCAGTTAGTGCTCGCCAGTTCGGTCAAAAATTCCTGGGTTGTCCGGCTGACCGATTTAAGCCCGTACTGTTGCTCGACGAATGCGCGCACAATAGCCGAGAGACCAACTGCGGTATCGTAAGGGTTGGCGATTTCAGCAGCGGCTCTGACTTCGTTCAGCCGGAGCTTGGCCATTTCTCGCGGTAAAGGTACAGGTGTCACCTTCGGTCTCGTCGAAGGCCAGAAAAGATACGCCAGGAGTGCCAGCACCAGGAGTATCGCGATTATCGCAATGCTCCACGCGGCGTTATCGCCAACAAACGGACCTCGAATGTCTTCGATGGTCTCCCGGGTAACTGTCAGGGCAACAAAAATCATCCACCTCGTTTAAGTCTCTTTTCGCGGTGCTGGAAAAAGCTATGCAGAATGGGAAAATAATCTTTATCGGTTCTCAACGGCAAAAAATCGATCGCTTGCCGGCGAAAGATAGCATCTCTTAGCTCACGACGCTCACTCACAATCCGGGCAAACTCGCGTTGCATTTTTTTGCTGGAAAAGTTCGCTTCAAACGTTTGGCCGGTTTCAGGGTCTTCGATGCGCACCAGACCGGCGGGCGGTAACTGCCATTCTCCGGGGTCTTCGATCGGGACCCCAATAAGATCATGGCGTTTGTTGCAAACTGAAGCCGCGCGTTCGAAGTCCAGATTTTGAAAGTCCGAGAAGAGAAAAACCACTGCTTTCCTGGTGGCGACCCGGCTTACGAACTCCAACGCATTCAATAAATCGGTGCCTCGATGTTCCGGCTCGTAGAAAAGAACCTCGCGGATAATACGCAGGGCATGGCTACGGCCTTTCCCAGGTGGGATGTAGAGCTCGGTTTTGTCCGTAAACAGCAATAGTCCGACGTTGTCGTTGTTGTTGACCGCGCAAAAAGCCAGCAGGCAAGCGACTTCGGCCGCCAGTTCTCGCTTCGTCATCGTGGTCGTTCCGAAAATCCCGGAGGCGCTCACATCAACGAGCAACAAAAGCGTAAGCTCGCGTTCTTCCACATACTTTTTGACATAGGCGTTTCCCATTCTGGCGGTGACATTCCAATCGATAGCCCGAATGTCGTCACCAACCTGGTACTCCCGGAATTCGTCAAAATTCATCCCATGCCCCCTGAAGACACTGTGGTACTCACCGGAGAACGCGGTCTCGACGATCCGGCGAGTACTGATTTCCAGGCGCCGGATCTTTTTCAGGATTTCAGCGGTAGAACGCATGGCGCTTCGCGTATAACGCGCGAATCACATAATCAATAGCCAATAGCCGATAGCCAAGGCGCTGGGCGCTTGACCAATCGCTAGTAGCCGGCGTGTTTCGTTTGAATGTCTTCGCGTTCCAGGCCTCACGCGAGTTCGTTTGTTCCATTATCTTCTAATTGTCCCCGGTCAATATTGGCTATCGGCTATTGGCTATTGTTCATGCGATTCGCGCGTAATACGCGAATCGCTACGGGACCGGAAGGCCTGCGAATATCCGTTGCACAACGGTTTCGCTCGTCACTTGCTCGGCTTCGGCTTCGTAACTGACAATGATCCGATGGCACAACACATCTTGCCCGACGCTCTTGATATCGTGGGGGGTTACGTAGCCGCGCCCTTCGAGAAATGCGTGAGCGCGAGAGGCGAGGGTTAAATAAATCGTGGCTCGCGGCGAGGCGCCATACCGAACGAGTCCCTCCATCTCCAAGCCGTATTGGCCGGGAGTTCGGGTCGCTCGCACCAAGTCGACGATATAATCTTTGACCCGGTCATCGATAAACACCTGATTTACTACTTCACGGGACTCGATGATCTGTTCCGGTCCAACAATCGGCTGAACCTTGGTCTCCGGCTCCGATGTCCCCATCAAATCAAGGATCTTGCGTTCCTCTTCTTTACTTGGGTAACCGATATTAACCTTCAACATGAAGCGGTCGAGCTGCGCTTCGGGGAGCCGATAAGTGCCCTCTTGTTCCAAGGGGTTCTCGGTAGCCAGAACCAGGAACGGATCAGGAAGCGGATAGGATTGGTCACCGATAGTGACCTGGCGCTCTTGCATCGCTTCCAGCAGGGCGCTTTGAACCTTTGCCGGCGCCCGGTTGACTTCGTCAGCCAGGATCAGGTTTGCGAAAATTGGACCTAACTTTGGCCTGAACTCGTTGTCTCGCTGGTTATAGATCAAGGTGCCAGTGATATCGGCTGGTAGCAGATCCGGCGTAAACTGGAGCCGCTTGAACTCAGTCTTGATGCAAGCGGCTAGCGTACGAACCGATAATGTTTTTGCCAGGCCTGGGACCCCTTCCAGCAGCAGATGGCCCTTGGTCAGAAGTCCAATCAGCAAGCGGGTCACCAAAGCTTTCTGGCCGACCACTACTTTTGAGATTTCTGCTTCCAGTGGCTCGATCCAACTACCGGATGCCCTGACCTTTTCGGTGATTTCCTCGGTGGATAACGTCATAACACCCTTGGGAGTAGACACCAAAAGCCCGCAGGCCTCAACCGATGCGTAAGAGCATCGGACAAGCAGGAGCTAGGAGCTAGAATCTAGGAGCTAGTAGGGGCGTGTTTGCAGGAATCGTTCTCGTTCTCGTCGTCGTCCTCGTCCTCGAGAAGGTGTGTTCTCTTCGAGCACTTTCGAATTACCGCCGAATTCAATCTTCGCGAACGCGCCTGGGTTTGTGACACCGGTACCTGGTAGCGCGCCTTATCGAGGACGAGGACGACGACGAGGACGAGAACGAATGCGTACGATCATCGGGGGTCTCCCGGGACGTCAGGGCTTCGCGAAGACAGACCGAAGCGAGGCCGCCCCCTGAGATACAGGCTTTTAAGGGCTTGAAACACGCCGTAAAACCCAGCATTTTACAGGCGCATTGTATCCGACCCCTTGGCAACGGAAAACGCTCTGGAATGCGATCACTTGCCTAGCGCTCTTGGTAATCGCGGGGAGCGTCGTCTGTACGGTTTACTTCGCGTCGAGGGTGCTTTTGTTTTTGCAGCCGCTACTGCTTCCGGTGGCGGTTGCCGGAGTTTTGGCTTACCTGCTCGAACCGCTGGTCACATGGTTGGCGCGGCGCGGTCTCCCACGTCTGATGGCGGTGATCATCGTCTTTGCGCTCTTTATTATGAGCGGCGCGCTGCTGGTCCTGGGAATCGGACCTAACGTCTATAATGAGAGCCTCAAGTTCTCGAACGCGTTGCCGGGTTATTTCGAGCGAAGCTGGTCATCGCTTGACAACTTATTGCGGGACAGTCTGCAGAAGTTGCCTCAAATTGGTCCCCACCCGACACCAGCTCCCAGTCCCGCTGTCACCACTCCTTCGCCTGAGGTGGAGAACACTAATCAGCCAAAGTTAGTGGATAACCCTTGGGTTCAGCAGTCGTTACAGTATCTCCGGGACCAATTGCCGACCTTCGCCCAGAGAACCTGGGCGTTCGTGCAATCCAGTTTATCCGGGGTATTTGGCGTGTTCGGGTTTGTGTTCGGCTTATTTATGGTGCCGATCTATCTCTTCTTTTTTCTAAAGGAAAGTCCCACTATTGCCCACACCTGGAGCCGGTATCTGCCCCTCAGAAAATCCGAGTTCAGAGACGAATTGGTGGTGGTCCTGACCGAGATAAATTCTTATCTCATCAACTTTTTCCGAGGCCAATTGGTCGTCAGTATGATCGACGGTGTTTTAACGGCTATTGGTCTGTCGGTGCTCGGATTGCAGTTTGGCTTCCTGATCGGCCTCTTCCTGGCAATTGCTGGGCTCATACCTTGGGTTGGGTTCGCGATCTGCTATATACCGGCAGTAATCATTGCCTTTGTTCAATTTAACGATATCGCGCACCCGATCTGGGTTACGGTCATCTTTTTCATAGTGCAACAGATCGACGGAATGGTGGTGGCTCCCAGGATCGTCGGTAATTCAGTGGGCCTGCATCCGATGACCGTGATTGTGTCGGTCTTTTTCTGGACCTTGGCCTTAGGCGGTCTTCTCGGCGCCGTCTTAGCGATCCCTTTGACTGCCACGGTGAAAGTGCTGATGAACCGTTACGTTTGGGTTCGCCAACGGAGCATCTTTTTCGACGACAATTCGCCAAAAGGCGAAGACTCGGAAATCGAAATTGCGACCTAGCTTGGTGGGGCGGGAAGGGGTTCGCAGCCACGTCGAATTACGGTTTGCGTCGTACCGAAAGTCCAACCGGAGGGGCGTTGCATTCCGCGCGCTGCCCCGAGCGAGGTGTGGTGCTCAGGATCGAGCGCAGGGTCGTTCGTTTGCCATATCTGCGACGCCCCGAAACCGTGACCGCGCGCATTGACCGTTGCACGTTTCCTGGCCTGCAACACGTTCGAGGGAGCCGCGGCTAAAACGCGAATCGGACAAGCCCGTAACGTATCCAACGCCTAGCTCCGTGGTTTGGCAAAGCGGAATGCGGCTCCCCTCCGGTCTGGGCGGGCGACGATGATAGATACATAGCCGCCCTGGCGCCCAAAGCGCCCTCACATATGCTCGATAATATTATCCCCAAACTCGGAGCACTTGATCTCGGTCGCCCCGGCCATCAGTCGAGCAAAATCGTATGTCACGCGTTTGCTGGCGATTGCGCCATTGAGACCTTTGAGGATCAAATCGGCTGCTTCGCCCCAGCCTAAATGACGGAGCATCATTTCGCCGGAGAGCACAACCGACCCGGGATTAACCCGATCCAGATTGGCGTATTTTGGCGCCGTACCATGTGTCGCTTCAAAGATGGCGTGCCCGGTGTGGTAGTTGATGTTGCCACCCGGAGCGATTCCGATACCGCCTACTTGGGCCGCCAAGGCATCGGATAAATAGTCCCCATTGAGGTTGAGCGTGGCGATCACGTCGAAATCGTCGGGTCGAGTCAGGACCTGTTGTAGCGTAATATCTGCGATCGCGTCTTTGACGATAATTTTGCCGGCGCCCTGGGCGTTCTTGAGCTCTTCGTTCGCTGCGGCTTCTCCTTTTTCGCTCTTGGTTTTTTCCCAGCGAGCCCACGAATAGGTCTCATCTGCGAACATGGTGTCGGCCAGTTCATAGCCCCAGTCCCGGAAGCTTCCCTCCGTGAACTTCATGATGTTGCCCTTGTGTACGAGCGTGACCGATTTGCGTTTCTGTTCGATCGCGTACCGGATCGCAGCCGCAATCAACCGCGAAGAACCTAGCCGGCTCACCGGCTTGATACCGATCCCGACCTCAATGTCGACTTTTCCGAGCGCAGGTTCGAAAGCGAGGAAACCCTTAACGGCGCTTTCCGAGCCAAACCGGATCTTAGCGAATTCTTTTGGGAACTCGGTTTCGAAAAATCGAAGCACCTTGGCTGCTTCCGGTGACCCGGCCTTGAATTCGATGCCTGCATAGATGTCCTCGGTGTTCTCGCGGAAGATCACCATATTGACCTTCTCCGGGCTGCGCACCGGCGATGGTACGCCTTCGAACCATTGGACGGGTCTCAAGCAAACGTAGAGGTCCAAGAGCTGGCGTAGAGCCACGTTTAGCGATCGGATACCGCCGCCGACTGGTGTCGTTAACGGTCCTTTAATGCCAACCAGGTACTCTTTGAAGGCGTTGACAGTATCGTCGGGTAACCAGGTATCGAATCTCTGTTTGGCAGTTTCGCCGGCGAACACTTCAAACCAAGAAATTTTCTTACTCCCCCCATAGGCTTTCTGTACGGCCGCATCAAAAACTCGCTCGCTGGCCGCCCAAATGTCCGGACCGGTGCCGTCGCCCCGAATAAATGGAATCACTGGGTTGTCCGGGCACTGAATTTTACCGTCTTTGATGGTAATCTTGCCGCCCGCCGGAGGCTGAACATTCT
This sequence comes from uncultured Verrucomicrobiae bacterium, assembly GCA_963762565.1. Classification (GTDB taxonomy): domain Bacteria; phylum Verrucomicrobiota; class Verrucomicrobiia; order Chthoniobacterales; family JAFAMB01; genus JAFAVN01. The sequence goes on along the minus strand of CAVXLD010000015.1, from coordinate 11,378 downwards.
GATAAGACATAAAGCTGCGCTGGTATTTTGGAAGGGTAAACGAGAGAAATCTCCGTCAACTAAAAGCGCTGGTAAAGCAAATGGAAAGCTCCGGTAGGGCGCGGCGGCGATTTGGTGCAACGCCTGGAGGGGAGCCGCTTTGGCCGTGTCTCAAGAATCGCGCCAAATTTAATCTATCGTGATCACGGTCGAGAAGTTTGTTCAACAGGCGGCTCCCGGGAATAGCCCAGCGCTTTGCAGTTCTAACGGTCGCGCAGAAGACGAATCAATGAAGCGGTGGGTGAAAGCTCGCACTGGGTAATTCGCGGGAGCCGCCTGCTTTTCACGTTTTCAGATCAGGCGCGCGATATAACAATATCGAGAGGTCGTAAGGCGCGCGCCAAAGCGGCTCCCCTCCAGGCGGTTGTTGCCGCGTCGCCCCTTCGCCGAAACGCCCATACGCCCAAACGCCCATACGCTCTTGAACTCCTTCAGCACTGTGCTTAACTGCGGCGGTTCCATCAATTAACGTCGTTAAACTTTAAGTTGCGTATGCTTGTGAGCGAGCCCCAGGAAAAGGTCGATCTTCGGTCTCAGGCCGAGGAACTGGCTCAGATCGCGATGGAATTGCAACGCCGCCTTTTTGCCAGGCTTTCCCAGGAAATCAGCCAAGGCAGCGTCTCATTTCCTCAGTTCTTCCTTTTGACCTATCTGGACAGGCGTGCGCCCATCACCATGTCGGACATCGCGGCCAGGATGGGGCATACCACCGCGGCTGCCACCGGCTTAGTCGATCGCTTGGAACGACTTGGGTTTGTTGCTCGAGCCCACGCGCAGGACGATCGACGCAAGGTGATTGTCAGAATCACGCCGAAAGGATCAAACCTTGTGTCGCGGATAAGGCAGGATATCGTCGACGCAATAGCGACGTTGCTACGTGAACAGTTGACCCCAGAACAAGGAACGACCTGGGTAGAGGTCTACCGGAAGATTTCGAGCTTTTGCGAAAAGAAAACATCATACGAATGAGATCGAGTTTAATCGCCTTAATCGGAATTTGTCTGCTTACAAACGCAGGGATGGCAGGAGAACCCACGGGAGTTGTGGGTGGTTATGGCCGGCATCCACTAACCATCGCTGAGGCTGTCGAGCTGGGTCTAAGACAGAGCCCAACCGTCTTAAACCAAGTCCAGGAACTTAAACGACTCTCAGGTTTGGTCTTTCAAGCCCAAGCCGCCTTAATTCCGCAGGTGACGGGGTCAGGTCAATATACGCAACAGGAGCCGACGCTGGCCCAGACTTCGACTGCCACCGGTTCTGCGCCTTTTGATTTGCTGCTTCTCCCGCAGGGACAGCCATTTATCATCCGGCCAAACGGAACCACCAATGCGATCGGCATTCCGCTGAATTCGCTTTTTGCCTCCGCCCCAATCACCAACACCTGGAATATGAAGGTGACGATCTCCCAGTTGCTCTACGATGGCGGGGCAGCCCTGGCTAGCCGGCGCGAGTCAAGAATTAACGAAGATGCTGCCTACTATACCCTCCGCGATACGATCGACATCCTGGTCGAAAACATCCGGACCCAGTTTTATACGATCATTCTCGACCGCGCACTCGTGCAGGTCCAGGAAGAGTCGGTCAATTTGTTGAGAAGCCAGTTAGACGATCAGCAGAGCCGGTATGAGGCCGGAACCGTACCGCAGTTCAACGTCCTGCAAGCCGAATCCCAGCTACAGAACCAGATTCCTCAGCTGATTGCGGCGCAGAACAACTATCGGATCTCTCAAGTAACCCTGGCTAAAACGTTGGGTATCCCGGCGGACCGGCAATATGTGACGGATGAACCTCTCCCAGTGGTTGGCTCGCTCGATGTTATGCCGATTAAATACGATTTGTCGGAGGCTTTGGTGACCGCGCGGGCAAATCGTCCCTCGCTCAAGGCGCAGCGGTCAAATATTCTGGCGTCGGTCGAGAATGTCTCCGTGGCCAGGGCCGGGTGGCAACCAACGGTAAGCGCCAGTGCCGGCCTGGAAGTCGAGGAGAATCCCTTTAGCAATAACATGCGCAACACCGTTAACGGGTGGTTCTTCGGGGTGACCGGTTCTTGGAACATCCTTGATGGCGGAACCACCTACGGGAAGGTTAAGTCGGCCAAAGCGTCCCTAGAGGAATCGAAAGTCACCTACGACGACTCGGTGCGGCAGGTGGAACTAGATGTCTCCACGGCGGTCGACAATCTTCGCCAAGCGCAAGAAACCATTGTGGCCTCAAAGAAGGCAGTCGACGTTTCTCTTGAATCGCTCCGTCTGGCTAATGAACGGCTCGCAGCCGGTACCGGTACTCAGTTGGACGTACTCAATCAGCAGACCCAGCTTACCACGGCTCGGTCGAACTATTTTACGGCCGAAGATCAGTACATCTCTGCGGTCGCTCAGTATCAGTTCGCCACTGCAACCGAGGTTAAGTATAACAATCTGTTTGATGAGTCAGGATTCCATCCCAAGACCTTGAGTCCCAAGGAAGCGAGGAAAGCTTTGACGTCCCGGTCGGATTCTCCGCTCGATTCCGGCAAGCCGGCAACAAAGAAGGCGAAGGCAATTTCACTTACGCCGCCTGAAGGAAAGATTTCAACCCCGAATGACTGATGAGACCGTGGAGCGCGCCCCGCTTGCGCCTTCGCAAGCTACGGCGCGACAGGTTCCGCCTTCGCCAAGCGACTCGACCGAGCGCGTCGAAGTCCTGCGGCGCGACGAGGTGGCGAGGCCGACGGACGTTCCGGTACAAAAGTTTCCGGCACTCGACGATTTAGCGATTATCCAGCATGGGTTCACTCTGCGTGTGCCCGGGATGGATGTCAGAGCTGACCGGGCTACCGCGCTGGAACGAATATCCGGCTACCATCAAACTGTTCTCCAACGCCTCGGATCCCGGGATCTTAAGGTTGGCCAGCAGATCCACGGGAATGAGGTCGCCGTAGTGGATCGTGGGTCACCCGAGAAAACTCCGGGGGTAGACGCTTTGATCACGAATGATCCAGGCGTGGTATTGGGCATCTATGTGGCGGATTGTTGCGCGATCTATTTTGTCGATCCGGTGAGAGCCGTCATTGGTCTCGCTCATTCCGGCCGAAAAGGGACTGAGCAAAATATCGCGGGAGCGACACTCGATCGGATCGTAACGAGATTTGGATCGACCCCTGAGGATTTGGTAGTTCAGCTCAGCCCTTGTATTCGACCACCGTTTTACGAGGTGGATTTTGCCGCTCAAATCGTTACGCAGCTCCAGGTGGGAGGTGTCCGGCGGATCTATGATTGCGGAGAAAACACTGGGGCCGATCTTGAACGGTTTTATTCGTACAGAGTAGAAAAAGGGTTGACTGGCAGGATGCTGGCCTTTCTGACGCTGACGGAAGGAGACCGCGGCCTTGAACCTTCTGCGCACCAGCCGGAAATTTGATCCGGACCTTAGGGAGTTGATGGATCGGCCGGATCCATCCAAGCCGGACTTAGTCCGAGCTTTACTAAATCTAGAGGAGTTAAACCGGCATTTCGGGAGCTATCGGATTATCCGCCATTTTCTTAACCGCTGGCTTAAGCCGGGCGAGACAGTAACGATTTTAGATGCATGCACCGGATTCGGTGACATCCCCCGTTTGGTCGTTGAGTGGGCTCGAAAACGGGGCTCCGAAGTCAAGGTGCTGGCGATAGATATGCAACCAGCCACACTGGAGATCGCTCAGCGGCGATCCGTTCTATTTCCGGAAATCTCGTACCAGCAGGCAGACATTCGTTCGTTCAAGCCAGGGGATCGGTTCGATATCGTGTTGTGTTCACTGGCCCTGCATCATTTTGCCTGGCGAGAAGCGGTAGAGATCCTGCAAAGGCTCACCCGGGTTGGCGAGCGCGCAGTTTTGATCTCGGATCTGGTTCGATCGGCTGCCGGTCTATTGGGTATTTACCTGTTGACCTCCACCATCTTCCGCGATCCGATGACCAAATTCGATGCGCGGCTTTCAATTCGGCGCGCATTTTCGTTTCCGGAAATGAAGGAGTTAGCGGTCGAGGCAGGCTGGGAGGGTTTCGGGCATCGCCGGTTTTTGGTGAGTCATCAGGCGCTGTGGATGGAAAAAGGAGCTAAGAGCTAGAATCTAGCTCCTAGCTCCTGCTCATTTGCCATTTGCTATCTGCTATTTGCTATTTTAGACGGTGAGCCAGCGTGCGATGAAGAACTGGTTTGGTTTCATCTTTTTTTTGGTTGTGGTTTCACGTGTACCCGGCGCGGAGATCCCCATTGATCCCAGCCGATTTCAGCTGCAAGTCGATAAAGGAGCGGAAGCGCGCTCTGCCATTGTCGAGGATGAGACCCAGCCCGGGAGCAAAGAGTTAATGGTCACCGTCTCCAAGCCTGGCCCGGAATTCTGGAGTGTAGAATTACGGGCCCCGGGATTCAGCTTCGAGCAGGGTAAAAAGTACGACCTATTGTTTCGCGCCAGAAGCTCGCAGAGCGAGTACGTCTATTTCACATTAGAAAAGACCGACGGAAACCAGGCTTCCATTACCAGAGGTACATTCCTCCAAATCCCGGAACAACCGGTTGATTGTACCGTTGAATTTGACGTGCAAGAAAAGGCGCCCGCGGCCCGAGTCACGATTAGCAGTCTTTCGGTCGATCAAGCCACGTTCTATTTCAGCGATTTCAAGCTGATCGAGAAATAGGCGAAGCCCTGGAGGGTAGCCGCTTTGTCGCGTGCCTAAAAGTCGCGGCAAATTTTCTCTGTCCTGGGGCACGGTTGAGCAGTGTGCTTAACAGGCGGCTCCCGCGAATGGTCCAGCGCTTTGCAGTTCTACCGGTCGCGCGGAAACCGAATCAAGGGAGCGGTTAGTGAAACATTGCGCTGGGTAATTCGCGGGAGCCGCCTGCTTTCACGTTTTCAGGTCGGCCCAGCGATATAACGGGTATCGAGAAGTCGTCAGGTACGCGACAAAGCGGCTCCCCTCCAGGCGCGCTGGGTCCAAAACTTCTATCCAAACCCTCCTAGCTGCTAGCTTCTCGCCCTCGTCGCCAAATACTCAGCCGCCAGTTCCGACCGCTTTATCTTTCCGCGGGCATTCACCGGCAGTTCAGTAACGATCTGGAAGTCGCGGGGCACCTGCCAATCGGCCAAACCCGCGCGGCAATGAGCTTCCAGCGTTTGTCTGGCGATCGGTGGGTTAGACATCACTAACGCTACCAGGTCTTCGTTCCTGTTCGGGGAAGGTACTCCGAAGGCAATCACATCAATTACTCCAGGGATCTTTCGAATATGTTCTTCCACCAGGGATGGATGAATCTTTTTGCCGGCGATATTGATGAAATCGGACGCGCGTCCGTAAAGCTGGGCCGACTCGCCCAGCCACCGGACCAGGTCGCCAGGAATGAACCGGCCCGTCTGCAGTGTTTCCGGGTCTTGATCCGGGAAATAACCGTCTCCAACGTTCGTACCGCCAATCTCGATCCTGTCGTTTGGGAGGCGGGTGATCTGAACGCCGTCTAACGGAGTTCCTACAAAGCCAGAAGGCGCATCCAGCCGACCTTCCCGGTCGAACATGATTCCACCACACTCGGAGGATCCGTAGAAGCTATGGATGTGCAGGCCGTACCGGCGAAAGAATTGTTGGACGGTTTCGGCCGGAAGAGGTGCGCCGGCAGAAATGCAGACGCGGATGGAGCCGAGGCGGTCGCAATCACTGAGCGAACACAACGCCTGAAAAATGGCTGGCGTCGCCGGGAGCACGGTGGCGGTTGAGTTCTCGATATGCCGGTGGATTGCCCGGGGAAGCCGATCGCGCGAGCAAACAAATCGAGTTCCTTGATATAAGATTGGAGTCACCAGGTTGCTGAAGCCGTAGGAATGAGCAAAAGGGATGGCTCCAAAATTGACGTCCTCTGGAAGAAGTCCCATCGAGCTGCAGATGTTTCGGCAGTCGCTGAAGAGTTGAGACTCGCTAAACCGGACCGCTCGAGGGAGTCCGGTGGTTCCAGAGGTTATCTTCAACAGATCCGGCTGCGGCTTGGTCCAGTCAGGGGCGTCTGAATGAAGGCGCGAAAGCTCATTTGAACGAATGGCAGCATGCGGGCGGGTGACCTTAACCACATTATCAAGCTGTTGACCGGCGACCTCGGTTTCTAGGGGAACCATGACGAGTGACAAATCCAGCGTGGCGAGAAAAATCGCGGGCCAGCCGGCGTCCTCGGTTAGCTGAACCAGGACGGTCGAGCCTTTAGCGAAAGAGGAGAGCTTGTGTCGCCAGGAGATTCGCTCGGATTCGATATCAGCGAATGTTCGCAGCACCTCCCGATCATTGCCGTAGATAGCCCCTTGCTGGCCGTAGCGTTGAAGAACTTTAGTCCAGGTTACTTCGAATAGGTGTGGTTGCACTTGCGTCAGTTACCGGCTGTGTTACTTTCTCCATCTTTCGACATGAAGGCAGACATTCATCCCAACTACACCGAGACTACGATCGTTTGTGCATGTGGCGCGACGTATCGCACAAGATCGACTCGCCGGGATATCAAAATCGGAATTTGCGCAGCTTGCCACCCCTTTTTCACGGGTGAACAAAAATTTGTCGATACCGCAGGGCGAGTCGAGAAATTCGCTCGCCGTTACGGCAAGACAATGCTTTCCAAGGAGAAAAAGAAATAGCCACTAGCCGGAATCGGCAAAAAATGCCGGCACGTTTGTGACCCGAACGCTGGGCATGCCGATTCTTGGGGCTATAACCCTAGGCATTTTTTATCGATTCCGGCTATGGATTTTCGTCCGTTGATTGAGCAAAAACGCCGGCGCTTGGAGGAATTAGACGCTCTGGTCGGCTCCTCGTCTCTTTTTGAAAACCCGAAACGGGCAAAAGAGATTATGCGCGAGCACTCGAATGTGAAGCGAGTGCTGGAGTCATGGGATGTCTTGGAAAAGAAGCAACGCGAGCTCGAAGAGAATCGGGTTTTGGCAGCAGGGGACGACGCCGAAATGGCTGAGTTGGCTGCCTCCGAGATGCCCGGCTTGGAAGCGGACATCGAAAAGCGGTCGAAAGAAGTACAAGTCGCCCTGCTTCCACCTGAGCCGCATGAGGACCGGGATGCCATCGTTGAGGTCCGCGGCGGGACGGGAGGCAGCGAAGCGGCCCTGTTCGCGGCCGATCTTTATCGAATGTATTCGCGGTACGCTGAATCTCATGGACTCAAGGTCGAGGAGCTGGAAAGCAGTCCTTCGGAATTGGGCGGTCTTAAGGAAGTCATTTTCAAAGTTTCCGGAGAACATGTTTTTCGCACCCTCAGATACGAGAGTGGTGTGCACCGGGTTCAGCGGGTTCCAGTCACTGAGGCGCAGGGGAGAATTCATACTTCCACAGCGACCGTCGCCGTGTTGCCCGAGGCGGAAGAAATCGACTTGGAGTTGCGTCCAGAGGACCTGCGAATTGAAGTTTGCCGCGCAGGCGGCCCCGGCGGGCAGGGCGTAAATACGACTGACTCGGCGGTTCAAGTATTACATATCCCGACCGGTAAGATTGTCCGGTGCCAGGACGGCCGTAGCCAGCAAAAGAATAAGGAAAAAGCCATCGCGATTCTGAGGGCCCGTCTCCTTGAAGAGAGACAGCAAGAAGAGGCCGAGAAATATTCGGCGCACCGCAAGAGTCTGATCGGGTCGGGCGGGCGCGAGGAAAAGATTCGGACTTACAATTTCCCGCAGAACCGCGTCACTGATCATCGCATCGGACTAACCTTATTTAATCTGGACCTCTTCATGGAGGGCCAACTCGACGACATGGTCACTGCCCTTCAGGCCAGTGATATGGAGCAACGCCTCAAAGAGGCGGGGCTTGAGCCGGCTACCGCCGGCTAAAGCCGTGAGAAGTGAAATTGGTGAGAGGTGAGAGGTGAGAGGCGCGTCGGGCGAGGGAACGCGAATTAGAGATAGACGACTTATTGGACTTATGAGACGGACAACCCATAGGTCCCATATGTCCTATAAGTCCCATCCGTAGCTACACCCAGCGTTTGCCCCTTTCATTCATCGCTGCATCGCCGACTCGCTCCTACCTCGCACCAAATCACTTCTCACCTCTCACTTCTCACCAACGATAGTGACTGTCCTAGAACTGATCCAAAACACGACCGCGTTTTTGCAGCGCAAGGGGGTCGAGTCGCCTCGGCTTAGTATCGAATATCTTTTGGCCGAAGCGCTAGGTAAACGACGTCTTGATCTTTACTTGGATTACGACCAGCGGTTGCCGGAACAAATTCTGGAACCGTTAAGAGACAAGGTTCGGCGGCGATCGGAAGGCGAACCGCTGCAACATTTGCTTGGCTCCTGGGAGTTCTATGGCCGCCGCTTTAAAACCGATCGGCGCGCGCTGATTCCGAGACCAGAAACGGAACGGTTGGCGGAGTTGATGTTGAAACAGATACCGCTTGATACCTCCTCGGATGCCCGATTGGCCGACATTGGGACCGGTTCGGGGGTTCTGGCGATTACGCTGGCACTGGAAAGGCCGGGGCTGGAAGTCGTGGCGACAGATATCTCTGCCGATACTTTAGCTCTGGCTCGTGAGAACGGACTCGCACACGGAATCGACGGCCGTATCAAATGGTTGCAAACAGACCTTCTATCGGGAGTAGACACTGATTTCGACTTTTTAGTGGCGAACCTTCCGTACATTCCGACCGCGGAAATGGCTACGCTGCCGCGCGAAGTGCGGCATGATCCTCCGATGGCTTTGGATGGAGGGGAGGATGGATTAGACGTCATCCGCCGTTTTATCGAAGAAGCACCGTCTCATCTGAAGCCGGGAGCCGGCGTTTTGCTCGAGATCGGCATTTCACAAGCCTCTGGCGTTGCTGACATTCTGCAGCAGCAAAAATATCGCGACATTTCTGTTGAGAAGGATTACCAAGGAGTGGAACGCTTTGTGAGCGCAAGGTATGGATAAGATTATTGTACACGGCGGCCATACTCTGGCGGGCGCCGTTAAGATCAGCGGCTCTAAAAACTCGGCGTTGCCTATTCTCGCTGCGACCTTGCTGACCAAGGAGCCGTGCGTCATCCATCGGGTCCCGGACCTCAGCGATGTGCATTATATGTTGCAGATCCTGAACCACCTGGGCGCCGAGGTGGAAAGAGCGAGCGGAGTCGTTACGGTCAAAGCGGAGAAAGTCGAGACGATCGCGCCCTATGACGTTGTGCGGAAAATGCGGGCGTCAGTTTGTGTTCTGGGGCCCCTGCTTGGGAGGGAAAAAGAAGCGACGGTTTCTTTGCCCGGAGGATGCGTCATTGGGGACCGGCCGATCGATCTGCATCTTCGCGGGTTCGAGGCGCTGGGCGCGGCCGTTCGCGTCCATGCCGGCAACGTCAAGGTTTTCGCGCCCGAGTTAATCGGAGCAAAGATTTCGTTAAAAGGGAAATTCGGCAGCACCGTTTTAGGAACGGACAACGTCTTGATGGCGAGTGTTCTGGCTGAAGGAACAACCGTGATCGAGGACGCAGCATGCGAGCCCGAGGTTGTCGATCTGGCGAACTTCTTAAACAAGATGGGCGCTCGAATTGAGGGCGCTGGCACTGAGCGGATCGTCGTTGAGGGAGTTAAGGAATTACACGGGGCGGAACATGAGGTGATTCCTGATCGCATCGAGGCCGGGACGTTTTTGGTTGCCGGAGCGATCGCTGGACGCGAAGTGACGATTACGCGAGCGAGATATGAGCATTTAGTCTCGGTGGCGAATGCATTGGAGGCATCCGGCTTCAATCTCAGCCGGTCAAACGGCTCGATCACCATCCGGCCTAATGGCGCCGTGAGTTCGTTAGACTTACGGACAGATCCTTATCCCGGGTTCCCTACCGACATGCAGGCCCAGATGTGCGCTTTGCTGGCTACGGCGAAGGGTGAGAGCCTGATCACGGAAAATATCTTTCCGCAGCGGTTCATGCATGTGTCCGAGTTGAAGCGCATGGGAGCAACTATCGAGCTGGACGGGGCAACGGCAAAGATTCGAGGTGTGACCGGCCTCAGCGGCGCCCCGGTCATGGCTAGCGATCTAAGAGCTTCGGCTGCGTTAGTGCTTGCCGGCTTACAAGCGGAAGGTCAGACCGAAATCAACCGCGTCTACCATATCGATCGTGGCTACGAATTGATCGATGAAAAACTTGGTAGCCTCGGCGCGCATATCGAACGGGTGAAAGTTTAAAGAGACAATTGGAGGGGAGCCGCTTTGGGGCGCGTATGGAGACCTCGCATATTTTCGAATTGCGCAGGCATAACCTGGACGTGTCGAGAACAGGCGGCTCCCGGGAACAACCCCTGGCGATGCTTTTACCCCAGCGTTTCTGTCCGCAAACTCATCCATTCCCGCGCGGCCGACAGAGTTGCTAACCGTTGGTAATTCCCGGGAGCCGCCTGCTTGGCATACAGTTCTGCCCGCACCCGCGATATAACTAGTTTCGTCCGGTCTTGAGACACGCTCCAAAGCGGCTCCCCTCCACTCGCTGGTTACCGATCACTTACGCTTCGCAGCTTCGCGTAGATCAGCTCCCGGGCGTCCCGGAAAACACCGTTGTGGCTGGCTCCGGGTATACTGTGAAATTCAATCTGACTGGGGAACGACTGTGCCAGCGAACGTCCCATGCTGATCGGAATCAGGCTATCCTTCTCGCCGTGAATGATCGTCACTCTTGGCGTGGGCGTTTGCGCATAAATACGGCTAAGTGCCGCCACGTTGTCAAAACGGTCCAGTAACAGCATTCCCGGCCGAACACCCGTAAATCGTTTAACCATGTCTTCCATGGTGGTGAAAGGCGAGAGCAACACCAAATCCTGTACCGGACATTTGTCAGCGAACTGCAAACCGGCCGCTGCTCCAAGCGACCATCCGAGGACGCCAAGGATTGGCCGTCTGATTATCCAGCGTTTACTAGCGATGAGGGCATGATAGGCGCCAATGGCGTTCTCTAATATAGAATCAGCACCTGGATTACCCGGACAGAGGCCGTATCCCGGATAATCCACTAGAAGAAATCCGCCGGCGTCTAGCTGGCATTCGCCGAGGATGTCTATCCAGTCTAAGGCAGTCATCGCGTTTCCGCCGAAAACCATCCAAAGACTGGAAAGCAATGTTCCCGATGGTGGAGTCCCGTACAGGAAAGCAGTTTGCCGGCCTTGGGATGTGTCGTAGCCCAACACCGTCGCGCCGCGCTTCTCGGCGCTCTCGATCTCATCAGCAGAATATCTTCGCGGATAATAAAAGAACCGGCGCTGTAACAGGATTACTAGCCCAGCCACAACCAGGACCGTCAAGAGTAACGACGCTCCGATCCAGGCTTTCATGGGTGGAGCGTGCCTCGCTAGCGAGGCTGTGGCAAGCAA
>CAVXLD010000014.1:0-160439 GCA_963762565.1 uncultured Verrucomicrobiae bacterium | reverse complement strand
CTTACTCGCTTTCTATTTCACTGAAGAGCGCGACTTTGACCCGGAAGCGCTAGGGATAGCGCGAGCTCTGGCGACGCAAGCCGGTTTGGCCATCCATCTTACCCGTTTAGCGAGAACCGCCCAACAATCCGCGGTTCTTGAGGAAAGAAATCGCCTGGCCGGAGAGATCCACGACTCATTGGCGCAAATTTTTGCCGGCATTTCTATGCAACTGTTTGCTTCTATCGAGGCTCTCAGCCTGGAGAACGACGACAGCCGTGGGTACATTGAGCGAGCTAACGAGCTAGCTCACTTTGGCTTAGCCGAGGCGCGCCGATCTGCTCTCAGCTTACGTTCTGATATCATTGAGGATGCGGGTCTGCTCCACGCCCTCCAAATGTTAGTTGAACGGGCTAACATTGCTGGCCGGCTACACTGTAATTTTAGCTCGGAGGGATTCAAAGAAGAGACTCTGTCTTTGCCTGCTCGGCAAAACATCCTCCGCATCGCCCAGGAAGCGATGAGTAACGCGCTTCGTCATGCGAAGCCGACCGTGGTCAGTGTTTTCCTAAAGGGCGATCCTTCGACGGTGACACTACAGGTCACGGATAACGGCTCGGGGATTGATAGTACTCATCTGGAAACAGGAGAAGGATTAGGCATCACGAGTATGCGGGAAAGAGCCAAGAAGCTCGACGCCGAACTCGATATCCGTACGGCGCCGGGTCACGGGACGACTCTGACCGTGCGCTTGCCGCTTCGGTGTGAGAAGTGAGAGGTGATTAGGTGATTGGAGGTGAGAGCGCATTCGCCGTCCTCACATAAGTCCTATCCGTCCTATAGGGCTGATAGCGTGACCTGCTCTCAAATAGGTCGCTCCCCAGCGCCCCGTTCACGAATCACCAATCACTAATCACCAATCACCTCAAGATAGCTCCTCCTGGTCACTAGCGTTTATACTTTAGTACAATGGAGCGCAGAGCCGGGCGTGGTTAGGGTTAGAGATGCCGGTAATAAAACTGTGCCCGAAAGTGATCCTGGAGGGCACTAGACTCACTGGTAAGACAGATCTGGCGCTAGCTCTCAACGAGAGTCCGCGAATCACCGGCGTCAGAAAATATCGTTATCATTCGCCAATTGTGTCCGCGGAATGGAATGGTTTCACCCGCAATCCCTATGGCTGTAGTCTGGTCAACTTCGACGCGAGGTACGAGCAACCCGCTATGGAAGCCTATCGACTTTGGGTCAGTCTCTTTGAGCTTTATCGATATTACTCTTGGATCATTGATCGTTTCCACCTTTCTACTCAAATGTGGCAAGCGATGTATCGAGGACGGCGTTATCGGTTCGAATGGCTCGAGTCCCGTCTGGTTGCGCTTGGATTTCGAGTGGTGTTCTGCTGGAGGGACCCAAACTCTTTCGTTGAAGCACGGAAACGCCGGCTACAGGTCTCGAGTAATCCTTCACAATACGACGACCTGACACTGTTCATCAGGGAACAAAAGATCTTGCAAGAGTTAGTGATGGACTCGGTTATCCCGAGCTTAACGGTCGACGTCACCGATTACTCGCTCGACGAACAAGTCAATTATATCGCCGATTGGCTTGAAACGACCGGTGGCTTGAACGCGACGGAAACGCCCGCGGAACCCACCAGAAGGCGTACAATACCGGTGCCGAGCTGGATTGGTCAGCAATCCAGAATAGCAAACAGCAGATAGCAAATAGCAAATGGACAGGAGCGAGGAGCTAGAATCTAGGAGCTACAAGGGGCGTCTTAGCAGGAATCGTTCTCGTCCTCGTCGTCGTCCTCGTTCTCGTTCTCGATCAGGCGTTCAAGCAGCACCGATGTCACAAAACACGCGCACCGAAGTCGAGGACAGCCTGTCCGACGAAGCCTTTGCTCTATGTTGCCAACCGCTCGAAGTCGGCCTCGCAAGCGAGGCACGCTCCACAACCGGGACGCTGGCGAAGTCGGAAGGACGACGACGAGAACGAGAACGAAGCTCTCTGCGAGATCCGCCAGAATCACCCGTTCGGGTTAGTATAAAGAACCCCTTCCTGCAATAGCGGCAGCGAGCGGACAACACTAGGATTGTGGAGCGAGAATGAGTTCAGAGACCTTAAAAGCGACCGCTGCGGAAGACCCGCGGGTCCCGCCACAAAAAACAAAAAAACCACGCAGATTGGTCGTTGGCGGCGGAGTCGTCGCCGGTGTCGTGGCCGTATTTATTGGACACCAACTGACCTCGTCTCCACGGACAACTTCCGTACCGAGTTCTCAGATCGCACCGGCCATCACGGTCAGTGTGGTTCATCCAGAGAAACCCCGAGGCAGTACTTTGCGGCTCTCGGGATATACGCAAGCGTACACTGAGGCGCCGATTTACGCACAAACCAGTGGTTATCTGAAAAAGTGGTACTTCGACATTGGCGGCAAAGTGCACACTAACGACATTCTGGGCGAGATTGAAACGCCCGAGGTCGACCAGGAGCTGGCCCAATCGAAAGCGCAGTTCCAGGTGGCTCAGGCAGCCGCGCATCTGGCCCAGGTTACCTACGAACGGGATCAGACTCTTTTTAGTCAGAAGGTTCTCGATGCAGAAACGCGCGACACCGCAGCCGACACCTACGCGGAAGACCAAGCCTCAGTCGTTGCCGACCAGGCTAACATCGACCGGCTTAACGCTCTTGAGGCCTTCAAGGTGCTACGAGCCCCCTTCAACGGCATCGTTACTGCGAGAAATGTCGATGTGGGGACCTATGTCGCCAACGGCTCAGGAAATCAACTTTTCGTAGTAGCTCAGACCTCGCCCTTACGCGTTTATGTGCAGGTACCGCAGGCGTATGCGCAGTTAGTAAAAATCGGAATGGAGGGAGAGCTGACCCTACCTGAGTTTCCCGGCCGAATATTTCGAGGGCAGGTGACCAATACAGCTGACCTGATAGATCCGACGTCCCGATCGCTCTTAACAGAACTGCAAATTCCGAATGCATCGGGGGAATTGCTTCCGGGAGCCTACGCTCAGATCACATTCAAGTTCGAGGGGGATTCTCCTTACCTCACGATACCAGAGAACACCCTGATATTCCGGCGCGAAGGCGCTGCCGTTGGTGTGGTTGGTATGGACGGGAAGGTAGAGATCCGAAAAATTGATATCAATGAGGACCTCGGCGACAAGTTGGAAATTGTCCACGGGTTGTCCGTCACGGATCAAGTAATTCTCAATCCATCCGACAGCTTAGCGAACGGGATGACGGCGAAGATTGTGCCTGGCGATTCAGAGGCAAAACAGGGAGGAAGCTAGAGATGTTGAAAAACGGATCACGACGTTCCTCCGAACAGCTTGTCCGACGAAGCCCAAGTTCTACGTTTGCCAACCGCTCGAGGTCGGCCTCGCACTTGTCCTTCATAGCTTTAGCGACGGAGGAAGCGAGGCGCGCTCCACAACGAGGCATGGGCGAAGTCGGAAGGACGAGACACACGGACTATGAATGAGACCCTTACAACGCCGGTGGCGCCTGAACCGCCGCTGACACCGAAGAAGAAGACAGCCAAAACCTTAATCTTCTGCTTGGTTGCTGTGGGTGCGCTCTTCATCGGCGTCGCCGTATCCGGCATCATAGCGCGCAATCAATGGACTGCGGAAGTTCAGCGGCGCACCAATCAGGCTGCTCGCATACAAGTAGACGTCGTGCACCCACAAACAGCGACTGGGACTATCTACCTTCAGCTACCCGGTGACGCGATGCCATTTACCGATTCGCCGATCGTCGCACAGACCAGTGGGTACTTGAAGAAATGGTACTTCGATATTGGGGCTCGAGTGAAGAAAGGGGACGTTCTCGCCGATATTGATACTCCGGAGGTCGATCAGCAGCTGGCGCAGGCCCAGGCTCAACTCAAGGTGGCCCAGGCGGCCAGCGATCTAGCCCTAGTAACCTACAATCGCGATCAGGACCTCTTTAAGACCAAAGTAATCGCAGCCCAAGATCTCGATACGGCCGCCGATAACTACGCCGGGGCTCGCTCCACTGTTATCGCGGATCAAGCGGCTGTGGGCCAATTACAAGCGCTCGAACAATTTAAAACGGTACGCGCCCCGTTCGATGGAATTGTCACGGCGCGAAATACCGATGTTGGAGACTATGTCGCCGCCGGCTCGAGCACACCGCTTTTCCGGATGGCAGCGACCTCCACTCTACGAATCTACGTCACGGTCCCTCAGGCTTTTTCGTCTCTGGTAAAAGCGGGTGAGCAAGCTGAGTTAACGGTAAACGAATTCCCTGGTCAGACACTTCCTGCTCATGTAGTCAGCACGGCGGGTGCGATCAATCCGACTTCCAAGCGGCTCTTAACTGAACTCGAAGCAGCTAACCCGACCGGCGCTCCGCTTGGCGGCGCATATGTTCAGACGACTCTCGATATTCCCGTGGATGGGCACGGGGTCATGATTCCATCAACGACCTTGATTTTCCAATCCGGACAGCCGGCCGTCGCCGTAGTTGGTCCGGATAGTAAAGTGGAGATTCGTAAAGTTCGTATCATCCGCGATTTAGGAACCAGACTGCAGATTGCTAACGGTCTGTCCACGTCCGATCAGCTTATCTTTAATCCTCCGCCCGGGTTGGTTACCGGAACGCAAGTTCTGGTGGCAAGATCACGCGAATTGGTAGCGGCCACTGAATGACAAATGACAAATTTTGGGGGTTCGAGAATGGTTAACACGATTGCTTCTTATAAGGGACACGCGACGCCAGGGTGAACGGCTCCGACTTCGCTACCGAATCACAGGCCTACCGTTCCGAGCTTGATAGAGCTACGTCGGACAAGTCGGCGGCGCTATGGTGTCGCACCGCCCGTATTTGTGGAGAACGTCGGGCTTCGCAAAACAGGTTCGGCCTTAGAGGAGCCTCGCCCCACCAACGCAGGAATGTTCTACGCCCGACCAATTTGTCATCTGTCATTTGTCATCTGTTATCTTTCTTCTCCTGCCATGTGGATCGTTAATTTAGCGCTACGGCGGCCTTACACATTTATTGTTCTGGCCATTTTTATTTTAATCGCTGGGGTCCTTTCGATCCTAAGCGCGCCTAAGGACATTTTCCCTTCGATCAACATTCCGGTTATCTCGGTGATCTGGAACTATACCGGGATGGCTCCGAGCGAGATAGCTGACCATCTCACCACGCCCTACGAA
Organism: uncultured Verrucomicrobiae bacterium; assembly: GCA_963762565.1. Classification (GTDB taxonomy): domain Bacteria; phylum Verrucomicrobiota; class Verrucomicrobiia; order Chthoniobacterales; family JAFAMB01; genus JAFAVN01. The sequence continues at coordinate 155,259 of CAVXLD010000014.1, read as the reverse complement.
CGGGTCCTCACCACAACCGTTGATAACATCGAGCATATCGAATCGGAATCATTGTACGGCATCGCGGTCGTTAAAATCTTTTTGCAACCGAATGCCAGTGTGTCTCGAGGAATCGCCCAGGTAACTTCTGTCTCACAGGCGGTTCTCAAGCAACTGCCGACAGCAACGACACCGCCTTTGGTACTCAGCTATAGCGCAACTAACGTTCCAGTTGTCATGGTGGGCTTAAGCGGTCTATCTGAACAACAGCTCAATGACCTAGGATTGAATTTTGTCCGGCCCCAGCTGATCACGGTCCCCGGCGTGGGCGTCCCCTACCCGTACGGGGGCAAGCAAAGGACTGTCCAGATCGATCTCAATTATAAGTCGCTCCAAGGTTACGGCTTGACGCCTAACGACGTGATAAACTCGATTAACGCACAAAACCTCATCTTGCCGTCGGGCACCGAAAAGATCGGCCGATTCGAGTACCAGGTCGGCGTGAATGCTAGTCCTCCCACGTTCGAACAACTAAACGCTATCCCCATCAAGACCCTGGCAAACGGCACTACCGTTTATATTCGGGATGTCGCTCACGTTTACAACGGAAGCATTCCACAAACCAACATCGTGCGTTTTAACGGCAAGCGAGCTACGCTGCTGACCATTCAAAAAACGGGGGACGCCTCGACTCTCGATATCGTTCAGGGAATCAAGGACAAGCTCCCAATTTTGAAGCGAATACTGCCGTCGCAGTTAAAAATCACGACTCTTTTTGATCAATCGATCTTCGTTACCGCGGCGATCGAAGGAGTAGTCCGCGAGACCGTAATCGCGGCGTGTCTCACTGCGATAATGATTCTGATCTTTCTTGGAGATTGGAAAAGCACCTTAATTATTGCGATCTCGATTCCTCTAGCCATTCTCTCCTCGATCGCTGTTCTAACCGCTTTGGGACAGACGATTAACATCATGACCTTGGGCGGCCTGGCGCTCGCCGTGGGTATCCTGGTTGATGACGCCACGGTGACAATAGAAAACATCGATAGGCACTTGGCCGAAGGGAAACCGGCTTTGGAGGCGATTCGCGATGGAGCAGCGCAGATTGCCGTACCAGCCTTGGTTTCCACGATGTGTATCTGTATCGTCTTCGTCCCGATTTTTTTCCTTTCGGGAGTCGCCAAATACCTGTTCGCACCGTTGGCGGAAGCGGTTATTTTTGCGATGATCGCTTCTTACATCCTTTCCCGGACCTTAGTTCCTACCTTGGCAATGTATTGGATGAAAGGTCATGGCGGAACCCCTCATGGCGCAGCTAAAAAGAGATTCGTACTATTCGGCTGGTTCTCCGGTTTCCATGCTGGGTTCAACCGGCGGTTTGAAAAGTTTAGAGAAGGTTACCGGGACCTGCTAAGTCTTGGTCTGCGGAACGCTGGTAAGCTGGTGATAATTGTACTGGGATTCGCAGCGGCCTCGACCGTTCTGTTCCCGTTTCTCGGACAAAATTTCTTTCCGACGGTCGATACCGGACAATTCGATATGCATGTTCGGACCCGCGCCGGCACCCGCATCGAGGAAACGGCTAACACGGTCGACCAGATCGAACAGATGATTCGTCAAATAATTCCAGCCAACCAGGTGGACATGATAGTGGATAACATGGGTATCCCTTATAGCGGTATCAATACTTCGTACAACAACACCGGAACAATGAGCCCGGCCGACGCTGATATCCTGGTATCACTCAAGGAAAATCACAGCCCGACGGATCGATTCATCCAGGCAATCCGATCTCGTATGCCACACGATTTCCCGGATGTAACCGTCTGGTTCCCGCCGGCCGATATCGTGTCACAAACACTCAACTTTGGGTTACCCGCGCCGATCGATATTCAGGTGACGGGAGCAAACCTGACAGCCAATTTCGCTTTTGCCAGCAAACTGCTAGACCAGGTCCGTCACGTTGCAGGTGCAGTGGACTTCCGGATCCAGGAGCCGAACGATGAGCCGCAATTAAATATCAATATCGACCGCAACATGGCATCGGTCCTCGGCATTAACGCGCAAGCCGTAACCGAGAGCGTGCTCGGCGCGCTTTCTGGATCCGAACAGACTTCGCCGAACTTCTGGGTCGATCCCCACAACCGAGTGAGCTATCAGATTAACGCTCAAGTGCCACAATATGATCTGCATTCGCTGGACGACTTACGAAATCTTCCGATTGTTGGCGCCGCCGCCGGGCAAGGCCAGATTCTAGCAAACGTGGCTTCTATCTCGCGCGCTACAACGTCCCCGGTGGAAGATCACTACAATATTCTACCGGTAATTAACATCTATGGGTCCGCTGACGGGAAAGATCTAGGATACGTAGCGGATCACATACAGAAACTGGTCGATGCTTCGCAGAAAAGTCTGCCTAGCGGCAGTTTCATTAGTGTACACGGGCAAATAACGACCATGCGTGCTTCTTATACCGGGTTGTACCTCGGGTTGGCATTTTCGATGGTGCTGGTCTACTTATTGATGGTCGTCAATTTCCAATCCTGGACACAGCCGTTTATCATCATTACGGCGCTGCCTTGTGCACTCGCTGGGATCATCTGGATGCTTTTCGTAACCGGGACAACGTTGAGTATTCCGGCACTGATGGGTGCGATCATGTGTATGGGAGTTGCTACGGCCAATAGTGTCCTGGTCGTCACCTTTGCCAATGAACTACTCCAACGATACAAAGATCCCTATCGGGCGGCGCTCGAAGCTGGATATGTCCGGATCCGGCCGGTGCTCATGACGGCGTTAGCCATGATCATTGGTATGGTACCGATGGCCTTAGGCCTCGGAGAGGGCGGCGAACAAAATGCGCCCTTGGGGCGAGCTGTCATCGGAGGACTGATCTTCGCCACGACAGCGACATTGTTCTTTGTGCCCGCCGTGTTCATGCTAGTCAGCAAGATCAAACACGTTGAGACGAGTGAATCTTCGCCGGAACCCGCCTTCGGCGCAGGGGCGTGAAATCGTGAAGTGAGAGGTGATGATGGTGATTGGTGGAAGGCGGCGAAAAATGATCTTTCGCCCTCGTTACATCGGATTAGGTTATGAGTGGTGTCGATTCAGAACAGGTAACAGCGGTGAAAACGTCTCCTAGCTCCTCGTCTGAGGTTATTACACTGATGATCGTGGATGACCATCCGGTGGTTCGTGAGGGATTGGCTGCGATCCTTAAATCCCAGAAGGATATGAAAATCGTGGCGGAGGCCGGAGACGGCGAAGAAGCATGCAAGCTTTATGACGAGTTTTCTCCGGATGTTGTTCTGCTCGACCTGCGGATGCCGAATAAAGATGGGCTTGGCGTGATCACGGAGTTGATGGCGCGGAATCCTCCGAAGCCGCGTATCATCGTGATGACAACGTACGAAAGCGAAGAAGATATCCGGCGCACACTAAAGGCAGGAGCAAAAGGATATTTAGCAAAAGGGACCGCTCCTCAAGAGATTCGAGACGCGGTCCGCAAAGTAGCGAAAGGCGACTCTCTGCTGCCGGCTTCGATTGCTTCAAAGTTAGCCGAATCGATGTCGCATCCCGAACTTTCGGAGCGAGAGCTCCAGGTTCTTCAATACATGGCGAACGGCCGGAGTAATAAAGAGATAGGGCAGGTTCTCTATATCAGTGAGAACACCGTCAAAGCCCATGTTAAGTCAATCCTGGCGAAGTTAGACGCCATGGGAAGGACAGAAGCGATTGCCATCGCGTTGAAACGTGGGCTGATCAAGCCGGTTAACTGAAGGGTTCGCGTTTGGCGTTTGGCGTTTGGCGTTCGGCGTTCGGCGTTCGGCGCTGCGAGCGGATGGGGCCTATAGGACTGATGGGACTAATAGGATGACCCATAGGTCCCATTGGTCATATAAGTCCCATTGGGTCGCGGCGCGAACTCGCGGCATTCTGTGCTATCGCGCGGCTAGGCCCAGAGGTGCTCACGCCAAACGCCAAACGCCAAACGCCAAGCGCCGAACGCCGAACGTTATCACCCGTTAGGGTAGCAAAAAGACGCTCGGTCCGATCATAGCGATGCTAACGCCAGGATGTTAGCGTGGATATAGATAAATCAGGAGGCCATGATGAGCAGGTTAGTCACCGGGTGGCGGGGTTTCTGGAAGGATTTCAATTCTAACCAAGAATGGATATTTCCTGATCGTGGGTTCCACCCGGTGGCGACGTGAGTATGAAGTTAGCATTATCCGCATCCTGCGAGGGAACAGAAATTTAAAATAAAGACAAAAAAGACATGAAATATCGACCATTAGGTAAATCTGGAATTCAAGCCTCTGTCGTCGGCTTCGGCGCCTGGGCGATCGGTGGATGGATGTGGGGCGGCACTAAGAAGAACGATCCGGAAGGAGCGATTCATGCTGCTATCGATCACGGAATCAATCTGATTGATACCGCGCCCATGTACGGGTACGGCCATTCTGAAGAATTAGTCGGCGCAGCGTTAAAAGGCATCCGCGATAAAGTCGTATTGGCGACCAAGTGCGGTATGGTCTGGTACAAGCAAGAAGGCGATAAATTCTTCGACGCGAGTGAGACCGGTGAAGCCGAAAGCGAGGCCGACAAAAAGTACGAGGTTTATATCAACCTTCGGCCGGCGATGATCCGGTATGAAATTGAAGAGAGTCTTCGCCGGTTAAAGACCGATCGGATCGACCTCTATCAAACGCACTGGCAGGATTCGACCACTAAAACCGAAGACACGATGGCCGAGTTGCTTTCGTTGAAGCAAGAAGGAAAAATCCGAGCGATCGGCTGCTCCAACGCCACCGTCGAACAAATGGAGCGTTATTTGTCTGTCGGCGAGCTTGATACCGATCAGGAACAGTATTCGATGCTGCAACGCCAGCATGAAGCTGACAATCTCATTTTTTGTCGCGATCATGAATTGGCTTTTCTAGCCTATTCTCCCATGGCTCTTGGTATCCTCAGCGGCAAGATCGGTCCGAAGCATGTATTCGGGGAAGGCGATGTGCGCCGCGGCAACCCTTGGTACCAAGCAGAAAACCGATCCAAGGTTGATGCCCTATTGGATGTGATTCGCTCAGTAGCAGAAGCCAACAGCATTACCATCGCGCAGACGGTCATCGCTTGGACTGTGGCCCAACCCGGGTGTTCCCACGCATTGGTCGGCGCTCGTAATCCGGACCAGGCGATCGCTAACGCTAAAGCCGGTGAGATCCGGCTAACCGAAGAAGAACTCCGGAGCATTCGCAAGGTCGTCAATCAGACTAAACTGTAGTCAGAGATCCTCCGGAGAGGAATTGCGAGTCAATCGTCAGGACGATGTCATCAAACAGGGTGGCATCGTCTTCAGCATTTTGGGTGAGCTCCAGAGGCGTTCCAAAATGGCGAGACTTAACCCGAACCACAGATTTGATATATCCGCAGATTACGCAGATTTCGTTTCAAGGCCGATTGATCCGTGGGAGATAGGCACATCGTTCCTAAGGGCCCGGTTTTCTTTGACTCCCTGATTAAAACCCGAACCACAGATTTGGTATATCCGCAGATTACGCAGATTAACGCAGATTTCGTTTCAAGGCCGATTGATCCGTGGGAGATAGGCACATCGTTCCTAAGGGCCAGGTTTTCTTTAACTCCCTGATTAAAACCCGAACCGCAGATTTGATATATCCGCAGATTACGCAGATTAACGCAGATTTCGTAGTGGGATAAGGTTCGCCCGGGGAGTAGAAAAGCCGCGCTCTTAGGAACGATCTGTTTATCTCCCACGCAGCTATCGGCCTTAAAAACGTAATCTGCGTTAATCTGCGGATATTTTTTTCTCCTTCGCGATCGGGCCAGTCTACCGGATCCGAGAAGTGTCACGGATTCGATAAAAAGTGAAACGCTTTACGGTCGCGGCGCCAGCGAACGGAACGCACAGTCGCTGCTAGACAATGAAACTGGAGACGCTGGAACAGAGAAGCATGGCTAGCAACAGAGCCGGCCAAAACATTGGCGGCTGGGTTTGGGCGACAACCAAACGCAACGGGTTCATTCTTGCGCTCTTGTGCGCGGTAGGACTCGCATTCCTCTTTCCTTCGGCCGGCGCCAAGAGCGGTTGGTTGCATCCGGATCTCCTGAATAACATTGGGGTAGCGCTGATTCTCTTTGTTCAGGGACTGGCCATGGCCGTGGAGCGAATGCGCGCAGGAGCCGGAAACTGGCGACTACACGTGATCGTGCAGGGCTTTACTTTCCTGATTTTTCCAGTGATTGGGTTGGCGTTCCATGCGCTGAGCGGGGCTATCTGGCCCAGCGAACCCAGCGCGTTAAAAGACGGTTTTCTCTATCTTTGTGTACTACCCTCCACCGTTTCCACCTCGGTCGTTCTCACAACCGTGGCTCGAGGTAACACCCCCGGAGCTATCTTTAACGCCGGACTTTCTAACATCCTGGGTGTGATGTTCACGCCCCTGCTAGTTCGGCTCTTGATGCAGGCGAGCGACCAAGCTGCTTCGTTTGGGCCGCTCCTGCTGAAGATCACCTTACTTACTCTCGTGCCATTCCTGTTGGGAATGGCTTGCCGGATGATTCTTCGCCAATGGGCTGATCAAAACCGCCGTTTTCTCAATCTTTTGAGCAACGCCGTCATTCTTTTCATAGTTTACACCGCATTCTGCGATTCGGTTGAGGGCAGAGTATGGGAGCGGTACGGGATCGGTCTCACCCTCGCGGTCTTAGGTACGGTCGCCATCCTGTTCGCGACGGTTTCATTGCTGGTAGTCGCTACCTCGTCAGTCATCCATTTGTCTCGAGAAGACTTTATCGCGGCGCTATTCTGTTCAGTGAAGAAGACGCTAGCAATGGGGGTACCGCTAGCGCAGCTGATCTTTGGCGCTCACGCCAATCTGGGACTGATCCTGTTACCCATCATGTTTTATCACCCATTCCAATTGTTTGTCTGCGGCCTCCTGGCCAATCGTTTTGCTACCGAAACTGGACGCCAAATCTCAGGCCAAGCAGACTTGTTGGAGCGAAAGTCCGAAGGTTCGAAATTTCGTACGGACACTGATTCCAATCGAATCCATTTACAAGCTCCTAGTAGACAGGGGCAAGCATTGCCTTGCCCAGAAGTGGCACACAAGTTGTTTCAAACTCAGAACAGCAAACCCTATGATGTGGATCGTTAAAGTCGCACTGCGCGCTCCCTACACCTTTACGGTCGTCGGGCTGTTACTATTGATTGGCGGCATCCTCAGCGGGGTACAGATGGCCAAGGATATTTTCCCGGCGATCAACATTCCCGTGGTTGGCGTCATTTGGACTTACAACGGCATGCCGGCCCAGGAAATGGAGCGGCGAATCACGACGGTTTCCGAACGCGCTTTGACGACTTCGGTCAATAACATCGAACACATTGAGTCGAATTCGTTCAATGGTATTGCTGTCATCAAGGTTTACTTGCATCAAGGCGCCAGCATTGATGCGGCGATATCCGAAGTCACCGCTGAATGCCAGACCATTCAAAAGATTCTGCCGCGGGGAATCACTGCGCCCAACATTCTTAGCTACAATGCCGCAAATGTACCGGTTTTGGAGCTCAGCATCGGTGGAGAAAAGTTTTCTGAGCAACAGCTTTACGACTACGCGACGAACTTCATCCGGACCCAGCTAGCGACGGTGCAAGGGGCATCGATCCCGTTGCCCTACGGCGGGAAAACTCGGGCAGTAGCGGTCGATCTGAATCCACGTGCGCTACAAGCATATGGAATTTCGCCGGACGAAGTGAGCGCCGCGATCAATCAGCAAAGTGTTATCATCCCGTCCGGCACGGCCAAGATCGGGAAGCGCGAGTATGACGTGTTGTTCAATGGCAACACCGATACCATCCAAGCGATCAACAACTTACCACTCAAGCAGGTCAATGGCACAACCGTCTATATTCGGGACGTCGCTAACGTCCACGATGGATATACGCCCCAGGTCAACATGGTGGTATCGAACGGGATTAAAGCCGCGCTTTTGCCGGTGCTCAAAAATGGCGATGCCTCAACTTTGGATGTCGTGTCCAGGGTGCTGAAAACGTTGCCCAAAATCGCAGCTACCTTACCCAAAGATCTCCAGATCACCCCGCTCTTTGACCAATCGGTGTTTGTTAGCTCCGCGCTTTTCGAAGTGCTTCGCGAGGGAGCCATCGCGGGAGGGTTGACGGCCGTCATGATCCTTCTCTTTCTGGGATCCTGGCGCAGCACTCTGGTGGTTGCCACCTCGATTCCACTCTCGATCTGCACGTCGATCATCGTCCTTCACGTGCTCGGCCAAACGATCAATATCATGACGTTAGGCGGGCTCGCCCTAGCTGTTGGCATCCTGGTCGATGACGCCACCGTTGAAGTCGAGAACATTCATCGAAACCTCGGGATGGGGAAATCGATGATCGATGCGATCCTGGACGGTGCACAGGAAATCGCGACCCCGGCATTGGTGGCGACGTTGTGTATCTGCATCGTCTTCGTCCCAATATTCTTCTTAAGCGGAAATGCCTATTTCCTATTCTCGCCTCTAGCGATGGCGGTCGTGTTCGCCATGATGGCTTCCTACCTGCTATCGCGAACGGTAGTGCCGACGATGGTCAATTTTCTGGAAGGAGGGAAGAAGGAGTTCAGGAGTTCAGGACTTGCAGGAGTTCAGGAGCAAGAAGCCGGTGCCTCGGCTTCGGCCTCGCGAGCGAGGCACGCTCCAGGGTTATTCACCCGAATTCATGAAGGGTTTAATCGCCAATTCGACAAGCTGCGGAACTTTTATGTGGCTCGACTAACCTGGTGCCTGCAACATGCTCGCTTAGTGCTAGGCGGCGCGATTGCCCTGGTTGTGCTTTCGTTGGTTCTGCTGACGCCCGTCTTAGGTGAAGACTTTTTTCCCTCAGTCGATACCGGCCAATTCCGGCTCCACGTCAGTGCTCCGGTGGGAACTCGTATTGAGGACACCCAGCATGTCTTCACTCAAGTTGAGCAGGTCATCCGGAGCGTTATTCCGAAAGACGAAATTGATATGGTCCTGGATAACATCGGACTACCAATGAATTTGAATCTCGCGCTGAGCGACACCGCCACCATCAGTGTATCGGACGGTGAAATCCTGGTATCGCTGAACAAAAAACATCACGGACCAACTGCGGCGTATGTGAAGAAGATCCGCCAGATCCTGAATAAAAAGTTTCCCGATTACAGCTTCTTCACGCAGCCAGCGGATATCGTGAGCCAGACCCTGAACGCCGGGCTACCAGCTCCGATCGATGTTCAGGTGGTTGGGCATAACCCCGAAAACTATCAGATCGCGGAGGATTTGCGCCGGCAGATGGCGGCAATCCCAGGGGCGGTCGACGTTAATGTTCACCAAATCACCGACTACCCCGCTTTGCAGATCAATGTCGATCGAACCCGGGCAGAACAGCTAGGGTTAACTGAGAAACAAATAGCCGATAATTTGCTTGTGTCTCTTAGCGGAAGCGGACAAACGGCTCCAAATTTCTGGCTCAATCCCGAGAATGGAGTCAGCTACCTCATTTCGGTTCAGACGCCGCAATATAAAATCAATGATGTTCCGGACATCTTACACACGCCCATCGCGCTCAGCGCTCCCGGTTTGCCAAACCCGAAGGCGGGCAACGGCGGCTATCAAACACCATTGGCCGGGCTAACCGGTACCGACATTCCTCAGCCACAGCTGCTTAGCAATCTCGCCACCATCCAACACGCTGCCGTGCCGATTGTGGTGAGCCATTACAATGTGCAGCCCGTGTTTGATGTTTACGCCAACGTGCAGGACCAGGATTTGGGATCGGTTGCCAGTCAGGTGCAAAAGATTGTGAATGCAGAACGGCAACATCTGCCCCGAGGCACTACTCTGGTAATCAGAGGGCAGGTACAAAGCATGTATAGTTCCTATCTCGGATTAGGTGTCGGCCTCGGATTTGCCATCCTGCTGGTTTATTTTCTGATGGTGGTCAATTTTCAGAGCTGGACCGATCCTTTTATTATTATCACGGCATTGCCGGGTGCGTTGACCGGCATAGTGTGGATACTGTTTCTGACCCGCACCCCTATTAGCGTCCCTGCTCTGATGGGAGCAATTATGTGTATTGGAGTTGCCACATCTAACAGTATTTTGATGGTCACATTCGCCAACGATGAGTTGCGTTCTGGTAAGAACGGATTTGATGCCGCTCTGTCCGCCGGGTTTACCCGGCTGCGCCCGGTGATGATGACCGCGCTAGCCATGATTCTCGGCATGTTGCCGATGTCTTTGGGGCTCGGCAGCGGCGGCGAACAAAACGCTCCACTCGGCCGCGCGGTGATCGGCGGGTTATTATTTGCGACCTTCTTCACTCTGTTTTTTGTGCCGGTGGTCTATCGGATGATGCGGCGGGAATATCATGCGCGGGTGCTGCATCCGCGTCTGCGGGTTGGGTTGAGTGAAGAGGCGTTGGAGGCTGCTGGGGCTAGTGAGAAGTGATTAGTGATTGGTGAAAAGTTAAAGGTGAAAACCTATGAATACTCATACTAAAGAGAAGGAAACAGCTGACGGGCCCGTCAATAATCCGACGCCGGTTAATTCGGAATCAACGGGGCGATCGAAGCGCCGGTTGCTGATCGCGTCCATCATAATTCTGGGACTAGCCGTGGGCGTCTATTTTTTGGCTATCAACCCCCGGCTGCAGAATAGCCGGGAGTTGGCTGTCCTCGCTGCGGCGGCCAACAATAAGACGGTTATCGTGGTTAAGCCAACTCAGACCGACGCGAGGGCGCCGTTGATTCTGCCGGGAAATATCGAAGCTGATCGATCGACTTCGATCTACGCTCGGGTCGATGGTTACCTGAAGCGTTGGTACGTTGATATTGGGGATCATGTTCATGAGGGCCAGGTGCTAGCCGATATTGAGGCGCCACAAGTCGATGCCAACCTGCGCGAGGCTCAGGCCCAGCTGGAGCTTGCCCAGGCCAACCTAAAACTTGCCCAGACCAATTCGGCGCGATCTCAGCAACTCTTTACTAATAAGGTTAATTCTCAGCAGGAACTCGACACCGTCCTGGCTACTGAACAAGTGCAACAGGCAACCGAAGACAATGCTACTGCGAGTCTGGAGAACGCGAAGCAGATGAAAGCGTACGAACAAGTCAGGGCTCCGTTCGACGGTGTTATCACCGCGCGCTATGTTGATGTGGGTTCGTTGGTGACTTCAGGGAGCGCGAGGACTGTCCAAAAGTTATTCGATCTTGCGCAATCCGATCCCGTACGAGTCTTTGTGAACGTGCCGCAGTCTAACATTGGCCGGGTTCAGCCTGGAACGTTCGCGACGGTGAAAGTGGATGAGTATCCGAACGAGACATTTACAGGAAAAGTGGCCAGAGATGCAGGAGCTTTCGATCAGGAATCTAGGACCATCTTGTTAGAAGTGGATGTCCCCAACCCGGATGGCCGCCTCTACGCAGGCATGTTTGCCCATGTGACCTTGTCAGCGCCGGACCCACATCCGCTTATGTACCTTCCTGACAATACGATTGTGATCGATTCTAAGGGCACCCGGGTAGCAACGGTCGATTCTGAGCACAAAATCCATTTTAAAACGATTACTCTGGGTCGCGATTTCGGCTCCAAATCGGAGATTATCAGCGGATTAAATCCTGACGACTTGGTCGTACAAAATCCGACCGACGACCTGCAGGAAGGGATGGTTGTGTCGGTGCAGAGTTAGTTGGGAGACGCCGGGAACGCTGGCATGCCTCCCGGATCGTTGGGGAGGGATCGCGTCCCCGCGATCCGCCGGATTACCGAAAGCCGGGCATGTGTCGTAATCGCGGACGGAAATACACCTTCAAGTTGGGGCACGTCCTCGCGGCGCGCGGGGACGCGCGCCCTCCCCAATTTGCAACCGCTTCGCGGTAAAAAACACGACCTGCTGGCGTAAAAGCACACCTCGGGGAGCGTTTCTTCAAAACCTTAGTTGCCACTGCGCTGGGGGAAGCCGAGTTTGCGGCGGTAAGGAGAAAAATAATGAGCAAAAATAGTTCGACCCAACTGGAGGACCCAACCGCCGCTGCGCTGAGGACTCCGTCCGATCTTAACCCTGACGGCGTAAGGGAGATCTCAAGTTCTCTCCGCGAGCTCTTAGCTGACGTGTTCGGACTTTATGTTAAGACGAAGAACTTCCATTGGCACATGAGCGGACCGCATTTCCGCGATTATCACTTGTTGTTGGACGAACAGGGCGAACAGATTTTCGCGATGACGGACGAAATTGCGGAACGGGCTCGTAAAATTGGCGGGACCACCTTGCGATCGGTTAGCGATATCGCCGAACATCAACGGCTGCCGGATAACAACGCCGAGTTTGTTGCTCCAAAAGAGATGTTAGCCGAGCTGGCGGCCGACAATCAGCAACTAACAAAATTTTTGCGTGCTACCCACGAGATTTGTGACCAACACAACGATGTCGCGACTGCCAGTTTGATCGAGAATTGGATCGATGAAACGGAGCGGCGAACCTGGTTCTTGTTTGAGGCAGCACAGTAAGCCCGCTTTTTGCGTCGATCGGTCACACATCTAAAGGAGTGTCTAGTTTTCGGGTGCTGGAGAGTGCGGGAGGCAAAAATCGGGCTGGAAGATGCCGCATAAGCGGCATCGAAAAGTACTCCGAAATTCCAAAAACGGGCGTCGGGCAAGACTTCGGCGGGCTCAGTCGAGCCGCTGTCCTCGTACTGGAATCCGGCACGTCGATGCGGTGCCTTTGTTCCCAGGGCCTGGAGGGGAGCCGCTTTGGCGCGTCATTCGCGACCTCGCGGTATTTGTTTTAGCGCCCGATTCGGCCAAGAAATGTCGCAACAGGCGGCTCCCGGGAATCACCCACCGTGAAGCATTTCCCTGATCGCTTCGGATTCTCTATACAGCCTCGCCAGTTCGAGCCGCAAACCGCGGGGCAGTTCCCGGGAGCCGCCTGTTCTTACGGGTTCCGGCTAGATTAATGTTGAGACGAATATCGCGAGGCTGGCGAGATACGCGCCAAAGCGGCTCCCCTCCAGATCTTGGACAATCACACGCTTCAACAACGTTCAACCTCGCTCGAAAAACGAGAACGAAGTCATGCCCATCACCCGCCGTACTCCTCGATGGTGGCCAGGAAAGCGGGAACGTATTTTTGAGCCTTGATCTCCCCAACGCCCCGGATCCGGCGAGCGGCTTCAATTGAGGAAGGCTTGATCCGGGCAAACGCTTTGAGAGTTTCGTCCGGAAAGATCACGTAGTGTGGCACACCGCCTTGGTCCTGGGCTAATGCTGCCCGGGTCCGACGTAGGGCTTCGAATAGTGATGCATCAAACGGTGCTTCAACTTGAAACCCAGGCTCCGATTTTCTGGTTACCGGTCGCTTCGGTTCTTCGGGCCATACCAAACTAAACCTTTCTCGATTTTGCATTACGGCGACTCCGAGTTCGGTCAATCCGATCATCGGGTATTGGCCGCCCGTGGAATAAATCAACTTCGCTTCTTCCAGCTCGCGAAATAGTTCATACAGGTAGTTAGCCGAGCTGGTCTTGAGCAAACCATAGGTCGTGAGCTCATCGAGCCGGGCATCGACGATTTCCTTAGCCTTGCTCCCGAGCAGCACCTGGATCACCCGATTGCGACCAAAACGAGGCACGAATCCTTCCTCCGATCGAAAACACATCCGAGCGATACAGCTGAATGTTTTACGCACCAAGAGTAATTCATCTTCTGTAGGCGGACGGAGTTTCTCAACACGATTGGTCAAGCATTGATCGCAGGCTCCGCAGTTGTTCAGCTCTGGATCCCCAAAATATCGGAGGATCATCTTTTGCCGACATTCCCGGCCGTAAGCGTAGGCCACCATGGCCTTAAGTTTTGCCCGGTCCCGTTTTTCCTTTTCTTGTAAAGCTCGGGTATCAATGGGCAATTCGAGCGGGCGCAGGTCGCGTTTTACCAACTTGATTCCCGCCACCCGTCGACCTGGGACATCAAATCGATCGATAATGTTGTGCCGGTCAAGGATAGTCAGGGCGGATCGGATGGCCATGTCGTTGTTGTCGCTGTCCAGCCGCGCAGCGAGGTCTTTCATCGGCACCACAAGTTCACCGGATTCATTAGCCAGACGGCATAACAGCAGGTAGAGCCGGCGGATGAGATCGATCGATGGATTACTACCGTCGATGAAGAATTCCTGAACCCGAGTATCCGCGTAATTGAACAAGAGTTCGCACTCGGCCGGTTCTCCATCGCGACCGGCTCGTCCGGCTTCTTGGTAATAAGCCTCGATAGAACCGGGGAGTTCGAAGTGAGCGACAAATCGCAAATCAGCGCGGTCAATCCCCATGCCAAACGCATTGGTCGCCACTACGATATCGCAGTCGTTTTGGGTGAAGCGGTTTTGGGCCGCTTCTCGGGCATCATCATCGATCCCGCCATGATATCGCGCGACTCTGATACCCCAGGACTCGAGCTGGTCGCCGACTTGGTCGACCCGCTTTCGCGTCGCGCAATAGACTATCCCGGTTCGATGCCGGCGGATCAGTTCGCGCAGACGCTCATACTTTTGCGCCTCGCCGGTCATTTCAGTCACTACGAATCGAAGGTTTGGCCGCGCAAATCCGGCCACAAAAATCTTGGGTTCACTCAAACCGAGGCGGTCGACGATATCGGCCCGCACTTCGGGTGTGGCGGTGGCGGTAAAAGCGGCGACTTGCGGTCGCCCGAGCTCATCGAGTACCTGGCCCAGGCGAAAATAATCGGGTCGGAAATCGTGGCCCCATTGGGACATGCAGTGAGCTTCGTCGACCGCAAACAAAGCAATCGTAACCTGGCCCAATGCTTGCAAGAAAGACCGGCTCCGGAATCGTTCTGGCGCGATATAGACCAGGCGGTACTCGCCTTGGCGCATCCGGCGGATCCGCTCCTGCTGTTCTGCGCCTGAGATGGTGCTATTGATGAGCGTTGCCGCTATTTCTCGGGAGGACAGGCTATCAACCTGATCCTTCATCAATGCCACCAAAGGAGAAACGACGATCGTCACTCCATCCATCAGAACCGCCGGAAGTTGGTAGCAGAGCGACTTGCCGCCTCCGGTGGGCATAACCACAAACACGTCTTGGCCGGAAAGAATCTCGGAGATAATTTCGCGCTGCGGTTCTCTGAACTCGCGAAACCCGAAGTATTGCTCAAGCGCCTGCTGCGGATCCATGTGAAGGTCGTTGCGGAAGAATAATTGTTTTACGATCTCCCGGCTAATTTTACCAACGCACAGCGTGCAGGATCGGTCCAGGGCCTGGAGGGGAGCCGCTTTGTAGTGCGGCAAGTTCTATCGGTTGGCTGCAAGCGGCTCCCGGGAACAGCCCAGGATGATGCAGGTCTATGGAGCACGGGTTCAATCAGTTTCTGAAAGCGCCGCGGGGCAAAATTCACGCTAGGTTATTCCCGGGAGCCGCTTGCTGCCGACGGATAGAACTGCCATGCTCCAAAGCGGCTCCCCTCCAGGTCTTGGGCGTGCGACACCTATAAGGTCCAGCGGTCCGGTGCATATGGAGTGAGATCGATGTCAGTGGATTGGCCGGTCGCCACCTGGGCGGCAAGCTTTCCGGCGTAGGGGCCGACCGTGAGACCGTAGCGGCCCATGCCCGTCGCGATGATCAAACCTTTGAGCTGAGCCGGACGACCAATTAGAGGCAAACCATCCTTGGTCATGGGCCGGAGCCCAACTCTAACCTCAGCTAATGTTGCTTTTTGTAGGTCGGGAGCGAGGGCGAGCCCCTCGCGCAATACTTCTGCGACACCACCGGCGGTGACTCTGCAGTCGAACCCGGAGCCGGTCTCTCGGGTGGCGCCAACCACAATGCGAGAGTCTGGAAATGCCAATAGATAATAGTCATTTAGAACCGGGACAATCACGGGCCAGTCGCCAGTGTTTGTCTCCTCAACTTTCAGATGAAGGATTTGACCTCGTTGAGGTTCAAGACCGAGTTCGAGACCCAGAGGACGGCATAGGTTTGCCGACCATGCGCCGCCGGCGACGATAACGGAGTCGGCCCGGAACAGGTCGCCGTTAATGCGGATGCCCACAACCGAGTCACTCGAGCTCTCCAACACAGCGGTCCCGGATAATTTTCGAGCGCCGGCTTGGGTCGCGGCTCGCAGCAGGGCGTTCCTGACGGATTCTCCCGACAAACGGGCGGCGCCGCTCAAGTAAACGCCCGCTAACCCGGGATCGAGGTAAGGGAACAATTCTTTCGGGCCGCCTTTATCGAGGACACGGATATCGCCAACCTCTTTGACCCCATTATCTAAATGTTTTTCTAAGCGCTGGACGATCGGATCGAGTTGATCACGCGACTCGCCGACTGCCAGCCCGCCAACCAGGTCATATTGGACCCCGGTTTGGCCCAGAGACTCGAGCCGGGTTACGAGGGGCTGGTAGTATCTGAAAGCGGCAAACGAAAGGGTCTGATACTGTTGGTCGCTGTTTTTGGAAAGCCAGGGACAGATGATACCCGCCCCGGCATAAGTCGCTCGGCCCGGAGCATCGGTATCGACAATATCAACTTCTACGCCCAACTCCGTGAGATGGAATGCCGCGCTAGCGCCGGCTATCCCTGCCCCGACCACGATTGTCTTCATTGGGAAAACCTAGCGCTGTTTTTACGACGAGCGCAATAGTCAAAATAGCAAATAGCAAATAGCAGATGCGACGGGCAAATTCCAAGTGCGGCGTTACCGGGGGCCAGCGATAGAACACGGCTCGGCGCGTTTTATGGCGTAACAGCGTCGAGCGGCCGCCAAATATCCAGGACTTCGCTATAACCAGGGATCATTCTGGAGCCTCGCCCTACCAAATTTGAATCCCCGACTTCGCAAAGCCTACGTCACGGCAGGCCTTGAACTCCCCCAACCTCCCGCCTACGGTTACGACAATCTATGATCAAACCAGTCAAGTTCCTCCCGCTGGTTCTGTGCTTATTATCTAGCTGCGCTTCGGTTCCCCAGAGTTCGAATCACGCGCCTAACCCGAAATTCGCCACCGTCTATTTTTATCGTACTCACTACGCTCCAGGCGGCGCCGTCACCTTCGACATCCAAGATAATGGCCTCGACATCGGGGCGCATCTCAATTTCCTATTTGCTATCTGCTAATCCCGGCGTCCACCTGTTTACTCTGACGACAGAATCAACCGCCCAACAACGCCTCAAACTGCAAGCCGGAGCCACCTATTACATCAAAGCCGACACGGGGAAAAATCCGCTTCATTTTAAGCCCTCACTCCAGGTCGTATACGACTTACAGGGCAAGACGGAGGTCCAGAATCTGAAACCACTGCATTACCACGAGTAGAGGCGATCGGGCTCCGAAGGGTGGGGCGTCCATCGCGGGGAGGGATCGCTGCCTGTCCGACATAGCCTTCTTTCGTGGGTCTTTTCTTCACGGCGCTGGCGACGTCGGATCCTCGCGATCCGAAGGCTAACGAAGTTGAGGACGTGGTTTGATCCTAGATGAAAATACACGTTTAGGTTTTGCTATTCAGCGAGCCTCCAGGCGCGCGCCCTCCCGGCCGCCAATGATTTCGGCGTAAAGGGCGGGATCAACATTGGAACCAGACACCACCACTGCGGTGTCACCGCCGCTAGCGGGCGGCGGTGCGATACCGGATAAGAGGGCGGCCAATGCTACGGCGCCGCCAGGCTCGATCACCAATTTCATTCTTGAAAAAGCAAAGCGCATGGCCGCTCGAACTTGATCATCGGTAACCACCAAACCGCCTGATAAAAGGAGCGTATTGATCGGCAAGGTCAGTTCCCCGGGACTAGGCGTAAGTAGCGCGTCGCAAATCGAAGTTGCGTTTGGTCGAATCGCCTCGCGTTTGCCGGCTGCTAATGAGCGGGCGGTATCGTCAAACCCGGCAGGTTCGACCGCATAGATATCAGTTTGAGAAGTGGTCGCTTTGATTGCCGTCGCGATGCCGGAGATCAGGCCGCCGCCGCCGCAGGGGACTATGACCCGGGCCAGATTCGCGTGCGCTTCCCGCGCCTGATCTAGTATCTCGAGCCCGATTGTCCCCTGGCCCGCCATTACGAAGGGATCATCAAAAGACGGGACTAGAGCAGCCCCCCGCGCAGTCGCTAGTTTCCTGGCGATTTCCTCCCGTGATTCCGTAAGCCGATCGTAAAGCACCACTTCGGCGCCCAGCGCGCGAGTGTTTTCCAGCTTGATCGACGGCGCGTCGGCAGGCATCACAATCGTGGCCGGGATGCCGAGGCGTCGAGCCGCTGCGGCCACTCCTTGGGCGTGATTGCCGGATGACCAAGCCACCACGCCTCGGGCTTTCGCCTCCTTTGGGAGCCGCGCTAGCCGGTTATAAGCGCCCCGGAACTTGAACGATCCGGTATGTTGTGCGCCCTCAAACTTGACCAACACCCGGCCGCCCGCAGCCTCGTTGAGCGGCTGATATTCAAGTAGCGGCGTGCGAATCGCGATGCCCTGGATCAGGCGGGCAGCGCTTTCAACGTCGGAGGCATCAATGGCGAGTGCGTCAGGCATCGAGCGTTTCAAAGGGTGAAAAGGACAAAATCTCGATCCTATTGTTATGAATCCTGATAACGGAGACGCTCCGGCTCACTCTTCTCCGTCAAAGTAATCGAGATTTTCGGATCGGATAACTCTGCGTTCGGGCGAACGTACCGACCATTTGTTACTATCCGGGTAATAGTTTGACTCGCCGATCGGGTTATCTGCTACCACGTAGACAACCAGGTCTTGCGCCCCATCATTCAGCAGTTGATGTGGTTCACCTGGTTGGAAAAGAAACGCGTCGCCCGGTTCGATATCGGTCGTTCCATCTTGGTGCCGGACTTTGCCGTTACCGGAAATCACATGATAAAACTCCCACTGCGCACTGTGCGAGTGATACGGATACGGAGCCTTGCCGGGTGGAATGCGCAAAATCTCGATATCAAACGGGTGCCGCTTTTTCAGGTCGGTTGAAGACGGGTCGCGTCCTAGGGCTTCCGAGACTTCTTTGCCGGAGCCGGCAAACTTTCCTTTTGGCGACGACCAAGAAAACTCGGGGAGATTGTTCGTGTTTACTTTTTGCATCTTTCTGGCGGGATCTTACTGTCCTGTCCCATAAATAGCGTGGCTTTCGCCGTCGGTCAGTTGGCTGTTTTTCAAGGCGGTGCGAGCCGCACTGGCACTAACGACGAGCATATCTAAATTGATACGTAAGGAGCGAGCAACGCAGAAAAACAGCCACCTGGCCACGGCCCGGAGGGTTGCGATGAAAATGGGCCGGCGGCTGCGTTGCTCGTCGGTCACGTATCGATTTAGATATGCTCCGCTCCTCGCGCCTTGCCGGCGGCCCATTTTGATCGCAACGAAAGCCACGTTATTTATGGGACAGGACACTTGCGGTCATCACTTGCCCTGATCAAGAATCACGACAGATCGGTTTCCAGGAATCATCGCGGCGCCAACCAGGATCCGGAAGACAGGCGCTGCCGATTCTGTATCGCACGGCTGCTGTGCGCTTAGGCCTTTGCGAGCGAGTTGGGAAATAACTTGTCCAAATGTGCGGCCGGAGTCTCCCGCGATCTGCTTCACTTTTACGTAAACATCCTCGTCGATAGTGACGGTTGTTCGCATGAAGTAAGCATCGGTATTGATGCGCGGGAAGGCAAGTTGTAGCGGCGGTTCGGGTTGGATGGCTTGGTCAGGGGCTCCGGGGACGGCAAGTAAGCAGTAAGCAGTAAGCAGTCAGCAGTCAGCAGCCGATGCCGGCCGGCTTCTGTACTGCTTACCGCTCACTGCTTACTGCTTACCAGACCTTGAATGAGAATGCTGAGCCTTGAAGAATCCAGCGCGTTACGAGGACGCATGCTCGAGCTTCTTTTTGTGCTTACTCAGGTCCTTGAATTTCTTCAGCTGTTCCGGGGTCAAAACGGTCGCTAATTCGTCTAATTCCTGGCGCAGGTTATCGCCCTTAGCTCCGGTGAATGCCGAGCCCCCTCGACCGCCTCCACCTCCACCGCCGCGGCCACCTCCGTGCCTTCCTCCTGACCCCTGGGTAGCGTTCGAATCAGCATCCGTTCCGGTCCTGCCACCGCCGTTGTTACTGGCTTGCGGGTCTCTATATTTGACCACGATATCGTCAAAGCGGTCTTTCTGTGCCGGAGTCACACCGATCTCTTTTTCTAGTCGGGTGAGACTGGGGTCATTGTAAACCACAACGACAGGTTCTTCCGCCAAAGTAAGTTGAGGTGAAGTGAGAAGTCCAAGCGTTAACAGGCTCAAAGCAAGGGACCGCATAAGTCATTTCAATTAGCTGGCAATGCTCACCTCGGCGATGCCGCAGTGCGGAGTGGCGATTTTATAGTGTTGATGGCTTAAAGGGGCTATCTAGCGGTTTGGCGTTTGGCGTTTGGCGTTTGGCGTTTGGCGTTCGGCGTTCGGCGTTCGGCGGTTCGGCGTTTCGTGCTCGTGCTCGAATGCGGACCCATCGCGGGGAGGGATCGCGTCCTCGCGATCAGTTGTTCTCGAAGCCCACGACAGACCCGATCCAGCGTAAGATTAGGTCCAAAATTATAGACCGGTTCGCGGCGCGCGAGGACGCGCGCCCTCCCATCGCGGGTTGCCCGCCAAACGCCAAACGCCGAACGCCAAACGTCGGCGCGCTACAGCCGGCAAATTAGGAGTTCTCTTTCGTAAACCATTTCTTTCGGCAAGCCTTCGTGCAAGTCGAGAAAGAGTTCCTCATGCCCGATTACTTCCGAACGCCAGGCCGTGCGATCAAATCTTTGTAGTTCCTCGAACCGTTCTTTGGAGAAATCGAGTCCGGTCCAATCCAAGTCTTCATAATTAGGCATCCAGCCGATGGGCGTTTCTTTGGCCCTCGCGCGTCCTCTGGCTCGATCAACAATCCATTTCAGGACACGCATGTTTTCGCTGTAGCCCGGCCAGAGAAATTCGCCTTTCCCGTTTTTTCGGAACCAATTGACGTGGAATACGCGGGGTGTCTGGCTCAGACTTCGTTGCAAAGAAATCCAGTGTCTAAAGTATTCGCCCATGTTGTAACCGCAGAATGGGAGCATCGCCATCGGATCGCGCCTCACTTTACCAACTGTACCGGCTGCGGCTGCAGTCATTTCCGATCCCATGGTAGCTCCGGTATAGACCGCCCCTGACCAATTGAACGCTTGGAAAATCAAAGGGATGGTCGTCGCTCGGCGTCCTCCAAAGATCAGCGCACTAATGGGAACACCTTCAGGTTTCTCCCAATCAGGATCAATTGTCGGACATTGCGAGGCCGGAGCGGTGAACCGGGCATTTGGATGAGCGGCTTTTGCCCCCGTCTTTTTAGCAATTTCTGGAGTCCATTCGTTACCCTGCCAGTCGGTCAGCCGGGCAGGAAGTTTTTCGGTCATCCCTTCCCACCACACTCCTCCCTCTGGCGTTAAAGCGACGTTAGTGAAGATAGTATTCCTCGATAGAGACGCCATGGCATTAGGATTCGTCTTCTCCGATGTCCCAGGGGCAACTCCAAAAAAACCGGTTTCCGGATTGATGGCAAAAAGGCGCCCTTCTTTATCGGGTCTGATCCAGGCGATGTCGTCGCCGACAGTCCAAACCTTCCAGCCTTTTTCTTTGAAAGGTTTGGGCGGAATCAACATGGCAAAGTTTGTCTTGCCGCACGCGCTGGGAAACGCCGCGGCCACATACGTTTTCTCACCTTGCGGATCTTCAACGCCGAGAATCAACATATGTTCCGCCAGCCATCCCTCGTCTCGCGCGATATTGGAGGCAATCCGAAGAGCGACACACTTTTTCCCGAGAAGAGCATTCCCACCGTAGCCCGAGCCATAGGACCAGATCTCACGAGTTTCCGGAAAATGGACGATGTATTTCTCCTTATTGCACGGCCAGGGAACATCTTTTTGACCGCGGGCCAAAGGAGCACCTACTGAATGCATGCAAGGGACCACCCGTTTCTCGCCCCGATCGATCTCGGCATAAACCGGCATACCAATGCGGGCCATGATCCGCATACTGACGACCACATAGGGAGAGTCGGTCAGCTCAACGCCGATCTGGGAGATGGGAGAGTCGATCGGTCCCATGCAAAAGGGAAGGACATACATCGTGCGCCCGGCCATGCACCCTTTGAAAAGCCGTTTGAGAGTCTTCTTCATCTCGAGCGGAGCCACCCAATTATTGGTGGGGCCGGCTGCGTACTTTGAGAGTGCGCAGATGAAGGTGCGGTCTTCGACGCGGGCTACGTCGCCTGCATCTGAACGCGCATAGTAACATCCCGGCCAAAGGTCTTCGTTCAGTTTGACAAATGTGCCGTTTTTAACCAATAGCGCGCGAAGCTGGGCATTCTCTTCCTCAGAACCGTCGACCCAATGGACAGCTTGTGGCGTACAAAGCTCTACCATCTTTTCGACCCATCGAATCAAATGCTTGTTCTGACTTAGCGGCTTGTGGGATGTTCTCATGATCAGATTAGATCAAGCTAAATACGCATTTCGGATGCTGATGCACTCGATCTTCTGTGTTCAAAATTGACCAACACCGGTATTTGTCCAGTCCGAGCGATTTCCTCGGGAGGGCGCGTGTCCTCGCGCGCCGGGGGGGCCGGTAAGGAATATTCAACCCGTTCGGTCTGGAAAGCGCGCGCAGCTCCGACGGATCGCGGGGATGCGATCCCTCCCGGGCTTGCGCCTCCCTGGCTGCACGTAAGCCAAAGTAGGGTACATTTGGCCGATGAATGCGGAGTCTGACTGCTCCAGGTGTCCTGTCTGTGGGGAGGTCAATATCACAGGCTCGGCGATGTGTGCGGAATGCTCGGCGGCGTTCGATACAAGCGCGAATGTGCCGGCCGGGGAGGCGATTGATGTGGAGCGTTACACCACAAAAATGTTTCCGTGGGAACCCAGCAAAATCGCACCGAACCTGGTATCGGGCCGATGGGCAGCGCTGCTGCTTTGTTTTGCGTTGGTTTTGATCGTTGTTTTGCTTGCGCTACTCAGAGCGCCGATACCGTCTTGTTGGGAAGTGGGGTAGCGCCCGTGCCGCACTACGGGCTTCGTTCTCGTCCTCGAATCCGGTCGAGCGGAGTGATGTGGCTTCTATTTTGTGGACAGGTATCGGATCAGGTTTTGTCGCGAAGGGACTTTACGATGGTAGCCAGGCATGAAATGCCTGGGAACGCATCCCAGGCGACCCGTCCCGGAGGGTACGGTATGATCGCTCGGCGAGGGTGTACCATTGTCTTAGGCGTGAACAAAACCTCGCGCCTCGGATCATACCGTTCCCTTCGGGACGGACCCTGTTTGCCGATTGCCCAGGCATTTCATGCCTGGCTACCTTCATTTAGTCCCTTCGGGACAAGTGAAGCGCTCGACGAGCGCCCTCACGCGCTCTTTCTGACGGCTGCGCTTAAATCGCTTGGTCCTGGTTAGCTCGGCAATACCATGGAGGCTCGCCCAAAACAGTTCCGATATAACCTCTGACTTCGAGCTCTGCCCCGGAAACAACTCCAGGAATTGGGAAAACGCGAATCGCATCTCTGGAGGAGTAGCCGCGTCATCGAACGGTACGCTCAGACTGAGCGAAAACATCACTTCATACAGTGCGGGTGAAGACGCGGCGAACTCCAGATATGCGGCCGCGACCGACTCGACCGTATTTCCACGCTGAACCCGTTTCCGTGCCTTCTCCAAAGCCAGGCCCATCTCCTGAAAACCCTCGATAGCAGCCGCGGCGAGAATCCCTTCGCGGCTTCCAAAATGAGCGTACAAGACGGGTTGGCTGTATGAAATTTCGTCGGATAGCCGCCGAACGGTTACGTTGGACCACCCTTCAAGCTCCGCGATTCGTCGGGCGGCACTGATGATCTGTGCCCGGCGGGCCTGCTTGTCCCGCAGTTTTCGTTCCGCAATTCGGTTAGTTGCCATCGATAGGAAGTATAGCGCCGCTAGGGTGGACGGTGAAACTTTTTCGAATGCTGCCGTAAAATATAGCCTTGCTATATTTATTATAGTGATGCTAGATATTCTATCAATGAAATATTTTATGCTTAGGGCTATACCGCTTTCTCTAGCCGCGCTCATTGCTGTGGGGATCATTGCTATCGGTTGTTTCTACCTGGTATCGCCTGAACGAATCTCAGGAACATTTGGTCTGAAGCCGCCTGCATCCGATGCTGACACTCGTGCCTGGCTACGTCTTAAAGGAATTCGGGACGCGGTAGCTGGATTGGTTGTGCTGACAATGATGCTGACCGCGGACAGACAGTCGCTAGGCATAGCACTACTCGTTTTAGCCATCATCCCTCTTGGCGACATGTCAATCATTCTGGGGTCGGGCGGGTCGAAGTCGCGAGCGTTCTCAATTCATGGCGTAACCTGCGCGGTGATGCTTGTGGTCGGCCCTTTGTTAATCCATGCCGTTTGAGAGAAACGCGAAATAGGGGCGCCTTTTGACATTTAAGTTTTAACGACTTCGTAATCGCTGACTGTCTCTTCAAATGGACGTGTTATTCTTGATTCTCGTTGTTTCGACCGGAACCATCCTAGGCAACGAATTCAGTATCGGGTTCTTGATCCATCCGGCCCTATCCCGGACGGATGATGAGCGCTTTCTTCCCGCGGTTCAGGTCTTCGCTAAATTATTTGGCAAGATCATGCCCTTCTGGATGGGGGGGACCGCGTTGTTGCACCTTCTTCATCTCGTTGTCATGTGGAATTGGCCGGCGATTTCGACTGTCCTGCTGCTCGTCGCGACGCTGCTCTGGCTTATCATTATTATTTTTAGCGTCGTTGGCCCGGTGCCGATCAACAATCGGGTCAAAGCTTGGGATATCCGGAATCTGCCGCCAGATTGGCGGGAACAAAGACGGCGCTGGGACCAGCTCAATGCAATTCGTGTGGTCATTATCGCCGCGGCGTTTGTTGCGCTGATCGAGAGTTATAGAACTTTAGGATGGCATTAGTGTCCTGTCCCATAAGTAAGGTGGCTGTTCGTCCGGCAGCTGCCGGACCGGCGACCCCTTTTGATCGCAACGAAAGTGCGGGCCGATGACCAAAGTGCGAATCCGCCAGGAAATACAGAACTCCAATACTCCAATACTCCAACACTCCGTTACTCCATCACTCCAGTTCTCCACCACTCCACCACTCCGGCTTGAGTCTACCCTTGACAATAGCACACGAACCGCTATGTGTTCGCATGAACAGTTTCCGTCGCCGCGTCTGGGTCCGGCTTCCAAACAAACCAGGCCCAACTGCCGAGGCAATTCGCCCAAAACCCAAACCCTAGAACAGCCTCTCTATGCAAGTCACCGAAATCGCATTCAGCGTTTATCCTGTAACCGACTTAAAGCGCGCACGCGCATTCTATGAAGGGACGCTTGGCCTAAAGCCGGGCATGGTTTACGAAGGTGAGGGCGTCGGTTGGATCGAGTACGAGATTGGCTCCGGCGTTGTCGCGATCGGAGCCGGAGCCGAGAAATTCAAGCCATCTTCCGACGGTGGTTCTGTTGCGCTAGAAGTCGCCGATTTCGATCAAGCGATCAAGGAACTCAAAGACGCCGGCACCAAGTTTGTTATCGAACCGTTGGATTTCCCCGGGTGCCGAATGGCCGCCGTCCTTGATCCAGACGGGAACACCCTGACGATCCATCACAGGAAGAGTTAGTCCAAAGCCGGCGCGAGAACTTTCCTAAACCGCGAATGGAAGCGAAGGCAAAAGAGTAAATCCAACCGCAGATTGACGCAGATTTAGAATGGGACCAAATGACACGTTTGAACCGAGATCAGTCACTCGGCCGAACCACGGTGTAACAGACAGAAATTATCCGCCGATTACACAGATTGCGCAGATTTCGTCCGCGGGGCTTAGCCAGCACCGCCAGGTAAAAGAGAACGTGTCGGTTACGAAAGATTTGTTTCTCTCGCCGGGCGTATCAAAGCTCAGCACGTAATCTGCGTAATCTGCGAAATCTGCGGATCATTCCTGTTTTTGGTGGCGTTGCTCGATCCGCCGCGGGTTTCAATCTATCGTATTGCGCGTCCAGACCTTATCATCTGCGCTCATCTGCGGTTGTTGTTTTACTCCGGCACAACCGGTTTTTCCCATTGGCCGGTCTTGGCTGAGCGGAACACGGCCTCGATGATGGCCATGTTTTTGATCGAACCTTCGAGCGGCACCGGTAACTCTGTACCTTCTCGTATGCTTTGGGAGAAAAGATCTCCTTGGATCGTGTACTGGTCGACAACGTCAAACTCGATGACCTCGGCGCTCCGGCCGGAGGGATCGGCGCCGTCGTCCACAAAAATCCGGCACGGTTTATTGGGTGGCGCGTTGAACGGGATCTCAATTTCGACCCGGCCTTTGGTGCCGAAGATTTGTACCTTTTGATAGGGCACGAGCTGCGTGCTGCAGGTGAAGATGCAGTGCCCCGACGGATAATGAAGAACCCCGGAACTGAGGATATCGGTCCCCATATCGGGGTCTTCTTCAATAACGGCGACTACCCGCGTCGGTTCCTCTCCAAAAATGAACCTGGAAGTGTAGATGAGATAACAACCGATATCCATCATACCGCCACCGCCATACTCGATGATGTTGCGGATGTTTTTCGGGTCATGATTGTTGTAGCTGAAGCAACCGGCTATTGAGCGCACTTTGCCGATCCGGCCGCTCTGAACTAGTTCGACGGCCTTCTTCCATTGAGGATGGCTCCGCACCATGAAAGCTTCCTCAATTTTGACCCCGGTCCGGTTCCGCGCCGCTAAAAGCGTGACCGCTTCCTCGGTGGTCATGCCAATCGGTTTTTCACAAAGTACATGTTTGCCGGCTTCCGCGGCCTTGATCGACAAGGGCACATGCAGATGATTGGGCAAAGGGTTGTAGATTGCCTCGATTTCAGGGTCGGCCAGCAGTTCCTCATATGATCCGTACGCCTTCGGGATACCGAGCTCCGCCGCTGCCTCTTGAGCTCGCTTCAGGTCTCGCGATGCGATCGCCGCGAGTTCGCACCACTCGCCTCGCTGCATCGCAGGAAGCACTTTTTTCATCCCGATATCGGCGGTGCTTATCACGCCCCATTTAACTTTGTTTTTCATCTTTTCGGATAGTTCGTTGGGTTATTAGAGGAAGAGAATAGCGCAAAGCAAGAAAGGAGCTAGGAGCTAGGAGCCAGAATCTAGGAGCTAGGAGGCGTCGGGGCGAACGAGGCTCAGGAGCTTGGCTAGCGCACGCTCAGCGCCTCCCGGGTTCTGGAGTCCGGCTCCTTATTTGTTCTATGTGCTTTCAGTGGTAGATCCGCAGCTCCAGCTCGATCTCGTCTCGGATCGGGATCCCATACTCGCCTACGGCTGAAATCGTTGGTTTTATTTTACGCGCTTCATCTACGGCTCCGGGGCGCAAAGCAACGATGCGAAAGCCTCGCCGCTGATAGAAGCGTAAGGCGTTGAGGTTGTCATTGGTGGTGGTGACCCGCAGTCGCCCCACTCCATGCTCCTTTAACTTGGCAATCAATCCCTCGATAAGGGCGGTTCCAACACCTTGACCAGGCGTGATTGCATCGAGCGAAATCAATTCCGCGGAAGCCGCGGTGTCGGTTGATCCTATCTTGTAAATGGCCAGACCATCTCGCTCCCCGGCAATTAACGCGGGTAAGGTTCTGGCGTCGAAAACCTCGTTATGAACGATAATGACTCCCGTCAAATTAGCTCCCCAACGTTCATCCAAAACTGATTCTATCCAAGCCTGATCCGCGGGCTCTTTATCTCGGATTTGCATGGTGATGGAAGACGGAGTGAAGAGAGTCTCACACAAAGACACAAAGGCACAAAGGGGAGTTTGGTAGGGCGAGGCTCCCAAAAAACCGGAGGGGATCGCAGGGTGAGATGACGTTTCGTCGGTATATGGCGGGCACCGACTAAGAGCTGCCGAGCCGTGGCTGGCGCAACCCCCGGCTCGGCAGCTTTCAGGCGTTGGGTGGCATATATCAATGAAATGCGATTCCGCGCTGCGACCCCTCTCAGGCACGCCGGAGCCTCGCCCTACCGACTCTTTCCCTTTGCGCCTCTTTGTGTGAGGCTTTAGCCATCCATGAAAGTACTAGTCACTGGGGCTGCAGGGATGCTGGGTCGTAAATTTTGCGAAAAACTGGTTGCCGTCGGGTCGATCGCTGGGAAGAAGGTCGAAAGTCTGATGATGGCCGATATCGTCGACCCCGCGCCAATCGCGGGCAGCCATTTTCCCATCCGGTCGGTTGCGTGTGACTTAGCCAATCCTGGGGTCGCAGAAAAACTGATTGCCGACCGTCCGGGTATAATCCTGCATACTGCCGCCGTTGTATCCGGCGAAGCCGAAATGGATTTTGATAAGGGGTACAGAATCAACGTCGACGGTACCAGATACTTGTTTGAGGCCATTCGCCATGCGGAGTATCAGCCTCGGGTTGTTTTCACGAGTTCCATCGCGGTATTTGGAGCGCCGTTTCCGGAGGTTATTAACGAAGAATTTTTTTCGACTCCCCTCACCTCGTACGGCGGGCAAAAAGCGATTGGCGAATTGCTATTGGCCGATTACACAAGGAAAGGCTTCTTTGACGGCATTGGGATTCGGTTACCGACAATTTGTGTTCGACCCGGTAAACCGAATCGGGCCGCATCCGGCTTTTTCTCGAGCATCATTCGGGAGCCATTGAACGGACAAGAAGCAATTTTGCCTGTCCCGGATACAGTGCGGCACTGGTTTGCATCTCCGCGGTCGGCGGTGGGCTTTTTCTTTCGGGCGGCTGAAATCGACGGAAAACTGGTCGGTCCAAGGCGGACACTTTCGATGCCGGGGCTTTCCTCTACAGTAGGTGAAATGATTGAAAGCCTGAAGCGGTGTGCCGGCGAGGAACGGGTGCGGCTGATTCGTCGTCAACCAGACTCTACGATTATGAAGATCGTCGAAGGATGGGCCCGCAATCTTGATGCGTCTCGTGCTCGTTCACTGGGGTTCGAAGCGGAAACAAACTTCGACGAAATTATCCAGGCGCATATCGAGGACGAGCGGATCCCGCTTTAGCAGGAGACAATGTTCCGACTACCTCATTAGTGATGGATTCGGCCGCTGCAACGACAGTGCCGCTGGCCTAGCTGGTTAATGCTGACTGATCACCGTGGCGCTTTACAAGCGCCCGAGCGCTTGCCTGGCATCCGTATCGCCACCATCAGCGGCCTTCTGGTACCACTCCCGGGCTTTCGCGTTATCTTTCGCGACGCCAAGGCCCTTCTCATACACCAAGCCAAGGTTAAACATGGCGACCGTGTTCCCGCCTGCTGCTGCTTTTTGGTACCACACGCATGCTTTGCCGTAATTTTGGTCAACCCCCCTGCCGTTCATGTAGAGTCCGCCCAAGGAGGTCATGGCGTCGGCGTTGCCGCCGGCAGCTGCTTTTTCAAACCAATGTCGCGCTTTAGAGTAATCTTTGGTGACGCCCTCTCCCTCTTGATAGTCCATGGCCAGGTTATACGTGGCCAACACTTCGCCTCTCTCGGCCCCTTTTTGGTACCACTCGAACGCCTTCGCGTAATCTCGAGGGACGCCTCGGCCGGTATCATAATGCACTCCTAAATTGAACATGGCGAGTGCATAGCCACCTGCCGCCGCCTTTTGGAACCACTCGAATGCCTTGGCGTGATCTTGGGCCACACCGTGGCCCTGCTCATAAAGCACACCCACGCTGAACATCCCAATCGCATTGCCACCGCTTGCTGCCTTCTGGAACCAATCGAGCGCCGTAGCATAATCCTGGGCGACGCCATCGCCGTTCAGGTAGAGCGAGCCCAAGTTGATCATCGCAGTCGTGTCGCCCGCACTGGCTGCTTTCTGATACCACTCGAGCGCCTCGGTGTAATCCTGGGCCACACCATGACCCTTCTCATAGAGAGTGCCTATGTTATTCATGGCATCCTTGCTGCCAGCACCGGCTGCCTTCCCGTACCACTCAAATGCCTTGGAGTAATCTTGGGCGACGCCTTGGCCAATATCATACCGCAGGCCCAGGTTGAACATCTCGGTTGGGGTTTTGCTACAACCCGCCAAAAACGCCGCAGCTACGGAAATCTTAATCAAAAGGTGAATGGGGTTTTTGTTCATGAACTCTTTTTCTTTTCCACTTGTAAACGAAGCGCTGAGTGAATTCTCTCTCTGCGGCATCAAAAGGACGCGCCTTCGCATCTCCACTTGCAAAGAGAATTTCGTTCACCTCTCCTGGTTAATGCATAGCCACACTAGCAATTAGCTGAAATCACCTGCGGGGGAGAGGTCTTATTTTGATTGCGAGCGCCCGAGCGCTTGCTTGGCATCCGTCTGGCCCCTGTTGGCGGTCTTCTGATACCACTCCCGCGCTTTCGCGTTATCTTGGGGAACGCCAAGCCCCCTCGCGAGAGTTACCTTCTTCGTATGCTCCGCTCCTCGTGCCTTGCCGACGGCCCATTCTGATCGCAACGAAGGCCCTGTTAGTTATGGGGCAGGACACTGGATCGATTTTTAATGGCGCGTTGGTTGAGGAATAGACCGGCCTCCAGAAAAACGCTCCAAAATCCGATCAGACGCGGGGCCTAAAAGTTGCTTTTTTACTGGCTCTTGTCAGTTACGGTCGAACCCAGCTGCATATGTTTGCAAGCGGATGGCCGACGATGCAAATCAGATCGTAGGGGTCCAGATAGGGGGTCCATTGGCCACGTTCCCGGTTGGTCCGGCTGAGACGCTGGAGGATTTGGCGGTCAGTCCCGATGGGACCCAGCTTTACACTTGCAATTTTTCATCAGGGTATCCCCCGAATGCAGTTCCTGGCTTTGTATCAATAATTGGTACTACTACCTTCGCTATTTTGAATACGATTCAAGCTCCCTACCCTCCGCCCCTACTATAGTGCAATTCACTGTGGACGGGAAAACTGCTTACGTCGTGAATTATAAATCTGTCTTTCAGATAGATACAGCTTCGCAGACAATCGTTCAGCCGGACATCGGATCCGAAGTAATCGAGTATAATTTCCTCGGACTGGCAATCGCCCCGAATGCAGGAACAATCTATGTACCGAACTATAGGAGAAGGGTTTATGCCTTCAACGCCTCCGATGGCTCGTTGCTCAAGTCGATCCTCGTGCAAAAACGGCCTGGACTCGGATGGCGATTCGAAGAATTAGTTGTGACCCCGAACGGGCGGTTCGTGTACACGGTGGTAAACGAAGAGAGCGGGCCAATCGTTACGGTGATCGCCACCGCCCATAATTCGGTTACAGGCTCCATCCCCATAGGAGGTGGATCGGGGACTGCCGCGGCCTGTGTTGCCGTCGCCCCGAATGGGAAACGTTTATATGTCTCTAGCGATGCCGGCACGGTTACGGTCATCGATATCAATCCTTAAACCGGCCACTAACGAGTCGAGAGCCAGTACGCTTGGGTAACCGCCGACATTCGTGGCGCGTCAGACCTTAGAGAAAACTCTGGGAGAATCGCCTGGCCGAGAAAGTGAAACGCCGGCTAGAATTTTGAGACCAAGTGCCAGACAAAGCACGTCAAGTATAGACGAACAATCACGGCAGGATTCATGAAGACGATCACCCAATTTATTTTGCTGGCGGTGGCACTGGCGGGCGTTAGTTCCTGTGCGAGCACCTCTGTGACCAAGATCAAAACTGAGACATACGCCCCACTAAGCGAAGGCGCAGGGGTCACGATCTTCCCCGCCGAAAGCGAAGTCAAACAGCCTTTCGCGGTGGTGGGGGCTATATCGTATGATGGCCCAGGTAATAATTTGAAGATCGATCTCGGCGCCGCCACGGAACCATTGAAAGAACAGGCCAGGGAGGTGGGTGGCAATGCTGTCATCATCGATAACATTCGCCCAATTAAGTGGGCGCTGTTCTCGAGTGGGATTCACGTGGAGGCTAGGGCTGTTCACCTGGTTCCATAGTCAGGAAGGGTACAATCTCTTGAACAGGAGCTAAGGGAGGAAACAGAGCCTCGCGCAGAGGACCGGAGGACGCGACGGAAGGCAAGGAGATAATGTGGATTGAGGCTCAGGTGGACGGTTGCTACAACCGGGTCGAACTTGCGTCTCGGATACCTAATCAACTTTGGCGAGGAACATCTTAAGAACGGCATTAAACGACTGGCAAACCGTCCGGCCGAACTTGACTAAAAGAATAATCCGTTGCGTCCTCCGCGTCCTTTGCGCGAGGCTTAAACCTGCTTCCTCGCCTTTTGGATGCTGACCGCAAAGGGTTAATTGGGATATATTTCTACGACACGATGGCAAAAGAATCCGCGCCAAGCGCAAAGGCTAACAGCGAATATGTCCAAAGAATTGATCGGGTCATTGACCATCTTCGGAGGAATCTGGATCGCCCGGTGAAGCTAGCTGAGCTGGCCAGGGTTGCTTGCTTCTCGGAATTTCACTTCCATCGGGTTTTTACAGCGGTTTCTGGCGAAACCCTAAATAATTTTACGAATCGGCTTCGTCTGGAAAAGGCCGCTCGTCTTCTCCGTTATTCCAAACAAAGCCTGACCGATATAGCCTTGGATTGCGGTTTTTCGTCATCGGCCACCTTTTCGCGTGCCTTCCGATCCGGTTACGACACTTCGCCAAGTGAGTTTCGAAAAAGCGGGGAGATCAAAAAGAGCAAGATCTGCAAAGAACTCTTCCCGGAAGATGAATATGGTCTCCCCATGAGCGCGGAAGAAAAGCGAGCTGCTTTTCCGGTGAGATTGATCGACGTTCCCGAAAGGCAAGTCGCCTATATTCGGGTTAAGAATGCCTTCGAACTGGACAGAGTACTTGCCGCGCTCAAGACAATAATCGAATGGGCCAAATCCCAGGATATTTTCACGCAAGGAATTCTTTTCGGGATGACGGTAGACGATCCACATGTGACCCCAAAGCATCTTTATCGATATGAGGTTTGTGTGGCGTCGTCTTTTCCCTTCGAGTGCATGGAAGGAATGTCGAAATTGAAAATGCCAGCCAGGCGATACGCCGTCATAAAGGTCTCCGGCGATCTCCATAAGGTAGCGACTGCTTGGGATTACCTTTACAGAGATTGGCTTATCAAGAGCGCCTACGAGCCCGAGCATGCGCCGGCACTTGAGATTTTCTTAGACAAAGAAAGCGCGACGGATTGGTCGCATTTTGACTTAGACCTATGCCTACCGGTTAGGAAACCGGCAGGGATGAGGCGTTAACATGAAATCTATGATGAAAGAAGTTACTATGTGGGAGGGAAAAATATGAACCTGATTGATGGCATCGGAGGAGTGTTTTTGTTCTCCGACGATCCTAAGCGATTGGCAACCTGGTATCGCGATTGCCTCGGAATAGTTCCTGAGGGCGAAGATGGTGAGTGCAACTCAATCTATACAACGTTTGAGTGTAGGGATATTGAAAATCCGGAGATCAAGAGAACGACAGCGTGGGCAATTATTCCCACTGATCAAGACATCAAGGACAAGCCACGAACGGGTCAGATTAATTATCGAGTGAAGAACTTGGGACAAGTCCTCAGTCATCTTAAGAGTATTGGCGTGGCCATCGAAAAGACTGCGGAATATCCCATGGGGAACTTTGCCTGGCTTACAGATCCAGATGGCAATCAGATCGAGCTTTGGGAGCCATCCGAGAGGTGAACAGGGAGACCGCCACGCTTGATACCCTTCGCGCTGTGCGCTCTATCGGCTTCCGGATCGAAATTCTATCGGCACGATACAGAGCTTAGAAAAAGGAACGGCGGTGGTAGCGCCATCGCCCTGGTCACCACGGCCTCGCAAGCGAGGCAGCGCTCCACGGTCTCCGCCTTCGCCAAGCCTGCGGCGCGACAGGTTCCGACCGATTACGTCGACGCGTGCGCTTGCAATTCCTCCAGCGTCACAAACTCCAGAGTTGAAGCATGCGTAGCATGAAGATCGACGGGAGGAGCTACACCGGCCTCCAAGGCTTCGTGCCAGCGAGTCACGCAAAGACACCAGCGGTCGCCTTCTTTCAGTCCTGGAAAATCGCCTTGTGGCGTTACCAGGTCGTTACCGCGGGCATAGGAAAATTCGAGAAATTCATTGGTCATCTGGGCGCAGACCGTGTGCAGCCCGAAATCGCCAGAACCGGTGCGGCAATAACCATCTCGATAGAAACCGGTAACCGGATCACGGCAACAGCAGCGCAGCTCTCCACCAAGAACGTTTGTTGGCACGGCAGACCATAGCACAGTTTAGTTAACGCCGAGAACGCCGTCAGCGCCGACAGCGCCGTGAACGCTCAGACTTCCCTGTCGTCTGAACTCCCGACTTCGCCTCGGAGTTTTAAACTCAGACGTCCGCTCTACGGTTGATTCGACACTCCGAACCCGTCAACCTGACGTTCATTGTGCCATTTGACGAACCCACCCCTCCCCCGAACCAAATCGATAAAGTTTGGCTGACTGCGCTCTTGAAACGGAATGGAGCGCTAACGTCAGGTGAGATACGCAATATTGCCATTGGCTCTTCAGCCAGCACCAACTCGCACATCACGCGGATCCGGATCGGATACGGCGGCGGCACCCAAGGTGAACCTCCGCAATCCTTAATATTGAAAACCGTCGAAGCCGGCACTGGGTTTGTAAACGACTCAGAGGTTAATTACTACGCTCGAGATTACCTCCGCCTCGCCGATGCGCCGATACCAAACTGCTACGCTGCGCACGCTGCCGACGATGGTTCCTATTCGATCTTAATGGAAGATCTGTCCGATACCCACGAGAAAGACACTAAGCTAAATCTGGAATTTGGACTGTGGCGCGGCCGCTTTAGCACGATCGCATGCTTTTGCCTGGGGCGAAGAACAGATCCATCAACTGAAAGGACGTATACCGGAAAAGTCGAAACTCGACCAATATATCGGACATGTCAGACAAGGCTTGAGTTCACTATTGGTTGCAACGCGGACGGATATATCCGATTCCTGGCGGCAGGCGATCCTCGATATCTTCGAATATCATCCAGGCAAAATGTTGGAAAGGGCCAAGGACACCATCGGATTTACCATCGTCCACGGAGATATTAACCCGGGGAACATCCTCTATCCGATTAAGGAAGGAAAAGTCTGTTTCCTGGATCGGCAACCGTTTACGTGGTCGCTCACCACTTGGCTTGGAGTAAGTGATTTGTCGTATTTAATGGTGCAATATTGGGACACGGAGTTGAGACGAGATCTGGAGATGTCCGTCTTACGAGAGTATCACCGGCAACTGCTAGCCAACGGAGTGAGTGGCTATGATTGGGGTCAACTAATTGCTGACTATAAGTTATGCATTGCACAAGGCCTCTATACGGTCACCGAATGGTGTATTAAATCTGACGACCGAGAACGGATGCGCTGGCTCTGGAGGTTGGAATTGGAACGAACCATGCACGCTTTCTTTGTCTGGGTTGCGGCGAATTGTGGCAACCAAGGCGAATGACAAATAACAAATGACAGATGACAGAGCTGGGTACCCGATGACCAAAGGGAAATAGCGCGTTATCGGTTAATTAATCAGCAAATTGCCGCGTCGAGGTGCAAAGGGCCGGCAGAAGTCGTGAGTTCGCTTGGCGGCATGCAGGCTCAGGATTATCTGGGTACGCTCTGGGCGATTGGTCTGCGCTTATCGGCGGCCATCGAAAATGATGTGGAACGCTCGATTGTAGATCGCGCAATAATCAGGACCTGGCCACTACGCAGCACGCTGCATTTCGTAGCGGCAGCCGATGTGCATTGGCTCTTAGAGCTTTTGGGACCAAGAATTATTTCGACAGCCAACTTTCTCCATGAACGCTACGGGTTGGATGCAGCCGAGTTGTCGCGCATCCGGAAAGCGTTGGTCAAGGCTTTGCAAGGCTCGCAGCAACTAACTCGCGACGAAGTCTACGCAATACTAGAGCGCGCCAAAATCTCGGTGGAGGGCCCGCGCGGACGTCACATTCTTTGGCGAATGGGAGTCGAGCGGGTCATCTGCTTTGGTTCGCGCCGAGGTAAACAAGCGACCTTTACTTTGCTGGATGAATGGACACCACAAATGCGCAAATTGGATCACGAGGCCGCATTAGCCGAGCTTGCCTTGCGCTATTTCAAGGGCCATGGTCCCGCGACACTGCAGGATTTTGTCTGGTGGTCCGGACTCAAGATCAGTGACGCGAAGGCAGGTCTGGGCATGATTTCATCGCGTCTCCAATCGTTAACGGTTAATGACAAGGTTTATTGGATGAATCCGGAAGCGCCCAGCTTGGGAAAGAAGGCGCCAATCGTCTATCTTCTTCCCGGGTTTGATGAGTACCTGCTGGGGTATCGCGATCGGAGTGCATCGCTGGATCCAGCCGACGCCCAAAAGATTCAACCTGGATCGAACGGAATGTTTTCTTCCACGATGGTTATTGATGGGAAAGTAGTCGGTACTTGGAAACGTGAACTTGACGAAGAAAGCCGTCAGGATTAGTACTAGCTTTTTCCGAGCGCTGAATAAAACGGAAGCGCGGGCATTGGAAGAAGCCCAGCGGCGGTATTGCGCGTTTCTAGGGATGAACGCGGGGTAGTGGTCAGTAAGCAGTAAGCAGTAAGCGGTAAGCAGTAGGTCAGTAATCAGTCATGATTCTTTTTCTATGCGGCTAATTATAAAGTGTCTGATTATAGCGGTTGTTCTGTTGGCGGTGGTTGTGGTGGGGGGCGTTGCGGGGTTGTTGATCTTCGGGACGGCTAAGGCGCCGGAACCACTGGGTTCAGTGACGAAGCCGTTTGCCACGATGGATTATGGGGGACTGCCGCCGGTTGAACGCTATACTGCGCGGGATGGGGCGGCACTTGCCTACCGGACGTACACGGCCGGTGACAAAGCAGTCGTTGTACTGATTCATGGTTCCGCCGGCAGCAGTGCGGATATGCACGTAATGGCGAAGGCCATGCAGGCCAAGGGTATGACGGTTTACGTGCCCGATTTGCGCGGGCACGGCGATAATCATCCGCACGGGGATATTAATTATCTTGGCCAGCTGGATGATGATATGGCCGATTTCATGCGCGTTATTCAGCCGCATCATCAAGGCGCCCAATGGACTCTGATTGGGTTTTCTTCCGGGGCCGTTTTGCGCTCCGGATTGCCGCCGAGCCGGTCGGACAATCGTTTGACCGTTATATCTTATCTTGTTATCTCCTTTTCTGAGGTTCGATGCGCCAACTGTGCGTACTGAATCGGCTACGCCGGCGGGTCAGGTCTCTACGCAACCGATGGTTTGGACCACGGTGTCGGTGGGACGCCTGATCGGTCTGGAGGCATTGAATGCGGTTGGTATTCATTTCTTCGACGGATTGCCCGTCATTCATTTCGCTGTCCCGCCCGATGTTCCTTCTGTGACCGATGCCTATTCTTGGAGATTGCTCCTGAATTTTCAGCCTCACGAGGATTTCGCGGCCGATATACGAGCAGTTTCGAAGCCGATGCAGGTATTTGTAGGAGCGAAAGACGAGCTGTTTCTAGCGGAAAAGTTTGAACCCGTATTCGATGCGGATCGAAAAGATATCCCGGTGACCATCCTTCCAGATTTCGGTCACGTCGACATGGTCACGAATCCATGCGCAATTGATGTGGTAGCGCGGGCCGCGCTTCAAGAAAGATAGACAATCCGCAGATTACGCAGATTACGCAGATTTCGATTAAGGGGTGAGTTTAGCCAGGGATAGAAACATCGTTCGTGGCCTCCAGCGTTCTGTTTTACCTTTTCGTGTGACTAGAAGCTGAAACCGTAATCTGCGTAATCTGCGAAATCTGCGGATATTAACCTCCGATTCGAGCGTACCTCGGAAGCGGTCACTCAAAACGGCTGGGTTCGCAACCGGTAGTCCGATTCGAACTGTGCCTCGAGAGCGCGCACCAGAAGTGGCTGCTTTGAGATCAGGCCCATCTCCCGGTTGAAAGTAATCGAGCTCGGGGAAAGGCTGATCGAGCCGAGGTAAGAAATCTTACCGTCTACTACAGCGGCCCGCGCATGCATGTAAGGCATTTGGGCGCTCTCCTCCGGGCCGCTCACATGGACGTCTACTCCGGCGGCAGCTAAGGCCTTGAGAGAATCAGTCTGGAGTTGCTGGATCTCCGGCGTGGCGCCGTTCACCTGTACCGGTGCGATGAGCCTGACCCGCACGCCACGCTTAACCGCGGCAAATAGTTCGCTTTCCAGCGTTAGATTCCCGAGGAGCTCTGTGTAAACATCGAGGGTCTGCTGCGCCTTCTGATAAAGCCGTACTAGTCGATCCGAGCTGTTGATGGGCGAGATCATCAGATCGGTCAGCGAAATCCGCGAGGTTGGGTTGAACGCAGGCGGCTGTTGTCCTACCTCGGCCGAGTATGTCCAATCGTTTTCAAACAGACGCTCCAGCTCATCCAGGATCCGCGGATCGGAATTGGTGGTCGCGAAGTCCCGGTATTGAAGGAACGTCGTCTCATCAAGACATGCCGAGCCGTAAACCAGCAGGCTGGAATCGACGAGAATGATCTTGGGGAAACTTCTTGGGAACACGGGATTACTCAAGTGAAGCTGACCGCCCGCGTTCGTCAGATACATGGCAAGGTTCTGTTGCTCTGAGGCGAGCGCCATGTACTTCCCGCGGTCCACGATTGCGAGAACGTTGACCCCGCGGGAAAGAGCTGCCTGTATGTGCTGTAGTATCTGCGGATCTTCCAGCACACAAATCTCGATCCGGATTTCCTTCTTGGCGGAATCGATGGCCTGGAAATAGAGTGTACGGCCGTCCTGAGGCAAGACCGTCAGCCGGCCTGGCGCCAGCCCGGGTTCAGCCGCAAACAAGTTTGTATCGTTTCCATTCTCGTTTGCGTCGAGCTGCTCCGAAGTTATGGGACTGGTCAATGCGGCGTCGGATGTGCCCGGCAATCCACTGGGCAGGGATTGGGCCGAGACCGTTAACGGGATTTGCGTCAGCAAAAGCCAACAGAGTCCGAACCACTTTATTTTCATGGGATCGAGTTCTACCCTGGACTTCTGGTATAAGGAGACTCACCGATGGCCGGAGCCGGTTACAAAGGACTCGGCAGCTCCCATCCGTTCCAAGATTCTGCAGGTTACTGAAGTACTACCGTTCGTGTCGACTTCAGTTTGTAACTGGAGGCTGAATCTGCCTTTCTGTAGGTGTTGACTACACGCTGTTCGCGCGGGGGGAACATCCTTTGCAAGTCCGCGCAAATGAGGCTACCCCGATTGGTGGGTAATCGGATTTGATCGTTTATACTTCGACAGCTTTGCCGCTATCGAGTGTTTCTCCGGTGGAAGCCGGCGTGGCCTTGGCAGGCTGTTTACGGGCGAGCACCAAAGCATTTCCGATCAGAACGAAAACAATGCCGATGGCGCTCAGCAAATTGAGCCGGTAGCCCTCGAATGCTGCCGAGAAAAAAAGAGCAACGATTGGGAACAGGATACTGCTGTAAGCAGCGCGGTCGGCGCCAATGCGTCCGACCAATGTTAAATAACATCCAAACGCGATCACCGAGCCAAAAAGGGACAGATAAAACAGGGAGAAAATATAGCCCGGAGCGAAATCAAAGCTGAACTTGCCGCCGGCAACACAGGCGTAGGCAAAAAGTATGATAGTTCCATAGAACATCCCGAACGCATTACCTTGGACAATGGGCATCTGATCTTTGCGCAGCCGGACAAAGACCATATTACCAAACGATGCCACCAGCGTAGCCACCACGCTCAAGATAATGCCTAAGAGGTTGTCTGAGGTTGAGCTCAGGTTCAGGAGTTCGTGCCAAAAGGTTAAGGCTATTCCGAACAGGCCGAGTAGCGCACCAATAATGACTTGGTACGTTGGTTTCACCCTGAAGAAGAACCAATTGTTCAAGATATTGAACACAGCCAACAGAGAAAAGATGATGGCGACGCTTCCGGACACCAAGTGTTTCTCCGCTTCATAGAACAGCGCGTAATTGCTGGAGAACACGGTGATTCCTTGGAGAACTAACCAAAAATGCTGGCGAAGAGTGAATTTGACCCGCAGACGCCGAATCCAGCACCAGGCGAATAGGAGCAAGGCGGCTAAGGCAAATCGGTAAGCAACGGAATCTTGGCTCGGGACGCTGCCCAGTTGAAGCTTTATGGCAAACCAGGTTGAACCCCAAATCAGCACTACGACGGCATAAAGAAGGAGTGTCTTCATTGGTGGGCGACGACTGGTAACTCAAGAAAACTACTGTCTTGGCCGTTGTTGAATACCCTGATCGTTGCTTTCTTGTAGTCTGTAGGCTTAGCCAGAAAGATATTATCAACGTAAGTCTGCGGATTACGATCGTATAGCGGAAACCAGCTAGATTGGACCTGGACCATCAAACGATGGCCGGGCAAAAAGACGTGATTTGCCGTCGGTAGCTCAAATCGAAAATGGACTTTTTCGTTGGCCGGGATCGGCTTCGGATTATCGAAGCCTTCGTAATAGCGGCCGCGGAAAATATCGGCTGAGATCATCAGTTGATAACCACCCATATTTGGATCGCGACCGTTCTCATCCGGATAAACATCAATCAGCTTCACGACAAAATCGCCATCGGTGCCGGTGGTAGCTGCTATCAAGTTCACGGCCGGCGTGCCGCTGATTTTCAGAGGGGCCGTCAAAACATCCGACGTGTAGGTTAAAACGTCGGTACGACCTGAGGCTTCACGCTGATCCCGCACCAACCAAGTTTGCCAATCTCGATATCCTTCTTCGCCTTCAATATGAATCGGCCGGGGCAAAAACGGCACGGGCTTGGCTGGATCGGAAATATACTCGTCGAAGCCGGGTTCGGCAGCGGGTGCTCGGTTGAAACCGAGCTTGCCGTTGGGCTGCAGAAAAAGCGAAGCCGGATCTATCTCACTATGGTCTTCGGTCGCCGGCCAGGTAGGCAACCGTTCCCAACGGTTTGTTCCGGTCTCAAAAGCGGTCACGGGCGCCAGATCGGCCGGAGGCGCATCATCTTTCAAAAAATGATCAAAGAATGGGCGAACTAGGTGTTCCCTAAAATAGGCCGCAGTGTCGCTCCCGAACTTGATAGGGCCGATCGCGCTGCCATCCAGGCGCGCCTGGTGATGGAACCACGGTCCGAGCACGAGGAACACTTTGTGGTCGGTATCCTTTTGCTTGATTGCCGCGTAAACGTGAACTGCGCCGTAAATGTCTTCCTGATCCCAAAGGCTGTCCACCAGCATCACCGGAACTGAGACCGGCTCTTTAGCCAAAAGCTTATCCATGGCCTGGGCCTGCCAAAAAGAATCGTATGCCGGGTGCGCCTTGATCTTCCGATAAAACCCAACCTGATCCAACCCGTGCCGGCGCGCCATTTCATCAACCGAGCCGGCGGCCAGCCAAGACTCATAATCATCGAAGTGATCGGACCACCATTTCTGCTCGTTGTCCCGTGCCGCCTCCTGACCGTAGTAATAGTCAATTCCTAGTTCTCGGAATGCGCCTTGATGAAACCAGTCATCGCCCATCCAACCGTCGACCATAGGATTGATTGGCATCGCAGCCCGCAGGGCCGGATGCGGATGGATGAGGGCAGCCAACGTCGTGAAGCCATCGTAGGAAATGCCTAAGATACCGACTTTGCCGTTTGATTCCGGGGTGTTCTTCACCAGCCAATCAATCGTGTCATACGCATCGGTTGAGTCATCCACGTTGGTCGGGTTGATCGGGGTGCCATGCGGCGGCGGGTTCATCAAGTAGTCACCCTCCGAATGGTATTTGCCGCGCACATCTTGGAGAACCCGGATGTAACCTTCGTGCAGAACGAGGTCATCAACGACATCCGAATCCCCGAGCACGGTTGCTAAATGCTCACTGGGTCGCATCTTTGTCCTCTCCGCTGCGTCGTAGGGTGTTCGGCTCAGCAAGATCGGAGCCCGTTTGGCCCCACGGGGGATCAAAATGACCGTGTAGAGCTTCACGCCATCGCGCATCGGAACCATCTCAGTCCGGCGGACGTACTCGAAGCTGCCGGTCTGTTCGGTAAAGTTTGGCGGGATTTCGCTGACTGATTTTGAGTCCTGGGTCGGTTCACCGGCGAAGGCGAACGTGGCCGTAGCTGACACCGCCAAGATAGATGCACGAGAACGAGTCGATAGATCCCTTCCATAGATTGCTAGCTTCTGTTGGGTCGATTCCGGCGACCATTTCACATGAACAACGCTAATCGGTCGCTACAAGAACAGTCGAAGCTAGTCAAGCGTGTGACAACCCTATGTCAGGAGGGGCCCAGGAAATCATAAATGACAAATGACAGATGACAGATGACAAATTGAGGAGTTCGAGGAGTTGCAGGAGTCCAAGAAGGCTCTTTATGCCAGGGCGCGAGGCGAGCGAAACCGTGCGTTTCAACCAACGAAGTTCTAAGAATCGATACAGTTCAGCAATTTGTCATCTGTAATCTGTCATTTGTGATTGACCGGAGAACCACCCATGAGAACTCATCTCGGGATTTATAGTGATTGGGTTGAGGCCGCGAAAAAACAAGCGGACTTGTACCCTGCGGCCTCGCCTGGCGAAGAGACGAGGCAACGAATCCGTAAGATTCTCGGATTTAGCAGTTCTAACCCCGCGGCGGAGGACGTCAGGATAGAAACCAGCTGGAAACGGGATGGGTTGGCTGGTGAAGAGATATCCTGGTCTGTTGGACAGTTTTATGACGGCCCACACAAGTTCGATAAAGAGATGCAGAGAGACGCCTTCGCGTGGCTCGCGGAGAGAATGAATAGCAAATAGCAGATAGCAAAGCGACGCAAATGTGGGACGCGGGGAAACGCTGGGGGAGGGATCGCGTCCGCGTCCGGCAGCTGCCCATAGGCGTCAAGATAAGGAGTTAGTGCTTGAGTTTGAGGGGCTTAGTCGGTTTCTTTCGACGCAGGATGAGGGTGTTTTTGTCTTCGACGAACCACTCTAATTCTTCTCCTTTGTCCAGTTCAATAGCGTCGGCCAGAGCGGCAGGCAAATTGACATAGAAGCTGCGATTGGTGGGACGATCGACTTTTTGGAGTTTGACCGGATAGCCCATGGTTAGGAAAGAAGTCTAACGCTCTAAAGAGCAAGAAAGAGAGCGAAAAAAAGCGGTGCAAATATATAGTTTTTATACTATATATCATATGCTGCAACGCTTTTCCTATTTGCCTCTGCAAACCTTGGCTAGAAGCTCTGGTTTTGTCTTACGTCGCCCTAAAAAACTCTCTCTGGAAGCATTCCTTCAATCCATCCTCTTGAGTCTGTGCTACCCAGCCTATTCTTTCCAAAGCTGGGCGGCCCAATTAAGTGCCTTGCAAGCGGGACTGTTCTCTAAACAAGCTCTGCATCAGCGCTGCGACAGAAGGCTGCTAGGTTTTCTACAACTTTGTTTGGCCAGCTTGTTAGCCAATTTTATGCACCGCTCTTGCCCCAGTCGGCTGTTGGAACCTTTCGGCCGAGTTTTGCTCCAGGACAGCACCGCTTTAGCCCTCCATCCCAGACTGGCGAGTTGTTTTCCGGCTTGTGGTAATCAACACCAAGCAAAGCTTGCCAGCGTCAAAATCCAAGCCGTCTTTGAACTGCGTTCTCAAAGCTGGCTTCATTTCCAACTCGGTGCCCTGACCGACAACGATCAGAAGGCCTCGAGCTTGATTTTAAGTTTGCTCCAACCCGGAGACTTGGTCATTCGCGACTTGGGCTACGCCGTCTTTAAAGTTTGGCGCCAGATCATCCAGGCCGGGGCCTATTTCTTGAGTCGCTGCCGCAGCGATTTTGTTTTCTTTGATCCCAAAACTCAAAAGCCGGTCGAGCTTTTGGCTTTAGTCCAAAACCATTGTCAACTCAGTGTCGAGCTGCTGTTAGGCGCCGAAGAGCGACTCCCGGTGCGTTTAGTGGCTTTGCGCTTGCCCCCAGCCTTAGCCGCTCAGCGTCGGCGGCGCGCTCGGGCCAACGCCAAAAAAGATCGCTCGCTAAAGCTCACCAAACGTTATCTCAAACTTTTAGGTTGGACCATCCTATTAACCAACGTCACCCCTGAACAACTCAGTGCTCAGCAACTCTGGGAAGTCTATAGCACTCGGTGGCAAATCGAAGTGCTTTTCAAAAGTTGGAAATCTCATTTTCAGCTCGGTCAGCTTCCTGCTCGCAATCCACTCTGGGTCCAGATTCAACTCTTAGCAAAACTACTAGCCATTGCCTTGCTGCAGACCGCTTTTGCCCTTCAGCCTTGGGGCGTTGAACTAAACGCTCTCAGTCCACTCAAAATCGCTGCCTATTTGAGTCGTTTGCTTCCCTTAATTGCCGCTTCCCCTCACCAAGACTGGCTCCAACATTTCTTTTACTTTTGCCGTTATGACTCCCGTTCCGATCGAACCAACCTCTTTCAAAGACTCGCAGCTTTATGAGTCGACTCCTTATCTTGACGCGCATGGGCAGCTGCCTGGCAGCTGCCGGATTGTTCTCGGAGCCGAACGCGTTTGGCAGACGAGGAATCAAATACGCCCGTAGGTCTGGAACGTGTCGCGGCGCGCGAGGACGCGCGCCCTCCCCGCGGTTCGCGCCTCGTCGCTCCTTCGCACCAGATTTGCTATCTGCTATTCATCCTCTGCCGCCTCTAAGCTCCGGCGTGTTCACCAAACCCGGGTTTCTTCTTCGACTTGAAGGCGGCTTAGATCTGGCGCTCAGTCTAATTTTCTATCAGGTGATCCATGCCGATTGGCTTCTCTTTGTCGTGTTATTGCTCGTGCCTGATCTGTCTATGCTCGGCTATCTGCGCGGCGTCCGACTCGGAACGATCTGTTACAATCTGGTGCACACGTTGATCGGTCCCTTCCTGTTGATCGCATACGCTTACCTGACGCGGTCTCTGTGGGTGTTACCATATGCCCTCATCTGGACAGC
Organism: uncultured Verrucomicrobiae bacterium; assembly: GCA_963762565.1. Taxonomy (GTDB): domain Bacteria; phylum Verrucomicrobiota; class Verrucomicrobiia; order Chthoniobacterales; family JAFAMB01; genus JAFAVN01. The sequence goes on along the minus strand of CAVXLD010000014.1, from coordinate 110,288 downwards.
ACATATCGGTCTCGATCGGGTCCTAGACTTTGGACTGAAGTATCCAACGGGGTTTCGCGATACGCACCTCGGGGGAATGACAAATGACAAATGACAGATTGAGGAGTTGCAGGAGTTCAAGGCCGCGCCCGCATCGCTACGCGAAGCGTTGCGGGCGGGAGTTCGAGAATTTGCAATCGTGGCCATTTCACTGTTCTCGGCGCTAGGCGGCCGCGATCTGTCATCTGTCATTTTGTCATCTGTCATGGCGCTTCGCCCAGGTCTGGCAGTTTCCGCCAATTGCTGCCGGCGTAGATCCAGACCGTGCTATCGGTACAAAGGGCGACGATCTCGCCGGTCGGCAAAGTCGAGATCTGTTTGATCTCCCGGTTCTCCGGAGTTCTTGATAGGTCGGATTGAGGCATGAGGGAGCTTATCTATGACAAATGACAGATGACAAATGACAGATGACAAATGACCGATTGAGGAATTCGGGGTTGCGGATTTTGAGAATTTAGAATCGAGGACCATGGCGCGCGTTTTCGGCGTTATGCACCCTCGATTTGTCATCTGTCATTTGTAATTTGTCATTCTCAATGCCTGACGGCCACGATCAAATTTGAGCTGCGTCGATTGATTTGATAGCCGAACCCGAAGGTCAATGGTGATGGATGACTCGTGCCGTAATCCTGGTATAAATCGGTTTGGTAATACTTCTTGAAGAGATCGATCGGACCCGTGTAGGAGCCGAAGAACCGCAGGGTCCAGCGATCAGAGGTAAGATAGCGAACCGGAATACCAGAGTCATCTTCCACTATCGAACCGCTAACGCCGAGTATTAGGTTACGGACCGTGCTGAAACTATCTTCGTACATAAGATAGGAGGCAGCTTTTAGGAAAGAATTAGTCGGGCCCAGGTTCGAGCAGAAGCGGGCGATACCTGGACTCATAGCGCCATTCGAGAGATCCGCACTAAAGTAGTACAAGCTCTTCTCCCGCCCGGTCCGAGGATCGTCCAACATGATGCGCACTCCTCGCACTGCGGAACGGAATCCGTCTATAACGGCGCCATTCGGCGCCAATGAGATATAATCAATTTTCGCGATCGACATACCCGATCGAGCGATAAAGACAAACAGGATGGGTAAGACACCTTTTAGCTCGGACCTGGAGAAATTCTCCCGCATGTCCTTGGTTTCAAAGTACGAGTAGTTGAGTTCGTTATTGAGAGAGATCTGGATGTTCTGGAGAGTGCCGTCCAGAGCTTGGGCTGGAAGTGTGAGCAGGTCCGGAAGCGAATCAATCGTCTCCAACCCTTGCAAAACATAAGCAGGAGCGTCCGGAAAAAAGACGTTAGCGTAGAGAAAATCCGGTCCCCCGAAAAGGTAGAGACACACCCCATTTGGGATCACCGGCGCCAGCATCGTTGCCCGCCAGGTACGAATATTATTCAGTTGGCGCGTTTCCATTTTCGCGAACGACAAATTCATCGCGTTAGAATGCGCAAGCCACTGCGGGTCCCGAGTGAGTGGCGCTAGCGGCGAGCCCTCTGATACTGGCATCCCTGCCAAATAACGAGCCACATCTGTTGCCGTGGCCAGCCGAGTATTCTGGCCCGAGGCGCTCCTAATCATTAGAAACGCGACGAGAAAGGCGAACGGGATCCTGATCCAATGCTTCATAGTTTTAGTTCGTTTTATTGGCGGCACGGTGATTTATAAGGATCCGATGATATTTCTCGTTAAGACGCTCGGCCACAAGGGAAAGATAGTGCGGAGCCGTGAAAGGTGATTGGTGATTGGTGATTAGTGATTGGTGATTGGTGGAAGGCGCCCGGAAGCGATACCTTGCGGACGGGGATGTTTAGGATAAGGCCGATATGATTGAGCTGACAGGGTCGAGGGCCAATTCACTAACAAATCGCCGAGGAACACTGTCTTTTCACCAATCACCAATCACGAATCACCAATCACTTTTCCACGCTAAGCGGTTTCCAAGACGAAATTGAAGTTAGCCTGGCGGCCCTGATCAGCGTCGCGAACGTTCAGCAACAGATCTCGGCGGAAGAGGAAATCGGACGAGTTACGAGGTTCGCCAGGGAAGTAGAGTTGCGTCGTGAGGATCGGACCGGGTGGAGCTTGAAGCCGGACGTGATAGTGTCTGGTTCTAGCCGGGTAGATGCCCGGGAGGATGGTTTGGAGCTCGTATCTACCGTTTGCCTCACTGAACTGATGTCCTCGGCAACGAAATCCTGTAAAATCGTATTGGCCATCGGCGTCAGCGTGCCAAAAGTCGAGCACTGCCCCTTTAATTGGTTTCCCTTTCCGATTGAGCACGAACCCTGTTAGGGTCACCAGAACGCCGGTAACCCCGGATTCGCGAAAGTTATCTTTCAAGGGCGAATTTGGTTTAAAAGCAGGGCCGATAGTTTCTTTAGGCGTCACTGCGAGATCATCGTCACTAACCGCCGGCGTAGGCTCCAAAAGCACGGAGCCGCCATCCTGAGCGAGACTTGATCGAACCTGGGAGAGAAACGCAACTGGAGCCGCGGCAACGGCAACAGCGTACAAAAATTCACGCCTGGAGACGGCGGAGGATACCGAGTCCATCTGCCAACGTAACAACGCCGACAGCACCGTCAACGCTGGTGGGGCGAGGATCCCAAAAACCCAAGACAACACCAGGGCTACAGATTCTTCGATGCCGAGCGTAATATTAGGCCGAAAAGTGCGCCGAGCCGTTTCGAGGACAGCCTGTCCGACGAAGCGCACGCTGTATGTTGCCTACCGCTCGAAGTCGGCCTCGCAAGCGAGGCGCCCTCCACAACCAGGCGTTGGCGAAGTCGGAAGGACGAGAAGAGAACGATATGCGAACCTCAATCTTTGGGTAAAGCGAGAGAGGCGTAGTCGCAGCCCAGCGTCAAACAAAGGGCTTCAACGACCAGCTCGTGATCATCTCGTTGAGGAAGACCTGAAACGCCGATGGAGCCGATCACGCCAGAGTCTCGAACATGCACGGGGAACGCGCCTCCGTGAGACGCGTAGTCTGTTGATGCCAACGCGTATCGATCGAACAGATTGGTGCCGTCCTGCTGTAGCATCAAGCCGACTCGATAGGAACTGCGATGAAACCGCGCAACGGTATTGCTCTTTCTTCGGATCCATTCCGCATTGTCAGGGACACTGGCCGGCAACGCGCTATAGAACAGCGGTTGGCCGAAATATCTGACATCAACCACGATGGGGAATTGGCCAGCGATTCCGAGATCATGTAAACGGGTGCCGATCTGCCAAGCGATCTCAAAATCGAACTTGGGCAAAATCAGTTCATTTTCTTGAAGCTCAATTTTTTCGAGATCGCGGTCGAGGTCCATTTTACCGAAGGCGTGAGAGGTGAGAGGTGATTGGTGAGAAGTGAGAGGATCGCGCTGGATCGGGTTAGGACTGGGGCGATAGGAGGGATTTCAAGACATCGGTAACACATTCGTGTGTCGGCGTTCAAGTACGCCCGTCCCCCAAAACTGGATGTTGAGAGGGAGGATCTACGAAATCAATCGCAGAAATAGCCGTCTCGCCAGAAAGAATAGTAAGCGGTAAGCAGTAAGCAGTCTTCGGAAACCGGGAACCCGGCCTGAATACTGACCCACCGCTTACTGCTTACCGCTTACCGCTTACTGCTTGCATTCGGGCGACCGCTGGGCGGGGCTATATGCCGGTTAATCTCCACTCTTGGCTTTTGGCCGAGAAATGCTAGTTTACCGGCCAAGATGTGTACCCCCAAGAAGTTGCTTCATCGGCAACAAGCGTTCATCGAGGTTATCAAGCGGGATCAGCCGATGAAGATTAAGCCTCCATCACATCACCAATCCTGTAGTGACGAGCGGCGAGAGGCTGAGCAGATTATCGAGAGATATTGTCGCTGGCCCCGGGAAAGTGGAACCAGGTAATCGCTGTCGCTAAGGCCCTAGCGAAGATCTAGTTACAGCAGGCGATGGGCGCTGCGACCGGATGGGACCCACCTTCGGCGCGACGGGCTTCATGGGACCAATGGGACTTATGCGACACGTGCATGAGGACCACTATACGAAAGAGGTGCTCCCTCACGCTGCGCTTGCCTCCTGGCCCCTGAATTCTGGCTCCTTCGGCGGCAACTCCTTGAACTTCTCTTATTTGTGGCACGCGCTGGAACAGCTCGGCGGATTCGCGGCCCAGTAGACTAATAGGCGAGAGTCCTTTATCACTTTGCGCAAGCTACACGGCCGTTCGGGAGCCTCGCCCTACCATGTTTCCCCTATAGACTTCTCCCAGCAAAAGAGGGAATCTTTCAGCGGTTGATGATCGAGTTCGATATCCTGACGCTTTTCCCAGGGCTCTGCGAAGCAGCTCTGGCGGAGAGTATATTGGGAAAAGCCCAAGAAAATCGTGTGATTCAGGTACGTTGTCTTGACCTTCGCCAATGGGCCCCAGGGAAACATCGCGTAACCGATGAGCCGCCTTACGGTGGCGGGCCGGGCATGGTAATGAAGGCGGAACCAATCTTCGCTGCCGTAGAAGCACTTCGGCGGCCCGAGTCGCACGTCATCCTAATGGCCGCGACTGGCCGCCGTTTCACGCAGCAAAGGGCTCGGGAGTTGGCTGAAAAATCTCATCTCATATTCATCTGCGGACATTACGAAGGGGTTGATCAACGAGTAGCGGACCACTTGATCGATGAGGAGTTATCGATCGGAGACTACATACTTACCAACGGCGCTATCGCCGCAACCGTGGTCGTCGATGCAGTTGCACGCTTGATTCCGGGTGTTCTCGGAGAAGCGGACTCGGCCATGGACGAGTCTTTTAGTAACGGGTTTCTGGAATATCCTCATTACACCAGACCAGCGGAATTTCGAGGCTTGAAGGTGCCTGAGATTTTGCTTTCCGGAAATCACGCTGCCATTGAAGCATGGCGGAAAGCGGAAGCGCTTAAACGCACGATTGAACGACGACCTGATTTAACGCCGACAGCGCCGGGAACGCCGGCAACAACAGGAGCGAGCGAGAAGGGTGAGAACTGATGGAATGGCGGCACTGAAGAAAGAGAACTTCCCCGGCCGGCAAGCTTTCGCCGCGGCGGATGCGGGTTGCGCGGCGGGCGAGCCGGAGCTTGTCCCTACCGACTCATGAACGGGCGTCAAAGTTTCTTAACGGTTGGATTTCTCAGCCGATTTCTGTTCGGATTGTTCGTTGAAGGGATCGTTACCCTAGGGTTGGTATTTGCGGTCTATCTCGGTTGGTCGCTGTCATTTGACTTAAGGCAAGTCGGCCACATTCCGGAGCGATGCTGGATCTACGACGTAGATGGCAAGGTATACAGCCGCCTCTACGGCGAAAACCGGATCCTAGTTAACGTGAACCAGGTATCGCCGCTGTTCAAAAAAGCGTTGCTGGCGCGGGAAGATTCGCGGTTTTACGAACACCACGGCATAGATCTGGTCGGCGTGTCGCGAGCGTTCACCAGCAACCTGAGTCATTTCACGCTGTTACAAGGCGGCAGCACGATTACCCAGCAACTGGCTCGAAACAGTTTCGAACTGGGAAAGCGGGACCTCAGCCGGAAGATCTTGGAAGCGTTCATGGCTGTCCGAATCGAGCTAACGTTCTCCAAAGACCAGATTCTGGATGATTATATCAATCGAATCTATTTCGGCTCAGGCTACTACGGGCTGGAAGCCGCTGCGCGAGCCTATTTTGGGAAATCGGCTGCACAGGTCAATCTACCAGAAGCAGCAACCTTGGCTGGTCTGATTCGAAGTCCTAACCGGTATTCACCGATAAACAACCCGAGCGGCGCGGTAACTCAACGCAACGAGGTGCTCGATCGCATGGCAGAACTCGGCTACATCTCAAGCTCAGACGAGGAGACAGCCAAGTCCACGCAACTAAAAACAACGGGCAAAAAATCGGCGATCCCGCAACAGAACTATGCGATGGACGCGTTATACCACGAGCTCCAAGGAATCGTGTCCCAAGATGAGATCGATAGCGGCGGGCTCAAGATCTATACAACTCTTGACCCCACCTTGCAGTTGGCCGCAGATTCCGCGGTCGATAGTTGTCTAACTCAGATCGAGGCCAAGTCCGACTACAAACATCCGCGGAAGAACGCTTACACCGAAAGCGACCGAGCTAACGAAGAGGCCACTCCGTACCTGCAAGGCGCAGCGTTAGTGATCGATAACCATACCGGAGGGATCAGGGCAATCGTCGGAGGACGCGACTATCAAGACAGCAAATTCGATCGAGCATTGCAGGCCGTGCGGTCGGTTGGCTCGGTCGCAAAACCATTCATCTACGCCGCCGGCTACGAGACTGGTTGGTTCCCCGGCACTCAAATCAGTGATGACCCTATTCGTCCCGGTGAAGTGCCTGAGGCGCCGCATTGGAACCCGGGAAATTCGGACGGCTCAAGTCGAGGACTCTTGCCGTTGAGAGACGGTCTGATTTTCTCCAGGAACACGATGACGATTCGAGTGGGTGAGCATGTTGGCCTGGGCAAGGTTCAAGCACTGCTGACCGAGGCTGGTCTCGGAAATAACATCCCCAAGCTTCCCGCTATCTATTTGGGCACGTTCGGGTCGACGCTGAAAGACATTACTGCGGCATATACCGCGTTCCCTTCAGGAGGTGTGCGCCGCGAGCCTTATCTGATCGAGCGAATCGACGACAAAGAAGGCCATGTGCTTTATCAGGCCCGCCCGCTGCAACGCCAGATTTTGAAGCCGGCGATCGCTTGGATGATAGCAGAGACTCTGGAAGGCGTTCTATCCCGGGGCACAGCGGCATCTGCTAAATCGTTGGGACTAGATCGAACGGCCGCCGGCAAGACCGGCACGACGGACGACTATAAGGACGCGTGGTTCGTTGGTTTCACCAACTCTTTGACCTGCGGGGTTTGGGTCGGTTTCGATCAGCCACAGACGATCGAACAACGCGGATATGGCGCAGCCCTTGCCTTGCCAATTTGGGTGAAGATTCTGGAGAAAGCTTCTCGGACGAAATATCCGGATGGAGATTTTGCATCGCCTGAACCCGTGGTTCGGGTCGAACTCTGTTCGGTTTCGAATGAGATCGCTACGGATGAATGCCGGGCCGCCGGAACCGCGTATCAGATCACTCTGCCGCAGTCGACGGTGCCTTCCCAGACTTGCCAAGTGCATCGGGGGGAGCCGATTAATCCAAGCGCCCAGCCTGCCGATAACCAAAATAATCTTCGTCAGCGGTTTTTGGATTCGTTGAAGAAGTTGTTCGGGGGATGACGCGGGGGGGCGTCGTCTTATACTCCGCAGGAGCTAGAATCTAGGAGCTAGGAGGGGGCGGCTAGACATAATGGCGTCTCAGGGTGATAGCACGTGCTGGGCGCTGCGATCGGATGGGACCGATATGATCTGACACATACCTCCCCAAGTGAGTCCAATCGGTTCAGCACACCCACGGCCCTCTCCTAGCTCCTAGATTCTAGCTCCTAGCTCCAGGCGGAGTATAAGACGACGCCCTAGACTTGTTTATTGAAGTTGAGGTAGGTGTAGCCGCCGAGGCCGCGCTCATAATCATTTAAGATGCGCATGGCTTCGTTCGGCTTCAGGCGGTCGGATTTGATGGCTGCGTCGACTTGGCCTTTCACCAGGCGAACCAGCTCGTTCTGGTCCCACTGAGTCATGGAAAGAACGCTGATCACCGTGCTGCCTTGGATTACTTCTTCTATGTACCAGCCGCTGTCCTCGTCTTCGTCCAGGAAGATATGAACTTCGTTCACCCGGCCGAATAAGTTATGCAAGTCACCCATAATATCCTGGTAGGCGCCCATCAGGAAGAAGCCGAGGTAATAAGGCTCTCCGTTGTTTATCCGGTGCAACGGCAGGGTTTCTTTGACATCCTGCAAGTCGATAAACTTGCTGACCTTACCGTCCGAGTCGCAGGTGATATCCACCAACGTGCCATTCCGGTCGGGCGGATATTGCAATTTGTGGATCGGCATAATCGGGAAAAGCTGTCCCAGAGCCCAATGATCCAGCAATGATTGAAAAACGGAGAAGTTACAAAGGTATTGATCCCCCAAAGATATCTCTAGTTCTTTGACCTCATCCGGCACGTAACGCATGCCGCGGCACAGATCGACTACTGACTCGGCGATCTGCCAGTAGATGGTCTCAATCTTGGCCTTGCTCTCGAGATCCAGCAAGCCCAGCTCAAACATGGATTGAGCCTGTTCTTTGACCTGCTGCGCATCGTGCAGGTTTTCCATCCGGTTCTGCTTGGTGAGCGAGCGCTGGATTTCAACGATATCGGATAACGGTTTTGGATCGGTTTCTTTGATCTGCAGGGCTAGATCGGCAGTGCCTTTCTCAATGGACCCGAAAGCTTCGACGATCAGGACGGAATGATGAGCTACAATTGCTCTACCACCTTCGCTGACGATCGTCGGATGAGAAACCTTCTCCGAGTCAACAACATCCATGATGTTGTAGACCACATCACGCGCGTACTCCTGCAACGTGTAGTTCATGGAGCTATCAAAAGCGGTGCGGGAGCCGTCGTAGTCGACGCCGAGCCCACCGCCAACATCGATGAACTCCATCGGATGGCCCATATGGGCGAGCTTGGCAAAAAACCGAGCTGCTTCGCGTACGGCCCTCTTAACGACGCCGATATCTGGCACTTGCGACCCTACATGAAAATGAACCAACCTCAGCGCGTCAGCCATCCCCTCCTCTTTCAGATAGTTACTGGCTGCGACCAGGTCGGCGGTAGAAAGACCAAACTTCGCATTCTCGCCCCCGCTGGTAGCCCAACGCCCATGACCCTTCACCTGTAGTCGCACTCTCAATCCAAGAATGGGCTGGACCCCCATCTCTTTAGAAAGCTGGACGATCTGCCGGATTTCCTCGAGTTTTTCAACGACGATGACGATCAGCTTGCCTAACTTCCGGCCAAGCAGCGCCAGTTTGATATAGGTCAGGTCTTTGTAGCCGTTACAGATAATTAAACTGTCCGGGTCACGATGGACGGCTAAGGCGGCGATCAGCTCCGGTTTGCTACCAGCCTCCAAACCAAAATGATAAGGCGAACCAGCATCAATGATCTCCTCCACCACTTCCCGAAGCTGATTCACTTTGATTGGAAAGACTCCTTTATAGACGTTCTGGTACCGGGCTTCAGCAATTGCCGATTGGAAGGCGCGATTGACCGTTTCGACCCGATGTCGCAGCAGGTCTTGAAAGCGGACTACGAGCGGGAAACTCATGCCGCGCTCGCGAGCTTCTTGGACCACCTCCATCAGGTCGATATTCAGACTCTCTTGCTGAGTCGGCATGACCTGGACGTTGCCCGATCGATTGATACTGAAGTAGCCCGATCCCCAACGGTCTACGTTATAAAGAGAAATAGCGGATGGAATGTCCCAGCTGTCAGACATGATCGCCGCAAACTAAGTGGTGCATCTTCAATTGCAATCGGTCGCTGCAAAAAACCGAAAATTTAGAATTCTTCTTCGGATTCTCCGGGACTGGAACCTTCTTCTTCCATTTTGCGGAGCACGTCCGCCATATCGTCGACCTCTTCCCAGACCTCGCGACTCACGTAGATAGACGCTTTTTGCTGAGCCGCCATGGCGATACAGTCGCTCGGCCGGGCATCGATCTCAATCACCTTGCGCTGGTGCAGCTCGTTCTCGGCACTCAGAATCATCCGGGCAAAGTAGGTGCCCCGTTTAAGATCGTTGATGACGATCCGCTCAATCCGCGCTCCCAACGCCATCAGGATATTGGCCATAAGATCATGGGTCAACGGGCGTTCCTTCTGCGCGCCGCGCATGAACATCGTAATGGCCTGGCCGACGGTTTGATCAACGTAAATTACAAAGACCTTCTCATCGTTGCCGACGAAGACAGCACACCCGCCGGAGGTCGGAACAACCGCCCTGACATGCACTTCGACGACGGGTTTACTCATGAGGCGAAGTTACTCGTGATGGTTGGATGACGTCAACGGGCAGCAGGGCGAAAATCTCTGTGCCACCAGGAAAAGCGATTCGTATGCGCCAAGGCGCGTGGTGCAAGTCGGGGAGGGCGCGCGTCCCCGCGCGCCGCGAGCACGTGCCCGAACCCAAGATGTATTTCCGTCCCAGAATCACAACACGTCCTCGGCTTCGGTGACAACGGATCGCGGGGATCCGACGTCGCCAAACCGTGGGAAAAGCACGACACTATGGACAGAAGGCTATGTCGGACAGGCTGCGATCCCTCCCAGCTCTGGGGGGGACCTCACACACCTCCCCCGGAGCTCTTCCGCTCTTCTCCCGTCGTTAGGATTTCAATGATGCGCTCTTGGATGCCTGCATAGAAATTGATCTGGTGGAGCACAAGTTCGCGCTGCGAAAAGGTCCGAGGCAGGTCGAAGGTGGAGAGCTCCCGTTCGGAAAACTCGAACTTTGCAGCCAGGATTAGACGGGCTTGGTTCAGAGCATTCAACCAAGGCTCGCCATGTTCCAGAGGAACTAAGAAACGCCCCAGATGCCCGACCTTCATTTTCAGCCCAGCGAGATCGGCCTCAACCGTCTCCTTCGCAGAACGGAAAAGATGGTGCAACTCCGGGCGGACATACTCCTCCCAATCCCGCAACAAGTCCGCTTCGCTCGCATCCACCGGCGCCGGAAAAATCCGGGATTTACCGGCGCTGCCCTCGTCCAGCTCACAACAGGCTGGTACTTGCCTTAAAAGTTCTGCCTCGATCTGTTCGATGCGGGAGAATTCGATCGCCTTCTTTTTCCATTTACGAATCAACATCCCTCAGATTTTTCCATTGTCGCTTGCAGCAGGTACCCATGCAGCTGCTGCACATATAGCTCGGCCTGCTCCCTGGCCCCGCTCCAGACTATCGATCGACCCAGATGATGTACCTCGAGCATGTGTCGCGTTGCCCGGTCACGCGAATAACCGAAGACTTTTTGGAAAACCATCGTGACATAGGACATCAAGTTCACCGGGTCATTGTGAACTACCACGTTCCACGGGGTCGCTAGCTGCGCCTCCGTTTTAGTATCGATAGCAGTCTCAGGCATTCGATCGCATACCTTCCGATTTCGTCTCGACAGAGTGCCGGAAGAAATCGTTGACCTCAGACAGGCCGAGCGCAAGCAATTCCGCTTGATGATCCGAATCCGGGATCTCGCAGACGAGCTCTTGTAGGAGGTAGGCTGAGACGGTGGTGCGCGGCGCAATAGAAAATACCGCCGCCCGGACTGCAAACAGGGTCGCAAAATGTCCGGGCGCGGTCCCGGCCGCTACAGCGCGTTGAATCCGGTCGAGAGTGCGATCGGCTTTGAGCGATTTCATCAAAAGCAGCTGTCGTCCCGCCTCAACGCTTTTCTCTTCATTTTCTCTTGAGAGCAAACCCGAGAAGGCTCGATCGAGCCCCAAAATTTCGCGAACGAACTGGCGTGATGAGAGCGCCTGCACTTGAACTAAATGAGGGAGGATGAAGGGCTGAAACGAGGACCGCGTCCAATGCGCCCAACTGCGTTCGAGGTCCGAGTCTGCGTTCCACGAGATTCCTTTCTTGAAAGCTGTTCCCGAGCCGCAACGAGTCGCAATTTCGAGCAGCGCGTCAAAACCAAATCCCTCTGAGGAAATACCCATGTGGAGCAGACTATCACGACTTCAAACGCCAGTCACTATTCGAGGAGGTAGCGAGCTAGAATCTGGGAGCTGGGAGGGCGTTGGGTACGAGTGAGTTATGACGAGCATGGATCGCGTTTCGGTCCAGCGTGATTGGTGATTAGTGAATGGTGATTGGTTGGCCGCTGCCCCGGCTCTGGCTGCGGCGCTAGGATACAATTGTCCAACGAACTGAAGTTGGCCCCCGCCCTACCACCAATCACTAATCACCAATCACCTTTCTTCTCCCACTACCTCCCCTGTCCCAGGAACCACAGCAATTCGCCGTTGGCAGGTTTCACTCGCTCGGACGGGAGGCCACTATTTCCGGCAAAAACACGGTCCACCATGGGCTGCTTTGTCTTGTCATTGATGACGAAGGCAACGCAACGCGCGGCGTTGATCAAAGGAAAGGTGAAGGTAAGGCGATGGGTATTGAACTTCGGGACAAAATTGGGCACCACATTCTTTTGCGTCTCCTCAAGAGCCGCTGTCTCTGGGAATAACGAGGCGGTATGGCCATCCTCTCCCAGGCCGAGCAGGATCAAATCATGCCGGTACCGCTGTTCGCCGAATCGCTTGCCGAGATGTTGGATAGCGGTGTCGTATTCTTCTGCCGCCTCCTGCGGATCGAGCTCTCCTTTCATCCGGACCACTTCGCCAGGACTGGTAACCAGCAAAAACGATTCCGATGCCATTCGATAGTTGCTTTGGGTATCGTCAGGGGTAACACAGCGCTCGTCTCCGAAAGTCACGATCCATTTTCTCCAATCACAATCCTCAAGGGCGAGCGCTTGATAAATTGGACGGGGAGTGTTCCCTCCACTGAGGGCGATACGAAAGAAACCGCGCGAGTCGATCGCTTCTGAGGCAGAATCCTTAATGAAGCGGACAACCTCGGGGACAAAAGAATGCGTTCGGACGATCTCAGGCTTCATAAGAGTTTGGGGGTCAAAAGAAAATCTAGCGTACCAACACCCGGTTTCGTCTCAGGTAAAGTCAGTTTTGCCAGTCCGGCTTTGCGAAACCGGATGCTCTCCGAGGCGCCACCGATCGAGGCGGCGATAAATTCGCTTAGATCGGGTTCATGCCCAACCAGCATCACGGGCCCCGGGCCGCTGAATTTGCTTAACTGCGCGAAAGCCCGTTCCGGGGTCATGCCGGCCGACAAAAACTCGGCTGTCTCCAGCTTCGTTTTTTCCCCTAGTTCCTTGCACACCAGTTTAGCCGTTTGTTGAGCTCGGACCAGCGGGCTGGTCAGGATAAGCACCGGACAGATTTCTTTCTCACAACAAAAACGTCCCACTGTTCTTGCCTGGTCGCGTCCTTTCGAAGTGAGCGCCCGTTCGGCATCAGAACCTGCCTCGGCTTCGGCTTCGGCATGACGAAGGATATAGAGGGTGAGCATCGGTTGGTAACCAGTAGTCCGTAATCGGTGAACGGCAATCGTGAGAAGTGATTGGTGATTAGTGATTGGTGATTGGGAGGGCCGCCCTAATACCCTCGCGGATTAGCCTCGCTCACTTCGCGGAGCCTCGCACCTTTTATCCCTTTTTCAGCTGTTTGCAGCGCTGCGCAAGAGCCTTAACGGCTGTTCGTAAGCCTCACCTTACCAATCACGAATCACCAATCACCAATCACTTTCACCTTTCCCCGGCCGGTCCAAACGCCTCAATAAAGGCCACCTCAATGGCCAGGGCTTCCTGGATATTTCTGGAAAAGTTCTCCTGGAGGTCGACCAAAGCCCGGTAACGCCTTAGTAGCTCGGGGATGGAGTAATGCTTGGCGAATTGCTGGAGTTCCTCCGTAACGGAGACGGCGCTTTCAGCGCCATTCCTAAGACGCACCGCGTCAGCGAACCACTCCATGAGGCGGTCGACCAAGCGGGAGCGCGCTTTCACGTAGCGGCTTTCAGTAAGGACGAGTAACCGGTCTTCTTCTCGTTCGAGCCAACGGCCGTCCGTCCTGTCCCGGTAGGCCTCCGTTTCCTCACCCAGTTTCTCCTCGTGCTCAGATTCAATCGCGGCTCGGATCTGTTGAAGATGATCTTGGAATACGCGGGCCAGAGTCAACGCTCCGGCAATCGTGTCGGGTCGTTCTCGACAGACGCGAGCGACAGCAGACAGCAGACTATCGCCCGTTGGATCCAGACGGGGCCCACCGGGCAGCCGCAGTGAGATCCGGATGCAACGAGATTGAACGGTCTCCAACAATGCCTCAGGAACAGCGGTCAACAGCAGAAGGATCGATTTGCTCGGCGGTTCCTCCAGCGTTTTGAGGAACGCATTGCTCGCCTGCGGCATCATCCGGTCGGCATCGATAATGACCCCAAACTTCCAACCTCCGACGCTCGATTTCATCCGCAGCGAATCTTCGAGTTCCCGGATCTGTTCCACCAAAATCCGGCGAGACTTCGATTCCGGCTCGACCAAATGATAGTCCGGATGCGTTTCTACCGCGGCGGTTTCATTTAATTCAGCAAAGAATCTTCGGGCCAAGTCTCGTTTGCCTGAGCCTTCCGGACCCGTAATGAGATACGAATGAGGCAAGCGGCCGCCGTCCTTCGCCCGAACCAGATAGTGAAGCGCTTCATCGACCAAGAATGGCATCGATCTCCTTCCAAATGGCAGCTTCTACTTCATCTGGCGAACGAGCCGCATCAATCACCTTGATTCGTTGAGGAAATTCTCGAGCCAGTTGCAAATACCCTTCCCGAACCTTCCGGTGAAACTCTAGTGGAAGTTCTTCCATCCGGTCCGGACCACTAACTGGACGCACTCTGCGTAGCACCCGATTCCGCATCGTCTCGAGATCTAGATCGAGCAACAAAGTGAGGGCTGGCCGTAAATCGCCACAAATAAACTCTTCCATTTCAAGGATGAATTTTAGTCCTAGCCCGCGTGCAATCCCCTGGTAAACCGTGGTCGAATCGTTGAAACGGTCTGCCAGCACGACTTTACCGGCGTTAAAGGCGGGGCGAATGACTTCTTCTACCAATTGGGCTCGACTAGCGCCAAAAAGGAGAAGCTCGGCGGCGGGCGTAAGATCGATGCCCTGACCGGGGTCAAGCAAAAGGCTGCGAATCGCTTCTCCGGCCCGGGTGGAACCCGGCTCTCGGATGGAAAGGACCTGATATCCCTTGGTTTCCAATTTTCGAACCAAGCGGGCAACCTGCGTCGACTTGCCGCAGGCTTCTCCGCCCTCAAAACTAACAAAAAGTCCAGGCATTTACGTAGACAAACGAATTCGAAGATCGGTGGAATGCCACTATATTTGCAGAAATGAGTCAATACTGGCTGGTTAAGCAAGAACCCACTGCCTATTCCTGGGACCAGTTTGTGGTGGATGGCAAGACGGATTGGACGGGCGTCCGCAATTTCCAAGCTCGAAACAACCTTCGTTCCATGAAGGCCGGTGACCAAGTCCTTTACTATCACAGCGTAAATGGTAAAGCCGTAGTCGGCATTGCAGTGGTGAGTCGAGAAGCTTTCCCAGATCCGACTGCCACGAGCGGAGACTGGTCGGCTGTCGAGATCAAACCGGTGCGACCAGTTAATCCGCCGGTCACGTTGGAGAAAATAAAATCCGATCCGGCGCTCGCCCAAATCCCTTTGTTGCGCCAGGGCCGGCTCTCAGTCATGTCGCTTTCGAAGAACGAGTTTGAAGGAGTGTTGGGACTGACCAGGCAGTGAGAAGTGATTGGTGAGAAGTGAGAAGTGAGAGGTGGGGCGAGGGGGCCTAATTTGGTGGGGCGAGGCTCCCGAAAGTGCAGAAATGCTGCCCAAAAAGATTCGACCTACCGTTGCTCTTTCGTCCACGACACCGAAACGCGTGGGGAGCCGGGCCCTGGAGTTGCCACGTCGAGGGACCGGCTCGGCGCGCGAATGAGCCCCACAAACAATAGAGCGTCGGAACGCAGAGCACTTCGGACCGATTGTTAGCTCTTTCGGGAGCCTCGCCCCACCAAACCAATCACCTCTCACATCTCACTTCTCACAGCCCGATTTTTGCCTCCTCCGTCTTCCACCGCCCAGTGATCGCCTCACCCGGTCATTCACCATCATCGATGCAAAAATCGGGCTAACTGCTTGGCTTCGATGACAAGTTAAGGCAGAATTAGGCCGTCTTATGTCTGCTGTTCCGTCTCGTCGTTCATCGGCATCTTCCCGAAACTCGAGCACGGCTGTTTCGAGACGAAGACGTCGCCATCATTCCCACCGATCCGGAATCTGGTGGGTGCCGCTCGCCATCCGAGTGAGCCTTTGGCTCGGGGTTCTTGCGTTAGCCGCGATAGTGGTAACCCTTCTGATGAACGGCGGATTCGATGATCCCAACCCGCAAAGCAAGACCCTCCAATTAACCGATCAGGATATCGATCCGGAAACGACCAATCTCGGGAAGACCTATTTGCACCAAAATCAGGTTGACCAACGCTTGGCTTTTTATTTGTGGGCCGAAGCCCAGCGACGACTGCCAGCCGATACTCTCACTGAAGTGCGCAATTCTCTTACGCACGGAGCGGTGACGCTGGCAATTGGGCCTTTAGTGAAACAGATGAGCGACGATCTGGATCAAGGGCGGGTGGCAGCTTACACAATGTGGTTTGAACCCGGCGACCAACATGAAACGGGCGCCGTCAATTTGCTGTTGAATGGGACCGAGCTTGGTGAGTACCCGGTCGGACCTGACCGTTACGCGATCACGTTCTACGCCAGGACCGGCTCCATATTGCACCTGCAAATCGCTGCCGCACCTGATTCGAAGTCGCCAGTCGTTTTCCGAGCAGCCACGGCCACCAGCGAAGCCGTCACCCGCAAACTAAGTGCTGGGAAAACCGATTCCTGGGACATGCTAGTGCAGCAGACGTATGAAGTTCACAATCCTTAATCACTCACCAAGGGCTTCGTTGTCCCGGAGTGATGGAGCGTCGGCCCGCCCGCATCGCTACGCGAAGCGTTGCGGGCGGGAGTATTGGAGTAATGGCGACGCCCCCCTGTCGATTCCTTTGCTTGACGATGGTGCGGGTCAGCGAATTATTTAGGGCCCTATGAAAACCTTGGGCCAAATCGCGAAGTACTTAGATGGTGAGCTCCGCGGAGATACCGATGTTGCGATTACCAGGGTGGTCCACCCGGCTCTGGTTCGTGGCCCGCAAGATTTAGCTCTCGTCCTTTCCGGGAGCGTTATCGAGCTCCTCAAACAGAATCAGGTAATGAATGCGGTGGTCCCGGCAGAGCTTGGGCCGGTCGATGTCCCGAACTTTGTTCTGGTGCCAAGACCGCGCCTGGCACTGGCTCGCCTTCTCGAATTGTTCGAACGCCCCGCTTATTCGACCGAGGGTATCCATCCCAGCGCGGTGATCGATCCGACCGCAAAGATCGGCGCCAACACCAGTATCGGTCCACATTGCTGGATCGGGCCAAATACCGTGATTGGAACCGGATGCCGCCTGATCAGCAACGTGAGCATCGGCGCTGAGGTCAGCATCGGAAACCAGACTCTCCTCCATGCTGGCGTCTTCGTCGGTGATCGTTGTGAGATTGGCAACCACGTCATAATCCAACCGAACGCGACGGTCGGCGGTGACGGTTTTTCCTTTGTGACGCCGGAACCCGGGAGCGTCGAGTCGGTCAGGCCAAATAAGAAAACCGAGGTTACCAGTTTTAATTACGAGATCGTCCGGGTCAATTCGATCGGGAACGTGGTCATCGAAGATCACGTCGAGATCGGTGCAGGCGCTTGCATCGATCGAGGTACCTTGGGCGAGACCCGCATCGGCAGCGGAAGCAAGCTCGATAACCTGGTTCAGGTCGGTCACAATGTGACGATCGGACGAAACTGCTTGATCGCAGGGTTGGCTGGCCTCGCAGGCAGCTCAAAGGTTGGTGACCGCGTGGTGATGGGCGGACAATCCGGTCTGCCGGACCACATGGCGGTCGGCGATGACGCAGTGATTTGGGCCCAAGCCGGTGTGGCCGGGAATGTGCCGGCCAAACAAGCAGTCGGTTCAACCCCGGCAGTGCCTCTGCGAGAGTTCCTGGAACGCCAGGTACAGCTGAAACGCCTCCCAACAATGCAACGCCAATTGAAGGAGCTGCAGAAGGCCGTTGAAGATTTGCAGAAAGAGCTGCAACAGCTCAAAGGTTAGAAGTTATAAGTTATAAGTTATAAGTTTATAAGTTTTAGGTTATAGGTTATAAGTTTTAAGTTGTCGGTGGTCTGCTCGCTATTCATGAAAACCCTAGGCGAAATCGCCAAATACGTGGATGGGGAGCTGCAGGGTGATCCTGGAGTCATCATCACCAGAATTCTTCACCCGGCTCTCGTTCGCGAACCCAATGATTTAGCTTTGGTCCTTTCCGCCAATGTATTGGATTACCTTAAGCAGAACCAGGCAACCAATGCGATCGCCCCGGCGGATCTGAAATCGATCGACGTTCCGAACTACATTTTGGTGTCTCGCCCACAAGTGGCTCTGGCCCGGCTCCTAGAGCTGTTCGAGCGTCCGGTCTACTCAGAGGAAGGGATTCATGCAACCGCGGTGATCGATCCGACCGCCAAGATCGGCGAAAAGGTTAGCATCGGCCCGCATTGCTGGGTTGGCCCCAATTCGGTGATTGGCGCCGGAACCCGCTTGATTAGCAACGTTAATGTCGGTGCGGAAGTAGAAATCGGGCTGAAAGCTCTGCTGCATCCGGGAGTAAGCGTCGGCGATCGTTGTAAAATTGGGAACCGGGTGATCATCCAACCGAACGTCAGCATCGGGGGAGACGGATTCTCGTTCGTAGCCGCCCAGTCGAGTAATATCGAAGCAGCAAGACAAAAGAAGGAACTCACCGAGATCACCAACTCGAACAGCGAAACCCTTCGCATCAACTCGATTGGCAATGTCGTGATTGATGACGATGTCGAGATTGGGGCCGGAACCTGCATCGATCGAGGAACCCTGGGCGAAACCAAGATCGGCCGAGGTACCAAAATCGACAATCTGGTCCAGATCGGCCACAACGTAACCGTCGGTCAGAATTGCCTGATCGTGGCCCAAGTCGGCATGGGCGGCAGTGCTAAACTTGGCGAACGGGTTGTGCTAGGTGGCCAAGCCGGAATACCAGATCATTTTACCATCGGCGATGATGCCGTAGTGGTAGCTCAATCGGGTGTCTCTGGCGACGTGCCGCCTCGGCAGACCGTTATGGGTTCCCCGGCATTACCGCTACGCGAACATCTGCAACAGCTAATGAACTTCAGGCGGCTGTCCCGACTTAATCAGAGAGTGAAGGAGCTCGAGAAGAAGATCGGAGAGCTTGAGAAAAGGTTAAAGGGTTAGGGCCACTCGCTGGGAAGAAAGATCGCTCAGCAGTAAGCAGTAAGCAAGTAAGCAGTAAGAAGTAAGCAGTAAGCAGTGACTGGCCGGCAAAATGCTACGGTCTCTCTCGGAAGACACCAAACACTTCTTACTGCTTACTTTTGTTTGTTCCCGTGAGCGCACGGCCAACCGATCGGTGCGTTTGCATTGACAGTGGCCGGTCCCTGAATACCCTTGAACGCCTCCATGAAGACGGTTGTATCCTCGGCTGACGCACCTGGCGCGATAGGGCCTTACTCCCAGGCGATCGGGGCGGGTCAATTTCTGTTCTGTTCAGGTCAGATCCCCATAGTACCGAAAACGGGAGATTTGGTCGGAGATGATATTAGTGCTCAAGCTCGGCAGGTCCTCGAGAACATGGGTGCCGTACTAAAGGCGGGAGGGAGTTCCTACGCGCACGTCGTAAAAACAACTGTGTTTCTAACCGACCTCAACGATTTCGCCGCAATGAACAAAGTGTACGGTGAATTCTTTCCGGAAGGATCGCCCGCCCGTTCGACCGTTCAAGTGGCGGCTCTTCCGAAGGGCGCCAAGGTCGAGATCGAGGCGATTGCTCTTAAACCTTCCTGAGACTGTGCCCGAACCGATTGTAGAGCTATTCGAGCGATCCGGAGCCTTGCTGCGAGGACACTTCATTCTCAGTTCAGGCCTACATAGCCGGGAATATTTCCAGTGCGCCTTGGTGTTGCAATACTCGGATTTGGCCGCGCAAATCTGCGGCGAATTGGCTGCGAAATTGAGGGATGTGGAGTGCGATTCGGTTATTTCGCCGGCTCTGGGCGGAATCATCGTGGGCCAGGAAGTAGCTCGTCATTTAGGTAAGCGACATATCTTCTCGGAGAAGGAGAATGGGAAACTCGTTCTCCGGCGGGGGTTTACGATAAAATCGGGAGAGCGATTCCTGGTGGCTGAAGACGTCGTAACCAGAGGTGGAAAAGTTCAGGAAACAATCGACATTGTGAAACAAAATGGTGGGTCGGTAGTGGCAGTTGGATCAATAGTGGACCGAAGCGGCGAACACCGGCCAAACTTCGGGTGCCGATTCGAAAGTTTGGCACGTCTAGACGTTGAGACGTTCAGCCCGGATCAATTGCCGCCAGACCTGGTATCAATCCCGGCAGTGAAGCCGGGCAGCAAATGATATAATGCGGTTATGGCTAACTTGGTATTAAAGGCGATCCTGGGATCAAAGAACCAGCGTGAGGTACGCCGGCTGCGGCCGTTGGTCGCTCGGATCAACGCGCTGGAAGAAGAGTACCAGAAGCTAAGCGATGAAGAGGTCCGCGCTAAGAGCCTCGGTTGGAAGGCGGATTTGGTAAACATCGACGATCCGGAGGAGCTGGCGCGCCGGCTTAACGAACTCCTGCCGGAAGCATTCGCTCTGGTGAAGAATGTAGCTCGCCGGCTTTGGGACAAGACTTGGCCGGTCTGCGATCAACCTGTGACGTGGAATATGATCCACTTCGACGTGCAGCTGATGGGTGGCATTGGGCTGCATCAGGGGAAAATCGCCGAAATGGCGACCGGCGAAGGCAAGACCCTGGTTGCAACCTGTCCCCTGTACTTAAACGCTCTTTCTGGCCGGGGAGTTCATCTGGTCACGGTTAACGATTACCTGGCCAGACGTGACGCTGAGTGGATGGGCGAAATATACAAATCCCTTGGCCTGACGGTCGGCTGCATTCAACACGACCAATCGCCAGTCGAAAGGAAAGCGCAGTACGATTGCGATTTCACCTACGGCACCAACAGCGAATTCGGATTCGATTATCTCCGTGACAATGGGATGGCGACCTCGAAAGAACAGCAGGTCCAACGAGGTCACTACTATGCGATCGTCGATGAGGTCGACTCAATCCTGATCGACGAGGCCAGAACGCCATTGATCATCAGCGGTCCAGCCACGGTTTCATCTCACCAGTACGACAAATTTAAGCCCTTGGTCGAACAGTTGGTGAAACGACAGACGATGCTTTGTACTCGGCTGGTTTCGGAGGCCAAAGAGGCTTTGGACAAGGAAGCTTTCGAAGAAGCGGGCCGGCTCCTGTTTAAGGTGAAGCTAGGTCAGCCAAGAAACAAAGCCCTTCTCCGGATGATGGAAGACCCGGAAAACCGCAAAGCGCTCGATAAATCTGAGCTTTCGTTTTATCAGGACTCGCGGAAGGACGAACTATTTGCCCTGAAGGAAGAGCTCTACTTCGCCATTAACGAGCGCCAACAGGAAGCGGACCTCTCAGAAATGGGGCGTTCCTATCTGAATCCGGATGAGCCGGACGCATTTGTTCTGCCCGACCTGATCAGTGAATTTACCGAAATCGATCTGGACCCGAATCTAACCTCCGAACAGAAGGACGAGAGAAAGCGGGCCAGACAGCAGTACTGCGATAGCCAGGCCGAGCGGATTCACAACATCTCGCAATTGCTGCGGGCTTATTGCCTCTTCGAGAAGGACGTCGAGTACGTGGTCGAAGAAAACAAAGTTATCATCGTGGACGAGCACACCGGGCGCAAGATGCCGGGACGCCGTTGGAGCGACGGCCTGCATCAAGCGGTTGAGGCCAAAGAAGGCGTCCAAATTGACCGGGAAACGCAGACCTTAGCGACGATCACCATTCAGAACTATTTCCGGCTCTACCATAAACTAGCCGGAATGACGGGAACGGCCGAGACCGAGGCCAACGAATTTCACGATATTTATAAGCTGGACGTGGTGGTGATTCCGACGAATCGACCTTGTGTCCGAAAAGACAACAACGACCGGATTTATAAGACCCGGCGCGAGAAGTACAACGCGGTCATTGATGAAATCAGAAACTGTTACGCAAAGGGGCAGCCGGTTTTGGTTGGAACGGCGTCGGTGGAAGCTTCAGAGCTAGTGTCACGGATGCTGAAGCGGGAAAAAATCCCGCACAATGTCCTCAACGCTAAGTATCACCGGCAAGAGGCCGAAATCGTGGCGCGAGCGGGGCAGCGTGGGACCGTGACCATATCCACCAACATGGCTGGTCGCGGAACTGACATTAAGCTCGGCGACGGCGTTCCGGAGCTAGGCGGTCTACATGTTCTGGCTACCGAGCGACACGAGTCACGCCGGGTTGACCGCCAGCTGCGGGGCCGTTGTGCTCGACAAGGTGACCCGGGCTCCTCGCGATTCTACGTCAGTTTCGAGGACGATTTGATGCGTAATTTTGGCGCCTCTGAACGAATGACCGCAATGATGGAGCGGTTCGGTCTTAAAGAGGGCGAAGAGCTCGAGCATGTCTGGCTTAATAAGAGCGTCGAGACCGCGCAGAAGCGAGTAGAACAACGGAATTATCAGATCCGAAAACGGACCCTCGACTTCGACGATGTGATGAACAAGCAACGCGAGGTGATTTACACCTTGCGTAATGAGGCGCTTGAAACCACCGACCCACGGAAAATGATTTTCGAAATCGTCGACGACGTTGTGCCGGAGAGGGTTCGCGAATACCTGGAACCGGTCGATGGCTCGGATCCTAACGCAGACGGGTTGCTACAATGGGTTAACACGACATTCCCGCTGGCTCTCAGTCGTTCAACTGCAAATTTGCAGACCCGGACCCTCGAGGAAAATTCGGCGTTTATTATCGAGAAGATCAAAACCGCCTACGGACACAAGGTTCAGCATGAAGAAAGCGAAGCCGTGGCCGGTCTCGAGCGCTACATCCTTTTGAATGCGATCGACCGGCTTTGGCAAGAGCATCTCTATGCCATGGACGGGCTGCGTGAGGGTATTTATCTGCGCAGCTACGGCCAAAAGGATCCTCTGGTGGAGTATAAGGCGGAAGCCTACGAGATGTTCAGCCAGCTGATGGGAAACATTAAGAGCGAGGTGCTTTCGAATCTCTTTAGAAGCACCACCAATCTAATGGCGTTCGAACAGTTCCTGGCCACGCTTCCATTTGGTCTGAACGCTCCCGATTTAGGGCAAGCCCCAGCAACTCGACCCGGACCCGGGCCGATCCCAAGGCGGGAAAATCTTGGGTTGAGCGGTGGCGGTCAAACCGATGATAACGGTGATGGCGATGGCGAAGTAGAGCTGGTGATCCCTCAACGGCAAAGGACAGTCACAGTCGGTCGAAATGAGCCTTGCCCCTGCGGAAGCGGCAAAAAATATAAGAATTGCCACGGCCGGGTTGCATAGGGGCGACTACTGGTAATCGTTCTCGTCGTTGTCCTCGTCCTCGAAAAGAAGGCCGCAACGGTATCGCCCACCCAGCGTGCGGAGGGGAGCCGCTTTATCGCGTGGTAGTTCTATCTGTTGCTGACAGGCGGCTCCCGGGAATTACCCAGCGCCAAGCTCTTACCGAGGGGTTTTCGCCGGTGGATTAGATTACACCTCATCAGGTAGCGTGCTAAACCCTCTGCCCTTCCCGGGAGCCGCCTGCTGCAATATTACAGATCTGCTGACCTACAAAGCGGCTCCCCTCCGAGCGCTGGGCAAGGGGGGCCACTGGGCCCTTCATTCAACGACGAGGACGATTACGATTGACAGATCCGATAAAGCGTTTGCCCTAGCTCGCAGATTCAACTATAGATCTATCGTAACGACGGGAGATCCGGGGTGATGGCTTGTGAGCCCGGAATCTAGTGGGCAAGGTCGCTTTGTTTGTGGAATTCTCTCCTTAGCATGGCGATCCCCTTAATCGGGATAGCTCGGCTGGACGCTCACACAGTAATTACGACGGCAAATCTCGTCAGTCAGGGTGAAGGCCTTGGGTTAGAGGGTTATTTCGGCCCAAACTGTTCTTTCTCAGTGTGCGTAATGCATGCCCTTCACCGATGAACTTCATACTCGTGACCCAATGAAATCCCAATCAATGCATTACTCAGGACGACGCTCTCGTAGGGGACGCCGCAAACGCTCTGCCCCAGTAGGTGCCCCAAGCGCAAACCCAAAACCAAAAGCAAAACTCACGTTTTGGCAGCGAGTTATCGCTTTCTTTAAGGGCCCTCAAGTAGCGGCCCCTCCCAAACCTATCGAGAGACAGGGTCAGAATGGCGCGACGAAAGAAAAAATAAGTCGTAAGCCTGAACTGGTCGAGGTTACCTCTCCTAAGCTCTATGTAGGTAACCTCTCGTTCGATGCCACCGAAAGCGACTTGTTTGATCTCTTTAACGGGGTCGGCCAAGTGCGTAACGCTGAAGTGGTCTGCCACAAGTATACCCAGCGCTCGAAAGGATTCGCGTTCGTCCAGATGACGACGCTCGAGGAAGCTAGGCGAGCAGTTAAAGAACTCCATGACAAAGAGTTTCTTGGACGCAAGCTTGTGGTCAGCGGTGCGAAGACACCAGATATCGAACGCGCTACGTAACGTTCCTCCAACAGAGCTTGAAACCCGCTTTTGTTTTTACAGAAGCGGGTTTCTTTTTTTTGTCTGTCCTGTCCCATAAATAACATGGCTTTCGCCGCCGGCCTATTTGTGGGACAGGACACTAAGTGAATGCCATGCGATTCTTCGTCCTGGCCGGACCCACTGCTGTCGGTAAGAGCGAATTCGCCGTCGAAATCGCCGAACGGCTCGGAACCGAGATCGTCGGGGCGGATGCCTTTCAAATTTACCAAGGGTTTCAGACTTTATCGGGAAAGCCTTCATCAGCTTTACAAAGCCGAGTCAGACATCATCTCATCGGCACTTTGCCTGTAACGGAGAGTTGTGACGCGGCGCGGTATGCTGCCCTCGCTGCAGCGGAAATCCAGAAGCTTAACCAGCGAGGATTGGCGCCGATTCTGGTCGGAGGTTCGGGCTTTTATATTGAAGCGCTCTTGAACCCTCTTCCCGACCTGCCGCCCAGTGATCCCGAGGTCCGAAGGCAACTGGCCGGACAGGCTTTAGAGGCTTTGCTCTCGGAGCTCCAGCGTTCAGACCTGGTAACATTTGATCGAATCGATCAACACAACCGGCGCCGAGTCGAGCGCGCGCTGGAAGTCATTCGGATGACAGGTAAGCCCTTCTCTGCCTATCGGCGCTCAAACCCTAACGAGGCGAAATTTCGTGGGTTATTGTTAACCCGACCGAGAGAGCAGCTGCACAATCGGATCGACCAACGGGTCAGGTGGATGTTAGAGAACGGCGCGATCCAAGAAGTAGCCTCCGCAGGCGACTTGAGCCCGACCGCAGCCCAAATGATCGGGGTACCCGAGATCCGCGAGTTCTTGCTCGAAGCGATCTCTTTCGAGGACTGCCTCCAGACGATCCAGGCGGCGACGCGGCAATACGCAAGAAGGCAAATAACTTGGTTCAAGAAGCAACCATTTGTGCCTATTAACGCTGAAACGTCAATCGACGACGCGGTTGCGTTCTTTCGAGAGGGAGCAACAGCTTAGGTTTTAGAGGAATGCTAAAAGCACCCCAACCCCTCATTCGCGGGGCGCAATTCGGGGAGGGCGCGTTGCCTGTCCGACATAGCCTGATGCATCCAATCGATTTTTCTCCCACGCAGGCGACGTCGGATCCCCGCGCGCCGCGAGGACGTGCCAGAACCCAAGGGTGTATTTTTGTCGGCGATTAGAACACGTGCTCGACTTCGTTAACGGCGGATCGCGAGGACGCGATCCCTCCCAGCGATGGGCTCGTGGTCACGTATTCGGGGAGGGCGCGCGTCCCCGCGCACCGCGAGGACGTGCCAGCACCCCAAGGGTGTGTTTTCCTCCGCGATCACAACACGTCCTCGACGTCGGTAACGACGGATCGCGAGGACGCGATCCCTCCCGGGCCATGGGCCTGCACACAGTCGGAGAACGAAACGCCTTACGACGACGCAAACGTTCATATTCCTCACTCGTCCGGCCCATGACATAGTTCGAACTTGAAGGGCTGGTTATAGCATCGGAGTTCATGACGCCTTTACTCCGCTTCCCGTCGACCCCGAAGCTTCGCCACCTCGGCTGGGCGGAGCAACCTGTACTCACCTGGCTTGAGGGCCGTATCAAACAATGGCCCAATCCTGGTCCTCTGGAGCCTTCTCACCTTGTACCCGATAGCAGCAAAGACGCGGCGTACCTGGCGGGTGAGCCCTTGGGTCAGGATCACTCGAACCTGACGAGAGTTAAGCTTAGTAAGTGAATCGAACCGGGCTCGCCCCTCGGCCAAATAGACGCCTCGTTTAACCTTCGGAACATCCGCCATCGCAAATTCACGATCTAAAGTCACCAGATATTCTTTCGACACCTTGTACCTGGGATGAGTCAGATGAAGGGTCAGATCGCCGTCATTTGTGAGAATCAAGAGCCCTTCGGAATCGATATCCAGGCGGCCAACATGCGCCAATTGATGAAAGTTCTTGGGGAGCAGCTGGTAGATTGTCGGTCTAGAGCGATCGTCGGACCTGGTCGTCACGTAGTCGACCGGCTTGTTAAGGAGGACGTAGATTGGTTCCGTGGGTCGAACGAGTTTGCCGTCGACCTTCACCGAGTCCGTAGGAGCTACCTGGCGACTAAGCTCAGTACAAACGGCGCCGTTAACTGTTACTCTATCGGCTAGGATGATCTCCTCGACTGCTCGCCGGGAGGCAATGCCGGACTGGGCCAGATAACGGTTCAGGCGCATGGCAAAAAAACAAGGTAATCAGTAATCAGTGGGTCAGTAATCAGTGTAGGAGCTGGGAGCTAGAATCTAGGAGCTAGGAGGATGCGCGCAAGGCACGTATGTCTCCAGCATCAGGGGCGCACAATTGTAACGGAAGCGAGGAGTCGAAGCAGTGGGTGTTCGCTACGCCTAGCAATCGAGACCAGCGGACAATTCGCCAAGTCCGCATGCGCCGCCCTCCTGGCTCCTAGATTCTAGCTCCCAGCTCCTAAACTGGTTACTGATTAGTGATTACTGATTACTGATTACTAAACGTGCCCAGCCGGAGCGTTTTCTAGCGTCTCGCCGCTATCCGCTGCCGCTTTACGCGTCTGGCTTAGTCTTGGGTAAACCAATCACGCGATCACCGGGCTTAAAAACCCCACGTTTCTTCAGGAGCTCGACTCGCTCAAACCTTTTCAGCACGTTTCTCTTAGTCTGGATGGTGCTGGCTCCTTTTAAACTACGATGCTGTGACATGACTTTAAATGCGTTGGGAGCGGCGACAGTAGCACTCAGAATGACAAATGACAAATGACAGATGACAAATATTCGCCGCCCAGGTTTCCCGTAAGGATCATATTTGTCATTTGTGATTTGTCATCTGTCATCTGTCATTCCGCCGGCTAAATGAGCCCGAGCTTCATTTTGCCGGCTTCGCTGATCATCTCCTGGCTCCAAGGAGGATCCCACACCAGCTCAACATCGGCCTCGTCTACGCCTGGAATTGCTAAAATCTTTAGTCTGGCGTCCTGGGCGATAGCGGGTCCCATGCCGCAGCCGGGCGCGGTCAAAGTCATTTTGACATCCACATGTGTTTCGCCATCGGTCGAGCTTGTAACCTGGCAGTCATAGACCAGGCCCAGATCGACAATATTGACGGGAATCTCAGGATCATAAACCGTCCGCAGCTGATCCCAGACCGCTTCCTCTGCGACCTCTCCAGGCGGATGTGACGCCTTTTCATCCGACGCTTTTCGCTCCAGGCCAAGGGCATCGGCATCGGTTTCGTTGATCCGAAACAACCCGTAGTCGCAAGCAATCGTATAACTGCCGCCCAAGTTCTGGGTAATGATCACCTTGGTGTCGGCCGGGATCGTGGTTTTCAGTCCTGCCGGAATCTGAATCGCCTCGGTGTCCCGGCTTAAAATAATTTCATGATGTTCACTCATTTCTGTGGCTCCAATCGTATCTGTTTGGGCTTAGCGTCGCCACTTTGAAAACTTTGCAATAGTGTGGGAGCGAGCGCTTCGGTCTTCGCCGACACTGATTCCGGTGCGAGAGCAGAGCGAAGAGCGCCTTCGACCAGTTGCGCACAGTGGATCTTTACCGGGGGTAACGGTCCCAGCGGCGCCGAAAGTTCGCGGCTGTCCATTTTCAACGCTTCTTCCGGGGTCTTACCGGCGATCAACTCTGTGGCCACACTGGCCACGGCAATCGCGGTTTCGCAGCCAAAGGTTTGAAACGTCGCCCGATCAATGACTCGCTTTCCTCCCTCTTCCCTGAATTTCACCCACATCCGCAACATATCTCCACAATCAACACTTCCTACCGTGCCGACGGCATCAGCGCCTTCCATCTCCCCCAGGTTTCTGGGGTTACGCAACGCTTCTTCTATCTTCTGAGAAAACTCTTCTGGCTGGCTCATATTATTCCACCTGGTAGCGCGGAAGGGATGGATCCACTTGTACACTCCAGGCGTCAATCCCACCCGTCACGGATTTAACATTAGAAAACCCATGTCCCGCGAAGTAAGAGGCAGCGTCCAGACTCCGAACTCCGTGATGACACAGAAAAGCTATCTCGCGTTCTTTTGGCCAGGCAGTCATCATCTCTTGCATGAGTTCCTGAGTCAAAAACTGCGAGCTTTCGATATGAACTGCATCCCATTCCTCCCGGCCACGAACGTCGACGACCACAGGTGGATTAGGCTCTTGGAGACGGCGGGAGAGATCTTCCGGCGAAATTTGCATCTTTTGTTCAGCGTCGTGACTGGCCAAGATCGTCTCGGTTACCTCCTCGACGGGCAGACTACCGTTACGCTCACAGACCTGTGCTAAGGTCTCATCCGGACGAAAACCGCAGCTCGAACATCCGCCGATATGATAGCTTCGAAACAGAGCCCGCTGCGCGCCGGGAAAACGCTGGAGCAGTTCGGACATCTCAATATCGGGATCGATCGTATGCGTCACATTCACAACAAAAACGGTTACACGACCCACCCGGAAAAGCAAAGCCGATGAAGGTACGTTACGTTTGCCAGCGTTGTACAAACTGTTGTCGTTGGCCGGGGCTAGTGCGTATTTCCGACCGCGAGATCTCAGCCATCGCCCGCTTTTTGCAATGTTCGGAATACGAATTTGTTCAGCGTTTTACCCGTCTGCGGCCGCAACGGGATGGATTGGCGTTGGAGGAGAAGATCGATGGGAGTTGTGTTTTTCTGGAAGGTAAGAATTGCAGGATCCAGCCAGTGAAACCTGACCAATGCGCCGGGTTCCCAAACTCGTGGAATTTTCCGGGCTGGCGTGAGGTTTGCGAAGCGATACCGGTCGTGGAGATAGGCGAGTAAGCGAAAGGGCGAAGGGGGCGAAAGGGCGATGGGGCGACGGGGCGATGGGGCGAAAGGGCGAAGCGGCGACATTGTCCCCCGTTCGGTAGGGCGAAAATCTCGGCGCGCCGCGGACGTCTTTTCGTCTGCCGATTTCCCGCGCCGGATTTGAGCCGCACCCTGGGCGGACAAATGGCCTTGATTCGGAATTGCCTTAAATCAACAACGTCTTGGGCGAGGTCATCCGCACGCATGGCTCAAATCCGGCGCGGTTGAGCCGGCCACGTAGCAACCGGAATTCGCGCCGAGATTTTCGCCCTACCGATCAAGGGTAGCGTCGCCGTTTCGCCCATTCGCCCATTCGCCGTTTCGCCCACTCGCCGTTTCGCCCCCCCTACTTCCTCGACGAGGCCCCTGACCCCACCGCGAAGGGATGGCGTTCCATGGCGTCATGCACGATCTTCCGAACCTGAAAAAGGTCTTGGAGCATTTTGAGGCTATCGCCAACCACCCGGACTTTCGATTCCGGCGAATTGGACCAATGAACCGGGACCTCCATCACCACAAAATTCATCGCTTCCGCCAGGAGCAAAACTTCTACGTCGAAAGAAAATCCATCGATCTGCGCACGTTCAAAAATCTCACGTGCGGCATAAGCCCGGAAGCCTTTGAACCCGCACTGGGTATCTAAGAACTTGAATCCCGCTAAAGCACGGACAAACCGGTTGAACGTGTTACCCATCAGCTCGCGCATCGGACTCTGATGCTGGAGGATTTGGCTATCCGGATGTTTGCGACTGCCAACGATCAAGTCGATATCCGGTTGCGCTTTGAACAGGGCAATTGCCCGGTCCAGGTCCGTTAACGGAGTGCTCAAATCGGAATCCGTGAAAAACAGCATTTCTCCCCGCCCCGCGAGCATACCGGTCCGGACGGCGAAACCTTTGCCTCGATGGACTGGGTTACCAATGACCTTAAGCTCAGGGAAGTTTCTGGCAGCAGTTGTGGCCAACTCCAAGGTGTGATCAGAACTGGGCTCAACCACGACAATAATCTCGTAAGCAAAATCCCAGCCAGAGCTGTGCCGTTGCAATTCCACGAGGCTCTGCGGCAATCGAGCTGCTTCGTTAAACGCAGGGATGACGAGTGTTAGTGCTGGCGGAATCTGTATGGACATGTCACGCAGTTCGCATAATATCACCGCCTCTGTGCAGGAAAGGCGTAAATGGACCTTTCTTTGCCTTGTCAAAACCAATAATGACCAGACGTCAAATCACCATTTCGGTCCTGATCATTCTGCTGGCAGCGGTAGTGCGACTTGTTTTCTTAGATATCAAACCTCCGCATTTTGATGAGGGAATAAACGGTTGGTGGTGCGATCAAATGGCGAAGCAAGGCTATTATGCCTACGATCCGGACAATTACCATGGGCCATTACATTTTTATGTCCTGCGGGTGTTCCTCCTTGCATTTGGCCGAAACTTATGGGCGCTGCGCATGCCGACCGTACTGGTTGGCACTATAACGGTCGGCTTCCTTTTCTCATTTACTCGATTCTTCGGCTACCGGATTACGGCTCTGGCGGCTCTTGCCATGGCCATCTCGCCCGGATTCGTCTTCTATGAACGCTACGCCATCCACGAGACCTGGCTCGTCTTCTTTCTGATTCTAACCTTTTGGGGTGTACTTAGTTGGCATTACCGCGTAACGCCAGCCAGTATCTGGGCCACCGTGCTAGGAATCGCCGGGATGATTTTGACCAAGGAGACCTATGCGATTCACTTGGTCGCATTCGCCGCCGCTGCCCCAGTGAGTTGGGTACTCGGTAAAATAATCCCGGCAACGCAGCCCGAGGTTCCCACGCCGATCAAGGTACCTTGGGGGACGTTTACTCTCGGGACCTTGGTTTCCTGGCCGCTCTTCACGCTCGGATTCGTGTCGATCTGGTTCCTAATTTCTCATGCAACAGCAAATGCCGCCACGGTTGCACCCGATGAACCGGGAGAAGTCGGCAATCTGTCTTTCGTGCAGGGCAGCGCGCTCTGCGTCTTCGCAGGGATGGCGATCGCTATTCCGGTCGCACTCTTGTTTTGCCGACGAGCCACGACTCGATCCGGCAGCGAAGAAGGTTCCGTTGATCTTCCTTGGCTCCATTTGTTCGGAGCGCTTTTAGTCGGTTACTTCCTGATTGTATTCTTCTACTCAGGGACCTTTCTAAATCCGAGAGGCGTACTGGGAATCTTCGAGACGTTTAAAACTTGGACAAAGACCGGCGTCGACTCTGCGGGACACGGCAAACCGACGTATGACCTTTTCTCCTTGGTGCCGCATCCGCTGCGACATTTTGGACCACTCGCAACTCTCGCCCGGCTGAAACTCAATTGGTATTGGGTTTGCCTGATGCTCAAGTACGAGTGGTTCTCGGTACTGGGATTGGTTTTCGCTGTGCGGTACTTGTTTGGTGGCAATTCGCCGTTGCGGTACTTAGCGATCTACGGGGTCGGCGTCTTGTTCGTCTACTCAATTATACCGTACAAAACGCCGTGGTGTATCATCTCCATCGATTGGCCATTTCTTTTCCTGGGCGGAGCGGCTCTGGTTTTCTTGTGGGACAACCTACCGCGGTTCACGCGGTACATAACGGTGGTGGTTGGTTTGATCCTGTTCGGTCATCTCGCCTATAAGTCTTCCGGTCTGAACTTCGTCCATTATGACGACCCCAAGGAGTTGTACGCCTACGTTCAGACCTATCGAGATTACCGAAAATTTGTCGATCCGATATTGCAGAAACTCAGGAAGGACCCTTCTGCGAAACGACATTTGCGTGGGCTGATATTGCTCGAGAGCTATTTCCCCATCCCGTGGGTAATCGACGAGGTGCGGGACGTTGGTTATTACGCGGAAGGCGAGGATAAATGGCCAAAAGATCTTGACGCAGATTTCATCGCGGTGCTCGACTCGGACTCTCCAGATTTGGAAGACCGCCTAACGAAAAAGTACTTCGTCGACACGTTCCGCCTGCGAGACGGTATGGATCCTTGCAAAGCCTACTTCAAGTACGACACCTTCAAGGATGTGTTCCCGGGCAGGCAGCCGGACTTTGATCCTTCCAATCGTCCCAAAGAATGAAGATCTCGCTGCTTTTCCTCACCTGGATAGCCCTATCGACTTCGCTCGGCGTCGGTTTCGGATATTCACCTTATGGACTGGTGCCATGGACCGCAGCCCTGTCATTAGGTCTCAGCTTGGTCGTAGTCTTAATCGCGGTTTTGGTGAGTCCCGGACAAATGCTGACCCGTCTGGAGAAGATCCAAGCAAGCGGCGTTCTCCTCGCCATCCTGTTTTTGGTCTTCGCCGTCCGAGCCTTTAGTCAGGTGATCTTTATCGAGGACGGAAACGTCAAAGTCCTTTCGCCCAACAATCTGGGCGACATCTGTCTGCACCTCACCCAAATCAATTTTCTGGCATCGAATCCACACTATTGGCCGGAAAATCCAATCTACGCGTTTGATAAGCTCCGCTACCCGATCGGTATCGACATATTCAACGCGGAGCTGAAGTTAATCGGCATTTCACCGAACTTGGGAATTATTCTGGTGGCGTTTCTCGGCTCGCTGCTGACAGTGCGAGCTCTTTTTCTTTTCGGCGGCCCGTTTGCAGTTGCCGCTTTTCTATTCAATGGCGGGCTGGTTGGTTTCATGTTTTTCCAGTCATGGCCGTGGCATCTCGAGGACTATCAGGCTGATATCGCTTGGAAATCGATCCCCCTGGCTCTTTTCGTTACTCAGCGCGGATTGCTATATGCGATCCCGGCGGGATTAATCTTGATCACCCACTGGCGACGGACGCTAGATTCGCAGACCGATCGACCGCATCTCTCTTTTTGGGGGGAATGGCTGCTGTATTGCACGATGCCGCTTTTTCATCTGCATACATTTATCTTTCTGTCGTTCCTATTGCTCTGGTGGTTCCTGTTTGGGAATCCAAACTGGCGCGGCCATCTGATCCGGTTAGTGACGTTTTCGTTTATCCCGGCAACATTTTTTGTTTATGGTGTTACCGGGTTCGGCAAAACCAATGCCTTGGCTTGGGAACCTGGTTGGACTTCAGTGGCCGAGGCGCATGAATACTGGCACAAACTTTGGTGGTTTCGTCAATTGCCGCACGGAGCTCAAGCACCAATGGTCTGGCTACTGAATTTTGGGTTTGTACTCCCGCTAGCAATCGTTCTGCTCGTTTACCTGTGTTTTCCCAGAGGCATCGACGTGTGGCGGACTCGGTTCAGAATGCGGCAGATTCTGCTTCCGGCACTGGCAATGTTTATTCTGTGCGCATTCGTCCGCTTTGCTCCTTGGGACTGGGATAATACCAAGCTCTTTTTCTGGGCTTATATGCTGATGATGGCGGCCATCTGGGAAATGTTCCTCAGTCGATGGCATCCGCTGATCCGTTTGCCATTCTTCTTCCTGCTTTTCTTTTCCGGCTTCATCAGCTTAGTAGGCGGGTTGGCGCCGGATGACGAACATGGATACGCGATCGGTAACCAGGTCGAATGGACGCAGGTCGACGACGCCCTCAAGGGCTTTCCTCCCGAAGCCGTATTCGCCATTTACCCCACCTACAATCACCCGGCGCTGGTCGCGGGTCATCGAGTTGTTTTAGGGTTCCCAGGTCACCTTTGGAGTCATGGTCTTGAATATCGGTCAGAGGAAGGACTCCTGAACAAAGTGATGCTAGCACAGCCGGGCTGGGAACCACTCTGCACCCAACTAAAGATCGATTACTTGTTCTGGGGCCAATTCGAACAGGAACATTATCCGGCCACGGCTCATTCGTGGGACAGTTATCCAGTCGCTGCGGAAGGTCAGTGGGGCAAGGTGTATGACCTGCGCGCGCTCAACAAAACGACAACGCCGGCAGCAGCGAATTAGTGAGAGGTGATTGGTGATTGGTGATTGGTAGCCCAGACCGGATGTTGCATTCCAACCAGCTACCACCAACACAATAATAATGCCAAAAACGGACCTAAGAGGGCATGGACCTTCCGAGTGCTTCATTATGTAGGAGCCGTGCTCCACCAATCACCAATCACTAATCACCAATCACCTCTCTCTCCCCACCGCCTTGCTCATCGGCAGGTTTCAGCTAAAGATGTTTATGGCCGATTTCGATCTCATCGTCCTTGGTGGTGGACCAGCTGGTTACACTGGTGCAATTCGAGCCGCTCAACTCGGGCTAAACACGGCAATTATAGACAAGCGCGACGTACTCGGCGGCACGTGTCTCAACATTGGTTGTATTCCTAGCAAAGCGCTCTTGGTGTCCTCTCAATATGTGCGTTTTGCTCACCACGAAGCCCAGCATCATGGCTTGAAGTTCGAAGGCGTACAGGTGGATCTAGCCAAGCTCATGGCGCGGAAACAAACCGTCGTGAAGCAGCTCACCCAGGGCTTGGAGTTCCTGATGAAGAAAAATCAGATCACCCGCATCCGCGGTGTCGGCCAGCTCGTTGCCCCCGGTAAGGTCGTGGTAACAAAACCCGACAATTCCACCGAAGAGCATCGGGGCAAAAACGTGATTTTAGCCACCGGGAGCGTGCCGATGGAATTGCCGAACGTGACGATTGACCGCGAATGCGTAGTCACGAGTGATGAAGCGCTCTCTTTCACCGAGGTTCCGGCAGAGCTTCTGGTGGTTGGCGCCGGAGCCATCGGTCTCGAGCTAGGCTCGGTTTGGTCCCGTCTGGGGAGCAAGGTTACGGTGCTTGAATTCCTGCCGCGCATTGCCGCCTTTCTCGATCCGGATGTCACCCAAGCCTTGCAAAAGACTCTCGAGACCCAGGGCCTGAAATTCTATGTTGACACCCAAGTCACGAGCGTCGCCCCGGGAGATAAGAAAGTCCTGGTGCAGGCCAAAACTAAGGGCGAACAGAATCTCGAATTCCAAGCCGATAAAGTGCTGGTCGCAGTTGGACGGAAGCCCTACTTGGAAGGTGCTGTCGCCAAAGACTTGGGCCTGAAATTAACTGAGCGAGGTCGCGTAGCTGTCGACCAACAATTTCGAACCAATCTACAGGGCCTTTATGCTGTCGGTGATATTATCGAGGGGCCTATGCTCGCGCATAAGGGGGAAGAAGATGGAATTGCTTGTACTGAACTCATTGCCGGGAAGCCCGGGCACGTTAACTACAACGTCGTCCCAAATGTAATCTATACCCATCCGGAAGTGGCTTGCGTTGGACTAACCGAAGAAGCCGCCAAGAAGAATGGGACACAGATCAAGATCGGGAAATTTCCTTTTGTCGCTAACGGTCGGGCCCTGGCTAATGATGACTCGGTTGGCTTCGCTAAGATCATTGCAGACAGTCGAACGGATAAGCTACTCGGCGCCCAGATTATTGGTGGCAGTGCTTCGGAGCTGATTGCCGAGATAGTCAGTATCATGGAATTCGGCGGCAGCGCCGAGGATCTCGGCCGGACCGTCCACGCTCATCCAACGCTGAGCGAGGCTGTTAAAGAGGCAGGGCTAGCCGTGGATAATCTTGCGTTCTCAATTCCACCAGCTGTGAGAAGTGAGAAGTGAGAAGTGAG
Source organism: uncultured Verrucomicrobiae bacterium (assembly GCA_963762565.1). Taxonomy (GTDB): domain Bacteria; phylum Verrucomicrobiota; class Verrucomicrobiia; order Chthoniobacterales; family JAFAMB01; genus JAFAVN01. Next base: position 74,524 of record CAVXLD010000014.1, on the reverse strand, counting down.
AAGTGATTGGTGATTGGTGATTGGTCGCGACGGGCGTGGCAAAAACGCGCTTCGATTTTGACTTGCTTACCTGGGGGCCTTCGACTGTCCGTCAATCACCAATCACCAATCACCAATCACCAATCACCAATCACCAATCACCAATCACCTTTCACCTTTCACCTTCCCTCCCCCGTCAGCCATGTCCACAGAAACGGTAAACGCCATTCTCCTCCGGCGGATCCGTTTCTCAGAGACCAGCCTTATTTTGACTTGGTTCGGTCAAGAAACCGGCAAGATAAAGGCAATCGCAAAAGGCGCTCTCCGCTCCGGGAGCGCATTCGCCGGTAAAATCGATTTGTTCTTCCACTGTAACCTAACTATCTCTCGATCTCGAAAGAGCGAAATCCACACGCTCCGCGAACTAGTGGTAGTTGAGCCGTTCTTAAACATTCGGACGAACTATCTCAGTACGCTGACTGCAGCTTATTTTACCGAGCTGGTTGAAGAAACGACAGAGCTCGAGCACGCTGAACCGGAGATTTACGATCTGCTGCGCCGCGGCTTGACCTATCTGGAAGGTAAACGTCCAACGTTGCGAGTGATTGTTTTTTTTGAGGCCGAACTCGCCCGATTGCTGGGAATGCAAATGACGAAACAAGGCGAAAGTTCTCGCCACTTAATTGAGTCCCTGAATCGAGCTCCTGTAGCCCGGGTGGCACTGGTAAAACACCTGGGAGAGTGAATGGCGTGTGGGCGCGTCGGCGTATGGGCGTATGGGCCTATGGGCCTATGGGCTGTGTGTGTAAGCGCTCGGCGCTGCGAACGAATGGATCCGCCTTCGCCAAGCCTACGGCGCGACAGGCTTTGTGCGACTTATGAGACCTATGCGTCACGTCCCATTGGTCCCATAAGTCCTATTGGTCCTATAGGTCCTATCCGTTCGCGGCGCCCAGCGCACTCCACCACGCCCACTCGCCATTTCGCGCCCACCCCTCGCTCAATATTCGCGATACGGGTGCCGCCTTTTCTTAGCGGTCGAGCTTCGAGAAACCAAACCTGCATGCGTACGCGCTTTTGTCTTCCCATGCTCCCTTCCGCCTTCCGCGGCAATTTTTTGAATCTCTTCCGCCTCGTATGCTTGTATCAGCGATCTCAGGTTTGGATCGAGACGCCGCATCTGGGCACAAACCGTATAATAGTAGGCTCGCATGAAATTCTTCCGAGCTTCGGTGCTGAGCGCTCCCTTGGCTTCTTTCAGTAGATAGCCGGCGCGGGCGCTACCCATGGCAGTGTCCTTAATCTCTCTAAAATGTGACTCATCCTGTGGCGTGCGTCTGGGCTCCGCCGACGCCATGGTAAAAGGCGTCTCATTTCCAGCGGTCTGAGGCGGTGGTGGTGGCAAGAAGTTAGGCTCCGGCAAAAGTACAGTCGCAGGCTGTTCCTGAGGAGTCCCCTCCGGCAAAGGGGTTTCGAGTTCCGCAGCCGTGATGGCTGGAGTCGCCGAAGGTAACGGAGACGGCGAGGATGAAAGGGAGGGAGAGGCTGCCGACTTCGGCTCGTCGGCCAACCCGAAACCTACCAGCAGAAAGCTGGCCAATACCCAGACCTTGAACTCCATAGCAGCGAACGATGGTGATATTACCACTCCTCGTGAATTCTGGCTAGCGTCATGCTTGGCCGAGGCTGAGGGCGTGGCACAAAAAGTAATCAGTAATCAGTGTAACAGTAATCAGTTTCGGAAGCCGGTTGAACCAGCCCGGGGTATCAGGACTGATTACTGACGTACTTATTACGATTACTTTTTTGCCACGCCTCTGGGTCGGCTGCCGTCACGGCGCTCCGGCGGCTTTTTGCCTTTCTCGCCAATATTTGCGCCACATTTTGAAATCCTCCTGCAACAGCTCCAGCATGGTGAGCGCGGCCTGTTTCAAAGCTCCTACCTTGACGCCTTTGAGCCGCTCGCTTAGCTCCTCCCGGCTCTTACTCAACTGATGTAAGTTGGCCGTTTCGTAGCCCATAGAGAAAAGCAATCGCTCCTGATCAAAATTGATCTCTTGGGCTGTCCCTTCGAATTCAAGCTCAGTTAGGGGGATCCGGCCGCAATCCGACATGATCGGGCGAACTAACCATCCTTCTTGAGTACTAGTATGGGGGGTGCTCGGACGCCCTGGACCTTTCAGCAAACGATCCGTGTGAATTTCCTTTCCCGATTTACCTGTCGCCCAAAGAACCGCCGATGGAGCCATGCTTTTACCTTCCATAGCCACCGGGCCGCCATGGTGTTCGGAGTAAGCAAAAAATCTTTGATGCCCGAGACTACCAAGTCCCTTAGTCACATTCTTTTGCATTTCCCGAAACTCGATCGGGACATCTTTCGGCATGACCTGTCGCAGCTTTTCGGCCAGTGCAGGCGGAATCTGATCTTCGGCCACGGATTGGGTCTTCTCCTGGAGCCACCGCCGCCAAAAAAACTTGGGCTCTTTCAAAGCCGCCCGTACCAACCGCAAAAGCCAGGCATGCCGGCGCTCGAGTACAAAAGGCTGCGGGGCATTTTTCAGACCAGCGCTATACCCCTCGCGGACGCATTCGCAGATCTCGGACAGATTAAGGTCGCAGGCAGGCGTTTCTTCCGAGGCTAGCTCTGCGCTCATAATCAACCGCACTAAATCCGCGGCAAATGACATCATGGCCACTTCGTCATAATCATTCACACCCCAAATCAGACGGGCATGGCCGTCACGCCAGCTCCCAAAATTCTGAATGTGCAGATCACCGACCGCGTACACTTGCTCGGCATTAGCCAAGGAAGGGCAGGCTGCATACCAGCGTTCGCACCACCGGTAAAAGGTCGCGCGGAAGAACATAAAGATGTCGTCCGCCATGAACTGATGTTTTATCTCCAGATCGGGTTCCCGCACACTGATGTGCCCGCGCAGCCAGGTTTCAAAGCCCAGCGTTGACTGCACAATGTTTCTCGTCGGATTCATTTTTTGACGTAAGGTCGCGGCTTCCGCCTTCGCACGCTACGGCGTGACAGGTTTCGGCTCGCGCTGGGGCCCATGGTATCAAATATGGGAAAACTAACAACTCTACATTATCAAGTTGTTAGACAAATTATGGGCGGGTGTTTGCCCCGAAGGGGCTTCGTTCTCGTCGAATGGTGGGGCGAGGCTCCCGAACGGCCGGATCGGTGGCGCACCCTGGGAGCGGCTCGGCAACAGTTAGGACACGTCCGCGACAGATTTGCATACAATCCATCGCCTTGGGTATGCTTTCGGTAATTCCGGAGCCTCGCCCCACCAATGCTTTCCTCACCGTAAGACCCTGGCGATCTGATCGCTCAGCTCAGTGAGCTCCGACGAGAGTAAGGCAACCAATTGGGCGTCGTTTCCAAAACTCCAACCCGCTCGCCGAATCGTCACTGACTTACTGGCAACCACCCCGCCGCCTGCAGTTAGAACCTGCCAACCACCGGACAAAATCACGTCCCCATTTTCGTGCCCGTCAAAATGGGTGATATGCAGGGCTACGTCGTAGGTGTGAGCCGGTACGCTAAAGGCCGGCTGAAATCCGGCGGCCGAGATTCCTAGGCGATTCAGGTTAGAAGCAATACCAAGAGAAATGGTTTGATCCAGCGAGAGCGCCCAAAGCCCGGTTGGTGAATACCGGATTTGATCTCCGTTCATGCTGGCGAGGTTAGTTCTACTCAAAAAGGCCGGCACTTCCACTCGGCGAACATAAACTCGCACTGCAGACGCCGGCCGAGACGGTTTGCTACTCGCCCCAGCCGGCGTTAACACAAAATAGGTGGCCAACGGTTCCGTCGTCGCACATCCAAGAAACAAACTTACGGCCACAGGTAGCAGAATGATCAGCCGCATCGCATTTATTGTGGTGATTTCGCTGGTTTGCGACCGAAAATGATCGAATTAGGATTCCGTTCCAGAAACTCCGATAGACGCTGTAGAGCGTCAGCCGCAGAGCCGATCTGCGATAAAGTGCTGTCCAATTGATACCGAAAACTTGAATTTGAGCTCAGCATTTTATCGAGGTTACGCGTTGCATCCTCGAGTTGTGCCATTGTTTTCTTCGCCTCTTCCAGAGTCGGATTCAGGTTCGCCGTGATCGGGTCGAGTTCGTTCTGAAGTTTCTTGAGAGTAACATCCATCTGGTCAAAAGCGGTTTTCACGCTGGTCAGAGCGCCGTTCAATTCCGGACCATTTAGCAAGTTGTTAACGGACTTCCCAATTCCTGCCAAATCCAATTCATCAATCGCAGTTTTGGCGCTAGTCAGCAAAGCCTCCAGATCCTTTGAGATCGCCAAGAAATCCACGTTACCGATGTTGCTGATTGCCTTGGTTAGATTTGTCAGGATCGCTTCGATATCGGACGGCTGTACCGGAATCTCGATGGCATGATCATTTGGATTGTCATGATAGGTGAACGGCGCTGGCTCCTTGATGAAATCGATGGATACAAACAATTGACCGCTGATCAAGCTCTCGAAATCCAAGCGAGCGCGTAACCCCTGGTCCACCCGTTGCTTCGTCAGTTCGATGTCGAAAAGATTGAAGTGCGGATTACCGCGCCCGAAATCTCTGACGATAACATTTTGGTCAACTTGATAGAAGACCTTCGCGTAGGCCGGCTGATCCTTTTCGCCGATCCCAAGCAAAATCTGCGTGACTTTGCCGATATTGACTCCCTTGAACTTCACGTTAGAGCCCACCGACAGACCGCTGATTGATTGAGTAAAATAGGAAACGTAGGTCTGCTTCTTCGCGAATAGATCGGCAGAGCCGAAAAAGAAGACGGCGCCGATCGCGATAAGGATTGCCCCAAGAACAAAAACTCCTATCAGGGTAGGGTTGGCTTTAGTACTCATTGTTCGTACCCATCTTGATCGTACTCATTTTGATTCTTCCACCGGCTGGCCGCGGAGTAGGAACGTCCGGACCTTAGGATCGCTATTGCCTTCTTTCACTAACTCTTTCGGATCGCCTTGGACGAGCATCCTCTTGGTTTCGGCGTCGAGAAAGATAGCTGTATCTGCGATCGCGAAGATGGAAGCTAATTCATGCGTCACTACTACCACGGTCGTCCCCAAGCTGTCACGCAGCCGGAGAATCAGGTCATCAAGTCGGCGGGAGCTGATCGGATCCAGACCGGCCGAAGGTTCGTCGAAAAAGAGGATCTCTGGATCAAGCGACATCGCTCGCGCCAAACCCGCACGTTTGCGCATGCCACCGCTAATCTCTGACGGGTAAAAATCCTCGAAACCTTTGAGGCCGACCAGTGAAAGTTTGAGGGAACTAAGTTCTCTAATCTCGTGGCTGGACAGCTTGGTGTACTCCTCCAAAGGTAGAGCCACATTTTCTCCCAGGGTGCGAGAACTCCACAAAGCCCCGCCTTGATACAAAACACCGAATGACCTTTGGACCTCTTCCTTTTCGTCTTCGCTCGCTTTGGAAAAGCTTCGTCCGTGGTAGTAAATGTCTCCTTTCTCGACCGGTTTCAAACCGATCATATATTTTAACAGAGTGCTTTTGCCGCAACCGCTTCCGCCCATGATCACAAAGACCTGGCCAGCCTCCACGGTAAAATTAATGTCCTGCATTACTACGTACGATCCGTAGTTCATCATTAGATCACGCACTTCGATAGCGGGAGGCCGTGCAGCCGTTGGACCGCTTTCTTTTGCGTCGTTGCTATGATCGGAGGTAGCCAAGCTTCCTTTTGTGTCCACTTAAATTGAGTGTCTAGGGTGCCTGAGTTAAGAATGCGCGTCAAACTCGGCCACTCACCACGCGCTTTCGTTCTCGTATGGGAGGGATCGCGTCCTCGCGATCCGTTTGTTACAGAAGCCGAGGACGTATTCTGATCGCGGACAAAAATAGACCTTTGTGTTGTGCCATGTCCTCGCGGCGCGCGAGGCTGCGCGCCCTCCCCGCAATCGTGCCGCGGCCTCCCCTACAGCTTCAACACCTCCAACACCACATCAATGATGGCATCACAAGCGACGATCCAAGTGATGGCAAGCACTACAGCCGAGGTAGCAGCATTCCCCACCGCGGCGGCGTTGTTCTGGCAGTTCATACCGCGTTGGCATCCGGTTAAGGCCACGATCACTCCGAAAACCGCCGATTTGCCTACTCCCGTGAGGATGTCTTCCAATCCCATCGAGCCAACCGTCTGATTCCAATATTGAATCAGACTGATGTGGAGGACACCCAGCCCGACCACCGCACCACCGGCAACTCCCAGCAGATCGGCATAAAACCCGAGCAGCGGCATCATAAGAAAAAGCGCCACCACTCGGGGCGAAACTAAGAAGTCCATCGGCGATATGGCCAGCGTTTCGAGAGCATCGAGCTCCTCGGAGACCTTCATGCTGCCTATTTGGGCGGCAAAGGCTGCACCCGTTCGGCCGGCCATAATCACTCCCGTCATAATCGCGCCCATTTCTCGGGCCATGGCGACTGCCACCAAATTCGCCACGTAGATGCCGGCTCCGAATTGGCGCAATTGAATCGATGCCACAAACGCAAGAATCAGTCCGGTCAAAAAACTAATGAGACCCACGATGGGCAACGCTTGGGCGCCAGATTCCTCCAGGGTTAACCAAAAGAGCCGCCAATCGACTTTCCCTTTGCCGATGGCAATCCGTCTAAGGCTCAGAACACACTCGCCGATGAAAGTCGCCGCAGCGGTAAGCGCGTCCGATTGCCCGATTGCCCAAGTCCCAAGCCGGTAGAGGAATGAGACGTGGCGCGGCCCAAGGCTCTTGGTTTCAGCCTCCGGCACCGCTTTGGCCAACGCAATCAGGCTATCAACTCCCTCCGGCAGACTTTGCAGATCAAGCGTTACCCGGTGTTCCTGGCACCACGCGTCGATCTCGGATAGAAACAGAAGCAAGCTGCTATCCCAGGATCCTAAGTCTTGACTAACACAACGAACGCGGGTGACCCCGTTTGCCGACTCGACTTCATGGAGAGTGGTCGCTGATTTAGGACGCGTGGAAGCTTTTAGATGCCAGGCGCCACCTATTGCGATGGTCGCGTCCCCACCCTCGTGGCTAACGTTAGCAAACGCCGCAGGTCTATCAGATTCAACAACAGATCTCATGACGCTCCGGGAGGGCGCGCTGCCTGTCCGACATAGCCTGATGGATCCAGTCGATCTTTCTCCCACCGGGGCGACGTCGGATCCTCGCGCGCTGTGGACGCGATACCAGCTGACGGATTGGGCCATGGTCTATCAGAAGCTACACCCTGGAAACGACGGATCGCGAGGACGCGATCCCTCCCAGCGATGGCTCTGGTGGAAGCGTACAGTTTGGGCAAACTCACTCCTTAGGCTTCTTCTTCTTCGTCTTCCTCTTCGGGGATTACCACCATGCCGGTGTTAGTATTGAAATCCATTAAACCGGCATAACGGCCCCACGCGATCATGGTCTTCAGGATTTTCTCCGGATTCTCATAGGGCAACGCGGCTGCAATATCGTGCGTGACCGTTTCGCCCGACACCTCTTTCTGAACCTCCAAGTAAGCGAGGATAATGTGGAATAGGCGAAGCTTTTGCACCTGCTCGGCAAAGATGGTCTTCCGGGTTTGCCGATCCGATTCAAAGAAACGTTTACCTAAGTCCGTCAACTGCACGTCGTCTTTTGGCGTATTAACGAACTCGAGAATCTCGGCCGCCTTCACAATAGCAATGGTCTCACCAAAATCTTTACCGATCTCGTCGGAGACATCGTAGATATTGTCGAGATCAGGAGAATCATGAAGGATGCTGATCAAGCCGAGGATCTGGTTAACCCCAACTGTCGGGATTGACTCCATACGAGCGCGGGCCCGAGAGATCGGCCTGCCTGGACCAGGCGGCGGTTCCGGTGGAAGATCGGGCAGCGCCTGTTGGGTGATTGTGTCATGAATCAAATTCATGAGTCGCTGAAATTCCGGGTGATTCGTGGCCCGCGGATACGGCAAATTATTCTCTAATATTAGTCCGAGGCGGCCAGGGTGCGGGAATAGAATACAAATGCGCGTCGCCATCTGCACTGCTTCTTCGATGTTATGCGTAACCATGAAGATGCTCGATAACGTGTTGCCGGATCCTCGCCATAAACTGACCACTTCCTCTCGCAGACCTTCAGCAGTCAACACATCGAGGGCGCTGAATGCTTCATCGAGACAAAGGATCTTGGGTCGCGAGACCAGCGCTCGGGCAATCCCGACTCGTTGCCTCATGCCGCCCGAAATTTCCCGCGGGTAGGCAGAGTGATAGTTGTTGAGGCCGATCAGATCGATTGCCTTATCAACCGCCTCTGCTTTTTCAGATCGCGACATCCTTTTCGCTTCCAAACCCACCATCACGTTTTGTTCAACCGTAAGCCAAGGAAAAAGCGCGAACGTCTGAAACACAATGGAAGCATAAGGATTGATTCCTTCCAATGGTTCTCCGTAGCAGAGGACCCGCCCATTCGTGGGTTTGGTCAGACCGGTGAGACATCGCAGTAGCGTCGACTTGCCCGACCCGGATTGTCCCAGAAGTGCTAACAGCTCGCCTTCTCGAATCGACAAATCGATCTGATCCAGAACCTTCATTTCGCGGCCGTGACCGACGGTAAAGCTTTTAGAGACGCTGCGCAGTTCCGCTATCGCTGGAGCTTCGGTCGAAACGGGGCTCGGGGCTGAGGTGAGCTCAGTGGACATAAGAATCAATCTAAATGGAACCGGTGTTCGGCATAACTGTACAAGCGCCGCCATAATAATTTGTTGATTACTACGACGAAGATCGCCATCACGGCGATCGCGCAAATTAACAAAGGCGTCCCATCCGCCTTCTGACTAACGTCCGCAATAAAGGCTCCCAGGCCGCTTGCCTCAAGATGTTGGTCACCCCAATTGGCAATTTCGGCTGCTATGGTGGCATTCCAGGCACCGCCCGCCGCCGTACACGCGCCGGTTATCCAAAACGGAAATATCGCCGGCAGGATCAATCTCTTCCATAATGGCCAGCCACCCAGCCCATAGTTCTTGGCGGCTTCCTTAAGATCATTCGGGATAGCCATGGCCCCGGCAATCACATTGAACAGGATATACCATTGGGTGCCCATCGCGATCAGCAAAATACACCCCCAATTCATGTCGATGTGATACCGGATGAATACACCGACCACGAAGGGATAGGCCATATTAGCCGGGAACGAGGCGAAGATCTGCGCCAACGGTTGAGCGAACATTGCGACCCGTTGTTTGGAACCGATCCAAACGCCGATCGGCGTCCAAATCAAAGTGGCCAAAAGAGTGACCGCAAATACCCGCAAAAGCGTCAAAAATCCTAACCAGAAGATATTGGCAATATCGTTCAGGGAGACATGGCGATACACGGCGTCAAAACCGGCCATCACCCCAAGGACAAGCTCAACCAGGAGCCATAACAGCAAGAGTAGACCGAGCGACCGCCAAATATAGCGGCTGGTCTTAGACGGTTTCGTTGGCCCGGCAGCAACCTTGGCCGCCGAGAGCTTCATCCGCAGATCTTGATAAAAACCAGCCACCGGAATCAAGACATGCTCCTCGATCCAGTCGAAGATATAGGCTCGACGTAATAAATTATAGAACCACGACCTCGGAGAATAGGCCGACTCGGTCAGCTCCATTTTGAACTTGTCTGCCCACACCAGCAGAGGTCGCCAAATTAGTTGATCCGATGCAAAGATCACGATCAGCATCGTCAGAATTCCCCAAAATGCACCCGAGCTATCTCCCTTGGCTATCGCTGTTGCCATGTAAGAGCCGAGCCCCGGCAGCTGGATGTTTTTGGCCAAAACGCTAACGGATTCGCTCTGGATCACAAAAAACCATCCCCCGCCAAATGACATCATCGCATTCCAGATAAGACTGTGCATCGACGCCGGGACTTCCAGTTTTCTAAACCGTTGAAAAGGTCGCAGCTGGAAGTTTGTAGCTGCCTCCTGAAGATCCTGCGGAATCGTGACCATGGAGTGATAAAATCCAAAGGTCATGTTCCACACTTGGCCGGTAAAGATCGCAAAAATGCTGGCGCATTCGACGCCCAGCAATGAGCCGGGAAAGAGCGCAATGAAAAAGGTGATGGTGATGGTAAGAAAACCGAGCACCGGGAGAGACTGCATGATGTCCAGGAAGGGCAGGATCAATGCTCGAGCGACCTTGTTCTTGGCCGCGGCGTAGCCAACTGCGAACGTAAATAAGAGCGAGAAGCCAAAGGCAATCCACATCCGGAGCAGAGTGCGCCCGGCATAATAAGGAATCAGCACAGGATCTGTCGAAATTGGCAGCGATTGCGTCGACGCATCAAACGTTACCACCATGCCTTTTCCAAACTCCAAAATGCTCCAGAGCACCCCCAAGACGCCAACAAAGATCAAGATGTCGACAAACGAAAAAGATCGCCGGCCTTGCGGAGCAGCGAGTTGTGGAGCAGTGGATTTCACTTCGGGTGCTCTATGGCTAGGGGCGAACGCCTTTGCAAGTAAGAAGTTGGTAGGGCAAGGCTCCCAGAGAAGAAATGGTGATTAGTGATTAGTGATTGGTGATTGGTGGCGACTGGATCGCCTGGAAATCCTTGTGCGTTAGTCTCAGGTTCTTGCACCGCGCCAGGAGACCCCAAAGTCGTTCGGGAAAACATCGTGAATCTCGGGCGTTGTCCCCAACGAATCACCAGTCACCAATCACCAATCACTTTCTTGCGGGAGCCTCGCCCTACCAATCCGCCCCTACTTCCACGCCAGAAAAAGCGCTCCGCACACAATCAGAACTACCCCGAAACTTTCTCGAGCAGAGAGCCGCTCCCCTAGAAAGAGCACCGAAATAACGATGGCAACCACGACGCTGAGCTTGTCAATCGGAGCCACTTTGGCCACTTCACCGAGCTGCAAAGCCCGGAAATAGCAAAGCCACGAAAGACCAGTCGCAATCGCTGATAGAAATAGAAACAACCAGGACCGCGCCGGCAACCGAAGCACGTCACCAACTCGCGAAGTGCTCAGCGCAATACCCCAAGTAATGACCACGATAATAGAGGTGCGAATCGCTGTCGCCAGATTTGAGTTGATGGACACAACCCCGATCTTTGCGAACACCGCCGTCAGCCCGGCAAAAAGCGCGGAAAAAAGAGCCCAGAGTAGCCACTGCATAGTGAGAGGTGATTAGTGATTAGTGATGGTGATTAGTGATTAGTGATTGGTCGGGACCGGCTCCCCGAATAACCCACGTTGGTTGTCGAACAATTCGGGTCTTTCTGCGCGATGCGGGAACCTGGAGCTAACCCACGAGGATTTCCAGGCGATTTGGATCGCCACCAATCACTAATCACCAATCACTAATCACCGTTCGCTTCCGCCACCCCCAGCGCCGCCAGATGCATCACCTTCTCTTCCGTGGCTTCGGCTCGATCGACTTGGCCAGTCAGGCGACCGTGACGCATGATCAAAATACGATCGGCCAACGCGAGAACTTCCGGTAGGTCGCTGGAAATCACCAAAATCCCCATACCGTCGTGAACAAGTTCTTCGAACAACGCGTAGATCTCCGCCTTGGTGCCGATATCGACTCCGCGGGTTGGCTCGTCCACGATGAGTATAGCGGGCTGAACCGCCAACCACTTTGCCAGCAAAACTTTCTGTTGGTTTCCTCCGCTCAGCAGCCCGGTCCTTTGATCAAAGCTCGGGGTCCGTACTCGCAGTCGATCCACATATTTCCCAATCAAGCGATCCTCGGCGCCTCGATCTACGAACGGACCACGGGCCAACCGTCGCAGCGCCGCACTAGAAATGTTAGTCCCTACCCCAGCTCCAAGAATGAGGCCCATGGTTTTTCGGTCCTCAGGAACATAAGCGACCCCGGCATTCACCGCAGACTTTGGTTGGCGGAAGACCGCCTTCTTGCCTTTCAACCAGACTTGACCTCGGTCCGGTGGAGGCGATCCAAAGATACCTAGCGCCATCTCGGTTCGGCCGGCGCCGATCAGCCCAGCCAGTGCGACGATCTCCCCTCGCCGAACCTCGAACGTAATTCCTTCATATTGACCCTTCCGGGTCAGATCTTCGACGCGCAGCACCACCTCGCCCTTCGACTCGACCGGAGTTCGATGAAAAGCCAGTAGCTCGCGCCCAACCATCATTCGGACTGCCTCGGCCTCGGTGGTCTCACTGGTCTTAACCGTCCGGACATGTTTCCCGTCGCGTAAGACGGTCAAGACTTGGCAAAGCGAAAACACTTCCGGCAGCCGGTGAGAAATATAAACAATCGTAACCCCATGCGCCTGAAGGTCAGCAATCACCCGAAAGAGAATGGCCGATTCGACCTCAGAAAGGCTCGACGTGGGTTCATCCAGAATCAGCAAGCGCGGATTTCGGATCAAACTTTTGCAGATTTCTATCAGTTGCTGCTGGGCGACGGTCAAATTCTGAACAATCGTGTCCGGGTCAAAGTGAATACCGAGACGTTGGAAGACTTTGAACGTCCCGTCCCGCAGCTTAGCTCGATCCAGGAACACCCCGGCCGTGCGAGGTTCGGAACCCAGAAAGATATTTTCCGCGATTGACAGGTTCTGGGCGAGGTTGAGTTCCTGGTAAACGATGGCGATCCCTTTGGCCTGCGCCTCTGCCGGGTTAGTAAATCGGACTTTTTCGCCGAAGAGCTCGAGTTCGCCGGCGTCCGGCTGGTGAACCCCTGCAATCACCTGCATCAAGGTACTCTTGCCGGCGCCATTTTCGCCCATGACGGCGTGGATAGCGCCCTCCTCGACCTCGAAAGAAACCTCCTGTAACGCCCGGACACCGGGAAAGTGCTTAGAAATGCCTTGGATCTTTAGGATGGAGGGCATTGGAGATCTTGGCTAGCAGAGCATCGGTTACTTCGCAACCAGAGGTCAATACTGAAGGAGCTGGAAGCTAGAATCTAGGAGCTAGGAGGCGCGTGCCAGGGGGGCGTAATCGTCCTCGTCCTTGGTGGGGCGAGGCTCCCGAACAATCCAAAGGTTAGAGCAAAGCGGTAGGTAAGGCTAGCCCGCACCATTTGTTGGGCCTTAAATCGCGCCGAGCCGTGGTCTATCGTGGGCAACGGCTCGGCGCGTCTATCGGCCTACTAAGTCATCTCTCAGCGTTCTTGCGGTGCGCCTTCGGTTCATTCGCCGGGCTATTCGGGAGCCTCGCCCCACCAAAACTGCGACCAATCTCTTAACTCCTAGCTCCTAGATTCTAGCTCCTAGCTCCTTTTTCCCTTGCTTCTACTCTTAAAACTAAGAGAAAGGCTCTTTCTAATGAGGTCGTACTCGCTGTATCTGCGGATTCTCGTAAGCGTACTCTTTGGGGCCAGCTCTGGGGCCATGGGGCAAGACGCGAAATCAATGCTCAAAGCCCCTGCTGTGTCCGCGATGGATCACGCCTCCGCCGCTCCGTCTCCCAGCGCATCGGTTTCTGAGGCTCAAAAGAGAGTTATTGAAGCCGAGAAGACCACCCTGCAAACCGCAGGCAATAAACTTTGCGGACAGATCCAAGTCGAAGAGAACGACCTATATCATCGCCTTAGCTTCTTAGAGAAACCGGCCAGGCTCGATCCAAACTCTTACGCGTCGGCTGACGAGATCAATCAATGGCGAACCTTGTTGCAACAGTTCAAAGACAAAGCCAACGAGGTCAATGGCCTTTATCGGGGCTTGGAAAAGAACTTCGATGCTGAGGTGCGGAACTCTAAGGTTCCTGTCGATCCGGTGATCGTGTCCAAGTTCAAAACCATCTTGCTGGGAGCATTCCCCTGGGAAACCATTAATCGGAAAAGTTCTCTGCTGATGCAGTACGCTGAAGAACACCAGAAGCTATTGGACTTCTACCAAAAAAATTGGGGTAGTTGGGGGCCGGCGGGCAAAGATGGCAAGCCTGTTTTCCAGTCAGCGTCCCTAGGAACAGCTTATAATAAGCTTCGCGAAGAGATTGTGTCCACCGGGCACCAGCTCGAAGAAGAATACGTCGCCATGACTCGTTAATCCCCCAAGAAAATGCGCTCCTACTCAATCGTTCTTGCTGGCTTGGTTTGCCTAGGCACCCAAGGTTTAGCTCAGACACCGCTCTTATCGCCTTCACTTCCCGGCGCCCGACGAAACCTTTCGCCCAGCCCATCGCCCGCCCAGAGGGGCTCGCCCTCAAACGAATCCGCCGCGGACAAAAAAGCGAGATACGATGCGGTTATGGCTACTCTGAAGGACCGCATCGGAAACGCGACCGACAAGGTGATGAGCAAGATTATTGGTCAAGAGAAGGATCTTCGGATGCGGCTTGGCTATTTTGAGAAGCAGGACCGCTTTGACCCGAACAACTTTGCCAACAAGGACGAAATCCAGAATTGGCAAAAGCTAGCTGACCAGTTTCAACAAAGCCGCGATGAGACTGCGAAGCTCTATGGGAATGCCAGCCAAGACTTGGAAACCGCGTTAGTAGCCAACGAACATATTGCACCGCAGCTTGCCACGGCGATCCGGAAAGAGATCATCAGCAGTTTCCCGTGGGATGATATTTCCAAGAAAGACGATCTGTTAACGACTTACGTTGGATACCACCGTCAGTTGCTCACCTTTTTCGATCAAAACTGGAAGACGTGGAATTCAACTAAGCCCTATTTTACTGATCAAAAGACACAGGCCGACTACGAAAAGTTGTGCCAGCAGATCGCCTCGACGGGCAAAGAGATCGACGCTATCTACCTTAGGAACAACTTCTAACAATTAAACCCGTAAACCGCTTGTAAACAGAACGGTCCTTACGCATGGTTAGAAGCAAAAGCATTACCCATTTATGCAGGTGCCTCTCCAAGTTCCCCCCGCAGGCCCGACTGAAAAGAAGGGTTTTTTTATTCAAGGTCCGATCGTTGCCATTGCCGAAGTCGTCCTGGTCTTCCTGGCATTAGGCTCGATCTTCACAGTTGCGCTCACGCGGCTGAGCGGTGGCTCCGTCGAAGGCGGTTCTGTCTCAGCAGCTCCGATCACCATCGGTTTATTTTTAGGGGTTGCCCTGCTCCTAATCGTTGTGGTGGTTTCTCGCGGATTCCGGCTATTCCGCTCCGATCAGGCGTTGGTTCTGTCGTCCCACGGACGCTACCTCGGCACTATTCGCGGCGGGGGCCTGGTCTGGACAAATCCATTCCTTTCTCGGCGCAAAGTTTCACTGCACACACATAAGAGCACGGTTCAACACCCGTTTGCCGGCATGCGATCCGCGACTGCGGACGTCTCCTGGAAAATCACCGACACCTCCAAGGCGATCAAAGTGGAGCATTACGATGAAACCGTGAAGAAGGTCATCGAAGATAGCCTCAGTGAGGTGGGAGCCAACGCATCCCAAGAAGAATTTAGTGCGGCGTTGAGCCGGCACCTTGATGAAATCGGAGTCACCTCAACAAAGGTCGAACTCAAGTCAGGACGCGTCGCCTTTTAGTGCGGATCCGCAGACTTTCTCGGACGAATAATATCCGCAGATTTCGCAGATTTCGTTTTGGGGATGCGATATACGTTCGGTTAAGGAAAACCGCGAGACTAGGCGCAATAAGGCACTCATCTTGCCGGCAGTCTCCGTCTTTGAACCGAAATCTGCGTAATCTGTGTAATCTGCGGATATTATTTTCTGTTTTGTCGCTTAGGTTGAGCCTAGAAAGCGAGACTCACTCCGCCGGAGAAGCTGGAAGCCTATGAAGTTGAAACTGTTACTAATTGGACTGGCAGCCCTGGTGCAACTGAGCTGTAGCGATACCGAAACCGGAAACACCGGCCAAACGCCTCAGTCGGCTGCTGACGACCAAAACGATGTCATGCCCGTACAGAATGACCTCAGCAGCCGGCCCATAGAGGCTATGCGCTAAAGCCGTACCATTTGATCAGTTCCTTTTTCGTTTTCACAGGGTAAGTGACGGTCTGCTCTAAGACCGAGTCCTGCCCGTTTAGATCCGTGACTGTCAAACGAAATGTTCGTTTGGCGGGATTGCTATCAAACAGCCACGGGATTGAAGCGGCGGTCGGTTCTATCGCCCCAGTGTAACCCGTCCAGGCACTCCCTTGAGGTTGCGGTGCTTGATCATTAACAAGTAGAACCGGCGTTCCTTCGGTAACATCTTCAACTCGAATTGATCGGAGTTGCAGCGGCTGTTTCATTCTTAGACCGAAGGTCCAGCGCGCATACTTCTGGTTGTCCAGGAGAATCGCAGATAGGTCTACGTTGGTGACGGCAAACTGCTCATTCTGGACAGGGCTGTAGACAGGCCGGCCTTGGCCACTTGCGGTCGCCTCTCCGGAACCGCCGGAGCTCGACGCACAACCCGTTATCAACGCCGTCATAGTCGTGATCGCCGTCAACGCAATCAAGAGAGCGCGTCTGATCGCTATATCGGTCGCTCCGCTCCCGGCGTTCTCGCTCGTTCTCGCTCGCTTCAGGCCGCTCATGATTGCCCGAAGATTTCCTTGAAGAACAGCTGCATTTGCGCCCAGGCGCGCGCAGCCACTTCAGGATCATAACCAACCCCATCCAAACCGGCAGCCCGCGCTTTATCCGCGTCCGGGTTCATAAATGCATGGACGGCACCAGAATAACTAAGGAACTGGTAATCAAACTTGCCCTCATCCATCGATTTTTTAAATGCCGCCCGCGCAGCCTCCGGCACCAGCGGATCTAGTTCGCCTTGAAGAATTAAAAATTTCGCCTGGTTCTTTTTGGCGGCGTCGGACGACGCCGGTATCAGCCCGCCATGAAAGCTGACGATCCCTTTTAAGGGGGCGCCGCTATACGCCAACAATTGTGAGCAAGCACCACCAAAGCAAAAACCGATGGCGGCAACTTTGGAATCATCAACCAGACCGGTCTTGCTTAACTGATCGTACGCTGCTTGCACCCTCGCGCCCATGCTTGGTTTTCCGGCGACCGCGGTCATCAGCTCTTTTGCTTTATCGTGATCGCTCGGTGGCACAGCCACACCATTGCCGTACATATCAGCGGCAAATGCCACATATCCGAGCTTCGCCAGTGCATCCGCCCTTCCTTTGACGAAATCGGTCAGTCCCCACCACTCCGGGAAAACCAAGACTCCCGGGGCCTTCTTATCACTTGTTACGGAATCGTCGTAAGCCAGATAGCCCTTAAGTTCCGTATCACCTTGCTTGTAAGAGACTGTTTTCGTCACCAGGCCTGCCTGCACTTGGGAGAGCATCGCCACAACGAACAACGCGAGGCACAAACTTTTCATAGTGCCGCCTAATCAGACTTCGGCACTCGGTCAAGGCGATTTTCGGAATCGTCGCCCCAAGAGTACCTCAATGGAAACCGCGAATGGACACGAAAGCACACGAAACAAGGCAAACCGCAGATGAATGCGGCTCAAAAAGAGAACCAAACGAACCGCAGATGAACGCAGATTGACGCAGATAATATCGCCTTCGATTACGCTCACTCAAAAGTGCCGGTTGTAGGTTTCTGGATCATGCTCATTTGTTCTTCGCGCGAGGTCCACTAGCGATCTCGGTGTGCAACGGCCAAAATGAGCCAAATTTCTCCGCCGATTTTATCTGCGTAAATCCACGTCCATCTGCGGTTGGATTTATCTTGTCTTCGCGTCCATTCGTGTGCATTCGCGGTTGCTTTTGGATTTGGCCGCGGCGGTACCTCTTAGCTGCCTTGCGGTACTTGTTCGGCTGCCGCTTATTGGACGAGCCCGGACGCCAAATTGATTGCCAGAGCCAAAATGATTGTGTTGAACAGAAATGAGAGCATCGCATGCACCAACGAGATGCGCCGGATCCGGTTCGACGTAATGGACACATCCGATACCTGAAAAGTCATCCCGATCACAAACGAGAAATAAGCGAAGTCGAGGAAATCCGGTTCATCGCAGCCTGGAAAGTTGAGTCCATCGCCACGGTCTCCGCCCTCGTCAATCTGCCGGTAGAAAGCGTGCGCATAATGCAGGGCAAAGATCGTATGGATCAAGAACCAAGAGCAGATCACGGTGATGGCCGCGAGCGCGACGTGTTGAACCTGTCGTGTGCCAGGTACGCTTTTCGCCGTCCCAAGCAAATACGCAACGGCAAACAGGCTGCCGCAAGCTCCCAAGAGTACGATCCCAAAGATAATCGAGCGGCTCGTGTCTTGGAGCTTAGCATTTGCAACTGCCGTCTTTGCATCCGCCAAGATGATCCGGAGCCAGGCTAATAGAATTCCGGTTACCGCAAATGCATTCCAGGTCAGAATGATACGGAACGGTAGGTGCTCCACGCTAAATGAGGCCAAAAACACAATGCAAGCGACGGCCAGAGCGGTCAGGACCCGCTGATGCGCATCAAGGTTACTGAGCAGTTTAAACATTTTGGTCGAACAGACCTTCCCTTATCTCCTGAGCGTGGGGCAATCCGCGAGATTTTTTTAAGGTGAGAGCGCGCGTGGAGGGGAGCCGCTTTATAGGTTCGCATAGGTTCGCAGTTCTGTCGGATGGCTGCAGGCGGCTCCCGGGAATGATCCAGCACGACGCGGGTCTGTCAGCGGCCTCGGAATCGGGAAACCGGTCAGACGGAACCGCCGGGCGAAAGGTCACGCTGGGTCATTCCCGGGAGCCGCCTGCTAGAGACTGATAGACCTGCAACGCGATAAAGCGGCTCCCCTCCAGACGACTGGGACCAAACACGCGGCGCTCCATGAGCCGCTGAGCCCTCCGTCGTTACCCGCTCACATTGAGCTCTTTGTTACAAAATTGTAACCTGATCAGCGTTGTCCATCTTGCTCTCGGTCGAGTCTCATCGCCACCGTCACACCTCTGCTCCCATGAATCTATTTGGTGAAACCTTACCCATGGCCACGGCGATCTTCCTGATCCTGGCCCTGTTAATGGCCCTGGCCTTCGAGTTTGTTAACGGCTTCCACGATACCGCTAATGCGGTCGCGACCGTTATCTATACTCACTCTTTGCCGCCCGTTGTAGCTGTCATCTGGTCCGGTATTTGGAATTTGATCGGAGTTCTTGTTTCCAGCGGAGCAGTCGCTTTCTCGATACTCGCGCTGTTACCAGTGGAGCTGGTGCTAAATGTGGGCTCTGGCGCCGGATTCGCCATGGTGTTTGCCCTGCTGATTTCCGCGATCATCTGGAACGTCGGCACCTGGTACCTCGGGTTGCCCGCTTCCAGCTCGCACACGCTCATCGGGTCGATTATGGGCGTCGGGCTAGCAAACGCTTGGATAAATTCGCCGGGCCATAACTTTGGGGAAGGCGTGAACTGGGCAAAAGCGAATGAAGTATTCACGACTCTATTGATTTCCCCCATTGTCGGCTTCGTTTGTTCGGCAATTCTTCTATTACTGGTTAAGCTATTAATTCGTAAGCCAGAGCTATTCCAGCCGGCTGATGCTAAGAAAGCGCCTCCTTGGTGGATTCGCGGAATTTTGGTTCTCACTTGCACCGGCGTCAGCTACGCACACGGATCGAACGACGGTCAAAAAGGGATGGGTCTGATCATGCTGATTTTGGTTGGGATTGTGCCCGCTGTCTTCGCCCTGAACCTTAGTCTGGACCCGAAAGAGATAGCCGGAATTGAACAGGGAGAAGGTCAGGTGGCCGCCATTGTTGCGAAGTATGTTAAGGATCGTCCGGCTGATCAGAAAGAAGCAGAGACCGAACTCTCCGCCTTCCTGAAAACCTCTGGTAAGCTAACGGACAAAACCTTTGGCGCGCTTGTCGTCACCCTTGAAGCATTTGAGGCCAACCTTGAAGGCAAGAAGACATTCCAAGAGTTGGGCAAAGCGGTCAGGGCTGGGGTTAGGACTGACATCTATCTTACGCAGAACACCATTGGGAAATTGCTGAAAACCCATGCGATAACCGACCCGGCGGATGCCGCCGCGCTCAAGCAATTCGCTGGCGGGCTGAATGCGGCCACGAACTTTATTCCTGCCTGGGTGAAGGTTGCCGTCGCGTTTGCACTGGGTTGCGGCACCATGATCGGCTGGAAACGAATCGTGGTGACAGTCGGTGAAAAGATCGGGAAATCGCATTTGAGCTATGCACAAGGCGCTTGTGCGGAGTTAGTTGCCATGGGAACGATTTTCGCCGCTGATAACTACGGGTTACCTGTCAGCACAACCCACGTTTTGTCATCCGGTATTGCAGGTACGATGGCAGCTAACCGATCTGGTCTGCAATTGGCTACCCTGCGTAATATCGCTCTTGCCTGGCTCTTGACCCTACCGGTCTGCGTACTGCTAGGAGCTACCACCTTTTCCGCTGGGCTATTCGTGGTCTTCAACGTCCTCGGCTGGAAGTAGGCGTGTGGGCGTATCGGCGTGTGGGCGTATGGGCGTGCGCTGCGCGCTGCGCACCGATAGGATCCGCCTTCGCCAAGCCTTCGGCGCGACAGGCTCTATAGGACCAATGGGACTTATAGGACCAAACATATAAGTCCCATAGGTCGTATAAGTCCTATTCGATCGCAGAGCCCAAGGTTCACATCACGCCGACACGCCCATACGCCCACGCCTCTTCTCTCCCACTCACTCCGGCGTCGCTGACGCGAAGTGCTCTAGCAGTACCTCAGATTCTATCGCCAGCACCGCCCGTAACTCCTCGTCGGCGCCGGCCTTCCTCGAAGCCTCGACCCAGTCCGTCACCCAGATTGGGTCCCATGTCGCACAGTTCGCCACTTTCGGGCTGTTGGCGGCTGCCTTTCGATAAATCTCGGCAGCTGCCGGATGAACTGCTGTTCTTCCAAACCAATAACGAGCGTTGTCGAAATCGTCCTCGGTTCGATGGACGATCCCATGAATATAGGTTCCGTCAGCATTGGAGGCCTCCTGAACCAATCGATGCGCTCGTTCTAGGTCACCGGCAGCCAAGAGCAATAGACTGCGCACGAACGGCACAACCCCTGGTTCATATCCGCCGAGGCGCTCGAGATCAGCGTCTCGAAGGAACGCTATCAGCTCCGGATCCGGTGCCGGGTCCGTCACCGAGACTCTGGGGAGTCGCAGAACGAACCCGTGTGAACTGACAAAATCAAGCCCGGCCATAGGACAGAAAATCTCACGCAAAGACGCAAAGACGCAAAGGAAAGAACGCAAGAAGCCCGAGTCCAGGTCAGAAATAAAGTTTGGTTAAACCTGGGTAAGAGCATCTTAGGCCTAAAGCTACTTTCAGCCCTTGATCTTCCTTCTTTGCGTCTTGGCGTCTTTGCGTGAGATTTTTTCTTCGGTTTTGCGGGGACAGTTCCTGATCCACTCTATACCAATCAAGTGCTTCCGAGGTATGCCGTCGCCAAAAACCCTTTGCTAGCGTCCGAGGTTTGCGTTATTGACTCAGTTCCTCTTGTTACCCGGCTGAAGTGGTGTATCAAGGTGCCTTCTTATGATCTCGACAATTTTGTTTTTAGCGCAGCAACAACCAGCCGCCCAGGGCGGTTCCGGATCCTTAGTTTCGGCCTTGCTGCCTTTCGCGTTCATGGCCGTCATTTTCTATTTCTTGCTGATCCGGCCTCAGCAGAAACGCCAAAAGGAGCATCAGAACCTCCTCACTAATTTAAAGACGGGCGATAAGGTCATCACAACCAGCGGGATTCATGGACTAATCGCCAACGTAAAAGAGACCACCTTCGTAGTGAAGATTGCCGACAACGTAAAAATTGAGGTGGACAAGAACGCTATCGCCTCTGTATCCAAGTCGGTCGACCAGCCTACTGCAACTGCGCAATAAGTTCTCCCTAACAGCCGCCAGCGATGAGCCCGACGTGGACGTTTCTTTTCGGTTTATTCCTACTCTGCCTGTTTGCCGCCTATTTCCTCGTTGAAAAAGAGCAAACTAAACGTCTGCTCGGCACAGCGCTGACGATTCTGTTATGTGCCTTTTGCATTTATTCGTTTTACCCGCCCAGCGCCAAGATCCACTACGGTCTTGATTTGCAGGGAGGCAGCTCCTTCTTAGTCCGGCTGGTTCCACCAAAGGACGAAAACGGTAAACCCCGGGCTATCACGCCGGATATGCAGCAGCAAGCCGTCGAAGTGATTCGGCGGCGTGTCGACCAATTCGGCGTCAGCGAGCCGGTGATCACCAGCCAGGGTTCAGATCGTATTCTCGTTCAAATCCCCGGCTTGGATACTGCCAAGATTGACGAGGCCCGCGCACAATTGCAACGGGTCGCGAAGCTGGAGTTCAAGCTGGTTAATCCGCAAAGCGGCACGTTGCTGCCCCAAATTGAATCGGGACAGACTTTTACGCCTCCCGGTTACGAGATTCTGAACGGCGTAAAGAGCAGCAAAACGGGCCAGCCTGAAAAGTATCTGGTTAAGAAAAAGCCGGAATTGACCGGCGCCGAAGTAACCCGGGCACAAGCCAGATTCGAACAGCGCGGCTACGAAGTGGATTTAAGCTTCAATTCCGAAGGGGGTAAAACTTTCGCTCGAGTCACCGGGCAGAACATCGGTAACCAACTCGCTATCGTATTGGACGGTGAGGTGATCTCAGCCCCTGTGATCCAGTCCGAGATCTCGAATAACTCGGCCTCGATCACGGGCAACTTCACCGCCCAAGAAGCTCAAGACTTGGCCAGCGCTCTTCAGAACCCGCTGCAAACGCCCGTGGTGATCGATGAAGTGCGTAGCGTTTCCGCAACCCTCGGGCAAGACTCGATCAGTCGTGGTCTCGCTTCCGGCTTGGCCGGATTAGCCGCCACTCTCATTTTCGTTCTCATCTACTATCGGACGGCGGGCGCTGTCGCGCTAATCGGCTTGGCTGTGAATGGCATCTTGCTCTTCGGCGCCATGTCGCTTTTCGGTTTCGTTTTGACCCTCCCCGGTATTGCCGGCGTGATCTTGACTATCGGAATGGCTATCGACGCGAACGTTCTGATCTACGAACGTTTGCGAGAAGAAATTGGCGCCGGCAAGAGTCTCAAGGCCTCGATCGATACCGCTTACCGCAAAGCTTTTAGCGCGATCTTTGATGCGAACGTCACCACCTTACTGAAAGTGGTTATCCTCTTCTGGCTCGGCTCAGGGCCGGTGAAGGGCTTCGCCATTACTCTGACTTTGGGTATTATCGCTTCGATGTTTTCGGCTCTATTAGTTACCCGGAACATCTTTGGCTGGCTGATCCGGTTTAATCTGATGAAGCGCATTTCGATGCTGCACCTGATCAGCTCGAAGCATTTTGATTTCCTGGGTAAATGGAAGATTTCCGTGATCGCCTCGATCGTTCTGCTCGCTGCTTCCGGTATCGCGTTCGGTGTGCGCGGAGCGAACATGTTTAATCTGGATTTCACCGGCGGTGATTCACTTGTTCTGCGGTCCGATAAGCCAGTGGATGAAGCCCAAGTACGAAGCCAGCTGGAGAAGGTTGGTTTGGGTAGCGCGGTGATCCAACAGGAATCGAGTCAGCGTAACCAGCAAACGGTACATTTGATCGCGATCCGTGCTCCGTACGGCTCCGGTCAGAAAATCCTCAGCGAGTTAAAGGCGTCACCTCAAACCAGTGGCTTAGTGGTCGAAAATTCTGAAACGGTGGGCCCAGTGATGGGTTCACAGCTGGCCACCACCTCCCTCTTTGCGCTGGGGATCGCCTTCGTCGGCGTGATGCTCTATGTCGCCATCCGTTTCGAGTTCTCTTTCTCGGTGGGAACGATTGTGGCGATGTTCCACGACCTCATTATCACGCTCGGGATTTTCGTCATCACGGGCCGCCAATTCTCCTTGGTTACCATCGGCGCGATTCTGACGGTCGCAGGTTATTCTATTAACGACAAAATCGTCGTGTTCGACCGGATACGAGAAGGATTACATTCCGGCCGGCGCGGAACCATTCGTTCGCTGATGAACGACAGCATCAATGAAACGCTAAGCCGGACGGTGTTAACCAGCGGTGTCACCTTGATTTGTATGCTCTCGCTCTGGATTTTCGGGGGACCGGTCCTAGATGATTTCGCGTTCACCAACGTGATAGGCGTCATTATCGGCACCTACTCCTCGATCTTCATTGCCGCTCCGATCGTCCTCTGGTGGACGAATCTTAGGAAAGGGAATCTACGGCATGAGGTGGTCAGGCCTCGGACACAGGCTGCCAAAGCGTAATAGGGGGGAGGGATCGCGTCCCCGCGATCCGTGGTTCGCGAAGTGTAACGGCGCTTCAGGATCACATGGTTAAATTACGCCTCAAGGCCAGGAACGTCTTCGCGGCGCGCGAGGACGCGCGCCCTCCCGGGTTGGTCCGGACGCACATCAATAAGGGAGGAACTTCACATGAACGTATGCGGGACCACTGCTGGCTCATCCTCTGGTAATCTCAACGCGCATCCTCAGGCCAAAGCGGAAACCCCGTCTGGAGGCCTGATCTTCTTATTAGCAGCAACCGCCGGGCTGGTGGTGATGAACCTCTATTACAACCAGCCCATATTGAACGCCATTGCCGCGACTTTTAAGGTTGGCCCTTCGGCGATCGCCTGGGTAGCGACTGCCACTCAACTCGGTTACGCCGCCGGTCTGTTGTTTGTGGTGCCTCTGGGAGATGGGATCGATCGCAAATGGCTAATCATCGGTTCAACCCTGCTTTCCTGCGCCGTCCTGATCTTGGTTCCAATTTCACCGAATCTTCCGATCATGCTCGGAGTTAGTTTTGCTCTCGGGTTCGTGTCGGTCGCTCCGCAGCTGGTAATCCCATATGCCGCCGGGTTGGTGCCCGGGGCAGGACGCGGTAAGGTCATCGGCGCCGTGATGAGCGGGTTGTTAATCGGGATTCTTCTTTCCCGTACGACCGCCGGCTTGATCGGGACAAGATTCTCATGGCAGGTCGTCTATTGGGCAGCCGCCGCCCTCATGCTGGTTCTGGCTGTGGTTCTCTGGCTCGCTCTTCCATCGCAACCGGCTCAAGGCGCGGAATCTTATGGCCGCTTGCTAGCCTCTATGCCACGTCTCCTTCAAACCGAACCGATCATTCGGCGTCACAGCATTCTCGGCGCTCTCAGTTTCGGCACCTTTAGCGCCTTCTGGACAACACTCGCATTCTATCTTCACGCACAACCACAACATTACGGTGCGGACATCACCGGCATGTTCGGTTTACTGGCAATCACTGGCGCCATGGTAGGACCCTTCGCCGGTCATCTCGGCGAAAAGTGGACGCCGCGACAGGTCAACGGCTTGTTCCTCAGCATTATCATGGTCGCATTTATCGCCATGCTGTTCAGCCAGCAAAACACCTTGCTCTGGGTGGGCGTGGGGGTGTTGCTACTCGACGCCGGCGCACAGGGCAATCACATCGCTAATCAATCGAGGATCTACAGCCTCAGTCCGGCCCTCCATAGCCGGATCAATTCCGTGTATATGGTGACCTTTTTCTTAGGCGGCTCGATCGGCTCCCTGCTCGGCTCTCAAGCCTGGGCTCTTGCCGGCTGGCCCGGGGTTTGCGCAATCGGTATCATTTTCTCGATCGCCGGTTTGCTTTTCCTCTGGATTTAGTCCCAGGGATTCAGAAGTTTGATTCCGCATCCTTCGAAGTCTGTCACGTTGCGGGTAGCCAGTTCCGCCCCGAGGATTTGAACGATCGCAGCGATCTGCGCATCGAGTTGGCTGATCGGCTTTCCCTGATTTTGACGGATCGCTGAAATCTTCGCAAAAGCGAGCGCTGCATCGCTATTGAATGGGAAAATTCGACCCCGGAAGTCCTCCGAAAACATTCCCTGGGCGGCATTGTGTAACCCCTGTTTACGCCGCCCCTTTGGCAAAAGCTCGATGCCGTAGAGGATCTCCGCCTGTGTAATCGCGGTGATTCCCAGGCGAGAACGGGGTTGCACTTCCATCCAAGCAACCACCCGGGCCGAAGGTTCCCGGCGCATTAGCTCAGAGATAACGTTCGTATCGAGAAGAATCATTCAAGAAACCTTGGCGGTTTCCGCATCTCCTGCCGTTTTGGAATCTTCAGTTCGACGCCGTGAAACGCGGCAAACCGTTTTCTGATCGATTCGGCAAGGCTGCTTTGTTCCGATTCAACAACACTCAGCGAGGTGCGCAATATCTCACGCGCTTCCTCTTCCATCGATCGCCCATTTTCGGCCGCTTGCATCCGGAGTCTGGCTTTGGTTTTCTCATCAAGCCTCCGAATGGTCAGGGTCGGCATACTGCAATGCTAGCACTGCATTCATTGAATGCATAGCGCCGATTCTCATCTGCACCAATACGCGCCTCGTAAAACATGGGTCGGTGAGACAACGGCGGTTAGAGTTTGATGCTTGTAACCGGCGTACCGTGTAAGATTCTTTGTAACCATCTGGTCAGGGCTCGTTCAGTCGATGGATAGAGCCATGCGGTCGAGACGTTCAGCTGGGTTATTCGCCGCAAATAGTGACGGAGACGGGACGGCGTATCCCGATGATGTTGACCGGCCTCAAGACTTGCGAGGCCGTCAGACACAATTACGACGCGATCCCCAGTAGTTGGGCCGCGCTTTAGAACCACGCGATGCAAAGAGCGAAGGGATTGAAAGAGATAGCTTTTCCCGCCCGCATCATCGACGCGGGCGAGAACTTTGGAAAACGAGCGAAAGCTGCTTTCCTTAATGATCCATCCGATCTGGTTGTCTCGCAGGAGCAGTAAATTCCAGCGGCGTGACCGGAAGTAGTTTGCCAGATCGATCAGCGAATCCCGGGCAGCGCTTAAGCAACGACTCATCCCAGTCGACCGGCTCGCATCGAGGAAACACCATACACGGGGGCGCCGCCGAACCGAATAGTATCGCAGCCGAATCCCGGAACTCTTACTAAAGGGCACTGAACTAAGGAGGCTTGCGATCCAGTTGATGCTCCCGTGCGAGATTGCCTCGGAGGCTCCCCTTGCCTCTCTGCCTCGTAAAGGAACAGAGATATTCTTAGCCCAATCTCGCAGCGGCTGATTAGCTGCGGGACTAGCCTCAGGCAACTGCTTTGGGTCTGGTAGAGAATTGATAGGCGCCACGGAAGTACGCATTGACAACGGTGGATTGAACCGCTGCCCCGGAGGAGGTGCTGGCGGCACCGGCGCCGCAGGCCAATTTTCGGGCCGTCGATGCCCGAGGCACATCCGCCAGGCTTCATCCAAATCTCGCTGTTCGATTTTTGATCGGTTCTCCCAGGCTGCAGCGCAGCGTGCCGTCCGTAGCACAGCGAGTTCTGCACGCAGCCCCTCCACTTGCAACACTCTCGCCTGATTCGCGATATCGAGTCGTTGTTCCTCGGAAATCGTTACGCTTTTAACGATTTTTCTTGCCTTGGCCAAACATTCCGCCAGATCCCTCAAGGAACCCGCGTACAGGTCGACAAATCCCTCCGGATCATCGTCGAACTGGATACGACGTCGCACGACCTCCACTCGTTGATCCGGCGTAAAATCGTCCTGGATCACGATACCGTGAGCGAATCGATCCGATAGCTGCGGCCGCAATTCTCCTTCCTCAGGATTCATAGTACCGACGAGGATGTATCGGCTTTCGATACGACGTGTGATCCCGTCCCTTTCCAGATGATGTCTGCCGGAGCCTGCAGAGTCCAAGATCTGGTCCGCTACATTATCCGGCAACAGATTGATCTCATCGACGTACAACACTCCCCCATTCGCTTCTTCAATCAGCCCAACGCGGGTTTCCCATTTGTTCTGTTCAACCAAAGCTTCCGCGTTCACCGAACCGAGCACACGATCTTCGCTGGCCCCAAGCGGCAGCTCCACGAACGGAATTGGGTCTGTGGAAGCAGCTTGTAATAGTTCAGCAAAGGCCCGCACGAGTGTGGTCTTCGCGCAGCCACGGTGTCCAAGCAAAAGAGAGCCACCGATCCTAGGATCAATCGCATGGTAGATCAAAGATCGTTTGGCCTCCTCCATCCCAACCACTGCGCTAAAAGGAAATTGTTTCATTCAAGTTGGCCTTCTAATTCGAGTAAGTTTTCTTCGAGTCCGGCTAGCGCGTTCTCTGACGGAGCGGACCATAGACCGCGTTCGGCAGCTTCGAGTAAACGGCGGGTTGATTCCTTGAGAGCAGCGGGATTGTGCCTGCGGAAGAAGTCTTTCTGGATTGGATCCAGCAAAAGCCGCTGAGCGATCTCTTCGTAGTGAGAATCCCGAACCAAGCCGGTGGTCGCACTGTAGCCGAACAGATAATCGACCGTCGCCGCCATTTCGAAAGCACCTTTATAGCCATGGCGCCGCATCGCTTCTAGCCATCGCGGATTTAATACCCGGCTGCGGATAACTCGGTTAATTTCTTGTTCAAGGGAACGGATCCGTGGCTGGTCGGGGTCACTAGAATCTCCGTGGAAACTAACCGGAGCTTTGCCCCGAAGCTCTTTAACCGAAGCGTGTAGCCCGCCCTGAAATTGGAAATAATCGTCCGAATCCAAAATATCGTGTTCTCGATTGTCTTGATTCTGGTGAACGACCTCGATCTCGGCTAAGCGGGTCTTCAGTAAACCGATATCCTCGCTAGCTGAACCATCACTATCAAATGCATAACCACCCCAACGACAGAATACCTCCGTTAGATCCTTAGCTGATCGCCAGTTGCCAGCATCGATGAGCGGCAATAGACCGGTTCCATAAGATCCGAACCCTGAGCTGAACACGCGCAGCGTTGCTCGTCGTGAAGCCTCGTCAGCAGCTAAACCACGGCGTGTTAGGGTATCTCGTTCAAGTAACCAGGAAGCCCGGATGGGATTCATGTCCGGAGGTTCATCCTGTTGGGCTAGTCGCTTAGGCACAGTCGCCAGCAGACGCATAGTATCGCCAAACGCATCACGAAACAGCCCGGATACCCGCAACAACAAATCAATCCGAGGTCGTCCTAACAAACTCAACGGCAATATCCGGAAATCGACCACACGTCCGGATGACTCTTCCCAGACCGGTTCACAACCCCAAAGCCAGAGCGCCTGGGCAATATCGTCCCCACCGGTCCGCATATTGGATGTCCCCCAGATAACCATGGCGATCTTGCGCGGATATTCCCCCTGGTCCTGTCGATACCGCTCGAGTAACCGGTCCGCCAGGATTTTTCCACAATTCCAGGAGGTCTGCGTCGGAACGGCGCGTGGATCGATTGCGAAAAAATTTCTACCGGTAGGAAGCACATCGATCCTGCCGCGAGTTGGCGCCCCGGAAGGTCCTGGCGGCACGAACTGCCCGTTCAGAGCGTTCAACACGTTTTTGATTTCGTCGTCGCATCGCGCGAGCCGTGGAATGAGTTGATCACGAACAAACGTCGCTAACTCTTCGCAACGTTTGGCGTTCGGCGTTTGGCGTTTGGCGTTCGGCGTTTGACGTTTGGCGTTTGGCGTTCCCGGCGCTGTCGGCGTTGTCGGCGTTGTCGGCGTTTACCCGTATCCATCGCCGAGCCCTGGACTCCAGGTCATCACGTTCCGGTGGCGTCAAAATTTCTACCGCACGATCGCCTGCCAGAAGCTGAAGTAAACTGGGCCGTCCGGCAGATGGCAATCGCAACAGGCTCAATAAAAAGTCGGTTTCCTGTTCGCCGGTTGGTTTAACACCTAGAACGTGCAAGCCGGATCGAATCTGACTTTCTTTAATCTCGCAAAGATAATTCGTGACTGACTGAAGTGATTTATCTGGCAGCTCATCTTTCCAAGTTGTCTGGCTCAGCAAATGACTGATTTCTTTTTCGAGCTCTGCGGCGCGGCTCGGATAAAGCGTGATGCTGTGCGCATGTTCTTCCAGGAGGCGCTCAACCCTTTCGAGATCATCATAAAGTCCCGCCCTAGTGAGTGGAGGTGTCAGATGATCCACAATGACAGCCGAAGAACGGCGCTTAGCTTGGATGCCTTCTCCCGGGTTGTTAACAATGAAAGGATAGATCAGCGGTATGGGACCTAGACAAAGCCGAGGATAGTCGTCGCCTCCGAGAGCGATGCTTCGACCCGGCAGCCACTCGAGGTTCCCATGTTTTCCGACATGGATAATTGCATCCGCCCGAAACTCTGCGCCCAGCCAATGATAGAACGCGAGATAGGCGGGTGGAGGCGGCAAGGTTGGGCTATGATAAATCGCTTGCGCATCCAGCGAATAACCACGTGCCGGTTGAATTCCGACAAAGACATTCCCTAACCGTATTCCGGGGACAGGGATCACATCGCTAGAGTTAATCGGCCACTGCTCTTTGAGTTCGTTCCGGCGCGCGACCGGCAGCGATTCCAAGAACTGGTTCAAGCCGGCCGGACTAACACTTTGATAACAAGGTTTGCCGTACGAGTGTTCCGGATCATTTGTAACCCCAGTCTGAAGCCAGTCCATTAATTCCTGACCGCTCGTCGGGCACGGATCGACTAAAAAACCAGCAACAGCCAGCATCTCTAATAATCGCACGGTGCTAGCAGGAGTATCCAAGCCGACCCCATTCCCCATGCGCCCATCGCGGTTTGGATAGTTAGAGAGAACAATCGCAATCTTTTTGTCACGGTTTGGCCCGGTTCGCAGCCGAGCCCAGTTACACGCCAAGGAGGCAACGTACTGAATCTGCTCGAGATCTGGTACCAGTCTTTTAGCTCGGTATTCAACCTCCGGGATAAAGAAGTCCTGTTCTTTGAAGCCGACAACGGTTGCAAAAACGCGCCCATCGATCTCCGGCAAAGCGGCATTCATGGCGACTTCGGCCGGAGCAAGACCGGCTTGGTTGGTCAGCCAGGTTTCCCTGTTACCTAAAGAGATTGGCGCCTGTAAAACCGGACACCCGAGCTGTTCAAAGAACGAGAGGCGATCGGAGCCTCCTGACGATATAGAGAAGCTCTGAGTCAGAAGAATGACGTCTGGAGGATTCAGTTCAGCAAGTCGCTGCAGTTCAGCCTGGGCTGTCGTACTACGAAGCGAGAAAGAATAGAATGAATAGACTTGAAACCCTTGGCTTTCGAGAGCCGCATGTAAAGCATCGATCACGGCTAGGTCACCAGTCTGAAACAATGCTCGATAGAAACAGATCCATGCTCTTTTCAGCTGGCCGGCACCGTGGAGCGCTGCCTCGCTTGCGAGGCCGACGCGGTCGGCTCCCTGGACCGCTGCCTCGCTTCCACCTTCGCCAAGCGTACGGCGCGACACGGTAGTGAGGCCGACCGGTGGTCCGACCGTTACCTTATAAAGACCGAATTCGGGCATCGGCTCCGCTTCAGGCACCTCAGAAGAAGGATCTCGAATTAGTAGGTCAATTGCTGTTCCTGCGCGTCGAATATTCTCCCGGCCGCCATGCCGGAACATACCAAAAATCTTCGCTCGAATTGGCCCAGCGAAATCACTGATGCCGGCTAATTCCGGTTCGTCGAGATCGCTACCCGACAAAATCAGAAATTGTGGCTCAGAATTTTCCTCTCTTAGGTCCGACAACCCCTGCAAGAAATGAGCAAAGTATGCTTTACCTCCCAAAAGCCGAGCCACGACCAGCTTGGCCTTTCTAATGACCTGATCAATGTAATGGTCGGCTGCGACCGGTTGGCGAAGCGGAAAAGCACTAGCAACTCGCAGACGAGAACCGAATTGCTCCCTCCAAATAGACGCGACCGCATAGAGCTCGGTATCTGCAGCGCTGAGAAATACGATCTCTCCCGGCGTTTGCTCGATGAGCGTCAACGCCCGCTCAGCATCTAGTTGGCCTGGTTCAGTCGCTGTCCAATGCATGGTTTGGGGGTTCGGTTAGCCTCACCGGCTCCTTCGTACTCGTCCTCGTTCTCGTCCTCGTCCTCGAATCCTGCGGCGCGGAGTGCTGGAGTACCGGAGTGCTGGAGTGACCGCGATTTGGCCAATAGTGCGCACGTCTGCATGTCCCGTAGGGACTAGATGAAGGTAGCCAGGCATGAAATGCCTGGACACGTGGCAAACATGATCCGTCCCGTAGGGCACGGTGTGATCCGTAGCTCCCGGCGGCGTCCACCGTCCAAGGCGATACGATGCCCTCGCTAACCCATCACGCCGTACCCTACGGGACGGGCTTCGCGGCGCCGCGTTTCCAGGCATTTCATGCCTGGCTACCTTCATGCAGTCCCTACGGGACAAACAGTTAATCATGCCAGAGCTTTTTTTCTCACGGACGCCCAATCACCTCTCACCAATCACCTTTCACCAATCATCTTTCACCAATCACTCCCAAACGGTGCCAGTTAACTTGTTCATCAACTCAGTCGTCCGATCGCGCCGGCAGTGATACCCGATGAACACCAGCTGCGACTGCAACTCGTGCGAATGCGCTTCTTCGAAATACGCTTGTACACGGTTGCGAACTGCTTGCACAACCAGGCGATGATGTTTGCCTTCGATGGCAGCGAATCCCTTGGCTCGGAGTACCGGTTGATCGATACTCACTTCTTTGACGGCAGCCTTTAATTTCTCCGGATCTTGCGGCTGCGAGCTCTCTAACACGAACGATTGCCATCCAGGATCATGTTCATGGAAATGCAGGTGACTGTGCTCTCCATGCTCGTGCGACGCTAACCCCGTGTGCGAGTGGCCGTCGAATTGATGTTGGTCTGCCAGGGGGCGATCGAGATCCCGAGGCGTCGATTGCACCGGACCATGATGATGGTGATGATCATGCTCATCGCCATCCTGAAACACTTCCTGCTCATCATGCAGACTAAGTCCCATACAGAGCCGGGTATCCAGTTCGGCGTGATAAGCCAGCTCAAGGAACCTCACCTTGGCCGCCTTTTGCCGAACGATATCTTCAGCCTTTAGTAGGCGCTCCTCTGATAGCTCATCGATCTTATTAAGAACAACCACGTCAGCATTC
The DNA here is from genome assembly GCA_963762565.1 of uncultured Verrucomicrobiae bacterium. Classification (GTDB taxonomy): domain Bacteria; phylum Verrucomicrobiota; class Verrucomicrobiia; order Chthoniobacterales; family JAFAMB01; genus JAFAVN01. The sequence continues at coordinate 41,750 of CAVXLD010000014.1, read as the reverse complement.
TCGAGCTGCTGATTGAGGATAAGATCCACCGAGTTAACATGTTCAGGAATCTCGGTATTATCGGCGCCTGGGATAGGCCTACCTTTCTCCAGGTTGCCCGCTAACAGTTGGGGTGTATCCACTATGGCAAGGACCGCATCGAGTTGGAAGTCGTTCCGAATTTCAGGCCACGCCATTGCCCGCATCACCGGCATAGGCAGCGCTAGACCGGATGTCTCAATCAGTACGTGATCGATTTCCTGTTTGCGTTTTTGGAGCTGACTCATCACCGGCAAAAAGTCATCTTTTATGGTGCAGCAGATGCAGCCGTTGGGTAAATCGTGGATCTCCACACCACATCCTTCTCCGGCCGTTCGCAACAACGCTCCATCGACAGACACTTCACCAAACTCGTTTACTAACACCGCTAAACGGCGGCTCGGATTCTTTTTCAATAAACCGCTGATTAAGGTGGTTTTGCCGGACCCTAAAAAACCGGTAACAATCGTAACTGGTATTTTCATAAATTAGATTCAGTGAGTTCATTAGTACCCCCTCTTCGGGATAACGACCGATCGAGCATGTCGGCGAGAGTATTGAAATCAGATGCCACCACTGGATAGGAGAGTTGCGGTCGTCTCACCACGATTAGAGGGATCTTTAGTTTATCCGCAGCTTCAGCCTTAGAATCGAAACCGCCGGCTTCGCCTGACTCCTTACTGACCACACAATCTATCTTCCAGGCAGACCAAAGAGCGATATTGAGATCAGAAGAGAACGGGCCCTGCATTGCACAGATCTGCGATCGCGGAACACCCAGCTTAAGTGCGACCTCTAAAGAGCCGGTGTCTGGAGTTATCCGTAAAAACCACTCGCGACATTCGGCGCCCGGTGCTCTTACAAAAGTATCGATATCCTTGATTCCGGTAGCCAAAAAAATGCGCTGACCGATTTCGATAGCAAGCCGGGCAGCAGTCGACATATCCGTGACCTGACGAGCGAAGCTCGGTAGCACTGCCGGCGGACGTTCGTACCGGATATAAGGGATGTTCAGTTCCGCCGATAACCGAGTGAGTTGCTTAGAAATCTCGGTGGCAAAGGGATGAGTGGCATCGACAATGGCAGCCGCCCGTGAGTGTTGGAGTTGACTTCGTCGCTCCTCCACTCCTTGCCTTCCGGAACGAACTTCAACCCCCGGCAAGATAATTGACGCCAGTTCGCCGCCATAATCGCTGGCCGTCGAAACGATCAGATGATGCCCGCGTCTCGATAATTCGGCGGCCAATGCGTTACCGTCGCTGGTGCCGGTGAATACCCAGATGGGTTGGCGGTTAGCAGTTAGCGGTTGGCGGTTGCCGGTCGCTGGCACTACAGCTCCGCCGTTGTCGGCGTTCCCGGCGTTGTCGGCGTTCCATCCATGGTAACCTCGAGGCGTATAGATGAATGGCCCTTTCCTACGGGTAAACCGATTGCCGACGATAATCGTAGTTAGCATGTCGAACTGTCGTTTCTGCAGTTCTGCCAACGAACAGAGATAGACATTTTGATCAGGACGGAATGCGTTTCGTACAACGCCACACCAGGTGTTTGCGCTCTTCTCTTCCATTAAAATGCGCAGAATCCGGCAAATACCGTCGGGCCTGGATTGGCTCTGGACATTGTAAAGAGCTATCACCAGGTCTGCCTTCGCCAGATGGCGGGCGCGATTCTCGATCCATTCCCACGGGCATAAAAGATCTGAAAGCGATAAGGTGGCGAAATCGTGGGACAGCGGTGCACCCAGCAGCGCGGCGGAACTGTTCGCCGCGGAAACACCAGGAATGATCTGAAGCTGAAACTCTTCCTCTTCTCTCATTTCCTCTAGAACGAGCGAAGCCATCCCGTAAATACCAATGTCGCCGCTTGAGACCAGGCTGACCGTCTTTCCGGCTCGAGCACAAGCGATTGCCTTTTGAGCTCGCTCTCGCTCTTGGGTCAGGGAAAAAGAATGGATCTCTTTGCCTTCGAGCAATGGTTGTATCCAGGTGAAGTAGAGCTTGTATCCGACCACGACTTCACTTTCCCGGAGAGCAAACTCAGCCAAAGGCGGAACGAGGTTAATAAAGCCAGGCCCGACGGAAACCAGATTGAGTTTACCTTTGCTCGTCATGTTAGCGCGTTGAGGACTTCGTTCTCCCGCCTTCGCCAAGCCTACGGCGCGGCAGGCCGTCCTCATAAGGAACCCGGCATCCCATCGCCCACGACCTGGAGGGGAGCCGCTTTGTAGTGCAGCAGTTATATCGTATGGCAGCAGGCGGCTCCCGCGAACAGCCCAGCGCAATGCTCTTACCCAACGGCCCTGTTTCGAAAATGACAGATACAACGCGCGGTCCATAGAACTGCTCAATCACGAGACGTTCCCGGGAGCCGCTTGCTGCCAACCTACAGAGTTGCCTAGTTACAAAGCGGCTCCCCTCCAGGTCCTGGTCCAGTTTCCCACCTGGCGTGTTTGCAAGCTTCGTTCCGTTCATTTTATCGTGACTTCTCTGGCAAAGGCGACCTCTTCCACGATCGCTACGGTAACACCGCCTAGAATCGTTTTCGGAAGCAGCAGTCGACCGCGAAACGTAGCCAGCAAGGCGCAGGCTTCACAGACACCATCAACGCCAATGCTCTTTCGGACCCAATCGGACGGCTGCGTTACCCAGGGCCGCTGTTGTACGAGATCGCGTGCAATCACTCGCAGAACGATCCCGTTCCGCTGACACCACGCGTTGAGACCCAGCTCATCCTGTTTGAGGTCGATGGAGGCAATTTCCCGGACCTCGGCACGAGAGCGTCCGATAAGAGTCAACCCATGTTCAATCGCGGCATCGATCTGTTCGCTGCTAACTCCACGACGACAGCCAACGCCGATCACGAGTGGTTTCAACGTTTCCGTAGCCGTCGTTATCACCGGGACAGCACCCACCAAATTCGCTACCCGATAAGCGAGTTGATTCGCTCCGCCCTCGTGCCCTCCAATGAGAGAAACCGCGAAATGACATCCTTCGTCTAGGACCACTACTCCCGGATCCGTTTCCTTATCTGTGAGCAAGCCTTGGAGATAACGCACCGCTATCCCGGTGGTCATGACTAGAACCCATTGCTGGTGTTTACGAAATCGGTCAGAAAAGGCCTGTCGATTCGTGAGACCTGAAATCTCATAGGAAGCATAAAACTTACCCCCGAGTCCAACGGCCACATAACGGCCGGTAGCCACGCTTTGCGGTCGCACCATCCACACGCCAATCGCGCGGCTACGCCTCACTTCTCCTTCCTTTCTTTGCGCCTTTGCGGCTTTGCGTGAGATATTTCTTCGGACTTTCATTCCGGATCTTTCTGCATGGCTCGCCGGAATCGATGCGAGTAATCGGCCGCGTACAACCGGGATTCCGATACGATGTTTTCATCCAGCGCTTGACCCACTAACAACATCGTGGTTAGCACCCATGAACTTGGTTCGATCTCGTCTAGCAATCCGCCTAACTGTCCCCGATAGACTCGTTGCTCAGGCCAACTCGCCCGCTGGACAAGCGCGACTGGTGTCGGGCGAGGATAATGGAGTAACAGCTCTTCGACGACCTCGGTCAGGTTAGCACCGGAAAGGAAAATACAGAGGGTCGCCTGGTGCGCAGCCAGGGATTGAAGGTTTTCTTTTGCCGGAACCGGAGACGCACGCCCGGAGGTGCGTGTCAGGATAATAGTCTGGGAAACGTTGGGTCTGGTTAACTCGGCATCGAGCACCGCAGCCGCGGAGACGAAGGACGGAACACCGGGAACAATTTCATACGCTATCTGAAGTTCACGCAAGCGCCGCATTTGTTCTGCCGTTGCCCCATAGATCGACGGATCCCCTGAGTGTAGCCGGGCGACATCCCAATCTTTGTCTTTCGCCTGAAGGTAGTATCCTACTTGTTCGTCCAGGTTGAGTTTGGCGGTGTTCACAATCAGCGGATTTGCCCGGCAATGGCTTAAGATCGCGTCGCTGACCAAAGAACCCGCATACATCACTAACTGGGCGCGAGAGAGAATGTCTGCTCCTCGCATGGTAATGAGGTCGGCTGCTCCTGGGCCTGCTCCAATGAAATAGACTTTCATGCCGACGCTTTTCTAAGTAATCCCCGATTGGCCACAGGATCCCGCTTTTCCGCACTAACGGCATTGGGTTGACGAGACTCGACCGGTTTTCTTCGAATCAACATGGTGGATAAATAGCCGCTAGCGTCAGTTCCATTCATGTCCGAGAGGCCGACGCTGAGAGTCTGATTCTCCATACCAACGTGTGCCCCGAAAACACAGTGATCACCGATTTCCATCTCGGTTATAAGCCGCAGCACCATTGGCAAGCGTTCGCCGATCTTAATTAAGACTACGATATCGTGCGCCTCGATGAGGCGACGTAACTCCTGCCTGGCGTCCGGACACGGTGAGATCAGTATTCGCTCTTTACCTTCTCCCACGGGAAAGCCGGCGGCGGCGGCTAACGCGGAATAACTGGTTACGCCGGGATAGGTCCGGCAGCGAATTCCCGGGAAACGTTCTTGGAGAGCCCGAAGAACGTAAATGTAAGTCGAATAGGTCAACGGATCGCCAATTGTAAGATAGGCAATCTGCTTGCCAGCACGCACTTCCTGGGCAATCTCGTCCGCCAGTCGCGAATAGTTGGCCCCTAAAGAAGTGCGATCAGATTCCATGGCAAATTCGATCTCTCGGAACCGATCTTCCGGAATTTGATTTGGTGGCAGACAGCTGCGTGCAGCTGATCGTTCGGCCGATTTAGCTCGGGGCAAAAATATAATATCAGCTTCTTGAACACACTGCCAGGCTACTACCGGTATCAGGCCCGGCATTCCAGGTCCGACACCAATTCCGCAGAAGCAGCCAGACACCGAAGCGGTTAGGTTAGTAATGAATTCTTGACTCATAAATTTCTAGTTGTCGACCAATCGCACCCAGTCGACCTAAACCGTAATCGGCCGGCCTCGAGAATAACCGCACCCATTTCGGCCGCCCTTGCAGGGCGATCAATTGATGCCGCCTCCCCAGGGCTAAAGCCCTGGGCTATTCTCTTAAACCATTTCATGGTTAGTTTTCTGCCGCTCGCCATCGGGGTATTTGCTATCTGCTATCTGCTATTTGCTATTCGCTACTCCCAGCGCTCCCCCATCCATGCGAAACAACCTGACCTCAACGCGCTCGACGCTCGGTACCCGCTCGGCCACTACTCCCGCAACTCGATGTTCGACTAAGTTCCAGAAGGCGGGAGGAAGCGTACTAGCTGGCAGCATTTCAATTGCTTCCTCGATGCTTCGGCACTGGCTAAGCACCTGCAACGCCGGCGGCGCTACTCCGAATTCGTGGGCTAACCCTGTGACCGAGTGCACCGCGCTAAGGCTCCGGCCCGAATGAGTGTCCCAATCGCCAGCCAGAATTTTAGCGAGTTTTCCGGGGTGACCAACCAGCCACAACAAAGGGAGCTTTTGCCGGTTTTCCTCCAGCGTTTGCTGCAGATATTCGAGCGCAAGTCCGATGAAGTTCGACATCTGAACGACGCGTTTGGTCGGGATTCCAAGCGAGCTTCGGGCGAAACGCTGGCCAAGATTGCCAGGCGCTAAGACGATCGCATCGGGCGAGTCTCCCACCGCAACGCGGATATAGACTTGAATAGATGCCTGAAAAGCCGCCATCGATTTTGGTTCAACGATGCCAGTCGTTCCCAGAATCGATATCCCGCCGATGATCCCGAGACGTGGGTTAAATGTGCGTTTGGCAATCTGTTCGCCGTTATGACAGCCAATCTCCAGATTAAACCCGGCAACGGCTACCCGATCGCTTTCACTCAGTACTTCCTGAACCGCATTGATCATCATTCGCCGAGGAACCGGGTTAATCGCGGGCTCACCAATTGCCACTTGCAGTCCGGGTTGAGTAACGAGTCCGACACCCTCACCCCCCTGAAAGACGATGCTACCCCGGTTGTTTCGCCGGACACGGGCAAAGATCCGGGCTCGATGGGTCTGATCCGGATCGTCGCCGGCATCTTTGATCACTTCCGCATAAGCCGAGTCGGGTTCACGCCTAACCTGATTGATTGGTAGCGTGAGGAAGCGCAAACCATCCGGTAGACTGACATTCACTTCCTCCGGACACTCGTTACAAAGCAGTGCCAGCAGAGCCGCCTTGACTGCTGCCGTAGCGCAAGAACCTGTAGTATAGCCGCGCCGCAGTCCAGCCTCTGTTAGTACACCTAGGTCAAATCGCTCTAGCGGCCGGTTCATTCCTCAGTGTTGCGGGCGTTTCCGCTCTTTACCCTGGCGACTTGTATCAGCATCGCGTTGACGATTGCCGCTGCCCAGGGTGAGCCACCCCGTGTGCCTCGATTCGTAATTCGCGGCACTCGCAAGCAGGTGCGAAGCCTCTCTTTACACTCCCGGGTTCCAACGAACCCAACGGGTACCCCAATCACCAGATGCGGACGCCAGTTCTGTTCGACCACAAGCCTAAGCGTTTCTTCGACGGCAGTCGGGGCGTCCCCAATGGCGACCAAAAGATTGTTGCCAAACCGATTCCATGCCCGTCTGATACCAGCGGCCGAACGGGTGATGTTCTCCGATTCCGCGATTAGCCTGGTCTCTTCGTCATGAACGGTGCACAAGGTTGTTAGCCCAAGCTGCTGTAAGAGCAGGCGTCGCAACCCGCTCTGCACCATGGTCACGTCGGTAACGATCGGCACTCGCCGGGCTAACGCTGTAATACCTGCTTCTATCGCGCCTGGTGAAATGAAGATGTCGTCAACGATATCCGGGTCACCACTAGTATGAATCAGGCGCTGGAGTACCGACTTTTCAGATTCCGGTACTGACTTCCAGTCGCGTAATTCCTCGATAATGCGGAAGCTTTCTTCCTCGATCGGGTGTTGAAGGTACCCTTCGTTTAACCCGTCCGGCTTGAGAGGAATGGAAAGCGGAAGTGTTTGATCCACTATCGTATCGGCCAAGCCGTTGATTCTACTGGTCCCGCCTCTGGAATGCAGATGATGCGGTTTTTGAGGTGCGCCTAACTCTTTTTCGTAGCCGATGATCTGCACCCGATACTTGCACAAGCTGCAATTCATGGCTGCTCTCCCAACGATGGCTTCCTCAGCGCGCTCCAGGAAAGCGTCCGCTAATAACGGATGTATGCCCAGGTAGTCAGCTTTCAGAAATTCAGTTTTTGGATGATCGACAGCCACGGCGTCGGTGACGTCATAAATCCGTTTCACTAGAACGCCGGTGAAAAGAAAGAATGGAGCAACTACGATTCTTCCGAATCCCAGGCGCACCGCTTGTTGAAGACCGTCAGCCACCAGAGGTTTCGCCATGCCTGAATAACAGACATAAGAACCACCGAACCCCATCCCTTCCTGTAGCATTCTGGCTAATTTGGAAACGTCGGAGTTAGCGTCCGGATCACTAGTTCCGCGACCAGCCACTACCAGGCAACTCTCAGATCGCCTAATTTTCTGCGGACTTCGCGCCTCCGCTTCGACAATTCTCTGACGGAACAGGCGTAGGATGCCAGGATGGAGATGCAGCGCGGATCCATAGTGAAGTTGAGTTGCCGGAAACTCTTGTTGCAGAGCAAGCACTTCACTAGGCAGATCGTTCTTTGCGTGAGTAGCGGCTAACAAGATGAGGGGAACGATAGCAATACGTTGGTCGCCGGCTGTTATCAGCGCCCGCGCTGCCTCATCAATGGTCGGGCGAGCGAACTCTAAGAACCCATGTTGAACATGACGTCCACCTGCCCGTTGCCGGGCCAGCTCGACAAGCTGTTCAAACTCCGAAACCGCTTCGGGATCTCTGCTGCCGTGCCCGGCGATAACAATCGCGTAGTCGGTCGTCATGGGGTGGGGGGATTCCTTCGTTCTCGTCCTCGTCCTCGTCGTCGTCCTCGAATCCGGTCGAGCGCAGTGATGGAGTGTCGGAGTGTTGGAGTGATGCTCGTCCACGGACTCATAGTCGCTACCATCATTTCATCCCTCCGGGATTAGAGGATTGACCTTTCGCCGTTTCACTCCCTCGCCCAATCGCCGCATCGCCATTCAACGCGCGAATAAGCATGATGCTCATGTCGCTAAATTCAGACCTGCATTCACCCAGGCGGCCTTTCCAGGCCGCTTCCGATTGGGTGAGATGCTCCCACACTTCCGTTGGATGATCTGGAGCAATGCCATGCTCCGTTAGGTAGGCAGCCACCGCCGCCGGCATGAAATCCCACGGACGCGGAATCACAATGGCGTTCCGATTGTCTTCTAGGACATGGACCAAATGCTTTTGAAATGAAACGATATCCCCGCGCCGGTGAAACGTGATAAAGGTGGTTTCATCAAAACAGACCCGGCAGCGAGATGCTAGAATCTGCGCCGAACTGATCCCAGGGATCGTCTCAACTTGATGCTCACAAGCCTTTTCTACGCGTTCGAGAAATTGGAACCCGGAGAAATGCGGATCACCCATGAAAACAACCACACACTTCGATCCAGCACGGTGCAGGCCGGCAACTTCCTTTAGACGTTCCACCTGGTCTTTGTAACCCATCGTGATGATTCGGGCGTCCGGTTTGACCAAAGACCGAACCAGATCTACAACCGCAGTGAATCCTGCTATCACCTGAGCCTCTTCGATTAACTCTTGACCTCGTCGGGTCAGGAAACCGAGGTCACCTGGACCCACTCCAACACAGAAGATCATAGAACCTCACTCCTTTCCTGTTTCAGGAATGGCGCGAGAACGGCGCTGCTGCTTCGAAAGTGCAGGTGCACGTAAGAAGCATGAAGGTTCGGGATCAAGAATCCTTCCCTCCTAAAAGCACCAGTCCGTTTGCGCCGGACATTCCACAGGTTCGCGTGCTCCAGTTCGCCTAGCCAAAGCGAGTGGTGGAACTCATGCCCACGAAAGAGATGATCGGAACCCGCTTTCGATTCCGAGCAAATACAATAGCCAAAATGCTTCAACGATTTTGTCATCTGGATCGCCCCGGGAATGACGCCGGCCATCGGATACACTTTCTGATCGAGCGTCATCAGTTCTTCCGCTAACAGCATTAGGCCTCCGCACTCCGCGTAACAGTTGAGGCCCTGCTGAATCGCCGACCGCAGCTCGGTACGCATCGAACTGTTTTCAGCCAGCTGAGGCGCGAAGATCTCCGGGAAGCCGCCGCCGATGAAAATTGCGTCTAGATCGGCCGGTAACGCAGAATCGTGCAGGGGCGAGAATTTAACCACCTCCGCGCCAGTATTAGCCAGGTAATCGAGGTTCGCCTGGTAATAGAAATGGAAAGCCTCATCCATAGCGACGCCGATTCGCTGTTTCACTCCTGTGGAGCGCGCCTCGCTTTCTCCCGGGTCCCGACCGGGTCGGCCTCGCAAGCGAGGCCCGCTCCACGGTAGCGGCGCGGTCTCGGTTCTGTGAGCAAGTTCTAGAATGGCGCGAATATCGAAATGTTGTTCCCCTAGCGAAGCTAATGTTTGCCATGAAGGCAGTTGACGCTCCTGGCTAGCTTGTAACCCGAGATGGCGCTCCGGCCATGCCAGTTCGGGACAGAAAGGCAATGAGCCGAGCACCGGCACCGCAAGTGGTGCGATTGCCTCTCGCAAATAATCAGTGTGGCTGCTTCCACTGACGCCGTTGAGGATCACACCCGCAATCCGGTCAGGCCCCGCTTCTTGGAGGAACCCGCGCAAAGCAAAGGCCAGTGAGCGTCCAGACTTCGCTGCCCTAACCACCAATACAACGGGGCGGTCTAACGATCGTGCTAATGCCATCGTACTGCCTTCATCCGATTTAGCATCGCTCCCATCGAACAATCCCATCACGCCTTCCACGATCGAGACCCGGTCTCGACCGGCTGCCAAGAACTCGTCAATGATTCCATCGTCTCCCATCAGCCAGGCATCCAGATTTCGAGAAGTAACACCGGCGATTCGGGTATGATAACCCGGATCGATAAAATCGGGCCCTACCTTGAAAGGCTGAACCGGTAGACCGCGAGCACGAAGAGCCGCTAACAGCATACAGGTAATGGCAGTCTTTCCGTCACTGCTCTGCATGCCGGCTACGATTAATCCAGGATAACAATCTGGGCTCAAAACTCGATTCCTCTCCGCGCCGTGACGCCTTGATCAAAATGATGTTTGATCTTCCGCATTTCCGTGACCACCCCGGCTCTTTCAATCAAGGGCTCGGGTGCATATCGGCCGGTGAAAACCAGTTCAACGTTCTCGGGACGCTTCTCCACCAGTCGAATCGCCCGGTCAAGCGGTATCAGTTCGCGATGGATGCAGTAGTTAATTTCATCAACAATGATCAGGTCATATTCTTCGCTGACCATGATCGTTTCCAGGCTATCCATTTCCGCCGCCAGCGCGGTTCGCATGGCAGTAACATGCTCAGGAATGTGCCGGCTCTTGGATAGGATCCAGTCTTGCTCAACATTCCTAAAAGTGAGATTCGGGTGTAGTCCTGAACAGATAGCCAGTTCTCCCGTCTTCCATCGTGGTTTTACCAACCGCAAATAGTACACTTTGAATCCGCAGCCAAGCGCCCTCAGCATAAGCCCCATCGACGCAGTGCTCTTACCTTTGCCCTCTCCGGTATAGATCTGAAAAGCGCCTTGTTTAAGCCGTGGACGGTCGTCGTTCATGGGTAAATCTGTTTGCACGCTCCTGTCGCCCGAAGGTTGGACATAGAACAGCCCAGGATGGTTGCCGCGCGCAGATTTGGGAGGGCGCGCAGCCTGTCCGACGTAGCCTGTGGTCTTGTGGTTGTTTGGTGCCTCGCTCGGCGAAGTCGGATCCTCGCGCGCCGCGAGGACATGCCTTGACCCAACGATGTACTTCCGCCCCCGATTAGGAAACGTGCTCGACTTCGATAACGACTGATCGCGAGGACGCGATCCCTCCCGGGCGATGGGCTCGCGTAGCGCCGCACTATGGCAGCCAAATCAGGGTCTCTGTTAAACCATTTCATAGTTAGTCCGGCTCCGTCATTTTATTCGTTCCGCCACTATGCCCTCTGCCGTAGCTCTCACCGGAAGTAGAGACGAGACGGAAGCCATCAATAAACACGCTCCACCTACAACTAACACCACCCACCAGATCCGGGTTAAACTCGTCCTGATATCGTCTATACCCGCGGCTCGACCTGACCCATTAAAGATCGGTCCCTGAACCGGCTCATCATCATAGTAATTCGTGCCTCCTAACCGTACTCCTAAGGCATACGCCATGGCGGCTTCCGGCCATCCGGCATTCGGGCTCGCATGCGCCGCTGCTTCTCGCCCAACCTTCCTCCAACTACCCGGGATGCGGGACAGGCAAATCATTAGCGCGCACAAGCGGGCGGGCGCCCAGTTCAACAGATCGTCGATACGAGCGGATAGTTTGCCAAATTTCTCATAAGCCGGTGTCCGATGGCCAACCATCGAATCCAGCGTGTTTGCCGTACGGTAGAGTAACGCTCCGGGTGCACCGCCAATAACAGCCCAAAATAGAGGGGCGACAATTCCGTCGACTAGACTTTCAGCCACGGTCTCAATTGTGGCCCGGCTGATCTCTGACTCATCGAGGGTCTGTGTATCCCGGCCAACGATATAAGAAAGCCGTCTGCGAGCCGCGTCGAGATCGCTGCAAACGAGTGAATGCAGAATCGTTTTGGCATGCTTGTACAGGTCTCTGGCTGCGATCGCCTGGTAAATGACAAAAACATCGAAAACGTAGCTCGCGACTGGGTTAATCAAGGAGCAAATGAAGCGAATACCGATATATACGGTTAGCATCGTTCCCACCACCATGAACCAGAACAATAGGCCTACCAGGATGCTCCGGGAAAAATGCTGGGTGAGCCATCCTTCATAAACGGTCGCGAGCACACCGGTGCATCGGGCGATATGTGGCCATCCATGCGGATCACCGATCGCCAAGTCGACGACAATCGCAGCCACGATTTGGGAGGGACTAACCAGCCACATAGTTCCAGATTTCCTGAGTCTTTATGTGCTCTTCCAAAGCGTCGGCCATACGGTTGTACATCTGCTCTTGGTGCGCCCGCCAGGAGACCTGGGCGGCCGCGTAGCTTCTTAAACCAGCCAAGGCAGCCAACTCCGATCTCACCACCGGCGACTCGAATACGCCATGAAGGTAAGTACCCCAGACGTGATTGCGACGACAACCCTCGGGTTTCGTACCCTGACCATTTTCCACCGACGTCAACGCGCTACACTTCTGCGTTGGAACAGTAACACCCATATGAATTTCGTAGGCACTCCAGCGATCGGTTCCCCAACGCACCACAACTTGAGAAACAGATTTAGTTTGAGAGAACGTAGTTTCAATCGGAAGTAAGTTGAGTCCAGGTAAAAGCCCGCGATCACCGGCGACACCTTCAGGATCAAGAAGCCATTGCCCTAACATCTGATAACCGCCGCAAATACCCACCACAGGAATCCCTCGTTCTGCAGCCTGCAGAATGGCGGCATCGATGTTCGTACTTCTAAGCCACTCCAGGTCAGCGATGGTGTTCTTGCTGCCCGGTAAGATAATAGCTCTGGCGTCGGCTAACTGATTCGAATGATTTACCCATTGCACCCGAACCCCTTGATCCAATAGCCAGGGCTGACAGTCTTGAGAGTTGGCTAGATGTGGCAACCGTATCCAGGCTATCTTTTCGCCTTGAGCGCTTTCCTCGGCGTCCCGGCAAAGGCTGTCTTCACTCTCCGGCCGAAGGTCAGCTAAAAAAGGGAGTACACCTAAATAATTAACCGGAACGCGCTCGGTTAAAAATTTTGGCGCGCCGGCAAAGAGAGAGAGATCGCCTCTGAATTTATTAACGATCACGCCTAAAAGGCGATCTCGATCTGCCGGATTGAGCAGCGCCCAGGTCCCCACAATCTGCGCAAAAACGCCGCCGCGCTCGATATCGGCAACCAGAACTGACCGGCCATTCAAATAGTGAACGGGGCGTAAATTCACAATGTCACGTCCCATCAGATTGAGCTCCACTGGACTGCCTGCACCTTCCAAGACCAGGACGTCACATCGGTCTCGCCAATAATCCAAAGTATCACGCACGACTAACCAAAGCTCATCGACCAGACGGTAGTACTCGCTGGCGAGCAGATGCCGTTGCGGCTTCCCGAGTAACACCAGTTGTGATCCTTGACTACCAGACGGCTTAAGGAGAATGGGATTCATCTCGACCGTAGGCGTTAAGCCACAGGCCCCGGCCTGCACGGCCTGAGCTCGCCCAATCTCGCCACCATCCGACGTGGCGAATGAATTGTTAGACATGTTTTGCGCTTTGAACGGCGCCACGCGTATTCCTCGACGCCGTAGCCAGGCGCAGAAAGCGGTGGCCAACCAACTCTTACCGCTATTAGATGATGTACCCAGAACGGTGAGGGCTTTCATGCGGCCCTCCCGTCTGTGTGAGAAGTGAGAGGTGATTGGTGATTAGTGATTGGTGATTGGGCGATCGGTCGTTCTCGGCGTTCACAGGGAGGGCGCGCAGCCTGTCCGACGTAGCCTGTGGTCTCATGGTTGTTTGTTCTTTCGCTTGGCGAAGTCGGATCCTCGCGCGCAGTTCGGTCCCCCAGTTTCCCGCAAACCTTGGAGAGTACATCAACCAGTCTCTGGTTTTCTGCGGCCGTCCTAACCGCCACGCGAATAAATCGACCTTTCGGCATTCCATAAAAGGAGTCGCAGGTCCGCACCAAAATTCCGCGACGCCCGAGCTCGGAATAGATGTGAGTCGCCTCTAGGGAGGAATCGGTTAGTTCCAACAGCAGGAAATTGACAGCCGATAGGTGGACTGTTATACCAGGAATAGGCCGCAGACTAGCTTCGAAATCGTCGCGAAGCATGGCTAGCGTCCGCAGCGAAGCCAGATATTCGGCGCGATGTTCTTGACGAAGAAACTCTCTGGCCCAAGCATGAACGACGCCATTAACGCTCCACGGCGGCTGCATCCTTTCAAGTTCTTCCAACCGGCTGGCTGTCGCTAAAAAACCGAAACGAAGCCCCGGAATACGCCAACTTTTGGTTAGCGATCGCAAAACGATGAGCGAAGGATAGTCCGAAAGCCGGCTCAGCAATGTCTCATGCTCGTACTCGGTCACAAATTCGATAAACGCTTCGTCGACGATCCAGTGCTTGGGCCGCCCCCAAGGTCTATCGACTAAGGCGGTTAGAGTGGCGAGTGATTGGAAGGTCCCGGTCGGGTTGTTAGGATTACCCAGAACAACGACATCAAACGGTTCTAACCGATCAGTCCATTCCCTAATGGAGCGAGTCCAAAGCTCGGGCGTCAACAGAATCCTTTCAACTGAGCAAGGGACGCTGCTGAACGCGCGGCTATAGTCGCTGAAGCTCGGCTCCACTACTGCAACTTTGCAGCCGGCAAACAGCCGGGCAGAGAGATAGAGAGCTTCGATCGCACCAGCCGTAGGAAGAAGATGTTCGACCCTCACATTGTAGAAGCTACCGAGTTGTTCCTTAAGCTCAGCGGGCTCCGGGTAACGATGGATTTCGCTCATCCACGCTTTCCAATCGCCGGCAGGAACCGCCGGCGCCAGAACGTTTACGTTGGAACTGAAATCGATGAAAGATTCTAGCGGGAGCCCAAACCGATCCGCTGCTTGCCGGACTCCGCCGCCGTGAAGAGCTTGTGACATGGTTAGACGCCCCCTTTCAAAACCAACGGTAATCCTGCCACTAATAATTCAACCGTGGTAGCATGCGCCGCCACTAGCTGATTTGCCGAGCCACATAGATCGCGAAACGCGCGACTCTCAGGCATTAATGGCACAATTCCCGCACCCACTTCGTTACTAACAATAATGACGGATCGGTCCAGCTCGCGAATCAGCAGCAGCGTCTGCTCTAGCTCTTTCAAGATTTGCTCGGAGGAACGCCCCTTTGTGAGGTGCAAGGAGAGCCACAAGGTCAGGCAATCAAGCAGGAACAGCACATCTTTGGTCTCCCTCACGACGTTGTCGAGATCGAAGCGGTTCTCAATCGTTTTCCATTCAGAAGGCCGGTGCTGCCGATGGCGCTGCACGCGTTGAGACATCTCCTCATCGGTCGGGTCCGCAGCGTAGGTCGCGATGTAGACAACAGATTGACCGGAAGCGTTAGCCAAAGATTCGGCTCGGCGACTTTTGCCGCTTCGACTCCCACCTAAAACAAAATGGATGAATCCGTTCACGGCCGTTCAGGTTTTAGCAGACTGCAGACCGATCAGAGAAAGATAGGCGCTCAATTCGACCAGCTGGTTGGCCGCACCGAGACAGTCTCCGGTGATTCCACCAATCTTGCCTTTGAAGTAAAGCCCACAGACGAACGTGACCACGATGGCAATTGCCCAGCAGATCACTCCCTGAAGATGCAGCAGCAAGAGCGAAAGGATAATGCCGAAGACGAGGACAATAGCCACGTTAAGGAATGTGACTTTGTTTCCGAAATGACTCGATTTGGAATATTCTAACCGGACGTAAGGGAGAGCGGATAACAAGGCCACAGTTGCTAGGCGTCCCAAGCAATGGGCAATCACGCTGGCTCTGATAGCCGTGACCAGGCTAGCGGCCAATAGCGTCTGGACTAGGACCAGCTTCGCGGTTAGAGAAAACCACAAGGCCAACGCCCCATAAACACCGATCCGGCTGTCCTTCATGATTTCGAGCCGGCGTTCTCGGTCTTGGCCGCCAATCAGTCCGTCAGCGAAATCGGCTAGCCCGTCCTCATGCAAACCACCGGTAAGGCAGATAGTAACTAACATCGAAAGCAGGACCGCCACGAACGACGGCATAACAGCAGATGTTAACAAAGCGAGTCCGCCAGCCAGTCCAATCAATGATCCAACGACTGGAAAATAAATGGTAGACAAAGCGGCTTCTTCCTCTCGGAATTGGTAGAACCGGCCGACCGGTAGACGGGTAAGAAACATCACCGCCGCCAGAAACGTGTTCAGCTGACGACGCGCTGCGGCAACCGGATTAGTGTCATTCATTGGAGGAGCCCTGGTCGGAAACTGCGCCGGAAACGTTCGCGGTATCGAACGTTGCCATCTCACAGAGCACCTTTGCCGCCGCGTCCAGAACCGGCATGGCCAGCGCGGCGCCAGTTCCCTCGCCGAGTCGCATTTTCAGATCGAGCAACGGCTCGACGCCGAGAGCGCGTAGCGCCTTACCGTGTGCCTGTTCATCCGAGCGATGGCTAAAGAAACAGACGTTGCGAGATCTCGGATTGATTTGAAAAGCGGCTGCAGCCGCAGCCGTCGCAATGAAACCATCGACTACCAGCGGCAGACTGCTTTCTGCTGCTGCCAGGATCGTGCCTGTCATAGCGGCAATTTCGAAGCCTCCGACGACTTGGAGCCAATAAATTCCGAGCTCGCCAGACGCAGCCGCTGAATGGCGCTCAATCGCTCGACTGACAACGTCAATTTTGCGATTCAGAACTGCGTCGCTAACTCCAGTCCCTCGTCCTACCGCTTCTGCAGGACTGAACCCGCAGAGCACGGCCAGCAAGCAGGAGGCAGACGTCGTATTACCGATCCCCATCTCACCGATTCCCAGGACTTCTACGCCATCGGTTTGCGCCCTTTGCACCTGTTCGCGTCCGATATCGATCGCCTGCTCGCATTCTCCGAGTGACATCGCCGGTTCGTTCAAAAAGTTTCGAGTGCCCGGCCGGATCGACCGGACAGAAAAGTTCGGCCTATTAGCAATTTCCTCCGGCCAAATCGTATTTATCCCGGCATCAATAATTTGCAGATCGATACCAGCATGACGGGCGAGAACGTTGATGGCGGCTCCTCCCTGCAGAAAATTCAGTACCATTTGTCCCGTCACCTCACTCGGATAAGCGCTGACACCCTCCGCGGTTATCCCATGTGTACCGGCATAGATGCAGATGCGTTTGCGAGTGAGCTTTGGCGCCAAGGTCTGTTGCAGCGCTGCTAAACGCACAGCGATCTGCTCCAAGACGCCGAGTGACCCTAATGGTTTAGTTTTTCGAGCGATCTTAAGGCGAGCTGCTTCTGCAATGGCGCTGTTTGCTTCCGGAACCGGTTCTTTTAAGAGAGGAGCCCGCGGATCTTCCAACTTCCTGGGATTACCCCAGCGGTTGGCAAACACGAACGGCTGCAACTGTTCCCGAGTTCTCCAGCCAACTTCTTCGAGCAACGGTTTCGGACGAAACTCGATTGGATACCCGATACAGAGATAAGCAATCAGTTCTACCTCTGGAGGCAGTTCCAATAATTTGCCGACCGCTTCCGGATCCAAAATGCTGACCCAGCCTACTCCGACTCCCTCGACCCGGGCGGCCAACCAAAGATTTTCGATCGCGAGACAAACGCTATACGCGGCCGTACGGGGCATCGGCCCGCGCCCGAGTACAAACGGTCCGCCTCGGGAATGATCGCAGGTGACCGCGATGTTCAGGGGAGCCTCTAAAATACCTTCCAATTTTAAGGAACCATAAAGTTCGCTTCGTGGATCGCCCTCGAGCTTGCCTTGTTCACGAGCATTGACCGCGGCGAAACTACTTTTGATTTGCCGGCGGATATCCAGTGAGTCGATCAGAATAAAATTCCAAGGCTGCATCAGTCCGACTGACGGCGCGGCATGAGCGGCTCCCAGGATGCGAAACAGTGCATTTTCACTGATCGGTTCCGGACGAAATTGCCGAATATCCCGGCGAGCAAGAATCAACCGATGGATGAGGTCTTGGTCGAGGTTAGAGAATTCCTCGGTTGGGGCCGCTGCGGCGAGCTGGCTTTTATTTGATGTTGGCTGGGTGGTCATTCATTTCACGCTTCATTAATGCGATGAAGTTTTCTCGTAACCGCTAATAAGCGATCCGGTGAAAAGGTCCGTGGCCAAGTATTCGGACTCCGAGCATTTGCCCTGTAGGGACGCCTTTTCTCCAGCCTTCACCAATCTCCGATTGATTGGCTTCTGTGATCGAAATCACAGTGGAGAATCGTAACTCGATACCGCAGCGCTACTGTGACCGGTTCTCACGGTCTTCCATGAATCCACGGACGTGTTCTTTCAAAAAACCGGAATCAGTCCACCATGGATCGGCAGCAGTGTCAAGGAGGCCGTTTGGCGTTCGGCGTTCGGCGTTCGGCGGCGCCTGAATGGCCGCGCCTGTCGGCCCGTTTGACTTCTGCGACCTGTCTGACCTATTGCCAATCGATGCCGCCAACTTTGCAAAGCCGAACGCCAAACGCGCCACGCCAAACGCCGAACGGTGCCCAATGGGTGACAGGCAAAGTTGGCGAATGGCTCCAGGGCACCGACGAAAACGGAGACCCGATCGTTTTTCCGTTCACCACGACTTCCTCTCCATTCCGGACACTGGCCGCGATCGAACCGGCTCCGAGTCTTTCCATTGTGGCTGAGCCACACTCGATCAGCTCGAAGCAGAAGACCGAACTGGCCGTGCAGGAAATGGCGAATGCCTGCGGGTTCGCTGCAGATTGTAACTACCGGATTACCATTCTAAACTCACCGCCAGCCGGCAAAGGGCTAGGTTCCAGCAGTGTCGACATCGCCTCGGCTCTTTTGGCGATCAAACATCACAGAAACCTTGATGTCAGTGAGGTCACGCTTTTTCAAATCATGTGCCGCGTCGAACGCTCCGACTTCCTTTTTCGGCCGGAGCTAATTATTGCGACTAACCCGGTTGCGGGACGTTTCTCGATTGCGGGAACCGCGCCTCGTTGTGTTCTGGTCGCGTGGGATACAGCCCCCGAAGAACGCATCGATACCGAGGCTGTCCACCACCTGGATGCCGCTCGCCGCCGTTTTAACCGCGAGTACCAGGCCCTTTGTTCACTCATGCAAACGAATGATCCAGCCGGCCTATTCCACGCCTCGACTCGGAGCGCCAGACTGAACGATCAACTCTTACCGAAAAGAGGTTTCTCTGTTGCTAGCCGATTAGCCGATGACTTCCATGCGCTAGGATTAGTTGCAGCGCATACCGGCACCTATCTCGGCTTAGTTTTTCCAAGTTCTGCTGATGAAGAACTGTTGCGAAAGGTGCGGGCGAAGCTCATTAAAGAGCTTTCGGTCGAGCCGCTGGTGTTCCAAGTCGGAGAGAAGTCTAGCGCCCACGCGTAAACGTCGACAGAACGCCGCGCTTGTTTTGTCCCGAAGGGACTAAATGAAGGTAGCCAGGCATGAAATGCCTGGAAACGCCGTATAAGGAATCCGTCCCGTAGGGTACGGTCTGATCAATTGGCGAGCGTGTCCGATCGTGTTGGGCGGTGAACAAACCATGGCGCCTTAGACATACCGTTCCCTACGGGACGGATCGTGTCTGCGGATTTCCCAGGCATTTCATGCCTGGCTACCTTCATTTTAGTCCCTCCGGGACAGAAGATTTAGGTCCCTTAGGTCAACCCGAATAAGCGGCGACGGAATAAGATAACAGGTCTACGAAACGGTCGCAGGCGACTCCCCTCCTGAAACCACTACTTGTAGCTCTTTCACTGCAGCAACCAATTCTCGAAAACTTGCAAGAGTGCGGCCGGCATCGCTGAGCGAATCTCCTTCTTGCGGGGTGGTCTCGAGAGGTGGTTCTTCTTGAATGATCTTTTGATCGTCAGAGCCTTCGACTTTCGCTGCGCTTGCTTTCACCGCTTGTACTAATGGTTTAACTATGTCCATCCCGCGACTAACCGTATCCTGATCGGTAACCATCGTCGTCGCGACACGTTCTCGAACCCACGGCAGCGAGGCCGCATAAATCTCTTCGATCGCCGGGATCACATCCTTCAGATCCACTGCTTTTCTTGGTTCCGTTCCGTAAACCAGCGCCTCGAAGGTGGCTTGTTCCTCGAAGGTATTCGCTTCAGAAAGACGCGAGGCAATTTCTAACTCCAGCTGTTGGCGTTGCGGTTTTGAATCCGGGGAATGATCCAGGCTCAATAGACCAGCGATAGAGCGGAGACACGCGGCCAGCTTCTCACGGAGAAAAGATCCGGCCCCTTCCGGCCACACCAGAGAAAAGACAATACTAATGATACAAATGCCGAGGAAGACGCCGATAAGCCGGTCCCGGATTGGGTCAATCTTGGTAGGCGGGCCATAGTTTTGCAAGACGCCGAGGTCGAAAGTCAGCGCAATTTGGAGCCCAATATACGAAATTCGTTCACTGCCAAAAGCGACCCAAGCCGCGAATCCGTGCAAGCAGAACACGATCAGGAGATACATCCCCAAGCTTTCAAACCTTGGGATCAGCCAGATAGTGCAGATCAGGCCCAACACGCCTCCGATCACACAGCCCACAATTCGGAGCGCACCTTTATGAATAGTAGCTCCAGTGCTGCCTAGGGCGATAATAAGAGGGGTATAATAGACGGTGTGAATACCGAAGTAATCGCTGGCAGTGTAGAAGATGTATCCAATCATTCCTGCCAAGGTGACTTTCAAAGCAAATTGTACATGCCGGGGATTAGTAAAAGCGTCTGCCACAAAAAGGGATTTCTTTGCGCTTGGCGCCGGCTTTTTCGCCTGACCCTCGTCCGGCGGCACTGCCAAATCCTCGAGCGTTCGCTCGGCTTCGATCACTTTAGGCGGTAACGAGTCCTCGTTTCTTTCCTCCGAGGGGACAGAAACCGGTGGGGACGGCACAAAACCGGCTAGGAATTCACTCTTAAAATACTCTGCTTGTTCTTTTAGGCGGCCGAGAATCGCCTTTTCTGCGGGGGAAAGCGAGTCATGCGCCGACAAGCGGATGGAATGCGAGAAGATCAGACGGGCGGTCTTATCGAGCGCCAGGATCAGATGCGTCAGTTCCGTTTGCTTTTGCCGTAAATCGTGAGCCTCAATTAAAGAGAGCTTAAGCAGTTTGAGTAACCGCGTCGGACCGCCCTTCACCAGCGGGCGCAGCAAACGCCTTGTGGCTACGGGCGAGCCATCGATGAGCGCCGTGAGAGCACTGGCGACTTTCTGCCAGTCGTCGACAAACTCTCTCTGTAGGACCCGGCGAGCAGGCACGGGAAACAACCATAGATTCGCGAGCAAGCTAAAACCGGCGCAGAGCGCGACGGCAACCCAAACCCAAAGGTACTCGTGAACAGCCTCCTCGGGAGTAGGAAACAGGTCGACGATACTCTGTGTTACCGACACGATGAATGCCAAAATAAATCCAACCGGTCCGATCGACAGGATGCGGAACAGATACATCCCAACAAATATCTCGACGGCCATTCCGGGAATTCTGAATTCGGGGCGGTTACCGGTGCACTTGAAGATCAAAAGGGCCGCCCCGACCGAGATCGTAATCGCGAATAGCGCGAGAACCGCGGTGATGGTGGTCGTTATCTTCTCTTCTTTTGCAACAAACAGTAACAGGAAGGGTAGGACGTCCTGCAGGGGTAGCCTGAAAGTGTTCGATATTAGAACGATGGCAGTGCAGGCTATCGCCATCCGCAACGCCGACAGGTCGCGTCCGGGGTATGGCTTAAGCTCGCTCCAAAGGATGCCGAATAGTCCCTGTTTCTCGGACTCTATATTAGCTGGGTAATCTGTGACTCCTCCTGACATTGGTGTGACTGCCCTTCGTTCTCGTCCTCGTCGTCGTCGTCGTTCTCGAATTCTGTAGAGCGGAGTGATGGAGTATTGGAGTGCTGGAGTCATGCGCTCTGTTGGAACGCATGCTCGGGCGTGAGGTCAATTCTTACCAACTGCGGGAGCGAAACCTTTAATGGTAGTTACCGCGGTAGTCCCCATCCGAAAGATGCTAGGGTCAGGGTTCTTAATCTCAATACGGACCGGAAAACGTTGAGCGATCCTGACCCAATTCAGATCACGCTTCACAAAGGGCATTCCCTTAATTTCCACGTTGTCGTCCTGAGACTGCACTGCCGGTGAGATGCCTTCAACGGTTCCTTCGAAGCGGCGATCAGGATTAGAGAGAAGATAGATCTCAGCGGTCATGCCGGGTTGGATATTCTTCAGCTCGCGCTCGCGAAAGTTCGCCAGCACATACCACTGCCTGGAGTCTAGAAATGAAAAAACCTCAACTCCGGCATGAGCATAGGCTCCCTCGGAAATGTTCAAACCTACGACCTGTCCGTCGAATGGCGCGAATACTTTGGTGTAGGATAGCTCCAATTTAGTGGTGCCCAGCGTCGCCACCGCTCCCGGTCGCTCCGCTTGTAAGGTCGCCAAGGAGCTAACTGCTACGCGGGCCTGGTTCAGTTTCTCGTTCGCTTGAGCAACTTCTGCGTCCAAGGCGGAAACCTTCGTGCGTGCCTCGTCGACTTGTTCCTTGGTGGTAAAGCCTTTCGGAAGTAGCGGTTCAAGCCGGTGCAGTGTGTCCGCGGCCTGATCGCGCTCCGCCGCTGCTTGTTGGACGGCGGCTTCCGCAGCTTTCACCTGATATTTTAATTGAGCGTCCTGCGCCTTACCAGTTTCGATCTGCTCATCCAAGGAGGCCAAGGCGGCTTGCGCCCGGTCAACTGCTAACTCAAAATCCGCCGGATCAATTTCAAACAATGGTTCTCCGCTCTTAACCTGTTGATTGTCACGAACGTTAACCTTGATAATCGGGCCCGAAACCCTTGGTGCGATCCCGATTATATTTGCTCGCGCCACGGCATCGTCGGTTCTGGGGTGGAGCTCATTGAAGTTCCAAGCTGCCAAGCTCAAAATGAATGCCACAACCAGTATGGCAATCCCGGCGGTCACCCCAAATAGCTGTTTGAACTTATTCGGCCCTTTTGCGGTTTTCGCTTTGAAGTCCGTCTTTTTATTTTGACTGGCACTCATGGGGTAGGAGTTAGGAGCTAGAATCTAGGAGCTAGGAGGTAAACTGGGCGTTAGGATGCGAAAAACAGGAACCAGGTGGTTATGCTGAAAATCAGGATGAGACTTAGCGGCACCAAAGGACCGAACTTTCGAAGGGCGCTCAAGTCGAAGACACGCCCGAGCAGACTCGCAAGAATCGTTAACATTACTCCCACCACCAGGCAGATCAGCCAGGCCGGGAAGTAAGAGCCATAGACATCGAGGCTCGGAGCATACGCGGCAATCGGAGCACGCACGGAATAGCAAATGTTTGGATCTATCATGGACGGATTGGCGCGCAACCGCGTTCGCGGCGCGCGGGGACGCGCGCCCTCCCCGTATCGCGCCCGGCGGTGGAGATGGGTCTTGGCTTTTTCCTAGTCATCGTACCTTCTTATTTGCGCAGACCTGTCACGGTGGCGTGAGAGCCTGGCTGTGCTAAATCGCCTAACGCTAGTGCCAGAGCCGTCGCTGCCGTGTGGATCGCCGACCGGCTTTGAAAGAGAGCGTTCCGTGCGCTGGTCAGTCTGGTCTCGTTGGTTACTAGCTCGGTGTAGGTGGAAAAGCCTTGTTTATAAGAACCGAGCACAGACTCATAGGCTTCTTGCGAGGCCTGTACTAAGGCGTCAGCTGCGGTTTCGCTGCTGATAGCAGTATGCAGATCGGTGTAGGCCTGCCAAACTTCCCGAACCGCTTGGTCACCGCTCTGTTGTAGCTGGCTATTCGCTTCTCCTAATGCCGATTCCGCAGCCGATAACTGATCGCGGCGCAGAAAACCGTCCAAAATCGGGAATTCAACGGCCAAACCTCCAGCAAAAGTGGGCGCCCCGGCGTCAAAGTTGTTGTTACGCCCCAGGCTTAGCCGTTCTTCGCCGTAACCAACGCCTCCTACCGCGCTAATTTTTGGAAAGTAGCTCGCCCGGATCTCATCGAGCTTAGCTTCCTTTGAGTGGATATTAGCGACGGCTGCAATCATGTCAGGCCGCTGCACCAGGGCATGTTCGACCAATTCACTCACCGGTGCTTGGATGTCGGTTGGAACAGAGCCGGAAAAATTATCGGCGATCTGAATCTTTACCGATGGCCGCAGGCCAATGCTAACCAGCAAATCCACCCGGGAATCCGTCTCGGCGCCTAGAGCCTTCTGCAGATCGAATTGCGACTGGGCCAACTGTTGTTTCGCTTGGAGCACCTCGGGTTTTGTAGCCAAACCATTCTGGAACCGTGCTTCCACGGCTTCGTTCACGGAACCGGCCGTCTCTAAGCTCGATTGAGCGACCCGCACCGCGTCGCGCTCATTGTTGTAAGCGTAAAAGTTCCGGCTTACTTCAAAAACCAATTTTTGATGGGTCGCGTTGAAGGCGACGTTGGCAACTAGCAGATCCTCGCGCGCGGATTTCACCGCCGCTGCTCTCTCACCAAAATCGAAAAGCAGCCATTTCACAGAAAGCGTGGTTTGAGCCAGAATATCGAGGTGCGCGGTTCCCCCATTATCCTGCAGGCTGATGGCTGAACTCGCCGGTCCACCGGTTGCGATCGCGCGGACTAACGCGGCTCGGTTAATGCTTAATGAAGGTAAGGGAGTGAAAAGCCGGGTATAACCAGAAGCAGCGGCAGCCGACAAGAGGGGGTAATAGGTCACCTCTTTCAGACCAACCGCAGCCAAGGCCTGCTTGGCCCGCTGCCACGCAATCTTCGTCTCAGGATTGAGCCGTTGGGCAAGATCGATCAGGTCGGGAAGTTCATAAACTTTGTGCGGGTTAACCTCAGCATTACTCCCGGTCTCCAAATGGCGGTTTTGCAGGTCTGTCTGGTGTTCTAACAGCCCAGGCGCAGACCATGGCTGGTTTGGCGCAGGCGGCGCGCTATCTCTTGATCCGCCGGCTGCCGCTCCGGCGAAAGAGAGGAGGCTCAAAATGCCGTTGATCACCGCTCTAGAAAAGGCCAAATGCATTCCCTGGCCAAAAGCGCGAGGGTTACCGCAGCCTGTGCTGTCTCGAAATCGGCCGCCTGCTGGAGGCGCTGGGCTAATTTGCATTCGTTATGGTTTCAATTTCGCGCGCGAAGTGATTCATGCCGGTCACCGCGGAAGTCTACTCGAATGTTATCGTGCATTCGGATTTTTGACCTTAAAAAGAGCGATCTGCACAGTTAATTTATCGTATCGCAGTCGCTCGAGATCACCTTTCGTCGCCAGGCCGTCTTTAACCTGCTTTTCCAGGTTAGTTTCGGCTTCAACATAAACGTCTAATTCGCGCTGCAGAGCCTCGGCCTTCTTTTCCGGGTCATCGTAAAGATCTGCCTCAGCCGCGAACAGTCTTTCACCGACATCAATTAGTTCCGGGATCCGGGTCAAACCACGGTTATACAGATCGAATCGCGCCTTCGCTTCATTCAGGGCTGCATTAAATCGCTCTTTCTTAAGGCGAAGCAGCGGGGAATCATCGTCTTTTAGTTCCAATACTGGCTCGTTGATGACCGCCATCACCTTAGGGCTCAGTTTAGCTGCTCTCTGCGCGTACAACGTTGTCTGAAGACCGCCGGCATACAGGATTGTCGCCAGCGTAAAGATCCTTACCAACCGAAATCCGATTTGGTGCATGGCATTAGAATATTATGTGCACTTTCCCAAATTTTTCCCGACAAAACCATCGGAATATTCTCGCGAAGCTCATCTGCCCGCTATCGATGGCCTCTCAGCCGAATATCCTAGCAAAGTGCTGTTTTTCTTAATGCTCATCTCCCATAATTGGGGAGGAGCCTAATAAGACAGCCAGTTTCGAAAAGTGAAACTTATTCAAACCGTCATTGACAATAATTCACTCTGCTTCCAGACAAACCCTCACGGCGAAAGCCACGCTATTTATGGGACAGGACACTAGGTCTCGAAAACCCAGAAAACGGGATCAGTCGACGAGTGAAAATGTTCATATTCGAAGGGTCGATCTGAATCTTTTCCGAGTTTTTGATGCGGTTATGCGGGAGCGCAGTGTTGGCAAGGCGGCGAAGGCTTTATCGGTTACGTCGTCCGCGATCAGCCATTCGCTGAGTCGTCTTCGCGAGGCTGTCGATGACGAACTTTTTCTTCCCAGCGGTTCCGGCATGCGGCCAACATCACGCGCGATCGAGTTAGCCTCCGACATCCGCAAAGGTTTACAGAATTTCCACTCGGCACTCGTGAGCAAGCCGTTTGTACCGGCGCGCGCGGTACGGACCTTTCGAATCGCTGCCAGCGACCACGTTTCTGTTACCGTATTGCCAGGACTGATCAAACGGTTGGCGGAGGCCGCACCAAACATCGACATTCGAATTTTTCCCCTAAGCCGTCTGGATGCAGTCCGCCACCTTGAAAGCGAGCAAATTGACTTATTCATCGGTTGGTTTGGAAGGTTACCCGATAAGTTCCATCGATCGTCATTGTATAAGGAGCAAGAAGCGATGGTCGTACGGAGAGAACATCCGCTAACTAAAAAGAGAGTAACCAAAAAAGGGCTTTTTCAATTCCCGCACGTGGTTGTAGAGATGACCGGTACTGAGGAACACAAGAAGGATGGCTTTCTGGATGACGAGGGCGTTTCCCGCCGGGTGTGGATCGAGCGAGCTCTCCTGGAATTTCAAGACAAGGATGTCACCTTAGTGGGTCGGGCTGCCGTTTGTGTGCCGTATTTTGCTGCTGTTGTTCCAATGCTCGAAGTGACTGACATGGTCGCTACATTGCCACGTCGACTCGCTCTTTGGCTAGCTGAGCGCAACTCGATCGTCTTATTAAAACTTCCCTACAAGCCGATCACAGTTGAAATCGAAATGGTCTGGCACGAGCGCGTCGCGCGAGATCCCGGCTTCCTTTGGTTCCGAGAAGTATTAGCCTCCTCCGCAGCGGACTTTGCTGCTGCCGGCGACGTTCACCCCTAGTGCAGAACCGCCGACGGCCAACCTAACCCGCTCCCAACTTCCGCAGCGGTCGTCTGGCCCGCAGATCGCGCTCGATCGACTCCAGAGGTACTCCCCTGGTTTCAGGAACAAAACGAAGACAGAAGAGAATACCGACGGCAGAGAGCACCGCATACAGTAGAAAAGTCGAAACGCTGCCGAGCGCATTTAACAAGCTCAAGAATGTGAGTGACACCACAAAATTACTGAGCCAATTCGCCATGGTGGCTAGGCTGGCCGCTTGCCCGCGGACGTTGAGCGGGTAAATTTCCGAAATTAACAGCCAGAACACAGGACCCAGGCCGATCGCAAAAGAAGCGATATAAACAGCCAGACTCAGCACACCGATCCATTTCAAGGCTTCGCCGCCGATGGCGAATCCGCAAGCAAGTGCCGCTAACGAAACAGCCATTCCAGTTAAGCTGGTGAGCAACAACGGCCGCCGTCCTACTCGATCGATCAGCGGAATGGCAACAATCGTCATCAACACGTTCACCAACCCGACACCCGCAGTGGCAATGATTGAGCTTTCAGCGGAATGAAAACCGGCCGCCTGAAAGATGGTAGGAGCATAGTAGATGACGGTGTTGATTCCCGTGATTTGTTGAATAACAGCTAGGGCGATACCACAGAAAAGCACTGGCGTGACGATGGGGGAAAACAGGTCAGCAAGCTTACCGCGACCTGGTTCTGCATGTTCCAGGATCTCATTAACCTCCGGCATCACATCCTGGGTTCCGCGGATCTCAGTCAGAACTTTGATTCCCTCTTCCCGGCGCCGATGCAGCAACAACCAACGCGGGCTCTCTGGGAGCGCGGCAATGCCAAGGCCGAGCACGATGGCGGGAAGAGCGCCGAAGGCGAACATGAACCGCCATCCGTCAGTGGGAGCAAAAACCGCGTCAACCACATAGGCCAGTAAGATGCCGGAGGTAATGGCCAATTGATTTAGAGTAACCAGCGCGCCGCGCAGCTTTGGAGGCGCCATTTCGCTAATGTAGAGAGGGGCCGTGTAGGAGGCTACCCCGATGGCGATGCCCACCGCCAGGCGTCCCACGATTAATAGCGGTATAGTCCCGGCCACCGCACAGAGAATTGAACCCAAGGTAAAAATAGCCGCGGTGATGAGAATGGCGCGTTTGCGCCCGACAGCATCGGTAAACCGGCCGCTCAGAGTTGAACCGCACACGGCACCGACTAGGGCGGCGCTTACTAACACCTCCTCCGCAAATGGCGATAGCCCAAATGCGCCCTTTATAAAAAGAATGGCGCCGGAAATGACGCCAGTATCGAATCCGAACAGGAGCCCGGCTAGCGCCGCGGTCCCAGCGATAATTTGGACGAAAAACCGGGAGTGAAATCCCCCGGTTGGGTGTTCTGCTTGCACAGCTGTACTCATGACGATTTATTCATTTGGTAGCGGTTGCCGGCGCTTGGGGCTGGCTGGCACGTTTCGGCTGCGGCGACGGGTGGTGATTGACAATGAGCCGTGAACCGATCTGTCCTGTTAAATAGCTCCAAATCCATTGCACCAGCACGCTCACCCGCAGGCTTCCTTGGCCTAAGAATTCGATGTGGATCGCGGCCCAGGCTAACCAGGCAAGAAAGCCGCTTAGGGCGACCTTGCCGCTTTCTAGAATCGCGAACCCTTTCCCGACGACTGCCATATTCCCTTTATCGAAGTAACTAAAAGGCGCCGGCGCCGGTTCATGAGCAATACGTCGACGAATCAGTTTTCCCACGTAGCGGCCTTCTTGGATTGCTACTTGGGCTACGCCGGGGAGTGGGTATTGATCGATCGATGCGGTATCCCCAACTACGAAAATCTCCGGGTGACCGGGAAGACTGAGATCTTTTTGTACCCGTACCCGTCCGGCGTGGTCGCTCTCCGCCTCTAGCCACTTTGCCGCAGGCGAGGCAGTTACACCCGCCGTCCAGATAACTGTCTTGCTGAATATGCGTTCACCTGAAACGATGACACCGTCTTCGTCGACAAGTTCAACGCTTTGATTTAACCGGAGCTCAACCCCAAGTTCTTCCAGCCTCTTCTTAGTAGCTGCGGAAAGCGGTTCGGAAAAAGAGCCCAATACCCGCTTCGCATGATCTACCAGTATCACTCGGGCAGAGGCGGGATTGATGCGCCGAAAATCCGAGCGCATCGTGTTACGGACGAGTGTCGCGATTGCTCCCGACATCTCTACACCGGTAGGACCGCCGCCGACTAACACGAAAGTCAGTAAATCTTGATGCCGGCTTGGGTCCTCCTCTGCCTCGGCCTGCTCAAAGGCCTGGAGAATCTTGTTCCGGATAGCAACCGCGTCCGCCAAGCCCTTCAATCCCGGCGCATGCTTTTCAAATTCATCATGTCCAAAGTAGTTATGCTGCGCTCCCGTCGCTAGAATCAGATAGTCGTAGTTGAGCGGGACCCCTTGCCGGTCAGAGTTATCCACGAACACACGCCGCTCATTCTTGTCTACCGCTGTCACCTCCCCCAGGATAACCGTCAAATTGCTCTGGTCCCGAAGTACGCTTCGGATGGGAGACGCAATTTGCGCCGGCCCCAGAACGGCGGTCGCGACTTGGTAGAGAAGCGGTTGAAACAGGTGATGATTGTGGCGGTCAATCAAGATCACGCTGACAGGCGCGTTCCGAAGAGCCTTAGCGGCGGCTAAGCCGCCAAAGCCTCCTCCAACAATGACAACGGTAGGATTGCGATCCGGCATAAGGGATGGATTAGGATTAAGGAGTGTTACCAGCGGTCGCTCGAAAGTAGCTTCTCTAGTTATTCTATCTCGTAAGGATTAACGTGCTCGTGTTCGATTTGATCATTGGGTCATCGTACATTTTCCGAGAATCGAATGCCGCGCAGTTCATAGACGCGGGTAGAAAAGCCTTTCGAGGACGAGGACGAGAACGATTAGGCCGCTCCTCCAAGCACAAAGGTTTCCATGGCATGAGCAAAACCTTCCTCTTCGTTCGTGTGACTAACAAAGTTGGCTTCTGCTTGGACCGATTCACTGGCGTTACCCATGGCGATGCTCATCCCGCTTTTCTCGAACATCAGGACATCGTTGGGCATGTCGCCGATAGTAGCGATGCTGCTTGTCGGTATAAGATAAACCGCAGACAAAAACTCGACTACGCTCCCTTTGTTAGCTGCCGGGTGCGTCACATCTAGATAGTATGGCTGCGACCGGGCAGCGGAAACCTGGTGACCTAGCTCCTGCTGAACCACTTTCTCGCAGGCGGCTACCGCTTCATGGTCGTTGCTGACGCCGACAATCTTCGCCGTCTGCCCAATGTATGCGGAGTAATCCGACGTTGTCTCAGGCCGAAAGCCAACCGTCCAACTTTCCCGGTCAACATGCGGCCCCTTGGGATCTTGGACGTACCACACGGTATCGGTGTAAACCCAGGCGTCTAACCCGTGCCCCGTGATAAGTTCAAGCGCCCGAGCAGCAGCATCTCTCGGCAGGTCGCGGGTGACAATCGGGTCCAACTTAGGCGTCACGTAGACCCCTCCGTTAAACCCGGCAACCACCGTTGTCAGGATAAGATCGTTAACCACGGTCCGCATGCCGCCCGGCGGTCGGCCGCTGGTGATGGCAAAGGTAATCCCTGCCTCTTTCAACTTTTGTACCGCTGCTTTAGCTTTGGCGGTTAGTACTTTCTCCTGGGTTACCAGTGTCCCATCGACATCTGCCAGGACCAACCGAATCGGATCTTTGTTAGTATAAGGTTTCATTTTTGTTAAACGGTCAGGTTAATTTTCGAGCGTTTGCGATAACCCAGTACCGGGAGGGCACGCGTCCTCGCGCGCCGTGAAGACGACACCGGAGCCCACCGGCGCAATCAACCCCTGGTGAATATATGCTATCGGCTCCGAGAACGAAAGATCGCGGGGACGCGATCCCTCCCCACGATGGGCACAACTGCCATAGTGAACGCTCCTCATTTAACAGATGCCAGGACCTCCTTGGCTACTGCCACCACTTGATCCGGGACGAACCCGAATTTCTTTTGCAACTCCTTGAGCGGCGCTGATGCCCCGAACGTGTGCATACCGATGACGCGTCCTTTATCGCCGACATAGCGTTCCCATCCGAATGTCGAAGCCTGCTCGATCGCGACCCGAGCTTTGACGTCGGGCGGCAGTACTCGATTCCGATACTCCGAGGGCTGGCGCTCGAAAATGTCCCACGACGGCATCGACACGACTCGAGCGCGGACACCGTCTTTAATTAGCTGTTCATACGCTTCAACGGCGAGGCTCACCTCACTGCCGGAGGCAATCAAAATCAGTTCGGGATTGCCCCCAGGTGCATCGGCTAAGATATAGGCGCCCTGGGCCACGCCGCTGGCCGATGCATATTTGGCTCGATCCAAAGTTGGCAACGGCTGGCGGGAGAGCGCCAAGACCGCCGGCTGGTGGCGCAGCTGAAGCACATAGCGATAGGCATGGACAACTTCGTTGGCATCACCGGGCCGTAGCGTTACCAAGCCGGGAATAGCCCGTAACGACGCTAAATGTTCGACCGGTTGATGAGTCGGCCCGTCTTCTCCGTCACCCATAGCATCGTGAGTGAAGACAAAAATTGTGGGCAACTCCATGAGCGCGGAGAGGCGGATGGAAGGACGCGCATAGTCGCTAAAGATAAAGAAGGTTGCGCCGAAAGCGCGGAGCTTGGACAACGATAGTCCATTAACCACTGAGCCCATGGCATGCTCGCGGATGCCAAAATGCAGATTCCGACCGCTGGGATTATCTGCCTGAAAATCTCCGGCGCCCTCGAATTTCAACGTGGTCTTGTTAGAAGGACCGAGATCGGCCGATCCGCCCAAAAACCAGGGTATATTCTGAGCCAGAACATTCAGCACTTTGCCGGAAGCTTCCCGGCCGGCGATACCCTTCGGATCAGCTGCATAAACTGGCAGATTCTGGTCCCATCCCACCGGTAGATCCCGACGTTGCATGAGGTCAATTTCGTTAGCTAGTTCGGGGTTCTTAACCGCGTAAGAAGAGAACAGATCAGCCCATTGCCGGTGCGCTTTCGCACCGCGCGCGCCAATGCCCGCCGCGAAATGTTCGCGGACTCCATCCGGGACGAGAAACTTCGCATCCTCGGGCCATCCGTAGCTACGCTTGGTAAGACGTACCTCTTCCTCGCCGAGAGGCTCGCCATGAGCCTCCGCAGTATCTTGTTTGTGAGGTGAACCGTAACCAATATGACTGTCGAGGATGATAAAGGTTGGGCGGTCCGGCGTTCGCTTGAAGACCTGCAAGGCACTCTCGATTCGATCGATATCGTTGGCGTCGCCAACCCGCAGAACGTTCCAGTCATAACCCTGGAAACGGGCCGCAATGTCTTCCGTGAAAGCAATCCGGGTGTTTCCCTCGATGGTAATGTGGTTGTTATCGTAAACCCAGCAGAGGTTGCCTAGACCAAGATGACCTGCGAGCGAAGCGGCTTCGGAAGCGACGCCTTCCATCATGCAACCATCCCCGCACACCGCGTAGATCCGATAGTCAAAGAGATTGAAGCCAGGTCGATTATACCTGGCAGCCAGCCATTTCTGCGCGATGGCCATTCCGACGCTGGTGGCAACGCCCGAACCAAGTGGTCCGCTGGTCGTCTCCACCCCTGAAACCCAGTGGTATTCCGGATGTCCAGGGGCTTTGCTATCGAGTTGCCGGAATCGCCGGATATCTTCCAATGTGACGGAGGGTTGTCCCAGCCGCTCGTAGTCAGCATTCACCGCTTTTGTACCGGTCAGGTGAAGCATGGACCAAAGCAGCATCGACGCATGGCCGTTCGAGAGCACGAACCGATCTCGATTTGGCCAGATGGGATCTTCCGGGTCAAACTGCATGACCCGGTTCCAGATCGTGTAAACCAATGGAGCAAGCGCCATCGGCGTGCCCGGATGCCCCGACTTAGCTTGCTGTACTGCGTCGATAGAAAGGGTGCGGATCGTATTAATGGACAACTGATCTAACTCTTGGTCAGTCATTAGGTTTTACCTCTCGGGTTATTGCTTGGCTGCCGCCGATTCCAGCGAAGCTACTTTGCTTAAACGCCGCAGGTGCCGCTCGGCTTGGCTGAATTCAGCACCTAGAAATGTTTGAATGAGATCCCAGGCTACGGCCGGTCCGATCGTCCGTCCTCCCATGCAGATCATGTTCATGTGGTCGTCCTCTACCCCTTGCCGCGCTGAAAAATGGTCGTGGATTAGCGCTGCTCGAACGCCAGGTATCTTGTTGGCACAGACCGACGCTCCCACTCCACTACCACAGATGGCGACGCCACGCTCGACGTCACCCGCCGCGACGGCCCGGGCCAACGGCACTACAAAATCAGGATAATCATCGGCCTCATCGAGCTTGTGCGCACCAAAATCGACCACCTCGTGCCCGGCTGCTTTTAATTTGGCGACCACTTCTTCCTTTAAGCTGAAACCACCGTGATCCGTCGCGATTCCTATTCGCATGTGTTTATCTCCTCGCTGTTTTTCTAGGTAGTTAAACTAGAGCTTTCGTTGGCGTGTAGTGAAGTTAGTTGGACACGACCCCTTCATCCCGGAGGGATTGGGTGATGGTAGCCTGGCACGAAGTGCCTGGGAAGCCAGCAAAAGCCGCCGCCGTCCCGGAGGGACGGTATGAGCGCTGCCTCCGGTTTACAAACTTGAACACGTCCCTAGTCATTTTTCGTCGCTGTCCCCGAATCATACCGTCCCTACGGGACGGATCATGTTTTGTCGTTTCCCAGGCACTTCGTGCCAGGCTACCATCATTCGGTCCCTCCGGGACTAAGTCGACCCTGCTGCCGCGCGATCTGCGAACACCAAGGCGCGTTCTTGATTGACGCGTCCGGCTGGAATCGATGGATCGGCTTTGCTCAAGCGCTTCAGCATCTCGACCTTTTCCGCCCCAGTTACTAACCAAAGGACGCGCCGGGCCCGATTGAGCACGGGATAAGTCAGCGTCAGTCGCCGGCGCCCCTGGTAAATCGAGGTAACTCCAACATCCGCATCGTTGACCTGCAACACTGAATCGCCAGGAACCAATGAAGCAGTATGTCCATCCGGCCCAAGTCCCAGATGAACGACATCGAAGACCGGAGGAGAACCAGCGATCCTTTCCAGCACCTTAGAGTATTCTTTGGCGCCAGCCTCCAAATCAGATGATTCCACCGGCATGGCATAGATTTGGTTCGGAGGCAATGGCGCATGCTCCAACAAGCTCTCTCGCAAATGCGTCAGGTTACGGTCCGGGTCTCCACCGGGAGCCACTCGTTCATCAACCTGCGCGAGGTGGACCTTATCCCAGGGAACATCCTCTTTCGCCAGAGCCGTGAGCATGATCCACGGAGTGTGGCCGCCACTAACGGCGATTACAAAACGACCGCGTTCGGTTGCTGCCGATCGCGCTTCAGAAGCAATGAGAGTAGCAGCTTGCTCCGCCACTGTTTGGGCATCCGCGAATATTTCAATCTTCATAAGAGATGTTGGATCCTGACACGCCGCAGGTAAATGGCGATTCTCTCAGGCACAGCGCACTCCAGACCCGCGCTGTCTCTATCAACATGATGTGTGCCAATCGACTAGCTTTGATTGTAGTAGCTTGATTACGAGGCTCTTACAATTCGAATAAGAACGAGAAAAGTGAGGTACGAGATTTCATACTTACGACTTCCCGATCCTCCTTCGCCGGATGGCCGAGAAACCACCACGGAACCCAAAGGAGGCGTCGACCCGCGCTCAAGCTGCACTCCGGAATGCAACGCCCCGATTTGGGGTGGTCGCACCAAGCAATCGTCAGGCGCCCGCCCATTCTCAGTCAATAGAATTTCGTTCGGGCAGCCGGAAAAAGTTTCTCACCCGCCAGAGCAGATCATGCTGATGAATCTCCGCGGTCCGTTGTGTGCTGGATCGCTCGAACCTGGTAATAAACTCCTGCATTTGGGTAACGAAATGGCAAAGATCCTCCATTAACTCAGGCCGGCCTTCGATAGTCGGCTTTAGATCCTCAGCTTTAAGTTCCAGTAACAGTCCGGAGGTGATTGCAGTGAAACCGCCTGCGGACGGGTCCCCGGTCAGAAGCGAAACCTCGCCATAGGAATCGCCGGGCCCTAACTTCTTAACCTCCAGCACCCGGCCGTCTGGAACCTGATGGGTAACTTGAATCACTCCAACGAAAACAAAGTGAAGCGATCCGCTGTTGCCTCCCTGGGCTAGAAGCTGGTCTCCCGCATGGAAATGATGGCGAATCATCTTAGACGTTAGATCTGCCTTCTCAGCCGGCGTTAACGGATCGAAAAACTGCAGATGATTGAGGACCTCGTTCTCAGAGAAGAAACGGATCGGAGCCGCGATGAAAACTTCGGGAGAGAACGGGCCGGCCGAGCCGGGTGGCGGCTCAGTTGCCGGTCGAGCTCGTTTATAGAGTTGAGCAATTAATTGCGATCGTGCTTCACCCGCGGACGTAAACAGCTCGGTACTGTAGCTGATTTCATAAGTGACGCGGTCGCCTTTGATATCGGTGGCAACGACGGTGCAGGCGGGATGCTTCAATATGGCCGGGCAGGCCATGGCCGCCTGTTTGAACAGTTCTGTCGTGGGCTCGAACGCGTTCCTGCTATCGACGATCACGGTCAGAGTTCCACTGTAAAGTTTACTGCCCGTTGTATGATTTTGAATACGCATCTTTGCGATGGCGCTATTCGGAACAACCACCACATCGTTCGCGCCATTTCTCAGATGGGTCGACCGCCAATTCACTTGAACCACCTGGCCCTCGATTCCTCCCTCCAAGAGGATTTGGTCACCAAGTTGGTACGGTTTTTCGATCGTCAGTGAGATGCCGGAAAACAGGTCGCTTAAAGTACTCTGCAAAGCGAGCCCGAGGACAATCGCGATAATGCCCGAAGTCGCCAGCAGCCCTTGCAACGGCCAGGCAAACACGAACCCCATCATGGCCAGGGCTGAACACACGTAGATGGAACCGGCGATAACATCGAATAGAAGCCGGTTCTCAGAGGCAGTCTTACGCAGCCTGGTCAGCAGCTTCAGGCATTCAATCAATTCCCGGGCAGCCAGCGCCCACCAACAACAAGCTAAAATTTGCAGCCAGAATTGTCGGGGAAGATCCTGGACTCGAATCATCGGAGACGCCGGCGATCCGACTAAAGCCATGATGATGGCGGTTTCGCCGGCGAAAAAGAACGTCCTTGCAATAAACCGGGCGATTTTCTTGGATCGCAGGACAAACCTCACCGTCAACGCATCCACGATCAAGACGGCCACGAAAATAAGAGTCAGATCCACCGCTGGAAGATTATCGAGTCCCAAGCAGCCGTCCAACCGCAGCCCCGAAAATCTCCGGGGTGAAAAGAACACGGATAGACGCAGATAGGTTGTAGTAACGCCATCCAGGTGAGCTCGAAAGTCTATCTGCGTACATCTGCGCCAATCTGAGTTAGTCTGCCGTTGGGCTTATTCTCTTTTTGTCTTCGCGTCCATTCGGGTTCATTCGCGGTTTCGGCCATTCCAGCCTCGCCACCTTCAAAACATCACAATACGGAAAAGCCACGAAGACCACAAAGACTGAGGCCAGGAACCGGTTATTAGTTTCGGTCTTTGTGTCCTTTGTGGCCTTTCCGTATTGTGGATTTTCTGTGGACAAAATCATCTGTGGTTCAGCCAATTTTGCGCGAAGACGACATCATCTTGAACCAGACCGTGCGAGCCATGTATTCTTTTGATGGTTACATGGGCGCCGCGCCTTTGCAATTGCTGAGCGATATCCTCAGCATTCCCCGGCGGCGTAATGGGATCACGATCACCTTGAACCAGCAGTACCGAGTGCCCGGTAAGATCATTCGGCGGGACGTCATCCGTGATGAACATTGATCGAAATAGAATAGCGCCGCCTAGCACTTCCGGGCGCAACAGCAGTAGACCCTGCGCAATATTTGCGCCGTTCGAGTAGCCGACCGCAAACAGCTTCTTTGGATCGATTTCATGTTCAGTGCAACTGGCCGCCACGAAATCCGCTAAATCGTTAGAGCGCCGGCGCCAATCTTCAACGTCAAGAACACCCTCGGCAAAACGTCGAAAAAATCTCGGTGCTCCGTTTTCAATGACCTGACCCCGGGGACTGATCACCTGAGCTCCAGGAGCGATCGCATCTGCCAACGGCACCATGTCGTGTTCGTCACCACCCGTGCCGTGCAATAGGAGTAAACTATATGGGCTTCCGCTCGTACCAGGCCGATAAAAATGCCGGAAAGATTGGATGCTCATAAAAAATCGTCCTCGTTCTCCTAACAAACCAGGGCCCATCGCCGGGAGGGATCGCCGCCTGTCCGACATAGCCTTCTCTTCCTGGTTTCCTTTCTCCCAGTTTTGGCGACGTCAGATCCTCGCGATCCGCTGTTCTCGAAGCCCGCGACGGACCCGATCTAGCCACACTATAGATCCGTTCGCGGCGCGCTAGGACGCGCGCCCTCCCGCTTGAGCGGCGGCAAAGTCGCTTCCAGCCCCTGCCGATGAGGTTCTAACCACTCCGGTAACATGAGCTTGGAGCCGAGCAACTCGGGCGATTCATCGACTGAAAAGCCGGGCGGATCAGTGGCAATTTCGAACAAAACGCCTCCGGGCTCACGATAGTAGATCGAGTGGAAGTAGTTGCGGTCGATCATGGGCGAAACATTGAGTCCTGCCGAAAGCAGTTCAGTTCTCGCCGCCACTTGCGAAGCGTCGTCTGGTGTCCGCCAGGCAATATGGTGGACGATGCCGGTCCCGCTCGTACCCAAACGCCCGGCCGGCAAACAGAGCAGATCGATTCGTGCGCGTCCTGGGCCATCTCCAAGCGCGTAGCGAAAGCGGTTGCCTTCGCTGCCTTCCAGGCGGGCGCCCATCAGCTTCGTCAAGATGGCGCCAGTTTGCTCCTGGGCTTCTAAAGAAAGTGTCGCTCCGTGAAAGCCGCGCAACGCATGCTCCGTTGGAATCGTCGCACCTGGCGGCGGCTTCGTGGAGGCGGCCTCTACCGTTTCGATAAATTCCAAAACGAATCCATCCGCATCCTGAGTCGCAACGAATTTTTCTCCGAAGCGTGTACCTTCCTCTCTGATGGCTAGGCCGGTACTTGCAAGATGCTTACGCCAAAACAACAGACTACCAACCGGCACCTGAAATGCGAATGCAGTCACTTGACCAACACCCGGCGTCCCCCGTCGCGCATCCGGCCAAGGGAAAAAGGTTAAAATGGTACCGGGAGCGCCGGCATCATCTCCGTAATAAAGATGGTAGGTATTCGGATCGTCAAAGTTGACAGTCTTCTTGACTAGCCGCAATCCCAGTACCTCTGTGTAGAAAGCCACATTGGCAGCGGGGTCCGAAGCGATGGCCGTGACGTGATGGATCCCGGTTAACTTCACACGCAAGGATCTCCCACATCTTCTTTGAGAAGAGATCTCTTCAGCCCCATTTTCTCTATCCGAGAAATTAGCGTGGTCGGTTTCACGCCGAGAAGCTCCGCCGCTCCATCAACACCCTTAATTTTCCATCCGGTCTTTCGTAATACTGCGAAAAGGTTCTCTCGTTCTCGACGCCGCATTTCCGCGTCCGTGAGAAATTCTTGTTCGATTCCGTCCAGATCATCAGGCTCAAACCGATTCGGATCGGCGTCCGTTATCGCGAGGTCAAACTCTAACGCGCCGCCTCGGGCGAAGATCGCCGCCCGCTCGATTACGTTTCTTAACTCCCGGATATTCCCGGGCCAATCATAGTTTTGTAGAGTTTCGATGCCGGCTCGGGTTAATCTTGGCGGCGGACATCCGAGCTCGTTTACCGCTAACTCAACGAAATGGGTCGCCAACATCGGAATGTCCTCCTTCCGTTCACGAAGCGGAGAAACGCTAATTGGAAAGACATTCAATCGATAATATAAGTCTTCGCGAAAGCGACCGGCGGCGACCTCTCTCTTTAGGTCCCGGTTGGTAGCAGCAACGATACGCACATCCGTGCGCCGAGTTCTGTCCTCCCCAACCCGCTCATAACTTTTTTCCTGAAGGACACGGAGAAGTTTGCCCTGAAGTTCCAAAGGAATTTCGCCAATTTCGTCCAAGAACAGGGTCCCACCCGCCGCCGCCTCAAACCGGCCAATCCGGTCCTTGATTGCGCTGGTGAAGGCTCCTCGCGCGTGACCAAAGAATTCGCTCTCGTACAATTCCTTCGGGATACAAGCGCAGTTGACTCGAACTAAAGGCTTGTCCTTGCGCCGGCCCCGCCGATGGAGTTCCCGCGCAATCAACTCCTTCCCGGTCCCAGTTTCACCCAAAATCAAGACAGTAGCGTCAGTGGGCGCTACCATCTCGATTTGTCTCATGATTTGCCGCCAAACCAAGCTCTGACCGATGATCTCGCTATCGGTATTCGCGGATCTCCCATTCACCTTCTGTGGCGCAGACATCACTATTTCGGCTCGGTCCGGAACCGCCCGCGAGGCCGTGCTGGACTGCCCGTCATTGGCGTCAACCACCTCCGAAGTATCTGCTCCCAGCCCTTCGCGTTTGCTGCCTCTCGCGATCGCGGTCCGGATGGTCTCCAACAGGTATTCGTCGTCGAAGGGTTTGGTGAGAAATTCTACTGCTCCGGCCTTGATAGCTCGCACTGACATCGGAATGTCCCCGTGCCCCGTAAGAAAGATGATCGGAATCTGAATGTCGTCGGTTGCGAGTCGCTGCTGGAGTTCGAATCCGTTGATATCAGGAAGTTGGATATCCAACACTAAGCACCCCGGTCGTTCCCTCTTTAGACCTCCCAACGACTCGCTGGCCGAAGCGAAGGTTCTAACGCTGAGCCCGGCAGAGCGGATCAAACTGCTTAGAGCCTCACGCACCGAAATGTCGTCGTCCACGACGTACACTTGAGGAACAGGTTCATGATTCATGGGTCATCCCTTTCTTTAGCCTGGCAAGCGGCTTCATGAACTCACTAGGCCACTTGATCAGCTTACGGTTGCAACATCATTTCTAACATCTACTCAATAGTGGTCTTTTGTGGTTTCTGAGCCCGTCTGGCGTCTTCACCAAGTAGTCAAATTGGGGGAGTGCCAGGCCTGGTGGCGATACTACACGATGCCACCCGTGCGATCTATCATACCTTGGTATGAGGGAACTAACCGACCAGGGAACTAGGGTCCGAGAACCGCCTCTACCTGCGATACGCCTTCAAAACTTGGTAAAACGGACATAGGCTTGCCTAGTGTCCTGTCCCATAAATAACGTGGCTTTCGTTGCGATCAAAATGGGCCGCCGGTCCGGCAGTTGCCGGACGCGAGGAGGGCGCATATCTAGATCGATACGTAACCGACGAGCAACGCCGCCGCCGGCCCATTTTCATCGCAACCCTCCGGGCCGTGGCCAGTTGGCTGTTTTTCCGCGTTGCTCGCTCGACCCGTATGAACCAGATATGGGCGCTTCGCTCGCGCCTTGAAAAACAGCCAACTGATCCGGCAGCTGCCGGGCGAAAGCCACGTTATTTATGGGACAGGACACTAGCGCTCCCTACATAGAGCGGGCGCCTCTCCATCACAGTCATACCAAGGTATTATAGCGACGCTCACTCAAATCCGGCATGCTTGGTCAATGCTTCCACGGGCTAGCCGTACATCCCTGATCGCTGTTGTCGATGATGATATCTCGGTCCGGGAATCAGTGGAAAGCCTGCTGAAGTCAGTTGGCTTTCAAGTGGCCACATATTCTTCAGCAGAAGAATTTATGGGCTCAGCAAGACTTCGGGCTGCAGACTGCTTGGTTCTGGACGTCAGACTGGATGGTATGAGCGGACCAGACCTTCAGCGAGAACTGAAGACCACTGGTTATTCGATACCGATCGTCTTTGTCACTGCTCATGAAACCGAGGCCTTGCGCGAGCGGATGATGACCGATGGCGCTATTGACTGCCTGTTGAAACCTTTTACCGACGACACGCTTCTCAATGCAGTGGAAAAAGCACTGGGACCGCGTGGGTAAGCTATGGGGCGTGCCTCGCTTGCGAGGCCGTGGTGAGCAAGGGAACGCCGTGTGTACACCACCTAGCTTCCATCAACGCTCTATGTGGCGACCCCTCATTCTAAGGCCCGAGAGCGGAGTTGCACGTTCGGATGGGCTCATTCTCGGCTCTGCTCACCGTCGGCCTCGCAAGCGAGGCACGCTCCACGGTTGGCGACCCCTTCCACCCTGCCCGCTCGTTAACGCCGCATCGTTCCCCAAGAAACTTTGCAACCCGGTTCCCCAAATCCTATTCTGAGGGGAGACGAAATTTGAAGCCCAGCACTAAACCAACCGATAAACCGGTTCCTCCAGTGGTGTATGTCGTTGACGACGATATTTCGGTCCGTGAGGCGCTGAGCAGCTTGATCCGGTCGGCCGGTCTCCGAGTAGAGACGTTTTCATCCGCACGAGACTTTTTACAGCAGAGTCCATCAGCGGCGCCGTCCTGCCTGGTGCTTGACGTGCGTCTACCAGACCAAAACGGCTTAGCTCTGCAACGGGAATTAGCTGCTTCCGATAATCAAATACCGATTATTTTTATTACCGGGCACGGCGACATTCCGATGACTGTGCGCGCCATGAAGGCCGGAGCGGTGGAGTTTCTCACCAAACCTTTTGCAGATCAGGAATTGCTCGACGCCATCCGCGAGGCGATCAAGAAAGATGCCGAATCCAAAGCAGGTCATTCGAAAACGGCGGAGCTTCGAAGTCGTTATGAGACCCTCACCCAACGCGAGCGGGAAGTAATGAGTTGGGTCGTCCGCGGTCTCTTAAACAAGCAAGTCGCAGGTGAATTGGGAACGAGCGAGATTACGGTCAAGATACAGCGAGCCAAAGTGATGCAGAAAATGCGGGCTCAGTCGCTGGTAGACCTTGTTCACATGGCAGAGCGCCTGGGGATAATCAAAGAGTGACAAA
>CAVXLD010000013.1:0-168720 GCA_963762565.1 uncultured Verrucomicrobiae bacterium | reverse complement strand
GGGCGAGGCTCCGGAAATGCCTCTGATCATTCGCCGCGGCGCTGATTTGGAATGATCCGTTCGCCGTGGTTA
Source organism: uncultured Verrucomicrobiae bacterium (assembly GCA_963762565.1). Classification (GTDB taxonomy): domain Bacteria; phylum Verrucomicrobiota; class Verrucomicrobiia; order Chthoniobacterales; family JAFAMB01; genus JAFAVN01. The sequence continues at coordinate 168,648 of CAVXLD010000013.1, read as the reverse complement.
GGACTCGAAACTGCCGAGCCGAGGTCTATCGCGAACCACCATTGCCCGGACGATTCTTCAGCTGGAATCCCGATAGAACCACGGCTCGGCAGCCTTTCGGCCCAAGCCGTCCACGCTAACGTCGAACTTCCGCCGCGTTGTGAACACGACACAACTATTCCGGCCGCCTCGCCCTACCAAGCATTCCGCCACGAACGATTCTTCGAACGTACAAGAATTAGTCTCGGGCGAATGCTCGACTGATATGTAACGTAAGTCGCTTATTTCAGCCGAGTTACGCGTTAGCAAACTTGAGTGGCATGGAAACTGATCATGGACTCTGGAAACGCAATTAACTGCTAACAAAAGGACGACTATGTATCGGACGATCGAAACTGTTCATGAATATCGACTACGGTATCCTGATACCGCGGCAATCCCGACCCTTACTCAAAGTGGTGCACTTGGCTACTTGCTGGCCATGCAGGACAGAAAAGCCGCGATGCGAGCTCGCCGTCGCGCAATGTGGCAACGAGTGTGGTCCGGTCCAAGCAATGCCTGGTACGGTATGTGGCGAGCGCTCACTGCGGCCGAGCTACACCACCAATCTGAACCAATACGGCTCGCCGCGCGGCCTCAGGCTTAGACCCATGGTTGTCGTGAAACCAGATAAAAATGTCCGCAGCTACGCTGAATTACGAGCGTTGATCCGGGCATCATTACGGTCGCAGCATCCCGAATGGGTAGAGCCGAACGGCAACTCTCCTATTTGCGATGAATACGATGCTAGGCTGGCTTATATCTTGAGGCTTGCCCAGCCCGGAGAACAGAGTGGAGCCAAATGAGCGCTTCGCGCCTAAACTGAGGCCGCTACCGAAAACGCACTCTCAACAAGAGGGGCATCAACCACGCAAAACAGGCAGAGTGAACTGGAAAGTCGCGCCGGGACCATCGTTGGGAAGGGCTTCCAGACTCCCTCTGTGCGCTTCGATGATTGAGCGGCTAACCGCGAGGCCCATGCCGAGGCCTTTGGGTTTGGTTGTGTAGAACGCGTTGAAAAGCTGGTTCTGGCTGTCAGGATGGAGGCCGGGACCGGAATCTCGCACCGCAACTACGACGTTGGCGTTCTCGTCCGTTGAACAACCGATTCCGCTCGTCACCGCTTTGGTCTCACTCTTTCTTTGGGTGCTTACTAGAAGTTCTCGCCGGCCTTCGTTCGTTGCACTCATGGCTTCGATTGCGTTGATCAGGAGATTGAGCACCACCTGTTGCAATTGAACTCTATCTCCAAAAATCGATGGTACCTCCGCTCCGAGCCGGGTACGAACGAGGACGCGATTCCTTTGCGCTTCGGCCTGGGTCATGGCCACTACTTCTTCTATCGCCTCGTTGATATCAAATCGCTCCTTTGTCATGGGAGCTTTCTTAAAGAGCGCCCGCATCCTTGAAATCACGTCGCCTGCCCGGTTTCCATCGCGGATGATACGGCGAATCGCTTCGCGGGTTTCGCCGATATCAGGTGATTCGTTCGACAACCACCGCAGACCGGCGTTGGCGTTGTTCACGATTGCGGTCAACGGCTGATTGATTTCATGCGCGATCGACGCGGTTAGCTCTCCCAACGTCGTTACCCGGGTGACATGAGTGAGCTCCGCTTGCGCCTTCTGCAACGCTTCCTCGCCCAATTTACGTTCCGTTATGTCTGAGACGAGCCCCATGAACTCATAGCCGCCCGAATTACCTTTCGCCGGACGACCGGCAACCCGCAGGTATTTAACGGAACCATTCGGCATCAACAAGCGATGCTCGAAATCGAAATCGGTTTTCTCATTCGAAACCCGGTCGACTAACTGCTGCACCATCGCTTTGTCTTCCGGGTGAACTCGAGCGAAAACCAGTTCTAATCTCGGTTCACTGGCCAGATCATATTCGAAAATACGATAGGTCTCCTGCGACCAATAGATCCTGCCACTGACAACATCCCAACCGAAGCTACCGATGTGACTGATTCTCTGCGCCTCCGCCAAGTAAGCTTCACTTTGGCGGAGAGCTTCTTGAGCCCGGGTGAGATCGCTGCGTTCTTGGGCCTCTCTCAAAGCCCGTTGAACGGACGGCACGATCCTGGATAACCGCGTCTTGACCACATAGTCGGTAGCACCTTTTTTCAGTGCTTCGATGGCGAGTTCTTCACCCAAGGTTCCGGAGACAAAGATCAACGGCAACTCCGGCCAGCTCTTCTGGGCAATTTCGAGCGCCGAAAGACCATCGAACGATGGCAGAGTGTAGTCAGCGAGAATTAGATCAAAGCCGCCCTGTTCAAGCGCACTTATAAATCCGGTCTCGGTTTCAACTCTGATTATCTCGGATTCGATGCCATCGGCCGCGAGTGTCTCATGGACAAGGTCCGCATCTCTGGGCTCATCTTCCAGGTACAGTACGCGGAGGGCTGCTTTCATTCCCTGCTGCCTGCCCAACCCCCAAATTCGGGAGACAGAGAGAAAACTCGATTGTTTTTATTCGAGCCCATGGATAGTCGTAACGACGGGCGCACTACGCATCGCCAGTTTTCTTGATACTTCCTGGGGGTGGCTCATTGATGATTGCCCAGAAGACTCCCAGTTCTTTAATGGCGTTGACGAATTCGTGAAAATCCACCGGCTTTACCACATAGGCATTCACCCCCAGCCGGTAGCTAGCGACCATGTCTCGCTCTTCACGGGACGAGGTCAGCACCACCACCGGAATTAACCGGAGCTTGTCATCTCGTTTAATCTGTTGAAGCACTTCTAATCCGTCGACTTTGGGCAGTTTCAAATCCAAAAGCAGAACCGCTGGGCTGCCATTCGGACGATTAGCATAGGCGCCTCGCCGATAGAGATAATCGAGCGCTTCCGCACCATCGCGAGTTATCACTACCTCGTTAGCCAAATGATAATCCTCTAAAGCCGTCATCGTGAGTTCGACATCGTGGGGGTCGTCTTCAACCAGCAAGATACGTCCGATAGCGCTCATAAGTTAATTTTGCTGCGATTTGGATATTGAAAGGTAAAACGTGGCTCCCTGGTTCAGCGAACCTTCGCCCCAAGCCCTCCCGCCGTGCCGGTGCGCAATCCGTTGCACAGTCGCCAAACCGATGCCGGTCCCCTCAAACGCCTCCGTCGAGTGAAGACGTTGGAACACGCCGAAAAGTTTGCCAACATATTTCATATCAAAGCCAACGCCATTGTCTCGGACAAAAATGACCACCTGATCATCGGTTGCGGGCATCTGTCCGATCTCGATTTCGGCCGGCGTTCGCGTGCGGGTAAACTTTACCGCGTTGGAAATCAGATTGACCAACGCCAGCCGCACCATCGCCCGGTCTCCGTAACCAGTGGGTATCTTTCCGACCTTCCACACAATTTTGCGATCGCCGACGTCACGTCGAACTTCGGCCAGAGCTTCTTCTACCAGTTGCCCCAGGTTGATTGTCGTCTTATTGGTTTCAGCCCGGCCGATTCTAGAAAACGCCAGGAGATCATCGATAAGAGCCCCCATTTTTTTAGCAGACTCCAGGATCACCCCAACATAGCGTTTGCTCTTATCGTCGAAAACTTGGGCGCTGTTTTTTTGGAGAAGCTCCGAAAACCCCGCCATATGACGAAGTGGAGCCCGAAGGTCGTGGGAGACGGAATAAGCAAACGCTTCCAGTTCTTTGTTGCTCGCCTCAAGTTGAACACTTCGTTTTTGCAAGTCATCGCGGGCCTGACGAAGGTCGCGTTCAACTCGGCGTCGAACGGTGCTAAACCACGTCACCAGGCTCGCAAAGACGGCAAATATGGCAAAGTAAGGGATCTCGCTTGGCTCAACGGCAAGGGTATGAATCGGTGGTACGAAGAAATAGTCGAAGCTGAGACACGAAAGCACCCAGGCCAGAAGGGCAGCTCCAAGCCCGCCGAACCAGGCGGCAATGGCGAGGCCAAAAAGGAAAAGAGGGACCTCCACGTCACGGAACTGAAACTGTTGAAACAACAGTGCTAAGCCCACCGCTACAGCAACGGCGAGCACTGCTAGGCCATAGTGTCGAATAGCAGTAAGCGCTTCTTTCGGCGATCGGGATTGGGGGTGCTGTGCCGGAGCCTGCCTACCTTCGAGGGTAACCGGGTCCATTCAGCGCGAACTCTAATCGTTGTCGGTTCTCGCCGCCAGTTCCGCTCGACGAATAATTGGACAACTCCACCCCTGGTGTCCTGTCCCACAAATAACGTGGCTTTCGTTGCGATCAAAATGGGCCGCCGGCAAGGCGGTCCGAGCCGGACTGGCGGTAGAGGCGCATATCTAGATTGATACGTAACCGACGAGCAACGCAGCCGCCGGCCCATTTTCATCGCAACGCTCCGGGCCGTGGCCAGTTGGCTGTTTTTCCTCCGCCGCGGCGGATCGGCCCGTATGAACCAGATATGGGCACTTCGCTCACGCCTTGAAAAACAGCCAACTGACCGACGGCGAAAGCCACGTTATTTGTGGGACAGGACACTAGGCGGTGAAAGCCCTTTCGCCGGCTATACCTGGGTGTAGTATGCCTCGAACCTCGAATCTGTAATTCCCTCGAAAGAGGGAGATTACAACCGAATAATCTGTCCGATAGTTTGTTGGCTGGCGTTTTCTGGGGCTACATGGCTCCCGGGCTTTTCGTGGCGGTGTTGCATGGGCAGTCCGGGGTGTCTCCCCATGCGCGAAAAGCTGATGCCGATCGGCAACCGGAAAAGAGAAAATGAAAACAACCGATAAACAAGAGAACAAGATCCGTATCATGTTGGCGGACGACCATTTGATCGTTCGCGAGGGCCTGGTCACGGTGCTGGGCGAGGAACCGGACTTTGAGTTTGTCGGTTTCGCCGAAGATGGAGAACAGGCTTGCGAAGAATATGCCAGGTTGTTGCCCGACGTCTTGCTATTGGACCTTCGCATGCCGAAGCAGGACGGGATCCAGGTCGCACGCGAGCTAGTGAGTAAGTTCCAAGCGAAAGTAATCATCCTCACCACATTCGACAACGAGGAAGATCTGAAGCAAAGCCTGAAGGCTGGCGCCAAGGGTTACTTGCTGAAGGAAGCTGAAAAAGAAGAAATCGCCGATGCAATCCGAACCGTATCCCAAGGTGCAAACTACTTGCCCGCAAAACTAGGGGGAAAACTGGCCACGTTTGCTTTCCGAGCTGAACTGACCGAGCGGGAACTCGAGGTACTACGCCAGATGTGCGAAGGCAAATCTAACAAAGAGATCGGCTCAAAGCTTTTTATCACTGAGGGGACAGTCAAGACTCACGTGAAGAGCATCTTTTATAAGCTGGATGTTATTAGCCGCTCAGAAGCAGTATCGACGGCAATCCGAAGGGGTTTGGTGCGTGGTCATGGTTGATGAAGACGAGGTGGCCGAACTTGCGGCCGCTAACGACGCTTTAAGGCGATCGCTAGCTAGCCTGACAAATGCCGACGATTTGTGGCCGTTCGTGATCGGCGCGCTTACGGAATCCGCTCAGGCAATAGCCGCGCCTTCAGCCGCAATTTTCTTGTTCGATGAGCAGTCGAACCGGATGCGAACGGCGATCGTCCTCGAGGATGGCCAGCCAGTCGATTTTTTCAACGAAGACCGATTCATCGAACTACGCGAACCTTTTTCAGTCCATCAGTCAACCATTTGGCAGGAGCTGATGACCAGCGGGACGTATCAATGGCGCGATTTAAATGACGAAAACAAGCTCTCCTTCAAATGGTTAATTCCTTGGTATCGACGCCTGGGTTTGCAGGGAGGGCTTGCCGTGCCCCTCATCTTTAATGCGCGCCCGATCGGTCTGGCCGTATTCGGTTGCCGGAGATTGCAACCACCTCCTTCCAGCCGGTTAGACTTCGTCGAGAATCTCATGAATGAGGCTGCCCTAGCCATTCAGCTATTGAGGATCAGTAATCGGGCTAAGGACGCTGAAATCGCGCATCAAGGGATGCGGGCGGCTGGTGAAGTACATGAAAGTGTCGCTCAGTCTTTGGCTGCTATCTCCATGCATTTGGCCGGTGCACAGTCTTTCTTGAAATCAGATCCGGCGAAGGCTTCGAGAGCAATTGATAGGGCCAGGGAATTGGCCAGGCTTGGGATTGAATTGGTTCGACGCACAACACTTGTATTGCGCCCGGAGCACTCCGGCTCAACCAGCCCATCGCAGATGCTGATCGATCTGATTCGAGAAGCGGGCGACGAAAGCGACCTCATCTCCCACTTCCGTGAAATCGGTGAAGCCCCCCGAACGGTCGGAGCAGAGACGCTGAAAGGATTGTTTCAAATATCGAAAGAAGCAATCAATAACGCTTTGCACCACGCCCGGCCGCGGAGGTTGGAAGCCACTCTCATTTGGTACGCCGACCGGGTCAAACTTGAGATTGCAGATGACGGCGCCGGCTTCGACCCGAGCGCATCCGAAGAGCATAGCGAAGGGTACGGCATCAAAGGCATGCAGGAATGCGCAACCCAGCGGGGTGGCATGCTGGAAATCTTCAGTCGCGCTGGGCACGGTACTCGCGTGTGCGCGACGCTCCCGATCTTGAATGTGTAACCAGCCGCCAGTCCCTCGCTCGAATCGACCTTAGCAAATGACCGCGCATAAGAAGGGTGCTAAAAGTCTGGAAAGATTCTCACCCAGTGACAACAAGAAAACCCCTGCTTTTTAAAGGTTTTCTACGCAGCGCCGCGGTGTTTTCTATCTGGGTTTTCTCTCATTCCCTCCTAGCATTAAATCCAGATACCCCGCTGGCCCAGTGCCGGATGGCGATGTGGAATCAGCAGAATGGTCTGCTGCAGGATTCCATTCGTGGCCTCGCCCAAACCCCGGATGGATTTCTTTGGGTCGCGAGCGAAGAAGGGCTGGTAAGATTCGATGGAGCCGAATTCTTCGTGCCCGGCGAATTTCAGCAGAAGCCCTTCAGGCGCCGGAGAGCGACGTGTTTGTGCGTCGATGCAGCCGGTGAACTCTGGATGGGCTGCTATGCAGGAGTCTATTGTCGCGCTGGAAAAGGCAGATTTCATTATCTGGATCAAACGAATGGAGTACCGCATGCGGATGTTTCGGCAATTGCGGTGGACAGCGAAGGAATCGTCTGGATTGGAACATATCAAGGAGGTTTGTTCCGGCAAAGCGGTGACCGATTCATCGAGCATACGCTGGCCCAGGGGCTCCGGCGGCAAGTGGTCAAACGGATTTGTTCGCTAAAATCAGGTGATCTTTTCGTCGCCGCCTCGGGCGGCCTTTATCGCATCGACAAAGCCAGCGGAACCGTGCGCTTAATGGACGCAAAGACTGGTCTCCTTGGTGCGCCCACCGGGGCTCTTACAACAGACCTGCTCGATCGAGTCTGGGTGGCCACCGACCAGGGCCTGTTTTCTATTGAGGATAATCAAGTTTCACCGGTTCGGTTGCCGCGGACCGACAATAGTGAGATCACTGCGCTCTTTACTGACAGTCACGGGATGATTTGGGCCGGTTCTAAAAACGGTGGGGTCTGGCGCATGTTGCCCGATCCAAAGATTGGAGAGGCGGAATTCCGGTCGCTTGTTTCACCGATAGAGGGGCGCAAAACCATCCCGGTTTCAGCATTTTGCGAGGATCGGGAGGGCGATGTCTGGGTCGGGTCGGACGCGGGTCTATTTCGAATTTCTGATACTCGGTTTACCATTTTCAACTCAAAGCAGGGTCTACCTAGCGATCTGGTTTTCTCGGTGCTTGCTTCCCGAACGGGAAAAATTTGGGTAGGCACTGAAGCTGGTCTTGCATTTCTAAACTCAGCGGCTGACGCGCAAGCAACGCTGGTATCGCCAGTTTCATCGATTTTATCGGAGCAGGTGGCCGCACTGTACGAAGACGCGCGGAACTTACTATGGGTGGGGACCGCGGATGGCTCTCTGCAAGCATTTCGCGAAGTTCCATTTTCAGTCGAGACAGAGCCTATCCGATTCACTCCTGCGGCCGACATTATCGCGCTCTATGGGACTCCGTCGGGTGACTTGTGGGTGGGGACCGGTGGAGCTGGTCTCTTTTGCTTTCATGACGGTAAGTTGATTCGCAGGTTTACCGAGCGAGACGGAATCAGAGACAATGTCGCGCGCGCGATAGCGCTCGGACCCGATGGCGCCCTCTGGATTGCTCCCGGACGTGGTCTGTTGAGGTACTCCGACGGCGTGCTCCGGGATGCGCTTCCAAAGGATAGTCCTGCCCATGATCTGGGATTTATCACGTTGCTCGCCGATTCCGATGGCACGCTATGGGCCGGAACGTTCGGCTACGGGCTCGCCAGGATCCGAAACGGATCAGCGGGCAATCTATGCAATACAGCTGATGGCCTGTTTAGCGATGAGTTTTTCACCCTGCTTAAGGACGACACAGGGAATCTCTGGGCGACTAGTAATCGGGGAATCTTTGCGACCCCGATCAAAGATCTAAACGACTTCTTCGATGGAAAGCGATCAACGGTGACTTGCCGGCGCTTCACGGCGGCTGATGGCCTGGCCACAGCGGAATGCAGCGGTGGCAACGCTAACACCAGCTGCCAATCAGTCGACGGTCGCCTCTGGTTCGCAACCGCTGGAGGACTAGCGGTTGCGGCTCGGGAAACTCTCGTCGCCAGTTCGCGAGCACCGCCCATCGTACTCGAGAGGTTAATAGCTAACCTTACCCAATACATTCCCTTGCGTCCGGGTGAGCCTCCTACAGTGCTTTCCCCGGATATTCATAGCATCGAGATTCATTATGCTGGCCTCAGTTTGTCGGCGCCCGAAAATCTGCAATACCGATACCGGCTCGATGGCTTCGACGCTACCTGGGTCGCTGCCGGTACTCGGCGTGTGGCGTATTATACCAGTCTGCCACCCGGCGATTACCTTTTCCGGGTGATCGCATGCAGCCGGGATGGAATCTGGCCTCGGGACAACCTCGCTGCCACAACCGAATTTGTAATCCAGCCCCATTACTATCAGACTTGGTGGTTCTATTCTCTTTGCCTGGTCCTCATCGCCCTGGGGATCTGGGGCCTGTATCGCTGGCGTCTCGCCCAGATCTTGCAAGAAAGAGCGCGTCTAGCGCGCGATCTGCATGACACCCTGGCGCAAGGCCTGGTTGGAATATTATGGCAAACTGAGAAGGCAATTAACTCAGAACGAAAAGGACAGGGAGATAAAACTATCCAGATTCTGGAGAGCATGCGCATGCTCGCCCGGGAAACGTTGACGGAGGCGCGAGGCGCACTGAGAGCATTGCGAGCCGGCATTTTAACTGCGTCGCCTTCTTTGGCGTACGCCCTCGAAAACATCGTTAAAAAAGCGACATCTGCGACAACCTTAACCACGGAAGTTCGGGTTCACGGCCGGCCCTTTCGTTTGCGCTCGGAATGCGAACAGGCGCTCGTCAGGATCACTCAGGAAGCGGTGGCCAACACACTTAAACATGCTAATGCACACCGGTTCGAAGTTGACCTCTTCTTTGAACGCAAAGGCCTTACCCTTCAACTGCGAGATGACGGCGTTGGCGTTGCCGATTCTGCCGGCGACACTGGGCCGGTGACCGCGACCTCGTCGGGCCTCGGTATTCCCGGTATGAAGGAACGCTGTAGAGCATTGGGCGGTCAATTCACGATTTTAAGTCAAACTGGCAAGGGAACCGAGATTCAAGTGATTGCGCCCGCATCCGCCTGTCGTCCCGGCTGGTTTTAGTTGCATTTCCTTCTCGCCCGAAATGGGAAGGAAGCATTGCTTCTCCGAGACGGCGCTGTTTCTCCTCCAGCCAGGGCTGCGATTTCTCGCAGAACTAGTTCTATAGAACTACACACTCGTACCTCTCTTCTCAGATGACTTTCCCCTCGTTCGGCACAGGGAATTTCCCATCTTAGGCAAGATAGTGACGCCGCAGCTTACGGTCCACATTCCTTGTGTAAAAACAAGCCAAACTAACCTGTTTAGCAGATCAGAGGAGATCGATCATATGCATTCAACGGTAAACATGTATCCCAGTGTTACTGAAGCACCCGCCATCGCCCCTAGACAATCTGAGTCCATAGCAAATTTGACCTGGACGAAAAGCCTTTTGGGGATGTGGTCCTCGCTTAGGTGCGGCGCAGAACTGATCGCCGGTGTTTTCATCGCCTTCTATCTATTGGCTGCGCTCGCATTAACTGGAGCCGTGCTCTTTTATACTTTCAATCGGTGAACACGGACTCTCCCTCGAAAGACAGATAACTTTCTCTCTCCATCACAAGGCCATGCTTCTCTCGTCCGGGACAGTCAAAATTGATTCTTATGGCATCTAGCAGCCCTACAGATCACGGGGCACTCTGTATCCATAGCGAAAAAGCGCTGCCCGCAACCTACTGAAACTAACCGTTATGTTAACAAACATTGTCAGGGCGCTAAGGTGGACTGAAGAGAAGCTTGACAATCTGCTAGCCGATTCCGCAGCGAATTACGCGCGCGAGTTGTTAGCGGCCCACGGTGTCGCGGAAATCGAGATAGATCATATAAAAAGGAGCTCCAGGGTGGAACGGGGTGTAGGCCCGATTGAAGCCGAAGAGATTACTCGTTCTGTTCCTTACTACGAAACAACACCGTCGGACGGTCGCCTGCAACTGATCCGAGTAGACACTGCGAGCGACCCAACAAAGGAAGCCGGGTCATTCCGGAGAACAACACCTAACTGTCACCTCTGGACCGGTTTCGAGCTAGTGGCAGCGCTAATTGTCGCCGGGGCTGCGATTTTTGGTCTCATTTTCTGTCTGGCTGCGATTTTCAAATTTTAACTCAAGCCGGAATTAGCCCTTTGGCGCGCGAGTGCAGCAAAGGGGCCGGTGACGGCGGAACAAATAACACTAACAAAATGGAAACCGTTCTAATGTTATCTTACTATGTGCAAGTGCGGGAGCACATGCGCTCCTCGATCAGCCGTTCGGCTAAGCCGGATCATCGCGCGCACCCGGAGCAGGATGGAAGGCATTTGATCTGTGGTTCTGAAGCTTCAAGGAATCTAACGGAGAAGACCGTTCCAAATACTCCGCCGTCGCTTCGCTATAGCGCGACAGGGATGGCGCAGCCAGATACAACGCCCGGACAGCCAGTTGACCTTAATGACGCGTTTGAAGCAATGACTGAAGAGATAAATATCGATTGGCCGGAGTTTTCACCTTTCGATCGAATTAAAGTCGGACTTATCGAATCGACGTTAGGTTTGCTCCTCTTTCTAGCTCTAATTGCGGGGGCGGTATTTTTACAACAAGGCCTCATCCACCACCCGTAAAATAGCGCCCTCCAGGCCGCAGAAACTTAGCAAACTAACTATCCGCACAGAAGAAGTAAGATGATAAACCCACCATTTTTCGCTAAACTCGTTAACCCGGCGCCAATTTCAGCTTTGCCTGCCGTTTCCGGAAGATTGGCGACCCCAGAAAGTTCAACTCGCCGGCGCTGGCCACGTGATTCCCAGGCTCTTCCTCGAGGCGTGCGGCAGGCCATCTTTATCGTTGCAGCGGCTTTCTGCCTGACACCGTGGGTCTCATCTTCGCTGGCCCTGGCTCTGGGCGCCATCCTTGCGCTTACACACGAGAACCCGTTCGCTCGCCTGGGCAAGAAAATCTCGGCCACGCTGCTGAAGGTCTGCGTTGTCTTTCTTGGCTTTGGCATGGATTTGCAGGTTGTTCTTCGTACTGGTTTACAAGGCGCCGGCTTAGCCGCGGCGACTATCGCCACAACGGTTGGACTGGCCTGGATCCTGGGCAAACGTCTCGGCATCGATCGCAAAGTCTCGGCCCTTATCTCTGCAGGCACTGCGATCTGCGGCGGCTCGGCTATCGCAGCCGTGGGATCGGTCATCGGCGCGGGCGAAAGCGAGATCAGTGTCGCAATGGGCACCGTCTTCATCCTTAATGCGACCGCGCTTTACATGTTCCCGGTTGTAGGTCACACACTTGGGCTGACGCAGGTGCAATTTGGCACCTGGGCCGGCATCGCCATTCACGATATTTCCTCCGTGGTCGGCGCGAGTGCGCATTACGGACTGGATGCCTTGCAAACGGCTACGGCTGTCAAACTCTCTCGTGCGCTGTGGATCATCCCGGTGGCCTTGGGCGCAGCGGCCATCTTCCGGTCACGCCGGGGTGATCACCAAACCAAGACACACAGCCGGCAGACGATGCAGATCCCCTGGTTCATCGGCCTTTTCGTGCTGGCCTCGGTTGCCCGCAGTTTTGTGCCTGGGGTGGCAGACGTAGCGCCCGCGTTGCAGCACGTGGCCGGAACCGGTCTAACGCTCACGCTGTTTCTGATCGGGGCAGGCCTCTCGCCAAAAACGCTGCGCGCCGTCGGCTGGCGACCATTCTTGCAGGGCGTCCTGCTCTGGCTGTTCATCAGCATCGTTTCCCTGATGTTGATTGTCCGTTTCGCCTAGGAAACACTTCGTAGAAACCTCGTGCTTGTCCTCTGGGCTCCCCGTTCCGCAAACCATTGGTCCTCACTCGCGGTGTTCAACCCGTTTACCAGTGTTCCCAAAAAGGCATAGATCAAAGGCTTGCCGGTCAACTAATAAAATGGAACTCGTTTTAATTTTATCCTACAACGTACAATTGCGAGAGCACATACGCTCCTCGATAAATTGCTCAGCTAGGCCAGAACGCGAAACTTATCCGCAGCAAGATGGAAGGCATCTTCGTGGAGCGCTGCCTCGCTTGCGAGGCCGACTCGGTCGGAAACCGGTTTGTGCTGTGACTAGCTCTGATCGTGACGTTTCGCCTTTTGCACCAAAGCCTCATCTACCAATCGTAAGAAGCGCCTGCGGCTCCCGGAAATTTGTCAAACTAACCACCGACACAAAAGAAAATTGAGATGATAAATCCCCTGTTTTTCGCCAAACACGTCAACCCGTCACTTCGACCGCTTGGAAGCTTTGAACACTTCTTTTGGCTGCTCGATCAGAACCGGCCGGTCCACTTTGCCTTAGCGGCTGAAGTGCAAGGAACCACTGAAATACAGCTTTGGCGCGACGCCCTCAAACTAGTGCAGCGCCGCCATCCCCTCCTCTCGGTCCGCATAGAAACAAACGGAAGCGGTCGTCCGCACTTCCGTCAGGAAGTTGAGACAACAATTCCACTTCGGGTACGGCAAGAAAATAACGCGACCCGGGACTGGGCGGATGAAATGGAGCTGGAATTATCGATTCCTTTTGATCCACAAGGGGCACCACTCGTGCGCGCCGTACTACTACACGAGGCTGACCAAGCGGCGTTCATCTTGGTCGCTCATCATTCCATTGCAGATGGGCGTTCCATCGCCTTTGTGATTCGGGATTTGCTACAAGCGCTATCGGGAAGGACACTCGATTCGCTGCCGCTACTACCCCCGCATGAAGAGATCCTTGGTCTAACCGGGAATGGAGCGATTAGACCGGACAGGTTGATCGCAGATACACATTCACCGGTCGCACCCGCGGCGAGACTAGCGACCTACATAAGCAAAGAGGACCTGCGTCCCCGCATTAAGAGCTTGCGTCTGACTCCCGGGCTGACCAGAAAATTACGAGAACGCGCCCGACAGGAAGGGACTACGGTACACGGAGCGATCTCTGCCGCGGTCGCTCTAGCTGCTTGGCTAGAGAACCCGAATTTCAAGCATGCTCCGATTCGCATCTGTTCGCCGATCGATACCCGGAAATTATTGGGACTAGGGGAGGACTGCGCTGCGCTTGTCGACGCGGGAATAGTCAATATCCGGCCTCACATGCCCGTCGATTTTTGGGACCTAGCCCGAGAGTCGACGGTGAGTTTAAGTCGAGCCCAAACCTTGAAAGGGGTTGTTGCGTCGAGGTCAGCCCTTTGCCAAGCCCTCGCAGACGGCGTTGATGTTCCGGCCGCAGCTGCGATCTGTGCGCAGGCGTTCGCTCACGACATCATGTTAACAAACCTCGGGAACTTACCATTCGGTTCCGACTTCGGACAATTGCGGTTAGACGCAATATGGGGTCCGGCAGTTTCAGCGAGATTTGCAGGCGCTCCAACCATCGGCGTCGCGACAACGAATGGATCGCTTCGCCTCTTGGAGACGAGTTTTTCTGCGTCCGACGAACTACTCGAAACAACTGAGGAGATCTTGAAAACCGCATCGGTGGGGCCGAAACGCTCGCTCAGCCAGTGCAGCTCCCCAACTCAGCCGACCGTAAAGGTCTTGCCGGTTAGAAGAAGTTATTAAATCAATCACCATGTCCAATATGACACCTAGTTTAAACATCAGTTCGATCCACAGCATGTTAACTGTCGGTCAGCCGACGACGATCGTGACCAAACAAAAGGAATCTAAGAGTGTTACCGTCGCGAGACCCGCCCTTCGGAGTTGGAGATCGGTTTGGCGCCTAACAAGTTTGTTCGAGGCGTTTGCCGGAATCTTGGCTGTCTCCTATCTATTTGCGGCCATCACATTAGCGGGGGCATTGCTCTTTTACACTTTCAATCGATGAATCTTGATCAAATTCAGAAAGTGCTTAGGGCTTTCGGTCACGAGTTCAATGTATTAGTCAGCTCTGAGCAGACCGGAGGCACATCCTGTGTCTTGCGAGTTTTGGCCTCACCCGGGAACGACGTGCCGCTACACATCCATCGTTTTGAAGACGAGATCTTCATTGTGGAATCGGGCGAGCTCGAGGTAAATCGAGGTAGGGAGACCGTTCGCCTCCGAAAAGGCGACGCGGTTTACCTGCCAAAAGATATCCCACATGCACCGAGAGTGGTAGGCGGCGAGAGAGCGCAGGTCTTAGCGATCTGTGTCCCGGGAGGTTTTGATCATTATGTGGCGGCCTGTGCCGAAGAATGGAGTAAGCCCGAACCAAACTTCCAACGACTCGACCAGATCGCGGCCAGATTTGGACAGGAGTTTCTGGGCCCGACTTCGCATGGTCCCACCTCGCCGGCCGAGATAGGTCCCGGGCAATCGGAAAATAACGCTCGCTAAGCCGGGGCGAAAATGTCGATCGGAGCCGGTCGCTATGGAAAGAGAATTTGCAGAGTGATCGCATTCTGGGGTTCACTGCTCTCGGAGCGGAAGCAGGAGAAATCATCGCAGTCGTCCAGGTCGCGATGCTTGCGGGACTGCCCTATACCCTGTTGCGTGACGCTATCTTCACGCACCCCACGATGCTAGAGGGGCTCATCCCGCTGTTCTCGGCCGTGCCCGCCAGGCAACGAAAGATCACGTAGAAGCTGTGACCCGCGGTAGTCTAAGCAGCTGTCGAACTTACCGCTTCGCGGCTGGACGGTTTCGATACCCATTCATTACTCCCTACTTCGCCCGTGGTCAGACCGTTACCCATGCACAGACTTGCCGGGGCGCTGTAATCTGGCTGCGGGCATCGACGACGGCTGCTCTCAGGCTCCTCGCAAGTGTTTCAACACCAGTGAATCCACTTGACGCGATCCCCATTTTTGTAAGTTGCGGGCGAAAGCTATTCAGAGTTTCGGCGGCCCAAGCGTAGAGAGGCGAATCAACACCGCCGCCAACGGGGGTCTCAGAGAATAGGTCAGGCTGCGGTAAGCCGGCTTCGGAGAAACATTCGATTAGCCGGTCGCTCACATCGTAGTGCGGCAATGCAGAATGACATGCCATCTCGATGAGGCTTCCCGTCAGCTGCCAGAGCGGAACGTATGGCGACGAATTAAGGATTTCGTTCAGTCGAATCTCATGGAAAGCGATCGACCCTCCGCGTCTAACCAGGCGTGCCGCGCCTCGCAGGAGTCCAGCCGGATCGGACTGATGGATCAAAACGTATCTGCCGATCACCAGATCGAAAGGTTCACCCGACCAGAAGGTCTCAGCCGACGCTTGCTCAAAGTGAATTTGTGGGAATCCCGCTAGTCGAGCCCGCTCAGCCGCTACAGCAAGAACATCCTTGTTTCGATCAATCCCAACTACCGAGCCGGTTGACCCGACGAGCTCCGCAGCCAGCATAGAAACATCGCCGGCGCCACAACCCAAATCAAGCACTCGCATCCCGGGGCCGACTCTCGTGTTACGCATGAGACGCTCGGTAATGGGATTCAGTATGGCTGCCTGCGTCGTCAAACGGCGAATCTCTCTTTGCGAATGGCCAAGAACATAATCTCCACCCGGGGCAGCAGTTTTGCTTAATCGTCCGGCCTCGGGCAGCGGCCGTGCCTTCTTTCTACCGGATATTGCTGATCGGGTGGCCAATGTGGATTCTTCCATAGTAGTCGAGTTTGTTAGTCGTTAACTAGGGGTACAGATTCGGTTGTTAGTTCCAAAGCCGCTATACGGCTTACGACAGGAAAATATCCGCCACCGACGAGAGGGTCATGGTAAGAGGCATGAGGAATGCCGCTTTGCCTCTTTCGAGGGAGCCGCTCTGTAGCCTTTCCGCCGCGTTCGACTGCGCCTATTCGCTTAGTAAAACCATTCATATCCCGGATCCGGATTAGAATCAGCCGCTTGTGCTTCCGTTTGGCTCCATTCGGAGTAGACGGCTACTCTGTTTTTCTTTAATGGCTGCTTTTGAGCCGTACCGTCAATGTGGGAGCATCCGGTAAAGGCCAAGATGCCCAGTACCGGCGCCATCAGCATGACTTGGAGACCGTGCTTGCTATTCAATAATGATTTAATCGCGTAGTTCATTTCGATGTAAGTTGATTTACGTGTACAAAATCGTTTGTTGATTCGATCGCTGCCATACGACGTAAGATAGGAAAAAAGTTGGCCCGATGAGAGAGGGTAACGGCCCGCAGGCGGACTAAATGGTCCTCTGTCTTTAGAGGGAGCGAGCTGAACTTGCTTAGGCTCGTTCAGAATAGCAAATAACACATGGAAAAAGGGCACTAGAGCTACCGAGCGCTGGATGATTTGCTATTTGCTATCTGCTATTCAGGGGGAGCCTCAGGTGAACTCGTCGAGCTCCTCGGAAAGTGACTTTTCTATTGCGCTAATTCAGCTTAAAGACCACTCAAGGACATCGACCGCTGTTTCGAGCCAAGCTTTCTGACGTACCCCAGGGGAATTGGCCAAATGAAATCAGAGTCAACTCTGCCACTGAAATCTGAGCTCCGTGCTTATGATTCGGCCTTCGGTTTCAAGCTAACAAGATATCGAACGAGGCGTTTGTGTAGCTTTCGGGCTCTAGCGTTTTGGTTAATGGTGTCAATTCCTCTGCTGAGTACTACTTTTGCTCTGGACCCTGGCCGGTCGCTAGGCCAGTACCGATTGGTTCGTTGGGATCAGGATCAGGGGCTTCCCCAGAACGTGACTGCAGGCATTGCTCAGACCCAGGACGGCTTTCTTTGGCTTAGGTTTGTGCATGGTCTAATTCGATTCGACGGCAAGAAGTTCGATGTGGGAAAGGACATTCAGGCCAACATCGAGCTGCCGCTTGATGTTTATTCACTACTTCTGGGGTCTTCCGGCGAGTTATGGATCAGCTCTTGGAAAGCGATGTACTGCCGGCTGCCAAACGGTGAGTTTAAGCGGTTCGGCAATAAAGATGGTGTACCGGACGATCCGCTGCAGCCTCTTTTTCTGGACAAAGAGGGAATACTTTGGGTTGGAACCGAAAATTACGGCTTGCTCCAGTTCAAAGAGAACCGCTTTTCGACCTACGCAGGGTCTTTGGATTTGGCACGTCATCAGGTTTACGCGTTCAGCGAAACCAACGATGGTGCGGTCTGGGTTGCCACAGCATCTGGGGTCGATCGAATCGATAGGAAATCTGGTGAGATACGGAGATTTTCTAAGATCGATGGCTTACCTGCTAATGAGGTTTACGGCCTGTGCGTCGATTCGAAGGGCCGCCTTTGGGCTGGGACTGGCCTCGGTCTGGCTCGGCTTGAGAACGGCATCTTTCAACCGATTCCCAACGACCTGGGCCGACTCTCGATCCAGACCCTAATGACTGACTCGCACGGTATGATATGGGCGAGCATCGCTGGTGGTGGCTTGTGGCGGATTGAGCCGGGTACCGATCAGTTGAGTCAATTGCCGCCAGAAAATGGGCGGCCTCTGCCAAATATCCAGCAAATCTTCGAAGATCGAGAAGGGAATATCTGGCTGGCGACAAGCGAAGGACTTGAACGACTCTCTGATGTCAGAGTCATTACTTACGCCACGCGTGACGGACTCCCTAGTGACAACGTTGGCACTGTCGCAGCCGGTAGCGAGGGACGGATCTGGATCGGGACAAGCGGTGGTTTAGCTTGCCTTAAGAACGGCACAATTGAGCGCATATCGCTGGGGTCGGAGGGAGAGCCAGCTTCATCGATGGAAGTGACTTCCTTGTACGAGGATCCTCATGGAATGGTCTGGTTTGGCACTAGGGATGGTGGGTTGCATCGGTTGCAGAATGGTCAAGACCAGCGGGTAGCGGCGTTAAATAGAGAGGGTGGCCCGGGCTACGCAATGGGGATCTGCAACAACCGTGCCGGAGATCTCCTCGTCGGTACGGCCGGCGCCGGTCTCCAAGTGTTTCGCAATGGCCAACTGGTAAGAACGTTTACTTCCGCAGATGGGCTGCGGAATCGCTCGATTTTTTCGCTAACCATCGATCGTGAGGAAAGAGCTTGGATTGGCGAAACCCCCGAGGTCGACGTACTTCAAGATTCAACGATCAGCATCCCAGGCGTGAACGCCGAAATGCTGTCGAAAACTACGATCCTTTCAACGTACGACGATTCGGACGGGACGGTTTGGGCCGGCGGAGTAAACGGGCTCTACCGGTTGAAGGCCGGAAAATGGGCTCTTGTCGCGTTTCGACCCGACGAAAGAATACTTGCACCAGAATTCTTTTGTCTTCTGGAGGATGACAATGGCAACCTCTGGTCGAGCGGCTCACGCGGGATCTTTTGTGTTTCGAAGCACGCGTTGAATGAGTTTTTCGATGGGAAACGCTCTTCGGTTAATTGCCGGGCTTTCGGAAAAGCTGATGGTCTCAAATCTCCAGACTGTAGCAACGTTTATTTTCCTGCCGGGTGCCGATTACCCGATGGCCGGCTTGCGTTTGGAACGATCGCCGGGCTGGCTGTGATCGATCCTAACCATTTGCAATTCAATTCCCTGCTACCCGCGGTACAAATTGAGCGGGTCGTTGCCGACCTAATCCACGTCCTCCCAATCCGAGCGGGAAACCAAGTCGTCCAGCTCGGTCCCGGCGCTCATTATTTGGAATTCGACTATGCCGGATTAAGTTTTACAGCGCCTGAGAAGGTTCGATTCAAATATAGGCTGGATGGGTTCGATAAAGATTGGATCGATGCAGGAACGAACGCGGAAGCCTACTACACAAATCTCGCTCCTGGTACCTACCGGTTCAGAGTCGTTGCTTGTAACAATGACGGACTTTGGGTTCCGGAAGAAGCTGCTGCCTCCACGACCATAGTTGTGCAACCACATTTTTACCAGACAATCTGGTTTGCCCTTTTGTGCGCCGGGGCATTCATTCTGGCCGTCTGGCTTCTTTGGCGGTGGCGGCTGCAACAGATACTGGAAGAACGGACCCGGTTGGCGCGCGAGCTACATGACACCGTGGCAAGAGGCACGGTTGGACTCGTCTGGCGGCTTGAAGCAACCAAGAGTCTTGCCAAGAAAATGCATTTCGATCCGGTGCTCGAAAGCCTTGATGACGTGTCCAAATTGGCGCGTGAGAACCTGAAGGAAACGCGCCTCGCTATGCGAGCACTGCGCTCAGGGGTATTCGAGACCAGTGTGTCCTTGCCATCCGCATTAGAGGCGGTTCTGAACCGAACCGCGGATGGCACACGACTATGCTGCCAACTTAAAGTCCTGGGCGCACCATACCGAATCGGGTCCGATTGTGAGCAAGCTCTAGTGCGAATTGCTGAGGAATCTCTCACCAACACGTTGAAACACGCCAGGGCGAGCCAGTTCGATCTAGAATTGAATTACCGACCAGAGGAGCTGCGGCTTTGCCTTCGCGATGACGGAATTGGATTTGACTACAAGCCGTGCGGCGGATCGATCAAGACCGCTCCGGACGAAAGCGGGATGTCGGGTGGACTGGGCCTTGTTGGAATCGAGGAACGCGTCCGACGACTCGGCGGTAGGATCCGGATCACCAGTTGCCCGGGCAGTGGCACGACTATTGAGGTCATTGTTCCACGAGTGTCACGGATCTGGCGATGGTTGTCCCTAGTTGGAAGGTTGGCGCCGCCGCGAAGCGGCTTAAAATCATAGCCCCTGCCCGAATTGGATCACCTGCATCCATGATTTATTTTCCGTTGAGGATGACGAAGACACTTTTGCGGCACACATCTCGGTGTAGTATGCCTCGAAAATCGAATCCTCATGGTTCGACCGATATCTAACCAGACAAAACCAATATGAATCGTACAGCATCCGCAGTTTGGCAAGGAGACCTCAAGAAGGGCCAGGGCACGCTTTCCACGCAAAGCGGCGTCTTAAACAAAACCCAATACTCGTTCTCGACGCGATTTGAGAGCGGTATTGGAACGAATCCCGAAGAACTCATAGCGGCTGCTCACGCCGGTTGCTTCACCATGGCGTTATCCGCGTTTCTGGGTGGCGCCGGCTTCACACCCGAAGAACTCACGACTGAAGCGACGCTCACGTTGGAACAAGTCGAGAGCAACTGGACCATTACGGCAGTCCACCTGGATTTGACTGGCCGGGTTCCAGGCCTTGATGCGGCCAAGTTTGAAGAAATCGCGAATCAGGCGAAAGCCGGTTGTCCGGTCTCACGCGTACTTAAGGCCAACATCACTCTGACCACGAAATTTTTGTCTTAGCCACTTTTGGAGCGCTGCCCCGCTCGCGAGGCCGTGGTGAGCAGGGAACTTCGTGATGCCAACCCTATTTCGGTCGGTGCTCTATTGCGCGAGGTCTGCCCTCGAGCACAGGCTGGCGCGCAGCCAGACGACGCGCCTGGCACAATATCACCCCTGTTCACCACGGCCTCGCAAGCGAGGCAGCGCTCCACGGTTTCGACCGGATCGGCGACCCCACGGGCGCGGACGCACTCCTCCATCACTCCGGTATTCCATCACTCCGCTCGACCGGATTCGAGGACGAGGACGAGAACGAAGCGCCCAGTGAAGCACGCTCCACTGATCTGGCCAACAGCTCTGATGCTGTGCGCCGGGCTTCCGCTGGGGTGCGCAACAACACGGCCGTCGCTGACCTATTACGTACTCGGGATCCAAGGAGGCCCGGCGCAGTCGGGGCCGATAAAGATCTACGTCGAAAAAGTCGAGGTACCGGCTGATCTCGCGAGGAGGAACCTGGCAAGCATGGAGGGGAACGAGGTCCGGTACTCGCCTAGGGGTTTATGGGCGGCGCCTTTAGATGAAACGATCGCGGACGCCGTCGCGGCGAACCTGAGCGGCGCTGAGATACCTGCTATGGGTTTTCGGCCAGCCCAGCGGCCGCCCGCTCACACACTGGATGTGATCATTCGGATCACCCACTTCGAAGGACATCAAACCGGAGATGTCATCGTGGCCGGCACGTGGCGCATTGCCTCCTCCAGCGGCACGACGGTGGCAACCAATTCCTTCTCAATCCGTCGTTCCGGCTGGAAACTGGGAGACGACGCGCGAATGGTCGCGCTGTTAAGTGAAGCGGTATTAAAACTGAGCCTGCAAATCGCGAGGGCTGTCCGGTAGTTAAAAAAAGCGAAATTCCGGCTGCAGCATTCTCTTCTGGAGTTGCTAACCAATAACCATAACGGTTGCTGGTGAGAACGAAGTGCTGCAGTTGATCGGGAGAGGGTGGATTCCCATTCACGCCTTGCTGCGGCGGCAACGATCAGCGCAGCCACTCGATGAGGAGCTGGTTCAGCCGGTCGCATGCATCCAGCGGAATCCAGTGGCTGGCTCCATCTATCTGCTCGTAGCGCCAGGGTCCTTTCACGAAGCGATTCGACATCTGCACGCGCTCGCCGTCGAGGTAGTGATCATTTGTGGACCAGATGCCAAGTGTTGCAGCCTGTACCGGCGGCAGCTCACGGGGTGACCCCGGCATGCGTGGCGCGAGGTTTGCCCGGTACCAGTTAAGCGATGCGGTCAGGGCCCCCGGCCGCGACAAATCCGAGATATGACGATCGATATCACCGTTGCCTCGGCTCCACTGCCGGAACAGCGCCCAATTGTCCTGCTGTAGCCAAGCTTCCGCGATTCCCTCAAACTGGAAGAACAGCTGGTACCAAGCCATCTCCCGCTGCCGCAGCGTGGGCGGTACGAGCGGATGTGGCACCGAAAGAACGACGAGCCTGCAAACGCGATTCGGGTGAACCGACGCCGTGAACCAAGCAACGGCCGCTCCCCAGTCGTGGCCCACGACATCCGCGGTGTCGACACCAAGCGCGTCAAGAATGCCGACTACATCACTGACCGAGTTTTGCACGGCATACGCAGCCACTCCCTCCGGGCGAGCGGAACGTCCCAAGCCACGCGAGTCCGGCGCGATTACGCGGAAGCCGTTCTTGACCAGAAACGGGATCTGGTTACGCCAAAGATACGCCGAGTCCGGCCACCCGTGGAGCAAGAGCACCGGCTTACCGCTGCCAAGATCCTCAACGTGCAGTGAAATTCCGTTAACCTGTAAAAGGATCGTAGACATTTTTTGGTAGCTTCGGGTTCGTTAATGGAATGTCAAAATCCGCACGGAGGAGCATTTTTGTTTGGACAGCCGTAACCACTGTCTGAACGGCTGTCTGTCGCTCACAAGGCGCTTCGTTCTCGTCGTCATTCCGACTTCGCCAACGTCCTGATTGTGGAGCGCGCCTCGCTTGCGAGGCCGACTTCGAGCGGTTGGCAACATAGAGCTTAGGCTTCGTCGGACAGGCTGTCCTCGAATCCGGCCACGCGGAGTGATGGAGTGTTGGAGTACCGCGCCAAGTCCGCAAAGCATCCGCGCAGCAGGTCGGAAACGCAGAAGGCGCGTAAGAACCGCCGTTGGTCTCAAAAGCTGGCAGAAAGCCTGAGACTAATATACGGCGACCAGCTGGAAGATGACATATTGAAATCTGCTCGATTAAAATCGAACTGGCGATAGGGAACGGCACCCCCTTCGAGATCAAGTTTGATTGCGTCGGTGATGGCCCAGGTGAAACCGGCGCCACCTCTGATCTCCCAAAAGTCCAAAATGGCGTGATTTAACTTTGGTATACCGCGGGATGTGCCGAACTCGTTGTCCACCCGAAAGGTCTCAGTCTGCAGATCGGCTCCAACAAATAAGGTTAGCTTATCGGAAACGACATACTGCAGCTGTGGCCGGGGAGCGACGCCGTTGATTACCCATTGGTCCGACACCTTCCAGTAGACACCGACTGCCGGAATCGCCGGCCAATCAGAATCTATGTCGATACTGAGACCCGCTATGAAGATCAGATTAGAGCTTTCAACGTAAGATGCACCAATCCGAATGGGGACGTTAAAATCGCGTCCGGTAACACTGTTGAAGCTGCCGTAGATACCCGGGTGAGCCTCGATCCTGATCAATAACGCCGAGGTTAGCTGAATATCACCCCCGATGACGGCGTCCAGAGCGTCGACAGAAGCGGGTAACGGGGTCAGCCGGTTAGTGGTGTTGAAAGCGAACCGGTCCCAGTCGATACCTAACCGCAGAATAAAAGGAGTCGAGATCTGGTCAGAGAGCACGAAATTCGCCGAGCTGGTGACCTCCTTAAAGATGCCAACCGTCTTGTTGCCGAGGTCGACCGAGCCCCTACCGATAAAGGCGCCATCGGTTGAGAATTCGTAAGAGAACGTCGACAAGTTGCCGCTCTGCGAGACTCCACCTCCAGTCGATAAGGTCGGGGCCGTCGCGAGATTTTGGGCATCCGCACTGTACACGCCTAGATTAAGGGCGGTCAGGCTAAGGGCGATTAACAACCGGGGGCGAGATAAATCCGCAACCTTGGATACCGCGTCGGATTCCATTGCTGGATAAGGACGACCGTAGATCTGACGGGAGCTCGAACAACGTAGGCACTTTGTACGGACATCCCCCGTGCGAACCGGCCAAGAGGTTCACCAGTCGCTGACACATTTCCTCCGGATAGTCTGGAGAGGTCCAAGTCTTTCAGAGCCGACAGTGACCGGAGGTCGCTGACTGGGTCCGCAGCGGCATTGAGCATTAGCGTCAAAACCGCGGCCAGGACCGCGAGAAATGCGCTATTAAAAGGGTGTTTCTTTCGAACGCTTGTGGGCTTCATAAATTTTTTCCTTTCGATTGTTGCCTTAAAAAATCTTCTAAATGGCCGAGGGCGATATTTGCCTTTGCCGCCATGGCCTCGACGGTCTCGAACCCGATGTGAGGCGTCAGCACCGTGTTCGGCGCCGCCAAAATCGGGTGATTCGCAGGCAGCGGCGGTTCCAAGTCGAATACATCGAGTCCGGCGCCGGCAAGCCGGTTCTGGCTGAGTGCTTCTATCAACGCTGCTTGGTCGATGATTGGCCCGCGCGCCGTATTGATGAGGATCGCGGATCGCTTCATTTTTGTTAACTGGTCGCGTCCAACAAAGCCACGGGTCTCGGGGATCAGTGGTAAATGCAAAGTGACAATATCGCTTCGGCTCAACAGGTCATCTAACTGAACTTGCTCCACTTCTACGTCATCGACCTTAACTACGTGCGGATCGAAACCGAGCACCTGACAACCAAAAGCATTGCCTAAACGGGCCACCTGCAAGCCAATATGGCCACATCCGATCACGCCCAGAGTTTTCCCAAACAGTTCGTGCCCGACCAGACCATCGTTAGTACCGCCGCTGCGCGCCTTGGCGTTGGCCGGTATGATTCGCCGGAGCAGTGCGATCATCAGACCGATGGCCAACTCGCTAACCGCGTGCACAGCATAACCTGCCGCATTATGGAGAATAATACCGCGCGCCTTACACGCCCCTTGGTCCACATGATCAATACCAGTAAACGCTACACAAATTAACTTAAGTTTGGGACACGCATTAATCACATCCGCGGAAAGCGGCCGGTTACTAAGCAAGAGGATATCAGCGTCCTTTATTACCTTGATCACGTCGGCATCAGCCAGGCCGCGGGTGTCACACATCAACAGGTGATGGCCGCCTTCATCAAGAAGATCCCCGATCCGAGCGCGGATCGCGTCTTCTGATTCGCCAAGCGGTTCAATAATCTTGATAATCATTTTTCGGCTACCATTGCGTAGCCCACGCTCTAACTGCCAGCAGGACCAGTCCGTGTGTAATCAAATGCGCCGATGGCCTATCACGATTGGTGATCTCCTGGATCCTACCGAACTAAATTACTGACCGCCAGGTCGATGACCTCATCGCCGCGGCCATTGAGGACGGCTTTCAGCGCCCACAAATTGAACCCGACAGCCTGATTGAGCTTGATCGTCGGCGGCATGGAAAGCTCCGAACGATTAACCACTGCTTCGACCAGCGCCGGTCCGTCGTGACGGAACGCCTCCGTTACTGCCTGCTTCAAATCGCCCGGGTCTTCCACCTTAACACCAAACATCCCTGCGGAACGGGCTAACCCGACGAAATCAGGGTTCACCAACTCAGTCCCCTCACCTAGAATGCCGGCTGCCAGCATTTCCAATTCGACAAACGCCAGCGCGCTGTTGCTGAAAACGACTATCTTAACCGGTAGCTTGTGCTGATGGAGCGACAATAGATCGCCTAGCATCATGGATAGCCCACCGTCACCGGAAAAGGTGACAACTTGACGATCCGGGAAGGCAAGCTGCGCGCCAATGGCTTGAGGCATCGCGTTCGCCATCGATCCGTGATTAAACGAACCTAATAGGCGCCGCTTGCCATTCATGGTGAGGTAACGGGCGGCCCAGACCGTCGGTGTGCCGACATCACAGGAAAAAATTGCGTCTTCAGCTGCCAATTCATCCACCACTTTCGCGACAAATTGCGGATGCATCGGCTTGCGACCCGGGTGCCCCACCGCCAGTTCATCTAATCCCTTACGTACATCTTCATAGTGGCTGACGAACCGTTTTAAATGCGCGTTATCCTCCTTCTGGGTGACCAGCGGCAATAGTCCACGCAGCGTCGCTTTCACGTCCCCGACGACCCCGAGGTCCAATCGCGTGCGACGACCCAGGTTCTCGCCCCGGAGATCGACCTGGATAACCGTGGCTTTCTCTGGGTAGAACTGAGTGTAGGGAAAGTCGGTACCCAGCATTAACACCGTGTCGGCCTCCATCATGGCGTGGTAACCGGAAGAGAAACCGATTAGCCCGGTTAGACCCACGTCATACGGATTATCGTATTGGATGTGTTCCCTCCCTCTTAGCGCAGAAACCATGGGCGATTTTAGTTTGCCGGCTAGCTGCATCAGCTCGGCGTGCGCTCCTGCGCATCCAGCCCCACCAAGAATAGTAACCGCTTTACCCTGATTAAGCAGCGTCGCTAAGCTATTGATCTCTTCGTCCGAAGGGCTCACTACCGGGTGACACGGCTTTACGGTCGCGCTCGGTTTGCGATACGCTGCCGGCTTGAGTGCGATATCTCCGGGTATCGCGACAACGGTTACACCCTTCTTGGTTAACGCGGTTTGAATCGCGATCTCTAGCACTCGCGGAATCTGGGTGGTCTGGGAAATCAACTCACAGTAGTCACTACAATCGCGGAAAAGCTGGTCCGGATGTGTTTCCTGAAAATAATTGCTTCCGATCTCCTGGCTCGGAATTTGAGCCGCCAAAGCTAAGACGGGTACGCGGCTTCGGTGGCAATCATAAAGCCCATTGATCAAGTGCATGTTGCCTGGACCACAACTGCCGGCGCAAACGGCCAGCTCTCCGGTCAAATGGGCTTGAGCGCCTGCTGCGAATGCCGCGGTTTCTTCGTGCCGTACTCCGATCCACTCAATTTGTTTATTGCGTCGAACCTCTTCCAGAATCCCATTCAGTGAGTCGCCTACGACTCCGTAAATCCGGGTCACGCCAGCAGCAATGAGTGTTTCGATAAAAATCTCTGCGACCGTCTTTTGAGTCATTTTCGGTTCCTTCCTTGGGACGTTCGCACATTCTGCGCCAGATTTCGCGAGGACGCTCTGGGCGGGCCTAAAAAGTGTTCAGTAATCAGTGGGTCAGTAATCAGTCGAGGAGCTAGGAGCCAGAATCTAGGAGCGGACGCTCCAGTAAATGGTGCATTATAGATTTTAATGAGTCCAGCACCCTCGCCCCGCGGCCCCAGAAACGCGACCCTCCAATATTGACCAAGACCGCCTCGCGCCTTATAGCCCCTACCTCCTAAAACTGATAAGTGGTTACTGATTACTTTCTCAGGCAGCGAGCGGGCCGTCCAAACGGCCGAACCCGCTCGTGCTCGACGACGATTAGCAGCTATGCCGCTACGCCGCTTTTAATAAAACCATTCGTACTGGTCGCCCCAATTTTGATCCGCTTTCTTGATGTTCTCCTGCAGATTGGATTGGAACTCTTTCTCTGCTGCCGGTGAAGTGCAGACGTACAGTTTTCCTTTTACAACAAAGAAAACGTTCGGGTCGATATCAGCGGCTTTCTTATTCGCCATTCCATTTGCGCAAAATCCGCCGTATTGAGGGACGAATTTTGTAGGGTTCTTCGTGAAGGTAGCTAGATTTGTCGCGGAACTGAAATAATAGATCGCTCCTTCGTAAGTAGTCTGGAACTTGGGATTTCCTTTTACCGCCTTTCTTAGCATGAGATAAGCGACCGGATCGTATCCCTTTAGAATAACGCCTTTGCTATCCAAGTTTAATTTGTGCTGACCTTTCGTCAGCCAGACCTGTACACTTGGCCGAGTCAGATCTTTGTTCTCGGGCGCTACATTGCTTGCGTTGCTGCTGGTTGCTACAAATGCCCACAAGGCGAAAACGGCAAAACTAAGTCTGATTGAATGCACGTGTTGAATTCGATTCATAGTTGTTTCTGCTAATCGCAGTATGTTTCTGGTAAGACTGGCGCCGAATACTTCCTATTCCATACGAGGCATAACAATTCTCGGGCCAAGGCGCAAGCACTGTGTAATCTGTTTACTCCGAGCAAGTTATAACATGTTTAATCGGATTTTGACCCGGACGAATTCCTGAACGTACGAACAATCGTCCCTGGGCCGGTGGGAGGATCTTGTCCCGTTGGCCCGGCCTGCATCGCTACGCGAAGCGTGGCGGGCGGGGACTAAATGACGGTAGCCCGTGAGGCACGGTCTGATCCGAACAAGGTCTTGTTCGCAATGCAACGTGTGAGGACGCCAAGTGAGTGCCCCATAACATGGGGTTGGAGTCGATTTTGCGGACAGGAGGTGACAGCTTCTGTCCCGTAGGGACCGAGTGATCGTAGCCCGACTCCGCAAGGCCTACGTCGCGATCGCAGCGGTCGGTCGGGCAAAATCGAAGGCTTCGGGTGCGCCGCTGCCGATTCCGGAGTCTCGCAGGGTCTCCGCAATTCTGCGCCAGTTAGAACAGCTATCTCTTCAATCGCCTCGTTGATATCCAAGAATTTTTTATCAGCACGCGTCTTCTGAGAGAAGGCTCGGATTCGAGCAACCACTTGCGTCGACATTGGTAGGGCGAGGCTCCCGAAGAGCGCGACGGTTGACCAACAGTGCACCGTGCGAACGCCGGGAGACGAAATGACCAAGGCCGACAGAGGCGGCCGTGGCCCACGATGGGCCACGGCTCGGCGCGATTCTAGGCGTAACAGCGCGATAGAGGCGGGCGTCACCGAGCGCTTCGTTCGAACGCTTGGACAATTCGGGAGCCTCGCCCTACCAAACCGAGGACGAGGACGACGACGAGAACGAAGCGCCCTTCGGGACGAGAGCGACCAACGGAAAAGCGTAAGGTCTGAATTCTCGTACCCCGATTATCCTGGGTAGCGGAAGTCACAAGCACCTTATTATCAGTAACATACAACGAGGTACAACGATTGGCACGCAACCTGATCTGGCTACTGGCGACACAACTATTGGAGCCGTCAGATGTACGAAACCGACGATAGATCGAGCGAAGAATGGGACGAGTTTCTGAACACACAAGCCGACATTGGCGACTACTGGCTTGACCAGGAAGCTTTCGAGTACCGGCCGACGCAACACGAAATGCAGATGCTGGCATTACAGGGCCGGGCGCTTCTCTTTATCGATTCGTTAAAACGCAAGTGACGCCGATTCAGGCATCAGGATCATTGAAAGAGACATAAAACAGGAACCCCCACCAATGACCGAAAAATACCCACAGATCCTGCCTGCACCTGACGAAGCAAATTGGAGTGCGTTCCACGACTTGATTCCCCGGTTCACCGCCGCCGACGTAGCCAGGCGCACAGAAGCGCTAAGGACGCGCATTGCCGAATTGGAAGCCGAGCTCACCTGGCATCGTTCCGTGTTCGGACATATCAGCGACGGAGAGATCCAAACCATCATCAGCAACCTGTAACATCCTGTTTCACAGGTTATCCTCCGCTCCACTCCCCCAGCTTAAAACTTACAACTTAAGACCTAGAACCACCGTTATGCCAACCGCAGAACAATATGACGTCGTTGTGTTAGGTAGCGGCGAAGCAGGCAAATACATTGCCTGGACCCAGGCTAAAAAAGGGAAGAGAGCGGTTGTAGTTGAACGAAAGTATATTGGCGGTTCCTGCCCGAACATCGCCTGTCTTCCGAGCAAGAACATCATCCACAGCGCAAAGATCGCCTCGTACTTCAGCAGAAGCGAAGAATACGGTATCACCAAGGACAACTGGCGCATCGACATGACCGGCGTGCGCGATCGCAAGCGCAAGATGGTTCACGGCCTGGTTGACATGCATCTGGCTAATTTCAAAGCGAGCGGCGCAGAACTGTTGATTGGATCGGGACGTTTTACCGGACCTAGAACGATCGAGGTTACGCTTCCAGAGGGTGGGACCCGCAGCTTGAGCGCTGAAAACGTGGTTATCAGCACGGGGTCGCGGGCGACGATCGAACCTATCCCCGGACTCCAGGAGTCGAGCCCATTGACTCATATCGAAACCCTTGATCTGAATCAACTGCCTGAACACCTCTTGATTATTGGCGGTGGTTACATCGGTCTCGAACTAGCCCAGGCCATGCGCCGGTTCGGCAGCAACGTTACCATCATTGAAAGAAACGGCCGTCTAGCTCATCGGGAAGACGAAGACGTGACCGAGATGCTGAGCGACATCTTTCGCGAGGAGGGTATCGACATCGTGACCAGCGCCACGATTACCCAGGTTGAAGGAAAATCCGGTGACCAGGTGAAACTTCACGCCGTGCGAAACGGTGAGAAGATCGAATTGGAAGGGACCCATATTCTCGTAGCAAGCGGACGAACTCCTAATACTCAGAACATCGGTCTGGAGTTGGCCGGAGTTGAGACCACCAAGAGCGGCCATGTGAAGGTGAACGAACGCTTACAAACCACTGCTGCGGGAGTGTGGGCAGTCGGAGATTGTGCTGGCAGCCCGCATTTTACCCATATCGCTTTTGATGACCATCGCGTCGTAACCGATAACCTGGCCGGCGGGCACAAAGTCACCACTGGACGGCAGGTACCATTTTGCATGTTCACTGATCCCGAGCTCGCTCGCATCGGTCTTAACGAATTCGAAGCGAAGGAACGCGGGATCGCCTACCGGCTGACCAAAGTACCCATGATCGCAATTCTGCGAACTCGCACGGTGTCGGAGACGCGCGGATTCTTAAAAGCCCTGATTGATAGCGAGAGCGATCGCATTCTTGGTTTCACCGCCTTGGGAATCGAGGCCGGAGAGATTATCGCTACGGTTCAAGTCGCGATGTTGGCGGGTCTTCCTTACACCGTCTTACGGGACGCTATATTTACGCATCCCACGATGTTAGAAGGGCTCATTCCGCTGTTCTCAGCCGTTTCTACCAGGAACTGATCTCGTGAATCGGCAGCATGATTTTTTGAATTGGGGGGTAGGGGGGCGGAGGACGTGTATCAGGGCACGAAGGAGACAAGGGTGTCGCTCGACAAGGATGAAAGGGCACGTCCTACCGCCCTCATGAATGAGTCGAAAAAATGGCCCACCGGCGTCCGTTGCGACGGAAGCGTTATGGGCGGGAGAAAGCTTTCAAAAAAACCGTCAGCAGCGTAAACTATTGAACAGATCAGCGAGTCATTATGTGGACCAAGTTCTGGAGGGATTTTAATAGGGAAAATGATTGGCGGTTCCCCGAGATCGCTCCCGCACGTTTACAGGAACTACTGGGTTCTCCCGAGGTCGATCCGACTGAACGTACCCGGGCCGAATGGATGTGGCGGCGGAGACCGAAACTAGTGTTAGGAGAAGGAGTCTTTGGTTACTGCTTCGTTGTTGGCGTCGGCGTAGCCTTGCTGCTGGTGCCTCAAACCGGAATTTTGCTCGATCTGATCTGGTTAGTTATCAGTTCCTTGCTGGTCGCCTCGGATACCGTCCGTGCGAATCGCTGGAGACGAGACTACGAGGCCGCTCTAGACCGGCTCATACGGTCGATGGAGGGAAGGACGCTGCTCTAGAGGGGGTATTGTCCTCGCGGAGCCCCAAGCCCCGGAGGGGAGCCGCTTTGTAACCTGGCAGCTCTATCAGTGTTCGCAGCAGGCGGCTCCCGAGAATGGTCGAGCGGTCCGCAGTTTTATCGGCCTGCGCCGAACGAAAGTTAAACTAACCAAGCTCCCGATAAAGGCGCTACGCTGGGTCGCTTCCGGGAGCCGCCTGCAACTGACCGATAGACTTGCCGCGCTATAAAGCGGCTCCCCTCCAGCGTTCGGCTCCACTACTCCGCTCGTCCTCTTCCCATCGCATCCGCTGCGAGCAAATAGCAGGCAACATGGAGAGCGTGACAGAAATCGCCCGTGGCAATTCGGTTCATGACCTCGCTCGGGGAGACGAACTCGTACTCGATATCCTCGGTGACATCCAACGACTGCGGTCCTGCTTTGGTCAGGTCTCGGGCGATGAAGCAATAGATCTGGTTGGTTTGCCGGGCTGGATTAGCATATAAGGCGCCTCCGACCTGTTGCCACTCGGCTGCAATGAATCCTGTTTCTTCTTTCAGTTCTCGCTTGGCCGCCGCTAGCGGCTCCTCACCGAGATCGACGCCGCCACACGGCAGCTCCCAACCAAGCCAATCCGCGGGGTAACGATAAAGCCGAGTCAGCAGTATTGCCCCATCGACATCGATGGCCACGACATGAACCCATTCTTTTTCCTCTAGAACGTAAAATGGTTCGACAAGGTGACCACCCGGGAGCTCGCACGTATCCGCATAAAGTGAGATCCATCGATCTTTGACCAATTCTTTACGGCTCTTTCTCTTCCAGCGTTTTACAGATTCTGGCGGGTTTTTCAAAGCAGCCGAATCTTAGCGGGCGCTGGCGAACAAGCTAGCGGATTACCCCAAGCACTTTCAAAAAGTTATCCGGACGCCGCCGGTGACGGTGTGAGAATCGTAATTGGTGCGGGCGACATCGCCATCATAGAAAACATAGGTGGAAAAGCGGTCGCTCCAGATCATCGAGACACCAGCCCCGATTAACAGGCTATCGCGGCCGATCTCAGGCCCATTAACTGTAAAGTTTGTACCTGCACCGCTGGCGAAACCTGCAATGACTTGGTATGCCACGGATCCGTACTCGTGTTGCCAGGCCGCGCTGACTTGAGGGATTAGGGTCACCTTACCTATCTTCCATTCGTACATGGCTTTGGCGCCAAAAGCCGTAGTCTCCGATTCGGTATTCTGATCCGGGAACTTCAGCGGAGCCAGTGAACCGGTCTCGCTAAAGGCATCGAGATCGACATAGCCAAATTCGAAGCTCGCCGTCGGACCGATGCTGAGGTTCCCATATTTCCAATCGTAGCCTGCCGACACTACCACATTGAGGTCTGCGCCCTCAGTGCTGCCGCTGGCGCTCCCCTGAAGCGCTGTCCGGTGCGTGTCGTATCCGCTGGGCCCACCGGTGATCGCAGCATCCAAGTAAAAGCCATTACCAAAAAGTGTAGCGTAGGCGCCGAATGTCCCGCCATTCACGTCAATATTACCCCCGCCAACCAGACTGACGTTGTTATGAGCATAACCTCCTAACAACCCCACGGCGAAGTAGGGAGTCACGCGGTAGTCTACGCCAAGGGTAATACCGCCAGTATTAACGTCATATCCGTTTGCGTTCGGAGTACTGTCAACGTTGGTGAACTCGCCGAGTCCGGTCACAAAAAAGCCCCAACGATTTTCTGGGATCGGGGCCAGGACCGATGGCCCACTCTTGCCCTCAGCCCCTGTCTCCCCTGCTAAACCGTTGCCAAAAGCTGGAGCGTCGCCGTTTAACGTGAATCCAGAAGAGCTGAAGCCGGTACTGCCCGCATGGATGTTGGCCATGCGCTGTCCAATGTTGGAGGTCTGGACCTTTCCCACTGAGACGGCGGCGTTTATTGAACTGATCTGAGTCGGCGCGATCAAGCTAAGGTCATGAGGCAGGTTAGCGATAGGCTGGCTGTTAAGGAACGCAAACAGCGCCGCTTCCCTGGGGTCACCCCTCGCGCTGTCGAGTGCTTTTGCGACGGCCAAGTCGTTCGGTGTGACGGTAGGTCCCAACGACTGCAGTATCGACACAAACGAGCCTTGCGTCCCTTCGACCACGACCGCGTCCGGTAGCACGATGAATTCCGCTGCGACGGCGGTATTGCTCATGAATGGGTTTTGAATCGAGCTGAATGTCCCACTCACACCACCGACTGCAGTTAGGAAAGTGAGCTTGTTTCCAACGGCCAGTAGAAACCCGTTGACGGGAACGAGTTGAAGGGTCCCGCCAAGGGTGGCATGGCCGTTGACTGCTAATACGCCAAACTGGCCAGGGGCAGTGCCACTAACTCCGATGCGTAATGTTCCACTCGAGTTCTGGACGTAGTTACCGGAAATCGTCAAGGTCCCGATAGGGTTGCCTGGGCTAACGATTCCGTTGTTGACTAGGTTGCCCCCAATTAAACCTGTTCCCGCCAGTGTGCCGCCCGGATTGACCACCGTCTCCGGACTCGCGATTGACCCATCGACAATCAAGCTTCCGTCGTCCACCGTCGTCTGCCCAGTATAGGTGTTTGCCGCGGTCAGAACGGTTGAGCCAGTCCCAATTTGTTCGACGCCTCCCGTACCACTGATCAATCCGCTGAAAGTTGAACTATCGCTGCGATCAAAGGCTAATGTTCCGTTATCGGTGACATTCCCAACGATGCTGCCGGTCGTTCCACCGTTGCCCAGTTGAAGTGTTCCCGCATTGATGGTCGTTCCGCCGCTGTAGGTGTTGTCTGCGATCAGAACCGTCATCCCGGTCCCAATTTGTTCAACCCTGCCCCTGCCGCTGATTGTCCCCGAGAAGGTGAAAGCGTTGCTGCGATCAAAGAGTAAGATTCCGTTATTGATAACATTGCCGACGATACCGCCGGCGGTTCCACCGTTGCCTAGCTGAAGTGTGCCGGCGCTGATGATGGTTTCGCCAGTGTAGGTGTTGTCTGCGGTCAGAACGGTCGTTCCTGTCCCAATTTGTTGGACGCCGCCGGTGCCGCTGATCAGCCCGCCAAAAGTAACGACGTCGCTGCGGTCAAAGGCTAATGCCCCATCATCGACGACATTGCCGGTGATGCTGCCGCTGGTTCCACCATTGCCCAGCTGGAGTGTACCCGCGCTGATGGTTGTTCCGCCGCTATAGGTGTTGTCTGCGATCAGAACCGTCGTCCCGGTCCCAATTTGTTCAACCCTGCCCTTACCACTGATCAACCCGGCAAAAGTGACAGAGTCGCTTCTATCGAAGACCAGGACGCCATTATCGGTGACATTTCCGGCGATGTTTCCCGTCGTCCCGCCATCACCAATTTGCAATGTGCCAGCGCTGATCGTCGTGCCTCCGGTGTAGGTGTTGCTGCCGGTCAGGACGGTTGTCCCGGTCCCGGCTTGGACGACGTCGCCGGTACCTGTGATGCTCCCCGCCAACGTCAACGTGTTGCTCCGGTCAAAAGCCAGAGTTCCATTGTCGATAACATTCCCGGTTATGCTTCCTGTGGTTCCACCATTGCCAAGCTGAAGTGTGCCAGCGCTGATGGTCGTGCCTCCGGTGTAGGTATCGTTGCCGGTCAGGACTGTCGTCCCGGTCCCGATCTGAGTGACATTCCCCGTGCCGCTGATGACCCCGGCAAACGTTAGCACGTCGCTGCGATCAAAAATCACCGTTCCGCTGTTGTCGATGTTTCCCGAAATACTCCCGATTGTTCCACCGGTACCAATCTGGAGCGATCCTCCTTGGCTGATGATTGTTTCGCCAGTAAACGTGTTGTCCCCATTTAGGGTTAAGGCGATCCCATCAATAATTAGCTGGCCAAAGCCGGAAAGACCAGAAAGGTGCTGGACGGGCGCCGTATTAAATAAGACGGTTCCGCCGTCATCCACGAAACTTGAAGACACGCTTAGTAAACCGCCGCTGAATTCAAACGTCCCTTGCGGTCCAACTGTTACGGTGGTGGCGTTGAGGTCGCCACCAATCAATTGAACGGTGCTACCGGCAACCGAATCCCCAATTGTGAGAGTACCCACCGTTGCCGTTCCTCGCGGGATCTGCGCTGTTCCCCCGTTGTTGACCGTGGCATCAACCCCAGTCATGGGGACACCACTTGTCCAATTGGTGCCTGTGAACCAATCACCACTTGCGCCCACCGGTCCTTGCCAGGAATCTTGGCCGTACAAAGTCGTTGCCCCAATCAACAACAGGCCAACGCCAGACAGCCAATGCTTAGGTGAAAAGAAACTCACCAAAGAAGGGTCTGAGAATTGCACAAACATTTTTAGTACCAAACAACTTGGCATTGGGCAATGTCTGAATTACTAAACCGCACTAACCAGAACGAACTTGCTGTCAAACTGGGTTGGAATTACAGTTTGGGTCGTTGTGAATCGCCCGATTTTCCAATGCCTGTCGGTGTCGGTCTGTATGTTATTTCTTGAATCGGCAAGCTTCGCTCTGGGTGAGGACGATGCGACCAAGCGGATTATCCAGACTCAAACTGATTTCATCCGCCACAGAGCAACGGAGCACCATCGGCATATCGCTGGGCAAAAGGCAGAGGCCAAGCGGCTCGCTAGGAAACAAGAGCTAACAAAGAAACAGGTCAGAACCGTTTCTATGACGGACTGAGTTCCAAGGACCGAGCCGCCAACAAAAGGATTAGGCGCCGGAGCAATCGCCTCCGACCAAACTATCGCGAGAACTAGTCTTTAGTTCATCTAGTCCGACGCGCTCCATTTCGCGCCGAAGATCGAGTCTTCCCAGTCGCACCCGTTCTCCTACGTGCCGCGGCGGCTTTCCCTTGGTGCTGAGCTCTGCGGGCCTTTTTGACTGTGGTTTTCCGTGGCATAGGCAGAATTCTTGAAGGGAGTTCGTGGCGTGCACCAGAGTTGGTTGCGCGCGCTCCTTGCGACACAGTATTGGAGTGGCCGCGGAGCCCAAGATCTGGAGGGGAGCCGCTTTGTAAGTTGGCAGCTCTGTAAGTTGGCAGCAGGCGGCTCCCGAGCACGGCCCCGTATCTAGGCAGTTCTGTGGCAGCCTCGCAAATCGGTGCCTGTTATAAAGGGCGCTCCCGCAGCTTGGCAAACGCTGGGTAATTCCGGGAGCCGCCTGCTGCTATCCGATGGAGCTGCCGACTTACAAAGCGGCTCCCCTCCAGATCTTAGGCCCCGCAAATCAATCGCCCCGGCTTCTCATTTCCTCACGCGGCTCACTCGCTTGGTTAGTCTCTAGAAAATTGATAGCCAGCCGAGCAAACTCCGCCGGCTTCTCCAGGTACAGAAGGTGGCCCACTCCGGCCAGACCTCATTCCAAACCGCTGAGTCGACTACTCCGTCATGAAGCAGAACCACGGTTTGAGCGCCTTGACCCGAC
Organism: uncultured Verrucomicrobiae bacterium; assembly: GCA_963762565.1. Classification (GTDB taxonomy): domain Bacteria; phylum Verrucomicrobiota; class Verrucomicrobiia; order Chthoniobacterales; family JAFAMB01; genus JAFAVN01. The sequence continues at coordinate 131,742 of CAVXLD010000013.1, read as the reverse complement.
TCTTCGTAGTAGAGCTTGCCTCCATCTACGTCGACAAACCCAGTTGAGGCCGGAGTCGCTGCCGCGGTTTGCTGCGCGGCATCCGAACGAGCGACCGATGACATCGCCATCAGACCGCAAAGAAAACGAATGCAGAGGGGAATGTTCTGGGGGATCATTTTACACAATCCGTTAGGGCAAGTCCGTCATTAAGCAACCATAGAATGCGGCGCTACAAAACCAAGCGCGGACTCCCCTGAGAAATGGAAACAAAGCAAGACGACTTCAAGCATCCTGACAACCGCGACAGACCTATTAGCCAAGATGTGCGTATCGGCCACGTACACTTGAAGGTCGCCAATATTGAGCGAGCGCTTGGATTCTATTGTGGGGTGCTTGGGTTTGAACTAGTCGCCCGTTTTGGCGACGAAGCTGCGTTCATTTCGGCGGGTGGCTATCATCATCACATCGGTCTTAATGCTTGGGAAAGCCGTGGTGGTTCCCCGCCTCCACCAGGAACGACGGGGCTTTATCACTTGGCCATTCTTTATCCCACGCGTGCCGAGTTGAGCGATGCGCTCCAGCGTTTGATGGATGCCGGTGTTCAGCTCGACGGAGCCTCTGATCACGGGGTGAGTGAAGCTCTTTATTTGCGCGATCCCGACCAAAATGGCGTGGAGCTCTGCTGGGATCGCCCTCGCGAACAATGGCCACATCTTCCAGATGGCCGGCTACATATTTTCACCCGGGCGCTGAATCTGGAGAGTTTGTTGGCGGAAACGCTAGAAAGGCCTTAACCGCAGAACCTGTCGCGCCGCAGGCTTTGCGGAGGCGGATGGACGCAGATTTACGCAGATTTCGGTCTCAAGAAGCGCCGAGATCGCCGTGAACGCTGCGATTCTCTTTCCGAACCTCTAACTCCTCCTTGTTTCTGAACGCGGTGATCGCGCTGGCGACTACCACGCAACCGATACCGCTGATCTGCCGCAGGCTCAGGCGCTGGGACAGAATAAGATAACCAAGTACGGCAGAGATGGCGGGTTCCATGCTCATGAAAATCCCGAATGCCCGGGTGCTCATCTTGCGGAGCGCCATCAACTCGAGGGCGTACGGGAGTAGCGGCGTAAGCATAGCCAAGCCGATGGTAGACACTAGCGGCCCAAGCGCGAGAACATCGCGCCTTACAAAAAAGCTCACTGGGGTCGCAGCAACAGCAGCGACCAATAGCGCGACCGCTAGGCCTTGCAATCCCTGGAAAGAAGCCCCTACTCTCTTCATGAGCAGGATATAGGATGCCCACCCTAACGCGGCGGCCACTGCAAAACCGACTCCGGCCGCATCGACGCTCCAGTGCGAATTTTCCCGAGTCAAAAGAAACACGCCGACGGCGGCAACGATCGCCAGCACCAAATGCAAGGGCCTGCGGGCGCCGATCAAAGCGACCCCTAAAGGTCCAAGGAATTCGATTGCAGTCGCCGGACCCATCGGGATGCGGGAAATGGCAACAAAGTAACAGAGTGTCATCATTGCAATCACGACTCCTAAGCCCGCGCCGCTGAGCCATTGGTCGCGGGTCATACGGCTGAAGCGTGGCCTCACGAAGAAAGCCAACACTATCCCGGCCCAAAGAAGCCGTAGTGCGGTTGTGGTTGCGGGTCCGATAGCGGCCATTACCGGCACAGCCAGCGCTGCACCGAGCTGGACACACAGCATTGAACCGATCGCCATCAATTCAGGCGGCACACCAGCGACTATTGGGCCTGGGCCTGTCGCGAGTGCAATCTCTCCGTCGCCGGAGTTCTTTTTGCTCATTCCTTGGTGTCCTGTCCCATAAATAGCGTGGCTTTCGTTGCGATCAAAATGGGCCGCCGGCAAGGCGGTCCGAGCCGGACTGGCGGTAGGAGGGCGCATATCTAGATTGATACGTAACCGACGAGCAACGCAGCCGCCGGCCCATTTTCATCGCAACCCTCCGGGCCGTGGCCAGTTGGCTGTTTTTCTGCGTTGCTCGCTCGACCCGTATGAACCAGATATGGGCGCTTCGCTCGCGCCTTGAAAAACAGCCAACTGACCGACGGCGAAAGCCACGTTATTTATGGGACAGGACACTAACGCCGGCCAAAATCGAGCAGTTGAAGGATCTCGCTGCGGAGACGCAGAAAATCCGGGTGGCTCCGGTCTCTAGGACGCTCCATATCCAACGAGATCACGCGATCGATCCGGCCAGGGCGCGGGGTCATCATGAGGATACGATCGCTCATATAGATCGCTTCATCGATATCATGAGTGACCAGGAGCATCGTGGTGAGGCGCGCTTGCCACAGGCGTAACATTTCATCCTGCATCTGCATCCGAGTGAACGCATCAAGTGCGCCGAGGGGCTCGTCCAGCAGAAGAACTTTGGGATGCGTGATTAGAGCCCGGGCTAACGCAACCCGCTGAGCCATCCCACCGGAAAGATGATGAGGATAGACATCAGCAAAACCTTCGAGCCCTACCAAGCGAATAAATTCATCGACTTCGTGGTTTTTCTCGCGGACTACACCGAGGGCCACTAGACCAGATCGGATGTTTCGCCGGACTGTTAGCCAGGGGAATAAGTTCGGATCTTGAAAAACAAGTCCACGCTCGGCGTTTGCACCGCTGATTACCTCGGGGCCCACGCGGAGTTCACCGGTGCTAGGAAAATCGAGCCCGGCGATCAAGCGTAGCAGGGTAGACTTACCGCACGCGCTCGGTCCAATGATAGAAACGAACTCGCCGGCACCGACAGAAAATGAGACCTGATCCAGAGCGAGAGTGCGCTGATTCGTGCGGTCCTTGGCGGCGAAATCTTTCGTCACGTTGGTCACATGTAACGAAGAGCCCTCTTTAACAACGCCGCTGACCTGTGTTGCTACCATTTTATTACCCCTTTTTGCCAGGCGAGCACACGATCACGGACCTTGAACAGCGCCGTCATAATGGTCGAGAAAAACGCCGCCATAATGAGTAGCGCCGCGTAGACCTTCCCGTACTCCGCCCATCCTTGCGCCCAACTCACATACCAGCCGAGGCCGGATTTTACGCCTACAGTCTCAGCGACAACCAATGTCAGAAACGAAGCTCCTAACCCCATAAAGAGACCGATAAAGATGCTCGGCATCGCCGCCGGAATAGCGACATTGAAGATTAAGTAGACTGGCCGGGCGCCCAAGGTACGGGCGACATCAAGGTAGGAAGCTCGGGTATTGGAAATTCCGGATGCAGTTAGCATCGTCACCGGAAACCAAACCGCTAATGCGATCAGGCCAATCGCGGAAAACAGCGCCGAGGGAGAAATCACCATTGCCAGAGGAATCCAGGCCGTGGCGGGAATAGGGCCCACGATCTTTAGTATCGGCATTCCCCAATAGCGGGCATGAGGAAACCATCCGATGCAGATTCCGCTGACTAGTCCGACGACCACGCCCACGGTATAACCGCCTAAAAGCAAGACCAACGAATGCCACGTGCTATCAAAAAGAACGTCTCTGTCGTTCACCAGGCTTGATAAGACCCCAGCTGGGCCTGGAAAGTAGGGCAAAGGGAGCAAATGCAGCAGGGAAGTCACCAGTTCCCAAGCCACCAGGCAGAATAGTGCGGCGGCAATCAGCGGACACGACTCTCGCATCCATTTCCGCAGTCCAGACCATACCGGTTGCACGGCGGCAGCGATTAACGCGGCAACGAGTACTGCGCTCAAGAAATAGGTATATAAAAGAGCTTCCGCCGGAGCCTCGTTTGCGCTCGCGAATCCATGCAGGACAAGCGCCACTGCTCCCGCGAATGGCACGGCCAACAGAGTCGGCCACCGCATTTTCTCTGCAGGCCGCTCGGCCGAGATAGCTAAGGGGAGCGACGGCGCGAAATCTGTCCCGTCTCGTTTCTGCGGCTTAGACGGCTGCGTATTCTCGCTGCTGGTCTGAGCCGGCTCGTTAGCCTCTGCTAATTCCTTCACTTTAAGTGCACCGTCTCGCATATAATGATGACACCGTCCGGCAGCGGCCGGATCAGTTGGCGGTTTTTCAAGGCGCGAGCGAAGCGCCCATATCTTGATTCATACGGGTCGAGCGAGCAACGCGGAAAAACCGCCAACTGGCCACGGCCCGAAGGGTTGCGTTGAAAATGGGCTGGCTGCTTCGTTGCTCGTCGGTTACGTATCGATTCATATGCGCCCTCCTCGCGCCTCGCAGGCACATTTTGAACGCAACGGTGTCACCATTATATGCGAGACGGTGCACTAGTCTGGTGAACAACATGATGCGAGCGACGGATGACTCCCGTTTCCAGCCAATTCGGCTCTGACCCGGTAGATCTCGTCTGGCGGTACCTGACCGCCCGCTACCTTATTTACCTGAAGACTCTGGATCCATTCATCCGACACACCATCCAAATGAACGAACGCTTTTTTCGCTAACGCGGCAACATCCGTTTCCGGGTTGAGCATCCCTGCAGCCTTCATCTGAACAGCCGCGGAGTTAATGGCAGCTTCAGCGCCCGAAACACTGGGAACATAACGCAGATGCGAGAGCGCCAGGGCGTTCAATTCAGGATTTGAGGCCAGATACTTTTTCTCAACTGACAACCGGGCTGCCGCCGCCGGATTCTCTTGCACCCATTTAGCACCTTTGAGCAATGCTCGGGTAGCCGCTGCCGCCGCCTTCGGATTGTCAGCCAGGAACTTTCCTCTCACTACAACCGCACAGCAATACTCATCCTTGTAGGGAGCATCCGTCGCTTGATCAGCAACATTCCGCACCTTCCCATCAGCCAATAATAAAGTACCGATCGGTTCGGAATCGGCTATGGCGTCTACTTGGCCTTTCTCCAGTGCTAAACCAAGCTCACCGGACGGGTAAACCGTCCAAGTAACGTCTCGGCTCCCATCAATCCCGTTGGCGGTTAGAACTCGCATCGCAAAAATGAACGGCGGCGTCCCCATTCCCGGTACACCAATCCGTTTCCCACGCAGGTCCGGCACGGTTTTGATCTTACTATCGACGGCCGTTTGCACTCGCAGACAACCCGTATGGATACCGGCAGTGAACTTCACATCCAACCCCTGCTCGATCGGCTTCAGCAGATACATGATTAGATGGTGGGTGATATCGAACCCCCCCAACGCGAGCACATCCTTGTATTTCGACCATTCACACTTCACGAGTTCGGGATCCAACCCTTCCTCTTTAAAAAAACCGTTTTCGACGGCGCTGAAAATCGGGGCTTCACAGGTAATGCCGATATAGCCAACCCGGATTTTGGTAAGGCTTCCACTCGGCGCTTGAGAATCTGCTCTGCTATCGGCGCCGTTCCCGGCAAGCAGCAGCGCGCCGATCGCCGCAGCAGTGCTGAATTTAAGCGAAGTCATAGCGCACTATTTGTAACCCAAAATCGGAAAGGAAAGGCGAAAATAATAACAAAATTGTCCTCTGCACCAAACTCGGTAGCGGCCCGGCAGCTGCCAGGCACGTGCCGGACCCAGCGCTGGGAGGGATCGCGTCCCCGCGATCCGTTGTTCCCGAAGGCGAGCGTGTTTGTCAGTCGAGTGATCGGAATACGTCTGTAAGCTTGGCACGTCTTTGCGGCGCGCGAGGACGCGCGCCCTCCCGGTCAGGGGCCGGCCAACGCCTGCGCCCTTATCTTGACGCGCATCGGCGGCTGCCGGACCGCTACCGACGGTAACTCACTAATCACTAATCACTAATCACCTCTCACTTCCTGAGTCCGCTCGGTGATCGTTTCACGCAGAATCTCAGAAAGGCGATTCACAGCAGCAGCCGCACCGCGTTTCTTTCTACACAGGGTCAGCTGAACTTTCGGTAGTGCCGGAAGTCCCGAGCTTGCCAGCTTCAAAACCGTCAAGGAACGCGGAAGGCCAATCCCAGTTCGAAGGGTCACACCCAATCCTGCTTCAGTCGCAGCCCACAAGCCCGCGAGGCTCGGGCTGGTGAACGCTAAGCGCCACGAAATGCCTACCGCATCGAGTGCCGCCATTCCAGCGGAGCGGAACACACAAGGAGGCTCAAACGCGACCAACGGTAACGGTTCCGAGCCCAAGCGTTTGACGCCAGTCCAATCCGGGCGGCCTATCCAGACCATCGGCAGGTCGAGGAGCCTCTCGGCATGCACCTTATCGTCGGCGCCCCAGGCGATCGCCAAGTCTAGTTCTCCCTCAGCCAGTCGCTCAATAACCAAGACGTTTTGCTCGGCTCGCACCTCAACCCGCACTTTCGGATGGGCACGCGCGAACCGCCCAAGCACGCCGGTTAGCCATCCTTCGGCGAAGTCCTGAGGAATGCCGAGTCGCACCCAGCCTTCAACTTCGCTGTCCTGTAACCCGTCGATTGCCTCATCATTGAGCTCGAGAATCCGCTTCGCGTAGCTCAACAAACTCTCCCCTGCCGTCGTCAGCGCTAAACCTCTGCCGGACTTCTTAAACAGCGCCTTCCCGGCTTGTTCTTCCAGCCGGCGAAGCTGAGTGCTGATGGCGGATTGTGAACGGCCTAAACGCTGTGCTGCTTTCGAGAAACTTCCCAGCTCTAACCCAGTCACGAACGTGCGCAGCACATCCATATTCAGATTGACGCGAGGAGTCATCGTTCGATTTTGTTGATAGATCGTCGCTAAACTTTCAAATTGTAGAACTATGCTCCGGTATTAGGCTTTCGTCGTCAAGCTGAGACGGGTTGGCCTCGCAAGCGAGGCGCGCTCCACCTTAGAGACACCGTTTAACTAAAGGATTAGAAACCTATGCCACTCGTTCGAATTTCATTGCTCAAGGGCAAATCCAACGACCAGATCCGGGCTATTGCGGACAATGTTCACCAGGCCCTGACCGAAACCTACGAGGTGCCGGCAGACGACCGTTTCCAGTTCGTTGATCAATATGAGCCGGAAGAATTCATCTATGATTCTGACTATATGGGTATCCATCGTTCAAAAGACGTCGTGTTCATCAATATCACCGCGAGCAATTGGCGGGACACGCCGGCGAAACAGCGGCTTTACAAACGCTTAGCCGAGCTGCTTTCCGCAAACGCTGGATTGCGGCCTGAAGATGTCCAGGTGATTCTTTCGCCGAACACTCGGGAGGATTGGTCCTTCGGTAACGGCCTGGCCTCCTATGTGAAGGAGGCGAATTGGTAGGGCGAGGCTCCGGATCTTCCTTTAAGGGCGAGCAGGGCTGCTAAGGTTGTCGAATCTGTAGTTGGCAGGGCCAGAAAGCCGCCGAGCCGCGGGGCCCAGTGCGAGGCTTCAGCAAAAATGGGCTGGCGCAAATCGAACGCGGGCCCGGTCCAATTCAAAGCCACGGATGATGGCCGCGCGTTGGGTCCGGCTCGGCAGCGTTTTGACCCAAAACATAAAGTCGTCCCTCGATGTCGCACATTCTCGCAAAGTACCATGACCGTGCCGGAGCCTCGCCCCACCAACCTTGGGCCATCCGAGCTGTTTCCCTAACTCACCACCTCGGTTGCCTGAAAACGATTCGCATTCATACTGGAGCATGTCGATGACCGTATTCGTCACTGGGGCAAGCGCTGGGTTCGGTGCAGCGATCGCAAAGAAATTTATTGTGGAAGGACATCGAGTGGTAGCCTCGGGGCGCCGACAGGAGCGGCTCAAAGCGCTCGCCGCCGAACTCGCCACCGACCGCCTCTACACACTGGTGCTCGACGTCCGAGATCGTCCTGCAGTTGAGCATGCCGCTAAAACCTTGCCGGCAGAGTTTGCGGAAATCGATGTGGTAGTGAACAACGCCGGCCTGGCACTCGGTTTGGAGCCGGCCCACAAAGCCGACATCGAAGCTTGGGAACAAATGGTCGACACTAACGTGAAGGGGCTGATGTATGTTACTCGCACTATCCTTCCGGGTATGGTTGCTCGCAACCGCGGCCACATCGTCAACATCAGTTCGACCGCCGCAAATTATCCTTACCCGGGCGGCAATGTATATGGCGCCACCAAAGCTTTTGTCCGTCAGTTCTCGCTTAACCTGCGTGCTGATTTGCTTGGAACTAAGGTGCGAGTAACCGACGTCGAACCTGGGTTAGTCGGCGGTACCGAATTTTCGGTTGTGCGTCTCAAGGGTGACAGCGACAAAGCGGGCAAAATTTATGAGGGAGCAGATGCGCTTACCGCGGAGGACGTGGCCGACACGGTGTACTGGGTGACCACGTTACCGGCTCGGATGAACATCAACACAATTGAGCTCATGCCGGTAACCCAAGCCTTTGGTCCACTGGCCATACACCGGGGATAGATCCGTGCGCATCGACGAACTGGAAACACCTTCTTTGGTTCTTGATCTGGCAGTGCTTGAGCGCAACTGCGCTGCCATGGCTGAACGGGCCAAACGTCACGGAGTCCGGTTACGGCCACACCTCAAGACAGCAAAATCTACTGAGGTCGGAGCAATCGCGACTCGAGGACAGTTCGGCGGCATCACCGTTTCGACGATTGCCGAGGCGGCTTACTTTGCGGCGCATCAATTCAGGGATTTGACCTATGGGGTGGGGATCGCGCCGGACAAGATTCCTGCGCTTGCAGCGATCCAGCGAAAACACGACGCGACGATCAATTTAATTCTGGATAATGTGGCAACGGCAACCGCGGCGTCGTTTGCCGCAGCAAAAGAACATTCCGCTTTCTCAGTGTTTGTTGAGATCGATACCGGCGGCGGTCGAGCCGGCGTTGATCCCGATGGTTCGGCATTGTTAGCAGTCGCAAAGGCCGTTGCTGAATCTAAGTCCCTTAAACTCGCCGGCGTGCTAAGTCACGCTGGACACAGTTACCGTGCTCACAGCGTTGACGAGATCCGGCATATCGCAGAACAGGAACGGTCGGGTGTGGTTCAGGCGGCTCAACGGATTAGGGCAGCCGGAATGCCATGCGAGACGGTGAGCGTCGGTTCCACTCCAACGATGGTGTTCGCGGAACGATTAGACGGTGTCACCGAAATGCGGCCTGGTGTTTATACGTTCTTCGATCTAGACCAGGTTGGCCTAGGTGTTTGTACTGAAGACGACATCGCGGTCTCGGTCGTAGCCACCGTAATCGGTCACAACCAGCGGAGAAGCCGAGTCCTGATCGATGCAGGCGCCCTGGCACTCTCCAAAGATTTGAGTGCTTCCGAGTTTACGAAAAACGTTGGCTACGGTTTAGTCCGGCCATTCCGCGGCGCGGCATTGCCAGCTTCACATTTGTACGTCGCCGACGTCGCCCAGGAACATGGCATGATTGCTGCCGCTGAGGGCGAACTACCCTGGGATTTCCTTCCCATCGGCACCAAAGTGCGCGTGCTGCCGAATCACGCTTGTATGACGGTTGCACCATTCGATCGATACCATGTTGATCGCGGCGACGGCTTGGTTGAGTGGGAGAAGATTCGCGGCTGGTGAACGTTTGGCGTTTGGCGTTCGGCGTTTGGCGTTTGGCGTTTGGCGTTCGGCGTTCGGCGTTTGGCGTTTGTTTGGCGTTTGGCGTTTGGCGTTAGCTCGATCTGTTCGCTGCAAGCGGCTCCCCTCCGGGTAAGGGGCTTTGCGTTCCCGCTCGGAGGATTAACGCGACGCGCTACGGCACGTTTTTCGAGGACGAGGACGACGACGAGAACGAGTACGAAGTTCAGAACGGTGAGGGAGGGATTCGAACCCTCGGTACCCTTTTGAGGTACAACGCTTTAGCAAAGCGCCGCTTTCGACCGCTCAGCCACCTCACCAAGCACGAGTCGCCAGAGTATTCCGGGAGGGGTGGGACGTCAAATTAAAGAATAGGAGCCAGGAGCTAGAATCTAAGAGCTAGGAGTTGGGAACTGTGGGTGTGGCAAAACCGATTGGACTCACAGGAGGCACGTATCAGATCACATAGGTCCTATAAGTCCCATAGGGCCCGTCGCGCCGAAGGCTTGGCGAAGGCGGATCCCATTCGAAGGCAGCGCCCAAGCGCTCGCCGACACGCCCACACGTTTTCTCTTGGCCCCTTCGGTCATTTGGCCCCGACCGGTCGGCCTCGCAAGCGAGGCGCGCTCCACTTTTTGCAACTTTTCCGCGCAACACCGTGTACTGCCAATGAAACCGAACTTTTCAAAGGAGAGAAAATGCAAACCAAAATCATCGATTTCCCACCGAGGACATCAACGACCTCGCGATTAGCTTTACGCACCGCAACTCTACTGTGGGCTGAACGGGCCGACTGGTTCCTGGCTCTTTGGCTGGGAGTTTGGACGTTAGCCGCCACGGTCGAATGCATTGGCCAACTCGGCTTTCTTAAGGTCTACTAACTTTAACCGGCCTCCCTTTAGGCCCATGCAGTTCAATGGTAAACGCCGCGCCCTTGCCGCTCATCGGAATCGATGACCAGGATGCCAGCGGTCTCGAGGCTAGAATGGCTGAAGTCCAGGAGTTCGAGACGTTCGTCCGTAACTACCAGAACATGGTTTTCTCGGTAGCGGCAAGAATTGTCGGAAACCCGATCGATGCCCAAGATATCGCTCAAGAAGTTTTTATTAAAGCTTATGAACGGTATGATGAATTGAAAGATAGCGGCACCGTCGGCGGATGGCTCAAAACTGTCGCCACTAACTTATCAATTAATCATCTGAATCGTTACCGGGCGAGGTGGCGGTTTTTCTCGGAAGAAGAGACAGAAGTCGAGATACCGGTTCTGGATCCCCCAACTGATGACCGCCGCGAAATGCTTGAGCTCGCCATCCAGAAACTGCCCGATGCTCAAAGAGTCCCCATAGTACTTTTCCATTTTCAAGACCTGTCCTATGACGAGATCGCCGATAAGCTCGGGATCTCATTGGCTAAGGTCAAGACCGACATCCATCGAGGCCGCGATAGCCTCCGCAAAATTCTAGTTAAAACGTCATGAAGGAACCGAACGAAGATTGGTTAGATGAGGAGCTTAAGCGTCTCCCTGATTTGGAAGCGCCGCCCGAGCTCTTGCCGAAAGTGATGCGTTCAGTTCAGCGACGTTCTGTTCAACGCTGGGCACTGTCGATTTTCCGGCAACACTTACCATTTATAAAGAACTCCGGTTTGGGCCTGGCTTTGGCCGTGATGGTGTTGGTGCCACTTTTTAACCCAGCAGGAGCGGTTATTGGTTTCTTAACCCGGTTCCCTTTTCTGCATGTCATTGGCGACATGTTAGATGTCGGGCGCACGATTCTAACCAATCTGCGCATCTTTCAGTTGCCGTTAGGATGGCTGGTCGCTCTGGTGGCCGGCTTTAGTTATTTAACCTGCATTTTCGCCGCGTCGACGGTTCGGCATTTGGCGATTGCTAAACGACCATGAAGACCAAATTCCGTTTCCGAGGCAGCACACTTTGCCTTGGCCTCTTGCTAGCGGCTGCGTTCACCGTTCGGTCGCTCCTCGCTGCTGAATCAACGCCGGCATCCCCGGCAGAAGCCGTCCGACTATACCAACCGATGGTCGGTGCAACGCTTGCCTCAGACATCGGTTTGGCCGGACAAGTACCGGCGAACGTTCTGGGGAACATCACCAGCAAGACATTTGGACAAATCTTTGGCTTAAACCCATCCTGCCAGCCGCACGCCCTGTTTTGCAGAATCCGCCACGGTGATCGTTCCGGGGACCAAGTAATCACAGGAAGAACCTACACCTTGCGAGCCGGCGACACTGCCAATGGCGATGTCATCGTGATTCACGGACATGCCCGCATCGACGGTGTCGTCAACGGCGATTTAGCGTTGATCGGCAGCGATGCGGAAATCAGCGGTACGATTAACGGCGACATCGTCGCATTGGCATCGAAGGCCCGCTTTAAGGAGGGCGCAGTGGTAACCGGAGATTTCAGTTCTGTCGTTTCCGCAGTCGAACACGACAGCGACCTCCATGTTAGCGGCAGCCGTATTAACCTCGATTTCTTACCGACCGGAACAGCCATCGATCTCGGTCAATGGCTGAGCGGCACCATCTTTTTTCTACGACCTATGTCTCCTGATTCATTCCTTAGTTGGTTTTGGGCCCTGCTAATCTTGGGGCTCTGTCTGGCGATAGGGCACTTCTTTCCGAGACCTGTCGCCGATACTGGCGTCATTCTGCGGGGACGGGCTCCCGCCTCGTTTCTATGCGGTTTAGCCATTGTGCCGGCCGCAGCGTTGCTCTGTTTTCTGTTGCTCATCACCGTTGTCGGCGCCGTGGCGATACCTCTGGTGTTGGCAGCGGTTTTCGCCTTGGCCCTGGTGGGGAATGCCGTGGTCTTTCAACTGATCGGCCAGCGGATCGCTCCCCAAATGAGCAACCAGAAGTATCCGACTCTGTTGTGGATCGGGCTGGGAGCGGTGGTGTGCTGGATCGTTTATTGTATCCCTGTGATCGGCTTCCTGGCCGGCAGCATCGTGTTGCTGGCGGGCCTTGGATCCTTCAGTTTGTATTTGATTGAGCGCAATAAGAATCGGGTCCCGGTTGCTCAGTTGCCGGCAGGCACTCCTGCCGCGGTTGAACGTCCTGTCGCGGTTGAACCAACCAAACCGGCAGCTCCCGCTCCGCGTGTGGCCGCGCCGTTAGCAGTGGCGAGAACAACACCGTCCGCTCCCTTCTGGCCGCGGTTGGGCGCCAATGCGATCGATTTGCTGGTCATCTTTGCTCTGATTTCTTTAATCCACGTGCATCGAGTAATTCTCCCGCTCTGGGTTTTGTATCGCTTTGGGATGTACGTCTGGCGAAGTGCGACCATCGGCGAACTCGCTCTTGGTCTCCGGGTCCAACGATTCGACGGCACTCTAATCTCCAGCGACTACGGCACCGCCGCAGTGCGCGCTCTGAGCAGCTTGTTATCCCTGATGCCACTAGGTCTAGGATTTTTCTGGACGCTCTTCGATCCGGCACGTGAGACGTGGCACGATAAAATCACAAACACCCAAGTCGTTTCTACTCGACCGACAGCTCCACCACCGCCCGCTCCGCCTGCACCACCAGCACCGCCAGCTCACGGCCCCGAGTCTGGACCCACCCAACCTACGCCTCCGCCGCCTACCCCTGGGTCTGGTCCTAGCGAGCCGCCGCTTGCTCACCAGCCGGAACCCGGTCCCACCGAGCCGCCGCTTGCTCACAAGCCAGAGTCCAGTCCCAGCGAGCCACCGCTTGCTCACAAGCCAGAGTCCGCTCCCAACGAGCCACCATCAGCGACACCGAAGCCTGAATTTACGCCAGTGGAGCCGCCGCTTGAGCATAAGCCGGAGGGCGGTTCGGGCGAGGAGCCGCGGTAGGGCCAGGGAGGGATCGCGTCCCCGCGATCCGTTGTTACGGAAGCCGAGGACGTATCATAGTCGTGGGCGAAAAACATCATTAGGTTTTGGCACGTCCTCGCGGCGCACGGGGACGTGCGCCCTCCCCGATTTGCACCCTGCGATCCCTGAGAGTTGCGATGTTCTCAGGGCGGTTCCCCTGATTTGCCAAGCATGCAGGCGTGCTCCCCTGATAGACCAGCGGCTCGGCCCAGCTTCGCGCTGGGCTTCGGAAAACGCTCAAACTCTGTTAAGTGTTCTCGGTCTTCCGGGAGCCTCGCCCACCAAAAACAATCCCTGCTCCCCCTTCCCCAAAAATCCCAATTGCCGCTCGCAACTGCGCGAGGCATGGGCTCTGTTTACGGCACTGAATCCCGCATGTACCGTGAATTTCTTGTATCCATCGCGTCTCTAATGCTTCTCCAATCCAATCTTCTGTCCGAAACCCCTCCCCAAGCACCGCAGCATCCTCATAAAATCACGCAGAATTCGACGACTCGGAACGACCCGTTCTTTTGGTTACGCGATCGAAATAATCCCGGCACGCTGAAATATCTGAACGCCGAGAACCAGTACACCGAGGCGATGATGAAGCCTCTGACCGGTTTGCAGCAGAATCTCTATCAGGAGATGCGTGGCCGGATTCAAGAAGCAGATTCGTCGGTTCCGTATCAAATCGACCAGTACGATTACTATGACCGAACTGAGGCCGGGAAACAGTACACGATCTATTGTCGAAAGGCGCAGACGAGCGGGCTGCCGTCGCTACCGGGTCCTGAAGAAATCCTGCTCGACGGGAACCAGCTGGCCGAAGGTTGGAAGTATTTCCATCTTGGAGCTTTGAATGTTAGTCGGGACCAGCATTTGCTGGCTTACTCGACTGACACCAGCGGCAGCGAAAAGTTCGTTTTACAGGTTAAGGATCTGACTTCCGGTAAGCTTTTGCCGGACACCATCAAAAACACGGCTCCTTCGATTGCGTGGGCTAATGACAGTCGAACCTTGTTTTATCTTACGCTCGACGACGCTAACCGGCCGTACCAGCTCTTTCGCCATGTGCTCGGACAGGATCCTAAGAAAGACACTTTGCTATTTGAGGAAAAGGATCAGCGGTTCGAACTGAGCCTTCAAAAATCGAGAAGCCGCAAGTTCATTTTCCTGGTCTCAGAGAGCGAGACCACGACTGAGGTGCAATATCTGGAGGCTGATGAACCGGCTGGCGAGTTCCGAATATTAAGCCCCCGCAGCCAAGGGATCCTTTATCAGGTGGACCATTCCGGAGATCGTTTTTTCATCGTCACCAATGATCAGGCCGAGAACTTCAAGATTGTAACCGCACCGTTCTCAGACCCGGGTCATCAGAATTGGACTGACTTCGTGCCGTACGACCCTAACGAACCAGTTGAAGAACTAGAAGCATTCGCCCACTATCTGGTGGTGCTGGTACGGCGCGATGGCCTCCCGGTCATCAAGATCTACGATCTGCAGTCAGGCAATAGTCGTTATGTCGACCTCCAAGAGCCCACCTACGACGTTGATTTTGGGGATAATCCCTCTTTTGACGCAACCCAGCTGCGGTTGGAATTCAGTTCGTTGATCACACCCAGGTCGGTGATCGACGTTGATTTCAAGACCGGGGCTCAGACGATAAAGAAACGGACTCCGGTCCTGGGAGGTTTTTCGACCGACGACTACACCGAAGAACACATTTTTGCGGTTGCTTCCGACGGAACCAAAGTTCCCATCTCGTTATTCTATCGAAAAGGGCTGGTCAAAGACGGGGCAGCGCCCATCCTGCTGGACGGGTATGGCGCCTATGGTCTCAATGAGGATGCGGACTTCAATTCAAGCCACCTTTCTCTGGCGGACCGCGGATTTGTGGTGGCGCTCGCTCACATCCGCGGCGGCGGCGAGTACGGACAAACCTGGTACCATGCCGGGAGGCTGCTAAATAAGAAAAACACTTTCACGGACTTCATCTCGTGTGCCGAATATCTGGTGGAGCAGAAGTATGGCTCTTCCAAAAAACTGGCGATTTCCGGCGCAAGCGCGGGCGGTCTGTTGATGGGCGCGGTTATGAACATGCGGCCGGACCTTTTCACGACTGTAGTCGCCGGAGTACCCTTCGTTGATGTGCTAAACACGATGTCGGATCCTTCTCTGCCCTTAACGGTGACGGAGTACGAGGAATGGGGGAATCCCAGCGACCCGACCTATTTCGACTATATCCGGTCCTACTCGCCGTACGACAATGTTGTCGATAAACCGTACCCGAACCTGTTTGTTACCGCGGGTCTCAACGACAGCCGGGTGAGCTATTGGGAACCAGCCAAATGGGTAGCGAAACAGCGGACCCTGACGCACCAGCATAGGCTCGTACTATTGAAGACCAATATGGGGGCCGGCCATATGGGAGAGAGCGGGCGGTTCGACCGGTTAAATGAACTCGCCGCCGAATATGCATTCATTTTGAAAACTTTCGGCCTGGCGAATGGAAAGCCATAGGCTAGTGTCCTCGTTTCTTTTTTGCGCCCGTGAATCCGAATTCTTGGCAACCGAAGACTATTGCTTGGCCAACCATCGAAGGCTCCCCGATGCCATTGGGTGTCACCTATATCGCCGAAGAGAAAGCATTCAATTTTGCTTTGTATTCGCAAAATGCTC
This sequence comes from uncultured Verrucomicrobiae bacterium, assembly GCA_963762565.1. Lineage (GTDB taxonomy): Bacteria > Verrucomicrobiota > Verrucomicrobiia > Chthoniobacterales > JAFAMB01 > JAFAVN01. The sequence continues at coordinate 115,826 of CAVXLD010000013.1, read as the reverse complement.
GCGAGGTGACGCTCTTGCTTTATGGCGCCGACGATTTTGTCACGCCTCTGGCTGAGTATTGGCTGGACCCGCTCGCGCATAAGACAAAACGGGTTTGGCATTGCCGGTTACCGGAAGCGCATTTGGCGGACGCGATGTATTACGCCTACCGGGTGGACGGCCCCGTTCCACATGGGCCGAATCAGTGGCATGCGTTCGATCCGGACAAGATTCTTCTGGATCCTTACGCGAAGCGGGTTTTCTTCCCACCGGCTTTTAGTCGCGCCGCTGCTTGTTGCCCGGGCAGCAACGCCGGATGCGCCCCTTTGGGCGTGATCCGGCACGAGCTCGGTTTGACCGTACCGCCTTCGCAAGATTCGGCGCGACAGGTTCCGCCTTCGGAGACTATGGCGCGACAGGTTCCGCCTTCGGAGACTACGGCGCGACAGGTTCCAGCCTCGCTTCGCTCCGACGCGACATGCCGGCGACCCCGTCATTATTCCGATGCCATCATTTATGAGTTACATGTGCGAGGCTTCACTGAGAGCGAGTCGAGTGGCATCTCCGCCGAGAAGCGGGGCACCTTCGCCGGACTCATCGAGAAGATTCCTTATTTACGGGATCTTGGAGTCACCATCGTCGAGTTAATGCCGGTCCATCAGTTCGACCCGCAAGAGAATAACTTCTGGGGTTATATGACCCTGAATTTCTTTTGCCCGCACTTGCGCTACGCGGCGAACCAGCAGGCTGCTATCGCTGAGTTCAAAGAGTTGGTATCTGCTCTGCACGCCGCCGATATCGAGGTCATTTTGGACGTTGTTTATAACCACACCGCCGAAGCAAATCACACCGGGCCGAAATATTCTTTCAAAGGGATCGATAATGCGAGCTTCTATCTGATGACGCAGGATCCGGCGCAGCCGTACGCCAACTTTTCCGGGACTGGAAATACCCTCGACGTTAGTGATCCGTTCGTCCGGAATCTGATTCTTGATAGCTTGCGTTATTGGGCCACCGAGATGCAAGTCGATGGGTTCCGGTTCGACTTGGCCTCGATCCTAACTCGATCTGAGGATGGTTCCATCGACCTAGAAGATCCTCCCCTGCTTTCGGCCATCCGCACGGATCCGATCCTCGCGGACACCCGCCTAATTGCTGAACCTTGGGATGCAGCCGGCGCGTATCAATTAGGGACCGGTTTCCCGGGAATGTTTTGGCATCAATGGAACGGCCAGTTTCGAGATGATGTGCGCCGGTTTGTGCGTGGTGACGCTGGCATGGTGCCAAAGCTGATGCAACGGCTTTATGGCAGCGACGATCTCTTTCCCGACCGGATCGAAGAAGCTCGGCGACCGTTCTACAGCATCAATTACGTGATCTCCCATGACGGGTTCACGCTCTACGATTTGGTGTCGTACAACGAGCGGCACAACCAGGCGAACGGTCTCGATAACGAGGATGGAACCCCTAATAATTTCAGCTGGAATTGTGGGATAGAAGGTGATCAAGGTCTGGCCCCGGAAATTGCCGCTCTGCGACAGCGTCAGGCGAAGAATCTGTTCTGCCTTCTAATGCTTTCCAACGGCCTTCCCATGTTCATGGCCGGAGACGAGTTTTTGCACAGCCAAGGCGGAAATAACAACCCCTACAATCAGGATAACGCGACGGCTTGGTTGAATTGGAAGCGACTGGATGAAAACGCCGGTTTCTTCCGTTTTTGCCGGCTGATGATCGCATTCCGTAAAGCCCACCCGAGCATCTGTCGGAGCCGGTTCTGGCGAGATGACATCCGTTGGCGCGGAGTAGGCCCGGCGGCTGATCTTTCCTACAATTCACACAGCCTCGCCTATCATTTGAAAGGGGGAAGCTTGGGTGATCAAGATCTGTACGTGATGATCAACGCTTTCACCGAGCCGTTGTTATTCACTATTATTGATGGCTCATACAAGCCGTGGTATCGGGTCATCGACACCGGCCAAAACTCTCCACTCGACCTGTGTGAACCTGGCCAAGAACAGCAGGTCTTCGGCACTCAATACACTGTGGGACCACGCTCGATCGTAGTGCTCGTGCAGTAGAAACCTGGCGCGCCTGTCATTCCAACGCGGTCCCGAAGCCCTTGCGGAGGGGCGTTGCATTTGGCGTGCTGTGTCGAGGGTTTCCCGGATCTTAAATCGAGTGCAACGATTTTCGTGCGCCACAACTGCGACGCCCTGAGAACCGTACCAGGCCTGCTAGGGTTCCACGTCGATGGGCCCCGTCACGCGCTTAAGGGAGCCGCAGCTAAAACGTGCATCGGACCAAGCACGCCATGTCTGGAACAGCTCGCCCTCGGTTTGGTACAGCGGAATGCGGCTCCCCTCCGGTTCGGGTGTGCGACAATTATAGACCAATGCCGCGCGTCAACCCCGACAATGAATGCGGAGAACGTGCTCGAGCTTTAACCGCGATATCGCCCGTTCCCGTTAAGATAACGCAATAGCGATTTACCCAAGATCACCCAATGCCGGTAAGCGCATCGTTGCCGGCGATGCCGGCGCTCCCGCGCGTTGCCGGCGTTGTATCGGTGGGCAACGGCCGCCACCCGACGGTCGTTGCCCACGCTTGCGCTCATCCACCCGGTCTTAACTACAACCTTGCGACGTCCCACACTCGGTACACACACCACAAGCACCGGCCCGAATCACCTTCGAACTTCCGCAGTGAGTACAGGTAACATCCATATACATGTTACCTAGCGCCTCGCGCACTCGCTCCGCATGCGAATGGGCGTGGCCGTTGCTCGCTCGGATCGGCAGTCCATCCGAATTTGTCCGATTGGTGATTACGTCGATAATCTCTTTCTCCGCCGTTCTGGGCAATTCTGCCACCGGCCGGTTTACCGCCTTTTTCTCGATATCGCTAATCTCGCGCATCGGCAGGTCCGGTTGGGTACGGTTCGGTGAGATTGCTTCCTTATAGCCCTTGATAAACTGGCAACCTAACCATCGGAAAACGTAATCCGTAATACTGGTCGCGTTCCGGATATCGGGGTTCTTGGTAAAACCGCTCGGCTCGAACCGCTGATAGGCGAACTTTTTGACCAGGCTCTCTAACGGAACCCCGTACTGCAGCGCTAGTGATGTCAATGTCGCCACGGTATCCATCAACCCGCCAATCGTGCTCCCTTCCTTTGCCATTTGGATGAAGAGCTCGCCGGGTTGTTGGTTCTCGTATAGACCAACCGTGATGTAACCTTCATGACCCGCAATCTCAAACTTATGGGTCAATGACACCCGCGTGTCTGGCATCCGGTGGCGAGAAGGCTGTTGTAAAGTCGATACCTCGCGTTCGAGCTCGCCGATCCGGCCTAGCAAACGTTTTGTCTCTTCCGATACCTGCTCGGCGGAGGGCTGCTCGCCGCCCATGTCCTTGGTCTTCTTGGTATTCAGCGGCGCGGAACGTTTGGAACCGTCTCGATAGATCGCGATCGCTTTTAATCCTAATCGCCATCCTTCGATGTAGGTTTCCGTGATGTCTTCGATCGTGGCCTCGTTCGGAAGATTCACGGTTTTCGAAATCGCGCCGCTTAAGAACGGTTGGCATGCCGCCATCATCCGCAGGTGTCCAAGATAGTGCAGACTTCGCTTGCCCTTGAACGGCTTAAAGGCGCAATCGAAGATTGGTAAATGTTCGGGCTTAAGCCCGCTGGCGACGACCTGATGCCCGCTGGCGACGACCTTAAGCCCGCTGGCAATTACCTGGTTCGTTTCTGGAATGACCACATCCTCGATGGTGTCATGCTCATTGATATGCGCGAGAATGCCTTCAATCGCGCTCTCGGTATAGGCCAGCTTTTCTAATGCCGGTCGCACCGTTTGGTTCACGATCTTCAACATACCGCCGCCGGCTAGCAGCTTGTATTTCACCAAGGCGATATCCGGCTCGATCCCTGTGGTATCGCAGTCCATCAAGAACCCGATCGTTCCCGTTGGCGCTAGCACACTGACCTGCGCATTCCTGAACCCAGATTTCTCTCCTAGACTCAAGGCGTCATTCCATGCCTTGATCGCTTCGGCTTTCAAGTCCGCAAACTCGATTGAGCTTTGAATTCGATCACAGTATTCCCGGTGCAGGCGAATAACCTCAAGCATTGGTTCCACGTTATCCTTAGCCACCGGGTTCGGCACTCCGGTCGCACGCGCATCGTGATAACCGGGGAACGTTCCAATGACTTCGGCAATCCGGGCACTGTGCGCGTAGGCTTGCCCGGTCATGATCGCAGTGATTGAACCTGCCAGAGCTCGTGCTCCATCGCTGTCATACCCCAGGCCGTAACTCATCACCAGCGCTCCCAGATTCGCGAACCCTAACCCCAATGTCCGGAAGATATGGCTATTCTCCGCGATCTCTTTGGTTGGATAGCTAGCGTTGTCCACCAGAATCTCTTGCGCCGTGATGTAGATCCGGACTGCCGCCTTAAACTTTTCGACATCGAAGCTCCCATCCGGCGCCTTGAACTTCATCAGGTTTAGCGACGCCAGATTGCACGCAGTATTATCCAGGAAAAGATACTCCGAGCATGGGTTGGTGGAGTTCTGCCGGCCGGTTCCTTTGCAGGTGTGCCAACGATGGATCGTGGAATCGAATTGCATTCCCGGATCGCCACACACATGCGTGCCTTCTGCGATCTTCCGCAGCAAGGTTCTGGCCTCCTTCTGTTCGCAAGGCTTGCCGTCTAAGACACGTCGGGTCCACCATTCTTTACCATCGATCGCCGCCTGCATGAACTCGTCGCTGACCCGGATCGACAGGTTCTCGTTCTGGTACATGATCGAGCCATAGGCATCCCCGTTGTAACTGCCGTCATAGCCTTGCTCGATCAGCGCCCAGGCTTTCTTCTCTTCCTTCGTCTTGGCCTCGATGAACTCCTCGATGTCCGGATGCCAATCTTTGAGCGTGTTCATCTTGGCCGCACGCCGAGTTTTGCCACCACTCTTCACAACGTTGGCTACCTGGTCGTAAACCTTCAGGAATGAAAGCGGCCCACTCGGACGTCCACCGCCGCTCAGTTTTTCTCGAGTACTACGCAAAGTCGACAGGTCGCTGCCGGTGCCGCTTCCGTATTTAAAAAGCATCGCCTCGCTTGTGGCCAGGCGCATGATGTCTTCCATCGTGTCATCCACCGCTTGGATGAAGCACGCCGATGCCTGTGGATGCTCATATTGAGTCGCCGCTCTTTCGGCCTGACCAACCTCTGGATTGAAATAGAAGTTGCCCTGCCCGGAGCCTTTGCCGATGCCGTACTGTTGATAAAGCCCGACGTTGAACCAGACGGGACTGTTGAAAGCTCCATGCTGGTTCACGCATAGCCAGGTCAATTCATCGTAAAAGGTTTCTGCCGCCTGGTTGCTGGAAAAGTAGCCATCCTGCACGCCCCAATCCGTGATCGTTCTGGTCACACGATGGATGAGCTGCCGAACCGAGTTTTCCCGGCCTCCCTTAAGCGGATCGGTTCCGTGCGCGATATCACCATAAAAGTACTTCGAGACCGCAATCTTGGTCGCCAAAGGACTCCAGTTTTTCGGCACCTCCACGTCCTCTTGCCGGAAGATCACCTTGCCGCTGTCATCAGTGATTTCCGCCGTCCGTCGTTCCCATTCGACGTCATCCAGAGGAGCCTTTCCTTTTGTGCTGAAGACTCTCTGAAAGGTCAGTCCCTTTTGCCGTGCCGAACGCGATCCGCGCCCTCGCACCTTGAAATCGCTGGCATGCACACCTGACTTTAATTTGATCATCGCAGTACTTGCTAGGGGGTTTATTTTTTATCTGCTCACAAGTTGTCAATAACTCTGTCCTGCACGGTCAATATCCTGTGCCCAATTGGTGATTATTTGATGATAACCCCAGCCTGTAGAGCAGCGTCTCCAATATGAACACTATATGTTGTGTTCGTAAAGAAAAAACGACTTAAAGCGCAAGATATTCTGGGCTGGGAGGAACCTCCCTGGGAGAGGGGGCAAAAAGGGGGTGATTAGTGATTGGTGAGAGGCGAGAAGTGAGAGGTAAGGCGGCGGCACCAGGGGCTTCGTCCTCGTCCTCGTCGTCGTCCTTCCGACTTCGCCAACGCCTGGTTGTGGAGCGCGCCTCGCTTGCGAGGCCGACTTCGAGCGGCGGGCAACATAGAGCGCGCGCTTCGTCGGACAGGCTGTCCTCGAATCCGTTGGAGCGGAGTGATGGAGAACTGGAGTATCGGCGTAGTGCGGCTAGTCCGAATTTGCGTTCACCTCGGCGGATTCGCTTCGCAGGGCTCCGGAGGGGAGCCGCTTTGTAGGTCGGCAAGGTCTATTGGTATTCTTAGCCACCGAAAGACTTCGGGACGGGCAGGCGGCTCCCCTCCGGGAATCAGGGGGGGCGAAGATAAGCCCTGCTTAATTTGCAGCCGTGGCGTTCTTATGACCGGCCGTCATGACCGGATCGGGGGGACCAACCCGTTGGGCCTGAATGACCGGGGACGGGATACGGTAATCTGTGACTTTGGCTGAGTCGTTCGCTTTGGGAGCGTCGGGTGCCTTGGGAGCATCGGCCTTCGCCATTTCGGCCGCCTTAGCCACCTCGGTGACTTTCGCCGTTGCTGCTACGTTCATTTTGGCCGCGATAGTCGCTGGCGGCACGGTCTTGGCAGCCGGTACATTCCGACCCGGCAGCGGCGAGTTTTGAGCCAGCAAATTTACTGTTTCCCTATCCGCTTCTTTGACTGCCCTTCCCAACGGGTCTTCCAGGATCGCCACCGGTGTACCGATGCTGACCCAATTAAAAACTTCGATCACATCGGCAGATCGCATCCGGATACAACCAAAACTTGCCTTGCGGCCAAGAAAGTCTTCCTGAGGTGTGCCGTGAATATAGATACACCGCTTGTAGGCGTTTCGATTTGCTTCCTCTAAACCGCGTAACCAGATGATGCGGCTAACGATTGGATCTCGCCCGGGAGCATTGGCCGGCAACACCTCTCCGGTTACCTGCCGGTCATGGAAAACAGCGCCGGATGGGGCCGAAGCACCGATCTTGCCGGCGATCTGAAGCACGCCCGTGGGCGTCCGCCAACTCCCCCAATTATCACCCTCACCGTATCGCGACGTTGAAATACGATAGTCTTTATAAACCTTCCCATTGACCACCACGGCGAGCTTTTGGTCCGCAACGCTCACAACCAATTGAACGGTCGGTGCGGCCGGCGGCACATAAGTTACGATTGACCGGGCGGGCGACGCCGCAGGACTCGGCGACGCTGCGGAGTGAGCGTAATAGGTCCGAGCATACGTGGACACAGCGGATGAGGTCTGAGCTGGTGAAGCCGAAGGTGAAGCTGTTTCACTGGCGCTGACTGCGGGAACGACAATTAGCAGACTCAAACTGCCAACAAGGAGCTCAATATGTGCGGCGGGTCTCATTTAGCGAACAGGAACCTGTTTACCGGGCCATCTTCTAACGCGATCCCCAATGGAACAGAACGCGACATATGTAAAACCAATTTGAAATAACATCAAGAAAGGAAGTGATAGGTATTCTTTGGCTACAAAGGCAGTGATTATAAAGCGCGCAAAATAAATCGCAAATAGCAATTCTCCAAACGGAAGTACAGCTTTAAACGCGGAATAACTGAACAAGGGAGCTTTTTTTGTGTTCTCCTCAATCCCGTATTTCGGCGTGCGATTGAAGGCGGATCGATGATTGAAAACCGCTTCTAGAACGGCGCGAGCGTTGTTGACCGAGATGCCAATTCCTAGCGCCAGAACGAAAGGAAAAAAGAAAATATCGCGATACCAACGCTGCGGGTGCAACTCTCGCTGAGCGACCAGATAAAACGCGGCGGCGGCAAAAGTATTGGCAGCCAGAATGGGAATATCGATGAGACAGACCCTCCACCAACCGCCGATTCCAAAAGGACCGATTGGCGACGGCTGCAGCAGCACACAAAGCAAGGCCAGTAACAAATAAGTAAAATTCGACGTTAAATGAATCGTCGCTTCTGCCCTAATCCACAGCGGTAAACGGCTGGTCCAGATACGGGGCAACAACTTTTTACAGGTCTGGATCGAGCCTTTCGTCCAACGATGTTGTTGGGTTTTAAAGGCGCTCATTTCAACGGGCAGTTCCGCCGGAGTGACGACATCGACCAGAAACACGAAGCGCCATCCCGTGAGCTGGGCGCGATAGCTCAGATCCAGATCCTCGGTTAACGTATCGTGTTGCCACCCGCCGGCTTCTTCGATGCAGCTCTTTCGCCAGAGACCAGCTGTGCCATTGAAATTGAAGAATCGACCGGTCGAGCTGCGCGCAGTTTGTTCGAGAACCAGGTGGCCATCCAGCAGGATCGCCTGCGCCCGCGTCAGCCAAGAATAGGACCGATTAAGATGCTGCCATCGAGTTTGAATCATTCCAACCCGGCAGTCGGTGAAATAATGAATGGTCTCCGAGAGAATCTCGGGCGGCGGTACAAAATCGGCATCGAGGATCAAGAAAAACTCGCCTCGCGCCTGGTTCAACCCGGCATCCAACGCACCGGCCTTGAACCCGACTCGTCCCTCTCGCCTCAAACAGACCGCGTCAAACCCTGCCTGACGCAGCCGTTCCGTTTCCCGGACCGCAATGTCTCTGGTCTCGTCCGTTGAATCGTCGAGAACTTGGATCTGCAGCTTTTCCTTCGGATAGTCGATCCGGCTGACGGCTCGCAGCAGCCGTTCAAGCACATAGCGCTCGTTAAATATGGGAAGCTGAACTGTCACCATCGGCAGTTCTGCAAAGCGGCCATGTGGTTTCAGGTTCCGCTTCCGATACCGAAAATACAGATAGATGATGAAGTATCGGTGGAGGCCATAAAAAGAAAGGCCGAGGAGAACAACAATGTAACAAAACGTCCATGCGAGCATTCCGACATTTCCGTGCATGCCAAGAGCATCAAAGGGTTAGCAACGAACCGATACCCGCGACATGATGAGCCTTTGGCCCTGAGCGTCAAGTGGAAACAGCGAAGTCGCCTGCAGCGTTGGAATCATCGATAGCCAATAGCCAATAGCCAGGTCCACGCAACCGAACGCTTGTTCAGCCGGTCACCTGCACGTTGGCTATTGGCTATCGGTTATGCGGAGCGAGCCTAAGGCGCCACGCCCGCATCGCTACGCGAAGCGTTGCAGGCGGAGCTCCGAAAATGCTGACTGGTGAACCGCGAAGCCCTGGGATAATAGGTTACACGTGCACCCGATTGTAAGTTCATGGCGTTCTCCGAGTCCGCCAGTTCTCGAGCAGCCAAACGAGGCCCGAGAGCGGCTTCGTCGGACAAGCCGGCGCTCACGGCGTTCACGCTCGTTTTTCCTCGCTTCCGCACCCCTGATCGTTTTTACGGCGACGCTTTCCGCGCAGAACACACCCGATGACTTGTCTAAGGATCAGGACTATCGCGAAGAACTCGGTGTAAATGAATTCACGGCACCGTCCATCGAGAAATTGTTTAACACGCTGGACTCTCTGAAACCGATCCCCATCAATGCTCTGGTCCGGCCGGTGACCGAGCTCAGCACCGCTGACCGCTCAAAGTATGCATTAAGTTTTGGGGTTTTGATCGGAGACGGTTTTCTCGATGTCGAAGCAGAGCAAAGCAAGGACATCGAATCTCTTGGTCGTGAGTTAATTCGACGGGCGAAAGTTTTGGGCGTCGAGGAGCGCGTAAGCCGGCATAGCCGTAAGCTTCTGGACCTGGCTAAACAGAATGATTGGGATCGTCTTCGAAAAGAATTGATTGTCACCCAAGAAGACGTGGAAAGGGCCTTACTCGAACTCCGTGACGAGCCCATTGTGCACCTGCTGAGTTTGGGCGGCTGGATCCGAGGACTGCAAATCGCTGCCGCCAGTGTAGCGGCAGATTATTCGCCGGAAAGAGCCAAGACTCTGCGGAACATTGAACTTCTCGACTATTATCTCGATCGCCTTAATACGTTATCCCCTCGCCTCAAACGCAGCGAACTGATCCAAAAAATCACGGCTCAGCTCCAGACGGTGCGAGGGATTTTCAAAGACAACGATGTGCTTTCGGCGCCTCAGGTGAGTTCGATACAAACCAGCGCCGCCTCGATGGTCGATTTGATTGAGAAATAGGGGGGCGGGTCACCACGGACGCCGCACCGGGGAGGGATCGCGTCCCCGCGATCCGTCGTCGCCGGAGCCGGTCGCGCTGATCGTCCGAGAAAGTTGAACACACCTGACGGCCCAGAACGCTTTCGCGGCGCGCGGGGACGCGCGCCCTCCCTTTGTCAGGGACCGTGGCCCACGATAGACCACGGCTTGGCGCGCGTTTGGGCGTAACGATCCAATCGAACGAGGTAATCAGATGCTTCGCGAAACCAACCCGGCCAATCTGGAGCCTCGCCCTACCAAGTTAGGGCAGCGAAGTCGAGAGCCACCACTCTTCACCTTCCAGCCAGCAGGTGTCATCCGGCAAATCCGGGAAACGGTGTAACGATCTAACTTGGTCGCTATCTCCACCTAGAAACGCAGACCGCAACCGTTCTTCCGAGTCTGCGTCTCGTCCCTGAGAACAGTCGATAATTGCCACTGGGGTCGCGAACCGTGCCGGCCAGGTTTCATGTTGGTGTTCAATAATCAAAAACCGGCCTACACACCGCCCCGCGTGTTCCGAGGTCTCACCCCAACCATGGGTGACAGTCAACGGCAAAAGCAATTTCCCACCCTCACGCAGCGCATCGAGCCACACTACCGGCACAAAAGTCAGGCCGGCGCTGACTACGATAAAATCGACGTCAGCGGGCAAATCAGTGAGCCCATTGCCCGCAACCGTCTTCGCCTGCGGCCAGGGTGTCAGATTTTCCCACGTCTGTAACGCGAAATCTGGGTCGACTTCAATCGCAGTGACTCTTCCCGACGGTCCAACTAGCTCGGCTAAAATCGCTGAGTAGTATCCGGTCCCCGAACCGACATGAGCGACCGAGGCGCCGGCGCCGATCTCTAATAAATCAAATAACACAGCCCAAAGACGCGGTTCACCGTTATTGATGTTTCGGGCCTCATCGAGCGAGACCAAGACGTTGTCGTACAGATGACAAGGATCAGAATCCGGGGTCCTGCGCGGACCTCTTCCCGGCGGGATAACCGTCCATGGGCCATCGCCAACAAACCGCTCTCTAGGTACATTCGCAAACGCCTGGACCACGCGCTGAGATTTCACCGGTCCCAAACGTCTCAATCGCTCAGCATAAGCCTCCCGAGCATCCTGTACTGACTTCATTCTCTAAAAACGTCTAAAAACTCCCGTTACCCGCGAACGAGCATCGCAAGCACAATATAGCCAAAGTTGCGCCGGGTTCATCTAGCGGAGAAGGCCAAACAAGCCGAACCGCGAATGGACACGAATTTACACGAATGAAGCCCTGAAAACCTGAAGCACAGCCCCGAAATTCTCCGGGGTGAAATGGACGCAGATTTACGCAGATAAGTGTTTGTTCCTCTGCTTAGCTCAAGAGACTCTAAGCCGCTTTAACAAAAAGCCAGATACGCTTTGTCTTCCTCGGTTCCCGGCGATAAGTCAGTGTCTTCCAGAAACCTATAGCGGGTAGATTGGCTCGAATAACAACGAAGCCCACTTTATCTGCGTAAATCTGCGTCTATCTGCGGTTCGGGCCTTTTGTCTTCGGACTTAATTCGTGTCGATTCGCGTCCATTCGCGGTTTGTCCGGGTTTGCGGTCGTCGATCCTGCTTGACGCACGTTGTGTCCCGGCTGGAAACTCTCCACATGAGTTCCGGCACCCTGCAAGCAACTTCCTTAAAAAACCCGGCTATTCTCGCGCTCATCGGCAATACTCCGCTGGTTGAATGCACCCGGTTCGACACAGGTCCATGCCGGCTTTTCATCAAGCTGGAAAACCAAAATCCAACCGGCTCAATAAAAGATCGTATGGCCTTAGCCATGGTCGAGGCAGCCGAACGCGCAGGGCATCTTAAGCCCGGCGGAACCATTATCGAAGCCACCGCCGGTAATACTGGACTCAGCTTAGCGCTGATTGCTGCCGCCAAAGGTTATCATCTGACCTTGGTAATTCCCGATAAGATGTCGCAGGAAAAGATCCTGCACATCCGAGCTCTGGGCGCGACCACGGTCATTACCAGGTCCGACGTTACCAAGGGACACCCGGAATATTATCAAGATCTAGCCGCTTCAATTGCGGCGGAGACACCGGACGGTTTTTATGTGAACCAATTTGAAAATCCGACCAACCCGTTAGCACATGAACAGTCCACCGGGCCGGAAATCTGGGAGCAAATGGGACACGACATCGACGCCGTCGTCGTCGGGGTTGGATCCGGCGGCACACTTACCGGGCTGAGTAACTTTTTTGCGCGCGTAGCTCCGGCCTGCGAAATCGTTCTGGCGGACCCCGAAGGCTCAATCCTGTCCGGGTTTGTTAAGGAAAAACGCATTGGTAAATCCGGCTCATGGATAGTCGAGGGCGTAGGCGAAGACTTTATCCCTTCGATTGCTGATCTGAGCCGGGTCCACAAAGCTTACAGTATTTGCGATGAAGAAAGCCTTTTAACGGCCCGTGATCTTCTCCGCAAAGAAGGCGTGTTCGCGGGTTCATCGACCGGAACACTTTTCGCGGCCGCTCTCCGCTATTGCCGGGAGCAAACCGAACCAAAGCGCGTGGTGACACTCGCTTGCGATAGCGGCAATAAATACCTATCCAAGATGTACAACAGTGTTTGGATGGCGGATCAGGGGTTCATCCACCGGGAAAGCTTTGACGATCTGCGAGACTTGGTTTCCCGCCGTTATCAGGACGGGACCATCGTCAGTGTGGGTTCACACGACTCGCTGCTTACCGCCTTTAACCGGATGCGCATCTCCGATGTCTCTCAAGTTCCAGTTCTCGATCACGGCAAGCTGGTTGGTATTCTCGATGAATCCGATGTGTTAACCCGAATACAGGACGGGCACGGCTCGTTTCGGGACGAGGTACAAACCGCGATGACCGATCGCATCGTGACCCTGCCACCGTCATCCAGTTTGCAGGAGCTTCGGGAAATTCTTGATAGCGGCCGGGTAGCAATCGTCGTTGAGCAAGGGAAATTTGTCGGGCTGGTTACCCGCATCGATCTACTGAACTATCTTCGCCGAAAGGTCGCATGAGCTCATCAAAACGACATTCGTTTGCTACCAGAGTAATCCATGCCGGCCAGGAGCCCGATCCTTCGACGGGTGCGATCATGGTCCCGATTTATCAGACCTCCACCTACGTTCAGGAAAGCCCAGGAAAACACAAAGGGTACGATTACTCCCGTAGTATCAATCCCACCCGGCTGGCCTATGAACGGTGTGTGGCCGATCTCGAGAACGGCCAACGCGGTTTCGCTTTCGCTTCCGGTTTAGCCGGCATGGCGACCGTGTTAGAACTTTTGGACTCAGGATCGCACATCATCGCCAGTGACGATCTTTATGGCGGCTCGTTTCGTCTCTTCGAGCGTGTTCGATCCAAGTCCGCTAACCTCGAGTTCACTTTTTTGGATCTATCCGATCCCTCAACCCTAAAGAAAAACATTCGCCCGAACACGCGCATGATCTGGGTCGAAACGCCCAGTAACCCGTTACTCAAGTTGATTGATTTGCAGGCGATCGGGGAGTTCTCCCGCGAAAACAGCTTAATCGCAGTTGCGGATAACACGTTTGCCAGTCCTTGGATTCAACATCCCGTTGATCTCGGGTTCGACATTGTTGTTCATTCAGCGACCAAATATCTAAACGGCCATTCCGACATGGTTGGCGGCGTGGTCGTGGTTGGTCCAGGTGAAGCCCGGCAACCATTGGCCGACCGGCTGGCGTTTCTTCAAAATGCAGTAGGAGCGATAGCTGGACCTTTCGACAGCTTCCTTGCCCTGCGCGGTTTAAAGACGTTGGCCCTGCGGATGGAACGGCATTGCGTCAATGCGTCGGATCTTGCTGCGTGGTTGGAGAAGCATCCCAAAGTGAGCCGCGTCCGTTACCCGGGCTTAAGCTCCCATCCTCAACACGATTTAGCCAAGCGCCAGATGAAAGCGTTCGGCGGCATGATCACGATCTACCTTGATACCGACCTGGACGGCGTCCGGCGGTTTCTGGAGAACACCCATCTTTTCGCGCTCGCCGAGAGCCTGGGTGGTGTTGAAAGCCTGATCGAACACCCAGCGATTATGACGCACGCCTCGATTCCGCCCGAGCAAAGAAAAGCCCTGGGTGTGGACGATACTCTGGTCCGCCTGTCGGTCGGTGTGGAAGACTTGGAAGACCTGAGAACAGATCTCGCCGAGGCGCTGGAAAAAGTGTAGCCGACGCAAGGCAGTTAGTATGCACTAACGAGAGACGAAGACAGAAAAACCTCAACCGCAGATTAACGCAGATGTACGCAGATTTTGTTTCGGGGTCATATTGAGCCGTCGACCAATAACAATCGGTCCGGTAACACAAACGCCTCTAACTCCCTGGCGGTGATCAACCTGATCGATATCTGCGTAAATCTCCGTTCATCTGCGGTTGAGGTTTTGAATTTTCACTCAACCACGATCTGTTCTTTGGTATTGACCTTAATCTCCGGTTTACCGCGATAGAGCTGGACCGTTCCACTGATCTTCACCTTCTTACCCTGCAGATTTGTCAGATTCGGATCCGCTGCCTCCGGGGCGTCTTGAGGGATCCAAACCACGAAAGTGACATTCGGGTAGTCTCCACCAAAATTGAGAAAAGTGTTTCCGTTCTTGCTCCTGAACACCTTGGTAATTGTCCCTTCTACCGAAACGGTTTGCCCGACATGCTGAGCCGCTTCTGCATCGGAGATAAGCGTTTCAGCCGGAGCCAAACCTCCAAACAGAGTAGACACCCAGACCAAACCGGAAAACAGAATTAAGCGAGGTGATATCTTCACGCGAGTGCTGGAGCGTTCACTGTATTCGATTTCTTGGCAACACCGCAGCCTGGTCACACGTGCAAGATTGTCCGCCGAAATCCGCTACAGTTCCCTTTTAACAACTTGGCCCGGAGGCTGAGCACCTAAGGTTATACGGTCGATGTCCTACCTAAGGTTGCTCGGTGGTCACTATCCGATCTTCCAAAACATCTCCCTGCCAGTGCAGGTTAGAACACCCTCTAGAGTTAACCCTTTTGAGTAGCAAATAATCATCCGGCGCGGCAATAGCAGTGAAAATGAGGGGCAGTAGTGTGGGCGAAGATTCGGATTGCCAGCGTGCTGTGGTGTCCTTCTCTAGGAGGTTCTTGGTTATGGATGGATTACTTTTAAGAAAATGTATTGTTGAATTCATTGGAACGTTCTTTCTGGTTTTCGTGATCGGTTGCGTCTCCTCGCAAGCTCATGTGCTGTTGGGGCCACTGGCGATTGGTGCTTCACTCATGGTGATGATTTTCGCGGGCGGACACATCAGTGGCGGCCATTACAATCCCGCGGTCACGCTAGGGGCCTGGATCCGCGGTGCTTGTAATAGGTTAGAAGCAGGATCGTATGTTGTCGCTCAGGTGATCGGCGCAACCGTCGCCTCGCTCATTGTGCCAGTGCTCTTTGGGCACGCCAGTGCGGCAGCGATCACCTCCTCTCCAGTGCAGATCATGCTGGCTGAATTTCTGGGTACGTTTGCTCTGGTTTATACGGTCTTAAATGTTGCGACGGCGCCGGCGACTTCCGGGAACTCGTTTTACGGGCTGGCGATCGGGTTCACGGTCTTTGTGCAAGCTGTTGCCGTCGGCGCGATCTCCGGTGGCGCTTTTAATCCCGCTGTCGTTGTTGGTGCCTTCATGATGGGAGGACTGACGCCAGGAAGTCTCTGGATGTATTGGCTCAGTCAGTTGATCGCAGGGGCGGTCGCTGCTGGCATGTTCCGCTTCCTCCATCCCGAGCGTCCAGTACCGAACCAGGAACAAGCCCGGAGCCGAGCCGCCCAACCCGCGTAGCCGCTGCTAATCGGTGAAATCCTTAGACGATGCGAGCTGAGGACTCTTCGCAGAACAAAATGGCGGGCATTCTTGAAGAAAATGACAACGGTTTCATGAACAACCTAGGGACCACATTGAGTCAACGCCGCCACCAGTCGGTCGGCCGGATACCATCCGCATACGGTTAAAGGAAGCCGCTGTCACCGATGACTCGTCGGCCTTTATCGGGATCCGCGAGTTTGCTCGGGTGCTACTCGGAGCACCGACGATTTATTTAGCGTTACCTCTGGTGTGCGCTCATTGGGCCATCGTGCGTGGCTGGGCCGAGCCGCATTACCTTCGTTCCTTCGGCTTAATGCCGGCTGGGGCGGTTGTTGTGTATACCCCCCAGGATCAAGAGGAATTATGCGTCTGCTCTTCTCTATTTTCCGCAGCCTACCATTTTGCGTGCAGGTTAAGTACACAAAATGAGATGGTTGGGTAATTGGTCGGGAAAATAAGCAAATCGCGCTTAGCGCGTTGCGGTCTCAACAGTCGGACCCATTGGCAAGGTCTTTACCGCTTGGCTTTGCGCCTGGAGCCCCGGAGTTACGTGCTGCTCTGGCGGATTCAATAGCCGGTCGACCGATATTCCCAGCTTCCATCCGGGATGCGTGATCGAAAACAGAAGCATCAACATGCTGCTAGCAAGAACTCTACTAACCCCGAAAGATTTATAGATTCATACTAATAGGGGATTAGAATTAGTTGTTTTGGCTAAATGGCCGTCATCTCGCTTCCGACCCCCATTTCTGGCTGCAGATGATCCTCTCGCGCAGAGGTCGCGCCGTGAGACTAAGGACGAGATCCGACGCAGCCTAAAAAGGCCATCTGCGCGCCATCGGCTTTGGTGTGACCGACCAACGGAAAGCCTATCATGATAGACCTTTCCAGATACCAGTTTGAAAAGCTGCGCGAGGACGAGGAATTCGCCTTGTTCCGGGGCAGGTCGAATGATGGCGATCTCCCAACTATTCTTTTGGCAAGTCCAGTCTCAGAGCATCCAGTTCCAGGAACCTTAGAGCGGCTTGAGCACGCCTACTCCCTGCGGAATGAGCTCGATTCGGACTGGGCGGTTCGACCACTCGCTCTGACTCAGCGTGAAGGCCGGCCGATGCTGGTGTTTGAGGACCCCGGCGGCGAACCGCTCGATCGACTTCTGGGCCAACCGATGGAAATAGGCCGGTTCCTACGCTTGGCCGTCAGCATTGCCACTGCCGTGGGCAAGGTCCATCAGCGAGGGCTCATCCACAAGGATATCAAGCCGAGCCGGATTCTGGTGGACTCCGCAAGTGGCTCTGCCTGGTTGACCGGTTTCGATATCGCTTCCCGTCTTCCCCGCGAACGCCAGCCGGCGGAACCACCTGAGATGATCGCCGGTACTCTTGCCTATATGGCGCCCGAACAGACCGGCCGGATGAATCGGTCGATCGATTCCCGGAGTGATCTTTATTCGCTGGGCGTCACCTTCTACCGAATGCTCACGGGGGTGTTGCCCTTTACCGCTTCGGATCCGATGGAGTGGGTGCACTGCCACATCGCCCGGCAGCCGATCACACCCGACCAGGTTACGAACGAAATTCCGGCGCCGCTCTCAGCGATTGTCATGAAGCTGCTAGCCAAGACGGCCGAGGAGCGGTACCAGACTGCTGCTGGGGTCGAGGCTGATCTTAGAAAGTGTCTGGCTACATGGGAGTCGGTCGGACGGGTCGAGCCGTTCCCGCTCGGCGGGCAAGATGTATCGGACCGGCTGCTGATCCCGGAGCGGCTTTACGGCCGGGAGCGCGAAATTGACGCGTTGCTCGCTTCGTTCGACCGGGTCGTGACGAATGGCACTTCGGAGCTGGTGCTCGTGTCTGGTTATTCCGGTATTGGTAAGTCTTCGGTGGTCCATGAGGTACATAAGGTACTCGTCCCGCCGCGTGGTCTCTTCGCTTCGGGCAAGTTCGACCAGTACAAACGCGACATCCCCTATGCCACCCTGGCCCAAGCTTTCCAGAGCTTGGTGCGCCCTCTTTTGGGGCGGAGCGACGCGGAGCTTGGCCGGTGGCGCGATGCACTAAGCAAGGCTCTGGGCCCGCATGGTCAGCTGGTCAGCAACCTCGTACCTGAGCTAGAGCTGGTGATCGGAAAACAGCCGCCGGTTCCGGAGCTGCCGCCGCATGAAGCCCAGAATCGCTTCCAGACGGTATTCCGGCGCTTCCTCAGCGTATTCGCCAGGAAAGGGCACCCGCTTGCCCTTTTCCTCGACGATTTGCAATGGCTGGATACAGCGACGATCGAACTCCTCGAACACATGGTCACGCACTCTGAGGCGCGGTACCTGCTTCTAATTGGAGCCTATCGAGATAATGAGGTTGGCGCCACGCACCCACTTCGACGGATGTTCGAGGCGATTCGCAACGCCGGCGCGCGGGTGCATGAGATCGTCCTGGAGCCGCTCCGGATCGACGATATTAGCCGGCTCGTCGCGGATGCGCTGCAGTGCGAGCTGGAACCCGCGCGGTCATTAGCGCAATTGGTGCAAGCGAAGACCGGAGGCAATCCATTCTTCGCCATCCAATTTTTCATGGCGCTGGCGGAAGAAGGGCTGCTCTCGTTCAACCCAGTCGCGCTGGCTTGGGAATGGGACATCAACCGTATCCGCGCCAAGAGCTACACCGACAACGTGGTGGATCTGGTGGCCGGGAAGCTGAAGCGGTTCTCGGCCACTACCCAGGAGGCGCTGAAACAGCTCGCCTGCCTTGGCAACGTCGCCGAGCTCGCCACCCTAGCTCTGGTTCACGGGGAATCAGAGGAGGTGATGGACGCGGCGCTCAGGGAGGCCGTCCATGCTGGACTTGTCTTTCGCGAGCACAGCGCCTACAAGTTCCTGCACGACCGGATCCAGCAGGCAGCTTATACACTGATCCCAGAAGAGCGCCGTGCCGAAGTCCACCTGCGCATCGGTCGCTTGCTACTGGCTAGTATGACGGCGGAGAGCCTCGCCGAGCATCCGTTCGATGTCGCCAACCAGCTCAATCGGGGCGCCGCACAACTGGGCGAGCCGGACGAAAAAACGCAGGTGGCGGCTATCAACCTGCGTGCTGGGCGAAAAGCTAAGGCGTCAGCAGCCTTTGCATCGGCGTGCGTGTACCTAGCGGCCGGTCTGGCACTGCTCGACGAAAGAGACTGGGACAGCCAGTACGAATTAATGTTCAGCCTGCGGCTCGAGCGCGCGGAGTGCGAGTTTCTGACCGGTAACTTCGACACAGCCGAGCAACTGACTAGAGAGCTGTTGCAGCGCGGGGCGTCGAAAGTCGACCAAGCGGCGGCCTACCACTTGAAGGTCCTGCTCCACACCGTCAAGTCGGAAAACGCGCAAGCCGTGGCTATCGCGTTGAAGTGCCTCCACCTGTTTGGCATCGACATCCCGGTACACCCGACCCGGGAACAGGTCCAGACCGAATACGATACGGTCTGGCAGACTCTCGACGGGCGCCCGCTCGAGGAGCTAATCGATCTGCCGATAATGACCGATCCGGAACTGCAGGCCGCGATGCAGCTGCTCTCGATTCTTACTCCCTCAGCATACTTTACTGACCTGCACTTATTTCCCATGCTCGTGTGCCGCATGGTGAACCTCAGCATGCAGCATGGGACGAGCGGCCCGTGCGCGCACGCCTATGGCATCCTCGGGCATATCCTCGGCCCAGTCTTTCACCGTTACAGCGAGGGGTATCGATTCGCCAAGCTCGCATACGACCTGGTCCAAAAACACGGCTTCATCGCCTATCAGGCGAAGGTCTACCATGCGATGGGGCTAGCTGCTCAGTGGACGCAGCCGATCACGACGGCGATCGATTTTAATCGGGCGACCATTCGCATCGCAATTGAGACGGGTGATCTGACCTTCGCTTGCTACAGCATGTGCCAGTCCGTTCATTGGCTTCTATTACGAAACGATCCGCTCGAGGCGGTGTGGCTCGAGTCCGAGAAGAGCCTGGACTTCGTCCGGAAGGGCGGGTTCCGCGATATGGCGGATGCTCTAGTGAGCTATCAACGCTTCATCGCGACGATGCAAGGACGGACCGCGACCTTCTCCACCTTCGGAGATGCGCAGTTCGACGAGGCAGCCTTCGAGGCGCGCCTAACGGAGGACCGGATTCCCACGATGGTCTCCCTCTATTGGATCGTCAAACTGAAGACGCGGTTCCTGTCGGGAGACTACGCTGAGGCGCTGGCAGCAGCCGACAAGGCGAAGGAGCTGCTTTGGGCGTCGGCCGTTTGGATCCAGTTACTCGACTACTTTTACTACACCGCTCTGACGGTAGCGGCACTCTACGAGAACGCTACTGCTGACGAACAGACTGAGTGGCACGCCCTGCTAACGACGCACCGGGAACAACTGCTCGAGTGGGCCGAAAACTATCCACCGACTTTCGGCGACAAACACACATTGGTGTCAGCTGAGCTTGCTCGCCTCGAAGGGCGGGACCTTGATGCCATGCGGTTGTACGAGGAGGCGATCCGGGCGGCGCGCGAGAATGGGTTTGTGCAGAACGAGGGCGTCGCCAACGAGCTGGCAGCCCAGTTCTACCTAAAACGTGGCATCGAAAAAGCCGCGCGTTCCTACCTCCGTGACGCCCGCCACTGCTTTCTGCGTTGGGGCGCGCTGGGCAAGGTAAAACAGCTCGACGAACGTTACCCCGCAATCGAAGAGCGTGCTTTTGTCCAACCCACTATAACAATCGGCACGTCGGTTGAGCAATTCGAGTTGGAGACGGTAATGAAGGCATCGCACGCCGTCTCCAGCGAGATTGTGTTGGAGAAATTGATCAAAGCACTCATGACGATCGCGGTTGAACACGCTGGCGCCGAGCGTGGCTTTTTGATTCTGCCGCATGGCGAAGAACTTCGAATCGCAGCGGAAGCCAAAACCCGGCGCGACGCGGTCGTTGTGCAACTGCAAGATGTGCCGGTAGGGCCCTCTGACTTACCCGACTCGCTTCTTCAGTACGTGATTCGAACCCAGGAGAGCGTGATTCTTGATGACGCCTCGACCCAGAACCTGTTTTCGCAGGACGAATACGTTCGTCATCGAGGTCCTCGCTCCGTGCTTTGTTTGCCTCTGGTCAAGCAGGTCAACTTAGTGGGTATCCTCTATTTGGAGAACAATTTGGCGCCTCGCGTGTTCACAGCAAAGCGGCTGGCCATGCTGGAGATCCTGACTTCGCAGGCTGCGATCTCCTTAGATCATGCGCGACTCTATGCTGACCTCAACCGGGTGAATACAGAGCTTAGACGGAGTGAGGCCTACTTGGCCGAAGGGGAGAAAATAAGCCACACCGCGAGCTGGGCTTGGAATTTCACAACCGGCGTTGCGTACTGGTCGCAAGAACATTTTCGTATCTTTGGTTTCGACCCGGATAAGGCGCTGCCCTCATTTCAGATGTTTCTCCAACGAATCCACCCGGCGGACAGAGGTCGTGCGGAGCAGACCATTGATCAGGCGGTTCGCGAAGGAAGTGATTTTGAACAGGAGTACCGGATCGTTCTGCCAGATGGATCGATAAAATATGTCCACACGGTGGGCCACCCGGTCGTTAGCGACTCAGGCGTTCTGGAGTTTATCGGCACAGCGATGGACGTGACCGATTCGAAGCGCGCCGAAGAAATGCGAACAGCCATGGCACGCGAGCGCGAACTCTTTGCGCAGCGGCGCGCCACCGAGTTGGCAAAAGCAAACGAGGCTCTGCGAGAGTGCTTGGATGCGCTGGCCTCGGTGCCTGAACTGGATGATTTCCTCGGGCAAGTGATGGCTGCGATTACCCGGCAGTTGGGTGCGGTTTCTTCTACCCTACGAGTGCGCAATTTTGAGCAAAATACGCTGCCTCTGGAGCTCGTCTTTCAAGATGGCCGGGTGATGACTCCGGACGAAGCGAATTATCCCGAACGCTGGCAGTCGGTCTCGGTGGAGCAATTTGATCCTCATTTCCTCTATCACTCTCCTCTTACCCGAACCAAAGACGAACAACGTGTCGCCACTTTTTTGAACCCGCCGGCGGCGATCATTCATACTCTTGATCCGGATTCCCCCATGCCTGATGATCAGAGGTCTTACCTGCATCAGCTCGGCGTCAAGACATTGTTGATCGTTCCTCTGATTTCCCGGGGTCAGCCAAACGGGCGGCTGACGTTTCGTTTCACCGAGGAGCGTGATTTTCGTCTGGAGGAGCTGGAGATCGCAAGAGCCTTAGCGACTCAAGCCAGCTTGGCCATTCATCTAACTCGACTAGCGAAATGCGCCAGGCAATCTGCCATTCTGGAAGAGAGAAATCAGCTTGCTGCTGAGATTCATGATTCGCTGGCTCAAAGCTTCACCGGTATCTCGATGCAGCTCGGAGTTGCCGGGGAGCAATTAGTTGCGAACGAAGGCGATCCGCTCCACCAAATTCGCCGGGCCGACGAAATAGCAAAGTTTGGATTAGCTGAAGCCCGCAGATCCATTCTTAGCTTAGGTTCCAACGCTATTGAGGAATCAGGATTAACTACCACGTTGCAACGTTTAGTTGAACACTCAAACGTTGCCGGTCGGTTGCGCTGTGTTTTCCAGTTCGACGTCGTACCCGAAGAAATTTTACCGCCGGGCATCCAACATGAGTTGCTGCGTTTCGCCCAGGAGGCGATCAGTAACGCCGTTCGGCACGCCAAGCCTACTTTGGTAAACGTGACGCTGAGTTGGCAACCGCCTGATCTCATTCTTAAAGTAACTGATAATGGATCAGGAATCTCCAATACTAGCCTGGAGAGAAGTGAAGGCTTCGGACTGCGGAATATGCGGACAAGAGCTGCGCAAATTAACGCGAAATTAGATATCCAAACTGCTGCCGGTTGTGGAACCAGCATCATCCTGACAGTGCCGATACCGGGGTGAACGGAAAATATTGCACCCACACCGAGCCTGGAGGGGAGCCGCTTTGTAGCATTGCAGCTCTATGGGTTGGCAGCAGGCGGCTCCCGGGAACGTCTCGAGGTGTCGCAGTTCTATGGGCCGTTGTATCCGCTGCGGGCATTAGACGCGATGTGCAAAACATTGCGCTGGGTCATTCCCGGGAGCCGCCTGCTAGCAACCGATAGAGCTGCCATCTTGTAAAGCGGCTCCCCTCCAGGTCCGTGGGCTTACGATCGGCCCGTGTTCCCTAGGCTGTTCTGTTTAACCATTTCATGGTTTAGCAGCCCGACTCCCTGATTGGTCCTACACCAAGCCTGGAAGAACCGCGCGCGGGCGGCCGAGAGCTTTATGGCTCCCGGCCGCACGCATTGACAGCCTCGATTTGGCTAGCGAGGCAAAACCGCTTCGCTCGCCTGAAAAACCTCGAAAACGGATATCAACCTTTCGGAATTGGCGCCGCCGCAAATTGCCAAAGCACCAACGCCAGGACCGCGCCGGAAAGAACTAGGAACTTACTCATTTCGGCTATTACGGCAGCCGACCGGTTTGTAGACATCTTCATAGTACTAACGAATCTACTAGTCGCGAACCCTTCCACCATCCGCCAAGAGGATGAACAGCCGTGACTCTAAAGTCTTATCGGAGAAAATTCGATCAATCGAAAATGACTACGCCTTCGAGCTAAAAAAAAGGACTCGGAGGCGCAATTGATGCATCGGTGGGTAGCGGTGTCAGTATTGGCTAGATAGGACAGTTATCAAGCATCTCCTCAAATAAGTAACTGAGGATGAGTACTAATCGCACCTGAGTTTGGAAACGCTATTTACATGGTGAAATTAATTATCGACGGAGTCAGCCACGATGCAGAAGCGGGGGAGCACCTAATCGATGTCATCAATCGGACGGGGAAAGAGATTCCTCAGGTTCGCTGACCCAGGTATTGGGGAACATCGAGCCTGAATTGCTGGGCCTAGTTTCGCGCGGGCCGTTCCTAAAGGTCTGGATAAGATCTCCGCCAAAGGCGGACAGGCGCCAGGGTTCTTCTCGCTAATACCCAAATTCTGCAGCAAAGATGGCCGCCGAACCATGGGAGCTGCAGCCGAACTAATCAAGAGCGTCGGCAAAGGGCTACTCATTCAATTAAGACGCATCCGTTGATCTAACGCGTCGTCTGAAGGCTATCGCTGGTAAAGGTCCCGTTAGTTGATAATCGCCCAAGTTAGTAGTTTGATCTCTTTATAGGACTTACCATTAGGAGTTAATACTAACCACTCGTGCGAGTCATTGCCCCGAGATACGGTTCGAGCCTAAGCTGGGGCCGACGCCTGACTAGCTTAAGTCATTCCGCGAGAAAGCAGTCGCCGGGTTAGGTAGAAGCAGGCGGTTGAGTTGGAATACAGGAAATTACGAAATCAGTATGAATGCAAAGCAATATGACATCATTTTGAAAGCGCTTTCGCGCCGGAACTTTCTGAGGACCGGCTCAGCCGTGGCGATGACGGCGTTAGCGGGAGCCGCAGTAGTGCGTGGGCAAGAGCGACCTAGCACGCGGGCAGCCGAACACGACCACTCTTCCAGTGATCCAGGTCCGGAAAACGAACCACTCTTGGACGAAAATCCTGATTCGAATACGCCGCCGCCGACAGATCATGGTGACGTGGTTCCGTTATGGTATTCCTTTGATTTGGTCAAGAAGCGTGTGGAGGAAGGCGGTTGGACCCATGAGGTGACCGAGCGCGTACTACCTTCCTCGAAGGATATTGCTGGCGTCAACATGCGCCTGACTGCCGGAAGCTATCGCGAGCTCCACTGGCACACTGCCGATGAATGGGCCTACGTGCTGTACGGAAAAGCCCGCGTCACGGTGATGAATCCCGACGGGAAGATGTTCATCGGCGACGTTAGCGAAGGTGACCTCTGGCTTTTCCCAGCCGGACATCCCCATTCAATTCAGGGACTCGAGCCTGATGGCACCGAGTTCCTGCTTGTGTTCAACCAGGGCGACTTCTCGGAAAACGGCACCATGCTGCTCTCGGAATGGATGGCGCACACGCCAACCGAGGTGCTGATGAAAAACTTCGGCCTCGATCGCGCGGCCCTGGCCAAGCTTCCGACCGACGCGCTTTATATCTTCCCTGGTACGGTGCCAGCCAACACGGTGGCTCAGGACAAGGAGGAGATTGGCGGCAGCGCGGTGGCCTCGTCCTTTCAAGCCACTTTCAAGATGAAATCCATGGCTCCGACCAGTGCCACTGAAAAAGGCGAGGTGCGGATCGTCGATTCTCGCAACTTCCCGCTCGTCAAACTCGCTGCAGCCTTGGTTACGCTCAAGCCCGGCGGGTTGCGCGAGCTGCATTGGCATCCGAACTCCTCGGAGTGGCAGTACTGGATCGCCGGCAAGGGACGGATGACGGTCTTTTTCCCCTACGACAACGCTCATACAGTTGACTTCAACGCAAACGACGTCGGCTATGTTCCCTCGAACGCTCCGCATTATATTGAGAACACCGGGGAGACGGACGCGGTATTCCTGGAGATGCTCGCCACTGACGTTTTCGAGGACGTCTCACTTAACCAATGGCTGCGGCGACTGCCTGCGCAAATGGTCCGGGCGCACCTTGGCTTCGATAAGGCGACCTTGGCCAAGATTCCCGACGGAAAACTCGAAATCGTGTAGTCCTCGGAATTTACCTTCGAGGAAGCAGATGAAAAATAGTCGCCGACCATTCTACTTTTCTAAGAGCGAACCCCGCTCGGCCAACAGCCTAAACGGTCAGCTATCACTCGCTATGTCTAATAATCTCTCCCGACCAGCCGTCTCTGCTAGCGGTTTTTCTTTGACCCGCGTGATGATTCACGCTTTCTGCTTACTGCGGCGTCCTGAAAAAGCAGGCTTTTTCTTGGCTGGCATGCGCCGAGAATTCTCTTTCCTAGTCACCTGATAACTCTTGCGCTAGACCCGGGAGAATCATTTAGCAGCGGTCACAAGATCCCACGCAAAACCCGGAAGAACTTCTTTGCTGCGTCTGCCGATCGAGTCCAACTAACGAGGCCGGACCAATCCTCGTTCGAAAGCGATCGCAATCGCTTCGGTTCTGCCCACTGCACCTAACTTTGTTAAGATGGACTTCCCGAGGGGACTATAGAACTTACCCCAGGGTTAAAACCCTGGGCTAACTTCTGGTGCCACTGCGGGGCAGCCCACGACACTTGCCCGGTGCGCTTCAAGGTCACCAAGGGCCTCAGGGGGAGACGGGGGTTGGTTTGGTATAGCCATCGGAGAGGATCCTGATGAAGTTAAGGAGGTCCTCCTCCTGTTGGGCACTGAGCTGGAGATTGCCGACCTGACCGTTTGACTCGATGGCGGCTGTCGCCTGGGAAGGCGGCATTCCCATGACGTTTTGCACGTTGTCGAGGACCTCGGGCGGCGGGAAGAGCGGCGTGTAGCCGGACGGAGGGCCTTTCCGGAGATCAAAAGCGATCTCCTTGCCGCTGGCGTCCGCGGCAATGTTCCGCTTGTTGTAGAAGCGAATTACATCTTTGAGACTCTTGAAAATGCCATTGTGCATGTAGGCTTTTACGAAATCCGGCGACGGCCGCTTATCCTCGCCGCGCATACTCGGTGCCTTGAAGAGCCCACGGAACTCGGGAATGTCACCCGGAACATCTTTGTAGAACCTGGTCCCGTCGGGAGCCGGATTGGGGTTGGCTCCGAGACCGTAATCGATGTACTTGGTCCCGAGTGAGTTGTACCCATGTGGATTGGACTGCTTGTCGGTCTGTTGGTAGTAGGGGTTCTCCGGATTCCTCGGGACGCCGATATTCGCGTAGCAGTACATGGTAAACGTGTCTTTCCCCTGCGTAGTGGCCTGTATCCCAGGCACCGTTGCAGAGGAGTGGCACTGAAAGCATTGGGCCTGGCCGAAGTACAATTGTCTTCCGCGTTCCTCGGACGCAGAGAGTGTGTACAGGTTTCTCGGTGGCGAGCCATACTTAGAGGCGTCGTACTTCGAACTGAACGCACAGACTTCTCCCGAGGATTGGTAGGCGGCGAGTGCTTCACCGAAAAGTTCGTAGATCTGCTTCGGGGTATCGACTTGAAAGACGTTTTCACCGTACACCTGCTTGAATAGCGGGGTATATGGCCGATTGGCGAGCTTCTGAACGAGGAGCGGACTGTATCCTCCCATAGCGGGAGGGTAAGGTCCCTCAGGGGTGTTGGCCATCTCGTTGGGATTGATGGGTGGTTGCAGCCCCTGCTCGGCCAAGTCCGGCACCCGGCCATCCCAGAAGTTGCCGCCCAGCCAAGTCCGTAGACCGCGGTCATAGTAGGGCCCCTCGGGACTGAACGCTGCGTAAAGATAGCTCTGCGGTTTGCGATCGCTGAAGCGCCCGGGCACGACTCCTGGCTGTGGGCCTGAGAACGCGTTGATTTCCGAGTTGGGCCCGGTAAAACCAGTCTCTGGGACGTGGCAGGTGGCGCAGGAGTAACCCGGAGGATTCGACAGCGTGCTGTCGTAGAGCATCAACTGCCCGAGTTTTTCCACTGGGGTCAGCCGGATGATTTCCCGCGGCAGCGCTGGAGGAGGAAGCGGCCCGCCCAATACATCCGCGCTGGCGTAGTCGTATCGCAAGGCCATGCCTACAAAGGCGCCGCTGAAACCGAGTAGCGCGACGCAAATGATTCGTCGTCTTCTCATCCGTGATGAGCCTTCTAGACTTATCGCACTGGTTTTGTCGTCACAAAAGACTTTCGTTTTTTTCGTAGGTAAGCGGACTCTCTGCGGTGCTGGTCGTGGGTCCACCGTTGTCGGTCGCTACCAGGTTCGACTTCGCAGGCAAAGCTATACAGGCGCCCGCCGTTAAACCATTGCGCCCAAGAGCGTTTCTCCGTGACCCAATTGAGCGATGCCGGCGTTAGCAAGTCGAATCGTAAGAACCACGCATTTTTTGCAATTCCAATTGGCTCCCATACCCTTTTTGGGCAGGATTGAAACGTAACCGACTAACCTATGAAAAAGCCTTCCGCTGCAAAATCAAAGACTCAGAAGCCAGCGCGGTATCAGCACTTCGAGAAGAGTTATCCCACCGTGATGCAGGCCGTCGAGGCGCTCGGTGAAGCAACCCAGTCAGCTGGACCGTTGGACAGCAAAACCCGCGCGCTCGTGAAGCTGGCAATCGCCGTTGGCGCGTTGCGAGAGGGGGCCGTGCATAGTCATACGCGTCGTGCGTTGGAGGTAGGCTGTCCTCCCGATGAGCTACGGCACGTGGGAGTGCTGGCAATCACGACGATTGGTTTTCCTAGTACCATGGCAGCAATGTCGTGGGTTGAAGATATTCTCCGAACGAAGTGAGGAAAGAGTTTCAGCCGCCACGGTTTCTTACCTTGAAGTGACTGGCAAGCTCGACCAATTGACTTGTCTCAAGCCAACTTCACCCTTTCTTAGCTAGGGAGGCGAAGTCTGCGCCGGACTCGCCATGCACGGCCAGGTCTACGCAAGTTGTAACCTGCTGACGGTCACGGTTACCGTCGTGGAAATGGGGATAGCTCATCGGAAATTCGAAGAGGATGCTAACTGACGGCAGCCTTTTTTTGATTCTCCTGAGGTAATTCGGCACAGCTCAATCGAGTAGTGAATAATCATCTGTTGTAGCCATAGAATCGGGTGCACTATTTCGGCAAATTGAGGGCGCAAATTTGATGCAGGAGCTTCGCGTGAGGGGTAGCATGCCAGAGCGCGGATAATAGCCCGAGTCGGATGCGAGAACCGGCACCCCTCTCATGAAGCCCCGGCAACACGACCAGAGAAAACTATGAATGGAAAGCAATAGCATTGGCTGGCCGGAATTGTGGTTGCCGTGAGCGGTGTTCTCTCCGCCGTTTTCGTCGTGTTAGCAAACTCCTGGATGAACGCGCCGGCCGGGTTTGACGTTGTCAAAGGGCAGGTAGTCAATATTGATCCAATCACTGCAATGCTGAATCCGGCCGCCGCTGCACCAGAATCGACCCTAAAGCTTCTATTGCTGGCCCTTGGAGCAGGTGCGGTCGTCCTGCTGCCATCTCTTTTTTACCTCTTTCAAATTTTCAAAGGCCAAGAACACCGTTGACGCCTCAAGGCCGGCCGAACCGATCGAAACCTCCAACCAACCCAACCTGTACATGCCCACACATACTGAATCCAATCAATCAAACGGAACCAGGCCAGCAATCGGCTTTGGGCCCAATCGGGGAGGGGACTTCTCGCAAGAAGATTATCACCATCCCGCCGCCGGTTGGGGCGCCGCCATTAGCGTCTCGAAGGTGCTCATTAACCAGGGCGAGTTGATCGACGGCACTCGTGCCGTCTTTAAGATGAATCACGAGAACGGCGGATACGACTGCCCTGGATGCGCATGGCCGGACGACCGCAAGGGATTGCGCATGGACATCTGCGAAAACGGCATCAAGCATGCGACCTGGGAAATGACGCGCAAATTAGTGGAACGCGATTTTTTCGCAACGCACACTGTGAAGGAGTTGATGGGGTGGACAGATTATGCGCTCGAGGCGGCCGGACGGCTAACAGAGCCCATGCGCTACGACGCGGCTTCGGACAAATATGTGCCGGTTAGTTGGGATGAAGCCTTCGAACTCGCGGGGCGGCATATTCGCGGCCTTGATCATCCGAACCAAGCTGCTTTCTACACCTCGGGGCGGCTAAGTAACGAGGCGACCTTTCTTTATCAGCTTTTCGCTCGAGAGTTGGGGACCAACAATCTTCCGGATTGCTCCAACATGTGTCACGAGGCAAGCGGCCGGGCACTCAATGCTGGGATCGGCACCGGAAAAGGGACGGTAGACTTGGTGGATTGGGAGAAGACGGATTGCCTTATCGTTATGGGAGTCAACGCCGCATCGAACGCACCGCGGATGCTGACCTCGCTGGCGGAGGCATATCGCCGCGGCGCGCAGATCGTGCACGTGAACCCGTTCATCGAGGCGGCATCGCGAAGCACCATCGTCCCGCACGAGATCCCGAGCATGATGCTCTTCCACCCGACCAAGATTGGGACGCTCAACATCCAGCCCAGAATCGCCGGCGACATGGCCCTTATGCGAGGTGTGGCGAAACATCTTCTGGAAGCGTCCGATACGGATCCGAACGCCGTCGATTGGCGGTTCATCGAGCGACATACGGCGGGTTTCGAATCGTATCAGAAGTTGCTGAAGAATACCTCGTGGGAAGACATCGAGCTCCAATCTGGAGTGGAGCGCGCGCCGATCCATGCATTGGGTGAAGTCTATCGCCAATCCAGGTCGGCCATCATTTCATGGTGTCTGGGGGTCAGCCAGCAGGAGCATGCCGTCGACACGGTCCGTGAAATCTTGAACGTGCTGCTGATGCGGGGCAATATTGGGCGCGAGGGCGCGGGGCCGTGCCCGATACGCGGCCACTCGAATGTGCAAGGCAATCGCACCTGCGGTATCGATCACCGCCCTAACGAGAGCTGGCTGGCCCGTCTGGACCAGGCGTGTGGCATCAAGTCACCCCGGGAGCATGGGTTGGACACCGTTCGGGTCATTCCGGCGATGATGCGCGGCGATGTGAAGGTTTTCGTCGGAATGGGCGGCAACTTTGTTCTGGCGACGCCGGATACTGTCTACAGCTTCGCGGCAGTTCAGAAATGCGATCTCACGATTCAAGTCAGCACGAAATTGAATCGCAGCCATCTCATCCATGGACGCGATGCATTGATCCTTCCCTGCCTTGGCCGGACCGAAAAGGACCACGGCAAGGAGGGATTGCAAGGCATCACTGTCGAAGACTCGATGAGCATGGTGCACCTGTCATATGGCATGAAGCAGCCGTGCTCGCCGCATCTGCGTTCGGAAGTGGCGATTATCGCCGGAATCGCAAAGGCGTCTCTGCCCAACACCGCCACCCCGTGGAAAGACTACGCGGCCGACTACAATCGTGTTCGCGACAAGATGGCCGAAGCGCTCGAGGGGTTCGAATGTTTCAATCGCCGGGTGAGACAACCACTCGGTTTCCGGCTAAAGCAGCCAGCCCGCGAGCTAGTTTTTCTGACCGATACGGGCCGCGCGAACTTTTCCTCGCCCGTGCTGGCCGACGCCGCTCCTAAACCGGGGCGTCTGCTTCTCGGGACCGTGCGCTCGCACGATCAATGGAATACCACCATTTATTCCGATGACGATCGGTACCGGGGTGTCAAGAATCTGCGCACGTTGGTTTTTATGAATAAGGACGACATGAAGGACCGCGGCTTGATTAAATATGACCTCGTGGACGTGACGAGTTTTGCGAAGGACGGTTCCACTCGCTATGTGCGCGGATATCGCGCCATTCCCTATAACCTACCACGGGGTAGCGCGATGGGTTACATGCCGGAGCTGAACGTGCTTTGTCCCATCGGCGACTATAGTGCTCAGAGCGACCAGCCTCTGATGAAGCACCTTGTCGTCGAGATCAAACCTTCGCCGTCCCAGTAAGACTGTGCGCAGAGCAAGAGAGGGCCGCGTCGGGTAGGGCGAAAATCCCGACTTCGCAAGACCTTCGGCACGGCTGGATTCATGGTGTGTCAAGCCGAGAGGTTAGGGCGCGCCAAAGCGTAGCGACGGCGGCTCGGCGCGCCCGGGATCTGCCATCTGGGAGCGACACTTTCGCGCCGGATTTTAGCCGTTCCGTGGGATTCTGTCGCCGATTCAATTTCCGCGAACTGGACACTCCAAGCATTGCCGATAAGCGCGGGTTGACCTCCCGAATTATGCCTTTGGCAGGCGCCGGCCGCGGCCGGCTTTCAAATCTGTCATTTGTCATTTTCCTCCTCGACGGCTCCGGCTCGGTCGCTCTCATATCCTCCTTCCGAGCAGTCAATAAGCCTGCTTTTGAGCCATAGCAATCCAGCGCACGCGATGCCAAACTACTAATTGTCGAAACTCCTAAGGAAGGAGTGGTTATCCTGATGATAATTCAAACAGCAACCGTCCGAGCCTACTATCCAATATCGAGCCAGCGGGCTACACTGATTCGCGAGAGCGGGAGAATTTGCCATGTTCGCGGATTTGTTCTGCTGAAGCCGAAAGCTTTGCGACGCGCCAGAACTTCCCGCCGCTTGTCGGATAGCCCACCTCTTAGATGAGCATATTTGCTTTGGCCTTAGCCATCAGACAGCAGCTTCGATTCGGGGTGAACAATTGAGGATTAGGATATGGAAAATAGCGAAAAGCACTACACCAGAGACGAAATCAAGAAAGCTCGGCAATCCTTTTCAAGCGGCCTTATCATTCGCCAGAAGGAGCCGAACAATCTGGAGACTCCCGTCGACCAAGTTGATTCGTTTTTGATTCCGACGGAGCTGTTCTACGTGCGCAGTCACGCCGCGGCTCCGAGACTAGAAGTGGCTTCTTACCGGCTGCAAATCGATGGCGCGGTTAAGAGTAAGTTATCACTAACTTATCAGGAATTACGAGACATGCCGGCCGAGACTCGCGTCGCTATCTTGGAATGCGCCGGCAATAGTCGGGTCTTCCTCGTTCCGCAGGTTCAAGGCGCCCAGTGGGAACTCGGCGCAGTCGGGAATGCAGCATGGACCGGGGTGCCTCTGTCTGTTTTGTTGGAGCGCGCCGGTTTGGAAGAAGATGCTTGCGAGATCGTGCTCGAAGGAGCTGATCGCGGAGTACCGAAGGAAGGTGCGCTACCTCCCGGAAAGGTGTCGTATGCCCGTAGTTTGCCGAGAGCAAAAGCACTTCAGCGAGAAGTACTGGTCGCTTACCAGATGAACGGCCGTGATCTCTCCCAGGATCATGGATACCCGGTACGCGCGATTGTCCCGGGTCATTATGCAATGGCTTCCGTGAAGTGGTTGACCAGGATTTACGCTGTACGCGAACCATTTCAGGGTTACTGGCAGACATCAGATTACGGGTATTGGGATTATGTGGATAAAAAACCAGTGCGACGGCCGCTGGGGGAAATGAAGCTGAAGTCCGAGATCTTTCGACCAGCTGTTTATGAAACGATTCCGCCGAACCAGGCATACACAGTGTATGGCGCTGCCTGGACCGGTGAAACCGAAGTAACAGAGGTTTCGGTAAGCACTGACAATGGCCAAACCTGGGGCCAGGCAGAATTCATAGATTCTGTTCAACGTTATGCGTGGCGACGTTGGAAATTTGATTGGGTTACGCCGAAGAAGCCGGGGCAGTACACATTGCTCTCCCGCGCCAAAGATGCCAATGGCCACGTTCAGCCTGACAAGCATGACGAGAACTACGACACCTACGTGATTAATCACCTGCTTCCAATTGAGGTAATTGTAGGGTGATCTGGCGCGATGTTTCACGACATGGGCCTAACCCGTCAACACAGCAGCCTCCATGAGCCGTTCGAAGTTGATAGTAGTGCGAATGCTGCTAGCAATTTGCTTCGTCGCCATGGGATCGCTCAACACGATATCGAGATCGTCTGGACTGCGATTGCCTTGCACACGACGCCCGGTGTTCCACAGCACATGGCAGTGCTGGCCTGGCCTTAATGACCCTCGTTTGCTTTCAGCTCAATGTTCGGGGCGCGCTAGCAGGCCTCCTGTACATGACGGTGATCGTTTGGTGTGCGGCGCCGGTGGATTCCCGCCGTCCTCGTCTCGGTTGTCGCAGTTATCTGCTTGGATTATTTCTTTGAACTCCAGCACTCCTAAATTCCAGCTCCTAGTATAGCTCTTGCTTGAATGGCACTTCCTGAATTTCCGTATCGTTCATGGATAAATCTCCTTTTTGATAGTCCATCCAGAAACAGGCCGCGCTTTTCATTGTAGGCGAACGGACCAAAGCGCGACCTGATCGAAATTAATAGAACCATTCGTAGCCCGGGTTCTGATCATCATCCTGAGCAGTAGCCTTCTGCGCTTCCGGTTGGACAAACGCCGCGTTCAGCCCGGTTTTGCTGGCTTGATTGCGGGTGGCGGTACCGTCGATGCTGGAACATCCAGTAAATGCTAGGAAACCAATCACCGGCACGGTTAACATTACTCGCATTGAGCTTTTCTTCATGATCGCTAGTGGATTTTTCATAATAGCTAATTTTGCAAAAAAGGAACTAAGAAGCTCCTACCTAGCGATATTATATTTGTATAAGCAATCTGACGCTATTGATCGAACGGGTAGCTCTCGATTACTCGTTCGAATTAGGGCCGGTTCTTCCATCGTCTGGCTAGTGAATCGACTAGGTCAGGAGGCTTCGACTGCTCGATTAACTTCTGAATAAGAGAACGATAATACTTCCTAACCCTGGCAGCGGGTGTTGATTTAGCGCGTATGAAAAGAATCAGCCTACCCTCAGGCATGAGCAACTCTTCCGGCGGCGTTTCGCGACGCCAAGCGCTTCGGCGCGCTGCTGGCGCCGGTGGACTTATTTCGCTCTCCTCCTTAGCAGGTTTCAGCGTCTCCACTGCAGAATCAGCTGAGGAAGCAATCGGCAAGTTTCCCCACCATCCACGGTGGAAATTCAGATTCGTCAGCCCTGGGTCAGAGAATCGTTGCGGCAGTCGGGGAAGGTGAAGTCGCCGGGTTTACTCTGAGATTGACAGCTACCTGGCGTTCCCACTGCTCCGTCGACAAATCCACCACCGTTCCGTGAATCTCGATCCCGGCGTTATTAATTAAAACGTTCGAAAGACCCTTAATCAGTCACTGTCCGAGTCACAGCCTCCTTCACCTGTTGCTCGTTTGATACATCGCCTTCCAATACCACCCTCCTCGCCGCGAAGGTAATCCGGGAAGCGGTGGCGCGAGCGGCTTGGCCATCAATGTCAAAAAAGGCCACCTGATAGCCTGCGCTTAGGAATCTTTCAGCGACAGCAGCCCCAATACCTGAGGCTGCTCCGGTCACTAGTGCAGTCTTCTGTCCTTCCATCTTGCTCTTTTTTTCTTTGCTTCGAAGGGGCTTATGGGCAGCTACCGGACTATATAGGACGCAGCCTCGCTCACTATGCTAGAAACGCTTGCCCGATCATTTCTTATTGGCTCGCGCTCGTTCGAACTCCTTGTACTCCTTGCACTCCTGAACTCCTCGAAAATCAGTGCGCCATCGCCTCTGCCTCCGGTACCGCCTTCGCCTTCCTGAACAGGAAGATAATCGGCACGAGCGCTAAGCAGATCAGCGCCAGCAGGCGAAACTGTTCGACGTAGGCCCACAAGCCTGCCTGCTGTTGAAGAGTTTGGTACAAAACGCCGTAAGCTTGCGAGTGAGCAGCTTGACCCGATTCCGCAGCGAGTGAGGTCTGTAGGGTAGCGAGTTGATGCCGGAACGGCGCGGCAAACCGGGAGAAATGTCCGACCATCAGGTCCTGGTGTACTTGGGTGCTGCGCGTCACCAGCGCCGTGATCGACGATATCCCTACAGATCCACCGAGGTTCCTTGCCAGACTCGTTAGGCCGGCTGCGTCCCCCATGTTTTCACGCTTCATGGTTGTCACCGAAAAGGTGCTCATCGGCACAAAAAGCGAGGTAAGAGCGAATCCGCTAATAATGATGGGCCAGATAAGGTTGGCCGGAGAAATGTCTAGATCGATCCCGCCCAAAAGGAACATGGTTAGACCCAACACGACTGCTCCTTGCGCCATCCAGAGCCGCCCGTCCAGCTTCAAAAGCACGCGACCGGCAACGATGCTCCCGATGACGGCCCCGATGCCTCTCGGGCTCATCACCAGGCCGGCTTCGTAGGAGGTATATCCAAGCAAAAGTTGTAAAAACTGCGGAATTACTGCGGTGGTAGCGTAGAGGACCGCGCCGACGCTTAAGTTCAAGATAACGCCGATTGCCAGGTTTCGGTCTTTCAAAACGCGCAAGTTAACTATCGGATTGGGAGTTTGTAGTTCCCGCGCAAGGAAAAGGATGAAACCAACAACTGCGAATACCGCCAACCAACGAATAAAATGCGACGAGAACCAATCGTCATCTTGACCTTTGTCGAGCATGACTTGCAAGCAGCCAATCCACAAGGCCAGGAAACCGATTCCCCAGAAGTCAATTCTTCCGGCTTTCAAGTTCTTCAGGTAGGGAGGGTCCTCAAGGAACCGAATACACATCAAGATCGCTAGAATACCAATCGGAAGATTGATGTAAAAAACCCAACGCCAAGAGTAATTGTCGGTAAGCCATCCCCCGAGGGTAGGTCCCAGGATTGGAGCCACCACCACCCCCATGGCGTAAACCGACATCGCGACTCCCCGTTTCTCCCGCGGGAACGTTTCCAGCATGATCGCTTGAGCTACGGGTTGAAGAGCGCCTCCGCCGGCTCCTTGCAGAATTCGGGCTAGAACCAGGGCCCCTAAGCTGTTAGCCACTCCGCAGAGCACCGATGCCACGGTAAAGATCGCGATACAAGTGATCAGAAAACGTTTCCGGCCGAAGGTCCGGCTGAGCCAGCCGGAAGCAGGCAAAACGACTGCGTTAGAAACCAGATAGCTGGTAAGGACCCAGGTCGCTTCATCGTTACTTACCGCGAGGCTTCCAGCGATGTAATTTAACGAGACGTTGGCTACGGAGGTATCAAGCACCTCCATGAAGGTGGCTAACATCACGGACGCCGCTATCAACCAGGGATTAACAGCAGGTTTCCATGGCTGCTCCGTCTTAGTTTGACCGGCCATTCTATTTAAGCGCCCTTCTTGGCTTTGGGCGGCCTGGTTCCCCACCAAAGTACGCCGAGAATTGCCGCGCCGATCAATGCGGCTACGATCAGCAATTGCGCTGCCGAATAATGAAAATCCTGCACTTTGACCGTCGGAACAATCGACTCACCTGGCCCGAGCGGCAGGCCCACATCGGGAATCGAGTTGAAGCGGATTTTCACTGGGACCCGCTGAACCACTTTCACATAGTTCCCGGTGGCGTTTTCTGGCGGCAAAAGGCTGAAGGCAGCACCGCTACCGGCTTGAATGCTGTCGACATGACCCTTGAAGGTTCCGCCAAGCGCATCCACTTCGATTTCCACAGGCTGACCCGGCCGCATCAGCCGAATCTGGTTCTCCTTGAAATTCGCTATAACCCAAATGTCTGTAGGAACCAGGGCTAGCAGGTTTTGACCGACTTGAACATAGTCGCCAGGTTCGACCGACTTGTTAGTTACCCGGCCAGACTCGGGCGCAAACACTTTCGTATACGAATCGTTTAGCTGAGCGGCTTCGGTGTTAGCTTGGTTGGCTTTGACCTGAGCGAGGACGTATTGCAAAAGCGCTTCATAGGTACGAACCTCAGCCTGTCCTTCGACTAACTGTGCTTCGGCTGAGACTACCTTCATTTTTGCCGCATCCAGATTTGCCTGGGCCGAACGATCCGAGTCCTTGGCCGTAATCAAGTCCTGGACGGAGACAACGCGAGTGTTATAAAGGTCCTGTTGCCGGTGCAGATTGTCCGCGGTTTGGTCTGCCTGAGCCTGATAGGCTTGCTGGTCTGCTTTATCTTGATCGAGCGTTGCTTGTAAGCTCTGAACGTTTGCCATCTGCTGCTCCACTGCCGCTTGAGCAGAACTGGCCTGCGCCTTGGTGCTGTCCAACGCCGCCTGTTTCTGTCTCAGCTGGGCGTCATAATCCCGCGGGTCAATCTCGACGATCGGATCCCCTTTTTTCACTCGCCAGTTGTCGTCAATAAACACCTTCTCGATTCTTCCGGCGATCTTCGGCGCAACATCGACCGTGTGAGCATCAATGAAAGCGTCGTCGGTTGACTCATTGCTCATTGCCTGGGCAAAGAAATAAAGTCCGGCGATAGCCAAAACCGGAACCAGACCGATTCCGACAAGTGTTGGGACAAAGCGTTTTCCCAGCCGTTCACGTGGCGATGCTTTTCGCCTGCTGGTTCGCCAATCTGCGGACGCATGGTGGCCCCTCTCCAGTAAGTCGCTCTCTAGTGTGCGTGCCATGGTTAGTAATCCCTTCCTTGGTTGGCTTTAATTCCGTGGTAAAAGATATCGGTCACACCCCGCAAATGGGCGTCGACCGCTTCGGCATCGGTGTTATATGCTGTATGCCGAAGGATGGCGCTGTGGATCGAGTCGCGGATAAGATCACTTGCCGCCGAGAGATCAACATCCTTCCGAACCAGGCCCACCTCCTGGGCCTGCTTTAGCCTGGCAACCAAGCGAGCCTTTCTCTGCTCCATGAATTCCTGGAGTGCGCCGCGGATCGATGCAGGCAAGATTCGGGCTTCACTAGCAAAGGCGCGCACGAGAGCTTCTCGTTGCCTGACCACAGAATACATCTCACGAACAAAATGCTCTAGACGTTCAAGCAGCCGGTCTTTCCAGACTTCGTCTGACTGCCCAACCAGCGCTTCGAAGGTCGCGCATCCTTGATCCAAGGTTGCCCGGAGCAGCTCTTCCCGGGTGCGAAAATGACGAAAAAGGGTTACCTCATTGACGCCGGCCTGTCTGGCAATTTCCCGAGTCGTGGCTCCCTGGAAACCGTCTCTTGAAAAAACCAATTCAGCCGCTGCCAGAATCCGCTTTCTGGTTAAATCTGCGGGTCCGCCTGCGATTTGCATGGGCTTCGATTTAAACCCTAACGAGCTCATGCATGTACTTACTTGCAAGTTAGGCCGCTTCGCTATTAGCGGAACGAGCGCTTATCAATTACCCGAGCGAGCGATGTTCCAATGAAAGCGCATTGGTAGATCGTCTAATCGATCGACGGGTAGATCTCATCAGTTTGCCTTTCTTCGCGAAAGCCGATTGTCGGACTTAGTCGCGTTCCAACGGCGTGGCACGGGCGCACACACGCGGCCGCATGACTTCAGGTGTCACTTCTCACGATTCCTCCTTGGCGCCTTTGCGTCTTTGCGTGAGATTATTTGTTAGCAGTTCGCCGGCCGAGGACCAGCACCCCATTCCGGAAATGAAATCCCTGACGCAAAAAGATAAAGATCGTGCAGACGAGCCCAACCGGAGCTGGCCAAACTGCCAGCCAAAGGAAGGGTTGGGTACTGTGAACGGCCTGCACTAGGCCCAGAATCGCGAGTACACCGCTGCCGACCCAAACGCCGAGTTCGACGCTGATGGCGCCGCGTTGAGCCTCATCATCATGAGCAAGACCCCTCGCAGGACGTCCAATTCGGCGAACCGTTTTAACTCGTTTAATAATTCCCGGATTTTCAGTTCTGGCCGCCGCCCTGTGCACCGGTATCAGCCGCCGTCAGTAGACCATTATCGAGCAAACCAAAGCTATAAATTGTGCCCGCAAATGTGCCGCGCGGGATAAGTTCCAAGTCGACTCCTTGCGCGGTCCGGAGTTCCATAGAAGAAATGGTGGTGACGTTTAGTTCGGAATAGTCCGTGTTCATATTCATAATCCTTTTTCAGTTTCTTTCTTTTGCCTTTGGGCTGTAACTAAACTTTCGGTTGCTCACCAATTGCCACAAGTACTCACAAGGGTGATCGGTAACTGCTCATTGGGACAAAGGAGGCAACCCTCTGCCTAACTCTTTCGAGTCACCAAGAAGCGCCCTTTCTGGCGATAGAACCAGTTAGAGCAATGTGCGAGCTATGGCGGAACCAAACGCATGAATCGACACTCTAACGATGCGTCAGAAGCAAGGCCGGTCCCTGAGACAGAAGGCCAGCCTGGTTCATCTCGCAGGCAATTTATCAGTCGTCTTGCGGCCCTATCAGCCGGCATAACCGTAGCAGCACCACTGGTACGCTCCGCTACTGCCGAGGGAACTGCTTTCGAGGGACAGTCTCCAGGGCAGGACCAGGAGGGGAGCTTGGTAGAGATCAGTCTCAGACTGAATGGCCGTCCCCAAGAGCTTAAGGTAGATCCGCGAGTTACCTTACTGGACGCCATCCGCGATCGTTTGGATTTGACCGGGACAAAGAAAGGTTGTGATCGCGGCGCCTGCGGCGCTTGTACGGTTCATATCAACGGAAGACGAGTGCTCTCTTGTTTGACTCTGGCGGTGATGGCGCAAGGCAAAGAGGTGACGACGGTTGAGGGCTTAGCCAAAGGCGATGAGTTACATCCGGTGCAAGCCGCGTTTATCAGTTGTGACGGTTTTCAATGCGGCTATTGCACCTCAGGTCAAATCATGTCCGCCGTTGGCTGTATTAACGAAGGCCACATCGGGTCTGACGCAGAGATTCAAGAATTTATGTCAGGAAATCTATGCCGATGTGGTGCCTATCCAAACATCATTGATGCGATCAAAATGGCAGCACGGCAGATGCAGTCGGGAGGATAACCATGCGACCTTTCATTTACCAGGTCCCTTCCAGCATCCGAAAAGTTAACTCTGATTTCAGTCAGGATACTGAGTTTGTTGCCGGTGGCACCACGCTGATAGATCTGATGAAGCTCGAGGTAATGACGCCTTCACAATTGATGGACATCAATGGACTGCCAATGTCCGGAATCGGGTTAACCGCAGATGGCCTTCGCATCGGTGCGCTGGAAAAGATGAGCGATGTGGCGGAACACCCGGAGGTAATAGCCAAATATCCGGTCATTTCTCAAGCCTTGCTTAAAAGCGCATCAGCCCAGATTCGCAACATGGCAAGCATGGGAGGAAATCTCATGCAACGGACTCGATGCGGATATTTCCGGGATGTGAGTACACCCTGTAATAAGCGTCAGCCGGGAAGCGGTTGTCCCGCCATCGACGGATGGAACCGGTCATACGCGATCCTTGGTACGAGCTCATTCTGTGTCGCTACGCATCCGAGCGATTTAGCGGTGGCCTTAGTCGCTCTCGATGCATCCATTCTCCTACAGAGTCGGAACGGCGATCGAGTCCTGAAACTGGATGATTTCTATCGCGTTCCCGGCGAGACGCCGGAAAAAGAGAATCAACTCAACCCGGGCGAGTTGATCACGGAGATTCGAGTCCCCAGATTGCCATGGGCACAAAGGTCGATCTACTTGAAGA
Source organism: uncultured Verrucomicrobiae bacterium (assembly GCA_963762565.1). Lineage (GTDB taxonomy): Bacteria > Verrucomicrobiota > Verrucomicrobiia > Chthoniobacterales > JAFAMB01 > JAFAVN01. Next base: position 74,992 of record CAVXLD010000013.1, on the reverse strand, counting down.
TTCGCGACCGTGAATCGTACGAGTTTGCGCTCGCTTCCGTGGCTGCCGCCCTCGATGTAGACGGAGACAATATTCGAGATGCCCGAGTCGCCGTTGGCGGGGTGGGAACAAAACCGTGGAATCTTCCCCAGGTCCGGGACGCGTTAATCGGTAAGCCAATGAACCAACAAACGTTCGAAACGGCGGCAAAGCTCGCGACTGAGGGCGCCCAGCCGTTGCGGCACAACGCATTTAAAGTCGAGTTGGTTCAGAGGACCATTGTGCGCGCGCTGATCAACTTGGAGAGCTTGGCATGAATGCAGACGTATTAGGTAAGCCGCACGATCGGCTGGAAGGTCGATTGAAGGTTACCGGAGCCCTGCGGTATTCGGGCGATCAACCGATCGAAAACATTGCCTATGGCTATCTGGTAACCAGCACGATCGCGCGGGGGAAGATCCGGGCGATGGACGTTTCTGAGGCGGAGAATTCTCCTGGGGTCGTGGCAGTGTACACACCATTTAATTCACTAAAGCTCTATGATGGTCTAACTCAAGCGGAGGGAGCTAACAGTGGCGAAATTAATCCGCCACTGCAGAACGCCAAAATTTGTTACTATGGTCAGATCATTGCCTTGGTAGTTGCGGATTCATTCGAGCAAGCCCGCGATGCCGCGGCTCGCGTAAAGGTGGAGTACCAAGAGGAACAACCGGTGGCGAGTTGGGAGGCCGGACTGCCCCACGCATTTCCTCCAGCGGCAGTGGACGGACAGCCACCCACGGTTGCAATTCTGGCCGAAGGGGTCTCGTCGATCGATGACGTTATTGTAGGAGCCGATGTTGTACTGGACGCAACCTATACCGAGCCAATCTATCATCACAATCCGATGGAGACTCAGGCGACTACCGCGGTTTGGGATGGTGATCGGTTAACGACCTATGATGCGACTCAATTTGTGCCGGGGCAGCAACGGAATGTGGCGGCGATCCTGGGGGTGAATGAGGATGACGTACGCGTTATCTGTCCATTTATCGGCGGCGGGTTTGGTAGTAAACAGGCCGTATGGACGCATTCACCACTTACCGCGGCAGCTGCGCGCGCGCTTAAACGGCCGCTCAAGACGATTCTGACCCGCGAACAGATGTTCACGTTGACCGGCCATCGTCCCGCCCTAATTCAGAAGGTTTGCCTGGCTGCCGACCTGGACGGGGTTCTCAAAGCCGTTAAACATGATGTGCATTCAACCGTGGGGTTTGCTGGTGTGTACGTCGAAGCCGCTGCCCAACGCACTTCACGTTTCCTCTACAAGTCGCCGAACATCCGAGTGAGCCAGACACTGGTGCCACTGAATGTCGGCGCGCCTACCTCGATGCGAGCACCCGGCGAAAGCCCGGGCATGTTTGCCTTGGAATGTGCCATGGACGAGCTGGCGGTAAAGTTGGCCATCGACCCGATCGAACTGCGAATGAGAAATTACGCCGAGGTTTATCCAGGAAGGAACGTTCCGTATTCATCGAAAACCCTCGCCGAATGTTATCAGCTTGGAGCCGACAGATTCGGCTGGTCCAAGCGAAACCCTAAGCCCGGTTCAGTCATAGTCGGTGATTGGCTGGTAGGAATGGGAATGGCAACGGCAGTTTATCCGGGTCACCGTAATAGATCATCGGCCAAGGTGAGGCTGCAAGCGGATGGAACCGCACAAGTGTCCTTGGCGACCGAGGACCTCGGGACAGGGATGTGGACGGTAGTAGCGATTGTCGGCGCGCAGAGTCTGGGCTTGCCGATCGAGCGCGTTCGACCTGCTATCGGTGACTCGGCTCTTCCCCCCGCTCCGGTTGCCGGCGGTTCCCAGTCCACCGCTAGTGTTAGTCCAGCCATCCAGAAAGCTGCCGAATCGGCTAAAGCCAACCTGATACAGCTCGCGATTCGGGACAAAAAATCGCCTTTCAGCGGAATGACCGATGTCTCTTACGAGAACGGGCAACTTGTTGGAGGAGGAAGGCGGGAAGACTTTGGTACGGTTTTGAATACCATTGGGCGTGGGTCAGTGGAAGCAACGGAAACGACTGCTCCTGGCGACGAGCAAGAAAAATACGCGTTTTACTCGTTTGGAGCGCAGTTCTGTGAAGTCGCCGTCAATCGGTGGACCTTCGAGATACGAGTCAAGCGAGTGACCACGGTCATGGATGTTGGCACGGTGGTAAATCCTAAGACGGCACGTGGTCAAGTGATCGGCGGGATTGTTTTCGGTATTGGCATGGCGCTGTTGGAAGGCTCCCAACTAGAGGAGGCGACTGGACGTTATGCCAACGGTAATTTTGCGGACTATTTGGTCGCTACTAACGCCGATGTCCCCTATATCGATGTCAATTTTATCGGTAAACCGGACACGATTTTCAACCCGATTGGAGCTCGTGGAGCCGGCGAAATAGGTGTCACCGGGATCCCCGCTGCCATTGCTAACGCGGTGTATAACGCGACCGGACAGCGGGTGCGCGATTTTCCAATCACGCTCGATAAATTGATGGTCCCGTCCCAAAGCCTGGCAAGATCTACGGCAGACGATCTCTGAGAGAATAGCAAATAGCAGATATGAAAAACTTAATTCTTTTAGGGCGTCAGCGCCTACCGGAGCCTCGCTATGGCGAATGAAGATTCAGATCTTGCTATTAAAGTTTATCTGCGCGAGATCGGAAAGATCCGGCTGCTAACCCAGCAAGAGGAGATTGATCTGGCCGCGCGCATTAAGAAGGGCGACCGGGAAGCGCGAGCGCTGATGATCAAGGCAAATCTCCGTTTGGTCGTTAAGATTGCTCACGATTACAAGAACTTAGTTTTGCCGGTGTTGGACCTAGTATCGGAAGGCAACATCGGATTGATGAAAGCAGTCGAACGCTTCGATCCAGCCAAGGGCGGAAAGCTGAGTACGTACGCGGCCTGGTGGATCAAACAATCGATCAAGCGGGCTTTGGCCAATCAGAGTAAAACTATTCGGCTTCCGGTTCATTTGGTAGACAAGATTTCAAAAATGAATCGGGTTGCCTCACAGATGAGTGAAGAACTCGGCCGTGAACCGACTGATGACGAATTGGCGGAAGAGGTTGGTCTTTCTCCCCGGAGCGTCTCGCAATTAAAAACGGCCTCAATTCGGCCCGCTTCATTGAACGCTCCTATCAACGAGGATGATTCGACGGAATTTGGTGACCTGGTTGGGGATGAAGATGCGCGAACCCCGTTCGAATTTCTCAGAGACAGAAACCTGCGCGATGAACTGCCTGAGCTCCTGGCCATCCTCGACCCGCGCGAGCGCACCATCATCTTTCAGCGATACGGATTGGACGGTGCCCGACCGAGGACCCTCGAAGAAGTCGGTAAAAAGCTTGGAGTGACGCGGGAGCGAATCCGCCAGGTTCAAAATATCGCTTTGATGAAATTGCGTCGGGCGTTGAGCAAAAAAGAAACGCCGACTACCTGGTCTAACCAAAACGAAAATGAACCAAACTAACATTAACGCAGGCCGATTCGACGTCGCCAAAATCGCGGCCGCCTTGCCTGAGACTGCTACCACGCTGCTCGTGGATCATTACCTCACTAATCGGGAGGCGGCCAGCGCACGCCTCTTCCGCGTGTATAAGCCGACCCCTCCGCACTATCACGCAACCTGTGACGAATACCTCTACGTGTTCTCCGGCCGAGGCACATTCTGGATGGAAGATGAAAGCACCAGCGCTGAGTTCGGCCCGGGCGAGCTGCTCTTTTTCAAACGCGGAACAGTACATGCGCAGCCGAAGATCCTGGAAGAGCCGGTTGTCTTCCTTGCCATCGACACGCCGCGCCGCGATCCGAAGGACATTGTCTTTGTCAATCCGGAGGACGGCACGCCCGAAAGTTTCATCAGGGCCGATCAATAGCGTTTGCTTTATTGCGACACAGGTTTTGTGTGATCTCAATCGACTTTCTAACTCTGCCGTTTGCGTCAGAAATTCCAATAGACTAGCCACTTGCCGATTGCTAGAAACCTTCCCCCGAAATGACGCTTGCGATGCCGTGGTGAACAGCGCCGACCGCGGTGCAACCGCATTGACTAGCTACGCTCTTGCGTGTGAACAGCCGCATGTTACAACGAAAAACCTCAACCGCAGCCCCGAAATTCTCCGGGGTGAAATGAACGCAGATTTACGCAGATATCGATCAGGTTGATCACCGCCAGGGACTTAGAGGCGTTTGTGCTTCTGTTGGCAGAAATCTACTCGCTTAGATTTGGATATTCTTGACGCCTGAAAAGCGGTTCCGGTGTACCCGTCGATCTCCCCTTTAATAGGGGAGCAAACTCGGCAATGGCATCGCGAATAGTCTGTTCGATCGCTCGTTTGTGCCTGGGAATGTCTTGGGCCACCTTTTTGAAGCCAAGCCAAACCAGGTCGTCAATATAGTCGGCGCCATCTGCACGATTCGTCCAATCGTTCTCCGCTTCAATATAGCTGAAAAAGGATAGGGTTCCCGAAAGGCTAACGGGTAACGTCGAGCCCAGCTCAGGGAATTTCACTAACAGATCAGATGCGTGGCGAGCCAACCAAGCTCCGCCCGTATCAATTATCAGAATACCCGCTTGGTCGCCCTCGCGGATGCCAGAGAAGCCGGTGAGGAGCTTCGGTTCAGCCCCTAAGAATGCATTCCACAGCTCAGAAAGTCGAGCTCCATCCTTTAATAGGTCGCCGTTAGGACCCAGAATTTCCAAGCCCATTCTACTACCTGCCGAGCCCTTGCTTGAGCCAATCACGAGCCCTTGCTGAGCTAGATACCCTATTACATCTAATGTAGCCCGCGCTCGGACTTCGTCAGTGGCGATCTCTAGTTGGCCCGAAGGGACAATTGGATCGTGCCGGTAAGCTCCAGGCATGATGTGAAATCCGATTTTCGCCGCAGCCAGTTCATCTAACGAAATGGCAATGACCTTTTGAAGAACGACAGTCGAAATCTGCTCGTTTACGGTGTAAGGCAGGGTGTGTAGATCTCCGAATTCCACGGCGTACGGAGAGCCTTCAGAAAAAGCTAACTCGAAAGCAAGTAACCAGTGGTCTACCTCTCTCGGATTGTTAGTAGGAAAAGCTCCTTGGCTCTGCAATTGGTTGAGTATGGCGATTACGAACGCAGAAGAATTCTGAGCAGCGATCCGAACGAAACTGTGATAGTCCGCGTACGAGGAGCCGTCAGCGCGATCGGTAACGCTGCGAATAACCAACAATGGAGTTCCATATTGGGAGCAGATTTGGGCGACCGCCGCTCCCTCCATCTCAACACCATCGGCGTTGAAGTGAGTCCGCAGTTCTTGTCCCTTGGAGGCGTCACTGACGAAGGTATCGCCAGTAATAATTGCTCCTTCGCTAATTTTTGGATCACGGACGTCTGGCCGAGTATCTGCCCGTATGAGGTGGACTGACGGCACAGATTTTCGGGCTGCGGAAAGCAACCATGATGCGGGGTGAAACCACAGCGGGTTATTGATGCGACTGATCGGATTGCGGGTTTGCCAGGGGTCAAAAGACCCGTTCGACAGTTTTCCAAAATCATATTCCGCGAGATCGGTCGCCACGACTACGTCACCTTGGATGTAATCTGGGTTTAGAGCGCCTGCGTTGCCGGTGAAAATAATAGCGCTCGGTGAAAATTTTTGAATCAACAATGCCGCGGCCATGCCCGCATTTACTTTGCCAAAACCAACTTGGCACAGAACGACTGGTTGATTTGCCAGTCTACCCAGGATGACGCGTATGCCACCCCAGCTGCGCTCTTCAGGATTTTTGAGCGAGGCTAGCAGCTGGGCGGTTTCTTCCGGGATGCCGAGTATCCCGATTGGCCCAGCCGTCACAGGGTCCTTCGTTCTCGTCCTCGTCCTCGAATCCGGCCGCGCGGAGTGAGGGAGTGTTGGCCCGCCCGCATCGTCCCCGCTTGAAGTTGCTGCGAAGCCGGTTACCCCGAACGTCACGGATAAAGCGGCCGCAACTAAAACTCTATCGTAACCTCTGACGAGACGACGAGATGAGGTCACTTGGGCTGCGGGGAAGATTTAGGAAGTGTGGATGGGCGCGCAATTTGCGTCGCGGCCAACAGCCAGCGATCACCCTGTCGCACCAGCACCCGCACAAAGTACATTTCCGTGGAAATCCCGTTCGAGGCGATTCGATGCGAGATGCCGTGGCAGGTGATAACATCCGGAGCAATAACCCGGGAAGAAGTCGCCCTATCTTCGAGTTTGGTCCCAGGTGGCAGTTTGGCCATTAAACCCATCAGATTTGCCTCAATTGTGGCCCGGCCTTGAGTAACATCTCCCTCGTTCTGGAACGTGGCGTCGTCGGTGAAAAGAGCCGCCATACCCTTAGCGTCTCGGCGATCAAAGGTATCAGCGTAGGCCGACTGGAATTTGCGCACAATGGAATCAACCTCTGCGCTGGAAAGCGAAGGTTGCTGGCTCTGCTGCGCAATGGCGAAGGCGGGAATACAAATGAAGACCGCGCCGAGACAAGAAATAAATGACCTCATTTTCATTCGATAGAAAAGCCACGCTATTTATGGGACAGGACACTAAAGCAGACCCGCTTTATGCAGGTCATCGAAGGAATTGGGGCCAGTGCCTTGGCTGGGATCGGTTTTCCAAGGCCATTCCGTGCTGTTGAACGGGACCAGTGGCGGGAGAATTGCCTTCTGGCCTACCTTCGCCATTTCAGACTCGATGGCGGCGCGTCCTCCAAAACCGAGAAGTTCATAATCCATCAAGCGATCATTGCCATCGAGGAGGAACCCTAAGTCAGCTACCGCTAACATTTGAACCGCTCGATTTGGTTCCCTACCCCACAGTCACCGTCGATATGGGCCAGTTTCTCGGACGCAATCACCAGCCGGAAGACATGGCGCGACTCTGGATCGACTACGTGGGCGAGCTGGCTGGAGAGGCAGGGAAAAATCCTGACGGTAAAGCGACAGTGGTGGCCATCGGCATTCACCCCTTTGTCATGGGCACACCCGATGGTGCGGCGGCCTTAAGAAGAACTCTGGAAGCCTTAAAAAAAGAGCCCACGGTCTGGCTGACCGATGTTGAAGCGGTCGTGCTCGCTTCCCACTCTCAAGCCGATTAGCCGAACTCAGGTTGATTCAACTCTGAAGCGAGAGGCGATAAACAGAATCGAGGTAGGTTAGTTAAAAGAGCACAGTCAAGCGCAAGGAGGTAGCCCAAGCGCCGTCATACTTAGGCGATGCGCCGGGTGTCGGGATGTAGGTTAGAGTAGGTTGAAGATAGATTCCTTCGGCGATCCGCGTCTGGTAGTATCCCTGGAACATCAGTTCGCTTGAGCGGTAGCCGAGATTCGGGTTCAGCCATGACCAGGCCATGCCGACGCCGATAGAATCGCCGGGCCGATGCGGCACGAGGCCGAACCCAGTAAGACCCAGACCGAGATATTCCTTCACCCGCAGGGTTTCAGAATCGTTGATACCGAATTGTACGAAGGTCGAAATAGAGGCCTTCTGTTCCAGCTCGCGCGCCGGAACAACAATTTCTTCCTTGCCAGCCGGGGCCGGGTTCCCCGCCGAGCGCCCCCAGATGCGTTGGCCGCCGAACAGGTAGAATCCGCCGGTACCATTTTGGGAGATCCCCCGCGGGCCTTGCAAAACGCCGGTCTGATACCATAATCCCGCGCCAAATTCCCCTGGGTATTTTCCCCCGGCGACCCAGTCCACGCCTGCTTCAAGGATATTGAAATAATAGCCATTGAAATGCGCACCTGTCAGGCCAGTCTGCACGCCATTAGCGATATTCCCATCGTAGACACCGTAGTTAACGTAGCTGTTTTTTGTTGGAGCTAACGTCAGGGTGATCCCGTAAACCGAGTTATAATAGCCGCCGATCGCTCCGAGCAGGGTTGGATTGACGAAAACCGGAGTGTAGAGCAGCCCGGTCACTGCCGGAATCCTCAAAGCCTCGTCCTGAGTGGGAACCGGGCGCGCCACGTTGTTGAAGTCGTACGAGGGAATTATCTTTCCGATTCGGAAGATAATCTTATCATCAAACAGAGTTTGCCGGTACCAAAGCTGGTAAAGCTCGGACCGATCAAGTGGTTTGGCTCCAGGCAGGCTGTTATAGCCTTGCACGCTACCAGCCTGGCCGTTGGTGTTCTGCCCGTCGAACTGAAGAAACTGAATGCCGAAGGATGCGCCTTGCCAGTTTAAGAGCTTTTGGGCGTCAAGGTTCGCACCAATGATGAGCGCACTATTCCAGCTCCATTTCCCGGGCTGAGCACCGCCCGAGAGCAGCCCGTTAGTATCCACTAACCAGAGACCACCGAGGCGCAGTCCGGTGTCCTCCGGCAACTGCAGCAAGCGCCCCGCCAGACCGGTACCGGGAAGTTCGTTCTCGGCTGCCGGGTTGCCGGTAATCGAATCGGGAGGTCTGCCGGCCAGTTGGTCGGAAGCCGAAACCGCTGGTTCCGTTGGCGCTTCGGCGCCGCGAGCAGACGGCAGAAAGGAAGCTATCCACAGGAGCAAGGTTGCAAAGCAACCAACAAAGCACGCGCGCCGGGGAAGGATAGTGACCCAAAAGCAACCACCGGCTCTAACAGTTCCCCGCTCCCGCCGAACGCCAAACACCGAACGCCAAACGCCAAACGGGAAAGACCGGTCGTGCCGGGTTGCGAGATCGAAGGTCATTGATTCTCACCAGGGCAGCAGATACCAAAGCGCGCCGACCTCGACAGCAAAGAGGGCTGCCAGGAATCCGAGGCCGACTGGTGTAATCCAGGACGGCGTCTTTTCTTCTGTGAAAAGCCACCAGCCAAACCAGCGGATACAAAGGGGCATCGTCAAGAAAGTCGTTCCGGCCACGCTAATGATGTTTCCGATCAAGGTAGCCAATGAGGCGTGCAGACCCATCCAGGCAAGAATCGGGCTCAGGAAACGCATCTCGAGCATCACAATCGGAAACAGTCCCAGAACAACCAGAAGCGCGGTCTTCCAGTTTGGCGGTCCTTTGCCGGTCACCGGATTGATTGGCACCCAGCCGGGGAACGATGTGGCCAGACGCATGAGCTGCTCTTGGTCGATGAAGGCCTTGGATTCCGCCAGTAACTCCTTACGTTCCGGGGCCTCCATCCAGGCTTCGAGATGCTCGGCAGTGTCGAATCGGATGATCGTGGTCCAGGGACCGTCTTTTTCAGCGGGGGGCTGAAGATACATTCCGCCATAGCCGGAGTATTTTGCCTGCGCTGCCTGAATTCTCACCGCCCATTCTCGATAAGTGTCGTCCATCCCGGGTTTGATCTTCGAGAAAATCACTTCGGTAACATTTTGACCGGGTGACTCTCCCGGACGGTCCAGTGGCGCCACTTCACCGAGGCTACCTCCCTCGAGCAAAGGAATGGCGTCGCCGACAAGTTCGGCTCTTTCGCTGGAGCGTTGCCAGGCAGCGAGTTCATCTTGTGAACGGAAATTCAGGACGATCGTCCATTCGTTGCTCTCCGGCTGCGAGGGCGGCATCACGTCGCTGCTGATGAAACCGGGAAACTTGCCAATAGCGGCGTTGTGACGCACTTGCCAGGCGGAGAAAGCTCGGTCTTCGCCGGGGCGAAGTTTAGCGCTGGCAATGAGAACCGCAGGCTCGCTCATTTGGATCCCACTAGCACGGGTTCCTGGGCGATTTGTACTCTCTTGACTGGTGGCTCGCCGTTGATCAGCTGTGAAAAGATGCGGGCCGCAGTGAAAGGCAGACTGGTGCAGCGTACACCGGTCGCGTTTTTAATCGCGTTCGCGATCGCCGGAGCCACAGGATTGATCGCACACTCGCCCTGCGATTTCGCTCCTAACGGTCCGATCTTGTCGTAGGTATCAGCAAAGAACAACTCGTTGCGCGGGAGATCGGCGAAGGCCGGTATCCGATAATTGCGCAAAGCTGGGTTCACAATTCGGCCTTCTACGTTGTGAACCATGTTTTCCGTTAGCGCCCAACCGATTCCCATGGCGATCGCGCCGTCGAGCTGGCCGCGACACTGCACTGGGTTGATCAACCTGCCGATATCAGCGGCGTGGACGCTATGGAGGATACGGGTTTCGCCGGTAACTGTATGGACGGCGAGGCGAATCCCGTGAACGTTGAATGCAGTGGTCCGCGGCGACAGGTAAGCCTTTCGCTTCGCTTCGAAACGATGGCCATCCTGGACACCGGCGGCGTGCAGATCCACTAGGGAAATCCGATTGGCGCCGGATACCACAAAGCAATCTTCGATCCGCCACGTCGAAGGGTCAGTCCCGGTATGTTGCCCGGCATATTCGAGAATATTGTCCCTGAGCGCCTCGGCGGTCAGCGCCACCGCTTTGCCGGCGACGACCGTTCCAGTACTGGCGAAGGTTCCGGTGTCATACGGCGTCAGATCGGTATCCGCGTTAATGATATCGATATTATCCGCGCGCGAACCAAGCACCTCGGCGGCCATCTGACGGTGCGAGGTCACGCACCCATTGCCCATCTCGGTCGTGCCCACCGCAAGATGATAGCGTCCATCGGGGAGAAGGACCATGACGGCGCCAGACCGGTGTTCAGTCGGCGGACCGCAATCGAGCATGGCGAGCGCGACTCCGGTGCCCACGGCCCACTCGTCTCCATCGGGTTTGGCATCACCCCGACCCGAGGCCAGGGCCGTTTCGACCAGGTCGAGACATTGATCGAGGCCGTAGCTGCCAAAACCGACGTCACTCGGATCTTTCCAGACCGACTCGATCCAATCGGTGGGCCGGATCATATTGTGACGACGAATCGCAAACGGGTCCATGCCGAGCAGTTCGCCCAGTTCGTCGATCGCGCATTCGATCGCGAAAGTGGTTTGCGAAGCGCCATAGCCGCGAAACCCGCCCCCAGGAAGAACGTTGGTGTACACCGCGAAACCGTCCGCCTTTTTGTTCTCGCAGCGATAGGAGGAGAGCGGGCTTCCGAGAGCCGCCCCAAGCGTCTCGCTTCCATGGCCGCCATAGCCGCCGGTGTTAGAAACTACCCTCACCTGAATCGCCGTCAGTGTTCCGTCGGTTTTTGCGCCTAACTTTACATGAGTCGTCATTTGATGGCGTGTGGTTGCGCCGATGAACTGTTCCTCACGCGTGAACTCCCATTTGACCGGCCGGCCGATCTTAAGGAGCGCCAGGACACAGAGATCTTCGGTTACCATCTCCTGTTTGCCGCCGAAGCCGCCGCCCACTCGCTCGGTGAAAACGTGGACGTTAGCCACGTTGAGGCCAAAGATATGGCAGAGCTTCTGGCGCACGATGAAAGGCCCCTGCGAACTGGTGCGGACATGAATCCGGCCGTCGTCGCCCTTCCATGCGATCGAACCGTGCGTTTCCAGATGGACATGCTGGACCCGGGAAGTCGAGTAGGTCATCTCGTGAACAGCGTCAGCTGCCGCGAACCCATCCTTTACGCTGCCGACCTCGCCATGGATCTCACAAAAAATATTACCCTTCGCCTGGCCCTCTTTATGGTGAAGAATCGGGGCATTCGGCTCCATCGCCAGCTCCGGGTCGAAAACCGCGGGGAGTACTTCGTAATCCACCCGCACTTCGCGACAGGCGGCTTCTGCCGCGGCTTCGCTCTCGGCAACCACTGCAACGACCCGCTGGCCCACGAAGCGAACGACGTTGTCGAGAACATAAGTATCGTCAGGATCGACCAGGTGATCCTCATGAATTGCCGTACTGAAAAGGCGACGGGGAACATCTTCCCAGGTAAAAACCTGAACAACTCCCGGGACAGCTCGCGCCGCTTTGGTGTCAATGCCGCGGATGCGGGCGTGGGCATGTGGTGAGCGCAGGACCTTTAGGTGCAGCAAGTTGTCCACTGGCAAATCCATCGTATAACGAGCCTTGCCCGTGACGATGCTGGGGCCGAACGGATTACCGAGACCCGCCCCACAAGCTTTCCCGGCGACATCCTCTTCTGTGTTCTTTATGCCATGAAGGGCATCTTCGATGCTGCGGTACCCGGTGCAGCGGCAAAGGTTGCCCTTCAAGTGAAATGGAAGGTCTTGTTTCTGCTCTTCAGAGAGGCTGGCGGATGTCATGATCATGCCCGCGCTGCAAAAACCGCATTGGAACGCCTGCGCATCGAGAAATGCTTGCTGTATGGGATGCAGCTCACCATTGCTAGAGAGGCCTTCGATGGTCGTGACCTCGCGATTTGCTGCGCGGAAAGCCGGAAGCAGGCAGCTATGCACCGGTTTCCCGTCGAGCCAGACCGTGCAGGCGCCGCAATCGCCGGCATCGCAGCCTTTCTTGACTCCTAACCAACCAAGGCCGCGGACAAAAGTTCTCAAACACTGGCCAGGCCGGGGTTCGGCGTCGAAGAGTTTTCCGTTGATTTTGTACCTCATAAAAATGCTTCAGTTAGAAAGTTGTTGCCGAATCTGTTCGGCAAAATAGTAGGTGAGATGTTGGCGATGACGGGGCGAGCCATGGGCGTCGTCGAGGTAGAGGTCAAAAGGCGCCGCGTCGTCTAAGGCGTTCTCCAACGTTTCGGCGGACGGCACGTTCTCAAAGTGCAGCTGCACAGGTCGCAGTGTGGAGGCGGTGACGGTCAAAAGAAATTCTCCGCTTTCCGGGCAGAGGGTGCCGATCAGCAAAGTCTCCGAACGTCCTAAATGAGTCAGAGTGAAGCGGCGGAATGCATAGCTTTTCTTCAGCGCCGAGGCGGGCAGAAAGATCGAACGCAATAGTTCGCCCGGCGCGAGCACATTTGCATGATCCCCGGTAACAAAGTCGACCACCGGCACTTTGCGGGGCGCCCCATTGCGCGGCCAGAGCGTGCAGATACCTTCCAGCGCCGCCGCAAGAGAAATCATCGGTCCGGCCGGCAGAGACATGACGATGTTTCCGCCGACGGTCGCTTCATTCCAGATCTTGAAAGAAGCAAGAAACGCCCGGCAGCATTGCGGGAAAAGCGGTGCTGCCTTCCAATCGGGCGGAGCCTTGAAGTGATCGAGTTCTACTACCCGGCAAGTCGCGGCGATCTCCAGTCCCTCTGGCGAGGAGGTCAGAGAGGGCCAATTCAATGATTCCAGGTCGATGAGCGTGTGGGTCGCAACTTGCGGCTCCGAGAATAGCCAGGTCCCGCCAGCCAGCCAGGCATACCCGCTTTCCCATTTTTTCACGGCGTTCGCATCGGCGGGCCGCAGGACTTCGGTGATGGTGTTTAGGTCCATAAATAAAGGCGTGTAAATTTAGGCATTGGCCATTTCGGCGGCGCAGCGGTTGTGAGTTTCGATAACCGGTTTCATGTCCATCGTGACAACTTCACCGTCTCGCACGATGACCTTGCCGTTAACGACGGTAAATTTGGCGCTTTGCGGGGCGCAGAAAAGGGTGGCAGCGACCGGATCGTGCAGCGCGCCGGCGTACCCGATGCTGTGCAGATCCAGTGAGAAAAAGTCGGCGCATTTACCCGGCTCGAGCGAACCGATATCGGAGCGTCCAAGCACGCTGGCGCCACCCAACGTGGCCAGCTCTAGCGCCTCGCGCGCCGTCATCCATTCGTTGGCCCGGACCGGATGAGATTGCGAGAGCAGAAAATATTTGCGCGGACCATCCGGTGGAAGCAGGCCGATTTGCAGCCGGGCTAGCAACATCGCTTGGCGAGCTTCCAATAGCATGTTCGAAGCGTCGTTGCTGGCCGATCCGTCCACGCCAATACCGACCTTCACGCCGGCTGCCATATATTTCTTGATGGGCGCGATGCCGGATCCAAGACGCATATTCGAGCAGGGACAATGCGCCGCGCCACAACCGGTCTGAGCGAACTTCCTGATTTCATCGTCATCGACATGGATCGCATGGGCGAACCACACGTCGTCACCCAGCCAGCCATGCGTCTCCATCCAATCCACGGGACGAAGCTGGTGACGTTCGAGTGTGTAGCGTTCCTCGTCGCGGGTCTCGCAAAGGTGAGTGTGGAGTCTGACTTTGTATTGGCGAGCGAGCGCCGCGGAGTCGCGCAGTAGCGAGATGGTAACCGAAAACGGTGAGCACGGCGCCAGCGCGACCTGCGTCATGGAACCCGGGGACGCGTCATGATAAGCTTGGATGACACGCTGGCTGTCCTTGAGGATAAACCCCTCGTCCTCTACGCAATCATCCGGTGGCAACCCGCCTTGGGATTGGCCAAGGGACATCGAGCCCCGGCTGGCGTGGAAACGTACACCGAGATCCTTCGCGGCCTGGATTTGGCAATCCACGTTGTTCCCGTTTTTGAACACATAAGTGTGATCGAAGACCGTCGTACAGCCGGAAAGTGCGAGTTCAGCCAGTCCAATCAACGTACTAGCGCGCGAGGCCTCCTCTGTCGTGCGGGCCCAAATCCGATATTGCGCCTGGAGCCAAGGGAAAAGATTGTTGTTCTGCGCAGCGACCAGGTTACGCGTGAGAGTCTGATTCAGGTGATGATGGGCATTGACGAATCCTGGGAGAACGATCTGCCCGGAAAGATCGAGCACCATTTCGGCCGTGCCAGGAAGCTCTTCGTTCCGACCGACCTGCTTGATGAAACCGTCTTCGACGTAAACCCCAGCGTTCTTCAATTCCCGGCGTTGGCCGTCCATGGTCACCAGGATTTCGGCGTTCTTGGCAAGAAGTGTGGCCATGTGTGCTATCGCGCTCTGGGGAGCGTCCCGTCTTAGCTCAAGTACGAAACGAGCACGCGGGAACTATCTTTGGTTATCGCGGGAGGCTCGTTCAGATCTTTGAACTTCCGCTATATTGTTTTAGAAGAGCTGCCATGGCTTTTGAATATGGGGATTTCAAAAAATATGGCAATTCCAGAGCAGCATTGAGCGGAAAGTTGCCATTGAGGAACCCTCAGGTTCAGCTGCTGCAAACACCTCGATCACCCCATTTTTCCTTTAGCTCAGGAATTTATCCGTTTGCCTAGCTCTCAAAGGGAAAATATATGTCCCTACGGGACGCCGATACGCAAGACTCGAAGCGCACCGAAGATCCGAAGCTTCCGCTTGCAGCCGCGCGGAATGGTTGTCCATTTGCCATATTTTGATGGTCACACTCAGTCATCTCCTGGTTCTCTTTTTGGTGCTGTTCGGTTTACGACAGACGCATCGTTATCTGGCGCGCTCGCTGGTTCAATGTCATATCCATTGTCCGACTCAGTTGGCGGTCAAAGGAGAGTATGAAGCGCCGCCTCGCGGCTGGGTGGCGGTGCGACTAGCGATTCAATTAGCGGTTTCGCGTCTGATCCCGGTTACGGCGATCATCGGCATCTATCTCATTCTGCTTTACGACCTCGGGCTTCGCTCGACTTTTGCGAATTGGTTCAGCCGGCCGGGATGGGAGTGGAGATTGCCGGTTGTGCTGGCGATCGGCATTTTGATCAATCTGGTTACTACGTTTGGCCGGCTCCACAGCCGAAGACTGCGAGAGGAGGCCCTGAAAGATCTCGAACACTCGCACGCGATTCTGCTGCTGACCGGCGCCCAGGCGCTGCAGGCGGTGTTACCGCTCTTATTTGTCTTTCTGGTAATCCCAATGCTGGGGCTCCCCGGTGATATTCAAGAGGTCATTGAACGCCTTACCGTGGTCCTCGTTATCATCATGGTCGGGATTAACACCTTAAGAATCTTGGGCTTGATCGAAGCAAAGATCGCAAATCGCGCGAAGCTAAAATATGATGGCGAAGAACGCCAAATTCGAGCCGCTCAAACCCAATATTCGGTTTTGCACCGAATATTAAATGTGCTGGTGATCTTAGCGACTGTCGGCGCGGCTTTCATGGTTTTTGATCAAGTCCGCAGCTTCGGCGCCAGCCTGCTAACCTCGGCTGGAATCGTCGGGTTAGTGGCCGGAATTGCGGCTCAGCGAACCTTGCAGAACGTGTTTGCCGGTCTGCAACTGGCAATCACTCAGCCGATCGCGCTGGGTGACGTCGTGGAAGTTGAGAATGTTGTCGGTACGATAGAGGAAATCACTTTCAGTTTTGTTTCCGTTCGCTTAAGAGATCTCCGCCGCTTGATTTTGCCTGTGACCTATTTCCTGGAAAGGCCGTTCACCAATTGGACGCGGACATCGGCTGAATCAATGACTTCGTTCTCGCTAGTCCTGGCCTTGGACGCATCACTTCCCTCCATCCGTCGACAGGTCGATGCCATTCTCCAGGCGGACCCGCTTTGGCAGGGCGGCAAATGGGAAGTGATGATCAGTGAGTTAGGTGAATCCTCCATGGTTGTTCGCATCACCGTGGGTGCTCCGAATCCTGACATCGCGTTCCAGATTAAGTCGCATGTCCAAGAACATTTGCTGGACTATCTCAATCGGTTCAAACAAGGGTCTTTAATCGGCGCGGTCGCAGACCCTAAGCCCGCCGTTGAGTCTCAACCAGCAAATACGCCGACGGCCATGGCCGCCACAACAGGCTGAATTAGCGAGGGAAAGGCGCCACGCTCAGCAGTTGGGCCCGCAGGCCGATACGTGGAAACACGTATTAGATTAAGGCTGACCTGGGATAGTGCTGTAAATCGTCGACTTAGGAGCGGCCTGTTCAGAAGATTACCGCGCTCGCTAGGGCTGATCCTGCTCGGTGGAAGGTCGCAAACTCCCCAGCCTATTCTGCTGGCCCGAAACCAATAGGCGGTCTCGGTTGTTCAGTTTTAACGATCTCTTCAGAGTCTAAGAAAACGTTTAGCTGGGAAACGTGCTGGACCATAACCTTGAGTGCCTCGCCTTCGCTTTGCGGATGTTGAAGAAAAATAATTGTCGCAGGATTTATCCATTTAGCACCGTCCACCCGAATGGTTTGGCCGTTAGAAGAAACGCGAATTACCGCCCTTCGATTGCTGGGTAAAGCCTTTTGGAAACCCTCGTATGCCCACCTAAGACTGCGTAGTAATCCTTCGGCGTTCCCCCCACTGCTAAGATTCGGTATTGGAATGTCAGACATTCTTGGAGCTGGCTGATTGAGCAGAAATCGGCATGCGAGAATAAATATTGTCAAACTACTGTAAACGTTTTCCGTACCTTCGAGGGCGCGGGTTCGGCACTTAGCCCACCGGAGTGATCTCTAATTCTAGCTGGGTGCCTTTCGGCACCTCTTCCGTCGAGGTGAAAGAAAATTTTCCGTTCTCCATGGGGGTTCCACGCTCCGGCATCAAGTGTCCCATCCCTTCGGGTTCAATAATCCTTATCAAATACATTCCTTCCGAGTACGCGTCTGCGGGAACCAGCATTCGCGCTTCGACGTTGTAGAGGGTGACTTGAATATCTCGAGTGACTTTGCCAAAAGCATCCAACTGACAGTCTTCGACGATAGCCACGGGGCTGACATCCATACTCATAAGAGATAAGCGGGCCTTATTTAATCACGTTCGTATTTCGCTCACACCTTGTCCTTAATCTTGTTGAAACGAATTCGTGGCAGATAAGCTCCACGGAGTAACGGCTGGCGGAATGATGGCTGATTCAAAGTTGCTCTCGCGGTAGGCAGTGGAAACATTTATCTGTGCCTCTTTGAAATCCCTAACACATCCAACTTCGAATCCTTCTTCGAATCTTTAGCGTAAGGACTCGAATATGAAGAAGCTTGGTGCGATTCTGGCGATCACAGCACTGGTCCCGTTTGCGTTGGTAACAGCGGATGAAGAACAAGGACCGGCCGAAAAAGCGGCAAATACGACCAAAAAAACCGCCGAAGAGACAGGTCAAACCATTAAACACGACGCGAAGGCCACCGGAAGCGTGATCGTGAAAGGAGCAAAAGCAACGGAACGGACCGTCGGCAAGGGTATCCAAAAAGCCGGGAACACCATCCGAAATGCCGGAGCAACTCCGTCACATCCGCGGCATAGGACTACCCACACCTCGCCTACTGCAAAGGAATCACCAGTAAATAAAGAAAGCCCGACACCGGAACCGTCTTCAAGCCCGGAGGTCAATCCGGCTACCCGACCTTCTCCCAGCCCGAGCCCCGAAGTAAATCCGGCAACCACTCCCAACCCGACGGCTACGCCGTAAGAATTCGGTCGCCGCGCCCGGTTGAGCTTCGCGCGCGGGTTGTTCGTGCAACGAGCTTCAACCGGCAGCGAAGATCGCCAACCTCAATTTTTTCTGGCTGCAGGGGGATGCTCCCAAGGAAGTCGAATCTTTTCTGGAACTATTCCCTAACCGTTCTCGAGCGGTGAATCTCGATCCGTTTGTGACCCGGATGTATTTTAGCAAATAAAATTAGGAACAGGGCGATGATCGAAGTTTTGATGGACTCCGCCGGAAGCAAAGAGCCCAGCGAACCCACACTCGCTGGGCTAACGCCATGTCCTTAGCGTTTTTGCTGAGAGAAGCCGAGCGGTTTTAGGCTGGCCCAGTTTTATGCCCGCCTCTCTCTCCCGACAACTCTTCGCGCCTTGAGGCTTGAGCGGATCTTTTTTGAGACATCAGGCACTGCCTCGTTTCGATAATCCGCCGTACGAAATCTCCATCTGCCAGAGTGACCTTTTCTTACGAGTGGTCGCTGCCCTTTAATGCGCGAAACAAAGGTTCGCTTATCGGGAAAATACTGGTCTTTGAAAGCAAAGCCGCGCGGCAATTACTCTTCCGACCTCGGTCAAATTGGTTTCGTTTTTAGCTACGACTTTCGCGTGGGGCAAGGCGGCGAGATTTTCGAACGTGCCTCGCTGCGTCTAATTCACAATCGCCAAACTTTGCACCCGCAAGGCTCGATATATGGGTGCCCAAGGGCGGACGGCAAAGTACCGTCGTAGCGCTTTGCCCGCCTGTATTGGATGAGTGTAGTTTCCGGGTCATACCGGCTAAGCGCTAGTTCGCAGGCTGAAGCTTCGCGATCGGTTTCGGGTGAGCTACTCTTTTTGTGCTCGTCACACATTAACTGGACCAGAAGCCGGTCTACATACTTAGGATTACTCGCAGTTTCTTCGCTTGCGCTGAGATCAACCATGTAAAGATAGTCGGCCATTGTGCTGAACCCCTATACTCGGGATATTTTCGGTTCGTTCGACGATACTGGCGTTGGCCGTAGCGTTCCACTGGCATTTTCAAAGATTTCCTCGAATATCCGACAGGGGAAAGCATGAAACCTATATTCACCGGATTCAATCTCATCGGCGCCATCGCGCTTTTGGTACTGGCAGTTAGCTGCACCCTGACGCAGAGGGAGACGCAGAACAAAGAGAAGTTTCTAATCGCCGCAGGCTTCAAAGTGATCGTCCCCCGTACTGCCGCGCAGCAACAAAGACTTAGAGCACTTCCATCTGATAGATTGACGTTGGTCCAGAAAGACGGGAAGACCTACTACGTTTTCCCGGACGTAGCTAACAATCGGGCCTATGTAGGTGGTCCAACTCAGTATCAAGCTTACAAGCAGATTCGTACAGCGATTCAATTTAGAAACGAAAGTCTTGAAGCCGCCGGGTTCGGCGAAGAATCGGATTGGGGCACGTGGAACGGATGGGGTGGACCGGGATGGGCAGGACTGAGATAGCAGGTATTCACTTTCACCACTCTGCGGTATGAAAGCTGCCTCGATTCTCGTCAGCACAATTCTCGCCCTGGAATTGTTTTCTTGGAGGCTCGCTGAGGGCGCGGGCTTACCAGGTACGGTCCAATGTCCGTTAACGGTCTTGCATGGCCGTCTTTACGTCCAAGCAGCGCTGCAAGGTCAGGCACAACCGAGTTGGTGGCTGGTCGATACGGGTTCTCCTTTGTCCCTGGTCAACGCGGAACAAGCTAAACAACTCACTCATTCTAATCCGGGTATTAAAGAGCAAAGCGCCACGATGGGCAGAAAAACCCACTCGGTTCTCAGGAGCGTCGGAATAAATATTGCCAGCCAATCCGTGGGGCCTTTTGATTTCATCGAATATCCTTCGCTCGGCGCTCTCGATGCCAATCGTAACTCGCGAGTTGGTTTCGCGCAGCCGTTTCAAACCGGCGGTCTCCTGGGACTCAATTTCCTTGTGCAACATCGGGCACGGTTCAACTTTTCGGCCCAACGCCTGTTCCTCACCGCTGGCAACGGATTGTCCGGAGCGACCCCAGTCGAAGGCTTTACTACGGTGCCTATCCAAGTTACCACCACGGGACGGATCGAGGTGTCCGGGTTAATCGGCTCGCAACTTTACAGTTTCCTGCTCGATACCGGCTCGCGCCGATCGGTGTTCGACTGGAAGGTCGGGCAGGCAAATCAGATTCCGGTCCGGCTTAGCGGTATGCTCTATTTTGGATTGGTCGATAAACAGCGCCTGGTGGCGACTGGAGACCTGCGAAATTTCAAACTGGGAACTCTGGATGTTAGTAGGAAATTCGCACAATTCGCTGATCTCGCTGGCGCTAATCTCACTGTCTCCCATCTTGGCTTCAGTCATCCTTTTGGGGGAATTATTGGAGAAGACCTTCTTTGGGATCACCAGGCAATCCTCGATATCGGCGGGCGCACCTTGTACTTAAAGTGAACCGCGAATGCATCAACCACGCGGAGTGATGGCCGCGCCCGCATCGCTACGCGAAGCGTTGCGGGTTGGAGTGTTGGAGTACTGTGCCACGAAGGGCCATTTGTACGCCATCTCGGGAATAAAATTCAGGCGCGGAAGATCACACGCGAGGGTAAGTAGTAAGCTGCCTCCGACTTTTTGGACTATGAAATCTCGAAGATCATTCTGTCTCGCTTTGGGTGGTTTCGCCGGCGCGTGCCTTTTGCCGACGGTCAGAGCAGAAAATTCTGCCTCGAACAAAATGGTCACGGTCCGTCTCATCGGACCTGATGGCGCTCTCAGAGGGCCAGTTTCCGTTCCGAAAGTCATCAAGACCGATGCGGAATGGCGGCAGCAATTGACTCCGGAGGAATATGCGATTGCGCGGGGCAAAGGCACTGAAGCGGCCTTTTGTGGCACACTCCTCGATAATCACCGCGAAGGCATCTATCATTGCATTTGCTGCCAATTGCCGCTTTTTTCATCTTCAGCCAAGTTTAATTCAGGAACGGGATGGCCGAGCTTTTTCCAGCCGATTGCAAAAGAAAATGTTCTGACCAAGGAGGATGACAGTTTCGGGATGCAGCGTACCGAGATCCTGTGTGCGCGCTGTGACGCACATCTCGGGCACGTTTTCGACGATGGCCCAGCCCCGACCGGGTTACGCTATTGCATGAATTCAGCCGCGTTGATCTTCGTTGATCAAGGTAAGGAAGTTCCCGAAGTCGTGAAGTGAGCGCGGCTTGACGCTCAACCAAATCGTATGCCCAATTATTGCGTGTAATGCGCCACTTTGGTAGTGCCGCTATCAATCCCGATAGTTAAAACCACGGTGACCGGGTCGGTAAGGCCGCCTAAATTAATACCCGAACCGTTTACATTGAAAGTAAACATGTTGGCGCTAAGTGGCACAATCTTTAGGTTCAAGGTTACGCCGTTGATGGTCCTCTTGCAGATAAAGGTTCCAGTCGGTGTCTTTGTGAATGAGCCAGACGGAATCGTTACCGAGTAGGTGCCGATATGCAGGGTCAGCTTTTGGGTGGTGGGAGTAATTCCGTTGCTATTCGCTCCCAGAGTGAAGGAATCCGATAGATGGAAGGTTGAAAGTTCTGACTCGATTTCGAGCTTGGCCAAGGACGAGGCGAAGGGCACCAGTGGCGTAATAGCCACTGAGTAGGGCCCGCTGCCCGCTGCGAAGGGCGACCCTGAGAGCTGCGTCAAGGCTCCGTTGGCACCGACGCTGTAGGCCGAGACGGTGTTGTCGTCATAGTTTGCCACGTAGGCGAACTTGCCAGTTGGATCCACGGCCACCGAGTTGGGCAAGTTCCCCGCTCCAAAGGGCGAACCCGGGACCGGGGTCAGGGCGCCGTCAGCACCGATGCTGTAGGCCGAGACGTTGACGCCGCCATAGTTTGCCACGTAGGCGAACTTGCCAGTTGGATCCACGGCCACTGATTTGGGCAAGTTCCCCGCTCCAAAGGGCGAACCTGTAACCTGGGTCAGGGCGCCGTCAGCACCGATTTTGTAGGCCGAGACGTTGCCGCCGATGTTTGCCACGTAGGCGAGTTTACCCTTTGGATCCACGGTAACTGAGTAGGGCCCGCTCCCCGCTGCGAAGGGCGACCCTGAGAGCTGCGTCAGGGCGCCGGTGGCACCGATGTTGTAGGCCGAAACGGTGTTGTCGCCCTCGTTTGCCACGTAGGCGAACTTACCCGTTGGATCCACGACCACTGAGTTGGGGGAGCCCCCCGCTCCAAAGGGCGAACCCGGGACCGGCGTCAGGGCTCCGTCAGCACCGATGCTGTAGGCCGAGACGGTGTCGTTGGTAATGTTTGCCACGTAGGCAAACTTGCCCTTTGGATCCACGGCCGCTGAGATGGGGTGGGTCCCCGCTGTGAAGGGCGAATTTTTGACCGGCGTCAGGGCGCCGGTGGCACCGATGCTGTAGGCCGAGACGGTGTTGTCGTCATAGTTTGCCACGTAGGCGAACTTGCCCTTTGGATCCACGGCCACTGCGAGGGGCTTGGTCCCCGTTGCGAAGGGCGACCCTGGGACCGGCGTCAGGGTCCCGCCGGCACCGATGCTGTAGGCCGAGACGGTGTTGCCGCCCTCGTTTGCCACGTAGGCAAACTGGGCGCGCAATGGTGGCGCCAGCCAGACACCGCCGATCGCGAGCATTGAAAAGACACTCAGCCAACCTCTTCTCACGAGGCCACCTCTTTGAGCCAGTCCTAAGCGGCTAGGGTTCGTTCGGGTGCTCCCAGGGTGCGGCAGCAAACCCCCTTCTTCTTTCGGGCCCGCCAAAGGGGCCTCCTCAGCCGGGTTTTGCGAGGGAGAAAAGCGATGCAGTTCTTTGTGAGATACGGGAAACGAGTTCATAGTAGGGTGTTTCCTGTTCGATTTTGTTAACTCGCAGTAGCCGGCCTTTAAGCCCGGGCTTAAAACTCCTCACCAGCGCTGAGGCGCAGGCGGGGCGGTGACTATCTACATCGAGCTAAACCCCGGACCGAAAGCTCCAGTTTTTAACCCTACCAGCATCGGAGGAGGAAGTCGGACGAAGCAGGGCTTTCAGACTCAAACAGTTTGCCTCACAACACAAGGCGAAAGCGAAGATTTATACCCCGATACCCGAGCAATATCTATGGCGGATCCGCCTCATGGCACCTGCACCGATATTAATGCCCGGGTTGGAGTGAATCGTAAAAGAGCCCAACCCGCCGCCGCGGTAGATCCAGATAGCGGGATAATCGCTTCTGGTCCATGCTCTGCCACCAAGTCGATATGCGGCCGGATAAAGATACTGCCGGCGGCATGCGGTTTGGCGATCGCCCGGGAATGTCGCCGGTTAGTGCTAAAGACTGAGGATTAGTGTTGAGAGTAGGCAATATTATTTTCGTAAGTAACTCGGCCTAAGTTATTTGGAGGTAAGGGGATTCGAACCCCTGGCCTTCTCATTGCGAACGAGACGCTCTACCAACTGAGCTATACCCCCGCTTGAAAAGCTGGACGGACTAGTTAGCGCCGAAAGGGAATCGGTGCAAGAAGCAATTGGGGGACGGGGCTGCGTAGCACGCGATGGGTCAGCGCCTCGGCGAGCAAGAAGGTGAAGCACACTAATCCGACGGATAAAGCCAAAAGCGTTGCGAACCGTTGTCGGCCGATCGGGAGCCTCGCCCTACCAAGTTTCTTCCACCAATCACTAATCACCAATCACTTCTAACCCCGCCGTACTTTCTCTTTCTTCTCCTCGCGTTCCTCGTTCAGGCGGCGCAGTTCTGAGGCCAATTGTTTTTGGAGTTGTTCTACTTGATCGAATTTCCCTTTGGCTTGTTCCTGGGCGATTTCGCTCTTCAGCAACAATTCCTTTTCCGCGATCTTCGCCTTGTAAAGAGAATCAATCTCGGCAATCTGGGCGCGTTGTTCGGCGTTTAAGGGGGTAGACGGTGCATCTTTTTGAAGGCGCTCCATGGCGAGCTCATAAGCCGATTTCATGTCGGGAATTTCTCTAAACCTAGCCGCAATTTCAACAGGGGAAATGTTTGATCGGGCGAGGCGGCGGCTACGCCCCATAATCGTAGGGCGAGGCGGACCGCTACGCGGTAATGACGGTAGGGCGAGGCTCCAAAAATGTGGCCGATTCCTGACGAATTAGTTCTACAAGGCCGATCCATCAGAGCGCGTGATCAGCTTGGCCGAGCCGCGGGTGGCGCGACGCAGCGGCTCGGCCAGGCTGCCACCTTTTACGGACAATTCACACCAGTAAGCCAATTCGATATGGGATTGATAAGGTTTTGGAGCCTCGCCCCACCAAGTTAGTCCCGACCAAATCCCCTACCCCTTTTTAAAGTCGAGCTCGTCGCCCTTGGTTTCGGCCTCAATCGTGTCGCCGGCGGCGAATTTGCCTTCCAGGACGGCGAGACTCAGTGGATCCAACAACAAGCGCTGGATCACTCGCTTCAACGGGCGAGCGCCATAGACCGGATCGTAACCTTCCTTGGCCAAGAGATGTTTGGCGCTATCCTTGAGCGTCAGTTTCAGGCCTTGTTGCTGTAGTCTCTTCAACACGCGCGCCAGTTGGATATCGACGATCTTGGTCAGTTCGCTTTCGGTTAATCGATCGAAAATGATGATCTCATCGACCCGATTCAAAAATTCGGGACGGAAATGGTTGCGCAGCGCTTCCATCACCCGGCGGTTACGAACGTCTTTATCGGTGGCATCCATGATGAATTGGCTGCCGATGTTGCTGGTCATGATAATGACCGTGTTCTTGAAATCGACGGTGCGACCTTGACCATCGGTGATCCGGCCGTCATCCAAGACCTGAAGCAGAACATTAAAGACGTCCGGGTGCGCTTTTTCGATCTCATCAAAGAGCACAACGCTGTAAGGTTTCCGGCGCACGGCTTCACTCAGTTGGCCGCCTTCCTCGTACCCGACATAGCCTGGAGGGGCGCCAACCAGACGAGCCACGGTGTGTTTCTCCATGTACTCGCTCATGTCGATCCGGATCATCGCGTTCTCGTCATCAAAGAGAAATTCAGCCAGCGCTCGAGCGAGCTCGGTTTTTCCCACGCCGGTAGGCCCAAGGAAGATGAAAGAACCAATCGGCCGGTTCTCATCTTGCAGTCCCGCCCGGGCTCGCCGCACCGCGTTTGAAACCGCTTTGATCGCTTCCCGCTGTCCGATGACGCGTTCCCCGAGCCGGTCCTCCATGTGCACCAGCTTCTCTCTTTGGCTTTCCTGTAGCCGCGAAACCGGGATCCCGGTCCAACTTGATACTACCTCTGCGATATCTTCTTCCGTGACCTCTTCCTTGAGAATTTGTTTCGACTTCTGTAGCTCGCTCAAACGCTTATTGGTGTCGGCCAGCTGTTTATTCAGTTCGGGTAATCGTCCGTACTGAATTTCGCTGGCTTTACCCAAGTCACCCCGGCGTTGCGCCTGTTCCGATTCCTCTTTGAGGTTCTCGATTTGTTGCTGAAGCTTTCGCGACTGCTCGATGACCTGCTTTTCGTTCTGCCATTGAGCTCTGAGCTGGGCGCTTTGCTCCCGCAAATCGGATAACTCTTTTTCAAGTCGCTCTAATCTTCGCCGGCTCGCTTCGTCTTTCTCGTTTTTTAATGCCTGGCGCTCCATCTCGCGCTGCATGACCTCGCGTTCGATTTGGTCGATCTCAGTCGGCAGAGAATCGAGCTCGATTTTCAGGCGCGAAGCAGCCTCGTCGACCAAGTCGACCGCTTTGTCGGGCAGAAACCGGTCCGAGATATAACGGTGACTTAAAGTGGCTGCGGCGACCAAAGCTGCGTCCTGAATGCGGACACCGTGATGAACTTCATACCGTTCCTTTAAACCCCGAAGGATGGCGATCGTGTCTTCTACACTGGGTTCATCCACCATTACGGGCTGAAACCGGCGCTCGAGAGCGGCATCCTTTTCAATGTGCTTGCGATATTCGTCGAGCGTGGTAGCGCCGATGGTATGCAACTCGCCCCGCGCTAATTGCGGCTTAAGTAAATTCGATGCATCGACTGCGCCTTCAGCCGCCCCTGCTCCGACGATGGTATGCAGCTCGTCGATGAAAAGAATGATTTCTCCCTGGGATTCCGTTACCTCCTTGAGAAACGCTTTCAGGCGGTCTTCGAATTCGCCCCGAAACTTTGCCCCGGCGATCATCGAACCGAGGTCCATGGCGATGATTCGTTTCTTTTTCAGCGAATCGGGTACGTCACCGCTGACGATTCGTCTGGCAAGCCCTTCCACAATCGCGGTCTTTCCAACGCCCGGTTCGCCAATCAGGACCGGATTGTTCTTGGTCCTCCGCGAAAGAACCTGCATCACTCGCCTGATTTCCTTATCCCGCCCGATCACCGGGTCGATCTTCCCCTTCCGCGCCGCTTCGGTCAGGTCGCGCCCATACTTTTCCAGAGTCTGATATTTTCCTTCCGGATTTTGGTCGGTCACATGCTGGGCGCCGCGTACGGCCTGCAACGCCTGCATCATCCGGTCTCGGGTGACCCCGCTCGATCGCAGGATTTTACCAGCGGCGACGTTTGGCGAATCAACCAACGCCAACAGAAAGTGTTCGACGCTGACATATTCGTCTTTCAGCTTCGACATCTCTTTCTCAGCCTGATCCAGGACGTTCCGAAGGTCGCTTCCCAAGGTTTGGCTCGCGTTTCCACCGCTGACCTTGGGTCTGCGCTGGAGTTCGTCCTCCAGCTGCTTTTCTACCGCGTTCGGCTGAACGTTAAGTTTCTCGAGCAGCGGCCGAGCTAACCCGTCGGGTTGCCGCAGCAAAGCAAGAAAGAGATGCTCGGGACTCAGTTCCTGGTTCTGCATTTCAGAAGCCAAGGATTGGCTTTCTTGCAGACCCTCTTGCATCTTCGCAGTGAAACGATCGATCCGCATGACGGCAATCTAGCCCGGGTTGTTTAAGAATCTAGGCCGGAACGGGGGCGTGTGGGGGTATGGGCGTGTCGGCGTATCGGCGTGTGAGCGAAGGACGTATCCAGCGGTGTGAGGACACATACGCGCTGGACCCTGCGATTGGATGGGACCTATAGGACATATGGGACTTATATGGCGGTCCCATTAGTCCCATAAAGCCTGTCGCGCCGTAGGCTTGGCGAAGGCGGAGCTTATCCGCTGAACTACCGCGCGGGTTCCACGCCCGGGCGCGTGCACCACACCCACACGCCCGGCCGGTCGCCAAACATCACTTCGGCAACGGAAGTGATAGAACTTGGACTGCGGTGTTCAGGATATTCGGTTGGACGTTGTAGCTGGGGTCGGGCTGGACGCTGACGACGACATTCTGTTTTGAACTATCGCTCGCCGCGAGCGCTAAAGACACCGTTACAGAAGATGCTCCAGCAGGGATCGTGACCGTCTTCTCGGTTGTGGTAGATGATGCTTTCGAGCTATCCGTGATCATCAGATAGACTGGCAACGCTAGAGAAACATCCCCGGTACGCGACACCCGGAATGTTGCCGAAAGCCCCGTAGACGAGCCAGCTGGCGAACACCGTGATCGAATAATCCGGACTGGTCGATGTCGGCTGCGCCTTAACTATTTGGCTGAACCCCAGCAACAGGAATGCGAGGCAACTGACGTGGGCGATTCTAGCGCCACAGAGGAGGTATTGTTTCATAGTCATGGTTGTTTGCCGCTGAGATCCTCCTGAGAAAAACGCGGACGATTCCGAAAAAACTGCGCATTGATCAGACCACCCTCGTCCTGCCAGGTGAATGCCTGCGACTTACGCGGAATTAATCCTTGCAAACCCGGCTTAAGTCTAAGCCCGGGAAGGTGAATTTTTTGTCACAATCGTGGCGTTTTGTAATAAATCGGCTGAGCGCAGTGATTAAGTGATGGCGCTTCGGTCGTGGATTGCGCGCGGAGCATCGCCCGGGAGGGATCGCGTC
Source organism: uncultured Verrucomicrobiae bacterium (assembly GCA_963762565.1). Taxonomy (GTDB): domain Bacteria; phylum Verrucomicrobiota; class Verrucomicrobiia; order Chthoniobacterales; family JAFAMB01; genus JAFAVN01. Next base: position 47,078 of record CAVXLD010000013.1, on the reverse strand, counting down.
CTCGCGATCCGTTTTGTTAGCAAAGCCGAGAGCGTGTTGTAGTCGTGGACAAAAATACACCCTCCGGTTGTGGCACGTCTTCGCGGCGCGCGGGGATCCGACGTCGCCCACGCGGGAGAAAAATCGATTGGATGCATCAGGCTATGTCGGACAGGCAGCGCGCCCTCCCCGATTTGGGCCTTGCGAGGTGTTTTCCGGCCGTCGGTACGGTGGGACGAATGAGTGACCTTCAGGATACATGGACCAGCCGGAGTCTTTGCGTCGAAGGCGAATCCATGCCAATCAGAAAGTAGTCGTGCAGTTTTGACTGCGAACTTCGAGAAACATTCGTCGCGGACTTCCTGCGAAAATAGTCTATGAACTTCCGGTGACATGGCGGCAGGATGGATTTCTGTCCACGTACGGCAAGGCAAAATCGTTGGGGTCCGCGAAGTTCTGATCTACACGGTCGCTAAGAAGATGCTGGACCTGAATAATTTGACTCCGATTCAAGCTAGATTGCTGGCCGAGCGGGGCAATCGCATTCGGCAAAATCAACCGATCGTGGACCTGACGGCGATGCTGGGGTCGCTATAAGGACGATTTTCCGGCCATGAAATGGCCGAAGAGAACAACCCAGGGTTTCAACCCTGGGTTAGCCGAACCCCCATCTGCGCCCTGGAAGCGGCGCCCGAATGGTTGCGGGGCTGCGATTCGGTCTAGCACAATACTCCAACGCTCCATTACTCCATCACTCCGCGGGAGCCGAATTCGAGGACGAGGACGACGACGAGGACGAGAACGAAGCGCATCGCGAGTGGCACGCGCAGTGGTCCTCTCGCGCCCTATTCATACCTAAGCGCTTCAATGGGATCTAACGAAGCCGCTTTATGCGCGGGATACAGGCCGAAGATGATACCGATGGCGGAACAAACCAGGACGCCGGCAATGGACCAACCCCAAGGGAAAACCAATTGGGCTTTGACGAACGCGGCAAATCCGTTGCCGGCGGCAACCCCAAGAACGATTCCGCTCAATGCGCCCAGGAGCGAAAGAAATAGCGCTTCCAAAAGAAACTGTAGACGAATATCCCGTTGTCTGGCTCCCAGCGATTTGCGGACCCCGATCTCTTTGGTTCGTTCCGTCACGCTAACCAGCATGATATTCATGATACCGATACCGGCGGCGATCAATGCGATCGTGCTAATGACGAAAGCACCAATTCGCACCATGCCCGCAATATTACGGAAAGCTGACCCTAACGAATCATTGCTATAGATCTCGAAGTCGTTCGGGTCTTCCGGTTTGAGTTCACGAGCTTTGCGAAAAGCCCCAATCGCGTAACCCATGGTCTTTTCGTAAACGATCTGATTCCGAGCTTGGACGGCGATGTTCACGGTCCGATTCTTGGACCCGTAGTTCTCAAAGAACTTGGTAATGGGGATGATCACCGCATTATCTTCGTTAGCGCCAAAAGCTTCGCCTTTCGGTGCAAAAGTTCCCACCACTTCGTAGCTCCTCCCATCCAATCGAATCGTCTTCCCCACTGCGCCGCCTTGGGGAAAAAGCCGATCGACCGCCTCTTTCCCGATCACGCAGACATTACGCGAAAGCTCAACGTCATTCGCCGTAAGATTTCGCCCGGTGGCAATCGGAAAGTTATTTGTAGTGATAAACCCCTCATTCGTACCACAGACTTCTAGATTGGGATTGGTTTTCCGATTCTCAAATACGGCTTGCACATTCTGATCGAAAACCTTCGGTGTGATCAGTTGAACGCGATCCCCAACCAACCGGCTAAAGGTAAGATAAGTCTGATAGTCAATGTTCCGGCGGTTCTTGAAACGTTCGTCCCCCAAAATATTTATGCTTCCTGGATACTTACCGAATTGGAACACATCAGCTCCAAGGAAGCTCAGCCCAGTCTCAATGGAATTCTGTAACGCGGAAATGGTGGTCATCACGCTGATCACCGAGAAAATTCCGACCGTGATCCCGGAAATCGTGAGCGCCGATCGCAATTTGTTAGCACCTAGCGATCTCCACGCCATCTGGATGATTTCGAGGGTCAGCATCGGGGTTCAGGGTTAGCGGTTAGCAGTTCGTCCTCGTGCTCGATTGAGCGTTGGGCAGGTCCTTGATCGCGGCTAGGCACCCAAACGCGACTAGCAGAAACAACCCACACGGACGCATCACGGATAGGACCCGCCTCCGCCAAGCCTACGGCGCGGCCGGCCTTATTGCGACCTATAGGACCTATGGGATTTTCCTGTGACTTCATTCGTACCTGAGTGCTTCGACGGGGTTTAGGCGGGACGCTTGCCAGGCGGGGGCGAAGCCGGAGATCACACCCGTTACTACCGAAATCACAAGGGCTACCACCACTAGTCCGGGTGAGAATGAGATGGGGAAAGAAGGAAAGGCCAACGTCACCAGACCGAAGAGCAAGAAGGCTAGGACAAGCCCGATCACTCCCGCTAAGAGACAAACGGAGACTGCTTCGATCAGGAATTGGAGAAGAATGGTGCGCCTGCGCGCGCCTAAAGCTTTGCGAGTCCCGATCTCTCGGGTTCGTTCCTTCACACTGACAAAGGTGATGTTCATGATCCCAATTGCGCCTACGAATAACGCAAGCCCGGTAATAAATAGACCGGCAATAGCAAGACCGGCTTTGACCGGGCCAAGCGTCGAGCGGAAGGCTTGTTGCTCGTTGATGGTAAAGTTATCTTCTTTCTCGGGCAATATCCCCCGAATGCGTCGAACGTCGCTGCGCAGTTCTTCCCGCGCTTCTTGCATCCGTTTCCTATCTTTGACTTTTACCCGGATAGAAGCGCTGTCGGCGCCTGTCTTGAAGTACTTGGCATAAGCGGCCAGCGGAATCACGATCTGCGAATCGAAACTGAAAAGCCCAAGAAAAGAACCTTGTTTCTCGAACACTCCGACCACCTCGTATTCTTGCTCGGCAATACGAATTTTCTTCCCGATCGGGTCGTCTCCCCCAAACAACCCTTGAGCCACGTCGGTACCAATCACACAGACATTCCGGCCACCTCGACTCTCAACTTCATCGATGAATCGGCCCTCGCGACAGTTGACGGGAGTAATCGCCGCGTAAAGATCGGTGGTTCCCATCAGGTAAACGTTAGTTAGTTGGCGCTTTCCATAGGTCGCCGTCGCGAAGATGTTGGGAGCAGCGACGGCAAGCTGTAGCAGCGAATGGGGGGTATCCGCGATGATCGCGTTCAAACTATCTGCCATGGAAGGTCTGATGTCCGGCCGATTCTTGTAGATCCAAAAGTCGTCGATCGCGGTCCAAGGGTATTGCTCAACGTAGAGAACATCCTCGCCCAGCATATTCATGCTCTGATCAAAACCGGTATCGATGCCTTTGATGGCGATCCCCATCAGGGTAACAGCGATGATCCCGATAATGACCCCCAAGCCGGTCAGAAAAGAGCGGGTACGGTTCGCCCGGATTTGTTGTCCGGCGATCCTAGCGCTTTCTGAAAGCTCCATCCAAGCCCGCATCGCTCAAAAATGGTTAGCCATTTTTGAGCGATGCGGGCTATGGCGGCAAAATGTTCCGTATAGGGCGGAATATTTTGCCGCTGCCCTTATACGAAGCTTTGAACGGGTCGTATTCATTGGCTCTGTGCGGCTCAGCTCACTCACTAAACTGCTTGGTGGAAAATTACAAAAACTCGTCCCCGGCGGGTGCTGTCGAGCGATGGCCTAGCCGCCGTTGGTCGCTCTCGATAATTCCATCCCTTAAACGGACCACGCGGCGCGCGTGTTCGGCGACTTCTTCCTCGTGCGTCACCACCACGATCGTATTGCCGCCTTCGTACAGCCTCTCCAAAAGCCCCATAATTTCTTCACCGGTGTGCGAGTCGAGGTTTCCGGTAGGTTCATCTGCCAGAATAATCGACGGTTGATTAACCAGGGCTCGAGCGATCGCTACCCGTTGGCGCTGGCCGCCGGACAATTCATTTGGCTTGTGATCCATTCGCTCACCTAAACCCACCGCCATTAACGCTTGTTCTGCCCTTCGCTGACGCTCCTGAGTGCCGAGCCCAGCGTAGATCAACGGCAGCTCGACGTTTTCTAGACTCGTAGAACGAGGTAACAGATTGAAGGTCTGGAAAACAAAACCAATCTCCCGGTTCCGAATCTCAGCCAGCTCGTCATCTTCCATGCTGGCGACGTCTTTCCCGTTGAACTCATAGCGGCCTGAGCTCGGCGTATCGAGACATCCCAGCATATTCATCAGTGTCGATTTCCCGCTTCCGGACGGGCCCATCACCGCCAAATATTCGTTTCGATGAATCAATAGATCGATCCCCCGTAACGCGCGGATCACCGTTTCACCCATCACATATTCTTTCGTGATCCCTTCGATCCGGATCACAACCTCGCCCTGAGGTCGAACCACAGCTGCTGGCCTGGCCATCACCGGACTACTTTGCATCTTGCGGTTTCTCGATCTCTACCTTTGAGCCGTCCTTCAAATCCTTACTAATCGCTGTATAAGGACCGCTGACGACCTGGTCGCCTGCTTTTACCCCAGATAAAATCTGCAGATAATTGTCATCGGCGATCCCGGTTTCGACCCGGTCCATCTTTACCGTCTCGCCCACCTTCACAAACACCACCCGCTCAAGCTTCTTACGTTCCTTCCGTTCCAAGTCCGTCGTAGTGACACCACCTTGGTCGGCGAGCTGTTGGTCTCTCATTTGGTCCGCTGTCTTACCGGTTTCTTTATCTCGCACCGTAACGGATTGAATCGGTACCGTAATCACTTGGTGCACGGTTTGGGTTTCGATTTCAACCGTGGTGCTCATACCGGGGCGAATCTGTAAATCCGGATGAAGAATCTGGACGCGTACTTCGAAATTGGTGACCTCTTGTTGAGTGCCTTGATTCTGGATCGTCGCCGTACTGGCTATTCGTTTGACCGTTCCTTGAAACGGGTGGCCTGGGTACGCATCGACGTGGACTCGCACGGGATCACCCAGCTTCACGTTCACAACGTCGTTCTCGTTAACGTCAACCCGGGCCTCCAGAGACTCGAGGTCCGCGACTCGCATGACTTCAGTTCCCGCAAAGTCACCCGTAGCCACCACTCTTTCACCGAGCTCGCTATTTAGGGCGCTGATGGTTCCGTCGATAGGCGAGTAGATCACGCACTTATCCAAGAGGACCTTAGCCTGTGCGAGCGCACTCTGTTGGGCCGCAATGCGATGTAGAGACGATTCATAAGACGCCTCCGAAACCAGGCTTTTGGTTTGAGCGGCTTTGTAATCCGAGTCTGATGTCAAGCGCTTCTGGAAAAGGTCCTGTGAACGATGATAATCGAGCTCATCATTCAGCATCTGCGACTTCTGCATCAGGGAATCAGCTTGAGCTGAGCTGAGTGCGGCTTCCGCTTGCCGGACGCTGGCGATATAGTTGTCCGGCCGAATTTTTACCAACAAATCGCCTTTGTTGACGTGTTGTCCGTCGATGACGGGCAACTCAATGATTTCACCCGCGACTTCCGGTGATATTTTTACCTCGACCTCCGGCCGGATTTTTCCCGTTGCAGACACCGTCTGGGTGATATCTCTGATAGCCGCCGGCTGCACCCGAATCGCAACCTGGTTCCCCTTGTTAAAAAGCGCAAATCCGCCAGCGATCATTGCTAGAATGACTCCAGCAATAATCAGCCTGCGCCACCACTTCGGACGCTTTCTTCTGATCGCCGCCAAGGGCGGCGTCGCGACCTGTTTATGCATAGTTTCGAACTCTCTGCCAGCACGAACGAGCCCATAACGTAGACACAGAACCAGGCATAGTCGATCCTAATACCATAATTGCCATACGGTGTGTACCCCCTCCTGCTCTGTGACATATACACGGCAACAACGTTCAAGGTTTCAGGAAAAATGCGGACGTGTCGGCATGTCGGCGTAGCGGCGCGTCGGCGTAGTGGAGTGCGCTGGGCCCCGCGATCGAATAGGACCTATGGGACTGATAGGACTTATATGTTGGTCCCATCTGATCGCAGCGCCCGGCGAAGTATGCGTCCCCACACCGCCCGTACGCCGATGCGCCACCACGCCGACACGCCCATACGCCGAAACGCCCACACGCCGAAACGCTCCCCTTGCATCCCGTCTCCAGCCTGATTACTTCCCTCTCACGCATGACCTTCGGATTCTTAGGATTTGGCAAAATGGCTTCAGCCCTGATAGAGGGCATGTTAAAGGCGGGTTGCTCAGGGCCAGAAGACATCGTTGTCATTAATCGCCACCCCGAATCCGCCGTTGAAGATGTCAAAACACTTGGGATTCGCTATGGCACCTCTCCTCGGGCCCTGGTCGATCAGTGTGAGGCGGTGATCTTGGGCACTAAGCCGGCCGATTCGCTCCAGCTCCTGAAAGACGTGAGACAATATCTCGATGGCAAATTGCTGATCTCGGTTGCTGCCGGCATCAGTATCGACCGGTTACAAGAGGCTGCGGGTCATCGGACCCGGGTGATCAGGGCGATGCCAAATACGCCTTCGCTAATCGGCAAGGGCGCCACCGCCTATGCCCTGGGCGATCACGCGACCATGGCCGACGCGGAGGTCGCCGAAAAGGTGTTTTCCTCCGTCGGGATCGTGTATCGGGTTCGCGAGTCAGCACTCGATGCGGTGACCGGCTTGAGCGGCAGTGGACCTGCTTACGTTTTCACTTTCGTAGAGGCGTTGGCCGACGGCGGCGTAATGATGGGGCTCCCTCGAGAAGTCGCTTTGGAGCTGGCGGTACAAACCGTGTTCGGGTCCGCTCTGATGATCCGAGAAACCGGTAAACACCCGGCCGAACTTCGGGAGATGGTGGCCAGCCCAGGTGGAACAACCATGGCAGCAATCGAGATTTTAGAGGCCCGGGGACTCCGTCACACCATTATGTCCGCGGTACGCGCGGCATCCGAACGCGCCCGGGAGTTGGGAAGAGATTAGGAACGCCGACAACGCCGAACAACCTGGAGGGGAGCCGCTTGGCGCGAAACCCAAGGGCCCCGCTCGATTCATTCCAGCGGGCGTGCGTTCTCAAATCGTACTAAACAGGCGGCTCCCGGGAATGACCCAGCGCGTCGCAGGGTCTATTGCCGATACGCTTATCAACGTCCATTAACGACGGAGGCGTGGGCAAAAAAATACGATGGGTGATTCGCGGGAGCCGCTTGTTAAAGAAGTATCTTGGCGGCAGCCGCGCTGTGAGGAAGGTTGTGAGGTTTCTATGCCGGGCGCCAAAGCGGCTCCCCTCCAGGCGCCCCAGATGAACGACTTTGCTGGACGGGTGTCAAAACTAGGCGCTAAATGGGTGTCCTCACCTCGATGAGCATAAAACAGCCTGGCCTTCCCCGAAGAAAGCGTTCCTGCTATCGCTTCTCGCTGGCGGCAGGAATAACCGCCATTTTTCTTTGCCCTCTGGCTGGCCGAAGCGACCAAACCAACGCCCCCGTGATGGAGCCGGAAGTACACCAGGCTTTCGAAAGCGGTTTAGCCAAATTTCAGGCAGGCCAATTTCAAGAAGCAAAGACAGCGTTTGCTCGAGTAACCGAGCTTTTGCCCAATTATTCTGGAGGCTGGATTAATCTTGGCTCTGCTGAGTATCGCCTGGATGAACTTGACAAAGCAGAAGAACATTTGCGCAAAGCCGTCCACCTGGATCCGGACGTGACGCAGGCATGGCTGACTCTCGGGATTATTGCCTTCCGAAAAGGCGAATTGGATGCCAGCCTGGCGGCACTCAGCCAGGCGATCTATCTCGAACCCGATAACGCACATGCTCACATGTATCTCGGAGTATTGGCGCGTAAGCGGGGGTGGTTAGATGCAGCTGAGGACCAGCTCCGTAAGGCCGTTGAACTGGACGAGGATTATGCCGAGGCTCATTTTAATCTGGCAATGGTCTACACCGAGCGCAAGCCTCCTGCCATCGAGTTAGCTCGCCGCCACTACTATCGCGCCCTCCAACTGGGCGCACACGCCGATCCAGACATGGATCACCTCTTGAAGCAGACGCCAGTTACGCCGTAGTTGATGGCAGGGCGAGGCTCCCGAACGACGTTACGTTCGGCGCAGGGAGAATTGATTATGACGAACTTTCGCCTGGCTGCGCCAATGAACGTGCCGAGCCGTCACCTTGCGCGGACCACGGCTCGGCACGCTCTGTCGGGTAACGTATGCTATTCTGGTGCGACATCCCATCACCTGCGAAAATTTCGGGTCATTCGGGAGCCTCGCCCTACCAATTGAACTCCTATTCTTACTCAGAACTCATCGCCGATCTGAAGCAACGAGCGCTGTACAGGCGGTTGCGGACCATCGACGAAGTCGATGGGACCCGCGTTAGTCGCGCAGGCAGGTCGCTAGTGAACTTCGCCTCCAACGATTATTTGGGACTTACTGAACATCCGAAGCTCAAGATGGCGGCGGCCGAAGCCGCCCAACGGTTTGGCGCCGGCACCGGTGCATCACGTTTGCTCACCGGCACCCTGGCCATTCATTCAGAACTGGAAACAAGGCTGGCTAGCTTCAAACAGACCCCGGCGGCCCTTACGTTTGAAAGCGGATATGCCGCAGCGTTGGGTACCATTCCCGCCCTTTTTGGCCAGGGCGATGTGATCATCTTAGACAAGCTGGCGCATGCCTCATTAATCGACGGCGCCAGGTTGAGCGGCGCGGAGATTCGCGTCTATCCTCATAACCGGCTGGAGCGCTTGGAGGAGTTATTGAACTGGGCTCGCCAGAAAAGAAGCGGGGCCAAAGTTCTCATTGTCACAGAGTCCATTTTTAGCATGGATGGCGACTCTTGCCCTCTAACCGAGATCGTCGACCTGAAGGATGAATTCGGGGCTGGGCTGCTTCTCGATGAGGCACACGCAACCGGTGTTATTGGTCCAAATGGGGCTGGCTTAGCTGCCGCATGTGGCTTGATCGGCCGCGTCGACATTCATCTCGGCACACTCAGCAAGGCGGTTGGATCCAGCGGGGGATTCATTGCTGGTCCCGCAGATTTAATTGATGTCCTCATCAATCGCGCCCGGACTTTTATTTATTCAACAGCTCCTCCGCCGGCCGCTATTGCTGCCGCGATTGTGGGGTTAGGCATCATTGCTTCCGAGAACGGCGACCAATTAAGGAAGGCGCTCTGGCGTAATCACGCAGAGCTAACGGCTAACCTTAACCAATCCAGTCCGGAAGCTACCCGATCAGCGATCGTCCCCATAGTTGTGGGCTTGGAAGAACAAGCCCTTTCTCTTTCAGAACAGCTGGCAGAACGAGGCTTCCTGGTCCCAGCCGTACGGTTCCCAACCGTGCCCAGGGGTTCGGCCAGACTCCGCGTAACGCTGTCAGCGGCGCATCAGATGCAAGATGTTGTGGACCTTCGCGAAGCCATCAACGCCTTGCACGACGGATAACCAATGAGTGCTTCCAGCGGGCGGGCAGGCGCTCACCAGGTGGTTCGTTCTCGTCCTCGTCCTCGAATCCGGCGACGCGGAGTGTGGGAGGGTTGGAGTACTGCACCGCCGAGTGGCGGAGGACGGTGTACTGCTTTCGCCGGACAACGCGAAAGCATACACCCTGAAATAAGTCACTTACTTCGTCAGCCTAACCGAAGACCAAAAATGCCTCCGACGCTCTCTTTTCCGTCGACGAACTTCCGATCGTCGCAAAAGTTCACCGATCAACAGCGGATAATCCGATAACGTTTTCGTTTTCATAACCTCCATGAGGGTCTACCAATCTAATTCGGCTTTAACCGAATTTCTACGGCTAACTGACGCAAGTTTTGATTTATGACAAGTTTAAATTTTTCTGGAAAATATAGGCATTGACGCCATTCCCATGACCCCGCCTTCACGTCGTCTCCTAATCCTCTTCGCCCACCCCGCTATTCATAAGTCACGCGTTAACCAAGTTTTATTGTCGTACGTTCGATCTCTGCCCGGAATAACCGTGAACGATCTCTATGAGTGGTATCCAAAATTCCACATCAATATCGCGCGGGAACAGGCGCTGTTGCTTGAGCATGATGTCATTATCTTTCAGCACCCGTTTTATTGGTACAGTTCTCCGGCAATTCTGAAGCAGTGGCAGGATTTGGTGCTTGAATACGGCTTCGCTTACGGAAAAAGCGGTACCCGGCTTCATGGAAAACTATTCCTAACCGCGATTTCAACTGGCGGGCCGTTTAGTGCCTATCAACGCAGTGGGTATAACTATTTTACCGTGCGTGAACTGCTGGCGCCCTTTGAACAAACCGCCCGGCTTTGCGGCATGACTTACCTTCCACCCTTTGTGGTACCCGGCGTGCTTTGGATGGAGGACGAAAACGAGCTCACGGCCTACGCCTCAAGTTACCGCCGGGCACTCGAGGCCCTGCGCGATAACACGGTAGATCTATCAGAGATCATGAAATTGGACACGCTAAACAAAGCAGTCGCTCTCCTACCCACAGCCTAATTTTCAATGGAGTCTTCCGATTTTCTTTTTCAAGCGTTCATCTATCTCGGAGCCGCCGTCGTGTCGGTTCCCATCGCAAAAAGGCTAGGCCTGGGATCCGTGCTGGGCTATTTGCTGGCCGGGGTCATCATAGGGCCTCACGTTTTCGGATTTATCGGAGATGCTCGCGGCGGCGTCATGAACGTGGCTCAGTTCGGAGTCGTAATGATGCTCTTTCTCGTGGGGCTGGAATTACGGCCTAGCCTTTTGTGGCGCCTTCGTGGGCCGATTTTTGGGTCAGGAGCTTTGCAAGTCGGTTTGACTGCACTCGTGTGCGCAGCGCTTACTCTCTGCTTCCATCTTGGGATTGGTCCAGCCATCGCGGTCGGACTCATCCTTTCCGATTCGTCCACTGCCATCGCCGTTCAATCTCTCTCCGAGAAGGGTTGGTTGAACACCAAGGGTGGGCAGAGCTCGGTTGCGGTTCTGTTATTCCAAGACCTGGCAGTAATACCGATCCTCGCCGTGATGCCTTTTTTGGCAGCCACCCATCCAGCAGCGAGCGCGACAACCCATGCAAACACTTGGTCTCAAGCCTTGTTGGTTCTGGTTACAGTCGGTGCGATTATCATCGGCGGTCGTTTCTTGGTTCGTCCTGCGTTTCATTTTTTGGCGCTTACCCGACTCCACGAAGTCTTCACCGCAGCCGCTCTACTCTTAGTAGTCGGTATTGCTCTGGCCATGCAGGTAGTAGGACTCTCGCCGGCGCTGGGCACCTTTCTCGCGGGAGTGGTGTTGGCCGAGAGTGAGTACCGTCATGAACTCGAGGCCGACATTGAGCCATTTAAAGGGTTACTGCTCGGTTTGTTCTTCGTATCGGTCGGCGCCAGTATTGACCTTTCGTTACTCCGATCGGAACCGCTTTTGATGGCCGGCCTGGTTATCGGGCTTCTACTGGTGAAAGCGGCCGTGTTATACGGGATCGGAAAAATTTCTCGTTTGGAGAACAGCCAAAACTTCACCTTCTCCTTGGCCTTAGCTCAGGGAGGGGAATTCGCTTTCGTGTTAGTCGCATTCGCGGTACAGAACCAAGTATTTGGTCAAGCGATCGGTGACCGGTTAATTGCGGTGGTTGCTTTGTCGATGGTAGCGGCGCCGTTCCTCTTCACGATCAACGAATTCTGGATCCAACCTCGGTTCTCCAGCCGGTTACGCCAGCGGCAACCCGACGAAATCGATGAGACTACGAATCCGGTGATTATCGCTGGAGTTGGCCGCTACGGCGTCGTGGTTGGCCGACTACTGAATACCCAGAACATCAAAACCACCGTGCTCGATTTTGATCCGGAACAAGTTGATCTAATTCGAAAGATCGGGTTCAAAGTATTCTACGGAGACGCGACCAGGCATGAGATGCTGGCCGCTGCCGGGGCTGCTCAAGCCAAGTTATTGGTGGTCGCGATTAACGATGTCGAGGGTTCGCTTCGTTTAGTGGAGCTGGCCCAAAAACATTTCCCGAATTTGACTCTGTTAGTGCGAGCACAAGATCGTGAGCATGCCTACCGATTAATTAAGATGGGCGTGAAGAATATCTTTCGCGAGACGCTGGAATCGTCGCTCGAGATGGGTGCTCAGGCACTGCGCGTCCTCGGGTTCGGCGCCTACCGGGCTTATCGAGCCGCCCATACTTTCAAGGAATACGATGAAGAGACGGTTCAGCAACTCGCGGAGTACTTTGGTACTGACCAAAAGGATTTTATCGGTGAGGTGCGGAAGCGAGTAAAGACCCTCGACGAATTGTTCGAAACAGAACGACAACGGGCCACGCCTCGTCCTGAGGATTTGGCCTGGGAGCGGCCCAAGGCGGCAGAGATGCCAGACGGTAAGGAAAAGGTGAAAGGTGAAAAGTGAAAAGACATTGGTAGGGCGAGGCTCCGGGACGACCGAGAGCGGGCATCAGAGCAAATGACGTCGCGTTGGTCTATGCGATGCAACACCTAAGTGCTGCCGAGCCTCGCCCTACCAACTACCTACAGCCCGAATTCCGCTTTCGCTTTGGCGAAACAATCAACGGCAAACTGGAGATCATCCTTGGTGTGAGCAGCCGAGACTTGGGTCCGAATCCGAGCGGTACCCTGCGGTACGACCGGATAAAAGAATCCGATCACGTACAGGCCAAGTTCGAGCAACCGATCGGCGACCTTCTGGGCAAGCGCAGCTTCGCCGATCATCACAGGCACAATCGGATGTTGCCCCGGGCGGATCGTTAGCCCGTGTTCGGTCAATCCATTCCGGAAAAACTGGGTGCTATTCTCCAAACGATCTCGCAGCTCCGTCGAACGAGTAACGATGTCGATCGCCTTCACAGAGGCCGCCACGATACTGGGTGTGATGCTGTTGGAAAACAGATAAGGCCTCGAACGTTGTCGCAGCAATTCCACGATCGCTTTCCGCCCGGTGGTATACCCGCCGCTGCCACCCCCCAAAGCTTTTCCCAAAGTCCCGGTAATGATATCAACTCTGCCTTCAACCCCGCAGTGTTCAGGCGTCCCGCGACCGGTCTTTCCCAAAAAGCCGGCGGCATGACATTCATCAACCATCACTAACGCCTGGTATCGCTCCGCTAGATCGCAAACACCGCCGAGATTGGCGATGGTGCCATCCATCGAAAATACGCCGTCTGTCGCGATCAACCGGAAACGGGCTGTCTTAGCCTCAACCAGCTTGGCCTCCAGATCCGCCATGTCGTTGTGCTCATAACGAAACCGCTGGGCTTTGCAGAGACGGATACCATCGATGATGGAAGCATGATTCAGTTTGTCGCTGATTACCGCGTCCTCAGCGCCAAGCAACGTTTCAAAAAGACCACCATTGGCGTCAAAACAGCTCCCGTAGAGAATTGTATCATCTGTGCCGTGAAAACGAGAGAGCGCTGCCTCGAGTTCCTTATGGATCTCCTGGGTGCCACAGATAAATCGGACGGAAGCCAAGCCGAACCCCCAACGATCCAGTGCTTCTTTGGCTGCCTGAATCACCTCGGGATGATCCGCCAGCCCCAGGTAATTGTTCGCACAGAGATTTAGAACATCACGCCCATCGCTCGTCCCGATATGAGCGCGTTGCGGAGTACTTAGGAATCGCTCTCTCTTATAAAGCCCTTGAGTGCGAATTGAACTGATTTGCTCATTCAGGTGGGATTCGAAGCCGTCAAGCATAGGACTATTGATACTTTTGGGCTTCGAGGAGTTCAAGGAGAGCGGACAACTGTGGGGCGTTCCTTGCCGCTTACTCCCTGGAATGGGTCGCCAGGAACTTCTGTACGGTTACGGAAGTTCCTGATAATCTGAGATTTCCATTTCAATAGCGAAACGAATGGCCACCATAGCCGCAACAGGCGATCGTTCCAGCTTACAACTGAGTCTCGCCACCGCTCCGGACCCGGTCCTAAAAAATGTCGCCCAGACCTTTGCATTTGGGCATAAAGAATTCCGTATCGCTAAGGAGGGATTTTTCGTTCACGATTTGCAGCTTTGGGACGGGTACACTCTGCTGGCCTCGGAACGACGCGGGACTTTTCAGCTACGCTAGTGGTGAGTGGAAATTGAAGTGTACCAAGTCCCGGTCCGAAATTGAATTCAGGCTTTATCAGGGCAAGAACGTCGTCGGCTTTATCCGTTCAACCAGGCATTGGCAAAGCCTATTGGTTGCAGCTCCCGGATTAGATTTTACGCAGATGGTTATCGACCTCCCGGAGGAGTTTCCCATAGTCGTGCAACTCTTCCTTACCTGGGTCGCGTGCTACCGTTGGACTAATATCGCCGGTGCCAGTTCAGGTGACTAGACCGATTTCGGTATTTGCTCTCGTATTTTCCTTTACTTCCTCACTTGATTTTCGGCAGTTGTGCCAGATGGGCCAAACCATCCCTCAGAACGACCGGCCGGTCGAACTCACGATTCGCGGCCTGATTTTAGGCTGCGCTATCACGCTTGTGTTCACAGCCGCAAATGTCTATCTGGGTCTCAAAGTCGGGCTTACATTCGCTTCATCGATTCCTGCGGCCGTGATCTCCATGGCCGTCCTTCGATTTTTCAAGAACTCAACGATCGAAGAAAACAACATCGTTCAGACGGTTGCGTCTGCCGCGGGAACACTCTCGTCGATCATTTTTGTTTTGCCGGGTCTCGTGATGGTTGGCTGGTGGACAGGTTTTCCTTTCTGGACCTCGTTCGGTATCTGTGCGGTCGGCGGCATCCTCGGAGTGATGTACACCGTGCCGCTCCGCCGAGCGATGGTCGTGGACTCGCCATTGCCCTATCCCGAAGGTGTCGCTGCCGCTGAAGTACTTAAGGTCGGTGCGGGAAGTCGCTCGGGGAATGAGAAAGAGACCCGGGCCGGATTGATGTCCGTCATTAGTGGTTCCCTGATCTCCGCCGGTTTCTACCTGATCGTCAACATGCGACTTTTTGCCGACCAATTGGTCGCATTTTTTCGGATCGGAGCTGCCGCCACCGGCTGTGGAAGCTCGTTATCGTTTGCTCTTTTGGGTGTTGGTCATTTGGTGGGTCTATCCGTCGGACTCGCTATACTTGTGGGTTTGGTGATCGCTTGGGGAATTGCGACCCCCATTCTCACCGCGCTCCATCCGGCCACCGGGTCCGCTGCAGAAGTTGGTCTCACCGTCTGGAAAACTCAGGTCCGCTTGATCGGCGCCGGGACGATCGGCGTTGCGGCGATCTGGGCATTGGCCAAAATGGTGAAACCGATCTGGTTCGGCCTGTTATCAGCCTTTAGACAAGCATTACATTCCCGATCCGCGACAGGTCCGCTGCGACGAACCGATCGAGACATCCCGATTACGATAGTGGCAGCGATTTGTCTTATTGCAGTGTTGCCTATTATTATCCTGATCATTGGGTTTCTTTCCGGAACTCCCCTTCAGGACAAATTGATTCCACTAACGGTTGCCGGTGTGATTTACGTTGTGGTTGTCGGATTCCTGGTGGCAGCAATTTGCGGCTATATGGCGGGCCTCATTGGTTCCTCCAACAGTCCGCTTTCGGGAGTGGGCATTTTGGCGGTGATTGGCGCCTCTTTTGTGATGATGTTGGTCGCCCAAGTTGAGCGGGGGTCAGCAGGTTCATCTGCCTTGGTCGCATTTTCGTTGTTTGTAACCGCCATTGTTTTCTCCGTGGCCACTATCTCAAACGACAACCTGCAAGATCTGAAGACAGGCCAACTCGTCAACGCCACCCCTTGGCGGCAACAAGCATCATTGGTCGTGGGTGTCGTAGCCGGCGCTCTGGTGATTCCACCGATCCTCGACTTACTCAACCGAGCCTACGGATTTGCCGGAGCGGCGCACGTAGCCGCGGTAAGCTCGCAACCGCTGCCTGCCCCCCAAGCCACGCTAATCTCCACGTTAGCAAAAGGGGTCTTAGAGGGCCGATTAGACTGGGGACTCATCGGAATCGGTGCATTGGCCGGCGTCTTGTTGATCATAATCGATGAATCGTTAGGTTTGGCCGGCAAATTGCGTCTGCCCCCATTATCGACTGGTATCGGAATTTACCTCCCACTCACTACCACGACGCCGATCGTTCTAGGAGCGATCGTGGGCTGGATTTACGAGCGCTGGGTCGCAGACAAACCGTACGGAGCGATCGCGAAACGGCTTGGTGTCCTGCTCGCCTCAGGATTAATCGTCGGTGAAAGCTTATGCGGAGTCCTTCTCGCCGGACTGATCGTTGGCAGTAACCGGGAAACCCCGCTCGCCGTTGTTGGCGATAGCTTCTCCACCGCGTCCATGATTCTGGGAGGCCTTGCATTTGTGATCGTGATCGTCGCGATGTATTACGGGATACGGCGGCTTGCATCGAGAGTAGCGGAGAATAGCCAATAGCCAAGGCGAACGCTTCGTGGAGCGTTGCCTCGCTTGCGACGCCGATGGAAAGCGAGGGAACATCGGGATGCACGGCCTTGTTTCAGTCTGCGCTCTGTATCAAGAGCCTGCCTCATCACGCACAAGGGCGTAGTCCGCCGAGGGGCTGGGCACTACCGTCTGCCCTGGTCACCACGGCCTCGCAAGCGAGGCGCGCTCCACAAGTCGTTCGGCTATCGGCTATTTTCCCCCGGCTATTCGCGCAGCGCCATGCTTGATCTAGCCCACACGTTGGCATTGATTATGCCTCCATGGACCCATTCGTCGGCACATCCGGTTACCAATACCCCGCCTGGCGAGGTACCTTTTATCCCGAGAAATTGGCGACTGCGAAAATGCTTTCCTTTTATGCAGAGCAATTTCGGACGACCGAGGTTAACTATTCGTTCCACAGGATCCCCAATCCGAAAACGATTGAAGCCTGGTTCCAAGCCACAACGGACAGGTTTAAGTTTGGTTTAAAAGCTCCGCAGAAGATCACCCACTGGGCAAAACTCAAAGATTGCGCGGACACGCTGAACTATTTTTTTGGTGTCATCGCGGACTTAGGGACAAAACTTGGCCCGATCTTGTTTCAATTGCCCCCTACGTTTAAGGCGGACATCGCGCTACTCACTGACTTCCTAAGTCCATTCCCTGAAAGCATCCAGGCCGCTTTCGAGTTTCGCCATGAAAGTTGGTTTGATGACTCCGTTTTCGCTCTTTTGCAAAAGCACAATGCCGCCCTCTGCATCGCGGAAAGCAGCGACTTTGCTGCTCCCCAAGTCACGACCGCGAATTTTGGCTACCTCAGGTTAAGACGCGAGGATTACCAACCGGCAGACATCGACCGTTGGGCGAAATTTGTGGAGGACAAACAGAGCCAATGGAAAGAAACGTTTATTTACTTTAAGCACGAAGAGAGCGGCATCGGGCCGAAGCTCGCTAAACAGATGATCGAGAGCCTCGGGAAATGAGGGGGGAGCGCTCGGCGTATGGGCGTCCGGTCGGAAGAAAAGCAGCCGTCGACGCTGCTACCGAATAGGACTTATGGGACCTATAGGACGTATGGGTCAGTTCCCATTAGTCCCATAAGTCATATAGGTCCCATCCATCCGCAACGGACTGCGCATGCCGAAACCCGCGGCGCTAATATACCCAACGCTACTAGCTTCACCGCCGAGCGGTGGCAAACGCTGTGACCGGCTCGGCAACTTATCGGCGACAGCTAACCAGTGGCAGGGCTAGGCGCAACGCCTTGCGAACGCTTCAGGGAAGATCCGGAGCCTCGCCCTACCAATTTGGGCCGCTTTGCGGCTTACGCTGGTTTCGCCAGAACTTTCAGGACATCTGCTGCCTGCTTATCCGTGCTCGCCTTCGTATCGAACCAGATCAACTTGCCATCTTTAAACAGATAGGCTTGCCGACTCGCGTACGCATTCTTAAACAGCGGCACACCGAACGCAGTGATCACCTTCTTATCCGGATCCGATAGCAGCTCGAAAGGTAGATGATCCTTTTCGGCGAACTCTTTCTGGGCGTCGACGGTATCAACGCTGACACCGAATATCTTAACTCCTTTCCCTTGGAGCTCGGTATAGGAATCGCGCAAACTGCATGCTTGAGCGGTACAGCCTGCGGTCATCGCTTTAGGAAAGAAATAGACCAACGTGTATCCGGTATTGTTTTCACCGAGATTTACGTCTTGCCCGTTCTGATCCTTGGCAGTTACCGCAGGAATTGGATCCCCTAATTTAAGTGTGCCATTGCTTTGGTCGTCGGATGCTCCCAAGGCACTCAATGCAAACCCGACCGACAACAAAGACGCAACGAGTAAAGATTTCATAATTAACCTCCGTGAAGAAGACTCAATCCACGCTGGCGCTCCAAAAGTCAATTCAGCTGGTAGGGCGAGGCTCTTGAATAGCTGAAAAACCAAGCGTAGCGCATGGAGGGGAGCCGCTTTGGCATTTGCCTGAAGACCCAGTGCATTCCTCCTAAAGCGGCGAGCGGCCGAAGCGATGATGAACAAACGGCTCCCGAGAATCACCCAGCGTCTACCACTTCCACCGACGACGTACGAAACACGAACAGCCTTGGTTCGGAAGCCGCGGGCAAATGCGACGCGCTGGTTAGTTCCCGGGAGCCGCCTGCTTGCAACCGATAGAACTGCCATCCTACAAAGCGGCTCCCCTCCACCCGATCCCTACCAACTACCCCTCCTCCTGAATCACCCGCTTATACATTTCTGCGCTGGGAGTCGATACGCGCTTTAGCTCGGGATCATCGTCGAGATCGATGTGATACAACCCGAAGTCGCTCGCCGGCCCAAATTCCAGTCCCCATTCCCGGTTCGAAGTGATGCTCCAGCAAATGTAACCGGCAACCGGGATACCCATTGCCCGAGCCCGAGTCACTTCGCGGATATGCGCGCGCAAGTATTCCTCGCGAGTTAAATTGTCGGCGTGTTCGATACATCCATTCTCGATGATGAGAATCTCTTTGTCTGGAAACCAGCGATGTAACCGCGATAGCGACCTTAGTAAGCCTGGAGAATCGACCGGCGCGTCATCGAACCGGCTCATGGTGGCGTCGATGAGTTGGTGCATCCGATGTAATTCGAGACTATCGATTCCCCAATAGTAATCGAGACCCACAAAATCCTGCTGACCGGCACATTCTTTAGGACAAAACATTTCCGGCAATTTTCCGGCCATCCCCAGATGCCACCAGTTACTGTTCAGGACGGTACCGACAACGCTAACGGCTCTTAACACCGGTTCGAAAAAATGAAGCCAGGAACGGAGTGATTTTACTCTTTCATCCATCCGCAGAAGTTCGAATTGAACACAACCACGCCGGCCAAAGATCCGTTCCCCTACCTCTTCAGCAAGATCGATCTCTTTCTTCAGCCGGTCGGGTAACGACTCGGCATTTGGATCGAAAGTGACACCTACTCGAAGCTGGCCCCGACGCCGGATGGCTTCGATTGACCGGCCGTGGATCGGAGCTCCCGCCGGAAGGTCGCGCGCGACCACGGCGTTCACCAGGTTTAATAGATCCGGATTGCCGCGGGCGACAGCCACCGCGCATTCCCATTGCCCCAATGCGTGTTCCAGCATCACCAGAGAAGGGGGCAGTCCAACGTGAGTAATCCGGACCTCGTCCGCAATAAACCCGTCGATCCAGCCTGCCTCCAAAGCTTCCAATCCGTTATGATGAGTCTCAAATGGGCGGGGCAAGGAATTTGGCGCATACCGGGCCAGGGTACGATTCGAGACTGAACCGCGAACGTAACCGACTCGGTGACCGTTCAAATCTGCCAACTGGATGAAGCCGCTTCCGTTCCTGACTACCAAACGCTCAGTGCTTTCATCGTACGACTTCGAGAATGCGACCTTCGCTGCCCGATCTTGAGTTGGTGCGAATTGGGCAATCACGAGATCAACCGAAGTTGGCGGCGGGATTGGTGGTTCTGCCACCAGCTTTGAGCGCTGTTCAAATTGCTTCTTAGACCGCGTACGCGTCGCCAAAAAATCAATAAACCATTGCAGCGCAGATGGCAGACCCAACACAAAAGGATTAGTTCCAACCTTTGCCGCCGGGTTCTTCTGCCGGATCGTTTCTCTCGCCAATCGGTGCCCCACAAAGATGTTGCGGATCAGCTGGGCTGCCCGTTCCAATTGCGTCGAAAGAGGGATTTCAGGTCCGGCTCCAGGCGGGACAAAATAGGTTTCCTGCCACCACGGTTTCACGTAGCCGTACACCAACAGGTTCGGCTCATTAAAAGTGATCCAATAAGGAACCAGATCTCCGATCGCCTCCACAACTTGGGCCACATAGGCTTGATACCAGGTGGGAAAATGTTGCGCGATCATTCCCCCCCGTTCTTGGATATGGATCGGCCAAGTAAAATGGTGAAGCGTTACCAAAGGCAACATGCCCACTTCGCGGATAGCGGAGGCGACTTGCCGATAATGCTCCAGCACCGAGGAGTCAAATTTGCTGGGCTCTGGTTCAACTCGAGACCAGCCAACCGAGAACCGAAAAATTTTGCAACCGAGGTCGCGGGCAAGACTGATATCCTCCCGATATCGATTCCAGAAATCGGTCGCTTGCCCTCGCAGAGTTTGGCCGGTTAGCCGTTCCCATTCATCCCGGAAATCCGGGATGTTTGGATCAAACGCCTCGGCTTGATGATCCGCAGTAGCAACGCCAAATAGAAGTTTGGGTAATTTCACGCGCTGAGAAGGAAGACCGAACAGCAAATAGCAGATAGCAAATAGCAAAGGAAGCTCTGCTTGCGCAGGCCGGCGCAATCCGGAGCTTGGATCTGAAAAGCGGTTTCGCGCTGACCGAGGTCGATGGTCTCGATTTGCTATCTGCTATTTGCTATTCTGTGTTCGTTGGCCGAAGAAAAAGATATGAATCCTCTGCTGGCACAAATTCGTGGGCAACTGCCAAATGAGACGGTTCCATTTGGCCTATTGGTCCGTGGAAAGGTGATCGAAGGAAAAAGAGCCGAATATATCGAAGCCGCTCTGCGACTCCAGGAAGGAACCCAAAAAGAACCGGGCAACATTTTCTACCGGTTTTTCTGGGACCCTCAAGATCCGTTACAATACGTGTTGGTTGAGGTCTGGCAAGACTTCGGAGCTCTGGTCGCTCATTTCGAAGCCCCTCATTTCATACGGATGGGTGAGGAATCTCAATCTTTGAAGGAAGGCCAAGCGAGCTTTGAGGTTTTGCTGGATTTGTAACCAGCGGTAGCCAACTTTGCTAGGACTTCGGCGATCCCGGCTGAGATTGCGCCGAAAAGTGGCTCAAACAGTTCTCCGTTGCCAACCGTTGTGCTGCTGACAACGCTCTTGACCAAATGACGGCAGCACCATCACTTGGCCATGATAGTCTCCTTGATCCAAGGCCACGGGTTTCACTAGATGACTCTTAGCTATATCGATAACGCCAAGATATGAGGTATGCTCGGGTTAACTATTGCCGCCCAAGCCAACGATCGCGGTTATATGATCGTCGATCAATCCGGACGGATTCGTTTCTCCACTCTCAGTGCGCGGATCTATGTCGAACAATACGACGATTCTGTCAGGATCGAGGTTTTACCGGAAAGAATACGGGCCTGGTTTCTAACTCGACTTACCTGGCACCCGACTGTCGAGACCCAACCAGTCAATGAATTGGTTCTTTACCAGCAAACTGGCAGGCTCATCGTGGAATTACTTCCCTCGCCAACGCCACAAGAGTTTCATTTGGCATTTCAGGAAAAACGCGAACCCAATGATCCAACTGCTCTACAGAAGCTCGGGTTAACTTGTAAGGAAGCGGAAGTGCTTTTTTGGATAGCAAAGGGCAAACGGAATGGAGAAATCGGCCAGATCCTAGCGATTTCTCTACGAACGGTCGAAAAGCACGTGGAGCATATCCTGCTAAAACTTTCGGTTGAAACCCGCACCTCGGCCGGAGCGGTAGCGATGGACTATCTTACGGACCCCGGCATCTAACTGGAGGACTGCCAAGTCAGACCGCTTCGGCCACTTGCGCTACTGGTTGCTCCCTGAGCCCGCCCCGGACTCGTGCCCCTAGCCACAGACCGATGACGGCCCAGCCTAGATAAGCCCAGCCGACAAAGCCGAACCCGATTAACTGATGATTGTGACCATCATGAATGATGCATCCGGCCAGGGCGGCCGCGGTTGCGCTACTAAACTGAGCCACCGCCGAGTTGATGCTCATAAAGCCGCCGCGATGCACCGGAGTGACGCTGCTGGTAACCATGGTGATAGCGGGCACAAAGCGGCCGGTCATACTGATCATGAAGAAAGTCGAGGTCGCGACCACAAGGGCGACCGGCGCCACCGGCAAATGCGTGATCAGAAGAGCCGCCGCCATCGAACACACCATCATAATACCGAACAATCTCATCCGGCCGAAACGATCGGCTAATCTGCCGACACCGTTCATGGTAAACAGCGTGGCGGCGCCGCCAACGAGATAAACCCATCGGAGTTCCGCTGCGCTCAGCCCGACATTGTTCACCAGATAATTTGCGAGATCGGGAATGATCATGAACCCGCCCATCGTGATCACCGCCATAAAAGCCAGGGCCCGCAGATGGTCTCCATTGAACAAGATCGCGGTAAAGCGGCGGATCGCGGTTTCACCTCGGCTCAGCGCGAGGTGAGCGCGAACCTTGGGCAACTGGATCAGCGCGCAAGCCCAAATCACTGCGCTTAATCCGGCCAAAGCAACAAAAGGAACATGCCAACTGAGCTTATCCGCGAGATAGAGCCCCAATGGAATCCCGGCTACCTGGGCGACCGAGAAGGCGGACATGACCGTTCCCATCGCTGAAGCTCGGCGAGCTTCGGGAACCAGGTCTCCGACAATAGCCAAGCTGATTCCACCAACAATCCCTCCAAAGCATCCGGCAAATGCACGGGCCAAGACTAACGTCCAGTAAGTGGGCGCTAGCCCGCAGAACAACGTGCCGATGGTAAACCCGGCGTAGATCGTTAAAAGAACCGTTTTTCGATCAAACCGGTCGAGAAAAAGAGCGCCGCAGATCCCCGCCAATCCCGCGGCGCCGGCATAGGCCGACACGGCTAGATTAAAGGCAGGCGTATTGATATCGAAGATCCGGATGAGCTGCGGCCCGAGCGGCATCATGATAACAAAATCGACCGCGACCGTGAATTGAACCGCCGCCAGCATCAGCAATAGGAACCATTCCGAGAGCGGCCGGCGCAGGATATCTTCCTGCGATCGGAGCTTTGGAGAGACACGATCGAGATTACGCGGCTTGATCAAGATGGTGACTGTCGATGAGTCGCCAGGTTCTGTCAAAACGGACGGGGGACTTGACCAGCCCCTTCGTTCTCGTCGTCCTCGTCCTCGTGACCTCGAGCCCATCGCCGGGAGGGATCGCGTCCTCGTCCGGCAGCCGCCGGATGGTTATCGAAGTCCACGACAGACCCGACCAGCGCCAGGTTAGACCCAAGATTATGGACCTGTTCGCGGCGCGCGAGGACGCGCGCCCTCCCACGTCGTTGCAGGGCGACATCCCACCCCCCTCCTACCCTTCCCGCAACTCTCTAAAGGCCGTGCCCAGGTATCTTAGGGTGTCGCTCGGAAGCATCGACTCTTCCGACTCGGAGTCGACTGAAAGCTCGGCGGCTCGGCCACACAACCAGGCGCCAAGCCTGGCGGCGTCGTAGGGTCCCAAATGCCGCCCGAGCAGCGCTCCACACACCCCGGTAAGGATATCCCCTGATCCGCCTGTGGCCATTCCGGGAGTACCAGTTGCGTTGTAAGACAGGGGTTTTCCTTTCTGCCCAACCAGGGTTCGTGCTCCTTTGAGTAGGAGCGCAACCTCAAATTGATCGGTAAAAGCTCGCACCGTCTCAACCCTGGAGCTCGTGCCGGTTGGCCAAAGCCGACTCATTTCGCCCGGGTGCGGCGTCAGCAAGCGAGGTCCCCCCACCTTGGCCAGAGTATTGATTTGGTGGGAAACAATGTTCAGCGCGTCCGCGTCAACTACCATTGGACCTTCGAAGTTCCGAATGATTTCCAAGACCGGAGTCTCATGCGCGGTTCCCAGACCGGGGCCGATGGCGATGGCGGTTAATCTGTCATCGAGCACTTCCCGGTAGTCGTGGATCGGTTTTACCATAACCTCGGGCGCCGCCTTAACGGCCAGCAACGGATAGCTATCGTCCCGCATCGTATAGAGGGTTACCAACCCGCCACCGGCTCTAACTGCGGATAAGGAACAAAGTACACCAGCGCCGACGAAACCCAACGAACCTGCGACTATTCCGATTCGACCGAAATCGCCTTTGTGCGAATCGAACTTACGTCTTGGAACCAGCCCGCGAAGATCGTCAACCTCAATGAAACGGTCACGATGGTTGTCGTCCGGTAGACGCTCTCTCAAGGCCTTCAGGGGGATACATTGGATCTTGCCAACGAAGTTAGTCGCGTCATCCCGAAAAAGGCACGTCTTGGCGAACCCGATGGTCACCGTGATATCTGCGATCACCGCGTCGGCGTCGACGCCCTCCTCGGTGACTCCAGTCGGCACATCGACAGCATAGGTTTTCGCTCGCAGAGAGGAACGCAAATGATTCATCTCCTGCGTCAACGCTTTCAGTCCGGGGCCTAGCGTGGGGCGAGAGCCAATACCCAGGATTCCGTCAACTAAGACCACGGGAAGCTTCCGGGAAATGCTGTCCGCGTCGCCTTTGAAATGGCGCGGTGGAGATCCGAAAGCACGCAGCTTCTTTCGAGGCAATGGCCCTAAGTTCTCCGGAGGATCGCTGAATCGGGCCAGAACAGACCACCCAGAATTCTGTAGCAGAGAACCGGCTACAAGAGCGTCACCGGCGTTGTTTCCTTTCCCTAGGTAGAGGATACAAATTCCTGGACGGCTTTCTTGGCGAAGGATCTCTCTGGCGATGCCGATTCCGGCCAGGTCCATCAGCCCTTCCTGGTCGACGCCCTCTGCAAAGGCACGCTGCTCCAGCGCCTGCATCTCCGACGCAGTAAGAATCACGTTCGACATGGTAATTACAAACGCCCCGAATACAAAAGCCCCGAATACTTTTCGGGGCTAGAGGGGAGAAAACCCGTTCGGCACAAGGCCAAACGGGTTTTCTCGGTCACGGGGGGGAAACCAAGTACCCTATTTTATCATCTAAGCCTAAACCTTTGTTTTAAAATCCTTTCCGGGGACAAACTTTACGGTCTTCGATTTTGGTATCTTAATTTGTTGCAGCGTCTTTGGGTTTACGCCCTTTCGCGCCTTCCGTTCCACCACCTTGAACGTCCCGAAACCAACGAGTTGAACCATCTTGTCCTTCTTCACACCCGCCTTAATAGAATGAATTACAGCCGTAACCGCCTTTTCAGCGTCGGCTTTGCTCGTTTCGGAACCGAGCTGTTTCTTAACCGCTTCGACTAGCTCTACTTTGTTCATGAAAATTGATGGCTGGATTGGCAATCGGTTCCTGGACCACCTGTCAGGGCCGCTGCATTCGCCCACGGTTTCCCCTGTTTCATCGGAATCGAGTCGATTTGTCAATCCAGAACCACGATTTTGTGGCTTGAAACCGCTTTTTTCTGAGGGATTTACCCAATAAACCTTCTCCCAAGGCTGAACCCGGCTAGTCCGGGGTAGAAAATAGGTAGCTTCGCTGTTTCAGAGTACCTCGATTTAACTATACTAACCGGTCTAAGGACTCCACGACTCCACGTACTCCAACACTCCGGCACGCCCCCGGCTCGAGCACGAGGACGATGTTAAGCCCCACTAATCACCAATCACTAATCACTGGCGAAAGAATCCCAGCCAGTAGCGGCAACTAACAAATCTAAGCTCACCGTCCTATGGTTGAAAGAGAGGTCATCGCCAGTTGGGAGCGTTCTATTCATAGCACGCCAAAATTAGCGTCGTCGGTTTTCGTGGCTCGATCCGCGGATGTAATCGGGGCAGTTTCTGTCGACGAGTATTCCAGCATCTGGTTTCAAGCCGTCATTCGGGCTGATATCAACGAGATTGTTATTGGCCGGCGCACCAATATTCAGGACGGCTGTATTCTCCATGTGGCCGACGATTACGCCGTACGGATCGGAGACGATGTTACCTGTGGACATCGAGCCGTGATTCACGCCTGCCATATCGGAGATCGCGTATTAGTCGGCATGGGCGCCGTCATCCTTGATGGCGCCGAGGTTGGTTCGGACTCGATTATCGGAGCCCAGGCGCTAGTGACTAAGGGCACCAAGATTCCGCCCGGTTCACTAGTATTGGGTTCACCCGGCAAAGTGATCCGGCCTCTCCAACCGGAAGAAATCGCAGCTTTACCCAAGCTGGCCGCAAAATACGTCGCCGTTGCGGCAGCCCACCGAAGCTCGCCTAAGGCGAGCTTCGCTCGATGGTCTTGAGCCGGCGCAGGCCGGCGCCGAGCCGGGGGACGCAATCGATTAGCGCTCTAGTGTAGCTGTGCTGAGGGTTTTTTAGAACCGCACTACATTCGCCAAATTCCAACAGCCGGCCCCGGTACATGACCGCCACTTTGTCGGCTAGACCTCGAATGATACCGAAATTATGCGTGATCAAGATAATCGACATTCCGAACCGCAGTTTGAGCTCTCGGAACAGGTCGAGGATCTGACTTTGCACGGTCACATCCAGGGCTGTAGTCGGTTCGTCTGCCACTAGGATTTTTGGGCGAGCACACAAGGCCATCGCGATCATGACTCGTTGTTGCATTCCACCGCTTAGTTGAAATGGGTAATCACCGATGCGTTTGTTTGGCTCGCGAATTCCTACCTGATCTAGCCAATAAAGAACTTCCTTGCGCAAATTCTTTACCTCTGGCCGATGCCGCCGCAAGGTCTCAGCCAGTTGCTCGTAGATCGAGAAGACTGGGTTTAAGCTGGTCGCTGGTTCCTGGAAAATATAAGCGATTTGCCGGCCTCTAATCTGGCGAAGGTCACGTGCGGAGCTGGCGAAAATGGATTGGCCGTCAAGTAAGACGCCGCCGGCGATGTGGGCTGGCGGCTCAGGCAGCAATCTGGTCAACGCCAGAGCGGTTACGCTCTTTCCGCTCCCGCTCTCTCCCACCACGGCAAGAGTCTCGCCATCACCAACAATGAACGAGACCGACTCGACAGCCGTGAATTCTTCGCCCTCGGCGATGAACTTTACGGTTAGATCACGTACCTCAAGCATTGGATGTGCAGCTGCAGCGAACGCTACCATAGTTGCTCGTCTCTCGGTAGCGGCGACTGTCCCAAAAGGCCGCACAGGGGCGAGTGGGCGTAAGTGGACTCAGTGGACTAAGTCGACAGAGTGGACCAAGAGTGCAGCGACAACCCTCCATCGCCGAATCTGAGCGAATCCACTACGTCCACTGCGTCCACTTTCGTCCACTTTGGCGTCGTTTCGCCCCTGTTCCACCGACGGCGCGTCTCCTGACTCCTGGATTCTGGTTTCCGGCTCCTGTGTTTTCTCTTTGTGTCCTCTGAGTCTTTGTGGTGAATTTTTCCTGTGAAATCACTATTCAGCGGGCTTTTGCTAGCATTTTTCCTCACCGGAGCGGCCGGAGCCGCCGAAAACGAGCTGATCATCGGAATGGAGATGCAGTTTCCGCCGTTCGAAATGCTGGATTCAAGCGGCCAGCCTGCGGGTGTTAGTGTGGATATGGCGCGAGCGATGGGAGAGTATCTTCACCGGCCGGTGCGCTTCGAAAACATCCCCTTTGATGGGCTTATCCCCTCCTTAAAGACGGGGAAAATTGATTTGGCGATCTCATCGATGACCAGAACGGCGGAGCGAGCCAAGTCCATTGACTTTAGCGATCCTTATCTAACGATGGGGCTCTCCATCCTGGCGAATAAAAATAGCCCGATCCAATCGATCGACGATGTGGACAAACCCAACGCCACCGTCGCTGTAAAAAAGGCTACTACCGGCCATATCTACGCGATCCAGCATTTTCACAACGCAAAGATTAATACCTTTAGTGACGCACCGACTTGCGCAACCGAGGTAGCTCAGGGGAAAGCGGACTGCATGCTCTACGATCAGATCTCAATCTTTCAGCTTTGGAAAAGCCATCAGGATACGACGAAAGCAATCCTTAAGCCTTTTCAGAGTGAAGTGTGGGCGATCGGGATCCGCAAAGGAAACGATGAGCTGCGCCAACAGGTAAACGCCTTCCTCAAGCAGTTTAAGGAGACCGGCGGCTTCAACGAACTCGGGAATAAGTATTTTGGGGAAAACAAGAAGGTGTTTGAGCAGATGGGGATTCCCTTCTACTTCTGAGCCCCGTCTGAGCTCGCCTTAGGCTCGCTCAGAATGACCGATAGCCGATAGCCCATAGCCAATATGCCGTTGGTTCAACGAGGCTTGGCTATCGGCTATCGGCTATTGGTCATGCGAAGCGAGCCTAAGGCGAGCGAGCCGTGGCTGCCAAACATCCGCAAAAGATGACGATGACCCCAGAGATGTAGATCCAGAACAATAGCGCCATAATGGAGCCGAACGCGCCGTAAACGGCATTGAAATGGGCGATTCGCGTTAGATAAATCCCGAACAGGTATCGCGCCAGCTCTAGGGCGATTGTGCCGATCAGGGCAGCAGGCCAGGCCACTGCAAACCGAACGTTCCTTCGTGGAGCCAGGACGTAGAACAAAAGCAGGCTGTAAAAGAGGACCAACGTGGGTAGGATACTGGCGAAGATATGAGTCACCACATTTCCCCAAGCTAAAAATTCGGCGAGCCTGTCGAACGCTAACGGCGTAACCAGACCAAGTGCGATTGCACTTACTACGATACCGATCATCAGAAGGTTCTTCAGCGGAAGTTTCCACCAGTTGTAATCTGCCAATTCCCAAGCCCGATTGACCCCGATCACTAGAGCTTGGGAAAAACGTAAGGCACTCCAGATCAGGACCAGAAATCCGAGCAAGCCGGCTCCCAAACCATGTTGTATCACTCCTTGTACGGTGTGCAGAAGCAAAAGCCGATCGGTCTGTGGCAAGGGCAGATATTGGTCTACCTGAATCAGGATCTCTGTGGCTGTCGCTTCCCGATCCCGCACAGAGAACGTCAACGAGGCCACACACGTGAGGATGAGCGGAAAAAGCGAAAAGAAAGCGTAATAAGCAAAGGAGGCTGCGCATTGCTCCCCGTTGATCCGACCATACCTCTGGATCGCTCTTCCAACGTTCTGTGCGAAAAGTCCAAATCGCCGCTTGCAGAACTGTATCCAGTGCCAATGTTTTGGCGACGATATCATCTGAGGGACTTTCTTTCTTCTGAGGACCCCTCAGAGAGCGTCGAGATGTTGCAAGCTTGATCGCATGGCGGCCCACCCCAATCGCACCCGTTGGCTAAGGTACATCCTTAGCGGGACAATCCTGGGACTTCTATTATCCGTCATATTTTACCAGCCCATTTTTTTCGGGCTGGCTCACTTCATCGCGCAGCAAGTCGCCAACTCACAAAACCTGGAGATCCAATTCAAAGTTCACGGATCCATCTTCACCGACCTGACTTTGGAAGACGTCGAAGTTAGACCAAAGCCGGGGAACACGGTCTTCCCAATCGAGCAACTGGTCGTAAAAAGGATCGCAGCTCACTACAATCCAGGACGCATATTTCAAAATCGGATCGCGGACATTGTTGACGTGATCGTGGTGCGAGATGTTCAGCTGGTCATTCGACCCTTCACCCGCAAACGGAAGCCTCCCCAGCTAATTCGATTCCCTTTGGTGCTTCCTTATAAAACGGATATTCAAAACTTCAATTTCACGCTTCGTCTCCCGGCGGGCAGGTTGGAAATTCTGGACACCGGGCTTCAGTTCCGGCGAGGAGAGACTGGAGTTTTGTCTTGCGCGCACGTCGCCATTCCTGTTCTGGGAAGCTGGGATAACCTGCGCGCTTTCATTAGCGAATCCAATAACACTCTCCGGATTACCGGCCTGCAGCTGCCTCCGTACGTTTCACTTAACGAAATGACGGCCGACCTAAGCCACACGACAAAAGGCGCAGGCGCGATTAACTTGGACGGGACACTTCTCCAAGGAAAATTGCGGCTCGACGGGGCGATCGCTCAAGAACAAGCAGGGAATCAGTTTCGGGCCCCTTTCTCGGTTAAGGTACAAGTTGATGGAGCTGATCTCGCGGCCCTCCAGAAGCTCCTACCGCAACGACTGGAAGGGGAATTAACGTCGATAAATCTGCAGGTTTCAGGCGACGTCCGTCGGCCCAGCGAATTCTCGGGTGCGGCGCAGGTAAAAGCGGAACAGGTCCATTGGGACAAATACACCGTCGATTCAGGCCAATTTGAAACTGAACTTTTTCAAGGGAAAAGCCGGTCTCTCGAGCTAGCGGCTCGGGCAGGTCAAAATCTTGCGCATGCATCGGGTAGCTACACACTTCCGACAGACTGGACGCGATTTTCGACCGAACTGCGAGCGGAGCTAGGGCTGGCCTGCTGGTTGCCTGAACCCCAGACGTTCGTTCCGCAAATCGAGACCGCCGCGCTAATTACTGGGTGCGTCGCGATAGACAAAGGCTCTCTTTCCGGCGGTTTCAGCTTGAGCGCCGAGCCGCTTAAGGCGGCCGGATGTGTGGTTGAAGCGCCTCGAGCAGAAGGGTACATCGCCGGGGTACTCCCGATAGGAGAGAACTGGACCGACTCCATTGCGGCTGTACTCTTCGCGGCAACTTCAACCATTCATTATCAAGATATTCGGGTTCCCGAAATGCGGGTCGATGCTAAACTCGGCAACACCGCTAGCATTGACCTAACCACGCAAATCCTCGCGGCGCCGAGCTCCATCAAACTTTCCGCTACGGTACCGATTCCCAAACCACAGACGGCCTTGGACCTGCGGACGATTACTGGCCGGCTCGCGGTCGATATCCATTCGCTGAACGATTTTCTAAGTGATCCCAGCATCCTAGGAGCATTTTCTGTGGGCGGCGTTGTCACAGTACAGAACTTGGAGCCAGACGGAAAAATCGCGGTCCAAGGAAGTTCGGTGAGCTACCGAGGTTTAACGGCGCAAACGGTGGACCTCGAATTGAACTTCGCTCACGATCACATCGATGTTTCTAAAGGAACGATCGACCTAGATGCTTCGAACTCGATCGATATCGGGGGGGCGGTCGACTTGGCGGATCCATTCCGATATCATCTGGACAGCAAGATTGCGCTTCAGGATTTGCGCCTCTTCAATCCGTTCTTATCCAATTATGTTGCGGGCGCTGATCTGGCTGGGAAACTCGCGCTCAGCCTTCAGGCTGCCGGCACGGCGAAGGACGTTCCCAACTCAGTCCAACTATCGATATCCGGGGACAAGATCGGGTTCCGCGGCCTTACGATTCAACAATTATTGGTCCAAGGCTCGTCCGCTAACGACGACGTTAATCTCTCGGTCTTGAAGATCCTGTTTGATCAGAAGAACCACATCGACATGTCCGGGGCAGGAAAAATAAGCTCCAAATTTCCATACTCCGGACGCGCTGATATCGAGCTGGACGATCTAGGATTTCTCAACCCGCTGCTGCGTGCGTTCCATCAAGACCTTGGGTTAGGAGGAAAGCTCACAGTCAACTGGGGCGGAACCGGAGAGCTAGCGCTGGCAGATGAACTAGGGCAGACCGGCGGGCCACAAAAACAGGAACCGGGAAACTCCACGGTCCCGACCGGGTCGGCCTCGCAAGCGAGGCAGCGCTCCACGGAACCGCCCAACCCGTCCAACGGTCACTTAGAGATTCGGGGAACGGAGATCACGGTAAAACAATTCCAGCATATTGACGCGGAAGTATCAGGAACTTACCAGGCGTTGGACGGCAACCTGCCTAACATCAAGATCACCTCGCCGCTGGGGAGTCTCGCTATGTCACTCCATGTCACTCCCAAGATTCTGGAAGTGACGGGATTGATAGCAAAAACCCACAACCATCAGCTTACCGGCACAGCAACTCTCCCACTCGATTTCCAAAGCGGGTCCAAGATTCCGATCGCAATCGGCCAACCGATCAGTGTGGATTTGCGAACAGATAAAGTGAGCCTGGCGGATTTTCAGACCGGAAAACCGGTCGTCGATGGAGTTGGCCAGTTGACCTTGCAAGCAACCGGCGACACGAACAATCCAAGTATCATTTTGAATCTCGAGGCCACCGATTTGCGGTCGGCCGCCGCCTCTGCGTTCGCGGCCGCAAGCCTCCAAATTGCAGTTAACTTAAACAACAAGGTCCTGACCCTCAACGGTTCGGTTAAGCAAGCCGACGTTCAGCCTCTCCAGATCGCGGGCAAACTGGCAATCGATTTTCCGCAGATCGTGAAAACTGGAAGCTTGGATCAGAACACCCCGATCCAAGCAACCGTCAAATGGCCTGATACCAGCTTAAGTTTTCTACGCCGAGTGATCCCGGAAATTCGCTCGATCGAAGGGCGAGCGGGCATCAGCGTGGATGTCGCGGGCACGTTGGCAAAGCCGAGTGTGCAAGGAGAGCTTCATGCCAACATTGCGCAGGCACGCGCGCAGACCGAGCTGGTGCCGCCAGTTTCCAACTTTGTCACTCAGATCAATTTCCGCGAGAATCGGGTCGATTTGACCCAACTAAAAGGAGAAGCAGCAGGCGGTCCATTTAATGTCAGTGGATCCATTGACCTATCTAAGGGCACCGACCCGAACTTTAATATCACTGTCCACGGCACTCAGATTCTAGTGACGCGTAGCGACAATATCATTGTGCGCAGCAACGTGGATCTAACGATCAAAGGACCACTTTCGGCTGGAGAAGTTGATGGTCGGATCGCAATTACCAATAGCCGCTTTTTCCAGGACATTGATATTCTGCCACTTAATCTACCTGGCCAGCCTGCGCCTCAGCCGCCAAAGACGCCTCCGAATATCTCCGTCGACACGCCGCCATTCAATAATTGGAAGTTCAATATCTCGGTTGAGACGGCGGACCCATTCAAGATCCAGAGTAACCTCGCTCGCGGTTCGGTGGTGATTAAGATCCAGGTCAGTGGTACCGGTCAAAAACCGGCGGTGACCGGCTATGCCAAGATCGAGCAGCTGACAGCCTCGCTCCCTTTCAGCCACATGGATATCAGCAACAGTTACGTTAATTTCAACTCCGGCGGCAACCCGCTGGACCCCGAGTTGAACATCATCGGCCGTTCGACTGTCCGTGACTACGATATCACCATGCGTATCTATGGAGCGGTTTCCAACTTCAAAATTCTCTTCGATAGCTCTCCGCCGCTGACTCAAGGAGATATTGCTACCCTTTTGGCAACTGGGGCGACGTCCTCCGAATTTGTCCAAGACCCAAGCTTACTGGCCGGCCGAGCGGCTTTTCTGGTGATTCGCCAGCTTTATTCCAAGATCTTCAAAGGAGGTGGTAACCAGCAACAACAAGACCTTCTCAATCGTCTGGAAGTGGATGTGATTCCTGGCCAAAAGGTTGGGTCTCAGGACATCAGCGCTCGTTTCAATATCACGAAGAGCTGGCAGGTAGTTGCCGAATTCGGCTCCATCGGAAACGTCAGTGGACAACTGCGGTACCTTATTCGCTTCCGTTAAGCCCGAATGGCTCACCAATGCGCATGCATTGGTGAGCCATTCGGGCTATGGCAGAAGAATGCTCCGGTATGCGGAGCATCCTTCTACTGCTCTGTTTTGGAAGTAATGAGTTGCAAATCTCGCCATCATAAACCGACGCATAGTCCCGCCTTTAGGGATTATGCTTCGGTCATAGCGCGCATAGCGCGTAAATGCCTATGCATTTACGCGCTATGCGCGCTGCCGGCCACCACTCTAGCCCAGAGCAAGGCTCAAGAGGCTGCCGCGACCACTCAGTTAGCGCCCAGCCCGCCGCCAGAGACTGCCTCTCGAGTGGTGTTCACCGGTAACGAGCACTTCACTCAGGACCAACTCCGACAAGCGCTGGCGGATCCGCTGTTATCGATTCGCAACGAAGGCCTGACTGCGCCCCTGGCTGACGATACCGCTTACTATCTCGAGGTGTTCTATCGGCGTAACGGGTATCCTGACGTGAATGTTGCTTACCAAATTCGGGAACGAGAATTGAAGTTAAACATTACGGAGGGGCAGTACTACAAACTGGGTAAAATCAATTTCGCTGGTAACTCGAGTTTCCCTGCCAATTCGCTCAACGACGATATGATTGGCACAACCCGAGCCCGGTTCTCTCAGTTCAAAAAGCAGCTACCTTTCGTCCAAGCGGACCTTGAAACCGGAAGTGGGCTCGTAAAGAACTACTATATCTCGGAAGGATTCCCGAATGTGCAGATCGAGCCGTTACAATATCAATTCGATAAAGCACTGGATGAAGTCGATGTCACAGTGACGATCAAAGAAGGTCAGAAATTTGTATTCGGAACTATTGATTTTCCGGATGTTCCAAGCATTCCGGCATCGGCATTTCAAGCGAAGGCCAATGAATTGACTGTGCCACCGAAACCTTATTCCGATGCCGCAGTTAGCACTTTACAGCGCGATATTCTGTTCATTTTGAAGCAGTACGGACATGTCACCGCTCAGGTTTCAGTTAGCGCTGACATCGCTACCGCAAAAGCAGGAGCTGTCCCAGTCAAGGTTAACATCCAGCCTGGCCCGGTTTACACATTCGGCCGCATCGTCGTCCAGCAAAGACCCAAGGCCAGACTGAAGCCTGATTTCCTGCCTAATCGTTTCCAACCGCTCATGGGGCAAAGCTACAGTCCGTTAAAACTGCAGGAACTCGATACCCAAATGATCTCCACCGGGTTGTTCGACTCGCTCGATTTTCAGGAGACGCCCTTGCCGGATGACACCGTTCAACTCACTCTCAATTCCGTAGAGTCCAAGCAGAAGTACTTTGGCATATTCGGTGGTTACGACACTTTTTACGGCGTTATTTTCGGCGGCAATTTTTCCGATCTCGACGTTGGGGGCGAAGGCCATATCCTTTCCGCGTCCGCAGAGATCACCGGGCGCGGTCCAAAAGCAAAAGTCTCCTACGAAGACCCTTGGCTCTTTAACACTAATCTTGATTTCCAGACCGAGGTAGGGATCGAGGATCAGAGTTTGTACGGGTACACGTTTGTTGATGAATATATCCGGGCGAACCTGACCGCGAAATATGGGAAGACGCTGACGACCGGTTCAAAGGAATATCAGACCGGTGTATTCTTGCAGCTGCGGAACGCAAACCTGAGTCAGATCGACATTACGCCGGAATCGCTCGTAGGACCGACTAGCTATGAGTTGGTTACTTTTGGGCTCAGCCAAACGATCGACAAAAGAGACAATCCCCTAAATCCTCGCAAAGGCTGGATTCTCGAGTTAACGGCCTCGGATTCTGAGCTTCTCCGGAATTACGTCAACTATGCGACGCTCACCGAACGATTCTCTCTTTACATACCGGTGGGCCCAACAGTTTTAGCGGCAGGCGTGCGCTTTGCCGGCATTTTCCCATCCCAAGGCGGCTACCTGGCAATTCCGATCGAAGAAAGGCTCTTCAGCGGTGGCGCCACAACCGTGCGCAGTTTCCTGGAACGACATCTTGGCCCTAGGGACATCGGGAACAATCCCTTAGGAGGATTGACCCGCTCGATTTTTAATGTGGAAGACGATTTCCCCATCTACGCCGGCGTCATCGGCGCTGTGTTTTTCGATTCCGGCGGCTTGGGAAATTCTCCCTTCGATAATTTCAGTACCGGCATTGGAGTGGGTTTGCGGTACAACCTGCCGGTAGGTCCCATTCGGGTCGATTACGGCGTCAACCCGGCGCCGCGGAAAAACGACTCGTTTGGAGCGTTCAATCTCAGCTTCGGATTTGCGTTTTAAAAGCCTGCATCGCTGATAAATGCAGGCTAACCGAATCGCCCTGAAATATAATCCTCAGTCTGTTTCTGGGTCGGATTGGTAAACAATTGCTCGGTCCGATCGTACTCGATCAGGTGGCCGAGATAAAAGAAGGCGGTGAAGTCAGAACAGCGCGTCGCTTGCTGCATGTTGTGCGTTACGATGACGATCGTGAATTGATCCTTGAACGCAAAGATCAGCTCCTCGACCTTCGCCGTCGCGATTGGGTCCAGGGCCGAGCAGGGTTCATCCATAAGAATCACGCTGGGCTTAACCGCTATCGCGCGAGCGATACAAAGCCGCTGTTGCTGACCACCTGAGAGGCTCAGCGCGCTCTCATGAAGACGATTCTTTACCTCGTCCCAAAGAGCAGCTCCGCGTAAACTTTGCTCAACGACACCATCGATCGTGTCCCGATCTTTAACTCCGGAAATCCGTAAGCCGTAAGCAATGTTCTCGTAAATCGACTTTGGAAACGGATTCGACTTTTGGAAGACCATACCAACCTGCTTGCGCAGCTCAATCACATCCACGGCGGCAGCATTAATGTCGGCTCCCTTAATTCGGATATGGCCGGCCGTCACTCTGGCATGATCGATTAGATCGTTCATCCGGTTGAAGCAACGAAGTAGCGTGGATTTGCCACAACCAGAAGGTCCGATAAAAGCGGTAACCTGCTTCTCCGGTATTTTCAGGCTGACTCCATGTAATGCCTTGGACTGGCCATAATGGAAATCAACGGATTCAACATCGACAATGGTTGTCTTTGGAAACTCATCGGTTCGCGTGACCGATCTCACCTCCGCGGTGCTCTCGGCGACGGCGCCACCAACAGTGGTTGATTTTACTGCTACGTCAGCCTTTGCAGGATCCATTCGTTTGCTTCAGTTGAAATTCCCTCCAGAGCCGGCAGCGGTGCCAAACGGCCAAGGTTTTTCAAAATCTCGAGTCCGAGCATCATACACCGAAGCCCCCATCTTGACTCCATTCCAACGGTTGCGCGCAGCGACGTTCGCATTAGAAGTGCAAGCCACTTCAGCGGAAACTGCCGCTACGCAACAGAGTATCAAACAAGCAGGCGCGCCCGAGTACGCCCAAACGCCCGAGGCGTTTTGTGATTCGTTGGTTCCAGCCCAGAAAAAACATGCTGCGATTCATCACGATTCCTCAATTCGAGCATAACGTGATTTCAGCCCATCGCCAACTGCTTCCCCTCAATGACCGTTGCCGAGGTCGCCGAACGGCCAAGGTTTCTCGTAACCTGTCTCTTGTTGGTCATAGTTCTCGGGCCGCGACGGATTCACGTACTCACTGTTGCTGGACCCTCCAGCGCATCCGCTAAGAATCACGGCTGCCAGCAGGAGGAGCAACGGGCCGACGCTGCGG
The DNA here is from genome assembly GCA_963762565.1 of uncultured Verrucomicrobiae bacterium. Classification (GTDB taxonomy): domain Bacteria; phylum Verrucomicrobiota; class Verrucomicrobiia; order Chthoniobacterales; family JAFAMB01; genus JAFAVN01. The sequence goes on along the minus strand of CAVXLD010000013.1, from coordinate 9,899 downwards.
CCACCCACCTTGCTCCTAAACAAAATCTTAATCATGAAGGCCCTTTCCCGGGCGGCTATTGGTCGATGGATATTAGCAGGTTGGCAACCGTAAATAGGGATTGCCCATAAAAAGATTTTGCTCCAGCAAGCTGGAGCAAAATCACAATCAGAGAGCTATTCAACGCTGCCTTTAAGCAGACGCCCCAAGACTACCGGAAGCCCCCCGGCCCGAAAGGCCAGCGAGTATCAGGGAAATTCTTGGAGTTGGGATCGTAATAAGCAGGGTTGGTAGAAGCCTGAGCGCCTCCCGTTGCGCAGGACGACAGCAGCATCGAGCCGAACCCGGCAGCAACGACCAAAAGTAATGTCATCGTTTTCATCTTGAAAAACTTTCGATTCATGTCCGTCGCTTGCTTAGAATTTGAAAGCCAGGTCGACCGCGATGACCTCAGAAGAGTTAGCATTAGCCAGCGCCGCGCCCCCGGTTGGAGGACTGGTTGCATAGCCACCATACAGGTTTCTATCCAGATTATTCGCGAACCAGCCAGTCACCGCAAAGACTGCGAAGTCGGTCAGGTTGTAGGCAACACTGAAGCGCCAGCCAACTGCGTTCAAGTAACTCAGGTTGAAGTCGTTACTGTTGATGTTCGGGTCTGCCGAAGCAAGACCGAGCTGCCGATAGTCAACCAAAAGACTCAAATCACCGGCTTTCTTGTTCTGGCCAATCTTGATTCCAGCCAACCAGCCAAAATAATCTTGGAACGTGGGTGATACGCGATCAGCGAAGGTCGTCGTAACAGTACCAGTTTTCGACTTCGTATAAATGACTTTGCTGAACAGCGGACCATAGACCTCACTGAAGCGCTCAGGTCCCCACACATTGTAGGTCGTATCCCAATAGAGCGATACCGGGATGCCGGCGAGTTTGAAGGTAATGTCTCCGGGCGCTTGGAGGTAAAACTCGTCACGCGTCGACACCGGGAACGGCGCTGCGTCATCCAGTGTTCCCAGAGTGCCAGTTCCGGTGCCTTGGGCCGGTGCTGTCGCCGGGTTTGGCTGCCCGTTCGGGAGCACACCTGTTGGTCCGAGACCTGCGTTGTTCCAAACTTGGACCTGCGGCCCAAACGTCACTTCTACCGCATCGTGGAACAATTTGACTCTACCCAACAATTGAGTGTCGAAGAAGAACGCATCCGTCTTGTTGAAGGATAAGCTGGAGTCAGCGTTGTTGTTATAGAAGATAAACTGGCCCGCAATGAGACTCAGTTCCAACGGGAATCCGCTTGGCGCAGGGGCTGGAGGAGGAGCTGTCTTCCCATCTTTGCTGTACCCCGCAGGCTCGCCACCGGAGCCCCAGCCAAATAGACGATGGAAATCCACTCGTTCCACAACGCCGGCAGGACCGACATCTGGCGCCCAATTCAGTTCTGTGGTGTAGAACGGATTATTCTGTTTACCGATTACAAAGGTGATGCCATCAATCGGCGCCCAACCCATGAACGCGCGGCTGATGTAGATATCGTAGTTATCCACACCGCTCGTATAGGTCGCGTTGGTCGTCGTACCGTCGCGATTGTCCGAGGTCGATAACTCAACACCACCAAAGAAATTGTCCGCCAGCTTGAAAGTAGCGTCTAAACGCAGCCGGAACCGTATCCGCTGACGTTGAATGTTCTTATCGAAATTCGATATGGGTTGCGTCGGAAGTTGCTGTTCGTAGTTCTGGTAATACTCCCGGAACCGCATGTCTCCGTAGAGATCAAGCTCCTGGACCCAGTCACCGATCTTGATGACTGGCCCCTGCGGCGCCGTAGTGACCGGCTCTTTGCTGACCTCAGCTTCGAGCTTTTCCGCTTCTTGTTTGGTCAAGATCCCTTTCTTGACCAACACGTCCAAGAGCGCGCTGTCATCGGCCCTCACGCTAGCGGCGGATAAGGCAATCAGGCCGCCTAACGCAAGCAAACAGATTTTGTGTCGTGTCATTGGTATTTCTCGGTTTTCTCCTTGTTTTCTCCTTGGAACAATGATGGCAGACGAAGCCGCCCTCTAAACCAGACCGATATACTCTACTTTAGCTTTCTGGCGCAACCACAAAAAAGGGTCTGTTAACCCCTCAGCCAATCGTCTCCAACCAGCCTGACTTGAGCAACCAAATGTTACAAACAGATGGCAAAAAGGTAACATTCTTGCCAACATTCCGCCCCAGCCGGGACCCGGGTTTCACATCTTCCGGGTAGAGCAGGGCTTTTGCCAAGATTCCGCCCAGCCGGACCCGAAATTCAACTACCTGGCGGGGTGAGCAAGACGATAGCCGAAGCCCCTTACGGTTTCGATGTAGCTCGCGCAGTCCCCGAGTTTATCTCTGAGCCTGCGCATATGAGTGTCGACCGTCCGTGTGTCGATGATCGAGTCGTATCCCCAGACATCGCTAAGGAGCCGGTCCCGGCCTTGAACCCGGCCGTGCCGTTCCATCAAGATGCGAAGAAGTTTGAATTCCGTGGCCGTACATTCCACCACCCGATTGGCAGCTTTTACCTCGTGGCGGGAACAATCGAGGGTCAGCTCACCAATCTTAAGGCGTTCGCCGCCATCTCCACTCGAGCCGCGCCGGCGAAAGATTGCCCGAACGCGAAGCACGAGTTCTCGTGGGCTGAAAGGCTTCACGACATAATCGTCAGCGCCAAGCTCGAACCCGATCACTCGGTCAATTTCGTCCGTCCTAGCCGAAAGAATCAAGACCACCACCTCGCGCGTGCGAGCGTCTGCTTTAATTGCGCGACAGAGATCAAGTCCCGACATCTGGGGCAGCATCAAATCCAGAACAACCAGAGCCGGCGGATTACTCTTAATCAAATCCAGAGCGGACAAGCCATCTGCTGCCACCTCGACAGAAAACCCTGCCTTCCCGAGATGATGCGCAATCAGTTCCGCAACATCGGCTTCATCCTCAACCACTAGAATCCGCTCAGTCATCTAACGCACGCGAAACAAGCATCGTAGCCTGAATTGCTCAAAAAATGCATGCGCATTTTTTGAGCAATTCAGGCTAGATGAGGACAAATCCTGCGGAGTGCCTCGGCAACGCCGTCCCCACCGGACTGATCTGCTACGTAACCGCCATGGCGTCTGACCGTTTCTTTGACCTCGTCGACGCTGTTGGCGGGGCAAGCCAAATGATAGGCGATCTCAGGGTCGAGCATCGGTAAATCGTTGAAGTTATCACCTGCCGCAAAAGTCTCATGCGGCTGAATGCCCAGGTGAGTCTGCAGCGCTTTGAGGACTGACCCTTTATTGTACACCGCGTGGCAAAATCGAAGATAGATGGAATTTCGCTGGAAAGACAGGTTTGCGACCCGGCTACATTTCAATCGCAAGTAATCGACGATGCGGTCCATTTCATCGTTGTTTTGAGCGATCAGTCCTACCATCCGTCCGTGCTCTCGATGCGAACGGGCCTGTCTTTCATTCGAGATATCGGCCTCGATCTCAGCCAAAAGTAGCGAGGCCTCCGAGTAAAGCTCCTCGTGATCTTGGTGACATTGTTCGTTCCATTCGGATAGCGGTTCCCAACCCTCCTTGCTCCAGCGAAAAATCTCTCGTTCGGTGGTCAGGGCGAAGTCGGGTGTCGCCGGGAACAGTTCCCTTCCCTGATCCACTAAAGCCAAATTGCGCCCGGTGTTCACAGCCAGGAAGACACCCCCTTTCCTTAACGCAGCAAGACAACGAACCAATTCATCGCTAACCGCCGCTTTGCCGTCCAACCAAGGACCGACCATTGTGCCATCGAAGTCGAGGCTCAGTAGGCGGAGCGGCAGCTCCCTTTCGCGGGTCGCTGCGTGAGAAGTGATTGGTGATTGGTGATTGGTGATTGGTAAGCTCATGTCGGCCGATGGACCTAGTCGTATCAATCGGACGGAGAAGATGTAATACAACTCATTGGATTAGTCCGGTCAGTTTGTTTTGTTCCAGTGGCAGACATGAGGACACCAATCACTTCTCACCAATCACCTCTCACAATGGATGAGCGCAGATAGCTCATCCATTCTGCAGTCCGGACACGGCGTCAAAGATGCCGTTGATAATTGAATAAGCGATTATGCCCACCATGCCGGCCATCACAAAAATCACGACCGGTTGCACTAAGGCCGTGAGGCGCTGAATCTTGAGATTCAACTCTTTGTCATATTTCTGGCCGACTTTATCCAGGGCTTTAGCCAGGTCGCCCGTCTGCTCGCCGACCGCGACCATATCGATAAACATCGGTGGAAAGTCGGACAGTTTTTCTAGGCCTCGTGAGAAAGAACCGCCTTCTCCGACGTAATCTGTCACCTTCTGAATAAGCGTCTGCCAGTGTTCATTGCCTGTGCCTCCCTTGACCAACTGGAGACCGTTCAGCAAGGGAAGACCATTTTGAACCAGGTTGGCCAGAGTTTGGGCAAATTGGGCATAGAAACGGCCGCGAAGTATACCTCCCACTATCGGCAGGCCGATCTGGGTTTGGTGCCACCATCGGCGTCCGCCCGGCGTACTGATTAACTGCCAAAACCCGACACAGACCATCACCACCGTTGCCAGGATCGCCCACCAATAGTTCGCCATAAACCCACTGGTCTGGATCAAGAGCCGCGTCAATAACGGAATTTCTTTGCCGGTCTTTTCAAAGAGCACCGTGATCTGCGGGACCAGATAGGTCATGAAAATGACAATCAGACCGATGCCGACCACAAAAATCATGGCCGGATAGGTCAAAGCCGCAAACACCTTTCCTTGCAGATCACTGATCGTAACCAGAAACTGGGCTTGCCTGCGTAAAAGCTGCGGTAAAGATCCGCTCAATTCTCCGGCAGACACCAAGTTACAGTAAAGCTCGCCAAAACTCGGGCACACAGCGCGCATCGCCGTTGACAGACTGCTGCCGTCACGAACATGGGAGCGAAGTGCACCCGCCACATTTTTTAGCGCGGAAAGCTCTTTGCGCTTCTCCATGACGTGGAGAGCGGGATCGATCTGCAACCCGGCATCCAAAAGATCACTTAGCTCTTCGGTAAAACGAATGATCTGCCCCCGTGAAAGCCGGACTTTAGTGGTTACAACGCGCTCGGTGACCGGCGTCTTACTACCGTTTACACCGTCCTTCTCCTCGATCTTGATCGGTTGAAGGCGATCGATATCGAGTTTTCGGAACACCTCCGACCGGCTCTGGGCGGTCAGTTCTCCGCGAACGCGTTTCCCCCCTCGGTTTACTGCCTCGAAGACGAATACAGGCATGGCTAGTAGCTCCCTTTCACTGGTCGCTATGTGATTGGTGATTAGTGATTGGTGATTGGTGCTGTACGCCAGGAGCGGTCACACTGAACAGGCGCATCGCACGAATCAGACTAATATGACGCTTAAGAAGCTTTGTCATTTCGGATGGCGCGGTTGCGGGCTTTGCCTTTCACCAATCACAAATCACCAATCACCTTTCACGTTCCCTCGCTACTCCTCGGCCATCTCGAGCTCAGCGGCGGTTACGCGCGCGACTTCTTCGATCGTAGTAACACCTTCGTAAACCTTGGTCCAACCATACTGTCGCAGCGGTACCATTCCCTCTTCGACAGCGGCCGCGCGCAGAGCAGAAGCGGTTTTGCCACCTACGATCAGGTCCTGAATTTGCGACGAAACCATACAGATTTCGTAGATAGCAGCTCTGCCTAGGAATCCAGTGTTTCGGCAGGCATGGCAGCCGACCGCGGCGTAAGGAGGGTGGTCCTTGTCCGGAGCGAACCCAACCTTACGAAAGTATTCCGAGGAATATTCACCGGGCTGTTTGCAGCGGGGACAAAGCACGCGCACCAATCGTTGAGCGATAAACGCTCGCACCGAACTGCCCACTAAGAATGGCTCTATCCCCATATCTAGCAACCGGGTGATACCGCCGATCGCATCGTTCGTGTGCAATGTGCTAAATACCAAGTGGCCAGTCAGTGCGCCACGAATGGCGATCTCCGCTGTCTCCCGGTCGCGCATTTCCCCCACCATAATCACGTTCGGGTCGCCTCGAAGGATGCTGCGCAATCCATTGGCGAAAGTCAGATCAATTTCAGGTTTAACCGCAATTTGAATGACGCCGGGCAGCTGATATTCAACCGGGTCCTCAACCGTAACGATCCGCCGTTCCTTTGTGTTTAAGATGGACAGAAACGTGTAAAGAGAAGTCGATTTACCGCAGCCAGTTGGCCCGGTTACTAGTACGATGCCGTTAGGTAGCGACAAAAGATGTTCGATCCTACGGCGAGAGTCGGGATCGAGACCTAGACGATCAAAAGTGAATTTCTCTTGACCTAAAAGGCGAAGACTGACGCTTTCCCCAGTTACCGACGGAATCGTCGCCACGCGAACGTCGATCGGTTGGCCATCCAATTCAAGATTGATGCGTCCATCCTGAGGCAACCGACGCTCGGCAATATCCAAGCGCGCCATCACTTTTAAACGCGAAATAACCGAAGCTTGCAGTACGCGGATATTGGCCGGAACCGGTACTTCGTGGAGGACACCATCGATGCGGTATCGAATCCGAAGATCGGATGCCATCGGCTCACAATGAATGTCGGTCGCCCTCTGCTCTAAGGCTTCGCGCAAAATCTGGTTCACAAACTTGACGACGGACGCTTCCGAATCGTCGACATCGATGACATTGGTTTCCTGGCGTAGGTCCGGGTCGTCGTCGTTTGCTCTGCCTTCGAGCAGCGCTTCAAAGGTTTCTGCGCCGATGCCGTACCCTTGCCTTAGCGCCTGCAGGAGCTGGGTCCTGGTCACCATGTTGTAAACGACCTTCTGCTCCAACGCACCCGCCAACGCCTGACGCGCCACCAGATCAAACGGATCGTAAAAACCAACCCAAACCGTGTTGTCCTCAAGTCTGAGAGGCACGATCTGGTGCCGAAGGGCAAGACGAGCCGGTATTTTTTCCCGCAGGGGAGCTGCGACCGAATTAATTGCCTCTTCCCACCAAGGAATTCCGAGCCAGCCGCTCACCGCTCGCAGAAATTTCGCCTCATCAACGACCCGGGCATCGAGAATTGCTCGGATCAAAGACCTCTGATCTTCGGCGGCTCCCTGTAGGATTTCTTCGCAAGCGCGTACGTCAGTGCAATGACTGTCGCGGGCGATTTTCAACAAATTTTGAATCACAGAAAAAGAAGTGCCCGGTACCTTAAGCCTGTTATCCAGTCATCACAATTCGTACAATAGTTAGGTTTCAGACTGGCCCCCATTTTTGCCGTATTTGGGGCCGCTGCGCAAGCAAAACGGTGAGTGCTCGGGGAGCGGTCGACGAGGATCGGCGCTCCCAGGAGCGAGGCCGTGGACGAATTCGGGGAGCGGTAGGGCGCCCTAACCCTCCATAAGGGCCTTGCGCATAGCCGCTAATGGAACGGGCTGACCAAACCAATGGTCAAAGGCAAAGGCGCCTTGGTGCAGCAACATCAACCGGCCATCCACCGCTGGGATTTGGTTCTGTCGACCCCAGGTTACCAATGGCGTTTCCCCTTCAGGACGATAAACCATGTCGAACAAACGATGTTCCCGGCGCAGCCATTGCGGGTCCCAATCCAGGCTTTCGCCTGCGAGTCCCAGGGATGACGCATTGACGACTAAATCCGCTTTTAGGAAAACCTCTCTGAGTTGGCTGAAATCCCAGAAGGTTACATTGGAATTCGCGGCGAGTTCACGGCGAAGTGCGTCCAGTTTTCCGGCGGTCCGATTAACTAGCAAAAGCCTTTCCGGTTTCAGATTGGCCAAGAACCGGGCGGACGCCTGACCTGCGCCGCCGCCGGCTCCCAGCAAGGCAATACTGGATTTAGCTGGGGCGATCCCAAACGCATCAAGGAGTGCAGCTTTGAGGCCGCGACCGTCGGTGTTGAATCCGATCAGGTTACCATCCTGATTCACCACGGTGTTGATTGCACCCAGCGCTTCGGCTTCGGGATCAAGACGATCGACCAGCCCGCAGCCAGTGATTTTGTGGGGTATGGTTAAGTTCCAACCGACAAATTCCAGGTTTCGCAAACAGGCAAAAGCCGTTGAAAGCTCTTCCGGCGAAACCAGAATCCGGTCGTACCGGTAGGGCAACCGGCGGGCTTCCAGAGCCGCGTTTTGCATCAACGGCGAAAGCGAATGCTCTACGGGATCGCCCAGCACCGCCAACCTAAACTCTCCACTACTAGCACCGGGTAACAGCGCTTGTAGCCTCTCGACAGTCCAGACTCCCACGTTTTACTCCAAGCTGCAGAAGATTAAAGATCCACAGATTACACAGATTACGCAGATTTCTTTCTAAGAATCAGGTTTGGTTGACGCCTCATGGGACCAGACAAAGCGCTGATGCTGCAGACTTCTGGTTCCGAAGTTGCTCTAATAATTTGATAAGTTTGCTCATCCATTTAGAACCAATAACATAAAAATATAATGTTTCATACTCTTTTGCCATTCCAACCGCGTGGGTTGCCCCAGGCAATCTTTCAGGCGGAGAAAAAAATCTGCGTAATCTGAGTAATCTGCGGATCTTAAATTCGGGTTTCGGGTTTATTTGCTAAACCTTTGGATCGTCCGACCCAACCGAGCCAGCACACGCTCACGCCCCAGGACTTCAAGCAAGTGATAAAGGCTCGGCCCAATCGAGCGCCCACTCACTGCCAGCCTCGCCGGATGGATCAGTTCTCCGGCCTTGCAGGGGATGCTGGTTGCTAGAGTCTTGAGCGCGACTTCCAACGTCGAGGCGTTCCACTGAGGCACCGATTTATAGGCCTCGCCCAACTTGGCCAACCGGGACATCACTTCCGGCTCCGCCTTCGCCAAGCCTTCGGTGCGACTGGCTCGGGCGAAAGTCTTAGCCACCGCTTCCGGATCGTATTCGTAATCCTCAGTAAAAAAATACCCGATCCAATCCGGAACATCCTTCAGCAGTTTTATCTTCTCCTGCACAATCTTGAGTACCTCGATCAGGTACGCGTCATCGGTGACTTGGATCCCTGCCTTTTCAATAAACGGCAGACTTAATTCTCGGAAGCGCGAGATCGGCATTTGCGCGATATACTGCCAATTCAGCCACTTACATTTGTCGAGATCGAAGGACGCATTGCGCCGATTCACCTTCTCCAGATCGAAGAGCCGGATCGTTTCTTCGATATCTAATTTCTCGCGATTGTCTTTTGGCGACCAACCAAGCAGGCAGAGATAATTCCTGACCGCTTCCGGCGCATATCCCTGCTCTATATAACTAGAAACACTGGATCCCTCATCACGCTTGCTCATCTTGGAGCCATCTGGGTTAAGAATTAACGGAATGTGGGCGAAGCGCGGGGGCTCGATCCCCAATGCCTGGTAAAGAGCAACATGTTTGGCCGTATTCGTTAAGTGGTCTTCGCCCCGAATCACGTGCGAGATTTTCATTTCGGTATCGTCAACCACGTTAACGAAATGGAAGATCCATGACCCATCCGGCCGGCGGATGGTCATATCGGGTTCCATACTGCGGTCGAACTCGATCCGTCCACAAATTATATCGTCTACAACCACGGGCCGGCGCGGCGCACGAAACCGAATAGCGCCTTCGTCCGAATATACTTGTCCTTTTTCGTCAAGGATCTTGAGATACTTCTCGTAGATTGCGTCCCGTTCGCTTTGAAAATAGGGACCGAACTTTCCTCCTTTGTCTCCGCCTTCATCCCATTCCAGCCCGAGCCAACGGAGCCCTTCATAGATCACGGCAACTGCATCTTCACGTTCGCGACTCTTGTCCGTGTCCTCGATCCTGAGGACGAAAACGCCCTGATTATGCCGGGCGAAAAGCCAATTGAAAAGCGCGGTGCGCGCTCCGCCAACGTGCAAAAACCCGGTCGGCGAAGGAGCAAAGCGAACCCTGACAGGACTACTCAT
>CAVXLD010000012.1:0-577696 GCA_963762565.1 uncultured Verrucomicrobiae bacterium | reverse complement strand
CCCTCTCCCCAAACCGTCGACGATACTTGGCAGTTTGAGAATTGCAGTGTCAAACGGACCGGTTATCTCCGCACCGGGACGCTAGCCCATGTTAGCGTCAGCTTTTGATAGGAGTTTCAATGTGGGTTGGGCAACGTCTGGTTTAACCGGCTGCCTAACTGCAAGTTAATGACGACCAAAAATAGAAAATGGAACCACTCCCGCTGAAGGATCAGTGTGTCGAAGTTTTAGTCCGATGGAAAGAGCACAAAAAGGAGAGGCGACAGAAGATAAAGAAATCTCCTGAGCACAAAGGCTGGTTCGAGCTCATGGATCAGGGGTTTGGCCGCTTGGTTGCGGGCTGTATGATTCTGCTTTCTGAGATCCCGCTTTTCTATCCCTGTTTTAGGTATATTAAGAGCTCGCCTGGCTCGCGTGCGGAGGTGATCGGGATTGTCCTCATAACGTGGTGGTGTGTCGGCATGCTTTTTCTGGCATCAGCTGGCTTCCCGAGCCTCTGGAAGGTCCTTTTCCGATGGGGAGACGATCTCTTTGCAGCCGCCGGTGGGTCCTACGATCGCGACAGAGCCTTTGTCGAAGCCCTGGCAAAGGACGTTCATCTTGAGGTTTCCGCCATTGGGCGGCGGTTGAAAGGGGAGATCGAAGTTAGAGAGAAAGCGTCCGCTGCGCTAGCCATTGTCGCCGGAGGTGCCTCCTTTTCAAGTTTAGTTCCGATTTGCGAAGCATTGGCAAGGGGGAAACCCAGTCCTTGGATCGCTTTGCCAGCTCTCGGGTTAGCTGCGGCAACGATTCTTCTCCAAACCCTGTTTATTTCAGCGAGACTTAAGGGACATCTTCTGATTTGTCTGGAAGAAGTAGAGGAGCTGCGGAAGATGCTACGAACTCGGGATTCAATTCCGGATCAGCGGCCAGGTGAATGGTTTCCGACCTATGATAATTCGCGGTTACGACTTGCGGACAGCGAGAAAATGCCGCCATGCGTTCCTATCGCCAGCAGCGACATTGCAGGCGAATCGCGCATCGGGGCAGCTGCTTCGTGACCGAGGGATCGGATTTAGGATCTCACTGGTGCTTCACTGCCAGAGTTGCCTTTGGATGAATCCAGGTGAGATCGTTGGGCTTGAATTGTAGCGCCTGTAGGGCCTCGTCCAAAGCGGCGGCTAGATCAGGAAGCCGTTCATTAACCAGGATATCCGTACCTGGGTGGGGCTGGTTTCGGTGCCGGATCAAGGCGAACTGCTTACCAGACCGGGCGCGAAAAACCGCTGCTTCCAGATCATCCAAATCGTCCTGTCCCTTTTCGAACCGTAATCCTAGTCGATTAGTGATTTCTGCCGGCTCCAGTCCAAGCCTTGCGACAGCGCGGGCTAAGCCATGCTCCATTTTCCCGAGAGGTACCTGTTCGATCGGTAGAGTAGGTTTCAGCATAGCCTGCTACACAATAACTGTTTGTCTTAGTAGACGCACCTTGATTTTCACGTACTCCTCAAGGCGTCCGTCGACCACTACCTCAATCCGCTGGACGCCCGGGTGTCCTGACTCCATCGACCACATGGGCTGGCCGGGCGGAGTTGCTTCGTCTGGCTCTACTTCCGTCTCAAACTCGATTCCAATTCGCCCGGCTGGAAGTTTGCCCTCGTATGCCTTCACTTTTGGGAAATTGCTAGCGCCGATGTTCCTTGGCGACTGACCCCAGAGTTCACCGGATTCGATAATCTTCTTTACGGTTTCAGGCGAATCATTGATGCGGTGAAATGGTCCATACATATGTGCCTTGCTGATCCGTCTCTGTCTTAATTTTTAGGGGCTTTGCGCCCCTGGCCGGCGTAGCTAATGGGATGGAGTCTGCTACGCGTGAGATCGTTGCGCCTTCCGCCTTCGCCAAGCCTACTGCGCGACAAGTTTTTGCGGCGTATTTCGATTCTCGGTGTCTCTTTGGTAATAACGTTCCTACTTTTTCCGAGGTAGGACTGCCACCGTCCTATGCCGTCGATAGATTGAAGAATGGAGTCGATAAGATCACGTGTGCAGTTGTATCCTTTGCGGGCTTCGGCCGATTCCGCTAAACGCATGTTTTTTGCCACTGATATAGCAAACTTCCTAGAGTGCCGTCACCTGTTAACACTCGAGCGAGAGGAAGCGGCGGGGAGGATTCAAAAACCTTTCTTCCACGATTTAGGCGTAGATCTGCTGCGAGAACTAGGAAGCCGGCATGAGGCCGCTTACCTGCGCCATCTGAACGAAACCCGTGGCCCCATCGTTTCGATTGCGGCTGACCTGCCTTGGGCTGAAGCGGTTAGCCGAACGACCGATGCAATCCGCAGCGGAGCCGATGTGATTTACCAAGCGACGTTCCAGGATGGGAATTGGGGTGGGCGTGCGGACTTTCTCGTCCGAGTCGATAAGCCCAGTTCGCTCGGTTCGTTCTCTTACGAAGTCGTAGAGACGAAGCTGGCGAAGTCGGCTAAGGTACGAGCGATCCTGCAGCTTTGTTTTTATTCGGAGCTGCTCGGGAACATACAAGGTCTTCAACCCGAATCGATGCATGTAGTACTTGGCGGTAGCACCGACCAGGAAACGTTCAAGGTATCGCGCTACATCGCTTATTTCCGCAAGGTGAAGCGCGACTTTGAACAGGCATCAGCGGGTCCACGAGATACATACCCGGAACCGGTGTCGCTGTGTGACGTTTGTGAATGGTTCTCTGTCTGCAACGATCGATGGCACAGAGATGATCATTTGTCGTTGGTAGCGAGTATAACCCGTATACAACGCAAAGAGTTAGTGACACGAGATATCGACACCATGACAGCACTGGGAAACGTCACGTTGCCTCTGGTTCCGAAACCAGAACGGATTGGCGATACTGCGCTGAAACGTATTTGCGATCAGGCCCGGTTACAGGTCAAGGGTCGGACAGAGGATAGTCTCTTCTACGAGTTGCTGCTGGCCGAAGAAGGTTGTGGTCTTTCTTCATTACCAGAGCCATCTCCTGGCGACATTTTCCTCGATTTCGAGTCTGCTGATTATGCTTTCGAAACCGGCATCGAATATCTGATCGGTATGGTCTTTCTGTCAGGCAGCGATGATATAGAGCCTGAATATCATCCTTTGTGGTCATTTGACCCCGTCGCAGAGAAACAGGCATTTGAACAGTTCATCGCGATCGTAATAGAACGATGGAAACGTTACCCTGGACTCCATATCTACCATTATGCGCCTTACGAATCCGCAGCGATCAAACGCTTGGCAGCCAGGCATGGCGCCTGCATTGACGAGGTCGATCAGCTCTTGCGCGCCAAGATCTTCGTCGATTTATATCGGGTCGTTCGTCAATCTCTGCGTGCATCGGTCGAGAGTTATTCGATAAAAAAACTGGAAGGGTTTTATGGCTTTACGCGAGCTGTCAGTGCTCGCGATTCGGTTGTCGCCTTGCAGACGTTCCAGAGCGTTTTGGCACTGGGCGGAGATAAAGAGAGAGCAAAGGAGGTGGTTGATAAGATCGAGGCTTATAATCGCGACGACTGCCTTTCGACTCTGCGATTGCGCGACTGGTTAGAGACCCGACGGCATGAGCTCGAGATAAAGACCGGCGCTGCCTTGATCCGACCCGAGCAAACAACCGGTGAGCCTAGCGACAATCTAGCGGAAGAGCTTAATCAGGCTCGATCAATTGCCGCCAAATTGGTTGAAGGACTGTCGCTGGATCCGACCAAGCTAACCGACCAAGAGTACGCTCGGTGGCTCCTAGCCCAGATGATGGAATGGCATCGGCGAGAAGAGAAGTCGAGTTGGTGGGAATATTTCCGGCTACTGGATCTATCGGATCAGGAGCTGCTTGAAGACAAGAGCGCACTGGGAGGGTTGACACATGAAGGTGTGGTCGGACAGGAGAAACGATCGTTGATCCACCGATACAAGTTTCCCGCTCAGGATCACGCACTAGATCGAGCGCACGACATCCGAGATCCGAGCACAGAGAGAGATCCCGGAGAAATTGTCCAGATCGATGAAGTCAATCTAACCATTGATCTTAAAAGAGGCGCCAAGTCAGCGGTGCCGCATCCGGAAGCTCTAATCCCGTTCGATATTATTGGTTCGGATGCCCAACGCGATAGCCTGCTAAGGCTCGGTTCTTGGGTTACTGAGAATGGAATCGATGCGGACGGCCCGTATCGAGCCGCGCGCAATCTGCTACTGCGTGGCCTCCATCCTTCCTAACAGGAAGCCTAAAATCCGTGACGGATGATCAAGGTCAGCTGACTTCAGCTGCTAAGCAGATGATGAGCCTTCTAGCGAGTGAACCCTCCGTGTTGCCGGTCCAGGGGCCGCCTGGTTCCGGTAAAACATTTACCGGTGCGCGAATGATCGTCGAACTGATCAGCCAAGGATATCGGGTCGGTGTCGCCGCGGTCAGCCACAAAGTTATCAGCAATCTCCTGAGTGAAGTATGCAAGGTTGCCCGACAGAACAACGTTCCGGTTCATGTACTACAAAAACCAGATGCTACCGATGGATGCGTTGATCCACTGATCAAACTCGTAGACAACAATCAAGCTGTCCGGGATGCACTGGATACCGGTGCGACCAATGTCGTGGCCGGAACAACCTGGCTTTGGGCACGCACCGAAATGGCGAGTTCAGTCGATGTTCTGTTCATCGACGAAGCAGGTCAGATGTCTTTTGCCGATGTTTTGGCAGCTTCCCAGGCCGCCAAGAGCTTAGTGCTATTGGGCGACCCACAGCAATTGGATCAACCTCAGCAAGGAATCCATCCGCCAGGCGCGGACGGGTCTGCTTTCGATCATCTCTTGCGTGGTCATGCGACCATCGGGCCGGGGCAAGGCTTATTCTTAGCGGAGACACATCGTCTGCATCCGGACATTTGCGAATTTACCTCCGAAGTCTTTTATGAGGGTCGGCTAAAACCGCGTCCGGAAAACCAGCGGCAACGGATTAATACCGACGGTCCGTTGAACGGGACCGGACTTCGACTGGTTCCGGTAGCGCATACCGGAAACCAGAGTGAGTCGAATGAGGAGGTCACTAAGATATCCTCACTCATCTCGGATCTGCTTCCCAAGAACACCACGTGGACAAACAAGAAGGGACAAACGCAAAAGTTAACCCTGATCGATATCCTCGTGGTTGCTCCATACAATGCGCAGGTTGCAGCTCTACGAAAACAACTCCCTGATGGAGCAAGGGTAGGGACTGTGGACAAATTCCAGGGTCAAGAAGCTCCGATTGTCTTCTATTCGATGACGACCTCGAGCCCTGAAGATGCCCCGAGGGGGATGGAGTTTCTATACAGCCTGAACCGTCTAAATGTTGCGATCTCTCGCGCAAGATGTGTCGCAGTTGTCGTTGCCAGTCCGGCTCTCTTTCAGGTTGAGTGCCGAACTCCGCGGCAGATCGAGCTGGCTAATGCGTTGTGCGGGTATCTGGAAATGGCGGAATCAGTCTAGTTAAAGGCAAAAAGAGCGCGATTTGGGCGGTCGGGGCCTCGCGATGTCTTCATAGACGCTGAGCGGCTTGCGCACAAGATATTGGCAATGAATTGGTTCGGAGCGTTCGACTTGTACACGAGGTCTCCGCGTTTCCATGATCTAGGTAGATAAAGAAAGCACCTCTGTCGCCACAACGTGGTCGTTGTGTGTTTTGTATAGACTCGACCCCTACTCCGTAGCCCGCAGAGTCATCGCAAGCCCAAATCTGGCGCTATGCATTTGATTTGGACTGGGATAGCCCTTCCCCCGGGGCAAGTCTCAAACATTACAAGATCTGGTGTATATGTTTACAAACCTCGGCAGCGGTGGCAGCCGTTTTAATCCGGAGGAGAGGCGTACTGTGGATTACTAGACTGGCGCTTATGCCCGAGAGCTGTGTGCCCCTTTTCTACCAGCACTCCCGGCAAGACGAGTTAGCATTAAATTAAAACTCCCCTTTTTTCTATCCGTGATTAGCAAATCTAGCGACGACTTCGCGCCTGATATAATCCTCGAGATGCTGTCGATTAGCATGAAGTTCGCACTCCCAAACAACCACGACGTTCCAACCCTGGTCCTGCAGGTTTCTTAGGTGGTGTTCGTCGCGCTCTCGGTTTTTACGAACCTTGGCTTCCCAATATGCTACTCTAATGGCCGGTTTCCTTTTGCCTCGGCGGCAATTGTGCCCATGCCAAAAGCACCCGTGAATAAACAATACGGTTCGAAATCGGGGCAGAACAATGTCTGGTTTACCCGGGAGTTCCACGCGATGGACCCGAAACCTGTACCCCATGCCGTGTAACACCCTCCGGACGAGGAACTCCGGCGTCGTGTCTCTTCCCTTAACCGCAGCCATGCACGTGCGCCTTTGTGTCGGCGTTAGGTTATCCATAAGGTGACTTCAAAATCTGGGAGTACGCCGCAGTGCGGCCACAATATCTTGGGCTTGTCTCAAACGAAACATTCCAATATAGATTGATGACGCAAAGTTTGCAGTAATGAGCGCATGAACGAACAAGAGGCACCCGGGTTCTTTGAGTTCTTCGCAGGTGGGGGGATGGTTCGCGCCGGTCTGGGTTCGTCGTGGAGCTGTCTCTTTGCTAACGATTTCGACGAAAAAAAGGCCGAGAGCTACCGAGCAAATTGGGGTAGCGAGGCCCTAGTTGTCGACGACGTTGCGAACCTAAAGGTGAGTGAGATCCCCGATCAAGCGGATCTTGCGTGGGCTTCGTTTCCTTGCCAAGACCTTTCCCTCGCCGGTCAGTTTGAGGGACTGGCGGGAAAGCGATCCGGCACTTTCTGGTCCTTTTGGAAGCTGATGCGCGCACTAGTCAAGCGCCGCCGCGGAGCTCACATGATAGTTCTCGAGAATGTTTGTGGGATTCTGACGTCGCGCTCGGGACAAGACTTTGCGGCCATTGCCTCTGCTTTCACTGATTCTAACTACGTTTTCGGCGCTATGACTATTGATGCGCGGCTTTGGGTTCCGCAGTCTCGACGTCGACTCTTTTTTATTGGAGTAAGAGGTGATCTAACCATCCCCGAGCGACTTCTGGGAGAGCCTTCTGAACTTTGGCATTCAAAGTCTTTGAGGACCGCTCATACAGCGATCTCAAAAACTGCGCACGATCGCTGGATTTGGTGGAATTTGCCGCAACCCCGGTCGCGAAGTCTAACACTGGCCGAGATCATCGAGGAAAGTCCGCGAGGGGCGATGTGGAACTCGCCTGAAGAAACGAGTTACCTTATTTCACTCATGGCTCCATTGCATCGAAAGAAGCTAGATTCCGCGCTGGACTCAAGCAAGCTAGCCGGAGTTCTCCTACTGGGCGCTGTTTATAGGCGCAGGCGGAACGGTCAACAGCGAGCAGAGATTCGATTCGACGACGTTGCCGGGTGCCTACGCACCCCGGTCGGAGGCTCCTCTCGTCAGACGATCATTTTTGTAGAAAATGGACAAGTAAGAAGTCGGCTACTCACCCCAAGAGAAGCGGCTAGATTGATGGGGCTGCCGGAAAACTATGTGGTGCCCGAGCAATACAACCAAGCGTACCACCTCTGTGGTGACGGAGTTGTCGTTCCGGTGGTCCACCACCTTGCAGCTCACATTCTCGAACCCGTTTGGGCGGCCAACCGAGATGAAAAGATCCGCGTATCGCGAGCCGCATAAGCGCCTGCTAACTTCGCGATAACCAGCGCTCAAACTCTCGTCTTGGCAACAAATCGGCAAGACTTGCTGCATCAATACCAAAAACATCGTAGGTTAGGTCGAGCTGATTTACAACTCGGTCCAATCGACGCAAACTACCCGGCCGGTTGGTGGTCGCACCGGTCCTAAGCCGATTTCGCTGCTCGTCAAAGTAGAGAGATTTTGCAAGCTGAACGAATGGCGTGCTTACGTTTCGGCGGTAGCTATTCGCCAGCTCTCGCATAACCTTGGTATCTTCACGAAGAGGACCACCTAGTAGCCACGCGGCGTTGTCACCGTGAAGGTTAACCATCTTCCAAGGAAAGAATAGAAGATGTTTGTCCAATCCCGTCGCGATGTGGCCAGTGGACGGCACATACTTCTCAAGACGAAGTACTCTTCTTTTCCCACTGTTGTCGGGAGGGCAGACCTGATCGACGTAAAAAAGCGTAAGCCACGCCCAGAGTCCGACTGAGGTTCGTAGAGTTCGATCAGGAACCCTATTACTGACCACGTCGGCGATATATCGACCGAACTCAAATTTTGAGGAGAACCCTCGCATCTCAACGGCGGCGCCGCTCGATAGAAGTTCACTGTACCGCAAATCTTCAAGGATACTTAGGGGGGGCGATGCAGTTGGATCCGACTTCACCTGAACGAGAAACGACCGAAACTCCTCGATTCCGAGTTCATTTAAAACGCTTATCTCAGTCATTGTTCACCTCCTCGGCAACCAGTCGAACATACTGTTCGCAGTAGCGGTCAAAAAAGTGATGCGCGCCCGAGAACCGTTTTACAACTTCGTCTACCCACTCGCGACGTTTCTGCCGGGAACCGTCTGGATCTCCCTCATCCCAGCCTTCAAATTGATCGTAGAGTCTCTGTGCTAAGCTCAACCATTGGCCCAGCCGTCCTTCATCCGTCCAATCTGTTTCGTCCTCTACTAACCCGCGCAATACCTGACGGAGGATCTCCGGCATTATCAGCGCTGTCACCTGAGGTTCCTGACGTCTGAGGCCGGACAGGAGTCCCGGCACGTCACGGTTTATCCACAACTCGGGCACCTTTTCTTCTCCGCTACTGAAATTCACCCTCCAGAATTCGTCTCCCATTATGCTTCGAGTCTTGGGAACAATTGGCAAGAGCGACCCCACATTTTCATCGTCGTCTCCAGTGGTTGGACGCACTTCATCGACCGCGGCTAGCAAACGGCCTTTCACCCCGCCGTCTGGGGCTATTACTTTGACTCTGAAGTTCGGCTGATCTCCGGGTTCTAGACGAGCCATCTCTTGCGTTCTAGCTCTGTAGTTCGCTACCGTGTCAGGCGGGAAGCGCTCGAAATAAGTGGTGTGGTAGGCCTCTACTACGACGATAGCTTCTGCTGGCAGGACATACTTGGAGAGGTCAATGTTTGCCTGGAATCTTGTTACTTGGCCTGGTCGCTCAAACAAGCGAATCGTCACATCTGAGCGCGAAATCTCCTTTCGCCCGGTGAAGAAAAGTGGCTTACTCATAAGCCCTCATCCTCCCCGCCGCGGTCGTCATCCAAGGCCCGAGCTTCTACGTACAGAGCTCGGTTCTGATCGAAACCCTTTACCTCCACATAAAACTGGTTTGTCACAGGCGTAAACCTCAACAGATTTGGTCCATCCACTAAGTGTTGACGCTCCGTCTCTTGAACGCCGCTGAAGGAAATTTCCAGCGTCTTGTCGTTGAGGGAGAAATCCGCTTCCGTGAAGGATTTCGAACCACCCCATCCGGCATACGCCATTTTGACTCTCACGGGGCGCAGGTTCCCGAGAAACTCCTCGTTTCCCCGAATACCAAATCCGTCCTGAAGGGGAACTTTGAAGAACATTTTTTGCGGAGCCTCTCTTCTCAGGAAAAGGTCCACCCGCATGCCATGCTCCGGCGGCAGCGTCACCGTCGTAGTAGCACGACCAAAGCCGCTTCGTTGCGCGTCGATCTCATACTCGGTGGGTCCCAGTCCCTCGAACCGGTAGCGTCCGTCCGCACCTGTTTTCGTGGTCTTCATTGTGCCCGGTTGGGATAGAACTAGTTCTGCAGCTTCCACTGGACGTAAACCGCCAAGGCCAGGGAATATGGCCCGCACAATTCCTTCGATCACGCCTGCGGGTGGAGACTGTTTAGGATCCGGCTGCTTCTTCCGATGGTTTGAATTTCCGTCATGCTCAGGATCCGGGAAGAATGCTGCGAGCGTTCGGGTATCCCTCACGTCTGCCGGTGTGATTAAGAGTTCCACCAAGTTCCGCACAAGATGACGTACAAATCCAATAACCTTGTGAGCGTCTTCATAAAGTAGTCGGGCTTTGTCGTATCCATCTCCCCTCTGCTCCCAATTTACATGAGCCGGACCTTCAGATGCCTGAAGAAGCTTGTCTAGCTCCCCTTGTCGCGCTTCGGAATCAAAGCCCACGACGAGCAAACCCCGGACGCCAGCTGGACCCGTTTCGCGCATCTTGGAAATGTTAATGCCAGACCGCAAATGGGGGACATCGCTTCTCACACGTAATCTTTCATCCCTCTCTAAGACGACGCGTACCTCTTCCGTAGCGGCCTCACCTTGCTTCGGTCGAACCCGAATAGGAATGCGTATCGCCACCCGCCTTCCGGATGCGAAATCATCCGTCATGCGCTGAAGGCTTTCAGGCGGAAACAATATAGGATCCAGCGAATACTGTCTTTCGGTACCCGCAGTCTCGAGCAACGCATAGTTCCCTGATTCAAGACTGATTTGCCACTGAGCAAGGTCCAATAAGGCGAAAAGCTCTTCCTTGGTGCGCCGTTGCGGCCAAGAGATCTCTGCCACAGCGTCTCGAATACTCGACCGGGAAATGACTATTTCCCGCGCACCATCGCGAACGACAACTTCGAGACGTCCTGAAAGAATTGGCAAGAAGTACTGCTCGATCGCAGCGCGCGCCAGAGAATCTAAATCCACTCCCTCGCGTAGATAAGGCACCAGGATCGAAAGGCCAGAGACTGTACGGCTCAGCGAAAACACCTCCGCGAACTTCTGTACCGTTACTGCGTCCCGTACCGGCAAGGGGACGTCTTGCTCGGCTTCGGATCGAGGAGTCGCATAATACCCGTACCAATCGTACATCTCGTCGCTACCGGCCAGGGTATGGATAGTCAGCCCGGCCTCTCCCATAAGCAGAGCCGAACGATCTCCGGAGCGGAGCGTTAAACCGAAAAAGGTTCGGATTCGTGACGCATTGGCGAACACTACCTTTCCGACGCCCCAGCTACCGCGTCGCTTAAACTCACCCGTCGACTGTCCGACTGAATGCCAGAAACGAAAAAAATGATTCTTCGTCCCGTCGACGTTCGTCGGCTTTCGAAGCGCAGGATCGCCCTCGAGACCACGCGTGTTGTAATCCTCAATTGCGAGGAATCTGAAGTCTTCACTCACCCCTGGCAGCCCTTCTGGCAACGATTGCACTATCGCATCCAAGTGAGGTCTCAGTTCATCGAAATACGTCCCAGCTGTCTCCGCCGAAGCCAAACCTAAGGTGAATATCACCTTAGTGGATTTGCCCGAGATAGTAGCGTCGAGCGAATTCTGTATTGATTCCCGTACCAAAGGCTCGACCGCACCACCAGTGGCCAAATGTTCGCGGTGCGTAGGCTCCACATGCTTCTGGTCATCCCTTATCTTTCGAAATCGCCAAGCAGGATTTTCGATCATATGCAGGAAATTGCTTTTGCGCACACCGGGGGAGCCCTTAATCGGAGGGACTAGTTCCAAGCTTAGCCCAGGCGGCCTGGACATCGTGCGATATTGTGGTGGGTGAGGGAACCGAATAACCGCTTCTTCCATGCCGGCGTACAAGTCCAACGTGCGCTAGCCAAGCTAGGGCGACGTAGATCTGGTACGACACGACTTTCCCCTTTCGCTTGGAATAACTTTGCATTAGCTGATCGCTGCTCAATAGCTTCCTCGTTGATCGCCATTCGCCTATACAATCGGCAACCGCGAAGACGACGTCCGCTGGCGCTCGATGTTCGTATTCGGAGTGGCTCTTGCGCGATAGCGCGTGCTTGACCAGATAATCGGCGTCGCGGCTAAAACTGGGGGGACTTAACGGTACTCCTTTAGTTCTCAAGCGCCGTTCGCCATTTCTTCCGTCTCGTGGGCTTCCCTCGCGTCTCGTAACGCCATTTGTCGCTGACTGCGTCTCCGACCGCCCCTCTGAAGGACTAGTCACCTCGCCCATAAGGGCGCCCAATGTTTTCGCCCAGTGGGTAATTAAGACCACTGTATCGTAGTCCCCTTCAGACGCGGCCTTCGCCGCAACATTGCGGAGCCGAGCCTCTGCGTCGCCAAGCGCAGCAATTCCAGTCTTAATGCCTTCACTCTCTTCACCGTTCATTCTGTTATATCGTATCCTATTATATAGCAGAAGCAAATCATATTTTATTCTATACAGCCAGAATTCGTAGAAAACCGAAGGGGTAGTCGAAGGGGTCACGTCTAAATATTTCACATTGCGCTCATCAGCCTCGAGATTATTCTCTTGGTCATGGCCAGACCTCTGAGGCTCGACATTGAAGGCGGCTGGTATCACGTGATCAACCGCGGCCTGGAAAAGCGACAAATCTTTCCTGACGAGCGCACTAACTTGCACTTTCTCGACCTGCTAAGGGTTCTCCCGACTCGGTTCGGCCTGCGAATTCATGCCTATGTGCTGATGGGTAACCATTACCATCTGCAAATCGAGACCCCTAAGGCTAATCTTAGTCAGGCCATTCAATGGCTGAATGTCTCCTATAGTACTTGGTTCAATCGACTTCATCGGAGGGTTGGTCCGCTGTTTCAAGGGCGATTTAAGGCCCTCTTACATGATCAGGATGGCTCTGCTTTGACGATCAACCGCTACATCCACCTCAATCCAGTGCGGGTCGCCGCTCTAGGAGGACATGAAGGACGGGTTGCGACCGAGCAATCCCAACCGGATCGGGAGATGATTAATGCTCGAGTAGCCGCACTGAATTATCGTTGGAGTTCATACAACGTTTATGTGGGAAAGGAAAAAAATCCGGGCTGGCTGACTATGGATTCAATCTACGCGTTCTTTGGTCAACAAAGTGTCCGGAGTCTACGCGCTGCATATCGGCGACAGCTCGAGCACATGGCCGGGCTCGGCGATTGGGAAATCGATTGGAAGGATAAAGTCTCGGCAACCCTGTTGCTCGGATCGGACTCCTTCGTCCGGCAAATGGTCAAACGACTCAAAGGCGACCGGCATGAACAGCTCGGGTTACGGCAATCGGAACGCCTGGGTCCGGACTGGAAGGACATCTGCGCGGCGGTGAGTACTGTCTGGAAAGAGGATTGGGAAACCCTTGCCGCCGGACGCGGCAATGACGCATTGCCTGCCGCCTGGTATCTGGCCCGTAACTTCGCCGGCATGCGGCTGGCCGAGCTGGGCTCAGTCGCCGGCGGCGTCGCCTACTCGGCTGTCAGCATGGCTATCACTCGTTTCGAAGAACGACTTAAAATCGACCGCGATTTGCAACGACGAATCAAAGCTGTCCGAGCGATTCTGTGAAGCGCTGGACGTTCGTCTCCAAGACTTGATTCAGTTCCAGAGCCCAAGTTCGAATTGAAGCGTCTGGATCCGGAATCGCAGCCGGAGCTCGACCGGCTCATGGATAAGAATAATCAAGGCGAGCTCACAAAAACAGAGCAGGCGCGATTCAAAGCGCTCCTTGATGAGGTCCAGAAGATCAGTCTCTACAATGCCAAAGCGCTTGTGAGCCAGAAGCGGCTGCGTGATCCCTAGAGCCTAATCCGGTGGATGCGAATCATAGAGCGCTGGGAGAAGAGCGCCGGTGCTCCGGACCGCTCTCATGGAATGAATCTAGCTCTCTAGCGAAATTCCATGCAGAAGCATCTTTCGGTGATCACCCAAAAGCCGGCATGGTTCATATTAATTGCCAGAACGGGCGCCTGTTCTGGGAAGAAGAGAACATCGATCCCGTTTTGAAGCAATACGCCAAGAAATATCTGGTGCAGGAAGGGTTCCTCGAGCAAGCGCTGGGGGCTCTTGACCCAGCACCCACAGAAAGTGTCGATCCTGTTCTAGATGACTTCTCGAATCAAGGGCCTGTTTAAGCCTCGCTGACAGCGAGGCGCTCCAGGCGAAGCCGCTCGGAGTAACCTAAGGCCTAGGATCGAGCAGCTACCAGTTCAGGGCGATGGAGCGATTCTTAGACGCGAGTCGTAGAGACGGCCATCGGCAACCGCTGCGCATTTGATTGGGTGCAAGTGGCTTTTGGTCGCGCGTCTATTTCTCGAGCCTCAAGAAAGCCAAATGAGCAAAAATCCCCCACCCCTATCAATCGAAACCCCGCCGTCCATGGCCGCAGTCAAGTTGTGGAATCTCCGCCCGATCATCATCGCAAGCATCATCGGAACGCCGACCGCGGGGTGCATCCTAATGGCGCTAAACTATTATCGATCTGGCGAAAAAAAGACGGCGATCCTCACCCTTAGCGCCGGAATCGCCATTGCCGCCATGGACCTGGTTGCGCCGTTTCTCCTCCCTTCAATACTCGCCGGCCTCCTGGCCGTTGTGGCGCTCATTGCGGCCATCTATTTCGCGGTGAAAATCCACCGCCCTTTTCTCCAAGAGCAGGTTAGCGCTGGCACACAACGCGCGTCGATTTGGAGCGGGATTGGGGTCGGGGCAGCACTGTGGGTGGTTTACACGCTGGTAGCTTTTATATCCTTCGGCGGGTTGCCGACGGCCGGCCGGTTCACGACGCTCGCTGTGGGTGCAAAAGATGACGTTTATATTCCCAGGATGTCACGGAGAAGGAAGCCAAGGCGCTTGGGGAGGCCCTCAAATCTGTCGGCTTATTTCAAGACCGCGGCGCCGATGTCTTCCTGTCAAAGGATAAGCAGGGCGCCATCGTGTCATTTGTCGTACAGGACGGAATTTGGGACGACCAAAACAAGGTTTCGCTGTTTGAACAAATTACCCGGGCCGTGGCGCCCAGTGTTGGTGGAACGCCCATTAAAATGCAGCTGCAAAACCAGCATCGGGTGGTCAAGAAAGAGCTGACGATCAAATAACAGAAACGTTTCTTCACTTTTGGATTCCCGCTTAGGGACAGGTCAACTATTTCAGTCTCTTATGCGTTTCGCGCAAACAGGTAGGGGCCAATTAAAAAGTCAGGATCCAGCATTCGTTAGCCGCGACGGCTTCGCACCAGACTCTTCTATCGTTTTCTGGACCCGGGCCGCGACTGTCGATATTCTCTGAAACAGTGGAATCGTCTCCGGTATCTCCAGATGCGATCGACTGGTACAACGCACATGCCGAAGCGACGTGCACCCGGTACGAGGACATTCCTACGCTATGGTTGGAAAAGAAGTTTTCCGGCATGTTGCCCGATCGTCCCGCGCTTATTCTCGATGTCGGCGCCGGTTCGGGACGAGATGCTGCTTGGTTAGCTGAACAAGGCCACGAAGTCGTGGCGGTTGAACCCGCCGAAGCAATGGCGGCACACGGGCGAACGTTACATCCGTCGCCAAGAATCCGGTGGATCGACGACCGGTTACCCGCCCTGAAACGGGTACATGAACTCGGTCTTTCGTTCGATGGGGTTATTCTCAGCGCCGTCTGGATGCATGTGCCGCCAGCCGATCGGTCCAGAGCGTTCCGAAAACTGGTAACCCTGCTAAAGCCAGGCGGGTTCATGTTTTTCGCGCTCCGGCACGGTCCGTCGCATGACGGCCGTAAGCTGTGGCCGGTCTCATCGGAGGAGATAGAGAAACTCTGCCGTAATCACGGGTTGTTCGTTCAAGAATCGGGGAATACGGCAGACAAACTGAACCGCGTCGGGGTAACCTGGACAACGGTGCTAGTGCGGCTGCCGGATGACAGCACCGGTGCGTTACCGTTGATCCGGCATATTATTCTCACTGACAGTAAATCATCGACTTACAAGCTGGCGTTGCTTCGGGTGTTATCACGCATCGCTAACAATTCGCTCGGCCTCGTGCGGCAAGCCGCCGATGAGTCGGTTCAGGTCCCGCTTGGCCTGGTTGGGCTCTTCTGGTTGCGCCAGTTTAAACCGCTGCTCACAGCAGGTTTGCCTCAGTCGCCGGGTAATGTGGGAACTGCCAAGCTCGGATTTGTCAAGACCGCTTACCAGCAGCTCGAGACAGTGTCCGGGCTTGATCTGCAGATCGCGGCCAGGTTCACGGGATCGGCAGCCGGAGCCTTGCATCAGGCGCTCAAGGATGTCGTCTCGAACCTGGTGCAAATGCCGATCGATCACACTGCTTACCCGGAGGGAAACAAAGTCTATGGGGTAACAAAAGGCGCGCGGTTACGCGTTCTTCGCGGTCCGGAACTCGTGCTGACAAGCGAGTATCTCTTAGGGTTTGGGTATCTGGTCGTACCGGGCAATCTTTGGCGCGCATTAACTCGTTACAACGCATGGATCGAGCCCGCCCTTCTCGCTGAATGGCGACGTTTGATGCATTCCTACGCAGAAACCCAGGATCGGACTCTCAAGGAAGATGTTATCTCCGTCGCGCTGCGCTGGGCCGATCCTCAACGGGATGTACGCGTCGCCCGAGAAATCGCTATGCAATTGCTTGCCGAGCGCAAACTGTTCTGCGTCTGGACTGGCACCAAGCTCAGCTTGGACATTCTGGACATTGATCATTGTTTTCCTTATTCAGCTTGGCCGTGCGGTGATTTGTGGAACCTCTTACCTGCACATCGCTCCGTGAATCAGCGGGAGAAGAAGGACCGGTTGCCGTCCGCCGATCGTTTTGATGCGGCCAGGGAACGCATCACAGATTGGTGGTCGGATGCGTATCTGAACCAGTCTGCGATTGGCGCGCGTTTCTACGAGGAGGCCAACGCGTCGTTGCCCGGGCTGTCCAGCAGTCGGTGCGAACCGGGCGAGATTTTTGACGGGGCCGAGCTGCAACGCGCCCGTCTGCGTCAAGACTGGCAGCTGCCGGAATGGTAGAAGAGAACCGGATTGGGGACAGGTCGATAGTTGAATAGCGCCGAGTTCAGGACGGTATGAGAGAATAACCGGCGTGGCTGTCGGCGAGAGCTCCTAAGGAAAGCTTCGAAGCGGGAGGAGAATTCGGAGCCGCGGCTGCCGACGTGGCTCGACCTGCACAGAGGTTAGACTGCTAGGCTAGCCGACTTGCCCTTTGATTTCGTGGCTGTCACATTGATTCCCGTATTTAATAACACATCTGAATCATGTATCAAACAATCCTCTGGCGACATCTGCGTGATCCCAAGTGGACTCTTCGTCCCCGGGACCAACTCGACGCTCTTCGTCTCGAACAAACGACCCCTCCCTCGTAGGCGGACTCCCTGAACGTATAACCGACCTGTCCCTTGGGACCTGCCTTTGGTTCGAAATGGCCTTTGCAGGACGACTCCGCCCCGGTTAGCATTGGAACCATGCCAGCGACCGGTTACCGCTACCTTGTCAACCTGCCAAATGTGCGCGGAGGGAGCGCGATTGTAGAAGGAACTCGGATCGGGGTCCATGATGTGGTTGGGCTGATCGTCAACGGGTCTGGCATCGATGACGTTGTGCGAAGTTTCCCCGACCTGACCCGGGCACAAGTCTACGAGTGCCTGGCCTACTACGAGGACCATCGAGCAGAAATCGATACTCTCATAGCCAGGCAAATGAGTTCGGATGCATGAAGTTCTTTCTTGATCACGATGTGCCGGCTGAGGTTGCTCGGGTCTTGCGCCAGGACGGCCACGAAGTCAGTGAGCTTAGACAAGTTTTGCCGGTCCAGGCCAGTGACTCCGAGGTATTCGATTACGTGTGCAAGAACGAGATACTGCTGATCACTTGTAACAGGGACGACTTCCTGGGATTGGCCAGTGGACAGTCGAACCCTGGCATCATTATTCTTGTGCGTCGCAGGAGCCGGCACGCTGAATGCGCAAATCTGCTCGCGTTAATCGATCGTTCTGGTGAATCAGGATTGCGTCACAATATAAACTTTGCTTGAGGCTGCCTATTGCCCGGTATTGCCGATGATGAACCTGCCCCAAAAGCTGGGCTCCGCAAGCGTACGCAGGCGCATGTTTAGGTTTCACAGAAAATCACAAAAGGCACGAGAACATGGAATTTGTGGCGCCGGCTTGTAATCGGCATCAAAATGGGATGAAAGTGAGGACAGGTCAACTATTGACCTAGAACGGCTGTCGCACTCTGCAAAGATGACTAAAGCTTCCTCTTTCGTTCAGAGTTCCCGAAACTATGGCGGACAACGTGGGTGCGGTAGGCTGCGAACAAGGGCTCGCGTCTCAACCGGCAGACGTTGAGGAAATAGCTAGGATGGGAGCAAGACCGCCCCCGCCGGTACACGGTGGAAAGCGGTTTCGCGATGAGGGGGGTACTCGCATGAAAAAGTCGCAACTGTCGAAAGTTAAGAGACGTTCCTTTGGATAACCTACTTGAATTCTGTTTTCTCGGGGTGCTGGTATAGCGAGACGAAATACCCAAACACACGCTGATTTAACTCGACGCTCTCGGCGTGCGCTCCAATGGAACAAAGAATGATTCCAAAAAATGAGGCAATGGCAATTGCAGCCAAGGAATTGCCGCGTTCGCTTTTTTGATGCTTTACCAGCAGTCCGAGCGCCCAGAGCAGGTATCGGATCACACCGAAGGCAACGAAAAACACGAACGAGCAGAGGAACGGCCATGACGGAAGAGAAAGCACGATCGCGTCGTTCCTGAAGAGACCATAGACAAAAGCTGCACCGGTAAGAGCTAGAAGGATGGTCCACTTAGGATCTTGCTCATGCGATAAAAGGGCTAAAATGCCGTAGGTAAGGAAAAATAACTCGCTCAAAAAGCCCAAGGATCGAAGAAATCGCGGGCGCTGATAGAATCTATTCGTTTCATCAGCGTATGTCGGATCCCGGGAAATCAAGTCGTGCGCTTGATAGAAAATGTGATTAACCGCGGTGGAAGCCACAGTTGCGTCGCTAAACTGAACTTGATCGTCCCGTTTATTGTGGCTGTGCATTAGAACTCCAAGTGACCGGGGCGCTCCATCCAGTTCTTTGGGCAATTCGCTTAACAGGGCATCCAGCATCGGGTCTTCCACATGGCTAGAGTCATCGAGAACAGCAGAGTTCCTAGCAACTCCTGCCGTAGTAACCTTTTGTTCTTGTTGCTTTAGAACCTGAATCACTTCCAAGGCTAAGGGAGTCACATGAAAATGATTGTCATTTCTTTGAGGGAAAACGGCGGTAAATCTCTCTTCTTGATCCGTCTTGAAAAACGGTTGCAGAAAGATACGTCCTAATTCTGCATCGACAGGCGTACGGCCGATGCAAAACATTCCAGGCGTTCGGTCGATGAGTTCCTTTGCCAAGTCGTCGACTGCGTAGCTAATCGCGAAGGATGCGGTTACCAGGAGAAGCGTCGTGTGCAGCTGCCATTTGGCAAGTTCGGGTGTAAAGCATTTAGCGAAAGCATCCTCAAAGAAGAGATAGGAGACTCCGGCGAGCGCCGTGCCACCCACGGCGACATGCTGCAGTATCAGCAAGAGCTGGAGGTATTCCATAGACTATAATCTAAGCTGTGGAGGCAATGTGATGTTCATATCCGGGCTCATGCAGAAGGGTCCAAATTTGAACGCTGATATAACGGCTTTCGGCGTGCGATGTCTGTACGCAAATTGACGTATGTATGTTTCGCCCGGACAGCTAGAAGCCTAGGGTCAGGTCTTGTCTATTCGTGTGCATTCGCGGCCACCTAGACGCGACCCCGTTTGCCCCCTCCTTGCTGAGCAAGCATTTGTTGCTTCGAAGGGGACCGCGAAGATTTAATCGCTCAAGGAAACCGAATTGCGCGGTCGAATCTAGTCTAACTCGCTTAGCTTGATTTCGGGATGTGTCCAGCGAAGCTCTCGCGGCTGAAATCGTAAGGCCCTCAATGCATCGCGAAGTGCTGCACTCAAATCGACTGACTTCTCGTTAATCAGGATGTCTGTACCTGGATTTGGCTGATTACGATGACGGACCAGCGCGAATTGTTGTCCACGCGAACCACTAAAAACGGCCGCTTCCAGATCATCGAGCTCGTCGTGAGCTGCTTCAAACTTTAAGCCTAAGCGGCTAGTGATCTCTGCGGGCTCGAATCGAAGCGTCGCGACCGGGCGTGCTAGGCCTCGCTCCATCTGGGGTCGGTCCCGGGGTCGCGTCTATACAAAACACTAAGCTCTTGGATTATAATAACATATTATTCTTGTATTTTTTAGCTGGATGCGACTCTCACGGGCATGGCGCGTGCAACTCGCGTGGACTTCCCAGGAGCTTGGTATCATGGTTTGAATCGGGGAATCGAACGACGGACGATGTGTAGACGCGTCCCCGTTTGCCCCCTCCCTGACTAACATACGTCAAAACGCGTATAGACACGCTTCCTGTAATTAGGGATGTTGATGAACTAACTGAGGAAACTAATTCTAATGACAATAATGACTCTCCATAGTAATAACACCACAAGGGGATCCGAAACATGCCGACACTAGAAGAACTTGAAGCAGATTTCCTTGCCAGCCAGCGAGCTTACTTGCAGAAACTTTTTCAGATGGAATTGGTAGCAGAAAGGCTCGCAGCGAGTGCGCAACAGGTAGAAGCCGTAGAAGAGCGCGTAAAGGGTAACGAAGAGAGCGTATTTTAGGCCGAGGGCGCGTCCTCGAACACTTGAAGCGGCACGATCGGTGTCGCCAGCTTGGTCGCATTCCAAGTGCGACCATGAGCTCGCTGAATTAGACAGCCGGTAGCGGCGCCAGTGTCGTCATCCGTTTGCCGGCCAAAGAGATCTCGCTCGAGCGAAACTGGTTAGCCAGGCTGTACGGTGCAGTTTCGCGCAGCGATTCAATCGTCGTCCAATCTACCCAGGTCTTTGACGAATTACTCGGCGGTTTGTAGTGCTCAAAGGAACACTGAGCCATTAGACGTATAGACCTGCGACATCGCCTGGTGTCGCTTGCGTGGTGCACAACAAAGCTTCAACACAATGACGACCGCCGACGTAACCAACCAACCGCTGAACATCGTTGTCGATCTATACGATTTCCCGACAAATGAACCGGCGCTCACCAATTCCGCCTATCAACAAACCTCCGCGTCTCTGATCATCGCTCTGCCGATCTTGCCGAGCGCGTTACAGGCCCAACTCGCGCCCCTCAAGCCTTACCTCACTCGTTCGATTGGCGATCTGTTCAACCTCGCCTGGCAGTCGGCTCGAGCCGGGGAACAGATTCAGGCGGCCGCGATGTTCACGACCCAGGCCGAGACTTCCGGAACCACTGTCAGCAATGTCTCCTGCACCCTGGCCTCAAGCGGCAATGTCACGGCGGTCATCATCCCCGCCACATCAGCCACTCAGCCGGCGACCCTGTCGCTGATCTATGGGCTACCGGGCGGCGACTTTCACTTCTATTCGGGCGAGTTTGGCGCCGGTTGGAAGATCAACTTCGACGCCGTGCTGTCGGTGTCGACGCCGGTACCGGTCAGGCCGTTCGAACTGTCCCCCAGCGCCACCGCGGCGTTGTATAATGCATCAATGCATACCGACAATGTGGGAGCGGGACTCGACACGTTCCTTTCGGAATTAATTACCGATCTCGGCAATTTCTTCACCCAGAGCGACAATTACCAGAGCCTCGTCGATCTCTTCGAGGGGGAGGCGGCGGAACGGACTGATCAAAGCGTGCCGCTATCGGGCGCGGCGGCGGCGCCGTTCAGTGCCTTGTTCACAACCCTGAATAATTCCGGGCCACAGTGTGTCGCCGGCGGCATCTCGCAATGCGCCTTTTCCATCGTCAACAATTCGACCCTGACTCTGACTCTGACCCACCCCCTTGACCCGGGTCCGACCATTGAGAACGTCAACGCGCCACCCCCGGGAACAGTCTTACAGAATCCGCCGGCCCTGGCGGCGAGCGCCAGTCAAGCCTTGCCCGGCGAGGAGATTTCGGTGCGGGGAACCGGTTTCCCTGTGGACACGACAACCCACCTCAACCTTGAGTGGCCGAACACCTCTACCGGCACGCCGAATTTGGCGCAGGTCAGTCAGGACGGCGTCGTCACCATCGTTCCGACGCCCGAAGTTGGCGCCGACTACAGCTATCAGACGCCGCCTCTGCAGCCGGGCGAGAGCTATTCGTTCCGGGCGCGCTGCGCCGACACCCTGACCTGGTCAAGCTGGGGGCCCTCGCTTATCGCCTCTACCGCCACCACCAATCTGGTCGTGCTGACGCTCATCCCTCCCACGATCGGCGCGGTCAGCCCGTCGTTCGAGATCGGCAGCGCCGCGGTCGCGGCGATCTCGGCGCCTTGGACTTGCGATGCGCGAATTCCGCGCTTCGCCCCGCCCGGGCCCTACACCCTGAGGGCGACACTCGCCGGCCAGTTTCTGGCCTCCACGCCTATAACCGTGACCGGGGCATTGGCGCCCGTGCTCGAGGTGGTCGATTCCGTAACCGGAATCCTCGTCCAACCGCCCATCTTTGGCGGCATGACCTTCGCTGTGCGCGGTCAGGGCTTCCCCATCGCGAATGGCGGCACGGTCACGGTGACGATGAACGGCGCGACGGTCGCCGTGCCGACGGCGAGTGGGGGTCAGTTCACCGTGTCGCTGACCACGCCCGGAAACGCCTTCTCAGAGGGAACCGTGACCGTCACCGCGACGGGGGGCGGCGTCTCTGCCAGTCTGAACCCGCCGATCACCATGATCGGGCAACCGAAATAATCCTTGGCACCGCTGTGCTTGGTCTCTAAGTCTCTAGGGTCCAGGGTCACGTCTTAACAAGCAACGTTGTGTAATTTGTTTAAAGACATAACCCTTCTGCTGTCACCTATGACTCAATGCACCAAATTCACCTGTGATCACTGCGGTTTTTCTGTCGACTGGTGGGATGACGGGAACCGGGTATCTCGAATGGCCGGCGGGAATCCGACATTACCTGTATCATCCAGGTGATATCTCTGAGACGGAGCGGATTATGAACCTGATTTATGGACGGTCGCCTACTCGGGACGAACATAAGCGAGCATTTGAATTATATGGAGGTAACGAATCCGAGTTCCTTTGCTTGAGTTGCGCCGAAGTTAGTCGAATCGATCCGAAACGAGATCCAATGAAATGTAAGAGGTGCGGAGCTAGTTCGTTGAGAGAAGTAAGTAGACTAGCTGAAACGGAGTGCCCAAAATGCCGGCAAGGAAATTTTGAAGATGGCTGGCCCCCAGGGATCTCCTGAATCGGGCAACAGCCCGTCTCAAATGATACGAGATACTTTTTAGCGGCAGGGGATTTGCAAGGTTCGGCGAAATCGCGGTGACGGGATTAACTCGTTGGCCCCAAAAAGATATAGTTGCATTATGCTCGACGCGAAGTGCACCGCAGCCATAAAGTTTGGGCATTCGATGCCCGTGAACGATGCTGCCCGCCTGGGCTGTCGACAGGTGCTCTACTACCCGCGTCGAGGGACATAACCCGCAGCGGAAATGCCGGGCTAAGAAAATAATGTATGAGCTTTTTTCTTCTCGATTGCGATGAACAATCGCATTTCTATGCCGCCACCGAATCCGGTGCATTGGTGTTCTATCAGGACCTGGCTCGAAACGGTACGGGCATTTGGGCGTTTGGGGGTGCGCCAAAAACCATCGGCAGCGGTTGGAACGGCTACCGGCAAATCATTTGCGGCGATCAAGGAGTAATCTATGCCATCGACGGAGCTGGCCGTCTCCTTTATTATCGCGACGCTGCTCGCAATGGCACCGAAGCCTGGGCAGCCGGCAGCGGACAAGTGATCGGGTCCGGAGGATGGGATACTTATGCCCGCGTTTTTTCGGGTGGGGATGGTATCCTTTACGCCATCGCTACTAATGGCGACCTGTTCTATTATCGCGACCTAGCTCGAAACGGCACTCCCAGTTGGTCATTTGGCGGTGCGCCGCAGAAAATCGGTAATGGCTGGACTACGATTCGTGATGTGGCCTATGGCGGCAACGGCATCATCTACGCAGTCGGCTATGACGGCGGGCTGTATTGGTATCAGGACTTAGCCCGGAACGGTACAGCCAGCTGGGCAAAAACGGGCGCGGGCGAGCGTATCGGTTGGGGTTGGAACAGTTTCGCACGCATTTTATCGGGTCAAGATGGAGTGCTCTACGGCGTTACCCCGGACGGGTTCCTAATGTTCTACCGCGACCTCGCCCAGGACGGCACTGTAAACTGGGCTAATAACGGACAGGGGCAGCAAATCGGCTCCGGCTGGTTCATCGCGCCGGAGGCTAGCGATGTGCAGGGCTATTGCTGGCCGTTATCGGGCGGCCCAGGAGAGCGCCTCAGCTTTTGCATCTCGGCGCGCTCAGATTACACCGTGACCTATCTACGGTTGCAGACGCAGAGCGGCGCCGTGGGCACACCGGTAGCTCCGCCGTTCCACGGAGCCACCCATATCCAGGGCGCGCCGCCTGAAGCCTGGGCCGATGGTTGCAATTGGCAAGAAACCTTTAGTCTCACCATCCCGGACGACTGGGTCTCAGGATTGTACTCTGCGCAATGCGTGGATCAGGCCGGGTTGGCGTTCCATATCGTCTTTGCCGTTAAACCAGGGCCGCGACGGGCCGATTTCGCTGTATTGGCTAATGTTAATACCTGGAACGCCTACAACGATTGGGGCGGCCACTCCCACTACAGTACCGGCGGCGCTGCGCGTTTGAGCTTTCTTCGCCCCAATCCGGGTACGTCCCCGGTCGATGACGGCAATGTTAATCATTTGACCCGCGCTGAGCTATGGCTGCTGAACTGGCTCGATGGAAATAACTATACGGCCGATGTTTACACAGATCTCGATTTTCACAATGGCATTCCTTCCATCGGGGAATACACCGCGCTGATCCTGAATACGCATCCGGAATATTGGAGCGACCAAATGCGTGATCAACTCGATAGCTATCTCGCGAATGGCGGCAATCTGTTGTACTTAGGCGGTAACGGGTTGTTTGAACGTTGTACGCCATTTGGGGACGGCAGCGTCGAAGAATTCTTCGGTGGAGATCCGAGCCAGGGGCGAGACCGGAACTATTTCCGCAACGCCAATCCGCCGCGGCCCGAACGAGCCGTACTCGGTGTCGGCTTCCTCTACAACAATTACCTTACGACAAGTCCGCCCGCACCATACCAGGTGACAAATCCCACACATCGCTTTTTTAATGGCACCGGGCTCGCTAATGGGGACCTGATCGGGAAATCGGGGCACAATGGCCCGGCCAGCGGCTGGGAGATGGATACCTCTGATACCGCAACTGCACCCGCGACCCAGGTCGTCACCGCGTGGGAGGGCAACGACCGCGGCGCGCCGCCGCCTGGCATTGAGGTGTTGGCGCTCGGCACAAATACTCCGGTGGACGGGCAACTCGTTGGGCACATGACCCATTATCAGCATAGCGGCGGCGGTCTTGTGTTCTCCGTGGGGTCGCTCTGTTTCACCGGCAGTTTCGCCGTTGATCCGATCCTGCAACGGATCGTCGCCAACGTGCTTAATGAATGCCGTGCCTGATCGAACTCCTCATCCACGACGCTGTCCTCTTCATTGGCAAGCGCCTCAGCTTCTTGATCCAACAGTGATGGATAAAGCTTAGATACAAACACTTAGCTCTGGGATCATAATAACATACTATTATTGTGTTTTTGTATCTGGATGCGACACTCACCAGCATGGCGCGTGCAACTCGCGTGGACTTCCCAGGAGCTTGGGGGGACCGGACTGGGGACAGGTCGATAGTTGAATAGCGCCGAGTTCAGGACGGTATGAGAGAATAACCGGCGTGACTGTTGGCGAGAGCTCCTAAGGAAAGCTTCGAGGCGGGAGGAGAATTCGGAGCCGCGGCTGCCGACGTGGCTCGACCTGCACAGAGGTTAGACTGCTAGGCTAGCCGACTGGCTGAAGGCGGAGATTGCGGAGCACCCAGATCTGGTCGCCGGGAATGACGCGTAGCCGGTAGCCACGATCGGATTGCGCAGGAGAGAGGATTTCTCTGCAGCGGGCGAATTGTTCTTGCACAAAGGCCCGGCTACCGAGGATGCCTCCATCGGTAAAATAGCGTATCCGACAACGCAAAAGCTCCGCGAGTGGGATCTCGCCTTGCTGTTGCTGGAGAACTTTCTGGGCAAGCTCCACATCAATGACTGCACCCGCTTTGGAAGCTGCTGTTCCAGTTTGGAAAAGCAGCTTACGATATTCCCGGCGCGCGCCCCTCCAACTGCTTTCTGTCCCTAGCCCCAATGCCTCCTGCAGCCCGAGCTTGGCTTGAGCCGAGTTCTTAGCGATCGCCTCAGGGAACCGGATTGGGGACAGGTCGATAGTTGAATAGCGCCGAGTTCAGGACGGCATGAGAGAATAACCGAGGTGACTGTCGGCGAGAGCCCCTAAGGAAAGCTTCGAGGCGGGAGGAGAATTCGGAGCCGCGGCTGCTGTCAACTAAATGCTGGGCTCCGTCGAGCTCGATGACCAGGGCGTTCGGAACTAGGGTCACGTCTTAATAAGCAACATTATTCCGCGATGTTTTATCTTATTTATCAAGGCTCTTGGATAATTGCACGTTCGTTTCGATGGGCAGCTGCCGGGGGGCTCGCTCGATAAGTTGCAGATCAAAAACCGTAGGTGACCCAGTCGCGGCCACCTACGGACTTTTTGTCTGTGTCTAGCTGAAGCAGCTTAGAGTGTTGGCACGTTTTTTGGGGTCTCGAGCATTACGGCGGCAGTCGGGTAACTGAATTCATCGCCCCGAGAGACTTCGCCTTGCTTATTCACCTCAGTTGACACACCGGTGATCGATTCGTCATCGATGGTCAGGGTTAAGAAACCCCAGGCTGTATCTTGGCCGTACTTCAGAACTGCACCGGTGTCCGGGGCCTTGTCTCCTGGCTGTGAATGGATTTTGTGTAAGTTGTGGTACCCGCCGTTCCCGCAAACAATAAACGGGGTAGGCCCACTGGCGGCTATGGTCTGTTCGATGCGTTGGTAGTCATGGACATGTCCGGTCAACACCAAATTCGGCACTCGTCCAGTGTCGCGAATTGCATTCTCTAAGACGTCTGCCATTTTAGAACTGCCGCTGTGATAGACATCGAATGAGTAGATTGGATGGTGCAGCGCGAAGATGAGCGGTAGATCTCTAGACGCAGTAGCAAATTCGTTCGTTACCCATTGTTGTTGCACCGAATCGATAGAGCCGCCCTCAGGCACGTTAGTGTATAGGCCGACGAATGTGGCGTACGGTGTCAGGAACGTCCAATAAACGTTGGGAAGACTCAAGCCGACGCGTGGAGCGTCCTTCGAGATCGGATCAACGTCCGGATTGGCTTGCATGAAATAATCGACCCATCCATCGAGTGAGGTCTGGACACCGGGATCATCAACTTCGCCGTCGTGGTTGCCAGGGATCGCAAAGATTGGAGGTGTGTAATGAGAGTACGGTTCGTAGAATTGACCGTAGTAGTCGTCGTGCATCCCGGTGAAGTAGACTACGTCGCCGACATGATAGCAGAACTGGGGGAAATCCGCCGCGTTTCCAGAAAGTTGGCCAACCATTTCTTCCGCAACCTTGTCTTGGTACTCTCCGTCCTTGACGCCTCCTGAATCGCCTAGGACATGGAACACCATCTTCTTCGCGACCTTAATATTGTCTCCGATCGTCGGGAAATGGTCAGTTAATGGATAATGATAAGGCGTCAGACCTAGAGGTCGTGGGAGTGGTTGAAAGCTAGTGTTACGATGGCTAACCGAACTAAGCGGGCTCACACCTCCGTGGGCCTGCGAATTCTTGGCGATGTGGCTTGGTCGCACGGCTCCTGGATGAAACTCATTCGTTTGAGGAACGTGCCTTTTGGTACGGGATGACATACTCAATCCTTTCTGTTGGCTGGTTTTGTTGATGGTCGTTTAACGGTGAGTACCGGTCGGCGGGATGCCGATTAATTGATCGAAGCGTTATTGGTTCAACCGTTTCACCGGATCAAACAAAAGCATGCGTTAGCAGATCGGGATATACGTCATTTAGCGTAGTGGATTTGTGAGCGCTTCGCGTCAACCCTAGGGGCTGGATTCCAGACCTGCCGCTCGGTTGCACAAAGTGCGCGCCGGCGGCTTTTAACGGGACCGTTGAGAGTCCTGACTTCTCATTTGCTATCAAAATCCTCACAATTGCCAACGGCCGATGCGGAACGGTGGCGGTCTTCGTCAGAGTTCCAAAAGCTTAAGCCGTTACAGCAAAAATTATCGAAGTATATCGAAAGCTTCGCGATTGAAGGCGTGCAGTAGGAAGGCGAAGAAAAATCTCACGCAAAGACGCAAAGCCGCAAAGGTAAATCCGGGAGGCAAACCTCACAGAAGCTCGCAAAGACAATCGTTTGAACAGGGCTAACAGAGACTTCGACGACTCGGCTGAGCTCAAGTCAAACAGAAGGCTTTACCTTCTTTTCCATACGCAGGAGGTCTAGTAACACTTCGAAATAAGTATTGGAAGACGTTAGTGTGCCTAACTAAATTGATATCCCGTGGAAGACGTCTCTCAGCTGGTTCGGAATTCATCCTTGTACAACGAATTCTTAGCCGAACGAGCGGAGATCCTCCGACACAAATGGATCGAAAGCGAAAAAGCTGGGTACGATATCGGCTTTGAGCATGCGTTGATGGACTGGATTGTTAAGTACCGCTCCGCTTGGTTTCGGCAGCGCCAAATCTTTCGGCAAAAAGGGTTAGGCTGCAGCATAGCCAGCGGCTCGAACGGCATCGCGCGCGGCAATGGCCACGAATAAGGACGAATGAAAATCTCACGCTAAGCAGACGTCGCCCCATCTCCCCCTTTAACTATGTCGGCCAGGGACGCAAAGGCGCAAAGGGAAGAGGGTGAGAGATGAAAAGTGATTGGTGATTGGTGGAAAATCCGGAAAAGCCGCAACAGATGTCGCCAAGGCTATGTCGGTCGAGAAAGAACGCAAAAAAAAGACGAAAAAATCTCACGCAAAGACGCAAAGATGAAAGGTGAACCAAGAGGCGGACGTGGAAACCTAATCTAGCTCGCTGATTTTTATTTCGGGATGCATCCAGCGGAGCTCCCGAGGATCAAACCGCAAGACCTTTAACGCATCGCGCAGTGCCGCACTCAAGTCGACTAACTTTTCATTAACGATCAGCGAAAGTTCAAGCATGACAATGCGAGAATTTTCGTCATTATTCCTGACGCGGACAACAAAGACGCTAAGCCTTACCTGGAGAAACAAATCAGAAAGGCGATCGATGAATCCAGCAGATAGATATCACCTCGTTGTTTATTGGAGTGACGAAGACCAATGCTACGTAGGCTTATGTCCTGATCTGTTCTATGGCGGTACGCATGGCGATGATCCGGAGCAAGTCTTCAAGGATCTTCGGACGGTCGTGGCTGACGTCGTCGAATCCTACAAAGCTGAAGGGAAGCCGCTGCCTGAACCTAGAGACTTGGTCGCAGCATAATCGTCTGCGCGCTGCGTTACCAGGTCCACATTGTAGAAGGAACTCGGATCGGGGTCCATGATGTGGTTGGGGGGTCAGTCATTGGGACAGGTCAACTCTTGACCTAGACGGCTCTAGCAATCTGTAAGTACGACTATTGACCTGTCCCCAGATCTATTTCCTTTGATGTCGTAGTCGTTTGTAGCTACTGTATCTACATGAGGACGGCGAAACTCTTTCGAAGTGGAGGTTCGCAAGCCGTGCGTATACCAAAAGAGTTTAGACTCGAGGGCACTGAGGTCTATATCCAGCAGGAAGGCGATCGTGTGATTCTGATCCCTAAACGTAAACGTTCATGGCCGCGTGGCTTTTTTCGAGCAATCAAAATCAAGGACCCGGGATTCAAGCGGCCTGCCCAGCCGGCGTTGCCGCCAATTAGATCGCTCGAATAAATCGTGTTTCTTCTCGATACGGATACCTGCGTCGATGTGTTGCGCGGTCTTAGTCCTGTAGTGACCAGGCTTGCACAACAAAGTCCGGATGACTGCCGAATTTCTGCCATCAGCGTTTTTGAGCTTCGTAGTGGTGCTCTGCTGAGCGCACGACCAACCTCTGAACAGCGTAAGATCGACTTGTTCGTGGCGCCCTTTTCTGTGATCTCGTTTGATAGCTCGACCGCGAAGGTTGCGTCTGAGATTCGGGCCGCCCTGCGGTCGGCTGGCCACTCGATCGGCCCATATGACCTTCTCATCGCCGCAGAGGCAATTCGTTCCGCTTGTACTTTGGTGACTTCGAACCTTGCGGAATTCCAAAGAATTCCAGGGCTAAGGGTCGCGAGCTGGCGCACCGGTTGAGAAGAGTGAAAGGTGATTGGTGCGCAGGAACCGGCTGTCGGCCTGGGCCAACGGTCCATCTCACCAATCCGCTATGACTTGTAATACATATGTCGTCATGCATATCAATCGATGTCGGTGTTTATTTGTTTGCAGTTTCGGCGTTCTCTTTTTGCGGCTAGTCTTCGTGGGAGATCTTCCGGCAGCTGGGCTAATGTGAGACGCAACATTCGGCCCTGTCCTTTACCCCGACCGCTTGACCTCGCTCCAAATTTTCTGCTCGTCCCGAGGGGGGTGTGAAGGTAGGGACAGGTTAACTATCGACCTGGGCGGCTCGCAATCTGTAAGCAGGACTATTGACCTGTCCCTAGATCGATTTTCTCAGATGGTGTCGAGCTCGGCCGGCGTGATCGTGATCAGAGGGCCTGGCGTCAGCGCATATCATCAGAAACTCGCCCAAGGGATTGCGGATCTGGTCGAGGCTAACGGGAAAGAAATCACCTCGGTGTTGTATTATCCGCCGGCGTACGGGGAATCAGAGGAGGAGTTGGACGAACAGACGATCGCGGAAAGCAAATGAGTAGCACTGACTGAAGGTGTCCCCGGCGTTCGCTCAGGCGCCTTTGAGGGCGGCCCGGACTGCGTCTCAAAAAAGGACAGCCTATATTCCGAATGCGGGATTTCCGCAGCGGTAAAAAGAATCTTCGTTTCTAATTCAAGACATCATCGAGAAAGAGATCCGGAACTGGATGCGGCGCTGGGTCAAGAACCCCAAGCGCTTGCTCAAGGAAACCCTCCTGCACCAGGTATTTCTTGGCGTACTGCTTCACGACGGGATCGAGGTTCTCTTCTTCCCAGAACAGGTTCCCGCTCTGACGATTAATGTGAACAACGCCGGCTTTATGGGTGATGACCGATAGATGCTTCTGCATGGAATTTCGCTAGAGAGCTAGATTCATTCCATGAGAGAAGGGCGGATTTCCGAACCTCGGACGGCCATTCTGTGCCAACTAGGTCGCTCGAAAGCCGCCGTCCTGGACCTCAAATCGTAGCCCCTTCGGACCGACCCTGAGCGCGTTGCCCTTTCCTACTACCGTTCTACGGATAGAGTTCCAGCTCCAGCCAATGCCGCCGTGCTTCAATCTGCATGCGGTCATTCATTCGAAGCCGTTTCACAGTGCCTTTTCCTTGCGCGGGAAAGTTCAAAAGGGACAGGTCAAAAAGTTCAAAAGGGACAGGTCAATAGTGGTGCTGCTGCATAGCGACAACCTTTGGGACGGCCAACAGTCGACCTGTCCCCATTCAGGGACCTATTCCGGACCTGACGGGCCCGCAGGTTTACCAGTGTCTGGCTTACTACGAGGATCATCGCGGTCAACTTTTTGTGTTCTTTCAGTCCTCGCCTTTTAGCGGTCCTGCTTTTTGGTCCGGGCGCTGGTGGGGGGAAGGTTTGCTAGCGCTTCTTGGGCGTACCTGTAATCCGGAGCGATCTTAAGGGCGGTACGTAGCTCGCGTTCTGCTCCGACTAAATCTCCGCGATCGCGGAGCACAGAGCCAAGCCCAGCGCGTGCGCGATAGTTATTCGGATCCGCGTTTACCACGAAACAGAACTCTTTTTCTGCATCGACTAATTTTCCGCGAAGATGAAGAACGATTCCGAGATTGTGATGGGCTGAGAGGTGGTCGGGTTTGATTTGGATTGCCTGCCGGTAGTATTTCTCGGCTTCCTCATACTCGTTTCGCTCGCGCAGGATGTTGCCGAGGTTATACCAGGCTTCAACGGAATCAGGATTGTGCCGGATCGCTTCTCGATATTCGTGCTCCTCTAGATCGGTGGCACCGCGCCGGGAATAAAGGTAACCGAGGTTATAATGGGCGGGGGCATCGGTTGGGTCGTATTTGAGCGCGGTTTTTAAGGTGACTTCGGCTTCCTCCAATTTATGAGTCATTGCGAGCAAGCTTCCGAGCCAAGAATAGGCTTCGGCGAAGTCGGTTTTAAGCTCGATCGCTTTTCGCAGCGGTTTTTCCGCTTCGGAATGTCGGTTCACCCGCAGTAGCCAATAGCCGTACGCGCCTTGGATGATAGGGGAGTTCGGAAAACACGATGAGAGTTGTTGATAAAGGGATAGAATCTCGACGGGTACTGGTTGCGACCCGATCAAAGTCCGCAGATTCATATGCGGATGCCTTAAAAGCGGGTCAGCGTGGATCGCAGACAGGTATTCGGTGAACGCTTCCTCTTTTCGATTCAATTGTTTAAGAAAGAGCCCATAATCGTTGTGAGCGGCCGCTAAACTCGGTTTGAGCTCGATCGATCTGAGATAATGCTTTTCGGCGTCGCGAGGAGATTTCTTCTGAATCAGCCAGGCTAAGTTATAGTGAGCCTCGGCGTAATCGGGATCTAAGGCCAGACATTCGCGAAACAGAGAGACGGCTTCATTAATATCGCCGCGATCACGCACGAGTACGGCCAGGTTAAAGGTGCTAAGGATATCTTGCAGTTGGCGACCTTTCCGGTAAGCCTTTTCTCTGATTTCTTCGACGCCGCGGATTCCAGCGATCCATCCAAGCACGCCGTATTGTTCGGGTAGGTCGACTCTTTTGAATGCGAGATCCCAGGTTTGGTTGAGAATGAGCTTCCGTTTGGTTTCGATGTATTCCCCGAGGTAATCGGGGACGCCGAACCGTTTCTTGCCGTCGCCCAAATCTATCGGTAATAGCATTGCACTATATCTAACGATTGGTTGGCGAGCCTCTCGCAGGGCGTCCTGGAACTCTTGGGGCGAGGGTTCCCAGAGTGGTTCGGCCTCCCCATAATAGGTCTCAAAAAGCGCAGCTAAGTCGTCGCGCTCGATGGGCTTGAGCATACCCGCCCGTGCCCAATCACAGGCAGCCTGGACAACGGATCTGATCGAATTTTTGCTGCGATCGAAAAGCGCTTTCAGTTCGGGTCCGGCGATAAAAGACTCACCTAGACCCTTCGAAAATTTGAGATCGGGATAGAGTTTTTGGGCGGCGGCATTTTCATCTGCAGTCATCTCGTCATCAAGCGTAACCGTGGTTGCACGAGCGAATATTTCGCGGGCGCCCCGGCTGATTTCCTCGGCTTCAGGCGGCCTACTCTGGGAATCGCGCTCTTGGTTCTTTCCGGTCGATTGCTGTAAACGCTGCCAGGCTTCGTTCCGAAGCGTGCCGATGATTTTGGCTCCAGGTATACGACTAAGCTGGTTCAGATCGATGACGGTTAGCCGGCCGGTGAACACAAATCTTTCGATATC
Source organism: uncultured Verrucomicrobiae bacterium (assembly GCA_963762565.1). Lineage (GTDB taxonomy): Bacteria > Verrucomicrobiota > Verrucomicrobiia > Chthoniobacterales > JAFAMB01 > JAFAVN01. Next base: position 544,349 of record CAVXLD010000012.1, on the reverse strand, counting down.
ATCTAACCAAAGGACCAGAGATGCCGGTCGATCAGATAAGACTTCGAGCTGTTGAATTAGCTCTCGAATCGATTCAGGTTTCAGTGGATTGACCACTGCGGACTCCGGTAAATTGCGCAATAGCAATTCGTAAGCGGTTCTAGTCTTGCCGGCTTTGGATGGTCCGGTGATCAAGACAAAGAAGCTCCGGCGAAGAGCGGCGTCTAATTCTGCATCTTTAGCGCGCGGTACATATGGAGGACGTTTCCCTTGAGTTCGGAAGCGATCGACCTGTTCGGATAGCGCCACTCGCAACAGGTCGTAACCATCGACGTCTTTTGCCTTGGGAAACGGAAAGGTGGCTAGCTCCGCCATTGGCGAGATCTCATGAACGAGTGGCCGGATATCCGGCACCTGTTCGATGATAGTAGCAATGGGACACGCAAACATGGTTGCGCCGGTGGCGAAACGGTCGTCGCTCTCCCGGGGATGATTCCAACGTACCAATCCAATCGCTGACTCACCTTGTCGGGTTGCCACCAGCACCGGTGCGCCACTTAGACCGTGCAATGAAAGTTCAGCCAGAGACTCAAGACAAAGCAGCTGTAGCGCCGGACTGCCGTCAGTGAATCGAGCTTTAGAATCCGTGACGGTGCCTTGAACCGTGAATCGGTCCGGTCCATTTTCACCAACATAGCCTACTGGAAAACCAATCGCCCGGTACGTGCTCCGTTCGATCACTCCACTGGCTAAACCAATCGGGCGAAGATCTGAAGGAAGCGGAGTGCTAAAGCGTAGAAGGGCGAAGTCGGTTTTTGGGTTTCCGGCGAGATATTCAGCTTCTAGCGCGATGTCGTTCCTGAACTGAAAGCGGACCTTGGTAAATTGGATCTCACCGGTGGAACGGTTCCCAATGCAATGAAACGCGGTGAGAGCAAGATCAGGGGAGATTGCGAAACCGGTTCCGCGGGGCCCGGTCTCCGGATCCAAGGCGTAAAGGCGGGCGATGGCTGGTTCCACGGGTTTTTCGCCTCAGGTTTCGTACTTCCAGGAAAAGGTGGCTTCGAATCCGGCGGAGGTTTTAGTGCGGGCGATGATCACGCCGGCCTCTGTTTCTAAGTCCAGAGAAAATTGAAGTGATACTTCCCTCAGCTTCCAGCCGGGCTCTTTTTTTGCGGAGAGTTCATCCAGCTTCTTAGAAAGCCGGTTTGAGATTTCTTGCAGACTCGAACCCAGCTCGTCGATGCGATCTAGTAATTGTTCTTTCTTACTGACTCTCGCGCTTAAGTCGCCAGCGCCAGCGCCTTTGGGCCTAACCTCGACAAAGATTTCAGGCATAGTTTTGGTGGTCGATTGGAAGGTTTACTTGATATGTAGACGAGAAATTAGAGGAAATATAATGTGAAAGGGGGTTGAGGCTCAGCGCCGGTCGACACAGCCGCGGTTTTTGGAGGGGCACACCCTTGTTAAGAACACCCCATAGCAAACGCTAGATGGACTTAGTCAAGATTTGTTTGTTTACTTACCCCCATTTTCTCTGACCCTACCATTCTGGAATTTGCTGATCGTGATGAAGCCGGATTCGCTGCAACTCTAGCCCTTCAAAGATGGTTTCAATCGAGGGGGTTTCGATGAAGCCGGGCAGGGAAGCGCGTGCTTCAGTGATGAAGCCCTGCCCGGACTAATGCGTTGGTGTTCTGGGGCGTCGGTCCCGGGGTCGCGTCTATAACAAAACACTAAGTTCTTGAATCATAATAACATATTATTATTGTATATCTATTATTGGATGCGACTCTCACGGGCATGGCGCGTGCAACTCGCGTGGACTTCCCAGGAGCTTGGTATCATGTCTTGAATCGGGGAATCGAACGACGGACGATCTTCCCTGCAAGGCGCTAGAGCTGCTCCTTTGCTGGCATGAATGAGGACCGCTCCCTCCCCATCTCCCCCAATCCGACGTAACGCTAACGCTATCTTCCCAAAGCCGCTCCAGCAGCATTCGCCCCCCAAATGTAGCCGAGCAAGATTTTCTTCGTCACTGTGATACTGTGGAACTGTGAAGAATATAACCATCGCCGTAGATGAAGAAGTGTACCGCCGAGCACGGATCCGGGCGGCGCAAGCGGATACGTCGGTATCGGCTCTGGTCCGAGATTTTCTGATCCAACTCGCTGGACAAGAGGATATAACGGACCGGCTGAAACAATTGCAGGAACAAACCCGGAAGAAGATCAAGAAGTTTCGAGCAGCCGATCGACTAGGCCGGGCAGCAGCTCATGAGCGGTGATGCATTTCATTGATACTAATATCTTGCTTTACGCGTTGAGCACTGATCCGGAAGAAGCAGCGAAAGCAGCTCAAGCCCTCAATCTGCTGGATCAACCAAATGGTGCTCTCTCCGTGCAGGTGTTACAGGAATTTTACGTACAGGCGACTCGAGATACGAAAGCGGATCGCATCACCCATGATCAGGCCGTTGCCTTAATCACTTCGTGGGAACGGTTCAAGATACAAGAACTGACGTTACCAGTGATGCACGCGGCATTGGGCACCAAGAAAAGGTTCCGCATTTCCTACTGGGATGCTGCTATCATCGAAGCCGCTAAAGCGGCAGGCTGTAATATCATTTACTCGGAGGACCTGAACGATGGACAGGATTTTGGCGGTGTTCGAGTGAAGAATCCGTTCAATTCTTAGGTGGCGTTCCCCTGGCCGACGTAGAAGCGGTGGTATTTGATGGACGCGCTCCTCAGCGAGTCGTGGTGATTGAATTCCCAAGTCTGGCCGATGCGGAACGGTGGCGTTCGTCGTCAGAGTTCCAAAAGCTTAAGCCGATACAGCAACAATCATCGAAGTATATCGAAAGCTCCGCGATTGAAGGCATGCAGTAGGCGAAGAAAAATCTCACGCAAAGCCGCAAAGGAAGAGGGTGAGCGGTGACCGGTGAAAGGTGAATGGGTGTAGAATCTTCGTGACCTTGAACGTGATTCACCCCCGTTCATTCCATTTCGCGTACTTTCAATTCGTTGATCAGTTCCGATTGCTTTTATCTGTGGAGGCTAGGACAGACATGGTATCCTGGTATGATTTGAACTGAGTGCTTTTATGCTCAAGAACGTCGATCTATCGCGGGAGGTCGCAAAAGCTGAGTACAAACGGCTCAAAAGTGATCTGGACCTGAAGTTGGCGGACCTGCAGCGGCAAGTTAAAGCTCAGGGGATCCCTGTTATTATCGTATTCGAAGGCTGGAGTGCGTCTGGCAAAGGAACATTGATCAACCAGTTAATTCTGCCGCTTGATCCGCGAGGGTTCACCGTCTACAGCGCAAGCGGGCCGACGGAGGAGGAAAAGTTTTATCCGTTCCTGTGGCGGTTCTGGAAACGCACACCAACGCGGGGGCGGTTGGCTATCTTCGATCGGAGTTGGAATCGCCGGGTCGTGACTGACCGGGTAGAAGGGCAGATCAAAGGGAAACAACTCCGCCAGGCATTAGAAGACATCCGTTCATTCGAGCGGCAACTGACCGATGACGGGGTGGTGATGGTTAAGTTCTTCCTCCACATCTCCAAGCACGAACAGAAACAGCGCTTTGATGCTCTAAAGGAAAGCGCTGCGACCGCCTGGCGAGTGACGGAAGCCGATCTACGGCAGAATAAGCATTATGACGAGTACCTGGCAGCTGCCGAGAACATGTTAACCGAGACTGACACCGAATACGCTCCTTGGACCGTGGTCGAAGCTCACGACCGGCGGTTCGCGACTCTGAAGGCTTTCACAACCATGATCGATGCGTTGGAGCGTGGCGTCGCGGTTGCCGGCCGGAAAGGCGACGAAGCACCGGCGCCAGCGGTTCAACCGGCTCCGACAATTAATGCTTTCAAGACAACCGCGCTCGATCATGTGGATCTGTCTTTGTCGTTAACTGCCGAAGAGTATACTGACCGGCTCAAGGAGGCCCAGAACAGGCTTCGCGAGCTCGAGCACCAGATCTACCGGCGGCGTATGCCTGTGGTCATCGCGTATGAGGGCTGGGATGCGGCCGGTAAAGGAGGGAATATTCGCCGGTTAACCCAAAACCTGGATCCGCGGGGGTACGAGGTAATACCTATCGCCGCCCCGAATGATATCGAGAAGGCACACCATTATCTTTGGCGGTTCTGGGCGCAGTTGCCCAAGGCTGGGCACATTGCGATCTTCGATCGGACGTGGTACGGCCGGGTGCTGGTCGAACGGGTTGAAGGGTTCTGCACTGAGGCCCAATGGCGACGGGCGTATCGAGAGATTAACGCGATGGAACAACAGCTGGTGCATTTCGGAACGGTCCTGTTCAAGTTCTGGTTGCAAATCGATCCCGACGAACAGCTACGACGGTTTAAGGAGCGAAAGGAAGATGTCCATAAGCAGTGGAAGATCACGGAAGAGGACTGGCGAAATCGATCAAAACTGGATCAGTACCGAGATGCAGTTGAGGAGATGTTGTATCGGACCAGTACGCCGTACGCACCGTGGACGATCGTGGAATCGAACTGCAAATGGTATGCTCGGGTGAAGGTGCTGGAGACTGTCTGCGAGGCGATTAGGCAGGCGCTGTCGCTTCGCGAATAGCCAATAGCCAATAGCCAATAGCCAATAGCCAATAGCCAATAGCCAATAGCCAATAGCCAATAGCCAATAGCCAATAGCCAATAGCCAATAGCCAATAGCCAATAGCCGATAGCCGATAGCCGAGGCGAAGCGCATGACAGATGACAGATGGCTATAGGCGGGAAGTGATTCGTGATTGGTGACAGGTGATTGGTGGAAGAGTTAATAGCCCCGCCTCCGCAAGGCCTACGGCGCGGTAAGCGGCGGAAGAGCGCAAAGAACGCAAAAAGGGACCGCGAATGGACGCGAATGAAAATCTCACGCAAAGGCGCAAAGACGCAAAGGAAAGACAGTTCAACCGCAGATGAACGCAGATTAGGCGCTTCGCGTTGTCGGCCTCGCGAGCGAGGCAGCGGTCCACGAATCGCTATTAACCCTTCGACGCGCTCAAAGCTTGCCTGTATCGAGCTTGTCGAGATGCTCAGGGCAGGCCCCCCACCCTCTTAACCTTTCCGGCTTTGCGGCTTTGCGTGAGATTTATTTTTTTGTGCTCTTTTGAGTTCTTTTGATGGTGGGAAAAGCGAAATGAACTCAGATTCGGCAGTTGCGATCGTTGGCGCCGGGCCTTGTGGATTGATGACGGCCCTATTGTTGGCCCGGGCGGGAGTTAAGTGCACGGTTTTTGAGAAGAAGCCCGGGATCTCGACTCATCCAAAGGCTATGGGGGTCTCTCGGCGGACAGCGGAATTGTATCGGCAACTCGGGTTAATCGACGCGATCGCAGAAGGGTTACTTGGGCGTGACGATCGGTTCTTAGCGATTTGGTCTAAATCGCTAGTCGGGGAAGAACTGGGACGAGTTCCTGTGACTGACCTTCACAGTGAATTCACGCCCTGTACCGCTTTGCATTGTCCGCAGACCAGGACTGAAAAGGTGCTCTCAGATGCGGTATCGGCTGAGCCGCTGGCAACTGTTCGGTTCGGCACCGAGATTCAAGATGTCGAGGTTCGCGATGATTATGTGAGGTTGAGTTTACCGGGGAACGAATTGCTCGATGTACCGTGGGTAGTTGCTGCGGATGGCGCTGGTAGCGGGGTCCGGCGCAAACTCAATATCGAAACGGATGGCCCGGGTGATATGGGACACTTTCTGAATACGATGTTCCGAGCGCGGTACGGAGCGCATTTAGAGGAACGTCCGGCGATTTTGTATAATACGATCTCGAATGAGTTCTTTGAGTTCTTTGTTGCAATTGACGGGGAAGAGTTGTGGTTAATGCATCATTTTCTGCAGCCTGGAGAAACCATCGATGATTTCCCGGTGGAACGCTTGGAATCAATGATTCGAAAGGCTTCCGGGTTACCCGATGAACCGGTCGAAGTGTTAAGCGTTATGCCATGGGTGATGAGCCCGAAGGTCGCCCAGCAGTTTCGGAGCGGCCGGCTATTTCTAGTTGGCGATGCTGCTGCACGACTTTCCCCAAGCGGGGGCCTAGGGCTGAACACAGGCTTACAAGGAGTCCATAACCTGGCTTGGAAGCTTGCTTTTGTAATAAACGGTGGAGCTGGGCAGGCGCTCCTTGATACGTATCAACAGGAACGGCAGGGCGTCGCTCATTGGACGATGCAGAACACGAATCGTTCGGCAGACGAGATCTTCAGGATTGTTTCGATCGCGATAGAGAATGATTGGGACAAGGTGCGTGAATTGATAGGTAAAAGCCAGAGAGGTGGATCCGGGCTGGGCCAGGATCTTGGTCTTAGTTATGGGTTTGGTGCGTTCATAGAAGAGGGTACGGAGAAGCCCGCGGTTCGAGATCCGATCAATGATTATCACCCTACGGCTCGACCCGGCTCTCGGGCCCCACATTTATGGATCGATCGGCACGGAGACAAGAAATCTACGCTGGATCTTTTTGGGGAGACGTTCGTGCTGGTGACAGGAAGAGAGTGTCAACTAACGGGTGTGGAAAGTGATTTGGTAAGGGTTCTACGGAATCAGCGCGATTTTGCTGGGGACGGATTTGAGGAGCTTTATGGGATTTCGGTCAAGGGTGGGGTGTTAGTTCGCCCGGATGGATATGTGGGGGCGCGTTGGAGGGAGCTCAGAGGTGAGGAGGAAGTAACGGCCGGGATTAATATGCTGCTGCGCAGATAAGAAGAAGAAAATCTCACGCAGGGCCGCAAAGACGCGAAGGGAAGACGAGGTAGCCTCTGCTCTGCAAAGCCTACTATTCAGATCCAAGCGTTTGCCGGCAACGCCCCTCACCGCCTCCACAATTTTTGTCCATTTCACCCCGGAGAGTGTTCCCCCGAACCCCGAAAACTTCCGGGGTAACAGCTTTCGGGGTTCGGGGGCTGTGGTCAAATCTGTCTTTCCTTCGCGTCTTTGCGTCTTTGCGTGAGATTTTCGCCGTCTTTCTTTGCGCTCGTTTGCGGTTATTTTTCTTCCTTTTCCGCCCTCTTCGTGCTTGGCTAAACCCCGAGCGGGCGGCCTCCTTACATGAGCGACGGGCAAACGCTTCGCGCCAAAAGCCGGGGCGCGTAATCGGTGCGGCTGTTCCCCCAACAGAATGATGAAAAAGCTCAAAGGACTCCGCTGGTGGATAGTCGGGCTGATCTGTCTGGGGACAATTATTAATTACCTGGCACGTAATTCATTGGCGGTTCTCGCCCCGGTGCTGCAAACGAAATTAAGTTTCTCCACCCAGCAATATTCCTACATCGTAGCGGCCTTCCAGGTTGGTTACACGGTCATGCAATCTGTGTGTGGCTATATACTCGACTTTTTGGGGTTGAAAGTTGGGTTTGCTTTGTTCGCGGTTGTCTGGTCAGTAGCGAATTTGTTACACGCGCTGGCCACCGGTTGGGGTTCGCTGGCCTGCTTTCGCGGATTGCTGGGACTAAGCGAAGCCTCGGCTATTCCGGCCGGCATCAAGGCGATCTCGGAATGGTTCCCAGCTAAAGAACGCTCGGTGGCAGTTGGGTATTTCAACGCGGGCACCTCGCTCGGGGCTCTACTGGCGCCGCCGTTAGTGATTTGGGTTCTAGTGCAATCGAGCTGGCAGATGGCCTTCGTGGTGACAGGCGGTCTGGGGTTCATCTTTGCCCTGCTTTGGTGGCTGTTCTACCGGTCGCCGAGTAAACATTGGTTACTAGGTGACCAAGAGCGCGATTACATTCTCGCGGGCCAGGAAACGAAAGCCACAGCAGAGGTACGGAAACCGCCACCGATCTTAGAGATTATCTCTTCTGCCCGGTTCTGGGGGATCGCCCTACCTCGTTTCCTAGCCGAGCCGGCCTGGCAAACCTTTAATTTCTGGATCCCGCTTTATCTGGCGAACGAACGCCACATGGATCTGAAGCAGATCGCTATATTCGCCTGGCTGCCTTTCCTGGCGGCTGATCTGGGCGGAATCTTTGGCGGTTATCTATCACCGCTCTTGATGAAGTATTTCAAGGTGAAGCTAATCCCCTCGCGAATTGCCGGCATAGTCTTGGGAGCGATTCTCATGATCGGACCGGGCTGTATCGGACTGGCTGCCAGCCCTTATCTCGCGATTGCACTGTTCTGCATCGGAGGCTTCGCTCACCAAATGATTTCGGCGTTGCTGAACACATTGAGCGCTGATGTGTTTGATCCGCATGAAGTGGCGACGGCCAACGGGCTCACCGGCACCGCCGCCTGGACCGGCGGATTGACCTTTTCGCTGATAGTCGGCGCCCTGGCCACAACCATCGGGTATGGCCCTTTGTTTGCCTGTTTAACTTTGTTCGATCTGATTGGGGCGACGGTGGTCATTGTGCTGCTCCGAGGTACGGCTAAGCGCAGCACCATCTAACTCCGGGAAACTCCTATGTCCGTTGGCGAGATACCGAATTTTTCAATCACTGAGCGGAGCGGAGCTCGGATAACACTACAGAGCTCGCAGAACCAGCTGATTCATCTCTTCATCTTAGAGCAGGATATCATTCGGGTCCTGGTACTTCCCGATGGAAAGCTACGCTTTCCCAAGACCTGGGCGATTGCCCCCGGACTTGAAGATGTTCCTTTGGCTGGCCGGGACCGCTTCGATCTCGATCATTTTACGTTGCCTGGGTTCGAACTCGTAGAAACGCCCGAACAACTCAAGTTGACCACTCAAAGCATTCGGCTCACCATCAGGTTGAAAGGCTTTTTCTGCGAGTGGGAGACAAGGAAAGGCGACCAGTGGGTGCCAGCGGCCGCGGATCGCGCGACTCAAAGCTACAACTTCGGTTGGTGGGATGACCGCGTTCATCACTATCTGAAACGTGAGCCTGACGAAATGTATTTCGGCTTGGGCGAACGAGCCGGAGACACTAATCGAGCTGGCAAAAGCTACCGGCTGACTAACGTCGATGCGATGGGTTATAGCGCCAGAACGACCGACCCGCTTTATAAACATATCCCTTTCTATTTGACTTGGAAACGGCGTCAAAAAACGGGATTCGGCCTCTTCTATGATACCGTCGCCGACTGCACGTTCGATTTCGGTCGCGAACTTGATAACTATCACGGTCACTATCGCTATTTCGTCGGCGACTATGGCGATCTTGACTACTATTTCATTGCGGGCGCCACTCTAGCGGAAGTGGTGCGCCGGTATACTTGGCTGACCGGCCGGCCCGCTTTTACCCCTAAATGGGGTTTGGGTTACTCCGGTTCAACCATGGCTTATACGGATGCTCCAAATGCCCAGGAACAAATGAATGAGTTCCTGGCGCGCTGCCATGAACACGACATTCTCTGCGATTCGTTCCATCTTTCATCCGGCTACACATCGATTGATGGTAAACGTTATGTGTTCAACTGGGATCGAGGCAAGTTCCCCGACCCGGCTGGTTTCGTACGCCATTTTCTGGAGCATGGCATTCGGCTTTGTCCCAATATCAAACCATGTTTACTGCGGGATCATCCTCGGTTTGGTGAGGCCGATGCCAAAGGACTTTTCGTGCATGAGCCGAATGGAGAACCGGCCCTGACCCAGTTCTGGGATGAGGTGGGCGCTTATCTCGACTTCACCAACCCGCAGACGGTGGATTGGTGGAAAACTTCAGTCAAGGAGGCGTTGCTCGAGTACGGCATCGCTGCGACCTGGAATGACAACAACGAGTTTGAGATCTGGAGCCTAACGCCCCAGATCCACGGGTTCGGTCAGCCACGGCGAGCAGTCGAAGCGAAGGTGTTACAAACCCTCTTGATGATACGAACCTCGAGGGATGCCCAGCGTGAATTCGCGCCCGTCAAGCGGCCATTTCTAGTTTCACGGTCCGGAGCCGTCGGCATGCACCGATATGTACAGACTTGGTCCGGTGACAATTACACCTCTTGGGAGTCGCTCCGGTACAACCTAAAAATGGGAATCGGACTGGCGTTGTCCGGCGTGTCGAATCTGGGGCATGATATCGGTGGTTTTTCGGGACCAGCGCCGGACCAAGAACTGTTCCTGCGCTGGGTGCAATTCGGGATTTTTCTGCCGCGCTTCAGTATCCATTCCTGGAACGATGACGGATCTGCCAATGAGCCCTGGATGTATCCGGAGATCACGCCCTACATTTCCGATTTAGTTAAGCTGCGCTACCAGCTGATCCCTTATTTGTACGACTTGCTCTGGCGTTCACATCGAGATTACGAACCGGTTATCCGGCCCACCTTTTTTGACTTCCCGGACGATGAGCGGTGTTACGATGAGAATGACGATATGTTGGTGGGAGCGAACCTGCTGGTTCCTGCCGTGGTCGAGCCGAGTCAACTGGCGCGGCCCGTCTACTTACCTGAAGGTTGCGGCTGGTATGATTTCTGGACCGGAGCTTATTTCTCTGGCGGTCAGGAGATTGTTCTACCTGCCCCTTGGGATCGCCCGCCGCTGTTGGCAAAGGCGGGTTCCGCCATTGCGCTGAATCTCGCGGAGCAACACTTTTCCAAACGGGATGATCTGCGCGCCTTCTACGTGTGGCCGGATCCTGACAGCGGGCAATTCGAGTGTGAGTGTTTTGAGGATGACGGTGAAAGTGAAGGCCATCGGGAAGGCCATTTCTGGAGGTGGCGGCTAAGGGTTGACTGCAATTCGTCTCGAATATCAGTGAATCTAGACCGGAGCGGCGAGCTGGATCCGAGAGTCGACCGGGTCTCCTTGCTTTTTCGTCGTCAGGAAAGGCGGCCAATCGAGGTCCATGGAGGCAGCATCATCGGGGAGAGAGCGCGGGGAATGATGCGTGAGTTGTTGGTTGCGCTCACAGATGACGGATGACAAATGTCCTACCCGTTTCTTACCTCTGCGTATCAAGATACTATTGGTTGCTAGGACTCGGCGCCGGAGACGGCGTTGCGGCTTGAGCCGGTGGTGGTGTCGCCGTTATTGTATGCCTCGTCGGTTTTTCTACTGAGCGCTCCGAGCTGTTCAGCTAGGTTTGGATCGACCGTGTCTTTTTCTTGGGCGACGCTTAAGAGATAAAGGCACCAATCACGGACTGTTAGCTCCTTGAACTTCGCGAACTCCTTCATAGGTTGCCCGCGTGACTACTGCTGCAACGGCTTCTAACGCTGGCGCCGCGAAACTTGGCTTTTCTGTTCAACGCCTGGAACGGCTGCATCGCCGGATCGAGTCGTTCGTAGACGAAGGGAAGCATGCCGGTATTTGTGCTCTCTTGCTTCGCAAAGGCGAGGTAGCCGATTTCTTTGCCGCCGGACTTCGAGACCGGCAACAGGGAAAACCGATGAGAAGCGATACCATCGCGCGGATCTACTCCCTCACGAAGATCGTTAGTGGTGTGGCGGCTCTGACCCTCATTGAAGAAGGGAAATTGGGCTTATCGCATTCGATCAAAGACTACCTTCCCGAGTTCAGCGATATGAAGATCTTTGTTGGAGGCACGGCCCAACACCGGGAACTAATCCCGGCGGAAGTCGCGATCACCGTCCATCATCTTTTTACTCACAGCTCCGGTTACAGTTACGGCGATGACGAAGGACCGGTCGACGAACTCTATCGATCCGCCGGCCTGGAGAAAGCCGAGTCACTAGCAGATTTGGTGAAGATGTTAGCCGCGCTACCGCTGAAAAGAGAGCCGGGAACCATGTATGAATACGGGTTTTCGATGGACATTTTGGCGCGGGTGGTCGAGGTCGTGAGTGGCCGAGGTTTGATCACTTCCTCAAGGAACGAATATTCGACCCACTCGGGATGGTCGATACCGGGTTCGTGGTGGACCAAGCCAAGAGGGATCGTTTGGCCAAGGTTTACGAACATGGCAAAAACGGCGAGCTTCAACCGGTCGAGAGTTTTGAGTTTGAAGTCAGCGACGGGGTAAAAAAATTTGCCGAGGGTGGATCCGGCTTGTTTTCAACGATCGAAGACTACAGCCGTTTCGGACAAATGCTTTGTAATGGCGGCGAGCTAAACGGGGTTCGCATCTTGAGCCGAAAAGCCTTCGAGCAAATGACCGTCGATCATCTGGGCGGGTTACGCATTACGAATCGGACTTTTGCCCAGGGATACGGTTTAGGACTCGGGGTTGCCGTTCGTATAAACAATGGTCTGGTGGGTACCCTGGGAACACTCGGTTCCTTCGGCTGGGCCGGCAAATTGACCACCCTATGCCTCGTGGATCCGGCAGAAGAACTCGTCATGCTCGTCTTTACCCAACATCTCCCATACGACGAGCACGCACTCTTCGAGCGCTTTATTAATCTGGTTTATCAAGCGCTGATCTGACGCAAAGAAGGAGTATTTGCTATTCGCGAAGTGCGCGGGCGAGCTTATGTTTCACAGGGAGACCGGGGCGCCACCTAAGCCGGTCATGAGCGATGTAGATCCCAAAACAATCCTTCTGCTTTGCCTCCTCCAAGCGGGGTTTAAAGGGGTCGCGTCTATACATTACACAGAATCGTCTTGAGTTTTTGACCCGCGGTTGGCACAAAATCCGGATGGCTCGACCGACCCGGATTGATTTCCCAGGCGCCTGGTATCACGTGCTCAACCGCGGCATCGAGAAACGGTCTATCTTCCGTTCTCAGCGTTGTTACGAAAGGTTTTTGGAGCTACTCAGCGCGTTGCCGGGACGGTTCGGGGTCAAGCTTCATGGCTACGTGCTGACGCCGAATCATTATCATCTGCAGCTCGAGACGCCAGAAGCCAACCTCAGGGCGGGCTATGCATTGGCTCAACGTTGGCTATAGCGTTTGGTTAAACCGCAAGTACAGCCGGGTTGGTCCGTTATTTCAGGGGCGTTTTAAAGCGATTCTGCATGAACCGGACGAAGCGGTTATTATCAACCGCTATATCCATCTCAATCCGGATCGGGTTAAGGCCGCTGGCGGTCACGAAGGTTGGGCAAGCTCGGAGGTTGAGATCGCCAAAGAGCTGGCTCGTCAGCGGGTTGAGATCTTGGAGCAATTTCCATGGAGTTCTTACGGATACTTTGCCGGAACCAGAACTCCGGTTGATTGGCTAAGTACTCAGGCAATTCTGGAGTGCTTCGGCCAAGGCTCACAGCGAAAGCGTCAAGAGACCTTTCGCCGCCAACTCCGCGATGCGGCGGCAACCGGGGACTGGGAAACGGACTGGAAAGACCGTCTGAAGTACACGGTCTTATTGGGTAGCACTGAGTTTGTGGCCCAGATGCGGAAGCTACTTCGAGGGGATCAAGATCAACAGACAGCGCTACGCCGTGCGTCAAAGGAGACGCTAGACTGGACGCAAATCTAGTCGCAAGGTAGAGCGTCATGCTCGTGAAATGGATCGTAGCAGAGGCTTCGGATCGGGCGGCCTTCGATCAAGCGCAAAGACGATGGGCGGAGCTAATACGCTACGACGGGTTCATGGGTCAAGTGGGTGGATGGCTTGACTCATTTCCGGCAAAGGCTGGTATCTTAGCCATCTGGCGCGATCCGGGAACCTATCGCCGGTTCTTGGAGACTGGTCATGACGATCTGGCTATGCCACAGACCGAGACTTATGCGCGAATTGAGACCAGCGTTGCCACTGTGATCATGCGAATTGGCGAATCGGATCCACGGTTTCTGGTTGAATCGGCCGGGTGCGTCCGAATCACTGATGCAACTTTGGAGCCGGATAGTTCCCCGATTTTCGTGGCGAGACAAATGCAGATCTGGAACCCCGCTTTAGAAGGTGCCGACGGAATGTTAGGTGCTTTGATATGCCGGCTAGATCATAGCCCGGACCGCTTTTTAGCCGCCTCATTCTGGCGGGACCGACCGGCCTTAACGAATTTCCAGCAAACAATTTTCCCTACCACCAGCAAACAAGCTGATATGGAAGCCTATATGAAAGCACTGATCATTTGCCATTTTAGTACGGAACCATCGTGGCGGATCGTGAAAAGTGACCGGTGAAAAGTGACCGGTGAGAGGCAGCGCTCCGCGGATAGCAAATAGCAAATAACGAATAGGAGCTACAGCGGAAGATTCCTTCGCCCGAAACTAACAAAAAAGGTGAGGTATAAAGCGGCTGGTATTCTCCGTGATGGGAACATTACTTTCCCGGATGCCGATTCCCGCTGCCTCATCGCGCACAATCCAGGAGCCGATGACGGCACAAACGGCATCGAACTTCGGCGGTGGCATGAGCGCCTGGTAAATATAGGCGCCTTGAGCGTAGTCGCCGCCCGTGCCAATCTCGGTTCCGTCGGTTGTGATCGTGATGTTGGCGCCTTCCCGGCCGAATACCGGCTTCTTGACGTGGCTGCCGCCAAGTCGGTCAGGTGTGGCGTAGGCCGGTAGTAGGTTTGGGTGATTAGGGAACATCTCCCATAGCAGGGGCAGGATGTTTTTGTTGCTCAATACCATTTTCCAGGCTGGCTCGATGATTTGCCATGGTTCCCGGAGAAGGTAAGGACTAAACCGCTCGTCGATGAACCATTCCCATGGATACAGTTTGAACAAGGTTGTTATCCTGGCATTCTCCAAATCGAGGAAATGCCGTCCGTTCCAGCCGATCTCATCTATGAACAAGCGTTTTGTTTCTAACCCAGCTTGGATGGCGGTGTCTTGCATATACACCGTCGTGGCAAAATCCTCGCTGTGATCGCGGATACAGGCGAAGTGGACACAACTGTCCAATCCGCCTTCTCGCCAGCGCGCAACGAGCTTCTCGTGGATCGAATTGAATTGGTCACGTTCGGGGAACCTTTCCTCCAGCCAATGCCACTGGATAACACTCGCCTCGAGTAACGAGGTTGGTGTATCCGCATTGTATTCGTACATTTTCGGCGCCGTTTTTCCCTCGAAAGCAAGATCGAACCGTCCATAAAGCGATAGATCCTCTCGTTCCCACGAATTCTTGATCAGGCGTACAAACCGGTCCGGAATTTGAAAACGTGAAAAAAGGTTTGCATCGATGACATGCTGAACCGCCTCAAGGCAGATTCGGTGGAGTTCGTTAGTCGCTGCTTCCAGCGTATCAATCTCGGCAGCAGTAAATAGATAGTAGGCCGATTCGTCCCAGTAAGTTTCATCTGCAGAATGGAAACTTAAACCAAGTTTTTCCACTTTGGCCTGCCAGCCGGGGCGAGGATCGGTGGTCATGCGTTCCATGCTAGGTGGCTATGCTGGCTTTACCATGCGACCCGAAACCGCCGCGCAGAATACCGCTGAAAAAGGAACTACTTCCGAAGAAAGAATGGATGTGCCAACTCCTCCAGAAATAATGCCAGCTGGAGGATGAGGACGCCGGCGTTGCCGTAGGAGTCGGAGTCGCGAGCATATCTTCAGAAGCACCCGGCTTTTGTTGGCAAGAGGCGAGCACGACCGATCCGGTGATCAACAGAACGACGCTTCGGGATTTCTTCACCAGAGTGAAAAACTTAGAGTCCGGGCTCTTAGCTCATCGATGCTGCTATGATGTGGCAAACGCCGATGACGATCGCTCCGCATAGGATTCCCACAGCGATATTCTTGTTTTGGCACATCTCTCTTTCGAGATTGAACGGCGTCACCAGATCAAACAGTTTGAAACCTCCGACAGCCAGCACGATCCCGACTGCGCCGAAAACGATGGAGGCTATGACTGCCTCAAAAAAAGTCGTCGGATGCCACGCCGACGCCGAATCCTGCGCTGCCTGGCCCGCAGAAACCGGCAGTAAAGCTGCCAAAACCCCGCAGAGAAGAAACCTAGATTTCTTGGATTTCATCCGGCGATCGTAGCTTTCGCGACCGGCTTATAGCAACTCTGAAGGGAGCGAAGCGCATGACAGATCACAAATGACAGATGGCGCATTCCGATAGCCGATAGGGATCGCGAGTGACACGAAGAAACGCGAAGAAAAATCTCACCCAAAGCAGACGTCGCCCCATCTCCCCCTTTAGCTTCTCCAATCCGCCAAGGCGGATGCTTTTCGGACTTGGCGCACTACTCCAACACTCCCACACTCCATCACTCCGCGTGGCCGGATTCGAGGACAGCCTGTCCGCCGTAGCCCAATCTCTATGTCGCCACCCGCTCAATGTCGGCCTCGCAAGCGAGGCGCGCTCCACAACGATGAATCGGCGAAGGGGCTAAAGACACGTTATTCTTTCTGGTAATATAACTCTTCATCCAGGTGAAGGTTTGGTACGAATTTCTGCCTGATGATCCAGATTCCTGTTCTGTCCTGCTTCCGGAGAGCTGCCTCGACAAATTCGACTACTGAAATGATGGTATCGCAATCTTCTTTCCGAAGGTAAAAGCGGTGTTCATCCAGAAAGTCCAGAGCGGCATCATATCGGTCCCTCCTTATCAGGGTTGCACCTTTCAATTCTTTGATTTCGGCGATTGCCTTATCTATAGCCGACCGTCGAACAGCCGGCCGGAGGTTTGGAATGAAGTCAATTCCGCTATCCTGTGACACCACGACCGCCAAGCAGGGCCAGGCTGCTTCTACATAACGGAGCGCAGAATTAAAGCGAGCCCCGCGGCTAGGATCGCCGCTCTCACTAGCCATTCCATCCAGAATTGTCCCGAAACCGTGACACATGCCATCAGGCGACAGCAGAATGGCTCCGTCGATAGTGGTGAGACGTCGCAACAGGTCGGGCGTGAGTAAGCACGCATCGACCGGCATCCCCTCTTTTCGCAGGCGATGCGCCTCAGCGGCAGCATTCTCACTGATGATCAAAAGGGCGCCGTGCGAGACTTCCTCAGCCGCCCGGATCAATGTCACCAGGCGACTAGTATCTTCTGGACTTATTGATCTGAAGATTCTTGCTAAATCACTCCGTAGCTTGGCTTCATGAAAGGACAACCGCGGCAAAGACGGTATACCGTACCCCACTTTCATGAGCGTTTTGCCAGCGTGATTTAGTTCCCAATGCTGATGACCAAGTACCTGCATCTCAAAGAGGTCCTCTTGGGTTTCGTCGTAGTCCCGAAGCGATACTAAACCAAAAACCTCCTCGGAATCCGAATGCAGGGAGAGATCGCCGGATGCGAGCTGGAAAAGTTTTCTTGCTGCCCGGTATCTAGATAGCTTTTCCGGCTTTATCAGTGAGATCCGGGGGTTTAGCGACAAGTGATCCCTTCGGCAAAGGATCATACGCCCCGATGCCACCGATTTCTCGTATCCAAGAGATGAAATCGTCGAGCATGCGTTAAAGAGGTCATGCATGCCTTCAATTCGGCGTTGATCGATTCGCGCGACCGTATCTCTGCAGAGCGACCGGCCAGCGAGACAGATAATATCTTCCGGATCGACCTCGAGTTCGCCGAGGCCAGGATCAGGTTTCAGAAGCTCCTGGCGCAAACGCTCGAGAAACTCTTTTGCGGCAGCGTCAATTAACGACACCGCCACCTCAGCATTTCTATGTTTATGAATCCGGACCACAGATTGCTTCAGTTCATAGTGCGCACGAACTACCTCGCGCTGCAAACCGAGAACCGTACAAACCAGGTAACCTTCTACCCTGGTCGGAAGTGAGACGAAGTAGCGTAAACTGAAGCTGGCTGATGACTCCGTCTCAATCGTCTCCCTGATAGCATCACGGATTGATCGATCGAATAAGGTTTTATTTTGCCGCTCTTGAGCCAGAGGATGGGATTGAGGCATTCCGGTTTCGGGATATGCCGGGTTCAGAGTCTGGGCTAGTGCCAGCACACCATTGAAACGTTCCGAGTGAATCCAAAAGTCTTTTTCCGGCTCCACACAGGCGGGAAAACGCTGCAGATTTCTATCAGCGAGAATACCAACCAGAAATAGCTGCGGCTCGAAAAGTTGATCTAGATCCTTGAAAACCCTTTCGGCAAAGTGTTTCGCTGCAGCTCTGAAATGCGGTTGATACTTCCACATGAGGTAGGTGATCGGCTGGCAACTCATCTTTCTCCGTTATACTTCTTGTGCATCCTGCATTCTTCTTGCTTTCAGGGGATTTGTCTATTCGGCGTCTACTCGATTGTGAAGTTCGAACTCGTGGAACAAGGCGGCGAAACCAAAATCGTATTTGATCATACCGGCTTCCCTAAAGGCGACGCGGAGAGTTTCGCATCGGGCTGGAAAGCGCACTATTGGGATCCTCTCCAGAAATTCCTGATTAACACATAGGGTCACGCCTTTAAAGGCGTGTTGCCCAATTCGATTCCTACAGTACGGAAAGATCACAAAGGCCACAAAGACAGACGGTTTGAACAGGAGGTAAGGGAGGCAACAGAGGTGATACAGAAGGTAACGAAGGGGTTTTCGGCCCGGGTTTAGCTTAGCGTTTCACAACCCTTCGTTTGCTTCGTTAGCTTCTGTAAGAAGTCTTTTGGCTTTGTGACCTTTGAGATCTTTCCGTTTGTAAGTTGAGGTTTTAAGACGGGAAGAAATAGGCTCATGTCTTTTTACTTTGGACAGTTCTGCCGAGCATTTGAAGCCGCGGGCCGGTGCCGTTCTTCGCTTTTGTCGACTAACCGTTGGCAGCAATAAAAGGTGGGAAGTGAGAGGCCTGCCCTGAACATTTACCTTCTTTTCCATACGCAGAAGGTCTAGTAACACTTCGAAATAAGTATTGGAAGACGTTAGTGTCCCTAACTAGTTTTACACCCCCGTGGAAGAAGTCTCTCAGCTGGTTAGGAATTCATCCTTGTATAAGGAATTTTTAGCCGAACGAGCGGAAATCTTGCGACACAAATGGATCGAAAGCGAAAAAGCCGGGTACGATATCGGCTTTGAGCGTGCGTTGATGGACTGGATTGTTAAGTACCGCTCGGCTTGGTATCAGCAGCGCCAAATCTTTCGGCAAAACGGGTCAGGCTGCAACGTAGCCAGCGGCTTGAACGGCATCGCGCGCGGCAATAGCGACGAATAAAGACGAAGAAAAATCTCGCCCAAAGCAGACGTCGCCCCATCTCCCCCTTTAGCTATGTCGGCCAGGGACGCAAAGCACGGAAGAGCGTGAAAGGTGATTGGTGATTAGTGATTGGTGGAAGACCTCAAACGCCGCGAAGACGCGACACCCGTGGAGCGCTGCCTCGCTTGCGAGGCCGATAACTTGGCCACTGCTGCTGTTCGCCCTCGCTGCATGCGAGAACATGGCTACGCCATTTAACGAGGCCGCTTTCGCCCTGATCCGATCTTCCGGTTCCGCCGCCATCACAGGCCGGGCCGTCGGGTACATGGGAGATCCACATTGGGAACCGATGCAGACCCGGGTGGCGCATCACCTCGCGGTGGGCTTGATGCCGGCCAATGCCTATACGGATGAAGTCGCTCGTATCATTTGGCAAAATGCACCTACCGAGGTGGTGCTTGATCCCCGACTAACGCAATTCGTACGCAAAACCACCACCGATGGCGACGGGAACTTCAGCTTTGGCCACGTCGCACCCGGCAGTTATTACGTCTTTTGCCGTTTCACCTGGCCTAGCCGGGAGAGGGTGCTCGATAACTTTAATGACTATGTGACGCGGGATTATCTAAACGAAGAGACGCTCTACGCGAAGGTGGCGATCACCGGCGGTGAGACCGTGCGCATCGGGGCGTGGCAGCTCGGGGGATCAACGGGTACGCCCGTTGATAACCCTCCCTCTCTTCAGGAGACTCGGATATTCTAATCCTCCGGGGTGAAATGAACACGGATTTACGCAGATAGGATCCGGCGGAAACATGTCAGACACAGCGGCCGTTGAGAGTCCTGACTTCTCATTTCCTATCAAATTGCCCATGATTGCCATCGCCATGAAGATTCAATTGAAAGCGGTAACGGCAACTCTGGCCGGCGTTGGTATGGGCATTGTCGCCATTAGCGGGCTCCAGGGAGGACAGGCTAAGGCGCCGCCTGCATTTGTGATTTCGAATATTGAGGTGACTGATCCGGTTGGATACCAGAAATATGGGAAGGCAGCAGCCGCAGTGGTTACGACTTACCACGGTAAAATCTTGGCGCGTGGCGGGAAAGCAGTGGTATTTGATGGACGCGCTCCTCAGCGAGTCGTGGTGATCGAATTCCCTAGTCTGGCCGATGCGGAACGGTGGCGTTCTTCGCCACAGTTCCAAAAGCTTAAGCCGTTACAGCAACAATCATCGAAGTATATCGAAAGCTTCGCGATTGAAGGTGAATAGAAACGAAGACAGACGAACCGCAGATGAACACAGATATACGCAGATGGGGTGGGTCGGAGGCGTTAAGTCTGAATAGCCGCAAAAGAGCGCAAGGAACGCAAAAAAAGGGACCGCGAATGCACACGAATAAACGCAAATAGGGCCTCACACGAAGGCACGAAAACACAAAGCAAATCAGACTGAACCGCAGATGAACACAGATTGACACAGATAGACTCTGCTATGTTTGTAAATCTGGTGTCTTTCGAAAATCCATCTGCGTAAATCCGTGTTCATTTCACCCCGGAGAATTTCGGGGCTGTGGTTAAATCTGTCTCTGCTTGGCGTCTTTGCGGCTTTGCGTGAGATTTTGTTCTCTTCGTGTCCCTTGGGGTCTTGTTGTGTGACATCCAATTGGGCAACACGCCCCAAAAGGCGTGACCCTTCTGCCTTGGCGTCGAACAAATCGTTCTACCCTAAGAACCAAGTCTTTGATATGCTCGTCCTCCCCTGGAGGTTCCGTATGTCATTGCGAACGTATTTCGTCGGCTATGCCGCTCTGCTCTTTTCCGCCACGTCGCCGGTTTCGGCGGAGGTGGCCTACATTTCGGATTGCTGCAACAACGCCTCGGTTGTCGACGTTTTTCAAACCACTACGAATAAGCAAAAGGCGCAGTGGACCGTTGGGCAAAACGCTTTTCAAGCCGTCTATTCGCCTGACGGCAACAAGGTGTATGTTTCAAACACGAATTCAGCATCGGTGTCGGTGCTGAACTCGACTACTGGATTAACTCTTGCCAAGGTTAAGGTCGGGTTTTCCGTGCAGTGGGAGGCTATTAGTCCCGACGGTACCAGGTTGTATGCAGAGTCTTTCGATGCGGCTAACCTTTACCATATCGTTGCAATTGATACTGCCTCCAACACGGTGACCGGCAAGCTCGCGATTCACGATTATTCGGTAGATGCTATGACACTGAGTCCTGATGGAACGAAGTTGTACGTCATCGGTTCCGTTGGTCTCTACGTGATAAACGCGGGCTCGCTTAGCGTAACGAAAACGATTCCCTCTATATCGGCGGCCAGCCAGGCAGTGACGCCGGATGGTAAGTATCTCTATATCGCATCCGTCGGTAATACTGGAAATCCGCAGGAAAGCGTTCAGGTCGTAAGCACAGCGAACTACGTGGTCGTTGAAACCATTCCGCTACCCTCTAATGTTTCTGCGGGCTTTATCAAGATTACTCCTGATGGGTCGCAAGCTTGGCTGGGAGAATTCCCGCTGTATCGCGGCGTCACTTCGATCATCGTCGTGATTTCAACCAGCACGTTCGACACCAACACAATCACGCTGCCGGCAGTTCAATCGCCCGGTGCGATTCTGTTTTCGCCGGATTCGAGCACCGCCTATGTGCCAGTGAATGGGCCGCAAATCGCGGTCATGAACGTCGCGACCCGTAAGACGGAGGCGCTGATCGATTCGATTTCGTCGGTTGGCGGGATGGCGATCAGCCCGGACGGGAGCACGCTGCTGAGTCCAAGCTCCGGTACGTCCAACTTAGTAGCGCTCGATAGCACAGGTGTAGCCGCCAACTTGCCGGTGGGAGCCATTACCTACGGCAGCCAGCTCTTCCTCGAGTACGGGGGCGTGGCGGTCAGCCCGGACGGAAAACGCGCGTATGTGACCGATTTCGGGTCGGGAGCTTTGGCCGCAGTGGATACCGCTTCGAAAAAGGTTGTTTATAGCGTTCCGGTGGGGAGCGAGCCCGTGAGTGTCGTGGTTTCACCGGACAGCTCGACCGTCTATGTGGCTAACTCGTTCTCGAACTCGGTAACGGTAGTCGATGCCGAGACGTTCAAGAGAAAGACGATTGTGATTCCGAACCAATACCAGGGATATCCCTCTTTCATCGCCGTCGCGCCGGACGGAAAAACCGTGTACGTGGCCGTGAACAATCCCCAGCCTGATTTTGGGAACGCGATTTGTTGGATCGTCGGAATCGATACCAGCACGCGTCAGGTCACAAGCGCCACGCGCATTCGCTATCCGATGGCGCTCACCCTTTCGGCGGATGGCAAAGCGATCTATGTAATAGGAGGATTCAGCGATACGCTGTATACGATCTCGACTGCAACCCACAAAATCACGCATGCCGTGGATCTCCCATCCAGTCCCCCCACCCAGCCGGTAACCGGGGGGATCGCGGTTACGCCCGATGGCACGAAAGTGTTCGCTACCGATAGCGGTACCGCGGGGATTTTCGAAGTCGACCTAACCACGCAAAAATTTGTGGAGATGATTCCTGTCGGGCAAGCCCCAGGTTCGCTAGCGATCACGCACGATGGTAGCGAGCTGTGGGCTACCGACTTACGTGCTACCTCCGCGTGGGTGATCGATATCGCTACCGGCTCGGTGATTAAAGGGATTCCGCTCCGGAATCAATCCTACGGCATCGCCTTCGGGCCGGAATAGGCGCTTCGCGAATAGCCGAGCGAAGCGCATGACAGATGACAGATGACAAATAAAACCTCGCGTAAAGGACGCAGAGGGTGAGAGGTGATTCGTGATTGGTGATTGGTGAAAGGCTCAGAGAGAAGACAACAACCGCAGCCCCGAAATTCTCCGGGGTGAAATTAACGCAGATGGGTTTGGTCGAGAATCGGAGCCTGGTAGAGGTGAGACTTGTCCGACGGACGCCCGTGGAGGGGCTGCCTCGCTTGCGAGGCCGATAACTGCGCGAAGCGCTCAACTAGACGCGCAGCCTAGTAGAGGTGCGAAGCACTGGAACCAATTGTAGGTCAAGAAAAGACGCAAAAGAAAGGATGCCCCTGCGGAATCTCGTGAACGGGCAATATTTAGATCTTCAAGGCGGCAACGGCGGCATTGATCATGATCTGGATCACTCCGTCGACGAACGTGTCGATCGCGGCGCTGGCTAGCCCGGTGTCTTTTAGGGCGTGCATTTCGGCTAAGGCTTTCTGGTCGTTGATTATATCTTCGAGCTCGTCTTGGTCGATTTGGCCCTGCTGATAGAGTGAAGCGGCGCTAGCGATGGTATCTTTGGAGGCTTGGATAAAAGCTCGGGCATCGGTTTCGGCCTGTCCTACATAGTTCTTAAACAGCGTGGCGGCGAGGTTGCTCACGTCCGCGAGAACGGCCTGGACAAAATTGTCGGTATTAAAGGTCGGCATAAGAAGTTTGATTAGTGTCCTGTCCCATAAATAGCGTGGCTTTCGCCGTCGGTCAGTTGGCTGTTTTTCAAGGCGGTGCGAGCCGCACTGGCACTAACGACGAGCATATCTAAATTGATACGTAAGGAGCAAGCAACGCAGAAAAACAGCCAACTGGCCACGGCCCGGAGGGTTGCGATGAAAATGGGCCGGCGGCCGCGTTGCTCGTCGGTTACGTATCGATCAAGATATGCGCCCTCCTCGCGCCTTGCCGGCGGCCCATTTTGATCGCAACGAAAGCCACGTTATTTATGGGACAGGACACTAGGTCCCTGTTTTTTGTTTTCCTTGTTCAAGCTGAATGATCTGATCGAAGGCGCCTTCTACATCTTTCTTTTTCAATTCGATGTAGCCGGGAGGAAGTTGGCCTTTACTTTTCCATGTCCGGATAAAGGCGCCAAAGAGTTTGTCCGGGCTTAGCAATCTCGTCCACATCCCCACGGTGTCCTGGTTTCTGACCCGACCCTTGTCGTACTCGTATGCTTTGTTGAGATCTAAAATAACCGCATCGATTTTGTCCATATTCTGGCTGTACGATGTCGTCGCTCGGTCCATTAACAGGAGTGCCTCTGCCTTGGTACTCGTGGCGTGTTCGTATGCTGCTTGGTCGTACGGCGCGATGATGCTGCACGCAGTTAATACGAGGACGAGTGCCGGTACCGCTGATAGAAGCCGCCGAACAGGAAGACGTAAAGCGGTCAGGCGGAGATTTGAAGTAGACATTATTTGGGTGGGAGTTGTTGTGAGTGTTTAGGTGGACTATTTTCGTCCGGTACCATCGTCGTTCCGTAACTTGAAGCCGAGGTAGGTTCCGGAGCTGATTCCAAGAAGACCGAGTGTGGCGAGGTCGAACGTTGGTATCGCCCGCTCGGTGGCAACTTTGAACACGAAGACAAACCCTAGGGCAATGGTCCAAGCCAGCATCTGGAATCGATAGATGGCGACCCCTTCAACGTCGTCGCTAATTAGATCCATCAGCATTTGTCGTAGCGAGAAGAAGCCGGTGTATTCTCTCGGGAGGTCTTTCTGACGGAGATCGTTTAGGGCCTGTTGTCGCGCCGGGTCAAGGGCGCCTTGTTTTGCTTTGTTTTCCAGGTCTCGCAGTCGCGACCTCTCGTTGGCCACTTCCGCTTGGATTTTTTTGTTCTCAGCGGCCTGGTTCGTACTGTTTGGGTCGCTGGACGGAGTGATGATAGCAGCTCCTAACGCGGTTCCGGACCCAATGCCGATGAGCCAGAGACAAGTAACATTAAGCACCGTTACTTTTTGGGTCGCCACAAACAGGAAGAGGAAGCTCGATACGATAATGAAAAGCCAGAACGCCATTTGTACCCGGGAAAGGCTAAATGGAAAATTTTTGTCCGGTCGCAATTTTCTGGTTGGATCCCGGAGCAGATCAGTGCGGAACGCTACGGATATAAATAAAACAACCAGAAAGAGCACCACCCCCAGTGCCGCCCAAAGTGTAACTGGGTCAACGGTGTAGAGCTTGAAGTGTTTAGGGGCAATGAGCTCGTTTCCTTGAGGGTTGTCAGCAGAAACAACGGCAGTCGGAAAATCGTGCTCCCGGTCGGTCAGCTTTGTAACCAGCGTCACATTAACTGTTCCCCAGGGAAAGACGCGGGAACGTAGTTTCTGCCAGACGTCATCGTTCAACTGCGGATCCAGATCAAAGGGAACATCATGGTAAGAATCTTCGCCGCTTGATTCTTCTGCATTGATGCGGGAGCTCGACGGAGCAATGTTATCGAGCGTATAATCGTTAATTTTCAGGCGGAGCCCGGCTACCTGCTGATCAAACACAGTTTGGATATAGTTGTATGCCTCCCGAATTCCTTGATAAGGATTTTCTTTATAATCCTTTTGCAGTTGCTGGAGCAGGACGGCGTACTTGTCTTTGAAGGTCTTAATTCGGGTTGCCCGATCGTTCGCATTGGGTCCAGTCGCCGGGTTATCATTTTTGAACCAATCTTCAAGGTTTCCACCCAACTGGTGGGCCTCAGCGCCGGCTTCATGCCTGGCATCGAGCGCTGATTTAAATAGGCCGGCTTTA
Source organism: uncultured Verrucomicrobiae bacterium (assembly GCA_963762565.1). Lineage (GTDB taxonomy): Bacteria > Verrucomicrobiota > Verrucomicrobiia > Chthoniobacterales > JAFAMB01 > JAFAVN01. The sequence continues at coordinate 518,975 of CAVXLD010000012.1, read as the reverse complement.
ATCAGGTTAACTAAACCCTCGCCAGGTGTCGTCGATTTCGGGTAGTTACCGTCGCCAATTTGTTCGACGAGCCACCCGTCGAAGTTTTTTATTTTTACAACAATCCGGTCACCAATTCGACCTTCTGCTGAGCCTTTATCAACATTCTGAACTTCGACTACTCCCCAGCTGACAGAGCTGTTTCCGCGTCCGATGAATTCTTGCCGTTGGCAATAGGCAGGTTGAGTAAAAAGTCCCAATGTGAGAAGCGACCAAGCGGCTCCCAATGAGAGGCAACTGATCCAGGAACGACAAATAATCGATCTTCGAGTGTAAATAATGCGCCAATTGTGCGCCTGCTCTTCTTTCTTCATTTCGATGCCGGGGCTCATCTGAGCGCTCGGTGGCAGCCTGGTACTGGTCTAGCGACCCTCGGGTTTGATGTCTATCTCAAAGACGCAAAGCGGAAGAACGTGATTGGTGATTGGTGATTGGTGGAAGACCTCAAACGCCGCGAAGCCGCGACGCCCGTGGAGCGCTGCCTTGCTTGCGAGGCCGAACGGGGTGGCCACCCCTTGGGCGTTAAAACCAGAATCTCACACAAAGACACAAAGCCACAAAGCCACAAAGAAAAGACAACAACCGCAGATGGACGCAGATTTACGCAGATGAATTCAATAGCCGCAAAAGGCACAAAAACGAACCGCGAATGGACACGAATAGACGCGAATGAAAATCTCACGCATTCGGTGGCTGCTCAGCGGGATCTTCGAACGGTATCCGGGAAGGTGGGTCTATAAAGAGAGCTAGCGTGATCTCTAAATAAACGACCAAAGCTGTCCAGCTTGGTTTCCGGAAATCGGGACCCCTGGGCATTCTGGAAAGCACCCACCATTGCGAGGTGAGGGAACTAGAATGCGGAGAGGAACCAAACTGAAGGATAAACCATGGATGGATTCGGAATGGTCTTGATCGCGCTGAGACCGCACCTGCGGCACCCGGTGCCGGCAGAAGTGCACGGGGATCAGCCGCATGATTTTAAGCGGTTTGATCTGGAAGCATTGAAACAGCCAGAGGAAGTTCGCGCTCGCTGCAGCCAGCCAACCTTATCTCGCTACGGCGCGCCAGGTTGCGAATGGACACGAATTCACGCCAAGTGGAAAAGCTTAATAGCCGCGAAGAAAGACGAACCGCAGCCCCGAAATTCTTCGGGGTAAAATGGACGCAGATTTACGCTGATGGGTCTGTTACAGGAGCCTAGATTGAGCTTGCAAGTCGTGGTCTTTGAGATGCGGTTCTTGCGCGCTTTCAGCGCTGGGCGGTTTTTTGGATGCTTTCCTAGGGCTCGCAGACTCACCCTAGCAGCTATAGATATTCCACCGCTTCGCGGCTTTACTAGGCTTCGCTTCTTTTAGCGGCCCCTATCTGCGTAAATCTGCGTCTATCTGTGGTTCGCTTTAGTCTTCTGTTTTCGTGTCAATTCGTGTGCATTCGCGGTTCATTTTTGTGTCTCTTGCGGCTTCCGTCTGTTTGTCAGCGCTTTGCTCCGCGTGGATACTCTGTTATGCCTGTTCTCGTTTCCCGGTTTCGTCCGCCTTTCTTCCTTTGCAACGGGCATATCCAGACGGTGCTATCAGCCTTACTACCGCCGCGGTCGGATGTTGCGTTTCAGCGTGAACGCTTGGAGTTGATCGATGGCGATTTTCTTGATCTGGGCTGGTCGCGGATCGGTGCAGACCGGCTGGTCATTCTCTCACATGGATTAGAGGGGTCTGCTGATGCTCGTTACATTCGCGGGATGGCGGCAAAGCTCAATGCCGCGGGATGGGATGTGTTGGTATGGGATTTTCGCGGTTGTAGTCAGGAGACGAACCGGTTACCGCGGCTTTATCATAGTGGCGAGACCGGTGATCTCGGCGCGGTGATTGATTTTGCGGCGACCAGATATTCCCGGGTCGCGTTAGTCGGGTTCAGTCTCGGAGGAAATGTAACCCTGAAATATTTGGGCGAATCGAGCCCGCATCCAGCGGTAGTGAGTGCGGCTGCGATTTCTGCGCCGCTCAATCTTGCGGCTACAGCACGGGCGCTGGACCGGCATTGGAGTAACCGGATCTATCGACGCAGTTTTATCAAAAGTTTGATCGCCAAAGTTGAAGCTAAAGCAGTTCGGTTTCCCGATAAATTCGATGTGAGCGGTATCCACATGATCCGGACATTCGAGGAATTCGATGATCGGTATACTGCACCGATTCATGGTTTTCGTGATGCAGAAGACTATTGGGGGAAGACAAGTGCTCGCCAGTATCTGCATCGGATCAACGTTCCGACCCTGATTTTGATTGCTTGTGATGATCCGTTGCTTACCCCGGAATCGTTTCCGGTTACGGAAGCAGAAGGTAATCCGAGTCTGTTCTTGGAGATGCCGAAGTCGGGAGGTCACCTAGGGTTTATTGATCTAGTTCACGGGATTGAGCCTTGGTCTGAGCGGCGGGTGGTGGAGTTTTTGGACCGCGAATGAATCCGCCTCCGCCAGGCCTACGGCGCGACAGGCCACGAATAAACGCGAATACAAATTCAACCGCAGATAAACGCAGCCCCGAAATTCTCCGGGGTGAAATTTACGCAGATGGGGTAGGCCCTTTGTGGAGCGCTGCCTCGCTTCCGCCTTCGCCAAGCCTACGGCGCGACAGGTAGCGAGGCCGACCGCCTTAGATATGCGAAGCCTAGTAGAGCCGCAAAGCGGTGCTACGGACCAGCTACTCCGGTTCTGGCGAAAGGGTTATAGACCTCAAGTTTGCCCTTCGGTTTTTGTCCATTCCGCCCCGTTTCACCATCCGATAGAGTCACCGTTAGTTTCCGAGCAATCGCCTGAGCTACCTCGCTCTGAATGGCAAATATATCGGTAACATCGAGGTCATAACTATCCGCCCAAGTCATGTGATCGTTGCAGGCATCGATCAGTTCTGCGCTTACCCGAACTCGATTACCATTCCGACGTACAACTCCTTCCAACACATTGGCGACACCCAATGCCTCAGCGATTTGCTTCCCGATACGCGTGGGAAAAGAAGGCGCCAAGCGCAAGATAACCCAAAACCAATCCAATCCGCGCCGGCCAACGAAAAGCCTTCTTTGTTGGCAATATTCTTCGCAATCGATTTGATACCCGATAGCTAATACGTCGTGGTCCATTCGTGGTCAGAACGTCGCTAGCAGCGATCGCGTTCTTAATGCTGGTGATCGAGTTCAGAAGTTGCGTAGGGTCTTGAAAACGGCGGTTGGAATCCTTTTCCAGGAGAACCCGGAGCAGTCTTATAACTTGCGCCCGAATGTTTTGCAGCTTTTGAACCGGCGGCGCGGCATATTGATGCTGATACATCAACTCCGCCGCCGAACCTTCGAAAGGCAATTTACCCGAGACCATCTCCCAGAGCATGATGCCTAACGAATACAGGTCAGAACGAATATCGATGGTTACTCCGGCAAACTGCTCGGGACTGGCGTAGGCTGGCGTTCCAACCAGGCTGCCCGGGACCGAAATCGTGTTTTCTTCTGTCACACCCTTAACCAACCCTAAATCGATAATTTTGACGGTCTCCAGGCGGTTCTCCTGGCAAAGAACCATAATATTGGTTGGTTTAATGTCGCGGTGAACCAGGCCCTGTTTGTCAATACCTGCCAACCCGGAAGCCACTTGGGCGACAACTTCGAGTGCAACTGGAATCGCTAATCTGCCAGAATTTCGAATTAATTTTTCCAAGGTTTCACCATGAACAAACTCCATCGCGTAAAAGTAATTTCCACCGCTCCAACCTAGATGAAACACGGAAGCTACGTTCGAGTGGTGAACTCTCGCCGCGGCTCGAGCTTCCCGCAAAAAACGGAGGCGCGCCCACTCGTTATCAAGATATCTCTCGCTGATGACTTTGATCGCTACTGGGACCTGCAAATCGACGTCGAGCCCTTTGTAAGTGATGCCCATCGCGCCGCGGCCTAACTCGAGCGGGTTACCTTCCTGATCCAACATCACTTCGTAGTTCTCAAAGCGACGGACGAACGACCTCGATCCGACGCCCTTAACAGAACAATCTTTTGCGTCTTGCGTAACAGATAGCTCGTCGACGGTTGCAGATTTATGGCGAAGCGCTCCGTGCAACATACAAACCGGACACTCCATTGCCTCCGCGGCCAATTTCGTTCCACAGAGCGCGCAGCTCCGTAGCTGCTGTTCCGCTGATCGGCCGCGGTTGCGGAGCCAGCGGATTAGCGCGTTGACAGCTACGACGCTCATGTTAGTTCCTCTGCTTCTCTGTTAGACTAGATGCTTAGCGACCTTAGAAAGTAGTCACCAAGGATCATGCAGATGTGATAGTGACCTGCATTACCGGCTCAGGCCCATTCAGTGATAGGCAGCTTCCGTGCCAACGAAACTCAGGCGCCATCTGTCCGCGGCTAGTTAAGCTAGGCTCGCCCAATGATCCCCAAGTGTTGTCTCAACCTGGCAAGGAAAAATCTCATTTTGAGACAAACTGTTGTAAGTTGAAGATTATCAACTATATGCTCAGTTTAATGGGCTTACGGTTAGCTTGGCAAGCGCATCGCCCGGCTGCCCGTCTTAAACCCCTCAGACTATGAAGTACATTGAGGCGGTCGATCTTCCACCGGGGCGGTCCCCGGTGGCAGCGGATACCTGCTATCGTTCAGCTCAAGCTCTCGAAGCCGGCCAGATTCTGTTTCTTCCTGGGTACGGATTCCCAGTACCGGACTCCAATCAGCCTCTTTTTTCTCCATCTATACTTCGCAAACACTCGAAGACGGTCAGCTTCAGTCCGGTCAACCGGAAACTCTATGGAACCAAGAGTGCGGGACGCAGCCTATCATTACTCCAAGAAATGATGGCAGGATTTACGGCTTTCGCCCAAGGAACTGTCACCCGGTTGTTACCGATCTATCGAAGCGGACTTGTCCCTGTGCGAGCAAGCTTTCGCCCAATTGAGATCGAAGCTCGGCCTAGGGCATGGCGCGAGGATGATACCCGGCTCCATATCGACGCGTTCCCATCGTCACCTGTGCAAGGCAATCGGATCTTAAGGCTTTTCTGCAATGTGAATCTCGAGGGCCAAAGTCATCTCTGGCGAATTGGCGAACCGTTCGAACAGACAGCCGGGCGCTTCCTATCTTCGATAAAACCGCCCTTCCCGTTTTCGAGCGTGGCTCTGATGCTAACCAGCACGACCAAGAGCCGGCGAACCTTCTATGATCACATTATGCTATGCCTTCAAGCTCGGATGAAACGCGACCAACGTTATCAGTTGGAAGCTGAGCAGGTTAAATTGGAATTTCCCGCCGGTTCTACCTGGTTAGCTTTTACCGACCAAGTTTCGCACGCCCAAATGCGCGGACAATACCAGCTCGAGCAAACATTCCTTCTCGATATCAACCGGCTGCATGATCAGAGCACCGCTCCCTTACGGGTGTTAGAAAAGCTAATGGGGCGAAAGTTAAAGTAGGTCAATAATTCGAAAACGGACCGCGAATAGAAGCAAAAGAAAAAAACTTCAACCGCAGATGAACGCAGATTTCGCAGATAGGGAACGGAAATGCATACGGTGGGAGGCCCGCTCTGAGCAAACATTTGGCGCGTCGAAGGGTAATTGGTGAGAAGTGATTGGTGGAAGACCTTAATAGCCGCAGAAAGAGAGCAAAAGGCAAAAAAAAGGCGAAGACTAATTCTCACGCAAAGAGGCAAAAGGGGGCAAAGGTGAAGGATGATTGGCGAAAAGTGATGGGGGTATTTGGCCTTGACCTTTGTGCTCTCTGTGTCTTTGTGGTGAATTTATTCTCCGGTTTTTCTTCTCAAATGTCAGGACTTCTCCACGGGTCGAGATGTTTCTAAGGGCTCAAAACGCGGCTAAAGCATTTCTTCGCGTTCCGTTTCGTCGCGTAAGATTGAGGGTAGAGCGTGTTTCCGGCCTACGATGATAACGGAGTCACCTTCGGCGAGTGATTCTTGGAGAAAGTCGTTTTGCAAGATGGCCCCATCGGCTCGTTGGATGGCCAGAACCAGCAAATTTCCTTGACCGAGATTTTGTAACTCCTGCACTTTTTTCCCGATAAGAAAGGTGTGTCGATGGAGACGTAGTTCATCAATTTCTACACCGAGCCGTTTTAGTTCTTCACCGATGATCGCTTGAGTATCGCCCAGGAAATTCATCGTGGCCGGGCGAGTGATAATATGTGCGATCCGTGACCCACCAATCGTAGCGGGGAGAACGACTTCGTTTGCGCCGGCTTGCAGCAGCTTTTTCTCGGTGCTGGGTTGTTCGCCCCTAGCAATAATCCGAAGGTTTCGGTTCAGGTTCCGCGCGGTCAGAGTAATAAACACATTTAACGTGTCCTGGGGGAGAACCGTCGCTAACACCGACGCGCGTTCGGCTCCTGCGCTGATCAGTGTCTCTTCTTCAGTCGCGCTGCCTTTGACAAAAAGGCAACCTTCGGCTTCGGCCATACTCAAGCGTTCATCGTTAATGTCTACGACCACAAATGGGAATCCGTGCGCCTTCAGATCATGCGCCAAAATCTGACCGATCCGGCCATAGCCGCAGATGATGGTATGCTGAGCCACCCCTTCGACTTGCCGGCTTTTCTTAAGTTCTTTGATCACTTTTAAGACTTCTCCTTCTGTAATGAAACGGATGACTTCGCCGATAACGAAAACGACGGCGCTGGTGCCGCCAATGATCACCAGCATGGTAAAGATTTTCTGCCAGACAGTAACCAGCGGATGTACTTCCTCGAACCCCACGCTGAACATGGTGATCACCACCATGTAAACCGAATCAATCAACGACCATCCAAAGCTCAGATACCCCAGGACCGAGATCACAAAAACAGCGAGCAAATACACAAGGCTTCGCCTGAGCTTTCGAATGATACCGAATTTTCCGGACACGGGCATAGCCGGCGGGGGTGCTATGAAGTTTTAGCCCGAGGTGATCGCTGAAGCCAGAAGGATTCTCACGCAAAGAGAGGAAGAGCGTGATTGGTGAGTGGTGATTAGTGATTGGTGGAAAACCTTAACAGCCGCGAAGAAACGCAAAAACGGACCGCGAATGGACACGAATAAAATCTCACGCAAAGGCGCAAAGGGAAGGCAATTCAACCGCAGCCCCGAAATTCTCCGGGGTAAAATGGAGGCAGATTTACGCAGATGGATTGGCGGTAGAGCGGAGCCTAAAGGAGGTGCGACGCATAGTCCCTAGCGGTGGCCGAGGAAACGTGATTGGTGATTTATCCTTTCCGCAGGGCAATGATTGGATCGACTTTAGCCGCGCGCCGGGCGGGAATGTAACTAGCCAGAAGGGCTACCGCCAGTAAAACCAGCGGCACCATCAGAAACACCGCTGTGTCGAAGGGATGAACGCCGTAGAGCAAACTTGCTAGCATCGGGGCGCCAGACGCAGCCAGGAGCATACCAGCCACAATACCGAAGCCGGCAAGAGCTGCGCCTTTTTTTAGGATCAGTTTGATAATGTCGGTTGGCCGAGCCCCCAAGGTCATCCGGAGACCGATTTCGCGAGAGCGCTGGCTCACCATATAATTCAGCAAGCCGTAAATCCCGATGGAAGCCAAGAGAAGCGCGAGCCCCGCAAATCCGCCCACCAGACCTGCGGAAAACCGATGCGGAGCGAGCGATGTGTCGATTACCTCTATCATGGAGGAAACAGCAAACACCGGTAAGCCCGGATCGATGCTCTGGATACGTTGTCGAATTTCGGCCTCCAAAGAAGACGATGGTAAAGAGGTCCGCAACACGACACTCAGCACTCTGCCTTGGGTTTGATAGATAGGAACATAGATGTGAGGAACTCCACTGATATCCATCCCGTCATGCTTGATGTCTTTGACGATGCCAACAACGGTGATCCAGGGAAGGCTGGCATCTTCTCCTAATCGGAGGCGCCGGCCGAGTGGGTCGCGGCCCGTCCAGTAACGGTGAGCGGTGGTTTCATCAACGATCGCGACGAGTTGTTTGCCACTTTCGTCGTTTTCGGTGAAAAAGCGCCCTTGGACGAGCGGCGCCTGCATCACCTTGAAGTAATCCGGGCTTACCCTGATCATCTCAGTCCGCAAATCTTGGGCGGATTCGGTCGGGTGGTCCTCGATGGCCAGGGCAACGCTACGGGTCTGGCTGGCGGCGGGCAAAGCGGAGGTTATTCCAGCGAGGTCAACTCCTGGAATCGCCCTCATGCGCCGTAGTAGCTCCCGAGCAAAAGCCGTTTGCGGGGCAAGTCCGTTATAGGCATCTGCCTTGGGATCGTTCGGGACTGGGAGCCAGATGCCGGCAGCGACCACTCGGGCTGGATTGAAGCCTGGATTTACCTGCAACAGTTCCCAGAAGGTGCGTAGCAGTAGGCCGGCCCCAACCATCATAACCACGGCAAACGTTAATTGAGACACAATTAGGCCATCACGTAACCGGCTGGTCTTGGTGCTGTCACCAGAACCACGGGCCCCTTCTCGAATTGCCAAGAACAAATCGGACTTCGTCGATTGAATGGCTGGGGCAAGGCCGAAGACCACACTAGCAAGAATCGAGATCAGCAAGGCAAACGCGAGCACGACCCAGTCGACGCTAACTTCGTTGAGTCGGGGAATGTTAGCGGGCACTAATCGAAGTATAAAACCTAAGCCGATCCCCGCGATGGCTATACCGATTACACTTCCGCAGAGCGACAGCATCATAGATTCGGTCAGCATCTGGCGAATCAGGCGGGCCCGGGTTGACCCCAGAGCCAACCGCACTGCCATTTCTGCTTGTCTGGTGGAAGCGCGCGCCAAGAGGAGATTGGCAATGTTCAACGACACAATCAGAACGACTAGGATGACCGCACCCATCACTACCAGAAGCATCAGCCGGACATTCCCTACCAGAGACTGCTGCAAGGGTTGGATCTCAATGGTCCATTGGTCCGGCAGTGGATAATCCTTGGCAAACTCATGGCGTAGTTGGATCGCCATGGCAGTCAGCTTGGCCTGAGCTTGCTCTTGGCTGAGGCCAGGTTTTAGCCGTCCGATGGCACCAGGCAACAGCCGGAGACTGCGGGTCGGTTGAGGGAAAGGATCGGCACTGAATCCTGCCGTGACCCATACTTCCACGTCCCTCGAAATCGTCCGTCCAGGATGCCGGAATCCGGGAGGAAGTACACCGACGATCGTATACGGATCGTTGTCAAGATGCAGGGTCCGTCCAAGAACGTTGGGGTCAGCGCCATAGGAGCGGCGCCACAGGCTGTCGCTGATCACGACTGCCGGAGCGAAACCAATCGCAAAATCCTCGGGGCCAAATAATCGTCCGATCTGTGGGGTCGCGCCTAACATGGAAAAGTAGTTAGGACTGACCGCGAGCGCCTCAAGGCGTTGCGGTTCTTTAGCTCCAGTCAAATTCGTGCTGGTCGGCCAAACCGCGCTGACTTCTGCAAATACGCCTGCCCGGTTCTTCAAATCATCGAACTCGGGCACTGAGAAAGGAACATCGTGCAATCCAGTGCCCAGGTTGCTGAACATGATTTTCACCAAACCGTCAGGGTCACGGTACGGAAGAGAACGCAACAACACGGCGTTGACGATGCTGAAAATGGCGGTGGTGGCTCCAATACCCAGGGCTAGCGTCAGGATGGTCACCGCGGTAAAGGCAGGCTTTTTGCGCAGCATACGCCAGCCGAAACGAAGGTCCTGAAATAGAGTGTTCATCTATTGGCGCGGGTCGTACTAAAGACCGATCTTTCGCCCAGATTAGCGTCAAGGGGCGAGGTCTGCACAGATTCAGAATGCACGATTTCCGACCAGTACAGGGGAAGGGGGGAAGGAGTTCAGGAGTTCAGGAGTTCAAGGAGTACAAGGAGTTCAGGGGACGCGGCCTCCCATCGTGCTCGTGCTCGTCCTCGTGCTCGATTCTGACCGTGCGCGAAGGACTCTCGTGACCGATTTGGCCCAAAAACTCCGACCGCTGAACACACGGCGCGCCGCGAACAACTCTTTCGAGCACGAGGACGAGGACGATTGAAGCCGGCGCAGTCCTAATGACGACAGCTCGTTCGTCGTATTTGTTGAGGTCAAACGAACAAGTAAACAGAGGAGATACTCACTATGGGACAACCAATTGTGCACTTTGAGATCATTGGGAAGGATGCCAGGAAGCTTCGGAGTTACTATGGCGATCTGTTCGGATGGGAGTTCGACACGAGCGCTCCGGTCGCGAAAGCAATCTCCCAGCCGGGGAATTACGGGTTCGTAAACCGCAACACCACCAGTGATGGGACAGGAATCCCGGGTGGGGTTGGTGGAGGCGTCGACTACGACCCTTACGTGATCTTTTACGTCGGCGTTCCCGACGTCGAAGCTGCACTCCGCAAAGCCGAGAGCCTCGGCGGGACGCGCCGAATGGGCCCAGAAAAGAACCCGGGGGCAGATCTCGTCGTCGGCCACTTCACGGATCCAGAGGGTCATTTGATCGGGCTCGCCGGGCCGAGATAGCCTTCAACGAATCCGGCCACGCGGAGCGATGGAGTGATGGAGTGAGGAGTGCTGCGCGAAGTCCGAAAAGCACCGCGCGGCCGCGGGGTTGGAGATGCCGAAGGCACTCCGCGTGGCCGGATTCGAGGACGGCCTGTCCGCCGTAGCCCAATCTCTATGTCGCCACCCGCTCAATGTCGGCCTCGCAAGCGAGGCGCGCTCCACAGCGATGAACCGGCGAAGGCGGAAGGACGAGGACGAGAACGAAGAGCCTTGTGAACGGTGGTTTACCCCAAGGAACAATCGGACTATGTTTTTAGGCAGTGGGATTACGCTTCCGAAGACCTCCTCGAATTCGTATCGACTCTTCGCCCTCCCGGCGTCCCGGGTGCGGGTGCGCTGGATGTGTCCTGGCGCCATTCTTGATACTGCTCCTGGTATTACTGTGTTGCTTGGAGGCGGTCGTTAGGAGGCTTTTGCGCCGCGTGTAGGCAAAGGAAGAACGTGATTGGTGAGTGGTGATTAGTGATTGGTGGAAAACCTTTAATAGCCGCAAAAACCTGTCGCGCCGCAGGCTTGGCGAAGGCGGAAGGCACAAAAAGCGCAAAAAAAAGGGCAGCTGCACTTTCGGGTGGCAGCTGCCCAGCGTGATCGGGCGCTAAGGATTGCTTGAATGCTCGAGCGCCCGTCAGAATCGACGGACGATCACTTGGCGATCTTTACGTCGAAAGTCACTGTGTTGTCCAGCAGATATTCGCAAGCCGCGAGTAACGGCGGCGCGAACTCTCGCAAAGGGCGAGCAAAGGCCGCAAAGACGGATTTCCAGTCTCACATCTTTGAGGCCTTCGTGGCGTTTGCCGTGAAAAACATTCTTTTGTAAACGCGCAGCCCCTCGGCAACTGGAACCACAAGCCCGAGGCGATCAGGGGCCCTGTTCGAGCCGTTGGGGCGCACACGCCAGGGACCTAGCAACGCGATGTCGAGGACGAGGACGACGACGAGAACGAGGACGATGGCGCTGGGTGCTGGCTCTCTGCGTGGACGTGCAAATGAAGCCAGGTTGAGACGTCTATTTAGCCTGCGTACCAGAGGACGGCGAAGAAGTGGCAAGCGGTTCCGGTGGCGACAAACAGATGCCAGATGAAATGGCTATAACGGAGCTGCTTGGCCAGGTAGAAAGCGATCCCGCCGGTGTAAGCAAGTCCGCCGGCGGCCAGCCAGAGTAATCCGGCGAGCGGTACGTACACCCAAAACAGGCGAATCGCGAAAACGGCCATCCAGCCCATACCGACATACAAGCAAATCGAGATCCACCGGTATCTTAATCCGCCGATTGCTCTGAACCCGATTCCCAAAAACGCCAAACACCAAACCGTACCGAGAAGTACCCAACCCCAAACCCCACGCAACGGTCCGAGAGCGAATGGGGTATACGTACCGGCTATGAGAAGAAAGATCGCGGAGTGGTCGAACAGGCGGAAGAGTTTTTTCAGATCGGTTCGCGGCCATGCATGATAGATGGTGGAGGCCAGGTAAAGTAACCCCATCGCGATCGCGAAGACGATCACACCGGCTAGACTCAGTTTACTTCCATGTTGCGCCGCCGATCTGATGAGAAAAGGGATTCCGCAGAGGATGGCCAGCAATGAAATTCCGGAGCTGACGCTGTTGGCAATTTCTTCACCAACCGATTGAACCCTTTCTTGCGAGCCTGATCGTGGCATCGCCCTCAATGCCATAGTTGACGCGCAAAATAAAACACTAACCGCAGCCCCGAAATTCTCCGGGGTGAAATGGACGCAGATAGGGGGCCCTTGGAGCGGTGCCTTTCCACGGCCGCGGGAGTGAGCTTGCGAGGCGTAGGAAGTCCAATAGGTGACTTGTAAGCGCTCCGCCTTTGGAAACTTGGTACAACTGGAAAAGAATCGCGGGGTACCTGCAGTCTGGCTCAGTTATTTCGCATCACCTATCGTCCTCAGCCACCAACGAAGTCCGACCAACAGAAAACGCCAGTCTTTGAGGAATTCTGGTGGCTTGCCTTCGGCAATATGTCCGAGAAATTGGCAGATCCAACCCAAGGTAAACAGTGACAGCGGGATTCTCCAAAATCCTCGAATCAGGGGAGCTAATAGGAAAAGCGGGATTGAAACCGCGATCATGGGAATACCAAACGTGTGAAAGACGCGGTTAACTGGGTTCCGATGGCTCGTTTCATAGCGATCGATCCAGGCATTTATGGGCACATCGCGGAATATGATGCGAGAAAGAGACATAATCGCTTCGCGAATCTCTAATAACCAATAGCCGAAGCGCTCCGATCTCGAAAGGTGAAATAGCCGCAAAAGAACACAAAGAACGCAAAAAAAGACGAAGAGAAAATCTCACGCCAAGACGCAAAGCCGCAAAGAGAAGACAACAACCGCAGCCCCGAAATTCTCCGGGGCGAAATTTATGCAGATTTACGCAGATGGGTCTGTTACAGGAGAGCCTAGATTGAGCTTGCGAGTCGTGGGTCTTCGGGATGCGATTCTTGCGCGCTTTCAGCGCTGGGCGGTCTTTTGGATGCTTTCCTAGGGCTCGCAGACTCACCCTAGGCTATAAATATTTCACCGCTACGCGGCTTTATTAGGCTCCGCTTTTTACCTTTCACCTTTCACCAATCACCTTTCACCCTCCCCCTGTGCGTCCATCTGCGGTTCGTCTTTGCCGTGTTGGCGCGAGATCATTAAGGTCTGACTTGTGGAACAGCGTAGCCTAAAGGGTCGTACTCTCTTCATTACCGGCGCCAGTCGCGGGATTGGGCTGGCGATTGCGCTACGGGCGGCTAGAGACGGAGCTAACGTCGCGGTGGTTGCGAAAACCGTGACGCCGCATCCCCGATTGGCCGGTACCATTTACACGGCTGCGGAACAGATCGAACAGGCTGGCGGGAAAGCGTTGCCGTTGGCGGTAGACATTCGATCAGATGAACAGGTTGCGTATGCGGTGGCGGAATGCGTCAAGACCTTTGGGGGAATCGATATTCTGGTTAACAATGCCAGCGCGATTCAGTTGACCCGGGCAGATGTAACTGAACTCAAGCGATTCGATCTTATGCAGCAGGTTAATGTTCGCGGGACATTCCTCTGTTCGAAACTCTGTCTCCCTCATTTGATCGGCCGGGAAAATCCTCACGTTTTAACGTTAGCGCCTCCCATCTCGATGGCTCAGCGGTGGTTTGCGCAGCATACCGCTTACACGGTTTCTAAGTTTGCTATGGCTATGGTTAGCTTCGGTCTTGCTGCCGAATGGAAGGACGCCGGGGTCGCGTTTAACTGTCTCTGGCCGAAGACCATCATTCGAACGGCTGCGCTTAACTTGATACCAGGCATCGAGCAGAGCCGTTGTAGGAACCCTGAAATTGTGGCTGACGCCGCGCAGGTGATACTAACTCGTGACTCGAGAAGCTTTACCGGGCAGTTCTGTATTGACGAAGATGTTTTGCGGGAAGCAGGTGTCACCGATTTCAGTGGTTATGCGGTTGATCCGCGACAAGAATTGATCACCGACCTCTTTTTAGAATAGCCGCAAATTTCACTACAAAGACACAGAGGACACAAAGATAAGACGAAGAAAAATCTCACGCAAAGCAGACTACGCCCCATCTCCCCCTTTAGCTACGTCGGCCAAGGACGCAAAGCCGCAAAGAAAAGACAACAACCGCAGATGGACCCGCCTCCGCAAGGCCTACGGCGCGGCAAGCTACGAAGGCCTTGCGGAGGCGGGTCCGTCTGCGGTTGTTGTCTTCTCTTTGCGTTCACTAACCCACCTCTGCGCCGCGCTTTTCCGGGATGAACAGCAGCAGTACGATAAGATCGAGCAGGTAGAGCAACGCGAGTAATGCGATGGCAACGGGGAATCCCCACCATAGGGTCACGGCTCCAACGGTAACCGGTCCTAGACCGCCAATGGCTCGGCCGAGATTGAACAAGACGTTTTGGGCTGTCGCCCGGACCTCCGTAGGATATAACTCACTCATCAGCGCTCCGTAACCCCCCAGCATTCCGTTAACAAAGAACCCCATGATTGCGCCTGTTACCAGCAAGGCGATTGCATCGGTGAGACGCGAGTAGGCAATAACTAAAACCGCCGCACCTAGCATATAGATAACAAATGCCGGACGCCGGCCGAGACGGTCGGCTACGTGGCCAAAGATCCAGATGCCGGCTATCATTCCGCCCACGGTTACGGCAGTCCATATGGCAGACTGAGTTAAACTGTAACCGAACCGTCCACAGAGATAATTTGGTAACCAGATCATCACGCCGTAATAGCCAAAGTTTTGCACGGAGCAGAGGATCGTCATGGCCAGACTTACTTGGGCCGTTGCCCGATCGTCTATCAGCATCCGTAAACGGGTGAATAACGGAAGCTGATGATGGGCTCGGGCCGTAAACACTTCCGGTTCGTCCAGGTGGCGGCGGATTACGTACGCGACTGCGGCCGGAAAGAGGCCGAGCACGAACATTCCTCGCCAGCCGATGATCGGCAGTAATGCCGGTGTCGCCAGCGCTGCGCCCAGGACACCGAATTGCCAGCCGAGCCCGACGTAGGATGATGCGCGGGCACGTTTTGCTGCCGGCCATGCTTCCGCGACTAACGCCATCCCGATCCCGAACTCGCCACCGAGCCCAAATCCGGCTAAGGCGCGATAAACCAAAAGGTCCCAATAATCTTGGGCGAACGCGCAAAGGCCGGTGAACACCGCGAACACAACGATCGTCCAGGTCAATACCCGGATCCGTCCAAGCCGGTCCGAGAGCAGACCGAACAGCAGACCGCCAGCTACCGCACCAATGAGTGTTACCGTTACCAGAGACCCGGCCTGCGGAGCGTTCAAATGAAGGTCACTCGCAATCTGGCGTAGCATGAAGCCAAGGATCAGGAGATCGAACCCGTCCATGGCATATCCAAGGGCGGACCCCCATAGTGCCCGATAAGCTTCGGGTGTCACCGCCGTGCTTCTCAAAGCGCAGCCCCGCGGGGCCGAGACTGGATCAATCGGGTCCATTGGGCTCAATCATAACCTTAAATCGAAAAGCCTAATAAAACACGAACCGCAGGGCGCTACGCGTATGACAGATGACAAATGACAAATGACAGATTGAAGACGGACCGCGAATGAATCCGCCTCCGCAAAGCCTACGGCGCGACGGGCGACGAATCGAAGCGAAGAAAGACAGATCTAACCGCAGCCCCGAAATTCTCCGGGGTGAAATGGGTTTTGGGGAAGGAAGCGCCCAATTGGTTTTTGGTTGTCTAATAGTCGCTTATGAGTATATACGATGTATATACTCGCTATGAGAACGACGGTAAAAAAATGGGGTAATAGCGCGGCGGTGCGAATTCCGGCAACGATTTTGGAGGCTGCCGATATCCGAATCGAAGATCTCGTCGATATTTCCGAAAAGGGAAGCAAGATCATTCTCAAACCCGTGCGGTCTAAGGGATACGATCTAGACGAGCTAGTGGATCGGATAACTCCGAAGAATTTGCATGAAGCGGTCGATTCCGGGTCTCCGCAAGGGGAAGAATCCTGGTAATGGCGCGAGGATACGTGCCCGATGCCGGCGAGATCGTCTGGCTGAATTTTACGCCACAGGCCGGTTACGAACAGGCTGGGCATCGTCCGGCGCTCGTACTTAGCCCGGCGGCGTACAACCGGAAAGCTGGTCTGCTAATCTGTTGTCCGCTAACAACCCACATTAAGGGTTATCCATTCGAGGTCCAGATCGGTGGTTTGCCTTCCAGCGTTGTGCTAGCCGATCAGGTGAAGAGTCTCGATTGGCGCGAAGGTAAGGCGCAGCCAAAAGGCCGGGTAACATCGGCTGAGTTGGCCGAAGTCCGAGCCAAGTTACGTGCGTTGATTGGTTAGTGGCCGCTCAGGGGGAATGGTGCACCCGAAGAAAGACAGACTAACCGCAGCCCCGAAATTCTCCGGGGTGAAATTTAAGCAGATAGGGGCGGGAAGAGCGCGAAAGGTGATTGGTGATTCGTGATTGGTGGGAAGATGTCGCTAGGCAAGAACACGTGGGAAATCACAAAGGGTTCTTTGGGACAACATTTCTTGCGCGCCTTCAGCGCCGGGCGTTTTTTAAATCGAATACCTAGGGCTTCACCCTAGGCTAAATTCTTTCCAGTGCTTCGCACCTCTACTAGGCTCCGCTCTTCCAGTCCGTATGCAACAAGTCGATGATTCGCGGCGTGCGCTGATTGCCGTGGTATTCATGGCGGTCATCGGTGTTCTGTTGATTTTTCTTTTCCCAGGGTCACCGGAACAAGATGTCGATTACCATTTCTTGATGGCTCGTACGGCCTGGGTTGATCATTTTTATTTTGTTGATGTCTGGGGGCGTCCGTTGTTTACCACGCTTTTTGCACCGGTGGCCGCGCTCGGTTTTGTCCCAGCGCGATTCTTTGCTCTGGCTATCAGCGTGGCCGTTGCCTGGCAGACTTATCGGCTGGCTTCTGATCTAGACTTGTCGCGCGCTTGGCTGGTAATACCGCTGCTCCTTGGTCAACAGACATTCTTCGAACTTTACTCGAGTCTGTTCACCGAGCCGTTGTTTGCTCTACTTCTAGTGATCGCGCTTCGGTGTCATATTAGCGGTCGGGTAAAATCGGGGATGTTAGTTGCATCGCTTCTTCCTCTCGCCCGGCCGGAAGGAGTATTTGTCTGTCTTCTTTGGGGTTTATGGGTGGCGTTTGACGTTTGGCGGTTGGAGTTCCTCCTTCGCCAAGGCTTCGGAGGACAAGTCGGCGTTCGGTGTTTGGCGGACGGGGAACGCCACGACGGTCTCGCATCCTCCTTCGCTAAAGCTTCCGACTTCGCCAAGGCTTCGTCGGACAAGTCGGAGGACAAGAGCGAGGCAGCGCTCCAAGGGATACTTCGTCGGTTGGGATCGATCGTTATCCTCGCCAGCGGGGTCGTACTCTGGTGGTTGGCTGCTTTGCTCTTAACCGGTGATTCGCTCTTTATCTTGCATAATTGGCCCGCTACTTGGCACACCGATATGTATGGGCATGGTACGTTTCTTAGTTACGCGCAGCGTAGCCAAGAGTTTGCGGGTGTCATTTTAATCGTTCCCTTCATTGTCGGTTTGGTACGAGGATTCCGTTCCCTCTCTTGGATACTAATCACGTCCGTTTTCTTGGTATTGTTTTTGTTACACTCGGTTTTTGTTAAGTACGGGCTTTTTGGGGAAGCAGGATTTCCGCGTTACATGGTTTCGGTTGCTGCGGCTATTGCTGTGTTAACCCTGCAAGGTTGGCACACAATTTTTTCAGTGAAGAGCTTGCGCCCGTTTGCGGCAGTCGCCGGGTGGGTAGTCATCATTTTTTCCATTCTGCAGAGTGTTCATTACATGGACTCGATGGTTTGGGCGCGTGACGCAGTTGCGATCGATGATATGGCGAACTGGCTACAAACGCAGCATTCGTCGCTGCCCGGTCTAATCTGGAGCAACGGCCGGATGTGTATCGATCTTAACCGGAACCTAAAAGATAGTCCTCCGGCAACGAATCGAGAGAAGCTACTTTCGGTTTTAGAGAAAGGGCCGGCAGGGACAATAGTGTTTTGGGACAGTAAAATTGGGCCGAAATGGTTTGGTACGACATCTGGCGAGATCGAAAGTCGAGGTTACAAGCTTTTAAGGAGTCATCACTACTCTCTCCCCGCCCTTGTCTTTCCCACGGGACGGTTCCCGGCAATTGCCTTTCTTTTTCCGCCGATACCATCGAGAGAGGTTGAACTCAGCCTGTTGCAAAAGAAGTGATCGGAACAGAACCTCGCGCAGAGGGGGGACGGGTGATTAGTGATTAGTGATTAGTGATTGGTGATTGGTGATTGGCGTTGGGGAAAAACATCAACCGCAGCCCCGAAATTCTCCGGGGTGAAATTTACGCAGACAAGGCTCGCGACCCCTGCAACAATGGCTAGGCCGCACACGCGGGATCGACCGCCAGCACGCCGACACCGAGTCTGCCGCGCTTACAGCGCTGGTACTCTTTTCCCTGTTTACCTAGGGCTCGAGGACTCACCCTAGGCTATAATTATTTCACCCCCGAAATGCTCCGGGGTAAACGCTACGCGGCTCTACTAGGCTTCGCTCTTTCGTCGCTGTCGAGGTTTCCCACCAATCACCAGTCACTAATCACCAATCACATTTGTTCCTGCGAGTTCTCCGGGGCCAAGGCTGCCGCGACGTGGCGCTCCCCGCCGACGGATGGAGGCAATGGGGTTCCCCGGACATTTTCGCGCATCAATGTTAAGAGGCCTGAAGCTACGATCAGCACGATGCCGATCATGATGGGTATGTTGACACTGTCGCCGAACAGGAGATAGCCGAGCAGGATCGCCCAAAGCATCTGACTATATTGGGTCGGTCCGATATAGGCCGCTGGAGCCTCTCGCGCGGCTCGCATGGTCAGCACGTTCGCGAACGCGGCGAGCAATCCGTAGCCAGCCAATTTCGCCCATTGGTCCGCGTTAGGTAGCGTGAAACGCGGAAGGGTCAGTAGGCCGCACACAATGACGCCACCCAGGATTCCCGCGCCGAATAATGAGATATTCTTTTCTTTGCCTCTGGCCGCTCGGAAAGCCACTACGGAGATAGCGCCGCCAAGACCAGCAAACAGAGCGCCGAGATGTCCGATTGAAAGTGCGCGAAAGCCGGGTCTAAGGACAATCAGCACTCCGAGGAAACCAATTGCTACGGCGCACCAGCGCCGCCAAGCCACCTGTTCCTTCAGGAAAAAGACTGACATCACCGTGATATAAGCGGGCTGCAGAAAGATCAGGACGAACGCCTCAGCCATTGATAAATGGCTGAAAGCAGTAACACTGCCGATCACGCCCATTGGATAGGCCAGGAATCTGATTAACCAAAGGGGCAGGTTCGTTGTGCTGATGATATCGATCCAATGATCCCCTTTGCGTAACAGAAAAGGTAGGATGGTCAGACCAAACAGCGCACCGAAAAAGGCCGATTCATAAGGGGGTAGACCTCCGTTGATCAGCTTGACGCAGGCGTCGCTAAAGGAGAACACGGCAAAGGAGGCAAAGCCCAGCAGAACGCCTTTTGTCGTCCGGTCTATCATGCCCGCGGTGATTGGTGATTAGTGATTGGTGATTGGTGGAAAACCTTAATAGCCGCAAAAGAGCACAAAGAACGCAAAAGAAAACCTCGCGCAGGGGACGTCGTCCGGTCTATCATGCCCGCGGTGATCGGTGATCGGTGATCGGTGATCGGTGATCGGTGATCGGTGATTAGTGATTAGTGATTAGTGATTAGTGATTGGCGATTGGTGATTGGTGGAAAACCTTAATAGCCGCAAAAGAGCACAAAGAACGCAAAAGAAAACCTCGCGCAGAGGACGCTACGGACGCAAAGGGAAGACGGGTGAGAGGTGAAAAGTGAAAAGTGAAAGGTAAAAAGCGCTGCCTACATCGACCCACAGCTATGGCGGACAGGTCGCACTTCCATAAGGCTTCGCTCTGACTTATTTTTTTTGCGCTTTTTGTGCCTTCCGCCTTCGCCAAGCCTAGGGCGCGACAGGTTTTTGCAGCTTGCCGCGCCGTAGGCTTGGCGAAGGCGGGGCTATTAAAGATTTGTTCCGACCGTCGGCCTCGCAAGCGAGGCAGCGCTCCACGAAATCAACAATCACCCATTCGACGCGCTTGATGTTTGCTCAGGGCGGGCCTTTCACCTCTCTTCCCTCTGCGTCCTTTGCGTCCGCTGCGCGAGGTTTTGTTCCGTGATTTGCGGTTGGTGGATAAACGAATGGCCAGAATGCGATTGACCGGGGCGGTTGTAATCTCTAGAAAGGCCTGGTTTCTTGCCCCTCTTATGATTCGGTCTAAAGATGCGGCTCGGCTGGCCGCTGGAGCGTTGTTGCTCACCGGTTGCAATGAGAAGAAAGCGGCGACGGCGACACCGCCTCCGCCGGCGGTGATTGTTGCGACGGTCGAACCACGGAATGTGCCGATTTTCGAGGAATGGATCGGCAGACTCGATGGTTCGGCCAATGTCGATATTCGGGCCCGGGTACAAGGCTATGTGCAGGAGATCGCTTTCAATGAAGGAACCGTTGTAAATGAAGGGGATCTGCTCCTTCGTATCGATCCACGGGAATACGAAGCTGGGCTGGCGCAAGCACAATCCGACCTAGCGCAGGCGATTGCTAACCAACAGAAAACGGATCAGGACGAGCGACGTCAGACCGATCTTTACAATAAGAAAATCGCCAGCGAACAAGATTATCGAAACGCGGTCCAAGCCAACTTGGCGGCAAAAGCAACCGTGGATGCCAAGCACGCGGCCGTGGATCAGGCACAGCTGAATCTTGAATTCGCTACTATTAAGGCGCCGATCAAAGGGATCGTCGGCCGAACGGATTTTACGGTTGGTAATTTTGTGGCGGCGGGCGGCGGTGGAGCCGAGATCACGAAAGTTTCGACGGTAGATCCGATCGAGCTTCGATTTGGGGTCAGTGAGAAAGAATACCTGCTTTGGGCGGAAGATGTGTCTGCTTTGTTAGCTAAACCGCTAGAACAACGGAGCGAAGATTTCGAGTTGATCCGGGCCGATGGCAAGGTGCATCCGTACAAAGGGCGTCTTCTAGCCGCGGACCGAGCGATAGACCCGAATACCGGGACCATCCGGTTGACCGCTCTCTTTCCGAATCCGGGGAACGTTTTGCGTCCCGGCCAATATGCTCGGGTGCGGCTAAAGGTAGAAGACCGAACCGGCGCCTTGCTAGTAGCCCAGCGAGCGGTAGTGGAAATGCAAGGGAAGAACTTTGTCTGGGTGGTCGATGATGCCAACAAAGCTTCCATGCGCAGCGTCACCGTTGGACCGAGAATCGGCAGTGACTGGTTGATTGATACCGGCCTTAAATCAGGTGAGCGCGTAGTGGTGGAAGGTCTGCAAATGTTGACCGATGGCGGATTGGTACAACCGACAGCCGCGCAAGCCAACGCTAGTCCGGCGGCGGCCACCGAGTAAGCAGATGGCTCAATTCTTCATCCGCCGCCCCATCGTTGCCATGGTGATCTCGATCATCATCGTGATCGTTGGGGTGTTCACGCTAACCCGATTGCCGATCGCCGAGTATCCATCGATCAGCCCTACCCTGATTACAGTCGCTTCGAGCTATCGCGGTGCGGCTGCTCAAGCCGTGATGGATTCGGTCGCGATCCCGATCGAGTCACAGGTCAACGGTGTAGACAAGATGCTCTACATGCAGTCATACAGCGCCAACGACGGCACGATGACGTTGAGCGTCACTTTCGACGTCGGGACCGACGTTGATATCATGCAGGTCAACACCCAAAACCGTGTCTCCCAGGCCCAGGCGCAACTTCCGGACGCGGTGAAACGGGAAGGAGTTACGGTCAACCGGGTAAGCCCGGATCTATTGTTTGCGATAGGGCTTTACTCTCCGAAAGGAACCTACGACGCAATCTTTCTGGGTAACTATGCCAATATTAACCTGGTTGACGCCATTAAACGGGTTTCCGGCGTCGGCGATGTTAAGAATTTCACCGCCCAGGATTACTCCATGCGCATCTGGGTGCAGCCGGATAAAATGGCGGCACTCGGGATCACGCCGGAAGAAATCGCCGCGGCCGTCCGCGAACAAAATGCGCAGGCGCCGGCCGGCACGGTTGGTTCAGAGCCGGCTCCGCCCGGACAAGAGGCTCAATATAATGTGCGCACGGTTGGGTTGTTACGGGAGGCGAACGAGTTTGCTGATATTGTAGTGCGATCTAACCCGGACGGTTCCCAGGTAAAGATTAAGGATGTGGCTCGAGTTGAGCTCGGAGCCCAGACTTACGATCTGCGCGCCCGGCTTAATAAATCACCAGGCGCAGCTTTAGGTATTTATCTGGCTCCCGGAGCAAACGCACTCAAGACCGCTGAACAGGTGACCCGGATTCTGAAGGAGAGCGAAGCGCGATTCCCGCCGGACATGGAGTATGAGATCACGCTGGATTCGACCGCGCCGATTGTGGCTTCATTGCACAAGATTCAGCTCACCTTGATCGAGGCTATCGGGCTGGTTCTGGTGGTGGTTTTCATTTTTCTGCAAAGCTGGCGGGCAACCATCATCCCGATGCTGGCCGTACCAGTATCGCTGTTAGGTACTTTCATCGCTTTTCCCATGCTTGGGTTCAGTGTTAACACCCTCACTCTTTTCGGTATGGTGTTAGCCATCGGTATCGTGGTGGATGACGCCATCGTGGTGGTGGAAGCGGTGCAGCATCATATCGAACATGGGCTCAGCCCATATGACGCCACCGTGCAAGCGATGAAGGAAGTATCCGGGCCAGTCATCGCCATTGCATTGATCCTCTGCGCCGTGTTTGTGCCGGTCGCATTCATGAGCGGGGTAACCGGGCGCCTTTATCAGCAGTTTGCCATCACCATCGCTGTCTCCGTCATTTTTTCGGCCATTAACGCCCTAACCCTTAGCCCGGCGCTCAGCGCGATCCTGTTACGAAAACCGCAGGCAAGCCGAGGACCACTCGGTTGGTTTTTCGGTTGGTTCAACCGATCGTTCGACCGGGTTACCAAGGGTTACGGCAATATCGTCAATTTTTTTGTGCGCAAAGCAGCGCGCTCAATGCTGATGCTGGTGGTGATCGTGGGCGGGATCTGGTTATTATCGAAACAGCTGCCGGGCGGGTTTATTCCGGACGAGGACAAGGGTTATATTTTTGTTGCCTTACAGCTTCCGGAAGGCGCGTCGTTGCAGCGTACGGATGCCGTACTAAAAAAAGTTGAGCAAATCGTTTCCGGCACTAAGGGGGTGCGATCGAGCTTAGCGATCTGCGGGTTCAATATCTTGAACGGATTAACTGCACCGAACGCAGCTTTGATCTTTGTGGGACTCGATGATTGGAAAAAACGGGATGCACCCGAGCTGCAGGCTGAGGCTTTGGTGCAGAAACTTAACGCCCAACTTTTCAGGCTTCCCGAGGCGCGAATATTTGCCTTTGGGCCGCCTCCCCTTCCCGGCTATGGGAACTCTTCCGGGTTCACCCTGCAATTGCAGGATCGTTCGGGTGGATCGTTTGACCACCTTGCGGCCCAAGTAAAACGATTCATGGCGGAAGCAGCGAAACGCCCGGAAATCGGCCGCCTCACCACCACGCTGAATGCGGTTACAC
This sequence comes from uncultured Verrucomicrobiae bacterium, assembly GCA_963762565.1. Classification (GTDB taxonomy): domain Bacteria; phylum Verrucomicrobiota; class Verrucomicrobiia; order Chthoniobacterales; family JAFAMB01; genus JAFAVN01. The sequence continues at coordinate 495,268 of CAVXLD010000012.1, read as the reverse complement.
CACAGATTAAAGTTGAACTGGATCGGGAAAAAGCGCGAGCCACCGGGGTGAGCGTCGACAGCGTCTATCAGACGATGCAGGCTTATCTTAGCGGATTGTACGTAAACGATTTCGTGCGCTTCGGCCGGGTGTTCAAAGTGCTGCTCCAAGCCGAACCGCAATACACGAATACACCGAGTAAGATCGGCGATTTCTATGTTCGCAATCGGGACGGGAAAATGGTTCCGCTTAGCACCCTGGTGGATATCCAACAGATCTCCGGACCGAATTTTGTTTCTCGTTATAACCTTTATCAGGCTGCAGAAATTACCGGAGTACCGGCGCCGGGCTATAGTTCCGCCCAAGCGCTCAACGCTATTGACGAAGTAGCGAAAGGATTGCCTCGTGAATTTGGGTATGAATGGTCGGGGTTAACCTACCAGGAAAAGAAGTCGGAGGGTGAAGCCGGTCTGATTTTCGGTTTGGCGGTTGTTTTCGTGTTTTTGTTACTAGCGGCACAGTATGAAAGCTGGGCGTTACCATTTGCGGTGCTGTTGTGTACACCGTTAGTGGTACTCGGGACGTTCATTGGGGTGCTGGTCCGCGGCTATGATAATAACGTTTATGTCCAGATCGGATTAGTGATGTTAATCGGTCTAGCGGCTAAGAATGCGATCCTGATTGTGGAGTTTGCTAAGCTACAACAGGAACAAGGTAAATCGACGATAGAAGCTGCTTTGGAAGCGTCCAAGCTCCGGCTACGCCCGATTCTAATGACGTCGCTGGCGTTTATCGTTGGTTGTGTTCCGTTGATGCTTTCGAGCGGCTCAGGCGCAGCCGCGCGCGGGGTTATGGGTACAGCGGTAGTATTCGGTATGACCTGCGCAACGTTGATCGGCATCTTTCTGGTCCCGGTCTGTTATGTGTTCGTGCAGCGGCTTACGGAGGGCGGGAAGAGATAACCTCGCGCAGAGGACGCAAAGGGCGCGGAGGGTGAGAGGTGATTGGTGATTAGTGATTAGTGATTGGTGATTGGTGGAGCGCTGCCTTCCCGCGGCGGCGGGACGAGGCCGACGGTCGGAACAAATTTCCAATAGCCGCCAAAACCTGTCGCGCCATAGGCTTGGCGGAGGCGGAGCCTGTCGCGCCGAAGGACGTTCTCCGGGGTGAAATCAACGCGGATTTACGCAGATGGGTCTGTGACTTTTCTGCGCTTTATGCCGTTTGCCTCAATCACCAATCACCAATCACCAATCACCATTTCACCTTTCACCCTCTGCGCGAGGCTCTCCGCGGATCATTGACAAGCCCTGGCACGAGACGATGTTTGTGGAGGTTTTTTGCTGAACAGAAGAAAGGCGGGTTTAAGCGTGTGAAAATCCCATTGTTGTTTCTGGGGCTCTTCTTAACATTATCCGTGATTTCTGAAGCTGGGCCTGCCCGCGGCGGGTTTAGCCGCGGTGGGTTCAGTGGTCGCAGCTTTCATGCTGGGTTTGCTCCTCGAGGTTTCAACCGGGGCGGCCACCGTTTCGCTTTTCGCAATCGGGCGATCCGTTTTCAACAGTACGCTTGGCCTCTTTATTGGTATCCTTACGGCTATCCCTACGACGATTCGTTGGACTATTCATATCTAGAACCGGATTCTGCGCCGGACTATCAGTACTGGGATAATTCGTCGGGGTACGTTCAGCCGAGATCAACGAACAATGTCGCCCCACAAAGGCCTGTGATCATCGTGATCAACAACGGTAATGCGCGGCCAACGAATTCCGGCGAATCGACAGATCCCAGAGGATCGATAGATCCCAGAGGACCGATAGATCCCAAAGGGATAGTTGATCCCAGAGATATAGTAGATCCCAAAGGGGATGGCGGGTACGTCAGTAACGGCTACGTTCCGATTAGTTTAGCAGGTCAACAGAGAGCGGTTTCGCAGAATGCAAATGATCATAGCGCCCCAGATCCGGCAACGCCGGGTGATCCGGTAGTTCCGCAAGCTACTCCCGCGCCGCGGGTGCAACCGAGACCCGGTCCATTCGGTAAGTATGTTATTGTTGGTTGGCTCCAGGACGGGGCAAAGGAAGTGGTCTCGGTCAAAAACATCGAGACGAACGATGTGCAGCGCGTTACCTCCCAGCCTAACATCGACCATCTCCGGCTCGTTGAGGTACATCCAAGTGCGGATCTGAGGCAGTTCGAAGCGATTATTTCTAACGGATCCGACCAAGGAGCGGTCAGGTTTCAATTCTGACGATCGGTGGGGAATCTTAAAAGCCTCGCGCAGAGGACGCAGAGGGAAGACGGGTGAGAGGTGAAAAGTGAAAGGTAAAAAGCGCTGCCTACATCGACCCACAGCTATGGCGGACAGGTCGCACCTCCACTGGGCTCCGCTCTGATTTATTTTTTTGCGCTTTTTGTGCCTTCCGCCTTCGCCAAGCCTAGGGCGCGACAGGTTTTTGCGGCTATTAAAGATTTGTTCCGACCGTTCGGCCTCGCCAGCGAGGCAGCGCTCCACGGTCCCCGTATCTGAGTAAATTTCACCCCGGAGAATTTCGGGGCTGCGGTTGATCTTTTCTCTGTGTTCGTGTCGATTCGCGTCCATTCGCGGTCCATTTTCGCTAGTTCATTTCGCGAACTAGTTTTCTTGGTTTTCCTAAGTGACGGATTTGATCTGGATTCAGGTTTACTGATTCGTTTTCCGGTAACGCGTTGTCGCCTTTGGTTTGGGACAATTGGGAAACCGTTTTCAGGGAATCTAATTCTTGACTGCCGGTTAACGAATCCACGTCGTCCCGGTAATAGTCGAACCAGGGTAAGCCGGCGGCGCTGTAGCTTTTGGCTGTGGGTGGCGGATACAGTGGTCGTTTACCGGTGATGCTTTGCCAAACCATCGAGTTACAGAGATGGACGAAGCAGCGGCTGGTATGCTCGCGATCCCAGACATCGATGCCGTATCTATCCTCATAGATTTCTTGGCGCATTTTGCCTCCGGGCGCCAGGCCCATGCTCGGCGCAGACAATGCGATCCCTGGACAGGGCTCAGCGACAAACCTCCCCACCCTCGCTCGTAGCGTTGGCTCGACTCTTTCTTTGTAGATCTCCGGGCGCATCGGGTAAACTTCGATTTGTAATCCGCCGTGCTCGGCTTTGCCGGTGAGTTGTTCTTCAGCGGAATAGCCGCTTCCTAACGGCATGGCCACGAACTGGCGAATCACGCCTTTCTTGACCGCGAAGCCGTCCAACCACGGTTGAGTCGGTAGGATCAGATAGTTTTGAGGTTTCGCTATCAATTGCACGGACCACCCTCCCCCGGTTATCGCGTCGATTTTGCCTGCAGCGATCTTGATGGCGAACGGATACCCATCGCTAGAGAAGGAAATCCACATGGCCTCGGATTGATACATGGGAAAGGCAACCCCGCCGTGTTCGTACCACTTCCGGGGTAAATTTGCCGCAAAATCATCGACATGCACCACAGGAAACCGGCCGAGTCCAGGCGGCAATGGCCAAGTCTTATCGTCGTCGGGAATCCGAAGGGTACGTTGGAATGAGACGGAGCAATGGGCATCCGGATGTAGGTCCGGGAAGGAGAAACGTAGGGAGTCGTGGTTGAGTTCGATCATAAGGCAGGAGCTGGGAGGCGCTTCACTTACCATTTGCCATCGCGGACCTCGCGTACGATCCGGAGAACGGCATGGTCGGGTTGGTCTTTCAGGGCGCGGATCAGGTCGCCAAATAGTTTTGGGCGTTTACGGATGATGGTTTGAAGTTCAGACGAGACTTTGCCGGCCATGGCAAGAAGGAGGTCGGGGTCGAGCTCCAGCTCGCGGGCAAGTGTGATAGCGGTGGCTTCACCCGGAGGCGGTTCCAAGCCGCGTTCAATCTTCGAAAGATAGGAAGGCTCAACTCCGATACGTCCAGCGACTTGGCGGAGCGAATAGCGGCGGGAATCGGTCTCAGCCAGTTTCGTGCGTCGTTCGCGTAAGAAATCAGCAAAGGCCGGGTGTTTATCTTTGTTTGGTGCAACAATGTGTAGGTAATACTACACACTCTGGATTAGGTCAAGCGAGATGAGTGATAGCCGCGTAGCGGTGGCTTAGGTATTCGATCCAAAAACGGGCCGGCCCTGAAAGCAGTCAGAGAGGATGCCTCCGTGCGGATTCACGGAGGCATCCTCCCATCTACCACATTTTCTTGCGCGCCTTTTTGCGGCTATTTGGGTTTGTTCCGACCGTCGGAGTCGCCACCAGAGGTGGCGACCCCTTTCGGCCTTGCAAGCAAGGCAACGCTCCACCAATCACTTCACTGCGCGGTGCCGACTAGGATCGCGTTAAGTTGCGAGGTAACGGTCGGAATCAGGGCGTAGGTGGAATTGGTATAACTGATGCCAACCTCGAACGTCTGGGTTGTGGCGGTAGCAGTAAACGTCCCAAGAACGTAAGAACCCACGTAATATTGATTTGGGTCGAACGCGAACCATAGGGTAGGGCTTTGCGCCGTCCCCGAGGTCACATTAAAACCGCGAGGTTCCTGATCAACCGCATCGGTCTCAAGGAATAAGATGTTGTAGGTGGTACCAACCGTTAAGCTGCTTAGTGTGACTGTGATATTTTGAGTATTTCCGTTCGCTATGTTGTTCAAGACGGCGTTGAATGCGGCATCGCCGGTGTTTGCCTGACCCACGAGACCGCTGCGGTCACCTACATAGTTTGAGACCGCAATGGTTTTATCCGTGTTGGTGCCGGAGTAAGTACCGCCGCCACCTAGAGAATCGGTGTAGCCCTGGAAGGCGTAGCCGTTCGCCGTCGTCTCAGCGGGCGTATTAGAGCCTAATCCTACCGAGCTCACGACACCGCCGGGCGAACTAACTAGGCTAAGAACGGAATCATCCTTAAATGTTCCCGCTGTTAATGTGATGCCGGTACTCAACACCGGCGTCACCGGCACCGAGTTATCGCTCTTACCGTTTTCATTCGACGCGGAAACGACATAGTAGTCGGTCACCCCGCCTGGCACGTTATCTTGAAAGCTAGTATTGGTCGTGGTGCCGATCGGGAAGAAAGGTCCTCGAGAGGAGCTCGCTCGTTTGACCGTGTAGCTAGTCGCAAATTGCGATGGCAGCCAGCTCAACGTCACCTGTGCATTCCCTGGGAGCTGAATCTCAGTGGCGGTCAAACTAGTTGGTATTACCGGTATTGAACCGCTCACCGTGGCGTTATCCAAGTTGAAGTCGAACGTGCTCGATTCGTCTGTGGGTGTCTCACTGATCGTTGAACCCTCAAGGGTCATGCTTCCCACCGCTTGCGGATTGGCCCAAACGGCGTGGAATCCAGGCTGCGCCAACCCGAAATTCCCGATATTCACATTCTGCAGGATCGCATCGTCCAACGGTTGACTGGCCTCGATGGCAACTCCGTAGGCAAGACTATCTTCAATGTTTATGTTCGAAATGGTTAGTCCTGACAGTCCGGCGTTGGTAATTCCGGCGGAATTCATAGCGAGCCTGAGCCCGGCCCACCATCCCGGTGTATTTGAATCATAGCCGCCGGTGCGAATCAGATCGCAATCGGCAACCGTAGTCTTCCCGCTGAAGTAGTTAGTTCCTTCGCCAAAAAGCCCGCTGATCAGGATGCCGCAACCAACCGGGATGTCCTCGAACAGGCAGTTGGTAATCTTATTACCGGGAGCGCCATAAATCGCGCCTCCACTGGCTACGAAATTGAGTCTAGCCGTACAATGATCGATCGTGTTATAGCCGGGAGAATAAACCTGCACCGGCGGAATCGCCTGCGTGATCTGAGGGGTGGTCGGCCATATGGCAAAGCTGTCGTCGCCGGTGCCGCGGGCGGTGCAATTCTCTACCAGTGTATTCCGCATCCCGACATTCAGGTTGTATCCGTCTGCGATCAGATCCCGCATACGACAATCGCGGATGACCAATCCGTTGGAATTACTCGGCCAACACCCGACCTTGGTATGTTCTACCCAAACCCGTTCGATGGTCGATCCCTTGCCGTAGGAACCGAACAGGCCATCGTTCTCTTCGGGGTCGCTCCGGTAATTGAGTTTTCCTTGGATAGCAAAATCAGCCAAGTGAACATTGCTTCCGCCTCCGATCACGCGCACCCGGCGGGTCTGATCGGTATATAGTTTAGGACTTCCAACCAAGTTGGTGTACCACATACCCGCACCTTGAATGGTGACGTCGTGTAAACCGAGGTCACCTGGAATGGTGCTGGTGATGTCGTGTGTAACCAGGTAGTTACCTGCCGGTATCCAGACATTTTTATGCTGAGTAATGGCGTCCGCAATGCATTTGTCGATGGCGACTGAATCATCCTTAACCCCGTTACCGGTGGCATTGTAGGGAGGATCTTTGACATTAAGCCAACTCCCTTTCGTCGGCATCGACCCGGGAGGCGGGACCTGCTCTAAATCGACCAAGGTGACGATATAGTAAGGCGACTTGTCATCGGAATCCTTCTGCAGAGTTATCGTGTCGTTTGGAGCGATATTGACACCCAGCAGCCGTACCTCGTCATAAAAATTCCGAGGATTACCGTCGGCCGGATTGTTGGTCCACGAATAGAAGCCGTAGAGCCAGGAGTATTTCGAGGTAACCGGAAGTTTGTCCAAAAATACGCCGTTTTGATAAACGCTGATGGTGGAATCGAACCCTCCCCCGCTTGGCGTGTCTGGAATGCTGTAGCGTACGACCAAAGCATTGGCCGACCCGCGAGCCTTAAATTCGACATACTGTCCGGTTTGGGAAAGCTGAATGCAGCTGCGTTGCGCGGATTCCGCTTCAACGGTGAACGGCTGATAGCCAGGGCCTAAGCGCGTTCCGTTGGTGGTCATATCGCTGGAGTAATAGCTGACAAAAGGGACGGTGGCACCGGGACCGGCATAGCCGGATTGTAAGGAACCGCTGAGAAAGATCAGCGGGAGAGCGGACGGAAGCAAAATCTCACGCAAAGACGCAAAGACGCCAAGGTGAGGGAATCTTAGTCGGTGTTTAGACATAAGGAGGGGGTTTGGGGTTGGTTAGTGAGAAGTGAGTGGTGATTGGTGATTGGTGGAGCGCTGCCTCGCTTGCGAGGCCGAAGGGGTCGCCGAAATCCTTAATAGCCGCGCCTTTGCCAAGACTTCCTCCGTCATCCCAAGTCGGCCTCGCAAGCGAGGCACGCTCCACAACCAGGCGTTGGCAAAGGCGGAAGGACGAAGCGCGCCGTGCGCTAGGATTGAAGAACATCGGAGGTGCCGTAAGTCCATGGCTTGGGGGGATTAGCAGCCTTTGCGGGCAGAGTTACTTAATGCTTTAAGTAATAAAAGCCAAAGAAAGTGGAGAAGTCAAAAAAGAAATTTAATGCTTTAAGTAAATCCGGCTAAATTGCGCTCGCATGAGACCTTCGTTAAAAGACCGGGGTACGCTCACCGACGTAGCTAAAGCCGTCGGAGTTTCGATTGCTTCCGTGTCTTACGCTTTTAGCCGGCCGGATCAGCTTTCACCCGAATTACGGGAGAAGATTTTGGCTACCGCGCGTTCCCTCAATTATCCAGGACCCAATCCTGCCGCCAGGATGTTGCGAACCGGTTTCGCCGGCGCCATCGCCGTGGTGTACGCCTCTCCTTTGTACCACGTTTTCCAGGATCCGGCCGCTTCGGCATTCTTGAGCGGAGTTGCCGAAGGATGCAGCGAACGGCATCTCGGTCTATTGCTCGTGCAATGCGGTGAAGGCTATGAGGGTATCCTCAGAAGAGCTGCGGTTGACGGTCTCATTATTTACACCATGCCGAACGATGGCCCGACCATCCAACCGGTCGTGGATCGGGGTCTGCCGATGGTCGTGGTCGATCAATTCTTGCTTCCCAATGTCCCGTTCGTCGGGATTGAAGAGCGGGCGGCGGCTCGCGCCTGTGCCCAGCACCTCAGAGAGCTGGGGCACCGAAGATTTGGCATCGTGACCTTCCCGTTGCAGGCCGACGGATACACCGGACCCATCGATAAAAGCCGTTTGCGTAAGGCACGTTTCGAAGTAGCCCGGCGCCGGATGCAAGGGTATCTCGGGGTTATTGAGTCAGGCGGAGTAAAAAGTTCGGTGAGAATCTGGGAATGCCTGCGGAGCAGTGAGGAGGACGGTAGAGCCGCAGCCGAGTATTTGCTTAACCAGAAGCCGCGTCCTACCGCGATCCTGGCCACGAGTGACCGGCTGGCTCTTGGGGTGATGGAGGTTGCGTCCAAGCTCGGATTGCGGATCCCGAAAGATTTAGCCGTGGTCGGCTTTGATGATATCCCCGCGGCCAAAATGAGTGTCCCGCGATTAACGACGGTGCATCAGTCGTTTGAGGAGAAAGGACGGATGGCTGTCGCGGCGTTGTTGAAAGAGAAAGGGCCGTTAAAGACTATTTTGCCGACGAAGTTAGTTATTCGCCAGTCGAGTGATCCCGGGGTGGGTGGAGGTGAGAGGTGATTGGTGATTGGTGATTGGTCGAAGACAGGAATAGCCGCGAAAGAGCACAAAGAACGCATAAAGGGACCCCGCCTTCGCCAAGCCTACGGCGCGGACATAGCAGCGAATGGACACGAATTAACACGAATACAAAACTTAACCGCAGATGGACGCAGATTTACGCAGATAAAAGATGGACCGCGAATCGATAGGTGGCCACCCTTTTACTGCACTCCCTGTTCCGGATCCGACTCAGGCATGTTGGGCGGGTTGATTGACTCTGGCGGGTCGACATATGCCTTTTCACCTCCGCCTCCCCAGTGTGATTTTTCTTTGCTTGGCAGGTTGTTTTTGTCTTCAACCATGGTGTGTATCCTATTTGTGGGTATATCGGTCGCTTAAAATTTTGGACGCGCGCTGAAAGCAAGTCTCAGCCAAGACGTCCGGTACTTTGCACAAGGGCGTTGCTTGGCGGATGCTTAAGCGTTCCTTGTCAGCTGCATCCGCCTCAGCGCTAGCGTTCTCCTGTTGGGAGCGATCTCGGGCGAGGTTCCAAACCCTTTCGGAGTGATAGGAAAGGGAAAATAGTTTGTCGCGATGCGCCTTGAGCTCCTTCGCGGCCTCTTTCAGTTGCAGAACGCCTCCCAACCCGGATAAGAGGACGGTCATCGCGGCCGAGATCCGAGTAACTATCGTGGACCATTCCTGACCAACGAACGAAAATATCAATGTAATTATAGAAAAGGAGAAAGCAGTCGTGATGATGACTATCTCCCATCGTTTTCTGTCTCCGTCTGCCTTTAGCGCCAGCGTCTGGTAGATGAGATGATTCGCTGTATCAGCCCAGAGGTTATACCATACCACCCTCGGATCTACTTGGGGTGCCGGCTCTTTTCTCATCAGCATTTTAGGGGAAATCGTGCGGTTTGTGTTTCCGGGAGTCTGTGCTCCTAAAAATACAAGATGGGGTAAGCCGTCCACACATACTGTGAATCTTGTAAATCGTTGCCCAGGTGAAAGGTGGGAGGTGATTGGCGAGAGGTGATTGTGATTGGTGGAAAAAACTAATAGCCGCGAAAAGCCGACTTCGCCCCACCTCCCCCTTTAGCTTCGTCGGCCAAGGGCACAAAAAGCGCAAAAAAAAGGAGTTCAAGGAGTGGCTGTCGGCTCGTAAACCCGGTTCTCCTCCCCCATACCCTATCTGTGTAAATCTGCGTCCATCTGCGGTTGTTGTCTTTTCTTTGCGGTTTTGCGTGAGATTCTCTCTCCATGAAGAAGGCCTTGGTAGCCGGAGCGCTCGGCGTTACCGGTCGCACCCTTGTCAACCATCTGGTCTCACTCGGTGATTGGGAAGTGATCGGGTTATCCCGGAGAAGCCCTGAATTTCAGACATCCGCTAACTATATCGCAGTCGATCTTTGTGACCGGTCCGCGGTTGAATCTAAACTGAGAGATATCGGAGATGTCACTCACGTCTTCTACTCCGCGCTCTATTGGGGGAAGAGCGTGTTCGATGAGGTAGGACCTAACTTAGCGATGCTCATCAACCTGGTTGAGACCGTGGAACGTTCATCGACCCAATTCCGAAAGGTGGTTCTTCTTGAAGGCGCCAAATGGTACGGCGCGCACCTCGGTCCTTACAAGACACCCGCCCGGGAGGATGATCTGCGGCATATGCCGCCAAATTTTTATTATGATCAGGAGGATTACCTTAAAACTCGATCGGCTGGTAAATCCTGGTCCTGGTCAGCGTTACGTCCTTCTTCCATCTGCGGGTTCGCGGTGGGTAACCCAATGAACATGGCCACTGTTCTGGCGGTGTACGCTGTGCTCTGCAAACAAATGGGGTTACCTTTCCGGTTCCCGGGCACGGCCAAGGCATACGAGATCGTATTGGAGATGACCGATGCTGAGCTGTTAGCGAAAGCCATTGTATGGGCGGGTACCAATGATCGTTGTGACGGGGAAGCTTTCAATATCACTAACGGCGATTTCAATCGTTGGAGTAATCTCTGGCCGCGTCTGGCCAACTATTTCAAAATGGAGTACGCGCCACCGCAACATCTCCCGTTGGCTCTATTCATGTCGGACAAAGGCGCGCTCTGGCAACGGCTCGTTAAACAACATGGCTTACTCGATTATTCATTCGATCAAGCTGTCTCCTGGCCTTTCGGCGAAGCCATTTTCAATATCGAGTACGATATTATGACGGACACCAACAAATGCCGGCGGTACGGTTTCCTGGAATGGGTCGATACCGAGGAAATGTTATTCCGGCTCTTTGATCAATTCCAAAAGATGCGCTTTGTCCCAACGCTGGGGAAGATTTAATAGCCCCTCCTTCGCAGAGCCTACGGCGCGGCAAGCTGCGAAGGCACAAAAAGCGCAGAGAAAAGGGAGTTCAAGGAGTTGCAGGAGTTCGAGAAGTTCAAGGAGTAGCTGTCGCGCTGGCATCAAGCCCACGCTCGTAAACGCGGTTCCCCTCCCCTCCGTACCCTATCTGCGTCCATTTCACCTCGGAGAATTTCGGGGCTGCGGTTCGTGTTTTTTCGAGATTTTCCACCTTTCACGTTCTTCCGCTCCCTCTGCGCCCTTTGCGTCCTCTGCGCGAGGCTTTCTTTGTGTTCTTTGTGCTCTTTCGCGGCTATTACTGTCTTTTCTTTGCGGCTTTGCGTTCTTTGCGTGAGATTTGGTTTCGTGTTCTTTTTCGGGGAATGACTACGATCACCAGCGACAACACTCGGACACCAATCAGCGTCATCGGCGCTATTATCGGGATCAGCGCTCTCGCCAGTCTGTTTCTTTGCTGGCTCGTTTATTATCATGCGCCGACTGATGTGGCCGGGACTCAGCTCCTTTTTCTGCCCGCGTTAAACGCATTGTTGAATGCTCTTTCGTCGATTGCTTTGGTTGCCGGCTACTTTTTTATCCGGGCAAGACGCATCAGTGAGCATCGAGGCGCCATGTTCACCGCGTTTATCTTTTCTACGGTTTTCCTCGTGACCTACATCACGAATCATGCGCTTCACGGCGACATGCATTTTCAGGGTCAAGGGTTCGTTCGTGGTGTTTATTTTCCGTTGCTCATCTCGCACATTGCTCTTTCCGTTGTGGCTCTGCCGATGATTCTCATCACGTTCTTTTTGTCGCTCACAGGGCGGTTTCCGGCTCACCGGCGGTTGGCGCGGTTCACGTTTCCGGTCTGGCTGTATGTGTCGGTTACCGGTGTCATCGTTTACGCGATGCTGGCTGGGTGCCGGTGAGGGAGAAGGTGAAAGGTGAAAGGTGATTGGTGATTGGTGATTGGTGGTGGGAGTTGACGTAGTGGACTGAGTTGACGGAGTGGACTGAGTGCGCCGTTGGCGCTTGGCTGGTGGCGGCTGTTGGGGGAGGACGGGAGCAGACTCCAACTGCCGGTAGATTGCTATGTGCTATTTGCGATTTGCTATTTGTCCCTCGCGCCGTAGGCATTGTTCCTGGAGGAAGCGTAATGAACCTCACCCATATCGGCCGTGTTCACTCGCATCTGACGGCTCGAACTTCGGCCCCGCGTCAGGCCCATGAAGGTGCACCACATGCTAGTTTGGAAATCAGACCGGCTTATATCGAAGCGCTTGATGGTCTCAAAACGGGAATGGATATCTGGGTTCTGACGTGGCTCCATCAAGCAGACCGAACCATTCTGAAAACCCATCCTCGTAATAATCCGCATACCCCTTTGCGCGGTGTATTTGGAACTCGTTCTCCGGATCGTCCTAACCCGATTGGCCTTCATCGCACCAAAATCGTCAGCATAACTGATCACTGGATCAGGGTTGAGTCGTTGGAAGCCATCAACGGTACACCGATTATCGATATCAAACCGATCCTGGAGGAAGAGGATAAATAGCAAATAGCAGACGCCTCGCGCAAAGGGCGCAAAGGACGCGAAGGAAAGACAGGTGAAACCGCGTGAACTATAAGCAATTGCACTTATTTACCGGGTTGCCGTCCCGAGGTTAACGTGTCGACTGAACTATGCTTAGCACCAGAAATCTCTTTGTGATTCTCTCGCTCATCTTGATCATGACGTTTCTGTGGCGGGCATTTACGCCGAGCCACGAGTATCCCATGCATACGGTGCAGCTTATGACCATGGGTTTTGATTTGCTTTGTCTCGTCGGAGTAATCGGCTGCTGGATCAACCTGTCGCCGGAGTATCGGGCGCATGCGGTTCCGCGAGTGTTATGCTTGGTCGCCGTGGTTGCAGGTATCGGCTTGTGGGCCATCCGGTTGCATAGCCAAGACAGTTGGGCGACCGGGCATATTGTTTACTATCTCGAGCCCAGGTAGCATCGGCGCCCTGAGCGGCGCGCAGCGACCCGAAAACCCGGAAGGCAGAAACCTCGCGCAGAGGACGCAACGGACGCAAAGGGAAGAGGGTGAAAGGTGAAAGGTGAAAGGCGAGGCGACTGCGTTAATTTGACCCCGGAGAATTTCGGGGCTGCGGTTCGTCTGTCTTCCCTTTGCGTCCTTTGCGCCCTTTGCGCGAGGCTATTGTTTCGTTCCCTTCGTGCGCCCGTCCGCGATTGACAAGCGTGAAATAGGGTCGATTAGGCGTCATGCATTCGGTTCGGTTTGTCGATTCGCATACTGCGGGCGAGCCCACTCGGGTCATTCTGGATGCTCCTTTTGATCTGGGGTCGGGCAACTTATCCGAACGCCGCGAGATATTGGCTAGAAAGTTTGATTCCTATCGACGCGCCTTTTGTACTGAACCGAGAGCGGGCGATACCACAGTCGGAGCGCTTTTGGTCCCGCCTTCCGATCCTACCTGCTCCGCCGGCGTAATCTTTTTTAATAACGTCGGTTATCTCAACATGTGTGGACATGGGACGATCGGCCTTATCCGGACCCTAGCCTATCTCGGAAGACTACAACCCGGACCGCACCGGATCGATACACCGGCTGGCGTTGTTGGGGCCACGCTTCACATAGATGGACGAGTCTCGGTGCAAAACGTTCCTTCGTATCGAGCGGAAAAAGGCCATGTGTTATTCGTCGACGGCTTAGGTAAGGTGGCAGGAGACATCGCCTGGGGCGGGAATTGGTTCTTCTTAATCGAGAATCACGGCCTGCAAATCAACTTAGAGAATCGCGCGACGTTAACCGATTATTGCATCAGGGTTAAGCGAGCGCTTGCGCTTGAGCCAGAAACTCAAAAGGTCGATCATATCGAGCTGTTCGGGCCGTCGCAGGTCGCTGATAGCCGGAACTTCGTGCTTTGTCCGGGAGGCGCTTATGACCGGAGTCCCTGTGGCACCGGGACCAGCGCTAAACTGGCTTGCCTCTCCGCTGAAGGAAAACTTTCCCCCGGCCAGGTCTGGCGGCAAGAGAGCATCATTTTGACCCTATTCGACGCGGTTTATCAATTTGATCAAGCAGGCGCAGTGATTCCGACGATCACGGGATCCGCTTTTGTAACGGCTGAGGGCGAGATCGTATTCGATGAGCAGGATCCATTTCAGTTTGGGATCCCAACCGCGAATGGACACAAACAAGAGCTCACCCAAAGACAGAAAGGAATGAGAGACGAACCGCGAATGGACACGAATTGACGCGAATATTTAACCGCAGATGAACGCAGATTTACGCAGATAGGTTTAACGGCTTTGGCAAATGCCAGCGGTCGGGGACGGTAATCGATCGATTCGTGATTAAAATATTCGTGTTCATTCGTGTCCATTCGCGGTTTAGATAAGTCCTCGATGGATGTTTTGGTCATTGGAGCTGGGATTGTTGGGGCGGCTTGCACACAGGAATTAGCTGCGGCGGGCCTATCGGTAGGAGTGCTTGAACGTAATGAACCCGGCTCTGGGGCGACGGCTGTCGGGATGGGACACATCTTGGCACTAGACAACAGCGAGGCTCAACTCAAGCTCACTGCTTATTCCAGACGTCTCTGGCACCAGGTGGCTCTCTCGGATCGAATCGAGTTTCGGACAACGGGCACATTGTGGGTGGCATCGAACGAAGACGAAATGAGAGCGATCGAACTGCGCCGGGATTTTTTTCGTAAATACGGCGTCGAAGCGGATGTCGTGAACCAGGCTAAACTGTTCGAACTCGAGCCAGCCTTGGCTCCTGGTGTGATCGGAGGGCTAAGAATCCCAGCGGATGCCGTGTTATCTGCTCCGATAGCAACCAGCGAACTCCTAGTTCGAGCCTTTCGGTCTGGAGCCAAATATTTCCGTTCCGAAGTCAAAAGGATTGGACCGCATTCGGTTGAGTTGGCAGGCGGAGAAATCATGGAAGCGTCGCACATCGTGCTGGCCACGGGCGCCGACGCGACAGACCTGCTACCGGGCCTGCCATTGCGTAAACGAAAAGGGCATCTTGCGATTACCGAGAGGTTACCAGAGCCGCTGATTCGGCATCAACTGATCGAGACCGGCTACCTGCAAAGCGCACACGGCTCAGATCCTGCCTCAGTGGCTTTTAATCTGCAGCCGCGCAGTACGGGACAGTTACTGATTGGTTCGAGCCGCGAGTACGAGTTAAAACCTGAAGTTGAACCACTCATTGTGGATCGAATGTTAAAACGCGCGGTTTCGTTCGTTCCGGCGCTCTGCGACTGCGTTGTAAACAGAATCTGGACAGGATTCCGGGGCGCGACACCCGATGGTCTCCCGTTGATTGGGCCGTACCCCGAAGTTCCCGGGTTGATTCTAGCGACAGGGCACGAGGGGCTCGGCATCACCGCTTCGCTCGCGACGGCTAAGCTTGTGCTCCAACATGTCCAGGGCGTAAAAGGCGAGATCGATCCGGCGCCTTATTTGCCAGATCGACCTTTCCCAGCGACATAGAACCGATTTTGATCTGAGAACTTATGGATTGGAAAGGTGTGATCCCCGCTGTCACGACTCCATTTGATCCAAATGGAGAAATTAACCAGACCTGGATGAAGAAACATCTGCGATGGTTAGTTGCTGCGGGCTGTGATGGGGTGGTGCCACTGGGTTCTTTGGGCGAAGGCGCCACTCTAAGCTTCGACGAAAAACTGGCGGTTTTGAGGCTCAGCTGTGAAGCGATCGGGCCGCAGGGTTTTGTGGTAGCCGGAGTGGCCGCGTTGTCAACTCGCGAGGCGGTGAAATTGGCCCAGGAAGCAGAGAAGATTGGTTGCCATGGTCTTATGGTTCTGCCTCCTTACGCGTATTCGTCGGACTGGTCCGAAATGAAAAGTCATCTGCGAGCGGTTATCGAGTCAACCGCTCTACCTTGCATGTTGTATAACAATCCAATCGCTTATAAGACCGATTTTTTGCCTACCCAGATTGCAGAACTTGCACAGGATTGCCCAGGGTTAGCAGCAGTGAAAGAATCTTCGAGCGATGTCAGACGGATCGCCGCGATCAAAGAGCTTCTAGACGAACGATTGCATCTGCTCGTCGGAGTGGATGATCTTATCGCGGAAGGAATTCAAGCCGGAGCTATTGGCTGGATTGCAGGATTGGCTAATGCGTTCCCGAGAGAATCCGTAGAACTTTTCCGCCTGGCTTCGACTCAAAGCGGCCCGGAAATCTGGGAGTTGTACCGATGGTTTCTACCGTTATTGCGTTTGGATACGATCGTTAAATTTGTTCAAGCGATTAAGTTTGTTCAGGAAGAAGTCGGCGCCGGCTTCGCTTTAACTCGACCTCCTCGCTTGGCGCTGACCGAAGCGGAAGGCAGCCAGGTGAAACGCATTTTGAAGAAGGCTCTCAGCGAGCGTGTGTTAGAACCGTTCCCGTTCCCAGGGTGAAAAATAGAGCCTCGCGCAGAGGACGCAACGGACGCAGAGGGGACGGAAGAACGTGAAAGGTGATTGGTGATTGGTGATTGGTGATTGGTGATTGGTGATTGGTGGAAGGTAGCGGCCAGCGGATTCATGACAAATGGCAGATGACAAATTGTTTCGGCGCAGGGCCGATCACGGTCACAAATCACTAATCACTAATCACGCTTCCCTCTTTGCGCTGTTTCGCGGTATTTGGACTTTTCACGTTTCACCTGTCACCTTTCACTTTCTTCCCTTTGCGTTCGCTGCGCGAGGCTAGTCTGGTCGTTGACATCTGTAACTGAATGGTTACCGTATTAGTAACCGTATGGTTACGATTCGAGCTAGCAGAAATGATGCGGTGTTCCGGGCTATTGCTGATCCGACGCGTAGAGAGATTTTAGAACTGCTGCGCCAGGGGCCGCTTACCGTTGGTGAGATCGCGGCAAATTTTCAGACCAGCCGGCCGGCCATCTCTAAGCATCTGCGGTTGCTACGCACCGCGGGCTTGGTCGTTAGTTACAAAGCCGGCACAGCCAGCATCTGCGAATTGAATCCGAAACCGCTCGAAACGGTAAACACCTGGCTAGAGGATTATCGGCAGTTGTGGAGCCAGAGCCTGCGCAACCTCAAACGCTACGTTGAACAACCAGCGAATCAGAAAAAGGAAAAGCCATGAACCCAACCACGACAGATGAGCCCATTGTAGAAGAAATCACGATTAAAGGATCCGCCGACCGTATTTTCGAAGCCATTGCGAATCCCGAAGAACGGCTCCGATGGTGGGGCGCCGAAGGCGTCTATGAATCTAATGAGATGGATTCCGATCTGCGGGTAGGCGGCAAATGGATTATGCGAGGGGTCGCCAGGGGAAACCAATTTACCTGCCACGGCCAGTATACCCGGATTGACCGCCCACGGTTGCTCGAATTTACCTGGAACCCTAGTTGGCAAGGCGAAACCACGGAATCTCTTGTGCGGTTTGATTTGAGCGAAAACGATGGTGTCACCATGGTCCGGGTGACTCACTCCGGCTTAACGCCAGCCGCACGCGAAGTCCACAAGGGATGGCCGCAGGTTTTGGGTTGGCTCAAGGGGTACCTGGAATAACGCCAGCAACGCCGGGAGCGCCGTCAATGCCAACAACGCTAGACTAGCCTCGCGCAGAGGACGCAAAGGGCGCTAAGGGAGAACGTGAAAGGTGAAAAGTGAAAGGCCTGACCTGAGCGAGCATTTAGCGTGTCGAAGGTGATTCGTGATTGGTGAAAATCCTCAATAGCCCTCTTTCGCAAGGCCTACGGCGCGGCAGAGCGGCCCCCTTTTGCTATTTGCTATCTGTCCCGACGGAAGCCGGGACCGGTAAGCGGCGCCATGATCAGAGGCGCTGGCCGCAGGCCTTATCCTTCCCGTTGCCTTTCGTTGCGTCCTTTGCGTCCTCTGCGCGAGGCTTGTCCGGCGCCGCTAAGTTAGAGCACTTCTAAAAAGATCTGCGCTACTTCTTAGCGCCTAGGATTGCGTCCTTGGCAGCTTTCGCAACACGGAACTTAACGACGGTTTTGGCAGGAATCTTGATCTTCTGCTGGGTTTTCGGGTTGATACCAATACGCGCTTTTCGCTTTTGTTTTACCAGTTTCCCGAAGCCCGGCAGCGTGAATTCGCCGTCTTTCTTGATGGCTTTATAAGCGAGGCCGCTGAGGGTATCTAGGAACAGGGCAGCCGTACGTTTGTTGGTTTGAGTCGCCGTGGCGAGTTCGTTTTGGAGTTCGGTTTTGGTCATCGCTATTGGTGTGTTATGACAAGAGAACCGCGTTTTTTCAAGAGAATCGGCGTTTTTTCCCTCATTTAGAGGGAATTCAGGAGGAAAAAGGAGTTCAAGGAGTTCGCGGAGTTCAAGGAGAGGAGCCAGGAGGATCTGGGGTCGGGCAAGCGCGGAAGCATGAGATCTATGGGGTCAGGAAAGTTGGTCAGTAATCAGTACTGTTCTTGCCTGGATACCGGCGTACCGCTTACTGATTACTGATTACTAGTACGGGCTGAGGGCATAGTGGCTGCCCCATACGTAGGAACCTGTCCAGCCCGCTTTTTGGCTCTCTGGATAGCCGGCAAGTACTAAAATGGTAAGAAAAGCTCGACTCTTGGCAGCGACTCTCGTCGATAGCGCTTGCTGTCATTTGATCAACTTTGTTCAGTGGCGACTTCCTGATCGGACCAATCTACCAGCCGAATTAGTTAATTATTTGGAGCGCTGCCGCCCCCTTTCCCGGCGACAGTATTACGCCAGGGAACTCATCACAGGACTCGACGTCAAGGGAGGCATGTTAAGCTGGTCTAGCCCCATCGAATCGGGGTTCGCCCAAAACGACATCGCCAGAGCACGAATCTTTCTTTCGAGCCAAGGATGGTCCGCGCCAGCTGTATTCTTTCTGCACGCGTTGATGTCAGCGAGCGACTTCGGGTATCAACGTATCGCGCACCGCTTCAATCAAAACGGCTGGAACGCTATCCTCGTCCAGCTTCCCTATCATTACACTCGGGTCCCGGCGGGATATGTTAATGGGGCGCTAGCGCTCACGTCAGACCTCATTCGAAACGCAGAGACCATTCGCCAAGCGGTCATAGAAATACGCCAGTTGCTTGAGCTGTGCAGGACTCGAGGGGCAGATCGTTTTGGGCTGATTGCCACAAGTTACGGTGGTTGGATCGGCTCTATTCTCTTATCCCTAGAAGAAGATTTTGAGTTTGCCGCTCTTTTACAGCCGGTCGTCGATATCGAGGAAGCAATCTGGAACAGCCCAGCCGCACTGACGATTCGGGCACGCTTGCGCCGGTATCTGATTGGGCCCGGGATTTCCAGGGAACATGCGCATCTGTCAAGTCCCTTCGACCAAAAGCCGCTCGTTGATCCGAACCGTATTCATTTGTTAGCAGGAGAATTTGATCGGATCGTGCCGCTGAAGACGTTAGAGCGTTTGGCTGAAACCTGGAATCTCCAGAACGTCGAAATAGTTCCGCAAGGCCATTTCGGCTACACCGCGATGAACCGGGTGTTGCGACGGCTCAAGGTACTCGCGTGACGGCGTTTGGCGTTTGGCGTTTAGCGTTTAGCGTTTGGCGTTTGGCGTTTGGCGTTTGGCGTTTGGCGTTTGGCGTTCGGCGTTTGGCGTTCGGCGTTTGGCGTTCGGCGTTTGGCGTTCGGCGTTTGGCGTTCGGCGTTTGGCGTTTGGCGTTCGGCGTATCGGCGTGATGGAGTGCCGCATCGAGGACAGCCTGTCCGACGAAGCCTATGCTCTATGTTGCCAACCGCTCGAAGTCGGCCTCGCAAGCGAGGCGCGCTCCACAACCGGGACGTTGGCAAAGTCGGAAGGACGAGGACGATTGGTTTCTACCAGATTCCGTTGGTACAGATGAAGAGGAGGCCGGCGCATCCTGCGATGCCGAGGAAGAGGAAGACCCAATCCACGGTCTTAGCTGGGAAGCGCAACAGGAGTACTACCAACCCCAACAGAACGCCGACTGCTGCCGGTCCTGCCGAAAGCAACCCCCAGAAACGCGATTTGTCGGGGGTATTTACGTAGGGTGTATCTCCGACCGAGAAAATCAGGGCCATGAAAAGTAGGAAGATCCAAACGAGCTCTAACGCGAGCGCCGTCAGCGGTAAATAACAGGCAATTCGTTTCCATCGTCGTTGAGAGCCGCTTATCATCGCGTTGCCTGTTGTAACCGGCTGCACCATATCGCTGCCGAATTATTAAACAGATTCCACGGCGTAATAAAGACTGAAGCGAGGTCGATCGGGGTTGCAAATAACGGAGGGATCGCGTCCCCGTCCGGCAGCCATCGGATTGTTAACGAAGGCGAGCATGTGTTGTAGTCGCGGACGAGAATGCATCTTTACGTTATGGCACGCCCTCGCGGCGCGCGGGGGTCCTCCGTCGCTAAAGCTATGGCGGACAGGCAGCGCGCCCTCCCGGATTGGGGCTTCGCCCCGGGGTCTTGACAATCGCGGAAAAGGAATAGACGGTTACGCGTTTTAAAACGGGCAGTTTGGCTGCCGGAAGAGAGGGAAGTGATGGGATGTTAAGGGTTGGGTTAGCTGGGTCAATTTATTTTAAGTTTTATTGCAGTAAGAAGTTAGCAACGCCGCTCGCATTCGCAGAGTCGCAGCTCGGTGTAGAAAAGGGGTCTCCCTCCGTCAGGCGCCATCTCTTAGCTGCACAAGATCGACAGGAGATTCGGAAGGGATTGATGTGCCGTTCATCATTGCATAGCAGCGTACGTGTTCCCCCGCTCGCCGTGATTGGTGATTGGTGAGAAGAGAATGAAAAGAGGGAAAGGGGAATATGGTGAGATTGTTTATCGTTGTTGCGGCGGTCCTCGCACCGCTATTAGCTAAGGGTGATATCGCTTATAACCTGGATCGGTTACCGCCTTTGGAAAGGCAGTTACAACCACTGGTGTACGACGTTTTCAGCGTCTGCTATTTCGGGGTTGAACCAGTTTATACAGCAGTACCAGCCAACACGGTTAAATCGTGGGAGAGAGCTCGCTCGCAGCCAACTCATCCGCTCGATTTCGTGATTACCTACATCAAGGTGACGCGTTCGCATCAGGGCACCTTGGATGTCCATTGCGTTGGCTGGCTAACCTTAATTGATGAGAGTGGTGACGGTAGTGTGACCGGAACTGTCTATGCCGAGTGGGACCTGGCTTTTACTGGGAACGGTTCATGGTCGACCCAGCCAGCTTCCGATTCCGGCATCAAGCCGGTTCTAGTGGCATTTAACGAGTCGAGCAGCAGCGATTTTGTAAAAGAATATCCGGAACGGTAGGGGTGGCGTGTGGGCGTGTGGGCGTGTGGGCGTGTGGGCGTGTGGGCGTGTGGGCGAAAGGGCGAAAGGGCGCACCGGCGATTGGGCGAAACGGCGAACGAAGCCCAACGTTGGTGGGGCGAGGCTCCGGACTGGACTCGAAGGTTTCACAGGGCGCCTCGCGTTGCCCGCGATTGTCACGGATTAGGCCGATGGGCGGCCGAGCCGATCCCACGGTGAGCCACCCCAAAACACGATCGACTAGTCCAGGACGCGATTCCGCTGCATAGCGCTGGGCCCGGCTCGGCCGCGAATAGGCCTCGCCCACGATGTCACCAGAATCCGCCGGGGGATTGTTAACAACAATCGGCCGTTCCGGAGCCTCGCCCCACCAGCTCTGGACTTCGTTCCCCCACACGCCGATACGCCGACACGCCGTTTCCCCTACCCGCCAACCTCTTAAGAACCACATCCACGAAGGTCACAAGGATCGCAAAGAGGCCTACCGGTAATCCTGTCTTTGTGGCGTTTGCGATCTTCTGTTAAATCCCCACGAATTTAGATTGACGGTTACGTCATTCTTCAACTAACACTGATCTCCGATCGCGAGTATAACCGCTACCGCTCCTAAAAGGACGGAATGGATTGAGCGCGAGATGAGGAGAAGTCTTATGCGTTCGCTTTCTGAATGGTACAGTTTTGGTCTAGTCATTAGACCTTCTTTGGTCCTTCCCGATCCTATGTAACGGCTAGGGGCCTGTCTGGTTAGTTTCTTCAGACATCCGCTGACCTCTGAGTTCTGGAACAAGGATTGATATCGGTTAATGGCCGACGGCGTACCGATAAGAAAAAGTTGTTCAGCGTTTGCGATTGATTCGCTGTTTTTGAGGAAAAGGCTGATATTATTAACCAATAGGAGTTAACTTTTTACTATTTTTAGCGAAATCAGCGGCAAGGCAGGCAGATCGTTAAATAAGCTCAAGCAGTTATCCCCTGCCGTCTCAGTCTGGGCATTCAATGCCAACGGCTCCCCCACTCTGCCGTCTTCTTTACCGAATGAGTCGATTTTACTGATTAGATCCTTTCCTGTTTTTGTAACTCCCAAGGCTACAAAAACATCCCGGCAGCGGGGACCGCGTGGAGGGCGCGGTCCCCGCTCCATCTTCGGAGACTCGTCCGGCAGCCGCCTAGGCAGCCGCCGAACTCGCTTCGAATTGCAAATAGCAAATAGCGAATGCGCACGGGGAGATCGGCGGGTCGAGTGGACGGAGTGGACTTAGTGGACGGAGCGGACGAAACCCTCCGGCACTTCGCAAGGCTGGACTGGAGGACCCGGGCGAAGCGGCTCAGTCTTCGCCGGGAATCTCCGTCGTTCCCGGCGTTGTCGGTCCGGCGGTTGCCGGAGCGTTGCCGGCGTTCGTTAAGGGGTGATATTGACCACCGTCACGGAGCCGGTGCCGTATATCTCGTTAACGACGTAGAGGGTTTGTCCGTTCGGTGAAATCTGGGTCCAATACGGATAATCGCCGACGGTGATCGGTGTACCTACGAGCTGGCCGGTAGCCAGCTCAAGTATGGCGACCTGGTTTCCGGCAGACTCGGCCCCAGCGTTATAATAATACGGAACATAAAGATATTTTCCGTTTTTTGTGACCGCAGGTTGGCCCAGTTCATAGTCATCGTAGACGTTCGGTACAGCTAAGAGCTGGACCGTCTGGACGCCATCGCCCGCATTGCACACGCTGACATAGTTGGCAGCGTCTGTAATATAGAGCGAGCCGCCATTGGTCGTCATTCCATCGGGATAGATGAGTTGGCCCGCCGCTCCAACGGAACGCCCAACGGTCCATGATGTGGAATTGATGGATTGGATAAAGCCGGTTGAAGCATAATTGAGCACGTCGGCTTGTGCTCCTTGTTTTGCAAAGGCGAGCAACCAGGGATTCCCACCAGGTTCGAGCGTCGTCTGGAGAGTACCGGTGGCGGTAGCAAATACGGAGATCGTGCCTGGAATTTGTCCATATGTACTCCCCTGGTTGGCCACCCAGAGATCCATTCCATTGGGAGTCACGGCTAAGCCGTAGGGGTAGGCTCCAACATTCAAGGTCGCGACGACCGGATAAGTCGGCTGGGTGGTGTCAATTACCGAGACGGTTCCCTGTTCCACATGATTGGTTGCGTACAGCTTAGTTCCATCCGGAGTAATCGCGAGACACTCGGGATAGGTATTCGTTGGTAACGTGATCGTCGCTTTGATCGCATAATTGTTCGCTGCGTCGATCACGCTAATCGTGCCTGAACTACTGTTCGCGACGTAAACGGTACTGCTATCCGGGCTGACCACTAGGCCAATCGGGTAACTTCCGACGTTCACTGTCGTGATCACTAAGTTTTGCGGCAGCGCATTTGCGGTTTGAGCCAACCCAGGTGACAGCGCTCCCAGCAGGCTACCGAGAAAGACAATTTTCTTGACCGCGTTTACCCAATCGCTGGCAAGCGTTCCGACTGCAACCCCACCGCAAAGCGGTGAGTTTAAAGAGGCAAGTTGAGAAAGGAAGGTTTTCATTTGGTGGGCGAAACGCTACCACCAGGGCGAGGGTAATCGATGCCTCAGGAGAACCGTTCTTCTTGGTTCTTTCGAACTAGCCGACGGAGACTCGCTTAGGCTCGCTCCGAATAGCCGATAGCCAATAGCCAATCGGGTTTCGTGACGTCCTCGTGCTCGAGATTTTTGGGTAGGCTCGGACTAAACGCGTGGCACGATGGGAGAAATTCGGAATCGGGCTAGATCATAATCTTGGGAAGAGGGATTATTTCGAGCACGAGTACGATGAGAGCGTACGAGGATGAGAACGATATGATTGCTCGACAGAGGTGTTAACTACTGGCACGGTTAAGGCCTTTGCCAGGGGCTGTTTTCGGTCGATTTATGAGCTCTTCCGCTGACCCTTCGGAGAACAGCATACGGATCCTGATCGCGGACGATCACCCGGTCGTTCGAGAAGGACTAACTGCAATTCTTGAGCTTGAAAAAGATCTAGAAGTGGTCGGTCAAGCCCACGACGGCGATGATGCTTGCCGGCTCTATAGACAACTTTCTCCTGATATTCTGATCCTGGATTTGCGGATGCCGAAAAAAGACGGGATCGAGGTCGTGACTGAGCTGATGTCGGAAAGGCCGCGTCCCCGCATTATTATTTTGACGCACTCGGCCAAAGCTGAAGACCTACGTAAGGCGCTGGCCGCGGGAGCGAAAAGCTATCTGCTCAAGGGGGCAGAACCCGAGCAAGTGTGCGACACCATTCGGGAGGTCTATTCCGGAAAGTCTTCACTCCCACGAGATCTGGCTGCCAAGTTAGTCGATTCGATGGCGCAGCCTCAACTATCCGAGCGCGAACTTGAGATTCTTAAACAAATGGCGCTCGGCAAAAGCAACAAAGAGATAGGGCAGGCTCTCCACATCAGCGAGTTCACGGTGAAAAACCATGTCCGATCTATTCTAAAGAAATTGGACGCAATCGGTCGGACCGAAGCGATCGCTATCGCTAGTGGACGCGGGTTAATTCAAATCGATTAGCCTGCATGGCGAAACCAGACATCGATCCCAAGCAAAAGGGTCCAAGCAACGAGGAAGAACTCGGCCGGCTGAATCGTATTCTGAAGACTCTTTACCAGTGTAACTATGCGCTGGTCCACGCCCACAACGAGCTGCAACTTTTCCAGTCCGTTTGCCGAATTTTAGTGGAAGTGGGTGGGCTTCGGTTAGCTTGGGTCGGCCATTGTGAAGAAGACCAGGAAAAGACGGTTCGCCCGGTGGCGATGGCCGGTGAAGGCCGCGACTACGTAGAAAAAGCCAAGATTTCCTGGAGCGACGAAACCGAAAGAGGACGTGGACCAACCGGGATCGCCCTCCGGACCGGTAAACCTTACTGGGTCAAAGATAACCAGACCGACCCTACCATCGCTCCCTGGCGAGCTGAGGCTATCGCTCACGGATACGCTTCATGCATTGCCCTTCCGTTGATCGCGCACGGAAAACGAATTGGTAACCTCAGTCTCTATGCCGGAGAGACGAATGCTTTTAATGAGAGCACGATCGAACACTACACCGACCTGGCGAATAATCTGGCTTACGGGGTGGCGGCTCTCCGCTCCAGGGAAGAGGCACGGGAACATGCGCTGAAGCTTTCCCGCGCAAATGAGGTGCTCAGGCGCAGCCTGGAAGCTCTAGCCCGGGACAAGCATCTGCAGAGTTTCGTTGATCACGTCTTAATGGTGCTGACGGAACAGCTCGGAGGTCACTCATCTACTCTCTGGTTGATTGACGTTGAACGACGCGCAGCGCATTTGCATTCCGTTTGTGAGGAGGGGCATGTCGTGGTAGCCGAACACGCAGACCACCCGAACGCGCATGAACCCCGTATCTGGGAAAAGGACGATCCCGAGTGGATTGCGCTCCAGATGAACCGGCCATTCCTGCATCACGACCCGGTTCACGATCCTCGGCTCAAATATACCCCGGCCCAGCAAGCCCGCTTTTCCAGCTCCGGGATCCAGGCTCTTTTGTTGATACCCCTGGTCTTTGGCCGGCAGCTCGTGGGTGCGCTCTCTGTGCGAATAGCGAGTCATCGTGAACTTGACCAGGATGACCTGGAATTCGCTCATTCGTTGGCCCAACAGGCGACGTTAGCAATTGAGCTAGCTAGACTGGCTGAACAAGCCCAGCTGACTGCCTTAGCCAATGAAAAGGAAAAAGCAGCTCAGGAGCGGGTAGCTGAAATTACCAAAGCGAATGAGGCGCTCCGCGGATGCCTGGATGCGTTGGCCTCGGTGCCGGAACTCGACGAATTCTTGGGCCAAGTCATGGGCGCTATGACCCGGCAACTGGGCGCCGCTTCGTCTGTCTTGAGGTTGCGCGACTTTGAGCAGAACGTTTTGACCTTAGACCTGGTATTTCAGCAGGGCCGGGTGATGACCCCGGCGGAAGCCAAATATCCGGTGGAATTGCGAACGGTTCCCCTCGATGAGCGCCAAGCCAATTTACTGAAACCGCCGGCTAGCGTGCTCCGGCTTTTGGACCCGAATACTCACATTCCTGACCGATTCAGGACTTACCTGCTTGGTTTGGGTGCGAGGACATCGCTAGTGATACCTTTGAATCTAGGTGGACAGTTGGTTGGCAGCGTCACCTTTCGGTTCACTGAAGACCGTGAATTCCGCCCCGAAGAAATCGAAATCGCCAGGGCGCTGGCGACTCAGGCTAGCCTGGCTATACAACTTACCCGATTGGCCAAGGGGGCACGACAATCTGCTGTTCTAGCGGAACGTAACGAGCTGGTAGGAGAGATCCATGACTCCCTGGCTCAGTTGTTTACGGGCATCTCCATGCAATTAGGAGCAGCCAAAAAGGTGATGGAACGAGGTGGGAATAACACGCTGAACTATGTTGAACGCGCAATTGAATTGGCCCAATTCGGATTAGCGGAAGCGCGTCGCTCCGCTTTCAGCTTTCAACCCAGCGTAATCGAGGAATTCGGTTTGGTTCGGGCAATGGAAAAGTTAGCCGAGCGTTCAAATATTCCCGGCCGGTTGCGTTGCGAGCTAAGCGTAGAAGGGGTGACAGAAGACACTCTGCCGCCCACGGTCCAGGAAAATCTCCTGCGAATCGCTCAAGAAGCGATCAGTAACGCGGTTCGGCATGCTAAACCGACGGTCGTCATGGTCAGCCTGCGCGCTGATGCCGCTAACCTTTTTTTAAAGATCACCGATGATGGGTCCGGGATCGCAAATCCTAGGGACGCCGACAGGGACGGTTTTGGTTTATCCAATATGCAGGCCAGGGCGGAAAACATGGGCGCGGGGTTTGAGATGGTCACGGTAGTTGGCCAGGGGACGAGTATTGGGGTGCGGCTGCCGCTGCGCGAATAGCCGATAGCCGATAGCCAATGATGGAGCGTGCCTCGCTTGCGAGGCCGTGGGTAGCAAGGGAAACTCGCGAGGTCCGGCTATTTCCTGTGTTGCGCTCTATGTCGCGATTTTTGCGCCCTCACCGCACAAGAGCGTTGCCAGACAAAGCGTTTTCCACGTCACCACCGCTGCTTACCACGGCCTCGCAAGCGAGGCAGCGCTCCACGGTTCGGCGAAAGGGGCGAATGGGCGAAACGGCGAATGGGCGAGTCGGCCGGTGCATACGGAACGCCAAAAGGCGTGCCAAGAACTCCTTCTTGGACACGCCTTCCGGTGGTCTAAATACAGTTGGGCTGACTAACTTAGTTGCCGGCGTTCAGGGTCCAGATAGTTACGTTAACCGCGTTATCATCGACAGCGGCAAAACGGTAGGAATTATCGTTCACCCCTGTCGCTTTTAGCCCGAATGCTCCGCCAAGATTCGGATCCACAGAAATCTCGCCGACGAATTGGCCGGTCACCGTGAATTCTACGATTTCACTTGGCTGATTCGGATCCACATTGAACTCGTCGCTGTTACTCACGAGCAGATTGCCGTTAGGTCCGAACACCATGGCTAAGGCACCATGCAGGTGCACCTGGTCAGCATAGATAACTTTGCCCATACCCCGGGGAACACGAGCAAAGAGAGCGTTGGCAATCGCGTAAACGGCGTTATCACCGGTTGAAGCGACATAGAGAATGCCGGTCGTGGGATCATAGGCAGATCCGGTCGGTGAAACCTCAAATGTCGCCGGATCGGCATGATGAGTGTAACCGGATGCGATGGTGGCAGTGCTTTTGATAGAAAAGTTGCCACCATCAAATACTAGCTCGATACGGGATACCGTCCCATTGATCGAATTAGAGACAAACACCCACACGGTGCCGCCTTGGTCATAGACCGAGAAGTCCCAAGGACCTTGGATCTCGTTACTGGTGTAGGTATTCAGCAGGTTTCCGTTTCGGTCGAGGAGCAGAAGTGAACCTGGCAGGGCGCCGGACACTGGCACTGCATTATTGGTAGGACAGTTCGCTACTAAAACAAATCCGGCCTTAAGAACCGCCAAACCCGTACTCAGACCGAGAGGAGCGGCGCCTTGAAAAAATGTAAAAGGTTGCCCGCTGGACGGAATGTCGATGATTGTGGTTCCAGTACCTTGAATATTGGCGGAGTCGTTGAAGTTCGAAACTAGCAAATCGCCAGGATTCAACGTTCCTCCGGTCGGAAAGCCTTTGGGAACGAAGGCTACGCCGTAAGGATTGACGTCGCCATTCGAAGGAATGGTTGACACCGTTTGCGCAGGAAACGGAAGAACCCTGGTCTGGTTATCGGAAAAGGCCAGGACTTGGTGAGCCGGTAGCATGGTGAAAGCAGCGGCAACGGCAAGGATGCGCGCAAAGTTTCCAAAGGTTTTGGTCTGCATGCGCGTATTACTAACTACCTCGCTAATAAGGAGGGACAGTCTCTTGATTCTCATTGTTGGTGGCTATGGTTTTGGCTCTCGATCGATAATGGCGTTGCATCCATGCCGGTGGCTTAGCCTCCCTTCAAAATCGCCTAACTCGGTCGAAAGCGTGGTATTGGCAGGAAGAATGACTAACACTCCCGCGCGCTCAGTCGATGGCTCCAGAGAATCGTTGTTAGTAGTTCGGATGAACTATGGGGTTGTTACGCGGATGCCAGTTAGGGGAGGGCGCGAGTCCCGCGCGCCGTTGTTACCGAAGCCGACGACGGTGGCCGTTGTGGAAGGGAATGCGCCTTTTGGATTGTGGCGCTTCCGCGGCGCGCGGGGATCCGCCGTCGCCAGTTTTGTTCGCAAAAACCGTGATTGATGCCAGGCTATGGCGGACAGGCTGCGCGCCCTCCCGGAACCGGTTCGCTAATTTTCACCTTCTTTTCGCGCCTCGTTCACATCCGCTTCACATGGACGATTCAGAATCCGAATCGATGATCACACGATTGGGTCTGCTTCTATTTGTGTCAGCTATTTGGCTCACTCCGGTAGCGTCAGCCTCTGGAGATGAAGCTCCTCGCTCCGACTCTAGTACTATTCTCACGGGACAGGTCACGATTCCGTACCAGGAATTCAAACGCTTACTACAGGCGGCAACACCTGCTACCAAGCAAGAGGATACCCCGAATGTCACCGGCGCTGTCACCCGGGCTCAGATCAAATTGTCTTTTGATGCGGCACACCCATCCGGGGAAGCTGTGTTCGATATCAATACCTTTGGGCCGAAGTGGGTCTTTGTTCCGATCATTGGTCTCGATTTGCCGATCACAAATGTGGCGTGCGAAAACGGGGTCGTACTTCCCCGGGATGGACAGCTTTGTCTTTTAACTAACCGGTCGGGACTAACCAAAGTAACGATCCAATTTGATATTCAAAGCGCACTCTGCGAAGGAGAACCAATCTCGCTTCGCCTGCTCCCCGTTACTTCCGGCCAACTGGAGTTTACTAACGTACCGCCCGGCAAACGAATCCTGGTTGACGGCAAACCGGTCGATACAAGCAGGTTTTTGCCGCTTTCGTCGAACGGCAGCGAGCTCAAGATCGTCTGCGTCACAGAGAATCCCGAGTCCCCAACCGTCTGGTCACAGATTACACAAACCTACGTCAAGCCGACCTTCGAGACTATTGAAGTCGAAAGTCACATTCATCTGTCCGGCCACTCTGGTAGCGGTCTTGCCGCGGAGACAGAATTACCGGTCACCGCTTCAAAGCTGGAGATCGAAGGGCCTGACCTTCAACCCGCGCAGATCAGCATGTCTGGATCAGGTCGCAGAAAGATTGCTCTTACCTGGGAAACAGCCGGCGTCCTCGATCGAAACATCAGCGTTCGTTATGAGCTTCCCAACCCTGAGCCCGGCCGGCCTTGGGAAATCGAGAATCCGCGTTTCGGGCAAGAACTCGATCCACAAACCAGTCTGACGGTGATTGCGCCGTTACCCGGCACCGTCGTGCAAAGCGACAACGGACAAGCTGGCACTGATGTCGCGCAGTTGCCGTATTGGATTCAATCGAGGCTAGCAACACCAGATTTCTACGCGATCCGTTCCGCTAACGCGATCGCGGTGTCGACCCGGCTATTGCCCGTGCTGAAACCCGACAACGCCCGGATCTCAGCCGCCGGGTATCAAACTACTCTCGTTCTGGACGGCTCGTTGAAATGTGAGGCCTGGTTCAAGATCGAGTACCGGAGCGCGTTCCCTTGGCGCTTCCGGTTGCCGGCAGGAAGTGTTCTCCTGGATTGTCAGGTGAACTCGAATCCGGCGAGTCCAGTCGTAAAAACGGATGGCGAACTGGAGCTGTTTATCTCTCCTCCGGCTAACTCGGGAAAAGCCAACTCGCTTGAGATTCTGATTACTTACACGGCGCGTGGTTCAAAGTTCGAACCGGTGGAAGGTAAACTCGCACTGTCATTGCCTTCTAGTCAGCTATTTATCGAACAGCTGGAGTGGCGCCTTTCTCTACCTGATACCTACGAGGCGACGGCATTTGAAGGAAACGTCGAGCCCAGTTCAGGGGATAAGGCATCAATCGTATTCAAGAAACGTCTGGTGCGGGGTGAAACTCCTAACCTTGAGGTCTACTACCGGAGGAAGGAAGGAGCCCAGGCAACGCCGTGAACGTCGTCATCGTCGTCATCGCCGGGAACGAAATCGGTCGGAACTGTGGAGCGCTGCCTCGCTTGCGAGGCCGTGGCGCGCAGCGGGACATCATTGATCACTGCCTGACGCTATCAACACTCTATATCGCCTTAATTGGGGAACTGCGTCGCGTTCCATTTTTGCGAGGTAGACAGTCTCAACCGCGATCGGCAGACGATAGAGCGCAGCACGGGCAGGGGTTTTACAGAACAACGCCCCCTTGTTTACCACGGCCTCGCAAGCGAGGAAACGCTCCACGGGTGGCGACCCCTCCGGCCTCGCAAGCGAGGCAGCGCTCCACGGGTGGCGACCCCTCCGGCCTCGCAAGCGAGGCAGCGCTCCACGGGTGGCGACCCCTCCGGCCTCGCAAGCGAGGCAACGCTCCACGGGTGGCGACCCCTCCGGCCTCGCAAGCGAGGCAACGCTCCACGGGTGGCGACCCCTCCGGCCTCGCAAGCGAGGCAACGCTCCACGGGTGGCGACCGAGTCGGCCTCGCCCACAATCTTGTCCCAAATCTAAAATCTCATGAAGAACTCCAATTATTCTTTTCCTAAACTGTTAGCGATCGGTTTTATCATTGTTTGCACTAGCATCGGCTGGGCATTGCTCGGCGCAGCGCTGGTCTATCGCACAAATCAGGCTGCAGATACTTTGAGCAACGCGGTTCAAGCCGGATGGGGTGCGCCGCTTAAACAGATGCATCCGTACGCATGGTATGAGTCCCCCACCGGTAAAGACGGCAAGAAAGCGATCAGTCCGGACAACTCACAGGTTACCGTTCATCTAATGTCTGAGCCGAAGCAGAAAGGGCTGCTCTGGTTTCGAACTTATACCGTCGATTTCGCCGGGGTTTATGAAATTGCTAATCCGACTCCGATTGAGCAAATGATCTACGTGGCATTTCGATTACCGCAGAATGCCGGAGGCTGTTACGATGTGTCCTTCGTGCTTGGAGATCGCACTGAGCTCGTGAACCCGTCAGAAAGCGGCGTCTTGTCGGACGGGATAATCGTACCTGCAGGTAAATCGCGAACCCTCAAGATCGCATTCAAAACTCGTGGCCTGGATCAGTGGGCGTATGACTTCCAAAACCGAAATCGGATCCATAATTTTGTTCTGACCATGCGCACGGATTTTCGAGAAATTAACTTTCCGCAAGGGACAGGTTCTCCGACTCAGGCAACACAAACAGAAACCGGTTGGCAACTGCAATGGAGCTATCCGGATGTGATCGGTGCGCAAGCCATCGGGATGAGCATGCCGGATGTACTGAACCCAGGACCTGTAGCCGAGCGAGTCAGCTTTTATGCGCCGGTTTCGCTGCTTTTCTTTGCCACCGTTTTTTTGGTTTTGGCCATGACGCGCAATGCGCCGCTTCATCCGATGAATTTTTTCTTCATCTCGGCCGGATTCTTTTCGTTCCATCTACTGTTCGCTTACCTAGTGGACGTGCTACCGCTACATGCCAGTTTCCTGATTGCGGCCGGGGTTTCTTTGTTACTGGTGTGCGGTTATATTTATGGGTTCGCCGGGAGGACGCTGTCATTGTGGGCGGTTGGCGGGCAAATTGCGTATATGGTGCTGTTTAGTTACAGCTTTTTTATTGACGGTTACAGCGGGTTGACCATCGCAATCGGTTCCGTATTAACTTTGGCGTTCTTGATGGTAACAACGGCAAAAGTCGATTGGTCGCAGAAGTTCGTGCGCCGACCAGTGACGCCGCCGCCAGTCTCCGCACAATGAAGGCACCAGGCGGACCCCGCATTTTGATCGTCGAAGATGAAGCTTCGATTGCGGATACCATTCAGTTTCCGTTGGAGACCGACGGTTGCATCACCGAGCGCTGCGGGACCGGCGGTGAAGCTCTGAACCTGCTAGCCAGAGAAGCGTTCGATCTCGTTGTATTGGACATTGGGCTGCCGGACATGAACGGGTTCGAGGTCTGCCGGCGGATACGGATGACTTCGAGCGTCCCCATTCTTTTTCTCACGGCGCGATCCGAAGAGGTTGACCGGGTGGTAGGGCTTGAGATCGGAGGCGATGATTATGTGTCCAAGCCCTTCCGGCCGCGGGAACTAAGCGCCCGGATCCGGGCCATCTTGCGGCGGGTTGTGAACGCCGGCAGCGCCGTCAACGAACGGAAGGAGCCTGCAGTTCCGACCGAGTCGGCCTCGGACTCGTCGCGCCATAGCGAAGCGGCGGCGGAAGCGAGGCAGCGTTCCACGGCCCTGTCGATTGATCAGCAACGCAAGGTAGTACGTTATTTTGGCGAACCGTTAATCTTATCCCGATATGAATTTCGGCTGCTCGAGATTCTAGCCAGTGCACCCGGGCGAGTGTATTCGCGTGCTCAGCTAATGGAAGCAGCCTGGGAAGAACCAGAGGCTTCGATGGAGCGCACGGTAGACGCGCACATCAAAAGCCTAAGATCGAAAATGCGTCAGGTTCGCCCTGAGATCGACGCGATCCAGACCCGGCGCGGCTTCGGTTATTCGCTGCTGGAAGAATTGTGAGCATCAGCGCGCGAATCCTTCTCGGATCTCTGATCCTATCGATTGCCGGAGTACTTTTATTTCTCAGTCTCGTTTCCAAGCGAGTCGGACAAGCTTATCGCGAGGCGGTGGAAGAACCGATGGTTGATACGGCCGAAGTGATCGCCGGCGTGATTGCTGACGAGGTTAAGTCGACCGGGAGCTTTAGCAACGCCTGGGAACGCGGGTTCCACGCCGCCAACCAAAGACATTTACAGGCACAAATTTATAGCCGACTTAAGACTCGGATCTCAATGGATCTGTACGTCACCGATGCCAATGGAATTGTGCAATTCGATTCCGGGCATCCAGAAAATGTGGGACACGATTTTAAGGCGTTTCACGATGTGGCCATGACCTTGCAAGGACTTTATGGAGCGCGGACGACAGTGCAGGAGTCCAATCCTAAAGGGGCGATTTTGTACGTAGCAGCTCCGATCATGGTCGACG
Source organism: uncultured Verrucomicrobiae bacterium (assembly GCA_963762565.1). Taxonomy (GTDB): domain Bacteria; phylum Verrucomicrobiota; class Verrucomicrobiia; order Chthoniobacterales; family JAFAMB01; genus JAFAVN01. Next base: position 461,653 of record CAVXLD010000012.1, on the reverse strand, counting down.
GACATTTATGGGGGGTGGTCTCGGTCTACAAACCGCAGCGCGACGTGCAAGAATTTCTGGCGGACACCGAGCGTACCTTGACGCTGGTCGGATTGAGTGTCGTGGTGGTATGCACCGGGATAGGCGCCGCCTTGTCCCGATGGGTTACGGCACCGCTGGCGCAACTCACCCGGCATGCCATCGCTATCTCCAAAGGTGAACGGCCGGCCCCGTTGCGGCTTCCCGGACAGCATCTGCGGGTTTTGGGAGAGTCGCTGGAGCAGATGCGAGACGCGTTGGAAGGACGAAAGTATGTCCAATCTTATGTCCAAGCCTTAAGCCATGAGATGAAAGCGCCGGTAGCAGCGATCAGTGGTGCTTCGGAATTACTCCAAGAAGAGATGGCTCCAGAACAGCAAACCCGCTTCTTGACGAATATTTTATCGGAATCCACCCGGCTCCAACGGTTGATCGATGAGTTGGTGGCTCTTTCCGTGATCGAAAACCGCAAAAAACTGGATGCACCGCAGCGGGCCGACTTATCCGGGATCGTCGAACGCGTCGTTCGTCGGATCCGGGAACGCGCGACTGCGGTGACAATTGACTTTACTCCGAACCGGCAAGCGATGGTGATCGGCGACGAGTTTCTGATAGAAAACGCGGTTACTAACTTGCTTCAGAACGCAAACGAATTTTCGCCCTCAGCCGGGACGGTTATGGTGTCAGTGGAGCGAGAAAGCAAAATGGTTCTGGTCCGAATTTTAGACGAAGGACCAGGGATACCGGACTACGCTCTATCTAAAATTTTTGATCGTTTCTACTCGTTAGCCAGGCCGTCGACTGGCAAGAGAAGCTCGGGACTCGGGCTTTGTTTCGCTCGGGAGGTCGCTCAATTGCATCACGGGACGGTAGTGGTCCGTAACCGCAGAGATCACCAGGGGGCCGAGGCGTTGCTCACTTTGCGCGCGGCGCCGGATTGATGCAGGCCGATGGCCCGGGAGGGATCGCTGCCTGTCCGACATAGCCTTCTCTCTCCAGGTCTTTCTTGCAATCGTTGGCGACGTCGGATCCCCGCGATCCTTTGTTACCGAAGCCTGGTACGTGCGGTAATCGCGGACAAAAATACACCTTTAGGTTGTTGGCACGTCCTCGCGGCGCGCGGGGATCCTCCGTCGCTAAAGCTATGGCGGACAGGCAGCGCGCCCTCCCCATTCTGCTGCCACTTCGTGGCAAGATCACCGGCATCTTCTTCTACCCGTAAAAGGTATGCGGCCAACGGTGAGCTTTGAGCTTGTTAACCTGGTCTTGGGTTAATCCTTTGCCGTCGCCTACCGCGCAATTTCGTTCCACGTTTCGAACCGAACGCATTCCGGGGATTACGGTTGAGACCGCAGGATGGCTCAACACATAGCGTAGTGCGATTTCTGGCATTTGATCCAACGTGATCCCGAGATCGGAAACGATCTTTTGTACTCGATCGTACACTTCTTTTTTTCGTTCCCCACGAAAATACCGGCTCCGGAAATCGGCCGAATCAAATTTAGTATCGGGCGTGATTTTGCCGGTCAGGCTTCCTTCGTCAAACGGTACCCGGACAATGACGCCGACCTGATGCTTCTCACAAGCTGGATAGAGGTGGTCTTCCGGGGCTTGCTCGAAAATATTGTGGATGACCTGAACGGTATCGACCGCTCCGGTTTCAATGAGGCGGATCGCGTTCTCCGGCTGGTTATCGTTAATGGAGACCCCGAAAAATCGAATCTTCCCATCTTTTTTGAGCTTCTGAATCGCATCGAGCCAATCACCCTTATCCGCCCATTCATCCGACCAGACATGGAATTGTTGTACGTCGATGGTGTCTAACCCAAGATTTTTTAAGCTCTCTTCCGTTGACGCGATAACGTGATCAGCCGGGAACGCTTCTTTGACGGAGACACCGCGTTGAGCTGGCCACTGAAAATTCTTGGGAGGGATTTTGCTGGCAACGTAGATGGTCTCAGAACGCCCTTTCACGACCTTCCCCACCAGGCTTTCACTGTGACCATCTCCGTACACCAGAGCCGTATCGATGAAGTTAAGGCCGAGATCGATCGCCTTATTCAAGGCCTTGCTCGATTCATCGTCCTCGGCGCCGATCCATGCCCCCTTTCCGATCCCCCACGCGCCGAATCCGATTTCCGAGAACTGCAATCCTGTCCTGCCCAGCGTCCGGTAGTTCATACAAGATACTCGTACAGCAAGATCACAAAGGTGACAAAAGGAAGGAGCTAGGAGCTAGAATCTAGGAGCTAGGAGGAGCGTATTGCGGCCCGGCGCCTTCGTTCTCGTTCTCCTCCTCGTCCTTCCGACTTCGCCAGCGTCCGGCCTGTGGAGCGTGCCTCGCTTGCGAGGCCGACTTGAGCGGTCGGCAATATAGAGCTTGGGGTTCGTCGGACAGGCTGTCCTCGAATCCGGTCGAGCGGAGCGATGGGATACTGGGGTTTTGGAGTACTGCCTAGTCCAAATTGCAACTGTGCACAGGCTAAAAGACGCCGAAGGCATTGCCAGCGGTCGCGTACTTCACCCTAACTTCACGTGCAATTCACCCTTTACCTCTTGAGCAGCAATTCTCGGATTCGTAGTCCCCGCGCGCCGCGAGGACGTGCCACAAGCCAATGGTGTATTTTCGTCCGCGACTACAACACATGCCCAACTTCGATACCAACGGATCGCGGGGACGCGATCCCTCCCGGGCCGTCGGCCTAAATTTCCATCCGAGAACGAAGCGCTGGGTGAGACTTGACGCACATATATTGACATCGATATAATATGCATCAATATTAATCCTGTAACTTTGATACAATGCAGATTGGTATTGATAGCTTTGTTGAGACTAGCCTGAAGACAGGGAATGGCGCTGCGTCTACCCAGGTCCAGCGGGTCAAGGATTTGCTCGAAGAGATCGAACTCGCGGATCAGGTCGGTCTGGATGTGTTTGGGATCGGCGAACATCATCGGGCGGAGTTTGTAGCTTCGGCACCGGCCGTTATTTTGGCGGCGGCAGCCGCGCGTACAAAACAGATCCGATTAACCAGCGCCGTCACCGTTCTGAGTTCCGAAGATCCGGTGCGGGTCTTTCAACAGTTCGCCACACTCGATCTTATCTCGGAGGGGCGAGCCGAAATTATTGTGGGTCGGGGCTCATTCATCGAATCGTATCCGCTGTTTGGATTTGATCTGGACGATTACGACTCGCTTTTCACGGAGAAGTTAGCGCTTCTGCTTAAGATTCGAGAAAACACCCAGGTCCATTGGTCTGGGAAACATCGCCCCGCCTTGACCGGGCAAGGAGTTTATCCGCGCCCCGTACAAAATCTTTTACCGATCCGAGTCGGTGTGGGTGGTACACCTCAATCTTTTGCGCGGGCAGGTTTACTTGGGTTACCGCTAGCCGTGGCGATTATTGGTGGTGAACCACGGCGGTTCCGTCCTTTAATCGACTTTTATCGCGAAAGCGGTGAACGAGCTGGTCATACGGCTGAAGGGGACGGTCCCACGTCCTCACGCCCCGCGGACCTAGACGTTAGCATTCACTCAATCGGGTTTATTGCCGATACGACCGAGCAAGCAGCAGAAGATTTTTACCCGTCTTACTCGGAATTGTTTAACCGGATCGGTAAAGAACGCGGTTGGCCTCCGATTAGCCGGGCTCAATTTGACGCCAGCCGAGGACCCACCGGCGCCCTGCTGATTGGTGATCCGGAGACGATCGCGGAGAAAATCATCTACGAGAACAACGTGTTAGGCGGGATCGGCCGATTGACGATTTTGTTGAACGGCGGCATGATTGGGCATCGGAAAACCATGCGGGCCATTGAGCTCCTGGGGACGCAAGTGGCGCCTTTGGTTAGGAAAGAGCTAGCCGGTCAAACCAGGTTGGCCAAGGTCGCCTGAGCGCACTTTAATTTTACCACGAACAACCAACGGGCTGCGCCGCAACCACAAAAAGAAAAAATCTCACGCAAAGACGGATTCCAAGGAGCATTAGATTGACGTGTCGCCGAATGTGGGAAATGATTCCCACATGGCGACTCTGTTGGTTGATGAAAAACGAAGGATCCGCATTCCCGCGGAAATTGATTCAATCCGACCTGGAGATGAACTCATCTGGAGTTTTGATGAGAAGGAGAGCGCTGTGATCTTGCGCAGGAGTGTGAAAGGAATCGACTGGGAATATATTCTAGCAGCGGCCCCCGGCGTGGCGGATGACGATTTCCCGCCCCCTCGCTCATCGGAAGTCTACCAGAAGAAAGTGCCGTGAACTGGCTTTTGGATACAAACGTAATCAGCGAGACAGCAAGACGACAGCCGAACGTACGTGTGCTCACCTGGCTTAAGCAGGAGAGTACCAACTGTTACACTTCTTCGATTGTGATCTCCCAACTTGCGCATTGGGTCAGGACGAAGAGCGGGGCTGAAAGGAAGCGACTCCAAGAGTGGTTAACCCGGTTACTTTCAAACTTTGGTGAACGCGTCCTCAATTTCACGACGACTACAGCCCATGTGTGGGCAGATCTCCATGTGAAACAGGAAAAAGCTGGCCAGGTCATGCCAATCATTGATAGCTACATCGCCGCAACGGCAATCCAGCATGGGCTGGTTATTGCGTCGGAGGATCAAGATTTTCAAAATCGGGGGCTGAAAGTCTTCAATCCATTTACGGAGCTCTAATGTGGCCCTTCGACAATCCGCTGGAGCGTAAGTTCACCGATCTTGGCATGACGTGGATTATCCACTAGACCTGTCTCTAAGAGCAGCGTGCCGAGGTTGATTGCCCAGCCCAGCGCTCGTGACCAGGTGGCAGACGAAACGTTGCCGTATTCGGAAATGGCAGTTTCGCGAGCCGCCACAGTCGGGAGCAACATCCAGATGGAGCCAAGATCTGTTGCGGGATCTCCTGCCGCGATATCGGCCCAGTCAATTACGGCCACCAGTTTGCCGTGTTCGACTAAGACGTTTTGCGGATGGAGGTCACCGTGGAACCAGGTGACCAGATCAGCCGGTGGTGCTTGCAAAGCCGATTCCCACACCTTGGTTATAGTTGAATTCGCCAACGAGGTCTTTTGGGCGAGACGATGCATGCGTTCCTCTACCGCAGCTGCTCTCTGTTGAAGCGGTACCCCTCTGGACGGATTTTTTGGGGCGTCCGGCGGCGCGGCGATGTGCAGAGCGCGGAGGAAATGTGCTAACGGTTTTGCCTGATCTGCATCAAGAGGTGCAAGGTCAGCGGGTTGTCCCGAAAGCCAAGGTACGATGCTCCATTGCCAGGGATATTGTTCCCCGGGTGTTCCTATGCGTAAAGGCGCGGGCACGGATATCGGCAGGTGGCGTGCAATGATAGGCAGCCAGTGTTGTTCGTGCTCTAAAAGGGTAGCGCTGGCAGCCCGGCGCGGGAGGCGAACCGCCATCGCTTCACCTAACCGAAATATAAAGTTATCCCACCCGACGGCGACCTCAGCGAGGGGTAACTCAGAAAGATCAGGATGCTGAGTTCTGAGTAAGGCGCGGACGGTTTCGATGTCGACAGCAACCTCTGCTTCCGGGCGCTTGGTGATTTGGGACACGTTTCGTTGTTTCCATGATGGCGGGGAAAGGTCAAGGCATGTCGGGTGGCGACCCCTTCGGCCTTGCAAGCAAGGCGCGCTCCACGGGTGGCGACCCCTTCGGCCTTGCAAGCAAGGCGCGCTCCACGGGTGGCGACCCCTTCGGCCTTGCAAGCAAGGCGCGCTCCACGGGTGGCGATCCCTTCGGCCTTGCAAGCAAGGCGCGCTCCACGGGTGGCGATCCCTTCGGCCTTGCAAGCAAGGCGCGCTCCACGGTTTTTCGCACACACTCTGGGCAAACGCGTGTAAAATGAGAGCACCCCCGTTATGGAACCGCAAAAAGACCAGGCCGAGCTTCGAGAGGTGGAACTGGCTAAGTTGGCATCGCTAGCTCGCGAGATACCGAACATCGATCGGGCGATCGCCGAGATTGCACGTTTTACCGCGGAACTCACTCTGCCGCGAGGAACGATCCATGTGATCAGCGATATTCACGGCGAAGACAAAAAACTCCGCCACGTCATTAATAACGCGTCGGGAACCTTGCGGCCTTTGGTCGAGCGCTTGCTAAAAGACCGGATACCACCCGAACAATTTCAGGAAATTCTTACTCTGGTTTTCTATCCAGCAGAAGTTATCGGCCGTCTCGAGCAAACTCTAACCTCGGAACAGGATCGGAAAGACTACGCGACGCGCACGTTGCACCTTCTTTTTCATATCGTCAGGGTATTGGCATCCCGCCGCAGTCTGAAACATTCGATGCGGGTTTTTCCGAAAGAATATCGGGAGCTATTGGCAGAGATACTTCATGAACCGTCGTCGGAACGCGACCGGTCTTATGCCGATGCCATCGTCGACGAATTAACTCGCCGGGGACGCGTTCTCCATGTCATCCACTTAACCGGACGCGTCATCCGCAACCTGGCCATCGACGAATTGATCATAGGAGGCGATGCCTGGGATCGCGGTCCGAGAGGGGATCGGGTGATGGACTATCTCATGCAACAGCCAAACGTGTCGTTTGTTTGGGGCAATCACGATATGGAATGGCTGGGCGCTTGCCTCGGGCATCGAGCCCTCATCTGTCAGGTGTTACGAATTTCGCTCCGATATCGCCGACTCAGTCAGTTAGAAGAAGGATACGGAATTCCCATGCAACCTCTCGAGGTTCTTGCCCGCACTGTTTACGCGGATGATCTGGCGGAACATTTCGAAACCAGAGGAACCGGCCTGCGCGAGAAGAGCATGATGGCTCGCATGCAAAAAGCAGCGTCAATTATGCTTTTCAAATTGGAAGGCCAAATGATCGCGCGCCACCCGGAGTGGGGGCTCGAGCATCGGCGTCTTTTACATCGGATAAATTATGAAGCCGGGACAATTGAAGTAGACGGCGTTTCTTACCCGCTCCTAGACACCCATTTTCCGACGATCGATCCAACTGATCCTTACAGGCTGACCACCGAAGAAACACTTTGCCTGGAACGAATCCGGCGCTCGTTTATGACCAGCCAAAAGTTATGGGACCAGATACGGTGGATGGTCACGCACGGGGAGATGTATGTCCGGCGTCAGGAACATCTTATTTTTCACGGCTGCGTTCCGGTTGACCAAAACGGTGATTTCTTGCCGATGATGATCAATGGGAAGTCCTATGCAGGACGGGCGCTGTTCGATGCCATCGAATCTTATGTCTACCGGCTGCTCGATGGACCGCTGAAGGAAGAACCAGACCTGCTCTGGTATCTATGGAGCGGCCCGGCGTCACCCCTTTTTGGGAAGGATCGAATCACGACTTTGGAGCGAGACTTGATCAAAGATTCTAAGACCCATGTCGAAACCAAGAACCCGTATTTCCGCCTGATCCATGAAGTGTGGTTCTGCGACAAAGTTCTTTCTGAGTTCGGGGTACCGATTGAACAAGGCTTGATCGTAAACGGACATGTCCCGGTCGAGGTGGAAAAAGGCGAATCGCCTCTAAAAAAGAGCGGGAAGGCTATCACCATCGATGGAGCGTTCTCCGAAGCCTATGGCGATCACGGATTCACGCTGGTCTTAGAGGCTCATCGGACATTCTTAGCCAAGCACCATCATTTTGAATCGGTGGAAGCCGCTATTAGTAAAGGAGCGGATATTATCCCGAGCATCACCGTGGTCAGAGAATGGCCAAAGCCGAAACGGGTCGCGGACAGTCAGCGCGGTCGCTATTTGGTGCAAGTGATCAAGCAACTCGAAGAACTCATCGAAGTCTATCGAAGGAATGATCTGCAGCAGAGGTTCTGAGGGGTTACGAGTTGCGGGTTACGGGTTCTGTGGTGGGAGTTACACAGTCTTTAGCAGCGGCGGCAAGTCGCCAACTCGTAACCCGCAACCCGTAACTCGTAACAATGAACCTTTCATTAACTGCTTCTGTAGTCGGCTGCGGCGTGGGAGGCCGCTTAAGTTTGGAAGCGCTCGCAGCTTCTCCGCTCTTTCGTCTGGCCGCGGCGGCGGATCTCAGGCCGGAGGTTCGACGGTCGTTGGAGCAAGATTTTCCGGGCGTACAGTCTTTTGGTTCTCATCGAGAGATGTTCGCTCAGTGCCCAACTGATGTCGTCTGTGTGAGCACTTACGCTCCATCGCATGAATCGATCGTTCTCGAGGCCTTAGAATTGCCGTCGCTGCGAGGGATTTTGGTTGAGAAACCGCTCGCCGATACAGCTGCCGCCGGCCGAAGAATCGTCGACGCGATCAAGTCGCGCAATCTGCCGATGGTCGTCCCGCACGGGTTGCGGGCCCGAGCGACATCGTTGGAAGTCATCGCTCGCGTTATCCGCGGTGAAATTGGCGAACTGCGCCAGATCGAGGTCCAGTGCGATAAATGGGACCTCTTAAATGCAGGAATTCATTGGCTCGACTTTTGCCTGGCGGCGACTGGTGAAGCCTCGATCAATTCCGTTCTGGCCGCTTGCGATACATCCACGCGGACCTATCGCGATGGGATGCAGGTCGAAACTGTGGCCGTTACCTACGTTGAGAATGTCAATGGGGTCCGCATGATCTTACAGACGGGCGATTTCATCCGCGTGAATACTCCCGGAAAGAAAACGGTGTTTCGTTTGGCCGGCACGCGCGGGATGATCGAGTTCTGGGCCTGGGAAAGAGGGTACTTTATCTTGAATACTGAGCATCCGGCCGGTCAGATAATTGTTCCGGAAGAGTTATCGGTTTTCGGTCATCGGCGGCACCTCGAAAACTTGGCGACGCAAATCCAATCTGGGAAACCAGATTATCGATTACCCGAGAGTTCGTTAACCGCGCTCGAGATCTGCGAAGCAGCATTCATGTCGTCCCAGCACCGATGCCAGGTCCGAATTCCCCTCGCCTCGTTTGTTCCGCCCGGTCCGTCGGATTGGCAACCGGGTCAGCCGTATTCAGGTTCCGGCGGTGGGAGGGACGGGAGGAAGCTAGAGGATGAATAGCCGCGAGGGCGAAAGGGCGAAGACGGGCGAAAGGGCGAATGGGCGAATGGGCGACCGGAGCCCAAGAATGGTGGGGCGAGGCTCCGGAACGGGCGGTGGTGCTTCCAGAGTTGCCTGTGGATGTCGACGAGAAAGTGCGCAGGGCTGATTCGCTGCCGAGCCGAGGCCCCTGACTCGCGGACGCCCCGGATTAGCTAACCAACCCGCAGCCCGTTTTCAGATGCGTCGCGCTGGGCCACGGCTCGGCAGCGTCTCGGCCCAACACTCAATATAAGAGCGCCATACAACTAACCCCTGCGAACCGTTTTAGGCCGTTCGGGAGCCTCGCCCCACCAACGTTGGGCTCGGGACATTTCATCGCCGTTTCGCCCATTCGCCCATTCGCCGTTTCGCGCCTTTCGCCACACGCTGCTTGAACTCCGCGAATTCCCCCTGTTTCCTTCCACATGCCCTCTTCTTTCGGAGTCATAGGTAGCGGTTGGCGAGCCGAGTTCTTCTTGCGGATCGCTCGGGATTTGCCGGAACAATTTCCTTTGGCAGGAGTCGTCGCTCGTAATCCGGACAAACGAGCAGAGCTCAGCCGGCGTTGGTCGGCTCCAACGTTTTCGACCCTGGATGAATTGCTGGCCGAGAAACGTCCAGACTTTGTGGTCACATCAGTCTCGGCCAGCGCTAACCTGGAATGGATGGAAGCCTTGTCAGAGCGCGGTGTACCGATTCTGTCCGAGACCCCGATCAGCCGGGATCTAAAGGAACTTCACCGGGTGGTTCAACTGGAACGGGCAGGGGCACGGATCCAAGTGGCTGAACAATATATCTTTCAGCCACTGCACGCGGCTCGCCTTGCGCTGATTGAGAGCGGTCGTTTGGGAACCATCTACGAAGCGGACGTCTCAATTGCGCACGGTTACCACGGTGTCAGCTTGCTTCGCCATTTTCTCCAAACCGGCCTTCGACTGCCAAAGATCAACGCTCGTCGTTTTGCCTCACGAGTCGTAGCCGGCCCGCATCGGAACCGGCTACCAACCGAGAGAAAGACCGTGGAATCGGTCAGAACTATTGCTCAACTCGATTACGGCGATCGCTTCGGGATTTTCGATTTCACGGGAGACCAATATCATTCTTGGATCCGTTCTCCGCGGCTGTTGGTACGAGGTGAGGAGGGCGAGATCAATCAAACTACGGTTCGGCTGCTGCGAAGTTTTGATCGACCATTTCAGTTTGAACTAGTGCGGCGCGATACCGGGCAAGCGGGCAACTTGGAAGGTTATTCGCATCGGAGTATCGCAGGCGGCGGAGAAATCTTGTACGAAAACCCTTTCCCAGCGATGCGCTGGAACGACGACGAAATCGCCGTCGCAACTTCTCTTGCCCGGATGGGTAGCTACGTGACGACCGGAGAACCTGCTTACAGCCTCGCAGAGGCCTGTCACGATTGTTATCTCGGGCAGTTGATCGAGCAATCCGCGGAAAGCGGGCGAGAAATTACGGCCGAACCACAACCGTGGATGGAAGATCGGTAGGGCGAAGCTCCTGTATAACCTAAACTTGGTCGCGAAGGTTTGAGCTTCTTCCCGCGCCGAATCGCATCGTTAGACTTATAAACTGCCGAGCCGCTCTCAGGACGTTGCAGCGCCAGGCGGGTGGCAACACATATACCACGGCTCGGCACGTTTTTAGCACCCGGTCATCGCGGGTATTAAACGTCGATAACGCTGTTAACTCGATCGGTTGTTCGGGAGCCTCGCCCTACCAAGCTCCCAGGACATTGCAGCTCCAAACAGGTGGGCACGACATATACCACGGCTCGGCGCGCTTTTAGGGTACAACATCACCGTCGGTTTCAAACGCCGGGAAACGCTGCGAACTCGACCAGTTGTTCGGGAGCCTCGCCCCACCAAAGATCGGCTTTTCGGGAGCCTCGCCCTACCGGTTCTTTGCCAACACCTCTTCGCCCTGGCGCTTGACGTCCGGGTCGTCCTTTTCGGTGTTCTGCATGGCAAGGCCTTTTTGGATCAGGCGGCAGCCTTCCTCTTTTTTGCCCATCTCTATATAGACGGTGCCTAGAGCGACGTAATGCATCAGGCGGTTCGGATTGAGCTCTATCGCCTTTTCGAAACAAGTGGCCGCCTCTTGATAAGTAGCAGGGGGTAGGCCACCGAGCGCCTGCGCCAGCACCCGATGAACGGGATCGACCTCAGCCAGGCCTTGATACCAGCGACCTAAAACGTGCCAGCCCAGGTCATTATGTGGATCCAATTCAATCACCCTGTCGGCAGCATCCTTGATGACATGGACAGCATCAAATCTTTGATGGTAGCCTTGAAACGGCTGGAGTTCTCCATAGCTAATAGCTATGGCTAGTTGTGCATCCGGATCTTTGGGGGCAATAGCAGTTGCCCGTTTGGCGTAGTCGACCGCGGTACTTCCGAGACGAACCTTCTCCGACTGGCTCGTGGCATCGATCATTAAATGACGATATTCGCGGGATATGTGCACTAGTAAGCGCACGTTGTTGGGTTCGAGCTTTTCCGCCGGCAAATAGTATTTGAGCGACTGATCAGCTTCTAACTTCGCGTAATAAAAGTCTCCTTCGGTGATCAGAGCATCCACCGTTTCGGCTCGCAAAGAGCCTACAGTCAAGAGCAGCCCTGATATTACAGGGATCGAGCGGAGTAACACAGCCTTCATAGTTCGCAAAAATCCAGTGACGCTTACAAAGCCCAAGAAGGGACCGCTGCCAGCTGGGATAACAGCGTATCTTAACAGCTGAAAAACGATCGGCAACTTGAAATCTCACCCCCCCTCCGCCTGGGAGGTTGCCGCCGATCGGTCTCTATCTTTCCGAACTAGCCTCAACAATCCGGCCTGCGTTCAAGAGTTGCGCTTCGCTTAATCGGGGCCCGACCAATTGCAGGCTTGTGACTGGAAAATGTTCGTGGCCGACCGGAATCGGTACCGCCAGTGCCGGATTACCCGCGTAGTTTACCGCTACCGTGTTTTGTATGTTCAAAACCTGAGCCTCCAGGAAAGCGCTCCCGCCAAGCCAGGGGATGGGTGGCGGGATTACCTGTAGGGTCGGTAAAGCAATGAAGTCCACTTTCTTGAATTCTTCGCGCAGAACATGCTCCCAGGCCGCTCGCCGTGCCAAAGCCTGTCGATAAGGGCCAGGATAAAGCAGTCTGCCGAGAAGGATGATGGCCCTGGTTCTAGTCCGGACTCCCCATTGTAAGACATATTGTTGTTCGCTAATCCACGCGCCGGCGGCGGCCATGGTGTTCCCATCATTCTTAGCTTGGTCCCATTTCACCTTAAAAGCTGGACCCAGCCGTACAACTTGAAATTGCGCTCGGACGAGAGCGTCATCGATCGCTTTATCGATTTTCGGATCGGTCCCGCTTAGATAGAGCCTGCCAATTCTGATTTGTTTGCCTGACGGCTTTTTCCCGACAGCCGTGTTGTACTTGTCAGCAAAGCCTTTCTCCAAAAGATCCATCCCCATCACGACGTGGGCGATGTCTTTTCCCATAGGACCGACCGTGTCCAGATGTTTAGGTTCGACTGGGAATACGCCGCGCAAGGGGACTAAACCGAAGGTGGTTTTCAATCCTACAATCCCCTGGCAAGCGGCCGGTACACGAACAGAACCTGCGGTATCGGTCCCGAACGCAATGTCAGCAAGCCCACTATCGACTGACGCAGCCGAACCACTGGAGGAACCTCCCGGAATAATCTTGTGCAACTTACTGAAAGGATTCCTCGGAGTGCCGAAATACTCGTTCACACCGGAAGGCGCCACTGCGAATTCGCTGAGATTGGTTTTCCCAATGATCCGCACACCCCGCGCCCGGGCTATGGCTAAACAAGCCGCGTCCTCGGTCGCAGGTGACGCCGTCTTGGAAACGTATTCAGATCCGGCGCTGGTAACCACGCCTTTGACGTCGATGTTGTCTTTAACGGCCAAGACAATCTCTTGGTCGTTCTTTGGGACCGGCCAATAATCGATGAAGTCATGATGATGACTACCGGAAGCGGATCGCCGCTCAGGAATGGTGCAACCGCTTAGCCAGAGGGCCAACGACAGGCCGAGCACAAGCACAGGAGCTTCCAAACGCTGGTGTAGTTTCATCGGGCAAAGCTCTTAGCACGAAGCACCAGCGGAGAGCCATATATTCTTGCGCGACGGCGAATGGGCGCACCGGCGCACCGGCGAAAGGGCGAATGGGCGAAAGGGCGCGATCAATCGATGTGACGAATCAAGTCATGAGAGCAAGCCGAGTTTCTTGGAAGCGATGATAGGCCCTCGGTTGTCGCGCCTTGTCGCCCTTTCGCCCTTTCGCCGGTGCGCCGTTTCGCCTACAAGTTGCGCCTCCAAAGGTGCCTCAACAATCCGGATTCCCTGGCCAGCGATTTTCTGACGGCCGGACGGACGGCCTCCTCGACCAGGTGACCGGCGCTCAAAAGCCGAGCTTCACTTAAGCGCGGCCCGATCAATTGCAGACTGGTTACCGGGACCTCCCTATCATTTATCGGAACCGGCATCGCCAAAGCAGGGTTCCCTGCGTAGTTGACTGCGGCCGTGTTCTGTAAACCTAGGACCATCGCTTCAAACACGGGACTACCGCCGATAATCGGAATCCTGGGGGGCAATTTTTTCAGGGTCGGCAAAGCAATGAAATCGACGCGCGTGAACAGCTGGCCCAGGGTGCGCCGCCAAGCCGCTTCTCGGCTAAGCGCGTTTTTATAGTTCGTCGTGAATTCAATCTGTCCCAAAGCGATTGCCGCTTTGACTTTGCCGCCAACTTCCGGTTTCGAAAAATAGGGGCCATCGCTGATCCAGGCGCCTGACTCCGCGACGGTAGTCGCGTCCTTCTCGGCCTGGTCCCATCTGTCTTTAAAAGCTTTGCTTAACGGAATAACTTCAAATCCTGCCTGGCTAAGAGCGGAATCGATCGCTTGATCGATTTTTTTATCGGTGCCATCCACGTATAAGCGGCCGATCCGAATTCTTCTCGCCGGCATGTTTGCGATGGCAGATTCGTAGCGTTCACGGAAGCCGTTCTCCAGCAGATCCATGCCCTCGACCACGTGGTCGATGTCTTTGCCCATCGGGCCAACCGTGTCCATATGCTTAGGTTCAAGGGGAAATACGCCATGTAGCGAGATCAGACCGAACGTGGTTTTTAAACCCACAATGCCGCAACAAGCCGCCGGGACTCGGACGGATCCAGCGGTGTCGGTGCCAAAGCCAACATCCGCCATACCGCTTTGAACTGCCACCGCGCACCCGGAGGATGAGCCACCCGGAATAAGATCCCGCCATCGGCTGATCCGGTTTCTCGGGATTCCGAAATATTCATTCATCCCGGTCACCCCGACGGCAAATTCGTCGAGGTTGGTTTTGCCGACGATCCTGATGCCTCGTTGCCGGGCGATCGCCATACAGGCCGCGTCGCGGGAGGCGGGCTGGCCGTGCTTTTCGAAATAATCAGAACCTGCCGTAGTAACAACGCCCTTGAGATCGATAACGTCCTTAACCGCTAGACGGACATTTTCCGAGTCTTTCGGCCCCGGCCAGTAATCGATAAAGGCGTTATTCCGCGTAACGCTGGCATCATGGTTAAATGGGGTCGCGCACCCGCTGAGAAGGGCAACAAGCGCGAGGGCGACTTTGAAGAGTTGAGCCGCGGAGGCACATCGGTTTTTTGTATCCATTCAAAAAAATCCTGCTAACCGCCCAGGTCAGGCGATTAGCCACATTAGAGGGCCGCCTTCTCCAGAGAGACTCCGTTGGCAGTTCCAACGGGCAGCTCGGCGAGCTCAGGCCGAATAAACAAATGATGCCAGAGCTGAGTCGCGACTACTGCCACCAGGCCCAATTCGACCGAAAGTCGTCCTAGAGACCCGGCGCGCAGTTGACGATAAGCTCGTCGCCAATGATGGACTTGCTCGACGTCGAAATATCCGGTCCGTCGTAGCGATTCTTCGCTCACTAACTGGCTGACAAAAGGCGGTTCAGGTTCCAACTGAAAACTGTCCAAAGGAGCTCGGAAAATCACCTTGCGGCGCCGATACACGGAAGGCGGCACCCAACGTTCCGCCAAAAGGCGCAGCAGATGCTTGTCGCGAAAACCTCGAAGCTTCCAGCGCGGATCCAGCGAAGCCAAAAAGTTGAAAACGTCTTCGTCAAGAAACGGGTAGCGCACTTCAACCGAGGAATTCATCGCCACCCGATCTCCTTTGGCCTGCAAAAGGTGTCCGGCCAGAGTAACTCGTGCCGCCACCCAAACCCCCCGGTTTAACGGGTGCCATCGTTTGGCTCGTTCCAAGGGGATGTGCAGATCGGCCCAAGCATTGTGTTGTGCCAGGACCTCCCGCATCGGCGGCGCATAAAATCTTAGTTTCGCCAGTCCGAGGACACCATAAGTATCGATCCAGGCATTGGGTCCGCCGAGTGAAGCCTCTACTCCGCGTCGAAAGCTCGCGGGATACTGCGGTACGTGGTGCAGCCCGAGATACGCGCTACGGAATAGGTCGCTAAGTGGCAATCCAGGAATAACATCGAGAAGACTGAGAATCTTAGCGGCTTTATACCAGGGATAACCGATCAACCATTCGTCGGCTCCTTCGCCGGTAAGAACGACTTTTTGATTATTACGGTGAACCCGCCCTGCCAGTTGTAAGAGCGCCGCGCAGGAAGTGTCGATGACCGGCGCTTCCGCAGCGTGGATCAACTCCGGATAGGTGTTTAACACGTCTTCGCTCCTGAATTGCTGAACAATCGGAGGTTTGGTACCGATATGGCGGGCTACAAGGTTAGCAGCGTCCAGCTCATCCAAATGGGGCGCATCGACCCGGACTGTATAGGTGTTGATGGCAGGACCTTTAACGTGACAAGCGAGAGCCGCGATAACACTTGAATCGACACCGCCGGACAAATAAGAACCAACCGGTACGTCTGCTCTGAGGCGTTCCTCAACTGCGTTCAGCAGGAGCTGCTCGAACCGGTCAACCAAGGCCTTAGCGTTTTCTCCCCGATCTTCTTCCCCGCGATCGGGGAAGTCCATTTTCCAATAGGCACTCTCTTTGATCGATGAAGTCGTTCCAGATCGGTTTCCCGGCCGAATCACTAAATAATGACCGGGCGGTAATAATTTAACCCCTTTGAAACAGGTAATTGGGCCGGGCAAAGCAGCGAAAGTGAAAACATGATCGATGCCTCGGAGATCAGGCTCGGCCGGAACCATCCCGGAGGCCAGCAAGGCCTTAATTTCAGAAGCAAAGAACAACCAATCGCCTTGTCTGGTCCAATAAAGCGGGCTAATCCCAAACCGGTCCCGACCAAGCACTAGACAACGCCGCCGATCGTCCCACAACGCGAAGGCGAATTGGCCCTGAAAACTCTTGAACATCTTCTCCTGCGCTTCTTCCCAAAAGTGCGGAATGATCTCGGTATCGCAATGCGTTACTAAACGATGCCCTTTGGCTTGCAGCTCAGCACGCCGCTCCTGGAAGTCAAAAAACTCGCCATTAAAGACCACATGGACCGTCCGGTCTTCGTTCGTCACCGGTTGTTGACCGTCCGCCAAACCGACGATGCTTAACCGTCTTGAGCCCAGAGCGAGGCCCGGACGCTGGAAATACCCCTCCTCGTCTGGTCCTCGGTGAATGATCGCGCGTGTCATCCTCTTGATGACATCGTCACCGAGGGAACGGCCTCCGGCCAAATCAATAAAGCCTGCAATTCCACACATCTTATTAAGGCTCAGCGCCTATCGGGGACCGGTCAAACATTTGTTTCCAATTCGCATCTCGTGCTATTAGCTGATTTGTCCGCGGAGGGCCTAAGGGGGTCGCCACCCGTGGAGCGCTGCCTCGCTTGCGAGGCCGTGGTTCGCAAGGATATCGGTGTGGAAGTCGCTTGGTCAGGCCGTCGCTTTTGTTTATAAAGATGGACGAGGTCGCGAGATAGAGCGCTGCAGCGATAAGGATTGACTAAACAATTTTCCTTGCTTACCACGGCCACGCAAGCGAGGCAGCGCCACGGCCTTCAGCCAGGTTTACGTGGCGAATTTGAATGCAGGCTGCAATGGAAACGTCAAAAAAACAAATAGTTAATCAATCCGAACTCGATTTCGTTCGCGAAATCGAAATGTGGTGTTCTCTTTTTGCTCTTGTTTGGCAAAGTGAACCCAATCCACCACACCATTGACTTCGCTGAAACGAAATCTGTACGCTGGAGCTCTCTGCGCACAGTCGGCCCGCGACCCACTTAATTATGTCGAAAGATCCTATCGCAATTATTGGCATCGGATGCCGATTCCCCGGCGGAGTAAATGACGTTCAGTCATTTTGGAAACTGCTGGTCGAGGCACGCGAAGCCGTAACTGACGTCCCGCCGGACCGTTGGAACATAGAACGCTTTTTCGACGCGGAACCTGGACTCCCTGGAAAATCGATAGCCAAGCGGGCCGGGTTTCTGGAGAACATCGACCAATTCGATCCACAGTTTTTTGGCATCTCGCCACGGGAAGCTCCCTATGTCGACCCGCAACATCGGTTACTCCTGGAGACGGCTTGGGAAGCAATCGAAGACGCAGGCGTGGTGCTCGATTTTGAGCGCGGAACCGACATCGGCGTTTTCGTCGGTATTTCGCACAACGAATATCAGGGAATTCAGAGTACCGCTTTCGACCATTCTGGGATCGGACCCCATTCGCCGACGGGCACCGCCCACAGCATCGCCGCTAACCGAATTTCCTATTGCCTAAATTTGCAAGGGCCGAGCGTGGCGATGGATACGGCCTGTTCGTCCGCATTAACGGCTGTTCATATGGCGTGCGAACACATTCGCGCGGGCCGCGGCGATACAGCGCTGGCCGGGGGGGTCACGGTGATCATTACTCCCGGCGGGTTCATCGGATTTTCGCAAGCTTCAATGCTCTCGCCGGAAGGGAAATGCAAAGCGTTCGACGCTGCGGCCAATGGCTTCGTCCGTGGCGAAGGAGCCGGCATGGTACTGCTCAAAAGGCTCTCTCGAGCGATCGAGGATGGCGACCCCATCCAAGGGATCATTATCGGCACCGCACTCAACCAGGATGGTCATACGAATGGGATCTCGCTTCCCAGTGCTGAAGCGCAGGCCCGACTCGTCTCAGAGGCGTGTGTAAACGCTGGGATTTCTCCTTCTGAGATCGGGTTCGTTGAAGCTCATGGAACCGGCACGGCGGTCGGTGACCCGATTGAAGCGTATGCCCTTTCGAAGGCCCTTTGCCAGGATCGCCCTGCGGATAAACCGTTACCGATTGGATCGGTAAAGACGAATCTGGGCCACCTGGAGACCGCTGCCGGTCTGGCTGGTCTGTTGAAAGCGATGTTAGTGCTGAAACATGGTCGTATCCCGGCCAGCCTGCATTTCAATACACCAAATCCAAACATCGATTTCGCAGCGCTGAAGCTGCGGATACCCACAACCTTGGAGCCGTTCCCGGAGACGTCTGGTTCCCGAATGGCCGGCGTCAATTCTTTCGGCTTCGGTGGCGCAAATGCACACGTCCTTTTGGTCGAGCCCCCGGTAGAATGCCAAACGGAGCACGAAAAGATCGAGGTTGAACGAGCTTGGCCGGTGATGTTGTCGGCCCGCTCAGAAGAATCGCTGCGAGGTTATGCCATGCGCATGGCTACCTGGGTCGAGCAACACGCGGCTGCTAACGGCAGCTCTCCTATTCTGCCCGATTTGACCTACACATTAGGCACTCGGCGTAATCATCATCCCTACCGGCTCACTTTGGTGGCCGGGTCACTAGTCGAGGTCGTTCAGGAACTGACGAATTACGCAACCGGACAGCCGGGGCCAAAGATCCAAACCACGTTTGCCCCTCGACCAACCCAGAGCCCACGGGTGGCTTTCGTGATGAGCGGGCAAGGGCCGCAATGGTGGGGCATGGGCCGCGAGCTCATGCAGTATGAGCCCCTATTTCGCCAAACCATTGAGCGTTGCGATGCCGCCATGCGGCCGTATAGCCGATTTTCACTGATCGAAGAGCTCAGCCGCTCGGAGGAAGAGACGCAAATGGCGCGGACAGAGGTGGCTCAACCGGCCATCTTCGCCATTCAGGTGGCTCTGGCAGAAATGTGGAAATCCTGGGGAATTGAGCCCGCGGCTGTGGTGGGTCACAGCGTGGGTGAAATCGCGGCTGCATTCGTGGCCGGCGTCCTCACCTTTGAAGAAGCAGCTCGGATAATCGTGTTACGAGCTCGCTTCATGGATGACTGCGCCCGCGGACAGGGTACGATGTTGGCCGTCGGTTTAAATGAAGAGGCCGCTCGGGCTCGGCTGGCGCAATATGATCGCACCATCACTATCGCGGCCTTTAACGGTCCTAACTCGCTCACCCTAGCCGGACCAAAGCTTTCTTTGGAAGCGATCGCGACGGAACTCGAGGCCGATGAGGTATTCGCCCGCTTCGTCCGGGTGGACCATCCTTTTCATCATCCGTTGATGAGGCCTGCATCCGAAGAGTTGGAGGCGGCGTTGGCTGATCTGGTTCCGCATCCGGAGAAGGTACCTTTCTTCAGCACGGTCACCGGTCAGAAATGCGCTGGAACGGATTGTGTCGCTGAACACTGGGGACGCGGCGTACGGCAGCCGGTTCAATTTGCATCCGCCGTCGACGCCGTAAGCGAGACGGGGATCGACGTTTGGCTCGAACTTAGCGCGCAACCCGCCCTCGTTCGGTCAATTCAAGATTGTCTGGCTGGACGCAACGGAACCAAGACCACGGTATTTTCTTCGATCCGGCGAGAGCGCGAACACGAATCACTGCTCGAGACTGGGATGAGCCTGCACCGAGCCAATGTCGGATTGGACTTTACCAGCATGACCCCATCTCGCCGGTTACTCTCACTCCCAGCGTATGCTTGGGACAAGAACCGGTGGTGGAACGAATCCAATGATTGGGCAGAAAGCCGCTTGAGCTCAGGCTCCCGCGGATTACTCGAGGTCAAACTACCGCGGGCTACGCCCACCTGGATCAGTCGCTTGGACGGCCGGCACCTGGCTTTCCTCCGGGATCACAAGGTGGAGAATTTAGTCGTTTTCCCGGCTGCTGCGTTTGTTGAGATGATCTTGGAGGCCGGCACCCAGCTGTTCAATGGACGACCCTTTATCGTCGAAGACTTCGAGATTCGGAAACCGCTGATCCTGTCCGATACCCCTTCTGAGCTTCAGCTTGAGCTCTCCTACGACCCAAACGAGCGAACCTTCTCGATTCAGAGCCAAATGCATCACGGGGCGGCGTGGTCCCTGCATGTGGTCGGCTCAATGCGCAGCGAGCGGACAGAGACCAGCTTTGGCACAGCATCCTGGGATTCTTCCCCGGTGTCCGATCTAACCCCGGTTGGGATTGAAGACTTCTACCGGCACATGAGCGATCTGGGACTCCCTTATGGGGAAGAGTTCCGGCCGATCCGCGCCCTTTCGGCCAGCAACGGGCGGTCTGAAGGACAGGTCGCTTTATCAAAACGAATTATCGACCGGGCAAGTGAGTACTCGCTTCACCCCGTACTTTTCGATGGCGCTCTCCACGTCTTTTCGGCGGCGGCCGCCACCAAGGAAGACCGCAAAGCCGGGCTAAAATTGCCGGTCCGATTTTCTAAAATTTTATTCCTTCAATCTCCCGGGGATAACACCCGGGTACGGGCCACGGTTCACCAATGCAGCAACGAATACGTTGAAGGCCGGATCGAACTGTTTGACGAGCAAGGACAGCCTTGTGTGCTGGTAGACGGTTTCCGGGCAATTGCCATCGCCGGAGGCCATCGAGGAGGAGCGCAAGCTGTTAGCCGCAACGTGCTCTACCACCTTACCTGGGAGCGAACACCGGTTGGATCGACGGGGCCTCTGCCAGAGCCAATCCCGTTTGGCCGGGTGCGGGAAGCCGCGCAGGCAGCATTGGATGAGGTGCTCACCATGCGAGGCCGATCTCAGATGATCCAGGCGATAATCGACCAAGATCAGCTGGCAGCGGAACAGCTTGCTGATGGCATTCGAAAGATGGCATCTGTAACCGGGGCTGTCGATTTCTCGAGCCAATCTTTGCAAGTCGCGGAACCGATGCGCCACGTGTTTGAACGTTTCCTGGCTAACCTGGCCAGACGCGGTTGGCTCGAAAAGAATGGAGACAGCTATCGACCGACAACAGCGTTCACCCGGGCCGCAGATTCCGCCGCCGACGCTCTCCGGACCTTTATAACTAAACATCCCGGATACACCGCAGAGGGCCTGCTTTGCGTGGACAATTGCGCTGAACTTGGCCCAATCTTACGGGGAGAAAAAGACGCCGTACAGGTACTATTCGCGGGAAGCGCAGTGGACTTGCTGGATCATTTCTACTGCGAGGGGCTCTACGCCAGCCATTGGCTCGGCGCGATTGCCGCCGCAATCCAGGAAACAGCGCGCCATTTACCGGAAGGTCGTGGGCTCAGAATTCTGGAAGTGGGAGCCGGCACCGGAGGATTAACAGCTCATGTGTTGCCGTTGATCGACCATGAACTGCATTCCTACACTTTCACGGATGTATCTCCGGCGTTTTTCGGCGGCGCCAAGCAAAAGCTGGCCAATTTCCACAACGTGGAATTTAAGACTTACGATCTGGAGAAACCCGCTGCCGAGCAAGGATTTGAAGCCGGCACATTCGACTTCATCATTGGAACGAACGTGTTGCATGCCGTCCGCGACTTGCGGGCAGAGCTAAGGGAACTACACAGCCTACTGGCTCCGGGAGGCAGCTTGGCTTTCATGGACCTCGCCAACCCGCAACTATGGACAGAGGTCGTCTTCGGTCTGACATCAGGATGGTGGCGCTTTACGGATAGCGATTTGCGTCAGGAGCACCCGTTGCTGGGCCGTTCTCAATGGGAGAGTGTCCTCCGGGAAACCGGATTCGCCGAGACAATAACCCTTCCTGGTCTGGTTGGCCCGGAAGGCGAAGGCCAGATCGGTCTGCTCGCGCGGAAGGCCTGGCAGAAACCTGCTGAGACGCCGGTCGCATGGCCCAACGGTTCGATAGAAGCGCCGTCAGAAAAGTCGTGGCTGATTGTCGACGACGCGTCTGATCTGGGAGACCTACTCGCAACCCAACTCCGTCAGTTGGATACAACCTGCAGGGTAGTTAGACCCGGCAACCATTTTCCAGGCAACGGAACCGGAGTTTTTACGGTTGCTCCCGAGTCCGTTGAGGATTGGAAGAGCGTACTGCAAGAGTGCTTCCAGGATGCGCCGCTCGAGCGGATCGTTTATCTCTGGACGGAACCGGCAAATCGAGACTCGAAACAAGACCCCGCATTGATGGGGACAGACGCGTTGCTCCATTTGGTCCAAGCTTTGGACTCCGTCGTCGGCCCGACGGGAAAGCTTCGCATCGATCTGGTGACTCGCGGCGCACAGCCGGCCGGCTGGGCGGAAATCCCTCCCAATGTTGCTCAAGCTCCCCTGCTTGGTCTCTTCCGCGTAGTCCTCAATGAGTACTCGAACTTCTCCGGCCGCGGCATCGATCTCGGATTTGAGCCGTCACCCTCTGACTTTTCTTTCCTCTGGCAAGAATTGATGCGGACTGACGGGGAACGAGAAGTCGCATTCAGGGGCCAAGCCAGGTACGTTCAGCGCATCGTTCGCGGTCGCTCGTCGGTTGACGAGCGGCTCGATCCGGCAGTTCCTCTGCGACTCGAGTCCCGCGAACGCGGGCATCTTGATACCCTCGGTTTCAAACCCTTTGTCGCACCGGATTGCGGCCCGGGCCAAGTGCTCATCGAAGTTAAAGCAGCCGGCCTGAATTTCCGGGATGTATTAAAAGCCCTCGCTTTGTATCCGATGGAGGCGCCGGACGCACGGCTCTTTGGGGACGAAGTTGCCGGGATTGTGAAAGCGGTGGGATCCGGCGTCGATCATGTTGCGCCTGGTGACCGCGTCTTCGGCCTTTCAGTGTTTGGGCTCTCTACCCACACCTTAGCCCGAGGTGGCGATGTGCGCCGCATTCCCGGTGAATTATCGTTTGAAGAGGCCGCCACGTTGCCGGTCGTGTTCATGACGGCTTGGCACGCGTTGCAGAATGTGGCCCGCATGCGGCCGGGAGAATCTATCCTGGTTCACGCTGGCGCCGGCGGTGTTGGGATGGCGGCGATTCAGATCGCCCATTACCTGGGAGCAAAAGTAATCGCCACGGCGGGCAGCCAAACTAAGCGAAACTTGCTCGAGCGATTGGGCGTTAAGCACGTCATTGATTCCCGTCGCGGCGATTTTGCGGATGCGGTCATGCAGATCACCGGACGGCGCGGAGTTGATGTCGTACTGAATGCACTTGCCTCCGAAGCGATTCCAATGGGACTTTCGTGTCTGACGGAGTTCGGCCGATTTATCGAGATCGGGAAGCGAGATATCTATCAGAACGCACGTATCCCCCTTTGGCCGCTCCGCCGGAATGCATCTTTTCATGTGGTGGCCATGGATGCGGTATTTTCCGGTGATGAATCTTTGACCCGGCAGATGCTGGAAGAGATTTCCGATCTCATCGAGCGCGGCTCTCTTAGACCGCTACCATACCGATCTTATCCGGCGGCTCGGGTTGACGCAGGTTTCCGGTTGATGGCTCAGGGCAAGCATATCGGCAAAGTGCTGGTCACATTCCCCGAAGCCTTCCTTCCCCGACGAGGAGAACCGCTGACCGCAGGATTTCATGTCGATACGCAGGGCAGCTATTTGATCACGGGGGCATTCGGAGGATTCGGTAAAGTCGTTGCCCAATGGTTAGTAGAAGCCGGTGCAGGAGACCTGGTACTGGTCAGCCGGAGCGGCGCAGAAACTCCGGAAGCGAAAGGGTTCGTGGATCGGCTTCGCGAGCGAGGTGTTTCCGTCACCGCGATCCGCGCGGATGCCGGATCTGAAGAAGACGTGACTCGGCTGATGGCGACGGTCCGGACAGCCAATCGTCCGTTAAAAGGCGTTTTCCACTTGGCCATGGTGATCGACGACGCCCCGCTAGCGGCGCTGACCAGCGACCGGATGCGGAGCGTGCTTGCCCCTAAAGCACGGGGAGCCTGGTTACTCCATCAAGCAACGCGTGACCTCGAACTCGATTGCTTTGTGATGTTCTCCTCTGTCTCGAGCATTTTTGGAAATCCGGCGCAGGGCAATTATGCTGCGGCCAATGCTTTCCTTGATTCCTTGGCGCATCATCGCCGGGCACTGGGTTTACCAGCTCTCGTGATCAACTGGGGAGCACTTGGTGGCGAGGGTTACGTGGCCCGCAATGAAAGGGTGGCTGAGTTTCTCGCCAGACAAGGAACCGGTGAACTTTCGCCCCATGAGGTGGTTGACCTGATGGAGTCTTCGCTCATGGCGAATGCCGATCAAGTGATGGCGATCCGGATTGATTGGGTGAAATGGCGCCAGGTCTTCCGCAGCATGCAGGAAAGACCGTTACTCGAACGTATTTTCTCGGCCATCGAAGGGAACGACAGCCCCGGTAAGGTCAGCGATTATCGCCAAAGGATCGAATCAGCAGCGCCGGATGAAGTGGAAGGCATCGTCGGGCAAGCAGTGCGCGACGCCGTCGCGTCCGTCCTGCGGGTGAAACCGGAGACGTTGCGTGATGATCAGCCGTTAACGGATCTAGGGCTCGATTCGTTAATGGGAGTTGAGATCGAGAATACGCTTGATGCCTCCCTGGGAGTGTCGCTACCGCCGGCCAGCCTGACTCGAGCGCGCACGATCGGCCAAATCGTCACGCTGATCGCAGAATACATGGGCGCAAAACGAAGCGGCGGGACGCCGGCGAAAAAAGCGGCCGCTCGAGGCGAGGCCGGGCAAACGCTCAGCGAGGAAGTCGATTTGACTGCGCTATCTGATGAGGAAATTGCGGGCTTGCTAGGAGAAGACACCACCGAAGAGAAACTTTCGGATTCAAGAGATGTCGTTCATTAGCAATGGATGTGTCTGTAGATAAACGCGCCGCGCTCAAGGACTGGTTGGCCAGTGGAAAAGCGAAACTGCAGCCTCTGACCTTTCCGCAACGAGAGCTCTGGGAAGCATCGCCGGTCCCGGTTGCGGACGTTGCCAATCATATCTGTTGCCTGATCCGGGTGCGAGGCCTGGTGACTCAGGAAACCTGCGAGTCAGCTGTCCGCCGGGTAATGGAACGCCAGGAAGTCCTGCGGCTTTCGATCCTGCCCGGCAAAGAGCGCCCGCTCCAGATGATCCGGTCGAGCGCGGATGTTAATCTCCGGTACCGGAGCCTTTCCGACGGGCTAGTCCGCGACGAAGTGGTCGAAGAGGCAGCCATGGAAGTTTTCCGTACGCCGTTCGAGCTCGTGCGAGGGCCGCTCTATCGAGTGGAAGTTCTGCGGCTAAGCCAGGATACTCATGTCTTGGTTCTGGCTATTCATCATGCTGTCGCGGACGGCTGGAGTTTGGGGGTATTCGTTGAGGATTTGTGCGCCGCCTACTTAACCGGCATCCTCTCTCCGCGGGAGCGACTCCCGGAAGTAGCGTTAACGTACAGCGCTTGGGGCACAGCCGAACGCTCTTATTGGCAGCCGGCTGAAATAGAACGCCGCGCGCCGTTCTGGAGATCTTATCTGGCTGGAACCCGGAGACTTTGGAGTTCCTTTGAAGGATCAATGACCGCCTCGGGACCTGCGGAGCGGCGCGTCTTTTATTTTCCGATCGATCTCGCCAATGCGGTGCGGGAACTTGCTCGCATAACCGGCGCAACGCTTTTTAGCACTCTGCTATCCGCGTTCCAGATCGCGCTTTCTAAATGGACAGGCGAGGCTGATGTACTCGTGGGTACGCCCGTCGCTAACCGAAGCACCCAGGCGGTCCGGGAAACGATGGGATACTGCGCAGGTATTGTTCCTATTCGCGGGCAGGTAGAGCCTGACCGGGTCTTTTCGGATCATCTCAAAAAAGTGCATGAAGGAACTGTGGAATGTTTCGCCAAAGCCATGCCTTTTGTCGAGCTGGTGACGGCTATGGGGGAAACTCCAAGGGCGGGACATAACCCGATCTTCGAAGTGCGTTTCGCATTGCAGAACCATCCGATGCCGGACGTGGCACTCCACGGATTATCTGCGTCCCTTAGCATGCGGTCCACCGGTACCGCCAGATTCCACCTCGGCTGCGAAATCACCGTGATAGATGAAGGACTCGAGGTAGTGTGGCTCTTCCGGCCCGACCTGTTCCCACTGGCAGAAATTGAAAACCTAGTTAACCTCTTTCAGGCGATACTGGCAGCCGCTTGTCGTTCCCCTGAGAGTCGGATTAACACTTTTCCGGGCAAAGATTCATGAGCACGACCCCTTCGACCGAAGCCGTGACCCCACAGGAGCAGCCAACCTGGGTAAGCCGGGCTGCTTTCCCACTGCTAGCGGCGATTTATTTTGTGACCGAAGCAGCGCTGACCCTCTCGGTGTATCTGGGATGGATTTGGGTGAGCGTACTGTTGATGCTGATTGTGAGCCATCTCATGCACGGGATGTTGATCGGTTTTCACGAAGCAACTCATGGGTTGCTCCGCAAAAACCGGCGCTTGAACGAAATCGACGGCGTCATCATCGGCGTGATGAGCTTCACCAGCTTCAACCTTTACCGGGCCGCGCACCAACTGCATCACGCCCACCTGGCGACTCAAAAAGACGAAGAACTCTGGCCGTTCGATATCCCTGGCACGCCCCGATGGCTCCGAATTCTCTGCGCGTTTCTCGAGCTCACCATCGGCACCTTTTACACCCCATTTTTGTTCGTCCGCACCTTTTTTCGAAAGGGCTCCCCTATCCGCAACACGAAGGTTCGGCGGAAAATTTGGGAGGAATTCCTTTTGATGGGGGTCGCCTGGGTTTGCATTCTCGGAGTTGTCGCGATCACGAAAACTTGGGTTTATTTTTTGTGGTTGTATCTGGCGCCGGCAGTCTTGGCCGGGAACATGCAGAGCTGGCGTAAATACATCGAACATGTCGGCCTGACTGGGTCGACAGTGAATGGCTCAACCCGAAGTATCATCGCAAAAGGGCCACTCGGAAAATTTGTTGCTTTAACTCTGCTACACGAACCGTTTCATGGCGTCCATCATTGGCGCTCGGGCATTCCGCATGCCGAGCTCCCGTTATTCGCTTCGGCACTTGAACCGAAGAATCCGGATGAGATGGCCCCGTTTCCCAGCTATTGGCACGCGTTTAAGCATCTTTTCCGTAATCTAGCGGATCCCCGGGTCGGTTCTCAGTGGCTTACCCCGACCCGGTGAGGGGATTCGCCGCCGGCAATCGCCCGCGTTCGCGTCCTCGTCCTCGTCCTCGAAAAGCGTGGCGGGTGATGCGACGTGTAATCACCCAGCGCCCGGCGGAGAGGCGGACTTCGCCCCTTCGTCTAGACTCGGGAGGCTACGTCGGGCAGGCCGCTTTGGCGCACATCTAGCCGCCCAGCACATTTCGCCGCAAAGCCAATCCGGGCAAAACGTGTGAAAACAAGCGGCTCCCGGAAATAATCCAGTGTGATGCATTTACCTGTGACTTTCGATTCGTTTAAGCGCGGCCCCTCGAGCTGCGAGCAGCTGGGCTATTCGCGGAGCCGCCTGTTGCGATATTCTTTGGCAAAGGGAGCGCTGAACCAAATATCGCGAGGTCACCCAATGCGCGCCAAAGCGGCTCCCCTCCGAGCGCTGGGACGAACAACCCGCCCATCGCCGGGGAGAGATCGCGTCGTCGTCCGGCAGTCGCCGGATTGTTACCGAAGGCCGCGTAGACCCGATGAATTGTCTTGGGCCAAGTCCACAATGCAGACCGTTCGCGGCGCGCGGGGACGCACGCCCTCCCCCATCAGGGGCAAAGCAACCAATCGGCCGACACAAATGACCGCTTAAGAAATTCTTTTCGCGCTTGACGCATCCCGTGCTATTCTCGTCGCCCGATTCCAACGGCTGGGGCAAGAGGCTACAACCTGCCCAAGCCTGCAAAACGAACTCTCAATGGGGGTTACGTTTTTGATTGAAGAATATCAGGTCAGCGGATCGTCGAATTGAGATAACGGAAGAAATAAGTCGGCCAAAACACCGATGCCAGGAATTATTTATGCAGCCATCGCTTCGGTCTAATGAAACCGCGGCCGTCGACACTATGTCAGACGCTCCAATTCCAAACGTATTTGAGGCGGCAGGGCTCAAGAAGGATTTTGATGACGGCGCGGTTCAAGCTCTCCGAAGTTTGGATCTAGAGATCCCAGAGAGAGAATTTATCGCCATCATGGGTCCAAGCGGCTGTGGTAAAACCACTCTGCTTCAACTGCTTGGTGCACTAGATCGGCCTACCGCCGGGACTTTATTGTTCCGGGGAATATCAATCCCCGATTTATCCGATCCGTCAGATTACCGATCTCGGGAAATCGGGTTTATTTTCCAGTCGTTCCATCTTCTGCCGACCTTCACCGCATTAGAGAACGTGCAAATTCCGATGCTCGAGACTCGGATGCCGAGCTCGAAACGCAAGGATCGAGCACGTGAGCTTTTGAAGGCGGTTGGGCTGGAAGGCCGGCTGAACCACTTCCCGAACAAATTGTCGGGAGGAGAAAGACAACGAGTAGCCATTGCCCGCAGCCTGGCCAACAGCCCTTCTGTGCTGCTCGCCGACGAACCGACGGGCAACTTGGACAGTGACAACACGGCCATGATCCTCGACTTGCTCAACCAGATCCAGCAGGAACGACACATGACGCTCGTGCTCGTCACTCACGACGACCGGATTGCCCATCGAGCGTCGCGAATCATTCATATGATTGACGGACAGACCGTGTCGGACCGGCAAACAGGTAACGGAGCGTACTAATGAGTTTTATGACTGTGGTGATACGGGGTTTGACCCGTCGCCGAACCCGCACCCTTCTCACCTTGTTAGGTATTTCCATCGGAATTGCCGCAGTCGTCGCGCTAGTGGGCCTTTCGCGCGGACTCAACAAAAGTTGGGCGGCAGGGATGAAAGCGCGGGGGACGGATGTCGTGGTCAGCAATATGACCAGCTCGCTAGTCCCGAAAGAATTCAGTGCTGCGGCCCAGGACCGGATTGCTCATCTCCCCCATGTCGATGCCACTTGTGCGATCTTGGTAGACCTCATGAGCGTTGAAAATACCGAGATGATAATGGTCTCGGCTCGGGAATGGGGTGGGTTCACCTGGAAGAACCTGAAGATCATCTCTGGCAGAATGCCGGACGATGCTCAAGAGAAGGCAGTCGTGCTTGGGCGTACGGCGGCCGAAGTGCTTAAAAAGAAGGTCGGCGATCCGATCCAAATCGAGACCGCGGAACTGAAAGTCGTTGGGATCGTCGATGGTAACGCTTGGGTCGAGAATGGCTCGGTGATTCTTTCATTGCCATTGCTCCAGCAGATCACCGGTGATCAAGACAAAATCAACGTGATTGATATCCGGCTCACTCCCGGCACCAGCCGGGCGGACGTGCAACAGCTTTGCGAACAAATTGACAAATTGACACCGGAAGCTCGCGCGATCGTAGCCAGCGAGAATCTGAGCCAGAGCGAGGTCTCTCGTATTGTAGGAGCGATGAGCTGGAGTACCTCTCTACTCGCGGTACTCGTGGGCGTTCTGGGCGTGATGAACACCATGTTGATGAACGTCTTCGAACGGACAACGGAGATCTGTGTGTTGCTCGCATTAGGCTGGAAACGAAGCCGCATCGTTGAGCTGATCCTGTGGGAATCAGCTATTTTGGGTCTGCTTGGGGGTATAGTCGGTGTCCTGATCGGGGTCGTAGGCGTTCGGATGATAGGAGCCGCACCGAGTGTCCGCGGGCTTCTAGAGCCGGATATCGGGATTCGCCTGCTCGGGGTATCCGTTGCGATTGCCATCGTGGTCGGTGTGCTTAGCGGGCTGTACCCGGCCTGGCGCAGCTCAAGAGTGACGCCGGGGCAGACCTTGCACGGGTCTTAAGGAGTTCGAGGAGTTCAGGAGTTCAGGAGAGCCGACGACGAGGTCGCGCCAACTGAGAAAATCAATCCAGGAGGTTTGACATGAATTATTGCAATGCCTGTAAGCGTCGGAGGACGTCTTGGCTAACTCAGCTCACGGCGATGACGGCGCTCACGGCGTTGACGGCGTTTGTGGATGCATCGGCCGCTGAATTGTCGCCAAAGGATTTGGCTTCGGCTGTGTCAGCTAAACAGCAAGGGGATGCTTATGTGCGTCTCCGGTTGCAAGTGAAACCGTCCGGAAACGCGAGCGAGGAGACGTTACAGATTCAAATCAAAGAGAGACGAACTAAGTCGGCAACCGACTTGGTTTATCAAGTGCTCTGGCCGCAGACGCAAAAGGGCGAATCTGTGCTTCTGCATCAAGAGGCAGGCGGCCCGGCAAGTGGAACACTTTTCACCCCTCCGGATAAATCTCAGAAGTTGACCGCCTCTGAATTGCGCGAACCTTTTTTCGGCAGTGATCTCTCCTACCTGGATGTCATTGAAGACCCATTATCTTGGGATAACCAGACTATAACCGGCACCGACCTGGTTAATGGCGTCAACTGCACGGTTCTCGAATCCAAACCAAGCAAGGGAGAATCCGAATACGCCAAAGTGCGTTCCTGGATCGATCCGAATCGCCTGGTCCTGATGCGCATCGAGAAATATTTGCCTTCGGGTGAGCTCAGAGTGCGGATCGACACCACTCGTGTCTCGAACGATGACAAAGGCCGGCCCATACCGGCCAATCTGACGGTTCAGAATCCCAAGAAAGGTTCAGTCACAGAACTGGATGGCTCCCGGATTAAGCATAACGTCACGTTTAGCGATAGCGAATTCACACCGGAAGGTCTGAAACAGGTCTCGGCGCCAACGACCGCGGCGGAGTGAGAGGCGGAAGGGGCTCGCGCAAAGGACGCAAAGGGCGCAGAGGTTAGAAGAACGTGATTGGTGATTGGTGATTGGTGATTGGTGGAAAACCCTAGTAGCGGCGGAAGGCACACAACGCGCAAAAATGGGTGGCGAACAGGCGGCCTGCATTTTTTACCTTCGCAGGACTCGCAGACTCATCCCGCAGCTGTCAGGCGATAGTCCTTTCACCGCTTCGCACCTCCACTAGGCTTCGCTTCTCTATCAGAATAAATCCGCGTACATCTGCGGTTCACCTGTCTTCCCCTTGCGGTGATTTGGGTTTCCACCAATCACCAATCACTAATCACTAATCACTAATCACCCTCTCCCCCTTGCGCCCTTTGCGTCCTTTGCGCGAGGCTTTAGGCCCTGCTTGCGGCTATTTCATTTTTGGTCTCAAATTGAGAACCTGAATCCTATTTTGAGATGGTTTCTTAGAGGATCACGAATTTAAGTACATCCGTAAGGCACTCATTTTCAGTCACTTAAGCGACAGCTTAAAGCGTGGCACGCGACGTGCGTATGACGCTGTTATTATGAAGATGATCCCCTTCTCTTCCACCACGGAATTTCAACAAGAATCGCAAAGAGCAGTTCGTTATACTGGTCTTGCAGAGTCTGCAGTGTGGGCAGTCTTTGCCACTAGCAGCGTGATCAGCATCCTGTTCAGTCTGTCCCAGATCGCTCTCCACTTCTAAATATCTTCGGTTTTACCAACGGCTTGCCGGCATCTCACGAGATCAATGAAGGATCCATGGTCACTCACAAGGCGTTTCGTTCTCGTCATCGTCGTCGTCCTCGTCCTCGAATCCGGCCACGCGGAGTGATGGAGTGCGGAGTGTTGGAGTACTGCGCCAAGGCCGAAAAGCACCCGCGCAGCGGGTTGGAGATACTGAAGGTGTTACCTATCGGAGTAGTTCAATTATTCTCAGGCCTGTCTGCTCCGGCTGCGGATGACCAAAAGACCGCGCAACCCGCAGTCACACGAATTGCGGAGATCGAGCGAGATCTCCAAGGCCGTCTCGGGGTAGCTATTCTGGATACGGCGAACGGTAGAAGCATTGACTACCACGCCAAGGACCGTTTTCCGATGTGCAGCACTTTTAAATGGCTGGCTGCCGCAGCAGTTCTTAAGCGCGTCGACCAGAACCAGGAACGTCTTGATCGAAAGCTTTCTTATGGGCCTGCCGATATGCTGGAGTGGGCACCCATCACCGAAAACCATGTTCAGGAAGGCAGTATGACCCTGGACGCCCTCTGCGCGGCCGCTATTGAGTATAGTGATAACACAGCCGGGAATCTACTGCTGCAAACGATCGGCGGGCCGCACGGACTCACAGAATTTGTCCGTTCTATCGGCGATCCTATCACCCGGCTTGACCGCAACGAACCAACGTTAAATACCGCGATCAAGGGCGATGAACGTGACACGACGACTCCGGCCTCGATGTTAAAGGATTTGAAATCGTTGCTGGTGGACCAGGAGCTATCCGCGGGGTCACAACAAAAGTTAGAAGGCTGGTTGATTAAGAATACGACCGGTGACAAGCGTTTACGGGCCGGGTTACCGTCGACTTGGCAGATCGGAGACAAAACCGGCACTGGCCCCAAGAACGGAGCGACCGGAGATGTCGCAATTGCGCGGCCTCCGAACCGGGCGCCGATTCTAATTGTGGTTTACACCGTTGAATCCAGTGCCTCGAGCGACAAAATCAACCAAGCGTTCGCGGATGTTGGGAAAGTGGTTGGGGAAACGTTTCGTTAACCGTGATCGCGCGGTAGGCGTGCAAATCGGGGAGGGCGCGCTGCCTGTCCGCCATAGCTTTAGCGACGGCGGATCCCCGCGCGCCGCGAGGACGTGCCACAACTCAAGGTGTATTTTCGTCTGTGATGACAACGCGTCGTCGGCTCCGGTAACAACTGATCGCGAGGACGCGATCCCTCCCCAGTACTGGGAACTCGCCCGTCTTTGGGGGCCTTCGTGTCCTTCTATTGAGTCTTTTTGCGATCCCGGCTTCTGCCTTCAATTCAGCCATTCCAACGCTGCGACCCATGCCTTGGGCGTGGTTCCGAATGTCTCCCGAAAAAGGGCAACGAAAGCGCCGGGATGCTGGTAGCCGACTGCGAAAGCGACCTCTTTCACCCTCCGGCCCGCAACCAGCATCTCGATTGCTTTCATCAGGCGCACTTGCCGTCGCCAGCATTCAAAATCGGTGCCGACCTCCCGGCGAAAGGTTCTCTCCAGGGTGCGGACACTGACCCCGGCAGAGGCACACATCGATTTTAGCGAGACCGGGCAGCGCGGATCTTCAATGACCAGGTGGGCAACGCGGCACGCGCGCGGGTCTCCTGGGAACATGATGCCGGTGGGCACAGGCGATGCTCGCTCCAACTCCGCGATTAGGAGATCACGGAGGGCGCACTCGATCCGGTTCCGCGCCCGGAGCCGGCCAACTCGGACAATCTCAATGATGAGCTCGCGGAGAAAGGCGCCGACGTGGAGCACGGCTGCATGAGGAAGCCAGCCGGGTGCGCACCGGTCGAAGATACAACGTGCGCATCGAAACGGCTTCAGGCATTTGGATCTGATGCGCAGTCCGCGCTGGAATCCAAAGACCAAAATGCGGTGGGATCTTCCACAAACTTTGACCTGAAGAGACCTCCATGACCCCCCTGCTGGCGTATACCAATTGGTCTGAGCCATGCGCATGCTCGGGAATGCGGGAACCACGAGGATATTCTCGGGAATGCGTCGCGACAGATTCCCCTGGCTTGGGGTCATTCTCTCTAATTAGGAGTTGTTGTCGCATTACAGTTATATTATGCCGTAAGCGCTATCTTGCGCCACATCAAGTTTTCGGGAATGATCTCGTATGCGGCTACTCATCGGCACACGTTCCTTGTTTAATTTCGGTTGGTTACAGCCAGGGCTGTTCATGCTGGCGCTCGCGGGATGTATTTCCGCAGCTCAACCCAGCGCCATCGCAGCTGAAACCCCAGCGGCTACCGACCCGGAAAACCGGCAATTCGATTTCTGGCTTGGTGATTGGGCGATAACAGATCCCAACGGTTCAAGTGAGGCGTCCAGTCGCGTGTCTCTTGCTCTCGGCCAATATCTGGTGGTCGAAAACTGGGATGACGGACGAAGTCACAAAGGCGAAAACCTTTTTGCTTATAGTGCGGATGATAAAACCTGGCACGGGATGTTCGCGGACAATCAAGGCCGCGTCCATGTGTTTACCGGGAAAGTAAGCGGAGGACTGGCCGAGTTTTATGGACCGAGTCGCGGTCCGGCAGGAGAGGCGGTTCTGAACCGGATTCGGGTTGTTCGCCTAGCTCCAGACAGGGTTGAACAATCTTGGGAGAAATCGGCGGATAACGGAGGCTCTTGGACAGTCGTCTTCAAGGGCGAGTACTCACGGAAGGCCGGGAGGTGAAGAAGGTGAAAGGTGAAAGGTGAAAGGTGAAGGTGATTGGTGATTGGTGATTGGTGATTGGTGGGAAGCTGAACGAACGCAAAGGAGTAATGAGACCGAAAATAAGGGAGCTCACAGAAGATCACAAAGGACACAAAGGTGGAATTCAAGGCCGCTTCGGAAGTTGTCAGTCTTTGTGGCCTTTGTGTTCTCCTGTTAAGTTTTTTTTGCGATCCTTGCTAACCCTGGCGGTTGCCGCTCTTGGTCAGGCGTCGATTGCCCTGGGCTCTTCTGCGCCAAGTGTGACACTGGAAGCCGGCGTATTGGAAGGAACGTCTTTCGATGACCACGGTGGTGTTGCTTTCCTTGGTCTGCCGTATGCCGCACCGCCGGTAGGTGAGCTGCGCTGGAAGCCACCGGAGCCGGTGAAAAAATGGACCGGCATACGTGAGGCGAAACAGTACGGCCCAGCGGCTCCGCAACTTCCGGCTGGTTGGTTGCCTTATATTGGCTGGAGCGAAGACTGTCTTTATCTGAATATCTGGACGTCACGGTTCGTTCCGGATGCCAAGCTCCCTGTTATCGTGTTTTTTCATGGCGGATCGAACAGAGCCGGATACAGCCAATTGACTCCGCTTGGCCCCGCTCTGTCGGGTTTTGGGGTTGTGGTGGTAACCGCCAATTATCGGCTTGGACCATTCGGGTTCTTTGCCCACCCAGCCTTGACTGCAGAGTCGGAGCATCACTCCTCCGGCAATTACGGTTTATTGGATCAACTCCAAGCGCTGCGCTGGGTTCAAGACAATATCTCGCGTTTCGGCGGTGATCCGAATCGAGTGACAGTGATGGGACAATCCGCAGGCGCAGTCGATATTTGTCTGTTGATGGCTTCTCCGCTGGCTCGCGGACTGTTTCAAGGAGCAATTCTGGAGAGCGGTGAAGGTCAGAGCGTGCTCAACGAAGACATCCGGTCACCTATTCCGTACAATTCGATCTCTAGTACAGGCGAGGCTTCTGGAGAAAGATTGGCGAATGATTTAGGAATAGCCGGTGGCGCGGACACGTTAGCAAAACTGCGTAGAGTGCCTGCTGACAAAATCCTGGCTGCCTGCCAGCAGGATCACGGCCTTAGTTTTGACGCGATCGTGGATGGCTGGGTCATTCCGGAGCAGCCTGCGAAGATTTTCGCGGAAGCCAAACAACTCAATATTCCGGTGTTGATGGGCAGCAATGCTGACGAAGCAACGGTGTTTGGTCACGCCGGGCCGAAAACGCTTGCTGAATATAGAATCTATCTCAATCAGGATACCGGCCGGTTCGCAGACCAGGAATTTGAAGCGTATCCAGCGCGATCCGACGCAGCCGTTCCTGAGCAGTACCTGAAGCTGGAGAACGATCTATTCGGTTACGGTGCATTTTCTTTGGCCCAGGCGACTACGCGGCTGGGTCGGAGAGCTTATCTTTATCAGTTCACATACGCGGAAAAAGGGAAACGCGCGAACCTGGGGGCATACCACGGTGAGGAACTCGAATTCCTAAGCAACTCTTTTCCAGCGGACTGGGAACACGATGGGGCCGAAGAGAACCTTGGCCGGACAATGCGTCTTTATTGGACCCAGTTTGCCAAGACTGGTGACCCCAATTCTGAGGGATTGCCCCAATGGCCAGCGTATGACCCGCGAGAAGATCAATATTTGGAACTTGGTCGCAAGGTTGGTCTCCACCAGATCCCTGAGCGGCTGAAGACTCTCGGCCACATCATGGCGCAGGTTATAGCAGAGGCCACCGGCAGGGCGGGAGGGTCGCCTTCGAATTAATGGGCGCCAGCCCAGCGTCCTCGTCCTCAAATAACATGGTGCGTTGATGCGACGCGCGATTGTCCAGCGCCTGGAGGGGAGCCGCTTTGGCGCGTATCTTTCCGCCCTCGCGAATTTCGTCTCAACACTAATCCGGCCGACACGTACGAAAACAGGCGGCTCCCGGGAACGACTGAGCGGTTCGCAGCTCTATGGGCAGGGTGTAAACGAGTCGCAGCGTTGGATAAATCATCACCCTGGGTTATTCCTGGGAGCCGCCTGTTGCGACATTTCTTGATAGGACTCAGCGCTGAAACAAATATCGAGAGCTCGCCTGCCACATGCCAAAGCGGCTCCCCTCCAGGGCGTTGGGAACAAAAACCCCTGGTGGACGTGACCCGCCCGATCGAGAACAGCTTGTCCGCCGTAGCCCAATCTCTATGTCTCCAACCCCCTCAATGTCGGCCTCGCAAGCGAGGCGCGCTCCACAACAAAGAGTCGGCGAAGGCGGAAGGACCAAGCCCGACGGCCCAATCCACTACCCAGCCCGCATAAATTGGTGCGTAGAAATTCCCATCGAGACATAGATACTGGTCAATCCTTCCACGCCGAAGGATGCTGGTTTGATCCACTCGACCGGGACATAGAGCAGCGCACCGCCCATCGGTACCGGGGCGCCGGGGACCAAGATCACGTGACATGCCCGGCCCCCCAGCATGACTGGTTCCGAGGTCGGCATCAGGGCTAGCATCGCGGTCCCGCCTTCCCCACCAAAAAAACACCAGACCGGGCTCATGGCTTTCAAATCGGTCTCTTGTTTTCGATCCAGCATGCCCACAAAACGGTAGGCCAAGTTATAAACATTCCCGATCACCGGGATTCGCCCGAGACTCCGATCGACAAAGGTCTGCAAGCGATGCTTCAGGCCCGCTTCGACAGATATCCCGAGCATATAAATCGCCGTAAGAACGACTACTATCCCGATCAGGTAAGCAGCGACTTTGGTGTCCACAACCCGAAGCCCGATCGAGATGAGCAACCGACCGAAAGCGCTCTGAGGCCCGACAAATTGATCCACTACACTCCCGACCCAGACAATAACCGCCACGGTCAATACCACTGGCAGCACCGCAACCAAGCCGGCCACAAACGTGCGAATTGGGGTGTGAAAGATTTTCTTCATGATGAGATTCCGGGGCTCGCCTTAGGCTCGCCCGGATGACAAATAACAAATGACAGATGACAGTTTGGCCAAACTATTCTGACATTTGTCATCTGTCATTTGTCATTCGACCGAGCCTAAGCGAGGTCGGGGCTTGCAACGGCTGCAGATCGGTTACATGATTGTAACATATGGTGCCGCTAGCCCCCGCGGACATCCGCAACTTCGCTGTAACCGGGCACGCCTCGTCCGGGAAAACAATCCTCACCGAGGCGATGCTGCTCTGTAGCGGCGCGATCGGACGAATGGGCCGGATCAGCGAAGGTTCGACCGTGTCCGATTATCATGTGAGCGAAAGACAAAGACAGATTTCGACTCAAACGTCGTTGTTACACACGAATTGGCTCGATAAGCGATTTAATATCCTGGATAGCCCTGGCTACCCGGATTTTATGAGCGAGACGTACGCGTCCTTGAGAGTCGCAGATTTCGCTCTGGTGGTGGTACACGCGCAACACGGAGCCGGCGTCGGGACGGAACGCGTTTGGAATTACGCCACGGAATGCGGCATCCCCAAGATTATCGTGGTGAACGCGCTGGACAAGGAACACGCCAATTTTGAGCTCGTGCTGGCTGATCTTCGGGCTCAATACGGACGGATTTTCCCCCTGAACATCCCGGTCAATCCGGGACCGGGTTTTAACAAGATCCTAGACGTCTTACGCAGCGATATTGTGGATTACGAAACCACGGGTCGCAGCCGGTTCAACGAAGAGCCGGCTACCGGCCCGTGGAAAAAACGGGTGACCGAGCTGCACCAGGAGCTAATCGAGCTTATCGCGGAGTCCGATGACACCCTGCTGAACAAGTTTTTCGAGCAAGGCTCGCTTTCGGAAGAAGAGTTTCGCAGCGGAATCCATTCAGCGATTCAATCCCAACTTTTCACGCCCGTCTTTTCCGTATCGGCTGAGACCGGGGTCGGAGTCGCCCGGCTCATGGATTTCATCGCTAAGTACGGTTCCTCGCCGGTAGATCGCCAGAAGGTGGCCGGTGTCAACGGTAACGGTCAGGAGACAGAAATCAGCCTCACTGACCGAGAACCGGTGGCTCAGATTTTTAAAACCATGAACGAGGAACAGTTTGGCGAGCTCTGGTTCTTCCGGGTTTATTCGGGAACGGTCAAGACCGGGATCGACCTATTGAACAGCTCGCGTGGCTCCTTCGAGCGAGTTGGCCAAATTTACTATCTGAACGGCCGTAATCGCGTGCCCGTCAATGAGCTTGGGCCAGGTGAAGTTGGCGCAACCGTAAAACTAAAAAACAGTTACACAGGGAACACGCTCTGTTCCGGTAGCCGTCCCGTAAAATTACCTGAACCGGTCTATCCCAAGCCGACCGTTCACGCCGCTCTTCACCCACAAGCAAAAGGAGAAGAAGACAAGATCGCGGCTGGGCTGTCGATCTTACATGAAGAGGATCCGACCTTCGTGGTGAAAACCGATCCTGAACTGCATCAAACGATCGTGGCAGCCCAAGGGGAATTACATCTGGATGTACTGGCTGAACGCTTGCGCCGGAGGTTCAAAGTACATTTTGACCTCATCGAACCACGTGTGCGCTACCGGGAAACGATCAGGATACCGGCAGAGGCGACTTATCGGCATAAGAAACAGAGCGGTGGCGCGGGGCAATTCGGGGAGGTCTGGATGCGCATCGCTCCAAGACCGCGTAACGCGGGATTTGAATTTAAAGAATCGCTCTCCGGCCAGTGCGTCGACCGAGTTTATGTTCCATCGGTAGAGCGCGGTGTGCACAATGCATGCAACGAGGGCATTCTTGCCGGTTACCGAGTCGTCGATGTGGCGGTCGATTTTTACGATGGCAAAATGCATCCGGTCGATTCCAACGATATTTCGTTCCAGATCGCCGGTTATTGGGCATTTAAAGAAGCTTTTCTTAAAGCCAGACCTTGCCTTCTAGAGCCGATACAATTGCTCGAGGTCCAAATCCCGCAAGATTACATGGGCAAAGTAATCGGCGATTTGTCAAGTCGCGGCGGCAAGATTCTGGGTATGGACACGGAAGGCAATTTCCAGGTCGTCCGGGCTCATGTACCAGCTCGCGAACTTTACCGGTACTCGACTCAGCTTCGGTCCCTCACCGGCGGCCGCGGGTTACACAGCGAAGAGTTCAGTCATTATCAAGAGCTGCCGGCTGAGCTAGAACAGAAGGTGATCGAGGCCGCAAAGAAAGCGCGGAAGTAGGACGTTCTGGTAGGGCTTAACTCCTGACGGAGCAGCCCCGACGCCTGGAGGGGAGCCGCTTTGTAGCGTTGCAGTTCTGCAGAGGTGCAGCAAGCGGCTCCCGGGAAGAGCCCAAGATGCGCCACTTCCTGGACGTTCCCGTCTCGGTTCGGAGGACGCGCGGCTCACCCTTGAAATCCTGGAGAGAGCCACATCGCAAGGCCGTTCCCGGGAACCGCTTGCTGCCTACCTACAGAACTACCACGCTACAAAGCGGCTCCCCTCCAGGTCACTCGCGGTTAGCATGGGCTTAATCTTCTTCTGTCCAAATGCCCTTTTCGTGCGTAGTTTGTGGTCCCCCCTCATCCCACTGCCGTCTGCTTATCCTAAGTGTACCGGGTAACTCTCGCCCGGTTGTCGAGAGTTACCTGATCGGAGAAGCGGACGTTTGCTTTTGAAAAATGATCCCGAAAGCATTCGACTACTGCCGGCCCAAGACCCTTCCTGAGGCCATCTCGTTACTACAGCAACACGGTGATGCTGCGAAAATATTAAGTGGCGGACAAAGCTTGATCCCCATGATGAAGATGCGACTGGCGCAGCCAGAGTATCTTATTGATATCAATCAAATAGGTGGCCTCGACTACATCGAGGAAGACGACGGCTATTTGAAGATTGGTGCGCTCACCAGGGAAGCCGATCTCGAAGCTTCCGATTTAATACGCTCCAAATATCCGCTGATTTTAGACACGGCTTTCTCGATCGCCGATCCGCAGGTGCGTAACCTGGCCACGGTGGGCGGCAATCTGGCCCATGGTGATCCCGCGAACGATCACCCGGCAACCATGTTAGCCCTTAATGCGGAGGTCGTTGCCACGGGCCCTAACGGAAAAAGGAACATCCCCATAAAGGACTTCTTTTTATCCATTTTCACCACTGCCCTCGAACCCAACGAAATACTGACAGAGATCCGAATTCCAATACCGCCCGCTCGGAGCGGTGGAGCTTATTTTAAGCTAGAACGCAAAGTAGGAGATTTCGCTACTGTCGGAGTGGCGGCGCAGATAACGGTCGACACGACGGCAACTTGCCAACAAGCCGGAATTGGTCTGACGAACGTGGGAGGAACACCGATCAAGGCCAAGAACGCGGAGGAGTTCCTGCGCGGCAAAGCGCTCGATGACGGCAATATCAGCCAAGCAGCTTCGCTGGCAGCCGATGAAGCGCATCCGAGTTCGGATCTCCGCGGTCCGGCTGAATACAAAGTCGCGATGGTGAGAGAATTGACCAAACGCGCACTAACTAAAGCGCTCAACCGGGCGACCCAGGACCATTAGCAGAAACTAATCGAAGAGCTTTTATGACTAACAAGAAAGTCATCGATATTACAGTAAAGGTAAATGGCAAGGACCGCGCGGCCGCGGTCGAGCCGCGTTTGTTGTTAGTGCATTTCATCCGGGAACATCTCGCGCTCACCGGGACGCATATCGGTTGCGATACGACGAATTGTGGCGCATGCACGGTGCTGCTCGACGGGCGCGCGGTAAAATCGTGCACGCTGTTTGCCGTTCAGGCCGATGGACGCGAGCTGCGCACGATCGAAGGAGTCGGTAACAGTAGCGCCTTGCACCCACTGCAGGAGGGATTCAAAGAAAGCCATGGACTCCAATGCGGGTTCTGCACGCCCGGCATGATCATGTCAGCCTGTGCTCTGCTGGAGAAGAATCCTCATCCAACCGAGGAAGACATTCGCTGGGGAATTTCGGGCAACTTATGTCGTTGCACCGGTTACCAGAACATCGTGAAAGCGGTCCAGTATGCGGCCGAGAAGATCAACACATCCGCAGTGAACGCATCCGCAACCCAGCCGTAAGAATAACGCAGAGGAATTTCAAATGCTAGCCAAGACATCTCCAGAAATCGGGGGAATGGGCCACTCAATTAAGCGCAAAGAGGATCTGCGATTCATTCAAGGGAAAGGCAACTACATCGACGACGTGCAACTGCCCGGCATGGTTTACGGACACATGGTGCGCAGCCCTTACGCGCATGCTCGTCTTAAGGCCATTCGGACAGAAGAAGCTAAGAAGTTACCCGGCGTGCTCGCAGTCATTACCGGTGAGGACTTAGCCAAAGCCAATCTGGCCTGGATGCCAACCCTTTTCCACGACAAGCAAATGGTGTTAGCGACAGGCAAGGTGCTCTTCCAATCGCAGGAGGTCGCTTTCGTCGTTGCTGAGGATCGCTACACGGCCGCCGACGCAGCGGATTTAGTTGAGATAGATTACGAAGAGCTGCCGGTGCTGGTGGATCCGCACAAAGCTCAGGACGCGGATGCGCCGATTTTGCGGGATGATCGGGAAGAAAAATCGAATCTTATTTTTCATTGGGAAGTCGGCGATCGCGCGGCAACCGAAGAGCAGATGAAGGGGGCACCGGTTACGGCTCTGGTACAGGCCTTCTTCCCACGCTGTCACCCGGCTCCGCTGGAAACATGTGGCTGTGTGATCGATTTCAATTCCGCGACCGGCAAGCTGACGGCCTGGATCACATCCCAAGCACCTCATGCACATCGAACGGTCTTTGCGCTAGTGGCAGGACTACCGGAACAGAATATCCGCGTGATATCCCCTGATATCGGCGGTGGCTTTGGTAATAAGGTGCCGGTCTATCCGGGCTACGTCTGCGCTGCTGTCGCTGCGCTTACGTTGGGGCGTCCGGTTAAGTGGATCGAAACCCGATCGGAGAACCTGCAGTCAACCGGCTTCGCCCGGGACTACCACATGGAGGCCGAACTAGCTGCTGATAAGGAAGGAAGAGTTAAAGCTCTACGGGTTAAGACCCTGGCTGACCACGGCGCTTTTAACGCAGCCGCGCAACCGACGAAATTCCCGGCGGGCCTGTTTAGTATCTGCACCGGCTCGTACGACTTTTCCTCTGCGTTTGCCGAGGTCGACGGCGTCTATACCAATAAAGCGCCGGGCGGCATCGCTTACCGTTGCTCTTTCCGGGTCACTGAGGCGGCCTATTTGATCGAGAGAGCGATGGACGTTCTCGCACAGGAATTGAAGATGGATCCGGCTGAGCTCCGCCGGAGGAACTTCATCCCTCCGGACAAGTTCCCCTACTTGAGCCCACTAGGCTGGAACTATGACAGCGGCAATTATCAAGGAGCGCTGGACCTGGCCCTAGAAAAGATCGGATATCAGGCGCTACGGAAGGAGCAAGAGGAGAAACGGCAGCGAGGGGAACTGATGGGGATCGGGATATCGAGTTTCACCGAGATTGTGGGAGCCGGGCCATCGCACACATTCGACATTCTCGGGCTCAAGATGTTCGACAGCGCAGAGCTTCGAGTTCATCCGACAGGGAAGGCCATCATGCGAATGGGGACAAAATCGCAAGGACAAGGACACGAGACCACTTATGCCCAAATCGTCGCGCAAGAGCTCGGGATTCCGGCCGCGGATGTGGCGATCGAAGAAGGCGATACTGATACCGCGCCGTACGGACTGGGTACTTATGCGAGTCGCAGCACACCGACGTCCGGCGCGGCCGCGGCATTAGCCGCTCGGAAAGTTCGGGATAAAGCTCGAAAAATTGCAGCGCATCTACTTGAAGTCAGCGAAGAGGATCTGGAATGGGAGCCAGGCAAGTTTTCCGTGAAAGGCGCACCTGGCAAATCGAAGACGATCCAAGAGATCGCTTTTGCTGCCTACACTAACTTCCCACAAGGCATGGAGCCTGGGTTAGAAGCAGTTAACTACTATGATCCACCAAACTTAACCTTCCCGTTCGGCACCTATATTGCCGTGGTGGATATCGACAAGGGCACCGGTGAGGTCAAGGTCCGGCGATTTATCGCGGTGGATGATTGCGGGAATATTATCAATCCGATGATCGTCGAAGGGCAGGTTCACGGGGGATTAACAGAGGGACTCGCCATCGCGTTTATGCAGGAAATCACTTATGACGAAAGCGGGAACGTTCAGGGCGGGACATTCATGGATTATTTGGTACCCACCGCCGTCGAAACCCCGCACTGGGAAACGGGTCATACCTGCACCCCCTCACCCCATCATCCGTTCGGCGCGAAGGGAGTAGGAGAATCGCCGAATGTGGGCTCGCCCGCGGCGTTTGTTAATGCCGTGGTAGACGCATTATCACATCTCGGGGTCAAACACATTGATATGCCGCTCTCTCCTTGGAAAATCTGGCAGATCCTAAAGGAGAAAGGGGAGAAAGGAGTAACTCAGTAAAGCTGTATGGCGATTAAGATTGAAAAAAGCTTCAAGACGCCTGAACCGGCAGCGGAGGTCTGGAAGATCCTCAGCGACCCAAGGAGTGTGGCCGGTTGCGTGCCTGGGGCACAGGTTACCGAAGCAGTGGATGAGAGGACTTACAAAGGGGTTATCAAAATCAAGCTCGGCCCCGCCGTAAGCGATTATAAAGGTGAGGCACACATTGAGCGGCTAGATGATCAGAATCGCGAGATCGAGATGATCGGAAAAGGGCAAGATGTCCGGGGTAAGGGCAGCGCGTCTATGAAGATGACCGGAAGGGTTCGGGACTTACCCGAGGGAGGTTCCGAAGTGGTTACTATCTCGGAGCTGAATGTGGTCGGTATTCTCGCACAAATGGGGAGCAGAATGATTCAAGAAGTCGCAAACCAGATGTTCGAGCAGTTCACTCAGAACCTGCGGCGGCGCCTTCAACAGCAAGCCGCCGGAGGAGCGGAGAATGGACCACCGCAAGAGGTAAAGCCGATTGATGCGGGAGCAGTGGCTGTCTCCGCCGTGCTCCGACCGATCGGGCGCATTTTTCGGCCAGAATCGGACGAGAAGAAATAGCAAATAGCGGATGGCAGATAGTAAAAAGAAATGACAGATGACAGATCCCAAATGACAAATTAGGGGCGCCGCCCTCCAGTTTGTCATCTGTCATTTGTCATCTGTCATTTCTTTTTACTATCTGCTATCTGCTATTCTTTCCTATGGCGGCTTCATCTAACTCGGACTCCGGAAATCAGGA
Source organism: uncultured Verrucomicrobiae bacterium (assembly GCA_963762565.1). Classification (GTDB taxonomy): domain Bacteria; phylum Verrucomicrobiota; class Verrucomicrobiia; order Chthoniobacterales; family JAFAMB01; genus JAFAVN01. The sequence goes on along the minus strand of CAVXLD010000012.1, from coordinate 417,064 downwards.
CATTCGGAGCATTGATGATCTGATCGCGAGAGCGCGGAGCTTGGGGTATGTCATGGATCGGTCGCTGGCGACCGTGGTCTATCTGTTAGTAAAGCTCGGCAAACCTTTATTGATTGAAGGCCACGCTGGAGTCGGTAAGACCGAGGCGGCTAAAGTACTTGCTGCAATCCTCGGAACGGAGCTGATCCGGCTCCAATGTTACGAAGGGTTAGACGTGAATTCGGCGGTTTACGAGTGGAACTATCAGAAGCAGATCTTGGCCATTAAAATGCGAGAGGGAACCGATCGAAATGTCCAAGACTTGGAGGCACACATCTTCGGACCAGACTTTTTGCTTCGCCGGCCATTATTGAAATCGATCTCTTCCAAAGAGGCCTCTCCCGTTCTGCTGGTAGACGAAATTGACCGAGCGGATGAAGCGTTCGAAGCATTCCTGCTTGAAGTAACCGGTGAATTCCAAATCAGCATTCCGGAACTGGGAACGATCAAGGCGGAGAAGAGACCGCACGTTATTCTCACTTCCAACGGCGCCCGTGAATTGAGTGACGCGCTGAAGAGGAGATGTCTCTATCATTGGATTGATTATCCCACGTTCGAGAAGGAGATGGACATCGTCCACACAAGGCTGCCGGGCATCGGCCTGGAACTCGGCGCACAGGTAGTTCATTTTTTGCATTCCCTCAGAAAGATGAGTCTCACGAAGATTCCAGGAGTTGCCGAGACCTTGGATTTATCGGCTACGTTGGCGCTTCTGGAGAAGACGAATCTGGACAGCGAGACCGCTGACCAGACCATCGGGTGTGTTATCAAATCGGCCGATGATCTCGTGAAGGTCCGGGAAACGGGAATTGACAACCTGCTGGCCCATCGATGATGAGCGACCAGCAATGCTGCCAGCTGAATCGTTCTCGTCCTCGTCGTCGTCCTCGTCCTCGAAACGGTTGGCACGTTGATAAGGCGTGTATTTGCCCAAGGCCCGGAGGGGAGCCGCTTTGCCATGTACCTCATGACTTCGCGTTATTTGTTTCAGCGTTTCAGCTGGCGAGAAAATATCGCAACAGGCGGCTCCCGGGAACGACCCACCGGTTGGCAGCTCTATCGGTGAGGCGCAAACAAGATCCCAAGGCGAAGGGTAAATGCATCACGCTGGGTTGTTCCCGGGAGCCGCCTGATATTTCGCATGTTTCGGCTGGATTGGTTTTGATGCGAACGGAGCGAGGGTGGCGAGATGCGCGCCAAAGCGGCTCCCCTCCAGACGTTGGGCAAATACACCCCTTATCAACGTGCCAACCGTTTCGAGGACGACGACGAGGACGAGTACGAAAGAACGCATGAGCGCCGAACCGACTAACGATGCGGACAACCTAGAACGAGCAGTGGTGCGCTTTTGCCGTTGTGCTCGCGCGAACGGCTTAGGTTCCGGCAGAACGACGCTCGACTGCTTGCAAGGCGCTCACGGATCGTGCAAACCGAAGGAGCAGCCGCAATCGAGGACGCACTCAGAGCGGTGCTCTGTTCTTCGAAGAGTGACTGGGATCTGTTTGCTAAACTCTTCGCCTTAGTTTGGGAGGGGCCGGCGCCAACCAAGCCATCGCCAAAAAAGTCGGGTAAGAACCGGTTCTCCAGTCAGGGATTCGGCCGTGGGAACGACGTGTTAAAGCTTTTCACCAACGCCGAAAGCTTGAACTTGGATGAGTCGGATCCGGACAAAGCGACCTCCGGCGCCAGTTTGATCGAACGGCTGACAAAAACCGATTTTGCACTGATCCCGCAAGAGGACTTAGCAGAACTCGAACGGTTATCGCTCCGGCTTCTGCGGCGAATGTCCTACCGGCTATCAAGACGCCTGCAAATCAGCGATCGCCTTGGTGTTGTCGATTTGCGCAGAACCATCCGCCGGAACTTGGTACATGGCGGGGAATTAGTGGAATTGTGCTATCGAACGCGGCGCCGGCAGCGGACAAAGCTGGTTCTGCTATTGGATGTCAGCGATTCGATGAATCCGTACAGCCTGTTCCTGTTGAAATTTGCCTATGCGTTGAAGAGATGCTCTCGCGAAGTCGTCCCCTTCGTTTTCAGCACCAAGCTCATTGATATCAGCGAAGCACTAAACGCTAAGTCCTGGCCCGAGGTTTTAGAAAGACTTTCGGACACAATAACAGGTTGGTATGGCGGTACTCGAATCGGAGCCTCCTTGAGGGAGTTCAACCAGCTGTTCGGTGTTAAACTGCTGGCCAGACATACTGCCGTCATCATCCTGAGTGATGGGTGGGATACCGAAGCACCAGACGGCTTGGTGAATGAGCTTCAAAAAATTAAGGGCAAGATCAGGCAACTGATCTGGCTTAACCCGTTGCTAGGGCTTCCGGGTTACGAACCGGTAACGCGAGGAATGAGCGCAGCACTGCCTTATATTGACGTTTTTGCTCCCGCCCATAACTTAAACAGTCTTCTGCAGTTAGAGAGGCATCTTAAGGTGGCTTAGATGAAAATGTTCGACGAGTTCTTAAGTCGAGCTGCCGGGTTACGTTCGCGAGAACAGCCTTTTGCGACAGCGGTGGTAGTAAGATGCTTGCCACCGGTTTCGGGTAAACCGGGAGACAAGGCCATCATCGGAAATGACGGTAGCATTTGGGGATGGATCGGAGGTGGATGCGTCCAGCCGTTGGTGGTGCGAGAGGCGTTGAAAGCGATCGCTGATGGAAAGCCAAGGTTAGTTCGAGTGACGCCGTCCCCTACCACGGAACCGGAGGCGGGAACGGTCAGTTACACCATGACGTGTCATGGCGGAGGCGCTTTGGACATTTATATCGAACCAGTTCTCGCTAAGCCGCAGATTTTAATTCTTGGCCGTTCAGCGGTTGCCCAGGCCTTATGCAGTTTGGGTAAAGCCATCGGCTATCGGATCATGGTTATGGCGCCGGGAGCCGGACCCGAAATTTTTCCGGACGCGGACTCTTCTAAACAAGAGCTGGAATTAGCGCCGGGCGACCTCGCTCCTTCAACGTTTATCGTGGTGTCCACTCAAGGAGAACAGGATGAAGAGGCGCTGGAGCTAGCTTGCCGCACGAATGTTCCCTACATCTCTTTTGTAGCTAGTGACGTTAAGTCGCACAAAGTTTTCGATTTGCTGGCTCGGAAAGGGATTCCGCAGGAAAAGCTTAGCCGCATCCGAGCACCGGCGGGGTTGCGTCTCGGTGGATTGTCTCCCCAAGAAATCGCATTGAGTATTCTGGCTGAAATCGTCTTGGTCAGCAAAACGGAAGCAGTACCCAGCGACGAGAACATTGCCTCACCCAACCAAGAGGCTCCGCCAAAATCCCTTGACCCAGTGTGCGGAATGTCGGTGGAGCCGGGAACGACCAGGTACGTTTCTGAGTATCGTGGTGAGACGTATTACTTCTGCTGCTCCGGCTGCAAACAAGAGTTTGATCTCCACCCGGAAAACTATCTAGCTAAGTGTCCTGTCCCATGAATAGCGTGGCTTTCGTTGCGATCAAAATGGGCCGCCGGCAAGGCGCGAGGAGCGGAGCATATGCAATAGCACTTGTGAGCCGGTCGGACCGGTGCATCCTTTTTATTGAGCATGTTTGACGATGTTTTTGGAACTGCACACGAGCTGAAATCGCGCGGCGAGCCGTTTGCGATTGCAACTGTCATCAGCGTGCAAGGATCAGGGTCCGCTAAACCGGGCTCGAAAGTTATTGTAGACACGGATGGCCGGGTGGTGCTTGGATGGGTCGGTGGCGGATGTGCGGAAAGCACGGTCTGTCACGAAGCTCTGGAAAGTATGAGCGACGGCAAAGTCAGGGTTATTAACGTCGATTTGACCGACGAGGTTTTCGGAATGCCATGCGGCGGAATGATGCAGGTGGCGATTGAACCAGTCTTGCCAAAACCTGACCTGGTCATTGCGGGTCACGGCCGGATCGCCGAAAGCTTGGCTCAGCTCGGTCATTTGCTCGGTTTCGCTGTGACCGTCGCTGATCCTGGCGCTACTCCCTCAGCTTTCCCAACCGCCGAGCACGTTTTTTCTACGGGATTAACTTCGGCTGAGGTCGAACTAAAGCCCGCCTCTTATGTGGTGGTCGCCACTCATCACAAAGGAGATCATTTGTCACTTAAGAAAGCGATCGATAGCCAATCTGCTTACGTCGCTTTGGTTGCTAGCCGGACCCGATCCCAGTTGATATTTGAATACCTCGAGGCTGCCGGTATGCCGCGGGACGAGGTGGCCAAGGTACGTTCGCCTGCCGGGTTAAGCATTGGTGCGCAGACCCCGGAAGAAATCGCATTGAGCATCATGAGCGAAGTCGTGGCCGTTCGGCGCGGCGGCTCAGGCCGGCCGATGGCCGAAAGTGCGGAAGTCCGCCTACTCGAGTCGAACCTCGATAATCCCGATCACGAACTAAAGGGGCCCACGCTTCCGGCATCGGTGTCGAGCGAATCCAAGGCGCACTGATGGTCTCCGCTGTTGTCCTGGCTGCTGGTTTGTCGACCCGGATGGGGCGGAACAAGTTGCTCCTCAACTTCAAAGATAAACCTCTGATCGCTCGCCTTGTCGACACCTTGCTAGCCTCAAAGATCGATGAAGTAATTGTGGTGTTAGGACATGAAATCGAGAAGGTGCGGGCTGAACTCCAGGGTAAACCGGTCCGGCTCGTTCATAATCCGGACTATCGGGAGGGTCTCAGCACATCAGTCCGAACCGGGGTTGACGCTGTTTCGCCGGACGCTGATGGCATCATGATCTGTTTAGCCGATCAACCCTTGCTTGAACCAGCGGACGTTAACCAGATCGTCGCGGCCTTTGCTGACGCCAAGAAAGTGAATAAAAGCATTGTGGTCCCCTTCTTCAAAGGAGAACGCGGCAACCCGGTGATTTTAGATGCATCGCTGAGGGTGGCGATCTTGGGTATCGTCGGTGATGTTGGTTGCAAAGGCGTTATCAAACGTTACCCAGAGAAGGTTTACGCGTTAGAGATGGAGAATGATCACGTCGTTCGCGATGTGGATGATGTTAAGGCGTATGAACGGTTGGTGGGGTAGCGGCGAGCGCGCTATCGTCTCTTCCGTCGTCCTCGTCCTCGATTTGGTAGGGCGAGGCTCCCGAATGGCCCAACGGTTCGAACGAAGCGTTCGGCAACGCCTGCCCGGATCGCGCTGTTACGCCTAGAATCACGCCGAGCCGTGGGCCACCGTGGGCCACGGCTCGGCGCGTCTGTCGGCCTTGCTCATTCATCTCTCGACGTTCGCACGGTACACCCTTGGTCTATCGTCGCGCTCTTCGGGAGCCTCGCCCCACCAAAGGCGGCGTCACCGCCCTTCCCCACACTCCAAACCGAAATACCGCTTCGCGTTATCGAAGCAGATTCCTGTGACCAAATTAGCTAACAAACCTTCATCATTCGGAATCTCGCCTCGCTCGACTTCCCGGCCTAGGACATCGCACAAGACTCGCCGAAAATATTCGTGGCGCGGATACGACATGAAACTGCGGGAGTCAGTCAACATGCCAACAAAATGGGTCAACAGCCCGCAATTCGATAGCGCATTCAATTGCCATTCGATGGCCTCTTTCTGATCCAGAAACCACCAACCCGTCCCGAACTGGAGTTTGCCTGGAGTCGGACCGCTTTGAAAGTTGCCCACCATCGTTGCCAGAAGATAATTATCGTTCGGATTCAGATTATAGACGATCATCCTCGGCAGTTTTCCCGCGGACTCCAACTGGTCGAGGTACCGGACTAGCGGCTCCGCTTGGGGCCAATCACCAATTGAGTCGAACCCGGCGTCAGGTCCAAGATCTTTGAACGCTCGGCTGTTCGTGTTGCGAAGCGCTCCGAGGTGCAACTGCTTTGTCCAGTCTGCCTCCGCATCTAGTTCGCCAAAAAACCGTAACAGGTAACTTCTGAACTTAAGCGTTTCGTTCTCGTTTGGCGTAGTTCCCGATCGGACTTTCCCGTAGATGGCGCCGGCCTCGGATTCATCGCACGTCGCAGAATAACAATACGGGATACCGTGATCGGACAATTTCGCACCCTGCCCGCCAAAGAAACGATGCCGCTTTCGCAAAGCGTCTGTGAACTCAGATAAGTCGCGACAGGCAGAGCCGCTAAGTTTTGCCAGCCGGTCGGTCCATTGATTAAAGGATTCGACCTGATCGACGGCAAATGCTTTGTCAGGGCGAAAGGCAGGGTAGACCCGCGCTGATAAACCGCTGCGTCTGATCGTTTGATGGTGCTCCAAATCATCCGTCGGATCATCCGTGGTACAGATCACCGAGACCCTGAATTTTTGGATGATTCGTTGGGCGCTGAGATCTTTCAGGCGCTCGTTCGCTTGTTGCCAGATCCGGGGAGCAGAGGATTCATCGAGAAGCTCGGTAATATCGAAATAGCGTCGCAACTCGAGGTGCGTCCAATGATAGAGCGGGTTGCGGATCGTGGCAGGAACCGTCTTGGCATATGCGAGGAATTTGTCGTAATCGCTGGCGTCGCCGGTGATGTAACGTTCAGGCACTCCATGCGCTCGCATCGCCCGCCATTTGTAGTGATCCCCGTACTTACCGTCGTTTAACCAGATTTTCGTCAAATTTTCGAAACGCCGGTTCTGAGCGATTTCGCCGGGCGGGATATGGCAATGATAGTCGAATATGGGGAGATCCTGCGCAAACTGGAAATATAGCTTTTCACTCGTCGGCGTGGATAAGAGGAAGTTCCTGGAGAGAAATTGATCCTTCATGGATGAGACGAATATGGGCCCGCTTGGGAAACGTCGTCAACGCCGGGAGCGACGGGAACGCCGGGAGCGTGCAAGCGGAGGCCCCGGCGTGGAGGGGAGCCGCTTTGCAGGTTAGCAGCTCTATAAGTATGCATCAGGCGGCTCCCGGGAATTACCCAGTGTGTTCCCTTTGGTCCAACGCCTCGGCAACAAGATCCGCATCGAAGGCGTTCGGGAAAATTATAGACCATGGCAAATCAACGGCCGTTCCCGGGAGCCGCCTGCTGCCTACCTACAGACCTGAAAAACCTACAAAGCGGCTCCCCTCCAGGGACTCGCCCACGGTCGCAAAATCACCCCTCGCTATCCGTGTGCCAGCCTGGGTTTAGCCTCCCCCTTTCGAATCTGGCACATCGCTAATAGCAATGCTCCGGCGGACGCGGAAAACACTGAATAGTCTACTGGTGATTTGATACCGAACGAAACCGCCATGGCGGTGCCAAACAAGACCAGCAACCCCGCGGCGGCGAGTGCCATGAAGCGAGTCCAAATTCCTAGAATCAAGGTAATACCGAGAAAGGTCTCTGCGACCGTGGCAGCCCAAGCCAGAAACGGAATCGTGAACGCCGGCATAAAGGAATTAACCTGCGCGGTGTATTCCACAAAATGCTGGAAGCTGTCGGGACCGGTATTGTCTCCCCAGAGACCAAACCGAGCAGCGACAGCAGATTGACGACGAGGCTGCGGCTAAAGCTGCAACTGCTCGACAGGTGGAGGTCATTCCGCTCAGCTGGTATGACCGCGGCCGGCCGGACCGAAAAGGATTACAACTTGGGTTTGCTGCCACTAGTGCCAACGAGATTCGACGCGGTGTTCGTGAACTTGCGGCTGCGTTGGAAGAAGTGAGAGGGCGTGGATAATTCGGTCGGAGACCGTGGAGCGCTGCCTCGCTTGCGAGGCCGTGGTGAGCAAGGGATATCGTGCAGTAGCGCCCTATCCATTCAGCGCTCTATCTCGCGATTTCTGGCTCTTCAAACAGGACACACAAAAGAGCGCAGCAAGTGGACAGGGCCGCACCATCGTCGGCCCTGCTCACCTCGGCCTCGCAAGCGAGGCGCGCTCCACGGGTGGCGACCCCTCGGCCTCGCAAGCGAGGCGCGCTCCACGGGTGGCGACCCCTTCGGCCTCGCAAGCGAGGCGCGCTCCACGGGGGCGACCCCTCGGCCTCGCACGTCATGGACCTGAGACGCGAGGGAATATCGAGGCGCTTCGGCATCTCAAACTTTTAGAAGATTCACATGCATATCATTAGAAAACATTCGTGGCAGCTGCCGGATTCTGCGGTGACACCGGAGTCTCAATACCTTGGCAGGCGACAATTTTTGCGCGTGTTTGGTCTCGGTGTTGCTGCCGGCGCCTTGTTTCCGGCTCTGGCCCGTGGCGCTAGCTTTGGTTTTCCCGATTCGCTAGATAAAACGTATGCTCTGGCTGGAGTTAAGCTAACGCCGTACGACGACGTTACTAGTTACAACAATTTCTATGAATGGGGTCTCGATAAGGGCGATCCCAAAGTGAATGCTAATCACGGTTGGAAAACCGAACCCTGGACCATCCAGATTGGGGGCTTGTGCGAGAAACCAGGAACCTATGATGTCAATGACCTGGTAAAGACTATCGGTGGGATCGAGCAAAGAAACTACCGCCACCGATGTGTAGAGGCTTGGTCAATGGTCATCCCCTGGGATGGTTTTGCTTTGGCCAAGTTAGTGTCCATGGCGCAACCGAAGCCCGAAGCAAAGTTTCTGAAGTTCACTTCGTTTCTGGATCCGAAGAATTGTCCGGGCCAACAGTCGCAGGATTTTCCTTGGCCTTATACGGAAGGCTTGACCTTGGCTGAGGCCAACAATGAGCTGGCGTTCCTGGCGACCGGCATCTATGGAAAACCGTTGCTGAATCAGAACGGTGCACCCATCCGGCTAGTAGTTCCGTGGAAGTACGGCTTTAAAGGAGCGAAATCGCTCGCACGAATCGATTTCGTTAGCGATCAACCAAAGACGCTTTGGAACGAAATGGCGCCTAACGAGTACGGCTTCTACGCAAACGTGAACCCAGAGGTCGATCACCCTCGGTGGAGCCAAAAAACGGAGCGAGTAATCGGCGCAGGTTTCTTTGGAGGCAGACAACCAACCCTGAAATTTAACGGCTACGAGAAGGAAGTGGCCGCGCTGTACACTGGACTGGACCTAAGGAAGAACTTTTAACCGCGAATGAGGAGAGTCAACCGCAGATGAACGCAGATACACGCAGATAAAGGGATCGACCGCGAATGGACACGAATTAAATGGAGCTTTGTTTGCCCAAAAATCTCGTCTGCCCAAAATTCGTCTTTCGGAAATTCTACAGAGGCCCTAAGGAGCAAAAAAGGATTCCATTCGCGTCAATTCGCGTGCATTCGCGGTTATTATCGATTCGCATCCCTTTGTGCCCATTCTCGGTTCAGTTTTTTTATCTGCGTCCATCTGCGTTCATCTGCGGTTGGGGCTTCTCATTTGCGGTTGGGTCTAGTCGGGCATGAACGTCATCGCTCGGATTTTATCCAAGAAGCTTTTCGCGCTCGCGGTGTTAGTTGGCGTGGGCGTTTGGTTTCTGGTTGTTCCCGCTCTGACCGACCAGCTTGGAGCTAACCCGATTGATCGGCTCCTGCATGTGTCCGGTGAAATTGCCATTTGGACTTTGGGCGCCGTCCTTAGTTTAAGCCCGTTGCGAGCACTCTTTCCGCATTCCCCGATTGTAAACGCTTTGAACCGTCATCGACGGTATATCGGGGTCTCAGCCTGTATTTATGGATTAATCCATTTCTCCTGTCATGTACTCTACCAAGGCGACTGGGACGATCTGCTCCAGAGTTTCACCAAACCCTTTACCTGGTTCGGTCTCATTGGGCTAACGATCCTGGTGATATTAGCTGCGACCAGCAACAACTGGTCAGTTCGCCGATTGGGTAGCAAACGTTGGAAATGGCTGCATCGGCTAGCTTACGTGGCGGCAGCGGTCCTGATCTATCACCAGTCGATCGCCGGCAAAGGGCATTGGTACATCTCGCGCTGGCTGCTCCTTTGGCTGGTCGTTCTGCAGGCCGTCCGGATCACGAAGTACTGGGCAAAGTCGAGCGCCCGGACGAGAGATTTTAATCTACAAAAGAACGAAGCGGTCAAGGATAACAGAATCGTTTAGCGAACAGCGCCAAGTTCCCCTTCCTGTTGAAAGCAGGTATCCGCTGCATCATCCCAGTGAGTATCCTCATCTTCTGTTCTCGCCTCTCGTCGCACCGCAATCGAGAAGAGTTGGATCCAAAATTCTTTTTCATCGAACTCTACTAGAGCGTTCATAACAGGTTGCATCAATTTCCGGGTGTAGGTGATGACGGTTGCCTCAAATGACTACCGCCGAGCTGATGGAAAGCGCTGGAAATCGGCTGCAAAGAGGATGACAAGGCAACAAGCGTGGTATCGAAATACCAATTATAAGCGAGTACTCCGGCCACCGAGCTAACCAAGGTAATTCCGGCTGCAGCCATTATGACGTGGAGCCAATTCGTGCGGCTCGGTCTCGTTTGCCGGTCAAGGTCGCGCGCCGGTCCGCCACCCGAAATTGCCTGCGCCTCTGGAGGTCTCATAGCCAACACTGAAAGACGTCGACTCCGTCGAAGCCAGCGATTCAGGACCGGCGCGGGAAAAAGCGGATAAATGACGAGCTTGGCGGGATGAACGCGTGTGGGGCGTTTGGCGTTCGGCGTGTCGGCGTTTGTCGGAGCCCAAGAATGGTGGGGCGAGGCTCCGGAACGGGCGCTGGTAATTCCAGGGCTTTCCGCGGATGTCGACGAGAAAGTGTGCAAGGCTGATTCGCTGCCGAGCCGCCGCCCCTGATTCGCCAACACCCAGGATTCACCAGCCAACCCGTTTGCGAAACGGCGAATGGGCGAATCGGCGGAACGGCGATTTCTCTTGGGCCTTCGGTACTGGTTCCTGTTACTTGCATAATCCTTGGGCCTAATCCGGCGGCTGCCGAACTAAATGCTTATCAGCGCTTTCGAAGCTTATTACCGTCCCATCGCTTTTTCTCGGCGTCGCCCCTTCGCCCCTACGCCGTTTCGCCCATTCGCAACGAGAGCGTGTCGGCCCAACCCTTCATATAATGACACCACATGATTGACCCCTGCGCAGCGTTTGAGCTCACTCCGGAGCCTCGCCCCACCAACGTTGGGCTCCGGTCGTTTCATAGGTAGCATCGCCCATTCGCCCTTCCAACCCACGCGCTGATGCCCTTATACCCCGCGCTCGACAAACGATGATCCGCGCTGGCCCGGTTATCGATTGATGGCCTCAGCGACGGCCTTAGGCTCAGGATTACTCGCTGCTATGAAAAACAAAAAAGTTCCTCGGGAACGAAATCCATTTCTCCTTTCCGGCAAACGCCGATGGCGGCTCTTTCACTGGATTCGGGCACAGACTCGGCGGAGCGGAGCGACAAATAATTTATTGGGCCAATGTGCTAGACCGGCCTAATTTGTTTGTCCCGAAGACCGTGGATCGGCCGGCAGCACTCAGATGATCTCGCAGCATTTTTTTTTACTCGCTCTCGCATTCAGCAACGATCAGAACACGATCCAGAAGTGCTTTAGTTTCGGCGTCGGCGCCACGCTTGCGACCCTCCTCTTAATTCTGGCCCTGCGTTCAAGCGAAGAACAACGGGCGGCCCGCCTTGGCTTTGCGCTGTGCACACTGACCTTCACGGTCAGCGCCTGCCTGGCGCAGGTTGCGTATAGCATAAGTCAGTCGCTTCAGTCACCAGTCGTGGTTCTCGCCACAGACTTCGCTTTCTTCGCCGCGGTGACCTGGCCAGTCACAATTCTTGGACTCTGGGCCCAAGGCCCCTTCTCTTCCGATTGGAGGCGCCAGCTTGGGCGGGTGGTGATTGGTTTGGCGGCCTTGTCTGCCGTGATCTTAAGTGTCGCGCATGTAGCTGGGTTACTCCCGGCACACACCGAGTATGGGATGGTCAGCCCAATGGACGCGCTCCTGCCAGCGGAATACAATGGGCTTCTGTTCTTTTGGTCCGGCGCGTTTGTCTTCTTACCAGGCCGGCTAAGAGGATGGCTCTCTTGGATTTCAGTAGCCTCCCTCTTGACGGGCATGTCGTTGTCGACAGTCCACGCCCTGGAAGAGAGTTTTGGACAGGCACCACTCTGGCTTCACTCACTGGTTGAGTTCGCCAGACCGTTCAACGTCGTTCTTTTGGTTGGCGGCGGCCTATTTGGGCTATCTCGCTTCCGCTTCAGTGACATCTTTGCGCAACGCGGTTTACGCATTCTGCTTGGCGCCTTAATCGCGCTCGCGATTGCCCATCTAGCTCGCGTCCTGTTCGGACCGCCTTTTCAGGAAGAACCGGCTTCCATGAAGCTGTCGGTGCTCGGTTTCGCCATGATCATCTGGATCGCGATCGTGCTGTACGCCAAGATCACTGCTTTGAGTGATTGGCTAGTCGACCGGCAAATTTTCCGGCAAACAGATTACCGTCGCGCCTTAAAGTCGTTTCGAGAAGCCATATCCAGAGAATCAGACGTCGGTACTATCTTCGAAACCGGAAGAGCACTCGCGAAAAATACATTGCGAATCGCCGATGCGGCCATTCGTCCGGACGATGCCGCTGGGGAATCCGCTGATACGGTTCGATGCGATGCCGGTCGCGATTATGTCTTCCATATTTCAAAAAGCGGCGATCATCCAGGTACCGCTTTGGTGATCACGACGGGCACGCGCCGTCATATCCTGTTCAACGCTGAGGTCGATTTTCTTCGCGAAGTTTGTTTAGCGATCGAGCGCCGCCTCGAAGCGATCGATCGGGAGAAAGAAAACATTGAACGGGCCCGGCGTGAAGCGCACCTGGTGAAACAACTAGTGGAGGCGGAGTTGCGCGCGCTTCGCGCTCAAATCAATCCGCACTTCTTGTTCAACTCGTTGAACAGTATCGCGGCCCTGATTACAGCAGAGCCAGAAGTGGCAGAGGAAATGATTGTTCGATTAGCGAAGATCTTTCGACACGTCCTAACCTATCACGATCGCCCATTTAGCTCGGTCAACGACGAGATTTCTTTTCTCCGCACTTATTTAGAAATCGAAAAGATCCGGTTTGGGGACCGTTTAAGGGTAAACTTCGAGATCGAGGAAGCGACGTCGCAACTCGCGATTCCGACTTTCATCCTTCAACCTCTGGTGGAGAACTCGCTTAAGCACGGTCTCGGGCCGAAGGTGGGCGAGAATCTTTTGACCATCCGGGCCCGCCAAGTCACCGAGCACCTTGAGCTTACGGTGGAAGACAACGGGGTTGGCGCGAATGTCAGCCTGAAGCTCGCCGGTCGGGGTTCCACGGGGCTGGGGCTTCGCAACGTGGAAGAGAGACTCCAGACTGTCTATCGCGGCGACGCCCAGTTCAGCTTTGAAAGTGTTCCTCGCTCAGGTTCACGCGCTCAGATCCTGATTCCGATTACTAAAAAAAGTCAGATTCGGGAGGAGGCAGCAGGTGTGGTGCGGGTCGCTCGATGAAAAAATTGCGCTCGTTGCTTATTGATGACGAACCGAACGCTCGGCTGCGATTACGGAGGTTGTTGAAGGAGGAAGAGCACGTCGAGGTTATTGGTGAAGCGAAAGATGGTCTCGAAGCAGTGGCTGAGATTCAGCGGTTGCGGCCGGACTTAGTGTTTCTGGACGTGCAAATGCCGGGCTTGGACGGTTTCGAAACCCTCAAGGCGTTACCGGCCGATTTAACGCTACCATTGATTATTTTCGTTACCGGTTTTCATGAACATGCCATGGCGGCCTTCGAGGCAAACGCGATTGCCTATTTGTTGAAACCGATCGAAGCTGAACGGCTTCGCGAGATGGTGGAACGCGCGTGGCGATTACATCAATTTGCAGACGACCGCGCGCAAGTTACCGATCAAATTCATCGTTTCAGTGCCGGTGTGCCCCGAAATTTCCAGCAGATCGTCGCTCGAAAACTGGACCGATTCCTACTTTTGGATCCAACCGATGTCGTGTATTTCTTTATCGATCATGGGATCGTACGCGCACGCACTAACAACGACACGGTTTGGGTAAACTATCAAATCAGCGACCTAGAGCAGGGCCTAAGCGAGTTCAATTTCTTTCGGGCGCATCGCTCATCTCTGGTCAATTTGCGCAGGGTAAAGGAGATTCGACCGGCTGCCCGCAGCGCTTTCATGCTAATCATGGATGATCCCGCCAGCACCCAAATCGAAGTCAGCGAACGCCAAGCTCGGGCGCTGCGGACGGTTATACCTGGGCTGTAGCCGCTTCGCGGCATAGCCAATAGCCAATAGCCGAAAGCCAATGAGAGACAGATGACAAATTGGCGCATCGGCACACCGATCACCAATCACCAATCACCAATCACCAATCGCCAATCATGATTACTGACTACTGGATGGGCTATCGGCTATTAGCTAAACGCAGACGGCCGCCGCCTAACAATCTTTCCCACTCCAGAACAGATTTCGCCCAGTAACCGGGATTGGTGGCGCAATAGACGGATGCAATCTCGCTCAAAGTGTTGCGGCCTTTGAACGGTCTACGATTCAGCAGCTCAGCTGCGTAGAAGATCGATTGAGCAGAACTGGCAAATCGCTTAGTCCCAAACCTGGTCATCAAGCCCATCCAATTGTTCTTGTGACGCGCGGCTGCGCTTTTCCAGGCACCCGACTCATGTGCTGAGATCGCCGCTAACAGAAGTGGATCGATATTATTCTGACGACCAGCTTCAATAAACACCTGGCCGTAACCGGCCGGCACCTTCCTTTCTAGCCTGGCCGGATCAACCGGACGAAAGACGCGAAAGCTCTCATCCGAGGCATGCATCGTCACCGGAAGACCAAGAACTAAAAGATTACAGAGGATCCAATTCTTCATGGAACCGCCCCTGTTTCATGATATCGCGGACCGTGCAACAACTTTTTTGCCAGTTACAAGACAAAAAACGACCCACGAATACCAAAATCGGTCAAAAACGAACCGCAGATGGACGCAGATTTACAAAGATAAGACACGAACGATTGAACCGCGAATGGACACGAATGAACGCGAATAAAAGAGGAGTTCAGGAGTTACAGCAGTTCGAGAATCACTTGGCTCGTAAATGATAAACAGAGAGCACTCCGGTTTTTCACCCGTCACCTTTGACCTTTTCCCAGAACTCCTTGTGCTTATTCTTGTCAATTCGTGTCCATTCGCGGTTGCTTTTGGCGTGCTTCTCTTAAGCTAGAGGTATGGCAACACTGACGACTGAGAAATGTACTGCTTGCCGCCGTGATTCTCCTCCAGTGACCGAAGCTGAGATTGCGGAGCTCAAACCACAGATCCCGGAATGGACGATGTTGGAACGCGAAGGGATCCCGAGATTAGAACGGGTTTTTCGGTTCCAAAACTTTGCGGAAGCTCTCCACTTCAGCAACAAGGTGGGTGATCTTGCTGAAGAGGAAGGTCATCATCCGGCCATCCTGACGGAATGGGGTCGCGTGACGGTGACCCTGTGGACCCATAAGATTCGCGGACTGCATCGGAATGATTTTGTCGTGGCCGCGAAGGTCGATGGACTGTACGACCAGCAGGAGCTAGGAGCTAGGAGATGACGGCGCGTGAATCGTACTCGCGCTCGATTTGGAGCGCGGTAATCACCACGACGAATCGGATTCGCCTGGCGATTGAGTCAGGGTGGGATCTCGGCGCAACCCAGGAGCCTGAATCGAGGACGAGGACGAGTACGACCCACGTGGCGCGCGTCTCTTAGCTCCTAGATTCTAGCTCCTGGCTCCTTTAATTTCTGTTTCCCGGCCAGATACATCATGATGTCCGTCTTGGAGATACTGCCGATCAGGCGACAGGAATCCAGATCGTCAACTACCGGAAGTCGCTCGGAGCGGACCTCAGAGAATTTCTCGAAAGCGTCGCCCATCCCTTGAAAACGCGAGATCCTAGGAAAATCTTCGTTCATGAGGTCGGTCGCAATGAACATAGTGGCCAGCTCAGGCCGATCCAGGTACTCCTTGATATCATGCAGAGAGACGGCGCCTAGAAACCGGTTGTTTTGTCCAACGATGTAGAGGTGCTGTAGCGGTTGCTGCACAAAGGTCTTGGCGATTTCAGCAAAAGTGGCCTTACCGGGGAGTGTGATGGGGTCAGGCTGAATGAGATCCTCAATTTTGGCTTCGGCCAATTGTTGATTGAAAAACGACGCTCCTTTGCGTTCGAGAGATTCACCATAGATAAACCGCTTTTCGAAGATGCTGCTGCAGTAATAAGCGATAACACAAGTCACCATGAGCAACGGCGCCAAGGTGTAATCGAGAGTTAGTTCAAACCCCATGAGAATCGACATCAGTGGTGCACCGGTAGTAGCAGCGATGAAAGAACCCATGCCGACAATGCCATACATACCGGGATCGAGGTGGAAGCTGGGGAAGAGTAAAAGCAAGGTTCGGCCGTACAACATTCCCAGGGCGGCGCCGATGAAAAGGGTGGGTGTGAAAACCCCGCCGACCGCACCGGAGCCAAATACTGCCGCCGTTGCCACGACTTTCAGCAACAGAATCGCTAGAATTTCATTGGAGAACCAATTCTGGTTAAACAGCGTATTGAGCAGACCTTGGCCATTGCCGCAAACGTCAGGACTAATCATGGCTAGCAAGCCGACGATGCCGCCGCCGAGCGCAAGCTTTGCCGGCGGACCGATCGTCAGTTTGGAAAAGAGCCGCTCGATGGTCCGTAAAAAGAAAAGATAGACTGGAGCTAACAACCCTGAAACCAATCCCATAAAGGAGAGAAAAAGAATCTCCCAATAACTATGCAACGCGAACCCCGGAGATTTGTAGATAGGGCCGCCGCCATGCAAAAGTTGCGCGGTGAAGGCTGCCACCACCGCCGCTAGAATGAGCGGTCCCAACGTTTCTACAGCGACAGTTCCTAAAATGATTTCTGCCACAAAAAAAGATCCGGCAATCGGCGCGTTATAGGCGCTAGCGATCCCTGCCGCCGCGCCGCAGGCCACCAATTGACGCCGTTGCGCAACCGGAAAGCTTCGAGCTCGACCTACTAACGAGGCGACTAGGGACGAGAGCTGAACCAATGGTCCCTCCCGTCCAATCGATGCCCCGGTGCTGATCGAAAAAAGAGCGGAGATACTCTTCACCAGGCTCGCCGGTAGCGAAATGTTGCCATTTCCTACCACGATCGCCTCCATGTAGTCCGTCGTGGTTTTCTGACGGAGGCGCATCGTAAAACGATTACCGATCCACAGGGTCAACCCAGCCAGGAATCCACCAGCCGCCGGCACCGCGAGTTTTTGCCAAAGCGGCAGCTGGGAAAATGAGGAAATGATTTCCATGTCGTTACCGGTTGCCAGAAAGTGAACGATATCGCTGGCTCGGCGAAAACATTCAGCCGCAATCGCGCCCAGTAGGCCAATCAACGCCGCCCATACCAACATGAGCTGCCGTTCACGAAGGTGGAAGCGGTCAACGAACCAGACCTTCACTTTCAGCAACCGCTGAGTTAAAGGCGTCGGGTATCGCTGAGGTTTCTGTGGCTGGGGTTGATCCATAGGGCAAACGTCTAACTGGAGGGGAGCCGCTTTGGGTCGTGCCTTAAAGATCCCATGATATTCTTTCCAGCGCGAGGACGAGCCAAATAGACGCTCGTTTCAATGACAGATGACAAATGACAAATGACAGATGAGTTATAACGAAGCGGACAGGCGCGGCTTACGATTTTCCCCAATTTGTCATCTGTCATCTGTAATTTGTCATTCCGGACGACGCTCAGGCGAGTTCGGCTCGCAGCTTGGTTCCTGTTCGCAGCCGGTTGGCTTGTTCCCTTGACCGGGTTGGCTCAAAAGCAGCCCAGAATTGCTTTTATCACTCATGGTCAGGCCGGCGACCCTTTTTGGACTGTTGTCCGCCGAGGTGCGGAGACTGCCGCAAAGGAGACAGATTCTGAACTAGAATATCAGTCTCCAGCAAAATTCGATTTGGTGGAAATGTCGCATCTGATCGATGCGGCAGTCGCATCGAAGCCCGATGGTCTGATCGTTTCCATCCCGGACGCCGATGTACTAGGCAAATCGATTCAAGCTGCAGTAAAGGCCAAGATTCCGGTGATTTCGATAAACTCAGGCCTAAAGGTGTCTCGGGAGCTTGGATGCATGATGCATATTGGCCAGGAAGAAGAATCTGCCGGGAAAGCGGCCGGTGAGAGAATGAAGGATATCGGCGTAACCGAGGTCATGATTCTCAACCAGGAAACCGGCAATGCTGGTCTTGACCAAAGAATTAAAGGGTTCAAAGACGGCTTTGAAGGTCCTTTCCATCATGTGCAGGTGGTGGCGGTGACTATCAAGTCCGAGGAATGCCGCGACGCGGTGATTGCCTACCTGACACAACATCCGGAAATCGACGGAATCTTAGCACTGGGACCGGTCGTCGCTGAGCCAACCCTGCAAGCACTCGGCGAGATGGGTGAACTTGGTAAGATCAAGCTCTGCACGTTCGATATCTCGACGGAAGTAATTCAGGCATTATCTAAAGGGCAGATGAGCTTTGCCGTCGACCAGCAACAATGGCTGCAAGGATATCTCCCGGTAATCTTTCTGGCCAACTACGCGAAACACGGCGCCATACCCCAAAACGACTTATTATTGACCGGACCAAGCTTTGTTACCCCGGAGAATGTGGACAGAGTCGCGACTTTGACGGGAAAATAAAGGAGTTCAAGAAGTTCAAGGAGTACGAGGAGTTCAAGGCACGCGGGATACAAAACTCAACCGCAGACCTGTCGCGCCGTAGCGTAGCGAAAGTGGATGAACGCAGATTTACGCAGATAGAGGAACCACGAATAAACACGCATGCATCCGAATTACGTAACGAGTGAGCAATGGCCCAGCGCCCACTCGTCGGGAAAACGCGCTCTCGGCAAACTAATTAGCCGCCCAGACACGATCTATTGTGTAGATGTCAAATACCCTAATCAATGTTTCTAACCGGCTGCCGGTTGCGGTGAAAAACGGCGAGATGACCAAATCATCCGGCGGATTGGTGGCAGCATTGGAAGGGCTGCCAAAAGGGCACTACGAACAAAAATGGATCGGCTGGCCCGGAGCAGAAATCCCAGATAAAAAAGAGCAGAAGCAAATCGGACGTAAGCTCGCTGACGAATATGGGTGTATTCCGGTTTTTCTCGGTAAAGAGGAGGCAGCGGGGTTTTACGAAGGGTTTTCAAATTCCAGCATCTGGCCTTTGCTGCACTATTTGCCTAACTATCTGCGGTACGAACCGGAGTGGTGGGAGGACTACCGGAAGGTCAATCAGACTTTTGCTAACAAAGTGCTAGACGTCGCCAAGGATGGTGACCTGGTCTGGGTGCACGACTATCAATTGATGCTACTCCCCGCCATTTTGCGAGCGGAGGCGCCAAACCTCAGGATCGGTTTCTTTTTGCACACACCGTTTCCGGCGCCGCAGGTTTTTCGATTCCATCCTCGGTGTCGCGAATTGGCTGCGGGAATGCTCGGTGCAAATCGTATCGGCTTTCACGCTTTCAACTATCTCAGGCACTTCAGCGGCGCGGTCCGGCGGCTCTTGCGGATCGAGACAAAGCTTACCCAAATTTCAAGCGATGGGCACACTACAGCGCTCGGCGTTTATCCAATCGGCATCAATGCGCCGAAGTTTGAGGAAACGATGGATTCGGAAGAATTCAGAAAACGCCGAGACGAGTTTCGCCGGGCACACGAGGGGAAACGCCTGGTCGTCTCTGTAGAACGGATGGATTACACAAAGGGAATTCTACATCGGCTCGAGGCGATCGATGATTTCCTAACCAGGTGGAAACAAATTGATAACATTCGTTTCATCTTTGTCAGCGTGCCGTCGCGCGAAGGGATCGAAGAGTATCAACATTTGCTGGAGGAAGTCGAATCGAGGATCGGCCAGCTAAATGGGAAGTATGCGACCCTACTGAATAGCCCGATTCATTTCATTCATGGCTCGATTCCCTTTGTCGACCTGTGCGCGTTGTATGCTTTGGCGGATGTGGCCTTAGTGACACCGCTGATCGACGGTATGAATCTGGTGGCTAAAGAATTTATTGCCTGCCAACGCGAGAACGCCGGGCTCCTCATCTTAAGCGAATTTGCCGGCGCCGCCGAAGAGCTTTTCAACGCCCTCTTTGTCAATCCGTATGATTCCGACGCGGTAGCAGCAACGTTAATCGATGCGTTAGGCACGCCGGTCGAGCAAAGGAGAACCGGCATTCAGGCGATGCGAGAACGCGTGATCCGTTATGACGCCCAGCACTGGGCCCGTTCTTTTATCGAGGACCTGGCATCGGATTCGGCTGGTGACACCGGAACGGGAAAAGCCAACATTAAAGAAGCGAGCGATCAGATCAGACGGGCAATTCAAAGCGACGAGAAAATTGCCCTCTTCCTGGATTACGACGGCACTTTGCGTGAAATCGAGGTCGAGCCCAGCGCGGCAACGCCAAATCCAGCTATCGAAACCTTGCTGCGCCAGCTCGAACAACAGCCAAATTTGGACGTCACGATTTTGAGCGGGCGATCCGAAACCGATTTAGAAAGCTTTTTTGGCGGCTTTTCTTTTCGACTTATTGCCGAGCACGGAGCCAGTTGGCGACAGGTGGGAAAGAAAACCTGGGAAAGAGCCGATCATAATTTGAAGTACACTTGGAAGGACAAACTGCTTCCGATCTTGCGAGTCTACGAACAAGCCACACCGGGAAGCATGGTTGAAGAGAAACCCTCGGCAATCGTCTGGCACTATCGCAGAGCGGACGAAGAATTCGGCGGATGGAAAGCGAATCGTCTAACCCAGGAACTCTCGGCACTGGCCGCCAACGAACCAATTAAGGTACGGCATGGTAAGAAGATGGTAGAAGTGAATGCAGCGGAGATTAACAAAGGGGCAGCCGTTGCGCGGGTACTCGAGAAATTGCCTGATTATGGACTCGCCATCTGCGCCGGCGATGACCTGACTGATGAAGGGATGTTCGAGCTCAGGCTGCCGCGGTTGCTAACGATCAAGGTCGGATCGGGCCCAACTCAGGCCCGGTTCAGAATCCCCGATCCAGCGGCATTCCGGCAGTTTCTCGGCGAACTGTTTTCGTAGCAGGGATAAGGAGCCGCCGACATCATTTGGAGGGGAGCCGCTTTGTCGCTTGGCAGTTCTATCGGTATCTAGCAGGCGGCTCCCGGGAATTACCCCCGAACAAGCCAGCCCATAAAATCGGATTTTTTGAGCAACACCTGCACCGAAGTGAACACGCTGTGTAATTCTCGGGAGCCGCCTGCTAGATACTCACAGAACTGCCAACCTACAAAGCGGCTCCCCTCCAGGCGTTCGGCGGCTCATCCTACCGTCTCAAAGCCACGACGAAGATTGCTGGAAAACCGTACGCAAAGCGGCGACTGGATCAGCTTTGGGTATGAACTCGTGGGCGATGTAACCGGTGTAACCGGTGTCTTTGATCGCTCTTAGAATCGCTGGATAATTCAGCTCCTGAGTTTCATCCAAATCGTTTCGGCCCGGGTTGCCGGCGGTATGATAAAGGCCGATGAGCGGATGAAACGATCTGATTGTTCGGATCACGTCTCCTTCCATGATCTGCATGTGATAGATGTCGTAAAGCAGCTTGACCCGTGGTGAGTCGACCGCTTCACAAACTTGAACGCCCCAGGCGGTACGGTCTGCTTGGTAGTCGGGATGGTCCACTTTGCTGTTTAGCAATTCGAGCACCAGAGTCACTCCCGCCTCTTCCGCAAAGGGCGCAAGTCTACGCAGGGCCGCAGCGGTCGAGTTGAGTCCTTCGGCATCGTCCAGGCCACCTCGGTTCCCACTGAAACAAATTACATTAGGGATCTTTAATCGTTGCGCATTCGTAATGGCAGTGCGGACCTCTTCTTCGATCCGTTCATGCTGATCCACTCTATTGAGACCGATCTCCAACGGCAGGTGGCCCTGAATTGAGGAGATGGCTAATCCCCGATCAGTAACCAGTGACCGATACTCGGGTGGAACTAGATCCAGCGCCGCGAAGCCGGCTTCAGCAGCAGAATTAACGAACTGATCGGGGGTTAGTTTTTGGGGAACAAAACACCACCAGCCGATGGATTGAGAGACTGTACTCATAACCGCGAATGGATACTGACCTTAACCGCGAATGGACACGAATTAACACGAATAAAAACCCTTAACCGCAGATCAACGCAGATTTACAGATAAAGGCGTTACGAACAAACGCAATGCATCCCCTCGCCTAAACATTCGCGTCCATTCGTGTCCATTCGCGGTTGATCTGTAGTCGTTGATTCGGCAGGCCTGTATTCAATCTGCGTCAATCTGCGTTCATCTGCGGTTGAGGTGTTTTCTTTGCCTCCATCTGCGGTTCCGTTCTCGGCGCTAGGAACAAAATCCAGGCGCCGGCGAAAGCGGCGGCAATACTGGCGAACCAAAGCCAGACGCCTGCTTCCGGCGGGCGTAGGACCGCTCGCCCAACGCCCCCTTCGTCGGCTGGAATATTGGCCCAGAACAAAGGAAAGAAGTCCAGGCTGACAAGAACCGTGACCGCGCTTGAAATAAGAGTCGCCCAACGGAGACCGGACAAAAGAAAGATCAGGGTTAAACCAAGTAGGAAGTTTGCCAGCCAACCCACTGACCCTACCAGAATGCCGAGCCAGCCAAGCAACAAAGCAGTCCAGCCGAACCAAGTCTCGCTCAATTGAGGGGCGTTATCGCCAGGATAATACTTGTCGAACCTGAGCGCAGGACAACAACATGCTACCACATACAAGAGGATGATCAGGCCGGTCACGATGGCCCGATGATTCAGCCTCAACGTCGTTCTTTTGGAGAGGGATTTTGGGTTAACCATCGTCAAGGCGGCCTCTTTATTCGAAAGTAGATATAGAATTCGGATTTGCTTTCCCGCGCCACATCTTTGGCTCTATTTGATACATGCTCACGTTTGCATCCTCCAAACCTGCGCCTTTCGGATTTGTTACGGATGGATTTTGCGAAACCATCGGCCGAACTCCGCTCCTTCGATTGCACAAATTGTCAGAAGTCACCGGATGCGAAATTTGGGGGAAGGCAGAGTTCGCGAACCCGGGCGGGTCGGTAAAGGATCGCGCAGCTTTGGGGATCGTGCTCGATGGTGAAGTCTCGGGAGCGCTCGAGCCTGGAGGAGTCATCGTGGAGGGCACCGCCGGGAACACCGGCATTGGGTTGGCGCTCGTAGGCAACGCGCGGGGGTATCGCACGTTGATCATCATCCCCGAAACCCAATCCAAAGAAAAGATCGAAGGCTTGCGGGCCATGGGCGCTGAAGTCAGAACAGTTCCGGAAAAGCCGTACAAAGATCCGGATAATTACATTCGCGTTTCCCAACGCGTTGCCGAACAGACCCCAAAAGGTTTTTGGGCGAATCAATTCGATAATGTGGCGAATCGTCTGGCGCATTATCATTCGACTGGCCCGGAAATCTGGGAGCAAACTGAACATCGGCTCACAGGTTTTGTTGCCTCCATCGGCACTGGCGGCACATTGGCCGGCGTCGCCCTCTTTCTCAAAGAACAGAACCCGAACGTGCAGATTGTGGCGGCGGATCCGTATGGAGCCGCTATCTGGTCCTGGGTAAAGTTCGGGCATACCGACATCAACGACGGTGACTCCGTAGCGGAAGGAATCGGACAGAGCCGCGTCACGAAGAACCTGGAGGGAGTAAAGATCGATCAGGCTTATCGTATCTCGGACGATGTGGCGGTGGAGATGCTTTATCATTTGCTGCACGCAGAAGGTCTCTTTCTGAGTCTCTCGTCGGCAATCAACGTGTGCGGCGCCGTAAAGCTGGCAAAAGAAGGGGGAAGCGGGCAAGTCATCGCGACGATCCTATGCGATGCCGGGTCACGTTACGTTTCGCGATTATATAATCCGGAGTGGCTGGCCCAAAAGGGACTCACACCCAAAGCGAAGGGCCTGGAGTTTTTGGAACGGTTATAGAAAAGGAGTTCAAGGAGTACGAGGAGTTCAAGGAGCGTGCTTTCGGCACTGGAGGGGAGCCGCTTTGGCGCGTGGACTTAAGACCTCGCGTATTTCTTCCAAAGGTGGAGATGACCTCGGCGGGTGCAAAACAGGCGGCTCCCGGGAATTATCCAGCGTTAGGTTCTTACCCAGCGATTCTGTTCGTTCATTTTCAGCGATACCAATAGAAATGCGAATCACTGGGTCATTCCCGGGAGCCGCCTGCTTGGCACATGTCTCAGGCCGGACCAGCGCTCGAATAAATACGCGCGGTCAGACAGTCACGCACCAAAGCGGCTCCCCTCCAGTCTGGCGCGGCGCTTACACGATACCTCCTCGTGAACTCCTTTTTTTGCGATCTATTAAAGAATTAGTTGACGGGCGCGATCGTTCCGATTAAAACCCTATTAATTCTTTAATAGAAATGGCTCGGAGAACTTCACCTACCTTAACCGACGCTGAGTTGCGGCCCATGGAAGTGCTCTGGGAGCGCGGTCCGTCCACCGTGTCCGATGTTGTGAATGCTCTACCCAAAGAACTGGGACTTAGCTACAGCACGGTGTTGACTACGCTCAGAATCCTTGAACAGAAAGGCTACGCCACCCACACGAAAGAGGGTCAAGCCTACGTTTACCATGCAGTCGTTGACCAGAACCAGGCTCAGAAAAAGGTCTTAAAACATATTCTTAGCCGCTTTTTCGATAATTCACCCGAGCTCCTGGTGTTACGGGTTTTGGAAACAGAAAAACTTGATGCGGAAGATCTTCAACGAATTCGCGAATTGATCAAAAAAGGAGACAACTCATGAGCATCCCTGCGCTCACCGATTTTGCCGATCTCGTGGCAGCTCACCTTTTGAACGGGCTGATTCTATCGGCACCTATCTTCATCGGAGCTGTAATTCTATTGCCGCTTTGTTTTCGTGCTGACCGGTGGAGCGCAACGACCCGGCACTGGGTGTCGTTACTAACCTTCGTGATTCTGGCCAGCACACCCTTGCTGGTTGTTCTCAAACCTGGCCAACCGAGCCCCGCAGTCCACAGTGCTCAAGCAGCGAATAAGGACGCCGCGGTGAACAACCTTCCATCGGCACCGCTCATGGGCCGGCTAATTCGTGAGCCAATCAGTTTGGAACGAAAAGCGCCCCCAATCGTGGAACCAGCTTGGCTTGAGAATGTCGACTGGCTGCTCCTACTCTTCGCCGGCTGGGCGTTACTCAGTTTCGTCTGCGGCGTACGGTTGCTGGCCGCACTCTATCGATTGCGAGTGCTCCACCGCAGCGCGCAGCCGGTGTCGCTGACCGAACAGGTATTTAGCTCCCGGCGGATTACTATCGCCGAATCCTCGCTAGTTTCTTCACCGGTTGCAGTCGGTCTTTGGCCAGCAACGGTGTTATTGCCGTTAGGGTTTCAATCGCAGTTCTCTGCTATGGAGCAACGGAATGTGCTGCTCCATGAAATCGCCCACCTGGAACGGCTTGACGACTGGTCGACTTTCTTGCAGCAACTATTGCTGGCGGCCTTTCCGATCAACCCTTTTCTATGGGCTACCAACCGGATCTTGCACCTACACCAAGAGGCGGCTTGTGACGACCGGGTATTGAGCGAGACTCATCAAGCAAAGAGTTATGCCCACCTACTGGCTCGCCTGGCAGACGGAGCCACAGAACGGTCTCTATTGGCAGCGGGTGTTAGCCGTCAAGGAAAACAGTTGTATCAGAGACTGACACGAATTCTGGACGGAACCCGTAACCGGAATGTCCGGCCGTCGGTGCGCAACATCATGGCCGCCGCCATCGGACTGATGGGCGCCAGCGTAGCCGGGTTAGTTTGGTTGCCGGCCATAGTGTGGACCCCGAGCGCGCAGGCAAATGAATCCGGAACCATAGTGGGTCCTAACGGCATGGAAATAACTCGATCCTCGCTGGACCCCGAGATTATTTCACTCCTAACCAGTTCGGCATTGAATGACCCTGATCCGAGTGTTCGCCAAGAAGCGACGTTTGCGCTGTGTGACCACGAGGGCAATGACGTTACTGCCGCGTTGCTCGCGCTGTTCAACCAAAGTAAAGACGAACAAATCCGCCTAACCATTTTGTATCGGATGACACCAAGACGGGGAGCGGATCCGCGGGTGAGGGAGAAACTAAACGATCTGGCACTGCACGAGACATCGGATGCCATTCGGACCGCGGCGATTGAGTTACTCGCCAGACATCTCGATGAAGCGACTATCAACCAGCTAATCACGATTTATCGTAGCGCAACCAGCGCGACGGTCAGGACAGCGTGTTTGCGAGGATTAGGTGCAACCGACTCAAAAACCGCCAAAGAATTCTTGATCTCGATCGCAAAGCAGGACCCCGATCCGCAATTACGCAAGGTGGCATTACGGGCAATCACTGGCGAGAGCGCAGAAGTACAAGGATTCGTTGTGAACGGGAAGCGTGTCGCGGTTCCTCCGGACGTGCTCGAGCAACAGAAGGACGCTTATAGGCGGAGCATCGATGGTATCAACAAGCTGAAAGACGATGCGGGTCTTGTCATCACCCGACGAATGCCTGGACCTATTGAAGCGCTACCGCCTGAAAACCGATTCTTCTTTCTAGCCCCGCATTTCCAGGAGCGAGAACAAATTGCTCCTCGGCCTGGAGCTTCAGATTTGCCCAAACAATTTCCCGAAGAGCCCAAAGTAGACCCATCGCCTCAGCCTTCGCCGAGCGTGAGTGAGTGAGCACGCCCGGCGGTTCTGGCGATGCAGCCGAGCAGCACCAACCTCTAGGAGGGGGGTTGGTGCTGTACTTTTTTAGCGGTCGTAATAACCGCTGAAAAATCGTTCTCGTAATCGTCCTCGTCCTCGTGCTCGAAAAGTTGAAGGGGCCGCCACCCCTGGAGCGTGCCTCGCTTGCGAGGCCGTGGTGAGCGGAGCCAAGGGTGTGGAAAGACGAATCGTCAAGCTGCGCTCTTCTGTGTAAAAGGCCGACCTCGCAATAGAGCGCAGACAGAAATTCGATATGCATCACGGTTTTCCCCTGTTTACCACGGCCTCGCAAGCGAGGCAGCGCTCCACGGGTGGCGACCCCTCCAAAACGACGGAACGACTACTACGAATACGGCCTTGACGCCGGGACACCAAGCTCGACGGTTTTCAGCGTGCCAACCGTGGAAGTCCCCAGCAGCATGTTCGCCATGGTGTTAACCCAGCCTTTAACACCATTGAGTCCGGCTCAGGTTCCGGTACCTAAACCAAGGAATGGTGAACTACTGGTTAAAGTAGAGGCCTGTGCGGTGTGCCGGACCGATCTGCATGTTGTAGACGGAGAGCTGCCGAAACCGAAACTGCCGCTTATCCCCGGGCACGAAATTGTTGGCACGGTTAGCCAGTGTGTGTCTGGCCGATTCAACATCGGGGAACGAGTTGGGATCCCATGGCTGGGTCGCACGTGCGGCCATTGCCGGTTTTGCCTCGCAGATAAAGAAAATCTTTGTGAGAACGCTCTGTTCACCGGTTACACACGCGACGGCGGTTATGCTGAATATGCGGTCGCCGACGAACGCTTCTGTTTCAGAATTCCAGATTATTATAGCGACCCAGCGGTTGCCGCTCCCTTGTTGTGCGCGGGACTGATCGGATACCGGTCGCTGGTTCTAGCCGGCCCAGCGGACCGAGTCAAAAAACTTGGTATTTACGGGTTCGGCGCAGCTGCACACTTGGTAGCACAGGCAGCGACTTACCAAGGTCGAGCGATATTTGCTTTTACTCGCCCGGGAGACACGCCTGGTCAGCTCTTCGCCAAAGAGTTAGGTGCAACCTGGGCCGGCGGTTCCGACCAATTACCGCCCGACCCGCTCGACGCCGCCATCATATTTGCTCCGGCTGGGCCTTTGGTTCCTCAAGCGTTGCAGGCAGTTGATAAAGGAGGCCGGGTGGTTTGTGGTGGGATTCATATGAGCGATATCCCTGCTTTCCCTTACGCCTGGCTTTGGGGAGAACGAACCCTCTGTTCTGTCGCTAATTTGACTCGCCGAGACGCCGAAGAATTTCTTCGGCTGGCCCCCGCGGCGAGGATCCAACCCAGAGTTACCCGGTTTCCGCTCGCTCAAGCAAACGAGGCCTTGGATGCAGCGCGTAAAGGCAAATTGGAAGGCGCTGCTGTCTTAACGCCGGCATAGCCGTGACGCCGAAAGCAACAAGCGCGCTTCTCGTGGAACGTGCCTCGCTTGCGAGGCCGTGGTAAGCAAGACTGATAGCGCGGTGGGCGCCTCGCTTGGCTGTGCTCTTTTGCATGAAGATCCAGAGCGCTGACAAAAATAGGCTTGCATCAAGCCCTGGACCCTGTTTACCGCGGCCTCGCGAGCGAGGCACGCTCCACGAGAAACGTCGTGTAAGATTGCTTTCGACAGTTTCAGGCAAAGATGTTACTGCTGGTCACCCATTTTTGGGCCCCGTAGACATTAATCCAAACTAAATACCTATGTTGAAGCAGGAATTGTATCGCATCGGTCTATTCTCTGGGCTCCTATTCGCTTGTATTGGAATCAGCCGAGTTTATGCAGGAGATGACGCGGCAACCACTAACGAAAACCCAGCCATCGGTGCCGAAGTACTACCGATAGCTGGCGTTCAAGACTTAGGTCGCCGAGCTGGAAGCGCACTGGTCGATGTTGTTGTTACCCTCCGTTACAACCACTCCGACGATCTGGATCGACTCGTAGAGGAACAGAGCGATCCCAGCTCCGCGAACTACCACAAGTATTTGACAACTGCTCAGTTTGACGAGCGATTTGGGCCCACGGCTGAACAATTAAACAGCGTGACCAGCGCGCTCCAAAAAGCCGGCTTTCAGATAACCCAGACCACGTCAAACCGGGTCCTGGTGTATGCAAAGGCGACGAGCGCTCTAGTGGAAAGCTACTTCAAGACTGAGATCCACACGGTTGCGCAAGCTGCCGGCGGCGACCGTTACATGAACGTGACACCCGCGTTGTTACCGGATTCTCTGATTCCGCTGGTTCTCGCCATTCATGTCGACAACTTGATCGTGGCGAAAGTCGGTGTTCATCGGGACTCCATTACCGGCCCGATTCAAGGTCCAGGTGGTGGATATACTCCGGTAGCCTTAGCCAACGATTTCAATTTCCCGGTCCAGAATGGATACGACGGCACCGGGCATACCGCTGCGATCATCATCGATTCGAATGTCAAAACTTCGGACTTGACCAGCTTTTTCTCCTATTTCCCGATCACGCGCACGGGTACAATCTCCCGCGAGATCGTCAGCGGTACCGGCGCGATCAATAGCGATGTGGATGAGACAGCACTCGACACCGAGACAATCGGCGGCCTGGCGCCGGGAGCCGACATCATCCTGTACCTGATCAAGGAATTGTCTACCGCTGACATTAACGGCGCGGCCAATAAAATCGTTTCCGACAATACTGCGGAAGCGGTGAATATGAGTTTTGGGGGCGACGAGTTCAAAGACGCAACGTTCACGGCGGCTGTGAAAGCCGGGGAAGCCAAAGGCATCACCTGGTCGGCATCGAGCGGTGACAGTGGGTCCAACGGCGGGATCGTTAGCTGGCCCGCGGTAGTGCCGCAGGTAATCTCCTTGGGCGGAACCGATATCAGCTACAGCGGTGGTACATATGTGACTGACCAAGCTTGGAGCGGTTCGGGCGGCGGCGTTTCCAGCTTGTACGCGATTCCCAAGTATCAAAAAGGGGTCAGCGGCTTAGCGTCAACCACCACCCGGAATGTGCCCGATCTATCGTTCCCAGCTGACTTGGTTGACATTTTTGTCTCAGGAGGATGGGTATCGGGTGAAGGCACTTCCTGGAGCTCACCTACCTATGTGGCGCTCCAACTTGAGATCAATCAAGTGAAAGGAACGCGGCTAGGCTACGTTAATCCGGACATTTACAGGGCGTTCAAGAAGTCCGGGTATACCGATTTCTACGACGTGACTCAAGGCAGCAATGGTGAATATAATGCCAAAGTTGGATACGATAACGTGAGCGGCATCGGCTCACCCATTGGCGAGACTTTAGCTACCGACCCTAATCTCTAGATCAGGTTAATTGCTCAAGCTGCACAGGCATGGTTCTATGAAAAAGGACCATGCCTGTAGATCAACGCTTAGCCTGGGTCGAAGAGGCGACCCAGAGCCTTCAACCTTATCCAAAAGCACCGCCTTACCTGGTCGGTGTTTCTGGCGGGATCGATTCCCGGGTACTCCTACAAATCTTGTTGGACGCAGGCCTCGGCAACCTGGTGATTTGTCACCTCGATCACCGGTTGCGTGGTATCGATAGTGAACGAGAAGCCCAATTCATCCGGCGACTGGCGAGCCGTCTGAAGCTGCCAATCTTTCAGGATCAAGTCGAGGAATGGCCGGCCAAACTTTCCCTGGAAACCGCTGCTCGCCAAGCTCGCCAGCATTTCTTTGCTAAGGCAGCGAAGAAATTCGGCGCTAAGCATGTCTTTCTCGGTCATCATGCGGATGACCAAGTTGAAACTTTTCTGTTGAACCTGCTGCGTGGCACGGGTGCGATTGGCCACGCGGCGATGCGAACAAAAACGCGAATCTCGGTGGAGGGATCCGAGCTTGTTTTCGTCCGGCCTCTCCTCCAGGTCTGGAAAACGCAAATTCGCGATTATGCCAGGAAACGGCGTCTCAAATTTTCCGAGGACGTTACTAACGCGGAGAATAAATTTACGCGTAACCGGATCCGGAATCTGTTAGTGCCCCAGATTGAGCAAATCCTAGGCCGGCCATTTAAAGCAAATCTTTTGCGACTATGTGAGATTGCGGCTGATGAAGCCGAGCTGCTCCGTCAGTTAACACCTGGCTGGTGGGAACTAGATGCAGTTGCCTGTGCGCGACCTGAGAACGCTACCCGTGGCGCTACAACGCAGAGTAATTCACCAATGGTTAACTCGGAAACAGATCAATGATGTCGGTTTTGAAGAGGTAGAACAAATCCGCTCCATGCTAAACCATCAAGAGATCGCAAAGGTCAATCTTTCAGCCGGTAACTCCTGCCGGCGCCAGGCAGGCAGACTCTTCATCGCGCCACAACGCAGAGCAGATTAAAGGAGTAGGAGTTGCAGGAGTTCAGGAGTTCAGGAGCCTGCTATCTTGGGTATAGGGTTGTTCTACGATTCTCGTGCATAGGACCTTCATGCTTGCAATGTTGTAGTCCACCCCACCCTGAACTCCTGCTATTACGCCTTTCATTAGCATGCATTCGCGGTACCTTTCGCGACCTCCCGCACCCAATGATTTCTATGTTCCGAGGTCGAAAAGCCGGTCTGCCCTTCATCCTGGCGACAGTATTTCTGGACATGCTGGGGTTCGGGATTGTTATCCCGGTATTGCCGGCGCTCGTTTCCAGCATGACGGCCGACAAACCGGCACAAGCGTATTGGTACGGAGCATTATTGGCTTCGTACGGATTGGCGCAATTCTTCTCCGCTCCGCTGCTTGGCGCGATTAGCGATCGGTTCGGCCGGCGTTCGGTTCTGCTCATCTCGATCTTTGGTCTTGGACTCAATTTTTTAATTACCGCGATCTCCCCCTGGCTTTGGCTTTTGCTGGTATCTCGTCTGATCGGCGGTGCGTCGGGCGCAAGTTACACCGTGGCTGGCGCTTACATTGCCGATGTCACTACACCGGAGAATCGCAGCCGGAGCTTTGGACTGATGGGCGCCGTGTTCGGGCTTGGCTTCATCTGCGGACCGATGATCGGTGGTTTGTTAGCCGCTAATAACTTGCGGTTGCCTTATTTCGCCGCAGCCGTTCTTGCTCTGTTAAATTGGCTTAACGGCTATTTTATTTTGCCGGAATCCCTGTCGAAGGAACGCCGGACTGCGATCGATTTTAAGAAAGTAAACCCGTTCTCAGCGATCCTGGCGCTGACGCAGGTGCGGGGAATCGGCAGTTTGGTGCTGGTCTATATTTTCAGTGTGTTTGGCCAATTCATGCTCCAGACCACGTGGGTGCTTTACACTTCGTTTCGATTCGGCTGGGGGCCACAAGCGAATGGCATATCGCTCTTTGTAGTTGGCATTGCCAGCACCATCGCTCAAGCGGGTTTGCTCGGCCTGCTTTTGAAGAAATTCGGTGACACTCGCACGGCCTTAGCGGGTATGGCGTCTTCTTCAGTGGCTTACGTGCTCTACGGACTCGCTTTCCAAGGCTGGATGATGTACGCGATCATTTTAATCAACGTGTTGGGTTTCGTTATAAACCCAGCCTTGCAAGGGATCGTGTCTAAGGCGGTGGATCCGCGTCACCAAGGGATAATGCTGGGTTCGCTGAACTCGATCAGTAGTATCATGGGAGTAATCGCACCTTTAGTCGGAGCACCGTTGCTAGCACAGGTCTCCGGTCTTCAGGCCACGGATTTCCGGGTGGGCATTGTATTCTTTGTAGCGGCTTTGGCCCAGGCTATGGCGTTTGTGCAGGCCTATTTTCATTTCCGCAGGACAAGAATGGGAGTCTCGTTGGTGGAACCGGCGTAGAAGTGGACTGAGTGGACACAGTGGACTGAGTGGACGGTGTGAACCCACTGCCCGCCATGCGCCTTCCATCTACGTTGATCCGCGGTTGAATTGGGGTTTCTCTTCGCGGCCCGTCGCGCCGTAGGCTTGGCGGAGGCGGATCCATTCGCGGTTGCTATTTCTCCGGGCTACGATTCAGTGCCCTCCATGATTGTGGTTACCGGCGGTAGCGGCAAAGCGGGTCGAGCCTGTATCAAGGAACTCGTGGCTCACGGATATCAAATCTGCAATATCGATCAGGTTGCGGCGGGCGATCAGGGTGTTCCGGGCAGCCGGGTTGATATAACCGATTTCGGTCAAACGATGGCAGCGTTATCGGCGATCGATGAGCGGGTGCAAAAGGTAACCGGCATTGTTCATCTGGCCGCAATCCCAGCCCCGGGTCTGGCCCCTAATCACGTGATATTTGAGACTAACACAATCAGCACCTACAACGTGTTCGAGGCAGCCAGACAACTCCAGATCAAGAACATCGTATGGGCGTCGAGCGAAACCGTCTTAGGATTGCCATTCGATACACCACCCCCCTATGTCCCAGTGGATGAAGAATACCCGGGTAGACCTGAAACGGCGTATTCGCTTTCCAAGCTAGTTGGCGAAGAAATGGCCAAGCAGTTTTGCCGATGGGACCCAGATCTCAAAATCATCGGTCTCCGTCTATCTAACGTGATGAATCCGGAAAATTATGCCCGGTTCCCCGGCTTTCAGGATGACCCTCGAAAGCGAAAATGGAACGTCTGGAGTTACATCGACGCGCGAGATGCGGCTCAAGCGTTCCGGTTGGCTCTAGAAGTCGATCTGAAGGGAGCCGAAGTTTTCATTATCGCAAATGCTGACACAGTGATGCTCAGGGACAACAAAGAACTGTTGGCAGAAGTATTTCCCGACGTTCCGCAGAAAGGTTCTTTCGGGCCGAACCAGTCGCTGTTCTCGATTGAAAAAGCGAGGCGAATCCTGAAATACGAGCCCAAATACAGTTGGCGCACCCATAAACCCAAATGATTCACCACGGAGACACTGAGTAAATTATCCGCAGATTTCGCAGATTACGCAGATTACGATTTGGCGCGCCAATTGAGCGGCCGACGTAAAAGCATACTCTAGTGTTAGCGACGTAATGTTTATTCTATGGCCAACCGAAACCTCGAGACGAAATCTGCGTAATCTGCGTAATCTGCGGATCGTTTACTCTGTGTTCTCTGTGTCTCTGTGGTGAAATTTCTTCAGTCATTCCATGCCAGCATCTGAGGTTGATCTTGTTACCGTCGGTGAATCGATGCTGCGTCTCTCGGTTCCGGCGGGGCGGTTGCTTGCGGATGCACCGGCGTTCGACGTTCATGTTGCGGGAACGGAGAGTAACGTGGCTGTGGCAGTCGCCCGCATGGGGTTCGTTTCCCGGTGGCTATCTCGGCTTCCGGACAACGTTCTTGGCCATCGCATCGCGGACACGATTTCCGGCTACGGCGTTGATTGTTCGTATGTCGCATGGTCGGATATCGACCGGGTCGGAACTTACTTTCTAGAATTTGGGGCGTCGCCGCGTCCGACAAAGGTTTTGTATGACCGGGCTCCCAGCGCTGCCCGGAACATGGACGAAACGACCTTCGACTTATCCCTCTTCAACAAAGCGCGTTTTATTCACTTAACCGGGATCACCGTCGCGCTTTCTGCGGGTTGCAGCCGGCTAGTTGAGAATGTTATCGCCCGAGCCAACGACTCAAAAATCCCCGTCATTTTTGACGTCAATTATCGTGCTCTGTTGTGGAGTCACAAAGAGTGCCGCAGCCAGTTGGCGCCGCTGTTGTCCAGAGTTGACACCTTGATTGTGAGTAAGCGCGATCTAGGACCTATTTTCGAGATCAGCGGAGAAGCGGCTACGGCCGCGAAAGAGTTGCATGGCCTGTTCGGGATGCCGCGTGTCGCCATCACCACCGGTGACCAGGGGCTGTTGGTTTCGAACAAGGCAACACCGTTCACGTTCCTGGATACCCGGTCGACATGATCGATCGGATCGGTGCCGGAGACAGTTTCGCAGCGGGTGTGATCTCCGGTCTCTTGGAGGGAAACTTTGTTCGCGGATTGCAGTACGGAGTGGCCATGAGCGCGCTTCAGTTGACGACTGAAGGCGATCTATTTCGTCTGTCGCGCAAGGACGTTCTTCAGTTGATGGCATCTGAAATCGTCGGTCAGTTGATCCGGTAGCTTTCTAAGACCCAACGAACGAACCCGGTTTTCGCTTAATGCACGGGCGATCATGACAATACCGGTCGCGATGGCACTGTTGATTTAGCACGATCTTAAAGAGAAGTGAATGACGTTGTTCATTGGCTCGCTCGCGTCTGGCCATTCATCTTGCTGCTCCCCTGGAGGCCGTGGAGCACGCGGAGAACTACTGGAGCACGACAGCTCGGAGCATATCGGATACAGATCTATCCGATCTCAGGTCCTGATTCCAGCCCGCAATGAGGCCGCTTCATTCGCCGGACACCCTGGGCCGCTGGAAAAGCAAGGCAAGGATCTGGCGGTGGTCGTGATTGACGACCAGTCCTCCGATGGCACCGCCGAGCTCGCCGAAAAGTAGCTTTGCGCGGAGATCTGCAATGTTATCGGGCAGGGAATTGCCGGAAGGTTGGGTCGGCAAGCTTTGGGCTCTTCAGCAAGGCCCGAGCAGGTGACCACGCCGATGATCTTGCTGCTCGACGCAGACATCGAGCTCGCGCCAGGCACCGTTGACGCACTCAAAACGAAACTGAGAGCGAAAACTCGACCTGGTCTCGCTGATGGCAGATTACGCAAGCAAACTTTCTGGGAGAATGTTCTTTGCCCGGCGTTTATTTTCTTCTTCAAGCTGCTTTATCCCTTTGGCTGGGAAACGATCCGCGTTCCCAGACTCGGTGTGGCGGCGGGAGGTTGTATCCTGATCCGAGCCGACACGCTCCGGGCTATCGGAGGATTCGCTGCATTTAAAGGCAACATTATCGATGACTGCGAGTTGGCGAAGAGGGTCAAGCAAATCGGCGGCAGCACCTGGATCGGATTGACACACTCGGCTAAAAGCCAGCGCGGTACCTCGACCTTGGCAGTTTCTGGCATATGGTCACTCGGACCGCGTTCACCCAGCTCCACTATTCGATCTTCTGGCTGTTCGTGACGACGTTTTTGATGCTGACTCTGTTTTGGTTTCCAGTCTTGGGCCTGGCTAGCCACTCGATGTTGGCAAAGTGTTTCGCTGGGCTCGGGCTGCTCTTGATGTGGGGCACCTATCTGCCGACCGTTCGTTTTTATCGGCAGTCCCCTGTGCTGGTGATCACCCTGCCTTTGGTCGCTACGCTTTATCTGCTGATGACTTGGTCGTCGGCGATTCGGTGTTGGAGAGGGCAAAGATCGTCTTGGAAGGGACGCAATTACCAGCGGCGAAATGCAGGGCATAACCCGTCGGTTAAATATCGGAACTAGGAGGAGCAAGCAGGAAAACGGAGCCGAGAGCGACAGCCACCATAATCACAACACCGATTAGCCGCAGACAGAGCGCACCAGCTCGACGACCAAGTCTCGGCTGGTCCGAACGTTGTCCGAAAAGGAGGGCCCAGGGGGTGATCCACAAAAGAATCGCCGTCAGCCACGGCAGCTGGGCAAATAAGCAACCGTTCAGCAGCAAGCTCCCGAAAATCATCACATAGATCAGCGGAACAATTGGACCCACGGTTGCATTAAAAAAGAACGCCAGAATGGCGACCACTCCCAGGATGAGCCCAAGGGCCCCACTGATTTGGCCGAGCACCGCTGATCCTCCCAGGAAAATGGCGATACCTCCGGCCCCAGCGGAAAGAGCCAGACCGAGAGAGAGCTCCGCTCCAGAACAACGTTCTTCAATCATCTGTTGAAGCAAGATCGCGCTCACGAAGAGCACGACCGTAATCGCGAGGATCCAGAGCAAGCCATGGGGTTCCCGAATATTTGAGACCAATATAAAATGAGCGCCGTGATCAGCGAAAGAACCAGACTCGTCACCTGCCGCCCTAGCCGGAAGCCCTGAAGGCAACCAGCTAAGGCAACCACTCCAGCTAGATAAGGAATCCACTGGCCGGATTCACGAGGAGGATAAGCCAACCCGCCGAAGGCAAATAATATAGCCCAAATGGTTCCCCCGGCGACGATCAGCCCAATGCCAATCGCGCGAACCCGCGGATGTTTTGGGAACACGGCAAACCACAACGCACTTGCAATCAGCACCGCCAGAGCCGGCAAACCGACCCCTTGAAGCGATTGGACAACCATCTGGTTCATATGGCCGGCTTAGGCAGGAGTTCTTACTGCTTGATCCCTTCGACCGCGATTATAAGGCCAACCTCGTCCGACACGGCCGGCAAGAAAGTCTTTACCTCGAAGTCGCTTCTCTTCAGGGTGGCGGTCCCTTCCCAGCCGGAACGAAACGCACCTTTCGGACCTGGGCCGCTACCGATGGCTTGGACATTTAGAGTCAAAGGTTTAGTAACACCGCGAAGGGTAAAGTCTCCGGTTACTTCGTAGTTTTTATCGTCGACCTTTTTAACGGCGTGCTCTTGAAGGTGGCGGTGGGAAATTGTGCCGCATTGAAGAAATCAGGACTCTTAATGTGTTTATCGCGGTCGGCAAAGTTCGTGTCGACGCTATCGGTTTTTATCTCAACACTGACCGCATCTTTCGATGGATCATTTTGATCGAGCGTAAATTTGCCACTGAAGGAATCGAACCGGCCATACACGTTGCCGACCCCAAAATGCCCGATTTTGAAGAGGATAAACGAGTGGACGGGGTCGATCTTGAAGGAATCGGCCTGGGCAACCGTTGTCGCAGCGAAGGCGAGGATACTTAATAGGGAGAGATAGTGCTTTTTCATCGATTTGTTTGAAGTGAGGTCAATGGGTTTTGGTTTGTCCTGGGGAAAGAGGAAGGAAAGTAGTGAGACTAGAAACGGGAGGCAGAGGAGAGACAACCGAAAGGTGGTAGATTGGCGCATCTTTTGCCGACTTATGTTGCTTATACGACGCATGTTGTCAAGTGTGGGATTTTGGGTCCTCAGCTATCGGCCCAGTCCCGGCCTTTCCACCGTAGCCAGGACGGCGAAGGAGGAGGGGACAGAATGATCGTAGCGACCCGACTGAGCTCGCCAGCCCCTCGGGGAAAAGACCACGACAACAGATTCTAATGCGCCCTGAACGATTTCCTGAAGAAAAAGCAGTCTGGTTGCGTCTAAGGCGCGTGGATCAGGGACGTAATTTGGCCTCGGAATTTAGGTTTGACCGAGGGTGGTTCTTATGTTTTAGTGGCTGTTCGCTTTATCAAATGAAATTCTGGGGGCTGCAAAAAACATGAAGCATTTTTGGCCTCTCATGCGTATTAGATTTGAAGGCGAAGCAGCAGAAGTGCGCTGCGAGAAGTAATTGTACGAGTGAAGGCGTTGATGACGGTCCGTTCGAGGCATTGGCCTTTCTATAACTGCCGAAAAGAAGAAAAAAAACGTTGAACAACCGGCAAGGCCACGTTGTCAAAGGACAGGTTATTCTTAAGGAGGTTAAGCAATATCGTCAGCTAGGGGGCGATATTTCTTTAGTTTTTTAAAGGGTTGGCTACGAAACCATTGAACAAGTTAATCAAGTATGGCTGGCGAAGATTCAGATACGGGCATTAAGATTTATCTTAGGGAAATCGGGCAAATTCCGTTGCTCACTCCCCAAGAAGAAATCGAGCTCGCTGCCCGTATCAAAAAAGGAGACAGAGAAGCGCGAGCTCTGATGATCAAGGCGAATTTGCGACTGGTTGTTAAGATCGCCCATGATTACGCGAATTTGGGACTTCCGTTGTTGGACCTGATTTCCGAAGGCAACATCGGCTTGATGAAGGCCGTGGAACGTTTTGATCCCGCAAAGGGAGGTAAGCTCAGTACCTATGCCGCGTGGTGGATTAAACAGTCTATCAAGCGAGCGTTGGCAAACCAGAGCAAAACGATCCGGTTGCCGGTGCATTTGGTCGACAAGATTTCCAAAATGCGGCGAGTTTCGCTGCAGATGAGCGAGGAACTAGGTCGCGAACCTACCGACGAAGAACTGGCCGAGGAAATCGGTATCTCGAGCGGCAAGGTGTCGCAATTGAAGACCGTTTCAATCCGGCCTGCCTCACTGGATGCGCCCATCAGCGACGATGACTCCACCGAGTTCGGTGAAATCGTCGGTGACGAGGACGCGCAAACTCCGTTCGAGCTCTTGCGAGACAAGAACCTGCGCGACGAGGTCAGTGAGCTCCTGGAAGTTTTGGACGACCGCGAACGAAAGATCATCTTCCAACGGTTTGGTCTCGACGGTGGAAAACCGAAGACCCTCGAGGAAGTAGGTAAGAAATTCGGGGTTACTCGGGAACGAATTCGGCAGTTGCAAAACATCGCGTTGGCGAAATTGCGCCGGGCGCTCAGCAAGAAGGAGAAGCCGATCGAGATCCCGCAGGAGATCTTCGAGTTTAATTAAAGAGAGATTTACTCCTGTTAAGAAGTTTTATTAGGCCGGCTGGGATTTACCCGGCCGGCTTTTTTTTGCAATTATTTAAATTGTCTGGTACGTCAGCTTGACAGGCCATGGCTTGTCCATTAGCTGTCTCCTCCCATTCAATTTCAGCCGGAGCTATGCATGGCAGTCACTGAAGTCATTCTCAAAGAAAATATTCCCGGTCTTGGCGCCGAGGCCGACGTGGTCAAGGTGCGCAGGGGATTCGCCAGAAACTTCCTTGTTCCTCAAGGTAAAGCCTATGAAGTGACTCCGGCAAACTTGAAGCGTCTGAACCTGCTAAAAGGCAAGCGAGCCGAACGGGAAGCCCGGGAATTGAACGAAGCCGAAGAACTCGCCCGCAAAATCAATAAGGCGAAGCTCGACTTCATTCTAGAGACGGGCGAGACAGGAAAAGCATTCGGCTCAGTTACGGCAAAAGATATTGAAGATAAACTGCTTGCGGAAGCCGATATTAAGATTGATCGCCACCGGATTCGCCTCGAGCGACCGATTAAAGAAACCGGCGAAATCGAGGTTCCAATTCATCTGCACGGAGATGTGACAGCGACTTTAAAACTCGAAGTTAAGGCCCATACGCCTGCCCAGAAGGAACCAGAACCGGAAGCAAAGGACGGCAAGCCAAAGACCCGTAAGCGCAGCAAGACGGCTGCGAGTTGAGAATGTCGAAAGGTTCTCAAGGCTTAGCGAAACCTCTTGAGAAGCCCGGGAGTGAACAGGGCGCTGCGCGCAGGGACAGCGGGAAGAGTTATTCACAATCTCTTCACAACCCATCCCCAAGCAAAAACGCCCCGAGGTCCCTCCCATTCAGCACTGACGCCGAGAAAGGTGTCCTGTGCTCCATGTTGTTGTCCCCGCGGGACGTCAGCGATCTTTGCGTCCTCCGTTTACAGCCGCCGGCATTCTACGTTCCAGCCCATCAAATCATCTACGAGTTGGTGATCGAGTTCGCCGATAAGAGCAAACCCATCGACTTTATCACCCTGAAACAGACGTTGCAGGATCGGGGCCAGCTGGAAGAAATCGGAGCAGTCGAGTTCTTGAACGAGCTCTATGGCTTTGTACCGACGGCGGCAAACGCAGCTTACTATATCGATATTGTTCGGGAGAAGTATCTACTCAGACGATTGATCCTGACCTGTGACTCGCTTAGCGGCCGGTCATATGACGAACAAGAAAATGTCGAGCCGCTAATGGACGACGCCGAACGCGAAATTCTGCAAATCCGAGGTGACTATATCAGAGTTGACGTCGTTCCCACCAAGGAATTGGTGATTAAGGCGATCGAACAAATTGAGCATCTTTATGAGAATCGCGGCGCTGTAACCGGCTTGCCGACTGGGTTCGTCGAACTTGATCGGATGACAAGCGGAATGCATCCCGCCGAGATGATCGTAATCGCAGCGCGACCGAGCATGGGCAAAACCGCGTTCGCCATGAACGTCGCGGAACATGTCTCTTTGGATGTGGGAAGGCCTGTCGGTGTTTTTAGCTTGGAGATGAGCAGCCAACAACTTGTTCAGCGCCTATTGTGTTCTCGAGCCAAAGTCGATCTCCAGAAGGTCAGAAACGGTTTCCTTTCGGAGCGGGATTTCCCGAGTTTGACGACGGCCGCATCGCACCTGGCGGGCGCAAATCTGTATATTGACGATACTCCCGGGCTTTCTATCTCCGAGCTTCGGGCAAAGGCGCGCCGGTTGAAGGCAAATAATAAAATCGAGCTATTGGTGATCGATTATCTTCAACTGTTGCGATCCACGACTCGACGGGCCCAAGACAATCGCCAGCTGGAAATCTCCGAAATTTCGGGCGGCATCAAGGCATTAGCGAAAGAGCTCGAGATTCCGGTAATCGTGGTTGCTCAGCTAAACCGCCAGCCTGATGCGCGCGCAAAAGGGGATTCCCCTGGCCGTCCGCGGTTAAGTGATCTGCGCGAGTCGGGATCGATCGAGCAGGATGCCGACGTTGTTGGGCTGCTGGTACGCCCTGAATATTATGCCACCGATGAGGAGGAAAAAGAGCGTAGCGCAGGAGAAGCCGAACTCATCATTGCGAAACAACGTAACGGTCCGACCGGCGAGATTCTGCTAACGTTCCGAAAGGAATACACGCGCTTCGAAAATCGCGCGAAAGAACACGCAGCGTAGGAGCCTTTGGTGGGGCGAGGCTCCCGAACTCAACGCACAACAGCCGCCACCGAGTGGACCTGTGCCACATTGACCGGAAACACTAGCGTCACCAGGGTCCCTTTTCCTAATTCGCTTTGGATCGTCACCGAACCGCCGTGTAGATCCATGATGGTTTTCACAATGGCCAGGCCGAGACCTGTCCCAGCCATCGCCGTGTTCCGGGAAGCATCAACTCGGTAGAAACGATCGAAAAGTCGCGGAAGATGTTCGGCCGGAATACCGGTCCCATTGTCTCGGATCAGAATTTTGACGGCATCACGCTCAGGGTGGACTTCAACGCTGACGTTCCCGCCGCTCGCCGTGTGTCTTAGGGCATTCGCGACAACGTTACTGATCGCACGCCGGAAAAGGGTGCTGTCCGCAAAAAGCATTGCGTCCCCGGAAAAACCAAGAGCAACCCCTAATTCTGCCGCCTCCAACTCGTGATACGAGAGCAGGTTGGCTAGCTCATCCGCTATCTGGAACCAAGACTTCTGCAGTGACAAATCGGCGTTTTCAGCTCGCGCAAGAAACAGCAGACTGTCAATTAGCTCCGCTAAACGATGATACTCCTCGAGACTTGAAGCGATAACCTTAGCGTACTCTCCCGAGGTCCGTTCTCGACTTAGGGCTACTTCGGCCTCTCCCATTAAGTTGTTGATCGGGGTCCGAAGTTCATGGGCAATATCCGCAGAGAATTGAGACAAACGTCGAAACGAATCTTCCAGGCGCTGGAGCATGGCATCGAACTCAGTTGCCAAGCCGGCGAGCTCGCGCGGCCAAGCCATAGAACCAACTCTTTCGGCTAAAGCATTTGCGGTGATCCGATGAGCTGCCGCCGAAATTTCTTCGATTGGCCGGATCCCTCGCCGGGCAACAAATGTTCCTATGAAAGCCGATATGACCGAACCTCCGATCAGGACCAAGAGCAATTTGTTCCGGTAGTCGTGGAGAACGCCTTGCTCAGTGCTCGTATCGAGCGTCACGGTATAAATGAAACGTTGCGGCTTTCCTTCGGCTGCGTCTCCGGCGCCGGCGCTGGTTGCCCAAGCGCTACTCACTAGCAACGTTCTCTCTGGCGCCGGGCGAAATTCGCGGGTCTCCCCAAATGGCCGATTCTCCGGGGCCGGCGTAGGGCAGAGCGAGAGCTTAGGAATGAGGCCTGCTGCTCCAGACGATTGAATCACCAGCGTACCATCCTCCCGCAGCAACCGGCTATAATACACGCTACTTTGTCGCGCGGTGCTCTCCCATTGGACCTCCTCTTCCAAAGCCTCTTGATCGTTGGGCCGCTCGCGCAGAATTTGCCGCATCACTGAAATCTTATCCGCGAGCGTATTTCGAGCTGATACCTGGAGACTCTCTTTTAGAGAAAAGTAGAGAAACGCACCGAACAGGGATAGCAGGGCGATGGTAATAACCGCATACGACGCAGAAAGACGAAACACCATCGACCAGGAACGTCTCGGCCTCATCTCGCGACCTCAACGTTCTCCGAGTACATAACCAACGCCGTAGACGGAGTGAATCAAAGGCTTGTCGAATGGATAATCAACCTTCCGGCGCAACCGTCGAACAGCGACATCCACTACATTGGAATCGCTCGCCGAATCCATGTGCCAAATTTCTTTGGCGATTACCTTGCGACCGACCACTTCATTCGGTGTCCGAGCCAGCAAAAGTAATAGCGCAAACTCTTTTTGGGTGAGCTCAATGGGTTGATTACGGCGAACAACCTTGTGTCGGATCAAGTCCAGTTCCAGATCTGAAACCCGCAGACTAGTCGGACTAGTATCCCGGCCACGTCGAAGCACAGTTCTAATCCGCGCCATTAACTCTGAAAACGCGAATGGCTTCACCAGGTAGTCATCGGCGCCCAGATCCAAACCGCGGATCCGCTCTCCCAAACTATCTCGGGCGGTCAGAAAAATGACCGGCGTCGCTATCCCGTTGGCCCGCATCTGACGAATAATGCTCCAGCCATCTAGCCCGGGAAGCAAGACGTCCAGCAGGACAATATCGTACTGCTTCTCTCGCAGGAAACCCCAAGCAATTTTGCCATCATTCGCGATGTCCACGGACCAGCCATTCTCGGACAAGCCGTTGGAAAGGAAGGTCGCGGCTTTCGCTTCGTCTTCGACCACGAGTACCTGCATACCGTCCATGCGTTGATGCAAAGGAGATAGCAGAAGCGGTCAAAATTGTAAAATCGGACTAACGCGCGAGGACGCGCGCCCTCCCAGATCGTGTTCATTCCTCATCGCTTGGACGTTCGCCCCTTTAAAATGACATTCGCGTCATCTTCGAACCTGCATGGAAAGCTTTGTGACCGAAAAGTAACATAAGCGTCAAAGAAGCTTTCAGCCGCCTCGGCTTAGTTGATTACGCAGCTGGCGCATGGCTCGTCACAGCCATTGCTCTGTTCGGGCAGCGCCGTCTGCATCCTCCTAATCGTAAACCAATATGGGCGATAAAATGAACCTCAGGACAGCACTCTGTCGTGCCGCACTCGTTGGCACAATGACGCTGTCATCCTTAGTGATGACGGCGCCCCAAAATGCGTTGGGTTCTCCAAAGTCTACGTTTCTACCTAACGGCCTCTCAATAACACCGACAGCTGCACCAAACTCAACCTACCAGGCTCTTAACCCGGGCTTACCCAAGGTACCGAATTTCGTCGCCGACGGCGCGTACACCACGGCGGTGAGCCCGGACGGAAATACCCTGCTCGTTTTGACAGGTGGCTACAACGACATTCAAACCGGGCCTAACACCTCCAACTCAAACGAGTATATCTTCGTTTACAACATCAGCAGCAAGACCCCGGTACTGAGTCAAGTCATCCAGACGGCGAACGCCTTTGTCGGCCTCGCTTGGGCTCCTAACGGCCAAACGTTTTATATCAGCACTGCCTCTGCCGATTCAGTCGTTTCGTATCAGCTGGTGAGCGGTCAATGGACCGTAGTCGGAACTCCGGTTGAGCTCGGGTTCACGACGGCGTATGGACTTTATCCCGGCGACTATCCAGCGATGGCGGGCGGTTTGGCCACGACTCAGGATGGCAGCATTATTGTAGTGACGGACTATGGCAACGACTCGGTGTCGTTCGTGTCGGTCAACTCCAGCGGAGTTGCGACCTCTCTGATCAGCACCCTGGATTTGCGTCCGGGTGTCATCAATCCGGCTGACAGCGGGGTTCCGGGCGGTGAATATCCGTTCTGGGTTAGCGTT
Source organism: uncultured Verrucomicrobiae bacterium (assembly GCA_963762565.1). GTDB lineage: Bacteria > Verrucomicrobiota > Verrucomicrobiia > Chthoniobacterales > JAFAMB01 > JAFAVN01. The sequence continues at coordinate 372,680 of CAVXLD010000012.1, read as the reverse complement.
GTCGGCAACTCTACGGCGTACATCAGCTGTGCGCGCGATCGGGAAATCGATGTGGTGAATTTTTCGACTCCAGCGTCGCCAACCTTAGTGACCCGCATCACGACGGCTGGTACTCCGTTGAAATCTCTGTTGGACAGCACGCAGAGCTATTTGTACGTGGCCGAGGACAACAGTGACCTGGTCGAAATCATTAACACGAGCACCAACACGCTCTTTCAGAGCGCGATTGTAAGCGCCCCAGATGAGCCGGCTTTCGCAGCCGCTCGTCACTACAAGGGCAGCGCGCCAAACAGCTTGGCGTTTTCTCCGGATGGCAGCACGCTCTACGTCACGTTGGGCGGCGCCAACGCGGTCTCAGTTGTAACGGGTATCCCGGCTCATCCGACGGTAATTGGTCTGATTCCGACCGGCTATTATCCTAACGCCATCAGCCTGAGCAACGACGGTACCTACGCTTACGTTGCTAATGGAAAAGGCGTCACCGGTCCAAACCCGGGCGAGACCTACTACAACGGCCAGCCAAACCAATACGTAGAGCAGTTACAGAAAGGTTACCTGCAAAGCTTCGCAATTCCCTCAGCATCTGCATTGAAGAGGCTGACGAATCAAGTCGCTACGAATGATCACTACGGTTCTCAGCTGACCTCGGAACAGCAGGCCATCATCAACTTCCTGCACAAGCACATCAAACATGTGATCTACTTGGTTAAAGAGAATCGGACCTACGATCAAATCCTGGGCGACTTGCCGATTGGTAATGGTGACCCCAGCTTGACAGATTTCGGTCAAGCCATCACCCCGAACTATCATGCCATCGCGCAGCAATTCGTTGACTTGGACAATTACTATGTCCCGGGCGATGTGAGCGGCGACGGATTGGTGTGGAGCTTTGCTGGCCGGGAGAACGATCTCACCACAAAATCGATTCCTGGTGACTACAGTGTCCAAGGTGAACCCTACGACTCAGAAGGTCAGAACCGCGATATCAACATGGGATTCGCGACGAATGCAGAGCGGCTAACTTGGGAGCCCATTGGCCCAACGGATCCTAACATTCTACCTGGTACGCTCGATGTCGGCGCCGTGGACGGCCCGGACGCAGGCGATTTCCAGACCGGATATATCTGGGACTCCGTGATGCGCGCCGGTTTAGTCGTTCGAAACTACGGCTATGATTGCGACGAGAGCGAGTATTACGCAGTACCGACGCCGCTGACACTCTATCCAGTTCAGACCAAAGAGCGTGTGGCATTCCCGTCGAGACTGGAATTGATGTCGGATTCAGTCACGGATCCGTATTTCCGTAGTTTCGACAACAATTTCCCTGACTGGTACCGCGAGTGGGAATGGAACCGCGAATTCAAGGGTTATGTGAAAAACAATAACCTGCCGGCGCTGTCCATGGTGCGTTTCATGCACGATCACATGGGCTCTTTCGGCACTGCCATCCAAGGAGTGAATACACCCGAGTATCAACAGGCTGATAACGACTATGCCACCGGATTGCTGATCCAGGCCGTCGCTAATAGCCCATATGCTTCGGACACGTTGATTGTGGCCATTGAAGACGATTCACAAAACGGTGCAGATCACGTCGACTCCCATCGTTCGACCATCTATATCGCTGGTCCGTACGTGAAACAAGGAGCAGTGGTTTCGACTCCTTACACCACGGTGAACCTGATCGCGACGATCGAAGATATCCTTGGAGCGGATCATATCGATGCTCTCACGGCATCCGCGACTCCGATGACCGATGTTTTCGATACGAAACAGGCATCCTGGACGTTCAACGCCACTCCATCTAGCTACCTGTACAACACGCAACTTCCGTTGCCGCCTCGGCAGGCCAATGCCGGTCCGATACCGAAAGCGACCCACGACGGGGCTTATTGGGCTCGTGTAACCAAAGGGTTCAATTTCGTTCGGGAGGACGCCATCAAAGATGTGAATAAATTCAATCGCATCATTTGGGAAGGACTACACGGCAGTAACGTCCCCTACCCGACCGTTCGCACGGGAGCAGATCTGCGACAAAACCGCGCTTTGATCCTGAAGAAGGCTAGCGCCGTTAAGACCAGCCAAGATTCGAATAGCTAATTCGACTTAGTCTAGAAAGTCTTGCTATGCATCCAGCGCAGGGCGGTTAGCCGCTCTGCGCTTTTTTTTGCAGTGGCGAGCCGTGACCGGGCGAGCCTCAGCGAGCCCGGACAAGCGAGGCAGCGCTCCATGGTCTCCGACCGCCAGCGCGGTCAAGAGAAACTTTAGTTGTATTTTTTTGATTCCCCACCCACTATATGTTGTGGTCATACGTGACTGGTTTTTATGCGCTGTCCGAAGTGCGGCAATCTGGAAGACAAAGTAATCGATTCTCGCTCCGCTAAGTCCGGAGCTGCAATTCGCCGGCGTCGCGAGTGTTTGGCCTGCCAACATCGGTTCACTACCTACGAAGAAATTGAGAGAAGAGACTTGCGAGTTGTGAAGAGAGATGGTCGTCACGAACCATTTGATCGGCAAAAGTTACTGGGTGGAATGGTCAAAGCCTGCGAAAAGCGACCAGTCGCCTACGATGCTCTGGAACGAGCCGCGGAGGAAGTGATTCACGAGTTAGAGCAAACTTTCGACCACGAGGTTCCAAGCAAAGAGATCGGAGTCCGCGTAATGGAACGGCTGCATTCGTTAGACGAAGTCGCCTACATCCGTTACGCCTCGGTCTATCGTCAATTTCAAGACATCGGCGAATTTATTAACGAGATCGAATCCCTCGGCAAAAGACCAAAACGTAACGCTCAACAACCAGAGCTATTCATACCGTGATCGCGCTCCTAGACTCAATTCCCGTGCTTCGACTGGACGACGGATCAATCGAGATAATCCGCCGTGATTGGTTGTGTGGATGCTTAGCTCGAGCCGCTGTAAAAGCAGGTTACGCGCAATGGTGGCTGGCAGGACATGTTACCGAAAGCATCCTCTGTTTTCTCGGCAACTGCTACGATAAGCCGGCGATCACGATTTCTGAATTGAACGAAGTGATCCGGTCCGCATTACAAGCGATCGGTCATGGCGAGATCGCGTTGAAATATGAAACCCTCGAGCCACCCGGCGTAATCTCGCTTTCGGATCTTGCTGCGGAGGCCGGTCCCGGCTACGAGTTGGCGTTCTTCCAACTTTTAAAAGAACGGATGCAGCCAATGCTTTCGCGGCGAGCACCAAACATCAATGTCTTGGGACTGCAAAACTGCGTCCGCTTTCTTCAATCGGTTAAGACCTGGAGCCGTGGCTGTTCCGAGTTGCGGACGGAAATCGTGGATTTTCTTCGCGCCCAGCTTGAAAAGGATAAATCTGAAGTCCTGTTAACGATCCGATGACCTTATTTGAAAAAATCGTTGCCCGCGAAATCCCGGCGAAAGTGGTCTTCGAAGATGACGAGATTTTGGCCTTCCATGACGTCAATCCGCAAGCGCCGGTTCACGTGCTGGTAATTCCGAAAAGAGTGATCCCACGGATTGCTGAAGCTCAACCTGCCGACGCCCCGCTGTTAGGACGCCTGCTGTTGACTGCCAAGCAAGTCGCCTCAGATCTGGGCCTAAGCGAAAGCGGTTACAGGTTGGTTATCAATAGTGGTCGCAACGGTGGGGAGACTGTACCGCATCTGCACGTACATGTGTTGGGTGGTCGCTCGATGCATTGGCCGCCCGGTTAGCGTTTGGCGTTCGGCGTTCGGCGTTCGGGCGGTGGCCCGGGAGGGATCGCGTCCTCGCGATCCGTTGTAATCAAAGCCGAGGACTTGCTGTAATCTGGGAACAAGAATACACCGTTAGGTTATGGTACGTCCTCGCGGCGCGCGGGGAGGCGCTCCCTCCCCTACCCGCCGAACGCCAAACGCCAACGGCTCACCTCAGCGTCGACTCCATCCAGTACCAGATAGGGCGATAGATTCTTGGGAAAATTTGCCAGGCCACGAGTATTCCAAGGAAGGCTAGGCTCCCGCGGCTGATTCTTTGGTAGGCTAGAGAAGCCTCTCCAGTGAGGAACAAAAGAGGTAAGGCGCTACCATCAAGTGGTGGAACCGGAAGCAAATTGAAGACACCAAGGAGTAGGTTCAACGAGAATCCAAGACTCAGCAGTATCGCTACGACGCTCCATAAACCCGGTTCCAATGAAACGACCGCTTCAGAAAAACGCCCAGTGATACCTGGAACGAACAGTCCGGTTGCTAATCCGAATTTGAGCCCTATCCAACAGAGCAACGCGATTACAAAATTTGCTGCCGGTCCCGCCAGAGCCATGATGGCAGCCCGCCGGGGAAACCGGCCGGCCCAAGCAGCATTGTACGGTGCTCTGGCCCAGCCAAGCATGTATCCTGCAGCCAAATAGGAGATAATCGGAATCAGCAACATCCCAAACGGCTCACGCCGAATATGAGGGATCGGGTTTAGCGTGACTTGGCCGCCAAGATACGCCGTTGGGTCACCGAGAAGTTTGGCCACAAAAGCATGAGACGCCTCATGCGCGGTCATTGAGCCAAGGAACACGACCAGCCAACACGCGAAGTCGATCAACGAAAAAGAGGACATTCCATTTACCTTAAACTTCAGAACCACATTCAGCCAGTCGGCAGACGTCGGCATACCGAGTCAGAAAGGCCAGTCTAAATCTTTCTTCGCAGCGACTACCTCCCTCCCGAAAGGTTCGGCCTCTCAAAATTATTCAGTCTGTGAATCTTCCGGTCCAGTTCCAACAACCTCAGGCCGGCTGCGCTGCTCATGTTGTATTTGCGAGTGGTGAGCTCGGTTATGAGTTCTTGCAAAGTATGAGGTGAACCGTGGCTTAGACGATAAAGGTCCGGCAATGCCGAACCGCATCTGGTTGGATCTTTCCGGAATAACTGCAACCGCAATCAGGTGTGCTGCCTCACTCTCTGTGAAGGGCGGTACTTCAATTCGAACGAACCGGGAGAGATTTTCCCACACATGACCGATGTCTCGACGGCGATCGGAACGGCACGGATCGAGACGGGCATATCGTCGAGCAAATGCCCAATAAAGCGCGCCACCCGTGGCGGCGTTCCAGCCACATGATCGAACGCGACTGGATCCGGGTGCGTTCTCAGATGCCGGAGCAATCGGTTCTTGCGAACGATGATGCTAAATTTCTCATGAGACCAGCGCATCCGGCTTTCGAGGCAATCGCAAAGCCGGCCGAGGTCGAACGTTTCGTCGCAAATTGTGAGCGGCAGAGTTTCACTCAGAGTCCGCAAAAGCGTGGTTTTACCGATTCCGGTCGGCCCGATCAGTAAGACATTCTCTTGCTGGCAATGCAACCGTCGCAGTTCTTCGAGTAGTTGGTCTCTGTGCATCGGAAGGTGATGAACAGGAGTTATCAGCGAGGACCGCGATGTCCCGGCCGAAGCCATGACGGCAAACTCCATTGCCGTCATCATGATAATGCCTCACTGGCCGCCCGCCAAGAGGTATTGATTTCCACCCGATTATCCCATAGCTTCCTCTCAAGAGGCTATGGAGTTAGCCTCGCCGGAGACGGCAAACCACCCAGTTTGGGCTGATGACTCCTAGTGTAAATAACTCGCAAACACTAGGGGGAGGGCAATGAAGTATGAGGCGACACTGGATGATTTGATCGAAACAACAACGGGAAGCTCTCCGGCTTTCCAGAGCATACTCTTTGCGAGACCCGAGGATGGCATAAATCAGGAGACGGCAGACACTCGTGACTTTTTTCGTGACCTAAATCTTGATCAGATCGTGGACGGCATCACAGTCGGCAAGGCCGGCTACGAGCTGAAACCGTTTTTTTACACTCCGTTAGGCGACATTGATGCAATCGCCTACCGCCATGAGGTGTTTCAAGATCTGGAGGCCGCAGGATTATTGCGATCCGTGAGATCGTTTGCCGCGAAAATGGGGACAATGCGCGAGCATCTCACCACCGTAGGCAAGCTGTACTACCAATATCAAAAGCGCCGCTGTTTTTTGGACGCCTTGGGAACCTATTGTGAGGCGGTTAACAGCTTTGCTCAAGAGCTCTTAACGGTACGTTTAGGTCCATAATTTCACCGGTCTCCGGAGTTATCTCAAGACGTACGTTGAATCCGAGTCCTTCCGGTTGCTAACACTGGAAGCGCAAAAACCGAACACCGATCTATCGTCAATCACCTATACAGTAAATGTCCGGCTTGGAAATTTCACGATCGGAGATATGACGACCAGACCGATTATAGCACTGAGGTCGAAGAGACGTTTGAGAAATTCAAGCAGGGCGCGGTAAAGGACTATAAGTTGATTTTGAGAACCGCCTGTCGATGAATCAGATCGAAGCCAAGATCCTGGAATTCTGTCGTCTGCTTATATCCGGCACTTCACTTATCTGGATCGTCTGCGTACCGCAACGCCGACTATATAGATAAAACCGTCGAGCGTTTCGATCGCGAGATCCAGTTCTACCTTGCTTATCTCGAATACTGCGGAATTGATTGAACGTACCGGATTGAAATTTTGTTATCCGGAAATCTCCAACTCGATCCAAAGAGGTTTACAACTATGAAGGGTTCGACCTGGCCCTGGCTCATCAGCAAGTGATCAACGACGCAGGAACTGTTTGTAACGACTTCTACCTGAAAGATCCCGAACGGATATTCGTGGTGTCAGGGCCGAATCCAGGTGGAAAAACCACATTCGCCCGTGCTTTTGGCCAGATTCACTACTTGGCTAGCATCGGCTGTCCAGTTCCGGGTACCCGTCTCGAGTCTTCCTCTTCGACAAAATCCTAGCCCATTTCGAGAGGCAAGAAAACATGGCGAACCTGCGGGGCAAACTCCAAGATGACGTAGTAAGAATTCATGAAATTCTGAAGAGGCGACTTCGAACAGCCTCATTATCATGAATGAGATTTTTACCTCCACAACTCTTCGAGACGCGCTGTTTCTCAGTAAGAAGGTAATCGAGAAAATAATCGAGCGAGACGCGGTGTGCGTCTGGGTAACCTTCGTCGACGACTTAGCTTCATTTTCCCAGCAGGTAGTGAGTTTGGTTAGCATGGTTGATCCGCAAGACCCGACAATAAGGACTTTTAAGGTTTTGCGAAAGCCGGCCGCCGGACTCTCGTACGCGCTGTCCCTTGCTGAAAAACATGGGCTCACTTTCGAGCAATTGAAAGCGCGCATGGAACCATGAAAGCATTTCTGCTTTTTCGAGACCGCGACTTTGATTTTGGACAAACCCTACCGTGGAGCAAGAAAACGCTGATGCCGGACTTGGCACTGGACACTCTGTTCGGCGCGATGGCCACTGGTGATGAGTTTCTGTTGCGAGTAGCTGAATCCGTTGTCCTCTGCAGCTTGGACAACGATTTGGACACTATTCTGTATCGGCAGCGTATCCTACAGGACTGCCTGAAGAATCCTGCCGTCGTTCGGGGGCTCTATGCGCTGGCGGTAGAAGGAATCCAATGTGAGAGAAAGTGCTCCTGGGGTATCTTCAGCAAATATCCAGCTGGGATTCTCGGTCGGGCGATCGAGCTGTTGTACTACCTCATCGAAGTTCTGCAAAAATTGAGATCAGCGTCGGCGCAGCACGGCGCAGCATTCCAGTCTGAGGGCTTTAGAAATCTATTGGCTACGCTGGAGGCCGAACTAACCGACGAATATTTCGCCAGCATAAAGGCTCATCTAAAGGAAATGAAATTCCGCGCCGGCGTCTTGATCAGTGCGCAGCTGGGGAAAGGTAATAAGGGAAGGAACTATATCCTCAGGAAGGCGCGAATCAAACAGCATTGGATTATTTCCTGGCTTCAGCAGTACTTTGGTATAAGAGAGGCCGGTTACACGTTTGTTCTTGATCCCCGTGACGAAAACGGTGCCAGAGCCTTATCTGAGCTGAACGAACGGGGGATTAACCTGGTAGCGAACGCGCTAGCGCAATCTACGGATCATATCCTGAATTTCTTCAAGATGTTGAGAGCCGAACTGGCGTTCTATGTTAGCTGCCTGAATCTGCGGGAACAACTGGCGAAAAAGGGGGAGCCGATCTGCTGGCCGGAGCCAGTCCCTGCAACCGAACGAAAGCATTCTTTTCGTGGACTGTACGATGTCTGCTTATCGTTGCGTTTGCGACAGAGAGTGATCGGAAATGACGTCGACGCAGACGAAAAAGATCTTATTATCGTTACGGGTGCGAACCAGGGAGGAAAGTCCACGTTTTTGCGGAGCGTCGGTCTGGCTCAATTGATGATGCAGGCGGGCATGTTCGTCGGGGCGGAGTCTTTCTCGGCCAATATGTGTCCGAGCGTGTTTACTCACTTCAAGCGCGAGGAGGACGCAAGCATGAAGAGCGGGAAATTCGATGAAGAACTAACCAGAATGAGCGAGATCGCAGAACATTTGGTCCCGGATTCGATATTGTTATTTAACGAATCGTTTGCCGCTACGAACGAACGAGAAGGATCGGAGATTGCAAGGCAGATTGTGTCGGCTTTGATCGAAAAGGGGTTTAAAATCTTTTTTGTAAGCCATCAGTATACGTTTGCCTCTGGATTCCATGCAACAAAACAGGAAAATATACTTTTTTTACGGGCGGAAAGAGAAAGCGATGGGACTCGCACGTTTAAGTTAGTCGAAGCCGAACCATTGGAGACCAGTTACGGAGAAGATCTCTATAACCAGATATTTGGAGAGCCCTCAGGTGTATAATATTCGGAATTGGGGTTAGAGCGCCGCTTGCAGGCTTGGAATTAACAACGCGGAGCAGGTCGGTATTGCGTATTGCTGAGTGAAGATCATTTTTTTGCTCGGTCGCCGGTTCTGTTGTCAGCTTGAACCGGTGGCTCGGCTCCGATAAGGTTAACGTTGGATATGGCTGCACCTCCGGATGAGTCAACGCTATTGCGAATCTTTACCGGCGATAAAAACCGGTTCCACCATCGCCCACTGTTTGAGGCCATCGTATTGAAGGCGCGCGAGTTGCAGCTAGCCGGCGCTACGGTCTTACATGGCACCCTCGGGTTCGGGAAATCGAGTCGACTTCATCAGGCGAATCCGCTGAGGCTTTCATCCGATTTACCAGTGGTCATCGAGATTGTAGACAGCTCGGAGAAGATCAACGCTTTTCTTCCAGTACTCGAGCAGATGATGCCGAGCGGGTTGATCACCTTGGAGAAAGCGCAAGTAGTCGATCTATTTGATGAAGCCGAGTAGACAATTGCACAGTGTCAAATTTGCTTCAGCTACCCGTGCTATTTAGACTCGTACCTAAGATCTCGTGAGGGTGTCGGTGAACCGCTCAGGGAATTTATTCCCGTTATGGTCACTACCCCTCAGGCTGCATCTTCCCCCGGACAGTTGCCTTCTCGGCGGACGCGCGACCTACCGCAAGAATGCCTCTTGCTCCGTATCTTTATCGGAGAGGCCGAGGAGTACAATCACCGCCCTCTTTACAAGGCCATCGTGCTTCGGGCACGGGAGTTGAAGCTTGCAGGCGCTACGGTATTGCGGGGTCCGATGGGATTTGGCCGTTCCCATCATCTCCATAACGCGAACATCCTGCGGCTTTCTCTCGATTTGCCTATGATTGTGGAGATCGTGGACACGCCAGATACGATCCAGGAGTTCTTGCCTGAGCTCCGGAAGATGATGCAGCGAGGGCTGATCACCATAGAGCGCGCGCAGATCATTCGATATCAGCACGAGCTAAAGTGAAGGCAGATCCGCGCTCTGGTAGCGCGGATCCGCCTTCTCCTTGGCTAGCCATCACTCTCCCCGCGGCCCTTGTAGAAGATTGCCTGCACCCGTTCGACGGTAATCAGACCGCCGCCGACCATGCTTTCAATTTGGGCCACGAAGCTCTGGACCTTCTCTTCTGTGTCGACAATCTCTATCACCATGGGCAGGTCGAACGATAGACGCAGAATCCCGCTGCTATGAAGGTGGCTTGACCTTCCAAACCCCAAAGGACCGCGGAAAACCGTCGCACCAGCTAAATGCAGCTCGCGCGCCTTTAAGACCAGAGCCTTAAAGAGCGGTTGCCCTTCATATTCGTCTTTTTCGCCGATGAAGATTCTTAAAAGCAGCGCGTCTTGAGAAAGTTCCATATGCGCATGATTCGATTATAGATGAGCATTAACAGAAGCCTGCCATCCAAGCGCGATCGACGCGAAACAGACCGCAGTTGAAACAATTATGTTTGTGATGGCGGCTATCCACCGTCTTTCCATCAGCAGGTTCCAGGTTTGCAGGCTGAACGACGAAAAGGTGCTTAATCCGCCGCAGACGCCAACTGAAATAAATTGTTGTAATACCGCGGCAGTGTCCGTGGCGCCTAGGCGGAGTATCAGCCCTGAGACCAGTCCGAGCAAAGCCGATGCGACGACATTGACGACTAATGTGCCGAAAGGAAAAGTCTCTCCGAATCGCTCCGCGACCCAGCCGGACCACCAAAACCGCCAGATAGAACCTAGCGCGCCGCCGATAAATACTAAAATAATTGCCAGCATGTTTTGTTGGATTGCATCTAGCTGCGAAGACAACCCCCCCGCAACTGCCCGGGGAAGGCCGAACGCAACGAGGGCGCCAACCCAAATAGCCAACAAACAAAGGAGATGCGACAGGCCAATGTTTAGCCATAAATCTATCACCGTATTATGACGTAGAGCATTAAAGGAGATAAGGCTAAAGGTGCTAAACGTGGTGTAACCGCCGCAGACACCGACCATGAGAAAAACGCGAATATTCGGTCCCAGGTAGATTTCACCGGTCGGATCGGAAACAAAATTCAGAAAAGAGATCAGGAAGCATCCGCTCACATTGATCATGAGAATCGATAAAGGGGACCAGACCGGCATTGGAGCCATCCACTGAGAAATAGCGAAGCGGAGCAAGCTGCCGAGTCCGCCGCCGATCGCTACCAGCGCGTATATCCTCATTTCCTGCACGTTTGGTCGATTTTCATTGAGGCTTCACATACAGAAAAGCCGGCATAAGACAAATCAAGCACAGGCCTCAGGAAAGAGCTTGGCGAGAGGAGTGGGCGGTAGGGCGGCCAGGGCGAATAGGACTTATAGGACCTATATGACTTATAGGGGGTGTTGGGTCTGTCGCTTCTTGGGCGGGCGATCGCTTTTGGTCGCCGCATCGTGGCGACGTTGCTGGAGCCGGGCACGCGTCATGCGCTCGCGAAAGCCGCCCCTTGAAGATGACCATTGTGTTTGTCACCCACGACGTGGACGAAGCGATCCTGCTGAGCGATCGAGTGCTCGTAATGAGCCGGCACCCGGCCAGATCCGACCGTGAACTGCGAACCGTGAACCCAAAAAGACCATAGGCGCCTTTGTAGAACAATGAGGCGCCTATCGTATAAGTTGCCCCACTAATGCCGATTAGGCGAAGCTCCCATTCCCCTTAGCAAGGGTGGATCACCGCCGGCACGTTTCTGACTTCCAATCAAGGCCTGTCATTAACCGCGCACGACCTAGCCTCCTTGGGATATTTATATCGGGGCTGGGGCAATTGCCTTAAATCCCGAGCACCGCAGGGCAAAGTTGTTTCCGCCGCCATCGCGGAACGGAACGCGTCTACGTTTTTAAAGAACTATCCTTCTGGTAAATTCACACCGAGCTCATCAACCAACCGTTTCTTCAATCGCTGATGAACCTCGTTTACTTCATCTTGGGTCAGGTCCGATCAGCAGCCGATAAGTCAAACTGCAGGCCAATGATTTTTTATTGGCCGGCACTTTTTGCCCGCTGGGATCGATAAAAAGATCGAAAACCTGGACATCGACCAATAACGATTCTCCGCCGAATTCAGTGTCGCAACCACTTCTCCCCAATGCATCGACCGCGGCGCCACGAAAGCGATGTCGCGCGTAACCGCAGGGAATCGCTGAAGCGGCTTGAGCTTGAAAGCCGAACCAGCTGCTGCGGTCGGTAATTGGACCTCAGCAAGGACCACCGCGCTTTTTGCCCCCATTTCACGTGCTTGACGCGGCCTGACCAATCCCAGATATCCGATCCTACGACCGTTAGAGACCAGCTCGCAAATTAGGGCGGCGAGATCATTGGAACAATCCGCTGGGTTTGAAGACCAGAACCGTAAACCGTCTCCAAAATGCCCTTGGCATCGAACAAATCGTAACCGCGGCTAGTTTGATTCCATGAAGGAACGGCGTTCTCCCCCGAAAGCAAGATTGCCAGCTTCGTCGATTCTTCCGCCTCCGCTTCGCTACGGCGCGACAGGTCCGCCTCTCCTCGGGCGCGGGACTATGGCGCGACGAGTCCATAGGGACGAAAACCTTTCCAAGTTCGAACAAGGCACACTATGGGCGCCCCCATTCAAGTTTCGTTTGGCCGCCCGCAACAAACCTGGTATCAGAGACGGGCGGAGCATTGTTGATCTTCCGCCAACGGATTCCGCAATTGCAGCGTTTCCCCCACCGGTCCAAGGCCGTTCTTCAGTGAGGGCTCGTCGAGAAAGACCAAGGTTCGAGCCTCGGCCAGACCGAGACCTTCGAGTTTACGGCGCAGAGCATCGCATCATCATGAGCGATATCGATCAGAGAGCTGGTCGTAGGGCTTCCTTGCAGGCGACCGGGAAGCTTCTGGATGCCGTAGTACCGGCTCACTTCTTCGATCAAATCGATCTCGCGCTGAGATCGAGACGATAGCTGGGAATCTTCCAGTAATCCTTGGCGGCAGGTTCAAGACCGATTCTCTGAAGAATCAGCGTCGCATCGGGCACTTCTGAGCCGAGAATGTCGGTGCAGCGTTCCGGCCGGAATAAAACTTGGCGTTCGTTCTTTGGCTCTTCCCCGGCCACCAAAATTGAAGTCGAAGCCGTACCACCGGCGACCTCTTTAATCAATTGGACCGCTCTTTGAGCGGCAAACAAGACCGACTTCGGATCCACGCCTCTCTCGAATCGAAAACTCGCATCCGAAATTAAGCCCAATCCCCGGCTGGTACTTCGAGTCAATCCGGGATCGAAATAGGCGCTCTCGACTAGAACCGTCGTCGTTCCAGAAGAAACTCCAGTGTCTTCTCCGCCCATCACACCGCCCAGGCCGATCGCTTTCGCCGAATCCGCAATAATCAGATGCGGTGGGCTCAACTCGTAAGTTTTACCGTCCAAGGCAAGCAGCTTTTCTCCGGGTCGGGCAAAGCGAATGATGATTGGCAAGGCAAGCTTGCTCAAATCGTAAGCGTGAATCGGCTTCCCTGTCTCGAGCATCACATAGTTCGTAACATCGACAATATTGTTGATGGAACGGAGCCCGGCGGCTTCGAGCCGACGACGCATCCAATCTGGGCTTGGACCAACCGTAACGTCTCGGACCTCATGAAAAACAGCGAATGGGCATGCTTGTAGCGCGTCGATTCGAACCTGGTTGGGATCGGAAACCGGCTTGGCGACGCCAGCACTCGAAGCGTCCGGCAGGTTAAAACCGGGTAGCTGGAAAATGATGCCTAATTCACGTGCCAAACCAACATAGCTCAACAGATCCGGCCGATCCGGTGTTATCTGAGATCAAAAATTGTGTCAGGTGGGAAAAGGTCCCCCAAAGCAGCTCCAATCGGCGCTCCAGGATCGAGGATCATTAGCCCGCTGGCTTCATCAGAAAAACCGAGTTCTCGTTCGCTGCAAAGCATCCCTTCAGACTCAACGCCCCGAAGTTTGCTAGCCTTGATCTTGGTCCCATCCGGCAATACCGCGCCGGGCAACGCCAAAGGCACCTTATCTCCGGCCTGAAAATTCTTTGCTCCACAAACAATCTGTCTCGGTGCCTTGGAACCGTCCCAAACCCGGCAAACGCTAAGCCGGTCCGCATTGGGATGCGGTTGAAAAGATTCAATCTGAGCGACTACGACCTTTTCAATACCGGCTCCATGGACATGGACACCTTCGACCTCAACTCCGGTGAAGGTCAGAGCATCCGCGATCTCCTCAGATGAGCGGTCTAACGCCGGCAAGTACTCTCGGAGCCAGTTAAGCGAAAGCTTCATTACGAGAATTGGGCTAAGAACCGTTGATCGTTTTCGATCAGCAAACGGATATCGGGCAAAGCAAAGAGGGCCATCGCCAATCTGTCCAGACCCATGCCGAATGCATATCCCGAGAAAATTTCCGGATCATAGGCGCGATCGCCCCTTCCTTCGTTGACTTTCTCGAGGACGTTTGGATCTACCATCCCGCAACCCAGGAGTTCCATCCACCGTCCGGCATTGACCCCGGGAAGGCGAACGTCCAATTCATAACTCGGTTCGGTGAAGGGAAAGAAATGCGGGCGCATCCGAGTCTCGACCTGCGAACCAAGCAGTTCGCGCACAAAATATTCCAGTGTGCCTTTCAGGTCGGCTACAGTCACTTTCCTGTCGATATAAAGACCTTCGAGCTGATTGAACTGGCTAAGATGGGTGGCATCCATTTCATCCCGGCGATAGGCTGCCCCGGGAGCGATCACCCTCACCGGCGGCGGCACCGCTAACATTGTACGGATTTGGACCGTCGAGGTGTGAGTCCGGAGCAAACGCCCATCAAAAAGATAAAACGTATCGGTCTCATTGCGGGCCGGATGATTCGGCGGAGTATTTAGGGCATCAAAGCAATTCCACTCTGTGTCAATGTCCGGGCCTGCAGCCAAGGCGAATCCTAAACGGCGGAACACCTGAATAGCACGATCTTGGAGTTGGGTTAGCGGATGAAGCGAGCCGATTCGTAGAGGTGTCCCCGGTAAAGTTTCGTCGATATCCTCAATCGCCGCCAAGTCGTGCTGGGTAGCGAACGCCTCAGCCCGGGCTTCGAAAGCCCCTGACAACGTCAATCGAACCTCATTCAACAGCTTCCCTAACCGGGGCCGTTCTTCCTTGGGAACATCCCGCATGCTCTCGCTGAGCTTCGAGATAAGACCGGCGCGGCCCAGATACTTAACGCGGACACTATCCAGCTCGATTGGAGTCTTAGCTCCTTCGATTTCCGCTAGAGCACTTTCCTTGAATTTGACCAGTTCGTTTTCCATAGCGCGAATTGCGCCCAAATCGAATGGGCGCCACGACTATTGAACCCTAGCACAGTAATCGGCGCCCATGCGATTGGGCGCAATTCGCGCTTAGGCTGCGTGCTTTTTCTG
Organism: uncultured Verrucomicrobiae bacterium; assembly: GCA_963762565.1. GTDB lineage: Bacteria > Verrucomicrobiota > Verrucomicrobiia > Chthoniobacterales > JAFAMB01 > JAFAVN01. The sequence continues at coordinate 357,546 of CAVXLD010000012.1, read as the reverse complement.
CAGCGCCTCAGCCGCCCGATCGAAAATCGACTTAAACGCGGCCGGGTCCTGCACGGCGAGATCGGCCAAAGTTTTTCGGTCAACCGCGATGTTGGCAGCAGCCAGCCCCTCTATGAACCGGCTATAGGTCGTTCCCTGGTCGCGGCAAGCTGCATTAATTCGCTGAATCCACAGATTGCGAAAATTTCGCTTCCGCGTTTTTCTGTCCCGGTAGGCCCAATACTGGGCCTTCCTGGTCGCGTCTTTAGCGTACCGGAAAAGTTTGGAGCGCCGTCCCCGGTAGCCTTTGGCTTTATCCAGGACTCGTTTACGGCGTTCTCTACTAGCTGGAGCGTTGGTTGCTCTCGGCATTCACTATCGCCCGGGTTTCGGGCGCCTCATAGACAGGCAGTTGTTATTGTCAACTGTCCCCCGACCTCGCCTGTCAGTCTCCGAAATAGTTTCGGTAGGTGGGCAACAGCTCCCGCCGCCGTGTCACTACGCGCGGCGAGACTTTCTTTCGCGGTTAAGCAAAAGGAAGATTCTCTTTAATCCTTGCCTCGTCTGTCCGATCCAAGACCGCAGTTTTAGCGAGATGACGTTTCCGCTTGGCGCTCTTGGATTGGAGCAAATGCCGCCGGCCCGCTTGGCTACGCAGGACTTTCCCGGTGCCAGTCACTTTAAAGCGCTTGGCTACCGCCTTTTTCGTCTTACGTCGAGAGATCGGTTTTGGCATAAGGAGCCCGTAAAGTATGCTCTGACCCGTGATTCGCAAGCGCAAAATTGGGCCTCGTTCGCTGAGGCTCGTTCGGCATAGCCAATGGCCAATAGTCGATAGCCAATATTTTTTAAAGAAGACTGAGTCCCTGTTTCAGAGCCACCGGCTGTCGGCTATTGGCTATCGGCTATTGATTATTCGCTGAGGAGCCTAAGGCGACAAAGCGACAAGGCGACCGGGCGACTCAGCGCTGCGGCCGCTCGGAACTGCGGCCGCAGTGGTAAAGCAAACCGCCTAAACTAGATGATGTGGACGAGCTCGCCGACCCACAAAATGACAATTGCCCCAATAATCGAGAGAATGAGACCAGCAGGATGAATGGGCGACCCGTCCGCGGGTTTGGAGAACAATCTCGCAACGAGACCTCCAACGATCGATCCGATTAGGCCGATGATGATACATGCGATCCAGTTCGCTGGAACGTGCATAACCGATTTTGCGATGAAACCAGCTATGAAGCCGATTATGATATACCAAAGGAAGTGTAACATAGTGTTTGGTTGGAATGGAGAGGTTCGGTTTGGCTGCCGACAGACTTCCGGCGTTGGTTAATCTGCTTTTGATAGTTTACGGGTCATTGCCTTCCGGCCAACGAAAAGCCGTGGCGAGGTTGAGATTCGCCGAATCAGCAAACCGTTCTATCGCTAGCCATCCGGGCCTGGGCATATTTTCCGTGTTTCAACATTAGAGAAGAGCTCCGCCGATTGGTAAGCACCGGTTAAGGCACTCAAACCATGCTCGCCGGGCCAGCACCGGAAGACCATGGGTCCACCAGCCGCCAGCACCCTTCTCGGGCTACGTTCTAATTGAATAACGGGTAAGACGCCCAGAAGCGAGCAGAAAGCTCACTGAGGAGGGCCCCCGGGAACGGTCAGCCCCCTGGGTGGGGAGGGAGCGCGTCCCCGCGATCCGCTGTGACCGAAGCCCCTTATAGGCCCGATCGAAGTGCCGGGCTATTTCACCGAAGCAGACCTGTTCCACGGCGCGCGGGGACGCGCGCCCTCCCCTCATGACGCCGATACGCCGGCACGCTCCCCCTACAGCCAGTGTTTCCGCTTAAAATACAACACCATAGAGCCGGCGACGGCAGCCATCAGTAACAGAACGGCCGGATAACCAATCGGAGACCCGAGTTCCGGCATGTTTAATACACTGCGACTCCGGTCAAAATTCATCCCGTACACTCCAGCAATGAAAGTTAGAGGGATGAAGATCGCGGAGATCACAGTCAAAACCCGGACGATCTCGTTTGTGCGCATAGTGACGCCGGAAATGTAAAGCTCCATGAAATTCACAGTGGCGTCCCGATAGCTTTCCAGAAGATCAATCAGCGCCAGCGCATGATCGTAGGTGTCGCGGATAAACGGTTTGGTCCGGTCGGAAAGCAGGCCGCTTTCGTCATGCCACAACCGCAATAGGGCATCGCGTTGCGGCCAGACAGCGCGCCGCAACACGGCTAAAGCGCCCCGGATTTCGTGCACTTGCCGGAGATTCTCCCGGGTCGGTTTTTCCAGAAGTGTCTCCTCCAATCCTTCGATCGCTTCACCAATGTTCTCCACCGCCGGGAAATAATGATCGATGACGGTATCAATCAGGGTATAAGCCAGATAATCATTGCGAAGAAACCGCGCGTTACCGGCGCCTTCCCGAAGGCGGCTGCGTACCGGCTCAAATACATCGTGGCCTGGCTCCTCCTGAAAGGTAAGCACAAAGCGTTCGCCGATAAGGATACTGAGCTGTGCAAACACCAGCTCCAGCTCCTGGTCGTGGTAGACCATCTGCAGCAACAGAAAAATCTGCCGATCGTAAGCGTCCACGTGCGGCCGCTGGCCAAGAGTCAAAATATCCGTAATGGCGAGAGGATGGATCTGGAAAAGCCGTCCGATCTCTTGGATCAGGTCTACCGAACCTAATCCCTCAACATTTACCCAGGTAACCTTTTGGTTTTCGAGCGAATCCAAGAGCTCGCCCACTGCACCCACCTGTTTCTCCACGAAAGAGTGAGCGTCGTATTCGATGAGTTTGATTTGGGTTGGATGGCTTTCCGATCCGGGGGGGACAGTCACAGCCGTGGGCGCCGAACCAGGGGGCGGATAGTGGAGCTTTTGCATGTTGGGGACCTCAACGATTCAGTAATCGGTGATCAGTAAAACAGTAATCAGGGTAAGGAGCGAGGAGCTAGAATCTAGGAGCTAGGAGGGGCGCTCCCGCAGGACTCGTTCCCGCCGCAAAGAACAACCGGACGGCATCCAGGCGCGGCGCCCGGAGGGGAGCCGCTTTGCAATTCGGCAGTTCTATCGGCATCGCAGCAAGCGGCTCCCGCGAATAACCCCGCGGGATGCGATTACCGATCGGCTGCCTTCCGATCTCAATCGATTAAAACGCTGCCAATAGAACTGCGACGCCTTGAGAAATTCCCGGGAGCCGCCTGCTGCCAACTGGCAGAGCTATCTAGCGACATAGCGGCTCCCCTCCAGTCCTGGGCCATGCGACGACAACCCCTCCTAGCTCCTAGAACTGATTACTGTCTCACTGATTACTTCGCGCCACCCCGACCACGCTACCACCCCCTGCCACTCCTACCTCCGCGGGCGCCAAACTGCAGCATCGAAACAGGATAGAACGTGTCCGAGCCACCCCAGCCATCCGAACGTGATTACCCAGAGGAGTCCACTCCCGAGAAAGCATAATAGCGCGGCTAAAAGTCTACCTTGGGTCAGTTGCCCGAGCCCAGGGATAATAAAGCTGCATACAGCCGCAAGAACATTACCAGCAGAACCTTGACTCATACTATCTACAAAACACCGTAGCTCGGCCTAAAGTTGCTGCCATCGAAATCGACGACATTGTCGATTCCGATGGCAGCAACTTTAGGCCGAGATGACAAATGACAGATGACAAATTTGACGTTTAGGAGACGCTGCGGCTCTAGGGGTTGGAGCACGGCATCTAGCTCCCGGACCCTACATTTGTCATCTGTCATTTGTCATTTGTAATAGGACCGCGGGAGGCCCCGCGGGCCTTAGCCCGGCTGGACGACGATGAAAGATTGCTGGCCGTCTCGGTCAAGCACCAGGATCACTGGTCGATTGGGGTCGAGTTGTTGAGCAATTTTCTGGAAATCTTCGGCGCTGGCGATCGGCTGGTTGTTGATTGCCTGGATGACATCGCCGGCTTGCAATTCCTGGGAAAGTTTGGAGGACGGATCGACGCTCATCACAAATACACCCTGAGTATCGTCGGGTATGTTCGCCTCGGAACGCAGTTGGGAATCGAGGGTCCGAACCTCAACCCCGGCGAACGCTTTTGCACCCTGGTTGTTGTTGTTATTTCGACCGTTAGAACGATTGCGACCAAGCCGGGTTCCAACCTGCGCCGGTTGCTCAACGATCTGAGCGGTAACCGTTTTGGGCTGACCTTCTCTTACTAGGTCGATCGTGACGGTCGAACCGATATCGGTCTCCGCTATCCGATTCCCCACGGCGGCCGCGTCTCTTACTTCGTGACCATTAATCTTCTGGATAATATCTCCCCGGATAATACCAGCCTTCTCAGCGGGTGAGCCGGGTTCAACGTCGATCACCACGGTGCCGATTGGCGGGTCTAGTTTGAATTGCTCGGCCTGGTCATTCGTCACCTGCTGTACAGAGACGCCCAGATAGCTCCTTACGACTCGTCCTTTCTCGATAATGCTCTTGAGCGTGCGCCGCACCAGGTTGGACGGGATCGCGAATCCGACCCCCTGGTTCCCACCCGACTCCGAATAGATCACCGAATTGATTCCTACGACCTCTCCCTTGATGTCGACCAACGGACCACCGGAATTGCCGGGATTAATCGCAGTATCGGTTTGGAAAAACTCGACGGAGCTATCGCTAATCCCTCGGCGATCACGAGCGCTGATAATACCTTGGCTCACGCTTTCACGGAGACCAAACGGATTGCCAATCGCGAAAACGATCTGGCCGACCTTGACCAGATCGGAGTCAGCCAGGGGAAGCGGCGTCAGGTTAGGCAGATTGATTTTTAAAACCGCTACATCAACCTGTTGATCGCTACCGACCACAGTCGCTTTGGCCTGCCGCCCGTCGTTTAGTTCCACCAAAATATCGTCCGTTCCCTGGACCACGTGATAATTGGTCACAATGTGTCCCTCCTTGGAAACGACGAACCCGGATCCTAAGGAAGTGACTCTTTCCCGTCCCGATGATCGGCTATTGGGAAACCCAAAGAAGAACTCAAAAGGATCGGGAGTTCGTTGAACGGTTTTAGTTGTGGTGATGCTCACCACGCTGGGCACAACCGCACCGAAGAGCTTGGTGTACTCCTCGTTTAGACGTTGGAGGATATCGACTGAGCCTAGGTCGACCTTCGGCCCTTCAGCCGGAGTGAACTTCTCGGGCTTAGCCTGGCCTACCCCTGGGGCTTTCGTCTGCCACACGTAGATCAACGAGATGGCCAGCGCCAGAAAGAGAACGAAGACAAGAAACTTCAAAAAGCTCTTCATGCTAATCCTACTCTAGCTGGCTAAGGTGGTCCCCCTTTTTGTACTCTCATTTACGATACGCAAGAAACGCTGATTTCCAGCTGATTGCAGTTCCGGGTCAAGGTCCAATATCGAGCGGGCGATCCCCCGGGCTTCGTCCAGGAGGTCGGCATCCTGGAGAAGGTCGGCCACTCGCAGCGGAGGAAGGCCGCTTTGAGCGGTCCCCAACAGGTCGCCCGGGCCACGAAATCTAAGATCGGCCTCCGCTATGGCAAACCCGTCATTAGTTTCCTCCAAAACCGATAGCTTAGCCAAAGCCAGCGGATCCTTGGTATCCGTCATCAAGATGCAATAGCTCTGGTGGTTACCACGGCCGATCCGCCCTCGAAGTTGGTGCAATTGCGCTAGGCCAAATCGTTCCGCATTCTCAATCAGCATCACTGTCGCGTTTGGCACGTCGACCCCGACCTCGATAACAGTAGTCGCTATCAGCACACGGATTTCACCCTGGCGAAAGCGTTCCATCACGCTCTCCCGTTCGTCCGGCGCCAACCTGCCATGCAAGAGCCCGCAAGCAGCCGGCTTCAGCAAATCCACCCAGCGATTGAACTCAGTGGTGGCCGCTTTCACGCTCAGTGAGTCTGATTCCTCGATGACTGGATAAACAATGTAAGCCTGGCGGTTTGCCTCCAGCCGTTCTCTCAGGAATTTAGCGGCTTCGGGGAGCTTCTCAGAAGAACGTACTCCTGTGATCACGGGTTTTCGGTTGATCGGTTTCTCGTCCAAAGTTGAGACATCAAGATCGCCGTAGAGCGTCATGGCTAGCGTCCGAGGAATGGGCGTTGCGGTCATTACCAGCAGATCGGGTACCGGCTCGCGCTGAAGCAGACGGCTTCTCTGCAGAACGCCAAATTTATGTTGCTCATCGATCACCACCAATCCGAGTCGAGGAAACGACTCGCTCTCGTAAAGAAGAGCATGGGTGCCAACGATCACCTCGGGGTCGCCTTGGAGCTGCAAAAACGCATCTTCCTTTCGTGGGCCTGTCCTCAAAGCAATCCGGATTCCCATCGGTTCCAGCCAAGTCTTGAGAGTCTGGTAGTGCTGTTCGGCCAAGACTTGGGTCGGCGCCATCAACACGCTTTGAAATCCTGCCTCCGCCACTTCCAACATTGCGGCAGTCGCTACCACGGTTTTGCCCGCGCCAACGTCGCCGTGCAATAGCCTTGCCATTGGGCGATGGACCGCCAAATCGGAGCGGATCTCCTCAATAGTGCGTTTTTGCGCCGCAGTCGGCTCGAAAGGCAGTAAATCAAGGAATTGTTTGACTCGCCTACCTGAACCGGAATGCGAGTGGCCGGGCTGGCTAACAATACTTCTGCGCCGATTTTCAACCACGATCTGAATACCGACCAGTTCCGCCAAAGCCAACGTTTTTCGGGAACGCTCTAATTTCGCCCACGAGTCAGGGAAGTGGATTTGACTGATCGCTTCCCGGAACGAAGCCACATACCCTGGTAGAATCGGTCGATCTTCGATCTCTTCGAGGCGGACAACGGCCAAGTAAATCAAAGTTCGCAACGGCCGCTGCCGTAGGCCTTCCGTCAGCGGGTAGACCGGAGTAATCCGGTTCATATGAATCAAATTCTCTTCCTCTTCCTCGACAATCTCGAATTCAGGATGGTCGAAATAGATCCGGCTCCGGCTCTCTTTGGGACGCCCGAACACAACCAAAGTCTGACCGGCCGCCAACATCTTTTGGACATAGTGTTGATTAAACCAGCGACATACGATTCGTCCGCTCAAGGCTCCGTGTTCTCCCTCATCCAAAGTCGCTTCCACAATACTTCGGCCCGAGAAATAACGTGAAGTCACCTTTTGCACAATGCCCCGAACACAGATCGGTTTATCGGAGCTGCTCGTAGGAAAGCGACTGAATTCGGCCCGGTCTTCATGCCGTCTAGCATAGTGCTCCAATAGATCACGCCACGTGTTGATCCCAAACCGTTTCAACGGGCGCACCATCGGCGATGGGAGCCAGTCGAGTTCGTCGATAGTGGCATCTAGTGGATCCATTCTAAAGGAGTTGGTAGGGCGGAGGCTCCGGAATCGCGTAGAACCGTTGCCAGAGCGGTAAATTGTTGCTGAAGGTCAGAGGGTGCAACCACTGAGAGCGGCCGAGCCGAGGGTTGCGCGGATCCGCGGCTCGGCGGTTCTTCGTAGTTGCATACGAAATACCAACGAAGAGCGATCTTTCGCTGCGATCCTCCTCGGCTATTCCGGAGCCTCGCCCTACCAACCCCTTGAACTCCTCCCCTCTCCACGCGATGGTCTGCCCCTTGGATTGGATTCGCCGGCCGTGATCGCTTTACGGGAAGATTTTGATAACGAATTTGAGGGCTCGATCCGGGAGACGTTCGGGCGCACTGGTGTCTTGTCTCAGCAACCGAAGTTCGAATATCGGCCCGAGCAACAGCAGATGGCCGAGTCGATCGCTCGAGCGCTGAGAGAGAATCGCCACCTGGTGGTTGAGGCCGGGACCGGGGTCGGCAAATCATTGGCGTATCTCGTCCCCTCTTTGATCTTCGGGCTGGAGAACCGCCGCAAAGTGATCGTGTCGACTCACACGATCAATCTTCAGGAACAATTGCTTAACAAAGATATCCCTGCGGTTCGCAAACTCATTGACCGGCCGTTCGAGGCGACTCTGATGAAGGGCCGGCAAAATTATCTTTGCCCGAACCGTCTGCTGCGTGCCCTCCAAAATAGCGCGGACCTGTTCACGTCCGGCCAGCAAGAGGAATTGTTGCGGATTAAAGCCTGGGCCCAGACCACGCAGGAAGGTACCTTGAGCGAGTTGGACGCAGAACCGGATCCCGAGCTCTGGCTGCAAATCTGTAGCGAACCGCATCTGTGCACGCCGAAAACTTGTAGCGGTGACGGGCGATGTTTTTACCAGGAAGCCCGCAAGAAACTGCTCACTGCCGATATCATCGTCATCAATCACACCTTATTCTTTCTTTACTTGGAGGCAGTAGGCGACCTGGTGAATCGCTCGAACGGCTATCTCTTCGCCAACGATTTCGCTATTTTTGACGAGGCACATACCCTGGAAGCCGTTGCCGCCAAACAGGTCGGTCTCGGCATATCCCAGTACGGCCTGCGCCAACTGCTTTACCGGCTTTACAACCCAAAAACTCGCAAAGGATTGTTCACGGTCTTACGAGATGGCGACGCCGTTCGGGAGACGACAGAAACCGTCGAACAAGTAGATCGATTCTTTCAGGCAGTCGACGCGCGCTGTGATTTTGGGAAGGGACGCGAATTCCGAATCCGGACTCCGGAGCTTGTTCCCGACACGATCGGAATTGCCCTGGCTCGGGTGCAGGCCGCAGTGGTTTCATCGGTTCGAGCGACAGAAGACGAGATCCTCAAAAACGAGCTCCAAGATATTGGGCGGAAACTCCGGGATATTCGATTTGGAGTCACAGATTTTCTCGAGCAAAAGCCCGAGGCTCATGTCTACTGGGTGGAACGCACCGGTAAGACCGGCCAATCTCTTTCACTTAACGCCGCTCCAGTCGATATCTCGGCCATATTAAATCGACTACTATTCGCAGAAGATCGACTCTGTGTGATGACCAGCGCCACGTTATCGGTCGGCCAGCCTGATCTTGCTTATTTTCGGAACCGAATCGGCGCTTTTGAGGTTCAGGCCGTACAGATTGGAAGTCCGTTCGACTTCGAGCGGCAAATGCGGATCTACGCGGTCAAGAAGATGCCCGAACCCGGCGACAAAGGTTACGAAGATGCGCTTGAACATTGGATCCGGTATTTCCTGAAGCTGTCTCAAGGACGAGCATTTGTGTTGTTCACCAGTTACCGAACCATGACCGCACTGGCCGAGCGCATGGAAAAGGAGTTGCACGAACGCTTCACTTTCTTTGTGCAAGGACAGGGGCTTTCCCGGTCACGAATGCTGGACGAATTTAAGCGGTGCGGCAACGGGGTCCTCTTCGGAACGGATAGTTTCTGGACCGGTGTCGATGTGCCGGGTGAAGCGCTATCCAATGTAACGATTACCCGGCTCCCATTCGCAGTCCCCGATCATCCTTTGATCGAAGCAAAATTGGAGCACATTCAGGCAAACGGCGGCGACCCTTTCTCCGAGTATTCGTTACCGGAAGCAATCCTGAAGCTGCGACAAGGTGTCGGCCGTTTGATCCGGGCAAATTCCGACAAAGGGATCGTGGTAATCCTAGATAACCGGATCTTGACCAGAGCGTACGGTCGCTCCTTTCTGCAAGCCCTTCCCAAGTGCCCTTTGGAGGTTGTCCAAGATGACGGATCCGGTTGAACAACTGGTCACGGCAATCAGGGACTCGATCGATGACCAGACTTTCCAAAAATTGACTCTGGGGAAATTTCAAACCGAGCTTCCGCCTTCGCAAGGCCTACGGCGCGACAGGGTTCCGCCTTCGCCAGGCGGCTCGACTGAGCTCGCCGAAGTCCTACAGCGCGACGAGGTTGCCTCCGTTCAACATGTCTATGTTCGCATCGTCGACCTGAAAACCGGGCCACATCTGTCGTTCGTTTACCGGTACCCGAACCAAGATGTCACTAAGAACTGCCTGATCCCGGAAGGAATTGCGACGATCAGGAGCTGGTTAGGCTCAAGTTGCCGGACGGCAACGTTGCTGACCAGCCTGGGCAGGCAGCAATTGGTATTCAGCCGGCGCGGAGAACCGCGTTTATTTTCGCAAAATGACTCTGGTCCGGTACCGGCAGCGGATCGATCCCATGATCGCGAAAAGGTCCGTCTGTTGCGAGACGAACAAGCGTTGGAATTGCTGGGTGTTATTGATCCCCAAGGCCGTCCCAAAGCCCAGATGGGTGACAAGTACCGCCAGGTACACCACTTCATCGAAGCATTAGCGCCGATCCTCAAGGGGACTACCCCGGGCGAAACCTTGCACATCGTCGATATGGGTTGTGGAAAGGGCTATCTGACTTTTGCGCTCCACCAATTCCTTCGAGAAAACGGTTTGCATCCAGAGACTGTCGGAGTGGAAAAACGCAGTTCTTTAGTGCGGTTGGCGAACGAGATCGCCGGACGACTCGGAGAAAGCGCAATCCGTTTTATCCCAGGCGAGATCAACGATGTTGAAGTCACGCCGATCGACATTTTGATCGCGTTGCATGCGTGCGATACCGCCACTGATGACGCGATCTACCGCGGGATCAAGGAGGGATGCCGCTGGATCGTAGTTTCACCCTGTTGCCAACACGAACTCCGGCCCCAACTCACCGCGCCTGCCGGCTTGGAGCCGCTATTCAAGCACGGCGTTCAGGTCGATAGAATGACCGAGACCGTAACCGATACGCTGCGATGCCTTTACCTGGAGGCATGGGGTTATCAAACCCGGATCCAAGAATTCGTCGGGACCGAACATACCGCCAAGAATTTACTGATCGTAGCGTCCAGAACGGGCAAATCCGGTCCGCGGGACGATCTGGTTGATCGAGCACTCGATTTTCAGCACAAATTCGGAATTCAGAATCAACGCTTAGCGAACCTGCTTAGCCGAATGACCGAATGAAACTTTCTGGCTATCAATGGCAAAAGCTGCGGGAGCTACGACAGTTTTTTCTAAGCGCTAATCCCAATCGCGCCAGTTATTGGGATTCGGAGCAAACCGTAGGGCTATACGATCAAACTCTGGCAATACGGATCGGCTGGCGATGGGATGCGGTAATTTCTCAGTTGCGTTCGCTACGCTGGCAACCGCGAGAAAAGCTGTTTCTAGATTGGGGCTGTGGTTCGGGTATCGCTTCTCGAAAAATCCTCGATGCTTTCCCAAATCTTGAGTGCGCATACTTAGCCGATTTGTCCCCGCACGCCGAACGCTATGCAGCAAAAACCATCCGCGAGCAGTTCTCATCAGTCTCCGTGCAGACTGGCATACCTGAAGGCGAATCGTTTTGCCTTCTGCTCAGCCATGTTCTGGGTGAGCTCGATGATAGGTCGCAGAAACTGCTCGCTTCAATTGTCGATCGGGCATCGAGTCTAATCTGGGTAGAAGGTGGAAGCGCAGTGTTGAGTAAGAAACTCGGGTTCTGGCGAGAACGATTAGATTGGCCAGTGATTGCACCGTGTACTCACCGCCAACCTTGCAGAATGTTGGCGCCCGAAAACCAGGTTCATTGGTGCCATTTCTTTACCCGGCCCCCTGCTGAAACCTTCATGGATGCCGATTGGTCCGAGTTTGCTAAGCAACTCGAAATCGATCATCGAACGGTAGCCTTTTCTTATTTGGTCTTGGATCGTTCCGCCGAGAGCCAACCTTCCGGACTCGCGCGGCCCATTGGTACTACCCGTGTTTACAAAGCGTTGGCGAAGCTCCAGCTCTGCGACGCGAATGGTCTTCATGACGTCGAGCTAATGAAACGCGATTTTCCGGATGCATGGAAAGCGCTCAAGAAGGGCCGGTCACCCGATCTGCTTAAGGTCGAGATAAACAGGAATCGCATCTCGCAGCTGGAGGATGTGACAACGCCGCAGAAGTAGCCGCAAGAGAAAGAGTTCAAGGAGTCCAAGGAGATGGTAGGGCGAGGCTCCGGAATCGCCTAGAACCGTTGTCAGGGCGGTAAATTGTTGCCGAGCCCAAAGAATCCAACCACTCAGAGCCGCCGAGCCGAGGGTCCACGGCTCGGCGGTTCTTGGTGGTTGCGCGTGAAATACCAACGAAGAGCGACCTTTCGGGGCGATATTCTTGGCGATTCCGGAGCCTCGCCCTACCAACTCCCTAATGGTCGTTCAACGACTCGGTAGCGTCCGTTTCGTGCCCAGGCTTCACATGAGAATTCGAAAGGCCCAGCGCCTGCCAAACCAAATAAATCGCTATCGCCACGAGCCCGCATGCCGCGAGATAGACGAGGTCTTTGACACGAACATTTCCGGACTCGTGTAACTTGGCCATGTCAGGGGACTCGCCTGAAGCTCGTCCCGGAATGGCAAATAGCAACCTCAGGAGTTCAAGAGTCGAGTTGCAGGAGTTCAGGAGCCGGCTATCAGCGTTATTGAGTTGATCTCAGATTCTCGGTCAAAGGGTCTTTACGCTTGCAATTTTCGGACCTATCCCAACCTGAACTCCTTGTCCCGAAGTTGACACCGGAGAATTAGAGGCGATGCTGGGAATTCTCTCTCCGGCGGGGTAGCCAAGTGGTAAGGCCGAGGTCTGCAAAACCTCTATTCGCGGGTTCGATTCCCGCCCCCGCCTTGTCCTTAAAACCGGCCACTTTTCCCTTCAGATCTGTTAGCGCTATTTTGCGCTCTTGACGGCGAGTCCCTGGGGTGCGATCAGCCCTGTGATGAAGCTGGCGTTAATCGCGGCTCCGGTTTTGGCGTGGTATTCGCCAACCGTCCCGCTGCCAGAGTTCGCCACGAAGAGGCTGTTGCCCAACACCGCGAGTCCGACGGGTGCGTTCAGCCCTGTGATGAAGGGAACGTTAATCGCCGCTCCGGTGGTAGCGTCGTATTCGCCAACCGTGCCAGTGTTGTAGTTCGGCACGAAGAGGGTGTTGCCCCTCAACGCGAGTCCGGTGACGCCGTTATTATTGAACAGCCCTGTGATGAAGGTGGCGTTAATCGCGGCTCCGGTGGTAGCGTCGTATGTGCCAACCCTGTTAAAGCCCGGGCTCGCCACGAAGAGGGTGTTACCCTGCACCGCGAGGAAGTCGGGAAAGAGCAGCCCTGTTGAGATGAAGGGGCTGGGGCTAATCGCGGCTCCGGTGGTAGTGTCGTATGCGTCAACCGTTTCGTTGAGAAGATTCGCCACGAAGAGGCTGTTGCCCAACACCGCGAGTCCGACGGGAAAGTTCAGCCCTGTGATGAAGCTTTGGCTAATCGCGGCTCCGGTGGTAGCGTCGTATTTGCCCACGAACGTACCCTCGGCGACATAGAGCTGTGCGCGGGCGGTTCTTGGCATGGCCCAAAGCACAGCGATGGCGATAAGGAATGCGGATAAGGCGCGCAAAAGCAGCCTCCAATTTGAGGTGATGCTGCTCTTCATAGTTTGGTTCTTTCTAGGGTTCAAAGTGAAGGTGAAAAACCTGTGCTTGGCCGTTGGGGTGGCAGATCCATTGTCGAATGAATCTGCCCAGGGCTTGGTTCAGATCGCGGATGCTTGAAGAGGTCTGGTGAGTTCATGGAAAGAAGCGATTGCCCTTTCCAGTACCCGAGACGAAAGCATCTTGCTAGACCGCATAGTAGCTATAGATATTCTTACTATTATGGCAAGTTAAATCCTTCCCTACAGGAAGTTGCATACGAGAGCGGCTCGATTCTGGGCTACAGATCACGTGCTGGACATCTTGACTTCACTCAACGGGGCTCGCAGTTACGAACCCGACAAGAGCTGTCTTCAGTTCCGAAAAGTGGCCGGTTTTGAACCCCTTAATTTCGCACTCTGGTTGCTGCCCGGCAGATCAAAAAAGGCGAGGAGCTGATTTGTCCTGACGACTTTGACCAGAGCTTAAACTGGAAGAGACGCGTTTCTAGAAACGGGTACAAGAGAGCGAACAAGGTGAACCCAGCCAACAGGCTGGTTTGTGGGTTTGTGGTATTACAGGTTTTTGAGGAACCCTTATCGCTACAAGACGCGGCTCGCATAGGCTCCCGAGGCGCAAGTCCCTACCCCATTCCAAATGCGAACCTAGTCCGGAGGACACTGACGTCATGAAATCGGGGTACCCACATTTTCTTCTCTATACTTGGATCGAAGCCACTCAAACTTGGATAACAGAAGAAGGGCGATGGAAACAGTTACGCCGGATTCCTAATAGCGTGAGAACAGATTTGAAGCGCGGGAAGTGTAGGGTGTTTTCTGATCTGAACGGGAATGATTGTTACGCCAAGGTGGAAGCGAATCCGCAACATCGTCGGGACCAGTCATGGTTAGAAATGCTCGGGGTAGTATAAAGCTCGCCGGTTCGCTGACGAGTTGAGACGGCCAGATTCTTTCGTTGGTGATCCACAGAGTGAAAGGTTGTTTAGTCGCACGCAGCCGAGTGCCCAAGAAAACTTCCCAAAGCGTTGCACCGCCCAACTCTTTGTTTGCTATTTGCTATTTGCGATCTGCTATTTGTCCTTCCCGCGGAGGCTTCTACTGCTTTTGCGTATCCGGCAGGTTCTCGCTTGGACGTTGATCCGGACGTGCTGGTACCTGCTCTGGTAGAATTTCTGAGTCGGGGTTGATGGTGGCTGTCTCGAGTTCCGGCCAAGTCGACGGGGCGGCATCCACCGGTTCAACCACTCCCGAGTTTCCACTGCTGAGTTCAACCGGCATCAGGCGGACAGAGCCAGGCGCCTGGGGGTGAACTTCCGCAACCTTCTTTAACTCAAAAAGTTTTAGTGCTTCGTGAACACTCTCGGCGTCCGGGAAATCCATTTGGATTTCGAGATCGGGAGTAATGACCTGAATAGTGAATTTTCGTTCATCAGGTAGCACTTGCACTTTGCTAACTTCGTCATAGAAAACGAGGCCTTCGTCATCCGAGCTAGTGATCGTGTTTGTTCCAAGCACGGAAAATTCTAGCTCTGGAGCTTCGGCAATGATTAGTAGCGTCATATCTGGGCAGTCCCAAATATTCGCGCCGACAGCGTGCAGCGGTCGTATTTGCTGGATAGCGGTCTTGGTTCGAATAGCGAATCGTGGAGCGCTGCCTCGCTTGCGAGGCCGTGGTAAGCAAGGCGACGATCGTTAAGTGTGGGTCCTTTGTCTACGCTCTGTAACGCGCCTGTTGAAGACTTAGAATGGTGCCCGACGAGATTCTTCTATCTCGGCTTTCCAGGATCCTACCAGCTAGACCATAGAGCGCAGCAGAGAACAGAGCCACTGTTTATGATCTCTCCTTGTTCACCACGGCCTCGCAGGCGAGGCAGCGCTCCACGGTTTTCCACTTCTCACGCGAAGCCCGCACTACTGCGTATCCTCCCGAACCGAGTTAGTATCCAACTGCGCGCCTGGCTTTCGTTGTTGATTCAAAGTCATGGCCATGCGTGCTCTTTGCACGCCATGCGTTTCAATGTCCGGAACGAAACTCTGAATCTTGGCGGGTATCTCGTCCTTGGACACGACCAACAAAGTGTTCTGTTCCCGGATCGGCTGGACCTCGTTGGCTACCAGTAAAGTGTGAATGACCTGGCGACTTAGTCCGGCGGTTTCTAATGCCCTAAAGAGTGCCGGTGTATCGAACAGCGATAGTTCCATGGCGTACAGCGGAGACTTGGGTTGGACGCCGGTCACCGGGACCAGTTTTACCCCAATGATGAGCGCGGCACTCCCTGGGCCGCTTAGCACGGTGACATCCTTCGACTTGGACAATGCAGTCCGAAGCGAGTTTTCAACCAAGGTGCGGATCGCGGCCTCATCGCAGCCGACCACAATCTTGATTTTGACGACAGGTCCAGCTGCTGTCGATTGAGGCGAAGGCGAAATCGCTTTGGGACTGGTTGCGGGAACCGTTGTCTGTCCGTACGCACCAGCCAAGAGCTGCAACATTAACAGAAGATAGAGCCCAGCGGTCTTCTTATTCATGTGAAAATCAGGTGGAAAAGGACAATGGCGCTACTCCGCGGACGGCTCAAATAATCTCGCAGCGGAGGCGCAACTCGTCGCCTCAAAGTCGCTGGGTGAGACCACCTTAGGTACCCGAAACGAATAAGGTTTGGCAAGACTCCGTCTAAACAAGAGTAAGAAATACAAGCATACCTCGTGCTTGAATCACGGTTCAGGCAGACGAGGAGAGTAGTTTTCGAAAGGTCCTTATGAAAACGTTATCGTCTGCGGCGAGCGCGCGCTCTGTTCGCAGGATTCGATGGTGGACCCCGCTAATCGCCGTTGGGTGTATCAGCTGTCTACCGTTCTTCAATGTTCTAGCCGACCAGCATAGTCATGGGGGTGGTGGGCATCCAAGCGCTTCGCACGGAAGCGGGGGAAGCAAGGCCGCCAGCACTCACGGCGGCTATCATGCCGCCAGCAGCCACCAAGGAGTAAGCTCGCATCATGTAGCCAGCTCGAGTCATGTGGCCAGCTCGCATCACGTAGCTAGCTCGAGTCATGCAGCTAGCTCGCATCACATAGCCAGCACCTCGCATCATGTAGCCAGCACCTCGCACCGTGTAGCGACGACCGATAAAACGAGAAACAATTCTGAACTCAGAAACGTGTCGCCCGAGGCAAGGAGGGGCGCCT
This sequence comes from uncultured Verrucomicrobiae bacterium, assembly GCA_963762565.1. Classification (GTDB taxonomy): domain Bacteria; phylum Verrucomicrobiota; class Verrucomicrobiia; order Chthoniobacterales; family JAFAMB01; genus JAFAVN01. The sequence continues at coordinate 341,048 of CAVXLD010000012.1, read as the reverse complement.
CGGCTAATAGCCGCGCCAGTCTTTACTCGCGGAACACCGCTTCCTCACGTGGAGCACATGCGACGCGGACGCCAGGCCGGGCAACTCCCTACAATCATTCGTTAACCCGATCATCTGTCAACGGTTTGATGGACCGTCGACTAACGGAGATTAGCAACCGGCAGTGGGCAGCACACGGCGCCGTATTCTCAACCCGTTCCGATCCGAGAGGGGGATACTGGTTCAACCACGGCGGATATTGGTGGCGATGCAACTTCTGGGGAGCAAGATCCTACTGCTATGGCCTGATTGGGCTGGGGTTTGCTCCAGGACTTTGCTGGGCTTGGTATGACGATATTTGCTGGGGAAATATAGTCATTGGAATGCCGTTTGCGCTGATCCCGTACTACTATCCGAATGCGGTTTATACAGAGGATAGCTACTACAACGGCGACGCAGCGACGGTCTATTACTACGGTTTGGCTGACGGGCAATATAAACAAGTCACAGTCGTAGACGGCAACGTTGTTGACGTCGAAATCGTTGACCACTACGCCTAGTGCAGGAGCAGTTCTAAGAATCCCGGACGTTATGCGTCCGGGATTGTGCTTCGCCTGGCGATTGGAAACGAACCAAACTCCACCACCGCAGACGAAAAATACACCTTTTGGTTGTGCCACGTCCTCGCGGCGCGCGGGGATCCTCCGTCGCTAAAGCTATGGCGGACAGGCAGCGCGCCCTCCCCGGTTTGCTTCGGGAGCCCTGACTCAACGATATCAGGAGCTTACAACGCTGACATGTAGATTACAGATTTGTAATGACCAAGTGCAAACCTTCGCCACCGCCACACGTCATTAATCTCGTCGGTACGATTGAATTTGGGTTCGGCAACGCCGACATTACGGGCGCCGAATTTTAGTATTAGGAAAGGTTTCTTTATGAAAACGTTGTTGCCTCTCGAGCGAATCCGCTCTGTGGGCAAGGTACACAAAGTGGCTGCCATTATCGCAGCGGCGAGCGTCAGTTGTTTACCGCTCTCTGCGCTCGCTAATCATACAAGCGGAGGAGGAGGACACCCAAGTGGCGGAGGTGGGCACCCAAGCGGAGGTGGACATTCGGGGGGCGGCTCCTCGCATCCTATGGCCTCCTATCATGGGGCCGGATCTAGGAGCGCTTACTCCGGAGCGGGGCGAAGTGTTTCGCACAATTATCACGCAAATCTCTACACGACGACCAGCAGATCCCACGTCGACAGCCATCGTGAGACGGCGGCTACCCACCATGTGGCCTCGACCGCTGAGCATCACGATGCGAGCGTGAATCGAGCGACCAACACGTCTCATACGCTAACCCAAACGAATAAAGCTGACGTTGCTAGGAATACGTCCCGGTCTTCGGACCCGCTGCATTCACCAAGGGCTGAGGCGCTTCGCGCGAACACCTCGTTTGAGCATTCGATGACCACTGCTTCAGCGAAGGGTCTGATGAGCCAACGGCTCTCTCAGATTTCTAACCGCCAATGGACAGGCCATGGCGCGTTCTGCTCGGATCACTTCGGAAACGGCTGCTGGTTCAACCATGGTGGTTTCTTTTGGCGGTGCAATTTCTGGGGCGCCAACTGGTATTGTAATAACTTGATTGGGCTGGGGTTTGCTCCAGGACTTTGCTGGGCATGGTATGACGACATTTGCTGGGGCAACATCGTCATCGGGATGCCGGTGGATCTCGTAGACTACTATTATCCGGACCCGGTCTATTCCAATTATACCACCTTTGATGGGGACGATGCGACCGTCTATTACTACGCAACCGATAACGGCCAATACAAACAAGTGACCGTAGTCGATGGCAACGTCGTTGACGTCGAAATGGTCGATCAAATTTCCTAAGTAGCATCGGCGCTTTACTCGGTGTCGCTAACATTGAAAAGCCCGGACGTGCAAACGTCCGGGCTTTTTTTTGCGGGGCGTTCTCGTCCTCCTCGTCGTCCTCGTCCTCGATTAGGTGAGCGCGTGGCAAGTCGGCGAGCGGTATTGCCTGGTAATGGATCGAAACCCAAGAGAAGAACATCTTGATCGCTGGGATGAATCGCACCGGTTAGACATATCACGCCCAAATCGAGGACGAGGACGAGAACGATTCCCGCAGCTCCGGCCCTCGTAGCTCCTAAAGCCTAATTACTGACCTACTGATTACTTTTACTTCTCCCTCTACCCATAAACTTGAACATAGAGCTCAGCGATTTCCTCCGCGCTAGGAACGCGAGGGTTATTCGCCGGGGAGCCTGAGGCGATAGCTTGCTGGACCATCGTGGGGATCGCTTCAGACCATTGCTTCCTATTGATCCCAAGCTTTTCCGGAGTCGGCACCTCGAGCCGCGAATTCAATTGTCTAAGCCCCTCTACCAGCGCTGCGGCCGCGCTTTCGTCGTTAGCTTCGCTCTTAGCAATACCCATGACTCGCGCGCAGTCGGCATAACGCCCCACGTTTCCAGGAACGGAGAACGTCGTGATCGCCGGAAGCAACATCGCGTTCGACATTCCGTGCGGCACATGGAAATGCGCGCCGATAGGCCGGCTCATGCCATGCACCAAGGCAACGCTGGAATTTGAGAAGGCGATTCCGGCTTGAGTTGCCGCCAACATCATGCGCTCACGTGCGGCCCGATTACTGGGCTCAAGGTAGGCCACCGGCAAAGACCTCCAGATCGCTTCCATTGCGGTCAGCGCGAAACCATCAGCAAATGGATTGGCCCGGCGACTGACGTACCCTTCGATCGCATGCGTCAACGAATCAACACCGGTATCACCTGTAAGCCGTTTCGGCTTTTGCAGCGTCAACTCGTAATCGACAATTGCCGCCGTTGGCACATAGCCGCCCCCCGTACAGAGCATCTTTTCACCTGTCGGATCGTCGGTCACAACCGTGAAACGAGTCGCCTCGGAACCAGTTCCAGCCGTGGTCGGAATAGCGATAATAGGCAATCCGGGCGCATTTTGCAGAAATGGCGTTTTGTACTTACGCATCGGGCCACCATGGACCGCCAATACAGCGATCGCTTTTGCTGTGTCGATGGAACTGCCGCCCCCCAATCCGATAACGCAGTCGTGATCCCGCTCTTTAAGAAAAGCGAGACCGGCATCGATTGAACCACTTGTCGGATCAGGAACCGCGCCGGAAAAAATCCGAACTCCATCTCCAAGCTTTAAAAGGTCGGCCAGTCGATCTGCCAACCCCTGCTTTGATAAGAATGAATCCGTAACAATAAGCGGGCGCTTCAGTCCGAGATCGGATAGCACCTTTGAGGTATCGCCAAAGGCTCCGCCTCCAATTCGCAAAAGCCGGGGAAGAACGATTTCAGCGGGCATGATATTACTTTCGGCGTAGCCGGGTACCGCGCAAGCAGGTAGCAGCCTGAGGGATGAAACGATAGTGATTGGTGATTGGTGATTTGTGATTGGTAGGGCGATGATCGCCCCTTTTCCGCACCTAGGACTCGCAGACTCAGCCCCCGCGGTCGCGGGCTAAAGTCTTTGCGGTGCTTCGCGCGCCCCACCAATCACTAATCACCAATCACTAATCACCAGTCACCTCGTCCTTGACACTCTGGGCGCTTGAGCCCATGAAAAAGAGACGCCAAGACGAATCCCATGTACAAGTTCTTCAGCTCGCCGCTCCCCCCTTCGGACCTGATCTCGAAACTGCCGGAATTCACGGACCAAAAAGAAATTAACCCGAACAAGCCATCCCTTTATGAAGGCGAAAAGGAGATTATCGCCCAAGTTAAAGGCACACGATTTACCGCAGAAAGACGGCAGAAGTTCGGTTGGGGATTAGCCTGGTTTTCACCGGGGTTTTGGTTCAAGCCGGTTCTTACCGGATCAGTCACACCTCTGAAAGAAGGCAGTGTCGTTATCTTCGAGGGCGGCACACCGGTTCCTATGAAAGCCTTATGGGCGCTTCTGATTTTGATCGTGGCCCAAGCGGGAGGAATCTTCTTGATCTTCAACTATCCGGTAACCCTTAACTTCGACGGTCTTAACGAAAGTTCCTACTTCTACGCCATCCTAGGGGTGGTCCAAACCGCCGTCGGAATTCTTTTGTTGATTCCGTTCATCGGTTGGTGGTTGACCCGCAACGATTTAGCGTTCGTCGCAGCCTCCATCGAGCGCAATCTGCAGCTCCAAGCGGTGCCAAAATCGACTGAGGGTTGGTTGGTGGGGGTGTAGGGGGGAAAGGCCTTTTCGTACTCGTCCTCGTCCTCGAAGGTTTGGCGGTACCCAACATCCGGAGGGGAGCCGCTTTGACGGTTTCTAGCTCTATCAGTCTCTAGCAAGCGGCTCCCGGGAATCATCTATCGCGTGTTTGTCCCTGTCCTCTGTCCGATCATGGTCCTCGCTTTTCACAAGGCAGGCGTGAATTCCCATCGCGGGAGCCGCCTGCTGCCATCCCATAGAACTGCCACCTTGTGAAGCGGCTCCCCTCCAGACATTGGGTATTGCCAAACCTTCGCGGTCGCGGATTCGAGGACGGGAACGAGAACAAAAGCCGTCAATGCGGCAATAAGCGACCTCGGCTCCCGTCCCAGAGTGCCCCGATACATATCGCAAGATAACCGCAGGCGAGACCTAGTCCTAGATCACCGGTCAGCCACGGGCCATGCAACAATCCAAGTGTCACTGGATTGAAGACCAAGAAATTATGAAGAGCGTGAAACAGCACCGGCGGCCATAAACTGCCGCTTCTCATTCGCAGCCACAGGAGCAACACATTCAGGCCGAACAATAAACTACCGACGGTTAGCACTTGCAGCCCGAATGCCGATTTCGAATACGAGCCCGCCAAAAACATCAACCAAAGATAAAAAAGGAACCAGGGTAACCAGCTACACCAAACCAGAGCGGTAAATCTGAGACGGCGCCCAAGTAGCGGACTTAGAAAACCGCGCCAACCGATTTCTTCTCCCCAGGCGCTGAGAACCGAAAGGAGTAATCCGAACAGGATCTGCAGCGCTGAACCGACTCCTAATTCTGTCAGGTCGATCTGCATGGTCTCTAGCCCAGATAACCACAGTGCGCACCGGATCATTCCACACACCCCTAGCGGGGCGATCACCGCCAGGGCGAGGAAGCGTATCCGCGGTGGCTTTCTGCTTAATGAGCTGATTTTCGAGGACCGCGCAGCGATAAGGCCGGCTACTCCCGGGATCCACATCGACACCGCGAGCGCAATCGGCAGATACAATTTAAAAAAGCCAACTAAGAAATTCAGTCCGGTTAGGGCGGCCATTAGGAGCAGCAGCACTGCAAAGTAAATCAGTGCGGCCCGGCCGACCGTTGGCCCACTCTCTCCTAACTCAGGTTCCGAAGCAGAAGTCGAAAATAAGATCCGCAGATCAGACAGATTGCACAAAGCAGGGCACAGCCGCAACTAAACCCAAACAAAACAAACCGCAGATGAATCCGCCTTCGCTAAGCTGTAAGGGAAAGCTTCCCACAGACCGAACGCTACGGCGGACAGGCTCCGATTGACGCAGATGAAAAACGCGGAACGGGCGATGCGGTAGAGAGAAACACGCGGCGGATCGAGAGACGCCAGCGGAAAAGGGAACGATCCGCAGATTTCGCAGATTACGCAGATTACGTTTCGGCGGCGAGTTAGCACCGCGAGGTAGAGGACAACGTGCCGGTTACTAGCGATTTTGTTTCTGGCCCTGGCCTTATGTAAGCTCAGAACGAAATCTGCGTAATCTGCGTAATCTGCGGATCGTTTCTCTTTGTGAACCGTACCGTGGCCAAAACGCCAACCGTAGTTCTATCGGTGTCACCTCGCCCCAACCTAAAATCTGCGTAAATCTGCTTCTATCTGCGGTTGGATTTGTTCTTTTCCTTCTCCAACTTGTGGCACACCTCACACGGTGAGATGCAGCTTCACAACGTCGTCGGTCAGCTCTGCGACGGAGCCGTGGGCCACGACGCTGCCCCGATCCAGGATGGCGAAGTTGTCGGCCAACTCTTTACAGAATTCCAGGTATTGCTCGACCAAAAGGATGGTCATGGACTCCATTCTCAGGAACTTAATTGCCTCGCCGATCTGATCGATAATGTTGGGCTGGATGCCCTCCGTTGGTTCGTCCAGGATCAGCAACTTCGGTTCGGTGAGCAGTGCGCGGCCGATGGCAAGCTGTTGCTGCTGCCCACCTGACAGCATCCCGCCTTTGCGCGACAAGAAGTCTTTGATAATCGGAAATATTGAATAGACCCGGTCGAGCGCCTCTTTCGATTTCTTCCGCTTTGCCACCGCGCCAATCGAGAGATTTTCCGCAACCGTCAGGTGCGGGAAGATGCCCCGGCCCTGCGGAACATAACCAATCCCAGCCCGAGCTCGCGCCTCAGGCGGCATCCGGGACATATCGCGACCGTCAAAAAAGACCCGACCGCTATTGGGTTTATAGAGGCCAACGACGCTCTTTAAGGCAGTGGTTTTTCCGACCCCATTACGACCCATTAAACAGAAGACGCTATTCGCGCTAACCTCGAGACTCACGTCGCGGAGAATCCGGGAACCGCCTAGCGAGACACTAACGTTTTGAATGCTGAGCATGGATTAGGTCATTCTTTTTCTTCCGCCCCAGATACACCTCTATCACCCGTTCATCATTCTGGATCTGGTCAAGCGAGCCCTCGCAAAGAATGCTACCCTGATGAAGGACGGTAACTTTACTGGCGAGCTGGCGCACAAACACCATGTCATGCTCGATGACGATGATCGTGTGCTTGCCGGCCAAGCTCAGGAGTAGTTCGCCGGTCCTGGCGGTCTCTTCGTCCGTCATACCGGCCGCCGGTTCATCCACCAGCATCAACTCCGGATCCTGGGCAATCAGCATTCCGATTTCTAGCCATTGCTTCTGGCCATGCGCCAGAGCGCCCGCTCGAACCTGGGCCTTATCCTTGAGGTTGATAATTTCGAGCACCTCAAAGATCCGCTCATTCTGGGCCGGAGTAACCCTTCCAAAAATCGCGCTCCACACCCCCCGACTGCCCTTGAGTCCTAACAGAATATTCTCGTAGACGGTATGATCGGAGTAGACGCTGGGTGTCTGAAACTTGCGGCCAATCCCCATCCGATAAATTTGATACTCGCTCTTCTTGGTAACGGGCGTGTCCTTGAATTCAATTTGTCCTTCGTCGGGCCGGGTCCGGCCGGTAACCAAATCGAGAAAAGTACTTTTGCCGGCTCCATTTGGGCCAATGATCGTGCGCAGCTCGCCTTCATCCAGGTAAAAGTTCAAATCATTGATCGCCTTGAAGCCATCGAAGCTTTTCGTCACGCCCTCAGCGGTAAGGATAAATCTTTTGCTCATGGCAATGCAGGGGTCGTACTCGTCCTCGTCGTCGTACTCGTCCTCGCCTGCTGCCGAACGGAGCGATGGAGTGTTGGAGTACCGGAGTATTGGCTGGTATGGTCACGAAGATTTGGGCTGGAACTCATTGTAGACGACCTGTTCTAATCGCACTGGGCGGCTGCGCGGTCGATGATCGTTCCACGGGCGATTCTGCGACGATTGCAGTTGAGCGCGACCGAATTAAAAAGGCCGCGCCGCGCTTGTACAGGGACCAGAGTTGCATGGGCAGACCAACCAGCCCCTTGGGCATAAACAGCACAACGACCGCGAACATTGCTCCAAGAATAATGAGCCAGAGATCAGGGAAGGCACGCGTGGCCCAGCTCTTCAGTGCGTTCACCACAATTGCGCCGACGATTGGGCCGATCAGCGTTCCTCGACCTCCAACCGCCACCCATACGACGGCTTCCAAAGATTTGTCGGGCGCCATCTCGCTGGGGTTGATGATCCCGACCTGAGGCACATAGAGCGCGCCCGCCAGACCGGCGATAATCGCGCTCACTACGAACACAAACAATTTGAAGTTGGCTGCCGCATAACCCGAAAACAAAACTCGGTTCTCGCTGTCTCGGACCGCCCTCTGAATTTTCCCGAACTTCGTGAGCGTCAGCCACCGGCAAAAGAGATAAGTTAAAATGAGCAGAATACCGGTGGCGATGAACAACCACCGTTGAGTCGCAGCACTCCGGATGTCATACCCGAGAATGAACTTGAAATCGGTCAATCCGTTATTGCCGCCGAAGGTGAAATCATTTCGGAAAAACATCAGGCAAGCGCCGTAGGTAAGCGCCTGCGTCAGAATTGAAAAGTAGACGCCGCGGATCCGGGAACGAAACGCCAGAAATCCGAACACCAACGCCAAGAGTCCGGGCACTAAAACAACCGCAGCTACAGCAAACCAAAAGCTTCGGAACGGCACCCATTGAAGCGGCAACGCGGGGTAGCCGAGGAACACCATGAAGTCGGGAAGATCGCTGTGGTACTGGCCGAGCTTTCCAATCAACAGCATGAGGTGCATACCGAAGGCGTAACCTCCCAACGCGAAAAAGAGACATTGCCCTAGACTTAGCAATCCGGTGTAACCCCAGAGTAAATCCACGCTGATGGCGAGCACTGCGTAACACAGGTACTTGCCGTAGAGATTGATGGTGAAATCGCTGAGATGAAAAGCGCTGGTCTCCGGAACAAAAGCGTTGAGTGCCGGCAAAACGCCGAGAATAAGAATCGCGGCGATGGCAATCCCCCACAGTTCGGCCTGGCGGAACCTATTCTGCATAAGCTAGCAAACGGCTGTGGTGCGCCCGGGTATGACAGATGACAGATAACAAATGACAGATTGGTGATCTGCCTTGAACGCGTCGTGAAACGAATCCGCTATTTTGTCATTTGTCATCTTCAGCTGTCCAAGCTCCGGCTTCGGGTTGGGAAGAAACCACCTGGTTTCCATTGTAAAAAAAGGATAATCGCGGTCAGGACCAAGATCTTTCCAAGCACCGGCGATCCCAGCGCCTGTTGCAACACCTGGTCAGAACAACCGATTCCAACCGCCGAAACTACGGTACCGGCAATGCTCCCGACTCCGCCAACAACGACGGTCATGAAACTATCGATAATATAGCTCTGACCCAGACTAGGTCCGACGTTTCCGATCTGTGAGAGGAACGCTCCCGCCAGCCCGGCAAGACCGGATCCGAACGCGAAAGTGAGCATGTTGACTCGTTCCGTTGGCACGCCCATGCAAGCCGCCATGTCCCGATCCTGAATCACAGCACGGATAAACAGGCCGAGCGGCGTTTTTGTTAAGAGAAGCCAGGTCCCGACCACGATCACGATGGCGAATACGATCACGAAGATCCGGTTATACCCAAAAATGACGTCGCTGATCGTGATATTGCCGAGGAGCCAGGATGGAGAGTTTACTTGCACATTGTTCGCTCCGAAAACCAGACGGAATAGCTGCTGCATGATGAGCGAAACACCCCAGGTCGCGAGCAACGATTCCAATACCCGGCGGTAAAGAAACCGGATCACCAAACGCTCGAGCACCAACCCAGCGAGGGCAGCGACGAGGAACGAGAGCGGGATCGCGAAAATGAAATAGGTCTGAAACATCCAGCCGCTCAGATGCAGGCCCGGAAGGGTGATCGGAACGCCGAGCGGAGAAAGCGGGAGACCGTCTCGAAAAACGTTTTCGACCACGTAGGTCGTGTAGGCGCCGACGGCGATCATTTCACCATGAGCCATATTGATCACGCCCATCAGGCCGAAGGTGATGGCCAAACCGAGCGCGGAAATTAAGAGAATCGATCCCAGACTGAAACCGTGAAAAATCGTTCCGAAGAAGTTCACGATCGAGACATAACTATTGATGGATTGGAGCGCTGTTACCGCGGCCTTCTTCACCTCCGGGGCTGCGTTCTTGCTTTCCGTTAAGGCGGTAAGGGCGTCACGCGCGCCGATACAGTTCAATTTGGCTAGTGCACCTGCGGCAGCGACTTGCTGTTCCGGGTGGGCAGTGTCCCCCAGTTGTATTAGAGCCTTTGCTTCGACCAGCGTCTTTCTGACCCCGGAATCCGTTTCCAATTTCAGCCGCGTCTCCAACAGCCCCAAATTTTCGGCTTTCTGCGAAGACCCAAGTTTGAACGCCATGGCTCCCCGGACTTCCGGATTCGGATCGGCAAGGCTTAAAAGATCCAATGTCCGCTGTATCTTTTTACGCAGCATGGCGCTTACATCTGATGAAGTCGCGTCAGTTGGGTCGATCATTACGGCGGCGCCGCTCGAATCCTGCAGCAATCCACCGGTATCGACCCGAAACGCCCGCGTCTTATCGGTCGAATCGGGTTGCTCCAGAATGATGGGAACGACCTGACCTCCAGAGTCGTTGTACAAGTAGATCTCCCCGTTGCTCCACGAAATGAGCAGATCGTGCTCCGCTTTCGAGATCCCCCCCGAGGCAGCTGTCTGATTAAGGAACAAATCTTGATCAGCGGCCGAGCTGGTAACAGCCCGAGTGATTGACTGCCGGAACGCCGAATCGGGGCTGGTTTCAGCATGGAGGAGAAGCGGGGCCAGCATGACCGCGAGGCAAAAAATCTTCAGCCGGGGCATTGCAAGTGTCTATAAGCAGCAACCTTGCCAAAAAGGAGACAGGGGGCCTACCAGAGGAACGGGGTCGCCTTGTAGCCTGGCGAGTCTGTGGCCTGGTACTCGTGCCGCTAATGACAGATGACAAATGACAGATGGGCCGGCCGTAGCTTGGCGGGCTGCGGCCGTGGCGGCCTTTAACGGAAAGACAGCTTTGGCGACCGAGCAGGCAAGTCGTTCCGAGGTGGCAGCCACCAATCTGTCATTTGTCATCTGTCATTTGCGTCCTGTAGCCCACCGGTTGGCAACAACCCCTATATCTGGCTTACTCCCAGGAGGTTACAATATCGACTCACGAGCGTTTCCACGGCCTCAGGCACAAGTTGTGCTTTCACCTCCTACCGCCTCGACGCTTGCTGTTCGGTTCTCAGGCTGAGCCGCCTCTGACCCCCCCAATCGCGCGAGGATCAAAATCAAACAACAGAGTACCAAAAGAAAAGAAGATGAAATGCCCCGATAAAACCATAATTGCGCTGGCCGCTCTCCGGCCGGGACGCAGGTTGTTTCTTGTGTCCGCTTGGGTTGCGGCGCTAACCCTATCCCTCGCTTGGATAGCCGCTCCTGTACGAGCCAACGAAGTCGATCTCAGCAGCGGCAAGGTTAAAGTGGGCGTCTTACATTCGTTGTCAGGTACAATGGCGATCAGCGAAACATCGTTGCGCGATACGTTGTTGTTCGCCTTCGACGAAATTAACAAGAGCGGCGGCGTTTTGGGGAAACAGATTGAACCGGTGGTAGTGGATGGCGCTTCCAACTGGCCGTTGTTCGCGGAAAAGGCCAAACAGTTGTTGCAGGAGGATAAAGTAGCCGTGGTGTTCGGTTGTTGGACCTCGGTGAGCCGGAAGTCCGTGCTTCCGGTCTTTGAGCAGGACGACGGCATGCTCTTTTATCCGGTGCAATACGAAGGAGAAGAGCTTTCCAAAAACATCTTCTACACCGCTGAAGCCGTGAATCAGCAGGCGACACCTGCGGTCGATTACCTCCTGGCCCAAGGTAAGAAAAAGTTCTATCTGGTGGGAAGCGATTACGTTTATCCGCAGACTACCAACCTTATCCTCTTCAAGTATCTCGAGACCAAAGGCGTTCCAGTCGAGGACATTGGAGGCGGGCTTCGTAAGGATAGTGCCGGCAAAGTCATTTCGGCCGGCAAATATGTGCCGTTCGGCCATACGGACTTCCAGCAAATCGTCGCTGAAATTAAACAATTCGCAGCCGGCGGGGACGCTTGCGTTATCAATACGATCAACGGGGATTCCAATGTGCCGTTCTTCAAAGAGATTGCTTCCGCGGGGCTGAGTCCGGCCGATTGCCCGATCGTTTCCTTCAGTTTAGCCGAAGACGAACTGCGCAGTTTACCGACGAAAGATCTGGTGGGCGAACTTGGATGCTGGACCTATTTCATGTCCCTGAAAACGCCGGAGAACAAGAGTTTCCTGGAACGTTGGAACGCGTGGCTGAAGGGCGAAAGCCATGCGGGCGTCGTTAAAGAAAAACGCGCGGTGGACAGTCCAATGGTTCTTTCCTACGACGGCGTTAATCTCTGGAAAAAAGCGGTCGAAAAAGCCGGTACGTTTGGTGTGGATAAAGTGCGCGCGGTCCTGGAAAACGATGCCATCAGTTTTGATGGTCCCGGCGGCAAAATCACGATGCAGACCAACCATCACGCCACCAAGAACGTCTACATCGGCGAAACCACCGCGAACGGACAATTCAAAATCTTGAAAACTTACGACCAGGTCAAGGCTGAGCCGTTCCTGTTGAAGGGTCTCGACGAACAGTTGGAAAAGAAGGCGGCCGCGGTAACACCCGCCGTTTCCAACCAACAGGTCGCTGACGCGGGAAGGTAGGCTGGCGAGATAACGGCTAGACTCGAACAAAGACGCTAAGCCACAAAGTTCCCCCCAAGACCCTGAAGATAAATGATCCGCAGATTACGCAGATTTCGGTAATGAGACTGAATACCACTGGCGAGTTGAACAAATCGTTCCCCACGAACATGGTTTTGTTCGCCTCGCGGCGTCACCTTAACCTAAAGCCGAAATCTGCGTAATCTGCGTTAATCTGCGGATCTTTATTAACGCTTTTTCGGCTTGGGCGGTCTTCAACTGTCGTTGTCTTTCTTTGTGACTTAGTGGCTTTGTGTGAGATTCCCTCCTGACATTGCAAGCATCGCTCTCTAGTTGGACGGCAGATTTGCAGCTACGCTTTGAGTATCAAGAAGATCGTACCGTGATGACGGAACGGCGACACTCCGGACCGTTACAAGTGCAGAAGCCGCTTTACCCTGAAGGCCGTTCCGTTTGTCATACGGTGATTCTCCATCCACCCGGCGGGATGGCTGAAGGCGACACGGTAAAGATCGCTGTTGCCCAAGGGACCGGGACCAGAACGGTTTTAACCAGTCCAGCCGCAACGAAATGGTATAAATCGAGCGAAGAATTTGCGTCTCAGGAAGTCCGGATCACGCTGGCGCCAGGCGCGCAACTCGATTGGTTACCACCCGAAAACATCTTGTTCGAAAACGCTCGAGCTAATTTTCGTTTCCAACTTGAAACGGCTCCGGAAGCCAGTGCTATCGGCTGGGAAGCATTTGTTCTCGGCAGAAGAGCGATGGGTGAGACCTGGAGCGCAGGTACCCTTCGGATCGATTCACGGTTCACCAATCTTGGACAAGAGTTGCTTTGGGCTGAAAAAGCGAACATCTCGGCTGCGTCCAGTTTGCGAACCGCTAACCAGGGACTCGCTGGATTACCGAATTTCGGCATGGTGTGGGCGACGGGCTCGAACTGCACCCAAGCGCTGGCTGAGAAACTGGCGCCCTCGCTTGCTTTTACGGATAACCTGCGCGCGGGTGTAACCTGTTTCGATAGCGGTGTACTGATCGTCCGCGCCATCGCGCAGAAGATTGAGCCGCTGCGCGAGCTTCTCATCCGTTGCTGGACCTTTCTGCGGCCAGCCGTCCACGGCCGGGATCCAAAACCTTTACGTCTATGGAGGGTTTGACAAATCTGGTGGGGCGAGGCTCCCGAAAGGCCCATCGTCTTCGCGAAGATATCAGTGCCGGAGTGAGCAAGGATGTTGTTTCGCCGCGGTGCCCGCCGCGCCGTGGCCCAGCGCTCAATTGCACGATTTTAGCATCTACGACCCACGATATCCCGACACATTTGACTCCTAACCAATTTGGTGGCACGTCCTCGGCCCGCGGCTCGGCAGCAGTTCGGTCCAGTAAGCCGATCGATCGAGCACGTTCAATTGCTCCGCGAAACCTCTTAGGTCTTATTGGAGCCTCGCCCCACCAATAGCTCTATGAACCTGACCCCGCGCGAGAAAGATAAGCTCCTCATCTTTACTGCCTCGTTGTTGGCAGAACGCAGGCTGCAACGCGGCCTGAAGTTGAATCATCCGGAAGCCACGGCGCTGATCACAGCAGCGCTCCTTGAAGGAGCTCGCGACGGCAAATCCGTCGCTGAGCTGATGCAGTTCGGCGCCACTCTGTTAAGGCGAGACCAAGTCTTAGAGGGCGTACCCGAGATGATCCCAGAGATCCAAATCGAGGCCACCTTCCCTGACGGCACCAAGCTGGTCACCGTTCACAACCCGATACCCTAAAACCCGAAAAAGAAGTCCAACCGCAGATTAATCCGCCTTCGCTACGCTGTGAAAGAAAGCTTCCTACAGGTTGAAGGCTACGGCGGACAGGCTCCGATGTACGCAGATAGTCCTTCGAGATCTACCGCGCCTATTCGTAGCTTGTCGCGCCGTAGCCTGCGAAGGCGGATCCATTCGCGGTTGGTTTTAAGTTACAACGTCTATGATTCCTGGTGAGATTTTCGTGGAACCTGGCGAGATCGAGCTCAACGCCGGTCGCGCTGTACTAAAAGTCGACGTCGCAAACACCGGCGATCGACCGATCCAGGTTGGTTCGCATTTTCATTTTTATGAAGTCAATGAGGCGCTCAAATTCGATCGGGAAGCGAGCCGAGGCTACCGCCTGAACATTGCCGCCGGCACCGCCGTCCGATTTGAACCCGGTCAGGAAAAGACCGTAGAGCTGGTGGAGATCGGCGGCGATCGGATCATCTATGGTTTTAATGGAAAGATTATGGGAGCTTTATGAGCACGCGCAACCCCTGGCTCGGCCATGCAGCTTCGTTTCTAGGTCTAGCTGATTGGGAAGCCAACACGTCGGGAGTTTGTCACATTTTGGAGCCTCGCCCTACCAGTTTTCTCCCATGAAGATCACCCGAGAAGCGTACGCAGAAATGTTCGGTCCTACGGTTGGGGATCGAATCCGTTTGGCCGATACAGAACTCATTATCGAGATCGAAAAAGACTTCACGGTTTACGGGGAAGAGGTCAAGTTCGGCGGCGGTAAGGTTATCCGAGATGGCATGGGCCAATCTCAACGCACGATCAAGGAGGCTGTTGATACCGTCATTACTAATGCCGTGATCCTGGATCATTGGGGTATCGTTAAGGCCGATATCGGCATCAAAGACGGACGTATCGCTGGAGTCGGTAAAGCGGGAAATCCAGATATTCAGCCCGGCGTGAACATCATTATCGGAGCCGGGACCGAAGCGATCGCTGGTGAAGGAATGATCATAACCGCTGGCGGGCTTGATACCCATGTTCATTTCATTTGCCCGCAACAGATTGATGAAGCCGTCGCCGCGGGGTTAACCACCATGATCGGCGGTGGAACCGGACCAGCCGCCGGCACCTGCGCCACCACTTGTACCCCGGGACCTTGGCATATCGAGCGGATGTTACAGGCAGCGGAAGGTTACCCAATTAATTTGGGGTTTCTAGGCAAAGGAAATGCCAGCCAGGCCGAACCGCTTCGCGAACAGATCGCTGCTGGAGCCATCGGTTTAAAACTACATGAAGATTGGGGAACGACTCCGGCTGCCATCGATACTTCTCTATCGGTCGCGGACGAGACTGACACCCAAGTCGCTCTTCATACCGACACCTTGAACGAGTCGGGATTTGTCGAAGCCAGCATCGCGGCCCTCAAAGGACGGACAATTCACGCTTATCACACCGAGGGAGCCGGCGGCGGGCATGCCCCTGACATCATCAAGGTGTGCGGTGAAGCAAACGTCTTACCCTCCTCCACCAATCCTACCAGACCTTTTACCGTTAACACGCTGGATGAGCATCTCGACATGTTGATGGTTTGCCATCACCTCGACGCCAACATCGCTGAGGACCTGGCCTTTGCCGAGTCGCGCATTCGTCGAGAAACGATTGCAGCCGAAGACATCCTGCATGACCTGGGCGCCATTTCGATGATGTCCAGCGATTCACAAGCGATGGGACGAATCGGTGAAGTCATTTTGCGAACTTGGCAAACCGCTCACAAAATGAAGGTTCAACGCGGGTCATTGCCCGGTGACTCTTCTCGAAATGATAATTTCCGAGCAAAACGTTACGTCGCGAAGTACACGATCAATCCGGCAATGACTCATGGCATTGCCCATGAGGTCGGTTCAGTCGAGGTCGGAAAATGGGCTGATCTAGTGCTCTGGGCACCCGCTTTCTTTGGCGTCAAACCATCCATGGTATTGAAAGGCGGTATGATAGCGATTGCCCTCATGGGTGACGCCAACGCTTCGATCCCAACCCCTCAGCCGGTCATCTATAGGGAAATGTTCGCCACGCGAGGAGTGGCTTTGGCGAAGACTTGCCTCACTTTCATTTCTCAGCTGGCAGCGGAATCCAAAATCGGCGACCGCTACGGCCTCCAGCGCCGATTAGTAGCCGTAAGCGGCATTCG
This sequence comes from uncultured Verrucomicrobiae bacterium, assembly GCA_963762565.1. Classification (GTDB taxonomy): domain Bacteria; phylum Verrucomicrobiota; class Verrucomicrobiia; order Chthoniobacterales; family JAFAMB01; genus JAFAVN01. The sequence goes on along the minus strand of CAVXLD010000012.1, from coordinate 324,735 downwards.
CCATCTCAAGAAACAGGATCTTATCCATAATGCTTGGCTACCCAAGATAACGGTCGATCCGGAGACTTACGAGGTTTCAGCCGACGGTCAGGTTCTGACCTGCGAACCGGCCAAAGTCTTGCCCATGGCTCAACGTTATTTTCTTTTCTGATGCGAAGATTTACTAAGCTAGTACCAAAAAGCGGTACAACCGCGCCGGTCACGAATATACCTAGGCTGGTTCTTGCTTTTGAAGCGCGTAAGAAAAGCCGGCAATTAGTGAAATTAGATAGCGGCGAGGAAATCGGGATATTATTGCCGCCGGGAACGATCTTACGAGAAGGAGATGTTGTTGAAAGCGAGGATGGTTCCCAGTTCGAGATTCAGGCCGCAACAGAGAACCTCATGATGGTCACGGCGCCAGACCCGTTTCTGTTGTTGCGCGCCGCCTATCATCTCGGGAATCGGCACACTGCGATCGAGATCCGGCCGGATCGTCTTTTGCTGCAGGCTGATCCGGTACTGAAAGAAATGTTAGTTGGTCTCGGGGTCATAGTTAGTTTGGTAACCGAAAAATTCACGCCGGAAACCGGTGCATACGGAGGAGGACATAAACATGGCCACGATGAGACGTTCGAAGAGGATTATGCTGCGGCTCAGCGTGTATTTCATGAACATCACGGGGAGAAGTAGTCAGACCGGTTTTTCGTCCTCGTTCTCGAAAACTTGGCGCGGAGCGCGGGATGGGTGCGACCCCAAGACACGGAGAACATACTTGGCGGTATCGGCTCGAATCCGAGGGATAAAATCTTCGAGGACGAGGACGACGACGAGAACGAGAACGATTTGGGCAGCCCAATGAACCCCGACGAACTCTGCCGAGCTCTGCATCTCGCTTCGCCGGCGTTACCCATCGGTTCGTTCAGTTATTCCCAGGGACTCGAGACTGCCGTTGAGCTCGGACTAATTCGAAACGAAGAAGACGCCGGGAAGTGGATTGCCGACGGTCTCACCGAGATTATCGCCCGTTGTGAAGCGCCGGTGGTTGCCTTTGTTTATCGAGCTTGTCGCTCGGATCCTTCAGTCGATTCGCTGCCGGAGATTGCTCATTGGAACGACTGGTTCCTTGCGAGTCGCGAATCGATGGAATTACGGCGAGAAACAGAACAAATGGGTTGGTCGCTGCTCCAGCTCGCCTATGCCTTGAAATGGATCACGCCAACGGCCGTAACCAACAAACTGGAGCCGATCGCGTTTCCTACCGCGTTTGCATTATCGGCAGCCGGTCTTGCTCTCAGCGAGAGAACAACTTTAACTGGGTTTTGTTTTAGTTGGCTCGAAACCCAAGTCGCGGGCGCAATCAAATTGGTGCCACTGGGCCAAACTGCCGGTCATCGAATTTTGACCCGGTGTCGAACTAAGGTTCCAGTAGCTGTTAACTCGGTCGCGGAAACCACTGACATCTCCTCTTGGGCCCCGATGCTTGGCATTCTTTCGGCGCGGCACGAAAGTCAGTACTCTCGTTTGTTTCGATCCTAAGCTATGACCCGCACTAAGAGCACTCCTCCACTACGAATCGGCGTCGGCGGTCCGGTCGGCAGCGGCAAAACCACGTTGGTCGAGATGTTATGCAAAAAAATGCGGGACCGGTACGATCTGGTGGTTATCACAAATGATATTTATACCAAGGAAGATCAACGGCTTCTGACCGTTGCCGGCGCGTTGCCCGCGGAAAGGATCATGGGAGTCGAAACCGGAGGCTGTCCCCACACCGCCATTCGTGAGGATGCGTCGATCAATCTCGCAGCCATTGATCAGATGCTAAAACGTTTCCCTGACGCCGATATCGTCTTTGTGGAATCCGGTGGCGACAATCTAGCCGCTACGTTCAGCCCAGAGTTATCCGATCTAACCATCTACGTCATCGATGTAGCGGGCGGTGAAAAGATTCCCCGCAAAGGTGGCCCGGGGATAACACGCTCCGACTTACTCGTGGTTAACAAGATCGACCTGGCGCCGCATGTGGGTGCATCGTTGGAAGTGATGGCAGCGGATACGTCCAAGATGCGAGGTGATCGACCCTATGTGATGACCGATTTAAAAACCGGTATCGGCCTCGATCGAATCGTAAGCTTCATCGAGCAGCACGGTATATTGGAGTAAGCAGGACGGGAGTTAGTAATCGCGCCAAAGTATGGCGGAAATTATGCCTTCATCCTGAAAGGCCTTAAGAATGGTTGGGAGTGGGTCCGTTTGGTCTGCACCCTTTAGCGAAGGAACGGATTCGAAGTCAGTGACAAATGCGAGCGAGCCGTCTTCGGCGAGGATGGGAAAAGAGTCGAGATAAGCGGGGAAGAAAGAGCGAGTGGTTTCGCTGCCTCCCGCTTGCGCCACTCCCGGTTTGCCTGTTTGCTGGTGGTTCTTATGCCCCGGCCGCGCAAGCTATTCCAAACCGAATTGGGAGCGACACTCTCATTGGCGATCCCAATGATGGTCGGGCAATTCGGCCAGATGTTGATGGGCATAACCGACACGCTGATCCTCGGACGAGTTGGGGTGGTGCCAATCGCCGCCATTGGTTTTTCGAATACCCTTCTAGGGACATTATATGTGGGCGGTATCGGTGTTTTAGCCGCGGTGGGGATATTCGCCGCTCAAGCGCATGGAGCAAAGCTGGAAAGCGCGAAAGTCGAAGTGTTTCGATCTGCTTTTTGGCTGTCACTCTTTGTTGGGATAGTAGCGGCAGCCATCGTGATCGCCTTGTTACCGGTGCTAAACGTTTTCGGCGAACCGGTTCCGGTCGAGATGGCTGCACGGCCCTATCTGGCGATCGTTGGTCTATCCTTGATCCCGGCTCTTGCATCAATGAGCGCTAAGACTTATTGCGAGGCGTTGGGAAAACCGGTCATCCCGACGGTGATCCTGTACGCGGGAGTGATCTTAAATATCGCTCTGAACTTGCCGTTAGTATTTGGTTGGTTTGGTCTACCCGCGCTCGGGATAGTTGGATCGGCAATTGCCACACTCTGCGCCCGCATATTCATACTGATCGGTGTCATCGGCTATGCGCTTTTCTTGACGAGGTTACAGTGGCAGGCCTTGTCGGTTTCAGGTGTGAGCTGGGATAAAGTGGCCAGCCTTTTCCGAACTGGTCTACCGATCGGCTGCCAATATGTAGCTGAGGCAGGCGCATTCAATTTCAGCGCGATCATGATGGGATGGATGGGCACCATCCCCCTGGCTGCGCATCAGATTGTGGTGACCTGCGCCGCCACAACATTCATGTTCCCTCTTGGTATCTCGATTGCGGCCGGTGTCCGGGTGGGGCACGCCGTCGGCTCACAGGCCTATTCGAGCTTACGCCGGATTGTACTCGGAGCGCTCATGGTTTCGGTGCTGATCGCGTTTGGGTTTGCAGCTATTTATTTAGCGCTCGGACACCAAGTTGCGCTCTTGTTCACGAATCAGAAAGATGTCGTCGACCTCGCCGGCCGTCTGATGATTATCGCGGGAATATTCCAACTCGCTGATGGCATACAGGTGACGTCAGCCGGCTGCCTGCGTGGATTGGCCGATATCCGGCTGCCTATGCTGATTGGCATCTTTTGTTATTGGACGGTCGCAATTCCCACAGGCTTTATTTTTGCTTTCCCTGGCCAGACCGGACCAACCGGCATCTGGTTCGGACTTGCTGCCGGCCTCTTCGTAGCGGCCTTGTTACTTACCTGGCGTCTGCAAGCGATGACGGGTCCGGGCAGGCAGGGCAGATTTGTTCTTGGGACAACCGAGAATTTAAAGGCGTCGTAAGGGCTCGCTTCGGGGGCGTGCTCGTCCTTAACGCGGCCCATCTGGGGAGGGATCGCTGCCTGTCCGACATAGCCTTCTGTCTGCACGTCTTTCTTAAAGGCGTTGGCGACGTCGGATCCTCGCGATCCGTGGTTCTCGAAAGCCCACAACAAACCCGAGCCAGCGTCAGACTACATCCAAATTATAGACCCGTTTGCGGCGCGCGAAGACGCGCGCCCTCCCCTGAGGTGATAGCCTCGACAAGGGTTTCGAACGACTGCAGATCCAGACAGGACAAAACGATTCTCCTGTTTATCTTGATCCAGATGCCAAAGCTCTCCCCCTTTCTATTAGGCGCGATCACGGTCGTCCTGTCGACCACGGCGCTCAGCGCTCAGACTTTAAAGTTAGCCGAAGAAAGCTTCTCTCTTTCCGACAAAGATGCCGACGGCCAAAAGATAGAGAATGATTTCCTACTGGCCGGTGAGACGGCGACGAACTGGTCGCAAAAAATAGTCGTAAGTCGGTTTCCGAACGCGAGTGATGTTACCGCTTTTGCGAACAATCTCTGTCTTGCAATCAATAACGAGAGACCGGGAACCGGCGCCACGGTGTCTAAATTCGGTGCGGATTGTTACATCGCTTACTCGGTTGCGTCCTCATCGGGAGGACAGCTCAGCATGGTCCACCGGGTCCTAGTTGATCCCCGAGGTGGGGTCCGGATGTACGTATTTGCGCAACGCCCTTCAACCTCGAAACCGGCCAGCAATCAAGCAACCATAAGCCGAGATGACAGTATCCGCGCGCTGGGTAAGCTATCGCCTTTGATTCAGCTGGCTCAATGATTCATCGATCCCATGACCCAGGACATCAGTTTCCTGTCCCATAAATAACATGGCTTTCGTTGCGATCAAAATGGGCCGCCGGCAAGGCGCGAGGAGCGGAGCATATCTCAATCGATACGTGACCGACGAGCAACGCAGCCGCCGGCCCATTTTCATCGCAACCCTTCGGGCCGTGGCCAGTTGGCTGTTTTTCTGCGTTGCTCGCTCCTTACGTATGAATTTAGATATGCTCGTCGTTCGCGCCTTGAAAAACAGCCAACTGACCGACGGCGAAAGCCATGCAATTTATGGGACAGGAAACAAATGCATCTTTATTCTCGGAGGCGCGCCGATACATTCCCGGCGGGGTTAATTCTCCGGTCCGAGCTTTTCGCAACGTTGGAGGAGAGCCGTTCTTTGTCACTAAAGCCAAAGGCTCGCACCTCTGGGATGTAAACGGCCGGGAATACATCGATTTTGTTGGGACGTGGGGACCCGCCATTCTCGGGCATGCGCCAGAGATAGTGGTGGAAGCGGTGCAAAAAGCAGCAGTCAACGGCCTCAGCTTTGGCATCCCGAATCCGTTCGAAGTCGAAATGGCGAAGCTTATCTGTAGCTGGGTGCCATCGGTGGAGAAAGTGCGGATGGTTAATAGCGGCACGGAAGCAACCATGTCGTGCATCCGGCTGGCTCGCGGATATACCGGGCGAGATTTTATCGTTAAATTCGAGGGATGTTATCACGGCCACGTCGATTCTCTCTTGGTTAAAGCTGGTAGTGGAGCTTTGACTCATGGCTCACCTGACAGCGCCGGCGTCCCTGCGGAGTTGGCTGCACTAACGATCACGTTGCCATTCAATGACTCGGAAAAACTGGCTGCGATCTTCGACGCCCAAGGCGAGAAGATTGCCGCTATCATCGTCGAACCAGTACCTGCTAACGCCGGCCTTTACTTGCCGCTACCCGGATTTTTGGAACAGTTACGCCAGCTCTGTTCCACTCATGGGTCGCTCTTGATCTTTGACGAAGTGATGACGGGATTTCGCTTGGCAAAAGGCGGTTACCAAGAACTGGCTGGAATCCGCCCCGACTTGACCGCACTGGGCAAAGTAATCGGAGGCGGCCTTCCGGTCGGTGCATTTGGCGGTCGCGCCGAGATCATGGACCAGTTGTCCCCGGACGGACCGGTATATCAGGCCGGCACGTTGTCGGGTAACCCGCTGGCCATGGCCGCCGGGCTAGCCCAGCTTCGGGAACTCGAACACAACGACGGTTTTAACCGATTAGAGAAGCTGGGGAGTGAAATGGAAGCTGCGGTCAAGCAAACCTTAAGTGAAACCGGCAGAAATTACGCGTTTCAACGCATTGGTTCTATGTTCTGCCTCTACTTCTGCGAACCACCTGTGCACAACCTTAGCGATGCCCGGCGCTCAGACTTGGCCGCGTTCCGGTCCTTCTTCCATCATTGCTTGAGTTCGGGAATCTATTTTGCCCCGTCCCAATTCGAGGCAGGTTTCCTTTGCCTGGCTCATACTCACTCTGACCTCGCCCGGACCATAGAAGTAATGCGGGCAGGGTTAAGGTAGGGCGAGGCTCCGGAATAGCCGAAAAGGGTCGCAAGGCTGAATGCGGTTCGCCGGTATATCGGGTACACCGTCTAAAAGCTTCCGAGCCGCGGGTTGCGCGATCCACGGCTCGGCAGCTTTAAGGTGTTGCCTCCCATGTACCGCGGAGAGCAATTCCGCCTTGCGACCCCAGTTCGGTCGTTCCGGAGCCTCGCCCTACCAAGTCTCGCTCTCGGCGTTGACGGCGCTGTCACGGCTGTCCATGTTGCCGCATCAGCAGCCAAAAACTTTCCTTTTATAAACTCGATATTGCCGCTCTGCTCTTGGTGCTGGCAGCCGTCCTCTGGGGAATTAAACAACGCGCCGGTCTTCCCGCCGTTCCGCTTCTTACGCCAGATTCGTGGGGCTATTTGAATCCAGCGCTCTCTTGGCTGGGCGGCGCTGGGTTTCAGCAAACCGACGGGCGGGCCTGGTTTTATCCCGGTATTCTGGCGCTAATCTTGAAATTAGGCGGTGATTTTTCGTGGATCGTCCGCGTGCAACAGTGTCTCAGTCTGGCCGCCGCTCCGCTCTTCTGGGTCGGCTTACGGATCTGGCTATCGCTCTTTCCGAGAAGGACTGCTGTTTGTCACGGGTTCGCGGTGCTGCTGGGAGCAGCAACCGCTGGCATTTATTTGCTGAACACTACTCAGGCCCGTTTCGAAATGACCGTTCAACCCGAAGGCGTGATGGCGTTCTTCGTTCTGCTGTATCTAATTTTCGTTCTCGCCTACATCCGGGCGCGTTGGGTTTCGCACCAAAATTTCCTGGCGATCCTTTTCGGCGCCGCTTCCCTACTTACTTCCTATTGTGTGCTGCTGTTAAAGCCGAGTTGGGGACTTGCGCTGATCCCTAGTTTCCTCCTCTTGATTGCGGGCATTTTCGGCACCGGTTCACGCTCGTTACGCTGGGTTCCTACGTACGCGGCAATACTCGCTACCGGAGGCTTGTTCGTTTTGCCCAACCTGCTCGGCTTTCGCAAAGACGCGAGTTCTCGAACCTTCCTTCCGTTCACGTTGGTCTCAATACACGCTGCCCAGATCGTGCAGAACGCGGAAAAGGAACACTTGATTGGGGACGCGGACCCGTCGCGCCGTAGCGGAGCGGAGGCGGACCCGTCGCGCCGTAGCGGAGCGGAGGCGGATCCTCCGTCCACTGACCGGGATGCCCAATTTTATCAAGGGCTGAGGCAAGCCTGGAGCGAAGCCCGCAAAGTGCCACTCGGTTGTCCCACCCTCGGTTTCGCGCCCGACTACATCATGTACACAAAAGATTTCTTCCATGCGTTCGCGGCCGAACAAAAGCTAACTGACCCGGAGCTGGTCAATCTCTGTTATTCCACCTATTTCGAAACCTGGATTAAATCACCCGGGGCAATGCTGTCCAAAATCGGCAAGGAAATGCGCATCTTTCTATCAGCGCCAAGCCGTGATTTCGCGGCACATTCGGTGAATAAGCGGCGAGCCATCGATATCGCGGCTCGATTCAGCCCGTCACCGCAGGCCCTATTGGCTGATGCCGAATCGAAGGACTACCAAAGGGTTCAACCTGCTTATCTCTCCTATCTCAACAACCTTGAGAAAGTGTACCAGGAAGGTTGGAAAGTCGATTGCGTCAATTGGTTGCGCTATGCAGCGATCGGTCTGGCTAAAGTCGCTTCCTTCATCCAGTTGGCGTTTTTCGCTGCTCTGTTTCCAGTATTCTTAAGCCGCAGATTGCCAGACCTGCGGCTTGCAGCCCTGGCCGCCGTCATGGTCAGCACCGCCGTTTACGGCAACATGCTGACGGTCGGGGTCGTACACACGCTCGACCTTGACCGGTACAGAACTGGCTACGTCCCCGCGCTCCTCCTTACCCTGACCATGATGATGACTGTTCTCTTCGTGGTCGCGGAGCACTGGATAACACCGAAGGAAAAACCGCGGAGTGATGGAGTATTGGAGTGACGGAGTGTTGGGATACCGAGAGACATATTGGTCCTATAGGTCCCATAAGTCCTATCCGAACCACCCCAGAAAACCCTCCCACTCCCTAAAACCGTTCGAAATCCACGTCGCGCTCCCCGCGATGACTATGAACGATCGCGTTGATCGACGTTGTCCGGTACCGAGCCGGTATATCATTCCGCAGAAACGTAAATTCGAGCCGGCCACCGCAGAACAATCGTCCCGGTTTAAAAGTCGTTGAAAAAGCGAAACCGCAACCAGAGATGCGGACCCGCCCAGTGGGACGATCGGGACGAGAACACCGGAGTTGAGCCTCTGCTCCCTCTACAATCTCAAACACGTAATCGGTGTGATCGGTTACGACCCGGAGCGTGTCCCCAGGCTGAACTAAGCCGAGATCGAACTCAGCTCGCCCAGTGTGCCGCGCGACGAACGTTTCCCAATCTGCGATCATGCTTGCGGGGTCCCCGATTTATTTCACCACAGAGACACAGAGAACACGAAGGATAAGACTAACCGCAGATTAACGCAGATGTACGCAGATAGATTTTCGAGGGCGACCCCGTGAATATCTGCGTTTATTCGTGTCTATTCGCGGTTGTTTTCGGCTTCCTCTCTGTGTTTCTGTGGTGAATTCTCAGTAACCACTAAATCCCGCATTTTAAATAGGGACAGAGGCTGACACCAGAACTTTATTCGAAACGAAGCGCCTTCACGGGATCGAGTCGGGCCGCAAAGAACGCCGGGATCAGTGCCGCCACCGTGCATATGAGAAAACCACTGATACAGATGACGGCGACATCATGCGGGACGATCTCCGCTGGAATTTCCGAGAATTGATAGACCGAGGCCGGGAACAGATGGATGTGAAGAGCAGACCCAAGAAAATCGCGCACCTGGTTCCGGTATTGCACCAGAAATATGCCGGTACCCAACCCAATCAAGGTGCCAAAGAAACCAACCAAGGTGCCCTGGGCAAGAAATGCCCACAGCATTTGTCCCATGGTGGCTCCGAGCGCCTTCATTACCCCGATCTCCCTGGTCTTTTGGACTGTGGTCGTGATGAGCGTACTCATGATACCAAACGCAGCCACGATAACGACAAAGGTAAGAATGAAGAACATGGTGGTGCGTTCCACTCGGAGCGCGTCCAGATAATCCCGGTTTTGATCCAACCAAGAAACGGCATGTAACGGCGGATCTCGTTGGCCCAGTTCACGGTTAAGTTGAGCCGCGATTCCGTCAGCCTTGTAAGGGTCAGAAGTCTTCACCAGGACAAAATGGACCGCGTCATCGAGACCGTATAACTCCTGCCCGACGTTGAGCGGTGCGATCACATAATTTGAGTCGTATAGATACCGGCCGGTGCTAAAGATGCCGGTTACCGTTAGCTCGGTCGGCACAATCAGATCGATCGCTTTCTGGATCGAATCCTTATTTTCGGGGTGATCCTGCGCCTGTTTCAGCAGATCGATGATGTGGTTGGGGTTACCACCCGAGTAGATCGTAATCTTGTCTCCGACTTCAAGTCCCAGGGTACCGGCCAGCTCAGTGCCGAGCAAGCATTTATCGCTGCCGTTTAAATCAAATTTCCCTGCGACCACGGCGGATTTGAGGTCGATCACTTTGTCGCTTCCCAGTGACGGGTCGAGGCCGCGGACCAGGACCGTCATGCGACTTTGTTTAAACTCGATGATTACCGGTTCCAGAGTCGTTGGCGTTACGCCGGTGACACCCGGTACTTTTTCAGCCACTTTCATGGCTTCTCGCCAGTTACTAAGAAAAGTGTTCGGCTCAGGGCTGATCGTGATATGCGCATCAAAACCGATCACCTTGCGTTCCAGCTCACGTTCAAAGCCGGTCATCACCGAAATAACAATGATCAGAACGCTAATGCCGAGTACGACGCCAATGATCGATATTAGAGTGATGACCGAAAGAAAGGTCCTCTTCGGTCTAAGATATCGCAGCGCGATAAAATAACTGAATGGCAGCAGCGGCTTTTTCACGTTGAAAGGAAGGGAGGGCGCGCGTCCCCGCGCGCCGCGAGGACTTGCCAGAATCCAAAGACGTATTTTCGTCCGAGACCACAACGCGTGCTCGGCTTCGGTAACAACGGATCGCGAGGACGCGATCCCTCCCAAGGGATGAGCGCCTCCATCATCGGTTCAACAACCGGTTAAATAAACGGAGCCGAGCGTAGATGACGGCATCGCGCAGTGCGAGGGATAACGGTTCGCCTTTCTTTTCTTCCAGCGGCGTAGCCAGAACAAATGTAACTGCAACCAGCCCAGTCAGCATCAGGAAGTAGAGGCTATACCGGTTCACTTGGAACACCCCCAACTGGAACTGGGCGTGCCCAACAGCATCCAAAAAGATCCCCCAGCAAATCGGCGCTAATCCTAGGCTAATCGAGGTAAACACTGTAAAAAGAGCAAAGAAATGGTTTCTGCCCATCAAGGGCATGGTGTCCATCGCAATTCGTACATTGGCAATCCCAAATAGGCCGCCCGCCACTCCCAAGATTAGGTAAATCAACACCACCATCAGCGGAGTCGTGGCCATCAGATTGCTCGAGATCAGCAGCCAACAGATTACCGCCCAAAAATAACAAACTAAGGCGATCCGAAGGATTGGCTTGGTCCCGGTCCGGTCCATAAGACCGGCAACTAACGGGACACTAATTGCCGCACCAACAAACGCGAACATGTTGCAACCCAGAATCATGCCATCGCTGAACCCACCGATATTCTCCAAAAATCCGACGACAAACGCGGCCAGCCCACCGATCACCCAATTGTAGACCACTGTAAAAATCAGTAGTTTTTTGAACGGAGGATATTTCAGCATCGCCGCCCAGGGAACCGGCTGGCTTGAGGTCCGGACCTGCTCGCCAACCTCAACATCTGGAACCAAGCGAATAAAGAAGAAACTCAACGTGGCTGCGCAGGCGCTAAGGAAGAAAAGCAGCCCAAAATGCCACGGTTTAGAGCTGCTCCATAGCACAACAGTCGAAAGGACCATCGCCAGAAGGCCGCCAACCTGGACATAGGTTTGATCTTTTCGAAGAAACTGCCCCCTTCGTTCCTCCGGAACCAACGAGGTTAGCCAAGGTAACCACGCGCCGGTGGAGATCCCTCGCAAGGTATTGAAGATGAACAAGGCCATCAACATCAGGCTGATCTTCGTCGCATTATCAAACGCAGTTAGCGCTGGCAGCAGGGCGAGACTGAAGGCGGTCAACGTCCGGGAAAACCAGCCCAGCAAAACAAACTTCTTATAGCCGACTTTTGGGATGAAATAAGCCGTGGGTAGCTGTAGCACCGTTAACAGAGGGGCCAGAGCCGCAACAATACCGATGGTGGTCGAGCTGGCACCAAGGGATTTGGCGTACACGATCATCGGGGTCCCCAACATGATCTGGAAATTCAGCTGATTATAAAAGCTGAACTGATGCGCATATGCTGTATCCCTTTTGACCTCAGCCGAAACCGCGACGCTCATTCTCGGGTTTTCGGTTTCAAATGCGGGAAAAGAATTACATCCCGAATCGATTCTGCGCCCGCTAAAAGCATTACTAAACGATCAATGCCTAAACCGAACCCGCCAGCAGGCGGCATCCCATACTCCAGCGCCAACAAAAATTCTTCGTCGATCTTTTGGGTTTCTTCACCGGCTTGCTCAACTAATCTCTGTCGTTGAGTAATTGGGTCATTCAACTCCGAATAGCCAGGCGAGAATTCTTGTCCGTTAATGATCAGCTCATAAACATCCACCAGGCTCGAGTCCGCCGGGTTCTGTTTTGCTAATGGCACCAATTCAGCCGGCAGATGTGTGACGAACACTGGGTCGATCGTCTTCTCTTCCACTAATTTTTCGAACACCTGCTGAGTGATTTCGAATTCTGCCATTGCCGGTGAGATTTCAACCCCTAGCTCCTGACAACGACGGCGTTTTTGGTCAATGGTGAGATCGAACCAGTTCTGATCGATTTCCCGGATCAAATCATGATATCGCGCCCGGCGCCAGGGCCGCGCCAGGTTAACAGTCCGCCTCACGTTTCCCTCCGAATCCTTGTGCTCGATCTTTAGGCCGCCCGTTATCAGCTCGGCTAGATGGCAGATCAAATCTTCCACGAGCTCTGCAATCAACCCAAAGTCTGCATAAGCCCAATAAGCTTCCAGCATGGTGAACTCCGGGTTATGGCGCCGCGAAATTCCTTCGTTCCGAAAGTTTCGGTTCAACTCGAAAACCTTGGGAAAACCGCCGACCAACAGCCTCTTTAGATAAAGCTCCGGCGCGATCCGCAGAAAAAGATCGACTCCCAGTGCGTTGTGATGAGTCTGGAACGGCTGCGCTGCAGCGCCGCCAGCCACCGTCTGCATCATCGGCGTTTCCACCTCGATAAAGCCGCGGTCGTAAAAGAACTGCCTGATCTCGCGGAGGACTTGGCTCCGGATCAAGAATACCCGACGCGATTCCGGGTTCGCGATCAGATCGAGATAACGTTGGCGATACCGGATCTCCACATCGGTTACTCCATGCCACTTATCGGGCAGCGGTCGCAGCGTCTTAGACAAGAGTCGCAACGATTCCGCGCGAACCGTTGGTTCACCGGTCTTGGTCACAAACGTTTCCCCGGTAACACCTAAAAAATCTCCGATATCGACGAGCCCGAACAATTCGGCCTGCTCAGGAGGCAACTCTTTGAGGTTCAAATAGAGTTGCAAACGCCCGGTCAGATCGCTCAGGTCCAAGAACTGGCTCTTACCCATGTTCCGATGAGCCGTGATCCGGCCGGCTAATGCCACTTTCCGGCCCTCGACAAATCCTCGCCGGATCTCTTCTATCGTCCCGGAGACATCAAAGCGCCCCCCAAACGGTGCCAGGTTCTTTTCGATCAACTGTTCCAGTTTTTGGCGGCGCACCGCCAAAAGCTCGTTCTCTTCCATCGCGCTTGACTTAAACCGCAATTGCAGCCCCTACAACCCTGAAGGTGAGAGGTGAGAGGTGAGAGGTGAGAGGTGAGAGGTGAGAGGTGAGAGGTGAGAGGTGAGAGGTGAGAGGTGAGAGGTGAGAGGTGATTGGTGAGAGGTGATTGGTGATTGGTGATTGGTGATTGGTGATTGGTGATTGGTGATTGGTGAGCGCTGGGCTCCGTTGGTGGGGCGAGGCTCCGGCAGGCCTAAAGGCTCGAACAAGGGAGATTAGCGGACGTTGAAACTTCGCGTTTTTACAACTCAAAACCGCCGAGCGGTGTACGCCACTGCTCAGCGCTACCCGTCTCCTTCGATGGGAAAGTCGATGGGGCTACAGATGACTCTGTCGGCAAGCGCTGGGAACAGCTCGGCAGCGTTTAGGCACAAAAAAACTCGTCGGTCTAGGGTATGCATATCCGCCTTGCGAACCATTTCAGGCGATTCAGGAGCCTCGCCCCACCAATGCTGCAACCCATCCCCAACAATCACCTGTCACCCATCACCAATCACTTCGGAAATTCGAAGGCTATCCTTCGAATTTCCCTTGGCGCTCGTCGATGATAATGTCGCGATAGGTCTTACCGGCCGGGATCATCGGGAGCACGTGCTCGGTGTAAGGCACCATGACGTCGAGCACGTAACACTCTTTCGAATCCAACATCCGTTGCAACGCTGCCCGCAGATCTTTCTTTTGCAGAACGCGCTCGCAGGGAACTCCGAAACCACTGCATAGCTGCACATAGTCCGGATAAATCCGTTCCCGGTCACGCGGGTCACCCAGGAATGTATGGCCCCGGTTACTGTTGTAGAATCGATCCTCCCATTGCACCACCATCCCTAGGTGTTGGTTATTTAGGATGATCACTTTCGCGGCGATCCCTTCGATGTGAGCACAGGCTAACTCCTGGACATTCATCAAGAACGATCCATCGCCATCAATATCGATCACTTGCCGGTCCGGATGCGCCACCTTAGCGCCTAGAGCAGCCGGGAACCCAAAACCCATTGCTCCCAACCCGGCGGACGTCAGAAACTGTCTCGGTTCGCTGAACTGATAATATTGTCCAGCCCACATCTGATGTTGCCCCACGCCAGTGGTAATGATCGCGTCACCCTTAGTCATCTCGTTCAAGAGACTCACCACGTACTGAGGCTGGATCAGGTCTTCTGTATCCTGGAAATCAAGCGGGTAACGCGCTTTCCACTGTTGCACTTGGTCGAACCATTTTCCGTGCAAGGTGAACTTGTTCGAATGCCGCTCATACCCGCCCTCCGCCAACAATCGGTTCAGCTCCGTTAATGCGTATTTGATATCGCTATGGATCGGCAGCCGGACCACCTTGTTCTTGTTCAGCTCTGAGAAGTCGATATCGATGTGCACGATAGTCCCGTGCTCGGCGAATTTTTCGACCTTGCCGGTGACGCGGTCATCGAACCGTACACCTAAAGCCAGCAACAGATCCGATTCGTTGACGGCACAGTTGGCATACACGGTCCCGTGCATTCCTAACCATTTCAGGGACAACGGATGATTCTCAGGAAATCCGCCGATTCCCATTAAAGTGGTCGCAACCGGGATCTGGGTCCGCTCTGCGAATTCCAAGAGTTCAGCGGCTGCGTGCGAAGAGATGATGCCGCCCCCGGCATAAATCATGGGACGATGCGCAGACTTAATCAGTCCGATCACTTCATTCAAAGCCACCAGATCTGCTTGTGGAGGCAGATCGTACCCGCGCAACGTCAAATCGGCTGGGAAAATAGGCTGTGCGGTCTGGTTCTGGATATTCTTCGGAACGTCAATCACCACTGGCCCCGGCCGTCCAGTCTCCGCGATGTAGAATGCTTCTTTCACCACCCTGGGGATCTCATGAATATCCATCACCAGGTAGCTGTGTTTCACGACCGGCAGTGTCATTCCGAAAAAGTCGGTCTCCTGGAAGGCGCCGCGTCCGATCATTTCCTGGGGAACTTGACCCGTGATCGCCACCAGCGGGATCGAGTCCATATAAGCATCCGCGATACCGGTCACGAGATTGGTGGCCCCGGGGCCCGAAGTCGCCATACAAACGCCGGCTCGCCCGGTTGCCCGGCCATAACCGCCGGCGGCGAAAACGCCTCCTTGTTCATGCCGGGGAAGAATCGTGCGAATCTTCTTTGACCGGGTTAACGCCTGGTGAATCGGCATACTGGCGCCCCCCGGATAAGCGAAAATTACATCTACCCCTGCCCGCTCCAGACTAGCGACGAGGATCTCGGCGCCGTTCATCGTTTCGCCCCGTTCGGGGCCAGGATGGAGTTTGGCCGTCTTGGATGTAGTAGTAGTTTTCATAAAAAACAGCCCGAGAGTATAGGAGCGACACCCTCTGATGACAAGGGGAGATCGGGGAGGAGGCGGGAAGTCCGAAACGGCGATAGGGCGAACGGGCGAAACGGCGATACCTCGAGACGCGCTGGGTAGCTATTTGCCGTACTTGCCGACTAGGCTTCTGCCGCGCCTATCCATCTGCCGCGGCCCTGTCGCCCTCTCGCCGTTTCGCCGACACGCCGTTTCGCCTATATAGCCCTTTCGCCCACACGCCCCTTCGCTATGCTACCCCATTATGACCCGTCGCGAAGCAATTAAGACTGTCGCCCTCACCGCGGGCGCGCTCACTCTGGCTCCCTCATTAATCCAAGCAGAAAATGAGGAGAAACTCACTTATCCTTATAAGTTGCCGGACCTCGGCTACCCATACGACGCCCTCGAACCGCATATCGACACCGAAACCATGCAGATCCATCATGACAAACATCATGCTGCCTACGTCGAAAACCTGAACAAAGCGCTCGCAGGAGCTGATCCAAAATTTCAAAAATTGACTCTCGAAGAATTATTGACCGGGCTGGACCAACTCCCAGAACACATCCGTACTGTTGTGCGGAACAATGCCGGCGGTCATTACAATCACTCGCTCTTTTGGTTGATGCTGAAAAAGAACGAAGGCGGCAAACCTAATGGCGATCTTGGAGCTGCTATTGATAAGACATTTTCCAGTTACGACGAATTCAAAAAGAAATTCTCTGAAGCGAGCGTCCGCGTCTTTGGCAGTGGCTGGGGCTGGCTGGTCTTAAACGGAAAAGAGCTCGAGATCACTTCTACCCCGAATCAGGATAGCCCGATATCTAAACATCAGGTGCCGTTGCTCGGACTCGATGTTTGGGAACATTCCTATTACCTGAAACATCAAAACCGGCGTCCTCAATATATTGAAGCATTCTGGAGCGTAGTGAACTGGGACTACGTCGGCGACCGGTACAAGAAAGCGATGGCGTGAGGATTAGGAGCTAGGAGCCACAATCTAGAAGCTAGGAGTCGCTGCGCTGGAAGCCGGCGCAGCCGCCCTCGGTCTATCATTCAGTCCCTCCGGGACAAAGGTAATCTCTCTGCCGGATCCATTGCCGAGACTCCGCCTGTCGCGAGATTCCCTATTGCCCTAGAAGTTCGCGCATCTTGGCGAAATGGGTGCGCGCCGTTACTTCACTGGCGGGCTGGTTCGCGATGACGTGATAACTAACAATTTCCACGCACGCAGGATCCAGGTCTTTCAGGAAACTACTTGGGTGACAAGGACTTGCGCTCCCGTATTTCATTCGGCCGGTGCAATGAGTGATAGTTAAGGACTCCATTGCGCGGGTGATCCCGACATAGAATAGGCGGCGTTCTTCGTCTAGCTGGCCGTCCACCTTCGAGCGGTCATGTGGCAAGATGCCTTCCTCAATCCCGACCAGAAACACATGCGGAAACTCCAGCCCTTTGGCCGCATGAAAGGTGATCAGCGTCACGCCGTCATGATCGTTCTCCGATTTTTCCTCCCGATCCTGATCTAACGTCACCTCCGCTAAGAAACCCGTTAAACCATCCGTCGATCGGCTCTGGAAATCGCCCAGTGTTCGAACTAACTCGCGCACATTCTCTTCCCGGTTCAAAACCTCGTCCGGTGTTTTACAACTTCGTCTGAGCTCCCCGGAATAGTCGATCTCCCATAAAAGTTTATCGACGACTGCGCTCAAGTTAGCTAACGGTTGAAGCAGTTCCGTTTCATAGCGATCGAGTAGTTCGCTGAACTTCTCTACCGCTGCCTTGGTCCGTGAGCTTAACAGATCCAAGAATGCCGGCGACCGCAAGGTCTCATAGACACTGGTTTTGTGCTGATTACTTTCGGCTACCGCAAGTTCAATGGTGGAACTACCAATTCCCCGAGTCGGAGTATTAACAATTCGCAATAAGTTAAGATCATCGTTTGGATTAGCTAAACAGGAAAGATAAGCCAGGATATCTTTTATTTCGCGACGCTCGAAGAAACTGCGCCCACCGATGATGCGATAGGGAATACGGAGCCGGCGGAGATTTTCTTCCAGCAACCGGGATTGAGTGTTCATCCGGAAAATGACGGCAAACCGGTTCCAAGTCAGATTGCCAATCTGTTGCCGTTTCTGAATCTCGGATATCACAAAACTTGCTTCTTCGTGATCGTCCGGGACTTCGATCACGGTCACTTTTTCGCCTTCACCGTTCTGGCTCCAGAGCGATTTTGGACGCCGTCCGGGGTTATGCCGGATAATACTGTTAGCAGCACCCAGGATCGCGGTCGTGCTTCGATAATTTTGTTCGAGCTTTACAATTTCCGGATTTGGGAAGTGATGTTCGAACTCCAAAATATTGGCTACTTCGGCGCCACGCCAACCGTAAATGCTCTGATCGTCATCACCAACGACACAGACGTTTCGATGGTTTGCTCCCAGATAAAGAATCAGTTCGAGCTGCAGCCGGTTGGTATCCTGGAATTCGTCTACCATGACGTAAAGAAACCGGTTTTGCCATTTCTGGGCGACGTCCGAATGCTGTTCGAAAAGGCCGACGGTTAAGATCAAGAGATCGTCGAAATCAACCGCATTAGCGGCTTTCAAATCTTCCTGATAACGATGGAACACCGCTGCCGGCAAACTGGATTCACCCCCGGGTTCTTTGATTTTCCAATGTTCGTTCTTGGCTCGGCTAATTAAATTCTTGGCCAGATTAGGATCCAACTTTTCGTTCTTGGCTGAGATCCGGGCGATGATCTTGCGAATCAATCCCAGCTGATCGCCTTCATCATAAATGGCGAAGTTAGATTTGTAGCCCAGCCGCTCAATATCCTGGCGCAAGACGCGAACACAAAGTGAGTGGAAAGTACAAACTGTGATCTTCTTCGCTTCGGCCTTATCCACTAACTGAGCGACCCGGCCTCGCATCTCGTTAGCGGCTTTGTTAGTAAACGTCACCGCCAAGATACTATCGGGCGACGCTCCCTGATGCAGCAGGTAGGCGATCCGCATCGTGATCACCCGGGTCTTACCGGTCCCGGCCCCGGCCAGTACGAGAAGTGGTCCCTCTGTACACTTTACCGCCGCTTGTTGCTGGGGGTTAAGATCGAAGAAGCGAGCCATACGTCACCCGAAAGGGAACTCCGAGTAAACGCGATCCGGCCAAAGGTCGCAACGCTAACCGACATCGATATTTTCAATCGCCCCCGCGAATTGATCCGAAACAGAAAACCTTAACCGCAGATCGACGCAGATAAGAGAGGCTCACACAAAGGCACGAAGGCACGAAGATTCAATAGCCGCAAAAAGACCCGCCCGCACCGCTACGCGAAGCGTTGCGGGCGTGGGCGCAAAGATCGCAAAAAAAAGAGCTCTAAAGGAGATCGTGTTCCTCGTATCGCGTGCGTCTAGCCCCGGTCACATTCACACCTCACGCGTAATCTGCGTAATCTGCGTATCGTATCTGCCTTCTCTTCTTTCTGCCTTCGTGCCTTTGTGTGAGCCCTATCTGTCAATCTGCGCTCGTCTGCGGTTGGGGTTTGACCAACGCTTCGTTGAACACTTCGTCGATGGTGCTGACGGGATGGAATTGAAGGCGCTGTTTGGCTTCGGCGGTCACTTCTTCGAGGTCTTTTTCGTTGGCTTTGGGGAAGAGCACCACATCAACGCCGGCGCGCAAGGCGGCGAGACTCTTTTCTTTTAGTCCGCCGATGGGTAACACGGCGCCGCGCAGCGTGATCTCGCCGGTCATCGCCACATCGTTTCTGACTGGATAACCGCTGAACAAGCTGGCGATTGCCGTACTGATAGCAACTCCGGCGCTAGGACCATCTTTGGGCACAGCACCGCTTGGAACATGAATATGGACGTCGCTTTCAGAGAAACTTTCAGGATCGATACCGAGCCGCTTCGCACGACTCCGAACCAGGCTATAGGCAGCTTGCATTGATTCTCGCATCACGTCACCAACCTGACCCGTTAGCATCAGCCCGCCTCTACCCGGATATCTGGTGGCTTCGATAAATAAAATGTCGCCACCGGTCGGTGTGTAAGCCAACCCAGTCACGACCCCGACCAAGTTCTCGCTCAACTTTTGCTCTCGGACACTACGGGCTGCATTTCCCAGAATCCCGCGCACGTAAGAAGCGGACGCTTCCAGACCAGTTGCGTGGATTCCTCTGGCAATCTCGGCGGCGACACTGCGGCAGACGGCGGCAATTCTCCGCTCAAGATCACGAACGCCGGCTTCGTAAGTGTACTCCTGAATAATGGCGAGGATCGCTTCTTCGGAGAACCGGAACTGTTCCGGCTTCAAGCCGTTCTCCTGGAGTTGACGAGGCACCAGGTAATTTTGCGCGATCCGGAGCTTTTCTGTCTCCGTGTATCCGGGGATCGCAATCATCTCCATCCGGTCGCGCAACGGAGCCGGGATCCCTTCGACGTAGTTGGCGGTCCCGATGAAAATCACCTGGCTCAGATCGAATGGAACATCCAGGTAACGATCGACAAACGCGTTGTTCTGACGAGGATCTAGCACCTCCAAAAGGGCGCTCGAGGGATCACCGCGCATATCGGACCCCACCTTATCTAACTCGTCCAAAACCAACACAGGATTCCTGGTACCCAAGCGGCGAATTTCTTGAATGATTCTTCCCGGCATGGAGCCGATGTAAGTACGACGATGGCCTCGGATTTCGGCTTCGTCCCGGATACCGCCCAACGAAATCCGAGAAAACTTGCGACCTAACGCATCGGCGATCGATTGACCGAGACTCGTCTTACCGACCCCAGGAGGTCCGATAAAACAGAGAATGGGGCTCCGTCCTTCCGGGTTCAATTGGCGTACAGCCAGGAACTCGACGATACGGCGTTTGACTTTCTCGAGTCCAAAATGGTCGCGATCAAGGATCTCCTGCGCTTTGGCGAGATCACGGAGGTCCTCAGTTCGTTTTCCCCAAGGAAGATCGGCCAGCATCTCAACGTAAGAGAGGATCACCGAGCTTTCAGGGCTGGCGCTTGGAATATGCGCTAGTCGTTTTAATTCCTTCTCAGCCACTTCCATTACCGGCGGTGGCGCTCCGGCGTCCGTCAATTTCTTTCGGAGTTGAGCTACCTGCTCTTCGTCACCGGGCTCCTCTTCACCCAATTCGCGCTGAATAGCGTGGAGTTGTTCCCGGAGATAGGCCCGGCGTTGGCTATCGGAAAAATGGCCTTCGACATCCTGCCGCAGTTTTTGCTGGAGCTCGGCAATCTCGATTTGGCGCTGCAATGCTTCCTGGACCAGTCGTATCCTTTGCAGCAAATCCGGTTCCTCCAAGATTCGCTGCTTCACCGGGGTCTCAATGGCCAGGTTGCCCGAGAGCAAATCCGCCAGTTGTTCCGGGTTGGCGACATTAGCTAGAACCGCCCGCGCTTGTTCCGGAATATCGGGCGAAAGATCAAGTAACCGGCCTGCTGCTTGCTTCAAATTGTTAAACGAGGCTTCCAGCTCCTTGCTCTGCGGCTCCGGCGTGATCGTAAGCAAATCGGCAACCCGTGCCCGGAAATAGGGCTCGACTTGCTGAAACTCGACGATCTTGATGCGTTGTTGCGCTTGGACAAACAGGACGGCGGTCCCGTCGTCATGCCGGACCAGCTTAAGTACCTGCGCTAAAACGCCCACCGGATAAAGATCGTCGACTGCAGGCTTTTCCTGGCTCTCACTTCGTTGCGTCACCAGCCCGAGCTGTTTGTTTTCCGGAAGCTCGTTGTCGATCAGCTTCAACGCGGATGGACGCCCAATGGTGAGAGGTACAACCATCCCGGGAAAGATGACGACATTTCGTAAAGGAAGAATAGCGATGTCGAGTTCCGAACCGGCAGTTCCGGATTTCCGGGCGGCGTTGTCATCGCCGGCGACCTCTGGTTGCTGACTCCCGTCTCCCGTCACGCCAGACTCGCGTAAATCTGCCCGGTCATCAGGAGACGCAGACATAGGGTGTTCGAAGCCTCCGTTAAAAGGATTCTGGTCCGATGGTGTCATTTTCTAGAGAAAGTTTGATTCGGATAAACGAGCGCATGATCCGGCGTCGCCGGAGCATGCGCACGCCATAGCCTGGATGGCTCAGGCGTGCGACCGGCGCGGGATATGGATCCAAAGAATCCCATTATTCCAATCGGTTTTTACCCGATCCAGGTCGACATCGTCGGGCAATGTAATCTCGCGGACGAAGCCGCCGTAATCGATCTCCATGGCTAAAACTCGCACGGCCTTGACGCGGCCCACCTCTACTTCCGGTTCAGAACTTGGTTCCGGCGCGGGACGGTATCCGCTGATCAAGAGCTTTCCGTTGCTGACCGAAAGCTCGACCTCTTCAGGATCAACTCCAGCAAGATCGGCGCAAATGCGAAGGCAGCGCGGACAAACAAACATGTTCACCGCAGGTTGCCACCGGTTCTCACCCGATTGCAAACGCGAGAAATTGACGCGCGTCATCTCATAAGCCACGTCCCCTAATTTTCCTTGGATCTGAAACAAACGAAAGGCTCGGGGCCGGCGATTCACAGAGTAAACCTTCGCTAACCTTGCCCGCAGCGCAACCGCAGATACGTGGCCTGAAAGTAATCAATAATCAGGTAGGGCAGTAATCAGTGTAGGAGCCAGGAGCCAGAATCCAGGAGTCAGGAGGCGCTGGGTAGTCAGTGCGCGCCGGAGGGGAGCCGCTTTCGATCGTGCCAAGAGACCCAACGGTATTTGTCTCTGCGCGTGCATGTCCGCAAATTCTCTAAGCAGGCGGCTCCCGGGAACGACTCAGCGCGAAGAGGTTTGTGGGCATGCCAGTTGGACGCCCGCCCGACCCGGGTCCTCCTGGCTCCTGGATTCTCGCTCCTGCTTCCTGAAACTGATTACTGACCTACCTGATTACTGATTACTTTTTTTACGGTTGCCGGTTGCACGAAACGGAGAGAATCTAGGCACTTAACCAAGGGACAAAAGGGACCCCCTAGAACCAATGAATCGTTACGTTAGCTATCTGCTTGTCGGTCCGCCGGGCGGCGGTAAAGGTACACAGGGTAAAATTCTCGGTAATGTGCCGAGATTTTTTCATTTTGCGTGCGGCGAAGTGTTTCGCCAACTGGATACGCGGACGCCAATTGGCAAAAAGTTTATCGAATACTCAAGTGAAGGTTTACTGGTTCCGGACGATCTTACGATCGAGCTATGGCACCAGAGTATCGACGCTCAGGTAGGAGCCGCTAGATTCAAGCCCGACATCGACGTCATGATCCTTGATGGAATACCCAGAAATGTAGCCCAGGCTGAATTGATGGTCCCGATGATCGATGTAAAACAGGTTTTTCATCTCTCCTGTGCAAACCGTCAGGAGCTGGTGCGACGGATTCGAAAACGGGCGTTGAAGGAAAACCGCTTGGACGACGCCAGCGAAGCAGTGATCCAGCATCGACTTGCGCTTTACGAGGAGGAAACGAAACCGATTTTAGAGCATTTTGCCGGTATTGTCACCAAGATCGACGCTAGTCAGCCACCAGTGAAAGTCTCCTTGGATATTCTTTCCAAGATTTGGGAGACCAGAAACGGCTCGTTGACTTTCAACGCGTAGCGGCGGACATCGAGCCTGGAGGGGAGCCGCTTTGGGTCGTGCCCTAACGATATCGTCGTTTTCTTTCCAGCGTCGGGAAAGCCGAACTGGATGTTAAACAGGCGGCTCCCGCGAATTACCGCGCGCGATGTCTTGTCCAGCGGTCGGTTCGGAGATTATTCATACGCGTAGATAAACCTACCAAGCGTCGAAACGTTCCCGGGAGCCGCCTGTTTAACGAGATTTTTGTCGCGCTCGCACCAAGACAAATATCGCGGGGTCTTTTAGTACGATCCAAAGCGGCTCCCCTCCAGTTGGATCCTCGCCTGATCGCATCACCTCCTTGCACTCCTTGCACTCCTGACCTTCTTTGTCTCCGTGGCTGCGTCTCTTCGCGTCGTTTTTATGGGGAGCGGGGAAATTGGCCTTTCGTCTCTGCGCTGGTTGGGATCCGCGCCGCATATTCAGCTAGTTGGGGTTGTGACCCAGCCCGATAAACCGGTGGGTCGGGCTCAGAAATTGACGGCGCCTCCGACCAAAGAGCTGGCGGGCAGTCTCGGTGTACCGGTTTTACAACCAACAAAAGTTCGTAAGCCAGATGCGCTGGTCGAAATCCAAGCTCTTTCGCCCGATTTGATCGTCGTTATGGCTTACGGGCAGATCTTGCCCAAATCGCTTTTGGAGATGCCAAAGATCGCTTGTATCAATCTACACGCTTCTCTCTTACCGCAGCACCGGGGCGCAGCCCCGATTCAAGCATCCATTCTAGCTGGTGATCGTCGAACTGGGATCACCACGATGTACATGGCAGAAGGACTCGATACTGGTGATATCATCCTTCAGCATTCTATCGCGATTCAGCATCGCGAGACCGGCGGTTCATTACATGATCGATTGGCTGAGCTCGGCCCAGCCATACTGGAGGAGACCATCGCCCGATTAGCAGCCGGAACTGCGCCGCGCATCAAACAGGATGAGTCTCAGGCCAATTACGCTCCTAAACTCGATCGTGACACAGGGCGGATCGATTGGACCCGACCAGCGTTTTACCTGGACCGATTGGTTCGAGCGATGAATCCATGGCCTGGCGCCTACACGGTGCTCGATTTTTCCGGGAAATTGCTCCGGTTAAAGTTACATCGGGTTCTACCGATACACCGGTTGGCAGGCGCTCCGGGAACCGTGGTACGGCATGTCGAGCGCGGAATTATTGTTGGTTCCGGCGAAGGAAGCCTGTTGCTCCTTGAGATTCAACTGGAAGGGAAAAGGCGTATGAGCGCTAGGGAATTCGTGCGTGGTTTTCCGCTTCCTGTCGGGACACGCTTCGCGAATAACCAATAGCCCTGGCTCGGGAGGGCGCGCTGCCTGTCCGCCATAGCTTTAGCGACGGAGGATCCTCACGCGCTGGGAAAGCTTCCCAAACCCCGGACGCATTTTCATCGCTGGATCGAGAGACACACGGCGCCCTGCGAATAACGGATCGCGAGGACGCGATCCCTCCCATTCTTTCAAAGCGCTCACGCTCCTTCTTGCTCGCTCTCGCTTGTTGTGAGGTTCAGCTCTTTCAAACGTCGATGAAGCGTACGACGACTAATCCCTAGCTTCTTAGCGGCCTCAGTGCGATTTCCGTGAGTTTCTTCCAGCGCTCGCAGGATGAGGCGCAGCTCGTTGTTATGTAAGTTCATTTGCCCGCCAGCTTCATCAATGCCGGCGGAAGCGGAGAACCGGGCTTCAGAGATCGTGAGCGGTAAATCTGTCAGAGTAACTTGCGGGCCGGTTGCTAAGGTTACTCCCGAGTCAATGGCGCCCTTCAGTTCTCGAATATTGCCAGGCCAATCATAACCTAATAACGCATCCATCGCTTCAGGGGAAAGCGGCCGAAACGTTTTGTTATCGCGTTGGCTGATCTCTTTTAGGAAGGCATTGGCTAGCAGCGGGATATCTTCTTTTCTTTCTCTGAGCGGAGGAACCCGGATCTGAACCACATTCAGTCGGTAATAAAGATCTTCTCGAAACTTCTTCTCGCTGACGAGACGCATCAGATCGCGGTTAGTGGCTGCTATCAATCGTATGTCGGTCTTGATCGTTTGGTTCCCGCCAACCCTTTCGAAGACTCCGGGATCAAGCGCGCGCAAAAGTTTCACCTGCACATTCGCATCGATCTCACCGATCTCATCGAGAAACAAAGTGCCGCCGGCCGCTTGTTCGATACGTCCAATTCGCCGTTCACTCGCACCGGTAAACGCGCCTTTTTCATGGCCGAACAATTCACTCTCAACCAGTTGCGGCGAGAACGCCGAACAATTAAACGCCACAAATCGCGTTTTATTGCGATTGCTCAGATTGTGAATGGCCCGGGCAATCAATTCTTTGCCAGTGCCGCTTTCGCCCAGGATCAACACGGTAGCACGAGTGGGAGCAACCTGGCGGATCGTTTCCAAAATCCGATGCATGGCCGGCGATTCACCGATCAAGCTCTCTAGCCCGAACCGCTGCTCGACCTGTTGTCTCAGTTGTTGATTCTCCTGCTCGAGTCGCTGTCCGTTAATTGCCCGGCGGATCTTCATCCCCAGCTCGTCGAGATTGATCGGCTTGGTAACGAAGTCGTAGACCCCTTTCCGCATCGCTTCAACCGCCGTGGCGATGGAGCCGTAAGCTGTCATCAGAATACAAATCGGCGGACGTGCCCGCTGCAACACCTTCTCGATCAACGCCATTCCATCTTCACCGCCAAGCCGCAGATCGGTCAAGACGAGGTCGACCCGGTCCGCGTCCAGGACATTAAGCGCCTCATCGATATTGCTCGCCGTATAGACATCGAACTCTTCTTCTAACGACTGACGCAGGCCTTCCCGCGTGTGCTTTTCATCATCAACAATAAGAATCGTGCCCAGCATGGGAGATAGTAATCAGTGAACAGTAATCAGTATTCAGTGAAAGAAAAGAAGGCCGGGTAAGCGGCCGGTAGGCCGAAAATCTCGGCGCGCCGAAGGCTGAGCTTCATCGGATAATTGATCGCGCCGGATTTGAGCCGCGGCGAGCGCTCCGCCCGCCGAGATTTTCGCGCTACCAACCAATCACCAACCACCTCTCACCTCTCACCAATCACTTCCTGTTCCCGCCGATCCTGCAACAACCGCGTTCGCTTGTCTCCATGCGGCAGGTGGATGCTGACGCGGACTCCTTTGCCTTCGTTGCTTTCGATCTCCATCTCTCCTCCGTGTTCACGAACGATTCGTCTGACAATGAGCAGTCCTAGACCTGAACCGGAAGATTTCGTAGTGAAGTAAGGCTTGAAAACCTTAGTCATGTCCTGAGAAGAGATTCCACCTCCGGTATCGCTGAAAGAAACCGAGACGTAGGTTTCATCCGGCCACGATCTGATATAAAGAATGCCTCCGGTCTTCATCGCCTGAAAGGCGTTCTTAATGATGTTGTAGAAGGCCTGCTTGATTTGATCGCGATCGACCTCCACGATTGGCAAGTCAGGGTCCAGATCGGTCTCCACCAGGATATCACGATCTTCAATCTCGGGTTGGAGGAACGCCACGGATTCCTTGATCAAATCGTTTACCTGGTAAGGCTCAAATGCTGGGGTGGTAGGACGAATCGCTCGCAGAAATTGATGGACGATAGAATCGAGACGCTGGATCTCCGATCGGGCAACTGTTAACGATTCTTCGATGGACTCACGAGTAGTGGGCGGTAACCGTCCTAATTTACGCTCAATCAGCTGCAGATGAATGTTGAGCGAGTTTAGGGGGTTACCGATCTCATGAGCGACGCCTGCAGCTAACATAGTTAACGCGGAAAGTTTCTCGCTCTCGATCGTGCGTTCGGCGCTGCGCCGTTCTTCAGTGATATCTCGCAGAATCACTGCAAAGGCGATCAGATCCTGAATCACAGCGCTCGAACCCGGTACCGGTTTATCTAAGTACAGCGGGGCCACATAGAAATTCAGAAACCGATGCTGGGGATAAAAGACTTCGATATCGCGGCTCACCGTGCTCTCCGCGGAACGAAGCGAATTCCAGCTCAACCCGTGCAAGATATCATCGATCGGTTTGCCCGCGGCGTTGTCCGGATCGGGTACTCCAAAAAGTTGGGCGGCGGCAGCATTCAAAAACTCAATCTTACCTTGGGTGTCGGTCACAATGACACCCTCTTGCAGCGCATCAAAGATCCGCTCGAGGAACCCTTTTTCCCGCGCCAGTCGCGCAAGATAGTTCTGCACTTCCTCCGGCTGAATCCGGCGGATCCGCTCAATCAACTTATCGAGAAAACCGGCCTTCATTCAGGAAACAAGATGCCAACCGCAGATGAACGCAGATTTACGCAGATAGGAGACCCTCACACAAAGGCACGAAGACACAAAGAGTTTAATAGCCACAAAAGAGCGCAAAGACCGCAAGGAAGTAATTATATCCGCAGATTACACAGATTACGCAGATTACGGTTTGAGGCGGATGTAGGCGATAAGTGATCGCAGAACGCGTCCTCGTGTCAGCGGTTTGTGGCTTTCTCTCGAAGATGTTCGTCTCCTAAACGAGATTTACGTAATCTGCGGATCCTCAAAAGGGGTTAAGTTTCCTCGAGGATCGAACCGAAAGGCGCAAAATTAAGATGCGGCCCTTTTTGTGTCGCCGCTCGGCTCCGCCCCAAACCGTAATCTGCGTAATCTGCGGATATTAAAACTCTTCTTCGTCGGCGGCCTCGCGGAGGCGCCGTTCATGCGTTCTTTGTGCTCTTTTGCGGCTATTAAAATCTTGTGCCTTCGTGACTTTGTGTGAGCTTCTGTTATCTGCGGATTGGGGTTATTGGAGGTTGAGGTTCGACACTTTCTTTAAAGCCGAACTCAATAAACCTGGAGGCAACTCTACGACCTCAGCCCCTAAATCGGCGGATGGTTCCCAGGTTTCCGGCGGTAACTGCGTGCTGAATCGGACGGAGCTGATCTCCATCTCCCCAGACCAAACACCGCTGCGCATTTTGACGTGCTCAACTCCAAAGTCATTCTGCCGGACCAACGCTTCGACCACGACAGGCGTCGCGTTCAACTCTTTCTCCAAAGTGGGATCGGTCCGAAATTCCATATCCCAGGCAGGCGAACCCCACGAATCGGTCACGCTGTTGCAGTGCATGATCTTGAACATCGCAGGGAGTAATAGGATCTCCTGATCATTGAGCGGCAACCGAAACTCCTGTGCTTGGCCATTCTTCTCCGCATTTGATGCCGTCGCTACTACCTCAGCCCCTAACTCTCGTGGATAAACCCATACTCGTTGCCCGCTCCGACAAACGATTTTCCGATGATCCGGGTCGGTTATCTCCACGCGAAGTTTGTCTGGACCTTGAAAGCTGAGTTTGACTGGTTGATTCACTATGGTTGAATAAGCTGCAGAATTCCTGCCCTCGATCGAACGGACCACCACTTCCATTTCAACCGCTTTGCCGCCGGACTTAGAGAAGAACAAGGTCAAATAGGGTTGCAGGACACGGGCAAGAATGTCGTACCGGTTCTGCGCGGCGAAGGACGCGGCAGGAAAGAGTACACATACCGCCAGGATCAATCGTCGTGAACCGAAAAGCATATGGCAAAATTAGTACCCTGCATCGCTCAAGAATGCCCAGCACCATTTACCTATATGAGGCGAATGCAGTGTGGCAAGCGTTAGGGCAGACAAAGCCAAGCAGACGTAGCACCGATGGGATCCGCCTTCGCCAAGCCTAGGGCGCGACGAGGTCTATGGGACTGATAGGACTTTGTAGGTCTCAAACGCCAAACGCCAAACGCCGAACGATGAACGGTAAACGGCGAACCCTTCTTGCGGCTCCGAGGTTTTCTCGCTAGACTGGCAGGCAACGATGCACCAGGAGCTGTGTTAGCACCGAACTTGCTGCTAGCTGCCCAATCCGGCGGGATCCTTTACGCGTTTACCGAGGCAACCCTTGAAGGGAAATTAGTTCTCGCGGTGCTCTTTATCGCCTCGATTTTCAGCTGGTCCGTGATGGTAACGAAGATGAGGATGGTCCGGCTCGCTAGGAAGCAGAACGACCGGTTTCTGCAAAGGTTCCGGTCCGAGCGTCAGCCTTTGCATCTCTACGAGGCGCAGGGCCGATTCGATGGTTCTCCCATGTTCTCGATTTATCGGGCTGGTTGCCGAGAACTAACTCTGCACCTGCTTGGAGCCACGGAAGTTGATGAAACCTTTCGAGCCCGCCTTGAGGTGGCGGAGCGGATCACGCCGTCCCAGATGAATGTCGTTACCAGCGCCATGGAACGCGCGGTCGGTGAGTCCGCACTCCGTTTGGAATCGCAAATGATTCTGTTAGCGACCGCAGTCAGTGGAGCTCCATTTCTCGGCCTGCTTGGCACCGTCTGGGGCGTCATGGAGACATTCTCCGGCGTTGCCCTGGCGGGTTCAGCCAGTCTGTCAGCGATGGCTCCCGGTGTTTCCGGCGCTCTCATTTGTACCGTGACCGGCTTGCTAGTGGCGATCCCGGCCATGTTCGGCTACAATTTTCTCGTCACCAGCATCCGTTCTCTCATCGTACAAAACGACAACTTCGCCGCCGAACTCGCCTCAGAATTCGAGCACAAGTATGTGAATCACGGGAGCCGATCCTTCGTTGCCAGGTAGGTAAATGCTATGCGCCGTTTTTCTGATCGTCCGACCATGCATACGTTGACCGAGATCAACGTGACTCCGCTATTGGACTTGGCCTTTGTTCTGTTAATCATTTTCATCATCACCACTCCCTTGATGGAGAACAGCGTTAATTTGGTGGTGCCGACCAGTGCTCAGGCCAATCAGTCAGTGAATCTGGCGGAGACGCAGACCATTTCTATCGATAAGGAGGATAACCTCACGTTCAACAATGAACCGGTGGACCCGGCGACGTTGGAAGAGAGGTTGATCACCTTACATACCGAGAAGCCAGAAGCGCCTGTCATCGTTCGCCCGGACAAGTCGCTGAGCGTCCAACAATTTGTTGCGGTGATGGACATCCTACAGAGAGCGCAGATCTCGAAGGTCGGCGTGGCGACTCGTCCGGATGAACCTGTCGCGCCATAGCTCGCGGAGGCGGAACTTGTCGCGCTGTCTTGCCATTCATAGCCCGGTCCCGCTAGCCGACCGAGGAAGCGAAGCGGAGGCGGGACCTCAATGATGCCGGAAGAGGAGGGCGAGTTTCGCGGATCCGGTGGGTTCACTCGAAACGTCATCATTATCGCTGTCCTGCACCTGATCGGGCTGACAGTGATTCTTGTGCTGACGCTGCACCCGGCAAAGAAGAAGGAAGAACAATTAGTCTGGATGAATCCCGGTTCATTCGGGAGTACCGACGCGGGCAGCCCGGCAGCTGGCAATAACACACCGGAAACCGAAGAAACACCGGAAGCCACTCCAGAAACGACACCCACACCGCCACCGCCAACCCCAGAGCCGTCAACCCCGCCGCCGACACCCGTCGAGACTCCCCCGCCGGCAACGCCACCGCCCTCAGAACAACCGAGCGAACTACCGGTGGCAACCCCGAGCGCAACCCCAACGCCAAAGCCAACCTCGACACCGACCCCAAGGGTAACGCCGACGCCAAAACCGAAGCCAAAACCGACTCCCACACCTAAACCAACCCCGAAGCCGACGCCAAAACCGACTCCGACTCCCAAACCCACGGCAAAACCGACCCCTAAACCCAAGCCAAGCGCTAAGCCTTCCGCGAAACCCACAGCTTCAGCAAAAGCGAAGGCATCAGAGTCCACTAAACCAAAGCCAAGCGGCACTCCTAAACCAAAAGCTTCCGCTGAAGGAGCCGGAGAAGCCAAGAATGGTTCGAAGGAAGAGAAAAATCACTCCGAAGGAAACGGCAACAAATCTGAGAAGCAGAACGGAGAAGGAAATGGCGAGGGCGACGAACATGGCAAAGGAACGGGCAACGGTGAAGCGGACATCGGCATGTACGCGGAGATCATCAAGAACCGGTTCCAGACCGCCTGGAACCAGCCTCACGGCGAAATCCCAGCCGGCACTACTCTCGTGGTCAACGTGCGCCTGAAGATTGAACCAGACGGGACCGTAACCGAATTCACGATCGTAGACGGTTCAGGTAACGCTGTCGTCGATGACTCGGTCAGGGAAGCCGGTCAGAAAATCACTAAGCTTCCGCCTCCTCCGGGCGGAGGCACCTTTACGCCGATAATACGGTTCGAGCTGGGCGACTAGCTGCGCGTGAGAGGTGAGAGGTGATTGGTTGGCCGGTTCGTACTCGTCCTTCCGCCTTCGCTGACTCGTTGTCGTGGAGCGCGCCTCGCTTGCGAGGCCGACATTGAGCGGGTGGCGACATAGAGATTGGGCTACGGCGGACAAGCTGTCCTCGATCGGGTCGCGGCTCAGCGTGCGGTAACCGCCTCAGTGCGCACAAACGTTCTGGAGTGGCACGGATGGGGTCCGCCTTCGCAGGGCCTACTGCGCGACGAGCTCTATGGGACTGATGGGACTTATAAGTCACGCGTGGCCGGTGGTCGGGGTGTTCTCAAATACGGAAAATCTGAAACTGATTACTGTTCTACTGATTACTGATTACTAGTGAGATCGTGCAAACAACCGGCGGCCGTCGAAAAAATTACGCAATCACCAAGGGCCATCTAGCGTCTTCCATTACGGTTGCTTCTATGGCAGCCTTATATTAGTTACCGCGACGACCACCATGGCCGAAGCCGAGAATTATCAGCACTATCAAGTACTCCGGCGCGAAGACGGGAGCCTCTGGGAATTAGGCAAGGGCGCGATGGGCATCACCTATAAAGCGTTCGACACCAATCTACGGTGCACGGTCGCGCTAAAGGTGATCAACAATACGTATCTTAACAGCGAGGTCGCCCGGCAAAGATTTCTTAGGGAAGCACGCGCCGCCGCTGCTCTGCGCCACCAGAACGTCGCTTCGGTTTTTCATCTCGGCTCGGATAACGATTGCTACTTCTATGCGATGGAGTTTATCGACGGTCAGACCGTCGCTTCCTATATCGAGAAGGAGAAAAAGGGTGCACTCGAGCCAGTTGAGGCGCTCAATATTTGTCTGCAAGTCACTCGCGCTCTGGCGGCAGCAGCCCGGCAACACTTGGTTCATCGAGACCTGAAGCCGGCCAACCTGATGTTGGTCGACCAAGATGGCGAACGCATTGTTAAGGTCATCGATTTTGGGTTGGCCAAGAGCGCTAAAACAGAAGGTGACGATTCCGGCACGCTCACTCAAGCCGGCGGGTTCGTTGGAACACCTCACTTCGCCAGCCCCGAACAATTGGAAGAACGGGATATCGATATTCGGTCTGACATCTATTCCCTGGGGGTAACGCTTTATTATATGTTGACGGGACGGCCGCCGTTCTCCGGCTCAGTCCCGCAGATCATGAGTCAGCACCTGTACAAGCCGGTGCCATTGGAGCCCCTACAAAACCAGCCTCAATGCGTCGTCGACCTGGTGCTGAAGATGATGGACAAAGACCGGGACAAACGTCCGCAAACACCCGGCGACCTGCGACAGGAGATCGTTTCTTGTCTGGAACAATTGCAGGTTGGTCCGGCGCCGGCGCCCGTAAAAAGTGGACCACCGGTAGTAACAGAGCCAAGCGACACGGTAGCCACCGGGGAAGTGACTATGTTAGAGGCGGCCCAGCCGCTGGCGGCTCAAACCATCGTTGGGGAACGGTATCAACTGGTACGAGAGATTCAGGAAGTTCCTCAAGGTCGAAAATTTTATGCTCACGATCTTCGACAAGCTCGAGGTGTTTCGCTTTTGATTTTCAGTGAACAATTCCTGGCGGACAAACCAAAGTTCACTTGGGTCGAGCAAGAGGTCGAAAAACTCCAGCAAGCTCCCCACGAATCGCTCAGACAAGTATTTTCGTTAGAGAGCACGGATCAGCAATCTTACCTGGTTGAGGAGTTCGTGGTTGGGCCGACGTTGCTAGCCATCCTCAGAGGCCGGGGCGAAGTAACTGCCCAAGAACTGCCCCCGCTACTCAATCAACTGGCGGCGTTAGCCGACCACGCGACTGCGCACCATCTCAGTTCGGTGGATCTAACCCTGAACGGAGTTCAATTGACGTACCCTGGTCTAATTCAGGCGGCGATTACACCGGGTCTCTTGCAACAACCGCTGTCAACGTGGCCTCCTTTTAACGCCAAAGTTACTCCCCTGGACTTTTCGGTTTCGGCCGCAGACTCGGCAGCGACTTGGGGGGGCGCAGCCACCGTGGTGCAACACACCGTTGCAGCCGGAGGGGCGAGAAGCTCCTACACTCGCATGTTGAGCTTGCTGGCTTATGAACTGCTGGGTGGACCTCGAGCCACCGTCGACTCTTCCGGCCGTGTGAGCCCAGTACCCAGTCTTTCCGAAGCGGGGAACGCAATACTGAGAAGAGGCATCGCTGACGATTTCGCGTCATCGGTCGAATTTGCAGACGCACTCGCCCGGGTCGTACGCGGCGAGGAATCGCTGGCCACTGGCATGCCGTCACGCGTTGGATCAGCGCCAACGCAGCAGAGTCAATCGCCGCCGATGACGAACCCCCCGGCACCGGAGGTGGTCCCGCCGGCCCCGGCGCAGGCACCGTCAGGCTATTCGACGAAATTGCCGAGCGCACAAGGCCCTCCAATCTCAACCCCCGTTTCTAACGTCG
Source organism: uncultured Verrucomicrobiae bacterium (assembly GCA_963762565.1). Classification (GTDB taxonomy): domain Bacteria; phylum Verrucomicrobiota; class Verrucomicrobiia; order Chthoniobacterales; family JAFAMB01; genus JAFAVN01. Next base: position 291,013 of record CAVXLD010000012.1, on the reverse strand, counting down.
ACCCAATCTCGTCCGGTGTAGCAACTTCAGCTCCACCGCCGTTACCGTTCCGACCTCCAACGGAAGCGCCGCCGACAGCAGCACCGCCGCCGAAACGATCGAAGTTCTCTGTGATCGGGCTGTTGCTCATCCTAGCTCTGGTCGTTTTCATCCTCCTATTGCTCGGTGTTGGCGGATTTTTCGTGTGGCAAACGATAAACAGCTTTCAAGGGCCGAACGTCGCTCAGGTGACGCCGACTCCAACGTCGACACCAGCGCCGACTCCGGTGGTAACGCCACGGCGAAGTACCCCAACCCCCACAGCGACCCCGACAACGCCAAGGCAACCAACGCCAAATCCAACGGCTACGCCCACGCCCATTCCGACACCGACGGCAACCCCTATTCCTACTCCGGTCGTAACTCCCTCAGTGTCACCTCCGACAGACGCCTTGGCTATCGCACTGAAAGCGGCCGATGATTTGGAACGCGCAGGTGACTGGGCCGGAGCGCTGAAGCAGTTCAACAATATTCTCGCTCAATATCCCTCGGGCGCGGCCGAGACGCGTAAACGTCTGGAGAACCTGTTATCAGAGGTTCGTTCCAGCAAAACGAAGGTCACCCACGACAACTTCTCGATTGTTCAACCTGACATTGAGACGGCGGCTAAGAGCGGCGTCGTTCAGGCCATGCTGCTGCTGGCCGAGAACACCCTTGCCACTCAAACGGCCTATTCACTCGATTGGTTCGAACAGGCAGCGGCTAAAGGTAATGTGACCGCCAAGCGCGAAGCAGGTCTGCTGCTGGCCCGGCACCACAATGCGGCAGACGATGCTAAAGCGTTCCAGTATTTGAAAGAAGCAGCCGACTCGGGCGACGCCTTTGCGAAGTACTGTGTCGCCGAATGTTATTACTACGGCAAGCTGGTGCCCACCGATGAGAATAAGGCATTAACTTATTTACAAGAGGCGGCGGCATTGCGGAACCCGAATGCAATCGATCTCTTAGGATCTTACTATCGCAAGATCCACAACTACGAATCGGCTGTCGCTTACTACCAGCAAGCGATCGCCATGCAGTACTCGCGATCGATGGCAAATCTTGGAGTCATGTATCTCCTAGGCGAAGGAGTTACCAAAGATGTGCCGCGCGCGGTCAACCTTTTTAAGCTGGCTGCGGATCGAAACGATGAGGTTGGACTTTATCTCTACGGAACCGCACTGACCGAAGGGATCAATGGTGCCAAGAACCGCAATGCTGGCACGGCGTACATAAAAAAGGCAGCAGAGATGGGCCATCCATTGGCCATAGAATGGTGCCGCAAGAATAAAATACCCTTTGGTTCCAATCAGGAACAACCGTCTCCTCAAAACGACAGCAATAGTCCTCAGCAGCCGAAGGAAAGGTAGCCATCGGCGTATGGGCGTGTCGGCGGGTCGACGCGTGGGAGTTCCAGCGCACCAACATGAATAGGACCGATAGGACCTATGTGACTTATAGGAAATAGACATATAGGTCCCATAGGTCCTATATGTCCCATCCGTTCGCGGAGCCCAGCGTGTTCTATCTACCAGTGTGTTCTCCACGAACCACGGTGCCCTCCTAGCTCCTAGATTCTAGCTCCTGGCTCCTGACACAAAACGAGCTTGAGCCGCAAGGCCGCCCCCGGGTAAGCTAGCCGGCTCGACCCTTATATGAAACTAAGTTTAACTACATCTGCCTGCGTTACTCTGTTCGCTACCATCGGTTTCACCAGCTGTGAAAATATGTCGCCGGAAACGACCGGGGTGATTGCCGGGGTAACTTCCGGCGCTTTAGCGGGAGGAATTGCCAAGGCCTCAGGAGCAAGCAATGCCCAGGCCGTTGCCATCGGCATGGGAACCGGCGCTGCTGTTGGCGCAATCGCTTATGTCATTGCGAAACATGAAGCTACGGAGAGACAACGTCGCATTGCGGAAGAGCGAGCCAGATTAGCTTACGAAAAAATGTCGGCGGAACGTAAAGCAAGGGTACACAAGCAGCGCTATATCGCCGTTTCGACTGTTCAAGAAAAAGATGATAAAGGCGCCAAGAGCGTGATGATCTACGATACCGAGTCGAAACAGGTGATCGGGAACAGCGTTTATGATGTTAAGAGCGCGCCGAAGGACGGACAGGTCCAGAAATACGACAGTTACTCTGCCGAATACGTGGGTAGTTAACCCCCGGAACGAGCGAGACCGCGGACAGCGCTCCGGCCACTGCCGGACCGTGAACGAGGGGCGAACAACCAAGGGTTCGCCCCTTTTGTCTAAGACTGGCTTCCGCGGTATCGTCTCGCCCTCCTGCGAAGGCCCGGTTCGCTTTTTCCTTTAAGACCTACTTGTAGCTGCTGAGAACCTGCTCCAAGTTTTTGCGCTAGGTATTCGCGGGCCCGTTCACGGCGCTCACTGCATTACCGGCGTTAACGCGTTTTTTTAAGGATATGCGATTTGGGCATCGAAGCTTTGAACAGAATGGACAGCACCTCGACGAAATAGTCGATCTCAAGAACGAGACGCGAATCATCGTGAGTGATCACGGCGCCGAATTGGTCAGCTTGGCCAAACGCGCCCCGGGAGGTGATTGGGTAGGCTATTTGTATCGGGACGGAGACACAAGTGCGCCGGCGAGCGGATGGAAAAGCCACGCCACCGTTATGGGCTATTACATCCATCGTCTACTGGGAGAACACACGTTGTATGAAGGAGAGGAAATCCGGGGAGGCAACCATAGTTTCATCCGCACTAAAGTCTTCGCTGCTCCCAACGTCTTGATTTCAGAGGAGAACGCGACCCTGCGTTATCAGCTGCCAGCGGAAGCCATTGCTAAGACAGAGTACCCACGCCGGGTCGCATTTCAGATCGATTATGTCTTATCCGGCCGAGATTTGACGGTCGTTTTTACCTTCGCCAATCAGGAGCCGAATCGGCCAGCCCATGTCAGCTTCGGCCTTCATCCGGGGCTTAGGGTCAGTTCAATTGACGAAGCTCGCATTATCCTCCCGCGAGGGCAGTACCGGCGTTATCTCGCTCCCGGGAACTTTTTGAGCGGCGAGACCGTTGATTTCAGTTCTGCAGGCGACTCGTTTCCCTGCAAGCCTTTTGAGCTCCCTGACTCATTCCTGATACAAGCGATTGAAGTCGACGAATACGTCGTCAAACTTCAGGACCTGAAAGAAAAGAGGGAAGTCCAAATAGACCTTTCCGAAGCGCCGTTCTTTACGATCTGGAGCGATCTTAACCCTTTCATATGTATTGAGCCATGCTGGGGTCTGCCGGACCACAAACAGCAAGAACCTTTCGAGAAGAAAATCGGAATCCAGGTGATTCAACCTCAAGGCATTCTGAGTCGTCAGTTTAGTTTTCGATTTCTGTGAAATGCCCTTTGGGGCTTCACCCGGTTTAGGTAGCTGGTCTCCCGGATCAACCATGAACATCATTCAAACCCTCCGGCATCGTGCTGAACTTCAACCTGGAGTGCCAGCTATTGTGGACCGGACCTTCTTCGGGGACCGAGTCCTGACGTACGCTGCTCTCAACCGGTCCGTCGATTTTCTCGCCCTGCGCCTCGATGAAGAAGGGATAAAAAAAGGAGATCAGGTTCTCATGCTGTTGGACCCCTCCCAAGAGCTTTATCTATTTTTGCTAGCGCTTTTGCAAATCGGAGCGGTTCCGACCTTGTGCGACGCATTAACCAGCTTGAAGCCTTTCGCCCAGTGGGTGGAACAGTGCCGGCCAGCAGCCTGCGTCTTACCCCAATCTAAATGGTTGGCTCAGCGTTTTCACCGCCAGCTGCGTTTGATTCCGAAGAAGCTTTTCCCGCACGCCTTTCGTTTCGAGAATCGAATCTTGCGGATTGGCAAGTTCGGCACACCGGTTGAGCTGGCTAAAACAGATTTGGCATTGATTGAACTGAGAAGAGCCGGTTTCGGCGGGCTCGAGCCTCGAGGATGGACGCAATCTCAACTCTCCCGATCGGTACAACGCTTGGTGAGCTATCTGAAAATGAAGGCAGGCGAGATCGATCTTTGCGATTGGCCGTTGCTTCTATTGGCTAATTCAACCGCTGGAGCGACGAGCGTCGTCCCAGTTAGACCTGGCCTGCTCTCCCAGCGTTCTCGAAGCCAGCAAGTTGAGAAGTTTCAGCCGGCTCGAGTTACAGCGCCAGCCGCATTTCTTTTGCATTACTTACGCAAGAATTCATCGCCCCTGCATAAGATCTTCATTATCGATGCTCCATTGCCACCGGAGAGCCTCGAGTTCTTTGTCCGTTGCCAGCAATTTGCCAATGTCGAGCTCGTTTTCGGGCAAGACGTCCCGTTGGCCTCCTGTTCCTTGAATGAGTACCAGAGCGTGGGCGCCGCTCGCTGGGTCGGTGAGTTCTTCGCTGACGTCAAAATCAGGATTGAACCTCGATCCTCCGAATCGAACGGACATGGTGAACCGGTTAACGCGAACGACCTCAAAACGCGGTCTGGTGAGTTGCTTGTCTCGGGCGATTTTCTGCCCCGACCGCTCGACCTTAGCGGCGAGGTCGATGTCTCCCGGCTCGCGCAGTTCGAGAACGGGGAACAATGGATCAAGACCGGCCTAGAGGGCAGTCTCGAACCCGACCGAAAGTTTAGGCTGGCAGGGGAAGGCTAGGAGCTGTGAGCGGCCTTGGTGGGGCGAGGCTCCCGAATAACCCAGCCGCCCACGCGAAGCTGTCGGTAACGTCAGTCCACGTTGTGCTGTTACGCCTAAAATCGCGCCGAGCCGTGGTCTATCGTGGGCCACGGCTCGGCGCGTCTATCGGCCTTGCTCATTCATATCTCGACGTTCGTACGGTCTACCCGTGGTCAATCGCCGAGCTCTTCAGGAGCCTCGCCCCACCAAAGTTCCTCGCTCCTCCTTACTTCCTACGCACTCGCCGCTAGCTCCCCCACCCCGCCCCCCACTCCGTCGTGCGAAGAAGTAAGATCCGACCACCACAAGGGCCGCCAGAAACTGCGCTACGAGGGTCTGGACCGTCGGGTAAATCGAAAACCAGACCCCGGCCCAATCCGGAATACCGCTGAGCAAGTCTACCTTCGTGGTCGGTATCCAATGCGCGAGCTGCATTTCTTGCGCTTGCTCTCCCACCATGACCAGGAGCACCGCGCCCAAAAGAATCCCAGTCAATACCAGCATTTTCCGGTACGGAAGCCGGCGATGCGCGACAAAGGTCAGGACACCGACCAATCCCGAAAAAATCAATCCGAGCACAGCCCCGAACAGAACCGGTTTCCATCCCATCTTCAGGTAATAGCTTTGCAGGAACAGAACGACCTCGAACCCTTCCCGGTACAGCGAAGAAAACCCGAGAAGTCCGAGACCCCAGAGCAAACTCCATTTCGTGATTTGTGCGTTCTTAGCTCCCGCCTGCAGGTCACGTTTTCGGCGGTTATGGAAACAGATCCATCCCCCCCAATAGACCTTGTGGAAGAACCAATTCATCACCACCAGGAGCACAATGACCGCTAGCAGGCCGGTTGCGGCCTGCAAGTCCAGCGCGGAAATGCTTTGGTTCAGGTCGCTGATAATGCCGACAGCCACAAACCAAGTGACGATTGTGACAATGAACCCAACGCCGGCCCCGGTGACCACAGGCTTTCGGTGCGACTCTCGATCCCCGACCATATTCGCCATGATCGCCGAGAGAACCAGGATACATTCTAACCCTTCTCGAAAGACCAGGATCCCGATGTCAAAGATGCCCGAGATACGGGTGGTGTTCGCCACCGTCGGATCCGGAGAACCGTGGGCGGTGATTCCTTGCCAAACCAATACCGAAGCAACGACCAGCCCTGCCGTGATAAGAAACCAGATCGGCAATCGGAACGCGGATTTTTCCTGGCGTTCATTCCTGACGTAAGGGATGGTGAGTCCGCCGTTCATCGCTTGTAGTTGAGAATCAATCTCATTAGAAGCGTGCGTCAACTACGATTTTTGGGGGTGCAGCGATTTATCGGCCAGGTTACCGGTACACGCGGACAACGCGTTTTGTGATTCCTGTAAAAATCTCCCAAGTGATAGTCCCTGACTTTTGTGCTAGCTCTGAAGCCAGAATCTCTTCGGCACCTTGCCGGCCGATGAGCACAACTTCGTCACCGATGTTTACCGATGCCAATCCGGAAACATCGACCATGGTTTGATCCATGGTAACTCTACCGAGAACCGGACAACGGTGTCCCTGGATTAAGACCTCGGCGCCAACGTTCGATAAATGACGTGGATAACCGTCGCCGTAACCCGCTCCGATGGTCGCTACCTTGGTTTCGCGGCCGGTCGTAAAGGTTCGCCCGTAACTGATTGTTCGGCCGGCTTGCAAGGTCCGGATCAGCACCACCCTGGTTTTCAAGGATAGAACCGGACGAAAGAGCGACTGAAATTCCGGCAGCGGGCAAATCCCGTATAGAGCCAGACCGGTCCTCACCACATCTCCGGCTCGCGCAGTGTCACCGAAACGCAATACGGCCGCGCTATTTAAGATGGTTGCAGGTAAGGTTCCCGAAAGCTGTTCAGCCTCGCGACGGAATCGGTCGAGTTGATCGGAAGTATATTCACCGTCTTCGTCGGCAACCGGCAGATGCGAAGAGAGAGCAGTAACCCGGAGCTGAGGCAACTGAGTCAGGCGGCGAAACTCTTCAACGGCTTCCCCATTCCAAAGGCCGATCCGACCCATGCCGGTGTCCAATACAAAATGCACATCCAACGGTGCGCTGGTCACCAGATCCGCTAAGCGACGACCTTCTTCGGCGGTCGAAAGAGTTGGGATGAATCGCTCCCGAACCACAATGGGAAGTTCTTCCGAAATAGCCGGGCCAAGAATCATAATCGGAGTTTGGACACCGGCCCGTCTGATCTCTTCAGCTTCAGCCGCGTTGGCCACCGCCAATAGATCGACTTGATCCTTTAAGGCGGTGGCCACCGGCTGCAGTCCGTGCCCGTAGGCATCGGCCTTGATTACCGCAGCGAACTGCACCTCGGGAGGCACTCGCTGCTTCAGTTGCGAGAGATTGGCCGCTAGAGCGCCCAGATCAATTTCAGCCCAACAGCGATGGGGAGGTGTCATACGAAGAATGACAAATGACAAATGACCGATGACAAATAAAAAAAAGGGGGGTGGAAAAGGGGTCGATTCTGGCCCCCGGCAGGGAGGGCGCGCGTCCCCGCGCGCCGCGAAGGTGTGCCGCAATACAAAGGTGTATTTTCGTCCGCGATTAAAACACGTGCCCGGCTTGTTAACAGCAGATCCCGGGGATCCGACGTCGCCAACGCCTGTAAGAAAGACCGGCAGATAGAAGGCTATGTCGGACAGGCAGCGATCCCTCCCCGGGCATCCGCCCGCATCGCAAGGCGATCATCATTTCCTCTTCCGCGAAACCCAAAGAAACCCAGTTACACCCAATAACGCCAGGTTCCGAATTAGCGGCCAAAGGGTACCGGTGTTTTCAACCGAGCGCCCGAAACAACCGCAATCGATGCTCAGGCCGCGGATAATAGCGCTGAGCAATGCGCCGGAAAATATCGTGAGCAAGGTTGCCAGCCAAATCAGCGCTCCGCTCTCCCATCGCCCGATCAACAGGCAAATCCCTACGCACAGCTCCAAAGGCGGAAGGAAAACGGCGAGGACGGCGGTGGCAGGCCAGGGCGTCAGCTGATAATTCGCGATCTGTTGGGCAAACGAGCTTGGATCGACCAACTTGGTAACGGCGGCAAATAACAAGAGCGCCGCTATCAAAAAGCGAAGTGCCATGCGAGCCACGCGCACAATCGGGCGGCCGGCAATCGATTGGGTTACCGTGCTCATGGGCGGTTCTGCTGTTTCCAAGCTTCCCAGCCTCCTTCCAGAAAGTAAGCGTCGTCCACTCCGCTAGCCCTTAGCTTGGAGGCGATCTCGCGGCTCAATTGGCACGATGTCGCGCTACAGTAAACGACGACTCGCTGGCCAGCGGTATACCGATCAAGAAACTTTGGGAATTCTTCGGTCCAGTTGTCGAAGTTCAAACAAATGGCATCTGGCACGTGCTCGGACGCGAACTCCGGCTCAGAGCGCGCATCTACCCACAAAACCGCCCCTGCCCATTGTTTTATCTGAGCTAGGGTGACCTCGTTCGAATCTCGTGGGGGTGCTAAGAACGAGGGCCGCTGTGGACGAATTGCCGCCGTCACACCGGCTAGCCCTACCGCGATCAACAAGATCAATCCAGCTTGCCTTAGGGCCGTCATTTGACCTTGACGTAAGCGTAGTAGGTTTGCGGGTTGTCAGACGGATAATTGGTTCTGATCAGCAACGTGGCCATCTCCGGACGTGAGGTGTCTTTCGGGGTCACCTTCACTTCCAGTTCTACGCCCGGACGAACTTCGCTTACATCCACTTTGATATCCGGATTATCAGAATCGACCTTGAGCAATTTCACCGGGAATCCGTCAGTGACTTTGATATCGATTGTCTTCGGTTTTGGGGTCTCTCCCAGCGCCCACATCACGAATGTCGGTTTCATCACCACCGCCTCCGGGATATCAGCCAGCAGCCGCAAGACCGTGGGCGATCTCGGATTCTGTTTTGTGGTCACCACGATCGACTTTTCTTGATGTCCGGTTCTCTTGGCGATGTCCATCCGCGCTACGATTTGTCCGGATTCGCCCGGCGCATAATCATTCTTCGCCAGAGCCGCAGTCGTGCAGCCGCAAGAGGTATGGACATTATCGATCGTAATCGGAGTGGTTCCGGTGTTGGTGAACCGATAAGTGGCCACAATCTCGCGGTCGCCAGGTTTCGCCTTCAGGGATTGCTCCATTGTTTCCCATTTCAGTTGAGCGAAAGCAGGTATTGCCAGGAATAGGCTAAGCAGGAGAGAAAGACGCATGAGGGAATGAGAAATGACACAGAAGAAATGGCAAATGACAAAATTCCTACTTGGTGTCTTTTGTGTTCGCGTCCCTGACCGACGTAGCTAAACGGGGAGATGGGGCGAAATCTGCTTTGTGTTTAATATCTCTTCTGTTTCCATTGCGTCTTTGCACCTTTGCGTGAGTCTTTGATCGGATGGGCCGAGTATTCGTGGCATTAGACTTCGTAGTTAACCTGGGTGGACCGTTCCTGGTCTATCAATTGGCCACAGGGCACATGTCAGAGACTGCGGCGCTCATCGTCTCGGCAGCGCCACCCATCCTTTGGAGCATCGGACAAATAATTTGGAGCCGGAAACTCGATGCCCTCAGCCTATTGGTGATCTCCGGAATCGCGTTAACGCTGGTCGCCACTCTTCTCGGCGGCAGGCCGCGTTTACTCTTGATTCGTGAATCGTTTATCACCGGAATTTTCGGTCTGGTTTTCCTGGGATCACTACTCTCTCCCAGACCTTTGCTGTTCTACCTCGCCAAAACGACCGTCACAAGACAGGGGACGAACGGAGAAGTGTTCGCATCCCGCTGGTCGATTCCTGGTTTCCGTTTCACCTTTTACCTGATGACGGTCGTATGGGGTGTCGGTCTCCTGGTTGAAGCTACCCTGAAGATTATTTTGGCCTTTACCATTCCAACTGGGCTGTTCCTCGTGATTTCACCGATCATCAGTTACAGCATCTATTTCGGCCTGTTGGGTTGGTCGCTTTGGTACGGTAACCAGCGGAGGAAACTGGGCGAACGGCTGGCCGCTGCCGCCGCCGGAAAAACGGAGGCCAATGAACACGCCTGAAAGTCACAAAACCTGAGATGGCCTTTAGCCGTTATGGAAAAACTTATGGCTGCCAACCCTCTTCTTTTATCGAAACACTGGTTATTTTGCGCCGGTTAATCAGTTCGATGTTTCGGAGGCTGTCCAATAACACCAGATGAGTTCTGCCGATCAAGGCGTGGTCACGGCTTTGGACCGGACGCACAGTGCCGTCATCCGTCGCGATTGAAAACGGGACAAAAGGCTCTGCCTGCAACAATTTCTGTATCTCCTCCACCATCGGCATAAGAAAAACAATAGTGGCAAGACGCTATTCTGTCTAACAGATTACAGAATTGTTTTATCACTCATAAGAGCATCGTTGGCGCGACCAGCTGCAAATATCCACGCAGGCTCTACGGCGGCGTCGCTCGGCCGACTTTTAAAGATGAAGTTTTCAGTTGCGAACCACTGGCCGCATGCAGTGTTAACGACCTGTGCTACCTTTCGAACACGCCATGTACCAGATTGTTTTTAACGAGATCAGCGCGGCTGAGATGGCTAAGATCCCGAAAAAACTGCAACTGGAGTTGCTAGCTGAGTTTCAGTTTCTACCGGAAAACCTCGATCATCTGGATTCAAAGGCTTTCGGCGTGATCGAACGGGAAGGTAAAAAACTCTACCGTTATCGAGCCAGCGACTATCGAATCTACTTCGCTCGCACCGTGGAAGGGATTCTGGTCCATCGCGTCCTTCATAAAAACACAATCGGCGATTTCCTGTTTCGATCGAAGTTACCCTTGGCCGAGGACGAACAGTTAGAACAAAGCACCGGTTTTTGGAAGCTCATCGAAGAAGGGGAACGCACGAAAAACGAGCGGTAGGCGGCTAGGCTGCGCACACCGGGCATTTCGTTCTCGTCGTCGTCCTCGTTCTCGAATACGGCCGAGCGGAGTAATGGAGTAATCGAGTGTTGAGGTAGTGCGCCAAGTCGGAATGAACCCGCGTAGCGGGTTGGGGTGCTGAGAGCGCAACAGAACGCCAGTGCGGTTCAGAGCTACAAAACGTGGCGTTCCAACCGCATTTGATAGGCATGCGTGGTCTCCGTGAGCACCGCAAATCCAAGCCTCTCATACAAACGACGCGCTGGATTCGCCTTAAGCACCTGGAGGCTCAAAGACGCTTCCGCCTTCCGGGCTTCGTCAATGAGCGATTGTATAAGCTGAGTACCAAAGGCCTTGGCCTTGCAACCCCGGCTTCAACTGAATTTGGATTAGACACCAGTCTTTCCCATCGCGAACGATCTTTAAGAGGCCGATCGCCCCACCGCCAAGCTCAATGATCTCCGCGCAATCGAATCGAAAAAGAATCCGTCGCTCATGCTCCGCCACGGACGGGGTTACACCCGATGCAAGTAAATGCGGGTTCATCGTTTGCTGGCGCAAATCCAGCAAGAAGGGCATGTCCTCTCGGTTGGCCAGGCGAAAGGTAATCTGACCCCAATCCATTTACAGATTCATGTATTGTCGCAATTCTTCGCGCAGCGACCCTAAATTCTTAAAAACAATTCCCTTGATCCCGAGTTGAGAGGCTCCCGAAACGTTCGCCTCGGAATCATCGATAAAAACCACCTCTTCCGGGCTAAGACCAAGGGCGTCCAATACCGTGCTAAATGATTGTCTCGAAGGTTTCGCTTCCCCGATTAAATGAGAAGCAAAAACCGTCTCGAACAGCTGGGGAAACCGGTAATTCCTTGGGTCAGTAAGCAGGCTCCAGTGCAATTCGATTGTGTTAGTGAACGCGGCAAGACGGATCTCTTTCCTCAACTCCTGCAGAAATGCCAGCATCTCCGGTCTCTCCGGACCAAGCATGCTCGTACGGAGTCGCTGGACGGTCTCCACTGGCACTGGGCGTTTACAGGCTTTTTGAAACGCCAGCAGGTATTCGTCCGTTCCGATTGTGCCTATCATAGCCTTCTCCGTAACGGAAAGCACCTGCGCCTTGAAGCTGGATCTAGTTAGCTCCAAAAACGATTCGGGGTCCATCAGGTATTCGGACTCCAACGTCGTTCGCGCATCCGAAAAATCGAGGTCGATTATCACGCCGCCGATATCGAACAAGACGAGCTTGGGATTAACATTTTCTGAATTCGTTTGCATGCTCTCTAGCGTCACCGGGTATGCTATTCCGCCAGTGTTTCAAAGATTAACTTTAACCGGGCAAACTTATCCGGATTAATCCCTGGCTGCTCCTCCTTGTTAAAGCGCTGTCCCAGCTCGCTCATGAAGTCGACGCAGAATAGCAGGGTATAAGCCTTTACCATCAGTCGCTGCTGTTCAGTAAGCTCCAGAAGATTCATCCAATGCTCGACGTAGTCGACATCATGGCCATGGGCTAGCAAGGCTGTCTGGGTCAACCCGACGGTTAACAACGGGTCGCCGAAACAGAGCTGGTCAACATCGACCACGCCGGTTAGGCGGCCCTGCTCCACTAGTACATTCTTTGTTGTGGTATCGTCCAGAAAAGGAACCGGCTGGATGGCGGTGAAGTAGGTCTCATAGCGGCTAAGGATTTGCCTAAGCCTGGCAACGTATAGACTGCCCGGATGATCGAATTCGCTCATCCGTTGGTGCGCCCGTTCAAGAATCGCTAAAATCGCTGCCTCCCAGCCGCTATAAGCCGGAGGCTCTGAGTACGAACACGCTAGCCCGAACCCGCCCGCTTTGGGAAGGACTGACACTTTCTTCTGAATTCGAACCACCTCGCTAGCGACCTCAAGTTTCTGGGGCGAAGACAGGCTTTGATAAACTTCGCCTAAATCGGACCCCGGAAGGTGTTCCAGGATGACAAACGCAAATTGGATTTCGGAACGCTCGAGGCTGGCTGCTATCATTCTAGGTAACGGCACCCCAATCGGCCGCAGAAACTCATTCCAGTAGATGCCACCCGCTAAGAGACGTTTTGTTGGAGGAGTTGCCATACGCACCACTAACTTTCGCCCGTCAGCGGTCGTCACCGAAAAAACGTAATGACAAAGCCCGGTTAAAAACCGCCGAATCTCGACCGGCTCCAGGCCTAGTCTCGAGCGAACCAGATTGGCAGCATCATCGCGAGTCGGAGTATCGGTGGGTTTCACCTGAGATGTGAGATGGGTGGTGCGGAGGGGAGCCGCTTTGTAGGGTAGCAAACTCTATCAGTTGGCAACAGGCGGCTCCCGCGAATAACCCAACGCGCGGTAGCTCTATCATCCGGAGGCAGAACCAAAGGCATTGGGCAGAGCTTTGCGGCTTGGGTCATTCCCGGGAGCCGCCTGCCACCTACCGATAGAGCTTGCCTACCTACTAAGCGGCTCCCCTCCACGCCGCTCTCACCTCTCAGCCTGCATGGGCGAGTTCATCGTTTGCCGCCTTGCTTGAGCTCAAACATTATTCGCGTTTATTCGCCTCCATTCGCGGTACATCTTTGGTCTAATGGATTTGCTCACTTCTTTATTATCGGACACCACCATCCGCCAACGATACTTCCCGATCTCCAAATCGAAGATTTTCATGGCGCATGCCGCAGTCACGGCAATGCCGGGTCCGGTCGCAGAAGCGATGAGCCGGTTTATTCAAGGGCATTCAGAAGATTTCCCTGATTATCCGGAGACGCTGGCCTTGATTCAGCAAACCCGCGAATCAGCAGCCCGGCTGGTGCACGCCTCTACAGAAGAAATCGCATTGCTCGGGCCCACCTCGTTAGGTCTAAGTCTAGTCGCCAACGGGATCACTTGGTCGCCAGGTGACGAAATCGTCTGCTATTTGGACGACTACCCGGCCAATGTTTATCCCTGGATAAACCTCCGGGAAAAGGGCGTTGTGGTCAGGTTTGTCGAACCGGCGCAAGTTGGAGAGCTCACCGTCGAAACTCTGGATCGAGTACTCACACCCAAGACGAAGCTCGTAGCTCTTGCCTCCTGCAGCTTTATTTCGGGTTTCCGGATCGATATTTCCGCCATTGGTAAAGTATTGCGGGGACGCGGTATTCTTTTTTGCCTAGATGCGATCCAGACTTTGGGCGCATTCCCGACCACAGTCGAATACGTTGATTTTCTTAGTGCAGATGCGCACAAATGGTTGCTCGGTCCCGTAGCAATCGGTGTGGTTTATGTAAGAAAGGAGCTCTTCGATCTTTGCCGGCCAACCTTGCTTGGAGCCTGGAACGTCAAGGGTCTGGGCTACGTCGCCCAGAATAAAATCGAGTTTGTGGAGGGCGCTCAGCGTTATGAACCGGGTATTCTCAATTATCCCGGGATCGCCGGGATGAAAGCCGCCATTAATCTCCTGTTCGACGTCGGAATTGAGAAGATCGCGGAGCGCATTCTATCTATCAGAAACCGATTAGTTTCCGGCCTAGGAGAACTCGGATTCGAGTCGTTGGGAGTAAACCATGCTCGAGCAAATCAGTCCGGTATCATTACGGTATCGCACCCTGGCCGCGACATCGCTTCGGCGCACAAGCGATTGAGCGAAAACCGGGTGGTCTGTTCGCCTCGACAAGATCGCCAAGGCATAAATTACCTGCGGTTCAGCCCGCACTTCTACAATACCGAGGACGAAGTAGATCGGGTTCTTGAGCTGTTAAAGCAGGGCTAGAAGGGCCGCCACCCGTGGAGCGCGCCTCGCTTGCGAGGCCGTGGTGAGAAGAGCCCATAGTGCACCAGGGTCTTTGACTGGCTGTGCTCTTCGTGCGCGACGGAGCGGAAGTCGGGCCACAAGTCGCCATCAGAAATGGGCATGCATCACGCCATTCCCTTGCTTACCACGGCCTCGCATGCGCGGCAGCGCTCCACAGTTAGCAGTTAAAACTCTATTTTCATTTCGAACTGGTTAAGCGCTTGCCGTTGCCAGCCGGCTCTCCGGAAAAGACCAGGCGCCATATTTTCCGGCACCAGACTCGGAATCGTCATTGGCCGATCCGCAAAGCGTGCTTCCAGAGCACCTAGGAGTCTCGATCCCCAGCCTTGCCTCTGATGCGCCTTTCTGACCAGAAGCGTTCGGATTACAATCTTCTCAGCGTTGGGATCCGCGACGGTGGCAAAAGCAATATCGTCGAGATGAAAAGCCTGAACCGGCGGTGTGGCTGCCGCTAAGGTCTCAGGCATCAACATCCATGGTAAATCGGGTTTACCCTCTGCTGCGACGAGTCGCGCGACGATTAATGGATCGATTTCGTTCAGACGGTCGAGGTCCGAGGCAACATTGCCCGCACCGGAGGGAACGAAATCATACCCGACAAGCCTGCGCATCAAGCGAAAACCGACGGCGCTGTAAAGTGAGACCGCCGCTGGATTCTGCTCGATTACTTCGAGAATCATCCCGCGATCCTTTCGAAGAACCGCTTCTTCCAGCGTGACCTTCATCACATTTTTTCCCAGTCCGCGCCCTCGGAAATCGGGAGCAACCGCCATGGCAGCTAACCGCGAAGTCCATCCTCGCCGAGCGATCATCACAGCCGCGGCCAGCGCTTCGTTGCTGTAATAAAGCCGGCTCGCGAATGGGTCGAGATTCTCTGCTCGAAAACGGACCTCATATCTTTCCACAGAAAACGTCATGGGGACCAGGTAGCCTTGAAAACAATGGACGATCGAGGCTGCTACCTCCTCAGAAGTACATTCAGCCACTGTTCGCCAAGTTAATTGCCAAGAAGGCGCACAAAGACCAGGACTGGGCACAGATTTCTAATAGCCGTGTTCTGATTTCTTTCATCTAGTGTCCTGTCCCATAAATAACGTGGCTTTCGTTGCGATCAAAATGGGCCGCCGGCAAGACGCGAGGAGAGCGCATATTTAGATTGATACGTAACCGACGAGCAACGCAGCCGCCGGTCCATTTTCATCGCAACCCTTCGGGCCGTGGCCAGTTGGCTGTTTTTCTGCGTTGCTCGCTCCTTACGTATCGATCTAGATATGCTCGTCGCTCGCGCCTTGAAAAACAGCCAACTGACCGACGGCGAAAGCCACGCTATTTATGGGACAGGACACTAGTACGGATCAACGAGCTCACCGCGCGACAATTTGAACCTAACGCAGGTAGCGGTATGCTCACCGAAGGAGGTATTTCTATCTATGGGCGCAAATGCGTTTTTAAGGCGTATGCTCCTGGTGATCGCGATCGCCGGTTTGCCGTTCGCCAACGTGGCTTCTGCCCACGGAGGTCATGGTTCGGGTGGGTCAGGCGGGGGAGGTGGTTCCTCAGGAGGCGGTCATTCAGCGGGCACCTCAGGTCATTCAGCCAGCGCGACGAGTGCTAGCCGCTCCACAACGGCTTCGAAGGGCAGTCATGTCGCCGCCGATCCAGTCAGCGTCTCACAATCGAGGGTCGACCCGACCTATAATCACATCAGGGTCTACCGGATTTTCCAGCAGGTCCCCAGCACCGGCTATACGACACAATATCGGGACACATCCAGCGACGAGTGGAAACGCCGGCATCCTCACCTCTTGTTCGGCTTTATCAGGTATTGAAAAGGGAGTGACACCGGCGTTGCTTTCAAGGAGCAGACCGTGAACCGGTAAGGCACGCCGCATAGACTCGGGTCTCATACGGAAAATCGAAGCGGCCGGACGGAGCGGATCTGTCAAAGAACGCCTGCATCTTCTCCATGGCGATTTCGTGCCCTGGTTGTCCCACATTCGGAAAATAGGAGGAGGAAAGCACTCGACCGAGGAAACTTTCTCGGTCCAAGCATTGCGCATGCGGAAAATGGAATCTCTCGACCGAGTACGGCGCGAAAAACTCAGCAGCATCAACATCGGTAATATTACGCTGGCTCACACTGTGATAGTCCGCCGCAGACTCTTGTAAGATCTGGTCGTACTCCTCCATTAAATCGCCTGAAGCTCGCTCATTCCAAATCAACAACACGAGTCTCGGCAACTGCAGAATCCGGTCGAACTCGGCCCGGCAACGCGTCCGATCGAACCAATGAAAGGACTGTGCACAGGTGATCGCCTGAGCCGAGCCCGTAGCCAGCGTTGTGGCCTCAGCGGTGCCAGCTAGGCTCTGGAACCGCGACCGAGTACCGAGGCGCCGTTCTGCTTCCAGGCGCATCGGCTCATTGGGTTCAACCCCAAACACCGTGTATCCGGCGCCAAGCAATTGATCAGACAGAATCCCCGTCCCTGAGCCGATATCCGCAATCACCGCAGGCGCGGGCAATCGCTCGAGTACAAATCGGATTAACGCATCGGGATAATTGGGCCGAAATTTGGCGTAATTTTCAACTCGATCGCTGAAACGTTGGGTAGAATCCATCTCTTACGTGAGAGGTGAGAAGTGATTGGTGAGAAGTGATTGGTGGTAGCGGCGCCATGGACGATGCTGAGCCTGAACCGTGCCTGGCTTTCGCCAAGCCTACGACACGGCGCTTATGCTTTCCACCCCGAGGCGCTTCAACCAATCACTTCTCACCTCTCACTTCTCACGTCTCACGTTCTACTTTACACTGCCCCCTGATTCCACGAAGGTGCGCCTCTTCTGTATGCAAAAGATCGGGATTGGTCTGGCCGGATTGGGCACCGTTGGAACTGGTGTCTATCGATCGCTGCTCCAAAACAATTTGCTTTTGACTGAACGAGTGGGCCTGGAATTGGAGGTTCGCCGAATCGCCGTCCGCAACTTGTCCACGCCCAGAAGTGTGCAACCGCCCGCGGCCATCCTCTCGGATCGATGGGAAAGCGTGGTGGACGACCCGGAAGTCGGTATCGTGGTCGAGTTGATCGGCGGTATCGATCTCCCTTACGAACTTTTCAAGCGAGCACTGAAAGCCGGTAAACCGGTGATCACCGGCAACAAGGCGTTACTTGCTGAAAAAGGAGCCGAGATCTTCGAGCTCGCTGCCGATGTCAATGTACCAGTGTTTTTCGAGGCAGCGGTCGCCGGGGGAATCCCTATCATCAAATCGATTCGGGAGGGGTTCATTGGTAACCACTTACAATCGATCCACGCCATTTTAAACGGTACCAGCAATTACATACTGAGCCGGATGACAGAGGCGGGCATTGATTTCCCGGAAGCGCTCCAAGAGGCACAAGCGAATGGATACGCCGAAGCCGACCCGACCTTGGATATCAACGGTTGGGACGCTGCCCACAAAGCGATCATTCTAGCGTCATTAGCGTACGGCTTCTGGGTCGATAGCAGATTAGTTTATGTCGAGGGGATTGAGCACGTTTCCGCAGCCGATATCCGTTTCGCTCATGACCTTGGGTACCGGATCAAGCTGGTAGCAACAATCCGAGCGGACTCGAATTCATCGGTTGAGGTAAGGGTGAATCCGACCCTGGTGCCCCAAGGACATGTCCTCGCATCAGTCAACGGCGTCTTTAATGCATTGATGGTGCGAGGCGATATCGTCGGCGATACCCTATTCTACGGGCGAGGGGCAGGACAGGACCCAACGGCGAGCGCCGTCATCAGCGATTTGGCTCAAGCCGCCATCTGGATCGATTCCGGAGGGAAAGCCTTCGGGTTTACGCCGCATGGCCTTTATGGGAAATGCTTGCCGACCGATGAGTTGGTTTCAGGCTTCTATTTGCGGCTGACCGTGGACGATCGCCCAGGGGTTTTGGCACAGGTCGCCGGGATCCTTGGGACGCACGACATCGGTATTTCGTCTATGATCCAACCCGAGGGCCATGACGCTGCCGCGGTCCCTCTTGTCCTGATGATTCACAATGCGCCTTTTGGCCGGATGCGCACGGCCGTTGAAGAGATAAAGCGTCTCGCATGCGTAAAGGGCCCGCCGATCCTGCTCTGGATTTTGACATGAACCCGAGAACCGATCGGTCTGTCGGAGTAATTGGCCGATACCGCAACCTGCTCCCGGTCACAGAAGCGACCCCAGTGGTCACGTTGGGCGAGGGATCAACCCCGTTAATTGAGTCGCCCAAACTTGCGGCGTTGGTGGGGAAAGGTTGCCGCGTCTTTCTAAAATTCGAGGGCGCCAATCCGACGGGCTCGTTTAAGGATCGTGGAATGACGCTAGCGGTGAGCCTGGCGGCGCAGCGAGGCGCGAAGACTTTGGTCTGTGCTTCAACCGGAAACACATCCGCTGCCGCGGCCGCTTATGCCGCTCGGGCCGGTATGCGCTGCGCTGTACTTTTGCCAGCCGGCAAAATCGCTGCGGGTAAAATCGCTCAAGCGTTTGTCTACGGCGCAACCGTCATCGGGATCGATGGCAACTTCGATGCCTGTCTGAACGTGATCCGCGAACTCCAAAAGGAGCCTACGGTTGCAGTCGTAAATTCGATTAACCCCGATCGTATCGAAGGCCAGAAGACCGCCTCTTTTGAGATCGTCGATGAGCTTGGTGATGCCCCCGAGATACACATTTTGCCGGTTGGAAACGCCGGCAACATCACAGCCTATTGGAAAGGCTATCTAGAGTACCGGCACCGTGCCAGCCGCACGCCGCGCATGCTCGGTTTTCAGGCGGCTGGAGCGGCTCCGATCTTCTTTGACCAAGTCGTTCCCTCCCCGGAGACGGCAGCATCAGCCATTCGGATCGGGAACCCGGCCAGTTGGGGGCCCGCCAAAATCGCAATTAAAGAGTCAGGCGGCGAGATTGACATCGTTACAGACGACGAGATTTTCACTGCTCAAAGCTGGTTAGCCGCCAACGAGGGGGTTTTTGCCGAGCCGGCCAGCGCAGCTTCCGTGGCCGGATTGATGAAGTGTGCAGACCCAGCCCGGCGATGCCACACCTGTCCGTTGGCTCAGCTGCCGGAGCAGAGCAATATCGTTTTAACGTTAACCGGTCACGGATTAAAGGATGTGGCTTCGGTTTTAGAGCGCTGTCCGGCGCCGTTAAAAGCGGAGGCGACCAAAGAATCGGTTCTAGGTCTGTTGTCATGAGCCTTATCGTCCAGAAATATGGTGGGACTTCGGTCGCCAATCCCGAACGAATCCAGAACGTCGCGAAAAGGATTTTAGAGACTCAAAAGGCCGGGAACCAAGTCGTGGTGGTAGTCTCTGCGATGTCAGGGATGACGGACAGCCTGATCAAATTGGCAAGCGAAGTGGCGCCACATCCGAGCGAACGCGAGATGGATGTCCTTCTGGCCACCGGAGAACAAACCACGATCGCTTTGACGGCAATGGCCATTAATGGACTGGGCGGCCAGGCCACTTCGCTGACGGGTGCTCAAGCCGGGATCGTGACCGACGGGGTTCACACTAAAGCGAAAATCGCTAATATTTCTCCAAAGCGGATCCATCTTTTGCTGGATTCAGGCAGCATTGTGATCGTGGCCGGCTTCCAAGGGGAAAGCTTGGAGGGCCAGATTACGACCCTGGGAAGAGGCGGTTCAGACCTAACGGCGATAGCATTGGCAGCTTCGATCAATGCAGATCTTTGCCAGATTCTTACCGACGTTAAAGGCGTATATACCTGTGACCCCCGCATTGTGCCGAGTGCCCAGAAGATCTCCGAGATCTCTTACGATGAGATGCTGGAGATGGCCAGCCTGGGAGCCAAGGTCATGCAATCGCGGGCCGTCGAATTCGCCAAAAAGTTCGGAGTCGTTTTTGAGGTTCGTTGCAGTTTTAACCATGAACCCGGAACTATCGTGAAAGAAGAAACTGCCAGTATGGAAAAAGTGGTGATCCGAGGGATCACCGTGGATCGACGCCAGGCCAAGGTGACGGTCAGCCAAGTCCCAGACCGGCCCGGTGTCGCATCCAGGGTCTTTAATGCCATCGCCGCCGCCAATTTGAATGTCGATATGATCGTACAGAACGTCTCTGCCGAGGGTACGACCGACATCACTTTCACGATTCAAGCCGACGAGCTGCCCAAGATCGAACGTTGTTTGGATCCGATCGTTACCGAGATTGGCGCCAAAGGATTCAAAGCCGTTGGCGGCATTGCTAAACTCAGCGTTATCGGTATCGGGATGCGTTCGCACTCCGGGGTCGCGGCTAAAATGTTTGAGCTACTCGGGCATGCCGGGATCAACATGCAGATGATCTCCACTTCGGAAATCAAGATCTCAGTTATCGTGGACGAGGACCGGGTCGATGAGGGCGCAAATATTGTTCACGCCGGGTTCGGGCTGGGATGAACCCAGGGAATTAGCGAGAAGCAGTGTGCCGACAACTGTAAGTTCCGCAAATCCAATAACTTAGTAGGGTCTAACGGACCTTGTATTGGTCACTTTGTTCGTATAGATTGTTGGTTACCCGGGACGGACGCATTCTTGACAGTCCTCCTTATGTCGTCGCCAATTAAGTATCGAAGTCTGCAAGTGGTTGTCATCGGCAGTTACAACACGGATCTCGTGATTTGGTGTAACGCTATACCGGTTAAAGGGCAGTCTATACTGGGTGGAGATTTCGAAATGTTTTCCGGTGGCAGAGGGGCGAACTGTGCCGTGGCTGCCGCACGCTACGGGTGCCAAGTAAAATTTGTTGGCGCGCATGGCCGGGATACCTTCGGGGGACTGGCGCTCGAACGATTGGCCAGGGAAGGCATCGACATTTCTGATTTTATCGAGTTGCCGTCGTCCAAGACTGGCGTCGCCATGATTTTCCAAGAACGGAAGACAGCCGCTCACGCAGCCCTGGTTTCAACATCCGCCAACATTCAGTTCTCGCCCGCTCTGGTGCGGAAAGTTGAACCCGCTATCCGGAGAAGCGACCTCGTCTTTACTCAGTTTGAGATTTCTCCCTCCGTCTTATTGGAAATTTACCGGCTATGCCACCACCACAGAAAGCGCTTGGTCGTGCACGCGGCGCCCGTTCAACAGCCGGTTCAGTTCCCGATGGGATCTTATTATTTAGTGGTCGCAGATGATTTTGACGCGCTTTTGCTGACCGGACGTGATGACTTAGACCACGCAATTCGCGAGTTGCATCAGCGCGGGGTTGAGAACGTGATCATCAAACAGCAACATCATTGGTTAATATTTTCTGATGGAACAAAATGCGGGATCCAACCGGTCCCAACGGCGCCTTTTGTGCAAGATGCAGGCTCTGTTGAATGCCTTACCGCCTGGGCCGGTATCGCTTTAGTGGGCAGCGGAGATCTGGCTCATGCTACCTATGTGGGAGCTCAAGCGATGGCGTTCAGCTTCTCTCGGCATGGTGCAGAAGACAGCATGCCTTACCCGTCGGAACTGCCCATCGATCCGTCGTCACCGATGTCTGCCCTGTCCCATTCGCCGCACCTCGCGTAGGCGAAAAAGACAGCGACATTCTGAAAGAGAGCAAGCCGCGGCGGAAAGGAACCTCTGACTATCGAGATAAGAAGCGCAGAAAAACTTCTGGGCGGTCTGCGCCGCCCAGCTTAGCTTCGCTCTCCATGTTGAGAGGACGTTTCCAACAAGTGACCGCGGCCGCGATGCAGCGCTTATCTGAATCCATCTCGTTCGATTGGCGGCTGTTCAAGTTTGATATCCTTGGGTCGATCGCTCACGCAAAGGCCTTACACAAAGCCGGGCTGCTGACCGCCGAGGAGTTGTCCCAGATCGAGACCGGCCTGCTGGAGATCGAGAAAGAGATCGAGGCCGGCACGTTCCAATTTCGAATCGAGTTGGAAGACATCCACATGAATATCGAGTCCGTCTTAACGACTCGAATCGGACCGGCGGGCGCTAAATTGCACACCGCCCGCAGCCGGAACGACCAGGTGGCTCTCGATTTGCGTCTCTACCTACGCAACGAGTGCGTCGAGTTGCGGAACCTCTTGATCGGTTTGCAACGAGCGCTGATCGAGGTGAGCCGAAAACATCCAGGCGCTATCCTCCCGGGTTACACCCACCTGCAGCGAGCACAGCCTGTCTTGCTCGCTCATCACTTGCTCGCGTATACGGAAATGCTCGAACGGGACAAGGAACGATTGGCCGATGCCCGTAAACGGATCAATCGGATGCCGTTGGGTTCGGGAGCAATCGCCGGATCAACTATTCCGATCGACCGGGAATACGTAGCTCGGCTCCTGGATTTCCCGGAGGTCACTCATAACAGCATGGACGCAGTCAGCGACCGCGATTTTGTGGCAGAAGTGCTTTTTGTGTTGGCCATGGTCGGCGTCCATCTCTCCCGATTAAGTGAAGACTTGATCCTGTTTGCTTCTTCTGAATTTAAGTTCGTGCGGATCAGTGACGGTTACAGCACCGGGTCCAGCCTGATGCCCCAAAAAAAGAACCCGGATGTCTGTGAGCTGACCCGAGGCAAGACCGGGCGACTCATTGGGAATTTGGTAACTCTCCTGACTGTTACTAAGGGGTTGCCCATGACGTACAACCGGGATCTGCAAGAGGATAAGGAGGCGGTCTTCGATTCGATCGACCAAGTCAGGCTGGTATTGGAAGTTTACACCGCCATGGTCCGGGAGCTCGAGTTCGATACCGGAACGATGGAGCGAGCGGCCAGTGATCCGGCACTATTGGCCACTGATTTAGCGGATTACCTCGTCTTGCACGGCCTGCCGTTCCGAAAAGCGCACGAAGCAATTGGTGGCCTCGTAGCGTATGCCCAACAGCAGCAACGCGGGTTGCCAAACCTTTCGTTGGAGGAGTTCCGCAGATTCAGCGACCGGTTTGAATCTGACCTTTATCAGGTGTTTCAACTGGATATGGCGATGAGTAAACGAGTCGCCATCGGCGCGCCCTCGGCAAAAAATGTTGCGGCGGAGCTGGAAGCATGGGACGCAAGGCTTCGTGAATGACGATACCGACTGGGTCGTTTCCCAAAGCGACGTCTTGTTCCGTAACGCTCATATTGAGGTACGGGATGAAACGGTCGTCATTCCAGGTGAAAATCGGCCGCGTCGTTGGACGGTGGTCGGCCGAAAAAAAGCGGTAGTGGTTGCACCGATTACAAGCGAAGGCCGTTTCGTGTTGATACATCAAGCCCGAATTCCGGTCCGGCGTTGGCTCTGGGAATTTCCGGCCGGCCAAGTCGATGAATCAAAAGCTCCGAGTCCCGAACAGCTACGGAATACGGTCTTACGCGAACTAGCGGAAGAAGCGGGTTACGAGTTGACGTCGGCAGAAGGTCTCACCTATCTCGGGCATTACTTCCCTTCCCAAGGTTTCACTGATGAGGAAAACCACCTTTTTGTGGCCAGATCCGTGCGCGAGAACGAGCTCGGATCCCGTCCCGAACAAGCGGAAGCGATTTCCCAGCACCGGGAATTCAGTCTGGATGAATTACGCGGGATGATCGCTGATAGTACCATTCAGGATGCCAATACATTGGCGTTGTTCGCCAGAATGGTGACGTGGGGGTTTGTATGACGGACGACCGGCAGCTGCCGGACCGGTAGCATGCGTTAGTTTTGTGAGCTATAGATTTGCTAGAAATGCAGCCTGAATGAAGCTCTCGAACTTTTTCAAATTCCGGGAAGGAAACGATCCGGAAGCAGTCAAACCATTCCTGGATCACCTGGAAGATCTGCGGTGGGTCATCGTCAAAATGGCGATTTCCCTTGGGATCGCCATGATGCTGTCCTTCTGCTTCCGTTATCAACTTGCTGATATCCTGCAGCATCCGTTGCAAGCTTTGGATCCTAACCTTCTAAAGAGCTTGGCCGCATTCGGAGTCGCAGATTCGATGACGATCTCGATACAGCTGGCCTTCTACGCCGGATTAGTGATCGCCTTTCCGTTCCTGATTTACTTTGCTGGTACGTTTGTATTGCCTGCTCTTACCCCGCAGGAAAAGAAGGCGATGTTGCCCGCGGTACTGGTCGGGTTTGGACTCTTCCTGGGTGGCGTCGTTTTCTGCTATTTCTTTGTCCTGCCACCGACCCTGCGTTTCTTTTTCCATGACGCCATCGCGATGCATTGGACCCCAACCTGGAACGTTCGCGAATACTTTTCATTTGTGACCCAATGTTGCGTCGGTTTCGGGGTAGCGTTTGAGCTCCCTGTTGTGGTTCTCGTTCTGGTCCGCCTCGGACTCGTCTCCACCTCACTCCTTCGCCGAACTCGAGCCTACGCCGTCGTCCTGATATTCTGCGCCGCGGTGTTTCTCGCTCCCACCCCGGATATCGTTTCTATGCTCATCATGGGCACCCCCATGTATGTCCTTTATGAGATCTGCATCCTCGCCTCCGGTTTCATCGAGAGAAAACGCAAGCGCGACGAAGAAGCCGCGATGGCCACAAAATGCTGAGGCGAACTCGCCGGAAACTCGTTCGAATGACAGATAACAAATCCCAAATGACAAATTAATCGAGACGCGACGCAGCGGAAAATTTGTCATCTGTCATTTGTCATTTGTCATCCAAGCGAGCTTCAGGCGAGCTTGGCTGGGATTGCTCAAAAAGCTGACGCCAATAGTCTAGGCGCTCCTTGATCTTGCGTTCAAAGCCAATTTCGCTCGGCTCGTAGTAGCGGCGGCCTTCGGGTAAGTAGGCTTGCGGAACGTATCCTTCCTCATAGTCGTGCGCGTATTTGTAGTCCCCGCCTCCGCCCAGGAGTTTTGAGCCCGAGCCGCGTAGGTACTTGGGCACAGCCAGGACCCTCCCTTGTTTGATGTCTTCTGTAGCCCGTTCCAGTCCTACATAAGCACGATTGCTTTTTGGTGCGGTGGCGACATAAACCGCGGCGTGAGCCAGCGGTATTCTTCCTTCAGGCATTCCGACAAATTCCACGGCTTGTTGGGCTGCCACTGCCACCATTAGGGCCTGTGAATCGGCCATCCCGACGTCTTCACTTGCCGCGATCACAATCCGCCGAGCAATGAACCGGGGATCTTCACCCCCATACAACATCTTTGCCAACCAATACAAAGCAGCATCCGGGTCAGACCCGCGCATACTTTTTATAAAGGCGCTGATGGTATCGTAATGTTCGTTCTCATCAGCATCGTAAAGAATCGATTTCTTCTGGATACATTCGGCGGCTATCGCCCGGGTGATATGAACTGAACCATCATCAGCTCGCGGAGCGGTTAAAGCCGCGATCTCCAACCCATTTAGCGCCCGGCGGCCGTCACCCTCGCTGGAGGCTGCCAGGAAAGCGACAGCGTCTGAATCAATATCCAACTTCATCTTCCCAAGCCCCCGCTCAGGATCCCGTATCGCTCGCTGCATGAGCTGGGTGACAGCTTCCGTCGACAGAGACTCCAACTGAAAAATCTGAGACCGGGAGACCAACGGACTATTAACGTAAAAAAATGGGTTGTGAGTCGTAGCTCCGATTAACCGGACAACACCGCTCTCCACATCGGGCAGCAATACGTCCTGTTGTGCTTTGTTGAACCGATGAATCTCATCCACAAATAAGATCGTACGAATTCCCCGGCTCTTTAATCGGAGGCTAGCTGCAGCCACCGTTTTTCGAATATCAGCGACACTGCTTTCGACTCCGCTGAGACGCTCAAAATGGCAGCTAGTCGTTTTTGCAATAACTTGGGCGAGACTCGTTTTGCCAACGCCCGGGGGTCCATAAAGGATAATCGAAGTTAGCCGATCCGATTCAATCGCTCGCCGTAGGAGTTTTCCTGGGCCGAGGATATGGTCCTGACCAACGAATTCATCAAGAGACATTGGACGCATCCGCGCCGCCAACGGAGTGTTGCCTTGCACCGGATCGGCGGCTGGCGTCCCCGCTTCAGCAAAAAGGTCGTCCATGGGAAAGATTCTTTGATTTATGGGCGGAAGTCCAGGGAGTGTATATGCATGGCCCCGTCACATTACGCGCGAAGAACCCAGCGCCGGTCGCCGGAATGCGAGGACCTTCATAATTTTATTTCTTTGCCCTATTGAACCACTCCGCGGTTAGATTGCGATTGGCAGTTCGGAGAGAAATGAAATCAATTCTGGTGCCGATCGATTTTTCGGATGTGACTTTCAAAGTGGTGAAGGCGGCGGTCTATTTAGCTAAGCCTTTTCAGAGTCACATTACGTTGATGCACGTTGAATGGACCGAGCCCGGCGGGGAGATCATCGACTTTGGCGCGGGACCGAACCTCGTCCCACCGCCCGTCCGGGACGAACCCGAGGTCGCAGAGGCGATGAAGAAGAAGCTTGCCGAGCTCGAAGAGATGGTCACTTCGGTCGGCCTAACATCAACAACTATCGAGCGTCAGGGCCCGCCCGTTGAGGAAATCCTGGCGCAAGCGGAAAGCGAGCGGGTCGACCTCATCGTGATTGGGTCTCACCATCACGGGGCGCTCTACCACCTGTTCGAGGGCGGGGTAACCGAGGGCATCTTAGGACGCGCGCGCTGCCCGGTTTTGATCGTTCCGCACAACGTCACGTCCGCCAACGGTCCATTCTAATCCCCCGATCGCCAAACTTTAAAATCCGCAGATTACGCAGATTACACAGATTTCGTTTCCCAGTACTTTTCGCCCAGTCAGCTAAAACAAGTTTACGGCCTCATAGATCTCTCTTTACCAAGGACCCGAACCGAAGCACTAATCGAAATCTGCGTAATCTGTGTAATCTGTGGATCTTAAATCTTCGTTTTCGGCGTGAACTTCGCTTTTTTACCCGGTTTAGCAGTACTGAATCCTTTGGGTCGGGATCCAGACCAACCGTTCCGGAATGCACTGCCTCAGCCGAGTTTTAGCGGCCATCCGCCGTTGAATTATCACGCCTATGCAGCCTGCACCAACGGCGGGTTTTACCGGACAACCACATTGGCCGGGCAACATCGCAACGTTTTGTTGCTTCTGCGGGGGAACCTCAAAGCCGCGCGATCAGCGCTGGCTACGTTGAAGGCGCACGGATGTGTCGTTGCCATCTCCTTTAAGGAATCAGGTACCCACCAAATTGCCGCTCAACTCCGAGACGCCAGACTGTTCGATACTTTCTGCGAAATTGCGGCAAACGCTGACCTGTGTCTTTCAAGTACGCCGGATTTAGTTCCCCTCTATCGATCCGTCTCCCGGAAGGTATCCTATTTACCTACTCCTTATCCGATCGACGAATCAAACTGGAATCTGTCGTTACCGGTCGAAAAGCGGGCCGGCATTTTTATTGGGACGCGCGAGTTTGATGTCCCCTCGCGAAACCATTTGCTCGCTCTGGCGGGAGCAAGAAAGACGTCACACCCGGTGACTGTGATAGACAAAGGTTCAATCGGGTCAAAGAAATTGTTGGCAGCTCTCCGGTTTCCTGCCGACCAGCTGACTGTCCTGTCGCCGATGCCTTACTTTGAGTACACGCAGGTATTACGCCGTCATCGACTGGTACTCCAGTTCGACCAGAGCCGGGTTCCGGGACAAGTAGCAGGCGATGCGCTCCTATGCGGAATTCCCACAGTTGGGGGGAACGGCGCTATTGAACGGGAAATTGTTCCTGAGCTAGTCAGTGATCGGCAAAGCTTTGACGCCTTGTTGGAGCGTATGCTGCGCCTGCTAACTATCAATCCCGACTACAACCAGGTCGTTGAATCGATGCTGAATCGGGCTAGAGAACGCGTCAGTTTCAGCAGCATCCAAGCGGAGCTCAGCAAGCTACTGCCGGGCGTGGTGGAAGGGTGATTAGTGAATGGTGATTGGTGATTGGTGGACCGGCCGCTGAGCACCATCGATGACGACACCGAGAAAATCCGTACCACGAGCTTCTCGCGCTCCAACCAGACACAGCTTTTTTCACTAATCACTAATCACCAATCACTAATCACCTTTTCCGTGCGCGACCACACTAGATGCGGTTAAATTGAGCAAGATGGGACATGAGCTTCATTCACCGCTCTCTGAGTTGAGCCTGGAAGCGATCCTTACGCTGCTCCACTCTCGTGGACTTCGGGTGACAAAAGGGCGGCAAAAGATCTTGGAAACGTTGCTCAGCGCGAGAGAGCCGTTATCACTCGAGGAGATTCAACACCGCTCGGTGACCGACGGCGTCACTCCGGACTACGCCACTGTGTTCCGGGTAATGGGTGTCTTGGAGGAGTTAGGCGTGGCGCAACGGGTCCATCTTAACCGGTCTTGTAGCTATTTCGAGCTGCTAGACCCTAGGCAACATTATGATCACCTGATCTGCACCCGGTGCGGCCGGGTAACTTTGATGGTGGACTCTTGTCCGGTTGAGAAGGTGGAACAGGCGATCGGTAAGCGTTACGGCTTTACTGAGCTCCGGCACTCTCTGGAGTTTTTCGGGAAATGCCCCGAATGCAAGTAGAGCCCGGTTGGAGGGGAGCCGCTTCCGCCCTTTCCCGTAAAGGCGGCATATCTTTGCTTTGTAGTGGTTGAACGGAACGATATTTTCCTAACAGGCGGCTCCCGAGAACGACCCAGCGTTTTCCTCAACGCTGGACGTTGGCTCGTCAGGGGCAGATCCCGGGAGCCGCCTGCTAGCGAACGATTTGCGGTCTAACCAGTCACCGATTTTGAAACAGGGCGCTCGCGATGAAATAGGCGGAAGCGGCTCCCCTCCAGCGATCACGACGTCTCGCTCGTTCTTAACATTCTCGCTTGCAAACTTGTAATTGCCTTGTAGCCTTGCCTTCACATGCGTCTTTTCGCTCAGCTGCTTAGCCTTGAGCTCCTCCTCCTCGGGAGTGGCGCCCCGAACGATTCTCTCCTCCTCAGTCTCTAAGTTGGTTAGTCTGGTCGCGTTCGTCGAGGTGACGACAACGTCGACATTAAAGAACTCCTCACCAAATCCTCAAACCGAACTGAAACAGCTTTATGTCCGAAAAGATTTTTGTCTTCGATACTACCTTGCGCGACGGAGAACAGTGTCCCGGAGCATCCATGAATCTCCGCGAGAAGCTGGAGGTCGCCCGACAACTGCAACGACTCAATGTCGATATTATTGAGGCTGGGTTTCCCGTTATCAGCGATGGCGATTTTGCGTCCGTCGAACAAATTGCTACTGAGGTACGCGGCCCGATTATCGCCGGGCTCGCTCGCTGTACCCCGGCAGACATCGACGCCGCCGGAGCCGCAGTAAAACCGGCTGGTGACCGAGCCCGCATTCACGTCTTTCTCGCCACCTCAAAGATCCATCGCGATCACAAGCTCAAAAAGGTGGATGAAGAGGTGGTTCGCCTTGCAGTCGAAGGAGTTAAACGGGCAAAGGCCCTGGTCAAAGACGTCGAATTTTCTCCCGAAGACGCTTCTCGAACCGAGCCGGAATTTTTGGCCAAAGTACTTCAGGCTGCAATCGAAGCCGGCGCTACCACGGTTAACATTCCCGACACCGTGGGTTATGCGGTCCCTGAGCAATTCGCAGCACTAATTCAGTATTTGAAAGACAACGTCAGAAATATCGATGACGCGGTTATCAGTGTTCATTGTCATGATGACCTGGGTTTATCGGTCGCGAATTCACTTGCGTCGATCCGCGCCGGCGCTCGGCAAGTCGAAGGAACCATCAATGGCATTGGCGAGCGCGCCGGTAATGTCGCTCTCGAAGAAGTCGTGATGGCCTTGAAAACCAGAAAGGATTTCTACGGTGGTTATCACACGGATTTGAACTATCAGGAGATCGTCAAGACCTCACGATTGGTCAGCCGCATGTGCGGCCTCGCTGTGGCCAGGAGCAAAGCGATCGTGGGCGAGAACGCTTTTGCTCACGGAGCGGGTATCCATCAAGATGGGATCCTGAAACATCGTGAAACCTATGAAATCATGGACCCGCATGATGTTGGTTGGGGTGAGTCTGAGCTTCCGTTGACCAAACACAGTGGCCGGCATGCCATGGTAAAGCGCTTAGAACACCTGGGACACCGTCTAAGCGACGAAGAGATCAATCGTCTTTTCGTCCGTTTCAAAGAGATCGGCGACAAAAAGAAATTTGTTTACGACGAAGATTTGGCGGCGCTGATCGACGACGCGTTCGGGTCATCCGGAGAGACCTGGCAGCTCGAATATCTCCACGTCACTTCCGGCACGAGCACTGTGCCAACGGCTACGGTCCGACTGCGAAAAGGTGATGAGTTGCTGCAAGACTCTGCCCCCGGAAACGGCGCAGTCGATGCCGCTATGAAAGCCATCGATCGGATCCTTCACCACAGCGGTCACTTGGTCGAATATCTCGTAGAGTCGATGTCCGGTGGAAAGGATGCCCTCGGTGAGGTAACCGTGAAATGCGATTTTGGTGAAGGTCGCCTCGTTACCGGAAAAGGAGCGAGTACCGATGTCATCGACGCAAGCGCTCGCGCCTATTTGAACGCCGTTAATCGATACCGTCAGCAGTCTAGAGAATCCTCGAAAGCTCCTTCTCCGTCCGAGAATCTGGAGCCCGCCGCGGTCTAAGCGGTTCAAGGTTCAAGGTTCTAAGTTCTAAGTTCTAAGTTCTAAGTTGGGCCCCACGACGAGTGGGGCCCCTCGTTTTTCGGCGTAAACTTAAAGCCTATAACTTAGAACCTATAACTCGTAACCCACTCACCACCAACCAGTTCCGGCGTAGATTGCTTTCACGCCGGCAAAGTTGGCGACGGAACCCCTTCGGGGCTGGTCCATAATGAGTACGCCATCGGGCCTGACAAGGCGTCGCGTTCGTTGATCGAAAAGCAACAAGAATTCGACAGGATAATTGGGTATGTTTTGCTGGTCCTGCACATAATCCATCGTTCGGACTCGTCCTGAGGCCAATTCCCGCTCCAACGGCCAAATTTGGCCGGCTACCAATTCGTAGGCCTGCACGGCCACATAAGGATTTTGATCGAGCAACTGTCTTTGCTCGGGGTCGGCTCGACGGATAAAGTTGGCCAGGCGTTGCTCTGCTAATTTCACTTCTTGAGGATACGGTTGTGCTTCGCCGACCGCGTAATCATTGCCACCGCCGTAATTTTTCGGGCTCGCGGGCAAGAAGGGTGAAACCAGGGTGCAAGAGCTCAGGAGCAGGATGATCAGCAACGCAATTTTGGGGATGTTTTTCACGGGGCGCTACGCCAATCTTTAGTCTGCTTCGCCCAAAAATGCGCGTCGATTTTTGAAAGGCGCAAAGCTCCGGCAATGAAGAAGCTCCGATCCTTTATTTCGCCTCCAGGCGATGCGCAAAAAGTGCGGCGGTGAAAGCACCCCCAACCCCGCGTTTTCGGGGGTTAATTCGAACCATTCGGTTCACCTCGTCCGGTGCACTACCTCCAGCCGGTTCCCGTCCGGATCCTCGAAAAACACGGCGTAATAATCGTTGCTGTATTCTTCAGCAACCACTGGGCCCTCGATGTTCAGTCCGCCAACCTTTCTTACGACTTCACCGATTCGGTCGACCTGTTCAGGCGTTTCGACCCAAAAAGCGATGCAAGTCGCAGTCGGCAGGTGCTCAGGATTTTCTGTAAAGCCAAAGAAAGCTTTCCCAGGAAAAGCCTCATCGGTCGACGCACCTCGCCATTCTCCGCCGTCTTCTCCCCACCACACCGTAAATCCAAGCTCAGGAAGTAAGGCCCGATAAAAGCCGCTTACCTTAGCGAGGCTGCGCACCCGCAAATCAATGTGACTAAATGGGTTTCTGCTCATCGGATGTTCCGGGGTATGGGAGTATTACTCTTTATA
This sequence comes from uncultured Verrucomicrobiae bacterium, assembly GCA_963762565.1. GTDB lineage: Bacteria > Verrucomicrobiota > Verrucomicrobiia > Chthoniobacterales > JAFAMB01 > JAFAVN01. The sequence goes on along the minus strand of CAVXLD010000012.1, from coordinate 258,887 downwards.
CTAATTTTTAATAGTACAACGGTTATCGATCTGTGATCGGTCAACTTACCCCTAAAAAGGGCATTAATACCAGTGCAAGCGAAGCTGCACCAAAGACGGCAAAGACCACTGTCTCCAACGAATATCCCAGTTTCGGGACCTTCATCAACTGAGCTCGACCTCCTGGAAAGTGAGCCATTTCCCCGAGTATGCCGCGAACAGACGCCCGATACACTCGCGCGCGTTGACCGCTAAAAGGAGACAACACCTCGGTAACACTTGGATCGCTTCCTGCGGAAAATTGAATGACCTTCATATTTAACCTTCTAAAGTGGATATCGACAGTAATAAATATCTTATTGTCTATTACCATGCAAGTGCTATTTTGACGGTGTTATGGAAAACTTGTCGCGCAGCAGCGATCCGGATGTTGAAACCAGTTTCGGTTGGATCGGCGGGGTTCTCTGTCTGGACTTTACGAATACGGTCGGGAATCACCGAGCGTCGCACCCCAGGGAAAAACTCGCCTCATTCAAAAGCCTGATAACTTGGGCGCGTCAGGCGGACATCCTGGATGACTCCGCCAGCACAGAGATGTTGCGCCAGGGCGCGATGGTTCCAGCTCAAGCCGAGCGTCTCCTCCATTTAGCGGTGGATTTCAGAGAAGGGCTTTACCGCGCGTTTAGCGACGTCAGCCAGGGCCGGCAACCGTCGAAGTGCGATTTGGACGTAATCAATGGTCTGCTCGCTCGCACACCAATCACTTTACAGGTTGGCGCAGAAGGTGAACGGCTGGTCTGTTTCCGCACCGGCTGTATGTTGGATGAAGCGCGTCTATTAGGACCCGTTGCCTGGTCGGCGGCCGAATTGTTGGGATCCAGCGAGTCCCTAAGCAAAGTCCGCCAATGCGCCGGCGAGGAATGTGGCTGGTTGTTTCTCGATCTCACGAAGAACCATACCCGGCGGTGGTGTGACATGGATGATTGCGGCAGCAGAGCGAAGGCGAAACGCTACTATCGGCGGAAAATGCAAAGGAGCCAGGAGCCCGGGGAAGGAGCCAGGAGCTAGGAGGCGGGTCGCTTTTGGTGGGGCGAGGCTCCTGAACGTGGTCAAGACATAGGTAACACTTTGTCGAGAAAATGTGCTTTTTATATACCTATTCTTGGGCAATCAAAAAATGTATGGTTCCTTTGGTTGTCCTTTTTGAGGGTGAAATGTGTGAGAGGGCAGAAGCGACCATTCTCGCGAACGATCGGCATGCGATTTTTATCAGCTGACCTCCGTCGGCCAGCTGGGCGGATCTCCGAGTCACCCCAGTCATTTTTTGTATGTACCTGTTACCCATGTCTTGACCATGATTTGTTACCTATGTCTTGACCACGGACCCTCCCGAACGGCCCAGCGATTGACCAAGGGTGCATCACACAAACGCCGGGAGTTGCATGAACAGGGCGGATAGGCGCGCCGAGCCGTGGCCCACGGTAGACCACGGCTCGGCGCGATTTAAGCCGTAACAGTATGCTGCGGGCCGGCACTCCCAACCGCTTTGGACAAACGCCTGGATTATTCGGGAGCCTCGCCCCACCAAAGAGCGCTGCGTCGCTTCCTCCGTCGCTAAAGCTATGGAGGACACGTGCGAGGCCGTCGGGGTCGCCACCCGACAAGCCGCTGCCTTTCCCGCAGCCGCGGGGCGAGCCCGTTCCGGTCGAGCCCAGCTCGCCTAGGCTCTGTTGGATTTTGCCGCGAAGCGGCTATACATCACAGCCTAGGCTTCAGCCCTTGGTGCTGGCGTCGAGAGGTGCGCCCTGAAAGCATCTCCAACCCGCTACGCGGGTGCAATTCGGAGAGGGAACATTCGATTTATGGTGCAGCAGCGTTTTGGAGTTGCTAAGGCAGGAGCACCAACGAGGAGGCTTAGCAAGTAATCCGAGGCCACAGTGGTGCTCCGTGGTAGCTAAGCCCGACTGAAAGCATGGAATCAGACGCTGCGATCAATTCAGTGGTGGCCGGAATCCGTCTAAGTGGATCCAGGACTCCGTTCACGAGAATGTCTCTATTTTTCGCCGTCTGAGCCAAGCCTCCTTCGTTGGCCAATCCCAATGAAAGAGCATAGGAAAACAAAAGCAAAAACCAAGCCTGAAGCCACTAAAGCGATCCGTGAGCAGGAACCCAACGCGGCTGGCATTGATCTGGGAGCTGAGGAAATCTGGGTGGCCGTCGCGGCCGAGGGTGACCAAAACTCGGTGCGCCGCTTTGAGGCTTTTACTCAAGATCTTAAGGCCATCGTGCAGTGGTTAGTTGACTGTGGAGTGCAGAGCGTGGCGATGGAAGCCACTGGGGTGTACTGGATACCGCTTTATCAATTGCTGGAGGATGCGGGGCTGAAGGTCTGCTTAGTTAACGCACGGCATGTCAAGAATGTGCCAGGTCGCAAGAGCGACGTGCGGGATTGCCAGTGGTTGCAGTATCTGCACAGTGTGGGCTTGCTGTTGGGCTCCTTTCGTCCCGCTCAGACTATTTGCGCCACCCGCTCTTATGCTTCCGGCAAAACTTGCTCTCCCTGCCGCTCAGCACGTGCAGCATATGCAGGCAGCCTGGCGCAAATGAATATCAAGCTGCACCACGTCATTGACGATCTAAGCGGCCTTACCGGTCAGGCCACGTGCTGCCTCTTAAGCGGGCAGAGAGATCCAGTGCAATTAGCGAAGTTGCGCGATAAGCGCATCCGGGCTTCTGAAGAGAAGGTCGTCAAATCTTTGGAAGGCGACTGGCGTAAAGAGCATCTCTTTGTGCTGGCGAAGGCTTGGGCTCAATACCAAGAGGTGCAAAAGCAGATCCAGGACTGTGACAGAGAGCTTTTGGGTTACACCCGTGAGCTTGAGCCTGCACCACGGTGATTAAACCGGCTAAAGTGGTGCGCTTAAAGGCCGAATTATTGGGTGCTGAGCCGGTAAGTAGCCCACGGCCTAAAAAGAAGGCCTGCAGGAAGACCAGCAAGAATCAACCTGAGGGTCCCTGGCAACAAGAGCTGGAGCGCTTCTTTGGGGTGGATCTAACCGTCATTCCTGGTATCAGCGTTCTGACCGGACTGACGCTCATGACCGAGCTAGGCAATGAGTTAAACGCCTTCAAAACCCAGCATCATTTTGCTTCCTGGCTGTGTCTATGCCCAGACAATGAAACCAGTGCTAGTAAGATACTGCGCCGCCGTACCCGCCGCAGCCAAAACCGAGTGCGACAAGCCTTACGCATGGCCGCCTCTTCTCTCCACCACAACAAAAGCTACTTAGGCGATAAATACCGCCGCTTACGGGCTAGACTGAGTCCTCCCAAAGCCATCACTGCCATGGCTCATCAATTAGCCAGAATCATTTGGACTCTCATTACCCGACAGGTCCCTTTTGATCTGAGCCTCTTCGCTGAGCAGGAAAAGCTCAATGACCAACGCCAGGCTCAAACGCCTGGCGGCTTCCGCTCGTCAGATGGGTTATCAACTTACTCCAGTCGCAGCATGAAAAAGTACCTCCTCTTGCTCAGCGGGTCGTGGGTAGCTCCACCATGTTCCTCACGAGTGGCGCCCGACGAAATGTGTTTCAAAGCCCAATTGTATTGACTAAATCGGTCATCCGAAAATGGCGCTAGATCGCACTACGTTTACACCTGGATCATCGTCCTTCGGACGCCACTTTCAGGGCGTGTCACTTATGCGATTAACCCAGGGCTGAAGCCCTGGGCTATGTTCTGTAACGGCTGCGCGGTAAAATCGAATTCAGACCCTACCCAAGCTCCAGCGTAATCTCCTGACCACAGGACACGCTGACTGACTCCGCCGCGGAACCGTTCGTGACCGATATCTCCAAGAAATTAAGGCTGCCCCAAATCACAAAAGGCTCACCGGAGGCCACAGGTTCTTCTGCATAAAACCGCTTCTGTACACGAATATCGGTTTGTCCGGCCCGAAGGACGAATGATGGGGGCAGCAACTCGGACTGAAGATGGCGACGTTCAATGCCAGTCACAGCGTTACCAAATCGATCGATATGGATAATCTGAGACTTAATTCTTGAGCCGAGGACTACGGAGAGCGGCGCCAGCCTTTTTGCATCGCGAATGGAGACGCCGAGTTCCTCTGGCTTAATACCTGCAGCTAGACCAGCCGCCGCCGGCGCAAAAATATCGCGCCCGTGAAACGTGTTGCTGATCGTTGCTGGCAGGTAAGCAGATGGCTGAATCTCGAACGCTTCAACTGTTTCGGGTACAACCAATGAGAATAGACCGTTATCTGGACCTACGAAAAGATAGCGATCGCTTCGCAAGATAATACCACGCCGCTTCGATCCCACGCCCGGATCAACCACTGCCAGGTGAATGCTCCCAGCAGGAAATTGCGCATAGGCGCCCAGCAACACGTACGCAGCAGAAAGGACATTTTGCGGGGCGATCCCATGGCTGATGTCGATCAAGCGAGCTTCGCGGCAACGCGAAAGAATCACGCCCTTCATCGCCGCAACGTAGTAGTCGTTTAGACCAAAATCGGTGAGCAGCGTGATGATCATATCCTTAGTCACAAGGTCCGCATATTGAGTGCCGGAGGGGAGCCGCTTATCACTTCGCGCATGAAGTCCAGGACGACTGGCGGACAGCTTGCCCGACGAAGCTTTTATCTTCATCGGTTGGCAGATCTGTCAGAGAGCGAAGTCGGGAGAACGAAAGCGCCTCACTCGCGAGCCATCAATAGATCCAGGGTATCAACTTCTTAGTGTGCGCCGCATATTCCACATATTCGCGCCCGAACTGCGCCATCAGCACCTTTTCTTCTACTGGAATCCGCAGCGCATATGCCAACCACGTGCAGGTTACAATCAGGACCAATCCAAGCCAGTTGAAAGTGAGAAACCCAAGCCCAGTCAGCGCTAGCACTGAGCCGGTATAGGAAGGATGCCGCACAAATCGATAGGGACCATCCTGAATTACTTGGTGTCCTTGTTGAATACCGACATTAACCGTGAAAAATCTTCCTAGATGCCGGATGGCCCAGATGCGCAGCGCGACACCACCGACCAAAAATAAGACAGCCACGCAGATAATACCCGGCGAATGCGCAGGCCAATTGAGGACCGTGATGCGGCGAGTCACGAAAAAGCCAGTGATGCAACTGCCGAGGATCAGAATCCAAGCAGCGATAATGGTCCCGCGGTCAACCGACTTAGCCTTTAGCTTTCCCCGGCGGGTAGCTACAAGGAAAAGTTCAAAGCCGAGGTATCCGAGAGCCAGTATGTCGGTCCAATGGAACACTAGCCAGACGCGATAAGTTTTAGGTTATCCCAACCGATAAACGATGCGCGCTTTGCCCAGGTCGTACGGCGACATTTCCAGCTTCACCCGATCGCCGACCGTAAGCCGGATGAACTTTTTTCGCATTTTGCCTGAGATGTGGGCCAGAACCAGATGTTGGTTGGAGAGTTCAACCCGGAACATCGTCCCGGGCAGCACCGTAACAATTTTTCCTTCAGTGACAATGGAGTCCTCGGTCGGCATTGTGAACGCGCAATAGATTGTGGTTGAGATTAAAACACTGGTTCGTTCTGGCAGAACAGGCGAGGTAGTACCTCGCCTGCAAAAGGACGGCTCCCAAGCCGCTTACCAGGCATCCAACCGGGACAGCCTGCTTCTAAAAGACGCCGATAGGTCCCGCACAAACCGCGAAGACCTAAGCAGTTCGTCTTGCCCGTGCTGGCTTAACGCCGGCGGTCGCTGAACGGGCGTTTATTGCCGCCAAATGATCGCGGTCGGCCGCCGCCGCCCTCTTCTTTCGGGCGCGCTTCGTTCACGGTCAAATTACGATTATCCAGGGCGTGGCCCTCCAGTGCGCTGATCGCCGCTTGGCCTTCGGCTTCATTTCCCATGGTCACGAAGCCAAACCCACGTGAGCGTCCACTAACCCGGTCCGTCGCCACAAACACGTCGGTTACAGTGCCGTATTGGGAGAATAAATCGCGCAGATCGTCTTCCACAGTCGAGAAGGGAAGATTTCCAACAAATAATTTCATATCAACAATTACGATGTATCAAGTCACACAGCCGTTCCCGAACACCGGGTTTCAAATCACCACTGAGGAAACCCCACCTGACGATCCACCGGGCAATAAACTAGAACTATCGGAGCGCTAAACTCGGGCGAATTCAGAAAAACGCAAGGCATTCTTAAGCCGGGCCCGCTGATCAAAAAGAAACCCCCGGACCAAAGGGCCCGGGGGCGGGTTTTAGAATATTTTGTTTTGTAATTCTGCTTTAGGACACCGGCTTGAGCCGAAGCTCTGCCGAGCCCGTATTATTATTGAGGATCGCTTGGTCTTCCGTCCAAGCCCTGGATCTTAACGGTCACGACGCCACCCGAAAGATTAAGATCCACTCCGAGGAGAGTAGATAGGCTCAATACCAACGCCTTGTTCTTCAGCACCACCGGAGGCGTAATCGGGACAGTGACATCCCCGCTAAGTCCAAGCAGTGAATTGACCGAACCAATCGTTACCGGATCAGTCCCGTCTTGGTTCTCAGCGGTGACGGTCACCGTATTGATGGCGCCCACAATGATCGTACCTGGAATGTCGACAGTAAGACTGCCGCCCGCCTCGATCGTACCCGCAATACCCGGAACTCGTGAAGTTTGTCGTGCTCAGAAGACCAAGCGACAGAAGACCAACCGTATTTAACGGCGGTATTTGGTCCATCGCCTGATTGCCATGTACATAAGGCTGATCATCCGTGTGCACGAAGAATGTCACCGTATGGACGGCGTTTTTGGTGACTTGGCCCGTATCGCTGTTGTTTCGATCGTAGACCCGCTCTGACCGCCTACTATAAAATCGGCGCCGTTCAAAGTCTCTGTAACCGCAATCCCAGACAGCGGTTCCGGCAATGCGTGCGGCTCCTTCGTCCACTTACCGGTACTGAATTGGTATCCCTCGATGGTTTTAAGTTGCGTACCGCCCGTTGTTAGGCCCCCGAACGCATGCAGGTATCCATCCGCGGCCAGGCGATCCCGAAATCTGAACGAGGACTGAGCATTGGGACTCCCGTGAACCAGGATGGAGTGGTGTTCGACAGGTTGTACACTTCCGTTGAGTTCAAGACGTTGCCATTCACATCCACGCCGCCTGCCACAAAAATCACATCGTCAAAAGCTCATGACCGAAGCGTGGTGTGCCCGGGCCGTATTTAACGATGGTCCTTCTGCCCAGGTATTCTTGGCCGGATTGTAGATTTCTACTGTACCCACGGCCTGACCGCTCGAATTCACGCCGCCGATCGCGTAGACTCTTTGGTCCACTCCAGCCACCACGGTCAGATATGCGCGTGGGGTCGGTATCGGGGCCAACTCACTCCAGGTTCCAGTAACCGGATTGTATAGCTCAACGTTACCTACCGCTGTGGAGCCATTGGTTCCACCTACCGCCAGGAGCGCATCGACTGTACCACTCTGATTGTAAAAGAACCCAACCAGCCCGAGACCGGCTCGCGCGGTCGGCATCGGAGCAAGGGGAGTGACAGCCTGGTTGAACAGGTTAACTTGTGTAAACGCATTGGTTACAGCGCCGGCGGAAGTTGTACCACCGGCATAATACAGATCGTTGTTTAAATGTGCAGCGGCTCCCGATACCGCGGAACCAACCACAATCGGCAGTTGGATTTGATATCAAGAAACGGAACTGCATACGCAGATACAGCAAACACTAGTGAGTAAAGACCCGTGACTAATGCCGACCGGGTAAAGGAGGGCAAGTTCATTTGTAACAAGGTAACAAAGTACTTAACACGAATAGAAGAAAAATATTTTGAGAATCTTTCTACACCGATCGGTTGGTAAAACTGACTAGCCGTAACCAGTGCGTTTTGCAAGATTTCTCGAGAAAGGCGAACATTCACAAGAGCTGTAAATGGCTCTGCAGACGCAGATTACGTTTCTTCGTCATATATCTGATATCGCCGGTTATACCTACTAGATTAGTATGATTATCAGGCTTCCTATTAAAATAATTTCATTTCATAAAACTCAAATTTGTCTCATACAGCGATCTTCTTCTCGCTCGATTAGTTAAAGATGCCTTGCGTGCTCCAGTAGCCAAAGTATCAACGCTTAACGTCTTCAATCGTTTTCGTAGTCAGCAGAAGAATGGTTAGAAGAGGACACGCGATCGAAGTTCTGATTCATCATGAACACCTATCGCAATAACATGCTCGACTGGTATTAGAGATCTTAAGTGTGAGTTATTGCTAACTGACTAACCTGCGATTGCTGGAAGTCCTGGCAGTTTTCCCAGGAAAATGCGCGGAACGTATGATTGTGGAGCGCTGCCCCTTGCGAGGCCACCAGGCTTTAACCTAGACCTTCTCCGGCTACCCGCGGAGGTTGTTGAAAATGGTTTCGACGCACGGGGCATTGGCTGCACCCCATTTTTTGACAGGTTAAGCGGGTTATGATCATAACCCCTCATACACACACTGGCGCATTGAAGAGCGCAGCGGCAGCCCCGCGGCGGTGGCATCTTTAGTGGATATTCCCGCGAGCGAATTCTGCGTTAAGGTCCCTGGAGCCAACCTGAGAAGGAATCTGATGGTACGGTATTTATTCAAAAGCATTCTTCACAACATCTCGGTCGTGCTGGTGGGGTCCTGCGTTGCTTTCCTCGGTACGACGCTAGACCGCCTCCTGGGGATCCACGGTTTTCACTCCGCCTTGGCAACACTGGCAGGCTGGTTACTCATTAGTGCTGGATTTCTCTTACGTGTATGGGCGGCATTCTACTTCTACGCCCACCACCTCAAAGTGATCTCTCTGCAGCCACAGAAGATCCTTTTTACCTCCGGGCCTTATCGCTTCTCCCGTAACCCGCTTTATCTTGGCGGCAATGTATTCGTATTTTTTGGAGCAGCTTTGTGGATAGGATCGCTCATGGGTCTGCTGATTACGGTCCTTCATCTACCTCTGGTGGACCTGTTTATCAGAAGAGAAGAGAAGCAGCTGGAAAGGGATTTCGGCGAGAACTGGATACACTATAAGAATCGGGTGCACAGATGGATCTAACGGTACCGCCGACTAGGCTGATTAGTTTGTGGAACAAGAGTAGTTGAGACCAATGACCTACGACGAAAAGACCTCACAAGAATACGCGCGGTTCAGGCAGATTCATCGCCCAGCGTTGGCGGCTCTTTTTGCGGGAGCCGGTATCCAAAGAAGATCCACGGTGCTGGAGGTGGGTTGTGGTACCGGGAATTATATCAGCGCTCTCCAGGCCGAGACTGGCTGCATCGCCTATGGTATCGACCCATCAGATGAGATGCTCCGTAGGGCCCGATCTCACGGAGCGCAGGTGACCTGGATTTGTGCTCCGGCCGAGGAGACTGGGTTCGCGGATGGCCAATTTGACTTCGTTTTCACCGTTGATGCCATTCACCATTTCTGTGATCGTTCACGAGCTTTTCAGGAAACAGATCGGCTCCTATCGAAGGGAGGGCTGTTCGCTATCGCGACTGACTCGGAAGAAATCATTCGAAACCGAACGCCCCTGTCGGTCTATTGGCCGGAAACCATAGAAATCGAGCTCGCCCGGTATCCTCGGACAGACACCCTCGAAAGTGAATTGCGCGACGCCGGCCTGGTTGACCTGCGCCAGGAAGAGGTCCGTGCAGTTGCCTTGCTCAGCGACCTCGCGCCTTATCGCGCCAAAGCCTTTTCCTGCTTACGTCTGCTATCTGAGGACGCATTTCAGCGCGGCTTAGAACGTCTGGAGACAGATTTCACCAAAGGACCAATTCCATCGATCAGCCGGTACCTTTTGTTGTGGGCAAAAAAAGCTGTATAGCCGCACGCGCGCTCCTAGCTCCTAGCTCCTAGATTCTAGCTCCTTGCTCCTTGCTTTCTCTCGACGTCACAACCTTAACCCAGAACTCGCTAAATGCCGGACCGTCCACTGCGCTGACCACGCCGGTCATTTTTCCGCCGGGCACGATTTTTTGCTGCATCCATCCATCTACGATGGTCGAGCTGACTGGAATTTTCTCAATCACCACGCCTTGATCCCAGCCCAGCGCAATCGCGCAGGTTAACGGATCATGTTGGAAATTGATCGTGTCGGCGGGCAATCCCCCACACGTCCGGCCAAAAAGCGCTTCATACTTCAGATCTTCAGCAAAGGCTTCCGCTTGTCGGGCGATGAGTTGGCCCAATGGTCCCGACTGTTGTAACCGAGGTAAATAGGCCCTACGAAGAGAGGTCTCGAGCGTCACCGATAGTGGAACCAGCGTGGGGTTGGAAGCTTCAAAGACGAGGTTCGCCGATTCCACATCGATCTGCACATTGAAATCCACTTCACCATCCCAAGCTGGGAAACCGCTTCGGACGGGGAAGATGTATCCACCCATAAGAAAAAGTCGCGCTTGGGATAAAATGCCGGGCGCCCGTTTCTCTAGCAGAGCCAAATTCGTGTAGGGACCGACTGCCGCGATAATAGCGTCTTCCCGAATACTCTTCTCCAGCAGATCGAGCGCTTGTTCCGCGGGGCTCGCTTTCGATAATACAGGTTCCGGCCAGTAGCGTGCTTCGTCTGGAAGACCTGGGGTAGACCGATAGCAACCCAGAGAAACATCAGCACCCGCCGCAACCGGGACCTGATCCCGGCCCGTCAGTGCCAGAGCGTAGCGGGTATAACCTGCTCGCTTTCCCTGATGCTCAGCTACCGTCGTCACGCCGATCAATTCGACCCCGGGCCAGTTAAGCAACATGGCCAACGCGCAAAGATCATCGATGTCGCCGCCCAAATCGGTGTCTAGATGGATTTTCATGCTGATTGTTTAGGGAACCTATCGGAGATCTCCCTTGAGGATCGTGTTAACTTGTCCGCCATTGACCGCTCGTAAGAAGGCGACGTATCTGCGGAAGGCAGTAGCCATTTGAGTTAATCAGTAGAACCGGAACCAAGCTTCGCCCCGCATCCCTGCCAAATCATCTCGAAACCGTCTGCCGACTTCATTTTATCCATATGGAAGACCAAATTCGAAGCGCTCTAGCAAATAAGGATTATGCGCTCGCGCAAGCCCTGGCTGACGACTGGCTGAAGCGTGAGCCGAACGTTGCCGTCGCTCACTACTTTGCGGGGTGGATTCGAGACGCCCAAGGGTCGGAAGCAGACGCCTTAGGTCACTATGAAAAGGCCTTGGCATTGGGACTAAGCGGAGAGAACCTGAGAGGTGCATTACTTGGCGCCGGGAGCACATACCGGAATCTCAAAGAATTCGGGCGTTCGGAAGAGTTGCTTCGAAAAGGCATCGAAGACTATGGCGATACCTCTGAGTTTCCGGCTTTCTTAGCGTTAACTTTGTACTCTGAGGAACGGTTTCGAGGGGCGATCTCACTACTTCTAAAGCTGGTAGCGGATAGCGCTACCGACGTTCATATCAAACGCTACGAGCGGGCCTTGAAATATTACGCTGCGAACCCTGACCTAAACTAGAAGCGCACAGCCAGTCCGCTACCGCCCTCATTCCTTTTGTCTGGTAAATCAATTTTTCGGTTGCCCGCCACCGGCCGTACCTGTTCTTATTTCCCGAGGAGAAGACCATGCCAACAAGCTCCCCGCAATTTGCTGGTTTCTCAGACGGGACCCTGCGTTTTCTCGTCGAGCTCGACAAGAATAACCGGCGTGAATGGTTCAACGAACGGAAGGCCTTCTACAAGGAAACGGTCGAAGAAGAATTGCGCCGGCTGGTTTGGTCAACGTCTGCAGCGTTGGCTAAGACGAAAATCCCCCTATCCACAGAACCGCAGAGAGCGATTTTCCGAATCTATCGGGACACGCGTTTTAGCGCGGACAAACGACCATACAAGACAAACCTGGGAGCAGTCTTCAATACGGGAGGAAAGCCAGGTTCGGGAGTGTTGTACGTTCATGTGGAGCCGAAAGCCTCGTTCGAAGCGCTTGGCTTCTATCAACCAGACCAGCCGGGGTTGACCCGCATCCGAGAAGCAATTGCCGACCGTTGGAAAGAGTTTAAATCGGTGATTAATCGGCTCGATCGCGCCGGCCTAACACTTCGAGACAGCGACTCACTCAAACGCGTACCTCGAGGGTTTGAATCATTCGCGGACGCCGAGTGCGCCGAATACCTGAAATACAAGTCGTTCATCGTTTCGCGCCAACTCACTGAAACCGATCTGCGCTCCCCGGAGCTGCCTTCCAAACTCACTCTCTTTGCGTCCGAAGGACTCCCGCTCCTCAAGTTTGGCTGGACTGCTTTGGGACGAGGGTGATGTAAGGGGCTTCGTATTCTTCGTCGTCGTCCTTCCGCCTTCGCCGACTCCTTGGTTTGTGGAGCGCGCCTCGCTTGCGAGGCCGACTGCGAGCTGTTGGCAACATAGAGCCTGGGCTACGGCGGACAGGCTGTCCTCGAATCCTGGCGAGCGGAGTGATGGCCGCGCCGCATCGCTACGCGAAGCGTTGCGGGCGGGAGTTTTGGAGTACTGGAGTATTGCGCATTGCCGGGTGCCGTACGTGGAACCCAGCTACATTCTGTTTTCCGCTTCAGCCAAGCCAACCCCTGCCTTACGCACCAGCTGTTCTCGAATCGGCTTTAGAAGCCCAAGCTGGAGCTTGCGCCCTGGCCCTCGCCATCGCTTTACGCTGGAACCAAAACCTCCGGAGATTCACGCTCCTCAGAGACGTGAGCCGTCAATCCTGTCTGTCCAACCGCCACATCGCCTGCCAGGATGTGACTGTCGGGATAATCGCCGCCGTTTTGACGCCGAAATGGAATCGGCGCGTCCTGGAACAGGTTCTCGACACGGGCACGCCAAGCTTGTTTCGCCGCCTCTACGCCAGCCGCCGTTATGCTGCCCGTTCCATAGACCGCGTAGGTGGGCAGCACATCCATGCCGGCGAAAAATAGCATGCCGTGAGTAATGGGAAAAAGCAGCTGATCCAGCGGGCCATTGATGCCCCGAGGCGAGTAGTCAGCCGCCGGCCCTCCGAGGGTCACTGACAAAAGCGCACGTCTACCCTTCAAGCCGCCGTCGCCGTACCGATAGCGATTACCTTCGCCCTTGTAGCCATAGGCAAGCCCGTAAGCGAACACCCTGTCCACCCATCCCTTGAGGATGGCTGGCATGCTGAACCACCAAAGCGGGAACTGAAATATTACGGCGTCAGTGCTAAGCAGTTTCTCCTGCTCGGCTTCCACATCCGCCGTTTGCTGGCCAGTTGAGTAAGCATGTCCCGACTCCTTTACGAAAGAGAGCCGGTCAGGATTAGCCCGGTACGGAAAGTCGTGTTCATCAAAGACCGCCTTCCACCGCATGCCGCAAAGATCCGACAACAGGACTCGGTGTCCCTGCTCCTGCAGCGTCTCCACAGAAACTTCAACGAGTTGGCGGGTCAAGGACGTAGGTTCCGGATGCGCGTAAACAATCAGCACGTTCTTCATGATTTTTTAAGTCAACAGTCACTGGCGCTGATCGTGGCATCGAAGGTACATTTTGACAACTAGGCACCTTTTTGTAACCTATAGCCTTGTTGGAAACCGAAGATCCAAAGCAATCCGTCTGCCTTTGTCCGGTGGAGGTCACGTTGGCGGTAATCGGCGGAAAATATAAGCCGCTTCTGCTCTACTACCTCCAGCAGGACGGCATACTCCGTTTCGGCCAGTTGCGTCGAATCGTGAAGAACGCCAGCAAGAAAATGCTGACCCAGCAACTACGTGAGTTGGAAAGGGACGGCCTGGTGCGCCGCAAGGTGTATCAACAAGTACCACCAAAGGTGGAGTATTCTCTCACCCAACGCGGACACAGCCTCGAATCCGTGCTGACAGCGATGGGACTTTGGGGCAAGCGAAACGCTAAAGCCTACAACATAAAAATTGCGCCAAAACCAGAGCCGTTGAACGCGCCAAAAGCTCGTTCGGAATAGAAAATAGCACATCGCAAATAGCAAATAGAGTCACCAAACCGCGCCGGACGGTTCAAGACTCAATTTGCTATCTACTATTTTCTATTTGCTATTCCGAACGAGCATTTGGCGACTTCGGCTAGCACCAGGGATCGTAGCTCCCAAAGCTCCAGAGATGGCCCTCTAAATCTCGGCAGGAATAGCCGCGGCCACCATAGCTCGCATCTTCAATCTCGCGGACGATCTTCGCTCCCGCCGCTACCGCCAGAGCATAGTGAGCATCCGCGTCTTTCACGACAACATATGAGCACTGGGTTTCAAAGCCATTGAGCTCATCTGGTTGCTTAATCAGCTTTGCGAAATCGTTGTCGAGAACGGAGCCGAGCATCATCATCCCATTGCCCAAAGTGAGTTCGGCATGAGCAATAGTGCCGTTCTCTCCTGGGCAGACCAAATGTTTCTCGAATCCGAACGCCTCGCAGAGCCATTCTATTGCCGCTGGCGCATTTCGATATCGCATGGCGGGGATGATTGTCGACGGTCCTTCTTTAGTTGGGTTAGACATAGGTGATTTCTTTCTAGTTACGGTTGATTGACGCGAAACGGTAAAACCACAGCGACCGTCCGTATTGAAGAAATGTTTCTCTGGTGCGTTTTTGTCGCTCGTTGCGCAGCCTGGGGAGGGATCGCGTCCTCGCGATACGTTATTCGCCGAGCCACACGCGTTGGTAGATCCAGCGATTAAATTCGTCTAGGGCTGTTGGAACGTCTTCATGTCGCGCGGGGACGCGCGCCCTCCCCATGCGGGCATTATCGCTCGATAGTTCCTGCTTCCGAGGAATAGACCCGCACCAGCTCCACCGGCGTCAAGCCAGAGAAATCTTTGAAATCGCGGATCATATGCGCTTGATCGCTATACCCGCATTCCACGGCGACTTCCGAAAAGTTGACGATTTGTCGGGCGTTGAGCTCTGCTAGCGTCATTCGAAAACGTAAAATCCGAGCGAGGGCTTTTGGTGGTATACCAATTTCATCCCGGAAGGTATTGACCAACCGCTTGCGACTCCATCCTAGCTGCTCCGTGATTTTCTCAACGCGAATAGAACCGCGCGAGAGATCAAGTTGTCGCCAAGCCCAATCGAGTTCTCTGGCCGGCTTTCTAGCTCCCCGAATTCTTGAGAGCAAAAAATTGTCTAAAATTACAAACCTGCTCAGCCAATCCGCTGTTTCGGCGAGCTGTTCAACCAGGCGATCTGCTTTACTGCCTAACAGGTCAATCAGCTCCGTGGTTCGTTTTGAAACCAGGTGCATCGGAAGTTGTAAAAGTTGACGCGCGCCGATTGGTGTAAAGTCGACCTGGATGGCAGCACCTGGCGTCTCCGAGTCAACCAGGCTGTAGGTGTCATCGAGACCGGCAACAAACGTACGTAGAGTACCGATTGGAATCCCGGTTGCCGGATCGATCGACCACCATTGCGGCCCCAACGAAATGATCAAGGCGACTTCACCAGACGGCAGCTCGCGGCGTCGAACCCGTTGAGATGAGTTTTCGAAATATCCATTGTACCCGCGAACATGCAGCGCCAGCTCGGGATGAGGCATCCAACGGAAACTTTGCCAGTAACCACCGGGAACTGGGCCCCCTGATTTGCTGATGATTCGGCCCTGGGTCACGCCAGCTACCCTATTCTAGCGTGACTGAACTCGCAATCTGAGTGAATTCCTCGCCGGTAGAGGGGGGGGAACAGCAGGCTGACCGAGGTGATTAAGAAATGGAAGTAGGCGGAGTAAACGCAACAAGCCGCGCCAATGGATAGAACGCCCTTGAAGAGGAAAGCCCTGAATGAGCACCCGGCCTCATCACCTTGCCAGCATCAGGCCCTGATCTCTTCCGTGGACCCGGCCAACACACTCATTGCCAGCCGTGCAGCCGCCATACGGGTCTCAACGCCGAGCTTAGCGAAGAGTTTGTTGTTATGCTTTTTGACCGTGTGCAGCGTTGTATCCAGGATTGTGGCAATCTCCGGGTTGGTTTTTCCCTCTGTTATCCAATAAAGAACCTCCGCTTCGCGGGGCGTGAGTCCGAGAGTCTGGAGGGCCTTAGGTCCCCAACAACTGTTACGTTGCTCCAGTCGCAATAGGGCTAGATTTGTAGAATCCGATGAGGCTAGGTGTTCAATCTGCAAGTCGCCTTTTTGGGAATTCTGGACGACCAGGGGCCTTTGTCTCTCGGCCGAGACCAGCCAGCGAACAACGGCTTCCGGCAGCGTCGTCATCGAAGTGCTCGGGAAAAACGCCTGCAGCAAAATGCCGGCCTGACGAGTCGAGAAATGGACGCCGCCTTCGTAACTGGCAATCACGAACGCCTGATCAAGTCTCGCTTCAAGTTGCTTTTCTGCATCTAACCTCAACTCGATTTCCTCAATGAGAGCCTGATTCTTCTGTTCCAACTCGGCTTGCAGTTCCCGGAGGCGCAAATGAGTTCGAACCCGTGCTTCTACTTCTTCCGGAAGAATTGGCTTGGTTACAAAGTCGACGCCGCCCGCCTCGAAGGCGGCTAGCTTTTGAGAAAGCTCATCGGCGCCGGTAATGAAAATGACCGGAATGTTCCGCCATTCCGGGCGCTGCTTGATCAGCCGGCACGTCTCGATTCCATCTAGTCCAGGCATTTTTATGTCCAGGAGAATGAGGTCGGGAATCGAGTACTCCAACTGTTTAAGGGCTCGGGCCCCGCTTCCCGCATATAGCACGCGAAAGCCGCCCGCTGTGAGATGATTTAGGACAACGTCAGCGTTAGCGGGAACATCGTCGACGACTAGAATTGTATTCATCGGGAAAAGACAGGAAGTTTTGCATTGGTAATGTATTTGATGCGATGGAGTTACAGGAGTTCAGAAGTTGCAGGAGTTTATGAATGCCAAGAGAAAAGAATTGCGAACACTGCAGTCGGTTCGGCGCCCTTTTTTTTGAGCTCGAGTCTTCTGATTGCCATCTACTGAACTCCTGCAACTCCTGAACTCCTGAACTCCTCTCGCTTCTCTCGCTTCTCAAAAGTTGACGCACGGATCGACTCAGTTGCTTCACAGAGGAGTTGCTGCAGTAAGGTTTCAACCTCGTCGATCCGATAGGCAGAAACGAGCATGCCTAACTGCTCGGCGAACTGCGCGTGCGTTGGGTCGGTCTCCACAAGATCCTGGAGCGATTGGCGGAGAGCCACTACATCGCCTTCACCAGCCAGTTTCAGTAGCAGCTGCAACTCTTCGGCTGGTACGTCCCGCCCCGTTATCAGGATACGGTCGATATCCGGTTGCACTCTCTGCTTCGCAGCCGAGCCGTTAACGCCTCCGTCGCGCCTGACAATCCACTTGAGCCCCAAATGCTGTCCCAGAAGCCGGAAAAGCTCTCGTTCCTTTACCGGTTTTGCTAGGAAATCGTTGAACCCGGCGGACTCGGCCGCCTGTCGATCCCCATCGTAAACACTGGCCGAAGACGCAATCATCACGATCCCGGCTAGCGTCTCGTCCGATCGGACCTCTCTGCAGAAAGCATTCCCGTCTTTGCCGGTCATTCGAATATCGCTAATGACCCCATCGAAACGATGAGAACGGATGATTCTGAGCGCTGAATCCCCCGAATCGGCTTCCTGTACACAAAATCCGACTGTGGAAAGAAACTGTTTGAGGACGTCCCGATTCAAGGGATCATCGTCGACCAACAAAAGCTCTCGAGGCTGGCCTTCATAGCCGATCACTTCTGAATCGGCACATACCTCCTGCGCTTTCATAACTAAATTCAGTGGCAACTCCACCGAGAATTTGCTCCCCTGTCCGAGCACGCTAGCCGCATTAATCTGGCCGCCAAGGAGGTGCACAATCTTATGGGTAATATAGAGTCCCAGACCGATTCCCTCCGCGCACTGCTCATTATTTACTGCCTGGTAGAAGGGCTTAAACAGATGAGGTAGATCCGACTCGGCAATTCCTCTCCCAGTGTCAGAAACGACTAGTAATAATCTCGAATCAGCCTTGGATCCCGACCCAGGCTCGGCCGAGTCTGACCCTGTCGCGCCGTTGCCTGCGGAGGCGGAACCTGTCGCGCCGTAGTCTGCGGAGGCGGAGCCGGGTCGCCAGGTATCTTCCGCACATTCGGATACTTGGAGCGACACGGAACCGGCGTGCGTGAATTTGAACGCGTTCCCAACCAGATTATAGACTATCTGCCGGAGCCGGAGCGGATCGGTTTCGATCCATTGGGGCAAGGCCCGTTCCACGGAGAATTCAAATTTTAAGCCGCTTTGCCGAGCGCGAATTTCAAATTCGGCAACTAGCGATTGCAGGAAAGAAGGAAGATTAAGCGGTTCAGGATTGATGGCCAACTTACCCGATTCGACTCGCGCCAAATCGAGCAGCTCATTCATCATCCCCAGAAGATGGGTGCCACTGTCGATAATTGACTGCAGTTTTGGGCGCGGATCCTTGACGTTTTCGCAACCGCGCAGCAGCAACTGGGCATATCCGAGAATGCTGTTCAACGGTGTACGCACTTCATGACTCATATTCGCCAGGAAAGCGGTCTTAGCGCGGTTAGCCGCTTCAGCGTTGTTCTTGGCTTCCTGCAAACGCTTTTTGCTCTGGCGCAGCTCCTCATAGTGCTGGCGTAAACGCTCTTCGCTCTCACGTAGCTCTCGAGTCCGATGGTCGACCACCGCGACCAGCTCCTTTTCCCGGGCTCGCATTTGCCATAACCGCCAACGCACCAGGCCGAAAACCAACAAAATACCTCCGCCGAGATAAACGGCGTACATCCAGGGAGTGCGATACCAGGGCGGGAAGATAGTGATCGCAACGCTAACCTCATTGCTATCCACACCCCCGCTGTCTCGGGCCTGTACGTGTAACAGATATCTTCCCTCGCTCAAGGAACCCGATTGCCAGGTTGGCTCCTCCATGAACGAGGTCCAATCGGCGTTCAGTCCTTCGAGTTTTGTCCGATAGCGGACTTCGTCCGGCCCATCATAATCATCAGTTGCAAACCGGAGCCGGAGATCCCGTTTCTCGAAAGGCAATTCTAAAGCGGCGCCATTCTGCGGCAGTCGGACTTGTTCATCCCAGTCAGCTGTTGCCTCCCGTAAGTAGAGTTTTAGGGGGTGATGTTGAGGTGAACGGCCAAGATCAATCCGCGCAATTGCGCCATACTCTCCGGATATCCAGAGGGTCGATTCGTCTCGAAAATACTCCTCGTAAAACGACTTAACCCCGCCGAGAACTGCTGAAATCGAACGAGGTAAGGAGTGATAGCTTCCGTCTGCATCCAATCGTCCGATCTCTTGGGTTTGAACTGAACCAAGTTCTCCAATGATCGTTTCGAGCCAGAGATGATCGGCGTCAGAAGGCGTAGCTTGCACCATGTGGATTTCGCGGCCCATCATCTGTCTCGGGAGAAGATCCGCTCGGCAAAAGGAACGATCAGAGTCCTGGAACAAAAATACGTTTTGGTCGTTAGTAAACAGAAACAGTTTACCCCAAGGCTGGATCCGACACATTGTGGTGACTGGCGGAGCGTTGGGTAGCGCTTCCCAGCGTGCATCTTTGAATGGCGTATGCGGATCCGGGCCAACTTTGACCTGAAAAAAGCCTTCCTCTGTATCGATTAGGAGATCGCCGTTGGCAGTCTCTGCGATTGAACCTACACCCTGTTCAGAGCGTGGCATAGTTCCTTGGTCGACCCAACGACCGTCTGTGAACCTGACCGCTCGCAAACCCGTGTGGCTGCCTAAGAAAAGTAAATCCGGATCCTTCCCCGATCGCGCGAGCGCGTAGGTTTCTGGCGCGTTCGTAATAACTTGGAAACGGCTGCCGTCGAAAAGATACACGCCTTTGTCGCCAGTCAGAATTAAACCATGGGGCGGTGCCACCAGCGCGTGCCAGAGCTCATCAGTCACACCCGGAACCTTGCGAAATTGCGAAGAAGCCAGCCCACCTCCGCCGGACTCCAAGCGGTAAAGACCGTACCCCGTCAACGCATATAACGACCCGGCGAACCTTATAGTGGAAGCGACATCAGTCTTGGGCAGTCCGTTGTCATGATCAAATACTGAAATGCTTCGATTGGTATCAACTCTGGTTAGACCATTTTCACCGAACACCCAGAGACCGCCGTTGCGGTCGCGACGCAAATCGTACAATGCTCCGCTCGGTAAACCATCCTCTTCTAGGAACGTTTGCTGGATCCGTCCATCAGCATTAAGAAACACAAGCCCGCGTCCTTCAACCCCAACCACGAAGATCCCTCGACTTATGGGCTGAGCGTGTTCGACATAGGATTGACGCGTAAATAAATCGTCCGCGTCGGTCTTAAATGGAACGATCTGCTCCATCCACCTCCACTCCGAACTCCCAGCGGATCGGAATCATGGAGCTCAAAGATCCCTTTCTCCTTTGTTACCAGCAGGGTCTTGTCCTTTGCTAGCTCGATCGCGCCGGTGACTGTAGTTTCCCGAAGCACAGGGTCGTCCAAGACTGGTTCGAGATGATCGCCAACCACCTCGGAATAGGGTTGGTGTTTAGCGTGGACGAAAACGCGCCCGGAAAAAGATGAGAGATACCACGAGCTACCAACTTCGTACGGAAGGTGAATTACAGAGAACTGTTGGCCATCCCAACGCAGCAAGCTCTTTTCTGCAAGGAAGTAGACAGCGTCTCCGTGAACGGCCACACCTCTGATTTCTCCAAAATGTGACTCTGATGCGGGCAGGAGCGATTTGTACGATTTATACCGATAGGTGCCGCCATCCGGAACCAGCGCACCCAGCTCGCTTTCACCGCCAACGTATATCGTCCCTGACTTGTCACAGGCCAGCGAAACAATGTAACCACTATTCGGGATCGGGATCGACGTCCAGTGTTGGCCATCGTATTCCAATACGCAATTCACACTGCCGAAGATCATTAACCCGCGTGGATCCTGAACACCGGTTAGGATCTTGTTTACGATTCCTTCGTCTTTTCTGGTGAAAGTCCGATACAGAGGTCGCCCTAGCTCCCGGACCCGTTGCCCCAATTCAGCTTCAACCGAAGACCCACTAACCCCCGTCTCGTCCACCTCATCTAGGGCTGCCGAGACCGAATGCAGCATTAGCAGGAGCAGGCCGATTAAACTTGTCCGACATAGGGTTAGCGGCGCCGGAATCGCGTATCGGCTAATCAGCGATCGAATATGACAAATGACAGATGACAAATGACAAATACAGAGCCCTCCTTGAGGGTTTTGTAAGGGGCGGCTATTTGTCATCTGTGTTTATGGTTTCCTGGTTACAGGTTTCCGCCTGCAGCCACCGACAGGGAAATTAGGGCGAACGCCGACGATAATAGCACCATAACGAATCCAAGTTCTAGCGATTCCCACAAGACTGGTTTCGGCACGTAGATTCGCCCATCCGCAGCCTCTAGACGCGGTTTCGAACCATAAAACGGAACGACAACTCGCTTTGCCTTCGGAGCTTGCCGGCTTGCACCCGCTCGTGTGTCGCGGGTTGCAGTCCGGCGGCCCTTGCGTGCCGGCTGAAGGACAAGGGGGATGGTTTGCTGGCACGAACCAGCATAACCGCTGTTAACGAGTACTGCTGTCTTCATTACGGGCAGCATGGCAGTACTTCGACAAACCAGCTATTCCACCTTGGTTTACCAGCCTCGATCGTACTCGTCCTCGTCGTCGTCCTCGTCCTCGAAACCTGCCGAACGGAGCCAATCATTAGGCGGACCTCGGCGGGCTCGGTTTAGGTCCTACCGGTCGTCATCCGGCCAGGCCCTGCCGAAAAGTCAGGTTCAACCGGCATCGCCCGGTCAACGGGTGCTCACCATCTGCCAGGGTATCAACTCCATGGAACGCTAGCCTAGATGATCCGCCCCATACGACGACATCCCCGTTTTCGAGACAAAACCGTCTCGGACGCTCCGTTCGCATCAAACCGCCAAAAAGGAACTTTGCCGGTAGCCCGAGAGAAACCGATACGATGGGGAATTCGTAATGCTTCTCGTCTCGGTCCTGATGCAAAGACAATTTTGCGCCGGGTTCATAGCGATTGATTAGACAACATTCAGGTTTAAAGCCGGGGAAACCGGCTCGCTCCGCGGCCGTCTCGGCCAGCCGTTGAAATTCTACCGGCATCGGCGGCCAGGCCGCGCCGGTCTCGGGATCAATCTTCGCATAGCGATACCCTTGACGATCGGAAGTCCAGCCGGCCAATCCACAATTCGTCATGGCCACAGACATCCGGTACCCGCCCGGTGTCACCAAGTACCGAAACGGTGAAACCTTTGCCATTCGCCAAACCAGCTCCACCAGAGACTTAGCGCTTTCGGCAGCAAATCGTCGAAAAAAGAAACGCGCCGTCAGCCAGTTTTTCCGTTTCAACTGCCGGGCTAACCTCGGTGAAAAGGTCGCCCATGCCAGCCTGAGATTGCATTCTTTTTCGTTCTGAACTCACGTTTATTCTGTGCCTCTGTGCAAGACACGCCCTGAAAATCTGGGAGATATTAACAATGCTTTTCGGTTTACGACGTACGCACTATAATTGGTTTCTTCTTTTATGATCGACTTATCCCGGGCGATGAGTGTGGCCTCAGTGAAGCAATTCCTGCTTTCCATCGCGGCCATAGTGTCAGCACTGCCAGCCGCAGCGCAGCAGAACAGTACGCAAGACTTTAAGACGGCGGCTGCAGCGATCATCGTACAGCGCACCCAATTGTACAACCAGAAGGACGCGGCGGGCATTGCGGCTCAGTTCACGGAAGACGCTGTTTTTGTGGAACTTCTGCCGAGGCTCACCGTAGTGCACGGAAAAGCCGAAATCCAAAAGCACTACCAACAGCTTTTTGATGCCGGTGCTGCCAACTTTAATCAAAAGATTACGGAGGCGGAGCCGGACGGTAACGCGAAAGGGGTAATCACGGGTGACTACTCGGTCGATGCCAACGGCAAGACCATAACTGGACACTGGTTCGAAATACTGCGGCAAGAGGACGGGACCTGGAAGGCCACGACACACGTTTTCGCCCGGCCCGAGTCCATCATTGAATGGCAAAATGAGTTTCCCTAGTGCAGCGTTGAGCCTTACGACCCGATCGCTAACACCCGCATGATTATTGCCAGCGTCACTAACGAAATAACCGTTCCAAAGACCGTACTGCTGCTCGATTCACGCCTCAGCACGTTGTACTTGGCCGCGAACATCGTGGTCATAATTGCTGGCGGTAGTGCACATAGTAAAATCGCTTCTCTGGCCAACGCTCCGGTAATGCCAAAAGTAATAACCACTCCGAACATGATCAGAGGATGCACTACGGTCTTGTTAAACACATTTAACAGAACCGGCTTGCTGATGGTCACCTTATCCTGAGACATGATTAGGCCTAAGGCGAACAACGAAACGCCTGAAGTAGTTCCGCCGATTAATTCTAACGACTGGAGCGCCAGTTTTGGTAGGTGGAGCCCTAAAGCTGAAAAGATAGCGCCGATGACCGGGGCCAGAACTAAAGGTTTCTTAAATACTTTCAGCACCAAAAACAGGATATTGGTTTTGACCTCCGAAGCCGCCGCTATTTCCAGGAGTGAAACGGTCACCGGTATCATGATCAAACTGGTTATCAGATTTCCTATCACGATCGAAATCAGGGATTCTTCGCCGAACAGCACCAGGAAAATCGGGATGCCCATGAAAGCCATATCCGGAAATGAAGAAACAAATGCAGTTTGGCAGCTGTCGGCTAAGGATTTTCGTAGAACGTAGCGGTTGAAGAGAAACACCACCAGATACATCCCGAGCAAGCCAAGACCTAGACCTGTGATAAAACGATAATTAATTAAGTTCTGTAACGAGGTGGTAGCCGTTTTGGCAAAAAGAAGGCAAGGAAAACTGAAACTCATTACGTAGGTTGCCAAGCTGGAGCTGTGCGCCGGGTCAACAATTTTGCGCCAACCGGCGAACCAGCCTAAAAGAATGACGAACGCCAGCGGAACCAGCGACAGTAGAATCAAATCCATAAATGCCGGGGGGATAACCGTGCGAACCCAGTATGATGAAGGGTCTAGCACAGTGACAGAACAAACCCATGCTGCAAGCTACGGGTTGCAAACCGATGGCGAGTTGCAAAGCGTTCGGCCAACCGGTGCCAAAACATTTGCTATTTGCTATCTGCCATCCCGCCTCCGCAAGCTATGGCGCGACGGGTTTTGCTATTCTGACTCTCACCTATGGCCGACCTTACTATCTGGACTGCGTTAATCGCGTTCGCCGGCGCTGCCGGACTTCTAACGATTGTGCCGGGACTCGATACGCTGCTGGTGTTACGAACGGCTACGGTTGAAGGCCCAAGGCGCGCCATGTTTGCCGGGTTAGGCGTTTGCACCGGCTGTCTGGCTTGGGGGATTCTAGTTTCCGCAGGTCTTGGCGCCGTTTTTGCAGTCTCGAATCTCGCTTACCAGATCGTGAGAATCGCGGGCGCTATCTATCTTTTTTATCTAGGTCTTCGTTTGCTGTTCCAGCGCGCGAAGCCGGTCCTGCTAGATTCGACCGGCGAAGCGGCATCATCACGGGGTAGCTTGCGCTGGTTCATTCGCGGTCTGTTAACCAATCTATTGAACCCGAAGGTTGGAGTATTCTACGTCACGTTCCTGCCACAGTTCATCCCGAGTCACGTAAATGTGATCGGCTTTAGCGTTTTGCTCGCACTGGTCCACGATGTCGAAGGTATCCTCTGGTTTGCGGCTTTGATTTTTGTAACCCGACCACTGGCTCGCTGGCTGCGGGATGCCAGGACTACGACGGTGCTCAATCGAATAACCGGAGGCGTCTTTATTTTGTTCGGTGCGCGTCTGGCGCTTGAGCGCAAATCCTAGGGCAGCGGATGTTGGCGCGACTTGCGGAATTAAATGCTCCAACATCGTAACATCTCGCTCGGGCGCCACTCGTGAGGGCGCATGTCATGGTACGGCCACCCAGGGCTAAAGCCCTGGGCTATCATGTTTAGCCGCTTCGCGGCAGAACCCCAATTTTATTTCGCCGCCTCTGGACCCTTGAGCTGTCGTCGTATGGATCGTTCAACCGCTTCTTTCGCGTTCCGGTCAATCTCTCCTCGCTCCCAAAAGGGCGAGTAAATCGAATCAAATTCCAGCGCTCGAAGACGGCTCGCGATCCGGTCCAAATCGGCTGCCGGTAACGGGACGTTATTCGGATACGACCACATGAATGACACATGTTTGCGGTCGAACGCGACCAGGAAGGTGTCACCCGGAAACAAGGCCTGGCGATCAATCCAATGAAGGACCGCACTCCCGGGGAAATGGCCGCCCAGCTGGTGAATTGTGATTCCAGGAAGGATATCCTTCGTTTCTCCCGTCCAAAACGAAATGCTAGAGTCCGGATCGACCACCCATTCCTTGTCCGCGTCGTGAACAAAGACCGGGCACTCGAAGGTCTGACCCCAAGTCGCGATCGCACTGTAGAAATGAGGATGCGAGATGGCGATCGCCTTGAGCCCGCCTAACAACCGTACGATATCAATGGTGGCGCTGTCCAAAAAACTAACACAATCCCACAGCACATTGCCGGAATGTGTGATTATCAGGAAGGCGCGTTGTCCGATACCGAACCGCGGCATGGTCGAGAACGCAAACAGATCCGGCGCGACTTTTCGGAACGCGTTGAAGTGATCAACACCTAACTTCTCTGACGTCGTCCACCCTTGCCCCGATTTCGGGACGAATTGCCGGGGGTCATCGCAAATTACACATCGAGACGGCGCGATGGCGCTATCGGGATATTGAACCCCGCAGGCTGTACAAAGGAATCTCGGCATCGTGTTCGCTTTGCTTTGTCACCAAGTAGCCCAATCGAACGAGATAGAAAGAACCATTTTCGGGCGATTTAACGGGACCACATTGGGGCACGATTGCAGCATCCGTGCTGTGGATAGCGCCTGCATGCTGAAAAGCTGGATTCAGCAGGCAGTATTTACAATTTCCGCGCGTCTTTGTTAGTGTCCTGTCCCATAAATAGCATGGCTTTCGTTGCGATCAAAATGGGCCGCATGCAAGGCGCGAGGAGGGCGCATATCTGAATCGATACGTAACCGAAGAGCAACGCAGCCGCCGACCCATTTTCATCGCAACCCTCTGGGCCGTGGCCAGTTGGCTGTTTTTCCGCGTTGCTCGCTCGACCCGTATGAACAGATATGGGCCCTTCGCTCGCGCCTTGAAAAGCAGCCAACTGGCCCCCGGCGAAAGCCATGTTATTTATGGGACAGGACACTGGGTTGACGAATGCAATTGGCCGCGAATAGGGTCCCAGCCATGTTGTATCTTACACGCGCAGGGATCGTGCTGCTTCTATGGATCCCGTGGTTGGTTTATTGGCGATTGTCGGCAGCAGGTGTGAAGCTGGCCGTTCGCCGTGAGTCGGCCGGGGCGCGCGCGAGCTATAGCATACCGATCGCGATCGCGTCGATCCTGCTTTCTATCCCTACGATTCCCGGAGGAGGATTCCTACTTTCGCGTTTTCTACTACAAGGAACTGACGCGTACTGGTCGGGAGTGATGTTAATCGCTGCAGGTCTAGGTTTCAGCGTCTGGGCTCGCCAACATCTCGGTCGCAACTGGAGTGGAACTGTTCAGGTAAAGCAGGATCATCAGCTGATTTGTACTGGACCGTACCGATTGGTGCGCCACCCGATTTACACCGGTATACTGGTGGCTTTTTTGGGCACCGCTATAGTAAACGGCGATTGGTGCGGGATCCTCGGGGTGCTGATCGCTTTTGAATCCTTCTGGCGCAAGCTGACGCTTGAAGAACGCTTCATGCGGGAGACGTTCGGCTCGGTGTACAAGGAGTATCAAGCCAGAACCGCGGCGCTAATTCCCTATCTCTTTTAAACATTCGACGCCGAAGCCGCAATTCACTAGCCTATTTCGATGGCTGATCTGCTTCTTCGTATCGGATTGGCTCAAATCGCTGAAAGACGTTTGCGTGAAGACACAATTCAATCTCAATTTGCTTAGTAGCCTAATCATCGGGTATTTGGCGACAGCGTTTGCATCTGTTGCGCATGGCGATTCTGAGATTGTGATTGCCATTCGTTATCTCCAAGCGACCGGTACTAGCCATTCCCATCTTTATCTTTATCGCGAGGACGGGAGGCTGCTGCGGCAATTGACGAACGACAATTCCGGGCAGGACGTCGACTCGATTTTCTCGGCCGATGGAGCGACCATCGTGTTCACTCGGGAGAAGGTTAACGATCAACACGAGTTTTGGAGCATTGAACCGCGTGGGACAAACTTGAAACAACTCGACAAGGCGCCGGACTGGTACGCGTCCACGAAAAATTCACCGTTTTTCACGGACGCGGAAGAACAGGAATCCGAGGCCCCTTCTCCTACACCGTCAGCGGAAGAATCCCCTTCCGCTTCTGCTTCACCCGAGATCCAACAGACGCAGCATCCGACTGGTACAGCGCTGGACGCAGTCGTTCGCGCCGAAGATCAGCCGCCTGCAAAGATCGACGCTCCGGATGGATCTGGCGAAATCTTCTGGCGCAAAGGTAAAGATAAAACAGATCCACTGGATTGGATTATGTGGTTCCATGACTCAAAATCGGGGAGCGACACCGAAATTAGCCGGCTCCCCGGATTTCCGTCGTTCGAACCTTTGCAACTCCCGTCCGGCAAAGATCGACAATTCCTTTTCGAGGGGCCACTACGACTAGTATTTTTTAACTCACATCTTAACAGCACCGACGGAGATACCGTCGTGGCGTTCGATTTCAATAAGCGAAAACTCGTTAAACTATCGCCAAATTGGGCGACTCCGATTCCTCTTCCTGGAGAGACGGCATTTCTCACACTTACAGAAAATCGTTACGTCGCGATTCCCGGTAGCTCGAAGACGGCGAACTGTTCCTATGTGGAGCGATGGAGCGCCAATCTCCATGGGAAATGTTATCAGGAAACGGAAGAGGAGGAGTCTATCTGCGATGGTCAACCGGAAGTCCGTTACGCACACAAGGAAAGCGCAGCCATTTGCTACGGCCTATCGATGTACCGGCCCGAAAAAGATCCCGCGGTCATCACTATTCGAAAGGCAGAGTAGCAGATTCTTACTGGTCGGGCAAAGTCGCCGCAGGACAGACAGAACCTGAATCAAATCTGTCAAACCCCGCGCCTTAGTAATTGCTTCTAACTTCATTTTTGAATGGAAAAATCAACGATAGCTACTCTGATTGCCCTCCTGGTAACTCCAGGCTGGATTATTGCGGACGAGCAGGCGAAAGACGCTAAATCGATGAATGAACCGCAAATCCGTTTTTTGAATCGAGCGCCGGCGGGTTACTCCCAGGTTGTCGAGGTACGTGGCGGGCGCACACTTTATATTTCGGGCCAAGTAGCCCTCGACGAGTCGGGTCAGGTAGTGGGCTCGGGCGACTTCACCGCTCAAGTTAAGCAGGTGTTCGCAAATTTGAAGGCTCGTCTCGATGAAGCCGGCGCATCATTCAATGACGTCGTGAAATTGAGCTTCTACCTGCTTGATTCAACCAATCCTCAAACGGTTCGCGATGTCCGCGACGTTTATGTAAATCGGGAGCATCCGCCGGCCAGCACGTTGGTCGTGGTGAAGCAGTTGTTCCGTCCGGATCTGCTGGTTGAGGTCGACGCAATTGCTGTTACCAAGGATTGAATGCGCCGGCGGGGTCCCGCGCAAAGTGATAAAGAGAGAAACTTGCTTACGGAGTGAAACTTAAGTCCTTGGTTCTTTTATTCATCAAATAGAACAGGGATACTATCGTCGCGGCCGTATGAACGCCCAAAGCAGTTTCTCGGGTAAATCGGGTGAGCCTAAGACATCTATTGCCGCGATGGAGGGCAAAGGCTTTTACAACAAACACTCCGCGATCCCTGCGGCGGGGGGCGCTCTAGCCTTACCACTGTTGGAAGAGGCCGCGAAAATGATCCAGCTCGGCGTTGGGCAGCAGCCGATCGTGCTGGCTGACTATGGGTCTTCCGAAGGCCTAAATTCGCTCGCGCCGATGCGAGCTGCCATCCGAGTTTTGCGGGCTCGCGTCGGTCAGCAGCAACCGATTTTCGTTTACCACACAGATCTTCCGAGCAATGACTTCAGCTCGCTTTTTCAGGTATTGCACAGTCATCCGGATAGTTATCTGCGAGACGAGCAAAACGTCTTCCCGAGCGCCGTTGGCCGGTCCTTCTATCAGCGCATATTGCCACGCAATCATGTTGATCTAGCGTGGAGCTCATACGCTGCGATATGGCTGAGCCGGATCCCATGCAGAGTCCCGGATCATTTCTTCGCTCTCGGTAGCACTAGCTCGGTACGAGCTGAGTTCGCGCGTCAGGCAGCAATGGATTGGGAGGCGTTCCTGTCGTTCCGCGCTACCGAGTTGCGTCCGACCGCCCGCTTGGTGGTGGCGCTTCCAGCGCTCGCCGAAAGTAAGCCGCCCGGATTCGCTATCCTGATGAACCAAGCGAACGCTGTTTTGTCAGACCTGGTGGCCAGGAAAGTTATCAGGACTGAAGAGCGAGAACAGATGGCCGTAGCGATCTATCCACGGAGCGAATCTGACTTGCTTGCGCCGTTTTCAGGAGATGGCCAATTCCACGGCCTAATCGTCGACCATTGCGTCACATTCCCGGTACCCGACACAGTCTGGGAAGAATATATGCGCGACAAGGACGCGGAAGCCTTGGCCAAGAAGCGAGCGGGTTTCTTTCGCGCGATCTTTGCGCCATCTTTGGCCGAAGCACTCGGGCCGGATCGTCACCACCAAGAGCGGCTGGGATTTCTCGCCGCTCTCGAAGACGGTCTGAGAGCCCGGATGGTCAGTCACCCGGCACCGGCGGATAACCTGGTCAGGATCATTGTTCTCAGCAAGCAAGCCGGTACCTGAGGAATCACGCCTTGTGTGACATCGAGCCTCGGTCTTCATTCGACCATGCTATCCGGAGAGGCATCCTATAGCCGTTTTCAGCAGCGCGTCGATCGTCTGTGCTTCTTAATCGTCGCTACGACCTGTTCGGATCGGGAAATCGATGTCGAGCGGCTCCGCCTGAGGACTCAGGCCATGCAGTTGTTTCCAGAAAAAATGCAACTTTACGATTGGGTTTACGAGAGCCGTTTCCGGCGTTTACGACAGCAATTTCGGAGTCCTTCACACAATCCAGATGCTGAAACCAGGAGCTAAGATAGCCATTGTGGCGCCGGCCGGACGCGTTGATCCGGAAAAACTGCGTTTCCCACTTTCGCGTCTGCGCGACTGCGGCTGGGAATATGTTCTCGGCCAGCACATCTATGATCAGCATCGCTATTACGCCGGATCTCGAGACGCGCGCCTCATCGACTTGATGTGGGCGCTGACCGCACCTGACATCGACGCAGTGTGGTTCGCGAGAGGCGGTTCCGGGACTGTGCAATTGCTTTCCGATATTCCGTGGGACACTATGGAACAGCGGCTCGTGGTCGGCTTTTCGGATGCGACTGCTCTGCATATTTCACTGTTTAACGCGGGCCTCACGTCAGTGCATGGACCGGGCCTGGCCAGTTTGGGAACTGACGATCAATCAGTAGATGAATTCAGCTGGGACGCACTTCGATCGTTACTGTACGAAGGCAGGAACACTACCCTGACAGGGCAGCTCTTGTGCGGGCCCGCCAAGATCGCACAGGGCCCTTTAATCGGCGGAAACCTGACCGTGATCGCGAGCTTGGCAGGTACCAGGCACGCGATGAACGCGCACGGTGCGATTGTAGTACTAGAGGATATCAACGAGCCGACCTACAAAATCGAGCGATGCCTATGGCAGCTCATCCAAAGTGGTTGCTTAACCGGAGCCATCGGGCTTGGAGTCGGCGAGCTGAAAGGCTGTGGTCGCTACGATGAAAACGAAGATTGGCTGAAAAACGCCGTCAGGGAAATGCTGGAACCCCTTTCAATCCCCGTGCTTTGGGGGTTGCCGGTCGGACATGGGAGCAGAAATGTTGCGTTTCGGCACGGCACGGTTGCCAGTTTGGATCCGGATCTAGGAATTTCTGTCTGCGGATAATCGGTTGGTTGGCCTGGAAAAGAGGAACACGAACCACTCCGGTCTTGAACTTCGTTTGAGTAGTTAGAGATAAGCACCTCTGAAGCGGTGCCGCCCATTGACCCAGTAGATTTCGCACCGTAGGGGTCAGCAATGGTCACTTTGCATACAAATCACGGCGATATCGTTATTGAGACTTTTGATGAGAAAGCGCCGGTAACGGTGCAGAATTTTCTGGACTATTGCCGATCTGGCTTCTACGACAACACCATTTTTCATCGGGTTATAAAGGGATTCATGATTCAGGGTGGGGGATTTGAACCAGGAATGAATCAAAAACCGACCAACAAAACGATTAAGAACGAGGCGGATAACGGACTGAAAAACGATCGGGGGACGTTAGCCATGGCACGCACGAGTGATCCGCACTCGGCGACGGCTCAGTTCTTTATCAACGTGGTCGACAATGGCTTTCTCAACTTTAAGTCCCCAAGTCGCGACGGCTGGGGGTATTGCGTATTCGCCAAGGTTACCGAGGGCATGGACGTGGTTGATGAAATCAGGAAGGTCGGCACCGGTAGCTCGGGCGGACATCAGGATGTGCCAAAAGAAGACGTGGTTATTCAGAAAGTAAGTGTGGCCTGACTGAGGCGGGGTGCTGCGCCTCCCAGCAGCAAGGACGAGGATGATTAGCGGTTACAACACCTGCGATCGTCGAAGCGCCCCAAGCCTGGAGGGGAGCCGCTTTTACGCATCGTCGGGCCGCTAAGGATAACCGGAGCCGCTGGATCATCGCCGCTGTAAATCCACACAAGCAAGCGGCTCCCGCGAATAGCCCACGACCTGATCACCCAGCGTTGTACCGTGTCTGGATCCGGAAGCGATGAGTGATGGCAGACGATGAGACGTTCCCGGGAGCCGCCTGTCTACCCCCGGAGGCTTTCGGTGGCTGCCAGCCGATAGAGCTGCAACCCTGCGAAGCGGCTCCCCTCCAGGGCGCTGGGGCTGCACCACCGCACTGTTCATTAGAAAGAGGAGGACGATTACGGGAAAAAAGAACCCCAGATTCCTTTCGGAACCTGGGGTTCATAACTCTGGCAATGTCCTACTCTCGCACAACCTATAGAAGCACTACCATCGGGGCTGCAGCGTTTCACTTCCGTGTTCGGAATGGGAACGGGTGGGACCACTGCGCTAGGATCACCAGAAAGCTGGCGAAGTCGAAGTTAGCCCGAGGGGGATGGGGGCGGTCTCACCCTCAACTTCACCAGAAAATCTGACGACCAAAGTAATTAAAATGTGGTTAGGGGCTGCGGATCAACATGGATCAGCAGAAGCTAACCACTCTAATTCAACGCCGGAAACACCGCGAGCGCCGTCAACGCCGGGAACGATCTATCGTAACCGTATCTGCGTGTTGCCGGAGTCAGGGCATTACCAACTGCGTTGTTGTTCACTATTTAAAAGAACTCACAGGGTTCTCTGATACCTGCATATAAGGGTAGAGACTGGCGCTAAGCACAAAACAGATCTTAGCTTTACAAATAGATCATCAAGCCAAACGAGTAATTAGTACTACTGAGCTGAACACATTACTGTGCTTACACCCGTAGCCTATCAACGTGGTGGTCTACCACGACTCTTCAGGGAGAAGCCATCTTGGGAGAGGCTTGGCGCTTAGATGCTTTCAGCGCTTATCCTTTCCGGACATAGCTACCCAGCACTGCCGTTGACACGACAACTGGAACACCAGAGGTCCGTCAGACCCGGTCCTCTCGTACTAAGGTCTGAACCCCTCACTTCTCCTGCGCCCACAGTGGATAAGGACCGAACTGTCTCGCGACGTTCTGAACCCAGCTCGCGTACCACTTTAACCGGCGAACAGCCGGACCCTTGGGACCTTCTCCAGCCCCAGGATGTGATGAGCCGACATCGAGGTGCCAAACCGAGCCGTCGATATGAGCTCTTGGGCTCGATCAGCCTGTTATCCCTAGCGTACCTTTTGTCCGTTGAGCGATGGCGATTCCACTTTCAACCACCGGATCACTTGGACCTGCTTTCGCACCTGCTCGACGTGTGTGTCTCACAGTTAGGCTGGCTTATATCCATGTACTCGTCACCTGATTGCCAACCAGGTTGAGCCAACCTTCGTACTCCTCCGTTACTCTTTGGGAGGATACCGCCCCAGTAAAACTGACCGGCTGCCAGTGTCCCCGATCCAGGTCATGGACTCGGGTTAGATTTCCCAACTCTAAAGGGTGGTGTTTCATTGCCGACTCCGTCTGGCCCGAAAGCCAGACTTCAAAGTCTTCCACTTACGCTAAGCAATAAAATCGAAAAACCAGTAACAGCGTACAGTAAAGGTGCATAGGGTCTTTCCGTCCTACTGCGGGTAGGCGGCATCTTCACCGCCACTACAACTTCGCTGAGCTCCTCGTTGAGACAGCGGTCAACTCGTTACACGATTCGTGCAGGTCGGAACTTACCCGACAAGGAATTTCGCTACCTTAGGACCGTTATAGTTACGGCCGACATTCACGGGGACTTGGGTTCGAAGCTTCGCCTTGCGACTAACCTCTTGCCGTAATCTTACCGCATTGGTCACGTGTCACACCCTATACGTCGTCTTCGCGACTTAGCAGAGTGCTGTGTTTTTGTTAAACAGTCGGTTGACCCATTTCACTGCGACCTATTTCTAGGTACCCCTTCTTCCGAAGTTACGGGGCTAGATTGCCGAGTTCCTTAACGAGGTTTCACTCACTCGCCTTGGTATATTCTACCCACCCACCTGTGTCGGTTTACGGTACGGGCGGCCTTGGGAACATTGCAGAGCTTTTCTCGGTGGTTGCTTTAAAGGATCCGCTTCGGCCGTAGCCTCCACGTCCCCTTGCGGGACTGTCACTTTCAATCGGCAGCCCTTCTCTACAATCACGTCACTCTGCAACTTAACCAGAGCCGGTGCAGGAATATTAAACCTGCTGTCCATCGTCTACGCCCTTCGGCCTCGACTTAGGTCCCGACTAACCCTGGGAGGACGAACCTTGCCCAGGAAACCTTGGGTTTACGGCGGCCAGGAATTCCACCTGGCTTATCGCTACTCATGTCTGCATCCTCACTTGTAAATACTCCACCGTCGGTTACCCTCCGGCTTCAGCGCATTTACAACGCTCCCCTACCACTCAGTCTGGTCGAAACCAAACTGAATCCAAAGCTTCGGTATACCGCTTATCGCCAATCATTTTCGGCGCGAAATCACTCGATGAGTCAGCTATTACGCACTGTTTAAATGATGGCTGCCTCTAAGCCAACATCCTCACTGTCTAAGTAACTTCACATCCTTTCCACTGAGCGGTATTTTGGCACCTTAGCTGTTGATCTGGCATGTTTGCCTCTCGCGCGTGAAGCTTATCCCTCACGCACTGACTCCCGTGTTACACTCGTTGGCATTCGGAGTTTGATTGAATTCGGTACCCTGGTGTGGGCCCTAGTTCATCCAGTGCTCTACCTCCAACGATCAGCACACGAGGCTAGCCCTCAAGCTATTTCGGGGAGAACCAGCTATCACGGGGTTTGATTAGTCTTTCGCTCCTACCCACAGCTCATCCGAGAATTTTTCAACATTCACCGGTTCGGACCTTCAGTTGCGGTTAAGCAACTTTCATCCTGGCCATGGGTAGATCACCTCCGCTTCGGGTCTACTGCCAGCGACTAAACGCCCATTTCGGACTCGCTTTCGCTACGCCTCCATCCCAGAAGGATTTAAGCTCGCCACTGACAATAACTCGCAGACTCATTAAGCAAAAGGCACGCCATCACCCTTGCGGGCTCTGACACCTTGTAGGCGTATCATTTCAGGTACTATTTCACTCCGCTAACAGCGGTACTTTTCACCTTTCCCTCGCGGTACTTGTTCACTATCGGTCGCCAAGGAGTATTTAGCCTTACGGCGTGGTCGCCGCAGATTCACGCGAAGTTTCTCGTGTGTCGCGTTACTCAGGAATTCCCTAGGGTCTCTCTAGTTTTCGGTTACAGGCCTTTCACCTTCTGTGGAGCGACTTTCCATCCGCTTCACCTAACCTTCGAGATCCCACGACGGGCTCCTTCAACCCCACCAGCAAGCTGGTGGTTTGGGCTGTTCCGCTTTCGCTCGCCACTACTTACGGAATCGATTCTCTTTCTTTTCCTCCGGTTACTGAGATGTTTCACTTCACCGGGTGTTGCTTTACTACCCTATTTATTCAGGTAGCAATGACTGAGTATTACCTCAGACGGGTTATCCCATTCGGATATCCACGGGTCAAAGCGTGTTTGCCGCTAACCGTGGCTTATCGCAGCTTACCGCGTCCTTCATCGCCTCTTGGCACCAAGGCATTCATGATACGCCCTTAGTAGCTTGATCTTTCGATCTGTATTTGTGTGATAACTGAAGTTCTCAGGAAACAAAGGTTGCCCTTCATTTCCGCACTTCAGACTCAGCGCCATATCTGAAACGAAGCATATCATCTCCGTTTCTTACTAAAGTTGTATTCTCTACCCTATATGCAGATGTCAAAGAACCCTCCCTCACTCCCGCTTCCGCGGGACCTTCATGTCTGAAGGCGGAGATGGTCTGGCTTGAGTTCTCAGGCTCAATGTCACAGCAGCTTTCGCCACCATGAACTGCCAAACACTAAAAATGGTGTGTTCTTGCTAAAATTACGAAGTGTCATCCGACCACTATAGCCAGGCTCAAATATGGGCCTGACTGGGCTCGAACCAGTGACCCTGCGCTTATCAAGCGCATGCTCTAACCAACTGAGCTACAGGCCCGAAAAAAACGTTTAACGCCGGTATCGAGCGTCATCGCCGGCAACGGCATCTCCGTTCACGGCCTTGCTGGTCCGGCGGTTGCCGGAGCGCTCGCGGCGTTTGTTATTGGAGGTAAGGGGACTCGAACCCCTGACCTATAGCTTGCAAAGCTACCGCTCTACCAGCTGAGCTATACCCCCTTGGAACTTCTTAACGCCGTTATCGAGCGACAACGCCGACAACAGATACACGGTTCACGGCGTTGTCGGCAATCCCGGCGTTCTCGGCGTTGCCAAGGGCTTCGTAATTATCAGCAAAAACTGAGTTGTGCGTTAGTCGTTTCAACATCTTAGGCCTGCGTTCGCTTTCGCTCTGCAGGGCTTACAGCATGTCGACCGCCGGTTACCAAACATCGGTTACCCCAGCAATCGATTTAGCTGTCGACCTCCATCCTCGAAAAATCCGAGGAAGGTACTCCTTAGAAAGGAGGTGATCCAGCCGCAGGTTCCCCTACGGCTACCTTGTTACGACTTCATCCCAGTTACCGCTCATACCTTAGGGCCCTGCCTCCTTGCGGTTGGCACAGACACTTCGGGTACAAGCGACTCCCATGATGTGACGGGCGGTGTGTACAAGGCCCGGGAACGTATTCACGGCGCCGTAGCTGATGCGCCATTACTAGCGATTCCGGCTTCATGTAGGCGAGTTGCAGCCTACAATCCGAACTGGGCTCAGTTTTAGAGATTTCCTCCACCTCGCGGATTTGGATCATTCTGTACTGAGCATTGTAGTACGTGTGCAGCCCTGGCCGTAAGGGCCATCCTGACTTGACGTCATCCCCACCTTCCTCCCCGTTTCACAGGGCAGTCTGAACAGAGTGCACTCTTGCGAGTTGGCAACAGTTCACAGGGGTTGCGCTCGTTGCGGGACTTAACCCAACATCTCACGACACGAGCTGACGACAGCCATGCAGCACCTGTGCAAAGCGCGTATTGCTACGCTAGCCGGCTTTCACCGACGACACAATGCATGTCAAGGCCAGGTAAGGTTCTTCGCGTTGCATCGAATTAAGCCACATACTCCACCGCTTGTGCGGGCCCCCGTCAATTTCTTTGAGTTTTAATCTTGCGACCGTACTCCTCAGGCGGCACGTTTAACGCGTTAGCTCCGGCACGCACGGGGTCGAATCCGCGCACACCAAACGTGCACCGTTTACTGCTAGGACTACCGGGGTATCTAATCCCGTTTGCTCCCCTAGCCTTCGCGCCTCAGCGTCAGGAGCTGTCCAGAGATCCGCCTTCGCCACTGGTCTTCCTCACGATATCTACGCATTTCACTGCTACACCGTGAATTCCGATCTCCTCTCCAGCCCTCTAGCAGAGCAGTATCCAGTGCAGTTTCGGAGTTGAGCTCCGAGATTTCACACCAGACTTGCCCCGCCGCCTACGCGCCCTTTACGCCCAATGAATCCGAACAACGCTTGAGACCTCTGTATTACCGCGGCTGCTGGCACAGAGTTAGCCGTCTCTTCCTCTTCTGGTACTATCAAGCTCTTGCGAGTTTTGTTCCCAGATGACAGGAGTTTACAACCCGAAAGCCTTCATCCTCCACGCGGCGTCGCTCCTTCAGGGTTTCCCCCATTGAGAAAAATTCTCGACTGCTGCCACCCGTAGGTGTCTGGACCGTGTCTCAGTTCCAGTGTGGCTGGTCGTCCTCTCAGACCAGCTACCCGTCGCTGCCTTGGTAAGCCGTTACCTCACCAACTAGCTGATAGGCCGCGACCCCCTCTAAAAGCGCATTGCTGCTTTGATCTTGCGATCACATGCGGTATTAATCCGGCTTTCGCCGAGCTATCCCCCACTTTTAGGCAGGTTGGTCACGTGTTACGCACCCGTTCGCCACTAGGTTAACCCAGTATTGCTACCAGATTAACCTCGTTCGACTTGCATGTCTGATCCACGCCGCCAGCGTTCGTTCTGAGCCAGAATCAAACTCTCCGTTAAAAGTATCTCCTAACGTGAGCTAGGTGTTCGGCGGCTTTGCCGAACATAAAAGATTCTGACCAATTCGTTCTTCGCACTCATCCGAATTTCTCCGGAGAGCGTAAGTGTTGTCGGTCAATGAAAACTATTAAAACTAAAATGTTGACGTTTTAACGCACAACACAGTCTTCGCTGACATCACCATTCTGAGTGTTTATCAACCCTGATAAACTCAGAACCAAACTATCAAAGAACCATTGTCGTCTCGGTTTATGACGACAAAAAAACTCAATCTGTGTCCGGCCAAACAGGCAGTCTTGCTTCTATTCAACCGGGACAAAATTGAGTCAATTTGAAGTCCCTTAAACTGGAAGAACAACCGCACCCTTTTGTGCGTCCCCCGTTTCGCCGGAGAAATTCACCTTAATCTTTCTTTCCAAACGGTCAAGTTAATTTCAGTAACTTTTACGCCGTTTTCTTTTTCCGGGCCCGTCCGACAGGCTAAGAGCAAACACTCATGCAATGCTCTCGAACCAGCCAGGTTCTTACACCATCCTACATCAACCATCCTACACCATCCATGAACCCCAAGTACATCAACCCTAAGAACCAATTCTAAGCCAATTCGCTTAAGCAAATCCCCGGGCAATTTCAAGGCCGGTAAGCCTCCCTTTTCCTTCTCCTACAATCCCGGGCGGGCGACGAAATTAGCAGCCTTAACCGGCGACGCAAACGGAATTTTAGATTATTTCGAGGCACCGCGATTTCGCTCCTGAACTGGATCCGTTAAACACCAGAGCCAGGGCTGCGGCGCAATGTGCGCTGCGGCCGGGCTGTGCCTGCCCCAGCCCGAACTTTGGCTAGCGCAGGTGTCTGGCGAAGCACATCGTACACCCCAGAAAAGATCGTGTCAGGGAAACCAAGCACCCGGGTAAGCTCGATTTTCCGTTCGAGGGGGTTGCGGATTTTCCAAATCCTTTGCGCATCTTGCGATGAAATCCAGCCAAAAGCGCGCGACCAGAAAACTGAAGGCACGACCGGGTAATCGCTCCCGTATAGGATTCGTTCAGGATCCTCTCGCACCCTCGTAAGGGTTTTAAAATGAACGGGTTGGCAAAGAGCCGAGATATCTCCGTACAAATTTGGAAACGCATCCCTGAGTTCCATAAAATCTCCGGAGAAATCACGATGCCACGGCAAAGCCGGCGCTCCGCAATGTGCAGCGATGACCGTAACCCCTTGTTCCAAGACCGGCCGAAGGCTAAGCGGGTCACACAGGTCCGGACGAAGTGTCGGCAACGAAAATTCGCCGCCGGTATGAGCTAATAAAGGCAACTGAAGGTCTGCCATCCTTTTCCAAAAAGGACGATAGCGTGCCAGCCCGGGATCAACGACCTGAACGCACGGCAACAATTTCAAGAGAACTGCACCCGCCTCTACTCCGGCCTCCAGAGCTTCGATCGCATCTTTTCGAGCAGGATGCACTGATATCGCCGGAAGAAACCTAGCGTCCCGGCGGGCGATCTCGAAGACGTATTGATTCGGCACATAGATACGAGAAAGATCTGGGAGCGGTGTACCATCCTCTTGGTAGACCTCGTCGCAGGCAAGCAATACGACGGCCGCCAACGACGACTGATCGAGCCACGCACGAAGCCGCTGCACATAAGCCTCATCGAGATCGGGACTTCGAGGATCCACGGCTAGCCCGATACTGTGAGACATAGTCAGCACGAACGGTTCTTGCCACCAGACGTGCTGCACGCGGCACCCCGAACCTCTCAGACCGTTGCCGATGAGATGGACATGCAAATCGACGGGGTCACAACAATCACTGCGCGCGCTCAAGTTGCCAACCGTTCTACAGGACCTTTAGCCAGTCAACCGTAGCAAGAACGGTCCGGGAAAATCTAATCGGTGGCCATGCTCAGCGGCCCTTGTAACCACAAAACCTTAAAGCAGCGCCTACGGGTCCGCGGGCCAACGATAGGTGTTCGGTACAGACAAACCTAATTGGTCCATAATCCGATGCACTACTGTGTCCGCGACCTGCGCTAAGGTTTCGGGCCGGCCGTAAAAGGCCGGGCAGGCTGGAAGCAGGACCGCTCCTGCTTCCAACAGGGTACAGCAGTTTCTGGCATGAATCAGGTTCCAAGGCATCTCTCTAGGAACTAAGATAAGTTTTCGTCTCTCTTTTAAGAACACATCAGCTGCTCGGAGGATCAAGGTCTCACCGCTGCCCGCAGCGATTCGACCGAGTGTGCCCATGGAACAAGGCACCACAACCATCGCGTCAAATAGCGCCGAACCGCTGGCAAACGGCGCATTCATGCTTCGTTCAGGATGTTCCCGTACACCAGCCGGCACCTCCAGTTTACCTATCTCGTCGGTGACCACCTGTTTCGCATAGCCGCTTAGAACAAGGTGGACCTCGTTTTGTCGGCAATCGATTTGATCCAGCAGCCGCTGCAAGTAGATCATGCCACTCGCACCAGTGGCCGCTATCACCAGATTCATAAAGGAAACGAGCCAGAACGATCGTCCTTCGCCATCCTAGCTGCGGCGGACAAGGCGAGAGCGTCGGGAACACCTATCGGAAAAGCCAAACTGCAAACCCCTAGCCGCAAACCGATAACTGTGAAGTCGTTCACAGGTAACCTCCTGTGGCCAAGCGTTGGGTCAGGCCGTTGAAGCGGCCAAACAACTCCTCATATCGGTCTGCGTTTTCCTTATTCGGCAGCGCCCGCGATTTCTCATCGATCTTTACCGCTCGAGAAACCAGGTCTTGTAGATTACTGGACTTGTTGTTCACGAGACTATGTACCCAGGCGCTGTGCAACGCAGCGCCCAAGGCGGCTCCTTCCGCTGTGGCCAAACAAACAACTGGTACGCGGAAAGCGTCTGCACAGACTTGTCTCCATGCTCCACTTTGGCTGCCACCGCCCGTCAATCGAATCTCGGCAGGCTTAATTCCTAGGCTGCGGAACCGGTTGAGCCCGTAAACCAAACCAAGAGTCGCACCCTCCATCGCGGAGCGAGCCAGGTTGGCTGGAGTAAAATTCGAAGCGGTTAGCCCGTGAAAGACTCCGGTACCAGCGGGCAGATTCGGGGTGCGTTCCCCATTCAAATAAGGAAGGAAAACAATCCCTTCGCTGCCAACCGGCGCAGCTCCGACGATTTCATTGTATTTAGCGATATCCCATCCGAATAGCTGGCGGACGTGCTCGGTAGCCACCGTGACATTCATGGTGCAAACCAACGGCAACCAATTATCCGTACTGTCGCAAAAAGCGGCAACCTCACCCTGGGAATCAATCACAGGAGCAGTCGAAAACGCGTAAATGGTTCCCGAAGTTCCGAGACTGGCCGTGACTACCCCCGGTTTTACGTTTCCGGTGCCAACTGCGCCCATCATGTTGTCCCCACCTCCCGCTGAAACCACAGGCGACTTTTTCAGACCCCATTTCTGCCGGAGATTTTCTCTCAGCAGCCCAACCGCTTGTCGAGAAGACCCGAGGGACGGTAACCTCTCTTCCAATGCCGGATCGATAAATTCCACAACCGGTTCACACCAGCGCCGAGTTCTTACGTCCATCAGTCCCGTACCCGACGCGTCTCCGTACTCCATCCGTTTTTCGCCGGTCAGCCAGAAATTGATGTAATCGTGCGGAAGTAAGATACTGGAGACAGACTCGTAATTCTCCGGTTCGTGTTGCTTAAGCCAGAGAATCTTCGGGGCAGTCCAGCCCGGTAACATTGTATTTCCGAGAAGCTTAATCAGTGAAGCGTCGCCACTGAACTCATCGATGATTTCCTGACACTGGTCGGCGGTAGAGGTATCGCACCAGAGCTTCGCGGCGCGGATTACCTCGTTAGAAGCATTAAGGACAACTAATCCGTGTTGCTGCCCACTAACGCCGATCGCCTCTATCTCGTCTGCGCGGCTCCCAATTTTTTTAATGCAGTCCTGGATAGTGGCGTCCGTTGCGTCGAGCCATTCCTGGGGATCCTGCTCCATATGACCTGGAGGGAGATTCGGAATGAGGTCGTACTTCTGTTGAGCGGAAGCCAGGATTTCGCCGCTCTCTGCGTCAACCACGATCGATTTCGTGCTCTGCGTTCCACTATCGATGCCGATGTAAACCATAGAGATTTCCGAAGCCTGCCACAGATAGCCCTAATCGTACACTCTCAGCTCGCGTGAAATTATCACCGTTTTGTAGCTGAAACGCCCGGTCTGTGGCAGGCTTCGGAAAATCTATGGTTAAGAAGCTTCTCCATACCCGTTATCGCGTTTCCGACCTGGAAAAGACGGTTTCGTTTTACAAGGATGTCCTTGGGCTGAAGGAAGTACGCCGGCACACATCCCCGCGCGGTTCACAATTGGTGTTCCTGCAAACACCCGGCAGCGAGGAAGAAATTGAGCTTTGCAAATTTGATGAGAGCGGCCCGGTAAATGTGGGGTCCGACATCACTCATCTAGCCTTCGAGGTTGATGATCTCGAAGCGTTCGCAAAACATGCCGCCGCTAAAGGCTACCCCCTCAGCGATGGACCCACGAAGACCGGGTCGGGCGGAATGATCGCCTTTGTCGACGCCCCCGAGGGTTACGAAATCGAACTAATCCAGCACGCCAAATAAACGGTGTAACGAGCATCGGACAACGCTCACAACGAGCGGGAAAAAAGCCCCCCCGGTAACTCTCGCTTGCTCCCGCCCGTTGCCCTGACGGTTTCCAAATCTGCCAAGGCAGATGCAATACCGCCAGAGCGCAGTGCTCCAATACTCCAGTACTCCATCACTCCACGCGCCGGGTTCGAGGACGAGGACGAGAACCAAGCGCACTGAGCATGGACATTTCCGCCGATCGTATCTGGGTCGATTTTCGAACGCTGCGGGAGATGACTCCTTTGGTGCTTTCTTTGACCAATTCCGTGGTCCGGGACTTCACCGCGAACGCGCTGCTTGCTTTGGGAGCCTCTCCGATTATGTCGGACGCATTCGAAGAGATCGGCGAGCTGGTAGGAATCGTGGGCGCGCTAAACTTGAACATCGGCACACCGACTCCGCGAAGCGCCGAAGCGATGGCCTTAGCTGCCGCGGCCGCAAAGGCCAAAGGGATTCCGATTGCTCTGGACCCGGTAGCGGTCGGCGCCACCCAGATGAGACGGAAACTGGTGGACCGGCTAATGACCATCGCCACCCCGACCGTCATTCGGGGGAATCAAGCGGAAATCGCGGCCCTTGCCGGTCTTTCCTCGGTTGCGCGGGGGGTCGATGCAGTCGGAAACCTGGAGCAAGCTCCTGGCGTGGTTCGCCAACTGGCTAAGCAAACCGGGACCATCGTCGTGGCCAGCGGTGCAACTGATTATGTGTCTGACGGAACCACCGTCATCGCGATCGAGAACGGGCATCCATTAATGGCTCGAACAACGGGCTCCGGATGTGTCGCAACGGCCGTAATTGCTGCTTTTCTACCGGTAAGCTCTCCTCCGATCTCGGCCGCAGTCTCGGCAATGGTCGTGATGGATTTGGCAGGTGAAATCGCAGCCGACCATTCCCGAACCGAGGGACCTGGCAGTTTCAGAGTTCGCTTCCTGGACGCATTCGACAAGCTCGAGCCTGAATATATAGAACGGCGGATGAAGCTGACCACCCTATGAACAAGCGCGAGCGCAAACTTGGTGGGGTGAGGGCCTGCCGCGCCGTAGGCTTGGCGGAGGCGGGCTCCGGTTTGGTCGCAGAATTTTCGCAAGGTGAACAGCTAAGCTGAACCTATCGCCGTTGCCGCCGTTAACACCCGGGTCCAGATTAGAGTTTCCCCATGCCTAGCCTCGCAATTGAAGCTGAACAATTCGAGAAGCTCCGAACGAAGGTATTCGCAGACTCCCAAACGGCAGTCCGTGAGTTGGCCGCCGGCATCGCCGATTTTCTTCGGCAACGCCAAACGAAGAATCAACCAGCGGTTTTGGGGCTAGCTACCGGCTCAACCCCAGTAAAACTGTATCAAGAGCTGATCCGGCTACATCGGGAAGAGGGGCTCTCCTTCAAGAACGTTATTACGTTTAACCTCGACGAATACTACGGTCTCGCCCCGACCCACCCGGAGAGCTATCGCCATTTCATGGAGGTTCAACTCTTTCGGCACGTCGACCTACCTGCTGACCAGGTCCACGTACCGGATGGATTAGTGGAACGAGATAAAGTTTTCGAATATTGTGCGCGCTACGAAGCCCAGATCACGCAGGCCGGTGGAATCGACATCCAGATCGTGGGCATTGGCCGCACCGGACACATTGGATTTAACGAACCGGGTTCGACCCGGGACTCGCGGACCAGAATGGTCGCGCTCGATCGATTGACGCGGCGAGATGCGGCCCGTGATTTTCGTGGAGAAGCAAATGTCCCCGCCTACGCGATTACCATGGGAATCGGGACGATTCTCCAAGCGCGCCAGATTCGACTAATCGCTTGGGGTGAATCCAAGGCGTCGATCCTCCGCGCCGCAATTGAAGGACCGGAGACCGACAGCGTCCCCGCCAGTTTTCTGCAACATCATCCGGATTGCGCGGCTTATATCGACCAGGCAGCAGCGAATGACCTCACTCGGTTCCGGACACCTTGGAAGGTAGGCCCGGTCAGTTGGGGCCGGCAGCTAACTCGAAAAGCTGTTAGCTGGTTAGCCGAGAACCGGCAAAAGCCGGTCTTACGGCTCCAGGACGAGGACTACACTGAGAATGCGCTGGCGCCGCTGTTGGTAGAGACAGGTTCCGCTTACAGCCTCAACATTAGAATCTTTAACGAGCTCCAACACACCATCACAGGCTGGCCGGGAGGAAAGCCCAACGCGGATGATACCAATCGTCCGGTCCCAGCCGAACCGTCGTTCAAACGGGTGCTGATACTGAGTCCAGAACCGTTAGACGCCGAGATTGGGATGGCTGGAACCATTCATCGGTTAGTTAACCAACGTCATGAAGTCACCTTGGCCTACATGACTTCCGGTAATCTCAGTGTACCGGACGCGGAAGCCAGGATGGCGTTCAGTCTTTTACATGAGCTCGCGGTCTCCGGCTCCGGTTCTCGAATCCAACTGGATAAGTTGGCCAAAGAAACCGACAGCAAAGCACCTTTTGACGAGGACAGCAGAGACCTCCGGCAGTTCAAAGGATTGATTCGCAGAGCCGAAGCTCGCGCCTCTT
This sequence comes from uncultured Verrucomicrobiae bacterium, assembly GCA_963762565.1. Lineage (GTDB taxonomy): Bacteria > Verrucomicrobiota > Verrucomicrobiia > Chthoniobacterales > JAFAMB01 > JAFAVN01. The sequence goes on along the minus strand of CAVXLD010000012.1, from coordinate 213,911 downwards.
GCCAAATTCTTGCGCTACCCTTGGATCACGTCAGTTTCCTTGACTTACCCTTTTACGAACAAGGCAGGTACCGCCAATTTCGTTGGGATTCGGCAGACGTAGAATTGGTCACGGCTTTAATTCGCTCACGCAAACCGCACCAGATTTATTTAACCGGCGCCGGCGCCGATCCTAGCAGTGTCACCGGGATAACATTTCAATTGGTCTCGGCCGCTCTAGAGATCTGCCGCGATGAACCTTGGCTGTCGAGTTGCCAGATCTGGCTTTACGCCTCGAATGAACGTCCTTGGCCGCCACATGAGATTGATATGGCCGTGCCACTCAGTCCAGCCGAGCTCGCGATCAAACTAGATTGCCTTTACCATCACCGCTCACAACGCAGCCAAACTCCTTTTACGGAGACGCAAGCAGGTGAAGACTGGCAACAAGCGGAACAGATCAATCGAGCGACAGCAAAACAGTACGACCGCCTCGGACTGGCCGAGTACGAAGCCGTCGAATCCTTTCATCGGTTAAAGAGCGCGACCGCGGTTGGCCAGGCCAAGCTGAAGGACTAGTGATATCGCCCTGTTCGCGACGGCCTCGCAAGCGAGGTGGCGCTCCACGGCTTCGCCCATAAAACAACTGGAACTAGAGCGTTCCATGAAATCGTTTCAAAAAGGCTTGCATTTGACCTTTTTACCACTATGCATACGTATCAACTCCTGCATAATTGTGCAGTGGCCTCGTTCACTCCAACCCCCCCTCGGACATGAAAATTCGTTTCACCCGGCCCACTTCTGTCGAGTCTGATTGAATCGATTCAACACTCTTAGGTCGTCACCCTCCTTCCCCCCAGTATGAAACCCACTATTAGGAGTGTCGCTAAACTTGCCGGCGTCGCCCCTAGTACCGTCTCGCATTATCTCAACCAAACGGCGACACTCTCTGCGGCGACCGCCGAGAGTGTCGAACAAGCAATTGCTGCGCTAAATTATCGGGTCAACCTGGGCGCCCGCAGCTTACGGTTGCGAAAGACCAATTCTATCGGGGTGGTGATTCCTAACATCACGTCCCCCTTCTTCGGTGAGATCGCGGCAGTCATGGAGAACAAGTTGTGGGAACGCGGGTTCCAAACCTTGCTTTGTATCTCGGAACGCAGCCCGGAAAGGGAATTATCCCAGGTCGCTCACCTTGTCAGCCGCCAAGTCGATGGGATTCTGCTTGTCTATTGCTCACAAAAAAGCCGGGTAGCCGAAACTTTGAAAGACATTTCGGTGCCAATCGTGTTCGTTGACCGTCGCGTTCCCGATCAGTACTCGATTTGCACCGATAATTTTCTTGGCGGCAGATTGGCTGCGCGCCATCTGGCCACATTAGGTCATCGAGTAATCGGGGTGTTGTGCGGCGAGCCGAGTGTCCAGAATGTGGTCGAACGGATCAAAGGTTTTCAGCAGGAATTGCAGCGGTTCGGGCTCGAAGTCCCGGAAGCGTACATAGCCAAAGGACGTCAGGACTTACAACTCGGGCTTCGGATTACAGATCTCTTGCAGCTGGAACCGCGGCCGACTGCGATATTCGCCACAAACGACATCGTAGCCATCGGCGCCTGGCGGAAGCTGGTTGAATCCGGGTTTAGTATCCCGCGCGACATTTCGATCATGGGTTTCGACGATATCGCGATCAGCCGTTTTCTGGTTCCGCCGCTCACCACGATCGCTCAGCCTTACCGAGAGATCGGCGCCAAAGCCGTCGAGCTTCTGGTCAACCTGGTGCAGGCCGAAGCTGCGACCGGGCCAGAGAAAAAAAATGTGATTCTGGCTCCAAGCCTCAAAATTCGCGGGTCAACCGCCCCCTTAGAGAAAGGAGGTGTAGATGGTCGAGCGATCGATGCTCGCCTGCCAAAAAAATCTAAACCGGTCTCCCAAACCAAATCAACCACGAAGCGGCGCTAGCCCAGCGCGGCATCTTGTCCGCCACCGTTCGGGAACGAGGGACGATTTGTCCGCCATAGCTTTAGCCAAGGCGGAAGGCGGCAGCGGACCATCGTCCCTTGAAGTCTTGAAATCCCATTTCGGACTTTCCGTTTTTTTGAAAAACGGACTCCCGGAAACGTTCATCTTAAATCCCTTCTCCCACCCATATGATAAGATTCATCCGTCAATTGGTGCTTGGTGCGACCTGTTTCGCGCTCAGCGCCGGTGTCGCCGGTGCTTGGAGCCTGGAAGAGGCTGCAAAGCCTTATAAAGGAACCCAAATCTCGGTGATATTTCTCGACCGGCCTGGTTATCGAGCGATCGAGAAAATGCTTCCCGATTTCGAACAAAAAACCGGCATTAAGGTAAACTACGAGATCGTACCGTATGAGAGTACCCTGGAAAAAGAGGTCCGCGACTTCTCATCCAACGGTGATCTCACCATTGCCTTGGTCGACTTAGTGTGGATCGGCACCTTCGCCGATTCGGACTACATCGTTCCGATCGATGATCTGAAGAAGCAGTTCCCAAATATCTTCGATCCTAACTATGACATGTCCGACTTCTTCCCGCTCCTGCTGAACGCTTTCGGCTCTTGGAACGGTGTTGTTTACGGACCACCCTTCGATAACTACTCGGGTCTTCTTTACTACAACAAGAAAATGCTGAAGGACGCCGGATTCGATAAACCACCGGGAACCTGGGATGAGCTCAAGGCATACGCCGCCAAGCTCACCAAAAACGGCAAATACGGTTACGCCCTTCAGTCTAGACGCGGAGAAACCCAATCCTGTGACAGTTTTATGCGGTTCATTTGGCCGTGGGGCGGCTCGTTGTTAGACGCCAAGTTCAAATCAAACCTGCTGAGCCCTGAATCGCAGGCAGGTCTTAACTTTCGGCAGGATCTGATCAAATACATGCCGCCCGGGATCGTGGATTTCGACCACATCGAAGCCGTGAATGCGCTAGCCCAAGGTCAGGTGGCGATGATCACCGAGTGGTCAGCGTTCTATTCCACGTTGGTCGATCCGAAGTCGTCCAAGATCGTTAACGACCTAGGCGTTGCACCCGAGCCAAAAGGACCGGCGGGACGCAAACCCGCTCTGGGAGGTTTTTGCTTAGCTGTCGCCAAGCAAGCCAACGATAATCAAAAGGCCGCTTCCTGGCTTTTTATTCAGTGGGCAACTTCCAAGGAAACCGCCAAAGAATACTTTGAGAATGGTGGAATCCCGGCCCGCCAATCGGTCTATAAGGATCCTGAGCTGGTTAAGAAGTATCCTTTCGTCTCGCCGATGGTTGAATCCTGGCAACAGGGTGTTCCCGAATTCCGCCCGCGATTTGCCGAATGGCCTCAGCTTTCCGAAATCGTCGCGGAAGTCGGCACCAACATGATGACCGGAAGTGTCTCGGTTAAGCAAGGCTCGGAAGAAATCGGAAAACGAGTCGAAGACGTGCTTTCGAAAGCCGGCTACTACGACGGCAAAAAGAAGTTAGCGCAATAGGAGCTCACTGCTGGCCCCGGCCCCACCGGGGCCAGCCCAAAATGACAAATTACAAATGACAGATGACAGATCAGAGACTTCCCGTAGGGTGGCCCGACTGCAGGTGATTTGTCATTTTTCACCTGTCATTTGTCATGCCCGGTAATGCGCGTGTACCAATGGCTCGTGTTGCCCATGAAATTGCATCAACCATGAAAACCAACGATGGCCACTGCTAAGAAAAGCTATTCAACGGGAGTGTTCTGGTTCGTAGCCCCCGCGATGATTGTCCTCCTGTTGGTGGGCATTATCCCTTTGCTCTTCGCCCTTTGGACATCGCTTCAGCAGTTCATTTTAACGAAGGTCCATTTTAAGGGCGCTTTTCTTGGTATCTGGCCGATTTTCGATGCCCCTTTTGTTTGGTTTTCGAACTACCGCGACCTGCTCTTCGATGAATCTTTTCGTAACGCACTCGGCCGCTCGTTCCTGTTCCTGATTGTAAACTTACCGATTCAGGTGGTCCTCGGCCTGACCATCGCCCTGCTTCTACACAGGCCAGGTAACGAATGGCTGAAGAATGTCACCCGGATCGCCCTGGTCATCCCCATGGCAACGACATTTGCCGTGGTCGGGCTGATCGGACGCCTGGTTTTCAACGGCGATTTTGGGATCAACAATTTCTTTTGGAACCTGGTGTTCGGCCACAAGATGGAATGGTTGGCCGATCCGAATCTGGCATTTCTCAGCATTTCGATCATGGATTGCTGGCAATGGACCCCATTCTGCGCCCTGGTTTTATATTCGAGCCTCACCATGGTCCCGGTCGAAATCGAGGAGGCAGCTAAGCTGGAAACCGATAAATGGTGGCACGTATTGCGTAAGGTTCAGTTGCCTTTTCTGCTGCCTGGACTTACCGCAATTTTGATCCTTAGAACCGCCGATATCCTCAAGATGTTCGACGTGGTCTTTATTATGACTCGCGGGGGACCTGGGGCTGCCACCGAGTTGATCAGCATTTACATCCAGCGGATCGGTTTCCGGTCGTTTGAACAAGGTATGGCTTCCGCTGAAGCGATTATTCTCCTGGTTATCACCATCATACTATCCCGAATTTATATTCGGTTTATTTATCGTGAAGTCTGAGAGCTCTATTTCTACCGCGAAGAATGGCGTACTTCGGTATCGACCGAAGCTGCAGATCTGGCACTTCGTCGTTTTGCTGGCGATCATCGTGTTCTGCGTTTTTCCTTTTTACTGGATGGTGGTGACCTCCTTTAAAAATCAGCAGGATATTCTGTCGCCCGTCCCGAAATTTCTGTTCTCGCCAACGTTGGAAAACTATCAGCGGGCAGTAAGGAAATTCGACGTCGCTCTGAGCCTGGAAAACTCCTTGATCGTAGCCCTTAGTACAACGGCGCTTTCTTTGCTGCTGGGCACTCCGGCTGCCTATGCCATCGCTAGATTCGAGTTTAAAGGCAAAAAAGACCTCTGGTTCTGGTTTATTACGAACCGGATGCTAAGCCCAATCGTGCTAGCGTTACCCTTCTTCATTCTAGCTCGCAATCTAAAGCTTTTGGATACGCAACTCGTCCTGATCCTGATCTATCTCACTTTTAATGTTCCCATCGTGATTTGGATCTGCGCCGATCAGTTCCGCAATATTCCGAAGGAGCTCGATGAAGCTGCGACTTTGGAGGGATACAATTCGTTTGCCATCTTTTGGAAGATCGGTCTGCCGCTGGCTGCGCCCGGTATTGCGGTCTCCGCGATCTTCAGCTTTATCTTCTCCTGGAACGAGCTGCTCTACGCGTTGGTTCTCACTCGAAAATACGCTCAAACTGCTCCGGTCGTAGCAACCAGCTTCATGAGCGGCTATGACCTGCCCTGGGGACAGATCATGGCGACCGGAACCATGATTGCCCTTCCGGTTATCATTTTCAGTATCATCGTTTCGCGGCAATTGGTCCGTGGGTTGACCATGGGCGCGATCAAGTAGGATCGCCGCGCTCTCTGGGCGGCAGCCACCGAAAGCCTTCGGGGTTAGACAGGCGGCTCCCGGGAATTACCCAGCGTCAGCCATTCAAGAAGGACGGGGTGGCAGAACCCGCCGATTTGGAAGCCGCCTACAGAACTGGCTAGCGCTGGACCGTGCCCGGGAGCCGCCAACTTACAGAGCTGCTAGCCTACAAAGCGGCCCCCCTCCAGGTTCTGGGTACTCGTAGCGTCCTGCATAATAACATCTAATATAGCTGTTATTGACTATGGTTTAGACGTGGCATACACTCTGTAATAATGTTATTATATCTCCCATTCCTGTTCTTGCTCACTGCCTCAACAGCAATGGCCGACGGTCTCGACCAACAATTGCCTAACTTCGTTCAGAATGCGGTTCCCCAGGGTCGGATCGTCTTTTACGGAGAAGTACAGACCAGCGCAACCAGATACGATTTGTTTGTTCTGCAACAGGAAACAAGCCGTGGCGCCTTGGTGATAGCCAACGGGTCTACCGATCCGTCCGTTAAATCTTACCAGGTCCTCTTTGCCGATACCTCTCTCGACTTTGCTCGCGATCAGAGTCTGATCCCATCAGAAGTACTTTCCCGGTTCTGCGTTCTGCTGGGAGTGACCGGATCGCCGTCAAGCCAGCAGAGAACCATCGCACCCGGTGAAGATATTTGTCCTATAGGGGCCGCGCTTAACACAGTGTTAGGCCCGATTACCGGGTTCACATTCAGATCTAATAGCACCTTAGGAATTCTCCGAGAGCTCCAACAGTCTGACGCGATCCCGGTTGATCCTAGCGCGGCGCCCGCCGGGTCGATTTTGGTGTGGCCAAGTGTCTACTCTGCGACCGGTCCCGTATCGTTAGGGGCAGTCGTTATCCTTGGGTCGGATCGCCAGGTGTACGGCCTCGATATTGGAAAGGGCAAAAACTGGAATTGTTTTGGGAAAGTGGAGACGTGGATCGAGAAGTATGGCGCGACCAATCAGGTATTCGGATTCCTCCTGCGAGCGCGCCCTGAACGGACCTCGACGTAGGCGCTGGAAGCCATATGGCGCGAACTATCCCTCGCTGGAGCTTCGTTATGCTACTCATCGCGGGTCTCTCCGGATGCGATGATAGCATCAGTCAGCCGAGCGGCGGGGCGTCCGGTACTCCAACGCAAAACGATTTATCGCAAGGTCAGCAAATAGGGAACGCAGTCTCTGGGACCCAGTCCGTTACCAATGCAGAGGGTACCGGGTTTGGCACACCGCAGGACGAATTGGGTGATCCTTCCTTTTCGTCCAGTACTCAAGTAGCTCGTATTGACACCGATGGTGACCCGAACGAGAGCACGGCCTACGACCCTGATTACAACCCGGAGACATCGGGAACGATAAACGGGCAACCGGTTGATTCATCGCAATACGCATACGTGGTTCGGGATGCGGCCATGGCCGCGGCCGGCGTCCAGATTGGTGACTGGGCGTTAGTTACCAATGTGGACACCGGCCAACAAGTTTGGGCGAGAGTCGAGGATAACGGCCCGGCAGACGCGCCTGCAGGCGAAATTTCGGAGGCCGCCGCCACTGCGGTCGGTATCCAATTCCAACAAAACTCCAATACTATCGGAAATCCGATGGTCACCGTTCAAGCGTACGCGCATAGCGGTTCAATTCCTGGAAACTAATTATGAAAATCCAGAGCCTTCAGTTAGCCATGTTATTGTTGTCGGTCGGTAGTGGCATCGCCCAAGATGTGGCGTCGCCGAATGGTCAGTATGTATTGATGGGCGGCACCACCGCAAAGATTGTAGAGCACGGTACCGCGATATTTACAGTGGTCGAAGACATGCAAGGAGTGAAGCGCTTGGATGTCAAATGGTCACCCGACTCATCTCGGGTGGTCGTGGCCACCGACTTCGTGAGGGGCACTTACGTTTATGCTGCCTATTTGCAAGACGGAAAGTGGCAGAGGACTCTGGAAGTAGATCCTCCGTCTCTATACGATGATTTAGCGAGACAAGCGGGGTCATCAGGCCGGGTAGTGAAGGATTTACGAACTCTTGGGAACTGGTTAGATAACAAGCGCCTTGCGGTCACTGGCGAGTTAACTTTTTCGAGTCAACAACACGTCGGGTTCGATTACATCTTAACCTTCACTGGCGCTCCTAGTCAGGTCAGTCGCGGCGGCTTTAGCGAAGGGGCAGTCAAAGGGCAGGACTTTCGCACGCATTGACGTACGGCCCGATAATAATGAGGGCGGCTGGGATCAAGTAGCGTCTAACCGGGCACATGCCCAATTGCAGAGATCTCCTGCTTCCTTGCCCGCGCAAGATACACTTTGCTGGCTTCGTCGAAGACACGGTCGACTATGATTTTCTGCATACACACGTTGTTCGTGCAGGAGCTTTGACGATTATTATAAGCATTAACGCAGGGGCTACAGGCCAGCCCCTGCCAAATCGTGACGGCTCGAGGAGTCCGTGCGCCAAAAAGAGCGGGCGTTTCCGGGCCAAACAACGTCAACGTGTGGATCTGAGTCATTGCTGCAAAATGCGCAGGCCCGCTGTCGTTGGTAATCAAAAGCTCCGAGAGCGTGTAAAGCACCAGGAGCTGGCGCAACGTCGTTTTTCCCGCGAGCGAAAAACAGCGAGGCGATCCGATTTCCTGAACCATGGCTTCGATCGGTCCCGCCTCGTCGGGGGCACCGGTCAGTCCTATATAGATCTCGGGAAACGCATCCAGCAGACGTCGCGCAAGTGAGACGTACCGATCCTCCGGCCATTTACGCAGCGGCAATAGGTCGCTTGCATTCGGATTCAGCAATACAATGGGGGGATCGGTCTCACTACGGGTCTCCCGTTGAAGCAGAGTGCGTATTTCATCCTGTTCACTCGCTAGAGGCTCAAAATCCGGTACCCATTTCTCAATTTGGGGTACCTGGACTGATAATTTACCTGAGCGAGGCACCGGTTGTTCCAGAGCCACCACCATGAGCAAGAACGTTTGACTCGTGTGTAGATACGGATTGTACGATAGCCGGTGCGTCATCAGGTCGCCCCGATAGGGTCCATCTCCAAAAAAGGTGTGAAACCCTACGCGTTGCCGCGCGCCGGATAGGAACGTAAGCAGCGCGGATCCGCGAGAGAAAAATTCCAGATCCACCGCAGCATCCAGACGTTGTCGGCGGATACGCATCACGGCCTGGAGAGCCTGCCAGGCGAGCTCGAACGGATTTTTATGACGAATCGTGATTACATTTTCGGCCGGGATAAGACCCATCGCATCGAGGATGAATCGGTTCTCCTCAAAAACTAGGAAGAACACGTTTTCGCGGCCAACGAGCTGCAGAGCCCGCGAGATGGCAGGATAGGCCAGAACCGTCGAACCTTGCTCCGCCAATTTGACGAAGAGCACGTTGCGCGGAAGCTCGACTCTCTCCGGCACAAACCGGTCGCCCTTCAGTCGCCGCAGCAGGGTAAAAACGGCGCAGAGCGGAACACCAACAATTCGGTCAATAATCTGGAGCTTGCCAGTATCGAGTTTAAGAGCCATTTATGCAGGGCTTTCTTCCGATACCAGCTCCCGCCCACGGTATCGGCTTCCCGAAGATAAAATGTTTCACGCTTTTCTTAGTTCGCACGCCTTATCGACCAGTCACTCGTATCGTGTCCCGGAAATAGCATGCGTTTTGCCGTCTGTCAGCCCGGCAGATAGAATTCAGGCAGCGATTTGTCTCCCATGAGCACGGTCTCGGAGGGTCGTTCCGCCGGGCTGCAGGGTTGGGTTAAGACCTTCGGCGGGTGGAACATCGGTGCGTTGGCGGTATGGGCTATCGTTTTCTTGGGGTTGGCGGTGCGCACACTTGGCAATCCCCATCGCGCCACCGCGTTCACCGTCTATCGTCTTGCCGGGTCACATTGGCTAAGTGCCCAACATCTGTATGGAGACTGGAGAGGATTTGTCTACAGCCCGTTAGCAGCCGTCTTTTTTACCCCGTTTGCATTGCTTCCGCCCGGTTTGGGCAATCTCTGCTGGACCTGGTTCAACGCCGGGATATTTCTTGCCGGCGTCTGGGCTCTCTTGGGTAGCGGCACCTATTCAGGGATAAAGCCGGGATATCACGGTATCGTCTACCTTTTGCTAGTGCCGTTGGTACTCGGCAATCTGGATACGGGCCAGGCTAATCCTACCGTGATCGGCCTCGTACTTCTCGCGGTGGCAGCGGCGCCAGCTGAACGTTGGGCTGTGGCAGCTCTTTGCATTGCCGCGGCGACTTATATTAAGATTTATCCCTTCGCGGTCGGCCTCGTTCTCTTGCTGATAGCGCCTCGGAGACTGGGCTGGCGACTGCTACTGGCATTACTCCTCCTTGGAATCCTGCCCTTTCTTTTTCAGCACTGGGCTTACGTATCACAGCAATATCACGACTGGATCTCAACTCGTTCAGCCGATGACCGCCGCCTTTACCCGATAAAGGATGTGCCATTGGACCTTTGGTTTCTCCTGGTGCGTTTCGGCCATCTCCCGATTCCCGGCTTCGTTTACACCGCCTTTCAGATCCTGAGCGGGGGTCTAATCGCCGTTTTCTGTTTGTTTGGCGTTTGGAAAGATTGGCCAAAGGATCGGCTGTTAGCAGGGATACTGGCGTTCGCTTGCATCTGGATGACACTTTGCGGTCCCGCCACAGAACTTCAGACTTACGTGCTGCTCGCTCCCGCTATGGTATTAACGTTCGTCGACGTGTTCCTGAGTTCCCGGCCCAGTTGGTTGCGTATGGGGATGCTACTGGTTTATCTCCTGATGGTCTTCGCCGTGGCTCGCACCAGCTTTTTGCCCAGCCAAAAGGCTCTTTGGATTCTGACTATCCAGCCAGTCGCTGCGGTGATCTTTCTCGGCTTTTGCGGTGCTTGGCTTATGCCCGACGCGATTTGGCAGAGCGGACTTTCTGCCAATGGTTCGCGTCGACCGGAACGCTGACTCTCAATCGAGGATCTCTCGAAACCGGCACTATTTGTTTGATGGGAAGCATATTGTCTCATCGGCGCAGTTTCCTTTTCCTGAAACAGTTGCCGTTTTCTTCCGTTTTACTGCCTAAGGCATGACTCGCTATGCTCAGACCGAAACGTGCAGAGGCATGAATATTGATTGGCGAGCTAGCAACCTATTCCAGGGACGGGTTATCAAGACAGACCCAAAATGATAAAACGACAGCTGACGATTATGTCGATCCTATTCGGATCGAGTTTCTTCCCTACGCAAAGCCTCACTGCTGCTCTCGCGATCGCCGTCGCGAGTAACGGCAAGTGGGCGATTGCGCACGATAGTAGTCTTACAGATACGACAGCGGTTTGCGCGCAAGCGATCCAGAAATGCAAGGCCCGCGGCGGAGCAGACGCTAAAATAGCCGGAACCTTTATTAAGGCGGCCAACGGAGCAGTCGCGGTCTCAGACAACGGCGCTGGAACGATTGTCGGTTTTAGCTTTTCGCTGCCCGGTCATCACATTGTGAATGTGGGCGACCCAAAACATGACCAGGAGCAGGCAGCCATCAGAGACTGCAAGAAAAAAGGCGGCCAAAATCCGAAAGTCGTCACGTCGTGGTGAAAATCTGGGGAGGCGTTTCGAGAAAGACCGGTGACGATTGTAGAATCGCTTAAATCAATTGTCTGAAAGTGCCTCCAGGCGGCGCGTGAGAAAGCGTCGCTCTACCGCATTCTCCGTCAGTTCCAGAGCACGCCGATAAGCAACGGCGGCCTCTGCTTTACGCCCGAGTCGTCGCAGCAAATCGGCACGTGTAGCGTGCCACAAATGGTAATCTTCAAGCGACGACTCTAGAGCATTAACCAGCGGTAATGCCGCTTCTGGCCCTTCTGCCATCGACATCGCTGCCGCGCGGTTGAGGGCAACTACCGGCGAATGGTGTAGCGCAAACAGCCGCCCATAGAGCGCACTGATCTGTTTCCAATCAGTCTCCTCAGCGCAGGGGGCACTTGCATGCAAAGCTGCGATGGCCGCCTCGATGGCATAGGGTCCGATTGGACCCTGCTGAAACACCGATTGCACCAAGGCACACCCTTCGTCGATTTGTGAGCGGTTCCAACGGGTACGATCCTGGTCGGCCAGAAGAACCAGATCGCCATTAGCATCTTCGCGAGCGCCTCGGCGAGAGTCATGCAACAGCATCAAAGCCAACAACGCGTCTAATTCTGGTTCCGGCTCTGGTAAGAGCAGTCGCAACAATCGCGCCAGCCGAATAGCCTCAGCGCAAAGCTCGTGACGCACCAGGGTATCGCCGAGTGCCGCTGAGTACCCTTCGTTAAATACGAGGTAAATCACCGCCATCACTACGGATAGCCGAGCGGATACGTCCGGGGCAGAGGGAACCCGATAAGGGATGCCTGCGTTTCGAATCTTGGTTTTCGCGCGCACCAACCGTTGGGCAATGGTAGCGGTCGGCAACAAAAAAGCGTGGGCGATCTCTTCCGTTGTCAGCCCGCATAGCGTACGCAGGGTTAAGGCAGCTTGCGCTTCTGGTGGCAACGCGGGATGGCAACAAGTAAAAATCAATCGTAATCGTTCGTCAGGCACAACAGAGTCCTCTTCGCCATCAATAGCGTCGGTGCGGCCGCATTCTTCCCGTATCACCAACTCTGCCTGCTTTTCGGCAAAGTTAGTCCGGCGCCGGATGATATCGATCGCTTTATGTTTGGCCGTTGCGTAGAGCCAGGCCCGCGGATTTTGGGGTGCACCCGTAGACCATTGGACAACGGCGGAAGAGAAAGCCTCCTGCAGCACCTCTTCTGCAAGATCGAAGTCACCCAGCGCAGAAATGAGGGCGGACAATATCCGCCCCCATTCATTACGGAAGACGTCCTCTAGTTCTCTCACTGCCCGAATGTCTCGATCGGCCGGACTTCGACAGAGCCGTGGCGGGCGCCCGGGATTTTCCCGGCCATCTCGATGGCATGGTCAAGGTCGTCCGCCTCGACTAAATAAAACCCACCTAACTGTTCTTTGGTCTCCGCAAACGGCCCGTCCGTGGTCAGACGCTTGCCGTCACGGACTCGGACGGTGGTGGCTGTGGTTGTCGCTCGAAGCGCGTTCCCACCTTTAATAGCTTTCCCGTACGTCTCGCCGAAGGCCATATACTCTTTCATTTCTGCCGGGTCGTAACCGGTAGCGAAACGTTTTTCGTTCTCATAGATCAATAGCAAGTATTGCATAATAGATTTTCTCCTAGGTAGTTGGGTTGATTTGATTCTAACCAGTTTTCAGTAATCTAGTCGAACGGTCGCGCTTCAATTCGACAACGCACAAAAAAAACTGAGAACCATTCAGCATCTCCAATCCGCCAAGGCGGATGCTTTTCGGACTTGGCGCAGTACTCCAACACTACATCACTCCGCGTGGCCGGATTCGAGGACAGCCTGTCCGACGAAGCCTATGCTCTATGTTGCCAACCGCTCGAACTCGGCCTCGCAAGCGAGGCGCGCTCCACAACCAGGCGTTGGCGAAGTCGGAAGGACGACGACGAGGACGAGAACGAAGTGCCTTGTGAGTGTGCCGGCACGGGTCAAGAATGGCGGTCTTTGGTCGAGTGGTGCCAACTACGTTTAATTTGACACCACCACCTTATCGTACCCCTTGATTCGATAGATAATCAGCGACAGGAACCAACTCGCTACGAACAACCCAATGATAAGGTAACCGATCAGGCCAAAATTGTCGTTGGCCGAGCGGACAATATCCCAAAACCAGCCGGTAAAAGAGAGCTGATCACCGATAAGGCCCAAGGTCTCCACTCCCCCGATCAGTACCGCCACCAACACGGAGACGGCTGTGACCGTGAGATTGTAAAAAAGCTTTCGCAACGGGTTTAAGAATGCCCAGCCGTAAGCGCCCAGCATCAGAATCCCGTCCGTTGTATCCACCATCGACATGCCGGCCGTAAATAAAGCCGGAAAAACGAGAACTGACCAAATCGGCAAGTTTTTGGCGGTTTCCGAGGCGGATAGACCTACAAGGGCCACTTCTGTGGCGGTCTCAAATCCTAGCCCAAACAAAAAACCCAATGGATACATGTGCCGGCTTTTCGTGATCAACCTGAAGAGCGGTCGGAAAATCCGGGCCAGTAAACCTCCTCGCGCCAGAATAATATCCATGTCCTCGTCGACATAACGTCCTCCATGCCGTACCCGCTGGAACGTCTGCCAAATCCTGGTCATGATCAGGATGTTCATGAACGCTAACGCGAACAAGACACCCGCAGATACAGAAGTACCAATTATTCCACCGACCCGCTGAAGAGGGCCAAAACGATTTTGCAACGCGCTCGTGGTCAGAGCCACGGCAAAGCAAGCGAGTAAAACCACGGTTGAATGACCAAGCGAGAAAAAGAAGCCAACGGAAACCGGGCGTTTTCCGTCGTTCATCAATTTCCTGGTAACGTTGTCGATCGCCGCGATGTGGTCCGCATCCACGGCATGCCGAAGACCAAAGCTGTAGGCTAATAACGAAGTTCCTAACAGCACCGGATGCGAATAAAAAGCCGCAAACGCCCAGGCCCACGCGGCAAGATTCATCGCGAAAAGAATGAGATAGATACCGATGATCGAAACGCGGAGATCAGCTGCCCGGTCCTTGAAAACCCGTCTAAACTGCCTCCAAATCATCCTATATCAGCCTCGGTGCGCGCAAAATTGCGGTTTGGTTGCAGACCAGTGCGATATTGCTGCCCTAAACCGCTTCCAGCCGCGCTCGAATAGTACGCATTCGGCTCGCCAGATCCGCCTCGGTCACCAGACCGCGGCTGACCATGGTATGGACAAGTGCGAGCAACTGACGTTCGGGCGAAGGTACGTCCATATATACGGTCTCTGCCAGCGCATCCTCAGCTTTCCGCCGGTCCAGCGCCGGAAGTGCTCCGCTGACCGCAAGGCAGTCACACATTGCGGTAAGACTCGTTTTCCAAGGTGGATTTAGGTTAGTCACCCCATACCGCGGGGCCAGCACCTCCCATGCCTTGTCTTGATTGCGAGTAGCCTCCAAGAGCGCAATCCGATCGGCATTCATCAGGCGCCCTCCTGATGCGAGCTCTTCACAGGCCGTCGAGCCTTTTGGATTGGGTGAACGTCTGCTGTTCGTCCCGGTTTTGGCAGCGCGACTCCAATCATGCAATCACGTGTGACAATCGCCTCCAGTTGCTTCTCGGTCCATTTCTCGGTCCCTTTGGGTCGCATCGGAAGAACCATAAAGCGGCACTTCTGGTTCGAGTCCTCTACGCGTACCTCCACCTCGGGCGGAAGGATTAACCCAAACTCTGCCAGGACTTGACGGGGCCAGCGGACTAACCTGCGGCGGTAATTAGTGGTGCGGTACCATTCCGGCGACATTCCCAGCAAGGGGCGCGGATAACACGAGCAGAGCGTACACACAATCACATGATGCAGGGTTGGCGTATCTTCAAGCAGATGAAATTCCATGTAATCGCTCGGAGTGCCGAATCCCGTCGGCTCCGCCCAATCGACGCCGACTTCCTTGCAAGCTTTGACGCCGTCTTTCAGGGCACGGGCCTTGAAAGCGGGATCGGTCCACGCTTTCGCCACCAATCGAGAACCCGCCGCTGGTCCAATCGATTCTGCCCACTCCGTGAATCTGCGATGATCCTCTGCGGTGAAGAGACCGTGCTCAATCGCAAGCTCCCGTACGGCAATTTCTAAAACCTCGTAGTCGGTTATTTCTTCCACCATCGGAGCCGCTTTGTGAGGGGTATGACCAGAATTTCCGTGAGTATGTGTATGGCTCATATTCTTTTCTTTATGGCTCATCAGCGGGTTGCAGGTTCGAGCCAACGGTGAGGGCACTCCGTCTGTAAGGTATCGTTGTCGAAAGGATACTCCGGCCAAAGATCCTTCTGGCGAAATCGCACAATATAATACTGTTCGACCTGCCCATCCCAGTTGAAGGCTTCCTCCTCGGGGATGAGGTCCTTGTAGGTGAGAGCGGCGATGGTCCCCAAAACACCGCGCGTATACAGTTGCGAACGAGTGTAGAACATGTACGGCATATCCCGCACCCGGACTTGATCGCCGACTTTATAAAGGCTCCGCGTCCCAGGCGCTTTCCCGGGCCCGTCCGTAGTCTTACTTTTTTTCATGACGAGCCTTAACCTCCGCAATTTTTTCCTGCAGTTCGGCCAGCGAAATATGCTTTTTGTCGACCAGCATCTTGGCTGCCGCCCAAATCCACCGTGCGTAATACGGCATACCCAGGTAAAGCGTATAACCCAAATCGTTATCCGCCCGGCGCCTTCGCTCCTCAGCGGTCCATACACCTCTCCAGCCCAAGACTTCGCACGTAACGTAAGTATTCAGTTCCCATTCCTCTTCTTCCTTTTCCTCGTGATTCACTGGGACATCGTACTGACCGCCCACATCGTGAGGCGGGTGCATATAGGCCTTGTACAGAGGCTCTGGATTCTCGTAGTTCCAGTTTTGGGTAACATGGAGCGCCGGCTGAATAGAGCGAACTAGGTCTAGTTGCTGACGCAAGTCCGGGGATGGCATTTGTTTTGTCCTTAGTTTACATCGTGATCAGATGTTGTTTGTTAAGGTTCTAGCGTGACTTTCACTGAGGTCAGCCCTGAAATAACCATATCGATACCCTTCTGGTAATCGCCCATGCCCAGCCGATGAGTTACGATTTGATCCATCGGCAGCAGGCCTTGTTCGATCATTCGGATCGCGACCGGATAGCAATGAGGACCTAGATGAGACCCGTGGACGTTGAGCTCTTTCGTGTCGCCGATGATCGTCCAGTCAACCGTCACCTTTTCCCGCATCACACTAAATTCAACAAAGGTGCCTAGTTTACGAATCATGTGCAGGCCTTGCTCAACCGCACTCGGATGCCCTGTCGCCTCGATATAAACATCGCACCCGTACCCGCCGGTCAGTGCGCGCACTTGTTCGATGGCATCTCCCTTTTTCGGATTGATCCCGATATCCGCTCCGCAGCCCTTAGCGACTTCCAACCGTTCATCGCTCAGATCCAAAGCAATGATTCGCTCCGGCCCTTTCATTTTGGCCGCCGCAACCATTCCCAGACCCAACGGTCCACAACCGGCGATAACCACCGTATCCTGATATTTGATATCACCGCGCTCGACCGCATGAATGGAACAAGCAAGCGGCTCAATGAAAACCGCGTGATGCCAAGGAATCGTTTCCGGCACCTTGTAATTCAGCGACCCCGCCGGGAACAACATGTACTCCGCCCATGACCCAAACGTACGTTGGCGGAAACCGTAAATATCGTGAACGGCGCACATCCAATACGCGCCCATTCGGCAGTACTCGCATTCCCAGCACGGTACGATCTGTTCGCTGATAGCCCGGTCGCCGATTTTCAGTTTGTACTTTTCCGCAGCGCCCTCACCCAACGCCACGACCTCACCGACAAACTCATGTCCGGGTGTAACTGGCGCCTGACAATAGCCTTTTCGATGTTCATCGCCCCAAAAGAGAGCCGCGCCAGTGTAGCACTTGATATCACTGGCACAGATCCCAGTACTTTTAACTCGAATCACCACCTCGCCCGGACCGGGTTTGGGTACGGCCCGTTCTTCAAGTCGATAATCCTTGGGCCCGTGACACATGATCACCGCCATCGTTTTTGGCAGCTTGTCGGCAACAGCACTCATAACAATTTCCTCGCTTAGATTGGGTTAAGTTGGTTTAAGGGGTTTTCGCCTTTTCCCGCGGACGCGGGGTTCCGGGCGTGACCAGAGGGCTAACCGGAATCACATTCTCCTGCTCATCGAACAGATATAAATGTTCAGCCGGCAGAAAGAGGGTTAACCGATGATTCCTCTCGGGAGCAACGCCGCCGGCAATCTTTGCCACCAACAATTGGTTATCGGCGAATTCGGCGTGGAGAAGGTTCTCGCTTCCGAGGTTCTCCACGATGTTTACGACTGCAGGCAGCCGGACACTGGACTCGGTTGCGGCCACCCGAACGTGTTCGGGCCTTATTCCTAGAGTAACCTTCTTCTGGTCAATTGCTGCTTCGGCTCGGATTGGTAGCATAAGCTTGCCCAGGCCTTCTGCTACGCACGCCAGCCCATTCTCGCGTTGCGTCTCTACCGTCAACTCCAGGAAATTCATTTGCGGTGAGCCGATAAAGCCGGCCACGAATTTATTAGTGGGCCGCTCGTAGAGATCCACCGGCGTTCCGACCTGCTCGACTCGACCGTCGTTTAGAATCACGATCCGATCCGCCATCGTCATTGCTTCAACCTGGTCATGAGTCACGTAGACCGCCGTATTCCGAGTCTCGTAATGCAGATTCAAGAGCTCGACTCGCATCCGCACCCGCAACTTGGCATCAAGGTTCGACAACGGCTCATCGAACAAGAATAGCTTGGGCTGCTTCACAATCGCCCTTCCGATTGCGACCCGTTGGCGTTGGCCGCCGGAGAGCTGTTTCGGCTTTCGCGTCAGTAAAGGTTCGAGATGCAGCAATTTAGCTGCCCGTTGCACTCGCTGGTCGATCTCTTGCCGGGACAGTCCATGCAAGCGCAGACCAAACGCGATATTTTCAAAGACGCTCAGGTGTGGAAAAAGTGCGTAGTTCTGGAAGACCATCGCCACGTTCCTTTTCGATGGATGAACATAGGTAATGTCTCGCCCATCCAAAGTGATCTGGCCGACGGTGGGTGTTTCCAGCCCGGAGATCGTTCGCAGAAGCGTCGTTTTCCCACATCCGGACGGACCGACAAAAACAATGAATTCTTCTTTCTGAACGGACAGGTTGATTTGCTTTAACGCCTGAAACCGGTCGTAGTGTTTGTCCAGCTGAGTGATCTCAAGGTAAGCCATTGGGTTTTTAGAGGACAGGGGATCAATCCAATTTCTTAGAACGAGTTGCTAATTTGCAAAGGACTTCTGCTCACTTGGGAGATCAAGCTTTTGTTTGAGCAGCGAACGACATCCGTCCGCGGCGGACCTGCCCATTTTGCAGCGAAGACTCATGTCTGAGGGGTTTGGGTGAACGAAGCCGGGCTGCTGCACAAATATGCAGAAGCTGATACACATGCATAACCGGAAAAAGGCCGAATTCAAGCGTCTTGAAACGATTTCATAGAGCGCTCTAGCGGGCGACCAATGTTCCAAATTAGATATCTCTTCTACAGAGCTGAACGCGTTTCTGTACGTCGTGAGCTAGCGCGGAAGATAGTCACAAACTCAGGGAGCGTTTCCGGCGATGTCAGCGATGCCGGCGTTGTAGGATCTGTCTCCTAGGGAGCCGTTTCCTAACGAGGTTTTTCTCTTGGCGCGACCATGCTCTCGTCTTTAGATTCATCCCGTTTACCCCAAACCTTGCCCCTTGATATCGAGAATGCGGATGATCTGCTGAGATACTTGCGCGAGAACGAACGGATCGGGGAGCAGGAAACCCCAACTTTTTGTGCGCTTCGCGGAGGGGTCTCAAACAAAACCGTTCTGCTCCGGCGTCCGGATGGGACTCGCTGGGTGCTAAAGCAAGCACTGTCCAAGCTACGAGTTCAAGCCGATTGGTTCAGTGATCCGTCCCGGATCCGAGTGGAAGCCAACGCGTTGCGTTATCTTCCACTAGTCACTCCGGCAAACACCATTCCAAAGCTGCTTTTCGAAGACCCAGAGCAATACCTGCTCACGATGGAAGCGGTACCCGAACCCCACGAGAACTGGAAAGAGCGACTTCTCAGCGGCCGACTTGATCGGGATTTCGTCAGCCAGTTCGGTCGGCTGCTGGCGAGTATCCATGGCAAAGGCTATGAACTGCGTAAGGAGCTTTTTCCCACTTTTGAAGACCGGGTGTTTTTTGAGACGCTAAGGTTGGAGCCCTACTATCAATTCACCGGAGAAAGAGTTCCCGAAGCAGCCTCGTTCTTACGCGATGTGATTGCAGCAAACCGCACCCATTGCGTTACAGTCGTACACGGGGATTACAGTCCGAAGAATATTCTAGTTTTCGAGGGTCGCTTGATCCTACTCGATCACGAAGTCGTGCACATCGGTGATCCAGCGTTTGATCTTGGATTCAGTCTGACTCACTTATTAAGCAAAGGCTTCCACCTTAAAGAGCATCGGTCGGCATTCCTAGATGCTGCAATCGAGTATTGGAAAGTGTACAAATCAGAAACCGGATCGGCACAATGGTTCAACGGAGTCGAAACCCGGGCAATAAGCAATACCATCGCCTGTCTCCTCGCCCGAACGTCAGGCCGGTCGCCGCTCGAATATCTTTCCGATGATGAACGCTGCCGACAGAAAGAGGCTGCACTCTATCTACTTAGGCATCGTCCTGATTCTCTGCCGGCGTTGGTGGAAGAATTCGCCTGGAAGATCGACGTATGATCAAAGTCGAGACGGTTGATGCCTGGGAGATTTTGGATAGTCGCGGCCGTCCAACCGTAGCGGCTGCGGTGAAACTAGAGGACGGAGCGATGGTTAATGTTTCGATTCCATCAGGTGCGTCGACCGGCCGGGCAGAAGCCAAAGAAATCCGCGACGGCGGGAGACGCTTCCGCGGCTTGGGCTGCCAACAGGCGGTTGGCAATATTCGAGGGCCGATTGCAGCTGCCTTAAAGCATGAGTCGTTCGCTGATCAGGAGCAGCTGGATACTCGACTCCTGGAACTCGACGGAACCCCAGATAAATCCCGCCTCGGAGCCAACGCTATCCTCGCTGTCTCGTTAGCATTTGCCCGCGCAGCCGCCGCTCACCAGCACGTAGAGCTCTTCGAATATTTTGCGTCATTGTTATCTCCGGCTTCTCCTCGCTTGCCGGGATTAACCATTAACCTCTTTAGCGGCGGCAAACATGCCTTCGGCCAGGTCGCCATTCAGGACGTGCTGATTGTCCCGCAGTCCGGCTTAAGTATCTCGGAACGCCTGGCCCAGATGTACGACATTTATCAACAAGCTGCTGAGATAATAAGAAAAAGGTATTCGACTCCAGCGCTAACCGCAGACGAAGGCGGATTAGCCCCTCCTTTTGCAAGTAGCTCAGAAATGCTCGATACCGCCGTGGAAGCGATCGAAGCTGCGGGCTACGCACCGGGATATCAAGTCGCTCTTGCCGTAGACGTCGCTGCCAGCCACTTTATCAATCCGGACGGTCTGTATCAGCTAGACGATAAAACGCTTTCACCTTCAGAACTCATCGAGACCGTTAGCTCATGGGCGAGGCGTTATCCAATGGTCAGCGTTGAGGACGGGTTGGCCGAGGAAGATTGGGATCATTGGCCAGCGCTACGACAACACCTCGGCGATCGATGCTTAACTCTGGCTGACGACTTAACGTGCACGAATCCCGCGCGGATTCGACGGGCGATCGACCGGCGGGCGGCGAATGCGCTACTGTTGAAGGTCAACCAGATCGGTACATTAACCGAAGCCAAGCATAGTTATGAACTTGCTCGATCCGTAGGATGGCAGGTCTCGATTAGTGCGCGCAGCGGCGAGACCGAAGATAACTGGCTAGCTGATCTCGCGGTGGGTTGGGCCGGAGATTTCATCAAGGTCGGCTCGATCACGCAATCCGAGCGTTTAGCGAAGTATAATCGCTTACTCCAGATCGAGCATGACCATCGGTTGGGGTTGAAATAGACTTGGCTGTAACGGTCTCCGATTTCGATTCCCGAGAACGTTCACAAAAAACGATTGTCATAGCGTCAGAAAAGAGCTACGAGCGAGCCTCTTTCAATCCCATGTATATCCTGATTCTGAAATACAAGGTCTCAATCGAAGAAGTGGACCGGGTCGCTCCAGCCCACCGCGCGTTTCTGGAACAAGCATATCGTGACGAGAAACTACTGGTATCGGGTCCGCAGGTGCCAAGAACCGGAGGGCTAATTGTAGCTCGGGTCAAAACCCGGGAGGAAGTCGACCAACTGATCCACGCGGATCCATTCTACCAGGAAAAGATCGCGGATTACGAGGTCATCGAATTCCAGCCCAAATCATTCCATCCGTCATTAGCTGATCTCGTTTGACCAAAAAACGGCCTCAACCAACTGGCGACTCCGGGGTCGATTCAGCGGAAACCACCGGTGTTTCACGCCTGGATTGGACAGCCCGGGCTGCTCGCAGCAGAAACGAGTTCAACGCAATTGAGATTAGAGCTCCTGCTACAATCAAGCTCTGCGCATCCGCCGGGAGCAGATGCAGCTCGATGCCGAGTTCCGCCAGGATGAAAGAGAACTCACCGATCTGCGCCAAGCCGGCGGCAACGATCAGCGCTGTACCGATTGGGTAGCGCAACAGGACGACAATCAGAAACGAGGCCGCAGATTTACCCAGCACAATAACAGCAACGATGGCCAGCTCAGCGAACGGTTCGCGCAGCAGGATACCAGGATCGAATAGCATCCCGATCGCTACGAAAAAAAGCGCGTTGAAGACATCTTGCAGCGGGCGGAGCTCTATGGTCGCACGTTCGCCATGACCGCACTCGCCGACGATGACACCGGCGAAAAAGGCGCCCAGGGCAAAAGAAAGGCCGAACCCCTCGGAAGCGCCGAAACCGATACCGATAGCAGCGGCCACCACAGCTAAAGTGAACAATTCTCTGGAACCGGTTGCAGCGACCCGGTTGAGCAGCCAGCGCAATAAGCGGGCGCCGATCAAGAGCATGAAAAGCACGAATCCGGCCAGTTTAGCTAGCGCAATCCCGAGCGTTACCAGCAGATCTGATTCAGAATGACTAACTGGGTCAGCCGGTTGTCCTGTCAGTAAGGCGGCCAACGCCGGCAATAGCACCAGGACAAGTACAGTAAACAGGTCCTCGACTACGAGCCAGCCGACCGAAATCTTCCCGCTGATCGAATTTAAAAGTCCCTGCGATTCCAGAGCCCGGAGTAGTACCACCGTGCTGGCCACAGAAAGAGCGAGTCCGAGAACCAGGCCGGATCCGAGGCCCCAGCCCCACATCCGGGTTATGCCATAGGTCAGAGCGACAGTGGCAATGACCTGCACCAGCGCGCCCGGAACGGCGACTCGCCGGACGGCGAGCAGGTCACCCACAGAAAAATGCAGCCCGACACCGAACATCAGGAGGATGACACCGATCTCGGCCAGTTGCGGGGCGAGTTTGGCATCCGCTACAAATCCAGGTGTAAACGGCCCTACCGCGATACCTGCGAGAAGATAGCCAACTAATGGTGGAAGGCGTAGACGGCTGGCGATATAACCGCCAATCAGAGCATAGACCAATCCAACGGCTACGGTCGAGATAAGGGCGATTTCGTGATGCACGTTAGATCTGTGTACCAGGGCCGCGTGCGCAAAGGCACGCTCCACGGCTTGCCGGCCTGCCTTAATTCCTCAGCGAGGCCGACAACAACGTCTTAGGCGCAAACCGCTGGTTGCTCTGGCGCCGTAAAATAACGAAACTGTTGTTATCCCCGTACATTGCCCACGGCCCCGGCGGCACCTCACGGAAATCGACGAATTTCCAGTCGCAGGAGTCTAGATTGCTCAGCCCAAGGTAGTCCCTTACTGCCGGAGAAACATCAAGGCCCGCACTCTGGTTCAGATTCGGTCTCGGCCGTTCGTTGCCAAATACATATTGCCAGTGATCGGTGCAGAAGGGACCGCAGTCTTCCCATTGGGCGTAACAAATTCGGTTATTGTGCCGGATCGCTAGCCAATGACCTTTGAGAACCGATTGGCCGTCGCGAACAAAGGTCTCTTTAAACCACGGAATTGCGTCCTTCGCCTCAGGTTTAGTATGGCCGCCCTGTACATCATTGTACGGCAGAGCGACATAAAATGGGTTCTGTCGCGGGAAGAAACCTACCGGCACAAATTTCTTACGCACGTTGAGATCGGGATCATCGTAGCCACCGTAATCAAAGGACCAATTTGGGTCCCACGAGCTCGCGTCGTTCGGTACCGGATTATTGGTTGTTGGACGTTCACCGATCCAGAAAATGGTGGTCATGATGCTCAGCCGCCAAGGATAACGCCCGGGGTCGGCCTGAACCCCGCTTACCCGGTTACTGAGAGGTGCACTCTCGACCCGAAGACCTCCATTGGAAGGCGTTTTAGGGTCCACTTGAGGCTTTTGCTTGCCCTGCATAACGAGCAAACCGCTTTCACGCAGCTTTATGGCGTATTTAGCAAAGTCAGTGCTGCTCTCATATTGCGACTGCGCGAAACTGTTCAAGGCAGAGAAGCAATACAGACAAATCGAAAAGCTGATCTGGAGCCCGCGGGTCACGACGGCCGGAGTATAGCACGATGAGGCCTGCGTTGGCGACGGGAATGATAGGGAACCGGGACCGATCTCTAATAAGGCTCGGAAGTAAAATTCTGTGTTTGCTCACTGAACCGTGCGACTTCGGCTTCGGTGACCACGTCCAGGCTACGGATGATACTGATTTGGCTAGTGGCAGTGGACCGTCTGAAGTACAGCTCGCTGCATAAGCCATCATCTTAGGGTTTCTCATCTTCGTTGCCTTCGTTACCTTCTGTCTAAGAAATCCGTTCCTATGCCTACCGACATTCAAGTCCTCCCATACGGAAAAACGCATCGGCAAGAATTTGACTGGGGCAATCTCACCTGGTTCGCGAATCGGGCTATCGGCAACAGTGACCATATGACAGTTGGCCGGTGCATTCTGAAGCCAGGCCACACGAACGGCCGTCACTACCACCCTAATTGCTCGGAAACGCTGGTGATGATTCAAGGCAGGATCAAACACACTATCACCGGAGATCAAGAAACGGAGTTGGGTGAAGGCGATACCGTTGTTATCCCGCCTAACATCCGGCATTGCGCGACCAACATCGGCCAATCCGACGCGGTTCTTTTTATCGCTTTCTCATCAGCGGACCGTCAAACCGTGACTGAATAGCTTCCGATCGTGATTATGCCCGTCACTTATAACTACGAGTACCCAAAGCACTTGCGTACCGGTTTTATCGGCTGCGGCGGACACGCTTATCGAAACATTTATCCGACTTTTCAATACGCTCCGGTGAACCTGCTCGCCGTGTGCGATCTCGATCCTGTCCGGGCAGCCGCCTGTGCGAAAGTCTTCGGCGCGGAGCGCCATTACACGGATTACATGCAGATGTTGGGGAAGGAAGAATTGGATGTCGTCTTCATCGTCACCAACGTTGATGAAAACGGACGGCCGCGATACCCGAAATTGGCCATCGATTGTCTCCGGGCGGGCATACACGTCTGGATTGAAAAACCGCCTGCAAGCTCTTCGGCTGAGATCCGGGAAATGATCCGAGTGAGTTCGGAAACGAAGCGCCAGGTCGGCGTTGGTCTTAAGAAGATGTTTTTCCCGGCCAACGTGAAAGCAAAAGAGATTATCAGGCGTCCGGACTTCGGTCCGATCACTTCGATCACGGCTCGTTATCCGCAATCGCTACCTCCGTTAGAAGATCGAGGTGACCCAAAGAAAATGATTGGTTTCCTGGATCACATCGTTCATCCGCACTCGGTGCTGCGTCTACTTGGCGGGCCGATCGAATGGATTTTTGTGAACCGCAATAATGCAGTCGGATCCGCAACCGTCTCGATCCGATTCACCAGCGGTGCAGCCGGCAACCTGCATCTGAGCAGCGGCCAATCGTCTACATCATTCCTGGAACGACTAGAGATTATTGGAGCCGGCGAAAACCTGGTCGTCGAAAACAACGTTCGCTTGATTCATTACCGGCGTTCCAAAAGCAAAATCGCGTACGGCCGGGCCGGTAATTATTTCGACGCAATAACGGACGATTCTGCGCCACTCTACTGGGAACCGGAGTTCTCGCTGGGCCAGCTATACAACAAGGGCCTTTTTCTGCTAGGCTATGCTCCCGAGGTGATTCAGTTCACCACTCGATTGTTGGACGGGAAAGACCCAGCTTACGGAACCCTCGAAGATGCGCTTGAGTTGTTGCAAATTTACGAAGCCTACCGGATGCCCGACGGAATAATACACCCCATTAAAGAGTCTTCCTAAGCAATGGCGGAGCCTCAATTTCGCCCAGACGCCTTTATGCACCGAGAACTTGTTATTCTTGCAACCGCCACCGTGGTCTTATGCCAAGTCGCTCTGGCACGGGAACCGGAGGCCGCACAAACCATTCAACAGCTAGCCGATGGGATCGTCGATAAACCGCCCGCCACTTATTTTTCTCTAGCGACTGAACTCTATCGTGAGGGCCAGAAGGATGAGGCCGCCTTCTGGTATTACGTTGGTTTGATTCGTTACCGAGCCTGGATATTAGCGACCGGCAAAGACGGCCAGACCTCTGACGAGACATACCATTTATGGCTGCTCACAAATAGCGTCGGCCAATCGATTTACGCCCATGTGGACCGGGATTCCAAGGCTCTGGTCAGCGCGATTGACCGTGCGCTGGCCTGGGACCTCGAACAGCCCAACGCGTACACCTCCAAAGACGCCTTTAAAGCTCAATACGAAAGGGCGCGCCAGGAGCTGTTGGCGTTGCGTCAAAAGATTCAAACCGCTCCCGCCACTCTTAAAACCGAGCCAGTCGCTGGCCGGGGGATGTTTTCTTGGTAGAGAGGAAACCCGGGAGGGCGCGCGTCCTCGCGCGCCGCGAAGATGTGCCATTACCCATCGGCGCAATTGTTTCCCGGTTAACCAACGCGGTCAGCTCCGACCGCGGATCGCGAGGACGCGATCCCTCCAAGGCCAAGCAACTTCGTCGCTCAAGTCAAGACCCGAGAAGAAGTTGATTCCGGCTTGCTAAACAATTTGCGTGAGCCCTGGCTAAATTCGAGGTACTCTCACCTTGGTTCGCCTGCAATTTCCCCCCAAATGAAAATGGCCGAAGCTCGCTTCCGTGACTCGGCGCCGTATCGTCTAGCGTCGGCCTGGCAGAAAATTATACCCCCCCAGAAATCACCTCATGAGCGAAGCCTCCGTAGAGATTAAAGATCTGGTCAAAACTTATACTGATGATCGGGGACGCCCGACCTTCACCGCCGTCAAGGGTATCGATTTAGACATCAAGAACGGCGAGTTCATGGTGTTAGTCGGCCCTTCCGGATGCGGAAAATCGACTACCCTGCGAATGATTGCCGGCCTGGAGAGAGTCACCAGCGGCACCATTTCTATCGGCGGAAAAGTGGTGAACCACCTCGAACCTAAAGACCGGGGAATCGCCATGGTTTTCCAGAGTTACGCGTTGTACCCCCATTTTAACCTCTTTAAGAACATGGCGTACGCGCTGGAAGTCGTGAAGAAGCCAAAAGACGAGATCAAAACGGTGGTGAATAGAACCGCCAAGGCGCTACAACTGGACCATATGATGGACCGGAAACCTCAAGCCCTTTCAGGCGGTCAACGCCAACGGGTGGCTCTGGGGCGAGCGATTGTCCGGGATCCCAGTGTGTTTCTTTTTGACGAACCGCTTTCAAATTTGGACGCCAAGATGCGCGTGCAGATGCGCTCGGAGATCACCCGATTGCACGCCGAGTTGGGTACCACAATGATCTATGTTACTCACGACCAAATCGAAGCGATGACGATGGGCGATCGGATCTGCGTGATGCGAGACGGCATCATTATGCAGGTGGCCGATCCGCTCACGCTTTACATGAAGCCGGAAAATATGTTTGTCGCCAGCTTCATCGGTAGCCCGCCCATGAACTTGCTCCAGGGTAAGGTCCAGAAGCGGGCGGACGGCATTTATTTCGTCGAGAACGCGGAGAAAGATGGTTTAGTGGCGCCTCTAACCGGCGCGATCCAATCCCTGGCGAGCAATTACGTTGATAAAAACATCGTGTTCGGGATCCGGCCTGAGAACATCAGCGAATCGGCAAAGGCAGGTCCGAGCATCCCATTAACTTCAACGGTGGATATCGCGGAACCGATGGGTTCTGAGTCGATCGTGTATCTGAAGTCAGGTACCGGCTATCTGATTGCTCGAATCCAAGGCGAACATCTCTACCATTTAGGTCAGAAACTGACGGTGCAGCTTGCCGCCGACAAAGTGACTTTGTTCGACCCCGAAACCCAAAAGGTTATCCGTTAAGCGTTTTCGATTAAGGCGGGCGTGAGGGCCCTGGGACGCGAGAAGTCTAATTTGTGGAGACTCTTAGCAAAATTTTGTTGCTAATCGGCGTCTTCCTCCCGTCCAGGCCGGCCATAGCAGCATCGGCCGTCTTTTCCCAAGAGGAAGCCTCGGTCTATCTGATAAATGATGATAAGCAGCTGCTGCAGCTCGATCTCGCCTCGGGCAAATCAAACAAGCCTACTCTGCCCAAGGAGATTCATCAGGGTCAGATTACCGGCCTTGGCCGGTCGAACACCGGAAACATTTTGGTTCTTCAGGGCGACGACCTGCTCGCATATGACGCAACCGCCAACAAAGCGGTCTTAGTTTTCTCTTTTCAGAAAAAGCTCTCGGCCGACGGAACTCCCGAGAAATGGAAACCAGAGGATTTCGCGTACAATCCCACGAATGGCTCCATCGTTTTTTTTACTACGTCAGGGGAAAACACCAACCTATGGTTCCTCCCCAAAGATGAGAAACGCCCAATTGCGGTCTTTGTCCGCAGAGTAGACTCCTTGGAAGGGATGAGCTTCTCCCCGAGGGGGCAACTCTTTTTCGGGTATCGAGGTGATCTGTGGTGCGGCAGCATCGTTCTCGAGCCAGAAGAACTTCGCGGGAAGGGAACGGTACATATGTATTATTTGAATGCGATCCGGATCGCTCCCCTCGCCACTCTTGAGACCGATGACGCCACACCCAGCGGCCAAGGCGTGCAAGTGACGGCAGCCGGGCCTGACCGGATTTATCTGCAAAGTTTAAGGTTGGGCGGAAGCGGGTTCGGCACAATTCTGAGTGTCGCCGCTCCGGATCCCAAGGTGGGTATGGTATCGTCCGATCAAAACGCGGCGGATGATTCCTATTTTGAACTGGATAAACGACTGGACTTGTACAAAGCCGAACTCGCTTCAGCTCAATTTTACGCCGAGAACCGGTCAGAATCGCTGCTCTGTATCAGCGCATCTGGGAAAAAGGTCTTTTACCGAGGTTCGCCGAAAGGATCAGAGGAAACCGGACTTTATCTGATCGAGAACAATCAATCGCCAAGGAAAGTTGCGGAGGATCTCAAGTAAGGGCCCGAGTCGACTGGCTTCGACATAACCGCGGTGAGAAAACGCGGAAAGAATCCAAATTTTTGATACAGAGCGACATGCTTAGGACTGGCGGCGAAGGTATATAGACCTTCATGGGTCGTAACCCATTTGGTGAAGAGTTCCATCGCTGGTTCGAGCAGCCGTTTGGCAACGCCGCGATCCCAAAAGTCCGGATGTACGGTCAGCGGTCCAAAAAAACCCACGCTGCCCCAATTGGTCCTGCCGCTGGTGCGACAGGTTTTGCTCCTTATGGTGTCTTTGAGTTTATCTAGGCTCTTTTTGCGTGGCCATTTCTTTCCCTTTTCAAAGTTTTAACCCAAGATCTCCAACCCTCCTCTTTGGCAAGCATCTACTAACCAAGTTTTGCTCGGGTACAGATTCAGTCCGTTTACCTCTACCCACTGTCTGATCTGTTTTAGGGCCTCCTGGGCTTGTTCTTGGCTCCTACACAGCACGACGAAGTCGTCCGCGTACCTCACCATCTCATAGCCGTTTCGTTCCATTTTCCAGTCCAGTCCGTTAAGGTAGATGTTTGATAAGAGCGGACTGATTACTGCTCCTTGCGGGCTGCCTTGTTCTGTCGCTTGCCATCCTTTCAGGCTGTCCATCACTCCGGCCTGTAGCATAGCCTTGATCAGCTTCAGTACTCTGGAGTCGGCGATTTTCTCTCCGACTCGTTCCATCAGCCCCTCATGCGGTATGGTCCCAAAGTAGCTTTTCAGAACGGCATCTATACCCAGTTCTGCCGCTACTTAGAAAGCTCTTCTACTCGGCGTAGTGCCTCTTTACACCCTTTCCCAGAACGGCAGCCGTAGCTCTGCTGTGCGAACTCCCGTTCGAAGAGCGGTTCAGTGACTTGGATCATGCTAACCAAGGTACGGATCCGATCTCTGACCGTCACCGTAAATCCTATCGGGTTTCTCTTGGCAGCCCTTGAGAATGCATACCGTTTGACGGCCAAAGGCGAGTACTGAAAGACCCTTAGCTCCGCTGCAGCTTCAGGATCGGATCTCCTGGTGTTTGGCGATTCGAATAACCCTCTGAGATCTTTTCCGAGTGATTCTGCCATCGGCACACTTTTGATTGATCTTGCCCTGGGAGGTCTGTGACGCCAAGGCTGTAATAAATTAGTCGGACCATTTGCCTCCTTCAATCCCCGTTTCCAGGGTTGCCAACATGCGTTCAGTCCAGACTTCCGGTTCCACCAGCCCCAGCAAGCCTGAATTCGACCCCTGTTGAGCCCCTTGTGGCACTCTCGAGAGTTGTTGTTCCTTCTTTCCGTCCTTCACGCCTCCACCTTCCTGCCTCCCTTGAGGGCTAACGAAGCCTAAACCGCGGACAACGCTTTTGACAAAAGGCTGCGCTGATCCTCTGAGTATGGCAATCGGAGCGCCTCATCGCGGGCTTGAGCGGACATCTTTTTCCAGGTCTTTTGCAAAATGCTAACCATCTTCTCCGGGTCAGTTTTCCTGACGAGATCGGTTAGTTGATATTGAAGGGTAACCAAACAAAGAGCGTCTTCGAGAACCTGTAACTCGGGATCTTGACCTAAGTTCTTTTTTAAATTGAGTTCTTGCACCCGGGCAATTAAATCCGGGGAACAGCCGCTTTCGGTCAGAATCTGCCCTGACTTCTGGGCATGGAACTGTTTCAAGTCGGTTCTCCACTTCAGATAGCCGGCTCGGGTCATTGGGTAAGAGCTGCGTGGAATCATCCAGCGACAGATGTGTTGGCAACGTGCAGCTAAAAGCAGGGCCGGAGACGCACCTGGCGATAGCCGTTCGACCCATTCTGTCAGGCGTTGAGCGTAGAAGAGTTCGTACGGAACCGGTCTCTCATCAATGATGACGGTGTTCGGGTCAGCATTGTTGGCCTCTTCGAAACGGCGGATTGCCTCCTGGAAAGCCCGTTCTTCATTCTCTGTTCCGCTCATCGGAAGAATGACAGATAACAGATGACAAATAGCAAGGGGCTCTGCAAAGGCGCGAAGCGTTTACCGTTTACCCCGGAGTATTTCGGGGCCGCTAGATTTTGGCCTGGAGGGGAGCCGCTTTTGTGTGGTGCCAGGCCTCGCCGCAAGAACGGAGGAACCAAATCTGGAGACACCGCATCTAAATGTAATGAGCAGGCGGCTCCCGGAAACATCTCCTGATATGGCAACGGCGAACGTCGTCTTAAATCGAGCAACGCCGCGGGTGAATTCTCGCCAGCAGCCGTTCCCGGGAGCCGCCTGTAAAAAACGGTTTCCGTCTGGGTACTCGCTGTCCGCTAAATCTGCGCGCTCGAGTCGGAACGGGCGAAAGCGGCTCCCCTCCAGTTCGCCCGGGCTACCTACCGTTCACCTAACTTCCTCCAGTTCCCTTTGTTTCCTCACCCGTCTTGGCTGTCGTCCTCTTCTCTTTGACCAGTTCTAACGTTCGCTTTTCGTCGATCAATTTCCGTTTACCATCGTCGCTCAGGGTGGCGCCGGCGAGAATCAACTCTTTCGCCTTCTCCGGAGTGAGCGCCGGGTCAACCGCAAACAGTTTGCCGGCGAGGTTGGTTACCTGGGGTGCGGCCATCGAGGTCCCTGACAGTCTCACTTTCTTGCCACCAGGGATAAAGCTCTCCACATGATAACCGCTCGCGTAAACCACCACGGTCTTCCCGTAACTAGTAAAGCTCGTGGCGTCGCCAGCTTGGTTGGTCGCCCCGACTGTGATCAGATTGGGAAGCTCCAAAGACGCCGGCACATCCTCCAGGAATCCGGCATCGCTATCAGAATTCCCCGCCGCAGTGACAAACAGGGTACCCGGAGCTGCCTGCATAGCATCGATAATCGCTTGTTTCCAGATGGCGAACAGGGCCAGGGCCTCTTGTTTACGCTCCTCAGGGGTCTGATTCGCTTTCGTCCGGGAAAGCCACTCCTCGAATTCGGACGGCTGATCGCCCCAACTTAAGTTCACCACCCGCACCTTATGCTGAGCACAAAATTCGCCGATCAATTTGAAATTTGCTGCCATCCGGCGCGCATAGTCCGTTGACGGTGGAAAATGCAATTCATCACTTAGATTGTCATTGAACCGGAATACAACCAGTTTGGCTGCCGGGTTCCCCCTTAAGGCGATGCCAGCGACATGGGTACCATGAGCAAAGCCTCCAAAGAAGGATTGTTGCTCAAACAACGATTTCACATCGTCCGACGACATCTTCGCTAACCGCTCTTTGAATGTATCGGTAACCGGAGTTTCAATACCGGCCTGCAGATCGGCTCGCGCTTCCAGGCTGTCTGACGCCTCCGGATATTGTTTCTTTCTCTCAGGCGTCAGCGGATAAAGCGCAGAATTAGAAGGATAGCCGTCATCGGTGAAGGCAAGGCCCTGGGCAGGATAAGGACCAGGGTTAGCATAGGTATAAGTTTTTCCTGGATAGACGGTGGGATCGACGCCGGTATCCCATACTCCAACTAACACCTTTTGCGGACGATCACTGCTAGCCAGGGTGACGTCACGAGCTGCCCAAATATCGGGTTTTTCTGTGTCGTGTGCCGCTACATAACTCTTCAACACACTTACCCGTACAGATTTTAGCGGCAGTTTTGTTCGCAGGTCTGCCCGGTATTCCAATACTTGATACATCGCGTCCCGCGGAATCGCCCCGGATTGGTCGATCTGTGGCTGGATATCACGTTCAGCTCGACCCAAAATCAATGGTTCGGAAATCAATCCGGACATGCTACGGGCAGATTTCATGACGTCCTGGACCGTATCCCAAGGGAGCGCATTTACTGCTTCCTGATAATTCGACTTTACTTTCTTTTGGTACTCATCACCTTGGGTGCTCGAAACGCTTTGCTGCGCTTTAAGAATCGCCTCATCAAATAATCCTACGGTCAGCTTGAGATCAGGCTTTGACTGCAGCTCGCGAAGCTTAGCGATAGTCTCCAGGCCTCCGGCCGCGTCTCTTTTCAATTCTTGCACAGAAAGCTTGGCGGTTAGTATTTCAATCAGGGTTGCGTTGTCCTGGATATCGTATTCGGCTAAAAGCGAATCGATTTCAGCTATTGCCTGGCTCGTCGTGGAATCGAAGGTCGAGTCATCCGCTTGCAGCAAGGTACTGATTGCCCCTTTAAATGGATAAGAAACCCGGGGGAGATCAGCTTGGCTGTGCACTTCCTTTTTGGCCTGATCCGCGAAAGTTGGGCAAGTCAGGCAAAAAAGGCTAACGACAAGCAAAGCTTCTACGCGACGCGAGGCGGTCGCAAGTTTCGAATAGAGCATTCAGTCCTTTAAGCGAGAATTTCGCCTCTGAAAAGCGGGATTCAGGGAAGCAGGGGTAGCCGATGGTTCTATATCCGAGCACGTAGATAGACCGCGCCACGGGAAGGATCGCTGGCTGTTCCCGCAAAAACCAATGGTTGATTTCTCCGCCCTCCATCGCTTTCATAGATAAATGAACACCGATGATTCGAATGCGACGATGGCGGTGTTCCTGGACTTAGAAAATATCGCCCTGGGTGCGCAAGAAGCGCATTACCCCGCCTTTGACATCAAGAAGGTGGTCGAACGTCTTCTGCTTAAGGGACATATCGTCGTGAAAAAAGCTTACTGCGACTTTGATCGCTACAAGGACTTTAAGCGCGGCTTACACGAAACCGCTTTCGAACTCATCGAGATCCCGCATCTACGGCAGTCAGGCAAAAACTCAGCCGACATCAGAATGGTGGTTGATGCACTCGATCTTTGTTACACCAAGGGTCACGTCGACACCTTCGTCATTATCAGCGGCGACTCCGACTTTTCACCGTTGGTCAGCAAGCTCCGGGAAAATGCCAAGACCGTCATCGGCGTGGGCGTTAAAAAATCGTCCTCGGATCTTTTTATCAACAATTGCGACCAATTCATTTACTACGACGATTTGGTTCGCGTTGCCCCTTCGAAGGCAACAGGGCGGAGCACGGCCACTGTTTCGGACGCTAAATCAGCCGAAAGCAAAGGTTTGACTGTTGCGAAAGCGATCGAGCTAGTTGTCCAGACGTTAGAAGCCATTACCGAGGAACGCGAAGAAGAGGACGATATATGGGGCTCGATGATCAAGCAGGCAATCAAACGCAGAAGCCCCGGATTCAACGAACGCGCCTTTGGCTTCCGTTCGTTCAATGATCTGCTGTTAGAGGGCCAAAAGCGGGGGCTGCTTAAATTAGAGGCAGACGAGAAGTCCGGCGGATACCGGGTACGGGTGGTCAGACCCTGAAGACCCAGGAGCCAGGAGGGGCGGCAAACGGGAGGTGGACCAGGTTTCCTACTGGGGGCGCGCGGGACGGTTGAACGGATGGGACGTATAAGACCTATGGGACTTATGTGAGTGACCGTACAACCCTATTTCGCTTTTTTTACCTTCTTATGGAACGGATGCCTCATCACCAATTCATTTCTCTCACTCGTGTTCTATCAGCCTGCCTAAGCATCTGGGTGTGCACGTTCGCGAACGGGCAAGACATAAAAGACCCAATTGCCGATTACCTCACGATGAACGTACCTGACAGGATCCAGAACACAGGCGGATTGTGGATTGTCAAAACAGTCTCGGTGGATATCGGCGGAGACGGCACCCCGGATATTTTCGTAGGAACCTGGTATCGAAAATCGGGGCCGAACACATGGCTCTGGGCGGGTTATCAAAAGGACGGAGACGGCTATCGCCGGATGACGCCGCCGGACTCAGACGTTTTGATCGATTTTGACAACATCTACGTCGGTGAAATACCGGAGCTCCAACGGCAAGGGCTTGTTCAGGGGTATAGTCTCGAGCTGGACAATAAGGATCGTGATCAATCCAATCTATTGAGCGACCTGGAGTACTACTACGTGGACAATGGGACCTTGGTTCAACAGAGTGCAGGCCCGTTGGATCGAGATGACCCCGCCCAAAAAGAAACTTATGACTTCTTTTTCGGTCCCAATCGAAAGATCCGTGAAACCCCTAAGGTACAGTCGTTCACCGTCTTCGACCTGATCCACCGAGGTTACAAGATGCCGGATTGGGCAAAGCAACGGTGAGCTGGGATACCTGGACCACCTCATGCATTGCAGAACGCAATCGATCGGCTTGCGGCGCCAAACGAAGCGAGTAGCCAATAACACCTAAGTATTACGTGATGGTGCTAGTAAATCGCCAAAGAAGGGTTACGTTGTGGAGCAAATCGCGGCATTTTTCGTGAGAAATAAGAAACAGAGGCGCATATGAAAAAAGGATTCCTGCTAGGGTTGATTCTTTTTTGTTTTTCCGCTGGCGGGGTGTTCGCTCAGACCCAGGAGTTTACAACGACGCCGAAAGTCAGGCCTCAACCGATTCCGCCGAGGCCAGCGGTTGAGGAGGGCTCAGACTCAAGCATGGTACACAAGTGGTTTACAGCCCCAAGAAAGTATCAACTGCTAAACCCGGGTGCTCCCGCGAGCTATGGAAGCGGCCAACAGGTTATCTTGTCCAATCCCATCGACGCTCTCAATAACAAGAGAGAACGACCGAACGTGTGGAAGTTGTTTTCGTTTACGTTCTAAGCAAGATTCGTTACGTTGGAAAATCAGGAAGGCCGGCTTAGCCGGCCTTTTTATGTCCAGATTTCAAGGTGCAGGCCCTTCGTTGGTGCCAGTGCGGCTCGCACCGCCTTGAAAAACAACCATCTGATCCGGCAGCGGCCGGACGAAAGCCATGGTATTTATGGGGCAGGGCACAGGTACCTTACCTTTAGCAACACGCGAGCAATTGGACGTCCCGAACATCGGCATCTTTTGCCCGACCTTCTTGAAACCGGAGATGTGGCACGTCTACCGCCAAGTGGTCGGGCCCAAACGGGCAGAAATTCACGCGTTCGCGTTTAAACGCGAAAACTCAGACCAATTTCCGTACTCGAACGTCCATTTGGTGCGCCGCTCAAAACTCCGCTGGGCTCGACGGATCTGGCAAAAACAGATCCTGCGTAGTCCCCAGTTGGCATTGCCCGGTGAGTGCACGGCATTCTCGAAGTTAATCCGTGCCTACAACATCAGTCTCCTGCACATTTACTTCGGCAATAACGGAGTTTTTTGGCTGCCGTTGTTTCGGAAACGAGCGATCCCAATAGTTGTTTCCTTCCACGGAGCGGATGTTGCCGTCGGCTTCAATACGTCTTCCGGTCAGCGCCGGTTGCAGCAAGTTTTCGAAGCAGCTGATCTACTGTTGGCGAGGTCGGAGTCAATTCAACAATCACTGATCGCAGCTGGATGTAGCCGGGATAAAATCCGAATTCAGAGAACGGGTATACCAAGTTCAGAATTCGGTTACCGAGCCAGAAGTTATCCAGACAGCGGCGGTTTCCAGCTTCTACAGGCTTGCCGGCTAATCGAGAAGAAGGGAGTCGAAGTGACGCTGAAAGCCTACGCCAGATTTTCGCAACGCTGGCCTCAATCACGGTTGGTGATCGCCGGCGACGGCCCGTTGCGTGAACCGCTGGAGCAATTGGCGCAACAGCTCGATATCCGCAGCCGGGTTGAATTTACCGGCTTTCTCACCAAGGAGGAGCTCCTAAAGCGCTATTATGAGAGCCATCTCTTCATTCATCCAAGTGAGACTACCTCCGGCGGCGACAACGAAGGGATCCCGAATAGCCTGTTGGAAGCTATGGCAACAGGCCTATGCAGCATTGCCACTCGTCACGGTGGAATCCCTGAGGCAATCGAGCATCTGCATAATGGTATTCTGGTGGATGAACGGGATCATGAGGGGGTTTATCATTGGATGAACCAATTGGCCGAAAACCGGCAACTCGTGATAGATCTTAGCCTGCGCGCTGGCGAGACCGTATCCCGGGAATTCGACTCGGAAACCCAAATCCGGAAACTGGAGTCGACGTATCTGGAACTGATCGAGAGTACACCGCCAGCGAAAGCATAGACTAGTGCGCTGGATTCGCCGCGCAGCGATTATGGAATCGGAGTGACGGTTGGGCCCGCTGGAGCCGCTGAGTTCTCATTCTTGCCCCACAACGCCCCTATATCGCTGCAAATTTTCTTCGGCCTCAGAAATGTCCCTCAAAAGATCGCCAGTCAGCATAATGGATTTGCTGTCGCGAAGTGCACACATGATGCCAAGCCCGCGCCGGATATACTCGTGCGCCGATTCTACTTCTCCAGCTTCGCCCAACGCCTCTCCGTATTTCGAAAGCAAGCTCGCATAGAATGCGCGTTCGCCTGCCAAGTCACGGACACGGAGATTCTCTTCCAGAAGCTCTATACCTCGACGGAAAAACGCGCTCTCTTGCCCAGTGTCCCGGTTGTAGCCGGCAATCTGTCCTTGCACATCGTAACAAGCCGCCTCGGCCCATCGGTTTTCCGGACTAGCGGTCTGCTTCTCGAGCTCCTGCGCCAACGGGACAAACACTTCGCTGCTTAACCTTTCTGCCGCCCGAGAGTCTCGAATCTTCGTGTAACATTGAAATAGATTATACGCGGCCTGGACGAGGCAAGTCCTGGCAAAAACACTTCCCCTTTTTTGCGGGGTTAATTTTTCGGCTAGGTCTACAGCTTCTCTGAGCAGCTTGCCCGATTGTTCGTACAGTCCCTTGTCGAAGAAATAGGTACCATAGTTACTGAGCTCTTGAAGCAAATCTTGCAAGAGGTCGAAGTTGTCTGGATCGGCAGCACATAGCCTTCTGAGGATCGCTAGCGACTCGCCCGGAACGCTGACTTTTTCGACCGAGTCACTCGCATAGGTCACCAGGAAACTCCAGTGAGCAATGGCCAGGTCTGAACGCCGCTGAAGAGCAATATCAGCAGGCGCCCGCGCTGCCGCTTCCTTCAAAACATTCAGCGCCCTCCGGATCGTCGACAAAAAGAGATCTAATTTACCGATCTCGAAATAGGAGCTGCCCAACGCTTGCAAACTGTTCGTATAAGAGATGACGGCATCAAAGTCACAGGGTCGTGTTGCGAAGGCTCTTTCTCCAAATGCGACTGCTTCACATAGCGTTTTTATAGCCTGCCCTGGTTGAACCGCGCGATCCTCCATTTTGCCCTTCAAGACGCGTGAATCGCACTCTAGAATTGCGAGACGTTCTTGTAGATCAGCCGGCGTAGCCCCGGCCTCCTCCATTACTCGCAGTATTCGACAAGCCTCATCAAGCGCTTTCTCTGCACTAGACTTATCTCCTACCTTTGAAAGTAGCCGGCTCTTCTCCAAAAATACACCTGCCATCGCGAGCTGATTGTCGGGAATCAGGCGTTGACCTTGCATGAGGTTTGTAGCTCGGGACTCTGCTTTTTGGGTGCGTAGAAGAGCGGCCTGGAAATCTCCCATTTCCTCTAGAGCGCGGGCCAGCGTAATCTCCGTACTGAGCTCGGCGCGACGTTGCACTGCGCTTCGTCCGGGATCGAATCCAGGACGGCCCGTAGAATCGATCTGATCGAACACTTGCATCGCGCGCTTTAACAATTCGAGTCGGTGTTGCACTGGAGCGGCCATTGCTTGGAGCCTAGAGGCCAGCTCAGTGATCATGCTCCGCGCCGAAGTGGCCGCCAGTTCTCGTTGTTGAAGGGCGTAATCCCGTTCTGTCCGAGCCGCGCGATCCGAAGCCAGGATCATTCCCAACGCAGCTATTCCGGCAAGGATCGTTATCGAAGTTGCGACTGTTGCGGTAGGATGGCGCCGGACCAAACTGCGGGTTCGGTACCACCAACTCTGCGGCCGGGCGGCGAGTGGACGGGAGTCCAAGAAATTCTCAATATCCTCGACCAGATGCTCAACACTCTTGTACCGATCGCATGGTTGTTTTTGCAGCGCCTTCAAAATGACGGCTTCAAGATCATTCCGCTGTGATTTAGGAATTTTGATCCCGCTGCTCTTTCCTGGGTGGGCGGATAACCTCCGCGCTTCGTGCTCGCAGATTCTTTTTAGCAGTTCAAATCCGGCGGTGGTTTCGTCATTGGTCGCCGGATCAAATGGATGAAACCGGGTGATGAGCTCATAAAGAATAATTCCGAGCGAGAAAATGTCCGCCGCCGTTGTTATCTCCTCACCGCGGACCTGTTCCGGACTGCAATATCGCGGTGTACAGGGTCCTATCCCAATGGTGGCATCTCTCAAACTCGCGTCCTGGTTGGTCGCCAGAACTTTCGCAATCCCGAAATCGATTAACCGCGGTGTACCGTCGCGAGTAACGAGAATATTCGAGGGCTTAAGATCACGATGCACAACCAGATTCATGTGTGCGTAAGCTACCGCCGAGCAGACCCGGCAAAAGAGTTTCAGAATATCTGTCAGACTAAGGCGCTGATTCCGGCAATACTCTTTAATTGGTTCGCCTTCCACGTATTCGAGTACCAGGTAAGGCGATCCATTCTCTAAGGCGCCCCCTTCTAAAAACCGAGCTATAAAAGGATGATTAAGTTGGGCGAGAATCCGGCGCTCCCGCCGGAACCGGTGAGCAAACAACTCCGGATCAACTCGATGCCGCATCACTTTGATAGCGGCACGCTGTTTGGACGATTCATCGTCATCGAAGTACCGCTCCGCCAGATAGACACTGCCCATCCCGCCACCGGAAATCTCACGCAGAACGCGCCAGGACCCGACTAAACTCCCAGACTCAAGAGTCTCTCTCTGGGGCCTCTCATTCTCCAGTTCCTGATGTCGCTCAAATGCGGCCTGACCAAATTGAGAAACCGATACCTCCAAAAAAGGATCTTCTGCATCGGCATACCTCAGCAATGAAAGGAGCTCCTCCGCTAACTCAGGATTCTGAGCGCAGCTCTGTTCCAACCAGCCAACCCGGTCCACCGGGCTGACTTCAATAGCTTCCGCGAACAGATTTCTGAGCGTCCTCGAACCGTAGGCGACTTCATTGGGGGGATAATTGCCTGACAAGTTGTTAAGCATGCCTGCACCCTTTCTCTGTCTGCGGCTCCAGCCGCCGCTTGAGCCACGCTTTCGCAAATTGCCAATCCCGTTTGACGGTGCGCGGCGATACGCCGAGCACCTCAGCGGTCTCTTCAATGGTCATCCCTGCGAAAAACCGGAGCTCAACAAGCCGGCTCAAATCTTCGCCTTGGTTCTCCAATTCCTTCAAGGCCAAATCCAGCTCGATCAGATCGACCGTCCGGCGGTTTGCCTCAGCAAAATCGGCAGCGCCAGACTCGATCGAGATCTTTGTGGCGTCGCCGCCCCGTTTCCGAGCATTCCGGTTGCGCGCACGATCCACGAGAACCCGGCGCATCACCCGCCCGGCGACCGCGAAGAAATGTGAGCGATTGTTCCAGTCGACATTCTGGGCGCCCATCAGCTTGAGGTATGCCTCATGAACGAGTTCCGTCGGTTGCAACGATTTCGCTGCCCAATCCTTGCCCAACGCTAGGTTTGCCAGATCCCGAAGTTGGTCGTAAACCCGTTCCGTTAAGCTTTCCAGAGCCGACGCATCCCCTTCTCTCCATCTCCCTAACAGTTGGGTTATCTCGACCTGCCCGGGGTTGGATGGAACCGTTCCGTCGTGAAATAACCTACGGCACGACGTCGGCAGACGATCCTCCATATGCTTGATCCAGTTAGTAAGACCAAATGGCCGGCAAAACCGGCCAATGAGCCTTTACCAAACTGGCCAGAGCATCGTCAAGACCTCAGAGCATGGGATTAGGGTCAAATAATACCACTTTGCAAAAAGATGATATGACCACTCTGGCCTGACGGATGACGCCGAACATCTCTCCGTACCTCGTAAGATTCACGGCTCCAGCGTCATCCATTTCCAGCACAAACCAACCGCCAAGACTCGTGCCGCGAGCAGGAGGCTATTTCGTTATAAAGGCGGCCAGGACCGTCGAGTAGCCGTACCGATAGACCGCAGTTACGAAGACATCATAGATCGTCGCCGGTACCAAGCCTGTCAATTTTAGCTTTTGCTCCTTTGTCACATAAGCTGTCGAGTATGTGAAGTAAGGTCCGGAATAATATGTCGCCACAACATAACCGGTGGCTCCACGAGACGGGGTCCAGCTCAGCGTAGCGGAAGTACTTTGTGCACTGATGGGATCTATAAAAAAGGTTCCCGGCTCTGCGCCTCCGGTAGCTAAACTTTGCAACGCCACCCAGGCGAAGATCCCGCCCCAGGGAGTGCCGTTTCCACAACAATTGCAATAAGTGATATTAAAATTCCCGGCGTTGTAACCGGGCGTGCCGTAAAGCTGCGCATTTCCGTTGGTGCCATCGAAGATACCGTACAAATAATAGCTTGGCACTTCGTTTACGCTGTTCCACTCGATGCTGTACAAGAGCGGGTTGAACTGCCCGATTTGCTCTCCGAGAAGAAACTCCGCCCCAGCGTTGATAATGCTGATGTAACCTGCCCACAGGGGCGCGGAAACGCTGGTCCCGCCGATCTGGAGCCAACCGCCATTTATCCGGGAATAGACGGCGACACCAGCCAATGGATCGGCGACTGCCGCAACGTCCGGAACATTGCGTTTCGTGGTAGATCCACCGTTGTTGCTAACGTAAATCGGTGCCTGGTAGGCAGGTATCGACCAGTAAGAACTAACGCCTCCTCCCGTTGCACCCCAACCGGCGCCCAGCTCGTTCCACACCGTTTCACCGTCGTACACCTGACCGGCCGCGGTGAACAAGCTGGTCCCGCCGACGCAGGTGACCAGTGGCTGCGACCCTGGGTCCGGCGCCTCCAAATGCGCGGGGTAGTGGCTAGTTCCAGTCCGGCCGTAGGCGCCGTCATCGCCAGAACTAACCAGAACGGTGATGCCTTGGGCAGCGAGCTGGGTCAGCGCCGAGTTTTCTGCTTTAAGCTGAGCGTTGCCTTGTTGCACTTCATCGAGCCCGTAAGATATACTGAGCGTTTGGGCCTTATTATCCGAGGCGACTTGTTGCAGCGCGTCGATGATCGCCACCTGGAAACTGTCGTTCCCATCTTCATAAACGAGCACGCTACTTACGGCGGGATTTATCCCAATGACCATGTCAATATCGAGCACGGCCTCTAATTCTACCCCCGCATCATTCACCTCGCCGTTGTAACCGTTGACGCTTACAAATTTTACGTCCGGCGTCGGCAGGTTCATCGTTCTTATGTACTCAGCGACATCGCTTTTGAAAAAACCGCCTTGTTCAAACACCGCCACTGTCTGAGGCGCAACTCCACCAAAGGAGGGAATACCATAGGCTGTTCGCAAATCCGAAGCCGCGTAAGCTCCCCCGGGACCGGTGCCGCCGGCGGTGTCGGTACGAACGCCAGGTGTGATTGGGCTTTCACCGAATATCTTACCTATCTTGGCCAACGGCGCATATTGGATGCTGTTGGTTAACCCCATCACTCCGTCAACCTGGGACGCGATAGCGCTTGGGATAGTAGGTGCCAACCTGGCAGAATAAAACTGTTTTCCATCCGCAGTCTGATAAATGTCTAGCTTCGTCTCAAATAGGGTCTGGAATTGGCCGACACTGCCACGCACTGTTAATGCCGTTCGTGCACTGGATTCCTGCGAAATCCTCAGCCCATTCGCCACCGCCCAATCTTTCAGAGCCGCATAATTCGTGGCGTTGGCGCCGAATCGGGCAGCGAAACTTTCCGGGGTAAGGTAATGACGGTATAGCGGGTCCTTTGGGTCAGAGACACGCTGAACGAACCTAGCCGCTCCCTCAGCGTCTGCGAGTGGCAAAGAGAGAACAACGCTGATCTCTTTGTTGGGATCAAGGGCGGATATACGCGTTGCTTGAGCGATCATGGAGGAAAGCGGAATGGTCGCGTCCGACTGACCGGCGACCACACAAGGTGTCAGCACCAGTAAAATCGCTACGGCGCGCAAAATGACGCCGGGAGAAAGAAATTGTGTTTTAGTTTTGTGTCCGAGTTGCATAACAATTTAGATTGTGAGTTCAAGTTAGATCAGTTTCTGAGAACTGATCGTTAGGGCACTATGAACTGCCCTAGTTCGGATGTGAATCCGCCTGAATTGACTGCGGTCACGACATAATTGTAGATCACCTCGCGCGGTAGGTTTTTCAGTTCTAACGTGCGATCACTTTTTGCGACGAAGGCATCGTCGACTGAGGTATAACCATTTAGAAGAACGTAGTATAGATAGACAACATAACCGGTCGCGCCGCTAGCGGCGG
Organism: uncultured Verrucomicrobiae bacterium; assembly: GCA_963762565.1. GTDB lineage: Bacteria > Verrucomicrobiota > Verrucomicrobiia > Chthoniobacterales > JAFAMB01 > JAFAVN01. The sequence goes on along the minus strand of CAVXLD010000012.1, from coordinate 171,193 downwards.
TCCAGGAAATCCTCGCCGAAGTCCCTCTCACCTGATTGGAAGTGGTAAAATCGTCGGGAGACGTCCCTCCTTCTTCTCTGGTTAGTAAATCCCATGCTATAGCGCCCCCGTCTGGCGTGCCCAAGCCAGAGCAATTATCATAACCCAATCCGGCGTCGTAACCGGGTATTTGGTAGATCTGTGGATCGCCGTTGTCGCCGTCCAGTATGTCTCGCAAACTGGGCCTGGTACTGTATAAGAGCGGGTTAAATTGGCCGATCTTACTGCCAACCAGATACTCAAGACCTGCATTCAGAATGCTGATATAACCGGCCCACAACGGTGTGGCAATTTCGGTCCCGCCCTCTTGGAGCCAGCCGCCATTAATCTTAGAATAAATCGCTACCCCAGTTGCCGGATCGCCTATTGCCGCGACGTCCGGCACGTTGCGCATCTTGGCAGATCCGCCGTTTACCGTGGGGTTAGCTGATTTCTGATACGAGGGAATCCGCCAATGGGAGCTGATGCCACCACCGGTTGCACCCTCGCCCAGTCCCAGGTCGTTCCAGACGGTTTCCGCTGCATAGTCTTCTCCTGGCCCGGTGTATAAAGTCGTGCCGCCAACACAAGTAACTAAGGGTTGAGACCCCGGGTCTGGTGCATTTAAAGCGGACTGTAGGCCGATCACGCCATAGGCCCCGTCATCCCCGGCGGCGGCAAGCACCGTGATGCCTTGAGCGGCTAATTGGGTCAAGGCGGTATTTTCTGCTGCGATCTGGGCAGCACCCTGCTGCACTTCATCTGCCCAATATGAGATGTTCAATATTTTGGCTGTATTGTCCGCGGCCACGCGTTGCAGACCATCGATAAGCCCGTTCTCCAAATTGTACCCTCCTTCGTAAACGAGTACTTCTTTGACCGCGGGATTTATTCCAACGACCATTTCAATGTCGGTAACCGTCGTTAATTCCACAGCAAGATTTTCAAAGCCCCTGTTCAAATGTTCGACATTCACGAATTGTAGGGCCGGAAATGACAATCCCATCTGTTTCAAGTAGACCTGGACATCGGATCTAACATCGCTTTCGTAGGCACCGAACTCTTCAAACAAAGCCACAGTTTGCGGCTCCGCGTCGCCGAAGGCCGGGATGCAATAGGCGGTGCGCAAATCCGCTGAACTAAACGCTCCGCCCGGGCCCGTTCCGCCAGCCGTATCGGGACCTACGGGCGAGGTATTCGGATGGTCGCCAAACGTCCGGTGGACTCTGGCGCCTCGCGAATGCGGGGCGCTGTTGGTTAGTCCTATTACTCCATCGATCTTAGAACCAAGTACGTCCGGTATGCTTGGCTTGACACTTGCAGAATAGAATTGCTCGCCGCCGATTGATTGATAAAGATCGAGCCGCGTTTTAAACAGTGCTTCAAATTGGGCGGCAGTGCCGCGCACAGTAAGGGCTGTTCGCGCACTAGATTCTTGCACGATCTCTAAACCATTACCCTTCGCCCATTCTTCGACTGCGGCATAATCCGCCGGATTAGCCCCGTATCTGGCTGCGAACTGCTCCGGAGTTAGGTAATGCCTATAGAGAGGATCTCCGGGAGTCGATACATGCTGGGCAAAGTCCGCTGCCCCCTGACTATCTGCCAACGGCAGTGCCAGCACTACACTAATTTGTTTTGCAGAATCGACTGGGGAGAGCAACGTTGATTCGGCCACCATGGGCGAAAGATCGACGGTGACAGCTGACTGACCGGACGCACTGCCGGTTGCCACAACGAACCAGGCAAAAACGCCAAGGGTAATATCTCCTGCTTGACGCAATTTAGGAAAACGACGAAAGAAACGCTCGATAAGAGCGCTGCTCTCAGGAAGTAATGCAGCTAACATAGTTAGGTTGTAGTTGACCATCCTGACGCCCAAGTAGGCTAACGCTCATCCAGCGTTTGCGGAATTCGGGCATCCGTAGACAAAATGCGGATTCCGACGGCAATCGGGGCCAAAATCTTTTATTAAAGATTTTTGGCGCACCGATTAACTTTCGTTGGGCGACCTAACTCCTCGAGCTGCCTGCCTGAAAGGTGATTCCCTGCTTCAGTTAAATTCGATGCCCATCGGCAGCAACGAATAGATGCCCATCGGGTCGTTGAAACAGGCGAACTGGCGCAGATTCTTCTCCAAAAGCTGCATTTGCCGATTGACCGAGTCCATCTTCGAGACGGGCGGACGTTCAACTCCGTTGAAAGCTTTCTGAATCGCTTGGCCGACGGTTTCCTTCCTCGGATACTGCGTGATCTTCGGATGCGGCCCTTGGTGGGCGAGTTCAGCAGCGTATTCGATCGCGGTCTGGAGACCGCCGATCTGATCAACCAAATGAAGCTTTAATGCTTCGTCACCAGACCACACCCGTCCTTGAGCAATCTCGTTTACTTGATCGACCGGAATATTCCGGGCCCGCGATACGTGCTCTAGGAATTGCTGATAGAATTGGTCGATATATTTCTGGATTACTCCCATCTCCTCAGGAGTCTTTTCTTTGAACGGCGATATAAGATCCGAATACGGGGTTGTCTCCACCGAATCCCAAGTGATGCCGAGATTACTGAACAGCTTTTGAACGTTCGGGAACAGACCGAACACCCCAATACTACCGGTAATCGTTGAGGGTTCGGCAAAGATACGGTCCGACGTCGTCGCTATGTAATAACCGCCGGAAGCAGCCACTGTTCCCATCGAAACAATTACCGGCTTGACCTTGTGCGCCGCTGCCAGCTCTTGCCAAATCACTTCCGAGGCCGAAGCGCTGCCTCCTGGACTATTTATTCTGAGCACAATGGCTTTGACATCCGGATCCAGTCTGAACTTACGGATCGCTCTCGCCAATTTATCGCCGCCAAGATTGGATCCGCTTCCTTCTCCATCAATGATGGTTCCCTCGGCATAAACAACTGCAACCTTCGCCCCCCGGGGTTCGGTCGATCCCCGGTTTCGGTCGAGTGAGCTGATGTATTTCGGAATTGAAACCTGGCGAAACGTGTGGTCGTCGGTATCGGCTCCGTACTCGTTCTTGAGGTCGTCGATTAAGTCCGTGCGCGACTTTAGCCCGGTCACCAATTTTTGATTCAGCGCCGTTTTTCCGTCAATGAGGCCAGACTCCGAAAGCACTTTCTGGAGGGAGCCAGGCTCCAAATGGCGGGCGTCCTCGATCTCGCTGGTGATCTCCTGCCAAAGGTCGCCGAGCAAGGCCTGCGTTTGTTCCCTACTCTCAGGACTCATCTTGTCCAGGATATAAGGCTCTACTGCCGACTTGTATTTGCCGACTCTCGAGACCTGCACTTCGATCCCGTATTTCTGGAACGCATCGGCAAAGTACAAGTGACCCGATGATAACCCATGGAATAACATCGGATCTTCCGGATCCAGGTAGATCTTGTCGGCGACTGAAGCGACGTAAAATGTGCGAGTACTCGGCGCAACCAGGTAGGCATAGATCGGCTTCCTGGACGCCTTGAAAGCCTTTAAAGCTTCACGCACTTCGCGTAGCGCCGCATAGCCGGAAGAAAAATCAACAGGGAACGAATCGCCGCTGATCAGTATTCCGGAGATCCGGCTATCGTTTGCTGCGGAAGCTATCGCTCGCAACGTGTCGCGTAGGGTAACCCGCTTTTCTTCTCCCGAGGTCATCGAATCAATGAGATCGGCGGCATCAAATTGAGGCGGAGCGTCGGAGATCGCGCAGGAAAGATCCAAGACAAGCAAACTACGGTTCGGGATCACCTCGGTCTTGTTCGAGGAGGCAATGCCTACCAGCAGGAAAATCAGGAGCAACACGCTGATCCCCACGAGCAAGCAGATACCGGCGATCGTACCGAGGAACGATGCGAAGAAGCTTTTCATAGAAGTCACCTTTTCAAAGAGTCCGATCCGAACTCCCATAAGGCTTTCTCCCAGTCCTAGATTTGTTTCAAGCCCCTCAGTGCGATTTGGTTGAAAAGAAGAGCTAGCTTCGTTCTCGTGGGAAGCGGACCAAGTGGCCCCTGAGCCGGGAGGGCGCGCGTCCCCGCGCGCCGCGAACAGGTGTGCATCGTAGACTCAGCCAAACGCTCGATCTGGTCTGTACTCGGCTCCGCAAACACTGATCGCGGGGACCCGATCCCTCCCTCTATTTTTTGTCGCGTAATGCCAAATTCACGGTAGCTTACCCGCCTTCCCGATCGCTAATGGCCAGGATTTACATCAAAACGTACGGATGCCAGATGAATGAGCGCGACTCAGAGCAGGTCGCGCAGATGCTGGTCGCCCGCGGGCACGTTTTGACTTCGCACGAAGAAGAAGCCGATGTGGTTTTGCTGAATACGTGCAGCGTGCGCGATTTGGCCGAACAAAAGGCTCTCGGGAAAATGGGCATGTTGGGGGCGCTATCCCAGCAGCGTCCGGTCGTTTATGGGTTTCTCGGTTGCATGGCGCAGAGCCGCGGCGAGTCGCTTCTGCGAAGCGTACCCCACCTTAATTTAGTCATCGGTACACAAAAGTTTCACCGAGTCGCCGACTACGTTGACCAAGCACTTTCTCAACAAGCAGCACGACGCCAGGATCTCGCGCTCAGTCGAACCGATGATCTACGCTTCTCGATTGTCGACGTTGATGAAGAGGCTGATTCCCAGAACTCGATTCGGGATCATTCCGTCGGCTCCGCACAGGTGACGAGCTTCGTGTCCATCATGCAAGGCTGTAACATGCATTGCACTTTCTGCATCGTGCCATATACCCGAGGGCCGGAACGCAGCCGTCCAATCCCCGAAATTGTGGAAGAAGTTCGCTGGTTGGTCAGCCGGGGAATCAGAGAAGTCACCTTGCTGGGACAAATCGTTAACCTGTACGGGCGACACGAGTTTCCCAGGCAGGACGGTAAGTCACCGTTCGTTCAACTCTTGGAAGCCGTGCATGACATTGCCGGTGTGGAACGGATCCGGTTTACATCACCGCACCCGATCGGGTTCAAGAGTGATTTGATCGAAGCCTTTACCCGGCTGCCGAAGCTCGTGGAACACATCCATCTGCCGCTTCAGTCCGGTTCAAACCCTATCCTCAAGCGGATGCATCGCACTTATTCCGCCGAAAAATATCTGGCTTTAGTCGACTCGATTCGTGATCGCTGTCCGGATATGGCGATTACAACCGACATCATCGTCGGCTTCCCTGGAGAAACGGAAGGGGACTATTCGAAGACCAGAGAATTAGTCGACCAGGTGGGATTCGATAATGCTTTTGTATTTAAGTATTCGACCAGGAAAGACACTCCGGCCGCCGAGATGGTTGATCAGGTCCCGGACACCGTTAAAGAAGAGCGTAACCACGACCTATTGAACCTGGTCAACTCCTGGGCGCGGCGGCGCGGCGAAGCTTTTGTCGGACGCGAAGTAGAAATTCTATGCGAAGGGCCTAGCAAGACTAACCCGAGCCGGCTCATGGGGCGAACTCGCGGGAATAAGATTGTCGTTTTTGAAGGGTCGGAGCGACATCGGGGGCAAATGTTCCCGGTTCGGATCAACCGCTCCACCGGCTACACGCTTTATGGTGACCCAGCTATTTTCTCCTGAACATTAAATGGACTACCCTCCTCGAATTTACTACCTGAGTCTTAATCTGGTCGGCCTGACGATCGGATCGATTGTTCTCTTGGCCCATCTTTATGCGCTATTGCGTCCGACTGATTCTCAGAAGTTCTTGCTGAAGCTTCCCCGGTCCAGAACGGGCGGAATCATTCTCTTAGCGATTGATGCGGTTTGGTGTTTCTGGCTGATCTCGTCGATGGACCTGGAAGAGTTTTCCTGGCTCAGGCCTTACGTCGAATTCGCGATTCCGGTCTTATTCTTTCTGACCATTTTTTTTGTCGACGAATTACTGGCAGCCAGAGCGCTTGGTATTTTCGCCATGCTGATCGCGGAACCGATGATCTCTTCCGCCTTTCTGCGTCCGGAACTCTGGAGGTTATTAATCGTAGTGCTGGCCTACGTCTGGCTCACGCTGGGCATGTTCTGGGTCGGAAAACCGTATCTGTTGCGAGACCAGATCACCTGGGTCACGAAATCAATCTTGCGCTGGCGGGTCGCTACCGCCCTCGGTGTAGCCTGGGGCGCCCTGATCCTAGGCTTCTCGCTGAAGGGCTGATTCGGTTTCGCGGTTCAGAGGTGGCTGATGGCGCCTGGCACTTCGAAGGGCGTTCACCAACCACGAATAGGATCCGCCTTCGCGAAGCCTACGGCGCGACAGGCTCTATGGGACGTATAGGACTTATATGTCCCAGCGTGGAGAAACCGCAAACAGCCAACTGCAAACCGCTAACCCTACAACTCCAACACCTTCGGGAACTTCGACAGGACCTTGAAGCCGGTTTCGGTCACAATTCCGTCGTCTTCATGTCTGGCCCCACCGACGCCCGGGTAGTAGAGACCAGGCTCGACGGTCAGCACATGGCCAACCTTGAATTCTATTGAACCAATGCGCAGCGGTTCGTGGATTTCGAGACCCAAGCCGTGGCCGAGGCCGTGAAAGAATCCGGTCCATTGTCCATTCTTTTCCTCGGTAGGATAACCTCGGTCCTTGAAGAGTGTTTTTACGTTATCTTGCACTTCTTTCCCGGATTTCCCCGGAGCGATAGTCCGCAGAGCCAATTCTTCTGCTTCTAATACTGTTTCCCAGAGCTTTCTTTGAGCGATGCTAGCCCTGCCGCGGACGACTGTCCGAGTTAGATCGCCATAGAAACCACTCGCCTTATCGCGTGGAAATATGTCGAGTATGATCAAAGAATTCGCTTTCAACGGCCCGCTACCGACATGATGTGGATCGCAGGCTTGATCGCCGCCAGCGACAATTGAGTTCGTCGGTGTGCCTCCGGCACGAAGGATCGCGCAGTCGATTTCTGCTCGCAAAATTTCTGACGTCAGCAGCTTGCCGCCCCAGACCAGTTTTCGGCCCGGCTTGATTTCTGAAGCTCGTAAGACTTCATACGCCCGCGCCAAACCGGTTTCAGTAAGCTCTATTGCGCGTTCTAGCTTCTTCACCTCGGCAGCGGCCTTAAACTCTCGAGCACTATGAAATAATCCATCGACTGGTGTCACTTGAATGCCAGCTTCCCGAAGGGCGACGGCAAGGCCTAAGGGAAAATCGGCAGGCACCTCAGCCCGTTTGACTCGTCTTTTCCGCAGAAATTGAGTGACGGTTTCTTCGATCGTCGGCCTTTTCTTCAAACGTTTTTCAAGTGGATCCTGAATCCCGGATAGAGAAGCGATTTCATCCACCGCCGCTTCTTTACGCCCACGGCCGATCTCGAGATCGGAGAGTAAAATCGTCTTCTTGCCGTTCTGTTCCAGGTAAAGGAACGGATCCGGAACTGAAAAACCGGTGGCGTAAAGCATATCCGCTGACAGCTCACTCGAAGCGAAGATCAACCGTGAAACGTGATTCTTAGGCATGAAAGATTAACGTGTACCGTGTAGCGGCAGAGCAGGCAAGCGCGGTAAGCTGTGGGAGATCGGCGCCTGGCCCGGGAGGGCGCGCTGCCTGTCCGACATAGCCTGATGCATTCTATCGATTTCTCATCCACCGGGGCGACGTCGGATCCTCGCGCGCCGCGAAGACGTTCACCAGCTCCAGACATATTGATCACGCGAAGACGAAAACGCGCAGCTCCGCGAACAACGGATCGCGAGGACGCGATCCCTCCCCACGATGGGTCGGCGAAGGCTTACGCAGAAGTCTTCGGCTCCATCCTCTCCGCCAGCTCAACGTATTCATCGAGCACATGCGGATTACTCAACGCCTCCCGGCTCACCGCTTTAGCGAGGGGGACACCTTGAAATATTCGCTTAACCGGCACCTCCAGTTTCTTCCCATTCAAGGTATGGGGAATCTCGCCGACCACACAGACATCGTCCGGGGTATAACGAGGCGAAAGCTGAGTCCGGATCCGATCGCAGATCGACGCTTTTAGTGCGGGCGTGAACTCTACGCCAGGAGCCAAAACCACGAACAAAATCAGCGTTCCACTCATTTCCTCCGAACCAAGCTTGAGCCCCGTCGTATCGATCACCAGACCTTCTTGGATCTCAGGGAACGCTTCAACTACCCGATAAAACTCGCTGGTTCCCATGCGCACACCGCCACGGTTCAGGGTAGAATCGGACCTGCCATAAATAACACATTGACCATCATCCGGGTCGATTTCGATCCAGTCGCCATGCCGCCAAATCCCCGGAAAATAATCGAAATAGCTTCCTCGAAGCCGGCTACCATCCGGATCATTCCAGAAAAAAACCGGCATGGATGGAAAAGGGGCGGTCAAGACTAATTCGCCCATCTCATTCCAAACTGCTTCACCATTCTCGTTCCACGCTTCGATGCGAGCACCGAGGCCGCGACATTGGAGTTTTCCGCGTATGACGGGATCCAACGGATTCGATAGAACGAAGGCGGTACAAACATCGGTGCCGCCGCTAGCGGAACCCAACCACACGTCCGGTTTCACATGCTCATAAACCCAGTCGAATCCTTCGGGGGGTAACGGTGCGCCGGTCGACCCGATCGCCCGCAAATGACTGAAAGAGAAATTGGTACGCGGACTTAACCCTGTTTTCTCGCATGCGAGTAAGAACGGCGCGCTGGTGCCGAAATAAGTAATCCGCTCTTCCTCCGCAAAACGCCAAAGAACCATCCAATCTGGGTATTTTGGGCTTCCATCGTACAGGACGATACAAGTGCCAAGAGCCAATCCTGTCACCAGGAAATTCCACATCATCCAGCCTGCGGTGGTGTACCAGAAAAACCGGTCTCCTGGCTGCAGGTCCAGCTGCAAGGCCAAGGCTTTGAGGTGTTCTAATAAGATTCCCCCGTGGCTTTGTACGATTGGCTTTGGGATCCCGGTTGTACCGGATGAAAAGAGAATCCAAAGCGGATACTCGAATTCGACGGGCAGTACGGAAAATGAGCGCGGATCGACATCACGAATAAAGCTGTCCCACGATGTGACCGGCACCGGGTTCAAGAGGCCGCTTAGGACAGGGTTAGTGCCAACTATCACGACGACCTTTAGCGAAGAGAGCCCATTGGCGACGTCGCGCAATGGTTCACTTCGGTCCTGATATTTACCCGCGTAATAGTAACCGTTCACCCCAAAGAGCACTTTCGGCGAGATCTGTTGCAGGCGCTCTAAGACCCCTTTGCTTGAGAGCTCCGGAGGACAACTGGACCAGATGGCGCCGATGGACGCACTGGCTAGAAACGCGATCACGGTTTCGGGGTAATTCGGCAAATAGCCGGCTACTCGATCCCCTTTTTCAACTCCGGCCGCGCGCAAAGCAGTAGCCACCGCCGCTACTTGCGTGAGCAACTCGTTTCCTTTAATCCGACGGCGCGTCGATTGGTCTTGTCCTTCGACCGCAGAAAGAATCGCTACTTCCTCCGGTCGTTGCCGGATCGCTCGTAAAACCTGTTCGGCGTAATTCAAGGTCGCGCCCGGGAACCAGCGAGCATCATCCGTCTGATGCCAAATAACTGCCTGATCGGAGTGGGTATGAAACTGGACGTCGAAAAACTGGGCGATGGATCGCCAGAAATCGTCGATTTTGGTGACTGACCAGTCGTAAACTTCTCCGTAGCTTTGACACCGGACGTCGTGTGTTTTCGATAACCACTGGAGATAACGATTAAGATTACTCCTCTCGGCAACGTTGGCATTCGGTCGCCATAAAACTTCCGGCTTGGGGGTAGGAACGGAGGTCGACACTGCTGTAACGTTAACGAAAGGCAAGTGTGAACGCAATGTCGTTGGCAGGCAAACGTGGAGCGCTGCTGGCGTTCGGCGTTCGGCGGTTCGGGCGATCGCTGTGCGGTTCAGGGAGGGCGCGCGTCCCCGCGCGCCGCGAGGACGTGCCATCACCTAAAGGTCTATTCTTGTTCCGCGACTACAGCATTTCCTCGGCTTCGATAACCACGGATCGCGAGGACGCGATCCCTCCCGGGCACCGCCCGAACCGCCAAACGCCAAACGCGCTCCACGGCTTCGCCTCAACGCGCAATCGCCATCCCAACGCTGAGAAGGCGACTTAGCGCATAGGGTTAGGTTGAGTCGATTTTCTTCGTGGCCGCGTCTTGGTCCGCATCGTCTTCGGTAAGAGGGGACAGTCGTCGATACCGGGAGGGCATCGCTCCACCGAAAAAAGTGGCCGTGCTTGACAAATTCGATACGTCGCGCTCTTTCTAAGCCGCCCCACCCCTACATTCATTTCACGATGAGCTCTCACCCATGATCAACGTCGAGCACTTGACCAAAATGTTTGGCGCGAAGTGTGCGGTCGACGGCGTGACTTTCTCCGTCAGTAAAGGTGAAGTCCTCGGATTTCTCGGCCCAAACGGCGCTGGGAAGTCCACCAGTATGCGGATGATCACCGGCTATTTACCGCCCACCGCCGGAACCGTCACCGTCGCTGGCTTCAACGTCGCCGATCAACCCCTGGAGGCGCGCCGCCGTATCGGTTACCTGCCGGAGAACGCCCCAATCTACTCGGACATGTCGGTTTTCGGTTTTCTGAGTTTTTGCGCAGAAATGCGGGGCTTATTCGGGACGGCAAAGAAAAACGCGATCGATCGAGTCGTTCAGCTCTGTTTCCTCGAGCAAGTACTGCATCAGAGCGTCGACACACTTTCCAAGGGATTCCGGCACCGAACGTGTCTCGCGCAAGCTCTGATCCATGATCCCGAGGTTCTGATCCTCGATGAGCCAACCGATGGGTTGGATCCTAATCAGAAATACGAGGTGCGCACGCTGATCAAGCGCATGGGTTCAGAGAAAGCGATCATTTTTTCGACCCATATTCTCGAAGAGGTCGAGGCGGCATGCACCCGTGCAATCATCATCGATCAAGGGAAAATCGTCGCGAATGGAACGCCGGATGAATTGAAGGCAAAGTCGCCTTCCGCCGGTAACGTGATTGTCACGGTAGGAAATGTTTCGAAAGATAATCTGGTAGCACAAATCGAGAGCTTAAAAGCTGTTGAAAAATTCTGGATCGTTGCGGAAAAGCCGGAACACGTGACCGTCCAGGTCGTTCCGCGGGGAAACGTGTTGCCGGAGTTGCTTGAAGCTGGAACCCGCAATGCTTGGAAAATTGAACATCTGGACGTGGAAGAAGGTCGACTCGATGACGTGTTCCGCTCCATTACCCTCCCCGACACAAAATCTGCGGCATGAAGACCATTTGGACTATCGCCAAGCGAGAGCTTGGTGCCTATTTCTCCTCTCCAGTAGCGTACGTATTCATCGTAATCTTTCTGTTACTCGCTGGGTTCTTTACCTTCATGGTAGGACAGTTTTTTGATCGCGGAGTTGCTGATCTACTTCCGTTTTTTCTCTGGCACCCCTGGCTTTATCTTTTTCTGGTGCCGGCTGTCGGCATGCGCCTTTGGTCGGAGGAACTGCGATTGGGAACGATGGAGCTTCTCCTGACGATGCCGGTCACACCCTGGCAGGCTATCTTAGGAAAGTTCCTCGCTAGCTGGATCTTCTTGGCGATCGCCTTGCTTTTGACTTTTCCCATCGTCGTAACCGTTGGCTATCTGGGACATCCGGATTACGGCCGGATCTTTTGCGGTTACTTGGGAAGTCTGTTAATGGCTGGCGCATTTCTCTCCATCGCGGAGCTGACTTCGTCTTTTACCCGAAACCAAGTTGTCAGCTTTATCCTCGCTGTTGTGATCTGTCTCTTTCTAATCCTTTGCGGATGGCCGCCCGTGACGGACGCAGTTTCAAACTGGGCTCCGGCTTGGCTGGTAGACGGTTTAGCGTCAATCGGTGTGATGACTCACTTTGACAGTCTGCAACGCGGTGTAGTTGATAGTCGTGACCTGCTCTTTTTTGTGAGCGTGGTGGTATTCTGCTTGTTCGCCAATAGTGTCGTTCTCCGCGCACATCGCGCTTGATAGCTATGAAGAAAATCGAGACTTGGCTGTTTCCTGTCGCCGCGGTGGTCGCTGTCTTAGTGATCTTGATCGCAGTGAACGTGCTCGGTAATTTCCTCAAGGTCAGGAGTGACCTGACTGAGAATAAGATTTACACGCTCTCGCCGGGCACGAAAAAGATCCTGGATAAGCTGGATACGCCGGTCGAAATCCGGTTCTACTACAGCAAAGATAATTCCTCCATGCCGGTACCCTTGCGCACTTACGCGCAAGAAGTCGAAGACTTGCTTTCCGAGTACCAACAGGCAGGTCACGGCAAAATCGAGGTGGTAAAGCTTGATCCGAAGCCGGACTCTGACGCGGAAGACTCCGCTCGCTTAGACGGTGTTCAGGGCCAGACTACCGCTGCCAATTTGACCGGCGACCGCATCTATCTCGGCTTAGCCGTTAGCTGCCTTGATGCTAAAACCGCGATTTCTTTCCTAAGCCCGCAGCGGGAAACTTTGCTCGAATATGATATCTCGCGGGCAATTTCGAGCGTCGTAAACCCGAAAAAGGCGGTCGTCGGTGTTATGAGTGCTTTACCAGTGCTCGGCAAAACGACGCCGATGATGATGATGCAACGACAGCGCGGCAGCGACCCCTGGGTTTTCGTTCAGGAGCTGAAACAGAATTACACGTTAGGCGAGGTACCGGTAACGGCGGATAAAATCGATGACGATATCTCCGTCCTGTTGTTAGCGTACCCAAAGGGTATAACTGAATCCGCTCAATTCGCGATCGATCAATTTATGCTTCGGGGCGGTAAACTGGTGGCGCTACTGGATCCGTTTTCTTTTGTTGATTCACAGTTGAGCGGCCAACAGGCAATGATGCGTGGCGAAACCTTTTCGGCCAATCTAGACAAACTCCTGAAGGCCTGGGGTCTGGAGTTCACCGCAAACAAAATCGTAGCTGACCCAAACCTGGCAACGCGGATACAGCGGCAGAACGGTGCACAGGACACCGATCTGACGGTCCTTTCGATTAGCGGGGACAACATTAACAAGTCTGATCCTTTGGGAGCGGGCACCAACGATCTGTTGTTGCCGTTCGCGGGGGCGTTCACCGGTACCCCGGCAAGTGGTCTAAAGGAGGAAGTTTTGGTCTCGTCGACACCCCAAGCTGGGTTAGTCGACGCCACTATGATCATGATGGGAGCGGATGGGATCAGGAAGTTCTATAAACCTGGCAATAAGGTTTTGCCGTTGGCCGTCCGGTTATCCGGCAAATTCAAGACCGCATTTCCTGATGGAAAGCCGGCTGCGGCCGCTGCCCCTACTCCGACACCCGCGGCTTCGCCTGCGCCCTCAGCCACACCGACTCCAACCTATCTCAAAGACGCGACCAACGAAGGTGTTGCCATATTGATCGGCGACTCGGACTTTGCCTATGACCAGATCGCCGGGCGCGAACAACAGATGATGAATCAGGTCGTGTTTACTCCGAGCAACGGCAATCTCAATCTAATCGAAAGCAGTGTAGAGCTGCTCGCCGGGGATTCGAATCTGATGTCGATTCGTAGCCGGTCATCCGCGAACCGGCCGTTCGATGTCGTCAATAAGATGGAGGCGGCCGCCCAAGACAAATATCAAAGCAAGATCGACGAGCTGGAAACTAGCCTTCAGCAAGCCCGGCAAAAGGTTTCCGAACTACAAAGCGCTAAGCAGACGGACGAGAAAACCGTCCTTTCGCCCGAACAGCAAGGTGAGATTAAAAAGTTTCAAGCAAACGAGGCTCAGATTGACAAACAGTTGAAGGAAGTTCGAAAAGAACTCCGGCAAGAAATCGATTCTCTCCAGAACTGGCTGAAGTGGCTAAACATCGCACTGATGCCAGTGGTCGTGACCTGTGTCGGTCTCGGCCTAGCGTTCCTCAAGAAACGAAGTCGAGCCGCTCGATGAAACGACAACAACTCTACTTATTGCTGGGCGCGGCACTGGTCCTCGCCATTGCCGGAACTATCTTTCAACTTGTCCGGTCTTCGGGATGGAAGGGCCAGGCCACTGATTTAGAGCCATTCGCGAACTTGCCGGTTAATTCGGTTGAAAAGCTGGTCGTAAAATCTTCCAAGCAAACAACGACGGTGCAAAAGGCGAACGATGCCTGGACGGTGGCGGAACGGAACGGGTTTCCGGCAGACTTTGGCAAAATCCGCGAAGTAATGACGGCGCTTTGGCAATTCAAAGTGGTTCGCCAGTCAGACATTGGCCCGTCTCAGTTCGGCCGGCTGAATATTATAGCTCCAGGGCAAGGCGACCATTCGGGTATTGAGCTCGACCTGATCGATGGCAGTGGTAAGTCCATTAAAACCTTGATCTTTGGTAAGCTTTTCGGAGGCGGTGAAAGCAGCGGGGATGACGACCAAGAGAACTCCGGTGGAAACGGCCGCTTCGTCTATGATCCTTCGCAGAAGGATAAGGTTTATCTCACTAACGACGACTTTTATACCGTAGACGCCTCGCCGCAGAACTGGTTGGACAAGGATTTCATTAAGGCGGACGACGTCAAAGACATCGCCCGTGGTTCGTCGTCTGACGGGGATGGCTGGGAGATTGGCAAAAAGGACGCGAAGGCCCCCTGGGGCCTAGTAGATCCAAAGCCTGGTGAAACACTCAACCCTCAGGCGTTAGCGGCACTCGGGAGTTTCTCGCCTAACTTCCAAGATGTTAAACCGGCAAACACGCCCGACTCCGAGACCGGTCTTAACAAGCCTGTCACTGTTAACCTTTCGACTTTTGATGGCTTCAAGTACGCGCTGGAGCTCGGTGGCACAGGTCCGGACCAAAGCCATTTCTTCCGGTTTAAAGTTTCGGCGGATCTGCCTTCGAAGCGCACTGCTGAGCCCAACGAGTCTCCCGATGACAAGAAAAAGAAGGACGACGAATTTAATAAAAATCAGGAAGCACTTAAGACTCGGCTAGCAGCAGAACAGAAACTGCAAAACTGGATCTTCGAAGTGGATAACTCCAGTGTGGAGACGTTCTTGAAGCCGCGTAAGGATTTGTTGACGACGGCTTCACCCAATCCGGCAGCGAGACCCGCTGCTAATACTGGTGTTTTTCCAAAACCGGTGGTTCAGCATCCGTTCGCTGCAACCCCAACTCCAGCGGCTGCACCGCCTTCAGTAGTTCCGTCTCCAAATCCGGAGAGCTCGGCGACACCTGAGGTGAAAGCGAGTCCGGAGAGCTCAGCGACGCCCGAGACGAAGACGAGTCCGGAGAGCTCGGCGACACCTGAGACGAAAGCGAGTCCTGAAGCGGTTCCCTCGGCTTCACCCAGTCCTTCGGCGACACCAGGAACGTAGTGAGCGGAGGCCCGGGAGGGATCGCTGCCTGTCCGACATAGCGTTCTCTTCCTGGTTCCTTTTCTCCCGGCTTCGGCGACGTCGGATCCCCGCGATCCGTGGTTACCGAAGGCGGGTACGTGTTCTAATCGCGCGCGAAAATACGCCCCTGGTCGTGCCCCAGCCTCGCAGCGCGCGGCGACATGCGCCCTCCCCGAATTTGTAAGATCAGGTCCCCCATCTCCTCTACCGGTTGACGCCGCCTGGCTCAATCAGGCACACTAGCTCTGGTCATGCGGAGCCCGCGAAATCAGTTCTACAACGAATTCGACTACGAATCGCTGGAACCACGTGAGGAGGATCCGTACCGGTCTCCGTTCCAGATCGATCGGGATCGGATTATTTACAGCTCGGCATTTCGCCGGCTCCAATCGAAGACCCAAGTCTTCGTTAGCGGCGAATTCGATTTTTACCGGACCAGACTGACCCACTCACTAGAGGTGGCACAAATAGGCAGATCAATTTGTTTCTTCCTGAATCAAACCGCCGCATCTCTGAGTGCAGATTTTTGTATCGATCCCGACCTGGTGGAAGCGGTCTGTCTGGCCCACGATCTCGGACACTCGCCTTTTGGTCATGCCGGTGAACGCGCTTTACATCATTTGATGCGCGATTTTGGCGGTTTCGAAGGCAATGCGCAGAGTCTGCGCTTAATCGCTAAGACCATCTATTCGGGAACCAGGGATCGACGCGGCATGAATCCGACTCGGGCTTTAATCGATGGCGTCCAAAAATATAAGCGACTTTTTCGGGATGATCCGACCGCCGATAATCATTTCCTTTACGACGACCAAGAGTCCTTGCGTCAATTTACTGTAGGGGCGGCCATCTCAGACGCCGGGCTGGACTATACGACGCTTCGTTCTTTGGAATGTCAGATTATGGACTGGGCGGACGATACGGCTTACGGGTTAAGCGACATCGTCGATAGTATCAACGCCGGGTTTCTGAGGTTCGAACGAGTCGAGGATTGGGCGGCAAACCAGAGTTTGAAACCTGATGAGGAAAAACCTATCGAAACCGTCCTTTCCGCAATCAAAGAGCGTAAGGTGGAAGCGCGGTTCAGCCGGAAGATAGGGGCATTTATCCGGGCAACATCATTGGTGTCAAGAACGGGTGCCCTTTGTGATGTTAGCCAACGCTACCGTTTCAGTTTGGTAGTTGAGCCGGAGGTTCGGGCTGAGGTCGGCATCTATAAACGCCTTTGCCGGGACCTGGTCTTTCGCCATTCACAGCTTCACCAGCTCGAACGCAAGGCTCGCATGATCCTAGATGCAATTTTCGGAGCGTTCGCAGAAGCCTATCTTGAAGCGAAGAGCCCGAGCCTGCGGTTGCTACCCGAGTCATACGATCATCTTGTGCGAAACGCGCCCGATAAGCTGGGACGCGCTAGAGTGCTTTGCGACTACGTTGCCGGGATGACAGACCTATTCGCGACTCGAACCTACAAGCGACTTTTCGACCCAAGTTTTGGCTCTACGGTCGATCTGTAGGAGGGTTATGAGTTGCGGGTTACGGGTTGCCGTATATTGGTGGGGCGAGGCTCCTGAAAACCCAGCGATTAACCAATGGCACAGGGTGGCATGCTAAGAGATGAATGAGCAAGGCCGATCGACGCGCCGAGCCGTGGCCCACGATAGACGACGGCTCGGCACGACTTAAGACCCAACAATACGATATGGCGGAGCATTACAAATCGCTGCGCGCGAATGGCTGGAATTATTCGGGAGCCTCGCCCCACCAGGGCCTGGCAACTAGCCACCCGTAACTCGTAACTAAAATGCGAAGTGCGAATGCCGATATTTTTAATCATGACAGCGAGGCTGCGGACTATGACCAGGACGTCCTGAATGAATCCGATCCCATCAGGGCGGGGTATCGAGAAGTCCTCAGCTGGGTAGTTCAGCAGGCACAGATTACGCCGACTTCTCGCGTGCTGGAACTGGGTTCCGGTACCGGTAATCTCTCTCAGTTGATACCAAGTTGTGGCCAGCTCGTTTCGGTTGACGTTTCCGAGAAAATGGAGGCGATCGCCAGACTCAAGTTAGGCCATATTACTCATCGACAGTTTATCAAGGCAGATATCCTTGAAGTATTCACCCAAGGGCTGGGCCAATTCGACGCGGTAATCAGCACCTACGTGGTTCATCATTTGACTGATCAGGAGAAGCGGCGGTTGTTTGAGCTGGTGTTCCATCGTCTGTTGCCGGGTGGACGAGCTGTTTTCGGCGATCTAATGATGCAGACGAGTTCCGAGAAGGAGAATAAGATTCAGGAGTATTTGACAAAGGGAGACCCAGCCACAGCCCAAGGCATCACGGAAGAGTTCTTTTGGTCACTCGATATCGCAGTCGACGACCTGGAACGTCTCGGTTTTAAGGTCTGCACCGCACGTTTCTCAGATCTTTCGTATGGAGTGGTCGCAGAGAAAGCAAGTTTGACTGGACCACGTGCGCCTGCTTGAAGCTTGCCAACGTTAGCGGTCGCAATTTATTCCTCGTTCAGCTAGATACGCCTCAGAGAAGCCCTCCCAATGAGATTTTTATCGTTAGTAAGTGTGTTCGCTATCCTGTCTTTTGGAACTGACTTTGTTGCAAGGGCTCAGGCAACGGACAACCCGTTTGCGGGAACGCCAACCCGATACAGCGTTGATGTGGTCACCACTCAGAAAGAGGGAAAGACGTTCACCATGCGCATGTACGTCGACGGGGATAGACGTCGAACCGAGCAGGATACCGCTAATGGTCGGTTAGTGCTCATTCTCCGTGGGGATTTAAACCTGATGTACACCATCATCGTCTCTCGCAAGGCTTACCGGGTACGCCCACTCGATCCTAACTTGCTGAAATCTCTTGATGCCTACGAGTTGGCGAAGGGGATGCTAATCTCTCCGGACAAAGTTGGTACCGAAACAGTTAAAGGGCAGGTCTGCGACAAGTATCGCTTTTCGTCAGCTCCAGCAAAAACTAAAGGAAGCCAAGAGGCTGAGAGCACCTCTACAGGCTTCATTTGGATCAGTCAATTTACTCATCTGCCGGTGCTGTCGCAAACGGCCGACGCCACGACTGAGTGGGAGAATCTCGATCTTGGACCGCAAGACTCTTCACTTTTCACGGCTCCCCCGGACTTCCAGCTGATAGACTAAAACCAGTGTTAATGATTCCGTGGAGAATGGCGGACACATTGTGAATAAGTCGGGGAACTTGCCCCATCACGAAGTTACTGGAGGCAGTGAACGACAGCGTCTGAAGTTATTAGCAAGTAATCTGAGTGGTAACACCTTGGATGACAGTGAATTAGGACGCGTATGGCTAGTTATTAACCAGTAGAATATTATTAAGTTTGGTTGATAGAAATTAAGAACTTCAGATTAACGTTGTGAGTAAGTGGGGCGGGTAGAGCAGAGCAGGCCGTTTATTGATGGGGCGAGGCTCCCGTAGGTACTGGAAAGGTGCGCAGGGTTATCGGGCGGTGGAGGCCTTCGATTCGCAAGGTCGAATGGCTGCCGAGCCGCCGGTCTACGGTGATCCAATTTCCAACGCTAAATGCGGTCCGGAGGTGGTAATGGAATTCCTCACCGTCTGTAGTGGCACACAGTGGACACGGCTCGGCAGCGTCCTGGCCTGGCACACAAAGCGGTGGTTTCGACGTTGCAGTCCTTGTAACGTCGCCACAGTAACTCTGGAGCCTCGCCCCACCAATTGGCTGCCTCAAATATGGATGGCGTGGCCGAAGGCGTTTCCGACGGCCTCATGCACGGCTTCGCTTAGGGTCGGATGAGCATGAATGGTCTCTTCCAATTCTTCGTGCGTCGCTTCGAGATTAATCGCGAGGCCGAGCTCAGCAATCAGCTCAGTAGCTTCGGCTCCGATGATATGCGCGCCAATGATCTCGCCGTGCGGTTCTCCAAATAACAGCTTAACGAAGCCGTCGGGCTCGGCAGCAGCCAGAGCCTTGCCGTTGGCTAGAAACGGGAACTTACCGACCTTGAATTTGATCCCCTTGTCTTTGGCTGCGCGCTCGGTGAGCCCGACGCTGGCGACCTGAGGCTGGCAATAAGTACAACCTGGGAAAGTCTTTAGCCGTTTTGGGGTTGCTGCTGAAAAGATGCCGTTTACAGCTTGAATAGCCTCCCACATAGCGACATGGGCCAGCCACGGTGGTCCTATGATATCGCCGGCCGCGTATACCCCTGGTACGTTGGTTTGGTAACGGTTATCTATCTGAATAAAACCTTTTGGATCGAGTTTTAGAGAGACGCCAGAAGGGAGTAGCGGTGAAACGCCAATTGCCACAAGGGCGCAATCCGCTTCAAAAGTTTGCTTCTGTTTGGATTCGACCGTGACTCGTACGCCGTCTTTTGTGGTCGCAGTTTCTGTTACCTTTGAGTTCGTCAGGATTTTAATCTCTTGTTTAGTCAGCGCTCTTTCAAGGGCAACGCTGATCTCGGTATCTTCGACCGGTAAGACATTTGGTAACATCTCGACAAGGGTTACCTCTGTACCGAATGCGTTGAAGAAATAGGCAAATTCAACCCCAATTGCGCCGGCGCCGATGATGATGAGTCGCTTTGGCTGTGGATCGACAATCATGGCGTAGTGACTATCGAGTACGGTCTTACCGTTGACTGGCAGACCCGGCATAGGCCGCGAGGTGGCTCCAGTAGCGACTAAGATGGAGTCGGCTTCCAGGATCTGTTCTTTGCCGTCGGCGGCTTTGCAAGCGACCCGTCCAGCTTCGGGAATCGATGCTGTCGCCTTGATATTGTCGATCTTATGTTTTCGGAACAGGAATTCGACTCCGCTGGCTAGCTTGTCGGAAACGGCGCGGCTACGGGCGACGATCTTAGTCCAATCATAGGCTAAGTTATCGAAGCGAAAGCCAAGGTCAGAAGCGCGATGGCGCAAAAGGTGATAAAGCTCAGCGTTTCGGAGCAGAGATTTGGTGGGTATACAACCCCAGTTCAAACAAGTGCCGCCGGCGCGCTCTTTCTCGACGCAGGCTACGCGCTTGCCAAGTTGGGCAGCTCGAATAGCACCGACATAACCGGCGGGTCCGCCCCCGACGACAATTAGATCATATTTCATAGACGAAAACAGACATCCTAAACCAGCATGAGAGCTGGCGTTTCGATCAGCCGCTTTAGCTCAGCCAGGAAGTGTGCTCCGATGGCGCCGTCAACGACCCGATGGTCGCAACTGAGGGCTAAAACAAGGCGCTGCCCGGGAACGATGGCCCCGGCAGCGTTTATGACGGGCTTCTTCAAGATGGCGCCGACGGAAACGATGAGAGATTGCGGCGGGTTGATGATAGCAAAGAATAGATCGACCCCGTAGCTGCCGAGGTTAGAAACCGTCAAGGTTCCTCCCTGGTATTGTTCGGGCTTAAGCTTTTTTGAACGTGCTTTGGCGGCGAGGTCTTTAATCTCGGCACTGATCTGGCTGAGGGTCTTCGAGCCAGCATCGCGAATCACTGGGGTCACCAGGCCGTCATCAATAGCAACGGCGCACGCGAGGTGAACCGAGCCGTACTGAACAATGGAGTCACCGGAAAACGAAGCATTGGCTTTGGGTACGTGAGTAGCGGCCACCGCGGTTGCTTTGAGGATAAAATCGTTGACCGTGAACTTTGGGAGCCCGGCTGCCTCGTTCGCGGCGTTTAGTTGTTGGCGCAGTTGGACCAGGGGTTCGGCATCGACCTCCGCTTGTAGGTAGAAATGCGGGATCGTCGTCTTAGCCTCCAACAACCGGGCGGCAATGGTTCGGCGCATGCCACCTAATGGGATCTGGACATCCTGCTGCGATAGGGCCGGTGTCGATACGGCAGGCGCGACTGGTTTGGGGGGCTGGTCGGTTACTTGAGCACCTTTTTGGTGGGCAGAAACCACGTCGTCACGAACAATGCGTCCTCCCGGGCCGGAACCAGGTAACGTCTCGAGCTCAACTCCCAGCTCGGCTGCAACTTTGCGAGCTAATGGAGATGCCTTAACCCGGACTCCGGATTCGGTATCAGCCGGCTGTACGGTTTGAGGTAAAGGAGCTGGTTCGGGTTGTTTGGCCTGAGAAGGTTTCTTTTGCGAATCGGCTTTCTTCTGAGCGTCGGGTTGCTGGGCAACGGGAGCGCTGGACTTAGATCCGGCCGGTTTGGATTCGCCGGCGCCAAGCAAAATGGCTAGCTTCTGGCCAACTTGGACGGTCTGGCCCTCATTGACGTAAACCTCGGATAGCGTGCCGTCGTCAAACGCTTCCATCTCCATCGTTGCCTTGTCGGTTTCGACTTCTGCCAAGACGTCGCCGACCGCGACGGTATCGCCGACTTTCTTTACCCAGCGAAGCAGGGTGCCCTCCGTCATCGTGTCACTGAGTTTGGGCATTTCGATAGTAATAGGCATGGCGAGGAATGGTTAGGAGAGACTAAGTACTTTTTCGATGACGCGCTGAGGATCCGGGAGCTGGCGCTTCTCAAGGGGAGGGCTGTAGATCGCCGGTGCATCGATGGCGGTCACGCGGCCAATAGGAGCATCCAGATCATCAAAAGCCTTTTCTTGAATCATGGATGCCAGTTGAGCGCCGATGCCGCAGAACGGTTTACCCTCTTCAACAACCACAGCGCGATGTGTCTTCCGAACAGAATTGAGAACGGTTTCTTCATCGAGCGGCCGGATCGAACGAAGATCAACGACCTCAGCCTCGATATCGTGTTCTGCCGCCAAGAGTTCTGCCGCCTTGAGACAGGTAAGAACTGCGCGGCCGTGAGCGATCAGGGAAATATCGGTGCCCGGACGTTTGATATCGCCAAGGCCCAGCGGTATAAGATACTCATTATCAGGCACTTCCCACTTTTCACCGTACAGCAGGGTGTTCTCCATGAACATCACCGGGTCATTGTCCCTGATCGAAGTTTTGAGAAGACCTTTGGCATCGTACGCTGTGGCCGGAGCTACGACCTTCAAACCGGGGGTGTTCGCAAGAAGGTTTTCAGGCGTGTGGGAGTGGGTAGCACCGACGTTGGTGCCACCATTGGCCGGGCCACGGATAACGATGGGAACGTTTACCAGACCGCCGGACATGTAGCGCACGCAGCCCGCATTGTTTAGGATCTGGTCAAAGGCGACATAAGCGAAACTCCAAAACATGAGCTCGATGACTGGCCGAAGCCCGAGCATGGAGGCGCCGATACCCATTCCCACGAAGCCGGCTTCGCTGATTGGGGTATCTACGAGGCGCCGGTCGCCATGCGCAGCCCAGAGGCCTTCGGTGACTTTATACGCCCCGTTGTATTGGGCGACTTCTTCGCCGATCACCACAACGTTTTCATCGCGAAGAATCTCTTCGTCGAGGGCGGCGCGGAGAGCTTCTCTATAAGTAATCAGTGGCATGGAGTGATCAGGTGTTGAAGAAGTAGGAGCCGTTTTTGGCTGCGTCGGTCTGGTTATCGACTTCCCAGTACACATCGGTGAGGATGTCGCTTTCCTGTGGCAGAGGGCTTTCCTCGGCAAAAGCGACGGCTGCATTCGCCTCTTCTTTTGCGGCTTTGTCGATCTCCTGGATGTCGCTTTCGGTCAGGACTTCTTCGTGAAGCAAGGTCTTGGCAAATATTTGGAGGGGATCGTGGTTATTTTTATAGTCGTCGATTTCCTCGGAGCTTCTATATTTCTTCGCGTTCGCATCCGCGACCGAGTGACCGTAATAGCGGTAAGTCTGGATCTCGAGCAATGTCGGTTGCTGAGTCTTACGAGCCCGCTCAACGGCGATATTCGTACGGTTACGGACCTCATAGATATCTTCACCGAGGAAGACTTCCCAAGCCATGTTGTATGCTTCGGCGCGCTCGGCCAAAGAGGTCTTGTAGGCGGAGGAGCGCTGTTGGCTGGTCCCCATCGAGTAGCCGTTGTTCTCGATGATGTAAACGACGGGCAGTTGAAACAAGGCGGCCAGGTTGAGGGCTTCGTGAAAGGCGCCTTGGTTGATGGCCCCGTCGCCAAGGTAGCAAAGGCAACAGCCAGGAATGTGCTTATACTTTAGGGCGTAGGCGATTCCTGCGCCGAGAGGAGTTTGGCCGCCCACGATGCCGTGGCCGCCCCAGTAGCGTTTGTCGGGGGCGAAGAAATGCATGGAACCGCCCTTGCCCTTTGAGCAGCCGGTTGCTTTGCCGAAGAGTTCCGCCATGCATTCGTTCATGGACATACCAACGGCCAAAGCATGACCATGGTCACGATATGCCGTGATGACGTGATCGTTCTCACCCAGGAGTGAGATCGTTCCGACAGCAACCGCTTCCTGACCGGAGTAAAGATGCAGGAAACCGCCCATACGTCCGAGGTTGTAGTACTTGAGCGAGGTCTGTTCGAAACGCCTGATCCGGTACATGTCGCGTAAGAGGCGGATCTTATCCGCCTTGGTAAGGCGATCATTGATCGTCGATCGGGATTCGCCGGGAGACTGCAATACTGTGTGCATACTTAAAGAGTGGGATGGGTAGGATGTCCGGGGAGATCCGACGACGCGTGGTGTAGCCGGAGAAAGGCTGGAGTAAGCAGAAAGAAAGAAGTAAAGAGCAGGTCGCTGATAAGGCTATTGCGAAGGAAAAGGCTGGGGGTGAGAGATTGGCCCAATCAAAGGGTGCGCCCGCCCGCAGAAAAAGCAGCCGGTAAAGCGGAGCGACTAAAGTTAAGATCAGGGCGGGCAGCATAACGGCGAAATAGATAGACAACCAAGTAACGAAATCAACGTGAATCAAAAAATCAAACCGCAAAGCGAGGTGTAACGGTTAGGAAAGGTGTTAGGGGAAGGAGCTAGGAGCTAGAATCTAGGAGCTAGGAGGGGCGTGGGAGGCCAGCCGAGGGTCGGTAGGGCGAAAATCTCGGCGAGGCGGGCGTCCGCCACATCTCGAAATCAAATCGCGCCGGATTTGAGCCCGTGGCGCGGGTTGATGTGTTTCGAGAATTGAACGCATGCCCCTGATGTTGGGAGGGAGCGCGTCCCCGCGATCCGTTGTTCGCAGGGCCGTGTGCGTGTGTCAATGCGGGCGGGAAATACGTCGGGGTCGGCGGACGCACGCCATCCCGGGGCGGAAACGGGCCCTCACCAATTCTCGACCATTAAATTGAGCTCATCGACAAGGCTGTCGATTTTCTTCAGATCTTTGCGGCGGCCTTTTTCGGGTTTGATATCGAGCGTGCGACAAAGGGTAATCATGTCGCGGAGGTCGCGGATGGTGTTTTGGGAGAGGTGCGCGGACCCGGTTTTAGCGAGAGCCGCCTCTTTGATATGCCCGAGTTCAGCTTCCACCCGAGTCGCGTAAACATCGAGGCAAGCACGGAAGGACTTCCGGAGAATCTCGACTTCTTCGGCGAAGGACTTAGCAGGGGAGACATCGAGGGACTTAGCCATGGTGGGCGAGCACGTGAGGAGACTTTGCCGGAAAGTCGGTCGGTTGTCACGTGAAAGGTGAGGAAGAACGAGAGAAGTGGCGCGAAAAATGGTGTAGAAGGCTGCTTCGGGGGTGCGATTAGGTCTGCAGACGGGATACGATGGGGTGAATGTTCCACGTGGAACATAGGTGAGGAGCCACGGGAGGGCGCGCGTCCCCGCGCGCCGCGAAGGCGTTCCGGACCCTTAGGCGTGTTTCCATCCCCGATGGCGAGAATAGGACCGGATCGCGTGGACCGATCCCTCCCTCATTTGCGCCTCCCTGAAAAAAGGCGCAAGATAGCGACCTCATGTGGTTGTATCCTCAGGAATTTGATGTCGTGGTCATCGGTGGTGGACACGCGGGTATTGAAGCCGCGGCTGCTGCTTCTCGCTTGGGTTGCGACACCCTCCTATTAACACAGAACCTGGATACGATCGGGCAGATGTCGTGTAACCCGGCCGTGGGCGGACTAGCCAAAGGTCACATGGTTCGAGAGATCGACGCTCTGGGTGGTTTGATGGGCGAAAATACAGACGCGACCGGTATCCAGTTCAGGATGTTGAATGCGAACAAGGGCCCAAGTGTAAGGGCGCCCCGGGCGCAATCGGACAAGAAAGCTTATCAATTCCGGATGAAAGAGGTCCTGGAGTCGACTCCCCGGCTGGCACTTTTGCAAGGCAACGTGGCGAAGATTTTGGTGGATGGAGACGGAGCGTGCGGTGTAGAGACCAATCTTGGCCTTCGCTTGAAAGCAAAGAGCGTGGTGGTGACGACCGGGACATTTATGCGAGGGTTGTTACACGTCGGATTACAGAATGTAGCGGGTGGACGCATGGGTGACGCTCCCTCGACATTAAGTGATGATTTAAGGGCGCTCGGGTTTGAAGTGGGCCGGTTCAAAACCGGGACGCCGTGCCGGCTCAATGGACGGTCGATCGACTTCAGTCAATGCGAGCGCCAAGATGGCGATGAACCGCCGCCTCGATTCTCTTACACAGAGGGCGAGGTCCGAGGCGGCCCGCCGTTTACGTTGAATCGAGGCGTAGATGGCATGTTCCACGTGGAACAAATTCCGTGCTGGATCACCGCCACAACCAACAAAACCCATGACATTATTCGGGGCAATCTTGATAAGTCGCCGATGTATTCCGGGAAAATCGAGGGAGTCGGTCCTCGCTACTGTCCCTCGATCGAAGACAAAGTAGTCCGTTTTGCCGAGAAGGAACGCCATCAGTTGTTTCTCGAACCCGAAGGCCGGCAAACCCATGAATATTATGTGAACGGTGTCTCCACCAGCCTTCCGTTTGAGGTGCAGTATGCCTTCATCCGGACCATTCCTGGATTAGAGAATGCGGAAATCATCCGACCCGGTTACGCGGTGGAATACGATTTTTGTCCTCCAACTCAGCTCCGCGTCACTTTGGAAACCAAGTCGATACCTGGGCTCTTTTTCGCCGGTCAAATTAACGGGACGTCGGGATATGAGGAAGCGGCCGCCCAGGGGCTAATTGCCGGTACCAACGCGGCGTTGCGGCTCCAAGGGAAAAAGGAATTTATCCTTGGACGGGAAGAGGCCTACATCGGTGTCTTGATCGATGATCTAGTGACAAAAGGAACTCAGGAACCTTACCGGATGTTCACCAGCCGGGCTGAATACCGTTTGTTGCTTCGCCAGGATAACGCCGACCTCAGACTGACCCGGAAAGGTTATGATGCCGGTCTGATCTCGGACGAGCGAAGGAAACAAGTCGAAGCCAAGCAAGAGCAGATCGATGCTGCAAAACGGGAGGCAGCCTCAGTTCGCTTGGATGGCCAACGCCTGGATCAACTGCTCAGGCGTCCTGAATTCGACTGTTACGATATCCCTGTCGATTTGATCGCCAGGTACGGCCGCCAGATTTGGGAGCAGGTGGAGACCGACGCTAAATATGAGGGCTATATCCGAAGACAAGAAGGCGCCATCGCGAAGGCGCATCGGGCAGAGTCGCGATTTCTTCCAGCCGAGCTGGACTATGGCCAGATCGCTGGGCTGAGGGCGGAAGCGCGCCAAAAGCTTTTGAAGATCCGCCCTGCTACCTTGGGTCAAGCCGGACGCATCAGTGGGATTACACCGGCAGATATCGCTCTCGTTACTATCTTTCTAGAAAAACAGTTCGGCCTCAACCGGTCCGAGAATGTGGTGTGATACGCGAGGCGAGAGCCAAGGGAGGGCGCGCGTCCTCGCGCGCCGTGAGAAAAGCACCAGGTCTGCAGGCGTATTTCCATCCCCGGCATCCCAACGCGGCGGGCTGCGGTGACGAACGGATCGCGAGGACGCGATCCCTCCCTTGTGTTTGAGACCTTGGGCATGCGAAAAGGCCCATTACGGGAGGGCGCGCGTCCTCGCGCGCCGTGAGAAACGCACCAGGTCTCCGGGCGTATTTCCGTCCCCGACATCCGAACACGGCGGGCTTCGGTGACGCACGGATCGCGAGGAAGCGATCCCTCCCTTGTGTTTGAGACCTTGAGCGTGCGAAAGCCCCTGTCGCGGGAGGGCGCGCGTCCTCGCGCGCCGTGAGAAAACGCACCAGGTCTCCGGGCGTATTTCCGTCCCCGACATCCGAACACGCTGGGTTTGGCTCACGAGAGGATCGCGAGGACGTGATCCCTCCCTTGTGTTTGAGAGCCTGAGCATGCGAAAGCCCCATTGAGGCGGGTGTGCGCCGTTACGGACCGTGAACGTTCTCTGCCCTGGCCAACAACGGCCTCGCAAGCGAGGCAGCGCTCCAGGGCGCCGACCGCCCTGTTGTAATTTGAAAGCAAGTGCTTGCAAAAAGCCGCCCTTGACAATAGTTAGGAACCTAATAATTAGGTACGCTAACTTTATGAGGGAGCCCGCTACTCTGTTGAAATCGCTGCCAAAATACGAGGTTTTCCTCGAGGACAGCAAACGGTTCCCCGAGCTCGATGCGTCCGCCTGTTACGTTTTTCTGCAGCTCTTGCGCACCGGAGACGAATTACTGGCTCTCGATGAAGCCATCCTAGCGGCACTTGGTACGCGCCACGGCCGGTTCGTGCTGTTGATGCTTTTAGATAAACACGGACCCGGCGAAATTACGCCGGCTGATCTTGCCGGTAAGACCGGAGTGACGCGGGCGACCATCTCAGGTTTGCTGGACGGTTTGGAGAAGGATGGCCTGGTTGAGCGCAAACCCGATCCGCAAGATAGACGGTTAACCCGCCTTTACTTGACAAAAGGCGGTGAACAACTGCTCGATCGGGTTCGATCGCCCTATTGCGAGTGGTTCACCAGCATCATCGCACCTTTAAGCCAGGAAGAGCGTCTGCAGCTCGTTAATATCCTACAAAAAATCCAACTACGCCTCGCCGAGTTGGCGGAGCGTTTACCGGCTCTGGCAAATACTGCCGCTTAAATAACGATAAGGAGATCCCCGATGACCCCCGCGACTTCGTCCGCGCCTTCAACGAAGAGTGCCCCGTCAAAGACTGTTTCGGCGCCAAAGAAACGGCGACCACCCTACATCCGAGCCATTCTGATTGCGATTGTGCTTTTGGTCGCGATCATTGGAGTGCTCGGTTATTTCAAGGTCACCCAGATCATGGGTTTCATGGCCATGGCCAAAGCAGGCATGTTCAAACAACCCCCGACTGCAGTAACTACAACGATTGCCTCACAGTCGGAGTGGCAACCCACCCTGGATACGATTGGCAACGTAACCGCGATAAACGGTGTCACCGTCAGCACGGACCTAGCCGGGATAGTGGATAAGATTGCCTTCACCTCCGGCACGCTGGTGAAAGCCGGCGACTTATTGGTCCATCTCAATACCGACCAAGAACAAGCCCAACTCGAACAAGCGCAGGCCCAACTGACCCTTGCGCAGCTGACTTTGGCCCGCGATCGGGATCTGCTCGCTAAGCGGACCATCTCACAGCAAGACTATGACACGGCCGAAGCGACTCATGGGCAAATGCAGGCAACGGTTGACCAATATAAAGCGCTGATCGCGCGAAAGACGTTGCGCGCGCCTTTTGATGGTATGGTCGGTATCCGCCAAGTGAATCTTGGCCAATATCTGAACACGGGTGATGCCGTCGTCACATTGCAATCCTTTGACCCGATTTATGTGAACTTCACGTTGCCCCAGCAAGACGTCAGCAAGTTAGCCTGCGGTCAGGATGTCAACTTACGGTTGGATGCGTACGGCGACAGCGCTTTTACGGGTAAGATCACAGCCATTAACGCGCTGGTAGATCAAGCGACCCGAAACGTACAGGTGCAGGCCACCCTACCAAACGGTGAGCAGAAATTGCGACCCGGCATGTTTGGAAAAGTTAGCGTGATCATGCCCGAACGCGAAAAGGTTATCGCGTTGCCGGTTTCCTCGGTGCATTACGCGCCGTACGGTGATTCGGTCTTTCTTGTGACCGACGATAAAGACGAAAATGGCAAACCGATCAAGAGTGTAAAGGAGCAATTCGTCAAACTCGGGTCAGCACGCGGCGACCTGGTTTCGGTTACCTCAGGGGTGAAGCCGGGTGACGAGGTTGTGACCTCAGGAGTATTCCGTCTAAGAAGCGGGGCACCTGTCCTGATCAATAATAAGGTACAGCCCGATAGTGAGGCATCACCAACACCGGCGAATAGCTGATAACCAGGAGCGGTAGGATGAAATTTACGGACCTCTTCATCAAACGACCGGTTGTAGCGACCGTCATCAACCTGCTGATCCTGCTCGCCGGTTATCAGGCGATGCGCAGTATCAACGTGCGCCAGTATCCGAAGACGGATATATCGGTCATAACGGTCACGACTACGTACTACGGTGCGGACGCTGAATTGGTCCGCGGCTTTATTACCACGCCTCTCGAACAGTCGATCGCCAGTGCTGATGGGATCGATTATATGGAGTCGCAGAGTGTCCAAGGCACGAGCACGATTTCCGTTCATTTAAAGCTGAACTACGACCCGAATGCGGCCATGACCCAGGTGCAAACCAAGGTTAACCAGGTTCGGAATCAGCTGCCGCCCGCGTCGCAGATACCGGTTATCGCGATCACCTCGGTCGATACTCGATTTGCCTCGATGTATCTCAGCTTTTACTCAACGGATCTCGACCGCAATCAGATCACCGATTACCTGACTCGGGTTGTTCAACCAAAGCTGGCCGCAATTTCAGGGGTTCAGCAGGCCGAAATTCTGGGTGGGCGTGTCTTTGCAATGCGGGTTTGGCTCGACACTGAAAAAATGGCCGCCTTGAACGTGTCGCCCACTGACGTGCAGAACGTTCTCCAGTCGAATAACTATCTGGCGGCCCCAGGTCAAACCAAGGGCGCCATGACCGCAGTCAACCTGGTATCGAACACAAACCTGCAAAGTCCGCAGGAATTCCAAGAGCTTGCCGTTAAGCAGAACAACGGCGCCATCGTGCGTCTAAAAGACATCGCGAAGGTGGAACTGGGCGCCTCGAACTACGACACGGACGTTCGCTTCTCGGGAAATACCGCCACCTTCATGGGCATCTACGTGCTCCCGACCGCGAACGCCCTTGACGTTATCAAGACCGTACGCGCAGCGCTTCCGGAGATCCAAAAAGAGCTCCCGGTCGGCATGAAGCTGGATATCCCGTACGATTCGACCGACTACATCGCCAGCGCCATCCACGATGTAACGGAGACCCTGGTTGAGACGATCCTGATAGTGATGGTTGTGATCTGTCTGTTCATGGGCTCGCTCCGAGCGGTACTGATCCCTATCGTCGCCATTCCTCTTTCGTTGATCGGGGCCATGTTCCTGATGCTGATTTTCGGTTTCACGCTGAACCTGCTGACCTTGCTGGCGATTGTCCTGGCAGTGGGTTTGGTGGTCGACGACGCGATTGTCGTTGTCGAGAACGTGGAACGGCATATCCACGAAGGGCTCTCGCCATACGAAGCTGCTATAAAAGGGGCACGCGAGCTCTTCGGGCCGATTATCGCGATGACCCTCACCTTGGCTGCAGTGTACGCGCCTATCGGGATTCAGGGTGGACTAACCGGTGCACTCTTCCGCGAGTTCGCATTCACTCTCGCAGGAGCAGTCGTGGTGTCCGGTGTGGTCGCGTTAACCCTCTCACCAATGATGTCATCGAAGCTGCTGAAGCCAGGTGCGAGTGAGAGGGGCTTGGCAGGATGGATTAGTAAACGGTTTGATTCGCTCCGCAAAGGCTATCAGAGACTTCTTTTTACTACTTTGCGCGTGAGATGGGTTGTCCTGTGTTCTTCGATGGTTCTGTGGGTGCTTCTATACTTTTTCTGGAACATGTCGAAGCATGAACTAGCACCCAATGAAGATCAGGGTGTTATCTTCGGTATCGTACAGTCGGCGCCGGAAGCAACGCTCGAGCAGACGATGCTTTTCGCAAAGGAGATGAACGACATCTATAAGAGTGAGCCTGAGACGGCGCAGACTTTTCAGGTCACTCCGGTCCCCGGTCCCGGTTTCTCCGGAATGGTGGCCAAACCATGGAGCGAGCGTAAACGCACCATGCAACAAGTCCTGGGAGATGTGAGTAAAAAGCTAGCCACCGTCGCTGGGGTGCGAGTTATTGCGCTCACCCCATCACCTCTGCCCGGAGGCGATAACTATGACGTCGAGTTTGTTATCAATTCTGTAGCGGAACCGTTGGAGATGTTTGAGCTGTCGAACCAGCTATTGGTTGCAGCCAACAAAAGCGGGAAATTCTATTTTGCTGATTCCGACATGAAATACGATCAGCCCCAGACCCGGATCGTATTTGATCGCGACAAGGTTGCTGCGATGGGCCTAAACCTGCAACAGGTTGGCGGTGATCTGACTACGCTTTTAAGCGCAGGCTACATAAACTATTTCGATATTCAGGGGCGAAGCTATCAAGTAATTCCGGAGGTACAGCGGACTCAGCGACTGACTCCGGAGGACCTAACTAAGCTCTACGTGAGCGGGCCAAACAATACGCCAGTCCAACTTGGAACGTTTGCCAGTTTAAAACGAGAGGTCCAACCCGAGACCTTGAACCACATGCAGCAGCTGAACTCCGTGACCATCAGCGGGGTTATCCGGCCGCCGGCTACGGCGGATGAAGGTCTCAAGTTCTTGGAAGACGAAGCCGCCAAGATTCTACCTCGCGGCTATTCGATCGATTACAAAGGGTCGTCGCGCCAACTTCGAGTGGAAGGAAATGCGTTTGTTCCAACGATGATCTTGTCCCTGGTCGTCATTTATCTCGTGTTAGCAGCGCAGTTCGAAAGCTTCCGGGACCCGTTTATTATTCTAATCGGATCAGTACCTCTAGCTTTGGTTGGAGCGCTTACTTTCTGTTTTCTTGGTAACACGTCGATCAACATTTATAGCCAAGTCGGCCTGATCACGCTGACTGGGCTAGTTTCTAAGAACGGAATCTTGATCGTAGAGTGGGCAAACCGGTTACAGGAACAAGGATTAGATAAGTTTAGCGCGATTCTGGAAGCCGCAGGCACCCGCTTGCGGCCGGTCCTTATGACCTCGGTAGCGACAGTGGCAGGTCACTTTCCGCTGATTCTGGTCACCGGACCCGGTGCGGCGGCTCGAAATAGTATCGGTTGGGTGCTTGTCACTGGCATGATCATCGGAACTTGCTTCACACTATTCGTAGTGCCGTCGTTCTACCTGGTACTGGCTAAAGACCATACCAAAGACCGCCAACGGCGTGGCGAGATTGAGCCCGAGACGGAAAGAAAACTGGAACCCGCGCTTGCTTAAAGCGGCTCTGACCGTTTTACTGCTGTCCTAGTCGAGAGACTCGTTTTGCTACCGCTCTTGAAAGAGGGATGGGCGTTTCACGAAGGGCAACGTCAAGGTCGGATTTCTAGTGACCCGTCGCAAGATGGAGCGCCGGGAAACCGGGCCGGCCGTTCATCCTGACCAAGTGCTCGCAAAATGTGCGAACGGCCAAATGAGACACGTTTGGCCGTTCTTTTCTTGTGTCATAATCGTTCCCGTCGTCGAAATCGGTTTTTTGTTCTAGCGTCTGGAATTGCTCTGGGGCGCTGGAGGGGAGCCGCTTTATAGGATGGCCAAGCTCTATGAGGTGGCAGCAAGCGGCTCCCGGGAAGAACCCAGTGTATTCCATTACCGCTCGGCCTTTCGGAAATGGGCTTGCAGAGTTGATAGAACAAACGCATCAGGGACCGTTTCCGGGAGCCGCCTGCTAGCAACCGATAGAGCTTGGCCAAGCTACAAAGCGGCTCCCCTCCACGCTGCGGGCCAATTCGAAGCGCTGGGCAAGACCTTTTCGAGGACGACGACGAGAACGATTACGAGCTAGCCCTGCTAGCTCCTCTCGTCTTCTCCCCCTGACGGCTTCGGCCCGCCAAATTTCGGCAGAGGGACCACCGGGTTCGAGTGTAGCGGCCTGACCCTGTCCAGGATCTGGGGAGTCAAACGCGGTGCTGTCCGGTAGGCGGAAAAGATTATTTCGAGTTTCGCATCCAGATTGTCGATCATATGCAAGGCCCAAGCTTCGGGCGTCTTTGGCTCGACCGGTGATCCGAACTCTAGTTCGCCGTGGTGCGCGATGACCAGGTGCAGCAGATGTACCCGCACCAGATCGCTTTCGGGCGTCAGATCCTTCCAAGATTCAAATTCTTTCTCCTGCCGCAACTTCTGCCACAAGCGGTTCACGAACTCGGCGCCGATGCTGATGTGACCGAGAAGTTCGCCGTACAAATCGTGCGGCATCTGCAGACTTTCTTTAGGAAAATTGTTCTCCCACATTTTGCCCGCGTCATGGAAAAGAGTTCCCGCGATGAGGAGATCACGATTGAGCGCAGGGTAAGTGGCCGTGATAGCGTCTGCCGTGCGCAACATTTGAGCCACATGTTGAACCAGGCCGCCTCGCCGAGCGTGATGTACGGTTCGGGCGCCGGCCGCTCTGCGAAATCGCTCGCCGAACTCGGTCAAAAACAATTCTCCCAGGCGGCGGAGCCGCGGATCGTTGATCGATTCGACCGTACTGAGTATCTCTGCGTAATCTCTCTCCTGCTGCTGCCGCAATTCTTCTGGTCCTTCAAACAGCACCGATTTTTCTTCCGCAGTGAGATCTCGTATCTGCCAATTTCGCACCTCGATCCCGTACGAGTTCCCACTCCAGAACTCGCCTTCGACACAAACCGCAGCGCCGGCAACGGTTTCCCCACAGAAACTGAAGGCCGGGTGGTCGTTCCATACCCGAATCGTGAGTGAACCCACCAGGTCCCGCACCACGAGCTCGAAATACGGTTTTTGATCCCGGGTCTGTTTTTCTGTGATGCTCTCCACCTGTCCAAAAACCGTGGCCACCACTGAGCCGGTCAATACACGCGTTTTGAGTTCTTGGATTGAGATAGGAGAAGTCATGGGAAAGGAGTTCAGGAGTTCAAAGCTGGCCGCGACGTAGGCCTTGCGAAGTCGGGGAGTTGCAGGAGTTCAGGAGCTTTCCGGGAACGCTGGTATACATTTTGTGCGGATTGATCGAACCACGAAAATAAAGCCGCGGGCAGAAAAGCACAAGGCGCCCAGATAGCGCTCCACGGCTTTGCGTATATTGACGACGTTCCCTGTGCCGGGAAACTGCTCCATGGAAAAAATCAATGTCGGTCTCGTAGGGTTGGGTTGGCCCGGGCAGCGACATGCCGAAGGAGTTCGAGGAAGTGATCTCGGACAACTTTATGCCGCTTGTGACTTGAACGCGGCCCGACGGGAAGCTTTCGCAGCCAAATATGCTCCCACACGCGTTTTTGCTGATTACGATCAGATGCTGGCGGATCCGGAGCTCCAGGCGGTGGTAATTAGTCTTCCGAACTCGCTTCATTTTCCCGCTGCGCTCAAAGGGCTGCAGGCAGGCAAACATGTTCTATGCGAAAAGCCTCCCACATTGAACGCCGAGCAGATGCGCCAACTGCGGCACGAAGCGGACAGCCGGGGATTAATTTATTTCTTTGGACGCCAGATGCGCTTTTCTGGATCTGTACAGGCCGCACGCAAAGCGGTCGCTGAACGGCGCTTGGGCGAGATTTATTTTGCCAAGACCATGTGGGTTCGGTCGCGAGGCACTCCCGGCGGAATCGATGGCTGGTTTACCGACCGTTCCCGTGCCGGGGGCGGCGTGGTCATTGACCTGGGAGTACACGCCATCGATGCGGCCTGGTACCTGATGGGCACACCAAAACCGCGAACGGTTTCTGCCCAGACCTATCAAAAGTTTCCTCAACTAGTGAAAGCTCCGGTCTTCGATGTGGAGGACAGCGCCGACGGTATGATTCGTTTCGAGAACGGCAGTACTTTGCTCTTCGAGGTCTCCTGGGCGGCGAATCTTCCAGATGATATTCCGCTGGGAAAGTGGGGCACCCGAGAACTTTTCTCGACTGTGCTCTACGGACCAAAAGGCACTATCCGCATTGTGGACGTTCTACAGCTGCATCCGACCGAGAAGATCCCTGCTCTCACTCTTTTTGAGGACCGCGACGGCAAACTAGAGACCGTTGAACTACCGTTTGACCCGGTACCGCACGAGTTTGTGCCGCAAATGCAGAATTTCCTGAGGGCCATAGAAGGCATCGAACCGCCGATCAATAGTGCCGTTCAGGCAGTGAAACTGATGGAAATTCTCGACGCGATTTACGAATCAAGCCTCAAGGGGCACGAGGTAGTTTTATCGTAGGCCTTCGTGCGCCGGATAGTCCAGCTTCTGCATTGACCCTTACAGGAAGGAGTCAGAAAGCGCGTGGAGACTGGACTGTGCGCATAACTCGTCTGGTCGTTCAACAGCCGGATTTGGTCAGTAAAAATGGGTTCTATTCCGCCTTTTCTTTGGTCTGATGAACAATTTTCCAATTTCCGGCTGCATCGAATTTCAAGGTAAAGATAAAGCGGGAATTGCTAGTGCGCAGCTGCGCACTCATGAGGGCAGTCTCAGAATCGATCCACTTCTCCACCGACCAGGAATCGAGACCTGGCTCCTGTGTGTCTTTAGACGAGCCTTTCTCAACAATCGGCAAGGTCGCTTCCACAGGTGAACGGAGCGCCACCCATCCGCTGCCATTAAGTTGATAAAGCTCAGTCACAAAACTACGGCCGTCTCGATAGTTGACCGCAAAACGTTTCGAGTCCGGCGCCCAAACCATCTCAGCGTCGCTTACTGCCGGAGCAGGAACGTCGGATAGATCCTGTACAACTTGGTTGGTGCCGGCCTTCACAATGGTTCCTCTCTCTCCATTATCAGAACGCTGGTATTCCCAGCGCTTGTCAGGTGACAGCCAATCAGAGGCAAAAGTGCTTTTATTACCGGCTGAGTCGAATTTATAAATCGCAGAGGACACTTTTACAAAAAGGTTCCCTTTCTTGTCGAAAACCATATCCGTTGGGTGTGGTCCTGCGTCGAGTTCGCGCTTTTTCCCATCCGGCGTGAATTCTAGTATTGTGTCGTTGTCAGGCAATCCGACGAAGAGGTCTCCCCGGCTGTTACAGGTCGAAAAAGGTATCGAGATTTCAAGATCAGTAACAAAAGCGTGCTTGCTTCCGTCGGCTGTAATTTTTAAAATCGTTCCTGGCCAGGCATACACAAAGAGATTGCCTGCAGGGTCAACGGTCAGAGCGTCCGCGTACTCAATCCCCGTAGCGAACGTGGTTTTGACCCCGTTGGAGGTAATTTTCAGGATCGCGTTGCCGACGCGAGTTGGCACAAATGAATTACCCGATGGATCGAGGACCATTTTCTCCGCGTGGACGTTGCTTACGACCGTACTTTTCCTTGCGTCGGGCGCAAATTTCAGAATTGACGACTCAACTTCGTCCCCCACAAAAAGATTACCCGCGGCGTCACAAGCCAGTTTACCTGCGTCCTTGAGTCCGGTAACGAATGTGGTCTTCCTTCGATCAGGACTGAATCTGAAAATGGAACCGCCGAAATCTCCGACGAAGAGGTTACCCGCGCTATCAAACGCCAAAGAAATAGGCTTTTTAGACAGAGTAGCGAATGTGTTCTTCGTCCCGTCAGCTGTGTACTTGAAGATTTCCTGGTCGCCGAGCACAAAGAGATCTCCCTTTGGACTAAAAGCGAGGTCTGCCTGGAGTTCAGTACAAGCGAAAAATCCTGTGCAACTTGCCAAGAGCAGCGAACAACGAAACCACCGTGGCGGGTGCTCCCCGGTATAGCGATGTCGGCAAGATCGCATGAGGTTCTTCGACCGGCTGTCCTTTATGCCTCAAGGGCATTTTGAGCGAACGAGTTGCTCAAGGTCAATAAAAATGTCAAAGAGAGGATCCTGTGAAAAGGAACCCTCAAAGCTTCAAGATATCATGCTCTCTAACCGCCTGCTCACTTGTCGAATATAAAACCGGCTCCGCGTTACGCCAAGGTCTGAAGCAACCAGTTAGCAGATCGCAGTCGATGTTAGTCGGCTGACGACTATTGGACCAGAGTGCTTGTATCTAACCACCATTTCGTACCCAGCATCCGGCCTGGCGTCGTCATCTCGACATTAACCTGATGTTTCCCTTCCTCATAACTGAGGACCTTGACCGCAAGCTGGTTGGTAAACTGCCAGGCATCCCGGTCAGATAGCATCTTATCCTCATAGCCGGCTAAAGCCTTTTGGTTGCCGCTCTTCTTCAGTGCCTGCCAACGGGCCAACGCAGCAGCGTCTTGGAACCAAATCGAATCTGCTTTCACCTGTACGGTAGCTCCCTTTGGGATCACTGCGCCCAAGCCAGTGAAGCCGAAGGTTATTATGATAGTAAGAATCAGGGATCTCATGGGGTTCAACTCAATTACTGTCATCACCGCGGTCCGATAAGACACATCGTCAATCGGAACCCGCTCGTCGGTTTGCTTTCGAATTCAAAACTGTATTCCAGGTCTGTGTCGTGCCAGATGAGAGCGTAGTGTCCGTTGTCGATTTTCTGCGGCTTCGTCTTAACCGCGTGCGACCGCATCGAGGGAGTAAAAATTGAGTCGTATTTGGCCAAGAAATCCGCCTTATTCGTGATACTAATCTCTTGCACGTTGCCCTTAGTAATTACAGCCCAGGCACTAACCGGAAACTCAACTAGGTCTGCGATTTTATTCTTATCGTTAGTCCGCGCTGCATCGACAAACGTAGCGTAGACGGCAGCAAATGCTTGTTCAGGTGCTTTTGCTGGATCTGCTTTAGTAGGTCCTGAAGCAACTAAGGTAACCACGATTAACTGGACCGATATAGCCAGTAGCGAACGGCGAAGTGATAACATGAAGTTCTCTGGATTGTTCCCTTAATGGGCGAGCGATTTTGAACGTTAAATCATTCCTCGAGGTGCACCGATTCCATGATACGATCGATCTCTTCCTTTAAGCCGGGATCAGTTGTCAGGTTGGTGGTGAAAGTGATCTCCAGAAGCTGGCCTTGATAGGACGTAGTAAGAAACCGGGTGTAAACGGGATTGTTTTGATAATCGGTGGATCCGTTGGCGATCGGGACGTAGCGCCAATCGGCCCATTTACGGCCATCCATGGTAACGATTTCCCTGCGTAACCATTGCAGGTGATATCCCTTGGGCAACCAATCGAAGCCTTTGGAGTATTCCGAAACGCGCTTAGCTAGATACTGGTTAAGTCCTTCCGGAGTCAGACCGTGGGTGCCGCGCAAAACTTCGCCCCAGGCGCCGTCTTTGCGGCTAAACTTGGCCACTGTTTTCGGGTCTGCCGGGTTATTCGGCTCACGCGAGAAATCGGAGGGAACATCGATCTTGAGTTTTCCGTCCAACAGGCTGACTGGTACGGCCTTGTTGCCGGCCTCTGCATTTGAGGCAGAACCGTCTTGGTCGATGGTTAATTGTTTCTTCGGTTCGCCCGCGGCAAAAGCCATAGCCAGACAGCACACGACGCCAAGGGTAGAAGGTATCAGATTCCGAATCGAACGGCGGTTGATTGCAAGGTTAGCCACAGCTGAGTTCTTACTCATTCTTAGATTTTTGGTCCTCGCCGTCCAAGGTACTGACCCGATCGTCCTGCCGTTTCGTCAGCTCTTCGATCCTCGCTTTTACCAGGTCTTCTTTAGCCTCTGATCCATTCGTAGCATCTCGTTTAGCAATCCAGGTCCGTTCCTCCTGGATTAGTGCTTCCCGTTCCGATGGCGAGAGTAGTCCGATCAGAGTTCGATAAACTCGATTCAGTTGACGATCGCTCGAATCTCCCGCGACATCGGTGAGTGCAGCCGCCTTTTGTAAGGAGAACGAGCCTGACCCGATACCGAAGGTCAGATGGTATTCGAAATCATCGAAGTCAGCGCTTTTAAGGTGAATGGTCGCATCGCCAATCACTTCGATCGTGTCTCGTCCAGTAAACCAAGGATAAGAGAACGTCATGTAGTAGCTGTCGACGTTTTCCCCGTGAGCGGCCCCGCCGTTATGCCGCAGGACCTGGTAGAATCCACGCTGCATCGATTTCACAAAATCGTGCACGCGACCTTCTCTTGGGTCGACCAGCAACGCCTGCTCGGTGCTATAACGGGAGTCAAGTAGCACCAGCAAACGAGAACTATCATCCGACCATACCGTCTCCAAGCTGTAATGATTTGGGCTATAGTCCGGCAGCCTCAATAGGCGGCATCTGGCAATAGAACCGTCGGCTTGCGCGAGGCCACTTCCAACAACCAGTCTTTCACGCCTCCCTTGGGGTCATCCGGGTAAGGCATGTCGTCCGGGTTTACGGATCCTGCCTTTGTCCAAGCCAGGGCATATTTCCCATTTGGCGAAACCGTATCCCAAAAGATAAAGACCTTTTCATCCGCCGCTTGGGCCGGATTTACCGTGCAGACCTCCGCTAGCGGTGCGACTAACAGGAATAAGAGAATAGACTCTCGAGATATCATCTGAACGC
Organism: uncultured Verrucomicrobiae bacterium; assembly: GCA_963762565.1. Lineage (GTDB taxonomy): Bacteria > Verrucomicrobiota > Verrucomicrobiia > Chthoniobacterales > JAFAMB01 > JAFAVN01. The sequence continues at coordinate 131,571 of CAVXLD010000012.1, read as the reverse complement.
AAGCCACTATTTTCCGGGCGTAGGTTTCGCTTCCTGGATTTAATCCGGAACAGATAGCTATAATTGATATTCACATGGAAACGGTCGTAACCCCTGCGCATCACCCCGGCCTAGCCCTCGAAAAGCCCTTTTTCATCCGGGTCCTTTCCGGACCTCCGGAAAACAGAATTCCGGATAATCGAAACCCAGTCTGTTTCTCCCGCCCCTCTTCATAATAAAGGCGTTCTGTGTCTTCCATGGGCTCTCGTTTAATCAAGCGAACGACGACTGCACCTTGGTTTTATTGGTACTGATCCGGTCATCGTTGAGCGCTACCCATGGGTATTCAATCAGTGAATCAAGTTCATCGGATTTATGCGAACTCACTTTGGACCCGGTCTCGGCCCAGTTATCAGATTTCAACCATGGCTTGTCCTTTTTTCGAGCGAAAGTCTCGCCGTTTTTCATCTGAACCCGCTCGACTTCCGGATATGATCATAACGGAAGCTCGTCTTCTGGCCCCCGTTTAAGGGGTCGATGTCGACCAAACAGATCATGTGCTGGTTCTCTACGACCGCACGCGTGTACTCGAGGCTTTTTCTGAACGCTTCTTCGTTGCTCACAGGCTCTGCGCCAGCATTTTCGTTGCGGTTACCGCCTGAAACGAAAACGGTTTTGGTCCCATCCGCCGCGAATTTGAGAATGGAGGCGCTGTTCCGGTCCGACACTGAAAGATTGCCCGCTGTGTCAAATGCGAAGCAGATAGGAACCACCCCGTTGGCGAAGGTGCTTCTGACTCCGCTGGGAGTGAATTTGAGAATATTGCCACTGTCTTTGTCTGAGACCAAAAGATTGCCGGCGCGGTCAAAGACGATGGCGAGGGCGCTCACACCAGTCGCGAAGGAGGTCTTTCTGGTAAAAGCATCAACCTTATAAATGCCACTGTCGTCCGCAGCGTAGAGGTTCCCCGATCGATCAAAGATGGGGCCGGCTGGGTTCGTCAGGGCGACCGCGGCGAAGCTTCTCTTGCCATCTGGAGCGACCTTGAAGATACAGTTGGTCCGTAGATCCGGTACGAACACATTCCCAGCTCCATCGACAGTCAGATTCGCCGGAGAAACGACGTTGGTGAAAATGCTCTTCGTGCCATCCAGAGCAATCTTCAAAATTTCCCCGGGGTGGGAGACCAAAAGATTTCCATTGCTATCAAAGGCGACACCGTAAGGGCTATTGATTTCGGCAGCAAAAACGGTCCTGGTTCCGTCGGGTGCGAATTTAAGGATCTGCCCGGAAGCATGATCCGCGACGAACAAATTTCCTTGTCGATCAAATACGATACCCGCAGGTTCCCAATTTTCAGCGTCGGCAGCCTGGCCAACTAAGAGGGCGGCAGCGACGAGGGCGATTAATTGTTTTATGGGGAAGATCATGATGATTGAACCTGGGTGTGCATCTCAGGAGTTCGCCTTGGGGGATAAACGTTTCTGCAATTCGGCCACTCGCTTCTCAGTCGCGATCGCCATCCCTTCAATCCGGCTGGCGTTCGGGAATGGGCTCCAGCTTTGAGAACTGTGGATGGTGGCGAAAATGTCGCGTTCTGTTAACCAGGCTCTTTCCTCGTTTTGCAGCTGAGTTTTATCAGTAGGGGAAAGTGAGTTTAACAACTTCTTGTAGATGTCGTTTAATTGGGCGTCTGCTTTGTTGAACCGATCGGCCACTGATGGTTCCGGTGATTCCTGACCGACGGATTCCGCGGAAAGCACCGCGTCTGGCTCGGCCGCATGGGTATCGGTCTGCTCGGAACTATCATTATTCTTCACCGAGTTTGCTTTACGTAACCGATCTGTTAACTCAAACCCGCCAGTCCCAGTATTGAAATAGCACAACATTGCGGCATTGGACGCCCATTGACTAGGTCCACCGCCACCTTCGGGTTCTTTCGGTTGCCCGACGGTTCCGCCTAATCCTATCAGCAAGCGGGCTGAATCGGCGCTCCACGCGCCAAAGTAGAGGGACTTCGTCCAAATCCCATTTTTGTCCGGAATACCGATATCGCTCTCTTGTAATTTCTTATTCTGACAAACGAAAGCCCAGGCAGCGGGATCGAACCCTTTGGGCATCGCCGGTTGGTAATGAGGGATTCCCCCGTCTTCAGATGAGTTGTCAGTTCGTCGGTAAAGAACGCCGGTGGTATTATTCTCGTCGATATCTATTTCCACGAAGATCCACCGCTCATCCGGCGAGAAAAAGCATTTCGGTTGTGGTTCTATTTCGTCTGAGGACACCTGCTCGGCACCTTTAGAAGCTGATTTACTCCTTTCGACCTGCACCGAGGGCAAAACGACGTGGTTGGTCGGCTGTTTAGTCGCTACCAGCCAAATAGCGCCGTTGCTCTTGCGAATTAGCTGAAAATCACCGCTCGGCGCAGTAACCAATAGGAAATCATGTCCCGCTTCCTTGGCAACGGCGGCGGACTCATGCGCGAGGATTGAGATCAAAGCGGCAGCAACAAAACAGCTCTTCATCGTGGGCTTCTTTCTTATCGGTTAGTTAAGCGGCTCACGTGTTGTTCAGTGAATTTTGCGTTTCGGATATCCCACACCGCGCGAAGACGGGCTCTCCAGGGATTGTATCCCTGAGGATCGTTGGTTACGAATGCGTCGATGCGGACTAGGTTTGACTTCTCCAGCTTACAAAATGGCGCCTGGGACTCTGGATACTCATAAATGAACTTTGTAGAATCATTAAAGGGATCCACCTTCGCCTTCCGGAAGTCAGGTTCCAGTAGCTGCTGAATCTTCTTATCGAGATTCGTGATTCGACCTACCTTTTCCTCCTGAAATTCGATGAGGAAGAATTCTCCTGGTCCCCATCTGGCTTCCAAAGTTAGGAGTGCGACGGAACTATCTGGTGACCACTCGATTTCATATCCACCATTACTCTTACCTTCGAATTCCGGATAGGCGGTGTCGAGACGAGTTAGGATTTCGGATGGTTCTAATGAAACCACAAAATCGTTTACCGAGTCATTCTCAGTCTCGCCTAACGCTCGCCCCGGGAAGATCAGACCGAATTTACCGTTGGGCGAGATCGTGTCTTTAGGCAGGACATAATGGAGCTGGAAAGCGTCAGGGTAACCCGGGTGTACGTCTGGTCCATGAAAAGGGACTCTTGCCGTCGTGTCGTCAAACCCGCGAGCGTTATAAAGGTCTCCAGCTAACAGCAGTAAGCCAGCTAAAAGGCAAAGCTTTGGTGCCCTTAATGAGGGAAAGATGAGAGGCGAAACGTAGTTCGACGAGTATTTCATCGTGCTATCTCTGTTCCCTCGGTTTCCTCCTGTTAAAGTGACGCGACTTCACCATGAGTAGGTGCCGCTTCCGTCACTTCCCACTTCAAACCGGGTACCAACCGCGGTGTAGAAGACGGTGCCGGTTAGTTTGTCCTTCTTCATGAACAGGTAGATCAATTGGTTTTTCGTCGCAGTACCATCCTCGAAGCCCATCTTTTGCAGGCCTTCTTTCGTGCAATAAACGAACCCGAACACCCGTTTCGGGTCATACAGGGTGATGCAATACCGGCCATCATGTAGATCCGTTTTATGTTCGACCTTGGGCAGGACTTCTACTTGAACCACCTTGCCGGCGAGGTCTCTGCCATGGAGCATTAAATCCTGGAAACCGTACACTTTTCCCTTTTCTGGGGCCGGTAGTTGCACAGCCGGTGTCGGAGTTGCTTGCGGCGCTTCTGCCACTCCGGAATCCACGTCCTCGGCGCGCTGGAGGTCTTCCTTCGCGCCAGCGGTATCGCCTTTGCCCTGCTTTGCGTCGCCACGATTTTTGTAAGCAACCGCCAGTTTCGGATCTAAGCCGATTGCTGTAGTAAAGTCCGCGATTGCCCCATCTAGATCACCCTTAGCGCGTTTAAGCTCGCCGCGCTTATTGTAGGCACTCGCATTTTTTGGCTCTAACTCGATTGCCTGATTGTAGTCAGCAATCGCGCCGTCTTTATCGCCTTTGCCGCTCTTTAAAAGGGCGCGGTTGCGGTAGGCTCGAGCGGCGGTCTTTGGACTGATGGCGATCGCTTGACTGTAGTCAGCAATCGCACCTTCGAGGTCACCCTTGTTCCATTTCGATACTCCGCGATCGTTAAAAAGGTCCTGGTCGTTCGGTTTAATCTCGATCGCGTGACTGAGATCCGCGATAGCCGCGTCGTAAGCACCTAGTTCGAATCTCACAATACCGCTATTATGATAGGCCGACTCTAGCTTCGCCGCCGGCACCGAATCAGCATCAAGCTTGATGGCGCGAAGGTAATCTGCAACGGCGCCGGCCAGGTCGCCGTACTGTCCTCTAACGTCGCCTCGTTTCACGTAGCCCTGGGCATCCTTCGGGCTTGACCCGATCTCGACTTCACTAGGTAGCGACGGTGCCGCCCCCGCCTGCGGTCGCTGCATATCCTCCCAGGCAGCCTCTGAAAGCTCGTTACCGTCTCCAATCGGGACCAGGTACCCGAAACTTAGTTTTACTGAATCAGACGCGCTGCTTGGCACGACTTTGCCTCCCTGCAGGCGGAGTGATGCGGAGAATTCGTGTAACAAAACGCTCTGGTTTGGATCATAGATGCGCTTATCAAAGTCGAATTGAGTCAGAGAACCCTTGGGATCTTGCGGCAGCGCAGCAAAGATCCAGTGTACGCGATTATCCGTTTCGTATTTTTTCGAAAGCTTGACGTTAGCCGGAGTTAGCTCGAAAGCCGCATTTACTAACTTGATCCACCCTTCCAGCTTTTGGGTAGTGTCCCGATCCACGGGCGAGCCTGTCCGGCCCCAATCGGTCGATTTCAACCAAGGTTGCCCCAACTGTTCGCGGGCAAATGTTCCATCGTCGCATCGGATGCGCTCCGCTCCCTTGTCTGGATAACGGTCGTAGGCGAATGAACTCGGCAGAGTTGCTATCGCGCTGAAGTGTACTCCGGAGTAGAACTCACGGCTGTAAGCCAGATTGTCAGCGACGATTTGCGCGTCTTGTGCTGGTAAATTGGCGGCAGTGAAAACTAAACAAGCAAGCGTGGCGGCCAAAAAAAAGCTCTGGGCAGCGAGGTTGGCACGCTTAACAAGATAGCGAAGTGATTGCAAGAGGTTCTCCGAATTGTCCCCTCCATGCGACCTTTAAGTTATCCTGAGCAAAACGCGGCGCTGGGTCAAGAGCATAGGCCTTAACTTAGCGCTATACGCGGGATTAACGACCCGAGGAATTATCTTGTTAAGCAAGTCGAATGCCTGAATCCAGTTAGTAAACAGGTTATTTGTTGAGGTGAACTGTTCTCCCCCTAGAAATGAGCATCTGGATTTCGTCTAGAGATGATAGGTAAAGCAGTAAGTTTTGCAGGGAGGAGGCAATCAGGATTCCGAAATCGGGATGGAATTGTCCCAAGACCGGAACCTGGCGCTCACGATTGGTTCTCCCAGCTAGCTAAGGAACCGCAATAGTCTGTCATGGCCGCGGCGGAATGGACCGACTCTGGCGGCATCTGTCGCGTTGTCACGAGGCGTGCCTGGATATCTTTCCTCAGCTGTTGCGCGCGAACGACAGCTTAAGACTGGTTTCGGTCGAGCATACCTTAAGAGAGACGTCTTGGCTTGTAGGGGCCTGACTATCTTCAATATCAAGGAGTCGCTGACGGCTCGATCTCGCGATTCTACCTCCCGGCGCCTGAAAAGATGGTTGAAAAAGGCCGCGTTTGGCGTTAACGGAACACCTTCCTCGATGAAGCGCGGTTAGCTCAGTGGTAGAGCACTACCTTGACACGGTAGGGGTCACAGGTTCGAACCCTGTATCGCGCACCATCTCCGAGAGCTGTGCGTTATCTCCGGCACAGCAGCGTTGTCGTGGCTACTCGCCTGCCCGACGTGCACGATTCGTAGAGAGTATTCCGTTCTGGTCATAGCGCGCTACGGCAAAGTTCTTGCTGCCGGTGAAACAGTAGCCCACCACTACGATCTTGCCGTCTGCTTGCACTGCCAGGCCAGAACCGCCGTAGCCTGAACTTGGCTGGTTTGCAATAGCAGTAACTACTTTGCCAGTGCCATTAAACATCTTATCCAGCGTTCCGTCCGCATTGTAGCGCGCCAGGGCGAAGCTCGTCTTCCCGCCCGTCGCGCTTAGCCCCGCAACCATGATTTTGTCATCAGTCTGCAGTGCAACGCTGCTGGCTCTGCTTTCCTTGCCGATCGCGGTAGTCACTTTGCCTGTGCCGTTGAAGGTCCTGTCGAGCGACCCATCCGGATTAAAGCGCACCACCGCAATTTGTTCTATGCCATTCGAGGAGCAGAAACCTGCCACGACTATTTTTCCATCGTTTTGGATGGCGACACCGTTCGCGCCGTTTTCTATCAACACCCGTTTCGATGAGAGGGCGACGCCAGAGACACTAGGGACCGAAATGGTCACCTTGCCGGTGGTGTTGAACGTAGTGTCCAACGTCCCGTCCGCATTGTAACGGACGAGTGCAATCTCATAATGGTGCTCGGAATTATACGAATCGCCAGCAACTACGATTTTGCCATCACTTTGCAGTGCCACGCTGTTGGCGTAATCTCCAATACCGATCTCAGTGATCACTTTGCCAGTACCTGCAAACGTGGTGTCCGGGCTGCCATCTGAATTATAGCGCACGACTGCAAACCCTGACTGGCTGCCGGCGTCCGCTGCTTTCCCTGCGGCCACGATTTTTCCGTCGCTCTGGATCACGACGGCATTGGCTTCGTTACGGCCCGTTCTGACAGAGGTGCTCAGCTTTCCTGTGCCATTCAAGCTCTTGTCGAGGGTTCCGTCTGGGTTGTAGCGCATCAATGCGAAGTTCGAGTTGTTTGCTTCGTCGTATACAGTTCCCGCCAGCACAATCTTGTTGTCACTCTGGATCGCAACTGCTTTTGCGGCGCATTGCTGGCCCACCGCGGTCGTCAGCTTGCCCGAGCCGCCGAGTGTCCTGTCAAGACTGCCGTCAGTGTTGAAGCGTGCCAACGCAAACTCGGATATCTTGGGTGTAAAGAACGAGCCGGCGACGACCATCTTTCCATCTTTCTGCAATGCCACGCTCTCCGCTTGAGCGTTTCCGGGACCAATCGGGGTAGTGATGATGCCACTTTCGTCGAACGTGACTTCGGCGCTGTTTGAAGTAGCAGGATTCAGCCAGCCGAAGACCGCAAGCGCCACGCAGGTACTAACGACATTTTGCGATCGGATGATAAGTCCGTACCGATGAAAATGTTTCGTTGCCTTTTCAACTGTTTTTTGTTTCAGGACGTCTCCTCCCGGGACTTGCGGCCAATAACGTGTTCAAGAAAAGGCTGCTTATAAGTCTCGAACACCACGTTGATGATCGCGGCGTCGTCCGCATATCCGACCCCGGAGATTGAGTCAGGGATGATGTCGATGCCTTTCCGCAGGTAGGAGAGGGCGAACGCTCCCTCGGCGATCGCAGTGTACGGGATGTCAGGGCTCAATCCCGAGTAAAAATCTTCAATTAATTGAGCTAGGAATTCGACTTGGTCTGGTAACTGGGGAAATTCGGTCACCTGGGTCGCGGCCAACCGAATTTCGGGCAGCTGCCGAATGAGGCGCTTCAGGTGCGCCGGCGTTATCCGACGAGCACCATCAAGGATGAACTTCTCTACGTCCTGCCTCATGCTGGTCCGAGAGTATCATAAAGAGGCAGCAAAGCTCACCGCTTTTCTTTTGGATTCACGTCGATCAGCCGGGCGAAATGTTGATCAATACGGTAGAGATGCGCTAGACCGCGATCAAATCTTGGCAGCGATTTCACGAGCTCTGGCCAGAGCTTCGGGCAGCTTGGAGACGTCCTTACCTACCCCTCTTGCCAAATCCGGTTTTCCGCCTCCTTTACCGTTCAGAATCGCAGTCAGCTCCTGCACCAATTTGCCGGCAGGCTGATCCTTCATTACGGACGGACCACAAAAAGCGAGCACGTGAATCTGGTCGGGTTGTTTGCCGAAAAGCACTGCCAGACCGTCAAACTTCTTCGTCTTAAGGGCGCCCGCAATCGCTTGGAGGAAATCGCCGGTGACGTTTTCGATCGATTGGACCAACTTTCTTGATCGGAGATCGAAGTTACTCAGGTATTGTTCCGCCTCCCGTTGCATCGCCTGGGAACGCTCCTTCTCAACGCTCTTCCGCAAGTCGAGTAGCTGTTGCTGCAGCTCGTCCGCTCGTTTGCTCTCTTTCTCGAGTTCGGCTCGCAAGTGCTGTAAGGCGGTTAATCCAGTCAAAGCGTCCACCCGACGGACACCCGCAGAGATAGCGCCTTCGGAGGCGATGACAAACAAACCAATCTCTCCGGTTCGGCGCACGTGAGTTCCGCCACAGAGCTCCATCGAATAACCATCCAATTGACCAGCGCCGCCGCCGATCTGAACCACTCGAACCGATTCTCCATATTTCTCGCCGAAGAACTGCATGATATCGGGACGCTGCTTAACCTCATCGTAGGGCACCTCCCGCCAGGTAACCGCGTCATCCAACGTCACCTGTTTGTTCACCAGCTGCTCAACCGATCGGATTTGATCCGGTGAAAGTGCGTTACTGTTGAAATCGAAGCGCAAATGCTCCGGCCCAACGTAGGATCCTTTCTGGGTGGCGTCCTTGCCGATGACTTGATGAAGAGCCCAGTGCAGCAAATGAGTCGCGGTGTGATTCGCCTCGATTAGTCGGCGGCGTTTCAGGTCGATCTTGAGTTTCACCTGATCGGGAGTCTGGAAGTCCGAATCTCCGGGCAAACTCAAGTAAAATGTTCTCCCTTGCTTCACCACGCCATTCACCGTCAGTTTGCGTCCGGTCGAAGTGATTAGCTCGCCGGTGTCACTGACTTGGCCGCCCATCTCCGCATAAAATGGAGATCGATCAACCGCGACTAAGACCTCGCCTTTCTGCGAGACTGCAGACACAGCTGTAGCCTCCGATTCCGTGGAAGAAAAACCGACGAACTCGGTGGGAACCGACTCCTCTGCCGCAGACACGATCGACTTCTCTTGCGCCGCCCGGGACCGCTCTCGCTGAGCGTCCAGGAACCGATCTACTGCTTTCAAATCCAGTTTTAGACCACGTTCGCGCACCAGAACCTCAGTCAGGTCGACCGGGAAGCCGTATGTGTCATACAACGTGAACGCGGTTTCTGGTGAGAATTCTCCGGTAGGATCCTTTTCAAGGTGCTCTTCGAAAATGCGAAGGCCGCGATCCAACGTCCGGTTGAAGAGCGCTTCTTCGTCTTCAAGTATTTGGATGATCTTTTCCCGGTTCGCCGTCAGTTCCGGAAAGACGTCTCCAAATTCCGCTACCACTGTCGGTGCTAGCTTAGCCAGGAAACCCGATGAAACGAGCCCGAGGTCGCGACCAAACAGGACCGCCCGGCGCAAAATTCTTCGGATAACATAGTTTCGATCGGTGTTGCTCGGGATAATGCCGTCCGCGATCGCAAAACAAAGGGTGCGAATGTGATCGGAGACGACCCGAAACGCGACATCGATCTTTTCTTGCTGGCTGAGATTGTTTCTGCTGGCCGTCAAGGTCGCTTGATATCGTGTGCCGCTCAGTTGGCTGATGGTCTCGAAAATCGGCCTAAAGACTTGACTCTCGTAATTGGAACAAAGGCGGGAAAAGTCTCGCAGTCCTTTGCTGCACTCGATGATGCCGGCCGCCCGCTCGAAACCCATGCCGGTATCGACATGTTGCTTTGGGAGTGGGGAGTAGCTGCCATCGGGGTTGGCGTTGAATTGAATGAAAACCAGGTTCCAGATCTCCTTGCAGAGTTCGCTCCCTTGATTCACCAGCAGGCCCGTGCTGTCGCCATCCGGCGTGAGGTCGAAGTGGATCTCCGAACACGGACCACAGGGACCGGTTTCTCCCATCATCCAGAAATTATCTTTTTTGTTGCCGGAGACGACATGCACATTCGGATCTAGGCCCGCTCGGGCAAAGAGCGCGCTCCAATTCTCGTGCGCTTCTGCATCGAATGAAGCCGGGTCTCCAGCATCAGGACTGTATACGGTCGCGTACAGCCGGTTGGGCGGAAATTGCCAGCGTTCCACGAGAAGCTCCCACGCCCATTCAATCGCTTCCTTCTTGAAATAGTCGCCGAAACTCCAATTCCCCAGCATCTCGAAGAAGGTGTGATGGTAGGTGTCGAATCCAACATCATCTAAATCGTTGTGCTTACCGCCTGCCCGGATGCACTTCTGCGTATCAGCCGCTCGCGGCGGGCGAAAAGGCGCTTTTTCCTGTCCTAAGAAATAAGGTACGAACTGATTCATACCGGCATTCGTGAACAGAAGGTTCGGCGAAGTCGGCAATAGGCTGGCGGAAGGGACGATGGTGTGCTGCTTTTCCCGGAAGAAATCCAGAAAAGACTGTCTTACTTCAAAAGCGGTCTTTGGAATCAAAATCTTGGTCATGGTTCGTGGCCTGTGGTCTTACGAATCGCCGGCGAACGCCTTACTGTAGCCGGAATGGTGTCTGCTGCCGCCGGCTAGGTCGTTCAAAAATGAATGCGCCTTTATTAGCGGGGCAGGACTAATGCTTGTGAGCGTCACCGTCCAAGGCGGCCTTAACGGTCTCTTCGAGCTCAGCGTAAAGTTTCCGATCTGCCTTCAATGTCTCCTTAGCTGCATCTCTTCCTTGGGCGAGTTGCTGCCCTTTGTACGAAATCCATGAACCGCGCTTCTCCAAAATATTCTTTTCCAGGGCTAGATCGAGCAATGCCCCCACATTCGAGATGCCCTCGTTGTACATGATATCGAATTCGGCTTCAGTGAAGGGAGGGGCTACCTTGTTCTTTACGATCTTCACTTTCGTGCGGTTGCCGACGACGGTCCCATCGGTCTGCTTGATCGCGCTAATCCGCCGGATGTCAACGCGGACGCTCGAATAGAATTTTAAAGCCTTTCCACCTGGTGTTGTCTCAGGATTACCAAACATGACTCCGATCTTTTCCCGAATCTGATTCGTAAAAATGCAACACGTACGGGCTTTTGCGATCAGAGCAGTGAGTTTTCGCAGAGCTGCGCTCATCAAGCGGGCCTGCGCTCCGACCGTGGCGTCACCGATTTCGCCTTCCAGTTCAGCTTTGGTCACTAGTGCCGCCACCGAGTCGATCACGATCACGTCCAACGCATTTGAACGGATCAGCGTTTCACAGATCCGCAGCGCCTCCTCTCCTGAGCTCGGCTGAGACACCAACAAGTCATCCAGGTTCACGCCTAGTCGCCGGGCATATTGCGGATCCAGCGCATGTTCGACGTCGATAAACCCGGCAAGACCGCCTTGCCGTTGTGCTTGCGCGATAACGGTCAACGTTAATGTCGTTTTACCTGACGATTCCGGCCCAAAAATCTCGACGACTCTGCCCCGCGGAAATCCGCCTACGCCCAACGCCCGATCTATCAGAATGTTCCCAGTCGGAATAACTTCAATCGCGGTAATTCGGTCATCGCCGAGCCGCATAATCGCGCCCTCGCCATAGTCCTTGGCGATTTGTTGTAACGCCAATTCCAAATTTTTCTTCCGCGCAGTGTGAACGGGATCGACCGCCTCGACCTCGGAGTTTTTCGCAGCCATTCCGCAGATTATAAAGCAAGACTTGGAAAACCAAAAGCCTGCAACGCGGAGAAATCCGTTGAAGGCTTTCTCCGCGTTGCAGGCTATGGCCGAATATTCTGGCTGACGCCAGAATATTCGCCTGGATGCGGTTAGGTGGCGACGTCGACAATCAGTTTGCCGGTGGTGGCCCTGGATTCGAGATCGCGATGAGCTTGAGCGACCTCGGGCAATGGGTAGCGCCTGTCGATTCGGACACGGAGCTTTCCGTCGCGTACTAGCCCTAAAACTGTGCTCGCGCGATGAAGCAATTCTTGGCGCTCGGCAGTGTGGTGAGCCAGGCTGGGTCGGGTCAAAAAGAGAGAGCCTTTCTCGAATAGAGTGGTTGGATCGATCGGTGGAACCTTGCCGCCTGACTGACCGAATAGAACTAACATCCCGCGCGGCCGCAACACCTCGAGGCCGCCTTGATAGGTCGGAAGTCCAACCGAATCGTAAACCACGTTGATCCCTTTGCCGCCCGTCAGCTCTTTGACCCGAGCCACAAAATCTTCGTATGTGTAAAGAATAGTTTCGTCAGCGCCGGCTTGTTTAGCCAGTTTGGCTTTGTCCGCGGTTGAGACCGTCGTGTAGACCGTAGCCCCTTTTAACTTCAGTAATTGAATTAACAGCAGCCCTGTTCCTCCTGCTCCAGCGTGAACTAAGGCGATGTCACCCGATTTGGCCGGGAAGGTGCTTTCGGATAGATAATGCGCCGTCATGCCTTGCAGCATCACAGCCGCCGCGGCGTCAAATGCGACACCGTCGGGAATCGGCACCAGTCGCGCTGCCGGAACGCAGGCGTACTCTGCATAAGCGCCCGGCGCCATCGCCCAGGCGACTCGACTTCCGGGAACCAGATCGCATCCAGGTCCGGTTTTTTCTACGGTACCAGAGGCTTCAACCCCACCAGTGTAAGGCAGCGGGACCTTGTAAAGGCCGGTCCGTTGATAGACGTCGACGAAATTGATTCCGGCTGCCACGACACGGACCAGAGCTTGGTTCTCGCTTGGTTCGGGCTGGGGAACCTCGTCGAGCTGAAAGACTTCTGGACCACCAAAATTGTGGATACGAACTGCTCTCATTGACTGATCAGTCAACTCGCACGGGGGTTGTAATAGGTCAAGCGTGCAGATTGTGGCGGATTTATTTCGGCAGCCGCGAATCAGGGTGGTCGCAGCGCGCAAATCCGGGAGGGCGCGCGTCCCCGCGCGCCGCGAGGGCGTGCCACAATCCAGGGAGTATTTTCGTCCGCGATCAACATCACGTCCTCAGGTTCGGTAACAATCGGATCGCGCGGGACGCGATCCCTCCCGGCGAGGGCCGTTGAGGAACGCAAAAAACCCGCCCGGGATATTTCCCGGACGGGCCACTTTGCGAAGAAAAGCCGCCTTTACTCGAGCGTAATATGTCGAGGTTTCAGGTTCTCGGCTTTCGGCAGATTCACCTTCAAGATCCCCTGCTCAATACTGGCCGAAATCCTGTTCGCGTCGATTGACGGATCAAGTTCGTAAACTCGGCGATAAGACAGCTGGCGCATCTCGCGGTGTAGTGGTTCGCCACTCGCGTTCAACGGCTGCCGCTGCCCGATCAGCACAAGATCACCATCCTCAACGGTAATTTTGATACCCTCGCGATTGACCCCTGGGATCTCCGCGTAAAGGACGTAGCCCGAGTCGGTCGACTCGATATCAACAAACGGAGTGACGTAGGCATTCTCCCCGGTCGACTGCTGAGCTGATTTGTGGTTCTCTTGAGAGACAATATTCATGTTTGTTGTCCTTTTGGTTTGGAGCCGAGAGTCTGCTCGGCTCCCATTCCGTCCCATTAGCCAACGGAAACTTCGATTTGCTTCGGCTTAGCCTCTTCTGCTTTCGGTAGCACAACCTTCAGGATCCCGTCCTGATAAGTTGCCTTCACCTTATCGCTGGCGACTCTGGTCGGCAGCGTAACGCTGCGCTGGAAGCGGCCGAAGAACCGCTCGTTTCTGTAGCCTTCTTCACCCTGCTTCTCTTGCTTCCGCTCTCCCGAGATGGTGAGAACGTCGTTATGCAGCGAAAGCTCGATGTCCTCCTTCTTCAGGCCGGGCAACTCGGCGACCACACTGAACTGGTCTTTGTCTTGATAGACATCCAGAGCCGGAGTCCAGCGGCTAAAAGAGCCGGGCGCGCGAAAGGCTGGGCCAAACGAGCTATCGAACAAGCGATCCATTTCATCGCGAAGGGCGGCGAAACGGTCGAAAGCCTGCGCAAGGGACCGACCATTGTTGTGATAACGGATTATATTCATGGGTTTAAACCTCCTTTGGAAAACCTTCATTTCTTACGCTGTAGAGGAGGAGCTTGAGGCGTGCCAATGGCATTCGATAGTTATAAGTGATTGATAGTCAATGACGTGCGCCGATTTGATGTTGCGTAGCTCCTTTGGCGATGCGTCAAGCTGTCACAACAGCGAAACACGGCGGGTGAGGCCTGCGTCATGTTGACGCATTGGCGGCAGCGCGAGGTGGCGTTCTATAAAGATGATGCTCCTTCGGTATCTCCAACCCGCTACGCGGGTGCTTTTCGGACTTTGCGCAGTACTCCAACACTCCCGCACTCCATTACTCCGCGTGGCCGGATTCGAGGACAGCCTGTCCGACGAAGCCTATGCTCTATGTTGCCAACCGCTCGAAGTCGGCCTCGCAAGCGAGGCGCGCTCCACAACCAGGCGTTGGCGAAGTCGGAAGGACGACGAGGACGAGAACGAAGCGCCTTGTGAGTGCACGTTCCCCGTTTGAGCAAATGCTGGCCGAGGGGCTAGCTCTTACTTGCTCGCGCTTTGCTTCCTGCTAATCCATATCGCATGCAGTTTGACCCGGCTCGCCATTGTCCAGGATTGTACCAATGATGTCGCCGCTGGTCGGATGCGTCTTGTTGATTGCGTTAGCCGCAATCCGGGTGTCGCCCGGGCGAATGCCGCGTTGGTATAGCCTGCTGATACCGCTCGGGCTTTGGCTCGTCGTCGTCAATCTGTCGATGCCGCTGCCGAAATCCTACCCGGATTCGCCCGCTCCCGGTTTGGTCTTACAGGCGACGCGGAAGCTGGACAAGCAAGCATTGACGGGAATCAAGTACGTTTTCGTCGTTGAAGGAAGCAGTCTGACCTGGAACGGGTTTGACGGCGAACGCGTGCAGACTGTGCTCGTTCAACACGGTATTCCCGCAGTGGTGATTCAACTCTCTGCCGCCGGCGCGAACCACGCTGAAAGATACGAGTTTCTAAAGGAGTTCGTCGACGCTTTGCGACCGGACCAGCTTGATGCTCTTCGCCGGGCAAAGCTAGTCCTCTGTCACGAAGTTGAGCTTGGGTACGATCGAAACCCTGTGAACAATTTCCTGAGAAACGGGACCACCGGTCGATCCCTCCGGTATCTTACTCCGGCCAACCTTCCCATGGTTTTCTCTTGGCTGGCCCTCAAATATCACCCGATAGAATGGGTCCGGGAACATACGGTTCTCACGGAGCTTGTTGGGTGCGGGCTATTTAATCTTTTCCACGTTGGTTATGTACCTAGGATGCAGGAACTACCCCCGCCGGCAGCAACGAATCCGTACGTCCCGAATGTGGTCCAGAGCCCTGATTTCGCGCCGCAGGGCTCTCTCTCGTCTGTCCAGGACTCAGTGTTAGATCAGCGGCTCATATCGTCGTTCAAAAAGAACCTGGCCTGGCAGAGGAAAAGGGACAGTGACTTCCGCAAATTGCTTGGGGGCTTGCAGACGTCTGAGTGCTATTTCGGTTTTCCCAGCTGGTCGAAAGCGAACGCGGATTACAATGTTTGGAAGCGGCTCCAAGTAAGCCACGCCCTGTTTTTTGACGGCCAAGGAACGCCGCTGATGGAGGAACTTAATTCGCCGGCCCTCTGGTACGATCAGCTTCACCTGCAGCAACCGGGTGCAGAAATTTACTCCGATGCATTTGCCGAATACCTGGTTGAACAGATTCAATCGAAGAGTTTCTAATGCTGTTCAACTCTGGATCCTTCCTCTGTTTTCTGCTGTTGGTGTTGCCTACCTATTGGCTTCTGCCATCGAACTTTCTGCGGAAGCTGTTGTTAGTCGGAGCTAGCTTTGTTTTTTATGCATGGTGGGATTGGCGTTTCCTGGGGCTACTGAGCTTTGTCATTCTATCCGTCTTCTTCGGCGCCCGCTTAGTTTTGTTCGAGCGAAGAAAAGGAAACCGGCGCCGCGCCTTAATCTATCTGTGGTGCTGCCTCGGAGTTGAACTCGCGGTCCTAGGCTTTTTCAAGTACTTCAATTTCTTTGAAGATAACCTGATACTGGCTCTCCAAGGCATAGGAGTACACGTTGTCTCATCGAACCTTCTCTTCCGAGTAATCCTCCCGATTGGGATCAGCTTCTATACGTTCCACGCCATCACGCTGGCGGTAGATACTTTCCGCGGAACTGTGGATCGAAGGGTTTCGTTGTTTGATGTGGCTTTGTACATCGCGTTCTTTCCCCAGCTCGTTGCCGGGCCGATCGTCCGGGCCACCGTCTTTCTACCGCAGTTAGAGAAGAAGAGAACGTTCGACGGAGAGGATCTCTTCGTGGCGCTGCAGTCCGTGGGAATGGGCTTCTTGTATAAGGTCGTGTTTGCTGACGCGATCGCCCCATTCGTTGATGCGGTGTTTCAAGCGCCAGCGCAATTCTCCTGGATTTACTTGTTGGCGGGCGCCTTAGGGTTCTACTGCCAAATCTATTTCGACTTTAACGGTTATTCTTTGATCGCCATCGGGGTATCCCGGCTCTTCGGCTATCGCTTACCTGACAATTTTAATTTCCCGTACTGTGCGACCAGCCTAACCAACTTCTGGCACCGATGGCATATCTCTCTGTCCACTTGGTTGCGCGACTACCTTTATATTCCTCTCGGTGGCAACCGCGGGTCCCTGTTAAAGCAATTGCGCAATTTAATGTGCACCATGTTGTTGGGCGGGCTCTGGCACGGAGCCAGCTGGAACTTCGTTATGTGGGGCAGTATGCACGGCGCGGTTCTGTGTGCGGAGAAACTGGTCCGCGGAGGACGATCCTCGGACCGAAAACAGCATGGTGAATTCTCGCTAAGCACGGGTCTGGTGTTTGGTTGGGTAGTTACCCAAATAATCGTTTTTCTGCTTTGGATCCCGTTTCGTGCATCCAACTTTCAGGACACGCTGAATTTTGTGGCCGGTATTTTCTCTATCAGAAGCACCAGCGCTCCTCTTCAGCAGCAAGCTGGTGCGATCCCATGGCTGCTGCTGATATTGCCGATCGTGTGCGATACGTTCATGGTTCGCTCACTTCGCGTCTGGCGCGAAAAGCCGGCCCTCAGTCCCGTATTGGCGTTTTCTATTCTCGTGCTGGCGACACTGTCCGTCGCGTTGCTGGCAAAGACTGGGTTACGGCCGTTTATTTACTTTCAATTTTAAGTGCTGGAAAAGCTGTTCACAAAAGCCGATTAGAAACCCAGTCATGATGACCAGCGTTAGCAGCAAGGCGGGAGCGTAACTAGTTCGATACCGCTCCACCTCCAAAGTGTGCACAATGCTAATCGTGAGCACGTTTCCGTACAGCCCTGCAGTTACCAGAGCGGCGGCGTATCCCGAGAGCCTCAGATCGCAGAACCGTCTATCGCATATAACGCAGAAGAGTGCTGCGAAAAATGCTGCCTGAATCCAAAGTGAGAGTTTGGCGAACGCGATAGCTAAGTGGCGCTGGAAGGCTACCCGATTTATCTGCAACCCTTCCGCGTAGACTGTCTGCAGGGCATCTAGATAACGAGCGTAAGCGGGCTCGTCGGTATATCCGCGGGATGTAACCTCTGCCAGTGACTCCTTGATAGAAGGACCCAATGCGGCTGCGTTCTGCCGAAAGCGGCTCCTGCTTAATGCGTGAGCCGAGAAATCCTTACTGGGGGCAGTCAGAAAAAGATAAAACTGCCCTGCAATTTTAGCGACCATGATGCCCGGGGACTCTCGCCAGACACGGAAGTAGGCATGGTAACAGAGCTTGATTAATTCGTCGTCAGTCAATTTCTGTTCTGATTGAAATGCAGAAAACAGCTTCCAATGATACTGGATGTAATCGGGGTCGAAACCCAACGTGTGGACGCGAAAAGGCTGAATTCGTGCCTCCTCCCAGGCTTGCTCCAATGCCGGGTAAAAACGAGTTTCGGTATTATCCGATCTCTTTTCGTTGCCCTCCAAGAGGTGATGTCGCTTGGCGTTCTCCACAATCTGGCCGGCATGTATTTCTATCAAATTGAAGGGCAAGAGCGTCCTTGAACCCAAATCTGGTTTGAATTGAAGAAGATGTGGCGAGGCGTATTCCGCTCCAAGTAGAAGTAGACCGACCGCAGCAGGCGCGAACCGCATCGTGCCAGAGCCAGATCCGAACATGCCGGCAACTAGTACGCAGAAAACAGGGACAACCGCTAAGCTCCAACTGGGCTTCAACAGAATGAGCGTGTAGCAAGAGAGCAGCATTCCCCCGCCGAAAACGATCGCCGACGAGGGCTGGCGAGTAATCCATCGCCCTCTGAAATAAGCCAAAAAGCAGATGAAATGGACTATGATGAAAAAGGCGAGGAGCCCTTCGGGGCCGATCGTCAACTCGAGCTGAATCTGATCTGTCCCTAAGACGTACACGAATGCAGCCACGGCCCCGAGCAGAACGGCAACACTATGGTAGAGAACGGATCGCCGCGGAAAGATCGACAGCCAGAGCCTTACACCGAACCACAACAATGGTGCCGCGAGCAAACTGAGGCATTGCTGGAGCCGGACGATCGAGCTGAATCCTTCTCCGAACCTGATGGTTGTGGCAAGAATCGCCGGATAGAGCCAGTCACGGCCTTGGGTTTGCTGAAATCCGTCACCTCCGAGCCAGGACAATGCCGGGTTCAAGTGACCCCAGGTGTCAGGAGTCCAAAGCGGCACAGCTGGCAGGTTCTTACGCTGGGCGATACCCAAGATGACGCCAACCAAGACTATCACGATGGAGACAACATCAACCTTCTTTACCGTCGATGGCATCGGTGATGGGGTGGGGTTGCGCAGTTTAGCTTGGCGATCGATTGAGTTTCGGTCGCCACGTGAAGAGCATTTTTGCCCAGATGGGTCGGGTTTCAAGTTGTTGCTACACGTCACTCCCCAAAATCACCTGCTTGAAAACCAAGTGTTGTGTCGGAGAGTTGCTGCCATGAGAGACGAAGGTGAAGAACCCGCTAGCCCGGTGCTTGTTCCGATGGTCGTCGAAGATACCGGCTCGGGAGAGCGAGGGTACGATATCTACAGCCGTCTTCTAAAAGATCGGATCATCTTCCTCGGCACGGAAATAGATGACATTGTGGCGAACCTAGTAGTCGCGCAGTTGCTCTTCTTACAGACTCAAGGTGCGGATCAGGACGTCAGTCTCTACATCAATTCACCCGGAGGATCGGTTACGGCTGGCCTAGCCATTTATGACACGATGCAGTTCCTGAGTTGCGACGTAGCCACCTATTGTCTGGGTATGGCGGCTAGCATGGGATCGTTCTTGTTAGCCGCCGGGACCAAGGGCAAGAGATACGCGTTACCGAATTGCGATATCATGATTCATCAGCCGTCTGGCGGCGCCCAAGGCTCAGCCAGCGACATGGAAAGGTCCGTAGAACAACTTCTGAAAGAAAAGCGGCGCCTTAGCCGGATTTACGCGTTTCATACCGGCAGGAACGAGGCAGAGGTTTTAGTGGATATGGATCGCGACTTCTGGCTTTCAGCCGAAGAGGCGAAGGCGTACGGCCTGGTCGATAAAGTGGTCGCGACCGCGCCAATGTCCCGGTGACCAGATTTGAGTGAGTCAAGTCTGAGTAGCACCTGCGGCCCGACTCAATCTCCGCTCGTTCGCGATCCAGAATTGTGGCGGTGGCTCCCCGGGGCCACTTGGTAGAGAACCCTGCCGTCTTTTTCAACGATATCTTTGATGATAGTAGACAAATAGACGGGCTCGGAGGTGAACCGCCGAAACTTAGAGATTCCTGAGCGATTCAGGACCCGGAACCCGTAACGTTCGAACAAGTGAAGAGTTCGGCGATCGTCAAAGGTGACCATTTGCGCACTTATCTGTTTGACGTCGTGATCGGCTAGAAAACGGAGATAGTGCTCTAGGACCGCGCGAAACACGGCGATCCGCTTGATTTCCGACAAAAAATTGATGTGAAAATGCCCCACATCTCGAGGTGCCCTGGGCACCTCGCGCCACGCGTTCATTGCAATCCACTGAATGTAGCGGCGCGATGGTGCTTTGTAGCGCGGCAGACGGAACAGCGCTTTAGCACCGAGAGCGACAGATTGGCGAATGGTAAAGATCTGATGCCGGCGTGGGTATCGGCATCCCAGCAAGTACCCTTTGACCACATCATCGATGGTAACGATAAATGCCGAGTCGGGCTCGCAGGTAAGATAATAATCAGTTAAGAAGTCAGCAAACAACTCGTGGTCCTCGAAGACCGGATCGATTGGTTTGCCGAGGAAGCCCGTTTGACAGCAAAGATCGCGGACCGCTTGGCGATCGCCCGGCTGATACGAGCGCACAGCGAAACGTTCGGCGTCCAACGTTTGGCGTTCGGCATTCGGCGTTTGGCGTTCGGCGTTCGAAGATGCGAGCGACATCACATTGATACTTCTCTAAAGCAGATGGCCTGCAAGGAAAGTTTTGCTCCCTTGGGGCTACAGCCTACCGGCTTTTTTACGTTGGCACGGAGCGACTGCCGCCAAACGCCCGAACGCCGAACGCCGAACGCCAAACGCCAAACGCCAAACGCTACCCGGCACGCAGCCGCCCGTAAATATCAAACATCTGGCGGAAAACACGACGCCAAGAATAGCGTTTGGCAACTTGCTGACTGGCGGCCTCGCCGATCTGCATCAGATCTAACTTTTTTGACTCGAGGATTGCGGCTGCCAGCGACTCCGGAGAATTTTCTTCTGCCCAGTGGGTCTGATCGCTCAGAATAATTCGGTCCATATAACTTCCCCGGATGCCGACTACGGGAGTGCCACACGCCTGCGCTTCGAGCGCTACCAGTCCGAACGTTTCTTGTACGCTAGGATGTACGAACAGATCAGCAGCACGGTAGACCGACGCCAACTCGTTTTGGGCAGAGATGTACCGCACCCAGGACACGGCTTTTGTGCCTCTAGAAAGTTCCCGAAGCTGATCTCGCAAATGGCCATCTCCAACCACCAGCAAATGAAAACGTCCCATGTTCGCCGTGTTCAGGATCTCAAAAGCATCAAACAGAGTCCGAACGTTCTTTTCATAAGCGAGCCGCCCGACGTAAAGGAGCAGAAATCGGTCGCCCGGGATCTCCAGCCGAGCTCGCGTCGCGTCTCGATCGTTTCCTGGTCGAAAAATATCAGTGTCGATGCCGAGTTCGGCCAAGATCACATTCTCGACTCCCCATTGACCTAATACCTGACCTAGTGCGGCTGAGGGAACGAACGTGGCCTGAAAATGGTTGTACAGGGCGCGCACGTAAGTTCTGGCCATCTCCATCACAATCTCGGTTGCTGTTTCCCCTAAGAATTTTGAGGTAGTTCTGAAGTAGGCTTCGGGGAAATTTGAGTGATAGAAACCGACTACGGGGATGCGCAGAGCTTGTCCAGAAGCGATCGCTTTCCAGGCTAGCTGATAGGGGTCGCTTGACTCGATCACATCCGGTCGTTCCTGCTGTAGGAGTTGTTGCACTGCGCCCAGGTGCAATAGAGCTCGATAACGGGAGGTCCGAGAGACGAGAGGTGATTTAATGGAATAGGTGCGACTATTCTCCGCCTCCGAGCATGAGGTTTGGTCGCCTGGGATAATGAGCAGGTGCTGATGACCGTTGGCGACCGCGTATTTTCGCTTCTCTTCTAGGTAGCGCTTCACTCCGCCGCTGAACGGGGAGTAAAATTGAGTCAAATCGCAAACCTTCATGGGGCGCTAAACGGCCGATAACCTCGGATCTCGGAGCTTGTGAGGTATAATTGAAAAACTAGAATTTCCGCGAAGAAATTTTCGAAGGTCCAGTTTGCCCCGTTCGAAATGGCGAAGGCGATTGAGAATCGCCGCCGTGATGGACTGCTTTCGCTACGGGCTAATGATCCTCGCTCAGGTACTTCTCGGCGTCCATCGCTGCCATACAACCTTGCCCGGCGGCGGTGACAGCCTGGCGATAGTAGGGGTCAACCACATCTCCGGCCGCGAAAACCCCGGGTATTTCGGTCTTAGACCCGAGTTTCTTGATCAAATAGCCGTTCTTGTCCGTTGGCAGCCAATCACGAAATGCACTGGTATTTGGAGTATGGCCGATCGCAATGAAGACACACTTTACCTCCAACGTTGACTCCTGGTTCGTCTCGAGGTTCTTGAGTTTGACCTCGTGCATTTCGCCCCGTTCGTCTGCCAGGTACTCCGTAATTACCGTATTCCAAACCGGTGTTATCTTCGGATGATTCAGGGTTCGCTCCGCCAGAATCGCCGAAGCACGAAATGAATCCCGGCGATGGATCAGATAAACCTGAGAAGCGAATTTTGTTAGAAACACAGCCTCCTCGCAGGCGGTATCGCCCCCGCCGACCACACACACCGGGACGTTCCGGTAAAATGCGCCGTCGCAAGTCGCGCAGGAAGTCAGACCGTGACCTTTCATCGCTTTCTCATTCGGCAACCCAAGCCACTTGGCGGACGCGCCGCTGGCCACAATCACGCTCTTCGATTCCAACCATTCACCGTCGATCTTGAGACGGTGACGATCCGTACCGGGTGCGAATTCGTCGACTTCAGCGTACAGGAAACGGGCGCCGAATTTTTCCGCTTGCCGGTGCATGTTCATAATCAATTGCGGGCCATCGACTCCGTCGGGAAATCCGGGAAAATTCTCGACTAAAGTGGTCGTGGTGAGTTGCCCGCCCGGCTCGCGACCTTCCAGCACAAGAGGAGAAAGGTTTGCTCGGGCCGCGTAGATTGCGGCGGTCAATCCGGCGCAGCCCGTGCCGACGATGATGACGTTTTCGATGGAGCCGTTACGTTCCATTAAGGGTTAGAAGTTAGAGGTTATAAGTTGAACGTTAGAAGTTCGCGCCTTCATCGACAATGCTTGATCCAGAAAATAGCCAATTTTGCACGTTCGGCCCTTAACGTCTAATTTCCAGCCTTGAACCGCCAGGGAGGCCACAACCTTCAACTTATAACCTCAAACTTAAAACCGATAACTTAGAACCTCTCGTGTTCACTGGAATTGTAGAAACCACCGGTCACATCGAACGCGCGGAACCGACTTCAAATGGGGGTACCCAGCTGGTGATAGGCACTGAGCTGGCCGCCGACTTAGAGGTCGGAGCTAGCCTAGCCTTAAACGGATGCTGCCTAACGGTCACCAGCGTGAACGGATCCGAGATTCGATTCGATTTGCTGGGCGAAACATTGCGGCGAACCAATCTCGGAGATCTAAAGCGAGGGGATGTAATCAATCTAGAGCGGCCAATGCAGGCGAATGGCCGGTTCGACGGACACGTGGTGCAGGGGCATATCGACACCACCTCTCCGGTCGAATCCATTCAACCCGTCGGAGGCGATCACCGAGTGGAAATCGCTCTTCCTGAAGAATTTTCGCGGTACGTGGTGTTCAAAGGGTCGGTTGCCGTTGACGGTATCAGCCTCACGATCGCCGAACTACACCCTAATCGCTTTGTCTTGTGGATTATTCCCCACACATGGCAGGTCACGAACCTGCATCAACGAAAACCGGGCGACCATGTGAACCTGGAATTCGATCTGATCGCCAAATACGTAGAACGAATGTTGACGGTGCCTGGAGGGGAGCCGCTTTCGCCCGTTCCGAATCGAGCGCCATAAATTTTGCAGGCTGGAGGGGAGCCGCTTTCGCCTGTGCCGAATCGAACGCGCAGATTTAGCAGACTGGAGGGGAGCCGCTTTCGCCTGTGCCGAATCGAGCGTGCAGATTTAGCAGACTGGAGGGGAGCCGCTTTCGCCTGTGCCGAATCGAGCGTGCAGATTTAGCAGGCCACGAGCACCAGAGCGGCAAGGGTGTTCAACAGGCGGCTCCCGGGAATGGCTCCTGATATGGCAACAGCGAACGTCGTCTTAAATCGAGCAACGCCGCGGGTGAATTCTTGCCAGGAGCCGTTTCCGGGAGCCGCCCGTTAAACAGACTTGCCGGTGTGTCCGGGTTTGGTTCCTCCGCTCCTACCGTTAGGTCTGCAACGCGTGAAAGCGGCTCCCCTCCAGTCCTCGGTCACTCCGAGTTTCGTGGCGCGCGCCGATGCTCTTTGGTGCTCGACCGCTTTTCTTTCATCTCCCGTATCTTTCGCTTCAATGCTGGTGGACGCGGGGAGCGTCGGCGGCGTGCTTTTTCTTTCTCTGCGATTCGCCGGCTTCTGGCGTCAGCTTCACGACGTTCCAGCAATTCGACCAAACGAAGGGCAGCGATGGCCCGGTTTTGGTGCTGTGAGCGAGAATCACTGACAGTCACGGATAGCCCGGTGGGAACGTGCCGCAAGGTCACAGCCGTCGATACTTTATTGACGTTTTGACCGCCAGGTCCCCCTGATCGGGCGAAAAACTCAGCAAACTGTGACTCGTTGAACCCGAGTCGATGTAGCCGTTCCAGGACGCGTTGTTCAACGAAAAGGGGCATTTCTTAAATATTCACCACGGAGTCACAGAGAACACGAAGAAAAACCCTAACCGCAGATGAACGCAGATAGACGCAGATAATATCAGCTCCGATTGAGGTTCATTCGGAAGTACCGGTCTTCGATTTCTGGATGACTAACGTTCCTTTCCTAGCGAAAACGAGGAGCGATCTCCCTGTTTCGCGTCCCAAACTAGCCAAAGTTCCCCGACGCGAACGGAGCGAACCATCTTATCTGCGTATATCTGCGTTAATCTGCGGTTGGATTGATTCTCTTTTGCTCACACCTGTTCGCGGCTCTAGTCGGCGTATTGCTTCTCGGGATTCATGGCACGCCCGCTCGTTGACGGACGTGACTTGACGCCATTCCCGGCCAGACCTATGTAGGCGTCAGGTCGGCCGGATCAGGTCGTCTTTCGTTCTCCTCATGAATATCCACGAATACCAGGCAAAAGAACTCTTCCAACGTTTCGGAGTTGCCTCTCCGAAGGGTTTGCCGGCTGATACGCCGGAAGAGGCAGAAAAAGCAGCCACTGATCTCAAGACATCCCATCTCGTAGTGAAAGCACAAATTCATGCGGGAGGTAGAGGCAAGGGCGTTTTCAAGAATGGGCTTAAGGGCGGTGTACGGCTTTGTTCGACTCCGGCCGAAGCGCGTGAACTTGCTCAGAACATGTTGGGTCACTACCTCGTGACGAATCAGACCGGTCCTGATGGTCGCCTGGTTCGAAAAATCATGGTGGCAGAATCCGTTGAGATTCAGCGTGAAGTGTACTTCGCGATATTGCTGGACCGGGAAAGCGGCGTGCCAGTGGTGGTAGTTAGTACCGAGGGCGGGGTCGATATCGAAACCGTCGCCGAAAAATCGCCCGATAAGATTTATCGGGAGAAAATACATCCGCTTTTAGGGATGCCGCCGTTCATGGCATACAAACTTGCCCGGCATCTGGAGTTTTCCGGCGATCAATTGAAAGCGGCCGCAAAACTCATCCTGAATGTGTACAAGCTGTTCAGCACGCTGGATTGTTCAATGGTTGAGATCAATCCGCTGGCGGTGACCAAGAGCGGTGAGGTGCTCGCGCTGGATGCTAAATTCAATTTTGACGATAACGCGTTGTATCGGCACCCCGACGTAGTGGCGATGCGGGACGAAAATGAAGAGGACCCGCGTGAAGTCGAAGCGTCGAAGTTCAGCCTGAACTATATCGGCCTCGATGGGGATATCGCTTGCTTGGTTAATGGCGCCGGCCTGGCGATGGCGACAATGGATATTGTTAAATACGCTGGTGGCCGGCCGGCCAACTTTCTGGACGTTGGAGGCGGCGCCAGTGAAGAACAGGTCACTGAGGCGTTCAAAATCTTGATCTCGGATAAGAACGTAAAGGCGATCTTAGTGAATATCTTCGGAGGGATCATGCGCTGCGATGTGATTGCCCAGGGGATCATTAACGCCGTGAGAGCGGTGACCCTTCCGGTACCGCTGGTGGTCCGGCTGGAGGGTACGAACGTCGATCAAGGCAAGAAACTTTTGACTGAATCGAAACTCCCGATTCGAGCAGCCGCAGATTTGGCCGAAGCCGCGAAACTGGTCGTTGCCGCAGCACGGGGATAGCCTAGCAAATCCGACTTTTTGAGAGATCAAGCCATGCAAATCGCAGAAGTCGCATTCATAGGTTACCCGGTAACCGATGCCGAGCGCGCCCGTACGTTCTACGAAGGGGTTCTTGGTCTATCGCCGTCCCGAACGTTTGGCGGCGGCGACAGCGTTTGGATAGAGTACGACCTCGGGTCGACCACCTTTGCCATCAGTAATATGGCAAAAGAAAATTGGAAGCCTTCACCTGATGGCCCGAATGTAGCTTTCGAAGTGGTTGATTTTGAGGCCGCGATCGCTGAGCTCAAGGCAAAGCAGATACCTTTTGATCTTGAACCCATGGAAACGCCGGTCTGTTGGATGGCGGTGGTTGCTGATCCCGACGGGAACAAATTAACAGTCCACAAAAGACACGCTTAGAACCGCTCCAAAAATGTCTATCTTAGTTAATCGAAGTACGAAGCTCCTGGTCCAGGGAATCACCGGCCAATCCGGCGCTTTTCATGCCCGCGGGTGCATGGAGTATGGCACAAACGTCGTTGCGGGTGTGACACCCGGAAAAGGAAAACAGAGCTTCGATGGGAAAGTACCGATTTACGACACGGTCAGTGAGGCGCGTAAACAGACAGGCTGCAACGCCACCATGATCTTTGTCCCAGCGCCTTTTGCTGCGGACGCGATTCTTGAAGCTGCTGACGCTGGCGTTGAGCTGATTGTTTGCATTACGGAAGGAATCCCGGTTATGGACATGATGCGGGTCAAAGAGGCCATCAAAAATTCTAAGAGCCGTTTGCTCGGGCCGAACTGCCCCGGGATCATCACACCCGGAGAATGCAAGATCGGTATCATGCCCGGGTATATTCACAAGCGGGGTAACGTCGGGGTGATCTCGCGATCAGGCACTCTCACTTATGAAGCGGTGTGGCAGCTTACCCAGCGAGGATACGGGCAATCGACCTGCATTGGTGTTGGCGGGGATCCAATTCACGGAATATCGCAGTTGGAGGCGCTAAAAATGTTTGCCGAAGATCCTGACACAAAGGCTGTGATTCTAATCGGAGAGATCGGCGGAAGCGATGAGGAAGAGGCCGCCGGTTGGATCAAAACAAGCTTAAAGAAACCGGTTTGTGCTTTCGTTGCGGGAGCAACTGCTCCGCCCGGCCGGAGGATGGGGCACGCCGGCGCGATCGTTGCCGGAAGTAGCGGCACGGCGGCTGCCAAAATTGAAGCATTTAAGGCAGCAGGGGTCGCGGTGGCGGAAACGCCTGCGGCAATCGCCGATACATTAATTAAGGTATTTAAGAATTAGAATCATAGCTCCGGTAGGAGCGGAATATTTGTCGCTTATGAGCCAGTTTGCGAGAGGACTAGAAGGAGTAATCGCTAACGAGACCCGATTGGGTGACGTCCGCGGCCAAGAGGGTCAGCTCATCTATTGTGGCTACGAGATCAATGAGTTAGCCGGAAAAGCTTCCTTCGAAGAAGTCATTTATCTGTTGTGGAACGATCGGCTCCCCACGCAAGCCGAGCTAACAGAACTCAAGGGACAGCTAGCCGACGAGCGCGAACTACCGGCGCAGGTCATTGAATTCATAAAATCAACCCCTCGAACGGCTATCCCGATTGATGTTCTGCGGACTGCTGTATCGATGCTGGGGTTACACGATCCCAGCCTCGTAGTGGACGACACCTTTGCTGCTAACCAACGCAGAGCCGTCTCGGTTCTAGCTAAAGTTAGCGTGATCATCGCTTATTTCCATCGAGACAGAAACGGTCTGGACTTACCGAAAATTAGAAAAGATCTGGGTGAGGCCGCTCATTTCCTTTATCTGCTCGACGGCGCCGAGCCTTCCGCGAAGAAAGTCGAGACTCTGGATGTTGCCTATGTTCTACACGCCGAACACGGGATGAACGCCTCGACTTTCAGTGCGCGGGTGACGATATCGACGCTCACGGACATCTATTCGGCAATCACAGCGGCGATCGCGACCCTGAAAGGCCCTCTACATGGCGGCGCCAATGAAGGGGTGATCCACATGCTGCAAGAGATCGGTGACCCGAAAAATGTCGATGCCTACGTAGAGAAAGCCTTGGCCGAAAAGAAACGGATCATGGGGATTGGGCACCGCGTTTATAAAGTGCTTGATCCGCGCGCCCCCCATCTTCGGCGTATGGCGGTCGAGCTAAGCAGCGAGCTTGGCGAACCCAAATGGATCGCAATGTCAGAGCGGATCGCCGAGTTAATGAAAGAGAAGAAGGGACTTTACGCGAACGTCGATTTCTATTCGGCCACGGTTTACTATTCTCTGGGAATTCCGACCGATCTTTTCACGCCGATCTTTGCCATCTCGCGGACTGCAGGTTGGACGGCGCATATTCTGGAACAACTCTCGGATAATCGTTTATACCGGCCGTTAAGCCAATACGTGGGCGAGCCGGTCGGCCGAAAATTCGTGCCCATCGACCAGCGATAGGGAATTTCACGATCTGACCTTGGTTTCTCGAAACGAAAGCGATTTCAAACCAACCGGGGTCAAAAGCCTGAATCCGTGGCTCCGCGCCGTCTAGGTATTCGCATGCCTAAAGTATTGCGTTCTGCGGGCTCCTATGCCGCTAAAGCGCTTGCTCTTCTTGGCCGGCATCCAACGCCGATTCTGGTGTTGCCGTCTCTCTGGTTCCTTTTTAGGTATTTGCCCTTTTGGAAGGATATCGATGCGACGGTCCAACTGATTGCGCCGGCGTATGACGATAACATTCTGCATTTCCCAGCGGTCTATTCGTTCCTGGCCCGAGTTCCATTTCTTCTTATCGATAGTGTGCTTAATGGGCGCGCACCGGGCATTTTTGAGCGCCAGCATCCCTCGTTGATTGCGGTCTACGGGTTGGTTGTGGTTCAACACGCTGGCCTCTGGCTGGCATTGCGGTACTTCCTTTTTTCTTTTCCCGCCCGAGACACGGCGCGCGGCGCAATCACCATTTTATTAGCGTCGATCGCCAGCTTCTACGCTTTCGCTCATACCGGCGGTTCTGAGGCGATGACATCGATCACTTATTTTCTGGTTTTCGGGGTGGGGCTTCGAGCCTTACTTCACAGGGCTACGTGGCGTTCCTGGGTGATTTATACGGCCGCCGTTTTCCTGACGGTGGGTTCGCGGCACATCAATGCGATCGTCCTGATCTGGTTGCCTGGAACCGCGATCTTATTGGTGCTCTGGTCGTTCCTGTCGCGCGGTGAAAAATTGACGGACCGTCCCTGGCGTTCACTCTCGCTGACAGCGATCACAGCGTTGATCTGCAGCTCGTTTGGATTAGGGGCCGAAAAAGTGGTGTCTAAAGTGTTGTGTCACCAATTCGGAATAGTCGAACGCTCGGGCGTGGGTAGGACAATGAGCGGACGCATTGCGACCTGGGTGGATCGACTTTCTACAGAACAAAAACAAACTTTGTTAAGTGCTGTTCAAGGGCTTACAAGCGATCCCCTTGTCAAGCTCGCTATCCAATTTCAAATCGACATCGGCTCCTATGACAACGGCACAGGAGAGGCGTTAGCGGCCGTCTTACAGGAACGTGGATTCCAAGGCGAAAAGTTATTGGCCGAAAAAGACGAACTCATCTTGCAATCGTCATTGTGCTTCTATCGGACTTTCAATGGCGGCTTGATTAAGGAAATTGCGAGCGACTTTTGGCATGGGTTCGTGCCCACAAACGACCAGGGGATCGCAATTTCAGCCCCGAAAGCGACCTACTTTTCTCTTGAGCGCATCGCGGAAACTCCCTCCGACTGGATCGGGATCAGCGAATTACCGATCTTCGTTCCGAGCAAGGCCAACGCGACCCTTGAGCGGGCGGCGAAGGATTTTATGATCCGGCACTGGCGCTGGCTGCCGATTCTGGCTTGGACAATTTTGTTTATCGCGCTTGGTATTTGGCGAGCGAGACGCGGTCTTTTACCACCCAAGCATCTCTTCATCGGACTGAGCATCTTAAGCGTCGGAGTGCTGATTTACGCAACTAACTGCGTTTTCATTTACGCCATGCCCCGGTACGCGCTGCCGTTACTAGTGACCGTTATCGCTTTTGGGGCGTTGGCCAGTGCGGGGCGGGAAGTGATTGATGAGATGTGATTGGTTGGGCGAGGCTCCCGAAAGGCCTCAGACAAAGAGCGAAGCTTTCTGGCATTCACCAATTAAATGATGTCGCTAGGTCTAAAAGCGCCGAGCCGTGACCCACGATAAACCACGGCTCGGCGCGTTTTCCGGCCCTGCACCTTGATTCAATAGGGTCTGTAATGCTCAACCTTGGTCAAACCCCCGGCCTTTCGGGAGCCTCGCCCCACCAAAGAGAGCGTCTTCCCGAATCACTCTATTGTGACTAGCGTCCCAATCGGTGTCTGGTCGAAGACGCTTTTTGCGACAGTTTCCTCCCCTATGCGGATACATCCGTGGCTGGCGGGTCGACCTGGATTAACTCCTTGATGGATGCCGTATTCGCTGAATGACAGCCGGAGAAAGTACGGCATTCGTACTTTGTAGATGGTCGATTTCTGCATCCGTATCTTGTCGGTGACCAGGTAATGCCCCGGAGGAGTGTCGTAGCCCGGACGCCCAGTCGAGATCTTCCCCGTGACTACGGCGGCGCCGTCCTTGTAAAGAACGACTTTTTGGTGGCTGAGGTCGACCAAAATCGAAAAACGGACTGAGAGCGGATCGGACTCCATAAGCCGGCTAGCAAGCTCGGGATGTTCCGTTCTCGCGGCATACTGAGCTGCGACCCATCCCCACTGCGACTTCTCAAAGAGTTTCGCTCCGTGTGCAAGCAGAGTGGAACAAACGTCGTCTTCCCCTAGACTGGCAGCGAGAATCAGCGGTGTTGCTTTGGTCTCCTCAGCAAAATAATGGAATAATCGATGTGAATGAAGGTTTAGTTCAGCGAGGCGTGCCGGTGTTAGATCGACTATCCCGTCTGGATTCGCGTTGTCTACGAGCGCGTTGAGGCATTCCTGGGCGCTATTGGCAAAAACGGCTTCCTCTAGTTGATGCTGACGAACCTCAGCAGCTGCTTTGGCCGCTTCGTCACAACTGGAACTAAGTAGCAAATAAAAGAGCAGTATACCCGGTGTCATAGGCTGTCGGGCGACACCGCATGACATAATCGCCCGTCCTGGCCCGAAATGAAAGTATCACTCGGGCCATAGTAGAGCCAACTAAGAGTTGCTCACTATAGCAGTCGATAACGTCGATGGTTTAGTCCCCCCAGAACCCTTCCCTAGTAACCTTTTTTAGCGACTCGAGGCCAGAAGAAAACAGTTTGTTAGGGCGAGGCTCCCTGCTTTCGAAGACCGATCGCAGAGGGACAGGACGGCTATCGCCATTTTTGGTTGCAATGGTTTGCGAGGCGGCGAAGCCGAGGGAGTGGGGCGCGAATTGCGGCTCGGCGGCTCTTTGGTGTTGCAGAGTTTGCCTATTCTGACACGGTTTGCGCTGCGAGACCGTCAGCATCATGCCGGAACCTCGCCCTACCAACCCGATGCGGATCGTCGATTCTCACGTTCATTTTTATTCTGAAGAAGTATCGGCTGATCCGGTCAAGTGGGGGACCGAACGCGGGGAACCTTGGTGGACTAGCTGTGTTGCGCCAGTCGGGCGACGATCGATCCAGGGCTGGGCAACTTCGGCGGTTCTGTTGCGAGATATGGACCGGGCTGGCATCGAAAAATGCGTCCTCCTAGGCTGGTATTGGGAAAACCAGGAAACCTGTGATCTGCAAAACCGCTGGTTCAGAGATTTGCTTACCGAGCATCCGGATCGTCTGCTGGCTTTCGTTGCGGTCCAACCTAGGGCGAAACAGGCGGCGTTGGATTCGTTAGAACGGGCTCTTGATGCCGGGTTTTGTGGTATCGGAGAGCTATTTCCTCAAGTCCAAGGGTTTGCATACGACGACACTTATTTTGTGCGCGTCCTTCAAATAGCAGCCGAGCGCCAGGCACCGGTTAACCTACACGTCACTGATCCCTTGGTTCCCACAACTGCGGTTAACCGATCCACGCCACTGGAGAATTTCATACGCTTGGCGAGAGAATTCCCTACGGCAAAGCTGATTCTGGCACACTGGGGCGGTGGCCTTCCTTTTTATGAGCTGAACCCTCAGCTTCACCAGATTCTGCGGAACGTCACCTACGATTGTGCCGCTTCTCCGCTTCTTTATGACAAACGAGTATTTCGCCAAGTAATCGATTTGGTCGGCGTAGACCGGGTCTTATACGGATCTGACTACCCTCTGCTTTTGTATCCGCGTGAGCAGCGGGAACCGGACTTTAAGCGATTCCTGAACGACGTGGTGACCGCCGGTCTTAGCGTTGAAGAACAGGAGAAAGTATTGGGTAAAAATCTGCTGCGCTTAGTTGGACACGACTAGTGTCCCCGCTAATCTCCTGAATCGTCGTCGTCATTTTGCTCTTCCCAAGTCTTCTTGATGTTAATCTTCGGTCTGTCCGCGGGGGGTTTTCCCGAGGGTTTAAATTTGTAGTCGTACACCTGCCACCTACCGTTGAATTTCTCCACTGAGACAGATTCGTCGCTGGGCGTCGTCCCGACAAATGAGGTACGAAAAACGAAGTTAATTCTAGCGAGATCCTCTTTGGTACCGTCTAGTTTCCGGCCATCCCTTGAGACTAATGCTCTCAGCACCGGTATCCCATAATTAGCCCGGTTTTTTTGCATACTTTCAACCCACTGAGCGCCGGCGGGACTCGCCTTTAGCGGTTTCGCGAAATGCTCAAGCGCGTGATCGAAATCTGAATCATCGCACAGGGTTAAAAAACCGGTCGCGATCGAGTATGCTGACATTTGCTGAGAAGCAACGTTATTTGCGCATCCTTGAACCAGCACAAAACCGACTAAAACGAGAACCAATCCAGTGACACGATTCATCGGGGCGTTTCCTCGGTTTCAGCCAATGTATTACGCGGATGACGAATATCACGCGCCTCCGCAATGTAGACAATTTCGTTGGCAATTTGCTCGGCCAGATAAGTGATTTCCTCCAGGCTCTGAGCGACCGCCATTAGGTTGACGTAGGTGCGTGAACCAAAAGGCCGCTCCTCTAGCCGTTCAGTGAATCTCTCAACAAAGTCTCGTCCCGCTTCCGCTAACGATTCCGTTCTTCCCAGTACCCGGCCCGCTCCGATCGCGTCTACATCGCGAAACGCGAGGATAGCCTCGCTGAAAAGACGAATCACTGCATCGAAATGATTTAAAAGTGAGTCTTCTTCATCCGCCGGATTCGAATACTCGGCTAGTTTCCTGGACCGCCGGGCGATTGACACCGCGTGGTTAGAGGCTCGTTCCAAGATATTACTTAGCTTAATCGTCGCCAGAACGATGCGCAGATCCGTAATCATCGGCTGGTACCGTGTTAAGATCTCAGTTCCGAGCCGATCCACCTGTTTTTCTAAGAGATCGACCTCATCGTCATCCGCGATCACGGCAGCGGAGAAATCTTCGTCATGTTCAGCGAACCCGGAGCGGGCATTGGCCAAATTGCGACTCACGAGATTCGCCATCAGCGTCACATCTTCTTTCAACGTATCCAGCGCCTGGTCAAAACCAGGCAGATGATGCTTGATGCCACCTGCCGACATAAACCGAAGCCTAATGTTTTTGGTCCGGTTTCGCAACGAGAACGCCGACTTCATCAATCCGGCAGATGAACGAAACCGCGGACCAGTATATCGTCCTCAAAGCGCTCGAATCGGCAGTCGTTCAGTTGCTTGGCTTCAGCGTTTCCAGCTACACCGGTGCCGCCGAACGATGGTTTATCGCCCCCGGTTAGTAGAGGAGCAAAGAAACTCCAAACCTCATCGATTAGATCTGCGTCCAGCAATCCTCCAAGGACTTCGCCACCGCCTTCAACCAGGAGCCGGGTTACACCCCGTTTGCCCAGGTCCACTAACACTTCGTCCCATGATCTGGCTTGATAAATCAATGTGCGTCTGCGGTAGCCGTCTGTCAGAAGCCTCGAATCTGCCGGCAATGCGCCTTTACGGGTTACGAGCACGCGCCATGGCTGTCTGGCTGCTCGAATGCCGCGGACCGTCAACCGGGGGTTATCTTGGCGCAAAGTCTCTGCTCCGATCATAATGGCATCCACGGTTGCCCGCAGGGCTTGTACTCGCCGATGTGCGATTGCCCCAGTTAATTTGGATGATTCACCTGGCGGCCGGGTAATCCGACCATCTAGTGATTGAGCAATTTTTGCGATTACCCAGGGGCGCCCCGAACTGATCCATCGATCAAAACCAACGTTCAGATGCCGGCACTGACTCTCAAGGACACCCGTTGTGACTCGAATGCCGGCCGAGCGCAGACACTCAATTCCTTTCCCCGCATGGACCGGGTTGCAATCGATCGCCCCAATCACTACTCGTCTGATCCCCACTGCAATAATCGCGTCGGTGCAGGGCGGCGTCCGTCCGAAAGTAGAGCAGGGTTCCAGGGTGACATAGAGCGTAGAGCCGCAGAGCGCGGAAGCCGGAGCTCTGCTTAGCGCCTCGATTTCCGCGTGCGGTCTGCCAGCCTTGCGATGATAGCCGGTCGCCACCAATCGTCCGCTTTTCACTACGACAGCTCCCACCGCAGGGTTGGGGCTGCAACGCCCAAGCCCTTTCTCCGCTTCTCGAAGCGCAATCCTCATCCAGTTGGCGTCAGGGTCCATGGGTTGCGGGTTGCGAGTTAGGAGTTGCGGGTTACGGGTTAGCAGTTGCGGGTTCGAGTTACGGGTTGCGGGGAAGCATGCAAGAGGGGAAAAATGAATCACTCAGTTGTCGCTCGTCGCACACGGTTTGGCTAATGGCGTCCGATGGCTAACATAGACGACTTTCGGGACTTCGATGCATTTAAGGCATGCAGAGCTTTGTTCGTGAAACTGGTTTTCTGATCCGATCGACACCTCTCAGGCGCAATAGGAATCTCGTGACCGACCAATCCGGAAGAGGAAAGAGGCCAGGCGGAAAAGAACCTAGGTCCACCCCGACCGCAACTCGTAACCCGCAACCCGCAACTCTCGCAACTCGTAACCTATAAGCCGAACAGCTGTTTGATCTTAAGCAAAAAGGTCTCTTTGGTCCGGCTGATGGGCGTGATAGATTGGTTATCTCTCGGGTTGGCCAACTCATTTTCTAGAAGCGACCGACGAGCCGAAAGAGTTTCGCTGAGGTGGTCCGCTAATTTAGGATCGCGTTTCAACAAGTCGCGCATCGCAATGTGGTCGATCTCCACCACGTCGCAGTCTGTTTTGGCCGTGACGGTAGCAGTGCGAGGTTCTCCAGTTAGTAACGACATCTCGCCAAAGCATTCGCCGGTAGCCAGCTCGCCGAGATCTGATAACTTGCTATCACGTTCGACTGCAACCTGAGCGACGCCGGATGAAAGGACGTACATAGATTCGCCGGGATCGCCCTGGGCGATAATCTTTTCGCCTTTCCCATACCTTAAATGCCGGGCGGATTTAGCGAGCGCTTGGATCTGCTCGGTTTCCATGTCGGCAAACAGCGGTTGGGCTTGCAGCAAAGCAGAAACTTGGTTCGTAGGTTCGGTCTCTGGCTTCGAACGGATTTCGACGATCCGGGTTGGGTAAGAGAACGGAATTCCACACCGGTCAAGTTCGTACCAGATATTGGTTCTTACTACATCGCTGATTTCCGGAAAGCGGCGGGCATCATCTATCCAGTATTTTAACTCGTAACGAATCCCAGACTCATCAAAGTTCATCAGAAAGGCGGCTGGAGCTGGATGAGAAAGAACGCCCCGCGCGGCCAAAGCGGCCCGAACCAAGCCCTCCTTGACTTGGTTAGGCGGAACTCCGTACTCGACACAGACGCTGGCGCGATCTGCGTGTACGGGCGTTGGGTTGTACAGATTCACAATCGTTGCCTTAGCGAGCTGGTTATTTGGGATATCAAAGGTGGCCGCGTCATTATTCCTGAGCCGCGTTGACCGCCAATTTACTTCGACCACTTCAACGTGTTTGCCGTCCACAATTAACCAATCGCCGACCCGAAAGGATTTCCCGGCTTGGAGTCCGAGTCCCGAGAATATGTTCCCGAGTGTGTCTTGGAGTGCTAACCCAAGAACTAGAGCGATCAATCCGGAGCCGGCCAGCAAACCAGGTAGGGTGACGCCGTAAAGCAGGCTCAGACCCGTGAAGAACGCTGTGGCAATCAACAGAAGCGTTGTGATCTGGGGCAAAAACGGGGGAACTCGAGCCTGTTCGCCAGGATACCCAAAGGCTGGCCAGAAGTAGCGGTAAAGCAACGCATTGAACGGAAACGCCGCGAAAACCACTGCAACCAAGCGAAGTAACTGTTGCCCGGGGAAATCGAAATGAAATAACGCGCTGGCGACAACGACCGCGGTCGCAACGATAAAGACGCTGATAGGTCCAGCCTAGGCCGACGCGAAACCGCCGTCTTAGTATTCTACCGATCAACAGGCCGGCCAGATAAAAGACGATAACGGCTAACAGGAGCAGCGCTTCCGGTTCTGCCGCTGATAGAAATGACTCAACTAAGTTTGTTTCTCGCAAAAAAAGAAAGCCATATCTAGCCATAGCACTCACATAAAGGCGAATTAAAAATAGAGTCTCTCTGGGCGTAAGTATTTCGCTGCCGCAGAGTTGTTCAACGTAGCGAGCCCAACCTCTGTAGTTGCGGAAGGATAGCGGAAAGCGCCTGAGAATGTGGGTAAGGACCTGGCGCTGATCCTAAAGTTTTGACAAAAGCCGCCAAAAAATGTGATGACTGGTAGCAATAAATACCATGATTATCATAGGAACCGTAAAGTCATTGCGTGTGTTAGCGCTAACCAATTGGGCAAGTGTTTTTTTCGGTGATCTGCTTCTGACTTCCCTCGGTGCCGAAGCTCAAACCTATGACCCGGTCCCCACTCCTTACTGCACCATTAGCTTTGTCGATTCGAGCACGTACCTTACCCTCGAAAGTCAGGCTACCGGCACAGACCCAGAAGCCAAAATAATGGCCCAGTTCGTTTTGGAAGCGTTCGCTCTCGCCAACGCCAACAATGGATTGTTGGATTCCCAAAGTGAGAGCTCGGTCGTGACAGTGTTGAACCGATTGCAATCGATCTGGGTGCCTTCAGCCGTGAATTTTAAATGGAACTATGAGGATAACATCGTAACCGACGATGACGCGGTTGAGTTTGTAACGGAGTCGCTGGTCCAGATCGCCTACCGCTTTCCTAAACTGCTCGCTCAGTACGGTCCGGTCAGCCAGTCTGGCACGATTGAGAATTTGTTGGCCACGTTGCTGGCGGAAGGCCAACAAGGTGAACTCAATCACACTCCGTCCGTACGAGACACGAATATTTGGCTACTTAAGAACTGCAACCTCGTTCTGACGGGGCAGGGTGTTGTCGACGGCAACAATAATGTTTTGGTCTCCCCCAATTCAAATATAACGAACGCTGCGCGCACCAACTTGCTGGATTGGGTAACTGCGGTCCAGACCAACGGTATACACGAATTCATGAGTCCGACCTATACCGGTGTCCAACTGGAAGCCCTAGGGTACATCTTCCTTTACTCTACCGACCCCGGCATTCGGACGATCGCCCAGCAAGGTTGGAAACTGATTTGGATCGATATGTACGCCAGCTGGTTCTATCAGAATCAACGAATTGGAGGCACTCACAGCCGGACCTATGAGTTTCTCCTAGACGAGGATCACGCAACTGACCGCTTTTACTGGGCTGTCAGTCATTTGAGCGATCCACCTACGCCGGCTTGGCCGGAATTACTGGTTAATAGGCTACAACCCGGCTATTGGCACGGCCAGGATTTTATTTCTTACTACTTACTCCCGCCCAGCGACGTTCCGTATCTCTTTGCTGCTCAGGTGCCAGTCAACACGTCGTTCAAGATTCTGCGAGACTTTGGTGACTCTGAGGATGCATATGATGATTTCTTCGAATATGCGGAGACCTTCATGGCTAACCCTGCCGCAGCCGGCGGCCTGAGTTATCCTTATTCAATCGGCACAGCCGAAGCGCTGTATGACAACCCAAACTTCGAAGGGTGGACTATCATGATGCCCGGTAACGGGCCACAGTAAACGTTAATACAATATCGGGCAGTGAAATATTATCTGCAAACAGCACGGCGGGCGGGTTAACCCCTTTCATTGCGGGCGTCCAAGATCGAGCCGAGACCCTTTTCCTGGCTGCGTCAAACGGAAGCATCGACGCCAGCCTGGGCGCGACCGAAGTCGCATCGACCATTACCATACCTAACACGGCCCAAGTCTGGATCGGGAACGCTAAGCACCGCTTGTCTCAGCCCGGGCGAATCGGTATCGGTCGCGAAGTAATATATTCAGAACGAGGACTAAGGAGCAGAATCTTAGGAGCGGGATCCGCTTTCTGCTATCGACCGACATGGGGGGTAATACCATTGGTTTGTCTTTAGTAAATGAGGGCAGGCAGTACAACGTTATGTGGATCATCTTTCGAACATCTTCAGGGCACCGACCGGCGGTAACGCCGTGATTGCCTACTGGAGCCGGACTGCTTACTGCACCGATACCACTACCAATTTTGATACCTTCAGGACGGCTTTGACTTCCGCCACCGCCACGAACACCTATGACCCTGCTTCCGGCAATGTAACCCTCTCGGTCCCAGGTTTGAATGGGACTATGAGCATCCAGGCCAATGCTGCGAATCAGACCACATCATCCCTGAGCGGAAGCGACTTAGACAACGCGCCGACGCTTCCGCTGTTGAATGTTAACGGAACCGAGTATGCACCGAATACTGTCCAAAGTTGGACGAGCCAGGACATCGGAGATGCGTCGGGCAAGTTGACTAACGGATGGGACTTATGATGGGCCGGTACAGGTGAACGGCGGCGGCGGAGACATCTGGGGCACTTCGGACGGTTTCCATTTTTATTATCAACAGTTGGTGGGCAACGGGACGGTCATTGCTCGCCTAACCAATATGCCAAGCGGCACGGGTATCAGCGCTTGGGCGAAGGCGGGTGTTATGATGCGTAACGATTTAACGCCGGGCAGTCCGAATGCGTTCGTCAGCCTGGATGGCACTAACGGGCAACGTTTTTCTTATCGGACGAAGGAAAACGGGACGTCGATCGGACTGGAATTCCAACACCACCTCTCCCTATTGGTTCAAAGTGAATCGGATGGCAACCCTTTCACGTTACAGTTCCCCGACGGCGTCACCAGCCGTTACCAGCTCAGTCTCGCTCCATAACAACCAGATCTACGTTGGTTTAGCGGTAACGAATGACAAGAGCCAAGCAACCTTAGGTGGTATTCGAGCGGATTGGAAACCTCCAAAAATAGGATCAACCTTCGGGACAAACTCCGCCGGTTAGATCTGCTGGGGTGTTCACTCTGCCATCGCGATCGCGGATTCAGCGTGGCGAAGGCGCGCGGGAGAGCGCGCCTTTACCGCTCTTAGATCCTAAGTTGAAATGAATTTGGTCCAGACGCCTCCGCCCTTGGCGCTAGCTACCGCCGTCTCGATGAAGGCCAGGCCGAGCACACCGTCTTCAACCGTTGGATAGTCGATGTCCGGCGGGATCGGTTTTCCTTCTTTCACAGCTTCGATGGCTCGAGCGGCTTCCAGGTAAATGTTCGCGAATGCTTCGATAAAGGCTTCCGGATGTCCGAACGGCAGCCGGGTAAATTTTTTTGCGATGTCGCTAACGTAGCTATTGCCTCGACGATAGATCTTTCTCGGCGCATCCGGGTATTTAACGATTAGTTCGTTAGGATGTTCCTGATGCCATTCCAATGACGCTTTCGTCCCATAAACGCGGATGCTGAGATTATTCTCTTCGCCGACTGAGACCTGTGATGCATAAAGAACTCCCCGGGCTCCGCCCTGATAGTGGAGCAACAGGTTGCCGTCATCTTCGAGGCGTCTGCCCGGAACGAAGGTGGTGAAATCCGCGCAGAGCTCTTCGATTTCAAGGCCCGTAATGTACCGGCCCAGGTTCTCTGCGTGGGTACCGATGTCGCCGATACAGCTCGACGCGCCGGTTCGAGACGGGTCCGTCCGCCAAGCGGCTTGCTTTTGACCTTCAATATCAATCGGTTGAATCAGCCAACCCTGTGGATATTCCGCCACCACCTTTAGAATTTTGCCCAGGTCACCGTTTCGGACTAGCTCGCGGGCCTCTTTGACCATTGGATACCCGGTATAATTATGGGTCAACGCAAAGACTTTGCCCGTCGATTTCACCAAATCGCGCAACGCTTTCGCCTCAGCTAAATCGTAGGTCATCGGTTTATCGCAAACGACGTGGAAACCCGCTTCCAGAAATGTTTTAGCCGGCGGGAAATGAACGTTGTTTGGGGTAACGATCGATACAAAGTCGATGCGCTCGCCGTCCGGCAGCTTACTTTCGGCGGCCGCCATGGTTTGGTAGTCCGGATAGACTCTCGAGGGATCCACTCCCAGGTCTTCACCTGAAGCCCGGGATTTCGCCGGATCCGAAGAAAAGGCTCCCGCGACGAGCTCAATACGTCCATCCAACCGGGCAGCCATCCGATGCACAGCGCCAATGAAGGCGTCCCGGCCTCCGCCCACCATCCCCATTTTTATTTTTTGGGTCATAAAGCTTCCTATCTTGCTTGGGGCGTTTCTGGTTAGGCCTTTTTGCGCTCGAAAGCGGCATCAAAGGCGGCTCGGCTAGGCGCAAAGTCGTATGATTTCACGTTGCGGCAGGACTCCGTTCCGCCATGCACCCGGTCCATCCGCCCGTCTTCCCATTCTATAGACAGCGGCCCTGAGTAACCGATGTCGTTTAATGCCACGATGATATCTTCGAACCGAATGTCTCCGTGTCCGATCGAGCGGAAATCCCAATAACGCCGGTAATCGCCAAAATCGGTGTGGCCGCCAAAAACCCCAACGTCTCCGTTACCATGTCCCCACCATGCATCCTTCATGTGACAGTGATAGATGCGATCTTTGAATTCCCGAATGAACTTCACGTAATCGACGCCCTGGTAACCTAGGTGTGAAGGATCGTAATTAAACCCAAATCGTCGATGCTGGTTGACGGCTTCCAAAGCTCGCCGAGCTGACCCAATATCGAACGCGATCTCGGTCGGGTGAACTTCAAGCGCGAAGTTGACGTTGTACTGCTCAAATACGTCCAGGATTGGTAAGAACCGGCGCCCAAAATCATCGTACCCATTTTGGAGGTAGTCTTGGCTAGTAGGGGGGAACGCGTAGCAGGCGTGCCAGATGCTCGATCCGGAGAAGGCGTTAACGACCGCAGGAAAATTAAGGTCCTGATTTGGCTTGGTATCGATAAAGTTACGACAGGCTCGAGCAGTTAACTTCATTTGCTCAGCTGCACGCTGCCGAACCCCTTCCGGATCGCCGTCTCCCCAGATCTCGGGAGGCAGAATTGCTTTGTGCCGTTCATCGATCCGGTCGCAAATCGCTTGTCCGACCAAATGGCTCGAAATCGAAAACGCCGTCAGTCCATTTCCAGTCAAAATCTGCCAGCGCTCTTTGCAATATTCCTTGGATTCAGCTGCGGCATTGGCGTCGAAGTGATCGCCCCAACAGGCCAATTCAAGCCCGTCGAAGCCCATCTTTTTTGCCAGTAGAGCCAGATCCTTTAAGGGAAGGTCTGCCCATTGGCCGGTGAACAGGGTTACTGGTCTAGCCATTATTCCGATACAAGAGTTTGGGAGTTGCTCGAATTCAAGCGTGAAAGCGCCTCGCGCCCCGCGGACCCCGGGGTGCAATTCGGAGAAAGCGCAACGCTCCGATACTCCAGCACTCCGTCGGCAAGGATTCGATGACGAGAACGAAGACCTTACGAGAGGTGAGCAACGAGACTAAGAGCCGAGTATCGATCACATTGGTCCGACTATCTGACCCTGTGC
Source organism: uncultured Verrucomicrobiae bacterium (assembly GCA_963762565.1). Taxonomy (GTDB): domain Bacteria; phylum Verrucomicrobiota; class Verrucomicrobiia; order Chthoniobacterales; family JAFAMB01; genus JAFAVN01. The sequence goes on along the minus strand of CAVXLD010000012.1, from coordinate 89,714 downwards.
ATTTAGGATCCAGACGGCGGAACCCGTCAAAGAATCACCCCCAAACGTATCCCAGATGAATCGTTCGTTGCCGTCACTTCCCACGCCCTTCTCTCGCGTTGGCGAAATCGCTAAATGGAGTCAGTTGGTCGTTAACAGCCGGATAGCTCCCCGCACGAGCAAGGTGACCGTTGAACATCGAGATCGCGATTGCCCCTAGTATCGCTTTTCTAGCAGTATTCATAGTTATGGAATTGTTGTCCCTAGATTCTAGCGGGCCAGGCGTAGCAGTAAGCATACGGGCAGTCAACCGAGAGCGCGGTAAAATCAAAAATTCCTGTGCGACGATCTTCCGAAATCGTCGGGCCCAAAAGGTGTCACGTATTTCAGATCAGCTCCGGTCAAAACGCAAACCCTAGATCAGACGCTCGGTCTTCGCTCCGGTCCCTCAGCCTGTTTGCGTTAAGAATAGTTTTGAATGATCCGAGACGTTTCGTCGTCAAAGTCCGCAAGTCGATCGATAAGGAAATCGATCCGCATTTAAAAAGAAGTGTTCGAGAAGTTCCCGGCATGGATGTCGTAGTATCGCCTTTATTGTTAATAACGAATCAAATTGATCCCTGGGCGCTCCCCTTGACGCTGGCCAGCGTGGTCTGGGAACAGCGCGGGAATGCGAGAAGCGTCGGTTCTATTCACCTTTCACGGCGGAGCTGCGCTTCGCGTTATTCTCGCCGGCCGGGATTAGACACTCAAAGGTGCGCTTCGCGAGCATCCGCAACGAAAAACCGGTAGAACTGACGGCGGAGTCGCCTAGAACTCTACCGAGCTGGTAGAGAAGCGTAAGATGCATTCGTAGAAGGAGATCCAGTGAAATACGAAAATAAATTTAGCTGAGGAGTAATCAGAAAAATAAATTTGGCTGGACATCTTGGAGACTTCGATTACATACGTGTCAACAAGAGGGAATGGAAATATCGTAATTATAGTATTTCCAATAGAAACCATAGATTTAGTTAAAACTTGGTTAGGGGAAACGCGACAGAGAAGGTAGCCGCTAGCTGATCCTGAAGGGATTGGTGATCTTAGTTTGCTAGGGGGACGGTTGCCCTGACCGCGCATCAAAAACAGAGAGGAACGGGTTATGGAAACTGGGTATCATTCTCGCAAGGAAGCAACGCTTTCGTTCGTTATTCCGCTTAAAGACGAGGCGCCAACTCTAGGAGAGCTTTTTAACAAGATAGCAGAACACGCATCGGCACAGACCTCATTCTGGGAGGTGATATTCGTCGACGACGGCAGCACCGATAACAGCTGGGAAGTTATTCAGGAGCTGGCCGCCGAAAACCCTGATCGGATCAAGGCAATCCGGTTCCGGCGCAATATGGGTAAGGCAGACGCATTGGCTGCCGGATGGCAGGAATGCTCAGGCGATTTTGTTTTTACCATGGACGCGGATCTACAGGATGATCCGGCTGAGATCCCCAATTTCTTGAAGAAGATGGAAGAAGGCTGGGACATCGTCAGCGGCTGGAAACGCCGCCGGCACGACCCGTGGCATAAAGTTTTGCCGAGCCGGATCTTCAATCTGATGCTGAGCCGCGTCAACAAGGTCAAGCTTCACGACCACAACTGCGGTTTCAAATGCTACCGGCGCGAAGTGGTCCAGGCGATCCCGATGTACGGCGAAATGCACCGGATGGTCCCGTCGCTGGCAGCGATCCATGGATACCGGACGACGGAGATCCCGGTTCAACATCATCCCCGAGTTCATGGTCGCAGCAAGTACGGCTTCCAGCGTTATCTGCGTGGCTTCCTCGACATGTGGACTGTCAACTACTTGCAGAATTTTCGCCGGCGCCCATTGCACTTCCTGGGCAGTATCGCTCTGGCGATGTGTGTGGCCGGAGTTTTGCTGGCGATTCTATTGTTGGCGCTTCCGTTGCCAGTGAAATTGGCGGAGCAATTGGATCCAGCGCCTCCAATCCTGGTGGTAGGCGGCCTGGTAACTGTATTGCTAGGGCTCATGTCAGAGTGGAGCCTCCACGAGAACACCGAGCAATCAAAGCGGAAGCCGATCGCAGCAAGCATCGGACTCCGGCCGGAGCCGGTGTTGCGGCTACCGGGTACCGAACAACTTCGGAATGGAAGTTCCAGTCATAGTCCGCTCGTTCTCCTGATCGAGCAGGACAGCATGAGCCGGGAAACCCACGCGACACACCTGCGCAACGCGGGTTGGAGTGTTCTCGCGGCGAGCTCGTGTCACGAGGCGCAATCCTTGATGAGTGGCCCGGTGGAGGTCCTTTTGCTAGACTCGTCCAGCGGCACGGGGACCGAGATGATGGAGTTAGTTCGGGTCGCTCGCCGCACGTCGCCGAACCCAAGAGTGATATTTCTGGTCACGACACGGACGCGAATCCGGCTGATATGACGCAGCTGGGCGCTTTCGCTGCTTTGCTGAAGCCGGTCGAGCCAACGATCGTCGTGGGCCTGGCCCAGAATGCCTTGGGTAGGGGCCGCCAAACCTTGCTGGTTCCCAGCACCTAAAGGTCAAGCAATCCTGAAGCCTGGCCTATGAAAATCACTCCACCGAGTGATCCGCGCTGTTTGCGGATCGCCATATTGGGATCGACCTATCCTAGGAACGAGCAAGATCATGAAGTCCCGTGGCTTCGGGAATCGGTGAGACGGCTGGCCGCTCGCGGCCACAAAGTGACGGTGATCGCTCCAGCCTACCGCGGGCTTAAAGTCACCAGATTGATGGTGTTCAGGTTCACCGGTTCCGCTATGCGCCGGCGCAGTGGGAAATCCTAACGCATGGGGAGGGCGCGCCGAACAAGCTGAAGAAGAATCCGGTCTTAAAGTTGTTAACACTGAGTTATCTGGCCAGTGGTGCGTACGCCGTCTGGAAGATCTGCCGGAAAGAACGGATCGAGGTTCTGCACGTGCACTGGCCTTTCCCGCACGGGTTAATGGCGCTGCTACCGGCTTGGATGCCGGGGTGCAAAATGGTTTATAGCTGTCATAGCGCTGAATTCGCTTTGGCAGCGGGCAGCGAAGTCGCCTCCCATTTTGGCATTTTGTTTGCAGAGATCCGCCGCTATCACCGCTAACAGCACTCACACAGCCAGATTGGTGAGGAGGTGTCTCCGCGACGAGCAGATTGTTCCTTGGGGTGCAACGGTAAAAGTCGACCCTGATGCGGGTGCGATTCCAGAGATTCCTTTGCTATTATTTTCCGGCCGGCTCATCGAGCGAAAAGGAGTCGATTTCCTGCTTCAAGCGCTGCCGGTGATTTTGAAGCAGCGCCAGGTGCGCCTGGTGATTACTGGTGACGGACACTCCGGCAGGAATGGGAAGACTAGCCCGATAGCTTGGACTAGGTGAGTTAGTCCGATTTGCGGGTTTCGTTAGCAACGAGGAGCTGAGCTCACTGTTTCGATCTTGCTCGATCTACGTTCATCCGGCGATTTACGATTCTAAAGGAGATACCGAAGGCTTAGGCGTCGTGTTGGTTGAGGCGTTGAGTAATCGCAAACCGGTCGTCGCCTCTGGGTTGGAGGCATTGTCGACATGATCAAAGATGGTCAGACCGGTTTGCTGGTTCCGGAGAAAAACCCGGACGCCATTGCTAAAGCCGTCCTCCGCTTACTGAACGAACCTGAATTTGCTCAACGCCTGGGAGAGCAAGGATTCGTGCACGCCCGCGATTACTTTGATTGGGATCGCATCATGGACCAATACGACGCCATCTACCAGAAGTGCGTCGTCTCTGATGACCAACCAACTCTGGAGGGTGCTCAACCGGTCACCACATAGAGATTGTTAATATGGGAACAAAAACAATTTGGTCGAAAGCATTAACCATATTCCGCCTGGTCATTCCTTGGGTGGCGGTGGTTGTGTCGTCTTGGCGTTATTGCCGCGGGCGGGCGATCTCGGCAATGCGTCCAACGACTCGGTTACGCCTCATTAGCTCCGGCCTTTGGACTCTGCTTGGGTTACTGGTTTTTCAATGCTGGCGTTTGGTCATGGATACTTGAATCACTGGGTTATCCGATCGAGTATCTGACTCAGTGCGGCTCTTGCTGACTTCGGAATCGATGCGCTGGCTTCCCGGAGGCGTCGGAAGTTCGCCTCTCGAGTGGTCGCTGCGCAGAACCTAGGTATCCCGTTGGCAGTCGCGTCAATGAGTTTACCGGTAGAATTGGCCACGGTTGTGCTCTCCTGGATTATTGTCGCCTTGGGCGGGATCCTCTTTTCGGGTTTGGCTGGTCGCTTCATTACTGCTTACTCGAACTGGCTGTTGCCGGTGAGCGGAGCGGTGATTGGCGGACTTCTGCTGCTGTGCCTCATTTGGCCGCTTCTTGCGCGTCAGCCTTGGATCCGAGGCAAGTTGGAACAGCTGCGAGCGATGTTGAAGGTGAAACCGAACTTTCGCGCCCTCGCTAAAGCGGAACTGATGTACATCTTTTTGAACGTATTCCACGGTGTCGGTCTTTGGCTGATGCTAGCCGGGATGGATACCAACACACGGTGAGTCCCGCTGCTGCCATCGGTGCTAACGCTGTCGGCTGGTTAGTTGGATTCTTCGCTATGGTAATTCCAGGCGGGATGGGGGTCCGGGAGACCGCGACTGCTTTCCTACTTTCACCGCTGATGCCATGGCAAGAAGCTGCACTCGCTGCCGTGCTTTGGCGTGCGCTGCAGATCGTGGCGGAACTAGTCTCACTAGCTCCGTGGCTATTTTTCCGTGGTGAAAAGAAAATTTCGGAGCCTCTATCCCCAGAGAGTGCCTATGGAACAGAGTAATTGACGGTTATGAAACATCGCAGTTCATGGGCGAATCGTGTTGTAGCGACAGTGGTGATGGCGGTCGTGCTAGTCGTTGGAGTCGGGGTATTTGTGCTTTGGCCGGCATATAAGAACCCCGGCAGCAGGCTGTACACGACCAAGTTAGGATATCTCAATCTCCAAAGGATGCTTCACTTCGGGTTTAATGCCGAGGCCATCCAACCGGTTTATCACGATTTCGACGTGCCGATTCTCGGCGAAGGCATGATGGAGGCAAATTTCTATAATGTGCCTGTCGTGCCAACCGCTTACATCAAGACGCTGAATGTAGAGGAAGGGGATGAAGTCAAAGCGGGGGAGGTATTAGCGCAACTCGATCCGAGCCTGGCGTTACTAAATATCAGTTCAGCGAAATTGGCTTTAGCTAACGCCAAAGCGGAACAACAACGAGTCGCAGCTGGCTCGGTGAACCTGTTGGTGGCGGAGCGCCCGGAGAAAGATCAGGTCGATCTGAAGGGGTTGGCGCAACTAGTGGCCAGCGCCAAGACAAAGGTGGAAATGTTCACCAAATTGGAAAAGGACGGTGCCAGCGCGAAAGTCGAGTTACTCAACGCCGTTGAAGAGTTAGCCAACGCCGAGACGAACTACAACGAAGCCAAAGTTAGCTCGGGCATTTCTAACGCCGGTTTTCCGAAAAGTCAGGAAATTGCCAGCAACGCGGTTAATGATGCTGAAAATCAGCTTAAACAACGGGAAGATGCGCTCAAATACTATGATGTCACTGCTCCCGCGTCCGGCATTATTGATCGGGTTCTAGTGCGGGGTGGAGAATACAACCAGAGCCCGGGGAACGTTGGCTTCATTGTCGCTTCGGGAATGTGGTTCGAGGCGGACGTGGACCAACGAGCGATTGATAAGGTGCATGAAGGGATGGATGCGTCAGTCAATTTCGAAGCCTACCCGGGAAGATCTTTTCCGGCTAAAGTCGAGCGGGTGGTACCAATCGTGACCTTCAACACCGGCGGTCCGGAAACGACTACTCCAGTACGACCTCTGGGGACTGGATCACCCGAGTGGCCGGCGACCTTCAAAGTGCGGCTACAGGTGCAGGCTGAGGGCGTGAAACTCAGGCCGGGCATGACTGGGTTCGCGCGGTTAATCATGCATGACCGAAATGTGCTGTCGGTTCCGCGGGATGCGATCTCGTCTTTGAGTGCCGGTAAAGGTGTAGTGCGGACGGTCGATGCCGACGGCAAGGTCAAGACGACCCTGGTGACCTTCGGCGACTTGGATGATCAGTATGTGGAAATCACCGGAGGCCTGGCAGCAGACGACTGGGTGCTTTCGAATAACCCCAGGTACTTGCGCGACGACGACAAAATCAACGTTACCAGGATTATCGCTTCCAAGGAATAAACGGGGTGATGGGTGTATCCGGCCGCACCAAACACCCGCGGGGAGGTAGCTAATAGTAAAGACATGCTTTCGCTTGCAATCCGTTTATCGCGAGTAGCATCGATCCTTCTGCTTGTAGCCGGTTTGGTTTTGCCCTGGTATCATGTTCCCACCGGACTGAAACCGGATGCTAAGGGCGGGGTATCGGCCACGTTCGCTGACCCATGGTCGACTATCATTTTCAAAGCCTTAATAGTGGCGATTCTTTTGGGGGTACTGTTCTACAGCCGTCGCCGATCGATTAACCAGCTCGGTCGGTCGCGATGGTTGGCTAGCGCAGGTTTGGGTGTGCTTCTTTTGGCCGCGATCGCTTATCCTGCGTTTACCATCCAACGTTGCGCCAGGGTAACAGCCCACGGCGCTTGGCTGCAGGCCCAGAACGACAGCATGATCCTGTCTTACGGTGATTCGCTTACCGGCGAGGAGTATGCCTATCAGTCCGGTCAACGTGCCGTTTTGGTTACGGAAGTGCTACCTCGTTCGTTTCAAGCGATTCCGACGATGCAATTCAAAAGTCTGTTTGATCTTCATTTGTCAGACTTGCCCGCGATTGTCATGTTGGTCGGTTACACCCCAGCATTTTGTCAGTTCGTGAGTCGCGGTTGGTGGTGTGTCCTATTTGGGGCGCTGTTTTTTGCCGTTTCCTTTGGGCGTACTCTGGATCTGACGGAACCAAGGGCAATGCTTAAGCTGTGGTCAACAATCTTACCCGGTTTTGCCCTAAGTGCGGTTCTGCTGTGGGGAATCTTTTTGCTGCCCGTTTTGATCGCGGGACTCGAGTTATCCAAGTCGGAAGAGACTGCAGATCTTGGCCGATACGCTGAAGCCCGTCGATGGTTGAACCGGGCGACTACCTTCGTGCCCATTCTGGCTTACAATACTGACATTGTCTTTCAGGAAGGTTATTTTGACCAGAAGTTAGGCGTTGATTCGGCCGCTTCCAAACTAGTAACGGCGATTCGAGACGAAGAGGAAGGATTCATTGACAGTGCCGCTGGCCGGTATGCGGATTTACTCGATCCCAGTAATCCGGAGCCGGTACGCGACGAAGCCTTCAGGGGCGGTCTGCGCCGGGCGCTAACGGATCTTAATGCCGGACTTGCTGACAAAGCTTCTGCGGCTCTAACCCGGCTGCTGACTATTGACCCGTCCTCCATCAAGGTGAACTACGCTTTGCAACTAGCCGACCTAAGGCGGCAACGGAAGGACGCGCTGGAACAGCACGTCGCGGATTTTGAAGCGATCTACAGCAGCTTCCAGAGCTTGGAAAAGGATGCGCTTCTGGCTGCGGCGCATCGTCGCCTGGCGGAACTCGATTTCGATGACCATGACATCGCGCACATCGGGGATGACCTACGCGCTGCCATCAAACCATGAACCCGACCAACACCCCACTCGAATTCGGGCATGAGCAGGAGCGCGTATCTAGCGTTTCCCGTCGTTGGCGGTTCAAGCTGGTCTCGTTCCGGATATTAAGAGGCGTGTTACTCGCGGCCGCCGCGCTGGCGGGCATCTTCTACTGCGTCATGGCTTTCTTGGCGCCGCGGGAAATCGTGCCCGAGAAGTACAAATTTGATCGAGATGCTGCCTGGATTACCACCAGTGCGCAACATCAAGCTACCGGCTGTTTCCGGCTCGATCTGGATATCCCGTCAAAGATAGCGCACGCGTGGATCGTCCTGGATGTGAACGGAGGGTTCGAGTTGACGGCCAATGGGAATGGAGTGGTGCGGAACTATGTTTTTACACCAACTCATTCTTTCCAGAATGGTTTGAGCGCGATCGGTCAGAAATTGCAGACCGGGTCAGAATCCATCGCCATTGTTTATCCCCGGGAATACCAGTGGGTCCCGCACGATTATCTGGAATTGCCGATTTGGGCTGACCTGACTCCGTCCCTACATGCTGGCCATAATGTGCTCTGTGTAGAGATTGAAACCTCGACTGACCGGCCGTTGCTGATTGCGTCAGGTGAGATCCAGCTAGCAAACGGCCAGAAGATTTCGATTCATAGCGGCGCAAATTGGGTAGCCGAACCAGTGCCGCTGCGAGCCCCCCAGTACAGTTGGGTTGATCCTAAGGTGCCCGTGTTCGATTGGCGGCACGCGAACACGGTTTCCTGGAGTAATCCGATGTGGCGGATTATCCCCGATGCGGTGTTCCGGGATGGATTTTTCGGAAAGCGAATCCGATCAATAGATGCAAATTCGGTGACGTGGCTTGAGCAAGACATGGATGTGGGCGGCCGCCCAAAGGATGCCTTTTTAAGAGTAGCAACTGATACGCCCTACCGGATTTGGATCAATGGCCAACCAATGGAAACGGCCAATATTCCCTATGGAGTCCAAGAGTATGGACCTTGGTTCGTTCGCGAACGGGTTCCGGGCCCGATTGAATCCTTGATTGAGAACCAGCCTGATTGGTTCGAGCAAAATGATGTCGCTACCCTATTGCCAGGAGAACAGCCGCCGCAACCTACCACGATCGAAGAGTGGACTCCGACAATAGCGGGTCGCCCAGTAAATACGAATCCGCTAAACTTCGCCGCCCCAAATAATAATTACCTTTCGGATAACCAATCGGCTAACTCCGGAGTGCCGAATAGTCCACAATATCAAGGCGTTATTCCCTTGAACATCTTGCCTCAAGGATCAAAGGCTGGCGTCGAGCACAATCCGTACACAGATCCGCTGAATCCTGATCGGACGACGGCGCCGCAGCTGTCCCGGGATCGACGACTGGTAGAGTATGTTGGCTACGCCATAACGCCGCTGCTGCACGTTGGGCACAACCAGATCAAGATTGCGCTGTATAAAGATCAGCCAGTAACGAATTCTTTGAGTCGAAAACCGTTTTTCGCATTTGACGGTGGTTACACTTCCGGTGACCATGGGGCCGGTTTTGCTAGCGGCGAACAAACCAGGGTTCTGGTCACCGATCCTCAGGGGAACGAAATCCGATCGACCGTCGCCGATTGTGACGGTCCGGTCGACAGCTCAACGCTGCCGGCCATGCGTTACCTTGGCACAGTTTATCCACAGCGGGCTTGGTTCGCTTCCGCCTTGGCAATCTTCCTTATTGCCGGAGTGATGCTCTATCTGATTGCAGCGGAAGCTCCTCCGATCGCCGAGCTGCTTCGGCGCGGTCAGCCGATTTGTGCCATTGTGGCCGGCTGGATCTGGATCGCTCTGCTGCTGCGAGCGGGAATGATGGAGCGGAGTGAAGCAATCTACTGGCGGTTTCCCATTACTTACCTCCTGGTTCTCGGCGGCGCTCTTCTTGCTGGGTTAGTTCCTCTCTGGTTTGGCCGACGGTCTGCGCCGCTTCGAATCGCGGCGTCGCCGGCTGGCCAAAATGGTTGGTTATGGCCTGTCCTACTCACACTAGGGTTGGTACTGTGTTTCGTCTTGCGTGCGTGGCAGATCGACCTGCAACCGGTAGATCAGGACGAAGGAGTTTCGATCCAAGCTTCCTTAGCCATTGCGCACACCGGTATTCCGGCTTTTCAGCCTGAAGTCTGGTATACCCGAAGTCCGGCGTTTCATTATCTGAGCGGTCTGGTGGCTTTTCTGAGCCACGATTCGATTTACGCGATGCGGTTGTTAACTGTCTTCTTTGCCTGTCTCACCGGGTTCCTTTTGTGGAAGCTGACTGAGCGGTTCACAGGAAGCAAGCTATGGGCATTCATCGCGCTCATTCTCTTTGATATACATCCTTATTTGATTTTTACGTCGCATATTGTCCGCTTCTATCAGCAACAGCAGTTCTTCCATCTACTAGCAGTCTATCTCTTTATTACCGGGTTTGTTCATAACACGGGGATGCGGGACCGTTACCTGGCGCTCCTGATGTTTCTTATTGCCATCTTCAGCCAGGAAATCACTCTGTTAGGCGTTCTTCCGCTGTTTGTCTGTTATCTGCTTTTTGCGCAGCGCAGATCATGGCCGGATGAGATCCGGTTTCTGGTGGTTGGTTGCTGCGCGGTAGCACTGATCGCGCTCGATCTGGCTTTCTTCCAAATTAAATGTTTGACCGCTTTGGATGGTGTCAGCGCTCGCTTGGATGCCACGATCGGCTGGTGCTTTGATAAACCGACAAATTTTCTAGCCATGTTCGTTGGCTATTCGCGGTTGCACCTAGTGCTCAGCTTTTTCTTGATCCCAGGCTTTATCAGTGCCGCTCGCCGCCGCCGGCGTGATTGGCTCTGTCTGTACGTTTATTTCTTCCTGAGTATTGTCGTCATTAACATTCTGATCACAGCAAAGGGGTTCCGTTACGACTACTATCTGATCGCCATTTGGATCTTACTCTGTATCCATGGGATGAAAGAGCTGGCGGGCTTTCTCGTTCTGGGATCCGCCAGAGTCTGGCCTCGGTGGGCCTTCGCGGTTGGATGTGTGGCAGCGGTCGTCGCTTCCTGGGCGCCATGGCGAATACCAGGTTCATATGACATTTCTCTGCAAGCCAATCCGGTGGCTGCGCTGAGATTCGTGGCGGCAAACGAGCGACCGGGAGACAGGTTAGCCATTACTGAGCTGCATCCTCAAACCGCTCTGCTGGAAGATCGCCGGCCAAACTACGATCTCGCGGTCCCCACTTACTATGACTACGTCTACCGGAAGAATGGCAAACTGATCGATCGGAACGGTGGCGCTGAGTTGCTGGGAAATATCGACGCTCTCCAACGGACGTTCGCCAAATATGACCGGGTCTGGGTTGTGTATAATCGCGAACCGGACACGATCCGCTGGCAGGACATTTTCTGGAACTATCCGGCCGGCCGACTCCAGCTCTATCTGCGCCAGAACGCTCGGTTAGTCTTTCGTTCGTATCTATGGAACGTCTACCTTTGGGACCGCAACGAGGGCCACTACATCGATTTCCGCGAACAGCCGGGTAATTGGTTCGACTAATGCGCCTTTTCAATCGTAGCCGGAGCGACGCCCGGAGATTAACCTAAATATTCAACGGAAATCACCATCTATGAAAAGGAGTTCAATTTATCCGCTGGTTTGGCAGTTACTGTTTGTATTCCTTTGTGGTTCGTTCGCCGGGCACGCTTTCGCCTCGGCTAACGACGAATTACAAGTTGAAAACAGCGACTTTATGAGACGGACTGCTTACGCGCATCCGGACAAAATCGCAGCCGATATTTCACCAACCGGAGCCGAGGGCCCGGTTAATATGACATGGGAACAGACGCACACCGGCAAATGGTACATCGAAGAGCAACGTTATGGAGCCGAGGCAGTCAGCGCCGGAATTTCGCAAAATGATCCTGCTGCTATCGATCGCGGCCTCAAGATCTTACACTGGGGATTTGAACGACAACGACCGGACGGAGGGTTTGATTGTCCGGACGCGTTCCATAGCACGTCTTTTTTTGTCGAGGCAAGCGCGCGGGCCTGCCTGCTACTCGGAGGCAGCTCTTATCATCATCGTTATGCTGCGGAAATAGATTGGATGAAGCCGCGGATTCTTAAGGCCGCGCTCTGGATGATCACTCCGAGCGTGGAAGGTCCTGGTCGTAAAAACAATGCGCCTTATACCCATCGCCGTTTTTTGGTAGGCGCTGCCCTGGGGATGGCAGGTGTCCTTTGCGACAACCAGCAATTGGTTGAGCATTCTAAAGAGTATATCCGGGATGGATGCGCCCTACAGGATCCGTCAGGATTTAACCCGGAGAAAGGCGGCTACGATTGCAGTTACCACGCGGTGGGCCTGGTGTTTGCTGAACGGTACTACGACTTTGTGGCAGATGAGGAGACCAAGAAAGAGCTGTTCACGATGTTAAAGGCTGCGAACCACTGGCTAAGAACGCGGATTTTGCCGGATGGAACGATCGATTCGACGGGGAACACTCGGACCGGTCTGAGCCAGGAGAAAGATCGAGGCGGTAAATACAAGAAAGTCAGTTACGCCCAAACAGCGCGTACATTCTATCGATGGTCGTTGATCAGCGATGATGACAGCTACAATAAGCTGGCCAACCAAGTCATCGATGGAGAAAAGATCTTCAAACGCCAGTCCGAGCTGAAGAGTTAGACCAAGCAGCTGAATTGGTTGAGCCGTAGCAGTCTCTGCGACTCAGCGGTAGCTTATGAGAGATGAAAATCTCGGAGCCGGATCGGATCAGGGAAGCTATTACTCCAGCTTGGCGATCATGTTCGTCAATGCTTGCTGAATGCGCGGCGCGCGAGTGACACTGCGGAATTAGCCGCGATTTCGCGGGAGAGCGTTGCCGATACCATTTACGGCATCGATCGGATCAGCGAAGACGCGATCGCGGCCTGGTTTGCTGATCATTGGCCCGCGACGATTCCGGTGGAGTTAGTGATGGAAGGTATCGATCCACAGAATCCGGTCACCTTTCCCGAAAAGATTCCGTCAGACCAAACCGACGCCAAAATTATCCTGGACCCAATCGACGGTACTCGAGGTATCATGTACGACAAACGGGCGGCCTGGTTTCTCGCCGGAGTAGCGCCTCAACGGGGACCGGAGACCAGGCTGTCTGACATCGAGGTTGCGGTGATGGTCGAGCTACCGACAACGAAACAATGGCGCGTAGACAGGTTCTCCGCGATTCGTGGCGGCGGCCTATTCAGTGATTCAGTCGATGTCTTTACCGGTGAGATCCTCGCCCGCTCCGTCAGGCCGTCACTTGCCACTGACATGCTTCATGGCTTCGGCTATATCTCTCGTTTCTTCCCTGCGGGTAAAGCACTGACGGCCGCGATTGAACAGGCAGTGTGGGACCGGCTTTACCCGATTGCAACCGGGAAGGAAGTGATTGTTTTCGAAGATCAGTACATCTCCACCGGGGGCCAATTCTGCGAGCTTCTGTTGGGACATGATCGAATGATCGCCGATATTCGGCCTTTAGTTTTCAAGAAGCTGGGTATCCCGTCGGCGCTTTGCTGCCATCCTTATGATGTCGCGGGTGCGCTGGTTTTAGAAGAAGCGGGGATCATATTGGAGTCTCCAGACGGTAGTCCGATGGATGGTCCTCTGGATACGACCTCACCGATTTCGTGGGTCGGTTATGCTAATCCTGAATTAGCCGCTGATATCCGGCCTGTCCTGCGCGCCGTCCTAAAAGAAATGCTCGATACGTAAGCGTCGTTCTCCCGACTTCGCTCACAGACAGAGCTGCCAACCGATCTAGATAAAGCTTCGTCGGGCAAGCTGTCCTCGTCGTCGTCCTCGAATTCGGTCGCGTGGGGTGTCTATCACCGGATAGGACCTATGTGACGCATGGGAATTATATGCTGGGCCTCATCGGTTCTGCTTAAATCGGGCGTTGCGAAAACAAATCATTTGGTTACGCAGAAATTCTTGCCAGATTTCTTTGCCACATCAAACAACCCATCCCCCTTTATGGAGAAGCTTGGATCTGGTTTTATTACCACCACAGACGACGTCGACCGGCTTGAATTTGATTGGGGAAAGATTCATTTCCTCAGTGAACCCCAGGTAACGAATGCCGAGCGTTTCAGTTTCGGGATCGTTGAGCTGGCCCAAGGAAAAGGGCACGCGCGACATAATCATCCCGGATCGGAAGAGATCATCTATGTCGTTTCCGGAGTTGGCGAGCAGATGGTGGACGACCAAGCTCCCGTTAAGGTTGGCCCCGGGGCGAGCGTCTATATCCCGGCCGATATTTATCACTCGACCGTTAACACCGGGAATGAACCGATGAGGCTCATCGTCGTTTACTCACCGGCCGGGCCCGAACGGTTGCTGCGGGAGATTCCCGGCTGCAAGGTGACCGCTGCGCGGTAATGACAAATGTCTAAAACAATCTGTGTCATTGGCGCCTTCGATACCAAAGGCGAGGATCACGCCTTCCTGCGACAGGAGATTCTAAGACTGGGCTGCCAAGTCATGACCATCAATATTGGCGTCCTCGGGACCACGACTTTGTTCCCTGTCGATTTCGAAGCCAAAGATGTGCTCAAGGCGGGCGGCATCGATTTGGGCGGTATCAGCGCTCAGGGGGACAAAGGGGCGGCGATGAAAACGTTCGATCAAGCTGCGCCGCGACTTGTCCGGGAATTATATGATCAGGGCAAATTCGATGGCATCATCGGTATGGGCGGATCCGGAGGTTCATCCATCATTGCTTCAGCGATGCGCTCTATCCCGATCGGACTACCAAAAGTACTGGTCTCGACGGTGGCTTCCGGAGATGTCTCCTTTTACGTGCGGGGCAAAGACATCACGATGATCCCATCGATCGTTGATGTTGCCGGGTTGAATCGGATTTCCCGGCTGATCTATGCGCGAGCAGCGGGTGCTATCTGCGGGATGGTTCAGAACGAGCCGCCTCAGTCTCCTGAAGATCGTCCTATCATCACGGCCTCGATGTTTGGTAACACGACGGATTGTGTGAATGCTTGTGGGAAGGCGTTGAACGACCGTGGTTTTGAAGTTCTGGTGTTCCACGCTACCGGAGCCGGAGGACGAGCCATGGAAACATTGGTCGCCGACGATCTGGTGGAAGGCGTCTTAGATATCACCACCACAGAATGGGCAGATGAACTTTGTCAGGGAGTTTTCAGCGCCGGCCCCGAAAGACTCGATGCTCCCGGTCAACGTGGAATACCGCATCTGATTGTTCCTGGCTGTGTCGACATGGCGAACTACGGTGCGCCATCAACTGTCCCGGAGAGGTTTCGCCAAGCAAAACGCCTTTTCTATGAATGGAACCCGTCGGTAACACTGATGCGGACCAACGCGGACGAGAACCGTCAAATGGGAGAAATCTTTGCCAAGAAAGCAAATGCGGCCACCGGCCCGGTTGCTTTCTTAATTCCGCTGCGTGGTGTTTCAATGCTGGATGGTGACGGCCAGCCGTTCTGCGACCGGGAAGCAGATCGCGCGATTTTTGACGCGATCGAGGCCAACGTTAAACCCGGTATCCCCATCGTTGAGGTCGACTTGAATATCAATGACCCAGCATTCGCGGCGAAAGCCGTAGAGATGATGCTCCAGCTGATGAGCCAACGGAAAAACTAACAACTTAATTTCACCACAGAGGCGCAGACGACCAAACGCGAAGAAAAAGGCAAACCGCAGATGAATCCGCCGCCGCTTCGCTATGGCGCGACAGGCACAGATGCACGCAGATAAAGCAAACAAAATTCAGGGAGGCGACTCTAGAGAATCTATCTGCGTACATCTGCGTTAATCTGCGGTTGGATTTCTTCTTTTCTTCTTCGCGTATATTCGTGTGCATTCGCGGTTTCAGTTATGGCGCTTACTAGAGAACAAGTTCTTAAACGGTTACGGGCAGTCATGGCCGAGGGCCGGCCGATTATTGGGGGCGGTGCTGGCACTGGTATATCGGCGAAATTCGAAGCCGCCGGCGGTGTCGATTTAATCATTATCTACAATAGCGGCCGCTATCGCATGGCCGGTCGCGGTTCGTTGTCCGGTTTGATGCCGTATGGTGACGCGAACGCCATTGTCATGGAAATGGCCAATGAAGTTCTCACCGTCGTCAGAGATACCCCGGTATTGGCTGGTGTCTGTGGGACCGATCCATTTCGCCAAATGCCGCTTTTCCTAAGAGAGGTAGCCGATGCCGGTTTTTCCGGTGTACAAAATTTTCCGACGGTTGGCTTAATCGATGGATTGTTCCGCCAGAATCTTGAAGAAACCGGCATGGGCTTCGGCCTGGAGATCGAGATGATCCGGTTAGCGCATCAGATGAATCTGTTAACCACGCCTTACTGTTTTAACGCGGACGAAGCCAAAGCCATGGCGGAGGCAGGAGCCGACATTATCGTGGCGCATTTAGGACTCACGACTAAAGGATCGATCGGCGCGACAACGGCAGTGACCTTAGAGAATGCGCCGGCCAAGGTTCAGGAAATCGCCGATGCAGCCAAAGCGATAAACCCTGAGGTCATTGTTCTTTGTCATGGCGGCCCCATCTCTGAGCCGCCCGATGCCGAATACGTGTTGCATCGGACCAAAGGCTTACACGGCTTCTACGGCGCCTCCAGTATGGAGCGGCTCCCGGTCGAGAAAGCGATCAGCGAAACGATGAGAGCCTACAAGGCGATCTCGCTTCGCGGATAGCCAATAACCAATAGCCGATGGCCAACGGACTGGTAGAGCCGCGAAGCGTTTACCCCGAAGCATTTCGGGGCTGAAAAGGTTTTAGCCTAGGAGGCTGTCGGATTTTGCCGCGAAGCGGCTATACAAAATAGCCCAGGCCCGAAAGGTTTCGGCCTTGGGTTGCGCCGATCCGAAATGCGCCCTGAAAGCACCTCCAACCGCGCCTTGGCGGGGGGCAATTCGGGGAGGGCGCGCGTCCCCGCGCGCCGCGAGGACGTGCCACCACCCAGCGGCCTATTTTCTTCCTTGATCAAAACACGTCCCCAGTTTCGGTCACGACGGATCGCGAGGACGCGATCCCTCCCGGCGATGGGTCCCCACACATTTTGAGAGCGAAGCGCCTCATGAGCGGCGCCCGAGGAGTGTCGAAGCGATGGCGCGTTGACTGACCGGCACACCATCGGTCGCCCTTTCAGGGCGAGTCTATGTGGCGGCCGCACCCAGGCCTGAAGGCCTGGGCTATATTGTTTAACCGCTTCGCGGTAAATCTCGATTCATTCAGATGGATGCCCGCGCCGATTGGTGACCGCCAACCGGCGCGCAAGAAAACGCCCTACCGGAACTCCTAATTTACTTCGCTGCTACCGCGTAGGCCGGGTTCTCTCTAAACACGGCATTATTGATGTCGTACACAAACGCGTTCGCTGCTCTCTTCGTCATGTAGTCGTTCAGGATCCACGGAATCAACTTAGATTTGTCCAGCGTGTCTTTTTCGAACGGCAAAAAGTTAACGAACACAGCTCGCTTGTACGGCTTTTTATCGAAGTAGGCAGTCATCTGCTGGAAACAAATATCCGCTTCGAGTGTGGGGCATTGGTTAACGTCCATCGTGGTTTGTCCTTTTTCCACCCAGTTCCAAGACTTCTCTTTACCGTTGCTGGCACCGAGCCAGTATTTGCTGGAATCAAGTCCGGCCTCCTGCATGGCTTCGAGGGCGCCCGTCATCATCTCGTCGTTTTGGACATAAGCGCCATCAAACCCATCCGGTCCCAGCGACGTGATAGCATCCTGCATCACTTTCTTTGCTGGATCAGCGAACCAATTTCCTGAGCCCCAGAACACTACCTGCAGGTCTTTGCCGCCGGCGCCGCGTACGCCAACGCTGTCTAGGGCGTTACCGATGTCCTTGCCGGCTTTCTTGTACGCCTGGAGAAAACCTTGCGTCTGGCCGGCGGCGGTCCCCTGGCCAAGTTTACCTTCGATCATGATCAACTTTTTAACGTTGTGTTTCATGGCCGATTTCCCCGCGAGTTCTCCATCGTAGACCCAGTCAAATCCGGCGAACCCTGCCAACCCTGGCTCGTTTGGCGGATTGTGAGTGAGGTGAAACTCCGGAATCCCGGCATCGTGGCACCGTTTCAGTGTCTCTGAGGTAGTCTGGGGCGAGTTCTGAACCACCACGATCGCGTCCACCCCCTGGGTGATGAAATTCTCCACCGCAGCAATCTGCTCGGGAGCAGTTCCTTGCCCCACTACGTCCTGTACTTGCCAACCAGCTTTAGTGGCCAGCGCTTTGAACACTTGGAAACCCGCTTTATAATAGTCATCAGAGGCATCCATGTAATATCCGATGACCTTTGGTTTACCCTCAGCCGCTGCTATCTTACCGGCAGGTAAGATCACTGCGCTCAGTACGGTGAGGCCGGTTAACATCAGTGCCAGACGTTTCGTCTGCCGTTTCGTCTTCAATTGTCCGATTGAACCTGGTTTCATTCTTATTTTGCTATTTTGTCGACTCCACACTTTCTCCTTTCGCTGCCCGTTGTTCTGCGCGCCAACGCAGCTCCTTCCTCCTTGATAGGAACCCAGAAATTCTGGTCGAGACATCCCCTGCTGATACCGCGATGATCACTACGAGCCCTTTGGCAACGAATTGCACTTCGGACGGTAAACGCAGCATGTTCATGGCGTTGCCGATCGATCCCAGAAAGAAAACGCCGATCAAGGTGCCCACGATATTACCTTTGCCGCCTTTGAGCGCGGTTCCTCCAATAACCACCATCGCGATACTGTCGATCTCCAGGCCTTGTCCAAGGGTGATAATGCCGGTGTTGACTCGCGCCAGGAGCATGACCGCGCCAATACCCACCAGCAAACCCATGATGATGTAAACCGAGAGCTTCACGTTCTGGACGTTGATACCGGCGAGGTAAGCTGCTTGGGGGTTAGTGCCGACCGCATAGACTCCCCGGCCGTATTTCGTATAGTTCAGAAGCAACCCGCCGAGCAGCGCGATCAGGAAGAAGATCAGGACGTAGGGCGGGATGATCAGGCTGAGATGGTTGAACGGATCTCTGGCTCCCTGAATCAAGTTCACCTTCAAAAAGTCCAGCTCTCGATTCATGATCACCTCGCGCGAATTGCAGAGCAAGAGCGCCATTCCCTGAAATGTGATCATGCCGCCGAGCGTGATAATGAAAGGCTCCACCTTAGTGCGCGAAATGATGTAGCCCATGATGGTCTCCAGGACGACCGCGGTCAGGATTCCGGCCAGGATGGAAGGCACAACTCCGATATGCCACTTTGATATCCCGGTTGCCGTCACGATAGAGACGAGCGAAGCCAGCATCCCGACTGAGAGATCAATCCCCCCCGAGATCATCACGATCGTCATGCCAACCGCGACGATTCCCGGGACACCGACTTGCTGTAGGATGTTCAGCAGATTTACGGGGCTGATAAACGTCGGGAATCGGTTTGTCCCCTCCGTTATCAATTGTAACAGGACGATGATGATGGCGAACCCGATAAAGATCGACAACACTCTCAAATTCTCGTGTCGCTGGAAGAGAGATTGGCGTTTCGCAGGCTCGCTCATATTTCCTTGTGTCCAATCGAGTAGGTCAGGATGTTCTCTTCCGAAATCTCCTCGGCAGTCAGTTCCGCCATCTTCTCTCCGTTCTTCATCACAATGACGCGATCGCTCATCGAGATTACCTCGGGCATATCGGAAGAAACCATGATGATGGCTTTGCCTTGCCTCAACAGTTCGACCATCAACCTGTAGATCTCCTGCTTGGAGCCGACGTCGATACCCAAGGTTGGCTCGTCAAAAATGAAGATCTCGCCGTTGGTGTTAAACCATTTCGCCAACACAACCTTTTGCTGATTGCCGCCGGACAATTCAACTACCCGGGTCTGTGAATTCGGTGTCTTAATCGCGAGCTGTTTAACAAACTTGTCTCCGATCTCAGCATCCTCCCGGCTATGAACAACGAATTCCCGGGTGTTCACCAGGTTCGCAATGGTGACGTTCTGCGCGATCGTTTGGGGAAGAAAAAGCCCGGTGTTCTGCCGGTCTTCCGTGATGAAACACATCTTATTTCGGATGGCTTTCTGCGGGGTCGACTGTTTGACAACTTTTCCGTTGATTAAGATTTCGCCGAAGTCGAGGCGTGCGCTCCCGAACAGGACGTTCATTAGCTCGGAGCGACCTGAACCCGCCATGCCGGCGATGCCCAGAATCTCGCCTCGGCGCAGGGTAAAGGAGATGTCTCGAGCGCCGTTGCCGGTGACTGCTCTGGCTTCGAATACGACCTCGCCGATAGGCACTTTTTCGCGCCGGTAAAAAGTGGATGGGTCGCGTCCGACCATGTCCTTGATCAAAGTAGTTTTGGTCAGGCCGGCGATGTCGTGCTGGCTCACTTTGCGTCCATCTCGCAATACTGTGACCCGGTCTCCAATCTTAAATACCTCTTCCAGGTGATGAGAGATGTAGATGATTCCCAGACCGCTATTCTTAACGGTTTCTACGATGTCGAGCAGGTTCTCGATCTCTGCGGAGGTAAGCGAAGCCGTTGGCTCGTCGAGAATAATGGCTCTCCGTTTGAAAATGAGTCCTTTCGCGATCTCCACAATTTTCTGCCCGCTGCTATTTAGGTCGCCGATCTTTGCGTCCGGGCTGAGATCGCTCTTGAGGTATTTCAAAACCCCCAAGGTCTGCCGCCTCATTTCTCCTTTTTGCAGGAACCCTCTTTTTACGATCTCGGCGCCGGCGAAAATATTTTCCATCGCGCTGAGCGTCTCGAAGACGACATGCTCTTGATAAATCGTTTGGATGCCCAGGCTCATAGCCAAGCGCGGACTGAGAACCACCGGCTTTCCCTCAAAGAAAATTTCACCGCCCTCGTCCGGTTGATATGCGCCGGAGAGGATCTTTATCAGGGTCGATTTACCGGCGCCATTCTCGCCGCATAAACAATGCACCTCGCCCTCGTGCAGATCGAACGAGATGTTCTGCAAAGCCACCACGCCCGGGAATGTTTTCGAGATGTTTCTTAGTCGAAGGATTTCGCTCATCGAATGGCAACGTTCACGGTTGGCGGGGTGCCCTTCGCGGTTGTCCGTTGGTAGCGGCCCGGCGCCCGCGGAATGAGGGGTCGCCACCCGTGGAGCGTGCCTCGCTAGCGAGGCTGTGGTAAGCAGGGCCGCCGATGAGACAGGCGCACCGACGGGCTGCGGTCTTGATCGTCATTGTTCGAAGGGGGGTTAACGCGAATACCAGTGCGGATAGCTCCGGCACCGTGGCAATTTGCAAACCTACTTCGATTAGAACCAGATTCGAATAAAATTGAAAAGCCGAAGCCGTAATTATTTCGCGACCAGAAATAAACCCGCCTGGACTGGTCGCACCGACTTGTCCCGCCATAGTTCTGGGAATAAGGGACGAAGGCGGAAGGTTCGGCGAAGGTGGAGCTTGTGATGAAACCGGGGCGAGGTTAGTGTCGAACCGCGGTGCGCGCTGATGAAAGTCAGCCCCCGTTTCCGCCCCCCATCCAATAACCAAGAACGAACCCTCGATTCAGCGAAGACGGCGGTTGCTGCATCCCTGTCGCGGCATAGCGAAGCGGCGGCGGAGCTGGGAGCCGCTGTTCCGGAACCCGGGCACTGATGTCATGTCATGAATAATTTTCCCAAGTTACACAACGCTATGTGGCCCGGACTCGTCGGCAAGGGTCCTGGGTCTGAACCGTTTATTGATCTAGATACGATGCTGAATCTGACGACTGGCGCCGAAAGCGGTGGTGTCCGATTTGAAGGCGTGGATCTGTTTCTTGCCGATCCCCATATCAGCATCGATTCGAGCGATGACGATCTCAAACGCTTGGCTGATAAATTGGCTTCAAAGAACCTCGTAGCCGGCACAGTAATCGCGCCGGTATGGCCTCCGACGGGAGGTGGTTCCGCTATGGGGAAGCCGGACGAGCGCCAACGCTTCGTAGAACAGGTCACGAAAGCGAGCCGGATCGCGAAGAAGCTAAAAGAACTGGGGATTAGACCGTACGGTGTCGTCCGAGTCGATTCCGCTACCGATCCCGAGACTTGGACGAATGACCCTGAAGCGTCGGAGAAGATCGCAGCGACTTTTCGAGAGTGCTGCGATATTGCTGAGGGTGATGGAGAGCGATTAGCAGCCGAAGGCGAGATCTGTTGGGGTGGGATGCATAGTTGGAAACGGATGCTTGAGTTGTTGGAATTGGTAGACAGACCTCAAACGCTCGGGTTCCAAGCCGATATGGCGCATACCCTCCTTTACACCTTGGGTTACAACGCTCCGCAAGACGCGATTTTGCCGCCCGGGTTTGACTGGCAGGACAATAGCAAGGTGCAAGAGGCCTTGAAGACCATGACGCGTGCACTCCGGCCGTGGACCATTGACTTCCATGTCGCGCAAAACGATGCCACCGTAAAAGGGAGCGGTTCTCATGATAAGACCGGACGTCATTGTTTACCGGATGATCCAAACGGGAAGCTGAACGTAGCGCGGGACGCCGGTTATTGGTTGCGCGATGAGAAAGGAAACCTGACCAAGGCATTCCAACACATTTGCTGGGATGGTTGCATGTTCCCGAACGAGGTGATGCTCAAGCCCGAGACGTGGGATTCTATTCTGCAGACCATGGTTTCGGTGCGCGAGGCGCATGGGTGGGTGGAATGATGGGCGTGGTGAAACTCTAAGCGCGCGAGGACGCGCGCCCTCCCGAATTCCTTCACATGAAAAAACTGAACATCGGCTTGATCGGCTATGGCTTTATGGGACGTGCGCATTCGAATGCGTACCTGACCGTTAGCCAATTCTTTGATCTCAAATATCAACCGGTTCTAAAGGCGGTTGCTGCGCGAGACGCGGACAAAGTTAAACAATTCGCTCACAAATGGGGCTACGAATCTCATTATTCAGATTGGAGAAAACTGATTGAGGATCCTGCGATTGAGGTTGTCGATATTGCGAGCCCGAATGATACACATGCTGAGATTGCCATCGCGGCGCTCGAGGCAGGAAAAATGGTCTTATGCGAAAAACCCTTGGCGCGTAATCTGGCCGAATCACAGCAGATGGTCGATGCGGCCAAAAAAGCCGGAACCCGGACCATGGTCTGGTATAACTACCGCCGGATCCCAGCGGTTACGTTAGCGAAGCAAATCATTGGGTCCGGAAAGCTTGGACGGATCTTCCATTATCGGGCAAAGTTTCTGCAGGATTGGACGATCTCCGCTGCGGTTCCGCAAGGAGGCGCCGCTTTGTGGCGACTAGATGTGGATGTGGCCGGTAGTGGCGTAACCGGGGATCTATTGGCTCATTGCATCGATACCGCGATTTGGTTGAACGGAGAAGTTGAATCTGTCTCAGCCATGACTGAGACTTTCATCAAGGAACGCCAGCATCAGATGACCGGCAAAATGACCGAGGTCGGCATCGATGACGCCAGCGCTTTCTTGGGCCGGTTTAAGAACGGGTCACTCGCTACGTTCGAAGCGACGCGATACGCTCGAGGTCATAAGGCGCTTTATACGCTCGAGATCAACGGCGAACACGGTTCGATCGCCTGGGACCTTCACGATCTCCACCGGCTCGAATGGTTTGATCATAAAGACGAAGGCGCTATGCGCGGCTGGCGTTCGATTCATGTCACCGACGGAGATCATCCTTACATGGCCAATTGGTGGGTGCCCGGTCTCTCAATTGGATACGAACACTCGTTCATTCATCAGGTCGCAGATTTCGTAAACTCCTTGGACGAGAAAATCCCGGCCGAACCGACCTTTGAATCCGCCTTAGAGACCGAGAAGGTGGTCGATGCAGTGCTGCGTTCGGCTAGTTCGAAGAAGTGGGAGAACGTCTGATCCGCAGATTAATAAGTTTAAAGATCCGCAGATTACGCAGATTACGCAGATTTCGGTTTTGGGTTGATCTGAACTGGCGACTATAAAATGCCGCATCCTCATATCACGGTACAAGGTTCCTAACTTTCGCGTGTGCATCTTTGGCCGCGAAGTCGCGGCGCGTGAGACGAGGAAGCAGTCTCCTTTAGCCCAGCGATCGGATCGTCCTCGAAACCGAAATCTGCGTAATTTTACCCCGGAGACTTTCGGGGCTGTGTAATCTGCGGATATTTAAACTTCTTTAATCTGTGGATCGGTTTCCGGCAGCAGGGTAAGGGAGGTTCAGATGATAAATGAGCCAGCATCACGAAAATCTGCGGTTCGGTTGTTTGCAATTGATGTGGATGGGACGCTTCTGGATAGCTCACATCGGTTGGGAGCTGAGGTTCGAGATGCGGTCTGCCGTTTGGCGGGGTCTGGGGTACAGGTTGTTTTGGCGACCGCGCGTGGTCCGCAGGCGGTCCGCGATATTGTCCGCCAATTCGATTTTTCGCCTAAGTTAATCTGTTTTTCCGGTGCTTGGATCGGCGAGCTCGATCCGCAATCGTTGGAGCCAAAATACGTTTTGCTTGATCGACGGATGCCGGGCGATGTTGCGCGCTCGGTAATAGCAACGGCGTTGGCTCACAAGGTCGAGCCGAACGTCTTAACGCCGGAGAGCTGGCGGGTCAGAGCTTTGACCGACGAAATTTCGGAGGAATGCGCAATCCTCAATCAGCGGCCCGTTGTGACTGACAAATTGCTTGGGAACAACGAAGAACCCAGCAAAATCATGCTCATCAGCAGCCTGGAGGAGGCTCCTAGCACCCTTCCGCAAATCGCGGCAGTGGTTGGAGCGGCGGTCGGCGCGGCTTTTTCCAAACCGAACTATCTGGAAATCCTTCCGATCGGGGTAAACAAAGCCAAGGCGTTATCGATTTTAGCAGATGCACTCGGATTGGAACTGTCGCAAGTCGCCGGCATCGGTGATGCCCCGAACGATCTGGAGATGTTGAGCGCAGTCGGGTTAGCCTTCGCCATGGGCAATGCGTCAGACCGAGTGAAGGCGGCCGCAGATTCGGTTGTAGGTTCAAATGATGAGGGCGGTGTCGCGCGAGCGGTGGCCCAGATTCTTACCCACAATAATGTGAATTGAAGTTTCGACCGGGCTTTTTCCGAGAATGACCGGCTGTTGAACAAAGAATGAATGTACGATCACCCCGTTCTGTATTGATGATTCCAGGACTAGGTGACTCTGGTCCCACGCATTGGCAATCTTTATGGGAGGCGCGCCATCCTGAATACCGGCGGGTGCAACAGGATGAGTGGCAGCATCCACGATGTTCGGATTGGGCAAAAAATCTTGAGACGGCGATTGCGGCTGCCGATTCGCCGGTTGTGCTCGTCGCCCATAGTATGGGATGTGCAGCTGTCATCCATTGGGCTGCCGGCGCCGGTAGCGGAAACAAGCGGGTAGCGGCTGCACTCCTGGTTTCGCCTCCGGATGTCGAAGCCGAGACTATCCCAGTCGGTCCTACAGGATTTGCACCGTACCCACTTGACCGGTTGCCTTTTAGGTCGGTCGCGGTTGTCAGTACGAATGACCCTTTTGTTACCCTCGAACGCGCAAACCGGTTTGCAGCCAGCTGGGGCAGTGAACTTGTCATTCTAGAATCCGCAGGCCACATCAACACCGACTCCGGCTATGGTCCCTGGCCGGAAGGAGAGCGCCTGTTGGAGCGGCTAACGCTGTAGGCATTCCGTAATCGTCCTCGTATGGAAAATGCGGCTATCGCTGGGAGGGATCGCTGCCTGTCCGAGATAGCCTTCTGTCTGCAGGCCTTTCTTACAAGCGTTGGCGACGTCGGATCCTCGCGATCCGTTGTTCCCGAAGCCCACGACAGAGCCGATCCAGCGTGAGGTTACGTCCAAAGTGATTGACCGGTTCGCGGCGCACGGGGATCCGACTTCGCCGAGCGAATCTAAAAACACGCGAAAGACCGTGGGCTACGTCGGACAGGCTGCGCGCCCTCCCCACGTCGTGCGCATTTTTGCTTGCGCGAGGCAAATGTCGGACCATCCGTGTCTATTCGCGCGCGTGCGTGGCGCCTTCGATTCTTCATCTGCGTAAATCTGCAGCTTGTCTGCGGTTGAATTCTGGGTCTGCCGTGGATTCGCAATCAGAAAGAGCTTGCAAAGTCTACTTAATCGGTAAGGATACTGATCTAGGGTGCTTTAAAATTGGCCCGAAGCGCCGAACCTCCGGAGGCAATACCGATGAAGCTGCTATCGCTCATAACCCGTACGGAACATGAAACCGGGATTCGTGAAATAGAGCCCCATCAGTTGGCGCGCATGAAACCGCACCCTTTAGTCATCGATATCCGCGACGAACGCGAATATCTCGTCGGGCATATCGAAGGCGCGCTGCATGTCGGTCGGAATACGCTACAGAGCAAAGTGCTCGAGATCGCGCGGGAGTTCGACAGGCCTATCGTGATTTATTGTGCGGTTGGGAGCTCTTGTGCTTCGGCTACCGAGACGCTGAGACGGCTAGGATACCAGAAGGTTTTCTCACTTAAGGGCGGCCTTCAGAACTGGCTAGAAGCCGGCGGATTAGTTGAGTCGTCACGACCACAACCGAATCTGCGCGGAGCGGGTTCCAGGGCGTAGGCTCAAACAGGAGCGAATGGCAAGTATCTAGCCGGGCCGGTGCTTGATGAACCTCCGGCTATCTTGCGTGTAGCCGACCGCTTCATAGAAGGCGTGAGCATCCGCTCGGTGTTCGCCGCTCGTGATCTCAATCCGGGCGCAACCGTTCTCCCAAGCGAACTCTTCCGCTTCCGCCACTAAACTTTTGCCGATGCCGCGCCCTTTGAACTGAGAGGCGACCACTAACGCGCTAATGCGACCCAGGCCTCCACTGACGTGTAGGAGAGGGAGGATTGAAAAGCATAGCAGGCCGATTACCTCACCCTCCTCCTCGGCGACAAGAATTTCGGTTCCGGGGGTCGCAGAGAGCTGATCCAACTTCTCCAGGATAAAGTCTGCCGTCGCAGGATAACCAAGCTGGGCAACCAGGCTAACCAGATGAGCGGCATCCTCCGCAACGACGGGACGGATCCGATATTTCATAAGAGCGCCAACCTGCTTATCGGGATTATACTCAAACGAGTAAGAGTTGCTGCTCGTGTTGAAGCGTTCAGTAATTTGACACCTTAAACAGCAAGTGCTGTATTAACGACGATTGACGTTTAAGTGGCTGCTTGGCTGCCTTATTTTGAACGTCTTTCCTACAACATTCTGTCGAAGGAGCAAAAACCTATGCCAGCTACAAAAGACCTGACGAAAGAAGCTCCGCGGAGCCCGCGGACACGACTCGGCGATTATGCCTTGATGGCGCGAATGATTGATAAAGGCCGCGCGACCATCAATGGGACCGTCGGTGAATATCATTACGCCTGTCCGCTCGATCAGAACCTGTTCGACTTCAAAGGAGTCAAGGCTGACGACGTCAAAGGAGTGCTGCAGTCCGGCGCCAGCGATGAAGAAGTCTTGGCTTGGTTCAACAAACATGGCGCCACCAAGAGCCCGGCTGAGGTGAAGGCATGGTCGGATGGGGTCGAATCTTACAATCCGCATGGCGACCCCGAGAAAAGAGAATGGTTTGATGGCGAATGCGCCAAGTTGGGGCTCGACCCAGCGAAAAGCACGCTCGCTGACTACCTGGAGACGGACGATCGCGTCAGTTTCAAGAAGTAAATTAAGGCCGGGAGCTAGGAGCTAGTAGGGCTGTTTCTTGGTGGGGCGAGGCTCCCGAATGACCGAGAGAGGGTCACAGGGCAGGATGATGTTCACCGATCGACCGGGCGCATCATCAAAAAGCTGCCGAGCCGAGGATTGTGCGACCGACGGCTCGGCTGCTCTCAGGTATTGCATCCTGTGTGTCAATGAAATGCCATCTCGCCCTGCGATGTCCTGTCGGCTAGTCCGGAGCCTCGCCCCACCAAAGAACCCTCCTAGATTCTAGCTCCTAGCTCCTCTATTGGTACGTCTCCAATTCCGCCTTCATCAGGAACGCCTCGTAGGGACCGTACATCGACATCACAAAATACAACGATTTACCTGAGTCCCGAAGAAACGACGGGGTCATAAACGCGCCATATAGCTGCGGGAATTGTTGTGCTGTGGCCAAGGCGATCGGGACACTCCATGGTCCCCACGGATTCGGGGCTTCCCGAAGCTCGATCTGAGCCGTGTTCTCGTTGAGATAAGTGAACAGCCAGCGGTTAATCCATCGATCCCATAATATCGATCCTTCTCCGACCGGTGCTGGAATTACCTCGGATGCCGCAGACCGGTCCGGGGTCCAAGTATGTGCGGGGTCTTTCCCGGCCACATAATATTCCCAGGCGCCAGGGTCGAGCACATTCTCCTTAATGACTCGGCCGCACTTGGCATCACCAAAGCGGCCGCATGGTGTCCCGATGGCATACGCATACCGGGTAAGTTCATTGCCGGAGCCATTTTCATCAGTGAGCGCTAACATGTTGAAGTTAGAATTGCTGTCCCCGAATTTTATTGCGGCAGGGGTCCATGTCTTCCCGAAGTCATCGGAATAAAGGAACTGCGAATAATTGCAGTCCCAAACACCGCCCTTGGCGGCAAAACCGTGCACCGACATGTAGTCTAGATAGATCCGGCCGCCGACGGTCACCATCGAAGTGGGGATTTTGGTCTGCTCACCATGTTTGCCGGTGAACGGCGGTTGATGAGCGCCTTGGATGATCGCTTTGGCCGTGCCGTCGGAGTTGGTGAGCCAATCCGTCAACTCGACGCCATTATCCGGATTATGATTTGCTGTAGCGCCTAGCGTGTTAGATCGCCAATTCGGGCCACCAGGTCCCGAACAGGGATAACCGAAGGTATCACCAAAGGCGAAAAAGATGCGTCCATCAGCTTCAGTCATGATTCCCAAATCGGTCCCGCAAAGATCGAGCGTTTTCATAAGGGTAGGGACCTTTGAATTGGGACCGGTAAGCGGACAGATGATCTCAACGCTAACTTCTTTAATCATCGGCGTTTCCGGTTGCGCATAGGTGGATCCGCCGATCAACGCGCCTAAAAGCGCGATCGAGAATTTCCGGAGGACGGGGGTTTGTGTAAAGCGCATAGCCTATGTATGAGAAGGAAGCACCTTACGGATTTATGGGAAGTGAGGAGATTTTTCGGGGAAGGGAAGAACCGGCTTAAAAGATAATCCCTCAGCAGAATAAGGACGAACTGCTCCCCCTTACAAAACGTCGCCTTAGGTCACACAGCTGTTCCACCGGTGGCTTCAATTCTCTGCGCGTTCACCCAGTGACTATCATCGGAAAGGAGCACAGCGATCAGAGGTCCGATATCATCAGCTAGGCCAATACGCCCAAGCAGCGTGTGCTCGCCGATGAATTTTCTCAGCTCATCCGTTCTTCCTCCGGCGAAATCGGTGTCCAGGGCGCCTGGAGCCACGCAATTTGCGCGGATTTTCCGCTTGGCATATTCAGAAGCGAAATATCGCGTTATGACTTCTATGGCGCCCTTTGCCGCAGCGTAAACGGCAACGCCGGCTCCGCTCGTGAGACGGGTTAAAGCCGACGAAACAAAAATCACATGTCCCCCATCCGACATTAGCGGGATCAATTTCTGGGTAAGGAAAAAGACACCCTTGAAATGAACATCTACTAACTCATCGAATTGTTCTTCGGTTACATCTTTGATCAAAGTACGCTGGGCGATACCGGCATTATTGACGAGATAATCGAAGGTCTTCTGGCTAAAATCTTCGTCGAGAGTTTGCGAAACTTGGGCTGCGAAACCCCCAAACGATTTGACTCTGGTCACGTCCAGCTGAAGCGCTACGGCCTTTCCACCGGTCTTTTTAACTTCCGCTACAACAGCTTCTGCTTCCTCCGCATGGCTGTTGTAGGTAAGAATGACCCCAATACCCCGTTTCGCTAGATTGAGCGCTGTGCTTTTTCCTATCCCTCGACTTCCACCTGTGATAATTGCGATTTTCATAAAAACGTTTTCCTTTCTGCTAAATTGATTGTCTGTCTAGTCAGTCATTACTACGCCAAAAAAAATCAGGCCAGCATCCGCCATAGGGCTTCAAAACCGGCTTTACAGTGCTTCTTCGCGTTAGTTGAATCCTGACTCATGAAATCCATGGTGGCTTCCGCCACTGAGTTCATCATGGCGACAACGAAACCCATCGGGACCCTGCGCATGGGACCGTTTGTTCGAGTCCGTTCCAAGAGCTCGGCGACTCCTGCCATGGTCTTGTGCGCGGCTGCCCGGGTCGCCGGCGTGATCTCGTCGGATACGCCGAGCTGAGCCAATGCTCGCCGCTTCTCGGGAAACGACACTGCCCAGTTCATCCAGTTCTGCCAGATGTGAAACATCTGCTCACGCAATTCAGCTTTCTCCGGAAGGCTCCTCATGGTAGCGGAGGCCATTTCTGCCTTCAACTCAACGTAGAGCTGGTTGAAAAGCTCCGCTTTGGTCCCGAAGTAGGTGAAGAGCGAACCATTGGCAACGCCGGCTTCTTTGGCTATGCCTGCCGTGGGTGCACTCAACCCTTGAGTAACGATTATGCGCGTAGCCGCCTCCAGGATGGCACTGCGTTTCTCGTCACTCTTCGGCCGGGACATGCACGAACAATATAATAAGCGTCTAGACAGTCAACTAAATATCTTTCCGGTTGCTCCGCAAAGAAAACCAATCGGCTGGGAGAGGATCAGCCAGCGCCAAATATGAGGGCGGCCAATGGTCGCAGCTTTTTTCGCCGATTGCGCCGACGGATATCAGGCCAAGTAACGAATTGAGACATTTGCGGCGATTGACGAGAGTCGGCCGAATGAGCTAGCGTTCCCAGGTTGCAAAGGCGGGACCTAGGACACCCAAACATTTAGGGCTAACAGATGTGGGCCACCCTGTGTCCAGGGCTCGTACCCGTGCTGGAATTAGAACTGAGGGGAAAATATTTATTTGCCGGATCAATGGAATAACTTTTTTGTTATGGTGGGCAGCGGCGCGGCGGCACTTGCAGGTTTGATTTTCGTCGCGATGTCGATCAATCACGAGATCATTCTCCAAAACACGACACATAAAAACCGCGCAATTAACATGCTAACGGGCTTCACTGCAGTTTTCATGGCGTGCAGTTTAGCGCTTATGGGAAATCAAAATCTTGGAGTGCTCGGCTTTGAGTGGCTTGTTCTCTGGCTCATCGCAACCGGCATCTTCATCAGGGGCTATGTTGTAGCTATCAGATCGGGCATGAGTTCTATTGGATTGAACACGCCGCGGCTTGCGGGCGGCACAATCTGTTACCTCGCTGAAGTTATAGGCGCAATTTTCCTTATTCTCGGATATAACGCAGGGCTTTACATCGCAGCTATCGCAATCATTGTTTTATTCGCATTCCTCATTTCGGGCGCATGGCTCCTTATGGTGGGCATCTACGAAGACCAAACCAAGAGATGACAGCCATTGCGACCATTGACTGGGACGCGAAAGTAAAGAGGTTTCGAAATGTTAACCGCGATCTGCATCATCGCGACATTATAGTTGTGCACGCCGATATGCCGAACCTTGCCCGCGTCTACAACCCGGTTTAAGCCTTCGATTTGCTCTTCGATGGAAGCGCCTCCCCGAGGCCAATGAACCAGCAGAAGGTCGATGTAGTCAGACTGCAGCCACCGCAGGCTTTCATCGGTGTATGAATTTTTGCCACCGTTGTGTTCGGCCAGACGGTCATCGGGGCGGGATGAGAAGCCGATGTAGTAACGGTCTGCAGCACGTTCGGAGACGATGACGTAGACGTGAAACATTAAAATTCGATATTGAGGGTCTGATGGCCCGCTGATCTTAACAAAATCACTCCGCCTAAGAAAGTTCGCTTGGTGTAGTTGCGAAGTCTGGCCTGCCAAACGTCGCCGCTCCGAACATATGGCAAGGACTGGTGGCAGCGACGAAAGTCCGACGTCGCCCTGTCGTCTGAAACTCCAGGAGGCTATGTCGGACAGACTTCGCCCCTTATTTGGAGCTCGAAAGTCAGGGCTGCGGCTGAGTTTGGCCTGCCAGACGTAGCCTCCCGGCGCCTGAGACGACGGGGCGAAGTTCTGGAGGCGAGGGGAGTCGAACCCCTGTTTCGCCGAAGATCCATCCAGAGACGTCCGTAGATGTGCTTTCAGAGAGGATTCGCGGAGTCATAGAAGACATGGATTGCTTTGGATGATGCTGGATGTTATTAGAAATGTTATTAGGCATGGCTAGCATTTGGAAGCATCCGGAATCAAAGTATTTCACAGCCTGTTTTCGCGATCACAACGGGCGCCAACGGCGCATCACCACGAAAGAGACAAGCCGCAAGACGGCGCAAAAGCTCGCGGATGAATTCGAGAAGGCAGCACGGACCAAGCGAACCCTCAAACAAGCGCAAGCTGTTTTGGTGAGACTGCACGAAGAGCTCTCCGGCGAAAAGATCGTGCGGACCAGTTTCCGCCAGTACTTAAACGATTGGCTGAGCGCCAAGGTCGCGGAGACCGCTCGATCCACGATGACCTTTTACCGCGGCAGTCTGCACAAATTTGTGGAGTTTCTTGGCGGTCGGGTGGATGAGCCCATCCGCGAGATCACAAAGCAAGATGTTGTGGCTTACCGAAATTCGTTGACCAAGCAAGTCTCGGCGAAGACCGCGAACCATGATCTTAAAGCTCTCAAAATGATGTTTAAGAGCGCCCGGCGAGATAGCGTCATCACGGAAGATCCTACCGAATTCGTTGAGCCAGTTAGGAGGGAACGAGCATCGAAAATTAAACGCCCATTTACCCTGACGGAACTACGCAGCATTTTAGACCTAGCCAGTGATGAATGGCGCTCGATGATCCTTTTCGGACTCTACTCCGGCCAGCGATTGGGAGATGTCGCAACGTTGCGTTGGAACAATCTCGATTTGCTGCGCAACGAGCTGCGTCTTTCAACCCGGAAGACCGGAAAGACGATGATTCTTCCGCTGGCGGCGACTCTTCGAAAGCATATCGCGTCCTTGGATGTCACAGACGATCCAGCAGCGCCCATCCACCCGAAAGCTTTTGATTTGGTCGAGCGCCAGCACAAAACTGGCAATCTCAGCAATCAATTCGCCGATCTGCTTGCAGCCGCTGGATTGCGGGAAAAGAAGAATCACAAAAGCGCCGGGAAAGGTCGACAATCCAGGAGAGACGTTGAACCCCTGTCATTTCACAGTCTACGTAGGACCGCGACGACGATGCTCCACGAGGCCGGTGTCCCCGCGGCTGTAGCGCAAGCGCTCATCGGGCACGATAGCGAAGCGATGCATGAGCTTTACGTATCGGTTGGTCGCGACGCGCTCCAGAAGGCAACTGAGGCTCTTCCTGCGGTCTAAATGCGCTGGCTGCTGACCGTGACTCCACTATCCTCAGCATACCCGGATCGCTCAAAAACGCCGCTGGGCGCAAGTCCCGCACGCTCGCGAACACACAAAGTGTCCGCCCACATTTTTCGAGTAGATACATTTTCCGGTCGCCATTTTTGCTCTAACAGACGTCTCCCCTAATCCTTGCGGATTAAGTTGAGACGGTATCTCCAAGAAGTAATCATATGTAATCAGAATATGGTTACTTATGGTTACATATTATCACTCGGCTCCTATTCTCGATTGGGGAAGCGATCATAAGTGATAATAAGTGCACATAAGTAATAAGACGCTTAGCGAATCGTTTCAGACGGTGACTTGTTCGTATCTGCATGGGGCTCTCTTGGAAGAAGACAAGGTGTGTTGCTTCACCCGGTTGCGACCGCGGAAATAGCCGGACCGCCAGCGGTGTTGGCTGAGGTTCTCCAATTGGTCAGCCAGCAACGTCTGGCCGTAGTTCGTCAGGGGATGGATCCACTGACTATAACCCTCTCCGTCAAAAATGGTGATGCCGCCAAAGGAAGAGCAAGCGAGTTTATCAAAAGCAGACAAGACGATCTAAACTGGTTATAAATCCTTGGGGCTACCAAACTAGCCCTTTTTGGCGTAATTGGTTGCCGCCCTGCCGTAGAGAAGAGGATCTCGAATCAACATGAAAATCCTGCTCACCGCGGACCTGCACTATAAGGAGGATTGGTTCCGTTGGTTGGAAGACGAGGCCAGCAAATATGAGTTAGTCTCGATCGCCGGGGACCTACTCAACATCTTCAGCAAAGTCCCGATCGAAGACCAACTGGTCCTTGTAAAAGAATTCTGGCGCCGACTTACGCAGAAAACTTCCTTAGCTGTTTGTTCCGGGAACCACGATCAGATTGAGGTGTTACCGCCATTAGTAGAAGGCGGGGAGACCTGCTATGCGGCGTCTTGGTTGGAAGAAATTGGTGATGCGCTCGGCTTTGTGGGCGACGGGCAAACACGATGCATCGGCGAACAACTCATCGTGACGACAATCCCTTTTTCATCGTCGATTGAGCGAGAACATGCTGTGATCGAAGAAGGCCAACGTTTGAAAGCTGAACGCATTATACCGTGGCTTTTGTTAATTCATGATCCAGGCCGGGCTCAGGCGATGATTTCCAAAGCTCAACCGGATTTTGTTCACTTTGGCCATTACCACGGGCCCAACGGCTTTTCTCGCCGCTCTAACAACGCCCTTTTGCTTAGCGCCGGGCAACGACTAGGAGCCGCTATTCCGAATCACATTGTGTTAGATTCAGAAACCGGCATTGCGGTGTGGAAATGCAAGGGATGAAGAGATAGCGCGACCGAATCGCAGGGCTCTGCGTTCTTCGTGCGGTTTTAGGCAGACAGTGGAGGTAATTTGATCCCAGCAGACACCCTAAAATCAGGACGAGATTTTCTGCTTAATCGTCAGCTTAATCCGATTGGCGTCTTAGCAACTTGAATTTCACGCCTCGCCCTTAAAAGTTTTAAAGATCAGTTTAGACCCCTTGCACAAAGCAGGTTCGACAAAAAATTCTGCCGTCATGTTTGTGTAGCCAAACTCAAGACGGCTTCCCGTCAGCGCATTCACACTTGTGGCTATGTGCCTCGTGTCACCGAATCTTTGTTGGTGCGCACCAACCGAAACAGACCGCAATGAAGCTGGTAAGCGCTGCTTTTATCGTGACTGTTCACAAGAACGACCTCGGGCCGGACTTGGTTCTTTTCCCAGGTTCTGGAGATGCTCAACCCGAGCAAACCGGACAACGTGTTTCTGGAAGCCGCGCCGCGCTTCCGTTCGAGTGCTCTGCTCTTGTGCGCGTACGGGAACCCAATCATTTTCGCGCATCCCGTTGAGAATGGAGGAAGTAGGAAGGAAACTGTACCTTTCCGAAACGCCTTCGATTGGTTGGGAAGCGAAAACACTCGGAGCAAAACGGCGCATTTCATCATCAGAAATTGCTACCGTTCCAGGGACTGTTGATCTGGTGGAGTGATTGTCTTACGCTGTACTCATGTTAGTCGATTTGGTTAGTTGGTTCTGTGAGCCGCAGCAGAGAGGCGAGGCTTTGGGAGCTGCCGGAGTTTTTTCGACGTTCGGTTTCGGTCGAAAAACTATGCTGGGCATATTTTTCGAACCGAAAGCGAAGCGCTAGCAGAGCGACCCGCGGAAGAAGCCTGGAAGGCGCAAGAGCCGCGAGGAACGAGACGGGTTGAGGATTTAAGTAGAGGGGACCCCCGAGGCTTGCCGAGAGAGTGGGAGCCTGCTGTTTAAGCCGTAGACGGCACTCTTGCGCTGGAGAGGCCTCCGCGGGGCGGAAGTAAATCTGGCGATGGCCAGACACTTGGTACAGGAGTGGTATTAGGCGAACCTGGTTCGTCCTAGGAGAAAGAGGAAGGAGAGACCGCTTTGGGGCTCGACGGGGAGAAAGTCTTTTCTCCAAGCTGAGAAGCGGTTAGGGGAGGAACTGAAAAGACCTGCTGCCGACGTCTTGAAACCAAGGCAGTTGGTCCGTAAAGAGATGTGGTCTTTAAGGTGTTAACCTGGAGGGTGGAAATGCTTCCCCGAATATTCTGCCTTCCAAAAGAATTTAGCCGACGGCGTGGCGTTAGCGGGCAAACGATCGAAGAAACCAAGATCGGCGATTTCACGAGTCGGAAAATATGTTCGGGTAGGGTTCCTTTTCACGGAGACTGCGAACAAGATAGTCATTGCTCCGCGCTTGGGTCGGTCATACATCTGCCGATAACGAACTGCTACAACCCTGAGTCCGGTCTCTTCTCGGATCTCGCGCTTTAGGGCACGCTCAAGCGATTCGTTTCGCTTGACCTTTCCCCTGGCAGCGTCCAAAGCTTTTGTCCGGCTGTCTGCCGAACCAGCAAGACATCGCCTTCGTCGTTCTCAATCCATGCCATCACGGAGACCTCCTTCTTTGGATTAAATGTGGTTTGTTTCTGATTCGCCATTCCTCAAAGATCGCCTTGATGCTACCATACGCGTCCTTCGTAATGCGATTTTAAAGTTGTTGTCTCTGACTTCCCGGTCCAGAGCCTTACGTTCGCTGTTTGGAGTACAACGATGGGAACTGCTCAAGATGCAGCTTCGAATTATGGCAGGTGTCGCACTGGCCGTTTGTCCCGATTCTGACCCGACTGGCCTAGCGGTCGCCATCGGCTTGTTTATCGGTCTGGAGCGCGAGCGCAGCGGTAAGAACGGCGTAAGAACTTTTGCCCTTACGGCTTTGCTCGGATGCTTGGGAGGTTTTATCGGCGATGTTCTCCACGATCGCATTGGGCTTTGTGGCGATGGCGGCTCATGGAGAACTACCGGCAAATGGTGTTGCAGAAAGCGTTAGCCTTAACGACCTCAACCGCTTTAACACTGGGTGGATTTGCTGGAATCCTTTGTGGTCAAGGTCACGTTTTCACTCCCTTGTGGTTGGCGTCGTCAAGCCGCACTGCTTGTTTGGAAACAGCCAATCTCGGGGGGCTGAGGGGGTTGTCCGACAAAGAGCTCCGCTCGGCAATCCTCTTGGCGATCCTAACACTTGTCATTTTTCGGTCCTACCCTCCATGCGGTCGATCCATGGGGACTGATCGAACCGCAATCAAACTGGGCCAGCGTAATCATTATCGCGGGAATTGGGATCGTTAGTTACATCTTGATGATTGCTTTGGCCGCGGGGAATGGAGATCACGGCGTTCTTTGGTGGCCTGGTCAATAGTCGGAAGGTAGTAGTCGAGCTGACCACTCGCCTGAAAGAAGTGGTGCGCCGCTACAACGATCGGTCTATCGCGGGATCATGCTGGCGACCGGGGCAATGGTCCTGCACAACGGTTTGATCGTTATTGTCTTGGCTTCACAAGCGGCTACGGCATGCGCATACCGCTGACCCTGATGCTACTAGCCAGCGCGGTATTGTGGCGGCGTTACCCAACAGACGCCAGTTCAGGAGAAACGGCCGCGTTGCTCTAAGTCGCCTTTTAAGCTTTCCGCAGCCCTTAAGTCGCCTGGTTTTTCTGGCGCTCAACGTCGTTGGCGCTCTTGCTCAACGGAATTTTGGACCGCCGAGTTTTTACTTTGTCAGCGCGGCGGGAGGCCTACTTTCGAGTGCCTCCTCTATTGCGTTAGCGGCGACGCTGATTGCTTACCATGGAATATCCGCGGCGACCGGCGGTAATGGGATCATCCTGTCGAGCCTTACCAGTATTCTAATTAACGTTCCGCTGATCCGAGGCATAACAAGGAAGCAGGATTCAGGAGGAAGGTCTGCTTGGGTTGGCGGTGGTGGCGGTGGTGGGCCTTGTGGGAGTTCGCCTGAACGAAGTGCTCTTCTTTTCATCCCGCGAAACTAATCGGCTGTCGCTTTTCTCGCGGCTTTCCAGAAGGTGTCGACATGCATCCAACGCCTCGGACGGCTTCGCCTTAGCTGGATAAGAGGTAAAAAAAGTCAAAATCCTTATGGTAGCTGCCAGACCTCAACCCCATCGTCTTCACTGATCCAATCAGGAGCATGGAGCATTTCTCACCGAACGGTCACATAACGACGTCTTTGAGCTCACGGGAGGCTAACCGGTAAGCCGCGTTTCAGCGTTCAGATTCAGACATCATTCGGATCGACATCAAAGGCCTGTTGATAGCGATACTTCGCGTCGTATTAATTTATCAGTTAGAGCCAGTCTCTGGAACCCGAATGGCTTCTGTCAGCGCTCCTTATTGACCGATGCCGGAATTCGTCCGAATTAAGGGCGATGGAATATCACGATACTGGCCGGGTGTCGATATCAATCGTGTTGTGAATCGCTGTGGCGCGGTTTAACTCTTTTTTGGGGTTGGCAGGCTCCCTACCGGCTCAGGATCTGATCGACAAGAGCGCCCCGAATGATCGGAATACGGACCTGCAGTTTGATTTCTCAGTCACTAAGACTGGAAAGCGGGGGATTTCTCGTGATACGTCCGGACACAGGCAGACTTTGGTTACTGGCCGGGTCGGTCGAGACGTTTCGCCGCGAACCACGCTACTGAGTGAAATTAAGGCTGTCGGGGTGCCCGCCCGGACAATGAGATCATTCAGGTCCAAGGTGCGGACGGTCCTGGTTGACTGGGACCGCATCCTCGTTCGTTGCCCGCCGGAGCCAAGTGACTCGCAGAGATATCTCGATGATGCCGGTTATCGTGGAAACTTCCAGGTGCCCGATGGCGCACCAAAGCCTACTCGACTCAAGCCCTACACCGATGGTTTCTGCGACTGCGATTCCCAGTCCTCAGACTTCTCGATCTGCTCCCGACGGTAATCCAACCGACAAAAAAGAGGGCGAATGCCAGGCACTTTCTCTTATTCAAGTCGCCGGGGATGCTGGTACACGCGAGTCACAGATTCGTCGGACATAGCGCCTTCGCTCGAATTGCTGCATCGTCTTAGAGCGCACGTGATCGGGCCTGAGAGAACGCTGACTGCCCTTTGTCACTATTGTAGCCGGGATTAAAAAAGAGTTGGCAATCCAGGGTGAAACTCAAGTTCTTGTAGACTGCGAGATCGTAAAAGGTTTCGGTGAAATTTTCGTAGCCGAAATGGGGAAGCTCGCCATCGCCAATCAGGACGCCCAAGCCACCGGCGTTAAAGTAGTCGCGATGCGCCACACCGATGTCGGCCAGCCCGAAGGCAACTCCGAAAATATCGTTTGAGCGAGCCCAGCGCTCACCGTTCACAGTAATACCAACCGAGGCGCTTGATCGATTATCTAACATGTAGGCTTCAGACGCGAATCCCGATAGGCGAACCTAGCGAACGCGCCGACGTCCTTCGCCAATTCCTGTTCGAAGCCAAGAATCAGTCATAATCCATCGGTAGGCTCGCGCAGGCCGTTAATGAGGATACTCTGA
Source organism: uncultured Verrucomicrobiae bacterium (assembly GCA_963762565.1). GTDB lineage: Bacteria > Verrucomicrobiota > Verrucomicrobiia > Chthoniobacterales > JAFAMB01 > JAFAVN01. The sequence continues at coordinate 50,850 of CAVXLD010000012.1, read as the reverse complement.
TCAGCAAGCAGCGACGTAAAATCAGCAGATGTTGGTGCAGGAGCCAACCAGTAAAGCGAACCTTTCTCCGGATGGCCAAAGAGCTTGGTATCGTCCCTCCAGCTCACCAGCCAGCTGATAGGCCTTAAGATAGTGACCATCGGTCCCCAGACGATCATTGACCGGGGAACAGTAAAATAACCGACTCGAGCAGCCACGCTTTTTGATTTAGTTCGACGGTCAAACCGTACTCAAAACCCAACCAGTCCGCGGCGTAGTCGAAAGCACCGGCATCGACCAGAGTCCAGTTTAGAAATTGCGAGCTCGGATCGTGAGAATAAGTGTTGTTATCGAATTGGTCCGTGATGGCCATTTTGCCCGCGGTAATCGTCAGCCGCGAAATATCAACGTTTTCAGCTAACTGCAGCGGACCGGCGTCCAGATGCTCTTGCTCACCTCCGAAGCCGATAATCTGACGAATAAAAGAATGGGGAAGGAACACATCACCGCGATACTTGCCAATCTTGTATGCCTGGAGTTGGGGAACTCAGCGATACCGTAGTAACTCCTAAACCAAAGCCCTGATAATATTCTGGGTTGAAGTAAAATTCTGCTCCGGGCCATAGCCGGAAATCAAAGAAGAGATCGGCCATGGAAGTCTTCGGAAATTGTCGGTCGAACGCAGACTATTCGTACCGTTATAAGGGTCATGGGAGCCCGGTTGGCCTTCGAGAACTTCAATCGCATCTCCATGGATAGCCCAATTTTGCATGATCGTGTCCACTTCGTTTCCACCGGAAGCTCAGGCTGTGGCTTGTTTTCCGTCCACCGAGACCAAGGTCGGAGAAGGGCTTGGCCAGGCCTGTTGCGCGGAACTCAACCACGAGAAAAAAAACGGTGCAGATCCTATTGCCAGCAGGTAGCCGACCGGTCTGGGTCTGGTCTGTCTGTTAAGCAACAACCACCTAACAGACCGTCGGACGACGAGCCATAGAAGGGAGACGGATGAGAGCTTTTCGTGAGAAGTAAGTAGGAAGTTAATCTAATGGTTAGGAGTTTCAGTTAGCTAACACTTTTTGGCTGTTCAACAATCTGGACAAAATTTGAGTTTATGTAGGCAAGTGGATTGCTTACCACCCCTCTGGCTGGCGGTTTAAGCTCGTGTTTGGACCCAATTTGGTCTTGCTCCAGTTGAACCAAGTAACTTTAACTGCTCGAGTGTCTGGCTGGGCCGTTATCCCAACCCATCGACATCGTGTTGAATCATATTCTTTGGAGGATGGAGGGATTGCAAAAAAACTGTAAATCCCCAGCGCCGAGCGCGAACCTCTCGGCCCGTGGCGGTTCTGCAAGAACCCGTGAGCGTGAATCCCCGATATTTTTCATGCTTTAGATCGCCCTTTTGCGCCAACCGCATGATCATCGCAGAAGCGCTTGACTCGGCCACTGCAAGAGACTCAGCCACATTCGGCGACTAGATCTCCCTATCCCTTCTCTTCTATAGACTCAAATATACAGACCAGGTAGTCCTCTCCGCTTTCAGTTGTTCGATCCTCCCCTCCAACGCTTCAGGTGCCGAGATGTTTGTACTCCAAATTCCAGAGCCTAAGTCGGAGCTCTTCTGGTGAAGGTTTTTTAGATAAAGAGGGGAGCCACCCCGAGCACGACGCGGCACGCTCAAGCAGGATTGAGGGGATAGTGTTACTTACGATTGGCAGGTGTTTTCCTCGCCTTGAGCATCAGCACCGGCACATCCACCCGTGGCGCACATTATCCGCCGTGCTGCCGTAAAGCAGGTCGCTGATGAACCGGTGGCCATGGGTGGACATCGCCACGAGGTCACAGCCCACGACTTTCGACCCATCTGACGATCTGATCCGCAGGTTCACCGTAAGCCAGTTCCGCCTCGACCCGCATGCCCTCCGCCGCCAGCCGGGCCCGGACTGATTCCAGATAGGCCTTGTCGTCGCTGGATCTCGGCTCACCGCATCCGCGCCAAACAATCGCGCCGCCCAGCCATCCGCCACGTGCAGGATCACCAACGAACTGTCGAAGGTCAGCGCCAGCGCGGTCACATGCTCCAGGATCGTCTCATCCGCCTCCGTCGCATCCAGGGCTACCAATATTTTTTGGTACATAGACTTCTAATGATTTTAGCGAGATGCGAATACAGCCATCGCGTCATGCATCGCGCCCGGCAAACCATAAATGTCCAGCGCCGTGATGAGCAGGCGGATGCCCAGCCAGCGATGGCGAGGAACCAGCCGTTGCGATGCGATCCCATCAGCTTCCGGGAGCCGGTAAACCAGAGGAGCGGAAACATCGCCAGCGGCAACTGGATGGCCAGCACCACCTGGCTGAGGTTCAGCAGATCGTTCACTCCGCCGTCCCCGCGCATGCCGATGAGGAAGATCGCCGGCATGATGGCCGCCACGCGGGTGATCAACCGGCGCACCCAGGGCCGGATCTTCCAATCCATGAATCCCTCCATCACCACCTGCCCGGCCAGCGTACCCGTGATGGTGCTGCTCTGCCCGCTGGCCAGGAGCGCCAGGGCAAAAAGAAGGCTTGCCGCCGCCACGCCGAGCAGCGGCGACAGCGTCAGGTAGGCCACCTGAATCCAGTCCGCGTCCGCGTTGAACGCCACCACCTCGCCGCCGGGCAGTGTCAGCTTGTCCTTGCCAAAAAAGACCACCGCCGCCAGCACCAGGATGGCGGCATTGACAAAAAACGCAAGCGACAGCGCGATGACGGAATCCAGTGTATTGAACTTGATCGCCCGGCGCACCGATGCATCGTCGGCTTGCAATTTCCTCGACTGAACCAGCGCGGAATGCAGATACAAATTGTGCGGCATCACCGTGGCGCCGATGATGCCGATGGCGATGTAAACCATGTCCTTGTTGCGGAAGAAAGCTGCCAGGTTCGGCGCGACCGTGGCAGAAGCCATTTCGAGCAGATTCGGCGTGGTCTGCGGTAGCACGAAAATCTCGATGAAATAACAGACGCCGATCGTCGCGATGAGCACGACGATCACCGCCTCGATCAACCGCATCCCCAACCTCTGAAGCGACAGGAGCAGAAGCACGTCGAACGCGGTGATGATGACCGCGGCGAGCAGCGAAATGCGCGGGAACAAGAGATGGATGGCGACTGCGCTGCCCAGCACCTCGGCCAGGTCGCAGGCGGCGATGGCGATCTCGCAACTGAGGTAATTCGGCCACCGCGTCCACCCGGGCAGATGGTCCCGGCAACATTGGGCCAGGTCCTTGCCGGTCACCACGCCGAGCCGGGCGGAGACCACCTGCAGGAAAATCGCCATGAGGCTCGCCAGGCCCACGATCCAGAGCAGCTCGTATTGGAACCCGGCCCCGGCGCTCAAGTCCGTGGACCAGTTTCCGGGATCCATGTAACCCACGCTGACCAGCATGGCCGGTCCCGCGAACGCGAGATATTGCCGCCATGGATGAGCGGATCCCGGCGGAACGCTTACCGTACTGTGGAGCCCCTCCAGAGAGCGATGCCTTTGAGTTGTTTGGATATGTCATTCACGTTTTTCATCTCAATTTTTCAACGGTGTCCGTTCGCGGTTTCATTCATGACGTTCAGTGATTTATTCGACTTTAAATATCATTTTCAGATCTAAGACAATTAGTCATCCCAATATTTTATTGCAAGACGAAAATCACGCGCCTTGGGGTTTCCGTACGCGATCAACTACGTCCAGTTAAAGCAGTGTCTGGTCTTGGATTACGCCTGACCTCACGAAACGGAAACTTAAAGTATGCTCAGGCGTTCCCGAGGATCATTCGTCCTTAAAAAACGCTCCAGAATTAGATTACAGCTCGTTTTATGTGACGACTGGCACGCGAAAACCGGCTGCCTTGTGGCGCAGGATTTAGCCTTGCTGACCAAGGTTCGCACTCTGACTACGAGGAGATTTCCCTGCGTTATCGGCTTCATTTTCCGTTTTGTGCCTACCCCAACCTCGCCGCCTTCGCCATGCTGGGCTTGCGCTTCTGCCCGCGCATCCGAGGAGTCCAGCACCAGCGATCTACCGGATTGATCCAACCGCGACTACGGTTCGCTTGCGTCTTTGATCAGCCGCGCCGATCAAACCATCGACACCGGCAGATCGCCGAGCATTGGGACCGCATGGGTCAACTCTACGCCTCGCTCAAGGCCGGCCACGTCACGGCGTCAGTGGCCCTGAAACGCCTGGTAGGCTTCAGCGCCAAGAACCGGTTCTACCGCGCCAATCGGGATCTCGGGCGCATCTTCAAGACCGAGTTCATCCTCCAGTCCCTCTCGGAGCCGGAACTGCGCCGCGCATCCGGCGCGGCTTGCTCGAGGTCGAGCAACTCCATGCCTCGGCCAGAGACGTCTTTTACGGGCGACGCGGCCGGATCAAGCCCGCGAGCTGTGGGGGCAGATGAACACATGCAGCTGCCTGAACCTGATCCTGGCGTGCATCGTCTACTGGCAGGCGTGCGAAATCTCTCGGGTCCTGAGTGAGTGCGACCCGGTCGCCAATGGAATCGATCTCTCCCTGCTGGAACACGTCAGCCCCATCGAGTGGGATAACGTCGTGCTCTACGGCCATATATCATCGATCGAAAGCTCGTCCGCCGGCGCCGTCGCGCAAAAAGGGTCGTCCTTAGCGTATAAAATTACACGGATCTCTCTAGTACCCTCGGTACGAAAACTCGTGACGCCATTCCGGCCGTTTTGTGCAGGAACCGCTAATCGGTTTAGCCTCCCGGAGGTCGAAATTTAACTGTCTTTTTTGCTGCCTGATCAATCTCTTCAGGAGTAAGCAATACAATCGTCTTCGTACGTATCGAGCCGGACGCACTTACCGTGAGAGAGAGAGCAGCGTGAACCACGTTGTCAGGTACTTCAGTAATGAGGTAGGCGTCGTTTTCCCCAAACGCAAAATAGTAAGCCTTGAGGTGACCGCCTAGGCTCTTCATCAACTTCTCGACAACAGCGCGCCGCGCTGTACCCCCTTCTTTCAGTAGGCCCTTGTTCCCTCCGGCGCACGGCGGTGACTCCCGTCAAATACTTCGGGATAATTGAGCTCCAGGGATTAAGCTGACCTGCATGGTCTGAAAAACTGAACTGCTCCGGCACGGCACCGATTGCAAACCTCAAGAGAACCGTAGGGTTCCACGCCGGACGCAACCGATGGCTTCTGGCAGGATGCTTCCGCTAGCCGACCCCGAGTGCCCGGGCGCTTTGATCGTCTACAAAGGCAAACTTTACATCGGTGGTAATCAAGGGGGATTAAAAGATTTCAAAAGCAATGTCGACGTTAACATCGACAAAGCAGAGAAGAATTGACGCCAGTTAGCTGCGCCGTAGCCCAGAAACCGCTATTGCTTCGGCGGTGGCCTTTCCCAGCTTGAACGCCGGCAATCCAAATGGTGCAAAACGAAAACTCGACGCTGGCCCGGTACGGATCGGACTTGCTCTAGGAGCTCGACGTTCGTCCTGGGAGAGCTTGCGAATTAGGCGTAGGAACAAAACCAGAGTTTGTTCCCGAGTTGAGGACCCACCGACCCAGAACTTGTCTTCGTACAACTTTACCGGATCAGATATTGTGACTGCTCGTTCTGTTAGTCGTTTTTCGGTCTCTCGAGCGTCTTGTACTTGCAAAGTGATGCGCGGATTTGGATCGTCGGTAGGAGGATGTTGGCGAGTAATCAGCGCACCCAGCCAACCGATTCGGGAACCCACCTCGTCGGTCGCTTCGCGATCTTCTTCCAGTTGAAGAGTCTCTGAGTAGAAACGTTTGGCCCGAACGACATCAGTTGCTGCCAGTGCAACTACCTTGACCGATTGGAATCCAAGGGGGGGACCTTTCATTTGAACTTTCGCAATCTAAATCTAAAAAGCATAAATTCCATTGAAAACGCGTGAATAGGCGGGCCGTAGTCAATCTCGCACTATGAACTCGCTGAGTGGGGACGTCGCACGAACCGAGGTCACCGGTCGGCGTCATGGAAGGCAAGGGTTTCTACAACAACAACGCTGCGATTCCGGCAGCCAGCGGCGCCTTGGCGCTGCCGCTCCTGGAACAGGCGGCGAGGGTGATCAATCTCGACACTGGCGATCAGCCAATTGTCGTGGCCGACTTCCTCCAAGACACCTTCGTGTACGAGAGTGCAAAAAGAAGTGATCGCGTCGATCAAAGAGAACACTATCTCTCCAGTGGAAGCTAAGTGGGAAAACTGTGTGAAAAATGATTAAGCCCGCCGTCCGGTAACAAAACCGTCGTTCTCGGACCGAGGATCAGTGAGACGAGGTGATAGAAAATTTCAGCCCAAGGCCGAAATCGGGGCGAGCCCGTTTGGAATCGAACGCAACGCGGCTGACTGATTCTGCCCATTAACGAGTCATGGCTCTCATTTCTCAGATCACGCGCTAGGTCGAGCAGGTTGGTTGCAATGGTCTAATGGAGGACGACAAATCATTCGTCTGCAAAGCCGAAAAGGTGGCGGCGGAACAAGCATGTAAGCCTCATACACGCTCATCAATGTCTGTGACGTGAGGTAGTGGAAGACACCCATTGCGGATCTTCAGCGACAGCGCGGAAGGACTTGGAGCGCGGTAAAGATAGGGCGAGGACAACCGGGCGGACCATCGCGGCCGCAACCAAGAGCCAGGCTTTGGCGTTGACCTTTGGATGCTTAATCCAGTGAACCGGAAAACTGGACTCTGCCAACGCGGCCGTGGTCAGGCTCCAGCTGTTTAACTTCACGATTTTCCAGGTGAGGCTCTGAGAGCCCAGGAGATGCAGCGTTCTGACGTCCAGAAGCCGCCATCGGGACCCGTGCGAAGCTTCCGCTCAGCCTCTATCTTCGAGATGCACCTGAGCCCTTCGCACAAACTAAGCGAAGCTCAATCGCCGGATCGTGCGGCGACAGATCAGTTTTCGGGGCGGCGTATTACGTCCGCGCCTCCCTCTTTAGGAGTTCGCTCTTCGGCCCGCCGAGTCATCCGGCTTGATCACGATGTAGAGAAGTCGGCGGCCGGGCACCTTAAGAATCAGTTTGTCGCTCAAGCCCGCATTCTTCCGCCAGAGCCGGATGAATTCGCCTCGGACTTTCCGCTCCTTCTAATGATAGTCGCCGTTGACAGATGCAGCGCTCGATAACACACCAACTCAGCCATGGAAGTGTCCACTACCTTACCAACCATCGGCCGCTCTGCCCTATCGCGCTAGTGTCTAGCATGGGTTAGTCACGCGGATCATTTCGTGTCATTGCCTATGTATAGTCCGTCCAGAAGAGGTGCACTGCTTCGCGTCAGTTAGTCGCCTTCGGCAGCCAAAACAAGGACTCGCTTCGCTCGATATTGAATTGTCGCACATGCCCCTAACTTCGTTAGGCTGGCGAAAGTAGCTTGTGGATATATACACTGGCAATAAGCAGCAAGCGTCGATAACAGTCAGCCCTTTTTGTTACCGGTCGTTATCGCTTGTTGCTGGTCGTTGCCGATACCGGCTGTGACGGCACGCAAAAGCCAGCAGCAGCTCCGGTAGAAAACGCTAATGACCAGCATCAGCTTATGCTGGCTTCGGATGGGACTGCTCTGATCGACATCACCGTGACTAAAGGAGCGGATTCACGCAACTTTTCTACACAGGACCATGCTGGCTGCGCTGACCCTCTCTGGAATTCGTAGTAATGTTCATCGGTGTCGCGATAACCTGGAGTGCATCGATATAGCTCTGGACATAGGCGCTCCCAACGGTTCCTGCTCGGATCCTTGCGCGCCTGCTCCTTGGCTTAGCGGGCTCCGGCGCATCCGTCACACACGCTCGGCGCGAACCTGGAGCTCCGGCCGCACACAATTACGCCGCCGGACGCCTCCAAGCTCCCGCCCGCACATCTGGCAAGATGATGTTCCCATCACCATTCCCAGCCCATCCTTGCTGCCATTGCCCTGGAGGCCGCTAACCGCGCGGCTTTGTCTGCCCTTTTTTCGGTCTCAACAGCGGCTGCCAATCCTCGCGTAGCGCGCCTAGCAAAGCCCCCGCCGCGTTTTTCCTCGGCGCCGATCGCACGATCTCTGCCTTACCAAGCACATACTCCTGTCCGTGTGACTCACAATATTCAGTCACCGTCTGACGCTGCTTACCAGTGAGCCGGAACTCCCTGCCGAGCTCAAGCGCTAGCGCGTCGCCCTGCGCGTTCGCCATCCCCAATTCATCCGACGCTTCCGCAGCTGGCTCTTCCGCCCCGCCTGACAAAACAGAGAGAGAAGCACAACGCGACGACGACGCTTCTTTAGGTTTATTCTCCTCATAAGTAGTCGTCGTCGTATTCTCTCTTTCTGTTGGTACTTTCTGTTGGTACTTTCTTTAATAATAAGGCGCTGCTATTTTCGACAGTTCTGGGCTGTTCTTTTTGACAGCTCAGAGTTGCTATTTTTAGCAACTCTGAATTGCTATCTTCCGAATGTGACAATTCAGAACTGCTATTTTTAGCAAGTCTGCGGTGTCGTTCTATCAATCGGCGTGAAGTCGCCGGATTGCTGCTGTACTCCGGTGCTACAACCCTATGCGAAATTCGGCCGTCGTAACACACCCGAATGATGTATCCCTCACGAGTCAACCGCGCCACAACATGATTGACACGCGACTCGGTCACACCCAGGCGCTTTGCAAAATGTGCGTTACTGGCATAACAACCCTGATCGTCTGCGGTAAGGGAATCGATTTCTGCCAACAATATCTTCTCGGCCGGAGTTAGTTTCTCATCGAGAAAAATAGCAGCGCAGATCCATACCCCTTTGAAAGCTCTCTTTTCCTCTCCCATCGTTATTTTCAAGCGAACTCTTGGCTTTCCATGAAAAGATCGATCGATTCTCTGTCAATGAGACGAACTCCACGTTGTGCTCCCTTTTGTGACCTTACGCATATGGATCGAATTCGTCCTTCCGAAAGCAATTCATAAAGCTTTGATCTAGAAAGACCCGAGTATTTGACCGCGGCCGGTATTCGAAGCCACCGCGGGTTGAGCGTGACAGGACCGCTATGAGTATCCAGCCGGATTTCTGTGGTTAGCATGAGCCCAAGATAGCAAACCGCCTGGCGCCAGTTTTGGAGGTTTTTCCGACCTTCAAAGAGCGGATATGTGTATTGGTGAGTTCTTGTGAACTACCCGTTTAGCAGCAAATGAGACGGAAAAGCTGTCAAACGAAAAAAGTTAGTCTTTTAGCGGAATTCGAAAGCCGGCCTGCTCAAAATGGCGATCGCTAGGCTGAGCTATCATCGATGCCGAGCTCCTTCATTACAACGAACGGAATACAGTCTGTTAGCGACCACTCTCTATTTGATCGAGCAGCACCTAAAATGGATAAATCGTTTTCTGGCGTTCACGACTATCAGTGAAGATAGGTTGTGAGGATCCGAACGGCGTCAGCCAACGTCAATTCGAGGCCGCATTCTTTCGTCATGGTATCAAATGGCGATATCCACGATTCCGGTGGTTTCGGTAAAATAGAAGGAACAGCATGCGTCCCGCGCAATTCAAACGTGGTTTGAATTGCCTGCTCGAGAATGGCTCTGTCCATTGTCTCCATCTGAATCAGCAGGATCATATCTACTAGATCTTTCACCCGGCTGTTCGGCGCATCAGCCCTCGGCACAGTGTAAGCGTGGAGTTTCTCGGCAAATTGCTGCTCCTTGGAAATCGCCATGAATCTTCCGGGAGCGATACCGGCAAAACCCAGCCAGTCGCGTCCTTCGATCAGTTCTGTTGGCGGTACAACCGCGTCGCCGATTCCGATATCCAGCTGAAATCTCGTGAAAAGGCGGCCCGCAACCCTGGTTGTCACCTGGTACCGTGCTCCGCCCTGGGGAGCAGAATCGAGATTCATTTGCGGCTCAGCAATCGTGAACGCAAAAAAGTCTCCCAAGTCGGCATGTGCGCTTCGCTGCAACTCCACCAGGATTTCGTCGCCAAGTCCAGCGGCCGCGTTAGCGGGCAGAGAAATGTCAATATCCTTCGTTGTACGCGCCGTCCGGAGACGCAATTCCATCGCATAGCCGCCCTTTAGTAGCCACGGTGCATTGCGTTTCTCAAAGAAGCGAGCAAGCAAACGGTCAAAGGAGACCTGGCGTCGCAGACGTTGCAAATCAACGCCTTCGGCCGTTGCTATTGATTTGAGCCGCGTTTCCAGGGCTACCCGAAAGGCAGCTGCCGTGGCGTATTGACGAGGGTGATCCTTCACGCGGCTCTGAGACGTTTACGGCCCGAAACAAGACCTGGCAGTTTATCACGGTAACGCTCGACGTCCGCGCCAGTGATTAGTCCGCGTGTTTTCGCCTCATTGAATGCTTGTGAAAATAGTTCGTCGGAAACCTCGTGCCGGACATCCACGAGGGTCCGGATCGGAGAAGTCACCCGGTACCCCTCTCGTTCCTCTACTTCGTCGGCGGAAATGTCATCGTAGTGGAGAATCAGAATGGGGGGAATTTCCGCGTTGCGGCGAAAGCTGCGAGGAACCGTCATGTGCAATTTAGCCGGCATGACATCGGAAAGATCGTAAATGCTGAGTGCCGTTTGATGAGAGTAAATACCCTGAGCCTGATCATCCCGGTTTCTAGACCAAAGAGACCAAAGGATTAGATCTGGACGTTCGGGCATGGGAAACCGAGTCAGGCGATAAACACCACGGTGTTCCCTTAGCCAATTTCCCGTCCGCACGTGATAAGCGTGATGCGTCCGATCGAAACCCGCATCCTCAGCTTGTTTGGCGGTGAAAAAGCCGCCTTGAGTTTCCGCCACGGCGAAAAGTCTGGCTTCGGAGTCTTTGGAAGACCGTTTCATGCTCAGAATATATTTTATCGCGGAAAAACCCCTCATCAACACGAATAGCGCAATCTTTGCGCTGTTTGTGCTGCGTTGGAGCGCAGCCGTAGCGCTCCGTTCCAGCGAGTTCAACGCTCAAATCCGGCATAAACGGTTCCCCCTACGGGCTGCCCCCATTTATTCCGTTTTGAGCTTGAGCTCGCTTCCGCTTCGCACTGAAAGGTCACCGTATTTTGTTTTTGATTACTTGCTCGCTCGTTCCTCGCTCTCAAGAATCAAAACCAAAACGTGAGCTAAGGGCGGGAGGCGGAAAGTCGGGCGGAGAAACGCCCCACTTTGTGTAAAGCGAAATAGCTTCAAGCGACTTTGTGTAAGGCCAAACGAGTCTTGCCTTACATAATCCGCCTCGGACCCCCGCACCATGTCGGAATTGTAATATGCATCTCCGCGTGCAGCTGGACTGCGTGTGCGGATGAGAATGGACGAGGCCGGACTTGTTATTGGTTTTGTTATTACTCAGGTCTTATCTTCGACGTAAGTTACTTACGCTGAGCAATTTGGAGGCGAGGGGAGTCGAACCCCTGTCCTAAAGACCATCATTCCGAATGTCTACATGCTTAGCCGGTCTTTATAAGGTGAGCCAGATGGACCGGCGCATACGACTCACCTTTGCGGCCACGAAATAATTCTCGTCCTCCAGCGCGGTCGCCCCGCCTTCGGACCAGCCTGCTGTCGTCGCTCCCGGCCTTAGCAGGCGTCCGGTCGGGAACGTCACGGTCAATTAAGCCGCGAGAGCCAGTTCTTGGTTGGCGTTTATTTTTTTTGACTCGATTTTTAACGAGGCCAACGAGTCGTCCTCGGCATGCGATCCGGTTATCAGACCTTCAGTCGAAACCAGTACGCCCCCATTTAAGGAGAAAAACAGCATACGCATTTTAAGTTGGGCACGCAAGGTAGCACCCAAAGGAGTAGCCAAACGGGAATTTCCACAACAAGGGTCACAAAGGACACAAAGACTGATAGGCCACAAAGACTGATTTTAAACAGGAGGTAACAGAGGTAACGGAGGTAACGGAGGGTTCCTTGGAATGAGGCTTTACCCAGTAATTGATCTGCTACCTCTGTTGCCTCCCTTTCCTTCTGTTCAAAGTGTCTGGTCTTTGCGGCCTCTGTGATCTTCTGTGAAATTCAGTTTTACAGCGCCCTTCTTTTTCACCTTTCACGGTCTTTTTTTACGGTAGTCGAAAAAAGTCGCGCAACTTCCTGGTTTTTTTCCGGGAATAGGACTCTATGGAGCCCGGCGTTGCTATTTCGCGGCTGGCGCACCAAAAGCTGGAGAGGAAAACACACTACTACCTATGAAGAGCGTCCGTTGTCTTCGATTCCGGGGTTTCCCCACCGTGCCGAGTTCGTTTCTCCGTCTCGCCTATGCGAGCTGTCTGTTAACGATCACCGTAGGGGCACAGACCGCACCGGCCGCCCCCATCGAATCTGTTCTGTACAATTTCAATGTCATCCGCACCGGCGATCAGCCGCAGGCAGCACTGACCCCCGGCCTCAACGGCGTCTACTACGGAACGACCGATGTTGGTGGCGCCTCAGGGAACGGGACGGTCTTCGAGCTGATCCCGCCGGCGGCCGGGCAGTCGGGCTGGAGCCAGAAAGTCATCCATACATTCACCGGTCCGCCCGACGGTTCTACGCCTTCCTCCGGACTCATGCTGGGCAAGGATGGCGTTCTCTATGGTGTTACTGGAAATGGCGGCACTGCCGGCTATGGCGTGGTCTTCATGTTGACCCCGCCTGCTTCAGGGCAGGGGAACTGGACTGAGACCATCCTCTACAACTTCGAGGGCGGCAGCGACGGGATCGCGCCCTACGGCACGCTGATCGCCGATGGGAACGGCATTCTTTATGGTTCGACCGTCGGTGGCGGATCGGCCAACGCCGGCGTGGTGTTCAGCCTGACTCCACCGGCTGCCGGCCAGAAAGAGTGGGCCGAGGCTGTGCTGTACACCTTCCACGGCAACCCGGACGGCGTTAGCCCGACGAACGGCCTGGTCCGCGACGACACAGGAACAATCTACGGCATGACATCGGCTGGCGGCACGAACGGCGCCGGAACGGTCTATCGTCTGACAGCGCCCGCAAACGGTGGGGGAGCCTGGAGCGAGACCATACTATACAATTTTGCCGGGGCTCCGAACGGGAGCTTCCCGAATGGCGGACTAGTACGCGATGGAAATGGAATCCTCTATGGCGTGACCTTCGCCGGCGGAACATCCGGTTGGGGAACGATCTTTTCGCTCACACCGCCGGTCGCGGGTCAGACCGCGTGGTCGGAGAACGTGCTCTACAGCTTCACCGGCGGCGCCGATGGCGGCTCGCCAGACAACACCCCCGTCCTCGGTTCCGATGGGACGGTGTACGGGACCAACAATTTCAACAGCAACGGCTACGGCACGGTGTTCGCGCTGACTCCGCCGGCGCCAGGGCAGTCGGCGTGGACTGAGGCGACTCTGGTTAACTTCGACGGGACGAACGGCGCCAACCCGATCGGGTTGGTCCTCAACGGGGGCGGCACGCTCATCGGCACGACCTATGACGGGGGTACCCAGGACGGCAACGGCGGGATCGTCTTCAAGCTGACGCAGCCGAGAGAAGGTGCCTCCGCTTGGGGCTACAAAATACTGTACCGGTTTCCCGACACCAGGAACGATGCGGAGTATCCGGCCGGCGCATTGCTGAGGGGAAGTGACGGCACGCTTTTTGGCGGCACGAGCAGCGGCGGCACCCACAATCACGGCGCGATCTTCAAACTAACCCCGCCCGCAGCCGGTGAAACCGCTTGGCATGAGACGGTGATCCACAGCTTCAACGGCGCGAACGGCTCCCAGGCCACCGGCCCGATGGTGGAAGGCAACGACGGCGCGCTCTATGGCGTGACCACTGCCGGCGGACCGTTCGGCGGCGCTATCGGCGGCTACGGCACGGTCTATGTGTTGACGCCTCCGAGCGACGGCCACGAGGCTTGGACCGAGAAAATTCTCTACCCCTTCACTGGCGTGGCTAATTCCGACGGCGCCTTTCCGCAAGGTGGCTTGATTGCCGATACGAGCGGCGCGCTCTACGGCACGACAAGCCAGGGCGGGATCGCAACCAGCAACGACCAGGAGGGCAATGGCACCGTGTTCAAGTTGACTCCTCCGGTAAAGGGCCAGGATGCCTGGACCGCGACCATCATTTATCGCTTCTCGGGTCCGGACGGTTCCGCCCCGCACGGATCATTCCTGCTTGGCAAGAACGGCGAGCTTTACGGCACGACCTATGTCGGCGGATCGGCGGGTGAAGGTACGGTCTTCGAGCTGACGCCGCCGGCCAATCCGGGCGGCCAATGGACGGAGACCGTGCTCTACAGCTTCAACGATATTAACGGCAACGACGGAGCCATTCCCGGAGCGGAGCAATTGGTTGCTGATGCCTCCGGCGCGCTGTATGGCACGACAAGCCAAGGCGGCCTTTACGGTGACGGCACGGTCTTCAAACTTATCCCGCCGGACGGTGCGCGGGCGGCTTGGATCGAGGTTTTGCTTCACAGCTTCAACGGCACTGACGGATTTGATCCCAATGTCGGTCTGCTCGCGGGCACTGACGGCTTTTATGGCGTGACACCGCAAGGCGGCGCATTCAACTGGGGCGCAGTATTCAAGCTGACCGCACCCCTAAGCGGGACGGTCTGGAACGTCACTGTGCTCCACAGCTTCAACGTGCTGTACGACCGGGGCGGCGTTGGTCCCAACGGGGCCTTAATCCAGGATCCGAGCGGCAACCTCTATGGCACGACCTTTTCTGGGGGGCATGGCGTTGGCGGCGTCGTGTTCACGGTGACGGCGCCGTAGCCGGCCAGGCGTAGCCCCTTAAAATATCCGTGACGTTTTGCAGCGATCTTCAGCATTCCTTCTGAAGATCGCGCCCGTCATTTAGCGCGCTATCTAGAAGGGAGTTCAGGCAGAGCTTTTCTTCGCCGGCATATCCTGGAATATGTCTAGAACAGAATTGCGAAGGAGATTTTCATGATTGATCTAAAAGGCACGGTTGCGGTGGTCACGGGAGCTGGGCGGGGGATCGGGCGCGAGATCGCGCTTCATCAAGCGCAGCGTGGCGCTAAGGTCGCTGTGTTGGCGCGAACGGCACACGAAATTGAAGAGACGGCTTCGCTCATCGCCGGCGAAGGCGGGTCAGCGATCGCTATTCCCGTAGATCTTGTCGATCGTCTCGCTGTCGAGAATGCGCTCGGCCGGGTGGTGGCGGAACTGGGTGCAATTGACTTGCTCGTCAATAACCATGGCTCTTTCCGAGCCTTCGGCCCAATTTGGGAATGCGATCCCGATATCTGGTGGCAGGATGTAGAGATCAATCTACGTGGCACATTCCACACCTGTCGCGCGGTTGCGCCGACAATGGTCGTTCGCGGTAAGGGCCGAATCGTCAACCTAGTCGGCGGTGGCACCGGTAACAGCTTTCCGCACGGATCGGGTTATGCGTCCAGCAAAGCGGCGATCATGCGCTTTACTGAATGTCTCAACGATACGACCAAAGATCGCGGGGTGCTGGCTTTCGCGGTCGATCCGGGTCTGGTGCGTACGTCGATGACCGAGCTGCAGCTTTTCTCCGAAGCAGGTAAAACCTATTTGCCTGAGCTTCAGCAACTCTTTGACGACGGGGTGAACATCCCGCCCACGCGCGCTGCCGCATTGATCGCCGATATTGCCGCGGGGCGTTTTGATGCGCTTGCGGGAAGATTGCTGCGCGGCGTCGATGACCGCGATTTGCTTGAGCAAGGAGATGAACAATATCGTCGCTCGCGACGCGCGTGCTCTGCGCTTCAGCGGCGTCGAGCTGACTTAAATGCGCAGGATTCTCGGCTTGGGTGTGTGTCGGATTTTGCCGCGAAGCGGCTATACATAATAGCGCAGGGCTTCCGCCGTGGGTTAGTCGGGCAGCGAAACCGCACTGAAAAAGCATCTCCAACCCCGCGTTGGCGGGCCGGGATTCGGGGAGGGAGCGCGTCCTCGCGCGCCGCGAGGGCGTACCACCACCCAGCGGCGTATTTTCTTCCGGGATCAAAACACGTCCCCGGTTTCGGTCACGACGGATCGCGAGGACGCAATCCCTCCCGGCGCTTCCGACTTCGCCCCATCTCCCCCTTTAGCTACATCGGACAAGTCGCGGCTCTATCAAACTGCGTTTCAATCGATCTGCTAGACCGAATTTAGATGTCCCAATCGGTTTGATGCGTTCGTCGTACCCTTGATTACAGCAGTATTCGATGCGGCAATTTAACTTAAGAACGCAAACCCTATTTCTCGATGGTGATTAGTCACTTATCTAGCTGCTCTCAACAGGGACTTGACGCGGGCCTATTTCTTCCCTACTGAATCAGTAGCCTTAACTTGAACATACGATGGAAATCGCCTCCTGAAAACCGGTCTGTCTGAGGTCACCAACCCAGAAAAAAAGTGTTCAAATCCGCCGTCATATCCCTAGATGACTGGACAATTAGTCCAGTTATTTATAACGATTTCCGTTTCCCGCAGCGGAAGACCCGGTAACTCTCAGCTGCGGGCCTCCATTTAGCCACCTTAACCAACAAAAACGGACTTTGTTCCAACCAAGGAGATCTGATTGAAAAGCTATAACATCCGGCGAATCGCTTTCGCGATCGCTGCCGCCCTGTTGTCTGTTGCGGGGACCACACAAGCCCAACAAAATAACCCGTCTCCCACGCCCGCCAGTGACCAGAGTGCTGCTCCGCAAAGTAGTGAGTTACAACAAGTGACCGTGACCGGTTACTTGGTGCCGCGAATCGGAGATGGTCCTCAGCCGATCGTCACTCTGGACCAACAGTTCTTTAAAGACCAAGGAGACCAGACCGTCTCAGATGTCCTGCAACGGCTGCCGCAGAACCTCAGCAGCTTCTCGCCCGCGCTTAACGCCGGGCAAAGCTTTTCGCCGGCGGCATCCAATGTCAATCTCCGTGGCTTAGGTACGGCAGAAACGTTGACGCTGGTGGATGGCCATCGGGTCGCTCCCTTTCCGTTTCCGCAAAACGGCACCGAAAGCTTTGTTGACCTTAACTCCTACCCGCTGGCAGCCGTCGATCGGATCGAAGTACTGAAAGACGGCGGAAGCGCCACTTACGGCTCCGATGCGGTCGCAGGCGTAGTGAACCTAATTCTCAAGGACGAATATGAAGGAGCGGATATCCTATTCCACTATGGGGTGAGCCAGCGGGACGATTATTCGGTCTATCACCTACAGGTCGTTTCCGGGATTGTCGATCACCTCAGTGATAACTCCAAGGTCAGTGTCCTTGGCGCATTCGATTATTACGAATCGAGCCCGATCATGATGTCGGATCGCGGTTATTCGTCTAACCTGGATCACACTAATTTAGGATCCTATTATGACTGGGATACCATCGACAGTCCGTATGGCAACTTCTTCGGTTTAAACAGCGGCAACACTTACTCCGTGATTCCCGGAACCAAAGGGCCAAACATCACGACGAAAAACTTTTATGCGCCTAACTCACCGTTGAACGAATACGGCAGTGTTGCAGACTACCAAATCAATCCTCGGGAAGATCGTTACGGCGGCCTGATCAAGATCAACTATGAACCGACTTCTTGGCTCAAACTTTATGAAGAGCTGACGTTGGAACGGAACAAGGAGAATAGCGAAATTCCCGATTACGGTCCCAGCCAGACCGACAACATCACTATTCCGGCGAACAATCCGTACAATCCGTGGGGTGAACCGTTAGTACCAATTGGCGATGCATTGCTAGAGTTTGGGCCTCAAAAACAAGTTGTCACCGTTGACGCCATCACAACGATCACTGGCGCCACGATTCAACTTCCGCATAACTGGTTTGTGGATGCCAGTTACCTGTATTCAGAGACTGACGCAGAAAGAATCAGTTATAACCAAATCTCTCGGACCGGTTTGCAAGAGGCGCTCAATGGCCAGCTTCCTGGATTCGTCGGTACCTACTACAATCCGTTTGTCGATTTCTCCGCAGTACAAAATCCGAATGGCGCACTCGTGAATGCTCTGAGGCTGACGGCTGACGAAAAAGCACGCACCTCACTCAGTACTTGGGCGATTAAAGCCGGTGGTGATCTCTTTGATCTTCCTTCCGGTACTGTCACGGTCGGCGGCGGCGCCGAGTATCGAGATGACGCTTATGAAACGACCGCGGACCCAAACTCGCGAGATGGCAACATTGTCGGGAGCGGCGGCCCACAAAGCACCGCCAGCGCCCGGCGCTATGTGGAAAGCGCGTTTGCCGAATTGACGATTCCGCTGTTGGGCAATAAATGGTCGGCTCCCGGTGCGCGTCTTTTGGAAGTCGTCCTCCAAGAACGTTACGATCAGTACAGCGACTTCGGTTCTGCGGCTAAGCCGAAGTTTTTGTTGCGTTACAAGCCTTTCGACGATCTCACGTTGCGGACTACTTACTCGGAAGGGTACCGCGCGCCCAGCCTTCCGGAACTCTACAGTGGCACGTTCGTCGAAGAAGCCGCTCTAGTGGATCCGAAAAATCCGCAGCTTGGAACCCAAACCTATTTCGTCCACGTCCAGGGCAACCCGGCATTGGAACCGGAAACCTCATACAGTTACTACGCGGGAGCCGTGTGGACGCCGGGCTCTAGCGATCCCGAGCACAGCTGGTGGGGATGGGCCAACGGGTTCACGGCTTACGTCGATTGGTTTCAAATCTCCTTACACAACCAGATCAGCCAGTTGAATCCACAACAGGTCCTGGATGACGAAAGTCAATTCCCCGGCTTGGTACAACGTCTTCCGAATGGCGAGATCAATTATATTAACGATCCTTTTGTGAACCTGGGCGCCGTGCTTATTGATGGGATCGATTTCGGAGCCAGTTACGTCACCAAAGAATACGGCTGGGGCAAACTCGATATCGAAGCGAACGCCAGTTACCAGTACAACTACGCGGTCCAGAACATTAAGAATAGTTCCGCTAACACGACGTTTGGTAAAATTGCGGTAACCCCAACGCCGATCTATTTAGAAGACGACAGTTTCGGACTACCTGATTTGAAGCTGGTTGCCAGCATTTACTATAGCAAAACGGTTTTTGCTATCGATACGTTCAGGACGGGTATTGTCTGCAATTTCACCGACTCTTATCACGACGGTAACGACAACTACAAAGGTACCGACCCAGAAGCATCGGTGCAGCCGAACGGTTTTGTGCACCGGGTCGGTAGCTGGACCACCTGGGATTGGCAAATCTCCTATAAATTCGGCGCGCCGGAAGAAGTGAACGCCCAGACCCCCGCTCCGGGTTATTCCAAAGACGGTAAAAAGATCGTGGGTGAAAAAGCGATTTTGCCGAAAAAGGAAGGCGCGACCGGTGGCGTCCGTTATTGGCTAGCGAACACAACGTTAACCTTCGGCATAAACAATATTTTCGATACCAATCCGCCATTTGTGGACGACGGCTATGGCTTCGACCCCACGACCGCCAACGCTTATGGCCGGTATTTCTACGTGGAAGTAGAAAAGAAGTTTTAAAAGAAGGAGTTCAGGAGTTCAAGGAGGCGCCGCCGAGCTGAATTCGCTTAGGCTCGTTCAGAATGACAAATAGCAAATAGCAGATAGCAAAGAGGTCCGTGAACCAGGCGCTCGGTAGCTCGAGCGCCTGCACCAGGGCAGCAGCGGTTGGCGAATTTTCGATAAGGGCATCCAACCGGGGTTGAAGCGGTCCAATCTTTCAAAGGAATTCCGTTCCATCGTGGGGGCATGGAAAACCCATTTTTTTTAGCAGCGGCTCTTTTGGAAGGCCGGTAAATAACTACACGGCTTCGGGCGCGGACGCCTCGCGCAATTTCGGGGAGGGTGCGCGTCCCGGCGCGCCGCGAGGACGTGCCACAACCCCAAAGGCATATTTTCGCCCCGATCACCATACTGTTTCGTCGCTGCTTTAATCTAACGCCACAAAGAAGTGAGACGAATTCAAAATTCGTAAAAACAGGAGTTCAGGAGTTCGGTAGTAGCAGTAATTCAGAATGCTCGCGTCGGTTCTAATACGATGCTATCTGCCATTCGTTGATGTCGAATTCCGTCTCAAGCAGCTGCAGAAATTGTGGAGCCTCTTTGGTCGGACCCTACTGTTCGCGGTGTGGTCAGCGAGACATCGATTACCACCAATCGTTCGGAACCGTTTTTCGTGATTTTTTAGATTCTTTTCTCGCTTTTGACGGGAAGGTAATTCAAACACTGTGGCTTTTGCTGTCCCGGCCAGGCGAACTAACGGTACGGTTCTTGCAAGGACAGCAAATTCGGTTTCTGAATCCGATCCGCTTGTATGTCAGTATCAGCCTACTCTTTTTCTTAGTACTTCATTTTGCTAAGCCGGATGCAGCCCTCGTGGTGTTTAAAGGCGATGTGCCGGCTGGTCAGCATGAGCATGCGGCTCCAAACGAACAAAGGGCTGATGGGGACCAGCAGTTCGAGGCAAAAATGATCAGCAAATACGGGAGCGAACAGGAGTTCGCCTCTCATCTGGTCGCGGAATTTATCGAGCGGCTACAATGGCTGATCCTTATTTGCGTGCCCATATATGCTGGCTTGCTGAAGCTGATATATCTTCGCGGCAAACGCCCCTACCTGGCTCACTTGGTCTTCGCTTTCCATCTTCATAGCGCCTTCTTCGTTTGCGCGCTGGTTCAAACCTTGTTGGGTGCGATATCTAGCAGCGCGCACCTAGATTGGATCAAATGGGTGGCTAGCCTGGTGGGGCTTTGGCTGGCCGTTTATCTGTTTCTTGCTCAGAAGAAGGTTTACGGTCAATCCTGGGGAGGGACCGCCATGACGTTTTTCGGGTTATATACCGCTTATGTCGTGGTATTGGTGGCGGCCGTAACAGTAACGGGAACGCTAGCGTTTTACCTTACCGCCTTAACCTAGCAAACTGTTGAAAAAACGCAGGTCGGCTGTCCCGGAGGGACAAGGTAATAGCAGCCTGGCCTTGAGGGGAGCCGCTTTGGAACGAGCCTAAAGATCTCGTGATATTCTATCCATTGCGAGGAAAGCCAAATAGGGCTGTTAAACAGGCGGCTCCCGGGAATTACCGCACGCAATGTTTTGTCCATAGTTCCGTTCGGAGATTGTTCATCCGGGCGTCGTGCCAACAAACCTAACACGCGTTGAAACGTTCCCGGGAGCCGCCTGTTTAAGGAGATTTCCGGTCATGCACCCGTCCAGGCAAATATCGCGGGGTCTTCTGTTACGTGCCAAAGCGGCTCCCCTCCAGGCCAGAAGACATGCGTTTTTCAACAGTCTGCTAGTGTGCTGTCCCATAAATAGCGTGGCTTTCGCCGTCGGTCAGTTGGCTGTTTTTCAAGGCGCGAGCGAAGCGCCCATATCTGGTTCATACGGGTCGAGCGAGCAACGCAGAAAAACAGCCAACTGGCCACGGCCCGGAGGGTTGCGATGAAAATGGGCCGGCGGCTGCGTTGCTCGTCGGTTACGTATCGATCAAGATACGCGCCCTCCTCGCGCCTTGCCGGCGGCCCATTTTGATCGCAACGAAAGCCACGTTATTTATGGGACAGCACACTAGGACCTGTCAGCCGTTTCGAATCGAGGACGAGGACAACGACGAGCACGATGTGCCGTCGCGCGAACTCATTTCTGCGGTAAGGAGCGGGTGAAATCGAGCGCTGCTTTCAGCAGGTTGCGGCGCAGAATATCATCCTCATACACTTTCGGTGTTGCTCTGATCCAGCCATGCATTTGCCGGTCCTTCATCATCATTGGAGCGATACCCGGAATTGCGAGCGCCCAGGCATCATTGCCCTTGCCAAGTCTCACCAACATGCCGTCATTGCGGGCGCCGCAGAGGAGGTTGCCGTGCAGGAGCCAGGCCCAACCGCCGAACATAGATTTCTCGGTTATCCCGCGCACCTGCGCGAGATCGTCGCCCAGCAACTGCTCTAACACTTTGTTGCGAGCCATATCAGAGGAATCAACCGCGAATGGACACGAATGAACGCGAATAACAGACAGTCATTCGTGTCAATTCGCGTCCATTCGCGGTTAAGATGAAGGTCAAGAGAGCCGAGGTGGTTCCCATTTACGGAAATCGGGTGGTGTACGGCCTTCATCAAATTCGATAAAATCGAACCGGGTCGCGCACTGGCGGTCAAGATGCGCCAGACCTGATCGCTGAAGCAGGGGGCCAAGGCGCTCACCTGAGGGGTCGCGCCAACCGGCTTTTTGCATAAATCCATTGAATATCTCGATCTCACCGCTGCTGGGCCGGCGGCCGTTGGCGAAACACCATTCAAGAATCTCCTCATCTGAGCCGCCGCTGAGCATTCGCTCCCGTAGATCCGCGTACTGCACATTCAGGAATGCGAGGCAATGGCCGTCGAACTCGCGTCCCAGGTTGTTGTGGTAAGCCTCGGGAAGAGCAGCGCGGGCATGTAAACGCATCTTATCGAGCATCCGCGGAAAGTAGATGACACCGCCCACCATGTCGTAAGGACTTCGAGGCAATTGTTCTTTCACGACGTCGTTTTGGGGTGGGACTGACCTTAGTGTGAATGCCCTGCGCACTCAAGGCGCTTCGTCCTCCTAAGGAACACGCGTCGTCGGCCGCCCAACGCCTGGAGGGGAGCCGCTTTGTAGGGTGACAGTTCTACCGGTCGGCAGCAGGCTGCTTCCGGGAATGACCCAGTGTCAGCCATACAGGAAGGACCGGGTGGGCAGAACCCGCCGATTTGGAAGCCGCCTATAGAACTGCCTAGCGCTGGACCGTGCCCGGGAGCCGCCTGCTGGCAACTTACAGAGCTGCTAACCTGCAAAGCGGCTCCCCTCCAGGCCTTGGGTGCTCGTCCACGCAGGGCCGTTCACAAAAATTATCGTGTTCGTTTCCCACCCTTTAAATGCGCCGCGTTGCTGAGTTACTCGTCCTCGTCGCAGAGGAGGATTGAGACTGAACGCTGCTCAAAAGTGGTCTTACGAATTGCTCGCCAAGTGGCACTATAAAACTGGTACTCTCTAGGTCTATTTCCGACGCGATGAAGCCAAAGCAAAAACCCAAAGCCCTTCTTCTGCCGCCGTTCGTCCTTGGTATTGTTCTGACCGTCTTGTTTGTCTGCCTAAGGGCGATGGGCCAGGCTAGTTCAACGGATGAAAAGACAACCGTGGCTGAGCACGATGGCCAACACGACTTTGATTTCATCTTCGGCCGCTGGAAAGTGCACCTCAAACGTAAGGCTGCCGGGGCCAATACCTGGACTGAGTTCGATGGGACGAGTGTCTATCGAAAGGTCTGGGATGGCCGCGCTAACCTGAATGAATTCGAAGCCGATAGCCCGACAGGCCACATCGAAGGTTTAACGCTCCGCACTTACAATCCGAAAACTCATCAGTGGAGCCTCTACTGGGCCAGTAGCAAGGACGGCATTCTTGCCTCGCCTCAGATCGGCCAGTTCAAGAATGGACGAGGGGAGTTTTACGCCGAGGACACTTCTGATGGGAAAAGCACTTTTGTTCGTTATGTTTGGACGAAACCCAGCGCAGATTCCGTCCACTTCGAGCAATCGCTTTCAGACGATGGCGGGAAAACCTGGGATGCGAACTGGGTTTCCGACATGACGCGGCTCCCGGACGCAGCGGAGAAAACGCCTGTGACGACCGAAACGAATTCGCAGAGCAAGGCAAACGCCGGAAACGATGGTAACCACGACTTTGATCCTTTGCTTGGCAACTGGAAGTACCATTTGAAGCGACGGCTGCACCCTTTGACTGGCTCAACGAGCTGGGTGGAATATGATGGAACCGGCGCCTGTTACCCGCTCTGGGACGGTCGTGCCCAACTGGACACGGTGGACATTGATGGCCCGACGGGCCACATCGAAGGTCTTACTGTGCGTTTGTTCAATCCACGTACCCACCAGTGGCGGCTCTATTGGGCCAATAGCAAAGATGGTGTGGTGGTCGTTCCCCAGATCGGACAGTTCAAGAACGGACACGGCGAGTTTTACGCGCAAGACGATCTAGACGGCAAAAGCATCTTTGTCCGATTTGATTGGACGAAACTAGAAACCGATTCGCCGCATTTCGAGCAAGCTTTTTCTGACGATGGCGGCAAGACTTGGGAAGCAAATTGGGTCACCGACCAGACAAGATTACCCGATGCGCCAAGCAAGCAGCAGTAGCAAGCTGATGTGAGCTCTCCCAAAATGAGACGTTCGCATCTCAGTTTGAGACGCCGCCGCATCAACTGATTACTGACTTGGTGATCACAGTCGCAAGGTGCAAACGCGGGAGGGCGCGCGTCCCCGCGCGCCGCGATGATCTGCCACCGCTCAACGGCATTGTTTTCATCCCCGACACACCACATCCTCGGCTTCGGTAACCACGGATCGCGAGGACGCGATCCCTCCCGGCGATGGGCCGGCGAAAACCCTCCGTATTAAGCTGGCGTGCAACGTGCTTGGCGAGGTGACTGATCGCGCATTAACCCAAAATGCCGGCTATTCTATCCCATCTCCGTTACTCGCTAAGACAGCTTCTCAAGGCGCCGGGATTTACCATTACGGCGATCGTGATCCTTGCCTTCAGCATCGGCTTGAGTACGGCCATTTTCAGCCTGACCGATGCGGTGATTCTGAAGCCGTTACCATTTCCAAGCTCTGAACGTCTGGTCGAAGTTTGACTAACCGTATCAACAATCATCCTTTCAGTGTCTTTGACTATCCCTGACTATGTCGACATGGCGGCGGCACAGCACACGTTCGACTCTCTCGGATTAAAGGTGGAGCGGACACGTCGATCTGCGTACAAATGGTGAGGCGCAACTCTGCAAGCCGCTTTTGTGTCGTCCAGTCTTGTTCAGAGATGACCGGTCTGACCCGTGATTCTTCGGCCGGATATTTACCGAGAACGAAGATATCACAAACGGACCCTTGGTTGCAGTGCTTAGCGAACGTTGTTGGCGGAGCCGGTTTCAGTCGGATCCGAACATTATAGGCAAAAACGTCATTCTGAATGACCTCAGTATACAAATGATAGGAATCGTGCCATCGCAATTGGACGATTGGGGTCCACCGGGTATCGATGTTTATTTACCGCTTCACGCAGTCGTGCCTTCCACCGCTTATCGATCGAGCTGTTCGCGGAACGACAAATTCACCTGTTCGCTTGCTTTGGACGGTTGAAAGCTGGGGTTAGCGTTTCTGAAGCAGAGGCGGACCTCAAGACTATCCAGAGAATCTATTCATTCATTACCCGGGTGTTAATCATTGGCCGCGAGTCTGCGGGTTTTCCCGTTGCTGGGCTTCATCGTGCATGACTATCGACGACGATCTGGCTATTAGCAGCTGCGGCTGGCTGTGCTATTGGTTGTCTCCTGTTTAAACGTCGGGAACCTGTTGTTCGCTCGAGGATTGCATCGGCGGCGCGAGATCATGATCCGAGCTACGCTGGGAGCGTCTCGCTGGCGAGTCATTGGTCAGTTGTTGCTGGAAACCACTCTTATTAACGGCTATCGGCGGAATTGCCAGGTACTCGTGATTGCTGAAGTCTGCTGTCCAGGCCACAAAAGCTTAATCCCGACGGATACTCTATCGATCTACAGGAATTGCGGGTCAATACAATGCACTGGGTTTTATTTTTGTCCGATTCTCATTACGTCACTGCTTGCCGGGCTTCTTCCGGCTTGGAGCCTTTCTCAAGTGACGCTGGCGCCTTCACTGAAGTGAAGGTGGCAGATCCGGGACCGGTGGACCGCACCGCCAACGAATCCAATCCGCTTTGGTAACGGCGCAGGTCGCACTGACCTGTGTCTTACTGGTCGCGGCCGGGCTTTTGATTCGCAGTTTCTATGCTACCCAAACGGTAGAACTCGGATTTAACCCGAACCATCTACTTGTAGCTGGGATCAATCTGACAGGCGCAAATATGAAAAAGACGATACTAAGATTCGCTCATTTTGGGATGAATTGATTACAAAGACTCCGACAAATCCCGGGAGTAACCGAGGCACGCTGAATAACAATCCTCCATTAACCTCGGATGGACCGACCTTTTCTCTTTTACCGTCGACGGTCAGCCGCTGCCGGAGCCCGATCAGGAACCGATTTTAGACGCCGGCAGAGGTTTCTTCCGACTATTTTCGGACGATGCAAATCCCCATATTGCTGGGCCGTGACTTTGATTCACAAGACACCGCCGGCAAAGCTAATGTCATCCTTGTGGATTCAGCGCTGGTGGATCAATACTTTCCCGGTCAAAATCCCATCGGCAAGACGCTCAGCATAGGGGGAGGAGGCGGCAATTATCGGTTCCAAGATCACCCGCACTACACGATCGTCGGCGTGGTTCCACACGTTTGTCATGACACTCCTGGTGAATGGCAAGTTCCGTTTCAAGTTTATCACCCAGTTACGCAGACAGATTCGACGGACGAGTATCTAATTGTCCGCTCAAACCTTAGTTCCACTACCTTGGCAGCGGCTATCCGGCAAACGGTCACTTCGATTGATCCTGGCGTACCGATATTCGATGTGCACCCGTACGATGAAGTTATCGCTGAACGGTTCGTCGCTCGTAGGCTGACCACTTTGCTAGTTGTATTATTTTCGAGTGCGGCATTGTTTCTTTCAGGAGTCGGGCTGTACGGAATACTTTCCTACTTTGTCAGCCAGAAGGATCGAGAGATCGGCATCAGGATCGCTTTGGGTGCACGAGCTCGCAATATCCTTCACCTGGTGGCCGACAGGGGCTAGGGCCCGTGGAGTTGGTTTAGCGATTGGGATTTTGACTGGGCTGTCACTGGCGCGTTTCATCGAAGACTTGCTGTATGGGGTATCTTCGTACGATCCGATCACACTCGCATTGACTGTTTTGGTGCTTGGGACGGCCTCGCTATTCGCCTGTCTGTTGCCTGCGGTGAAGGCGTTACAGATAGACCCTGTTAGAGTTCTCAACGAATAGCCTCTTTTCGGCCAAAAGAAACGGCAACGAGCCATTGCCGTCGGACGTTCTCAATCGGAAATCGTTCATACGGAGCTGGTTTCGCCGTTCCCGGTGAGCTATAAGGATATGGCTCCTCCAGAGCGACGTAGCGCTTTCAGAGACCAATGACGGAGGACCTGAATTACCATGACTCTCGGCTGGCAGGGGTCTACGACCTCGACAACCCGTGGGCTGAAGATACCGATTTTTACTTAGCACTCGCCGGCCAGGGCTCTTGCCACGTACTTGATCTTGGTTGTGGTACGGGCACGCTGTGCTGTGCTCTTGCGCAGCGGGGTCACCAAGTGACAGGGGTTGATCCGGCGGGAGCAATGTTAGCGATCGCTGCCGGAAAGCCCTATGCGGATAAAGTGGAATGGATTCAATCCAATGCCCAGGATTATCGCTCGGAGAACCGGTTCGATCTGATAGTGATGATGGGACACGCCTTTCAAATACTACTGACGGACGAAGAGGTGTTGGCGGTGTTGGGCACGATGCGAAGGCATCTGAAGCCGGGCGGCAAGGCAGCGTTCGAGACTCGTAATCCGAACATCGACTGGGTTCGCGTTTGGGGAACGCATGCGCCTGTAGTGCACCCGCTGCCGGGTGGCCGAGTACGCGAGACCTTACAGATTACGAACGCGTCAGGAGAATTGATTTCCTTCGACCAACAATTCGAATTCCCCGACGTGACACTCACCTCGAGCAGCACGTTGCGGTTTCTGGCTCGACCGCAGGTCGAAACCTTCATCGCCCGTTCTGGCCTCGTCGTCCGTGAAGTATACGGTGATTGGGATAGAAGCCCATTTGAGCCAGAGCAATCGCCAGAAATGATCTTTGTGCTGGAGGAGTCTAGCTAAATCAGACAGAACCTCGAATTCACGCCAATTGACGCGAAACGACTCGAGAAAGAAAGCGAACCGCAGATGAACACAGATATGGGTGAAGCAAAATCCCAAGAGACGATTCCGCGCGTATATCTGCGTACGTCTGCGTTAATCTGCGGTTGAGCTCATTGTTTTATCTTCGCGTCAATTCGTGCGCATTCGCGGTTGTTGTTTTTTGTTTGGTTTCGCCTCCACCGGGCGTGCCGTGTCCCAGAATCAGGCGACGGCAATATTCTCACGACTGAGCGCCTCATCGACGGCGACAGCAAGATTGCTTCGCACCTGGATCCAGTCGTCATCTTGATCGGTCCAAACCCGAAGGCTAAAATTGACTGCAGCGGAGCCGAAGCTAACAACGTAGGCTTGGGGAGCCGGTTCTCTCGTGATCCCGGGTCGGTTAGTAGCGACGCTTATCAATACGTCGATTACTCGTTGCGGAGCCGTGCCTCGAGCCACAGTCACTGGCACTTCAATCGCGCGGTACCGGTCCGACAAGGACCAGTTGGTCACCTTGTTGGCGATAATGCTTCCGTTCGGTACAATGATTTCAGAACCGTCGGTTGTGCGAA
This sequence comes from uncultured Verrucomicrobiae bacterium, assembly GCA_963762565.1. Lineage (GTDB taxonomy): Bacteria > Verrucomicrobiota > Verrucomicrobiia > Chthoniobacterales > JAFAMB01 > JAFAVN01. The sequence goes on along the minus strand of CAVXLD010000012.1, from coordinate 22,527 downwards.
TGATGCACGCACGGATACCGATGCGCCGGACCTCGCCGGTGTCGGTGTCAATTTGGATAACATCGCCAACTTTAATCGGACGCTCGAAAAGCAAGATTAAGCCACAAACGAAATTATTGATGACCGTTTGCAGTCCGAATCCGACTCCAACGGTAAATGCTCCAGCCAGAATCGTCACCTTAGTCAGATCAACGCCCAGCACGGCTAACCCGACAAAAAATCCAACTAACAGCAATGCATAGTGGACCATTGTTGAGATTGCTTGGGGAATGCCTCGGGCCAGATGCCAATGGGAATAGATATCTTCCTCAAGAAGAAAACGTAGGAAGCGGGAGAGTGCGAAAGCAGCCCAGAGCGTCACCAAAAAGACGAGTATCTGTTGTAACGAAATGCTCAAAGAGCCGATGGCCAGGTTTGCCCGGAGTACATCTTCGGTGGTCGCAATTAATCGAGTTCGGAGCCCAAAAAAGTTCAGCGTCAGAGTGAGCCAGTAGACGAACGCCAGCAATCCAACAACCGACAGATACGCCGTTGAAGCATCGGCCGGTTCAGCTTAACTGCGCGGATCAAACCGAGGGGACGTGTGCCGAGCGACATAATAATCAGCCCTTCGACAACGCGCAGGGCGGCATAGACAGACGCACCAACGTAAGCACTCCTGATGACGCCGCCCCCAAGCAAATTGGCGAAGTTGACGTAGCCAAAAATGTTTGCCGCGAGAGTTAGCGGGAAAACGATGAGACCAATTTGTAAAAGAAGGCGGACCCCTCGGAAAAAGAGTTTAGTGGTGCTACCAGTAAGTGACGATAAATGCTTAGTCTGAATCAGCCAGATTAGGAACAGAGTTCCGCCTAACATTTCGCCGGCAAAGACCAGCCGCCCAACCAGGGGCAGGAGCGAGGTGAGCAGCCGGAATTGATCGACAAAATAGAGGACGATTAAGGCGTCCAACATCGGAAATAGAGCCCGATCGATTAACCGGCGCAAAATGAGCACGATGGGAATAAGCAGCACTCCCCAAAGAATTGCCCGGAGCAAGAAAGGAGCTGTCGAATAGAGTGTTCCGAGGATAAGAAAAGACAGAGTGATCGCTGTCGAGACTGGCAAATCAAAAACGGATGCCGCGCTGCGTAAGCTCGGCTCTTCCTCGGTCCATTTGTTTGCTCGGCGCCGCAACCAGGACAAAATGAGAAAAAAGACGAAAATAATGGCCGCATGCAGATAAAGAATGGCGGGCTCGCGTTGGATGTAAGTCTTAAGTAGAGCGACACTCGCCGGCGGAATCAAAGACGCGTGGGTTGCCTCTCTCCAAGGTTCGAGCCCGAGGTTCAGGAGGGGAGGACTATCTTGGACAAACAAGTTCTGAGCAGCATTAGCTTGGGCTTGCTCAAACGCCGGAGCGATTGCCTGCAATCGAGCCGTGGTCTCTAGAACATGGCCCTGCAGGGTTAAATCCCTTTGCCGAAGCGATCGTGCTGCGTCCTGGGTCCGATTAATTAAGTCAATGATGTTCTGCACGCGCTGAGGAATTTCAGGGGCCGCGCTAGATAGTCCTGGGAGTTGCAGTGTCGCTTTCCAGATCTGGTCGAGCCTGTCTAGCTGACCAATCTGACTGTCGAGAATTTTGGACCGCTCGGTTAGATCATGGTTCCAATTTGAAAGTTGGTCCCGATATTTCTGCAGAACGATCTCCATGCTGTACAGCAACTCTAAAGGAACGGTTCCAGCCAAGAACTTAGCCATCTCTGTCCCGCGCAACTCGATCTCGTCCGTCAGCGCTGGGAGACGTTGCTCCACCGTAGTGGTGACCTGGTCGGTCGATAGTGTGGTCTCGATGCCTTGAACCGATCGGAAAGTAGATTCAGCTTGGGAAGCGATCTCGCCCAAAGGAATCGGCGTCGGCGCAGCGCTTGCCTTTGATTCCGTCGCGGCGATTTGCTGGGCAAACCCGATCGGCCCACTTAATTCCCAAAATAGGGCGACGAACACCGCAATCCAGTGTCGTCGCTGCTCGGGAACTAGTCCGGGCATAAGTTAGAACAATCCTAGTTGTAGGTCGAGACTGCTAGTCCGCCGCCGCTACGCTATGGCGCGACAGGACGGTTTTACACGCGGAGCAGGCAGCGATTAACTTTTTGGTATTTTCGCTGAGGCCATTTGGTCTATATAGAAACCCGACTTCAAGAAAATGAGCCTTAGAGGCAAGAGGGACAAAGCGGAGCCGGTTCCCGGAGACCGCAGTAATAAATTCGCCAACGATCGCTATCCCAAGTCCACTTTCAACCGCAGCGATTACACCCAGCACATCATCGCATTCTTGAGCTACCATCAATGTACCGGCGCTTACGCCGAGAATGCCGGCGATCCATTTATGATATTCCGGGAAACCCTTTGCTCGGTACACAATCAGTTCCTGGCTCGCCACGGTCGACGGCCGTACTGTATCTGCGGCTGCGAAAGGGCTTTTGAGAGAACAGATAATTCCCACCGCATGGCGGCTTATTATCTCAAATCTGAGTCCGCGCATCTCCTGATCGCGCGGGCGTAATGTTAGAGCCGCGTGAAGCTTTTTCGCCTTTAAGCCAAGCAGGATCTCAGTATGAGTCAGATCTTGCAGCGTGATGCGCCCGCCTGGGGCGAGCTCGTGATAGTTAGCAAGTACTTTTGAGATGATTACCGCGGTTGGAGCCGGCGCGTATCCGATCCGAAGTTCTTCGTGGATGTCGTTATCGAGAACCCTTGCCTCCGCCTTAAACGAGTCTGCGTCGCGAATTAAAGCGCGGGCTTTGGCTAAAACCGCGTTACCGAGCCGCGTGAGTCGAACCCCCTGGCGGTTTCGGTCAAGTAGTTTAACGCCCAATTCAGCTTCAAGATCACGGATCTGGCGACTGAGAGGTGGCTGTGACACGTGCAACTTTTCTGCTGCTCGGGAGAAACTGCGCTCCTCCGCCACGGCGACAAAGTAACGCAGGTGTCGAAGCTCCATGGGCTGCTCTCTCAAACCATTTCATGGTTCCTAGCCTTCCTCGGAACCCGAAACCCGAAGCACATATCACTTTCTTCTCCCTTTCAAATTGCTGCAGGAGGATTAGTCGAGGCGAACAGGTAACGATGGATTTTCCAGTTCCCGTGTTCCTTTCGAAAAATGAACAGCTCGTTGTTACCTTCTTTTACCGTCGCTTTCTTGGCGAGAATTTCGGTGCTTCCCGCTGACGTCGTTCGGACGTAAGCCAAATCGCCCATTTCAACCACCTCATGAACCGTGAAAATAACATTGAGTTTCAGCGTGTTGAAAACATGATGTAACCGGCTTTTACCGCATCCCGGCCGCTGAGAGCCGCCGAATATTGCGGCATGAAAATAGGATCCTCTCCGTAAACGCTGAAGGTGGCCGCAGTGTCACTTGCATTGAGCGCCTTTTCGTAAGCTTTAATGACGTTAACGATGTCTCGGTTCAATGGTTAAGTTTTAGGTCTTAGGTTCTAGGTTGTAGGTCGTAGGTTTTAAGTTAGCGCTTTACGCCAACAGAAGGATCTTTCCGGCGCTACCTTTCTCCGCGGCAGCATGCGCTTTGCCGGCATCCGGCAAAGCAAATTTTTGGCCCAAAGGAATTGAGAATGCTCCCTTTTGCACTGCCTCGGCCATTTCAAGAAGAAGAGCAGGATCCGGACTAACCGCCATTGGCTTGACCTGCACTCTCGGAAAGTTTGCCGCAGTGCTGGGCGGTCCCAAAACCGAAGCGAAGGTGCCGCCCGATTTAACCTTCTTGATCAACGCGTCGGCGGTTTGACCGCCCACCGTGTCGGCGACTGCGTCGAGTGGTTCCAATGCTTCCACTGCTTCAGCATCGTCTAAGGCGACGATCTGGTCCGCTCCGATGAGCTGGGCTTTGGTAAACTGTCGTTTCAGAACGCCGGCGACGACTTTTGCCCCGTGACTCTTCGCGGTATAAACCGCAGACCGACCTACATTCCCAACCGCACCGGTCACCAGCACAGTGGCACCTGATCGTCCGCCGAGAGCCAGAGAAGCTAACTGTCCGCCGGTTGTGGTCACCGTCGGGAGAGCCGCCAATTCTACCAGGTTTGCTCCGGTCGGGATCTTCACTAAAACCGCGGCTTTTACGATGCAGCGCTCAGCGTAGGCTTGAGATGCAAGGGCAAACACCTTGTCGCCCGGCGCAAACGTTGTTACTCCCGGACCTACGGCCTCGACCGTACCCGAGACATCTATCCCGAGAATGGCTGGGAAAGTCAGGGGAATAAAACTCTTCATAGCACCCGAGCGCACCTTGAAATCGAAAGGATTGACGCTGGATGCAGCTACCTTCACCAGCACTTCGCCCGGGCCTGCAACCGGATCCGGACAATCTTCATACTTCAGGACCTCGGGACCGCCGTAGGCATGGATAACAATTGCTTTCATAATCTATTACTCTCTCTTCTCAGCTTCGTTGGATCTAGCCAATTTACGGTTAGTGCTATCGAGATGGGGCTGCGCAAGGATCATGGAGCGATCGCTTCTTTAGCGGAAATACTCTTTTAGACCTGACGTCATTCCTCAAAGGTATTACGATGTTCGGGAGCCGAACCCCCGATGGAACTGCGCCACTTGCGTTATTTCATTGCAGTTGCTGAGGAACTGAACTTCTCACGAGCGGCGGAGCGATTGAACGTCTCCCAGCCGCCGCTTAGTCGCCAGATCCGGAATCTAGAGGAAGAGCTCGATATCAAACTATTTGAGCGCACTCACCAGGAGGTAAAACTTACGGCAGTCGGACGTGCCCTCTTAATTCGAGCGCGAGAACTTGTCCGCAACGCGGAACTATTACGAACGCGGGCGCATCAAATGGAAGGAGAAGTTTATGAGGAGCTACAACTAGGATATGCGCCTTCGCCGACCGCGGCCATCATCTCCCTTATTCTTAGTCGATATCATGAAATGGCGCCTGGCTCCTCCGTCACGCTGCACGATCTGTCGCTGAGCGAGATCTTGGCGGGCATCAAAGCAAAGAAACTGCATGCCGGTTTAACGCTGCGGCCGAGAGCGGGAGAAATGCGGGGAGTTGAGTTCGAATCTCTCCATCGTTACTCGGTGGGGATTGTCTGCGCCAAGTCTTGTCCCTTGGCTCGATTCGATGCCATTCGTCCGTCATCCGTTCCAACAGACAATCTGATCGGTTATCGGGCTTCAGAATTTCCTGAATATCACCAGTGGGTTGCCGGTGTCCTAGGAGTTAGCAAGGCCCGCGTCATCATTACCCAAGAATGCGACGGCGTACTGAGCCTTATTGCGGCTGTTGAATCTGGCACTGCGCCGGCCGTCGTTGCCGAATTTATAAGTGCTATAGCGGGAAACCGTATCCACTTTGTGCCTTTTGCTTCGAAACCCTCTTTCATGGATGTTGGTTTGCTCTACAGGAAAGGCGAGACGCCGGAGAACGTGAAGAAGTTGATCGCTTCCTCATTGGCGTTCAAAGAGGCTTTTAGCCCAAAATCCGAGGAAGAAGCAAACCGCAGATGAACGCGGATCAAAAACAGGTTCACACAAAGGCACGATGGCACAAAGGTTCAATAGCCACAAAAAGCAGGCTTCTTCCCATAGTCCCCTTAGCTAGGTCGGCCAGAGGCACAAAGACCACGAAAGAACCGTTATCCCCAGATTACGGAGATTTGGGTTTCCTTTATGCTTTCGTGTGAGCCTCTCCTATCTGCGTAAATCTGCGTGCATCGGTGGTTGAGGTTTTGCGTTCGTGTGAGGCCTCGTGACCGAGTATGTTGATGAATGGACCCCTTGGAACGCCAGATCCTGGACCGGCTTGCAAAGGCGAAAAAGGTTCAGGAAACCAACATCAACCTCAACATAATCTGGAGAGAATGTGGTGGTGTCACCTCGACAGAGTTTGCCCGGGCCTGGGGTACCTTAGACGGAGGTGAACTGGTTCATGGAGAGCTTTACGCCACCGCGGAAACCATCGAAGGCCTGGGTAAAATTACGGCAAAAGGCGAAGAAGCGATTAAGAACTGAATCATTCAAATCCTAAACTCTTCGCGGCGCGCGAGGACGCGCGCCCTCCCTGAATCGCACCGGTCCACGGCATTTCTATCGTGACCGGACTTTCGAACGAATAAATTCGAGCGCCTCTGGCGGAACGCTCACAGTCGGTAGAGTCAAAAACTGGTTGGTCGCGGTGCACAGCGCCCAAAATTGCGGCGCAACGAGAATTTCTTGAATCGTGGACCACGGCAAGGTCGCTGCACCTGATCCGCTAGTAATGGTGAGGGAGTCGTTCTCGAGTTTAAATTCTGCTTTTGGCACCCCCATCTGTCGCAGTTTTCCGAGTGAGTTGGTTAAATGAGCGCGGTAGAGCATCCAAAGCATCAGAACAAAAAAGCCGGGGGTAGCCGCGACCAGGCCGAGGAACCAGGATCTGTCTCCGGTGAGCAATAGCATTACCATTGACGCTACCAGCAGCAGCATTCCAACCCACAGTGTCCACCTCCGCTTTAACCGGCGCCAGAGGAAGGTGCGCACCGCATCCCGGACCATGGGTTCAGTATATTCGACGTTGAATTGGTATTGGGCCACCCGCGATCAGGATTGCTTGGATTAATTTCCCGCGCAAGCGCCTGTGAGTTGCACCGAAAAGCGCGAGAGCTACCGTTGCCAACTGTATGGAACCGGGCCCAACGGAATTAACTAGTACAGGAAAACCGGTGGATTACGCTAACGAACCACTGATCCCGGCTTTCCTGTTCGATCTGGACGGCACGTTGATAGATAGCGTGTATCAGCACGTTCTGGCGTGGCGCGAAGCATTAGAGAAAGCGGGAATTGAGTTATCGGTCTGGCGAATCCATCGCCGCATCGGGATGAGCGGCGGCTTGTTCATCAATGCGCTTCTGCGCGAGACCGGAGGAAAGATTGATTCCGAAAAAGCGGATGAATTACGCCGGTTGCATACGGAAGCGTACAATCGTCAAAGTAAAACGATTCAGCCGCTACCCGGCGCCCGCGAGTTGCTGCGTCACCTAGCCACGTTGAAAGTGCCCCACGCGATTGCGACCAGCGGCCGGCTGGAGACGGCTGGACCTAATCTGGAAATGCTCGACTTGGCGCCCGGTACTCCGGTTGTGACCCGGGATCTGGTTCGTTACGCCAAACCGGATCCACATCTTTTTCTGGAAGCAGCAGCGCAACTTGGGGCGCCGATCACGAACTCGATAGTCGTTGGCGACAGCGTTTGGGATATGCTGGCCGCCAGACGAGCTAGGGCTCTTGGCGTCGGGCTTTTATCGGGTGGATACGGAGCGGACGAGTTAGAAAGGGCCGGCGCGTATCGGGTATATCAAGATCCCGCCGATTTATTGGCTCACTTGGATGAGGTCGGGGTCAGGCCCTAGGGGAATAGCCAATAGCCGATAGCCAATCTCCGTGTGCGGGCGGGAGTTCTGGAATATTGGATTGCGTCGCACCCTCCGATCAATAGCGGTGTTCGATCATTGCCATCGAATAATGCGATTTCTGCGGAGATAGCCGCGGCATCGAGTTGGTGTATTTTGGAGGAAGTAATTATCTCGGTTACAATGACTGAAACCTCGAGTTGGCGAGCCTTACAGAATCCAACCTTTCGCAGGCTCTGGGTGGCCACGGTTGTTTCCGGCACTTTTGTATCTGCGCACGATATGGCTGCGACCTGGGTGATGAATAGCATCAGCCGGTCAAGTTTGCTTCTCTCCCTGATATCGACGGCAGCTACTCTCCCCTTTTTCGTCTTTATCCTGCCGGCAGGCGCCCTGGCTGACACTGTTGAACGCAAGAAGGTGCTCTCCGCGGCATACATTTGGCTGGCGGTGTGTGCCTGCGCCCTTGCCATCTTAGGTTGGTTTCATCTCCTGCAGCCTTACGTCATCCTCGCCGCGGTATTTCTGATTGGGATGGGATTTGCGGTCAACGCTCCAGCCTTTTCCGCCGCGGTACCAGAGATTGTCTCCAACGAAGAACTTCCTTCCGCGTCGGTTTTGAGCGGCCTCCAGTTGAACATCTCGGCAATCGCAGGTCCAGCCTTGGGTGGAGTGCTTTTGCTTTTTGTCGGACCCAATACCGTTTTCCTGATGAACGGCCTTTGTGCTCTGCTGGTGGTTTTCGCGATTGCGCCGTGGAAACCGGTCGTTTCGAAACTTCCGCTGGAAAACTTCTTCGAATCCATGACCAGCGCGATCCGCTATGTTCGCTACTCGAGGAAGGTACGAATTGTTTTAATCCGTAACGCTATATTTTCCTTTTTCATTGCGGTCATCCCTGCGTTGCTGCCCGTGGTTGGCTTAAAAAAGCTGCATCTAAGCCCGTCAAATCTCGGGTTGCTGTATACCAGTATGGGTCTCGGGTCGGTCGTCGCTGCGGTCATCATTCTACCATGGGCGCGCGCCCGTTTTTCACCGAATACTTTGACCCGATTGGCCGCGGTGGTTGGATCTACTGTTTCGGTTCTGATGGCGTTCATCAGGGAAGAACCTGTATTTCTCTTGGTGGCCGCTCTAGCGGGGATCGCTTGGACGGTGTCCGCAGCCGAACTTTGGGTAGCCGCTCAACGGGCGATGCCTGGATGGGCGAGAGGCCGCATGAACGCGACCGTGATCATGGTATCACAGGGCGCCATGGCCCTAGGTGGGATCCTTTGGGGTACGATCGCCGCGACGGTTGGGGTACAATCAGCGCTGTTAGGACAGGCTATCGCCATACTGTTTGTGCTCACCCTAATGACTTTGCTGGGTAACCCATGGTCCATCGATTTCACGATGACCGCCGATCTCAATGCTGTGCCAGCGACGGTAATGAACGTTGGCTACAAAATGTTGTATCGACCCGACCCGAAAGATGGGCCGGTTTTGGTCACACAAGAGTTCGAACTCGACCGCACCGGGGGCGCCAAGTTTGTCGAATTGATGCGGGAAGTCAGGTTGGTTTATTTGAGAAACGGGGCCTTTAGCTGGCAGTTGTTCGAAGATCCAACCCGACACAACACATTTCGTATGGAAGTAATGGTTCCATCTTGGACTCAATATCTGTTGCAACAAGACCGGATGACGAAGGCCGATCGTGAGGTGATTGTGCAAGCCGAATCCCTGCATGTGGGTCCAAATCCGACGGAAGTCAGGATGTATCTTGGCGTCAATAAGGAACTCCTTTCGTACAAGCAGAAAGAGCCAGTGAGGTTAGTCGCGCAAAAGGGGAGCGACGGGGCGGTGAAAGAAATAGCCGATAGCCAATAGCCAAGACAGGAATAGCCGCAAAAAGGGACTCCGCGTTCGCCAAGCCTACTGTGCGGCAAGTAGCGAATGGATCCGCCTCCGCAAGGCCTACGGCGCGACTGGCCACGAAATAGACGCTAATACAGTCCGAACAAAAGACGGACTTTAACAGGAGGTAACAGAGGAAACAGAGATCTGTGTTTCCTCCCTTAGCTTCTGCTTAAAATTAGTAATCATTCGACCATTTGTGGTTGGAAAGCGTGACAATCTGGGGCAGGTAACCGTAGTATCAGTAAATCGTCTTTCTGAGTTCTATCATGTTCACACCGTCGGGGGTGGTATACTCGTGGTCGCTTTGAAATCTGAGTTTTCGGTAAAGGGCCAGCGCGGGCAAATTGCGAGCGGCTGCGTTTACTTTTAGGATGGACGCCTTTGTAGTCCGGGCTTGCATCTCGGCGTGACGTAGAAGCGCCGAGGCGATCCCGCGGCGGAACGAATCTGGGTGTACAACTAACCTGCTAACCAGCACTTCATTTGGCTGAGAGTCTAGCGATATTACGCCGGCTAGCAGTTCTTCGTGATAGTAGCCGTAGAACTCTTCAGCAGAGTTTTTGATATCTTGAACGGTTTCACGCAGGGGCGGTAGGTCTGAATGTCCAATAATAACAGCCTCAACGCTATAGGCGGCCTTTTGTACTTCGACTACGGCAGTCGCTACTTCGAGTTGAGCACAATTCAGTCTATGGATATTCATGGGGACGCTAGAGACGAACGAACACGAAGCGGCAGAGCCGCAACCAGAGACACAAAAGTCTCACGCAAAGATGCCAAGACGCAAAGAGTTAGCACAAGGACGGATTTTGAACAGGGGCAACGGAGATCTGTGTTTTCTCGCTTAGCTCCTGTTTAAAGCGGGTCGTTTTTGCGCAATGATGTAAAGGTGGCGTTCGGGGTATTGATCGTACTCAAGATGGCGGCACACGCAGCCGAAGCGATCGAGTAACTCCAAAGTCTTTGGAATACCTAAGACGCCGTAACCTACCTCGATGCCCATGGACGAATCGGATTTCTCGTGAGGTTCATCTAACCCGCCGGTCGTGAAGATAAAGACTCCATCGTCGGCAAGACCGTCACAAGTCTTTTGCAGAACCGGTTCCTGGAGATGCAAAGGCAGATGCCACGTGCTGTCCCACGCCGAGATGAAATTGTATTTCTTCGGGAAGCTCCATTTCGAGATGTCAGTGTGGTAGAAGGGAATCTGGGGATGCTGTTCTCTTGCTAACGCGATCATCTTTTCCGACACATCCAATCCTTCCGGCGCGAACCCATGTTTCTGTAGCAAATCAATGAATCGGCGGCTGCAGCCACAGCCGATGTCTAAGGCCGGACCACGATTTTTCGTGAAGTGGATTGCTTTTTCGAACTGGGTGAGGCCGTTAGTTTGTAGAAAAGGCTCTTGCCAGTGAGCGGCTATCTTATCGTATTCGCGACCAAGAGCTTCCGGATCCATGAATTAAAGCGTAAAGGAGCTAGGAGCTAGAATCTAGGAGCTAGAAGGACGTGCCTTGGGGTGTGGGCTTCGTAATCGTTCTCCTTGTCGCCCTCCTCCTCGAATCTGCGCGTGTACGGTGATGTGCTATCGTTTTTGTGGACAGCGGTCATGCTCTTTGTCCCGAAGGGACTATACGACTCAGCCTGGGGTTTTAACCGGGGGCATTCGGCATCGGCTTATCAAGAACGTATTTTACCCAGTCAGGGCTGCGTTCCATTGCCAACATCGAGATGGGATAAGCGTTAAGCGGCTCTGTCCAGTCGAAGCCCGACGTCATGTCCAATAGGTTCTGAACCGTAATTGCCGCTTTCCTATCATCGAGATTATCAATGTTTTTAGGATCAAAAAAATCCACCACCCTGTGATCGGGACTATCGAGCAAGCCATCTTTCCAGGTGATCGCTGTCAACGTACTAATCACTGCCTTGGTAACGGAGTTCACCGCATGAGGAATACCCGCTTCGTAGGGTGCGTAGTAGGCTTCGGTGACGATTCTTCCGTGCCGCGTTATCAAAAGGCTGTCGAGACTGTGTGTGTTCCAAAGTCGACTAGTCCAGCTAGATCTGCCGAATCCATGCCCTGGTCCTCGGGGGTAGACGTTTGCCAACCTTTCGTTGGCCAGATTGGCGCTGTTGCGTCCTGAGTGGCTGCTAACCCGTTACAATTTACGGCTGCAAACGTGAGTGCGCCCAGTGCAACCGCCAAGAAGCCCAGTTTCTGACTCCGTGCATTCATGCATCCGGAGTTCTTCCGCGCTGATATTCATATCGCGACTGACTCCTTTCGATGATAGCAAAACTCTCGCACCAAATTGAACGCCCGCAAATGGGTGGGTCAAAGAGCAGAAGCGGAGTACAGGGAGATAATGCCTTGTCAAGTCGCGGATGATTCCGCTGGGCTTGAATCAAAAGCAGGCCACGCCATAGAGCGCAGGTAGACGATGGGGATGCGGATACGCCCTTCCTTGGTTACCATCGGCCTCGCAAGCGAGGCAGCGCTCCACGGGTGGTGCGCCCCTTCGCCTGGCAAGCGGAGCCGGGTTCGGGTCGAGACTCGGTCTCGGATGCGGGCGCTATGGTGCGTTCAGGATTCCGGCGAATTTCTGCTTGCGATCATCAGTCGAGCAAGTTAGATGGGTGTAATTACACTTATAATTAGAGGGCTTGGGTCTCATTTCCAATGACAGCGAATATCAGCAAGGGCCAGGGCAATCTACTAAACCGCCGCAATTATCCTTTTTTGGCGGTCGGAACAACTTTCATCACGCTGGTCTCTTCCGCCGGAGTGTTATCATCGCTAACCATGTTTGTACGCCCGTTTGAATCTGAATTCGGGTGGTCGGCGGGTCAGATCTCGATGGCGCAGGCCCTGCAAATCGGGCTTTTCGGTCTTACCGGACCATTCGCGGCCGCAGCCATGGAACGGTACGGGGTCCGCAAAACCATCGCTGGTGCGCTGGCGCTGCTAACCTGTACGTCTCTCGCAGTGACTCGCGTGACGGCGATCTGGCAATTACTAATCTGTGCCACGTTCGTCGGGATCGGCGCTGGTTCGATCGCTTTAACGCTTGGTGCGACAGTGGCTAATCGCTGGTTTTTGAAAAGTCGCGGCACCGTGATCGGGATATTCACGGCCGGTAATGCCACTGGTCAGCTCGTTTTTTTGCCCATGTTCGGCGCGCTCATCGAGCACCAAGGATGGCGCATCTGCGCATACATCCTGTGCGGCCTGACGTTAACACTCATCTTGGTTTTCTTTTTGCTAATGCGGGAACGTCCCGTGGACGTGGGCATTCCTCCCTGGGGTGGCACGGCCATCGAACCGGCACCCACGCACAAGCGGAATCCCTTGAGTGAAGCCTTCGCCGCGTTAGGTGATGCATCGCGGTCCCGGACGTTCTGGTTGTTAGCAGGCTCTTTCTTTATCTGTGGCGCCAGCACGAACGGACTGATCGGCGCGCATTTAGTGCCCGCCTGTGGCGATCGCGGGATTCCGGAGACCCGGGCCGCAGGGTTGCTCGCACTCATGGGTCTTTTTGATTTGTGCGGAACAACTATGTCGGGTTGGCTCTCGGATCGCTGCGATTCGCGCTGGCTGCTGTTTTGGTACTACGGTCTCCGTGGTTTATCGTTGTTGTTCTTGCCGTTTGCCTTTGGGTTGGGTCTGTTTGGTCTTCCCCTATTCGCCGTGTTCTATGGGCTAGATTGGATTGCAACCGTTCCACCGACGATTCGAATTGCGACGGTAGCCTTTGGCCGGGAACGAGCGCCGATCGTTTTCGGGTGGATCGCGACTGCTCATCAGCTGGGTGCGGCATCCACGGCTCTAGCGACCGGATGGTCGCGTACTGCCTTTGGCACGTATGATATGGCCTTTGTGACCAGTGGGGCGTTGTGCGTCTGTGCAAGCATGTTGGTCCTGTGCATTGCGCGCCGGCCCCAGGTCCTGCCGGCCTTTGCCAAGCTGGCGACGTGAGCCGGAAGACAAACCTCGCGCAAAGGACGCAAAGGACGCAAAGGAAGATAATCAACCGCAGATGAACGCAGATTGACGCAGATGATCAAAACACAAAATGAGCTCAACCTTGACCAGATGCGCCTATGAAGAGTCACAGGCTCATTCGTTGTCCGGCCGTGATGCCGACATGGACCTATTCGTGTCAATTCGCGTGCATTCGCGGTTACTCTGAAAGTCTTTATATGCGTCGATCTGCGTTCATCTGCGGTTTGCCTTTCTTTGTGCTTATTTCCCCTAACTCTCGACCATATGCCGGATGATGTTACTCAGGATCGTTTGCCGCCATCGAAGCTTGGTACTTGTACTTGCACCGATTTACGGAGGGCCACTCGAAAGCTAACGTCACTGTACGATTCAGCGTTAGCGCCTGCGGAGATTACGATTACTCAATATTCGCTCTTGGCGAGCATCGGCCGCGCAGGGCAACTCAGCCATACCGGATTGGCTGAAAGACTTGGGATGGACAGGACAACTCTTACTCGCAATTTGCGTCCGCTAATCGAGGCGCGGTGGGTGGCGGTAGCGAGCGGTGAAGACCGGCGCCAACACTTGCTGCAGTTAACTGCTGCTGGTAGAAAGAAGCTGAAGCGCAGTCTTCTGTTATGGGAAAAAATACAAAGCCAATTCATTTCTGAGATTGGTGCTGAGCCTTTACAGGAATTACGGACGCTTCTTCGGCGGGTTGAGTCAGCGGTTGCTAGTACGAGTAGTGCATTGTGAATGAGGTACGGGGGTGCCGGCCTGCCGAATTAGGGAGGGCGCGCGTCCTCGCGCGCCAACAAGTCGTGTCGAGTCGAAGGTGTAATTTCGTCCTTGATTCCGAACGTAGTTGGCTTCGGTAACAACTGATCGCGAGGATCCGACGTCGCCATCGGCGAGAAGAAAAAGCCCGCGAGAGAGGCTATGTCGGACTGGCTGCGATCCCTCCCCGGCGATGGAGATGGCTTGTCAATTCGGTTGATCGCCGTCATGCATACAACCATGTCGAGACAAGACAGCCGGCCTATTATTATCGATACTGATCCAGGACAGGATGATGCCGTCGCCATCCTTTTCGCTTTGGGGGCGAGCGACCGGCTGGATCTGCGTGCGCTAACGGCAGTGGCGGGAAACGTTCCGCTTAGTTTAACCGCTAAGAATGCGCGGATCATTTTGGGATGGGCAAATCGAACCGATATTCCCGTTTACGCCGGATGTTCGAGACCATTAGTCCGCGAACCGGTCACGGCTGAACATGTGCATGGTCAGACGGGGTTAGACGGAGTGCCACTGGAAGAGCCGAAAGTTGAGCTGGCCAACGGGTACGCCGTTGATTTCTTGATCAAAACGTTAGGAAATGCGTGGCCCGCTACCGTAACGCTTTGTCTCCTCGGGCCAATGACCAACCTGGCGGCAGCCTTGGTTCAGGATCCGGAAATCAGGCGCGGGATTAAGGAGGTTGTGTTGATGGGTGGCGGATCTCGCATCAAAGGTAATGTGACTCCTACCGCTGAATTCAATGTTTATGCGGATCCGGAAGCAGCCGCCATTGTTTTTGGAAGTGGCATCCCGATTGTGGTCTTGCCCCTCGACGTCACCCATCAAGTGCTCAGCACGAAAGAGCGCGTGACACGCATCGAAAACCTGGGCAATCGGGCTGGAGCCTTGATTGCCGCGATCCTTCGGTCATACAGTTTGATTGAAAGCAAGCTGATGGGAACCGAGGGCGGTCCGTTACATGATCCGACGGTGATCGCCTACTTGCTTCAACCATCGTTATTTTCTGGGAGGATGGTAAATGTTACGGTTGAAACCCGCGGAGAATTTACTGTCGGTGAAACCGTGGTGGATTGGCGAGGAGTGACTCAAAGACCGGCTAACGCGCTTTGGCTCAGTGAAGTTGATAGCGACGGTTTCTACGGGCTGCTGACCGAAACCGTGAAGCGGTTACCGTGAAGTGTGGAGCGCTGCCTCGCTTCCGCCTTCGCAAGGCCTGCGGCGCGACAGGTGCGAGGCCGGAAGGGGTCGCCACCCGTGGAGCGTGCCTCGCTTGCGAGGCCGTGGTGAGCAAGGAGCTAACGTCATCGAGACTCTTGCCTGTTCGACGCTCTGTATCAGCCAATTGAGGATTAGATCTGCTACCGGAGATAGTAAGCAAGAGGCGCCCCGAATCCTCCATCGCTAAACGATAGAGCACGGCACAGGCAAGGGCTCCAAATGAGGTCGTTCTCCTTGTTCACCACGGCCTCGCAAGCGAGGCACGCTCCACGGGTGGCGACCCCTTTCGGCCTCGCAAGCGAGGCGCGCTCCACGGGTGGCGACCCCTTTCGGCCTCGCAAGCGAGGCACGCTCCACGGGTGGCGACCCCTTTCGGCCTCGCAAGCGAGGCGCGCTCCACGGGTGGCGACCCCTTCGGCCTCGCAAGCGAGGCACGCTCCACGGGTGGCGGCCCCTTCGGCCTCGCACCTGTCGCGCCGTAGGCCTTGCGAAGGCGGGAGCGAGGCAGCGCTCCACGCCGTCACTTGCTTCCGTGATGTTTGAGCTGGTCGATGATGACGGCGCCGACAATGATGCAGCCTTTGATGATCTGTTGCCAGTAAGCGGAGACGCCAGTCAGGTCGAGGATATTGTTTAATACGCCGATGATAAGCGCGCCTACGACAGTGCCGGCCACGGTGCCGATACCCCCGGCGGAGAGCGAGGCTCCACCGATTACGGCAGCGGCGATGGCGTCGAGTTCATAACCAACCCCCTGTCCGGACTGACCCGAACCAATCCTCGCTGATACCACCAACCCGGCTAGTCCCGACAAAAGTCCGGCATAGACGTACATCAACATCTTGTATTTCGCGACGTTGATGCCCGAAACCCTCGCCGCCTGCTCATTGCCACCGATCGCGTATATGTATTTGCCAAATTTGGTTTGCGAATACAGCACGTGGGTGACGATCGCCATTATCACCAGAATTAGAATCGGAACCGGAATACCAAAGTAATCGCCTTGACCAATGAAATTGTAATCGTCGGTCAAATCCGAGATGGGCCGCCCGCTAGTGTACAAGTAGGCCAAGCCGCGGATGGTAGTTAAAGTGCCTAGTGTCGCGATAAAAGGGGGTATCCGGGTCTTAGCAACCAGGCTGCCGTTAAGGAGTCCAACCAGAGCGCCAACGCCGCAGGCTGCCAGCACCGCGACAAATACCGGCAATTGAAGGCCTTTGTAGAACGCAGCCGGGTAATCCGGCAACTGGGCAAGACTGGCGGCAACAACAGCTGACAACCCGACAACGGAACCGGATGACAAATCGATCCCTGCGCTAACGATGACACCAGTAACGCCGAGAGAGATTAGTCCGACAACTGACATCTGCCGGACGACATTAATGAGGTTAGTCTTGCTTAGAAACGCAGGCGACAGAAACGACGCGACAATGAGCATCGCGATGAACACCAGAAAGATGCCATACTTTCTGAAGATAGTTCTGAAAAGGCCAGCTGCCTGGCGCCATTTCGCTGGTTGAGCCTCGGCCACGACTGCAGGGGTTTCCATAACTCAACTCTATTAGGCAGCGAGTTCGGTGGCGATTTTCATGCCGGTCGCCATTTGCAGGATCTTTTCTTGGGTGGCCTCGGCTCGCATTAGCTCGCCGACTTTATCGCCTTCATGCATGACCATAATGCGGTCGCTCATTCCCAGAACCTCAGGTAACTCTGATGAAATCATGATGATCGAACGACCGCTTTTTACGAATTCAGTCATTAACCGATAAACCTCAGATTTTGCGCCTACATCGATGCCTCTGGTGGGCTCATCGAGGATCAGAAGATCCGGATCGGTTAACAGCCAACGCGAAATCAATACCTTCTGTTGATTCCCACCAGAAAGGTTTTTAATAATTTCCAGCAGGCTGGGGGTCTTTATCCGCATCACGCCTCGCATCCTTTCACAGTCCTTTTCAATCTTACGAAAACGGACAAAAGGTCCAACCAGATAGCTGTGGATGTTGGCAATGAACATATTTTCTCGCACCGTGGCGTTGATATAGAGTCCGGTGAGCTTCCGGTCTTCGGTTAGTAGCGCCATCCCGGCAGCGATAGCGTCTTTGGGAGACCTGACGGGCACGGTCTTACCCTTGATCCGAATGGTTCCGCCATGCGTGCGAGTTACTCCAAAAACACCTTCTATCAATTCCGTGCGTCCCGCTCCCATGAGTCCCGCTAGTCCCAGGATTTCACCTCGCCGGACGGCAAAACTAACATCTCGAAAACCGTGCCCGCTCAGATTTTCTACTTCCAACATCGTGTCTCCCACTGGGACCGCTTCTTTGTGGAACATGTCTGTCAGGGTCCGGCCCACCATCCTTTCGATCAAGATCCCGTGGGTTAACTTGGAGGTGGCTTCAGTGCCCATGTACTGTCCGTCTCGGAATACCGTGACTTCGTCAGTGATCTTGAAGACCTCGTCCATCTTGTGGGTGATGTAGATGATGGCGCGGCCGTGAGCCTTTAGTGACCGGATAATGGCAAACAGAACATCCACCTCGGCCTCCGTGATGGCCGAGGTAGGCTCATCCATGATGATTAAATCAGCATCATAAGAAACCGCCTTAGCGATTTCGACTAACTGGCTTTGAGCAATACTAAGCTCCACCATCCGGGCCGTGGGCTTGATCTTAATATGCAGACGATCCAGGAGCTCAGTTGCCATCTGGTTCATTTTCGGCACATCCACCAGGCCGTACCAGGTCAGTGGCTCACGCCCGAGATAGATATTTTCGGCAACGGTCATCTGGGGGACCGGCGACAGCTCCTGATGAATCATGGAGATGCCTTTGGACAACGCGTAATGGGTGCTGGTGATATGCAACTTCTCACCCTTGAAAGTGATGGTTCCCGAATCCGGGACGTAGATACCAATCAAACACTTCATCAGCGTGGACTTGCCCGCGCCGTTCTCTCCCATCAAACCATGGACGGTGGCTTTGCGCACCCGGAGCTGGACATTGGTCAATGCCCGGACGCCGGGAAACCCCTTCGAAATATTTTCCATTTCGAGCACGTAATCAGTTCCCATCAGTCGCCTCCGGGGGCGCTACGCGCTAGAAGAAATGACAGATGACAAATGACAGATGACAAATTGGGCGGCGTGCGCCTTCAGGGATCGATCGTACAAATGTCGTATGGCATAGCAAAATTAATCCACTGAGGGGTGACGCCAGTGCCGCATTTGTCATTTGTTATTTGTCATCTGTCATAGCGCGTAGCGCATTGCTCTACTTCATGTACTGCTTGTAGTTTTCTTTGGTGATCTTTTGATACGGAATCCAGATCTTGCCATCCACCACTTTTGGGTTGGCCTCTTTCTTGACCATCAGATAAGCAGCGTTGACTGCTTCCTCACCCTGACCGACCGGGTCCTGGAAAACCGTATTGTTGAGCTCGTTGTGCTCCATGGATTCGAGGGCGTCATGGCTGCCGTCCGTACCGCCCACGGGAATCTTGCCTAACTTTCCTGCGGCCTTGATGGCCTGGAGTGCGCCAAGCGCCATCTCGTCGTTATTGGAAGCCACACCGTCGATCTCTTGTCCGGAGGCGAGCCAGTTCTCCATGATGGTCTTGCCCTGTTCGCGCTTCCAGTTGCCGGTCTGTTCTCGGACGATCTTAATGTTGGGGAAGTTCTCCTTAACGACTTTCTTGATCCCATCGGTCCGGCCGATGGCGGCCTCGTTGCTGAGCTCACCCATGAGAATCACTACGTTGCCTTTGCCGCCCATGGCTTTCCCAAGCTCTTGCATGTTCATGATCCCGGCTTCGATCGAGTTCGAACCGCAATAGACAACATTCTTCGGCAGGTTGGATGGCAGGCGGTTCACGTAGACTAGAGGTTTCCCGGCGGCGACGACTGACTTGGTCATCGGTCCGGTTGCGGCCGTGTCGACCGGTAGGACGACGACCGCATCCATGCCCTCTGCCAGGAAGTTCTCAACCTGACCCACCTGCTTGGCGGTGTCGTTGTTAGCATCGACGATAGTAATATCGACGTCGGGGTGCTTTTTACCCCAAGCCGTGATGGCATCTCGGACATAGGTCAACCAAACGTCGTCGAAGAGCGCCATGGCGACGCCGATTTTGACCTTTTGATCCGCTGCTTTGGCAGGTGGACTGCCAAACGCCATTGTGAGCATGGCGATAGCTGGAACGAGAACGTTCGCGATTTTTGTAAATTTCATTTCTTTGGTCTCTCAGGGGAACGCTCCGACGCGCCGTCCGCCTTCGCAGGCTTCAGCCTTCCTCCGTCGTCCGGCTGAGCCGGACTATGGAGGACAAGACAGCGCGACAGGAAGCATGCAGTTTTTCGTTAATCCTTTCTGGGGTTCAAATGCCGGGTTGGCTAATCCGTTCCCAGTCGTTTAACGCGGTAAGCGCATCGTACTGGGGACAAACGAGGTGATTTCGTTTGGTTTCGAATTGATAATAGAGCGAAATAGTCTTCGTCAAGCAAAACTAGATTTGAACTTGTATCACGATTGAATCGATTGGAGTTTTCAGCGGGGTGGGTTTCGGCGAACTTGAGGCGCAATCGTCCGTGGAGAAAAGGCGTGCGAAACGGGCGAGGATCGCAGGTGGTTTCTGCGGGTCGATGGAAGTTCCCGAAGGCTAAGCAGGGAGTGGTTTCGAATCGAAAACGAAGAACCTCTTGTCCCAGAGGGACCGGATGATGGTAGCCAGGCATGAAATACCTGGAAGGGGTACCCCAAGCGACCCGTCCTGGAGGGACGGTATGAATAGGTGCAAGCCCGGTGGGTCCCTGGAGAAATACCTCTGGGACCAACGACGCCGATCATACCGTGCCCTTTCTCCGTCGCCATCCTGGCTATGGCGGACAAGACGGGACGGATCCATTCTGGCCACATTTTCTAGGCATTTCATGCCAGGACTTCGGCGAGCTCAGTCGAGTCGCTACCATCACTCCGTCCCTTCGGGACAAATTTCGACGGGGATGCAATCCAATCGTCGGCACGGAACGGTCCGGCTCCGGGCACGGTTTGCAGATCGAGTACGAGGACGAAGACGAAGACGAGAACGAAATCGCAACGGATTGGCGCTTGACGCTAGGATGAAATGTTGTTTGATCGCGCCATGGGCTCCGACTTTCAACCCGATGCGATCTGGGCGCTCTACCGCCAGCTCAATACTCTGGCTGATCAGGTCGACCAGACGAAGATATTGGCTGCGCAGCCGATGGTGCGTGAGTTTCGATCCCTCAAAAATCCAATTGCACTTGAGCAGGCTGAGTTCCGCGTTTTTTCGCAATTCGGCGATGATGGGATCATTCAATACATCATTAGCCGGCTTAGTTTGGCTAAGAGCGACCGCCGCTTTATTGAATTTGGTGTCGAGAATTATCGAGAATCCAATACCCGGTTTTTGTTGCTGAACGACAACTGGACAGGGCTGGTTATGGATGGAAGCGAGGATAATGTGGCTTCGATTCGGAGCGAGGCACTGTATTGGAGAAATGATGTCACTGCTCTGGCCCGCTTCATTACTCGCGACAACATCAACGCCATCATCCAAGAGGCTGGATTTTCCGGGCGACTTGGGATTTTGAGTGTTGATGTTGATGGCAACGATTACTGGATCTGGGAGGCGATCACGGTGGTGGACCCCGCGGTGGTGATTGTTGAATTTAACGGGATCTTCGGAAGTCGAGAGGCGGTTACCATACCGTACCAGGCGGATTTCGTCCGGGAAAAGGCTCACTACTCGTTTTTGTATTGGGGAACATCGCTTAAGGCTCTCTGTTTTCTGGCCGGTGAAAAAGGGTATCTGTGGATTGGCTGTAACAGCGCTGGGAACAACGCGTACTTTGTGCGCGGCGAGTACGCAGCCGCGTTTTGCCAACCCTCATTGCCACAGGGCCTCGTGGCGGCAAAATTCAGAGAGGGCCGGGACCGGACCGGCAACCCCAATTACGTCGGCCAGGAAAAAGGCTTCGATCTAATCAAAGATCTTCAAGTGTGGGATGTGATTGAGCGCAAAATGCGAATGGTTGGCGACCTGTTGCGGTAAGGAAAAACGAAATGAGAATCGGAATCGCAATTTCTAAAGATGACCCGCAGATCGGCGGAGGGCTTACCTACATCCAAGAAATTCTGCAAGCGATCAACGGTGTTCTCCAGGAAACTAAGCACACGTTTTATCTGATCGGTTACGAACCGGAGAAGCCGGGCCATCTGGACGACATCAAACTGCCGTGGCTCACGCTTCATCAGGCCGAGCTTTTGGTCAGGCCACCAGCTCGGGATTATGAGTATTACCCGGATATCGCCGCAGGAAACTTAGACTTGGTCTGCTATCTCCAACCCTGGATGGGAGAAATTCTGGATATTCCGTATATCAGCACGATTTGGGATCTTCAGCACCGGCGGCAACCATTCTTTCCCGAGGTCAGCCTATTCAACGAATTCGACCGGCGCGAAGAAATGTATCGCCGGTCGCTGCAGCGCGCTGCATACATCATCGCGCCCAACGATGTGGGAAAAGATGAGATAATCGCTTTCTATCAGGTAGCACCCGAGAGAGTGCGGTCGATCCATCATCCGACGCCAGCCTTTGCGCTCGCCCCAAAGCCCCACCCGGACGTGGAAGGCTTATTCCGGCGATTAGGGGTCGACCGGGCATATGTTTTTTATCCCGCCCAATTGTGGCCGCACAAGAATCATATCCTGCTTCTATTGATGTTGAAGGATCTGAAGGAGCGGTATGGACAAAACCTGCAGCTGGTGCTGACTGGATCGGACCGAAAAAACCAGCCCTTTCTAACAGAGAAAATCGCGCAATTAGGTCTGGAAGAACAAGTCATCCTCGGTGGATTTGTTAGCCAGCCGGATCTCGTTCCTCTTTACCAGAGGGCGGCCGCTTTAGTGTTTCCCAGCCTTTTCGGGCCAGAGAATTTTCCGCCCTTGGAAGCCTTTGCGCTGGGATGTCCGGTGGTGGCAGGGCGGATTCCAGGGGCCGAGGAACAGATGGGTGACGCAGCGATTTTGGTCGATCCAACGAACCACGAGCTCTGGAGCGATGCTTTGATCAGCATTCTTCAGGACAAAGAGCTGCAGTCTACCCTAATCGAGCGTGGTAAGAAACGTGCGATCAGTTTTGGGCCGATCGAGTTTGCCCGGGAGTTGTTGCGCTTGTTTGATGAGTTCGCGCTATATCGGCGCACGTGGC
>CAVXLD010000011.1:0-242595 GCA_963762565.1 uncultured Verrucomicrobiae bacterium | reverse complement strand
CTGCGACTTGGCCGAGGTCCTGGGCAGCGCAGTCGCCATCCATCTCTTATTCCCGCGAATTTCGCTGCTCACAGCGGTCATCATCACCGCGTTCGACGTGCTTCTGCTCCTGTCGCTTCAAAGGCTGGGCATGAGGTTGATCGAGGCAGTGATCGTCGTCCTGATCGGAACGATCGG
This sequence comes from uncultured Verrucomicrobiae bacterium, assembly GCA_963762565.1. Classification (GTDB taxonomy): domain Bacteria; phylum Verrucomicrobiota; class Verrucomicrobiia; order Chthoniobacterales; family JAFAMB01; genus JAFAVN01. The sequence continues at coordinate 242,418 of CAVXLD010000011.1, read as the reverse complement.
CGTCTGTTATTATATCGAAATCTTCGTGCTCCCGCAGACCACTCCGAATCTGCTTGAAATAGCTTCTGCAACGGTCACTCCGAACCTGGCAGCTTTCATTAAAAACAAGGACATGGTTTTCATCGCCATCGGCATCATAGGAGCCACGGTGATGCCGCATAATTTGTATCTGCATTCCGCACTCGTTCAATCGAGAAAACTGCAAGCCGACGATGCCATCGGTGCGCCGCGCGATCAAGTTCAATACACTCGATTCCGTCATTGCGCTGTCGCTGGCGTTTTTTGTGAATGCCGCCATCCTGGTGCTGGCGGCGATGGTCTTTTTCGGGCAAGGACAAGATGACACTGCCCAGCGGCGAGGTGGTAGCGTTCGATACAGGATGCGGACTGGATACGGTGGCTTACCTGACGCTGTCTCCGCTACTCGGCACTGCTGCAGCGAGCCTATCTTTTGCCGTGGCGCTCCTTGCGAGCGGGCAAAGCAGCACGATCACCGGTACGCTTGGCCGGGCAGGTGGTGATGGAGGGATTCATGGATTGGAGGATCCGCCCCTGGCTGCGGCGATTGATCACCCGCTTGCTGGCCATCGTGCCGGCGATCTTGCTCATTGGCTTCCGCGGGGACAGCAGTGTGAACGATCTATTAAATCTCAGCCAGGTGGTCCTCGCCATCCAGTTGCCCGCTGGCCATGTTTCCACTCCTCTGCTTTGCCGGTTCCCGGAAGCTCATGGGATCCTATCGCAATGGGCGCTTCCTCGCCATCGCTGGCTGGACTTCCTGCCTGCTCATCACCGGTCTTGACATTTATGGTTTGCCGGGGGCGATCCATGACGCAATGGCTGTGTTCGCATCTCGCTGAAAATCCTTTAAGGCATGTACCAAAAAATACTTAGTTGCCCTGGATGCGACGCTGCTGACCAAACGATTTTGGAGCATGTCACTAAACTGGCGCTAACCTTCCACAGTTCGTTGGTACTCCTGCATGTGGCCGACGGCTGGGCTGCACGCTTGTTTGGCGCTGAGGCAGTAAGTCCTGAAATCCAGCGCGATAAAGCTTATCTGGGATCTGTCCGGTCCCGACTGGTGGCGGCGGGCATCCTGGTCGAATCAGAATTAGCTTACGGTGAACCTGCGGATCAGATCATCCGCTGGGTCGGAAGTCGAGGCTGTGATCTCGTGGCTATGTCCACCCATGGCCACCGCTTTATTAGCGACCTGCTTTACGGAAGCACCGCGGATAATGTCCGCCATCGCGTCGATGTACCTGTGCTGATGCTTAAAGCGGTCCGGACACCTGCAAGTCCAACTAACACTCTATTAACTAGTGCTTGAGCACGGCCGCTGGGCATGCACTCACCACTTTCCTTCTATGGCGAACCTTCACCCGCATAGCCAAGATTTAAAGCCTGCGAATTTGCAGTGCAGAGATCGGCGCCAAGGCGTTGGAGGGGACCATCGATCAACCGAAAGCGGAGAGGACTACCTGGTCTGCAGATTCGAGTTTATCCAAGAGAAGGGTTACGCGCGTGTCGCCGACGTGGCCGAGTCTCTTTCAGTGACCGATGCAAGCGCTTGCGGTATGGTCAAGCGGTTGGCGCAAAAGGGATATCTTAAGCATGAGAAGTATCGGGGATTCACGCTGACGGCAACTGGTCATACTGTGGCTCGGGATGTTCATGCTCGGCGCCGTATATTGACCGCTTTTCTGCAATCCCTCGATCTTCCAAAGAGCGTGATCGAACACGATGTCCATGGTTTGGAACACCATCTGAGCAAACAGACACTTGAGCAGTTAAAGCTGTTGGTCGAACTGCACGAACTGCATGGAGATCAACCGGTTTGAGCGCTTAGCCTAAACCGAAAACCACGCTAAAGCAGCGGTCACGGCTGTAAGCAACCCGCCCTGCAAAACATGAGCCGAGCGTCTGTCCGGGTTCTTAGAAGAGAAAAAGAATCTTAGGTCGCCAAAACACTACTGACGATTAAATCACCATCCTTATTTACGCTCCATGAAGAAATGCGCACCCGTATCTGCTAAGTTATTTGTCGTTCTACGGTTCGTCAGGCGGTCGCTCCTTACGACAATGACCGTGCCAAGAGTGGCCGTTTATCTGTTGACGATAGGAGCTACGCAGTTCTCGTGCTCATTCCTGAGTTCCGCGCAAGAGGCTTCGCCGAGCCCTTCACCATCGCTGACTTCCATAGATGGAAAACAAACGGTTGAACCACAGCCTCCGGTGGAGACAAAAGCAGACACGATGACGCAGAATTGGGCGATCCACGGAGACGCGATAGAAGTTCTAGAAGGTCAGCCGGGCTTCCATGATCCTTACAACGGCACAAATAGCCTGCGTTCCACAGATAATTTCCGACAGACTTCCACGGCCGATCTCTTCTTTGATTTCCGGCTATGGCCGGGAGCAGAATTTTACTTCAACCCAGAATATTATCAGGGCTTTGGTTTAGGAGTTACTCACGGTATCGCTGAGTTCCCCAACTCCGAGGCATACAAGATTGGCAAGTATCGCGGTGATGTCTTCATTCCCCATCTTTTTATTCGTCAGATTATCGGCTTCGGAGGTGAGCAGGAGCATCTGGACGCCGGTCCGCTGCAGTTAGCTGAAAACGTTGATATTTCGCGGCTGACGATTACCGCGGGCAAAATGGCCATCACGGACCAATTCGATAACAACACTTATCTCACGATCCGAGCTCCCAATTTCTAAACTGGACTCTGGTCGATGCCGGTGCTTTCGACTACGCCGCGGACTCGTTGGGTTTTGAGTACGGTTTGACCGTCGAACTAAATCAAAAAGCGTGGGCTGCTCGAGTCGGTTATTTTACTCTTCCCCGGGTCAATAATGGTCTGGCGACCGATGGTCACTATCTTAAGGCCTATCAGCTGGCTGGTGAGCTGGAGGACGATACCAGCTCTTTGGCCATCCGGGAAAGGTTCGCCTTACTGGTTGGCTCCTGCACCAACATCTGGCTGATTTTACGTCGCTGCTTGCTGATCAGAGTATCCTTATTAACGGCCTGCGCGAGCCCTATCGGATTGATTATGGACTGATTCTTGGCTTCGAACAGGAATTGGCGAAGGACGTTGGCGCGTTCGCTAGGTTTGCCTATCGGGATCCGCGTCTGGAAGCCTACATGTTTACGGACATCGATCGAAGCGCCTCGGTTGGTATTACTGTGAACGGTGAACGCTGGGCTCGCTCAAACGATATTTTCGGAGTTGCCTTCGGCCTGGCCGACATCGGTGTGGCGCATCGCGACTACTTTAACGCCGGTGGCTTGGGCGTCCTGATTGGCGACGGCAAGCTTCCTCATTTCGGCTACGAAAATTTCACCGAAACCTTTTACAATCTCGCTGTCTACAAGAACTTGAGTTTCACCCTGGATTATCAACTCTTTTTTAATCCCGGCTACAATAGTGACAAAGGGCCGATCAACGTTCTCTCAGGCCGGATCACGCTGCGCTTCTAAGGCAATGCAGCAATTCGAGCGAAGGCGCTATGTCCGACGGATCTGTGACGCGCGTGTACCAGCATCCCCGGCGACTTGAATAAGAGAAAGTGCCTGGCACTCACCTCTCTTTTTTGTCGGTCGGATTACCATCTCGAGCCGAGGGAGAAGTCCGCGGGCTGGGACTCCCAGTCGCAGAAGCCATCGGTGTAGGGCTTGGAGTGGGAGTAGGCTTTGGTGCAGCCAGATCGGGCACCTGGAAGTAGGTGCACTGTAGGGTCGAGTCTTAATAAGCAACAGACTTTCCAGATGTTTGTTCGCGGCACGGCTGGCTTTGATAGCCAGACAACCCGGCTAATAGCCTTATTCACAGGCAACGATTCTTCCCTTTCGACCGTCTGAAGCTTGGTCACGCAGAAATCGCTTCATGTTGCGCTTCGCATGCGGGGCTTGATCAACAAAGCACCAATTAAAAACCAAGGCCAAACGCTGGTACAGTCTGTTGCTTGTTAAGACTCGACCCCCAAGTCGACCCTCAAGGCGAAACCTTGGTTTGCGGCCTTCTGGACCATGGCGTAGAGTGTTGGAGTACTGCGCTGTGTCGGAATTGCACCCGCGACCGCGGGTTGGGGATGCTGAAGGAGAAAAGCGCCATCCTTGTCGGACTTCCCGTTTGGGCGTAGCCATACCGTATGGTGGAACGAATTCGGGAACTCCTAAGAGCCAGAGAATGGCAGCCGTTTACCATACACCGAGTTGGCGGTGACTCGATCTACGTGAGAACTCGCGAGTACGTTTGGGTCACCCCTTCCATGCGACTCGTTTTCGAAACGGCGCCCGGGCAAATCGAGGTTATTGGTCCAGACCAGATGGACCAGATCACGGGCGTGGAACTGAAATCGAGAACCTTTCGCGAAATAGAAAGTCAGACCGGGTAGGTCAGGCTAATTCCTTTCCCAAAGGAAACTCTGGGCTTCTAACGACCCGGCGAAGATCGCTGCTTCTCCCCTCGCCCCGAACCTGATACCGGCACTTTGTGAACCCCCGTCCCCGCCCGCCGCCTCTCCTTCGCCAATTCTTCCTCGCGGGGCTTCTCGCTCCCCGTTGCCACCTTGGTTTTGGCGTCCGCCTTAGAAGCAGGTCCCTCACGCTTAGGCGTTGTCTTAAGAGCCGGCTCCAGTGCCCGCGATGGCGGCGAGCCTCCCGCGGCCAGGTAGCGCGCAAGCCGCAGGCCGCTGTCTTCAAATGCGTCACTGATGTATCTTTAAACTTTAAAAAGATGTGACCCCTCTTAGCTAAACCTCAAGCGCCGCCCACTATAGAGGGGCGTTGATGACCCGGGATCAGATGCGGCGTCAAGCCTTCAAGGGTAGCTCACGACAGTGACCGGAGTATCCGGATTGGCGATGGTCGACGACCCTCCTGTGCCGTTGATCACGTTCAGGATGCCGCCGGATCCCGCCGTACTGAGAAAGATCGTGAGCAGATCATTCAGGCTCGACGGCGGGAGGGTGGCGGGGACCTCAAACGCGTTCGCGGCGTAGATGTTTACGCCCTGGTTGAAGAAGCTGTAGCTGCCCATACCATATCCTTTGAAGCTGGTCACGGTGTTGGCGACCTTGAAGGCTGCCCAGCCATCGACGCCGGGAGCCTCCATCCAGGCCGCCTGGCTAGGCGGGTCGTAGGGCATCTCGTTTTGGAAGAAGATGTCCGTGCCCCCATTGCCGTTCCAGATCACCTCGTATTTCTGGTAGTGCTCGACGAACAGGCCGTAAGCGGTGACGTTGTTGCCGTTGACGATCACGCCCGTGTCGGCGGTGTTGCCCGTCCAGCCCACGCCGTTGCCGTGGTCGGCCCGCCATGCCCAGATGTCATCGAGGATGACGTTGTCGCTGTTGACTGACAGGCTGATGGTCGCCTTTCCCGGCTCAGCGCCGCCGATGCGGAAGAACACATCCTGAAGAGCCGACGGGTCGGAGGCTGGCACTGTCAATGCCGCGGAATGGAGCTCCCGACCTGCAGTAGCACCGGAGAGTTTGTCGGGCCCGCGTCGAAGATGATCCCCGAGAGCATCACTCCCTTGGCGTTGAGCGACGATCATCGACGCATTTCCGTTTTGCGGGATCAGTGTGGGGAAACCGAGACCGAGCACCACTGTGTCGGGACGCGTGACCATCGATGCGCGGTTCAGGTTGTAGACGCCCGGAGTCAGGATGAGGTTCTTGCCGAAGAGCAAGCTCCATTGATTTTCGCCGCGGAGTCCGTCGGCTGCGCGATGAAGAACTTCTCGATTGGGATGGACGAGCCGGGCGTCGCGCCGCTGCCCCACGTCGTGCCCGCGGAGTTCGTCTGCACCGCGGGGACGAAGACGTTGTAGTTCCCAGCTGGAGTCCATGTAAAGGTATGGCGCCTCTCGGGTCACCGGGCTGGTGGCGAGCGTAGTGTAGGGATTCCGCCGCATCGGGCAATGACCGGGAAAACACTGCGCGGGCGCACCCATGACGCCGGAGAACACCTGGTTCCAGACGCCGTTGGTCCAGCCATCGAGATTGCTGTTCCTGGTCAACCATTGCTGCTGCGAGCCGTTGATCACGGTGCTGCCGGCGAACTCCGAATCGGCGATGAAGCCGCCGCTGGCAAACGACGGGCCGGTGCAATAATCCATCGAAGGTGGCAAGCCCGTTGATGTGGACGCGACGCATCGGCGCAGCCTGCGACACGGCCCAGAATTCGCCGGTGTGGCAGCCGAAGCTCGGGTTGGTCACGTTGATGGTCAGGTTCGACAGGGAGCGCCAGAAGTTAATGAGCGCGACGCAGCTGCCGTCGCTGCACTGGTTGTACACGTCGATGGACCCGTTGATGACGACGTCGTTCGGGGAGAGGCCGAGGCCCGCCACGGCGGTGTAGTAGCCAACCTGAAAATTGAGGGGGTTGGCGCTGGATCCATATGTGCCGGGCTTGAACAGCAGTGCGTAGCGCTGCGTTCCGAACTGGTTGGAGACCTGCTGGTTGGCGATGGCGTCGACGGTCGCCTGGATCTGGCTCGTCGGCATGCTGGGGTCAAAGATCATCACGTTCGGTCCGAAATCAGGCGGCGTCGCGCGAACCAGACCGAGCGACCCAATAGAGAACAAACAACAAAGGGCAAAGCGGCGTGGCAGATGCATAATATGGGGGATTGGGGGGATGTTATGGGGATGAGTTGCAGCCCCAATATCTACAAGGCCATGAGGGCGGTTCAAGAGTGGTCTTGAGGTGTGGCAACGATCGCTCGTTCCTCGCTAACAAAAAGCAAAATGGGTTGGAAATATGCCGAAACGTCTTGAAAATCAGTTGTGATAATCCTCTGGCCATCAGCCAAAGCCTGGTGGCTACTGGACGGTCCAGAGAGGTCGGGGCTTTGATTATGTCGCTTCGATCGGATTACCAATCACGAATCACTTCTCACGAATCACTCGTGCGACCCGCTTCGCTTGCTCAGAGTCGGGCCTCTGACCTTTCACTTTTCACCTTTCACCAAACCCCCTCCACCTCTCGCTTCTCACCAATCACTTCTCACTTCTCACAGCCGCGTCAGCGGCCTAGCGCTTCCACGATCTCTTCCTTGCATTCTCGTGCGTCGCTTCGTTCTCGTCCTCGTCCTCGAATCCGGTCGACGGAAAAGTTGTGAACACCACCGGTCCGCAAAAAAGTTGTTGATTAGAAATCGGATTTTCATACGGTAGTTTTGCTGGCTCGATTGGTCCCCAGAACCTGTTCCCCCTCTGATCGAGCCAGCTTTTTCTTTTCCTCTCTGCGACGAGCGGATTTGAGAATATCAAGATCCGGATCAATCAATGCGAGTCGCCGCGGTGTTTTCGGTCGGGAATGAGTAAGACCAAGCTGGCGGCAGCATACGAAAAAGGTCGCAGTCTGGCAAGATAATCTATATTTTCAATGTTTTTCATAACTCGGGGTCACGGCGGTTCCCGGTGATGTTATGACATGTCAAAAGAAGACTAGAGGGGCCTTTGGACGAAGTAGAAGTAGAAAGATCTAACGAGGTATCTGAACGCAGCTGGGCTGACGTTATTGGCAGCGCCGCTTCGCTTGTCGATGCCTTGGCCTGCCTGACTTTCTTGGTTCTACCAGCGACGCCGGGATCCGGAGTTCGGCTCTGCGTTCTACTACTTCTTGACCCAATCACTTGCGTCATCGGCTATTGGGCCGATGTATCGGCGGCTTATGATCGAAAGGCCAAAGTTGTCCGAGCTGGGCTTTTACCTCGTCATTTCCGGCACCCTTTTTCTCGTCTGCCAAAATGTCTTGGAAGAATCAGCCGCCCTTAACTCTTCTCCGCGCAACTATTCTAACGCGACCGAGATCGATATTCTGTTAGAGCTGCTTGCCACTTTGACCCTGCCGTTTGGATTGGCAATGACGCCTGGCTTATTGGTAGAAGCCCAGTTCTGCGCAGATGGCTCGGATTTCTGCTTGGTGTCCAAGTGGTCCTTCTGTTCATCTCTCTAAGCTCCTTTATCTTCCCTTGGTTAAATGATTTCGTGACTTCGAACCACTCAACGTCTACGCGATCATCGTTTCGCTTGCGAAGACGGCCTGGTTTCTTTGGCCGGTAGCCGGCACGAAGCGGGTGTATCGGTAATACAGGATGCTGGGTTTTACTGATCCGGAAAATCGGCGCCACCGACCAATATTGCAAAACGTTCCTAGGCAAGGAGCTGATGCGCGCCTCGGCAAGCTGCCACAAGTTCAGTGAGAGTTTCGATTAGCGAGCGCAACCCTATTAAAATCCTCCTTTTCTTTTGGAATTAGCTCCCATTTAGTAAAAGGCAGTCTTTCCTTTACCAGCTCTTCAGCTTCTATTTTTTCTTTTTCCCCTGTCGCGAGAATCCAGAATTACTACTGGTACTCAGCGCTGCGCCGCTTGCCCTGCCGTCCTACGCGCGTGCGTTGCTGATCGCAGTTTTTTTCAGTCAATACGCATAATGACATGTTGGTCAGCCGGGTCATCGAGGGCTAGCTAGTTAGGGGACCGAGTAGACCAGTTTCCCTTGAACACCGCCGGCTTCGAGCATCTCGTGGCCTCGCCGGATTGTTTCGACTGAGAGTTCGCCAATATTTTGGACTCCCACCGGCCATAGTCTCTGGGCTTCATAAAGGAATGTTAATTCATGGAGTTGTTGAGCGTATACCCGGCCAGGTTTCTTTCGAGCCGTAAAGGCCTCGTCGCTCCCAGCGAAGTGAAAATGGAGGGAGGCCGATCTGCGGAAAAGCGGGCTCGCTCTTCCGTGCCAGACCGGCACGGCAAACGGGTCGATCTCTTCGACCGTCGACACGATGTCTCCATCGAAATCCACCAATTCAAAACAGAGACGTTTCATCTCGCCTCCGACGAAATCCAGCGTCTTGTCGAAAAGAGCAGCCACCGTTTGCCGCGATCGCCTCTTCGGTCAATTGTTTCAATCCTTTGCCGGGATAATCAATAACTTGCTCGGGACTCAACCGCAGCTCATCGACCATGAATTGGTACTGGCTTCCCGTGCCGGACGTGGTCGACAATTTTCTCCACACCGATCATCTGCAATATCTGGATGGCGGCAGAACCGAGCCCCCCGGCACCGCCGCGATAAAAACCGAATCATTTGGAGTCGGTCTGGCTTTGAGGCGGATGGACTGATTTGCGGTCAAGCCGGAGACCGGAACGGAAGCGGCTTCTTCAAAGGACAATATTCGAGGCCTGACCGTTACGAATTCGTGCGGCATGCAGGCATATTCTGCATACGCGCCGTTGCTGCATGGCCCGCCGAGGTAGGCCCAGACTTCGTCGCCAACTCGCAGCCGGCCAACGTTGCTTCCCACCTCTTCAATGACTCCGGCCGCATCATGACCAAGCACCATCGGAAGATCGCCGCCGAAACGGCCCTGCCGGATCTTATAATCGATTGGATTGAATGAACCGGCTCGAATCCGAATCAGGACTTCATCCGCACGCGGCCGCGGATGTCCCGCTCTCTCGAAAAATTTATCGGTCGCACCGAACTCGTTGATCGCAATAACTTTCATGCTTTATGTATACAGAAGCACAAATTCCTAGACAGAAAGGAACGAAAGATGACAGAAGCATCTCTTCGGTTGTGTCCCGCGCTGGACTTCAGGAAAGATTTGTCACAACGATAGGAAATTCGCACGATGCGATCTTTCGTTTGGTCATGAATCCGCCTTTTTTCTGCAATTATCATGCAAGCAAGTGTCCGAGAGCGTACAACTGGTATGAAGTTGTTTGCAGTAACAAACAGGAAACACGAGCGCCTTTCGTTACCGGGTTCGATGTTTTGGCAGGTTGTATTTTTGGTGGCAGTCGTGGAAGCCTCGCTCTGTGTGCTGCCCATTGAACTGGCGGGTGCCATCTCTTCAATACGCGTCTTTTTCTTCGGAAGTTGACACGCTTTCAAGTAAGATTGCGGAGCGTGGAGCCGTGACTAAATCGTCTTTGTGCTCCTACTCGATCTGAAACGCGTTCTCGCTCTGCACTGTGTACGCCTGGCAGTCTGGAAGCTAGAAAAGATGTAGTGCGGTAATCCAGCTTAACGACCAGGCGAATGCCGCTGCTTTTCGCTTCGTTGCTGAACAGATGACGGAGTCTTCTGTGAACTACCCTCCCAGCCCGCGTCCTCTCATTTGCCAATTCCTCCTCCTGGACTTTGCTGCTGGGTTGCTCAGAAACCTGGTACGTGACCGGGGCCTTTGGCTTCGTTGCTTCAGCGGCAGACGATTCCGGTTGGCGTTCCTTTGCCATAGGACTCGCTAGATGGAGTGGAGCGGGTGCCCCCTTACCGGCCCGCTCTTCTTCGTCGACAAAACGCCGGACTGTACGCACCAAATGGGGCACGGAGATATCAACACCACGTTCCCTGAAAATCTGTGCGATCCGGTGGACGCTGATCAATCACCGTTCACTAATCATTTCTCAGCCTTTCACTTTTCACGTTTCACCAATCCCCTCCCCCTCTCACTTCTCACTAATCACTTCTCACCTCTCACAGCCGCGCTAGCGGCCCAGCGGTGCGCCTCCAGGATCTCGTCCTTATACTCTCTCAATGCGTCGATCTTGGGCTGCTTGCGGTAGCGGCGGCCTTCAGAGCTGCGCGCGACTTGAAGCAGATACTCGGCAGCGGATTTGAGATGATCAGGATCAGTCAAGGCGAGTCACCGCGGGGTTTTCGGGTTTATGATAAAGGAATGACAAATTGGCGATCAAATTCATGATCACAATAGAGGAGAGCTTGGGTATCATCCAGAAGCTTCTCCTGACGGGGAATTTAGACCAGAATCGGGATCCTAATCCCCATGGGTTCAGCGGTAGATACGGATCGCGCGGTGTGCATCCCTCCTTCCAGGGGTCAACTCGCCGACATCCTCGAGGTGGAGCTTGAAAGCTTCGGCCTGAGGTTCGGTTCCGGGTCAAGGCGTACGCGTTAGCTAATCATCAGACCGGGCGGAAGAGATTCACCGAAGAGACTGGTGCGCTCCGATCCGGCGATTGGTATAAACTTGCGGAGTCTTCCGAGCTTGACCTCGGCAACCCCGGATTTCGCCAGTTTCGAAACGATCTTTTCCCGGAGCCCTTTTGGCAGATCAATGGCTGGGTCGTCCACGATCCGTCCGGCGCGGAGAAAAAGGGTCTGTACCTCCGCTAATTCGGGTGCGCTCCAATCGAGATCCGATAACGCTTCGAATGCTCGTTCCACTTGCACCGGTGGAACAACGCAATCCGGACCGGCGTAAAACGGTGTACGATTCAGAAGTAGCCCAAGCGCCACCAGATAAGGTGCGGTGTATTGTTTCGTGATGGCCAGTTCGGGTGCGGTCTCCAGAAAGAGATCGATCATCTCCGTTTTCAGGTTCGAGCCGATTCTTTCGAGTGAGCCGACAAGCCGAACAAACTCCGCAGGCAGATTTTTCTTTAGGCGCAGGCTTCGCAGTTCCGGAGCCAGGATCAGCTCCTGTCGCTCCTGGGTCAGGCCGCCGGCAACCCGTCTCCAGAGGATATACTGCTGAATTTGGCTGCGTTTCCCGGGATAAGCGAGTTTGCTCGTGTGAAGCCGCCACAGGTCGTCGATCCGCGCGGTATCCCCTTCTCCTCCGAATCCGGGCCGAAGAAGAAACCCGGCCAGGATCAACCATGCTTCCTCGTGTTCGCTTGATTCTTCGCGGCAAGAAAAGCTCTCGCTAAGAGCGGGCCACAGTGACCGAATCAGCAGCAGATTCCAATCAGCTCTGGGCATTCCGAGAATCTTTTCGAGGCTTTTGAGAAGATGATTGGCAGTGAGCTTGTCGCGCCCGTCCAAAGGCCGTGAAAAAAGCGTTGTGATACGGTGGAGCGCACCATCCAATTTGGTCGGCTCAGTTCCCAGATCGGCAGCGGTATCAATCTGTTCCGAGTCTCCGTCCTCAAGCAGGTGGGGGCGAAGATCGAACTCAAGCAACCATGATTTTTGTATCGATGGATTTGCGCTGATGCAGGCAACCCGAAGCAAACCGAGCTCGTTCATTCGGGCAGTCAGGGTGACTGGAAGCTGGTTGTCGTTTGGAGCGGGACCCGTAATTCGAGCAGTGGTTTGGAGCGGAGGTAATGGTTGGAAATCGCGGTCATTCCACGTTACCAGGGAGCCGGCTTTGTGGCTTGGGTCCCCTCGCGCCGAGTAATAAGGGTGGAACCTAACCAGACGATTTACCCGAAGCTCTAGCCCAGGTTGAGAAATTCGATATTCTTCTTCCGATGGCGCGTTCCGGGGCAGAAGACAGACAAGAAGCGGGTTTTCTTCCCGGGTCCGTTTGCGCACCTCGAGATAAATGGCGCGGGCTGCCCCGGCCTCGATGCGCTGGGCGCGTCGATAGATAATCCCGCCAAAGCTTGCGGCTCCAATGGCAACCGCAAGGTCCAGTGTTGTATTATCAAGGATTTGTGGTTCGCTGCCGCCCTGCCAACGAGCGATCTGCTGCTGGAGCCGGCGGCGCAACGTTGCGGGATAGAGCGATCCGCCATTGAAGAGGATTGCCTCTACAGACGGGAGACCAGAAAGAAACTCGGCGAGGTAGCGCGTAACCGCACTGTCCGCAGCGTAAGGGAGGGCCCATTCTCGCAACCCAGCCTGGGTTCGCGCTGGCCGTTCACCGGAATCACACTCGGGGAAAAATCCGTCCAGCACGATCGACTCAACCTCGGCACGCGTGATCCTGGCACTAAGCGCGCCGCCGAGCAGACTCGATCCGCGTCCGGGGATCGAGACCGGAAAGGAATCTCCGGAGGGCTCGGTTAGGCAGCGCTCCTTCACATCGCGACAGCGAGCCACGAGAAAATTCCATTGGGTTGGGGAAAGCTCGTCGTTTGCCAGTCGCGATTCTACATGGTGCGCCAGCGCGAGATCGATGTTGTCGCCGCCAAGAAGCAGATGGTCACCCACTGCGATTCGTTTAATGTTCGGAGGCGTCGTTCCGCTTCGACGAGTGATCTCGAAAAGGCTGAAATCGGAGGTACCGCCGCCGATATCAATGACAAGTACGTGGTGAGCGCGGTTGCCAGGAATCCGCTCCCAGAGCCCGTCCCGGCCTCGATGCTGCTCCAGCCAACAGTAAAATGCTGCCTGTGGTTCCTCCAACAATCGGACCGTTTCCGGAAAACCAGCTTCCGACGCGGCGTCCAAAGTGAGGCGTTGTGCGGCTGCATCGAAAGATGCCGGAACGGTGATAGTAATCTCTTGTTCGTCGAAATGGGCACCCTCGTGGGCGAGCTGCATATCCCAGGCGATGCGAAGGTATTCGAGTAGAAGCGCGGATGCTCGGATCGGTGAAATCCTTTTCTCGACAGGGACTTCGTCCGATCGCCAGGGGAGAAAGGGTGCACTTCGATCCACCGAGTGATGGCACAGCCACGACTTGGCGGAGTGTGCCACACGTCCGGGTGATTCGACCGCTTGCTTTCTTGCAAGGCGACCTGGGATCCATTCCCCTGTCCTTGTGCCTTGTCGCGAAATCTGGGCGACTTCGTATTCCGTTGGCAGGTAAAGAAAGGAAGGCAGCGTCGAAGCCTCTGAAAATCCGGTCAAGGTTTCCCATTGGGAAATTAGAAATGTCTTCGAATGCGGATTGGCGGTTTCGAGAGGCGCGAATGCCATGGCGCAATTTGTTGTGCCAAGGTCGATGCCGATGCTGAATTTTGCCATAGCAGTCCTGTTAGGAAGTTAAGCCAGGATTGTTCGCGAGTTAATGGCTAAAGGCGTTTGCCATTGAGGACACCTTCGGCGCCGAAGGTGCGATGTCACGTAGGACACGGTATGATCCGGGCCTCGAGGATTATTCCATCCGCAGCTGAAACTCGAGCTTCCAACGGCGCTCCGAGCGGGTATGTTTCATCCAGAGCTCAAGGTTACCAAGCTCGGTCACCATTGGATTAATGACGACTGGAATCGTCTGGCCTTCAGGAAATCCCTCGACAGCAGGTAACGTTACCTCAATTCTGCTGGTTTCTTCCAACTCGCGCTCGGCGTTGGAGATGATTTGGCCAGGCAGGTCGCCGCTGCGGACTTCGGACGCGAAGAAGCGAAAGTCAGCAGGCTGTCCGGTCATGAGCCCGAACTCCTGCGCATCAATCAGCAACTCGCTCCCCTCCTCCATCCCTTGCGGAACGACGCAGATGGCTTTGATCGGTGGCTTAAATCCCGGGATCGCGGGCATGGTCGATTCCAAACCAAGGTAGTAGGAGCGGGCGGTGCCAGCCTTGATCCGAATCCCCTTGCCGGTAGCACGGTTACGACCGTACAAAGCAGCTCCTTTGGCAACCGCCAGGTCGGGTTGGAATCCCTGAAGTTCTCGAACCGGGATCCCATCGTTCCATGACGCTAGCAAATCGAGAACGCGGTGGCGGATTGGGGCAGCGTTGAATACACCTCCATTGAAAAGAACGGCAGTCGGCTTGATATGCTCGCCTTCGAGCGTTTGGAATTTCACGAGCGCGCCCAGTGTTTCACTGGCTTTCACGTTGGTCAGGCTTCGCCTGAGGAATCGCGCGAGGTGCTTGCTAACAACCGGATCCGCTGCGTAGGGAAGACCGAACTCTCGAAGGCCGGCGCCGCGGCTTTCCTGTGGCAAGTCAGAGACACTGGTCAGGGGAAAAAAGCCGTTCAGGATGATTTGTTCAAGCATGGCGCGATCCAACGTAGTTGAGATGGTTTTAGCCAACAGACTTGATCCTCGAGATGGAACGGCGATCGGAATTTGGTCGAGCCCCAGATCGGTGAACAGGCTTACTTTGGCGTTGCCGGCGGCATGAACTAAGGCGAGAAACTGCCATCGGTCGATCGATTTCCCTGCCGCTTCCAGTTGCGCATTGAGCGCGTAGGCAAGCGCCAAGTCCATGTTGTCACCTCCCAAAAGGATATGCTCGCCGACACTGATCCGTTCTACTTCGAGATTCCCCTTTTTTTCGGCGATTGCGATCAGACTGAAATCCGCGGTACCCCCTCCGACGTCGCAGACCAGGATGATATCCCCGGGGCTGACTTGGTTTCGCCAACCGTTTCCGGACTGCGCCATCCACGCATAAAAGGCTGCCTGAGGCTCTTCCAGGAGGATGACTTTGCCAAAGCCCGCGGCCTGTGCAGCCTCAGCAGTTAGATTTCGTGCGACCTCATCGAATGAGGCGGGAACGGTGATGACGATCTGCCCTTCCGTGATATTCCATGTTCGCCCCTCGGCCCGCTCTCCATACAGAAACCCTTCCTTCATGTGCTCGAGATAACGGCAGGAACATTCTAAAGCGGAAAGTTTTTGCTCCTCGATATCCGATTTCCAGGGAAGGACCGGCTTTCTCGGGTCGATGTGGAAATTCGACAACCAAGACTTCGCAGAAATGACCAGCCGGTCAGGGATCAATGCGCCGTGCTCCCGTGCGAAATGCCCAATGATCAGGCCGCTACCCTTTTCTTGCCAAGGAAGGAGCAATCCGTCCTCCGGGAATTCATTTGGATGCGGGACATAGATCGCAGACGGAAGGGTCACCTTTTCCCCGATCCGATTTGGTCCAAGGAGTTGAGTGATCTCGACAATTGCGGCGCGGCCGGTCTCGAAATCCTCAACTGCAACCGCGCTGTTGCTGGTTCCCAGATCGATCCCGAGACTGAAACGTGCGCTGACTTGACCAGTAGCGAGTTCCGAAGTTTGGGCCACAGATTCCATAGTTTATCCACCGATTCTACCCAATTTCGACCTCTGCAGGTGCGATCGCTGGCAGGCGATCGGTTTTGGTGCTTCGCGGGAGTTTCACGTACTCGGTCTTCCAGCCCTTGTGAACAAGTTTGCCGGTAAAGGGCGGATTTCCGGCCAGTTTCCCAATCATCCGGTATTGGTCGGCAGCGTAACCCGCTGGCACGACGACCTGAGAACCTTCTTCTGCCTCGGAGACTGAAGTGATCTTGAAGTATTCCTTTAGAACTTCTCCACAGCCTTGATGAACGACTCTGGCTGCAGCTCCGACCCGCGCGTCGTCAAATGCGGTCAGGTCTTCCATCAGAAAATCCACAAGGCGGCCCTTATCCTGAAGAAGGGCGAAGAATGCCACGATCTCGGTTTCGGCCTGGTTGGTAGCCGTGACGGGCGGCGGCAAGGTCGCTGGAGCTGGAGCCCCTATAGACGGGGGCGTGGCCTTCGCGCCTGCTCGAAACGAAAGAATCAACACAAAAAGTCCTAACAAAAGTCCTAACAGCGCTACCGGAACTGTGTAGGCGCTGGTGGCAGGAATCAGTAGCAATGCATTGAGCACAATAATCAGAACGGCGACGACCGACAGGTAAGGTTTTATCATGGCGTCAGTTGAAATCCTCCAATCTTCACGCAAAGATGCAAGCACGCTAAGGGCGCGCTCTTCGGCGAGTTCAAGCTCAAATCCGGAGCAAAGCGAGTATCAGGGTTTCCCCATCTGTGCCTAAGGACTGCATACCATTCTTGATTGCTCATGTCCCTCTCCCTCATCAAACTGGACGTGCAGATTTCCTGCATCCAGCTTTCGTCAAAGGTCTTCGTAGTAAAGTTTCTCAGAGCCGTACCAGTCCGAACTTGTGAAGCTGCGCCATCAGTGTGCTCCCTTTGGGGATTCGCCAGGGTCGCTGGCTACGTCGCCGAAGATGCTTTCTCAACCGATTTTCCACCTGCCAGTTGATCCGCTTCATGGCCGCTCCACAGTGCCACTTACCGTAATAGTTCTTCCATCCCCGCAAGTGCCGGTTTAGTCGCTCTATTAATTCAGTGACCGGTATGTGTTGCTGCCGGTTGGAGATCATAGCTCGCAATTGGACGGTTTCGCGCTGTACTGACTTCTTGCTCGGAGACACTCGCCAGTACCGGCGTTTTGGGCCGTGCGCAGCAAGCGCCAAGCTGAAGTTGTACCCTAGGAAGTCTAGCCCGTTTTCACTGGCTTTGACCTCATAGATGCGCGTTTTGTCCCGGTTGATTTTCAGCCCGAGCCACTGTTCGATCTTCTCGCTAACAAAGCTCTCAAGCCTCGGTGTGATTTTCCGGCCCAGTATCACAAAATCGTCCGCGTATCTGATCAGCGTCGCTTTTGCCCACTTAGCCGGTCCTTGTTCGGAGTGGAATACCCGGTCAAACCAATGCAGGTAGATATTAGCTAATAGTGGTGAGGCCACTCCCCCTTGCGGAGTGCCTTTGCTGTTTCTCGTCACTTTGTGTCGAGGTTTCCTCTCCCGTTTCCCTTCTTCCCGGATTTCTTCCACTACTGGTGCTTCCAACCACTGCTTGATCAGTCCTAACACCGCGCCATCGACCACTCTCATCCTGATGCACTTCATGAGTTTGTCGTGCGGTATGGAATCGAAGTAGCCTTCCAGATCTGCGTCGTAGACCTCTGTCTTGCCTGCCTTTAGTGCTGCTGCGATCTGCTCCAGCGCCTGATGCGCATTGCGCCCAGGTCGGAACCCATAAGAGCAATCCTCGAAGTCCGCTTCGAAGATTGGCTCGATGATCTGCACCACCGCTGCCTGCACGACTCGATCCTTGATCACCGGTATTCCCAGTGGTCGCAGTTTCCCGTTGGCCTTCGGTATGTATTCTCTCCGTACTGGCGAGGCTTTGTACTGCCCTGCCTTGAGTTCGTTGTGGAGTTCCTCCACAAAGCGCTCTTCACCTATAACTTCATCGATGCGAGCTAGCGTTACCCCGTCTATCCCTGGCGCTCCATCGTTGGCTCTTACCTGGCGGTAAGCTGCCGTCAACGTCTCCTTGTCGATGATCTTGTCATACAGACTGTAGAAGCGAAATCGCTTCTGCTCTTTAGCTTTCCTACTGAGCTTCTGTCTCAATCGTTGAACTCTCGGAGGCAGCATCGCTTCGCGCATGCTCAGCTTCGCTGCCTCTTGTTCTGTCGTAGGTATGTTCATGCCATAAACGTTTGCTCCCTACGGGCTACCCCCATTTATTCCGTTTTAAGCTTGAGCTCGCTTCCGCTCCGCGCTGGAAGAGTAACTGTATTTTGCTTTTGATTCTTGCTCGCTCGTTCCTCGCGCTCAAAAAAGCAAAATGGGTCGGGAACATGCTGCAACGTCTTGAAAATCAGTTGTGTGCTACTCACGGTCCGGAGAGATCGCCGCTTTGGCTATGTTGCTTCGATTGGATTGCCAATCACGAATCACCAATCACTTCTCACCTCCCTGTCCGACATAGCCTTGGCGACGTCGGATCACGGCCGCGCTAGCGGCCCAGCGGCAGCGCCTCCAAGATCTCTTCCTTATCCTGTCTCAATGCGTCGATCTTGGGCTGCTTTCGATAACGGCGGCCTTCAGAGCTGCGTGCCACTTGAAGAAGATACTCGGCAGCGGATTTGAGATGATCAGGATCAGTCAATGCGAGTCACCGCGGGTTTTTTTTGCCTCGTTGCGATTGGCGGCGCCATGCCACCAGTCGCTAGGGGGCCGTGAACTAGAAGATATAGTGTACGCACAGAAAGATTGCCCATTTGGCAAGAAATCGCTGGCATACTTCTTCTAGTGGCATTCCTTTCCCAGTCTCAAGGGAGCGCGTTGCTTCCTCGATCGCAGCGCCATCTCCTCCGTCACCTCGAATCGCGGCTCCCTATCGAGATCTTCGATCCGCCGATAGATTGCCTGCCGTTCCGCCGGTGTCAGCCCGGGCAGCTTCCTCGATAATCTCCGCAAAGCTCATGTTAGATGCGCACATTACACGCAAAAAGCCAGACCTTGGTTATGTCGGTTTTCCGGGCGCCGATCGACCCATCTATGACGTTACTCAATTCCGGATGATCCAAGGGACACACATGGGCCTCAATCGATTGTAACAGCTCTGCTGGCGGTTCTGGATCGGTTGCTAAAATCGCTTAGCTCCCGATTACGATAACCGCGGAATCTCCAGTTTTTCCTCCACTCGCTCCGATGTTGTGTTCAAGCTGAGCTCTTCGCTTGATACGTCGCTAGAGACTAACGGACCAGGTCCGAGAAGGAGTGTACCGTAGAGATCCGTAGACGTAAGACTGCTTCGACGCAAACACTGACTGCATAAAGACGCCGGATAGCCGGCGATACCCAAAAATAAACAACTCCCGGAGTGTTGCTACGGACCCGGGACCGCGCGATCATCTTTGGTTCCCCTATCTCATGGGCGCCAACTATTCCCCCGAGATCGTATTCAATCAGCCGCCACCTTTAGAGAATTACAATCTTTTCGACAGCGACCAGGCCCTGAAAGAGGCAGTCCGGCGAGAGGGCGGCGGTTGGATCGAGCCGGAAGCGCACAAACTTGGAGAACTGCTCGGTAGCCCAGAGATCATCAATCTAGGCATCCAGGCTAACCGATTTCCGCCGGAGCTGCGAACGCATGACCGGTTTGGTTACCGGATCGACGAAGTCGTGTACCATCCGGCGTACCATGAATTGATGCGCATCGGCGTCGAAGTGCGAATCCATTCTCTGCCTTGGATCAACAAGGATGCCGGTGCGCACGTCGCGCGAGCCGCTCTAGCGTTTCTCAGACATCAGGTCGACGAAGGTACGAGTTGCCCGTTAACCATGACATTCGCGGCGATCCCGTCGCTTCGATTGCAGCCGGAACTCGCGAGAGAATGGGAACCACGAATCCTTTCGTCTACCTACGATCCTCGCTCAATGCCGGCTTCTCAAAAACGGGGTGCGCTCTTCGGTATGGGTATGACCGAACGCCAGGGAGGCAGCGACGTACGAGCAAATACGACGCTGGCCGAGCCAGTCGATGGAGGTGGACCGGGCGGGGATTACGTCATTACGGGTCATAAATGGTTTTGCTCTGCACCGATGTGTGACGCCTTTCTGATGCTCGCGCAAGCGCCTAAGGGCCTCTCCTGCTTCTTGCTCCCTCGCTGGCGACCGGATGGAACTAGAAACGCCTTCCATCTTCTCCGCCTGAAAGACAAGCTTGGTAACCGCTCAAATGCGTCCAGCGAAGTGGAGTTCAAGCGGGCATGGTCGCAATTAATCGGGGAAGAAGGCCGCGGGATCGCGACGATTATGGAAATGGTGCGCCATACCCGGTTGGATTGTGCCGTGGGCTCGGCGGCTTCCATGCGCAAAGCAGTGACCGAAGCAACCCATCATGCAGCCCATCGATCCGCATTCGGACGCCTTTTGATCGATCAACCATTGATGCGAAACGTTCTGGCCGATTTGTGTTTGGAGTCGGAAGCTGCGACCGCACTGTCTATTCGCCTCGCTCATGCGTTTGATCGGGCACGTCAAGACCCGCGCGAACACAAGTTTGCTCGTATCGCTACCGCAATCGCCAAGTATTGGATCACAAAGCGGACGCCAGCGGTAGTAGCGGAGGCTTTGGAGTGTCTCGGCGGGAACGGATATGTTGAAGAATCGCCGCTTCCTCGCCTTTACCGGGACGCTCCTTTGAATTCTCTGTGGGAAGGGGCCGGCAATGTCCAATGCCTGGATGTTCTGAGAGCCATGCAAAAGGATCCGGATACCATCGAAGCTCTCTGGCAAGAAATCAGCGTAGCCATAGGAGGTAATTCCATTTTCGATCGCTTCGTTGGCTCTCTGAGTTGGGCTAAGCCGGCTGAAATGGGCACGGAGTTTGGCGCTCGCTGGCTGGTTGAAAAAATGGCTCTGGCTTTGCAAGCGGCGGCATTGATCCGCACTGGCAATCAATCAATCGCTGATCTTTTCTGTAGCGCGCGCCTCACCGACGCGCTTGGTCTAGCTTTCGGAACGTTGCGCTCAGGGGATGGCGTTGCCTTACTGCTGGACCGCTCCCGGCCGCTAAGAAATGACAAATGACAAAATTAACCCCGATTCCAAATTACGATCCACAGATTCCGCGGATTAACGCAAATTCAGCGCGCGTGCTCATTTGCCATACATTGAATCTGCGTAATCTGCGGTTTATTTCATCTTCGGATTTTAGGATTAAAGAGGGCTCGTTTTTGTCATTTGTCATTGGCTAGGTACCAGCCCCGCCGGGTCAGCGGCAGACCGCTGCGGCCTTCCTCGGGTTTGAGGAGCAACGCTTGATAAACGCTCAACGCTCCCGCTGCGAACCAATATGCTGATCCCGGCAGGAACAATCGCCAAACCCGATAGGTTGGCTCGTCTACCACTCGTAGCGCCTCGTCGCGACGAAGTTCCAAACGGCGAGCCCAGTGGCGCAAAGTGAGCGCGTAATGCTCCCGCAGGCTCTCCACGTCACGGACTTCGAACCCGGCCTCTTCGGCATATCGCAGCGTCGCGTTGATTGGCACCAACTCGGTATCCGGAAAGACATAGCGACTCATAAAGTTCGGACCCTTCGGCTGCGGCTCGCTCGCACGTAAAGCGATACCGTGGTTGAGGAAAACTCCGCCCGGTCTCAACAATTCCCATGCGTGTTCAAAATAGCGCGGGAGCTTGCTTTCACCCACGTGCTCGAACATGCCGACGCTAACCAGTTTGTCGAAGCCGTCGCTATCGTTCAGGTCGCGGTAATCGCGCACTTCCACCCGGCACCGGCTATCCAAGCTGGCCCGCGCTACTCGCTCGTTAGCCAGCTCGGCTTGGTTGCGACTGAGCGTGATGCCAAGGGCTTCTACTCCGTACTGCTGGGCGGCATGGATGATCAGGCCACCCCAGCCGCAGCCAATGTCGAGCAGGCGTTCACCGGGGCGCAGTCGCAGTTTCCGGCATAGGTAATCGAGCTTGCGTGTCTGAGCCGTGTCCAAATCTTCCTCGTTGGTTTCAAAATAAGCACAGGAATAGACCATTCGTTGATCAAGCCATAACGCATAGAAATCATTCGAGACGTCGTAATGATAGGTTATCGCCTGGCGATCTCGCTCAATCGAATGCAGCTCCTCGGACAGCATGGCAGGCCTTTGCCCGTTTCGTTTGGACCCGCCGTTGACAGAGAGATGGAACCCATTCCACCCGATCCGTAGGGCCGTTGAGGTGGGCCAGTGGCGATCAGTCAAATACTTGACCAACGGCATCGCAGCTTCGATGTCTCCTTCGAGATCAAGCTCACCCCGGATGTAAGATTCGCTGATCGCTAGATCGCTGCCGCGACTCTGCAGCAGGGACCGTAAGGCATGAGGATGATTGAAGGCCAGCGTAAAGACAGGCAAGCCGGTTTCTGCGGGCCACTCCCGGCCATCCCAAAGCCTGACCGCAAAATTGCGAGGATGATAATCTCCCATCAGCAAGTGAAGAATGCTCAGCGCCTTCGTCGATGAATCCGCTGCCTTCATAGTGCTTGCAGATCAAAAATAGGCCGGGCGGACCAAACCGCAAGACTCGCGCTCTTGCCAGGTTCGGCGGGGAGGCTTCAGATTCAGCGCCGGCGGTATCCGTGAGGCCCAGAAGATGCTCGATTTTTGCGGCGCACATAACATCGCCGCCGGTGGCCATCCCCCTACTTACCCTGATTTCCAAGCGCGATCGCGTCATGAGTGCTGCCCAGTCTTCGGGTCACGGAAGCTGCCATCCTTGTCGGACTTCCCGTTTGGGCATAGCCGTACCGTATGATCGAACGAATTCGGGAACTCCTAAGAGCCAGAGAATGGCAGCCGTTTACCATACACCGAGTTGGCGGTGACTCGATCTACGTGAGAACTCGCGAGCACGTTTGGGTCACCCCCTCCATGCGACTCGTTTTCGAAAGGGCGGCTGGCCAAATCGAGGTTGTTGGTCCGGACCAGATGGACCAGATCACGGGCGTGGAACTGAAGTCGAGAACCTTCGGCGAAATAGAAAGTCAGACCGGGTAGGTCGGGCTAATTTTTTTCAAAAAAACCCTGAGGGCCTGAGTAGTCCGCAGAGTCGATTCCGCATGAACGTTCGGCCAGACTCGTGATGGCGAAGACAATCGGGCCATTAAGCCATCTCCTAACCGAGCTTCTAACGACCGGGCGAAGGCCGTTGCTTCTCCCCTCGCCCCGTACCGGATGACGATACGTTATGAAGCGGTCGCCCGGCGCGGCGACGCTCCTTCGCCAATTCTTCACCCTGAGCTTTTTTGCTGGTCGTTTCTCTCTTGGCTTTAGCAGTCGGTTTTGTACCGAGTCGCTCTTGCTTAGGCGTTCTTGCCTCGCGAACCTGCTGTAGCGATCGCGACCGCGGCAGATTGGCCCCAGCCAAATAGCGCGCGAGCCGCAATTGCTTGGCGAATTCCTCCTCCTGGACAAGGGCAGAAGGTTGCTCGGCAACCTGATATGTCGCCTGGGACTTAGTTTCTTTCGTCGGAGGAGGTCGTTGACCGGAAGCCCTGCCACTGGTCCGCTCCTCTTCGTCGACAAAACGTCGAACGGTTCGCACCAAATGGGGCACGGAGATGTCAACGCCGCGTTCCCTAAAGATCTGCGCGATCCGGTGCACGCTGAGACCACTGCGGTGTGCCTCCAAGATCTCTTCCTTATATTGTCTTAACGCGTCGATCTTGGGCTGCTTACGATAGCGGCGGCCTTCAGAGCTGCGAGCCACTTGAAGAAGATACTCGGCAGCGGATTTGAGATTGTTCGGGTCCGTCAATGCGAGTCACCGCGGGTTTGTGGATTTATGATAAAGAAAGGACAAAGTGGCGATCAAATTGATGATCACAATAGAGGAGAGCTTCGGTGTCATCCAGAAGCTTCTGGTGCCGCGGGTTTGAGACTAACTGCGGAAACCTGTGCTTTTCCAGACTCCGGCGATTGGTCTAGCCTAGCCAGATCGGAGATGCTGGAGCATGACCAATCGCGTCCACCTCTCATCTTGTGGTCGTTCAAGCCTCGACCACTTGGCTCGGTTTTTCCTTATATAAGTGTTCGGCATATGAAACTCCTGGGCGTCGACATCGGTTTTTCGGAAAAGCGCCGCTCAACGGCGATCGCGTGCCTCAACGGCGATGAATTAACGGTCTGGCTAGCGAGGACTGATTTCGAAAGCCGAACATTTAAGATTCCTGATGGCTTCTGCGCTTCCGTTGTAGCGCTTGATGGGCCACTACTCCCGTCGGCTTCTCAGGAGACGATTCGACGTCCCTGCGAAGAAGCTTTTGTCCGGGCACCTTTTCACAAACGGTGTAAACCCAGGCTTAGTCATTGCGGTGCAGGATTAAAGCTAAGAGACGCCACGGCCATTGCGTGCACTCAATTCAGCCGGTTCGTCGAAATCTCTGAGCAAAGAGTATCGGGCGTAACCCGGAATGGCCCGATAATTGAAGCATTTCCAAACGCCTTTCTGGGAGTGCTCACGCCCGAACCCACAATGCAGTTGGCGCCGATTTTCAAACGTGGGAGACGGTTTGATTGGCTGTATGACACAGCGGTTACCTCTAGCAACGTAGAATCAAAACTCTCCAAACAGCTGGATTTGCCTGATGAGGTGTGGAGCCGGTTGCGCATGGAGAAACACCATGAACGACGGGCTGCGTTGATCTGTCTTTTGACAGCTGCCGTTGCGGCGCGAGGAACAGCGACTGTTGTTGGCGAAGCTGCTGGAGGTTGGTTTTGGTTGCCGCCCTGGTCATCATGGGAGCCTTGGGCCAAAGAGGGGCTCCAGAAGGTGCTGAGCGAGATAGGAAAAACGGCACTTCTTTCGGCACCGTGCGTTTCTTCTGGCCATAAACCCTTCTTCGGAACAGGAGAGCCCTGACCCCACCAATCACAAATCACGTTGCCTTTCCCCTCTCAACTCTCACCAATCACTTCTCACTTCTCACGGCCGCTTTGGGCCTAAACGTGCGTGGTTCTTCTTCTCAAGCCTAACCTGAACCTTCTCCCGCACCGCCTGAATCTTCCTCCCCTCCCGCTCTCCCCGGCGGATCAGATCACGAATGAGAAGCCGTTCGAGGATTGGAACAGCGTCATCGAGAGAACGAAAAGGATAGTGTCGAGCCCTCTGAAGTTTTGTGCATGGTTAGTAGCGTACTGACCTGTTTTTGATTCACTGAGGCCGATGGCGAACCCGGGCGACTCGTCTTCGATTAGACAGGAAGCTGGTATTAGGAACACAGAGGGATACGCGCGAAAATTCCTTGAATTAGGCTGATGCTCGCTGTGGCAACAAGATATGCTCTGAGAAAGGAAAGGTGGTGGGTAATCCCGAATCTCATAGGCTTGCAGGTTGGTCTTCTCTTCGACGTGTGGCAGGCGACAATGCCTTCTACTGAAACACTTTCGCTTCTCGGATTGACCTTAGTGGGAGCTTGGCGTCTGATCGCCTTAACCACCCTGCTTGTAGTCCTCATTGTGAATGCCACATGGTTGCTGGAAATTTCAGGGCGCGGGAGCCAGCTCGCCTGTCAGTGGGGTTTGGGAATCTGGTTACATTTTTGTTTCCTATGGCTTGTCCTTCTTTGCTTCAATCGAATGGTCATTAACCTCTTTGCATTGTGGATGGCTATGGCTGGAGTCCGGCTTTGGCGACAGTGATCACCAATCACTTCCCACCGTTCAGCGTTCACTTCTCATTCCTCTCTCCGGGTGATTCCGCTACCGCTCCTCTCCGGCGAGTTCAAGCTCAAATCCGGCATAAACGTTGCCCCCTACGGGCTACCCCCATTTATTCCGTTTTAAGCTTGAGCTCGCTTCCGCTCCGCGCTGGAAGAGTAACTGTATTTTGCTTTTGATTCTTGCTCGCTCGTTCCTCGCGCTCAAAAAGAAAAATGGGAGCGCGCGACCGTCTGGAGCCGCTGCCCAATACTCAATGGAGATGCTCACGGCGTCGCCTGGCCAACGAGCGAGGGGTCCCGTCAGCTTTATCCTTGCACATGGCAACCCTGATTGATATACGAAGCTGGGTTAGCGGTCACGCGGGGCATAACCCAAACCAAAAACATTTTGGTGCGTTCTATGAAACTTCAGCAGCTCCTCCTCCCGTTGCTTCCCGGCTTGCTCTTGCTAACCGGTACACTGCCCAGCCCGGCAGATGCAATCCAAACCCAACCGGCCACCCAAGGTGATCTCGAAGTGGACGTGATCAAGGCCGCTGCGAAGGAAGGCATTCTGACCATCCAGCTTATGTACCGGAATAAAGGCACCAGCGACGCTAATATTCGTTCTTATAAGTTGGCTGACGTCTACTTTCTGGATACACAGGACAAGAAGAAATACCAGGTCCTTAAGGACAGCCAGAACGCCTTTCTGGCTGCACCGGCGGTTGGTGGAAACATCGGGACTGGTTGGGATGGAAGCGGCTCGTTGCCTATTCCAGCCGCTGGAAAACTCATCGTGTGGTTCAAATTCCCGGCTCCACCTGCGACAACGACTAAGATCAATTTGGTGATCCCTGATATCTTGCCTTTTGAAGACCTGCCCATCTCCCAATGAGCCCAAAACTAAGCGCGGTCTTGGCCGCGGCTTTGCTTTTCGGCGCGGACGCGACGCCTCTACAGGCGCAGACGCCTGACATCAGGAGTATCAATCCGGCCGACCCGCGGAACGCCCCTCTGACGCTGAACAGCGATATCCGGGCTATTGTCGGCATATCTCAGGGAATAGGAGGCTCGACCCAAGGCGTGGGAGGCGGACCGGTGGGTTTGAAGGCAAATGTCCAGGACTTAGCTAAGGCAATGACCGATCTGGGTGCGGACGTCAGGAAAACCGAAATCCGAGTCGAACTACCAGGTGATGTGCTGTTTGACTTCGACAAAACGAACCTGAAACCCGCGGCAGAAGAAACCCTCAAAAAGCTGGCCACGATTATCCGCTCCAAGTCAAAAGGATCGGTGCTGATCAATGGTTACACAGACTCGAAAGGGAGTGATCCCTACAACCAAAGGCTTTCAGAGGGCCGGGCCACCTCGGTCAAGCAATGGCTAACCACTCAGGGCGGTGTTCCGGCAACGGGACTGCAGACCAGAGGGTTCGGTAAGGCTAATCCGGTTGCGCCAAACACCGGAGCTAACGGAGCAGACAATCCCGACGGCCGGGCCAAAAATCGCCGTGTAGAAGTCATCATCCCGACTCAATAACGGCCGGACTGGTCGCGATTATAAGTCTGGCAGCCTTCAGAAATCGGGGGGCGAAATTGGGGTCGCGTCTATACGGGCCGTTGCCCAATTCCTTCTCATACAGCAAGGATGCAAAGCAGATTTTTGAACAGAAGGTAACAGCGCGGCATAGCCGCAACAGAGGCAAAGGTAGACACGCTACAAACTAAGTAATTGGGTCGAAATCACCGCCAAAACCTGGCTTGATCCTTATCTCGGAAACGACCTCCGGGAACTGTAAACTTTGCTACCCTTGCTAACTTCTGTTCAAAGAATCCGTCTTTGCGAACTTCCGCCCAGTACGCCGCTAGCGGATTGAGTTTTCAATGAATCGCATGCAACGCCTTTAACAAACCAGGGAGGACATTCTCCACGAAGCGGACCTGCGCCTCGGACGGAGTCTGTCCGTGGACAGCAAAAGAACAGATGGCATAAACTTCCCTGATCGCGGTGGCGAGTCCGAAATCAAGCAATTGCGATTCGACTAGCGTCCCAATGATCTCCGTGATCGGGCGCGGACTACCTTCCCCACTGATGTCGAGGCGTGCTGCTGCGATTCGTCGTAGCTCGCGTTCGATACTGTAGCGCGCCTCAAAGAGGGCCTGCGTGTAATCGTCCACTGAAATCCGCGAAGTAAGACTCGGCTCGTGTGGTGAGCCATGTTGTTGGATGGTCTTTTTGATAGCGACTTGAGCGCGCTTTTCTAGAGCTGGCAGCTCGGCGTCCGGCAAGGGCACCAAATTAACCCGCGCTTCAGCCTCGGCAGTACTCCGAATTTGGGTGCGCAGGTTCACAAACTCGGATTTGAGTTCAGATCTTAGCTCCCGAACTTCCTGCTTCAATTCCAGTCCGAATAAATTGAGTTCCTGGAAAAGAGGAACGAGAACGAGAGCTGCCCAAACCGAGAACACAAACACATCGAAAGGTGCGGCCCGGCCCTCAACCAGGTCTGGATATCTTTGTAAGAGAAAAAAAGTTAGGAGAGCAATAAGCAAGGCCCACCAGACAACTTTGAACCAGTTCGGAAGTCTCATTGAAGAAATGGTTCTTAGACAATGAATTACGACCTACCAGACAAAGGCTATGCCCGCCAGAATTTCTGTCGAGCACAATCAGAATAGCCGCCAAGCCGTTAAAGAAAAAGTGAAGGCCAGCAGCGGTGCGAAGCGCCAAACAAAACTTAGCCTACAGACCGTTTAAGCACCAAGGTTTTGGAGATTTAAGTAGCAAGGAGGCTGTAAGCTCCCGAGCGAGGAATAAAAACTCCCGGCATTGGGTTATGGGTGTAGAAGACCGGATGCGAGGCTTCGCGCTGGGTCCGTCTTTGACTGAACTCCACATCGGCCGACAAGTTCCGACGGATTCAGTGTCACCCCGCGACAAATCCCATCAACTGACTTGGGCTGCTCTTGAAGACGGTCGCCGAATACCCGGCTACTCTGAGTCGCTCGTCAAAATGAATCGCCGGAGCGCCCTGACCGGAGTACTGAGGATCCTCTGACGAAAAGATGAGTTCCCAGGCTCGATCCGGCGGCGCAGCCAAAAGCGGAATAGGCGCAGGCGAAATGACCTGATCTCGATCAAAATTGATAATGGCCAGCCGGTCATTACCGGATGCCAGTCCGAAATACCGAAGTATCAGCAGATGAGGCCCATAAACTGCACCATCCAGGAAATGTCTTTCCCGGCCATTGATTACCGGGTCGGATCGACGAAGAGCGATGAGGTGTTTGTGCAGCGAATAAATCGGCTCATGTGTCTGCAGATCTTCAAAATTCAATTTGCATTGCTCGAAAGTCGAATGGTCGTTTGGGTTCGGCAGATGTTGCGCAACCTCAGGTGAAGACAAGCTCGGGAATTGCTTGAGAAACTCGGCTCGTCCTTCCGCTGTCTTCGATGCTATCTCTGGCGGCTGGTCCGCAAAGTAGAGAAACGGGGTGGAAGCCGCGAATTCTTCACCCTGGAAAAGCATCGGCGTCCACGGGCCAAGCAAGAGCAACGTGGTCATGGCTCGTACCGCCCCTGATCCGGCTAAGGTATGGACGCGATGACCGGCAAGCGAGTTCGCCACTTGATCGTGGTTTTGAATGAAGTTTACAAAACGATCGGGAGATAGGCCTACCGCCCAGGTACCCCGATTCTTCTTTTGCCAGGCGTAATATTGCCCCTGGTACAGAAAACCCCATTTAGCCGCGGACAGAAATTCCTGCGCATAGCCCTGGTAATCACAATAGTAAGCTTCAGCCCGCCCGGTAAGGGCAACGATCGCTGAATGATGAAAATCATCATTCCAGACTGAATCTAATCCATATCCCCCTTCTTCCGGAGACTGCACCAGCTTTACGCATTGAGGCTCATTCTCGGCCACGAGGTAAAGCCGGCGAGTTCCCGCCGCTTCCCTCACAGCTGCGGAAATTTCAGCGAGAATATGCCGGGGAGAAGTATCGAAAATTTGCTGGGTAGCATCAAACCTGAATCCGTCGAAATGAAACTCGCGGATCCAGTACTTGGCATTCTCAACAAAAAATTCACGAACGGGTCCCGAATTAAGCCCGTCAAAGTTGAAGGGTTTTCCCCACTCCGTTTGATACCGATCGGTGAAGTAGTCGGGCGAAAAGAGGGGGAGATAATTGCCGTCCTGCCCGACGTGATTGTAAACCACGTCCAGGATTACCGAAATTCCGGCCCGGTGGCATTCATCGATGAAACGTTTCGCCTCGTGAGGTTGGCCATACAATGCCGATGGTGCAAATAGACAGACACCATCATACCCCCAGCCGAATTTGCCGCTGAATTCGGCGAGTGGCATAATCTCAATGACCGTCACGCCTAGGTCACTAAGATAACCAATACGTCCGCGCGCGCCGGTCCAGGTACCTTCAGCAGTGAAAGTGCCGAGGTGCATCTCATAAATAATTTGAGTTTCGGAGGGAACCCCATTCCAATGTTCGTCCTGCCAGGTGTAGTCGTCTGAATCGATGATCATGGAGGGTCCATGCGGGCCGCCGTACTGAGCACGAGCTGCCGGATCGGGCAAGAGGCGTTCGTCAATAATGAACTTGTAGAAATCGCCGGCTTTGGCCTCGGGTACATAGCCGGAAAAATAGTGATTGCCCTCCGGATTCAGGACAGCCCGCACCGGGCTGTTGTTGACCTCGGCATCACCACTCACCCGAACCCTAACGTTCGACGCAGTCGTTGACCAAACCCGGAAATGCACGCCGCCCCTATTCCGCTGTACCTCGGCGCCGATCGGCATCCGTCGATAGTATTCCATCGAACTACCTGCAAGGTTACCGGTTATCTTTTGAAATCATCGAGTGCTTGTTGGAGCTTTGCTTCCGGAATTCCCTCTTCGACGTTCACTTTTACGAAGGGCATTTCTGGATTTCCCTGGCGTTGGGGCGGCTCGGTGACCTCTATCCCTTCGCTCTCGAGATGGCGAAGAAAGTTGGAAACAAGATCTTCTTTGACGTGGAAACACGCAACGGTCTCGTGAGTCGCTGGCAGCAGAACAATTTCTTCCGGTTTCATAAAAATCTGAGGTTCCGCTCTGGATCGGCGGCGAAGGACCTGGCGGACGTGTTTCATCTTGTCGTTGATGGGGCCGTTCTTGCTAGAGCGCTCCGTTAGCCAAACCTATTCTTCCGCTGAAAAGCATCTTGCCAGTTCACAATTGAAGGTCTTCATTCAGCGGTTAGTTCATATGCGTTTCGGGCTGTCCTTCGCGGTCGTTTTCCTGTGCCGGATTTACTTCGGGACTCGGGCTGGGAGAAGGTCGGGTAGCCGGATTGACTTCCGGGGTTGAAGACCCAGGTCGTCGCCGATAGTCTGATCCCGCCATAGCTCTTCTAGTCCTGTAGCGGTCCGAATGCTCCAAAGGCCTATTGTGGAGAAAACGCCTAGCCGGGCCTTATTTTTTTCTCCGAAGCTCACGACCACTCGGGCCACGCGACCCGAACACCATCACTGAGCGACGCTATAAAGCTAACGCCGACTGAGACGGAGCTGATCGGAAAATGAATGAACGTGTTGGTAAGTGGATCGCACAACAGTAAGCGCTCAAAATGCAGGTTCAAGCAGTCAGAGACTATCTCGAACGATCCGGCCTGTCCGAAAGCGTCGAGATTGTGAATCCATTGCTAAACGGCCAGTGGGATAATTTTCTGAAGTCCTATGCTAAAGCGACGATCTTCCATGGTTCGGCTTGGGCCAGGGTACTATGCGAAACTTATGGATACCAGCCCACCTACTTTTTAGTGCGGAGGGATAATGGCTTGTTGGGGCTCCTACCGTGCATGGAGGTGAGACGTTGGTTCACAGGCTATCGAGGAGTGGCGCTGCCTTTCACGGATCGGTCGGAAGCTCTAACTAGTGAGAATATCGAACCAGGTGTGCTGCTCTCTCCAGTTTTGAAGGAAGCGCGGGCTAGGGGGTGGAAAAGCCTGGTCTTACATGGAGAAGCAAACGTACCAGAGTTCGCTGTTCCAAGCCTTGTTTTCTATACGCACTCCTTGGATTTGTCGCCGGGGTGTGACCACCTTTTTAAGGGCTGTAGGGACGCCGTGCGACGACATGTGCGTCAAGCCCAACGGAACGGGTTAGTCGTAGAAATCGGTTCCTCCAGCGGGTTGATGGACGCGTACTACTCGCTTCATTGTCTAACACGGAAGAACCATGGAATTCCGCCTCAGCCGGTAAAATTCTTCCGAAGCATTCAGAGAAACCTCTTACAAAAAGGGCTGGGATTTGTCACGATCGCCCGAGCGAAAACGAAACCGATTGCTGGCGCTGTCTTTTTGCATCAAGGTACACGGGCGTACTACAAGTTTGGCGCTTCGGATAAGGACGACCTGCACCTCCGGGGTAACAACCTCGTGATGTGGGAGTCCATTTGTCATCTGAAAAGGCAAGCATTCGTGACACTTGACTTTGGCCGGACCTCCATCACGAATGAGGGTCTTCGTAGATATAAGCTTGGGTGGGGAACAGAGGAAAGCATGGTTCACTATTATCGATTCAATTTCAGGAAGAATCGATTCATGGAAGATACGGATCAGGCTTCCGGCTTTCACAACCGGATCTTTAGCATGATGCCGGTACCAGTTTTGCGCTGGTGCGGAAGAATACTCTACCGGCATATCGCGTGAGTACCCTGCTGAGTTTACCGATTCCGTCGTCCATCGGATGCACCGCGGACTGCCGGTGTAGAGCGGCTGCCCATTGAAATAGATGCTAGCACGACAACTTTATTATTCTATCAAGCCTTACCTGAATTCGCAGCTACGGCTGGCATGTCGCAGATGGTTGGTCAGGCGGCAGTTGCGGAGCGCTGGGCGAGTGTGGCCGATCCTGGAAAGCGCAGGCAGGCGCCCGGAAGGCTGGCAAGGATGGCCTGAGGGGAAGCGGTTCGCATTCGTGCTAACTCACGACGTCGAAGGTCAGCCAGGGCTAGATCGAGTGAGAGAACTCGCCGAGTTAGACTTAGCCCTGGGCTTTCGTTCCTCATTCAATTTCGTGCCAGAAGGTGAATATTTATCGCCAAAGGAATTGCGGGATTGGCTGCTCGCCCAGGGATTCGAGGTTGGCGTACATGACTTGCGTCACGACCGCAACCTGTTTCAATCCCGTAAAAAGTACCAACAGCAAGCTCGTTCAATTAATCATTACTTGGACGAGTGGAACGCGACCGGATTTCGGGCCGCCTTTATGTTTCACGATTTAGATTGGATCCGGGAACTCGATATTGAATATGACGCTTCGACCTTCGACACAGATCCATTCGAACCGCAACCTGATTGCATGAACACGATCTTTCCATTTCTGGTTCCGGCAAAGAATGGGCGACCGGGGTACATTGAGCTTCCTTACACCCTGGCGCAAGACTCTACTTTGTTCATTCTCTTGCAGGAGCAATCAGCCGAGATCTGGCAACGAAAGCTTGACTGGGTGGCTGAGCACGGCGGCATGGCTTTGGTGAACGTTCATCCTGACTATCTGACATTTAAAGAGAAGGCCACCTCTGGCTGGCGGTACCCGGTTGCCCGATACTTAGAGTTGCTCAGATATGTTGATCAGCGCTACCGGGGCGAATATTGGAATGTTGTTCCGGGTAAGTTAGCCCGCTGGTTTCGGGCGCAGCTCCCTTGCGAGCAGGCAAGTCTGAAACCGAAGCTCCATTGTTGAATCGGCGCCTCTAGCCCTGGATAGTTTCCAGGGCTGTTCCGACGGGCGAAAGCTCCTATTATCGGCCTTCAATCCGCCAGTAATCGCGCTTCGGCTTCTCCAGTATTAGGCCGCCAATACCAATGCGTCTCTAAGCTGTCGATCGCGCTGGAGTCGGTGCCGGTCGCGCAAGTGGAATAGTCGGCTTGGAACTTTTCCTTTAGCCAATCCAGAGCCGCCGAGAGAAATCGTTTCCAAGTCTGTGGCCTGTCGATCGCGCCGATCCGGATCGCGTCAATTTCCATCTTCTTAATTCCCTAGAAGCCGAGTTCTGGGTTCGCTTGCCCAAAGGTTTTCTCTAGCCAAGGCAGCGTGTACGGGCTGACTGCATCGTTAATCTGCTGAACGAGCGGATGAACGAGCGGCATGTTGTATTGCCAGCCAAAAAATGCCGCGACGGCTAGACCGCCCCACAAAAAGGCCAGCGTCTCAAAAGCCTCCTGGGCAGGCGTCTTAGATCTTTTTGGCAGTTGATCCGGCATAGAAAATCAGGCGTTCTGTTTAAACGAGCATTTCATCCAGCTCCGGCCGTTTGACCATCGCCGGCCGCTCTGAAACGCAATCGCTTCGACCAAGTACTTGGTTTAGCCTCAATGGCTTTCGGCTCAACGACTAGGCCCAGATCGCTGCGTCTCGTTCCCGCTCAGACGGCCCTGGTCCGCCCATTTGCTATTTTGCTATTTGCTATTTGCTATTCTTTTCAGGACTGCACGGCCGCCCTGACAGCGGCCGTGCTAATCACGAGGCCCGCCGGATTAGGGACTAGTCGAGAACGTCCAAGCTCCCTCAGCCCAGCTATTCGGGGTAATTGCCCAAACAATCAGTGAGTAGTCCCCAGTATTTGGGATCAGCCCAGTGAGTTTGAACGTCGTGTTCTTTGTCAGATAGACACTACCCGCAGGATAAGCAAAACCAACATTAAGATCCGCGAGTTGGACGATGTAGCCCGTTGCTCCCGGGTACGCCTGCCAGGTCGCTACGGCCGACGTCGACCCTGCAACGACATTCAGATTGCTGATTCCGTTGAAATTACCTCCGACATAAAGGTCCGCCAATTGCGGGAAGAAGTTTGATCCCCACAACGAGCCGTTACCGGAACAGTTATCGTACCCGGCTCCAGCACTAAATCCCGGATTTCCGAAAGATATATTTGCAGGGAGGCCGTTGGTACCTTCGATGATATCGAATAATTCATAAGCGGCGTCTCCGCCGCCTCCGGTGACCTGACCTCCCACGGCGTATAACAGGCTGTTGAAGTAGCCGACATCTTTAAGCCCGAGATAATGAAGACCCGAATTAATAAGAGTGACGTAACCTGCCCAAATCGGAGCCGAGACACTCGTTCCCCCAATGATGAGCCAGCCACCGTTAATCTTCGAGTAAACGGAGACCCCGGTGAAAAGATCGGCAACCGCAGCCACATCCGGCACGTTGCGATAGGTGGAAGATCCACCGTTTTGGGTCACATAATTGGATATCGGTTCCGAAGACTGAAAGAATGGAATCGTCCAGTAGGAGCTGATTCCGCCGCCAGTAGCACCGGCAAAGTTAGCCAATTCATTCCACACCTGCTCGCCCTCGTAGTTGGAGTTCCCGTCAGTGAACAGAGTAGTACCTCCAACCCCGGTAACAAAAGGTTGAGAAGATGGATCTTCCACATTGTAGGGACCGTTTGGCCCACGTCCGTATGCTCCTTGGTCACCAGAACTCGCCAGGATCGTAATGCCTTCCCCGGTTAGCTGTCCCAGAGCGGCGTTTTCGGCTTCCATCGCCGCGCTACCTTGGTTGTACTCGTCGTCTCCGTAGGAGATACTCACAACCGACACTTTTTTGTCGTCAGCAATTTGCGTCAATGCGTCGACCAACGCCGTTGGGAAAATATCGATCGAATCCTCGTACACCCGGATCTCCGATACAGAGGGATTGATTCCCATGATCATGTCGATGTCGAGAACGGCTTCACCTTCCACACCCGCGTTTGAGACGGTGGTGGGAGATTTATCAACGCTAACCGGCGTCAATTTCGGTAATGGCAGATTATTCGCATCCGCATACTTGGCGACGTCAGTGATTGAGAAACCGCCTTGCTCGAACAGCGCGACTACTGTGTTGCTCTGATACTTACCGAACGCAGGAATACCATACGCCGTGCGTAGATTGGCGGCAGTGTAACCTCCACCAGGACCGCTTCCGTGCGTGCCGTTCGTTTTGCCGGTGGCGTCAGTAGTAGGACCCCATTTGGGGGATTCCCCAAGCACCTTGCCGATCTTAATATGCGGTGCAAATTGCCTGCTCCCGGTTAACCCAAGCACGCTGGAAACCTTGGAAGCGATCTCGTTCGGAATGGTCGGACTGAAACTCGCCGAATAAAACTCCGCCCCATCCGGTCCCTTGTACTGGTTGAGCTGAGTCTTGAAGATCGTTTGCATCTGGCCAGCGGTGCCGCGGAGGCCTAGCACCGTCCGAGCAATCGATTCTTGCGACACTTTCAAGCCGACTGTGGCCGCCCATGCTTTGAGCGCGGCGTAATCCGCGGCGTTAGCGCCATACCTAGCCGCAAATTCTTCCGGCGTGATGTATTGATGGAATAGCGCGTCTCCGGGCGTCGAGACCCGGCGCTCAAATTCCGCGGCGCCCTTCGAGTCGGACAGCGGTAAGCACAGGGTTACACCGATCTCTTGGGTCGTATCCAGCGGCGCCAGATAAGTCGATTTGGCAACCAACGGAGCCATCTCAATGGTGTTTTGCGCAGCAAAGAGCGCGCATGGACCTGACAGAATTAATACGGACCCCAAAGTCGTTACACCCCGGAGTAGATTTCGGATAGCGACACCTCGACTCGAGTCGATCGCTTTCCCTTGATCGAAGAAAGCCGGACCCGAATTATTCGGCCCGCCGGCTTTGTTTCTAAGTAGACGTTGCATAGTTTGTTTTCTTCTTCAGCTTCTGGTGCGCCAGCCCTCAGAGGGAAACGCCGCGCTCCATAGCGTCTAAATCCCGGAAAAAAAACCAAAAGTTGCGGATTTTTTTCGGATAGCGCAATAAATCTGCCGGCCAGAGTGTGAACGACTGGGCGAAATGGCGTCCGGAGGCGGGAAGCGCTGGCCTGAATTTAGTCCGGCGGTTACCGGGTGAGTCTGCGAGCCCTAGGTATTCGGTTAAAAAAAGTATTTGGCGCTGAAGGCGCGTTGAGAGGAACCCGAGCAGCGGACCGGTCCACGGATGGGACTTATGAGACCAATGGGACCTATACGGCTGAAAAACGCCGGGATCGCCGGGAACGGTACCAATCACCAATCACCGCACCCCACCCTCCGCCTCGCAAGCTAGGCAACCCTCCACGGTGCCGACCGAGTCGGCCTCGCAAGCGAGGCAGCGCTCCACGAATCACTTCTCGCTTCTCACGTCTCACTTCTCACGTATGTTCAGCCCCGGCATGACTGGATGGCTAAGTTCAAGCGCAGGGGGACATCTCGCATTCGAGACCACCCAATGGAGCCTGGTCTCGGCCGCCACCGACGATCAACAAAGGCGGACTGCTCTCGAGGCGCTCTACCGAAGCTATTCCAGTCCGGTATATGCCTTTATTCGACGCCACGGACATAACCGGCAAGACGCACAAGATCTGACCCAGGATTTTTTTATTCATCTCCTGGAAAAAAATGCTTTCATCCGGGCAGATCCACATCGCGGAAAGTTCCGGAAATTCTTGCTGGGATCGCTGCAGTTCTTCTTGCAACACGCCGCTGAGCGGGCGAGGACCGAGAAACGAGGAGGCCAAGCCAAGATTATATTTTTGGATGACGATACGGCGGAAGTCGGTTACCAACTCACTGACCCGGGCCAAACCGCAGAACAGATCTTCGATGCCCGCTGGGTCGCCGCGTTAATTGAGGGAGCGTTGATCCGGTTGGAAGCGGAGATGGAGCGAAGCGGTAGAAAGAAGCTGTTCGATCAAATCTGTGGTTTTCTCCTGGAGGATGAAGAAAGCTCTTATATTGAAGTAGCTCAACGCACGGGGCTCAGCATCAGTGCAGTCAAAGCGGCGATTTATCGGTTACGAGCACGTTATCGCGAGCTACTCCGCGAAGAAGTCGCACGCACCGTGATGAGCTCTTCCGATTTCGACGATGAGATTCGCGCTTTCAGGGCCTCACTAGCAAAGCGTGAGAGGTGAAAAGTGGTTGGTGATTAGTGATTGGTGATTGGTGGGCGAGGCTCCCGAATGACCTACAAGGTTTTGCAGAGACATTAGCGTTTGTCGCACTCTGGTGGTTACACCGGAAATCGTGCCGAGCCGTTCCCAGTGTGGGCTACGGCTCCGACGGTTGTTCCACCAATCACTAATCACAAATCACTAATCACTAATCACCTCTCACATTTGCATTGCGTCGCTCCTGCGTTTTCCGCTAACCCTGAAACTATGAACGGGCAGGGTCCTGAGCTTTTAGTGCGAGAACGCTTCTGCCGGGGTTGTCACAAAAGCATTAATCCCAACGCTTCATTTTATGGTTATTGCCTTGATTGCCTGTTGATGCCCTTGTTCGATTTCGCCGATCTCGACGAAGAGAACGTCGAGAACCAGTTCGAACCCTACAAGATCTTAACACATCCGGATGGGTCTTTCGTTGAGTTAGGGCGAGGAGCCATGGGGATTACTTATCAGGCCGTCGATACCACGTTGCAGTTCCCGGTTGCGCTCAAAGTCATTGACTTCAAGGCGGCCGGCGTAGATTCGAATCGAGAACGGTTTCTCCGGGAGGCACGCGCGGCCGCCAAACTGCGGCATCCGAATGTGGCTAGCGTTCTTTACTATGGCGCCCGTCCCTACGGCCCCTGTTTTTACGCAATGGAGTTAGTCGAAGGTGAGACTTTAGCGGAACGAGTCGAACGGACCGGACCGTTATCAACAGCCGACGCCTTGGCCGTGGTCGCTCAAGTGGCCAAAGCACTGACAGCAGCCGAAAAGCATGGGCTGGTACATCGCGATCTGAAGCCCGCTAATCTGATGCTCCTGCATGGCCCGGAGATAAACGTCAAAGTCATCGATTTTGGCCTCGCCAAAATGGTCGGACACCAGGAACCAAGCGATCGGATCTCCTATGACGGCTTCATCGGAACACCGGCATTCGCAAGTCCCGAACAATTCTCGGGATTCGAGATCGATCAACGGTCCGATTATTTCTCTTTAGGTAGCACGTTATGCTATTTGCTCACCGGCAACCAACCCTTCAAAGCCGATCAGGTCTCTGAACTCGCGCAACAGTTGACCCGGCCCGAACCGGTGATTGCCGCGCTCACAGCCGCCGGAATTCCTTTGCCGGTACGGAAGTTGGTGACAACCCTTTTAAGCCCCGATCCGAAGGACCGACCTCAAAATGGGCAGGCTCTGGTGGAAGCGATCACGAAATGCCAGAGAAGAATCGAAGGAAAAAAGATCGACCGGAAAACTTTCTGGATAGCTGCAGCGGGAGCCATTCTGCTAGCCGCACCGATAATATTTCTGTTCCAAAGCGGCGTTTTCTCGAGAGATGGCACCGCCAAATCAATCGCGGTTCTCCCTTTCGAAAATCTTAGCCCGGTTAAAGACGACTCCTACTTCGTTGACGGAGTCCAGGACGACATTCTCACTAATCTGGCGAAGATCTCCGATCTTCAGGTAGTTAGCCGTGGAAGTATTCAAGCGTATCGGGATCCGGCGCACCGGCCGTCTTCCAAGGAAATTGGTGAAGCGCTCCACGTACGCTACCTTCTCAATGGCAGTGTCCAGCGAGAAAATAACCGGATCCGGGTAACGGCGCGTCTCGAAGAAGCTCAGACCGGACGCCAGCTTTGGGCGGAACAATACGACGGCCAGTTAACCGAGGTTTTTACGATTCAGACTGAACTCGCCGAAGCCGTCTCGCAGGAACTGCGAGCCAAGCTTTCTACGACTGAAAAAAGCTCGATTGGCGAGATACCGACACGGGATATGACCGCCTATGAACTCTTTCTTCATGCGAAAGAACTGATCGCGAATTACGACGAACAGACTCAGAGCAAGGAACCCTTCTACAGTGCAGCAAGACTCTTGGAAGAGGCCGTTAACCGGGACCCTGGGTTTGTTCTGGCCTTGGCCTTACTGGCGCGAACTCATGACGTTTTATATTGGAGTAATGCCGACCATACCGATACCCGGCGTACGGCCGCAGAAGATGCACTTCAAAAAGCATTGAGCTTACGGCCGGATCTAGGTGAAGTTCATCTTGAGGCCGGTTACCATTTACTGGTTACCGCGCACGACTATCCGGCAATTCGCAAAGAACTCGATATCGCGCGCCGCAGCTTGCCAAACTCGGCGTCTCTGTTTGGTCTTTTAGGGGTCGTCGCCTCACGCCAAGGACAATGGCTCGAGGCCTTGCAAGACTACCAGAAGGCCGGAACCCTCGACCCGAAAAATGTGCGTTGGATCATCGACATCTCCGGTATTTACGATTTCCATCGCCAGTACGACCAAGTCCATCGTGGGTTTGCTGAAATTGCTAAAGCCGGCGCGATTAACCAATCAATCGCTTACAAAAAGGCAGTTCTACTCTGGCAAGAGAAAGGTGATACTTCCGGATTTCATTCTTTGCTCGATGAGCCCAACGGTCCGCTGCGAGGGATGGGACGCGCCACCCTATTGAAGATCACTGCTGCACTGGGAGATCGAAAGTTTACCAAGGCCGAGCAGATCCTGGCCGAAGATCCCAAGCCGGAGTTTGATCTCGGAGATCGAAGATTCGTCTGCCGAGATTTTCTGATCGGTGAAATTAAGACATCTGAAGGCGACGCCGCGGCGGCAAAAACTGCTTTCGAGGCTGCCCGTCCATTGCAACTCGCCTATCTGCAAAAGTGGCCGGATGACCCAAACCCTTTGATGATGTTGGCGCTCACAGATGCGGCGCTTGGACGCAAGGAAGACGCATTGAACGAGGGGCGTAAAGCCGCCGCGATGCTACCGATTTCGAAAGACGCGGTCGACGGACCGGTGTTAGCAACGGAATTGGCTCAAGTCTACATTTGGGCTGGCGAAAATGAGTTGGCGATCCAACAGCTCCAGGCGCTAGAACAAGTTCCTCGCGCGTTAACCTACGGTGATATCGCTAAGCTATCAGACTGGGATCCGTTGCGATCCGATCCGCCGTTTCCAGAAACTCCTCTCCGAGCTTCAGCCTATCCCGATTGCCAATCGCGACTCGCCTGAGGCTCGTCGCTAATGACAAATAACAAATGACAGATGACAAATTAGGAGTCATCTCCCCTGGTTTGCCGTTCGCTCACGCCTCCGCCAACCTGTCATTTGTCATCTGTCATCTATCATTCGCAGCAGCTCTGTTTTATTGCTGCTCTAATCATGGCGCTTGCATTCCTAGCTCGACGCCTGCTCCGGCCGCAGTCGCTGCTGCGCGCTCGGAAATAAATGCGTTTGAACCCTTTCTGAGGGAACCGCTGTGCGAACAGATCGCAGTCAAATATCAATTAGCTACGGACTACGCCTCTATCGGAGAGGCGGATAAGACGATCGAACTCGCTCAAGAGGTCGCCCAAGCAGATCAGGGATTTGATTTTCCGCTGGATGGCGCATTCAAACGATTAGCGAACTGCCCGGACTTCGTTCAGACCGCAGATAAGGTTAATAGTCTCTACCCAGCAGTCCATCAATCCGTATCG
Source organism: uncultured Verrucomicrobiae bacterium (assembly GCA_963762565.1). Lineage (GTDB taxonomy): Bacteria > Verrucomicrobiota > Verrucomicrobiia > Chthoniobacterales > JAFAMB01 > JAFAVN01. The sequence goes on along the minus strand of CAVXLD010000011.1, from coordinate 201,527 downwards.
GCATTTACCGTCGACGATCAATTGCTGATCCCTGAAGGCCTCGCCTACGACGAACGAACCCACTCTTTCTTGATGGGAAGCTTGAACGAAAAGAAGATTGTCCGGTATGACGAGAACGGCCGGTTAACCGATTTCGTACCACCAAAAAAGTACGGGCTTACGCAAGTTCTCGGCATCCGGATGGATCCGAGCAACGGCAGCGTCTGGGTGGCTTCGGGAGAAGACGCGCAGAATGCGGCGCTCTTCCATTTCAGTCCGACTGGCCAATTGATTCGGAAATATCCTCCACCGACGGGTAAATCCGATCACTTGTTCAATGACGTCGTGGTGTGCCGGGATGGTGATGTCTATCTGACCGATAGCACTGCCCATCAGGTGTACAAGTTGCCGCGAGGTCAAACGAAGCTAGTCCCAGTACCGACCTCGCGTCATCTATTTTATCCGAACGGAATTGCCTTGTCTGGTGATGATAGAAGTGTATTCATCGCTGACGCATTCGGACTCCTGGTTCTGGATAGGAATGATTCGAGGGTCCGCCCAGTTCGCCCCGGACAGAACATGACTCTCTCCGGATTTGATGGGCTCTATACCTGGGAAAACCAGTTGGTCGGTGTTCAGAACAGCATGGGCAGTCCCCGAGTGGTGATGGTCCAGTTAGATAACACCCGAACCGAAGCCACTGCCTTAAAGGTGCTCGAACGTAAAACTCAATACACCCAACTTCCTACCACCGGAGCAATTGTAGGCGATACTTTTTATTACATTACTAATAGCCAAATAGATCATTACCAGGGTGGTAAGGTTTCGCATCCGGAAACATTGGCTCCTATCGTGGTAGCCAAAGTTGAGTTGAAGTAGAATAAGGCCAGGCGCTTCGTTCTTGGATTGAGTCCTCGCGGCGCGCGGGGACGCGCGCCCTCCCCGAATACGTGACCGCGGGCCCATCGCCGGGAGGGATCGCGTCCTCGCGATCCGTTGTTAACGAAGCCCAGCACGTGTTCTAACCACCGACGAAAATACACCCTTCGTTTATGGCACGTCCTCGCGGCGCGCGGGGACGCGCGCCCTCCCCGAATACGGGCTCGGACGCCGCTTCGGGACAAAGAGTGGTGACCGACGCGCCGCTCGGAATTCGAAAGCGAAACCCTCGGAAAGATGTATTTTCCAGAGACGAATGGGAAGCGAAGTTTCCACTGGCTGTACCGAGGATTTCCCGGTCCAGCTTACTTTTTCGGACACAGTTTACGGAAGGGATTCCGAGATTGCTTCTCTGCACGCCGCTTTCGATCGCGTCTTATCCGACGGCGTTCCAGAATTTGTGCTGGTATCTGGTTTCTCCGGAATCGGAAAATCCACCGTCGTAAACGAATTTCGTAAATACGCCTCAAGCTCAGCTGGATTCTTTGCGTCCGGTAAGTTCGATCTGCAGAAAGGCGATATTCCTTATTCTACCGTCACCCAGGCCTTTCACGGACTCGTCCACGAAATCCTGCGTAAAGATGATACTCAAATCACTGTATGGCGACGGCGATTAATGGACGCGCTGGGAACGAACGGCCAACTCATTTGCAATTTGCTACCTGAGCTTGAGCTGATACTAGGAAAACAGCCTTCAGTTCCAGAGCTCCCACCTCGAGACGCACAGAATCGCTTCAAGATAATCTTTCGGCGGTTCGTCGCTGTCTTCGCGCGACCCGAAGACCCGCTAGTTTTATTTCTCGATGATCTGCAATGGGTTGATCCGGGAACCCTTAAACTGCTCGAGGATCTACTCACCGAGCCAGAGGTCAAATACCTTCTACTAATTGGTGCTTACCGGGCGAATGAAGTCAATTCTGCACATCCGCTGAATTTGACCTTGGAAAAGCTTCGCGATACCGGCGTCGACGTACGCGACATTCCGTTGGCGCCGCTGGCCTTTCAGGATGCGGCCCAATTCCTGGTAGATTCACTCCGCTCCAAACCAGATCGGGCTAAACCGCTGACCGAAATACTATACGCGAAAACGAACGGCAATCCGTTTTTCGTGATCGAATTCTGCAAGGCGCTCGCAGAAGAGAAACTGCTTTACTTTGACCCGGCAATATCTGGATGGAATTGGGATCTAGATACAATCCGGAGCAGATCGTTCGCCTCGAATGTCGCCGGCCTAATCAGAGAGAAACTGGACGATCTCACCGGCGAGACGCGACAGATTCTAAAGCAATGGGCTTGTTTGGGCAGCAACGCGACAGTGCCCGTGGTTAGCACGATCAGCGGCAAGTCGCCGCTGGCTCTCGATAGAGCACTCGACGAAGCGATTCGTGCAGGGCTAGTCACACGCCAGGGGCAATCGATGAAATTTGTCCATGACCGTGTGCAAGAGGCCGCTTATCACCTTATCCCGGAATCCGATCGGGTATTAGAACACCTCCGGATTGGCAGATTACTGCTGGAGAACATGTCCCAGCAACAAATCGAAGATGCGATTTTCGATGTTGTTAATCAGTTCAACCGTGGTCTCGATCGACTAACCTCCCCTGTAGAGCGAACCAGGTTGATAGAACTCAATCTAACCGCCGCGAAACGCGCCAAGGCGGCTGCGGCTTACGTTTCGGCGTCAAACTATCTGGCGAACTGTAATAGCCTGTTGGGCAACGATGGGTGGAATTCTCAATATGAGATAAGGTTGGCCGTAAACCTCAATCTAGCAGAATGCGAGTTGCTAACGGGCCAACTAAACCAGGCCGAAGAGCGATTATCGCAACTGACTGCTTTGGCTAAGCCGGACAGAGATCGAGCGGCTATCGCAGAATTACAGGCAGTGCTTTATACCACGTCGGGTCGTTCGCCTCGCGCGGTTCAGGTCTGCCTGGAATGCCTGCAGTCAATCGGCATTGCTTGTCCGATAGACCCGACTGAGGAGGAGGTCGCGCGAGAGTACCGGCAAATTTGGCCAAAGCTCAAGCAACGTCCAATTGAGGATCTGGTCAATTTGCCAAGGATGACCGATCCGGTATGCAAACGCGCGCTTGAGATGCTCACGGTCATCCTTCCAGCATCCTGGTTCACCGATCACAACGTGCGTGACCTGTTGATCGCCCGAATGGTCAATCTCAGCTTGGAGCATGGTAACAGCGATGCATCCTGTTACGTCTACGCAGTTTTTGCTAGAACGCTTGGCTCACGTTTCGGTGACTATGAAAACGGCTATCGATTTGGCAAACTCAGCCTCGAACTCTTAAACCGATACGGATCGGATCGCTTCAAGATCCGGGTATACACTTGTCTTGGGCATCACATTGATCCTTGGAACCGGCATATGAAGTACGGCCGGGAGTGGTTACGCCTGGCCTCTGCGGCTGCACCTGAAGTCGGTGACCTTGCCTTCGCGGTTTACAATTGCGCCTCCATTGTCGCTAATCTCTTGGCCAGCGGCGAACAGCTAATTGCCATCCAGAAAGAGGCCGAATTAGCCCTCCGGATTGCTCGGAAAACCGGCTACGGAATGGTAGTTGATTTCATCAATTCGCAACTGGCTTACATCCGAGCCTTGCGCGGTCTCACGGCCAATTTAAGCAGTCTTGATAATCCTGATTTCGACGAGTCAGCCGCCGAAGAACGTCTTGACCAAGAAATAGAACTAAGCGCGGCTAAGTTTCGATTTTGGCTTAGAAAACTGCAGGCCTGCTTCCATGCCGGTGACTATGGCGGAGCCGTTGCCGCCGCCAAGAGAGTTCAGCATCTCGCTTGGAGATCGCAGTCGTTCCTGGAGTTAGCCGAGTATCCTTTTTATTCGGCGCTGGCGCTAGCGCAGCTCTACCCGGCGGCCGGCGTAGACACACGAATCGAGTATCTTAATTCGATCAAAGCCCACGGCGAGTTGCTCCACGGTTGGGCCCGCAATTGTCCCGAAAATTTTCGTTGCTTGGGAGCTCTGGTCTCAGCGGAGGCCGCCCGTCTTGAAGGAAGACATTCCGAGGCTCAGTCCTTTTATGTAGAGTCAATCAATTCGGCCAAGAAAAATGGGTTCATTCAGAACGAAGCTTTAGCCAATGAACTAGCCGCAAAATTCTATCTGGCGCGAGGTTTGGAAACCGTCGCTCACACTTACTTGAGGCGTGCTCGTCACTGTTATCAACAATGGGGCGCCGTGGCTAAAGTTCGGCTAATCGATCAACAAAATCCGGCGCTGGCGCTCGATCGATCTGGGTCGTTGAAGTTTGACGCGGTCTCCATCACTTCCGAGGCGAAGCGCAGTCTACAGCCAACAGAGCTCGTCGCGAACCAGACAGCCAATCTGCTGGATTCAGCGACCATCGTTAAGGCGTTACAGGCGATTTCCAGTGAGATCGTCCTCGACAAACTGATCAAAACCTTAATGAAAATCGCGGTAGAACACGCCGGAGCGCAGCGAGGCCTATTGTTGCTTATCCGGAATAACCAACCAGAGATTGAGGCGGAGGCTGCCACCATCAATGGCCGGGTTGAGATTGTACTTTCCTCAGCGCAGCGGTCTCGTCCAGCGATCGCTCCTGGTGCACTCGGGCAGAAAGAGGATCAAACAGCTGAAAGTGCGATTCTACTCGGCGAAGCGGCTCCACAATCCACCCTTCAGTACGTGATAAAGACTCAATCGACAGTGGTCCTTGAGGATGCCGCCGTCAGAAATCCATTTTCAGACGATGATTACTTTCTTAAAACGCAGGCGAAATCGGTGCTCTGCGTACCGATCGTCCGGCAGACCAAGACAATTGGCGTCTTTTATCTTGAAAATAATCTCACGAACAATGCCTTTACTCAGGAGCGCATAACCGTGTTGAAACTGCTTGCGTCTCAAGCTGCCATATCGCTTGAGAATGCGCATCTCTATGCGGATCTCAGAAAGAGCGAAGAGAAGTATCGAGACCTGATTGAAGTTTCGCCGGACGCCATTTTTGTCATCGACACCGATCTTAACTATGTTTCGGTAAATTCTGCCGGCGCGCAGTTAGCAGGCTGCTCGGCCGAAGAACTGATCGGCACTCCGATCTCCGAGACCTTCGTACCGGAAGACCAGTCCTTGTTGCCGGCCCGGATGGAAATGATGAAGACGGAGCCCTATCTCCGGTTTGAAAGAGACTTCGTCCGCAGAAACGGGGAGATCGTTCCAGTAGAAGTCGCATTGACCACGGTCCGGGGCCGCTATCTGCAGGCAGTCCTGCGAGATATCAGCCAACGAAAACGAGCGGAGGACGCGCTGCGAGCTTCCGAACAAGTGGCGCGAGGCCAAGTGGAAGCCTTGACCTACAGCCTGGACGTCTTGGCGACTGCATCAGAACCCGAAAAGTTTCTCGGGAAAATGCTGAGCACGATCTGCCGTCTGTTGGGCGGACAAACTACGAGTCTATGGCTTTTCGATGAATCAGCAGATTCTCTGCTTTTGCGATTAGAGGTGGACTCCTTGCGCCCCGTAGAGATCGATCGGAAACACCCGCTCGTTCATAGTCCGGCCTCATGGAAAGAGCATCCCATCGTGCAGGAGCTTTTTTTTACCGCCGGTCCGATAGTGTGCGACGAGATCGAGACAGACCCGCGCTTGGATCAGCAATTGCGAGAATACCTGATGCTGCGGGAGACAAAGAAATTTTTGGCAGTCCCAATTTTAGTCGGTCGCGACGTGAAGGGCATGATTACGGTAGGTCACAGCGAGAGAGCTCCCTATCGGACGGAAGAGATTGGACTCATGCAAGCGCTTGCCCATCAAGTAATGCTCGCTATTCGGCTCACCGAAGTCGGCGAGCAGAGCCGGCAAGCCGCTGTTTTAGCCGAACGAAACCGAATGGCTCGCGATGTCCATGATACGCTTGCCCAAGGGTTCACCGGAGTAATTGTGCAGTTGGAGGCAGCCGAATATGCTATCTCCGATGGTGACCGCCAGGAGGCCGATCGGCATATCCATCAGGCGGGCGAACTCGCGCGACGGAGTTTGATCGAAGCCCGGAGATCAGTACATGCTCTCCGTCCGCGAGCTTTGGAGGAAGACAACTTCTGGCAGGCGCTCAAAGGTGTAGTCAAAAGCACAACGGTGGCAACCACGCTTGGCACTACATTTGAATTGAAGGGCAAACTACCAGTTCTGCCGGCAGCCTGGCAGGAGAATCTATTGCGGATTGGTCAGGAAACCTTAAGCAATACCCTGAAGTACGCCCGCGCTAGCAACTTCACCACCCGGTTAGTTTCTAATGCAAAGGAAGTTCGTCTGGAATTCGTTGACAACGGCGTTGGATTCCAAGTGTGTGAGCGGCATGACGGTGTTGGTTTAACCGGTATGCGCGAACGTGCTGAAGAAATGGGAGGCGACTTGAAAATAGTAAGTTCTCTAGGCAAAGGGACGACGATAACGGTAATATTGCCCCTTAACCATGGCCGCCGGAACCCGAGTGCGGCAACGAAGCGACCATCACCTATCGCCCTGGATACGAAACCAGAGTTATGAGCCCCAAAGCCAGACCGGCTTCAAAATCGCATTCTGTTTCCATGGTCAAAACTGAGCGGGGTAGCGCGGAGCGAAAGCTCAGAATCCGCGTCTTGATTGCCGACGATCACGGTGTTGTTCGCGAAGGTCTGGTGTCGATGATTCAGCGCAATAAAGCCGATATGACGGTTGTCGGCGAAGCGAGCAACGGTCGTGAAACGGTTGAACTTTGGAAACTGCACCGGCCGGATGTAACCCTGCTGGACCTACGGATGCCGGAGTTGGACGGCGTCGACGCGATCAGGGAGATCCGAGCCTGCGACGATAAAGCTCGGATTATTGTGCTGACCACATTTGACGGTGATGAGGATATCTATCGAGCTATCCAAGCCGGCGCGAAAGGGTATTTGTTGAAGGACGTCCCGAGGGAGGCGTTGATGGACAGCATCCGGCGGGTCCATGCCGGCCAAACCTCCGTCCCAGTCGATATAGTCGCTAAGCTGGCTGAACGCGTTAGCGGCGAAACCTTGAGCAAGCGTGAGATCGAAGTCCTAAAGCTAATGGCCCGGGGAAAAAGTAACAAAGAGATCGGGGCGACCCTTTTTATCAGCGAAGGAACCGTGAAGTCGCACGGTAAAGCGATCTTTGCCAAGATGAATGTAGCCAGTCGTACGGAAGCCGTTGCCGAAGCGACCCGTCGCGGGTTGTTGCGGTTGTAACGCGCGCAAGCGCATCGTTCTCGTTCTTCCGCCTTCGCCGACTCCTTATTGTGGAGCGCGCCTCGCTTGCGAGGCCGACGTAGAGCGGATGGCGATTTAGAGCGTGGGCTATGGCGGACAAGCTGTCCTCGAATCCGGGCCCGCCTCACCGGGAGGGATCGCGTCCTTGCGATCCGTTGCTAACGAAGCCGAGCACGTGTTCTAACCACAGGCGAAAATAGATCCTTGGGTTATGGCACATCCTCGCGGCGCGCGGGGACGCGCGCCCTCCCCGGGCCGCGTTCGTCCCTCACGCTGTCTCCAGCATCGGTTTCGTAGCGAATTGGTACGCTTTAGAAAACAGTAGATAGCAAATTGCTAACTCCTCCGCGTTTTTCGGAGTGTACACGACAACCGCACCGGCGGGCATCAGTCCGAATGAACGCAGGTAATGCGGTTCGGCCCACCCCCCAACGATTGCCCAGTGCGCCCAGATCAATGGTAGCGCTAAAATAATAGTCGGCGCGCTCAAGTGTATCCTGGCAAATTCTCTCGGGCTAAGGAATGCCGAAGATTCGTCGGTGACCGCATTCTCTTTCAACCGGAAGCTGACGAGGTTCGCAGGCTCATTCGACAATGAATCGACATCAATGTCCGGCCACGCTAATACATCCTTGATTAACTGATGCAAATACTTCGGGTCGCCGTGTCCGCTATATTGTAGATGCAACGGTCCCAAAATAGTTTTGGGTCTGACTCCACTTCTCTTAGGAAGTCCTACTGGTTTTAACTTGTTTGCTGACATGTTCTGACTGGGGAATTGGCTATCTCCTGAGCTCTGGGACCAAGTGGAAGGTCATTTCCGCGGTGGCAGTATTGAAGGCGAAGGAAAGCTCTTCGGCCGGTTGTTCCAGCATGTTATCCGCTTCCGGTCCTTGTCTCTTCGACGCCGTTAATTTGGACTTGAAACTTGCCCGTCCACACTTTGCCCTGGCGCTCAGCGATCTCTAGCATCCAGAGATCTGTGATTCCGCTCGCATTCTGATGGGCGGTCTTAGAAAACTGGTCCTCGACGGCCGGCTGATTCGCGGCCTCGATCACGACGGCTGTCAACCAATCCTCGAAATTGTCATCTTCGAGGCGTTCCAAGGCTTCAGGGATCACGATTGATTGTGGTAAGACTAAAAACATTGTTCCTCCTTGCTGCTGCCGATAGAGGCGTCAGCGATTACAGGTATGTACTCCTGCGTAGTCACGGGACCGCTTGGTATGCACATGGCGTGCCACCCCCAAGAAGAGGGCTAGCATGCCCTCTCGAAAAAAGATTTTCGCCTGCCAAATTCGCTGCTTTTGCCGGCGCAATTTCTCGGAAATAATTACGACTTATCGTACCCGAGATACGAAAATGCCGACTATAAAGATTCGGCTCCTACGGAGCCAGCAGCGAAGTCCTCGCGGCGCGCGGGGATCCGACGTCGCCACGTTGGGAAGAAAATCGATTGAAAGCATCAGGCTATGTCGGACAGGCAGCGCGCCCTCCCCGAATTGCTCCTCACGAACCCCCGGTTCTCCTAGGCTGTCCCCTGTTCCATGAACTGTTTGAAACTCGTCAGGTAGTCAGTGGTTGCCTGGGCCAGGGCCGCGGGCTCAATATTCGATCGCAGCTTAACTGTGATCTCCGTTTTGCGATCGGAAAGGGGCTCGAATACGATAACGCCCCGCGGAAAATAGTCGGAGACCGCTTGCCACACCAGACGCCTCTCCGGGACCCGAAGTATAATCTGAAGGACAGTTCTGCGTTGTTCATCATCAATCATGGAAGTTAACAAGAAATGCGTATCGTCAATCTTCTGAACGTCCCTTAAAGACCTGATGAATCGGGGCAATTCTTCGATTTGACAGCAACAAGCGTAAGCGTCTCTGACGGGCACCTCTAGGATAATGGATTTCGCCTCAGAGTGTGCCAACTCCGTTTCCTTTTGGTCTCTCCGCGGGCGCCCGCTGGGACCAATTTCAGGAGCGTCTGATTCCATGTTCGACAAACTGCAGACTAGTCGCATCCTGGTTTGTGACGATCGCTCCGTAGCAAGATTTTGTGGTATCCCAGACGAGGGAGCGCAAGCTACACCATTGGTATCAGTCCAATCTCTTGCTGAGTCGCACTGAAAGGTAGTACCGGAAAATCTAACCCACGTGCTGATGCGCAACTCGTGCATCCCGGTAAGATCCCCCATGACTACTCATAAAGAGCTCGAGCCATTAACCAGCGCTGCCGCCAAAGCAAAGGCAACGCCGCCCGTGGTTCTCATTACTGGCGCGCTCACCGGGATAGGCCGAGCCACCGCGTTCGCTTTCGCCGGGAAGGAGCGCGTATTGTTGTCTCTGGCAGACACGAGGATGGCGGAAAGCTAGCCCATTAAACGGTGAGCTGAACCACCGGAAGGTCACGGCGGCATAATCGCTGATCAAAAAGAATGGGGAAACTATGAACGACCTTTTGCAAACCGCCCTCTCCGCCCATGGCGGCCTCAAGCGTTGGAGCGAGCTAAATACGATAAAGGTCGCCGCATCAATCACTGGTGCGATCTGGTTTGTAAAGGGCCAAGGCGATTACCTTAAGAACGTCGTTATCACCGCGAGCACAAAAACGCAGAAACTGGTCACTGAATTTCCAGGTCAGGATAAACGCTTCGTCTTCGAGCCCTCAAAAGTGGTTATGGAACGGGTTGACGGAACGCCCATCCAGACTCGCTACGCTCCCGAGAAACATTTCGCCGGCCACAAGCAAGAGACCCCATGGGATCACCTACACGTGGCCTACTTCCAAGGTGAAGCCCTGTGGACCTACCTGACCACACCCTTTCTCTATACCTACGATGGTTTTGTTACTGAAGAGATCTCGCCGCGTCGAAGTCGATGGCGAAACCTGGCGACGACTAAAGGTGGTCTTTCCCGATCACGTCAAAAGCCATACCCGCGAACAGATCTCGTGCTTCGGGCCAGATGGGCTCCTGCGCAGGCATGACTACACCGTGGACGTCATGGGCGGGGCTCGAGGATTGAACTATGCCTCTGAGTACCGAGAAGTGGGGCAAATTGTATTTCCAACCAGGCGCCGGGTATACGCTTACGAGGGCAACTATCAACCGGTGATGGAGCCGCTGTTAGTCGCCATCGACATGGGTGAGATCACGGTTGCTTAAATGAGTGAACACGGACGTTTCGTTCACGCAAAACATTTAACCCGGCTACGAGCCGGTTATCAGGAACTAATATGACTAGTACTTACAAAAGGATCGCTCTTATTACCGGTGCATCCCGCGGGATTGGACGCGCCACAGCAATTGCACTCGCCAACACCGGCACTCGTCTAATCATTCACTACGGGCGAAGCGCATCGGAGGCAGACGCTCTGCGCAAAGAGATCGAAGCGTCCGGCGGCCAAGCTGATCTGCTATCCGCCGATTTAGCGTCGCCGGACGGCGTAACCAAGCTGGCTGAACAGGCTCGTGAAATTGTCGGTAATAAGCTCGACATTCTTATTGCTAACGCAGGTATCTCGAAAGCAGCCCCCATCGAGAATCACACGGTTGAAGATTTCGATGCGCTCTTCGCGACGAATGTGCGCGCCCCCTTCTTTCTCGTGCAACACCTGCTGCCGCTGTTCACGGACGGTTCTAGCATCGTGCTTGTCTCTTCCCTGGCGGCACGCTTTGCGCCTGGCGGGTCGCAAAACGTTATTTCTTTGCCCGCCTACGCATCAACTAAGGGAGCGCTCGACACCCTGGTGAAGCATTTCGCAGCCTTACTAGGCCCGCGCGGTATCCGAGTCAATGCAGTCGCTCCGGGGGTAATCGAAACCGACATGTCGAATTTCACGAAGACCGACGCCGGACGCGATCTGGCACTGGGCATGCAAGCTCTCAAACGGATAGGCCAGCCTTCCGATGTAGCAGACGTTATCGCCTTCCTTGCATCGGATGCCGCCCGGTGGATTACCGGGGCGATTATCCCGGTGGACGGCGGTTCAAAGTTATAGCCCGTATCAGAAAAAGAGAAAACGACTAACCCTATCAACGATTGAGCTGCTAGCCCAATTTGGAAATACAGCTAATGGAAATCGGAATCATCGGGTCAGGAGCTTTCGCTCAGGCATTCGCAAAACGGGCGCTGAAGGCCGGCCATCAGGTAAAGCTTAGCAATAGCCGCGGCCCCGAGAGCCTGCGGGAAATCGTCAACCAAGTTGGTCCTGGAGCAATGGCTGCCACCAAGGAAGAAGCGGCAGCCTGCGAACTGGTACTTCTTGCTGTGCCCTGGGACAAGGTACCCGAAACACTTGTAAGTCTGCCCAAGTGGAAAAATCAGATTCTGATCGATGGGGTCAATCCTTTCCACGGTAAAGCTGGAAGTTTCACGCCCGCCAATGTCGGAAACCTATCCACTAGCCAGCTCGTCGCGGCGCTAGCCCCTGGAGCACGAGTAGTTAAAGCACTGAACAACATGTTCGCTTCAAACTTGGAGGCGGATCCTGTTGTTAACGGGGCGAGACGAGTTGCGTTTATTTCTGGTGACGATGAAGGCGCGAAGAAGCGGGTGGCAACCTTTCTCGAAGGTCTTGGCTACTCCGTCGTTGATCTTGGAAACCTTCGCGATGGAGGACTGATGCAGCAAGCAGGTGGCCCTCTCGCAGGTCGAGATTTCTTGGAGGGAGGAGAATAGCCCAAATGAAAGCCATCCATCTCACCGCCTACGGTAATCCAGCTCAGAACTTGATGCTGGTCGAAGTTTCGGAACCCAACGCCCCGTCTGGGGGCAAGGCTCTAGTCCGCATAGAGTATGCGCCGATTGATTACAGCGACCTCCTTTTAGCGAACGGAATGTACCATCTAAAGCCGAAGCTTCCTTCTGTCATAGGAGGTGAAGGTGCGGGAATTGTGGAGGCGATCGGGCCGGAAGTCACCAGCGTCAAGGTAGGCGATCGGGTTACGATCCCTTTTGGGACATTTACCTGGTCCAAAAAGGTGCTGGCTCCGGCCCAAGGGCTTTTCGTCGTTCCTCCCTCAGTCGATGCCAAAACGGCCTCGATGTTAAATATCAATCCTACGACCGCAGTTCTTCTTTTAGACGCATTTGTAAAGCTAAAGCCAAAGGACTGGATTGTATTAAACGCAGCAAATTCCCAGGTCGGGCGATGCCTGATCGCGATTGCAAAATCGCGCCATCTCAACGTTATCGGTATTGTCAGGCGGCCCGAGCTTATCCCAGAAATTGATAAGCTCGGTGCTGATTACGTTGTTGTGGAATCGCCGGAACTCTCAAAGCGAATTCAGATTGCAACCGGCGGTACGCCAATATCTCTGGGGCTTGATGCCGTAGGTGGTCCAGCGACAGCAACGATGGCAAGCCTGCTCTCTCCGGGCGCTCATCTCGTCAGCTATGCGCCACTGAGCGGTTTGCCGATTCACGTGCTGCACGCCGATCTCATTGGCAAGCGGTTAACCATCCACGGCTTCTGGATGTATCACGAAGAGTATCTACCTAAAATGCGAGCGGCACTAACTGAGGCAACTGAAGTCGTCGCTTCCGGCAAATTAAGTTTGCCATTCACCACAACCTACAAACCGTCCCAGATCAAAGAAGCAATCGAGCACTCCCAGCGCGGTGGCAAGGTTCTATTGGATTTCAATAGCCAAAAGTAAGACCCGCCATGGCAGAAAGGAACCTTACCTATGGATATAGCCAACTATCTGAGGAATGGCGAGCAGTCGATCTATGATTTCAATACTCCTTGGTCGATGGCGATCGTTGTTCTCGGCTTCTTGTGTGCTTGGGCAGTCACAAGCTTGCTCGAACATTTGGGCGTAACTCGACACGTCTGGCACCTACCGCTCTTCTTTGCCGCGCTAGCCGTGTTGTTCGGAAGTCTAATTGGCCTGGTCTTCGCCCCGTGAAAATCGCGCTTTATCGATACCTGGTTACATTGATCGCCGTCGCAGTGGCGGCGACCTGCGCTTGGCTTCTATATCGGAAATATATCACTGACCCCTGGACACGCGATTGCCAGGTCAGAGCGAACATTGTGGGAATCGCACCCCGCGTCGCTGGTCCGATTGTTAAGATTCCGGTACACGATAATCAGGAAGTAAAGGCCGGCGACCTTTTGTTTGAAATTGATCCTGCGGATTATCAAACTGCTTTAGCCTCCGCTAAGGCGTCGGTTGCGAATCTGGAGGCCAATCTCCTGCAGAAGCAACAGGATCTTGACCGGGAGACCGATCTATTCAAAAGAAACGTCGATTCAAAACAGCTGTTCCAAAATGCTCAAAACGCCTTTGCCGAGGCCCAGGCCGAACTAGGTGCGGCCCGAGCCAACCTGCAACAAGCTGAGCTGAATCTGAGTTACACCAAGGTTTATGCGCCGGTTGATGGTTACCTAACCAATGTCAACACCAGTCCTGGCGCTTACGTCCATGTGGGAGATCAGCTCCTAGCCTTGGTTGATTCGAGCTCCTTCTGGATTGCGGCCTACTTTAAGGAAACTCAGCTCGTCTCGATCAAGCCTGGTCGGGATGTAAAGCTGACCCTGATGGGATATCGGGACCAGCCTTTTGGCGGAAACATCGAGAGCGTCGCCTGGGGAGTCTTTGTTCAAGATGGCTCCGGTGGGAGCGCGACGGGTCTATTGGCTGCCGTCAATCAGACCGTTGATTGGGTTCGGCTGCCACAACGTTTCCCTGTCCGGATCAAGATTACCGGAAAGCCTCCCGTACCACTGAGGATCGGCCAGACGGTCACGGTTGCCGTCGAGCCCCATCCTGCACCTGAAACTCCCGGTTTATCGAGGCACTAAACTGTGAGCGTCACCGCTAAGTCCTACCCGCGCCCATGGGCAGTTGTCCGAAGCCTGGCCCAAGAGTTGGCTTCCGTCGTTGCGAACCCTAAGACGGTGTTTGGTATCAAGGTAGCTTTGGCTGGCCTATTAGCGGTCTATCTCTCGCAACTCATCAGGCTTGGTCATTCCAGCTGGGCACTATTCACCGTGTTAGTTCTGGCCCCGGCCCAGTACGTTGGAGCGATAGCCCAACGGTCAATCGCTCGAGTTGCCGGCACAATTATCGGTGGATTTATCGGGGTATGGTTAGTCGGTAACTATCAACAGGATCGGCTCTTCTTCCTGTTGTTCACATTCGGGTATTTATGGTTCTGCATGTACATGTATGGCGGCACTTTTTTCCCCTATTCATTTTTTCTCTGCGCCAACACTCTGATAACGGTCAGTTCGTCCGGCATATTTGCCCCAACCAACGCCTGGAATGTCGGCATAGGTCGAACGCTAGAGATCCTAACGGGCGTTGTTTCCATTATTCTCGTCTTTCACTTGCTCTGGCCACGATTTGCCCGTCAGGAGTTTCTTGAGTTACTCCGATCCATGCTGGGCAATGTGGCAAAACTCATTGACTTGCGACATAGGAGCTCGGCCTCAGGACCCAAGATCTGGAAGCAGGTCCAGTCGACTGCCATCGCTGTTCGTTCCCAGAGCCTTCGTTTACGGGCACTACTTCAGAACGGAGCCAACGAGAGTCTCTATTTCCGGCGAAGTTTGCCAAGCTATACCGCCGCGGTGGTCTCTCTGACGCGTCTTTTTCAGGCCTCCTTAGACTTGTTTCGACAACAACCGGGAAGCCCCGATTATCTGGGCGACATTGCTCCAGAGCTTTCAAACGTTTACCAGGGGATCGATCAACAATTGCAACTTATCAACGGCGGTATCGGATCGAAGACCAGACTCAATGATAACCAACTGAGATCACTCTCGCAGGTTCTAGAGGCTCGGATCGGAGAACTTCTCTCCACCGGAAAGGCACGGACTTACTCTCTTGAGGATGTCTTAGATCTAGCAAACCACAATGCGGCTCTTCTGGCCATATGTGATGAGATTTTGCGCTTACGTCAGATTGTACCCGACCTGCCCTTACCGGGAGATCCGCCACAACGGGATCAAACGCAAAAGTTTCATTGGCCAAAGATAAGCCCAAGCCGGCTCCGGGACGGAGTGAAGCCTGCCATTGCGGGCACGGTAGCGCTGTTGATCTGCCAATGGTTTAACCCTCCCGGCGCGGCCGGTATCCCCTTAGCGGCGTTGGCTCTGACCTTCTATAACAAGAATTTTCTCGGTGGTAAGGCGGATCGGGGAACATTGCAGCGCGCCTTTCAAGTATCACTGGGCGGTCTCTTCTTCGTGATCTTGGTATTTTGGATCAGCCCCGCTCTCTCCAACTACAGTATCATGAACCTGTTCCTGTTCGTCGAGCTGTTAGCCTTCGGGTATTGGCTGGCTGCTCTGGGAGGGCAGAATATCCACCCCGGGGCGGTGATGTTTTTTATTATCGCAAGCGTGAACATCGATGCGGAGAAGCCAGTCGCCGTACAAACCGTTTTCAGTTCATACTTTTCCGTCGTCTTACCAATCTTTATTGCCGCCATTATTGGTCGCCTGTTCTGGCCAGTGCTTCCCGAGGCAGAACTAAGAAACCGCTTTGTCGAATTCTTTTCCATCTGTTCCACCTTCTTGAGCAAACAACCCGGTCACGGCGATAAGCCGCTATCCGATCGTTTGAGTCTACTGCCGATCGAAAGCGTAAATTGGGCCAAGGGTTTAAAGGGGCGACACTGTTCGGAGAGTGAAGTTGAAAAGATCGTCGCGTTGACCGTGACGATGCGACGTTTGGCGCTACGCCTCAGCGCTCGTGCTCGCACCGAACCTTCGCCGCTGCCTGAAAGCATCGCACAGCTAATCGATCCGGTTGTCGAGAAGGCCAGAGAAGAGTTTCGAGGAATAGCAGAAGGTTTGACTAAGGTCTTTAAAGAAGGGTCAACCCAAGTTCAGATCCCGTCTGCCCAGGCGGCCCGTGAAAATTTTCGGACTGTCCTACACGAGGTTCGAACTCAAAATCTATTGACTGGTCAAAGCTCGGATTCCGTTGGGAATTATTTATCAGTGGCGCACAGGCTGGATGTCATCGCTGACGATTTGGAGGCCTGCCGCAATCAAACCATGTCCTTCGCACTAGACCGTTACTGGGATGACTACAGTCTCTAACAACGCCGGCAGCGCTCCGGCAGCTGCCGGAGCGACAGGGCCGTCAACGCTGGGAGCGGAGTCTGGCAGACCTTCGGCTAACCATTAACACCGGCTCTACCGACGAGCACGCTCGTCCTTAACTAACCACCTATCCCTGGAGTATTCCTTCTATGAATCAATCGAAAGAAGACACGAACAAAGCACTAGTCCTTGAGGCATTTGATACACTCTTCAACCAGCGCAACTATGTCGCGGCTGAGCGTTATTGGTCACCCGACTATATTCAGCACAGCGCACATATCGCCCCTGGCCGCGAAGGATTGTTTGACCTAGTCAAAAGCAGCCCACCAACACTGAAGTATGAGCCGGGCTTGATTGTGGCTAACGGTGATTTTGTCATCGCCCACGGTCGGTTCTCCGGGTTCGGTCTGCCGGTCAATTGGATCGCCGCCGACATTCTCAGAATCGAGAACGGCATTCTGGTCGAGCATTGGGACGTGATTCAGGATGAGGCAACGCAGGAACAGTCAAAGAGCGGAAAGCCAATGTTTGGCAGCAGCTTCCCGACCTACGAAAAAGCATGAAGCTGCAGCCGCTATTCACTCCGGTGCGGATGGGCGCATTGGAACTGCGGAATCGGATTGTTATGGCGCCGCTTACCAGGATGCGCGCGTCGAACCCGGCACACGCGCCAACCGAGCTCCACGTCGAGTATTATTCGCAACGAGCGTCTGCTGGGCTCATCATCGGCGAATGTACCGAGATCAGCCCCGACGCCTATGGCTGGGCTGACACTCCCGGCCTCTGGAGCAAAGAACAAATAGAAGGATGGCGCCGGGTGACCGAAGCTGTTCACCAAAAGGGCGGTTTGATGTACGCCCAACTCTGGCACACCGGCGCCATGTCGCACCCGGACTTCTTCGATGGCGCCTTGCCCATGTCTGCCTCTGCTGTGAATCCAGAACAAGAGAGCGTCACTCCTTCCGGCAGAAGACCAACCGTGGTTCCTCGCCCGATGAGCAAGGCAGAGATTCGCCAGACGGTTGCCGACTTCGGGACAGCAGCAAAGAATGCCATGGAGGCCGGCTTCGACGGCGTACAGATCCAAGCTAACTACCTCTATCTGATCGCTCAGTTCCTGAATAGTGCGACTAACCAACGAACTGACGAGTATGGAGGCTCTACCACAAACCGCGCCCGCTTCCTGTTCGAGATCGTTGAAACGGTACTTGACTACGTCGAGTCCGGCCGTGTCGGTATAAAGATCGGTCCAATGAACATATCAGGTCCGTTCCTTGCCAATCCGGACACTTTGCCGGACATGGAGTACGTGATCGAGACATTGAACGACTACGGCCTCGCCCACTTGCTCATGATGGGAGCCACTACGGACTTCAGGGGCACACCGTTGGAAGATCTCGCCGGCGACGGCATGTTCCGGCACTTTCGCGCCCGTTATCACGGGCATTTCATTGTTAACGTTGAGATGACCCAGGAGCGTGCTAACAACTTGATTGCAGCCGGGCTCGTGGACTCCGTTGCGTTCGGCCGGCCCTACATTGCTAATCCTGATTTACCGGAACGTTTTTTGGCTAGCGCGCCACTCAACGAAATCAATTGGCCGACGGTCTATGCAGCCGGCCCCAAGGGCTATACCGACTATCCCCGCTGGTTAGCAGTGACAGGTGATTCGTCACTAACAACTTAACACACGGAAACATCAACAGAAAGCGAAGACAAATGAGTAAGAACAACTCGGAAAAACTGGAAGGCAAGGTGGCGTTGGTTACGGGTGGCTCCCGCGGGATAGGCGCGGCGATCGCTAAACGGTTGGCCGCAGACGGAGCGAGCGTCGCTATCACTTATACCAAAGGAGCGGACGCGGCTGTTTCGGTCGTGAAGGCCATCGAAAGCGCCGGCGGCAAGGCGATCGCGATTCAGGCCGATGCCGCGGACGCTGATGCCGTCAGAAGCGCTGTGGACCAGACCGCCACAACCTTTGGCCGGCTTGATGTGCTCGTGAACAATGCCGGCACCGCCATTCCGAACTCCGTGGAAGATACGACCCTGGCTGATTTCGATCGTCTCTTTGCGGTAAACGTCCGAGGCGTGTTTGTTGCGACGCAGGCGGCGCTGAAACACATGAAAAATGGAGGACGTATTATTACCATCGGCTCTTGCTTGGGCGAGCGGGTATTGATTCCCGGCATGGCCCCCTACTCTGCGACCAAGGGAGCCGTCAAGATGTTCACCCAAGGATTGGCCCGCGAACTCGGAGCCCGAGGTATTACGGTCAACAACGTCCAACCAGGACCAATCGATACCGATCTAAACCCAGCCGCAGGAGATTGGGCCTCACCCCAAAAAGCAGTTGTCCCGCTTGACCGGTATGGACATGCCGACGAGGTCGCGGCATTGGTTGCGTTCGTTGCTGGTCCGGAGTCGTCCTACGTTAACGGTGCTAACCTCACCGTTGATGGCGGCACAAACGCTTGAGGTACTTCGCGGGGAGGGATCGCGTCCTCGCGATCCGTTTGTGACCGAAACCGGGGACGTGTTTTGATCGCGGACAAAAATACGCCGCTGGGTGGTGGCCCGTCCTCGCGGCGCGCGGGGACGCGCGCCCTCCCCAAATTGCACCCCGCCATTCACGGAATTGGCGCCACTCCGGAAAACAAAGCTAATAGAGTTATCACCGCCGTGGCACCCGGATGTCTGAGGCTAGCAGTCCAACCGGTCCAGACTGCGTTGAAATGCTAATTCTGCGTCAATTTTTGACGGATCGGAGTTCTCGCCTGGCGGCCTGCTTTTCCCGAGATACTTCAGCAGCCTATCCCGATATGCTACGGTTAAAAGCGACCTATCTATGGTTGAGAAGATTTCTGCCATTACCCTTCGGGTTGCGAACATGCAGGCCTCCGTTCGCTTCTACAGAGAAGTCTTGGGCCTGGAGATCATCTACGGTGGCGAAGCCTCAGATTTCACATCGCTTCGCACAAAAGATAGCGACACGATTCTAAACCTCGAACACGGCCAGGCTGATATCCAGTGGGGACGATTGATTTTTCACGTTTCTGACGTTGACCGTTTCTGGGCGCATCTCACGGAAAACGGCTTTCATCCAAACAGCCCACACGATGCGTTATGGGGCGAGCGCTACTTTCATATGCGCGATCCTGACGGCCACGAGCTTTCATTTGCGCGTCGGCTCCCTTAACGCTTCCCGGGAGTCGTTTCGTAAGCTCCTGTGGCTACATCTCGTCGGAAGCCCTGCACCATGAAATCGACGAGCTCCTGAAGTTTGATCTCGGTTAGACTCTTGTCCAGCGTTACCTGACCGTGCTGGATCACGTTAATGCGATCACAGATCTCGAAGAGATGGGTGTAGTTATGGTCTATGACGATGATCGAGATGTTCGCCTTCTTGGACAGACTCTTGATCAGTCCAATGATTAGGGATGTTTCCTTCGCTCCCATTGCCGCCAGCGGCTCATCGAGCAGCAGGATCTTGATGTTCTTCTGGCGGACCGCGCGAGCGACGGCGATGGCTTGTCGTTGGCCCCCGGACAGTTTCGCCACGGGTGTGTCGACGGAAGGAATGTCTATCCCGATGTCGTCCAGAAACCGCCTGGCGGCGGCGCGCATCGCCCGGTTTCTGAGAAACCGGAACCAGCCGCCGAACGTGTGTTCGCGGTTGAGAAATAGATTATGATAAACGCTCAGCTCATCGACGAGGGCCAGATCTTGAAACACCGTCTCGATGCCGTGCTGGCGTGCGTGCTGCACAGAACGGAACCCGACCTCTTCGCCGTCCAGATAGATACGGCCACCGTCCGGCCGATACAGGCCCGTCAAGATCTTGACCAGCGTCGACTTACCGGCGCCATTGTCGCCGACCAGCCCGAGAACCTCGCCACGCCGTAGATGCAAGTCTACACCCCGCAACGCGACCACGGGGCCGAAGCTCATCGAAATCTGCTCGGTCCGCAAAACGTCCAAACCGCCAGCCGGTCCATCGGTTCCTCCGTTTGGCGTCATGAACGGACCCTTTCTTTTCTGCGTCTCGGGAAGATCGAGAAGATCAAGCTCACGGCGTGGGCGAACGACCCGCGCGGCCTTCGAATGGAAGTTGCCTGCTCGATCTGAACGTTGAGGATCATCGCGGCCAGGATTGTCAGGCCGGTGACCAAGTCGAGCGCGAAGGAACTAGTGCCCAGGATAAGGAACCCGTCCTTGATCATACCTAACACGCACGCGCCGATGCAGGCGCCGACCATAGTACCGCGTCCTCCGGTGAGCGCGGTGCCGCCAATCACGGCAGAGGTCACGCCGTAGAACATGAAGGTCAAACCATCGGTAGCAGGGTCAAGACTGCCAAGGTGATAACCATCTAAAATACCGATCACACCTCCTAGCAGCGCGCACAACACGAAGCACCAAGTCTTGACGTAGTCCACTCTGATTCCCGATTCTCTAGCGGACTCTGTGTTTCCTCCCACCGCGACGATGTGCAGGCCGAAGGTCGTGCCTCGCAGCATCAGGTTGAGCAATATAGCGATGCCCAATGCCCAGAAGGCCTCGGACCAGGCCCATCCACCCAGGATGTTCATTAGCGTGCCCGAGCCGACCGGGTTCGTCGGCGCCCCATTGGAATAGATAAGGACTATGCCTCTGAGCGCGAAGGCCATTCCCAGAGTGGCGATGAACGACGGTACGCGAAGCTTGACGGTTACCAGGCCGTTGATCAACCCGAGGCCACAGCACATCAACAGCGCGAGGATGATGCTGGGTAAGACAGGGACACCGGCGTTATTCCAGTAGGTGACGAAAAAGGGCGATGCGATGTACATCTGTCCGACAGACAGATCGATCTCGCCCAGGATCAGGACCGGCACTTCGGCAAGCGCAAAAATAGCGAACGGTGCGATGAACTGGGACAACACCAGCGCATTGTCGGATGTGAAGAAGTGCGGCGACTCAATCGTGAAGAAGATCGCTAAGGCAATCGCTACCAGGGCGCCAACCAGCTCGCTCAGATGCTGGCCGATGAATCGCCGCATAACCAAAGCGGATGTCTCGCGGCTCACCTCCTGGGGCGCTGGGGTGTTAGACCTCATATCCTATGATACCCCAGCACCGAATCGACCCTCAATGGGACAGGACACTAAAAGCTGATCGATTTTGGCCTGGTGAACACGACCGGCGTCTGGCTTGAGCCTTCCCAAGAATCCTTATTCTGCAGATAGGCATCAACGGTGTCCTTGGTTACATACTTGAAGCCGGTGTTGTAATCGGTGGGCGTGATCAGTCCGCCAGTGATGTTGTAGAGGAACAGCTGGTAGATCGACATGGAGCCCTGCAGGTAGGCCTGCTGGTCGACTGTAAAGGCTAGGTTGCCAGCCGCGATATTCTGCAACACGGGAAGGCCAACGTCGAAAGCTGCACCCCCGATACCCTTGGCCGCCAGGTTCAATTTCTCGATGGTCTTCGCGACGGCGACCCCGTTACTTCCACCGCTAGAGAACATGAATTTGACGTTCTGATGCCCTTGATACCAGGCCTGGATCGAGGCGAGCGCCGGTCCTTCTGTGGCTCCAACGCCCACCTGCACAAAATCGACGCCAGCCGGCTTAAACACGCTCGCGGCGCCGTCCATCCGCGGTTGTTCATTGAGCGAGCCCGGTACGCTGATCATACCGCCGACCAAGTCGCCTTTCTTGACGGAGGTGAGAATGCGCTTGCCGACCGCCACTCCGGCCTGGAAGAGGTCCTGGCCGATGTAGGACATTACGTGGCTGCCGCTGCCGGCAGGAGCTTCGGCGTTGTAAGCAACTACCGGAATTCCCTTGCCCAGCGCCTCATCCGTCACGGCGTTAAAAGCCTTGGGGTCAACCACAGCGCATGCGATTCCGTCAACATTATTGGTAATCGCAACTCTAAAGGCATTTACCATCTCGGGAATGATGTCGTTTTCGGAGCCGGTCCAGGTGTAGGAGGTGCCCAGAAGCGCACACATGTCGTTCGCCCCGGCTCGAACGGCGTTGAAGAAGACGTCGGCAGTCACGTGACAGACGAAGGCAAACTTGTAAGCCGGGTAGTCGGGCCACGGATTTTTGGTAGCGGTGGACGACGCCGCGTCCGCCCTGTTAGTAAGAGACTCGAGGAATGGGAGGCTAGCCGCCCCGATGCCGGCATTGCGCAGGAAACGACGCCTGGATAACGCGTATCTCTGCGGGTCGACTTCGCGTTTTGTTTTTCTGGCCATTGTAGATGCTTTCTCCAAGATTGTGGAACAAGAGCTTATTTTTGCCTTGGCCTCCCCAGCCGCCGAGAGGACACGAGCGGGCCAGGCTTCTGCCCCCAAACTCGTTCGCGTAGTATTATTACGGCTTCCTGGGCGTGTCAAGCTTGCGAAGGGCGCTCTTCGCGGCAATGGCGGGTCGTCCCGCTCGCGCCTCTAATCGTTCTCGTCCTCGTCCTCGATTTGGAACCGCGCAGCGCCCCGGCCAGCCGGAACGTATAACTCCAGCAGATCAGCGCGCTTAACCGGGTGTCTTGGGCAGTCCACGCCAGGGACCCAAAAAGCACGTACATCGAGGACGAGGACGAGAACGATTGGCGCGGCCGACGGCCGCGCGTCGACCTCCTACAACCATCAACCGCGGCAGTTCAGACAAAGACCGCGGTTCCGGACTGCCCGTGAAGTTTGTTACCCCTCGTCACCACTCAACGGGTGAAGACCAAGTTAACAAGCTCAAATAAAAGTAAAATGAAACGAGAAACAGTTTTTAAAAATCATTACCTTGGTGAACGTGCCGTTATCGTTGGCAGCGGGATTGCAGGGCTATCCGCTGCTCGCGCGGTGGCTGATCGATTCCGGCAGGTAGTGATTCTGGATCGTGATGAACTACCGAACGGCGCCACTCCTCGGCCGGGAGTTCCTCAAGGTAAGCACCCGCACGGCCTGTTAGCCGGCGGTCTCAAGGCGTTAGAGCATCTTTTCCCTGGCTTCGGCAACGACCTGGAGCATTCGGGAGCAGTGCCGCTTTGCCCTACCTTTGACATACTCTTTGAAATGGCGGGACTAGATCCTTGGCCTAGGATTGAAACTGGCCCGCAGACCTACTCTATGTCGAGGCCGATGACAGAGCTGACATTGCGGCGACGAGTGGAACTCCTGCCGAACGTAAGGGTGCAAGGTGGATACCGAGTGCTCGACGTCGTTGGTCATTCCGACACGGGCGCTGCTATTGGAATTCGTTACCGGACGCCTGAGAATAACGTACAGACGCTCCCAGCAGATCTGATCATTGATGCTTCCGGAAATGGCTCGTTGACCCTGGAATTTTTAAAAGCGACTGGTCGGAGGCCGCCAGAGGAAACCAGCATCGGTGTCAATATGCGTTATGCCAGCGCTTTATTTCGCGATGTCGATATTAACGATAATTACAAAGTCGCTTACACCCTTCCGGATGCACCTGCAGAAAATCGAGGTGGACTGATCATGCCTGCAGAAAATAAGAGTTACCAGGTGGTTCTGATCGGAAGAGGGAATGATATACCCCCAACCAGTGATAACGGGTTTCTGAGTTATGCTCTGAATCTGCGGACCCCGACGATCTATCAAGCGATCAAGAACGCAAAACGTTTAACCGAGATAGCGCCGTACTCTTTTCCTGAAAGCAGATGGCGGCATTTTGCAGAAGTACCAGACTTCCCTTGCGGACTCCTCCCAATCGGGGATGCCATCTGTCGATTCAATCCGGTATACGGCCAAGGCATGTCGATCGCCGCACGAGAGGCTAGTCTCCTATTTGATCTATTGGGGAGGTCGGATTTACTCTCAATATTGGAGTTAGATTTTCTGACCAAAGCGGAGAACCTGATTGCCGATCCCTGGGCTATGTCGGCGATTCCGGATTTTATCTACCCGGATACGACCGGGGAACGCCCGGAAGATTTAGAAGAACGCCTCGATTTCCAGAAAGGGTTGGGTCGGTTAGCCGCTCGAGACATAGCCGTGTTCGAACTGCTTACTGATGTGAGGCATCTGCTTAAACCCCTTGAGGCTCTAGAGGATCCTGCAATCGCCGACAGAATCAAAGAAGAGGCCAGGCCGGAGTTATCCCTTTCCGGTGTTCCCAAGTAGCGCCTTAGGAACAGCTAGGAAAGGCCTCGCGCAAAGGTCGCCGCGGACGCAGAGCTAAATCAGAGCCGAGAATACCTGTTTTTGATCAATTGCCTTTCTTTTTTACCTCCGCGTTGTTTGCGCTCTCTGCGCGAGGTTCTTTGTCTTTCGTTTCGGGAGACCGTCGTAGATGTCCGCGTTCTGATTTTTCATCGTTGTCAACACTATCGCTACCGAGATATTGCTGCTATAGTGCCAGTGGATCTGCGTCTGCTGATGAAAAAGAGATCACTGGACACCACACATGTTTGGCTGGTGCTGATGAAGGCTTTCCACGCAATCGCGAAATATTCTGCCGCCAGTATCGAGCACACTGGTTTGGGAGACTCGGACTTTCGGGTTCTGGAGGTGCTCCTGCACAAGGGACCCTTGCCCGTAAATACCATCGGACCAAAAGTTAATCTCAACCCCGGTTCAATCAGCGTCGCGGTCGATCGTCTCTACAACAAGCGCTTGGTTAGCCGGGTGGAAAGTTCTGACGATCGCCGCGTCCGAATCGTGGCATTAACTCCTGCCGGACGGAAACTCATCGTACCCGTTTTTCAGAAGCACGTTCTCGATATTGCCAAAGTCTTTGCCGAACTTTCCGCAGACGAACTTCAACAACTCGAAAACAGTTTGAAAAAGGTTGGTAAGCGAGCAGAGACCCTAGCCGTTACCGGCCCCCATAAAACGATCTCACAGAAGATCGCAAAGGTCACAAAGACAGATTTCTAAAATAGACATTCGGTCGAGCCAATAAGACTTTTCTCGACCAATCCGTCTTTGTGTCCTTTGTGATCTTCTGTAAAACGTCCGGCCGTAGTCAGCGGGCCGGCGTGGCCATTGTCATCCGGATCTCAATCTCATCGCTGATCCCGCTAGTAGCTTCAATCACCGGGTTCCATTTCAGCCCGAATTCGCTCCGGTTCAAGTGAGCGGTGACTCCCCAAGACAGAGTATCGCCACCCTTAGCCGGAGAGAGGAGTTCAACGTGAATGGTGACCGGCCTCGTCTGACCGTGCATTGTTAAGTCGCCACGCACATCGGCGACTCGTCCACCAGTCCATTGCACGGAGGTGCTTTTGAAAGTGATCGTGGGATATTTTTGTGCGTCAAAGAAATCGGCTGACAGCAAATGATGATCCCGAGCTTCAATCCCGGTATCGATGCTCTTCACCGAAATCGTCGCTTCCACTCTGGACCGTTCAGGTTGGGTGGAATCAAAAGCGACGGTTCCCGAGAAGTCCCTGAATTTGCCGGTTACCACTGATACGTATTGCCGGACGCGAAATGTTAACTGCGAGTGAGCCGCGTCCAGTGTGTATTGTTCTGCGGCAATCGCTGTATTTAAGTTCATCACCAAGACACAGAGTGCACAAAGATAACCGATTGATACTTGCCCTCTTCCTTGGTGCGGCTTGCGTCTCTGTCGTGACATTCAAGCTACTACTGCCATCGAAAGTTTACGCTCGCCAGCCCGGAAACGGTTATTGGCAGCGAATGCCGAGCATTGGACTTTTAGAGACTCGACATGCATATTGATATGCATGAGAACGACTCTCATTCTGGACGATGATCTTGTGGCAAAAGCTGGGGAGTACACCGGCGTCAGCGAAAAAACGCGCCTTGTCCAAATGGGCCTCGAAGCACTAATCCAACGGGAGGCTGCCCTTCGGTTAGCCAGGCTGGGCGGGGCCGCACCAACCGCGAAAGCGGGTCGAAGACGACGCAGCCGCCAGAGCCGATGAACGTTCTAGTCGATGCATCCGTCTGGATCGATCATCTGCACCAGGCAGACTCTAGGTTAGTCACGCTATTGCAGTCATCGGAAGTCGTCATGCATCCAGCCGTCTTAGGCGAGCTTGCCTGCGGAAGTCTACCGAATCGTAAAACCCTACTCTCTCTTTGGTCGGCATTACCTCGCGCCGCTGAAGTTTCTCCAGCAGAAGGTCTCCGATTGGTCGAGGACCACACACGGTGGGGAAAAGGGCTCGGCTGGACCGATGTACTTCTCCTGGGTTCGGCTCTTCTGTCAGGCGTCGAACTTTGGACTCGGGACCGTCCGCTACTACGGATGGCCAAGCAGCTGGGACTCTCGTTTACAAACTGAGCCGGGGCCTCTGTTACCGCTTTGTGGTCAATATCGAGCCGCGCGCAGATAAGCCGTTATTGCTCGCACGCTTTCGCGAAGGTAATTCTTAGAGCAAGAATTCCAGCGTTATGCGCGTGAAAAGTTCCCGAGATTCCAGATTCGAAAGATGCACTAGCGGCTGTAACTTTTCTCTGGGAGTTTGGCGACAGCTTGCGCCTGTTCCCGCAGCATTTCTAGAAGCGCATGCAGAACCGGCGATACTGTCGCTCCGAATTTACATTCGGCTCTCTTCCGGTCGAGATCCGGTGCGCCAGTCAGAGGCTACAAAGTGACTTGATCGTGATTCCACTGGCACTGGATCTTGGCAGTTACAGTTGGACTACCAAAGAGATAATGGACGAACTAGTCCGCAAAGCCGACTGCCCAGTGGTTGGAATTCGCTTTAAAAGTGCAAAAGCTCCGCCCGCGAAAACTTGACCGCGTCTACCGCGGCCCGCCATCGGCTCCAGATTCATGCCGAATCAAACCGAGACCACTGGACAGTCCCGGTTTGATCGATCCGCCTATGACTATTCAGAAGGAAACTAGTGTCCAGGTCCCATAAATAACGTGGCTTTCGTTGCGATCAAAATGGGCCGCCGGCAAGGCGGCCGCCAGGCACGTGCCTGGCACGTGCCGGACCCGGCGCTGGGAGGGATCGCGTCCCCGCGATCCGTCGTTCCTGAAGCCGAGCGTGTTTGTCGATCGAGTGATCGGAATACGTCCGTAAGCTTGGCACGTCTTCGCAGCGCGCGAGGACGCGCGCCCTCCCGTCAGGGGCCGGCTAACACCTGCGCCCTTATGTTAACGCGCATGGGAACCTGCCGGGCGAAAGCCACGTTATTTATGGGACAGGACACTAGAGAAAGTCCGCCAACCTAGTTCAGCCGGACACCACCGTCGATGATGAGCTCAGTACCGGTAATATTGCTGGAATCCTCCGAGAGAAGGAATCGAGCGGCCCGCGCCACTTCGTCAGACGTGCCGATCCGCTTCAATAGCGACTTGGCGACAATCGTTTCCTCGAACCCTTTCTGCTGATCGGTCGGGAGACCTATTTTATTTAGGATGGGCGTGTCAATCGGTCCGGGGCTTAACACGTTCACTCGTACACCGCGGGGAGCTAACTCGACCGCTAGGTTCTTGCCCATGGAGATCACGGCGGCCTTGGTCGCCGAATAGATCGAAGTGCCGGCGAACGCAATAGAACCGGCGATGGAGGATGTAAACACGACGGAACTAGGATTACCAAGCACAGGCAGCAATGATTGCAGCTGGAAGTAAAGACCTCGCACATTCACATTGAACAGGTCGTCGTAGTTTTTCGGCGTTGCCGCTTCGAACGGTGCGAACGCCGCGATCCCTGCATTCAGGAAAACCCCGTCAAGATGATCCACGTATTTTTTTACCTCGCCGCCTAACGCCAGCGCGGCAGCCAAGTCACCGGAGTCCGAGGGAAGGACAACCACGTCAGTGAGAGTTTTTTTAGCGGCGGCGAGAGTCTCAGGATTCCGCCCAGTGACGATAACTCTTGCGCCATCGGCGCTAAGGAGTTGGGCGGTAGCAAGGCCGATCCCCGTGGTTCCGCCAGTGATAAGGATAGTTTTATTTTGCATCAGAACGAGTCGATTGATGATTGATTGCGTATTTGTGAGTTAGTGGACAGTTGAACTTGTGAACTGCGTTGTTCTCGGATTTAGCGCATGCCGCCGGTAGCGAGTATTAGCTCGCCGGTCAGCCAGTGAGAATCGTCGGACGCCAAAAAGACGGCGATTGGTGCAATGTCCCACGCTTGTCCGATCCTGCCTAAAGGCGTCTGCGCAACCAACGCTTTCTCTAAGTCGGAGCCAATAAAGCCTCCGGTGTGAGTGCCCTCAGTCTCAACCATTCCAGGATTGACCCGGATTTTCTTAGGACCGAGCTCGCGGGCTAGCACTCCGGTGATGGCATCGACAGCGCCTTTTGTTCCTGTGTAGACTGCCGAGGTTGGTGGGGTCACTCGGCTGGCAGCGGAACCGATATTGATGATGCTCCCCCCCTCGTCCAGGTGCTTTACGGCAGCTTGAGTCGTGAGAAGCGCTCCCAACACGTTGATGTTGAAAATCCGATGGAAGTGTTCCTCGGTAACCGCTTCGATCGGTTGGAATTCGTAAACACCAGAGTTGTTAACCAGAATATCGAGGCGACCGTAGTTTTTGATGGCGGCGTCGATGATGGCTTCCGCGTCGGCGGCCTTCGATACGTCACCTTGTACTGCGACAGCGGTACCGCCGTTCTTTTTGATGGCGGCGACCACATCATCGGCACCGGCTTTGCTAGAAGCATAGTTGACAACAACGGAGGCGCCGTCTGCGGCTAAGGCTTTAGCGATGCCAGCGCCGATGCCTTTGGAAGCGCCGGTAACGACTGCGACTTTACCTTTTAATTTACTCATTAGGCTTTTGATTGAGAGAGTTTGCTTTGCACTGCTTTCTATTCCATTGTTCCGAATAATGGAACTATAGTTCCAAAGTTAGGAACTATTGAACAAGTTGTCAAATCGTTCTATATTCGCTGGGTATGAGACCCCTGTTTCATCCCCCCATCGAAAACGTGACCGTTGAAGGCATCCTGCATGCCCTCTCCGACCCGGTCAGGGTCGCCATCTTTGCTGATCTCAATAGCTCCGACTGCGTCCAAAATTGCTCCACTTTTTTAAACGTCACGAACAAGCAAATCCCCAAATCAACGTTGTCCCATCACTTCAAGGCTCTCCGGGATGCGGGCCTAATTCGAACCGAACGGCACGGCGTTGAGATGCACAACGCTTCTCGCTGTTCGGAGATCGAAAGGCGGTTCCCTGGATTGCTTTCTGCCATCCTCAACGCCCACAAAGTTCAGATCGAGAGCGCGGAGACCGCAGGCAAAAGGAGATTAGCCAGGAAGGTGAAGTAGCCAGAATTTGATCTAATTACCTCAGTTTTTGAAGCATTTGAGCCACTAGCCCGCCGTCGGCTTTGCCTATGTTGCCCAAACGAGGTGTCGATCTTCCGCCGCGCCTACGGGGCGGCCCGTCGGGTGGACAGTTCCCCGGGGTTGAAACCCCTGGCTGAGTCCGTTCATCCCTTCGGGATAAGATCCCCAAAATAGATATCCCTCGTCGCATTGATAGCATTCTATCAATACCATAACACTTTTGATTGTTTGACATCAGTTATATCTGCGTATATCTGTACTTGGGATCGTATGTTTAATGAACTTTCTGGCCCCCCTCCCAGCTTGGTAAAGCGCCGGGTGACAGTGCGGCAGATCGCCGAGAAAGCGCAATTAAGCGTTGCCACCGTGGATCGCGTAATCAACGGGCGCACCACCGTACGCCGGGGCACGGCTTTGCGGGTGCAATCGGCTGCCCAAGCGCTCGGCTACCAGTTCACCGTGCCAATGAGGGTCCGGATGGACGAGGCATCCCAGGCAATAAGATGCGTTTTTCTACTCCAACGAAGAGCCTCTTCCTTTTATCAACAGCTCGCTGAAGAGCTGGAGCAGACCGCTCAGCGTGACCCAACGCAAGGCGCCCAGGTGAGCATCCGCCATATGAATGACTATTTAGAACCGGCCAAGGTGGCGGAAGCGCTGCGCTCGGTGCAGGGACAGGTGGACGCAGTGGCGGTGGTGGCGACTGAAAGCAACCCGGTTTCAGATGCGATCGAGTTTCTTGCCGAACAACAAATTCCGGTCGTGGCCCTCCTGTCGGACCTCTCATCACCCAAGCTAGCAGGCTACGCCGGGATCAATAATCGAATGGCCGGGCGGACCGCTGCCTGGGCCATCGCCCGCTGTGCCGGCCGGCCCGGCAAGCTCGGCGTTTTAATTGGCAGCCACGGCTATATCGGACAGGAAGAACGTGAGATCGGCTTTCGCAGTTATTTTCGGGAAAAAGGTCTCGAATTCGAGGTGCTCGAACCGGCGGTGTGCTTGGATGATCCCGAGATTGCTTACAAAAAGACACTCGAACTTTTGCAGGCAACCGACGAATTGAGCGGCATTTATAACGTTGGCGGCGGGGCCAGCGGCGTGCTCCGGGCAATCGAGGAAACTAAACCTTCACGAAAACTTGCCTATGTGTGCCACGAGCTTACACCCGTCACCCGCGCCGGCCTTAATGCGGGTACCATCGATCTAGTGTTAGCACACGATCTCCCGGCGCTGGCCCGTTCGACTCTTAACATGCTTGTCGATCTCAAAAAAACGCCACCCGGCAGAAAACAATCTTCGGTCGTCCCGTTCAACGTTTATACCAGCGAGAATATTTAGATTTAAAAACTGAATAGCCGCGAAAGAACGCAAGGACCGCAAAGAAATGAAGGAACCGAAAAGAACGGACTCACAGAAGATCACAAAGGACACAAAGGTAGCATTAAAATTGGCTTGTCTTGGGAGTTGGCCCTCTTTGCGTCCTTTGTGACCTTCTGTTGATCCGTTTTTTTGCGTTCCTTGCGATCTCTTGCGGCTATTCCAAACCCCGTTTGTTATGAGCGATGAATCAACTGCGGTCCTGATGCCGCCTACCAAACTGGACTACAGCTTGACCGGTGAGAACTCTACCAAAGCTATCGAACGCGGACTAGCTGAGGCCGACTGGTATCAATCCCCGGTTCCACGTCCGTTAATGCGAAAGCTTTTAGAACGGCGCGATGGTCCCGCCATCCGAGATAGCATTATCTGGTTTGGATTGATTATCGGTTTTGGCTATTTGACCTATCGCCTCTGGCCATCTTGGTGGGCGATTGTTCCCTATCTGATCTACGCTGTTCTTTACGCTTCTACCTCCGATTCGCGATGGCACGAGTCCGGGCACGGCACCGCGTTCAAGACGGACTGGATGAACAACGCGCTTTACGAAATCGCCTCTTTCATGGTGATGCGCGAGTCCATCGTCTGGCGCTGGAGCCATACCCGGCATCATAGCGACACGATCATCGTGGGCCGGGATCCTGAAATCGCTGTACCTCGACCAGCCGACATCCCGCGCCTTATCGGTCTCTTCTTTAACCTCTGGGGCTATCCAGTCTATTTTCGACGGATCGTCCTGCACAGCCTCGGTAAGATGGCCCCGGACGAAAAGATGTTTATCCCTGAGAGCGAGTTTCCGAAGATCTACACTCGCGCCCGGATTTACGTCACGATCTACGCAGCCACCATTTGCCTCGCAATCTACACCAGAAGCATACTTCCCCTGTTGTTAGTCGGGTCCACCAATCTTTTCGGCTCCTGGCTTCTGGTAATTTACGGGCTGACTCAACATGCCGGGCTGGCGGAGAACGTTCTCGATCACCGGCTTAACTGCCGGACGGTTTACATGAACTTTCTCAACCGCTTCCTCTATTGGAACATGAACTATCACGTGGAACATCACATGTTCCCTTTAGTTCCTTACCATGCGGTTCCCCGGCTTCACGAGGTGGTAAAAGAGGACATGCCAAAGCCTTACCCCAGCTTGTTAGCTGCCTACAGAGAGATCATTCCTGCGATCCTTCGTCAGGCCAAGGATGCGGCCTACCATGTAAAGCGGGTGCTACCTGAACCGAAGACTCGGTTAAACGAAGGCATTTACCTATCGGACGCGCGACCTGACCCGAATGGTTGGTTAGACATTTGTCCTGCTGCTGACCTGGCCCCAGCAGAAGTCATCCGATTCGAAAACCGGCAGAAGACATATGCCATTGTCCGAGACGAACATGGCAAGCTCTACGCCATGGATGGCATCTGCACCCACGGCAACACTCACCTGTCAGACGGCCTGGTAAAAGGGAACATCATTGAATGTCCGAAACATAACGGCCGCTTCCGTCTAGAGGACGGTTCTCCCGCGCGAGCCCCGGTCTGTCGAGGTGTGGCCACCTATCCGGTTCAAGAACGCGATGGCCGCCTCGTTTTGAATATTGCTCGCCCCGGCGGCGCCGGTGCTCGGGCCCAAAAGACTCTGCATCTCCGCGTGGTCGGCAACCGCAGTGTTGCCACCTTTATAAAAGAGCTTCTGCTTGAACCGGACAGTTCGGAGCCGGTGGATTTTACGCCCGGTGACTATATCCAGCTCGATATTCCCTCTTACGAAAATATCCGTTTCCGTGAGTTTGATATACCAGAGCCGTACGCAGCCGTGTGGGAACGCCAACATGTATTTGATCTGGTCGCCAGGAACCCGGAAACAGGCCGGCGCAATAACTATTCGTTAGCCAGCAACCAGCAGATCGAACGAACTGTGCGATTCAATGTTCGGATCGCTACCCCGCCGCCAGGCCAAGATTGTGCGCCGGGTGTCGGCTCCTCCTACGTCTTCAATCTGAAACCGGGAGACACCGTTACGGCGATAGGACCGTTCGGCGATTTCCACATCAAACCAACTTTGCGAGAAATGATCTACATCGGCCGAGGATCCGGCATGGCGCCTTTACGGGCGCACATTTCGCATTTGTTTGAGACCGAAAACACCCATCGCAAAGTGAGTTTCTGGTATGGCGCACGTTCGCGACAGGAAATTTTCTACGAGGATTACTTTCAGCAACTCGCTGCCGCCCATCCGAACTTCCAATTCCACGTGGCGCTATCGAATCCGCTTCCAGAGGATAATTGGACCGGGTTAACCGGCATCATTCATGAAGTCGTCCTACAGAACTATCTTCGCGATCATCCCGATCCCGCCTCAGTCGAATATTATCTGTGCGGCCCGCCGATGATGATCAAAGCAGTTAAGAAGATGCTGGCTGAGCTTCGTGTTCCGCCTACTCAGATCGCTTTCGACGAATTTTAAGGCTGCTCGCACAAGGACACTGAGGCACAAAGGAGGTAAGGTCGCCACCTTCCTCTTGTGGCTTTGGGTGTGATCGCCAGGATAGTACGTCATTCGACGTATTTACCAGCTGGTGCCCGAAGCTTAGCGTGAAGACGTGTGGGCGAAACGATTCCATGGTTTCGTCTTCATCCGTCAGTAATTCAACAATGTAATTGAAGGAGATTGTATATGCCAGAAGTAACCGGAAAGGTACAGATTCATGTCACCGAAGATGTGACGCTCGAACACCTGCATACGATCGTAGATACGATTGTGGGACTGAGCGGCTGTAGGACATGTGGGCTGTTGGGCATCGACCTACAACTCAGTGGGAATCCTGTAGAATAACAGGAAAATTCAGAGCTTCCCGGAGTGAAGTCCGCAAGCTTTGGAGGGTAAACCCGGAAGATGGCCAGCGCTGATAGAACGTTCACCGCCTCTCGCCCGGCGCTGGCTACTACCTACGAAGGCGATGATCCCGCTCTTCTGGAGCGCATCGTGCCGATTATTGATGCGATCGAGATCACGCCGGACGCGGTCGCCCGATCAGAGGCTGGTCGCGCATCATTGCGTAGCGAGGTGCTGGCAGAGTACGTTTCGGTCGCACCAGACATCAGCTTCATCGCGCATGGAGTCGGACTCTCGATAGGGTCTTTTGATCACTGGAATGACCAGTATCTCAGGTTGCTTGACGATCTTTTTACCCGACTTGAACTCGATTGGCACAGTGAACACCTGGCCTGCACCATGGTTGACGGAGAAAACGTCGGCACCATGTTGGCTTTGCCGCGAACTGAAGAAGTATTG
Source organism: uncultured Verrucomicrobiae bacterium (assembly GCA_963762565.1). Classification (GTDB taxonomy): domain Bacteria; phylum Verrucomicrobiota; class Verrucomicrobiia; order Chthoniobacterales; family JAFAMB01; genus JAFAVN01. Next base: position 167,392 of record CAVXLD010000011.1, on the reverse strand, counting down.
GATTTGGTTTGCGAGCGGGTGCAATCGATCCAGCATCGGTACGGTGTCCCATTCCTTCTCGAACATGTGATCCAGCTTTTGCCGGATGGTCCCGCCCAATTTACAGCTGCCGGTTTTCTCAATGCAATTACGTCGCGGACAGGATGTGGTCTGATCCTCGACGCTTATAACCTGGAATGTGACGCCTACAATCAAGACTTGGATATTAACTCATTTCTTGACGAGCTTGATATGCGGCCGGTTCGCGAACTTCACCTCGCGGGTGGTACCCAGCATAACGGGTTTTATCTCGATATCCATTCGCATCGCACCGGCGACAGCACCCTAAGCCTTGGACTTGAGATCATAAGACGCGCACCGAGTTTACGGGTTGTAACATTCGAATTTCTCAAAGAAGCGATTCCTTTGCTTGGACACAACGGAATTTGTTCCGAGCTGGCTCGGGTCAGACAGGCGATTGAGTTATGACTCAGCTCGAAAGGCAGCAAAGGGGGCTGCTGGCGCTTATCAAGAACCAGGATGTTATCATCGACGATCCGTACTTGGAAGAAGTAGCGGGTTCGCGCGGTCTAGCGATGCTGAGTGAGATCGCGATTTGGTGGCGTGCGCTTCAGCTGGAGGCGCAGTGCAGATTCACCTCGCGTTTATTGAAACGCCTGGGTTGCTTCGATGCTACGGTATCAACCTATTTTAACTGCCATCCGACTTCTCCATTTATCGAAGAGCTCAGCCGGTCCTTCCTCTGCTCGCTGCACCCCCACCCGGACCCGTTAATCCGTTCTGTTTCGCAATTCGAATGGGCTTTTATGCAAGCCAGAACCGGGTCCGCTAAATCGTTCGAAGTCCCTTGGGATCGGCATCCGGATCTTGTCATCGTCGCGCTAGACACAGGCAGCGAATTGCCCGCCGAGGACAGGGAATATAAGTATCGCATGCGGATCGGCCGCGAAATTCCCGCTCTAGTCAGTTGCACGCGAGAACCGAAGGTTTCGCCCCAATATTCTTGCCAGGGATTCGGATCTTCTTGTTCCAGTTTTTTGCCGAACATTGGCCAGTAAAGCAGCCAATTGAGAATCAGAACTCGTAACAGCAGTGGGACGCCGCGCAACGAAACGGCCCATCAAACATTCGAAATCTCGTACCAAGACGCTGGATCCTATTCCAGGCGTAACCGGCTCAGCCAGAGCCACAAGCGAGAGATACAGCAGCTGGCATGCAACGTGTTTCTCTATTATTTATGAGAAGAAAAACCGTACGGTCAGAACCGGCTAGGGAGCGGACGGTCGCTTTTGCCAGCGTCATCATGGCCCTATCCCTGTTTGGATTCCTCTGGCCATTTCACGACTCCACCCAGGACCACCACTCTGCTACCGGCTTCAAGGACCAAGGCTTGCCCAGGATTTCGTTACCGAGATCCGCCGATCCGGGTTGGGGTCCGGTGAGCTTGTAGTGAGGAAAAGCTCTAAAGACCTCGCACGATTGGTCCGCAAATATCAGAAGACAGGAAATATCCGCAGATTACGCAGATTTCGCAGATTTCGTATAGAGACTCCGGCTACACCAGCGAATTGGAAAACATCGTGTATTTTGGTTTAGCGGATTCAGTGCTCCCTGACGGCTTCAACAATAAAGACGAAATCTGCGTAATCTGCGTAATCTGCGGATATATAAATTTCGGTCCGTAAATCTGCGGATATTCCTTCTGTTTTAATCCCGCGGATCTGGGAGATGTCACGCATCGCTCCCAGGGCTCGGTTAAGGCAAGCGAAAAGCGCATCAAAATCTGTGCAATCCGCGGTTCTTTTGTCGTCTACCCTGTGGCTAGGAGCAGTGTCGTCTGTGTGAGCTTCTGTTTCTTGTCACCGAAAACCCGCTGTTACCATGTAACCTCAACCCATGGCCACAATGTCACCTTCGAAAGCCATTGCCTTCACCGGTATCATTCTATTGGGCCTTTGGGCTGGACCGAGACTGAAAGGCTCGCCTTCGCCATCGGCATCTCCGTCAGCGTCGGCGTCGACTTCGCGAGTTGTATCGCCCAGTCCAACATCATCGGCTTCTCCATCGCCCTCACCCTCGCCAACCCCGTCTGCCTCGCCGCGGTCCGCTGCGCCGATGCCGTCTCCGAGCGGATCGCCGTCCCCTTCCGCTTCCCCGCTCTCTCAGCCAAAGGCATCGCCTTCCCCGTCGGTAGACTCTTCAAACCCGGAGTCGCCGTCGCCTACCGAACGGCACCGGCCTAAACTGCGACGGCCACCGGAGCATCCTCGAGAAAATCCAAATCCACGTCGCAACCCTGAGCCGAGACGTCCAGCACCACCGCCACCACCACAGCAGGGTCAGTGAGAACTGATTGGTGATTAGTGATTGGTTTGCGGTTGGCGGTTGTGGTTTGCGGTTGCATCCGCCCGCCTGCCTCAGCCTCAACCGGCGCTCTCCCTCTACTATCCATTGCGTCCTTCCCGTCCCTGGGTCGACGTAGCTAAAGGGGGAGACGGGGCGAAGTCTGCTCTGCGCGAGGCATAGTCGGTTCGCAGCCATCTGTCTTGAGTTCCGCCCGGCGATCGGTACCGTGCGCATTCGCACACTTATGAGCAGCAGCTATTTCACTGGACGCACGATTCTAATTACCGGTGCTTCCTCGGGGATTGGCTCCGAGTTTGCCCGGCAGCTTGCTCCCGTGGCGGCGAAGATGATTCTACTAGCGCGTCGCAACGATCGCCTACAGGCGTTGGAATCAGAACTTAAGGCGACGAATGCCACGTTGGAGGTGGTCACTCGCTCGATAGATCTTCGCGAGCAACGCAGCCTAGAGGGTTTCTGTGATTGGCTCGACCAGAGTGGATTTGCTCTCGATTTCCTGATCAACAACGCCGGCCTAGGCGACCATGGACCGTTTATCAACAGCGAATGGGAACGGGTCAGCTCCCTCCTCCAGGTTAATATCAACGCGTTAACCTATCTCACTCTCAGGGTTCTACCCATCCTTAAGAGAACCGGACGAGGTGTGATCCTCAACGTCAGTTCTATCGCTTCGTTCCTGCCTTTACCCAACAATGCCGTCTATGCCGCCACGAAAGCTTACCTGACGAGTTTCAGCGAAGCCGTTCGAGCGGAGCTGCGATCGTCCAATGTTTCCGTCACTGTCCTCTGTCCGGGTCCTGTCTCGACCGAGTACCTTTTGTATGCGACGCGCACAGGCGACCGATCAAGCCACACCGCCCCGTTCTTAGTTGTTCCGGTCGAAAAAGTCGTTCGCGACGCCTTGCAAGCCGCTGCGAATGATCGCGCCAGGGTGGTTCCGGGTGCACTGGTGAATTTTGCAATGACGGTCGTCGGGTCGCTTCCGATGTTTATCAAGCGACTCGTATATCAGGCGCGACTCGCGAGAACCAAGCCGCACTGAGCCTCGCGCAAAGGACGCGAAGGACGCAACGGAAAGGGCGGGAGAGGGTTGTTAAGGCTGAGACACATACAACTTTGCAGCAAACTCCAGACAAGCCTCGCGCAGAGGGCGCGGAGGACGCAACGGAAAGCGCGGGAGAGGGCTCCTGTTCAAGGCGGAGGTGTACACACACTTGCGACAAACCCTGATCAGCCTCGCGCAGAGGACGCAACGGACGCAACGAAAGACAAGGAAGGATTGGATTGAGTCGCAGAGAAACGATTGCTACAACCCCGGACTCATTATGACTGAAAACCAATTAGGCAAAAGGATCTTAGATCTGGCTTTCGAGATTCATACCGAGCTTGGGCCCGGGCTCTTAGAAACCGTCTACGAGGTGGTTCTAGCGCATGAGCTGCAAAGAATTGGGCTGACAGTCGAGCGTCAGAGGCCGGTCCCGATCATCTATCGGGGCCTACATTTCGATGAAGGATTTCGCGCGGACCTGATTGTAGAAAATAAAGTCATCGTGGAGCTAAAGTCGGTTGAGGCTTTGCAGCCTATTCATGCAAAGCAAGTTCTGACCCAGCTTCGATTAACAGACTTGCGCCTCGGATACCTGATCAATTTCGGCGAGGAACATCTTAAAAACGGCATTAAACGTCTGGCCAATCGCCTGGTGGAACCTCACTAATAAACTATCCGTTGCGTCCTCTGCGTCCTTTGCGCGAGGCTCATCTTTTTTCCGCTGCCCTCTGCGCGAGGCTATTTTTTCCCAAACCGGTTTTCCGTCCCATTCAGCAGCCGCACGATGTTGGCGCGGTGCTTCCAGAGCGCCAAGGCCGCCATGAATGCGCAAAAGCCGATCATTAATTGAAAGCCGGTTTGGTTCTTGGCCACGATCAGAGCGGCGGCGATCGGAAGAGCGATAACCGCGCAGATTGACGCCAGCGAGGTGTACCGTCCCAGTAGGAAAACGACGACCCACACGATCCCAAACGAAACGCAGACTAGAGGTGAAAACACACCTAGAACCACTCCGGCCAGAGTAGCGATACCCTTGCCACCTTTGAAGCCGAGCCAGACTGGGAAATCGTGCCCGATAACAGCCGCGGTAGCGGCAAGGACGCTCGCTAAAACAGGATCGACTCCAAAAGAGCCAGCGATCAGCTGACCGAGTTTTACTGAAAGAAAACCCTTCAAAAAGTCGCAAAGAAAAACCGCGTAGCCCCACTTTCTGCCCATCACCCGAGCCGCGTTCGCCGCCCCGATATTCCCACTGCCCTTGTCTCGGATATCGATCCCCTTTGCTCGCGCGAGAATAAATCCAAACGGAACTGAACCAATGAGATAACTCGAAACGATTATTAGCAACCAAGCCATTTGTCGGCAGAGAGTGCCGCACTAGCGCGAGTTGTGCAACCCCCTCCGTGGGTTGGCCGTTAAGGTTGGCTGTTCCCTCCCTGCAAACGCCAGACAAGCCTCGCGCAGAGGACGCAACGAAAAAAGATGAGCCTCGGCGCAGAGGACGCAAAGGACGCAGAGGGGAGAGGGGAAGGTGAGAGGCGAAAAGTGAAAAGCCTGAATAGCCGCGAAAGAGCGTCAAGAACGCAAAAAAGACGGAAAGCGCTATCGAGAATCTAGCCTAGTTGGAGAAGTCGGGTCTTCCATTAGGCCTCCCCCCTTTCACCTTTCACGTTCTTCCCCTTCCGTTGCGCCCTTTGCGTCGCTCATCTTTTTTCGTTGCCTCCTCTGCGCGAGGCTTACTTTTGCCCAAAGCGGTTTTCCGTCCCTTTCCGAACTCGCCGTTTCGCAGCGGCAGATCAGCCTGAAACCTTTTCCTGTTCAGCCCGGACGAACTTAACGGAGCGCGCCGCTTTTTCGTCCAGGTCGCCATTTCCCAAAAGGTCTCGGAAGACAGAAATATCGCGGCCCACATCGCCCCCAGGTAACAGAAACGGTTCCATTACCACGGCACCCTGGTAGTTAATTTCCTTCAAAGCACCAAGAATCTCAGGCCAAGGCAGTCGGCCTTCTCCGGGAGGCCGCCGGTTGCTCTCACCCAGATGGAAATGACCAAGCCATTCTCCGGCGTGCAGGATTGACTCGCGGAAGCTGTCTTCCTCGATATTCATGTGAAACGTATCGAGCAAGATTTTACAATTAGGGCTACCCACTCTCTCGGCGAATGCAACGCCCTCTTCCGCCGTATTCATCATGAATTGTTCGAAACGATTGACGACTTCGACACAGAAAAGGACGTCGTTATCTTCGGCCGCCTTGATCGCTTCTTTCACCCCGGCAATCGCTCGATCTGTCAGCACTCGTTTGTCTTCTCCGGGCAGCAATTTCCGGGGCCATGAACTGTAGTTGATCCCAGCCATTACTCTTCCACCCACATAGTTCATCGCCTTCGATACGTCCTGTAGAAAGGCGATCCCTTTCTTTCGAACCGCGGAATCTTCTGAGACCAGGTCCATATCATCCTTCATGCCGATACTATAGGTCAGGGTGAGACCCGCCTCGGCCACTGCGGCTTTCAACTTGTCTCGTTCGGCGTTGCTCATGAGGGTCACTTTTGGAGCGTTCACTTCCAAAACATCAAACCCGCATTTCTTAGCTCTGGCGACGAAGTCTAGTGGGTCTGAACTCCAATATTGGGTCCAGTAGCCGAAGTGTATTCCGATTGGATTCATAGTTTAATTTAAAACGAGGGTAAAAAGACGGACGGAATGACAAATGACACATGACAGATGACAAATCGAAGGCAATTCCTCAAATGGCCCTGGGAACGCATCCGTCACTGGTTCCGGCGGCTGCCGGATCATTCCTGATCCTCCCCGGTTCCAGGCTAGCGACGGCAGTAGTCACGTCGCATCATGAAATATGATGCCGACGGTATGACGGCGGCCGGAACGAATTCGGCTGACGCCATGTCGTAGATTGACTCGATAGGTTCCTCTTACACCTTGCATCGGCCGAATGGTGTACGGCGAAGGCTACGGCATCGCCTTGGGTCAGTGGGACCACCTCGGCGCGGCTCTGCATCCGTGGCCTACGGAAACGTTCTTCTTCTGCGTACAGAGATGCCACCCAGCCACACTCGTTTGGAGTCAACTTGGAAACCACTTTCTATGCCGCTCCTAACGGAGCTTTTCTCCCTTTGCGTCACCGTAGCTATAAAGATTTGACTCCTACGGAGCGGTGTTCGCACTCGAGACATTCGCTATCTGCTATTTGCGATTTGCTATTCGTTAACGAGCCTAAGGCGAGTTAACGCTAACCTCAAAATGGAGGACGAACGGTTCTTTCTCGATGAGAAAGTCGTCATCAAAATCATAGTAGCGAGCCTTCTGATAGTCTTCCCCGGCGAAACGTTTGATCGCGTCCACGTCGTCCCAGAAGGTTAACATCTCAAAATGAGTCAGGTTCCCGTCGATCCGGTGCAGACAATAGGCGCCGCGGTTACCAGGCGTGCGCTCGTAATCCGGCAGAGCAACCCTGCGCATCTTTTCCAGGTATTCCTCACTTTTTTCGCGAGGAACTCTTCCATGCCAAAGCCGAGCAATCATATCGGGACTCGTCTGAAACTCGTCCCGGAATAGCAAATCGCAAATAGCAGATAGCAAATGCCTCACGTGCAATACGCCGGGAAGGCGAGCGTCATTTGCTATTTGCTATCTGCTATCTGCTATAACGAGCCTAAGGCGAGTTACCGTTTGCGGGTGAGCATGAATTCGTTGCCTTCGGTGTCCACGCACATTGCCAGGTGAGGCGGTTCACCTCCTTCGGGTTGAGGTTCGCGGGTAAGCTGGCCGCCGGCAGCAACCACCTCCGCTGCACCTGCGATCACATCCGCAACCTGAAAACTGAGGCCGGTCCAAGTCCGTTTCCCCTCACCTCCGCCATGGATACCGATGGTGGCGCCGCAGATAGAAACCTCGCTGATCACTTCAGATTCCTTGAGGACTTCGCCACCGAAAACCTCGCGATAAAATCGCACGGCGCGTTTCGGATCCACGGCCCAGATCACATATTTCACACGTTCAACCTTCATTTGGGCCTGAACTCGCCTGAAGCTCGTTCAATAGCAAATAGCAGATAGCAAATGGCCTTGGAACCTGCGGAGCGCGGATGCAGTAGCACCTCTGCTATTGCTCCGCTTCGTTCTCGGGCTAGTCGTCCTCGGGGCCGAACACAGAAAGGTTTGCAAATCCGCAGCGTGCAGAAGCCGCCCAGCGCCTGGAGGGGAGCCGCTTTGGCGTGTGCCGGGCCGACGTTCCACGTTTCGCGCCTTAATATGACCCCGACCTATACGCGTAGAAAGCAGGCGGCTCCCGGGACAAAGGCCAAAGCGGCTCCCCTCCAAACCTTGGGGCATGCGATGCGTGTGTCACAAATCACCTATCACGTCCACGTCGCACCGAGCTTGAGCCTAACCGAACGATCGGTTATCGTGGCCTGTGCGACCAAGCCGAACCAGCCGCCAAGAAATCCTGCAGAAACTCAGCCACGTCTTCCGTCGTGACGGCTACACCGGCGCTACTTTAGCCGATTTAGCGGGAGCGGTCGGCTTAGGGAAAGCCAGCCTGTATCAGAAATTCCCCGACGGAAAAGTGCAGATGGGAGGCGAAGTGCTGGCCGAGATCGGTCGTTCATTTGAGGCCGAAGTGCTGGCCGCTGTTCGAGAGCCCGGTCCAGTCGACACCCGCTTTACTAGAATGCTGGGGGGCGTCCGGAGGTTTTATGAGGATGGAAAGCTCTCTTGTGTGCTGGATACGCTTTCCTTGGGCGAAGCAGGTCCACTTTATCGGGAATCGCTTTTGGCAGCCGTCAATCATTGGCTTGAAGCGTTGACCGGCCTCGGACGGGAAGCTGGACTCTCGCCAGCTAAGGCGGCGGTTTGGGCGGAAGAAGTTGTGATTACGATCGAAGGCTCGCTAATACTCGCACGCGCTAGTGACAACCCGGAGATTTTTCGCCGAGCACTGAAAAGATTGGGAAAGCGTATCGAGGCTAAGAACTAGAACCATTTTTCGGGGTCCCTGAAAGCACGTCCAACCCCGCTTTGGAGGGGTGCAATTCGGGGAGGGCGCGCGTCCCCGCACGCCGCGAGGCAAAGTCCGATAGTCGCGGCTGGACGCAGTTGAATTTATTTTCGCTTGAAAATAACCGAACGTTCGGTTACTCCTAAACCATGAAATTCCTTTTTCAACCCTGGCTCTTCGCTAGCGCGTTTAGCAGCTTACTCCCCCTCGGAGTCGCTGCCCAAGCTGCAAATCACACCAGCCCAGCGCCCACCTTCTATCGAACTGTCGAGGTGGACGGACTGAACATTTTCTATCGAGAGGCTGGCCCCAAGGATGCACCGGTCATTTTGCTGCTCCACGGTTTCCCAACTTCTTCCCGAATGTTCCGTAACCTCATCCCAGCACTCGCCGATCGGTATCACCTGATCGCACCCGACTACCCGGGCTTTGGCTACAGTGCGGCCCCGCCAGCGGATCAATTCCAATACAACTTCGATCATCTTGCCGACATCGTGGACGCTTTTGTGTCTCAACTAGGATTGAAGAAATACAGTCTCTACGTGCAAGACTATGGCGCTCCGGTTGGTTATCGACTCGCAGTGCGCCACCCGGAGCGAGTCCAAGCTCTCATCGTGCAAAACGGGAACGCTTATACGGACGGCATCAACAATGATTTCTGGACACCGATCAAAAAATTCTGGGCCGACAAGAGCCCCGAAAATGAGGCCGCTGTGCGCCAGGGACTCACACTTGAGGCGACCAAGTGGCAGTATACTCACGGCGTTCGCCAACCAGAAAAGATCGATCCTGACACCTGGACCATTGACGACGCTTTGCTAAAGAGGTCCGGGCAAGAGTCGATCCAATTGGCCCTCTTTTACTCGTACGGATCAAATCCGGCCGCTTATCCACAATGGCAAGAGTTCTTTAGAAAGTATCAACCGCCGACACTCATCGTTTGGGGGAAGAACGATGCGATCTTTCCGGCAGCGGGCGCAGAGGCTTATCTCCGTGACCTCCCGAAGGCGGAACTACATTTGCTCGATACCGGACACTTCGCGCTGGAGGAAGATTGGGATGTTATCGCCGGACTGATGCGAACCTTTTTAGGAAAGCACTTGCCGGCCGTTTAACAACGAGCGAGGACGAACGCGAGCGAGCCCCGCGGCCGCGGGGCGGGCCAAGGACGCAGAAACCAGTTCTTGCTCGTTCACGGCGTTCCCCCCGTTGCAATCGTTCGATGTCAGGCGAACAATACCCCATGGGCACTATAAAGAATCGCCGTCTCTTGTTGGCGCGCCGTCCCACGGGAGAACCTAGCGAAGCCGATTTCACTTTTTCCGAAGTTGGGCTGGAAGATCCGCAACCGGGCCAGATGTCGTTGCGGACACTTTGGTTATCACTTGATCCTTACATGCGCGGGCGCATGAGCGACCGGAAGTCTTATGCACCATCCGTCGCGATCGGGGATGTTATGGTTGGAGGGACAGTTAGCGAAGTGATCGCCTCGAAACTGGAAGACTTTACTCCGGGTGACATTGTGGAAGGACGAACGGGCTGGCAGGAGTATGCATTATCCGATGGGACCGGCATGCGAAAGGTGGACCCTGCGTTGGGGCCGATCTCGACTGCTCTAGGCGTTCTCGGCATGCCCGGTAGAACCGCCTACTTCGGACTCCTCAGCGTCGGGCAACCAAAACTCGGCGAAACAGTAGTAGTATCCGCTGCCGCCGGCGCGGTTGGAGCCATCGTGGGGCAGATCGCGAAAATCAAAGGATGCCAGGTGGTGGGAATAGCCGGCGCCCAAGAAAAGTGCGAGTACGTCGTCAGCGAGCTTGGCTTCGACACTTGCATCAGCCACTACCAACCGGAGCTACCTCGTGAGCTGGAACGAGTCTGTCCAAAAGGGATCGACGTTTATTTTGAGAATGTAGGAGGCAAAGTCTTCGAAGCGGTTTTACCTCTGCTCAACGACTTTGCCAGAATTTCGGTGTGCGGATTGATTGCCCACTATAATGATACGCAGTTGCCGGACGGGCCGAATCAAGTGCCGCTCCTGCTGCGAGCGATCCTGAGCCACCGCTTGACAGTGCGCGGCTTTCTCAGCGGCGATTTTGCCGACCAGCAGACCACATTCTTGAATGACATGAGCCGTTGGGTGCGGGAGAAGCGGATCAAATACCGCGAAGATATTGTTGAAGGACTGCAGAATGCCCCAAAGGCGTTTTTAAAACTCTTCCGGGGAGAAAATTTTGGGAAGCTACTGGTCCGAGTCGCGTAGGAGGCCCCGGCGCTGGGAGGGATCGCGTCCCCGCGATCCTTCGTTCGTGCAGAGCCGCGAGTGCTTGTCGATCAAGAAATGAGATCACGCCTGGGGACTCTGAACGTCTTCGCGGCGCGCGGGGACGCGCGCCCTCCCCCTTTCTTGTCCGTTGTCGGCGTTCACGCTCGTTGGTAAAGGAGCGCCTCGATTTGCCTTCAAAATGGAGACGCGTATTACATAGCCTGGTTAGTCTCCCCAAACCGCCAGACTAAACCCTAGCCCAAGAGCAGCCGTCGGATGGTGAAGAACGCTGGCGCGGTTTTTCGTTCTTGCAGCGCTCTGTGCTTTGATCCGTGACTTGTTCTTTCGTACCGATCTCGGTCGGCTCCGGTCGAACCTCTTTTCGAGCTGCTAAATTCTTCTCACCAGTTTCCTGACTATCCGTCAGAGTTTCGTTAAGCTGGCGTTTAGCTGTTTTCAACTCACCCCAAAGGAAAGCAAGCGTTTGCATAAACTCCTAAGTGACAGCGCCCGGTTACTGATCCTACAACGTGCCGCTCAAGGTCGCTCACTGACAGTCTCTGCCCCGGGAACTGCCGGTATTCCAATATTACTGCTTTGACATTCATATTTAGCAGCTGTTGTACCAGGCAAGTAACTCGGCCTCTTCGAATGTTTCGTCGCTGTCACTACTCTGTCGAAAAGAGCGACATAGGTCAGAGAGCACGTTCGGCGATCGGTTCTCTCCTTCAGCCACAGCAGACGAGTTATCCAGGATTTTGCAAAAAAACCATGCAGTATACCCGAACCTGGTCGCTGTATCGTCTGGCTGCACTCTCGGGTGTCTTGAGAGATGCGGGAGCTGCGAGATTTACTTTGTTCTAGAATGTGGGAAGGCAGCGCCCCGATCGGGGAGGGCGCGCGTCCCCCGCGCCGGAGGACGTGGCACTATCTAAAAAGATATTCTCGTCCGCGATCAGATCACGTCCTGGGCTTCGAGAACAACTGATCGCGAGGACGCGATCCCTCCATGGGAGCGGCTACTGCCGAAAATATTTCGCCGGAGTCCGGCCTAACGCAGATTTAAATACGGCGATGAAGGAAGAGACATCAGCGTAACCGACATTCAACGCAACGTTGGAAACGGCTTCGCCTTTGGCTAACTGTTCTAAAGCGGTCAATAGGCGGAGCTGTAACCGCCATTGACCGAAACTCATGCCGGTTTGCTGTCGAAACAATCTGGCAGCCGTGCGCAAAGTAATCCCGGCTTTTCGTGCCCAGACGTCGAGAGAGGTCGTGCTTTGTAAATCAGCCGCCATGGCATGCGTAATCCGCTTGAGCCGCTCGTCGCGAGGCTCAGGTAAGAATAGGGGAACAATAGTTAGCTTGTTTAGCCGATCTAAGAGCACGCGAATCAAACGTTCTTCGGGACTTCCAGGACGATAGTCGGCGCCAAATCCTGCTGCAGCTTTTAGCAGCTCCGCCATTAGTCCATCAACGTTCACCACACAACAACGCCGGGAGAGATTGGCGAATCCGGGTTCAACCCACAAAGCGATCAGGCGAAAACTTTTGCTGGACCTGACGGCATGGAGCGTCCCTGGGGCTATCCAGACCGCTCGCTGTGGCGGGATGACCCACAGACCGTCTTCCGTTCTAACCGTAAGCACTCCTTCGCTGGCACAGAGAAGCTGACCGCGTTTATGCCGGTGAACCGGAATCTCGCCTGCCTTATAACGTTGAGACCGGACGAAGGCGGGACATGGCACGCTGTCCGGATCGCTATGCATTCGGGGCAATCTGTCCATTTTGCCCTACTTTTTGTCAGAATACCCCGAGACGTACGCCAAAGTCCATCTATTTTGATTATTGGACTGTGGAGCGCGCCTCGCTTGCAAGGCCGAATCGGTCGGAGCCGTGGAACACGCCTAGACTTACAAACGCAAATAAATGGAAACAAGAAGTCCCCGACCCGATTTGGACAGCCGCATCGCCACTCCCGATTTCGCAGAGAACACCGGTTTGCCTTCGCCCACGCTACCGCCACCGGATCCCCACGACCGTGAGAAGGTAGTCACTACCATCCTCATCAGCCTTTGTTTTTCCCATCTCCTGAACGATACCGTTCAATCGTTGATCCCAGCCATATACCCGGTTCTCAAGACCGCGTTCCGTTTAGATTTCGGCCAAATTGGCCTGATCACGTTAACCTTCCAACTGACTTCGTCTCTTTTGCAACCATTGGTCGGCGTGTACACCGATCATAAACCCAAACCGTTTTCGCTTGCGATCGGAATGGGGGTCAGCCTCTGCGGGTTGCTCTTGCTATCTCAAGCCTGGAATTACGCGATCATCCTATTGGCAGCGGGCCTGGTGGGAGTCGGGTCTTCGATCTTTCATCCTGAAGCTACGCGTCTTGCTCGTTTTAGTTCGGGCGGACGTCACGGTTTGGCTCAATCGGTATTTCAACTTGGGGGTTACATGGGCACAGCGCTTGGGCCTGCGCTCGCAGCCATGGTCGTGGTCCCATGGGGACAACACAGCATCGCCTGGTTTTCGATTCTTGCCCTTGTTGCCATTCTCGTCCTCAGCCGAGTCGGGCTTTGGTACCAAAAGATTAGAAGATCGCAGCAAAAGAAATCCGCCCGCCATTCATCAAGCCGGCCACCGATACCGCGATGGAAGGTGTTTGCGATTATTTCAATCTTGGCGGCACTGATATTCTCCAAGTACTTTTATTTGGCTAGTATCAGCAGCTACTACACGTTCTATCTAATCGACCGGTTTCATTTATCGGTTCAGAGCTCGCAGATGTTGCTCTTCCTGTTCCTGTTCGCGGTCGCGATCGGCACAATTATCGGCGGACCAATTGGTGATCGCTATGGTAGAAAACTGGTTATCTGGTTCTCGATCTTGGGAGTAACTCCGTTCACCATCTTGTTGCCCTATGCGGATTTGTTCTGGACCTGCGTACTGTCTGTGATCATTGGATTGATTCTAGCTTCCGCTTTCTCCGCGATCATCGTTTATGCACAAGAACTGGTCCCGGGAAAAGTGGGAATGATCGGCGGTATCTTTTACGGACTCGCCTTCGGGATGGGAGGATTAGGCTCGGCGGTGCTCGGCCAGCTAGCGGATCTGACCAGTATCAACTTTGTTTATCATGTCTGTTCCTTCCTACCCTTGCTGGGACTGCTTACGGTTTTTCTGCCGAATTTAGACCGTTGGGTAGCGAATAAAGGAACGTGATTGGTGATTGGTGATTGGTGATTGGTGATAGGTGGAAGAAAGGCGCAGCGTGTGAGGCGATCACCTCGTTTGGTTTGTGTTTCACCAGTGTGGATTTCACGCATTTTTCGTGGAACTTCATCCGAAGTCTATGCCCTTCTCTTTGCGACTTTGCGTCTTTGCGTGAGATTCATTGGATGGACGAACAGTACACTCCAGGGCATTCGGCTAACGCGACCGCCTTTATGGCATCACGCTCGTTCGGCAGCCACGGTGAGTTTATCAGGCCCTATCTCAGACCGGGAATGAAAGTGCTAGATTGCGGCTGCGGTCCGGGCGCGATTTCAATCGGGCTGGCGGAAGCAGTCGGACCGGATGGTCACGTTACCGGTATCGATTTCGGTGAATCGCAGATTGAGGTCGCCAAGTCGCGTGCCACCCCAATTCTCACGTTTCAAGTGGCTTCAGTTTATGACCTGCCCTTCGAAAACAATACTTTTGACTTAGTGTTCTCCCATGCCCTGTTCGAGCATCTGGCGGACCCGGTTCGAGGGGTTCGCGAGATTCAGCGGGTTCTGCGACCGGGTGGTTTGGCTGGACTATGTAGCCCGGACTGGGGCGGATTTATTTTGAGTCCAAGCGACGACCGGGTGGAGACCGCAATCAGGCAGTATAGGATGTTGCAGGAGAAGAATGGAGGAAAAACGCTGGCTGGTCGACAACTTGGATCGTGGTTAGTAGCCGGCGGTTTGGCAGCACAGAAGGTTCAGGCTCGTTACGAATGTTATTCGGACTCACGCATAATCGCGGAATACTTGGCGATTCAATTAGAACAAGCCGAACATAATGAGTGTGGTGCGAGGTTACGCGAATGGGCGCTATTACCTTGGAGTTTGTTCGCCCAATCCTGGGTCAGCGCGATCGGGCTGAAGTTATCGTCGTAGTGGCGTACGCGGTTTCGTTCCTCGACGGGAGTTAGAGGCCAAGATTCTGCCTGCGTTTGCGCGACTCTTCGTCGCTATTCATTGCGAGAGAATGTTTCTCGCAACCTCGGCGACTCTAGAGCCCAAAGCGCTATGGCCTTCCGCATCCAAATGGATCCCGTCCTCCGGACTTAGGCTAACGATGGCGCCGGCGTCAAGAAAATGACAGCCGGCTCGGCCGGCTTGCCAAGCATATTCACTGGCTAAGCCGCTGGATTTGGCAATCGCTCCTTCAAAAAGACCCGCCAAAGCGTTAAGGACTTTGACTGGCGGCGGACAAATCAAGAGCACCTGCGGCGCTTTCCCCTCCGGGCCGGCTAACGAACGTTGAACCATCCCCACCAGCTGGCTTGACCCTTGAGCGATATCGAAGGGCGCTGCATTGAACCGCCGCTTCAGGTCGTTTACCCCGAGAAAGATGACCACCAGATCCAAGGGCCGATGGGTCTCCAACAAAACCGGCAAGTGACGCGATCCATTCCGGCAAACGGCGACTCCTTCTACCGGGTCATCAAAAACCGAGGTGCGGGCATTGAGTCCCTCTTCGATTACCCGTGCGTAACCTGACAATTCGCGTTGGAGAACGCCAGGCCAGCGCACTTCCCATTCAAATCGACCGGCGCCATCAGGCCGATACCCCCAAGTATTGGAATCACCGAAACAAAGAATCGTTTTCATGACCACCACAAAGCAGTACAGGAGCAAACGAAGCTAAGGGAGAGAAAACCAAGAATTTTTTACAGAAGGGAACGAAGCTAACGAAGGATTTTTAGAGCTTTCTGAGTCCCATGGCGAATGAGAACGGGCTACGCCTTAGGGATCTCCTTAAAACTTTCTCTTCTTATTCTATCTGGTTCGTACGCTAACGATTTGCTCCTGGGAGTATCAGGCGATGCACGCCGTCTACCAGCCTCATCTCGTTGAAATTGAGCAGCAACCCGACCGGCACATTGAGCAGTTTCATGTAGCTCAATGTTTGCGCCTTATGAATCGGTAGGACTTTTGCGACAGATTTCGCTTCAACCAACAGGGAATCTTCGACGAGGATATCGAAACGAAGCGGCTCGTCTTTTGTAAATCCCTTGTAATGGATCGTCACCGCTTTCTGGCTGACAAACGACAGGGAGCGCAGCTCCAATTCTTTCTCCAGGCACCATTGATAAATTGATTCAAACAAGCCAGGACCTTTGTCTCGATGTACTTCAATGGCAGAATTGATGATGACCTTTGTAAAATCCATCGCTTTTTGAAAGTCTGGGTGCATGCTCGGATTATTAGAGCGACCGTGGACGCTAAGACAACCTCGCCTTCTACCTATGATACAGAATTCGTTACGAAAGGAGTTGAACGGCACGAAGGATTGAACCGCCTTCCGACACATGCGCAGCCGCGAACGAATAATCCTTCCTTAGCTTCGTTACCTTCTGTAAAAAAAACTCAGTCCTTCAGCTTATCTTCTGTCCCAGTGGAGAGGCGGGCTAGTTTTTGAACCGCGGCTATGACGGCGTCCGGGGCTTCGCGCGGGAATAAATGACCGGCGTGAGGAATCAGCCAGCGTTCGTAATAACCGGAAAAGAGTTTTTCCTGGCCCTCGGAACGTTCCGGAGGATGAACGCCATCCCCTTCCCCGTGGAGAACGATGGTTGGCACTTGTATAACCGGTTGGCCAACCAACTGTCGCTCGATTGATTCCAGCGCCGGGTCGCCGAGCACAGCCCCATAGCGATGGCGATAGGAATGGACGACGATATCTACAAAGTCAGGGTTATCGAAGCTCCACGCGGCTTCATTAAATTCAGCATCACTAAACGTCCAGTCGGGACACCAGAGTTCCCATAATAAGCGGCAAATCGCGCGCCGGTTTTGCTCCATACCCAATTTGCCGCGTTCGGTATGAAAGTACCATTGGTACCAAGCTCGATGTTCGTCCGCGGCTGAGGCCGGTCTTTGATCGGACGCGAGATCTTCAATGTTGTAACCACCGATGGAAACAAGCCCTCCAACCTGTGCTGGCCAAAGAGCAGCCACTGTGCAAGCGGCTCGAGCACCCCAGTCATAGCCTACCAAAATCGGCTGCTGCAGGTTGAGGGCTATCATCAAATCCCGGAGATCAGCAGCTAAGGCAGCCTGCTGACCGGATCTCGGTGTTTCAGGATACCGGAACCGGGTCGGGCCAAAGCCACGCAGGTACGGAGCGACCGTATAGAATCCGGCATCGGATAGATCTCTTGCTACCGCAGCCCAGGCTTTCGCGTCGTCCGGGAAACCATGCAGCAAAATGACTGGCCCGCCGGTGGGTTCTCCCGCTTCTTCGCAGGCGATCTCCAAGAGTTCGGTTAAGACAGTCTTCAACAGCGTAAGCTAGATCTTTTACAGAAGATAACAAAAGGCGGCGGGATCGCGACCCGTGGAGCGCTGCCTCGCTTGCGAGGCCGATGGTGAGCAATGGGAGAGCGTGAGTCAGACTAAAATGTGTCTGCGCTCTATGTGATGCTCGGATTTCGGTAATTCGTTTCCCTAGGACTCTCAGATGCGGAAACTGCACACGCTTAAAGAGCGCTGGTCGACGACAAGCCTGCAACACCATTATCTCTGCTCACCATCGGCCTCGCAAGCGAGGCAGCGCTCCACGGGTGGCGACCCCTATTCAGGAGCCTCGCGGGCTAGACTGAGCTCGCCCGCCCTACCAACTTCCTCGAACTCCTCAAAGAAATAAGCTATGATCTGGGATGTCGAGTACGGCACGAATCAGAGGTGTTCCAGAACCGCGTAGTAACGCAGCCCATAAACGAAACGGATCGTCTGCTGCGGGGACCACGAGCGGGCCGGATTTATCCAATCCTTCGCTCTACAACAACCGCGAGCTGAGCCTTTTGGAATATCATGAGCGAGTTCTGGAAGAGGTGGATGACGCGAGCAACCCTCTGCTGGAACGCCTGAGGTTTCTTTGTATCGTGGCGGCAAATCTGGATCAGTTCTTCGAAGTGCGGGTGGCCGGCCTTAAACAACAGCGGCAAAGCCACCTGAGTTTGGCCGGCGCTGACGGGATGGGACCTAGCGAGCAACTTGCCGCAATTTCCGGGCGGGTTCGCCGGATGGTGAACGACATGTATCGGATTTGGAGAGAGAGATTGGTACCGGCCCTGGAGGAAAATAATATCTTCTTTCTAAGATGCGACGAGCTGACCCCCGAGGAACAGCAGTACTATACCAACTACTTTCAAAATTCGGTTCATCCCGTGCTCACGCCTCTGGCGGTGGATCCAAATCATCCGTTCCCGCAATTGCTTAATAAAAGTCTTAACGTAGCGGTGGAACTGGAAGGCGAGACCATCAGCACCAATCTGGGAGTCGTCCAGGTCCCGCATATCCTGCCTCGCCTGCTGCCTTATCGAGCTGGCGAGAGAGGAATCTACCGCTATATTTTTATCGGGAACCTGATTCAAAGCCAGGTTCATTCTCTATTCCACGGGGTCACCGTAAAAGGAGCTTATCAATTCAGAGTTACTCGAAACAGTAACCTCTACCTGGACGAGGAAGAGACCGATAACTTTCTGGAGACGGTTGAACATGAATTGCGTAAGCGTAGCCGAGGAGACGCAGTTCGCTTGGAGGTCCAATCTGATTGTCCAAAGCACATCGCCGATCAATTGCTCCAGACCTTTGGATTAACGGAAGAGGATCTCGATCAGGTCGACGGGCCCATCAACTTTCTGCGTTTAATGACGGTGGTCGAGCAAATCGATCGACCAGATCTCAAATTTCGCCCATTTGTTCCAGCCCGAGTGACCCTGCCGGAGCACACCCAAGATATCTTTTCGCAGATCCGGTCCAAGTCGATATTGTTGCATCATCCTTACGATAGTTTCGGGGCGGTGGTGGATTTCATTCGGCAAGCCGCTGAAGACCCACAGGTGATGGCGATCAAACAAACGCTTTACCGGACCGGCGGCGTTTCGCCCATAGTCGAGGCCCTAGCGGAGGCCTCGGAAAGCGGGAAGCAGGTAACCGTGGTGATCGAGCTCAAAGCCAGCTTCGAAGAAGCATCCAATATTAAATGGGCCAGGATGTTGCAAGAGGCGGGTGCGCACGTGGTTTATGGAATCACTGGCTTGATTACCCGAGCGAAGTTAGCGCTGGTCGTTCGACGAGAAGAAAATGGCATTCGGCGATATCTCCATCTTGGTACCGGCAATTATAATCCGGCCACCGCCAGGAGTTATGAAGATTTTGGCTTACTAACCTGCGACCCCCAAATCACCGACGACACGGCTGAACTTTTTAACTGGTTAACCGGCGTCGCACTTTTTCCTGACTTAACTAAGATTAAGGCGGCTCCAAAAGGGTTGCACGAATTCGTACTGGAGCTAATCCAGCGAGAAATACGCCACGCTTTGGAGGGTAAACCGGCTGGGATCTACGTGAAGGTAAACGCGTTGGCCGACCAAGAGGTCATCAAAGCTTTGTACTCGGCTTCACAAGCGGGGGTGAAGATTAGACTTTTGGTAAGGGGAGTTTGCTGTCTGCGTCCTGGTATACCCGGGATCAGCGAGAACATCACTGTACGCAGTATTGTCGGCCGATTCTTGGAGCATAGCCGAGTTTATCGATTCGAAAATGCCGGTAACCCGGAGGTCTATCTGGCGAGTGCGGATTGGACGGCACGGAATTTCTTGCGCCGTGTCGAAATCAGTTGCCCGGTCGAAGACGCATCGTTGCGGGAACAGGTGGAGAATGTTCTCGACACCTATTGGAGAGACAACGTCAAGGCCCGGGAACAGCTGGCAGCAGAGGGACCGTATATTCGAGTTCCGTCCGAGGACCCACGAGTGGATGCCCAGGCGTCGTTTTTGGAGCGTACTGGCAAGGTACGGAGTGAGAAGCCCGCCCTGAGCAAGCATTAGCTTTCGGCAAGCTCAAGCCAGGTACGCGTCGAACGGGTGATTGGTGATTGCCGCCGAGGGGTCGCCGCCCGTGGAGCGTTGCCTCGCTTGCGAGGCCGTGGTGAACAGGGCGGAAACGTGATGGCAATCCCAACGTATCTGCGCTCTGTATCGAGTCGGTTAAAGCTGCGACGTGGATCGTTTGGCCCGGTGAACAGGATCCCAGTCTTTCGTCGCTCTTGCTTCGATTGCCTCAACGATAGAGCGCTGTTCTGACCTGGGTACTATCTGACGACGTCTCGTTGCTCACCACGGCCTCGCAAGCGAGGCGCGCTCCACGGGTGGCGACCCCTCGAACTGGGCATGCAATCCGGCATCGCAACACTCCAGCACTCCATTACTCCATCACTCCGGTCGCGCGGATTCGAGGACAGCTTGTCAGCCGTAGCCCGAGTTCTATGTTGCCAACCGCCCTTGGTCGGCCTCGCAAGCGAGGCGCGCTCCACAAAAAGGGGTTGGCGAAGGCGGAAGGACGACGACGAGAACGAGAACGAAGCCCGCGGTATGGCCCATTTAATCATCTATGGTCCGCAAGAGATAAGCGGCGCCGACACAGGTGATCACGGCGCCGGCGGCTAGCGCGATAAGGTCGGCAGCGATGAACCCGAAATTGGCGCCGTACATGTTCACACTCCGGAAGGCCCGACAGAAATGGGTTAAAGGAAAAAGCTCGGAGAAGATTCGGATACTACCGGGCAACTGACTGAGCGGCGCAAACGCCCCGGATAAAAGAATGATCGGCAACAAAAGAAAAACCGAAAATTGAATCGCCTGAGTCTGAGTTTTAGAAAACGCCGAGATCAAAACACCGAGCCCTAACGAACAGAGCAGAAACAGGAAACAAACCAACGATAGCAGCAGGGGCTGATGGATCTTTATCCCGAAGTGGAGGTGCCCGATCGCAATAGTACCGGCGATAAGAAACATCGATATGAAGAGATACGGCAACACCTTGCCGACCACGATCTCTGACTGTCGCAACGGGGTAACCAACAGCTGAGACAAGGTGCCCACTTCCCGCTCACGGGTGATTGTGCTGGCGATCAGAGTCACAGTAACCAGTTGTAAAATGAGCCCAACCATGCCGGGTACCACGTAGTCCACGAACAACATCTTCGGATTGTACAGAATCTCGGTGTCAAACTCCCACGGCGTCAGGGAAGAGCTGAATTCGTGCTGGATCTCCGGCGATAGCTGCTCGCCCAAGTCAACCACTTGGGCCGGCAGGTTCTTGATTAGCTCATATCGCTCGTTCAGCTGGAAGAGGCCCAACGCCTGCTGGAGCAATGCTTGAACCGCAGGCGCCGTGTTTGTATCTGATCCATCCAGCACGGCCCGCATCGCAATCGGTTTACCGTTTTGGAGCGACTGTCCCCACCCTTCCGGGATCACTACTGCGGCGTCTGCACCGTTTTGGATCAGATCTATCGGGCCAGTCGGGTTCCCGACAAGTTTTCGCCAAACAAAAGTGTCCTTGAGGTTCTGCGACAGATCATTGATGTCCTTTTGCGTTTTGTCAGGGTTATCACTTCCCTCCACCAAGGCATCAAGGACGTTCTTGCCGTGGAGAAAATCGGCGAACTTTTGGCTTTCGCTGCTCGTGTCGGCGTTTGCGAACAGGGTCACCACGTCACGAACCGACGACCCTTCAAAAGCATGTCCGAACACCAGTGTAAAGAACGGCGGCAAGACCAAGATCAAGAGCAGGACTCGCCGGTCCCGCCAGACGTGCACAAATTCTTTATAAGCAATCGTCAGAACCGCTTTCAGGGAGTCGAACAAATTCATTTCAAAGCTGCCTCAACCTGCTTCTGCGAATGACGATCTTGGGCGTAAGCATTAAACACGTCTTCCATGTCGGGTTCTACCCAGGAATAGCCATAGAACTTTAGTCCTGGGAACGGCCAATACTGTTGCCATTGGTCCATCAAAGCTTGCGGATCGGCAGCGTGGATGCGCAACCGGCCGCTCCGTAGATCTACTGCGTTGATACCCGGGAATTTCCTCAATTCCAACACCGCCGGCATAGACGGCTCCACGTGGACCTCAAGCAGATCGCCGCCTAGTCCTTGCTTAAGCTGGCGGGGCGATCCCTTAGCCACCAGCCGTCCGTGCTGGACAAACCCGACATCTGTACACCGCTCTGCCTCATCCATATAGTGGGTCGTTACGAAGATGGTGGTTCCGGATTGGGTCACCTGGTAAAGAAAATCCCAGATCTGCTGGCGATGGACAGGATCGAGTCCGGCGGTCGGTTCATCGAGAAAAAGTAAAGCTGGTTCATGAATCAGCGCGCAGGCCATCGATAATAGCTGCCTGTATCCGCCCGAAAGTTTGCCTGCCCTGGAATCGCGATAGGATTCGAGGTCCATCTCTTTGACCATTCGTTCGACCCGATCGTTGATATGATCCTGCCGATAGGCGCCGGCAAAGAAACGCAGATTTTCTCGCACCGTCAGGTCGGCGTAGAGGCTAAACCGCTGTGAGACATACCCAAACTTTGAGCGGATCCGGAACCGGTCCCTCCAGACATCCAGCCCATCAATGGATGCGCTGCCGGCACTTGGCTTCGTGAGGCCGCATAACATCCGGATGGTAGTGGTCTTACCTGCACCATTCGCTCCAAGAAAGCCGAAAACTTCACCTTGACCGATCGACATCGAGATCTTGTCGACAGCGGCGGTGTGGCCAAACTTCTTCGCAAGATCATTGAGAACAATGAGAGGCTTAGGCATGGAACTTTAACGAGCGCGAGCGAGCGCGAACGCCGGTAATGCCGGTAACGGCTGTGGCGATCGGTACTTTGATTCCTTCATGGCTGATTTTCTGCGGCTTAGAACAATGGTCTAAACCCCAATTCCCTCAACATCCGGGTAGAGTCAAAATTTCGTGGATAATCCAACGCGCACGTAGGGAAACCAGTCCGACGATACCGCTTTGACGTCTGCTCGATAGTAATCGAACTGACGAAAAGGAACAACACCTGCTTCCATGTCCAATTTTAAGCTCTTGTATACGGACCAGGTTAAGCCGCCACCCCCACGGATCTCCCAATAATCGAGAACGGAGCTGTTCAGGGCTGGAGTCCCGTGGCTAGTACCGAAATCATTGTTCATCCGAAAAGTTGTTTCCCGAACATCGGCCCCGGCGAAGAGAGTGACTTTGTCTGAGAGCTGGTATTGCAGTTGTGGACGCGGGGCAACCCCATCGATGGTCCAACGATCCGATAGCTTCCAATGGACACCCACCGCCGGAATAACCGGTATCTGAGAATTCAGATCGACACTGACGCCGAGGGTGACAATGAAATCGGCACTGACAAAGTAGGAGAGACCCGCGACAATAGGAACGTTGATGTCTCGAAACGCAATGTCATCGAAAGTGCCGTAAAAACCCGGGTGGATCTCCATTCGCATCAGCAGGGCTGAACTCAATTGCACGTCCGCACCCAGCTGGAGGTCGACGGCATTGAGGACGTCGGGTATGGGCGCAAACGGATTTTGACTATCAAATGCATAGCGCGACCAATCGATCCCCAAACGCAGGATCACGGAGTCTTTGATTTGATCGGATACGACAAAGTTGACCGAATTGGAGATCTCACTGTAGTCGCCGATTGACCTAAGGCCGCGACTGATCGAGCCGCTGCCAATATACGCGCCATCGGTCGTTAACTCGTAGGAAAACGGCGAAACGGTGGAGCTCTCAAGGTAGCTCGTCAATTTCTGAGAAGGCGCGATATCCTGAGCGTAGACAATACCCCCGGTAAGGTTAGCGAAGAACGCTAACAGCCCGCCATACGCTAACCGTTTAAGCGAAAGGTGCTTCCTCAAAACAGTAAAATTCTCTAGGAGGCTCGACCCTATCCCTGCCCAGCCATGCTTGCAAGGCCGGGCGTTACGCAATGTCGGAAGGGGGCGTCACCCCGTGGAGCGCTGCCTCGCTTGCGAGGCCGTGGTAAGCAGGGGTAATCGCTCGGAACGCCCACTGTAGTCTACGCTCTGTCGCGCTCCTCGTATTGGGGCAGCAGCAAGGAGGCCTATCGCGAATTGCAGAGCGACGATAGAGATTCAGGCCGATCAACGCATTCCACCACCTGTTCACCACGGCCTCGCAAGCGAGGCAACGCTCCATGGGTGGCGACCCCTTCGGCCTCGCAAGCGACGCAACGCTCCATGGGTGGCGACCCCTTCGGCCTCGCAAGCGAGGCAACGCTCCATGGGTGGCGACCCCTTCGGCCTCGCAAGCGAGGCAACGCTCCACGGGTGGCGACCCCTTCGGCCTCGCAAGCGAGGCAACGCTCCACGGGTGGCGACCCCTTCGGCCTCGCAAGCGAGGCAACACTCCACGGGCCTACCGGACGTCTCTAAGAAACGCCTTAATGCCTTTTTGCACCTCGCGCATCATGGCGGCGCCCGAACCCAGGCGTTCAACACCTCGAAGCTCACTTAACGCCGAAGCAGACGTTAAATCGACTCGCCAAACCAGGGTTGCATCGTTGCCATTTACCTGGATTGGCCAAAGCTGGTTGAATGTGACCAACGCATAGAAACCGCCGCTGCCGTAGTATCCCAGATCCGCGGTTTGCCAGCCATCGCCGGCCGGCCGGGCATAAAACGCGTCCAGGCTCACCGCGGCTTGGCCTTCGACATCGAATAGCTGCCAGTACAATCCCGGAGTCACCGAACCTCGGCCTCCCCCGATCGCGGTGCTTGAAATCAAGGGCGCGAACTGTGTGCGTGCGCTAGGACTCTCTTTCAACAAAGCGGCGATCTCCTCAGCCGCCACGATGTTACCGCCGCCCGTCTGATAGGCAGGTTGCGACGACAAACCGCCAGACAGAAAGCTTTTCTCTCGCTGCGCCAACACTTGGCTCCAAAAGGTGACCACAGATGCCGGAATTGTTTCCGTTTCGGAGGCCGGAACATATTCTTTCGCCTCAGCATTGTTGAGCTGGAGTTTTGATGGATCGCCAGGGAGTTTTTCCGTGGCTTCAACGAAAGCTTTCACCGACGAATTGCCAGGCGCAGTGCTCAGACTTTGAAACTCGCTCGGGCCTTTTCCGGAAAGATCTCCGCTTATGTAAACCTTGAGCTCCGAATGGCGGGTCGGATTCCATTGTTGTAACAGCCCAAGCGTGGTCTTAACCGGTGCCCGCACAATGAAAGCGCTTTCGACCGACAAACCGCGCGAAAACCGCATCGTCGGCCCGCGATTAGCTAGAATGTCGCCTCCCGACAATTTGGCCAGGTCCGCATCCTTGAACACCGAAACCGACCGTAGATCGGAGATCGGGTCGGCATGAGCGACGGCCGCGAATGCGATAACTGCGACAGTCCATTGTAACAAAGCGACAAAAGTTCGTTTCCTAGGATTCATAATACTCTCTCATTAGCGAAGGTTGCTCGCCATCCGCACAAACCTGCGGCCAGACGAGCTGGAAAGCTTAGATAGACGTTCCCACGCAGATTTAAAGGTGAAATCCTCAACAAAGCGCCGACATCGCCGTCATCGCCGGCAATGCCAACAATGGGGTCCCACCCGTGGAGCGTGCCTCGCTTGCGAGGCCGATGGCGAACAGCGAGATATCATTCTAGTACGCCGATTACCCCGGCTGCGCTCTATCGTGAAAAGGAGAGACGGCACAAAATTCCGCGACTTCATCGTACACAGCGCGAATACCACTACAAACCCTCGATCAGCGTGATACAGAGCGTAGAAAAACGAAAGGTCTCGTCAAACGATTTTCCCCTGCTCACCACGGCCTCGCAAGCGAGGCAACGCTCCACGGGTGGCGCCCCCCCAATCACTTCTCACCTCTCACTAATCACTTCTCACCTCTCACCGGCTTTGTTCTTCCGCTGGGCCGCGCAGTTCGTCGCTGGGTACCGTGGGTTTGCTGTTGTGCACCGACTGCGCACTGAGATGGGTCGCTTCCCAATTGTTGATCAATTCGGAAAGACTCGGATCGAGTTTGCGCATGAGATCGCAAACGTACACGTAATAGAGCCGTTGCCACTCCCGGCGGTATTCCATGGTGTATTGCTTATTGGCGGTGCTCCACAGTTCGATCGCGTGCGGATCACGTTCCGCTGCGGATTCAATCTGCCGGAACCGCATTTTTTCCTTCAAAACTTGTTCCGCCAGCTTTTTCGGGGTCGGGGTTTCTTTAGCTTCGGCCGAAGCAGACCCGGAAGGCGACGGGCCAGGTGTCGGGGTTGAGGGTAGGAGATCTGGCTCGGTCGGTTGCGGCCCTACCGGTGTGGGAGCTGGTTTGTTTTCCGGCAAGAGGTCGTTCGTGGCCGGCGGAGGCGGGGTTGGGATCGGTGGACTCTGGGGGTTCGGTAACAGATCGGGCGGCAGTTGGACCGAAGGACTTGGCGAGGGAGACGGCTTCGATCCGTACCCTGTGGCATAGGGTTTGGGGGGCAGCGGTATCTTAACTCTGGGAGAAGGTGATTGGCTCGGACTCGGCGTGGGCGTGCCTTGGGTTTGAGCTAACGCTGTTAAGGAAAGCACCGTCAACGCCGACAACGCCACGAACGCCGACAACGCAATCACGGTGGAGCGATCCAAGAAACTGCCAGGTCCTTTGCCGATCATGATTCCAGGAAGATCAAGACTAGCCGCGAATAGACGCCAAGCAACTGCATAGGATTTCAATTCTCGCCGATACGCTGGCGCGCCCGTTCGCCGTTTCGCAATCTCGGGCCGGCGGGATTCGAACCCACGACCTCTTGAACCCCATTCAAGCGCACTACCAAGCTGTGCTACGGCCCGATTTATTCTGAGAGCCGCAAAGATGGCGCGTTGGAAGGAGTTTGCAACTGCAAAGAAGGGCCAGGGGCGGCAACGGATTTTGGAGCGAGGGCCTACCAAGGGCGTGGTACGAATAGGACCTATGGGACCGATAGGACTAATAGGTCGGGGACGCTGTATCAACGAAGCGAAGGATCGAACGATCCCCACCAATCACTTCTCACCTCTCACTTCTCACCAATCACTAAAGAATCGGGGCGGCGTGATTTGAACACGCGACCTCCTGCTCCCAAAGCAGGCGCTCTACCAAGCTAAGCTACGCCCCGCACTTCAATGAGGAACGGCACAGTAGCAGGGCGTTGCACGAGTGCAAGGAGATGTGGAAGGGGGTTGCCGGCAAGCGGTATCCGCCGATCGCCACACTCTCAGCCGCCGGGCAAAAACCCTTGGATGACTTGGGCACTGTCCCTCGAACCCAGAGCAACGATCCGCAGATTACACAAATTCTCCGATAGTAGATTTAGCAGGGCCAATCATGAGAACCCCGCAGAAGAAACAAAATGAATAAAATCTGCGTAATCTGCGGACCCCTTTCCCGAAAAAAAGATCGCTCTGGTAGCGGTACCAGAGCGATCAACGTTAACAACGGATTTTTGATCGAACCGAATTCGGCCGATTAAGGCTTGTTCGGAGGAGTGCCACCCGGGAGGATGGCGCCGCCATCTTTGTCCCGATGAACGGTCATACTCGAGATTGCCACACCGGAGGCGATCGCGGTATCATTGAGAATCTCGTTCTTGATAAGGTCAGCAACCTTCAAGGGGTTTCCCGCCAAGGAAGAGAGGTAGAGGAAGTGTTCGTAGCCCCAGAAAGTGTACGAACCGCCTTCAACCCCCGAGTTATCCCAGCTCGTGCCGTTGTAGGTCAAGGAACCGCCATTGAACGTTAACACAAAGTTGGCGGTATTCCCCAGCGCCGTGACGCCATCGTTTTCGCCGAGGTACGCGACGAACCACTTCGGATACGCAGACGGGACCAAAATCGCGTCGGCGACCAGACCGCCGCTATTGTAACCCGAGTTTCCGATCGGAGAAGGAACGGAGTCAACTGAGGAGGTTTTGGGCCATTTTGCAGCTCCTGTGATGTTGTTCCCCGTCGGGCTCGGCGGCGTAGGAGGAGGAACGGTCGCCTTAGTGGCCCCATCGAACAGCGGTTGATACTGAATCACCTTCGTGAAGACTCCGTAACCGCAATCCGCCAAAGCGGCAACGCGGGTACCGGAATCCTGGTCACGACCGTCACACAAAACGGCCACCGTGTCTCCGCTATTGCCCGTGAGATCGCCGAGCGTAAGCGTACCGGCTAAGAGCGACTGAGCGTTGGCAGAGGACATATCGCTAACCGTTCCAACGGCGGCCGTAGTGCCCGGACTGCACATCCAAACAAACGGCACTACACCAACGATTTTACCGCTGAGTGCAGGGGTACGATAGGTCTTCGGAGCGGATGCTTGGAAGGAGTCAGACATGGTGCAATCGGCCACGACTGGGCTGTCAAATATCGCTGCCGCTGCCGTGACGTTCTGTCCGCCGCTGACCGTATAGGTACCGCCCGAGAATGTTACGCTACCTGTGGCCGTCGGATTCGTGTCCGACAACCAGCCGATGGTTTGGCCATCCGTATATGCAGTTCCTCCCGGTCCAATCGTCAGTCCGCCGGCGACGTTGCACACGCCACCGATCGATCCGAAGAAAGCGGTCTTGATCTCAACGGTGAGACCCGAGGTTGTCGTACCGGTGAAGAGCACCATGTTCGCTTTAGAGTAGGCCTCAGCGGCGCTGGCCACATAGGCCACCTTATAGCCCGGTTGCAGAATCTCTGATATGGCTACCAGGGTCGCACCCCGGTAAGCCGTTGAACCGGTAATATGTAATACCGTCGTGGCAGCAGAAGCCCCACAGACGAGCGTTAAGGCGAGTAGACCCGCCAGTGTGATTTTTATCGTTTTCAATGTATTAAACGAGCTAGGGTTAACCCGTCAGAAGCGGCACCCCGAAGAACCCATCCGTGCCTTCCGAATGCGTACGACTGATCGGGCCACTACCTTCGCCGTAATCAAGCTCGGAACAACTAGCGTATGGTTACATTTGCGTCACAAAGTTGCGCCAAGCACGTGACGCGGAACCCACTGAATTTGAGCGAGTTCTGTGGTTAGAAAGTTGGATATTATATGTGCCGAATTGCGCTTAGCTCTAACATTGTAAAAACTCTATCAATCTAGTCTGGTTTTAATCTCGTTCCCAACTAAACGAAGTCGACGGAATTTGTTAGTTTTTCTGGAAAATCGCGGCGGCTAGTTAAGATCAAGGTAAGTAGAGCTCGATCTCACTTTGCGGTTAGAGGGTCCGATTGTTACACAAATGTAACATTCGGCGCGCGTCTCCTCTGCTGGCTAATTTAACAGGCTGTTGGAAAACGGCCGCTGTCGCGCTGCGCAATGACGGATTCGGGGATCGATTGATCAGTCTTCATCCATCGCCGAGAACGGAGGCCGCGGCCTTGCAAGCGCGGCGGCGCTCCATGGTTGTGCCCAATGTCACACGATTGTGACAATTCGCGGATTGAGGCAACTCCTAGCGACCGATAACCTCTAAGAGACGGTTGCTGGTGCCTTCGCGCCCGGCTTTTAACCGTGTGTTTTCATCCAGCGTCAGGGACGATGCGGCGCTGCCCGGCAAGAACAGAGGTTAGATCAATTTTTATGAACTCAATGAGAGGCAGAACGGCCGGGATCGCCGGCTTTTTCGGCGGTTCGATAGGGCCGGTTCTTGGGCTTTGGTTGTCAGCGGTAACGATCGCAGATGCCGGCACAGGCGATATTCTTAAACAGATCAGTAACCCTGGCTTAGCGGCGCAGCACGCGGCGCTCGCTAATCAGGCGCAAGCGAACCAGGCCGTGCAGGCGCTTCAAACCGCCACCCAGACCTACCAGGCGAGTAATATTCGCGGCGGCGGCGTCATGATCAACGTCAGTAACAATCCGGCAGCGGTGCCCAGCCAGGTCCTGGCGACCGTCCACTCCGATGGGCAAATCTATGTGATCGATGCCAACGGCATCATCTTCGGTGGACCGAAACAGATCAATACCCACGAGCTAACCGGCGCCGCGATGGGAGCAACCAGTAACTCGATCACCGATCTAGAGAAGTTTCAGCGGTCCATCACCAAGCCAAAAGAAAATCCGTCTCTGATCAAGGCCACGGTAGTTGGCTTTGGGAATAAAGAGAAGTGACAGGTGATTGGTGATTCGTGATTGGTCGGGATTCAGCACAAAGGTCGGAAAGTTTACTGCGAATGGACGCGAATAGACGCGAATTAGGCGGGTCCGGAGCGGGATTAGTTCGTCTGAGCAGACCTCGGCGAGAAACTCATTTAAGCGCGGCGCATTCCGAAATCCCGCATAATACAATTCAAAGCTTATAGATATGCATCCAGCTAGACTCGACGCAGGGCGAACCAAGCATTGCGCCATGTCATCCAGGCAATCGAATTCGTGTTCATTCGTGTTCATTCGCGGTTCGATTTGCTATCTGCTATTCGCTATTTGCTATTCCGCCCTCGGCGCTGCCGCCAAAGCCGGCGACATTCTCCGTGGTAACACCGGCTGGTCGAACAGTCCTGCGGCCAGCAGCTACTATGGCGGGAATCAAGCAGCGATGAGTCAGCTGCAGAACAACGCTAACAACATCCTGACTCGGGCAGCGGAAGCGATGAAATCGGTGCAAGCCATGCAGCAGGCAGCCCGGAACGCAGCTTTGAACGCACCGAGCAATGTGGCCAACGGTTTAACCACCGGCGGACTACAAATCGCAACGGGCAAAAACGCGGAATGGCAAGGCGCAAATCAGCCGACCCAATCGGTGTCGAACGGCCAAACCACGGTTACGATTCAACAGACGGCGTCACAGGCGATCTTAAACTGGCAAACTTTTAACGTCGGCAAAAATACGACGGTCGATTTCAACCAGAGCGGCGGGGGCGCCGTGGCTAACACTTGGGTTGCGTTAAATCGGATTCTTAGTGGCACACCGAGCCAGATCCTGGGCTCGATT
Source organism: uncultured Verrucomicrobiae bacterium (assembly GCA_963762565.1). Taxonomy (GTDB): domain Bacteria; phylum Verrucomicrobiota; class Verrucomicrobiia; order Chthoniobacterales; family JAFAMB01; genus JAFAVN01. Next base: position 136,689 of record CAVXLD010000011.1, on the reverse strand, counting down.
AAGGCACAGGGTCAGGTTTATCTTATCAACCAGAACGGGATCATTTTCGGGGGCGCCTCCCAGATCAATGTTGGTACGTTGCTCGCTGCTGCAGCCAGGATCACCGATTCGCAATTTACCACAGACGGCATTTATACTGCGGTCAACTCAAATAGTTCTCTTGGTAGCCCGAGCTTTACCGGTGGGTTAGGCTCGGTGATTGTTGACCTCGGCGCACAACTGGTAACAAATGCGCCTTTGAGAACCGGGGACCGAGGCGGCTCGGTGATTCTCCTGGGCCGATCGGTAGAGAACGCCGGTTCTATTACCACGGCAGACGGACAAACTGTCCTGGCCGCCGGCAAAGAATTCTCCTTGCTACCGGGGTACAGTATAATCCCCGGCACCAGCTCAGTGAGTTCCTCCGCCGGGAACGAGACCTCGACCACTTTGGGGGCCGAGGTGCAGGTGACTTCTGGTGGAACCACTTTGAACACGGGGGTGATCGAGGCGACCACCGGCGATATCACCATGGTCGGCCATCAGGTGACCCAATCCGGTATTATCATCGCAACCAGCTCGGTCGATCAACGCGGCACCATTCATCTGTTAACCTCCACCTCGGAAGTGACCGGCAGCGTGACTTTGGCGCCCGGCAGTATCACCTACATCGCTCCGGATCCTAATTCCAGCACCGCGCTCGATCCGCAACAGACAGCAGCCTATACGGAAGACATCGCTTACTCAAACGCCAAACCGCTGCTCAATGATCAAGTTCTACTTCCTGATCTTGTCGGTATTTCCCGGATCGAGATTACAACCGGCGGCATGGTCGATTTCGCCAACGGCTCACTCACCAGCGCGACTGCGGGGCAAATCGTCGTCTATGCCGGGAAACGGGTCTTCGTCGGGAACGGCGCCAAGCTCGACGTATCGGGCTTAGTGAACGTATCTCTGCCGATGTCGGACAACAACCTGGCGGTCAACATTCAAGGGTTTGAGCTCCGAGACGCTCCGGACAACCGGGATACGCAATCGCTATTTAATAATACCGTGTACGTGGATCTGCGGCAGCTGGTGGAAGTACCGGCGAATTCGAGTTACAACGCGCCCTACAATACCGAGAACCGCTATTACACGCCCGGGGGGCTATTGGAAGTTAGCGGCGAGCTGAATAACGTTGGGCACAGCATTGATGAATGGGACACCATCGGGGGCGCGATTACCCTCTCAGCGAACCAGGTGGTCGCACAGAAAGGTTCGGTCTTTGATATCGCCGGCGGTTCTATCCAGTACCAGGGTGGCTATCTTAAGGAGAGCTATGTCATCGCCAGCGATGGCCGTATTTATAATGTTAATACCGCTCCGGCCGGGCTTACCTATATTGGCGTATTTAACGGGTTCGTGGTCAATCACCCCCGCTGGAATGTTACCGAGACGTACGCCAACGTTATCACCCAGCCGAGCCAGATTTATGTTCCCGGCTATACCGAGGGCCGGGATGCAGGCACTCTGACGATCAATGCTAGGACCTCGATCTTCGAGGGAACCATCGATGCGCAGACCGTTGATGGGCCGCAACAGGACAGCGCCCGGCCATCGACTGTGACCGATCCTTTTCTGCTGACCGAGAGCACGGTTACTCTTAATGGATCGCTCGTCCTTGGCCCGGAGAGTCAGGTGAACAACGGCTTTCCTTATTCCAGCAACGTTGTCTTTGGTGATAACAACTCCTCGCTGACCGCGAATCTGACGGCTACATCCCCGATCAATAGCAACCTATTCAACACCAACACGTTTTCAGCTTCGCAGATTAACAGTGCTCAACTCGGAGGACTGAGAATCCATGTTGAAGCGGCGGTACCGAAATCCAAGAGCGGCGCGTCGCATCCGGACGACGCCAGCTCATCGGCGAATAACATCCCGCGGGGCGCGAAGGGCTATTTGACGATTGCCGATCCGTTGGCGTTTGCTAACGGCGCCCAGATCTCGTTGACGGCGGCAAATGTGGTTATCGACGGCACCATCACCGCACCCGACGGCAGCGTATCGATTGATGCGGTTTCTTATAACCAATCCGCAAACGTACCATCCACGAAACCGGCGAGGGCGATCGCTGGAATTACACTTGGACCGGATATTGTGATCGATACGGCGGGTTTATGGACCAACGGGTTCCTGGACCCCACCGATATCACCGGCGAGGCCTATATCAACGGGGGCAATGTAACGTTAAGTTCAAATCAAGGGATAACGCTTTCCAATGGAAGCCTGATCGATGCGTCTTCCGGAGCCGCCATCTTGCCGAACCGGAAAACGCTCGATGGTTCGGGGGGAAATATCTCGATTGAAGCGGATCAAGTGGGTAACGTTAGCGTAACGTCGAAACACGCTAAGCGAACCTTGCTCACGGTTGCGCAGGCAGTATCGAGAGGAGCGCTCGTTCTAGATGGCACAATAGAGTCTTACGGCGTCAAAGCGGGTGGCGCCCTTGCCCTGCAAGCTTACTCGGTGGTCATCGGCGATGGGATCACTGTAGCAAAGGCGGACCAGCTCGTGTTGCCGACCTCGTTCTTCAGCCAGGGGTTCTCGAGTTACACAATCCACGGGATGGAGTCTCTCACGGTAGCACCGGGAGCAGACATCAATGTGACGGAACCGGTTTATCAATTTAGTGCCGCGAGCTACAAAATACCGACAGGAGCGAGCATCACGACCGCGATGGGAAATCCTCTGCTAATGCCGGTGTATGTCGGCGACCCGGACACGGCGACGGTAACCCAGCGCCCGGGCGCGAGCTTGAGTTTGCTAGCCGGAGTTAACGGTAACCTCGTTGCCACCTCTAATGTAGGGGCGGGCGGCACGATCAATATCGGCGCCGGGTCAACCATCTACGTTGATCCGGGTCAATCGATCGATATTGAGGGAGCGGGCCAGATCACGGTCGACGGCAAACTGCGAGCCCCGAGCGGTTCAATCGAGATTGTGAATTATCGGCCTTTAGGCGGGGTTGGCGGAACCGGGAAAACGATCAGTTACGAGCCGCATGGCTTATCGATCTGGATCGGGAGCGACAGCACGTTGGATGTCGCTGCACAGGCGTTCGTCGCACTGGATCGGTTTGGGCGGCCCTACGGTCTGGTTCCTAATGGGGGTTCAATTGTGCTGGGGAGCACCGGCGGCACTCAATCGGCCTCCCCCGGCGATTACACAGAGGTCACTTCGACGGACGCGTTTGTGATTATCCGGCCGGGCGCAATCCTGGACGCATCGGGCGCTAGCGCGGTCTTGGATCTGAACGCCGGTGCTAATCCGACTGAGAGCCTTGGAGGGACATCTGTCTCAATTGTCCAGAGAGACCCTGTCTATGCCGCGAGTAACGGGGGATCGATCTCGCTGAGCTCCTACGATGGGATCTATATCGATGGCAAATTGGAAGCAGCTGCCGGCGGTCCGGGAGGCGCCGGAGGAACTCTAGCAATCACCTTCGCGGGTCCTATCTATCAGGTTCTACCACCTTTTGCCGGCAATGATAACGACGCGAACGCGTTAGTACCCGATAACCTGCGAACACCTAGGACGATTGTCATTGGGCAGGACCCGGTTCCAAGCGCTCTTCCTTCGTCCCTTGAACCGGGCACGGAAAATTCAAATCTGAAAGTTGGGTACGCATATCTCAGTGCAAACACAGTAACCGAAGGCGGTTTCGCGAATCTGTCTTTATTTGCGGCGAATTCCATCCTGTTTAAGGGCAACGTCACCTTAAGCGCGCCAGAAAGCGTTGAGCTTTCGGCCGTCTCCTTGGCGGACACGAGCCGCCACGCTCAAGTCGTCATTGCTGCTCCCTATGTCTTGCTAACCACACCGACGGCACAATATCAGGGGGAGCCGGAGCCCGGATATGGCTATGGCGTCTATCTCACCACCGGACTGTCTGCTCTATATCCATCTAACGCTCCTCAAGGGGAAAGCTACGGAAGAGCGGATTTAACCATCGAAGCAGATCTCATCGACTTGGGCTCGGCAGCATTCGGTGATTTCGAGACCCCCGGCCCTAATACCGCCTATCTGGGAAAGACGATCAATTATCCTGGGTTCAAAGACGTTAATTTTGTCAGCCAAGGCGATATCCGGTTTCTGTCGGATGCTTCTGTCACTTCACCTGGAAGCTTTACATTTACCGCGGCACAACTGTATCCCGTCTCCGGGGCGAGTAACGCTAAGGTGATCGCCGGCGATATCCCGGTTCTCAATGGAGCAGCTCAGCCGTTCGCACCGGGCACTTCCATTTCAATTTCTCGGATCAGCAATGTCGATCCGGCCGTTCCACAATCGGTTTTCGGCCAACTGACTTTCGAAGCGAAAACGATCAATCAGGGTGGAATTGTCCGTGCGCCGCTGGGCTCCCTTATTTTTGGAACCAATCCGACCATCGGCAACTCGCAAGCGACAAAAGCCGTGAATTTCCTTCCCGGTAGCATCACCTCGGTGAGCGCAAACGGGCTGACAATCCCTTACGGCGGCACCACTGACGGAGTGATCTATAACGTCAATGGGCAAACGTTTACCACAGGGGATGTGATCGACGCAACATTTGCAGCCACGCGCGGAATCACGCTCGAAGGTTATTCCGTGTCCGTTTCGCACGGCGCACTGCTCGATCTCTCCGGCGGCGGCAAGCTGTTTGGCGAGGGCTTCATCTCCGGTCGGGGCGGCTCACTCGATGTGCTTTCAACCGCGCTCATCAACCAAAACCCCAGCTATACTTTCAGTGCGTCCGGTAACGCGGTCTACGCCATCGTCCCCGGGGTGCAAACGTATGCGCCGGCAACGGTTGATACAAATACCGGATACACCGGCAGTATGCCGAGTATCGGCCAACAGATCACGATCCCAGCCGGTGTCCCGGGCTTGCCGGCCGGTACCTACATCCTGATGCCGGCAAATTACGCCCTGCTCCCAGGAGCTTTCCGGGTAGAACTGGGAGGACGTGGAAACACAAACCAGCCGCCAGTGTTATCGTTGGACAACGGTTCGTTCGAAGTCGATGTCAACGAAGGAGCCGCCAACACGAGCTTCCAAAATGCTCTTCCCAACGAGGCGATCATCACGCCGGCGTCCGCGGTCGAAACCTACTCCGAATATGACCTGGAAACTTATAGTGCTGTAGCCGTCTCGCAGGCGCAAAAGTTCAATCAGCCACGCCCCGTGTTACCGGTCGATGCCTCGACTCTCACACTCAACCTGACACCATCGCCGGAACCTGAGTCTCAATTAACCTTTGCCGGGACGGCTGATTTTGAGCCGGCGCCGGCCGGATATTCGGGCACGTTAGTTATTAGTGGTGCAGGGGGATCGGGTTCGCAAAACATCGAAATTACCGGGGCCGGTGCTATCCCTACCAAAGGTTGGATCTCCCTGAACGCGTCCGCTGTCGATGCGATCGACGCACCCAACGTTTATATCGGCGGATACCTCGCGCTCTCAACCCAAGGCAGTTTTGAGGTTAATTTTGTAGCGAACGCCGCAGAAGTCGCCATTCGGACCAGCGCCATTCTGCGGGGTGCAGACGTCACACTGATAGCACAGGGAAAAGATGGGATCACGGTCGAATCCGGAGCAATCATCGACACTCTAGGCAGGGGTAACCCGGCATTTGATTCATCCAGCGGTTACTTCTTTACGAACAGTTACGCTGCGCAAAACGCGATTTATGCCGTACTGGCTGTATCGAACGGTTATCTTGATATCCAACCGGGACTGGGCAATGCAACCGGTCCGATCACGGTGGATAACGGCGCGTCCATTTTGTCGGATGGCACCATCGCGTTCGCTACCAGCGCAGGGTTGAATTTAGGAGAGGAAGCCAATTATGGGGCGAAGTACATCGGGTTTGCGGCTACCGATATTAATATCGGGACACCGGCATCTCTAGCGGCAGCCCAGCAGAATGGCACCCTGCCTGTTGGTCTGTTACTTGACCAGAGCTTGCTCGATCAGCTGTTAGCAGGAGACCCTGCATCCGGCGCGCCCGCTCTCCAGATGCTAACTCTGTCGGCATCGCAATCGATCAATTTCTACGGAACGGTCAATATCAACACCCTCGACCCTGCTACCGGGCGATCGACTCTGCAGGAACTGGTGTTCGATTCGCCAGCCGTCTATGGCGCCGGCACAGGGACTAATAGCGTCACGATCACAACAAGTACGCTCATCTGGAACGGCCTGGCTCAGCTAGGGCTCGCTCCTGGTACCTCGAACACAATTGTCTACACGAACACCCCACCCGGACCGGTTATTGCCGGTGGGCCAGGTACGGGTAGCGGTACGCTCAACATCGTCGCTAACGAGATCATTTTCGGCTACGCGCCTCAAGACGAACGCCAGAATATAACCTCGCTAGACCGCCTAGTGCTTGGGTTCTCGACGGTTAACCTGACCGCCACGCAGGAGATCACCGCGAACAGCAAAGGATCGTTCTCCGTTTACCTTGCCGAGACGGGCCCGGGGACCTATACCAACGGCAACTTGAACCTGATAACCCCTCTCCTGACCGGTGAGCCCGGCTCGGTTCTGAGTTACAAGACCGGCGGCGCATTGATGTTAATGCCGCCAGCCGGCGCCCAACCGGCGACCGTAATGTCCGATAGCCTTGGTGCCGAGATCGATCTTTCAGCAGACACCATTACCGATTCAACCTCGGTCCTGGCTGCATCCGGCAAAGTAACGCTCACTGCTAACGGTGATATTTCCTTGAACGCAGGCTCCCAGATCGATGTGTCCGGTCTGACAGTGGCAATGTTCGATCAAAAGGTCTCGACCTTCGGCGGCGATGTCTCACTGGAAAGCACAACGGGAAATATCACGCAGGATACGTCTTCAATTATCAACGTCTCCGCGATTGGCGATAATGCCGGTAGCTTGACCATCACCGCGACCGGTACTTCCGCCGGGCAAGTCACCTTGGGGGGCACCCTTTTAGGAAGCAGTACCGGCAATTTCAACGCGGGTTCCTTTGATATCCGGGCACAAAATGCAGGCGATTTCACGATGCTGAACCAGTTACTTGATACGGGCGGCTTCTTTTACTCGCGCTCTTTTGACATCAAACAAGGGAGTATCACGATCGCCAAAGGAACTACGATTATGGCCCATATCGTCGATATCTCCGTGGATAACGGCAGCCTGATCGTCGCCGGAACCATCGATGCCAGCGGCGCTACGCCAGGAACGATCCGGCTCTCCGCGGGCGGTAACTTGGAAGTGGCTTCGACGGGTGTTCTGGATGTCCATAACACGGTGTTGCAAGTGGATAGCTACGGCCAGGCGATCGATGCGGAAAACCGGGGTGTCATCGAGCTGACGGTTGAAGATGGCAGTAATACATCGGTGACCACGCTCAATAATGGCACGGGGAGCCTGCTGTTGGATGCTGGGGCGACTATCGATATGAGTTCTCCCGATGGCATCGATCGTGGCGATCTCGAGCTCAACGTACCTCGGACCGGCGTAACTTCAGGGAATGTCCGGATCGTAGCAAACGGACAGGTCAATATTACGGGTGCGCAAACGATCGCCTTAAACGCATTCTGGACCTACGCACCGACCGATCCCAACGGGACCATCGTACAAAGCGCGGGTACCGGTGCTCCCAATGGAGCGATAATCCTGGATCAGGTTAGTCAAGACAGTACCACTTTTATCAATACTGCATTGTCAAACGGAAGTCTGGCCGCGCTATCTGGGCTCACCGCTTACACACAAGCCTTCCATCTACGGCCAGGCGTCGAGATCGTCAGCGCAACCCCGAACGGCAACTTGACCGTAGTGGGCGACATCGATCTGTCCGAATATCGATACCCGAGCGTCAATCCTAACTCTCAACTGAACCTGAATTACTATGGCTCAGGAGAACCCGGGGTCCTGATTCTGCGGGCTGGTGGTAACTTAAATGTCGATGGAAGTATCAACGATGGCTTCGCGCCGTTGAACCTCAATGGAATGACCTACCCGGACGAGAATGGCTGGGTGCTCTTTGCGAATAAAGCGACTCTCTCTAATGTCGTGGTCGAGACTGGTGTTACCCTGTTCGACGGGACGAAATTTGCCAACGACCCAGTATCGTTAAGCTACGCGATCTCGATCAACCCGGCGAAACTAAATCCGAACGTCGTGATCCCGGTGATGGTCACGCTAAGCGCGCAGGCAACGGTTAGCACGCCGTTTATCGCGACCGCGACGATCACGCTGCCCGACGGACTAGTGTTTCATGCCGGTCAAACTGTTCCCGCCGGCACACAGCTACTCGCAGGGACCACACTGGCCAGCGGTTCAGTATTGCCGGTTTCGATCGCAATCAACGCCGTTACCTGGCCGGCTGGCGCCCCTCTATCAGACTTTTCCGGACCGGTTACTATGACGGGACCCTCCATAACCCTGGCGGCGGGCGATCTGTTTCCGGTTGGCTCTACGCCGAAGTTCGCCACGGGCGTTCAATCGGTGGCCACACGCCCACCTAGCGGCACCTCTGGCATCCAGGGACAGGTTTATGCCGTTGAGCCAATGTTGCCGCTCGGACCGAATGGTCAGGTACCCCTCTCCTGGTCCATCCAGCTTATAGCTGGAGCGGACACGGGAGCGGCGGATACTCGGGTTTTACAGGCACAGAGCGCGCTGAACGGCTCCGGGAATCTGGTGCTCGATGATCCCCATTACGATCTGGCGAGCAATACGCCGATTTTCAGCGTGATCAGGACGGGCACCGGCTATCTTGATCTCCTGGCGGGAGGAAGTTTCGTTGAAGATTCGTTGTATGGCATTTATACGGCCGGAGCGCGGACACCGACCATTACGGCCGCGGACGGCGGATCGTTCGATTTGCCTCGCGGTAATTACCAAGGAAGTATTCTAGGAAGTAACTATGCGAGCTCGGTCTATGAGTACATCGCCAGTAATGACTATCAGGCCTATTATCCGGCTGGCGGCGGCAATGTGCTCGTTTTGGCGCAGGGAGATATCACCGGCTTCAGCGTGACCGGGCTAAACGGCATCTACTCCGCAACGTACAACGTGAGCAATTGGTTGTGGACCCAGGGCGGTAGTCTTATCGGCCAACACGCCGCTTGGTGGATTAATTTCGGAACGTACGCCCCTAACGACACCGGTGCTCCGTTCGTTGCCGGGTTTACCGGCATCGGTGCCCTCGGCGGAGGCAATGTAATGGTTTCGGCGGGCGGTAACGCCGGCGTCATGGCCTTTTCATCCAACACCGAAACCAGCGGCAGTCTCGTCATCGCAATTGGCGCCACCGGTCGAGTGGTTTCAATCAACGGCTCAGGAGGAGGCGACCTGGTGGAAACTGGCGGCGGAAATGTTACGGTGGAAATCGGCGAGACGTTGAACCCGGTTGCGGTAGGCTACGGTAATGCCATCGATCCCGGTTTCTCCGGCGGCACTTTCGTGAATCTCCGCGGAAATCTGAACATTCAGGCGGGTTCGATCGGGGGAATCGACCTGGTTTACGGGCAATCCGGTACCGGAGATTCGCGGCCGACCGGCGTCTCCACCGCGGCCGTCTACAGCTACGCCTTTGGCGGGCCTCAATTGATTCCGGGCGACGCCACCATCCAAATTCAAGTTCGCGGTGATTTGGTTCTCGGTAACGCTACTGATGCCGGTATCATTAATCCCTTCAGTGTTGTGAACACGACAGAGGGGACCGAAACAGCCGATCCATCAAATCAGGGACTTGCCAATTCTTTCTTCTCGCTCTGGACAGCAGCAACTTCGATCGAAGGGCTGTCGGCCGGCGGAAACATTGTACCGAATGCCGTAAACTCTTCCGAGAGTGGCAATCAGGGGTTGTTCCCTGCAACCCTGCGCCTTTTCGCAACGAGTGGGAGCGTTTACGCCGGTCTCAGCAGCCCGCTTGAACTAGCCCCCTCACCTAACGGGCAACTAGAAATTCTGGCCGAGCAATCGATCTATGCCGAGGCGGGCTCAGGAAGCGTCAGCGGGCAGATCTTTGAAATATCCGGGGCGAGCACGGCCGCCGGTTCTCTGCCTAGTCCGTTCGATCCCGCTTTCTACTTACTCTCCACCATGGGGCACACCCCTGGGACTGCGCTGACCTCTCTTATGGCGTTAGCCTGGAACACGATTCCCGCCACCACGCCTCCTCATGACAACCCGACTCTATTTGCGTTTGAACTGGATTCTGCTTCTGGAACCCTGCACGCAAACGATAACGCGCCGGCTCTAATCTATGCGGTGACCGGTGACATTGTTGGACTGCAGTTCGGACAACTCACGACTACCAGTTTCGGTGGCCAAACCGTGCCGGAATATATCGGTGCGAAAGCCGTGGACATCCGGGCCGGAGATGACATTGTCAATTTTGGTCAATCCAGTAGCAGTCCTAGCTTCATCCTGAATAATTCCAAAACCGATGTGTCGGTGGTTTCGGCCGGGAACGAGATTTTATTCGCTAACGTTGATATTGCCGGACCCGGTAATTTGGAGGTCAGCGCGGGTGGTAACGTCTATCAGGGTGACCAGGGTAACATCGTGTCGATCGGTCTAATCGGCGCTCCTAAGATCAAGAATCCGGACGGCGGCGCCGGAATCATTGTGTTTGCCGGAGTCGGTTCCGAAGGACCGAATTGGGAGGGATTCGCCAATTTCTATCTGAATCCGGCTAACCTGGCGAATCCTAATCAGTTGTTAGTCGACCAGCCCGGGAAAGTGGTTCAGACCTATCAGCATCAGTTGTTAACCTGGCTCCAACAAAACTATAGCTATACCGGATCCTCGACTGGAGCGCTGGCCTATTTTGAGTCGTTGCCGATCGAGCAACAGAGCATCTTTCTGTTGCAGGTCTATTTCAGTGAATTGAATCAGTCCGGTTTGGAATATAACGATCCGACCAGCCCCTTTTATCAAAGCTATCTGCAAGGTCAGGAAGCAATTGCAACCCTATTCCCAACCACCGGAGCAAAAAACGGGCAGAAAATTACTTATAACGGCAGCCTGACCATGTTCAGCGGCCAAGCAGGCGATAGCAGTATTTTGACCGATTTCGGAGGCGGGATTACGACGTTGGTGCCGGGTGGTCAAACCATCGTTGGAGTTACCGGGGTTACGCCGGGGGCGCACGCGGGTATCCTGACCCAAGGCTCGGGCGATATTAACATGTATTCCGAAGGCAGCGTGCTGCTTGGGGAAAGCCGCATTCTTACGACCTATGGCGGCAATATCGTGATCTGGTCCGGCGCTGGCGACATCAATGCGGGTATTGGCGCCAAAGGCACCGTCATCTTTGCGCCGCCCGGGATCGTTTATGACGATTACAACGATATTATCTTATCTCCGACCTCGCCCAGTTCCGGCGCCGGTATCGGCACCCTGGATCCCATCCCGGACATCCCCGCCGGTAATGTGAACCTGATTGCACCGGAAGGAACCATTAATGCCGGTGAAGCAGGGATTCGCGCTTCGGGCAATGCAAACCTGGCGGCCCGCGTCATCGTTAACGCTGCTAATATTTCAGTCAGTGGCAAGACCACCGGTATCCCGACGGTAGTATCGCCGAACGTAGCGGCAGTGACTGCGGCTAGTAACGCCGCCGGGGCCAACACGAATGCCGCTAACGAAGTCGCCAAACAACAGGCGAATCAGGCCGAGCAACAACCTGAATCGGTAATCATCGTTGAAGTCCTCGGGTATGGCGGCGGGGATTCTTCGGGTGATTAGTGATTGGTGAGCAAGTCAGGGAGCGCTAGCGCCGGCCTGATCACAGGGGGGATCTCTGAAAATCATGCGAATTGTGGGAACTCATTCGTAAGTCCATCGAGTCGCCTAAGTCCTGTTCGGCCGAAGACTCTAGTCCTCGTACTCCTACTAGATTGGGACGTCATCAGCGCTCAGCAATCTCCTCAACTCACCACGCGCCCAGCAATCACCTCTCACCTCTCACCTTTCACACCCGATTGTCGCAGGATCGTAACAATCGAGCACTTGTTTGACCGGGCAAATGAGTGCTAGGAAACTGAACCTCTACCCGAGATCTGAACTGCCGTGAAAAGTCGTTCGGTGTGGTGGCAAATTCAGAAGTGCCAAGATGGCAACTGCTACAAATGACAGCGGAAAGGATCAGCCCAAAAGAATATTGGGCGCGCGATCACACCGTCGCTGCGGCGACGGTGTTTGATGTCATCACGATTTGGGCAGGAAGCCGGCGATTCCTTGTTATCATTTATTGGTTCTGGGCGGTCTTAACGACAGCGCCATTGTCATTGAACGCGCAGACCCCTTCGACAAGCTCAGGGCAGGCTCCTTCGACAGGCTCAGGGCAGGCCCATTCGACGAGCTCAGGCCAAGATGAACGGCAGATCTATATTCAAGAGTATCGGGTTGAAGGGTCGCACAAGCTGACTCCGTTGGAGGTAGAGGAGGCCGTTTATCCTTACCTCGGTCCAGGCCGGACTACTGAGGATGTAGAACATGCACGAGCTGCGCTGGAGAAGGCTTATCAGGATAAGGGATATCAGACCGTTGCCGTACAGATCCCGCCCCAGCAGGTTCGGAATGGTGTGGTGGTCTTACAAGTGATCGAAGGCAAGGTTGGCCGGCTTCGCATCCTCGGTTCGCGTTACTTTTCGTTGAGCCAGATCCGGAAACAGGCGCCCTCTCTCGCCGAAGGGACCGTTCCCAACTTCAACGATGTGACCCGTGACATTGTGGCTCTTAACCAATTACCGGATCGACGGATCACACCGACTTTGCGCGCCGGAGTGGAACCGGGAACGGTGGACATCGATCTTAACGTTAAAGACACCCTTCCGTTGCACGGGAGTTTGGAGCTGAATGATCGTAACAGCCCCGACACGACGTCCCTCCGGCTCAATGGCTCAATTAGTTATAACAATTTCTGGCAACTCGGACATTCGGCCGGTTTCAGTTTTCAAATCGCACCTGAAAACCTGAGCGACGCTGAAGTTTTCTCCGGTTATTATTTAGCGCGTTTCCCTGGATTCGAGGGATTCAGCCTCCTCCTGCAAGGGACCAAGCAAAATAGCGACGTATCGACGCTGGGTAGCATCGCGGTTGCCGGAAAGGGTTCGATCTTCGGGATGCGCGGTATTTTCACGTTGCCGGCCGGGAAAGATTTCTATGAGTCGATCAGCGCCGGTTTCGATTGGAAGCATTTCGATCAACGCGTCGGTCTCACTACTGGAGCGCTTACCTCACCGATCACTTACTATCCGGTTAGTGCGGTTTATACCGCGACATGGGTTCCGAAAGGTTCGGAAACCGATCTGAACGCTGGGGTTACTTTCGGTATCCGAGGATTGGGCAGCAAAGATAACGAGTTCGATAACACCCGGTTTAAGGCCAGCGGTAACTTCATCTACTTCCGGGGCGATTTATCTCATACCCATGATTTGCCGGGAGGCATGCAGGTCTATGCCAAGGTACAAGGCCAGGTTGCCGATCAGCCATTGGTGAATAGTGAGCAGATCGGTGGCGGCGGCTTGGGAACCGTACGCGGTTATTACGAAGCCGAGGAACTAGGTGATAACGGCATTTTCGGGACCGTTGAATTGCGCAGCCCATCATTACTGAGCTGGATGCATAAGAAAGAAGATGAGTGGCGTTTTTACGCGTTTCTAGATGCCGGCACCTTAACGATACGAGAACCGCTCCCGGAGCAGAACGATGTTTTTGACCTGGCTAGCTGGGGATTCGGGAGCCGCATCCAGCTGTATCAGCATTTCAACGGTTCACTGGATATCGCTGTCCCGATGATCAGCTCTCAGGACACTACTGCGCATGAGGTGCGGTTTATTTTCCGACTATGGGCCGACTTCTAACTAACCCGCAAAAAATACATGAGAGAGAAAGCAACAGGTCGATTGCGGGTTAGATGGCCCTTAAACCGGCGCAAACGCGCCGGTTTAAGGGCTGCTTAGAACCAACGATTTTCAGAAAACATCGAAGTCTTCTAGCCACCAATGCAGAGTCAATCAGCGCAGCTAAAGCACCTGGCGGAACCAAATCATTCTTGTGCGGTTCACCGGGTCAATCGCCGGACTTTCCGGATGAGCGGGAATTCATCCCTACCGTTTAACCTCTCAAAGCTAAACGTTTTTTTGTTAGTTTTCGGCATCGCTCTGTTTCTCACAGGCCAGGCCAAGGCCTGGTGGAATGGCGAGTGGTCGATCCGCAAGAAAATTACGATCGACACTTCTGCCACCGGAGTCGCGATTAACCAACCGATAGGACCCGCGGTCGTTCTATTGCGCTTGCATGACGGTAATTTTCAATTCGGGGCCGCTAAGGACGACGGCAGCGATATCCGCTTCATTGCCGCCGATGATAAGACCCTGCTTACGTATCACGTCGAGAAATACGATTCCCTCCTTAACGAAGCCTTTATCTGGGTAAAAATTCCTAATGTGGCGCCGGGAGCCAAAACTGCTTTCTGGCTCTACTATGGTAACACCGGGAACGGTGCGTCCCGGGTAGATAACGCAAAAGTCACCTACGATCCCGAAACCCTCCTGGTTTATCATTTTACGGAAGAGCCGCCGGTCGATGTGACCAGCTATGGCAACAACGCTAAAACGGCCGCTACCAAAGTAGAGGGCTCTCTGATTGGGAATGGCGTACGGTATGACGGCCAGAACAATATTACCCTTTCCGATTCTCCGTCCCTGGCCTGGAGCGATGGAGCAACATTTACCTGGAGCGCATGGGTTAATGCCGACGAGCTACAACCGAACACCGCGCTGTATAGTCGTCGAGATAACGGATCGAGTTTCGTGATCGGTCTGGATAACGGCGTGCCTTATGTCGAGGTCAACGGATCCGGAGGCTCTGGTCGCACGAATTCTGGAACGCCGTTAACGGCTAAGACTTGGCACCATTTAGCCATCGCCTCTAACGGATCGATGATCACCCTGTACGTCGATGGCGAATCGTACGGTACGCTCAGCGCCAGGGTGCCGGCAATGACCAGTGCACCTATCTTGGGCGGTGATCCTAACGGCGCCGGGTTCAAAGGGGAAATGGATGAATTGGAGATTTCGAAGGTCAGTCTATCACCCGGGCTGATCAAATTTATCGCCACAAACCAGGGACCCGGCGATACCTCCAAGTTACTCACCTACGGTGAGGACGAACAGACGTCAAGCTGGCTCAGCGGAGGCTATTTCGGCGTCATCCTGAAGTCGGTAACACCGGACGGTTGGGTTGTCATTGGAATCCTGATATTGATGGGACTCTTTAGCTGGTTCGTGATGTTCAACCGGCTCGCCTACCTCAACAGTGTTGGTAAGGGCAACGATCGTTTCCTTAAGGAATGGGACCATATTTCGCGGGATCTTACTGCCTTGGATTCCAACAACGAACGGGATGTTAAAGCTTTGGATGCGCGTTTCGACAAGATCGGCAGCCGGGTGATCCGGCGCGCTGCTATCTATCGCATCTATCATATCGGGGCCGAAGAAATTCGGCGGCGTATGACCGGGCCCGGATCCAAGGTATTATCTGCATCATCAATTGAAGCTATCCGGGCGAGCCTCGATGGCGGCCTGGTCCGCGAAACGCAGAAACTAAATAACTTGATGGTGTTTCTGACGCTAGCGATTTCCGGCGGTCCATTCCTAGGACTGCTAGGTACGGTAGTGGGCGTGATGATTACCTTTGCCGCCATCGCCGCGGCGGGCGACGTCAACGTCAACTCGATCGCACCCGGTATCGCCGCCGCCTTGGTGGCGACTGTTGCCGGTCTCGGCGTCGCCATTCCCTCACTCTTTGGTTACAACTATTTGCTTACTCGGATCAAATCGATGACCAGCGACATGCAAGTGTTCATCGACGAATTCACCACCAAGATGGCCGAGTTCTACAGCAGCAAGCCCGATGAGTTCGTTAGAGAATAACAATCAAAATTCACCACAGAGACACAGAGAACACGGAGAAAAACAACGAATTGATCCGAATGAACGCGAATAGAACGCGGGCACTGTAACAAAACGATGTGGCACTTCCAAATTACATTTGCAATCGATCAGGGTCCTTATCTGTCTGACCTTCGTGACCTCTGTGTCTCTGTGGTGAAATTCTAATCCTATGCAAGTTCAATCTGAAGAGAAACCGTACGACGATATTAATATCACGCCGATGCTCGATCTAGCGTACGTGCTGCTCGTAATTTTCATCATCATGACGACAGCGTCGGTGCAGGGATTAAAGGTCAATTTACCTAAGGCCAGCGCCGCCCCGAGCCTGGCGAAACCGCAGACGAAAGCCATCACCGTAACTAACGAAGGCAAGATCTTTCTGGATACCATTCCGGTTACACTTGAGGAGCTAGCCCAACGGTTAAGCCAGATTAAGGCGCAAACCCCCGATTTCCCTGTCGTCGTACGCGGCGATGGTCAAACCCAATATCAGAAGATTATGGACGTACTGGATTTGCTGGGCCGGGTTGGAATTACTCAGGTAGGTCTGGCTACTAAGCCGTTAGTTAAATGAGGGAGCAGATGGAATAGCAAATAGCAAATAGCCGGTAGCAAATTGCGGCTTAGGACTGTAAACGCGAAGGGCCGATCGAGGACGAGGACGAGAACGATTGAGAAACCGCTAACCCACATGGATCCTGGCGACGAACAAGAGTTAGGTTTTTACCGGAGGTTTCGCTACCTGATCTGGGTGGGCGGCGCCGTCATTCTGATCGCGCCGATCACACTGGCTATCAAGACGCTCACCACCAAAGAGCCAACCGCCAGAGTCGCACCAATGACTTTCGTTAAGCTGCTGCCGCCGGTCTCGACACCAACGCCGCCACCGCCACAGCCTCAATCCACGCCCCAGCCTCAGCAGCAAATGATGGAGCAGAAACAGATGGTAGAGCCGGAAACAAAACCGCTCCATCCGGATGATAAGCCAAAAGAAGCCAGTAAGAAAGAAGCGCCGCCCGGTCCGCTAGGTGTAAATGCCAAGGGAGAAGGACAAGGAGATTCATTTGGATTGGTCGGCCGACCAGGCGGCAACGGTTTACTGGATGGAGGCGGCAGTGGTGGTGGTAGCCGCTTCGGCTGGTACGCAGCTCAAGTTCAGGCCAGGATCGAAGAAGCGCTGCGGGCAAATAGCCGAACCAAGTCTGCGTCCATTCCCGGAGTCAAGATTCGGATCTGGGCCAATAACACCGGCCGGGTAACCAAAGCCCAGCTAGTTGGGAGCACCGGTGACCCGGCAGTCGATAGCGCAATCACGAATGAAGTCCTGACCGGTCTCCAGCTCAAAGAGGCGCCGCCCTCGGATATGCCGATGCCGATTGTTCTACGAGTTACCGCACACCGCTCAACCTAACCATTCCTTTCGTCTTCCGCTTAGCAACTTACTTCGCCGACTATGAACTATAGAAAAATTCTGTTCCGCCGGCCGGGATTGTTGTTATTGGTTATCTGTTTTGTGTCCGTGGCAACCGTACATGCCGCGGACCCAGCCAATTCTCCTACCCCTCAGAGTTCGCCAACCTCTGAGAATGGCGCCCCACCCTCGCCGGCTCCGCTGGCGTCACCTAGTCCGAAGGGATCGCCAGTGGCGGCGGCATCGCCCAGTCCGGCAGCATCGCCAACAAATCCTGGATCACCGCCCTCAGGCTCACCAACTCCTGAACCATCGCCCACACCGTCTCAGAACGTGGTGATCAATCTGATTAACCGGCTCGTGCAAAAAGGAGTACTGAGTAAGGACGAGGCGTCCGACCTTATCCAGCAGGCGGAGGCTGATGCCGCTAAGGCCAAAGAGGAAGCGGCAAAAGCGAGCGCCACTCTGGTTCAGGGCTCGGATTTCGCTCAGTCCGGGCTGTTGCCACCCAACGGAGAACTCCAGAACGCAACGGCTCAGGCCCAGAATGTTCCCCCAGCTTCTTCACCACCCCAGGAAGAGATACCGCCCGCTTTGCAGCCAGGCCCGGATAACACGGTCAGGGTTACCTACATTCCGGAGGTTGTGAAGAACCAGCTGCGAGACCAAATCGAACAAGACGTGCTGCGGGATGAAAAATTAGGTTTGCCGGCATCGGTGCCGGAGTGGGTCTCCCGGGTCACTCCCTTCGGCGATATTCGCCTTCGCTATGAGCTCGACAATTTCCCGGGCGGTAATGACAACACCGGCGCTTTTCCTAACTTTAACGCGATCAATACAGGCGCCCCTTTCGATACCGCCGGTACCTCGTTCCCGCCTGAGTACAACGTGGACAAAGACCGTGATCGATTCCGATTTCGCGTCCGAGTCGGTCTGAATGTCGATTTGGGCGACGGATTCAGTCTCGGTATCCGCGGCGCCACCGGTGAAAATGATTCGCCGGTTACCGAGAACCAGACACTCGGCAATGCTAATTCCGCCCAGGGTGGCAACTTTCAGAAATATTCGATTTGGCTCGATCGCGCTTTTCTTAAATGGGAGATCGGTGGGCTACCGGAACGGGATCTCACTGTTACGGTCGGCCGGATGGATAATCCGTTTTTCTCCACCACTTTGATATGGGCAAATGACCTTGGGTTCGACGGGGCGGTGATCAGCGGGCGATACGAGATCCTTAGAGGCCTGGTGCCCTTCCTGACGGCAGGTGCGTTCCCGGTGTACAACACTGACTTTAACTTCCCGAATACGCTTCCCTCCAAATACGACAGCACCGATAAATATCTTTACGCGGTCCAGGGAGGGACCAATTGGAGTATAACCCGCGACTTTCACATGAAAGTGGCCGGCGCCTTTTACGATTTCAATAATATCGAGGGCAAACTTTCCACCCCGTTCGTACCGCTAACCAGCACGGACCAAGGAAATACGGATGACCTCCGTCCGGCATTTGCCCAGAACGGTAATACCTACATGGCTCTGCGCAATATCTTGCCCACCTCCGCCAATGACTTCGGCCAAATCGACCAGTTTCAATACTACGGGCTGGCAACTCCGTTCCATGAGGTCGCTGTGACTGGAAGACTGGAATATAACCGTTTCGAACCGTTCCAATTATCGTTGACCGCTGAATGGGTAACGAACACGGCGTTTGATAAAAGCGCTGTGGCAGCGAAGGCAGTGAATAACCGAAGCACCTCCACCGGTGGAACCCTAGGTACCTACGAGGGCGGAAACAGCGCCTGGAACGTCTATCTAACGCTCGGCGCACCCGTGCTGCAGAAACGGTGGGATTGGAACCTCGGCATCGGGTACCGTTATGTGGAGTCAGACGCGGTGATCGATGGCTTCAACGACTCGGATTTCGGTACACCTCTCAACGGCACCAACCTGAAAGGTTACACCATATTCGGCAGTCTCGCGCTGACACCGGCTGTTTATGTTGGGTTCCATTACTACAGCGCCAACTCGGTCTCAGGACCTCCGTTCAAATCCGACGTATTCCAATTCGACATCGGCGCTCAATTCTAGTTATGCGTAGAAAATTTCCCATCATTCTTCTCTGTTTGTTCGCCTCGTTTCTGGCCAACTCAAAAGTGCGCGCAGCAGATCAAGCAAACTCACCCGAAGAGCGGCTGCGGGGGATGCTGCGCAGCACGATGTTGCAGCTCCGGGATGCCCAAAACCAGGTGGCGACGTTACAGAGCGCTCAAACTGAAAGCGAAAAAGCAAAGAAAGAACTTAGCGACCGCCTCGACGAACTCACCAAACAAGCTGCCGCCGATAAAGATGCTGCTACCAAAGCGATGGCTGATCTTAACGCCAAGGTGACCGATCAGAACACGCTGATCAGTCAGATGAAAGATGCCTTGGACAAATGGAAGGACGCCTACAATAAAGCCGTTGAGCTGGCCAACACCAAGGAAGCTCAGCGGGCGAAGTTCGAGTCGCAGGCAATCGTGTTGCAACGACGAGTAGAGGATGATGAAACCAAGAACCTGGCTCTGTATGATCTGGGAAAAGACATTCTGAGCCGGTACGAAAAGTTCGGGCTTGGTACCGCGATCACGGCACGCGAACCTTTCGTTGGGATTACCAAAGTGAAACTCCAGAACCTGGTCCAGGACTATTCTGATAAATTGTTGGATCAGACGATCAAGCCGGGCGCTTCGGTACCGCCGGCGCCTAAAGCTTCACCCGCGCCCTCTAAACACTAACCCGAAGACACAGATAAAAACTCACGCAAAGACGCAAAGATGAAGACTAATATTTGTGAACGCCACTGTGACTTTTCGAGAAACGCCAACCGCCCTGAATGGCAGACCTTCTCGGTGCCCACAAGAAAAAGTCCAGGCGTGGCGACCGTCTTTACTAGAAGCTTTGCGTCTTTGCGTCTTTGCGTGAGATTTTTTGTCTCCTGTTTATTCGCTGCAAGTTGGGTAGCGGTTAGCCAAAGAGCTTATGCTGCAGCCGCCGCTGACCCAGGAAATTCGGATTCCACCGTGATCGCCCGAGTCGGAGATGCGGAGGTAAAGCTGGATGAGATTCGTAGCGCGATTGAAAGTTTGGATGCGCGGGACCAGGCCGCTCTGGCGCGCGATCCGAGTTTGCTGAGCCAGACAGTCCGGACGCTCCTGATGCGACGAGTCGTTTTGAAGGAAGCTTTAGCCAAGCACTGGGATCAAGAGCCCGCCGTCGCCACGCTGATTCAACGAGCACGCGACAACGCGGTGGTCGAGAGCTACTTGCAATCCGTTTCCAAGCCGGCCGATAGTTATCCGAGCGAAACCGAGCTGCAAGCCGCTTATGAAGCCAGAAAAACGCAATTACTGGTTCCCAAACAAATTCGGCTCGCGCAGATTTTCCTAGCGCTTCCGAAGAACGCTGATAAAGCCACCGCCGATAAAGTTCAAGCGAAGCTGGAGACTATAAAAAAGAGTCTCCACCAATCGGGCGCAGATTTTGGCGCGATCGCCAAAGCCAATAGTGAGGAATCGGAAAGCGCCGCTCGCGGAGGCGAAATCGGTTGGTTGACCGAGAACCAGATCCAACCTGAAGTGCGATCACAGCTTGGTTCGCTTAGCAAAAATACTGTCTCGGAAGCACTTCGCCTCGAGGATGGTTGGCATATTATCAAGGTGCTGGACATCAAGGAAGCGTATACGCCGACTCTGGAGGAGGTCCGGGCGGCATTGGCGCAGCAGCTCCGGAAAGAGAAGACGCAGTCGAACAGCCAGGCTTACCTGGGCAAGCTGTTGCAACAGACTCCCGTCGCGATCAACGAGCTCGCACTCTCCAAGGTGCTGGGTAAGGGAGAGAAGTGAAAGGCAGGTGATTGGTGATTGGTGATTGGTGAAAAGCCGGACGCGAAAACGGAAAACGAACCGCAGATGAACGCAGATGATAAAGTGCGGACGGGCAACACAATAGAGCGAAGCATCTCATTAGGCCGAGCAACGCTGCAGAGGGGATCATCCGCAGACTACGCAGATTTCGTTTTGAGCTTTGATACGGCCGGGGCGAGAAACAAAGCTTTCGTAGGCGACCCGTTCTCCCTTACCTCGCGTTGTTGAGCCGCCGCCAAGCGTAATCTACGTTAATCTGCGGATCGTTCCTGTTTTTGCTGGCGTTGCCCGATTCTGCGCGTGTTTCGCTCTATGGTCGTATGGAGGCTACTCGCTGATGCCCAAGATCTCCTTGATATTCTTCCAGGCGGCCTTTCGCTTACCATCATAGACATCGATGTTGGCCTGGCCACCACTGGTTACGTAGCTTTGAAACGCGTTCGCTTCCGCCGCCAGGAGGTCGTAAGTATCGACCACCTTCGCCATAAAAGTCACATCTTCCCCCTGAAGGGCCCCAGACTGTTGCAGCTTATTGAGTTGGTCTTTGATGTTTTTAATGATTTGCAGGTACGACTGCAGGAACTGGCTGGTCGTATCCTTGTCGTACACTTTCTTCCCAAAACCGTCCGCCAACGTCCCAACGGAGGTATAAGTAAGGTACAAGCCTTGAGCACAAAGAGCGCCGGTAGTCTGCAGCATCTGTTCCTGTGCATCGGCTTTGCAGAGCACAGGATAAACCACGGCAAACAATAAAAAAATGGGCGCCAACAGACGTCCACAGAGACATTTCGTAGGAACTTGCATGGGTATAGGATTGTTGAGCGTCATGCGTAGACCTCCTGTTCCTCAACAGGTTCTAAACGACGGCCAACCCAAAGACAATCCAAAAATCTGATCCTGCTACCATGCACTAGTGGCTGCATCTACAGAGACTCGGTTCATTGCCATTTATTCCCGGCGGGAACCCAACATTCAAGCAAAGTTGCGCAAAGCCATTGCCATGCGGGATTTTCGGGTATGTGACAACACTGATCCAGACTCCGCCGGCTAATTATTATTCCGAGAATCTTTACCGTCACTAACTGCGGGTCATAGTTGGGCGTGTCCAAGTCGAGTCAGTGAAACCTTTTTAAGCTGATTTTGATGGTTTCGGGTGAGTCGCGCGATTAAAGCCGGGAATAAAGTTTGCCGTTCACGGTCTTCCTCGATGAGCAGGCGTTACGTCGAATAGAAAGAACCTGCTTACCGACTAACTCAAAAAACTAACTAACGGGAAAAACTGTGAGAAGACAATTTAGCAATAGTGAATCAGCAAGTGAACGACCATTCTCAGAATCCGCGCCTAGTTCAATAAGGGTAAAACAACTGCAACGGCGTTCTTTTCTTAAAGGCATCGCTGCCACCAGTGCACTGGTGGGGGCCGGTCTCTTAAGCGGCAAGAAAGCATTCGGGAAAAGTCCGACCAGCGGTCTTACCAAAGGAGATACGGCAATCCTTCGGTTCCTGGCTGCGGCGGAACTCATCGAGAGCGATCTCTGGCTCCAATACCGGGAACTGGGCGGTATAACCCCGGGCGCACCCCCTATCGAAAATGACCCGACTCAGACATTGAATGGCTATCAAACAGCTCTATCGAATCTGGACTCTGACGGTCCACAATACATCACCAGCAACACGCTTGACGAACAGAGTCACGCCGCCTTCCTCAATGCGTACTTAGTCTCCAAAGGCGCCGAGCCGGTTGATCTCAGCCCGTTTCAGACCCTTACGGGCAGCCAGGCAACACCAGTGTCCGGGTCAGCCAGTGAACTGCGTCTCACCAACCTCATGAACCTCAACGTCGATACCAGCTGGTTCATTCGGTACCGCAGCACAACTAACCCAGACTTCGGGGCCACATTTCCGCAAGCGATCAATATCGTTAACCGAACCGCGATCCCTATTACTAACGCCGACATGAAGAATAAGGATCGCATTCAGGTTATCGCTAACACTGCGGCGTTCCATTTCGGGACCATTGAACAAGGCGGATCAAGTCTCTATGCTACGCTCAGCCAGAAAGTCACGAGTCTAGAGGTTTTAAAAATTACGCTAGGTATTGGCGGCGATGAAGTCGCCCATTTTTTGGAATGGGTGGATTTCGCAGGCAATGGAGTTCAAACGCCGGTGGCGCCTGTCACGAGCGGCGGCCTAACGTTCCCCAATTTCTTCAAAAATCCGGGAACGCCAGAGTTTCAGCCGAACTTGATCTTCCCGATCCCGTGCGAGTTTATCAGCGCGAGCTTACCTCCATGTGCAGTGATCCGCCCAAGTGACGACCAAGTTGCGGGCGCCATAGCAGCCATTGCTGGATTCACCGGAAGCGGCCTATTCGACGGACAATCATCCCAGTTCTTCGACGTAGTGAACGAACTTGCATCAGAAGCCGATGCGGCGGAACGCGAGCTTTGATCGGTGGATAACGCTGGGAAGCGTTACATCGGTCGAACGCGGCGTGGGAGGGCGCGCGTCCTCGCGCGCCGCGAACGGCTCTATAATTTCGGACATACTCCAACGCTGGATTGGGCCTTTCACTGGGCTTCGAGAACGAAGGATCGCGAGGATCCGACGTCGCCTCATTTGGGAGAAAAGGAACTAGGAAGAGAAGGCTATGTCGGACAGGCAGCGATCCCTCCCGGCGATGGGCCTATGTTCATTAGAAGAACGACGACGACGAGAACGAAGCCCCCGATGATCCACGTCAAGTAGCAATGTTGTAACATATTCCGAAAAGCGCGGTGCGTGGTTATAGGCGATGTTGGGCTTAGTTACCCCATCAAAACACCACGTATGGCACGCCGTTCTAAATCCAGAGATTCGGGGACAACGGAACCATCGACAGATTCGGTGCCGTCTGATTCCAATCCGGAAAACTCACAAATAATTCCGACAAACGGACCACGATTTGGTGAACCTGCGCCGACACCAGATCCCACTAAATTCACGGTTAAGCATGGGTCTGATAGCCAAGCTTACAAAATTCTAGACAGCCAAAAAGGATCTTTACAGCCGCTTCCTTTCCCGATCGCAAGTGACTCCGAGCCGCGGTTAACTTTGGCAGACGCACTTGGAAAGAAGGGATCAGATATCGAAGATGCTATTACCAGGGCTGGACAGGTCGTCTTCCACTCAGTTGGCGACACCGGCAACACCAAGGGACCACATGACATGGAGCTGGTTGCCGACAAGATGGTTAGCGACTACACCGAAGCGGATCCCAGAGCTGTTCCCTCATTTTTGTATCACCTGGGAGATGTGGTCTACAGCTTCGGTGAATCCGAATACTACTACGACCAATTCTACGACCCGTTCCGCAACTATCCTGCCCCCATTTTTGCAGTGCCGGGTAATCACGACGGTATGGTGGCGCCAAATTCCTCGGCGGAATCGCTAGCCGCTTTCCGGGAGAACTTTTGTGCCGTTGGACAACCACCGCACCGGACGGCAGAATCGGGTGGTTTAGCGAGAACTGCACAAGTTCAACCCGGAGTGTACTTTACGCTGGAAGCTCCATTCGTTCGCATCCTAGGCCTTTATAGCAACTGTTTGGAAGATCCCGGTGTGATTTCTGATCAGGATGGCGCTTATCCTTCACTGACAGACGCTCAATTGACGTATCTACAGACTGCGTTACAACGGGTTAAAAAAGAGAAGTTCCCCGGGGCAGTCATCATCGCGGTGCATCACCCGCCCTACGTGGCTGTAACGCGATCTCCGAAAATAAATACCGGGCGGCACGGCGGGAGTCCGCTGATGTTGAAGGACATCGATACGACCTGCGCTAGTACTGGGGTCTGGCCGCACGCCGTCCTGTCAGGTCACGCTCATAACTATCAGCGTTTCACCCGTTCTCTCGACGACCGGGAGACGCCTTTTGTGGTTGCAGGTAACGGAGGACACGCCATTCAACCCCTAACGACGAAGGGTATGCCGACTTTGCGGACCCCGGCAGTTCAAGCGCCTCTTTCGAACGGAAAAGACCAAGTCGTTTTCGAAAACTACGACGATGCTGAATATGGTTATCTACGAATCATCGCCGACCAGGAACAGCTTCGGATCGAATATCATCCATCCTCAGACGGCGAAGCCGCCAAAACACCAGATGATTCTGTTACGGTCGACATAGCGAGCCGCAAACTGGTGCCGTATAAGGTGCAGTAGGCAACGTAGGGAGGGATCTCGTCCCCGCGATCCGTTATGACCGGAGCTTCACACGTTCGGAAACCGTGGGGCTAAATTACGTCTCTAGGTCTTGAACGTCTTCGTGGCGCGCGGGGATCCTCCGTCGCTAAAGCTATGGCGGACAGGCAGCGCGCCCTCCCGGGTCAGGCCCTCGCCCTACCGCTAAACGGGCTCGATTTCGTCCAGGGTAAACAAAAACCGCTCGCCGGGCCGGTTTGGCGCCGCCCCTCCCTCAGCTCCATCCCGCTCCAGCACCAAAGCAACGTGGACTCGACTTTCGGTGTCTTGTTCGAACGCCTCAATGACACCGATCTTTCCCGTGAGCACCGTGCTGGAAAAGACCTCGTGATGTTTCGGTTGGATCTTGACTCGATCTCCCGGTCGGAGCTCAACTCCTTTTACAATAACAGCAGCTACCCGGCGCGTATTCAGGCTCATTTAGAAAGGAATGGCAGGTTGTCGCTACGCCAAAAAGAGCGCTGTCGAACCCAGAAAGAGGACATTTTCCTCACCGCGTCTACGCGATGCATTTGAACATACTAAGCAGCAAACCGGGGCGCGACAAGCCTAGAGTCTTGGAGCGTTACACGACGGGGCTGCGCGGTCGGAACCGTGGAGCGCTGCCTCGCTTGCGAGGCCGTGGTGAGCAAGGGATGACGATCGGGCAGACAGATAGTCGCGCCTGGCCCTTGGATGTTAAGATGCCGGTTTGAGGTATTGAGCCCTGACAGAAGTTGGGTTGTGCATCACGATGTGCCTTTGCTCACCACGGCCTCGCAAGCGAGGCGCGCTCCACAACCAGGACGACGCCAAGGAAGAGAACGAAGGACCTAACATAGACCGCCTGTCGTAACTCGCACAGCCCGTGCCACTCACAACCAGTTTAATCTACAACCGTTTTATTCTTTGCATTATCGGATGCTTTTCGCAGAATCATTTTCGGCTGCGACGAAGGTAGGAGCAACGGCAGGTTCGAACCATGGGCTCTGGCATTGGCAACGGCAAGGAATGTTATCGTAGGTGGAGGAGAGACAGGACCTCCAAGCCGGCTCGTATAATCACGCCGAAATCCTGCCGAAGCACCCTGTGTAATCTCAGCAATCGGGATAACAAAGCGCTCACGCGCAAGGAGGAACTTCAGCAAGGATGGCGGCATGAGTAATACCGATTCCTTTCAGCATTTCCGCATTTTGCAGAGGCCGGATGGAACGCCGTGGGAACTGGGACGCGGCGCCATGGGTATAACCTATAAAGCTTTTGACACTAACCTTCGGTACGACGTCGCGCTGAAAGTCATAAACGCTCAACTTATTACCAGCGACTCAGTCAAACAGCGTTTCATTCGAGAAGCACGTTCCGCCGCTCAACTTTCCCATCCTAACGTGGCGCGCGTATTCCATTTGGGAGAAACCGACGCCGGGTTCTTTTATGCGATGGAATATGTCGATGGGGAAACGGTCGAACGCAGAGTCCAGCGGACGGGACCGATCCGCCTCGATCTGGCCCTGCGCATTGTTCGTCAAGTGACGCGCGCGCTGATCGCGGCCGAAAGACAACGACTGGTCCACCGCGACATTAAACCATCAAACATTATGCTCGTTCACAGCGAGGACGACGAGCATATCCAGGTGAAGGTAATCGATTTTGGGTTAGCAAAATCACTTGTGGGCGCTGATTTGTCTGGCGCTATCACGGTGGGAGGCTTTGTAGGTACACCCCACTTTGCCAGTCCGGAGCAGCTCAAAGAACAAAACGTCGACCTGCGATCGGATATTTATTCTCTAGGCGCAACCCTGTGGTTCATGATGACAAGCCAGCCACCATTCCGAGGGTCAATCGCAGAAGTCATTTACGATCACATGGCGGTTCCACCGCCCGAAGAAGTGCTTCGCCAGATGCCTTCACCGGTCGCTGATCTCCTTCGTAAGATGCTCGCCAAGGCCCCGGAAGACCGGTTTCAAAGTCCGCTCGAACTGAGCCAGACGCTTGATCAGTTGCTTAAGGAAGTCGAGCCAATGGCAGCAACGACCTCACTCACTCTTCCTGTAGCCCAGTCCGCCAGCATTCCTGATTCTCTGTTTTCCACCGGACAGATTATTGCTAATCGCTACGAAGTTAAGCAAAGATGGGCTGCAGATACCTCGGTGTTTCGAGCGGTCGATTTGCAGAGTCAGCAACCGGTGAGCTTAAGAGTTTTTCTACCAAAACAGCTCCCGATTTCGGATCCCAGAGAAGCCGAGCAATTCTATTTCCTCCGTGACATCCGGCACCCGAATCTAGTCGCCATAAATGACGTCGAACAGTACGAGAACACCCTAGTTGTGGTCAGTGAATGGATTCACGGATTTACCTTATTAGACCTACTCCGCGTGCGCCGTGAGCTAAGTTGGCCGGAAGTACTTGTTTTAGCCAGGCCATTCGCCTCGGTGTTAGATTTCCTGACTGATCGCCAAGAACTTAAGGGTGTGATCAAGCTGCGAAAAACATTGGTCGCATTTGCTGAGGACGCTAGGGACGTTGAAAGCTTGCAACCCAGCCCGTTGAGTTCTTGGCCAACCTATTCAGTTAAAGCGGACACGCTTGACCTCTGCACAGATGTGCAGCCGGCTGAACCAACAGAAACACTGGTTACAGGATCGAACTTGGTTTTTTCGGACCATCCTGTCCGCCAGTTAGCCGCCTTGCTGTACGAACTCTTGGGCGGCGTGCCGAATCCTTCTGGATCAGCAGCGGGTGTCTCGCGTTTTGCCCCTTTGCCCAAGCTAACGGAAAATGGCAATACCGTGCTACGACGGGCATTGCTAGACCCGGATTATTTCCCGTCAGCGGTCGACTTTTTTGCGGAGCTGGAACGTTTTAATCGCCGCGACTTCCAATCAGAAGTGATCAAGTATGCGGTGGATGTGCCACTGCCGAAGTCAGGGGTTACTCTACCTGGAGCGGCAAAAGAGGTGGCGCCGATCGAGCCAGACTTCGCCCCGTCGTTTAAACTCCGGGAGGCTACGCCTGGCGCGAGTTCTGCCCCAGGCGAGATTACTCCAGCGGTGCCGCCGTCGCGCCAGCCGAGACGGTTCCGTGGCCCGATTGCCCTGATTCTCTGGGCTTTGGCGGCTGTCGGCCTCGGCTTCTTCGGATACAAAGTCTTCGAGCGCTTTTCACCCGGATTAGCCAATCAAGGGGCAGCCACGGGCACATTTTCAATTTCTTCTTCGCCGCCGGGCGCAACGGTCCGCTGGCAAGGACACGAGATCGGCAAAACACCGCTGGTTAATTACGCACTGCCGGTGGGTGATCAGACCATCGAACTAGCGATGCCGAACTACCTGACGCGTCCGATTGAGTTCTCGGTGAAAGACGGAGCCACTGCAGACCTCGGCCTCATCGCTCTGGCCAGGGAGTCAGGAAAAATTCAGCTAACAACAACTCCCAACGGCGTTGCGTATAAACTCACCGGTCCTGACCAGAAAACGATCTCGGGGAAAACACCTGCTAGCCTCGAAGACTTAGTCGTGGGCAAATATCAGATTACCCTAAGCCAACCGGGTTGGCCGGATTATTCAGAAACCATAGAACTCACAGCCAATAACCCGGCTGAGATCAATCACACGTTCCGGGGTACTGATGTCACGCTTAGCAGTGATCCCACTGGAGCCAGCATTTTTCTCGGTAAGACCAAACTCGGCGAAACCCCACTCACCGTGAATTTGCCTTCTGGTCCGTTGGAAATCAGCTCGCGCTTTGGAGACCTGGCGCCGGTTACCCAAAATATCAATCCTGACCCACAATGGGTTACTGCGGTACAGTTCAAACATTCTTACGGGACCCTGATGATTAGCAGCGACCGAGCGGATGCGCGCGCATTTGTTGACGGCAAAGAAATCGGGCATCTCCCCGCCCAAGCCCTGCTACCACCTGGCAATCACAAGGTTCTATTAGCTGCGGCTAACGCTCCTGACAAAATGAACACGGTGTCGCTAGCCGAAGGCCAACGCTTTGATCTTCATGTTCAGTTCAATTCGGCAACTCCTGTTAAATCGTCGTTAGTCTCCTCTACCTCAACCCCCACTGGGTCCGTCACTCCCGCGCCAACCCTCGCGCCGAGCAGCACTCCGATGGCGACAGTGGTTCCTGTTTCAACTCCGGTTCCGAAATTAGAGACGCCGAAGCCCACTCCTTCGCCGGCCGCGACTGTAGCGACAACTCCGGCCCAACCTATCGTCCCGATAGTGCTGCCAACACCAACTACGACGCCGGCCCCTATCGCAACACCAACTCCTACGGCAACACCAAGCCCAACCGCAACACCGACTCCGATCGCGACGCCAACTGAAACCGCCACTCCAACTCCGGAGCCGACGAGTCACGAAAGAAGCCGTGAGGAAACGACTCGAACGCGGCCCACTCCGCATCCCCGACCTACTCCAAGACCTACCCCAACGCCCAGACAACGGAGCACACCGTCGCCAACGCGTCAGACTTATCAATCTCAATCTCGGACTGCAGCAGCAACAGCGAAGCCAACAGCAAAACCAACTCCTGATGCACAGCGAGAAAGAGCTAAGGAACAAGCGTTTCGCTTATTTGATAACGAGTGGGCAGCGAAACAGAATGCGCTAAGGGCCGAGAAACAGGATCTCGACTACCAGATAAAAAATTCCACGGGCCCCACCCAAACCCAATGGAAGCAAAAGCTCACCCAGTGGCAAAAGGAGAAAGGTCAAGCAGACCGGGACCACAACGCAGCAAGGACTTCGTTGAAGAAAGAATGGGGACAATAATTAGCCGTGAGAAGTGAGAGGTGATTGGTGAGAAGTGAGAGGTGGTTGGGGTATGGGCGTTGCGAAATCGTTTCGTCATTTGAGAGTTTATCAGCTCGCTCGAAAAGCGGTTTCCGAGATTTTTGAGGTAACAAGAGTTTTTCCCCGCGAGGAGAAGCATGAGCTAACGGATCAGATTCGTCGCTCTGCCCGGGCGACGAAGGCGCTCATCGCTGAGGGATGGGCGCGACGCCGTTACCGCGCGGCCTTTATTAGCAAGATAGACGAGGCGTTGGGGGAAGCCACGGAGACGCAATCGTGGCTCGATGATGCCCTTGATATGGGCTATCTCGCTTTAGACCGATTCGAAAGAATGGACAATGATTGGTCTTCAATAACGTCAATGCTTGCCCGAATGATCGATCGCGCCGCGGACTTTTGTAAGTACTCCTCCGACACAGACTATCGAGGAATAGTAAACGAAGAACCATTGCTAACCGACGATGTGTTCATTGGTGATTTGGATGAGCCAACACCCTAGGCCGCCTCTCACCTCTCACTTCTCACTTCTCACGCTTGGCGAGTTTCGCGCCGCAGGACTCTCTGAGGATTAGGTTTAAAGAGAGTTTACATTTTCTGGTGCCGACTCGACGACCATCGAGTAACTCAAAGGCGGCTAACGCCGCATATTCTCCCTGAACGATTGGCTCGGTGTTGACGGTAGTCAGAGTTGGTTGGGAGTAAGCAGCAATCGGAAGATCGTCAAAACCAACTACCGCCACATCGCGGGGAACCGATAGCCCTGCTTCTCTTAGGGCAGCCATCGCACCGACCGCTATGGTGTCGTTGCCGGCAAAAAGCGCCGTGAACCGCCTGTCGCGTCTGAGGATTTCCCACATGGCCCGATATCCGCTCTCGGCGGTGAAGTCTCCGTAGGCCAGCAGTTTCTCATCGAATCGCGCCCCTGCCTTGTCCAAAGCTCGCCGAAAGGCGTGGAATCGATCCATCGGGCCCGTGTACCGTTTTGGAGCATAGGTGATGTGTGCCACTCGGCGGTGACCCAGTTTCAAGAGGTGCCGGGTAACCAATTCAGCCGCTCGGTCCGTCCCGGACCGGACCGAATTCTCTTTGGGATGACCAATCGAACCGAAGAGGATCACCGGAAATTGTGAATCAATCAACCGCGCCAGGCCCTCGTCCTCGGCGCTCGAATTCAATACGATAAGTGCATCAATGCTTTTGCTTTTTACCAAATCCAAATAACCGTTTCTCCGGCGTTCTCCTTCAACTGCCTCGATTAACAGTTTGTACCCTCTGGCATTACAAACGCGACTAATCCCGAACATTAGCGGAGGCGCAAAAGCGTCGAAGCTCATCAGGTCTCCATGGGCAAGGATTAACCCCAGCGTCCGGCTCCGGCCACTCACTAACATGCGCGCCGCCGAATTCGGCACATAACCGAAGCTGGCAGCGGTCTCCAAGACCCTAGCCTGAGTCCGGGCGCTAATACCCGTGTCTTCTTTACCGTTCAGCACCAATGAAACCGTGGTCCGAGACACTCCAGCAGCTCGAGCGATATCTTGGCTGGTTAAGCGGTTTGCAGTTCGCCCTCCTGGGTCCGCAGTTCGCGGTTCACGGTTCACGGTTGGGGGTTCACGTTTGGCGGTTGGCGTTTGGCGTTTGGTGGTTGTGCGGGCGGTGTGGGCAGTCGAGCGAGACACTGGACAAAAGTGGACTTGAGTAGACGGAGTGGCGATCGCGGCTCTTGGTTAGCCCGCGAACTCCTTGGGTAGCCAATCTTTATGCGCGGCCAGCAAATCATCAACCAGGCTCCAAATCTGATCTAAGTCTAGTTCGGCCCCGGTGTGAGGATCTAACATCGCCGCGTGATAAATATAGTCGCGTTTGCCGGTTAGTATTGCTTCTACAGTCAAGGATTGAACATTGATGTTGGTTTGCATGAGAGCAGCCAGATGCGGAGGGATGGCGCCGATCTGCACTGGCTGAATACCGTTTTTATCAACCAGGCACGGCACTTCCACGCAACAGCCATTGGGCAGGTTCGTGATCAGGTTGCGGTTTTCAACGTTTCCATAGATTACCCTTGGTTGGCCGGTCTCAACGCTATGGATAATACCTGATCCATACTCGACGCTGCGTTCAAGCGCCATAGGCGAATCCGTTTGTTCCAAGCTGTCTCTCAATTGTTGCCAACCTGCGATTTGCCGTTCGCACCGGCGCGGATACTCGTCCAAAGGAATGTTGTACCGTTCAATCAGATCTTCTCTACCTTTCTTGATGTACCAAGGGACATATTCAGAGAAGTGTTCGCTGGATTCCGTAACGAAATAGTCTAAGCGCTGGAACATATCGTACCGGACCCGGTTATCTGCCGGGACCCCACCTTCCTCTATTACGCGCCGAATCAACGGATATAGATCTTCTCCGTTTCGTTCGAATTTCAGGTAGAAAGCAAGGTGATTGATCCCGGCGACGACATAATTGATCTCGGAAACAGGGACGCCAATGTCCGTAGCTAGCTCTTCAGCGGTATGTTGCACACTATGGCAAAGCCCGACCGTCTTGATCTTAGTCGCCCGAGCCAAGGCCCAACAATTCATCGCCATCGGATTGACATAATTGAGATGGATAACGTCCGGACAACGACGCTCCATTTCGTGGCCCATGGCAATCAGGACAGGCACCGTCCGCAATGCACGCATTATCCCACCAATCCCCAGGGTGTCTGCAATCGTCTGACGTAGACTATACTTTTTTGGAATCTCAAAATCGGTGACCGTGCAAGGACGATAGCCACCGACCTGGATCATGTTGATGGCATAGGTAGCCCCATCAAACGCGTGTCCGCGATCGGTGGTTATCTCGATCTCTGGAGCTACCTTTAATTGCTGAGCGATTCGCCGAGCAACTATTTCGGATGTCCGGAGCCGTTCTGCGTCAATATCGAAGAGACAGACCTTGGAATCGGCCAATTCAGGGAACGACAAAATATCGACAAGTAAATTCTTCGCGAAGACAGTGCTCCCGGCGCCAATAAAAGCTATTTTTCGTTTTGATGTGCTTTGGGTCATGAGGGTCTTGGTTTAGGTGAGAGGGCGTTCGGGGGGCGCGTGGCAGTCAGCAGCTCGGTATATTCAGTGGACGGAGTGGACGGAGTAGGCGCAGTGCGGCCCTGGCGGCCGATGGCCGCCGCGCTGGACCGAAAACCAGCTGTCATCTGTCATTTGTTATCTGTCATTCTGTCATTGGAACAGGGCATTTACCTCTGTATTGGCTGCTTTAAAGGTGGTGGCTGCATCTGCTCCGTTCAGATAGATGGCGTCAAAAGCTGCCGACATAATCCGATTGATATCGCTGGCGTGGTCGGTGATCGGGAACAGGAAGGTAGCTTTGGGATCCGTCGCTTCTTCGACAAAGGCGGAAACGTCGACACCTTTTGCAGCCATTTTAGTTTTGGCAATCTCGGTGGCATCGGGTACCGCCGGGAAGACTACGCCGTAGCTCCCCACAATCTTCTGAGCTTCAGGTGATGCCAAGAATTTGACCCACTTCCAGGCTTCGGCCTGATGTTTACTGCCAACCCAGATCGAGTCAGCTAGACCATTGAACATCGTTCGTCGCCCGACAGGGCCTTTTGGTAACGGCGCAAACCCGATCTCAAATTTCGCGTTCTCGGTGTACCAATGCACCATCCAGTCCCCGTCTAGACCCATGGCACCCTTTTGGGCCGCAAATAGACCGCTGTTACCCGCCTGCCGAGCATCGGCTGCCGGTACGATAATCCCCTTCTTCATCTCGCCAGCAATCCACTGGATAGTCTCGGCCAACTTCGGATCATCATAGTTCAAGTGAGTGGCCCACGGGCCATCGTTGAACTTGAAGCCGTCCGACACGGCGAAATGGCTCCATTCCACCTGTCCGTATCCATCCACCTGTCCATTGATTAAGAAACCGTACTGCTTGACGTTCTTAGGGTCGAAGCCGGGTTCTAACGCGTTTTTGCCATTTGCATCCAATGTCAGTTTTGCAATGACCTGGCCAAACGTGCCGCCGTCTTTGGGATTCCAATCCAGGTTCCATAAGGATTTCGGATCGATGCCAGCTTTCTCTAACATCGCTTTGTTGTACACAATCCCGATCGTGTCCCAATCTTTAGGTAAGCCATATTGTTTACCATTCCGACCCCAGACCTTCACCAGGTCGCCCAGGTAAATGTTAGTCGGCACTTTGTCTCGGGCAATCAAAGGGGCCAGATCGACTAACAGATTGTTTTGAATAAATTCCGGGTAGCGCGCCAGATGGTTGGTAATCACATCCGGAGCGGTACCGGAAACGAACGCGGTATTCAACGAGTTCCAATAATCAAACCAGCCGGTTTGGGTAATCTTGACTTTGATGTCCGGGTTCTGCTTTTCGAACTCGGCCGCACAGGCCTGGTAAGCAGGCAGCTGATTGTTATCCCACAACCAGTAGGTGATCTCGGTAACCGCCTTGGCTGAAATCCCGGCGGCAACTAAGCTGGCCAGGATCAGGATTCTATTTAGGTTTCGCATATTCGGGGGTGTTTGTTTTTTCGTGAGGGGTGAGAAGTGATTGGTGATTGGTGGCAAAAGCACACAGTGATTATTGAAACAGCGCGTTGATCTCTTTGTTCGCGGCGGCCAGGCCGGTGGCCGGGTCTGTTCCGTTTAGAAAGATAGAATCGAAATTTGCTCGTAAGATCCGGACTACATCGCTGCTGTGCTCCGAGATCGGCAGAAAGAAAGTCCCTCCTGGCGCTTTCCCTTCTTCCATAAAAGCCGAAACGTCGACTCCCTTAGAAGCCATCTTTTTCTCAGAAATCTCCGCGGCTTCGGGTATTGCCGGGAAGACAATCCCATAGCTGCCCACAATTTTTTGGGCTTCCGGAGAAGCAAGAAACTTGACCCATTTCCAAGCCTCTTCCTGGTGTTTACTACCAACCCAAATGGAATCAGCGAGACCATTGATTACCGATCGTCGGCCTACCGGGCCTTTAGGCAACGGAGCGAACCCGATGGGAAACTTACAGTTCTCCGTGAACCAATGAACTAACCATGATCCGGTCAGGGCAAGAGCACCTTTCTGGGCTGCAAAGAGGCCTGTAGCTTGGGCTTGCCGAGCGTCTTTTGCCGGCACGATGAACCCCTTTTTCAGACTCATCTCGGCGAACCATTGGATCGTGGCTACTAATTTAGGATCGTCATAATAAAAATGAGTGGCCCAGGGAGCGTCACAATAATTCCAGCCCACAGAAGCAGCGAAGTTCGCCCATTCCTCGTGTCCGAGACCGTCTGACAACCCATTCAATAGCAGACCGTATTGCTTGACGGCTTTCGGAGTGAAGCCCGGATCCAAACCGTTCTTGCCGGCCTCATCAACGGTCAGTTTGGCCAGAAGCTGGCCGAAAGAGCCGCCATCTTTTGGGTTCCAATCCAGGTCCCACAACGATTTAGGATCGACGCCCGCCTTCTTGAGCAAGTCCGCGTTGTAAACGATCCCGATCGTATCCCAGTCTTTCGGTAGGCCGTATTGCTTTCCGTCCCTACCCCACACTTTTACTAACCCGCCGACGTAGATATCTGTCGGTACGTGATCGCGAGCGATCAGCGGAGAGAGATCCACAAGCAAGCCGTTATCAATAAACTCCGGATAGCGGGACAGATGATCCCAGAAAACGTCCGGTGCCGTTCCGGAAACAAAAGCTGTACTTAGTGACGTCCAGTAATCAAACCACCCGGTTTGGGTGATTTTGACTTTAATGTCGGGATTTTCCTTCTCGAACGCGTCTGCACACGCTTGGTAGGAGGGTTGCTGGTTACTATCCCATAACCAATAATTAATTTCCGTTGCGCCCTGTGCCGGAATCCCTGCCACGAAGCTGGCCGCAAGCAGTACTTTAGTCAGGGAGGTCATGAGGGGGAGGTGGGGGGGAGGTGGGGGTGAAGGTGAAAGGTGATTAGTGATTGGTGATTGGTGATTGGTGATTGGTGGTTGGTCGTTAGTGGCTAGTGGTTAGTCGTTGGTAGCGCTTTTGGCATTCTGTCATTTGTCATTTGTCATTGGCTATTGGCTATTGGGTATGCGCGTAGCGCTCGCGCTATCGGAAGCCGGTGTATTGTAAGGATTCGACTACTTTGCGTCCGAAGAGAACAAGCAGGATGGCGACCGGGACGATACCGAGAACGGTGCAGGCCATGAGACCGCTCCAATCCGGCACGCCGCCGGCTTGCTGCGCGCGGAAAGAGTTAATGGCTACCGCCATCACTTGAATTGAGCGATCTCGTCCGACCAGGAACGGCCAGAAGAAGTCGTTCCAGGCATTCAGTGCCGCCAGAATCGTCAAGGTAGCAAGTGCCGACCGATGCACCGGGAGTACCACCCGAAAGAAAATGGTGAAATAGCAAGCGCCGTCGATGAGGGCGGATTCTTCAAGTTCTCTTGGCGTAGATAGAAACATCTGACGCAAGAAAAACACCGCGAATGGCGTCATCAAAGCGTACGGCGCCGCCATGCCTTGATAGGTGTTCAACCAACCGAGGTCTTTGATCAGAATGAAATTGGGAATGAAGAGGACCACGCTAGGAATCATGGTGGCAGCCAAAAAAAGGAAGAAGATTAGTCTGCGTCCAAAAAATCGAAGGCGCGCGAAGGCAAAAGCCGCCATAGCGCTGAAAGCGATTTGGGGGACCACGGCTAATAGAGTAAAAGCAGCGCTATTCATCAGCGCCCGGTAGAAGTCAACCTTGCCGAAGCTGGTTTGTTGGAGACGCGGATCGTTGGGATTCACCAGGCCAATGACACGCTCGAAATTAAAAAGCGTGGGCTGTTGAGGCAGCAGGGAGCTCGCGCCGGTGAAGAGCGTGCTGCTATCGCTTAGTGCGGTCTTGACCGCGATCCACATTGGGCCAAGCGAGACAATGGCAAACACGACCAATATCCCCCACCCGACCCAGACAGAAAATTTGAACCCCGAATGGACACGCGTCGGCGCCTCAAACCCAGGAGGGCGCGCGTCCTCGCGCGCCTCGAAGCCGTTCGTAGCGCTTGGGTCTAGCTTAGCCATTGGATGGCAATCGGCGTTGAAACTTCGCGAACGGCGGATCGCGGGGACGCGATCCCTCCCTGGTCAGTGACCACCTTCGCGTCCATTCGTGTCCATTCGCGGTTCAGCTTTTGTTTTGTATTCATCCGAGTTCTGATTGGCCGGAACGAAGGATCCGCATTTGCACTAATGTGACGATGGCAAGACACACGAAGAGAGCGCATGATAGCGCAGAGGCGTATCCCATCCGGAAGTTAACGAAGCCGTTTTCGTAGATGTACCAGACGATGGTTCGAGTAGCGTAGTTCGGCCCGCCCAGGGTGGTTACAGCGATCGTATCAAAGACTTGAAATGACCCGATGATACTGGTGACCAGAACGAACACCATGGTTGGCCGAATCAAGGGCAAGGTGATGCCAAAAAAGTTTCTCCAGGGCCCCGCTCCTTCTATTTTGGCGGCTTCATAGATATCCCTCGGGATGGCCTGCATCCCGGTGTAGAACAGCAATGCCGTTAATCCCATGTGTCGCCAAATGTTGACCATGGCGACGGTCGGCAACGCCAGATGCTGGTCGCTGAAAAACGCGACCCGGCCGATCCCGATCCAGTGCAATACAGCATTCCCAAAGCCCAGTAGAGGATCGAGCATCCAAAACCAGATGATCGCGGCGATAACGTTCGCGATCAGGTAGGGAGCCAGGATCATTGAACGAAGCACTACCGATCGCCCCAAGCGGGCGAGCAGCGCTGCTAACAGCAGACCGATGACGGTTTGGATCGGGATATTGTAGATCACGTAGAGCAGCGTGACCTTCATCGATTCCCAAAAGGCGGAGTCATTCCAGAGTTTCGAGAAGTTGGCTGCGCCGATGAATTTTGGAGCGCGCAGCAGGTTCCAATCGGTCGAGCTAATGTAGAGCGCTCTGAAAGCCGGCATTAGATAGAAAGTGAAGAAGCCGATTACCGCCGGAGCGATAAAGATCCAAGCCGCATAAGATTCTCTGAAACGAAGAGCGCGGAAAAAGGAAGACGAACGACGAGGCCGAGAGTCAGAGGGCTGAGGTAGCGAGGTAGCCTTGGGTTGTGCGCGCACAGACATAGGGGGATTTGGAAGGCGACGCGAAGGTGGGGATGTGATTAGTGATTAGTGATTGGTGACTGGTGGATGGTCATTGGCAATGGGGAGAGACCGAGCATTTTCTGGGGGGAAATCTCGCTAGCTAACGCGTGTTAGTTTCTGCACAGCTAACACGCGTTAGGTAAAGGTCAAGTTCGGATTTTTCCGCGAGTGCAGGCCCATCGCCCGGGAGGGATCGCTGCCTGTCCGACATAGCCGTCTGTTACCCGCTTCCTCTTCCCCAGGGCTGGCGACGTCGGATCCTCGCGATCCGTTATTACCGAAACCGAGGACGCGTCGTGATCACTGACGGCAATACGCTTTTGGGTTGTGGCACTTCCTCGCGGCGCGCGGGGACGCGCGCCCTCCCCAATTTTGGCGCCCCTATCGCGCGTTAAGGGCGTTCGCGATCGGTTGTGCTCGTTCCCGGCGCTCCCCTTGGTTCCGTCGCGGCTGAATTAAGAGAAGGCCGACAAACAGAGCGCAGGCAGCAAACAGGGCCATGGTTTCACCCATGGCAGCCGGCGTTCCGTGATACAATATGGCTACGAATTCGCTCGAGATGGCGCCTCCGAGCATCCGGATACCGCCGAATGCCGAGGAAGCGACACCGGCAATTCTGGGCATTGGTTCCATGACACCATGGACGGCGTTCGGCGTGACTAACCCCATCGAGAAAGTATTGAGAACCAGGAGAGGCATGATCGAGAACGCATTGAGCCATCCCCAGATTGCGCCACCGAATAACCCGGCCGTCGCACAAAACGAGATGAGCAGGCCGGCGATAATTAACCGATTTGCCGAAACGCCGCGGGTACTCAGCCGGCCGCCGGTGAACGCGCCCACGGCTATGGCAAATGCGTTTACCGCGAAAAGAGCGCCAAAGATCCGTGGATCGACTCGAAAGACATCGATGAACACAAAAGCTGAGCCGCTTACATAAGCAAAGAGCGCTCCAAAACTGAACCCGCCGATCAGCAAATACAGAAGGCAGGTTCGACGAGACAAGACGCGCCAGTAATTCTTGACCAGATGTCGTGGTTGCAAAGCATGGCGGTTCCGACTCGGCAAGGATTCTTCAAGACCGAGGAGAAGGATGATGACCAGGAGTGCAGCTGCGGCGGCGAGCCAGAAAAAGACGGCCCGCCAGCCTTCCCAAGTGGCGATCAAACCGCCGAGAGTGGGGGCCACGATCGGAGCAATAGTGCCGACCACGCTAATGTAAGATAGACGGGAACGGGCGGCGGCTCCGGAGAAACGGTCACGGATGATGGCAAACGTAATAACCGATCCAGCGGCAGCTCCCAGTCCCTGAACAAATCGCCAGAAAGCCAGGACGGTCAGCGTGGGCGCACAGGCACAACCAAGCGCCGCAACGGCAAAGAGAACGCAACCCAAAAGAAGCGCGGGGCGACGTCCGATTCGGTCCGATAGCGGACCGAAGGCGAGTTGGCCACCCGCAAACCCAACCATGAAAAGGCTCAAAATAGAGACGGTGTCGCCTGCGTGTACACCCAGGGAAACGCCGATGACTGGCAACGATGCCAGGCATGAATCGATCGAAAGAGAGGGTAACGCAATGCTCGCCGCCAACAAGAAGATGAACGACTTGGATTGTGGACCGATTCTAAACCGCGGATGTTTAACTGATATCTCTCGCATTTAGCCTGCCGCGCCCACCCCACGGTCGTGGGACGCATACATCTCCGAGCAATGCAGGCCATTAATCGCTGAATTGTTGAACATTTCGTTTCCTAACTAAAACCGTTTTTAAATCCGCAGATTACGCAGATTTCGCAGATTACTCCTTAAGGTTGAATACTGCCGGTGAGCTAAAACATCTTCTGGCGGTATCGCGTTTTCGTTAGTTTTGCGCTGGAGCGGAGCCGCAAAACGAAATCTGCGTAATCTGTGTAATCTGCGGATAATTTCATCTTCGATCTGTGGTTCAGAGGTAGCCTGAATGGCGCGGATCGTCATGAGCATCATTTGACGAGTCATTCACATGAGCTCGAATCGGCGTCGATCCGCGGCCATTCAGGCTTTTAGCCCCCGGAAATTGTTTTGCTTGCCACACTTTCGCTAAGTTTTTGCGTTTCCTGCCCGTTTGAGCCCTGCACACGAACAAGCGTCCCGTTAGCCAAACCATCCACTGGATTCACCACGATCCGGTCCGTGGGTGAAAGCCCACTCACAATCTCCAATTTGCTCCCTAAATCGCGGCCGATCGTAACCTTCTTGATTTGAACCCGGTTGTCTGATCCAACAACCCCAAGCGATGCTCCTTCCGACCTGAAAAGGAGAGAGCTCGAAGGGACCAGCAACGAACTGGGTCCCTCGGTTTCCAAATGAACCGGCGAATAGGCTCCAGGCAAAAGTTGGCCAGAATCATTAGCGACATCGATCTCGGTCAGTAATGTCCGAGAAGCAGGGTCGATAGCCTGCGCTGTCCTGACAACGTGTCCGGAAAACTTTTGTCCGGGAAAGGCGCTAAAGGTTACATGAGCTGGGCCACCGATTCGAACATATCCTGCCATGGCCTCCGGTACGTTCACGTAGATCCGCAGCGGCGAAACTTGGGCCACATCAAAAAGCGGCGTTCCTGATCCCGAGTTAACAATCTGACCAATGTCCGTATTTCGGCGAGTGACGATCCCGTCAAAAGGCGCCCGGACAATCTTAAAATCTTCCAAGGCTTGCAATCGGGAAACGGCAGCGGCGTTGGCATTTACGGTCGCCTCCTTCGAGTGCAAATCGCTCGACGCGGTATCGAAATCCTGCTGGGCAATCACTTTTCGTTCCAGGAGATCCTGGTCCCGCCGGAAAGTAACCCGGGACAGATCCAGAGCCGCCTGAGCTTGCGCTAAGTTGGCCTTGGCCTGGTTCAAATCTTGGTCGACCTGAGGAGTATCAATTTCGGCCAGGATGTCGCCGGCTCTAACCTTCGCACCGATATCGAAGTACCACTTCTTCACGTAGCCGGTGGTCTGGGCAAAAATTGGTGCTTCAGTATAAGCTTGAGTTTGACCAGGGAGATCAACAGAAACTGTGGCGGGTGCTTTCTCCGGCGCCACCACCGCGACCGTCGGTTCAGCGGCCTGGTTAGTTTGCTGCTGTAAGGCCGCCGTTGAGGCGGAGCGAGACATAATACCGGTGACTGCCAACAGAACAGAAACTGCCAGGCAAACCACAATGGTCAGTTTAATCACCCCGGAACGCGCTGCTTTAGGTCGCTGATCCACACGCGCCGTGGGTTGAGCCGATTTGTCCGGCTCGACTTCCAGAATGCTTCCATCCATATCGTTTGTTAGTCTAATTCTTCAAATTTAAGCGGCCGCAGGTTCTGGAGAGCTCGATCCGGTCCGGGACGACTGCCGTTTCCGGGCCAGCATGAAGACGGTGGGTACAAAGAAAAGTGTGGCCGCGGTCGCAAACAGGAGTCCACCGATGACTGCCCGGCCGAGCGGCGCGTTTTGTTCACCGCCCTCCCCCAGGCCTAGCGCCATGGGCACCATACCGATGATCATGGCCAAAGCGGTCATGAGAACGGGCCGCAACCGGACATAACCCGCTTGCAGTGCTGACCGGTAAGAATCTTTGACCTCTGCTTGTTGCTCGTTGGCAAAAGTGACAACCAACACGCTATTAGCAGTGGCAACTCCCACGCACATAATCGCGCCCATCAACGCCGGGACGCTTAAGGTCGTGTGAGTAATAAATAACATCCAAACGATCCCGGCCAATGCACAAGGCAATGCCGTGATAATGATCAACGGCTCGATCCAGGACTGGAAATTTACCACCATGAGTAGATAGACCAGGACCATAGAGAAGAGCAGACCTAAATAAAGTCCCACAAAGGAATCATTCATGGTGCGAACCTGGCCGCGAAGGACGATGGAACTACCTTTCGGCAGATCTTTCTCGGCACCCGCAATGAGTTTTTGAACATCTGCAGCCACCGCGCCTAGATCTCTGCCCGAAACATTCGCATAGATATTGGTCACCGGGCGAATATTGAAGTGGTCAGCTACTGGGATAGTGGCGCCTCTCGAGATATCAGCAACGTTACCTAAAATCTGAAGGGTTTGGCCGTTACCTCCTAGGATCGGAAGATTGCGCACCGCATCTAAGGAGTCGATGTCGTACTGCGGCGCCATCGCATTAATCTGGTAGTTCACGGAATTCTTTGGATCGACCCAGAAATTCGGTGCCGTGGTGTTTGACCCGGCCAAAGCATTCAAAACCGAATTCGCCACCTGGGTTTGGTTCAGGCCCAGCAAAGCTGCCTTGGAACGATCGACCGTCAGGTTAAGCCGAGGCGCATCCGTTGGCTCCTGTACTCTGACGTCGACCGCGCCGGCGACACGACGAACCTTCTCCATTAGGTTCCGCGCGAAAACCGCGTTAGCCGGCCGGTTTGCGCCGATCACCTGGATATCCAGCGGTGCTGGTAAGCCGAAATTCAGAATTTGGGCGACGATATCGGCGGGTGGAAACCAATAGGTGACCCCAGGAAAGTCCTTTTGCAGACGGATTCGGATCTTCTGTATATAGTTGTCCGTCGGATCATGTTTCTCTTCTAGCGAGACGAGAATGTCACCGTCCGCGGCGCTCATGGTCCCGGTGTTGTTGTAAGAAAGGTTGATCCCGCTGTACGGAATACCCAGGTTATCGATGATTCCCTGTAATTGATTCGCCGGAATAACCTGGCGGATCATTTGCTCGATCAAGTCGACATTGCGAGCAGTCTCTTCGATCCGCATTCCGGTTTTCATCCGCACATGCAAATCGAAACGGCCGGCGTCAACGCTGGGGAAAAAGTTCTGCCCGAGGAATGGAAACAAGGCTAAGGAAACCACGGAAAAGCCCACCACCAATGTAACCACCTTTCCTGCATTTCGAAGGCACAAGCTCAAGAGATCGCGATAACCTTCACGCAGTGCTTCGAACCACCGTTCGAAGCCCTGATGGAATGCGCCAAACCAGCCGAAGACTCCGCGGCCCGGCGCGTGCGTAGCATGCCCTCCGGGGCCCACTTCTTTCATCCAGTACATGGCCAAAGTTGGAACCAGCGTCCTGGACAAAATGTAAGAAGCCAGCATCGCGAAAATCACCGATTCGGCGAGGGGCGCGAACAGGTACTTGGCGACGCCAGACAAAAAGAAAATCGGTACGAAAACAATACAGATACAGAGCGTAGAAACGAACGCCGGCACTGCAATCTGCGCGGCGCCATCGCGAATTGCATCGAGCTTTGGTTTCCCTTCGGCCAAATGGCGGTCGATGTTCTCGATGGTTACCGTCGCGTCATCCACCAGGATACCTACGGCCAAGGCCAGACCGCCCAGAGTCATGATATTGATGGTTTCACCCAGGGCGCTAAGCGTTACGATCGAACAGAGGATCGCGAGTGGAATCGAGATCGCGATGATCATCGTACTTCGGAAGTCCCCGAGAAAGATGAGAATCATCAGAGCGGTCAAGCAAGCA
The DNA here is from genome assembly GCA_963762565.1 of uncultured Verrucomicrobiae bacterium. Classification (GTDB taxonomy): domain Bacteria; phylum Verrucomicrobiota; class Verrucomicrobiia; order Chthoniobacterales; family JAFAMB01; genus JAFAVN01. The sequence continues at coordinate 92,760 of CAVXLD010000011.1, read as the reverse complement.
GCAATCACGCCTTCCCGAATCACGCCCTCGATCGCCGCGGTGACGAAGATCGATTGGTCGGTCAATAGCTGAAGTTTAAGGTTGTCCGGCAACGTCTTCTTCAGTTCCGGCAGGAGATTTTTGACTCCGGAAACGATATCCAGCGTGGAGGCGCTCCCTGTCTTCTGAATATCAAGCATGGATGCGCGCTGGCCGTTGAAGCGAACGACGTTAGTCTGAGGAATGAAGCCGTCCCGAATGTTGGCCACATCACGCACGTAGATGATACTGTTGCCGACGGTTTTCACCGGGATGGCGTTGAGCCCGTCGATCGTCCTGGGACTCGAGTTTAAGCCGACCTGATATTCCAGTTCACCGATCTTCGCGGTCCCTGCCGGCAGTGTCAGGTTCTGGGCGTTAACTGCGTTGATCACGTCCGTGGGCGTCAGGCCACGAGACTGCAATGCTTGGTAATCGAGATCGACGGAAACATAACGCTGCTTGCCGCCATAAGGATAAGGAACGGCAACACCGGGCACGGTGATGAGCTGCGTTCGAACAAAGTTCAGTCCCAGGTCGCCGAGTTGCTGTTCGGAAAGGCCTTGACCGCTCAGGCCCACGCGTAACACAGGGACGTTGGTCGCACTATAGCTTAAGACCAACGGCGGCGTAATGCCGACCGGCAGCTGTTTCAATATCGCCTGGGAAACGGAAGTAACCTGCGCAATGCCAGTCGGCACAGAGGCGGTGGGTTGCAAGAAAATCTTAACCACGCCAACCCCATAGAGGGACTGTGACTCAATATGTTCGATGTTGTCAACGGTCGTGGTTAGAACTCGCTCATAAGGCCAGGTGATCTTCTCCTCCATGTCTTGGGGAGTGAGTCCGCCATAGTTCCAGATGACGGAGATCACCGGAATATTGATGGAAGGAAAGATGTCTTTCGGAGTTCGGAGGATAGCTAGAACTCCGGCGATCAGAATGAAAATAGCCAGCACGATGAAGGTGTAAGGTCTCCGCAGTGCCAGATTGACGATCCACATAGATTTTTCTCCTGACCCGTCCTGGGCGCTGCGCGTTGGCTACGCCTTCGGCCTCGCAAGCGAGGCACGCTCCACGACATGTTCTACGATTATCGATCTTTCTCTCGTTCCCTAAAATGCTATACTGGGATCAATTTGATACCTTTTCAGTATGGATCGCCCTAGTGTCCGCGAGCTGGAGTGTTTCATTGCCGTGGCCGAAGAGCTCCATTTCTCCAAAGCCGCGAGGCGGTTACACATGTCGCAACCGCCGTTAAGCCGGCAAATTCAGAGTCTGGAACGAAAATTAGGGGTGCAGCTGCTTAGACGAAAGACTCGGTCAGTGGAACTGACTTCACCGGGCAGAAATTTTCTGAATGATGCCCGCGAAACGCTTCACCGGCTGGATCGAGCGATGATCACGGTCCAGCGAATGCAACAGGGAGAGACGGAGCGGTTACGTTTGGGATTTATCGGTTACTTGCTGGCGCCGGATCTGGTGGAGGTGCTGCAGGCGTTTCGGAAGGCGCGCCCGCAGTGCCAAGTGGAGCTGATCGACATGGAGCCTGGCGATCAGCTCAATGATATCCGCGAAGGCAAACTGGACGGCGGATTTTTTGGCATTGGCCCTGAAGAACCTCTCTTTGATCTGAAGCTGTTCAATTGGAAGACAGTTCCGCTGGTGATCGTTCTTCCGGAAGATCATCGGTTTGCCCGTAAGTCCTGCAAGCTGACGCTGGCCAATCTGAAAGACGAGAATTGGGTCATGATCTCTCGCAACCGAGCTGCTCCTTTTCGAGGATTGGTGGACGAGCTTTGCCTAGCGGCAGGTTTTTCGCCGCGGATCGTACAAGAATCCGACAGTGTCCAAGCGGTACTAGCGATGGTCGCTGCCGGAACCGGCATAGCGATTGCGTCTGAGACTTTGACCCAGATGATTGGTCGTGGGCTGGTATACCGCATTTTAGTGTCTCGAAATGCAGTACTCCGGCGTAACTTCGTCTGGAGGAATGAAGCTAATTCCGAGGCATTGAAAGTTTTCAATAACGTGCTGCGGCGGTATCGGAGTGAGACGGTGATCGTTAGTGTGGCGTAGGGGGAGGCAGGCGTGATTGGTGATTAGTGATTGGTGATTGGTGAAAGGCGTCCGCGAACAAGCGTACCTTTTGATAAGCTCAAATCGGTCAGATCGCGGCGAAAGTGGTTCAGTCTAACGGCATCTCGGCTACACGCCATTCAAGAACCGAGTTCGCAGGCATACCCCATCCCTTCCGCGGCACCCTTTCACTAATCACCAATCACTAATCACCAATCACTGCCCCTCTTCGCCCCTTCACCCAGCACCCGCTCCCTCTCCTCCTCCGTTAATTCGAATGGCCTGAAATCGGAGTCTACGAGATGGGCATAACCATCGGGGCCTTTGATGGCCAGGGCGCGCTCCTGGGTTGGACCGGTGAACAACGGATCACGCTCCTGTCTCCAAGCTACGGTCGCACGCCGGCGTCCGCCGTTTTGCCATTCGTAACTAATGTAGTGGCGGCGCCGATAAAACCGGCTGCGAACGATGGTCACTTCGATCGGCTCGGGATGGTCGGCGGCGCGACGCATACTGCGCCCGATAGCGCCCACGCGGAAGCAGCCTGCCATCGCCATAATGACGAAGGCTAGTTCTATGACCAAAGAAACGACCAAAGTGATTTCTCGATTGAGCAACAGATCTAACCCGTACGAAACCGTGGCGATCGAAGGGTCACTCTCCAGGTAATAGATCTTCGCCTCTTTGGATTCATCGAGATCGCCAACAAAGAAGATATCCTTGTTCCGGCTAAAAGAAGTCGCGCCTCCGTTCCGGCCTCGTCCCGGTATGGTGTACTCCAGCTTGAGATCGCCCCAATTGGTAAATAGCCGGCTTCTGATCTCACCGCTCACGGTGCCGCTCAACGCGGGTTTGCCTTCCTTAGCTAGCCGGATGTCTTCAAGAACACCGGGCCCGAGAGCCAGGGCGAAAACCAGGAAACAACCTGCGAAAAACAGCGCGGAAAGTAAGAGCACAAATATCTTTCGCTTCGTGCCGGTGCCCTCGGCTAATCCCAGAGGGCGCTTAGGAAATGCTGCCAAGTTCATGGTGGGTTGGCGTTTGGCGTTTGGCGGTTCACGGTTTACGGCAAATGGGGCCGGTTGTCCATGCGAGGCTGCGGGGAAGCGTGCAGCTTCGGTAACAGTTAATGAAAGCTGCAACACTTTAAGTACTTGGTCAGATGGGACTTATAGGACTCATGGGACTCATGGGACTTATGGGTCCGGATAGACCGCAAACAGTAAACGGCCAACCGCAAACTGCTAACCACGAACTGTTCGCCGATCCTGGCGCCAATAACGTGGGGCTAGTCCGACATGATGCTTGAATTGACGGGAGAGGTGGTAAGGAGAATCGAAGCCCAGAACTAACGAGATCTCTTTCACGGACATTGGAGTATTCAGTAGAAGATCTTGCGCCTTCTGGATCCGTGCCTGGAGCTGATATTGCTTGGGGCTCAGCCCGGTCCGGCTTTTGAAAGCTTGGCGGAAACGCGAATAGCCGATGCGTAAGGTGCTAGCGACTTCCTGCATCCGGATCCGTTCCTGGTACTTTTCCATAATCAGCCACTGGGCGCCTTGGACAAAGTCATCTCCTCGGAGGTGAGCGCTACGACGCAAGCGAGCGGCTTCTAGCACGAGCGATAAAATGTGTATGCCCATGGTGGAAAGCAACGCCTGACTCCCCCGCGACAGGCGTTGGGCTAAGCTATGGCAACGATCAAAACAAAGGAGCAGATCCGGGACAAAACCGATGCGCAAAACCGAGCGCCCCGGATCGATCTGTCCGGTTTCTCTGGCTCGATCGAAACATCCGCCGCTGCATTCGATCCAATGTTCGGCCCAGCCCGTCTTGTCGTCCGGTGCGTAACGATGCCAGACCCCGGGAAACAATAAGAGGACGCTACCGGGGCCAACCCGCCAACGCTTAGTCAATCCTTCAGACTCAAAGACTCCTCGCCCTTCCGATATATAGATGATCTGATATGCCTGCAGGACGCGACCATTCGCCCAGGTAAAATGATGGTCCACCGGGTGACGTAGAGGCGGATAATCGTGATGAGGCGGGATCTTCGAGTACCCGAGCGAAGTCGCTACACACTCCCATGGATCGTGTGATTTTCGATTCGGTAGATAGATGAAGTAGTTTTTCATGGGGAGAGAGAAGGAGCTCAGCAATTTTTATATGAGAATCGGGGCTGTGTCGATGTGTTGAAACTCAGCGCGGGGTCAGGCACGGATGGGGTTGCTTCGATTCTGCGGAGATTTCAGGGAGGTTTTTGTCCCGAAGGGACTATGGGACTCAGCGTGGGGTTTTAACCCCAGGAATACATTCCAAAACGATCCCCCTGAAGGGGCGATAGATAGTTGGGACCGGCGGCTTGTTGGGTTAGCGTTTTACCTATCTCAGGAAGTGATTCTGCCGCCCCTTCAGCATCTCGAACCCGCTACGCGGGTGCCTTTCGGACTTGGCGCAGTACTCCAACACTCCCACACTCCATCACTCCGCGTAACCGGATTCGAGGACAGCCTGTCCGACGAAGCCCATGGTCTATGTTGCCAACCGCTGGAAGTCGGCCTCGCAAGCGAGGCGCGCTCCACAACCGGGACGTTGGCGAAGGCGGAAGGACGACGACGAGGACGAGAACGAAAAAGCTTATAGCTTTGCTTGATCAGGGTCGCACAAGACGCCGGCGAAGAGGAGCTGGCCGGATTGGTCATCCGTAATCGCGAATAGGAATGGGCGATCAAAAACCAGGTTGAACGGTTTCTTGGGAGGTGCACGCCTCGCCATTGCTTCTATCTGCACCTCGGTGGCGGCAGCAGCTTCACTTCCCTTCTCATCGACCCGGAGATAGGTCTGTTGGATTATGTTGGAGACAAAAAACTTCCGAGTGTCTTCGAACATCGGAGCGAAATCCGTGCTTGGTTCGAAGACGGCCTTAATGCCTAATTGAGCCAGCGGAGAAACTAAAGAATCACGAAAAGTAGCCTTGAATCGCGGCAAGCTGATTGTTCCGGTCCCTTCAGTGAATTGGTCAATTGTGCTTTTCCAAGAAGTTTTGCTGAGCCGCTGCACAACGGCGCCCAGACCGATCCCTTCAGCCGGTAAAATCAGGACCATTTCCAGTCCGCCGCCGCTATATGGAAGTTTGATGGCTTGGAAATCACCTGTCTCCAGATAGGGCGCTGAGAGACTGCGCTTCATCATGGTAACCTGGCAGGGTCCGCCACGTTCCCGGTTGAATTGAGCGGGAAAATTCTGTGAATCTGGAAATGCATCCTTCCAGGCGCCTTTGAAATAGACCGCATCGATCAGAACCAAGGGCGGCTTAGGTGGCTTCTGGAGGAGATCGGTGATCCTCCCTCCGGTCGCCTTAGCGACCCAATCGTTGATTGCTTTCATCGTGCCCGGCGTCTCCAGGTCCGTGGATTGAATTTCCGGGTTGAAGAGGTCCTTCACCTTTGACTCAAATGTTGGCCGCAGCTTTGTCGACCGGTCGCACCATAGCGAATTCGCGATTTTTAGGGTTATCGTAGGAGGGAGAGCAGAAACGAGGTCCATCCCCGGAACGTGGAACTCTTGGGAGCCGGGTTGAGAAGTAAACCCCATGACACGGCTCAGTTCGTCCGCGCTAGTTCCGCTACAGCCGGCATAAACCATACCCAAGGCGAGCTCGAGGCTGAATGGTGAAATGACGATGTTCTCGTCGCTCCGCTCCGCCATCAACTTGACCAGCAAAGACATCCCGAAGATATTGTTCTGGCCGGCAGCCGGTTCCGCCTTCGCCAAGCCTTCCTCCGTCGCTAAAGCTATGGAGGACAAGACGGCGCGACCAGGTTCCGCCGGACAGTTATTCATTCCGAGACCAAGAATTACGGCCCCCAGGAATGGGGGGAAGCGTAGTAAATTAATCATTCGAACGATCGGACTGGCTTTCCTGTCGAAGTATTGGATCGTCAATATCACAATTTGTATGACTCCAGACGAACAGAATTTGATCGAAAATTTGTTTGAGCGATTGCGGCAGGCGGATAGCACGCAGAAGGATCCTCAGGCTGAGCAATTGATCCGGGCGAAAACCACAGCCCTTCCGTCGGCGCCATATCTTTTGGCACAGGCAGTGATTGTCCAAGAACATGCGCTGGCTAACGCCCAGTCGCGGATCGCCGAACTGGAGAACCGCCTCGCCGCAGCCAGCCAAAATGAGCCTGCGAGCGGAGGAGGCAGTTTCCTTTCGGGCGTGAGCCGCCTCTTTGGAGGCAGCAAGCCCGCAACGCCTCCCCCAGTGCCGCAGCAAGCGCAGCAACCGCAGTATCAGCAAGTCCCAGGCACAGGGGCGCCGGTCAACCCGCCACCGGTGCCGATGGCGGCTCCGCAAGCGATACCTTATCCATCCACGGTAAATCTAGCGCCGAGTTCCGGAGGCGGCTTCTTAAAGAGCGCCCTGGCTACGGCAGCGGGGGTGGCAGGGGGTGCCGCGCTTTTCCAAGGAATCGAGAGCCTGATTGGGCGCAATGCAGGTGCTTTTGGGCCCGCTCTCGGCGAACGGGGGTTTAATCCGGCTGAAGCTGGCAACACCGAGATCGTCAACAACTACTACGATGAGAAGCCCGCGGGATCCGGAGAAGCAGCTTCGGAACATACCGACTACCAGCCGGGGGTCGCTCAAAACAACCTCGATCAGAATCAAAACATTGATTTTGATCCCAATCTGACCGCTGATAACGATTTAACCCAGAACGATAACTTCGGAGGGTCGGACGATTTCGGAGGATCCGATGATTTCGGGTCTGGGTCAGACGATAGTGTGGTGTAAGGCGGTAGGGCCCTGTAGGCCCCTCGCCAGGGAGGGATTCGCGTCCTCGCGATCCGTCGTTACAGAAGCCGAGGACGCGCTGTGATCGATGACGAGAAATACGCCTTTTGGTGGTTCCACGTCCTCGCGGCGCGCGGGGACGCGCGCCCTCCCCGCTTTGCACGCTGCGACCACGTTTAGCTGCTCTTTCGGGAGCCCGCCTCCGCCAAGCCTACGGCGCGGCAAGCTCTCGCCCCACCAAATTTCGGCTTCCGCTATTCGCCGGCGGCAAGCTTTTTGAGCTTGCTGGCTAGCGTCACTTTGGCGGCCGAATTCATCCGGTCGATAAAAAGGATGCCGTTCAGGTGATCGGTCTCGTGCTGGACCGCTCGCGACAATAGACCTTCGGCTTCGAAGACGACCGGTTTACCATCCAGATCGAGGGCCCTGACTTTGACATGTTCAGCCCGCGCGATATCGGCGGTAATCTCCGGGAAACTGAGGCAACCTTCCGGCGCAATCTCAGTTTGCCGGCCCAATTCCAGCTGCGGATTGATCAGGACTAATGGCATGTGTTCTTTCGGATCAACTTCCTGGCCGTCGATCCACATCCGGCTTGGCCGGCTCTCGGCGTCGGAGACGTCGATCACCGTCAATTGAATCGGTTCACCAACCTGTTGCCCGGCCAGCCCGACACCGTGGGCGTCGTGCATGGTCTCAATCATATCCTGAGCCAGGGTCCGGATTTTTTCTGTGATCTTGTCGATTTGCTTCCCTTTTTTTCGCAAGACCGGATCACCGTAGATAACGATTTCACGAATCATTTCGTCGTGTCTTTAGGTTGAGTAAAAGCCGGTAGATTTTTGATTCCTGCCTGTTTTAACGCGTCCAAAACTTGGACCAGGAAACCAAACGACACTTTGTTGTCAGCACTCATGGCGACCGGCTGATTGGGCGACTTCTCTTGATGCTCTTTTAGCTGAGCGGCTAACTGGTCAACGCCGGCGAGTTGTTTGTCGCCCAGATAAATCTTCTCGTCTGGAGTAATCGAAAGCACCAATGGCTCCTGGGGTTCCGCTCCTTGGGTTGCACTCTTTGCTTGAGGCAGGTTAATGGACAACTGCGATTGGGCCGTCTTGAAGGTGGTTGTGACGATGAAAAAGATCAGAAGAATCGCGAAAACGTCGATCAATGAAACGATAATGATCTGCGGCGTTTTTCTACGTTTAACGTAGAACCTCATCGCGTAACCTCCTCCAGAGTTTCGGGTCGATGATCCGAGTCGGCCTGACCGCCTCGCTGGAAGATTTTATCGATTAACTCAGTCACTAGTGACTCCATTTGGATGGCTAAGGTCTCGACTCGCCGGGTAAAAGTCGACCAAGCAACGATTGCGAGTATGGCGATGGCTAATCCGACAATGGTTGTACTCAAGGCTTCGCTGATGCCGGAAGCGATCTCTTTCAGATCGGACGTCGAGGTTACGCCCGACCCAATATTGGCGAACACTTTCACTAGACCGGTCACCGCTCCCAGGAGGCCGAGCAGCGGAGAGATACCGACGATAATCTCCAGAATGAAGAGCCCGGATTCTAACCCAACCACCTCACGGCGTGCCCGGGTTTGGACTATTTCCAACGTCTCGGCTTTGGTCGCATTAGCAGACCGGACGACTGCGTCCAGGATCTGGCCCATGGCGGAATCGTCGTCTTTTACCATTCTGCGCAAAGGTTCCAGACTTTCTCCGGGACGATAGCCAACGATCGATTTTTCAATCAGACGAGGGACGACTGCGCCTTTGCGCAACGCCACCAAGCGCAAAAGAATCACAGTTATGGCAACAAACGAACATGCCAATAAAATCCACATGAAGACTCCGCCTTTGACAACGAAATCGATCGGGCTTTGGAACAAAGCTAAAAACGTCATTTTTGATAGTTACATGTAGTTGAAGCTGAAAGTAAATTCGAGTCCACGTTCAGGAACCAGAGGAATCAATTCCTGAGGCATGGGCGGGATCTTGGCCTGGCGGATTGATTGTAAAGAACAGGTTGCCAGAGTCTCATTCGAGGAATTGCTTACCACCCGGGCGCTCACCACCTCACCGCTAGGGCTAACCACAAAATCAATTCTTACGGTACCTATCCCAACCAGATCGGAGCGTTGTTGGATGTAGTAGTACCATAATGAGCCCACAGCGTCTTCGACCGCCTTCTGGAACCTGCCTTGCGGAGTACCCAGCGCCGCAACCGACGAACGTCCGCGGGTCCCAATATTCCCCTGCATTCGGGTGATAATATTCTGCGGGCGATAAGCAGTTCGGGGAGCACCGGGCCGATTCTGGTTATTTTTGGCTTCGTTAGGATTCGGCGTCGGCAGCGGAGTCGGCGTCGACTGCAACATCGCGAGATCGTCGTCTTTGGGTGTCGGTGCCGGTGTGGGTGAAGGTGTGGGTGTCGTATCAGGCGTCGGCGCTGGAGTCGAAGCCGCACTCTCGCCACCGTCAGCGCTATTCCGCGAATAATCCTGGCCGTTCATCGCCAGCGAGAAGTCGTTGTTCCGGAACATTAATGATTGGAGATCCTTCCCGTCCTGGGTTGGCAGAGGAGCTTGCTCGTTACTCTGTTTCTCGGACGCAGCCGCTGTGTCTTTATCGGACTCGAACGGGGCATTGTCCGGTTTTTGATCCGTCTTCTGATCGTCCTCCGTGCGGACGTATTGCTTCTGAGCTTGATCTGGCGGCGTATCAAGAATCGTCAATTCCGGCGCATCCTGGGTGTCGGTTGCTTTCGGGTTCGCCGGAGGGGGAAAGATTGTGTAGTACCCAACTACAGAAAGGAAGAGGAATAGGTGAAAGACTAGTGAGCCGACAACCGCTAACGTAATTTTCTTCCTCTTCGACATCGGAAAAATCGCGGTAGCCTAAGTCTTCAGCCTAAAACCCTCAAGCCTTATCGGGACGGTCGATGTCCCTGCAGTGGACCATCGTTTTTTGGGGTTCGGGCGCACTGTAATCAAGAGGTGGGCTGCGAGCAAGCGGAGTGTGGCGAGCGGACAGAAGAGCGTATGGGCGGCTTGGTGGGGCGAGGCTCCTGAACGTGGTCAAGACATAGGTAACACTTTGTCGAGAAAATGTGCTTTTTATATACCTATTCTTGGGCAATCAAAAAATGTATGGTTCCTTTGGTTGTCCTTTTTGAGGGTGAAATGTGTGAGAGGGGCAGAAGCGACGATTCTCGCGAACGATCGGCATGCGATTTTTATCAGCTGACCTCCGTCGGCCAGCTGGGCGGATCTCCGAGTCACCCCAGTCATTTTTTGTATGTACCTGTTACCCATGTCTTGACCATGATTTGTTACCTATGTCTTGACCACGGACCCTCCCGAACGACCCTCCTCCGTCCGCAACGGTGCTGATCGGTTACCAATCCCCAGTCCCCGACGCCACAGAACGCGCCGAGCCGCCGACCCCTGATGCGCCATCGCTGAGCGGGACTTCGGAATAAGGATCATCGCGAAGACCTCAGGAATAGCTTTGAGAACGAAATGAACGCTGGATCAATTGCGGCTCGGCGCGCGGTTCCGGCGTTGCTCATGATTCGTCGGGATAGATCAAGTTCGCTGGGAAAACCTAGCGCCCATTCGGGAGCCTCGCCCTACCAAGTATGGCGCCGTCACGCCAGCTTGACCACGGCTCCGTCCTCCATGACGCCAACGGTCTGGCTAACAGCGAGGCGAGCGCATTCTTCGACGTCTTGCAATTTGCCGATTCCTACCAGGGCGTGGCCATTCCTGGACTGGCGAAGGGAGGTAAATATGTCTGGGCTTGCTTCTCGATATAGAGTCTTAACAAGCACGGCCGCATCCGACAGCGATTTGGAGGGTAACCGCTCTACGAGTCCTCCCGCGGCGGTCGCGTCTTCAATGGCGAATTCTTCCCCGGTGCCAGCGCATACTAATAAAAGGTCCGTTGAGTTTTCGTGCTCCAGGACCTGGGCCAGCGCATCCAGATTCAATAATGCGCCGATATAGACCCGTTTGGCGCGGCGGACACGATGGAGAGCCACCGTTCCATTCGTTGTAGTGAGCACGACACTTTTACCGCCGATCCTTTTGAACTCCGCCGGCGAGTTACCGAGATCAAATCCTTCCAAGGGGAGGCCTCCGCGCTCGCCGGCTAAGAGAAGGTTCGGATCCTGAGCCTTGCGAGCTCGGGCTGCCTCAACGGTCTCGACCGGAAAAAACCGGGCCACCCCGTGTTCCAAGCCCGTAATCATGGTGGACGTCGCGCGTAACACATCAAACACAACCGCGGTGGTCCGGCTTAAATCGAGGCCCTCGAACCGCCGAATTTCTGAGGGACAAAGGGCGACGTCGATCATAAGGAGCTAGGAGCTAGAATCTAGGAGCTAGGAGAGTTGTGGGTCAGGTATCCACGAGGCAAAGAAAAATTTTGTTCCAAGTGCCCAGTAATCAATTAGGTCAGTAATCAGTGCAACTGAGAACTGAAGACCAATGCTTACGGACTGCCAATACCCGATCATCCTAGCTCCTAGATTCTAGCTCCTAGCTCCTTACGATAAGTGAGGCGCCAATGGTGAAAGAGATATTGCTGAGCGTAGCCGGCGTATGGACCGAAATGTTGTTGGCAAAAATCAGCGAGCTGGGCGGGGCGAATCGTCCTTTTTTCAGGGAAGTATTTTTCTCTGAGCACCCGTGCAATCCAAACGTCGATGGGCATCACTTCCAACCTTCCGAAAGCAAATAACAGCACACAATTTGCGATCTTATCGCCGACACCCGGGAAACGGCAAAGTACCGACCGTATTTCGTTCGACGGCAGCTTGGCCAGGCCGTCGAGTTCGATCTCACCGGCGGAAACGATTCGAGCAGCCGCGAGCAAATTTGCTGCGCGAAATCCCAACCGGCAGGCCTGAATTTCGCCCAGGGTTGATCCGGCTAGAACCTCTGGACCAGGATAGGAAAAGACGGCCGTCCCGGCGATCTCAAATCTCCGGCCGTACCTTTCACGAATCAAAAGCGAGATGCTTCTGATATGAGCGACTTGTTTTAGAGCTGACGTGAGAAAAGTGGCGAGACATTCCCAAACCGGTTGGCGCAGAATTCGGATACCGTCTGCGTAACGCATGGCCGCATCTAGCGTCGGATCATTTGGAAAAGTGGCTTGGATCTCGTTCATCCTATGATCCAAGGCCAAGTAATGGCGGACCTGCGCCGTCAAGCCCTTAGACACCAGCAAATCGTTTCCAGATTTTTCGAGATAGCAGGGTGCTTGATCGATGGCGCCCACAAACCCTTTGCCATGTTGGATCCAATGGAACACTTGCCCGGAGTTCAGGGTTTTTGCGAGGTCGATCCCTTCGGCCGAGATGCGGAAAAGTGAGAGGCGGTTGCTCATCGACTTAATCGTCCTCGTGCTCGATTTGTTAAGTCGGGCACTGCTGCTGCACTGCTACGATTCGAACGCACGGAAAGAAAATCACCAGGGGTATTTCAACAGTTTCCTTTCGAGCACGAGGACGATTATAGCCGACCTACGGTCCTAGACGCTCTATGTGCCAAGTTCCATCGATGGTTAGCGTGTAGAGAAAGCGGTCATGCAGCCGGTTCTCCCTTCCCTGCCAAAATTCCATCCGTTCGGGAGAAACCCGGTAGCCGCCCCAGAATTCCGGCACTGGAGGGTTGCGATCGGCGTACTGGGCTGAGACCTCTTCGAATCGGCGTTCAAGCTCAATCCGGCTAGTGACCGGGCTGCTTTGCGGCGAGATGATGGCGCTAAGCCGGCTTTTCAGAGGTCTTTTATCGAAATAAGCCTGGGATTCATCGCGAGAAACTCTAGTAACGTTACCTTCGATCTGGATCTGTCGTTCTAGCCAAGGCCAATGAAAATTGAGGGCGGCTCTCGGGTTCTGCGCCAGATCGCGGCCTTTTCGGCTCTCGTAGTTAGTGAAAAAGATGAATCCATGTTCATCGACCCCCTTCAAAAGGACGATTCGGGCGGCAGGACGCCCTTCCCGATCCGCGGTCGCGAGGGTCATTCCGTTCGGTTCTCGATCGCCGGCGGTGCGCACCGATTCTTCAAACCAGATTTTGAACTGTTGCATCGGATTAGGAAGCAGATCCTTTCGATGCAAACCGTGCAGTGTGTATTCCTTCCGCAGGCGGGCAATATCGAGCTTGTCGTCCATTTTCGAGCTTAGCATGGGTGGCTCTGCGTTACAGCAAGCGACGGGTGGAGCGCGCGTCGCTTGCGAGGCCTTGGTAGGGCGAGGCTCCGGAATGACCGAAAGAAAGTCGCATGGCGGATGGCGCTTCGTCGGTATATCGGGTGCATCGTCTAACAGCTGCCGAGCCGCTGGTTGCGCCGCCCCCGGCTCGGCAGCTTTCAGGTGTTGGACCCCATATAACATGAAGCGCCAATTCGCCCTGCGATCCCTTTCGGCAATTCCGGAGCCTCGCCCTACCACGGCTTCGCCGACAATAAAACAAGGGGTGGCAAACAGCTGGAAGAAATACGTACATTTTGGGCGTTTGTCCGTCTTTCAGGTAGCAACTGGTTTGTATGAAGATCTTCGGGCTTAGTTTGGGCTTCACATTCCCGGCGATCACGGCGATCACGGCATTCACGGCGCTGTTAATGGGTACAGCTCGTGCCCAATATTCGGTGCAAATCGACCTTGGTGATCAGAAGGCCTATCTCTTGTATGAGGATCGGGCAATCATGGAGTCGCCCATCAGCACTGGCCGATACGGTCATCTAACGCCGAGCGGGACATTCACTATCACCGACAAAGACTTGAACCATACCTCCAGCATTTACGGCAAAATTGTGGACTATTATGGGCGCACCGTCGTCGCAGACGCCGACGTTGATATGCCGGTCACCTATGGAACCCGGTTCGTGAATGCGCCGATGCGGTACTACATGAATTTTGCACCTGGGATCGGCATGCATGCAGGTTATCTGCCCGGATACCCCGCATCACATGGTTGTGTCCGGATGCCGGAAGAAAAAGCGATCGCATTTTTCAACGCCGTCTCTGTCGGGACCCCCGTTACTGTATTTGGGACGACTCCGCGAAACCGAGTTTATCAGGTGAGCAACCCAGCGGCAATTCGGGCCGCCTTATCAGTAAGAACAAACAACAGCCGCGGCGGCCTTGGTGGCGTTTCTTTGGGTTCTAGTCCCTATCTGATATCGACGACAGAAACGGTGTTGTCGGCTTCGTTGCTAACGTAGAGATAATTACCGTCAGGCGTTACTGCCATATACATCGGAAATGCGCCCACTTTGATTGGGGAGCCAACGACTTTGCGAGTCGCGGTATCAACCATCGTGACAGTACCCCGATACGGATCCGGTACGTACAAAAATTTACCGTTCGGGGTAACCACTGGCTCATACACTTGCCGTTCTTTCTCGCCGTTAGAGATAATTTTGATTGTGTTTTCGAGCGAACCATCAGCTGCGTCAAACGCGAAAACAAAAGTCACCCGGTTCGACGCATAGAGCGTCGCTCCGTCAGGGCTAATAGCGAGGCCAGTGGGTAGACCAGTAAAATCTGTCGACCCTATTCCCGTCTGTACTATCGTCTGCGACGCGGTGTCGATCGTACAAATATAACCGTGGCCGATCCCACGTTTGTTAAGCGCGTAAAGGTATTCCCCATCCGGGGAGAACCTTACCTCTTCGGGATCACCACCCGGTTTGAATACATTTAAAAGCACCAAATTATTAGTATCGATTACTGAGATAAAGCCGCCATAGTACGGGTAGCCAGCGCTGGCGACATAAAGCTGTTTACCATCAGGACTAACCGCGAGACCCTCCGGAAAGTACGAAATTACGCCGAACTTGTAGAGCACCGTCTTATTTTTCAGTGGAAATGACGGAGACGGAATGGCTACCGGTATTGCTGACGTAAGCGAGCTTCCCGTTTGGACTAATCGCAACGTGGGTTGGGGTGTTCCCGACTGGAATCGTAGCGATTACGGTGTTAGTCGAAGTTTGTATTACCGACACCGTGTGAGTGTGCGAATTGGGGACGTAAACTTCATCTCCTTTCGGAATGATCGCTAGGCTAAAAGGGAAGACACCGACTGAAAGAGTCGCGATCACCTTGTTTTCGGGAAGGCCACTTTGCGATACCGATTCGTTTTCGAGCGATGCTTGGGCTACACCGGGCGCTGTTAAAGTGGCACTGGCAACGAATGCCATAAAAGCCAGTACCCGCAGTACCGAATTCCTGATTTTTCTCATGAGGGAGGCTTTATGGAGAAGAGCTAAGAGATATTAAGAGATCTTTAAGCAAAGAACAGCTCAATTGGTTTAGGCGCGTTTTGCTACCACGGTTTGTTAACCTGCTACGTGTAATAGGGCCGCAATACTGCTGGCATGCTGCCAATCCGTAACCCGCGTTCTAAAGTTTGATCCAGCGCCGTCGCACCTTGATCCAACGGGATCAATCGCCCGCCTCGCAAGGCGGCAGTGGGGATGCCGTCACGTAAAAGAATCCGATGAGACCAACAACAGCGGCCTTGGTGGCGGTTCTTTGGGTTCTAGGACCGCCAACTGATCGGGGCTGGCTGAATCTCTGAACGAGATTAGGCGCCGTACACGAGCAGGACGCTAGCTTGGTGTTGGAGTCGGGTCGGTGTTGGGGTCGGTGTCGGCGTTAGGGTCGGTGTCAGCGTTGGTGGTTGGCGTTGGCGTTGGGGTCGGCGTTGGCATTGGGATCACCAGCGGAGGTAACGGTGTCTGTGAGAAGTCGAAACAATACCAGCATCGCGTTGGCTTGTCCGTCGCGATTGGTAAGCGGAGGCAACCCAAAAACTTGCTCCAACAGTGCTAAAGGAGACGTCTCATCGTAGATGGTGTGGACTACAACACCGCTTTGAGAATACGGCGAGATGACGATCGCAGGAACTCGAAAACCATATCCATACGTATCGACCTGAGGCGGGGAAACGTGATCGTAGAAGCCTCCGTAGTCATCCCAAAAGATGATGATCACGCAAGTGTTCCAATACTGGCTCTGCATTACGGCGTTAACCAGGTTTGTTACGTACCACATCCCGTTCTGGACGTCGGCGGGCGGATGTTCGCTTACGCCTCTACCGGGTATCAGCCAACAGACTTGCGGCAGCGTGCCATTAGCTAAATCATCGAAAAACTGAGTGGTTTGCGCAAGATGCGGTGTCACCGCACCGGGCCCCGCGTAATTTTCGAAGCCGGGAGCGGATTCCAAAGGGTCTCGCTCGTCGGGTTGTTAACACTCACATAGTAAGTCAGACTAATGTTCGCTCCTCCTAGCAACTCAATGATGCTATTAAAGCTGTAAATGGCTTCATTTTGGGGGCCTAAAATGTTCTGTACGAGACCACCCGACTGCGCCGCCACGACGTACAAATGATTCGGCTGGCTTGGGCCGGACAATGACGAAAAGAATGCATCGCACAAAGTAAACGTGCTCGCGTACTGCCAGTAGTTTTGGAATGATAGAAGCATCGTAGTACCCGAGAGTGTTCTTGACATATGCTGGCCGCTTTTTCCAGTTGGGTGTACCCGAAGGCGTAGGTGCGGCCATTAGGATTTTTTCGTTTTATTCTTCAATGCGAGGAGCCTCATCATCCTCGTCGTCAGCAAAGCCGTTAGGAGAGCGAACCTCACCGGATGGTAATTCTTGGAGGTGTTTGACTGAAGGGGTGGGGGTCGGTGAGGTTTTGGGAACGAGTTGAAACCAAAGCCGGGTTAGGAGTGGGAACAGGAATACTCTGCGCCGTAGTCAATGGACAACGGTTGGCCACTCCGCCCAGAGGAAACGGTTCAGGTGAGCCGTTATCGTAGGCAAGTACAACACTACTCCACGAATGGGAAAGGTCACCGGCCGTGTAGGGCGTGGTGAGAAGAAATGGTGTCTGGACCGGCGGCCCGCCCGGATATTCGGGGAGAGCCGTGTTAGGTGGAATGCCGTTCGCATTCGGAAAGGTGCCGAAATAGTTGTCGAATGAATGGTTCTCTTGAATGATAAAAATGAAGTTCGTGATCGGCGTGCTAACCTGGGCAAACGCGCAGACCGTAGGAGAAACAAAGCTGTAAATCGCACGACGCCAGCTGCTAATGCCTTGAAATAATTCGGCATTAAGTTTTTTTATTATATCGAAATCTAAGGCAGTGTAAATACCAGAAATGTTATAAATACCCAGAAACTTTGTAACGCGACTTGGCGCGAAGCATGACCGCCAAAAGCGCTTGAGTGGACGCTATACCTCTAAGCGTAGTAAGGCCTGAGGACAGCGGGCATACTGCCGACGCGCAGAGCGCGTTCGATTGCCTGATCGACCACCTCTACGCCTGAGTTAGAGGGATAAGCTGTCCGGCTTTGAGAGCGACGGTAGGTACGCCATCACGTAGAAGAACGCGATGGGCACTGATAGCAGCGACCCGTAATCCGGGCGTGAGAACTCCCGTCAGATTCAAGGGATCGGCTGCGCTGATCGGGATAAGATCACCTTTGGGCGCTGTTTTCCGAATCGAACGTAACAATCCAACAGCTTCCGGTAACGCGTATTGTTCGCCGCTGACGCCAGCGACGAAATGGCCGCCACGGATCTCGCCGCGCGCTTCTAATGTTCGATAGATCCGGACTAACTCGAGCCAGGTGACTCGCAACGATTCTTGTTCCAAGACCCGGCGAAATACGACGCCGTAACGACGGAGCAATACCCGAGCAAAGGCTTCAACTGCCTCTTCACGTCTTCTAACGCCGTGAGCGCCGAGAGCGCCGGGAACGGAGTCTGTAAGCGCTGGGTCATCGGTCGCCGTTCGATTCCTGGCTCCAGTTGCGATGGAACTCGCAAAATCGTTCACGGCGCTCCCGGCGTTCCTCAGCAAAGACCAACGGCCAGCAAACTCCAGGCTCGTGACTGGCTTATGGTGGCGGCGCCGTTCAGCCGAGGCAAACGGCGCACGCTTTTCTTCGGGAACCAACAAAGCTCTCAACCCTTCGAAACTGTCGGCGGTAACCAATCCCTGAGCGACGAGTTCGGCCAAAGCTCTCTCTAGCCGGGATGGCAATAGACCGGTTTTTTGCGCGAGCTCGCCAAAAAATAGAGCACCTGCTTGAGCCAGAGCCTCCAGGGCCCGGGTTGTATCTGGAGAAAATTCGATCTCGTCGGGAGGAGCCGAAAGCGCTAGCCAATGTCCAAGATTCTCGCGTGAGAATAAAGAAATCGGACTGGAACGCACAGGCAGCGGCGGCCGGCCATTGGTCTTTTGCGGCGCAGTTAGCCGGCCCCAACCGAGGCGACCGGTGAAACAGAGCTGGTCGAGCCAAGCCGGTTGATATTCTTTGACGCGAAGGACTAATACTTCCGGCTCCCAGGCTGCCGCCGGTAGCTCATATCCATCTAGCAGCTCCAAAACCGCTCGTACCCCTTCGACTCCTTCTGCCCGGTGCTCAATCCCGACGCGTTGCCAAGCCAATAAGAACCGTTGGAATTCAGCAATTGAAACAGGCTGAATCTCCGCCCGGAGACGGTTCAACGTTAAACGATGAATCCGCGCCAACAGCCTGCGATCACACCATTCCAGCGAGGCAGAACCTGGATGAAATTTGCCCCTTAGGACGAATCCCTCACCTTCCAGCGCAATCAATGCAGTATCGATCTCGTTGACCGGTAGCTGAAACAGACTTGCCAGCTTGGTCGCTGTAGTTGGACCGGCTACTTCCAAGCGGCCGCGCACAAGTTCTCGCACCGCGTCAGCCCGCTGCCACTGCCGTTCACTCTCGCTTTGGGGAGGAACGAGAGCAGGCTCAACCCTGAGGTCGGGATAGACCGCCTTCAACATCGGAACTCTCTCCGCCGCTATCCAGAACGGAGCCCAAGAGGCTCCGACCGATCGGCCTCGCAAACGAGGCGCGTTCCACGAGGCGGATCCTGCAAACGCCCGGCTCGCTTATCACTCTGCAACTCCTGTAGCCATTCAAATGGATCAGACCCGACCGTCCGGACCTCGTCATCGGTCAAGGCGCCCACCAAGAGCAACGTTTCATGTAGCTCGTCAGCGCTGGTCGCTTGTGGCCACGCTTCCGCGCAAACTTTCTCGATCGCGTTTGCATCAAGTAATCCAAGGCCACCTTCCGCCAATGGCTCACCTGCTCGCCGAGTATAGACGGCTTGAGTACGCCGTTCTTCGAGCGGAGCGTTGTCCAGAAACGCGTATGGCTTAGCATTCAAGATCTCATGGGCCAACGGCGACGGTTCCGGTAAATCCCGAGCGATACATTCGATCTCCCCTTTCTCGATCCGGTCGAGCAAGCGGATCAAGCCGTCAATATCCATCGCTTCAACCAGACAATCGTCGATGGTCTGCTGAACTAACGGGTGCTCCGGTATTTCCCGATCACCCGCAATATTCTCGAGACAAGCCAGCTGGTCCGGGAAGATCGCGGCCAAAAGGTTTTCGGACTCCATCCGCTGCAAAGGGGCCGGAACCCGACGACCTGCACGCTGCCGAGGTAAAGCTAGTGAACGTCCGGCATTCCATCGCCAACGAATTCCGAACATAGGAGCATCAAGCAGCGCCTGGATCAGAATGTCGCGAACCGTTTTGTTGTTCAGATAATGAAAAACATCATCCAGCGGAAATGAATGCTGCGTGCCTAACGAGAGCACGATGGCGTCATCCGTAGCCGCGGCTTGCAACTCGAAGTTAAAGGACCGGCAAAACCGCTTGCGTAATGCCAAGCCCCAGGCCCGATTCAACCGGTTACCGAACGGCGAATGGATCACCAATTGCATCCCGCCGGACTCATCAAAGAACCGTTCTAGCACGAGTTTGTTCTGAGACGGAATGACGCCCAGGGTCCGGTATACCGCGCTGAAATAATCGGCCAGCTGAGAAGCACCGGCTTCGCTAAGCCCAGTCTCGCGTTCGATCCAAGAGGCAACGCTCGAGATGAGATCTGAGGCGGTAGGGAGAAACTCCGGTTCGTTCGTTATGGGATCGTTCGATGACCCGGGAGGGCGCGCGTCCTCGCGCGCCGCGAATACCTTGTCTGGCCGAACGATATCCTTGGAGACTCTAATTACACCCTCGGCTCCGGGGGCATCGGATCGCGAGGACGCGATCCCTCCCGGGCGCAACTGTTCCTCAACGTCTTCGCGAAATTTAGAGACAGACCGGGAGAGTTCTGCTGTGCGGCTTGGCGCTTCGCCTAACCAAAAGGGAATGCCGGGTGGTTGTCCATGCGCATCCTCCACTCGGACAGTTCCGGAGTTAATCCCCAAGATTCGCCAAGAAGCATTGCCGAGCTGGAAAATATCGCCGGCCATACTTTCCACGGCAAAATCTTCATTGACGGTTCCGACAAAGGTTTCGCTGGGCTCGACGACGACGCGATAATCGGCATTATCCGGGATTGCACCGCCGGAGGTCAGCGCTAGAAGCCTGGCGCCGCGGCGGGCCCTAATCCGATGGTTAACCCCGTCATGATGGATCAACGCGGAACGCCTGCCACGCCGCGTACTGAATCCTTCGGTCAGCATCCGCACCACATCATCAAACTCCTTCCGGGTTAGATTGCGATACGGATAAGCGGACCGCATCAGCTCGAAAAGGGCGCTCTCGTCCAGATCTTCACAAGCGGCGCATGCCACAATCTGTTGGGACAACAGGTCGAGCGGTTTCTGCGGCATTTCCAATAGGTCGAGCTCGCCGTTGCGGATGCTGCGCAGGGTGGCCACGCCCTCGACCAGTTCATCTCGGCTCAGCGGAAACAATCGGCCTTTGGGCAAGCCGCCACGCCGATGTTCGGCTCGGCCTACTCGTTGCAGGAGTGTGGCGATTGAGCGGGTCGGACCTAACTGACAAACCAAATCGATTGAGCCGATGTCGATCCCCAGCTCCAGTGACGCTGTGGCAACGAGCGCCTTCAATTCGCCACGCTTCAATCGATTCTCGGCATCCAAACGCAGCTTCGCGGAAAGGCTGCCGTGATGGGACGTCACTTTGTCTTTGCCTAATCGTTCGCAAAGATGATGCGTGACGCGTTCGGCCAAGCGCCGAGTGTTAACGAATACTAGCGTCGTCCGGTGAGCCTCGACCAAATCAGCCAAACGGTTGTACACCTCGGCCCAGACCTCGGTCGACATGACAGCATCCAGTGGTGAGCCCGGTAACTCGATGGCTACGTCCAGCTTCCGGCTGTGTCCGCAATCGATAATTGTGCAACGAGCGTTACCGGCGCCATCTAGATTGCGGGTACCGACTAGAAAACGCGCTACTTCTTCCATCGGCTTTTGAGTGGCGGACAAACCGATCCGCTGCAAAGGATGGTTCGTCAGGGCAGCCAATCGCTCCACGCTAAGCGCCAGATGCGATCCCCGACGACTACTTACGACGGCGTGAATCTCATCCAGGATCAGGGTTCGAACGGTTCGCAAAAGCTTCCGACCAGACAAGGACGTTAACAGCAGATAGAGAGACTCGGGGTGGTAACCAGAATGTGGGGCGGTTTGCGAACCATCGCCTGGCGTTTGGCCGCCGGTGTATCCCCAGTCCTGACTTCGGCCCGGATGTCTATGTCGCGGTTGCAGCTCGCTCGCAACGCAGCGCGGATACCGGTTAACGGTTGGTCCAAATTCTTGTGAATGTCGTTGCTGAGCGCCTTGAGAGGCGAAACATAAAGGACCCGGGTCTCATCGGCGAGAGTTCCATCAAGCCCCGCTTGAAAAAGCTGATCAAGGGAAGCCAAGAAAGCAGCCAGTGTTTTACCGGAACCAGTGGGCGCAGCCACCAAGGTATCGGCGCCAGACTGAATCGCTGGCCATCCGAGTTGCTGCGGCTCAGTTGGTGTACCGAAGGTCTGTTCGAACCACGTCGCAACCGCCGGATGGAACTGAAATGACTGCATGGCCTACCAGAAAGCTAGCCTAGCCTGGGGGGAATGGCGAGTGGGCGAATCGGCGTATTGGCGAAAGGGCGAAGGGGCGAAGGGGCGATCTGTAGGCGCGGATCTGACTGCCTGAGTAACTCGCAGGATCGATAACCCCGGTTCTGTCGCGCCTTTTATCGCCCATTCGCCGTTTCGCCGTCTCGCCCATTCGCCGTCACGCTCACCTGCTATCGGCTATTGGTCGTCAAAAATACCGGTCGCCCTCGATACGGCCTTGGCCGACAACTTTCCCGTGGCCATCGATTAGGTAGAATTTGCCCAATTCTTCGTCCTCATCTTTCAGATCGATAGCCCAATATCCCCCTCCGGCAGCAGTGGGATCGGTACGCCAGGTTGACCGGGTAACCTGAGTAAACTCAGGGTCCTTGTTTGTTTCCATGGCGATCGCGATGGCGCGCTCCTTAGTGATCGCCGCAGCCGTCTTTGGCGCCTCAGTCTCGCAGCCAACGAAGATCAATAGCGTGAAGAGAAGGAGTACATACCGCATCCGGCGATATTATTGACCCGGCAGCATAGTTTTCCAGTTGAAATCGGCACATGTGCGCACGACGATCGCGATCATGTCCGTTCGCCAAAGTATCGACGACGCGATAAACGCGATTGGTCTTTTGGTTCCTTTGGAGAACAAAATCCGGGCCGCCGCCGAACTGATCGAGAATGCGCTCTTAACTGGCCATCGGGTACTGGGTTGTGGCAACGGTGGCAGCGCTACCGATGTCTCCCATTTCACCGCTGAGCTAGCCTGCCGATTCCTCGGTGATCGCAAACCGTTTCCGGGCTTCAGCCTGACCAACGATGGAGGGTTAATCACCGCGATCGGAAACGATTATTCATTCGAGGAAGTGTTTGCCCGTCAGCTAGTGGCATTTGGGCGGCCCGGAGATGTTTTGTTTGCGCTCTCCACCAGCGGACAATCCCGTGACATCGTGCGCGTCCTTGATGTTGCCCGCGAGCTTAAGATCGAATCGATCGCCCTTCTAGGCCGGGACGGTGGAGTGTGCAAAGGGCTCGCTTCTTTGGAGTTGATCGTGCCCCACCAGGTTACGGCTCGCATCCAAGAAGCCCACAAAGTGGTCATTCACATCATCTGTGAGCTGATAGAGCCGGCGCTGCAGAAAGCCAGTGAGAAGTGAGAGGTGATTGGTGAAAGGTGAGAGGTGGTTAAGGCTCTCGCGGCAGCATGACATCTGGCCTTTGGATGCCAACAGGGTCAAGTCATGCCCGGTCCGTGAGATGTCATCTCTTTCCGAGCCCGACGCCGTGGATGGCATCAGACTGGACACGGACGCGAGCAGCAGAGTCGAACCAACGGCCATCCGCCTGCGCGAGCACGCATCTTCCACCTATCACTTCTCACCTCTCACTTCTCACCGTTTGAATGACCCTCGCCTACCTCGCCTGCGTTGCACTAGCTGGCCTCGTCCTAGGCTCATTTGCGGGATGCTGTATCTATCGACTACCACGTGAGATTTCGCTGTGGAAACCCGCACGTTCATTCTGTCCGCAATGTGGGACGCAGCTGAGAGCGGTGGATAATATCCCTGTTGTGAGTTGGCTGGTCTCGCGAGGTCGCTGCTCGCGATGCGGTAGACCGATCTCGATTCAATATTTGCTGGTCGAGCTCTTCACCCCAGCCCTGTTCGTGGCTTTCGCGCTCCGAGTCAATTGGCCCACTGTGATTGCGGACATCGTCTTGGCGCTAGTGTTGCTGGTGGCAACATTCGTCGACCTTGAGTTTCTGCTTATCCCCGATGAGATCACGTTCTTCGGAATCGGGGCGGGCCTGCTCTTAAGCTTTCTTTTGCCATCCCTTCATCACGTTTCCTCAGGACTTACAAGCGCCGGTCTAAGCCTCGCCGGTTGTCTGCTAGGCGGTAGCATTCTCTATCTGGTCAGCGAGGGCGGGAAATTGCTGTTTGGCCGATATAAAATATTGCCCGGCAGTCCGGTCCGATTCTCGTTCGAGAACGGCGAGACCGAAAATCCGCGGATTCTTTTGGACGGAGAACCTTTCGAATGGACAACCCACTTTCTGCGTTCCAAAGACAAGATTCTCGTTCGAGCCGCTGAGGTCACGATCAACGGCGAGAAATGCCAGAACCTGGATCTGCGCTTTTTTCACGATCGGCTCAAGACAGTTCGTCATGACATCCCGTTGGAAGAGATCCGAGAATTGTCCGGCCGAACGAGTCACGCCGAATTTCCGCGAGAAGCGATGGGGCTCGGCGACGTCAAACTGATCGCCGCAATTGGAGCATTCATCGGTTGGCAAGGAGTTCTGTTTACCATTCCCATTGCTGCCTTGCTGGGCTGCACCTTCGGGCTGGTAGCCATTCTGCTCCGGCACAAGAGTTTATCGGTTCGGGTTCCATTCGGTCCGTTCCTTTCGGCCGGAGCCGTCCTTTGGATTCTGTGCGGTACGGAATTGGTGCGAGTGTACGAACACATTATGGGGCTGTGAACCGAAGGTGAGAAGTGAGAATTGATTGGTGAGAGGTGATTGGTGGGGGCTGATGCCTGGTAGGGCGAGGCTCCCGAAAGAGCGAGCGGGTCAACAAGGCTTAGCTGCGTAAACCTAACCAATTAACAAGCCAAATCTAAAAGCGCGCCGAGCCGTGGTCTATCGTGGGCCACGGCTCGGCGCGTCTTTTGGCCTTGGTCGATGATAGGTCGCGTGTCGTCAATTTTCCCTTGATTAATCGCTGGGTCTCTCCGGAGCCTCGCCCTACCGATCACCGATCACCAATCACCAATCACCAATCACCAATCACCAATCACCAATCACCAATCACCAATCACCAATCACTTCTCACTTCTCACCTCCGGCGCGTAACAGTGTGCGCGCATGTTCCAGCGCCGATGACGTCCTGCCCCCTAGCATCCGGGCTAACTCCTGGAGTCGTTGGTCGCCGCGTACCTCCTGGAGTGAGGTGCGGGTCCGGCCGTCGATAACTTCCTTGGTCACGAAGAAATGAGTGCCAGCGCCGGCTGCTACCTGAGGCATATGGGTAATCGCAACCACCTGACGATTTTCGCCGAGCGTTTGCATCTTCTTGCCGACTGCAGAAGCGATCTCGCCTCCAACATTGGCGTCAATCTCATCAAAGACCAACAAGCCGATCAAGTCCTGTTGAGCTAACGCCGTCTTGATGGCCAGCATGACCCGAGAGATTTCTCCGCTGGAAGCAATTGCCCGTAACGGTTTCAAAGGTTCGCCCGGGTTAGGAGAAAAGAGAAATTCGACCTGATCAAATCCGGTTCGATTCGGTTGCGCCAGCGTTTCCCACACAATGTCAAAGCTGGCCTGAGCGAACCCTAAATCCTGCAAATGCGCACGAATACTTTCTGCAAGTTCCACCCCGCCGGCATGCCGGACTCGGGTCAACTGCTGAGCAATCGACCACGCCTTTTTTTGAAGGTTATCCGCATCCAGACGCAATTTTTCCAAAATCGACTCCCGATGCTCGGTCCGGCTCAACTTGGTTTCCAACTCGGCGGCAAGTTCCAGCAAGCCCGGTTCGTCTCGCCCGTATTTGCGACTGAGCCTTTCCAAGAGGTTCAATCGTTCTTCCATCATTTGAAGCGCACCCGGGTCCAAATCGACGCGCTGCTGATACGATAC
Source organism: uncultured Verrucomicrobiae bacterium (assembly GCA_963762565.1). Taxonomy (GTDB): domain Bacteria; phylum Verrucomicrobiota; class Verrucomicrobiia; order Chthoniobacterales; family JAFAMB01; genus JAFAVN01. The sequence continues at coordinate 67,280 of CAVXLD010000011.1, read as the reverse complement.
CAACGATCGTTCGAGCTCCTCCAGCTCGACGGTGGCCCGTTCGTGATCTTCGACAAATTCGTGGGTTTGGCCATCGATTTTTTCCAGTTCCCTGAGGAGGCGGGCTAGTTCTCCGAGCTGGGTCAACAGAGCGTTCTCTGATTCGGAAAGGAGGGCGATCCCGGCGCCTGTGAGCTCTAAGATTCGACGCCCGTTGGCCGCTATCGAATATTGGGATTCTAGCTCGGCGCGCTCCCCAGCCCGAATTCCGGCGCCCTGAATTTCCGCTAACTGATGTCGCCAAAGGTCGAGGTTACTGAGCGCGGTTTCGGCTTCGAACTCGTCCAGTTCTTTTCGCGTTTGCTGCCAGCGCCCAAATACGTCTGGATAAGAGCGAAAGAGATCTCCGTTCCCGGCAAAAGCGTCAACTAAACGCAGCTGATACTCCTTGGAGAGGAGCGATTGATGGTCATGCGGTCCATGAAGATCGACCAAACCGTCTCCCACATCCTTGAGAAATCCTAATGTCGTCTGGCATCCATTGATGAATTGCCGGTTCGCGCCGCTGACGGATAATACTCGCCGGATTAAGAGCTCGCCCTCCTCGCACGGATCAACCCCTTCGTCAGCTAACAACGCATTGATGCGATCGGCGTCCTGTAAATTGAACAATGCCTCCACCGAACATTGATCCTCCCCGGTTCGGATAACCGATTTGTCGGCCCTTTCGCCAAGTATCATCTTGAGCGCTCCAATGATAATCGATTTACCGGCGCCGGTCTCCCCGGTAACCACGTTAAACCCAGCGGCAAGCTCCCAATCGAGCTGTTCAACCAAAGCCAAGTTACGGATTCGGAGTGATCGGAGCGTTGCGGGCACTGGCAGGTTATGTAAGGGTCCGACGACCTTTTTTCAATAGATGCTGACGGCCACTTTTTTGGGCACAGGAACCTCCGTAGGCATACCGGTTCCACTGTGTGACTGTTCGGTGTGCCGGTCCTCGGATAGCCGAGACCAGCGCTGGAGGTCCTCCGTCTATATCGAGACTCCTACGGCTTCTTGGGTAATTGACACTGCGGTTGAATTCCGGTTGCAGGCGCTCAGGGCCAACATCACGCGGTTGGACGCCGCGATCTTCACCCACGCACACGCTGATCATATCTCAGGGTTTGACGATCTAAGACGATTCAGCAGCGCCAATGGCGACGAGATGCCGATCTATGCGTCGCGGGAAACGATGGACCGCCTGGCATGCAGCTTCGAATACGCTTTTAGCGGCGAGGCCAGGTTCCCAGGTTATGTTCAACCGGTACCGTACATCATCGAGGGACCTTTTATGTTGGGTGAGAACGAAGTGGTCCCGATCCAGGTTGAACATGGCACGATTCACACCCTGGGATTTCTCATTCGCCAGCAAGGCCAGCCGATCCTCGGCTACATCAGCGATTGCAAGATCATTTCCGATCAAGGTTTACACGATTTGGCTGGCGTCGAAGTTTTAGTTCTGGGAACTCCGCTGAAGATGTCACGTTTCTCGCATCTCAGTATTTCGGAAGGACTGGGCTTGATCTCGCTGCTAAAGCCGAAGCGCGCCTTCCTCACGCATCTTAGCCACGATGTCAGTCACGCCGAGACTAGCAAGACGCTCCCGACATCGTGCTCCCTGGCCTACGATGGGCTACGCTTGGAACTGTGATCCGCAGATTAGGGGACGGTGGTGTTCCCGCCTCGAGAAGAGGTAAAATATCCGCAGCCCCGAAATCCTCCGGGGTAAAATTACGCAGAACTAGTCGCGCCGTAGGCTTTGCGAAGGCGGATTTCGCAGATTACGATTTGAGGCGTAGTTACGCGGGGAGGCGCGACGAGTAATGGGGCTCCGGATCAAGCGCTGGGCCAACTTGGTTAATATCCGCAGATTACGCAGATTACGCAGATTACGGTTTTAGGCGTAGTTACGTGGAGGGGCTCGACGAGTAATGGGGCTCCGGATCAAGCGCTGGGTCGACTTTGGACATCCTCGGATTCGGATTGAAACGCGGCGCTGCGTGACAATACAACGCGCTCATGTTCTAGACTCTTGGATCCGAAATTGATCAATAGCGCGCGCTGCCGGCGAGACGCCTTCAGGTAATTTAGTACCTGGGCCAACTCTCCGTCGCCAAGCCGCGCCAGTGCCTTTAACTCTACGATAATATCCTCGTAGCAGACAAAGTCGGAGCGATAGTGGGTTCTGAGCTTTTTGCCCTTATAAAATATCGGCAGCTCGAGCTGTGGCCGAAATGGGATGCCGCGATCATTGAACTCGAGCTCGAGAGCCTCCTGATAAACGGGTTCAAGAAACCCCCGACCGAGCTCTTTGTGAACTTCAATGGCTGCCCCAATGATCCGATAGGTTTCCTGGTCCACTATACGATACATATATTATTTCTGTTGGTATATCAAGCAAGCTCTGCCTAGAAATTCGCCGATACTCAAAGTCAGCCAAGCGCTCGATCCGAAGCCCATCACCGTCGTCCTTCCGTCATGCAACTACACCCCAAACCGTAATCTGCGTAATCCGCCTTCGCAAAGCCTACGGCGCGACTAGTTCTGCGTAATTTTACCCCGGAGGATTTCGGGGCTGCGGATATTTTATCTGTCTTTGAAAGGCGGCTGCTAACATTAGTTATCCATGTTGTTATTTTGACTTGCCTGTAGTAACATTTTGAATAGATGTTCTTACCTGTGGACGCATTTAACTCCCTTTATCTTCGCGCGTTGGAGGTTTCGGTGGTTGAAGACGAGCCGCTGCTTGCGCGCCGGTGGTCGGAGCTGGAGTATCAGGCGCTTTGGTACGCGGGGGCATTCGGCTCCAGTTTTCGCGCGACCAATGGTTCGCTAGTCGAGGTCATTCAGTTCGGATTTTGGAATCGGGAACCGGGACCGGATTTTGTGAATACGGTGATTCGAATCGATGGCGCCCAAGAGCTCAAAGGCGACATCGAGCTGGATATGAACGTGGTGGATTGGGAACGGCACGGGCATGGCGATAACCCCGCTTTTCGAAACGTGGTTCTACATCTTTTCTTACAGAATTCCGGCTCGGATTTCTTTACCCGGACCATTGACCACCGAGAGGTTGTACAGGTTCAACTCAAGACCACGGGACTGACATTAACCGATACCGAATCCGCTCTGGCGAAACCCGGTGCTTGCTGCAGTCCGCTATCTAACTTGGCCGAAGCTCAATTGGACCAAATCATCGAAACCGCAGCCAGGATTCGGTTGGAAAGAAAAGCACTGGCTTTGCGGCGCAGCATCCGGATCCACGGGATCGATGAAGCTCTTTTCCAAGCTCTGGCGATCGGTCTTGGTTATAAATGGAACAAGATTCCTTTTCTCATCATCGCACAGAGAGCCACACTCGTCCGGCTTCGATCAGATCGAGCGGCTGCAGAAGCAATCCTGTTCGGTCTATCCGGTTTTCTGGAACGATCGCTTTCTGCCTCCCAACAGGATGACCGCTATTTGAACGCTCTGTGGACTCACTGGTGGAAGATGAGAAGTGAATTGCACGATTTGGTATTGCGCACTGACCTTTGGCGGCTAGGCGGCAGCAGGCCGAATAATCATCCGCATCGGCGACTGGGGGCGCTAGCTCAAATCGCCTCTGGCTGGTCGGAGTTTCGAAAACTAAGCGTCGACTTGGACGGAGCCGGTGAGTGGTTCCAGAAGCTATCGCATCCATTTTGGGACTTTCACTACAGCTTGCAGTCAGCAGCCGCCCCACGCCGGATCAGTCTTATCGGCGCTTCGCGGGTTAAAGACATCGTAGCCAATGTATTGTTTCCCCTATTGATGATCTCGGGCAATGCTGATTGGAGTGCATTCAAGTCCATCCGAGCTGAACTCGGGAACACACTTCTAGAGATCGTGTGTCTACGCTTATTCGGGGACGCCGATCGCGGCCAGCAGTACATTCATTTTCTCTATCAGCAGCAGGGTCTGCTACAGATCTTCGAAGACTTCTGTTTAAACGACCGGAGTGATTGTCGAGCTTGCCGGTTTCCAGGGTTGATTGCGAACTGGGGCGGCCAAACAGAAATGGCGGAAGCCTGAAAGCGCCTCTTGAAGGCTAAGCGCGGCTGCTTGGACTGAAGCCTCCCTTGGCTCCTTAGAAACCGGTATCATTAAGACGGCGCCTTATTGCGCGATTTACAGCATTGGTTGAGTTCCCTGTTTGTTATTTCCTATATGCCATTTTCATTGCTTTCGGCTTGATGGACTGAGCCTATCTAGTTCGTGTCGTTATAGTTTTGACATTTCGCGATCAAGATTTGTAAGATGCCCAGCACCCCCACGCTACCGTACCGCACTTCACAAAATGAAAGTTCTAGCAATTATAATAACTACTCTGGGTTTCCTGACTACTCAGGCAAGTCATGCTCAGACCATCATTAATTCGGTGCCGCAGACCATCAGCGCGTCCGGCACCTATGCCCTTGGCAAAAACCTATCCTATGGCGGCGCCGCTAATGCCATCACGATTACCGCGTCCGATGTGACGCTCGATTTCGCAGGCCATCGCTTAATCGCTACCAACAGTGCGAGCGGAACTAAGGGGGTCGCCTTTACGCAAGCAAACCAGAGTGATGTCACGATCAAGAATGGAACAATAGAGAATTTTACTTATGGAGTCTCGGTTAATGCCGGTATCGGCGGTCAAGCCTATACGGCAATCACGGTCCAGGACATGCGGATTTACGCGATCATCGCCGTACAGATCGCCGGGGGATCCGGCTGCACCGTTCAACGAAACCTTATCCTGTCGACGAGCTCAGGCGGAACGTTAATCGATATCTTCAATGGGCAAGGACCGAACTTCGTCCGCGACAACCAAGCATACGGCAATCCCACCAATGCTATCGTCTTTAGTGATGCGCCGGCACCCAGCTATTTTGAAAACAACTTTGTCGTTAACGGCTTAACTGGGTTCGCCTTATCTAACGACAAATATCGTTTCAATGTGACTGATCTCTGTTCCACTGCATACAGCGGCGGCACGCCATTAAATGGCTCCAGTAATTAAGGGCAGACGAGCGCTAAACCGATTTCTAATGTTGAATATTCTCGATCCAATGAATCCTTTAAAGTATGTCCTTTGCGGGTTGTGTTCCTTACTTGCTGCAGCCGCGGCGCCGGGCCAAACCGTGATATCGTCTCTACCGCACACGATCAAAGCCCCTGGCACTTATGTGCTAACCGCGAACCTGGCTTATTCCGGAAAAAGTAAGGCGATTACAGTCAAGGCTTCCGATGTGATCATCGATCTTCAGGGTTTTACGCTTTCCTGCCAGGACAATATCTCACCGACCATCGCCGTTTATGTCGACAACTTCAGTAATGTCACCGTCCAAAACGGCGTGATCACTGGGTTTCGCACCGGCGTTGATTTCGACTCGCCGTCCTCCCAAAACCTACAGAACGTAGCCGAGATCGCCCAAGACCTCCAAATCAATTCTGCACCTCAGTACGGAATTGTGGTGATTAATCCTACGATTTGCCTGATTCAACGGAACATCATCAATGGCGGTGCAAACGGAGCCGGCATCTCCCTGACTCAATCGATCGGCGGAAACCGAGTCAGTTACAATCAAGTGACCGGCGCGGAATTTGGTTATCAATCGGACGGCTACTGTTATTTCCTTTCAAACATGGCTTCAAACTGTCAATTCGGTTTCTCTAACAGCTCAACTGACAAGTATCGTTTTTGTACCACTTCGGGTTGCACGACGACTTTCAGCGGCGGGGCCGATGCAGGAGATACGAACGACTAGCCTTCCGTAATCTAACACGGTAGTAGATCGGTAGGGCGGCGTTGTCGCGCCTTCAGAAGACCTCCGGCCGGCGCCAGTGTTTGCGCCAACGCGAAAAGCCGCACGACGCTTCCTCGAGTTTTTCACGGCACAGATCAACAACGCCCATACACGACGAGCCTATCGACGCCGGCGAACATGGCAGCCTCCCTGGTTCGGAAAGACGCGGGGTGGAACGTATTGTCGGCGTCGATGAGTGGTTGAAGTGCCACCCGGAATGCAACGCCCCGATTTGGGGCTGAACCATCGCTACCACCAATCACTAATCACCCTTTACATGCCCCAGGGTTTCCCCCGCCCCAGACAAATCACCCCTCAGCCACCGCCCGCAGCTCCTTACTCTCCTCCACCAACCGGTCCCATTCCGGCATTAACGTAGCTAGCTCGTCGGCGACCCTCTTTAACTCCAAACTCTGCTCGGAGGTTGACGCATTCGATTCCTGTAAGGCAGCAACTAACTCTTGTTGCCGTTCTTCTAACTTCAGGATCCGCGTCTCGATTTGCTGTAACTTTGCGCGAAGCGCCCGTTCCTCTTGTGAACGTTGCTGGCGCGCTTCGGCTTCCAAGCGTTTCCGCTCTTTCTCTTGGCTGCGGGGAGCAGATTGAACTGGCGGCGCCGGAGCGTCTCCATTCGGGCTGCTAAGCTGATCCGAATCTGATGCGGTTTTTTCAATAAAATAATCGTAGCCACCCGGATAGAACTTGATTTGGCCTTGCCTCACATGCAGAACCGAGTTCGCAATTGAGCGGATGAAATGAACGTCGTGACTCACAAACGCCAGAGTTCCAGCGTACTGGCTCAGCGCGAAGACCAACGCTTCGATACTCCTCATATCCAAGTGCGTGGTAGGTTCATCCATCACTAGGAAATTAGGCGGGTCCAACAATAACTTAGCCAGGGCGAGGCGGCTCTTCTCGCCACCGCTGAGCACGGAGACGGGCTTAAACACATCATCGCCACTGAAAAGAAAAGCGCCCAACTGGCTTCTGACCGTTTGTTCGCTCACAGGCGCCGAGATGTCGCTAGCCTCTGCCAGAACGGTCCGGCGAAGGTCAAACATCTCGACCCGATGTTGAGAAAAATAGCCGAGTTCGACGTTATACCCCAATTCGCGGCGACCGCTTTGTACCGGTAGCACGCCTGCCACTAGCTTTAGCAAGGTCGATTTACCTGCTCCGTTCGGACCGACTAAGACGGTGCGTTGCCCCCGCTCGATCTCGAGATTCAGATCAGTATAGACCTTGGTCTCCCCGTAGGCGTGGCTGATATGTGCCAGAGTGATTACTCTGGCGCCGCTCCGGCTTGGCTGCGGAAACCTGAAGTGAATCGGCGCCGAGTCTTTTTCCGGCGCATCGATTCGCTCCATGCGTGCGATCTCTTTTCGTTTGCTTTGAGCCTGTGACGCTTTGGTATTCTTTGCGCCAAACCGGTCGATAAACGTCTGTAGCTGCTCAATCCGCCGTTGCTGATTTTTGTAAGCCGCCAATTGCTGTGAACGACGCGCCTCTTTCTGGACAACAAAATCGTCATAATTGCCGGCGTACGACGAGAGTCGTTGCCGGTCGAGCTCGACGATCCGTGTCACCAGAGAATTGAGAAAAGCCCGGTCATGCGAGATCAGAAGCAGCGCGCCGGCGTAAGTTTGGAGATATTTCTGCAGCCAAACGACCGTCTCTAGGTCGAGATGATTCGTCGGTTCGTCGAGTAGGAGCAAATCGGGCTCGTCAACAAGCAGACGCGCCAAGTGCGCACGCATAATCCAGCCGCCGCTAAACTCTTTTGCCGGTCGATCAAAATCTTTTACGCGAAAGGCCAAACCAGAGAGTATGCGCTTGGCTTTGGCCTCGCGTTCAAAATCGCCCTCTGTCGGGTCGGGACTGGTCTGGGTGCCGTCTAAGCTGCGCATGTCCCGCAGGGTCGCCAATTGGAGGACGGTCTCCTCTCCAACCGGAGCATTTTCCTGTGGCAGAAACCCAACCCGCGCATTCCTCTGCAATTGGATCGAGCCGCTGTCAGGTTCGTCACGCCTTAGAATTAAGGATAGCAGCGTCGACTTGCCGGATCCATTGGCGCCAATCAACCCAAGCCGATCCCCGCGGTTAACCTGAAGAGATACCTCTTCGAAGAGAACATCGGCCCCGAAGGACTTTGTAACCTGGGAGATCGTGAGCATGGAGCGGTCACTCTAAGGTGAAAAGTGAAAAGTGAAAGATGAAAGGCTTCCGGCGGCCGGGGCACACCGCGGCACTAGAAATCGTCATACCTCCCGCCGACGCTACGCAGCTCTACTACTCCATCTCCTCTCTCAACTTCTAATGAGACCTTCCACTTATGATGTTGAGACCGATAACAGTGCACCTCGCACCACAAAATCTCGACAGAATTATTTTTCGCCGATTACAATACCGCTAGGCCTAATTTTAGAGGAGCCTGCCATAGTCGGTCCGACTCTCCCCCCAGTATGAAACAATCAAAGGACTGCGTTGGTGGATCATAGGTCTTATTTGTCTCGGTACGATCATTAACTATCTGGCGCGGATTCGCTCGCGGTCTTGGCGCCTGAGCTACAGAAGAAACTGCAATTCTCAACTCAAGAGTATTCGTACATCGTCGCCGCCTTTCAGATCGGCTACACCGTCATGCAGTCGGTCTGCGGCTTCATCCTTGACTTTTTGGGGCTCCAACTTGGGTTCGCGCTTTTCGCTTTGGCTTGGTCTCTTTCAATGTCTTACATGCGTTCGCTGGAGGCTGGGGCTCGTTAGCTTTTTTTAGGGGGCTCCTTGGCTTAAGCGAGGCTTCAGCATCCCGGCCGGCATCAAAGCGATCTCTGAGTGGTTTCCGGCCAAGGAACGCTCTGTGGCAGTCGGTTATTTTACGCCGGCACTTCTCTCGGCGCGTTATTAGCTCCGCCCTTAGTGGTTTGGGTTTTGTTGCAGTCTAGCTGGCAGATGGCTTTCGTGGTGACCGGGTGCCTCGGTTTTATCTGGGCAGGCTTATGGTGGGTATTCTATCGCTCCCCCAGCAAGCATAAGTCACTAACGGAAGGTGAGCGTGCGTATATCCTACAGGGTCAAGAACCGGATAAGATCGCGAGCGCAGGGGAAAGAAAACCGCCGTCGGTAAAGAAGATTTTGTCTTCCAGGCGATTCTGGGGCATCGCCCTACCCCGCTTCTTAGCAGAGCCGGCATGGCAAACTTTCAACTTTTGGATTCCCCTGTACTTGGCCACGGTGCGGCACATGGATATTAAAGAGATCGCCATATTCGCCTGGCTTCCTTTTCTGGCGGCCGATCTCGGCGGAATCTTTGGCGGTTACTTGTCACCGTTATTGATGAAGTACTTCCATATCAAGCTGATCGATTCGAGAATCGCGGGGATCGTACTGGGAGCGTTGCTAATGATCGGTCCGGGATCGATTGGGTTGGCTAATAACCCATACCTGGCGATTGGGCTTTTCTGCATTGGGGGGTTCGCCCACCAAATGATCTCAGCCCTACTGAATACGCTGTGCGCCGATGTATTTGATGCGAATGAAGTGGCGACCGCCAACGGCTTTACCGGCACTGCGTCGTGGACCGGCGGGTTGCTGTTCACGTTGGTAGTCGGCGCCCTGGCAACCACCATCGGTTACGGACCGCTATTTGCCTGCCTAGCGGTCTTCGACATCGTCGGTGCGATCATCGTGATTGTGCTGGTGCGCGGACGCAAAGATGAATCCCCGGCTACGATTCGCTGATTACGGGAGTCTGCTATGTCACTTGCTACTATTCCAATATTTCGGGTCACTGAACGGGCGGGCGCCCGAATCACCTTGCAGAGCGACGAGGGCCATATCGCCCATCTCTTTATTCTGGAAGAAGATATTCTGCGCGTCATGGTACTGCCTGGGGGTACCCTTTATTTCCCGCGGACCTGGGCGGTAGCGCCGGGGCAGGAAGATGTTCCCCTTGAAGGCAGGGACCGATTTCAGCTCGATGGCTTTTCGTTGCCCGCTTTCCAGTTCGAAGAGGAGCCGGGTACGATTCGGTTAGTGACTAACCGCATTCGTCTAACGATCCATTTGCAAGGTTTATATTGTCAATGGGAAGTACTAGCGGACGGGCGCTTTGAATTCGCCGCGGTAGACCGCTCTACCCAAAACTACAATTTCGGTTGGTGGGATGAACGTATTTACCATTACTTAAAACGCGAGCCAGATGAAATGTACTTCGGCTTGGGCGAGCGAGCCGGAAGTACTAACCGGGCTGGTCAAAATTATCGCATGACGAATGTCGATGCGATGGGTTACAACGCCCGGACCACTGACCCTTTGTACAAGCATATCCCCTTCTATCTGACTTGGAAGAGTAAGACGAGGTTGGCCTACGGCTTATTCTACGATACCAATGCGGATTGTACTTTCGACCTCGGGCGCGAACTGGATAACTATCATGGCCCCTATCGTTATTTCGCCGCTGACTATGGTGACCTGGATTACTACTTCATCGCGGGCCCTGATATGGCGCAAGTGGTTCGGCGCTATACTTGGTTGACCGGCCGGCCGGCATTCACCCCGAAATGGAGCCTGGGTTACTCAGGCTCGACCATGGCCTACACAGACGCGCCCAATGCTCAGGAGCAGATGAATGAGTTTCTGTCACGTTGTGCGGAGCACGATATCCTCTGTGACTCGTTCCATCTCTCTTCCGGTTATACGTCGATTAGCGGCAAGCGTTATGTGTTCAACTGGGATCGATCCAAGTTTCCGGACCCGGAAGCTTTCGTTCGACATTATTTGGCACATGGAATCCGTCTGTGTCCCAACATTAAACCCTGTCTATTGCGGGACCATCCCCGCTTTAAAGAAGCGGAAACGGAGGGACTCTTCATCCAAGATGAAGATGGAAAACCCACCATGGTTCAATTTTGGGATGAAGTTGGCGCCTATCTCGATTTTACGAATCCGAAGACGGTGATCTGGTGGAAATCGAGAGTTGCCGAGTCGTTGTTAAAATACGGAGTGGTAGCCACGTGGAATGACAATAACGAGTTTGAAGTTTGGGATAAAAGGGCGCGGATCAATGGTTTTGGACAGTCGCGGCGAGCGGTCAAGGCAAAGACACTCCAAACTCTTTTGATGATACGCGCATCGCGTGACGCCCAGCGTGAATTCGCTCCCGACAAGAGACCTTTTCTGGTCACGCGCTCCGGCGCCGTTGGTATGCATCGCTATGTTCAGACCTGGTCTGGCGACAATTATACCTCTTGGGAAACGTTGCGTTACAACATCAAAATGGGTATCGGGCTGGCTCTCTCGGGGGTATCGAATGTTGGTCACGATGTCGGCGGTTTTTCCGGACCTGCTCCCGATACAGAACTCTTATTACGTTGGGTTCAATTTGGTATCTTCATGCCGCGGTTCAGCATCCACTCGTGGAACGATGATCAGACGGCTAACGAACCCTGGATGTATCCGGAGATCACCGCCTACATTCGTGATTTGATCAAGTTCCGGTATCGGCTAATCCCCTATTTTTACGACCTGTTGTGGCGCTCGCATCGTGATTATGCACCTATTATCCGGCCGACATTCCATGACTTTCCGCAGGACGACCACTGCTACCTGGAAAACGACGATATGTTACTTGGAGCGAATCTCCTAGTAGCAGCGGTCGTGGAACCGGGTCAACGTGCGCGCCAGGTTTACCTACCTGCCGGTAGTGGCTGGTACGATTTTTGGAGCGGCGATTACTACACCGGCGGTCAAGAGATCTTGTTGCCTGCACCGTGGGATCGTCCACCGCTATTGGCTAGAGCAGACAGTGCTATTCCGCTGAACGTTGCTGAACAGCACTTCGCAAAGCCGGCCGATCAACGCGGATTTTATCTGTTCCCAAGTCGTAACGATACCGAGTTCGAGTACGAGTGCTTTGAGGATGACGGTGAAAGCGAAGCGTACCGGGACGGGAAATATTGGACATGGCGTTTACAAATAGTGGGTTCTCGTTCCGATCTATCGGTAAAGATTGAGCGCCGCGGGGATGGATGTCCCCAACCTGGACAAACCATTCTGTTTCTGCCGCGTCAGGAAATGCGGCCAATCGATCTCCAAGGCGGCTCCATTGTCTCCGATAGTTCTTTGGGGGCCCAGCGAGAACTTCGGATAACTCTATCGTGAAGTCGCGCTGAGCTCGGTGATCATCGGCGCGGTCAGAAATACGAACTATTGAGTCGACACGGTTACCGACGAAGCGTTATTGACAATGAGCTGCGGTTTTTCGCCGGACAATGTTGTTTTGTAGATGCCAAAATGCCGGCCATCGATGGTGCTGGTGAAAAGGTACTGCTGGGCGTTAAGCCAGGAAGGATCCCAGGCGTACACCTTAGCCGGCGAAACCCGATGAGCTTTGCCGCTGTCGATGTCAAAGAGGAAGACGCCTGGAGGCGGTCCGTCCCAAGATTTGATTTGCCCTTCCTCATCCAGGTCGGCATCTACGAGGAATGTCTTGCCATCATCGGAAGGCACAATGCGGTTGTTGCTATTCATGTCGGCATTTGGCAATGCGTCGGAGATTTTCCATTGTGCTAACGTCTTCCCGGTTAAGTCGGTCTGATAAATGTTGGTGAGATCCTCAGCGTATATGCTTTTGCCATCGACGGCCCAAGCGGGCGAAAAAAGATCCGCCGTTATGGCCGGAGGCGCCGGTACAAATTGAAATCCGGTGCCGTCCACACCGATTAGCCCAAAGCGCCAATGCTCTCCGGTGAAGATATTAAACAAGAGATGTTTGCCGTCGGGTGACCAGACCGGCCCATAGGCGTTGTCACTGGGAAGATTGCCAAACACCATTTTCTTCCCGGAGCTAACCTCTATTACTGCGATGTGCCGAATAGGTCCCTTCCCCTTTCCCGACTCCGTATAGGCAATGCGCGCACCATCCGGAGAAATCGCCGGATCGTCACCAGTCACGATCTTGTGAGCGCCAGTCCCATCAGTATTGGCGATCCAAATCCCTCGGTCCCGGCTGAAGCAGATATGTTGGGCTGACTGAGCCGCTGATGTCAGGGCCGCAAGTAGGACCGCGGCTGTATAGGTAAGCAAAAGAAGCCGGAACATGGCTCGAGGTTAGAATATACCCGTGTAGTTTCACAAGAAGATCTCAAAGGGGCACAAAGCGGCGTAGCTGGAGCAAAACGGGAAGGACAAAGCCGCGTCCGGTCCAGTGTCCTGTGCCATAAATAACTGGGTTTCGTTGCGATCAAAATGGGCCGCCGGTCCGCCAGTTGCCGGACGAAAGCCATGCTATTTATGGGACAGGACACTAGCACGCCCTGGACCGCGGCTCGGCAACCGTAAGACACGGGGCACTGCAGATTGCAGAGATCCGATCGCCCCGTGCAACCTCCACGGAAGATCGGGAGTCCTCACCCCACCACATTTTTGCAGCCGCCTCTCACTTCTCACTTCTCACCTTCGATCGCCGGGATATGGCACATCACCCTTCAAGCCTTTCCAGATGATCCGGTTGAACGCATCGGGGTCGCCAAGATTGTCTTCCTTGGAGAAATCGAACTGGGCCGTTGCTGCTGCCCAGTAAGCTGCGTCATGGGTTGGTTGCATCGCTCCGGTTTTGTTAGCAAGCGGTAGCTCCGTATCCTTGAGATAAGCCGAAGGCTCGGCCTTGAACTTCCAGGTTTCCTGTTTGAGATCGAATACCTCAGACATTGGACGTGCGGTGGCGGTATGGATATTGAGATGGTCGGTACCCAAGATGTCTTCGATGGTGCGAAGAAGGTTTACCGTCGTATAAAATTGGGAAACGACCTGGCCTTGTTTAACAAAAGGTCCGACTACGTAGGCCGTAGACCGATGAGAATCGACATGATCGGCCCCGTTCTGGGCGTCATCCTCAACCACAAAAATGAGAGTGTTATCCTTGAAAGGGCTCGACCCGATTTTTTCGACTAACCGTCCTACGGCATAATCGTTGTCGGCCTGCTGGCGCTCCGGGGTGTTGATGCCATCGATTGCCTTTTTGAAGGAACCCATGTGATCCTCCATAAAGCGAACTAGGCAGAGATCAGGCAACTCACCGTCCCGAACAAACCTATCGAATTCTCGTTCCCATTCGATCTCGCGCCAATAGTCTGGAAAAGCCGTATCAAAGCCGCGAAAATAGCGGTCCGTCAGCTCCATAAGAGCTGCTTTTGTCGGGTAGGCCACCTGCAGTTTCTTGTCGAATGGGTGTCGCTCGAGCGGGATCTGTTCGGGAGGCGGTTCTTCGTACCGGCTCAAGTCACAAAAAAAGCCGTAATTCCGCACGCTCTTTCCCGCTTTCAGAGCAAGGTTCCAAAGATAGCCCATGCCCTCCTCCGCATTGGTTGCTCCGTCTGGCGCCGCCACATCCGCGGTTCCGGGCAACAGATCGGGATCTTCCGGGTTTAGCGGATTTGCCGCAGCCCGATCCGCTAACGAGGGTAGCCCAACATTGATATTCCGGTCTGTTCCTTCGAAATCATAGGTCAGGCCGCGCTCCGCATAGCTGAGCACAACCGCTTTCACGCCAAAATCACTCTCGCGGCCTGCGGTGCTCCAAGGCCAGCCATTAGCGCTGACATCTCCGGAATCATAAAAATTGTCGAGACACACAAATTGCTGCGCCAGATGATGAAAGTTAGGGGTTATGGCCGAACCGAACTGGGTAAGAGACCGATCGCCGTTGCCTCGATCTAAATCGCCCAAGATTTGATCATAGGTCCGGTTCTCTTTTACAATATAAATCACGTGTTTCACCTGGCGCCGGAGGTACGCCATCAGGAAGCGATCCGAGTCGAGCGGCTTTGCCGAAAATTGATTGTTCTCAACCACGGCTTTGGTGGTATCGACTAGTTGTTCCTTGGTCGGGATCGGGATTGTTAAGAGCGAGGAATGCAAAAGTTCCAAAACGTATTGGTTAGGATTCTTGCGCTCGAAATAACCGGGGTTCGGACCGGTCTCGCTCTTTCCGTTAACAATATAGAGGCGCTGTCCGTCTCCGCTTACAACCACACAGTTGGGATAGAAGGTCGTTGGGATTAACCCCACTACCTTGGGCTGCAGAGTTCTTGTCCCCTTCGCTGAGACTTCCTCCTTCGTCCCGCGAGGCGGGAGTACAGCGGACAGGTCGGACGATAAATCGATGACGGCGACACAATTTGCTCCTCCTTCGGTCACATAAAGGACGCGCTCGTCGGCAGAAAGAGCGAGGCTATTTGGCGAAAGCCCCCGATAATGCATTAGCCGATCGGGCAGAACGTCTCCCGGGCCAGCGACCTTTATCGATTTCACTACTTTGTTCGATTGGGTATCAATCACCTCCACGCTGTCGCTGTTGTCTTCGGCCACGAACAAGTAGCGGCCGGCGCGGTCCAGCAGCATGCGATTGGGATTGCCGGGCACCTTGATCCTCGCCAATACGATGGCGTCAGGTTTCGCTGGAGCGTCCGACGGCGCCAGCACATCGACTGGGGGCTTAAGACTGATCACGTCGACTTCGCGGTCGCGCAAGCTCGATACGTAAGCTATCTCGTTTCCCTTAGTAGTTACCCAAAATGGGTACTCACCACCGGCTTCTCCTTGATGGCGAGAATCGATTTTCCCAGGGCGAAGATCCAGCTCTTGTTTTACGATTTCCGCCGAAAGATCAATGATGGAAACGGAATCGTTTTGAATGTTGGCGACCACTAAAGTCTGACCATCAGCGGTCACCGCTAAACCGGCTGTGACCGGGAGAGTCTCTTTCCGGGGGAGGCCGTTACCGCCATTGTGGGCTAAGGAAATGGGCGACGCTTCCTCCTGCCAAGAACCGTCCTTTAGTAAATAAACATGGATGTTATCGTCCTTACCTCCGCCCAGGTAAAATTTCTGTCCGGACGGATCAAAAGCGATCCCGGCGAAAGTGTTGGGGACACGGATCACTTGCTTCTGTTGCGGTTGTTCGCCAGAGGCATTGAACACAAAAACGTATTGATCCGCTTCTCGCGACTTCTTATCGCTAGTGGCGGAACTAACCAGATTGTATCCGCTGGTCAGTACTAGAAGGGTCTTTTGGTCGGGACTGAGCACCGTGGTAACCCCGCCTCCGGCGACAAAATTCGGTAAGTCTGTTAAACCCGGATTGAGCTCTTGGATTTTGGCGCCCGGCGCACTTAGTGGGGAAATGTTTTGCCCAGTCGGGAGCATCTGGCCTCCCGAAGTTATAGTGGGCTCTTCCTTCGCGGATGCGGGCCATGGTAAGCAGAACCCGCCGGCTAACGTCAGACTCAATACCCATTTGTTGGTCATCATCGCGTCTTCCTGGAAATGAATTGCCGCAAAAGAGCGCGAAGAAGGCAAACAAAAAGGAGTTGGTAGGGGAAGACGGACTAGCCGCAAAAAAGCGCAAAAGAAAGGCGAGGATGGGAGCCCGACCTTGGACAGATGAAGCACCCAGCGCTTGGAGGGGAGCCGCTTTGCCGGGTGGCAGCTCTATGGGTTTCTAGCAGGCGGCTCCCGGGACCAACCCCAGACTTGCCATTGTCCCTGACCGTGGCCTGCGAGCGTAGAGACACGTTCGCAACGAAGCCCCGGACCCGGCAAACACACTGGGTTCTTCCCGGGAGCCGCCTGCTAGATACCGACAGAGCCGCCACGCTACAAAGCGGCTCCCCTCCAGATCTTTTTGCGCCTTCCGCCTCCGCCAAGCCTACGGCGCGACAAGTTTTTGCGGCTAATTAATTCCCTGCTTGCGCTTTTTCCGCCGCCTGGTGTTGCTGGAACTTTTTCACCTTGGGAGCAACCACCAACTGACAGTATCCCTGGGTCGGATTCTTGGCGAAATAGTCTTGGTGATAGTCTTCAGCAGCATAGAAATGTTTTAATGGCGCAATCTCGGTCACAATCGGGTTGGGCCAATCCTGCTGAGCCTCGGCCTTAGCCTTTTCCGCTGTCTGCTTCTGTTCATCGCTCAGATACAGAATAATCGAGCGATATTGAGTCCCAACGTCCGCACCCTGGCGATTCAGGGTGGTCGGATCATGGGCATAAAAGAACTTATGGAGCAATTCTGCGTAGCTGATCTTTGAAGGATCAAATTCGACCTGGATCACCTCGGCGTGCCCGGTTTGATCCGAACAAACCTGTTCATACGTCGGGTTTTCGGTGTGTCCGCCTGCATAGCCGGACGTAACTTTTGTGACGCCGGGCACTAATTTGAATTGGGCGTCAAGACACCAAAAACACCCGCCACCAAAAACTGCAGTTTCGGTCCGGGTCACATTTTGAGCGTCACTCATATTAACGAATATTGGTGTTAGGCTGCTGAGAAAACAAGCGGCGAAGAAGCTTAAGGGTCGCATGGGGTTAGGGTTCGTGGTTCACGGTTGCGGTTCACGGTTTGCGGTTCACGGTTTGCAGTAGAACGTCGCTACGCCTGTCAGCGCGACGCGGATGGGAGTTATTGGACTCATGGGACTTATGTCGTCTGCGCTTCGCCGCCCGGAGTTTCTGACTGCGAACGGCGCACAGTGAACGGTGAACCTAGCTGATCACTTCTTGAAGAGGGGCAGGTACTGGCCGTAGCCCTCTTCTTCCAGTTTATCAACGGGAATAAAGCGCAGGGCGGCGGAATTCATACAGTAACGTAGCCCAGTGGGTTGCGGCCCGTCATCGAAGACGTGGCCTAGGTGAGCGTTACTTTCAGCGCCGACCACCTCGTCTCGGATCATTCCCTGGGAGCTATCTTGTTTGGCAACCACTGCCTGCGGATCGATCGGTTTGGTAAAACTGGGCCAACCGGTGCCCGAATCGAATTTATCTTTTGAGGTAAACAATGGTTTACCGGAAATGACGTCGACGTAGAGACCTTCGGCGTGATTGTTCCAATAGGCATTGTTAAACGGAGGTTCGGTCCCCGCCTGTCGGGTTACATAATATTGCTCGGGAGTCAGATTCTTTTTCAGTTCGTCGTCAGAAAGCTTTGACATATCTTTAGGGTGATTCATGGACTGGCCCCAGACCAGGCCGGGACCTAATAAAGTTGCGATACCGGCGAAGAGGCAGAGCTGACGAATCATAGCCTACCTAATTGAGCATCCAGGCTGCCAACTTATTCCCGGTTACCGCTGGAGGGTAAGCTCGGCTGAGGAACTGGGTGATGCAAGTGAGAGGAGTGCGGCGGGAAGTGCCGGTTCGGTCGGAACCGTGGAGCGCTGCCTTGCTTGCAAGGCCGTGGTGAACAGGGCGATATGGTCTTACGACGCCATACCTTTATCTGCGCTCTGTACCGCGCAGGTTCAGCTCAGGATCCAGACTACTATCTGATCCTGCTCAAATACTGGACGATAGAGCGTTGCACGAGGAAGGGCGATATGACAGAAGTCTCCCTGCTTACCACGGCCTTGCAAGCAAGGCAACGCTCCACAGTTCCGACCGAAATCGCCGCTACCGGCGCGTCCCGCCCACAACTCCCTTACTTTGATATCGCCTCTTTCGAGGAATGGGTATCCATGTCGAATCGCTGCGTATAGAAACGGAATTGTTCGGCGATTGCACCCGGTTCCAGGCCAAATTTGCCCAGGGAATAGGTATGGCGGCCCCATTTCCCTTGGGGATTTTCGGCCAAGAAGCGTTCCATTTTTGCCTCGGCCTCAGGGGTCAGGTGCTCACCAAGTCTGGCGTAAATCCGGCGCACCACCCCCATCGGATTCCGGACCAGGTCGAGATAAGCCACGTCGGTGTAAACGTTAGCCTGGAGCCGGGCGGTGCTGGCGAAAAATCTGCGCAGGTTCCTCGAGCAGTAGTCGATGACGCTTGGCCCGACTTCAAACGGCTTAATATTGTAGCTGAACGCACCCTTCAAAGTCATAATCAAGTTCGATAGGGAAGCGACTACCTGGGCCGGATGGCGATAGGTGTGAACGATATGCGCATCCGGATAAACGTCTAGGATGGCTTCCACCGCACGAAGATGGGCCGGCGCTTTCAGCACAAATCGGCGGTCGCGGGCTCCCGGACGTAAGTGTTGGAGAAAGCGTTTGTGAAAAGAGTAGATTTCGCGTTGGTCTTGTTCCTCCACCCAAAACTCATACCCAGGGAGGTCGAACATTGTGTCGAATTCTTCGCTCACAAAGCAATGGCTCATGATCGCGACACATTCCTGTGGTAGCTCGGCTGCAACCGGATGAATCGTCTTAATTCCTGGTACGAGTAACTCGAACCATTTCAATTGCCGCTCTGTCCGGCGAATGCGTTGGTGGTCGTCACCTTGGGCTGCTGAGGGATAAATGACTTCCCAAGTTAAGGGAGCGGCAAATATCTCCGAATCCTGGGCGAGCAAGCTGTGTAATAAAGTCGTCCCCGTTCGCGGCAACCCAGTGATAAAAACAGGCTTGGGAATTTTCCGGCGAGCGATCGTGGGATCGAGCTTCCAATCGAGTTCCAGGTAAAGCCGGTTGCGGAGGAGCTGAACAACATGTTCAACAAAAACGAACCGCCCGAGCGCGTTCAATTTGGCTTCCTTTTCGACTGATTCTAATAGAAACGCCATCGGCTCCAAAAACCGGTGGTCACCGAAATCGTTTAGCCCGGTCTGACGTTCGGCGATCGAAAGCAGGGTACTGACGTTTGGGCGGCGACCGGCCCGTGTGACCTGCTCAAAAGCGGTCAACAGTGTATTGCAAACCCGGTTGAAGGCGCTTCGGGATAAAAACGTCGCTATCCTCAGTTTCTCGGAAAACACAGAACTTAAATTCGCCACAGGATGCGTTTCCATCAGGAAGTTCTCCGAGAAACAAGAGAACTAACCGGAGTATTAAATTGGCGCAGAAGAATTGAGAGCCCTAAGGCCTTCAAACCCAACGTTGAAATCATTTTCGTTAAAAAAATCTAACACAAGGGTGGGCACGTCACAACGGATGGATCGTTTCGAAGGAGGTGCAAGATGCTCGGCGAAGGGCCGCCGGGATTGCAGAACGCACTGTTCCTCACAAGGCGCTTCGTTCTCGTCCTCGTCGTCGTCCTTCCGACTTCGCCAAACTTTCCGGTTGTGGAGCGCGCCTCGCTTGCGAGGCCGACTTCCAGCGGTTGGCAACATATACCATGGGCTTCGTCTGACAGGCTGTCCTCGAATCGGCCACGCGAAGTGATGGAGTGTGGGAGTGTTGGAGTACTGCGCCAAGTCCGAAAAGCACCCGCGTAGCGGGTTGGAGATGCAGGGAGGGCGCGCGTCCCCGCGCGCCGCGGCCCCAAGTCTATAATTTCGGATCTAGTGTGACGCTGGATGGGGTCTGTCGTGGACTTCGAGAAGCACTGATCGCGAGGATCCGCCGTCGCCATCTTGTTTAAGAAAACGGTGATTAATGCCAGGGCTATGGCGGACGGGCAGCGATCCCTCCCGGCGCATGGGCCGTGTTCAATTCGAAAACGAAGTCCGCTTCTCAGGCCAGGAGCTTCACTAAAAGGTCGCTGAGGATCAGCTTTGGCTCCAGCTGAGTGGTCACCAGGCGGATATTAGCCGCGAGGCAATCTTTTAATCCTTGTTGGAGTTCCTCGATAGAAAACCGATGAATCTCGCAGGCCGCTAATCCCAAAGCATAGGTGTTAATGTTTCCGTCTTTTTTCCTGGGAAGAAAGGCGACGGATGATTCCGGGAGCCGGTTGATCATGGGCCCGAACTGGAACGGGGCTTGCGGCGGTCTTAATCCGTTGCTCAGGCATAGTTCCTTTGCTGCCAGAAGATTCCGCATGGTTGGAATAATCGCGGCAAACAGAATACCCATCGCTGTTTCCCCTTGAAACAGAAGTTGTTGCAGCAAATCCAAAGCTTCACGCAGGTTCCGGCGGGCAATAGCATTACCTAACTCCCAGATCACCCCGGTTGCCGTCTTTGCGACCAGCCGGCGAACGACCTCAAGGCTGATGTCTCTGGTCTGCCGAGGTTGCGAAGATGTTGGGAGGTCGTCGCCGAGAAACAGATCGATCTTCTCGATTTCGTTCTCGATCTGCCGCGAATCCGCTCCCGCCAGTCTAGCAAAAGCCTCCAGCGCCTCTGCCTCGAATCTGAGTCCTCGCTCACCAGCCATATGTTGAGCTAATCCCTCGACCGCTTCTTCCCAACCGGACTTACTCGTGTCGATACGATCAAACTGCTCGAATCGCCCGAGCTTAGAGATCGCCTTATAAAAAGCGCGCCGTTTATCAACGTCGGTTGCGCTCAACAAGACGGTTACATCCGCAGGCAAACCATCGTTTAGAAGCTCTTTCAAGTATTCCAAGGCGGCTTGTACCTGGGCGGACCGGCCGACCTGCGAATCGCTCAGGAAATTCACATCCTTTAGCCAAACCAGTTTTTCTGAGCCGAAGAATGGCAAGGTCTGGATAGCCTGGACGGTCTCGTGGATCCGGCTTACAGCCTGGTCCACATTTTCAACGGCGCCATCTAGAAGATCGACGCCAAAATCACCTGCGTCTTTTGGAGCGAGCTCCTTACCCAGTTCGTGAGCCCGCTTTTTCACCGCCCCCTCGTCGGAGCCGACTACCGCGAAAAACCGGATATTTGGACCAGGCTGGCTCTTTGTCTTGCGTTGGGTCGCCACTGAAGCGGGATAAGGCAGGAGTTCTAGAAGTTCAAGGAGTTGGTAGGGCGAGGCTCCAAGACGTGTCCAATCCCTGGCCAATTAGGCTGCCGGATATGGGCTCTTCCCAGCGAGTGATGCAACATGGCCGAGCCGGGGGTGGCGCAAGGCAGCGGCTCGGCCATGCTGCTACACCTGAAGCAAGGTCCCCACCTGATTGTCAATTTGCCACCGACAGGGCACGTTTTTGGAGCCTCGCCCTACCAAATCTACCTCAACAACACGATTGATCCGCTTTGGAGCCGGATCTCGTGGATCGCGCGAGGACCTTCGAATTGGTTCGCGCCGGTGAGAAACATGTTAATGGCGGGCTGGGCCTGAGATTTGAAGCGTTGTAGGGAGGCTGCATCCAGCGGACGCCCGTCTGCGTCGACTCCATAGACATTGAGGTCTACGTTTTCTCCGGTGATGATCGGACGCAGGAAAACATCGGCGTTAATATATTTTGTATAAAACGGGATAATTTTCACCGGCACACTAAGCTGCAGCTGAATTCCGTTTTCGCGCGAGGTCACGGTGGCCCCTCCGGCGAGGAAGCCGAGTTCGGGCGCTTTCGCGAGCAGCGAATTGATCTCCGCATCGGAGAGAGTCAGGGCACGAACAGAGTTATCCCGACCGAAATCGTCCCATTTTTTCCGCGCTGAGCTGTAGAGCTGCGGATTTGCCGCCCAGGCCGGCGGCCTGGCTGGACGATCACTCGTAGCGGTCTGGTACAAAAGGAAAACCACCGCGGCTACCACGAGCACCAGGACCAATACAACCGTACCTAAGCAGCCGAGGCAACCGCAGCAGCCGCATCCGCTGCGTTGGGGCGGTTGAGACATTGGGTATCAGGTATCAATAGAGCATCCGGCCACATTGCTCGCAGTAAACTATCTCCCGGGCCAGTTTTGCGCGATGAACATTTGTGGTGGTGTTCTTCATGTGGCAACCCATGCAAACTTCGTGCTCGATCGGCACCACTGCGTTGCCGCCTTTGGAATGGAAAATGCGCTCGTAACGCGACAGCAGCTCCGGATCGGTAAACGCGGCTGCCGCTTTTGCTCGGGCCGTCTTGGTTTCCTCGAGCGCCTTGGTCAGAAGCTCACCCTTCTGTTTTAGGGAGGCGAGTTGTTGTTGGAGTTGGGCCTGCTCGACCTTGAAATCGGATTCAGCGCGTTTGATTTCCCGGCCGGCGTTCTCGGCCTGCTCCATGAGATCGATTTCGTGATCTTCGATTTGGTTGATTTCTTTTTCTAGGCCTGCAATCTCGTTGCCCAGAGCCTGGAATTCGTCGTTTTTTCGAGTCTGATACTGTTGCGTCTTATATTTGGCGATCTGGTCGCGACGGGTGCTAGCGTCCAGCTCAAGCTTCTTTCGTTCGACCTCAATCTCTTTTGCCCGCTGCCGGCTGCGTTCTAAAGATGCGGTGCGATCCTCAATCGCTTTTTCCAATCGGGTTCGTTCGAATGGAAGCGTTTGGAGCTCGTTTTCCAGCGCTTTGATGTTTGTATCGTGATCCTGAACGGCCAACAACAGTTCGATTTCAGGCAGCATCCTTGCCTATATAATAGGTATTGATGACCGTAGTTCAAGGATTGGTGGCTAGCAGTTCGCGGTTTGGCGTTTGGCGTTCGGCGGGAAACGCGCTAGGGGGCTGGCAACGAATGGGACCTGTAGGGACTGATAGGCCCTATAGGACTGAGTGGACGAGGGAGGCAACGGGCACTGCTCCGCCGAACGCCGAACGCCAAACGCTAATACACCTCTACCGGAGATCGTTTACCGTCGTCGGGGCTGCGCTGGGCGGCCTTTTCTTCTCCGAGCGTTGCGACTCTCAGATTCCAGACTTGTTGGTCGAGCTCATGAAACCGCGTTTCCGAGAAGATCGCGGGTGATACTAGCGCCCTCTTGAAACCAGCCACTGCGGCTAAGGCGCGATCAATCAGTGAGCGGTCGAGTTGACCCAGAATTGTCATGGCTTCTTCGGCCATGGCAACCCGATGGCAGATCATCGCAATGTCGTTGCCGGCTGCCATTGCACGCGAAATCGTTTCTGCGAACCCCAATTCATTGATGATTGCGCCCATATCCAGGTCGTCCGTCATCGTTAACCCCTCGAATCCCAGATCCTCCTTAAGAAGCCTGGTAATCACGTTGACTGAGAGGGAAGCCGGCATTTTTTCTGAATCGAATGCGCTGTACCAGGCGTGCCCAACCATCATGCTGCTGATCTGATCTCGGAATGCCCGGAAAATTGCTAGCTCGCATTCCTCGAGCTCAGCTTTGGATCGGTCGATTCTTGGCAAATCATGGTGAGGATCAAGCGCCGCTGCCGCGTAACCGGGAAAATGCTTGCCGCAACTCAGGACACCCGTTGAAAGCAGGGCTTGGTTGAAGATCCCGGCAAAGCGGACGACCTGGGGAACACTGGTTCCCCAACAACGGCCCCGCAGCGAATTGTCAGCCTCATCGTCAAACGAGATATCGAGCACAGGGCAGAGGTCGAGATTAAAACCGAACAGCCGCAGCAACTCTCCAGTAAGTTCGCCATGAGTCCGGATGAGCGACTGGTCGCCTTTGTCTCGCAACTGCTGGGCGTTCGGCGGCTCGTTCCCGATCATTTTCAGACGCGAAACCCGGCCACCTTCCTGGTCGATGGCGACGATTGGTTCCTCTTCGCTCAAATCTCGTAAATCATCCACCAACTGTCTTAGCTGCTTGGCGGATTTCACGTTTCGCCCAAACAAAACAAAGCCACCCGGCTGAATTCGACGAAATAGTTTTGCAGTTTCGACATCCAGCTCCGGCGTGGGAACTCCCACCAGCAGCAGTTGACCCAAACGGTTTCGTTCCATACGCTTGGGGGAGAATGATACGGGAACGCCGAGCGTTGACCATTAGAAAAAAACTGATTACAAGTGCCCTGTCCCATAAATAACGTGGCTTTCGCCGTCGGTCAGTTAGCTGTTTTTCAAGGCGCGAGCGAAGCGCCCATATCTGGTTCATACGGGTCGAGCGAGCAACGTGGAAAAACAGCCAACTGGCCACGGCCCGGAGGGTTGCGATGAAAATGGGCCGGCGGCTGCGTTGCTCGTCGGTTACGTATCGATGTAGATATGCGCCCTCTTACCGCCAGTCCGGCTCGGACCGCCTTGCCGGCGGCCCATTTTGATCGCAACGAAAGCCACGTTATTTATGGAACAGGACACTAGCCGCAAAAGAGCACAAAGATCGCAAAAATAGACAGGAAACAATTTCAGATGAGGTTGATTAAGAGCCCGACAGTAAATGTACCCTCTTCCGCTTCCCTATTTTTTGCGTTCTTTGTGTTCTTTCGCGGCTATTCCTCTGCTCTTGGCGGCGCTGACCGTGTTGGTATATGAGGATCGGGATTTACGGTGGCACTTTTGACCCGGTTCACCACGGGCATTTGATCTTAGCCCGGCAGGCTTTAGAGGAGTTCAAACTGGATCGGGTCATTTTTGTTCCGGCGGCTGAATCCCCGTTCAAGATCCACAATCATACCGTGCCCGCCGCCGATCGGTTGGCCATGCTCAGCTTGGCCATTGCCGATGAGAACTGTTTCTCAGTCGACCCAGTTGAGATCGAGCGGGGTGGAATTTCTTATTCCATCGACACCATCAAAATGTTCCGCAGCCGGGATCCAAAAGCAGAACTTTTCTTCCTGGTCGGAGAAGACAATGCTGACCGCTTCACCGAATGGCACCGCTTCGAAGAACTCAAAAAACTTGTCTGTTTTGTGGTTCTCAGTCGCTCCGAAGACTTTCAGTCTCCCGAATATCCAGTGGTGCAGCGCAGGATAGAAATCTCATCGACCGAGATCAGAAACCGAGTTGCGAACCAGGAATCGATCACTTATTTGGTTCCGGAGTCGGTTAAACGTTACATTGAGCAGCACCAACTTTACCATGGAGAGCGCGTATCGGCCCTGAGGAGTTAGCGCGCCAGTGTGCGGAACTGGCGGGAGATAAGAAGGCGGAGGATATCATTATTCTCGACCTCCGTGGCATTTCTAGTTTCACCGACTATTTCGTTATTTGTTCGGCGACATCCGAACCACATTTGAAGGCGGTCAGTTCGGGCATTCGGGAGGGCCTCCACAAAGACTACGGCTTATCGCCTTTGGCCTCAGAGGGGTCACCAAATAGCCAGTGGATCGTAATCGATTATTCCGACGTGTTAGTGCATATTTTCCACAGCGATAAACGTGAATTTTATGCTTTGGAAAATTTATGGAGCGACGCGCCTAAGCTCGCGCTATAACGGCGTGAGAGTGAAAAGTGAGAGGTGATTAGTGATTGGTGACTGGTGGGTAAGACCGCAAACCGGCAACAGGAAACTACAAACCGCTAACCACAAACCGTTTTCCTATGTTCCCCCAGCATAAGGCTATCGCAAAGCTGTTGTTGGATGACGATCCGGCGACGGTCGAATTGACTAAGCAGCAGCTCCTGGCAGGAGGAGCTAGGAATATTGCGGACCTGCTTGATCTCATGGGCGCTACGAGCGGAAAACTAGCCAAAGTCGTTCGCGAGCTGGTAACAGAGATTGAGGTCACCGACGCGCGCCAACAATTCACAAAAACCTGTGCTTCTATCTCTTCTCTGGACGATCTCGAGGAGATTTGCTGGCTGCTGGCCAAAGTTTTCCTTCCGGGCATCGATTTGTCCCGTTACCGGCGTTTGTTGGACGAATGGGCTGCAGAAATGCGGCACCGGAGTGAGAATTTAAGTTCTGAAGCTGAGCAGACTGGATTTCTGACTGACTTTTTCGGTAGTTACTTGGGCTTTCGCGGCAATTCCGACGATTATTATAGCATCCGGAACTCGCTGCTGCCTTGTGTAATCGATTCGCGACGAGGTATACCGACATCATTAGCCCTGATTTATCTCTTTGTTGGCAGGCGAGCCGGCCTCGTCATTACGGGAGTGGACTTACCGGGGCATTTCCTGGTGCGTTATCAAGGTCAACTGTTCGATCCTTTCGAAGGAGGCTGCATTTTGCGCTATCAAGATTGTCTGAAAGCTCTGCGCGACAAAAGGGATGAATCAGTTGCTGCCATCTCGGCTGTAGTCTCACCGAAAGTGATCCTAGCCCATATCCTTTCCAATCTGCTTTATATCCTAGAACACGAAGAACATCAGGAATACCGCGGCATGGTCTCCAATTGGTTATCATTGGTTAAAGACTCATGAGCCTGAAAATGAAGAACTGTTTCAGATTCTCTACTCTAAAAGCCGATAGAATGTTCCGGCGTAGCCGGGTCATTCTATCGCCGTAGCCTGCATCGCTCACAAATGCCTGACGCATTTGTGAGCGATGCAGGCTACCGAACTAGTCAATACCGGCACGGAGCTTCTTTTCGGTTCGGTGGTGAACACGCACCTCGCATTTCTCGGGCAACAACTGTTCTCGCTGGGGTTAAGGATCTCGCGCCAAACGACCGTTCCCGATGGGAATGCTATCCGGGATGCAATTCTCGAAGCCGCGCCACGGTGTCAATTGATTCTGATCACCGGAGGGCTCGGACCTACCACCGACGATGTCACCCGCGAAATAGTAGCCGAGCTAACTGGGCGCTCCTTGGAGCATGACGAAACGATCTTCGCTAAAATCAGAGAAAGATTTGAGAAACGAGGGTTGAGGCTGACAGATCCTATCTCTCGACAGGCTTACGTCCCGAAAGGCGCCCAGGTTCTGCCGAACGATCATGGTACCGCGCCTGGTCTTTATGTTCCCGCCACCGCAAAACTGCCGCATCTGATACTCTTGCCCGGTCCACCTCGAGAGTTGCGCCCGATGTTTGACCGATATGCAAGCCCGCTCATTCGAACGTTAGTGGGAACTACCGATCTGACGGCGGCTGTGTTTAAAACGGTGGGGCTAGGTGAATCGCTTGCTCAGGAATTGATTGGGGCAGATCTCGCCGCCATCGAAGGTTTGGAGCTTGGTTATTGCGCCCGAATCGGTGAATTGGATCTTCGGCTGATTGGGTCTTTGGAAAGCGTGCTTCACGGGACCCAAATCGTTCGGGCCCGTCTTTCCGACCACATCGTCAGTGAGGACGGAAGCGAATTAGAAGCGGTTGTGGTACGGCTGCTCTCACAGCAAGGAGCAACGATCGCCGTGGCCGAATCGTGTACGGGTGGATTACTGGCAAATCGCTTCACGAATGTTCCGGGAGCGTCGGCGGTGTTTCTGGAAGGGAATGTGACCTACTCGAATGCCGCAAAAACTCGTACCCTGGGCGTCTCAACGGAGCTCTTGAATCGGGTGGGCGCGGTCAGCAAAGAGGTGGCTTTAGCCATGGCCGAAGGCGCTCGAGCTCGCGCCGGTACGACCTATGCTTTGTCGACAACCGGCATTGCTGGACCGGACGGCGGGACACCGGAGAAGCCAGTTGGCACGGTATTCGTTGGACTGGCAGCGGCTGACGGACCGTCGCAGGTCGAAAGCCTATTTTTTCCGACAGATCGGGCGACGTTTAAGCAGATGGTAACACAGTCGGCGTTAGATTTGTTGAGGAAGCGATTGTTGCGGCGCTGATTTGGTAGGGCGAGGCTCCAGTGCATTGGTAGGGCGAGGCTCCCGAATGGCCTGACAGAGTTCGCAGAGAACGGCGGCTTGAATAGCCTTGTCGTGTATAACGCCGAAGAGATCGCCGAGCCGCTTCCTCGACGTGGCAGCATGTTTGACCGAGGAACATGGCACGCGCTGGGCGACGGCTCGGCGGTCGCTCGAAATAGCGCGACCGGCGATCGGATAAGCGGTGCGACGCTGCGAACCGTGTCAGTACAATCGGGAGCCTCGCCCTACCAAGGAATTCAGGAGCCTCGCCCCACCAAACTACGCCATCAAATTGAGGACGTTTTCCTGCGAAAACTGCTCATGGGCTAGTTCGCCGGTTACGTAACCTTCGCGCATGACGATGATTCGGCGGCTCAAGCTGAGTAACTCGGGTAACTCAGAAGAAATCATGAGAACGGCTAGCCCTTGGCAGGTCACTTCATCCAGCAATTGATAGATCTCAGCCTTGGCGCCGACATCGACTCCTCTGGTCGGCTCATCCACGATCAGAAGGTCGCAACTTCGCGCCAACCATTTTGCAATCGCCACCTTTTGTTGATTGCCACCGCTGAGGCCGGCTGTAATGGAATCGATCGAGGGCGCCTTGACCCTTAGCCGTTTTGTTAGTCGCTCAACCTCCTGAAGCTCTCGACGATGATCCACAAATCCAAACCGGCTAAATGTGTCGATGTGCGGCAACGAGACGTTGTCCGAGATATTCAAGGACAATACTAATCCCTCTTTCTTTCGGTCCTCAGGGAGATAGCCGATGCGGTTCTTCATCGACCGATTAACATTACCTAAAGCAACCGGGTTACCTTTGATAAAGACCTGGCCTGTCGCCCGTTTATCCAATCCGAAAATCGCTTTGGCCACCGCCGTCCGGCCGGCTCCCACTAGACCGGCCATACCGACGATTTCGTTGCGACGCACCGAGAAACCAACGTTTTCAAACTGCCCAATGGACGAAAGGTGCTCAATTCGCAGGATCTCCTCTCCCGGGGCAAGATCCAGGTGGTTTGGACGATGAGCCAGCACATCGCGTCCGACCATTTGGCGAATCAGTTTTTCCCGGCTCAGGTTAGTGACAGGTTCTGTGGCCACATGCTGTCCATCCCGTAGCACGGTTACGGTATCGGCTAACTGAAAGATTTCCTCCATCCGATGCGAGACGTAGATCAACGTAGCGCCTCGCGCCTTCAGGCGTCGCATCAGACTAAACAGTTGCTCACTCTCGTGAACTGAAAGCGAGCTGGTTGGTTCGTCGAAAATAATAATCCGCGCGTTCACGCCGACTGCCGCCGCAATCTGTACCATTTGTTCTTGGCCAGTCGTGAGCTGCGCAACCGGGGTGGTAACATCCATATCGACTCCGATTTCATGCATCAATTCTCGAGCCCGCTCCCGTAAGCGGTCTCGCCGTACAAACCCTCTACTGGTCGGCATCGTCCCGAGTTGTAGATTCTCGGCCACGCTTAAGTTTGGGCAGAATGCTAGTTCCTGATGGACGATGGCGATACCTAGCTTTTGGGCAGTCAATGGATCCGTCGGCCGGACCTCTTCTCCTTCGATATGGATAGTTCCTTGGTCCGCCGTATAAATCCCGGCAATGATTTTGCCGAGCGTACTCTTGCCGGCACCATTCTCACCCATTAACGCGTGAACTGTCCCTTTCTCAAAATCAACAGAGACGTCGTCTAACGCCCGAACACCCGGGAAGTATTTAGTAATTTTTGAGACCGAGAGGAAGGGCATTAGTGAGAAGTGATTGGTGATTGGTGATTGGTGGAAGACGGGTGTGACTAGCTAGCGAGCTCGAGTTTCGTATCGACATTCCGCCATGCGGGATCTTCCACTAATCACCAATCACCAATCACTAATCACCTTTTCAAGACTGCTCCCGGAGCTCAGCACGAACTCCGGGAGCAAATGTTAGTAGGTTAGTATTGCGTGCCTACTTCTTTGGCAGCCACTTATCCCAGTTCTTAGCGTACTCGTCGACGTTATCTTTGGTCACAGGGATCAATTGACCTTTGACGAAGCTCGATGGCGGATTCTTGTTCTCGGCAGCTTTGGCATACAGCAGATCAACAGAAGTGGTACCCCACTCGTAAACCTGTTGGGCCAATAGCACTTGAACGTGACCGTCACGCAGGTAACCCAACTCGGCGGGTAACGCGTCGACTGCGACTACCTTTACTGAGCCTGGCGCAAACTTTAGCGCATTGTCAGTGAAGAGCGGCCAACCGCCAACCATCGCCCATCCAGTGATCTCCGGATGCGCTTGTTGCACGGTTTCTACTTCGGCGGCTGCGTCCTGCGGGGTTTCCTTATGGTAGAAGGTATCAAGGATTTTGATGCCCGGATAATTCTTGGCTACCTCTTTAACACCTGCCACTCGCTTCTGCAGGTTCGGTGCATTCTGGTTACCGGCTAGGATAGCCACAACACCTTTCTCGCCCATTTCTTTGGCGAGTTGTTCCATCACTTTGTGACCGCAATCGATGTCGTCGGTACCAAAGTCCGCTAAGCGCTTGCTCTTAGGAGCATCGGAGTCGAAGCAAACCACCGGAACACCTTTGGCCACGGCGCTATTGATAGCGTCGGTCAATTTGTTCGCGTCCGAACAGCTGACGGCAATGCCGGCGGCTCCCTCGTTAACTAACTGTTCGATTGCCTGCACCTGCTTCTGAGGATCTTCCTCATTTGGTGTGCGCCAATCGACCTTGACGTTAACTCCGTGTTCCGCGCTTAGTTTCTTAGCTTCGTCTTCGGCTCCGGTCTTCGCGGCTTGGAAGACGGGGTTATTGTTGGACTTGGCAACAATGCCGAATACGTACGTTTTTTCGGCAGCAAAACCAGTTGCTGCCAACAAGCCAACGAGGCTTGTAACCGTTAATGTTATTTTTTTTATCATGTTTTTTGGGGGTTGTTAGGAAAGACTAGTTGACGGAAACCGGAGTGTCGGACGCTTCCACGACCTCTTTCTTGATATGGGCCGTCTGGGCCAGCAGTCGCCGATCGCTGATCCAACGATTGAATTGGTCGAGCAATACCGCCGTTATCACGACGACGCCGGTTACGATTTGGCTATAGCTTTGGGGAATTCCGATGATAACGATGCCGGTTGCAATCATCTGTAAGATGATAGCGCCTAACACCGCTCCCAGGGCGCTGCCTTTACCTCCGAACAGCGAGGCGCCGCCTACTACCGCTCCGGCTATCACGGTTAACTCGTAACCCTGACCGTCCCCGGAAGATGCAGCTCCATAGTATCCCAGGGCTAGTACGGCGGCAATACCAGCGGTGAGTCCACTGATTATGTAGGCTAGTAGTTTAACTCTCGCTACTCTGATCCCGCTATACCGGCTCGCGGTTTCGTTGCCTCCAATCGCATAAACTTTGCGACCGATGGCCATTCTCGCTAGGAAGATTCCGCCGACAATGCACACCAGTATCATCACAATTAAAGGCACCAAGCTCAGATCACCGATTACCCCTTGCCGTACAAAGTCGCGGAAGTCTTGGGGAAAGCCGCCTATCGATTGGCCGTTGGTCAGCACAAAGGCAATTCCCCGATAGATCGCCATAGTGCCAAGGGTGATAATAAATGGGTGTACGTTGAACCCGACGATCATGATCCCGTTAAGCGCCCCACAAACAAAGGCTACTAAAAGGGTAACCAAGACACCTCCCAGAGCACCCGCCGGCCCACCATCAGAACCAAATTGGTTCATGAACATAGCGCCGCCCACGGCAGCCAAAGCATAGACCGAGCCGACAGAGAGATCGATGCCAGCGGTGATGATCACTATGGTCACACCGACCGCCATGATCGCGAAGAAGCTAGTGTCTTTGGCAATCTGGGTCAGCGTTTCGGCGTTAAAGAAGTTATTTACCTTGATGAATGCAGGGGTTTCTTGGCCAGAGGCGTCCTTTTCCATGGCCCTGGTCAGATGACCGTCAGGCCCCATTATCATTTTCGGACGCTGCACCTCACCGCCGAAAATCGACAGCAAGATTCCCAAAACTAGTATTACAATTATTAGACCACCTTCTGGGAATTTGGAGAAATTGAACCTGAGGGGAGATGACATCAAACGAACCCTATCAATTGGGGAACTAGATCTGTCAAGAGCCTGCGCCTTTCGCAAATGCATCTGTCATTTGCGAAAGGCGCAGGCTGTAACCGCAGAATGCCCGGACTACGCCGAGCATTCTGCGGCTTGGTTTTGAAAAGAAGGACATTCGAAATAGGGGGATTCTGAGCGACAAAGCTAACATCGGGCGCGGTGTTGCTAGGTCAGTCGTGACGGTTAGTCTCATCGGGACTGCAAGAGATGGTCCCGCCGTTAGGACCGTCTCTTGCCATAGCCTGCGCCGCTGCTAAATGCCTGACGCATTTAGCAGCGGCGCAGGCTGCTTAGTCGACTACCTTTACGGGAGTACCAACCTTCACTTTGGCGTATAACGCTTGAGCGACCTCTGCGGGAAGCCGGATACAACCATGGGAGGCAGCATAACCCGGTAGTATTCCTACGTGCATCCCTACACCTTCCCAGGTTAACCGCATGAACCATCTCATGGGTGCGCCTTCAAAATGGCTACCGCTCGGAGCCGCATCGATTAGTGCGCTGACTCCACCTCGCACGATCCGCCCGCTGGAATCAACGAAATTACCGTACACGCTCGAACGATGGTCTGGATCTTTTTGCAGAACGGTGAAATTGCCGCTCGGGGTTCTACGGGCAGCTTTGCCGGAAGAGATCGGGCTATCAATGGCGACATCCTGCCCGAGTGTCACGTACAGACGTTGCCGGGAGAGGGACACCAGAATGTTTACATTCTCGGGGTTCAGGCGGTCGTAAACTTCGCGATTGAAGATGGCGGGCTGTTGCTTATTGAGCAACTGGCTCGGAGGCGTCACCTGAGCCTTCTGCTGCTGCTTGAACCATAGAAAGTCAGCCTGCGCTGGCACCCAACCAAGCACTAAAAAGGCTAGAAAAAGACAAAAACGGCAAGCGCTCAGGCCGTGAAGTAAGTGTTTCATCTGGTGGTACTGGCTATCGATAAAGGATTTGCCCCTCTGTACGCAAGCCTGCATCGCGTACAAATGCGTCAGGCATTTGTACGCGATGCAGGCTATGACAGGCGAAGGACCCGTCTCCGCGACATCGCGGAGACGGATCCTTCGCCTACGAGTTTTTGGTAAATTTACGACAAAATGCACGTGATATGGATCTAAGCAGGCACGGTCTTATTACCCCGATTCAAGAAAAGCGACGATCCAAATTCCTTGTTTTTTGCGAAAACAGCAGCCCAGTGTTCCGGCGTAGCCGGAGTGTTCGGCTGCCATAGCCTGCAACCCGGCAAATGCGTCTTACATTTGCCGGGTCGCAGGCTTATCTGGCGGTCCACCCCAGGTCGAGCATCTGTGCGCTACCGGTGATAATCGCCCCAGGCTCAGAACAGAGATACAAGACAAAATCAGCGATTTCGGAAGGCTCAATCAAGCGTTTTATAGCCGCCGGCTCGAGCATGATCTTTTGCACGACTTCGTCCGCCGTCAGTCCATGTTCCCGGGCTTGATCCGCAATCTGTTTCTCGACCAGCGGTGTTCGCACATAAGCAGGACAAAGGGCGTTGACCGTCACTCCGAACGGGGCCGCCTCTAAGGCGACACATCGAGTCAAACCCAGGAGACCATGTTTAGCACTGATGTAGGCCGACTTGAAAGGGCTGGCGACAACGGCGTGGATGCTGGCCACATTGATGATTCGCCCCCAGCCGTTCTCTTTCATACCCGGCAACAGCGCCCGAATGAGCTGGAATGGCGCTATCAACATCACCTGAATCATGGTGATAAAAGCTTCCTCGGGGAATTCCTCGACCTTAGCGATGTGCTGAAAGCCGGCATTGTTCACCAGGATATCGATTCTACCCCCACCCTTTTCGAGGGCGGCCGAGGCAAGTCGGCGAACCGCACTGGGATCACTTAAGTCACCGGGGCAAAACTCTGCGCCAATCTTACCCGCCAAATCAGCAGCCGCGGGATTGATATCGTGAAGAAGCACTCGAGCCTTAAGGCGCGAAAAGGTCTCAGCGATGGCCCGACCAATTCCACTTCCAGCGCCGGTAACGAGAACGGTTTTCGCACTGAAATCCATTTCTGAGTTTTTGTTGGTCTGAGGCTGGAGGCAAGTGGAAACGTGCTGCGGAGGCGTTTGGCGTTTGGCGTTCGGCGTTTGTTCGGCGTGTCGGCGTTGCCAATTAGCAGCACACGATACCGCGTATCCGCCCTGCGACCGAATGGGACTTATAGGAACCGATAAGACCAATGGGTCGTGTCCCATTAGTCCGATTAGTCCCATGAGTCCCATAGGTCCCATCCATTCGCAGGGCCCAGCGCCTCCGCATACGCCCGTACGCCCACACGCCAGACACGGTCTGCCCTAGACTCGATCCAGTACTTGGGGTAGTCGATTGGCCATGCTTCACCTGATTGATGCGCTCCACTTAAACACGCCCAATGTGATTTGCGTCGCGGTACTGGAAGCGGCAGACGGCACCTTGGTCATGATCGATTGCGGACCGGAAACCGTGTTCGAAAACGTAGTTCGCGAACTGGATCAGCGCGGTTTAGGTGCTGCGAATGTAAAACACCTTCTGGCCAGCCATATTCATCTCGATCATAATGGCGGCGCTTGGCGCTGGCAGCGGGAGTTCGGCACAACCGTCCACGTTCACCCTATTGGGGCGCCGCATATGATCGATCCGGGTAAATTGGTGGCGAGTGCGACTCGAATTTACGGCGAGCGAATGGGTCATCTCTGGGGCGAAATTCAGGGACTCCCAGCGGCTTCCGTTGCGGTAACAGCCGACAACCAAGAAATCCAAGTGGCAGACTTGAAGCTGACCGTCTTAGAAACGCCCGGACACGCGCAACATCACAACGCCTTTTGGTTCGAGCCAACTAAGACCCTGTTTGCAGGGGATGTTGCCGGTGTGGCCATTGGAAAAGGACCAATATTTCCACCTTGTCCTCCGCCGGACGTAAACATTGAAAAATGGAAGGAATCAATGAACCGGATTCGTGCGCTTAGCCCGGCACAACTCGTTCTTACTCACTTCGGGGTACGCGAGAAACCAGAGGCCCACCTGGCAGAGCTGGAAACCCGGCTTATAGATTGGGCGGCTTGGATGAAAGAGCGATTGTTAGAAGGCAAATCTGAAGAGCAGATCCTCCCTGAATTCCGCCGTTTTACCGAGGACCAGTTGCTTGCCGTCGGGGCTTCTCCATCGGATCTGCTGGCATACGAACAGGCGGACCCAGCCGCCATGAGTGTTACCGGATTGTGCCGGTACTGGCGAAAACATCATCCAGACTTGGTTTTGCAATGAGCGGAAGCGCCCTGAACGAGCGGGAACGGTACCGAAGGCTGACCGTTGTCGCTGGTTTATGATTTGACCGATAGCCTCGGCGCTGTTAGACAGAGTGGCATAATCATAACATGAATCGAGGAATGTTATTTATTGCCTGGGGATTGATGGCAAGCTGTGCCCTGGCTGATCCCTGCGACGACTACGCCCATGCGGTCGACCAATATATTCAGGCAATTCGGCAATCCAGCCAGAAGCTCGACCAGGCAACAGATGGGCATCAGTTCGCCGACGCTGTGAACCTTTTCACTTCAGCAACCGAGGAGTTAACTGCCACACTTCGAGGGCTCAGCCCGCAAGTGACCAGCCTCTCCCAAACCCATAGCAACGCTTCCTTACCAACCTGTGAGCGGGCCCAAGAGAGACTCGTCGCGTTTGCCGCCGAGCTGAATGCCGTCGGTACGAAGCTGGCCGAGCAGGCTCAGAAATATATTTCGGATCCCGACGTGCAAAAAGCGTTCGATCGCCTGCGAAAATTGCGATTTGACACGTCGTCGCCAGCTCCGTAGGAGCGAAAAGTTTATAGCGTGAGTAACGCTATCGCGCTGCTCGCCCCGGCCTCGTCCCGCGGCCGCGCATGCGCGTCAACCCAAGGAAATTGCGTAGGCACCTGACGAGGGGAGGGCGCGCGTCCCCGCGCGCCGGGAACCGGCCTATAATTGTGGACATAGCATAACGCTCCCTCGGGTCTGTCGTGGGCTTCGAGAACAACGGATCGCGGGGACGCGATCCCTCCCGGCGCTGGGTCCGGCAGCTGCCACGCGGCCGCGAGAAGCCAGCGCTCCACAAATGGCGCCACCCCCCTACGCCACATCGACCAGCTCTTCGGCCTGGACATTAAATTGCAGGTCGTAAAGGCGGCGATACAAAGTTGATCTTTCCAACAATTGCCGATGGGTTCCCATTTCACGAATCTCGCCGCGATCCATGACGACGATTTGATCCGCTTTCAACACCGTGGAAAGGCGATGCGCGATGGCAATCACCGTCCGGCCCTGGCTTAGCCGCTCCAAGGCTTCTTGGATTTCGCGTTCGGCCTCAGAATCCAGCGCGGACATTGCCTCGTCTAGCAGAAGAACGGGAGCGTTCTTTAGCAAGGCGCGAGCAATTGAAACCCGCTGCTGCTGACCCCCGGACAGAAGACAACCCTTATCCCCAATAACCGTGTTGTAGCCATTGGGTTGTTGCATAATGAAATTGTGAGCAAAGGCGCTCTTGGCCGCGGTAATCACTTCCTCCTCGGTAGCATTGAGACGGCCATAACGAATATTATTCAAGATGCTATCGTGAAAGAGGAACGTATCCTGGGTCACAATCCCGATCTGGTTGCGCAACGACTGTTGGGTGATGGTACGGGTATCAGTGCCGTCCAGTAGTACCGCGCCGGCTTCAGGCTCATAGAAGCGAAGCAGGAGCGAAAGGATCGTGCTCTTTCCGGCTCCACTGGCGCCGACTAAAGCGAAATATTTCCCGGGCTCAATATGAAGGTTGAGACTATTCAGCGCCGTCGGCAATTCGGGGCGATAACGAAACATAACGTTTTCGAACCGGATATCACCTTTGCTTTCGGAGATAGCAACGGAGCCAGGCCGATCCTCAATAGCCGGCTTCATCCGCATGATCTCAAAGACGTTGGTAGTCGCCACAAAGCATTGCTGCATGACCAGATGAATACGGCTCAGTTTTTTTGCTGGGTCATACAGGAAAAACATGGCCATCAGCAAAGCGATCAACCTGGGAGCGCTTAAATGAAAATACCAAACATAGAAAAGCGCTAACCCAACGCCGACGGCGCCGACTGCCTCTACCAACGGACTCACCACTTCTATGGCTTTTCTTACTCTGGCAGCGTTGCGAAAACCCTCTTCGCTCAACTGGCTAAAATGAGCCGATTCCCGATCTTCACGAGCGAACGCCTTGATAACCCGAATTCCGGAGAATGCTTCCTGGAGCGCCGTCATCATGAAACCGACTTTTTGCTCTTCAAGTTTGCCCTGTTTTTTGACTCGTTTACCAAACAAGAGAATCGGAACTAAAAAGGCTGGAAATAACACCAGGCTGCCGATGGTAAATCTCCAATCGAGATAGAGCAGCGTACCCATTGCAGTAACAATAGTGATTGGCTGTTTAATGAGATCGCTACTAATACTGGTGAGAGCGGTCTGCGCCTGGCGAGTATCGTTAATCACCCGCGACATCAGGTTACCTGCTCGTTCGCGATTAAAGAACTCAAGTGATTGGGCAAGAATATGCTGGTAGAGCTTGCAGCGGAGATCGGTCAACACTCGCAGGCTGACCCAAGCCATCAGATAGCTATTCAAGAAATCGAAGCCGCTGCGGAGAATAAAAATGAAAGGAATTGCTGAGCAATAGAGTAAGGCGAGGTTGACATCGGCTCCGCTGCCCGCATTACTTTGCGAAAGATCCTTCCAGTTGTGCCCGTGGGGAAACACGTAGGAATTCACGTGATTCATCACCAAAGGGAACAGTCCGGTAGCCGCTCCAAACAATGCTCCAAAAACCAGCGCCAGGATAAACTGGACTCTGTAAGGCTTTAGAAAGGGATATAGGTCGCGGTACGGACCGATGGCAGTTCGGAAGGTCTCGCGAAGCGAAAATTTCGGTTTACTCATTAAGGCAGGAGCTAGGAGCTAGAATCTAGGAGCTAGGAGCTAGGAGGATCACTGTTTGGTCTCGGGCGAGTTAGATCCTTCAGCATCTTCAATCAACTGGTCCATCAATCGCTCTAAAAAAGTTCATTTCAATTTCTTGTTCCCGCTATCGAGATAACGGCGCCCCTACTAGCTCCTAGATTCTAGCTCCTAGCTCCTGTCTTCAAGACACTTTCAATAGCATTGATCACCGTGCTGGTCGATAGATCAGTCATCGGTCCGCCTTTTTCTCTGGGATTACTTGGTTCGTAATTTTCGCCAAATCCGGCTCTAACTACCCGGCTCCCCGAATGGGTAGGATGCCAGTGATAGGGGTTGGTTGGCCCGAAGAGAACGACCTGTGGACGGGCAAAGGCAGAGGCAACGTGGGCGGCCGCGGTGTCCACCCCAATAAAAAAAGCGGCTTCACGAATCAAGGCTGCGGTGAGCAGGAAGTCGATCCGTCCGGCTACATTCGATACCGGGAATCCAGGACTGAGAAAGCTTTTTATTGTGTCGATATGTTTCGATTCCTCGGAATCTATGCCGCCGGTAATGACAACGGGAAGCTGTAACCGATCTTGCAGGTAGCGGAGAACTTCGGCCCAGCGCTCTGGTACCCAGTACTTCTCCCGCCTGGCCGTTCCGGGATGCACCACAAAAAACTGCCCGGAGACACCCAGCTTCGACTTCACTTTTTGAGCCGACCTTACGGTTGCTTCCGGCAAGGAGAGTTCTAGGCCATGTTGAGGTGCATCCGCCTCCGCTTCGCTACTGCGCGACAGGTGGTTTCCCGACCGGACCAAGCTCAAATAGAGATCGATCGTGTGGCAGTTGCGAACGGAAACGTCCACCAGCTCTGTGTAGACCCAAGAACGGAACCGGTGCCGGGCAACTGAGCGGAAAATCACGCGATGAGATGCCTTCGATAGAAAACAGATCAGCGCGGACCGATCGGTCCCGGTACAGTCAATACAAAGATCGAACTCTCGCCGGAGCAGTTGGAACCAGACAGGAAACGAACGCTTCCGTTCATAGACTAAGACCTCATCGATATGTTGAAGAGCGGGCGCCAGATCCCGGCTGTAATGATCGATCAAAATTGTAACTTGCGATCCTGGATATTTTTCCCGTAAGGCTGCCAGCGCCGGCGTGGTGAGGATCAAATCACCTAACCGTTTAAGTTGTACGATAAGGATCGATTTCATCCTGATTTCACCACAGAGACACAGAGCGGCACAGAGGAAAGACCACAATAAACCGCGAATGCACACGAATAGACGCGAAGATGAAAGCAAACCACAGATGCACACTGACTGACGCAGATGGTACGCGGTAAATCATGGCGGCGACGCTTTATAAATCTATCTGCGTTCATCTGCGTTAATCTGCGGTTGGATTTGTATTTTCTGTTCGCGTCGATTCGTGTCCATTCGCGGGTGATTGGACTTTAGTTTAAGTGCGGTGCGGTACGCACCTTGGAGCCGTTCGCGGAAATGGTCCCAGGTAAAATTGTCGACCACACGTTGGCGACCCCGTTGCCCGAATTCCTCTCTTAGCTTTGGGTTCTCATAAAGCTTGGTGATTGCCGCCATCAAGGCCTCCACATTGTTGGGCGGCACCAACAGACCATTCTCCCCATTCACCACCACATCGCCAGACTCACGGGTGGTGATCTGAGCGAGCCCGCAAGCGGCTGCCTCATAGGTTGATTTGGCGCTGCCTTCGCATTCAGAAGGAAAAATGTGAAGCGAACAGGTTTGATATACTTTCACAATCTCTTTGGTGAACCCGAGAAGTTTAACGTTTTCCGGCAGATCCTTGAGAAACGGCTGGATCTCTGGATGCGGATGTCCGGCCAACCACAGCTCCGCCGAGGGGAGTTTTAGCCGGCGCCAAGCCTCGATTAGCCAATGAACCCCCTTTCGCTTGATCAGCGCGCCCACGAAAACGGCCCGGAAGATTGCCGGCTTAGGGCCTGGGACAAAACGGTTGACATCGACTCCACGCGAAATCGGATAGAGCTTCTCTTTTGGCGTACCCAACACCGTAAAGGTTTCGGCGGCTTTCTCAGAAAGCACCAACAAGAGATCGGCTGTGTCGTATTCCACGAGGCTTTCCTGGCGGCTGATCAACAAACGGTTGAGCCACCGCTGGGGAACGGGCGCGTTTTCCATGGCGAGCTCTTGCTCAGTTCTAGGCGGCAGACTCTTTCCTTTTTGACGATGCCAAGTGGGGACTTCCAGCAATGTCGGAATTCCAAGGGATTTTGCAGCCTGCAACGATTGTAAGGCTTCGCCAGACCAGCCATGGAAAAGGTCGAAGCGCCCAGTTCGAAGGCATTTGGCCGCCACGCTATCGACCGCTCGTTTCTTGGCAGCGTAGTAATATCGGCTTTGCAGGTTCGAAAGCAGGCGTACCGGATGCCAGCTGAGATTCTTGACTAAGTGGCGTTGTCTGAGCCAAGCATCGGAATCAGAGAGCTCACCGTCGCCTGAGGCTGTTCGCAAGCCGAAGCCGATAGCCATGCCCAGCTGGCTTTTCAGGCCGCGCAGCGTTTCCAGGGCAACTGCGTCGAGTCCCACACCTCCAATCCGTGCAGATGTCGCATAAAGAACGCTCTTCGGTAGAAAATCTAGGTCGGTCAATAGGGGCGAAAGGTCAACCCGAGCGGGAGCGCCGTCAACGCCGGGTACACTGGTGGGGCGAGGCTCTCGAACAACCGGATTGTTTTCGCCGAGCTAAAGACCTTCTGCGGCGCAAAATTGTGACCTATGCCAATACGCGCGCCGAGCCGGACCCAGCGCTGACCAAGTTCGACAATCTTGTGCCGATCTTTTCACGCTGGCACACGCTCGATCGCGGCTCGGCGAGCGTCTAGAACCAGCCTAGTCAAATCTCCCAGAAACCTCAATTCCTTCGCGGACTTCAAACGGCCATTCGGGAGCCTCGCCCCACCAAATTCCGTTTCTCTTTATTAGCCTCGGAAATGCTGTAGAATCTTTCGATCAGACATAAATGAAGATCGGACTTGTACGTAGGGGTTTCTCCCGCACCGGGGGTGCCGAGGGTTACCTGAAGCGGTTGGGGCGTGCATTATCGGATGCCGGACATCAATTGACTCTCCTTGCGACTGAGGAATGGCCGGCTGCGGAATGGCCATACGGTCATTTGGTCCGCTTTAAGGAATCGTCTCCCTTAGGCTTTGCCAATGCAGTGGCGGCAGCTCGCCACTCGGTCGAAATCTTGTTCAGCCTTGAGCGGATTCTCGAATGCGACTGCTATCGCGCCGGCGATGGGGTGCACCGGATCTGGCTCGAGAAACGGGAAGCATTCGAGCCCAAGTGGCGTAAATCGCTCCGTTTCATGAATGGGAAACACAATGAGTTGGTGGACCTGGAGCAAGGCCTTCTCGGGGAAAAGAAAGCCACCCGGGTGATTACGAATTCAGAGATGATTAAGCGTGAAATCATCTCAGAGTTTAATTATCCGGCGGAGCATATATCCGTCATCTATAACGGAATCGCAGACACCGATTTCAAAAAGAAGCCTGGTTCCCGTTGGGATCATCGGTATGACTGGGGCCTGACGGACTTGGACATCGGCATTCTCTTTGCCGGTTCGGGCTGGGAACGTAAAGGGTTGCGCTTTGCTATTGATGCGGTTCTGAAACTGAACAATCGCCATATTAAGCTCTTAGTTGCCGGAGAGGGTAAAAAGCCGTCGTTCACGCCGAAATCGATCCGATTTTTGGGCCCGGTCGAGGATATGCATTCGCTCTCGGTAGCAGCAGATATTTTCGTATTGCCGACCTTATACGACCCGTTTTCAAATGCCTGTCTGGAAGCGCTGGCGGCGGGCACACCGGTCATTACAACGGTGAACAACGGTTTCTCGGAGATTATTGAAAACGGCGTGCATGGAGAAATCTTGAAAGACCCGGAAGACGTGGCTGCTCTGGCAGACGCTATCGATCGGTGGACCACGCTCTGCCAAAAACCGGAGCTCCGGGCAGCCTGCGCCGAGAAAGGTCACGAATACATGATCGAACGCAACGTGGCGGACACCCTTAAGGTGTTAGAACAGCTTTACCAAGAAAAATACGCGCCGTCCCCGGCGGTGCCGGAGGCGGTGAGAGGGGAAAAGTGAGGCGTGATTGGTGATTGGTGATTGGTGATCGGTGATTGGTGGGGCTGAGGCCTGGTAGGGCGCCGCTCCCGAAAGAGCCCGCTCAAACAAGGGAGATCGCCTCCACTGGACCTATCATCGAGCAGATCCAACAGACGCGCCGAGCCGTGGCCCAGGATAGACCACGGCTCGGCGCGTTTTATATACATGGCTCGTTGACCGGTGAGGTTTACGCACCTGCGCCTTGGTCAATCGCTCGGTCTTGCGGGAGCCTCGCCCTACCAGGCTTGAGCCCTACCAATCACGACTCACCACTCACCACTCACCAATCACTAATCACTTTTCACCGACTCGCTCATCCGTCGCCGGATCAAACAAATGAATCGCGTCAGGCGGGATCGAAAGCTGTAGACGTTCACCGGGCTGACGGCCCCATTGTTCGGCCACCTGGGCTATGATCTTGGTGTCAGCACCGACGCTCACTTGCAGAATGGTGGTCGACCCTTGTGGTTCAACGATGTCGACCACACCAGGGATTCTGTTTTCGGCCGCTCCGTCTCCTACTAGCCGGAGATGTTCTGGGCGCACACCCAAAATTACTTCGCGCAGCCCCTTCGCACGGACCGCGTCTGCCAGTTGACCCGGTAAACCAACCTTAAAATCTTCTCCGGCTGAGAGCGTTCCTTTGTCGCTGACCTGCACCCGAATAAAATTCATCGACGGGCTCCCAATAAAGCCTGCCACAAAAAGGTTTTGTGGATTTTGGTAAAGCTCCCTGGGCGTTCCGACTTGTTGTACCTTGCCTTTAGACATCACCACAATGCGGTCACCCATGCTGAGGGCTTCAACCTGGTCATGGGTGACGTAGAAGGTGGTAACTCCGAGGCGACGTTGCAGCTTAATGATTTCGGCACGCATCTCTACCCGTAGCTTCGCGTCGATGTTCGATAAGGGTTCATCCATCAGGAATACCTGAGGCTCTCTGACGATCGCCCGCCCTAGCGCAACCCGTTGCCTCTCGCCCCCAGAAAGCTCTTTCGGTTTGCGGCTCAACAAATGTTCGATACCGAGAATATTCGCCGCCTCGCGCACCCGGCTCTCGATCTTCTCTCGAGGAAGTTTCCGGAGTCTTAGCCCGAAAGACATATTCCCAAAAACGTTCATATGCGGGAATAGAGCGTAGTTTTGGAACACCATGGCGACATCCCGTTCCCGCGGTATCATCCCAACGACATTTTTCCCCGCGATTTTGATTTCGCCGCCAGTCACGGTTTCCAGGCCGGCGATCATACGCATGGTCGTGGTTTTTCCGCAACCGGAAGGCCCGACGAGCACCACGAATTCACCCTCATTCGTGGTGAGGTTGAAGCTCTCAACGGCCAAGACTTCGCCGTATTTCTTTAGGACGTTGGTTAGTTCTACGATTGCCATTCTTTGCTTACGTGAGAGGGGTTAGAAAAGGAGCTAGGAGCTAGAATCTAGGAGCTAGGACGTTGACTTAGCGTCACCTCTGTTCGCCGGCTTTTGAATGCTTTTTGACAAGTTCGTTGCGTCGCCTCTTGGTCATATCAAAATGATTTCTTCTAGCTCCTAGCTCCTACTCCCTTATCCTTTCACCGCTCCAAACGACAAGCCCCGCGCCAGGTAGCGTTGAACAAAGAACGACAAGATGACCGGCGGAGTGATCGCTAGGATGGTATTCACCGCAGCATAATTAAAGTCCACTCCGCGAGTGCTCCGTGAAGCTAGGATAAAGGCAGGCATGGTGGCCGCGTGCTGCGAAGTAACCGCTGACGCAAATAACGCTTCATTCCAACAAAACGCGAAAACGATAAACGCGGTTACGATCAGACCATCCAGGGAAAGCGGTAGAGCGATCATCCAAAAGATTTGCCAAAGAGAGGCGCCCTCGATTCTAGCTGCTTCTTCGACCTCTTTGCTAACGTCGCGGAAAATATCCCGCATAATGACTACGCAAAAAGCCAGGTTAAAAGTGGAATAAAGGATGATCAAACCGATCCAAGTGTCAATCAGACCCACCTGGGCTAGAAGAATATAGAACGGCGTCAGCACGACTACTGGCGGCAATACGCGCTGCGACAAAAACCAGAGCGTGATATCCCGGCTCTTCATCTTGAACTCAAACCGGGCCAGACTATACGCAGCCGGTGTTCCTATCAGCAGCACCAGTAAAGTGGTGCCCACCCCGACCAGAGCGCTGCTGAATAGACAGTTCAACGCCTGGGGGTCGCCCAAAACCTCAGTCCAGGTGTCTAACGTTGGGGCGAATTGCAGAAATGGAATCAAAGCGCCCGGCTTGAATATTTCGGCTGGGGTCTTGAAAGAGTTAACGATCGCCCAGAAAAAAGGAATCACTACCCAGATGGTCGCCACACAGGCAATCACCATTATGACGGCCTTCGAGCCTTTCTTGGAGTTAGTCCACAACAGGTTTTCCATGTCGATTCAGGAGCTAGGAGCTAGAATCTAGGAGCTAGGAGATCGCTCCTACTAGAGTCTAGATTCTAGCTCCTAACTCCTTATTCAATTCGTTTGC
Source organism: uncultured Verrucomicrobiae bacterium (assembly GCA_963762565.1). Lineage (GTDB taxonomy): Bacteria > Verrucomicrobiota > Verrucomicrobiia > Chthoniobacterales > JAFAMB01 > JAFAVN01. The sequence goes on along the minus strand of CAVXLD010000011.1, from coordinate 22,468 downwards.
GCATCTGTTTGAAGAAATAGGTTATCACCACAGAAACTAAGATGAGGTACAGGATACCCATGGCGGATCCACGACCGAAATCGGTGAATTGGATCGTCGTTAGATCGGCCATGATACTGAAGAGCTGCGTGCTCGTGCCGGGGCCGCCGCTGGTGAGTGCGTAGGGCAGACCGAAAGCCTTCATCCCTTCAATCACGCGGGAGAGAATGGCGATAGTGAGTACCGGCCAGGCCAGGGGCACAGCTACATGCCAAAAGACTTCCCAATGACTTTTCGCTTCCAGTAGAGCCGCGTCGTACAGGTCGGTGGGAATGGCTGAAAGTGTAGCCAAAGACATCAAAAAGACGAATGGTGTCCAGATCCAAACGTCCAAAATCATCGCCGCAGCTAGTCCTCCGGTGGCAGTCGATAGCCAAGGAATGTGAATTCCAAGCGCAGCCAGCCAACCGCTGATTAACCCACCCTGATCGGTAAATAGAGTGACCCCGAGATATCCGATGGCTACTTCCATCGTGAACAACGGCGCGGTCAGGATCGGCCGAAAGAAGCTTTTCCCGGGCAGCCCGATGGTGATGATCCAGGCTAGCAAAAAGCCGGCGCAGACCTCGATTGGCACGGTAATCCCGACAAACAGGACCGTGATAAAGATCGCGTACCAGAAATTCCAGTCCGTTAGCAGGCGGGCATAATTATCAAAACCGACATAGCTGGTAATCCCCTCCCCAAGCACATAGTTGGCGAAGCTATAATGAACCGCCGCTAAGATCGGGAAGAAAGTTAAGGCGATGACCCAGATCACCGCCGGAGCCAGCAACGCGTACTTGAACGAGCGTTCAGCCTTAATCTGAGCAGATAAGATTTCCATTTGAGCCTGGATCGCTTAGAAAATGGCCTGCATTTTTTAAGCGATGCAGGCTATGGCTGCGAAATAATCCGGCTGCAGCCGGATTATTTCACAGCTTGGTTGAAAAGACATCTCTGAACCCATTCGCGATTACCCAGCCTTGCATTTCAATGGACGCATACGCGTCCATTGAAATGCCATAGCCTACAAATCGGTCTCGCGGCAGGCGCCGCGTGGCGATTTGTAGGCTTAGGCGAACGAAGCTTGATAAAGCTTCTTTTGTTTATCACGTCCGTATCGGTCAGTGATTCGCTCCCAGGTCTGCGCAGTGTCATCCAGCGCGGCTTTGGGTTGCGTTTGGCCGGCCAGCACCGCCGAGATACGAACATCAAGCTCGTGCCAATATTCGGCAGCTCCGGGTATGCGCAGGTACGACTCCTGGACGGGCAATGTGAGGTTCTGGTAATAGGCGTCCAGATACCGTTTCGCATCGTCCGCGTCCCAACCTTGTGCTACCCATTCCTCAACTTTTCCTGTCCCGACTGGCGGGAAATATTCGAACTTCATCCCCGGTTGCACGCCGGTGAAACCATGGGTGCAATTGTAGAGCGCATTCGGCTTGTTTGCCATGAACGCCAGGAAATCATAGGTGGCCTCTTTCTTCTTAGAGAAACGGGAGATAACGCAATGCCAGGTGCCACCGTTGACGTTTCCGCAGTTGTTAAGCTCAAATTTGTCCCATTTTCCTTTGATCGGATCATACGCCTCAGGTGTTCCCGGAATGATCGCCGCCCCTATTTTGCCCTTCAGGTTCGACTGTTTCGGATCCTGAGCAAAGGTCGGTAAGTCACCCCAGGTCGGCTCCATCACTGCATCCCCGGAAAGGAACAGATTCCAACCTTGACCGAGTGTCCAGCTGATCTGTTCTTTGGGTCCGCAGGGGAGAAACTTGACGTAATCTTCCAATGCCCGCAGATGGCCTTCTGAGTTAATCAAAGGCTTCATCGTGTCGGGATTAAACCAGAAGTATTTGTTGTTCGGCGAGCAGACGTAGGGAGCAGCGAGGGTCAAGAAATGGAAGAATCCTTGCTCATTGACCTTAGCGTGTAACGAAATCCCCCAATCATCCTTGCCGTCGCCGTTCCAATCCCAGCCGGTATAGAAGGTCGCCACATCCTGCATCTCCTTCATCGTCTTGGGAGGATTCGGAAAATCGTAGCCCATCTTGTCCTTAAACTTCTGCTGATTCTCGGGCTTATCGAATACGTCCTTCCGGTAGTAGAGGATCTGGCAATCGCCGTCGAAGAGGGCGCCGTAGACCTTATCTTCCCAGGTATAAAGCGTTTTCATTGCCGGGATCCAATCATCCGGATTCCAATAGGGATACTTCGGGTCCTTTAAGAAGGGCTCAAGCGGAACGATGTAAGGTTCTTTAGGAACAAAGAAATCGCCATAGAACCAGGCGCCCGTCATGTAGGTGTCGTACCGATGGGTTGTCTGGAGATCTGAAAAGATCTGCTGGTGCAACGTATCGATAGGGACCTCAGCGACGTTCACCTTGCCGCCAGTTTCTTCTTCCCATTTCGGGACCCAGTATTTAAGGCCGTCTCCGACAGTCGCCTTTAATACCAGCACGTTGATAGTAGTCCCTTTGTAGGGTTTCTTTTTCAGGAATTCGATCCGCTCCTTCGTGATCGGCGATTCGTTGGGTGCCTCCGGCGCGGAGTCGACCAGGTTGTCAGCGGCCGCATAAGCCTGCGGCAAGATGCGACTCAACAACGCCGCCGAAATGCCAAGCCTGGCCGCCTGATGAATAAAATGGCGCCGGGAGATCCTGCCCGCTAGAAACGCGGCAGTCAGTTCTTTGAAATGCTCTTGGGAGCGATCCTTTGACATAGACTAGTGGCTGTTATTTACAGTTTTTCCCAAGAAATCTCGGCTCGATTTGGGCGGACCTGCACAGACGGATAAGCCGCCGGCATCGCCCGACGCCGGGATCGCCGCGAACGCTACGAACGGGCGGAATATTCTATCACGCTGCCAAAACGAAACTCGCGGGATTTCCAAACGGGGGGTTGCGCTAGGAAAATAGGGAATGAGTGCGGTGACGTCAAGGGCCTGTACAATTGTTCAGCAGGGGGATGCACGGGACGCTGCGGACACGAGGGGTCAGGCTCGGATGGGATCCGCCTTCGCCAAGCCTACGGCGCGACGAGCTCTATAGGACCTATGGGACTGATGGGATCGCTGCTCAATTCAATTGATTTGAAGGCGTGGGACCCCTGCACGCGCCGTCGTTACCCCAGGTAAACCACCGACCAATCACCAATCACCTCTCACTTCTAACTTCTCACCTCTCACGTGAGAGCCGGGGTGCTTCTGGATTCACGCCGGGGCCGAAATAGCGAAGGAGAACGAGATTTTCTACTGCGCTGATGTTCTCGAATGTCACTCCGGCTCGAGCGGCGGCCTCAGTGCAGAACACTTCGTCGTCAGTCATTTCGACAAAGCGAATCATATTGGGGGCATCCAAAACCAGATTGTTCATCTTACCCCGGCCCTGCACCACGGTCAGTCCGTAAGCTCCATTGTCGCGAACGGTGCATTTTACACCGGGCTCGAGGGTCAGTTCCTTGGCCGAAAAGAGTTGTTCCCCGCCGATCTCACCGTAGACGATCCATCGATCGATATAGCCCTCGTTTTCGGTTTTAGCGGCCGGGATAGGTTCGAGATAATGATGCTCTTTGAAATAGGGATCAACGTTGGCCTCCCAGTCCAGCTCGCTCACGATGAAGTCGAGATCAAAATGCTTTTCCGGCGGAATATTCTTCACCAGCAACTCGCGCGGAATCTCGCGGCCCTCCACCAAGGACTGAAACATCGCAAACACATCGGAACCCCATTGTGGTTCGTACGTCACTAACGACCCTGGCGCATGTAAAAGCCCCGGCCCGATCAGCCAGCCCGTGCCGGGTTTCAACCGGTACGCTTTCGAAAGATCAAGGATACCGTTATCGCCGCGGTTCCAATTCTCCAGGCATTGTTTGATTTGATCCTTGGTCGTTCCCGGTTCCAACCCCATGAACGTATAGGGAAAGTTGTTTCCGACCTGGTTATGTTGCGGGGGAAAATAATAGCTCTCCGGTTTGCCTTCTTGGCCGACGAGTCGGGCAAACTCTGCCGATTGATGCATGTGATGCGGGATCGGCCCCATATTATCGAAGAATTTTGAGTACACGGGCCAGCGCCGATATTTATTCCAAATCTGTTCGCCGATGATCTGGGCTCCGCATTCTTGGACCGCGTCCGCCAAGGTGAAACGTTTCCCATCGAATACGCAGTAACTCAGACCTTCGTCCGGAGTCCGATTTTCATTGGCGGCCGGGGTGGTGGAACCAAACCAGCGTTCGTCGATTCCGCCGCGATCCAGTCCATAGGCATACAGATCGTCAGGATGCAGTTTTAATCGCCGGCCCGGTTGCAGGAACGACCTCGGCACCCAACAAGGGGCCAACCGGAGTAATCCTCCACTTTGCTCCAGCGCAGCATCCACTAAGGGTTTCAGATTTGAGTCGACAGTTTGGAGGGAGGTAGTCGTTTTCATCGTCGGGGGTTGGCGGTTGGCGATTGGGCAGTAGATAGCGTGTTGTCGGGCGAACGCAAGGGGCGCCGTGTGGGCGAAACGGCGAATCGGCGCACCGGCGAATGGGCGCGTGGTGCCGGTAGGGCGAAAATCTCGGCGCGCCCACGACGTGCCGTTTCCATCGATGTCTACGCGCCGGATTTGAGCCATGCGTGCACGCTGCAACATCCAGCGAGTAACCGTTCTGTGGACCATCGAAGCCGGCGAGGTAGCAACCCCACGGCTCGGCTCAAATCCGGCGCGCATACACGTGGTCTGAATGGTCCGTCCGCGACGCGCCGAGATTTTTGCCCTACCGCCACGACGCGCCCATTCGCCGGTGCGCCGATTCGCCGTTTCGCCAACACGCCCCTCCTAGCTCCTGGAAATCAGTCCCAGAGTCGTTCCGCCAGGCCCAAGGCGCGAAGATAGGTCACATGTTCTCCGCCTCGTGCCAGTTCTTCGCTTACCAGGTCGGCAATGGTCGTGCCGCCGGCAGGGAGAAGCTGCTTTACGCCCTGATAATCGGACCAGCTGCATTCTAAGAATTTACCGGACCAGTTAAGATCGAATGATCCTTCGCCGAAATCGATTCGGACCTCGCTGACCCATTGTCCCGGCACCGCTTGTAAGATAACTCGGACCGGCTCCTGGGCCCCGCGCTTGGCGAATTTGAACTCGGTATCGGAGTGTTCGATTAATTCCCAGCGGAGCTGGCTGGCAAACCAGGCCACGAGTAATACGGCAGTGGTTTGATACTCAGGATGGAACACGATCGTTAGCGCTTTAATCGTGCGGAGCTTCTCCGCGGCCCAAGGTTGGTCAAACATCTGGGCCATCGCTAACCGCAGATAAATCAAACGTCGCCAGTTCAGATCGCACAACACAATGCGAGAACGAGCGCTGGCAACCGATTCGCGAAGAATCTGCATCTGGCGGCTGGGGTTACGCCAGGAACAACTATCGAAGAAGAATCGGTCAACCCATCTCCAAAGCTGGACGTCAAGACTGCCAGTGAACGGACCTTGCCACCATAGATACAGAGGCAGGTCGGAATCCAGGTGACTGAATAAAACACTGCGCATTGTTTCCGGTCCGGTGCCTTCCAAAAGAAACGCAATTTGTTCACTACAAACTTCTCGGGCGCCGCCTCCGGTCAGATGACAATGAGCGCTAATCCAAGCTTGAATCCTGCGTTTTGGAGCAAGCGGGTTTGCAGCAAGCAAGATGGCGCGGCAAGCGTGTTCCCGCGTAATCTCTTCCATGAGATTGGTGTTATAAGTCAGCGCATCAGAAGCCTCGCTATAGACCGCAAAATTTACGAGCGAAGCCTTGACCAGCTGATCTCCCTCTCGTTCCCACAGTTGGGTTAGGCTGCGGTTGATCTTGCCGATTTCGATGGGCATTCCGCGGGTGATGTTTCTGGGGGTAGTGGGGGCGGACATAAAATGTGATTGGTGATTAGTGATTGGTGATTGGTGGAAGACGGCGCCGGGCCGAGAGCAGTGGCGCGGCCAAACGAGATATCTTTTTATCGGTTAGTCGCTCGCTCACCTTCTTAAGTAGCAACATCATCCAGGTCATTAAACAGCGCTTCATCCAGACTGGCTGGTCCTTCCATCACCGTTCCACGATAGTCGGTATCAGACGCGTACTTACAAAAATCGGCTGCACGATCAATCATGCGACCGACCATTCCTCCGATCGATCGCCAGGTGGCATCCATTCTACTGAACTGATCAATATCGATGTACCCAGAATCTAGCGCATCATCGAGCCAAGACTGAGTCTCGCTCGGTTCGCCTAGTGCCTCATCAAGTTTGTTGATAAAAACCGCTTTGTATCGTCTTCGAGCCCAAGCTTCGGCAATCATGGCTTTGGTTGCCTTTGCCGACCGTCTAATCTGATCTGTCAACGCATACCGCTCCTCGCGCGGAAAGCATTTGCTAACCTCAAGGACCTCGCTGGCTGCGGACCTAGCCAATTGATAAACCCTAAGATCGCGGAATGACCTCGCAGCGCTCATAAACCACCAATCACCAATCACTAATCACCAATCACCTTTCACAGTCTTCGCCACCCCCGCCCGTCCTGCTCAATCAACGCATCCGCCTCTGCGGGTCCCCAGCTCCCGGCCGAGTAAAAGGCCAGGTTTTTTTCGTTGCCATGCTCCCGCCAGCCGGCCTCGATGTCATCGATAAATCGCCAGGCTTCTTCGACCTCGTCCCGCCGGGCAAACAGAGTGGCATCCCCTGCCATCGCATCGAGTAAAAGGCGCTCGTATGCCTCCGGGCTGGCTTTTCCAAAAGAGGTGCCATACCTGAAATCCATTTTTACCGGCTGAATCTGCACACTCGCTCCCGGTACCTTCGATTGGATGCGGAGCGAAACACCTTCGTCAGGCTGGATCCGGATCACCAGAACGTTCTGGACTCCGTCCCGGCCGCTCGGTTGGTCACGGTTGAACAATACTCCCGGCGCATTCTTAAAATGGATCCCGATCTCGGTCCCGCCTTTTGGCAGTCGTTTCCCAACCCGCACATAAAAAGGCACATCGGCCCAGCGCCAATTGTCGATCAGGATTTTAAGCCCGGCATAAGTCTCGGTCATTGATCCGGGATTTACGTTCTTTTCCTGCCGGTAACCGACTGCGGACTCACCATCGATCGAACCATCGGTGTATTGGCCGCGCACAACATTCTGGAACACGGTTTCCCCTCGGATCCGGCGGAGAGAACGCAGGACCTTTACTTTCTCATCTCGAATTGAATCTGCGCTGAGGTCCGTCGGCGGCTCCATTGCGATCAAGCAGAGAAGTTGCAGTAAATGGTTCTGCACCATATCCCGTAACGCACCGGCCCCCTCGTAATAACCGGCCCGGTTTTCGACGCCTAGCTTCTCGCTGGCGGTAATCTGGACGTGGTCAATGTAGCGGTGGTTCCAAAGGTGCTCGAAAAGCGCGTTCGCAAATCGCAGAACCATGATGTTCTGAGCAGTTTCTTTTCCCAGGTAATGGTCAATTCGGAAGGTGTCTTGTTCTTTGAACCCATGGTTCACTGCGCTATTGAGGCGCTGCGCAGTCTCGAGATCCACACCGAACGGTTTCTCCACAATGATACGGGCCCATGCCCCGTCGGCAGCTCGATTGAGGCCGGTCGCAGTCAAATGAGTGAGAATCGGCTCAAACTGGTCCGGACCTGCTGACAGATAATAGATCCGGTTGCCGCGGGTGCCCCGCTCCCGGTCAATTTCTGCGAGACGTTCACCCAGGCGGCGATAACCTTCTTCGTCCGAAAATTCGCTGCGATGATAAAAGATCGAGCTAGCAAAATTCTTCCAGAGTGCATCATCGACCGGCTGACGCGAATATTTGCGAGCCGCCTCGTAAAGCTCCTGCCGGAACTCTTCGTCTTTCTTGTCCCGGCGAGCAAAGCCGACAACGCTTAAGCCTGGCGGCAGATCGCCGTCGGCAGCCAAATTGTATAAGGCCGGGATCAACTTCCGGTGCGTCAGGTCGCCGGTCGCACCAAAGATAACGATCGCACACGTGCCTGGTGCCGCCCGAGACACAAGCCCTTCTCTCAACGGATTTTCAATCAATGTATCTGTCATATTACCGCCCCCCATTGTCGGCGATAGGATACCTATCAGGGAGGAGTAGGAGGAGTTCAAGGCCGGCCGCGACGTAGGCTTTGCGAAGTCGGGAAGCGTGCCAGCGTGGCGGACCAAACGGCGCACCGGCGCACCGGCGAAAGGGCGAAAGGGCGTGTGGGCGTGACGGTGTGCGGACGTAAGAGCCACCGGTTCCTATCCGCCCCCTTCGCCCATTCGCCCTTTCGCCCATTCGGCGGCATCCCATAGGTCCCATAAGTCCTATTCGGGCTCGGAGCCGAGCGCCTATTTCCGACCTCGCTCGTGCCACTAGGCTCCCGAGGGGGAAGTTCGGTGACAGAGGAAGGTGAAAAAATGTTTAAAAATTTTTCACATTTTCTCTCGACAGAACATTGCAAATTTCGGTAGTCGTATAGTGCCCTTCAACCATATCCCCCTAATATCGAGGAGTAACCATAATCAAAACAATGTGTCTTCCGGTTAGTTTCCCCAGACTCCCGGGTCTAAGACCGTTGCTAGCTGCGAGCCTTACGCTGCTGGCTTCTGGTGGGCTTTTTGCCCAAAACGCTGACCAGAACTCTGGTCAGAGCAGTCAACAGAGTAATGATGTTTCTGCATTAAAGACCCAAATGCAGAAGATGCAGAAGGAGTACGAAGATCGTATTACTGCGATGGAAGCCGAGATGAAGGCTTTGGAATCCAAAGCTGACAGCGGCTCGATCCTGAATACCCGCATCCTAACCGATGCCGATGGCAAGGAAGTCTCGGCGGCGCCAACGCTAGACGAGTCGTTCTTAAAGTCGTTGACCCGTAACTTCACGTTCTCGACATACATTCGTGCCGGGTTCCAGTTCAACGGTAACGGGGGCGGCGGCAACTTCAGTTTCGATATACCGAACGCGCCCGGCGGTCGTGAGCGTCTGGGTAACGAAAACGATACCTACATGGAGTTGACCTGGATGCAGGCCCACATGTTGGGTGATAGCCCGGACGTAATGGATGTCTCCATGACGTTCACTCCAGCTATCGTTTACCAGCAGAGCCGCAACACCTTCACAGTTAACAGCGCTCAAGGAGTAGAGTCGGGTGGGCAAGACTTTAAATTCGTTCTACGCCAGGCTTTCCTGGAGATGAAGAACGTATTTAAGACTGCACCTGAGGTCACCTTCTGGGGTGGTGAACGGTTCTATGACCGGTTCAACACCGACCCAGATGACTGGTTCTGGCTGGATACCTCCGGTTACGGCGTTGGTGTCTATAACATCCCGGCTGGGATCGGACAACTTTCCCTGGCCTGGCTCGGTGGTCTGAATGATAGCTTCCTATCTCCGAATATAGGCACGCTCTTTAAGCAAACATGGGACGCCCGGTTGAAGAACATCTCGCTTGGCCCGATCCCTGGTACCTTGGCACTGGTCCTGATCGGTAACTTCGAAAGGGGTGGAACCTTTAACCAGACGTACAGTACTACGGGCGCCATAGTACCGATTACGGACAGTGACGGCGAGCCAATCGCCCTCCACTCGAAATCCGCCTGGGGTATTGGTGGCGGTGCGATCTATAATGTCCAGTTCGGACCCGGTGGCGGAAACAATTCGTTCACGGCTTTTGCCTTATTTGGCAGAGGTGCGACGAACTTCGGCGCTGGCGACGACTTCGGCTCGATTAATGCGGCTGCAAGCCTGGCTAACTTCACCGCCGAAGCTCATGACACCGCGGGAAAACCCGACGATTTTACCCGCGGCAATACCGTTACCACTGACGCGATCAATCATTCGTTCGTTTATAGGGCAGGGTTCCAAGCCTATGTTGCTCTACCGTGGTACCATGCTGCGCCAGCTCCAGCTCCTGGAATGTCGAAAGATGGTAAAGCGGTAGCACCGCCAGCACCAGCTCCGGCGCCAAGTCAGCCATGGTTCTCTGTCGGTCTCTGGGCCAACTGGAACGAAAGCTATGATGGCTCAGCGGTCGGTGGAACCACCGGACCTGGGGTTGGTATCGGCGGGAACGTGGTGGCCCCCGGCGCAGTGGTAACGTCGAAAATAGCTTCAGGTCGGGTCCATTGGGTTGACTTCGGTACGCGTCCAGCCTTCTGGATTACCGATAATATCGCCATCCAAGGAGATGCCGCGGGCGTTTACGAGAGCAACACCCTTAACGGCGCTTCTGGTTATCCGGGCTTTGGCAAAAACGGTTGGTTAGGCGTCTTTAGCGTCGGCCCCGTGATCAAGCCGAAAGGCGGTTACTATACCAGACCTGAGCTCCGTTTCTTTGCCACCTACTCCATCTGGTCTGACTCCCTTAAAGGGTTGACGACACCGGCTGGTGAAAATGGTGGCGGGGATTACATGGCGCCGTACAACGGCAACACCAATCATGGTTGGCTCTTCGGCACCCAGGTTGAGTGGTACTTCTAGACCGAATCAATATCGCTTAGTTAGCAGCAAATTGATCTCCCCGCTTGGCAACAGGCGGGGAGATTTTTTTTGGGCTCGCCTTAGGCTCGCCCAAAAAAATGACAAATAGCAAATAGCAGATAGCAAATTGGGCGCTCGGCGGAGTAAGGCCGTTGCTGAAGCTTGGAAAACCCGCGAGAGACCTTGCCTATTGAGGCATCTGGTTCGCTATTTGCTGTTAGCAGAGGGCTCTAGAGGCCTTGGGGCGGGGGCTGGGCTCCGTTTCCGAAATCATTGGTTTTCTCTGATTCCGGCACTTGCGGAGTCGAGGCAGGAGCAGCGCTGGCCGGGTCGCTTATCCCGGGCACGTTGTCTGCAGCAAAGGAACATCCGGACACAAAGAGGACCAGTGTTAGCGAGGCGAGGATCGGCAAGAAAAGCTTTCGACAGATCACAGCCCAAATCATTGCCGCGAAGGGACGTTGCATGCAAGCTCGACATCTTTTCCAGCAGCCCACCAGGTTGAGCGGCATTCCAGCCGGTTGAACGGTTCCGGCCCGCGCGCCAGGAGGCCGATCGTTGGGTGCGAGCCGTGGAGCGCTGCCTCGTTTGCGAGGCGTGGTGAACAAGGGAACATCAATGATGCACGGCCAACTTGTGTCAGCGCTCTACGTCGCAACCTGCCTTCAATAACGCTCGAGAGCGTAGCGTGAGAATCGGTCTGATTCGTCCTCGCCCTTGCTAACCATCGGCCTCGCAAGCGAGGCAGCGCTCCAAGAAAATTTTTTCATCGGCTGACGAAAAAATCCGGCTAGACTCTGCCGCAGAGCCTGCAACGGTATCGTTGCAGTTTCCCCAAAAGCTCTAAGTGAATTTGCCTTCAATTTTTTCCCTCCGGAATATTCTGGTGGCGGTAGCGGCTTTAGCCGCGCTCTACCTCTGTCTCGCTGCCTACCGGTCTGGCGGCGACCTGGTCGCGCTCGGGCTGTTAGCGGTTACTTGCCTTGGATTTTTTATTTATCTCAATCCCAGAGCAGAAACGTATCGCTATCTTTTTCCCGGGCTACTGGCGTTCGCTCTCTTCGTCATCTTCCCAATCTGCCTGGTGGTTTACATCAGCCTGACTCGGTATAGCGCCAATCATCTGCTGAACCTGTCCGACGTTCTCCTCCGTTTTAAGGCGGAGGTCACTGTCTCCAGTTCGGACACTTTCAATTTCTGGCTGCACCGCCAAGCCGACGGGCGGTTCATTCTCGAATTGAAAAACGAAAAAAAGCCGGAAGATCGGTTCGTTTCGGAACCCATCACCCTGATCCCGGGTCATGACGGCGCTTTTTCGGAAGATACCATCCAGCTGAACCAAGTTCCGCCCAATGACCAGATTCCTGGGGAAGTCTTGGATCCGCGTACGATTGCTCGCGACCGCCTCTACCAACCGCTGCGCAACGTCCCTTTCAAGTTGCCCGGGGACATTCTGGTGGGAAAGGCCGACTTGGAGCATTTCATTACTCAGCGGCGGGTCTGGAAAACTAATCCGGACGGCTCTCTGACCAATCAGATCGACGGCTCGGTTGTTCGGCCGGACTTTCGTGGAGGCCGTTTTCTCGATCAAACTGGAGAACAGATTGGACCCGGATTCCGGTCTTTTGCTGGTCTCGATAACTACGTTCAAATCATCACCGACCCGCGAATCCAGGGCCCTTTTTTCCGAATCTTTGTCTGGACGCTGGCCTTCTCTATCTGCTCCGTGCTGGGAACGTTTACAGCCGGGATCTTGCTGGCAGTGATTTTGGAATGGCGAGAACTGAAATTCAAAAAGCTTTACCGGACGTTACTTATTCTTCCGTACGCAGTGCCCGGAATCTTATCGCTCCTGATTCTGAGAGGACTCTTTAATCAGGAATTCGGAGCCGTAAATCAACTCCTCAAGGCGGTTCTGGGGTTTGCTCCTGCTTGGGAGACCGATCCTTGGGCGGCACGGGCCATGATCCTGTTAGTGAATGTCTGGCTGGGCTATCCCTACATGATGTTGATCTGCACAGGAATGTTGCAGTCGATTCCTTCAACCATCTACGAGTCCGCGGCCATCGAGGGCAGTAATCCGGTGCTAAACTTCTTTTATTTAACGCTACCACTGGTGTTGCCTCCGCTATTCCCAGTGCTGGTGGCGAGCTTCGCGTTTAGCTTCAATAACTTCGCGCTTATCTATTTATTGACTGCAGGCGAACCTAGAATGCCCGGCGGCGGGATCGCCGGCGAGACGGACATATTAGTAACCTACACTTATAACCTGGCATTCCGTGATGCAGGGGCGAACTACGGTTTAGCCAGTGCCATCGCCACGCTATTGTTTTTTATTGTTGGAACGCTGTCATGGATCAACCTGCGATTTACTCTGAAACGGTACGCGAGGGGATAGTTTGCGTTTGGCGTTTGGCGTTTGGCGTTCGGCGTTTGGCGTTCGCAAGACGACAGCGAAACGGCTCAAAACCGGCGCGTCAGATCCGCATGGGAAAAAATACCCTCGGCGCGTCGCGTTGGAACGTTCCCGGGAGCCGCCTGCAAGCAACCGACAGATCTGCTAACCTATAAAGCGGCTCCCCTCCAGACGCACGTCATCAACCACCAATCACCAATCACTTTTCACTTCTCACCTCTCACGCGCAGCAATGCTCCCCAGGCAACGGCTATTGATTAAAAAGATCATCGCGCATGCAGTACTGATCGTTTCCTGTGCGTTGATTCTGATTCCGTTCGCGATGGTGGTATTGGCATCGTTCCGGAAGGGGAACTTTCCGCCTAGCACGCTTTGGCTGAATCCGGACCAATGGACTCTGAATCACTGGAAATATGTTCTGGGGATCCCGTACCGGGAGATGTTGAATGCCAACACCGGCGAGACGACGCTTATTACCCCGGCTGTTGCACCGTTGCACTGGTTCCTGAACTCCCTCGTCGTCTCGTCTATCGCTTCGTTTGGCATCATTCTGCTTTCCGGGACCGCAGCCTATGCCTTTGCCAGGATGAAGTTCCGATTCCGGAGCCACATTCTGACCGGGCTACTTATTCTACAAATGTTCCCCCAGATATTGACCCTGACGGCGTATTACCGGATCCTGACTTACGTCGGGGAGCATATCCCATGGCTGGGGCTGAACACATTCGCAGGACTCATTCTTATTTACCTGAGCGGTATCTCGATCAATATCTGGATGATCAAAGGATATTTCGACACCATTTCTCCTTCCATGGAGGATTCCGCTCGGATCGACGGTGCTTCGCGATTTCAGGCTTTCATCAGGATCTTGCTGCCCATGAGCGCCCCGATTTTCGCGGTAGTATTCATTCTTTCGTTTATCAGTATGATCTCAGAATACCCTACTGCATCAGTCGTGCTTCAAGAAAGCGCTAACCGGACCTTGGCGGTGGGCGCCTATTCGCTGTTGGACGAGCACGATAAACTTTGGGGTCATTTTTCTGCACTTGCAGTCTTGAGTGGCGTACCGATCACAATAATGTTCTTATTATGTCAGCGTTTCATCATCGGCGGGTTAACCTCCGGTGGCGCCAAAGAATAACCCAAACCCCCGAACAGCCATGAACGATGGAGCCGTACACATCACAGACCTGATAAAAACCTATACCGACGATCGTGGTCGGCCGACATTTACTGCCGTAAAGAAAATCAACCTCGAAATCAACAACGGCGAATTCATGGTCCTGGTCGGGCCTTCCGGCTGCGGCAAAACGACAACGCTGCGGATGGTCGCCGGGTTGGAGAAAATCACCAGCGGAACGATCGCCATCGGAGACCGGGTGGTGAACGATATGGAACCAAAAGATCGCGGAATCGCGATGGTGTTCCAGAACTACGCGCTGTATCCACACATGTCGATTTTCAATAACATGGCGTTCGGGCTACAGCTGGCTAAGAAGAAAAAAGATTTCATCCAGCAGACGGTCTCGAGAACGTCGAAGGCGTTGGGACTAGACCATATGCTGGAACGCAAACCGCAGGCACTCTCCGGCGGTCAACGTCAGCGGGTGGCTCTAGGCCGGGCGATCGTGCGGAATCCGCAGGTGTTCCTCTTCGACGAACCGTTATCAAACCTCGACGCGAAGATGCGCGTGCAGATGCGATCAGAGATTTCGCGACTACATGGGCAGTTGGGCAACACCATGATCTACGTCACCCACGACCAGGTCGAAGCCATGACCATGGGCGACCGGATCTGTGTCATGAAGGATGGCTTAATCATGCAGGTCGCCGATCCGTTAACCCTTTATCGGCAGCCCGAGAACTTATTTGTGGCCGGGTTTATTGGCAGCCCCCCGATGAACTTGCTCAAAGGCAAAATCGAAAAAGGAGATGGCGGCCTGACTTTCAAAGAAACAGCGGATGAAGGTGCAGTGACTATCCCGTTAAAAGGACCGGTAGAAGCCGTAGCGTCAAAGGTCGTGGGTAAGCCGATCGTCCTTGGCATTCGTCCGGAACATCTGACTGAAGAATCTAAGAATGGCTCTACCGCCCCGGTTTCTTCTACGATCGATATCGCGGAACCCATGGGCTCTGAGTCACTGGTCTATATGAAGGCCGGCACTGGCAACCTGATCGCTCGCATCCACGGGGAAGCCTTGTATCACATGGGCCAGCCCATCACCGTTTACGTGAATCTGGATAAAATTGCGCTGTTCGACGTAGAGACCGAGAGTGTGATTCGCTGACCGACCTCGTTATGCGCCAAATCCTCGATACTGAACAGTACGTACAGGTCCCGCCGATGATGTTATCCGATCCATTTTATCGGATCACTTACCTGATCAAAGAGGAGATCCGGAAGTACAAATGGATCGAAGGAGAAAAGGGCCGAAAACTCTCCTGGGAAGAAGCTCGAAAGGAATGGATGGATAAACATCGGGAGAAGTATGAGGAATTCCTGCTGGATACGATGACGTTCCCAGAGACTGGGCAGCAGTGAGAAGTGATTGGTGATTAGTGAGAGGTGATTGGTGGTTCGGCGAAGCCGAACAGCTCACAAGGCGCTTCGTTCTCGTCCTCGTCGTCGTCCTCGTCCTCGAATCCGGCCAAGCGGAGTGATGGAGTGTGGGAGTGTTGGAGTACTGCGCCAAGTCCGAAAAGCACCCGCGTAGCGGGTTGGAGATGCTGAAGAGGCGCCACAGGTCACGCAAGTTTTACCGGAAATTTTAGAATCTTGCCGAGCCGTGCCCGCCAGGGTCACGGCTCGGTACATTTTCCGGCACAGCTAGTCCCGCCAACCATCAGTCCACACAGCTTTCTGCTTGCCCAGGGCTCGCCCCTGACCAATCACTAATCACTAATCACTAATCACCTCTCACGTCCCCGTGCCCGATCCCCTCTACAACTGGCTAACCTCCCGCGGCGCCGGGGTTCTTCTCCATCCTACTTCTTTGCCAGGAGATACCGGGATTGGCACACTTGGACGTTGGGCTCGCCGCTTTGTTGATTTTCTTGCCGATACCGGCATGAAATATTGGCAAGTCTGCCCACTAGGCCCAACGGGGTACGGAGACTCACCTTATCAGTGTTTCTCGGCTTGCGCGGGTAATCCCTACCTGATTGACCTCGAAGATCTTAAGAATGAGGGCCTGCTCCAGGAAGCCGATCTCGAGCCTTTAAGGACCTTACCCACCGATTACGTCGACTACGGCGCCCAATGGGATCTGCGTTGGATTATTCTGGAGAAAGCCTTCGCCACGTTTTCGGAAACAGCGAACCGGTCATCACAAGACGCCTTTCACAAGTTTCGGGAAATCAATTCCGATTGGCTAGACTCATACGCGCTTTTCATGGCGATTAAGGGGCAATTTGGTCATCGCTCATGGCTGGAATGGCCAAGGTCCTACCGAAAGTACCGGACGGCTACAAAGCGGACAGATCTGCAGACTGGCGCGGGTGTAGCCTGCGCTTTCTATCAATTCAAATTCTTCCAGCAGTGGTCGGCTCTAAAGGCGTACGCTAATCAGCGCGGTATCTCTATCTTTGGAGATATTCCGATTTTCGTTGCGATGGATAGCGCGGATGTCTGGAGACATCCCTCCTTATTTCAAATGGACACTGATCTCCGTCCGACCGGAGTCGCCGGCGTGCCACCTGATTATTTTTCGGCTGACGGCCAACTTTGGGGTAATCCACTTTACGCGTGGGACCGCCACGCGGTCGACGATTATGCCTGGTGGTGTGCACGGCTGCAGAAAGCGTTCGAACTTTACGATGTGATCCGGATCGACCATTTCCGTGGGTTCGACGAGTATTGCCGGATTCCGCCTGATGCGAAGAATGCTCGCCAATACACTTGGGAGCCCGGGCCTGGCCTTAAGCTGTTCGAGGTTGTACGTCGCCGTTTCCCAAACGCGAAGCTGGTGGCTGAGGACTTGGGTATCATTACCGATTCGGTCCGCCGGTTGATGCAGCACGTCGGTTTACCGGGGATGAAAGTGCTGCAATTCGCTTTTGAAGGGGCCACAGAGTACCTGCCGCACAGCACGATTCCTTACTCCGTTCTCTATCCTGGAACCCACGACAATGATACGAGCTGGGGCTGGTTCAGAACCCAACCCGAACAGGTAAAACGGTTCTTCAGCGAATACCTTAGGACAGACGCCAAGAACGTTCCTTGGGAGATGATCCATGCCGGATATGCCTCCACATCGCGCATTTTCATCACACCACTACAAGATTTTCTCGGTTTGGGTAGCGAAGGCCGCATGAATACGCCGGGTCAAGCGATCGGTAATTGGCGGTGGCGTTTCACATCGGAGCAATTGGATCAGCTCTGGGGTCAAAGAGGAGACCAGCTCCGGCAGCTCGCCAGGCTGTATCAGAGGTAGCGTTTGGCGTTCGGCGTTCGGCGTTCGGCGTTCGGCGTTCGGCGGTTGGCGTGCGGTGGTTGCGGCGGTTCGGCGTTTGGCGGTTGCGCGGTTTGGCGGCTGATTTGGTGGGGCGAGGCTCCCGAAAGACCTGAATCGCTAATCAAAGAGATTAAACGTATCGCCGCTCTTTCATTTGCAAGCTCGAACCGCGCGCCGAGCCGGACCCACGACACGGCATGCACACCGGTTTCGCTGGGGCGTCGGGTGATGGCCAAGCAGGGCTTGCTCGAAAGCTCGGAGGCGGTAAGGCGTTGGCACGTCTAGCGTCCGGCTCGGCGCGCGATCCGGCGTCTCAAATGATAGAGTGAGGGCGAATCTAGTCTCGTTGTTCGATCTCCTAGTTCTTTCGGGAGCCTCGCCCCACCAAACCGCCGAACGCCAAACGCCGAACGCCAAACCCTAACCCGGCAGCGGATACTTCGCGGTCAGCCCCTTTACTTTCTGGCGCACTTTTTCAAGAACCGATGCGTCACCGTTAGAACTGAGTGCTTCGTCCATGAGGTCAGCGATTTCCATCATCTCCTCTTCCTTCATTCCGCGCGTGGTGACAGCCGGCGTTCCAATCCTGATGCCTCCGCCTTTCACCACAGATTCGGTGTCAAAGGGGATGGAATTTTTGTTAACGGTGATCCCGGCGACATCGAGGGTTTCCTGGGCTTGCCTGCCGTTCAATCCTTTGGGCCGCAAGTCAACCAGCATCAAATGATTGTCGGTTCCTCCGGACACCAAACGATAACCCTTCATGTGCAGGCTGGCAGCCAACGCCTTAGCGTTGTTCGTAATCTGAACCTGGTATTCTTTGAATCCCGGCTGCAAGGCTTCGTGAAAACAAACCGCCTTCGCTGCAATCACGTGCATAAGCGGTCCCCCTTGAACTCCGGGAAACATCAGGCTGTCGATGGCCTTGGCATGTTCCGGTTTACACATGATGATCCCCCCTCGCGGACCACGTAAACTCTTATGCGTGGTGGTAGTGACAAAGTCCGCGATTCCAATGGGAGTGGGATGCACGCCGGCTGCTACCAGACCTGCTATATGGGCGATATCCACGAACAAATAGGCACCCACTGAATTCGCGATTTGCCGCATCTTCTGGAAATCGATAATCCGTGAGTAGGCAGAAGCGCCGGCCGTGATCATCCTCGGCTTATGTTCTTCTGCTTGTCGGGCCAGCTGGTCGTAATCGATACGCTCGGTTTCACGGTCTACGCCATAGTGTACAACCGAATAAAAGCGTCCGGAGAAATTCGCCTTGTTACCATGAGTAAGATGGCCTCCATGGGATAGGTCCATCGTTAAAATTCGGTCCCCGGGGTTTAGCACGCTGAAATAGACCGCCATGTTCGCCTGGCTTCCGCTATGGGCTTGGACGTTGACGTGCTCGGCGCCAAACAACTGCCTGGCCCGATCAATAGCGAGCCGCTCCACCACATCCACATTCTCGCAACCGCCATACCAACGTCTTCCCGGATATCCCTCCGCGTATTTGTTGGTCAGGACAGATCCTTGGGCTTCCATTACCGCGCGACTGGTAAAGTTCTCCGAAGCGATTAACTCGATATTTTCAAACTGGCGGATCCGTTCCGCTTCGATTGCCTGAAAAATCTCGGGATCGACTTCTTCTAACGAACGGTTGTGCGGGTTTCGACTCATAGTGGAAAAAGCTCCGGGGCGATATTGATCGATAAACTGCATTAGCCCGGGCAAACTATGCCGGATTATCTCACGCGCGGCTCGATAGGCTTCCAAGCCCATGCCAATTGGGTCGGCAACATCAAGCGAGGTTGCTCCCGGCTCAAACTCACGTAGTAGATAAACTTTCTCCGCCGCCCTGGGAAAGAGATAGATAATCGAATCCAAATGACTGCGGGTCATTGCTATGATCCAATCCGCTTCTTCGACCACCTTCTCACTGATTGGCTTACTGCGATGTTGAGAGATGTCGACACCAAGCTCCTCCAGGACTTCAACCGCGTGCGCGCTAGGCGGCTGGCCCGGATAGGTACTGACACCCGCCGACAGGACGCGCAGATCCGCACGTTCCGCGGTCATCCTTTCAAAAAGGCCTTCTGCCATCGGACTCCTGCATACATTCCCGGTACAAACAAACAGTATGGTCTTTTGACGGTTCAAGGCGGCAAACTGCCATGCTGAGAGGAGGAGTTCAAGGCCTGCCGCGACGTAGGCTTTGCGTAGTCGGAGAGTTCAGAGTTCGGGAGTTCAGGAGTTCAAGGAGAAGGAGTCAGGAGCCAGAATCCAGGAGCCAGGAGGTCAGGGGTTAGGCGACGCCTGGAAGAAAATGCACTATGGGTCGAAGTAATTCAGTAATCGCTACGTCAATAATCAGTGTGCCGTGGGATCGAGAGTTCAAATCACGGCTCCGTTTACTGATCACTGAAATACTGATTACTTTTTGAAACGATGCGGCTCGTTATTGGCAAGCGCTCACCTTACCCGTCGCCTCCTGGCTCCTGGATTCTGGCTCCTGGCTCCTCTCCTGAACTCCGGAACTCCTTGAACTCCTTGAACTCCTCAAATAGCATTCCGGGATTGAATGCGCCGACCGCTTACGACTACGTGCAAGCGCTTTATCGCTTACTTGCCGTTCAATCCGGATCATCCGCAACCGCAGAATCGGCCGTGAAAGAAATCTTTATCCAGGCATTCAAAGATGCCGATAGACAATTGGAACGGCTGGATTTCGATGGTCTGTTTCGGACGGCTTTTCGAAATCGGAATGCATACCCGAGACAAGCGGAACCTGAACTGAATGGTTGGGCGCGTAAACTTCATCAATTGCCCGAGCCCGAGCGATTTTCGATGACTCTATTTTATCTGGAGATCCTTCCACCCGCGACCATTGCGGATATCACCGAAACCACGCTGGATACGCTCGCAGAGCGAGTCGCAAAGGCGCGCGAAGAGCTCAATTACCACTTGTCGTAGCCATGTCCGAACGGTTGCTTCCTTTGGTTAGGCCAATCTATGAGACTCAAGGGGAAATCGCCGATGCCAAGAGAGCGATTAGCGAGAGCCCAGGTCTTCAGAGCCAATTAGAGCATCAGAACGCCTTTGACGATCAGATCGTCACCGCGCTGCAAACGCTCGCGCTCACTGACCAACAGATCGAGCAGCTCGAAAATTTGCTAGTGGACAACCCGGTCGAAACCCCGGCACCGCCGCAGGTAACCGCTCAACCGGCAGACTTCGCCACGTCGCTCCCTTTAGCTACGTCGGCCAAGCATGAGGCGCCCGCTCCGGCGCCACCGGCACCGGTTCTGCCTCAAACTCCAATTGCCGACGCGACAGCAGCAACGGTAATCCCCGAGGTTCAAGAATCGCCGCCAATCGAGCCAAAGAAAGAGGCGGAGGCAGGGCAACCGACCGCCCCACCCGCAGCGGAAGAAGCGGCTGAGAAAGCTGAAGAAGAAGAAAAGGAAGAAGAGCCGCCCCGGGCGCGGCCAGTTACCATCATGGCAGCCGTTAGCGTTGGCTTGATCGCCACGATCGCGCTGATCGCCTGGATCGTTTGGGACCAGATGCACAACGGCTTCACCGGAGTCGATCAGGTAACGGAGCTACTGAACACGGCCGATAAGTTGAACGGCGACGAATTCGAGGCGGTCCCTACAGACACGACCACGACCACAGCAAATCTAAAAGATTGGTTTTTTCTGAAAAGCGACATGCATTGGTTCGCCGTGCCAAAAGAATTCGCTGACACCCCGACTCTCGGTTGCCGCGTCTTCAAGTTTAGTGGAGCCGATATCGGACAGATCCTCGCGAAGAGCAACGACAGAGAGGTTCTTATGTTCCTATTTCATCCCGCTGATCTGGGCGTGAAGATGCGTAAAGGGAAATGGGTGATCGTGGATGGTGAGAATTGGGAAGGCGCTGTGACCGCTGTTGAAGACTGCTGTTTCATTGTCGCTTTCAAAGGCAAGCACAGCGACATGCAGCTGTATCTGGATAAGAAGCTCAAGAAGTGAGGAACGTTCGGCGTTTGGCGTTTGCCGTTTGGCGTTTGGCGTCCTAGTTCTCGATTCGGCGAGCGTTCCTAACCGCTACCGTTTCGACCGCGCCGAACCTCAAACGCCAAACGTTGAAACTCTTAGACCGTTTAGCTTTCTTTCTAACCCGGCTCGTTGTATACTTTTTGGCATGGTCGAAGTATTGGGTATCTTCGGCTTTCTTGGCTGGCTGATCCTCGTTTCGTACGAATGGCTCAGCGGCCTGCAAGTATTCCCTGCGATCGTCTCCGGCAGCGTCCTAATTCCGATTTGCGCATTGCGAGATTACCGGCGGTTGCGAGGGCGCTTTCATCTTCAAGGATTATCCAGCCGGAGAGCACCGGTGCCGCCGGAAAGATTTTATTGGGAGCTCAACCGGGATCGGCTTCAATGCGCGATGTTATGGTCCGGAATGGTCGCTGTTGCTGGTTGGTCGAATGCAAGTTGGTTGCCAGCATCTTCGTCAGTAGATTCTGATTCGATTGTCGGATGGATGAATGCCGGCGTCGGTATCATCGCCGCTAGCCGTTTCCTGAGCGCCACCATCCTCTTCATCAAAGCCGCTCAATGGTTCGATGCCATGCGTCCAAACGTCATCGGACTCATCCGAATGCTGATGTACAAGCTTTCCGACAACTACGAGTTCCTCGGCCAACGCAAAGCCGACCCTCAACGGGAAAAGGTGTATTGAGGTTGGCGGTTGGCAGTTTCTGGTGGGGCGAGGCTCCCGAAAGACCATAATAGCTGAGCAAAGGAACACTGGGTGTCGAGGCGCTCATATCCGCTAGGCCGACACGCGCGCCGAGCCGGGCCCAAGACGCACCATTACCCTCGACCACGCCGATACCCCATCCGCCGAAACGCCGTCACGCAACTTCCCTCACCCGTTCGCCGTTTCGCCCATTCCCAGTCGACAACGACGACTTTCTCGCTATCTTCCTCAGCCTCGCGCCTGTCGCGCCGTAGCGTAGCGAAGGCGGAAAAGGAAGGGTGGCTGAGCGGTTGAAGGCACCTGACTCGAAATCAGGCGTACGGGAAACCGTACCGTGGGTTCAAATCCCACCCCTTCCGC
>CAVXLD010000010.1:0-541513 GCA_963762565.1 uncultured Verrucomicrobiae bacterium | reverse complement strand
CAATAGCGAGCGTTTAGTTAACCGGTTGAGCAGAGTCGCCGCGATATCTTCAAAGTCGGGAGCAACTAACTTAGGTCGAAGATTAACGAGTAGATCGCGGCAATGATTGAAGTGGAGAGAACCGCTGCGAGCTCGGGCCATTTGATCGACTTTGTCACTGAAAGTAATGAGGCCGAATAGGTCGCCTTGCCGTTCGGCGGTAGCGCCGGCGAGGAGGGCGGCGGCGATGAAACGCTCGAGGATGGCGCTTTGTGCTGTGAGAAGTGAGAGGTGAGAAGTGAGAGGTGATTCGTGGTCGGAGGGGAGATGTGATTGGTGATTAGTGATTGGTGATTGGGGGGCGGACCGATTTGTGGCGTGGTGAGCGCTGGGGTCAAGGACAGTCGAGGACGAGGACGACGACGAGAACGAGGACGAGGACGATAAGAGGCGGCTGCTGAGGCGGGAAGAATCGATGGCGAGATAAACCTCTTGGGATTTTTCTACCTGGAAGACTTTGGTGATTGGTTTTTGGCGTTTCGCTGCGGCTTTCCAATGGATGGAATCGAAGCTGTCTCCCGGTTCATATTCTCTTAGTTTCTCAAACTCGCGGCCGCGGCCGATCTGTCTTTGACGATGAACGCCAAACCCGCCTCGGTCCAAGAAATGGGCGATCTTTCGACCTTCCAAGGCAAGATCCGGGTAAACTCGGACCTCACTGACGAGTGGACGTTCTTCACGGAAAACCCAGAACCGCGCCGGCGAGACCCAATCGAAAAACAATCGCTGAATTGGATAGGTCCCGCGTTGCTCCGCCACCGCTTTAATCGGGATCAGCAGATTCGCGATGTCACCTTTGATTTGCAGCACGATGCTCGATTGATCGGGCTTAACGGCCGGCGGCAACTCAACCGCCAAGCGGATAGCGCCCCTGCGAAGTCCGGTCCCGTTCAGCTTAAGGCCGAGTTCGAAATCGCGCCCGGCGGTGACTCGGTTCACCGAGGGGATGTGCCATTCAAGTTGCCGGTATTTTCCTAGACCGAGGAGTAAGTCGGCTAAACTGGCTAGCGCGAATACAGCGATTCCCAGAACGCAAATGTAGCGTAGACTACCCACCACACCCGCTAGAATCGATAGGGGTAAAATGATGGCGGCGGCCCAGGCCACTAGGCTTGTCCGAGGAGCAATCATCTCAAGAACAGAAATAAGATCCGCAGATTACACAGATTACGCAGATTAGAAGACAGCTTTGCGCACCAAGGCGGTGAGACCTTAGGGCGTCGAATGTCAGGCGCATCTTCTACCGGTAGGTGAATAAATCTGCGAAATCTGTGGATCATTTTATTTCCGGTTCTGCAATCATCTTGGGACGGGCAGTTTGTCCAAAATATCCTTAACCACCGCGTTTGGATCCGAACCTTCGATTTCGAATTCGGGTCGTAGTACTAAACGGTGTTCCAGGACGCTTTGGGCGAGCAACCGGATGTCGTCCGGGGTGACAAAATTCCTTCCATCGAGAGCCGCGTGCACGCGACTGGCTAAAATTAAGGACTGAGTGGCGCGCGGTCCTCCGCCGAAAAGAACACTTTCATGGCGCCGGCTCTCTCTGACGATCTCCACCAGGTAGGCGACCAACTCCGGGCGAATCAGAACCTCGCTTAACGCCCCTCGGACACGGGCGAGGTCTTGCTCTGAGATGACACTTTGCACTACGCCGCGCTCCAGAACCGCTTCCGGCGCGTCTGGGGTTAACATGCGTTGAGCCAAAGAAAGCTCTTCCTCTTGCTGCGGTAGATCCATCCGAATCTTGAGCATGAACCGGTCTTTCTGTGCTTCCGGCAAGGGATATGTTCCTTCGAACTCAATCGGGTTTTGGGTCGCGAAGACGGTGAAGTTTTCGGCCAACCGATACGTACTTCGGTCGATGGTGACCTGACGTTCCTGCATGGCCTGTAGAAGAGCCGATTGGGTCTTGCTGGGGGCACGGTTAATCTCATCGGCCAGCAGAAAGGTGGTAAAAATTGGACCAGGGGCGAAGGTGAATTCGCTTTTTTGAAAGCTGAAAACGTTGGTGCCTAGAATATCGGAAGGCATCAGGTCTGGCGTGAATTGAATTCGGTCAAAAGGGCTGCCCAGAATTTGGGCAAGAGTTCTGACCAGCAACGTCTTAGCCACACCGGGCACCCCTTCAATCAGGGCGTGTTGATTGGTGAAGATGGCGATCAAGGCGAAACGGATAGCGTCTTCCTGTCCAATGACGACCTTGGCCGCCTCGGTTCGGGCACGCACCAGAACCTCTTTTAGTTCATCAATCGAATCGTTCATGGTTCACGTTTGGCGTTTGGCGTTTGGCGTTCAGGGTCGTCGTTCGCTGGTAACTGGCAAAAGTTTGACGATCTGATTATATCGTTCCACTTGGGAGCTAGCTGGTGACAGCGAGTTTAACACGGTTTCCAGCCGAGCTTGTTTTACCGGGTTGATTGGTCCTTTTTGTTTCCAAACTTGCAGACAGGTTGCACAGAGGTCCTTCGCGGGAAGGGTGCGGCGCAACAAGTTGGTGAAAATCTCATTTCCTCCGATACCGGGTACTGCGGGCTCAGAGTCTGCACGGCGGCGGCGCATGGGTTTCAAGGTGTATCGGCTTGCCCATAGATAAAGAACGGCTAGACCAAGGATGGCAACGAATGCGCCATCCAGGCCATAACGCCGGGCTAAGCCAATAATGCCGGGATGGTTAACAATACCGAAGTGGCTCTCATCGAAGACCACTGTCGAATGTTGAGGAAAGAGCCAACTAACTAGCGCCGCGTTCCGATGAGCAGCCAGGGCTACATTAGAGAGTGGATAGGAATCAGCTAGCAGTACTAGTTTACCGGCGCCGAAGTTTCGTTGGAGGACAACCGGCAGGTCCCGAACTTTAGCCATAACCTCCCAGTCGCTTTTCGTTGGCTGAATATACAAATGGCCCGCCCAACTAAACTGGTCCGCGAACAGATTCGATTGCAATTCGGTTACCATGGGTAATCTCGTCCAGAATATCTTAAACCCCCAGGTTTCGGATTTTCCAACGTCGTCACGAACCGGTCTATTCTCCTGCTGTCCCGGACCAGCCTGAGGTCCTTTTTCGTTTTGCTCAATTTGCGGAGAGGTAAATGCGATCAGCAGAGTTCCCCCCTTTTTCATCCACTCGTCCAAAAGATTGGTTTCATCGGTCGAGAACCCGCTCGGCTGAATGCCGGCCAAAACCAAGATTTTACCGGGTGCGGATGGCAACTCGGTTAGCGGCTCCTCGAAACGTTGGACGGGGATCGGTCCAAGCTTGGACAACGTCTCGAATAGGACCCGATAACCCTTTGGATCCGCGCGGAAACTCGAATACTCGGGATAGACTCCATTCACCTCTGAGCGGACTTTAAACATTTGAACCCCGACACAGGCAAAGAGAGCTGCCATTAGTCCCATGAGGACGTAAGCGATTAGGCGGTCTTTATGCATGAGGAGTGGTGTGCGGTTAGGGGAGGGCGCGCGTCCCCGCGCGCCGCGAGGGTGGGGCAGAACCCAAGGGTGTATTTTCGCCCCAGATTACAACGCGTGCCCGGCTTCGTTGACGACGGATTCCGAGGACGCGATCCCTCCCGGGCGATGGACTGGGCATAATATTTTTCAGTCCCGATCATTTTTCCGGAGGCAGACATTTCTCAGGCGTTGATAAAGGCTGTCTGATTGTTCGAACTCGGTCACGGTCACGGGATGTGCGCCGTACCAACAGCGCTCGAATAATTTGCGATCCGCTGAAAATATTTCATCGAGGCCGGCCAAAGAATTCAGCTTTCGCTTTAACTCGCGCTCATAGTCGAAGTTCGACTTCGATCTTCGAATCAAGATTAGACCCTGATCTCCAAGCAACGAAAGCACGGCTAAAAATAGGGCTCGCAAAGCTTGGCGCAGATCGCCGTCCTGCGCTTTTTGCCGGGCCAGTCGCAGCCACTCATCCTCGGGAAGCTGATCTGCGGTTGTGTCCTCGCTTTCGAGGTCTGGGGTTGGAGCGGCCGGTGGCGCTTTCGGTGGTGTTAATACGCGTCTTCGCGAGAGTATCTTGACGAGAATCAAGGTTAAGATTGCTGCAGCAGCAATGATGGTCACCCAGGTTAAAATTTGGGCTACCAAGCTCATCCCATCGCTTCCGCCCGTCCTGGTTCCGGAAGCTTGGGGAAATAACGAGGCGAGCCATCGAGAGATCGCTCGTCCCAAGCGGTCGAGTGCACGGCTAAGGCTGGCAAGAGAATCCCTGAGCCAGTCACTGAACTGTTCTAGCCACGAGGGCGGCGCTTCCACTTTGCTGGGATTTCGCCAGGCGTATTCCGGCGCAGTTAACACACGTTCAACTTGTTGCTGGACCTCCGCTGTGGGGACCCGAGCGGCGTTCGGTGTGGTGCTGGCTAGAGGCATCGCCCTGAGCTGCTCTTCCGATCGGTCGACCGAAATCGCATAGTTACGGGCTGGAGCTAACAGCAAGAACAGAACAGCCGCGGCTGCCAGGATTGTTCTAACCGCGAATGGACACGAACAAAAACCACGAATGGACACGAAGACGAAAAGAATAAATTTAACCGCGAATGGACACGAATTGACGCGAATCGGGGAGGCGCTGGGTTTATGGCCGTGCGCTGGGATGTTCGCGGGAGCCGCCTGTTTGCCATCGGATAGAGCTGCAGAGCGGGAAAGCGACCCCCCTCCGGAGCGTGCGGCGTCGGTCACACGTATTTTATTCGCGTCCATTCGTGTCCATCTGCGGTTTGTCTGTCTTTTTGTCTTCGCGTCCATTCGCGGTTGTTTCGGGTTTGGTTGTGGTGACGCTCCGTGGCGGGTCTTTCGCGGCTATTGAGTCTTCCTAGCCTCGACGGCGTACCCCAGCTCAGCAAGGCGGTGTACCAGATCTTTTCCCGAGGTTTCACATTCAATCCGTCGAAGTCGAATCACGTAGAAAGACTTTAGCAAAAGGTCGATGACGAAATAGGAAACGAATCCCGTTCCTAATAGAAAAGGGAACGAGGCCAGCCATTGGAAATTGTTGGTCAGCAAGGTTTCGATGCCGAACAGCATCTTGCATAAGAAAGGCAACGTGGCGAGCGTCGAATAAACGCAGACAAACATCACGATTCGGAAAGCGAAGATGATCCCGTTTAGAACTAACCCGGGGCCGATCTTCCCCGTGGAAAGCCGGATGCAACGCATAAAATCTCCTCGGTCGCCAGTAATGACGATGCTAGCGGTTTGAAAAAATGCGTCTACGAAGGGAGAAGGGATCATGACTACGAAGGCCATGGGTTTAATGAGAATACCCCAGGGCTGAATTGCGCATTGAGCGGACCAAAGTTGTAGCAATTTTAACGGCCCACGACGACGAACTGGTTCTCCGGAGTAGGACGCGAGTAGACGCTGGCAGGCTAAGGCTTGGAAGCCTTTCATCCAACAGTAGGCAATGGCGAGGCGAATAACTGAATCGCCCAGATGCTCGGCCAGGTAACGGTGGTAAGACGCATCTGCTAGGAGTTGAAAAAACAGAAGTGCAAACGGCGTAACACCTAATATGTAATAGGCGTACGTGATCGCCGAGGTTCTGCGCAACAAATGAATCGCTTCCTCTAGCAGGTCTATCATTTAGTGAGAGGTGAGAGGTGATTAGTGAGAGGTGGGAAGCCAGTAAGCAGTAAACAGTATCAGGGAGGAGCTAGGAGCTAGGAGCTAGGAGGCGCGCCGCTCGCTGAATCGTTTAATTTGTCATCTGTCATCTGTCATTTGTCATGCGCTTCGCCTGTTCTTCAGAACCAGGTGCCGTTATACAGGTTGATGGGGATCAGCAGCAGGATTCGTTCGATCACGTAGAGCGAGAGATAGGCGCCAGCAAAGCCAAGTAGGAGCCGGAAGGGACTTAGCCAGTCGAATTGGATGGACCGGCGATGACTCCGGGTTTCAATTGATTTTTGGAGACAAGCTGCGCAGAGAAACTGAGCGTCGTGTTCGACTACACACTCACGGCAGTAATACTGGTGGCAACTCGGGCACCGGGCGGCAGCCTCTCGATCCGGATGCACTAGACAGCGGCGGGCTGCTAGATTCATGCTGCTGCCCGGTTAGCGCTACCTTGCTGAGCTTGCATGATGATCGGGACGATCGTCTGCTGGAACTTGATCAGCTGGTTTTCTCGTTCTACGGGCCGTAAACGGCGAATTTGAGCGGCAGTTTGGAGGTTAACGACGTAAGTAGGACCGGCAATCAGGTTCGATAGAAGCAAGCCGCCGAAAAACAGGCAGAATAGCGCGCCAGCCACATAACACCACGTTTGGTGACCGAGGTACCAGAACAGACTGCAGAACAGGAGAAATCCCCAAACCGTCGAGAACCAAATCCAGCGATTACTCTTAGAAAAAGAGATGGCCTCGATATCTGAAAAGTAAAAGCGGCGATACTTTTCAAAGAGGATCATCTGCTTGGCATGAAGCAAATGATCATCCGCGAGATAAAGAGTGCTGCGTGCACCAGGAAACAAACGCGAGGTCCAACCGGTGGCAGCGATTTTTCGATAGGGTACCTGCCGCTCCGTCTTGTCCGTCATCGCCCGGCTCAGCCGGACGTCGGAGGAAGGTTTTGCTAAGGCGGGATCGCTCATAAGCCGAAGTCAGTGGGATGACTTTGAATTAGCCACACGATCGACCAGACGAGAGCGATCCAACCGATGCCTTCCACCAATGACAAACCGGCTGCTAGAACGAATCGGTACCTGGAGCGTGGCACTAGAGGGCGCTGTAGTCGCCAGCCGATGATAACGATGGCCAAGGCGAAGGCGCTGAAAATTAGTCCCAAATAAATGTACACCAGACAAAGGACCGGGATGACCAACAGCAGCAACGCAATGTTGTCGAAAAGGATGGTTTGGTCCCGGAACAATGGTTCCGACGCTTGCCGGCGTCTTCTGTAGATGCAGTCAGGGCAAAGTTTTTGGGCTCCAAACTCGAGAGTACAAAGCGAGCAAAGAAACCGGCCGCATGAACTGCAAACGTTTTCTGCACGTGAATTACTGTGAAAAAAGCAACCTGCTTCGGTCTCTCTACGTGGTTCCGGGCGCGGAACGGACGTGGCTCTGGTCATCGCCGGGAATACCAGAGTACGAGTTGGCGCGTGACAATTGGGACAGGCCGTAAAATCCTGCAGGTTCCACTGAGAGGTGGTTAGCGAGTGATGGCAGATGGGACAAAAAGCGCCGGTACTCATTAGGTCGATTGGCGTTTTATCACCCGGGTATCGCAAAGGTAGTCGTGCAACGCCCTCTTTTCCGAATCGAACCCGGCCATAATGTAGCCGATGTATAGCAACATCCCGCTCAAACCCTGAGCGAAATAACGTCCGAGTGCTCTTAAATAGGAGACCTTTGATAGATCAGACCGGACGATCCGCAACTTGAGCGCCATTTTACCGGGCGTAGCGCCGTATCTACCGACGAAAAAGACGGAATAACCTAAAGAGATCGCGAGAGCGAAGATGAAATAGAGGCCATAGGCGATTAAGACTCCTTTTATTAGCCAGGGCGACTGCGCGGACCCCCCCGGTGAAGCTGAGAACGTGCTCCAGAAAACGTATGCGCGCAGCGCTAGCTCAAACGGAAGACGAACCAGGAAAAGCGCGATCTGGTCGATGAGATAGGCGCCGGCCCGCATCCAAAACCCACCATAGATGCCACTGGTTTCAGGGGATAATCCTTCCCGGATTTGTTGGAAGAATATGTCTTTGCAATCGTGGCAGAGACTAAGGGAGCCATATTGTACGGACAGATCCGGCGGGGAGAGCTGTTTGCATCTGAAACAACTGACCGCCGGCCGGTTAAGAGCTTCCGCCAGAGTCTTCCAAGTCTGCAACCCTTGGCGCCAAACCTTGGTCCCTAAGGTGATTGCACCATGATTGAAAAGCCGATCGATTTCGGGTTCTTCGACCGGACCGTTAGGCTGGTTTCCGATTAGGTAATACCAAGTCATAGCGCTGCGCGAATAGCCGATATCCAACAGCCAATAGCAGATGGCAGAGAAGGAGTCCAAGGAGTTCAAGGGGGACGGTGAGAGGTGAAAGGTGATTGGTAGACGAGAGCCGTGGAGCGCGCCTCGCTTCCGCCTCCGCCAAGCCTACGGCGCGACAAGGTGCGAGGCCGTGGTTAGCAAGGGATGACGGTGGGGCTAGCGTTTCAACGGGCGCGCTCTTACGTATCAACAGGCACCCGCGGATAGAGCGCAGACAAAAATGGGATGTGCCTTGCGATTCTCCCCGGTTCACCACGGCCTCGCAAGCGAGGCGCGCTCCACGGTTCGCCTCGGCGCGCTTGATCGCGCCGAGGCGAGCCGGCCAAGGGTTTGAATCGCTTCGGCGAATTTCGGGGAGAAGCCGTGTCCGCAGCTAACTCGGAAACAATTGCGATAGCGTTCACCGGTGGCGGAGAAAATGTTGCCCGGCGCGACGGCGATCCGAAACCGGTTGAGTGCTTCTACGGCCATCTCGAGCGCATCGAAGTCTTCCTCAAGTTCGATCCAGAGTACAAATCCGCCGCTCGGGCGAGAGATCCGGGTCGACTCCGGAAAAGTTTCGGCGATGGCGCTACTGAACCGGTAAACTTGGTCCGCTAAAAACTTGCGCAACCGCCGCAAATGGGCATCGAACGAGCCGAATTTTAGAAATTCTGCGACCGCTAGTTGGGGAAGGGAAGGTGTCGCTAAGCTGGTCGCGGATTTGAGCTGCAAGACCCGGTCATGAAACTTGCCTGGAACGATCCAACCAACTCGAAGACCGGGTGCTAATATCTTAGAAAACGAACCGATCAAAATCACGGATCCATCTTGATCGAAAGACTTTGCGACCTTTGGACGTTCTGTTTCAGGCCGGTGCAAATCGCCGAAAATGTCGTCTTCGATGAGAGGGACGCCGAACCTGGCCAACAATCGAACGAGATCACGCTTGGTTTCGGTACTCAGTGAATACCCGAGCGGATTGCTGTAGTTTGTTACCAGCAAACACGCAGCCACCCTGGTAAACCGCTGCAACGCATTCTCGAGATCTCCCAGGTCGACCCCGTGGACGGGGTCGGTGGCTAGTTCGACCACCCTTAGCCCTAAGCTTTGGATAATCTCCAGCTCGCCAAAGTAAGTGGGCGATTCTACGAGGATGATATCGCCAGGTTGACTCACCGCTCTCAATGCCAGGTGCAGAGCTTCTGATGCTCCACAAGTGATCACGAAATCGTCGGGCGAAAGGAAACATCCCCATCCGTTGGCTCGTTGCGCCAATTGCTGACGCAACGGTTCGATCCCCTCCGGAGGTCCCTGACTGCAGGTTTCAGCGGGATAACGTCGCGCTGCGCTGGCGGCGGTTTGAGCCAGCTTTCGCGCCGGTAGGACCTCTGAACCGAGCAAGCTGAGTCCGAGCGGAACCACATGCTTGGATGTGCCAAACGTGACGGTTTGGTGTCTCAGTAAGCTAACTGCTACATCTTTTGCCCGAAAAATCGTCTGAGTTTTAGTCGGCGGCGCTACGAAACGCAGCTTAGGTTCGCGAACGTAAAATCCGCTCCTAACCCGGGCTTCAACCACCCCTTTATTTTCCAGAACCCGGAAAGCATGCAGGACTGTCTCCAAGCTAAACCCATGGTCTTTCGCCAATTCGCGGACCGAAGGTAAGCGGTCCCCCGGCAGATAGGTGCGAGCTTCGATTTGTCTATGGAGCTTATCCGCGAGCAGCTGGTAGCTGGGGTCCATTTTTGGGGTGAGAGGTGAGTGGTGATTGGTGAGAGGTGAGTGGTGATTGGTGATTGGTGGGGCGGTCAGTAAGCAGTAAGCAGACTCCTGAACTCCTTCAAGAACCTCCCAAACGGCTTGAAAATCAAACTGTTCTGCACTGATAATCAACAATCTGTATCTGTTCTGGTCGGATGATTTGGAGAAGAGTGGCGTCTATGGAACGAATGCGGTCGCTTTATCGGGTTATCGATGGAGGGCTGAGGGGAGAGGATTTGTGCTCCGAGTCGTCCGCCGAAGTCGGATTCAGCCAGACGAAGGAAGAAGGGCATTCGCAGCGCAACGAGTTCGAAGGCTGGATCTTTACCTCGCTGGGGGTGATTTGTTTTAGTCTCTCTTTTGTTGCGGTGCGTTTGGCGCTGGGTGGGTTCGATCCATTGTTTATCGCGTTTGCCAGAGGAGCGATTGCTGGTCCGATCGCGGTGTTGTGCGCTTTAGTAGGGAAATATCCGCTACCAACGCCCAAACAGGCTCTTCGTTTGTGCTTGGCGGCGGTAGGCATTGTTTTTGTTTTTCCTATCTTCACCACTATTGCGCTGCAAAGTGTACCGGCCAGCCATGCCGCAACTGTTTCGGCGATTTTGCCCCTGTTAACCGCGATTTTCGGAGTCTGGCGAAAACGGGAACGAGTACCGCGAGCATTTTGGGCGATAGCAGCCGGAGCGACTGCGGTGGTGGCATGGTTTCTGGTCTCGCGTGCGGGCGGTCTGCAACTAAGGCAAGCCGATCTATTGATCATTGTGGCTTGTGTCGCTTGTTCTTATGGGTACGCGGAAGGGGGGCTTTTGTCCCAGGAGATGGGTGGCTGGCGGGCGATCTGTTGGATGTTGGTACTCTCTAGCCCCATAGCACTCCTGTTGTTCTCTACCTATCTTTGGAGAGTGGGGCATGTCAGTCCGGTGTATTCTCCCTCGGCGTGGTTCGGTCTATGCTATCAGGTGTTGGTTTCCCAATTTATCGGGTTCGCACTTTACTATCGCGGCTTAGCTCGGGGCGGCGTGGCTCGGATGAGTCAGATTCAACAATTTCAATCGGTGTTGGCAGTACTGGCTGCGGCGTTGATTTTGGGAGAACAGATCGATCTGCAACTTTGGGTGGTGCTGGGACTACTGTTGGCGGCGGTGGTCGGTGCCCGGTGGGCGCTTGCGCTACGCGCATAGCCGATAGCCGATAGCAAATAGCCGATAGCCAATAGCCAATAGCCAATAGCCAATAGCCGATAGCCGATGACAGATGACAGATGGCAAATGGGTAGAGTGTTAGTGAATGGTATCACCGTCGCTTATGAGGATGTGGGCGATGGGGACAATGTTTTGGTGTTGGTACACGGTCATCCGTTCAATCGCACGATGTGGCGGCCTCAGATGGAGTGGATTGGGGATTTCAATCGTCCTCGTGCTCGTGCTCGGGATTTGGAAGGCGTGCCAGGGGCGGTTGATTCTGAATTGCACGACTGGGGTGAAATGGAGCCAGCAAAGTCGGAGAACGCTCAGATCGAGCACGAGCACGATGGAGGACTCCGCTGGCGAGCGATCGTGCCCGATTTACGAGGATACGGGGAAAGCACGGTTGTAGCGGGCAAAACTACGCTCGACATTTTTGCCAGGGATATTGCTGCTCTTCTGGATGAATTGGGAATTCGTGATGTGGTGATTGGCGGACTGTCGATGGGAGGCCAGATCGCGATGGAGTTTTGCCGCCTTTATCCTGAACGGGTACGGGGCGTCTTGTTGGCTGCTACTTTCTGCAGAGCGGAAACGGAGGAGGGTAGACGTCAGCGTGTCGCAATGGCGGACCGGCTGTTGAATGAGGGGATGGAACCTGCCGAACCTGGAGTGCGAAGGCGAGTTTAATGAGGCGATGGGGAGGTTGTTGCGGGTCGCTACGCGGACTCAGAAATGACAAATGACAGATGACAGATGGCCGAGCGTTGCGAGCGCCGTTAATTCCGGGGAGGGCGCGCGTCCTCGCGCGCTGCGAAGACGTTCAAAACCGACAGACGTTTATATAATCGCCCGCTTGCTGAACGCACTGGGCTCCGCGAACAACGGATCGCGGGGACGCGATCCCTCCCGGCCCTGGGTTCATCCAAGCCATCGCCCGGTCCGCATTTGTCATCTGTCATTTGTCATTTGTCATTTCCGGCCCGGAGTCTCCGACGAGGGGGCGGAAGTGGACTGACGCACGATGAGCCTGGGAGGGAACATTCTTCGTTGCACGCCGCGGCTGCCGCGAAGCCGCTCCAACATTAGTTGGATCGTGTATTGGCCCATCTTTTCGACGGGTTGGGCGATGGCGGTGATCGCTGGATCAATATATCGCATCCAAAAGGCGTCATCGAAGGTTACCACCGACAGGTCGTCCGGTACGCGAATACCGGCTTCCCGCACAAAAGTGATGAGTCCGGAGCACATCTCCAAATTGGCAACGAACACTGCGGTAGGGGGCTTCGTTAGTTTGAACAGCCTCTTAGCGCAGGCATAGCCGGATTCAGCCTGGAAATTCCCTGATTGAGCATATTGGCCGACAATCTCGATGCCGGCTCGAGTTAATGACCGTTGATACGTTTCCAAACGAGTCCGGGCATTGGATAAATGTTGAGGTCCGGCGATGGTGGCGATTCGGCGGTGACCCAGTGAAATGAGGTGCTGGATGGCCAAAGCGGTGCCGCGCGAGTTATCTGCCGTCACGACGTCGACATTCTCTAAGCCGGATTCGCGGTCGAAATCGATGATGGCAGCGCCGCTTTGCCGGACCGCTCGGAGCAGGTCCACATTTCCGCCAGTGGAACAATTGATCAAGCCGGCGACTTTACGATCGAGGAACATGGACAAGGCGGCTTCTTCTTTCTCCGAATCCTCGTCAGCGTTACAGACAAGGACGGTATAACCGTTGTCTTTAGCGATATCTTCAATGGATTTAACGAAGGCGGCGAAGAAGGGATTCCGGATATCGGAAATGACGACTCCGATGGTGCGGGTTTGCTGAGCTCGGAGCCAGCGAGCTTTTCCTGGTTGATATTTTCCGTTGCGATGGACGGCGGCTAAAATTCGCTCGCGGGTGCTGGGAGCAACGTCATCGGGCCGGTTGAGGGCTCTGGAAATGGTGGCGATGCTCACGTTCAATTCGCGGGCGAGCTCGGAAAGGGTCATTGAATTACTTGGATTAGGGCGGCTGTTTCTGATGGGCAGAATAGGAAGGAAATGCAGGCGGGAAAATTTTGTTGGGGAAGAGGATGGAACAAACAAAATACTATGTAAAGCTTTACATTAATCAGGCTGACGAGTATCAGTCAAAAACCTCCCTGAATCATCCGGTTTTCCGTGTCCACGTTAAATCTTACCCCTGAGCCTCTCGCCCTCGAGATGCGGCGGATATCGAAATCGTTTGGCGCGACTCGAGTTCTGCGGGACGTCGATTTCCAATTAAAGAGCGGCGAGGTTCATGCTCTGATGGGCGAGAACGGGGCGGGGAAAAGCACGCTAATGAAGATCGCCGCGGGGTTGATCGAGGATTTCGAGGGCCAAATTCTGGTAGCGGGTCAGCCGGTTTCTTTGGCTTCTCCTCGCGATGCTACCCGGGCTGGTATTGCTATGATTCAACAGGAGCTTAGCCTGGTTCCTGAGCTTGAGGTCGACGAAAATATCTTCCTAGGCCAAGAAAAGTTGCAGTCGCTGTTTTTTGTCGATCGCAAGAGTCAAGTACAGGCTGCGCAGGAGGTTCTTAAGACCCTTGATTTTCATGGGCCGCTACAGATTCCGGTGTCGAAGCTTCGCGTGGGAGAACAGCAGCTGGTGGAGATAGCAAAAGCGCTGGTATCGAAGGCGCGGATTTTGATCATGGACGAGGCGACCTCAGCCCTGTCGATCAACGAGACCGGACGTCTTTTTCAGGTGATACGCCGCTTGGCGGCGGAAGGGGTTGCCATTGTCTATATCTCTCATCGCATGGAGGAGGTGACAGAGCTGGCCGATACCGTCACTGTGCTCCGGGATGGAAGTCATATCGGGACAGTGCCGGCCATCGAGGCAAATAGAAAGGACCTGATCCGGATGATGGTCGGGCGCGAGATTCAAGAAATGCTCGCGGAAGACAAAAGCGTAGCAGCGGTGGCAAAGCCGATGTTGGAAGTCCGGAATCTGTCCTTAGAACATCCTTCTCCAACGCCGAGCCGTCCTATGCTGGTGCAGGATGTCAATTTTGCGGTGGGAGCCGGAGAAGTGTTTGGGTTAGGCGGACTGCTGGGGGCGGGTAGGACCGAAATTCTACAAATACTGTACGGTCTGCACCCAGGGACCAGCGACGGTCAGATTTTGATTGAGGGTGAACCGGTGCACGTTCTCAGCCCGCTCCAGGCGAAAGCGCATGGTCTCGCTTTGGTGACGGAAGATCGGAAACGAGATGGTCTGGTGCTCGGAGCTGGAATCGACCGAAATATCGGACTGCCGGTGATGCGGACATTAACTCACTTGGGCATTGTGTTACCCGGGAGAGAGAAGGCGTTGGCTCAGTCGATGGTGCAGAAGCTCAATATTCATGCGCGCGACATCGAACAAACCACCGGTTCGTTGAGCGGTGGTAACCAACAAAAGGTAGTGGTGGCGAAATGTTTGGTAACGAAACCGAAGGTGTTTCTACTCGATGAACCGACCCGTGGAATCGATGTCGGCGCTAAGGCGGAGATTTATCGTTTGATTCGGGACTTAGCGGAGCACGGGCTGGGAATCGTGTTGGTATCTTCGGAGTTACCGGAGTTGATGTTGCTGAGCGACCGTATCCTGGTGCTTCGCGAAGGTCGCCCAAGCGCGTTACTTGATCGGAGGGAATTCTCTCAAGAAGCCATTCTGGAATACGCATCCCCCGGCGGCGCTATCCAGCCTGAGTTCTTGAATCTGGAGGCTACATTATGAACCGGGTGGCTGCCTCAGCGGGGCGCTTTATTTTACAAACTAAGTTGTTCTGGGGATTAGCCGTGCTGTATGGAGCCGGGATCGTTCTCTCGCCAGTGAATCGCAAGGGGGCGAATATTTTCCTGGATCCAGGAAACCAGGCGGATGTGCTCCGGCAGGTGGCGAACAACGGTATCATCGCGGTGGGGATGACCTTGGTGATTTTGACCGGGGGAATCGACCTGTCCGTTGGTTCAATGATGTCCTTGGGGTGTATGCTTTGCGCGATGCTCTTAACGCTCCCCGGTTGGACGGCAGCATCGACGGCCTCGATTCCCATCTTGGCCCTAGTAGCGGTTTTGCTTGGCGGCTACCTGGTGCCGTTGGTGGCGACCAACGTGCGGCGTGGATCCGCGAAACCGGTTGAGCATGCCAGCTGGAAGATACGTTTAGCCGGTCTGGTAGCGGGATTGCTGGTAGGCGGTTTGTTAGTTTGGTGGACCACCAGCCAACTCCAATCAAAATTCGGTGTGTTAGGAGTGTTAATTACAGTGCCGGCGGTTGGTCTAGCGCTGGGCGCATTTACCGGGTTAGTAATCGCCAAGGGAAACCTTCAGCCGTTCATTGTCACCCTGGCCATGATGGTCGCCATCGTTGGTCTGGCTCGCTTGTTAGGCGGTGAAACGGCTGCGGTCTACCCGGTCTATACCGGCTCGAATGCGACGGAAGATTTCGAGATGCTGCGGGCTCTGGTGTTACAAGTTATTCCGGTTCCGGGCATCTTTTTTCTGGTAGTGGTCTTGATTTTCGGATTTGTGCTGAAATACACCGCGTTTGGCCGTTACATCTATGCGATCGGTGGAAATGAACAGGCGGCGCGGTTAGCCGGTATTCAGGTGGACCAAATGAAGGTAGCGGTCTATTCCATCGCCGGAATGTTAGCTTGTCTGTCCGGCGTTCTCTACACCTCTCAATATCGACAGGGTAAACCGGATGCCGGGGCCGGAGGCGAATTGGACGCGATCGCGGCGGTGGTGATTGGTGGGACCAATTTGATGGGCGGTAAAGGCACGATGACCGGGACCTTTGTAGGCGTCTTAATTTTCGGATTTTTAACCAACATTTTGCTCCTCAAAAACATTAACAGTAATATCCAATTCGTATTAAAAGGCGCGATTATCCTGGCGGCGGTTCTGCTGCAGGAAGGTCAGGTAGGGCTCTGGTGGAAACGACTCCGGGCTCGTACCAGGAAAGTGAGCGCCGGCGAATCGCGCCAGGATGAGGTGCTACAAGATCTTCGAAAGAATTAGATTTCACCCGCTGGTGCCCTGCAACCTGTAGGACATCGGCTCCACACCCAAAAAATGAAATCCCCCCACCCCTAAAAATGAAACGTAGAACATTCATTCAGACAAGCATAGCTGCAGCCGCAGCGTCGGCGGTATTTAAGCCGTTCTATATAAAGGCCCAGGGAAAGAAGTATGTCTTCGGTTTCTCCCAGTGTACCATCGTTGAACCTTGGCGGGTTCAGTTCAACAAGGACATGAAAAAGGAAGCCGACAAGCATCCTGAGATCGAGCTGATTATCACGGATGGGCAGGATAAGACGGAAAAGCAGGTGGCCGATACGGAAAGCCTGATCCGTCAGGGTGTCGACGTGCTGTTAATTAGTCCGAAGGAGTCAGCCGGTTTAACTGGAGTTGTCCTTGAGGCGATTGACAAGAAAATCCCGGTTATCGTTTTGGACCGCAATGTTAACACGGATAAATACACCTGTTTCATTGGTGGTGATAACGTGGTAATCGGCCAAACTGCCGGAGCCTATGCAGTTAAGCTGCTGGGTGGCGCGGGCGCCGCCAAAGGAAATATTGTGGAGCTGTGGGGCGGGATGGGCACTGCGCCGGCGCAGGACCGTCACAAGGGATTCAATGAACCGGTCAGCAAAGA
The DNA here is from genome assembly GCA_963762565.1 of uncultured Verrucomicrobiae bacterium. Lineage (GTDB taxonomy): Bacteria > Verrucomicrobiota > Verrucomicrobiia > Chthoniobacterales > JAFAMB01 > JAFAVN01. Next base: position 524,865 of record CAVXLD010000010.1, on the reverse strand, counting down.
ACCTGGTATCAAGTCATTGCTGCAGCCGATCGACTGCGATTGGAAGCAGGCGAAGGGCTATGACACTATGACCACAGCGTTGAAACAGTTCGACAAGATCGATCTGGTCTACGGGCATAATGATCCGATCGCGTATGGCGCCTATCTCGCGGCTAAAGATGCCGGCAAGGAAAAGGACATCAAAATCCTCGGAATCGACGCGTTGCCGGATGAAGGTGTCACCTGGGTCAGTAAAGGTCAGCTTACGGCTACTTTCGTGTATGCCACACCGGGAGTGGAGGGCGTGCGGCAAGCATTGAAGATCGTGAAAGGTGAAACTGTGGAGAAGAAAATCACCTTACCGACAATGGCGGTCGATAAATCGAACTGCGAACAGATCCTCAAGGATAACGGGCTGGCATAAGAGACCAATAGAGGGGTAGTTGTTCGTGACGGCCCTGCGTGTGCAGGGCCGTCTTTTTTTTGGGAGCGAGAATCTCGGAGTGGAGCGTTGCCTTGCTTGCGAGGCCGTGGTGAACAAAGGGGGGAATTCATAAGTGCGTCCTTACCGCTGTCTGCGCTATGTAACGTTCCGAAGGCCTCTATCGCACACGGCAGAGCCAAACCATCAAACGCAATTGGCGCGCTAGCAGCTCTGTTCACCACGGCCTCGCAAGCGAGGCAACGCTCCACGGGTGGCGACCCCTACGGCCTCGCAAGCGAGGCAGCGCTCCACGGGTGGCGACCCCTACGGCCTCGCCAGCGAGGCAACGCTCCACGGGTGGCGACCCCTATAGGTCCTGGTGATTGGCTCCGGTTTGGCTGTTGCCGTCCTGGCCGGAGGGGGCAAAGGAGGTGCCTTCGTTTCGTAGAATCGCGTGAGCGGGCTTCACTTCGCCTGTGATTGGTTCGCTCGCCGGCATTAGCAGGACTTGCCGCGAGGTATCCATCCGGCGTTTCAGGTCCTCTAACACCAGGGGTGCGAGTCCAGCCTGCGAGCGATCGAACCGAAAGGTATATCGATCGCTCTTACCCGGAGTCGACAAAACGATCTCGTCGTAAAGGAACCGTTGTTTGAGCGAGGGTTCGAAGTCGTCGATCTCGAAGAGCTTGGCTGAAGCAAACCAGCCTTTAACGATGAAGAACACCATGGAAAGCTGTTCTTCGGTTGCGGTCAGATAACCGAATTGATCCCGGGGAATCAGTTTGCCTTTGCCGGTGATGCAAGGAACAGCCCATCTCACGGTTTGCTGTGGTTGAACTAATTTATGGAACCAGCGTTCGTAAGGCCCCGGCAGACTGGCTAAGAGCTCGATCGCGGTGCGGCGAGCAGGCTGTTTCATCTTCTGGCGGATGAAAAAGACCCGCATCCGGATGGTTCGCCAGATTCTAGGCAGAAAATAGAAAGCGATCGAAAAGAGCACCAGCAGGATACATAAGGCGGTGATCGGATGGGTCCAGAGCAGCGCGAAGGTCGCGCCCACTAATACGTTTTCAGCTAAGCTGACTCCCACGTTCGAGAATGGTTCCGGAGATTGGTTAACGATCAGCCGAGTACCCGTCTTGACGCTGTGGGAGGTAAAAGTGACTGCGCCGGCGATCAGGCCAATGACTACATCAAAGACCGGTCCCGGGTGCCCCAGGGTCTGGATCGCAAGCAAAGCGCCGCCGATCGGGCGAATCACCGTGTGAATGGCATCCCAGAGCGAATCGAGCCATGGGATTTTGTCGACGAAAAACTCGATAACGAAAAGTATCCCCGAAACAATGATGATGGCGGGGTCAGCTAGGACGTGGAGGGATGCGTATTGGGGCGCGAGATGGATCCAGTTGAAGTGCACCGCCAATCCGGTCAGGAAAACGGTCAGATAAAGGCTATAGCCGGAGAGCGCCGCTAGGCCCAACGCTACCGCTAATGTCTGGAGCACGTCCATGGGGGATGGTAGGGGCTCCGGGAAGACAAATCAACCTGAGGCGTGAGAAGTGAGAGGTGATTGGTGGCGGGTGGCTGAGAGATGATTGCTGAGACCGTGAGATGGTCTAAGAGAAAAGCCCCTCATCCCTCCCGCAGGGCGATCATTGCATCGACTTTGGCTGCTCGCCGGGCGGGGAGATAACTAGCCAGAAGGGCCACGGCAGACCCCAAAGGACACGAAGACTGAGAACCAATGTTGGTGTCCTAGAGATTGCTTGTAGCAAATAGCTCTTTTAAATACGATGGTCCTTGTATTGGTTAGGAGGGACTCCAGGGCTCACTCCTTATGTCTTTACCAAATAGCTACTCTAAGCTGCGCGTCCTTGTCATCGGTAGCTATAACACGGATCTGGTTATCGCATGTGATACTATCCCCGAGAGGGGTGAGTCCATCTTGGGTGGAGACTTTGAGATATTCTGCGGCGGCAGAGGAGCCAACTGTGCGGTGGCAGCCGCTCGAGCGGGATGCCAAGTGAAATTTGTGGGAGCACATGGTAAGGACATGTTCGCGGAAATGGCCACTGATCGACTGGCTCGAGAACGAATCGATACCTCCGATTTTATCGAGCTGCCGTCATCTCAGACTGGCGTAGCCATGCTTTTTCAGGAGCGAAAAACGGGTGTTCATTCAGGGTTGATTGCGGCATCCGCCAACAACCAATTCCCGGTCGCGTTGATCAGAAAAGTCGAATCCTCCATTCGTGAGAGCGATCTGGTGTTCACTCAATTCGAGATCGCGCCCAGCGTCGTATCAGAGGTTTACCGGCTATGCGGTCACCATGGTACACGTCTCGTCGTCCATGCTGCACCGGTTCAGCCGCCGACGCGACTTCCCGCCGGTCCGTGTCATCTGCTGGTTGTCAACGACTTTGAAGCGCTGTTACTGACTGAGCAGGCTGACGTCTACGCGGCGATTCAGGAACTGCATCGCCGGGGTGTTCGCAACGTGATTGTAAAAGAGAAAACTCGTTTGTTGACCTTTTCTGATGGAAACAGTCTTCAGACTCAACCGATTCCATCAGTTCCGTTCGTACAGGGCGCCGGCACGGTGGAATGCCTCGTGGCCTGGGCTGGTATCACCTTAGCAATCACTAACGACCTAGCGTGTGCGGCCTATTTGGGAGCTCAAGCAATGGCGTTCAGCCTTTCGCGGCACGGGGCACAGGATAGTATGCCATATGCATCGGAGTTGCCGGTCAGTTGGCCGGTTGCCAATTTGGGCGGCTATCGCCCGCTTTCAGCTCCCACGCGCGGGCAGCCCGGTCGCTAGGCTTTATTGAATCGCATCTTTCGCTAGCACGTTCCCCAGTCTCTCAACCATTGGATTACCTCGCCCATTTGCTTCGAGAAATCGGAAAGCGTGGTTGGTATCAGGATCGTGTCGTTGGCCATCTAAGATCGCTTCGGCCGGGCGGATTCGACCGCATAACATCCGACTGACTATTCATTTTCGAATCGCGTTCTCACTGTTGAGAACCAGGACACTTCTAACGGAAACCCTATCCCCGGGGCGATAGGTCCGGTACATTCGTGATTATAGGGCCGCAGGCAAATGCGCAGTATTTGCGTCCGATACCCGCTCATGCTCCGATCGCGACCAGGTTCGCTTGAGCTGCTGGGCGAAAGGAAGAGATTCGAAAGATCATCTGTCGATTAGTCCGCCAAACTCCGTTGCGGCAGCACTATCCGAACGTTGGTGCCGCGTGGATCAACTGCTGAGATCGCCAGCTGACCACCATGACCATAGACAATGGTACGGCAAATGGCCAATCCCAATCCCATGCCGGTAGCCTTTGTCGTCACGAAAGCCTCAAATACCTTGTCTACCTTTTCCAATGCAATGCCCGGCCCTGTGTCCTCCACTTCCACGACAATTGTGTCACCCTTACCTCGGGCAGTTCTCGCGGTCAGCACGCGACTACCGTCTCCCATGGTGGCCATCGCCTCCACCGCGTTTTGAAACAGGTTGATCATGACTTCATGCAGTTGCGCGCGATTGCCTTGCAGGGCCGGTAGTTCGGACGCTAGTGCTGTGCGAGTGGCAATCGCATGATCGTTGATCGTTTGGCGCAGTACACGTAAAGCTCCAAGCACCAACTCATTCACGTCTATGGCGTCGCGAACCTCAATGGTTTTGCTAAACAATGCACGGACGCCCTGCAATACTTGTCCCGCACGCTCAGCGTCCCCAACGACATCGCTCAAAGCCAAAAGGGCTTTTTCAAAATCCGGCGTCGTCCTCTTCATAAATCTGATAGCGGCTTTGGTGTGAAGGGAGATCGCCGTTAACGGTTGCTTCATTTCATGTGAAATCGAAGACGTGACCGCGTCGAGATTCATGAGCCTATTGTTCTGCTCGCGTCGCAGCATTGCATTTGAACGGGCTAGGCGCACGTAGAGTTGCGTTATCTCTGAGAGGAGAACTATCAGGACGATAGTCGCTGTAACCAACGAGAATATTCGACCGGCGTAAAAGCCGAGGCTGAAGCGAATGTTGGCAAGCAAACCACTAAATATGAGCTCCAAGATTGATGCCCAAACCGCGACCATGAGCCATAGGTCCAGCCCCGAGCGCCTGCGGAACCACAACACTAAAAGCGCAATCGCGGAAGTTCCGATCAAGAGGGCGACAAGGTAATGCGCTAACGGACCAATATGGGATTTGTCCAGAATTATGGGCGGCAGAAGCGAAGCGCCCGCGGTCGTTAGCCACCCGAGACCGCATACCAAAGCAAGTACCCCCGCGATGGTCAAACTAATTGCAGGCAACGTCCGGGCATTTGAAGCCTTCGACCCTTCTTCCCTAAAGACGCCGTAGGCCAGCACAGCCACGACGAAACCAAAATGCCCAAAAATATAGAGCCACGACCCTGTTTGGATGCCCGCCCCGAGAAGCCCAGTCGGGGAAAAAGCACCCGCAAATGTAAGTGCATGCGGAATGGCAATCAGAGCAGCAAAGAGATAACCGCCCGCCAGCGCCAATAGGGAGCGTGAATGTAGGATTGAAAACCGCGCAAATAGCAAAACTGACGTGATTAAGCTGGTGACAAAAACGATGGCATCCAAGCTCGGAAAGAAGGCATTGAGGTTTGAGAGTGGTGTGCCCGCAAACGGGATCAAAGCTCCAAATACCAGAAGCAAAAGTATGGCAACGCCGACCGCTGGCCAGTCTTGCTTAGCGGTCGACGGCAGATCGACCAATGATCTCTCTGAGATGTTCGTCTGGTTGACCGCCATGGATTTTTCACGGGGGTCACCATTGCGATAACGTAATAGATTCGTTTGGGTCAATTTTAATTTGTCAGCCCATTGACGCCATATTGACAGTTACAGCCTCGTTTTGGTGCGCGATACATTCTGGAACACTGCGGAACGATCTAGGATTACGCAGGAAAAAGTGTTAGGAAAATCGGCTTTTTAGCAAAAAGCACCCGTTCTTTCGAGGTAAGAGCGGGCAAAGGGAATCGAACCCTCATAGCCAGCTTGGAAGGCTGGAGCTTTACCATTAAGCTATGCCCGCGTTTTGCGAAGAAGACGTAATCATGGGGCAGATTCGGGAAATCTCAACCGCGAATTGACACGAATGGACACGAATAACAGAGAAACAACCGCAGCCCCGAAATTCTCCGGGGTGAAATAAACGCAGATAGACGCAGATAAAGACCATGCGACTCGCGGCTCCTGGTTCTTTTGAATTTTAATCTGCGTACATCTGCGTCCATTTCACCCCGGAGAATTTCGGGGCTGCGGTTAAGTTCTTCGCCTTTTATTCGCGTCCATTCGTGTCATCCATTCGTGTTCATTCGCGGTTTTGTTTGTGGTCTGTGGTAAGATCCCGAGGACTTGGATACGCCATTCGATAACGAGATTGATGAGTTTATCCTGTTTTTGGCGACGGAACGGGGGTTATCGGAGAACTATCAGTTGTCTACCCGGCGGTCGTTGGAGGAGTTCGCGGAGTGGTACGGGCGGCAGGGGCCAGAACCGGTGGTTACCAATGAAACGACCTCGGTTGAAAATGGAACGACCTCGGTCTCCAAGGTGACGACGGAGCAGCTGACGTCTTATTTGGCCGAGCGAAAGCGTGGGGGGCTGGCGGCGGCTTCTTTGAAGCTCATTGTGGTGGCTTTGAAGATCTTTTTCAGGTTTTTGAAGGCGCGCCACCGAATTGAGTATGATCCAGCGGATGTGTTGGTGTTACCGCGAGTGGAACGGTATTTGCCGGAGACGTTGAATGAGGCGGAGATCGAACGGTTGCTCCAGGTGGATTTGCAACGGCGGCCATTCCCTAAACGCGATACGGCTATGCTGGAGCTACTTTATAGCAGTGGGCTGCGGATCAGCGAGCTCACGGGTGCGCGCCTGGAACAGATCAATCTGGAGGATCGGTTCATTCGAGTTACCGGCAAAGGGAACAAGACTCGGTTGGTGCCGATCGGGCGGAAAGCGTGTGAGGCGATCAGTTCTTATCTCGAGACTGAGCGGCGTAGCTTGGTAAAGCCGCGAACCGGGAGCGAGATTTTCTTGTCTCGGAGGGGCCAGAAATTGACCACTCAACGGGTGTGGCAAATTGTGAAAGAGATCGCCGAGCTCGGCGGATTCGAGACCCGGATTTATCCGCATCTGTTGCGGCATTCATTTGCTACTCATCTCCTGAGTAACGGCGCTGATTTGCGCATTATTCAAGAGTTGCTCGGACACGCGGATATTTCGACAACTCAAATTTATACGCATGTGGATCAGAATCGCTTGAAGACGATCCATAAGAAGTTTCATCCCCGAGCCTGAATCGCCGACAAATGCGCATGCATTTGTCGGCGATTTCAGGCTATGGCAGCTCCGGATGCTTTCGGAGCTGCTATGAATTGTTCTATTGCGAATGAGGAAATCAGGTAAGCCGCCGCGGCGGATCAAGTTCACCGAGAGGTTGGTTTATTGGCTTTATCGAGGGTTCGGAGCGATTTTTCTGGTTCTGCCTCTACCTTGGACGTTCAGAATCGGGCAAGCGATCGGGTTGGTTGGATGGGCGATTTTGCCCGGGTATCGGGGGCTGGCCCGACGAAATTTGGAGCGAGCATTTCCGGAATGGGCATCGAACCGGATCGCTGAACGTGTTCGCAAGCATTTCCAGACCTTAGGCGCGAACTTTTTGTGCGCGTTCGTCCTGATGGAGAAGCCTTGGGAAGAAGCCCGGAAATACTTCGATGTGAGTGCTTACCAGAAGATGAACACCGAGATCGAAGCGACGAGTAGTATCGTCGTTCTGCTACCGCACATCGGTAACTGGGAGCTCATGCTCACGGCCCCTAACTGGGTATTGCGATCGGAAATGGCGACTGTCTTTCAACCGCTCCGTAACCGACTAATCGATGAGCATATTCGCAAATCCCGGGCGCTCTACGGCGTGGAATTGCTTGATCGAAGCGAGGGGTTCAATCGCGGGATCGCGATTCTCAAGCAGGGCGGGTTTGTCACCGTGTTATCGGACCAGCATGCGGGCGATAAAGGCGTTTGGGTACCCTTCTTCGGCCGGTTGTGTTCCACCACGCCATTACCGGCGATCATGGCGAGGAAGGCGCACTCCCGAATGTGCTGGGCCATGGTCCGAACAGTCGGGGTAGCGCGCTGGCGTTTGGAAACCAGGCTGGAAGAGTTTTCGCCCGGTGCTTCAACCGAGGAGATAACGGCGCAACTTAACGACCATCTCGAAGAAAAGATTCGCGAGAATCCTCAAGACTGGTTCTGGGTACATGATCGTTGGAAGATCCCTTCGCCGCGTTTCCTGCTCCGGGAATATAAGCGCGGTGTCTTTTTACCGGATGACCCCGGGAAATTGAAACGGTTCCGGATCCTAATTCGCTCCGGGAACTGGCTGGGGGACGCGGTAATGTCGACCGAGGCGGTGCGCCGGATTAAACGTGGACGGCCGGATGCAGAGGTAACGATTTTAGCGAAACGGAATCTGGTAGAATTCTGGGAAACGATTCCGGAAGTCGATGCGGTTATCCCGATCGAACGAAAAGAGGGTGTGCTAGCGGTCGCTAAGAAGATCAGGGATCGATTCGACGTGGCCATTCTTTTTCCCAATTCGCCCCGGTCAGGGATTGAGGTTTGGCTGGCGAAAATACCGCGGCGGGTAGGTTACCGCCGGCCTTGGCGTAATTTCTTTCTTAACCAATTCATCCCGGAGCAGGCGCCGCCTCAGCCGGTCAGGCATCAGTCTAGAATTTACCTCCGAATTGCCGAGCGGATTGGAGCAGACATTTCCGAACCGCTACCTCCCGCCGCAGCCTGGGTTCCGGAGCCATTGACCTTGGGATTATGCCCCGGAGCTGAATACGGGCCGGCTAAACGATGGCCGCATTTTGGAGAAGCGGCTCGGATCCTATCTGAGCAACACGGAATTCGCTGGCTTATTTTCGGTACCGCTAAAGAGCGAGAACTGGGGGACCAAATCACTTCTGAGATTGGCGCCAACGCCGTGAACCTGGCCGGTCAGACCACGCTTTCTCAACTGATCCGGGAACTGGGGCGTTGCCGGGCTTTATTGACCAATGACACGGGGACGATGCATCTGGCAGCCCATCTTGGGGTTCCGACGATCGCCTTATTCGGTTCCACTGAGCCGGCGTTAACTGGGCCGATCGGCGCCGGGCATACGGTTATCCGGCATCACGTGGAATGTAGCCCTTGTTTCTTAAGACAATGTCCCATCGATTTCCGGTGCATGAACCGGATCGCGGTGGCGGAAGTTGTGGATGCAGTCGAAAGGGTGTTGGCGCGCCAACCGATGTTGATGGCCCGGTAAGAAAACGAGCGGGAGCGAGCGTGAACGCCGGGAACGGCGCGGTGGGCACACGTGGAGCGCTGCCTCGCTTGCGAGGCCGTGGTAAGCAGGGGGACTACGTAACGTATATCTTATTTCGGTCTGCGCTCTGCATCGGACTGTCGGAACGGTATAGAGCGCAGGACGCGAGAGGGGGTGTGCCATACGACGTCTCCTTGCTCCTCACGGCCTCGCAAGCGAGGCAGCGCTCCACGGGTGGCGACCCCTTACGGCCTCGCAAGCGAGGCAGCGCTCCACGGTGGCGACCGAGGCTCCTAGGTGTTGCGTGCTGCGGGGTCGTAACGTAGTTCTTTCAGGACCGTTTAATGACGGTCTTTTGGTTTTTTTGCCTTCTTTTAATGAAATCTGACGCCAACGCATTTGCTCGCCTTACTCGTAAGCTGAATGACTTTGTTGCCCACGCCGTTGCTCATCGGATAAAGCTGCTGATCTGTGTGGCGATCGCGATTGGGGTCCTGGCGGTCTTGACGATCGTCCTGCGGCGGAATCTCGACTCGGATTATCTCAACTTGTTGCCCCAACAATTTGAGTCGGTCGAAGGGCTGAAAATCATGAACAGCCAGTTTGCTGATTCGCGGCAAGTGGTGTTTGGATTTCTCGGAGAATCAGGGCATGGGGACGATGTCGACGCCTTTCGGACCCATTTCATGACTGAACTGGCTAAGCAGCCGTGGGTGGTCCGAGTCATGTATCAAGCTCCGATCGAGAGTCAGGAGGGCATCGATGAGATCCAAGGGGTGATCCCATCCCTGTTGCTAAATCTCCCTGAAGATCAGTTTAAGGACGCATTAACGTTGTTGGAGCCCGCGAAAATCGAACAGCGGCTCACCCAGATTCGGGACACCATCAACGAAGACTTTTCTATCCGGACCCAGATGGAGGCTACGATGGATCCGCTGGGATTGTTCGCTCGGGCGATGCGACCTTTTGCCTCGAATTCCTCGCTGACGCAGAGCGCGTCATTAGCATCGGAAGATAACCTTTATCAGTTGGGTTTAGCGGTAGTCCGGCAAGCCGATACCAGCCCGCGCGGGTGCCAGGCTATGATGCGCCAAATTGACGATTTTCAGCAGCAAATGGTTAAGGAATGGAAGGGGTATCTGCCGAAAATCTATACGACCGGCCGGATTCCGTTTGTGGCGCAAATCTCGAAAAGCATGGAGACCGACGCGGTTTTAAGTGCGGTTCTCTCCATTATCATTGTCAGCGGTCTGTTTTATGTCGCTTTTCGCCGTTTTCTTCCGCTGCTCGGCATCTGTTTGACTCTTATCCTATCGGCTTTGGTCTCGCTGGCGCTGGGGATGCTCATTTTCAAAAGCATCAACGTGATCGCCATTGGCTTCTTTTCGATCCTGGTGGGCCTCGGCGTTGATTTCAGTCTTCTATTGTTTGGTCGCTATCAACAGGCACGGAGAATCGGCGAAAGCCACGCCAAGGCGGTTTTCTGTTCGGTGCGGGATATCGGCGCTGCGATTTTTTACGTGGTCTGCACGACCGCGATCGGCTTTTTCGCACTCAATTTCAGCAAGAGCGCGGGGTTCGGGCAGCTTGGAACGCTAGTGGCGCTGGGTGTGACCATGGCCGGCCTCTTCATGGTTCTGTTTCTGTTCCTCTTCTTTAAGCCGGTTAAGCCGCCCGAGAAGGTTGATTTCCTCTTGTTGGGAACAACGAAATTTGTGCAGGCCAATTTTCGAGAGCCGAGAATTCTGCTTGGGGTTGCCATTGCGGTGTTGCTGGCGGGTGTCGTGATTGCGCTCGGACCTTTTATACCGCTGAAATTTGATACCAGCCCGCTTTCGCTCCAGCCGAAGACGATCCCCGCCTCTATCGCATTGCAAGTGATGAGCACCGAGCTAAAGCAGGAATCCGATCCGGTGAAGGTATTGGTCACTGCCAATGGCCAACAGGAATTCTACGAGCGTTGGCATCGTCTCGATGAGGCGTTTCAGGAGGGTTTGCGATCCGGCTATCTGAAGTTTGCCGTCACGCCGGCAGCTTTTGTACTTAACCCCCAACGGATTGCCGAGAATCGGGCTCTATTGAAGGAGGTCGACTTCAACCAGGTGAATCAGACCGTCCGTGATACCCTGGAAAAGAACGGCTTCGACTTGGATGCGTTCAAATCGGTATTTGTGCTGTTGGACAAATTACAGGCGGAGCAGACAACCACCGGGCTGCCCGATTGGACCAAGATTTTTCCCGAAAAATCGAGTTGGTGGTTTCTAATAAACAACTTTTTCTCGGATGATCAGCGGACAGAAGCAGGAATGCTGCGGACTAAACAGCCGCTTCAGTCCCCAGAAGATCAAGCAAAACTGGGTGAATTCATTCATCGAGCGGATCCGAAGGCCATCATAACCGGCTGGCAATATACTTTGTGGGATCTTATCCCGTGGGCAAAAGGGGAATTAGTGACTTTCACGACCGCGGTCGGCGTGTTGATCCTTTTGTTGCTTTGGATGGTTTATCGCCGGCTTTCCTTGTGGCTCATCCACGCCTCAGCCCTGTTACTGTCGATGTTGGGGCTGGTGGCCGCGCTCAAACTCTTCCATTTGAGCATCAACCTCTTAAACACGCTCGCGTTTCCTTTGGTTCTCGCGATCGGGGTCGACTATGGCATCCAATTTCTGGTTGTGAGCCGCCGAGAGGGTGATCTCAAGGAAAATCTGGCAAACGTGCTTAAGCCGCTATCGATCTGCGGATTGGCTACCTCTGCAGGTTTCGCGGTTCTGATTCCGGCTCAGAATCCCGCTTTGAGCGGAATGGGAATCGTCTGTGCTTTAGGGGTGTTGCTGTGTTTATTAACAACGTTTTTCTTCATGGTGCCTGCATTTGCGCTCCTGCAAAAGCGATCTGGAGGCGACCGTATATCCAATGAGCCGCCTTCGCCGGTGGCAAGCCGTTTATCTTAAACGAGGGCTTAAACCTTGCTGATAGAAACCGCGGACGGTGTGTTGTCTAGATGACGTGTATGCAAACAGCGACCGTACAACCCTCTCTCGAGGCTGATAAACAGTGGTTCCGCGGGCTTCACGATAACGAACACCGGTTCAGCGGGGATCCCTCTTTGGCGTTACGGCTGTCACATCACCGTTTGCCCAAACTGTCCGTTCGGTCAGAATTTGAGGCTTTTCTGCGGCTCTGACCGCTCTCGCGCAGGGCACCGACGGGTCTAGCGATGTGGACTTGAGTGCTCGAAGAGCGCTAGTTCTTCGTAACTTATTACCAAGTTATTCACAGGCTCAGCTAACTAGCAATTTCGCCGGTAAATGGTTAGCAAAGCGCGTCCGTCCGCAATTTGAGCCGATCCCAGAACTGAGCGTGATGTTGGCGTGGAACAAAGTGGACGTAGTGGACCAGAGTGGACGGAGTGGACAAAGTAGAGTAGCCACTTGCAACTAATGCGTTTGGGGGGGTGGCGGTTAACGGCGCCGTTGTCTGCGCCAGCAAAATTCCTGTCTTACCCCTTTGTGGCCTTTGCTGTGAAATTTCTTAGAATTTTCCGCGGTTGAAGGAATCGGCGGCTCGCCGGGCTTCTTCTTTGGCAGCTTTTTCCTTAAGATCCTGCCGTTTGTCGGAATGGGTTTTGCCTTTGCCGATACCGATCTCGACCTTCACTCGCTGATCCTTCCAGTAAAGGCGAAGGGCGACGAGGGACTGACCTTTTACGGCGCTGGCTTCGAAGAGCTTATCGATCTCGGCCCTGTGCAGCAGGAGCTTACGCGGCCGTTTCGCGTCGTGCTGCTCATGACTGGCGCGTTCGTACGGCTGAATATCGGCGTCGTAGAGGAAAACTTCCTGGTTTTCGATCCGGGCGAAGGCGTTGCTCAGATTGGCGAGGCCGGCACGAATCGATTTTACCTCGGTACCAGTCAGACTGATACCGGCTTCGATCTTCTCTACGATCTGATAATTGTGGAATGCTCGCCGATTTGAGGCGATCTCGGCTGGCATAGCTGCAGGACGATCGCTTAAGCAGTGCCGTTGGAGCTCTGGCCGGTGAAGTCAGGCACTAACTTGCGCTCGATGATCTCTTGAAGTGCAATATCGGCATTGGACATACGAGGACCGATTTCGACTAACGGCCTTTGGCCGTTGGTCAACTGTCGGACCCGCTTGGAAACCAAGTTGATGAGGACCGCGGTGTTTGTAATGACTTTGGATGCTTCCTCGAGGAGATTACTGGACATAGTTCAGTGCTGACAGCTCGCGTTAATGGCCCTCGGGCCGAAGGAACTCGGAAGCTGGGCCATTGCCTCTACTTTGTCAACTTAAATTCGGGCCAGAAGGGGTGAGGAGTGAAGGGAGTATTGGAGTACCGGAGTGCTGGAGTGTTGTATTCGGTGGGCATGTCCCGGAGGGACGAAAGATGGTAGCCAGGCATGAAATGCCTGCGTTAACTCCGATGATGAACGGTGCGTTTGGGGGTTGGAGTCGGAGAGGGGGTGGGACGGGCTGGCGTGGTGGTGGATTCGGGCTGTGGGGTAGGTGCGTTCTGCTTTAACTCGTTAAAAATGTGCACGTAATCGTAGGTCGGATAAAATTCAGTCCGGAAGGCGCTCCAGACCCCTTTTTCGAAAGCGACGTTGACTTCTCTCAGCTTATCAGGAGGCAGCCTCAGCGTGATGATATGGCCGATCCCCATGACGATGTTGTAGGAAACAATCTCGACCCCCTCTGGCGGGAAATTCTTGTAGAATCCGGTTTGGGCGAGGTGATTGTCGATGTCCTCGATCGTTTTGTTTTCGTTGTAACGCAAGATGACAGTCAGCATGATTTTCCCGTCATTGGTTGCCTCTTGGGCTTTGAGCACGAACGGGACGAAAAGAAACCAGCATAGCAGGATCCATTTCATGGTTCTATCTCTAGCGTGCGTTCAGGAAAAAAGACAGGCGGTGTGATGTGGCTTCGTTCTCGTTCTCGTCGTCGTCCTCGTCCTCGAATCCGGCCGAGCAGAGTGCTAGAGTAATGGAATAATGACGGAATTGCGTCTGCGGGTTGAGGATGCATTTAAGGGGAGATCGACACGTACCCTGTTCAACCGCTCAACCACTATCGAGAACGAGGACGAGAACGATGTGGCCGGGGAGCGAGCGAACGCGCTGGGTAATTCTCGGGAGCCGCCTGCTAAGTGGTTGTTTGGACGATTCGCCTCAAACTGCTAACGCGCGGGTTCGTGTCCAGGTACGATAAAGCGGCTCGCCTCCGGGGGACCACGGGGGCTAACACGTTCTTATTCGCCACCTTCCGCTTCGGGTCCCGACACCTGGGGCTCGTACTTGGCGTAGTTGGCCACAAAGTGTTCGCGGAACTGAGCAAAAGTTCCGGCTTCCAGGGCGGCGCGGACGTGGCGCATCAGATTGAGATAAAAATGCAGATTATGGATCGTGATCAGGCGTAGACCGAGGATTTCCTCGGCTTTTATCAGATGACGGATGTAGGACCGGGTAAATGAACGGCAGGTCGAACAGGAGCAATCTTCTTCGATTGGGCGAAGATCGGTCCGATAAGTCGCGTTTTTGAGGTTAACTGTGCCGGTGGCACTGAAGGCGGTTCCGTTACGCGCCAGGCGCGTGGGCAGGACGCAATCGAACATATCTACTCCTCTGGCTACCATCTCGACTAGCTGAGGAGGAGTGCCTAACCCCATGGCGTAACGAGGCTTATCTTGCGGGAGAAATGGTTCACTATTGTCGATTGCTCGCATCATCTCCGGCTCCGGCTCGCCAACACTCACGCCGCCAATGGCATAGCCGTCAAAATCCAGACTGACTAAAGCGCGGGCACTTTTTTCCCTCAGGTCTTGATAAATCCCCCCTTGGACAATGCCGAATACCAGAGGGTTACTATTGCGCCGGTTGTCGGCCCAAGCTCGACAGCGATGCGCCCAGCGCAGCGTTCGATCGAGGCTACTGGCCGCGTACTCGTATTCGCAGGGATAAGGAGGGCATTCGTCGAAAGCCATTGCGATGTCCGAATCCAACGTTTTCTGCACCTGCATGGAGACCTCTGGACTGAGGAAGCAGGGCGAACCGTCGATATGGCTATTGAAATGTACCCCTTCTTCGGTGATGCGCCGTAATTTGGAGAGCGAAAAGACCTGAAACCCTCCGCTATCGGTTAGGATCGGACGGTCCCAGCTCATGAACTTGTGTAATCCACCGGAATGCTGAATGACCTCGAGACCAGGCCGTAAAAAGAGGTGATAGGTGTTTCCCAGGATTACTTGAGCACCCACCTCTAACAACTCGGTTGGAGTGGTCGCTTTGACTGTTCCTTGGGTTCCTACCGGCATAAATACCGGCGTTTCGATGACCCCGTGAGCAGTTTTCAAGCGACCGCGGCGGGCTCGGGTTACGATGTCAGTACAGAGAACTTCAAAATGCATTTAAAACGACGGATCGTGAGGATCCGCCGTCGCCAAATCATGCGCAAGTTCATAATCGGCATGAAAAGCTATGGCGGACAGGATTTCGGCGAGCTCAGTCGAGGCGCAGCTATCCCTCCTGTCTACTTCTCGCTGAGAAGTTCTTGTTTCGCCTTCTCCAGCTCTTGCGCCTTAGCGGCCGGGACAGTCGGATAGTGGAGATCCAAGGATTTGAGAGCGGCCACAATGACTTGCGAAACACACAGCCGGGTAAACCATTTGTGATCGGCCGGGATAACGAACCAAGGCGCCCAGGGAGTGCTCGTATGGGTGAAGACTTGTTCGTAGGCGTTGATGTACTGAGGCCAAAACTGTCGCTCTCGAATGTCGGGCGCTGAAAATTTCCAATTCTTCTCTTTTTCTTCAATCCGTTTGAGAAAGCGCCTCTTTTGTTCGGCTTTGGAAAGATTCAAAAAGAACTTCAGGATGACAGTTCCGTTATTTGTAAGGTAGCGCTCGAAGTTGTTGATATCCTCGAATCTTTGTTTCCAGATATTTTTCTTATCGACCTTTGGCGGTAAATGTTGCTGCGCGAGGATCTCAGGATGGACTCGAGTGATTAAGAGTTCCTCATAGTATGAACGGTTGAAGATCCCGATCTGGCCGCGGCGAGGGAGGGCGCGGGTTGTTCTCCACATGTAATCATGATCGAGCTCTTCGGCCGAGGGCGACTTGAAGCTCTGAACGCGACAGCCTTGCGGATTAACGCCCGACATGACGTGTTTAATGGTGCCGTCTTTGCCGGCGGCATCGAGCGCCTGAAATAGGATTAATAGCGCGTAGGTGTCGCTCGCATATAAGAGGTCCTGCTGGTCCGCGAGACGTTGTACATTGGTCTCCAGATCGGCTTCTGCGTCCTTCTTGTCTTTGTAGGTGCCGGTGTAATCGGTCTCGAAGTCCTTGGCTAGAGCAACGGTTTGACCCGGGGTGACAACAACTTTTTTAGGATCAAATCCACACTTTTTAGGCAAATGCTTTTCCAGATCGATCATGACTCAAACGATAATATTTATGGGACAGGACACTAACGAGAGGCCAACCGGTAACCCGTTAATCTTACCAAGGCGTCCTGGTACTTTTGAGCGGTTTTTTCCACTACCTCAGCAGGTAGATGCGGGGCGGGCGGTTGTTTATTCCAGTCGACAGACTCCAGATAGTCGCGCACGAATTGTTTGTCAAAGCTTGGCGGACTAATGCCTTCCTGATAGCCGGCAACGGGCCAGAACCGGGACGAATCCGGAGTCAGACATTCGTCGATCAGGAGCAACTGATCGTCGATGACCCCAAATTCGAACTTGGTGTCGGCCACGATGATGCCGCGGTCATACGCAAACTGGCTCCCCTCAATAAACAACGAGAGACTTGTGTCGCGAATTGGTCCGGCCAATTGGGGACCTACCAAGTCAGAGAATTGAGTCCAGGAAATGGGTTCGTCGTGGCCAGCGTGTGCCTTCGTAGAGGGTGTGAACATCACCTCAGGGAGGCGAGAAGCGAGCCGCAGGCCTGCCGGCAAAGGTTGGCCGTTCACCTGCCCGGACTCTTGATATTCCTTCCAACCTGATCCCGCTAAGTATCCGCGAACGACGCATTCCACCGGCAATGGGCGGGCTTTTCGGACTAGCATGGAACGGCCGGCTAGTTCGCCTGAGTACCGTTGGAATTCTCCCGGAAATTCTTCGATAGCAGTCGAAACAAAGTGGTTAGCTGTATCCGAGAACTTGCGGAACCAATGAGCCGAAAGCTGGTTCAGGACGATCCCTTTTCCCGGGATCAGCTCTGGCAGAATGGAATCAAACGCGGAGATGCGATCAGTGGAAACGATGACGGCATGGTCACCGGCGTCGAAAATCTCTCTTACTTTACCGCTGCCGATCTTTTGAATACCGGGCAGATTGAACTCAGGCGGCATGTGGCAGGTGATCTAAAAGGTGAAGAATCTGGCTCTCGATCGATGGCAAGGCTACTGCGGGTAGAGCCCCGGGCATATCTGGAACTTCCCAGTATTGAATCCGTTGGGTCCAGTTTGGGAACTGTTCTTCCATCATCTGAAGGTGCTCTGCGCGATCCAAGGCGATACGAAGGTCGGCAGATTCTAAGTCCTTCTCTGTGAGCTGTATGCGACCGAGACCTGTGTAGCTGATCGGGATCCGGCGCTCGGATAATGCAGCCTCCGTAAACGGAGACAAGAAACCGTCGGCCCAATGGATAGCCAGCCCGCGTGAATAGGCGTGCCAGGGAAGTTTCCGTTGATCGGCGTGGAAATTGAAGACGGCCTCGGCAAAACGGCTCCGGTAAAAGTTTCCAGTGCAGATGAATAGGACCTTTTTTGTCACTTCCCTGGAATACCGTGAAGGAGACGGGAAAGCAAAGGCGTGTGGGAGGCGAAACGGCGAATGGGCGAAACGGCGAAACGGCGAAGGGGCGATGCAGAGATGGGGCGAAAGGGCGATTTTGGCCAGGATTGGTAGGGCGAAAAACTCGGCGCGCCCAGGATATTGTTCGCTGGCGGTGGCTCTGCGCGCCGGTTTTGAGCCGCTCCGTGCGTGTGGTTCGCCCATTCGCCCCTTCGCCGTTTCGCCCATACGCCCTTCGCCGTTTCGCCCATACGCCGACACGCTGCCCCCCCTTTCCGGCTATAATTTGCGATTTCAGGAGGATGCCTGATAGTTCAGGCCCGGAATGAGCTTTCAGAATTTAGGCCTATCAGACGCCGTGTTGCACGGAGTGCAGTCACTCGGCTATGTCGAACCAACGCCAATTCAGGAGCAATGCATTCCTCTGATCCTCGACAAAAAGGACTTGATTGGATCGGCTCAAACCGGCACCGGCAAGACGGCCGCCTTTGCCTTACCAATCCTGACTTTGCTCGGTTCGAGGAAAGGTCCGCGATGTCTGGTATTAGAACCGACGCGCGAACTTGCGCTGCAGGTCGAAGATGCATTCCAGTATTACGGCCGATTTTCGGAGGCCGAAATCGGAGTTTTTTATGGCGGCGTCGGCTACGAACGACAGAAGAAGTTGCTGGAGTTCGGGGTTGACGTAATCATCGCTACGCCGGGCCGGTTGCTGGACTTGCAGCAGAGAGGTTCGATGAATTTGCGATCGATAGAGATCCTGGTCCTGGATGAGGTCGATCGGATGCTGGATATGGGGTTTTTGCCGGATGTACGGAGGATCGTCGAGCTCTGCCCCAAACAGCGGCAAACGCTTTTGTTCTCGGCAACGATCCCACCTGAGATCGATGGCTTGGCGTCTTGGGTCTTGCAGAATCCAGTCGTGATCGATATCGGCGTAAGAAGAGCGGCGGCGGAAACAGTTACCCATGCGTTCTATCCCGTTGCGGCTGCCCAAAAATTTGACCTCCTGGTTCAGCTCCTAGAGCAAACGCATTACGAAAGCGTGATTGTTTTTACGCGCACGAAACAGGCGGCGGATGAAATTTCGGATCGATTAAAAACGCTGAAACATTCGGTAACGGTGCTCCACTCGGACCGGAACCAGCGGGAACGGATTGCAGCGCTGGAGGGGTTCAAAAAGGGAACATACGAAGTCTTGGTAGCAACGGATATCGCTGCGCGAGGGCTCGATATCGCGGGAGTTACTCACGTAGTCAACTACGACATCCCGCTTCACCCGGAAGATTACGTGCATCGGATCGGGCGTACGGGCCGAGCTGAACAAGCCGGAGACGCCTTTACTTTGGTCACAGCCGAGGAGTTGAAAGCCATGCTCGATATCGAGCGTCTCATCGACCAAAGGGTACCTCGGGTCAGGTTAACGGGTTTTCCGTACGTCTATACTGCCCTGTTTGATGAAGCCAAACAGACGCTAAAACCGGTTAAAGGGTACCGGACCAGCCGAGGGTATTCGTTTGGCAGGCGAGGTAAGTAGGGAAGGTGAGAAGTGATTGGTGAGAGGTGAGAGGTGGTGGCCGTGGGAGACGCATCACGAATAGGACTTGATGCGACCTGTAGGACTTATAGGTCACCGGCGCCAAGTTCTCGGCAATCAACGACGCAGCGGTCGCTTCTCACTTCTCACCAATCACTTCTCACTTCTCACCTTCCGGTCTCGCTGCTACTAGCTTTCGTCTAGCAAAATCCGGTCAAGTGCCGCGGAGATGCGTGACTCGGCCGTCAGCTTGGTGCGCCAATCCTTTGGGATAGCGTCCATGCCCAAATGCGCGCCTAGCCAAGCGCCAAGCATAGAGCCTCGTCCAGCGTTGTCTCCGCCGGCTCGCAGAGTCGCTAAGATCGCCGTTTCGAAATCGTCACTGTGCTTTAGGAACGCATGAAGAGCGGATGGAAAGCTATTAGGTAGCGGACAGGATTGTCCGAAGGTCAAGGTCGCTTCCGTTACCTCCTCGAACGTTTCGCCTAGTGCCTGTTGGATTTTGTGCCGGATTTCGGGGCCGAGTTCGGGAGCCACGAAATCGAGCCTCACTTGAGCGTTGTTTAGCGCTCGATGAATATCCCGTCCAAACAGAAGCTCGACCAAGAATAAACCGTGAAATTTCATGTACCCGATTGCCCTTGGCGTGTTCTGACAAACTTTGGTCGCCACTTCCACTAGGTCAGGTAAGTTGGGTTCCCGCCAGTAGCGGGCCACCAAGCTGGCGAGGCGCGAGCCGCCGGCCAGTTCGTCGTCGTTAGCGCCCTGTTGGAAATCAAAACGGTCGGGAGGGTTGCTTTCGCAGAACCGCCGATAATTCTCTAAAGTGCCCTTGGTCGCGTGGTCGAGGTAACCTCGATAATTAGGTGACCCGAAGGTGTCCACAAAGCGTTTCCCGAAGGCACGAGCATCGAATCCTCCAACCTCGGCTATCGATTCGAGGAGGACCAAAGCGCCGTCACCATAATGGGTTTGGTCACCTGGTTTCCGTCCTTCGTGATAATGCCCGGGCTGAGGGGTCTCGAAACCGACGACTCCGCCGGGAAATTTTGCAGACAGCTCTCGCAGATCGTAAATCCAATGCGCACCTAAGGCGGAGGCGTCACCGACAAATTGGCCCCATACTGCACCGCGGAGACGGTCCTGGACCGTTATATCGCGGCTTGAAGTTCCCGCAATCATAGTGAGGAGATTTGATACAATATGCAGGTTAAAAAAGAAAAAACCAAAAAATCGTGACGCCGACATTGGTCTACTGCAGGTTCTCGGACCTCTAGCTAAATAGGGAGACGAATTAGAGAGACGACTAGAGACACGACGAAGGTTTCTCAAAGGCAGGTTGTAAAAGCGTGAGATCCGGTACAGAGGTTAGGGGATTCAGAGCAAGGAAAAGTGAGATTTGTTTTTAGAACTACAGGAATTTTTTTGCTGATGATATGGCTGCTGAGCGGAGTCTCGCAGGTCTCAGCTTCGTCAAGCACTCAAAAATCAACCAAGAAAAGCCAAGCGGGGAAGATGCACCGGTTGTCGAGGCATCGGATCGCCCGGAGAGGTCAGGGGCCTGCTCCGCCACAAAGCTTCGACGAAATTTTTCCGCCGGGCCACAAATTCACGCCTGAGGAAAAAGCAGAAGCGAGCGAGTTCGGAGTGTTTTGCGAAAACGGGCTTTGGAAAGACGCCTACAACTTTGCTACGAAGGCGGTAAAACAGCATCCGGAACGTTGGTGGCTATACGCGGCGCGAGCGGCCGCCGCCGCGAACCTGAACCGGCACAAGGATGTGATCGACGCGGTAGACCACGCTTTGCAGACCAACAACGGTGATGCCAACCGTCTGAATCTTTGTCAGCTTCAGATTCTAAAAGCAAACGCTCAAAGCCGGCTGGGCGATAAAGCTGGAGCCCTCAATACCTTTATCGAGGCGGCGAAAACCGACCCGAAAGATCCCTACAGCCGGGCCGGGGCCGCATGGTTGTACGCCACCACGAAAGATCCAAAGATCCACAACCCGGCAGCAGCGATGCAGCTAGCAACTGAAGCCTCGAAACTGGCCCGCGAAAAAGATGCCACGATTTTGGACGTTTTGGCGGCGGCGTGTGCTTCGCAGGGCGATTTCGCTTCAGCCCAGCGTTGGGAAGGGAAAGCGATGCTTAACGGAGAGCAGGATGACATCCCACAGTTTCAAAGGCGCTTAGTTTATTATCAGGCCAACCAGCCGTGGAACGAGGACTCAAAATGATGCGTCATAGCATCATTTTGAATGACAGATGACAGATGACAGATGACAGATGACAAATTTGGCGTCGGTCTGTCGCGCTTGTCCGAGAAAATCTGTCATTTGTAATTTGTCATTTGTCATAGCGCGCTGCCTATGACGGCAGCGGGCTAGCGCCATTCATGTTTTGGATATTTCCGCTGAAGCTCCAGCTTGAGCTTCGGATAGGCTTCGCGCCAAAAGGTGGTTAGCTCCTGCGTAATCTGAATGGGGCGATTGTTTGGAGCTAGTACATGAATGAGCACCGAGATTCGTCCAGCGCACACTTTGAGAGATTGTTCCACACCGTATAGGTCTTGGATTCGGGCTGACAAAACTGGCGGTTGACCTCGTGTATATGAGAGCTTGAGGCGTTTGCCACCGGGAAGCTCGAATCGGGCCGGCGCCAAACGATCGACCAACGGCAGTTTTGAGGGCGGCAGCCATGCTTTGAGCACGGGCCATACCGGACGTTCCTTGATTTCGCGATAACCGGTGGCGCCCTCGCAAATCTGGGTGATCAAATAGTTCCGAGCTTCCTGATCAATCTCTGGCACCTCCAATTCCGGACACCAATCGTGCAGGCAATTGACCCGCGTTATCCACTGCTCGACCTCATGATCCCAATGGTCCAATGGGCAACGACCGTTGATCACCTCCGCGGCGAGGGTCGATGAAGTCAGGTCGTCGCCGCGAGGGTCGCTCTTACGACTGTGTAGGACCAAGTCGCGGAAGATCTGGTCGGTGCGGCCCACTACTCGACGTAAAGCCGGGTCGTAATACTCCGCGCGAGTTTCCTGAAAATCCTCAGGATAGAGTTCGCGTAACCATTCTTCTCGCACGGCGGTTGCGAGCGATAGCAAGATTAAAAGCTCTTCGTCTCTACCTTGTATTTCCCGAATCTCCGCCGCGACAAAAAGCGGACTCTTTTGAACGACGCTTTCCCGAGCGAGAACTCCGCGGCGCTCGTGCACCAGGTCGCATCGTAGCGTGCCTGCGTCGACCCGCCGGCTTAGGTGATCCGAGAAGCCGACCAGCAAGCATTTACCAAGCGATTCCGCGTTGAAATCGTTTGGCGGCCTGGAAATGTCTAACCCCTCGGCCTTCGCGATATCGAGAAATTGATCGAACAGGCGTCTGACCTGTTGAGAGACCGAATAGCGGATCCCGAGGCGTCTGGCTTGTTCGGCGCCATGTTGGTTCGCGTAGAGCCATGCGCGTATCAACACGAAAAAATCCGATTCCGCTTCGCCGCCCAATAGAAGCTCACGGTCGTGCTCCATCTGTTTGTTTTCTGCCCGGCGCAAAAGGTACCGTTCCTGGGTGAGCGCTGCGATCAGGGCGATCGTCGATACGCACCCAAGCTCGTTAGCCATCAACAGCATGCGGGAATAGCGCGGATGTACCGGAAACGAAAGCATCCGGTTGCCTAAACTGGTGATTTCTTCCGTGTGCCTGTCAATCGCGCCTAAATCAGCGAGTAATTCGATTGCTCGGGCCAGCGATCGAGCATCGGGGCGCTCAAGCCACCGGAACCGATTGATGTCCGATACACCGGCTGCCTTCAGATTCAGCATGACTTCGGCTAAGTCCAGGCGCTTTACCTCCGGCAAATCCTGTGGTCGCCGGTTCAAATGATCTCGTTCTGACCAGAGGCGAATGCAGCGCCCTGGAGCAGTTCTGCCGGCTCGGCCAGCTCGTTGGTCCGCCGATGCCCGGCTGATTTTCTCCGGAATCAAGGTGTTGATTCCGCGATGGGGATCGTACTTCGCGATTTTCGCTAAACCGCTATCGATGACGAGAGTAACACCGTCGATGGTGAGCGAGGTCTCAGCGACATTGGTTGAAACAACGATTTTCCGTTTGTCGTACGTGGCAACCGCCGCGTCCTGCGACCGAGGCGATAAATCGCCGTGCAGCGGTAATACAACGCCGTCGAATCGAGAGCGTTTAATTTCCTCGATGGTACGAGCTATCTCGTAGGCTCCCGGCATGAAGATAAGCACGTCACCGTCGTCCTGGCCGGCTTGATGGAGAGCGTCGACCGCTAATTCCCATGGCGGTTCGTCAACCACTTGTCTTTTCAGGTATTCAATCTCAACCGGGAACGTGCGTCCGACTGAGGTAAGTACTGTGGTGGGATTCAGATAGGTTTGCAGTTGTGCGGTATCGAGCGTCGCCGACATCACAACCAGCTTTAGATCCGGGCGATCGGTCTCCTGGATCTCAAGAGCCCGGGCCAAAGCAATATCGCTATAAAGATGGCGTTCATGAAACTCGTCAAAAATGATGACCGAGATTCCGGCTAGCCGGGGGTTGCTCACCATTTGACGCAGTAAGACCCCTTCGGTAACAAAACGGATCCGCGTTGCTGAAGAAGTGACATTATCCAAACGGATCTGGTACCCGACTTCTTCGCCCAAAACCGCATCACGTTCTTGCGCGATTCGAGCCGCCAGTAAACGGGTCGGCAAGCGTCTCGGCTGAAGCACGACAATTTGGCCGTGCCCAGCCAAACCGTGGTCGAGCAAGATCTGGGGCACCTGAGTCGATTTGCCGGAGCCGGTAGGCGCTTGCAAGATCAAGCGAGGTGTTTCGGCCAGGGTTTCGACAATCTTGTCCTCGAGCTCGAAAATGGGTAATGCAATGTCCATGTCGTACCTGGTGCGATCGGTGGTAGATGGCGAGGCTCCGGAATAATCTAGCGCTCTTTCCGAAGCCCACAGCGGTTCCTGATCCTTAGCACAATAGGTCGCTAGCCTGCCGAGCCGTTGCCCCCCGGTTTCGCGCTGGGTCCGGCTCGGCGAGCGGTCGGCGTTGCTTATGATGTTGTTGTGACCGTTTAGGAGCCCTGCGAATGTAAATCGTCATTCGGGAGCCTCGCCCTACCAAACACGTGTTGATCGCCTTTCACAAGCCATTTGGCGTAGTCTCACAGTTCACCTCAGACGGTTCAAACCGTCCGAGCCTGGCCGGCTTCGGTTTTCCTCCGGCTGTTTATCCGATTGGGAGACTGGATGCTGACTCAGAGGGACTTTTGTTGCTCAGTGACGAGGCTCGGTGGAATGCGCGGATTTTGAATCCTGAACGTGGACATGAACGAGAATATTGGGTTCAAGTCGAGGGCTTGCCGGGCGACAAAGAGCTTCGCCGGTTAGAAACCGGAATTTTGATCCAGGGGCGCAGGACGTTGCCGTGCCGCGTCAGGCGACTGGATCCGGCGCCGCCGATTGGGCCTCGAGATCCTCCCATACGCTATCGGAAGACGGTGCCGGACTCCTGGTTGAGCATGGTGTTAATGGAAGGAAAGAATAGGCAGGTTCGGCGAATGACGGCTGCGGTTGGGTATCCGACGTTACGTCTGGTCCGGGTTCGCATCGGTGGTTTGTGGCTAGGCGATTTGGCGCCGGGAACGTGGCGTGTGGAAGGTTCGGTGATTGGTGATTAGTGATTGGTGAAAGGTGAAAGGCCTGCCCTGAGCAGGTATTTAGCGCGTCGAACGGGTGAGAGGTGAGAGGTGGACCTCCTAGCTCCTGGATTCTAGCTCCTAGCTCCTAGTTCGGCGTTTTCGGTTGCGAGCTTTTCCGATGCGGTTAGTAGGAAATAGTTCGAATGCCGACGATCTTTCGTGTTTTTCGTTATTTGCGCCGATATCCGTGGTTAGCGGCCGGGAACCTTGGGTTTGCGATCCTGGCGACGGTCACGGTAGTGGTGTTTCCCGGGGTGACACAGCGGATCATCGACGATGGTGTGCGCGGGCATCATCCGGAGTTGATCCTCCCTCTGGCTCTGGTGGCGTTGGGTGCTTTCGGGGTGCAAAACCTAGCTAACGGTCTGCGGATTCTCCTCAATAACACCTTTGAACAACGCGTTATCTTCGATCTGAGAAGCGATCTGTATAACCACATTCAACGGCTGCCGTTGTCTTGGTTCGATCAACAGGCGACCGGAGATATCATGACCCGGGTCGTTGAGGATGTTAATGCGGTCGAGCGAGTCCTTATCGACGGAATTGAGCAAGGCAGTGTCGCCGTTTTGCAAATCATCATTGTGGCCGGCATGCTGATTGCCACAGAGCCTTGGTTGGGTTTCTTGGCTCTGACCCCGCTCCCCTTTCTGGTCGCAGGCGCGCTTTGGTACACTTTGACGGCCAAATCCCGTTATGCCCGGCAGAGAAAAGCGGCCTCTGGGATGAACGCTCTCCTGCATGACAACTTGGCCGGGATCCGGCAGATCAAAGCTTACGCGAGGGAAAACGCGGAACATGGACGATTTAACCAGGCAGGAGCTAAGTTAAAGGAGGCGACTCTCGTCGTGATGAAAGCCTGGGCGATCTACGATCCCAGTATGGAGTTTTTCGCCGGATGCGGACTCGTCATGGTGACCGGGTTTGGCGGAAACGCCGTCTTGCATGGGCAGATGGGGGTGGGAGAACTAGTCGGCAGCCTGATTCTGGTGCGTTTCCTGTATGAACCAGTGAGCCGGCTCCATAGCTTGAATCAAATGGTGCAGAGCAGCCGGGCGGCGGCTGATCGTTTGTACGAGATCATGGATCAACCCCGCGAGGAGACCTCTGCTCCGGATGAGGATTTTAGCCCGTTGGGCGCCGTTGAATATAGGAACGTTAGTTTCGGCTATGTACCCGGGCGGCTGGCACTTCGAAACATCTCGTTATCGGCTTCGCCTGGGCAAATGATCGCGTTGGTGGGTCACACCGGAGCTGGGAAATCGACTTTGGTTAGTCTCTTGCTCCGTTTCTATGAGCTCGGTCCTCAAGGAGGCGAGATTCTGGTGGACGAACGCTCGATCCGGCAGTTCTCGAAAGCGACGCTGCGTCGAATCGTTGGGTTTGTCACCCAGGAGACCTTCTTATTTAACGGCTCGGTCAGGGAGAATCTTCTCTTCGGTAATCCGAGCGCTTCTGAGGAAGAGTTGGAGGAAGCGTTAACCGCCGCATTTGCGATCGATTTTGTCAGAAAACTGCCTGGAGGGCTGGACTCAAAGGTTGGCGAGCGCGGAGTCAAACTCAGTGTAGGCGAGAAACAGAGGCTTTCGATCGCGCGCGCCCTTTTGAAAGATCCACCGATCTTGGTGCTGGATGAAGCGACAGCCAGCGTGGATACGGAGACGGAGCGCGAGATTCAAGCGGCTCTGCAACGCCTGCTTCTGGGGAGAACTAGTTTTGTGATCGCTCATCGACTCTCGACGATCCGCCAGGCAGACCAGATCCTGGTACTGGAAGACGGCGCGATTGTGGAGCGCGGCACACACGATGAGCTATTGCTCGCCAACGGAATCTATCGCCGGTTGTATCAGAGTGGGTTGTTTGTGACGGAGAGCGACGTGGAGGAAGTGATTAGTGAGAAGTGAGAGGTGAGAGGTGGCTTGGTAGGGCGAGGCTCCCGCAAAGAGGGAAGTATTTTCACAGCGCGACCGGCTTTACCGCTGCCGCATAGTTTGTTGGACCTTGGTGCGCGCCGAGCCGTGGTTAGCGCAACCCCCGGCTCGGCGCGATCTCAGGCCTAACGTACCGAATCATCACGGCAAGCTATTTTGCTTCGTTGCGGCGTCGAGGTATTCGGGAGCCTCGCCCTACCAACTAATCAGCCTTGATTCCCCGCCCGCTCGGCCTAATAAGTAGCGTTTGCTCTATCGGATCGGTTTCTTGACGCGGAATGCCCTGGTTAACCTGGGGAGTATCGTTTGGCTTCTGCTGAATACTGCAGAAGAGATGGCCGACAACGTTCGGCGGGGACGTTTGCCGTTTCGGCTTTCCGCTCTCTTTACCCAAACAGATCGTACTGCGGTCGGGTCGGTGCCGTTGGTTTTGATGGTCTCCTTCTTTCTGGGGTTAACCATGGCGTTGCTGACGGGATATCAGCTGTTGAAGTTTGGAGTGGAGCGGTTGATCCCTTCCCTGATTGCGATTGCGTTTACCAGGGAGCTTGGGCCTCTGATAACCGGAATTGTGCTGGCAGCGAGAATCGGCGCCGCGTTTACAGCTGAGCTCGGCACCATGCAAGTCGCTGAGGAAGTGGAAGCCATCGAAGCCATGGGGATAGGGCCGCTCCGGTTCCTGGTGGCTCCGCGCCTGGTAGCGATTGTGGGGGCGATGCCCTGTCTCTCGGTTTGTTCGGTTGTGGCAGCGCTGATAGGTTCGTGTCTGATTTCTTGGGTGACCCTAAACATCGTGCCAGCGTTCTTTTTCGACGCGGTTCTGAGCAGTCTGTTGGTTAACGATATCGTAATCGGATTTTTCAAAGCTGCTTTCTTCGGTCTGGTTATCGGGCTCATCGCGTGTTTTAAGGGCCTCACGGTCACCGGCGGAGCGGAAGGTGTCGGCCGAGCCACCACAGGGAGCGTGGTGATCGCGATCACGAGCGTGATCGGGTTCGATAGCCTTTTTAATGTAATCGTTACTCAGTACACCAAATGACGGAGACGCCATTGGTCCACTTGAACCAGGTTTTCCTAGCGTTTGCCGGGAAACCTGTCCTCAATGGGATCGAACTAAAAATCTTTCCTCAAGATCGCTTGGTCATTCTCGGTCAAAGCGGGGGAGGGAAAAGTACGATGTTGCGATTGATTCTAGGGATCTTGAAGCCAACCGGAGGTGAAATAAAGTACAAGCATTTGCGAGTGAGTCGCTTAAGTAGAAGCAAACTGAATTTGCTACGAAGTAGAATAGGGATGGTGTACCAATACTCGGCTCTAATCAGCTCCTTGAATGTCAGGGATAACCTAGCTCTGCCGA
The DNA here is from genome assembly GCA_963762565.1 of uncultured Verrucomicrobiae bacterium. Taxonomy (GTDB): domain Bacteria; phylum Verrucomicrobiota; class Verrucomicrobiia; order Chthoniobacterales; family JAFAMB01; genus JAFAVN01. Next base: position 496,739 of record CAVXLD010000010.1, on the reverse strand, counting down.
TACGCGAATTGGGCCGAAAATCGGAAAGCGAAATCGATAACTTGGTTGAAGGAAAGCTGGCCATGGTTGGGATGAGTGGGACCGAAAGCAAAATGCCTTCTGAGCTTAGCGGCGGTATGCGAAAACGGGTCAGCTTGGCTCGAGCGCTCATGCTCGATCCTGAGTTGGTGTTGTTCGATGAGCCCTCGGCTGGACTCGATCCGGTTATGAGCTCGGTGATCGATGAATTGATTATTAATCTCACGGAGAAGACAAATACGACTTCGGTTATCGTTACCCATGAGATGGACAGCGCTTTTAGGATCGCCACGCGCATGGCCATGCTTTATCAGGGTACGATTATCCAGGACAGTGATCCGGAAGAATTCAAGAGCTCGGACGACCCTGTCGTTCGTCAATTTGTTACCGGCGGAGTTGAAGGTCCGATGACTGAAAAATTGCCCGATGCAGATAATACGTAGTGAGATTCGGACGGGCATCCTGGTGGTTCTGACCGTCGGCCTATTGGTCGGGATCGTGCTCTATTTGTCGGCGCCGGGATTATTCCGGCCGATCGTACACTATCGAGTCTTTTTCGATGATGCGGCAGCGATTAAGCCGGGCGCTATCGTAACTCTAGCCGGGAGAAAGATTGGAACCGTGGATTTCATCCAATCTCCGGTACCAATTTCAGAGAGGCCGGCCGGCAAGCCAAACTATGAAGCTGTTATCACGGTGCAGGTTTCTGCGGATGCCGAGATATTCAAAGAAAATAGCGTAACCATGCGTTCCTTTGGACTCTTAGCGGAGTCGGTCATTGATTTTACACAAGGAAATCCAAAATCGGGCAGAGCGGTTAACGGAGACTCGTTCGTTGGTGCGCGTTCACCGGATTTGGGTGAAGTTGGTACCACGATCGTTCTGGAATTGGAGCCCATGCTGAACCAAGCCACCGATACGCTGCTGGAGCTCCGTCGCACCGCTGAGAATCTCACTCGGTTAACCGGTAAGGATTCAACCTTTTTGGCCTCATTAGACAAAACACTCGACAGTTTTCAGGTAGTCGGCCGAAATTTCCGGGAGCTTACGGCAAAAGGAGGGTCTGTTGATCAAACGCTGCAGGAGGTACAGACAACGCTCAAGGACGTCCAAGGATTGGTGGACCAAGTACAGAAGGATGACAATCTAGGAAAGACGTTGGCGAATTTTGACGCTGCATCAGGCCGACTAAAATCTCTGTTGAGTCAGGTTCAGGAGGAATTGAACGTGTTTTTTCCCAAAGTGAACATCTTCGCCGCTGATATGACTGAACTCTCAGGCAAGGTGAAGGAACAGCCTTGGCGACTCATCTGGCCTTCAACCATACATTATGAGGATAATTCGCCGATACCGTTGCGGGTTAAGCGGAAGCCCCGAAACGAGGCGAGCAACTAGCAGGCAGGAGCTAGGAGCTAGAATCTAGGAGCTAGGAGGGCGCGCCATTGGTTCGTAATCGTGCTCGTTCTTCCTCCTCGAGACGGCGTGTCTTCTCCGACCGCCTTCGAATTACCCACGAATTCTATCTTCGCGAACACGCCTTGGTTTGTGACATCGGTACTGCTAGCGCGCTTTATCGAGGACGAGGACGACGACGAGAACGAGGACGATTACGATCTCCTCGCGACCCCCTACTAGCTCCTAGATTCTAGCTCCTAGCTCCTGCTCTTAGAACAGCTCCTTCTGTCCATGAGAGGATCGTTCCAGGCCCAACTTTTTGTATGCTTTGGCTAATGCGACCCGACCCTGAGCTGTTCGTTGGATGTAGCCTTCTTGAATCAGATAGGGCTCGTTCACTTCCTCGATAGTACCTGCATCCTCACCGACTGAGACGGCGAGAGAATTAAGACCGACGGGGCCGCCCTGAAATCGAGAGATCAGGGCCTCTAACAGCCGTTTGTCCATCTCGTCTAATCCGTCGTTGTCGATATCGAGCATTTTCAAGGCAAGATCTGCCACCTCTGTGTCGATTGCGCCGTTCGCTTTGACTTGAGCGTAATCGCGGACCCAACGCAGCAGATTATTCGCGATTCTGGGAGTGCCGCGTGACCGAGCAGCGATTTCGCGAGAGCCTTCCTTGTCGATGGTCACCCCGATAAGGCCAGCGCTCCGGTCAATGACGTTGGTCAGCTCTTCGACACTGTAATAGTCGAGCCGGCTGATCATACCGAAGCGGGAGCGCAACGGTGAACTAATCAAACCGGCGCGAGTGGTTGCGCCTACCAGAGTAAACTTGGGCAGGTTCAGCCGTACGCTCCGAGCATTCGGTCCTTGGTCGATGATGATATCCAGCCGGAAATCTTCCATAGCCGGGTAGAGATACTCCTCTATGGCCGGCTGGAGCCGGTGGATTTCATCGATAAATAGGATATCGCCCCGTTCAAGCGTGGTCAGGAGGCCGGCCAAATCCCCTGCCCTTTCAATCATGGGACCGCTCGTCGATTTGATGTTGACAGCCATCGAGTTGGCCAAAATGAACGCCAGGCTCGTTTTTCCCAATCCGGGGGGACCGCTTAGTAAGATATGTTCAAGCACATCGCCGCGTTGTTTGGCGGCGGCTACCATCAGTTCTAACCGCTCTTTGACCCGAGCCTGCCCTTGAAATTCCGAGAACAACGGAGGCCGTAGCGAAAGGTCAAACGGGCTCTTCGGCGATTGGATCGTTTCTTGGTAAAAGTTCTCGGCCACGCTTTGGCACCAATGTGGCCATTTCTAGCGCAGGTTTCCAGCATGGATCGTCGCCGGCTTCGGATTGAGTATGGAGGGGAGCCGCTTTGGGGCGTATCGGACGACCTCGCTACATTTGGACCAGGGCTTGATGTGACGAAAGACGAAGAGAACAGGCGGCTCCCGCGAATAACCCAGCGCCACGTTTTATCCATCGTCTCCATTGGTTTGGAACGAAAGGCGGCAGAGCTGCAAGCGATGGGTAATTCCCGGGAGCCGCCTGCTGCCATCCGACAGAGCTGCCACACTATAAAGCGGCTCCCCTCCAGGCGTTGGACCAACTCCGCTCGAATCGAGGACGACGACGAGAACGGGGACGATTCGGTCTCGCGAAACGCACTGGCATGCGCCAAAGGACTGGTTTAATACTAGCTCAGCGAATGAATTCCCTGATTTCCAGCGCGGATGTTGTTGATAAGGTGCTCGACGGCGATCGAATCGATAAAGAAGAAGCGTTGGAATTGTATCGGCTCCCGATTGAAGAGCTGGGCGCATTGGCTGATCATCGGCGCAAATTGGCGAAAGCAGACGCCTATGGGGGCCACGGGAACGAGATCGTCACGTATATCGTTGAACGCAACATCAACTACACGAACGTTTGCAACGTTTATTGCAAATTTTGCGCGTTCTATCGCACCGAAAAAGACCCTGATTTTTATGTGCTAACTCACGAACAGATCGACCAGAAGATCGATGAGCTGGTCAGCATCGGAGGCGTACAAATTTTAATGCAAGGGGGGCACAACCCAAAATTGGGGGTCGATTATTATCTGAATCTGCTTAGCCATATCCGCGAGAGATTTCCCCAGATCAATATCCACGCATTCAGCCCTCCTGAGTTCAACCATTTCGCTGAGGTATTCGGAATGCCCATGCGAGACGTCATTCTGAAATTTCGTGAAGCCGGGCTGGGCTCAATCCCGGGAGGCGGAGGCGAGATTCTGGTGGACCGGGTGCGCAACCGGATTGCTCCGTTGAAGTGTAATACCGAGCAGTGGTTGCGAGTCATGGAAATCGCTCACGAGGAAGGCCTGCGGAGCAGCGCCACGATGATGTTCGGACATGTGGAGACGATAGAAGACCGGATCGAGCATCTGGACCGGATTCGGGAGCTTCAAGATCGGACCGGTGGGTTTACGGCTTTCATTTGCTGGACGTTTCAGCCGGAAAACGTGGTGTTAAAGGCAAAGCCCGTCGGCTCGGCTGAATATTTGCGGACCCAGGCCCTGGCGAGGATCTACCTAGATAATGTGGAGAATCTGCAGAGCTCGTGGGTGACCCAAGGGCCCAAGATTGGCCAACTCGCATTGAGCTACGGGGCGAACGACTACGGGTCCGTTATGATGGAAGAAAACGTCGTCAGCAGCGCCGGTACGACCTATCGGTTGTCGCGGGAGGAAATCGAGCGGCTAATTACAGAGGCCGGATATGAACCACACTCCCGAAACAATGTTTACAGCTTGCTGAACTGAAAGCGTGACCGTTCGCGGTTTTTCTGGTTGACGTTTTGGACGTCATCGTCGTGAATTAGCGCCATTCGCTGTGATCGTTGGCTCCCCTTTACCTATGAAGCAAAAGCGTGTGCCCGAACGTAAATGGCTATTGTGCTTAATTCTGTTCGGTTTTGTCGCGTCTACAGTTTTTGCGCAACAGCAACAACCACCTGCGGCACAGGCTCCAGCGGCGCAGCCGCAAGCGACGCCGCCCGGGCCTCAACGTTCGGCTGCCCCAATTGTTCGCCAAATTGAAATCCAGTACGCCGGACCTGCGACCCTTAGCCGGCAGCGGATTTTGACTAACATGAAGACGACGGTTGGTCAGCCGTATTCAGAGACCACCGTCGAGGATGATGTGCGGGCGCTTTATGCGACCGGCTTGGTGACCAATGTCCGAATTTACGGTGAACCTTTGCCGGATGGCGTAAAAGTCATCGTGGTGGTGCAGACCCGAGTCACCCTCGCGGGGGTCTATGTGGTGGGTAACGAGAAAGTCAAGGTGGGCAGGATTCGCAAGGAAATGGCGCTAAAGATCAATTCGCCACTGGATGAGCAGACCTTGGAGACGGCCCGCCAGAAGGTCGTAGAGCTGTATCAAAAGAGAGGCTACCCGGATGTCGACGTTCAATATAAGGTCGAGACCAACGAAGACCGAGGGACTGCCACCGTTACGTACTCCATCAGTGAAGGAACCAAATCGATCGTAAAGAAGATCCGCTTCTGGGGGAATGTCGCGATTAAGTCGAAACGGCTCAAAAAGGAGATGAAGACGAAGGAGAACAATATCATCGCCTTTTTGACTGGAGCCGGCAAACTGAACAGTGCACAGCTGGATGAGGACGTCCAAAAGATCAAAGAAGTGTTCCAGGACGACGGCTACGAAGATGTTCAGGTGACGGACGTCAAGATCAACCGAGAGGGTCCGAAATACGTCGATATCGATATCTACATCGACCAGGGCATCCAGTACCACATTAACGCGGTGAGTATCGAGGGACTACAGGTGGTAACGGAGGCGAATTTCCGGAAAGTGATTAAGCAAAAGGAAGGCCAGATCTTCTCGCCACAGAAGCTGGAGAAAGACATTAAAGCGGTTGAAGACGCTTACGGAGTCGCTGGCTACGCTGATGCTAAAGTGGCGGTGCAAACGACGCCGGCTGGTCCGGGCTTAGTCGATCTCCATTACAAGATCGAAGAAGGGATCAAATCGTACGTCGAACGAATCAATATCAGCGGCAACACGCGCACGAAGGACAAGGTGATTCGCCGCGAGCTCGTGCTCGCGCCAGGTGATGTTTTCGACACGGTGCGGGTGGATATCAGTAAGAAACGACTTGAAGGGTTGCAGTATTTCGAAAAGGTCGACTCCTACGCCTCTGATACACTGGTGCCCGGACGAAAGGACCTAAATATCGTGGTCCAAGAAAAGCGCACAGGGTCCTTGAATTTCGGTATGGGTTTCAGCTCGGATGAGGGATTGCTCGGCTTCGCCGAACTGAGCCAAGGAAACTTTGATATCCTGAATTGGCGCACCTTCACGGGCGCCGGTGAAAAGTTCCGGATACGAGTCCAGATCGGAACTGAAGAGAAGCAGATCACCGCGAATTTTACGGAACCCTATTTCCTGGATAAGAGATTGGCCGTTGGGACGGATGCCTTCTACCTGGATTCGTCTTACTTCAGCAATGTCTACAACGAGAAATACTACGGGTTCGACCTCTTCTTGCGCCAACCGATTACGAACTTCCTGGCGCAGAAGTTCACCTACCGTTTGCAGGAGACGGACATCTACGACATCTCGACCACTGATCCGTTGATCTTGGATCAGGCCGGGTCGACGCTGGAGAGCCGGCTCACGTACACTATAACGTTCGATAAACGGGACAATGCGTTCTTAACCAGAACCGGGCAGAGGGTGGATTTCTCGATCTATGTGGCCGGCGGTCCTCTGGGCGGAGATGTTCAACTCTACGGGTTCGATTTGGAGGGAGAACAATATTTCCACTTGCCTTTTGACACGATTCTGGTTTTTGACGCCGAAGTGGCAACGGTAGCGAACTGGGGTGGAGGAACCACGGTCCCGATTTACGATCGACTTTTCTTGGGAGGCGCCAATAACCTCCGAGGTTTTGACTTCGATCGGGTCGGTCCGAAGGATGCAGAAGGAGATGATATCGGTGGTAATTCGATGGCCCGACTCACTGTCGAGTACACGATCCCGATTATCGACCGAGTTCGTTTCGCTGTGTTCTATGACGTTGGATTCGTGAACGCTGGTTCATGGAACTTTGGGACCGGAGATGTGAATTCCGACTTCGGTGCCGGTCTTCGTTTAAATCTGCCTATCGGGCCAATCCGACTGGATTATGGTATCCCGTTGCAATCGGATAAGTTTAATAACTCCTCCGGGCGTTTCCAATTCAGCGTAGGTTACCAATTTTGAAGTGTTTGATTCGGGGGGCGTCTCACTTAAACCCGGAAAGCCCCGTCCATTGTTAGTTAATGAATATAATGAATAAAACCTCCTCATTCGTCGTGTGGGCTTGCGTCGCTGCCATCTTGGGCTTTGGCGTATCGTCCCAAGCAAAAGCAGAGTTGAAAATCGGTACCATCGACATGGCTAAGGTCATGGCGGGCTACTACAAGACTCAAGAGGCACAAGCAAAGCTCGAGGAAGCTCAAAGATCCGCTCAGGATGAGCTGAATTCGCGAATGGATTCCTACAAGAAGAATCTTGATACCATCAACAAGCTAAATGAGGAGCTAAATAAGCCGGACCTGAGTGGCGCTAGCAAAGACCAAAAAGCCCAGGAAAGGGATTCAAAGATCGCGGAAACCAATGGATTGGAGCGGGAAATTCAGGATTTTCGTTCGACTCGTCAAAAACAACTTCAAGACGAGAAGACGCACATGATCTCGGCTTTGGTCGAAGAGATCATGAAAGTTGTGACCGACCAGGTGAAGGCACAGAATTTCGATTTGGTTTTTGATAAATCGGGGCAGAGTGCCGCTCTTGGTACACCGGTTTTGCTGTTTGCTAAGGCCGACATTGACTTCAGCGACGCAGTGATCGCGAAATTGAACGCGAATCGACCGGCGGCTGCACCTTCCACGAGTAAAACAGAGACAAAACCAGGCGCCTCGAATACTCCGGCGGTGAATACCAAGCCGGGTGGCTTCCCTAGCCCGACTAAGAAACCGTAGGTCGGCTGATTATTAAGCGCTGTATCCGACGTTGAGCTGCGACGAACCCAACGTCGGCCGGGCAAAAATCTCGGCTCGCATTTTTGTTTTCCACCTCGCAGCCATCGTCGGTCCCGATTTGAGCCATTGCGTGGCCGTCTCATTGCCCAGGATATTGTCGATATGGGCGATTCCAAGTCAGGTTAGATATTAGCCGCACGGCGCGGCTCAAATCCGGCGCGCGAAACCTGCAGATAGGAGACTTGTCCTGGGAGCGTCGAGATTTTCGCCCTACCGTCTATTTGCTTCCTCCGGTACTCGCTTCTACCCAGGCCAGGTATTCTGGCGAGCCATCTGACGCCGGCCATGCTATGACCTCTGGAACTTCGTAAGGATGATCTTTCACAACAAACTCTCGAAGCGCCTCGAACTGGTTCTTCGTGGTTTTGAAGGTGACAACCGTCTCTTGGGCGGTTTCGATCTGACCTTTCCAACGGTATATCGATTTGGCTTCCGGTATCAGCGTCGCGCAGGCAGCTAGGCCATTTTCCACTGCGGCCCGGCTGATTCTCCAGGCCATCTCGTGGCCAGGAAAAGTACAGGTGACCACGAGGACCTCCATAATCAGCTATCGCAAAAAACGATCCAGGTTTTCGTCCTCCCAGCGGCGAGCTCTCTGGTAGCAATGAAACCGCTGTTCCCGACGGTAGAATTCGTCGGTATGAATTCGACGGCGGCCGGTGGCATCTTCCTCTTCCGGTACAACCGCGTGCAGCATCTCGTGATAGATGACGTACTCGAGAAACCAGGTCGGAACGAACGCCGCATCGAGAAGCGGATGAATCCGGATGACCCGGTCCTCTTCCTGGATCGTCCCGAATACAAAGTATTCTTTCGGGGGGAGCTTTCGTTTGCGGCCCCAAGTGATGGTGTAACCGCGCAGCGCGCCATTAAAGTATTCAGCGTTTAGCTTATCGAAGAGCGCTCGCAGGTCGAAATATTGCCCCTCGTGGGAAAGCTCAAGCTCGCGCTGGACCGGGAGCCTCATGACTGACAATTTTCGCTTTCGCGTTCCCATAACAGAAGTGCCTAAACTCTAAAGAGCAAACGAGCGTCGGCAACCGCAAAAGATTCTTAGTTCGCGAAAAGCGGGGGCCGAAGTCTATTTTGCGCCAATAGGGCTCTCATTCGCGGGACCGGTGCGGTCATGGCCAGATTATGGCGATAATTATACACTGAGATGATTAGGAATGCGACCAGGTGGCGCAATATCCTGGAAGCGATCGTTGCGCCGCCTGGTTCTGCCGAGGTTCCTGCGGGCGCTAGTCGGAAATCTCCCGGAGGGACAGAATGAACGTAACGTGGCAGTTTTACTGCCTGGAACAACGCCAAAAAAAGAGACCCGTCTCGTAGAGACGGTATGATTTGGTTTGTCGTGACTGTAGGTAATCCCGCGCCGAGCACAAAACCGTGGACCCGATCACACCGTACCCTAACGGGACGGAACGCTTTCTCTAATCTGGGTCCAGGCAGTAAAAACTGCCGGGTCGCCTTCGCAGACTACGGCGCACCCGAAGCCTTCGATTTTGCCGACCAACCGGTGCGATCGCGACGTAGGCCTTGCGGAGTCAGGCTACTATCATTTAGTCCCTACGGGACACGGCGATTGCGACATTTGCTGGATACGCCCACTCGCTGGCTAACCTGCTGCTTCCTCTCCTTCAGTCTCCAAATCTTCCTGCGAAACCACTGGAGCAATATCCTGAAGCTTCTCCCCCTCGATGAGGTTGATGAGCTTTACTCCCATTGTGTTTCTTCCCGTCTCCCGGATCTCACTGACCCGCAAGCGCACCATTTGTCCGCCCGTGGTGATCAGCATGACTTCGTCGTGCTCATAAGCGGACAAAGCTCCAATGACTTCGCCGGTTCGATCTCCGGTCTTCATCGTGATGATTCCTTTCCCACCGCGAGACTGCAGACGATATTCCTCGAAGTCGGTTCTTTTTCCGATGCCATTGGCTCCGGCGACGAGCAATTTGGCGTCAGCAACGACCTTTGCGATACCGACGACTTCATCTCCCGGTTCAGGCCGGATGCCCCAGACGCCGATCGCGTTCCGCCCCATATCTCGAGCATCGTCTTCCTTAAACCGGATACTCATCCCGTCTTTGGTGATGAGCACCACTTCTTCACCGCCATTGGTCAGGAGAGCATCGATCAACTCGTCTTCCTGCTCGATTTGAATGGCGATAATGCCTCCTCTGCGAACATTGGCGAATTCAGAAAGATTGGTTTTTTTCACCAGACCGTGCCTGGTGGCAAACATGATATGAAGGTTCGGGTTCCAGGTGGTTTCTTCGGTCGAACCTTCTTCCTTTTTTGCTTCTATGCGCAGCGTGGCAGCGATCTTCTCCTCCGGACGCAATTCGAGCAGATTTGCGATAGCGCGCCCTTTCGACGATCTGCTCATCTCCGGAATCTGGTAGACCTTTTCCACGTAGCAGCGGCCGGTCTGCGTAAAGAACATTAGAGAATCGTGGGTGCTTGCGGTGAACAGGTGTTCAACGAAATCCCCTTCCTCGCCCTCCATCATCGCTTCGCGAGTGGTCATCCCGATTACTCCACGACCGCCGCGGCGTTGCGCCCGGAACTCGCTTTCCGCCGTCCGCTTGATATAGCCACCGTGAGTAATCGTGATAATACACCCTTCATTGGCGATGAGGTCTTCGATGTCGATATCACCTTCGGCGGGGACGATTTGCGTCATCCTCGCTGAATCGTATTTGTCCTTAACCTTTAAGAGCTCTTCCTTGATGATGCTCATCACCCGGTCTGCCCGATTCAAGATATCGACCAGATCATTGATGCGGGTGAGAAGTTCGCCGTACTCGCCGGTGATCTTTTCTCGTTCTAGCCCGGTCAGTTGGTAGAGTCGAAGGTCAAGGATTTGATCTGCTTGCTGTTCGCTAAAAACGTACCGGCCGTCCACCAAGCGCGCTTCGCTCCGGATGCGAATACCGATCTGTTCGACTTGGCTTTGACTGAATTCGTACGCCAACAGTTTTACTCGTGCTTCTTCTCGGTTGGCTGAGTTCCGAACGATCTCGATAAAGTCATCCAGATGAGCGAGAGCGATAAGATAACCCTCCAAGGTCTCCGCCCGTTGCTCTGCCTGCTTTAATAGATAGCGAGTCCGCCTCAACACCACGTCACGCCGGTGCTCGATGTAACAATGCAGGGCCTCGATGACAGATAGTAGTTTCGGCCGCCCATGATCGATCGCGAGCATGTTGACGGCGAAGGAACTCTCCAAAGCGGTATGCTTGTAGAGGTTGTTCAGGACTACATTCGCGTTTGCGTCCCGTTTGAGCTCGATCTCGATACGGGTGTTTTCATCGGACAGATCGCGGATATCACTAATATCAGTGATCACTTTTTCCTGAATCAGGGCGGCAATCCGCTTGATCAACTCTGCTCGATTGACGTTGAACGGGATCTCAGTGATTACCAGGACTTCCCGGCTGTGTTTTCCCTCCTCGATCGTCGCCTTGCCTCGGACCCGAACAATCCCGCGTCCGGTCTCGAAGTACTGCCGAATACCACTGGTCCCGAAGATAGTGCAACCGGTAGGGAAGTCAGGGCCTTTGATAATCTCGAGCAGCTGGCCGACGGTCAGCGCAGGATTATCGATCAACTCGCACACTCCGGAGACGATTTCTCCCAGGTTGTGAGGGGGGATGTTGGTTGCCATCCCGACGGCGATGCCGGTACCGCCATTTATCAGTAGGTTCGGGAATGCCGCCGGAAAGACGGTCGGCTCCTCCAAGGTCTCGTCATAGTTGGGAACGAAATCCACCGTACCCCGATCCATGTCCTCCATCAGGGCGGCGCCGAGGTGGGTTAGCCGGGCTTCCGTGTACCGCATCGACGCGGGCGGATCTCCGTCCATGGAGCCGAAATTACCTTGGCCCTCAATCAAAACTTCCCGCATTGCCCAAGGCTGGGCCATATGGACGAGGGTAGGATAAATCGCCATATCGCCGTGAGGATGATAGTTACCCATCGTGTCACCCACGATCTTGGCGCACTTGACGTGCTTGCGATTGGGTAGCACCCCGAGTCCCTGCATGGAATAGAGGATCCGGCGTTGGGAAGGTTTTAGTCCGTCACGAGCATCGGGGAGTGCGCGAGAAATAATGACCGACATCGAATAGTCGAGGAACGACTTCGACATCTCTTCCGCGACGTTGACGGCTTCGACTTTTTGGTTTGGATCAGGCATTGGCAACCAGTTGCGGGTTAGGGGTTACGTGTAACGAGTTGCGAGTTATCGGCGTATCCGCACGTGCAGTTGCTAACTCGCAACCCGCAACTTCAAACACGGAACTCGATCAAACGTCGAGGTTCCTTACGTTCAGCGCGTTATCTTCGATAAACGCTCTGCGTGGCTCCACCACATCGCCCATTAGGATGGTAAACATCTTGTCCGCCTCGACCGCATTATTTTCGTTGAGCTCGACTTGGAGCAGCTTCCGTTTGGTCGGGTCCATCGTGGTCGCGAACAGATCTTTAGCGTTCATTTCTCCTAAACCCTTGAATCGTTTGATCTGGACTCCGCGACGGCCAATCTCTTTGACAGTCTCCAGGATCTTCGGGATCGAAGAAACCGGGATAGAAGTCGCTCGCTCGCCTTCGCCGTCTATCAGTTCGAAGATCGGTTCTTCGTTAGTGGAGTAGTGCTCTACCTCGAGGCCCCGCCTGGTAAGTTCCTGGAAAACCTTGAGCACGGCGTTTGACTCGTGCAGTTCCACGCGTCGGGCGCGGCGTCGCAAATGGGCAGGCGTATTCCCGTTATTATTGCCAAACAACGGTAACTCGCCCTCCTCACTGAGCGGTTCATCATAAAGCTGTAGATCCGGGTTCTCGTCGGCGAACTGTTTCAACGCCGTCTCATTTGGGAAATACTTGACGTATTCTTGGTTCCCATCCCGAATCGAAACCAGGTATTCAGGCAGCACGCCGGTCTCATGATTGCGCTGCGCAATGTATTCTTCAAAGTCGCCGCCGTGTTTCCGTATGGAATCGCTGAGCTTCGAAAGACGCTCCAAAAGCTCCAGAATCTCGTTAAGTTGTTCCTCAGAAAACTCCCGACTATCCTTAAGATTGCGCAACCGGACCTCTTCGGCGCCCAATGAGATCAGGATTCGGTTGAGGCGGGCGTCGTCTTCAACGTATTCCTCCCGTTTTTTCCGTTTGATCTGATAAAGCGGCGGCTGGGCTATGTAGATGTGTCCTCGGCGGACTAGCTCCTGCATCTGGCGATAGAAAAAGGTTAGAAGCAACGTCCTGATGTGTGAGCCGTCCACATCGGCATCAGTCATAATGATGATCTTGCCATACCGAAGCTTTTCCAGATTGAACGAGCCTTCGCCTTCTCCGTCTCCGATGCCAGTGCCGATGGCGGTGATCATCGTCTGGATCTCTTGATTTTGCAGGACCCGATCCAGCCGTGCTTTCTCGACGTTCAAGAGCTTGCCTCGAATCGGAAGGATCGCCTGGAACCGGCGATCCCGGCCTTGCTTGGCAGACCCGCCGGCGGAATCACCCTCAACAATGTAGAGCTCGGTCTTTTCGGAATCCCGTTCCGAACAGTCCGAGAGTTTTCCCGGTAAACCGCCCCCGGTAAGGGCCGTTTTTCTAACCGCTTCTCGAGCTTTGCGGGCTGCTTCCCTGGCCCGCGCAGCCATTAAACATTTATCGAGAATCTTTTTGGCGATTGCCGGGTTCTCCTCGCAAAACCGACCTAACCCCTCGTAGGTGATAGATTGGACGACCGGCTTAACCTCGTTGTTGACCAATTTACTTTTGGTCTGAGAGCTAAAACGCGGGTTGGTCAGCTTAATGCTCAGTACGCAGACCAAACCCTCCCGTAAATCTTCGCCACTGATATCCGGGTCTTTCTCTTTAACTAAATTATTGGCTTTCGCGTAGTTCTTGAGGGCGCTGGTGAGACCGGCCTTCAACCCCTCAAGATGCATGCCTCCGTCCGCATTCGGAATCGAGTTGGCGAAACACTGGATCTGCTCGGTGTAAGAGTCGGTGTATTGCAGCACCAAATCTAAGAAAGCGACCTCGGTTTTATCGTCCATCTCGATCTCGCGCATGCCGTGGATCACAATCGGCTCAGGATGGATCAACTGCTTTGTTTCCCCTAGCTGTCGGACAAATTGAGGAATCCCCTCTTTGTATAGAAAAACCTCGCGGCGAACCGGATCCGTTCGTTCGTCCGTTAGAACAATTTCCAGTCCTTTATTTAGAAAGGCTAACTCGCGTAGTCGCGTAGCCAGGATCTCAAACTTAAATTCCGTGGTAATCGTGAAGATCTCGGAATCCGGCAAAAACGTCACCAAGGTACCGGTAAGCTGCTTGTTTTGGATTTCTCCGATGACCTCCAGTTTGCGAGTCGTTTTACCCCGGGCAAAAGCAATGGAATAGATTTTCCCGTTTCGCGTAACCTCCGCCTTAAACCATTCAGAGAGGGCATTGACACATTTCGCGCCTACTCCGTGCAATCCACCTGAAAACTTGTAAGCGCCCTGGCCGAATTTACCGCCCGCATGCAGGTTGGTAAGGACCAACTCTATGGCAGGGATGTTAAACTTCGGATGGATGTCAACCGGAATACCGCGGCCGTTGTCCCGGACGGACACTGAGCCATCAATATAAATGTTGACTTCAATTCGAGTACAAAATCCAGCTAGATGCTCGTCGATGGAGTTGTCCAGGACTTCAAAAACACAGTGGTGAAGTCCGCGCTCATCGGGGTCACCGATGTACATTCCGGGACGTTTTCTAACCGCTTCTAAGCCCTCTAATTTGTCGATTTGGGCCGCATCGTAATTCGAGATTTCAGACATACTTACCGCGAACGAGGTCCGGTTAGAACGTGATAAAACGTCATAAAACGCGGACCGTCAGGGCGAAACTTGAGTCTTAAGTATATGCGGAGCAAGCTGTTTTTGCAAGCCAGTAAGTATGCAACAGATTGTAGTTTCAACCATTCATAACCTCAAGATTTTGAATGATTGACGCTTCCGATGGCCCAGCTGACATTGCCGATGCTGACAATGACGGAATACGATTTTGCGGTGATCGGAGGAGGCAGTGCCGGGTACGCTGCCGCCGCGACCGCCAGCCGGCTTGGATTGCGAACTATCTGTATCGAGGGAGGGGCTGAAGTTGGGGGACTTTGTATTCTCCGCGGGTGCATGCCCAGCAAGACCATCCTGGAATCCGCGAATCGCTTCCTAACCTTGCGACGAGCGAAAGAGTTCGGGTTGAGCGCCGGCCAAATCGGCTATGATGTGGCTGCTATTCGGGAGCGTAAGCGGAGACTCATCGGCGAATTTGCAGGTTACCGGAGTTCGCAGCTCGAGAACGGAAAGTTTGAGTTTGTTCGGGCCCGCGCCTCGTTTTTGTCCCCGCACGCGCTCCGGTTGGCAACTCTTGAGTCTAAAGAAATAGAAGTGCGGTTTCGGTTCGGGCTGATCTCAACTGGCTCAGAGCTGAACCTTCTCGAAATTCCGGGACTGGCGCAGACACCCTTCCTTCACAGCGATCTGGCGCTCGATGCGGATGTTGTTCCTCCATCGGTGATCATTCTAGGGGGAGGCGCGATCGCCCTCGAGTTTGCAACCTTTTACAACTCTTTAGGTTCGAAGGTGACAGTGGTCCAGAGGAACCGGCAGTTTCTCAAGGAGGCAGACGCCGATGCCTCCAGCGCGTTGACGGAGGCGTTGCGACAGCAAGGCGTGGAGATGATCTGTGACACAAAATTGTTGAGAGTTGCCGCCGAGAAGGGAGAGAAGGCGGTCTATTTCCAGCATGACGGTGTAGAGCGAAGAGTAGCGGCGAACGAGATTTTCTACGCTCTGGGCCGACGTCCCGCGCTCGGGGGATTAAATCTAAAGGCGGCTGAAGTCGAGCTCTCGCCGCAAGGCGGCATTCTGGTGAATGACCGCATGCAAACATCTCAATCCCATCTATTTGCTGCTGGCGATGTCACTGGGCTTTATGACGTTGTGCATATCGCGATTGAGCAAGCGGTGGTAGCAGCAAAAAACGCTCAAAGATCGCTGGCAGGGAAAGAGTTGGGTCGGATCGATTATCGGTTGCGTCTTTTTGCCGTTTTTTCGCACCCTCAGCTCGCCTTTGTCGGATTGACGGAGCGAGAAGCTGTTAAGCAAAAAATCCCGTTTCGAAAAGCGAGTTATCCATTTGCTGACCATGGCAAGAGTCTAGTGCGGGGAGAACCGGAAGGGTTCGTGAAACTGATCGTGCACGCTAAGAGTGGCGAAATTTTAGGTGCGGCTGCGCTAGGACCCGAAGCAGCGGAACTAATTCATGAAATTGTAGTTGCGATGCATTTCCGAGCCACCGCGTCGGACCTGGCTTCGATTCCTCACTATCACCCGACGCTAAGCGAGATCTGGACGTATCCCGCGGAGGAACTGGCAGGGAACGAATAAGTGATTGGTGATTGGTGATTCGTGATTGGTAGAATCGGTGACAGAAGCTTGTAGCTAATCACCAATCACTAATCACCTATCACCTTCAACGTGGGGCGGGCAGCTAGGTTAATTGACTTCGACGGTTACACTTTCTGCGGAATCAGCGGCGCTGTACTAAAATAGCGGTATCGCGGCAATTTCGTTCTTGTAAAGCGTTGACAATCCAATCGGCAAATCCATAGTTGCGACCGTGCTCAAGAAGTTTATCCCCCAAAAGCCAGGATCAGGCCCGACCAATGAGGAGACTGAATCCGGGGAAACTCCGCAACCTCCCAAGGCCGCAGAATCGAAAAATCTAACATCAAAAACATCCGTTATGGCAGATCAATCAACTAAGAACTCCTTAGCAAATGACGTTGAAATAAAGGGCTCCATTAAATTCGCAAATGAGTTTACTTTTGATGGTAAGCTCGAGGGGGAGATTACTTCGAATGATGGCATCCTGACGGTGGGAGAGAGCGGGGATGTTCACGGCGAAGTCAAAGCGAAATCGGTGATCGTGATGGGTAAAGTGCATGGCAATATCACGGTTAACGAACGTTGCGAGCTGCGATCTCGGTCGCAACTGATCGGTGATTTACGCGCAGCGCGTTTGATAATCGAGGAAGGTGCGACCTTCGTCGGTAAATCAGAAGTTAGCCCGAATAAGGGGATGTTGAAGGAGCTGGGGACTAAGGAAAAACCGCAAGAAGTCGGCGCTCCGCGATAAAGGAGTACCGAGTGGCTGCAAAAGGACGAGTAGAAGTTCAATGTCCTCACTGCGGTAACATTCAGCTAGAGCCTGAGCTGGCGAAGTCGACCTACTGCCGTAAGTGCAGTGGGTATATTCAAATCGCAAAAGGCGGCCGGGTGCCTGGCCCATCGCCGGCTGGCCCTAAAGAACCTACCCTTTTTGAAAAGGTAGAGGGTCTGCTGGGTGTCCAAAGGACGTTTGTCGCCCGGTGCTTTGAATGCAACGGTCGACGAGAGGTTGGCCGTAACGCGACTTCTACTATCTGTCCGCTCTGCGGGGCCTACATCGATCTGCAGGACTACAAGATTGTTGGGTCCTATAGCCGGTCGATTCGAACTCGCGGTTCGTTAGTGATTACCCCAAAAGGTGATCTCAACAGTAATCGTGCGATTTGCGAGTCCGCTGAAATCCAGGGCCACATGCGGGGCAGTTTGATCTGCGCAACTGTTTTGCGGATCCGGCTTAGAGGCAAGCTGAGCGGCAGCCTCGAAAGCAAGCACGTAATAATCGACAAGAAAACTGAAGTGGAGCTGGTGCGTCCTCTCCGGGGTGAGCTTATTGAGGTGGAGGGAACGATGTCGGGTCGGATCCTCTCTAGCGGCAAGGTAGTGGTGAAAAAAGGAGGCGTGCTGCGGGGAACGGTTAATGCAAAAAGCTTTTTGGTTGATCGCGGTGGTGAGTTCTCAGGTGAATTGACGATCGGCCAATCAACAATGGTTCAAGGTGATCTGTTGAAACCAGCTGCGGACCACCACGAGCCCGACCATGATTCGGACGCCGGTACTGACTTCACATTGGCGCCGATTTAGCCTGTATCGCTCAAAAATGCATATGCATTTTTGAGCGATACAGGCTTTATGGCTCCAAAGTGGATCTCGGAGTTGCACTTGCTACAGGCGTTGCCGATGCCTGGGCACTTGGAGAAACCTGTACACTTGGTGATCCCTGCGCGGTAGGGGAAGTGCTTGGTGAGGCTTGAGGACTGGCGGATGCGCCGGCAACGCTTGGGCTTGGTTTCGCCTGAACGTTGAGGCCGAGTTTAGTAGTTAGTCGATCCGCATCTTTTCTCGCCGTGAGGGCCATAACACTCTGCGGATAATCCTGAATCAGTTCTTCGAAATCCTGGAGAGCTCCTTTTGGGTTACCGCTCCGCTCGCTGATCCTGCCATGGTAATAAACCGCCATCGGCGCCAGGTAGCTCAACCTGTACTTGCTGTTGCTAAAGATATCTGAGTAGTACTTGAGAGCTTCGTCAGATTTACCTTCGGCTTCCGCATTTGAGGCTAGTCCGAAAAGCCCGTTTACGAAAAGAGGGTGACTCAAATAATCCTTAATGAAGGCCTGATAGGATTTGTCAGATTCGTTGTACTGACCGCTGGCGGCCTGAGCTGCCGCGATTTCCAGATAGGCATTACCGGCCGCGAGTGTTCCAGCATACCGGTGAATGACCGATTCCCAGCCCTTAATATCATGAGCTCCGACGAACGCCTTGTCTGCCCTGGAGTTACGGACGGCTTGATAGCCCAGGTAAGCGCCGATCCCGATTAAGATCAAGAGTACCAAGGCGGCTCCGATCAAGACTTTTTTCCCGTGCTGCGCCCAAAAGAGCTCGACCTGGACGGCCGTTAAGCTCGGGACTGATATCTGTTGGTCACTGGACATGCAAAGTTCTAAAACCTTTCTTAGCCGCCGATTTCCCCGCGAGCTTCATCGGCGAGGGCTGTGCTGAGGTACCGTTCACCGGTGGAACAAGCCACCGTGACGATCAATTTCCCGTGATTCTCCGGGCGTTGTGCGACTTGCAGAGCCGCCCACACGTTCGCGCCCGAACTGATCCCGGCTAGAATACCCTCCTCTTTTGCCAGCCTGCGCGCCATGAGAATCGAATCCTCGTTAGATACCGTAATGACCTCATCTACGATATCCAGGTGCAAATTTGAAGGTACAAAGCCGGCCCCGGTGCCTTGGATCTTGTGTGGCCCGGGCTTTAGAGGTTCTCCTTTAAGCGTCTGCGTGATCACTTGTGAATCTTTGGGCTCCACAGCAATTGCTTTAAAGGACGGTTTACGTTTTTTGATGACCTCAGTCACTCCGGTAATCGTGCCGCCGGTGCCGACCGCTGAAATCAGAATGTCGACTTTCCCATCCGTATCGTTCCAGATCTCCTCGGCCGTAGTTAAGCGATGAACTTCTGGATTAGCGGGGTTGTTGAACTGTTGTGGCATCCAAGAATTCGGAGTTGTCTTGAGAATTTCTTCCGCTCTAGCAATGGAGCCTTTCATTCCTTCGGACCCTGGGGTCAATATCAATTTAGCGCCCAGCATGGCCAAGAGCGTCCGCCGTTCCATGCTCATTGTTTCCGGCATGGTCAAAATCAGATTGTAGCCCTTAGCCGCGCACACGAATGCCAACGCAATGCCGGTGTTGCCGCTAGTGGGTTCAACAATGGTCGTGTCCTTATTAATAATGCCTTCCCGCTCAGCGGCTTCGATCATCGACTTTCCGATGCGGTCCTTCACGCTTCCCAGCGCATTAAAGAACTCGCACTTGATTGCGACAGTGGCTTGAATTCCAGCAGTGATACGGTTGAGCTTAACCAGAGGTGTACCGCCGACGGTATCGACGATATTGTCGTAAAGTCTGCCAGAATTTCGCATGTTAGGCTATTGTTTACCCGGGGAGAGGTGGGATGTCTAGATACACGAAGCGCTGCGTCGTTCAAGTTACTAAGTCAACGCATCGCTAAAAAACCCAGAGGCAAACGAGAGAAATATGCCAGCCTTACTTGAACCGGAAGCCGTTCAAACGTTGCTGCAAGAGGTACCGGAATGGCAGCTCGAAGAAAATACGATTGCCCGTACCTTCGAGTTTTCCACCTTTCCACTGGCCATTGTCTTTGTAGACAGAGTTGCCGAGGAAGCTGAAAGGGCCAACCATCACCCGGACATCGACATTCGGTGGAAAAAAGTGCGCCTGGTGCTATCGAGCCATTCCGCCGGAGGCCTGACGTCGGACGATTTCACTTTGGCCAGGAAATTGGACCAGGTCTTTTCTCAGGGTGGGACGGTTTAAGGCGAAACGGCGAATGGGCGATGCGGTGTGAGGGCGAATGGGCGATGCGGCCGGCGGTCACCGGACATTGGTGGGGCGAGGTCCCGAAAGACCTAAAAGACTGATCAGGGTTTATAGGGATTCGAGGACTCGGCCGAGAACGAAGCGCCTGGTGAGTCGTGGCCTACCCTGGGATCGGCTCGGCGGACTATCGGCCTATTTGACCTAATCGTGTCGAAACATCATAAACCCTGGTAAACCGGCTGGGTAGCTCCGGAGCCTCGCCCCACCAGTCCTGGCAAATCATTGCGTTAACCACCCGGTTCGGTTATCTTGCGCGCGTGGTCGATGACCGCTGGTTCCCCGATTGTGGATCCAGAGGAAAGTCCGAACACATGAAGGCAGCATGCCGTGCGAAAGCGCGGGCGACCGAGGGCGAAAGCCACGGTTGACGGATAGTGTCACAGAAAATAGACCGTCTCGCGTATGCGGGATAAGGGTGAAAAGGCGGGGTAAGAGCCCACCGGTTGTTTCCGTAAGGAGCAACGCTTGAAAAACCCCTTGCAGTGCAAGACAGAACAGAGAGTCAGACGCCTTCCTGCTCGGCATTGCCGAGGGCTCTCGGGTAATAGTCGCATCCCGGAAGACGGGACGCCCTATAATAATATGGGGTGAGACAAATGGTCATCCGGCCGGTCTCTTCCAAGAGAGACCGTCTAGACAGAATTCGGCTTATGCCACAAAACGAGGCTGGTTGGGCCAAAGTCCAACCGGCCTCCCTTTTTAACGCCGGCAACGTCGCGAGCGCCGCCATCGCCGGGAACGAATGGCTCTGGGTTCGGCCTTACTTGTCCGCCTAGAGATCGCTTTTGCTTCGTTGAGGCATCGAATCGAGGATCCGATGCCGGCGTTGTCGGCGATCACGGCGTTGCCGGCGTTAAACATCTGCCAGCGCACTCAATAACGTATGTGCTCGGGTGGTGTCGCTGGCCCTTAGTACCAGTCGTATTGGGGAGCCGGGATGTTCTACGCTACCGTAGACGTAATCGACGTTTACTTTGGCCTCAGCTAGAACGGCCGTGATTTCGGACAGTTTGCCAAGGCGATCAAATAGATCCAGGACCAGGACTTCTCCGTCGATCACATAAAAACCGCTCGATTGGAGGATCTTTTTGCAGGATTCGGGGTCGCTGGTGAGGAGTCTTACCACCCCTTGTTCGAGACTGTCGACCAGCGACAGAGCCTCGATATTAATCGCATGGGTGCTCAGCAGCTTGCAGATCGCTGCGAGTTGGCCTGGCTGATTCGCAAGCGCGACCGTGATTTGTCTTTCCACATGGATTTTCATTCAGTCTGGACTAAGAGCATAAAGCACACCGGCTAACAAGAAACTGCGAAACGGTGAAACGGCGAAGGGACGAGAGGGCGAAACGGCGACAAGGCGTGCTCGGTAGGGCGAAAAACTCGGCGGGCCGCAGCGAAAAATATAAGCGATGCCTTGGGCGCGCCGAGTCTTTCGCCCTACCTACCATCGGTCTCGCAAGCGAGGCGACTCGCATGGACAGGCGGTGGACTGTGGGCTATTCTGGGTCGGCGTACGACGCGTTCCACAAGGGAAATCGCCTAAAAAACTCTTGCGTGGGGGTGGAAAAATTATATAGTCCACGCTCCCCCGCGTCTGGTGGTTCGTACCAGGGCGGCTTTTTTAGTCCCGAAAGCAGGGGAATAACCGAATTTTTTAAACGAATGCCAACAATTAATCAGCTTGTCCGAAAAGGTCGCAGAAAGATGGCGGTCAAGTCGAAGTCGCCAGCCCTGGCTGACTGTCCGCAGCGACGCGGCGTTTGTGTTCAAGTGATGACGCGGACACCGAAGAAACCAAACTCGGCGCTTCGGAAGGTCGCCAAGGTCCGACTTACGAATGGCTACGAAGTGATCGCTTATATTCCGGGCGAGGGGCACAATTTGCAGGAGCATTCGATTGTGTTGGTAAGAGGTGGACGCGTTAAAGATTTGCCCGGTGTTCGTTACCACATTGTGCGAGGCACCTTAGATAGTTTAGGAGTCGACGGCAGAAGACGGAGTCGTTCCAAGTACGGGGCCAAGCGGCCCAAAGAAGGCGCGGCTGACGCCGGTAAAGGCAAGAAAAAGTAAAGCTCATCTAATAACGTTATGTCTCGTCGTCGCAGAGTCATTCATAAGGAGTTCAAGGTTGATAGCCGATACGGCAGCCCGGTAGTTGCCCGGTTGATCGATACCGTGATGCGTAACGGCAAGAAATCGTTGGCCGAACGCATCGTGTATCAGGCGATTGAAAAGAGCCGGGAAGGGTCGGATGCGGTTGATCCTTTGGACACGCTACACAAGGCACTGGACAACTCGAAGCCGCGTCTAGAAGTAAAGTCACGCCGGGTCGGTGGCGCGACCTATCAGGTGCCAATCGAAGTTTCCACGGACCGTCAGGTGTCTCTGGCGATGCGTTGGATCGTCAATTTCGCGAAGAATCGTCGTGGGACTATGGTTGACAATTTAGCGGCAGAACTTAAAGACGCCGCCTCAGGGCAAGGTAATGCAATAAAAAAGAGAGACGACACGCATAAGATGGCTCAGGCCAATCGAGCGTTCGCTCATTTCCGTTGGTAGGTCTTATGTCAACTCAAGCTTTAGAAAGGGCCGAAGCTATGACGAATCCGAATTCGCCAAATAGGGCGTATCCGCTCGAGCGGACCCGGAATATCGGGATTAGTGCGCACATTGATGCCGGCAAGACGACTTTAACAGAACGAATTCTGTTTTATACCGGCATGATCCATAAGATCGGGGAGGTCCATGAAGGGAATACGGTTACCGACTGGATGGAACAGGAACGCGAGCGGGGGATTACGATTACCTCGGCAGCGACTACTTGTTTTTGGAACCAGCGTCGGGAGGCGGGCGTGTTCAAGCTCTTCGAGGGCCAAAAACTGCGGGTTAACATCATTGATACTCCCGGCCACGTCGATTTCACTGCTGAAGTCGAACGGTCTCTGCGCGTTTTGGACGGGGCGATCTTGGTTTTCGATAGCGTAGCCGGAGTGCAGCCGCAGACCGAAACGGTGTGGCGCCAAGCCAACAAATATCATGTGCCGCGAATCTCGTTTGTTAACAAGATGGACCGCGTCGGCGCTAACTTTGATAACGTGGTCAGCGAGATGCGCAAGAAGCTGGGCGCGAACGCGTGGCCAGTCTTGATCCCGTTGGGCAAAGAAGATCACCTTCATGGCCAACTCGATGTCGTTAATAAGAAAGCGATTCTCTACTCCGATAACGATCAATTTGGGTCGACCTATGAAATCGCCGAGGTCCCCGCTGAATATAAAGAGCTAGTCGATAACGCATACGCGGACTTGGTTGAGCAAGTGGCTAACCTCGATGACGAAGTTGGGACACTTTTCTTGGAGGAGAAGCCGGTTACGGCCAAAGATCTCAAAGCAGGCATTCGTCGCCTCACCATCGCCAATAAGTTTGTCCCAGTAGCGGGCGGTTCGGCCTTTAAGAATAAAGGTGTCCAATACCTGGTTGACGCGGTCATCGATTATTTGCCGAGCCCGATCGACATCGCTCCGGCGAAAGGTATCGACCCGGATACCGACGCGGAAAAGGAAGCGGTAACTGACGATAACGCCACGTTTTGTTCCTTGGCGTTTAAGCTCTGGAGCGACCCCTTTGTTGGTAAATTGGTCTTTTTCCGAGTCTATTCAGGCAAGCTTTCTAAAGGAGACACCGTTTTTAATCCGCGAACGAGTAAACGCGAGCGAATTAGCCGGTTGATCCAGATTCAGGCAGACAAACGCGAAGACATCGAGACCTGTTATTCAGGCGATATCGCCGCGATTGTCGGGATCAGGAACATCACCACCGGGGATACTCTGTGCGACGAAGATGATCCGATCTTGTTAGAGCCCCCGTCATTCCCGGATCCAGTTATCTCGATGGCGATCGAGCCCAAAACAAAGCTGGACCAAGAAAAAATGGCCACCGCACTTCAGCGTTTGGCAGAAGAGGACCCGACTTTCCGAGTCTACACCAATGAAGATACCGGCCAGACGATCATTGCCGGTATGGGTGAATTGCACCTGGAAATTATTCGGGACCGGATGCTGCGCGAGTTCAAGGTGGACGCGAATGCGGGCAAACCGCAGATCGCCTATCGCGAGACGATCACCAAGAGCGCGACCGGCGAAGGCAAACTCATCAAACAGTCGGGCGGTCGCGGTCAATACGGTCACGTGATCGTTAACGTCGAGCCCCGCGAGCGAGGTAAAGGAATCGAGATCGAAAACAAGGTTGTTGGCGGTACGATTCCGAAGGAATACATCCCTGCGGTTAAGAAAGGGATCGAAGAAGCGGTCCTAAACGGCGTGCTGGGCGGATATCCAGTGATCGACCTTCATGTCGAGATTATTGATGGTTCTTACCACGACGTCGATTCGAACGAGCTGGCCTTTAAGCTGGCCGCAATTTTTGCGATGAAGGACGCTTTTAAGAGAGGCACTTCGATCCTGCTGGAGCCGATCATGAAGGTCGAGTGTGTCACCCCCGATGAATATCAGGGAGACATCATGGGCGATCTTAACCGTCGCCGCGGCCGGATCATGAGTATGGAAGCCAAGGATTTCGCTACGGTTGTACACGCAGAAGTTCCCCTGGCCGAAATGTTCGGCTACGCGACTGCGATTCGTTCTCTATCCAAAGGACGTGCTTCCTACACAATGGAACCGTCGCATTTCGAACAGGTCCCTGCCCAAATTGTAGCGGCAGTCTTGGACCAGAAAGGAGCTTAACATGGCAAACGGCCAGCGCATCCGCATCCGGCTTAAAGGCTACGATTATCGCATGCTCGATCAATCGGCCGTCGAGATTGTGGAGACAGCAAAACGGACCGGCGCAAAAGTTGCCGGTCCGATCCCATTACCGACCAAGATCGAGAAATTTACGGTAAACCGCTCACCTCACGTCGACAAAAAGTCGATGGACCAATTTGAGATGCGCACGCACAAACGCCTTTTGGACATCATTGAACCAACGGCGAAAACCGTGGACGAGCTTCGGAAGCTGAACCTTCCGGCCGGCGTCGATATTACCATTAAAATCTGAGCCAGGTTTCCCCTCCGATGAAAATAGGACTTTTAGGACGAAAAGTGGGCATGACCCGAGTCTACGACTCGAATGGTAAGGCTACGCCGGTGACCGTTATCGAGGCAGAGGGTAATTCGCTCGTGCAGGTAAAGACGGTGGAAAAAGAAGGGTATAGCGCTGTCCAGGTTGGCTTCGAAACTCAGAAAGAATCCCGGCTAAATAAGGCTGAGCTCGGTCACCTTAAAAAGGCGGGAGTCGAACCGAAGAAATTGCTCCGGGAATTCCGTTTAGCGGACGGGGCGCAGGTCACCGGGGATGTCGACTTAAGCGTGAACCAATTCCAGCCGGGCGAGTTTGTCGACATCATCGGGAGATCCAAGGGTAAGGGATTTCAAGGGGTAGTTAAGAAGCACCATTTCGCCGGCCAGCCGGCTGCGCACGGTTCAAAGATGCATCGCCGGAATGGCGCCATCGGCAACCGATCCACCCCTGGGCGGGTTTGGAAGAACATGGGGATGCCGGGACACCTCGGTGATGACCGGGTAACGGTGCAAAACCTCCGAGTGGTTCAGGTCAGAGGCGAGGAAAACGTGATCTTAGTTTCGGGAGCAGTGCCAGGCGCAAACGGTAGTTACGTGGTCGTTCGGCCAGCCAAGAAGAAATCGACTGAGGCCAAGGAACAATGAGCGCAACCGTCCTTACAGTAGAAGCCGCAAAAAAGGCCAATATTTCGATCATCGAGAATGGCCGTGGAACACAAGCCGTACATGACGTGGTGGTGGCGTTGCGGGCGAATCGCCGCAGCGGAACTGCCAACACCAAGACAAAGGCTGAGGTAACCGCTTCCGGAAAGAAACCGTGGCGACAGAAAGGGACCGGACGGGCTCGCGCCGGTTACACTTCTTCTCCGATCTGGACGGGTGGTGGTGTCGTCTTCGGACCTAAGCCTCGGGACTATTCTAAGAAAGTCAGCAAGCGCGTACGGAAGCTCGCGTTCCTAAAGGCATTGAGCGCTCGCATTCTGGGCGGCGATGTGCTCGTCGCTGACGAGATCACCGTGAAAGAACCTAAGACCAAGAATTTCGTTAAGCTGTTACAATCGCTGACCGAGGAGGAGCGGGTGTTAGTTATAGCCGAACAGTACACCCCGGAAACCTATCGCGCGGCCAGGAACCTGCGTCCGGTTCTGCTCAATACCGTAGGTGAAGTTAATACCGAGCAGTTGCTCGCGTTTCGCAAAATCATCGTTACCAAAGACGCGCTGACCAAGCTCTCGGAGAGGGTATCATGAAGGAACCGATCCAAATCATTTCCAATATTCGGCTCACCGAAAAAGCCAGTCTGCTTGGGGAACGAAACAATCAGTACGTGTTTCGAGTTGCTACCGACGCCAATAAAATTGAGATAAAGCAGGCGATAGAGAAGCTCTTTGGGAAGAAAGTGGTCCGGGTCAATACCGCTCAATACGCCGGCAAAAAGAAGCGAGAACGCCGCGCTGACTTTGGTCGGAAAGCTCACTGGAAGAAGGCAGTGGTGACGCTGGCCGAGGGCGAGAAAATCGAGCTTGCTTAGGGAGTAACTGACAATGGCACTGAAGACTTTTAGACCCCTGACCCCGACTCAACGGTTCAAGCAGACGTCTGCCTACGACGATATTACTAAAGATCATCCGGAGAGGTCTTTGGTTGAGCCGTTAAAGAGGACGGGCGGCCGAAACAACCGCGGTCGGCTAACTTCCCGGCACATTGGTGGCGGGCACAAGCGGAAATATCGCATCATTGATTTCAAACGGCGGCTGCGTGGTGTTGAAGCAACCGTTGAGGCGATCGAGTATGATCCGAATCGGTCAGCTCGGATAGCCTTGCTGAACTACAAGACCGGAGAGAAAAGCTATATTTTGGCACCGAACGGGTTGGAAGTTGGGGCCAAGGTGATTGCCGGTGACGATGTTCCTCCGGAAGTTGGGAATGCGCTTCCGTTGAAGGCGATCCCGTTAGGAACAGTGGTTCACAACCTAGAGCTTATCCCTGGCCGAGGCGGGCAAATCGCGCGGAGCGCGGGCCAACAGGCGGTACTCAATAACCGTGAAGCCGGTTACGCACTGGTGCGGATGCCCTCCGGTGAAATCCGGAAGATCCACGAGAATGCTTACGCAACCATCGGACAGGTCGGGAACACCGACCATATGAATGTTTCGAGCGGGAAGGCTGGACGAACCCGTTGGCTGGGACGGCGGCCTCACGTTCGCGGAATGGCGATGAATCCGATCGATCACCCGATGGGAGGCGGTCAAGGCAAGAGTAAAGGCGGTGGAGGCCGGCATCATCCGGTTAGTCCCTGGGGCCAGCTAGCCAAAGGGTTCAAAACTCGCCGCAAGCATAAATCCAGCGATTCGTTCATTTTGGAGCGTCGCAAACCCCACAAGCATAAGAAATAACCAATGGGTAGATCATTAAAGAAAGGCCCGTTTGTAGAGCCGAAGCTGCTCGAGAAAGTCGAGAGGATGAGCCAGGGACCGAAGAAGCCGATCAAGACCTGGTCTCGCCGGTCGATGATTACCCCGGACTTCGTTGGTCATACATTTCTGGTTCATAACGGTAAGATTTTTAATTCCGTGTTCGTTACCGAGAACATGGTGGGACACAAACTTGGCGAGTTCTCGCCGACGCGTCAGTTCAAGAAGCACGGCGCGCACACGGCTAAGGTGGCCAAGTAGTTAGGAGAAACGAAATGCAAGTAACATCCACCTACCGCTATGCTCGGATATCCGCCTTCAAAGCGCGGGAAGTGACTCGAGAAATCCAAGGCCGTTCGGCTGCGGATGCACTCGATCTCCTGACGTTCAGCCCTAAGAAGGCGGCGACCATGGTGCGTAAGACCTTGAAAAGCGCCATCGCGAACGCGGAAAACAACGCCGATCTTAAGGTTGATACCTTGTTGGTGAAAGAGGCGGTAGTGGGTGAAGGTCCTACTTTCAAACGCTTCCGAGCTCGCGCCCGAGGAAGCGCGAGCCCTCTGCGGAAGCGAACGAGTCATATCCGGATTGTATTAGCAGACGAACTGGCGCCCGCCGCACCAGCGGGTCGGGCGCGCAAGAATCGACCAGCGGAAGAGGCTTCCTCCGCGGAAGTTGGTGGCCAGGTGAAGTCAGAGCCCAAAGCACCAGCGACTCGCAAAACCTCCGATAGGAAGCCGGCTGCAAAGAAGACGGCGAAGGAGGACGCTGATGAATCGACGGATGCAGGTGAGACTGCCCCGACGGAAGAGAAAGCCTCTAAGCGACAATCATCGGCAAAAAAGGAGAAGCAGAAGGAGTAATTTATGGGACAAAAAGTTAATCCGATCGGATTTCGTCTCGTTCTAAATAAGGATTGGCGGTCCCGTTGGTATGCGTCTCCGAAAGAGTTTCCGGAGTTCCTGCATTCTGACCTGCGGATTCGCCGTTACGTTAAAACGAAGCTTTCGTTAGCGGCTGTCTCAAAAGTATTGATCGAGCGAGCCTGGAATAGTATCCGCGTAACCATTTATACAGCGCGACCTGGTATCGTCATCGGCCGGAAAGGCGCGGAAATTGAGCGCATGACCGACGAGATCACCCGGATGTCCGGTGGTAAACAGGTCAAAATAGATATTCAGGAAATCAAGACGCCGGAATTGGATGCGCAGCTGGTTGCTGAGAATGTGGCGCTACAGATCGAACGCCGAATCTCTTTCCGACGGGCGATGAAGAAAGCGGTCCAGACTACCCGGGACTTTGGCGCCTTAGGCGTTAAGATCCGTTGTGCCGGAAGGTTGGGAGGCGCCGAAATCTCCCGCGCCGAATGGTATCGCGAAGGTAAAATTCCGCTTCATACTTTACGCACGCCGATCGATTACGGCTTTGCGGAAGCCAACACCGTTTACGGCAAGATTGGTGTGAAATGCTGGATTTGTAAGGCAGAAGCAGTAGCCGAGCCCGAGCAGCGTAAGTCGAACGCACCGGAGAGACCGGTGCCGTCGGTTCCTAATGGGAGAGGCTAGAGGGAAGGAGAAGTCCTATGCCGTTGTTACCAAAAAGAGTTAAATACCGGAAAAACCAACGAGGCAGCCGCTCTGGAAACGCGACGCGCAATGTGTCGATCGCGTTCGGCGAATACGCTTTGCAGACGTTGGAGCGCGCCTGGATAACGAGTACGCAGATCGAGGCGGCACGTGTGGCATTAACCCGTCACATGAAAAGAAAAGGTAAGCTTTGGATTAAGATCTTTCCCGACAAGTCAGTAACTAAGCGTCCGCCCGAGACTCGAATGGGTAAAGGAAAGGGAAACCCAGAGTTCTGGGTGGCGACGGTTCGCCCGGGAAACGTTCTTTTTGAACTCGATGGTGTACCGGAGTCGGTTGCGCGTGAAGCGCTTCGTTTGGCGGCTACCAAGTTGCCCATCCGGACCCGGTTCCTAACTCGGCATGCCATCGCCGCTTAGTTCGGGAGATTGACGCGATGAAAATCAAAGAATTACGCGAACTGAGCAACGACGAGCTTTTCGGGCGCCGGTATGAGCTCCGCAAGGAGATATTTAATTTGCGTCTGCAGCAGCAGTCGGGTGCGCTCGAAAAGCCGAGTGTTCTCCGAAGCAACCGCCGCGAGGTGGCGCAGATCGAAACAATTTTAACCGAACGAAATCGAAAGGTCGCTGCCAAGTAGCGATTCCGGTAATCGAATCGGGGAAGGAAATCAGACATGAGTGAAGAGACTGTAACAAATGAAGGTACTGCCACGGCGCCCGTAGAACCGGCGCAGCAGTCTGATGTTCCGAAGCGGCATCTTCGGAAAACTAGAGTCGGGGAGGTGGTCTCCAATAAGATGGACAAGACCATCGTCGTTGCTGTTGTGCGCAGAGTTCCACATCCGAAGTTCGGAAAGATCATGAAACGGACGAAGAAATTCTACGCGCACGATGCTGAAAACCGATGCGAGGTCGGCGACCTGGTTCGAATTCAAGAAACCCGGCCGCTCAGCCGGCTGAAGCGTTGGCAGTTACTCGAAGTTCTAAAGCACTAAGGAGGAACCAGATGATTCAGCTTCGATCCCGGCTTGATGTAGCCGATAACACTGGAGCGCGGATGGCGACCATGATTGGCGTCATCGGAAAACCGACTCTTTATGCGGGAGTAGGCGATGTAATTACTTGCAACGTTAAAGAGGCAGCCTCAAACGGTGCGGTCAAAAAAGGGGACGTGGTTCGGGCGGTGGTGGTGCGGACCCGGCAACCGGTCAAACGCGACGATGGTTCCTACCTTCGATTTGATAACAACGCCATTGTGATCATCGATAAGGACCTCAATCCGCGAGGGACTCGTATCTTCGGGCCGGTGGCGCGTGAACTCCGCGAAAAGAATTTCATGAAAATCATTTCGTTGGCGCCGGAGGTCCTATAATGCAGCTGCGTTTCCACGTGAAAAAAGGGGACGAAGTGCAGGTTATCTCCGGTAACCATCGGGGAGCCACAGGGAAGATCCTGCAAGTGTTACCTAAGAAACAGCAAGTGCTGATAGAAGGAGTGCGCCTGATCAAGAAGAGCGTTCGCAAATCGCAGGATAATCCGAACGGCGCAATTGTTACTCGGGAAGGACCCATCCACATCTCCAACGTGAAGATTGTGGAGTCGCGCCCGAAACGGACGAAGAAAGGTAAGGCGGAATAGGTTATGCAAGCCGAGCTTTATAAAGAGTACAAGGAACGGGTTGTTCCGGCGCTTCGCGAGCGATTGGGGTACAAGAATGTCTTCCAGGTGCCACGCGTCGAGAAAGTGGTGATCAATAGTTGTGTATCGACACACTCGGCCGATCAAAAACAGGCTTTGGAAGAAGCAAAGGCGGAGATTGGGCTGATCACTGGCCAACGGGCTACGGAAACGAAATCCAAGAAAAGCATTTCGAATTTCAAGTTGCGTAAAGACCAGGTCATTGGCGCGAAAGTGACATTGCGTGGCGATCGGATGTACGAATTCCTGCAACGCCTGATCCGCATGGCGTTGCCCCGGATCCGAGATTTTCGCGGAATCTCACCTAAGTCTTTCGACGGTAAAGGCAACTATACCTTAGGGGTAAAAGACCAGGCGATTTTTCCTGAAGTCGAATTGGATAAGATTAAGCGAAATATTGGTTTTGATATTACTATCGTCACCACTGCTAACACGAATGACGAGGCGAAGGCATTGTTAACCGAACTCGGCGTGCCGTTCAGCGACCGTAAGCTGCCGGGCAAGGAGTCTGCCGCGTAAGAGAGAGAGTATGAGTACATTGACTGATCCTATTGCTGATTTCCTGACCAGGCTTCGCAACGCGGCCAGCTCCCATCGATCGGATGTAACCGTGCCGCATTCGCGGATCAAAGAGGAGATCACCCGGATCCTTAAAGACGAGGGATATATCACCGAGTACGAGGTGGACCATTCTTCGCGTCCGGCCGTTATCAAGGTGACTATGAAATTTGTGAATCGGACTCCGGCGCTGACTGGGCTAAAGCGAGTTAGCAAACCCGGGCTGCGAAAGTACGTGGCAGCTGACGAAATGCCTCGAGTTCTGGGCGGAACGGGGACGGCTATTGTTTCCTCGTCGCGCGGAATTTTAACGGGCCGGCAAGCCAAACGTGAAAATGTAGGAGGCGAACTCCTGGCCATTATCTGGTGAGGAGGTCTTAAGTATGTCACGAATTGGAAAGAAAAGTGTGGTGCTTCCCGAGAAGGTGAAGGTTGGTTGCTCGGACTCCGGTGCCGTTACTGTTGAAGGACCGAAAGGCAAGCTCGAATGGACATTGCCGCAGCAGATCAAGCTTCGCATCGAAGGCCAGGAGGTCTTGCTCGACCGCACGGTAGAATCGCGCTCGGTGAAAGCATTGCATGGCCTTTCCCGAAGTCTCATTAACAACATGGTGACCGGGGTTAGCCAGGGATTTAAGAAATCGCTGGAGATCCAGGGAGTCGGCTTTCGAGCTCAGGTACAAGGGTCAAAACTGAATCTCAGTTTGGGTTTTTCCCACCCGATCGTATTTCAGATTCCGGACGGTATTAAGGTTACCGTTCAGGAGAATACCAAGCTTTTGGTTGAAGGGATTGACCGCCAGAAGGTGGGTCAGGCTGCCGCTAACATTCGAGCGTATTATCCTCCGGAGCCATACAAGGGTAAAGGAATCCGGTACACAGACGAACAGGTCCTGCGGAAAGAGGGTAAGACGGTCCAATAAGGGGACGAACGATCTATGGCTTCTACCACACGAATTAGAATACGGCACGAGAGGATTCGCAAACGGGTGTTAGGCACCACGGCGCGTCCTCGGTTGTGCGTACATTTTTCAGGCCAACATATTTACGCACAAGTTATCGATGATACCGTAGGCAAAACGGTTGCAGCTGCGTCTACTGTGGAGAAAGGTCTGCGCGGTAACCAGCGGAGCAATACGAATGTGACGACTGCCCAGAAGGTGGGCTCACTTTTGGCCGAGAGGACATTACAGAAGAACGTTCGGCAAGTCGTGTTTGACCGAGGCGGTTTCACCTATCATGGACGGGTGAAAGCATTGGCTGACGCAGCTCGTTCTGCAGGTTTAGAATTTTAATTTTTATGCCACCAGATCAAAGAGGTCGCCGCAACGACGGACGAGATCGAGAACAAAAGGGTGATACCACTGAGAAAGTGGTGTTCATCAACCGGTGCGCCAAAGTGGTGAAAGGCGGTCGTCGCTTTAGCTTTAGCGCTTTAATTGTGGCTGGTGACCATAAAGGGAAGGTCGGCTATGGTTTTGGTAAGGCGAACGAGGTCTCCGAGGCAATTCGTAAAGCTTCGGATGCGGCTCGTAAGGCGATGGTGCCGGTGGCCATCCATGAAAATACTATCCCGCACGAAGTAATTGGCGAGTTTGGAGGAGGCCGGGTTCTATTGCGGCCGGCCTCGCCGGGCACCGGCGTTATCGCCGGCGGCGGCGTCCGCGCGGTGGTAGAAGCGGCCGGTATAAAAGACGTCTTGGCAAAGTCACTTGGCTCTAGTAACCACGCAAATGTCGTGAAAGCCACGATGGAGGCCCTGCGGACTCTACGCCAGAAGGAAGACATCTTGCGCCTTCGGAGCCGGTAGTAGACTCATTGAGCTCATTGAGGCTCATTGCATGAGCTAATCCACGGTAAGTTTGAAGTAAACGAAACGAATTTATTATGCGGTTAAACGAATTGAAGCCTCGCCCGGGAGCAAAACACCGGGTCAAACGATTGGGCTGCGGTGAGAGTTCCGGTCATGGCAAGACCAGCGGAAAGGGGCACAAGGGCCAAAAGGCGCGTTCCGGTGGCAGCATCCGCTTAGGATTCGAAGGCGGGCAGATGCCGTTGATTCGTCGCTTGCCCAAACGTGGATTTGGTAATGGCCCATTCAAGATAACGTACGCCCTCATTAACCTGGCAGACCTGGAAAGATTTGATGCCGAGGCGCACGTAACCGAGCAACTCTTGCGCGAGAAAGGCCTGTTGAAGGGTAAAGTTGAGCGCGTGAAAATTCTTGGGCGCGGCGAACTGACAAAGAAATTGACCGTCGAAGCGGATAAATTCAGCGAATCGGCGCGTCAAAAGATCGAGCAAGCCGGGGGAGCAGCGGTGGTTCGTGCTTAACCGAGTGTTCTAATGATCTCGGCTTTCACGAATATCTTTAAAATTCCGGAACTTCGTCAGCGGATCATTTTTACGCTGATGATGCTGATCGTCGTCCGGGCTGGCGCCGCCATCACCATTCCTGGGGTGAACGCGCATGTTTTGAATGACTGGTTCAAGAGCCAGACCAACAATGCGACGGCTGGAGGTATTGCCGCCCTGGCTAACATTTTTGCCGGCGGAGCGCTGGAGCATTGCGCGATTCTTTCGCTCGGGATTATGCCCTACATCAGCGCGTCGATCATGATGCAGTTGCTGACTGCAGTGATCCCTCGTCTGAACAAGCTGGCACGTGAAGAAACGGGTGGCCGGGCGAAGATCATGCAGTACACCCGGTATGTCACCCTCGGGCTGTGTCTCTTTCAAGGTTATCTCCTGGCTTTGTCCATGCAGAATCCGCAATCGAATCCCTTCCTGCAGGGTATTGGGGCCTCGATTGCAAAACTTGGGCCGTTAGTTCCCTCTCCAGGTCTTGGATTTCAGATCATCGCGGTGATTACGCTCAGCGCCGGAACCATGTTCTTGATGTGGATCGGCGATCAAATCACGGAGCGCGGTGTTGGTAACGGCACCTCGATGATCATCATGATCGGCATCGTTGCCACGCTGCCGGGCGCATTGGTGCAGGTCTGGAACACTTTTGTCCCTTCCACAGCCAACCAAAGTCAGGTCAACCCGTTAGTATTGGTCCTGATGATCGTGTTTCTGGTTCTTGTGATCGCTGGCGTGATCGCGTTAACGCAGGGGCAGCGCCGGATTAGTATCCAGTACGCCAAAAGGGTGGTTGGACGCAAAGTCTATGGCGGCCAAACCCAATATCTTCCATTGAAGGTTAATGCGGTTGGCGTTATGCCCATCATCTTCGCCCAAGCGATTCTGTTGTTCCCGTCTACGATTCTGAGCATGGGTTTCAGGAACCAGGAATGGGCGGTTAGTTTGGCAAATGCTCTGGCTTACGGTCCTTGGCATTACGTGATGGTAGCCGTCCTGATCTTTTTCTTCAGCTTTTTCTGGGTGGCCATTCAATTCCAGCCAAATCAAATTGCCGATGACCTTAAGAAATACAATGGTTACATCCCGGGTTACCGGCCGGGTAAACCGACCGCCGATTTTCTTGAGTTCACTTTGTCGCGGCTAACCTTTGCTGGCGCGATCTTTTTGACCTTGATCGCGGTGATTCCTGAGCTCTTGATCACCACGGCAGGAGTGCCCCGTCTGACGGCGCGTTTCTTCGGCGGAACCAGCTTGTTGATTATCGTCGGCGTCATTCTCGATATGATGCGCCAAATTGAAACCCATCTGCTCCAGAGACATTATGACGGGTTCCTGCGTAAAGGTCGAATCCGAGGCCGGTTCGAGCGGACGCCTGCGAGTCGTGGTTCTCTAGTCAAGGAAGGCGCGCTGCTTTGGATGTGTGTTGGTGCTGCTATCCTGGCCGTGGCAGGGGTAGCAATCTCGATCTTCGTTGGCCATTGATGTTGACGGGGTGAAAAGAAGACTCGTGCTTTTAGGTCCGCCTGCCTCCGGCAAAGGAACCCAAGCGGAGTTGATTCAAAACCGGTTCCACATTCCAACCACCTCCACGGGGGCAATCCTTCGTAAAGAGGCGAAGGCCAGGACCCCGATTGGCTTGGCGGCCGAACAAATTATATCCAAAGGAGGATTGGCCCCTGACAGTCTTGTGATGCAAGTGGTCGAGGAGTGGCTCGGAACCCACCTGGGGGCCTTTTTATTCGACGGCTTTCCCAGAACGGTAGAACAGGCAGAATCATTCGATGAGATCCTGCAACAGCGCCAAGCGCCTCTGGATCTGGCTATTGCTCTCGCAGTGTCAATGGAAACCATTAGGACGCGCATGTTGCTTCGCCTGGTCTGCGCCGATTGTGGGAAAGTGGTTAGCATGGGCAGGCATGTCCAATCTCCTCATGACCCTTGCCCAAATTGTGGTGGACCGTTAGAGAAAAGGTCGGACGATAACAGTGAAGCTCTGGATAAAAGGCTGGAGGCGTACTGGCAAAAGACGGTCCCGGTATATAAGTATTATGGAAACCGGTTGGTGGAGATCGAGGCCGGACGTGACGCCGAGGCTGTTTTCGCAGATATTGCGGGGCTGATTGCAGGATGATTCCCATTAAGACGCGACAAGAAGTTGAGCACATGCGGGCCGCATGCCGGCTGGCAAGTCAGATTCTCGACGAAATCTCGACGATGCTGTGTCCGGGGATGACTACCAAAGAGGTCGATCTAGCGGCGGCGCGCCTGATGGCGGACGCCGGCTGCCGTAGCGCCTTCCTTGGATACAAGAAGTTTCCCGGTAATGTCTGTATTTCTCTCAACGACGAGGTTGTGCACGGCATCGGTAGCCATCGTCGGATCCAATACGGGGACATCGTTAAACTGGATATCGGCGTGATTCTTAACGGTTTCGTTGGTGATACTGCCGCTACGGTTCCTATCGGTGAAGTTCCGGAAGAAGTGCAGAGATTGTTGGAGGTCACGGAAAATGCGCTTTATGCCGGTATCGAGAAGGCCCGGGAAGGCCGTCGTCTGAGCGTCGTCTGCGCAGCCATTCAGGACGCCGTCGAACACAACGGGTTCAGTGTGGTTAGAGAGTTTGTTGGCCACGGAGTGGGCCGCCATCTCCATGAGGAACCGCAAATCCCGAACTATCGGACTCCCGGAGCGACCGCAAAGCTCAAGGCAGGAATGACGTTGGCAATCGAACCGATGGTCAATTTAGGGAAAGCAGGCGTGATGTTGCTACAGGACAATTGGACGGTGGTTACCGCGGATCACACACCTTCGGCTCATTTTGAACACACGATTCTAGTTACGAAAGCTGAACCTGAGATCCTCACATGGCGCGAAAAGACGTCATCGAAACTCAAGGCAAGGTAGTGGAACTACTGCCGAATACGATGTTTCGGGTTGAACTTCCCAACGGACATAGGCTTCTGGCGCATATTTCCGGAAAAATGCGGTTACATTTCATTCGGATCTTGCCAGGAGACAAAGTTATGGTAGAGATGTCTCCCTACGACCTGACGAAAGGCCGAATAACCTTCCGGCAAAGGTAAGGTGGTTGGACAAAGCGAACGCTCCCGAAAGGGTATTTCGGTGGCGTTTTTTTGTCCTCTATTTGTTTTTAGAGGGTGAAACCCAAAGAGACTTAATGAAAGTTAGACCTTCAGTTAAGCGCCTGTGTGAGAGCTGCCGCGTTATTAAGCGGAAAAATGTTGTTCGCGTGGTTTGTAAGAATCCGCGGCACAAGCAGCGCCAAGGCTAACGGCGTTTGTTGACCGTATGTTGAACTAGATACGTTTATGCCACGTTTACTTGGAGTCGAAATCCCCGGAGAAAAGCGAATCGAGGCTTCTCTGCCCTATATCTATGGCCTAGGGCCGAAGACAGCGAGAAGGATTCTTGAACAAGCCAATATCGACCCAAATACCCGGGCCAAGAACCTTAGCCCTGAACAACTTGGGCAGATTGTACATGTGATTAATGGGAGCGGGCTACTGATCGAAGGCGATCTGCGTCGCGACATCCAATCGAACCTCAAGCGTCTTCAGGCAATCCGGTGCTATCGGGGTATTCGGCACATTCGTGGACTTCCGGTTCGCGGCCAGCGGACCTCAACCAATGCGCGCACACGGAAAGGCCCGCGCAAAACCGTCGGTGTTCAACGGAACAAAGACGCTAAGGCCGGTAAAGTTTAAACCGCACTTTTAAGATGGCTGACGACGAACAATCCAAACCCGCTCCTGAGGCGCCAGCAGCGCCTGTGACACCCGAGGCGTCCGCAACGCCTGCGGCGTCCGAAACACCCGCGGCGTCTGTAACGCCTGCAACGTCCGAAACACCTGCGGCATCTGTGCCCCCTGCGGCATCCACGCCCCCTGCAACCTCGGCAACACCTGCAGCTCCAGCCGAACCGAAAGCTCCTAAGGCAGCAAAGCCGAAAGCACCAAAGAAAGAAGGAGCGCCCGCTGGCGAACGGGCCAAGACTTCCCTTTCACTTGACTCCGGGGCTGCGGAGCGCCCGAAGATTGTTAAGGCGAAAGGTAGCAAGAACGTGGGTTCTGGTATCGCTCATGTCTTAGCGACTTTTAATAATACGATCGTCTCCATCACCGATTTGTCCGGGAATGTGATCGGTTGGTCTAGTGCCGGAAAAGCTGGATTCCGAGGTTCGCGAAAGAGTACCGCTTACGCGGCGCAGTTAGTGGCCCAGGATGCTTGCCGGCAAGCGATGGGACACGGGCTGAAGGAAGTAGAGGTCTTGGTCAAAGGACCAGGGGCAGGTCGCGAGTCCGCTGTTCGAGCCATGCAAGCCATTGGCCTCGATATCTCGGTGATCCGGGATGTCACCCCGGTTCCTCATAACGGTTGCCGGCCACCGAAACAACGTCGCGTCTGATAAGGAGTTAAAGTGGGTAGATACACTGGTCCGAAAGCAAGAATTAGTCGTCGCTATGGGGTCGCTCTTTTCGGCCCCAACAAAGCACTAGAGCGGAAGAATTATCCTCCCGGGATGCATGGGCCTAAGGGCTCCCGTCGTAAACAGTCTGACTACGCCACCGCTTTGGCTGAGAAGCAGAAATTGCGGTTCATGTATGGGCTGATGGAGCGACAATTTCGTCGTTACTTTGAAAGCGCCCTGAAAAAACGTGGTGTCACCGGTGAAACCTTGCTTCAGATGCTGGAGACCCGGCTGGACAATGTTGTCTACCGATTAGGGTTTGCTAATTCGCGGAGTGCTGCTCGGCAGATCGTTTCTCACGGCCACGTGCTAGTGAATAGTCGCAAGGTGAACGTCTCTTCGTACAACCTGCGGGCTGGCGACGTTGTGACCATCAAGGAGAAACCGGCTTCTCGCAGGCTTGTGACCAGGAACCTTGAATTGACTCAGATCCAGCCGATTCCGAGTTGGTTAGTGGTGGATAAGGACCAGTTCCAGGGCAAAGTCACGCGCATTCCTACGCGCGACGAGATCGCCCCGATCGTGAACGAGCAACTCGTGGTCGAGTTGTATTCGCGGTAGTTGGAAGGCGGCCCCTAGACGTGGGAGGGCGCGCGTCCCCGCGCGCCGCGGCCAGGTCTGCATCGTCGATACGGTTAAGCCCTCAATCTGGTCTGCGCTGAGCTCCGCGAACCACTGATCGCGAGGACGCGATCCCTCCCAGTGGCTCTGCGATCCACGGATGGGACCTATATGACTTATGGGTCCCTGCTAAGTGTCACCAGACGCCGTTCAATGCCCGATGGAGCCGGCGGACGCGTGGGAGTTCGTCCCTATCGTGGCGCTGGAGTACTTCGGAACAAACTCCTCCTGGATGGCTTCGGCCATTAGGTTTAGCGGAAGGAGGCCTTGCGATAGGATGAAGTCGTGGTAGGCCTTTTCGTTGAATTTTGCGCCCAAAGCGAGCTTAGTTCGTTCGTTTAATTCTCGCAGGGTCATATAGCCGTAGAAGTACGCGGCAGCCTGCCCGGGAGCGCGGTAAGTGTAACGTTCCACTTCTTCTCGAGCGTCTGACTCGGAAAGAGCCACTTCGTTTATCAGAAATGCCTTAGCTTCTTCCGGTTTCATCAAGCCCAGATTCAGCATCGGATCAAGGAAGGCGCGCGCAATCCGGAGTAACCGATCATCAAGCGAAAAGAGCTGGCCATCTAGCGGTTCGTACGGCTCCATGACGGCTTCCATATAGACCGCCCAACCTTCCACGTTGGCGCTGTTGTCGGCAAAGATACAACGCGCGATTGAGACTCCATTGTCGACCATGGAGGTAAACTGGAGATCGTGACCTGGGCGCGCCTCGTGTGCGGTCAATGTCCAGGATTCGCCCTCGTTGACGAAATCTTCGTCAAGACCGTCTTTGCCATTCGGTATCACGAACTCGCCGTACTCCCCTTGATTATCGATCAAGCGCGGTGGGTTCATGTGCGGAGCCGGCTCTTCCGCGGTCTCAGCCGCTGACCCCAACCGGATAATCGTCGGCCGCTTCGGTAGGCTAACGATATTGTTCTCCTCCACCAATTTCTCGATTTGGGTCAACCTCTGCTGATAGAACGACAACAGCTGGTCTGGTGGAACGGTTCGGTGCTTCAGCGAACGGATGACTTCGCGATAATCAGACGAACTCAGCTTTTCCTGCTGAGCGATGACCTTAGCCAGCGTCCGCATCTCGTCCTGAATTTCGACGAATTCGAATCGAGCGCGTTCCATCAAGATGTGCGGGTCAATCAGCACCCCGTTATTTTTCAGATTATCTGCGTAGATCGCTTCTGGCAGCGGATTCGTTTGTCTGGCTTGAGGTAAGATCTCTTTTATTAACCAATCTTTGTAAGCTAAAAGTTGGCGAGTTAGTGCCGCATGTGCGGCTTCCCAACCGCTGAGTTTGGCGGTTCGGAACATCTCAGCAATACCATCCAAATACGTTTGGGTATTGCTGATGGCATCGTTTACCTGAGCGATGTATGGGCGAACCAACTTAGCATTCCCCAGCATCGCTTCGGTTTGTGCTTTCGCTAATTCAGTGATCGCTTCGAAACCGGTTTCCTGACCGGCGTACCGGTTCAATCGGACAATTGCTTTCGCTTGCCGGGCAGCTGAATTACGCGGATCTAACAAGCTTTGCAGACCATCAAAAGCGGTCTCCGCGACATCGTAGAACGGAAGCATCAGCTCTTGATTGAGCCTTCGGGTTTCCAGACTGTTCTTTTGTGCGGTGATCAAGATCTCAAGATCGCGACGCACCCTGGGGTCGGACTCGGCTGATTCCTTCTCCTGCAACTCTTGGACTATCTTTTCTCCGTCTTCCTTGGTGCGTGCGTAGAGATCTGGCTTTAGATCGATGACGCCTTCGTCTGCTTTGTCGATCCCGATTGAAGAACCATATTCGGGCGTATACCTGGCGATGTATTCGAGCAGCGGCTTAGCAGCCTCATTGCTTTTCTGCACCCAACCCTGGGTCTCGCCCGCATAACTGGCAATGGCTACCGCCCCAATGGCTGCTACTAATCCCATCCGTATCGAAATTGTCATTTTGATCGTCCTCAAGGTGAGTCGCAGGGTAGTTTGGTAGGGCGAGGCTCCGGAATTAGCCGAAAGGGAGTCGCCGGGATAAATGGCATTTCGTTGGTATATCAGGTGCATCGTATAGAAGCTGCCGAGCCTTGGATTGCGCGACCCACGGCTCGGCAGCTTTCAGTCGTTGCATCCCATATACCATGAATCGTCATTTCACGCCGCGACGACCTGTCTATAATTCGGGAGCCTCGCCCTACCTTTTGGGGTACTTCTTCTCCCATGCGCATCTACTACATCACGTTGAACACGGACGATGAGGCTCGCCGGATCGGTAGAGCATTGTTGGAGCGGCAATTGGCGGTGTGCACTAACTGGTTTCCGATCACGTGTGCTTATCGTTGGGAAGGTAAGATAGTGGAAGAACCGGAGACCGTGCTGCTGGTCAAGACCCAGGCCGGCTATCGCAAAGCGATTGAAGAGCTCGTGCGGCAATATATCAGCTATACCAATCTGGTGGCCGAGATAGCGCCTGAGTCAGTGAATGAGAGCTTTAGCAAATGGTTGAATGCTGAGGTGCCGTTGGCTGCGGGCCGTGCAGCAGAGAAAGAATAGCCGCAAAAGATCGCAAAAGATACCCAGCGTTGGTAGGGCGAGGCTCCCGAAACACCGTACGGGTAAGCAGGGAGATCGGCATATCGTCAATATTTCCCGTGCTGAACCCGATATGCGCGCCGAGCCGTGGTTGAGCGCTAGGCACGGCTCGGCGCGCGTATCGGCGTAAAAACGGTGCGCATGTGGTGCACGTCGGCAGCCCTGATGAAGCACTTAGGTCTCTCGGGAGCCTCGCCCTACCATTTTTTTTGCGTTCTTTGCGATCTTTTGCGGCTATTCCTTCTTCCCCTCCTGAGCTAAATACTGCGGGCAATGCGTTCGCTTATCCTCATTCTCTTCGCTAGCATCACTGCCAGCCGGTTAATGGCAGCTTCGCCGTCACCATCCGATTCCCCTTTATATTTGCCTGA
Organism: uncultured Verrucomicrobiae bacterium; assembly: GCA_963762565.1. GTDB lineage: Bacteria > Verrucomicrobiota > Verrucomicrobiia > Chthoniobacterales > JAFAMB01 > JAFAVN01. Next base: position 455,122 of record CAVXLD010000010.1, on the reverse strand, counting down.
CGGCCTTTACGCGAAAATCATTACACCTCGCGGGACCATCATCGCCCGGTTGTTCGATCAAGAAGCTCCTTTAACGGTTACCAACTTTGTCGGGTTGGCTGAGGGGGCCTTAGGACCTAATCCGGGCAAACCATTCTACGATGGATTGACGTTTCATCGAGTGGTACCGGGCTTTGTCATCCAAGGAGGCGATCCACTTGGTACGGGTGACGGAGACCCGGGCTACGAATTTCCAGACGAGTTTTCGCCGAAGCTTCGTCATGACTCGATCGGCGTCTTATCGATGGCGAATTCCGGACCGGATACAAACGGCTGCCAGTTCTTCATCACTTTAGACGCGGAAAACCAATTGAACTATTTGCATAGCGTTTTTGGTAGAGTCGTTAGCGGACTCGAGGTTTTGCCTCAAGTACAGAAGGGCGACAAGATGGAGGTTAAGATTTTGCGCATAGGAGCGGCGGCGAAGGCCTTTCGCGCAGACCAAGCTGCGTTCGACCAGTTAATTGCTAAAGCCCCTCGAGTCGCGTTCGCTCATTTTTCGGATGAAGACGGAATATTGCCGGCCGTTCCTCCTCGAGAAAAAAGTTTCAATAATAAGCTTTCGAACTTTGAGCGATTTACGGGAGTCAAGATCTACGCCCGAGCCTTTGCAGCGTTTGAACCCACCGGCCCCGGACAGACCCGGCCAGAGTTAGCCGAAACGATTGCTCAACAGCTCGGAGTCGAACGGAATGGGGTTACGGCGGTTTACTTTGCCGACACCCATGATTGGGAGCTTGTGATCGGAGATCAACCGCTGAAAGCACTTAATAAACCCGCCGGCGGCTCCGATCTCACAGAGTTGAAAAAGTCGCTGCAATCCGGCTCGGCTGACACGAGCGAGCGATTGATTGCGTTGGCGGAGAAACGAGCCTCCGCCGATCAGCCGGTTACCGAACCTCAAAGGAATTATACAAGGGTCGCGGCTATGCTCGAGGAATTGGTCGAGGTATTTGGGCCGAAAACGAAGTTATAAACTTCCGCCAGCTAGTGTCCTGTCCCACAAACCCGACTCAAATCAAACGGCGCGCGCGCAATGCGAGTACCGCTTTCGTTAAACTCTATTCATCGTAATGAAGCTGGGTGAGCTACAGGCCTTTTGTGGTTCGCGGTGCGAGCACCTTGATATCGACGGTGTTGGCCATAGCTTGATAACCGGCTCGGTCGGGGTGGAGTTTATCGCCGGGACTTCCGATACTGCTGTCAGGAACGAACTCAGGTTTTAATTCGCCTGTTTTTGGATCAACGGTCGCAGCGTCCATGTCGGCAACGCTGGCAGTCAGTGCCGAGACATTGGCGCTGTTTGACCTGGAGCGATGGCTCCGACGCGCGGTCGGAGTATGAGCCTGCTTAACACGATCGGGCCACTCCGTCTCGGTTTTGCGATCGTTCTGGTTCGTGCAATTCACTTACTCGAACCCCTGCGGTGTGGTCAGAATAGAGAGAGTTGATTGCGCCAAGAGCATGGCGGAATTGTCCGGTAACTTAGCGGCGATTTCCTGGAGCTCCTTTAAGGCAGCTTTGGCTTTGGCTAAATCCGATTGAAACTGCTTCTTCAAATCGGCGACATTCACGTCGTCAGTTGCGCCATCTGGGGCTGCCACTAATTCCTTTAATGCTGCCTGGCATGACGCGAAAGCGGTTGCTACGGCTTTCCGTGCCTCCGGATTCGCAGCTGCGTTTCCTGCCAGTTGCTTAGCTAAGCGATTTACCGTCTCGGCTTGTTTGGTACCGACACTGACACTAGCAAGCGCCAGCAGAGAAAAATAACTCCCTCCGTTCTGGTTTATCGCTGAATCAAAACTAACCGGGGCTACATCAGGTAACAACTGGCGGATGCGGTTGATGGTCTTCTTATCATCGGCCTTTAACTCGATGCTCAACGTTTCAGTCTGCTTGTCTAAACAACCCGTATAAGCGTTGGCAACCGAAACGACACCGGCGGTACTAGTGTCATTGATCTTCTGCGATACATCGTCTACTACGAGCTGATCCTGTCTGAGAAGATCTTGGCAATCCAAAATAAGATTACCATCCGAATTTGTTTCCGGATTGACTGGAATGTCGACATCAATATGCAAAGTGACGTTATCGACTTTACCGAGTTTACCTTCGACGCTCTTTTTTGCCGTGCGAACCAGGGTCTCTAAGTCGGTCGGTATGAGAGGGATGTTGAAGCTGAGCATCCGTAGCGGACCGACTACTTGCTGAGTTGGGTACCCCGCCAGAGCTTTATTTGTCCGATTATTAACGATGTTGACCTCGATCGCGGGCGTCGTCTGATTCGGTGTTTCCCTGATAAAAATACGAATCGGCAACCGGCCTAGATCCCCTTCCATGACTCGTCGGTTTTTCGACGCTAACAAAGTACTTGCCGGTAGCTGGATTTCGTCTGGTACGTTGCCATAAGAATCCGAGTGAAACCGGACTGAAGCCTTGATTTCAGGGAGTGATGCATTTTGCGACTCTTCCCCGGATGCAGCGAACAAGCCTGACAGAACCAGGCCGGCAATGAAAGGCGTTGTCCGCATAGGCACAGCGTGTATAGAGAATCAGGAAACGCGATCTTTGTCACGCCGACTGTTAGTGGCGAAGTGAGCACGACCTGGGGAGGGCGCGCGTCCCCGCGCCGCGAACAGGCCTATAATCTTGGAACTTACTGTAACACCTGACCGGGTTTGCCTTGGGCTTCGAGAACAACTGATCGCGAGGATCCGACGTCGCCCAAGCTGGGAGAAAAGAAACCAGGAAGTGAAGGCTATGTCGGACAGGCAGCGATCCCTCCCGGCGAGGGGCCGCGTTCATCTCGGACGAGGACGAGAGTGCGATGTGCCCTGCGAGTACCCAGGTAGGTCGGCGTGGTGGATAGGCCCAACCGGGGCTAAGATGGGGACAGGACACTAAAACCAAGAGGAGCAATACGGTGGCAAAAATTGACCGACGGACTTTTCTACGCGCTACTACCGCTATTGCGGCCGGCGCTGTGGCGCCGGACTTGGCGCTGGCCGCCAGCAACAACAGAGAGCTTATGGGCTCGCCCTCGCCTTCAATCCCGCAGGTGACCAAAATACTCGCCAGCTACATTGTCTCCGCCCGTTACGAGGATCTGCCCGCGAATGTGCGCAAGGAAGGGCTACGCACCCTGCTTAATTGGGTCGGCGTAGCCGTGGGCGGGTCTCATCATGAAACGATCGATATTGCCGTCGACGCTTTAGCGCCATTCTCAGGACCGTCCCAAGCGTCTATCCTTGGGCGCCGCGAACGTTTCGATGTGATGAACGCCGCGTTTATCAACGGCGTTTCCGCACATATTTTCGATTACGATGATACGCATTTGAAGACCATCATCCATCCGGCGGGTCCGGTTGTGTCTGCCATTCTGGCGCTCGCCGAATCCGCCTCCGCTCCGCTATGGCGCGACAAGTACCGGCCTGTGGATGGCCGGGCCTTTTTGAATGCATTGATTCTTGGGGTAGAAACTGAGTGCCGGATCGGGAACGCGGTTTATCCGGATCATTATGATCGAGGTTGGCACATCACCGGAACTGCAGGCGTCTTTGGGGCAGCGGCTAGTGCCGGGAAGCTGTTGGGTCTTTCAGAACAACAAATGATTTGGGCTATTGGACTAGCGGCATCGCAGCCTGTAGGCCTTCGAGAATCCTTCGGTTCAATGAACAAAAGTTTTAATCCGGGGCGCGCCGCCAGTAACGGTCTATTCGCTGCATTCCTTGCCTCGAAGAATTTTACCAGTTCCGATCAGATGATCGAGGCCAAGCGTGGCTGGGCTAACACCATCTCGACCAAACAGGATTACAAAGAGATTACCGAAGGACTTGGGGAACGCTACGAGGCGCTGCTGAATACTTACAAACCTTTCGCTTGCGGAATTGTGATGCATCCGGCGATCGATGCCGCGATCCAATTGCGCAATCAATATCAGATCAAGCCCGACCAAATCGAGACGATCAATCTTAAGGTAAATCCGTTGGTGTTGGAGCTAACCGGAAAGAAAACGCCAACTACTGGCTTAGAAGGTAAATTTAGCATTTACCACGCGGTCGCGGTCGCGATTGTCGAGGGTGCAGCCGGTGAAAAGCAGTTTAGCGATAGAGCTGTTCAGGATCCCACTATCGTTGCCCTCCGCACTCGCGTGGCGCCTGTGGTCGACTCTACGGTTAAGCCGGAGCAGGTCGAGATGACCCTGACCCTTAAGGATGGGCGACAACTCGATAAAACGATCCAGCATGCGATCGGGAGCTTGGAAGCACCGATGACAGATCATGATCTCGAATCAAAGTTTACCGATCTTGCGGAAGGGATCCTCAAACCGGAGCAAATCCAAAAGCTAATCGCCCTCTGTTGGGACGTCGAGAAACTGTCCAATGCCGGGGATATCGCTAAAGCGGCTGTTCCCGCGTGAACCGTAGATTGATGCGGAAGAGGGGAATGGAAATATCCGCAGATTACGCAGATTTCGTTTTGAGGTTGGAGAAGGTCTGTCGGCTGGAGGCTGGCAAGCTCAAGCGAAACGCGGTTGAGCGTTCTGGAAATAGTAACTAGTAGATTTTTGAGAAGCGAAACCTGACACCGCAGCAAGGCTGCGGCTCAAGACTTCGCTCGTGCTCGGCGGTTTCTCTCACGCTGGGCTAAGCCCGCCTCAAACCGAAATCTGCGTAATCTGCGGATATTCCCTTCTGTTAGTTCGGGCCAATCTGCGGTCCTCTAGGGATTAGTATTGTCAGCCGAGGCAATGTCTTGATCGATGGGTCTGATTTCAAGGGACAAGCCATAGTCGAGACAAGGATTGCTGGCGGCGATTTCTGCGGCTTCATCAAGGGTGTTAGCAAGCACAAACCAAAAACCACCAATCACTTCCTTGGACTCACTGAAAGGTCCATCGGTTACAGCATTTCGACGACTGACGAGTCTCCCTTCGTACTTTAGCCGCTGCCCGTGCTTCATTTTACCTTCGTCAACCAATCCGTTAAGCCAGACGTAGAATTGATCGATAACGTTTTGGATTTGGTCTCGCGAAGCGGTTTTATCCCATTGGCCTCTGCAAATGACGAGATATTCGGATGGGGAAGCTTTGTCGCTCATAGTCCTTTGTCCTCAAAGCTACGAAATCGAGCATCAATCGCAATTTAGTATCTCTTTGGGCAATCGGGGAGGGCACGCGTCCCCGGGCGACGCGAGGACGTGCCACAATCAAAAGGTGTATTTTCGCCCACGATAATAACGGGTTCTCGGCGTCGGTAAGAAAGGATCGCGAGGATCCGACGTCGCCAGCGCTGGGAAGAAAAGACCCTGGATGGAAGGCTATGTCGGACAGGCTGCGATCCCTCCCCGGCGCCGGGCTTTACGCTTTCAACGCCGTGTCAGCGCAGCGCCGTTTCGCCCACTCGCGAACTCTTTGCCTCAACATTCTCTTCCAGGATTCGTTTAATCTCGGCCACGGTTTCAGGATGAGCAATCAAGGGGGCGTGCCCTGACGGAACGTGTTTTTCTGACTCGGCTCCGTTCAAATGAGCGCTCCAATAGGCTACTACTCCGTCTGAACTGTCAGGTCCGTCGTCGTTGCCGAGGTGGCCAATGATACTGTGAAAAGGAACTCTGATGGGCACGTCTGCGAGGCTGTCTAACAAAGGGTTTGGCGCTAGTGAAATTAGGCTATTTGGTCCACCGTGCATACTTACCCGAGCGTAGTAGGTATCCAGAATTCCAGGGTATTGTGTGGACAATTCCCTCAACACGCGAGCCGGATTCCGCGATTGGTGTATAAATCGGTTGGCCACGCTCCCAACGATGCCACCCGCTAAATCGCTTCCACGGTGAGGAACAGCCAAAAAAATAACCCGATCGATACAGGGCTGATGGCGGAAGAAAAAGTACCGTAGAATTAATTGTTTTTCATCCGCCGGCAGGGTCAAACTGTTCAGTGGTTTGTTCGCAAACGCATTCCAGAGTGTATTGCCCGAGTCAGAGACTAAGGTGTGGGCAAGCAATCCACCCATGCTATGAGCAACAACCACGACGTGACGCGACGCGACCGCATTGCCGCCCGGATCAAATAAGCGCTGGGTTTGTTCCAGTTGTTCTCGCAGTTGGGCAGCACTTTCCAGAACGGGTTCGCCGGTCGGATAAAGAAAAAACCAAGGTTGATAATGCTCGATAATGCGGGGATCCGCGCAAAGATCGTTCACCAAGTTTTGCCAGGAAATGGGAGAGGAAAGCAGACCATGAATGAACAGGATCGGAATCCTATTGGGATCGTAAGGATGAATCAGGTAGATGCCGGTGGCGAACCTGGGATTGTCGGGTCTGATAAACGATTCGAAGGAGCTCCCGGCTACTTTGTGGGCATGTGAGTAGAGTACAGCTAAGGTAGCGGTGTAGTCGGCAGCGATGGGGTCTGGCCCCGCACCGGACCGGGCGACGGACGGGTCGAACGCGTCGTATAGCTTAAGCACGGGTGGACCCGCTTGGTGGCTTTCTTCGACGGCGGTTAATCCAATCACAATACCGCTGCTCGGATAATGTTTCTCCTGAGGAGTGCTTTCAGGGTTCTTATCGAATACGACTAGCGGAGTCCCTTTTCCGGTAACTTTGTATTCATAGCGAAGACCTTTCTCGCGGATTGAGTCTGCCAGTAAGACTTGATCGCATTTGGCCAGATATTTGTATGATTCGTCCCGCAGAGAGGGCGTCCATTCTACCTGAACCCTTTCACCGTTCCAGAGCATCTCCGGTTTGCTGAAATCCGGGTCGATTTTGGCTTTCGGCGGGTAGGAGATCGCGACGGTGTGAGCGCATCCGGAGGCTAAGAGACAAATCAGGAAGCAGTTCAGACGGGCAATCAGTGTTCTAGTACAGTTCATGTCGGCGATTCTCAAGTGTGATGATCGGGCCCTACTCGGCAGCAATGTGAGCTCCTTTTTGAGCGGCGGAGCGTTTCATAAGCAAGACAAGGAATGCCAACCCGACTGCGAGGACTGCAAAGATCAGGAAAGCGTCGAAGTAGGAAAGCGAGGAGGCTTGCTGTTCCCGAAGATCTTCGAGCGATTGCAGAGTCATTTGGTGGGCGGCCGCAGGATCTCCGGTCTGTTGCAGAAAGGTAGCGTCTGCCTGTTCAAAATAGGAATTCACGGCAGGGTTGAATTGATCGAGATTCTCATTCAACCGCAGCGCGTGGAATATCTCGCGGCGCTCGGCGATGGTCTGCCCCATGGTAGTTCCCACACTGCCGCCTTCATTACGCAATAAGGCAAGCAAACCGACCGCCGCAGGGCGCAAGGAGCGTGGAATGTAGAGGAAAGCGGCAACATTCAACGGCGCGAAGATCATCCCCAGTCCGGTGATCATGACCACCCGCGGCCAGACCACCTGCCAAGGCGAAATCTCCAGGTTGAGTTGCGACATCCAGAAATTGCCGGCACCAAGAATCAACAGACCGGTGGCGATCAACCAGCGAGCGTCCACGCCGCGCCCTAGCAAGGCGCCGACCACGACTAGCGCCATGATGGTAAAGGCCCCGGCGGGCGACAGTACTAAGCCGGCGTGAAACGCGTCATAACCAAAAAGCGATTCCAGGAGTGCGGGTAAAAGAGTGCTGCTCCCATAAAGAACCCCGAATGCGCAGAAAATGATAAGACAGCACGGGGCAAAGTTGCGGTCCAATAAAGGCCGGAAGTTAACGATGGGACTCGAATGGCGCGTCTCCCAAACCACTAAGCTGGTTACCCCGACGAGAAAGAGGGCAGACAAAATCTGGATACGTCCGAAAGCATCGTTAAACCAGTCCCACTCTTGTCCTTTACTTAGAACTACTTCCCAGCAAACCATGGTCATGGCGAGCAGAGTGAGCCCGAGAATATCAAAATTCAGCGGCTGTTTCTTCAACTCCCTGCGCTGATCCTGCAGATAGTCCGGGTCCCGCACGACGATCGCGCAAAGCACTAGTGCGGCAATGCCGACGGGGATGTTGATAAGAAAAATCCAACGCCAGGAATATTCGTCCGTGATGTAACCACCTAGGGTCGGGCCAACTACGGGAGCAAGCAATGCTGCCACTCCAAACATGGTTTGAGCTGCGCCCTGTTTTTCGGGCGGAAAGCTATCGAGGAGGATGCCTTGGCTGGAGGGTTGCAGGCCGCCGCCGGCTAGCCCTTGCATGACCCTGAAGAGAATCAACTGGCCGAGACTCGTTGCCATTCCACATAGGAATGAGCTCAGGGTAAAGATGGTGATCGATAGCAGGAAATAGTTACGCCGCCCTAGATGTGCCGCCAACCAACCGGAGATAGGTAGAATGATGGCATTGGCTGCAAGATAACTGGTAATAACCCATTCGCTGTCCGTGACAGCCGCAGAGAGTCCGCCCGCAATGTAACGCAAGGCCACATTCGCGATCGTGGTATCCAGGACCTCCATGAAAGTCGGTATCACTACCGCCATCGCGACAAGCCACGGATTGAAAACGCGTGGCCGGGCGACGGCCAGTGGCAATGCCGCAGCTGCGCCCGTGCTCATGGTGTAGGGCTAACAGCGGCAGACGTTTGCTCGGGTTGTTGCAGGTATTGGCCGGCATTCGGTCCCGTAGGAGCGATTTTCAAATCTACCGTTGGAGTCACCGAGAGACCGGCGAAGAGTGGCAGTTTGTCCGGGTCATAGTTCAGGACATCAACCCGGACCGGCAGCCGTTGTACTACTTTGACGAAATTACCGGTTGCGTTCTGGGCCGGTAACAAGGCCAATGTGGAGCCGGTGCCATAGGTGAAACCGGAGATCCGGCCCTCGAACGTGTGCTTGCCGCCGTACATGTCCAGCTCAAGGTCGACGTGTTGGCCGATACGCAGGTTGCGGAGCTGGGTTTCTTTGAAGTTAGCGTCTATCCAAATATCGCGTAACGAGCAGATCGCCATGACACTTTGACCGGCTTGCAGGTTGTTGCCGGGATTCACGTTCCTTCGGGTGATAACGCCATTGATCTCGGCGACGACCGTGCAGTAACGCAAATTCAGGTTCGCCTGATCGAGATCACGCTGAGCCTCCATCAAGGTGGTTTGAGCTTGCTTTAGACTCGGGGCGTTTTTGATCACTTCGGCATAGATGCGATCTAAATCCCCGGCGGGATCGCGCCGGTAAAATTCATCCAGCATTTGCTGCGGCGTCAGACTGTAGGATGACGGCACGATGCCGAGCTGAGCAGCGCTTTGCAGTAGGTCAGCCTGCGCTTGGCGAACGGAGGAAAAACTCTGATCAAGATTGTCCGGCACATAGGCTAGATTTTTTCCTTCGGGTGCTTGAGCCGGTAACCCGAGTGCGACGCGTGCCTGATAAATATTTTGTAGAGCTTGGGTTACTTGGGCTTTGGCGACATCCAGCGCTTCGCGCCGTTCATCATACTCTTCTTGGCTCACCACCCTCGTTGAGAGCAATTTTTCAGCGCGGTCAAACTCTTGCTGAGCGAGCACTAAGGTAGCCCTTTCCTGCTCCCAAGTCGCGACGCGAGCCGCGATCAATGCGATCTGGTTATCAACATCCTCAATGGCCCGGGAGAGCTTAAAGCGGTTACTTCGGGTCTGACCGATCAAGCCTCGCACACTCGCTTGAGCGACCGTCAGATTCGCTTGAGCGGCGTCGACAGCAGCTTGCTTGATTGCGACCTGCACCTGGTATGGCTCGGGGTCGAGCTCAAGGAGGACGTCGCCTTTCTTCACTCGATTGTTATTGTCAACCAGAACACGTGCCACCTGGCCGCTCACCCGTGGCGCTACGAAGGTGACATAGCCGTTCACGTAGGCGTCATCCGTCGAGACGGTATTAAAAGCACGGATGATTCGCGGGACTCCGAAGACGAGTAGCGATATTGCTACCGCGATGGCAGCCACAATGAAGACACGGCGGCGTTTACTTGGCGCCTTAGCGGTTGGTTTCGTCGGGTCGGGAACGGAAGCTGGTTTTTCGACTGAGGAGGGGGTTGATTGGTCGGTTTCCACAGGTTCACTCCGATGTTCAAGATTGACTGGATGTATGAACTAACGCGGCAACAATCTCCTGTCCGGCAAAAGGTGTAACAGGTTACGTGCCAACTTGTTATGCTCTGACGCTTGTTCCTTCCTATCAAATGCTTATGTATCGTAGCAATACTCGAAGACTTCAGTACGAGAATTTGGACTTACGTTATCTTAAGAATCGTCACGCTCCAGGCAGTCCTGTTTTGATACGGACTGATGTAGATCGTGTGAGCAAGCTTTTTACGATCGCCCAAAAATAAGGCCAAACCGTCGTTTTACTGACAGGGCGAAAGCGTGAATTGGAAAGTTGCGCCTGGACCGTCGTTCGTGACCGCCCAGAGCCGGCCGCCATGCCAATCAACAATGGAACGGCTGATCGCCAGCCCAAGGCCTAGCCCACCTGGTTTGGTGGTATGGAAAGCATCAAAGATTCGTTCAGCGTTCAGCGGATCAAACCCAATCCCTGAGTCCCGTACCACGACCCGGATTTGATCGTCTTGGCCAGTTTGGGTGCCAACTGTCAGCTCTCGCTCACGGTCGTCTACGGTGCTCATCGCTTCGATAGCGTTCACGATCAGGTTTAGGGCTACCTGCTGTATTTGTACTCGGTCAGCCGTAACCGGCGGCAAGTTCGCGGCCAGGTCCATCCGCAATAACACTTTGTTTCTCTTAACTTCGCTCTGGGTGAGGACGAGAACTTCCTCAATGGCCTTGTTTATATCCACCGCCTCTTTTGCCGGATTAGCCTTCCTAAAGAGCGCTCGCAACCGGGTAACCACGTCGCCGGCCCGGGTGCCATCGCGGACAATGCGGCTGATGGCTTCGCGGGCTTCGGTAAGGTTAAGCGAAGCTCCCGCCAGCCAGCGCAGGCTTGCATTGGCGTTCGTTACCATGCCCGCCAGCGGCTGATTGAGTTCGTGGGCAATGGAAGCCGCCATTTCTCCCATGGTGGTTAACCGGCTAACGTGAGCCAGTTGGGTTTGCGCTTCACGCAAAGAAGCCTCATTTTGGCGCAAGGCTTCTTCAGCGCGGCGGCGCTCAGCGATCTCGGCCTTTAGCTCTTCATTGGCGTGCGTTAGTTCAGCATATAGCCGAGCCTGTTCCAACGAGATCGCGGCTTGGGACGCGATTAGCTCCAAGGTGGCCAGGCGGTTGGGCGCGAAAACGTTGGGTGCCAAGTTATTCTCGAGATAGAGGGTGCCAACCAATCTGCGCCGCTTGATCAAAGGAAGGCAGAGCACGGATCTAGGATGTTTTTGGCGGATGTATTCATCTTCCGAGAAAATATTGTCAGCCGAAGCGTCACTCAGAATGACTCGCTCCTGAGTTCGGATGACGTAACGGATCAACGACTCCGGCAGCTCGGAAGGCGTTAACGTTGATTCGCGAAAATCAACGGCAATCTTGTTCCGGACGCTTTTTGCCTCCGCTGCAATTTGCTGGTGATCCCCTCGCTGAAGAATCAAGAGAGCTCGCTCGCCAGCGCCATGCTGAAGCGCAATGGTCAATAGTGTCTCGATCAGCTTTTCGAGGACGATCTCGCTTGAGACCGCCTGCGACGCCTTCGTCACTGTCTCTAAATCCACTTGCCTAACCGGTTCGGCGATCTGGACGCTGGGTCGCAACGACGTTTCTTGGGCGATGTTCGGGTAGCGTTGATCCAGCTGCTCAACCTTACCGGCGGCTCCCCAGCGCAGATAACAGTAACGGGCGCTGCGCAAATAAGCGTTTGCAATCGTGACGAAGCCGCGTCCCGAGTAAAATCGCGCTGCCGCTTCGTGAGCGATGGCCTCGTTTTGGATGAAGCCATGTTGCCGGGCGGATTGAATCGCCTTTTCGTAAAGATTTTCGGCGTCTAGAGTCCGACCTTCGATCCTGGCAACCTCTGCTGCCACTAACGCCGCCCGATTCCCGAAGTTTTCCGGGCAATTCTCCGCCCACACCGCGATCTGTCTGTGGCGGGCGGCGAGTGCCGTTCGATACTGGGTTTGTTGCTCGGATGATGCAGAGTCGTAGTGTGCGGCCAGGGCCAGCGCGCTGAAGAAAGTGTATTCAGCATACTCAAAATGTCCTGGTCCAGTCTGCAGCAGCGGCTCGGCCATGGATGCCGCCTGAAGCGCCGAGTCATAGTCGTCCGCGTAATAGAGCGCTTGCAGCTTCCGGATCCAATACCAGCACCGGGCGAAGAGCGAGTTCGGATTGATTCTCAACCTCTGCTCGAACTGCCTCTCGTCAAACTCAGCATCGTCAAACGAGGACAGGCTCGCGGTCAGACCCCGAAGAGCTCGGATGAATCTCAGGTTTCCCACGATGATATCGGCGACGTAGCCAAACTTCGCTTTTCGCGTGAATTCGAGGCGGTCCTGGGCCTCGTATTGCACTTCGCTTAGAGGGGCGCCGATCGCCAGAAGCAGGGTAATCAAGCGGTCGCCGGAAAACACGGCATACTTTAAATCGCCAGTCTCAAGCGCGGTGAAGAACGAGCGTCGCAACAATTCGAGGCTGTTGTGTAAAGGCCGTGACCAGGGACTGATAAAATAGGCGAAGCATTGGGAGACCCGGGTCCCGAATCGTTCGAGTCCTCGCTTCTCGACTAGATCGAGGCCAAGCTGGCCGAAACGGAGCGCGGCTTGATAGTCGCCAAAGCGTGGGGCAACCAGCCATCCGAGTTGGACGTAGGCAATGCATGATCCGTCGCTATTACCGTATTTGAGGCTGAGGTTTACAATGCGAGCCACGACCAGACACCGTAGGTCCTGGTTAACGAGAAAGGAATGAGCCTCGGCTGCGGCGAGAACGTCAAGATTCGCCCGGCAAACCGGATCGGTCATCGCGGGTAATTCGAGGAGCGACTCGATGGACCGGTTCTCTAGTTGTTGCAAAACCTGTTCATATTCCTGGCGGAGCTGATCATTGGTTGGGTGCAGCGGCAAATCGATCCCGGCGCGTCGCAGGTAGTCGAACGCTGCCGCGACAGCGCACTCGCTCCTGTCTAGAGCGCCATACAGTTCCGTTTGCAGACGGGCAACAGCGGCACTATCCGGTAGGTCCCTGGCGCGGTGCGATAGCCTGGACAGCTGTTCTTCAGCCGCCGTGAAATTACCGGTCAAAAACTCGCACTCGGCCCGCCGGAGCTCCAGCGCGAAGGTAAGCGCGTACTGGCGTTCCCAACTCTCCGCGGCCAGCAGCTCCCGGCCGGTGGCGAAGTAATTGAGTGCCGAAGCATACGCCGTCGAATTCGTCGCCCGTATTCCAGCAACGAGATTGAATCTGGCGATTTCCTCTCGTTCCTGCCGGGAGTCGATCAACGCGGTACCACGATTGAACTGGTTGACGATCTTGAAGATATCCTCCTCTACTTCCTCCGGCCGCATCCGCGAAACCAGTAATCTGCCGATTCGAAGGTGTACGGCTGCTCTTTCGCTCTCGGGAGTGAGCGCGTAGGCCGCCTGTTGCACCCGGTCGTTGAGGAACGCGTAGGCGCCACCCTCCCGCAAGACAAGTCCCTCCCAAACGGCTTCCCAGATAGCGCCATGGAGCTGCGTCTCCGATACCCCTCGTATCAAGGCCAGCGTGACTGCTTCGGCTCCGCTTCCCAAACAGGCGAGCTGCTTTAGGGCTTCCTGCGTCTCGTCTGATAGACGATTTAGCTTCCCGATCATGAAATGCACCACGTTATCGGTAAAATCCTTGGCCCGGATGCGTTCCATATCCCATCGCCAAAGCGCCGCTCCCGCGTCGCACTCAAGCAGATGCTCTTCAGCCAGGTTGGTCAGGAACTGAAGGGTGAAGAAAGGATTGCCTCGGGTCTTCTCGTGTACAAGCTCTGCCAAGGGTCTTGCACGATTGAGCTCGCAACGCAGGGCGTCTCCAAGCAACTGGTTCACGTCCGCAAGAGAAAGCGGATTGAGGACAATCTCATGAAGGACCACCTCGCTCTTGCGGATTGAATCGAGGACCAGCAGGAGTGGATGACGGGTTATCACCACCACGTTGTCGGTGAAACCCTTGGCCCGGCCACGTTCGGCGTGCCCTAGCCAACGTGTCGCGGCTGCCGAACCCGTATGGAACTCAAGTCGATGCTCCTCTGGACGCTCAACTAGCTCGTTATCTCGGTAAGCGCCGATCAAGAGCAGATGCTGGACGCTTGAGTCGGTGAGCAGCTGTTCGAGCAGCTTGAGCGTAGCTGAGTCGAGCCATTGGAGGTCGTCGAGGAACAGCACCAAAGGGTTTTCTTTGCGGGCGAATACCCCGATGAACGCGCGTAGGACCGCCTCAAATCGATTTTGGCTTTGTTGATGAGGAAGATCTGGGGGGTCTGGTTGCTTGCCGATAACTAGCTCCAGTTCTGGGACCAAGTTGATCATCAGCTGGCCATTTGGCCCCAGCGCATTGAGAATAACATTCTTCCAACGATCGACCTCCTCCTCGCTCTTAAGTAGGACTTGATGCACCAAAGGCTTGAAAGCTTGGGCTAGCGCTGCATATCGGATATCCCGTTTAGTCTGGTCGAATTTGCCCGAAATAAAGATGCCTCTTGGTAAGACAATCAGTTTCTGCAGCTCGTGCACGAGTGAGGACTTGCCAATCCCGGAATAGCCGGTCACGAGGATCAATTCCGGTTTGCCGGAAGCAGCTACCCTATCAAAGGCATCCAGCAGTATTTGGCATTCCTGCTGGCGGCCGTAGAGTTTTTCCGGGATCGCCAGCCGGTCTGGCACGTCCTCCAATCCCAGAGGGAACGCATTGACCCGGCATTCCTGCTTCCATTCCAACCAGCATTTCTTTAAATCCGCCTCGAGACCCGTGGCTGTCTGATAGCGCTCCTCAGCAGTCTTAGCCAGGAGTTTCAAGACGATCGCCGAAATAGGCTCAGGTACGCTGGCCAACCGTTCACTCGGGCTCGGAGGCTGCCTGGCTACATGGCAATGAACCCACTCCATGGCATCGGCGGCTTCGAACGGAAGCGCACCGGTGAGCATCTGATAGAGGGTTACGCCCAGTGAATAAAGATCGCTGCGAGAATCGATGGACCGATTCATACGGCCTGTCTGCTCGGGCGCCATGTAGGCTAGTGTGCCGGCTATCACCTCAGGAGGCTCGGCTGCGTGCTGTTCGCGCCTTAGCCGAGAAGCAAACCCGAAGCCGGTGAACCAGACCCGATCGGTCACGGCGTCTACCAGTATGTTGACAGGCTTAATGTCTTTGTGAATGAGCCCCCGCTGATGCAGCTTCGCGAGTCCACCGGCCAGATTTATAGCCAAGCGTAAGAAGCGGTCTAGTTCGATCGGGTTGCTGAGCAAACGGTCAAGCCCGGCGGCTCCGGGGCCGGGATCTTCAAGTACAAGCTCTATCCGTCTCCCTTGGCGGCTGAGCGCCACCGGTCGAACCGCCCACTCCGGGTCAAGTTCGTCCCGTAATGAGTAGTCATGCTCCAGGCGGGCTAAGCTTCCGAGTGATGGATATTCCGAAACCGGGGCTACAACCAGAACAGTCGAAGGCTCTCCCTCCTGTCGAACTCGACAAAGGCTAAACTCTTCATCGACTCGCAAGGTTTCGTAGACATGTCCTGAAGGCTCAACAGCCATAGAACTCGAACGAGGTTTTATAGCAGATCGAACACCAACCCTGATGTCTCAAACAACATCGTATGTTCGCGACCCCGAATCTAATCCGTGTCCAGGGAGTTGCACGCAAATAACGTGCCTTTCGTTGCGATCAAAATGGACCGCCGGTCGGCAGCCGCCCGGCAGCTGCCGAGCGAAGCCATGTTATTTATGGGACAGGACACAGGGTTGGTCTTGAAGAATCGCAGCCTCCCGGGCAGTAATTGCCTATGCGATCCGATCTGCGTCTTTGGCTGGCGTGCATTGGCTTGGTGTTCACTCTAGGCGATGAGCGGGCGAAGGCCGCTTCCGGTCCCTTTGCGGTGACTCTTGACGGCAATATCATTCATATCGCGTCCGGATTTTCGTTTCCAAATAAGATCGGAAAATTCCAGCGAGTTATGACCCGGCAATATGATACGGCTGGACAGGGGGTATCGATTGGCTACGAAGTTGATACACCGCGAATCGCCGCGACGATCTATGTGTATCCGAGCAACGGCCGACTGTTAGAAACGGAGTTTGTGGTTCGTGAGAATCAGATCGTCGCTCTACACCAGGATACAAAGTTGGTAGACCGTGGGACGGGTTTCGTTAGTCCCAAAAAGAACCCAGCGCTCGTGGCCAATTATGAATACACCGATACTTTTGCCGGGAAAGTTCAACCGCTACGGTCACGCTTGTTAGTAGCACGTCGGGGCGACTGGAATATCGAGTATCGTTTCACTTATGCGGCTTCAGAAGGCGCCAATGGCGCTTCTCTGGTCGACTTCCTTCAGAGCGGTTTCGTTTGGCCTGAAGAGATTCAGAAGGGCAAGCAGTAGGTGGCGAAAGGGCGAGTGGGCGAGTGGGCGAAACGGCGAGCGGGCGACAAGCTTGGGAGGGATCGCAGCCTGTCCGACATAGCCTTCCATCGAGGGTCTTTTCTTCCCAGCGCTGGCGACGTCGGATCCTCGCGATCCGTTGTTACCGAAGTCGAGGAGGTCTCGTGATCGCGGACGAAAATACATTTTCAAGTTGTGACGCGTCCTCGCGGCGCGCGGGGATCCGACGTCGCCCCGCTCGGAGAAAAACCGATCGGATGCATAAGGCTATGTCGGACAGGCAGCGCGCCCTCCCCGATTTTCCCTCCGCGATTCCACGGGGTTGGAGATGTTTTTAGGCGGTATTCATTTCGATCAACAGCTAGCCCACAATCACAACAGCATAATCTCGTATCGCTCCAAAATCGGATACAACTCGTTCGTGTCGATTAACGGCACGGTGTCGGCAACGGTAATTGCTTTCTGGGCCGACTCCGTTTCAAAGAAAGCACAGTTGAGCTTGCGCGGATTTTTGCGGGAATGATAAAGGATCCCGTCAAAATTTTGAGGATGCTCCATAAAGGCTCGTCCCCAAGCCTGGGTTTTGTCGTAATCGGTGGATACGAAAAGTCGCGCATCAATTCCGGCAAACATCAGATTGGATCCGAGCGTGTTAGCTAGCCAGAGTCCCGATGTGATGTTGAGCTTCACTAGGTTGTACGAACGCAAAAGCTGTTCCGATAACGCTCGATGTTCGAGCCAGCGGTCACCGAATACTTCCAGAATCGCTCCCTCTAAGCTGTTAGCCGTATAGAGCACGCCGTAACGAGCCGTAGTTGAATCGAAGCGGTATTTGCCTTTTGTGCTCCAAAAGATCGGGTCCCGAAATTCCTGGCGGCTGAGCCGGACCAGTGTTTTGGGCGATCTTCTTCGAGGGAGGGTTCGTTTCGAGAGCTCCGGGCTCGGCGGCGGGAACTCGGAGCTCATTCGCCATGACGACCGTAACGTTCGGCCGATTTAATCACGGCAGCGGTCCGTTCGCCTTGGCGTAGGAGATCGATTGGTCTCTCTTTTTTCGATAATGCCTCGTCGATACTGAGAAAGAAAAGCATGCGACTCCAATCATCGTCTGGCAATTCCCTAAGGCATTCGGCGATCCCCGGAAGAACTGTTTTCTTGTCCAGATCAAACTGCCAAAGAGGGAATTGCCAATGTGCACGCTGATCGCGCCAGGCAACGAGCTTACCGGTCTTACGGCGGCCGTCGATGGCCTGTCGCCGGATACCGAGAAATTCGGCGAGAGCTTCGCTCGAGAGAAATTCGCCGTCCTGTTGCAATTTGGCCTTGAGAGCCGCGCCTCTGGCTCGTGCTCGTTGTAACAGCCGGGCACGCTCCGCTTTACGGGGTAGTTCCCGGGCGATATAGTTTTCGGCTACGGCTTCGAGAAAGGCATCAGCTGCCTCGCCAGCCGGTCGTAGCTTAGCGATTTGTTCGGCCGCAGTCTTGGCTAAGGTGGCCGTGGTCATGATAGTAAGATAAACTAGAGAGCAATTAGAGCAAGCAAGTAGAGCAATGCCGGTAGGGCGAAAATCTCGGCGCGCCCAGGACGTAGCTGACCCCTTCGCCAAACCGCGCCGGATTTGAGCCATGCGTGAGTGTGGCAGCCATCTAAATCGCCGCCAACCCAGCGTTTTTCAGTCCGGCCACACCATGGGCAAAGCCATACGCGCGGCGCGGCTCAAACCCGGCGCGATAGATCCAGGTGGCTGCTGCATCAAGGGCGCGCCGAGGTTTTCGCCCTACCGATCGCGGGCTCCGATCCGCGTCCCATCACCCGAAACATTTCTTTCGCTTCGGCCAGAAAAGCTTCCATGATCGGATTGAGGTGATCGCTGCGCCGGGCCAGTTCGATATTGGTTGAGACCGGACACTTAGTTAACTCACGGCAAACTACTCCTGGTGTTTGGATGGTGGCAACACAAGCAGGTGCGATGGAAAAGCCAAGACCTGAACTAACGAGTCTAAGTACGGTTAGCCATTCCGGTGCGGCTTGGACAATCGCGGGGTGGAATCCTGAAGTCTCACAAAGTGCGATTGTCTTGTCCCAGGCCAACGGGCCCAACTCGCGGGCGAATAGGATCAGAGGGTCTTCCTTGAGGTGTAAGAGCGATATTTTCTTTCGATCCGCTAAGGGATGTTTCTCAGTTAGAGCCACTACAAATCGTTCCGCCACTACCCGTTCAACCACTAAGCCTTCCGTTGGGCCGGCATCTCGCAAGAAGCCCAGATCAACCGCGCCTTGGCGGATGGCATCGACTAAGCGGCTAGTGGTTAACTCCCGAAGCCGTAAATCTACCTTGGGGAAACGTTTGCGGTAACTGCCAATGAGAGCGGGAAGAACCGTGAGCATCGCTGATCCGATAAAACCTACCGTCAACGTCCCGATCTCGCCTCTGCCTACTCTGCGAACCGTTTCCAGGTCCTCTTCCAGTCGCCGGAGTAAGTAACGAGAACGTTCGAGCAGGATTTCGCCGGCTTGGGTTAAAGTCACGGTACGCGAATTTCTAATGAACAAAGGATGCCCAATGTACTGCTCTAGTTTGCGAATCTGTTGAGACAGCGGCGGCTGCGCGATATGCAGCCGTTTAGCGGCCCGGCTGAAATGCAAGTCCTCAGCGACCGTAACGAAGTAACGAAGATGCCGAAGCTCGATCAACTCACTCATATTCTAGAGATATCAATACATCATAATCAGATATTGGACATATGGATCACCTGTAGCGAGTTTTGCTTATAAAGGAAAACTCTCATGTCCAGCGAACCAAGCATTGATCGACCCGTCCTTTCCAACTCTGGCCGGCGCTCAACCTTCGCGGCGCGCGGGGACGCGCGCCCTCCCAGTTTCATCCGCCGAGCAACCCAGGACGATCTGCCAGGCGCGTTCGAACTGGTGAAGGAATATTTTCAGGCAATCGACGTCTGGGTCCGCGACACGGAGAGCAAGTTTAACGACTATGCGTTGGGAGATGATGGGGGCGTTTGGCTCGCGTTTGCGGGGGAAGAGCCGGTTGGGTGCATCGTTCTTCACGCTCTGGCCTCCCCGGTTCGGAGTGGCGAGATTAAGCGGCTCTACGTGAAACCGGCCTATCGACGGCGAGGTCTCGCGGAGAGCTTGCTGCAGGCATTGGAAGAATTTGCGACGAAGACTGCTCGTTATGAATGGCTGTACCTAGATTCGAAAAGCGATCTGGTGGAGGCTATAGGCTTCTACGAACGGCACGGCTATGAGCATTGCGACCGCTATAATTCGAATCCGCAGGCCACGATTTTTATGCGGAAAAGGATTGGGTAAGCGGATTCAGCCAATCGATTACCCGTTCGGTTGCTTCTTCGATGGTCCGGGAGAGTTGTCGAGCGGGGCGGCTCCAAGGAACAGCTCGGCGGCTTACCTTCATCCGACCAGTCTTTTTCCAAGCCAGCACGCAGACTTGCGAATCGCTGGGTAATTCCCGGGAGCCGCTTGCTGCTGTCCGATAGAGCTGCCCTGGTATAAAGCGGCTCCCCTCCAGACGCTCGCTTTACGGCTCGCTATCCGCCATTTTTTTGTTTCGGATCTGGGCGTACCAGGTCTCGATCTCGGCTTGCGGGTGACGGAGATATTCGGTGACTGCCTCGGTGATACCGAACTCACCCGCTCGAACGCGCGGTAGAAACGTCATGGTAAACAGTGTTAGATGCGGGCGGGCGGACTCAAGCTCGCGTTGGATGATGCGGCCCAAAGGGCCGGCGCCTTCGTAGAAACCGGGGTCGCTGACTGCAGCAACAACGTCGGCTACCGGATAACCGACGCGCCTGAGCTCTGTTTCCCAACGTCCATCCTTCCACGAAAGCATCCCATATGCGGCGCGCGAATCGCCGTCAAAAGGAAATCCGACGGATCCAACGTTAAATACAGATGTTCCGTCAATCTGTTTCGTGAGTGGAATATGGGTGTGCCCGCAACAGAGGACTTGAGGTGGAGATGTGCCAAGCATCTCTTTGGCTTTGGCGTCAGTGGTTGAAGGGAAGAACCCTTCTTCGTTGGAACGCGGTGAGCCATGAGCGAAGCAGACTTTCGAGCCATCCGGGCCGTCGGTTGCGATGGAGATCGGTAAAGACTTCAGGCGCGGAACTGTCTCAGGGACTTGTTCGGCGGTCCAGCGAGCTGGTTGCCAGGAATAAGCATCAATCTGGTCAACGTTCTGCGCCGGTTGACTCTGAATTATTACGTAATCTTCATGATTGCCGCGCAGCAAGGTCCAGTCCAAGGCGAATAGGCGGTAGGTCACTTCGCGAGGGAAAGGACCGCGGTTCTGAAAATCGCCCGCCACGATGACCCGATCCGGCTCGACTGCCTCCAAGTCCGCGATCACCGCCTCAAGCGCGGAGATGTTGGCATGAATATCGGCTAGGATCGCGACACGCATCGCCGGTACCGTTTAGCGTTGCTCGTTCGGCGTTTGGCGTTCGGCGTTCGGTGGTTGCCGCTTGCCACGCTGTGCCGCTACCTCGCGGTGATAATCATTGGTTTGGTTCTTAGAGCAAGTGTTTTCTCCAAGCGCGACGCCGCTCCCGGGAAACGCCAAACGCCAAACGCCGAGCGCCGAACGCATACTATCCTTTGGCGAGGCACTCGGTTTCTATAAATTCCAAGGCCTTACTCAGGCTCATCCGATCGAGATAATGCATCAGTCGGGGATCTGCGTTCGGCGGAAGTTTGGTCTTTAGAGCATCGATGCGTTCGGAGGCTTCACGCAGCTTTTCCAAATGAGCGCTCGGATTATTCTGAAGAGTCTTATCCCCAATCACTTGAAGCCGGTCCCGTAGCGCTTGAGCTAAGTCTGAATAAAACTCCCCCATAGCCTGCATTTCTCACAAATGTGCGGCTTGTCAAAGCTTTCGGCTCCGGGCGCACTTCTCTAAATGAGCAAATTTCAGCAGCTCGGCTTTGTGAGAAATGCAGGCTGCGGCTTTTAAACCGGCGCGAAAGCGCCGGTTTAACAGCGATCTAATCCGGGACACTGGCAGCGCCGGCGAAGAAGAGCTCTCAAAACCGTTCTATTTCTCCGGGATGCCGGTGTCCCGGATTAGTTTTTGTTTTGACTGCGGCTTCAGATCTGCAAACGGTCATTGGTTACCCTTCGTCCCGTTGTGCTTGATCACGCTGACAGAATTAACCGGCGTCCACAGGTGGCGCTGCTGATCGAAACTTCGAATGCCTACAGCCGCGGCTTGCTGGTCGGGATTCGAGCTTACATGCGCGAGAGAGCGGATTGGGAAATCCATTTCACTGAGCAAGGCCGGGGCGATGAGCCGCCACCCTGGTTTCATAAATGGCGCGGAGACGGCATCATTGCTCGAATGGAGAATCATCAAATAGAAGATGCCGTGATCGAAGCTAACTTGCCGGTGGTCAACGTTAGCACGGCGAGCTTGAAATGGAGCTATCCCACCGTGGCCAGCAGCAGCGATGGGGTGAGCCGAGCTGCAGCCGAACATCTGTTGGACCACGGGTTTCAGTCGTTTGGATTTTGTGGTGATGTCAGATTCGAATGGTCCCTTCGCCACGAACAAAACTTCGGCCGGTACATCAAAGCAGCAGGGTTTGTGGTTGATAACTTCAATAGCAAACTAGGAGACGCCCACGATTGGCGCCTGGAACAAGACAAGCTGATTCAATGGGTTGTTCATATCGCTAAACCGGCTGGCATCTTTGCCTGTTATGATATTCGCGGACAACAATTGCTCGACGTGTGCCGGCAGATTGGTATCCGGGTTCCGGATGAGGTGGCGGTGATAGGGCATCACAATGACGAATTGCTTTGTGAGTTGTGTGATCCACCGCTTTCAAGTGTCATTCCGAACTCTCGTAGGGCCGGTTACGAAGCGGCCAAGATGCTCGACCAGCTGATGAATGGAGCCAGTCTGCTGTCATCGATTAAGTATATCGAACCGATCGGGGTTTGCGCCAGGCGGTCTACGGACCGCATTGTGGTTGAAGACAAACAGATCGCGAGTGCACTAAGATTTATCCGTGACCATGCTTGTGATGGGATCGGGGTTGAAGATGTATTGAGAACCGTTTCCGTGTCACGGACGGTATTGGAACGAAGATTCCAAAAGTTGCTTGGCCGATCTCCTTACGAAGAGATTCTGCGCTTGCGCATCGAGCGGGTGAAAGAGCTGTTAACCACAACCGATCTTTCTATCGCCGAGATTGCCCGGCAGCTCGGCTTTTCCGGCGTCGAATATCTCAGCGCGTTATTCAAAAAGAAGTTAGGTGTTTCACCTCGTCAATTTCGGCGTACGGTTGCGGTGAGGTAGGTGGCGTATCGGCGACGCCGATATCCTCCTCGCATCCCAATGATTTGCGCAATAGGCGGCGCGGACTAGCGTAACCAATATGCCGGCCCCGGAATTACTGAGCCCAGCGGGTGATTGGGAATGCCTTCGCGCTGCTGTCGCCAACGGCGCGAATGCGGTCTATTTCGGTTTGCCGAAGTTCAATGCCCGACTGCGCGCGCATAATTTCACGCTCGAAGAGTTGCCAGGGGTGATGGAGTACCTCCACGAGCGGAATGTGCGCGGCTACATCACGTTTAATACCCTCATTTTCACGGATGAGCTGGCCGAGGCGGCGGCTCAGTTGAAGGCGATCGCTGCTGCCGGTGCTGACGCTATTATCGTGCAAGATGTCGGCTTGGTCCGGCTTGCTCAGCACCTGGTTCCGGAGCTCGAGCTGCATGCGTCGACGCAAATGACCATCACCTCTCCTGAAGGTCTGGAGCTGATGAGGCAAGCCGGAATCAGTCGAGCCGTTGTTGCACGAGAATTATCTCTCCGTGAACTCGACCGATTCAAAGCGGTGGATGTACCAATCGAGACTTTTGTTCACGGAGCGCTTTGCGTGGCTTACTCCGGCCAATGTCTGACCAGTGAATCGCTTGGCCAACGGAGCGCGAATCGTGGCGAATGTGCGCAAGCGTGCCGTCTTCCGTACGACTTGGTTGTTGATGGTCTGAAACACGAGTTGGGCGATCGCCGGTACCTGCTATCGCCTCAAGATCTGGCAGGGCTAGAAGAAATTCCGGAGTTGATCGGTCTCGGTGTTCGCGCCTTTAAGATCGAAGGACGGCTCAAGAGCCCGGAGTATGTAGCCGCGGTCACTAAGGTGTATCGGAAGGCCATCGATGGGGTTTTAACGCCGGCAGCGCCGGCAGCGCCGTCAACGCCGACAATGCCAACATCGCCGGTAGCGTCTGCCGACCGCGCCGGCCTCGCAAGCGAGGCGCGCTCCACGGTGCCGACCGCGTCAACTGACGATCGGTATGCGCTGGAGATGACTTTTTCGCGCGGGCTCTATACCGGGTGGCTTCACGGCGTAAATCATCAGCAGCTGGTCAACGGCCGATTCGGCAAGAAGCGGGGGGCGTATGTGGGCGAAGTTACCGAAGTGGGCAAAGATTTTGTCGAGATTCGGGCTCGCATCGCTGTCCGGCCAGGGGATGGACTGGTTTTCGTCAACGGTGGCGATACGGAGCAAGAAGAGGGCGGGAGGGTTTACGAGGTCCGGGGTGCGCGGTTCTTCTTCGGTAATAATGAGATTGATTTTGCCAGGGTGGCAGTGGGGGATCGAGTTTGGAAAACGGACGATCCGGCACTCAACAAAGCACTCCGGCAAACGTTCTCTCGTGACCTGCAAAAATCGACATTGCCGGTGTCAATGGTCGCGACCGGCAAATGCGGTTTGCCGTTGAGGCTGAAAGTTGCTTGCGGCGATGTGACCGTCGACCTGGAGTCCGCCCAAGTGTTGCAGGCAGCGCGATCTGCGCCATTAACTGTGCGCGGCGTTCAAGAGCAGTTAGGAAAGTTGGGTGGGAGCCGGTTTCATGCGGAGAAAATCGGGGTCGAGCTGGATGAAGGCGTTTTCATGGCGGCGGGCGCGATAAACCAATTGCGTCGGGATGCGATAGAAGCTTTGGCCGCCAAGGTCCCAGCACTGCAAGGTGCCGACCGCGTCGGCCTCGCAAGCGAGGCAGTGCTCCACGTCGATTGGCCGCTCAGGCCGGTTCCCTCAACCAATGCGATGGCGGCTGTTCGGCCTGAATTGGTTGTTTTGTGTAGAAGCATCCCTCAGCTTGAGGCGGCACTCTCACTGGGTGTGCGCTCGATCTATGTCGATTTTGAAGATATCCGGCGCTACCCTGAGGCAGTCGAAATGGTTGGATCGCGAGCCGAGCTATTTCTGGCGACTCCGAGAATACAGAAGCCGGGTGAGCAAGGTTTTTTCCGCTCAATAGAGAACGCGCAGCCGGCGGGCATACTCATTCGTAATCTCGGAGCAATCGCCTATTTCCGAGGAAAAGGCCTGAAGTTGCGCGGTGATTTTTCGCTGAATGTGGCGAATCCGTTGGCAGCAGATTTCTTGGTGGAACAGGGTTTGAGCCGCTTGACTATCTCGTACGACCTGACTTTTGAACAGATCTTGGCTCTGTTGGCGTATTCTCCCGGGGCTCGCTACGAACTGACTCTACACCAACATATGCCCATGTTTCACATGGAGCACTGTGTGTTTGCCGCCTTCTTGTCAAATGGAACTGATTATACCAACTGCGGCCGGCCGTGTGACCGGCACCGGGTCGAAGTGCGCGACCGCGTCGGTCAGACTCACTTGGTGAAAGCGGACGTCGGCTGCCGCAATACCGTTTTCAACGCTCGAGCGCAAACCGGCGCTCACTATTTTGCGCGATTGCAAAGGGCCGGGCTAAAATATTTCCGAGTCGAACTTCTGGATGAAGATCGGGAAAACGCTCGTCGCTTGATCTCGCTCTATCATGGATTATTGGATGGTTCCCGTACCGGTGACGACCTGTGGCACGAACTGAAAGCGGACTCACGACTCGGGGTAACTCACGGGACGCTTAATAGCGCCGGGAACGAGCGTGAACGAGCGTGAACCGCAGACTAATGGAATGATCCGCAGATTACGCAGATTACGCAGATTTCGTTTTGAGGTTGTTCCATCCGCTAGAACGAAACGAAAACGGTGTGGCCTCCAGCAGCGTCGTTTAGCTCGCTGGCAATCTTCAACCTCTAGACGAAATCTGCGTACATCTGCGTTAATCTGCGGTTGGACTTATTCTGTTTGTCTTCGCGTCAATTCGTGTCCATTCGCGGTTGTCTTGGGTAAAGCCTTTTGAGCATTCATGAAAAAGTCACCTCTAGCCACTATTCTGCTGGTTGTATTTGTCGATCTGATCGGGTTTGGCATGATCATCCCGATCCTGCCGCTGTATGCCAAAAGCTTTAGGGCAGAGGAATGGCAGATTGGATTGCTGCTGGGCGTCTACTCTTTCATGCAGTTTCTGGCTTCCCCGGTTCTCGGCTACATATCAGATCGTATCGGGCGTAAACCTGTTTTGCTGATTAGCCTGATCGGTTCGGTGATTGGCTATGCGGTGATGGCTAATGCTCAATCGCTGACCATGTTGTTCATCGCCCGGATCATTGCTGGTATCTGTGGCGCTAGCGTGGGCACGGCAGCGGCCTACATCGCGGACATCACCCCGCCCGAGAATCGTTCCCGGCGGATGGGCCTGATCGGGGCCGCGTTCGGAGTGGGGTTTGTGCTTGGGCCTGCTATCGGCGGAATTCTGAGCCATTTTTGGACGGTAGGACCCTTCTGGTTCGGAGCCGGTGTCGCCTTCCTCAACGCGATCGCTGTCCTCCTGTTTTTGCCGGAGCCGGAGAAGCATGTGAAGCGGTCCGAGATGACGGTACCGGTTAGTCCGGGCGTGGTAGAGCGGACCGGCTTTAATGGGATTCCGGTTTTGGTCGCAACCTACTTTGTCGCTATTGCCGGTTTCGCGATTGTGACCATGATTTATCCCTTGGTGCTCGACCGGCGATTTAGTCTGACGCCGACCCAAATCAGTTTGGTCTTTGTGTTCCTTGGATTAGTAGGAGCTCTTATTCAAGGCGGAGCCATTGGGCGGTTAGCCAAGCGATTCGGAGACTACAAATTGGCCGGCGCTGGTTTAGCTGTGATGGCAATTAGCATGCTGGTTATGCCGTTGGCGCATAATATGGGGTTGTTCTTGCTGTTCACGTTTGGCCTAGCGGTGGGGAACAGCTTGGCTCAACCGACGTTGACGGCGATGGCCTCCCGGTTAGCGGCCGCTACCGCGCAAGGCAGGGTGATCGGAACGGTGCAATCGGCTGGGAGTCTCGGCCGGGTGGTTGGACCCGCGGTCGGGAGCTACATGCTCGGCTGGGATCATTCCGGCGCTATCCCTGCCTACGGTAATACCCCCTTCCTGATCGGTGGGATTGTGATGGGGGTCGCTTTTCTACTTTCGCTGACTCTTCGTCGAACGCCGGTTTCAGTAGCCCAAGCGCCAGCGGAAGTGGCGGGGAAGTGAGGCGATGGGGCGTTTGGGCGCGAAGCTCCAGCGTCGGAGGGGAGCCGCTTTTGGCGCGTATGTCGCCACCCTCGCGGTATTCGCCTCAACGGCAATCCGGCCGAAAAGGGAAAAAACAGGCGGCTCCCGGGAATTACCCAGCGCGATCTATTTACGCTGGCCCCCACGGTTCCCTTTGCCGTGTAGCCGATAGAGCAGCAAACCGGTGGGTAGTTCCCGGGAGCCGCCTGTTGCCACATTTTTTGGCCGGATCGCGCGCAGAAACAAATAACGCTAAGTCGTAAAGTACGTGGTAAAGCGGCTCCCCAAATCCTCGACGAGGACGAGAACGAAGCGACTAGCGCTGTAGGGATGCCCTACTTCTTAGGAGACGGACTTGGCGAAGCGGCGACGGGCTGTTTAGGTTGGAAAATCTCTTTCTTGGCGGCAGCCCATTTTTGTTGCTGATCCGGCGTCAGGACCGCGTTGATGTCCGTATTATATTGCTTCCGGAGGGCTTCCTTTTTGGAGTTCTTATCCGACTTCGAGAGAGTTTTGTCGGTGGAAAGCCCATCGCGATCCGAGACGTATTTCGTGATGATTGGCTTCACTTTGGCCTCTTGTGCCTTGGTGAGGTTGACCTGTTTTTTGAGGTCGGCCAGCCGTTCATCCGCCGACTCAGGCGCCTGCTTCCCGCTGGCCTGGGCAACGCTGGGAGCTGGAGTGGGAGTAGCTTTCGCTTGGGTAATTGATGGATAGGAGGTTACTGCCAACGCTATCAGCGCAATAGTAACACTTCGGAGGGGAGTTATTTTCATACAACCATAAGAACCCGAAAGGAATGCGGAAGTTGCGGGGAGAGGGGGTAGCGTGTGGGCGTGTCGGCGAATGGGCGGGGGAGATATGCGCTGGGCGCTGCGAATGGATAGGACTTATGGGACCTATAGGACCGATAGGTCAAAGCATATAAGTCCTATAGGTCGTATAGGTCCTATCTGTTCGCAGCGCCCGGGGATTTTTTTCTATCCCACATGCCCGTAGGCCAGCACGTTGCCTCTACCGCAGCCAGGAGGCAAGATCCTTGGCCCAGTAGGTTATCACCATGTCGGCGCCGGCTCTACGAAAGCCGGTCGTTACCTCGAGGACGGCCCGTTTTTCGTCGATCCAGCCGTTGGCGGCTGCGGCTTTTAACATGGCGTACTCGCCGCTGATGTTGTAAACGGCCGTCGGTAGGCCGAACCGTTGTTTTACCCGCCAGAGAATGTCCAGGTAGGGTAGGCCAGGCTTTACAATGATCAGGTCCGCGCCCTCTTCGATATCCAATGCGACTTCACGGAGTGCTTCGTCGGCATTGGCTGGATCCATTTGATAGCTTTGCCGATCGCCAAACTGAGGAGCGCTTTCGGCTGCTTCTCGGAACGGTCCGTAAAATGCCGAACAGAACTTTGCCGCGTAGCTCATGATCGGTAAGTCGCTGAATCCCGCTTGATCGAGCCCGGAACGCATCGCTCCGACTCGCCCGTCCATCATGTCGCTGGGCGCAACCACGTCCGCGCCGGCTTCGGCTTGACTAACAGCCGTTTGTACCAGCACTTCGACCGATCGATCGTTGAGCACCTCAAATCCGCCTCTGCGTTTGTCTACGATTCCGCAATGACCGTGAGAAGTATATTCGCAGAGACAGACATCAGTGATCACCAGAAGGTCTGGCACGCTCTTTTTAAGGTGGCGCACGGCGCTTTGTACGATGCCGTTAGGGTCAAAAGCTCGCGAACCTAGCTCGTCTTTCAAACGTGGAATACCGAACAACAGAATGGCAGGTATTCCGAGATCGAAGACTTGTTTAGCATTTTCTACAAGCTCGTTTACCGAGTATTGGTAGACGCCAGGCATGCTGGAAATAGCTTCTGATTTATCAACTTTCTCGGAGACAAACATTGGGTAAATCAATTGACGTGTCTCGAGGCTGTTCTCCCTTACCATCTGCCGCAAGGCCGGGTTTGAACGCACGCGGCGAGGTCTCCGCAATAGTTGAAGCATGACACACTCTAAATCTCGGCAGCTGGCTGGCAAATGCGGGGTGGAGGGGTGGCTTTACCGCGAAAATGGGTTGGTAGGGCGAAAATCTCGGCGCGCCCAACCTTTAGCCATTTATCAGCGTCGCTTCGCGCCGGATTTGAGCTGCGGCGTGCGGCCAGAATCTACCTATGATCGCCGCAAACCGAGCGTTTCCGTTGTGGCAGGTTCCGGGGTGAAGCCATCTCCACGGCGCGGCTCAAAACCGGCGCGTTCTAATTTGATCGAGCAACGAAATCTTGGGCGCGCCGAGTTTTTCGCCCTACCGACCCTCGGCTTCGCGGCTCCCACATTCCTCTAAACCATGAACCGATTTCTCTTAGTTAACCTGAACAATACCTCGACAAAACTGGCGTTGTCGGACGCGGAGAAGCTGCTGAAGAAAGCTGTAATCCCAACGAAGAAGCTGACTGTGGCCGGCGTGCGCCGGGTTTTGCAGCGTTGGTCTTTTGATTTCGCGTTGGTTGGGTCGGTAGTGCCTCAAAAGACAGGGATATTTTTGAAGTTAGTCAAAGCACCGCTGTTAGAGGTCGGCCCGAAGCTTGATTTAGGTGTCGGGATCGACTTTCCCCGGCCTGAAACCATTGGCGCGGACCGTATTGCTAATGCAGTCGGTGTTTCACACCGACACGGTACACCTGCGGTGGTGGTGGATTTTGGGACGGCTGTCACCTTCGATATCATTTCCCGAGAGGGCCGATATATAGGCGGGGTAATTGCTCCCGGGCTCGGAGTAATGACCGAGTATCTCTATCAAAAGACGGCGCTGTTACCACGGATCGATCTGGAGGAACCAACCGACGTCATCGGCAAATCCACGCGGGAAGCGATGCTAGCTGGCGCCGTCTATGGGTACCGGGGTTTGGTCAGACAAATCGTGACCGAGATCGTTGCCAAGCTCGAAGGGAAAGCTCACATCGTGGCAACTGGCAGCTATGCGCCTTTGATCGCCGCGAAACTTCCGGAGTTGCAAATCGTAGATCCTGACCTCACTCTGGAAGGGCTACGCATCATAGCAACTCGAAACCTCCCCTCATGAGCTCAGCAACCGCTATCGGATTCGATTTTGGCGCGACTACCATCAAGACCGGAGTCGTTAGGGATGGAGTCATCCTAGAGAAGGGCAACGTGATAGAGACCCGACAGGACGGGAACACCGATGCTCTGGTTTCCGAGATGATCAAGGAAATCAAGGCACTAAAAGCACGTCATCCGGAAGTTCAATCGGTAGGGTTTGGGGTTCCGGGGATCATTGATCCGGTCCAAGGGATGGTCATTCGTCTGACAAACGTGAGAGGCTGGATCAAAATCCCATTGCGCGAAATTGTTCAGTCGGCGACCGGGCTCGTAACCAACCTGGAAAACGATGCTAAGGCCATGGCCTACGCGGAGTGGAAACACGGAGCCGGCGCGCAAGTTCCCAACACTGTATGTGTCACCCTGGGCACGGCGGTCGGTGGAGCCTTAATCCTGAATGGGAAATTGTACCGAGGCACAAACTTTGTCGCCGGCGAAATAGGACAGATGTCGATTGACTATCAAGGGGTTGATTTTGTCTACGGGAATAAAGGCGCGTTAGAAGCCTACGTTGGCCACTACAAGATCGCGGATCGGGCAAGGGAAATATACTCAGCAGCAGGAGTGCGCATTTCGGACGAAGAGGGTGATCCGAGGAATTTGTCAAAGGCCGCTGAGCAGGGAGATGGGCTGGCCGACCAAGTTTGGCGGGATATCGGACTTAAAATCGGGGTCGGACTCACGAATGTAATTTGGTTGGTCAACCCTGGTCGGATCGTGCTTGGGGGCGGGGTTTCCCAAGCTGGAGAACGGCTTTTCCAGTATATTCGGCAGACGATCCAGAACCGGTGCGAGAAGACGTTTTGGGAAAATCTCGAGATTGTTCCGGCGGCACTCGGTAACGATGCCGGCATAATTGGGGCGGCTGCGCTGGCTCTAGAATCCGAGTTCTTGCCCCGAAACAGTTAAAAGTTCTAGGTTTTAGGTTTTACGTTCTAAGTTTTAGGTTTTGGGCCGGCGGCCGGGGACAGCGCCTGGGCGATTTGCAGCTTGAGCACCGAGCGCGCAACTTAAAACGTACAACCTATAACTTAAAACCTATAACCTATAACCGCTGCCGGCTTGCCAAGAGAGCAGCTTTAATGAAGATATAAGAGATATGTCTCTTTCGCAGCGAGCAGCTAAGGCGGCCGAAATCGCTCGCGAGCCCCATTTATACAAGATCTGTGAGGGATGCGACTCTATCGTGACCCAGCGCGTGGCCACTTGCCCGAGCTGTCATGGGTATCGTTTCAATGCCGATCCAGCAGCGGTAGTAAAACAAGCTGAAATCCTAGGGTCCAGGGAGCAGACTAGCGTGTTATCAGAAGATCTGTTGGGTTAGCGGTTGGCATCGGACGAACCCAGGAGCGGCAGGGCGAAAAACTCGGCGCGTTCTTTCCAGTCTGAATTCAGCATCCCGGGCGCGCCGAGTTTTTCGCCCTACCGATCTGGGGCTCCGGGACTAGGGCTCCAAAAACCGGCCTGGAACGAGGTAGTTCTGCACGTAATCGCTCACGGCCTCTTCCAGTGTGAACGTTGGACCCTTAAACCCCAAGCCGACCAACTTATCGATGGTCGCCTCGGTGAAGTATTGGTAATTGGGTCTCAGGGCATCTGGCATCTCGATAAATTCGATCACGGGGGGCTGTCCTAATGCGGAAAAGACCGCGTTTGCCAGGTCAATCCAGGTCCTGGCACGACCAAATCCCAGGTTGAAAATTCCCGCAGCCGCTGGATTTGAGGCCAAGAAGATCGTCATCTCGACCGCATCCTTCACGTACAGGAAATCCCTCTTTTGTTCGCCGTCGCGATAATCTGGACGATAGCTCTTGAAAAGTTGGATCTTGCCAGTGGTTTGCACCTGCTGAAAGGCTTTGTGGACAACGCTGCGCATATCACCCTTATGGCTTTCATTGGGTCCAAAAACGTTAAAATATTTTAGCCCGATAAACTGGCTTAGCAGGCCGCGCCGGGCAGCATAGGCATCAAAGCGTTGCTTGGAAAACGCATAGCCGTTGAGAGGCCGAAGCAGGTCCAAGCAGCTCTCGTCATCCTTCATTCCGGCGGATCCGTCGCCATAGGTGGCCGCCGAAGATGCGTAGATGAAACGGATTTTTCGCTGAGCCGACCATTCACCTAAGATCTTGCTAAACTCAAAATTGTTTCGCATCAGATAACCGAGATCGCGTTCGGTGGTGGCGGAACAAGCGCCGAGATGAAATACGGTGCGAATATCGTCTAGTGAGCTTGGATCTCGCTCGACCCGATCCAGTAATTTTTCAGGTTGAATGAAATCATCAAATCGAAGCGGGACGAGATTCCGCCACTTGTCGTCGGTTCCCAGGAAATCAGAGACCAGGATGTGGTCGATCCCCCTTAAATTCAGGGCCCAGATCAATGCGCTACCGATGAAGCCTGCGCCACCGGTTACTAGGATTTTACCTTTCGTCAAATCGATCACTGTTTAGAATCTCTCATTCAACCGATTTTGCCCGCGTTGGCAAGGCGGCGAATTCTTATGCGTTGGATCTTGGTAGTGGCAGCTACTCTTGCGGTAGCGATTTGTTTGGTGACCGGCGTGCTGTTCTTTGCCCCACGGGCGCAGCATCCGCAGGAGCCTAACCTCCAGCCATTGACGGATTCACTGAAGCAGCGCATGTCCGACCTATTGGGAGGGTCAAGCCTATCCGAGCCGACGGTTGAGTTGTCGGTCATGAAGTCCCAATTGGAATCTGAGGTGGCGCGAGTGAAATATTTGGCCACCAAATTGGGCGGGAGCGCGGTGAGCAAACAATCGGATGCCGGGGCTACTACGGACTTAATCGCAGAGATCCCGGTGGAGAACCGAAAAAGCTTTATTGATGCCGTGACGGACGGGTTCAAAGACCTACCTGAGGCGAGCCCAGCCGCTTCACCGGCAAGGTGCGTGGTCACCGTGCAGATCAAAGCCCAGGGCTGAACGTATGCTGAAGCTGGTTTTTGCCTTGCCAGAAGAGGCCCGAGTCGTCAGACGCCGGGTTCGAGGAGTTTTTGGAGGGCAGGAAGTTTCGCTTAGCTTTGTTGGGATTGGCGCCGGCCGTATCGCGGAGCTTCAGCGGTCAGTCGAGCTGACCAAACCGCGAATGGTCATTAGTTCGGGTTTCGCCGGTGCAACTCGCTCCTTATTGGAGCCAGGCGATTTTGTTTTATCCACCAACTACACGGATGCTGATATTGCAGAGTTTCTGAGCCGGCAGAAAATCTTCGATGCTGCCGGTCCCTTTTTCCAAGTGCAGCAAGTCGCTTCGGCTTCGGCCAAATGGTCATTGAACCGTTCGCAGGGCGCGGTGGCAGTCGATATGGAGTCGGAAGCAATCGCGAGCCTGTGCCGCCGCAAGGGGATACCATTGGTTACGGCTCGGATGATCTCCGATGCCATCGATGAGGCAATCCCCGCGATATTTTCTAAGCGAAAATTCTCAGGGTTAAAAGATCTGGGTGATGCCACGGTTTTCGCGGCTCGAATGTTGCGACTGACGGGCAAGCTTGCAGACCGGTTGGAAGCGCTGGTGCGAGCTTTGCCGCGAAGTGGCGAGAGAGACTAGCCTCGTTGGCCGAAAGTCTCTCGGCCCTCGGTTTGATGTCGGAACGATGTGCCTAGTTCTCGAGTTGGTGGGGCGAGGCTCCCGAAGAGCCCAGCGATTGACCGAAGCGGTTGGAAACGCCGATCCCCATCATTTGTTAGGCCCTAAATCGCGCCGAGCCGTGGTCTATCGTGGGCCACGGCTCGGCGCGTCTTTTCGGCCTTGCTCATTCATCACGGCGTTTGTGCGTTGCACCTTGGTCATCCGGCGGGCTATTCGGGAGCCTCGCCCCACCAAAGACGAGGATGAGAACGAAGTGCTCACGAATCCGATCGTAGCCATGGACGGCCGTTTGATTCGAGCCACCCCCCGAAATAGTCGATTGCAAAACGATACCCGACCTCGGCGATTTCAGATCCGCGACGAAAGTCGCCGTACGTGAAATTGCCCAGTGGAAGAGTAAGATAAGCGTCAGCCAAGTGCCGCAACCGAGCGGCCGGTGTGCGCCCGAAGTCGAGCGTCCTCATCAGCAAATCAAGTAAGCCTGGAAGCCGTTCCTTCTTGGAAAAGAGCTGCCGGCGAAGACCTTCCCAGCCCGAGAACGACAAACCAAAATCGACATTCCGGTACTCGACCGGAGGCGAGGCAGCAACTGAAATCACCGTGCCCTGACCGACTAAATCTCGAGCCACGTCAAATGGGACTATATCGACGAGACCTCCGTCGTACAGGAGTTCATTGTCCCAGGTCACTGGCGGGAAAACTCCCGGCGCCCGGCTGCTGGCAATTACGCTCCGCGAGACGTCCCCTGACAAGTGCACTTTCCCTTCCGCGCGAGTGAGATTGGCTGACACACAAAAGTATGGCAGCCACATGTCTTCGATATCCTTGTTTGCGCCGAAAGCAGTGAGGGCTTGGGAGACTTTTCGTCCGGTCATAAAAGAGACTACCGGGATGGTATAGTCGTGGCGCACCGACTTAGCGGAGTTCTTACAGGTGAGTTCCAGCATTTTTTGGAGATCCCATTCAAAGGCGCACTCTGCTGCGATGATCGCGCCCATGCTGGTGCCGCCAACTATGTCGATGGGAATATCGAGCTCGTGCAGCGCGCGTATCACGCCGATGTGCCCGATGCCGCGGGCGAAACCGCCGCCTAGAGCTAAGCCGACTGATCGATCATTCAGAAAACGAGCCAAACGCGCGAAATCCCGTTCGTTATTCATCCGGACATGGAAGTGGCGCACTGCGGGGATTCGCAGGATCCACTCACGAGTTCCGGTTGGCGGGGTATTGCCGTCGTGGTGGAGAATCACTAGAATCCTGGGCTTATTAGATGCGTCTCCAGTTCCCCAAAGACCTGCCGCTCGGGAACCGGCCTCCACATAGTCGTCGCCGGCGCGAACGATCACCAAAATTTGGTCCGCTTGGCGAAGGCAGCGCGCCGTCCATGCGGAATTCAATGCGTCGGCCTCGTATAATACCTTAGAATAGCGAGTTTCCTTTTCATTGAGCCAGTCGACGAAGCGAGCTGGAGTGCCGTCTCCACCCATTGATTGGGCTGCGCCTGGCACCCCGAACAGGCTGTCTGCTCGCTCGCTATTTAACCTTAGGACGGCTCCTTCCTCGGCTAGCTCGTTGGTCAAAGAGTCCGTGAAAGTTCTTATCGAAACATCGTTCGACAGCCCGACAATCGCCACACAACGGGCCGTCGGCTTCCGGATTCGAATGCCGGCAGTTTCGTTTCTAAGTCGGGAAGCGAGTTGACGAATGATCGCCGAGTAGATGGGTTGAACACAACTTGGCTCGAGTTGATTAAAGCGTTCTTCGGTGAGTTTAGCGAGGTTCGTGTCTCTTATCGCTACAACGGTTGCCGAGCGTGGTTCTCCGCACACCAGACCCATCTCGCCGACGATTTCGCCATGCCCAAGGTCCGCCACAAGCCGCTCGGATTGGTCCTCCGCCGCGCGGGAAACAACTCGTAAACGCCCGCTAATGACAATGTACAGGCTATCACTCGGCTCGCCTTCCTTGAACAGGACTTCGCCACTCATCAGGGTGACCGGCGTTAGCTGAGCTTCGAGGGCGGCCATTGCCTCAGCGGAAAGCGAAGCGAAGAGCTCGCTGCGGCGGAGCGCCAACAGAAGCCGAGTCGGATCGAAAGCCGGATTCTCGGAATTCATAGGCGCCGCATTTCCACAGGGAAATACGAGAAATTGTTAATCGAGTTGCAAAAAATCGGCAGCAAACGGCATCGCCACCCAAGGGCTCAGGCCGAAATTGCCGTATTAATTGACGGATCGCAGCATATCATCGGCTATCGCTTGGTGCCAGTTCAGGAGTTCAGGAGTTCAGGCTTGGCGGAACCACGGAATTGCACGGATAAAGCTTTATCTGAGAATCTGGGAGCAACCCTACAGCAACGATAGCAGGCTCCTGAACTCCTGAACTCCTGCAACTCCTTGAACTCCTCTCTTCCCTTTGGCATCTTACGGGCGCGATGCTCGGTCTGACCCGTATTGAACCTGCCACAATGGAAGATCTGCCATTGCTAGCGGAGCTATTGATGGACCTGTTCGCGCAGGAATCGGATTTCAGGCCGGATTACAATTCACAAATCCGCGGTTTGCGCCTGATTTTGGAACAGCCGAGCCGTGGCCGTATTTTGGTGTTGCGTAGCGCGACCCAAATCATCGGAATGATCAATCTGCTTTTCACGATCAGCACGGCAGAGGGCGGATTCGTCATTCTTCTGGAGGACCTGATCATTCACAAGGATTTTCGCCGGCAAGGGTTTGGTGCCGAGCTGCTCAAGTATGCGATCGAATACGCCAAACAGAAAGATTTTCTGCGGATCACTTTGCTGACCGAGCGAGCCAGCGAGGAGTCGCTCGCGTTTTTTGAAAAATATGGCTTCCAACGCTCAGCGATGGTTCCGATGCGTTTGTGGCTCGGTACTTCGGCAGCGGCCCACGCGCAACCCCAGGAAGGAGCCAGGAGCTAGAATCCAGGAGTTAGGAGAGCGCGCTGCAGCTCGGCGAGCCAACACCCTACTTTCGAGAACAAGGACGACGACCGAGGACGAGAACGATTATGATAGAGCCACGAGAGGCTCTCCTAGCTCCTAGATTCTAGCTCCTCGCTCCCTTTATTTATATGCACGAAGACACGGTCGATTTGGAATTCGCCAAGATCGACGTAGCACGGTTGGGCCGGCGTGGTTTGCCCGAAGCTATTTATGGAGAACCGAAAACGGCGCAAGAGCTAATCGCCATCCTGCGTGTTCTAGCCGATCGCAATGGCGTCGCGTTGGCAACCCGAGTTTCCAAAATAAAGGCCGAGGCAGTGATTTTAGCTCATCCGGAAGCGCTCTATCACGAGCGTTCGCAATGTCTGACCATCGAACGGAATGCGCTCCCT
Source organism: uncultured Verrucomicrobiae bacterium (assembly GCA_963762565.1). Taxonomy (GTDB): domain Bacteria; phylum Verrucomicrobiota; class Verrucomicrobiia; order Chthoniobacterales; family JAFAMB01; genus JAFAVN01. Next base: position 418,104 of record CAVXLD010000010.1, on the reverse strand, counting down.
AAGTTAGCTGGAACTGTCGGGCTCGTAGGGGCAGGAACCGCAGATTTGCCGGTACTGGAAGAAGCAGCTGTAACGCTGGGTTTGGTAGGGGTCGAAGCCAAGATCGTCAATGACGCGGGGGTAGCCGGGCTGCAACGAACCATCCGAGCTGCTCATGAGGTGGCTAGCTGTGACGTAGTAATTGTGGTGGCAGGGATGGAAGGCGCTTTGCCTAGCGTTATATCGGGGCTTTTGTCCTGTCCGGTTATCGCGGTGCCTACCAGCGTCGGTTACGGTCTCAATATGTCAGGTCTATCGGCTCTTCTCACAATGTTGAACAGCTGTTCGAGCGGAATCACGGTTGTGAATATCGATAATGGGTACGGCGCGGCTTGTGCCGCGACGTTGATCATCAGGCAGATCAATAAAAGGAGCTAGGAGCTAGAATCTGGGAGCTAGTGGAGGCGTGTCGAGGCTCTATCTTAATCGTTCTCGTCCTCGTCCTCGAAAGTTTGTAAGCTGAATTGGCCCGCACCGATCCAACGTCCGGAGGGGAGCCGCGCATGCGTTTCGTCGCCCCCAATCGACGACGAGGACGAGAACGACTGTCGCGAAGCGCCTAGCTCCTAGATTCTAGCTTCTAGCTCCTTTGTTCTCAGCTCCTTTGTTCTCTCGTGCTGTCGCTCAAAGATCTCGCGGATAATGTCCTCGATCGGTTCCTCCTCGACGCTGAAATCCTGAACGTTACCCGTCGCTAGAATGTCTTGGCAGATCTCCGTCACTTTTTCCCGAGGGACTTTCAGAGTAATGGACATTCCCGATTTACTTACGATCTCGCCCCAGGTCGGTTGGTAAGGGGTGGCGACGCGAAAAGTGAATTGCAGAAATTTGTGCCCCGAAAACTGCTCGATGATCTCCGACAGTTCGCCATCAAAAAAGACGCGTCCATGGTCGATAATGAGGACTCGTTGACAGAGCTCTGCAATGTCCTGCATGTAGTGGCTGGTCAAAATCGTCGATGTCTTTCTCTGGGCGCTATGGTGGCGTAAGAATTCGCGGACGTTCTTTTGGCTGACTACATCCAGACCAATCGTGGGTTCATCCAGGAAAAGGATCTTTGGCTGATGCAGGAAGGCGGAGATCAATTCCATTTTCATCCGTTCTCCGAGACTGAGCTCGCGCACCATCACGTTCAGTTTGTCACGCACATCGAGGAGCTCGACCAATTCACCAACGGTGTTCTCATAAGTCGCCCGCGGGATCTGATAGATAGCCCGGTTTAACTCCAGTGATTCCCGAGCCGGCAAATCCCACCAGAGCGAGTTTTTCTGTCCCAGCACCAGGCTGAATTGCCGTTTAAACTCCGGTTTTCGTTCCCAAGGCTTGAACCCCAGCACCGATGCGGAGCCGGAAGTCGGGACCAGCAAGCCCGACAACATTTTTAGAACCGTGGTCTTTCCGGCTCCATTTGGCCCCAGGAATCCAACGAATTCCCCTTGTTCGATCGAGAACGAAACTCGATCGACCGCACGAGTTTCCTCGAAGTCCCGGCGAACCAAGCCTTGCAGCGCTCCGACTAAACCGGAGCGCTTCTTATAGGTGCGATAGAACTTCGAAAGGTCCTTCGCGACAATCGTGGGCGCCATCTGGTGAACGTTAGCCTTAAAAGGAGCTAGGATCTAGGAGGAGCGTGCCGCGGCTCCTTCGTAATCGTTCTCGTCCTCGTCGTCGTTCTCGAAAGTGGATTGTTAGCTCGCCGCGCAGCATGAGTCTCCTGAGCTAGTCTCTGGCAGCAATCGAAAATCCCAGGTCTTACGCAATCTTGGGAAGAATTTGCGTTTCGAGCACGAGGACAGCCTGTCCGACGAGGCTTTTGGTTTGTAGGTTGTAAGCTCCATCACCGAGCGAAGTCGGAACGACGAAGGACGAGAACGACTGTCACCGAGCCGCCACGCTTCTCCTAGCTCCTAGATTCTAGCTCCTAACTCCTTCTTTAGGCTGCCGGACGGCCCTGTTTCGTTCCCAGCTGCTTCTTGATAAAAGGACGAATTTTCTCCAAGGCGGCAGCCGCAGTTATGCCGTGCTTCTCTCGCAAGATATTGATCGAGCCATGTTCCACAAATTGGTCTGGCCAACCGATACGCACCACTGGGGTCGTGATCTGGCTCTCCGACAAGTGTTCGATGACCGCACTCCCGAAACCATTGTGAAGCACATGATCCTCGAAGGTGCACATCACGTCTACTCGTCGCGCGAAAAATTCGATTGTGCCGGTATCCAACGGTTTGATCCAACGCGGGTTGATTAGAGCAACAGAAACACCTTCTGCTTCCAGTTGTTTTGCGACCTCTTCCGCTAAGCTGAACATGTTGCCTAAGCCTAGCAGCGCTACTTCTTGACCGTGTCGCACAACTTCGGCTTTCCCTATTTCGAGCAGCTTCGGTTGGGCTTTCGGTACGGCTCCGGTACCGGCTCCGCGAGGATAACGAATCGCGATGGGACCTTGATGATAGTTGGCCATCGTCCAGAGCATATCAGCGAATTCTTCCTCATCCTTCGGCTGCATATGAACCATGTTGGGTATGTGGCGCAGATAACCGATATCGAATAGGCCGTGATGAGTCGGCCCGTCGTCACCAGAAAGGCCAGCCCGATCCATACATATCGCGACATTGAGATTTTGCAGGGCGATGTCGTGGATCACCATGTCATAAGCGCGCTGCATGAAGGTAGAGTAAATCGTCAGGAACGGTTTGAATCCCTGTGTTGCCATACCGCAAGCAAAGAGAGCAGCGTGTTCTTCCGCGATACCGACATCGAAATACTGATCTGGATGTTTTGCCGCAAAATGGGCCAGACCGGTCCCGGATGGCATCGCCGCAGTGATGGCTGTGATCTTCTTGTTATTGTCGGCGAACTTTGCCAGCGTTTGACCGAGGATTTCCGAGTAAGTCGGCGTGCTGCCTTTAGCCGTCTCTCCGCTGTCCTTCTTGAACTTACCTAAGCCATGGAACTTGTCCGGCTTTTCGAGAGCGGGCGCATAACCTCTACCTTTTTGGGTGATGATATGCAGAAGCACCGGTTCCTGTTGCCGTTTCAAGAACTCAAAAGTCCGGGTCAACAGCGGAATATCGTGGCCGTCGATTGGGCCATAGTAGCGCAAACCGAGTTCTTCGAAGATAACGCTTGGCAACAAGAGATGTTTTACACCTTCCTCGACTTTGGCCGCGAGTTTTTGAGCGAACTTGCCGCCGATCATTTCCACAAATTTGGCGGCTTTGTAATGGAGATGGCTGTAAGCGTCGCTGGTTTGGATCCGATTAAAATAGTTGGCGATAGCGCCGACATTCTTCGCGATCGACCATTCGTTATCGTTGAGAATAACGATGAACCGTTTGGTGTGATCTGAAACGTTATTAAGCGCTTCATAACTAGTGCCGCACGTGAAAGCGGCGTCACCGGCCACAACCACCACGTTCTCCTTGCTGCCGCGCCGGTCGCGAGCGACAGCCATACCGAGGCCGGCGGATAATGCGGTACCGGCATGGCCTGCCCCGTAACAATCGTGTTCGCTTTCCGTTCGGAGAAGAAAACCGTTCAGGCCTTGGTATTGGCGGATCGTCGAAAAGCGATCACGACGTCCAGTCAACAGCTTATGGACGTACCCCTGGTGGCTGACGTCAAAGAGGATCTTGTCTTCGGGAGTGTTGAAGACTCGATGCAATGCGATCGTGAGTTCAACGACGCCCAGGTTTGGGCCCAGGTGACCGCCTGTCTGAGATAAAACAGAAATCAGTTCGTCCCGAATTTCGTGAGCCAGGAAGGGCAGCTCGTCTTCTTGTAATCTCTTGAGGTCCGCTGGCGAATCGATTTGGCTCAGCAGTTTACGTGGATTTGGGTCAAAAGAGGCTGGTTTCATTCGTTGAGTTGGTAGGTTGATCCTTCTGCCTTTCCGGGGCCTGGCCCTGAGCTTTGCTGGATAAACTTCGGCTCAAGGTTTCGATGCGGTTTTCCGCTGCTCCCAAATGCTCGTTGCAAACGGCAATGAGCTTAGTGCCCTCCTCATATCGCAGCAGCAGTTCTGCCAGGGGCAGCTTGGACGATTCCATCTGGCTGACGATTTGTTCTAGTCTTTCCATGGCCGCCTCAAAAGAGAGATCCGTTTTCTGCTCAATTTTAGACATGCCGTGGGTTGCAAACCTTAAGTGCCAACGTCGAGAAAGCCAGTAAAAAGGCCTTACCCAGAGACGGAACCGTATATGGGGGAAAGCTTTTGCCTCAGAATCGCCGTGTTGACAAGTGGAATTTGTGGCGAGGCAGGAGAAGGCCAACTTTGGTAGGGCGAGGCTCCGGAGTAGCCTTTGGTTGTCGCGGAGGGAAATAAACGCTTCGGCAATACACGGGCCAACAACACCTAAAAGCTGCCGAGCCGAGGGTCGCGCCACCCGCGGCTCGGCAGTTCTTAGACATTGCGTCTGAAATATCGACGAAGCACAAATTGCCCTGCGACCGTCTTCGGCTGTTCGGGAGCCTCGCCCTACCAATTATGGGCGATCTCGTCCGACCTAATTCTCAATTCGCAAACGGACGCTATCGCTGTTTAGGAGATACCCAGGGGCAACCAACGGTGGCATCACTACCGCCCCCGGCAGTTGCTGGGCTTGGGCCGGAATCACATCCAGTTGTACCTCCTGACCGGCTCGGTAAATCCTAACCGGAACCGTCTGGTTTACGGTGAGGAAGAAACACGCATTCCGGATATCCGAAGGTGCGTGGATTTTTACCGTGCCGATCGATAGCAAAATGTCGCCGGGTTGTATGCCCGCGATATGGGCTGGCGAGTTGTCTTCAACCTCTTTAATAACAACCTTGGACTCGTGTTCGGCTTGCTCTCCTTCCACGGCGGTAACTCCGACCCAGCCTTGGCGTATTTCGCCGAAACGGATGTAGTCCGACCGAACCTTCTCAGCGGCTTTAATCGGCAACGCGTAGCAGGCGGTTCGGCTGTCGACACTGCCAACCACGATCCCGACGACCTGCCCGTCTAGATCCAGAAGAGGAGCGCCTTCTTCACCGCGCTGAGCGGCGATATTTGCCCGAATCAGCGTGGTCGCGAAAAGACGATTTTCGTACCCCTGATCTAAACCTCCAACAACGCCGCAGTTCGGGGTGACCGATTGATCTAATGGAAATCCTAGGATCACCACTCCGCTAGCGGTGACAACTTGGTCAGAATCTCCAAGGGCAATATAAGGAGTAGGAGCTTCCGTGTTGATCTTCAGAATTGCGATGCCGCTTCTGATGTCCGCAACTAGTCTGCGCGCGGGATATCGACAGGAGCCGAATTCTGCGACGATGTCCGTGGATTCACCCGCAACGTGGTATGACGTATAGATCAACCCGGTCGGGCTAACGAAAAAGCCGGTCCCCATCAACACGCCGTGACTGTCCTCAGACTCAATCTTAACGATTGCATCTTTGTTATGTTCAAAGATGGCTTGTACGTCCTTGGCAACGGCGGAAAACATTTCTTCGGCCTGGGCGTAATTCCAGTCCGTAAAACCAGAGATCAGAACAATGGAGGAAAAGAGCGCCCATCGCGCTCTTCTGCTCACGAGACGATTACCGGTTGATCCAACAATCATCGCCATGAGAATCGTTCATCATCGGGTTAGGGGGGAAACGACGAGCGTTCCTTTGGTCCAACAAGCATCAGGACAGGAGCACCAGGTGCAGAATTTAAAAACTCGAAGGTGTATTGTAGCTAACCGGTTGACCGCTCAAGATATACCTCGGCGTCACATTATCCGACGGCTTGATTGTTGGGAAAATCTCTTGCTGATTTGACCTGAGCGCAGTGAGTTGGATTCGATCTCCCATGATTCCGCCATTGTCACTCTGGACGGAAGCGGTGCTTGCATTATAAACATCAAACTTAGGCCGGGGGGACCAGAAACCCGTTCCCATCAAGGTCGCGACTACCAAGAAAATCGCGAAAGCGCTCGCGTAGGCGGCTTGAGGAACTCGGAATGAGTTCGGGTTAGAGAAGAATTCCCGTAACCGACTAAAGCGTGTTGATTGGTTGCGGGTTGAGCGGCTTACAGCCGCCGCGCGCATCCGGTAATGGAGCTCGTCCAGTGTTTGTTCGAAATACCCTGGGGGGGGTTGCTCGAATCGCTTGAGTCGAAGTAGCTGCTGTACCTGCTGTTCGTCGAGCATCATTGCTTTCTAAACTCTTCCAAATAATTCTGCAACTGCCGATGTGCGTAAAACAGTCTTGAGCGTACGGTCGCTTCTGGCACTCCCAGAACCTTAGCGATTTCCGCGTGCGGCATCCCCTGGATGTCGAACATGGTAACGACTGCTCTATGCTCAACAGACAGCTTCATCATCGCTTCGTTCAATCTCTGTTGAAGTTCTGAGAGATCGACCTCGCGAATTGGGGTATTTGAGGCGGTCAACTCGATAAACTCCTTATCGTTATGGATATTCGAGTCGAAATCGTCCAAGCTCATTTGGAAACGGCGCCCCCGTTTTTTGACGAAATTGATCGTCATATTCACGGCGATGGCATGGATCCAGGTATAGAAGCTGGATTTGCCTTTAAAGCCGCTGATGGCCCGGAAAGCCTTGGCGAAAACCTCGAGGAGGAGGTCGTTCGCGTCCTCGTGGTTCGAGGTCATGTTGTACACCAGCGAGTAAATCCGGGGGCTGTACTTGTGCCAGAGGACATCGAACGCCTGGGTGTCGCCAGCCTGAGTGCGGGTTACCAATTCTTCGTCTTCGAGCAGATGCAGGTCTTCCATGCTGCGGCCTGTGGCCGGCGGACCGGACGCTCTATGAAGTCCGTCTGCCAAATTAGTAACCTTTAAAAAGCCCACGGTAAACCGTTAAGATGCGTAAATGGGCCTAATGCGCAACGGGCGGCTGTTGCGACAGGGCGAATGGGCGAAGGCGTTTGGCGTTCGGCGTTTGGCGTGGGGGCTAATGGGCCTGTAGGCGGCGCACATTTGGAGAGGTGGCACAAATGGGACTTATGGGACCTATGGGACTTATATGACAGTCGACACATTTAGCTCCCCAGATGTCCCATGGTTTTCATTTGCCATGAGTCCCAGCGGCTGCCATACGCCCGCACGCCGAACGCCGAACGCCGAACGCCGAACGCCAAACGCCAAACGCCAAACGCCGAACGCCAAACGCCAAACGCCAAACGCCAAACGCCAAACGCCAAACGCTACTTTATCACTCCTATCTCGGTACGCCGATTCTTTGCCCAGGCGGCTTCGTTGTGGCCCGGGTCTGCTGGCATTTCGAGACCGAAACTCACGGTCTGAATTCTAGAGCCGGATACACCAAGCCCGATTAGGTAGTTTCTCGTTGCTTGAGCACGTCGTTCGCCCAGTGCCCGATTGTAGTCCTCCGTGCCGCGCTCATCCGTGAAGCCAGCCAGGATAATATTGTTCGGCGCTCGCTTCATGAAATCTGCGATCTGTCGCAGCTTGCCAGCTTCTGAAGACTGAATTTCCGAACTATCGTAAGCGAAATAGACCGGCTGAAATTGGTTTCTCGATACGTTACTGCCGAAGAACGATGTTCCTTCTTGTCGTTCTGGTAGGGGAACGCCGTTCACGGTGTCACCTTCAACTCCAGCGTATTCCTGCTTTTGCTGCGGATGACAAGCGGTGAGAGCGGCGGCGAGGATATAGAATAGGACCGTTTTTTTGTTCATGGTCGAGTGTTCAGTTATGGGACCAAGTCGGTTCCGAGATTTGTCCCAGGTCGCCGATAATTCGAGCCTCCTTGCCGCTGACCGTGTCAATGATAAAAAGCCCGGATCCTCTGGCAAATACTATATGGCGAGAGTCTGGGCCCCAAGCTGGACGTTCGCCTTCCCCGGTCACTATCTTGGTGGCGCCGGATTCGAGGTCGGTCATTGCTACCTCAAAGGAACCGCCGCTACGGACATTGTAGCAAACCTTCTTTCCATCGGGTGACCAATTGGGCTCCGTGCAATAACCAAAACCAGTCGACAGTAAATGGCCGGACCCTCCGCCGGCCGAGATCCGATAGAGCTGCGGACCGCCACGCTCGTCGGAAGAGTAAATGAGCTCGCTTCCGTTTGGGGACCAGGTAGGGGAGGAGTTGGTTGCATGAGTGCGAGTAAGTCTCCGGGGTGAATCTCCGTTGATACTCGTCACGTAGATATCCGGGTTCCCGTCTTTACTCATCGTGCAAGCGATCCGCGATTCATCCGGGGAGATGGCCGCGCTCGTATTGGTACCTGGATATTTAATGATCCGGTTCCGAGCACCGCTGGCGAGATCGATCAGGTAAATATCAGCGTAGCCGCTTTGATAGCCGGTGTAAGCCAGTTTGCGTCCATCCGGGGATAAATTGGGACCGACACTGATCACGTTGTCATGAGTCAGTTGGACCGCATTCCCGCCGTCATAATCAGCAACGTAAATCTCTTTGTGACCTGTCCGGTTGGCGACGAACGCGATTCGCGAAGTGGCTATCCCTTTCTGGCCGGCAAGCGTCTCTATCAAATCATCGATGAATTGATGGACGGCATGCCGGGTATCGCCTGAGTAGTTCTTCTGCAACACGACACTTCCGCTTTTCTCGGCGGCTTGCCCGGAGAAGCCGCTTCCTGGCGCGGTTCCGCTAATCGCGATAGTCGCGTTGGCGCTATCTCCGAGAGAAAGAAAGCCTGAAAGTTCGATATCATTTTTCAAAACAGCCGCGGCGTTGGCGCCGGCAGAACCGCCGACCTCTTTCACTTCAACCACGACAGCGGTTCCCTTACGAATCGTGATGACCGGCGAATTGGAGCTCTGCGCAAACGCTGAGCCCACCGAGAAGCCAAGGAGAAAAATGGAGACAATCAATCTCATGGTGTGACGGGGTGCCGTCCCCTTTTAGCGTGATGGAGCTACAAGTCAAATTTGAGAGGAAACAAAGAAGCGACACCCGTGGAGCGCTGCCTCGCTTGCGAGGCCGTTGCGAACAACGAGAATACGCGACGCATGCCGGTTTCTGTCTGCGCTCTGCTATTGTCTCCTAGATATTTGACGAAAGAGCGCAGCAAGCCGGCAAGCTGGCGCCGCCCTCTTGCCATGGTCACCACGGCCTCGCCAGCGAGGCAACGCTCCACGGGTGGCGACCCCTTTCGGCCTCGCAAGCGAGGCAACGCTCCACGGGTGGCGACCCCTTTCGGCCTCGCAAGCGAGGCAACGCTCCACGGGTGGCGACCCCTTCGGCCTCGCAAGCGAGGCAACGCTCCACGCGCCCTACCAAAGCTTGAACTCCTTGAACTCCTTCTCTACGCTGCAAACCGTTCATGGCTCCTCGGATTCGCACGGCGTTTGTGCTCGGCGCAGGGCTGGGTACCAGACTTCGGCCGTTAACCGATTTAGTTCCTAAGCCGCTGCTGCCGATATTCGGCAAACCAATCATCACTTTTGTGTTGGATCATTTGATCGCCTACGGAGTCGAGCGCTTCGTGGTCAACACCCACCATCTCCCGGAGCAAATAGGCGAGTTGTTCGATGCAAAGACGGACAAGCCGGAGCTCGTCCCTACCGGGTCCTATCGCGGAAGAGAAGTCAGGATACTTTACGAACCGGCTTTGCTGGAAACCGGCGGCGGCATCCGGAATGCGGCTCCGCTACTTGGAGACGAGCCATTTTTGGTCTACAGCGGCGACCTCTTGACTGATCTCGATCTTGATCACCTTGTCAGTGCCCACGTTTCGAGCGGTCGGCTTGTGACGTTGGCCTTGCGGACGACAGGTTTATCCACCGACGTTAGCTTTGAAGCCCGCGCAGGGCTGGTTGTCGATGTGCGTCAGATGTTGAAAAGTGGAATCCCTGGTACGTTCGACTTCGCAAATATCTCAGTATGGGACCCGTCGGTTATCACGCAGATTCCTGCGAACAAAAAGACTTCGTTTATCCCGGTTCTGGTTGATTGGATTAGTCGCAGTGGCCAGGTCGGAGGCGCCGTCGTCGAAGAAGGCCAATGGTTCAACATCGGGAAACGAGCAGAATACCTGCGAATCCATCGAGCCATTGCCTGCGAAGCTTGGCGGCCGGCCTATTTGGCTGACCCTGCTTGGCCGGCTCGGATCGATCCCAGCGCTAGAGTCAGTCCAGGCGCTGAAATCAGCGAAGATAGTTGGGTAGGCGCAAACTCCGTGATTGAAAGTGCAGCAAAGCTGCGTAATGCGATCGTTTGGCCAAATTCAATCATCCGGACTGGAGTCAAACTGACGCATTGCATTGTTGCGGGACGCGAGGTCCAAGAGGGAGTTTTTGACGAGCACGACTTTGTATGAGCTTGAGCTTGGAGCCTTTGATTAGCGAGACGCGCCAGCGATTCCCGCATTACCAGGACCGGGTTTTCGATATTCACCCGATCGAGAAAGGAGGTTCCGACCGAAAGTACTATCGGATCCGATTCGGTGGTGATTCGCTTATACTGGTTAAGTATCGGGTCGATCGCGGGGAGAATGCCAGGTTTGTCGCAATTGCGAATTTTTTAAGCGGGATCGGAATAAATGCCCCCCTGATCTACTTTCATGATGAGGAGCAAGGCTCGATTTGGTTGCAAGATCTTGGGGATGAAGATCTTTGGCATCATCGCACTGAGAATTGGGAGATTCGGGGCGAACTGTACCGGCGCACGCTGGATGAGATCCTGATTCTCCATAAGACAGATCCGGAGGTGCGGCTGCCGCCGAACGGTCCTCCGGAATTCGATGCTAGTTTGTTCCGCTGGGAACAAGAGTATGGGTTCCAGAACTGTTTCCAGCTTTGTTTTCGAATTGAGGAGAGCCGGGTTCGAGAAATTGCGGATCGCTCTGAATTCTTGTCTTTAGCCGAGCAGCTAGCCGCATATCCCCGAGTTTTGATCCACCGCGATTTTCAATCGCAGAATATCCTGATTTGCGATGAACAAGCCTATCTGATTGATTTTCAAGGGATGCGCCCAGGTTTAGGCGTGTATGATCTGGCCTCGCTGTTGTACGACCCGTATGTGACTTTGTCCGCAGCGGAACGAGAACAGCTGATTGACTACTATCTGGAAGGATGTGGATATGGCGGGACGCGAGAAGAATTCATGGATTTGTTCCTTCGGTGCGCCCTGCAAAGGCTCTTACAGGCGCTGGGAGCTTATGGTGTTATCGGTGTACGCCGGCGGAAACCCGAATTTCTCCGGCACATCGGTCCGGCGATCGAGAATTTGCGAGAAGTTGCTTCCTCGCTTCCAGGCTTTAGGTTCTTCGAGAACTTTTTGACTGAACTACCTGACCAACCGAAGCCTCTCCCAAACGCGGCGTGAACACCTCCAGACCATCCCCAGAACGGTTTCCAAGTGTAGTGATTGAGAATCTGTCGCCCCTTCTAGATGGCGGCCGATATCCTGTGAAACGGGTTGTTGACCAAGAATTGGCCGTCTCAGCCGACATTTTTAAGGACGGCCATGATCTGGTGGCTGCGGTATTGAAGTGGCGCCCGCTTGATGTCGAGGAATGGTGGGAAACACCAATGACTCAGGCGGAAAATGATCGATGGTCCGGCATCGCTCATTTCGTCGAGAACGGAGAATATGAGCTAACGATTGAGGCTTGGGGAGACGAGTTCGCGTCGTGGCGGGTGGAATACGACAAAAAATTTAGCGCCGGAATTACTGAGTTGGCTACCGAGATAGGAGAAGGCGCGAACCTGATAGAAAAAACTGCTTCCCGGAGCGGCCAGAAAGCTGACAAAGAACGGCTTCTGTACTTCGCCGGGCTTTTGAGAAAGGCGGATGCTGCTGAAGGGTCGCAGATCGCAAAAGAGATTGAGCTGATAGGGCTAATGAGGGCTTGGCCTGACCGGGCCTTAAGCACTGAATACACTCCTTACCTCAAGGTCACTGTGGATCGGCCAGAAGCTTTGTTTGCGGCGTGGTACGAATTTTTTCCTCGCTCCGCTCAGGGTCTGGCTGATCGCGGCTCCAAGTTCCGGGATTGCCTTCCCAGAGTCGACGACGCCAGGGCGATGGGATTTAACGTCATTTATTTTCCCCCGATCCACCCGATCGGCTTCACCAAACGAAAAGGGAAGAATAATTCGGTCACGGCCGAGCCGGATGATCCTGGTGTCCCCTACGCGATCGGCAGCAAGTTTGGAGGGCACAAAGCGGTCGAACCTGAACTGGGGACACTCGAAGACTTCGATTGGTTGGTAAAAGAGATCCGAGCTCGAGGCCTTGAAGTAGCCCTGGATTTTGCGATCAACTGTTCTCCGGATCATCCTTACGTCACCGAGCATCCGGAATGGTTTTTTCATCGGCCGGACGGCACGATCAAATATGCCGAAAACCCTCCCAAGAAGTATGAGGACGTTTACCCGCTGAATTTCCATAATCCGAATTGGCGCGCCCTTTGGGAAGAGATGAAGTCGGTCATTCTCTTTTGGGCTCAGCATAACGTTCGCACATTCAGGGTCGATAATCCGCATACGAAGCCGTTCGCGTTCTGGGAATGGCTAATTCGCGAGATCCGAACTGATTACCCCGATGTTATTTTCCTGGCGGAAGCGTTCACTCGACCAAAAATGATGAAGGCTCTGGCCAAGTGCGGGTTTACCCAGTCCTATACCTATTTTACCTGGCGGAATACGAAGTACGAGCTGACGGAGTACTTAACCGAGCTCTGTAGCACGGACATGAAGTATTATTTCCGCGGTAATTTCTTTACTAACACCCCCGATATACTGCCTTTGTTTTTGCAGACGGGGGGCCGTCCCGCATTTCTGATCCGCGCGGTTCTGGCCAGCACGCTGAGCACGGTCTATGGGATCTACAGCGGATTCGAGCTTTGCGAGAATGTGCCCATTCCAAATCGCGAAGAATATCTCAATTCAGAGAAATATCAGTTCAAAGAACGAGATTGGGATGCGCCAGGTAACATCAAGGCCTATCTGACCCAGCTGAATCGTATTCGAGGAGAGAACCGGGCTTTGCAAATCTACGAGAACCTGGAATTTCATGGGGTGGAAAACGATCAGATTCTTTTCTACTCAAAGGCGACGGCCAGCCTTGATAACATCATCCTGATCGCGGTCTCGCTGGATCCTTTCCATACGCAGAGTGGGTTTGCTTCCGTGCCGGTTGATCGGTTCGGGATCGGTGAGAATGAGGCCTACCAGGTTGAGGATCTGCTAACCAGCGAACGGTTCGTCTGGCGGGGCCGCCGTAACTTCGTGATGCTAGAACCGAATTCGCGTCCGGCCCACATCTTCCGAGTGCGCCGGCAGATTGGAAAAGACGGCGGGCAAACGATGTTCCGCTAGCCTGCAAGGCTCAAAAATGCGCAGGCATTTTTTAGCCTTGCAGGCTGTGCTCGACATACCCGTCGCAGGTCATTATAGAAGAGCGTGGTATCCGTGATCCTTTCTGCGTTGACCGCTTTTTCGAAGCCTGGGCGACTATTTCAGACTCTGTTGGCAGCGCTCTTCTTGCTGCCCTTGTTCGGCTGTAGCAAATCGAAGGAAGACCTGATCAAAGAATTAAATGCACTAAACTTCCAATTAAACGGCGATGATTTTGTACGCTCCGCTGCCGAAGGTGATCAAAAGGCGTTCGGATTGTTCTTGGCCGCCGGGTTTGATGTCAATACGCCGAACAACGCCGGTTACACCGGTTTGATGGTGGCTTCGGAACGGGGGCGTCCCGATATCATCAAGTTGCTGTTGGATCATAAAGCTGATCCTAATGCGGCCGGCCGGGACGGCGTCACCGCGCTGATGTTGGCGGCCGAAAACAATCAACCGGAGATTGTAAAATTGTTGCTCGGCCGGGGCGCAGATCCGAATCGCCAAGATAAAAATGGATGGAGTGCCGTTCTGAAGGCCGCCTACCAAGGGAATGCGAAGTGTATCGAGATTCTGGCTAGCCATTCCAAGCTCGAGCTGGACCGAGCCTTATTAGTAGCGACGCTGATGGAGAGGAAAGATGCGGTCAAGATTTTGCTCGACAGCGGGGCCGAGGTTGACTTCAGAGCCAGCGATGGCCGTACCCCATTGATATTGGCGGCAGGCAAGGGAAATAAGGACATTGTCCAACTGTTACTACAGGCTGGCGCCGATGCATCGTTGACGGACCAAGGCGGGCAAGCTGCTCAGGCGGTCGCTGCGGAAAAAGGCTTCAGCGATATTGCAGAGTTGCTACGCCACGCGCCGGCACCGAGTGGCACCCCGGTGGCAGTCGCTTCGCCCAGCGCGAACCCGGAGGCAACTTCTCCGGCGAGTTCTGGAAAGTCTCCGGCCATCTCCGACGCTGATATTTTGAATATGCCGACTCCGTCCGGCTCGGCTCATCCGACTTCCCCCGGTCCGACACCGGCAGCCAATGTCGCTGGCGGGTCATCGGTGACGGGCAAGATCCGAGTAGAGGAGGTAGATGAGGCGTTCTTGCCGGTGACCCTAGACGAAGTGCATGGGAAAAAAGCAACGCTTCGCAGCGCTGACGGCTCTACTTACACGGTGACCGTCGGCGACACACTCAAAGGCATGAGCTATCGCGTTGTTGATGTCGAATCGCGCAGCGTTAACGATAAGGATGGAAATGTAGTGGACGCATCCTTGGTTAAGCTGCGCCACGAGCGCACCGGTCAGACTATTTCATTAATAAAAGGCATTCCGACCCGGGAGCACGGCGCCTACGCGGTTCTGGTTGTGAACTCGACCGGTCAAAAGATCAAAGTCGAGCTCGACCACGACTTTTCTCTCCCGGACGAGCCCGGTCAAACGTATCGGATCCTGGATATTCGTCCGACCCAAGTGGTCATTAAACGGATGGGAGACGGCGAGGTTTGGACGTTGCAGAAAACGTCGGGATAGGTGGGGGAGGGATCGCGTCCTCGTCCGGCAGCCGCCGGATCGTTTCCGGAGCTCAGGATAGACCCGATCGAGCGTTCAGCTCTGCAACATGGAGCACGCTGTTCGCGGCGCGCGGGGACGCGCGCCCTCCCGATCACGGAACGCGCGCGCGCCACAAATCCACTCCGCCGGTTGCGGCCCCCACCAATGCAATTACTATAGCGGCAGATCATGAAGATCCCGCTGGAAGACTTATTTGAGGACATTATCGGCAAAGCTCAACGCGGACTGAAACTTTCCGATGAGGAAGTAGCAGCCAAAGCAAAGTTTGCGTCATCAACTTTGAATCGCTTGAGGAGCGGATCCGGAACTCAAGACGAGGTCGGCGCTTTGGCTCAAGCGCTGGAGCTGAAGCAGCTACCACTCTGGGAATCATTTCAACGGAGTTGGGAGCCCGAAACAGTCAATCTGGACGGTCTTGAACAGGTGAATACCGATCTGCTCGGAACGACGGTAAATACGTACCTGGTTTGGGACCCTTCTTCGAACCGCTGTGCGCTGTTTGATGCCGGGATAGAGCCAACGACGCTGGTCACCATCCGGGACCGCCAAAACCTAAAAATAGAATCCATTTTTATCACTCACACCCACGAGGATCACGTAGCTGCTCTAAAAGAAATCGCGGTAAAAACGGGCGCTCGGGTGTTTGGACCGTCCCTGGAACCCGTCTTGGGAGCGACCGCGGTAAAAGAGGGAGACCGTTTCGAGATCGGCGACCTGAAAGTTGAGGCCAAGCTAACTAATGGTCATTCGTCTGGGGGAACATCCTACATTATCGAAGGGCTACGCGTTCCGGTAGCAGTCGTTGGCGACTCGCTCTTTGCCGGCTCGATGGGAGGAGCTGCCAATGCCTATTCACTCGCACTTAAGAATAACCGGGAGAAACTAATGACGCTTCCCGTTGACACTGTCGTCTGCCCTGGGCATGGGCCGATGACGACGGTTGGGGAAGAGCGCCGGCATAATCCGTTCGTCGGATCGTAGCTCGGAAATACTAGTTTATGAGTTTAGCGGGAGAGGTGTCGCCGGCGGCGCTTGAAGAACAACACTACGAAGTATTTCCAGCGGATCTCCGCCGGCCGCTTCTAATAGGCGAGATCTATGGGAACGATCGCCCGCTCGAAATCGATCTTGGATCCGGGTCAGGCAAGTTTCTCGTGGAGGCTGGGCAACGTTTTCCCAAAAGAAATTTTTTGGGCATTGAGAGATTGCTTGGACGTGTGCGCAAGACGCGGCGAAAGGCCTGCCAGCTGAGCTTAGGTAATGTGCGAGTATTGCGGGTCGAGATCGACTATGCCGTTAAGTATCTGTTGCCACCGGGGTCGGTCTCACGGTTCCATTTGTCATTCCCGGATCCGTGGCCGAAACGAAGACACCATTCTCGCCGGTTAGTGGATGAAGAATTCTTCGGAGCGATAGCGGTTGCCTTAGAATCGTCCGGGGAGCTCTGGATCAAAACGGATCATGCCGATTACTTTCGCTGGATCGAGAAAATTTTAGCCGGAGTCAGCTCCACCTTTCACGAAGCGCCCTGGGAGTGTGAGTATCCCGATACAGACTTCGACGAGACGTTTGCCGCTGAGAACCTCCCGATCTATCGGTTGCGGCTTCGCAAGACTAATCGATCGCCAAGGTAGCCGCTCAATTCCAAGTCCTTGTTGGACAAGGACATGGTCACAGCTCCTTTGTCTCCTGAGAACCATACAGGGATAACGGGCTTAGCTGAGGTTTGGCTGCCGGCTGGTTTTCCTTGCAGGTAGAGAATGGCTTGCGGATGAAATTTGCGGATCAACTCCGGAGCAGAGCATTGGCGTTGGCTGGGCACCACCACAACATCAACGATCCGGCTAGGTAGCCTCTCGATCTGTTGATGATTCAGGTTGAGTAGAAACACTTCGAAGGATCCGATTTGGCAGTCCAGAACCGGATTGAGCGGTTGAGCAGGCCCTATATCTTTCCATGCCGTCTCGTCGTTTAAATTGATCTCTTCCTCTTGGAGCGGCATGCGATTTATAGCGGTCTTAGTTAAGCCATTGGCCGGGGAAGCGGCATCCGCCTTCGCTTCGCTACGGCGCGACGGGTCCGCCTCCGCTACGCTACGGCGCGACAAGTCCGCCTTTCCTGCGGCCGCGGGACTACGGTGCGACAGACTTTCAGCTGATGTTCCTGCGATCTTGAAGTGTTTTACCACCTCTGGCGCGGACCCGGCATGATCTTGATCTGATCTTGTCCAGGTTAGAAACGATAACCGGTTTACCCCTTCACTGCGCAAAAATGGTTCCGTAATCCGGCGATACTTCGACGCGCTACCTGGGTTCACTAAGGCGGAGCTCGAGCCCTGGCGAAAATATAAAGTTTCCGAGCGTCCCGAAGCAAGCACCACAATTTTCGCTGCGTTTGACCAGGGCAAACATCCGACATTCATGGCTTGACCGGGAAAGGTGGCGCTGGCTTTCACGATCACGAGAAACGCGTGGGCCAACAGCCAATTAGTATTGTTCAGGTAAATGCTGGCCCAACCCGCCATCGGAGAAATCAGAATTGAGAGCAAAGCGGTGAAGAGAATCCACGTCCCGACAGGAACAGCTAAGAAATTCGCAACGACATTGCTGAATGAGACCCGATGGAAATACCAAATCGAGAACGGGAGCGAGGAGCCCCAACAGATTGTACATACTGCCAGGAGTTCGGCGGACCTGTGAATCAGCCTATGCCAAAGTCTGCGCGCAGGAGAAATGAGTTGGTTCGGAATCCACGGGTCTGGTCCGAAAGGATGAAATAGCCAGGAGGTTAGGGGACGAGCACCGATCACGATGAAAGCCACAATGGTGAACGACAGTTGAAACCCGAGTTGGAAAAGTTCTTCCGGATTACAGAGCAGGAGAATGAACCCTGCTCCCGACATTGCATTGAGCTGCAAAACAGGTCTTTCCAGAGAGACCCCGATCAGTACGAACAAGGCCATCAGGGTGGCGCGTAGCCCTGCCGCCGATAGCCCGGTGGCGGCGCAATAGAGCACCAGGAGCGGAATGACTGCGCCGGCAATCCATCGTCGCGGTAAACAAAAGAAGCGCACGGCCATCCAAGAGATCCCTGCCAGCAGGGTGACTTTAAGACCGTCGATCACAAAGAGATGCAGTGTGCCGGTATCTTGCAGGAGGTCGAGCAGATCGGGATCAAAATCGGACCGGTCGCCGAAGGTCACCCCTTCGATGAGCGCTTTAATCGGACGATCGTTCTCCAAAGATCGGGTTGGTATGTCCTGGATTGCTTTTCTGCAGGTCAATGCGACTGCTAAAATCGGGTTTCCCCAGCCGTGATGGATAATGCTTGTGTCATGGGCGCTGGCTGAGTCCAAGACCACGAAAATGCCTTCGTGTTGCAGGTAGATCCGTTCGTCAAACTCGCCGGCGTTCAGGGCGCGTTGCGGTGCTTCCAGGCGTCCTAGTACTCGGCAGTAGTCGCCATAATGAATGGGCTGCCCGCACAACTCGGCCTCAACTCGAAAGTCCATCGGATAGCCGTCCACGCTTGCGACTTTCGCGATCAACCGCTGCTTCATTTGGTTGCCCCAGTGAAACGGCTTAGCATCACTGTGTGCTTCCAGTGTGATTTGGTGGACCTGCTTGGCGACATCGGGCTGGTTGATCAGCTGATAGCCTTGGTCTGACACTTTGCGGAACGAATGCCAAAACCCAAAGAAAAGCAGAGCGGCGCATAAGGCGAGGGCGGTTCGTTTCCAGATCAGTACCGCGCTGGCAAATGATCCAAAGGCGATGGCCCAGTAAGGAACTGGAAGGGAGCAGACCTCAGCGGTCTCGACGCCAACACAAGCGGCGAGGAATAGACCGGCGAGTGGGAGGCGCCGCATGCGACCTTGATAACAGTATAATATTGAGTTATCAATAGATAATAACTTATTTATACAACGTATCTTATTTGGCGGTAATATGTTGGTGAAAGAGTTCGAGTCATTGCGGCGGACCCATCGCCCGGGAGGGATCGCGTCCTCGTCCCGCGGCCGCGGGATTGTGACCGAAGCCGAGGACGTGTTGTGGTCGCGTACGAAATACACGTTTGGGTTGTGGCACGTCCTCGCGGCGCGCGGGGACGCGCGCCCTCCCGGGCGGTGGGCCTCCACTTAATCCGAGAACGAAGCGCCCGAAGCGCCGACGCACCAAGCCCAGCTTAGCGATTGCACCACACGGCTTTTCTGATACAAAGCGTACAGAAGCGATAGGTTTAAATGCAGAGCAAACTGCCTCGCCAGGAGGTGCCTTCAGTACTTGCAACCATGCCCACCGCTGAGGCGCTGTCACTCTGGGCGCGACCTCTTGCCCGGTTCGCGTTGCTGCTGATTCTTTCTTCGCTCCCGACCGGACTGATGGCTCAAAGCCTCGATTGGAAGCCGGGTCCAGCCGCCGATAACACCGGTTCTTCGGCGAGTCCGGAGCCTACCCCGGTCAGTCCGAGCGCTTCAGATATTAAAGCGATTAACGATCTGTTGGGTTCAAGGCCCAGCCCCCAACCGAGTGCCAGCCCTCAAGCGAGCGCCAGCCCCCAACCGAGTGCCAGCCCCCAAGCGAGCGCCAGTCCTCAAGCGAGCGCCAGCCCTCAGCGGAGCGCCAGCCCTCAGGGGAGCGCCAGCCCCCAACCGAGTGCCAGCCCCCAAGCGAGCGCCAGCCCTCAAGCGAGCGCCAGCCCTCAGCGGAGCGCCAGCCCTCAGGGGAGCGCCAGCCCCCAACCGAGTGCCAGCCCCCAAGCGAGCGCCAGTCCTCAAGCGAGCGCCAGCCCCCAACCGAGTGCCAGCCCCCAACCGAGTGCCAGCCCCCAACCGAGTGCCAGCCCCCAACCGAGTGCCAGCCGCCAACCGAGCGCCAGCCCTCAACCGAGCGCCAGCGCCACGTCGGCTGATACATCGTCGCAAGCGACGACCTTTGATGAGGCCTTTGGTCGAGGGTGGGATGCGGCCAGCGAGCAACGCTACCAAGATGCCATTACCGAGTACACGCAAGCCATTCGTCTCAAACCAAACGACGCCTTGGTTTATAACGACCGGGGTATCGTCTATTTAGCCCTCCGACAATACACTCAGGCGCTAGAGGATTTTAGCGAGGCTATCCGACTGAAACCGGATTTCGCCGAAGCTTATAACGACCGCGGCAATGTGTATACCGCTTTAAACCAGCATGAACAGGCGATCGCGGACTACAGTGAGGCGGTCCACTTCAAAGCGGATTTAGTTGAGGCTTATTTTAACCGTGCCTGGAACTATGGCGCTCTGAAAAAGTACGACGAAGATATGGCGGACTGTAACAGCGTCATTCTTATTAATGTAAATTTTTGGAATGCTTACTTCGAGCGCGGGAATGCCAGCTACGCGGTGCGACATTTCAATGAAGCCATCGCGGACTACAATCAGACGATTTTCTTGCACCCAAGCGCTGAAGCCTACAACAACCGAGGCAATGCGTATCGAGCGCTTAAACAGTACAACTTTGCGGTCACAGACTACAGCGAAGCGATCCGGCTAAGGCCCGACTTCGCAGAAGCTTACGCCAATCGAGGCTACATTCATGACGCAATCAATCAGCCCGCGGAAGCCCTGCTGGATTACAATAGCGCCCTGCAAAACAAGCCGGATTTCGCTGAAGCCTATGATGGCCGGGGAAAT
Source organism: uncultured Verrucomicrobiae bacterium (assembly GCA_963762565.1). Lineage (GTDB taxonomy): Bacteria > Verrucomicrobiota > Verrucomicrobiia > Chthoniobacterales > JAFAMB01 > JAFAVN01. The sequence continues at coordinate 397,518 of CAVXLD010000010.1, read as the reverse complement.
ACCTATGCTGCACTTGGCCAATATGACAACGCGGTGGTTGATTATACGCAGGCTATTCGGCTGGCGCCTAGCTTCGCTCTAGGCTACTTCGACCGGGCGGTAGCTTATGATGCCCTAGAGCGTCACGATGAGGCGCTCGCAGACTACAGCGAAGCGGCTCGGTTAATGCCAGCATCCGCCGAAGCCTACTACGACCGGGGATTAGGTTACATTGCTCTGCTGCAATATGATAAGGCTGCCGCGAGCTTCAGCGAAGCGATTCGGTTAAAGCCGGATTACGTTGAGGCCTTTTATAACCGGGCAGCTGCGAATGCCGCCCTCAAACGTTATGACAAAAGCATCGCAGACTACACCGAGGTCATCCGTTTGAAATCCGCTTTCGCCGATGCTTACAATGGCCGCGGACAAGTCTACAATGCGCTTAAACAGTACGGCAAAGCGATCGCGGATTTGAGTGAAGCGATCCGGCAGAAAACCGATTTCGCCGAGGCTTACTACAATCGGGCACTAGCTTACGATGCGCTTGGACAGCACGACAAAGCCGCCACCGACTACACTGAAGTTATTCGGCTGAAGAAAGGCGATCGGGCGTCGCATTAGGGAGGGGAAGCAGTAAGCGGTAAGCGGTAAGCGGTAAGCAGTAAGCAGTAAGCAGTTGAGGAGCCAGGACGTCGGGGTTATTCGAGACTGTGCCAGAACGGCCGGCTTTGCGGGAGTCAATAACCAGTTATCAGTGACGGGAAGATCTGATTCTCAAAATTGAGCCAATTCAGCACCGGCGCACTTAAAGCTGATTACCTACGAAAGCGCGTCTTCCCCTCGGCGCGGGTTGGACGCAGCACCTCCTGGCTCCTCAACTGCTCACTGCTCACTGCTTACTGCTTACTGCTTACTTACCCGCGCTGGCGTCCCAGGCCTGAGCGTTAATTATTGGCTTGTTTCGGCTTGGGTGACGAAGAAGGGCTCGGTGACGGGAAGAGGTCGGCGTGAGCCTGGCGACGTAGGTGATCAACAAACCATCGCTGCACCAATGACACCGATGCAGATGGAGTTGCGGCTGGCGAGGTGGCCGTCACTGGATTCGCACCTTTTTTCCCGCCCTTTGTGACCACCTGTTTTTTGGGCGGCGTCGGCTTGCCGGTTTGGGCCGTTACCGCTTCGGTTTTCGGACCTAGGCCCAATGCCTGATTAGCCTCGTTGCGGAGTTGGACAATCTCAGTCGAATTAGGCTGCAGTCGAATGGCCTCCGTGTAATCAGCGACTGCTTTCTCGAATTCTTCTGAACTGTAATAGGCCTGTCCGCGGCTGCTGTAGGCATTGGCGTCATTAGGTTGTGACTTTATCGCCTCGGTAAAATAAGCAATCGATCGATCGCATTCTTTGAGCTTGTCGTAGTCTGTGCCTCGATTGACGTAAGCCTGCACATAGTCCGCTTGAATGCGGATCGCATCCGAATAGTCGGCCACCGCTTTGGCGTACCGTTTTAGACCGTCGTATGCTAGGCCCCGATTAAAGAAGGCGTCGGCGTAATTGGTGTTGACTCCAATCGCAGAGCTGAAATCGAGTACGGCTTTATCGTATTGCTTTAGACCGCTGTACAAGATGCCGCGCTTAAGATAAGCCTCGGCGTAGTCGGGCTTCAGCCGGAGAGCCTCATTGTAGTCTGCCATCGCCTGATTCGACTGCCCGAGATCAGCTTCGGCATTACCTCGGTTGAAATAGGCATCGGCGTACTCTGGTTTAATGCGGATAGCATCGGAAAAATCGGCGATCGCTTTATCGTCTTGCTTCTCCTCTAGATAAGCGATGCCGCGGTTAACGTATGCTTCAACGCCGTCCGCTTTTCGCCGAATTGCCTCCGTGCAATCGGCGATCGCTTTGTCATTCTGCTTCAAATTGACGTAGGCGGTGCTGCGGTTGACATAAGCGGCCACGTAATCAGGCCGGAGCCGGATCGCTTCCGTTTGGTCAGCGACTGCTTTGTCGTATTGCTTAAGGTCGTTGTAAGCGATGCCTCGGCTAAGATAGGCTTCAGCAAGCTCCGGCTTGCGTTTGATCGCTTCGGTATAATCGGCGACGGCGCTATCGTATTCCCCTAAGTTAAGATGAGCGATGCCCCGGCCGACGTAGATCTCTGCAGAATCAGGCTTAAGCCGAAGCGCCTCCGTGTAGTCGCTGATCGCCTTATTAAACTCTCTCAGGTCGGCATAGGCGTCTCCGCGGCCGACATCGGCAGCGACAAAATCAGGCTTGATATGCAATGCCTCAGAGTAATCAGAGATAGCCTTGTCAAATTGGCGTTGATCGGCAAAAGCGTTGGCTCGGTAATAGTAGGCTTCAGCCAGATCAGGCTTGAGTTGAATCGCCTGTGAACAGTCGGCCACGGCTTTGTCATACTGTTCTAAGCTATCGTAAGCGATTGCTCGGTTCACGTAGGCCTCTGCGTAATTGGGCTTGAGCCGGATGGCATCGTTGAAGTCAACGATCGCTTTGTCGTACTGTTCCAGATTAGCGAAAGCGTTTCCTCGACTGAGTTTGGCGTTAGCATCATTGGGCTCGAGTCGAGTGGCTTCGCTATAGTCGGCAATGGCTTTTTCGGATTGACCTAAACTAGCGTAGGCATCGCCTCGTCCGACATACGCGCCGGCGTAATCGGGCTGGAGCCGGATTGCTTTGGTGTGATCGTCAACCGCTTTATCGTATTGCTTCAGATCGGAATAAGCGTCGCCCTGGTCGACATACGCTTCCGCAAGATTGGGGTTCAGCTTAATTGCTTGGGTATAGTCGGCGATCGCTTTGTCGTATTGGCCCAGGTGCATGTAAGAAACCCCGCGGTTGACATACCCCTCTGCGTAATCGGGCTTAAGCCGCAACGCCTCCGTGTAGTCGGTGATTGCGTTGTCAGATTTGCCCGAGTTTGCATAGGAGTTACCCCGATTAACAAATGCCTCTGCGTAATCCGGCTTCAGGCGCAATGCTGCGGTATAGTCGGTGATTGCGTTATCGATTCGATTCAAATCGGCATAGGCAATACCTCGGTTGAGGTAAGCTTGCGCGGCGTCAGGCTGCAACCGGATCGTATCGGTATAGTCGGCAATCGCTTTGTCGTACTGCTTCAAATCGGCGTAGGCAATTCCCCGGTTCATATACGCTTGAGCGAAATCAGGCTCCAAGCGGATGGTGTCGGTGTAGTCGGCGATGGCCTTCTCGTATTGCTCTAACTTAGAGTAAGCGTTGCCGCGGCCGGCGTAAGCGCCCGCGAAATCGGGCCGGAGCCGGATAGTTTCCGCATAGTCGGCGATGGCTTTGTCATATTGCCCTAGATTGGCATAGGCGTTGCCCCGGCCGGCATCCGCCGGAGCATAGTCAGGCTCGAGACGTTTCGCTTCTGAATAGTCGGCGATGGCTTTATCGTATTGCTTCAAATCGGCGTAAGCGTCACCGCGGCTCACGTATACTCCGGCTGAGTCGGGTTTTAGCCGGATGGCCTCGGTATAGTCGACAATGGCTTTGTCGTATTGCCGCAAAGCAGCGAAAGTATCTCCCCGGCCCGCGTGTGCGCCGGCAGAGTTCGGGTTGGTCTTAGTCGCTTGGTCGAAATCGGCCGTTGCTTTGTCGTACTGCTTTAGAGCGACGTAAGTGTTGCCTCTATCCACCAGCGCGTCGTTAAGGTCTGGTTTGCGTCGAAGGGCTTCTGTGAAGTCAGTAGTGGCTTTGTCGTACTGCTTTAGAGCGACGTACGCATTACCTCGATTCACGTACGCGTCGACTAAATCAGGCCGGCCTCGGATAGCTGCGCTATAATCAGCGACGGCCCTAGGGTATTGGCTCAGTGCATTGTAAGCTTGTCCTCTTCCTGCATAGGCATCGACGTAGTCCGGTTTACGTTGCAGGGCCTCCGAGTAGTCAGCGATGGCTTTGTCGTATTGTTTCAGATTCGAGTCAGCGTCTGCCCGGCTCGCAAAAGTCTCAGCGTCGTCTGGGCGGAGCCGAAGGGCCTCGGTATAGTCGGTAATCGCGTTGTCAAAGTGCTCCGTCTTGGCGTAGGCATTGCCCCGGCCGGCGTAAGCGCTGGCATTACCGGGCTGAAGCACGAGCGCCTGCCCAAAATCGGCGATAGCGTTGTCGTATTGCTTTAAACTTGTGTAAGCGTTCCCCCGGTTAGAGTAAGCGTCAGCGTAGTCGGGTTTCAGCCGGATAGCTTCATTGAAATCGGCGATGGCGGTATCTTCCTGATTCAGCCGGTCGCGGGCAACGCCGCGATTGGCGTACGCTTCAGCGTAATCCGGTTTAAGCCTGATCGCTTCCGAGTAATCGGCGACGGCTTTGTCGTATTGTTTCTGATCGTTGTAGGCGATACCTCGGTAGAGGAAGGCGTCCGGATCACTCGGCTGAAGCCGGATGGCTTCGTTAAAGTCGCTGATCGCTTTATCGGAGTTCTGCAGATTGTCAGCTGCGATGCCTCGCCCGACATAGGCCCGGGCGGAGTCGGCCTGGAGCCGGATCGCCGCGTTAAAATCGGCCGTCGCTTTGTCGTAGTTTTTGAGCCCGTTACTAGCGAAGCCGCGGTCAACATAAGCTTCGGCGGAATCCGGCTTGCGCCGGATCGCCTCAGTATAGTCGGCGATTGCCTTGTCGTACTGCTTCTGTTGAGTGTAGGCATTCCCTCGCCCGATGTAGGCCTCGTCAAAATCAGGTCTAATCTGGATCGACTTGGTTTGATCAGCGATCGCCTTGTCGTATTGCTTTAAATTGAGGTAGGCGTTACCCCTGCGAACATAAGCTTCGACGTAATCCGGTTTGATCCTGATGGCTTCGGTAAAATCGGCTATCGCCTTGTCATCTTGCTTCAGGCGGTAATAGGCATAACCTCGACCCCCGAAAGCGTCGGCGTCTTCCGGTGCAATCTTGCCTTTGTCGGGGCCGCTCGCGGTGGCCAGTTGTTTTCTGATCCCGATTGCTTCGGTAAAATCGGCGATCGCTTTGTCATATTGCTTGAGGTTGATGTAAGAATCACCCCGTTCACCGTAGGCTTGCATGTCATCAGCCTTTAGTCGGATGGCTGCTGTAAAGTCAGCGATCGCTTTGTCGTATTGCTCCAGAGAGTAGTACAGGTAGCCGCGGCTGCGGTAGGCGTCGCTGTTGTCCGGTTTGAGGCGAATGACTTCGGTCAATGAAGCGAGCGCCTTGTCGTATTGCTTCATTTCATCGTAAGCCTTGTCTCGGTCTCTATAGGCCTCTGCGTAGCCGGGTTTGAGCCGGATCGCCTCTGTGTAGTCTGCGACCGCCTCGGTGTATTGTTTGAGACTGTCGTGAGCTTTGCCCAGGCCCAAAAATGCCTCCGGCGAATTCGGTTTCAGCCGGATGACGCCGGTGAAATCAGCCATAGCAGACGAGTAATCGCCGTGCTGGAGTTCCGACTGAGCGCGATCGAGAAGGGTTTGGGCTAATTGCTCCGGGCTGGCAGGAGTTGGAGAAGCGCTGGGTGCCAATCCAGCCGGCGAAGGGCTAGAGGTCAATTCGGCCAGTGTGTTCGAAGCCGGCGAGGGTTTGGAGCCTGGCGTGTTAGTAGAAGTTGCAGCCGTGATCGTCCCTGTGTGACCGTAAATGAGCGTGGCCGCGATGATTGCTATCGCGAGTTTGATCCAGGTAGTTTGCATAAAGGCCATGGCGCAAGGTGATATTGGTTCTGGGTGTTTTACCTTACCGTCCCAATAATGCGGGGGATTCTATCAACTTGAGAAAGTCGGACACAACGCAATAAAATCTGACAATTTTGGCTAGTATATTGGCTTTTGTTGGGGAGAATCTTCGCTCAGGAACCTGGTGATATGTCAACAGGTGTTGATTAGTTCAACGCGTCTAATGCGCCCCAAGATTGGTCGGATTTCGGCGGGTCCAGTCGATTCAGCGAAGCTCTCAAATGCCCTAAACTCCTCGCGGAGTTAGACTTTTGAAGATTGGCTGCGAAACTTATCGAAGAGCGAGTGGAACCGCAGCGCGCAGCGCGATGGGCTGAAAACGCGCTGGGGCTTAAATCTCCATTCCTGAGTGGTGGCGAATCAGGGCCGCGGCTAGGCTGGGTATTGGCCCAATCCGTGACAATGCGGGGCGACGCCATCCACCCCTGCGCGGACGTTTTGGTAAGTTTCGGGAGCCTCGCCCTACCAATCCTGGGCCGGATTTCCCGCTCCCTGGCTCACGGCTTTAGCTCTTGATTGGTTTGGGCGTCGAGAAGAACGAACTTCTCGTGGTGGAACGTCGGATCAGTCCGGAACGTTAAACGACCGGAATATTTCCGCTCGATCTCGACCAAAAGTTCTTCATCCTCTGTTTTGAGGCGATTTAGCACCTCGGGATTAACGATAACGCGGATATCGTGGACCTCGGGTTTCTTCCGAAGAACCGCGTGCAATGTGCGCTGGATTTCGACGCTCATCGTCATCGGGCTTTTAACTACGGCCCGGCCATTGCAATAAGGACATACCATAAACATCGAGCCGGTAAGACTTTCTTGCGCTCGCTGCCTCGTCATCTCCATTAGGCCAAGGGGGGAGATGGGTAGCACGTGTGTCTTGGCTTTATCCCGTTTCAATCTCTCTTTCATCCGGTTGTAGACCATTTGCTGGTCCTTCCGGTTCTTCATATCGATGAAGTCACCGATAATTAACCCGCCGATATTCCGCAGTCTCAGCTGCCGGGAGATTTCGTCTGCCGCCTCAAGGTTTGTTTGCAGAATGGTGCGTTCGACGTCCTTGGTGCCTTTGTTGCGGCCGGTATTAACGTCGATCGCGATCATTGCTTCGGTTTCATCGATGACGATGTAGCCACCGCATTTGAGCCAAACTTGCCGATGGAAAGCGTCGTCGATCTGTTTTTGCACACCGAACCGCTCAAAGAGGGGGACAGACTCGTTATAGTAAACGACGCGCCGCTTTGAACGCCTGGAAATCTGTCCTACCAGGTCTTGCATCCGTAGCACGGCGGCTTCGTCGTCGCAATAAACCGCGTCAATCTCGTCGGTCAGGAAATCCCGAACGGTGCGATCGATCAAGTCTGGCTCCTGGAAGAGGACGGCGGGAGCGGGCTTTGACTTGAAGGTGGCTTCGATTTGCCGCCATTGCTCAAGCAGAAGGCTCAAGTCACGCACAAAATACCGTGCGCGCTGTCCCTCCCCGATGGTCCGGATGATTACCCCCATCCCCTCTGGGATATCCAGCTTCTGCAAGATCTGCCTCAGGCGTTCTCGCTCTTTAGGGTCCTCGATTTTTCGAGAGATTCCGCTTTGATCATTGTGCGGCATCAACACTAAGTAACGGCCAGCCAAGCTGATATTGGTCGTAATTCTGGGCCCCTTGTTGCTGATGGGGCCCTTCGTTACTTGGACCATGACGTCTGACCCAACCGGATAAATATCGGGCACGTCCTTAGCCGTGATTTTCTTCCGATGTTTGCGGTCACTCGCGCGGTTAACTTCCTCCACGCCGCTGTCCAAGCCGGGGAGCGCGTCCCAGAAATGGAGGAAGGCATTCTTCTCAAAGCCAATATCCACAAACATGGCCTTCAGACCATGCTCGATATTCTTAACTTTCCCTTTGAAAATGCTGCCGACGATGTTGCGGTCGGTGTCGCGCTCGATGTTATATTCTTCCAGAGTGCCGTCCTCCAGCAAGGCGACGCGACGTTCTAGTTTCTCGGAACTAATAATGAGTTGGTTTCCGACTTTTTTCGGATTTATCCCCAGCAATTGTTTCACTTTTTCTAACATTGGTCGGAACAAAAATGGTTAAAAGCGCCGCTCGTTAAACTGAGCACGAACGGCCGCTAACTAAAAGAATAAGAAGTGCTTCTTCTTTTCCGGGCTTTGTCCGGGTTGCGGGGTCCCGTTGCTCTTTCTCCGGAAAAAATCGAAGAAGCTCTTCGACTTACTAGGCTGTGGTGTTGGAGTGGCTCTAACCGTCCGATGATCATCCGCTTCTGCGCGGATATCCGGTTCGTTCCCTTCACTTTTGGAGACCTTGGTCGAGCTCTCCTCTGCTGCCGGCTCCGTATCGGAAGTTTCTTCGTCGTTACCTGTCAACTCCGCGGGAATGTTGTTGTCTTTGAAGTCAATGGTCTCGACGAACTTGAAATTGCCGATAGCCGGATCCAGGGGTTTCACCCCTGGGTCATACCCTTTGTCTAAGGCTAAGATTTCCTCGATCAGTTTGGCCGCGATCGGCGCTGGAACCTGACCTCCCGCTTTGGCTCCCTGCACGAGTACAGCGAGCGCAATCTTAGGATTGTCATAGGGCGCGAACGCGACGAACCAGGTGTGATTATCTTTCTGGCCGTCGCGCCAGAACTGAGCTGTGCCCGTCTTACCGGCCACCACAATGCCGGGAATTTTAGCTCTGGATCCGGTCCCGCCCGGGTCATTTACCACCCGCCACATCCCACGACGAACCAGTTCGATGTCTTCCTTGGATAGATGATTATCCCTTTTCAGGTCGCCCCGAATCTTTTCTGGCTTTCGGATCTCGGTCCCATCCGCCTCTTGGATTTTGTAGATGAGGCTAGGCCGGTAGACGGTGCCGCCGTTGGCAACCGTGGCAGCGACCATGGCCATCTGCAGCGGGCTCGCCAGGACATAGCCTTGACCGATCGAGGTATTCGCCGTCTGGCCTTCGCTCCATTTCTCGTTCTTAGTCACTCGCAACCATTCCGGCGAAGGCAGTAATCCGGGATCTTCGCCGCTCAACTCCACTCCGGAGGTCTGGCCGAGGCCGAGCGTACTCCCGACCTTGTCAATTGCATCGATTCCTGCCGCATTCCCGTACTGATAGAAAAACGCATTGCATGAGTTCTTGATTGCCTCCGTAAGGGTCTGGGTGCCATGCGCGCCTCCCTTATCGGCAATCCAGCATTTCATATAAGTGTTGCCGTAGGTGACGCCACCGGTGCAGGTAAATTGGGCTTTAGCCAAACCTCTGGTAAGTCCTGCCAGCGAGGTGGCGATTTTGTAAGTTGAACCCGGAGCAAAAGCGCTAATGGCCCGGTTTGTCAGGGGATCGGCATCCGCGTCTTTAATTGCCGCCCAATCCCGAGCCGAAATCGAGGGGATAAATTTATTAGGATCGTACGACGGAATGGAAGCCATGGCCAGAATCTGGCCGTTGTTTGGATCGACAACGACACACGAAGCCCGGCCGACGGATCGGAGCGTTCGTTCGACGATGTATTGGATCCGGGCGTCAATCGTGAGGTAGACATTTGCTCCAGCGGTGGGCTGAATCAGCTCTTTCTCACCCTCGATATGGTTTTTGGCGTCTTTCTTTAGAATTCGCCGGCCCGGTTTGCCTCGAAGCTCGTCGTCCAGAAAATATTCGATGTTGGTCCGCCCCTGAACGTCAGGTTGATAAAAGTTAAAGTCCTTAATATCCGGAAGCTTATTGATGTCCTTTGGTGCACCGACATAGCCAAGGATCTGGGCGGCCAGGGAATTGTAGACGTATTTGCGGACCGGACGGATGTTGACTTGTACGCCGGGTAGACCGAGGTCTTTTTCGGCAAACTTAGAGATGGTCGAAAAATCTAAATCTTCCCGATAGATAAAAGGGACCAACGTGTTGTTGCGATAATGAGTACGCAAACGTTGGGAGTTATATGGCTCTGCGACCTTCAGCTGCTCCAGTCTGGGAATGATCGTCTGATCAACCATCTGGACGATATCTTCTTCTTTGGTTTCCCTCAGCATCCCGTCGGCGCTCTTGCGAAGGTAGTCGACCATCGGCGGTGCTCCGTATTGTTTACGGTAGCCGCTTACTAGCTCCGGCAGGTAGAAATCAACTTCGTAACTTTGGCGGTTGGTTACCAACACAACGCCGTTCCGATCCCGTATTTCGCCGCGGACGGAGGGAATACGTACGCTTACCTCCGAGGAGCCCTGAATTTTTGCCTTATAATGCGCGTAAAGTTTAACCTGGACCCACCAGAGGCGAAAGCCGATAACGATTAGCGCAAGTAGGATAAGGGAAGCTAAGGTCAGGATCCGAAAATCGAGAGTCGCAAATGGTTTAGGGCGCGCCATAACTGTCAGCCAAGCCTCGTTCGCTCAAGTTGCGGTTCGTATCGGAGAAGATCCGAGAGATAGGCGAGAACCAGGAATACACACGGGCTAATCACAATTGCAATCACTCCAGGACCCAAAATCCGCCACATTATTACGTCGTTGTAGAAAAACTCGCGTCTTTCAAAGCTTATAATAGCGTATTGGCCCAGCAAAAGAAAAGGAGTCAAAACAGCCGCCAGTTCGGACAACAACAAATTTGTGAACCATCGCCCTCTGAGAAAGGTCGAGCTAAAGCCGTGCATAATGAGAGCGGGAACGAGCAAAAGCAGAATCGAGGTACCGATTGAGTAGTTGCTCTCCGGGGCGAATGGGACGGTCAAAAGATCATTGATGAAACCGGTGAAAAACGTCAGACCCAACACGTGAGGAAACGGCAGGGTCAAACAACCGTAGAATAAGAGAGCCGGAGCGAGCAGAATAGCCGATTCTTTGAGCCAGATGATCGGTGGGATGTAACGTTGGAGAATGGACGCTAGGAAGATCAGCAAGACCAAGACCAAAGAGAATCGTATCATCGTGTCCCGGTGATTACAAAAACGTCTTCGAAGTGAGTTAAATCGACTGCCGGCTCGACCGTAGCCACACCTTCAAGCTCCTTAATGGCGAACGCTTTTACGGTGCCAACCAGCACCCCGGAAGGGAATACGCCGCCAGTGCCAGAAGTAAACACTTTCATACCGGGCTTCACCTCGGCAGTCTTACTTATAAAACCGATACGCAAATCGGGTGCGTAATTAGAGGAAGCCCGGGTTCCGCTGATGATACCTTGCTCCTGAGTTCCCTCGATACTCACTGAAACTTTAAGCCCTTCATCCGAAACGAGAAGGACGATCGAGGCGTTCTTGGACACGTTCACGATCTTCCCGACCAACCCAGCCTCGGTCACGACCGCCATGTCGATCGCCACGCCGTCCGCGGAGCCACGGTCGATGGTGCAAGTGTTCCACCAGGCTGCGTTCTCTCTATTGATGACTCGCGCGGGCAAGAGATTGAACGGAGAGCGTTCCCGATAACCGAGGGCCCGATTCAGCCGGTTCACCTCGGACTCTAAGTTTTTCAGGAGGGAGTTTGAGGTCCTTAGTTCGGCGTTTTCTGTCCGGAGATCACGGTTTTCCTTTTCGAGTTCATCCAGCTTTTTGAACCCTCCGCTGACGCCGCCTAGGCCTTGAGTGACGGCAGAAGTGGCATGGAAGACCGGGGCCACTGTATTTAGAAATGCCGCTTGCCATTGTTGTTTGCAGCCGGCTGGCATAAGCAGGACAAAAGCGACCAGAACCACAAACGTGATCAACGCTGCGATTGATGTGCCCCTCATGAAAGTGGCTTGCTGGGGGGTCAACGGATCGGCTTGTCGGATGACGCAACTTGCCGGAGGAATTTAATCTCGCTCAGGGCTCGACCTGTTCCCTCAGCGACGGCGCTGAGGGGATCCTCCGCGACATGGACGGGAAGCCCGGTTTCCTCCTGGAGCAGCTTGTCTAGTCCTCGGAGCAGCGCGCCCCCGCCGGCTAGAACCAAGCCCCGATCGACCAGGTCGGCCGATAGCTCCGGCGGGCAACGTTCTAGAGTCACGCGAACGGATTCCACGATGGTAGAAATCGGTTCCAGTAATGCCTCGCGAACTTCTTGCGAAGTAATCGTCAAAGTCTTCGGCAGGCCGGCAACCAGGTCTCGCCCCTTGACCTCCATGCTGGTTTCTTTGTCCATGGGATACGCACTGCCGATCTTGATCTTGATCTCTTCCGCAGTCCGCTCGCCGATCATCAGGTTGTAGGCCCGTTTCATATAGCCGGCCACGGCCTCATCGAGTTCATCGCCTGCGACCCGGACGCTGCGGCTGAATACGATTCCGGACAGAGAAATCAGGGCCACCTCCGTGGTGCCGCCTCCGATATCGATAATCATATTTCCGGCGGCGTCTTGAACAGGTAAGCCTACGCCGATAGCGGCTGCCATAGGTTCTTCTATCAGATATACTTCCCTGGCCCCGGCGTGCGCGGCTGATTCTTTGACGGCGCGTTTCTCCACTTCGGTGATTCCCGAGGGCACCGCGATGACGACCCTGGGCCGGACCCATTTGCTGCTGTGAACCTTAGTAATAAAATGCCTCAGCATCGCCTCCGTCATCTCGAAGTCGGCGATTACACCATCTTTCAACGGCCGTACCGCTACGATATTACCTGGCGTACGTCCCAACATCCGCTTGGCTTCATCGCCGACGGCAAGGACGTGGCTGCTTCCGGCCCGTACAGCAACGACTGACGGTTCGCGCAGGACGATACCCTGGTCCTTGACGTATACGAGCGTATTAGCCGTTCCGAGATCTATGCCGATATCGTTCGAAAATAACCCGAAAACACCGTTAAACATTAAAAGTCGACCTTCTATTCTTGCTTGTGGTTACACCAACGTTCCAACCGGTTAAGCACTCCCTTGTTGTTAGGGCCAGTCTTCACGAGTGTAGGTGAGCCACAGTATCTAGTTAAATCCAGAATCAAATTTATGATGGCTTGCCTGTATCTAGGTAGGGCGGAACAGATCGTCAAGGAAACAATCTGACAAGGAAAAAAGTGAGGGAAGAGAACAAATTTTTGGTTGGGACTGAGTAAATCAGTGCAGAATGTACTCACGTTTTTGAGACAAGTGTATTTGTTGGAAGTGGTTGGAGGAGTTTCTGTTACGTGTCTAGGATGGGTCGTTTGTCACTTGACCGGTAGTCCTTGGCTGCGTTCCGCTCCGCTTTGGTTAGGCGGTTATTTGTTGGTGTATAATTTTGATAGACTCCACTACGATCCCGCTGATCAGGTGAATACTCCGATCCGTTTTCGGTATCGGGAATCGCTGCGGTCGAAACGGTTCTTCTTAATCTGGCTCAGTGGCGCAACACTGGTGGGTTGGCCGGCAGTTACTGGCCGCTGGTGGCTTATTCCTCCAATCGCACTTGCGATTGTGGCACTACAATTCTACTCCCGGCCAATCCCCTTGGTTCGAAGACGGTTGAAAGATCTCCCTGTCTTAAAAACCTTTATTGCCCCGCTGATTATCGCCGCGGTTCTAGTCTTGTGGCCCGTGCTCGAGCTCAGACGAAGCTTAGGGCCAAGAGAGATGCTGGTCTTTTTGTGGTGCTTCATCATTTTAAGCGTTAACAGCATCAGTTTTGATCTTCGCGATATTGAAGGGGATGTGCGAAGCCGCACTAGGACGTTACCGGTGTTGCTGGGTGCAAATCGGAGCGCCATTCTTATTGGAGCCCTCGCGCTGCTGGCGACTTTTATGACTCCTCTACTGGGGTTGGGAGGAGCTGCTAACGTGCTTCTGCCGTGCAGCCTTTTGATCGGGGGCGGGTCGATTTTGGTGGCCCTTTTTTCACGCGTTGAGCCGATGACGCTGAGTTTTGTGGCCGACCTTTTCTTCTGTCTCCCGGCCGTGGCGTTATGGATGGCGCGATAAGGGGGATGCTCTAGTGCTAGAGGAACCAGGCGAAATGGAAGGCGTGTCCGGGTGGTAGGGATACGACCTATACGACCTATGGGGCCGATAGGACTAATGATGAGCACATATAAGTCCTATCCGTCCCACAAGTCCTATCCGCGCGATCTCCCCTGGTGTCGCCTCTTCGAGGACGAGGACGAGCACGATTTCCCCCTTAGCAGGAGGTCGGCACCCCCTGGCTTAGTTTGACTGCATGCGGAATCGCGCCTGCAACGATGGCCAGACAATCGACTGCGCCCTGAGGTTTGCCGGGAAGCGCGATAACCAGCGAAGAATCGACCACGGCGGCTAGCCCGCGGGACAAGATCCCGTTTGGGGTCAATTGAAAGGAGGCGGCTCGCATCGCTTCCCCGAACCCAGGTATTTCCAGGCGCATGATCGCCCGGATCGCCTCTGGAGTACGGTCACGAACTGCGATGCCGGTACCGCCGGTCGTGAGGATAAGCTGGCAACCCTGCGTGGAGAAGCTTCGAATTGTGGTTTGAATGCGCTCTACCTCATCCGGAACGATGGCTTCAGATTGGATTTCCCAGCCTAGTTCGCGGCACTTTTTGACCAAGGCTGGTCCGCCCAGATCTTCATAGACGCCTTCGGCGGCGCGATCGGAAATGGTGATAATGCCGACCGTTATGCTGTTCATAGGCTTTCTTTTTTCTTCGAAATGAGCCGTACCTCTGAAATCTCCATTGTTTTGTCCACCGCTTTACACATGTCGTAAATGGTAAGGGCGGCAATCGCAACGCCGGTCAATGCCTCCATTTCGACGCCGGTCTGCGCGACGGTGGTCACCGCGCACTGAACTTCGAAGCCTTCCGTATTTTCCTGAAAAGTCACCTCTACGTGCTGGACGGGTAGGGAGTGACAGAGTGGGATCAATTCGTCAGTGCGTTTCACTGCGTTCACAGCGGCGACCTGTGCAACCGCCAAAACGTTTCCTTTTGCAATGGTCAATTCGTTGATTTTCTGGACCGTGCTTGGCTGGAGGCGGATGCGACCTCTGGCGACCGCAGTCCGGCGAGAAACCGGCTTTTGGGAAATGTCCACCATCCGCACCGTTCCGGCAGGCCCAATGTGTGTAAACTCGGAGCTCATCCTCCGATTGCGACCATCTTACGACCCGGCTGATAGTTGAGGCGGAAATCGTGTTGCTCCGGCTTGCGGTCGACGACTTCAAGGAACAACCGGCGGAGTTCCTCGTCGGAAGCGCCGGCTCGTAACGGTTTCTTAATATCAAATTCTAGATGGCTGCCAAGGCAGGGCCGCAGTTTTCCGTCGCAAGTCAGGCGAAGCTTGTTGCAAGTTTCACAGAAATGCAGGTTGGTCATCGCCCCGATAAAACCGATCCGTTGAGGGTGGTTTTCGAATCGATAATAGAGAGCGGGACCGTTAGTCTGAAAGCCGGGCTCAGGAATCAACGGACCAAACTCGGCCTCGATGTTTTTTCTGGCTTGAGCGACCGGAAAGAAATTCTCGTCCGAAAGAACCTCAGACGTGGTGACCGGCATCAGCTCGATGAAGCGGAGGAGGAAACCCTCTTTACGGGCGAATCGCACCAAATCGCCGAGTCCTTCTTCATTCTTGCCACGGATCAGGACGCTATTAAGGCGGATTTGAATGAATCCTGCGCGTTTGCCGGCTTCGAGCCCTTGCAGTGTCTCGGGCAGAGCGTCCCGGCCGGTGATGAGTGCATAGGTTTCCTGGTCTAATGTATCGAGGGAAACGTTTAGATGCTTGACCCGCAAGCGAGCTAAGCTTTCCGCGACGGTAGAACCGGTTTCGACCTGTTTGGCCAGCAAGGTGCCGTTCGTGGAAATGCCAATATCGGCGACCGATTCGATGAGGCTCAAGCGGCGGAAGAATTCCAACACGTTTCTTCTGGTCAAAGGTTCACCGCCGGTGACCCTGATTTTGGTGACCCCAAGACTGGCGGCGACTTGCACCAGCCGCGTCATCTCGTCATAGGTGAGGATCTCGTTGTGGGGTAGCCATTCCTGTAGCTCCCGAGGCATGCAATAAAGGCATCGCTCGTTGCAACGATCAGTAATGGAAATACGTAGATAACTGATCCGATGGCCAAACCGGTCCTGCATTGTGCGTAAGAGCCTACGCTGAGCGGAATACGGGCGCAACTCCAGTCGCCTTAGGCTCCTGGGATAGCAGATAGCAAAGGGCGCGGAGACTGCCCAACGCGGGGCGGATCGGTTATTTGCTATCTGCTATCTGCTATTTGCTATCCTAGGAGCCTAAGGCGACTAGGTAACCGTGGTCGGCAAAATCGGTTTCACCTTAGGGTGTTTCGGCTGTTTGTTCCTCGCGGCCTGTTCTACGATCGATTCGCGGATTCAGGAAAAGCCGGCCGTTTTTTCGTCCTTATCGCCTCAGGACCAGGCGATGGTTAAGTCGGGAATGATCCGAGAAGGATTACCGCAGCAAGCAATCTACATCGCTTGGGGCGCACCCGCCCAACTTCGCTACGGTTCCAGAAACGGTCATCCTTATGAGGCTTGGGTCTACACCACGCTTAAGACCATCTTTGTCGGCGATTATTTCTATCCCACGTTCTACCGTTTCGGGTTCTACAACTACTCTGGGTATTGGCACTATCCGTTCTGGGGACTGTACCCTTATGACTACCCGGAAAATTTCATCTCGATTGAGGTGCCGTATAAGACTGCGTTTTTCGAAGGGAGCCGCTGTACCGGCTGGGAATACATTCGGGATAACCGATAGCCAAGTCGAAGATGACAGATGACAAATGACAGACGACAAATTGGGAAGGGAGAAATTCCAAGTGTGACTCGGCTATTTGTCATTTGTAATCTGTCATTTGTCATTCCTCTGGCCTCATGTCTTACGATTCCTTCGCCGCGTTCATAAAAAGGCTCGATCAAGCCGGAGAACTACTCCGGATCACCCAGCCTGTCGCCACTGAGCTTGAGATCACTGAGATAGCGGATCGCCAAATGAAAAAGAAGGGCGGCGGCAAGGCGCTGCTTTTCGAGCAACCGACTATCGACGGTCGGGTCTCGCAGTTTCCTGTCGCCATCAACGCGATGGGATCGGAAAAGAGAATGTCCTTGGCGCTTGGGATATCTTCGGTGGACGAGCTTGCCCATCAGATGCAGGCAATTCTGAAGGCTAAGCCGCCTAACTCCTTGCAGGAAGGGTGGGGGCTCCTTCGGCAAGGGGTTGATTTGTTGCACGCTCGGCCGCGTAGGGTGTCTTCCGGTCCCTGCAAAGAGGTGATCCATCGTCTGGCCGGCTCGGAGTTTTCGCTGGAAGATCTGCCGGTGCTGCGCTGTTGGCCCAATGACGGTGGGCGCTTTATCACGCTTCCGAATGTCTACACCGAAGATCCTGATAACGGGCAGCGCAATGTGGGTATGTACCGGATGCAGATCTTCGACAAGGCAACGACCGGGATGCATTGGCAGGTTCACAAGGTGGGCGCCCGCCATGGGAAACGTTATTACGAACGTAATGAGCCAATGCCGGTCGCGGTCTGCCTTGGGGGAGACCCGGCCTACACGTTTGCGGCTACCGCTCCGCTTCCCGACGGTTTAGATGAAGTTCTGTTTGCCGGTTTCGCCCGGAAAAAATCGGTGAACTTAGTCAAATGCGAGACCAACGATCTTAGGGTTCCTGCCGACGTTGATTTCGTGATCGAAGGCTATGTCCAGCCAGGCGAACTTCGGGACGAGGGTCCGTTTGGCGATCACACCGGTTTTTATACAGCGATCGATCCTTACCCGGTCTTCCATGTTACTGCGATCACGCACCGAAAGGATGCTGTTTATCCTGCCACGATCGTGGGGATACCCCCAATGGAAGACTTTTATTTGGGGGACGCCAGCGTCCGCGTTTTTCTTCCGGTCTTCAAATTGAATTTCCCAGAGATCGTGGACATGGCTTTGCCGGCGGAAGGCGTTTTTCATAACCTGGTTTTTGTCAGCATCCGGAAACAATATCCTTACCAGGCGTACAAAGTGATGCATGGGCTCTGGGGGATGGGCCAAATGATGTTTTCCAAGTACATCGTCGTGTTAGACGACGACTGTGACGTCCATAACACGAGCGAAGTCCTGTTCCGGCTCTGCGCCAACACTGACCCCCAGCGCGACACCACCTTTATCAAGAATCCGTCCGATAGTCTTGATCACGCGCCGACTCTTCCCAATATCGGTTCACACATGGGATTTGATGCGACGCGTAAATTGCCGGGGGAAGGTTATCATCGCGGTTGGCCTACGTTAGTCCGTATGGATGAGGAGACTCGGGAGCGGGTAAGCCAGAAATTGCGGGTATGGGGGATTGAATAGGGAAGGAGTTCGAGGAGTACAAGGATATAGCTCGGCTATTTTCCGCTAAATGGCCCTTCTGGCCAGACTTCTCCCGAGCGTTATTCAGGGGAAAAGTAATCCGTCGCCATGATCCTCGACTTCACTATTCGCTCTGTAACTCCGCAAGATTACAACCAATGGCTTCCTTTGTGGGATGGTTATAACGCTTTCTACGGCCGCTCGGGCCCAACCGCTCTCTCGCCTGAAATCACGCGCACGACTTGGGCACGCTTCTTCGATTCGTATGATCCGGTCCACGCTCTGGTGGCAGAAACCCACGGTCAATTGGTCGGCCTAGCTCATTACCTCTTCCATCGCAGCACCATCGAGATCCCGCCAATCTGTTATCTCCAGGATCTATTCACCAGCGAATCTGCCCGCGGCAAAGGCATTGGCCGGGCCCTTATCAATGGAGTTTACGACCGAGCCAAACAAGCGGGCTCCAACCGCCTCTACTGGCACACGCACGAATCCAATACCACGGCGCGGCAACTCTACGACAAGGTGGCCAAATTCCCTGGCTTCATCGTCTATCTAAAACCGGTACGCGACGCGGCTGCAATTCTGGGAGAGATCGCGTCCCCGTGATCCGCCGTTACCGAAGCCGAGGACATGGCGTGATTTCGGACGTAAATATACCTTTGGGTTGTGGCACGTGCTCGCGGCGCGCGGGGATCCTCCGTCGCTAAAGCTATGGCGGACAGGCTGCGCGCCCTCCCAGCGATGGGCGCCAAATGTTCTTCTGTATGATTCCGTTGAATTTGATGCGTCGCTGGGTTACTCGATTTTCAGACTGCCCCAATTCTTGAACTCCTCGAACTCCTTGGACTCCTATGATCATGACTTCCGGGCCACGTAACGAATTCGAAGTTTACGACGAACGATTTTTGTATCTTACCGTGCCAAATTGCTGGGTGGAACGTCTTCACCAGGGGTGTCTCTGGGCGGAGGGGCCAGTCTATTTCGCCGACGGCGACTATCTGCTGTGGAGTGATATACCGAACAACCGGATGCTGCGGTGGGCTGGGGAGCAGGTTAGCGTGTTCCGGACGCCTTCTAACAATAGCAATGGTAATACCCGCGATCGGGAAGGCCGGCTGATCACGTGTGAACATGGTGCAAGACGAGTGACGCGGACCGAACCCGACGGCAGCATCACGGTTTTGGTCGATCGGTTTGGCCAACACCGCTTGAATTCGCCGAACGATGCCGTGGTTAAATCGGACGGGTCAATCTGGTTTACCGATCCGCCCTACGGGATTTTGAGCGATTACGAAGGGCATGCCGGCGAGAGCGAGTACGGCGGCGCCTATGTGTTTCGGCTGGATCCGAACACAGGAGAGCTGACGGTTCTAGCAAACGATTTTAATAAGCCGAACGGCATCGCATTTTCTCCAGATGAGTCATTGGTTTATATCGCGGACACAGGTGTCTCGCACAAAATTGGGGGAGAGCGTCATATCCGGGTTTTTCCTGTGACCGGCGACGGTAAGGGGTTGGGGGCAGGGAAAGTATTTGCCGAGGTTTCGCCTGGTTGTGCTGACGGATTCCGTCTCGACACCAAAGCGAATGTGTGGACTAGCGCGGGTGATGGGGTGCATTGCTTTGATCCAAACGGAGTGTTGCTAGGAAAAATCAAGGTTCCGGAGTCGGTGTCGAATGTGACTTTTGGAGGGCCGAAACGGAATCGATTGTTTATAACCGGTACGACGTCGTTGTACGCGGTGTATGTTGGGGCGACCGGCGCGCAAAGGCCGTGAGCGAAAGCGAAAGGGCGAATCGGCGAAACGGCGACGCGGCCCCCTGATCGGTAGGGCGAAAATCTCGGCGCGCCGAGGGTGTCTTTTCGTGTGCAATTTTCCCGCGCCGGATTTGAGCCGCTCCGTGCGCATACCACCTACCCGGATTCGCGATTGTTCGAAAATTATATGCCTTGGGCGAGGCCGATCGCACGCATGGCTCAAATCCGGCGCGACCGAATCGGCGAGGTAGCAGCCGAAATTCGCGCCGAGATTTTCGCCCTACCGATCGGGGACCATATCGCCGTTTCGCCCATTCGGATTCGCCCACTCGCCGTTTCGCCCGCTCGTGTTAGAGTTTTAAAGCTTATGAATGAAGAATCTAGGGCTATCCGGTTGCACGCGGCTGATGACGTCGTCGTGGCGATCAGTCCAATCGGCTCCGGAACGTGGTTAGAGAAAGAAGGGGTGCGGACGGCGAACGATATTCCGGCGGGACACAAAATCGCGGTACGAGACATTGCGCCCGGACAGCCGGTCAAAAGATACAATCAAGTGATTGGTTTTGCGGCCAGACCGATTGCTGCGGGCGAGCACGTTCACGTTCATAACCTGGCGCTGCACGACTTTGCCCGGGACTACGCGTTTTGTGCCGATCGCAGGCCTCCGTTTGCGACTGTAAAAGACGCTTCGTTTAAAGGCATCGTGCGGCCGTCCGGTCGAGTCGCGACCCGAAATTACGTCGGGATTATTTCTACGGTCAATTGCTCTGCAACCGTATCAAAAAAGATCGCGGAGATCCTGAACCATCAAGTTCTGCCGGCTTATCCAAATATTGATGGAGTGGTTGCCATAACGCACACCACAGGCTGTGGAATGGCTGATGCCGGGGAAGGCTTCACGATTCTACAACGGACGCTAGCTGGTTACGCGCGCCACGTTAACTTTGGAGGTGTACTGATTATCGGTCTGGGTTGCGAGGTGAACCAGGTAGGCGCGTTACTTCATGACCAAGGATTAGAACGCGGACCGCGACTGGCAACGATGACGATTCAGGACAGTGGCGGAACCGTGAAAGCCGTCCAACGAGGAGTCGAGCTTATTAAGGAGATGTTGCCGGAAATAAATCAGGTGGTGCGGGAACCGGTTTCGACGCGTCATTTGACGGTTGCTTTGCAATGCGGCGGTTCGGATGGGTATTCAGGTATCAGTGCTAATCCTGCGCTGGGAGCCGCCGTTGATCTGCTAGTAGAAGCAGGCGGAACGGCCATTCTTTCTGAGACACCGGAGATTTATGGAGCTGAACATC
Organism: uncultured Verrucomicrobiae bacterium; assembly: GCA_963762565.1. Lineage (GTDB taxonomy): Bacteria > Verrucomicrobiota > Verrucomicrobiia > Chthoniobacterales > JAFAMB01 > JAFAVN01. The sequence continues at coordinate 376,527 of CAVXLD010000010.1, read as the reverse complement.
TCCTGACTCGGCGGGCAGTTTCAGAAGAGGTCGGAGAGAAGCTGGTTGCCAGGATTAAGTGGTGGGAGGACTACACCGCGCGCAACCACGGCGAAATGAACAACAATCCTTCTCCCGGCAATAAATTAGGCGGACTTTCCACCATCCTGGAAAAATCACTCGGGGCGGTAGCGAAGGGTGGCACCACCAACCTCGTCGATGTCTATGAGTATGCCGAACCAGTGACCGCTCATGGGCTGGTGTTTATGGACACCCCAGGACACGATCCCGTGGCGGCAACGGGACAAGTTGCAGGTGGAGCGAACCTAATCTGTTTCACGACCGGACGCGGCTCGGTGTACGGTTGTAAACCGACGCCATCGTTAAAATTGGCGACGAATACTTCGCTGTTCTATCGCATGTCGGACGATATGGATATTAACTGCGGAGAGATTCTAGATGGATCGGCGTCCCTTCAGGAAATGGGCAGCCGGATCTTCCAACGAATGCTCGAGATCGCTTCCGGTGAAAAATCACATTCAGAGGAACACGGATTTGGAGATGAGGAGTTCGCGCCCTGGATGCTCGGGGCGGTAATGTAAAGAAGGAGCTAGGAGCTAGGAGCTAGAATCTAGGAGCTAGAATGGTCTTGAGGCCAAATTGCGCATCAATTGCAAAACACCCGCCAGATCGGCGGATTCCTCCTAGATTCTAGCTCCTAGATTCTTATTTTATGAACTTGGTTCAATTCAAAGATACGCGCGGCGATCGCTGCGTTGGTATCCCCAGCCAGGACGGAGCCGAGCTCCGAATATTGAATGGATTCAGCTCGGCTTATGATTTGGTGTTCGCGGCGCTAAATACCGGGCGGTCATTAGCAGAGTTAGCCGAGTCTCAGCTTTCAGAGCGGACCGAACCGTACGAGGCCGTTATCAGCGAGCGCCGGTTGCTGGTTCCTTTAGATCATCCCGATCCTAGTCGATGCTGGGTTTCGCTGACTGGGCTCACTCATCTAGGAAGCGCCAAGTCTCGAGATGCGATGCACGCGAAGCTCGCTTCGGATCCGGATCAATTGACGGATTCGATGAAGATGTTTCGCCTCGGATATGAAGGCGGCAAGCCGGCTCCAGGCGAGATTGGGGTTCCGCCGGAATGGGCTTTCAAGGGTGACGGTCAATGTTTGGTTGCGCCGGAACAACCGATCTCTTCACCTGCCTTCGCGGGGGACGGCGGAGAAGAAGCGGAGATTGCCGGTTTGTATGTTATCGATCCGCAAGGTGTCCCGGTGCGAGTCGGGTTCACGCTCGGAAACGAGTTGTCCGATCATGTGATCGAGCGTCAGAATTATCTTTATCTAGCGCACTCAAAGCTAAGGGAATGCTCGATCGGGCCGGAGCTCTTTTTAGGAGAACTCCCATCCAACCTATCCGGGACGGTCCGCATTGTTCGAAATGGGAAGCCGGTCTGGAATGGCAGTGTCATAACCGGTGAAGAGAATATGACTCACACCATCGCGAACCTGGAACATCATCATTTCAAGTATCTGATGTTCCGGCGCCCCGGCGATGTGCATATCTATTTCTTTGGGGCCAGTACTCTCAGTTGTCAGGACGGGTTCAGCCCTGAACCGAATGACATGGTTGAAATCGAGTGTTCACCTTTTGGGCGCCCGTTGCGAAACCCGTTAACCCGGGCACGCGACGAAGGCCTGATAACGGTGCGAAGAATTTAAATAGCCGCAAAAGAACGCAAAGAACGCAAAAAAATCGAGCTCCCAAAATCTGGTTAGAGTCCTAACGAATCGAGGCTCTTGGCGAATTTGCGAATTTGAAATTTGTAGCTGCCAAAGTTTATCAATAGTCCGTGCTCGCGTCGCGCGGAACGTAGGTAGCCTAAGATTTGAGCCACATGCTCACTGATCAGGGTGCGGGATGCTTTGAGCTCGACGATCAGCGTGTCCCCGACGATCAAATCTGCGAAGTACTCGCCGATTGAGGTTCCATCTTCATCAAAAACTTCAATTGGGTATTGTTGCGCGACATGAAGCCCAGCCTTGCTCAAGCGATGAGCCAACGCATTTTCGTAGACCTTTTCTAAGTGGCCATGCCCATGATAACAATGAATGGCGTACGCAGTTTCTCGTACGATGTCACAGAGTTCGTTGATGTCTCTCATAGATATGCTTCTCCCTGGGTTGCTTTTCTGAAGGTGACCATTATCCCAACATCGGGAGATAATGAAACAATAAATTTCCGTGTTACTTTGGTGCTAATTGTGCCTTCCGTCGATGGCGCTGAAATCCGAGTGAAGTGACCTAAATGCAATTCTGAAAGGCGTTTTTGAACAACCCTCTTTTCTTTGCGTTCTTTGCGATCTTTCGCGGCTATTCCTTCTTCTCTACTCTTTTGCGGCTCTTCCCTTCTTGGCTACCGTAGGCGGTATGGACCTGAAAGCGATGACGGCGGAGTTGGATGAGCTGTTGGCGGCAGCGACGGCGTATCGGGCGCCCGCGGCAATGGAACGAGCAGCCTTTCTCAGGAAGATTGGAGAAGAAATTGAAGGGATTGGGGAGGAACTGTTGACCGTTTGTGCGGACGAAACCGGGTTGGGACGTGACCGACTAGCCGGGGAACGGGCCCGGACGGTCAATCAATTGCGCATGTTCGCTAGTCTCATCGAAGAAGGTTCCTGGGTTGATGCCCGTATTGATACAGCTCAGCCGGATCGCAAACCTGTTCCTAAGCCGGATGTGCGGAGAATGTTAGAACCGCTCGGCCCAGTTGGTGTGTTCGCCGCGAGCAATTTCCCGCTCGCATTTTCAGTGGCCGGGGGTGATACCGCTTCAGCGTTGGCGGCGGGTTGTCCGGCGGTGGTTAAGGCCCATCCTGGGCATCCACGGACTTCCGCTTTGATCGGCGATGCGATCAAGCGGGCAGTCCGAGCGTCGGGGATCGACGCCGGCGTATTCGGTCTACTCAGCGATCAGAGCATTGAGATCGGGGTCGCGCTGGTTCGGCATCCCGAGATTAAAGCGATCGGATTCACCGGGTCGTTTGCCGGGGGGAAAGCCTTGTTTGATGCAGCAACTGCCAGAGAAGAACCGATCCCTGTTTTTGCAGAGATGGGGAGTCTAAACCCACTCTTTATCCTTCCGCATGCGCTGGCGAACCGCCGGGATAAAATTGCTCAAGGCTTGGCGGATTCAGTAACCCTCGGAGTCGGGCAGTTTTGTACGAAACCTGGGTTCGTTGCTGGTATCGCCGGCGATGGCCTCGAAGTCCTTGCCGGTCAAGTCGGCGACTTGCTGTCCAAGAAACCGCCAGGGCAGATGTTGACCGAAGGAATCGCAGCGCGTTTCAAGAAACTGATCGAGGAACGTCGAAGTTTTGTTTCCGCGGAAGGCGGAGGCATCTTTCTGGAAACCGATCTTGGCACATTCCTACGTGAGCCGGAGTTGCATGAGGAACTGTTTGGTCCGGCCACCTTGCTGGTGAAGTGCTCCTCTGAGGCTGACTTAGTCGCGTTCGCGAAACAATTAAAAGGCCAATTGACGGCAACTTTGCATGCGGACGAAGCAGACATGGAATTGGCGGCTCAATTAGCTGAGATTCTGCGAACGAAGGTAGGCCGCATCATCTGGAATGGTTATCCCACCGGTGTTGAAGTTTGCCCGGCCATGCATCACGGCGGTCCGTACCCGGCGACAAGCGATGCGCGATTTACGTCCGTTGGTACAGCGGCGATCCAACGATTTGTGCATCCGACCTGTTACCAGAATTTTCCTGAGGCGTTGCTGCCAGTAGACCTCCGGAACAAGAACGGCAGAAACATTTGGCGCACGCTTAACGGTGAACTGACTAAGGCAGACGTTGGCTGAAAAAAGCCGAAGGAACGTGGCAGCGGGTCAGTAATCAGTGTGTACCTGGAGGGGAGCCGCTTTGGCACGTACCAGGCGACCTCGCAGTATTTTTCCAGCGCTCAATTCGAGCGAAGAATGTCGCAACGGGCGGCTCCCGGGAATAACCCAGCGCGATGATTGCCCATGGCTGCGATTTGTTTAGATTCTGGGGGGTTGCGAACCGCTGGGGCCGTTTGCGGGAACCGCCTGTTTGCGCACATCTTGGCCGGATAATTGCTGAGACGAAACTGGCTAGGGCGGACAGATGCACGCCAAAGCGGCTCCCCTCCGCACTGATTACTTCGCGCGAACCAGGATGAAGATCGTTGTTAAAGAATGAGTGAATTCTTGGCTGAGTTACAGGCTGCTCCGTTAGTGGCGATTTTGAGGCGTCCGCGCGTGGATATCGGGGTGTGCGCGGGTGCTCTGCTTGGAGCCGGAGTGCGTTTTATCGAGGTCACGATCGATTCTCCAGGGGCGCTACCGTTCCTGGAAACCGCGGCAAAGGATTTCAAAGGAGCACTTTTCGGGGCAGGGACCGTAACTGTTCCTGATCTCGCCGAGAAAGCGATTCAGGCTGGAGCACGGTTTCTGGTAACACCAAACTTTAATACTGAGGTGATTAAGGTTGCGCGTTCGCATCGGATACCGATTTTCTCAGGCGCGATGACTCCGACGGAGATCTTTTCGGCGTATCAAGCCGGCGCGGAAGTTATTAAGGTGTTCCCGGCTGCGACGCTAGGGAGCGCTTATTTTAAGGAGTTGCGCGGTCCTTTTTCTGAGATCCCGCTGATGGCAACGGGTGGCATCAACCTGGATAACGCGCCGGATTTTTTTGCTGCCGGCGCCACTGCGCTGGGAGTGGGAAGCTCGTTGAATCTAAAGGACGATACGGCAGCCTCGGTGGCAGCGTGTCAGGAAGTTGCTCGCAAATTGCTGGCGTCGAAGCGGTGACGGTCCGGAAAAATCTAAATAGGCGCAAAAGGCGCAAAAGGGTTACACTTCGAATGGTTCCTGACTCAGGGCATACTTGCGAACCTGTAGTTTGTAGGCGCCAAAGTTTATTAACAAGCCGTGCTCTTTGCGAGCGGAGCGAAGATAGCCCAGCATTTGAACTGCGTGTTCAGTCGCTAGAGCACGGCAGGCTGGCTCCCTTTTTTGCGCTTTTTGTGCTTGTTTGCGGCTATTCTATCTTCTCAGTCGACGTTGGGTCCGGAATGCAGCGCAAGTGCAATCCGGACCGTTCCTTTCTTGGTAAGGCTTCCGTTGATCACTGTCTGATCGCCGGTCGCTCACCGTTTTGATGCTGAGTTTCTGTAGCCGCTTGTTCGCGGATACCTTGCATGAAGGATTCGGTGCTGGCCTGTTTTGGTATGATAGTTCGGGAGGCGTTCTTCTCGAGTTTGCTGGGATCCCCTTCTATTTGATCTAGAATCATATTGGCGCCGTCGAGAGTAAGGGAGGCGGCAGTGCCCTCGGCTGGCAGTTGGGTTAGCACCGTGCTGACCGCTTTGAACAGGGCTCGCCGCCCGTGGATAGCAGCGGCTCGGCTGGCAGCCGTGCGTTCTGCTTCGGTGCGGTCAGGATCTCGGGACCGTTCCAAAGCCTTCTCTGCTTGTTGCGCTTCTTTCACCGATTCAGTAAGTCCGGCAGCGATACCCAAGACGGGGATTTTTGTGACACCGGCATTCGCCGAGGATTCGACGGCTTTTTCTAGAGCTTTTTCAGGATTCATGGGGGAAGAGTAATGAGCTAGATAAGAATGGCAAGAATTAAATAACAATATTTTTTGACGTACTCACTACTTAATATAGTTGTGTTGTTTTGACCGTCTCAGGGATCGATTCTGGAAAGATGGTCGGGCCTGGGAAATCCGGCTTTTTCGCGAGAGCCGAACGTGGCCAGTAACGTTTCTTTCGCGCCTTCAGCATCTCCAACCCGCTACGCGGGAGCCGCTTCGCGGCAAGTCCCACACACACCTCTAGGCTAAAATCTCTCCAGCCCCGAAAGACTCCGGGGTAGCCGCTTCGCGCCTCATCTCGCCGCCACCGGCCGCACGGTGCCACGCCGAACGCCGAACGCCAAACGCCAAACGCCCTCCTAGCTCCTAGATTCTAGCTCCTAGCTCCTGCTTTTCACTTGCCCCGCCGAGAGCTTTGTGTCACAAAGCATTGAGGATGAATCGTTCGGCCGCCGAGGAGCATTTACGCGTCATTCGTGAATTGATGGAGCGGGCGACCGTCTACCGGGCGGTGTCGGCTCCAGCGGCGCTCTTCTGTGGATTGATCGCCCTTTTGGTTTCCGGGCTGGCGCTGATCCCCGGGCCATTTCAGCCCTTGTGCCAGCATAACTTTGTCCTCGCCTGGATCGTGGTCTGTCTCTTGAGCGTCACGGCAAATGTCTTTTTCCTGTTTCGTTCCACAGAGCGGCGTCAAGAACGGTTTACCTCTTACCGTTTACGTACGGCGTTGCTGGCGATCGCACCCGCTTTCATTGTGGCGATCGCTCTGACCTTCTTTCTCGCCCGAGCAGCCGGGACGGAACTGTTAATCGCAGTCTGTTGGATGGCGTTGTACGGGTTGGCGTTGTTGTCGACGATGACTTTTGCACCCCGCTCAATTGTCGTCCTCGGTTGGGCGTTCATCCTGACGAGTGTTGTGATCCTCTGCGGGATGACGCCCCTCTTGATTGCTGCTGTTCCGGATCGGCCGAACTCGACGTTGGAACAGCTAGGTTACTACGCCATGGCTGGGAGCTTCGGCCTCTATCACACCATCTATGGTGTGTTAGTCATGTTCTCCGCTCGGCAAAACGAGCATGGTTGACTTCAACAAGCTTGATCGCACGATCCACGAGAAAGGACGGCTTGCCATCATGACTTTGCTAGCGACCCGGCCTCGGTGGCCCTTCCAAGAATTGAAGACTGCGCTGGAGATGAGCGACGGTAATCTAGTAACCCATCTACGAACGTTACATCAGGCCGGCTATGTAGCGGTCACCAAAGAAGTATTGGATCGGCCATTGACCAGCTATTCGATGACTGAGCGAGGACGGACCGCATTCAAACTCTACATCGAGACGCTAGAGGAAATCGTCAAACTCGGCAGGGGATAAAAAATTTAGCCTAAAACTTTGTTCTACAAAGCCACGCAAATGAAGGTACTTTTAGCTCAACATTACGGTGTCTGTTTTGGTGTCCGAGACGCGATTAAACAAGCGGAAGATCTAGCTCGTCGCGGAGAACTAACCATTTTAGGGGAACTGGTTCACAATCCAATTGCGAAGGAACAGCTCAGTGCATTGGGCGCGCTTGAGTCGGCCCTGGATGCGCCCTCAGCGACCACCAAGAAAGTGATGATCACTGCGCACGGTGCGTCTAATCGGGCGGTCGCCGAGTGGCGAGAGCGTGGGCACGAGGTAATCGATGGGACTTGTCCTTTGGTTCATCAGGCTCATGAAGCCCTATTTGAGCTGGCCAGAGCCGGTTTTCATCCCACGGTCATCGGCAAGCGTGGCCATGTGGAGGTACGGGGACTGATCGGTGATTTGCCGGAAGCCAGCGTAATCGAAAGCGCCAAAGATATTGCTTCACTGCCGCCGAAGCCAAGATTTGGGGTGGTCTCTCAGACCACTCAGCCAATCGATCAGGTGAATGCGCTTGTGGCGGCACTGAAAGAAGAACGGCCGGACGCGGTAGTGGAGTTTCGTGATACGGTCTGCCAGCCAACCAAGAACCGGCAGACAGCGCTGCGAATGTTGCTAGATCAAGTAGAAGCGGTCGTAGTGGTCGGAGGCAAAAACAGCAACAACACTCTCCAACTGTTAAAGGCATGCCAGACCGCTGGTAAACGCTGCTTTCATATTGAGCGTGCGGAAGAGCTGCAGGCTGGCTGGTTCGCGGGCCTCGATTTGGTGGGGGTAACCGCCGGTACCTCAACGCTGAAGCAAACGGTCGCCACGGTTAAGGAATGGCTGGAGAAGTTGTAGGTTACGAGTTGGCGTTTTGGTTTTGGTGGGCGGTGGAGACGGACGAGTCTGCGATGGTGGCGCGGGTAGGACTTATATGACCTATAGGACCTATATGGCGCAGTGGCGGCGGGAGATTTAACCCGCAACCCGTAACCCGCAACCTTAGAAGTTGCTGAATACCGCGAACGGGAAGTTCTGGAGCGCTTTTAAGGGTACGCTGTCTTGGCCTTTGGTCAGCTTACGGCTGCTGAGCAAATCACGCATCGCGGGCAACGATTCATCAATCAATAGCTGGGTATCGCCCCAATCGAATGGGCGATTCGCGCTACCTAGTCGGGTAGTAAATCGAGGGACGATCACCAGGATATCCTGGTTTTCGCTGCGCCGGTGAAAGGCGATGACACAGTCGCGTTTGGCACCGGTCGCGTACAACGAAGAATAAGTGCCGGTTTCGAATAAGCGAGGTGACCGCCGACGAAGTTGGAGCAAGGCGCCCACGGCGGCTATTTTGATGGAACCGTTTTTCCACGATGGCAGCAAAGTTTCGATGACTTTACCGCTTACTTCTTCTAGGGCGTTTTCCCGGAGTGTGTAATCAATTGACCCACGATTGTCTGGATCAACCAGGCGGAGATCCCATAGTTCCGAGCCTTGGAAGAAATCAGGCACACCTGGGCAAGTGAGCTTCAGGATCGTCTGAGACAAAGAGTTCAACATTCCGTGCCAAGCGATGCCCTCGGCGGCTTTGGCAATGGCCTGTCGAAAGAGATGATCTGGTTCTAAGGTTGTGGCCACGTATCGCCGGGCCGCGTCCTCCCAGACCTCGTTGGGTGAAATCCAACTACTATTGACTTTGGCCTCCTTAATCGCCTTCAGCATGTATCGTTGGATTCGCTCGACGTAGGTCTCATCAACTTCTTCGGCGGATACTGGCCAGGTTCCTAACAAAGTCTGATAATACAGGTATTCCTCGTTGGCATTCGGGGCGATCTCACCTTCTAAATCGGACTTGGCGCCGGCAGTCAGTTTTCGCCATTCCTCCAACCAGCTCTGCCACTGGTCTGGGATTTCGCTGAGCACTGCGATTCGGGCCCGGACGTCCTCGCTGCGTTTGGTGTCGTGTGTAGTTAGAGTCAGGAGCGTGCTGGGAGTTGCCGCCCAGCGGAGCCGGGTCCGTTCGTGAAACCGCTCGAGCGACATCCCGAATTGTTGAGGGGCTCCGCCGACTTCGTTCAGAGCGGTCAATCGATTAAAGATATAATAAGCAGTATCCTCTAAGCCCTTGGCCATGATCGGTCCGGTGCTCTGCTGAAACTTATTGACGAAATCGAGTTGGAGTTCCCTTGTGGTCTCGTCTGCCGATTCGAAGTTTTCCAGTAACAAGATCCCGCGTAAGAAATCGAAAATAGACGGCTCCATGGCCGCGTTCCGGCGTTTAGCGGCGCGAATCGCACGCAGTATGACGTGCCGATCAAGCTCGGAAACGCCGCTCTCGGCGGTGATATAAGTCCTATAAACCGGGAAGCAGGCGATAAGCTCGCTGACCACCAGGCTGAGCGTATCCAAGGTAAAGTCGCGGTGCAGACGGTCGCGTTCGGCGACCTCACTCAACATGTGGCTGAGCGTTTCGATGTCGCTGGACAACGTGACTTCCATGACCAGCTTTTTCTTCTCGTAGATGAGGGATTCAACATGAACATATCGATCGATGAACTCACGGTAAATACGGGAGAATCGGTCTGCGTTACTGGAATCGACCAGCAACTGAGTGGTCTCGTAGGCAAATTCGTATCCCGTGGTGCCATGTACGGGCCAATCGGTTCGCAACTGTTCGTTATCCTCCAAGATTTTCTCGACGATCAAATAGCATCCGTTGTCCGGATTAAGGCGCGCAGCCGTTCCTTCGTCCGAGCCGTCTTGGCAATGCTTTTGCAGGTCGATGAGATATTTCTTGGGATTTTGCAACCCGTCTACGTGATCAATCCGGACACCGGTGACACTGGCATCTTTCAAGAGCTGGAATAGCAGGCGGTGAATCGTCTCGAAGACCTTTGGGTTCTCCACTTTGATACCGGCGAGCTCGTTGACGTCGAAAAATCGGCGATAGTTGATTTCCTCTGCGGCAACCCGCCAATAGCTGAGACGGTAGGGCTGAGAATTCAGAAGGCTATCGAGCAAGTCGAACGATCTGGGATTTCCCGGCTTGCCTTCCAAAATGTTTAGCGCGCGTTGGATGGCGTCTCCCACTTGTGGAGTCTCGAGGCAGAGACGGGCGATACGGCGTTTAGCCACCTCCTTTTCTCGAGAACGTTCCCTGACCTTGTCATCATCCACTTCGGTCCGGGCCGGCAAATGGTCGAGAGCCGTGATGATGCTCTCGAGCTCGAGATACATTTCTTCTTCGTTGTAGCCTTGGAGCTTCTCCAGGGCGATCCGCAAAATTTGAGGATAGGTTCTGGGATTGAGAGGGAAGACCCACTCAAAGTATTTCACAAAAAAGGCTCCGTCGTGAAAATCGAGTTCAAACTGACCGCTTTCGAGCACTCTGCCGTACTGGTCTCCCAGGACGGGTAAAAGGACCTTATTCTGCAACTGCGGTTTAATCGGGTCCCAATCGATATCAAAGAAAGAGGCATAAACGGAACCGGGACCACTCTCCAAGACGTCCATCCACCATTCATTGTCTGGATCCGCGATGCCCATGTGGTTGGGAACGAAATCCGCGATGTGGCCCATACCACGCTCCTTCAGAGCAGCGATAAAGGCTTCGAAATCTTCCTGAGTACCAAGAGTGGGATTGAGCTCGTTGTGGTTGATCACGTCATAGCCGTGATCAGTTCCTCCACGCGAGCGGTAGAACGGAGAACTGTAAACGTCGCTGATCCCGAGTTTTTCTAGGTAAGGGATAACTTCAATCGCATCCTTAAAGGTGAAGTGGCGGCTGAATTGCAGTCGGTAAGTTGCGGTGGGAATTCGGGGTTTAGCAGCCATCGTTCACTTTCGCCTCCACGTTTTATGCGTGCGCCACAAACATGATTGTTTCGGGCTGGATCAAAAAAAATGCTTCTTTCTGCGGGTCACAGAAACCAGGTTGTTCGCCGCCATACTCGGGCTCGTTGGATGAAAGAGAGAATTTCCAGGGGTGACCTGGGGCAGGTCGCAGGATGGGAAGGTTAAGATCCAACGTGGTCTTAGCTGGAGCGAGTTGAACCAGGATAAGGACTTCAGCGTTTTCCGGGGGCGAATATCGGAGGGCGAGTGTTTGATCGGAAACTAATTCAACCTGCCAGACACCGCGTCGCCGGTCCCTGAGCTTGGCTTGACGAAACCGGATACAATCCTGGTAAAGCCGAAGTACGGTCTGATGTTGTCCCGCGGTGACCTCGTCCCAATTTAGCTTCGATGCCAGGAATGTTTGTTCAGCCTGTGAGTCCGGAATTTTCTCCCGTTTGTCGGCGTCGCGGAACGCCGAGAATTGCTCGAATTCTTTCCTGCGTCCCCTGGCGATATTGCCGCCAAGGGTAGGCTCGTGGTCGGTGAAATAGCAGAAGGGTGACGAACTAGACCATTCCTGGCCCATAAAGAGCATCGGTGTGTAAGGCGCCAGGAGGCAGAGCGCCGAAGCGGCCCGGTACGATTCCGCCGAAATGATCGCATTCAATCGGTCGCCAAAAGCGCGGTTCCCGACTTGGTCGTGGTTGGAGATGCAAACGACGAAATGTTCGGGTTCGATATCAATTCCTTTGCTGCCGCGAGCAATTCCATCCTTTTGCAGTTGCCCGGTGAATAGCCAGCCTTCTCGGACCGTGGTCAATAATTGCTCGGGCGTTCCGGCGAAGTAACCCAGATAGCCTTCGTTTTCCCCAGTCATCAAAGTACGGACCACGTGATGAAAATCGTCCGCCCAAACCGCATCGCAACCATAGCCGCCGGATGAACGAGGTAAAACAATCAGTCGTTCGTTGCGCGGGTCTTCGCAAATCACCAAGGCGCCGCGACCTTGAACTTCTTCGGCAATCTCTTGGATAACGTGCTTTTTGGAGTCGTCAGGAATAGCCTGGGTTGCATCTAGACGGAACCCATCAAAATGGAATTCCTGACGCCAATAAATCGGGTTCTCCAAGAAAAATGAACGGACCGGGGCGCAGTCGCTACAATCGAAATTAAACGCCAGCCCCCAAGGGGTATGATGATCGGGATTAAAGTAGGTCTTGGAATAAACTCCGAGATAGTTCCCGTCCGGACCGAAATGGTTGTAGACCACGTCGAGGATTACCGCTAACCCGGACCGATGCGCCGCGTTGATAAAGAAGCGTAGATCGTCCGGATTTCCGTAGGCCCGGCAGGGAGCGAAAATTTGTACTCCGTCATACCCCCAATTGCGGTCACCGGGAAAATCTGCGATCGGCATTAGCTCGATTGCGTTCACTCCTAGACGGAGCAAATGGTCGAAATGATCGATGATGGATCGGAAAGATCCCTCGCGGGTGAAAGTGCCGACGTGCAGTTCGTAGATGATCAGCTCGCTTAATGAAGGGGGTTTCCAACTTTGGTCTGACCAAACAAAGGCGTTGCCATCCACAATTTGAGAAGGGCCATGGACGCCGAACGGCTGAAATCTTGACGCTGGATCGGGCACGAGCTGACCGTCCAATCGGTACTGATAAAGGGTGCCCACCGCCGCCTGTGGATCCTCGACGGAATAATAGCCCTCTTGGTCCTGAGTGAGCGGCAGTTCACGGATTGGCTGCCGCTCTGGATTGAGCAGAAGCACCGAAACCGATTTCTTGTTCGTGGCCCAAGTTCGGAAAGAAACGCCGTTCTGGGTAAGCTCGGCTCCTTGAGAATAGCGTCTGTGTTTCATCTGGTCAGTGTGTGGCAGCGAATAACGTTTTTTGTCTGCTTTCTCGGGAGGGATCGCGTCCTCGCGATCCGTTTGTACCCGAAGCCGAGCGTGTTCTTCGGCCAAGCGTTTGAATATATCGACGGTTCCAGGCCTATTCGCGGCGCGCGAGGACGCGCGCCCTCCCGGGTCAGGGGCGTGGTATTATACACAGCGTTCGCGTTCCCGCTCGTTCCCGGCGCTCCCGCTCGTTTCCGCTCGTTCCTCATCCCTGCGTCTCTTTTTGCGTAGGCATCTTGGTGGGTATCTTTCCTTCTCGGGTCGAACGTGATTCCTCGTGTGCGAACGTCTGATCACCCTCCGAAAGCCGAAGAAGGGAGAGGCTTCTTTCAATCAACTCAACCTCGTCGCCCGCAGCGACAACCTCCCCGGTCTTAACGAAACCGGCCTCTGTAGCAGTGTTAATAACGGTCTCCCACCGGATCTCTTCGCGGCCAGGCAAGATGAAAGTCAGCGGGTCGTAATGCGCGTTGAAAAGGAGGAGAAAAGTATCGTCTCGGACCGGTTCTCCGCGGGGATCTCTCACGTCCGAGGTTGCGCCGCCAAACAGTACGCCGACGCTTTTGGCAAAGCCGTTTTGCCAGTCAGCTTCCTTCATCTCGGCTCCGTTAGGAGCAAACCACATGAGATCCTTTACATCGGAGCCCCGAATTCTTCGACCGGTAAAATATTTGGGGCGACGAAACACCGGGTGTTCCCGCCGGAATTGGATAAGTTGGGTCGTGAACCGGACAAGCTGCTCTTGCTCCGGGGTCCGTTGCCAATTGAACCAGCTGATCTCGTTATCTTGGCAATAGGTATTGTTATTTCCTTTCTGGGTACGCGAAAACTCGTCGCCTCCGTTTAAAAGAGGAACCCCCTGCGACAGAAAGAGTGTAGCTAGGAAATTTCGTTTTTGGCGCTCGCGTAATTCATTGATTTTTACGTCGTCCGTTGCGCCTTCAACGCCGCAATTCCAAGAATTGTTGTGACTATCCCCGTCGCGATTTTCCTCACCGTTCGCTTCGTTGTGCTTCTCGTTATAAGAAACCAGGTCGTTGAGGGTAAAACCGTCGTGAACGGTAACAAAATTGATGCTCGCTCGGGGCGCTTTACCCTGATGTTGGTAGAGATCCGGGCTTCCGGTCAATCGATAGGCAAACTCCGCCAGCAGACCGTCGTCTCCCTTCCAATAACGGCGGATACAATCGCGATACTTCCCGTTCCACTCCGACCACGGAGCGGGGAACTTACCAACCATGTAACCACCCTCTCCGAGGTCCCAGGGCTCGGCGATCAGTTTTACCTGAGAAAGGATGGGATCCTGCAGCAAGATGTCGAAAAAGCCGGAATGCGCATCGACCAAATGCTCCTCTCGGCCCAGTGCAGATGCCAGATCAAAGCGAAAGCCGTCGACATGCATTTCTGTGACCCAGTATCTAAGGCTATCCATGATCAACTGCAGCACGCGCGGATTTTGAGTGTTGGGCGTATTACCGCAGCCGGTGTAATCCATGTAAAAACGGGGATTATCAGGCACTAGCCGGTAGTACGACGCGTTATCGATCCCTTTGAATGATAGGGTCGGACCGAGATGATTCCCCTCGGCCGTATGATTATAAACGACGTCTAAGATGACTTCGATCCCGGCTCGATGGAGATTTTGCACCATCGTCTTGAACTCGGCCACTTGTGCACCGAGAAAACCGGCGCTGGAGTAACTGCTCTCCGGAGCGAAAAAGCCAAGCGTGTTGTATCCCCAGTAGTTGGTGACGCCTCGGTCTAACAGGAAACCTTCGTCGCAATGCTCATGGACCGGCAAAAGCTCCACCGCGGTGACGCCGAGCTCTTGCAAATATTTGAGAGCTTCTGGCGAACCAAGCCCGGCGTAAGTGCCGCGGACTTCTTTAGGGATCGTCTCCCATTCCTTAGTAAATCCGCGAACGTGCACCTCATACATCACGGTTTCTTCAAGGGGGGTACGGGGTGGTTGGTCTTTCTGCCAATCAAACGCAGGATCGATCACGATACATTTCGGCATGGAGGAAACGTTATCCAGATAGTCGCGTTTTAGATCTTCGGCGGCGTTTCCTAGTGGGTAACCGAACATTTCCGGTCCCCATATCACCTTGCCAGCAATCGCTTTTGCATAGGGGTCGATGAGTACCTTCGATGCGTTGAATCGGTGGCCGGCGGCTGGCTCGTACAAACCGTAAACCCGATAGGCATAAAGTTGACCGGGTTCTGCATCAGGCAGGAAAACGTGCCAGATATGATCGGTTACCTCGCGAAGTCTGATCCGAATGTTTTCGCGGTCGGTTTCCGGGTTCTCGAACAGGCATAAATCGACACCTGTTGCGTTGGCAGAGTACAGAGCGAAGTTCACGCCTTTACCCGTCCATGTAGCCCCCAGGGGATAGGGCTTTCCCGGCCATACCTGCACTTTATCCATAGCTGTCTAGTATCGGTTACGGAGGTCTGGGCGGTTGTCGAACGATTTCGGTTGGTAGGATTTGGCAGGGCGAGGCTCCGGAACGGCCGAATAGGGTTCGCAGGGCCGAGGAAGCAGATGAAATCTATTGCGCTCGGGGCCTGAGCGCTGGCGAGCCACGGCGCCGATTCGGCAGCGAGAGTTGGAAGCTAAAACCCCAGTAGACAGCGACGCCACGGCTCGGCAGATTTGAGGCGATGAACCCGCCAGTCCATAAGTGCACGAGTTCCGTTGCGAGGCCCAGCGGTGAATCGGGAGCCCGCCTTCGCCAAGCCTGCGGCGCGGCAGGCACTCGGCCCGACCAATTTTTGCCCCAATGAGCCAAGCGGTTGCTTTGATCGAGAAGAAGATGCGGGCGGCTGGATTGAGCGAGGCGGCCATCCAGGCGTTTCTTTTCCAGTACCAGAAACTGTTAGACAACGATACTGGGTTGATCTCCGAAGAAACGATCGAACCGATCTCTCAATTGCCTTCCCTGGACCAGCCAGAACTCCCTCACACCGCCGGGGAGTATTTGCACGAGACCCTGGTTCTGAAATTGAACGGCGGGCTTGGTACCAGCATGGGGTTAGAAAAGGCAAAAAGCCTTCTTCGGGTTCGCGGCGATCTCACATTTCTCGACATCATCGTGAAGCAGTTCCTGCATCTGCGAACGAATGCGGCGCCGGGCTTGGGGCTGTTCTTCATGAATAGTTTCAGCACCAGCGACGACACCCTCTATGCGATGCTGTCCTACCAGGAGTTGGGCGACCCAAAGCGCATGGAATTGCTCCAGAACAGGGTGCCAAAGATCGACAAAAATAGCCTTCTGCCAATCTCGTGGCCCTCCAATCCGGCACTCGAATGGTGTCCGCCCGGGCACGCCGATCTTTATGTCTGCTTGTACGGGTCCGGTTTGCTCAAACGACTTTTGGAAGCAGGTAAAAAATACTTGTTTGTTTCCAATGCAGATAATTTAGGCGCCACTCTGGACTCAAATCTTCTCCGATTCTTTGCAGAGTCAGGTGCGCCTTTTCTGATGGAAGTAACTCGCCGCACGCCATCGGATCGCAAAGGAGGCCACCTGGCGCGGCGTCTGGAGACGAAGCGATTGCTGTTGCGGGAGTCAGCGCAGTGTCCAGAGAAAGATCTCGCTTCTTTTCAGGACATTGATCGCCATCGCTACTTCAACACAAATAATCTCTGGATTCGGTTAAACAGGTTGTTCGAGGAACTGACCAGAGGGTCCGGTTTTATTCCTTTGCCGCTGATTCGAAACGAGAAAAATGTCGATCCGCGCGATAAGAACAGCCCAAAAGTTTTTCAATTAGAGGCGGCAATGGGAGCAGCCATTGAATGTTTCGACGGCGCAACCGCACTAGAGGTTCCTCGATCGCGTTTTTCTCCCGTGAAAACGACGGGTGATTTACTAGCGGTTCGTTCTGATGCGTACGAGCTGGATAAATCGTTTCGGCTTGGTTTGCGACCCGAGCGCCACGGTGTTCCGCCGAAGGTCGAGTTGTCAGACAATTACAAATTGGTGGATCAACTTGAGGAGCTAGTTGCTCACGGAATTCCGTCGCTGCTCCGGAGCCGGTCGTTGACTATAAGAGGCCCATGGCGTTTCGCGGAAGGTGTAGAGATCGTTGGAGATGTGCGCTTCGAGAATGGCTCCAATGAAGTACTGGAGGTGACGCCGGGGGTATACCAGGATTGCGCGGTGGGCTCTTAATCGTGCTCGTTCTCGTCGTCGTCCTCGTGCTCGACGAATCAGGGGCGGTGGCACGGATAGGACCTATAGGACCAATGGGACTTATAGGAAACATATAGGTCCCATCCGTATTTGCTGGTAGCGTATTGGTTAATCGCGCGAGCGGTTCTGGCCCGCCGTGCGCCTTTTACGTCATCCGAACGAAGTCGAGAAGGAAACGGGACCAGAGATAGATCATGCCGCGCCAGGTATAACGAACCTCGTGGTTACCGGCAGGGGTGAGCAGACCGGATCTCACATTGTGTTCGATCTGATCTTTTAGATCCTGCTCTAGCAGATCCCGCATGTGGTCGGGCTCCAACGGCTGCACATCAACGCTGTCAAGATGTGCTTTCGAGAGCATCGAGCGATGGGCTTCGCAGATTTGCTGGATTGAGAGATCGGACCTGACTCGTTGGACCCGCGTGCTAGGCAAGAATTTGAGCGAGTAAGCAAAAGGATAGGTCCAGGTCAAAAACACATGGCCGGCCCGAGCGCGTGTCATCAAACTGACATAACAGAAAGCGATTGGACCTTGATGGATCAGGCAGACCGCCATTTGGCTCTGGTCAGTGCTCCGGTGAAAAAGGCGGACGAATTGCTGCTGGTTTTGCCACTGGCAACTAATTTCATCGGCTAACGTAAAATCCAGGCTTTCGATCTCATCCGTCAACAGGTTGAGAAACGGGAACAGCTCATCTCGAGGAGGTGCGGCTGCGGAGAAAACGCGTTCTATAGGAAGGCGTAACTTCCGGACCCTGGCAATGATTTCGACCCAGGGAAGCAAAATCCAAAACGCAACGAAGATCACTCCCACTGGCCAGCTGCCCGTCGGCAAGTAACCGATAAGAAACGAGGTGAACAGAAGACAAACTACGCTCAGTCGTCGACAGATCGGATTCCGGAAGGTACGAAGTCCGAGACCCAGAACGGCAATACCCAACACTAATAACAGGGACGAGAACATTAAATGCCAGGCTGAATTTCGTTTGCCTTCAAAAAGTGGTGCAACTCTTCCGGACCGAAATCTGGAAGAACTTCATCACCGACCACCAGAGTGGGGGCATAGGTTTGACCTGATATCCGGCGCATCTCCTCGAAGGAGGCTCGATCTCGACAGACGTTAATGCGACGAAACTTGTATCCGTGTTCGTTAAGATAGTCCTCAGCCAGGTCACACCAGGGGCAACCGGATTTTACATAGAGAAGCAGCTCAGGCGTTTGCATTAGTTCTTACCCTTTGTCCGTGCCGGCGCTTGTTCCGAAAGAGCGGCTTGAGTCGGAGCGGGCGCAGGCGAAAAGCTTTGTTCAGATAAAAAATAAAGTACCAATTTCCCGGCTTGTGCAAGTGCATCGCGATTGAGGCGGCTGGCGTCGTCGTCAGCTGTGTTCAAGTAGGGCGGGTCGAGGTCCAGCAAGGCAACGGCTGGGATACCTGCATTTTGGAAAGGAACATGATCGAGCAGCAGCGGCCGTTTACCGGCTTCGAGACTGATTTGCAGCGCTTGGGCAGCAGACCGGAGTTGTTCAATTAATCCTGAATCCGAATTGGGAGCGTAGCCAAAAGGTGAGCCGGATCCTCCCAGATGTTCTAGCACCACGGCGGCGCTGGCAGCGTCAGAGTTTCGGCTGACCTGCAGCATTTGCGTGTAAAATCGGCTGCCGAATAAGCCGTCGTTAGGAGTGATCTGATGAAACGGCATGTGACCATCTAGAAACAACAATTCGACGTGAGCAGCCAGCCGAGGATCGAGAGAAAGGGTGCGGGCAATTTCGAGAAGAACAGCGGTGTTGGCAGCTCCGTCGGTGGCGCCGGGATCGATGGCAAAGCCGAGATTTCGAGAATCGAAGTGGGCAGCCAACAAGTAGAATGGCTTGGTGAGAGGCACGTGCGCATAACGGCCAATGAGGCTGGAGAAACGTATTTCCTGCCCGCCCGGAGCCTGTTCGGAGAAAGGCTGTTCGCTTATGTCCCATCCAGCGGTTGCCAAGTTGCTTTTCAGATAGTCCCGGACCTTGTCCAGCGCCTCGCTCCCGGCAATCCGATTGCCAAAGCTCAATATTGCTTGGGCGGACGCCATGGAACGTTCGCTGTCAAAATCCTTCCAGATCGTTTGGCGCCGAGGAGGCAGAGGCGGAGTGGGTGTGGCGGAAGACTGATTGGCTGAGGGTTCACCCGCCCCCAGGCTAACTGGCTTACACGAAACAATCAGGGTAACCGTCCAACCGAGTAGCAGCGGACACAGAAGGATGCGAAATAGAACCGCACGATGCGATGCCATGGAATGGTGACTTTAGTGCGACGTCACTCCCAGCAGCGAGAGGATCCGCTCTAAGTCATCGTTACCATAGTACTGGATCTCGATTTTGCCCCGCTTGTCGTTGTGATGAATTACCACGTGCGTGGCCAGCCGGTCTCGAAGCCGATTTTCAATTTGGGTCACGGCGTGATTTGTCGTGTTCTGCGTTGCTACCGGACGGGCGCCGCTTTTTCCAGTTTTTGTCAGTCCACGCCGAGCAAATTGTTCGGCCACCAGTTTCTCAGCTACCCGGACGGTAGCTGATTGCCGAATGATGACCTCCGCAATCGCAAGTTGTTCAGCTCGGTTCTCCAAGCTCAATAAGACTTTTGCGTGTCCAACACTCAATAGATCCTGTGCTAGATAGCTTTGAATTTGGGGATGCAACTCCAACAATCTGAGAGAATTTGCAATAACGGATCGACTCTTACTTACACGAACGGCGATATCCTCTTGTCGCATGGAGAATTCTTGGGAGAGGCGCTGATAGGCGTGAGCCTCTTCGATGGGATTAAGGTCTTCGCGTTGCAGATTTTCGATCAACGCCATTTCCAAAACGTCACGATCAGAAGCATTTCGGACGATGACCGGCGCCTCGCCGAGTCCGAGCTGGTTCGCCGCTCGCCACCGGCGTTCACCGGCGATTAATTCACACTTCCCGTTAACGCGACGGACGATGAGAGGCTGGATGATTCCGTGTTCACGAATAGAATCGACTAGCTCTTGTAACTGGTCGGCGTTGAACGCTTTTCTGGGTTGGAGCGGGCTCGGAACAATCTCGGCAAGTGGAACACGTTCTACGCGGTCTCCTGGTTCAAGTGTCGGCGGTTTTGGTGTGTTGATCAGGGCACTTAGGCCCTTGCCGAGAACTACCTTTGCCATCGAGTTGAAGCTACTGGACGTACCTTGCTAAAGCAAGCTGGTAGGGCGACGCTCAGGGATAGAAGTATAAGAGTTTCGCAACGACGCTGACGAAACAAACCCACGGCGTCCCACGCCTGGCGCCGCCGAGCCGCTCCCACGATTCTGCAGCGAGACTTGGCTCAGGAAAGAACGAGGAGACAGCGAGGCCTCGGCTCGGCCATGCTGGTGCCGCGTTTAGGCTGAATCGGGCTCTATACCTAATTTGTCGCGGGCCGGATTGAGCTTTGGAGCCTCGCCCTACCAGAGTTGCAACCTGCCGCGCCCAATGCTCTTAAAGAGCGTGACAATTTGGTCCGACCCAAAGGCGCGGCTGATCTTAACGGCTAATTTTTTATTGGTTGTCGGTGCTGGAATCACTTTTATGGCGGTCCCATGGTTGCTGATCCAGCGACCGAATGGGAACGCTATTCTGGGCTACAGCAACGCCGGGATAACGCTATTGATTCTCCTCCTGTTACCGTACTTCGGCAAAATTGTAGATCGCTACTCGAGGAAGCTGGTAGTGATGGCGTATCTCGGCTCGGCGGTAGTTTTGGATGCGTTGATCGTTACGTTGATCGTTGGGCATGGCTCGACCGAAATCTGGGAACTTTTAACCGTATTCTGTTTTGGGTCGCTGGGAGCAAGTGTTTATTACCCGGCGCAGTTCGCACTCAGCCAAGAAGTGATTGCGCCGGAGCTCTACCAAAGTCTCAGCGGCTCCATCGAAATACAGTGGCAGGCGGGATCGATGGTGGCGGGGGCATTAGGGGCTTGGTTGATTGCCATCTGCCCGTTTTGGGGTGTCCTTTGTATCGATGCAGCAGCTTATTTGGCCGCTTTCCTGATGATTTCTAGGTTGCGCTACGAGAGATCTCAGGAGCGATCAATGGCGCCGGCCTCTGCCTGGGCCATGATGGTTGAAGGCCTACAGTACCTGCGTGGCCGGCCTCGCTTATCAGTGGTGATGCTGGCGAGTTTTTTACCCTTTGTTGCGATTATGGTCGGGAATTTTCTTTCGCCGATCTTTGTGCGGGAAGTGCTCCATCAAGGGCCACAGGTCTACGGTATCGGAGAAGTCAGCTATGCGCTCGGTGCGACTCTGGCCGGCCTTTCGGTTCCTGCAATTAATGCGCGCATCGGTTTGGTTCCGACTCTATTGTGCACCATCGCCGTGTACGGGCTAGCAGCTTCCCTGAATCCGGTCGCGCCGGTCGCCATGGTCTTTTTTATTTCGTACGCGCTGCAGGGTTGGGGCAATGCCGGCTCCAGAGTGGCGCGTACGATTCTAGTTTTAAAAACGGTACCGAACGCTGTGGTTGGCCGGGTAAACCTTTTCTATTCAGCATCTGAGCGGTTACTGCGATCGACCGCGCTGGCCCTAGTGACCATAATGTTGCCGGTTTGGGGACCTGCCAGTTCATATTGGGTGCTGGCGGTGCTCGCAGTGGCGGCTTGGTTGATGGTGTTGAGCTGCCGCCACGTGCGCGCCTATCCGGTTGAGCCGGTTTCGGTTGGAGAACCCTGATGTTAGATGGAGACATGAATGTTCCGGCGCTTGAAATGGGTCATTGATGAAACGCCTCATCGGGCTGCACTGAATATGGCAATCGACGAGGCGCTGCTTTTGGACGGTGGCGATTGTCCGTTGTTCCGACCCTACCACTGGCTGGAGCAGCCGGTTTCCATTGGTTATTTCAGCTCTTGGGAGCAGGCCAACGCCCTTTATCCGGACAGGGAAATTGTCCGTCGTTGGACCGGCGGCGGCGTTGTAGAGCATGGGACTGATTTCACCTACTCATTATTGCTACCGGTCGACTCTGGACCGCCGCCGAATCGAGATCTCTACCGGGGAATGCACACGGCGATCGTACGGACCTTAGCGGCGCTGGGTCGATCGGCCACGGTTGTGACTAAAAGTTCAGAAGCGCGAGCGGGGACAAATCTGGTTGCGGCTTGTTTCGCGAATTCTGTAGAAAGCGATGTCGAGATTGATGGGCTTAAGATCGCGGGCGCTGCCATCCGGCGGTCACGCACTGGTGTCATTCTTCAAGGGAGCATCCAGCGCGTCTCGGTCGGTTCCGGGTTCGCGCCTCAGCTCGCGCAGACATTGTCGCGGACCGTAGAGAAAACGATGCTTTCGACCGTGACAACGTCGTTGGCCGAGCGTATCGCTACCTTGAAGTACGGCACCGAGTCGTGGACGCGCCGCTATTGAGCGTTTGTTATCTGACCCGGGGGCGTGGCCATGAACCCAATCTTTTTCCAGAACCGTTTATTCGCTGACATCCCCGTCGATGTTTTGCAAGCGACGCCGGTGTGCGAAAAGGTCTTTGATCCGGAAACGGTAATTTTTCGGGATGGGGACTATGGCGACACTATGATGTTGGTGGGCTCCGGTTTAGTCCAAATCTCCAAGGCTGGACGACAAGGTCATGAGGAAGTCCTTTCCCTGATCGAGGCTAACGATTTCTTTGGTGAGCTCGCGTTATTGGACCGGGAACCGCGTTCAGCCAGCGCTATTGCCCTCAAGAATACGGTTATCGGCGAGATCGATCGATCGGCATTTGAGTTTTTGATGGAGAAAGCGCCGCGAGTTCTGCCGATTAATTATACCCGAGTTACGGTCGAAAGGCTGAGATCGAGCAATTCACGCTTTATTGAGCAGTTACTTCGGACTGAACGACTCACCATTCTCGGGACCATGTTAAGTTCGATCGTTCACGATCTGAAGAACCCATTGGCCGCGATTACGTCGTCGGTCAGTTACCTTGAGCAAAAGACCACGGACGCATTCACTAAAAGTGCGGCCCAGATCATCAAAAGCTCGGCGGACCGGGTAACGCTCTTGACTGAGGAACTGTTGGATTTTGCTCGGGGCAAGGCCCGGTTGTCTCCTACTTGGACAACGTCAGCCCGGTTGGTGGATCTGCTTGAAATCGAGATTTTAGAGCAGATTCGGCGAACGGCGATTTCTGTCGAGATCGAAAATCGGACTAAAGAGTCGTTCTGGATCGATGAGATGCGGGTAACCCGGTGTTTGGCGAATATCGTGAAAAATGCGCGCGAAGCGATGCGAGACCGAGGCAAATTACGATTGCAATTTGAGGACCGTGAGGGCGGATTAATGGTCTCGATTACTGACACGGGACCAGGTGTCCCGGAAGGAATTCGCCTCCAAGTATTCGAGCCGTTCGTAACTTACGAAAAGCGGACCGGAACGGGTCTAGGCTTATCGATTGCGAAATCGTGTGTGGACGCGCACGAAGGCAAGATAGCCTTTAAAACCGGGCCGACCGTAGGCACGACGTTCTACGTTTGGTTACCCAAACAAAGTAAGAAATGGTTGATGAGTGGTTTGGGGGAAGGCGCGAAGAGGTCTTAGGTGTCGGCTGGCCCTTGACCGGGAGGGATCGCGTCCCCGCGATCCGTGGTTCACAGAGCCGATGATGTGTGCGAACGTGCGAGCAAATTGTGTCTCTAGGTCAGAAACGCGTTCACGGCGCGCGAGGATCCTCCGTCGCTAAAGCTATGGCGGACAGGCAGCGCGCCCTCCCCGTCAGGGGCAACCCGACGCGTCCGCCGTTACCGTCCATCAAACCGCGGGAATACCGGTGTCGGTTCTCCCAGCTGATGTTCGGCCGGAAGTTGACCCCATGCCAACTCCCGATGACCGGTCGCGTTCAGTTGCTCCAGAATCTTTTCCGCAGACTTCGGAATCACCGGTTCCATCAAGACCGCAACCAGGCGTGAAGTCTCGGCTAACGTGTAGAGGACGTCGTGTAGGAGGTTGCTTTGGGCGGGGTCCTTGGCCAATTTCCAAGGCGCCTTTAACTCAACCAGACCGTTAGCTTGGGTAACCAGATCGGAAATCGCTTCCAACGCGGCGTGCGGCTGAAAACGATCGAACGCTTCATGGTATCGATCCAGGACCGAGCCCGCGGCGGTCTTAATCGCCTCCAGTTCCGGATCATTGGTGTTGGTCTTTTTCACCAACCCGGAATGATAGCGCTGTGCCATGTTGATTGTGCGATTAACCAAGTTGCCGAGGCCGTTTGCCAAGTCGCTGTGGTAACGGATCAAAAGCCGTTCAATGCTGAAGTCGGCATCGTGTCCGGTGGCGATGTCGCGCATCAAATAATATCGCACCGCGTCTGCTCCGTATTGATCAACAAGCAGAGACGGGTCAACGACATTACCCAGGCTTTTACTCATCTTCGCACCTTCGGCGCTCCAAAAGCCATGGACCGTCAAACGCGGCATTTGGTCGTCTGGAAAACCCATGGCGTGCAACATGATGGGCCAATAGATCCCGTGGGCTGGCACCATGATATCTTTCCCGATGATGTGGGCCCGGCAGGGCCACAAATCAGCGAAGTCAGGCAGGTCACTGCCGGGATCTGCCTCATAACCTGCAAAAGTTACATAGTTGAGCAGGGCGTCGAACCAAACATAGGTCACGTACTCGTTGTCAAACGGGAACTCGATACCCCAGGAAAGCCGTTCCTGAGGGCGAGAGACACAGAGGTCCCCGCTGAGGCGCTCGATCGCATTCAGCAGTTCTACCTGTCGAAACGCTGGCGTTACGAAATCCGGGTGGGTACGAACGAAGTTTTGCAGCCAGTCTTTATGCTTGGCTAAACGGAAATACCAGTTTTCTTCTTCAAGCAGAATGACCTCCCCCCATTCGGGTCCAAATTCGCCATCGGCGTTTCGTTCCTTATCAGTCAGGAACTGTTCCTGGCGGACGCTGTAGTAGCCAGCGTATTTCTCTTTGTAGAGTTCTCCTTCATCGTGGAGAACCTGCAACACCTTCTGAACCGCCCGCTTATGCCGGGGATCGGTGGTAGCTGCCCAGCCATCGCGCTGGATATTTAACTTGTCCCAAAGAGCCAGGAATTGTTCAGTGACGCGCTGAGCAAAATCTGCCGGAGCAATGTTTTCTCGCTGGGCCGCCTGCTGCACCTTTTGGCCATGTTGATCGACTCCGATCAACAGGAAAGCAGGCCCTTGAGTCCGGCGATAACGGATAATCACATCGGCCAAGGTTTTCTCGTAGGCGTGTCCGATGTGCGGCGCCGCGTTCG
Organism: uncultured Verrucomicrobiae bacterium; assembly: GCA_963762565.1. GTDB lineage: Bacteria > Verrucomicrobiota > Verrucomicrobiia > Chthoniobacterales > JAFAMB01 > JAFAVN01. The sequence goes on along the minus strand of CAVXLD010000010.1, from coordinate 351,289 downwards.
TATAGTCGATTGCCGTGGTAACGAAATATTTCACCTGATGGAATTCTCCCTAAAAATTGCACAACAAGATCGCAAAGGTCGAAAAGACAAACAAGGAGCTAGGAGCTAGAATCTAGGAGCTAGGAGGGGCCCCGGGGTTGAAGGGAATTTATACCTACGGGATGCGTCCCAGCCTCAGTGAAAAGTTAAAAGGTTCCATTGGTGATCCTTGGCTGGTGCAAGGTGTCGGACCCAGCACCTCCTAGCTCCTAGATTCTAGCTCCTAGCTTCTTGGTTTATCTGTATCTCGAACGACCTTTCCTCCCCAGGAAAGGATTCTAGCTTTGCCGCTGGCAGCCTCGGCTTCTTTGATTTGATGATTTCGGACGTAAAACAAAGACAGGCTTGACCAAGCCAGTTGATCGTTTGGCCGGAGATCGACCGCTTTGTTCCCGGCTTCGATTGCTTCGGGGTAGTGTCCGTCCTTCATCAGCGCCATTCCCAGAGCGTGCCAGCCGTCGAAAAAGGTGGGCTCTATTTCGGTGCACTTCCGATACTTTTCGATTGCCGAAGGCAGATCGCCGACCGCCAAATCGCCATTGGCGTCATCAAACAGGTCGGCCACACTCTCAGGAATTTCTTCCATGCGAGAAATGTCGCATGAGGGAGGTAATTTGTCCCGGAAGGAAGTTAGCGCGGGACGGCGCGTCTGGCCGGCCAAAGGAGTTCGAAGCTCTCGCCGAACTAAGAGCGATTCGGGACGAATGCCAAACTGGTTAGTTCTGAAATTTAGCTGGCTTGATACCTGGCTAACGGAGAACCGCCCGCTTTCTGCAGCGCCACCCTAAGCCATTCCTTGAACACGAAGTCACCGTACTGATCGTTGATGGCCGTCAAATTTGCTTTCTTGAACTCGGCGTACTTGGCCTCATCAATTGGATCTCGGCTGAGCAAATGGATGAACACACTGTCTTGCCCCTGAGATAGAACGTCTGATGTGTCTCCAGGAGCCAACTCCAGGTCGTTCTCCCTGATTAGCTGCGCGATAGACTGCTCTTGACCTACTTCAACCAGACTGAAAGCCGGCGGAGTTTCAGGCGTAACACCGGCCTTCTTGGCGGCATCTAAGAAACTAGCGCCACCCTTCATCTCCTTCAGAATATCGGCATGCACAGCGTCGGCTTTCATCTCCGCGACAACTTCACCGCGTACATCTGCCAGGGGCGCTGTGTGGGCCGGGTCAATATCTACCACCTTCGCAACATAGAAACCATCAGCGCCCTGAATTACGTCCGTCACCGGTTGTTCCTTGCCCAGATTATTGGCGGCTGTCACCAGACCGGTCTCCTTGGCGATCAGCGGATCAGGATCTTTATTGGTGAACATGCCGGTTTGGTCGACCTTCAGATCTTTCGCTTTAGCGTCCTTATCGAAATCGGCCGGATGCTCGGAAGCGTCTTGTTGAAATGCCTCGGCGCTGTCCGCCAGTGATTTCAGTACAGTCTGCTTTTCTTTGTTCTCCAGCTTCTTCTGGTTGTCGGTCAAGGTAAAGGCGACGAATTCAATCTTTCGCTTCTCCGGCAATTCATATCGGTTGCTGTGATCCTGGTAGTAGGAGTTCACCTCAGCATCGGAGAAATCATGATTGTCTTTGAAATCGGCAGCTTTGAATGACAGCACGGCGAGATTCATCTTGGACTGGCCACGCTCATAATCGTGTCGCAACATTGAGTCGGGAATCGGGGATGCAGCCGTAACCAGGCGATAAACATTTTGAACCCGAAGGTTGTCCGCCACGACGTTGTCGATGTCAGCAGGAGTGAAACCTCTCATGCTCGCGATCACCGTGAACTTTTTATACTTATCCTGGTCGAAATGACCGTCGGTTTGGAAAACGGAGAGATCCTTTTCGGCATTCCGGATCTCGTCGTCGGACGGCTCAACCTGGAGGGCTTTGGCTTCGTCTCTTAGGAGCAGTAAGTTCCAGGCAAAGCCGAGGGCTTGCTCGTCCTGGGTCCGTGCTTCGTTCTGGCCCGGCGATAAATGCTGAACGAGATCATAGAGACCGAGACCGTAGGCAAGACTCTGCACATTGTTCAGCTTCTGTACATCCTCGAGGGAGATAGATCGACCGTTGATGGTCCCGATGACGGCTTGGGGACCACCTCGCATCCGAGTCGTGGGGTTGAGAAAGACGATAAAGGTTATGATGGTGACGCCCGTGATGATAATCAGCAGGGTTTTTTGCCGTTTACGAAGGGTGTCGAGCATATCAGGATATAGGATCTACAAGCTGGAATCTAGAAGCAGGTGGCAGGATACAATAGGGGATACGAGGTGCAAGAAGGGAAAAACTCGCCTTAGCAGACTGTTGAAAAACACTGGTTTTTCAACGGTCTGTTAGGCTCGTTTCAATAGCAAATAGCAAATGGGGATAACTTCGGAAATCCAAGGCAGGGAAGTCCGGGAGACCCTTTGCTATGTGCGATCTGCTATTTGCTATTCAAAACGAGCCTAAGGCGAGTTTTGTCAGCTTAGCAGTCCCGCTCCCAACCCTGGGAAGATACCGAAGAGAAAAATGAGGATCACCAGTGCTCCGATGGTAATCGTGGAGAGCAGACTTACGGGAATGGCGGTGGGCGCTCCGGTGGTTGTTTGCCAATACATCGCTCGTACCACCTTCAGATAGTAATAGAACCCGCAACCGACGGTAATGACGGCAAGTAAGATGAGTAGGAATTGTTGTGATTCGAAGGCCACTTTGAAAACAAGGAATTTACCCAGGAAGCCGGCGGTTAGCGGGACGCCGGCCAGAGAGGCCATCGCGATGAGCAAGCTAAAGGCTAGGAAAGGCGAGCGCTTACTCAGACCATTGAAATGAGTGATATCGTCGCCCTCCGAATTTTTGGCCACAATAATTAAGATGATGAAGGAGAGCAGGGTCATCAGTAGATAGGCTGCCAGGTAAACCACGACGGCCAAGCCGGCGTCCAAAGCGCCGAGACTGGCAACCGCCATCAGCAAGTAACCAGCGTGCCCAATACTGGAGTAGGCCAATAGCCGCTTGAAATTGGTTTGCGGTAGAGCGGCTAGATTTCCATAAACCAAAGTTGCGGCTGCCAGCAACACAATGGCGAAAGTTAGCTTGGACTCGACTGCCGGCAGAGTTTGAAAGGCCTCGAGGACTCTTAGCAAAACGATAAATCCGGCCGCTTTCGACCCGACGGACAAAAAAGCGGTGATCGGCGTGGGCGCTCCCTGATACACGTCCGGTACCCAGAACTGGAAAGGCGCCGCCGCTACCTTGAAGCCGAGACCGACGAGCACGAGCATCGCTCCGAATAAAAGTCCGGATTGATCCGAAGCAGGAATTGACGGCAGCACTTTAGCGATGCCGGCCAAATTGGTATTCCCGGTGACCCCGTAGATCCAAGTAATACCGTATACGAAGAAACCGGTAGATAGCGCGCCCAAGATCAAATATTTGGCACCTGCTTCCAATGAAGCTGGGTTGCGCCGGGTGAACGCGACCAGGGTATAAAAAGAGACGGTGACCAGCTCTAAGGAGATAAAGATAAGAACAAAATCCGTGGCTGAAGCCATCCACATCAAGCCGGCGCAAGTCAGAATCGGCAATGAATAGAATTCGCCGATGCCAGCTTGAGGAGAGATCCCATGAACAAATTTTCTGACGGTATCCGAATAATCGATCGACATGATCAACACGATGATGGTGGTGACCAAGGCGAACTTTTTGAAGAACAGAGCGGCCTTATCTTGGGTATAACCCGCAATTTCGCTGGCGGAAAAACTTCCGAACTGGAGCAGCAGAAAAACGCACGCGAGCCCGATGATACCGATTATCGCGATGGTGTTGCGATTGAGACGGTCGGCGAACGACTCTGCTAACAACAAACCGAGGCCTAAGGCCAAAACAATCAGTTCAACGAGTATCGGAGACATAAAGTCATTTCCAAAAGAGGGCCATACCTGGTTCGACCTTTTGCAGGACGGTTTGTGGAGCGAACCCGAAGAAGAGCAGACCGGCGAGAAGCAATAAGATCGGCCAACCCAAGCCCAAGGTGACATCCTTTACGTTGGCCCACCGGCTGGGACGTTCGCCGAAAAAGATACTGCGATAAGCGCGCAGCATGTAGACCGCCGAGATGACCAGACCCCACAGAGCGCAAACCGTTGCAATCTCGTAACCATTGAAGGGGGCGCCGGGGGTTGCGGTTTTGAATGCACCGAAAAAGACGAGGAGCTCAGAAGCAAAATTCGCAAAACCGGGCAGACCGATAGAGGCGTACAGAGCCAATCCAAATAAGAAACTGAGTAAAGGCATCGACTTAGCGAGGCCTCCTAAATCGCGATAATCGAGCGTTCCCGTTTGCTTACGCAGTTCCCCGGAAATAGCGAACAATGCAGCGATGGATAGACCGTGAGCGAGCATCAAGAGGGCGGCTCCATCGATCCCAATCAGATTGAAGCTAGCCAGTCCCAAGAAAATGTAACCCATGTGCATCACGCTGGAGTAGCCCAGGGTCAGGTCGAGCTGTTTCTGGGAAATGGTGGCAAGCCCGACGAACAAGATGTTACCAACCAGCAGCGCCAGAAGCAGCCAGGACCAATGACGCGCGGCCTCCGGCATCAGCGGGAGAGCAACCCGAAGCAGGCCGTACAGGCCGAATTTCTTTAATACGCCTGCGTGAAGCATCGCTACCGGCACCGGAGCGGCTGCATAAGCCTGGGGAGCCCAGGTATGAAACGGGAACAAAGAAACCAGCGTGCCGAAGCCGAAAAGCAGGAGCAAAAAGATCCAATTTGCGTCCGGGCCGGTGAATACCCCGTGAGCGGCCATGGCTTGGAGCTTGACGATATCGAAGGTTCGGTCCTTCTCCGGAACCATGAGATAAACCCCGATCAACCCAACCAAGAGGATAATGCTTCCGATCGACAGATAGATCGTAATTTTCCAGGCGGCGGCTTGCCGGTTTCCGGTCCCCCAGATCCCGATCATCAAAAAAGTGGGGATCAACGCCATCTCGTGAAACGCATAAAAGAAGAAGAGATCCAAAGAAGCAAAAGCACCGGCTGCACCAGCCGCAATGGCCATCACGCAGGCCATATATCGATGCAGATTCTCTTCTGCTCTAGGCGACATCCAGGCAGCTGCCAGAGCGACCAGGGATGTGAGGAACAGCATGGTCGCATTCAGTCCATCTACACCAACGTAGAACTTCAGGTCCCAGGCGGGGACCAGGGGCAGCGCGGAAACGAATTGGTATCCCCCTGCGGTGTGATCATAACCCAAGAAAAGAATCAGCGAAGAAATTAGCCCAACAACGGCGCCGGTGATGGCCGTCCTACGCGGTGCAAATCCAAATAGGATTAGGATGGCGGCAACTAACGGCCCCAGATAAGTGAGATGGACTAGTACGTTCATGTGGCGAAAAGGATCAAGTAGAGGAGAAGCACCACCCCGAAACCGAAAAGAAAAGCGTAGGCTTGGAGGTTACCAATTTGCAGAAAACGCAGGGCGAACCCGAAGCCCCAGGTCGTCCCTCCCAAACCGCGCACCAATCCTCCGTCGATCACCCAGCGATCGACGAAAGCCGCGATTCCGGCCAGCGCGTCTTGGGTCCATTTGACGAGGACAGAGTAGAAGTCGTCGATGTAGAACCGATGAGCGAATAGGGGAATGCTGACCGGATCGCTGGTCTTGCCCCGGTAAAGAACAAATCCGGCAGCTATGCCCGCTACGAACACCGCTAAAGAGACTGCAATTGCCCCGATCGATGGCTCTGCACCTCCGGCCTCTGGGAAGAAAATATGTTCGATTGGTGGGAAGCCGGCAATAAGACTGGGAATCGCCAGCAGAACCAACGGGACCGCCATTACCGGAGGTGACTCGTGGGCATGATCAGCAGCTTCCGAACGAGCTGTACCTAGGAACGCCACGACGAAGAGCCGCGCCATGTAAAAAGCGGTGAAGAAATTGATCACCGAGATTACGAGACCTGCCGCCATGTTGTGTTCGAAGGCTGCGGCCACGATACCATCTTTACTCCAGAATCCGGCCAGGGGAGGACATCCAGACAGCGCTAAGGTTGCTATCAGAAATGTCCAAAACGTGAGGGGCATCTTCTTCCGCAGCCCGCCCATCTGCCACATGTTTTGCTCGTTGTGCAGTGAATGAATCACCGAACCGGCGCCGAGGAAGAGCAGGGCTTTGAAAAAGGCGTGCGTGAACAGATGGAAAAGGGCTGAAACCGGCACACCCAAACCGATGGCAGACACCATCAAACCCAACTGAGACAGCGTTGAATAAGCTAAAACCCGTTTGATATCGGACTGTTGGGTGGCCATCAAGGCCGCTAGCAGAGAGGTCAGTACACCGATCCACAGAACGACGCTTAGAGCGGCAGCGGAACCGGCAAAAAGGAAATAAACCCGGGCCAACATGTAGACACCCGCAGCCACCATGGTCGCCGCGTGAATCAAGGCGGATACGGGCGTCGGGCCTTCCATCGCGTCCGGCAGCCAGACATGCAACGGGAATTGGGCAGACTTACCTACGGCGCCGCAAAAGATCAGGAGGGCGGCGGCCGTGGCATAAACGGTTCCTAAACCAAGGGTGGTCCATTTTGAAGACAGCTCACCGAACATCACCGTGCCCGAGGCGGACCACACCATTAAAATGCCCAGCATGAAACCGAAGTCACCGATCCGATTGACGATCAAAGCTTTGTTAGCGGCATCTGCTGCGGACGGACGATCGAACCAATGCCCAATCAAGATGTAGGAGCTTACCCCGACCAGCTCCCAGAAGATGAACATCATGATGAAGTTGTTGGCCAGGACGATGCCGAGCATGGAGAACATGAAGAGCGACAGGCCGGCGAAATAACGAGAGCGTCCCCGGTCGTCGTGCATGTAGCCGATCGAATAAACGTGGATCAACAGACCAACTCCCGAGACGACAAGCAGCATCATTCTGCTGAAGTCGTCGATCAGGTAGCCAAGCCGAACTTGGAAGGTCCCTAAATCGATCCAGTTAAAGCTGGCGTCCTGATTTGGGCTGGCAAACACCACTAGACTGAATACAAAAGAGACCGCGACCGCCGCTACCGACAGGTACGAACTCACTTTCTTGAAAGGCTGAGTCGCGATAGCAATCGCCGCCGCAGCGACCAGGGGAGCAAAGAGAATAATCCAGGGAGCCGAGTTCATTCGTCAGAATTTCAGCGAATTGAGGTCCTCAATGTGGGTGGTCTGTTTGGCGCGGTAAAGGGCAACGATCACTGCCAAGCCGACCGCGACCTCGGCCGCCGCCACCGTGATGATAAAGAAAACTAACACCTGCGCGTTATAATCCGGCAGCCCGGCCCGGACATGGAAACGCGAAAAACCGACTAACGACAAATTGGCGGCGTTAAGCATCAACTCCAACGCCATAAAGATGATAATGATGTTCCGTCTTAACAGGACTCCAGCGAATCCGACAGTAAACAGGAGACCGCTAGCCAGCAGATAGTCATTCAGGGTGGCCATATTTCATTCTCTTAGATTCGTGTCCATTCGCGTCTATTCGCGGTCTATTTCAATTCTCTCTTACTGAGCAGAACAGCGCCGACGGAAGCGACTACCACCAATGCGCCGATCATCTGTAGCGGCAGCTTGTATTGCTGGAAAAGCGCCATCCCGACCTGCCAAGTATCACCGTGCTCTGTGTTCTGGATGGCAGGGAATACGGCATCACCACCATGAAATCCGTAACACACATCCCACAGGACCTTGAGAAACAAAACGACCACCACGACGCCGCCAAACATCGCGATCAAATTGAAGTGACGCCGCTGCTCGGCTTTCAAGTCGAGTAGCATGATAATGAATAAGAACAGCACCATGACGGCGCCGGCGTATACCAGGATCTGGATGACACCGAGAAAAAATGCGTCCAACGAAATATAGAGAGCGGCTAGCCCAAGAAAGCACACGACCAAACTTAAGGCACTGGCAACGGGGCTTCGGTTAACCACGACCATGCCGCCGAAAAACAGCATGAACAGAACGAAGGTCCAAAAGAGTGCGGCGGGCATGGGTTTATTTTTTTTCGTTCCACTTAAACACTAAGCCGGTCATGACCCCGCCGAGTTCGTAGAGACGGTCTTTCTTGTGAACCATCTCGGCGCGGCTCAGCCCTGTGATGGCATAGTCCTTCCGCAAGAAAATTGCTTGCTCCGGACAGACTTCCTCGCAAAGGCCGCAATAGATACAGCGGACCATGTCGATCTCAAATTCTTTAGGAAACTTCTCCACCTTACGCCAGCGATCGCCCTCCGGGATCTCGCCGGGCTTGATGGTAATCGCCCGGGGCGGACAAATGAATTCGCACAGCTGGCAAGCCACACAACGCTCGCGTCCATGTTCGTCCGTAACCAAGGTGGGAGCTCCTCTATAATGCTCCGGCAAATGGGTATCCCAACGTTCTTCGGGATACTGCATGGTAACCTTGGTCTTTCCGGTGAGAACTTTGATCAGGTGACCAATGGTGATCTTCAAGCCGGCGATGACGGCCGGCAGATAAAGCTTTTCACCAAAGGATAATTTCGGGCGGGCGACAGTGTAAGCCATAAGCAGCGCGTTTATTTAGGCGCGAACGCCAAGATTAGTGCAACCAACAAGATGTTTGCTAACGCGATTTCGAAGAAGAAATACCAGCCCAACCGCATCAACTGGTCATAACGAAACCGAGGAAAGGTCCAACGGACCCAAATGAAGAAGAAGAGCAATATCGCAACTTTAACGAAAAAGGCTACGATGTGGAGGAAACCTAGAAGGATGCTCCAGATCGGCCAGCCCCAGAGCAGCGGAAGCTGCTGGGGATCAGTCGGTAGAAACGGGATGTGCCAGGCGCCAAAAAACAAGGTCACAATTACGGCGCTACCGGTAATCATGGCCGCATATTCTCCGAGGAAGAACAGAGCGAACTTCATCGAGGAGTATTCGGTGTGATAACCACCGACTAACTCCGTTTCCGACTCCGGCAAATCAAATGGTAAACGGTTGGTCTCGGCGAACATCGAGACCATGAATACAACGAAAGAGACAAACAGCGGAACCCAAAGCAGGAGCTTGAAGAGAGCGTTTACGCTGAATATCGAGCTAGCTAGAAGTCCGAAATCGATACCAGTGAACGAGATGCCTTTGAGCCAGATGGGTGAGATCAGCCAGCCGTTCTCGATTTGGTACTTTACTATCGCCGGCATGTTCAAGGTGCCGCAGATTAAGAAAATCGGGATAACGGACAGGCCGAGCGACAGCTCGTATGAGATCATCTGCGAACTTGACCGGATACCACCGAGGAATGGGTACTTAGAATTCGACGACCAGCCGGCCAAGACGATACCGTAGACCCCGAGGGAAGAAACCGCGAATACCCAAAGAACCCCGATATCCACATTGGCCACTACCATCGGCTGACCGAACCAGTTGCTGCCGAAAGGGATTACCGCGAGCGCCATTAGCGACGGCGCCATGGCGCAGGCAGGCGCTAACCAATAGTAGAACTTATTAACGCTGGCGGGTGTGAAGTCTTCCTTGAGCAACAGCTTCACCGCATCCGCAATTGGTTGAGCTAGTCCGAAGTGACCTACCCGATTTGGGCCTAGCCGATCCTGGATCATCGCACTGACCCGGCGTTCGGCATAAACCGTATACGAAACCATGGGGAGGATGATCAAGAAGACCAATCCCACCGCCTTAATGAGAGCAAACAGCAGCGCAAAAAGAATATCCGCCATAATTTTAGGCCGAGGCTGTTACCGGTGCAGGTGAACCCAACCCTTCTAGTTGTACTCCCAAGTCACCAATCTTGCTCAAGCTTAGCCCTTGCAATGGCGCCATGCTCTCGGCCATCTGTTTGAAGACGTCCTCGATCTGGTAAACGCCGTTTGCGCCCGTCAATTGTTGAATCAGGTCCCGTAATATTTCCCAATCTTCCCGGGCATTGCCGGGTGATTGAATCGCTCGGTTTAACCTTTGTAGCCGGCCCTTAACGTTGATCATCGATCCGCGTTTTTCGGCGAACGAAGCCGACGGCAAAAGGGTCGTCGCGAGTTTCGTGGTCTCATTCGGCAAAATATCCATCACGATGAGCGCTCCTAGCTTTTCCAGGTCCGTTGCCTTGAAGCCGGCCGCGGTCAGGTCCTCTTGCAAGGTGACGACAGCTTTGATGTGGCCCCGGCTGACCCCGTCGGCGATTTGTTGAAGCTTAGCGCCGGGTTCATTCTCGCAAAGACCTAAGAGCTGGGCCCCAATGGTATTGGGGTTGCGGATGGCATTGAGCAGAAGCTCGTCAGACGGCCCGGTTCGGGGCACGATGTCATAATTTGGCGTCTTAACCGAGTCGATCAGCTTCTTGGCGAACCAAAGTTCTTCGTTGGTCATCTTGCCGGAAGCGATAACGGCAATCTCGGTGGGCTGGAATCGCTTCAGATCTTCGGTCGCCCTGGCCAGTGCCGCAGTCCAACTGGCGGCTTCCAGCATGGACAAGTTCCGGATCTGGGGCTCGGTCAGACGTTCGGTCGAATTGACAAAATGAATATTCAGCCGGCCGTAATCGCACATCCAAGCCGAATTCACGTGGTCGTTCTCGCGCGGAGTTTGGCGATAGATAGCGTTTTGGCGGCTGCCGATGAGTGTGTTGCAGCCGGTAGCGCAGCTCGTGCAGATGCTTTTAGTCTCCTTAAGGAACCATACCCGCATCTTGAATCTGAAATCGGTGCTGGTGAGCGCACCGACTGGACAGATGTCGACGGTGTTAAGCGAGTAATTACTGTCCAGGACGCGTCCGGGGTGAGCGGTCAAATAAGAATGACTCCCGCGGCTGGCGAACCCCAGGACATCGTCATGAGCCACTTCTTTCATGAAGCGGATACATCGGGAACAAAGGATGCAACGCTCGTCATCTAAGGTAACTCTGGGGCCGAGGTTTACGTGCTTGGGCTTCTTGACTTTTTCTTCATGGAATCGGGAGCCTCCGGTTCCATACTGGACGCTGAATTCTTGGAGCTCGCATTCGCCGGCTTGGTCGCAGATCGGACAATCCAGCGGATGATTAATGAGAAGAAACTCCATTACCCCATGCCGGCAGTCCTGTACGAGCGGCGAGTCGGTTCTTACCCCCATGCCTTCAGTGATATCTTGAGCGCAGGAAATTTGCGGCCGCGGCATCCAGTTGATCATCGGTTTACCGTCCGGCCCGAGCTCCGGTTTGCGATCCGGACCCATCCTGGGCATGCCCATCTCAATCAGACACATCCGGCAGTTACCCGGAGAACTCAGTTTGGGATGGTAACAATATCGGGGAACAAATTTCCCGGCTTGAGTACAAGCTTCGATAACGCGTGTTCCCTTCGGGAACTGGTACCAGACGCCGTCGATCTGTACGTTGAGAAGTGGCAAAGATTCACTCATAACCGTCTAGCCCTGCTTTTTATCCTCCGATTTGTTCGAGGCGGATTTTCCGTTCTTAGAAGCATATGCCACGAACTCGTCGCGGAATTTCGCGACAAAACTTTGCGTAGGCCATGCGCAGGCTTCGCCAAAAGCGCAGATGGTTCGCCCGGCGATATGGTCCGCTACCGTCGTCAACGTGTCGGGATCGCCTTCCGCACCGCCCCCATCAAGCAGACGCGCGGTAATCTTCTGCATCCAAAGAGATCCTTCCCGGCAGGGCGTGCATTGGCCACAACTTTCATGGCCGTAAAATTCATTGATGTTGTTCAGAGCCCAGACCATGTCGCGGGTGTCATCCATTACAATGACTCCTCCGGATCCCGCCATGGATCCGACCGCCGCTAAGGTGTCAAAATCGATGCGAATGTCGTCGATCCCGATCTCTTCTTCGACGGTAGTTCCGTCCGGTTGCTTGTTCTTGATCTTGTAACGTTCGTCTGCCCGTAAGACTTTGGCCGAGCTGCCACCTGGGATCACCGCCTTCAGTTTGCGGCCAGGCCGAAGTCCGCCGCAAATGTCGTAAATCAGCTCGCCCATAGTGAGGCCACCGGTTTCGAACTCGTAATAGCCCGGCTTTTGGACATCACCGCTTACGCAAAGCAACCGGGTGCCGGTATTATTTGGTCGACCGATCTTTGCGTATTCGGCGCCGCCCATCTTAACGATGTGCTTAACGTCGCATAAAGTCTCGACGTTATTCACGACTGTCGGCGACATGTACAAGCCGAGAGCGGCCGGGAAGTACGGCGGTTTGATCCGGGGATACGGCCGTTTTCCTTCCAACGACTCGATCAACCCAGTTTCTTCACCGCAAATGTAAGCGCCTGCACCGCGGTGAACGTAAATCTCGAGATCAAATCCGCTCCCCAGGATGTTCTTCCCCAGAAAGCTGTGCTCCTTGGCTTCCTTAATCGCTTGCTCCAGGATCTTCGCGCCTAACGGGAACTCACCTCTAATATAGATGTAGGCCAGTCGGGCATTCACTGCGAAGCAAGAGATGATCATCCCTTCCAGCAGCTGGTGGGGATCCTGGTGGATAATGTATCGGTCTTTGAAGGTACCCGGTTCAGACTCATCGGCGTTGCAAATCAAATAAATCGGTTTCGTTTCGCCCGGCCGGATGAATCCCCATTTTGCTCCGCAGGGGAACCCGGCGCCGCCACGTCCGCGAACCCCGGATGTTTTCACCTCGCTGACGATGTCCTGTGGCTGCATCGTAAGAGCCTTTTTTAGCTCTTCATAGCCGCCATCCTTCAGGTAACAGTCGATATCTGGGGTCCAACCCTCGCGATCGATGTTTTTAAAGACGATTCGTCTTTCGCGGGGATGGGGAGTGCGATCGATGGCTGGCATATCACTGATATTTCTTTAGTAATTCAGGGACACTGTCCTCAGAAACCGCTTCGTAGAAGTCATCATTGATCATGCAGACCGGCCCCGTTCCGCAGCTGGCCAGGCATTCCACAAATTCGATGCTGTATTTTCCGTCCGCGCCCTTAAGCAGATGGGCGTGATGGTTGCCGGCCGGTTTCTCGATATTGGCGTGCTTGCAAAACGTATCAAGCAAAGAGTAACTCCCGGCCATCGCGCAGGATAAGGTCCGGCAAACCCGGATGTGATGTTTCCCTGGCGGGCTTTGCCGGAACATCGGGTAGAAGGTGACCAGTTCGAGAATGTTGATCGGCTCTAACTCGAGCTTCGCTGCCACCCAGGTGATTGCTTCGTCACTGATATAACCGAAGTGCTCTTGTATCAGGTGAAGCAGAGGAAGCGTAGCGCTTCGTTTTGACACCGGGTAATGCGTGATCACTTCGTCGATGTGATCTGCTAACTCCTGGGGAATTTCCATGCCTAGTGTTCTTTCAAAAGATCCGGTTCACGAACAAGATGACCGTTAAAAAACTGAAGAGCGATCTTCTGTCCATCCTGGAGATAGTAGTAAGTGACCAACCCTGCATATTTTTTTTCACCGTCGCCATCGTCGTCTTTCCGATCCGTCGAGTCTGGTTGCCCAAGGATCGTCTCCACTTCCTTCGGGCTCATGTTCCTCTTTACCTGCACCAGGTTGCGGTTCGCAATTTCTCGTTTGCAACCTCCCGCTAATAGCACCGCGCATAACCCGACGATGAGGTACGCGGTTCGCATATGCCTAGCGATCACATTCGCCCATCACAAAATCAAGACTGCCTAAAATCGCGACCACATCAGACATCATGTGACCCGGCAAAATCTTCGACAAGATACTTAGGTTCACGAAGGAAGGAGCCCTGATTTTTAACCGATAGGGGACACCTCCTCCTTTACTGTTGATATAAAAACCCAACTCCCCTTTCGGATTCTCAGCGCCGAAATAAACCTCGCCGACCGGCGCATCAATTCCTTCGGTATGAATAATGAAATGATGGATTAGCTCCTCCATTTTCATCAGTACTTCGGTCTTAGGCGGCGGCATGTTCTTCGGATCGCGAACGTCGATGGGACCGGCGGGCAACTTCTCTATGACTTGCCTGAGGATGTTTACGCTCTGCCGCATCTCTTCGATCCTCACCAGGTACCGGTCGTAGGCATCCCCAACCGTGCCAATCGGGATATCGAAGTCGTACTTATCGTAGTCGAGGTACGGGCGAGCTTTGCGGACATCGTAGTCGATGCCTGAACCGCGGATGTTTGGGCCGGTGATCGCAAAACTGATTGCGTCCTCCTTCGAGATCACGCCGAGCCCTTTAGTCCGGTCAACCCAGATCCGATTACGAGTCAGTAACCGGTCGAGTTCATTCAGTTGCGGGATGAATTCGTCCAGAAATTTCTTTAGAGCCGGGATAAACCCATCGGGCAGGTCTCGGATCTGTCCCCCGATCCGAGTATATGAGGTCGTAAATCTGGCTCCGGTAAGGAGCTCAATCAGGTTATAAAGTTTCTCTCGCTCGGTGAACGTGTAAAGGAAGACGGTGGTGGCGCCCACGTCCATTGCGAAGGCACCCAAGCCCAAGAGGTGAGAGGATATCCGGGCAACTTCGCAAGCGATCACCCGAATCGCTTTTCCTCTCGGCGGAAGCTCCCAACCCATGAGCTTCTCGACGGCCAGGGCGTAAGCTACATTGTTCGCCAGCGGGGCCAGATAGTCTAACCGGTCTGTGTACGGGACAAACTGGTTAAACTGCATATTCTCGGCGATCTTTTCGTCGCCGCGATGGAGGTAACCGATGTCAGGTATGGCTTTGGTAATGATTTCTCCATCCAGCTCCAGAACGATTCTTAGGACCCCATGAGTTGCCGGATGGGAGGGGCCCATATTAATAACGAGCTTTTCGCCGAGGAGCTCCGAATCACTGATTGTTTCCAATGACTTGGCCGTGCGAGCCAAGGTATCCGGGGTTTCGATTGTGTGGGAGGTAGCCATAAGGTTCAAAAGACGCCGAGTCGACGGACCCGGGGCCAGCCATTAACAGTTAAGGATCACCAAAACAGAGCCGCAAGCGATTATTTGTGAAATTTTTCACAAGCAGTGGAAATTGATTCGCTACCGCGTCACCATATTAAATTAAGTGCAACCCGCACGTCCCGAGTTGCAGTGGCGAATTAATTTCTATGAATGCTGAGTCTGTTGAACGCAAGAAAACACCGCGAGTTGTTATCATCGGTGGCGGTTTCGGTGGGCTGTATGCAGCCAAAGAATTGGCGAACAAACCGGTCTCGATGATTCTGTTGGATCGAACCAATCATCACTTATTTCAGCCGCTACTTTATCAGGTGGCTACAGCCGGGCTTTCTCCCGGAGATATTGCCCAACCAATTCGCCACATTCTGAAGCACGCCGAGAACCTGGAGGTTGTGCTGGCCAATGCTGATCGAATTGATGTCGCCGAAAAGGCGGTGGTCTGTGCAGACCGAAAAGTTCCCTACGATTATCTGATCGTGGCGGCTGGCGCGCGCCATTCGTATTTTGGCCACGACGGATGGGAACAGTTCGCGCCAGGCTTGAAGAATCTGCCGGACGTATTGGAACTGCGGCGCCGGATTCTGTTTGCGTTCGAAGCAGCCGAAATCGCGGAGACCGCCGCCGAACGCCAGAAAGCGTTGACCTTTGTGGTGGTGGGCGCTGGACCAACTGGGGTTGAGATGGCCGGCGCTATTGCTGAGCTGGCGCACAAGAGTCTGGCGGATGATTTCCATCACGTTAACCCAAAGGATGCGCGAATCGTGCTGGTGGATGCTGCTCCCCGGGTATTGCCGGCTTTTACGCCGGGGTTATCCGAATCTGCTCGCAAACAATTGGGGCAACTTAAGGTGGAAGTCCGGACCGGGGTCATGGTGAAAGACGTCGGACCTGATGGTGTGTACGTCGGCGACGAGCTAATTCCCGCCCGGACCATTGTGTGGGCGGCGGGTAATGCGGCTTCGCCGTTGGGCAAGAGTCTGGGAGTTGAGCTCGACCGCGCCGGCCGGGTTAAGGTGAACGAAGACCTGACCGTTCCGGGGCATCCAGAGATTTTCGTGATTGGCGATATGGCGGTTTTCACCTATCAAACCGGCGAACCGCTTCCTGGAGTCTGCCCGGTGGCAATGCAGATGGGCCGTCACGCAGCCAGGAACATTCTAGCGGCGGCCGAGGGCCGGCCGATGTTGCCCTTTCGCTATCATGATAAAGGGCAAATGGCCACCATCGGTCGCAATCGAGCGATAGCGGATCTTAAGGTGGTCCGTTTTGGCGGATTTCTCGCCTGGCTCAGTTGGCTCTTTATCCACCTGATCTTTCTGATCGGATTCAGAAACCAGGTTTTTGTCTTCCTCCAATGGGCGTGGGCGTACCTGACGTATTCGAAGGGCGCGCGGCTGATCTATGGGGTGTTCAGGGCGGCGCAGAATAGCAAATAGCTGGTAGGGCGAGGCTCCCGAACAACCTTAGAAGATTCCCGAAGAAATTGATCTGATCCGATTTGTTATGTTCCGATGCCTACGGGTTGCCGAGCCGGTCCCAGGGCGTGGCAAGTCACCCGGCGCTTGGTTCTCCCGAAAGAACACGCGTCGTCGCTCGCCCAACGCCTGGAGGGGAGCCGCTTTGTAAGGTGGCAGTTCTATCGGGCGGCAGCCACCGAAAGCCTTCGGGGTAGACAGGCGGCTTCCGGGAATTACCCACCGTTAGCCATACAAAGGACGTGGTGGAGAACCCGCCGATTTGGAAGCCGCCTCCAGAACTGCCTAGCGCTGGACCGTGCCCGGGAGCCGCCTGTCTACCCCGAAGGCTTTCAGTGGCTGCCGCCCGATAGAGCTGCTGACCTACAAAGCGGCTCCCCTCCAGGCCTTTGGTGCTCGTCCACGAAGAGCGTTCACGAACTCTATCCCGTTCATTTCCCAGCCTTTGAATGCGCAGCGTTTCTGAGTTACTCGTCGTCCTCGAATCTGCGCCAGCGGAGTGAAGGAGTATTGGCGTGGTGCGGCGTAAACGTTGGGGCCGACGGCTCGGCAGCGTTCAGGTGTAATTCGTCACCGGGTAAAATTGAGAACGGTTGCGTTGCGATCCATTTTAGGCGTCATAGGAGCCTCGCCCTACCAAATGATGCTGCAGCGCATTCTAAAATTTATCCGCTTCTCTCACACGGTATTCGCGCTGCCTTTTGCGGTGGGGTCGATGCTGGTCGCCGCAAAAGGACTGCCGAGTCTGGTCACGATCGGGTTGATTCTCCTAGCCATGGTCTTCGCCCGAACGGCGGCCATGGCGTTCAACCGGATCGCCGATTGGGAAATGGACAAACTGAACCCGCGGACTGCCGGCCGGCATAAGCTTGTGTCAAAGGCGACTGCTTACGGCTTGGTCGGGTTCTCAAGTCTGGCGTTTCTCGTGATCTGTTCCTTCGTCAACCCGGTTTGTTTTCTTTTGTCGCCGGTCGCTCTGGCGGTGATCTTTCTTTATTCGTTCACAAAACGATTTACGTCATACACCCAGTTTTTCTTGGGGCTTTCGTTAGCGATTGCTCCGGTCGGCGCTTGGTTAGCTGTGCGCGGCCAATTTGCCTGGCCTCCGATTATTTTGGCTCTCGGCGTCATCTTTTGGGTGGGCGGCTTCGACCTGATTTACGCGACTCAAGACTATGAGTTCGACCGGCAACAGGGTCTGCACTCGATGGTGGTCCGGTACGGAGTACCCGCGAGTCTTCGGCTAGCTCAGGGGATGCATGTTATTCTGCTGCTCTGCCTGCTTGGGTTCGGGTTAGTGAGCAACCTGGGCTGGATTTATTATCTTTCGCTGCTGGCGGTTGGCGGCGCGCTATTTTACGAACACCGAGCGGCAGCTAATCTGGATCTGGCGGGGATCAATCGGGCGTTCTTCCAGAGCAACGCGTTTGTCAGTGTGGTTTTTGTCCTGGCGGTTGGGCTGGATGTGTTGCTTCTGGGAAAATAAGGACTGGCCGCGGTTTTTTTCGTAATCGTCCTCCGAAAGCTTTCGGGGCCAGCAGACGGCACCCGGGAATGACCGAGGACTTGGAAGTTCTATCAGCCAGATGGGAACCACAGATCTAACGAGGGATTCGCGCTCGGCAAAAGCGGTGCGCCGGGTCATTCCCGGGAGCCGCCTGCTCGCAACCGATAGACTTGCCAACCGACAAAGCGGCTCCCCTCCAGGCACGCTGGGCAAATTGAATCCTGGGTGAGAGCAATGCGCTAGGCAAAACACATTTCTCGAGGACGACGACGATTACGAGTAAGCCATCTTTGTTGTATTTTCAGGTAACGATCTACCAAAAAAAGTACGCGCATCAAGCAACCCATCAATCCATCATGATAAATCAATCTATTCGTTGCGCCACCGTCCTGCTGATGTTACAGGTTTTTTAAGGTATGCCGGACAATCTTCGCCATTCTGATGCCTTTGATATCGTTGATCTCCTCGCCAAAAGGATTGTGATCCTCGACGGCGCGATGGGGACCATGATTCAGCGCTTCAAACTGAAAGAGGAAGATTATCGGGGTGATCTTCTTCGGGACCACCCGGCTTCGCTCAAGAATAATAACGATGTCCTCTGTCTGACCCGACCGGAGATCATCCGGCAGATCCACGTCGAATATCTCGAGGCTGGCGCTGATATCATCGAGACCAATACGTTCAACGCCACGGTTATCGCGCAATCGGACTTTGCGCTCGAACGTTATGTGCCTGAAATCAACCGAGCGGCAGCGAAGCTGGCTAAAGACGCGGTCCGGGAGGTGATGGACAAAGATCCGGGACATCGCCGGTATGTGGCTGGTTCTATCGGACCCCTGAATCGTACGTTGTCGATCTCCCGGGACGTCAATGATCCCGGTAAACGCGAGGTGACCTGGGCGCAGGTCAAAGAGGCGTATGCCGAACAAGCCAGGTCGTTGATCGAGGGAGGAGCTGACCTGCTTCTGGTCGAGACGACCTTCGATACCCTGAATCTCAAGGCAGCGCTGTTTGCCATCGAAGAGTTATTTGCCGAGCTCGGGTTCCGAGTTCCGGTGATGGCGTCCGGCACAATCACCGATGCCAGCGGCCGGACGTTAACTGGGCAAACGACAGAAGCTTTTTGGATCTCAATCTCCCACGCGCCGCTTCTTAGCGTGGGGTTGAACTGCGCACTTGGGCCGAAAGAACTGCGTCCTTATATCGAAGAACTCGCGCGGATAGCTCCAATCTACGTCTCTTGCTATCCCAATGCGGGTTTGCCCGATCCGTTGTCGCCGACCGGGTTTCCCGAAACTCCGGAATCGTTGACGCCGCAACTAATGGAATGGGCGGAACTCGGTTGGCTGAACATTGTTGGCGGCTGTTGCGGCACCACCCCGGCTCACATTGAGATGCTGGCTAAGGCAGTCGCTGGTCTACCGCCGCGAGCATTGCCCAAGCTCGAGGTTCGTACCCAGCTCAGCGGCCTTGAGCCGTACACATTCGGGATCGGGTTCACCATGATCGGTGAGCGTACCAACATCACCGGTTCGCCCAAATTTTCGAAGTTAATTCTTGGCGGCGATTTTGAAGGGGCTTTGGCTGTTGCCAGGCAGCAGGTCGAGGGTGGAGCCAACATCATCGACATCAACATGGATGAAGGGATGATCGATTCGGAAGCCTCCATGAGGAAGTTTTTGAACCTGGTGGCTGCTGAACCGGATATCTCTCGGGTACCAGTGATGGTTGACAGCTCTAAATGGAGTGTCCTCGAAGCCGGCCTCCAATCGATCCAAGGAAAAGGGATTGTAAACTCGATCAGCCTGAAGGAAGGCGAAGAGAAGTTTCGGAGCCAAGCGCAGCTTGTCCGTCGTTACGGCGCCGCGGTAGTAGTGATGGCGTTTGACGAGTCCGGCCAAGCAGACACCTTCGCTCGCAAGACCGAGATCTGCGCCCGGGTCTATCGGATCCTAACCGAAGAAATCGGATTCCCGCCGCAGGATATCATTTTCGATCCGAACATCCTCACGGTAGGGACCGGCCTCGAAGAGCATGCGGAATACGCGATCGCGTTTATCGAAGCGACGAAATGGATCAAACAGCATTTGCCTCATTGCCGGGTGAGCGGCGGTGTAAGCAATATTTCATTCTCGTTCCGGGGAAATAATGCGGTGCGCGAGGCGATTCATGCCGCCTTTTTGTATCATGCGATCGCGGCGGGCTTGGATATGGGGATTGTGAACGCCGGGCAACTGGCCGTATACGAAGCGATCCCGCCGGAATTATTGGAGTCGGTTGAAGATGTGCTCTTAAACCGTCGGAAAGATGCGACGGAACGCCTGGTTGAGTATGCAGAACGGGTCAAGAGCAGCGGGAAAGCACAGGCGAAAGATGAAGCCTGGCGATCGAGCACGGTTGAAGAGCGGCTTTCTCATGCCTTGATCAAGGGAATCGTCGAATACATCGATGCGGATACGGCTGAAGCCCTTCAAAAATACGGCAGACCACTCTCGGTGATTGAAGGCCCGTTGATGGGTGGCATGAGCGTAGTGGGCGATCTATTCGGCGCAGGTAAAATGTTTCTGCCGCAGGTGGTAAAGAGCGCCCGAGTGATGAAGAAATCGGTGGCTTACCTGTTGCCCTACATGGAAGCGGAGCAGGCGAGCTCGCCCACTCGACGTTCGCAGGGAAAAGTGGTGCTGGCGACAGTGAAAGGCGATGTTCATGATATCGGCAAAAACATCGTGGGCGTCGTGTTAGCCTGCAATAACTTCGAGGTAAAAGACTTGGGGGTGATGGTTCCGGCCGAGAAAATCTTCGAGGCAGCGGCAGCCGAGCACGCAGACATTATCGGTCTCAGCGGTTTGATCACGCCGTCTTTGGACGAGATGGCGCACGTAGCTCAGGAAATGGAGCGGCTGGGGTATACGCTGCCGTTGCTCATCGGTGGGGCAACCACCAGCAAAGCCCACACCGCTGTGAAAATCGCTCCGCATTATAGCGGTCCGACGATCCATGTGTTGGATGCATCCCGCGCGGTGAACGTGGTTGGTTCGCTAATCAGTGAGGAGTTACGCCCAGAGTTCGTTAGTAAGAACACAAAGGAGCAGGAGCATCTGCGCGAAGAATTCCTTCGGCGAACCGCAGAAAAGCAATTACTCACCATCGAAGAAGCGCGTAACCGGAAGCCGGTCTTTGATTGGACGAGCACCTCTATCGATAAACCGAGCGTTCTCGGAGTTCAGGTGCTTGCTAACCAATCATTAGATGAACTGGTACCGTATATTGATTGGTCTCCCTTTTTCCACACCTGGGAGCTCAGGGGCCGATTCCCGAAGATTTTCGATGATCCGGACGTTGGCGAACAAGCTCGCCTGCTGTATGAGGATGCCCAGAAACTGCTCCAGGACATTGTCAACAGCCGGTTGTTAGTCGCTAAGGGTGTTTATGGTGTTTGGCCGGCGAATAGTATCGGTGACGATATCGAAGTTTACGGGGACGAAACCCGAACCGAACTCTTGGCGACCTTTCACCAATTACGCCAGCAGATGCAAAAACCCGCCGGCCAGTTTAACCATTGCTTGGCTGATTATATCGCGCCGAAAGGGAGAGCGGATTATATCGGTGCGTTTGCAGTGACCGCCGGACATCGGGCCGATGAACTAGCTCGCCAATTTGAGGCGGATCACGACGATTACAACGCGATCATGACCAAAGCGCTGGCGGATCGGCTGGCAGAAGCGTTTGCCGAATATCTGCATGAAAAGGTTCGGCGCGAATGGGGGTACGGGCTAACCGAGCATCTGACCAGAGAAGATCTGATCCAGGAAAAATATCGCGGCATCAGACCGGCGGCGGGTTATCCGGCCTGTCCTGACCATACGGAGAAAGCGATTTTGTTCGACCTGCTACAGGCTGAAGAAAATGCTGGCATCCAACTCACAGAGAGCTTTGCCATGTGGCCGGGAGCATCCGTGAGCGGCCTCTATTTTGCGCATCCTGAAGCCAAATACTTCGGTGTTGGCAAGATCGATCGCGATCAAGTGTTAGATTATCAGGTTCGGAAAGGGATGCCGTTAGAGGAGCTAGAGCGCTGGTTAGGACCGAACCTGAATTATCTGCCGGATCGGTTACCGGTTGGCGGTTAACGACCCGTGGAGCGCGCCTCGCTTCCGCCTTCGCCCAGCCTACGGCGCGACAGGTAGCGAGGCCGTGGTAAGCAAGGGAACATCCTTACGCACGCCCAATTGCTCATAGCGTTCTATGCTCGTATGTCGCTCGCGATTGGAAGAGGAATAGCCGCGAAAGAACGCAAAGAGCGCAAAGAAATACCTGTCTTAGTGCGGTTAATCTTAAATACTGCAAACGGTCAACTCCGTGGTCGATGGGGGCCTCCATCGACATGGGATTAACCGCAAAGGCTAACTGTTAGCGGTTAACTCCTTAGGGGCACCAAGGGGCCGGAGGAGGCGGTACAACGACTACGCGGAAATAACGGCAACCGTTGTTCCAATACCAATAGCCGCAGTTACCGCCATGGTAGCAGTAGTGGTATCCGCATCCGTAGCGGTATCCGCAACCGTAGTGGTATCCACAGTGATAACCCGGGTGCGCTTGCGCGGAAGTTGCCAAACCACCAAGGCCGCTGACGGCCATGGTTATTGTTAAGAGGAGCTTTTTCATGTTGTATGGGATTTTCTGATTAGTGGTGAGAGGGATTTGCCTCTCGAGTCACCCATTAAGCACTGGCGGTGCCAAGCTGTTCTCATGCAGGATGAACGGTCGCTGGCGATGTGATCCGGCAAAAGAGCTAGCTTGATCGGAAGGGACGCTGTTCACGACAGGCAGTTGCAGGCCAATCGTCGTTTCATTTCTGGGACGGCATGGAGCGAAACTGGGAGATTAGCAGGCCGCCGTCGCTTCGCTATGGCGCGCCCTTGTCGTAAGGCGTTCAAAATGGCAGAGCTTGGCCGCGACGTAGGCTTGGCGTAGTCGGGAGCTCATCTCTACCGCTTGAAAATCAGATTTGGTTACAGCACGGTTCTATTCGTTGCCAATCATGGCGATGATTGAGGGAAGACGATGTCTGCCTATTCTGCCCTGGATACGCTTTTGGATGAATTTGATGGGAAGAATATCGATCGATTGGTACGGATCTCGGAGGCCTGGGCGCCCGACACTAAGCTTCTGCAGCATCTCGTCTGGTTTGCGGAAACGGCCGAGGGAACTTCGCAGGTCGGAGCGACTTGGTTGTTAAAGCGGTATCAGGAGAGGGGAGCTGAATTCCCGGAACCGCTGGTTGCGCGTTTATTAGAGTTACTGATGTCGGTCAATCGTTGGGAATCAAGATTGCATCTGTTGCAGATGTTACCGGGGTTGCCCATTCCAAGTTCATGTGCGCCGGAGCTCAAACAGGGGCTGGTTGGATGGACGCTAAACCGCAACCTGTTTGTTCGGTCCTGGGCTTATAGCGGGTTACATCGGCTGGCCGAGCTCTATCCGAAGTATCGAGGTCAAATCGCGCCGCTTTTGGAACGTGCGAAAACCGAGGAATCGGCATCGGTCCGGGCGCGTTTGCGGCAGTTGGGGGAGTTGTAGGTGAGAAATGACCCGGCAAGGTTAGCAAAAGCTCGGCGCCTACCAGCCGCCCAAGACCTGGAGGGGAGCCGCTTTGTAAGTTGGCAGCTCTGTAAGTTGGCAGCAGGCGGCTCCCGAGCACGGCCCCAGAGTAGGCAGTTCTACGGGGCTTTGCGAATCAGTGGCTTTGCCAAGCGCGTCCGTCCTGCATGGCAAACGCTGGGTACTTCGCGGGAGCCGCCTGCTGCAATCCGAAAGAGCTGCCAACTTACAAAGCGGCTCCCCTCCAGGAACCGCGGATCGCAAGGACGCGATCCCTCCCGGCGCTGGGCCATGTTCAATTGCGAGGACGAGTACGAAGCGCCTCGTGCGGCACGGGCTCAATCTTCGTCAGCGCCCAATTCGAACTCCACCAGATCGGCATAATTCTGGCGACGGCGGATCAATTGAGAACTGTTGCCGGTTACCAGCACTTCGGCCGGTAGCGGACGAGAGTTGTAATTCGATGCCATGGCGAACCCATAAGCACCGGCGCTCATCACCGCGAGCAGATCACCGGATTCGCACCCGGGTATTTTTCGGTCCAGCGCAAAGAAATCTCCGCTCTCGCACACTGGTCCCACAACGTCCGCGATGATCGGATCTAACTTGGGGTTTCGTGTAACCGCGACGATTTCGTGGAAACCATCGTAGAGGGCAGGCCGGATCAGGTCATTCATCCCGGCGTCCACGATCACAAATCGTTTGGCGGGTGTTTCCTTTATATAAAGGACCCGACAAAGGAGAATGCCCGCGTTGCCGACCAGGAAGCGGCCAGGCTCGAGTAAAACCCGAACCCCGATGTCTTCCAGCAGCGGTCCTATGGCGGTCACGTATTCTTCGATGGTCATACCCGGTTTAGTCGTCTCGTCTGACCACCATTCTTCCCGGCCGCTTTCCAGCGACCCTTCATAGACGATGCCAATGCCTCCACCAATGCTGAAGAAGTCTATCCCGTACCGTTCACGGAGCCGCTTTACTAGCGGAACCAGCTTCTGCAACGCCTCGACGAACGGTTTGCTCTCTCGGATTTGGGAACCGATGTGGGTTTGAATACCGGTGATCTTTACGTGACTGAGCCCGGCTGCGAGCTCATAGACGGCTTCGATCCGATCCAGACCAATTCCGAATTTGTTCTGGCTTTTGCCCGTCGAAATATACTTGTGAGTGGCTGCATCGACGTCGGGATTCGCTCTGATCGCGATCGGTGCGGCCTTTCCCAGAGACTTGGCTACCTCCTGAATAGTGAGAAGCTCTTCCTCAGACTCGACGTTGAAGCTTAGGACGTCGTTATGGAGCGCGTAGGCAATTTCCTCCCTGGTCTTTCCGACGCCGGCAAAAGTGCACTTGGCAGCAGACCCGCCGCTGGAGAGAACTTTATAAAGTTCGCCTCCCGACACGATATCGAATCCGGCGCCCGCGTTAGCTAAGAGACGTAATAGGGCAAGATTCGGGTTCGCCTTTACGGCATAGCAGATCTCGTGATCAAGACCTTTGAGGGCGGTGTTCAGCCGCTGGAAGTGGTCCAGTACCGTGTACTGGCTGTAAACGTAGAGCGGTGTCCCATGAGTCTCGGCGATCTGGGCTACATCGGTGTCCTCACAGAAGAGCTGGTGGTCACGATAATGAAAACTATGCATCCGAGGAAAAGGAGTTCAGGAGTTCAAGGAGTTCAAGGATGGAGGGGAGCCGCTTTGGCATGTGCCTCAGAAGCCCCGCTATATTGACTTCGCCGCGAATGCAGCGAGAGAGTAGTTCCCGGGAGTTGCCGGCTGCTAACCTGCAAAACTGCCAACCTACAAAGCGGTTCCCCTCCAGTCACACGAAAAGCCCTGTCTGCTGCTGGCAGGCCTTCAGAGTATTCTGCATCAGCATTGCGATTGTCATTGGACCGACGCCGCCGGGTACGGGTGTAATGGCACGGGTTTTCGGAGCGACCTGGTCAAAATCGACGTCGCCGGCGATTCGGAAGCCTTTTTTCCGGGTGGGATCCTCAACGCGCGTGGTGCCCACATCGATTACGATAGCGCCCTCTCGAACATGTTCCTTTTTTACAAATCCGGGTTGTCCCATGGCGACGATGAGAATTTCGGCGGATGAACAAATTTCCACTAGGTCCCGGCTTCTGGAGTGGACGACGGTGACGGTGGCGTCACCTCCTGGACCTTTAGCCATCAGTAAAAAGGCGAGGGGTTTCCCTACTAGCATGCTTCTACCGAGGATCACGACCCGGCTACCTGCGATAGGAGCCCCGATCTCGAGCAGCAATCTTTGGCAACCCAAGGGAGTGCAAGGCACGATCCCGGAGGGATCACCGATGGCAAGCTTGCCTACGTTGGTGGGATGGAATCCATCCACGTCCTTGGCTGGGTCCAGAGCGAGAGTGATCTTTAATTCGTCGATCTGCTTTGGGAGCGGCGATTGTACCAGGATCGCGTGGATTTGCGAATCGGTGTTTAACTCTTTGACGATTTGAAGGAGCTCAGCCTCGCTGGTTTGTTCAGGTAGCTCGATCTTTCGAGAGTGGAACCCGAATTCCTGGGAGATCTTGTCCTTGCTCCGGACATACGACACTGAAGCTGGATCAGTCCCGACCAGTACCACGGCTAGTCCCGGCACGACCCCGTGCCGTTTCAAGTCCTCAGTCTTTCGCTTCGTCTCTTCGTTGATTTTTTCGCCGATTGCTTTTCCGTCGATTAATTGCATGCGTCTGGTGTGCCGAAGGAGGCTTCGTTCTCGTCCTCGTCGTCGTCCTCGTCCTCGAATCCGGCCGCGCGGAGTGATGGAGTATTGGAGTACTGGAGTGCTGCGCTAGTCCGAATTTGCATCTCGTGTCCGCGCAGTTGGAGTGATTTTCAGGGCTTCTTGTTTTGTCTACTTTTGCGTTCTTTGCGCTCTTCCGCCTTCGCCAGGCCTACGGCGCGACAGGTTTCGCGGCTATTCCGTATTAGACCTTCAGCCATTCGGTATGGAATACGCCAGGCTTATCAACGCGCTCGTAAGTATGCGCGCCGAAATAATCGCGTTGAGCTTGTAACAGGTTAGCCGGCAAACGTTCTTGCCGATAGCTGTCGAAATAAGCCAGAGAGGCGCTAAAAGCAGGGACGGCAACACCGGCCTGGATGGCCAACGAGACCGCGGTGCGCCAATTCGTTTGGGCGTTGCTGAGGACTCCTTTGAAGAACGGGTCCAGCATCAGGTTCTCCAGATTAGGCTCCCGATCAAAAGCTTCCTTGATTCGGTTCAAGAATTTTGCCCGGATAATGCATCCTCCACGCCAGATGGTGGCGATGTCTCCATAGTGGAGGTTCCAGTTGAACTGTTTACCAGCGGCTTCGAACAGGGAAAATCCTTGGGCGTAAGAAATAATTTTCGAGGCGTAGAGCGCGTCGCGTACTGCGTCGATCAGAGCTTGGCGATCGCCGGTGTAATTGAATTTCGCCGGGACCGGCAACTGTTTCGATGCGCGTACCCGCTGATCTTTCATAGCCGACAAGACCCGCGCTTCTACGGCCGCATTGATAGTGGACACCACAACCGCCTGTTCGATCGCGGACTGCAGCGTCCAGCGGCCGGTCCCTTTCTGTCCGGCTTTGTCTAGGATGACGTCAACGAGTGCTTTCCCAGTGTCAGGATCTGTTTTAGTAAAAATGTTCGCGGTGATTTCGATCAGGAAACTGTCCAGGTCGCCGCGGTTCCAATCCGAGAAAATATCATGCAGCTCCGCCGCATTGACCCCGAGCAGGTCTCGTAATATGGCGTACGCTTCGCAGATCAGCTGCATATCGCCGTACTCGATTCCATTGTGCACCATCTTCACATAGTGACCTGCGCCGTCCGGCCCCATGTAACGGCAGCACGCATCCCCGTCGACCTGAGCGGCAATTTTTTGGAATATCGGGGCTACGATTTCCCATGCATCCTTAGAACCTCCTGGCATCAAGGATGGACCTTTGAGTGCGCCTTCTTCTCCTCCGGAGACGCCCATGCCGAGAAAATGGAATCCTTTACCGGTTAGCGCCTTGTCGCGCCGCTGAGTATCGATGAAGAGCGAGTTGCCGCCATCGATAATAACGTCCCCTTGCTCCAACTGAGGTAGCAGTTGGTCGATCACGGCGTCGACAGCCGCACCGGCTTTCACCATGATCATCACCTTGCGTGGGCGGGCTAGACTTTTCACGAATTCATCGATGGAATGAGTGGCAACGATTCGTTTCCCTTTGGCTCGTCCCGCCGCGAATTTATCGGTAACCTCGGTCGTCCGGTTGTAAACCGAGACCGAAAAACCTTTGCTTTCCATGTTCAGGACGAGGTTTTCCCCCATCACCGCGAGGCCAACCAGGCCGATGTCAGATGCGTTTGTCATATTGCGAAAATCTAGGTTTATCCGGGTGAGACCCTGTTCTGAAGTCGGTCTCGTACTTGTCCGCCTAGTCCGGCTCGGCCGGACGACGGCGGAAGTGAGGCCTCCAAGAGAAACCAGTAGGAACAATTGGCAGTACGCCACGCAGTATGGTTGCGCAAGTGGGGCGCGCTCTATGTTGGTAGGGCGAGGCTCCGATTCAACCGAGCCGCTTTCCCAGGGGTGCTGGCGTCTCGTCGTCTTTGAGAGCGCGAGGCCAACGAGCTGCCGAGCCGATGTCCCAGCGTGGAACCAGACCGAGACGCCCCTACCCACGGAATGAGCCATTTGTAACACGACGACCTCTGTTGCTCTGGTTACGTGCTGGGTTACCGGCTCGGCAGCCTTTCGTCGCGGGGTACCCTCGATAGGTGACATTTTGTCGCCGTGCGAACGGCCCTTAGGTATGCCGCAGCCTCGCCCTACCAACTTCTTCGCTTCGTGCCTAACCGGCTTTGCAAATATGAGCCAGACCGCATTAGAATGCCTTCATGCACCGATGCGAGGTGAAAATTACTCGGGAACCTTTGCTGCCCTTGCCTTCCGCATTTTCGACCGAGCATGGCGCGGTGGTGGATTTTTTTGGGGTAGTCCGAGAGGACGAGAATGATGCGACTATCTCAGGTCTGGAGTACGAGGCTTTTGTAGAGATGGCGGAAGCGGAGCTCGGACGAATTTCCGAGGAAATTGCCCAAAAATACTCTTTAGGATCTGTTATCGTCCACCATCGGATTGGTTTTGTTCCCGCGGGCGAAGCATCCCTCATTGTCCGGGTTACCGCTCGTCACCGCGGAGCTGCTTTCGCAGGCAGCCAGCGTCTAGTGGAGTTGCTGAAGGCGCGAGTGCCCATCTGGAAACATCCCATTCAGACAAAATTGCGCTCGGCATGAATCTGCCAAATCAGCTTACCCTTTGGCGGCTTGTCTTAGTATTCCCTTTTGTTTGGCTGCTCAGTGTGGATTGGCACTGGAGCAAGACGATTGCGCTGTTGTTGTTTCTTGTGGCTAGTTTCACCGACTATGCCGATGGCTATATCGCCCGCCGATATCAGCTGGTGACGGTTTTCGGGCAACTGATGGATCCTCTCGTCGACAAGATTATGATTGTGTCGGCTTTTATCTGTCTGGTGGCATCCAAGGATCTGCCCGCCTGGGCCGTGATTATCATCGTAAGCCGAGAATTTCTGATTACCGGTCTTCGTTTGATCGGTATCTCCCGAGGTAGAACCCTTCCGGCCGAGCGCCTCGGGAAACACAAAACCGTGTGGCAGATGGTTACGGTGGTGTATTACCTTCTCTTGAAGAGTATTAACGAGGCTTCTTGGACTCACCTTTCTGCTACCGCCCAAAATATCGTTTCCGCCATCGGCAGCGTTATCCTCTCGGTTGCGGTAGTATTGACCCTTTTCTCCGGTCTTTCGTATCTGGCCAAGAACCGGGATCTGGTTAGTGATGCGTGAGGCGAGGAGCTAGGAGTTAGAATCTAGGAGCTAGGAGGGGTGTCGCGGCTCTATCGCAATCGTTCTCGTCCTCGTCCTCGTCGTCGTCCTCGATGGGCGGGTGGCAGTTAGTGCAATGCGCCATTACCCGACGTCCCGGAGGGGAGCCGCTTTGGCGTTAATCTGTCCACCCTTGCGAAATTCGTCTCAACATTAATCCGTCCGAAACGTGCAAAAACAGGCGGCTCCCGCGAACGACCCAGCGGTTCGGAGGTCTACCGCCGGGTACAAGGAATCGGAGCCAGCGGCTAATCATCGCGCTGGGTTATGCGCGGGAGCCGCCTGTTGTGACGTTTCGTGGTCGGATTAAGCGCTCAAACAAATACCGCGAGGTCGTGTCCTACGCGCCAAAGCGCTCCCCTCCGGGCGCTGGGAACAAAAACGCCTTGTTAACGTGCCACGCCTATCGAGGACGAGGACGATTACGATGCATGCTTCAGCGCCCCTCCTAGCTCCTGCTTTTAATTCCTTCCCCCAAGCAGCGGAGGTTGTTCCGATGGGACCTCGATGCGGTCGCCCGGTTCTACAGGGACATCCAGGGAGGGATTCGCACGGATTCTCTCAACGTCGATGATCATCATCTCATCGGCTCGCAAGAGATGGACTTTTTGCTCATCTGCAGCGGACGAGAATCCGCCGGCCGCGTCAATAGTAGCTAGGATAGTCAGGTCGGGCTTATAAGCCATCCGTTGCGGAGTTTTCACCGCGCCGCCCACATTGACCCATCGAGGCGCTGTTCCCATCGTGATCGTGATCGTCGGCCTCGTGTAAACATCGTGAGCTCGGTATCTGGTTTCAATCACTGTCTGAGCTGCATTGGTGGTCAATCCTCCGATCTTGATTCGTCCCAGATTAGGCAGGCTTACATAGCCTTGCCCGTCGATCACGTATGCGCCGGTCACCGCCTTGGCGTCGGCAGCTGGAACACCCCCAATTTTGAGTTCGATCGTATCAGTTGGGCGCAGAATGACTTCTCCACCCAAAACCGGGAACGAAGCCAGGAAAATCAGGGCGCCCAGAAAAGCGAAGCATAGACATCTAATACGGGTCATTTCCTCGCAATCGGTTTAAAGCCGTTTGAAACTCGGCCGCTTCGAGTTCTTCCTGCGGCCTTTTGTGGACAGCGACGCTGGGCGCTAAATTTCTCGTCCGAGGTTTCATGCACGCGTTGTTCAACACGACGCCGAGAACCTTCGTTCCCAGATTTTGCAAAGCGTCCTTTGTCCTAATTACCATTGAACAAGGATTTCGACGGTGTTGGGCTACGATAATTACGCCTTCGGCTAAAGCACAGATCACTGTGGAACCGCCTGGTCCAAGGGTGGATGGACAGTCAAAGATCACTACGTCAAACCAATCCTTGGCGGTCTCGACTAGTTCGGCGAATTTCGGCAAGGTGAAGTGCTTCATTGCACCGGCGGCCGACGGACCGCTGGTGACGATAAATAGGTTGGGAGTCCCGCTACCTTGAATGATTTCTTCGACGGTCTTTTCGCCCCGCAAATAATTGCTCAGGCCAATTCGGTTCTCGATTCCGAAAAGGCGATGTTGAATCGGGCGGCGCAGGGCTGCATCGATGACTAAAGTTTGGTGCTCGCTGCCAGCGTAAGCCAAGGCCAACTTTGCTGCTGTGGTCGACTTACCCTCTTGAGAACCGCCGCTTACCACTGCCAGGACCGAAGCAGCAACTCTCTGGCGAGCCATTTGGACGTTCGTCCTGAGTGTTTCATACGGTTCCTTGTTCGAGTCTCCCGAATCAAGCCGGCGTCTCCAACGATATCTCGGAATTACCGCCAATAGAGGAAGTCCGAAACGCTTCTCAATCTCCTCCGGAGATTTAATGCTCCTATCCAAGGCGCCGACCAACACAGCGGCTATGAGCCCAAGCAATAAACCCGCGGCTGCGCCTACCAGAAGATTGAAAGAAACGCTGAACCGGCCTGTTCTCAAAGCGGTCGTAGCCAATTTGCTGATCACCACGGGTTGAGGCGCTTTTGTACTCTGGGAGGTTTCGGAGTTCAGCTTGGCTTTGGCGGTCGCCAATGCTTTCGCGTTTGCCAGTGCTTCACGCGCCAAATCGTAGCGTTGCTTGGCCTCAACATATTGCGCGTTGGCCTCGTTTCTTTTTTTCTCGCCCTGGTTCGCGCTCAGGTTTGTCTCGATGGTGATTAAATCATTCTGCGCCGTAGCCAGTTGGGCGGATAACTCGGTACGAATAGTAGCGACCTCCTGACGTATTTGTTCTTCGATCGCGTCGATTTGCTCCTGAAGCGTCCGCACGTCAGGATGGTTGTGCCCCAAGCCGGAGCTAAGCAAGCGAGCCTTTTCCGCCAGGGCGTTTTGATAAAGCGGGAACTTCTGTTCGAGCACCGGGTCGTTCAAATTCAACAAGGCAGTCGCCTGCGCCAAGTTATCGGTCTTCAAGTGGTCCAGCGTATCCAGCCTGCTTTTGAGGTTCGCAATCTTCGCCTGGATTTCACTCACTTTTTCCTCACTGGCCGGGGTTGTCGATTCCTCTGGCCGTAGCGAAGTGTCGCTGCTGTCCGGATTCGGATCTACATAGCCGGCTGCAGTTCTTAAACGAGATGCTTCGGCAAAGAGGTTACTAACGGTAGTCTCCCTCAGTCGCGCCTTGTTCTGGAGTTGGTCCGCTTCCTCTTTGATCGCCGTCTGCTGCTTCAAACTTTGCTGATGGGCGTACTCTTGAGCAATGGTATTGGCGAGGAGCATTGCCTCTTTTGGACTGACGGCTTCTACACTGAGCTGAATGGAGTGCTGGGTCAGTACGTCGAGAGCGACCATGCCGCTCAATTTGTCGTATGCGCTTTCCAACGAAAGCTCTGCACCCTGTTGGGACCATTTCGTCCGCAGATCCAACGACTGAATCACTGGATCCAGCACCTGATGGCTGAAGAAATCTTCAAGTTGGCCTGCGTCGAAATTCGAATCATTCGTCTCGTCTGTGGTCGAAGCTTGAGCGACAGGCTGCCCAGTCTCGTTCGTTTGGACCTCGACGGTAGCCGATGCGACATAGGTGCCTGGACCGAAATAGGTGAAGACGGCGGCAGCGCCCAGGGTCAGGAGAAAAACGAAAATTGCCAAGCCAATACGACCTCGGTTAATGCGCCAATGATCGAGATGCAATGGGGCATCGGTCGAGCCATTCATGGGAAAAAAGCGGGTCTGTGCGGTTGGAACGGGGGATTATAACATAAAACTATTTATGTCGACAGAGCGGTACTAACAAAATAGACGGTTACAAATAACAAATTTGTTTTCAGTAATTTCCAAAAGCATGCCTATGCGGCCTGAAATTCTTTGCTAATAATTTCCATATTTACTCTATTAACTGTCAATCAAACCAAACTAACTGTCTCCACTATCCAGCATCCCCAACCCGGCCGCGCAGGTTCATCTCCTAATCGGCTTCAAAGTCTCTGATCGAGTGAAGCGCGCCATTTCGCCACTCGAAGAGCTCGGTTGAGACTGGCCATACACTATTGTGGTAGATCCCGCGTAGCGGGATGGCGAATTGCTCCATGTTACCGCCCAGCCGTGGGAACAGATACACGGTTTCGCGATTGGGCACGGATACCAAGCAATCCTTTCCTAAGAGGTTCGTGAAACGCCCCGCAAACCCTGGGGTCAAAAGAATGGATGAAAAGGCGGGGTCGTGACCTTCGATTCGAATGGCCGCAATGACGCCGTGTTTATCGCGAATGAGCGTGGGGCTCGTTTGTTTCAAGATCGATTGAGCATAGGCGACCGCTAAGGTGTGGAGCTCAGAAACGGGCTGGCGAGGAGGGTTCGGGAGTGATGTCACTCTCCCGCCGGTTTCATCGTAGTAAGCTAGTACCGTCTTGCTGGACCCATCGATGGGTTCGGATACAGGCGTTCGATAGAAATAGGGGTCCAGGATGATGACGGGTTCAGCGCGTGCGATTCCGGATAGGGACAGGCAGAGACAAGCGAAGAGTAAGAAGCGGGCGAAGTGGATAAGCGCGGAACAATCGGGGAGGGCGCCCGTCCCCGCGCGCCGGGAAGACGTTGTCAGCTTTTGCGCGTAATTTAATCCCTGGCTTAAAAGGACCCTCAGCTCCGCGAACCACGGATCGCGAGGATCCGACGTCGCCAAAGCCGGGAGAAAAGAAACCAGGAAGAGAAGGCTATGTCGGACAGGCAGCGATCCCTCCCCGGCGATGGGCCCGCGTTCATCTGGAGGACCTGAACGAAGTGCAGAAAGCCGAACGCCAAACGCCGAACGCCGAGCGCCAAACGCCAAACGCCGAACGTTAAGCGTGTTGTGGCATTTGAAGTTTCGAAGCGACCGGGTACTTCTATAGCTCAACATGATTGCTTTTCTGGATGGTGAGCTAGCCGAGGCTTGGCCAACTCAAGTCATCGTTTCTGTACATGGGGTTGGTTACTTAGCGCAAATTCCACTCTCCAGTTTTGAACATCTGCCTCCCGTGGGTCAGCGGGTACGGTTGTTGACTCATTTGGTGGTACGAGAGGACGCGCATCTTTTGTTTGGTTTCTTGAGCTCTGCGGAGAGGGACTTGTTCCGTTTGCTACTTCAACACGTCACTGGGGTGGGGCCAAAGCTCGCCTTGGCGGTGCTTAGCGGTATGAGTGTTTCCCAATTCAAGTCCGCGGTTGTGAATCATGATATCGTCGCGCTGGCCCGGATCAGCGGTCTCGGGAAAAAGACTGCGGAACGAATTGTTCTTGAATTGAAAGATAAGGTCGGTGTCGCAGCAGCCTGGGAAGCGGCGGCTGCCGGCCGGCATGATGGTGCTTCAAAAGTGAATGATGCGGTATTGGCCTTAATTTCGCTCGGCTTTAAACAGGTTGAAGCGCAAAAGGCGCTCCGCGAGGTGCACGATGCCGGTGAGCAATTGGAGACGGATGAGCTCGTGCGTCGAGCGCTAAAGAAACTCGCGTGAGTGCCGAAAGCACATTGAATTCCGTCGAGCTGGAGCGGGCGCGCGCGGTTCTGCAAAGCATGCCCGCCACCGGTTTGTTTGCCGGTAAAGAATGGTTGGTTTCTCCGGAGCCATTTCTCCTTTCTGCGGATGTGGTTGACCAGCTGGAACGCCTCGGGCACTGGCTGTTTAAATTCGTCCGGGCTACCAACCGTTTGTATTTCCAAAGCTGTAAGGGCAAAAAGCCGAGTTGGATCAAGGAGTACTTTGAAGCTGGCAAACCTCCTGACCTTATTCGAGCGGCGCGCGCGAATCCCGATGTCCTTCCCGCAGTGATTCGGCCGGACATCATTCTCACTGACCAGGGTTGGACCATCACCGAATTAGATTCGGTTCCGGGGGGTATTGGTCTTACAGACTGGCTGAATCAGACGTATAGCGACCTAGGGTTCGACGTGATCGGGACCCGGAACGGGATGGTAAATGGGTTTGGGCGGATTTTTCCAAAAGGAGTCATCGCGGTGTCCGATGAGTCAGCGACCTATCGGCCGGAAATGCAATGGTTGGTGGAGCGGTTGCGCTCACTGGGAAGCTCGGACAGGGAAGTCGTCCGGGCGGAGGATTGGGCCTTTCCTCAAGATGTGCCGGTCTATCGTTTCTTCGAGTTGTTCGATCTTGGTAAGCTGCGCTACAGAGAACAACTGTTTGACGGTATCCATAAAGGGAACCTGCAAGTCACCCCGCCGCTAAAACCTTTCTTAGAAGAAAAGTTGGCGTTTGGTTTGTTCTGGTCGAGGCCGTTAACCCAGTTCTGGCGTCGCGAACTTAGTGACCGGCACTGGCGGTTGTTGCGCCGCTTCTTTCCTCACACCTGGATTTTGGATCCAACCCCTTTGCCGCATAATGCCGTGATCCCGGGTCTAGAAGTTCAAGATTGGAAGGAGCTCAAGGAGTTCAGCCAAAAGGAACGGGAACTCGTTCTCAAAATCAGCGGGTTCTCGGAGCGGGCTTGGGGCAGCCGAGGCGTCCATATCGCACCCGATTTGCCACACCACATTTGGGCCGAGCAAATCGATAAGGCGTTAGCAGCGTTTTCAACGAATCCGTATATTTTGCAGCGTTTTTATCGGGGAGGGCTTTTCGAGCAGAAATACTTGGATGTACAAAGCGGCGAAATCCGGGTTCTACGCGGAAGGGTTCGTCTTTGCCCTTATTACTTCGTGGTTTCTCCACGGGACGTGGTTCTGGGAGGCGTTCTAGCGACCATTGTTCCGCCGGACAAAAAGATTGTGCACGGGATGCGAGACGCCATCATGGTGCCGGCGGCTGTGGCGCCGGAGTAGGCGAGCGTCGGCGAGCTGTTGTCGTCCTCGAAAGGTTTGGGGACAACGCGTGTAGCTGCCCAGGACCTGGAGGGGAGCCGCTTTGGCACGTGCGAGGCGACCTCACGATATTCGCCTCAGGGCAGGATCTGGCCGACAAACGTTGTTAGCGGGCGGCTCCCGGGAACTACCCAGCGTGATGTTTCCCCATCGTATCTGTTCCGTTGCCGTGAGAACGCGACTCGCGATAGAACTGCATCACGTGGAGACGTTCGTGGGAGCCGCCTGCTGCCAACCGATAGAGCTGCAATATTATAAAGCGGCTCCCCTCCAGGGCTCCAGGGCGGGTGGAATCCGCAAGCTCGTCCGGCGTTCACAAACCCTTCGAGGACGAGGACGACGACGAGAACGAGAACGATTACGATTTACACTATTTCGATTTCCCGGCCCTGATCGATGGAATCGGCGACCGCCTGGACCACCTTCATATATTGCAGCCCTTCGCCGAAGCCGGGTTGAGGCAAGATTCCGCCAGGAGACCGGACGGCGGCAATAAAATCGGCTTCAACCCGCCAAGTTTGCTCTAATTCTGGTGGGACCGGAATCGCAGCCGGCGCAGAATCACCCAACTGGGCTCCAGTTATCACGTCCTTTGAAAAGTCGTACGCCAACCTTCCTCGATGACCATAAAGCTCTAATCGGTCAGGTGCAGGAAGCGGAACAATCCCGCTGAATTCAAGAACGCCTTCTATGCCGTTAGTGAAGGTGCAAAGGACTGTCACCATATCCGGGATTCGGACCTCGTAGGTCTGCCGCAAAGGCGCGATCGTTTTTCGATGAGCCACGAGACTGGAAATCGGGCCGAACCAACGCTGAAGAACTTCAGCGTAGATCCCGAGTGTGAGGACATTGAGGCCCGAATATTCATCTCGTTGTCGCCAATGCGGAGGAGCGTCCAGGTCCAGATATTCTGCGCTAAAACTGTGTAAACGGAGGTGATGCGGCCGGCCGACATACTCGTCGGCCATCAGTTTCTGGATCAATCGGCTCCCGCGGAGTCCATGCGGCGGTGGGCAAAGCATGGTGACCAGATGCGGATGTCGCTGCAAAGCGGCGCACATCTCTTCGGCTTCTACTAGGTTCATTGCCATCCTAGCCTGACAGAACACATGTTTCCCCGCTTCAAGCGCCGAAACCGCTATCGTGGCGTGTAAGTAAGGAGAGGTCCCGATCCAGATGATATCAATGTCCGGTTCAGCGAGCAATTCAGCCCAATTCGCGTAAGGCTTCGCCTCTGGAAGAAATTGGGAACAGAACTTTTCTGAGCTTTCGTAGCTGGAGTTGCAGACCCCCACAATCTTGACGTCTTCGATCTGATTCAGTGCGGGGAGGTGGCGCTTTTTAACGATACTTCCGGCACCGACAATTCCTATCCTCAATTTGTTGTGGCGCGATTGCATGAAGCTGCCCCGTTAGACAAGGTTCAGGGCGTTTTGTTTAAGTGACTGGCCGAATTAGAATTGTGAAAGCCGATCGCGTTCACAGGTAGGAGAGTTGCCGGGGACGTTGCAGGCTACGAGGCGAGCAGATGCGTTGTACGCATTGTTCCCAGGTCTCGTCTCCACGAAGTATCTCGATCTCGACTCTCAGGTAGTAGGCTGGAAGCGGCAATGGGCTGATGGCCGGGAATCGGACGGCGTCCTTTTCCGTTGTGACCACCGCACTGACGTCACGTTTCACGCAGCGTTGCAGGAAGCTCTGGAGCTCGGCTTCGGTGTACCGGTGGTGGTCGGCGAATTTGCGCGAGAGTTCGATGCGTGCTCCCAACTGCCGGAGCCCGTTTTCAAAGCTTTCCGGAGCAGCGATTCCACAAACGGAGCCTATGTATAAACCCTGCAGATAATCCAGCGGAAGGCGTTCATCCTTGTAAAGGTGTCGCAAATAGAGCGGCTTATGAGCGCATTCGATGATCTCGGCTGTTCGATTGTATTTACGAATCCTCGCGATTAGTTCGTCGTTCGGTTCTTCGTTGCACTTGGTTATGAAGATATAGTTGGCCCGCTGAAGATTCTTGGGTGGTTCGCGCAGCGTGCCTCGCGGCAGAAGGTACTCGTTTCCAAACGGCGCTTGACGGTCGATCAGGACGATATCGAGCCGATGTTTGAGGTGCAGGTATTGAAGACCGTCATCGAGGAGAAGGGTGTCGGCGCGCAGCGCTTTTATGGCATGCAGACCACCTTTAACCCGGTCCTTGTCGACCACGACGGCGACGCCTTTGAGATTCGACGCGAGCATATAGGGCTCGTCTCCGGCACTGGCTGAATCGAGCAGAATCCGCCGGCCATCCGATACCACCCGAGGCGGCGTTTGACCGCCTTTCCGCAAAATCTTTTCGAGCCAGGTTTTCTTTTTTCGACTATCAACGCTCTTGTATCCGCGGCTCAGGATCGCCACCCGGCGGCCGCCCTTTTGCAAAGCGCGGGCAAACTTTTCTACGACCGGCGTCTTTCCAGTTCCACCGACGGTCAGATTGCCGATGCTGATTACCAGACAACCGAGCTGGCGGTCTCTTAAGATCCTGGTCCGGTAAAGATAAATGCGCAATTGGACAAGCCCTAGATACAAATGAGAAAGGAGCCGGAGAGTGATTCTGAGAAGGCTGGGCCGGATCCCGTGGCGGCGCTCGAGAATGACATCGATCGCGTATTGTTCGAGTTCATCCAGTCGACCGGGCATCTTGAATCTCCTTTATAAGATCTGGGCGCCGGAATTATCGGCCTGCACGATAGTGATCTTGCCTTTGGCCTTTCCGGCGGCGGCTTGCATGGCGTCCGCGACCGGTTGCGGATCTTGGGTGGTCAAACAAGCAACGGTTGAACCGGAGCCGCTCAAAAAACCGCCGAGCGCGCCTGCCTTTTGACCGGCGCTTACCACATCGCGCAACATCGGTACCAACGGTTCTCGGTACGGTTCATGTAAGCGGTCGGTGAACGCACCGCGCAAAGACTCGTAGTCCTGAGTGGCAAATGCTGTGGCGATCAGTGCGACGTTAGCGAGATTCTCCACGATATCCGACCTTGAATAGGTTGCGGGCAATACTTTCCTAGCTTCCGAAGTTGCGACTTCGAAGTCCGGGATGAATAACACGAAATGGAGATCTGAGGACACATCAAAACGCTGGACCGCTTTCCTGCGGGCATTGACCACGGTGAAACCGCCGTTCAGCGCCGCGGCCGTGTTATCGGGGTGGCCTTCCAGCCGGTCACAAAGCTGTTTGAGCTCCAATGTAGAATAAATATTGCCGGCGAGCTGGTTGAGCCCCATGAGCACGCCCAACCGCAAAGTCACACTGCTACCCAGACCCCGAGCTGGAGGCACGTCC
Source organism: uncultured Verrucomicrobiae bacterium (assembly GCA_963762565.1). GTDB lineage: Bacteria > Verrucomicrobiota > Verrucomicrobiia > Chthoniobacterales > JAFAMB01 > JAFAVN01. The sequence goes on along the minus strand of CAVXLD010000010.1, from coordinate 312,239 downwards.
CCTTGTAAGCTCCAATCAAATTCGAAAGGAGTAATAGTGGAATTGGAGAAAAAAGCTTGGGCGGCTTCGTCGACCATCTTGGGACGGGGGCTGAGTGACGGGCTTGAACCGTTGACGCAGCGAACTCGGGTTCGGTTCCATAATTGTAGGGCCACGCCGAGGCAATCGAAGCCAGGACCAAGATTGGTGGTCGATGCCGGGACCTGAACAAAGACTTCCATTAGCGGCAGGCAGCATCCACTAGAGGGGGACGGAGTTCAAGGACCGGTACGGCGAGGCTCCTGGGATAGGGGTCGCCACCCGGGGAGCGCTGCCTCGCTTGCGAGGCCGATGGTGAGCAGGGGCACAGATGTCGCAGGCTTGTCGGCTGCCAGCGCTATTGAGCGTGTGCAATTTTCGCCGCTTAGGGACCTAGAGAAACCAAACACCGAAATCACGCCAGCATACAGAGCGCAGCCACATTTTTTAGCCTGAGTCACATTTCCCCTTGCTCACCATCGGCCTCGCAAGCGAGGCAGCGCTCCACGGGTGGCGACCCCCGATTCCGGAGCCTCGCCCTACCTGTTCTTGAACTCCTTGAACTCCTTGAACTCCTCTCCTATCCTTGGCCGTTTCGCGCTATGGAGGAACACCCGGCTATACCAGTAATTCAACGCTCTGAGGATCGATCGTCCGATCAGGCGCGTTCGTTCAAAATCGTGCCGAACATCGCTCCCCACGCCAGTGGGTCGGTTTTGGTGTCAACCGGCGACACGCAGGTCATTTGTGCGGTGTGCTTGGAGGACACCGTACCCCGTTGGATGAAGGAGCAGAACGTTCTCGGGGGGTGGATTACGGCCGAATATTCAATGCTGCCTTATTCGACCCTTACGCGGCGGCCACGAGATGTTTCAAAAGGGAAACTCGACGGCCGTGGGGTTGAGATTCAACGATTGATTGGACGCTCGCTGAGAGCCGCGATCGATCTCGATCTGCTTGGGCCGCGCACAGTCTGGGTGGATTGCGATGTATTGCGGGCCGACGGAGGAACTCGGACGGCCGCAATCTCGGGAGCGACCGTCGCAGTTGCTCTTGCCTTTGCTAAACTAATGGCTGCCGGCACTCTCGAAAAATGGCCTTTGCGTTCCTTGGTCGCTGCGGTCAGTGTCGGTATGGTTGAGGGCCAGGTGTTCGTTGACTTGGATTACAAGGAAGATAAGAAAGCCACCGTTGATCTTAACTTGGTGATGAGTCATCGCGGAGAATTTATCGAGATTCAAGGGACGGGTGAAGAAGCAACCTTTTCTGGAACGGATCTTTCGGGGATGTTAGCAGCCGGTCAACGAGCCATCGCCGGGATCATTGAGCATCAGAGACGGATTCTGCATGATCTGGCGCCTGGAATTCCCGAAATAGACTAGTAGAGATTCAAACACTTAGTGAAACGCGCTTTAATCACTGGAATCACGGGCCAAGACGGTTCGTACCTGGCGGATTTTTTACTCGGCAAAGATTACGAGGTACACGGGATCATTCGTCGAGCCAGCACCTTTAACACTTCACGAATCGATCACCTCTACCAGGACCCCCATGTGCACGGAGTCCGGCTCTTTCTTCATTACGGCGATCTGGCGGATTCAGGCCACCTGGTAAAGCTCCTTTACAAGCTCCAGCCCGACGAGATCTACCACTTGGGAGCCCAGAGTCACGTTCGCGTGAGCTTCGATATCCCAGAGTATACGGCGGATGTCACCGGCATCGGTACGATTCGAATTCTAGAGGCCATTCGCGAATCCGGAGTTAAGCCCCGTTTTTATCAAGCTTCCAGCAGTGAGATGTTCGGCAAAGTACAGGAAGTGCCGCAAACGGAAAGAACACCTTTTTGGCCAAGGAGTCCTTATGGAGTGGCCAAGGTGTTTTCCTATTGGGCAACCGTGAATTATCGGGAGAGCTACGGGTTGCATGCGAGCAACGGGATCCTTTTTAACCACGAAAGTCCCAGGCGAGGGGAGACGTTTGTTACCAGGAAGATCTCGCGAGCCGTTGCTCGAATTAAATGTGGGTTAGATAAAGCCCTTTATCTGGGAAACCTTGATGCCAGACGCGACTGGGGATACGCGCCTGAATACGTTCAGGGAATGTGGCTGATGCTCCAACAAGATCGGCCTGACGATTATATCCTGGCCACCAATGAGACCCACAGCGTTCGTGAATTTGTGGAGCTGGCGTTTGAGCGAGTTGGGCTTGATTGGAAAGAGTTTGTCAAACACGACGGTAGGTATGAACGCCCGGCCGAGGTTGATCTGCTGATCGGCGATGCCACCAAAGCGAAGAAGATGTTGAACTGGGAACCTCAAGTCCGATTTGAGGAACTCGTTCGTATCATGGTCGATGCCGACCTGGCTTCGATCGAGTCCCAGCGCGACACGGCGAAATCGTAGATAGGTAGGGCGAGGCCCGCCAAAGTTGGTAGGGCGAGGCTCCGGAACAGCCCTTCGGTAAGCGCAGCGCCAGAAAATGTTTCGTTGGTCTAGAGTGAGCAACACCTAGAAGCTGCCGAGCCGTGCGTTGCGCGACCCACGGCTCGGCAGTTTTCAGGTGTTGCTTCCGATATGCCGACGAAACGTTATTCTGCGCTGCGTCGCTTTTTCGGCTATTCCGGAGCCTCGCCCCACCAAATTACGGCAGCCTTGCCCTAACAACACTTACCCTGCCAAACAATCTTCGAGCTTCTCCGCGAAGGTTTCTTTTTGCAGATCTTTGCCGATAAAGACGAGCTGGCTGAAACGAGGCTCTTCTTTTTCCCACAGTCTATCCCAATAGATAGTGAACCGGTTGTTAACGCCGTGGAAGACCGCTCGCCGCGGATTACCGCTGACCCAGATGATGCCTTTGGCCCGATAAACCTGACTCCCTTCGCAGATCGACTGTAGCTGCTCATCAAATTCCTCAATTTCAAACGGCCGATCGAACTTGAATGAGAAAGAATTGATGTCGGAATGTTCGCCGTTCTTCAATTCGTTTAAGAATTCCGGGTCAACGGAAAGCTTCTGATCAAGATTGAAGACGTCAACGTCGAGCAACTCCTTCAAGTTCACCTTCGAGTGTTCAGTCCGGAACACCCGGGCGAACGGATTGATGGTTGCGAGTGATTCTTCCACCGCAGTCAGTTCCTGTTGGCTGACCAAATCGGTTTTGTTCAACAGGATAAAGTCCGCTAACGCGACCTGCTCTTTCGCGACCGTAGTCTCCTTGAGCTGGTGACGAATATTCTCGGCATCGACGAGCGTGATAATCGAATCGAGCCGCGCGTATTGTTGAAGTTGCGGGACGTTCAGAAACGTTTGCGCGACCGGCCCAGGGTCCGCGATCCCGGTTGTTTCGATCAGGATATAGTCCAGGTTGCCTCTTTTGAGGAGCTTTTGAATGCCTTTAACCAGGTCTTTTCTAATGGTGCAACAAATGCAGCCATTGCTCATCTCCACCACATCTTCGGTCTCGGTCTGGACTAATTGGCCGTCGATGCCAATTTCCCCGATCTCGTTGATGATCAGACCGAATTTATATTCGGACTGTTCTCGCAAGATGTGGTTTACGAGTGTCGTTTTCCCGGCTCCCAAGAACCCGGTCAAGACACTCACCGGAATAATCTTTCGCTTTTCTACAGCTTGCATCGCTCATCCGGTAGCCACCGGATGAGCGATGCAGGCTGTTTCAAACTAAGCCGGCTGCTTTGAGAGTTTGATAGGCGCCGTTTTTGGCGACGGTTTTGAGCGCGCGCGCGCTTAACTTCACGGTTACAAAACGCTCGAGCTCGGGTACCCAGATCCGCCGAGTCTTAAGATTCGGTACAAAAAGCCGTGGTGTGTTTGCCGTGACATGTTGGCCCACGCCGCCTTTTTTCTTGGCCATACCACGACGATGGATGATGTGCCCCTTGCTGGGCTTTGCCCCGGTGATGCTGCAGACTCTAGACATAGAACCCCTTTTTCGAAAAGAGCGGAAAGATGCTGTTCTCGGGCTGGGGCGTCAAGTGAAAAGAGGAGCTAGGATCGAGAATCTAGTGTCCTGTCCCATAAATAACGTGGCTTTCGTTGCGATCAAAATGGGCCGCCGGCAAGGCGGTCCGAGCCGGACTGGCGGTAGAGGGCGCATATCTAGATCGATACGTAACCGACGAGCAACGCAGCCGCCGGCCCATTTTCATCGCAACCGTCCGGGCCGTGGCCAGTTGGCTGTTTTTCCGCGTTGCTCGCTCGACCCGTATGAACCAGATATGGGCGCTTCGCTCGCGCCTTGAAAAACAGCCAACTGACCGACGGCGAAAGCCACGTTATTTATGGGACAGGACACTGGGAGCCAGGAGGAGCAGCGGGCGTCGCTCTATCGTAAATCGTCCTCGTTTGTCCGGCTGTAACTGGAATGTGACTGATCACGTCTCATTGAGTGGCCCGCCTGTCATGATCGAGGGGTCACCTTCGCCCGCAGGCAAGCTTATTGATATTAGTTTGATGGAAATTAGAGGAGTAAAAATGATGAAGAGGTTTCTGTTATTGATCCTCGCTGTCGCCGGTCTTTTCTGCTTAGTCCCTAGCAAAGCTGACGCGGGAGTAGCCGTTTCGGCTGCCCCTGCCCCTGCTTACTATGGAGGCCCGTCTTATGGGCCGGCCTACTATCCCTACCCATCCTGGTATGGTGGTTGGGGCTGGGGCCGTCCTTACTGGGGCTACTGGCACGGCGGATGGGGCTGGCGTGGCGGCTGGGGCTGGCGTGGAGGTTGGCGCGGTGGCTGGCATGGGGGTTGGCGCGGCGGCTGGCGCCGGTAATTTGATTCTCTCAGTTCAAGTTTAAGATGATTTGCTCCCGAGTTTGGGCTCGGGAGCAATTTTCGTTTAGGAGGAGCTAGAATCTAGGAGCTAGGAGGCGCGTTTGCGGCTTGATCGTAATCGTCCTCGTCCTCCTCGTCGTCCTCGAAAGTTGCGTGTTAGCTGGCTTGTGTTGCATGGTCGCCGTGTGAATCTCTGGCATCAGTCGAAATTCCTGGTCTATCGTAAAATTTGGGAGGAATTCGCTCTTCGAGGACGAGGACGACGACGAGAACGATTACGATAGAGCCCCGACACGCCTCCTAGCTCCTAAAGATTGACGTTCTCGTCGCCACGCCTTACAGCTTTCGCAGCAAGGAGGGGCTAATGATCTCAGTTCAGAATCTGACTAAGCGCTTCGGGGATTTTCCGGCAGTTCAGGACGTTTCGTTCAACGTGAAGAAGGGTGAGGTCTTTGCCTTTCTCGGACCGAACGGAGCAGGCAAAAGCACCACGATCAAGATGTTAACGACTTTGCTGACGCCAACCGGCGGTTCGGTGGCGATTGACGGTCTTGATCCAACAAAGCACCCCAATCAAGTGCGCAAAAGAATCGGTATCGTGTTCCAGGATCCGAGTCTTGATACAGAACTCACCGCTTACGAGAACATTGAATTTCACGGTGTGCTGTACCACGTACCGAAGCGAGTACGGCGCGAACGCATCGCTCGTCTGTTAGAGATCTTTGGGCTCTGGGAACGGAGAGACTCGTTTGTTAAAGAGTTTTCCGGCGGAATGCGGCGCCGCCTCGAAATCGCTCGTTGCCTGCTACATACGCCTAAGATCATTTTTCTTGATGAACCCACTCTGGGATTAGATCCGCAAACGCGGCATCAACTCTGGGCTCAAGTAAGACAACTCAATCGAGAGGAGCAGGTTACCGTCTTTCTGACCACCCATTATATGGATGAGGCGGAACGAGTTGCTGACCGGATTGCGATTATCGACCACGGTAAGATTGTGGCGGAAGGGACGGCATCGGAGCTAAAAGCATCCACTGGCGCCGAGTCACTCGAACAAGCTTTCCTTAGTTTAACCGGCTCAGCGATTCGTGAAGAGGAAGTTTCTTCTGCCGACCGCATGCGAAACATGGCCAGGATGTTCCGCAGATGATTTTATATCCGCAGATTACGCAGATTTCGGTTCGAGGCCTGGATCGGTCTCGGCGAAATGCTCGTCTTGGGCGAGTCGCGTTTTTACCTGATTACGCGTGTTCAAATACCAATACGAAATCTGCGTAATCTGCGGATCTTTTCATTTAGTGGAACAGGCGTAAATCGATGAGCTGCATTTACATACTTTGGATTCGGCAGTTGACGCGGTATATACGGTCGCGTTCGCGGATCATTGCTTCCCTCGGCCAACCCGTTTTGTATTTGGTGGCGTTTGGGTTCGGTTTCGGGCCGATTTTTCAGCGAGCGGGCGAAGGGAGCTACTTACAGTTTCTTGCTCCCGGGGTGATCGGCATGACGATTCTTTTCACGGCGATGTTCAACGGGATTGAGCTCCTTTGGGACAAACAGTTTGGGTTTCTCAAGGAGACGATGGTTGCGCCCGTGCCAAGAATTCTGATCATGCTGGGCAGAACATTGGGAGGCGCGACGGTCGCCGTTCTCCAAGGTATTATCGTGGTATTCGTTTGTACGCTGGCGGGGTTTCGGCCGGTCAATTGGGCGATGATTCCGGTAGCGATCGCTTTTATGGTCTTGATCGGGTTCTTGTTTACCGCACTTGGCACTGCGGTGGCGTCGCTGCTTTCAGATTTTCAGGGCTTTCAATTGGTCATGAATTTCTTAGTGATGCCGATCTATTTCCTATCGGGCGCACTTTATCCGTTGCGCCATGCTCCACCGGTCTTGGAAGCCGTGGCGAGATTTGATCCACTGGCCTATGGGGTGGATGGTCTCCGGGCCGCTCTCATAGGATCTTCTCATTTTGGTCTAGCGATGGATTTTGGCGTGCTCACGTTTGCCGCAATCCTGTTCCTGGCGATGGGCAGTTATTTCTTTTACCGGATCCAGTTGTAGCAAGAAACGGGTCGGTTAATTGCGATCGGCTGATAGGATCGATCATGACCGAATCCAGCCAGTCCATAGAAAACCGGCCGTCTTCCGCTTCGGATACGTCTGTGAGCCGAATAAAAAATCCGTCTTCGCATTTTGCGAAAATGGAGCGTGCAATCCGGCTATTGGTTAGCCGGTCTGAAGATCAACCGGCATTGGCTGAAGTGGCGCGGGAGTTAGGAATGAGCGAATTCCATTTTCATCGCTTGTTTGTGGAATTCGCGGGATTAACCCCAAAGGAGTTCGTTCAGTTCATCACTTTGACGAATGCCAAGACGCTCTTGCGGGAATCGAACTCCTTGCTGTCAACGGCGCTATCGGTCGGGCTTTCAGGGCCGTCCAGGCTACACGATCTTTTTCTGACCATCGATCATATGACTCCCGGCGAATTCAAGAATTCGGCCGGGTTGCAGATCCATTGGGCGCTGGTGGAGACCGTCCTGGGGCCGGCGCTGCTGGCGACGACCCCTCGAGGGATCTGCCGATTTTCCTTTGTCCAGGACGCCAGGCATGCGTTGACCGAACTCAAAAACAATTGGCCGGAGGCGATGTTGATTCATGATCCCACGGCGGTTGCCGAAATTCGGGGCGAGATCGACGTCCGCTTAAACGGGGAGGCGCCCAAACGGCGGCTTGGCCTCTTGTTGAAAGGATCGCCGTTACGGCTCCAGGTGTGGCGGGCATTGATTGAGATTCCGTCGGGCTTCTTGATTCCTTATCATTTTTTGGCAGAAAAGATCGGGAATCCGCTGGCGGTGCGCGCTACTGCGACGGCGGTGGCTACAAACCCGGTGGCCGTGTTGATTCCATGCCATCGCGTGATCCGGGCAACGGGTGATTTCGGCCGTTACCAATGGGGGACAGAGCGGAAGATGGCGATGCTGGCCAGGGAACACGCGTTTGTAAACAGGAGGTAACAGAGGAAACAGAGGCCACTTAGCGTCTATAAACGACTTTAGTTCTTGTAAACTAATTCAGGGCGGACTAACTTTTTCTGGGCTGACTAATACTCAGGCCGTTGAGTTAGCGGCGCACATTGACCTTAGCCGTCAAAGCGCCAAAACGCCTATGAGGGAACCACTGACCAAGGAGAAACCGGCCAAAGTCGAGGAGTCACATGTCGTACACCTTTCGCTAGAAGGCGTGCATGGTTCGGTGGAAATACCTCCGGCTAAAGCCGGCTTTATCCGACAATGGCGGGGTTCGTTGGGCCGGCCATTCTGGTGAGCGTCGGTTACATGGATCCCGGTAACTGGGGTACCGATCTTGCAGGTGGCGCCCAGTTCAAATATGGCCTGCTCTGGGTGGTGGCGCTGGCGAGTTTAATGGCGATTTTCCTGCAGCTGATTGCTGCCCGCTTAGGCGTTGCTACCGGGAAGGATCTTGCTCAATGTTGCCGCGATTGGTCTCCGCGTTGGACCCGCTGGCCCAACTGGATCTCGATGGAATTCGCGATCTGCATGACGGATTTGGCCGAGTCGCTCGGTAGTGCGGTCGCGCTGAACATGCTGTTCCATATCCCGATGCAGTGGGCGATCATCATCACGGCGTTCGACGTGTTGTTGCTCCTGGCTCTGCAAGGGTTCGGTATGCGGCTCATTGAAGCCGTGGTCGCCGTTTTTGTGGTCACCATCGGCGGCTGTTATGCGATCGAGATCTTCGGGTTGGCGCCGACCCGGCCGGATTTTCTCGAAATGGCTCATGCGATGGTGCGCCCCGACTTTACCCAGAGCGGCATGCTGGTAGTGGCAATCGGTATCATTGGGGCGACCGTTATGCCCCACAATCTCTATTTGCACACCGCGTTGGTGCAGACTCGCAAGTTGCAGAATGACGAGCCTTCGATTCGTCGCGCTATCCGTTTCAATACGGTTGATACCACGATGGCTCTGACCATCGCTTTTTTCGTTAATGCAGCCATCCTGGTACTGGCGGCGATTGTATTTTACGGCAAAACCAGCGTGGTCGCGGCCGGCGGCCAGACAGTGCATTTCAGTCCAGACAGCGATTGGATCCGAGTGGCCCATTTGACATTGGCGCCACTTCTGGGAACGACCTTGGCCAGTACTCTGTTCGCTGTTGCACTTCTAGCCAGCGGACAGAGTAGCACGATCACCGGAACTCTCGCCGGTCAAGTCGTCATGGAAGGGTTTATGCGTTGGCGCATTCAGCCTTGGGTCCGCAGGCTGATCACGCGCACAATTGCGGTAGTCCCTGCGATTCTAATTATCAGTTTCCGCGGAGATGGCAGTATCACCGACTTAATTAACCTGAGCCAGGTCGTCCTTTGTCTAGAATTACCGTTTGCTATGTTTCCGTTGCTACTGTTCGCCGGCTCGAGCAAACGAATGGGCAAGTGGCGCAGCCGCCGATTCCTATTGTTTGGCGGCTGGGTCAGCGCCATTCTGATTACCGTCATGGACATTTACAGTCTACCGGATTCCCTACAGCAGGTCTGGGCGGTTATAGTAGGCCACTAAAGAACGGGGGCCCGCATGTACGACAAAATCCTGGTCACCTTGGAAGCAACCCCGACCGACCGTGCGATCATTGAACATATCAAGGCACTGGCGGTGGCCATGCAGAGCCGGGTCGTCTTATTGCACGTAGCCGATGGTTGGGCGGCGCGGACCTACGGTCCGGAAGCAATCAGCGACGAAATTACCGAAGATAAGGCTTATTTGGAAAAGGTTCGGAAGGAGTTTTGTTCCGTTGGTGTCAAGGCAGACGCCGAACTCGCTTACGGGGATCCCTCACAGGAAATTGTAAAATGGGTCGAAAAAGAGGGCTGCGACCTTGTCGCCATGAGCACCCATGGGCATCGTTTGGTTGCCGATATATTCCTCGGCACCACAGCCCATCACGTCCGCCATAACATCAATGTCCCGCTTCTGCTGGTCAGAGCGAAGTGAGGGGTATGCCGATTCAGTGGGAAACCCTGGAAATGTCTCGCTTGCGAGGCCATGGTGACGCAGGGGAAGTCGTGACGCAGATTTATCAGGTTTGGCGCTCTATGTCACAACGTTTGCTTCACACAGCAGCGCGATAGCGAAACCGACGATGTTCAGATGTAGCCGTCTGCCTTACAATTGGCTCTACGCTACAGCGAGAAATCGCTCATCGGTGGCGTAATCTGTGGCCTCTGCGGATATTTCGAGAACGCTTTGGCGTCATCTGCCTTCAAATCACTTCCAGGAAATTGAGATCCGGCAGCGTTGGAAAGGCCGCGTGGGGTTCGGTTTGGTACCAGAATGCGGTTGAAGCGATGTCGTCCTGTAACGGTAAATAGCGGCGTTGACCTTCCTGAGTTGATCTCCAACCCAGTGCTTGGATGGTTACGCGCAAATCCTGATGAAAACGAATCGGATCCATCACGTGCCACCGGTACATTCCGAACCGTTGTTGACTCTGGTATAAGCCATCCGGCTTGATCACCTGGGGTAACCCTTGGAACGCCGAACAGGCGCCTCAGCCACAGACGTGGAGTTCGACGTTCTGGCTCGCTCACGCTCGTTTCCGCTCGTTCGCAGGTGGCAATTGCCATCGATGCAGGCTAAAGAGTCATCACCAATGCCGCACCTTGACTTGTTGCTCGGCCTCGACGTCGGAACGACGAACATTAAATGTCTGGCTCTCGATTCAGCAGGCGGAATCGTATTCCAAGCCGATGAAAGGACGCCGCTTAGCTACCCCAAACCAGGGTGGACCGAGTTTGATCCCGAACCGATTTGGCAGGCAGTATGCCGGACAATCCACTCTGTGGTCGCCAGGGTTGAATCGCCAGAAAGTATCAAAGGGATTGCCGTCGCCGGTGTGGCAGAATCGCTGTTTCCGATCGATAAAGCCGGTTCCTCATTGGGACCGGCGATTGCCTGGTTCGACCTCAGGACAAAAGAAGAATATGCCTGGCTCCGGGACCGAATTGGATACGATCGCTTGTTTCGGCTTTCCGGCCTGAATCCGGATCCGATGTTCGGACTGTGCAAATTGCTTTGGGTTAAGAATCATCAACCTGAGCTATTCGCGAAAGCGGCGCGGTGGCTCCACTTGGCGGATTACATTGCTTACCGGCTTAGCAACGTGCCGGCGACCGATCCTAGTTTAGCCTGTCGCACATTGGCCTATAATCTAGCCAAGGGGATCTGGGCGACCGAGCTGCTCACTGAAGTCGGCATCAATCCCGATATTTTGCCGCCCATTCTACAAAGCGGGAGTGTGCTTGGACCCGTTACGCCGGCTGCGGCTAAAGAAACCAATCTTCCTATTACCTGCACGGTTTGTGTCGGCGTCCATGACCAACTTAGTGGCACATTTGCAGTGAGTGGGTTGGCCAGAGAGGTAGTAACCGACAGCCTAGGGACCTCTGCTACCTTGCTAGCTATCGCCGATAAGCCGAACTTCAGCCGGACTCTTCCCGATCACGGCTTAGCTCAAGGAGCAGTCTGGATCGATGAACCGGTTTTTTATCTGACCGGCGGGCTGTTTACGGCTGGCTCCGCCATCGAATGGTTCCAGCAACAGTTGGGAGGCAAAGCGGACTTTGCGACCCTGACCGGCGAAGCAGCGGGCACCCATCACGCCATACCGATCTTTGTTCCGCATCTGGTTCGCAGCCTGACGCCCTTTCCCGATGCGCTCGCCGCTGGAGCGTTTGTCGGGCTTCGATCAACTACTACTCGAGCTGCGATGTTCAGAGCGGTGTTAGAGGGAATCGCGTTCGAAGAAAGGGCAATTGTAGAAGCCATGGAAACAGTGGCTGGCCAACCGCGACCGAAGGAGATCATTACAATCGGAATTCCAATGCAGAACCGCCTGCTGGCCCAGATTAAAGCGGATGTCTATGGTCTGCCTTTGAAGATCAGTCCCGTTCGGGAGGCAGTCGCATTAGGCGTAGCATTATTGGCCGGCGTCGGCACGGGCGTATACGGAAGCGGTTCGGCGGCGGCAGCTGCAGTGCGTCAGGAAGAGATTAGCTTGGAGCCTAACGCAGAGCAGGCCAAAGAATTGGAGGCGCGGTACCAGATTTATCGTGACCTTTTTTCGCAGCTCCAGCCGATCAATCATCGGTTGTATCGGTAAGGTGGGAGACCGCTCGGAGGAACCGCGCACTTGGAGCTACGCTGCGGTGTCGCAGCTCTACGAAATCGTTCTCGTCCTCGAAAGGCGTGGCACGTTGATGCGATGTGCGATTGTCCAACGCCTGGAGGGGAGCCGCTTTGGCATGTACAAGGCGACCTCGCGATGTTTCTTTCAGGGCTCATCCGACCACTAAATGTCGCATCAGGCGGCTCCCGCGAATAACCCAGCGCGATGATTCACCCGCGGCGCCGATTTCGTTTACAGCCGCAAATAGACCTGCGGACCGCTGGGTCATTCCCGGGAGCCGCCTGTTTTTGCACGTTTCAGCCGGATTAATGTTGAGACGAATTTCGCGAGGGCGGACAGATTAACGCCAAAGCGGCTCCCCTCCGGGGCGCTGGACAATCGGTCGTCGCATCAACGTGCCACGCCTTTCGAGGACGAGGACGACGACGAGGACGAGAACGATTGGGATAGAGCTGCAACACGACATCCTAACTCGTTCCCCTAAAGGGCAACCAGTTCCCCCTTTCAAAACAACCCGACCAACGTCGAATACAACGTCGGTGGACCTGCAATGACGCGGTTCCCGTTCCAAAGACCGTCATTGGCGAGGAAATCGTTAATGACTCCGCCGGCAGCCTGCACTACGGCCAAAGCCCCGAGGCAATCCCAAGAATTGATATGAGGCTCGACATAGCCAATCAGCCTCCCGGCGGCCACGTAGCACAATGCTAGCGCGCCGCAACCTTCCCGATAAAACATTGATCCTTGGTTTAGAAGACGAGAAAAGAGTGGCAGGAATTCATCTGGTTGTATCCTTGGTGAGTAGCCGACGCCGAGAATGCCATCGACTAGGCGCTTCGCGTTGCCAACTCGGATCGGGTTACCATTCAAGGTCGCGGGTTGGTCCCGGTAACCTTGAAACAGTTCCCCGCGAGCCGGACCATAAACCAAGCCCATCTCCAGTTTCCCATTCAGGACGAACGCGATCGATACACACCAACCGGCGAGACCATTGATGAAAGGTTGGGTGCCATCAATCGGGTCAACCACCCAAACACCTTGGCCGGCCGAGAACTCCGTGCGGCCGGTCTCTTCCCCCAGGAACGCGTCCTCAGGGAACCGGCTGCTCAGGCGGTTCCGAATAAGCATCTCGACATTGAGATCCGCTTCACTAGCCATGTCTTGTTGCCCTTTCTGTTTGATTGTCAGGGTTCCGAGTCGGTGGAAGTAATCGAGCGCAAGCTGTCCGGCCTCTTTAATAAGGTCGGAGGCGAATTCGTAGCGGGCGGTTAGGTCGGGCATAGGGAGGAGAAAGGTTAAGGGGGTTCAGTTGGAGGGGAGCCGCTTTGCCATGTGTCTCAGGAATCCAATGTGTTCTGTCGAATGCCAAGAGTAGCCAAAACGGGTGGTGAACAAGCGGCTCCCGGGAATTGTCCAGCGTCCGCTACCTTTTTCGGCCCGCAGGTGGGAGCCTTTGATTCGGGAAGCTGCCAGATAAATGGGTCACGCTGGGTTATTCCCGGGAGCCGCCTGCTAGTAACCGGCAGAGCTGCGAACTTACAAAGCGGCTCCCCTCCAGTCATACGCGCCTAGACTCTTTCCACAGCCACGCTGCCCCGCGCACTCCGCTGGAATCTCCATGGATCGCTTTTCGAATCGGCGTCTCGAATACCGTGGAAAAGGTGTATCGCGCCAATTGAGCCGGAAGTTCGGTATAGAGCTCGTCGACATTAGACATGCCGCCACCCATCACGAAGATGTCGGGGTCAAGAGTATTGACGACGATCGACAATCCGCGGGCGACTCGATCGAGGTAGCGGTGCCAAATCAGCCGGGCGAGATGTTCTCCTGCACGCATTCTCGCAATAATCTCTTTTGCGGCTAACTCGATTGCGCAGTGACGCGCATAGTCTGCCTGAAACGCGCGGCCCGATACCCAGGTTTCCATGCAACCGTGCTTGCCACAGTAACAGGGCGATCCCGGAATTTCGCTAGTGTTTGGATAAGGCAACGGGTTATGACCCCACTCGCCGCCGCTGTTGTTCGGTCCGTGATGGGCTCGTCCATTGATAGCGATGCCGGCGCCGGCGCCACTTCCGAGAATCACAGCAAAGACAACCTGATATCCTGCTCCAGCGCCATCCACGGCTTCAGAGGCCGCCAGACAATCCGCATCGTTCTCCACGCGGATTTCTCTGTCCAGCGCAGTTCTCAGATCGCGTTCCACGGGCTTGCCGAGCAGCCAAGTCGAGCTAGCACCTTTTCCTAGGCGTGACTTAGGTTCCAGTGAACCCGGGATTCCGATCCCGACTTTACCGCGACAGCCGATCTCATTCTCCAGACGTTCGACGAGATTTACAATGATTCGCAGGCAACCTTCGTAGTCGTGACGCGGCGTGTCCTCGCGGACCCGGAGCAGCTCTTTCCCTTCCTGGGTTAGAGCCATTCCTTCGATCTTGGTTCCACCCCAATCAATGCCGATCAGGATGTCCGAGCTGATGCGCGCTAGGGGCTTCGTACGCGTGCTCGTCGTCGTCCTTCCGACTTCGCCAGTGTGCCGGTTGTGGAGCGTGCCTCGCTTGCGAGGCCGACTTGAGCGGTCGGCAACATAGAGCTTGGGCTTCGTCGGACAGGCTGTCCTCGATTCGGGCTGCGCTGAGTGGTGCCCGCCCGCATCGCTACGCGAAGCGTTGCGGGCGGGGAGTGTCGGAGCATTGGAGTGCTGCGTCCTGTCCGGATTGGATCCGCCTTGGCGAAGTGGGGATGCTCTTTTGGTTCTCACTTTCCAAATTTCCGGGCTCTTTAGTAAAAAAGCAGGTCGCGGTCTCTAGCGAAACCAGCCAACAATGGCAGGCTTGCCGCTCCGAGCACCCGCGCATCCCTTCCAATCGCACCTTCCACAATCTCGGCCGGCGCAACTCCTTGGAGATCCATGCGGCTAAATCTCTCACGAACCCGCTGGACCAGTGCGGATCGGACTGCTTGCGGGAATGCTCCATCGAGCACTATGGCCTCGAAATCGATGATCGAGATTGCTGAGGCGATCGCGACGCTGACGCTGGTGGCGGCCTGCTCGATCCACGCCTCCAAGGTTGCGCCAGCCGTGCTCCAGTCATTCGGTGATTGCCAGAGGAAGGAGGGGTCCTTACCCTCGTCCTTCAACATGTTCTCAAGAAGATAATTAGAGGCACAACGAATTAAGCTCTTGGTGGACGGCGGGTTTGATTCGTTGATATCGGGCACCAGTACCGAGCCGAACGCGCCGGCGTAACCAGCCCGACCCGGATAAAGAGCCCCATTCAGTACGATTCCGCCCCCGATCAGCGTGGCAAAGAAGATATAAAGAAAATTTGTGTATCGCGACCGATTACCAAAGGCCAGTTCAGCAGCGCACGCGGCCGTGGCATCGTTGCAAAAGTGTACCGGCCACGGTACCAGCCGTTCCACTTCCGTCTTAATATCGTAGCTTCGCCAGGCTTCCTGTATCTCGTGGGGCGCGCCAACTTCATCCTCCCAGCCCCACATTTCGAAAGGAGCAGCTATCCCAAGCCCGCAGATTCGTTTGGTTTGCTCTTCGTTCAGGTGCTCAATGATCTCCGCGACTCCGGAACGCACAAATCGTTCGAGCTCATTCGGGGTGGGGTAAGCGTAATTATCGCGCAGTATCCGTCTAACCTGGCCGACAAAGTCCATCAATACCAGGTCCGCGGTTCGTCGCCCGAATTTAAATCCAATCGAGAAAGCTCCTTCCGGGTTAAGCGACATCGGCACAGAAGGTTGCCCGACCTTGCCCCGAATCGGTGCTCCTTTAATTAGCAGTCCGTCGTTTTCGAGCTGCTTCATGATTACCGAGCTCGTCTGGGTGGAAAGACCGGTGCGTCTTGCGATCTCGGTTTTCGAGAGGCTTCGATGGCTTCGGATCAAGGAGAGAACCAACCGCTCGTTGTAGAGCTTAACACCCGACTGATTGGTTCCGCGGCTCGGATCGACGTTCCGGGTAGTGCTAGGGCCAGACGTTCCAGGCGAAGACAAAATGTCGGGCATTTTATTCGAATCCATTCCGACGATGACTAACTGAGGGCGAGCAGTCTGGGGAACAAGGGGTAGTGGCCGCTAAAGGCGAGTCTAGAAGAGCGGAGAAGAAACAGCAAATAATAAATCATTCCGATTTATTTATAGTTGACACGCCGCGCCTTTGCGGTGCAAAGATTTGTTCGTCCCACCCACTCTATCCCCCCTTCAATCCCAACCAACCCATTATGCGCATTAATATCCCCCGCTCTACGAAACTTGCCGCCGCCTCCCTTATGTGGGTGACGTTGGCATTTCTTAATCAACCGACGCCAGCGGCGAAGGCCGCCGGCGACCAGATCGTTATTGGCCTTGTCACCAAGACCGAAGTTAACCCTTACTTTGTTAAGTTGCGCCAGGCCGCGACCGCGGAAGCAGAAAAACAAGGCGCGAAACTAATCGCCCGATTCGGCAAATTCGACGGCGACAACGAGGGGCAGGTCGCTGCTGTCGAGGACCTGATCAGCGCGGGAGTCAAGGGAATCCTGATCACACCGAACAACTCGACCGGTATGCTCGGTATAATAAAAAAGGCGCGCGACAAAGGAGTCCTGGTGATTGCGCTGGACACCGCCACGGACCCGGCTGATGCGGTCGATGCGACGCTAGCCACAGACAATTTCGAAGCGGGCGTCCTTCAAGGCGAGTATGCCCGTAAGGCGCTAGGCGATAAGCAGCCCAAGCTGGCAATGCTGGATGGTACCCCTGGCGGTACTGTTGACAACCAGCGACACGACGGGTTTTTGAAAGGGTTCGGCATCAAGGAAGGAGACCCGGCTATTGTTGGAAAACAGAACACACATGGTGCTCAGGACGAAGGTCAGACCGCGATGGAGAACTTGCTGACCGCCCATCCCGACATCAACGTTGTCTACACGATTAACGAACCGGCGGCTGAAGGTGCATACGCCGCAATTAAGGCACGCGGAAAAACCAAGGATATCGTTCTGACTTCGATCGACGGCGGGCGTCTGGGTGTCCAATACGTTCAACAAGGCAAGATCGTGGCCACGGTGATGCAATTTCCGAAGATCATGGCGACCAAGGGAGTCGATTACGTGGTCGACTACGTGAAGACCGGGAAGAAGCCAAGCGGCTTTATTAATACCGGAGCGAGCCTAATTACCGACAAACCTTTTAGCGGTCTTGAGTCGAAGGATACGAAATGGGGCCTGCAAAATTGCTGGGGGTTGAATGGGTCGGTGGCAGGCAAAGATCGGTTGCTTGCGATGGTTGCACCGTAAGACTCGGTAGGACGTACAGCTGTCAGGCATGTTAAGACCTGTTCGCCCGATGGACCTCGAATCAATAGGGGATCGCCTTCGGGGAGTCTCTCGACTCGACCGCGAAGCGGTTACACATTGTAGCCCAGGCCTTTAGGCCTGGGTTCGAGGCCCGTGACCATTCGCCCTGAAAGGGCGGCCGAATGTAAGCGGTGTTTTTCGAGTGAACGGTGTGTTGAGATTACGTGCTCAGAAATGAAGAACGCTTTTTCGACCATTGCCGCGTTTAAACCTCGGTCGCCCCTTCGGGCCGAGGTCCTGCCCGGACCATACCCAGGCCTAAAGACCTGGGCTATTCTCTGTAGCCGCTTCGCGGCTAATCCGGCCAATATCATCTCTTCGATTAGCCGATGAGCACCAGCAGCCTCAGCGCTTCCAAGCGACCGAGCAGCGGGCTCGCTAAGCTGATCACCACCCCGACGTTTGGCCCGCTGATTGTTTTGATTGTCTTTTGCGCCGTCTTCTCGTTGTCGACGAAGACCTTCTTCGCTACCAGCAATCTTTCGCTGGTGGTGCAACAAAGCGTCATTGTCGGCACTCTGGCAATCGGACAAACGATGATCATCCTGACGGCGGGGATCGACCTGGCCAACGGGGGTATCGCCGTGTTGGGAACGATCCTTGCCGGGCGGTTAGTAGCGGACCAGCAAAACCCAGTCATCTCTCTGTTATTTGCGCTCTTCATCTGTACGAGCTTCGGGCTTATCGCAGGGTTGCTAGTCAGCCGCCTGATGCTCCCGCCATTTATCGTGACGCTGGGGTTGCTTGGCATCATCACCGCGATCACGCGATTAACGGCTCAAGGTGGCGCCTTTCCGGTTACAGACGATTTGCTTTCCTGGACTGGAAACGCTTTTCCGGTTGGGGACACCTCGATCACCTATGGGATGATCGTCATGTTCGGCCTTTATCTTATCGTCTGGTATTTACTTAGTCAGACTGCTTGGGGCCGGCATGTTTATGCGATTGGAAACAACCGTGAAGCCGCTCGGTTAGTTGGTATTCCGGTCCAAGCCCGGTTACTCTCGGTTTATACCTTTGCTGGGTTGCTTTACGGAATAGGAGCTTGGTTGGCGCTGGGACGTATACCCAACGCCGATCCTAACGCTTTGCAGAACGGTAATCTTGATAGCATCACCGCGGTGGTAATCGGTGGGACCAGCCTCTTTGGTGGCCGGGGCAGCGTATGGGGCACCTTGATCGGCACCTTGATTGTGTCCGTGTTGCGAAACGGTCTGACCCTCACCGGCATCGATCCGCTCTGGCAGGATCTGGTAACCGGCATTCTTGTGATTAGCGCGGTAGCCCTGGATCAAATTTCGAGAAGGAAACAGCGATGACAACCGATGCCAGTACAAAAGTGACTTTGCCGCCGAAAGGCACCGTGGTGTTGGAAGCTCGAGGTATCACGAAACGGTACGGGCAAGTTACGGCCTTGGATCATGCGGACCTCGAATTGAGAGCTGGCGAAGTGCTGGCCGTGGTGGGAGACAACGGCGCCGGGAAGAGCACCTTGATCAAGGTGTTGTGCGGCGCAGTTGTCCCGGATGAAGGAGAAGTTTTGCTCGATGGTAAACCAGTACATTTCCGGAGTCCCCTAGACGCCAGAAAGCTCGGAATTGAAACGGTGTACCAGGACTTGGCGGTCGCGCCTGCCCTAGATATTGCCACAAATTTGTTTCTGGGCAGGGAATTGCGACAAAAAGGACCGCTGGGCAGCTGGTTCAGGCTGTTGGACAAGAACCGGATGAGACGTGAAGCCCAGCATGAAATGGATCAGCTCAAGTTTCATCTTCCGGCTATCGATAGCGCGGTGGAGAAGCTTTCCGGCGGACAACGCCAAGGCGTAGCAGTTGCCCGGGCCGCAATATTCGCTCGCCGGTTGGTTATTATGGACGAACCGACTGCAGCTCTTGGTGTCCGTGAATCCGGTCAGGTGCTGAATTTGATTCGCACGATTCGTGATCGAGGGCTCGCGGTAATTCTGATCAGTCACGATATGCCGCATGTTTTCGAGGTGGCGGACCGGATTCAGATTATGCGGCTTGGACGCCGGGCGGCAGTGGCGACGCCACAAAAGCACACCATGTCCGAAGTGGTTGCGATCATGACCGGCGCCGCCCGCGGGGATGAGCCGGTTGAGGGGAATGGAGCGTAGTTGCGAAGGGCGTGATCTTTGGTGGGGCGAGGCTCCCGAACGTCCGAACGATTGAACCGAAGCAAATCGCACAGAGCTCTCCCAGTCCGTGAGAAAGGACGAAGATCGCGCCGAGCCGTGGCCCACGATAGACCACGGCTCGGCGCGTTTCGTGGCCTAACCATCGTTTGGGCAGGCACCACCGGAAACTTCGTCACACTGTTCCGGACGTTCGGGAGCCTCGCCCCACCAAAGAGCTTCGCCGTGTGGGTCCTCAATCACCCCTCGACCATTGTGGCTAACTTCAACACCGTATTCCAATTGCGCCCTGTGCCCGGGCTGCCTAGCTTCTTTTCGATCAATTTGGCAGTTAATTTGGACTGTCCGACTCCGGCCGGATAATAAATGTAGGCTTGCCTGCCGTCGGCCTCCACGACCTCTGGCCCAACAATAGCGGCTCTTAATGCATCAACCTCTTGATTGGTAGGAGTACTTTTTAGCACTACCATCAAAAGATGACCTGGATCATGCCGCGCCTCGTTGGTCATCGGGTTCCGGTCAATGATCGATGTCCATTCTTCGGCGGTCCGCACAAAAAACTCTGTCGGCCTGCCTGCTCTTTTGGCAAACTCCGTCTCCAACAACTTTTCGAGTTCCTCTCCGGTCTTGCTTTTTCCACGGAACACGACGTTCCCGGAGTTAAGCAACGTGCGGACGTCCTCGAACCCGAGATCGACTAATAAAGCCTTCAAATCTGCCATGCTAACCTTAATACCGCCGACGTTGACGGCGCGGAGAAGAGCGATTTGAGGCGTCATTGCATGTTCGAGGCGGGTTGTTACGAAGATTCCTTAGCGTTAAATTCTCTGCCCGGATCAAGAACTGAAATTCGGTTTGCCTGGAACGATGTGTCGAGAAATGACGAAATTGTCAAACTAAACGCATTGACCTCTTGTGCCCTGAACTCCTCCGCTTTCAGGATGGGCTTGAGAATCCGGACAGAAACGCTGGATTTGATTTTTATCGTATTCGGCCTTGTCCTTGGGAGTACTAAAATCTGCTCAGCACAAGGGGTGGATTTCGGTAACCCGGCGGCACCACCGCCTCCCCCAATATTTGCTCCAGTCCCTTCTCCGCTGGGTGGTCTGGGCGGCGTACGCAAAACGCTTGATAGCCTTGGGATAACGGTAAGCGGGATCTACACTACAGACGTTTTTGGAAATGTAAGCGGCGGAATACGGACAGGGGCCACCTATCAGGGTCTACTGGAACTGGACCTCGATATCGACCTGTCAAAGAACATCGGCTTGAAAGGAGGGAGTTTTCACATCTCAGGATTCGAAATTCATGGCTCGAGCTTATCGAAGGGCTATACAGCGGACCTCAGTACCGTCAGCAATATCGATGGCTATGACACAGCCAGGTTCGCGGAATATTGGTACGAACAATCGATGTTCGATGACCGGTTCTCGATCAAAATTGGCCAGTTTCTAGCCGACAACGAGTTCTATTATTCTGATTATTCGAATCTCTTCGTTTGCGGCTCTTTCGGCGCTTACACATTCCTGGGCAATAACTATCCATTTGTGCCCACTTACCCGTCGTCGGCCCCCGGAATACGCCTACTCTGGCACCCAATCCCACGGCTAGATGTCAAAATAGGCCTTTACAGTGGAAGCACACTTTCTGAAAAGACAAACAATAGCGGGCTCCCAAATATTCGTGGTAGAGACGGAATAATGACATTCTGGGAGGCCGACTACAAAGTAAACCGCGAGCCCGATGCGGTTGGTCTTCCGGCTACTTACAAACTGGGATGCATGTTCCATAGCCGATATGACGGCTTCCTAAATTCCAACCCGGATTCAGCCGATCGAAGCGGGTATGGATTCTACGCGACAATTGACCAGGCGATTTGGCAGAAAACGGTAACTGATAAACAGGCGAAGGCCCCCAGCTTAGAGCTCTTTTGCCGGATCGGATTTATGCCGCCGGAGTTTGGTTTTGTATCGCGCTATATTGATGCCGGATTTAATTACAATGGCCTTTTCGGAGGTCGCAATGAGGACATCTTTGGCATTGGAGTTACTCATAGCGGGATCAGCCGAGAAGCAAATCGCAACAACCAAGGCGGATCGCATTACACATCTGAAACTCTGATTGAAGTGACGTACGCAGCCAAGCTTACCTCCTGGTTAACTTTGCAGCCGGACTTCCAATACATCGTCAATCCCGGCGCAACCTTTGCTGCGCGAAATGCCACTGTGATCGGACTACGCTCGACTTTGACCTTTTAGGGTAGACTGGTTAAAAGTTTAGGGTGGTCGAGCTTGCCGCTTGAATACTGTTGAGTGGTTTTATTACAGCAAAGCGTTTCAAGAAACCGTAAGCAGGTCGGACAGAATCTAGAATCACTGGTTGTGAGGAGTAGCGTTAAAAAGTGTTGCCTGGTAATCGAAGATGAAGCGGATACTGCGCGCTATATTTGCAACGGACTGCGAGAGGTGGGTTTCGATGTCAGTTGGTCCCAGAATGGCGTTGACGGCCTGAATCGGGCGGCAGACGGGAAGTGGGACGTGGTGATCCTGGACAGATTGTTACCTGGCAATATCGACGGGCTTACTATCGTGCAGAAGATGCGCGATCTCCGTAAATCGACGCCAGTCTTGATTCTGAGTGCATTGGCGAGTTTAGACGAGCGGGTCCGAGGGCTACGCAGCGGCGGCGACGATTATTTGACCAAGCCGTTTGCTTTCTCCGAATTACTCGCGCGCGTCCAAGCATTACTGCGACGATCCGCGATGTATGTAGACGCAGCGGAGTTGCAAATCGCAGATCTTAAGCTTGATCTGACAAAGCGCCGAGCGGAACGGGCTGGTCAAGTGATTGCTCTGCAGCCCCGCGAGTTCCGACTTTTGGAGTACCTGGTACGGCATCAAGGTCAGGTGGTTACCCGTACTATGCTGCTGGAGGCCGTTTGGGAGTACCATTTTGACCCCCAAACAAACGTAATTGATGTTCAGATTAGCCGGCTCCGGCAGAAGATCGACAAAGGGTTCTCTCCGCAGTTGCTCCATACTGTGCGCGGCGTCGGTTACATGGTCTCAGTATATGATTAGGTTACTCAAAACGGTCGGGTTCCGCCTGGCGCTGAGCTACGGCATTCTGGTAATCGCCACTGTCGCCGTAATCTCGACTATCTTGTATTTTGGGACGGTTGGCGCCATCAGTCGCGAGATCAATGCCAGACTCTATGGAGAATTAGACCGGCTTAACAAGCGCTTCGAAGAACGGGGAGTGACCGGGGTTGAGGAAGGAATTGAGGAGTTGTTAACCGACGGTATCGACACGGATACAGAAGTGTATCTCCTGGTAGGACCGGACGGGAAGAAGATTGTCGGCAATATCGACCCTGTAACCGGGAGTTCGATGCCGCTGGATCGTCTCACCTACCGAAAAGTCATCCGCAACGACAAACTGTCCGTTAGCCGGCTCCTACCGCACGAATTGCCGAATGGGGCGTTCCTGATTGTCGGTCGAGACATGCAGGATATCCACGATATCAATCAACTGGTGCTGCGCTCTCTGGCGATTGGCGGCGTTTTGGGCATCGTGATTGCGATTGGCGGCGCAATCTTATTTCGCCACCAACTCGAGCACCGTGTTGCTGCCATCCGGCATACGGTATTAGATATAGAAGCCGGGGATCTTAGCCGCCGTATTCCGGTGCTCGACTCCGACGACGAATTCACCCGTCTAAACCACGACATCAACAATATGCTGGATCAGATCCAGCATTTGATGGAGGGCGTCCGGAATGTTTCCAATGCCATCGCTCACGATTTGCGCACGCCGTTAGGCCGCATCCGTAGCCTGCTGGATGAGGCCCTGCGCGAGGAACGAACGGTAAAGATGCTTTCCAATGCCGCTACCAATGCGATCCATCAGATCGACGACCTAACGATTGTTTTTGATAAGCTACTTCAGATCGCCGAGGCGGAGTCAGGTACTCGGCGCCAATCTTTTGAGCCAGTTGCCCTCAAGGAAATTGTGACAGATGTCGTCGAATTCTATGACGCGGCGGCAGAGGCAAAAGGCATTCGTCTGACACTCGGGATCGAAGGCGAACCAACCACGCTCGGCGATAAAGATCTTTTGGCCAGCGCAACCGCGAACCTGGTGGATAACGCGCTCAAGTATGCCGGGAGCGACGCCACGGTGCGAGTCCGAGCAGTTCAAGACCGCAGCACGGTGTCCATAGTGGTTCAGGATGATGGGCCGGGCATCCCTACTGAAGAAAGAGAAAAAGTGATGACGCGGTTTTATCGCGGAGATCAGAGCCGCACACAACCTGGGAACGGTCTCGGGTTACCGATAGTGAGCTCTATCAGCCATCTCCACGCCGGCACCTTTGCTTTGGAGGATGCTAGTCCGGGCCTTACCGCGCGTATTGTTTTGCCACGAGTAAGAACGTGATTGCGCCGCGGCGATCACAATCGCAGATCGCTTCTACGGAACTACCGGAACTTGCGATAGCAGACCTAATAATTTGCGAGCGGAGACCTGATAAGGTGTTGCTGCAAAACTGCTGCAAAACGTCGAAAAGCTCCTGAGGCCGGGGCCGGCAGCGAGACACGCTTTCGTAAACATGGATCGAATCATCCTGCTAGCGCTCGCGAGATTACCAACATTACCAAATGGTAATGTGCTTCAAATAGGTCCTTTCAGTAGTTTATGCCCGTTTTCATCTGGAACCAAATAGCATGCATCAGTCATCATCTCCGAAGCCGCCAAGGTCTCCGAAGCTGCCTAGGGCGGCGCAGCTCCTGATCGTCGCGGCGCTCGCGGGCGTGATTGTCGTGTTCTTTGGGATGCGGTCGATCCTGGGTTTGTTTAGCGGGAAACCGAACGGTGAGGCTGCTGAGGCTCAACCCAGTGCATCACCCAATTCATTTCGGCCAACCGATGCTCAGTGGCAAAGTCTCAAGCTCGAGACGGTGCAATTAAAAACCTTCCAGGACCAGCATAGCACTGACGGGAAGATCGCCAACGATGATGATGCGACTACACCGGTCTTTTCTCCCTATTCAGGGAGGGTCACCAAACTCTTCGTAAAGGCCGGCGACGAGGTTAAGGAGGGACAACCGTTGCTGTCAATCGAGGCAACCGAATTGGTGCAAGCGCAGAACGATTTAATTAACGCGGTGTCAACTCTCCACACCACGCAAGCGCAACTTAACTTGGCGCAGACCACCGAGAAACGGCAGCACGACCTCTATGACAGCAAGGGTGCACCATTGAAGGATTGGCAGCAGAGCCAAGTCGATCTCGCCACTGCGGAGGGCTCGTTTCGCTCGGCGCAGATTGCTCTTGCTGCCGTTCGAAATCGGTTGCGCATTCTGGGCAAGAGTGAGGCTGACATTGCCGCGATTGAGAATACTTCCGATGCACTGAACCTAAGCCCGGAAGCGATGGTATTTGCCCCCATCGGCGGAATTGTGACCCAACGTCAAGTTGGGCTTGGTCAATACATCAATAGTGGAGCTAACGGTGGTTCTTCCCCGATTTTTTCGATTGGCGACATGACCAAGGTTTGGCTCCTGGCCAACGTTCACGAAGATAACGCCCCGTCCATGCGGGTGGGTGATCCGGTGGAAGTACATGTGCTGGCGTTTCCTGGCCGCCGGTTTAGCGCGAAGCTCACTTATGTTGCCGCTTCCATCGATCCTAACACGCATCGGCTACCGGTGAGAGCAGAAGTCGACAACCCAGATGGAGCACTCAAGCCGGAGATGTTTGCAAATTTCAGCATTATTGTCGGGAATTCCGTCGATTCACCGGCGGTACCGGAGGAAGGCGTTGTTTACGAAGGCGAAACGGCCCGAGTATGGATCGCCGGGAAAGATAAAACTTTGAGTCTGCGCCAGATTCATCCGGGCTGGGTTCAAGATGGAATGGTTCAAGTCCTGGAAGGGGTGAAGACCGGCGAACAGGTCGTCACCAGCGGTAGTTTATTTATCGATCGCGCGGCCCACTCAGACTAGGAATCTCATCGGCTGAAAAGTGAGCGAAGACTAACATGATGAATAGCGTCATTAACTTCGCTCTGAAGCGGCCGACGATCATTGTGATCCTGACGATGTTGCTGTTCGGCGCCGGCATCGTCTGCTTCATCCAGCTCAACATCGAAGCTTATCCGGATCCTGTACCACCGTTGGTGGAAGTAATAACGCAAAGCACCGGTCAATCCGCCGAAGAGATCGAACGTTACATCACGATCCCGATCGAGATTCAGATGGCCGGTATTCCTCATGTCACCTCCGTCCGAACCATTTCACTTTTTGGACTCTCGGATGTGCGGATCGCGTTTACTTATGATCTTACGTATGAAGAGGCGGAACAACGGGTAATCAACCGTTTATCCCAATTGCCGCCGTTGCCGAACGGAGTTGTCCCTCAAATCTCACCCGAGAGCCCGATTGGTGAAATTTATCGGTATCGGGTGGTTGGTCCGCCCGGCTATTCGGTGATGGATTTGAAAACGCTTGAGGACTGGGTCCTGGAGCGACGTTTCAAGGCGGTTCCCGGAGTTGTGGACGTGACCGGCTGGGGCGGTAAAACCAAAAACTACGAGGTTATCGTCGACCAGAAAAAATTATTCTCTTACGGAGTCACGATTCCTCAGATCCAACAAGCCTTAAACAATGCCAACATCAATGTCGGTGGTCAGACGGTAAATTTCGGACCGCAAACTGCGGTGGTTCGTGGCGTTGGTCTCATTCACACGGTTGATGATATCGGGAATACCATGGTGAGCCAAAATAATGGGTCACCGATTCGGATCAAGGATGTAGCCCAGGTTGCGATTGGGTATCAGCCTCGGCTGGGGATTGCTGGTCAGGATAAGGATGAAGATATCGTCCAAGGCATCGTCTTAATGCGGCGTGGAGAGCAAAGCCTTCCTACCATTCACCGAGTTGAAGAGGAGGTTAACAAGATCAATACCACGGGGATCCTTCCGCCCGGGGTCCATTTGGAAAAGATCTATGATCGCAGCGAGCTCATCGCCGTCACGACGCACACGGTACTCCATAACCTGGTTGTCGGAATTGTGCTGATCTTTCTTGTCCAATGGATCTTCATCGGCAATCTGCGCAGCGCGGTGATTGTTGCGCTAACCATTCCCTTCGCGTTATTTTTTGCAATTATCATCATGTTGGTCCGAGGCGAATCGGCCAACCTGCTCTCCGTCGGCGCAATTGATTTCGGTTTGATCGTCGATGCGACGGTCATCATGATGGAAAACATCTACCGCCACCTCTCCCAAAAGCCGGAAGAACGTTTTGCTCATTCGAATGTCAGGACTCAATCTCGCGTGCCGATGGAGTTGCGTGGCCGATTTTCGGTGATCGCCAATTCGGCCATGGAGGTTAACCAGCCGATTTTCTTCTCCGCCGCGATTATTATCGCGGGGTTTGTTCCCTTATTTACTTTAGCCGGCGTTGAGGGTCACATCTTTGGGCCGATGGCGAGGACCTATGCTTATGCGATTGCCGGTGGGTTGATCGCAACATTTACGGTGACCCCCGCTATGAGCGCTCTGTTACTTCCCGAAAAGGTCGAAGAGAAGGAAACCATCCCGGTTCGGCTCATACGGCGAGTGTACACGCCGCTTTTAAAATTTATGTTAGCCAACCGGATCTTGGCGATTGGCGGAGCCGCGGTTTTGGTTATCGCGGCCTTAATCGCCGGACGGTCGCTCGGGTTGGAGTTTCTGCCGAAGCTTGAGGAAGGTAACTTCTGGATCCGCGCGACTTTCCCTCCGACGGTCTCACTCGAAGAAGGCCAAGGTTACGCCAACCGGATGCGCCAGATAGTAAAGAGCTTTCCTGAGGTTATAACGGTCGTATCTCAGCTCGGCCGGCCTGATGACGGCACGGATACCACGGGTTTCTTTAATCTTGAGATGTTTGTTCCGCTTAAGCCGTTCGATTCATGGCCCGCGGGTTTGGACAAAGAGAAGCTCACCCAGCAACTGAATACCGCGCTCTCCGAGCCGTTTCCAGGGGTCGATCTCGAGTTTTCGCAAAATATCGAGGACAATGTCGAGGAAGCCGCGTCCGGAGTAAAAGGAGAGAACTCGATCAAGCTCTACGGCAACGATCTGGAAGCTCTGCAGAAGACTGCCTATCAGATCAAGGATGTAATGGATGGAGTTTCTGGGGTTACTGATCTTTCCGTATTCGACGCCTTTGGCCAGCCGACGATCAACATCGATGTCGACCGAGTCAAAGCTGCGCGGTACGGCTTAGCACCCGGCGATATTAATGCGGTGGTTCAGACGGCTATCGGCGGACAGGCGGCCGGCAATGCCTACGAGTATGGCAGCGATCGCAATTTCCCCATCGTGGTTCGCCTTGCGCCGGAGTACCGGCAAAGCCTCGAAGCGATGCGAAATATTCCGATCGGAGTTTCCACGGCTTCCGGCACTATTCAGATCCCGTTGAGCGCGGTCGCGACCGTAAAGATGGTACCGAGTTACTCGTTTATTTACCGTGAAAATCAGGAACGCTATATCCCGATCCGGTTCGGCGTTCGTGGCCGTGATTTGGGCGGCGCAATCCTAGAAGCTCAACAGAAGATGGCTGAGAAGGTTCATCTGCCGGCGGGTTCCCGCCTGGAGTGGGCTGGCGAATTTGGAGAACTACAAGAAGCCATTAGCCGGCTCAGCGTGGCTACGATGATCAGCCTTGTGCTCATTGTGCTTTTACTTTGGGTCAACTTCTCCTCGGTTGTGGATACATTTTTGGCTGCCAGTGTGATGCCCTTGGCATTGATTGGAGGTGTTTTCACTCTGGCGATTACTGGGACCCCGTTTAGCGTATCTGCCGCGATCGGTTTCATTGCTCTGTTTGGCATTTCCGTCATGGGAGGCATTATCGTGATTTCATCGTTTAATTTGTTAGCTTCAAGCGACCTCGATAGAGAAGAGGCCTTGTTGCGTGCCTGCCAGGTTCAATTGCGGCCGATTATGATGACCTGTGTGGCTGCCTGTGTTGGTTTGCTGCCGGCTGCGATTTCGACCGGTATCGGTTCTCAAGTACAAAAGCCACTCGCTCTGGTGGTCGTGGGCGGAATTACGTTGGCGCCCATTCTCATTCTTATCATCCTCCCGGTTCTAATTGATATCTTCTCCCGTCGTGGCCGGCGAACAGAGAGGAAGGAAGTGCCAGAGCTGGCGGCGGTAAAGTAATCCCGATGCGAATAACTCTTGATCATCTCGTGCTCGTGCTTGTGCTCGAAAAGGACCAGCACTCATGGAGCGTCAATGACTGAAACGCTTCTCCGAAATGAGTCGAGCCTTATTCCACAACATTAGGGACAACACACTCTCTCGAGGACGAGGACGAGCACGAGCACGAGGACGATTTAGCCTTGGGCTAGCATCAATTTTTCCGCTTGCCCTCACAGCCATACTGGCCGGTTGCGCCGTAGGACCAAATTTCTATCGGCCAACGGCGCCGCAAGTTAACGGTTATACGCCGGAACGATTAGCAGGCCGAACCACCGGCGCCAAAGTTTCAGCCGGTGAATCGCAGCGCTTCGTGGCAGGTTTGGATATCCCGGGACAATGGTGGAGAGTCTTCCATTCTGAAGCGCTGGATGAGTTAGTTGACGAGGCGTTAAAAGACAACCCGAGTTTGGAGGCAGCCCAGGCCGCTCTGCGCGCCGCTCAGGAAAATGTACTGGCGCAAAAAGGCTCCTATTACCCAAGTCTTTCGGCTAACTTTACCCCAAGCCGAAACAAGACTGCGACCAGCACGATCACGCCTGTGGCCAACACGGGGAACCCTTACTACAGCCTGTATACAACGGCGCTCAGCGTTTCTTACACTCCGGATGTGTTCGGCTTGAATCGGCGCACAGTGGAATCATTGCAAGCGCAAGCGGATAACCAGCGCTACCAGCTCGAAGCGACTTACCTGACTTTAACTTCGAACGTCGTTACTGCAGCAATCACAGAGGCTGCGCTGCGGGGCGAAATCGAAGCGATCGAGGAAACGATCCGGGTCGCGACCGACGCCCTAGACATCATGCGAAAGCAATTGACGCTGGGTCAAATCGCCGGTGCGGATGTGGCCACCCAGGAAACCGCTTTAGCTCAGGTGCAGGCGACTTTGCCTCCGCTAGAGAAACAGTTGGCCCAGCAACGCGACTTACTTGCCGCATTGGCAGGTCGTTTCCCCGGCGAAGGGGTTTGGCAAAAGTTTACTCTCGACGCTCTGCGGCTTCCCCAGGATCTACCCGTTAGCCTGCCATCGAAATTAGTTGACCAACGACCTGATGTGCGTGCTGCGGAGGAGCAGCTCCATTCCGCGTGCGCTCAAATTGGTGTTGCTGTCGCTAACATGCTTCCGAATATCAACTTGAGCGGCAACGGCGGAAGCCAGGCGCTTGAATTTGCCCAACTCTTTGCTCCCGGCACGGGCTACTTTACGCTCGCCGCCAGTCTGACTCAGCCCATCTTCGAAGGTGGCACGCTGCTCCACCGGACGCGGGCCGCTCGAGCCAATTATGATCAAGCAGCGGCCCAGTACAAAAGTACGGTTATCACTGCATTCCAAAATGTAGCCGACTCGCTTCGCGCCATCCAATCCGATGCGGAAGCGGTTAAGACAGCCGCGTATGCCGAACAAGCGGCCACTACGACCTTGGATATCACCCGAAAACAACTGCAAGCCGGCGCGATCGCTTATCTTTCTTTACTGACCGCGGAGCAGGCGTATTACCAGGCGCTCACTAATTTGGTGGTGGCCAAAGCGAATCGCTATGCGGATACAGCAGCACTGTTCCAGGCCTTAGGTGGCGGCTGGTGGAACCGGTCAGATGTGGAGGTAAAGAAAGGTAGAGGGGGACCGCCGCCTCAGAAGCCGTTCTTGGAGTAGGCCGGACTCGCCTTAGGCTCGTCCGGAATAGCAAATAGCAGATAGCAAATTGGACGCTGGGCTTGACGGGAACACGTTGGGAATAGTGTAACTCTAAAAAACGTGTATCTAATGCGGCTGGGTATCGGCGATTTGAAGATTTGCCTGTCTGGCAGGAAGCGGAGCGACGAAGCAGCGCCCGCGAGACGGGTAGAAGGGCGCAGCCCTTTATTTGCTATCTGCTATTTGCTATTTGCTATTTCGGACGAGCCTAAGGCGAGTCCGACTGGCTGGTTGCTCTGCGCTGACTCGTACGCTGCTAAGACGACGCGTAGCGCTTGGTAACCATCGTTCCAGGTTACAGACGGTTCTCGTTGCTCTCGAATTGAATCTACGAACTCCCGAATCATTGGTTGGTTCGGATCGGGACCGAAGCCGACCCAATCGGGATTTCGTCCGGCGCCCTTCGAATACAGCGTCAGATGCTGGGCGAAACTATCCATAACCGCGACGCCTCGCTCGCCGATTACCTCCATTTTCAGGTGACCCCAACGCGGGTACGAAGTCGGACGACTCCAACTGCAGTCGATGCTGGCTTGCACAGCATTAGAGAGTTTGACCAGGAGCAATCCGGCGGTGTCCACTTGCTGGTCGCCCGCTCGAAACAGGTTATCCAGCTCCGCGTAGACCTCCACTATTTCGGCCTGGAAAGACCAACGTAACAGATCCGCTAAGTGTACGATGTGGTCCATGGCAGCTCCGCCTCCGGCCAGGTCTTTGTTAGCAAACCACGCGCGATGGCGGCTCGGATTTTCGCTGTGATTGGTGCCATTCACTCCGAAGACGCTTCCTAATTCGCCCTGCTGGATCATGGTCCGCACAGCCTGGGTGGATGGAGCAAAACGCATGGGGAACGCCGTCATGAATTGTACCCCGTATTTCTCGCAGGCTGTTTTCATCGCTTCTGCGTCCCCGAGATTGGTCTCGATCGGTTTCTCGCAAAGGATCTGGCAACCGGCTTCCGCGGCTAACTCCACTAGTTGGCGATGATGCGCGTTCTCGGAGCAAATCACCACTCCGTCTAACTCTTGAGCTAACAGCTCCCGATGGGTCGGGAACCAGGACACGTTAAACTTCTGGCTGAATGCTTGGCCTTCCCCAGAATTTTCATGCGAGAACCCGACCAGTTCGACGCCCGGAATCGCTCTTAGATTCGCCTGGTATCCTTCCGCGTGAAGATGGGCAATACTGAGAATACCGATACGCATAGGGTTAGGAAACTGGTTCAGCACTCTATAGGCTCATACTAACCTAGCCGGCTTGCCTTTCGTCAGCGATTCCTTGACCGCCAAACCAATCCGGAGTGCTTCCAGAGCGTCTTCAGCGGTGACCTCGAACGGAGCACCGCTTTGGATGCAGTGATACGCATGCCGGAGTTCCGCCGTATAAGGGTCATCAGTTAAACCGGCTATTGGCAAGCCAACCGAAGCGGTCTCTCCCGGTTTTGGCGGAAACAAGGTAAGCAGGGGAGACGGCTCATCGGAGCTCCATTCGATCAAACCCTCCGTACCCGACAGATCGAGCGAAGTTCGAAAAACCCCGGGTGGGTTTGCCCACCCCCCCTCAATCAGAGCGATCGCGCCGCTTCGCATCCGGAGAATGGCTTGCACATACTGGCGAGGCCCTTCCGCAGTTGAACTCCTTAACGCATAAACGCGTTCGACCTCACCAGCTAGCCATCGGACATAGTCGAAATCATGAATCATGAGGTCTATGACCATTCCGCCGGAGATTGCTTCGTTGAAGTACCAGTCGTCTGGCGGTTTTTGCGGTACGTAACTAACCCGCTTGAGTCGCAGAACAGCAGGCTTACCAATCCGCCCCGCCACCACAGACTCTTTAGCCGCCCGATATTGTGGAAAAAAACGCAGCACCATGCCGACAAAAAAGCGGACGCCTCGGCAGGCGTCGATCATGGCTTGCGCGTCTCCAATGGTGAGAGCGATCGGTTTCTCACAGACCACGTGTTTGCCGGCTTTAGCCGCGGCTAACACCATTGGTTTATGTAGCGTAGTCGGCGTACAAACGTCTATAATGTCTGCGCTGTTGAGGAGTTCAGAGTAGCTGGCAAAGGCCTGGGTTTGGTAACGCTTTGCGAACTCTTCCGCCTGTGCCGGATTTGATGAGAAACAACCAGTCAACTCCGCGCCTGCGGATTGCCAGGCCGCAGCATGCACTTCGCCCATGGTTCCGGTACCGATTATTCCTACGCGCATAGCCGGTATCTCTCATGCGCTCGTTGGCGATAAACGTCAATACTGGGAGTCGCGTGATTCCGGCACGGCAAGCCGGGAGGGCGCGCGTCCCCGCGCGCTGCGAGGACGTGCCAGAACCCAAAGGCGTAATTTCGTCCGCGGTTACAGCACGTGCCCGGCTTCGTAGAAAACGGATCGCGAGGACGCGATCCCTCCCCGTGCTGGGCCTAAATTCAATTCGACCGCCGCTGCCATCCAATCACCAATCACTAATCACCTTTCACGTCCTCACTTCACCGCACCGGCGGTAATGCCGCGGATCAATTGGCGCGCGAAGATCGCGTAGAGCAAGACCGGAGGCAAGATCGCCAAAGTCAGCGCTGCTAACACCGCGCCATAGTCGTTCTGGAATTCGCCCAAGAAAGTTTGGGCTCCGAGGACTAGGGTCTTGGTCGCTTCGCCGGGCGCCAAGATGAGTGGGAACCAAAGATCGTTCCAGATCGGCAGCATGGAAATCGCTAGGACGGACCCGAGAGCCGGTCGTACCAAAGGCAGGATCAGCAAGTAGATCCGGTATTCGCTAGCGCCATCGATCCGGGCTGCGTCTTTAAGATCACGAGGCACCTGCCGCATGAAGGTCGTCAGGACGAAAATCGCCAGCGGGATGCCTTGGGCTGTGTAGATCAGGATTAGACACCAAAGAGTGTTAACCAGATGCAGGAAGACGATCAGCTGGAGAATACCCACGGTGCCTAAGCGGATCGGCACCATGATCCCGATCGAGAGGTAGAGAGAGGTCATCAGGTTGAACCTGAACTTGTACTCGGCGAGCGCGAACGCAGCCATCGAGCTGACAATCAGGATCAATAACAGCGAGCTTGCGGTGACGAAGAAACTATTGAGAAAATAGAGTTCAAAATGAGCGCTTGAACCTAATGTTTGATAGCCGTCTAAGGTAAAAGTGTCTGGTGTAGGAAAGGCAAATGGGGCGCCAAAGATCGATAGCCGATCTTTGAACGAGTTCATCATGATCAACAAGACCGGGAACAGCGCTAGTGCTGAGTAGGCAAGCAGCGCGGCATGCGTCCCGACGGTTGGCCAAAACTTCGATTGCACGATGGTTGATCTAAAACTGGATTTGTTGCAGACGGCGTTGCCAGCCAAACAGGTAAATCAGTACCCCGACCAGAATGATGAGCAGCATCATGCCGGCAACGGTGGCGCCCATAAACGGGTCAGCCGGCTGTAATTGGTAACCGAAGAAGGTCCGATAGAAAAAGGTGCCTAGGATGTCCGAGGCAAAGTTCGGAGGGGCTAGCGCTCCTTGCGTGGCGTAGATTAAATCGAAGGCATTAAAGTTTCCGACAAAGGTCAGCACGGCGACGATTCCGACTGTTGGTAAAATCAAGGGAAACTGGATTCGCCAAAAGATCTTCCAACCGCCGGCCCCATCGACTCGGGCTGCTTCCATCAGATCATCCGGGACTCGGATAAGCGCCGCCAGAAACAGCATCATCGGGATTCCGACGTTCTGCCAGACTGAGATCAGGGATAGAGTGGTTAACGTAGTGGACTCTAAGCCTAACCAAGGGGTGTCTCCCAAGCCGCTCAAACCGACAGCACCCAACATTGTTCGGGAGATGCCCCAAGCCGGATTTAAAATCAATTTCCAGACAAAACCGACGATGACCACGGAGAGAATGGTTGGAGTAAAGATCATCGTTCGATAAATAGCGCTTCCCCGGATTCGTCTGGCTAGAAGCACAGCCAGAAACAGGCCAATGGGATTTTGCGCCACCATGTGAATGACGAAAAATAGGGCGTTGTTCCGGAGCGCATTCAAAAACGGATGCGACCATTTTTCTTGGCTGAACAGAGTCAGATAGTTCTGGATACCGACAAAGATCTGCCCGCCGCCGGCCGCCTTGTTATTCAGTGACAGCCAAAGCGAGTCAATGAGCGGATAAATCATGAACGCGGTATAGATCAACACCGCCGGTCCCAGAAAAACCAAGATGTGGGTAGGGAAAGAGCCGCGTTTCCGCATGAGATTGGAGAGCACTATGTATTACTTAGCCAGCATGAGTTCTCGAAACGGCGAATGGGCGAGTGGGCGAAACGGCGAAACAATGGCACGCGCTCGGTGACGGCTCGGCGGCATTTCGGCGTAACTCATTGATCGATTGGGTCGAGCGATTGATCTTCGCGAAAATGTTCAGGTCGTTCCGGAGCCTCGCCCTACCAGCAAGGCTCCGACTCGCCCGCTCGCCGTTTCGCCCGTGCGCCGTTTCGCTATTACCGCGCTTGCTGTGGTTTGTACCAGGAAGCTAGATCCTTCTGTACGAAATCCGCGGCTTGTTGCGGAGTATAAGTGCCGTTTAACACCTGAGCACATGCATTCCAAAGATCGTTTTCGTTGTTCGGATTGGCATTGCGAGAGAGGATCTGGTACGAGCATCGGAACGAAGTTGGACCCTCTTTAAGCCAACTGGCGAATTCCTGAGCGACAGGATCTTTGGGGGTGTAGGTGCCGTTGGCCAACGGAAAGAATCCGGGCAAAGCGTTGCCATATAGTTCGGCAAATTCCGGTGTCGCCACCCAGGCTAGGAAGGTGCGGGCCGCCTCTTTGTTTTTGCTGGCTGCATTCAGCCCTAAGGCGATGTCAGGTTGTTGATCAACCACGACCTCACTCTTCCCTTCGAACGAGTACGGTTTGAAGGCGCCAAAATCCAATTTTGGATTCATCTGGCGGAACACAGCAATATCCCACGAGCCCGCCGGATAGATAGCTCCACGGCCTTGAGCGAATAGATTCTGCGCATCCGAGTAGGCTAAAGCTTGATATCCGGGCGCCAGGTAAGGCTTCCATTTGGCCAAGGCTTCGAACGCTGCCAAAAAGCCGCCTTTGTTGTATTGGGCGGAACCATCGATCAAGGCTTTGCGGCCGGTTTCACCGTCCCACAACGTGGGTCCGATGTTTTGGTAGCCCATGGTGGCGGATTCCCACTGATCCTTGGTTCCCATCACCAGCGGGCTGTATTTGCCATTAGCCTTAATTTTGTCCAAGACGGCTAGAAATTCTTTTTCTGTCTTGGGGATACTCAAGGCGAGTTCCTTAAAAATTGCTTTGTTATAGATAAACCCGTGGATCACGGATGCCATCGGCACGGCGAAAGAAGTTTTGCCGTTGTCGGTCGACCAAGCAGCCAAGGCGAATTTCGAGTAATTGTCCATGCCCGGCAGATCATTGAGCGCAACGAGTTGGCTAGCGTTATACATATCCAGCGATTTGTCGAACGGCCGGCAGGCGATCAAATCGCCGGCAGTTCCTGCCTTGAGTTTTGAATCTAGAACCGCGTTATATTCTGTTGGGGGAGTGGGCGAATAGACGACCTCGATATCGGGGTGCTGCTTAGTAAATGCAGGGATAATCGTATCTCGCCAGATCTTAAGATCGTCGCTACGCCAGCTCTCAATAATGAGTTGGGTCTTTCCTTGAAC
The DNA here is from genome assembly GCA_963762565.1 of uncultured Verrucomicrobiae bacterium. Lineage (GTDB taxonomy): Bacteria > Verrucomicrobiota > Verrucomicrobiia > Chthoniobacterales > JAFAMB01 > JAFAVN01. The sequence goes on along the minus strand of CAVXLD010000010.1, from coordinate 276,075 downwards.
GTGATTGGCGCCGAAGGTGCTTAGCGCCAGTAATCCTAACCAGAGTAGTTTCTTAGACATGGGGGTGTTTGCAGTATATGAGGGCCGGGCGACAAAACAAGGTGGGAAGAATTGGCGGGCAAATGAGAAGTACTTTGTGATTTGTGGCGGTCGGAGACCGTGGAGCGCTGCCTCGCTTGCGAGGCCGTGGTGAACAAAGCGACTTATTGATGCAAACCTTTTTCGGTCATCGCTCTGTCTTGGGACTTGTGCCTCTTCACGTTGCAGAGCGCAGCCGACGATACGCCTAGCGCACCATATCATCCTTGTTCACCACGGCCTCGCAAGCGAGGCAGCGCTCCACGGGTGGCGACCCCTTACGGCCTCGCAAGCGAGGCAGCGCTCCACGTCCTCACCAATGCTTGAGCGCCATAACCTGACCATGCTGGCCGGACCAGGTCATTGATTCGGCAATGGCCCGCGTGACGAACGTTTTCGCCCGGCGAGCTGCGGCCGGCAAAGTGTCACCCAGAGCCAGACCGGCTGCGAGCGCAGCTGATAAGGTGCAGCCAGTTCCGTGTGTGGATTTGGCGGCGACAAATGGTTCGGCTAAGCGCGTGATACCAGCTTGCGTCGCAAGATAGTCGATCGCTAAATCACCTGGCCAGTGACCTCCTTTCAGCAGGAATGCGGTTCCGTAGCGTTGAACCAATTCTGGGCCGATTGCTTCTAATTCCGTTACCGTCTCAACGGTACGTCCGTGAATAATCGCAGTCTCGTCACGGTTAGGAGTAACAACCGTGGCCAAAGGAAATAGACGGTTCCGATAGATCTCCAAAGCATCCTTCTGCAATAGTGAATCGCCCGAGGACGCTACCATAACGGGGTCGACTACCAATGCCGGTCTTACTTTAGAGGGAATTTCCTCCAGGGTCTCGCACACGGCGCTGATGATTTCCTTTGAGTACAGCATCCCGGTCTTGATCGCGCTCACCGGGAAATATTCCAGGCTTAGCCTGAGCTGGTCCTGCACGGCTTCAGCGCTGACTGGTTCGATCCTTTGTACCCTTCCCGGAACCTCCGCTACAATGCAGGTTACGACGCTCTGGCCAAATACGCGGAAATAAGTAAATGTCTTTAGATCAGCCTGGATTCCGGCTCCGGCTGAGCTATCCGATCCGGCGATGGTAACGACTACAGGCGGTGGCTCCATGAAATAACTCTCTTAACGGGCTGGTAAATTAACCATGAGCAACGCGTTCCGCGAACTGTCCGAGGTAAGGGTCACGATTGATAAAGTCGTCTATGTGCCGACATTGGAAGCTCCCCCGGATCGTCCGTATCCTTTTGTGTACTTTATTACAATTCGTAATGATTCGCCCGAAAACGTGACGATCCGTGGACGAAAATGGGTTGTAACCGATTCTCATGGTGGCAAGCTGGTCGTTGAAGGGGATGGCGTTGTAGGTGAGTTTCCCCGGCTCCAGCCAGGAGAAAAATTCAGCTACAACAGTTATCATGTTATTGCAGAGGATAGCGTCGCCGAAGGCGCTTTTTTGGGTATAGGTGAGGGTGGTGAACCTTTTGTTGCTCGGATTCCCCGTTTTGAACTTCGCGTCCCGCGAAACGATGGCTAATGAACCCCGGACGGGGAGGGATCGCGTCCTCGCGATCCGTGGTTCGCAGAGTTCGAGGTTTTCTCATATCGAGCGAATAAATTATATTTCAAGGCGGGGACCGGTTTTAGCGGCACGCGGGGACGCTGATGAGCTACCCAAAGACCGGGAGGGATCGCGTCCTCGCGATCCATGGTTCGCGGAGTCCAAGGTTTTTTCATATCGAGCGAATAAACTATATTTCAAGGCCGGGACCGTTTTCGCGGCGCGCGAGGATCCGACTTCGCTGGGCCAAACGAGGAACAAACGCGGGAGCACGGGCTACGTCGGACAGGCAGCGCGCCCTCCCGGGACGGAAGCGCCAGCACCGCAAGACGCATGGTCTCAAAGAGATTAATAGGCCGGCCGGTCAGTCTTCGACCCGGTAAAGGTTGGTTGCGTAGAAATTTCATTACCGAGATTTATCTGCCGTCGTTGTTTGTCCGCCGTCGCGGTAGAGCCTTGCGCCCCCTGTTCCCAATCTTATCGGCCGACCAAGTTTGTCTGACCTGGATCGGCCATGCCTCGTTTTTAATCAGCTGGCGTGGTCTGAATATTTTGATCGATCCAATCTGGTCTCTTTGGTTGAAGGTGATCAAACGGCTCCGGCATCCAGGGATTCGGTTAGACCATCTTCCAGATATCGATCTGGTCCTGGTAACTCATGCCCATTTCGATCATTTGGATCGGAGAACCTTGCGCAGAGTCGCCGCGGCGCAGCCAATTATTGTACCTGAGGGTGTCGGCACGCTCGTAGAAGGTCTCGGGTTTAACCGAGTACACGAGATGCAACCCTGGGAATCACTTTCGGTCGGCGATATCCACGTCACACTCACTCCTTGCCTTCATTGGGGAGCAAGAGTTCTCCACGATCGGTATCGAGGGTTTGGAGGTTTTCATGTCCGCCTCGGATCACGCTCAATTTTTCATTGCGGCGATAGCGCCTATTTCGACGGGTTCAGCCAAATCGGCGAGAACTTGCCGACCGAGATAGCGCTCTTACCGATCGGCGCGTATGAGCCGCCCACGAAACGCGAAGTTCACATGAATCCGGAACAGGCGGTTCGCGCCTTCAAGGAACTCAAAGCGAAGTACATGATACCGATGCACTACGGTTCATTCAGGCTCAGCTACGAACCGGTGGAAGAGCCCGTCCAAAGACTCAAGGAGGAAATCTCCCGTCACAAATTGGAGCACTCCGTGAAGATCATGGACGAAGGCGTGCCCCTGGTCTTTTAACGCCGTCAATGCCAATAGCGCCGGTAGGGCCGGCAAACATTGGTGGGGCGAGGCTCCCGAACTACGACCGTGTTTTCACAAAGCCTGCTGATTTATTTCAGCCCGACGCGCACAAGGTGGCTGCGCCGCCGAGCCGCAGGTCTATGGTGTGGCCAGGCCTAAAAGGTGGCACATCAGGCGACAACGGCTCGGCGGGATTTCCGGCCTATTATCGCTTTGCGGCGTCGAGTCATCTTATTGCCTCCGATTATCCCTGTAGGTCTTTCGGGAGCCTCGCCCCACCAGGTTCCCTTTCCCGGCGTTGTCGACGTTCCCGGCGCTGACGGCGTTACTTCTTGAGCCTGGACTGCATACTGACCCGGATTTCTTCCTGGAGTTTGCTCACCTCTTCCGGTTTTCGATTGCACAACACAGCTGCCACCAAACTTTCGCCTCGGTGGTAACGGGCAATAAAATTCTTCTTCTCGCGTGAACCTTCGATCTCTCCGTCGAGATGAGCTATGGCAAAGTCGCCGACCAGATCGAAATGCATACCTAGCACAACGGCAGAGGAGACCGGGATAACGTCGAACTTTTGGCGTTTTCGACCCGTCATGTTCGCACCCGCTGTGGCTCCTTGAAGCTTTGCCATTTCGCAGCTGGTCTCCCGTCTGGCGCCTCCAAAAATACGGTCTGGATAAAGGGCGATGTCGCCGACGGCATAAATGCCTTTTTCGTCGCTCTCGAGGTATTCGTTAACAGGGCACCCGCCTGGGCTGCTGAGCGGGGTATTTAAGACCAACTGTAGATTCGGCTCCGTGCCGATCACGACTATTGCCAGTCCAGCTGGAAAACGAATACCGCTCTTAGTCTGGATGTTCCGGACGACGGTCTTACCTTCGAAACCGTTCAGGTTTTCGTTCAGCATCAATTGAACACCGTCTTCTGCAAAAAGATCGGTCAACCAGCGTGAAGTCTCCGGATCCAGCAGATCCTGCCAGACAGATTTGTCGCGACTAAGGAGCGTCAGTTTCGCCCCGGAGCCGATGAGCGACGAAGTCACCTCGGCTCCCAGATAGCCTGAGCCGACAACAACAACATGTTTTTCCGAGGCGAGAATCTCGCGAACGGCCAGCACATCGCGATAGGTCCGTAGGTATACGACGTTGCCTAGCGTAGCGCCGGCGACCTGGGGCCTCCGGGGCCGGCTCCCAGTGGCTAAACACGCTTTTCGAAATTCGATCGCCTGTCCGTTTTCCATCACTGCCAGACGCCGCTCAATATTGAATTCGCGGACGATGGTGCCCAGCCGCAGCTCAATATTCCGTTTTCGGTACCAATCCTCGGAATGGTCGGCGAGTCTCTCGACCGACGGGCTACCGTTCTTCAGGACAGATTTGGAGAGTTCAGGACGATTGTAGGGTAGAAAAGCCTCGTTACTAACTAAGGTTACCGCACCCTTTGGGTCATATTGACGCAACGCGTTGCAAGCACTGGCCGCCCCGATCCCGCCTCCAACGATCAGGTAATCTCTTTGAATCATTATCTGGCCATCAATATATCTATCCGCTCCCGGATTCTCGACGAAAATCTGTAACTTGGAGTAACGCCCCGAGGGGAAAAGCGCTGTTTTGGCGATTTTTTGTCAGTGATTTGGAGGCCGATTCGGGTGTGTGCCCGCGCCTTTTTGGCCCGAGGCCGTTCTTGGATCGTGGGTGCGTCCATCGCCAGGGAGGGATCGCGTCCTCGCGATCCGTTGTTACCGAAGTCGAGGACCCGTTGTGATCGCGGACCCGAAATATTCGTTGAGCGGTGGCAGGTCCTGGCGGCGCGCGGGGACGCGCGCCCTCCCGGTTTTGCGCCCGGCCCTTGCTTTAACCGCTTCGCGGCAAGTTCGTCACCCCTACGGCAATGCAAACCTTAGACCGAATTTTTTTTCCAAACCATGCCGGGTCGCTTCGAATCGATCTTTTCCTGCATTCTCCAGATATCGCATCGTCCCGCCTCGGAAGACCGGGTATCGCCATCCCAATACCGACGCCAGATCGGCGGTCTCGGCCTCGGCGATAATGCCTTCCTTCAACGTCCGCATCGTTTCCACGGTTTGGATGTAGAAAAGCCGGTCGGTGATCTCGACATCGGATAAGGCCGAACGAGGGAACCAGTCGATCAGACCCAGCCATTCCTGCCGTCCAGATGGAGAAGGGTAATCGTAGATGCCCGAGCCGGATCTTCGGCCCTTGCGGTCGGTTGAAAGGAACCGGGAAAGAATCTCAAGGGTGCGCCCGGACTCAGCCGCCGCACCGCGCCCGTGCTTTAGTAGATTTCGGAAAATGTCAGCCAGCAACTCCAGCGAGGTAAGATCAGCCATGGCCAAAGGACCGATCACCATCCCGGCGTTCCGAGCGCACTGGTCGACTAAGGTTGGGTTCGCGCCCTCTTCCAGCATGAACAACGCCTCTTGGACGTAAGCCATGACCACCCGGCTGGTGTAGAAGCCGGGGCCGTCTTTAACCACTGCCGGCGTTTTCCCGAGCGCTTTAGCTAACGCCAACGCTTTGTTTAATGTTTCTTCGGTTGTCTCGCGGCCAAGAATGATTTCCAAGAGCTCCATCTGCTCAACCGGAGCGAAAAAATGAGTGCCGATAAATCGGCCCGGATCCGGAACCGCAGTCGCTAAGTCGGCAATCGGAAAAGTGGTAGTGTTGGAGGCGATGACCGTGGGTCTCGACAGGACTGAAGCGAGCCTTTTGAGGAGATTGGTTTTCACGTCAAACCGTTCAAATACTGCTTCGATAACGAAATCGCAGTGGGACAGATCGTCTAGTTGCTGGGTGAGACGAAGCCCAGCGAGCTGACCGGCAGGCTGCCGGCCTAATATTTTCTCGATTCTGGCAGCGGATCGCTTAGCTGCCTCGGCGTCGATCTCGAATAAAACCACCTGGCGTCCCGCCATCAGCGCGCTGAGCGCGATACCAGTCCCCATGAGACCAGCGCCTAACACGCCGATCACTTCGACCGCATCAGTCTGATCGGCCGCACGCCGGATCGCTCGCTGCCTTAGCTCTTGGACCCAGATCCGATTCTTGGTTGACATCAGGTCGCGCGCGTTGTGGAACGCAGCCTTTTCTATCCGGAGCGCGCCAGTGAACGAGCGTTCTAAACCGTCATGCAATGCTTGGAGCAATAAGCTCCCGGCCCCGTCGCCGGCAGGGGTTCGCTTCCTTAACTGGATATAAGCGTGTTGTAGGATCTCACGATTGACGAGGGCCTGACTGGAGAGCGGCGAACGGGTGATATCGGTCGCGTCCCATGACTGGACCGGCTTCGGATGCTCTTTGATCCAATTTTCAGCGGTTTCTCGATCGTTGCCTTTGGCATTTTCAGCAGCGGTCTCTGCCGGGGAAAGCCGCGCTCCGAAAAGCAAAACCTGAACCGTCTTCTCAAGGCCGGCGATATGAGAAAGCCGGCGCCCAGTCCCCAGGGCAGGCAATATGCCGAGATCGAACCACCCCCAGTGAAACGCGACGTCAGGATTTGAAACTATGCGAGTGTGACACGCCAAACAAACCTCGAAGGCCAGACCGCTCAAAGACTGGTGGATGAGAGCGACCAAGGGCTTCGGTTGCGTCTCTAGCAATCGGAGTGTGTCTCGTAGCGGGTGGATGACATCATCGCCCCGTAACAAAAGACGGAGCTCGTCCTCAGTAGTCACATTAGCGTCGGAAAATTCGAGGATGATCCCTTCGACCTTCGGGTCTTCTGCCGCCCGCTTGAGGTCAGCAACGAGGGAGGGGGAGAGGCGGGCGGGGAACGGAATAACCTCGATCATAGACACGATTCCAATATGGTAGCGACTCCCATCCCGAGTCCCGTGCACATCGTTACGGCGCCTCGCTGGAGTTGTCGCCGCTGCAACTCATCAACCAGTGTTCCAACCAACATTGCTCCCGTAGCGCCCACCGGATGTCCCATGGCGATAGAGCCTCCGGCCACGTTCACTTTTTCATGAGTTACCTTCGTTTTTTCCATGAAGTAAAGAACTACGGAGGCAAATGCCTCGTTTACCTCGTACAAATCGATATCCGAAAACTCAAAGTCTAGCCGGCGCAGCGCCCGCCGGGTTGCTTCGGCCGGGGCGGTGAGCATGATACAAGGCTCATCGCCAGCGCTGGCCGTTGCTAGGATGCGAGCCCGCGGCTGCAGGTTAAAGGCCTGCCCAATTTCGCGGTTCCCGAGCAGAACAACCCCGGCGCCATCCGCGATACCGGAAGAGTTGCCGGCATGATGTACGTAATTGACCCGGCTGACCTGTGGGTAACGCAGGCGAACCAGGTCCTCGTAACCTTCGGCCCCTAGCTTGGCGAAAGCAGGTGTGAGCTTGCTCAGACTTTCGGTGGTTACGTTTTCTCGGACCAATTCGTCGAGTTTCACGGTTCCTTCGGCGGTTTCGACAGGAACAATTGAATTGGAAAACCAACCGTTTCTCCAGGCGGCATCCGCTCGTTGTTGAGAGGCGGCGGCGAAACTATCGACATCTCGCCGGCTGTACCCTTGGAGCGTTGCGATCAAATCTGCCGCAATTCCCTGTGGTACTGGTGGCACCTGGTCTTCGAATTCTGGGTCTGACACCATGGGACCGCCGGAGCCGAAAATCGCAAAAAGCGACAACATTTCGACTCCGCCGACCACGAGGAGATCGGCTTGGCCGGCCATCACCTTGGCCGCACCAGTATTGACTGCGTCCAGGCCGGATCCGCAGAAGCGGGAGACCATTAGACCTGGCACATGATTCGGGAACCCAGCTGCCAGCGCCGCAGATCTCGCCAGGTTCCCGCCCTGGTCGTTGAATTGTTCGCAACAACCTAGGATCACTTCGTCCACTTTCGACTCGATGCCAGCGTATCGCTTACGCAGTTCGGTAAGGAGAGTGGTAACCAGAGCGACCGGCGTCAGGATATGTAACCCGCCGGTCGGCTTCCCCCGTGTCCGGGGGGTACGCAGGGCGTCATAAACAAAAACTTCGTGGAGGGCCATCGGAGTGACAGCAACCAATCACAACCGGTAGCGCCGTCAACGCCGTGACGCGTGGGAACGCAAACGAAATCAAACTCCTTAACCGCAGATGGACACAGATTAACGCAGATAAGAGGTTAATATCCGCAGATTACGCAGATTACGCAGATTTCGGTTTTGTGCCGGGCACATCCGTCAGATGAAAACATCTTTCTGGCTCGGTCGCGTTTTCTGTAACCCTGGGTAGCATAGAGCCCCGAATCGAAATCTGCGAAATCTGCGTAATCTGCGGATAATACCTCTTATCCGCGTCCATCTGCGGTTGGTTTTCCCGCCATTTGACAAAACTGAGCGGTTAGTGTTCGTTCCCGGCTCCGCGCGAGCAACTAAATGACCGTAGGTCCCTGGGCCTCCAGCAGCAGCGTTGGGAGCCGCACGCGTCAGGGGTAACCCGGTTAAAAAGAAATAGAAGATTATGCCAGTTCGTCTTGGACGTTTCGAGATGCCCAAAAGCCTCACTAAGGATGAGGCGACAGCAACCGAAACTTACGCAAAATTCATCGCCGAGCCTTTTGAGGCCGGATATGGTCACACCGTCGGTAACTCCCTTCGCCGAGTTCTGCTTTCCTCGCTAGAAGGAGCAGCCATCACCAGCATTCGCATTTTTGGAGCAGAACACGAGTTCGCTTCGCTCCCGGGCGTCGTTGAGGACCTGACCGATATCGTGCTCAACCTCAAGAAAGTGAAATTCAAGGCAGTCGATCACGAACCTAGAACCGTCAGCCTGACCGTTAATAAGGAAGGACCAATTACGGCCGGCGAGATTCAGACCGTGACCGGGATTGAAGTCCTTAACACGGATCAACTCATCTGTACGCTGGACAAGAAGCAAAAATTTGAAGCGGAGTTCGACGTCAAAGTCGGACGCGGGTTCTTTACTGGAGACGAAAACAAACGCCCGGATACACCGATTGGGGTGATCCCGATCGATTCGATTTTCTCGCCGGTTACCCGAGTTAAGTATGCGGTCGAGAATACCCGAGTCGGGCAGCGAACCGACTACGACAAACTCCTATTGGAGGTTTGGACCGATGGCCGGATTACGCCGGACGATGCGTTGCTCCAGGCTTCGGCGATTCTGCGGCATCACCTCGACGTGTTCGTAAACTACGATGATAGCCAGGTCGAATTCGACCAGACCACGGAAGAGACCAGTCAGGAAAATACCCGGCTGAAGAAGCTGCTCAATATGAGCGTTAACGAGATCGAACTCTCGGTTCGAGCTGCCAACTGCTTGAACAATGCCAATATCACGACCGTCGGCCAACTGGCGATGAAGACGGAAGCCGAAATGCTGAAGTACCGGAATTTCGGAAAAAAATCTCTCAACGAGATCAAAGAAAAGTTACAACAGCTTGGGCTTAGCTTAGGGATGAAGTTCGAAATGGGGTTGGTGGAACCGACCTCGAATGTGGACCGAAACGATGACGGCAAGCTCGTCACGCTCTAGTCTAATATGCGACACACGAAGAAAACCATTAAGCTCGGCCGGAAGGCCGAGCATCGGAATTTGCTGCTAGCCAACCAGGTCTGCAGCCTTATCGAGCATAGTCGGATCCGGACGACTCTGGCAAAAGCTAAGGCGGTCCGGCCTTATGCCGAGAGAATGGTTACTCTGGGAAAACGTAACGATCTGCATGCCCGCCGGCTGGCTTTCGCCTTCTTGAGACAAAAGGAAGCGGTTCGCAGGCTGTTTGCGGATGTGGCGCCCAGAAGCGGATCTCGAGCGGGCGGTTATGTGCGCATCATCAAGCTCGGACCACGCGCCAGCGATTCAGCGCCCATGGCCTACATCGAGTGGGTCGATCAGCCGGTGGTGGAAGAGAAACCAGCTCCGGAGAAAGAAACGGCCGCTAAGAAGTAGCCGCCCGGGCGGCCGATCAATAGTCTGTCGCGCGGATCTCAAAAGTAATCAGTAATCAGTGTGCCAGTAATCAGTAACTGGCGGCTGGCCAGTTCTCGAAAACTGATCGAAACTGATTACTGATTACTGTTTACTTTGTTCCCGATCGAGGATGACCGCGAAGGAAGCGAGCGATCCAGTGCTACGGCGTCTAGATAGGGCCGTCAGTTTACCTTTATCAATGAGGCGTCCGCTCTAAGGGTTTCGATCAAAGGAACAGTGTTTCTGACATTCCCATCGTTGTTCCGGAAAACGACATGGTGAAGAACCGGATCTACGTCCAGAGACACAACATAGGCATCGCCGCCCCTGAACCAATTGTCTGTTCTCCAATTGGTGGCGATCCATCTCACGATCGTGTTGTCGATGTCCAGGTAGCCGCTTCCGTGGCGGATACTGACCGCGTAGACGACGCCCTGATTGACAGCGAGGTTTATATCCACAGGGATGATTTGCGGATTCGGTCCTTGCTGATGCCTTATCATGGCCCATTCCGATGAAGTCAGTTCCGGCATAGGAACCCTGCCAATCTGGACATAACCTGCCAGCGCAGCTGGCGCAGAGACTAGGAAAGACAAAGAAAGCGAGAGCGCAAAAAGCCTCTTTTTCATAGCAGCGCCAATATAGAGGAGCTAGGAGCTAGAATCTAGGAGTTAGGAGGGCGTGTTGCCTTGGTGGGGCGAGGCTCCCGATTAATTCAATCGTTTGAGCGAAGCTTTAAGTGACGTCACTCCACCTCGTGCTGTTACCTCTTAGATCGCGCCGAGCCGTGGTATATCGTGGGCCACGGCTCGGCGCGTCTATCGGCCTTGCTCATTATCTCTCGGCGTTCGTGCGGTTAACCCTTGGTCAATCACCGGGCTCTTCTGGAGCCTCTACCAAAGCCGCGACGCCACCCCTAGCTCCTAGCTCCTCCGAAACACAACCTCACGAACAGCCGGATCGACATTCATCGAAATCACAAATTTGTCTCCGCCTGCGAACGAAGGATACGTTTTCCAATTGGTTTCAATCCACTTCACAATCGTCTTGTCGATATCGTCGTGTCCGGTCCCGCGGCGGACGCTCACGCTCAAGATTTTCCCATATCTCATGGCAAGGTTCACATCGATGGCGAGCGGATGAAAGTGACCGCCTTGTTGTTGGCGCAGCAGTTCCCATTGTAGAGGTGCGAGTTGTGGCATGGGCACCCTGGCGACTTCGACGTTGGCTGCTGGCGCAGCGAGTGCGACAAACGAGACTAGAAAAAGAACAAGGATAAACGATCGCTTCAGCATATCGTGGCCGTTTATAGAAGTTCGCGTTAAAACAGACGAGAATTTTGCTTCGGCTGGCCAAGACCGGAAACATCTGGCAGTGCCTTTGCCTGCGGATACTCAGCTAATTACAAATGGAATCTCTTTCAGGACGAACTATGAAAAAAATCTCGGCTTGCATCCTCATTGCAGCAGTTGGCGTTGGCAGCACCCTACTCATCGGACCAAAGGCCACTGCCGCAGATCCTTCGCCGGCGTCACCCGCCCCAACAATCTCGGACAACTCGGTTGGTCAGCAAATCCTCGCCCAGGAACGCGCGGAATTGGATGCCCTGAAAGCAGGTGACTTCAACGCATTTGGAAATCTGATCGCGGATGAAGCGGTTTTTGTGGATGCCTTCGGTCCAGCCAGCAAAGCAGAGGTGCTCAAGCACACTGAGGGATTCAAGCTTGCGGACTACAAAATTGAAGATGAGAAGTTCCTGCCCATTTCAGCCGACACGGGCCTGATATCCTACTACGTCACCGAAAAAGGGAGCTCACACGGTAAAGAATTTACCGCTCACGTGTACGTGTCCGCGCTCTGGACCAAGCGAGCGAATGGTTGGGTTTGCTTATTCAGCCAGGAAACGGCGGCCAAGTAGCGGGAAGCAGAGGAAACAAGCCCTTATTTGCGGTGAATAGCAGATTACTCACCGCACTTCTTGCGGTAAATAAGTTGGTGAGTAGCATTCCGGAGTTAACGGGGCTCGAACCCGTATAATTTCCTAGGAGAGAGTCACTTGCGTAGGAATAGATACGAGCCGAAACGCATCACTACGCACCGAAACGAGGCTGTATCTGTCAATATGCCGTCAATGAAGTCGCTCGACATCCCAACCTCGTTTTTTTGGATTAGATCCGCAGTCGCCCGCCAATTGTGGGGTCATCGCCTTGGTGATGACCCCACATACGTCGTCTACGGAATTGCGTATTTCGCCTTCAAGTAATCGCAGTCCTGCACGATCTCTTTGTGGGTAAGCGCGACGTTGTAAACCAATATCTCTTCGATGTCGCCGTTCCAGTACTCTCCGGCAAAACTGCCTTGTTCACCCAGGTAGAAGCTCGTGCTCAAATCTCGCGGCGCTAGCGTCGTTCCCAGATCGTAAAGGAGTTTCCCGTTTAGAAGGACTTGCGCATCCGTCGCACTGCTCACTCCGACTAAGACAAATCCTTTTGACGCCCGACCGATCATGCCGACACCCGTGTCGCCTTGCTCTTCTCCTCCGATGTAATCAGTGAAGCGTACCTTGATAGGATTGACATACGTATTTCCAAGGAACACGGAGGTCGTTGTATTAGTCCCATCCCAGTTCGAGAAAATTTCCCTGAATCCGGTGTTCTTGCTGTTTGTCTTGGTCTTGTCAGTGGCCAAAACCACGATGGTGAACTGTTGTGAAGTGATCGGCGGAGCGGCTAAACTCATCGCCTGATGACGGAACTCGACTGCCGGCAGTCCATTGAAGACGTCTGCCACCACAGTGGGATTTTTGCCGGGGAGGGCGGTGGCATTGTTACCCAGGCCCGACTGGTCGGCCCAAGTTGAACCGTCGGAGGCCAATCCCTGATCTGCTTCCAACCATAGCCCCAGGTTGGTCGTGACCGGGCCAGTTCCCGCAGCCTTCGCCCTGTCCGTGATCGTGACGATCGCTCCGAGCGCAAGCGGGATTACAAATAATCTGTGAGTAAGTTTCATTTAGGGGTTGCGACTAACAATTTCGTCGCCGCAGTGAGGAACAATTTCTGTGCCTGTTTTTTTCATGGATTCCATGGTTTAGGGAAGCAAGTTCATTGCTCTCCACAGGTTAAAGATGGCCAAGCGAGTGGCGATATACTCAGGAATCTGCAAAAGTTTTTAGGCCGACGTGGCGCGGCGGTCGAGACACCACCTAATATCCTTGGTTTCGTTGACGATCTTTGGTTCCACTACGTGACCGACATGGGCAACGCCGGTCCAGACAAAGGGAAAGGCGGGAAATTCCTGTTCCTCCCGCCAGACTACCAAGGGCCAATCCCAGATGGTTACTTCGTCTCCCGTTGCGCCACCTTCGGGAACTGGATTGGAGCACGCGGATTACTCGTTAACGGCGACCCGAAAGCCTGCTGTTGAAAGTTTCAAGAAACAATGGCGTATGTATCCGCTAGCCAAAGCAGCTAACCCTCCGGAAACAAAGTTCATCAATGCCTCCGGCAAAAGTTTCAACACCATCCATGCAAATGACTTCACGTTTTTCGAAGAGGTGAATCATATACCGCGTTTTCAGCTTCTGCAGCGATTCCAAAAGCAACCGACTGCGCCAACTCTCTACTACGTCTTCGATATCCTTTGGCATAAAGGCGAAGACCTAACAGGAAAGCCAATTCTAGAGCGTAGAGGCGTGCTAGAACGCATCATTAAGCCGGCGCCTGGTATCCAACAGCTTGGTCAATAAAAAAATAAGGACGCTCCCCTAAGGTGCGACTTCGAAAACCGTCCCAACATCGTCCGCACCTCCGGCTCCGGTCACGCCATAAAGCTCTCCACCCGCGCCCAGAACTAAACTGCCACGCGGATCCTGACCACCACCGGCCGGCTTGAACTTGAACTGCACCAAGGTCTGATTCGTCCAATCGCCCGTACCTCCTGCTGGTGGCGTCAACTGGTACGTGGTGCCGGCAGCTGACTTGCCTTTGCCGCCAAGGGTATTGCCGTAAAGTTGGCCGTCGCTGCCAAACAAGACACCAGCGTTGGGGCTAGCGGTTGAGCGAGAGGTCTTGAATTTACTCAGAATAGTTTGCGTCCAAGCGGTCTGGGTCCCGCCGGGAGGCGTCAGCAGAAACACGGTGCCATTGATGCTGCCCCCACTAGCGTCGGTTACGCCGTAGATGGCGCCTGATTCGTCAATTGTAAGCTCGCCAACCGGTGTGCCGCTGCTGTCTGGAAACATGAAAATGGGTGCCTCCGACCAATTGCCCCCCTCCTCCGCAGGCGGCGTCAATTTGAACACTCCGGTTTTCCCTGGCGTACTGTATTCAACGAAGGTTCCGTAAAGTGCGCCATCCGTGTCGGCGACCAGACCGGAAATCGGAGAGATCGTACCGTGCTTCGAAACCGGGAAGCTGTAGAGTGTGCTGTAGCTCCAAGCCGTCTGCCCGGCAGCCGGCGGGCTAAGCTCATAGACCAGCCCAGGAACCACGTCGGAGAGCTTTTCCGCGCCTTGCGAGGGCGTTGTGCCGTAAAGCGCACCTGTGTTGTCCATCAACAAGCGCGTCTCAGGCGTATGCCCCAGCCCGACCTTGCACCGGAAAGACGTAAAGCGTCGCGAGAGTCCAAGGGGCCCCAGTCGTAGCCGGAGGCGCCAATTGAAACACCGTGCCCCCGCCGTCGTTGCCAGGGCCGCCGCCGCCGGTGGTAGTACCGTACAGATTGCCATTCGAGTCTACGAGAAGGCTGCCCTCCGGGTGGGCGCCATCATCTTGTCCGTCGATCGCGGAAAAGCCGTGGATCATCGTTTCGGTCCATTCCGTCTGCCCTGCCGGGGGTGGGCTCAATTCAAATATCGCGCCTTCGCCGCCTGGGCTGCCGCCCCCATAGCTGGGACCATAGAGATTGCCGTCGGCATCCATCACCAACCCGGCGCTGGGATTATTGGCATCGCTGCCGCCACTCTGGAAACTGTACAACACGGTAAGGGTCGCCGATCTGGAGGCAGGCGCCAGCACTATGAGACCAAGGCCGGCGATCAGCCAAATGCCGAACCATCTAAACAAATTGATTCTTTTCATGCTTCTCTCGACTCAAAGGGGCCGCAAGCCAGCATGGTCGTGCGCCTTATTCTGGTAGATGCTGCAAGTCGGCGAAACATACTTCGCAAAAATGCATCCGAAGCCTTGGCGCATCCCTACAGCGTTTGGCTGTCGCGCCTGCGCAAGCCCTGGAGGGTCTGCTACAACAGCGGACGCGGTAGACCGAATGAAGCCGCTCTTCATCGACAAGTGCCCTTTCGTTAATCCGCCGAACATCAAAAAGAAAATCCAATGGGTTCAGCCCAGGCTTGTTTGCGAAATTGTGTATGCCGAACTGACCGCGGACGATCAAATTACGACAGACTACCTTCCTCGGTTGGAGAGACGACAAGAAATCCAAAGAAGTTGTGCTCGAGCGATACTAAACGACCTGGCTAATCCGATGCTGTAAACGGTACGACGGATATTGGGAGTAAAACCGAAGGTCCGTCGACCAGCGAATTTTAGGTATGAAAAGAATGCTAATAGCGATATCGGCATTGTTCACGGTATCGCTCGTGTGCCCGAAACCGGCTGAAGCTGCCCGCGTAATCGTTACCGTAGGGCCGGGGTATTACGCTCCTGGGTACTACTGGGGTCCGGCCGGACACCGATATTACGCTCACCCCTACTGGCACGGCCGTTACTGGCGGAATCACCGATGGTACTATCGGTAAGAGGTTCTGCGTCTGAGCGCCCGTCCCGGAGACGCGAATTGCGCGGCCGAAGCCGGGTTGATCGCGTTCGCGTCTCCCTTCGGCAAAGCTCGGGCGGCCCCTTTGGTCGCCGTTCATAGCACTCGATAACTCAGTTCGAATGGACGAATGAGCGAGAGGAGCTCACTGATTAGCAAAAAATTGTTTCGAATCGGCATATATACCAAGAAAGGTTTAGCAATTATGAACCTAACTGGAAACATTCTGCTGTCGGTTGGCAAAGAGGTTTCAGCGCGCGGGACGGCAGACTGTTTACGCCAGCTAAAAGGATTCGACTCGGCCGCGCATTTGCAATACTAGCGATGTTCGCGTCGGTCGAAAGTTTATCGGCTCAACCGGTCACGGGCACGGCGCCAACCAAGCCGCTAGATCCAAAGGAGTTGGATGATTATTTCGCAGACCAGGTAAGCCGTAAACCTTTTGTCCGAATCTCTGTTGCCGTTGTGCAGGGAGGAAAGATTACCTTCTGCAAAGGCTACGGCTACGCTTCAAAGGAAACAAAACGACCGGTCGACAAAGACACGAGATTCGCCATTGCGTCCGTCACAAAGGAGTTTACTGCAGCCTGAATCCTTCTTTTGTCCGAGGAAGGCAAGCTCTCAATCGACGACCCAGTTGCAAAGTACTTTCCGGATCTCACTCGAGCTCAGGACGTTCGACTCCTTGATCTCCTGAACATGGTATCCGGGTATCGCGACTATTATCCTCTAGATTTTCTGACCAGAGAGATGACACGACCAACCACAACCGACGCAGTCATTAAAGAGTACGCAAAGCAACCGCTTGATTTCGAACCAGGCACGCGGTGCTCCTACAGCAACACTAACTATTTCATCTTGGGTCGAGTTGTGGAGAAGGTTTCTGGCAAATCGTACGAGGAGTTTTTGCAGGAACGGATACTCAGACCGCTCGCGATGACTCATTCCGGATTTGAATCCGATCCGGGTAGCTCCGAAGCCGCGATCGGCTACGGCTCCTTTGGCGGCTTAGACCCGCAACCGGTACCTCCAGAGCCCGCGGGATGGATGTTTTCGGCCGGCAGTCTTTATTCTACGCCGAGCGACATCGTCACTTGGGATCTCGCTTTGATGAATGGGAAAGTCTTAAAGCCTGAATCGTATCGTCTGATGACGACTAGCCGTCTACTCAAAAGCGGGGTGGGCACAGGTTACGGTGCAGGATTGGCTGTTAAAGAAGTGATTCGGCAAATCGTGCTTTCACACGATGGAGCAGCCAATGGGTTTAGGTCGTCGAACGAATTCGTGCCATCAACACAATCCGCTTTCTTCATCACCATGAACACCGACAACGTTTCAAAGGACGACTTAATCGAACATCTCGAACCGCTTCTGCTCCCCGCGGAAATTGGAGAGCCTGTACCAAAGATCGCGGGGTCGAATCCAATTACGGTCGCAGCGCAGTTCTTTGCTGCCTTTCAGCAGGGAGAGATTGACCGATCACTTCTTAGTGAAGACTTTGACGCCTTCTTGACGCCAGAAAAAGTTGAGCGTGCGGCTCACTCCCTTAGGGAACTAGGAGAACCAAAGTCGATAAAACTACTCTCCACCAACGAGAGAGGCGATATGGCCCACAGCGTGTTAGAGTTCGACTTTGAGAAGACTGGGTTACTAGCAGAGCTCTACAGAACACGAGACGGGAAGGTTCAAGAATTTTTTCTTTATGCTAAGTGAGCCAACAGACAAGGAAGGGGCGAACGAGCACGCTTCGCATTTAGTAGAATAAGGCACCCCGTGAAAACGCCCTCGCGTTCATTGTTCTTGGCGATACTTTTCTCTGGGTTCCTTGTGGCGCTGCATGCTCAAACCGCGACGACCATTCCCGACACCGAGGCCGGCCAGCAAGCAACCGTTGAAGGCACGGTGGTTAAAGTCTTCACAAGCAAGAACGGCAACACATTTTTGAATTTCGGAGCGGCGTATCCGAATCAAACCTTTACCGGCTGGATCCCAAAAGATTCAACGCTTGCCGCTGATAGAATGTTAAGACGCTAACGCTGAGTGTAACGCCTGACATGTACTTTGGGAACATAAACCGATGTTCGCTGACCGGAGTGATGTCCAAGGGAACATTCCGCAAGCGACCGAGCGCGAAAAAAAGGGGTCAGTCAAGGGTCAGTCAACAAATCTGCCACAAAGAGCATTTGCCGCGGTGGAGGAATTTAATAGGAGACACGTTCGAGTTGAGTACGGCAACGTTCCGTGATGTAACCGGCGGGCTCTTTGGTCAGAGCTCTTTGCAAGTCGCCTTGTTACCCGAAGCACCGCAAATGTGGGCCAGCAGTGTGCTGATCCGAATGAGAACTCAGTGGCTCCGGGCAATAGTAAAAATCACCCCGGTTTACCGTTACGGCGACGGAGAAAACCTCAGAAGTCTTACGAGCGCGGATCTCATACCGAGCCTAAAGTATAGCCCTTAAAGAAGGACTTTCGCGTACTTCTAGGTATTTCAGGGTACTTTCTCCTCAAGAGAGTCTCGAGGAAACAACCGGAGTTAACGGGGCTCGAACCCGCAACCTCCGCCGTGACAGGGCGGCGCTCTAACCAATTGAGCTATAACTCCTCGGAAAAGGTCGTGAAAGTAGAACTAAACCGCAGCGGCTTCAACCGCAAATTTTTGAGGAGATCGATCGGGCGCGGAGGAGCGGGAGCTCCTCCCTACCGAATTGTTCTTACCTCGAGGCGCCAGTTGAGCGGGAGCTCGACCCGACCGCAGGGGTCTGATCCTCTTTCATTAGTTCCGCCACCGCACGCTCCACTTGCAGATCCTGGCCTTCGGCCACGCTCTTCGGGTCGTTCATGACTTCGATATCGGGCTCGACCTGGGTCTTCTCCATGTAATGGCCCTCTTCGTCGACAAAACCGACCTCCGGCATCCCAAACAGGAGAGTCGGATCTTGCTGAAACTCCCACCAGACCGCGGTGCCGGTTCCAGGGACAGGCATCCCGATAAACTTGCCGATCTTGAAGTGTTTATAAACCCAAGGAAACAACATCCCATCCGAGTAATCGCCTTCGTTCGCTAGAATTGCGGTATTGCGGTCCCACTTATCATTTGGTTCCCAGCCCAGAGATTGGCCACGGGGGAAGAATTTCAGATAGGGTTTTCCCGAGAGGAATGTAGCTAACTGATCGTGCAAGTTACCTCCGCCATTGTAGCGGGTGTCGACGATGAGCGCTTTTTTGGTTTGTTCCCGGCCGAGCGCATCAGAAAAGGTTTCCCGATAGCTTTCATCGGTCATCCCGCGCACGTGCACGTAGCCAATGGTGCTGTTGCTTAGCCGGTTTACCAGATCTCGCCGCCTTTTAACCCAGCGATCATACAAGAGCTCGATCAGCTCTGCTTGGCTGACCGGTTTCATGGTTACATCGGAACGGGCGTTTTTGGCTGGATCGAAGATGCTCAGTAGAGTCGCTTTGCCGGCTTTCAAGTTTAACAGGGGGCTGATATCCATTCCCGGGGTAAGCGTCACTCCGTCGATTTTTTCGATAATCATTCCCGCCTGAACCTGACCATTGGTTGCCACTAACGGACCTTTTTCGATGATCTCCTGGATCTTGATCCCGGCGCCTTTGTAGGAAGGATCAAAGAACGCACCCAGCGAAGCTGTCTGATCGCCGCCCTGCGGGTAATAGCGACAGCCGGTGTGGCTGGCATTCAACTCACCGAGCAGCTCGCTCATCATTTCGGCAAAATCGCGATTGTTCGTGATGTAGGGTAGGAACTTGGCGTAGACCTTCTTGTAATAATCCCAGTCGACTCCTCCCATGTCGGCTACGTAAAATTTCTCTTTTTCCTGGCGCCACATGTGCTCGAAGAGAGCGGCGCGTTCGGCCGCTCCGTTCAGTTCTTTTTCGGCCATGAATTTGACCGGCTCCATTTTACTGGAGGCCAGCTCGACCTTGCTCAAGTGGCCATTCGCCAGGACGAAGACGTTTTTTTCTTCTTTATCGAGTTTTAGCTCGATCGGGAATCGTGGTCCGAAATGCTCGACATCCGGAGCCTCAAATTGGGCCAACCGTTTCAGATCTTTACTTCGCGGTTTCAGGAGCCAGAGCTCGTACCCTTTATCGCTCTTAGCGATATAAACCAATTGCTCGCCGTCCTTCGTCAGGACCATGTCAGACAATTGAGCAGACGCCAGGGTCAGCCGCGCTGTCCGATCCTCGATATTTGCGAGGTCAATCTTGATGGGCTCAACCTTTGGGGTCTCTTCTTTGGTCTGGGGAGAGGGCGAAGCTGAAGGGCTTGCTTGTTCTTTTGCTTCCTTTGATTTTTCGGCCTCTTTCTTTTTCTTCTCTTCGTCTTCTCGAGCCTTTACTGCGTCATACTCAGCCGGAGACAACTTGAACTGATCCATGGCTTCCTGGGTGAAAAACATTTCAAAGATATCCAATTGGCCGCGGCCGCCGCTGCCATCTCCGTGAAGACCGAATTTGTCGTTTGTCCAGACCATGGTTTTTCCGTCGACGGCCCAAATTGGGTGAAAGCTCGAGTATCCACTCTTCGTCAGATAGGTCACCTGTTGCTGTCCTGCGGCATCTACTAGTCCAACTTCACCCGACCAACGTTCCGGCTGGTTGATTTCGACCAGGAACCATTTCCCGTCGGGCGACCAATCAAACCATTGGTCTCCATCCGCATAGGAATAGTTATCCTTCCCCGGCAATATCTGGCGTGTCTGCTTGGTCTCCAGGTTGAGGACCTTCAAAGTGGTCCGATTTTCCAGATAGGCGACTTCTTTGCCGTCCGGAGAATATTTGGGCTGAAAATTTTCCTGACCGTTCTCGAGGATGGGATGAACATCGATCACAGTTGAAAGGGAAAAATAAGGCTCTTTTTCCTTGGGCTGAACAATGGCCGCTTCATAGAGACTCCAGACCTTGTCGTACTCAGCCGCAAACACCAGCTTTCGACCGTCCGGGCTAAAACTGAGATTACGCGCTTGGGCGGGCTTGTTGGTTATCCGCTTAGTATCCCCATGCTCAATTCCTGCGACGTAGATATCGCCGCGGACGACGAAAGCGATCTCTTTTCCATTCGGGCTAACCACCATTTCGGTAGCGCCATCCGCCATTGGCATCGTCTTGGCTTCAGCTGCATTGTCTGCGATCGCGATTCGGATCGACACCTTGGTAGGCTGGGTGGCGCCGGCGGGCAGCAAATAAATTTCGCCATCAAATCCGAAGCACAGGTCACCACTCCTGGACGTGCTCAGGAACCGAACGGGATTCTTTTCGAACTTGGTGATCTGCTGGGGCGCGCCGGCTGCCTGGCCGCGGCTCAACGCCAGATGCCAGACGTTGAACGACCCGCTCTGTTCTGATAGGTAATAGATCGAATTTTCGTCAGACGCCCAGACCGGGTTCCGATCCTCACCCAGGTAGGTCGTGAGTTTCGTGTGGTCGCCGGTCTTAGCATCATAGATCCAGACATCATGGGCAAAAGCGCTCGTTTGATGCTTGCGCCAGAGATCCTCATATCCTTTCTGATCATCGTAAATGATATGCTGGCCGCTTTTGTCGTACTGAGCATTGAGAGCGGGTGTTACCAGGATCATTTCCGGCTCTTTGCCGCCTTCAATCGACACTTTGTAAAGCTCAGGGAAACGTTTCGGAACGGGGAACTTTGAGCTTTCTGCTGAGACCATTCGCTGGGAGTTGAATACAACTGATTGCCCGTCTGGCGTGAAACAGACGGGTATGTCGTCGGAGGAATGCGTGGTGAGGCGGCGAGCAGGTCCACCGTCGCCGCTGATCAGAAAAACGTCGAAGTTGCCGTATCGATCGGAAGCGAAAGCGATCGACTTTCCATCGGGAGACCAAACCGGCGAGGTATCTACTGCGGCGCCGGCGGTGAGCGGCTGCGCCAGTCCGCCAGCCGATGGCACTACGAAAAGGTGGCCTTCGAAACTGAACGCAATGGTCTTACCATCAGGTGAGATAGCGGGGTAACGCATCCAAAGCGGCGTGTTATCTGGTCCGAGGGGCTCGGCAGTCGATGTATTTTGCCAGGCTAATACTGCGCCCAACGTGATCGCGGCCATGAATCCACGCGACGCGAAGCGGCGGCATTGGCCTAAAGAAAAGGCTTTCGCAAACATTTGACGATAGTACACGGCTAAAATCCGAAAAGATGCAAATGGTTAAAGCGCTGCTCTCTTTTGGTGGGGCGAGGCTCCCGAAAGACTGGGCGACCGACCAAGGGTGTAAAGCGAACCCCAAACAAAATTATGAACAAGGCCGATAAACGCGCCGAGCCGTGGTCTATCGTGGGCCACGGCTCGGCGCGTTCAAAGGCATAACAATGGGGTTCGGTGGGGCAACGTTACAAGCTTCGTTCCAATCGAGGTTCCTTCGGGAGCCTCGCCCCACCAAAAAAAACGCCCTACCGGGCTCACGCTTGTTTCACAATCCGTCCCAAGATCCTGAGACCCTTCACTAACTCCTGCTCGCTGGGACGCGAGCAGTTGAGCCGCATTGCGCCGATTTCGTTTTCGTCTGAAGTGTAGAAGGCGCTACCGGGACAGAAGGCGACCTTTTCCTTGAGCGCGCTTCGATAGACTTGCTCCGCTTTAATGCCAGGGGGCAGCTCTACCCATAACAAGAATCCGCCGGCCGGTTTCCAAACCGTGGCCGAAGCCGGAAAACATTCTTCAATGACACTTAGCGCCAGTTCTCGCCGCTCCTGGTTAAACCGTCGCAAGTACTCGAGGTGGCCGTCTAGCCGGCCGGTCTCAAAGTATCGGCGGAACGCCACCTCGCAGAGGGTTGCTGAATGCATGTCTTGCTGACACTTCAATAAAGCAAAGGGATTAGCATCTAACCCTGGTAAACAAACTCCAATGCGCAGCCCCGGTGCTACTGTCTTCGAAAAGCTCGTCACGTAACTCACAGTGGATCCGTCATCAAAAGCCCGGATCGGTTTGAGGTCCGAGATCTCCGACAACTCGCCATAGATGTCGTCCTCGAGGATTCGGGTCCCGGTCTCTCGGCAAAGTTCGATCAACGCTTTTCTAATCTCGCTTGGAATAGTGGCGCCGGAAGGATTCGATAAAGAAGAGCAAATCGCGAAAAGTTTTGGCTGATATCGTCGGAAGAGGACCTGAGCGAGCTCGAAATCGATTCCATCAATGTCTTTAACCGGAACCGGTAAAGCCTTCAGACCTAGATCGCCCATAATCTCTAGCGTGGAGTAATAGGCCGGCGCTTCGCAGGCAACGATATCACCGGGCTTCGCGAGCAGCCGGATCATCCCATGGAGAGCTTGTGAGCAACCCGTGGTGATGACCATCTGATCGACACTCGTATTGATTCCGCGCCGGTGAAATCGATCAACCAAAAGCTGGCGAAGCCGTAGATCGCCATCCGGTACATGATAACCGAGTGCTTCGTCCGCATTCTCTTCTAAAGTGGCGAGAAAGGCTGCTGTCAGGTCGGCTTTAGGGACACAATGCACGGACGGCAAACCGGCCGCCAGATTGATCAGGCCGGGATCGCCCACCTGACGCATGACGTCCAATAACCGCCCTCGAGGTTTGAACGGATACGGCGAAATCATAGGCCGATAATGTCATGGATTGGGAGGCAATGCCAAGTCGCCGACTCGCCTTAGGCTCGTCGACGAATGACCAATAGCCAATAGCCGATAGCCAATGAGCGGAGCTTTCGAGCGCGCCATTTGGCTATTGGCTATCGGCTATTCCGAGCGAGCCTAAGGCGAGTTCGGTCAGATCTGCAATTCCAGCTGGGTTGCGCCCTCGGAGTCTGGTTCTTGGAACCGGACTCCGAGACCTAGCAATCTCACGTTCAGGGATTTACGGCTTAGCCCCTGGCGGAGTAGCGCTTGAAAATTCTCCACGGTTAACGGCAAGCCGGCGCGTTCGACGGTTGTTCTGGTGAAGTCTGAGAATCGGATTTTGATAAAGGCGGATTTTACTTGGTCGGTTGACTCCGATTTTTTCAGGTCCTCCATCACCTCCTCAAAGAGCTCCGGAATTTTGGCCTCACATTGGGCCAGGGAAGTGAGGTCGTGAGGAAAGGTGCGTTCACTGCTCAGTGACTTTCGTATCCGATCCGGAGTAACCGGCCTATCATCGATCCCGCGGCACAGCGAGAAGAGCTCGAGGCCGAACTTACCGAATTGCTCGATCAATTCGACCCGCGAATAGCGCTGCAGATCGCCGCAGGTGTTGACGCCTAGTTCAGCTAATCGTTCTGCTGATTTTGGTCCGATTCCCCAAAGACGTCTTACGGGCAGTTCGACCATGAATTCGGACACATCCTCCGATCGGATCTCAAATTGGCCGTTCGGCTTCTTCCAGTCGCTGGCGATTTTCGCCAGCATTTTGTTGGGAGCAACGCCTGCAGATGCGGTCAGGTGGGTCTTTTGCCAGATCAATTGTCGGATAACGGCGACGGTCGCCGAGGTTTCGCCGGGATGATCGGATAAGTCGAGGAAAGCTTCGTCCAAGGAGAGAGGCTCGATGACGGGAGCGAACTTCAGGAGGATCTCTCGAATCCTGGCTGATTCGCGCCGGTAAACCTCAAACCGGGTCGGCATGACGATGAGGTGCGGACATTTCTGCAACGCCTGGAAGGTCGGCATGGCGGAACGAACCCCGAACTCGCGCGCTTCGTAGTTGCACGTGGTCAATACTCCTCGACGATCTCGAGCGCCTCCGACCGCAACGGGCTTACCGGCTAACTCAGGGTGATCACGAACCTCGATCGCCGCATAGAAACAATCCATATCGAGATGGACGATCTTTCGCGGCATTTACAAAGTTAGAAGCAAACAGTCAAAGGAGCAAAAGGCCGGTGAAAGGTGAAAGGGTGGGGCCTTGGACGATTTACAAGCTCACACTGGAGCTATGTCAAAGGTTCTGAGCGGCGGCGCTCGTGATCCCGATCAGTGTTGTGGCAGAGACAACCGCATAAGCGAAATGATCTGCCAAGGCGAGCATGCGGTTCCTAGGGCCTTTTTGCCAATCGTCGCTGCTATAGAACGCATCCTCGGATCGCTGCCTTTCTTCCAGGCTCTCGAACTGCCTGAATACATAATAACTATTCTGGTCGTGCGGCGATGGACCGTGGGCCAACACTTCAAAATTCCATTTCTTCAGGAGTGGTAAAGCCTCGCTCACGTAGAGCCGATGAAACTCATCCCTTCGGCCAGGCTTTAAATCGATCGTGAGAATCTCGATGACATTATTTGGTGCGGGGGCTTTCATCTTTTGTCGCTATCGCAAGGACGCTGTCTCAGAATCTCCAGATCAACGGCGTCGCGTAAGTTGCGATTAACCAGGCGACAATCGCCATCCCGACCCCCATCGTCAGATAATGCTTAAAACGATAGCGGCCCGGACCCATAACCAGCATCGTGGTTTCATGGGCCACGGGCGTGCAGAAGGAAGTGGAAATGCAAACGGCTAACCCGATCATGAACGGCTTTGGATCGGTATTGCTTTCGCGCGCAATTTGGTAGGCAATCGGCGCTAAAATGATGGCTACGGCCGCGTTTTCGATGATTTGGGTTAGGGTCACGGTAAATAACAGCATTGCCCCGAGAATCAAGGTTGGTCCCGCCCATTGGAAATTGCTGACGATGGCGTGGGCCAAGGCGGCAGCTGCCCCAGTCTTTTCGAGAGCGAACCCAAAGGAGATCATGCCGCCAACGGTAGCGACCGCCGGCCAATCGACAGACTTATACGTATCTGTGACCTTCACGACCTTGAATAGTAAAACCGCGGCTGCCGCGATCGGAATCGAAAGCGCCGGGGTGAGCGCGCCAGTAACAGCTGACAAAATAATGCCGAGCAACAGAAGCATCGTAATGACGGCTTGCGTTTTTCCGGTGGTCGGGAAGTGGCGTTGGTTTAGCACAATCAAGTTCGGATTGCGCTCAAGGCGCTCGAGGTTCGAGTTGTGGCCAAGCAAGAGGAGAGAGTCACCATACTCAAGTTGAGTAGCGGAGGGCCGTTCCTGAATTGTTTGTCCATGCCGCGAAATACCGAGCACGCTGAAACCGTAATCTCGGCCGAAGTTAGTATCCTGCATCGTGCGCCCGGTATATCGGGAGTTGGGAGATAATAAGGCTTCGACTGTAATCAGGTCTAAGCTGCGCAAGGCTTTCTCGCCGATCTTGACTTCTTCCAAGAAATGAAAGTCGGGAGATTTCAGCAAGCTGCCGATCGTTGGCACGGCGCCTTGAACGATCAGGGCATCACCGGCATGCAATTTCATCCACCCGTTGGGCGGCATCCTTTCACCGTCTCGGATGACCCCGACGATAGTGGCATCCTGGCGTTTGGCCCATTCGAGCTGATCCAGGGTTAAGCCGACGGTGGCTGAATGCGGCGTAATCATTACCTCGCTCAGGTATTCCTTGCCGAGTTCCTGCTCCAACGACTGGACATCGGCCGCCGGCAGGAATCGGCGCGCGACCAGAAAAAAGTAAAGGGAACAACCAACGAAAACGGTGGCAGCAACGGGTGTGAAATCAAAAAACCCGATGGGGTGCCCGGTACGTTGGCGAAAGAACTCACTGATAATCACATTGCTGCGGGTGCCGATCAGGGTCCATTGACCGCCGAGAGCGGCCCCGTAGGCGGCGCACATGAGATAGCGGGACGGGGAAAGGTTGCGCTCTTTGCACACGCCCAAAACGACCGGCATGAACACGAGAACAATCGTGGTCTCATTTATGAACATGGAACAAGCGGTGGCCACCGTGAAAACCGCGATCTGAAGAAGGAGCTCGTTGCTAGCTGCCGCTCTGAACAAACGTCCCCCGATCATTTCAGCGACACCAGTGCGGACCAGGGCAGCACTGAAAACAAACATGGCGGTGACCATGATAACGGCAACGCTACCAAAGCCGGCGAATGCCTCTTGGGGCGTTAGAACTCCCAACCATTTGCCGTCGGCGTGAGGCCAGGGAATTGCCAAGCTCAACATCACCAACAGTGCGGTGATGTCGGTGCGCAATTTCTGGGTCCAAAAGAGATAAAGAGCGCCCGCTAAGATTAGACCTAGAGCGACAAATTCAGGTTTCATAGCAGTGGGCGCTACATGTAAGACTAGTTTGCCGCTTCTGTCGTTGTTCAGCAGCAAAGAAATCGTTCTAAATGAGAGTCTTGTCGCGGGATCTCGGATTGACGGTTCAGTTGCGATTGCAAATAATTCAAGGCCGTTTAATCAGCAGTCAGCTAAGAACATGCATTCTTATTCCTACGCGAAACGGATGCCACCCCTGGCAGAGCCGCTCCGAGTGATCTGGCAGCAGGGAGAGCTGCAAAAGAACACCCTGACGGCCGCTCGCGGATATCAGCATTTCGGTTCGTCAGAGGCTCCGCCTCTATCGCTGAAGACGATGTTCAACGGATGCGCGCAATATACCGTGGGCAGGAGAGCAATCACGGTTGATGAGACGAACTATCTGGTTTTGAACGAGGGGCAAGCCTACTCGATTGCCATCGATTCCAACACCCAGGTGGAGTCGTTCGTGATTTGGTTCCCTAACGGGTGGGCAGAAGATGTCCAGCACACCCTGCGTAACAGCGCGATCAGCCTCCTCGATAGTCCGGGCGGAGGCAGGTCATCGAGTCAGGCGTGTCATTTCTTTGACCGGACGACGAGGCATGACGAACTGGTTTCGCCTGAGGTCTTCGCCCTAAGACGGGCGCACAAGCAAGGCGCTCTACCCGATAATCTACTGGCGGAGAAATTGCGGTTTTTGTTGGAAACACTTCTGCGAAGCGAGGACAACCGCGATCCGGCAGCGTTGGCTTTATCGAGCTTGCGGCCGTCGACTCGGCACGAGCTTCGACTCCGAATCAGCCGGGCGCGCGATATCATCCATGCCCGCCTCTCTCAACGGCTCCGTATAGACGATATTGCGGCTGAAGCTTGCCTGTCTCCCTACCATTTCATCCGGGTCTTCAAGCTCTGCTACGGAGAGACGCCGCACGCGTACTTAACTCGTTGCCGGCTAGATCGAGCCAGGTTTTTGCTCGAAAGAACGAATCAAAGCGTGACTGACATCTGTTTCAGCGTCGGGTTTGAGAGTCTTGGTTCTTTCAGCTCTCTGTTCAGAAAGGCTACGGGGCTTTCTCCCTCCGCGTTACGGCAATATGGGCGAGAGCCCAGTCAAATTCGCAATTTTGAAGAAGCGGGGATTTCTATAGGTCGATAAGCTCGGGTTCATGGCGAATAATGACGACTTGCAGTTAATTGAAATTGCTCAGGTTGCCCTGACGGTTGCCGACCTTGATCGGTCTATAAAGTTCTATCGCGATGCGCTTGGATTGCCGCTTCTCTTTACGGCGCCTCCGGGCTTGGCTTTCTTTCGATGTGGCGCCGTTCGTATCATGCTGGGATCGGCCGCGCAGAGTGGATCCGAGGAGAAAATGACGTCGACACTGTATTTCCGAGTCACCGATATTCATCGGTCAGCTGAGGTGCTCGCCAAGCGCGGCGTGACTTTTGAGCAGGACGCGCATCTGGTTGCGTCACTTCCTGACCACGATCTGTACATGGCGTTTTTTCGTGACCCGGACCATCATCTTCTCGCACTGATGTCCGAACAGGGTAGGAAGACTTAACGAACAGACGACTATCAAGTCCACAAGCCGGCGGCCTGTTTGCGTAGGCTTTCCTCAGGCTGGGCCATGGCCCCTTCCAATGTGATGTCGTCGCCGACGACGGCGACCATTCGATCAAAATAAGATTGCATCCCCGGGTGTTGCTCAATGGTGCCGGCGATAACCCAGACCGGTTTTTCCGCCTCTTTGGCGGCTGTGGCAACTCCGAACGGGCCTTTTCCTTCTAACGATTGCGAGTCGAGTTTACCTTCTCCAGTAATCACGATATCTGCGGCAGCGATCCGTTCTTTCAGCTTTAATCGTTCGGCTACCACTGCGAAACCGGAGACCAGCGTCCCGTTAAGAAAAGTCATGATGCCGTATCCCAACCCTCCGGCAGCCCCCGCCCGCGAAACGCCGGCATGATTTACGCCCAGCTCGCGTTGAACTAGATCGACGAATTTGGCCAGCTCATGATCCAAGCTCTGAACTTGTTCCGGACTCAATCCTTTTTGTGGTCCGAAGGTATAGATCGCACCGATTGGCCCCAACAATCTGGTCTCCACGTCGGCCAATCCCACAACCTCGGGTGTTTCAGCGAAGCTCGGCCTCTGGATGCTTGCGATTTCAGCGAAGTGCTCGGGGACGGGCTTCAACAACCGGCCATTTGCATCGCGAAATTTGTATCCCAGAGCGGCGGCCATCCCGATCCCGGCATCAACGGTCGCACTTCCGCCAAGTCCAACGTAGATCGGAGCTAAGCCGGCATCGATCAGTTCTCGGACGATCATGCCGGTACCGACTGTATTTGAGCGCAGCGGTTGCCGGTCGTTCCTGGTGATCTGCGATAAACCGGAAGCGGCGCTCATGTCGAGGAAGGCCTCAGTTTGAGAAACAAAATATTGCGCTGAGATGGGCCGGCCCAGCGCGTCTACGGTTTCCATGCTCCTTGGCTGAGCCCCGAGTTGCACGGCCAAAAGAGCAGCGGTGCCTTCTCCGCCATCGGCAATCGGGAGGATGTCCACCTTCGCTTCGGGGTCTTGCTGGCGAGCGACTTCGGCTATGATGCGGCCCACTTCCTGAGCGGACAAAGTTCCTTTGAATTTGTCGGGAGCGATTAAGTAGCGCACGGGGAGGGGGAGGAAGGGGAGGTGATTGGTGAGAGGTGATTGGTGGACGGCGGCGGGAATTTCAAGGACGTTTGCGATGTAGCGCTTGGCGAATTCGAGTTATCGATTCTGGGGAACGAAAACCGGGGAATTGGACCAACCAATCGTGGACGGGGTCGGTAAGCTCCGTTGGGAGAATTGGTTTGGACTGAGCGAGCGCATCTAGCTCTGGGATCACTTGGGTTGCGATCTGGTCCAGCATCCGATCGGCCGCGCCAACCGGATCTAGGCCTTCGGACAAAGCGGTCTTATACAGAGCCATGCTGTCAAGACAGCAGGTTGTGGTTCTCGGGTAAAAGCTAAGCATGAGGTTCCAGGGCTCTTGGCCTTGGTCGCCGCCGCGCCGAAAATCAGTACGTAGCAGGAGGGCCGGGATATCAGCGAACTTTGCCACCAGGAATTCTACGACGGTGCCCGAATCGATTTCAGAACCGTCGAAATTGAAGAGCGCGATATCTGAGGAGACTAGGTGTTCGAGGTCTTCGTCCCGGATGAAATGGGCGCCCTCTTCCCGGTTTTCCAGAGTCTGTGGCAGGACACAAACAAATCGCCCGTCGGAATGGCGCTGGATGGCAGCGGCGAGTCCGGCGTTACCGGCTAAATGTTTGGCGTTGAAAAGCTCACCGGCAAAGTAAACTGACAAGCTCATGCGGAAACCAAAATCTCACGCAAAGACGCAAAGACGCAAAGGCAGATAGGTTCACAGCAAGATCACGGAGGCCACCAAGATAAGACCACGACTGATCATTGGCCCCAGCCACGTTGTTTATGGGACAGGACACGCGAAGCGTTGCAGGCTGGGTCTTTGCGTGAGATTTTTTCTCTGTTTTTGTTGGCGCGCATGAACGAATTGATTTTGGGCGAGACCGAGACAAACGCGGGCGGTGTCAGCCCTGAAAACGGAGTCTGTAGAGAAGAGCGGTTTCTACCGAAAGAGGTTTGGCAGGAGCGCGCGAGAAAACATCAGGCCCGTGTTTCGACCTGGGTAGATCCCTTTCTCGAGCGACGATCGCGCCACGCCCGGCATCCGGTGTACGATTTTTTGTTTGAATATTATTCATTTCGTCCCGGGCAGCTGCTCCGGTGGTCTCCAGGGCCGGGGGTGATTTTGGAAGGCGCAGACATGACGGGCGATGCCGGTGTCTGGGAAAGCGCCGGCCGGGGCCAGCGACTCACAGCGTTCCCTGCTAACCGGCTGCCCTTTGTTGATTGGGCGATCAAATTTTTGAGCACTACCGCGGACCGCGCGCCCAATTTTAGCTGCTTTGGTCTCCACGAGTGGGCGATGGTCTATCGGGAACCGGCGATTCGACATCAAGGAGTGCCTCTACGATTGAGCCGGTCCGATCTGGATAGCTTTGTGGAATCACAACAGCTCTCTTGCACGCATTTCGACGCTTTCCGTTTCTTTAGTGAGGGGGCGAAACCCCGGAATTCGGTGCTGCTTGAGCGCGGGCTCACGACGGAAATGGATCAACCGGCTTGCGTCCATGTGAATATGGATCTCTACCGCTTCTGCTATAAAATTGCGCCTTGGATCGAGTCGGAGCTTTTGACGGACGCATTCGCGCTGGCGCATTCAGCTCGAGAACTCGACATGCGAGCCAGCCCTTACGATCTAACAAAGTTTGGATTCGAGCCGATCCCAATCGAGACCGCAGATGGGCGGGCTCAGTATGTCCGGTTGCAACGAGAGATTGCCCGGTCCGCAGAGCCAATTCGAGAAAGAATCCTGGGCGCTTATATGCTCATCCGCAAATAGGTTAAGAAGGGATTATCCGCAGATTACGCAGATTACGCAGATTTCGGTTTGAGGTACTACGCTGTGGCAGAGCAAAGGTGCCGCCTGTTTAGCAAGCGTTTTCGAGGCAATTCCTCTCAAAGCATTCCCTGTCAGTGCGTGTTGAAGAAGCTCACGGTACGGCAGTCCTCAGACCGAAATCTGCGTAATCTGCGAAATCTGCGGATAATCCCTTCTTGGGTCGGGAACCTCTGCGGATTAGCCCCTGGCGGCTTGGGCTGGAGCTTTCTCGTGCAGATGTTCCGCTGCGATCCGCTGATATAATCGGTCTTGAGCGTCAACGGCCTTGAGCTCGATCACTTTGGTCCATTCTTCTCGCGCCTTCTCTTTCTCACCTAGCGCTTCCAGAGCTTTAGCGTATTCGGCGTGGTGAATGACTCGACTCGGGTTCAGTTCGATGGCTTTCTTGAAATTGGCGATCGCGGCCTGAGTTGAGGCGGGTGGGAACTGCCCGTAGACGAGCTCGGCGATACCCTTTAATACCGGATTCAGAGTCGCCATCTCAAAATTCCAACGCGCTAGAACCAAGTGCCCGTAATCGCTGTCCGGATCGAGCGCGAGTCCTTTGTTGACCTCCTGATAAATTGCTTTGGAATATTCGACCCGGGTCTTGTCGTCCACGAACCAACAGAGCTGACCGTAGGCCGCGGCTAATCCAATATGCGCCTGTGAGTCGTTGGGCAACTTGGCGACGGCCTTCTTACCAAGCTCGACCGCGAGGGTCGCGTCGGTTTTCTTCTCGGTCTGGTCGGAGATCTCCTGGATTCTGCGCGCGTAAAGGCGGGCCAACCGTTTTTCGATCTCACCATTTTCCGGTGAAGCCGTGTCCGCGTCTTTCAAGACACGGATGGCGGACTCGGTCTCGCCTTGCGACTCGAGTTTGTCGGCCTGTTCGAGCGCCGACTCGACATCGGATGCAAACGACACCATTGAAACCAGGGTCATCATGACCAGGACTCCTATCTTCTTCATTTCTTCCCTCTCCTAAGAATGAGAGCATATTTATGATGAATCATCATTTATCAAGGGCTGTTGCGGCTCTGAGCGGCTTTTTTGCGGTTTTTTGCGGTGCTTTTGGGGCTCACGCGTTGCGCGCCACGTTGGATGCACTGGGCACGCTTTCGATCTGGCAAACAGGCGTGCTGTATCATCTGGTGCATGCGGTTGTCCTATTGGTCATTTCCAGATGGGATCCCTTTCCGCGGCTAGCATTCTGGCTCATATTCGGCGGTATTGTTCTCTTTAGCGGTTCTTTGTATCTCCTGGCGTTGACGAAGATTCCTTGGATTGGAGCGATTACACCCCTTGGAGGTTTGGGAATGTTGGGTGGGTGGCTCGCGCTCACTTTCAAACGCAAAACGGCGTGACGAATGGCGTGTGGGCTGTGGTCGAGGGGGCATATGCGATTGGTGGTGGTGATGAGCTTTGGGACCATAGACGGATGGGACTTATGCGACCTATAGGACTTATAGGTCCCATGTGTCCCATAGGTCCCATCTGAGGCTAGTCCCGGCGGCGACCATTACCGCTCCAGCGTTCTTAGGCCGGAGGTCGCTTTCTGTTGATAGCCGCGCTCCTCTCGGCAGGTGGCAGTCAATCGAAGTACCTTTTGATATTCGGCCTTTGCCTGATCTTTGCGGCCGAGTTTGGCCAGGGCTTCACCATAGCAAAAATGGTGAATCATCTTATCGGGAGCGAGCTCGATCGCTTTTTGGAAATCTTCGAGCGCCCTTTCCTGTGACGCCGGCGGCATTTGCCCATAAAGGATCTCGGCGATTCCCTTCAGGAAAGGGTTCAGCTGCGTCATTTCAAAGTTCCAGCGGGCGAGGACCAGATAGGCGTAGTCGTTCTTCGGATCTAGCTCAATCGCTTTCTCGGCCTCCGATTTGATGACCTTTGAGTATTCCATCTTCGTCCTATCATCGACGAAATCGGTCATTACCCCGTAAGCGATCGCGGCGGCAAGATGCGCTTCCGAGTTTTGCGGGTCGGCTTCTATAGCGCGTTTGGCATAGGCTAGGGAGTCCGTGGCGTAGGGCTTTTTTTTGGCTTCATCGGATAGATCATCCACCAGGTCGGATTCCACGCGCGAAATCCGGTAGAGGATCTCGACATCCTTTGGGTCGCCTTTTTCTGCTTCTTTCAAGATGGCGATCGCTTCCAAAAAATGGTCGGTATCGTCCAAGTGATCCGCCCTTTGAAGCAGAACGGAGAGGTTTCCAGGATCGGCCGCGCAGAGGCGGGCAATTGGTCCAAACTGGACTCCGAACAGAATCACCAACCACAGTGGTACATCGAGCGATGTCCTTCCCTTTGGGAATTCCCTTCCCTTTGGGAATTCCCTTCCCTTTGGGAATTCCTCTTTTCCCTTTGGGAACTTCTCTTCCCTTTGCTGGAGTTTCGTTAAACTGTTGGTTGACACTGGGATTGGATTCACCTATTTTGCCCGCTCTTTTCGGTAAAGCGGCATGACTACGTTCTCAGCAAAATCTAGTGATATTGACAGGAAGTGGTACATCGTAGACGCCAGCAACCAGCCCTTGGGCCGGGTGGCCGTCAAGGTTGCCAATTTGTTGCGTGGAAAGCAAAAGCCAATATTTACGCCACATGTTGATACTGGGGATTTCGTGGTCGTCATCAATGCTGAAAAGGTGCGATTGACCGGTAAGAAAGAGACGCAAAAGGAGTACATGAGTTTCTCCGGTTACGTGGGTGGGCACAAATCCGAAACGGTACAACGCCGGCGCGCTCGTCGGCCGGAACTGTTGATTGAGCATGCGGTCAAAGGCATGATTCCCCACAATCGTCTTGGGCGTTCGATTTACACCAAGTTAAAGGTTTACCGCGGTGACCAACATCCGCACGGGGCGCAAGAACCCATTTCCATCTAGCTAGCCATGTCGGATACATTTACTGCTACAGGCCGTCGCAAAACCTCTGTCGCCCGAGTCAGGCTCCTGCGAGGTAGCGGGGTGATCGAGATCAATGGTCGGCCATTTGAGGAGTATTTTCCAACGGCCCCGTTGCAGCTGACGGTTCTAAAGCCTTTCGAGGTGACCAAGACAATGAACAATTACGACGTCAGGGCCAAAACCCATGGTGGGGGTCCTGTCGGTCAGGCAGGCGCGATTCGACTTGGGATTGCTCGGGCGCTGCTCGAAGTCGATGCCGCGATGCGCGCTGTCTTGAAAGAGGAAGGCTTATTGACGCGAGATCCGCGAATGAAAGAGCGGAAAAAAGCTGGCCAACCCGGCGCACGCAAGCGGTTCCAGTTTTCTAAGCGTTAAGCCCGTCTCGCAGACAATGCGTCAGGCATTTGTCTGCGATCCAGGCTATGGCCGCAGAATATCCGGTTACACCGGACATTCTGCGGCTTTTTTTGTGCGGTCGTCGACCGTTCGTAACGCTTCCGGTTTCGCGCTCGTCTTTGAGGAGGGGCTCTGAATAAATGGCGACCCTTGAAACGATTATCTTAACCAGCAGGAGAATGATCCGGCGTAGCCGGAATATTCTCCTGCCACAGCCTGCGCTGCCGAAAAATGCGTATGCATTTTCCGGCGGCGCAGGCTAATTTGGCGCCATACGCGATGTCTTGTTCAAAAATTGATCCAGCCCTACACCAGGCCAGGAAGCCAAGCTGGATAAAGGTTAGGCTGCCATCCAATCCGGTTTTTTTCTCAACCAAAGCGCTGATTTCGGATCTGCGGCTTCATACAGTCTGCGAGTCAGCTCAGTGCCCCAATCGTTGGGAATGTTGGAGCCAAGGTACTGCAACGTTCATGATCGCGGGGGAACGATGCACGCGAGCGTG
This sequence comes from uncultured Verrucomicrobiae bacterium, assembly GCA_963762565.1. Taxonomy (GTDB): domain Bacteria; phylum Verrucomicrobiota; class Verrucomicrobiia; order Chthoniobacterales; family JAFAMB01; genus JAFAVN01. Next base: position 241,086 of record CAVXLD010000010.1, on the reverse strand, counting down.
TGGATTCTGTGCCGTATCCACGGCTAAGCCGTTTGCCCTGGAAGCTGACGAACCCGAACGCGTCGTTGAAGGAGTGCTCCGGCTCAAACTAAGACACGTCGTAATTACCGCTGTCGCTCGGGACGATCTTAAGGACGGGGGAGCAAATCATTTTGCCCGAACGATTAACGGAATCCGAAACGCTGATCCGAGCATCGTTATCGAAGTACTAGTTCCGGATTTCAACGGGAGAGAGGAATCGCTGGCCGAGGTGTTGGCTGCCAAACCTGACATCTTTAATCACAATCTGGAAACCGTAGAAAGGCTAACGCCTTTTGTCCGGTCGAGAGCCAAGTATCGGTTGTCTTTGTCGGTGTTGAGACGAGCGAAAGAGATCGACCCCGAAGTAGTCACCAAGAGCGGAATCATGCTAGGTCTGGGCGAAACCGAGCCCGAACTTTTTCAAGCAATGGACGACCTGCGCGAATCCGGAGTGCGAGTGCTCACACTTGGCCAGTATCTGCGGCCAACGCCACAGCATCTCCCTGTGGTGGAATATATTTCTCCGGAAACCTTCGCAACGTATCGGGAGATCGGGTTGAGCAAAGGTTTTGAGTATGTGGCTTCCGGTCCGTTGGTAAGGAGCTCCTATCATGCATCGGACTATCATCCCACCGCCCGCCGGCAGTCGGGCACTTGAATCTTGAACGCGAGTTCATGATTGAGCCTCTTGCGGATACGGTTTGCGCCATTATTCCGGCCCATGAAGAGGAACGTTTTATCGCCGGAGTCGTTCGCGGTGTAAGAGCGCACGTAGAAAAGATCATCGTGATCGATGATCACTCCCTCGATAACACCGGCACAGCGGCGGCAATGGCCGGAGCCACTGTGATCCGACATCCGCAACGTTTGGGAAAAGGTGCGGCCATCAAGACCGGCCTGCGAAGGGCGGCAGCGGAGAACTATCAATACTTCCTTTTTCTGGATGGAGATGGCCAGCACGATCCCAGCGAGATCCCGAAATTCGTAGACAAAGCCTCACAATCGAAGACCGATCTGGTGGTGGGCAACCGGATGATTAATCCGGCCACAATGCCATGGGTTCGTCGCTGGACGAATCGATTCATGTCCTGGCAAATCGGAAACTTGTGCCGGCGCAAACTGCCCGATAGCCAATGCGGTTACCGAATGGCACATCGGCGTCTACTTTCGGTGCTGCTCCAGTCCAGCGATGGATTCGCTTTCGAGACCGAATGCTTGTTGTTGGCTGCTCGTAGCGGGTTCTCAATCGATTTCGTCCCGATTCGAACGATCTACCGAGCGGAGCAGAGCAAAATTCGTCCGGCTCGCGACACACTGGGTTACTTCCAAGTGCTATCGAAACATCTGACTCAACGGGTGCCCGCTGAGCCGGTACAGTCGATTTCGTTTACGGCAAGTGAAGTTTCGGATCAGGGGTGATTTGCGAAACGGCGAATGGGCGACCGAAGCCCAGCGTCGGTGGGGCGAGGCTTCGGAATGGACTCAAACGCCGGGCCAAAGCGAATGGTATTCGCCTCGGCTGTTGCGGGTTAGGCCTGTGCGCTGCCGAGCCGTGACCCTCGATTCACCACTCCAAAAAAACCACCGATAAATCGAAGGCTTGGTTCGACTGCATAGCGCTGGGTTGCGGCTCGGCGGCGAATCGACCTTGCTTACGATATCGTTGGAATCCACAACAGGCTTTGGGAATACAGTCGGTGGTTCCGGAGCCTCGCCCCACCCAACACCGGGCTTCGATCGGCCCTTTCGCCGTTTCGCCCTCTCGCCGATTCGCTTTCAGTGCAGCGCTACACTCGGCGTCGGAGATGGTTTCGGCGTCGAGAATTCTTTCTTTAATTGCTCGATGATGGTGGTGTTGCCGACAGTTCGCCGTTCCTGGCTCTCCTTAGCGAGTTCTTCTTCCAATTTCCGGCGTTCTTCCACGTACCGTTTCCGAAATTGGATTCGCTGGGCCTCAGTGAGATGTAAGCCTGACTTCTGGTAGGCTTCGGTGACAGACTCTTCTTGCTTCTGGATTCGTACCCGCTCCTGCTGGCGAAGATAATCGCGCTCTTCCGGGCTCAGAGATTGCCAGCGATGCAGATTTTTCAGCACCTTTTCTTGTTGCTCCGGCGGCAACTGTTCGATCGATTTCCGTATCTCCTCTATCCGGGCGGAAGAGGCCGGTTGAGTCGTGGCGGAAGGCTGAGGAGTAGGGGTGTCCGCTAACGCTCCTCCAGCGACCAACGCTAAAATCAGTGCGCCGAAGAATCGAGCCATACGGAGGACTCTTCGGACGACATCGCGACGTCGAGATCGGCGATAACGTCGAGGTCACCTGGCTCAGTCTGTGCGACCACAATGAGTCTACGGTCTACACTATGATGGGGAAGAAGGGAAAAATGAGCCAGAATCACCGCCAATGCGCCGGCCAAGGCGCTGGGTAAACCGTATCGCAACCAGTTTCGCCACACAGCGATTCGTTTCTCGTGTCCATGCCGGACAGCCGTAACGACCTTAGCGACGAAGAATGGAGAGGGCTCGGACCTCTTCGCCCTCCCCAATAAGGCCCATAGATTGTCGTGTTCCTGGTCCTTCATCGCTGTTGATTAAACTCTCGGTACACCAAAAAGTTTCGTTCAGGACCAGCTTAGTTCAAAGAGGAGTCTGGTACTAGTCACCCGCCTCCAAAAAGCCTTCTAGCTGGCGAATCCGAGTGGGATGTCTCATCTTGCGGAGAGCCTTGGCTTCTATTTGGCGGATGCGTTCCCGGGTGACTTTAAATTGGCGGCCGACTTCTTCGAGGGTACGGCTGTACCCGTCTACCAGACCAAAGCGTTGTTCGAGCACTTGCCGCTCCCGTTCGGTGAGCGTGTCCAGGACGTCGCGGATCTTCTCGCGCAGCAACACCACGGCCGTCATATCGCTGGGATTCTCTGCCCCCTTGTCCTCAATGAAATCGCCGAAACTCGTATCCTCGCTGTCCCCAACGGGTGATTGCAGAGAAATAGGCTGCTGCGCCATTTTTAGCACGGCGCGTACGCGTTCGACCGGTAGTTGGATCTCCTCTGCGACCTCTTCCGGAGTGGGTTCCCGGCCGTATTCCTGAACAAGCTGTTTCTGTACTCGCATCAGCTTGTTAATGGTCTCGATCATGTGCACCGGAATACGGATCGTGCGTGCTTGATCGGCAATCGAGCGGGTAATCGCCTGGCGGATCCACCATGTGGCGTAGGTGGAAAACTTGTAGCCGCGGCGGTACTCGAACTTCTCCACTGCTTTCATCAGGCCCATGTTTCCTTCTTGAATAAGATCAAGAAACGATAGGCCGCGGTTGGTATACTTCTTTGCGATCGAAATGACCAAACGCAGGTTGGCCTCAACCATCTCGGTCTTTGCCCGCAAAGCCCTCTTTAGCCAATCTTTGAGTTCCCGATGGCAGGTCACAAAATCATCGGCCTTTTGCCAGATCGTGCATTCGACCTCGAGTAACCTGCCTTTACAGAGCGCTAATTTCTCTTTGACCGATCCGGTCGCATTCTCGGCGCGGGCGATTTCCGCGAGCAGGTTAGTAATTAAACGCTGTTTCTCGTCGGCCAATTGGACGAACTCTTCGGTGACCCTCTGCTTAAAGTAGAAACGCGGATAGAGCTTCATCAGGGCCGTGTGCGCTTTCTGGAACTCGACTTTGGCGCTGTTCTCTTTCGGAGTTCCGCGGGCGCTCAACCATTTACGGTAGAATTCCGCGGTGTCCTTGCTTGCTTTTTCAACCACGGCGCAAAGTCGAGCCAAACCCTTCATGTACCGTTCCCGGCTCTCAATTTTCTTATCTAAAATGACCCGATCGAAACGTTCACGGCCATCTATTAATTTTTGCGCCAGCTGAATATGGGCCGCTGAAATAAAACCGAATCGATTGATGAACTTTTGAACCATCAACTCGGCATTTTCGATTCGCTTCGAAATCTCAACCTCCTGTTCGCGAGTCAGCAGCGGGACCTGACCCATTTGTTTGAGATACATCCGAACCGGATCGTCCAGGATGTCTAGCTTTTGGTCTTTCTCGTCCTCTTCGTCATCGAGATCTTTTTTGCCGTCTTTGTACCGATCAACCTCCGAGGCCTCGATGATATCGACTTCCATGGACCGAAGCTGAGCGAAGATCTGGTCCATCTCGTCCGGATCAGCCATTCCCTCCGGCAATGCTTCGTTGATATCGTCGTAGGTGAGATAGCCCTGTTCCTTTGCTAGCTTGACCAGTTCGCGGAGACGTTCTTGCAAGTCGAAACTCGTTTCGGTGTGGCTGATGCGCGGAGAGGCGGCGTGCTCTCCGTTCGCAGGAGGTGATTCTGGTTCAGGGGTTGGAACCGCAAGCAATGCCTGTCCTTTAGCAGCTTTCCGGCTGGATTTAGACGCGCCGTTTTTGCTCAGGGCTCCTGGCGCGTCACCGTTAGATTTCTGCGGGGCTGAACCGTTCTTGGCTCTCTTTAGAGCAACCGGTTGAGCTTTATGAGCAGCAGTTTGAACTTTATCCGGATTAGAAGTTGTGACTCTCGGCATATGCACCTGCGCTCGTCAGAACAATTAACCAGGCCGGAGCGGAGTAGTTGCGCGATGGTTGCGATGGTAAGACACAAGTTAACGACACTCGACCCAAAGGCGCGCAAAATATCTGTGAACACCTTTCGCAGGTCAAGGATTACTTTCTACGAAGCCTGGATTACTCGCAACCGGCCGAGCCGCATCCGCCTATGCGAGTCCTTGCGGCTCGGCCGGTTGCGAGTAACCCAGGCTATAGTAGCAGAAAAGTGCGGCGTTGCCTAACTCTTCTGCTACTAGGAGCCCGGTTCGAGGTTCTTGAAGGCGGCTGTGAAATGGGATTCGAGCTCTAGCACTCGATTTAGCTCGGCCTGGGCTTGCGCACAGGCTTCGGGTTTGTCTGAGTTGAGGCGCAGGGCGGCTTTGATGCGGCTTTTTCGGAGGCGCAACTCCTCTTGGACTAAGCCGGACCAGTATGCGCGCCCCGGCTCAATTGGTTTTAGGGCAAGCGCGCTAGACAAGATCGCGGCATCGGTTGCTTCCAACGTTGCTAAAAAAGCAGATACCGAAGCCGGGTTATCCGATTGCAAATCAGAGTCTAAAATTTTTATCAGAATCTCGGTCCCGGCTACACCGGCGAGGATCTCCTTCCACGGCTGGCTCCGGACCCATTGCAAAGTAGCGACATCGGTCATGAAGATATTGCAGAAGGCGGATATTTTGTGTTCGGGCTGCGCAATGCCGGTTTCTACCGGTTCTAGCAAGCTGTTTCTGCCGGTTCCTTTCCGATGGCTGGCAATAGCCTGTTCAACCGCCTCCCGCGACAGCGATAGCCGTGCCATTACTCGACTGATGGTGGTGTCACGCAAGACCGGTTCTGATATTAGACCGATGAACCGCGCGATGCGATGGGCCGATTCGACGCGTTGAGCCACGCTCTGGTCCCTGGTTGCGCTTCGCTCCAGTTCATGTTCGAGGAAATCCTTTGCCTCATTGATCCGGAGCCGAAACTGCTCTGCTCCTTCTTTGCGCACCAGCGAGTCAGGATCTTCACCGGAAGGCAACTTACCGAGGCGAACCTGTAAACCGGCGGCGTACAAGACTTCGATGGCCCGCTCCGCCGCTCGTTCACCGGCAGCATCAGCATCAAAGAAAAGGACCACCTCGGTTGCAAATCGTTTCAGCAGCGCGGCGTGTCGTTCGGTCAGGGCGGTCCCAAGTGGAGCCACGACGTTTTCGATCCCGGCTGCGAACGCGACTATCAAATCGACCTGACCCTCTAACACCACGGCTTGTCGGCTTTGAGCGATCGTTCGTTTTGATTTTTCTAACCCGAACAACAGATTGCCCTTCGAGAACAACGGCGATTCTGGAGAATTGATGTATTTTCCACCGGCTGCTTTCGGCTGCAGCACCCGGCCGCTAAAAGCAACCACCTCGCCCAGCTCATTGGTGATGGGAAACATCAAACGGTCACGGAACCGATCGTAGACATCAGACCGCGGGTTGCCTTCGTCCCGGAGCTTTACTAGGCCGCTGAGAACCAATTCTTCTTTACTAAAACCAACTTGAATCGCCCAACTCCGGAAAGCGTTCCAAGAATTTGGCGCATAGCCGATCCGCCATTGGCGTGCAATATCGATATTAAGTTGACGCCCGCGCATGTAATCGCGAGCGATTTCACCGGCCTTGGTGCGAAGCAGATTCCGATGAAACCAATCGGCCGCTTCGAAATGCAAACGAAGCAGGCGTTTCCTCTGGTTTTGTTTTTCTTGTTCTTCTGGACTCGGCTCCGCCTCGATAATCGGAATAGCAGCGCGATGCGCTAAACGTCGCACGGCCTCAGGGAAATCTACGTGTTCATATTCCTGAACGAACTGGAAAACGGTTCCTCCCCGGCCACAGCCAAAGCAATAAAAGGTCTGTTTGTCTGGGTTTACGTAAAACGACGGGGTCTTCTCCTGGTGAAACGGACAGAGTGCTCGGAACTCGATGCCCGACTTTTTCAGAGGGAAATAGCTGCCCACGACATCAACAATGTTCAGGGCGGCAGCGACCTGCTGGATCGTTTCAGGCGAAATTCGCGGCATCTTGGCAACCAGTGACAACCAATAATAACCGAAATGGAAGGATAAGCGCACGACGAGATTTGAATGTGACGGTTTCGGTAGGGCGAAAACCTCGGCGCGCTCAAAAGGACGCCACCTTCCATGGTGTGATCGCGCCGGGTTAACCACCGGCGACCATGCTGATGATCTCGATGCAGTCATCGTCTTGGATGTGCTGGCAGCCAAAATCATCCCGCCGAACTGGTTCACCGTTGCGTTCCACCAATACATTCTTGGCGGGCAAACCAAAGGTTTGTAACAGATCCGAGATCGTTGATCCGTCCGGCATCGCCCGCGCTTCGCCGTTTATTCTGGCGGTCATACATTCAAGATGGCGGCGTCCCAATCTTTCCAAACGGGATCGATCCCGGCTTTAACCAAAGCTTCGGCGACTTCGTTTGGTGATCGGTGGTCCTCGATCTCGAATTGGGGTTCAGCTCCACCGTTAGTGTCACTCACATTTTGGATCCGGCCTCGCACGGTTAGGTGTAGCGACTCACTTCCCTGACCAGTATAGCCGCCTGGAGAAGTCCGGCTGCCGGCACTCATCGTGGTTACACCCAAATGAACGAGGGTATCACGCAGCCAAATCGGTTCTCGAGTACTAAGCACAATACCGACTTGAGGAAAGGTAACGCGGAATGCGCAGACTAGTTGGATCAGTTCCCGGTCATTTAATACGTGCTGAGGGTGAAAGCCGCCGGCTGCGGGTCGTAACCGGGGGAACGCGACGGTAAGTTGTGACCGCCAACATCGCTTGAGCAGGAATTCGATGTGGCCGGCAAGAGCGATCGCTTCCTGTCTCCAAGGCGCGAGTCCGAAAAGAGCGCCGAGTCCCAGACGACGAAATCCGGCTGCATAAGCCCGCGCCGGTGTTTCCAAACGCCAGAAGAAATCCTTTTTTGGGCCGGCGGTGTGCAAGGTCTCGTAAATCGCCCGATCATAAGTCTCTTGATACACAATCAGGCCTTCGGCCCCTGCCCCGATCATCATCCGGTACTCATCCGTCTCCAGTGGTGCTACTTCCAGCGACACCGAAGGAACGATTTGGCTGACCTTGCGTACGACATCGACCAAATATTGGTTCGAAATGAACTTGGGATGTTCACCCGAAACCAAGAGCAGGCTGCGAAAGCCCAGACCGGCGAGAAAGCGCGCCTCACGTTCGACCTGGTCGAGAGTTAGGGTGACTCGGAGGATCGGGTTGTCGCGAGAAAAACCGCAGTAAGAACAGCTATTAACGCATTCGTTCGAAAAATAGAGGGGGGCGAACAACCGCATCGTCCGCCCGAAGAACCGATGGGTTATTTTTTTCGCGCTCGCCGCCAGTTGAGTGAGCACCCGATCGTCCATCGGTTCGAGCAATTTAGCAAAGTCAGCCAAGGTCTTCGTGCTCGGCCCTGAACTGGATTTCAAAACGTCTGCAAAAGTCATGGAACGTTGCGGTCTGGGGACACTAGTCTGGGGTGGTGGGGATGTCTATGGGGCGATACGGCGATACGGCGATACGGCGAATGGGAGCGCCCATGATCGATAGGGCCAATCAACAGTCCACGCCTCCGATCGCCCCTTCGCCCATTCGCCGTTTCGCCCATTCGCTATCAGCCGGCATTAGCTGTCTTTAGCTGGTAGTTCGGGAAGCGGGTTCTCAGTTCGGTCAACGTTTTGTTAGCTTCAGTCTCGTTGCCGGATTGGTGGAAGGCCATGTATGCCTTCTCCAGAGCCAATGGTGTCACTTCGGGGTCTTCGTAAAGGACCGCAACACTGAGGTAAGATTTGGCTGCATTCTCGTAGTTGCCACGGCCGGACTCAACATCACCGACAGCTAACCGGGCTTCTGCATTGGTGCGACCTTCCGGCTGTAACGTCATTGCTTGTTCTGCGGATTTGGTGGCATCATCATACTGTTTCGCGCCCAATTGAGCGGCAGACAAAGCAACAAAGGCTTTGGCGCGATCCGCAGCATCAGTGGCGGACTGAAGGTATGAGTTAATCGACGCGGTCGCCTCAGGATAGTGTTGGAGCTCGATTTGGTTGTGTCCAAGGGTCAACCACACGCCTTTGTCGAATTTGTCAGCCGAAACATTCTTGGTCAGCAATGACAGGAATTTCTCTGACTTTTCGTATTGTTTTGCCTCGAAGTAACGCTGGCCAAGCCAGGCACACGCGTCTGCGACCAGGCTGACCCGCTTTATATCGGACTGGACGAAGTTAGAAACCTCAGTTGCGGCGTCATCCAAATGACCAAGCGTTTGTTGGCAGAAAATCAGCCGAAGGGTCACTCGATCGCCGTACTCACCGGGATTCTTTTGCCGGGCGGCGGACAGAGGCCCGATCGCCTCGGCATAACGCTTGGCTTCAAAGTCTGCCCAACCTATCCAGAAATTGGCTTGGGCAGCGCCGGAGCTATTGGGGAACTTTTGCAGCAATTGATGGAATGTGTCCGTCATTTGCTGATACTCCCCCTGTTGTCCTAAGGTGAGCCCTTTCTCCAATAGCGCGGTCTCGCATTCGGCCGCGGTCGGATATTGTTCGATGATCTTAGAAAAGTCGGTAAGCGCGGCGGTATAATTTTTTCCTTCTTGATAAAGTAACGCCCGTTTCAGCAAGGCCTTCACTACCAGTTTATACTGGGGATAGTTCTGGATTAGCCCGGAGAAGGCTTCGATGGCCGGGGAATTATTGTGCACCTGACTAAAGCCATAGCCGGCGGCGTAATAACAGTCTGGTTTATATGTATCCGGCAGGGTCGAGTTAGTTAGCTGCAGATAGAGCTTGGCGGCGATGGCATACTGATTCTGTTGAAGCAGGGCCTGAGCTTTCAACAGCAGAGCTTTGTCTGCCCGTTCTTTCGGTGGATTCATCAAGAGATAGGCATCCACCTCGTGGGACAGACTTGGATCTTTCAATTGATCCAATGAAACCAGTCGTTGATAACGGCCATCTGCGGCCTCTTGAGTGCTTGGATATTGGCGGATCAGCAGATTATAAAAATCGAGCGCTTTTGATTGTTTACCCAGCTGTCGGTACGAGTTTGCTACGATCAACAACACACTCGGTTTGGTCTCTTCGCCTAACGCATTCAAATTCTTGGCGTAGGTATCAAGCACTTGAGCGAACTTGTCGCCGTCGTACTCGAGTTTCATTAGTTCAAGCTGAGCGATTTGCTTCCATTTTCCTTCGGCGCTTGTGCTAATCGCCGTCTTGAACAATTGCTCGGCCTCGTCGCGTTTCTTCAAGTCCTCGCCCAGAATACCGGCACGAACTAGCGATTCGACGCGAACGGCCGGCTTGACGGCATCGGCGCCAAGGCTACGAAAGAGATCGTAGGCAGATTCTTTCTGGCCATTTTCCAACGCGAAATAAGCGACGGACAAACGGGCCGCGTCCCGGAATGGGTTGTTCTCTCCCGTCTTAGCCACCTCTTCGTAAATCGGGCGAGCTTCACTCTTCCGGTTCATTAATTCCAAGCTCTTGGCCTCGTAGTACAGAGCGGTGATCTTAACTTCGGAAGACTTGCTATTGTTGTACGCTTTTTCGTACAAGCTCGAGGCGCTCCCATAATCTTTCTGATCGAAAGCCCGCGAGGCTAGGCGGAAGGCGGCACTGCCGACGAATTCGCCCGTCTGTATTTCAGTGAGCAACATCCGATAAGTATTGACAGCCGGCGATTCCTGGCCCGTTTTCGAATAGCAATCTGCTAACCGATACATCGCGGCGGCGCGTCCAGAGTCATCCTGGTACCGGCCTAGAAATTTTTCGTATTCGGGCGCGGCCAAATCGTAAAGTTTCCGGACATATAGCCCGTCCGCGATCGCGAGTTGCGCTTTGGCGGGGTCTTCGGCGTTCTCGGTGTTACCCTCGGGAGCCAAGCGGATCTCATCATTTGCGATTTGATCGCGGGTCCGATTGTCTGGTTCGGCAGAGCTACCGCGAGAATTCGCGCTGTTGTTCTGAGTTTCGGAGCCGCGGCTATCGATCCTTTCGTCTAAAATGGATTGCCCCGTTACTGGCGCCGGTGTTGGATTTACCGGGCGCGCCCGCAGCACCGGCGTTGGTGTTGGATTTACCGGAAGCGCCCGTGGCGCCGCCGTCTCACCGGGAGTTGGGGTTGCCGGTAACGCCCTCCGCACTTCTTGAGCGATTCCGACAGTAGTTTGTCCGATTAAGCCTGCGCAGATTATCCCGGCGGCTAACCGGCCAAAATTTGTGACGTGCATTTTACTTCTTTCCCGCGGCCTACCAATTGACGTAATACCGCTCGACCTGTTACGCCATATCCACGCACCGGCGGATCCTTTTGTGATCCAAAACCTGGAGCACAGGTGACCGCATTGGTTACCTCGATTCATTGTTCGGGTTTGCCCGTGGCGAAGGCCACGTTCCAGATATCCGCTTGGCGGCAGACATCCAGTACCTCGACAATATGCTTATAATCAACCGCCTCATCACCTCGCACGATCACCGCCTGGTCCGGATACAATTGGGACAGCTTTTTGAGCTGATCCAGCAGCTCCTCGGACGATTTGGGTTGATGATTCACGATCACCGTTCCGTCCGCTTTCACGTTAATCACCACTTGCCCGACATACGGTTGTGGTTCGTTTGCTTTGGTTGCGCTTGGCACGCGAACATCGAGCTCGTTCTCGGCCAGAGCGAAATTCCAAGTTACGATGAAGAAACAGAGGATCACCAATAGGATATCGACCATTGGGGCGATCATGAATCCGAGCACTCGAGGCTCAGCCTGGTTGCGAAAATTCATTTGTCTTTAAATATCATCGTTTTCCAGAACTCCGGAAGGTTCGATCCGGCGAGAACGCTGAGTGGCCAGGATGTTGACGATATGGGTCGTAGCGGCTTCCAGGTCAGAAATCATCGAAGAGACTTTTCCTCTGAACAACGAGTAGAAAGCCATCGCAGCGATACCGACGATGAGGCCGGCGGCAGTTGCGACTAAAGCTTGAGATACGCCTCCAGCGAGAAGGACTGCGCGCGGCTGCGTGGTGTTCCCTGCCAGCAAGCCGAAGGAGTTGATAATACCGACCACCGTGCCAAGCAAACCAAGCATGGGAGCGAGCGTTGCCAGGTCGGCCAAATAAACAACTCGCTGTTGCAGGCTGCTGCCGAACCGCGTGCCTTCTGTCTCCGCTACTTCTCGAATCGCGGAGGGGGGTGCAGAGGGGTGCTTGGTGGCGAAGTCCAATGTACGCGCGGTAATCCGGGCGATGGCGCTGGAATGACGGTTTGAGACCGTGATCAACGCCACATAGTCCCGTTTCCGCAACAGAGCTTCGGCAGTTTCCATGTAGCGACGGGTCACGACGGCGCCGCGCCTGAGGGTAAATAGGCAAGCTAGAACCAGAGTCAGTGTGATAATCGATGCGCCGATAAGCGGAATCATGACCCAACCGCCTGCCTGCAGTAGTCTCAGAAGCGTTTCCTGAGTCCGGCTTCCGGTTGGGGTAGCTTGCGCGATCTGGGCGAGAATGGGCTGTGCCAAAAAGACAAACGAGTTCATGCAGATCGGGGTTTATTAAACCGCACGATGTCTTCGAGTGCAAGGGAAGGAGCTAGGAGCTAGAATCTAGGAGCTAGGAGAATCTGGCGTTAGGTGTGCCGCGCATTTTAAAGGGATCGCGGGCCGGCCTGGTGTGAAAGGTGAAAAGTGATAGGTGAAAGGTGAAAAGCGGCGCCATGAACGGGCGTAGGCATCTTTGGAGGGGAGCCGCTTCGGCCTGTTGCAATACGCCCCGCATATTCCTTTCATCGTGTATGATGCCGACTCGTGAGGCAGCAGGCGGCTCCCGCGAACGACCCCTGACATATGTCTCCTTGGCCCGAACCGTTTCGTCGTTGCTATCGAAAGCTTTTAGCGAAAAGCGCGCTGGTTATTCGCGGGAGCCGCCTGCTGGACCACAAGCTGGGTCAGGATCGTGTTAAAATTCCAGGCAACACTTGTTTCCCGTCATAACACGCAAAAGCGGCTCCCCTCCAGGCTCCACGTCTGTTCGACGAATTGGGTGAAAGACGATATGATACTCAGCGGCCCTGTCAGCGCGTATGCAACCGTCGGTTTTACAGAAAAAATCTGATCTGCTGGAGAAGCTTAGGGATGTTCCCCATAAGCCGGGCGTCTATCTGATGAAGGACCGCCTGAATCGAATCATTTACGTGGGAAAGGCCCGGGACCTCAGGAAACGGCTGGGGCAGCATTTCATGCCTTCTCGGCGAGCGAATGCCGACTTAAAGACTCGGGCTCTGCTCGATAGCGTTTGGGATTTTGAAATCCATGAAGTGCGTAACGAACCAGAGGCACTGCTGCTGGAGGGCAAGCTGATCAAGGAGTTTCGCCCGAAGTACAACATCAGTTTCCGCGACGACAAAAGGTTCTTGTTGGTAAAAGTGAATCTATCAGATCCGATCCCGCGCTTTCAATTGACGCGATTAAAGAAAGACGACGGGTGTCGCTACTTTGGTCCGTTTGCTCACGCTGGAGCGTTGCGTTCGACCTTAAGCTGGATGCGGAAACGATTTGGAATCCGGTCCTGCCGGACTCCAGAACCTGGAGAGCCGGATTACCGGCGCTGCTTGGACCACATAATTAAGAACTGTTCTGCCCCCTGTATCCGGAAGGTTTCGCTGGAGGAATACCGGGAACGGGTCTTGGAGGCCTGTGAGTTTTTGGACGGCGAAAGCCGGGAACTGTTAGAACAACTTGAATCCGAGATGAAATCGGCAGCTGAGAAGCTCGATTTTGAGCGGGCGGCCCAGATTCGAAATATGCTGGAGGATCTGCGACGTACCACCAAACCGGCGCGCCGATTTACTCGGGGTTCGCTTCCCAGTGCGGTCGATCCAGCGGCAGATTTACAGGCTTTAGCTGATGCTTTGCTCCTGCCTGGCCCGCCACACATCATGGAATGTTTCGATATCTCGAACATTTCCACGACTCACGTGGTCGCATCGATGGTCTGTTTCAAAGACGGCGTGCCGGACAAATCGAACTACCGGCGATATCGAATCCGAACCGTTGCTGGGCAAGACGATTTTGCGAGTATGGCAGAGGTTGTTCGCCGGCGTTATTCCCGGATTTTACTGGAGACCAAGGAAGTCGCGCCTGATCTGGCGGAATTCAATCAAGAGCCGGTCGAGGATGCGGTAAAGCGGGCGCAATCTCTCGACAGGCTCGAGACGGGTACTCTCGACAAGCTCGAGACGGCTCTTCCCGAAAATCCGGAGGAGGGCGGTCTCGAAAAACAGATTAGCGGGAGCTCATCCCTACCGCATCTCGGCTCAGAAAGATTTGTGCGCTTGCCGGATTTGATCATCGTGGATGGAGGCAAGGGCCAACTTAGTGCGGCTTGCCGTGAACTACAGCGACTCGGGTTGAGTGAGCGGCCGATTATTGGCTTAGCCAAAGAGTTCGAAGAAATTTATCGGCCTAGCCGGCCGCTACCGCTCCGGCTGCCTGAGGATTCTGGCGCGTTGCAGCTTTTGCAACGAATCCGGGACGAGGCTCACCGGTTTGCCAACAGCTATCACCAGCTGTTAATGAAGAAAAGAATTGCCGAAAGCATTCTGGATGAATGTCCTGGCGTTAGTGATAGCCGGAAACAAGCTCTGTTATCGAAATTCGGATCGGTGGAACGGCTGCGGAAGGCCTCTGTCGAAGATATCGCAGCGGTGGACGGGATCAGTGAAAAACTGGCAGAAACGATCTGGCGGTTTTTGAACCGTTAGTGTCCTGTCCCATAAATAACGTATTGGCGTGTGGGCGTGTCGGCGTGTCGGCGTAAGTGGACGGAGTGGACTGAGTCGACGTAGTGGACGTCCTTACGCTCCGCTTTTGCGGTGGCCGCGTACTGTGTGTCCACTCGGCCCACGCGCCGATACCCCGATACGCCCACACGCCGATACGCTATTTATGGGACAGGACACAAGAAAACCTATTGCGTAACTGGCGGTCTAGTGGTTTTTAATCGGTCAATGAGGTTGCTGCCCAGCCGGTGGATATTATTCACAGGCATTGTTTTAGTTTCTTCAGCGCGAGCCCAGGAACTCCGGCCAACTCCAGAGGAGTCGCCGGACATTAAGCCGAGTTGGGAGACGCAAAAACAAGTCGCTGAATACGCGTTGTCGATACCGGCCCCGCGGGGACAGATCACCGATCGCAATGGCCAGGCTCTGGCTCAGAATCGGGTCAGCTACAATCTCAGTGTGGTTTTCTCTACGCCCCTGGATTTCACGGACGACCAGGTAATCCAGTACGTCAACCAACAGGGCTCATTGGCAAAAAGGTTAACTTCACGTCCGGTGAATTGGACCCCGGAAGCGGCGATTCAACACTATCGGAACCGAGGCGTTATTCCCTTCGATATCGCTACGGATTTGCCAGACGCCGAAGTACAGAACCTAAAAAAGAAGCTGCCGGACGGGCTAACCTTGCGGGGGACCTACGTTCGCTACTATCCCCAGGGCCAGCTGGCCGGGCATGTAATCGGTTATACGGGTAGAACCAGCGGCAGCAATACCAAGGCCCTGCAGAATGCCGATCTGCTTTGGCCGGACAGTGAAGGTCGAGAAGGCCTTGAGCTAACCTTCGACGATCAGCTCCGAGGCAAAATGGGGCAACTGCATTTGATCTTCGACAAGGGCGGCCGGGTGACCGGGCAAAATATAGCGGTGGCTCCAGAGCCCGGCTACAACGTCGTCACGACTCTGGATTTAGATATGCAGAGGTTGGCCGAGAAAATTCTTCAAAAGCGATGCAAGCGTGGCGCAATCGTGGTGATCGATCCGCACACCGGCGAGGTCTTGGCGTTGGCATCGTGGCCCACAATCAATCCGAATGATTTTGTTCCTGCCATCTCAGCGGAGAAGTTTGAAAAGCTAAATGCAGACCCGAACATTCCGCTTCTGCCTCGAGCTTTCCGGTCCGCTTATCCGGCGGGTTCTACATTTAAGGTATTTGTTGGGATTGCAGCATTTGAAAGTCATAAACTTGCCCCAGATGACGAATTCGGTTGCCCGTCCGCCCTGGATATCGGGAACCTGGTTTTTCATAATTGGCGGAAGAGCGACGAGGGAGACCTCAATTTTCGGGAAGCGCTAACGCAGTCTTGCGATACATGGTTCTATCAATTGGGGATGAAGTTAGGAGCATCCACTATGGTTGAATGGGCCCAGCGACTGGGGCTCGGGCAACGCACGGGGATTTTACTGAATAGCGAAGCCGAAGGGCGAATTCCCACTGATCAATACATGAAGGTTACCTATAAGCGACACTTTTTGCCGGGTGATCTGGCAAATTTCTCTATTGGCCAAGGGGACATCTTGGTGACGCCGTTGCAGATGGCGCAAGCAATGGCCACAATTGCTAACGGCGGGACCTTGTATCAGTCCAGAATCGTTAGACAGGTCCAAACCTTGAGCGGCGAGGTTGTATATACGTACAGCCCGCGAGCGAAGGATTTGTTAAAGCTTGGGGCGGTTACTCGGGAAGAGTTGAAAGAAGGGATGCTCGGAGCTGTGAACAGCAAGAACGGAACCGGCGGTGCAGCCAGTTTGGATAACGTGAAGGTCGCCGGAAAAACGGGAACCGCGCAGTGGGGACCGAAAAAGCGAGAACGAACTGCGGCCTGGTTCGCTGGATTCGCGCCTGCAGATAACCCTCAATATGCTTTTGCTGCCGTGTACGAAGGAGCCGTGGGCGAGGCAGTCCATGGCGGGAGTAAAGCAGCCCCGATGATCGGCGAACTGCTCCGAGAATTATTCAAAGACGTTCAGAAAAAATCCTCCGGTAAAGACAACAACGAACACAACGATCAGGACGACGATACGGATGAGAGCGATTAGAGCGGAAGGAGCTAGGAGCTAGGAGGCGTACCCGCGCTGGGCATCTGGGGCTTGCGGCATATAGTGGCGCTCGGGATCAAGACATGCGTGATCTATGAGACCTGACACTGAAGACCCATGGGCCCGATAAGTCGCATCCAGTCGCAGAGCCCACCGATTTGCATGAGATCGATTGGCCATGCGCCCAGCGTGTGCCCCTCCTAAATTCTAGCTCCTAGCTCCTAGCTCCTTCTCGCATGGGCCGAGGGCGTTCCCTGACTCAACGCGTTACCGGCATTTCCTAGTTTTCCCCTTGCGGGCTGAACCCTTTGCGTAGAGTCTCCTGCGATGTTTATGAAACGGACCCCTATACTTATAGCCGTTCTGGCGTTGGCGCCGAGTGTCTATGCGGAAGACGCGAAGCCCAGCCCGTCTCCTGCCGCCAGCCAGCCATCGTCCAGTAGCGCCTTCAAGGACGACAAGGACAAACTTAGCTACACGATTGGTGTCGACATCGGTAAAACCCTTCAGCGGATTCCGGCGGAGCTAAATCAGAGCGCTTTAACTCAGGGAATAACAGATGTGCTCGGAAATAAGCCTAAGGCCCTTTCCGATGCTGAGCTCCAACAGGTGATGCAGGGGTTCCAGCAAAAGCTCGCCCAACAGCGCGAGGAGGCCATGGTACAAAAACAACAGGACATGAAAGTCACGGCCGAAAAGAACAAGGTCGACGGCAAGAAGTTCTTGGATTCAAACGGTAAACAGCCCGGCGTGACCACCTTAGCCGATGGACTTCAGTATAAGGTAGTCAAGAACGGCAACGGCGAGAAACCGAAGGATACAGACGTCGTAGAGGTGAATTATCGGGGCACTTTGATCGACGGCAAAGAGTTTGACAGTTCCTCGAAGAACGGCGGTCCGGTTTCGTTTCCAGTGAATGAAGTGATCAAGGGTTGGTCCGAGGCCCTGAAGCTGATGCCGGTTGGCTCGAAGTGGCAACTTTATCTCCCACCTGAGTTGGCCTATGGCGACGAGGGCGAAGGGGACGATATTGCGCCGGGTTCAACCCTGGTTTTCGAAGTCGAACTACTAGGGATCAAAAAGGACGACAAACAGGCTCCAGCTCAAGCGACCCCGAAGTCGCAGTAGCATCTAAGAGGAAATAGCCACAAAAGAGCGCAAGGAACGCAGAAAAGCTTTTGGTGGGGCGAGGCTCAGGAAAGACCGGAAAGAGCTCGCAGGGAGAGATGACGTTTCGCCGGTATCTAGGGTGCATCGTCTAATAGCTGCCGAGCCGTGGGTCACGCAACCCGCGGCTCGGCAGTTTTCAGGGGTTGCATCCCATATACCAATGCAAAGTATTTCGCGCTGCGAAAGTTTCTCGAACGTTCCGGAGCCTCGCCCCACCAAGTTTGTTTTCTTTGCGTTCTCTGCGTTCTTTTGCGGCTATTCCTTCCTTGGCGACGCCCCAAAATCACACTTTACGGATCGTTAAATTGAGTTCGCGCAGCTGTTTGTCGGGGACCTCGGTCGGCGCGTCCATCATCAAGTCCTGACCGCGACTGTTTTTCGGGAAGGCGATTACGTCCCGAATGTTCGTGGTGCCCGTGATTAGCATCAAAAGCCGATCGATTCCCAGAGCGATCCCGCCGTGGGGCGGGGCACCGAAAGAAAACGCGCTCAACAAATGTGGAAACAGTTTCTGCTGCTGTTGCGGGCTGATGCCCAGAGCGGAAAAAACCTTCTGCTGAAGCGCCGGCTCATGAATACGCAGGCTGCCTCCGCCGATTTCGACACCGTTTAACACCACATCGTAAGCGACCGCTCGGACTTTCCCAAATTCACCCTGCTCCAGGAACGGGATATCCTCCGTTTTGGGACGAGTAA
Organism: uncultured Verrucomicrobiae bacterium; assembly: GCA_963762565.1. Classification (GTDB taxonomy): domain Bacteria; phylum Verrucomicrobiota; class Verrucomicrobiia; order Chthoniobacterales; family JAFAMB01; genus JAFAVN01. Next base: position 222,715 of record CAVXLD010000010.1, on the reverse strand, counting down.
ATGGATGATGCATGGCATTCCATTTATTCTCGGCGGGGTCAAATGACATCAAGGGGAAGTCAGTCACCCAGAGAAATTTTAATTCGTCCGGATCCGTAACTAACTTGGTGAATTCGGCTACCTTTAACCGAAGTCGCCCGAGCACGGTACTAACCACATCCCGGCTATCTGCCGCGAAAAGGATAAGATCGCCCTCTTCGATCCCCATTTTCGTGGTAAGGGCCTCTCGTTCCGACTCGGAGAAAAACTTGACGATAGGCGACTTCCATTCTCCGTTTTCGACTTTGATAAAGGCTAATCCTTTAGCACCCGCTTGCTTAGCTACGTTGGTTACTTCCTCTATCTGGCCGGTCGTGATGTTAGCAAATCCTTTTGCATTGATTGCCTTTACCACGCCTTTCTGATCCAGAGCGGTTCTGAATACTTTGAATTGAGTGTTCTTGAATGAATCACTGAGATCAATCAGCTCTGTCCCAAATCGCATGTCAGGTTTGTCGCTGCCAAAACGATCCATCGCTTCCTGGTAACTCAACCTTAAGAATGGCGTCGGGATGTTTACCTCTCTGGTAGCAACGAAAATCTCTTTTAGCAGACCTTCGACCAAGCGGAAGATATCCTCTGGGGTGATGAACGAAGCCTCGATGTCAACTTGGGTAAGCTCCGTGATTCGGTCGGCGCGTGGATCTTCATCCCGAAAGCATTTAGCAATCTGGAAATACTTTTCTGCGCCTGCCACCATCAACAACTGCTTGTATTGCTGAGGTGATTGGGCCAACGCATAGAACGAGCCCGGCATAACCCGGCTCGGTACCAAGAATTCTCTGGCTCCTTCCGGTGTGCTTTTCGAGAGAATTGGGGTCTCAATTTCCAAGAAGCCCTCGCGATCCAGATAGGTTCTTGTTGTTCGGTTGAGAATGTGTCTAGCCCATAGCTGGCGGACCATAGCTGGTCGCCGCAAGTCAAGGTAGCGGTAGGTCAACCGAAGATCTTCATTGCTGAGGTTGGCATCCAGCTGGAACGGCAGCGGCGCGCAATGGTTCAAAATATTTAACTCTGAAACCACTACCTCAATTTCTCCGGTCGGCAGTTTTGGGTTGATCGTCCCTTCCAGACGAGGCGCTACTTTGCCTTTTATCTGGATAACGTCCTCGTCGTGCAAAGTCTGTGCTTCCTTGGCGATCGCGGGATAATCCTCAGGCCGAAAGACGATCTGGGTGATACCCTCCCGGTCTCGTAGATCGATAAAGATCACGCCTCCGTGGTCCCGCTGAGAAGCAACCCAGCCAGACAATGTGACCGTTTGCCCTTCATCGGCAGCTCGCAATTGGTTGCAATGGTGCGTCCGATACATGGTCAGTTTTCCAATTTTAGGTTAGTTTCAAGCTCCGTTTCTAGCACCACGGATTCCGCTCGCGTACGCAAGTTCTTCAGTCGAATCTGTGGCCACTCTTGTCCGACCACCACCGCGTATTGGGCGCCCAGTGATTCAGCGGTTTGAAATTGTTTAGCTACTTTTGCCGCTTGAAGCGGGAAATCGACCGATATCCCGGCTTCTCTTAGTCGGGTCGCGAGTCTGATCGCTTCCGCTCTTTGAGACTCACTTGCGATGACAATGTATCCTCGCAAAGAACGTCTAGCCATCCGTTCCGTTGCTAATGCTCGGGTGTGCGGCAATTCTTCCAAGAAATTTCGTAAAACAACGTCGCCGATGGCGAAACCAGCCGCAGGCAGATCGACGGATGCATCGCTGATAACCTCGATCAGTTTGTCATAACGCCCTCCGCCGGCGATGGCGCGATTTTCCTGCCGGCGATCAAACAGTTCAAATACCAGGCCCGAGTAATAATCCAGCCCCCGTACGATGGTTAGATCCAGCTCACAGAACGCCTCGATCCCACGCCACCGAAGCTCGCGGAACAGTTCTTCGAACCCAGGCAACTGCTCAGTGGGTGTGGCCAAGAAAGTATGAATCTGCTCAAGGTCCAGGTTGAAGGCAGTAAGCTTCTCGGACAATCGGCTTTCCTCTTCGCGACCGAGCTTGTCGATGATGCCAAGAAATTCCGCCGTTCGATCAAGGGGTAGGTTGTGGCGCTTGAGAAAATCGGACCACAAATTGCGATTACTTAGACGGACAGAGAAATCATTTTCGGTTAAGCCGAATCCACGCAGCAAATGAATAGCGAGTGAGATCAATTCGGCGTCGGCGGCCGGTGAATCGTCACCAATGAGATCGCAATTGATCTGATAGAATTCGCGTAGTCGCCCTTTCTGCGGTTTCTCGAACCGGAAAAAAGGAGAAATGCTGAACCATTTTATCGGCTTCTTAAAATCGCGTTCCCTGGCTGCAACCAGACGCGCTAGCGTAGGGGTCATTTCAGGCCGGAGACAAACGTCACGGCCGCCTTGGTCGACGAATCGGAATAACTGCGACTTTAGCTCCTCGCCGCTCTTTTTTCGGTAAAGGTCCGTCGACTCCAAAGTAGGGCCATCGTACTCCGCGAAACCGAAATTCGCGGCCGTCGTGCGCCAGGAGTCAGTAATGTAATTTAGCCAGGCGTTATCCTCGGGATAAAAGTCGCGAAAGCCAGGCAGACGCTGCAGTTCCATTTGAAGAACGGCAAGCATGCATTTATTCGGCGGTTTTGCAAACGGTTCGCGTTCGGCGTTCGGCGTTCTGGCGTTTGGCGTTCACCGTTAGCACGGGCTGGGAGAAATGGTGATCGTTGGGCGGTCGAACGGATGGGATGCGCCTTCGCAAAGCCTACGGCGCCACGGGCTCAATGAGACACATGGGACTAATAGGCCACCGTGCTGCCGCGAACGCCGAACGCCAAACGGTGAACGCCGAACGCCGAACTCAATCCACAATGTGGAAGCCGGTAGCGCGAAGTGCCTTGATCGCTTGAGTCAGCTGCCGGTCACGTACCAATATGTAGTCGGTGTCAAATGTACCAATTGGTAGGATACCGATGCCGGCATGAGCCAGCGGGACAGCAACTGAGACAAGAATACCTACCAAATCGAGGTCCAGAGGTCCCTCAATCTTGATCGCGCGCCAACCTTTACTGGCCCGAACATCATCGCCGACCTCCGAATTCGCGCAAACGATCGAAAGTTGATCCATGCTTCGCGAGACGGAGAAGAAGCCGGTACGGGTTGCCCACTCCGGAATTGGGTCAGAAGGTTCTAACCTGCACACGGCAAGCACGTCGGGCAGGAGCGATAATTGAAGTCTTGGTGCCTCCATGGGACCCACAACATTGCAGAGGGAGCGGCTTTGCGCCACTAAGAGTTGACTGGTACGCAGAGAGAATCGCGCGAGTCGACCTTACGCGCCCGATAAGTCTGTAGTCATAGAGGTCCCATAAGTCCCATAGGTCCCATCCGTGTTTTGTCGAAGCGTATTGGATGACGACTCGGCTGACTGCCCCCAACCGCCAGCCCGTTCGTTTGACGCACAAGAGAACCATGGGACACTGTGCGTGCCATGGCTCGACCTGCTAAACGAACAAAGATTGTTGCAACGATTGGTCCAGCAAGCGATAGCGAAGAGATGCTCCGGCGTCTGATCGACGCCGGGATGGATGTGGTTCGGCTCAACTTTTCCCACCGTTCGGCTGAGCAAGCCAAACCGCTCGTAGCGCGGATCCGGAAGGTGGCCGACGAGCTCGGGGTCTTCGTCGGGATTCTTGGGGATTTGCGCGGCCCTCGCATCCGAGTGGGCGAAATGCAGGATGGCGTTATTAATCTGGAACAGGGTGGAAAAATCGTGCTCACACCGAGCCCGGTCATCGGAACGCCTGAAAAGATCGGAGTCAGTTTCCGAGGCCTGGCAAACGATGTCGCCCACGGGACGATCGTTTTATTAGATGACGGCAACATCGAGCTCCAGGTCTTAGATCGCCTCGCTGGCGGGGAAGTCCTTTGCGAGGTGACCCGCGGCGGTGACTTGAAGAGCAATAAAGGCGTAAACCTAAAAAATCGGCTTATCTCCTTACCTTCTCTGACGACGAAAGACTATCAGGACCTGGATTTTGCCGTGTCGCAGGAACTCGATTTTCTGGCCCTGTCATTCGTGCAGTCTGCGGCCGATGTCCGGTTTCTGAAACAAACCCTGGCGGAACGAGGATCCAGCATACCCGTAATAGCTAAGATCGAGAGACAGAATGCACTCGAAGACATCGAAAATATCGTCAAGGAATGCTTCGGGGTGATGGTAGCTAGAGGCGACTTGGCTTTGGAGATGAGTTTCGAAGATGTCCCTATTGCCCAGAAGCGAATTATCGCGGTTTGCCGGCAAGCAGGGGTTCCGGTGATTACTGCGACTCAAATGCTGGAGTCGATGACGACCTTTCATAAGCCGACCCGAGCCGAGGCTGCCGACGTGGCGAACGCTATTTTGGATGGCACGGACGCAGTGATGCTATCCGGAGAATCTGCGGTCGGTAAATTTCCGGTAGAGGTTGTGGCCACGATGGCGACCATCGCTGGCCGAGCGGAATTGGCCTGGATGCGCGGCGAGTTGCCAAGCTCCGGGGAATTACGTCGAGTAGCTGATCTCGATGGCGCAGTCGGACAAGCGACGGCGATGATCGCCAGCTCGGTGTCGGCTCGGGCGATCGTAGCCGCTACCACCTCCGGTACGACGGTTCGCCGAGTTGCTTGCCATCGGCCGAAGATGCCGGTCATCGCGCTCTGTTCGTCTCCCGAGACCTGCCGCCGGATGAGTCTGATTTGGGGTGTCGAATCAGTTTTGGTCCCTGCGATTAGCGGAACGGCAAACCTGGTGAAAATGAGCGCCGAAGCTGCGGTGAAAGTACTGCAGGCGCAGCCCAGCGACGTCCTTACGATCGTTGCCGGCACTCCCTACAACGTTTCTGGCAAGACCAACCTGATAAAGATTGAGGTAGTAGAAGACGGGCTCAAGGGCGAGGCGAAGACGTTCGGAGAGTGACGATAGCGGAATGGACGGGAACTTTGGTGGGGCGAGGCTCCCGCCGGACCTTTAAAATTTCGCGGAAGGGGATGATCCTGACTCTCCGAAAAGCTCCGCTCGACTGTGGCGCGCGCCGAGCCGTGACCCAGCGATAGACCACGGCTCGGCGCGCTTTTAGTCCTAATCGGCCCGTTCCTAAGGCAAAACCGAGGGCGTCGCGAAGCCGCAGTCTTTCGCGGGAGCCTCGCCCCACCAAATCCTGCCGTTGCAGGTTACAGCTGTTTGACCTGATAACCCCGTTCCTGCAAAGCTCTGACCAGACCGTGATCACCAACCAGATGTCCTGAGCCAACGATCACCAGGTAATTGCTGTCGCCCGTGAGGAAGCGTTCTATCTGCGGCAACCACTTCTGGTTTCGGGTTAAAAACATCGATTCGAAACTCTTGGGATCGCTCCATTCATCCTGATTCAACAAGCGATCCAGGGTATTGATCCGGCCGTCCTTCCAGGCGTCCACCAGTTGGTCGAGGACTTCTTTTGCCGCCGGTAACGAGGCAATTGCCTCTACCAAGCGGGCTTCGCCTGAGGAGTCGTCTGAAAGGACTCGGGCTTGGTCCCGGATCGTTTCCAAACCCAATACCGGTTTACGAGTATTCTTCGCCTGGTAGTAAAAGTATCGATCAACCCCGAGATCCTCTCTAAACCCGGCTAACTCTGTGTATCGGCTCGTGATCAGCTCTCCCAGCAGCGCCGGTTTGAAGCGCTTCGCTTTCTGGTAGGAGATACCGAGATTTGCCAGCACTTGCTTGACTAGCTTAATGGTTTGCCGGGAAACATGATGCTCCAGGCTATCGCCAGGCGGGTAGACGCCGACTTCTTCGAACTCGCGCAACACTGCCTGTTGAGAAACCGTGTTTAAATCGACTTCGAATACGACGCGCTGCGATTTATTGAACGCGACTTGCAGAGCCGGGCGCAAAGGGTAAGCGGACGCAGGGAGGACATGGATCGATCCCATCAGGTACACGGAATTGTGTGCGCCCGTGATCTGCCAAAGCGTACTCTTGCTGCCAGACCCCGGCCAGGTGGAACACGCGTTGAACAGCAGTGCCGAGCTCAGCGCTAGCGAGACGAGTCCAACGGATCGAAAGAACTTGCTACTTGGTTTTTGGTCCATCAGTACCGCCGAGGGGCGTCCGGTCGCCGCGATTATCGGGAATTGTTAGATTCTTTCCCACGAGGCCCATTACCCCATCAAAAGCCTCTTCCGAAATACCGTGGGAAACCTTAACGCGGAACCTTTGCCAGAGAAACTCCTCCATGCGCATCCACTTGCCTCGGTAGTTTACCCGTTGGGTCCAAGCGCAGACTGTTATAATGTTCTGAAGTTGTAGTATCCGTAAAAACAGGATGCCAGCTCCGACGACTACCAACGTGCTGGTCGCCAACAGGATCGTGGAAATATCATCCCGCAAATCCAATTGAGCATCGTTGTTTGCGTTACGTTCAGCCAGAACGGTATTTTCGTAGGCCTGCAGTGCAAAGATCGCTGAGTGAATCTCGCTGAGTAGTGATCCACCCCCTGGTGAAAGCAGCATAGCGATTGCTTCGGTTGTATTTCCGTTCTCTTTTAGAGCAATACTTTGGCTAAACTCATCGAATTTTCTTTGGATGGCGCTGGTTAAACGCGCGACTTCGGCAAGTTGCCGCGGGTCTGCCGCCAAAACTTGGCGAAGATTCAACAATTGCGGGGGCAGTTCAGCTTTTGCCAGCCAAAAGGGTAATAGGTTACTTAATTGTCCGGTTAGAAGGTAACCGCGCTGAGCGTTGTCTGCTTGATCAAGCAGATCTTGGATCACGAACAATTGCTCGCGTGCAACATGCATCCGCCCCACAATCTCCAGCCCAAGACCTTCGTCGCGGCGGAGCTGTCTTGAAACGAAGAAAAAAAGCCCCGCTATGAGAACCGGAATCGCGATCACTACGAAGATAAGAACGCGGCGATTGTACTTGAGGGAACCCCCTTTCATTGGTTTCCCGACCGCCGTGGCAGTGCCGCTCACAGCAATACGATAGGTGAGGCCGGCCTGGGGGCAAATTTAATAAATTCGCCGGGCGGTGATAGAAACGTGCTAAACTCGAAACAGTTCAGCTGATGCCAGTCATCACAAAAGATAATTCAAAACCGGCCGTAAACCGGAGAGTTAGAAAACGTGGTTGGTTTTGGCTTACCAGTTTTGGCGCCGTGATTCTCTTATCGGCTCTAAGTTGGTATTACTTCTGGCCTCGCCAAATCGCAGCATATGGGGGCCTGTACTTTCCCTACCCGGTGCGACTGACCGTACCCCGATTTGCGCAAGGCGACCCGAGATGGGCAAGTGATTCTTTAGCGGGGACTCAAGGAACAATGGCTGCGGAAGGTTGTGCCGTGAGTTCCGCGGCGATGGTTCTGGCGTTTTACGGTCTAGAGCTAGACCCTGGCCAGCTGAACCAATTCTTGATCGGTCATGACGGATATACACCCGAAGGTTGGATACGCTGGGAGAAAGCAGCGGATTTTACTCCCGGGAAAGCGAAAAAGGTTTATGAAGACCTTCCTTCCTTTTTTTTGATCGATAGCAATCTCCTTCAAGGTAACCCGGTAATTATTCGGTTATGGCTGCCTGGCCGCGTCACTCACTTCGTAGTAATTGTTGGCAAACGCGGGTTTCATTATCTGATTCAAGATCCTGGATCGGGCGGTGAACAGGGAATCTATCCGCTGGATGAATTGACCGAGAAAATCGAAGCGCTGCGTTTCTATCAAAAGATGGGTTGATGGTAGGGCGAGGCTCCGGGCGGTCGGTAGGGCGAAAAACTCGGCGCGGCCAGCGTTAGTGTCCTGTCTCATAAATAGCGTGGCTAGTCTCTGCTGAATAACGCCACGAAGGCGCCGTCCATCCCATCGCGGGTTGGCAGGATGCTTTTGGTGCTGACGAGCCGTAGACAGGGGATGGTCTCTCGGATATGGCTTACCACATCCTCGTTCTCTTCCGGTTCGACGCTACAAGTGCTGTAAACCAAACGTCCGCCGTTGCGAAGGAAGGGAACCACGTTCTCAACGATCCGGGTCTGCAACTTCGGCATCCGCCGGAAATCATCGGGAGTAAGCCGCCAGCGTACATCGGTCCGGCGACGAATTACCCCGGTGTTAGTGCAAGGCACATCGAGCAGAATGGCATCAAAACTTGTGTCCGGTAGAGAAGGCGGCCCTTGTAACCAATCAACCCTCATAACGGTGGTATTGGAAACGCCTAGCCTGGCTAGGTTCTCTCGCAATCGAGTTAACCGTGACGGTTCATAATCGCAAGCCAGCACTGACCCTGAATTTGCCATTAGCTGCGCCAGATAGCCGGTTTTTCCGCCGGGCGCTGCGCACGCATCCAAGACTTTCTCGCCCGGGTGCGGGTTCAGAACTTCGCAGGCCAGCAGAGTGCTTGGATCCTGAACGTACACCACGCCCGATGCAATCCAGCTTGCAGGCAAATGATCGACCTCCAAGCAGTCGGTATGTAAAACCGACTGCCGCGCTCCACCGGCGTTCTCCAGAAGGGTTTCTTTGGTGGAGAGCAGATGATTGGCCCGAACATAGATCTTGGCCGGTTCGTTGTTCCATCGGCAGAGGCCTTCTGCACCGCCTGAGCCGAGCTCTTCGCTCCAGCGCGAATAGAGAAACTCCGGGTGCGACCAGCGAATATAAGCCGGCGCGCTCTCGACGTCAGAGAAAACGGCCTCTCTTTCGTTAATCGCTTTTCTGAGTATGGCATTCACCAACGACCTGGCAGGTCCGGCCAAGTTCACCGTTTCATAAACTGCGGCGTGGGGTGCGACCCGCATTTTGTACAACTGGTAAAGCCCGAGCTGCAGCACTAAGCGAGTTTTGCTATCCAGTTTTGACGGACGAAACCGTTCAATAATGAAGTCTAACAAGGAACGATTACGGATGACACCGTAGAAGGCCTCGGTTACAAAAGCCCGGTTGACCTGGGTTAAGCGGCATCCTTCCAGTGTCCGGTGGAGGACATCGTCTGCGAATGTCCTGGACGACTCCCATTGCTGCAAGGCTCTGAGGCAACTGTGCCGTGGATTGTCACCTACCATAACCGTTAACCGTTTGTTCACTCCAGCTGTCACGGTTGCACAGCATTCTCAGAGAGAACGTGTAAAATCTTCCACGTCAGAGGTCGAGCAGCCAGCAGTTTCGCGATGGGGTTGTGTCGCGCCGCGTTCGCAGGGAGGGCGCGCTGCCTGTCCGACATAGCCTAAGGCATCCGATCGATTTTTCTGCCAACACGGGGCGACGTCGGATCCCCGCGCGCCGCGAGGACGTGCCACAACCTAAAGGTCTATTTTCAACCGCGATGACAACACGTCCTCGGCTTCGGTAACCACGGATCGCGAGGACGCGATCCCTCCCAGGCTGATGGGCGTCCACTCAATTCAAGCACGAAGCGCCTCTCTTAAGCCGCTTCGCGGCTAACCAACAGGGCCTCGGCCGATCCCATGATACTGAAAACCGAAATCTCGCATGGTCTTAGGATCGAGTAGATTACGGCCATCAAAGATCAGTGGGGTGTGCATCAGGCGTCTCACTTCGGAAAAGTCGACGTTCTCGAACTCGCTCCATTCGGTGGCGATGATGAGCGCCTCCGCGTCTCGAACGGCTTCCAGCGGAGATGAGGCCAGTACCGCGTCCGGGCAGAGTTTGAACTCCCGCACTTTTGACATTCCCTTCGGATCGTAGGCGACTACATTTGCGCCTTCCCGGCAAAGGTCGTCTACCAACTCGATTGCGACCGAGTTACGGACATCGTCCGTATCCGGCTTGAAGGTGAGACCCCACACGGCTAGCCGTTTCTCTTTCAAGACCCAAAGAGTTTCCCGCAGCTTTTTTACAAAACGTTCTCGTTGATTCTGATTGATTCGCTGGACTTCCTTCAAAAGGCTAAAGGGCGTACCCAGCTGCTCGCTAATGGCGATAAAAGCCGCGATATCCTTCGGGAAACATGATCCTCCGTAACCGAGCCCGGCGTTGAGGAAACTACGACCGATGCGTTTATCAGCTCCGATACCGGCAGCGACTTTTTCAACGTCGGCGCCGCTGGCTTCGCAAATGCCCGAAATGGCATTGATGTAGGAGATCTTAAGCGCCAGGAAAGAATTGGCCGCGTGCTTGATCAGTTCGGCGCTGTTTATGTCTGTCACCATGACAGGGGCCATAAACGGCTCGTAAATTTTGCGCATCAGCGCTAAAGCGCGGTCGCTGTTTGTTCCAACGACGATCCGATCCGGGTGCATCAGATCGTCGACGGCGCATCCTTCTCGCAGGAACTCGGGATTGCTGACCACATCGAATTCTACGCCGGCCTTATTGTATCGCCGGATGGTATCGGCAACTTTCTCGCCTGTCTTAACCGGTACGGTGCTCTTGTCGACGATCACGCGATAGCTTTTGATCACGGAAGCGATCTCGCGAGCGACCCGTTCAATATAGGTAAGATCTACGCTTCCGTCAGGTTGCGGTGGGGTGGGCACAGCAATAAAAACGACCTGCGAGTTATCAACGCCCTCCTCGATGCTGGTAGTGAAACGCAGCCGGCGCGCAGCCACATTTCGATGAACCAAGTCGTCGAGGCCTGGCTCATAAATAGGAATCGTACCGTTCTGCAGCGATTTTACTTTCCTCTCGTCATTATCGACACAGATGACCTCATGTCCTACTTCCGCAAAACACGTTCCAGTCACCAGTCCCACGTATCCCGATCCAATAATGGCAATTTCCATACATCCTAATGTTACAAAGGTCCCCAGATACGGAAGCTTTCGCCTCTTGTCCAGTGAAAGCTCTCGATCAGGGCGACGACCCGCCTTCTCCCGCCGCCGCGGGACAACGGCGCGGCAGACTATAATCCAGGGCTGAGGTTCACCGGGAAGCCGTATTTTGGCAGATCTTTAAGAGTTAGAATTAACTCCACGCCGTAGGTGGTTTTGCCTCCGCCGTTATTGTCTTCGTAAAGTCCCAGCGACGCGACCCAGCTGCTGAGGTCCCGGTGGAACGTGTACTTTTGCACGCCCAATCGTCCGGTCGTTTGATCATATTCCTCCAGGATACTGAAACCCCAGTTGGAATTGATCCTGAAGTAGGTCTGCAGATAAGTGCTGTTGGTCTTCGGCTCGAGCGGATTGTGATTCAGGTAAGAATGCAACAACGTGAGGTCGATGTTCGGAGTAATGGTCCAGGTCACAACCGTGTTAAACTCCCAGAACTGTTTCTTATCGATCCAAGGGATCTGGGCCTCCTCTGTGAGACTGAGCCAAGGGACCGGATTGAAGCGGATTTGCTCTTGAATATCGGAATAATAAGTCTGCTCGTAAGGATTCTTGAAATTGATGTCGAAAAAGGTGTCCGCCGTCAGCCATTGAAGGGTGGCGTTATCCCGCCGAGTCTCGAATTTGTTCAGTACGCCGAGCCGCAAAACCGACAGGTGTCCGATCGAGTCGGTGGCGGTAAACTCAGGGAAATCGATGGGTGGTAAATAGGTGCTGGTCAGATATCGATCGTAAGGAAGAACCTGACCGGGGCCAATATTTGGGGTGGAGACCCAGGAGTAATCGGCATACGGCTGGATAACGTGCAAGAGGCCGTCGAGACCAAGCCAGTGCGCCTGGACCCCTTCGTAGATATGAGAGAGCTTGAATGAGGCGTCGAAGCCGGCATTGAAAACAAATCGAGTTCCTCCCGGCTCATAAACCACGGAGCCAAAGGGGATGCCTAGGCTTGGATCCCCTGCGGTCACGTCCCCGGTCCGGCTATAATAGGTGGTCCGGAAACCGGCGCGTGGCACGAAGGAAAGGAATCCAAAATACATATTTGGATAAGTCAGCTGATGAAAGGTATCGAACCGGAACGAGGAATAGTCCGGATTCAAAGTGGGGTTGAAAAAACTGCCAACCGGCTGAGCAAGCTGGTACCAGCCCGCGGTCGTGGTGGCTTCGTAGTAGATCGGGGAGTTAAAGAGAGGCGTGCGCACCACCTCCCACGACCCCTCCGGCAGTTTCTCGGTCGTCTGAAAGAAATCATTGACTTGATACCGGGCGAACAGGCTGAGCGCATAAGCATCGCCCGCTTTGATTAGCTCGAAGTAGGTCTGCGGCTGCGGGTCGATCTGGAACTCATAAGGAAAAAAATCCTCCATTAAATAGAAGTCGCTGAATTTGTTCACATCCATGACCAGCGATGTGTCGCTCGCCAGAAAGGTACGCGACTGATAGCTAATCCGGTAGCGCCCAGCGTCAATCTGTTCCCGACCAAGCGACGTCTGGTTGATGTTCGCCCCTTTGTCCTCAATGAAAAAGGTTTTCATTTTGAGGGTGTCTTGCTGATCTTGCTCAGGAAGACCAAGATCGTAATTGATATCAATCCCGAGGGCCGGCCCTCGAAGCGAGTACGCGTTCAGGTGCAGGATCGCATCAAAATGGTCAAAAATAGGAAAGCCGATATCGGTGACCACATACTCCCCGTAGGTGCTGTTATAGCCCGGACTGATCAACAGGACGTGCTGGTTGTTCAACGATTGATACAGATATGGGAACCAGAAAATCGGAACATCTTTCACGTACACCCAGGCGTTTGTGAAAATGATCCGGTCATTGGGATAGATCCGAATCCCCTTGGCTTGGATCCGGTAATCGGGCTGCGACGAATCGCTCGTAGTAAAGCTTCCGTCATAGATCTGGTATTCGTCTGACGAAAACGAAGTCAGATTGGTCCCTGTGATCTCGAAAGGGAGCTTCGCTCCGGCGAAATCCGCCATATACAACCGTTTCGTCTCTAGATTGTAGACCGCCCGGTCGCAAACAAAGGCGTAATCTCCGCGATAAAGCCGGACGCGTTCCTTGACAAAGACGTCGTGTGTCTCGGTGTTATATTCCGCGTACTCGCAATAGATGGCGACGTCGCCGTAGTGAATAACCACGTGGTTTTCAGCAATGGCGAGTCCGCCCTCATAGCGGGTCTGGCCTTCGGAAGTAATTTCGACTGGGGCTTGCCCGAACTTGCCTCCCGGCTCGCTTAAGTCCTCCAACGGATTCGACGAACTCGACGGCTTCGGCGAACTCGACGGATTCGCCTGGGCGTAAAGAGAGACCGGCAGAAACACTAGCAGTAAAGAGACGAAGAGCCGGCAGATCATCTTCCGTTTTGGGAGCGTGAGACCGTCGTACACCGAATCGCTTGAGTCGTTAATTTGCAAGGAGAATCCGGGTTTCGGCGATCTGCAGCAGTTCGAAGGTTCCGAAGAGTGGAAGGGGGATCGATCCTGCGCATTTTGTTTACAGACGTCTCGTGACCCCGAATGGTGACCAATAATCAGTCACCGTATCCGTTGGGATGGCGAAGATGCCAGCTCCAGGCGCTGCTGACGATGTCTTCGATTCGATCGAACTGCGGGCGCCAACCTAAAACCTCCCGTGCCTTGCCAGCGGAAGCAATCAGCCGGGGAGGATCTCCAGGCCGCCGTGGTTGCATCAAGGTCGGTATGTCCTTTTCCGTCACTTTTTTACAGGCATCGATCACCTCCAAGACAGAGACACCGCCACCAATGCCGAGGTTGAAAAAATCGCTTTCTTTCACCTCCAGAGCCAGCGCGTGGGCTTGGGCCAGGTCAGTCACATGAATGTAATCCCGGATACAACTACCGTCGGGGGTGGGATAATCCGTTCCGAATACCTCGGCATGTTTCCGTTTCCCTAGAGGCACTTGTAGCACGCAGGGAATAAGGTGGGTCTCGACCCGGTGATCTTCACCGAAGGCCTCCGTGGCGCCGGCAGCGTTAAAGTAACGCAGCGAGGCAAAAGTGACGCCATGAATTTGGTCGAACCAGCGGAGGATCTTCTCGAAAATCAATTTTGACTCACCGTACGGATTGACTGGCTTTTGGGGAGCTAGCTCATCGATCGGCACGGTCTCCGGTATCCCGTAAGTTGCGCAGGTGGATGAGAAGACGAACCGTTTTACACCGTTTTCCACCATTGCGTGCAATAGGTTCAGCCCGCAGGAGACATTATTATAAAAGTATTTGTAAGGGTTCTGCATCGATTCGCCTACCAGCGCGTTTGCGGCAAAGTGCATCACCGCTTCGGGCCCTTCCATGCGAATCAGGTCTGATACAGCGGGTTGATCTGCCAGATCGCCTTCCACAAATTTCGCGCGGCCGTCGACCGCCTTTCTGTGCCCCTCCGTGAGGTTATCGAACACGGTCACGTTGTGTCCCCGATTTAGTAGATCCTCAACGCAAACGCTGCCGATATACCCGGCGCCTCCTGTAACAAGAATTCTCACGGCCCGATCCTAGCGTGAATTACTTCCACTGTCTCGCAAGACGTTCGCGGAATGTGCTTTCGAAGGTGCGAGCATTAGAAATGACAGATGACAAATGACAGATGACAAATGACAAATGACAAATAAAGAGCTTGATCGATTCCCTTGATGGAATGAGCCATCGCAATCTGTCATCTGTCATCTGTCATTTTTAGTCCTCGTACCATGATTCATTCCTCCGCTGTCATCGACCCACGCGCCCATCTTGAGCCCGATGTGGAAATTGGACCAAATGTTGTGATTGAAGGGCCGGTGTTTATCGGGGCTAAAACCAAAGTTCAAGCAGGCGCCATCATTGTGGGCCAAGTAAAGATCGGATCTGGCAACACGATTGGCTATGGAAGTGTGGTCGGCGGATACCCACAAGATCTGTCCTATCAGCCGGACAGCCCCAGCGGGGTTGAGATCGGCAACGATAATGTTCTCCGAGAATACTGCACCATTCATCGCGGGACTAAACCCAACACTGTAACCATCATCGGGAATCAGTGTCTCTTAATGGTGGGCGCGCATCTTGGTCACAATTCGCACCTAGGCAACCAGGTGATTTTGGCGAATAATGTGCTTCTTGGCGGATACGTTCAGATCCACGACAAAGCTTTCCTGGGAGGCGGCTCGTTGGTGCATCAACACACCCGCCTGGGCAGCATGTCAATCATGCAGGGTGGTTCGGCGGTCGGCAAAGATGTGCCTCCGTTTGGTACCGCAGCCGGAAGAAACAGTATCGTTGGTATCAATGTGGTGGCTCTTCGCCGGGCGGGCTTTGGGCCAAGTCTGCGGTTGGAAGTAAAGCGGGCTTTTCACATTCTGTATCACGAAGGACTGAATCCTTCACAAGCTGTTGCCAGGGCCGCTGAGGAAAAGTGGAGCCCGGAAATCCAGCCGTTTTGGGAGTTTGTGAAAGAGTCAAAACGAGGAATTTGCGCCTTTGTTCGCTGGAGCGGTGTGAAGGGGGAGAGTACGTCCGAAGGCGAGTAGCGAGGACGATTTGGTAGGGCGAAAAACTCAGCGCGCCGAGCACAGTCTTTGCTCGCACAGGCCATCCGCGCTGGTTTTGAGCCGTTCCGTGCGACAACCATGAACCTGTGTGTTCGATATTTGCGACGCCGAAGTCTGCGAATGTTTTGGGGGCTGTATCACGTACGGCCGGCTCAAAACCGGCGCGGAGAAGTTCTAGCGGTTAGCGATACGATCGGCGCGCCGAGTTTTTCGCCCTACCGCCTTTTGCATTGACATTATGGAACTTATCAGGACACTTGGCAGAGCGTTGTCTAGATGAGAACCTTCCACGCCGTGTCGTTGGGAGTGTCAATTTTTGTGGTTGGTTGCTCCCAGGACGTAAGCCAGCTCAAAAATGGTACGGCACTCCAAGGCAAAGCGTCTCTTCACAAACTGGTCCAGGTAAAAACGACTGCGTATTGCCATACAGAAAGGGCACATAGGCGATACGGGAAGAGTAACGCTGTTGATGGCCGCTTGGCTGCCGCTGAATTGAATAGTGCAGCAGCGGATTGGTCGCGGTTTCCAGTTGGAACAAAGTTTCGCGTCGTGGGTTCGAATCGGCTTTATGTGGTCGATGACTACGGTTCGGCGTTAGTGGGCACAAACACTATCGATCTCTATATGCCGTCTCGTCGGGAAATGGTTAGCTGGGGCGCTCGCCGAGTCACTATTGAACTCTTGGAGGTGGGTTCGTATCAGCAGAGTCTGAAGATTCTCAAGCCGCGTTCCCGGATTACTTATGTCCGGCGCATGGTCCGGGATCTCGAAACTGAAATATAGAGCTAAACGCTCTTCCTAATCGTCCTCGTACTCGTACTCGAGCGGGTTTCTCCTAGAAAGCGTGGCAGAACCCAGCGCCTGGAGGGGAGCCGCTTTGTCGGTTGGCAGCTCTATCAGTCGGCAGCAGGCGGCTCCCGCGAATAGCCCAACGCTGCGCTGCTGCCCAACGCCGTTGTTCCAGAGCCAATCGATTTGAGCGCCGACCGATAGAATTTGCGTCACGCTCGGTCATTCTCGGTAGCCGCTTCCTGCCGACCTACAGAACTAGCGACTGACAAAGCGGCTCCCCTCCAGACGTTGGGTTCTACCACGTTTTTTTGGGAACCCGTCGAATCGAGGACGAGAACGACGACGAGGACGATTACGACAGGCCAGCGGCGTGCGGCGCCTTAAGCCGCTTCTAGCGAAGGTTCGCCCGCTGGCGTGGCTTCATGACCACGTTTTTTGGGAATGAGAAACAGCAAGACCGATGCGGCGCCAACCATGAATAGGTTTACGACGCTTGATAATACGAAACCGTGAGCATAATCCGCCGCCGTAGCGCGATGCGGGATAACGGAGAACGCAATCGCGCCAAGCACCGCGATACCAACCGAATTTGCAACCTGTTGAGCCGTCGAGACGATTCCCGCCGCCGCACCTGCATCTTGGGCCGGCACACCACTGAGCACCGTGTTGAAGAGAGGGGTAGTCACCAGACCTCGTCCGATCCCGTAAAGAAAGCAGGAGAAGAGAAAAAGAAAGTTTTGTTGGCCGTGGATGCTAGAAGCTTCTAAAGCCAAGGCGGCTAGCATTACCCCCAACACCGCAGCTCCGACGTGCAAGGACTTCCGACCGAGATAACCATTGAGTTTGCCCGAGAAGGCTGAGCCCAGCAGAAACCCAAAGGAGAATGGCGCCAGCGAAAGTCCCGCCTGGAAGGGGTTGAGGTTCAGGCTGAGCTGCAGAAAGAGGCACAGGACCAGCAGCATCGAAGTGTGTCCGGCGAAATAGATGCACGTCACGCCGATGCCGACGAGGAAACCCCGGTCCCGTAGAAGTCGGGGTTCGACCAAAGGAGTTGTGCCAATGCGCGCGAGGTGATTTTCCCAGCGCAAAAAGACCGCAAAAAGAGGGACGCTGGCCGCCAGGGCGATCCATGCCCAGGCAGGCCAGCCAGCGTCTCGCCCTTCCATGAAAGGGAATGAAAATAGAAAAAGTGCGACCGACAAAAGTACCGTACCGATTGGATCCAATCGGGGAGGCTTTTCGGAATGTGATTCTCGCAGCACCAGCCATGCTGCCGCTACCGTTGCCAGACCGATAGGGACATTTATCAAAAAGATTGGCCGCCATCCTAGACCGAAGAGATTAGCCTGGATCAGAAATCCTCCGAGAATCTGGCCGAGAATGGAGCCGAAGCCGATCGCTGCTCCATAGATGCTGAAGGCGAGTCGCTTCGCCGAAGCCGAAAAATTGACATGAATGAATGAGAGCGCCTGTGGGAACATGACGGCCGCTGTGCAACCTTGAAGCAAGCGCCAGATCACTAACGAAGTTGCGTTCGCCGCTAGACCGCATAGGGCCGACGTACTGGTGAATCCGATCAATCCAAGAATGAAGATCTTCTTGCGTCCGTAGATGTCGCCCAGGCGGCCTCCGGTGATCAGACACACCGCGTAGGTCAATCCATATCCAGCAACCACCAGCTCAATTTCTCCGAAACCGGCGTGCAGAGAGGTCCGGATGCTGTTGATGCCGATGTTTGCGATAAAAAAGTCGATAACACCAAGCAACGGCCCCACCAGCATCACGGCGAGTGCCAGCCAACGATTCACCCCCGGGGAACGTTTTGCCGTTGAACCTTCCCGGTTAAGGACAGGCCCGCGCGGCAATCTGCGAGTGGAGCCTCGGTCCGCCTTTTGAAGCCATTGGACCGATGAAGTGCTACTCATGATGACTCAAAGTAGACGGCTCTTGGTGATAAATGAAATAGCTTATAACGTTAGCAGTTATCTCTTTTTCAGATTAATAGGTTAAGAGGTAGAATGGAATTGCGACACTTGCGCTACTTTAAAGCAGTTGCGGGAGAGCTGAGTTTTACTCGAGCAGCTACCCGGTTGCACGTGGCGCAATCGGCCGTCAGCTCCCAGATTCAAGACCTTGAAAACGAGCTCGGAGTTGTCCTGCTTGAGCGGAGCCGGCGCCGGGTAAGGTTAACGGCGGCAGGCGAAGCGTTTCTTGAATCCGCGGAACGGATCATACGCTCGGTCGAAGAAGCGTCTCGCCAAGCCAGGCGGATTGGCCAAGGAGAATACGGCACGCTGGCAATCGGTTTCATTGGATCGCAGAGCCACGAATGGATGCCACGAGTGCTGAAGCGGTTTCGGGCCAAGTATCCGGAGGTCGAGGTAACCCTGACTGAAATACACCCGTCGCAGCAGCTTGAGGCGCTTCTGGCTCGGAAATTGGATGTGGGGTTGGTCGGACCGATCGCCGGGAAACCGCCGCCCGGGCTTTGTGTAGAATGTTTCTCTGAAGAATCGCCATTCGTAGGAATGCCCAGCGATCATCGCTTTGCCCGTCTGCCCAAGGTTTCTTTGGTTCAGCTCAAAGACGAGCCGTTCATTTTTACTTCCGAAAAAAATTCGCCCAATTACCGATCGCAGATCGCGCGAATGTGTGAAAAGGCCGGCTTCGTTCCAAGAGTAGTGCAGGAGGTCGACCGGGCCCGAACCGGCGTCCAATACGTCGCCGCGGGCTTTGGTATCTCCATCTTCGCAGAACATATCAGCCGGCTGCCTGCTCCCGGAGTACGCTTCGTTCCTTTGTCTCCGCCGGTGGAGAAGATGCGCTATGGCATGGCCTGGAGAAAAGGTGCGGAAGAAGTTGTAGCGCGTTTTGTTGAGTACGTGAAGCAGCAGTTCAAGCCACGGTAGGGCGAGGCTCCGGACCAGCCGGAATGGGTCGCGACGCGAAATGGTATTTCGTTGGTATATCGGGTGCAACGCTGGAGAACTGCCGAGCCGGGGGCGCGCAACCCACGGCTCGGCAGCGTTTAGGCGGTGCATGCCATAGACTGACGCTACGCCATTTTCCCTTTGCGACGCCCTCCTGGCTATTCCGGAGCCTCGCCCTACCCAATCACCCCCGCTTCCTTAAAGCTGAAATACCCGCAGCGACCCGGAAGGGGAAGACCAATAATTACGTGGTCGAGCAAGTTGAGCTGCAAGATCCGCGCTGCTTCTATTAGGCGTCTGGTCAAACGAAGATCGGCCTCGCTCGGGCTGGGATCACCGGATGGATGGTTATGCACCAAAATGAAGGAATAGGCAGAATGGGCGATAGCCGGTTTAAAGATCTCTCGCGGATGAGCCAGGCTTTCATTCAGACTTCCTTTCGATATCTCGTGAACTGCCAGCAGGCGTTGCTTGGCGTCGAGAAGGACCACGCGGAGCGATTCGCGGTCCAAAAGACGGAGTTCCGGTCCCAGCAATTCTTCTATGACCGCCGGTGAATCCACGGTTGATGCAGCGAAACGTTCCTGCGCCAAACGGACACCGAGTGCAAAAGATGCGGCCAGTTGAATCGCTTTAGTCAAGCCGACTCCGTGAACCTTCGCTAATTCTTGAACGGATGCACGCGCCACGCCGGCGAAGGAGCCGAATTTCTGAAGGACTCGATCGGCTAGTGCGATCGCGTTCACCCCTTTCGTGCCCGTGCGAAGCAGAATGGCGATCAATTCGGCATCAGTGAGAAAGGCCGGACCACGCTGCAAAAGCTTCTCCCGCGGCCGTTGCTCGGAAGGTAATTCACGGATGGTTGGCCCAGGAGCATCGTTGTCCACCAGTTAATAATACAACAATTGTTTAAGGAGTTGCAATGAGCGTTGCGGCCTACCCCCCGAAAGTCGCAGGGTGCAAATCGGGGAGGGCGCGCAGCCTGTCCGACGTAGCCTGTTGTCTTTCGCGTGTTTTCTGATTTGTTCGGCGAAGTCGGATCCCCGCGCGCTGAGAGGACGTGCCACCATCCCAGGGGTATTTTCGTCTTAGATTACAACGCGCCCTCGGCTTCGGTAAAAATGGATCGCGAGGACGCGATCCCTCCCAGCGCATGAGCTTGATTCAAGGAGGAGAACAGAACGGAACGCCAAACGCCAAACGCTAAATCACGCGGCCACGGCAAACTGATCGACGGTATTAGCCACGAAATCGCCCACTGCGTGTAACGCTAAAGTGTATTTGTTGACCGGCAGTTTTTGCAGCTCGGTTTGCGCTTCCAGGACCATCTGCTTGGTGGTTTCCACGGCCCGCTTCAAACATCCTTTGGCTACAACCTCCTGCTCAATCTGAATCAATTCCTTCTCATCGCCGCGCAAAAGGACTTCGTTGAGCTGCCCGTGCTGGCTCGGGTCCGTGTCCTGCACCAGGTAAAGCAGCGGCAAAGTTAGTTTGCCCTTTCTGAGGTCAGTTCCAAGATCCTTACCCGCAGTTTCCGTAGACCCCGCTAAGTCAAGGCAATCGTCGTACACTTGATAAGCAGTTCCTAACCGGCTGCCGTAGAATTTAAGCGCTGTAATGATTTCGGGCGCCGCTCCGCTGAGCAGGGCGCCCAACTCTCCGGCAGCGGCAAAGAGAGCCGCCGTTTTCAGCTCGATGATTCTCAGATACTCTGAGATCGACAGGTTGACGTCGTTGCGTCGCTGCGTCTGGATGATTTCGCCCGTACAAACGTCACGGGCTGCACTGGCCACCCGACGACAGATTTCTTGGTTGGAGAAACTGGTCGTTAATTTTAGCGCATGAGCAAAGAGCGCGTCGCCAAGTAGCACGGCCAAGGAATTTCCCCACTTGGCGCAGGCTGTAGGTTGGTCCCGTCGCAGTTCTGCGCCGTCCATAATATCATCGTGAACAAGCGAAGCCAGATGGACTAGCTCGATCGCGACCGCGAGATCGACATGACCGGGCGTGATATCACCGGCCGCGCCGCCGGCCAACAGCACAAGGGCCGGGCGCAATCGTTTACCGCTGCTTCCACAAGCATAAGCCACGTACCCTTCGATCGCGGGATCAAAGGCGCGAGCTTGCTCCTTAATCCGCTCCTCTACGGCATAGAGGTAGGGATTGATCAACTCGAGTGCGGGCTGGATTTTGGAGGCCGCCAACGCACGGTGGGCGGCCTTTGTGAAAAATTTCACAAGCTGACCATGGTTCGGGTTAGTGTTCTCGTCAATGTTGCTCACCGCCGGCGACCGCTTATGAAACGTCTTCTGCGGGCAATGTCGTTCGCAATATTACAGTTCCTTCTTGTGCGGGTTCGATGAGTTGATCGTGAGCAGAGGCTGGAATCAAAAAGAGATCTCCTGGTTTAAAGGTCGCATCATCGTACCGAACCGTTCCGGCAACGGTTTGGAAAACCGCGAACCGCGGAAGGCTATTCGCCTTTCGGGCTTCATGCAATTCCCAACGTTCGACATGAAAATGCGGGCAGGACGCGAGAACCTCACCCTCGGCAACTCCCAAGGCGGGTTCGATATCTTCATAGTCTGTACAAGCAAGCGATTCAGAAACGTGGAGTTTGCGCGGTTTTCCGTTCGAGTCCACCCGATTCCAATCAAATAAGCGGTACGTGGTATCGCTGTTCTGTTGAATCTCGAAAATCAGATTGCCGCGGTCGATGGCATGAATTCGACCGCTGGGGATGAAAATGAAGGCATCGGTTTGCGTTGGCAAAGCATGGACAAGGTCTTCTACCACCCCTTCTACTAATGCCTGTTGAAGGTGGTCCCGGGTAACACCCTTTTTAAGACCTGCATAAACCTGGGCTCCGGGCTGCGTCTGAACAAAATACCAGACTTCGGTCTTTGGTTGTCCCTGCAACTGGTCCGCTAACGGTGCCGGTGGGTGCACCTGAATCGAAAGCCTATCCGTGGCATCGAGGATTTTGATCAAGATCGGAAACCGGGGATCGTCGAAGCCCGGTCCAAACAGTTGTTCTCGCTGCTCAGTCCATAGCCGGTGCAGCGTCCAACCTCTAAAAGGTCCATCTTGAACCACACTCTGTGCTTCCTCTCGGTCAACCAATTCCCAGGACTCACCGATTAGGCAGCCATCCGGCAACTTGCGTCCAAAAGCAGAGCAGAGCGATTGACCACCCCAGACCCGTTCCTGATAAATCGGCTCAAACGTCATGTAATGCTCCATCGGAGCTGATTTTATCCAAGATGCCGATGGAGTCGCGACAAAATTGGTAGGGTCGAGGCGAGAGCGCTGGCGCGTGTTTTCTAGGGCCGTAGTCGGGCGAGGGGCGATGCCGGGAGATTGTTGTTCGTCCTCGTCCTCCGAACGTACGGTGTAGGTGTCACGAGATCGTTGGGAACAAACACTACTGATCACTTTCTCGACCGCCTGGCTCTTCGACGACGAGGACGAGAACGAAAAAATCCTGCCTCGCCCCATCATCCTTTCCGCTTTGAAAGCGCCGCTGAAGGAACTAAAATGCCCGGCAATGCCCAGATCCCGCCGGCAAAACCCATGGAACGAAGTAGTCGGGCTAGCCGCTCTTGGGATCGGAACCGTGGTTTTTCTGGCACTGATCTCTTACAACCCGGGGGATGTTCCGTCTTGGGTTTGGTTCAGTTATAAGAGTCCGCCAAATAATCCAACCCAGAACTTTATCGGTCCGACCGGAGCCATCTTGGCTGGATTTTTGTATCTTACGCTGGGCGCGGCGGCGTACCTGGTCGCTTCTTTGCTTCTCGGATTCGGAGTTGCTAAGCTTTTCCTGCCTGGGTTTCGCATTTTCAAGAGATTACCTTGGGCGTTATTATTTGTCGTAAGCGGTTCAGCGCTGACCCAGCTTCAACCTTGGTTTCTGCGAAGTTGGGAACAGCAGTTCAAATTGCTCGGCCCCGGCGGGAATGCTCGGTTATTGGGTGGGAGCGGGGTTGCTGGAGAACGCTCTCGGTAAGATCGGCTCGATTGTAGCCTTAATCTGCATCTATCTGGTGAGTTTAGTTTGGCTGACCGGAATCCGGCCGGTGACGATCGTGAAACAGATTTTCTTGGGAATGCGTGCGCTTGCTCGCAAGGCAGCGACGGATCGCGAGCAGAAGCGCCTGGCTGCCGCGGACGAACGCGAGCGCCTCGATTTGGATCAAAGAAAAATCGAGAAAGAGATCAAAAGGCAAGAGCGAGAACTCAAGAAAAAAGGGGTTTCTTTGCCAGAGGAAGCGTCGGTCGCGCGCCCTGAGCCAAGAGTGGTCGATACTTTGGCGCCGCCGGTTCCTTCGAAAAAACCAAGCCGTCCGGCCCGTTTGCCTGAGCCGGTGAGTGAAGACTACCAGCTACCGGGCATAGACCTGTTCGATCCCCTTGAGCTTGAAAGCCGAAAAGCGAGTGATCCGGCTGAATTAAAAGAGACGCAAGCGGTCCTGGTCGATACGCTGAAACAATTCAATATCGAGGTTGCCCCGGGAGACATTACCCGGGGCCCTACGATCACCCGATACGAGGTCTATCCGGCCCGCGGAGTGCGAGTCGATAGAATTACCAGCTTGGAGCGCGATTTGGCCAGGGCGACCCGAGCGGAGCGGATCCATATTCTCGCCCCTATCCCGGGCAAAGACACAGTGGGAATCGAGATCGCCAACACAAAGAAAGTTAAGGTGGCGCTGCGAGAGATCTTGGAATCGCCGGACTGGGCGCAAACCAAGATGAAGATTCCCATCGTCCTGGGCAAGGATGTGTATGGGAAGATCATTTTGGGTGATCTAGCGCAGATGCCGCACTGTCTGGTAGCCGGTACAACCGGCAGCGGGAAGAGCGTTTGCATCAATGCAGTTATCGCCAGCATCCTGATCCGCTTTTCCCCGGCCGATCTTCAATTCGTGATGATCGACCCCAAGGTAGTGGAGATGCAGATGTATAACTCGCTGCCCCACTTAAAAATCCCGGTCGTCACTGACCCGAAAAAGGTTCTGCTGGCACTGCGCTGGGTTATTTCCGAGATGGAGAAACGATACCGGATTTTTGCGCAAACCGGGGTACGGAATGTTGCCGGTTTTAACGCTCGGCCTAAATCGAAGTCCCAACGAGAGTTAGATCTGGAAGCTGATTCCGGCCGAGATCAAAGACAGCCTCAGGTTCCCGACGGCGCGCGCAATGCTCGGGATGAAGATTTGATCATTCCTGCAAAGCTGCCCTACATTGTGGTTATCATTGATGAACTTGCCGATCTAATGCAGACGGCTCCTGCGGATGTGGAGAGCGCTATTGCCAGAATCACCCAAATGGCGCGAGCAGCCGGAATCCACATGATCGTAGCAACTCAAACGCCGCGAGCGGATATCATCACTGGAGTTATTAAGGCGAACATTCCCACTCGGATCGCGTTTCAAGTTGCTTCTGGTCTCGATAGCCGGGTGATTCTGGACGAAAACGGGGCAGAACGATTGCTCGGACAGGGCGACATGTTTTATCGGCCTCCGGGGACCTCGAGGTTGGTTCGATCCCAAGGAGTGCTGGTAACCGATGACGAGATTCATCGGCTAGTTAGCTTTGTTGCGGCGCAGGCTCAGCCATCGTTCGACGCAGAGGTCCAGACGCAGCTAGAATCGAGTTCGTCGCCTGATGATGATGTTACTGAGGAGGACGAAGAACTAGTCAAACGCTGCTTGGAAATTATCCACCAAGAAAAAAGGGCTTCTACTTCGATGTTACAACGGCGTTTGCGTCTCGGCTATACCCGAGCAGCCAGGGTAGTTGACATTCTTGAACGCAGAGGCATTTTGGGCCCTGGCGAAGGGGCTAAACCAAGACAAATCCTGGTTCCTCTCGACGCTCTGGTTGGTGAATCCGGCGTGGATCGCGGCCATCTCTTCGGGGGTTAACACTTCGTTCTAGTTGTCAAATTTTTTTTTGCGGATGGTTGAGACAGTTGGCAGAAGGCTTCAGAAGGCGAGACAGGAAAAGAAGTTGACGATCGACGAGGTCGCAGCGGCCACCAAGATAAGGCCGGAGCGAATCGTCGATCTGGAGGCTGATGACCTCACTCATTTTCCTAGCTTGGTGTACGCCCGTAGCTTTCTGGTTAAATATGCCCGCTTTCTTGGCCTGGATATTCAGGACGATTTAGAAAATTTTCAGGTAAACCGGGCAGTTGGGTTCGGTGAGTTCAAATACCTGACGGCCGGACCTCCACCTAAATTCCGTCCGGAGCCGCGGTTTAACCAGCCAAAGAAGAGCTTGGCGCCGCCTCTAGTACTTGCGGTTATTGCAGTTCTAATTTTGATCGGGGTGCCATTGGTCGCTTTTTTCGCGGTCAACCTTTCCCGATTGAACCCCACTGAGGATGGACAAAATAAGACGACCGGGACAACGCCGGCATCGGGTCTACGACAATCGGCAACACCTTTAACGGCCTCGTCACCGTTAGCGATTGCGGTACCGCAACCTTCCAGACAGCCAGCAGCCTCGGCAACCGGCCCCTCTCAGGTCTCCACAAACCCGCAAACAACGGCATCCGCGACTCCGGAGCCGTCGGTCGAGGTCAGGCGAGCACTGCCGGTAACCTCAGCGGATAAAGACACCGCTGATGCGTCGCCGGCCTCAAGTCCAAGCGCCGCGCCGTCTCAGAAGCTTGAGATAAAGGTTAAAGAACGAACCTGGCTTCGAGTCACCAAAGACCAGGAGAATTCGGAACCGGTCTTTAATGATTTCATTGGGCCAAATAGTCCAGCCATTGTGATCCAAGGGAAACGGTTCTGGCTTAAAGCCCTCGACAAGAGCGCGCTAGAGCTGCGCAAGAACGGCCAGGCGGTAAGCGGTCAAGACAGTGATATTGTAATCGAGTGAGTAATGCTATGACCGCTGAGACTCAGGTACGAACAGAGTCGAGTACAGGCTCCTCCGCTAAACCGCAGCCGATCCGGGTTGGGATGATCAGTCTTGGTTGTGCCAAGAATCTGGTGGATGCAGAGATCATGTTGGGAGGTGTCCGGGCCAAGGGGATGGAAATCACCCGCTCCGCCGAGGAAGCCGATGTCATGATCGTCAATACCTGTGGCTTTATCGATGCGGCTAAGGAGGAATCGATCGAGGCGATTTTGAACGCCCATGAGCAACGTCTCTCCCGGAAAGGAGGACGCCAGAGGCTCATCGTGAGCGGATGTTTATCTCAGCGTTTTGCCAATGAGTTGGCAGCTGAAATTCCCGAAGTCGATGCGTTTATCGGCCTGGATCAAGTTGCTGACGCCGGAGAAATCATCGAACGATTATTGCAGAGCGAATCGAGTTCGGCGCCCGTCAATTTGGTGGGCGGCCGATCCAGGTTCATCCCTGATTTTGATACGCCTCGGTTCCAACTGACTCCTTCGCATTTCGCTTATGTAAAAATTGCTGAAGGGTGCAATCATCCGTGCAGCTTCTGTGTGATTCCCCAGATGCGGGGCCGGCACCGGAGCCGGAGTATTGAGTCAATTGAAGAAGAGGTGAAAAGGTTGGTTGGCGCCGGCGTTAAAGAGATCAACCTGATCAGCCAGGACACGACCTATTATGGGATGGATTTGTGGGCGGCCAAGGCGGGCCCGCGTCAGCCGGTAGACTCGGGACGTGGACCTACGTTGACTAAGTTGCTTGATCGTTTGGCAATGATTGATGGCCAATTTTGGATCCGGCTTCTATACACGCATCCGGCACACTGGAGCCGCGAGTTGATGGACGCCGTCGCCGCTAACCCGAAGGTAGCGAAGTATATCGATATCCCGCTGCAACACATCGACGAGCAGGTTTTGCAAATCATGAGGCGTGAAACTTCCCGCCAACATATTGAGGACCTGCTAGCGGAAATGAGACAGCGAATCCCGGGCGTTTTCCTTCGGACTACCTTTATCGTTGGGTTCCCTGGTGAGACAGACGAACAGTTTGCGGTTTTGCTCGACTTCATCGAACGGACGCGGTTTGAACGCCTGGGTGTTTTCCAATACTCCCAGGAACAAGGGTCACGCGCGGGGAAACTGCCGGATCAGATTGCTAAGACCGTGAAACAAAAACGGTATCGAACGGCCATGGCGCTACAGCAACGAATCGCTGCCGAGTGGGCGCAATCGCAGGTAGGACTCACCAGGCAAGTCTTAGTGGAACAACCGCTTATAGGCAGGACCGAAGGTGACGCCCCGGAAGTTGATCCACGGGTGCTGCTGGAGAAGCCATTGCCTGTCGGGCAGTTTGCTACGGTGAAGATTACTGGAACTCAGGTATACGACCTGCGAGGAACCGTATCGGAAGAGTGACAAAGATACCTTTTTTTGACCTGCATCGCCAGTTTCAGACGCTCCGGGCGGAGATTCTAGCTGACTTGGCGCAGGTTTGTGAGTCGCAGGCTTTTATCCTCGGACCGAAAGTAGCGGAGCTTGAAGAGCGGATTGCCGGTTTCTCCGGTGCGAGATTTGGAATAGGCACGTCTTCAGGGACGGATGCGCAGTTGTTGATTCTGATGGCACTGGGGATTGGACCGGGAGACGCTGTCATCACCACGCCGTTTACCTTTTTTGCGACGGCCGGTACCGTGGTTCGAGTCGGTGCTAAACCTCTTTTTGTCGATATCGACCCGGCAACGCTGAATCTTTCCGTGCCGAAGCTTGAAGAATTCCTGAAAAGAGAATGCGTAACCACCGAATCCGGAGTTAAAACCCGTGAGGGGCTCAACGTACGCGCCGTAATACCGGTTCATCTGTTCGGGCTATGCAGTGATCTGGCCGGACTTCGCCGGGTTTGCGACGAGTGGAAGCTGACTCTGATCGAGGACGCGGCTCAGGCCTTGGGGGCGTTATTCCCGGATGGAGACCACCACGTACACGCAGGAAGCGTGGGCGCCGCAGGTTTTTTCAGTTTTTACCCGACTAAGAATCTCGGTGCGTTTGGAGACGCGGGCCTTGTGGTAACGAGCGATCCGGATCTGGCCAAAAAATTGCAGATCCTGAGAAATCATGGGATGGAGCCCAAGTACTATCATGAGGTAGTTGGCGGAAATTTTCGCATGGATGCGTTGCAAGCCGCCGTTTTATTGCGTAAGCTTAGTCACCTCGAAAATTGGTCGAAGAGAAGATGGTCCATCGCTCAGCGATACCACAGCGGGTTGAAGGGTTTAGGGATTGGGCTTCCGATGGAGCCGTATCACGAATCGTGCGGCTGGCGCGGTCATATTTATCATCAGTTTGTGATACGGACAGCGCTGCGCGACCAGCTACGGGCGGCATTGAATGAGCAAGGTATTGGAACGGAGATCTACTATCCACTCCCGTTGCACGAGCAGCGATGCTTCCAAAACCTTGGCTATCGAACGGGCGATTTCCCGGTCGTCGAACAAACGGCTAAGGAGTGTCTAGCTTTGCCTATTTTTCCGGAACTGACCGATGAGGAACAGGCACTCGTGATCCTCAGGATTAGGGAGTTTTTTGCAAGCTAACCGAATGACAGACACCAACGTTAGAAGTAGCAGGACTGCATATTTGGTCGGAGTTTATCGAGATCAACACGCTAAAGACGAAGCGAGCAGCCTGCTAGACGAGCTGAAGCTACTCGTCCAGACCTTGGGAATTGCGGTTGTTCACAAAGAGCTCGTCAAGATTCAAGAGGCTACCTCGAGATATTTCCTGGGCTCAGGACGCGCCGAAGGGATCGTAGCGGAGGTGCAACAACTCGGCGCCGATTTGATTGTTTTCGACAACGATCTTACACCCGCGCAACAGCGAAATTGGGAGGCACTTTCCAATTTGCCAGTGATCGACCGCCAAGAAGTCATCCTGGATATTTTTGCCCAGCGCGCTCAGACCAAAGAAGCGAGGCTACAGGTAGAGTTGGCAAGATTGGAATACTCGCTGCCCCGGTTGACACGGGCGTGGGGCCACCTGAGCCGCCAGGCTGGCGGCGTCGGCGGAAGAGGTGAAGGTGAAACCCAGCTTGAGACCGACCGCCGAATTGTCAGGCGGCATATCGACGCGGTCAAAGCGGATCTGGAGTTGGTTCGTTCCCGGCGGGCGACGCAGAGGAAACAACGCGAACGTCTTCCGCTGCCGCATGCCGCAATCGTTGGATATACCAATGCGGGCAAATCTTCTCTGCTTCGGCGGCTGACTGGCGCAGAGGTGTTGGTGGCGGACAAGTTGTTCTCGACGCTGGACCCGACGACTCGCCGGGTCGACCTTGGGAACGGTCAGCCGCTCCTATTAACTGATACGGTGGGTTTTGTCCGCAATTTGCCGCACCGGTTGATCGAGGCGTTCAAAGCAACTTTGGAAGAAGCCGCTCGGGCCGACTTCCTGGTTCATGTCCTGGATGCAAGCCATCCGCGGGTGTACGACTTTTACGACACGACCAAGCGAGTCTTGGATGAATTAGGGGCGGACACTTTGAGGGCAATTACTGTCCTGAACAAGATCGACCGCCTAGAGGACCCCGCCACAATTCACGCTTTACGTTTGCATTTTCCGGACGCAGCTTTCGTCTCCGTGCACACAGGAGCGGGGTTGGACGACCTCTTGGAACGGTTTGCCGAAAAACTGAGCGACCGATCGACCAAAGTAGAGCTCGCCCTACCTTTAGATAGAACCGAGCTCTTGTCTCTGTTACATCGCACCGGAAGAGTCTTACGGCTAGAGTATGGTGAGCGGGTCGCCTCAGTAGTAGCGCTCGTGTCGCCCAAGGTCTTCGCCCGGGTTCAACCTTTCTTGGTGAATCAGCAACCTCAAGCGGTATAAGGGCTGTAAGCCCAATCGTCCTCGTCCTCGGTCGTCGTCCTCGAATCGAAGGGAGGGTGGTATGAAGGTATTGACGCACCCAGCGTCTGGAGGGGAGCCGCTTTATAATATTGAAGCTCTATCGGTTGGCAGCAGGCGGCTCCCGAGAACGTCTCCACGTGATGTAGTTCTATCGGCTGTCGCATTCTCACTGCAACCGACAGATACGATGGGGAAAAATATCACGCTGGGCTATTCTCGGGAGCCGCCTGCTAGCAACGTTTGTCGACCAGATCCTGCCCTGAGATGAATATCGTGAGGTCGCCTCGCACGTCCCAAAGCGGCTCCCCTCCAGGTCCTGGGGGTCTACACGCGCCATCCCCGAATCGTTCGAGGACGACGACGAGAACGAGAACGATTGGGCTTACAGCCCTTTATTGCGCCGACGGACTTGCCTTGGCCTGAGGCAAAGGAGAACTAACGGGCGACGGGTTTGCAGTTAGCTTGGCTTTGGATTCTTCGAGCTTGTTAGCCAGTTTTTGGTTGTTCGGATCCAACTTAAGCGCTTTCTGCCAATACACTTGGGCTTCGCCCGTTTTTCCCAAAGCTTGAAAAGTGTCTCCAACGTGTTCAAAAACGACGGGGTCTTCAGGTTTTAGGTTATCTGCTGCTCGCATCAGCTCGGTCAGGGCCTTGTTGTAGTCGCCCACATGGTAATAGTACCATCCAAGGCTATCTATATAAGCGGCGTTGTTTGGCTCTAACTCCAACGCTTTCCTGATCATGGTGCCGCCATCTTCCAGGTTCATGTTTCGGTCTACCCACATGTAGCCGATATAGTTGTAAGCCTGCGCCGCTTTGGAAGGATCGAGCTCAATCGATTTTTGCAGGAGTGCTGCGGCTTTCTCTATGAAGCCGCCTTGTTCAGCGCAAACACCGTAATTGAAATAGAAGGCACCATCCAGGACTTCCTCTTGCGAATCTCGAGCCTCCTGAAGAGCGGCCTCATACACCGGCATAGCATCGGCGAAGCGGTTTGCTGTGCTCAAGGCGATGGCCAAGCTATAAGTAATCTGGGGAATCCGAAATCGATGCCTCGCTTCATTCAAGGTAGCGATAGCAGCGTCGTATTTCTTTAGTTCCAACTGCATCCCGGCGGCGTGTAGATAGTTCTCAGGCCGATCAGGCGCTAACAGCAGTGCTTGCTGGTAGTTTTCTAAAGCGCGTTCGTAGTTTTTCGAGGTTTGGTAAAGCCGAGCTACGAATTCATAAATCTCAGGCCGGAGAGGATTGCTCTGGATTAAGTCCTCGAGCGCTTTGATTGCTTCATCACGTTGGCCGGCCTTGGCGAAGCTCTCGGCGAGCTTGTACTCAACTTCCTGGTCACCTTGGCTCAGTTCGAGTGCCTTAACATAGAAGTTAATCGCAGTCGCGACTTGACCGATCTGGGTATAGACGTCGCCGATCTTGGAGTAGGTGTCCGCATTTTTTCCGGCTAACTCCGCGGCTTTTTCCAGACACGGCTGCACTAATGAAACATGTGGAGACTGAAAGACCCCCTTATCGTTTGTATAGAGGCGAACCCCAAGGCCGGCAAGCGTCAGCCAAAAACTGGGGCCCTCGGTGTTCAGTTTCTCTGCGCGTAACAAGACGGCTTCTGCATCTTTCTTACGCTTCAGAGCCAGATAAACCTCGAAAAGCGTCTGATACGTGTTGAGCTGATTTGGTGCGATTTTTAAGGCCTGCTCGGCATAGCTGACCGCCAGGTACGGTTTTTTTAGCCGGTGTAGATAAAGGTCCGACAGCGCCAGAAGCCCTTCGACCTCGTTTGGCCGGACTTTGACCAAGTCCTTCAACAGATCGATCCCGTTCGGGATTTCGTCCCGGTTCGCGTACTCGCTGGCTACGCGGATAGCCAAATCTGGATCGGCTCCAGGATCTAGCTGTAGCGCCTTGGTGTAGGCGGCCAAGGCGCCATCCGTATCTCCTTCATCCTCCAGCAATAGGGCCTGAATAAAAGCGGCTTCAGCGTCCGCTTTGCTCTCGGTTGTCTTCGCTAGTCCCAAATCCGGCGCGCCTGGACGCAGGTCAGAGAAAACGTTCTCGTCGGGGTCTCGCAACTTGAATGCAGGCTTCGGCAACGCTGCGTCAGGTGCAGACGAAGCACCCTGGACTAATGCGAAGCTCAGCAGGGTAGGAGCGATCCAACCAGTCGCAACCCGCAAAAGCTTGTGCGCCCACCCTGACCCCGGTGGATTCATGAAGACTAACCTAAAGCTTAGGACTTGTATCGCAAACGCTTCTTATGGCGATTTTCCTTCATTCGCTTCCGTCGCTTATGTTTCGCGATTTTTGCTTTTCGTCTTTTCTTTAATGAACCCATATCAGATAGAAACTGAGCCGGTTAGGTTATAGGCGGAACCGGTTGCCGCACAAGTTGAGCCCGCAATTAAGCCTAATAAACTACTTTGTTCAACGGATACTCAATGATTCCCTCAGCACCGAGTTGCTTTAGCTCTGGGATTATTTCGCGGACCACTTTTTCGTCGATCACCGTCTCGATGGCTACCCATCCCGGTTGACTTAGGGAAGAAACGGTCGGGTTCCGGAGAGAGGGAAGTCGCGATAGAAGGTCGGGCAGCTTTGCGGCTTCTAAGTTCATCTTTAACCCGACTTTGTTTCGCGCGTTCAAAGCTCCCTCGAGCAGAACTCGAAGACGTCCTACCTTTGAGCGCTTCCAACTGTCTTTCATCGCGGTGATGTTTCCAATGAGTTGGGGAAACGATTCAACCACTGTCTCGATAATTCTAAGGTTGTTAGCCTGCAATGACGCCCCCGTTTCGGTGATGTCCACAATCGCATCAACTAATTCGGGAACTTTTACTTCTGTAGCACCCCAACTGAACTCGACCGTAGCCGAAACCCCTCTTGCGGCCAAAAATCGCTTCGTCAGTCCAACGGCTTCAGTTGCAATCCTCTTTCCTTCCAGGTCCGCAACCGACCGAAAAGATGACTGTTCCGGAACGACCAGAACCCAGCGTGCCGGAGTAGAGCTCGCTTTGCTGTAAGGTAGATCCGCCATTACGACCACTTCGGATCCGTTCTCGGCTATCCAGTCTTTACCGGTAATACCGCAATCGAGGAAGCCTCGCTCCACGTAACGGCTGATCTCCTGAGCGCGCAGCAACCGAATGTCCAGCTCAGGGTCATCGACATTGGGTTTATACGAGCGCTTAGCCGATGAGATCCAAAACCCGGCTTTGGCGAAAAGCTCGAGGGTAGCCTCTTGCAGACTGCCTGAGGGTAAGCCGATACGAAGCCGCTGAGCACACATAAAAAAGAGGGACTACGTAGCCTGCATCTTTTGCGAATGCAATATGGCGTGTAGGCTTAGCGGGCCGGACCTCCACCCGGCGTTCGGTCGCGATTCCGCGGGCGCGGGACGAGGACACGATCCCTCCCGGCGATGGGCCTGCCGGATTGGTCGGCTGCGCACGCTAATTTTCGAATGTTTTTTCAACTACCGTTTGCGGCTGAGCGGAACCGTGTTTAGAGAGAGCGAAAGAGAAGAAAGAGTCTATGGCACTGAATACAGAAATACTCGCTCGAGCCGCGCTCGAGGCACGCGGATTAGCAATGGATGCTGTTCAGGCAGCCAACTCCGGCCACCTCGGCCTGCCATTGGGCGACGCGGAAATTGGAGCAGTGCTGTTTGGGCATGAGTTACGGTATTACCCTGCAGATCCCCACTGGATCAATCGCGACCGATTTGTTCTCTCGGCCGGCCACGGCAGCATGTTTTTGTATGGATGGTTACATCTGGCCGGCTACGCGGTTTCGCTGGATGATATTCGCAATTTCAGGCAACTGCACAGCAAAACGCCGGGCCATCCCGAGTTTGGGGAAACCCCTGGTGTTGAGGCTACCACAGGCCCGCTCGGCCAAGGAGTAGGGAATTCCGTCGGAATGGCAGTGTCCGCCAAAATGGCAGAAGCGCGTTTCAATACGGCCGATCATACCATTTTTGATCATAAGATCGTCTGTCTGGCCGGAGACGGCTGTTTGCAGGAAGGGGTCGCTGCTGAAGCCGCTGCCTTCGCGGGTCACTACAAGCTAGATAATCTGATCCTGATCTATGATTCCAATTTGGTGACGCTCGACGCCATGGCTGTGATGAGCCAGAGCGAGAACACGGCGCTGCGTTTTCAGGCCTACGGATACGACGTTTACGAGGTCGACGGCAATAACATGGAAGAGTTTTTAGCCGCCTTCGAGAAGGCCAAATCGGCTAAGACCGGCCGGCCGCAATTTATCGTAGCCCATACGTTAATCGGCAAAGGCATCCCGGAGGTGGCAGGAACGAACAAGGCCCATGGCGAAGCGGGCGTGAAGTTCATCGACGCCGACCGCAAAGCCTTGGGGCTACCGGACGAGAAATTCTATGTTTCCAAGGAAGTCCAAGCCTATTTCGCCGACCATAGGGCAGAGCTGAAGAAGGTTTACGACGCCTGGCAAGATACTTTCGCTTCCTGGAAAAAAGCTAATCCCGAATTGGCTAAACTCTTGGATGACGGGTTGAAACACCGAATACCCAGTGATCTTCTGAACCAGATTCCGGTTTTCGATAAGGAGGCAAAGATTGCCACGCGAAAAGCTGGCAGTGAAGTGTTGCAACCGCTGGCCAAGGCGCTGCCGTTGCTGATCGGGGGAAGCGCTGACTTGTACGGGTCTACCCTGAACTACATCCAATCGGATAAAGATTTTAACGCCGACAACCGTTCCGGTAGAAACATTCGCTTCGGTATACGGGAACACGGGATGTGCGCGATCCTCAACGGGATCGCCTACTATGGGTTGTTCCGGCCGTCGGGCGCTACATTTTTGGTGTTTGCCGATTATTGCCGGGCGTCCATTCGTTTGGCGGCATTGGCGAAATTGCCGGTATTGTACATTTTTACCCACGATTCCGTCGGGGTCGGTGAAGATGGGCCTACCCATGAGCCGATCGAGACGGTGAGCGCACTTCGGCTGCTGCCGAACCTCGATGTGATTCGTCCCGCTGATCCGGAGGAAACCGCCGGAGCGTTCGTAGCTGCATTGGAAAGAACCGATGGGCCGACGCTTCTCGCGCTTACCCGGCAAACTCTGCCTAACTTTTCAGAGGCGCCGGTGGAAGTGAGGCGAAATGGGGCGCTCAAAGGCGCCTATATTCTCCATCGGGAAACCGGTCCTTTGGAGGCGATTATTATTGCGACCGGCTCTGAGGTGCAACACGCCGTGGCTGCGGCCAAACAGCTTGGCGGTGGAATAAGAGTCGTTTCGGCTCCTTGCCTGGAGCGGTTTGACCGCCAAGACGGCACTTACCGGGAAGAAGTTTTACCTTCGGCTTGTCGGAAGCGAGTCTCGATCGAAGCCGGTGTTACCGAATTCTGGTACAAATACATCGGACTCGATGGCAAGCCGATCGGCATCGACCGATTCGGATTAAGCGCTCCTGGCGGCACCGTGATGAAGGAGCTCGGGATCACGACGGACCATGTCGTACAGGTGGTGAAGAGCCTGTTGGGGGTAGGGGTCGCCATCGGCTAAGGCCGCTTTCGTTCTCGTCGTTCTCGACAGGCCGTGGCCTGTCTAGAAGGCATTTTTGTTCCCAGCGCCTGGAGGGGAGCCGCTTTGGCATATAGCAGGCGACCCTTCGAATTTCGTCCTAGCACTGACAAGGCCTAAACGGTGTAAGAACAGGCGGCTCCCGGGAACAATCCAGCGGTTTCCCACGGCCCGGTGTCGCGGATCGGAGCGAAGGGCAAATCGTCGCCCTGGGTTATTCCCGGGAGCCGCCTGTTACGACATTTCCTGGTCGGATCAAGCGTTGGAACAAATTGCGCGAGGGCGTAAAAACACGCGCCAAAGCGGCTCCCCTCCGGGGCGCTGGGCGTTTGGACCAACGCATCGGCGGCACCACGCTTTTCGAGAACGAGGACGACGACGAGGACGATACCGGACCATCCGGCGAGAGCGTGGGGTGGCGAAATCGATTCGGGAGCCAGCCAGAGTTCGGGCCAAGGTAGAAGTTGCTAAATGTCTATAGACATATAGACATTATCAGATGACCGAAGCCGTCGTTTTATCAGTAGAAGAGATTAAAGCCCTCTCCCGAGACTTTGAAACGGCGTCTCCGGGTCAGGTGCTCCAGTGGGCAGCCCAAGCGTTTGGCTCCCGAATCGCGTTTGGAACCAGTTTTCAAGGGGCGGGCTTGGTCGCGATTCATCACGCCGTCTCCCTCGGTTTGTCGATTCCCGTGTTCACTATTGACACCGGACTTCTTTTTCAAGAAACTCACGCCCTCAAACTTCGGCTGGAACAATTTTTCGGAATTGAGATCGAGACTCTGACTCCAGAAATGAGCATAAGCGAGCAGGGAGCGGAATACGGTTCCAATTTATGGGATAAGAACCCAGATCTTTGTTGTACGCTAAGAAAAGTGTTCCCTTTGCAAAAGAAACTTGCGACCTTAGATGCCTGGATCACTGGCGTTAGAAGGGAGCAATCCAGCACTCGAGCAAAGACCCAGACGCTCGAAATTTACGAATTTGATCGATTACGAGGCAAACAGATTGTAAAGGTCAATCCTCTGGCGACGTGGAGCTCGGAGCAGGTCTGGGATTATATCCGGCGTAACGGTATTCCATATAACCCGCTCAAAGATAGAGGGTTCCGTAGCATCGGCTGCTATCCTTGCACCCGCGCGGTGATTAGTGGTAATGATGAGCGAGCGGGGCGTTGGACAGGGTTTGACAAGACGGAATGCGGCATCCACACATTCCTGGGAGAGAACATATGACAAGGGAAAAGTTCCGACATTTAGACGCCCTGGAAAACCAGAGCGTATACATTTTACGGGAGGGACATCGGAAGTTTAAGCGGCTGGCGATGCTCTGGAGCATCGGAAAGGACTCTTCGGTCCTGCTGTGGCTCGCTCGCAAAGCGTTCTTTGGCCACGTGCCCATGCCGTGCGTTCACGTTGATACTAGCTACAAGATCCCCGAAATGATCCAGTTTAGGGATCAGAAAGTCCGCGAGTGGAATATTGACCTGGTCGTCGGCCAAAACAAAGCCGTGCTAGCCTCGGGCAAGACTTTCCCCAACGGGGCGCTTACGCGTGTCGAATGTTGTGGGGCGTTAAAGAAGGATGCCCTGCAACAAGTCATCGAAGAGAAGGATTATCAGGCGGTCATAGTCGGAATCCGGCGAGATGAGGAAGGGACTCGGGCTAAAGAGCGATATTTTTCGCCTCGCGACAAAAACTTCGAGTGGAATTTCAAGGACCAGCCGCCGGAGCTGTGGGACCAATTTAAGACGGATTTTGACCCGGGCACTCATATTCGGATACATCCACTTCTGCACTGGACCGAGCTAAATGTTTGGGAGTATATCGAACGTGAAAAGATCCCGATCGTTGACTTATACTTTGCCAAAGATGGATTTCGTTATCGTAGCCTTGGCTGTGCCCCATGCACCAAGCCAGTCCCCTCGCAAGCAACTACGGTGGCGGAAATCATTGAGGAACTAAGGGAAACGAAGGTATCAGAAAGAAGCACACGCGCTCAGGACCAGGAGTCGGAGGACGCCTTCGAACGCCTGCGCGCGAGTGGTTACATGTGATACTAGGGAAACGGGTGGCAATTAGGGTGTATCAGAACAGAAAGAAACAGGGAGAAAAAACGCTTGCGAACAAATGTGACGGCGAACGCAGAGGTAGAGGCCGCTACCGAGAGACTTCCTATAGCTGACTCGCTTGACGAGGCTTTCTTATCATCTGACCAACGACCTTTAAGAGTGGTTATCGTTGGCCATGTCGATCACGGAAAATCGACGTTGGTTGGGCGTCTGTTGTATGAGACTGGCTCCCTGCCCGAGGGCAAATTCGAGCAGATACAGACCGTCTGCCGCCGACGAGGGATGCAGTTCGAGTGGGCATTTCTCATGGATGCGCTCCAAGCGGAACGGGATCAAAACATCACCATCGATGTGTCCCAGATCTGGTTCAAAACGCGGAGACGCAACTACGTCATTATTGATGCGCCCGGGCATAAAGAATTTCTGAAGAACATGGTGAGCGGCGCAGCGTCAGCGGACGCTGCTATTCTGTTGATTGACGCCCATGAGGGCATTCAAGAGCAAAGCCGGCGGCATGCATACCTCTTGAGCTTGCTAGGGATCCGTCAAGTGGTCGTGGTGGTCAACAAGATGGACTTGGTGAACTTCGACCAGGCGGTATTTACGCAGATTGAGGCTGACTACCGAGACTTCCTCCGCCAGTTAAACGTCCAGCCGTTACTGTTTCTGCCAATTGCTGCCCGGGACGGGGTCAATATGGTGAGCCGCGATTCCAAGACGAGCTGGTTCGATGGGCCTACTCTAATTCAAACGCTCGATGATTTGGAGCAGCCGGCGCCTCCCGCGGATCTGCCTCTCCGGTTTGCAGTTCAAGATGTCTACCGGTTTGACCACAGAAGGATCTTAGCGGGGCGCATTGAATCAGGGACACTGAGGGTCGGCGACACACTTGTGTTCGCACCGACAAACAAGGAGTCCATTGTGGCTTCGATCGAAGTTTGGAACGCGCCTGAGCGGAGCACCGCCTCGGCCGGGGAATCGATTGGGATCACTCTTGAGGAACAAATCTTCGTTGAACGCGGCTCTGTCGGCATCCATATCGACCAAATGCCGATCGAGACCAATCGGTTTCGGGCGCGCGTTTTCTGGATGGGCGACCGCCCGCTTAACCTTGCGAAGAAGTATAAGATTAAGCTGCTTACTCAGGAGGTAGAGTGTCAACTAGCGTCGATTGATCGGGTAATCGACGCTAGCACATTGGAGGCGTCTGCGGCCATCCGACGGACGGTTGAGAAGAACGAGGTCGCCGAAGTGACGATCCAAAGCCGGGGTCCATTAGTGATGGACAACTATGACCGGCTTCAAACCAGCGGCAGATTCGTGCTGGTGGACGGCAACGACGTCGCTGGGGGTGGAGTTCTTTTCGGCGGAGTCTATCTCGTCCATAAGCACGTCAAGAGCTCAAACATTACTTGGTCGGAGAGCCAAGTCAGATATCAGGATCGCGTCGAGAGAAATGGACATCCGGGAATCGTCGTTTGGATGACCGGGTTATCCGGATCAGGTAAATCGACATTAGCGCGTGCTCTGGAGAAGGAGCTGTTCGAACGCCAGATGCAAGCCTACGTTCTGGACGGCGATAACATGAGGCATGGGCTTAATGCGAATCTTTCATTCTCCCCTGAAGATCGCGTGGAGAACATTCGCAGAGTAGCAGAGGTGTCCAAGCTAATGGCGGACGCGGGCGTCATTACAGTAACGTCCTTTATCTCGCCCTATCGCCTCGACCGGGTGCGAGCTCGTGAGATCGTTTCGAGTAGTGGAGTCGAGTTTGTGGAAGTTCACGTCTCAGCTCCGCTGGAAGTCTGCGAAAAACGAGACCCAAAACACCTCTATCGAAAAGCGCGGGCCGGCGAAATCAAAGGCTTTACCGGGCTCGATGCTCCGTATGAGGCCCCGGAGAATCCGGAGCTCGTGCTGGAGACAGGAGAGGAGAGCGCCGAGGCTTGTCTCGATCGGCTCCTGGAATTTCTTCTCCCTCGCTTGCGCGTCGACTAAGCCAAAATGGGTGCGAGAGGCGTACGCCTCTCGCACCCACTTTGGCTACTAGAATTTTACGAATGGCTGGATAGCTAAGGCGCCTGCCTTAGCTATCCAGCCATTCGCAAAATTCTTTGTAGATTGTCTTGCTGATCTCACCCAATCTCAGCTGGATTCCGTCTAAGTATTCATGGAGCCCGATCCTGAATACATCGTCCATGGTCACGAAGGATAGATCGGCCAGGAGTTTACCCGAGAGCCGTTCCGCTTCGACTTTGTAAAGGAAATCGCCTCGATCGACCCCGGTGATCTGATGCAAGGAATGGTCGAGAGAATCGACACAGAAGCGGATCGAACGCGGAAAAGAAGCATCTTTAATCAAGAATTCCGCGACTTTCCAGGGTGCGACCTGCCCCTGGAATTGTCGCCGATACGCCTCGGCGCCACTGCACGAATTAAGAACGGCGAACCACTGTACACTATCAATCGTGCCACCGACCTGCTCTTCTTTAGGAAGCAGGATATGATATTTAATGTCGAGGATTCTGGAGGTCCGGTCCGCTCGTTCCAGAAACTTTCCGAGCTGAAGAAATTTCCAACCTTCATCATGCGCCATGGTGGCGTCGGCGATCCCCTGGAAGAGATGGCAGCCTTGAAGCGCCCATTTGAAGAATTGATAACTGCTGGAACGAAAGAGTCGTTCCGCTTCCCCAGACCGGAAATCCAAGTACATCCGATTCAACTGCTCGAACATCTCGGACGAGATCAGCTCGCGCACGCTTCTGGCATTCTCTCTTGCCGAGCACAAACAGGAATAAATGGAATTGGGGTTCTTGCGCTCAAATGAGACGAAATCGACCACTGTCTCACCGCTGATGCCCGGATAGAGCTCCTGAAACAGTTTCGTATCTTCTAGTGAGTAGATAATCGACTCCCAATGCTGCTGGGTGTAACGATGGTTTAGAATGGTAGCATCCAGCGTTAACTGGAGGTTTACGTCCAGCATTCGGGCATTGTTCTCCGCCCGTTCGATATAACGGCTCAGCCAATAGAGGGTGTCGGCAACTCGGGAAAGCATCTTTGGCGCGAACCCAATCTAAAACGTGTGATTGTTTTTTTTCAACGTTTACTCACTAAGAACCCAGGTATCCTTACTGCCACCGCCTTGCGACGAATTAACGACCAATGAATCCTTTCGCAGAGCGACTCTCGTCAGGCCTCCCGGAATGATTGTCGTCTTTTCTCCGAACAGAATGTACGGCCGTAAATCGATGTGCCGTCCTTCGAAGCGACCACTGACAAAAGAAGGAGACCGGGACAGCTGAACCACCGGCTGCGCAATATAGTTACGGGGGTTATTGGTGATCAGGTCTCGAAATTTCTCGATTTCCTCGCGGGTAGCGTGAGGGCCGATCAACATTCCGTAGCCGCCGCTTTCGTTAGCCGATTTTACCACCAGTTCCGGGAGGTGTTCGAGTATATACTTGCGGTCATCATCGAACATCGAGAGGTAGGTAGGGACATTCGATAAGATCGGGTCCTGGTCGAGATAATACCGGATCATTTTAGGAACGAAATGGTAAGTCACCTTATCATCCGCCACACCGGTGCCGATGGAATTCGCT
Organism: uncultured Verrucomicrobiae bacterium; assembly: GCA_963762565.1. Lineage (GTDB taxonomy): Bacteria > Verrucomicrobiota > Verrucomicrobiia > Chthoniobacterales > JAFAMB01 > JAFAVN01. The sequence goes on along the minus strand of CAVXLD010000010.1, from coordinate 181,582 downwards.
AAACTCACGTTGCCGTGCTGATAGACTTCAACCAGGCCGGGAACCCCTAGTAGTGAGTCTTTTCGAAAAACCTGCGGGTCCAGAAAGTCGTCGTCGATTCGCCGATAGACTACGTCCACCCTTTTCAGACCTTTCGTGGTCTTCATCATCAAATAGCCGGCCTGCACCACGAGGTCAGCTCCGACTACGATCTCGATGCCCATCGACCTAGCTAGAAACGAATGCTCGAAGTAAGCAGAGTTGTGGATCCCGGGAGTGAGGAGTACCACGGTCGGTTCGGGATTTCCGCCGGGAGCCACGAACCGCAACAGGTTCAGCAGTTCCTCACAGTACCGATCAACTGGCTGTACTGAATAACGCGAAAAGAGATTCGGAAATACCCGTTTCATGGTTTGCCGGTTCTCCAGAAGATAAGAAACGCCAGACGGACAGCGGCCATTGTCCTCCAGCACTAAATAATTGCCGTCCCGGTCGCGAACGAGGTCAGTCCCACAGATATGGATGTAGATATCTTTTGGAACCTTAAATCCCATGAATTCCGGGCGGAAGTGGACGGCGCTATGGACGATTTCGGCAGGAATCACTCCATCCTTCAGGATCCTCTGTTCGTGATAGATGTCCCGAAGGAACAAGTTCAACGCCGCGATCCGTTGCGTGAGTCCGGCCTCGATATGGAGCCACTCGTTCAGCGGAATTATCCGCGGCACCAAATCAAAAGGAAAGATTCGCTCGGTCCCCTCGGTGTCATTATAGACGGTGAAAGTGATGCCTTGGGTCAGAAACGAATTGTCGGCCACTAACCTTTTGCGGTCGAACTCACCCACGGTCAGATCACTGTATCGCTCGAAGAGGCGCTGGTAATGGGGGCGGACCTGCGCCGGCGACATGAACATCTCGTCGAAGAACGGATTTGGGTCGTAACCGTCAAACAGTTTGCCCATGCGATATGATTTCCAGGGAGGCGACAAAGATCAAGCTCCGATAAAGCAGCTCCCATGCCGTGTCGGAGCTCGCCTTAGGGATGATTGCCTGGAGGGGAGCCGCTTTGGTATGTGTGCCCGGCGACCTCGCGACCTTTGTTCCAGCTCTCAATCCGAACAAAAAATGTCGCAACGGGCGGCTCCCGGGAGTCACCCACGGCGATGCCGTGCCCAAGGTGTCTTGCGAGGTCAATTTCCTACACACCGAATCGATCTGCAACGCGCAGGGCAATTCCCGGGAGCCGCCTGCTGTCTTGTGGCTCAGACTGGCACGTTGTGAGGCGAATGTGCGAGGATCACCCGGCACGTACCGAAGCGGCTCCCCTCCAGGCGCGCCGAGCCTCAGGCGAGGGGCGGCCCGGTTGCCGTTTTTGTTCCAGAGCGTATCTTTGGGTTCGTCTTTTATCTATAAAATGAATCCTTTTGGTCTTTGGGCGTTTTTTGGGACAATGGCCCTGTCTCTGTGGGCTGTCTGGCGCGTTAAATCCGCCTATAGCAAATACAGCCAAGTGCCGAATTCTTCGGGACTGAGTGGAGCCGAAGTAGCCGCGCGCATTCTCCAACGGGCCGGTATCGGAGATGTCGAGATTGTTGAATCAGCCAATTTGCTGACGGACCATTATGACCCCTTAAATCACCGTCTGGTCTTATCTCCGGGGAACTTTGAAGGCAGGTCCGCCGCCGCGATGGGAGTTGCTGCCCACGAGTGCGGTCACGCGCTGCAACATCAGCAAGCGTACGCTCCTTTGAACTGGAGAATGGCCTCGGTCAACCTGGTAGGATTCGCCAGTCAGGCTGTGTGGATCTTGCCAATGGTGGGGTGGTTTACCCACCTTTTGGCGCCGATGTTTATGCTTCTTTGTTTCGCTTGGGCGATCATAATGCTTTTCAACCTAATCACATTGCCGGTTGAATTTGACGCCTCCGCTAGGGCAAAACGAGTCCTGGCCGAGATGGGTTTGATGCGATCGCCGCAAGAGACCCAAGCGGTTAACGGTGTTCTCGATGCAGCCGCGTTTACCTACGTGGCTGCTTTCATTACGTCGTTAAGTTATCTGCTGTACTACTTTTTGCTGAGCCGCCGGAATTGAGTGTGTAGGTGGGGCGACCAGGGGTCGCCACTCGTGGAGCGCGCCTCGCTTGCGAGGCTGTGGTGAACAAGGGAATAGGGTGGTGCACGCTCCTTTTAAGTCAGCGCTCTATCGGCAACGCTGTCTCTTTTGGCGATAGAGCGCAGTGAGGCGGTGGGCCTTCCATGCCATCCGCCCTTGCTTACCACGGCCTCGCAAGCGAGGCACGCTCCACAGGTGGCGCCAACCTTTTCCCCCAACTCCAGACTTGAAGCAGCTCAGCCGAGAGCCGAAATAGGGGGATTGCGCCGGCCCCCGCCCATTTATGACGAATTCGTCACAGAACTACAGTCGCGCCGGCTTTTTCCACTCACTAAAGGATGCAGAAGAAACGAAAAGCTCGCCCTCTCCCGCAAAAGAAGATTATGGAAGCGTCCAAAGCTCCAACGTTTAACGATCCCGCCCTCTATACTAATCGGGAACTGAGCTGGCTAGAATTCAATCAGCGTGTGCTGGAAGAGGCGCAAGACCCGGCGAACCCGTTACTCGAGCGCGTAAAATTCCTTTGTATTGTCAGTTCGAATCTAGACGAGTTCTTTGAGATTCGGGTGGCCGGACTAAAACAGCAAAGGGACAGCAAAGTGAGCGCGGCTGGTCCGGATGGCATGGGCCCCAATGAACAACTGGTCGCCGTCTCGAAGAGGGTGAGAAGGATGGTCGACGATCAATATCGGGTTTGGAACGAGGTCTTGGTGCCGGGACTGGAGGAGCAACACATCTTTTTCCTTAGCTGGGATGACCTAAGCGATGACGAAAAGAAGTACTACACAGATTATTTTGAGAAGTCTGTTTATCCCGTTCTAACTCCGCTGGCTGTGGATCCCGTGCATCCGTTTCCGCAGTTACTAAACAAAAGCCTAAATGTCGCCGTTGAGCTCGAAGGCGGTGAGCTGGGCACCAGCTTGGCGGTGGTGCAGGTGCCGCGCATTTTACCGCGACTCTTACCCTACAAAGCGGGAGAACGAGGAATTTATCGATACATCTTTATTGGCAATCTGATTCAGGCGCACGTGGGATCTCTATTCCATGGCATGAAAGTAAAAGGCGCCTACCAATTCCGGGTTACCAGAAACAGCGATCTCTATCTGGACGAGGAAGAAGCGGAGAACATGCTGAAGACGATCGAGATCGAGCTGCGCAAGCGGAATCGAGGTGCGGCGGTCCGATTGGAAGTGCAGAAGGAATGTCCCGGTCATGTGTCCGATCAGCTTCTGCAAACGTTTGGTTTGGACGGAGATGACCTTTACGCCGTAGACGGCCCGATCAACTTCTCTCGTTTAATGCCGGTTGTCGCTGGAGTCGATCGGCCAGATCTCAAATATAAGCCCTTTGTTCCGTTAGTGGTCACGGGCACGGATGGAGACGATATCTTTACCCAAGTCCGGCGTAAGCCGATGCTTCTACACCATCCTTATGACAGTTTTCAGACGGTCTTGGATTTTATTGAACAGGCCGCCGAAGACCCGAGTGTTTTAGCCATAAAGCAGACGCTGTATCGGACCAGCGGAGATTCGCCCATCATCGCTTCTTTGGCCCAAGCAGGGGAGAGTGGGAAACAGGTAACCGTCGTGATCGAATTGAAAGCGAGGTTCGATGAAGCGGCTAACATCAAGTGGGCGCACACGCTGCAAGAGGCCGGCGTTCATGTGGTTTACGGCATCGTCGGCCTAAAGACCCATGCGAAAATGGCGCTCGTGGTCAGAAAAGAAGAGGAAGGTATCCGGCGTTACCTGCATCTTGGAACTGGAAATTATCATCCATCCACTGCCCGCCTTTACACAGATCTAAGTCTATTGACTTGCGACCCGGTTATAACCAACGATTGCGCTGAGCTTTTCAATTGGTTGACTGGGGTCTCTGTCTTTCCGGAACTGGTCAAGATCAAGGCGGCACCGAAAAAACTGCACGAGTTTGTGCTCGATATGATTGAGCGGGAAACAGAGCATGCCAAGGCGGGCAAACCGGCTGCAATCTTCGCTAAATTAAATTCGCTGGTTGATACGGAGGTAATCGAGGCGCTCTATCAGGCATCTCAAGCTGGGGTTAAGATTCGACTGTTAGTGCGCGGTATCTGCTGCTTGAGAGCACATGTCCCCGGGGTTAGTGATAATATTACTCTGAGGAGCATTGTTGGGCGGTTCCTTGAGCACAGCAGAATCTACCGATTCGAAAACGGGGGACATCCCGAGCTCTATTTGGCGAGTGCAGACTGGATGCCGCGGAACTTTTTCCGGCGGGTAGAAAGCTGCTTCCCGGTCGAGGATCCGGATCACCGGACTCATCTCGATGAGATCATCAATACTTATTGGGCTGACAACGTTAAGGCTCGGGAACAAAACTCAGAGCTAACTTATGCGAAGATGCATCCTGATGGGCACCCGCTTGACTGTCAGGCTTTGTTTTTGGAACGTTTGACCAAACGGAAACGGCCAGAGCTGGAAGTTAAGCCGGTCGTAGTGAAGCAGCCGGGCAAGAAAGAAGTGTCCGGGGGCGTAGACCAGCCAGCCTAAGCCAAGATTTAAGGGAAAATGATCGAGCATTTTCCCTTAAATCTTGGCTATTACAGCGAATGTCCCGGCTATAGCCGGGATGTTCGCGGTCGTAGCCGGAATCGATTCCAAATGCTGTTACGCATTTGGAATCGACTCCGGCTTCTTCCGGCGGGGCCGGGCTTCGCGCTTGGCGAACTCCCAACCGATTTTCCCATCCACTAGGGTTAGCGATGCGTCGAACGGCCTTCCCTTCTTAGAGATGAAACGTCGAAGCAAATCGCTTTTCCCCTCGGTGAGCATTTTCTTGAGTTGGTCAGGCGGGACCTCTCTTTGGAGAATGGTCTTGCTCATCTTGAACGTACAAGAGCCCTTCGAAACATTCTCGCAGATGTAAGCTGGGCCTACATCGTAGACCTGACCGGATTTGCACACTTGGCACAGACCCAAAGCAGTGTGCTGTTCCGGATCTATTTGGATGTTGTTGGAGGACAGACCGCTCTCGAAGGCGAATTCCGGCTTGTTGTCGTCATTGAGAATCACCAAGGCAGCAAACGGCCGGCCCGTCTTACTTCGAAATCCTTCTAGCGGTCCTACCTTTCGTTCTCTGATCAGAGTGGTTACCTCTGCTGGGCTGAGTTCTCGGCTGGCCAAATTCTTGAAAAGCCGGTACTCACAGTTTTCGCAGTGATAAGTTCGGTAATCCTCCTTTAGATAAGAGGCGCCGCAGTTTGGACACCGGACGTTTAGCGTAACGTAATTTCCTTCGACGACGTCGCTTTCGAAGTGTTTGGCTTTATCGACGATCTCGCTGGTCAAGTGCTTGATCTGCTTCATGAACGTCGACCGGTCGAGGTCGCCGTGTTCCATCAGCTTCAGCTTATGTTCCCACTCGCCGGTCAGTTCAGGGGAGGATAACAACTCGATACCGATGCCTCGTAAAAGAGTGATCAGCGAGATTCCTTTAGCCGTAGCAATCAAGTCGCGATTCTCACGATTGATGTAGCTGTCTTGAATCAATCCTTCAATGATGGCCGCGCGGGTTGCTGGTGTTCCCAAGCCTTTAGCCGACATCGCCTCACGGAGATCCTCGTCGTCGACCAGTTTACCAGCGCTTTCCATGGCCGAAAGCAGGGTAGCTTCTGTGTAGCGAGCCGGAGGTTTGGTTTGGTTCTCTTTGACCTCAACTTGGGCGGCAAGGGCGGATTCTCCCGTTACAACGGCGACCAATGCGTCGCTCTGTTCATCGGTAGCTGCGTGACGGCCGTATACCTCCAGCCACCCCGGTTCCTTGATAACTTTGCCTTCCGTTTTGAACGCTTCGCCTTCAACCCGCGTTATTCTCGTGGTCACCTCGAACTCGGCCGGCGGATAAAAAACCGCCACGAAGCGTCGAGCGATCATATCGAAAAGCTTCTGCTGCGCTTCGTCCAGGTTTCGCGGGTTTTGGCCGGTTGGGATGATCGCGTTATGGTCGGTGATCTTGGCGTTGTCGAAGATCCGTTTACTTGGCCGGACCCAGTTATTGGCCAATGCTTTCCTGGCTGCTGGAGCCAGAGTCGGATCTGCCAGGTGGCCCAGAATGTTGCTGGCGGTGCCGAGATAGTCTTCCGGCAGATACCTGGAATCAGTCCTTGGATAGGTGATCACCTTGTAACGCTCGTAAAGCTGTTGCGCGATCTGCAGAGTCCGTCGCGCGGAAAAACTGAAACGGGCGTTAGCCTCCCGTTGCAAAGAAGTCAGGTCGTAGAGAAGGGGAGGCGCCTGAGTAGTTGGCTTCTTCTCTTCTGTTATGGTGCCGGATTTGCCGAGCACCTTGTCATGGATCGCGTTTGCCTGTTCCGCTGTCCAAATTCGCTCTGGACGCCGACCTTCGTCTGCATCCTTCTGAAACCCTTCATCGAACCAGCGACCGCGAAAAGTACCCGCCGAAACGTTGAAGTCGGCTACGACTTCCCAGTAACTCTTGGGTTCAAACCGGCGAATTCTCTCTTCTCGCTCGACCAGGATTGCGAGGGTGGGAGTTTGTACGCGTCCAACCGGTGTGAGTTGGAAGCCGCCAACCTTTGAGTTAAAGGCGGTCATCGCGCGCGTCGCATTGATGCCAACAAGCCAATCACTTTCGGATCGGCAAACAGCCGCTTCCGCAAGCGGAATCATTTCGCGGTCTGTCCTAAGATGAGCGAACGCTGACCTGATAGCGTCCGCTGTCATTGATTGCAACCAAAGGCGGCTGAAGGGCTTTTTAGCGCCTGCTAGCCTTACCAGGTAGCGGAAGATGAGTTCTCCTTCTCGTCCGGCGTCGCACGCGTTGACGATCTCGGTAACATCCGGCCGCTCCATTAGACGCCGCAGAAGTTTGTACCGGCTCTCCGTCTTTGCTATCGGCTTGAGTTGGAATTCGTCGGGGATGATCGGCAAACTCTGAAAACTCCATTTACCCTTCTTCTTGTCTAATTCTGCCGGAAGACAGAGCTCGACCAGGTGGCCGATTGCCGATGACACGACAAATCGGTCATTCTCGAAATAATCACCTTTCTTCTCAAACCGGCCGAGCGCCCTCGTAAGGTCGAGAGCGACACTTGGTTTTTCAGCGATGACGAGCGTTTTTCCCATCTGGCCAAATAATAGGTACGTGCAAGCTATCCCGCATCCGGATGGCGACAGTAGTAGTCATCGGCGGACCAGGCAAATGCTTTGCTAAAGTAATTTTACGAAGAATTTTCCAGGCAATTGCTTGACTAGTCTTTGCATTTCAAGGTGCAAAAGGCCTGATGTCACGACGTTTGCGGCTAGCCCGGAAGCATCGATGATCCGGTCAATTGACGTCTCGGAGCTTTCGATCGCTTCATAAATTTTGAGGAGATCTCCCTCTAGATCCGGTGGTTTGCTCGCAGCGAGGACGGGTCTATCTGGAAAGAGGTTCTGCAGATCCTCGAGGATGTCGTCCACGCTGATTACCAGTTTAGCGCCTTGCTGGATCAAACGGTTTGTTCCGAGAGAAGTTGGCCGGTCGATAGGGCCCGGGACGGCATAAAGGTTCCGTCCCTGGTCCGTCGCCTGTGAGGCGCTGATCAAAGCACCGCTGTTGGCGCCAGCTTCCACCACCAAGAGTCCGAAACCCCAGCCGCTGATGATCCGGTTCCTCATGGGGAACGTCTGCCGATCGGGAGTGGTATCCATGGGAAATTCGCTGATGACAGCCCCGGACTCGGCAATCTTTTCTGCTAGCGCTCGATTTTCGGCCGGATAGAGGTGGCTGAGGCCCGTTCCGAGGACGGCAATCGTTCGTCCTTTTGCCGCTAACGCTCCCTGATGCGCGGCAGTATCGATACCCCGGGCGAGGCCGCTCACCACTGTGATCCCCGAATATGCAACCTGATAGGATAGTCGCTTTGCACTCTCCAGGCCATAGTGGGTGGTCCGTCGGGAGCCGACAACGCCGAGCCCGTTGTGATCCCGTTCTTCCAGTGCGCCCCAGACATAAAGAACCAGTGGGGGATCATAGATTTGCCGGAGCAACGGCGAATAAATCGGATCGTCTTGGGTGATGACGGTCGCGCCGAATTGCCGAATCCTCTCGATCTCACCTTGCAAGTCGACGTCGTTTTCCCAGTTCGAAATTGCCTCGACTGTGTTCCGCGGCAAACCTTCGACCCGGCTAAGTTCCGCTTCTTTAGCCTGCAGGATACGTTGCGGTTCTTCAAAGACCTCGAGAAGCTTTCGGACCCGTACCGGTCCTACGTGCGCCATCATATTCAGCGCAATCAAAGCTTCGTTTCGGGTCACACTATTGATTCTCGCAAGGATTCGACCGCGGATTCAAGGTCCGCACGCGTGATTTTTTCCGAAACAAACGCCGAACCAAACTCAGCAGTCAATACGAACCGAATCTGTCCCCGGTGGAATTTCTTGTCGGCAAAGACTTTCTCCAAGACGGTGGCTGTCGAAATTTCATTCGGCAAGACCACCGGCAGAGAAAGGTTTCTCAAAAGATGAATCAGTCGGTGGTAATCTGGGATTGGCAGGCCGGCGTATTTGGTGGACAACCAGCCCGCAGCCCGCATTCCAAGACTGATCGCTTCGCCGTGCAACAGCTTTCCGTACCCGGCAGCCGATTCGATTGCATGACCAAGGGTGTGTCCAAAATTCAAAACAGCGCGCTTCCCGGACTCTTCCCTCTCGTCTTCACCGACAATTCCGGCCTTGATTTGTACGCACCGCTCGATGATTCCCGTCAACCCTTGCTGAGAGACGGACTCCATCTCTTCAAGAAGCGTTCGGTCGGCAATGACCCCATATTTTATGACTTCGGCCAATCCCTCGTTTCTTTCCCTTGCTCCGAGAGTGCCTAGGGTATCCGTATCGATAATTACCAACGCTGGCTGATGGAACGACCCGACCAGGTTCTTTCCGGCTGTCAGATTGATGGCGGTTTTACCTCCCACTGAACTATCGACCTGAGCCATAACGGTGGTCGGGACTTGCACATAAGGGATGCCCCGCCCGAAAATCGATGCCACAAAACCCGCCAAATCTCCGACTACGCCGCCACCGAGCGCGAGGATTAAACCGGACCGATCAACGCCTGCTCGCGCAAGGCTTTCACTGACCTCCTCAGCTGTCGCGAACGACTTGGCTGGTTCGCCGCCGGACACGATGTGAAGGCTGCTTGAGAAACCGGCTGCCGTTAGCGAAGCAATCAGCTTTTGCCCATAGAGTTCTTCCACGCGTTCGTCACTGACGACCGCAATTGGATGGTTGAGACCAGCCTCGCGTAATAACGATCCCGCCTGTTCGAGGGTCCCGGCGCCGATCACCACATCGTAAGATCGATCTGCCAGTGGGACAACAACGCGGCGATTAGACGTCGACATGCGATAGGTAAGCAACTGGCGCGCTAAATTTGGGAAACTGGACAATTGGTGCTCGGGGGGGGACTTGAACCCCCACGCCTTACGGCATACGCCCCTCAAACGTACGTGTCTGCCATTTCACCACCCGAGCTGGTTCAAGGGAGAGAAATGATTAACACGACCTACCGCAGCCGCAAGGTCGATTTTGGTAGGCCGACCGCTGATTTGAGGAGCGAAGCGCTTCGCTCTTGGATTGAGGGCGGGCCTATCCCGGCACCAGCGCCGTCTTGATGCCTTGGCGCGACCACGCTAGCTCCAACGCTTTTCCCCAGTCCTTTAAAGGGATTTCCTGAGTGACGATCTCTTTCACCTTAATCCGACCGTTCTCCAAGTAGTTCAGAGCCCGCTGGAAGGAATCGATCTGCGCAAACGAGCCTTTGATCGTGATCTCTCGACGGAATACATCAAACGGGTCAAACCTCACGGAGGCTTTCTCTGGATAAACGCCGTAGACCAGGATCGTGCCGCGCCGGCGAACAAAATTCAACGCTTCCTCGCAAACCGATGGCGCTCCGGTCGCTTCGATCACATAATCGAAGCCTTTGGGAGCAAGTTCTTTGAGCCGCCGCCGGTGTACCTCTGGGTCTTTACGATCCATTGGAACGACGTGATCTGCAGCCAGGCGTCCGACTAAGTCGAGCTTCGGGCCTGCCGGCGCAGCCGCAATCAGCGTTGCCGCACCATTCATCTTCATCAATTGGGCCAACACTTGTCCGGTCGGTCCGGCGCCGAAGATTAGAACGTCGCTTCCAGGCTGCAAATCCAGTACTTCCATGCCGTGTAGAGCACATGAAGTCGGCTCAACCATAACCGCCTCGCGCGGAGAGAGATGCGAAATCGGAAATACGCGATGAGCTTTTATTTTCATGTACTCCGCGAATCCCCCGTTTCGAGTGACCCCGTACGCTTCCAAGTTGTCGCACAAGAGCCGGTCTCCTCTTTCGCAGTAGAAGCAATGGCCGCAAGCCATATTGCTATTTGCCACCACTGACTGTCCGATCCCTAAACCGGTCACGGCCGATCCGGCAGATGCTACGGTGCCCGTGAACTCGTGCCCCGGGATTAAGGGGAAACTGGGTGCGAACTCGCCTTCGTGAATATGCAAATCGGTACCACACAGGCCACAGGCCTGAATCTTCATCAAGATCTCGTCCGCCTCCGGTTCCGGTTCCGGGACGTCGCGGTATTCGAATTTTCTCGGTGCATCGTAGACGAGGGCCTTCATTTCAGTGAGTTATAGGTTTTAAGTTATAAGTTTTAGGTTTTTTTGCGTTCCTCGCTTGGCGAAGTGCTACCCACAGGCTCAGACCTAAAACGTAGAACCTAAAACGTAAAACCTATAACTCACTTGCGCGCTGGAAGCATATTCTGTTGCGCCTCGGTCAAGGCCGCTTGCGCGGTCATTTGACCGTTGGTTGCGAGTTGGAGGGCAGAGCCGAACGCGCCCCAGAATCGGCCCATCTGGGGAATGTTTGGCATTACTTCGCCGTCGTCGGCGCACACTTCCATCTCACGAAGTAGCTCGTCATTCTTCGACATCCTCTCGTAGAGCGAATTCAGAGCGGGAATACCGATCGGCTTCAACTTGTTGGCGGTGCTCAGTGTCTCGTCTGTGATGGCGTAATTCTCCAAGAACTGCCGGGCAATATCGAGATTAGGTGAACTCCGATTAATGTAGGCAACGGATACCCCTACAAACGCCTTCCCTGGCTTGCCGTCTACGCCTGGAATCGGCGCGACGCCGAAATCAATCCCGCTCTTCATCAAATCTGGCCAGTCCCAGGGGCCAGAAATCATCATCGCGAGCTTCCCTTCCGCCATCATCTCTTTTGGTATCCCAGCCATCGATGCTGCCTTTGGCAGGACACCCGCATGGACTAGGCCGACAAGTTGATTGAGTGCGTCAACGGCGCCCGGAGTGGCGATCCCAACATCCTTGGTGTCGTAGCCAGCGTCAGTTTTGCCAAAGACATAGGCTCCGGCGCTGCCGAAGATGCCCCATGAATAGTAGGGACTGGCATAATCCCAAAGGATGGTCGTTACACCGGGGCGCTCGGCTTTGATTCGTTGGTTCAAGTCGATTAGGTCCGAGAGCTGGGCGGGAGGCGACCCTGGAACCAGTTTTTTGTTGTAGATCAGTCCTACGACTTCAAAACAGAGCGGGTAGCCCCAATATTCGCCTCGGTGCCGGACGGCGTCCCAGCAGTCGCCATGGAACCGCGCCCGGTAGGACGCGGCGACCGGGATCGGTGCGATCAATCCTCCGTCTGCCCACTCGCCGACTTTATCGTGCGCAAAGATGACAACGTCAGGTCCTTTGTCGGATTGCGCTGCTAAAGGGAAGTTATTCGGAATGTTTTCAGTCGCATCCACATTGACTTTGATTCCGTAATCGTGCTCGAACTTTCGACCGGCTTCTCGCATTGCGGGCAATCGATCTGAATCCATCCAAATGGAGAGCTCTCCATTCACCCAAGCAGCGGCTGGGCGTATCCAGGTGAAGACGAGAACGGCGCAAAGGACCAAGCGGGTCATAGAAAGGGTGCCTCCAAGATGAGGCTAATAAAGGCTCTTGGCAAGAATTGCGGCGGGCACACGAACGAGAAAGTAATCAGTGATCAAGGATGTTATCCTCTTCCGCCACCATTGGCTCCATGTCGGGCACGGTTAGCGCGCCGGTAGCCTCTAACCAGTCGGCCACATCCGTAACCATTTCGTCTGGACTTTTATCGGTTACATCCACGACCATTTTCGGAAGAAGCGATCGATCGAACAGTTCTTGCATGACCTCTTGTTCCCGAAGAAAAATCTGTAGATCTTCGTATTGTGACGGGTTGCTCGAGATGGCCAGCCGGCGTTGTCTGGCCTTTTCAAACGAGTCAGGACGTCGCCAGCAAAGGACTAAACGGAATCCAAGAGGCACCAGTCTTTTTTCTAACCAGGTGAAATCATAGTGCCGCTTTGCGTAGATCGATTGCCACACTTGAGTCGAGATGTGGAACCGGTCGACGATCCAAGAGTAGTACCGGTAAAGCTCAAAGAGTTTGGCCCAGGTGCGATAAGCTTCCATCGCCAACTCTTCGTACGCGGGCGTGAAATTAATCAAGCTGGCGCCGTACGGACTTCGAGTAAAACCGTTCCACTCGGCTGAGATGATCGGCGAGTGGTAGCGATATTTCCTAACTCCGATAATGCGCGGGTGCTCATTGAGAGCAAACGCTAGATCGGTCTTTCCCGTCAGGCGGGTGCCTTCCAGGATAATCTTTGGTGAACGTTTAATTACCATGGGGGGGACATCCGGAGAGTCGGCCGACTGCTCGGAATTCAGCAAGGGCATAAGTTAGCTCCATATAAGTCAAGGTTCTTTTTGGTTACAAGCGCTCTTGTTCCGAGGGGTCTGCTGTTGGAATCGAAGAGCCGGCATCCGGTTCCAGGACTCAAATAGCAATTTGTCCAGGTTAAGAACTGGCTTAGGCTCGGCAGGGGTGAGTTTCTGACTCCGCGATGGCGCGCGTAGCCTAGCGAGGGCGGCCGGCTCGCTCTAGAGATTAGGAGAGACATATTGGACCAAAAACGGCCGCCGAGCACGAGATGACGAAGACTTCCACGTTTCTTTCATTGCAAAACCCTCTGTTCAAAAGGCTTTGGGTGATGAGCTTGATATCGGGTACCTGCGTTTCCGCGCATGACACGGCCAGTACTTGGCTGATGAGCAGACTGAGTCATTCGAGTTTTCTTATTTCGCTCATCTCGACCGTCGCATCGCTCCCGTTTTTCCTTTTTACGCTACCCGCCGGCGCTTTGGCCGATATGACTGACCGGCGCAAGATCCTCTGCGTGATGAATGTCTGGCTCGGCGCTGTTGCAGGAGGCTTAGCGCTGTTGACAGGACTAAACTGGCTTCACCCATACCTGATTCTCTTATCCGTCTTTCTAATCGGGATTGGCTTCAGTTTCTACGCGCCGGCTTGGTCGGCCCTTGTTCCCGAAGTAGTATCGAAGGAACAATTAGCCTCTGCCATCACTCTGGGTGGGCTTCAACTTAACATCTCGGGTATTATCGGCCCGGCCATCGGCGGTCTGGTACTAGCGAGGTTCGGCGCTCAGTTTGTTTTTGCGGCAAATGCGATCTGTTTTTTCCTTCTCCTCCTGACTCTCTCTGGGTGGGGCCGCGTTTATGCAACCCCAAAAATGCCGCTGGAAAATTTCTTCGATTCGTTAGCCAGCGCGGTCCGCTATATCCGATACGCCCCGGGGATTCAGGTTGTGTTGGTGCGTGATGTGATTTTCGCGGTTTTTATTGCGGTCATCCCGGCGCTGTTGCCCGTGGTCGGTCTCAAGCAACTGGGTCTGGACCCATCTAAGTTGGGTCTGTTGTTCACATCTATGGGAGTCGGTTCGGTGATCGGAGCGGTGGTGGTGATTCCACGAGCCCGAGCCAAATTCTCCGCTAATACCTTGACCATTCTGGCAAATCTGTTGCTGGCTTTTGTTTTTCTATTGATGGCCTTTGTTCGGGACACGAATTTGTTCATGGTAGTCGCGGCATTGGCTGGACTTGGTTGGACGCTGACTGCTTCGGAGTTGTGGGTGGCCGGCCAGCGAGCCATGCCCAGCTGGGCTCGTGGGCGAATGAACGCCACGCACATGATGGTTTCTCAGGGTGGTCTGGCGTTGGGTGGGCTCACCTGGGGTGCGCTGGCCGCCGGCGTCAACGTCGAGTTCGCGCTAATCGCCGCTGCGCTATTTCTAATCTTCAGCTTGTCTTTGGCCTTCCCGCTTTCGATCGATTTTACCAAGCAACTGGACCTGGATCCGGCTCCGTTAACGACCCAGTACCATCGATTCTTGCACCTACCTGATCCTTCAGATGGACCCGTGGTAGTGGTGATGGTGTTTGAAATTGAACAGGAAAACCGGCGTCGTTTTCTCGATCTAATGCGGGAGATGCGCCTCATCTACCTGAGAAATGGAGCGTTTAGTTGGAGGTTGGACGAGGACTTGGAAAAGCCGAACCGGTTCCGAATGGAAATGATGGTTTCGTCGTGGTCAGAGCATCTCGAACAGCACAAGCGAATGACCAAAAACGAGCTGGCGGTTTGGCGGAGGACGTGGAGTCTGCACACCTCGGCTTCAGACGGGCCTTTGGTAAAGCATTATCTATCCGTGCACCGGGAACTGATGACTCGCCGGCTAAACTCCACGAACTTGGAAACGCCGGAAGACGAGGTCAGCCAAGCAGGCTACAGCGTGTAGCGTTTGATAGTCGCTGATCGCTTTGTCTGGAGGCAGGGTGAACTAAGATCAATGACCTTTTGAATTAGTTTCACTTTTCGAAACTGGCTGCCTTATTAAACTCCTCCCAATTACTGCCTTAATGCAGTTGTCAAAGTCTTCAGCCTGAGGGAATTTTACCCCGTTTTCTTACTCCCCCCTTTTTAGACGCATGTCTAATCATCACTCTTCCACTTTTACCGCGCTCCGTAATTCGACCTACTGTCGAATCTGGTTGGCTAGCCTTTTGTCGAGCATTTGCATTAGTGCACATGACACCACTGCTACCTGGGTGATGAATATGCTTAGCCCGTCAGCCTTCTTGCTTTCCTTGATGTCGACGGTCGCCTCTCTCCCTTTCTTTTTGTTCACGCTCCCTGCCGGTGCTTTGGCGGACATGGTCGATCGGCGGAAGCTCTTGCGTTTTATGAATTTATGGCTGGCGCTCACTGCCGCTCTGCTGGCGCTGCTTTTTGCGTTTCATTGGCTCACTCCGGCGCTGGTGTTGATTTGTATTTTTCTAACCGGGGTCGGTTTTGCCTTCAATGCGCCCGCCTGGACGGCAATAGTGCCTGAAATTGTTACAAATGAAGAGTTGCCCTCGGCTTCCACCTTAAGCGGGCTATCCTTCAATATTTCCGGTATTATCGGACCAGCTATCGGTGGATTAGCCTTACGATTTGTTTCTCCCAGCTGGATCTTCGCCACCAACGCCCTCTGTTTCTTCCTCGTAATTTTTGCGATCGCGCAGTGGAAACGTCCGGTACGAAACTCCCAGCTGCCCCTAGAGAATTTCTTAGAATCGTTCTCGACCGCAATTCGTTATGTCCGTTTTGCCCCCGGACTCCGAGTCGTCCTGGCGCGTAACGTTTTGTTCTCACTCTTTATCTGTGTAATCCCTGCTCTGCTTCCCGTTGTTGGTCTGCAGAAGCTGAAGTTCGAGCCATCGAGTTTGGGACTTTTGTTCACCTGCATGGGCGCCGGATCCGTCTTCGGAGCGGTGTTTGTGGTGCCGAAAGCCCGGGATCACCTTTCTTCCAATTCAATCATTCTCTCTTCGAGCGTTCTGTTAGTGCTGGTGTACATCGGGATGGGTTTGGTCGTAGACCATGTGTTGTTCATGGCTATCGCGGCCGTAGCCGGGATTGGTTGGACGCTAGCGGCATCCGAACTTTGGGTCGTCAGCCAGCGGGCTATGCCCGATTGGGCTCGTGGTCGAATGAACGCTACTATTATCATGTTCTCTCAAGGCGCCATGGCCTTGGGCGGTATCATCTGGGGTATTCTAGCCAGTACCCTAGGCGTCACTTTTACGCTGGAGATCGCCTCTGGGTTACTCTTGTTGAGCCTTCTCCTTTCGATCCCGCTTTCTCTCAATTTCGTCAGCGAGCTCAATTTCAATCCAGCCCCGGTTACCGGTTTCTCGCATAAGTTATTACATATTCCGCGACCGCACGATGGACCTATCTCGATCACTTACGAGTTCGAGGTCGATCGCCATCGAGGGTCTGAGTTCATTACGTTGCTCCGCCAGGTTCGCCTGATTCATCTTCGCAACGGAGCCTTTAGCTGGCGCCTTCATGAGGACCTCGGGCGAGCCAATGTTTACCGCATCGAAATGATGATGCCGTCCTGGACAGAGCACCTGTTGCAAAAGGAGCGATACACTCAATCCGAGAGAGAAGTCTTAGAGAAAGCGGTAACATTGCACGTTGGACAAGATCCGCCCACCGAACGCGTTTTTCTCTGTGTAAACCGAGAGCTTCTCAGTCATGTGTCGCTGATAAGCAAACCCGGTACCATGCCTGCCAGCCCCCTGGACCTTGGCACGCAGGAGCTGGGGAATACAGCGTAATGGCGTGGGGGCGTGTCCAATCGTAATCGTCCTCGTCCTCGAATCTAGCGGCGCGGAGTGAGGGAGTGTAGTTGGACGACGAGAGGACCAAAAGACTTGTCGCCTTAGCTCGTACGAGTGTCCTGTCCCATAAATAACGTGGCTTTCGTTGCGATCAAAATGGGCCGCCGGCAAGGCGCGAGGAGGGCGCATATCTAGATTGATACGTAACCGACGAGCAACGCAGCCGCCGGCCCATTTTCATCGCAACCCTCCGGGCCGTGGCCAGTTGGCTGTTTTTCCGCGTTGCTCGCTCGACCCGTATGAACCAGATATGGGCGCTTCGCTCGCGCCTTGAAAAACAGCCAACTGACCGACGGCGAACGCCACGTTACTTATGGGACAGGACACTAGGATGTGGCCATGCTCTTGGCCCTGCGTTCCTCAACTTTAGCAATGAATTCAGAAACCGATCTACCGATCGTGTCCGGGTGATCTTCCTGCAAATAGTGTATGCCTGCGCCGAGCCTCACTAATTCGCAATCATGAAGCTTGCGGGCGAAATCTTCTGCTATGGCCGGTGGGACTAGGGCGCCGGGATCCGCCGCGAAGAGAAGCTTCGGATAGGTGGACGCTGCGAGACTTGCGAGCGCTTTTTCGATCGTCGCAACGACGTCGGCCGGCTGTCCGGCAATCGGTAGTTCATTCGGAAAGCGCCAGGTTGGCCGCCGTGATTCTGGCGTCGGGAAGGGGGATCGATAGACGGCCATCTCCTCCTCGCTGAGCTTGCGCACAATCGAGCCCGGCAGCACTCGCTCGACAAAGGCGTTGTTTTCCAGGATCAATTTCTCTCCTTCCCCTGGGGTGCGAAACTTGCGGAAGATCTCCCGCGCGTTCGAATCTCTCAAGAACTCTTCCCAGGTCGGGATCGGCCGAATAAACTCCATGAACGCTAAACCAAGTACAAACTCAGGCCGGCGTGCTGCCAGGTGGAAGCCGAGCCCTGATCCCCAGTCGTGCAGTATAAGGTAGGCCGAGCGAATGCCAGCCTTATCGATGAAAGCGTCGAGATAGCGCGCATGATCCTCGAAACGATACGCGATATCAGGTTTACCCGATTGGCCGAAACCGATCAGATCTGGGGCTATGCAATGGGCGACCTCTGCGACACGCGGAATGACGTTGCGCCAGAGGTATGATGATGTCGGATTGCCATGCAGGAAGAGTGCGACCGGAGCGTCTGTCCGGCCCGCCTCCCGGTAGGCCATTTCGGAATCGAGGACGGAGGTTTTTGGAAGGGTGATGTCTGGATTCATAGCGGCGGTTCCTTGAATACGGTGGCAAAAGCGATGCGTTTAAAGCGCTCCAGCGGTTCGGCGTTGCGCACGACCTTTAAGCGCAGGATGGCGCCTTCCCATGAGGACAGGAGGAACTCAGCAAGCTCTTCAGCGGTAAAGGTTGTGGCGATCTCGCCTGCTGCTTGCCCTTCTGCAATGCATGCGGCGAAGGGGGTACGCCATTCGATAAAGATATCGGCCAAGCGTTCGCGGAGGATCTGGCTCTGCGGTGCGGCTTCAAGACTCAAATCACCAATCAGGCATCCCCGGCTGAACTCTGCGTTGGCCAGACGCTCCGTGATGAAGTCGAGATAACGCTTGAGCCGTTGCCGGGGCGTGCGGCTGGTGTCTCCGAGTGTCTCCGTGACAACTTGCTTCAGGTTTTCGAAATAGAGGTCGAGCACTTCGCGCACGAATTCCTCTTTTGAGCGGAAATGGTTGGTAAACGAGCCCTGCGGCGCGGGCGCCTCGGCAACAATATCGCGCACGCTGGCTCCGACGTAACCCTTACGAAACATGACCTTGAGGCCGGCTTCGAGGATACGGTTACGGAGAGAATGTCTGGGCACGCTATCCAATACGTACGACCGTATTAGAAGTCAAGCTGGTTTCAAAAACCAACAATTCACATTTAAATCGCCCGATTCGATCCGGGCGCGCATCGGTTCATCTCGCGGATCAAACGCCGATACGCTGTTACGCCCACACCCGATACGCCTACCCCGTCCCGCCCTTTAGTGCTGCTTCCAGTGCGTGCCAACCGAGCGTCGCGCACTTCAAGCGCTGCGGAAACTTCTTCACCCCGGCGAGAGCGCGTAAGTGGCCCAAACCCTCGCTGGGGCCGTCCTTGGTCAGGAAATCAATGAAATGTCTTAGCAACGCTAAAGCCTGTTCTTGAGTCGCCCCTTTCACTTGAAGCGTCATCAGCGAGGTCGAAGCGGTGCAGATCGCACATGCCTGCGCCTGGAACGAAATGGTTTCGATTTTCCCTTCCGGTGACTGCAAAACGAATACGGTCACTTCGTCGCCGCATGCCGGATTGTAGCCTGAACCCCGGGTCGCGGGTGGAGGCAGCACGCCGCTGTTGCGGGGCCGCTTCGAGTGATCCAGGATGATCTCTTGATACAGCTCGTCGAAGTCCATAGCCTGCGTTCTTCTTCAATGTATTACGCATTGATGAAGAACGCAGGCTATAGCAAAATTCTCCGCTACGCCGGAGAATTTTGCTGCACTGGTTGTTTTACCGAGGGTCACTAGCACGATTTTCAACCGATCTCCGCTTAAAGATGCTTTGCCTTTAGGCGGACGCTAATAGTCCGTCTAAAGGCCACAGCCTGCCAGCCTCTCAAATCCGTAACAGATTTGAGAGGCTGGCAGGCTAGCCGAAGTATCTTGCGGCCGCGCGGAGGACCACGACTAAGCGATCAAGTTCCGGTTCGGTATTATAGAGGTAGAAGCTGGCTCTGGCGGTGGCATTTAGTCCGAGCTTACGGACAAGTGGTTGGTTACAATGGTGTCCACCGCGTAGCGCGACCCCTTGCTGATCAGCAAATGCTACCAGATCGTGCGCATGGATGTTGCCCAATTGAAAGCTGACGATGCCCGCTCGCTCATTACGAGGGCCAAACACACGCAGATCAGGTATTTCACGTAGCCGTTTCGCAGCCGTGTTACCAAAATAATGATCGTTATCTTGAATCGAGGTCCGTCCGACCCGGTCAAGATAGTCGAGCGCCGTGGCTAACCCGATGGCGCCGGCGATGTGCGGAGTGCCGGCCTCGAATCGATGAGGGGTGGGCTTCCATTCCGCTCGTTCAAAAGTTACACTCACGATCATTTCGCCGCCTGTCTGGTAGGGTTCCATTTTTTCCAGCAGGCTCTTTCGCCCATACAAAACTCCGATCCCGGTTGGACCGCAGCATTTGTGACCTGAAAAAGCGAGAAAGTCGCAATCCAAGGCTTTGACATCGAGAGGCATGTGTCCGGCGCTTTGAGCTGCATCGACTAGCGTCACCGCGTCGTGCTTGTGCGCCGCACGACATACTTCTGCTACCGGGTTGATCCGGCCGAGTGAATTCGAGATGTGCGTGAGTGCAACGATTCGGATCGGATTATTCGCGAGGATCGTGTCGAGTTGGGACCAATCGATTTCTCCTTCGTCTCCAATCACGGCTAAGAAGTGAAGTTTAGCTCCGGTCCGTCTGGCGACGATCTGCCAGGGAATCAGGTTGGCGTGATGTTCCATCTCGGTGAGTAGAATGCCATCGCCCGGCTTGAGCTCGTTTTCGGCCCAGGAAGAGGCCACCAAATTGATCGATTCGGTTGTGCCCCTGGTGAAGATAATCGATTCGGCGTGCTCAGCGTTGAGATAATTGGCCACACGCTGGCGGGCATTTTCGTAAAGAGTAGTAGCCCGATTACTGAGCGCATGCAGTCCTCGATGAACATTGGCGTGATCGTGCCGGTAGTAGCGGCTGATTTCGTCGATCACAGTGGCCGGCCGTTGCGTTGAAGCGGCGTTATCCAGGTACACCAACGGGTATCCATTTACCCTTTGATCCAGGATCGGGAAATCAGGGCGAAACCTTTCCGCAAGCGAAGGGACAGTCACAGGGTTACTGTCGCCTCGCGCCTAGTGGGGTGCAACTGTATGCGGTTCGTGGTCGATCGCGTGCCGGGTAAGCAGTAAGCAGTGGTCTGGGGCCTGGGGCTTTTGCGCTGGCTTTCGGACTGCTTACTACTTACTGCTTACTGATACTAGTTTCCCGGTGCGTTCTTTGCCTGATTGAGCATTGTCACCCCTATGGATCCGATTGAATTGGGTTTACCTCATCGGCCGCCGTTTATCTTTATCGACGAGGTTACGGCGGTCGAACCGGGGCGGAGCGCCAAGGCGACGAAGTGTTTCTCAGTCCAAGAGCCGTTCCTGGAAGGGCACTTTCCGGGGAACGCCATTATCCCCGGAGTGTTGATTGCGGAAGCGCTGGCCCAGACGGCTGGGATAGCGATAGGCGCGCCGGGCAAAATGTTTCTCCTAACCGCCATTCGGGCGATGAAGTTTTTGAGGCCGGTCCGGCCAGAAGAACCGATCGATCTTTTTGCAGAGTGTCTGAACGAAATGAACGGCCTAGCCCAATGCGCAGTCCGTGCCACCTGCCAAGGTGAACCCGTGGCAGAAGGCCAGTTGGTCTTAGCACTGGCTAGAGTCGAGGGCTAACGCAAGAACGGATTGTGGCGTCTTTCCTCACCGATCGTCGTCACAGGGCCGTGGCCAGGCAGAACCCCGGTCTCGTCGGGTAGGACTAGAACTTTGTTAAATATATTCTCGATCAATTCCGAGTGATTGCCCCCGGGGAGGTCTGTGCGTCCGATGCTTCCAGCGAATAAAACATCGCCGCCTATCAGCAGGTTTTGCTCGGGCGAAAAGAAACAGAGGCTGCCCGGGCAATGTCCTGGAACCAGTAGAACGTCGAAAATCGAGCCGAGAAAGTCTTGAGACTTGCCTTCGGAAATCAGGAAATCAGGTTCGACCGGTTCGGTCTCGAGAAAAAATCCAAACTGTTTAAAGAAATCCGGATCGGTGATTAATGGGACGGAATCCGGGTGGCAGCCCACCTTGCAATTAAACCGGCTTTTAATTTTGGCAGCGTCATCGATGTGATCAATATGGCCGTGGGTGATCAATAACAGGCCCGGAGTGATGTTCTCTCGTTCCAGCCAGTCCAATGTTCCCGTCGGGGCATCGAACAGAATTTCTCCGGCTCGCGCTTTGACTAGATAGGCGTTCGTGTCGAAGATACCGCCAATAAAGGTTTGAAAGTCGAACATATTGAGGGAGACTCCAAAATGGGCCCGTGTATGCGGCTCGCAAAATGTTACTTCGTAATTCTTCTGTCAATTCGTTGTGTGCTCGCCGCATGAAAATCACCAGCGTTGCTTTCCTCGGGCTATCGGTTCTGTGCGCCACCAATTGTAGCATCGGGCAACTCAAGCAGAGCTCAGCCGACTCGCGGCAAATCGCCATCACCGTGGCAAGACTCCTCGAGCAAGCGCATTACAGCCGGCAGAAGCTTGACGATTCCATGGCGAAAAAGATCCTCGACACCTATCTAGAGGATCTTGATTACACCAAACTCTTTTTCACCCAGGAAGACGTAGACGAGATCTACCATAAGTACGCGTCAACGCTTGACCAAGACCTGACTGTCGGGAATGTCCAGCCGGCAAGAGACATTTATAATCTGTTCAAGACTCGGGTTGCAGATCGAGTGAACAAGATCAAGGAGCTCCTTAAGCAGGACTACAGCTTCAAGAGTACCAAGACTGTTGCGTTAGATCGTCACAAGGATGCTTGGCCAGCGAATACGGCCGAAGCCGACAGCCTATGGCGAGACCGGATCGAGGGCGAGTTGCTGCAGGAAAAGCTGAATAAACTTGCTCTGGAGCCCGGACCGAAGGTCGTCGGAAAGAGATATGATCAGCTGGTAAAGAACCTCGATGAGCGAGATGACAACGATGTATTGCAGCTTTTTCTTAACGCCGCCGCTCAGACCTACGATCCACACTCTGAATATCTAGGGAAATCGGATCTCGAAAGCTTCGAGATCAATATGCGTCTCTCGTTGACTGGCATCGGTGCGGAGCTCAAGTCGGATGACGGTTACGCTAAGGTGGAACGCTTAATTTCCGGTGGCCCGGCTCAATTGAGTGGGAAGGTAAGTGTTGGGGACCGCATTGCCGCGGTCGCTCAAGCGAAGGACGCTTTTGTCGATGTTGTCGATATGAAGATCGACAAAGTAGTGGAGTTGATCCGTGGTAAGAAAGGCACAGTCGTTCGCCTTATGATGGTTCCGGCGAATTCGGCTGACCCGTCCAAGAGAAAGGTCGTTGAACTCGTTCGAGACGACGTAAAACTGACGGAACAGGAGGCAAAAGCCGAATTAATTGAGAAGGACCTTCCAGATGGGACGGCTGAGAAATTGGGCTGGATCACCCTACCGTCATTTTACCAGGACATGGAACGGTCTCGGACCGGGAAGAGTACGTCACGAGATGTCGCTGCTTTAATCAAACGATTGGAGCACGAAGGAATCCAGGGCTTGGTTATCGACTTGCGTCATGACGGTGGCGGTTCTCTCGACGAGGCGATAAAAATGACAGGTCTTTTCATCAACCAGGGTCCCGTCGTTCAAGTTAAGGATGCCAATGGAGATGTCCAAGTGCTGAAGGACCAAGACCCCGGAGTTTTATACAGCGGTCCTCTTTTGGTTCTTACTAATCGGCTTAGTGCATCCGCTAGCGAGATATTTGCCGCGGCGCTGCAGGATTATGGGCGAGCGGTGATTGTTGGTGATTCGAGTACCTTTGGAAAGGGTACGGTGCAGACACTGCTGGAGTTGGGCAGGTTCATGCCCCTGCTGGGAGGTTCGAGCAACGATGCCGGCGCTCTTAAGTTGACGGTCCAAAAATTTTATCGAGTTGCGGGCGGCTCGACCCAACTTCGCGGAGTGATTTCTGATATCGTTTTACCTTCGCTTACCGACAATTCCGAAATCGGTGAAGCGTCCCTCGAACATCCTCTGCCGTACGACGAGGTCGAGCCTGCGGCGATCGATTTGGCAAACAATCGGAAACCGCTTTACATCGACGACCTGCGTAAACGGTCTGCTAATCGAGTCAACCAGGATACCGCTTTCCAGGATGTCACCTCCGACATGAAGATCCTGAAGGATCGTCTGAAGTCGAATCGCTTGTCTCTCAACGAGAAAATCAGGAGGGATGAGTTGGACGAAGACAACGATCGCAAACAAAAGGAGCTGGCTGATGAGAAGAAGATCGATGGTCAGCTTCAAGACAAGCGGTACGAGCTGACGTTGGCAGATGTCAACAAGCCTCAGCTGAAGCTTCTACCGAAGGAAGTTCTACCAGCGGCAGGTAAGGACGCAAAAGATTCTCCGTCGCCTTCCAGTGAAGACCTCATTGATGAAGGAAACGGAGACACCGCTGATGCCGATGCGATTCAACGAGAAACGTTGAGTATCCTGGCCGATCTGGTCGATCTGCAAAAGTCTCCTAGAACTGCGGGCAGATAGAACCTGAAACCTTAAACGGCTCCTCTCGCATCCGATGCGGCATTGGCGACTGCCACTGCTTCGCTTAGGTCGACCGTCCCGTCAAAGAGCGCTTTACCGATAATCGTCCCGTACAATCCGGGTAGGGAGGCTAGGCGTCTCACATCGTCGATGGTCGCAACGCCGCCGCTGGCAATGACCTGGGACGTTGCCTTTTCCAGAACGGCCTCAAGAGCGCTGAAACTCGGACCGGAAAGCATTCCGTCAGTGGCAATATCCGTGAAAATGATCGTACCAACCCCGACCTGACAAATCTGGTCGATAAACTCGAGTGCATCGATATGGGTGACTTCCGCCCATCCTTTTACGGCGACCTTACCTTCCTTCGCATCCACGCCCACGGCGATCGCGTCACCCCCGAATCCGGCCACCAGTCCATTCAGGAATTTGGGATCCTCGACGGCTTTGGTCCCAATTACGACCCGAGCCGCACCGGCCTCCAAAAGGGTTTCCGCCGCTTTGAACGACCGAATACCGCCGCCGACTTCGACCGGGATATTCAAAGAACTCACCAGTTTTTTGATCAGGTCGAGATTCCGTTGTTCTCCAGTGAAGGCGGCCTCCAGGTCGATCACATGGAGGCAGTTCGCTCCTTCTTCTTCCCATCGCGTCGCGTAGAACAGCGGATCTCCAGGGTAAACGGTTTTTTGTTCCAATTTGCCCTGGCGGAGACGTACCACCTGGCCCTCGAACAGGTCGATCGCAGGCAAGATAATCATTAGAGTGTGTCCAAAAATTGACGGAGTAAAAGCAGGCCGCTTTCTTGACTTTTCTCTGGGTGAAATTGGGTAGCCAGCAAGTTCTTGGTCGCGACCGCCGAGGCGAAGCGGTTCCCGTATTCAGTGTAGCCGGCGACGATAGATTCGTTTTGCGGTTCGGGGTAGTAGGAGTGGACGAAGTAAAAGTAAGGATCGGGAGGAAGGTTCGCATATAGCGCGCGGGCATGCTCCGTCCACTTGACCGAATTCCAACCAATCTGTGGTACCTTGACTGTCCCTTGATTAAGCTTTCTGACCTGTCCTTGAAATATTCCTAAGCCCGCGACCTCCGGCGATTCCTCGCTTGATTCGAAGAGCAATTGAAAACCGAGACAAATCCCGAGGAAGCGTCCTCCGTCTCCTAACCACTTCTGGAGTGGGAAAAAAAACTCACGGCTTTTGAGCTGGCTGACAGAGTCTCCGAACGCTCCGACTCCTGGTAGAACGATGGCATCGAAACTCCCCTCAATCGGTCCTCTCTCAAGACGCGTAACCTGCGCACCCGCCACCTCCAATGCTTTGCCTACGCTAAGCAGATTGCCGGACCCGTAATCAATCAGTCCGAGTCTTGGTCCTAGATTCACGTCAATCGGTCTCCATTAAGAATTGTTCGAGGCACCGCTCATTCCCGCCGCCGCCGGATGAGCGCTTGCAGCCCTAAAGTCTACCTTTTGAACTGGGTACTCCTTTTACTCGAGGATCTATCTGGCAAGCCATATCTAAGGCCCTCGCCAGCGCCTTAAAAATGGCTTCGGCAATGTGATGGTTGTTTTTCCCGTATTCAACTTCTACGTGCAAGGTCATCGCAGCCGACATGGCTAGAGCTCGAGTGAACTCTTCCACTAATCCGAAGTCGAATGAGCCGATTGGATCTACCTCCGATGGTCCTCGAAATTCAAGAAAGGGGCGTCCGCTCAAATCAATCGTTACTTGAGCCAACGTTTCGTCCATCGGTATTCGAGCCCATCCATAACGTCTGATTCCTGTCTTTTCGTCAAGAGCTGTGGCCAAAGCTCCTCCCAGCACGATACCCGTATCTTCTACCGTGTGATGGAGGTCGACCGCCAAGTCGCCGCGAGCCTTGACCGTCAGATCGAAGAGGCTGTGCTTGGCCAGCAGCATCAGCATATGATCGAAAAACGGGATTCCGGTATCGATATCTCCGGCTCCCGACCCATCAAGCACAATCTCAACGCTGACAGACGTTTCTGCTGTTTCCCGATGTCGAGATGCGCTCCGTGGACTCATAAACTGTTAATCTTATAGCACATTGCAGTTCACGGTTCACTGTTCGCGATTCCAATTCGGTAGTGCGAACTTCAAGTTGCACTCGCCCTGAAATGCAAGTATCTACTTGCATCACTAACCCAAACGAAACAACCCCAGTACGTCGTACCCGGTCATACGGTGACCTTACTCGCCAACGCATCATCGAAGCTGCCGAACGGGTGTTTTCACGGGACGGTTTCCAGGGAGCGACCACCCGCGAGATCGCCCGGGAAGCGGGCGTCAATGAAGTGACGCTTTTCCGGCATTTCCGCACTCGCGACGATCTCCTTCGTGAAACGATTCTTTGCCACAGCATCGCTCCGGAAGAGCTGATTGGACCAAAAAGCGCCTGGGAGCGTGACCTGCCGGGCGAAGTAGAAGCGTACGTCCGCAAGTACTACGAGATGCTCTTGGAGCGAGAGGCGTTAGTCAGAGCGGTCGTGGGTGAGGGCAGACTCCTTCCACCCGCTGTACGCGAAGCTCTCAAGGCGAAAATGCTTCCGGTGCGCTCAGCCCTGATAGAACGCCTCGAGGCAGCCAAAGAAGCGGGATACGTTAATCCCGAAGTCGATCTCGGCTGTGCTGTGGATATCCTTCGCGATACCGTCCATACAGGAATGCTTCGTCATACCATGTATGGGACCGGCGGTTACTCTGTTGATACTTATCTGCGGACCGTCGTCTCGATTTTCATCCAGGGCATCCATAAGTAGAAGCCAGGAGGGATCGCGTCCTCGTCCGGCAGTCGCCGGATTGCTCTCGAAGTCCGCGACAGACCCGATCCTGCGTTATCCTAGATCTAAAATTGTGGACCCTGTTCGCGGCGCGCGAGGATCCGACGTCGCCCCGGTGGGAGAAAAGTTGCTTGCACGCACCAGGCTATGTCGGACAGGCAGCGCGCCCTCCCACGTTTTTCCTACTTTTTGCAAGTAAGCACTTGCAATCTGCTGGAATAGCAAGTAAGTGCTTGCATTAATCCGGCGAATCTCCGACACGGCAATGATTGCCACAGGATTCGGCCGGCGAGAACCATGGCTTTCCCCACTGAGTTATGAGAACCACAGTGCCACGCGAACAGAATCCATATTTTTTGACAGGCAGAAACAGGAAGAAAATCTGGTTCTTCCTGTGGCCGAAACCGATAAAACAGCACCACGGGTCGCACCGGCTGGCCACCAGAGCCCAGGAACCATGCAAGTAAGTGCTTGCACTCAACTGGATATGCAAGTATGTGCTTGCATGGACGAAGACGTCGTATCCAAACGAATCCGCGTCCAAAACGGATCCGCTGACCTGACTAGGAACCGAATTCTGGACGCAGCTGAGCATGTTTTCTCCAGGGATGGATTCCAGGGCGCTACCACTCGCGAGATTGCCCGTGAGGCTGGCGTGAACGAAGTGACTATCTTTCGTCATTTTCATACCCGGGATGAGCTGTTGCATTCGACCCTTAAGCGGAGCTGCGCCTCTATCGACGCTCTGGTGCAGCCAGATGAGCACTGGGTGGAAGATCTCTTTGCTCGTTTGGAGCGATATGTCCGGGAGCTTTACTCGCTTGTGAGAGGAAAAGAGGCCCTCGTGAGAGCTTTCATTGGCGAGGCTCCCATTTTGCCGGAGTCTACTCGCCGTACCCTTCAGGAATTCATGCTGAAACGGAAGGCGCTTTTTGTTGAGCGCTTGCAGCAAGCCCAAGACGCGGGTTTGGTGCGAAAGGGATTAGATCTTTCGGCGGCCGCGGATTTCATTCGTGATGCCGTCCATAGCGCGATGCTTCGACACACCGCATATGGAGACGACGCGGAATCGATTGCCGCGCATTTCAAAGGCATCACGGACATTTTTTATCAGGGGATCAAGGCTTAATCCGGAAACAGGACATTCTGCCATGGCTCAGACACTGGAAGAGAACTATCGACAGATTACAGAGGAGGTCTCGAAAGTCTTACCAGCTAGCGCCCGAAGGGCGACGCTGCGAGACCGGCTCGGAAAGCGGTTTAAGAGAACAATATTCGGGATCTGCCTCGTATTCTTGGCAGCAGCGGTTGGTCTCCATCTCTATGCGCAATCGGCGAGCTACGAATCGACTGATGACGCATTCATCGCTGCTCATACGATCCAAGTGGCCCCTAAAATTGCAGGAAGAATTGACTCGGTCTTAGTAAGGGACAATCAACTGGTGAAGAAGGGAGATCCGCTGGTCCAGATTGATCCTCGCGACTATGACGCGCAGTTGATGCAGAAAGAGGCGGCGCTCGAGAGCGTGAAATCAGAAGCAGCGTCCGCGCAGGCTGCCGTGGACCAGCAAATGGCTAACGTAAGAAGTTTGCAAGCGACGGTTGAGCAGGATAAGGCGGATCAACAAGCGTCCCAAGCGCAGGCCGATCAAACGTCCGACGATCTACGGCGAGAGCAGGATCTTTACAAAACGCATGTGGTATCGATCCAGGATTTGATTCACTCGCAAGTCGCTGACCGCGCGGCGCAAGCAAATCTTGATTCGGCGAAGAAGAAAGTCGTAGCGGGAGAGGCGCAACAGTCAGAAGGCGAAGCGCAAGTGCGCACTTTTGAGGCGCTGCTTGGGTACGTTCTGGCGCAAGAGAAGGAAAACGGCGCCAACCTGGATTCGGCGAAACTGAACGATTCGTATACAAAGGTCTACGCGTCGGAAACTGGCCGGGTCACCAGCAAATCAGTGGAGCCGGGAGACTATGTCCAGGTTGGTCAGTCGTTGATGGCTTTAGTTCCGTCAGAAATCTATGTAACGGCAAACTATAAAGAAAATCAGGTGCGGCTGATGCGTCCCGGGCAGCCGGTAGCGATCGAGGTAGATGCTCTCGGCGGACGAAAGTTTGAAGGTCATATCGACAGCATCCAGATGGGCAGCGGAGCTGCGTTTAGTCTCTTGCCTCCGGAGAACGCGACCGGCAACTACGTTAAGGTGGTTCAGCGAATCCCGATTAAGATTCTGTTCGACCTGCCTCCAGATGTCGGCCTGCCGCTCGGTCCCGGAGAGTCAGTCGTACCGACTGTCAAAGTACAGGACTTTCGTTACTCACCTCTGCAGCTGATGATGGTCTCGGCTTCGGTTGCTGTCGCTATCCTGGGCATTCTCTGGTGGGGTACAAGACCTCCCAAAGTTAAGCAACCGGCGTAGTCATTTATGGCGAACCAAACGCCAACTGCAGCGGCCCAACCGTGGAGGCCGGCGGCGAATCCTTGGTTCATCGCGGCAGCGGTGATGTCAGCCACATTCATGGAGGTGCTTGATACCTCCGTAGCAAACGTTTCGTTGACACACATCGCTGGAAACCTCTCTGCCAGTACGGATGAGGCCACCTGGGTTCTCACCAGTTATTTGGTTGCCAACGCGGTGATCTTGCCTGCTACCGGCTGGCTGGGACGGTTCTTTGGCCGCCGCCGCTTTTTGATCACCTGCATCACGATTTTCACTATCGCATCCGCTCTCTGTGGCGTTGCCAATAGCCTTGGCTTCTTGATCCTCGCTCGGATCCTGCAGGGTGCCGGCGGTGGAGCATTGCAACCGGTTGCGCAGGCAATTCTTTTGGAGACTTTTCCGCCCGAAAAACGCGGACAAGCGATGTCGGTATACGCGATGGGGGTAGTTGTCGCGCCGATCCTTGGACCAACTCTGGGTGGTTGGATTACGGACAACTATTCCTGGCGCTGGGTATTCTATATTAACCTTCCCATCGGTATCATTGCGATTCTGATGTGTCTGCGCTTCCTGGAAGATCCGCCCTACATCAAGAATGCGAAGGCCGGTAAAGTCGATTTTGCTGGTTTTGGTCTTTTGGCTGTCTGGATTGGCTGTCTCCAGATCTTGCTCGATAAAGGCCAGGACGAGGATTGGTTTTCGTCGGATTTCATCCGGTGGCTAGGCTTCTTTGCGGTCGTCGGGTTTGTTGTGTTCCTGGTTTGGGAGCTCACTCGAGATCACCCCATCGTTAATTTGCAGATTCTCAAAGACCGTAACTTGGCCATTGGCGTCCTCTTGAATTTCAGCGTGGGCGCTGTTCTTTACGGCACGACAGCGGTGCTACCCCAGTTCTTGCAGCTGCTGTTGGGGTATCCGTCTCTACAAGCTGGCCTAGTGATGAGCCCGAGAGGAATCGGAGCCATCGTCGGCAGCATGGTTGCCGGGCGTATTCTGACGAAGGTCGACGGCCGGCTTTGGATGGCACAAGGCGCCGCGGTTCTTGGGCTCACGATGTACCTGCTTGGCGGGGTCAACCTCAACATGTCGCCCGAGACGGTGATGGTGCCGATTGTCATCAGCGGCTTCGCGATCACATCCATTTTCGTCCCGATGACAACATTTTCCGTCGCCACGGTTAAACGGGAGAATATGGGTGACGCGGCTGGCCTAACGAGCCTGATGAGAAACTTAGGAGGCTCGGTCGGTATCTCGCTGGTTACCGCTCTGGTGACACGTAGCACGCAAGCGCATCAGGCGTTAATGGTGGGACACCTAACGAATCTGGATGCTCCATTCCGGAATCAACTCTCCACCTTACAACACGCGCTGACCGTTCAATCTGGTCAGGCTGCCCAATCGCAAGCCTACGGAGTAATTTATCAAGCTCTACAAGCGCAGGCGGGTCTATGGGCATATGTGGAGCAGTTTCGGATGTTGGTACCGATCTGTCTGTTGTTGATACCCATTATCCTCATGTTTAAGAAGGCTAAGGGCCCAGCCCCGGCGGGAGCTGGCGGACATTAGTAGTGCTGCCTTCCCGCAGCCGCGGGACGAGACCTTGTTAACCGCTGGGTCACTCCCTAAGGGCATCGTTGCCGGCGACGACGGCGTTACCCGTCCGTCGCATTTGTGGTCGACCTTCCCGCCGTTGGCGGTTAACAATTAGCGGCACCCCCAACTGCAAACTCTTATGGAAGAACCTGAGGTTCCAACCGAACATCTCCACGAGCACATCCACGAGCGTGCCGAGCACAGTACTGAACCTTGGATCTTGGGAGTGGCGTTAAGTTCTGCTCTGTTGGCGGCATTCGCCGCGGTGGCGTCTTTACTGGCTGGGCATAATGCCAATGAAGCAGTGATATCACAGATCGAATCGTCCGATCAATGGAGCTACTACCAATCGAAGAGCATCAAGGAAGCGCAAATAGCCGGGAAGTTAGATATCTTAGCCTCGTTAGATAAACCAGCGCCTGACGCCGATAAGGCCAAGCTCGCTCAATACGGAAAAGAGAAGGAAGATATTCGAAAGGATGCAGAGCGCTTAGAAAAAGAGGCCCAACATCTCTTAGGCACTCATGAAGCGCTGGCCTTCAGTGTAACATTGTTTCAAATTGCCATCGCGGTTGGTGCGATCTCCGTCTTGATCAAGCGAAAAGCTTTCTGGCTGGTGAGCTTAGTAGTAGGGCTGATCGGAGTCGGCTTTTTCGCGCAAGCGCTGTTTTTCGTGCATTAGATTTCGTAAGGCTCCCGAATTGGTGGGGCGAGGCTCCCGAACGACGCCCCGTATTATCAAGGTCCACGACAGTTCAGTCTCCACGTTATGATGTGTCGAGACGCTGGCCGAGCCGTTCCCAGCGTGCGCCATCAAATCGCAGCCTGGCGCTGGGCCCGGCTCGGCATGCGTTTTGGGACAATACACCGCGGAAACTCAAATAATGTCCGGCTCTGGCGACACGGAACATCTTTCCGGAGCCTCGCCCCACCAATGCTACCCAATCCTTAATTGCCGATGCAGCCGCCAAAGAATCAATATCAGAAACAAAACGGTGAAGCCGTTGATCACAATCGAGTCAAACAGGAAGATACTGATGGTTTGGCCGAAGACTAACTTTTCCGGACCGAAAAACACGTTGCGCTGCTTCGACGTGTAGTCTCGCTGTTTCATCTCCGCGTCAACGAGCATGTCTGAAATCTTCTTGTTTTGAAAAAGCTGCTCTGCGGTGACTACGTTTCCCTTTCGATCGAAATTATTTTCGTCCAGCGGTTTACCGTCGATCACCCCATCAATTAAGTGAAGCCGCCGTTCCACCTCCGTAGAGTTCTTGCCCCCGAGTCCGGAAACAATCGCCAAGGCCTCCTTCAGATCTTCAAGCCGGTCGTCCTGAGCGCTGGTTAGTTTCGGTTCGTGCGCCAGAGCGTCGATCTTCGTGCTGAGCAAGTCTTGACGCCGCGTAAACGGATTCATTTTCGCTTGGGCATCCACCAACGCTTCATAGGACCAACGCATTGGGATCAGTTCGCAGATAAGTGGCACTTCGACGTTTTGGCCCTTCAATTTCTCGCCACTGCCTGCATTTTGCGCCATCCGGTCACGCGTCAATGTGTAGATGAAATCAAGGTTGCGATTCATCTCCTCGTACTTGATCAGTGCTCCTCCCAAAATGATCTGGGGGATCAAAACCAGCGGCACGATATTTGCCGCGGTTTTCGCATCATCAACTAAAGCCGAAATTAAGAGTCCTCCCGCTACTCCGCTGACTGCGGTTGTTCCGATAAACCATAGATAGGGCCAGAACATGCCGCGGATTTCCAGAATCGTGTTTCCGATCGCGATGAAAAGCGCCGATTGAATGACCGCGAAAAGTGACAAAGTGATAAACTTGGAAACGACGTAATAAGGTAAATGGATATTGAGGTTCCGTTCTCGCTGCAGAATGGTTCGATCCCGAATAATATCGTCAGCGCTGTTGGTCAGCCCTAAAAACATCGCCACCACAAGCGATAAGAACAGGTAGGTTGGAATGTGGAACGCGTGCTCAAAATCGTAGCGCGTATTCTCGGCGTACCGCAGCACAAACCCGATCAAAGCGCTTAAAAGCGGTGCCTCGAAGATTGTGGTCCAAAGGTTTGTCCGGTTCCTCAATTTGCTGACGAAGGCGCGCTTAAAAACGGTCTGGAATTTGACCCATTCGTCTCGCCATCGAATGGGTTGCCGTTTAGCGGATGGAATCGGCGATGCGGTTGAACCCGGCTGGACAACCGAGACCTGCCGCATCTCCTGGATCAAGCGGAACGATTCGTATTTGTCTCGCCAGTAATCCGGCGAATAGCGACGAGAGGCGACTAGTTGGCCTCTAGCGTTCTCTTCATAGATCACGTCGCCGCTCAGGTCTCGGAGAGGGGTTTCCAATACATCAAAGATGAATTCCGGACGCGTAGTGCCACAGGCAGGACACCCCCCAAGCTCTGTCCCGAAGTGTTGTTGGTGTTCGACTGACGCGAAATACTGGAGCATCTCTTGCGGCGTCCCGAAGAAAACCAGACGACCACCTTTATCTAGCAACACCGCTTTGCTAAACATCTGAAAGATCTTCGAGGTCGGCGTGTGAATCGTCACCAAGACGATCTTGTTGTGAGAAAGACCCCGAATAATTTCGATAACGTGCTCCGAGTCTTTCGAAGAGAGGCCGGAAGTCGGTTCGTCGAAAAGAAATACGTCAGCCGAGCTGATCATATCGAGGCCGATATTCAACCGCTTTCGTTCGCCGCCGCTCAGATATTTTTTCACCGAGCTGCCGACGAGGCTGTCACGCCGCTCCGACAAGCCCAGTTCAATCAGTTTGCCGTCAACCCGGCGCAGGCGATCCTTGGCGGAGAGGTGAGGCGACCGGATAGCGGCCGCGTAATCGAGATTCTCGTGGATCGTGAGATGCTCGTCGAAGGCGTCGTCTTGCGGGATGTAAGCAACATACTCGCGTAAAGCCTCAACCTGGTTGTAAAGCGATTGGCCGTTTAGTAACACCGCTCCGCTGGTGGGAGCAAGCTGGCCGCAAATCGTTTTCAGTAAGGTGCTCTTGCCGCAGCCGCTGGCGCCCATCACGCACACAATTTCGCCTCGATTAGCGGAAAAGGAGATGCCATCGAGGGCGGTTTCCCCGTTCCGAAAGCGGAGCGAAACATCTTGTACATCCAAGCGCCGGATGATGTTGCGTTCCTCCTCGATGATACGCTCCGAGAAGTTGCACCGGAGTATCTGACCGGCATCGATCCGAATGATATTCCCATCAACCAGTTGGGCCGAGCCCCGTACGATGGTTTCACCAACCATGACTGGCCGGTCCGCCTGCAGAACTTCCAACGTGCCGACCAATTGATCGTAATCGCAGGAAATCTTCAACAGCACCTCACCCACCGTTCCTGGACTGAGCAGGATATCGTCGGATTCAAGGAGCGAGGCGTTGTTTGAGACTAGATAAACCGACTTAGAAGCTTTTAACTGGAACCGGCCCCCCATGGCTCTGGCTCGGCGGCGCAGATCGGACAAAAGCAATTCGCTGGAGTTCTCGAAGACGATCCGATCTTCCAATGCCCCCGTTACCGTTCTACCAGCCTCGAGTGGCGTGCCATTGAGTTTCGCCTCGACTTTCTTCAGAGCGAAAACCTGAACCTTCAAGCCGAACTGAACCTCTAAAGAGCTATCCCTCGTTTTAGCTTTCTCCAGAACGATTTCATCATTCTGGTTTACCGTCACAAAGATCCGTGGGAGTGAGACGTTCTTCTTAGCGTTGAAATAGAAGATCAGGTCCTGATGGGTGATAACCTGTTCACCGATTATGATCCTTTGCCCTGGGTAGATTCGGCAGAATTCACCCGGTGAAAGGGAACGGCCTCGCACCACCACAACTCGAGGACTTAAGTTCTTGAAGAGAATGAGGTCATGATAGCGGTAAGCCATCAGCCGCTCGCCGTTTTTTAGTTCCTTCAAGGGCACATCGACGGTTCCGTCCTCGCCGAAGATCACGGACTCGAGCGGGGAGGTTCCTTTTTGGTAGACCGATGGATCTGCCGAATCTGCGGAATTCAGCTGATAAACAATGTCGATTGCCTGGGCGGCCATGCCCAGCTGCGACATGAACGAGTAGTAGGCAATGACCTGTTCTTGCTGCATCCCGGCCTTGGCAATGAGGTCATAAAGCTGCACGCCCAGCATGATCTTCCGGTCTTGGCTCAGCTCTTCGGCTAACCGTTTGGCCATCGACGAGAGATCCTGAGGTTCTCTTAGAGCTCGTTGAAAAAGCGTCCGTAACTCTGAATAGACCGCCTCCGGGTAATCGTACCGGAGAAATCCCAGACTCGAGTCGATCTCTTCTTCAAGGATCCGGCCATCGACTTTGGAAAAGCCGGCCAACACCTGGATAAGAAGCGGGAGCAAGTTGCGGGTCTCGGACTTGGCCCGCCTGGTCCTCGACAATCGTCTGAATGTATGAGCCGCCAAACTCCTGGCTTTGCGGACCATCGATCCATTTTGTTTCGCCGGAGCATCTAACGTCTGAGGCATGTGATCCCGCCAAGAGTAGCGTCCCTGGGGCGGAGAAGCAAACAGCGACCGAAAGGGCGAACCGGCGATAGGGCGAAGGGGCGAGTCAACACTGGTGGGGCGAGGCTCCTGAATAAACGATTCGTCTTCGCGGAGAGTGCTGGTGTTCTAAAGCCGAGGGGGTGCTGTATCGATGCGCTTCCGAGCCGCGGTCTATTGTTGTCCAGGGCCGGAAGGGTAGCGCAGCTAGGGACCGGCTCGGCACGATTGTCGGCCCGGCGTTTCCCCTTCGGCGTCGAAATACCTTTAAACCCGGGTAAAGACCTGGGTCGTCAGGGAGCCTCGCCCCACCAAAAGCCACTCGCCCTCTCGCCCGTTCGCCGACACGCTCCCCTTGCCGTGTTGCCGAAATTCCCTTACAATAGAGCCGGCACGCCCGAGGTTTTTGTCCTATGGCACTACTCTCCAGTTTTAACGAGGATCGACCGGTCTCGTATATTCGTGGCTATCCTATTTATTGCGCCACTCTGCTGACCGTCGCTTACGGTGTCGGGATTTTATTGACCGCTATTTTGCACCAGTCGATCGACCTCTTGGGGTTATTCTCCTTTTCGCTCTCCCGATCGATTCTGCAGGGTCAGATCTGGCAAATCTTGACCTCCAGCTTTGTTAATCTCCCGTCTTTTTTTACCCTATTTAGCCTGTTCTTCTTATATATTGCCGCCGTCGAAGTGGAGAAGTACATCGGGCGGGCCAGATTTTTGACGCTATACGGGATATTCATTTTAACGCCGGTGATCGCTTATTCGGTCTGGGCGGTTCTCCTTCGTGAATCCTATCCGCTTTACGGCAACTATTCCGTATCAGTCGGCTTCTTTATCGCATTTTGTACGTTGTATCCCGGCTTGCAGTGGCTCGGTTTTTTGTCCCTAAGATGGCTCGGCATAATTTCCTATGCCATCGGCGCAATAATGTCCATAAGCCAGGGAGACTGGCTGAGTTTCTTCACGCTCACCCTGGTGTGTCTCGCTTCGTTTGGATACATCCGATTTCTGCAGTCTGGATTGGAGCTGCCAAGCATCCCCAACCCGCTTAGCGCTCTCAGGCGTCCTCGTTTCCGAGTGGTTTCGAAACCCAGCAGCCAATCAGCGCCCACTAGCGATTTTAGGCAGACCGATAGCAACGAGATCGATCGACTGCTCGATAAAATAGCGAAATACGGTCTCGCCAGTTTGTCAGCTAAAGAGCGAGAGACTTTGGAACGAGCGAGAGCCCGGCTACTAGAGAAAGATAGGAATTGATTGGGCACCTCGTAGGGATTCTTTAGATGGTTTCGCCAATCGACCGCTTAAAGCAAATCGTGCAGCGGTTGCGTTCTCCCGATGGTTGTCCGTGGGACAGGGAACAGACGCACGAGTCACTCAAGCCGCACGTCGTCGAAGAATGTTACGAACTGATCGATGCCATCGATGATAAGGACGATGAGGGCATGCAGGAAGAGTTGGGTGATCTCCTGTTGCAGGTGGTCTTGCACGCCCAAATGGCCAGCGAAGAAGCGCGTTTTGATTTTGATTCAGTCGCTGAGGTTATTTCTGAGAAGCTGGTCCGCCGCCATCCCCACGTTTTCGGCGACACTAAGTTAGCCACCAGCGATGCAGTCCTGAAGCAGTGGGACGCGATCAAACGCCGAGAGAAGACGGAGCGGGCGTCTGCCTTGGATGGCGTTCCTCGTGGCTTACCAGGTCTCGCTAAAGCCCAAAAGACGCAATCGAAAGCCGCGCGGGTCGGGTTTGATTGGCCCGATCCTGAAGGCTCTCTCCAGAAGGTAAAGGAGGAAATCAAGGAACTCGAGCAAGTCGAGACGGGCGAGAAACTAGCAGAAGAGCTTGGTGACTTATTATTCTCGGTCGTAAATTTTGCTCGCAAGAGCAAACTGGACGCTGAAGAACTGCTGCAGGCCGCGACCCGAAAGTTCTCCGAACGGTTTCGTAAGATGGAGGCTTTGGCTGAAGCTCGCGGCCTGAACTTCGCGTCTCTTACCTTGGCCGAAATGGATCAGTTGTGGGAGCAGGTTAAGCGCTGATTTTGGTGGGGCGAGGCTCCCGAATGATGCTGCTTACCGCCGGAGCCAGACGCGGTCTAAGCCCCCGCGATGTGTTATACCAAACACCTGCCGAGCCGTTCCCAGCGCATACCACCAAATTCGTTCGGCGCACGCTAGGAACGGCTCGGCGCGTTTAGACATAACACATCGTGAAGACCGAACTGGCGGGGGTGTTGATGATACGAGGCGTGGTTCGGGAGCCTCGCCCCAGCAAGTTACCGCCCATAAACCAGTACCTGCTCGGCGCTTGCGATGGCACTTTGTTTGATTGCGGCGGTGGCTTCTGAAACCTTGGACCTTACGGTGACTGTAAGCTGAGCGTTTAGCGCATACAGAATGAAATGATAACGATGTCGGCTATGGCCCGGGGGACAGGGGCCGCCGTAGCCAGACTCACCCCAATCATTGAACAACTGGATCGCCCCCCTCGGAGCTTTGTGACTCGCAACATCGCCCGTGCCTTCCGGCAGCTTTGTTGTGCCAACGGGAACGTTTACGATCACCCAATGATAGAAGCCGCCGCTAACGGGCGCATCCTGATCCCAGACCACCAGGGCGAGGCTTTTCGCAGTAGCCGGTACTCCGCTCCAACTGATTTCCGGCGAGATATTCTCACCCGCACAACCGGCATGATTATATAAAAACCGGTCAGGCAAAGTGTCATTAGTCTTTAGCCCGGCGACATTCAGTTGAAATTGTTCGGCGCCGGCTGCGTTGTCTATCGGTCGCGCCGTGAAGACGCAAAAAACCACGAAGATGGCACTGCAAAGGAATCTCTTCCCGCTTTTCATGAGGCAATATCGAGATCGGCGAAACATGCACTGCCTTCCGGCGGAAAGCCAGTTGCGGCGCGTGGAGGGGAGCCGCTTTGTAGCTTAGCAGCTCTGAGGGCTGTTTAACAAGCGGCTCCCGGGAATCACCCCTGGCGGGCGATGATCCAGTGGCCTCTACGAAACTGCCTCTGCCTCAGCGCAACGAACGATCTGGGCCAATCCGCTCTGTGGGTCATTCCCGGGAGCCGCTTGTTAATAACCGCCGGAGCTGCTGCGCTGCAAAGCGGCTCCCCTCCAGGCGCCGACCGGCCTTCGCCAATCACTTCTCACCAATCACCTCTCACTCACCGCCTCATTTGCACCGTCCCGGGCTGGCGTTTAGGTTCTTCAATGGCTGAAACTCCGTTTCCGTCGCCAGAGGAATTGCAGAAGAAGATCCAAGAGTTCATGAAAGCGAACTTTGGCGACAAGGTTTCTGTTGCAGCGTTTCCGCAACCCGAGGTGACCGAAGAAGAACCTCCAACGCGCAAAGAGACTTTTGATCCGTTTGAATTCCATTTAACGCCGAAGCAGATCAAGGCACATCTCGATCGCTATGTAATCCAGCAGGATGAAGCTAAAAAGACGTTAGCCATCGCTGTTTGCGACCATTACAATCACGTGAACTTGGTCCGCCGGCTTGAAAAGGAAGATCCGAAGGCTGCGGCTGACCTGGAGTATTCCAAAGGTAATATTCTGGTTTTGGGTCCGACTGGCGTCGGGAAGACATACTTAATCAAGCACATCGCCGATTTGATCGGCGTCCCGTTCGTTAAAGCCGATGCAACTAAGTTCAGCGAAACTGGTTACGTCGGGGGCGATGTTGAAGATCTGGTTCGCGATCTGGTTAACCGCGCTGGCGGTGACCAAACATTAGCTGAATACGGGATTATCTACGTCGATGAGATCGACAAGATTGCAAGCAGTGGAAACACCGTAGGTCGCGACGTCAGCGGACGAGGGGTTCAAACGACACTCCTGAAGCTGATGGAAGAAACCGAAGTTCCGCTCCGGAATCCCATGGACATTCAGTCGCAGCTACAGTCGGCCTTGGAGTTCCAGCGAAAGGGTAAGATGAAGAAGGAGATGATCAATACCCGGCATATCTTGTTCATCTGTAGCGGAGCCTTTGACCGCTTACGCGACCAGGTTGACCGCAGGCTAACTGAATCCAGTATCGGGTTCGGCGCTCACGCTGCCCCCCTGGGAACTAGCGATCTGCTGCGACAGGCCTCTACCAGGGATTTCATCGATTTTGGACTTGAACCCGAGTTTATCGGCCGCTTGCCGATCCGGGTCGTATGTAACGAGCTCACAGCGGACGATTTCTTTCTAATCCTTACGTCCTCCGAGGGAAGC
The DNA here is from genome assembly GCA_963762565.1 of uncultured Verrucomicrobiae bacterium. Taxonomy (GTDB): domain Bacteria; phylum Verrucomicrobiota; class Verrucomicrobiia; order Chthoniobacterales; family JAFAMB01; genus JAFAVN01. The sequence continues at coordinate 141,935 of CAVXLD010000010.1, read as the reverse complement.
GTTATTCGGCAATATGTTCGCGCCTTCGCGGCCTTCGGTATCGAAGTGAAGTTTACCGAGGACGCTCTTCGGGAGATTTCGGAGCGGGCAGCGTTGGAGAAAACCGGGGCTCGTGGGTTAGTCACCGTTTGCGATCGGGCTTTACGAGAATTCAAGTTTGCTTTGCCGGGCTCCGGAGTTCGTGCGTTGACTATCGACGCTCACGTAATCAAGGATCCCAACGCGAGGTTGGAGAGATTATTGAACGAGGCGCGTACTCAAGCCGATCTCAACGAGGCCGACCAAGTACGCCAGTTTGCCGTAGTTTTCTCTCAGAAGTATGGGTTGGACTTTTCTATCGAAGAAGCAGCGATTCCCAAGATCGTAGCCCGAGCCCGTGACGCGGGCCAGCCGGTCTCCGAATACTGTACTGTTTTGTTCAAGGACTATCCCTACGGTCTAAAGCTGTTAAGGGACCGCGATGCTAATCTGGCTCTCGTGTTTCCAGAAAGCGCGGTTGAGGATCCCGACAAGTTCCTTAGCGAAAAAGTGGTGGACTTTTATCGTAAAGCGAATGTCACCGCCTGAACGCGTCCGCTCTAACTGAATTCAAAAACAAACCGCGAATGGACACGAATGGACGCGAACAAAAAGACGAACCGCAGATGAACGCAGATAAAGCGTAGTGAAATGAGGGAAGCCGTTTTCGAAGAATTTATCTGCGTTAATCGGTGGTGGATTTGTTTTTTATCTTCGCGTTCATTCGTGTCCATTCGCGCTTAGAAAGCTCCTGTGCGGAAAGTAGAATACCCACTGCCGTTGCAAGAGTTGATCCGGCAACTTCACCGGATGCCAGGGATCGGCCCGCGGAGCGCCGAGCGAATCGCGCTCTGGATGATTCAGGCGCCCAACTCACGCCCTGGAGAGATTAGTGAGGCAATAACCGGATGTACAAAAGCGGTTCTCAACTGTCGTGACTGCGGCTTCTTTGCAGAAGGAGAGCTGTGCTCGATTTGTAGCGACCCTGGACGAGACCGCGTCGTGTTGTGTGTGGTCGAGCAACCAACGGACATTCTGCCCCTTGAACGAACCGGTGCTTTCCAGGGTATCTATCACGCATTGGGTGGGAAGTTGTCGCCGCTGAATCACGTGGGACCCGAAGACTTGCGTTTCGACGCCTTGCTGGAAAGGATCAAACAGGCGACTCCGCGAGAACTGATCTTAGCGCTTGGCGCGGATGTCGAAGGGGAAGCGACCGCAAGTTATCTATCTCAACTCTTGGCCGGGATGTCGCTTCGAGTTACTCGGCTTGCCCAGGGTCTACCGGCCGGGCTTAGCCTCGAGAGCGCGGATGATCTCACCATCGCGAGAGCATTCAGCGGTCGCACGGAATTTCCTCGATAGGTAAAGGCTCGTGAAAACCGATTCTTCAGACCGCACGCTGGTTGGTATGTCTGGCGGTGTGGACAGCAGTGTTGCCGCACTCTTGGTGCAGCAGCGAGGCGCGTTTGTGCAGGGCGCCTATATGAAGAATTGGATCAACGAAGAAGGCGTGTTCGGCGATTGCCCCTGGCAGCAAGACATCGAGGATGCTCGCAACGTAGCCGAATCCTTGTCCATCCCCTTCCGGGTGGTCAATCTAATGGATGCTTACCGTTCGAGAGTCGTGCAGTATTTACTTCAGGGATACGAAGCTGGGATAACGCCGAACCCGGACGTGATGTGCAATCGCGAAATAAAATTTGGTGTTTTCTTAGAGTACGCACGGGAACAGGGTTTTAATGCGGTTGCTACCGGGCACTACGCTCGACGGCGCCAGCGCGCTGATGGGAGCTACGATATCTTGGAGGGAGTCGATAAGAGTAAAGATCAGTCCTATTTCCTGGCGCTTCTGCGACAGGAACAAATTGCTGCGGCCCGCTTTCCGGTAGGAGATCTCCAAAAATCTGAGGTACGCCGGCTGGCCGCTGAACACGGCCTGGGTACAGCGACCAAGAAAGATTCACAGGGGATCTGTTTCATCGGCAATGTGCGGATGACCGATTTTCTGCGAGCATTTGTCCCTGACAAACCTGGTCCGATCAAGAATCTGACCGGAACGCATTTAGGATCTCATCGAGGGTTGCACCTGTACACGCTCGGTCAGCGAAGAGGCCTCGGCGTGCCTTCTAATACGCCGTCGGAAGCTTATGTCGTAGTCGAGAAACGATTGGCGACCAACGAGTTGATCGTTGCATTTGATCGGCCTGAGTCCCGCGGTCTTTACTCCTCGCGATGCCGCATAGGAGCGCTCTCCTTTACTAACGAAGAGGTACCCTCGTTTGCTACTATTCAGGTCAAGCCGCGCTATCGGGCGCGAGCGGTTTCTGTCCGCTTTGAAGCGATCGGTGAAGACTCCGCGCTCCTTGAATTTGCCGACCCGCAACGAGCGCTGACCCCGGGCCAGATCTGCGCTCTCTACGACGGCGAAATGCTGTTGGGCGGCGGCGTCTTTGAAGAAATACTCTAACCGCGAATGGACACGAATAGAGCAACCACGAATGAACGCGAGTTGAACACGAAGAAAAAGACGAACCGCAGATGAACACAGATATACACTGATAGATTCCGCGGGCTGTCGGTATGATTTTACGAAACTAAATCTGCGTGCATCTGCGGTTGAGTCTTCTCTTTTTGTCTTCGCGTCAATTCGTGTCCATTCGCGGTTCGGATTTCATGTTGAGCAATCTTTCCATAAGAGACTTTCGCTGTTTCAGCCGCTTCGACCTGGATTTCCATCCGGAGATTACGTGTATCGTTGGGAACAATGCGTTGGGCAAAACGTCTCTTTTGGAGGCAGTTGTCGTCCTCACTCGACTCCAGTCTCCCAGGACTAATTCTTTGGCGCCAGTCATCCGTACCGGAGCCAAGGGCCTGGTTGTAGACGGGATGGTCCACAATCGGCATATGCAGTTCTATTACAGCGCCAGCCGCCGCAAATTGGCGCTTGATTCGGTAGAGCAGAAAGATGCTCAGGAGTATCTTCAGGTTGGCCGGCTGGTTTTCTTTGCTAACACGGATATCGATCTGGTCCGCGGAACGGGTGAAGAGCGAAGAAGATTTCTCGATTTCCTCGGAAGTCAGTTATTTCGAGACTACAGAAACATTTTGCGGTCCTATGAAAAAGCGTTGCGGTCCCGCAACGCCTATTTGAAGATGCCAACCGCTCGTTCTCGTGAGGTTGCGGCTTATACCAAACCGCTCCTCGACTTTGGGCGCAGGCTCACTGAATTGCGCGGCTCTTTAGTGCGGCGCCTTGAACCTGATGCCATCGCGGCATTCAACATTATCGACGAACGCGAAGAAGAATTTGGGCTGGAATATCATTCCGGTTCGACCGCAGAATATGAGGGTGCGTTAACTGCCAGCGCGGAAGAAGAGGTCCGGCTGAAGACCACTTTGGTTGGGCCGCATCGTGACGATCTTTTGCTTCGGCTTAGTGGCCAACCCGCGGCTGCTTACGCTTCCGAAGGTCAACAACGTACGATGGCGATTGCGCTAAAGCTCGGTCACGCTCGTCTACTCGAGTCCGAGTTCGGTGATATCCCGTTACTGTTGCTCGACGACGTATTTGGGGAGCTTGATACCGGTCGCCGGAATCGGTTGTTTGCAAATCTGCCGGCGGGTGGCCAACGGATCATCACCACAACTTCGCTTGCCTGGTTGAACGATACGCCAACCGGCAAGCTTTATGAGATCAAAGATGACAGTGCTGGTGGGCGGGTTCTGGAGGTGATTACGCGGGGTTGAGGATATGGAGAGTTGATTTTTGGTGGGGCGAGGCTCCTGAACGGCCTTGGCGGTCTTCCAGGGCTCGCGGCGTTGAACAAAGATTCTTTGTGTTGGGCCAATGGGTTGCCGAGCCGTGCCCAGCGTGTGGCGGCGGTCCGGTATGCGTCGGAATGGGATTCGGTTTCGATCCCCGAGTAGCGCTTTCTTGACGATAGGTTGCGGCGCACGCTGGGCCGCGGCTCGGCAATCTGTCGGTGCAGGCAACTACAGATTCTACGACTCTGGCTACCTTGGGCTCCCTTAGAGTAAGTTCGGGAGCCTCGCCCCACCAAGTGTGGCCTAGACGCTGATCTCCTGCCTTAGCTCTTGTTCTGCCGCCATCCAATCGTGACTTTCATCTCCGGGAAGTCCTAGCTTACGCCTCCGTTCGGAAATGAAGTATGCGCGCAGCTGTACTTGTTCAAACGTGGGTGAGAAAGGAGTTTGCTTTCGCGTGTTTGCTGCTGACTTAGGTTTACTACTCTTACGCGGCTTCTTCGCTTCAGTCGCAGGCGCTGTTGGCGTGACTGCATCGATTGAGGCAACACGCACCAGTTCACTCGGTTTTACTTTCTTCCGGACAGCCCGTTTCTGAACACGCTTCTTTTTTGTTTTGTCTTCCATCGCTTTACTACCCCTTTTGTACAAATTTGACGTCGGTCATTCTAATCCGCTTGTTCGCCCAGTAAACCAGAAATAAGAAATGACAGATGACAAATGACAGAGTACAAGACCTGCGCATCTCATTCTAAGCTTCGATCAAGTCGCATTTGCCCTTCGCAATTTATCATGTGTCATTTGTCTTCTGTCATCATCTGAGCTTAAAGCGAGGACGAGCGCGATATGCCGGAGAGTACTAACAGATCGGATGCAATTGTTTTTCCGCATTTCTTAAGCGGAGCGACGCACTCATCTCCATACGTCAAGATCTGTGGTGTTACCAATCCTCAAGACGCGGTCGCTGCCATCGAGTTTGGGGCTGACGCGCTCGGTTTCAATCTGTTCCCAAGTAGTAAACGATTTCTGCGCCTGGACTCGGCTCGCGATTGGATCTCCGCGTTACCCGCGCAAATCGCTCGGGTTGCCGTTGGAGTAAATCCTGAGTTTGCCGAGGCCGAAGACTGGTTGGCCGGAGATCTGTTTCACGCCTTGCAATTGCATGGACAAAGTTGGTACCCGTTCTCGAGTCGATTGGTTGCGATTGGGAAACCGTTAATTGCGGCGATTCAAGTACGAATGGATGCTCGTCAGTCCGTTGACCTAGACTGGTTCCATGGCTTCGCAGTGATGTTTGATGGCTATCGAGATGGCGATTTTGGAGGGACGGGGGAGACGTTCCCCTGGGAAATACTGAGCCGAGTCAAAACCGATAAGCCAGTGATCCTGGCAGGAGGCTTAAACGCGGAGAACATCCAAGCGGCCATCGACGTGACCAAGCCTTACGCGGTCGACGTAGCGACCGGAGTCGAATCTCGACCCGGCAAAAAGGATCGCACTAAAATGCGCGATTTCATCGCGGCAGTGCGCGGCATTTAGTGGAGCGTGCCTCGCTTGCGAGGCCGTGGTAAGCGAAGCCTGTGATGAGGTTAGGCAAATCGTCCGGCAACGCACTACGATTGTCCTCTGGTTTCTTTTTAGTTCTTGGCTAAAAATTGAAGCTAAATCCTATGACTATGCCAGGCCCAAACAACGGAGAATGGGAAACCAGCCGCTCGATTTCGGAGCCGACAGACGAAAAACCAGGAACCAGGAGCATCAGAATCGCGGTGTTGCCCGGCGATGGTATTGGACCAGAAGTGATGGCTCAGGCCATAGAAGTCCTGAAAGTGGCCTGCCACGGGATCGATGTTCAATTTACAGAATGTTTGGTGGGCGGCGCCGCCATCGATGCGGCCGGTAGAGCTCTCCCGGACGACACGCTGGAAGCCTGTTCGGCTAGTAATGCCATCCTGTTCGGCTCTGTCGGCGGTCCGAAATGGGAATCGCTGCCCCCGAACGAGCAACCCGAACGTGCTGCGCTTTTGCCGCTTCGCAAACATTTCAATTTGTTTGCCAACTTGCGCCCAGCAATTTGTTTCCCTGAGCTAACAGCGGCTTCACCGCTCCGGCCTGATATCGTCGCCGGCGGCTTCGATATCCTTTGTATTCGCGAGCTCACCGGCGGCCTTTACTTTGGCAAACCGAAAGAGACCCGCGAAGAACAGGGCGAGAAAGTGGCTATTGATACCATGATCTATCGAGCGTCTGAAATTGAGCGGATCGCTCGACTGGCTTTCGAAATTGCTACTACGCGTAAGCGGCAACTGACATCGGTTGATAAAATGAACGTACTAGAGAATGGGCTGCTGTGGCGTTCCGTGGTCAAACAGATGGCGGGCTCTTATCCGGATGTAGAGCTAAACCATCTGTTAGTGGATAACGCCGCCATGCAGTTTATCCGCAATCCAAGGGCATTCGACGTAGTGGTTACGGAAAACACTTTTGGCGACATCTTGAGTGACGAGTTAGCCATGTTAACCGGGTCCATCGGAATGCTGCCTAGTGCTAGCCTCGGAACCGGTCAACGGGGACCGTACCGGTTCGGGCTTTACGAACCGAGCGGGGGATCAGCTCCAGACATCGCCGGGAAAGGAGTAGCCAACCCGATCGCTCAGATTCTCTCAGCTGCTATGATGTTGCAGTATTCGTTCGGGTTAGACACGATCGCCAAAGACATCGATGAAGCCGTGCGCAAGACCATCGCCGCCGGCTATCGGACGCGCGACATTGCTTCACCGGATTGCAAACTAGTCGGCACCGTCGACATGGGAGCCGCCATTCGGGACAACTTGAGCTAAGCGCAGATGGAGGGGGCGCCACCCGTGGAGCGCTGCCTCGCTTGCGAGGCCGTGGTGACCAGGGGAATATCGTGAAATACGCCCTTTGTTTGTCTACGCTCTGTATCGAGCTTGGAAGTCTAGGGTCGGACCGGTGCACCACAGAGCGCAGGATCGCAAACGGCAGGATGTGATGATGTCCTCTCGCTCACCACGGCCTCGCAAGCGAGGCAGTGCTCCACGGTCAGCGCCTCTACTCATCCACCGAAACCGCTACCGCCTCGCGCACCGCCGCCATCCTATATTCACGATTTAGGCGCGAGATAAACGTTCGGTTGATCTCGGCCGGGCACACGGCTTCGCACTCGTAGTGGTTTGTACAGTTGCCGAAACCCTGCTCGTCCATCATGCGCACCATGTTGCGAGCACGGCTCTTTCGCTCGGGTTGCCCCTGCGGCAACAAGCCAAGGTGAGAGACTTTGGCGGCGACGAAAAGCATGGCAGAAGAATTCGGGCAAGCAGCCACACAAGCTCCGCAACCGATGCACGCGGCAGCTTCCATTGCCAAGTCTGCCACCGGCTTGCCGATTGGAACCGAATTCGCTTCGGGTGCGGATCCAGTTCGCGCGGTGATGTAGCCCCCTGATTCAATGATACGATCGAAGGCGCTTCGGTCTACCACCAGATCTTTCACCACAGGGAAAGGAGCTGCCCGAAAAGGCTCGATCCAAATCGTGTCACCGTCCTGGAACCGGCGCATGTAAAGCTGGCAAGTTGTCTTTGCTTTGCCCGGTCCATGTGGGATTCCATCGATGACCAATGAACACATCCCACAGATCCCCTCCCGACAATCAGAGTCAAAGGCGATCGGCTCCTCGTTACCTTCGATCAATCCCTCATTAACGATATCGAGCATCTCAAGGAAAGATGCTTCGGAAGGAATGTTCTTCGCTGTGTACTCCTTAAATCCGCCAGGAGTCTTTTGATTCGATTGTCGCCAGACTTTGAGCTTGAAATTCATTTGCGAGTTCAACCTGGTTCTGGATGTTTATCGTTCCCTGCTTGTTGTCGGCGTTCCCGGCGATGTCGGCGATACCGGCCGTTGTCATTTGTAACTCCGGGTGGCTAACTTGACGTTCTCAAACACCAGCGGCTCCACATTGCGTACCGGCTTAGAGTCCGGCCCAGTATATTGCCAAGCCGCGACGTGACAGAATTCTTCGTCATTGCGGATGGCTTCACCATCTTTGGTTTGATGCTCTACCCGGAAATGAGCTCCGCAGGACTCCTCGCGTTCCAGTGCGTCCAAACACATTAACTCCGCGAATTCCAAAAAGTCGGCCACTCTGCCCGCTTGTTCGAGCGACTGGTTCAATTCACTACCGCCACCCTGAAGGTTGAGGTTTTGCCAGAACTCTTCCCGCAGGCTGGGAATCTTTTGCAACGCCTCCTGCAAACTTTCCCGGCTTCTGGTCATGCCGCAGTGTTCCCAAAGCAAAAGTCCCAGTTCACGATGAAATGAGGTGGCTGTCCGTTTTCCTTTAATAGATAAGAGCTTGCTTACCCTTTCGCGAACCTCGTTCTCCGCCGCCTTGAATTCCGGCCGATCAATCGAGACTTTTTTACCCAGCTGGGTAGCCAGATAATTAGCGATAGTGGAAGGAATAACGAAATAGCCGTCGGCCAGCCCTTGCATCAGCGCGCTCGCGCCGAGTCGATTAGCGCCATGATCCGAAAAGTTAGCTTCACCCAGCACATGTAATCCCGGCACGGTGCTCATCAGGTTATAATCTACCCAAAGGCCACCCATCGTGTAGTGCACCGCTGGGTAAATGCGCATCGGCACCTGATAAGCGTTTTCGCCAGTGATGTTATGATAGATATCGAAAAGGTTTCCGTACCGCTCCCGGATCGTCTGCTCGCCTAACCGGCCGATCGCTTCGGCAAAATCCAAATAGACTCCAAGACCGCCGGGTCCCACACCTTTGCCTTCATCACACACTTCTTTGGCGCTTCGAGACGCAATATCGCGCGGCGCCAAATTTCCGAAGCTCGGGTATTTCCTTTCTAGATAGTAGTCGCGATCTGAAGCGGGGATCTGGTTTGGCGGCCGGTTATCACCCTTGTTTTTCGGGACCCAGACCCGGCCATCATTCCGCAGCGACTCAGACATTAACGTCAGCTTCGATTGGTAATCGCCGCCAACCGGAATGCACGTCGGATGTATCTGGGTGTAACAAGGGTTAGCAAAAAAGGCGCCTCGTTTGTAAGCGCGATAGGTGGCAGAAACGTTACAACCGCGGGCGTTTGTAGACAGATAGAAAACATTGCCGTAGCCCCCCGTTGCTAGGACCACCGTATCTCCCGCATGCGAGCTGATCTCTCCGCTCAACAAGTCACGAACCACAATGCCTTTCGCGTGTCCGTCCACAATCACGATATCTAGTAGCTCGGTACGGGGGAACATTTTCACCCCACCCGCCGCGATCTGTTGAGCCAGAGCTTGGTAGGCGCCAAGTAGAAGCTGCTGACCGGTCTGGCCCCTGGCGTAAAAAGTCCGAGACACTTGAGCGCCACCAAAGGAACGGTTTGCTAACAGTCCGCCATACTCGCGCGCAAATGGAACTCCTTGCGCCACACACTGGTCGATGATGTTAACGCTGACCTCAGCCAGCCGATGTACGTTCGCCTCTCGTGAACGAAAATCTCCTCCTTTGACCGTGTCATAAAACAGGCGATAAACGCTGTCACCGTCGTTCTGATAATTCTTGGCTGCGTTGATGCCGCCCTGAGCCGCAATGCTATGCGCTCGTCTCGGCGAATCTTGAAAGCAGAAGCATTTCACCTGATACCCCAACTCAGCCATGGTGGCAGCTGCCGAAGCGCCAGCCAATCCGCTTCCTACCACAATAATATCGAACTTCCGTTTATTGTTCGGATTGACTAACTTCGATTCGGCCCGGTGTTTGGTCCATTTCTGTTCCAGTGCGCCGGAAGGAACTTTGGAATCCAATTGGGTATTCATGGCGTGGGTTATTTGATTAAACCGGTGAAGACCGAAATGGGAATCGAAACGTACCCGGCGAAGATCAGCCAAGAAAGCCATCTGCCTCCCCTCGAAACGAAGTTGCCGATCTTCCGGTTGTTGATGCCGAGAGTTTGCGTGACGCTCTGGAAGCCGTGGTCCAGATGCCCTGCCAGAAGGAAGAGGGCTGCAGCGTAAAAGAAAGCAATCAACGGCTGCTTAAATCCAAGCACAACCATGTGATAAACGTCGTGCCGGCCGAGGACGTCGTGCAGATCCCGGTACTCCGGGTTGGTCCACATCAAGGTGAACTGCAGCAAGTGATAAACGACAAAGCAGATCACTAATAACCCCGTATAAATCATCGTCCGGGAGGCGAGAGTTGAAGCCTGATGCGCGGACACCGCGTACTTCTTGGGCTTTGCCGCCCGGTTTTCGATCGCGAGTTGGATTGTAGCAATGATGTGTACGATCACCGCCAGAATCAGGACGATTCGTTCAGCCCAAAGGAAAGGACCGAGATGCTGGAGCAGTTCAGCGTAGGCATTCAGGTGATCCTGGCCGAGGTAAATCTCTAGATTTCCCAGCAGGTGCCCGATCACGAAAAGGATAAGATAAAGCCCGGTCAGCGCGACGATAGTTTTCTTACCGATTGAGGACTGATAAAACGCGATGAAGGGGTTCGGTGAGAACCTTCTAGCCGCTGGAGGGAACGCTGTCGCTGGCCTCATAATTTGTAGATTATTAGAAAATCTAATAGTTGTCAATTCTGCCGTCGCCCCTTGGAACTGCTAACTCTGGCCCAAACGACTACGGTTTACCTGCCCCTTGCTGCGCGGTCAGTTCTGAGTCTTCTTAGGCGGTCAACATGCGATCGCTATCAAGCCTCCGGCTCAAAGTTGTTGCTTTGACGCTTTGTTGGCTGCTTTGCTCTTGTGCGCCGCAAGATCATGACCATCACATCATTGTGAGCGTGGCCGATCAAGCGATGAATGTTTATTTTCGCGACCAACTAATCGGGCGATATCCGGTTTCCACGTCTCAATTCGGAGTTGGGGATAACCCTGGAACCTGCGCGACTCCTTTGGGCCACTTAGCGGTAGCCGAGAAAATAGGGGATGGCGCTCCGCCTGGAATGGTGTTCAAAGACCGCAGACCGACGGGTGAGATCTTGGTCCCCAATGCCGCCGGACGCGATCCGATCGTTACTCGCATCCTTTGGCTCAAAGGGCTAGATCCGCAGAATCAAAATGCTTTCGGACGGTACATCTATATTCATGGGACACCGGTCGAAAGGATGCTCGGTAAGCCGGCGAGCTACGGTTGTATCCGGATGCGTTCCCAGGACATCGTCCAGGTCTTCGCCGCGGTCGGGGTTGGAACTAAGGTTGACGTGACCCGGGACCACTTACCCGCTCCAACGCCGACTATCGCGACACCGCAATTGGCTGGGCCTCCCGCGACTCCGGCTAAGCCATGATCAGTGTCCTGTCCCATAAATAACGTGTTATTTATGGGACAGGACACTAGCGATTGGGTGGACAACCAGCTCCGGGAAAGACAAAAACCGTATGGCTCGCCAATCATGTGCCAGTGCTGGCGCAAACTCTTGTTTCTTCATTGGAAATGCGATCCCGATGAAATCGGACCTCGTCTCCCGGTCGGCTTAAGTTTGGATCTGTTTCATGGAGCTGCCTGGGTCGGGATCGTTCCGTTCTTCATGCGCTCGGTGCGACCGGTTTGGTCACCTTCAATTCCAGGGATATCGAATTTCCTGGAGATAAATCTCAGAACCTACGTGCGGGATCGCAACAACCGGCCGGGGGTCTGGTTCTTTTCCCTCGACGCAAATCAGCCCCTGGCGGTTTGGTTTGGCCGGTTGTTTTTTTCGCTTCCCTACGTAGCGGCGAAAATGCGAGCCCGGACCACACCTGAGAATTGGATTAAATATGAGTCGTACCGCGCCGGTGTCTCCCTCGAGTACCAATATCGCCCCAGCGGGGAACCTTTCGAGGCTGAGCTGGGGTCACTCGAGTTCTTCCTGCTCGAACGGTACCGCTTGTTCGCGTCCCGAGGTGGTGTGCTCTTCTCAGGCAGGGTTTACCACGCGCCTTATCAACTGAGCTCGGTGTCAGTCGATCGACAAGATGCCGGACTTTTCGGGCTTAACGGCCTCTCGATTCCCAACGGCGAAGCCGAGCATTTGATTTACGCCCCTGGAGTCGATGTTTCTGTCTATCCGGTTGAACACGTGAAATGAGCAGCGCTACAGAAGCATCTACAACCCAGAGCAGCCGCAGGGTGCAAACCGGGGAGGGCGCGGGTCCTCGCGCGCCGCGAGGACGTGCACTACCCAAAGGTGTATTTCGTCCTCGGTCACAGTACGCCCTCGGCTTCGGTATCAACTGATCGCGAGGACGCGATCCCTCCCGGGCGATCGGCCCACACTCAATCCAAGAACGAAGCGCGTCGCCGGGTCGCTGTTTCGCCTCCGCTCACCCCTCGACCGCGAGCTGTTGGCAACGCCCAAGGTCCAGTTTCCCGGAAGCGAGCGTCGGAATCTGTTCGACTCGCTTGATCTTCTTTGGAATCCAAAGGCTAGGGAGCCCGGCTGCTAAAAGCTTTTCTCGAAGCACCTCCGGTTTGATGTCGCGTGTCGCCAACAGGACTAAAGCTTCACCTTTTGCTTCATCCGGTACCCCAACCACCGCGATCACTCGTTCGTCCTCCGATTCCAAGTTGAACTGGCGGCTGATGGCTGCCTCTACAGTCTCGTGCGGCACCATCTCGCCACCAATTTTGGAGAAACGGGAGAGGCGGCCCTCGATATGCAGAAATCCATCTTCATCAATCCGTCCCAGATCGCCGGTTTTAAACCAGCCATCTTGCACTACGTCGGACGTCCGTGCCGGTTGATTTAAATAGCCCTGGAAAATATTCGGCCCTTTGAGCCAGAGCATACCCAGCTCCGTGCAGGGCAAAACTGCGCCGTTCTCTGGATCTCGGATCCGGGCGGCTTGTCCGGGCAGAAGCTTGCCAACTGAGCCGGGACGCGACGCCGGTTGAACCGTATCGTTCGCGTGACTCGGCAAAGGATCCGGAAGATTGACGCTGACCACGGGCGCGGTCTCGGTCAGACCATAACCTTCATGTACGGGTAGGCCGAAACGTGTCTCAAAAGCTTCCGCCAAGTCGCGAGGCAATTTCTCTGCCCCGACCACCAGAATCTTAAGACTCTTGAATTGCTCCGGTTCAGTGCGGCGAAGGTACCCTCTCAGAAAAGTCGGTGTTGTGATCAGGAGCGTAATCTGGTGCTTTTCCACTAGCTCCGCATTCTTCACTACGTCCGCCGGAGTCGGGTAGGTCACCATCCTGACTCCCTCTGTAATCGGGTACCAGAGTGTCACCGTGCATCCGAAGCAATGGAAGAAAGGTAGCGAGGCCATGATGGCGTCGCTCTTAGTCTGGTTCAGATACCCGCTGAACTGAGCGATGTTTCCAAGGATGTTGCGATGGGTGAGAATGACTCCTTTCGGTTCTCCGGAGGATCCACTCGTGAACAACAAGACCGCTTCACGTTGGTCTCCGGACCGAGGCAGACCGAGGACAGAGCCCAACAGCCACGAAGGCGTCAGTAACGTTACAATCCGCCAGAGAACAATCCGCGGCTTAAGCTCCGGCATCATTTCTTCGAGGCGATAAACATTCGCGGGCCACGGGAAATCCATTAACCGCTTCATCACTGGCTTAGCGGAGATGGCGTGTGCGATTTCTCCGTTTCGGATCGCGGATTCTAGGGCCGCCCGGCCTGAGGTAAAATTAAGGTTCACCGGCGTTTTATTCGCCAGCGTGACCGCGATGTTTGCCACCACGGCGCCCGCGCTGGGCGGTAACACGACGGCTACGCGCTGATCCGGAATATTGCGTTTGATCCAGCGGCTCAAAGTAATGCTCGCCGCTAAGAGGTCGCCTCTCTTCACTTGGCGCCCATCCATCCCGTCGATTACTCCGATCTCGAATTGTTTCTTCTTTAAACCGCGAATTGTGACTCGCCCCAAATGACGTCGAATCTCCGGGCGCTGCTGGAAACAGAACTCGCCAAGCTCAAGCAATTCCTGGCGCGCAACCGTGATGTCGATTGCTCGCGGTGCGATCGGTTTACCAAAGGCAATCGTGATGTGTTGCGGAATTCGGCGCGGCCACTTGAAGAAATAAAGTCCCCGCTCAAAAGAAAAAATTGATCCCCAGAGACCATCTGACCAAACGGGCACCACGGGTGCGTCGGCCAATCGCGCGACCAGCTCAAACCCTTTCCGGAGTTTGATCAAGACACCTGTCCGGCTCAGTTCTCCTTCTGGAAAGATACAAACGATTTCGCCTGCTTTTATTTGATCTGCCGCCGCCCGGATCGCGTCTTTCGCGTGGGTGCTAGAGATGGGAATCGCTCGGACCAGCTCGAAAATCGGTGTCAGCCATTTGACCTGATAAATCGATTCATGCACCACGAAGCGGATGGGGCGGGGACACGCGAGCTGGAGCACCACCGCATCGACATAGCTCATATGGTTCGGCAGCAGCAGGAAGCCGGCTTCGGGCAAGTTCTCCAGGCCAAATGTTCGAGTCCGATAGATCAGCCTTGCCACAATGCCGGCTACCGACCGAAAAATCTTCTCGCGGACACTATGACCGAGAGGAGTGGGCATAGCCAAAAAAACGGTTAGGAGCAGCAGCGGTAAACTGTATCCGGCTGCTTCCCAGTTGAGGGACGCGTATTGCCATGGGTGCCACCAGTGTGGGAGAGAGGCGGTTTGTGAGAAAAGCCAAAAAGTTGCGACTAGCAAGAAGAAACCAATCCCGACCGGAATGATGGCCTTCCTCTGCGTTCGACTAGAACTATTCATTGAGATTTAATGCATCAAGGCATTAAATCTATGTAATCGATAAAAAGCGTCGTCACTACGTTTTCATCGATGGTTGGCGCGGGGAGAGCGAAGGGGTCGCCACTCGTGGAGCGCTGCCTCGTTTGCGAGGCCGTGGTGAACAGCGGGGGGATAACCGATTGGAAGGGCCATGCTAGTCTGCGCTCTGTAGTGCTTCTCGTGGTGGAACAGTGGTCTGGAAGTCTAAGGCCCGCTGCCGAGCCCCGCAGAAGCTCAGGCCTGCCACCCGCTTACCTCTGTTCACCACGGCCTCGCAAGCGAGGCAACGCTCCACGGTTCCGACCGTCTCGTCCGGCAGCTGTCCCCGCCGATACGCCGACATGCCCATTCGCCCATTCGCCCATTCGCTCCTCGAACTCCTTGAACTCCTTGAACTCCTGAACTCCTCAAGCGTAAGCTCGCCACCATGTCAGGGACTCCGATGATGCAGCAGTATCAGAGCATCCGGCGCTCGCTCCCAAAAGGCACGCTTCTCTTGTTTCGGTTGGGCGATTTCTACGAGCTTTTTTTCGACGATGCCAAGCTGGCCGCCGATATTCTTGGGGTCGCGTTGACCAAACGTAACGGCATGCCGATGTGCGGAGTCCCGTTTCATGCCGCAGAGGTCTATGTCGGGAAGCTGATCAAAGCCGGACTCCGAGTCGCGATTTGTGATCAAGTTAGTGAACCGCAACCCGGTAAGATCGTTGAAAGGAAAGTCTCCCAGATCATCAGCCCGGGAACAATCAGCGATCTTAACCTTCTCGAGTCGAAGCAGAACAACTTTTTGGCCGCGATCAATCAAGTAAAAAACCGTTATGGCCTTGCTCTAATTGATATCAGTACCGGCGAATTTCGGATCGCGGAAATGGATCGCCGGAACGCATTGCACGACGAGCTGGCTCGATTTTCACCGACGGAATTGATTCGTCCCGACACCATGGATGATTTCGCAGAAGCTACGGTTTATGACGGGTACGCTTTCGAGTTCGAACAAGCGACCGAGCTGCTGCGCGAACAGTTTCAAGTGCAATCTCTAGACGGATTCGGGTGCAGCTCGCTAGTGGCTGCGGTTGGCGCTGCCGGAGCCATCGTCCATTACCTCAAAAATCAGCTGCGGCGATCGACCGAGCATATCCGCTCCCTAGGAGTCTATCTGGCCGATGAATTCGTGTCCTTAGATGCGACCACGCAGAACCATCTGGAGCTCGTAGGAAAACGGGACGACCGGCGCGACGCGAGCCTGTTACGAGCTCTCGATCGCACAGTCACGCCCATGGGCGCTCGTCTGCTCCGAGAGTCAATTCTTAAGCCGTTGCGAAACCTGGAGAAGATCCGACGCCGCCAGTCCTTGGTTGCTCGATTTCTGGAGCAACCTTTTCTCTTGAATGCTTGCCGAGAATCAATGCGCGGCGTGCGCGATGTCGAGCGCACTTTGAGCCGAGTCAGCCAAGGAACAGGTGGTCCCCGCGATTTGGCAGCGATTCGTCATTCGTTGGAAGCAGTACCGCCTTTGGTAGAACATTTAAACGCGTTGGAAAAAACCGCACTGTTTGCTGGTGACCCGGCCGCGGCGCCTCCCACCTCTCACCTCTCACCTCTCACTTCTCACCTCTCACCTTCCTTTTCCCTCTGCCGCCAAATCTTGAGCGAGATCCATCTCTTGCCGGAGCTGCTGGAACGGTTGCGCGCCGCCATCGTGGATGAACCGCCGGCTACGGTAAAGGAAGGAGGCATTTTCAGGTCGGGGTACGATCCCGATCTTGATGAGTTGCGTCAACATTCCGGGAGCGGCAAAGAGTGGATCGCCGAGCTCCAGCAGAAAGAGATCGATCGGACCGGAATAAAATCTTTGAAGGTCCGCTACAATTCGGTTTTTGGTTATTTTATCGAGATCACCAAAGCAAATCTCAATGCAGTTCCTGCCGATTATATTCGAAAGCAAACCACGGTAAACGGCGAACGGTTTATCACGCCGGAGTTGAAAGAGTTCGAGGCCAAGGTTCTAGGGGCGGATGAACGAGCCAAACAACTCGAGTACCAGCTCTTCCTGAAATTACGCGAGACCACGCTAGGCTATCTTGCCCCGCTGCAAGAGACCGCTCGAGCCGTCGCTCAGTTGGACTTCATCGCCAGCTTGGCCGAGACCGCTCGGCTTTTTGGCTATTGCCGGCCGGAAGTAAATGCGGAAAGCGTTCTACACATTACCGAAGGTCGTCATCCGGTTCTGGACCAGAATCTGACCGAGGAAAAATTTGTTCCTAACGATTGTCTGCTGGATGGAGACGCCAATCGGTTACTGTTGATCACAGGGCCTAACATGGCCGGAAAATCGACGTATATCCGGCAAGTCGCGCTTTTGGTGCTAATGGCTCAAATCGGGAGTTTCATTCCCGCTAAATCTGCTGCCATCGGAATCGTCGACCGCATTTTCACCCGAGTGGGCGCCTCCGATGACCTGGCTCGAGGCCAATCAACTTTCATGGTGGAGATGAATGAAACCGCAAATATCGTCAACAACGCGACCGACCGAAGTCTTGTGATTTTGGACGAGATCGGACGGGGAACCTCAACCTTTGACGGCTTGTCTATCGCATGGAGCGTGGCGGAACATTTGCACGACGTTGTGCGTGCGCGCACTCTTTTCGCCACTCATTACCACGAGATGACGGAGCTCGAAATGGTGTGTTCTGGTGTGAAAAACTTCAATGTAGCGGTTCGGGAATGGAACGACCGGATCATTTTCTTGCGTAAGATCCAAAAGGGAGCAGCTGACAAAAGCTACGGTATCCAAGTGGCGCGATTAGCGGGACTGCCCGCTACTGTCATTGATCGGGCCAAAGAAATTCTCGCCAACCTGGAAAGCGCCGAACTGAATGCCCAGGGACGTCCACGCTTAGCCGAAGCGAAATCGACCCGGCGAAAACCCAAAACCGAGGAAGCTCGCCCCCAACCAACCTTGTTTGATCTTCAGCCCGGGGATCGTTGAACCCCCAAAAGGCGATACCGTCTCGTTGTCGTCCTCCAATGAACACTGCGGTGTTGCATGTCCAAGACCTGGAGGGGAGCCGCTTTTTAGCTTGGCAGCTCTGTCGGTTGGCAGCAAGCGGCTCCCGAGAACGTTCCCGGAGCAAAGCAATTCTATCGGCTGATTCCAAATCGGTAGCCTCTAGTGACGCCACGTTGTTCCATGGCTAACGCTGGTTAATTCCCGGGAGTCGCCTGCTGCCATCCGATAGAATTGCCATCCTACAAAGCGGCTCCCCTCCAGGCCATGGGCGCTGCATTCCCCACGTTCTTAGTAAGTATCGACGTCTTTCCCCGTCTTGATCGCAGTCTCCAGACCAGGTGTCAGCCTCGGATTCAGCTGCTGCACCGTAGCGAGATCTTTTTGGGCATCTTCTTTTTTGCCCATCTTAACATAGAGGACCCCTCTGGACTCGTAAGCCTCTCCGAATTTCGGATTGAGTTTCAGTGCCTCGTTCAAGTGCTGCAGAGAGGCAGCGTATTTTTCCGAACCCATCTGGCGCAGGCAGTACGCCGCAAGCAGGTGCGCCTGGGCCTGGTTCGGGTTCGCATCGAGTGATATCTCGAACTTAAGAACCGCCGCAGAATAATTTTTAGCCTTCATCAAAGCGATCCCTTGATTATAGGGAGTTGCTGCGTCCGGAGCTTTCGTTGTCTTCTTCGGAAGCAGTAAGCCAACCGTCTGGCTCGTCGGTATTTGTGAAAAATCAGGCGGCGCTGAGGGTGGTACCAGCGATCCGCCGCCGCCAGGCCCAGCCCCGAAGGCAGCCGGTGTTCCGGCTACGAAAAAACAGCAGGTGATAGTCGCAAAGAAACGATTCATGAGTCGGTTTTCTTTAGTTTTCTATTAGTAATGATCCACGTCTTTACCGGTCTTGATGGCAGCCTCAAGGCCAGGGGTCAGCTTCGGATTTAGATGCTTCAATGTGGCTAGATCTTTCTCGGCGTCTTCCTTCTTACCCATCTTAACGTAAAGAACCCCTCTGGACTCGTAGGCCTCGCCCATACTCGGATTGAGCTTCAGTGCCGCATTTAAGTGCTGCAAGGAGGCTGGGTAGTTTGCTGGACCGAGCTGCCTCAGGCAAAAGGCTGCCAGGAGATGCGCTTGGGGTAAATTCGGATTCGCTTTTAACGCAGCCTCGAACTTCGGGACCGCTGCCCCATAGTTGTGGACCTTTAGAAAGGCGATTCCCTCATTAAAAGGAGTCACTGCGTCCGGCCCTTTTTGCTGCTGCTTTTGCTGTTGTTGATTCTGCTGGGGGGATGGCTGGGACTGCGGCAGTTGAGGCACAGACGGCGGCGGTTGCTGTTGCCCGGGGCCGGGAGCCATCCCGGCGTCGCAAACAGCAGATGTTCCAGCTACGAAAAAGCCTATCGTAAAGAGTCTGAAAAAACAGTTCATGCCTTTTATCGAAACGGTTTGAGTTGGAAGAAACAAGCTCAGATCGAGCCCGTGCCTGGCACGTCAATCTTAAGAATTCTGAGGGAAAAACGTCTTCGGTGTCGCCGAAGAGGCCGGTTGAGTCGACGGACTGACCTCCGTTTTCGCTTCTCCTTGTTCGGTTCCTTCTTGCAGTTGGCTAGCCGGATGACGTTCGCATGCCACCAAGCCGATACCTGAGACCAGCAAAACAAGACAGAATTTCTTCATGTGGATTAGAATGCATGGGTCGCTAATCGTTATCGCGCTAAGAGTCAACCATCGAGTTGTCAGTTTGCGGTTGGCAGTTTGCAGTTTGCAGTTGGTAGGGCGAGGCTCCGGACTAGGCGAAAGGCAGTCGCAGGGCGAAGTGACGTTTCGCCATTGTATGTGCAGCACGGCCTGATAGCTGCCGAGCCATGGGTTGCGCGACCCGCGGCTCGGCAGCTTTCAGATGTTGCATGTCATATACCAACGAAGTCCCATTTCGCGCCGCGACACGCTTGTGGTCTATTCCGGAGCCTCGCCCTACCAATCCGCCAATTATGTCTAGGAAAATCGCAGTCAAATGGGGAGAATTGCTCAAGAAGGAAGGCGCCCGGCGCGCCAACGGATTCCGGGCTGCTTTCAGTGGGCTCCGTCGCCTGGCCACGTCTGAAAGACATTTCCAACTTCACCTCGCTGCGGCCGCGTGTGCCGTCATCTTAGCCGCCTTCCTTGGTTTCACCCACCTAGAGTGGGCGATTTTAATCGTGACCATTGGTCTGGTTTTAGTCGCCGAAGGCATCAATAGCGCAATCGAGCGCGCCATCGACACAACAACCCCAGGGTTCCATCCGCTTGCCAAAGCAGCCAAAGACATCGGAGCCGCCGCCGTGTTGATCGCCGCCATCGTTTCCGTCCTCGTCGCCCTGCTGCTCTACGTCCCAAAGCTTTGGGCTTTATTTGTCCGCGGACACTGAGAGTTCCACGGCTCAAACCTATTAGTCCTATAGGTCCCATAAAGCCTGCTCGCGCCGTAGGCTTTGCGAAGGCGGATCCTATCCGGACCACTTCGAGCGCGTCTCGCTCGTCAGACTTCCCCACCATCCCTGATTTAGAATTATTCTTGATCTCGTTTTCACTTGCATCCCGTTCTCAGTTACGCGACGCTCAAATCGTGAAGCTTTCTTCCGAGGTGACAGACCGTCTAGCGGCCAGCGGTATCCGGTTGACTAGGCAACGTGAGGAAGTGCTCGCCGTGCTTCTCCAGAAGCGTGACCATCCCACTGCGGTTGAGGTGTTTATGCGGTCGAAAAAGCATATGGAGACCATTTCTTTGGCCACCGTTTACAACTGCTTGGAAGCGCTGGTCGAGAGCGGACTCGTCAAACAAGTCAACCTCGATCGGGCCCCTACGCGATACTGCGCTAACCTGCTCGATCATAGCCATTTCTTCTGTGAAGAGTGCGGCGCGGTGCACGACATTGAAATCCCGGTCCAGGCGCCTTGGAATCTGCCCGCTGGGTACCTAATTAAACAAGCTGAAGTCACTTTCCGGGGTAAGTGCCCCGCCTGTACGTCGAAAGGTCTCACTGCGAAAAATTTATGAGTTCGATCTCCGTTCAAAACCTGCATGCATCAATCAATGGCCAGGAAATCATCCGTGGCCTCGACATCGAGTTTCGCCAAGGTGAAGTGCATGCAGTGATGGGTCCAAACGGATCCGGGAAAAGCACGTTGGCCAAAGTGATGGCCGGGCACCCCGATTATGAGGTGACTGAAGGCGATATCCTATTGAATGGGGAAAGTATCCTGGAGTTGGAGCCGGACGAACGGGCTCGGCGAGGTCTTTTTATGGCGTTTCAGTATCCGGTCGAAATCCCGGGGGTCAGTAATGCCAACTTTTTGCGAGCGGCGTTGCAGTCGCGCTTGCCCGAGGGTGAAGAATTGGATGCCACCGACTTTTATCATCGCCTTTACGAAAAAATGGATCTGCTGGAAATGAAGCGAGAATTTACAGCCCGATCCGTTAACGAAGGATTTTCCGGCGGCGAAAAGAAACGGAACGAAATCCTGCAACTCGCTATTCTCGAACCGGCGTTTGCGGTTCTGGACGAGACCGACAGCGGGTTGGATATCGATGCGCTCAAAGTCGTCGCCAACGGAGTTAATAAACTGCGTGGACCTAAACTCGGCGTGCTGTTGATCACGCACTACCAGCGACTTTTAAATTATATTGTACCGGATTTTGTCCATGTGATGTATGCCGGAAAGGTTGTCCTAAGCGGCGGTAAAGAGCTCGCTTTGGAACTCGAATCAAGAGGCTACGATTGGCTAAAGTCGGAAGGAGAAACAGAAGCGGCCACCGAGCCGGCCGTGGCAAGATAAAAACTGTCGACGGCGAACCGCAAAAGGCAAACTGTTATGAGCAGCGCGAACAACACCATCGAAATCGATCGCAGCGTTGGGGATTTTTATTTTGACATCAAATCGGCGCGAGATGCCGGAACCGGGTTAACCGAAAGCACGATCGACTACATTGTTGACGCTAAGGAGGAACCCGATTGGATTCGTGAGTTTCGCAAGAACGCGTTCCAAGTTTTTAAGGACAAGCCACTCCCGACACATTGGGCAAGTCATGATTTGGATGCCATCGACTTTGATAAGATTCGTTATTACTTGGCTTCCGGGGAAGCACCCAAGCGAAGTTGGGAAGAAGTCCCTGACGAGATCAAGCAAACCTTTGAGCGTCTCGGCATCCCGGAGAGCGAACGAAAATTCTTAGCCGGCGTCGAAGCCCAATTCGATTCCGAAGCCGTCTATTCCAATATCAAAAAGGCGGTGTCTGATCAGGGCGTGATCTTTGTGGGCAGCACGGAGGGACTGAAGCACCACCCGGAGATTTTCCGGAAATGGTTCGGTAAAGTGATCCCAACCGGCGATAATAAATTCAGCGCTCTAAACAGCGCCGTGTTTAGCGGTGGCAGCTTTATCTACGTCCCTCCGGGGGTAAAAGTGAAGCATCCGCTACAAGCTTATTTTCGAATTAACGCCGAAAATTTTGGTCAATTCGAACGCACATTGATTATCGCGGATGAAGGTTCCGAAGTGATGTACATGGAAGGTTGTACCGCTCCCAAGTTCACTACGGCGACGCTTCACTCGGCTGTGGTTGAGCTCGTCGCGATGCCCGGCGCCAAGATTCAATACGTGACGGTGCAAAACTGGTCGCCAAACGTATTTAACCTGGTGACCAAACGCGGGATGGCGATGGAAGAGGCCGAGATCAAATGGATCGATTGTAATATCGGTTCACGGCTGACCATGAAGTATCCGGGTGTGGTGTTAAAGGGTAGAAAGGCCCGCGGAGAGGTCATCAGCATCGCTCTGGCCGGGGATGGTCAACATCAGGATACGGGAGCGAAAATGATCCATGCCGCGGATGAAACCTCGAGCAACATCGTCTCCAAGAGCATCAGTGTCGGACAAGGACGCGCTACTTACCGGGGTCTCGTACATGTGCCGAAGCATCTGAAGGGCTGCAAAAACAATACGGAATGCGATGCGCTCTTAATCAACTCACATAGCCGGACCGATACCTACCCGGCCATCACCGTGCGCGGCACCGGAAACGCTACTCAACATGAGGCTTCGGTTAGCCAGATCAGCGCCGAACAAATCTTTTACATGCAACAGAGAGGTCTCTCGGAAGGACAGTCAATGAGTCTGGCTGTCAACGGGTTCGTGAATGATCTGGTTCGTCAATTCCCTATGGAATACAGCGTGGAGTTGAAGCGATTGATCGACCTCCAAATGGAGGGCTCTGTCGGGTAAAGCCTGGAGCGGCCTCGCTCTTGTCCTCCGAAGTCCGGCTAAGCCGGACGAAGGAGGATGCGAGCATTAACCGAGATCATTTCACCTCAACACATTTCATCCGTGGCGTTACCAGCCGCACATTACGAACCTTAAATGTTACCAGGGCAGAAATCTGGCGGAACGACGCTCGATGAGCTTTCATCGGCGTCTACAATCGAGGGTCAGAACGGCCTTCCTCAATGGTTTGTCGACGCTCGGACCGAAGCGCGACGGGAATTTGCGGATGAGCCATCTCCGACTCGCAAAGACGAGTTTTGGCGTTTTTCTTCGGTTAAGAACTTGGATGGGGTAATCTCGCTTGCGCGGCCGGCGTCCGAGATTGGAGCGGCTCGGCTGGCCAAGCCGGCCTTGGAGGTGGCTCTGGAACGTGCTTTTCCCGAACCAGCCGGGCGCATGGTGTTCCTCAATGATCAGCTCATTTCGTGTGAACTACTCGACGAGTCGCTCAGTGAAAGAGGGGTTCTCTTTCTTCCTCTGGAACAGGCGCTGAAGCTTCGCCCCGATGTGTTGCAGGCCCATTTCATGGCTCAACCGGCTCGCCTCGGTTCAAAGAAGTTTGCTGCTCTTCACAAGGCCTCAGTTCAAGCCGGAACCGTTCTTTACCTGCCGCCCAGTTTGGGTGTGCAGGCTCCGTTTGAGGTGTTTCATATTGTGACCGGCGAAAACCTGGCCCTGTTCCCACACACCCTGATCATTGCCGATAAAGAGAGTGAGGTAACCTTCCTGGATCATTTCATATCGACGGATGGTCAGGCACATGGTTTTGCCTGCGGAGTCAATGATTTGGTTCTCCGTCCAGGCTCGAAGCTGAATTATATCAATGTTCAGAATTGGAGCCGGCAGTTCGTTTCTGTGCAGGTCAATTCCACGGTTGCCGACGAACAATCCAGCGCCGTGAATCTGTCGTTGAACTTTGGGGGGCGTTATTCGCGCCTGGAAAGTGTCAGTCGTTTAGCTGGCGCCGGTTCCCGGAGCGACATGCTCGCGGTCTCGATTGCCGGAGCGGATCAGGAATTCGACCAACGGACTTTGCAGGATCACCTGCAACCCGATACCACCAGCGATCTGCTTTATAAAAACGCGCTCAGCGCGAACGCGCGCACCATTTTTTCCGGCCTGATCAAAGTTGAACGCGGTGCCCATCGCACCGACGCGTACCAGAAAGTGCGAAACCTTCTTCTCAGCGACGAAGCCGAAGCGAATTCGATGCCGGGTCTTGAGATCTTGGCCGACGACGTTCGTTGCACGCACGGCGCGACCTCAGGTCAAGTCGAGCCGGAAGAACTTTTTTATCTCCAGAGCCGAGGCATTCCGGAATTAAAGGCCAAAGGTCTGGTCGTCAACGGCTTCCTAAACGAGGTCGTCGACCGCCTTTCGGACGACAACATTAAGGTCTACCTCCGCGACCAAATCGCGAACCGGTTAGCGGGTTAACCGTGGAGCGCGCCTCGCTTGCGAGGCCGAAGGCGAGCGGAGCGATATGTGAGATGCGCCTTATAGTCCGCCTGCGCTCCATGTCGTGCGACGGCGGAGAAAAGTCCTCCTCAGAACGCGCGCCCATACTATAGAGTGCAGAATGCAACCAGGATGTGCCTCATCATTCTTCTTTGTTTACCATCGGCCTCAAGCGAGGCAGCGCTCCACGGTTAACTGCCATGCCGCTTCGTCCGGCATGGCTCCTGCCTCAACCAGTCCAATCTATTAGACATTCAGTTTCCACGAACAATTCTTAAGCAGTAGGCCAAATCTTTTTTCTTTTATTCAGCGAGCGGGAGTAATTCATTGAAAAGTCAAACCCGAGGGGTGGGTATATTTCTTCAATAAAAATCTTGCAGCCTGAAAAAAAAGAGTCACTTTGACGACTTACATTTTCGGGATAAGGTTTATAGTTTTCTCAACAAGGCCTGCGTTATGCGGAAGCTCCCCCGGGACAGGACAGTTTGGTTTAGAGGTAATCAAGCTGGCAGGTGGCAAGGATCCTGCTCGATACGGACTCCTGCCAATGAGAGTAAGCGAACAGCCATATTCCCAGAGCAGGAAACACAATCAAATCACTCTAACCCATTAAACTATGTTTAGTTTGCTAGCTCAAACTCCACTATTGGCCGCGCAAGCCCAAAGTGTCGTAGTGCACTACGTCCCGGATTGGGCCAAAGGCAACGTTTTTCTCGAGTACTTCTTTAAGGGCGGCATCGTCATGTACCCTATTGTTGCCGTCCTGGTAGTCGCGATCGCGATTATCCTCGAACGGGCCGTTTGGTGGACAGTCCTTGGCGCTCGGCGAGATGCCAATAAGCTCGATAAAATGTATGCCGCTATGGAACAAGGTAACATCGCAGCGGCTGCCAATCTCGGCCGTAAATCCGGCGATCCTCTAATCCGCACCGTTTGGCACGGCATTAACCACGTTCATTCGTCGGTTGAAGGAGCGTTACAAGTCGCTTCTGGCGTTGAAATGCAACGAGCCGGACGCTTTATGTGGATTCTTGATTCGGTGATCACCCTGGCGCCGTTGCTCGGATTGCTGGGAACCGTTACCGGAATCATGCTCGCCTTTAACGCCGTTAACGAAGGCGGTCTTAGCCCCGCAGCGGTGTCCGGCGGTATCGGTGAAGCGCTGATCGCAACCATGTGCGGTCTGGGTATCGCCATTACCTGCCTCGTTTTCTTTAACTTCTTTAATGCCAAGCTGCAGAAGTTGCAGTTCGAACTCGAGTCGACGTGCAATAACGTCCTCATCATGTTCAACACCCTTCGCTTAAAGAACGCTAACCTCGATTTAGTCCAAGATGCACGGGAGCCACAGCAGTTCGCCAGTACTAATTAAGAAGGCGCGGATTGAGATCATCCCGCTGATCGACATCATGTTCTTCTTGCTCGCCTCGTTCATGTTGGTGAGCTTGACGATGATTAACATGAAGGCGATCGAGGTTAATCTGCCGACTGCCACCACCGCTCAACCCAACACCAAGCCCGATTTCATTATCGTCAGTGTTGATGCTTTAGGAGATTTCTACTTCGAGAAGGATAAAGTTGCGAAGGATGACGTGCTTTCGCATTTTCAGCAGCTTTATAATTCGAACCACGATGTGCGAATCTACATCCGGGCGGACAAGCAAGCAGTCTACGAAGGGGTGATGTACGTGCTGGATCAAGCCCGGAATGCCGGGATCCAGAAGGTAGGTCTTGAGATCAAAGCCCAAGACGCTGTTCAAGGTGGTAATACGTCCGGTGGAGCACCGCCGGCAGGTGGAGCGCCGCCCGCAGGCGGAGCCAAACCTGGTCCGTAGAGAATATAACCAAACGATCACTAACAGCAGCATTCTGAAAGACAATCTTTGGAGCGTGCCTCGCGTTATGAGGCCGACCAGAGTTTTTCAGCATGCGCTGAAAAACTAAACTATGTCCGACAATTTGTATCGATCCCGTCGGGACGGGTTTTCGTTGGTTTGGTTTTTGTTGCTGTCGCTGGTGCTTAACGGCAGCGCTGCGTATTTCGGGTACTGGTTCAGACTGCCCGAGCAGCCGCCCACAATTCTCACCGCGGTGGACACCAACGATGCGCCGCCTCTAGGAGATCCGAATGCTCCAGAGGAACAGCCGCCAGATCCACAACCAACTCCACCGCCGGATCCGGAACCGACTCCGCCTCCATTGGATAAACCGCCGGAATTCGAAATACCGGCAGCAACACCGACTCCAGCGCCCAGCTCAGCGCCGCATCCAACGCCAAAGAAGAAGGAGGCTCCGAATGCTGCGGCTACGCCCGGTATGCAGAAAGGCTTCGCGAATGGCGTGGTTGGTGGAACCGGAACTGGTGGTGCCCGCTCAGGCAAACTGATGCGCTCGCCCAAGCCGCCTTATCCGCCACAAGCGTTACAGATGCATATCACCGGTGATGTCCGGTTGGCGATTACCGTGTCGGCTGGCCATATCACAGATGTGCAGGCGGTCTCTGGTCCGGGCATCCTCTCCAGTGCCGCTGCGCGCTGGGTGAGAAGTAACTGGGAATTCGCACCTGACCAAACCGGCACGTTCACTTTGCCCGTGGTATTCCAGATCGCTCACTGAGCTTTTCAGCGCCCGCCTTCGCCAAGCCTTTGGCGCGGCAGGCCCCTGCTGAAAACGTAACTAACGCCGGGCTAATGCCCGGCGTTTTTTTTTGCGGTAGTGGTGAGTTCCGGCTCATGATGGGCAAGAACTGACATCGCACTGCAGCTTTTCTCCCCAAAAGCACCTCCCACCCCCCGCGTCGCGAGGTGCAAATCGGGGAGGGCGCGCTGCCTGTCCGACATAGCCTAAGGCATCCGATCGATTTTTCTGCCAACAGGGCGACGTCGGATCCCCGCGCGCCGCGAGCATGTGCCACAACCCAAAGATCTATTGTGATCCGCGATCACAACACATCCGCAGCCTCGCTAACACCGGATCGCGAGGATCCGACTTCGCCAACCCTAGTAAGAAAGACCTACAGACAGAAGGCTATGTCGGACAGGCAGCGATTCCCTCCCGGGCGATGGGCGTCCACTCAATTAAAGCCCGGATATCGCCTCAAGAGGAAAGTCGTCACAGAATCTCTACCGCGGTATCGCGCGGCCGATCTGCGTTGAATACGCCGGTTGGCACACAAAAAGCTTACCCCGACACAAGGAATCGACGGCCAGGCTCGACCCGGAGCAACTCGCGAAACCAGCTTGTCTTGAACAGGCTACATTGTCTTAATCCCGAGCGAATTACGTGGGGTGACAATCTTGTCGCAATTTCGTTCAAAAATTTCTCACATTTCCTTGACTGACCCTTGGTTTTAGCCCACTAACGAGGCGAGCCGCGCAAAAGTGTAAGTCTCTACCCGGCGAAGGATCTTGGCTGAGCACAACGGGCGGTGCGGAGGGAACAAGGATCAATTAATTAATGATGAGAAATCGATATCTGCGAAGGGTCGCTGCTGCGACCACCATTCAATTCGTAATCTTGCTTGGGATCGGGAGTACCACCCACGCTCAGACGGCATCACCAAGTTCGGCTGCCAACGAAACTTCATCCAGCGGTGGCGAGCTTCAGCAAGTCACGGTTACCGGTTACCTGATTCCGCACGTTGGCGAGGGCCCCCAGCCGGTGACAACCTATGACCAGGCTTTCATCTCAAAACTGGGGAACCAACAGATTGCTGACGTATTGCAGCAGCTTCCTGCCGCGACCGGTAACGTGAATCCGGGTGTGGTGCCCGGATTCGGATTTCAGCCCGGTGGGGCATCCATTGCCCTGAAAGGCTTGCTGCCCAGTGATACTTTGGTGCTGGTCGATGGGCTCCGCATGCCGGTGTACCCGTTTTTCCAGTTCGCCACCAATAGCGGTCCATTCACTTTTACCGACATCAACAGCATTCCCTTGGGAGCGGTCGATCGCGTCGACATTTTGAACGACGGAGGTAGCGCCACCTACGGAACCGATGCGGTGGCTGGAGTCGTTAACTTCATCACCAAAGACGGGTACAACGGCGCCGATGTTTACAATTATTTCGGGATTAGCCAGCGAGACGATTATGAGGTGTATCACGGTGAGTTTACCAGCGGCCTGACGCAGAAGCTAGGTCAGGACTCTAATATCAGCGTCCTGGCAGTGTTCGATTACTATGATCAGAGTCCAGTAGAGGCCATCGATCGCTCAATGGAGGCGTTGAATTACTCGCGCTACAGCCCCAAATACCCGGACGCGCCTATCTTTCCGGGTTTAACGGGCCAATTCGTTGGGTTGCAAACTGGAAACTTCTACCAGCCGAAGCCGGGATTCAACGGCGTGAACCCCGCACCGTCGGACTTCATCATCAATGGTAATCCGGAACAACAATTCAGTATTCAAGGCCTGCAGGTCTATCCGCGGGAACAACGGTTAGGCGGCTTGGTCAAGATTGAGTACAACCCGACCAGCTGGTTGAAGTTGTATGACAGCTTCCTGGTTAACCGAACCGAAGAAATCAGTACGTATGGCCCCAATCAAGGTACGTATGGTGGTGGATTCGGGGGGAATGCCTTCCTCGTCGTTCCAGCTAATAACCCTTACAATCCGTTCGGTGAAGCTTTACAGGTTGGCCCGCAGGCATTCAATGAATTCGGTGTCCTGAAGAACGATACGACCGTCACCACTTTCCGTGAAGTAGTTGGCGCCACCATCCAGCTACCGCATGGCTGGTATATCGATTCCAATTTCCTCTATGGAGAGAGCGACGGAACTGAGACGACGTACAATTTCTTCCGCTTCACCGGTCTACAACAAGCGTTAAATGGCACCCTTCCAGGAAACGTTGGGCAATTCTTCAACCCGTTTGCGGATGAATCAGTGGCTGGACCTAACAGCGCCTTCTACGGCAATAAGCTGCTGATCGGCAATATCTGGGAAGATATCCGGACCGATATTATGCAGTTTCATACCGTTGCTGGAGGCACGCTGTGGGAGTTACCCTCCGGTGCGATCCAGGTCGCGGGAGGCTTCGAATATCGTAGTGAAGATTATATCGCCAATGATGATCCTTATAGTAAATCAGGCAACCTTACGGCGCCGCAATTCCCCCCGGGTGACCTGACCAATGCCCGCCGTTACATCTGGAGCATCTTCGGTGAAGTGGACATCCCGATTCTGGGCGGCGCCTGGTCTTGGCCTGGCGTCCGGTCGCTCGAGGTGACTATGTCGGAGCGGCAAGATTACTACAGCGATTTCGGGAGCGCCGCCAAACCGAAATTCGCTATATTGTACAAGCCGATCAACGATTTGACCCTTCGGGCCACCTATTCTGAGTCGTTCGTCGCTCCGAGTCTGACCCAACTCTTCACGACACCGCAGATTGCCGAGACCGGTGTAGTTGACCCCAAGAATCCTGCAGCCGGGCAAGAGACCGTACTCTCTCTGACTTCAGGCAACACCCATCTGAAACCGGAGAATGCGTACACCTATTATGCCGGAGCGGTGTGGTCTCCAGGTTCTAGTGATCCCGAGCATAGCTGGTGGGGCTGGGCCAATGGATTCTCTGCGTACATCAACTGGTTCCAAATCGACCAGCACAACCAGTTCGGTACTTTGACTCCGCAGGAAGTCGTCGATCTCGGAGGAGCTGCTCCGCCCGGTAACTTCGTGACCCGGAGCACCGTAACCGGACAGATTTTGGAGGTTACCTCGGCTGTCGCGAACCTCGGGAACGGCCGCAGCGAAGGGATCGAGTTCGGCTTCACCTATACATCGAAAGAATACAGCTGGGGCAAGATCGATTTGCAGTTCGACGGTTCCTATCTGTACTGGCTTACCCAGCAAACTTTGCAAGGCGTAAATCCAAACGGGACAATCTTTTTCCGGGATTTTAACTTAACAGATACTGCCGACGGAACCGGTCCGGACTTGAAATTCCTGACAAGCGCCTTCTATTCCAAGACCCTCTTCGGCATCGACACGGTTAGAACCGGGCTGACTCTCCATTACATTGGTTCTGAGCAAGATTTCAGAAACAGCGCCAACGGAACCAACCCGAATGCCACCTTGGATTTTCCTAACTACGTTCATCTCGTCGGGAGCTGGACGACTCTGGATTGGCAAATCTCCTATAAGTTCGGGCAACCGACTGAACTAACGCCGCAAACTCCCAAGCCGGGTTATGATAAAGAAGGAAAACGGATCGTGGGTGAGAAAGCCATCGCGCCTGCTCCAGAAGGATCACGCTGGGGTTGGCGAAATCTGCTGGCGAATACAACTATTACCTTCGGCATCAACAACATCTTCGATACGCCGGCACCATTTGCGGTGGATAGCGTTCTCTCGAACTTTGATGGCCAGAGCGGTGTGAACAATATCCAGCGTTACTTCTGGGTTTCGGTTGATAAGAAGTTCTAGGAGCGCGCCTCGCTTGCGAGGCCGATTTAAGCGCCCGCCTTCGCCGAGCGTTCGGCGCGGCAGACGCCGCTTAAAAACTATGGAAAAAAGCCGGGTTTCCGCCCGGCTTTTTTTTTGGTGGAGACAAGACCGAAAGGGTGGCCACCGTGGAGGGCTGTCTTCCCGCGGCCGAGGGGATGAGGCCCTGGTGACCAAGGTGTTTCGTGCCGCCCGCTCTTCCTTAATCTACGCTCTGTACCGCGTTGATTGGGCCGAGGATTTGCAAGACTTAAGAAAGGAAACCGTCCTCTCGACAACGCCAAGGCAACTTCGTTCAATATTTTACTCGGATGCTGCTTGACTTTCCCTCCGGTTTACATCTAAAACGGCCACATTGCCCAATCGGAGGAGCGTCAATCGTTCTTCGGTAAGTGGCGGAGAAATTTTTCGACAGCGATGTCGGTAGAGCAGGACCGGCACCGCCAAGTTTAGATTAGCGTTACGATGACTAACAATCACGTCCTGCACCTGCTCACACTTTCGCGCGTTCCGGTAGGATCTTCGAGGAGTAATAAATGGAGGTAATAGTGATTAAGAAACGATGTCGCGCCATAGTGGATAGCGGCAGCTACGACTCACTTACTGAGCTGGTTTGCGCTAGGTCTCACGCCGAGCCGCAGATTACAGCGTCGCTCCCAAACCCAGCTGGCGAAAATAGTCCTTCTCAGAATGATTAAATATCCACATCTCCGTACCGTCGCATTTGCGACAGTCGTTCAGTTCGTAATCCTGTTCGGGCTGCGGTTTACTACCCACGCCCAGACCGCCTCACCGGCCACCGGCGCCGGCGAAAGCCAAAACACCGGAAACGAGCTCCAGCAAGTCACCGTTACCGGTTACCTCCTCCCGCACGTTGGAGATGGTCCGCAGCCAGTAACAAGCTATGACCAGACCTACATCACAAAAACGGGAAACCAAGATGTTGCGGATGTCCTACAGCAGCTTCCCGCCGCTACCGGTAGTGTGAACCCGGGTTTCATACCCGGATTCGGATTCCAGCCTGGGGGCGCGTCGGTTGCACTCAAGGGGCTGCTGCCCCAAGATACTCTGGTTCTGGTCGATGGACTCCGCATGCCGGCATATCCGTTCTTCCAGTTCACTCCCGCTAGCGGTCCATTCACTTTCACCGACATCAACAGCATTCCGATTGGTGCGATCGACCGCGTCGATATTTTGAATGATGGCGGTAGCGCCACCTACGGAACCGACGCGGTGGCCGGCGTCGTCAACTTTATCACCAAAGAAGGGTATAACGGGGCGGATATTTACAATTATTACGGGATCAGCCAACGAGATGACTATGAGGTCTATCACGGTGAGTTTACCGGTGGGATCACGCAGAAATTAGGTCAGGACTCCAAGCTCAGCGTGCTCGCAGTATTCGATTACTATGACCAGAGTCCGATCGAAGCGATTGATCGCTCAATGGAGGCGTTAAATTACTCTCGTTACAGTTTCAAATACCCGAATAACGCCGTTTTTCCGGGTCTAACTGGCGAGTTTACAACGTTAGCTCCTACGAAGACTGGCATTCCTGCGGGAACCTTTCTCCAGCCCAATTTGGGCTTCAACGGGGTGAACCCCACGCCCGCCGACTTCAACAGTAACGCTCCGCAACAATTTTTCAGCATCCAAGGTCTGCAGGTCGTTCCGCGGGAACAGCGGCTAGGCGGTTTAGTCAAAGTCGAGTACGAGCCGACTACCTGGTTAAAGCTCTACGATAGCTTCCTCGTTAATCGTACGGAGGAGCTGGCTACGTACGGCCCAAACCAAGGCACTTATGGTGGCGGATTCTCCGGGAATGCCTTCCTGATCGTTCCGGCTGACAACCCGTACAATCCGTTCGGTGTACCCCTGCAGGTCGGTCCCCAGGCGTTTAATGAATTCGGCGTCCTGAGAACCCAAACGATCGTCACCACGTTCCGTGAGGTGGTTGGCGCAACCATCCAGTTACCGCATGGTTGGTATATCGATTCCAACTTTCTCTACGGTGAAAGCGACGGAACCGAGACCCAGGAAAATTTCTTCCGTTTCACCGGACTGCAAAACGCGTTAAATGGCACCCTTCCCGGTAACGTCGGGCAATTCTTCAATCCGTTTGCGGATGAATCTGTAGCCGGTCCCAATGCCGCTTTCTACGGAAACAAGCTACTCATCGGAAGTATCTTCGAAAATATCCGGACGGATATTATGCAGTTCCATACCACCGCGGGTGGCACGCTGTGGGAGTTGCCATCGGGTCCCCTCACCGTCGCGGGCGGCTGGGAATATCGCAGTGAAGATTACATCGCGAACGAGGATCCCTATGGTAAAGTCGGGAACCTCACTGCGCCTCAAAATCCGATTGGTACCTTAACCAACGCTCGGCGATACATCTGGAGTATCTTCGGTGAGGTAGACATTCCGATCGTCGGCGGCGCCTGGTCTTGGCCCGGGATGCGGTCCCTTGAACTGGTCATATCGGAGCGCCAAGATTACTATAGCGACTTCGGCAGCGCCGCTAAACCCAAATTCGCGCTGCTGTACAAACCTTTTAACGATTTCAGCATTCGCGGCACCTATTCGGAGTCGTTCGTTGCTCCGAGCTTAACCGCACTCTTCACGGCGCCGCAGATCGCGGAGACCACCCTGGTTGACCCTAAGAACCCTGGACTCGGCCAGATAACCGTACTGAATCAGACAACCGGTAACCCCCATCTGAAGGCAGAGAACGCTTACACTTACTATGTCGGAGGGGTCTGGTCTCCCGGATCTAGTGATCCGGAACATAGCTGGTGGGGCTGGGCTAACGGGTTCTCTGCCTACATCAACTGGTTCCAAATCGATCAACACGACCAATTCGGTACGTTGAGCGCGCAAGAGGTTGCCGATCTGGGTGCGTCTGCGCCGGCTGGAAACTTCGTTACGCGGGACGCAACCACCGGCCAGATTCTGGAGGTTACCACCGCCGTAGCGAATCTCGGGAACGGCCGCAGCGAAGGCCTTGAGTTCGGCTTCACTTACAACTCCAAAGAATACAACTGGGGCAAGATCGATCTGCAATTTGACGGTACCTATCTCTACTGGCTGACTCAGCAAACCATACAGGGCGCAAATGCCAACGGGACTCCTTTTTTCCGAGTTTTCAACCTGACGGACACCGCGCTCCAGGGTGCGTCTTCGCCTGACGTGAAGTTCCAGGCCAGCGCGTTCTATTCCAAGACCGTCTTCGGGATCGATACAGTTAAAACCGGGCTAACTCTTCACTACATCGGTTCCGAACTGGATTTCACCAACAGCGCCAATAATACGAACCCGAATGCCACTTTGAATTTTCCGAACTATGTTCATTTGATCGGTAGTTGGACGACGCTCGACTGGCAAATCTCCTATAAATTCGGACAACCAACCGAAATTACCCCTCAAACGCCCAAGCCCGGCTATGATAAAGAAGGCAAGCGAATCGTAGGTGAAAAAGCAGTTGCACCTGCTCCCGAAGGATCTCGTTGGGGCTGGCGCAATCTGCTGGCGAATACGACCTTTACTTTCGGCATCAACAACATCTTCGATACCGCTGCGCCATTCGCGGTGGACGCCGTTCTCACTAACTACGACCCCGGCAGCGGTGCGAACAATATCCAGCGCTATTTCTGGGTCTCGATTGATAAGAAGTTCTAGGGGCGCGCCTCGCTTGCGAGGCCGATTTCGGCGCCCGCCTTCGTCAAGCCTACGGCGCCACCCATGGAGCGCTGCCTCGCTTGCGAGGCCGTGGTGAACAAGGGAAATCGAGAGACATAACATACGCAAGCCTGCTCTCTATGTCGTGATGTGGGGGGCATCATCGCCGCCCACTAGTCCTCTCGCCAGGCTTCGTCCCGGTCCTCTTATCGACCAATGCCCTTCGGCGGGAGGGATCGCGTCCGCGTCCGGCAGCGGCCGTTTTGTTTTCGAAACCCGGGACAAACAAGTCCCGCGCGAGGCTACACCCAAGATTATAGACCCGTTCGCAGCGCGCGGGGACGCGCGCCCTCCCACGTCATGTTTGTTTCTCACCCTTGGACGCCGGCATTCCTGCGTTACTCGTCCCTGTCCTCTGCCTTCGGCGCTCGCTTCTTAAGGATCTGTCGAAAAAAGGCTTGATCTTGTTACGTTTTTTTCACAGAAACGTCGAATTAACGGCTTTTAAAAGCCGAAGAGCACTCCCCCCTTTACTTTCCGGGTGCTTTGATGCGCAGAAGAGCTCCGCTTTTTCCAGGGGAGAAGATCGATCCGCCAAACACCGAGAATCGCGGTGACAAGTTTGCAGGAAATTTGTTCAAAATTTCCTTACATTTCCTTGACTGCTCCTAGGTTTTCCCGCAAAAGTGGGTGCAAACTGAGTGGATTCTGGCCGCCGAAAAAGTGTCAAATGCTGGTCGGTGGCCGGATTAAGCAATTTCAGCAGGAATCTTGGCGAAGCCAGAAAAGGCGGCGCAAAGATGAAATTGAGGTTCACGATGATTATTAATCTAAATCGATATCTCTCCAGAATCGCATTTGCGACCGCAATCCAATTCGTCCTTACGTTCGGGCTCACCGTTGGCGCTCAGGCGCAGACAGCGGCGCCCAGTCCAGCTCCGGGTGAGAACCCCGCCGTGCCGCCGCACCCAACGCGGGTGCAAGCACCAGCGGTGAGCTCCAACAGGTCATCGTTACAGGTTACCTGATCCCGCGTGTCGGAGAAGGTCCAAACCCCGTTACCACTTACGATCAAGCGTATTTTCAGAAGACGGGCTATCAGAACGTCCAGGACGTGCTACAAAACCTTCCCGCAGCCACGGGCAACTTTAACCCAGGGGTAACCACTGGCTTCGGTTTCTCTCCCGGTGGCTCATCAATCGCGCTCAAAGGGTTGCCTCCAAACGACACCCTCGTTCTGGTGGATGGGCTGCGGATGCCTTCCTATCCGTTTCCGCAGGTATCGGTTGCCGGTGCGTTTAACTATGTCGACATCAATAGCATTCCGATAGGTGCAATTGACAGCGTCCAGATCCTGCAGGACGGCGGTAGCGCCGTGTACGGAACGGATGCGGTGGCTGGGGTCGTGAACTTCATCACCAAAAGCAATTATACCGGGGCTGATATCTACAATTACTACGGCATCAGCCAGCGAGGTGATTACGAAGTTTATCACGGTGAATTCACCGGCGGCTTCGAGGAGAAATTTGGTCGAGGGGGTGGCAGTGGCGGTGAACCGGTAGGAGATGGCAAGACGCCGCCGGCGCCGCAAGTTGGCGAGGCCTTTATTCCAAAGATCGACGTCGTCGCAGCGTTCGATTACTACACGCAGAGTCCGGTGAACGCAGTCGACCGGCGCGATACCTTTCTGAATTATTCACTTCTATCACCTAAATATCCGGCCGCCGCGGTATTCCCGTTCCCGACTGGAGTTTTTATCGGTCAAAACAGTGGGAACCTATATATTACAAAACAGGGCTTTAACGGTGTAAATCCGACACCTAATGACTTTATCCTCAATAACTTTACAACTCA
Organism: uncultured Verrucomicrobiae bacterium; assembly: GCA_963762565.1. GTDB lineage: Bacteria > Verrucomicrobiota > Verrucomicrobiia > Chthoniobacterales > JAFAMB01 > JAFAVN01. The sequence continues at coordinate 105,656 of CAVXLD010000010.1, read as the reverse complement.
GAATCCTTCGTCATTCACCATAAATGGCCTGCAAGTGTACCCGCGGGAAGATCGCCTCGGCGGCTTAGTTAAAATTGATTACCAGCCAACCGAGTGGTTAAAGCTCTACGATAGCTTCCTCATCTCGCGAACGGAGGAATCCAGTACCTATGGTCCTAACCAAGGTATCTATCCGCCTCCGTTTAACAGCGGAATTACTGTTCCTGCGAACAATCCATTCAATCCGTTCCATGAACCCCTGCAGGTGTTTGAACTTGCTCTGAACGAGTTCAACGTGCTGAAGACCGACACCACCATCACCACATTCCGCGAGGTTGCCGGGGCTACGATTCAACTGCCGCATGGCTGGGCAATCGATGGTAATTGGCTCTACGGCGAATCTGACGGCACTGAGACTATGAAGAACATGTTTTTCTTCAATGGTATGCAGGAAGCCATGAATGGCACTCTGCCCGGCAACGTCGGCCAATTCTTCAACCCGTTTGCCGATGAAACGGTTGCCGGACCCAATAGCGCTTTTTATGGTAATAAAAACCTCGTTGGCAGCATCTTTGAGAATATCAGGAGCGACATCATGCAGTTCCATGTCACCGCGGGCGGCACAATATGGTCGACTCCAGCGGGCGATATCACTGTTGCCGGCGGTTTAGAGTACCGCAGTGAAGATTACATTCAGAACGATGATCCTAATAGTTACGATGGTAATCTGACTGCGATTCAGTTCCCGCTCGGCAGGCTGGTCAACGCGCGTCGTAACATTTGGAGCATCTTCGGACAGGCTGATATCCCGATCCTTGGTGGTCAATGGTCCTTTCCAGGAATGCGGTCTCTCGAGTTCGTCATGTCTGAGCGGCAGGATTATTACAGTGATTTCGGTAGTGCTGCGAAACCGAAATTCTCGCTGGCGTGGAAACCGATCAACGATCTGACCCTCCGGGCTTCTTATTCGGAATCCTTCGTAGCACCGTCACTGCCACAGCTGTTTACCTCCGCGGGAATACCGGCTGAGACCACTATTACCCTTCAGAATGGACAGACAGCTACCGTTCTTGCCGAGACCTTGGGCAACCCGAGACTCAAGCCAGAGAACGCCTATATGTATTACCTGGGAGCGGTTTGGAATCCCGGGTCTCAGGATCCGGAGCATAGCTGGTGGGGATGGGCGAATGGGTTTTCGGCTTACATAAACTGGTTCCAGCTCGATCAACACCAAGTCTTTGGGACTTTAACCGCCGCCAATGTGTTTGATCTCGTTTCGGCTGGCGTTCCGCTCCCTCCTGGTAACAGCATTGTTTTGGGCCCAGGCGGAGTACCTGTTGAGGTTACTAACACCTACCTGAACCTGGGTGATAGTCGTAGCGAAGGAATTGAGACGGGCTTTACCTACGACAGCAAGGAATACAGCTGGGGTAAAATCGACCTGGAATTCGATGCGTCGTACCTCTACTGGGTCAGCGCGCAAACCGTGCAGGGGGTTAATCCGAACGGCACGCTCTTTTTTCGAGTCTTCAACTTGACCGATACGGCCAACGGCGCCGCGCCGGACCTGAAAATGCAGGCCACCGCCTTCTATTCCAAGACGCTGTTTGGGATTGATACATTCAGAACCGGCTTCACTCTCCATTACGTTGGTTCGGAGCAAGACTTTACAAACTCCGCTAACGGCACTAACCCGAACGTCACTTTGAACGCCCCCAATTATGTTCACCTGATCGGCAGCTGGACTACTCTGGATTGGCAGATCTCTTACAAGTTCGGCCAACCAACCGAAATTACGCCTGAAACACCAAAACCTGGCTACAATAAGGAAGGGAAGAGAATCATTGGCGAGAAGGCGATCGCACCACCCATCGAAGGATCTCGCTGGGGTTGGCGCAATCTCCTGGCCAACACCACGATCACCTTCGGCATCAATAACATCTTCGACACGCCGGCGCCTCTGGCTGTGGATAACGTCCTCTCGAACTTTGATAACGCTGGCGGTGCTAACTTCATCCAGCGCTATTTCTGGTTCTCGGTTGATAAGAAGTTCTAAGTTTTTCGGCGCCCGCCTTCGCCAAGCTACGGCGCGGCAGGCAACGCCGAAAAACTATTTAAAAAAACGCCGGGCTAACGCCCGGCGTTTTTTTTGTGGAGCGCTGCCTCGCTTGCGAGGCCGAAGCGGTAGGCACCATGGGTTCCGCCTCTCCTTCCGCCCTCGCCAAACCTTGGGAACGAGGAACGGGGGGAGGCAGGATATTCGGCGAGCTCGGCAGAGATTCGCGACTCCCGACCCAGCGCTACATTTTTTTCCAGCTGAAGAGGTTTCTCTTAAAAGAATCGCGAAAAGTTCTTGCTGTCGTTACTTTTTTTTACCAAAAAGGTCCGGTCAGAGGTTGTTTGAAAAGGGTTGAGCGACGACGCTTGCTCTAGCCACGGTTTGAGTGATCGGATTCTGTGATTCATGGACGGCCCTCTCTTTGCAGGCGATCCTATCCCGCACACGGCGAAGATCGCGTGGTGACAACTCCGCCAGAAATTTGTTCAAAATTTGCCGTCGCATTTTCTTGACGGACGGCCTGATTTAGCTCACAAACGGTTCCGAGCAGGTAATCCGGTACCCGCGTGCGCGGGTGCCGGGTCAGTATTGTTTCAACGTGGCCTTGATGCGGTCGAAAACCGGCGGTGTCCAGGCCTACCGAGGATAATTAATGACTAATTACCCAAGCTCAAGTCCGGTTGCAATCGCAACCGCAGCTCAATTGATGTTGCTGTGTACGCTCGGAATCACCGCCCGAGCGCAAACAGCGCCCCAAAATCCAACTCCGGCCACAGGCCAGACCGCGGCCCGCCAGGCGGCACTGCCCCTACTAGTGGCGGCGAGCTTCAGACCGTCACGGTTACCGGCTACCTCATCCCGCGCGTAGGCGAGGGACCGCAGCCGGTCGCGACCTTGAACCAAGACTTCATCCAGAAGCAGGCCTATCAAACGGTTAACGACGTCCTGAACACCTATCCGGGCGGTCTCAGCGGGCAAAACGCGCAGACCTTTGCCGGGAACAGTAATTCCCCGGCTACATCAGCTTTTAGTCTGAAATCGTTGCCCATTGGCTCCACGCTGATCTTGATCGATGGATTTCGCTTTCCGACAACCGGGATTTCGATCAACGGGGGAACAATTCCCTTCGTTGATCTCAACTCAATCCCGTTGGCGTCGATCGATCGTATCGAAATTCTAAAAGACGGCGGCAGCGCTACCTATGGTGACGATGCTATCGCAGGCGTGGTCAACATTATTACCAAACAGGATTACAATGGGGCTGATATCGTCAACTACTTCGGCGAGAGCCAGCGCGGTGATGATGAGATCTATCACCTTTCCATGACCGGAGGTATTACCGAGAAAGGAAACTTCGGAAAAGTTAGCCTGGTTGCCACATTCGACTATTTCGACTCGTCTCCGATCGACTCGTCGAGTCGCTGGTGGTCCAATGACAGCTTCTTTTCCAGACTTTCGCCGGGCAAATACCCAAATGCGGCGATTACCTTCACTCCTCCTAATGGGAGCTATCAGTATATCGGGCCTAGCACGCCTACTATCCCCACCGGCACCACTTTTATCGTGAAGCCGGGGACTACCGGCCCGAACATTACCCAAAACGATTTCATCGTTAACGGTACTGCCGGCAACGTCTTTATCCCGGAAGGTAATTTTATCACCCAGTTGTTAGCCCGCGAAAGGCGTTACGGCGGGACGGTCAATCTTGACTATGATGTGACCGACTGGTTCAAGCTTTACGATCATTTCATCATTCAGCGGACCGAAGAAACGAGCACAACGCCCAACCAGGGGTTCAGCGCTCTCGATCCTGCCCCCGGCCCTGTAATCGTCCCTGCGAATAACCCGTTTAATCCTTGGCACGTGCCCTTAGCGCCATTCTTGGGGACTTCTCTGGCCGAATTTGGGCCGTGGTACACTGACACCATCATCCGGACCTTTCGCAACGTCAGCGGCGCCACCATCCAACTTCCCTGGAATTCATGGTACATTGACGCTGCCGCCTCGTACGGCGAAAGCGATTCCAGCGAAAATGTAGCAAACTCGGTGAAGCTCCGACAGTTGCAGGAAGCTCTAAACGGGACGCTTCCTCAGCTTCCAGGGGTTTTCTTTAACCCGTTCACCGATGAGAGCTTGGGACATCCCAATGCGGTCTTTTATCCGTATCTCAGGACGAACCAGTACGAAGATAATCACACCGATCTCGTCCAATACCGATTGCTCGCTGGCGGCACGCTCTGGTCTCTGCCAAGCGGCGACCTAACTGTAGCGGGCGGACTTGAGTACCGCAGTGAATCGCTAGTGCAATCGAACGATGTAAATAGCCGCAATTTCAATATCACCTCGGATGACTTCCCTGGGAAGCTGCTCAGCAGTGCTCGGTGGGTTCAGAGCATGTACGGCGAACTATCCATCCCGCTTTTGGGTGACAGATGGTCTTGGCCCGGCTTAAGGAGCCTGCAAGTCATTTTGGATGAGCGCCTCGACAATTACAGCCATTTTGGCAGCGCGGCGAAGCCAAAAATTGCCGTGCTCTATAAGCCGTGCGATGACATTACCTTCCGGGCGACCTATTCGGAAGGTTATATCGTTCCGTCGCTAGGGCAGCTGTTTGCGCCCCAGACCCTGTTCTTGACCACAGTATTTGATCCGGTCAAGAACGTTGAGGCGCCTAATGTTGTGCTAGTTCAGGGAGGAAACCCCAACTTAAGGCCGGAGAACTCTTACGGCTATTACCTTGAAGCAGTCTGGACACCCGGATCGAAAGACGAAAATAGCTGGTGGCATTGGGCCAAGGGTTTTACCGCGTACGTCGACTGGTACCAAGTCGAACTTCGTAACGTGATCTCGGTGCCCGCCCCCGCCACTGTCCTCGCCGCCAATCTTCCGGGCTCCGTCGTCCGGGGTGCGGATGGCTCACTCCAAGGGATTTTCGCGAATTACACGAACCTCGGCACCCTGCTTGTGGATGGGCTCGAGTTTGGGGCAAGCTATGTCACTAAAGAATTCAACTGGGGCAAACTCGAATTCGACGCCAACGGATCCTTTATTTATAACTATTCTCTGAAACAGTTGGAGGTAGAACCAAGCGGTGCCGCGCAATTCCTGGTTACCAACCTGACCGATACTGCCGGCGGTGCTTCAGCAAGTCCCCCTGGCAGCGGCCCCGACTTCAGAATCGTGGGTAGTCTATTCTACTCAAAGCATCTGTTCGTCACCGACCTATTTCGAACCGGATTTACGCTGAACTTTACAAATTCGGAGTTGGACAACACCAACGACGGGCACGGAACTATTCCGGCAGTCGACGCAGCCCTGACATTTCCCGGCTATGTCCATCTGGTCGGCAGCTGGACTACGCTCGATTGGCAGATCTCCTATGAATTCGGGCCACCCGTTGAGATCACTCCGGAAACGCCGAAACCCGGCTACGACAAAGAAGGAAAGAGAGTTATCGGCGAAAAGGCCATTGCGCCCGCACCCGAAGCTCATGGTTGGACCTGGCGGCGATTGCTGGACAATATGACCTTCACGTTTGGTATCAAGAACCTCACAGATGCCCATCCGCCGCTGGCTTTCGTCGGCAACGGCGCCTATCAAGGTTACGATACCTTGGCTACGAACCCGGTCCAAAGGTTCTTCTACGGCCAGATCGAGAAGAAGTTCTGACCTGGAGCGCGCCTCGCTTGCGAGGCCGATTTCGGCGCCCGCCGAAAAACTAGTAAACGCCGGGCTTGCGCCCGGCGTTTTTGTTTACCGCGTACCTCCATCTGAGCGCGCCGCTTTGCGAGGATCACAGTAGAAACTCAGGGCTCTGAAAAGAAATAACACGCTACAAGATGGTTTCGTCTTTCTTCGGAAGAGGTTGGCCGTAACGATTAACTAATCTAGAACCTGGGTATCTGCGCCCGACGGCTTAAAAGAGGCCAGGTCGAACGATTGCAGCCCGTCACTGCTGCCGCCGTTCGAGCAATTCTGAGCCTGATTGCGACGATGGCTACACTAAGCCAAACTCTCGATTCGGCCGGTGCATGGGCTGGCTTCCGGCCCTTAATTTTCTTTCGAAAAACCTTGATATTGTTACGGCTTTTTCACAGAAAATACTGGTTAAGAGGTTTTTAAGCGGGTCGAACGGCTAGTTTGCCTTTCTCTGGCAACATCGTCCGACTGGTCGAATAAGGAGGCTAAGTCGCCCTCAAATGGATGTTCGCCAAGCCGGTGCGTTCAAAATGAGAGACAGTGACAACTTCGACCCAATTTCGTTCAAAATTTGTTTACATTTTCTTGACCTGTAGGCGGTTTTGCCTCAAAAACGACCTCAAATTGAGACCGGAACTCGGAGAAGGAGTCGGATGGCTGTTGGCTGGTAGCAGGATCGTCCCGGTAACCGGTTTTGAATCTTTTTCGAGGGGTTCTTGGCGAAGGGCACAACCCGCGTCGCCAAGGAGAAACAAGGATAAATAATGATTAAAAAACGATGTTCCCGTGTAGCTGCAATTGTAACCGCAGCTCAATTGTTGGTTCTGTTTACGCTCGGCGTAACTGGTCGAGCGCAGAATGCCCCTCCACCGCCCGCTCCAGGCGGTGCCAATAACCCTCCGGCCCAGGCGCCTCCGCCCACCGGTGGTCAGTTGGAGCAGGTGACCGTTACCGGCTACCTGATCCCGCGAGTCGGTGAAGGTCCGCAGCCGGTTGAAACCCTCAATCAAGATTTCATCCAGAAGCAGGCGTATCAGACGATCAACGACGTTTTGAACCAGTACCCGGGAGGTCTGAGCGCCCAAAATACGCAGACCTTTACCGGCAACAGCAATTCGCCTGCTTCATCGGCTTACAGCCTGAAGAGTTTGCCGGTCGGCTCAACCTTAGTCCTCGTCGACGGATTCCGGATGCCTAACTATGCCATATCGATCAATGCGGGTACGGTCCCTTTCGTTGACTTAAACTCCATCCCTCTGGCGGCCATCGACCGTATCGAAATTCTGAAAGATGGGGGCAGCGCCACCTACGGAGATGACGCGATTGCCGGGGTGGTCAACGTCATCACCAAGCAGGATTACAATGGAGCCGATATCATCAATTACTTCGGCGAGAGCCAGCGCGGTGATAATGCGGTCTATCACCTTCAGATGACCGGTGGTATCACTGAGAAACCGGGGGGCGGTCATCTCGGAAGGCAATTTCGGTAAAGTCAGCATCGTAGCGACGTTCGATTATTACGAATCGACCCCGATCGACGCCCGCGACCGTGGATTTTCGAATGATAGCGAGTTCTCGCGACTTTCACCAAATTACATAAATCAGCAGGTCGCCTTCTTTCCGGGTAATGGGAGCTATATCGGAGAAACCACTGGTAACATCTACATCGTGAAGCCGGGTACTACCGGGGTGGGCGGTATTACCCAGAACAGTTTCATCGTTAACGGTACGCCTTCTTCGGCTCGGATTCCTGCCGGTATATTCGAATCACAATTGGCCGGTCGCGAAAGGCGTTACGGCGGCACGGTTAACGTTGATTATGATCCGACCGATTGGCTCAAGCTTTACGACCATTTCATCATTCAGCGTAACGAGGAAACGACTACCACTCCCAACCAAGGGTTCAGTTCCGGGGATAACATTAATGGCGCCCCCATTATCATCCCGGCGAACAATCCGTTTAACCCCTGGCACGAAAACTTAACTCCCTTCATCGGGCAATCTTTGGGCGAATTCGGTCCCTGGTATACCACCACCATCGGCCGCACTTTCCGCAACGTCGCCGGCGCTACTCTTCAATTGCCGTGGAATTCGTGGTATATCGATGCCGCTGCGTCCTATGGTGAAAGTGATGTCAGCGAAGAGGTCGACAACTCGGTCAAAACTCGGCAGCTGCAAGAAGCTCTTAATGGAACTCTTCCCCAACTTCCGGGTGTTTTCTTCAACCCGTTCACCGATGAAAGTGTTTCCCACAGTCCGAACGCGATCTTCTATCCGTTCCTCAAGGCGAGCCAGCTCGAAGACAATCGCACCGATATCGTCCAGTACCGTGTGATAGCCGGGGGCACAATCTGGGCTCTTCCCAGCGGTGACTTCACTGCCGCGGGCGGATTGGAGTATCGTGGTGAATCCTATATCCAGTCGAATGATGTAAATAGCCGGAACTTCAATATTACTTCGGCTGACTTTGCCGGTAAGCTCTTTAGCGCTCGGCGCTGGGTTCAAAGTATGTACGGCGAACTATCAATCCCGATCTTCGGGGACAAATGGTCTTGGCCGGGAATGAGAAGTCTACAGGTCATTTTGGATGAGCGCTTCGACAATTATAGTCAGTTTGGCAGCTCGGCGAAGCCTAAGATCGCGCTCCTGTACAAGCCCTTCGATGATCTTACCTTCCGGGCGACCTATTCTGAAGGGTTTATCGTACCGTCACTCGGCCAGCTGTTCTCCGGCCAGTCACAGTTCCAACAGACTGTCTTCGATCCGGTAAAGGGGGTGAACGCCAATATTCTATTGACCACGGGAGGTAACCCGAAACTGCAACCGGAGAATTCGTATGGCTACTACCTCGAAGCAGTTTGGAGCCCAGGATCTACGAAGGACGATAGCTGGTGGCATTGGGCTAAAGGGTTTACTGCCTACTTCGACTGGTATCAGGTTGAGCTTCGCCAGCTTATCGCGACGCCCTCTCCCACCACCGTGCTTGCTGCTAATCTTCCGGGATCTGTCGTCCGCGCTCCGGACGGCACTCTCACAGAAATCTTCGCCAACTTTACCAACCTCGGTACGCTGCTAACCGATGGTATCCAGTTTGGCGCAAGCTATGTCACCCCAGAATTCAGTTGGGGTAAACTCGAGTTGGATGCCAATGGCGCTTACGTCTACAACTTCTCCCTGAAACAATTGGAGGTAGAGGCCAATGGTTTTGCGCAGTTCCTGGTTACGAACCTCACAGATACCAGCGGCCAATTGGGAACAACGCGGGGCCGGGGCCTGACTTGAAAATCGTGGCCAGCATTTTCTACTCTAAACACGTGTTCGGCAACGACCTGTTCCGAACTGGTTTTACTCTGAATTATGAAAGCTCGGAGCTTGATGCTTTAAATGACGGGCATGGGACCATCCCGCAGCTAGCGCCGGGCTGACTCCGCCCGGGTACATCCATATTGTCGGCGACTGGACGACCGTTGACTGGCAGATTTCCTATGAATTCGGGCCGCCAGCCGAAGTTACGCCGGAAACGCCTAAACCCGGGTACGACAAAGAAGGTAAGAGGGTTGTCGGTGAAAAAGCCGTTGCGCCTGCGCCCGAAGGTCATGGTTGGACTTGGCGGCGCTTGCTGGATAACACGACGTTTACCTTCGGTATCAAAAACCTCTTTGATACCGCCCGCCGCTCGCGATCGATGGCAACAGCGGTTATCAAGGTTACGATACCTTGGCGGCGAATCCGATCCGACGCTTCTTCTACGGCCAGATCGAGAAGAAGTTCTGACCTGGAGCGCGCCTCGCTTGCGAGGCCGATTTCAGCGCCCGCCTTCGCCAAGCTTCGGCGCGGCAGGCACTGCTGAAAAACTATTAAACAAAACGCCGGGCTTCCGCCCGGCGTTCTGTTTCAAATCATGGAGCAAGCCTTCCGGCTGTTAAACAACACAAAACGGGCGAGTTATTGACAGCCCAGTTGGTCTGCCATAAAAAGGCCGGCGAGGGAATGTTCGGACCACGGCCTGACCTGTTCGCTGTCGCTGTTGTACCAGCGTGGTTGTCCTTTGCTCCGGAAGCTAGCAGTTACCCGAACATCATCGACGTCCGTATTGTCAGGCAAGAAGTCACGGCTGATTTTCCGGCCAATAGTCCTCAAGCTAACAATTGAGGCAGCCAGCGGTTCGCCTTTTTTTCAGTGCGTTCGTGTTCATCTAGGGGGGCGCAAGTGAGCTGCAACCAAACAAAATCCTCGCGCAAAGGACGCAAAGGAACGCAAAGTGAAGGGGTGAGTCGAGTCCGGATCTACCCCAACTCAATTTCGGGTCAAAACCTCCGCGACCTTTGCGCCCCTGCGCGATGCTAACCCGGTTATTCGCGGCCGATGGCAGCTTAAAATTCATCGCGGATTTGCTCGATCTGCAACCTCAGTTACACAAGGAGATATCCGGTCAAGGTTTCACCAATAGTCCTTCGGCACCGGCCAATTTTCGTTGGCGTTCGTCAAAAGACAGGAACGTCGTGGCCCGAAGGCTAAGGGCGGCGCCAATGTGTAATTGTCGAAGGCCCGATGCCCCAGTCTCAGCGTGTAACGCGCCGATAAACGCCGCGCTTCCGCGATTGCGGATGCGAGGTTAACAGGCGCCAGAATCAGTTTGCCAGATCCAAAGTCGGCTTCGAAATCTGCCAGGATGCTTAGTACGCTGCCAGTCGGTAAGAGCTTACGAAACGCCGCTAAACGGAGCGCGTTCTCAAATTCAAATTGGTTCAGAACCGAGATGTGAATGGCTCTGCTAATCTGGTTAAGTTCAGACAACGCTTTCCTTGTATGAACATCGTTAGCGTACGTCGCAAATAGGAAGCTTGTATCGCAGCAGATCGGCATGGGCTTACCAGTTCCCTTTGTTTTCGCTCAGCAAAGCCGCGGTTTCCTCCGCGGTTAACACACGTTCTCCGGATCGATCGCGCCGGAAAGCGGCGCTCTGCGCCCAGTCAACTTTATCAGTTTGCTGGTGTTTTTCCGGAACCAAGCGAGCGATGATGACGCCGCGACGGCTGATGGCGACTTCTTCCCCAGCTTCGATCCATTTTAGCACCGTCGTGTATCGATTGCGAAGTTCTCGTACCGTGGCTATTTTCATGTGCTACGAATTTGTAGCCGCTACGCCTCTTTTCTCAACTGTTTTTGCAGCACTCCTGAGTTCCTAACGTATCTGCGGGGAACTAAGCCGATAGACCAAAGAAAATCGCCGCAAAGAGGCGCAGCGCGACGGAGCCGCAACCAAACAAAATCCTCGCGCAAAGGACGCCAAGGAACGCAAAGGGAAGGGGTGAAGTCGAGTCTGGATCTAACCCCATTCAATTTCGGGTTAAAACCTCCGCGCCCTTTGCGCCCTCTGCGCGATGCTAACCGTTTATTCGCGGTCCATTTTGCGTTTCTTGTGCCTTTTCGCGGCTCTGCGAGACCGGTGTGACAGAAGTCCGCATCATTCGTTCAAAAATTGCTCATGATTGTCTTGACCAAATCACGATTTTTTTGCAAAACGGGCGGCAGACGATTGGCAGGGGAATTAGTCAGTCCTTTCACTAGCAGAAGCCGTTGCGACTAATCAGGGTCGCCGTGGCGGAAGGTCTGGTCTGTCTCTGTCCGCCATTTTCGCGGGTGGCCACCTCGAGAGATGGCTTCTCGGAGAATCCAAGGATCAAAACAATGATAATTAAGAAACGTTTCCACTCAGTTGTGGGATTTGTCGCCACAGCTGGGTTTTTGCTAACGCTTGCTTTAACCAGCAACCTTCGGGCGCAAGCTCCTAGTCCCACTCCGACACCGGAATCAACGCTCGCCGGTACTGGCATTGAGAACCAAGGCCAGTTGCAACAAGTCACAGTGACCGGTTACATCGTTCCGCGTGTCGGCGAAGGTACGCAGCCTGTTGCTACGATCGATCAAACATTCATCGAAAACCAGGGGGACCAAACGGTCTCCGATGTGATCCAGAAGTTGCCGCAGAACACTGGCGCGTTCACTCAGATGGTCAACGCCGGTGCGAGTTTTTCGCCTGGAGGCTCGACTGCGAACCTTTATGGGGTTGGTTTCAGTTCTACCCTGGTCTTAATCGACGGGTTTCGCCTGACGAACGGGCCGTTTCCCACAAAACGGTTTCGAACCCTTTGTTGACCTGAATACGATCCCGCTATCAGCTGTCGATCGCATCGAGATTCTGAAGGACGGCGCAAGCTCGATTTATGGTTCGGATGCTATCGCCGGCGTCATCAACGTCCTGATGAAGGACGAATACAACGGCGCTGATATCCGGTATCATTACGGTATCAGCCAGCGCGGCGACTACGAAGAGGACCACGTCCAGCTAACCGCCGGGATTTCGCAGAAGCTTTGGAGCGATGACTCGAAACTGAGCATTGTTGCCTCCTTCGATTACGACGAGACCAGCCCAATTCTGGCAGTCGATCGCCCCTACTCCAGTAACGTGAACCATTCGCTGTTGAGCCCCCAATACAGCGACCTTCAGTCCGCTCGAACTCCGGCGGGCAATTTCATCGGCGTAAACACCGGCAATCTCTACTCGCTGATTCCCGGGACGGCTGGACCGATTGTTACACCAGCGAACTTCGTTACTAACGTCGCCTTCAACCTTTATAATACCGTTCCGGGCGTCGAACTCATTCCTCGGGAGCAAAGAATTGGCACCTACGAAAAAATGACTTTCCAGCCGTTTAAATTTGTCCAGCTTTACGACGATTTCCTCTATCAGCGTCAGGACGAGTTCGCCAACTTCACGGCCTCGCCGATCACCAATACCGACGGGGTCGTTGTACCGACGAACAACCCCTTCAATCCTTTTGGTGAGCCGCTCGATTGGTTTGGTCGCTTACTGAACCTGGGTCAACGCAAAGTCGAATCAGTCATTAACACGTATCGCAACGTCGGGGGCATTCGGCTGATTAACTTGCCGAACAATTTCTTCTTGGATGCCAGTTTTCTTTATTCCGAGAGCGATGCCACCATGACAAACTATAATGCTACCTTGGATTCTCGTTTGAACGAGGCTTTGTCCGGCACGCTGCCGGGTCTCACCGGTCAATTCTCTGAATCCATTCATTGATACCAACCTCAATCCTAACCAGCAGTTCATAAAGGCGCTCCGGTACACCGCGAACACAGAAGCGAGTACGAACTTGGTTCAGTGGACAGTTCGTGCTGGTGGCGATTTGTTTTATCTCCCTTCTGGGGCTTTTACCGTGGGTGGCGGCTTGGAATACCGCTCGGATAATTACCTCGAAAGAAACGATCCGAATTACATTATCGGGAACATCACTGCGAGCGGGTTTAAACAAAACGCGATCGGTAACGATTACGTCAAGAGCGCTTATGGACAGCTCATCATCCCGATCTTTGGTGGCCAGTGGTCCTGGCCAGGTATGCGCTTACTAGAAGTAGACTTGTCCGAACGTTACGATTCCTATAGCTCCTTTGGCGACGCCGCTAAACCGAAGATCTCGATCCGTTACAAACCTTTCGATGATCTGACCTTCCGGGCTAGCTATTCCGAAAGCTTTCGGGCGCCCTCAGTTGAAGAGCTATATACCGGGCCTTTGGAAGCATTCACTTTCGTAGTGGATCCTGTTACCCAGACCCAACCCGAAGTAGGGATTGTGACCGTAGGCAATCCTAAGCTAAAGCCGGAAACCGGTTACAGCTATTATGCTGGGGTGGTCTGGAGCCCTGGAAGCGCAGACCCGGAACATAGCTGGTGGGGATGGGCCAACGGGTTTACCGCCTACGTCGACTGGATCCAAATCACAAAAAACAGTCTCATTGGCCAAATTCCGGCGCAGGACGTGGTCAATAACCCCACCGAATTTCCCGGCTTCGTTCACCGGGATTCGAGCGGTACGATTACCACCGTTGATGATCCGTTAGAGAATCTAGGGAACCTCTTGGTTGATGTGGTCGACTTTGGGGCGAGCTACGCGACCAAAGAGTATAGCTGGGGGAAACTGACTGGCGAACTTGATGCGTCCTGGATCTATTACTCCTCTGAGCAGTTTGTGCGGAACGCTCCGGTTTTCAATATTACTGATTCCTTCACCACTCCCGACTTCAAGATGGTGGCGAGTATCTTTTATTCGAAAACCCTCTTCGGCGTAGACACGTTCAAGACCGGGTTGACCCTAAATTTCGTCGACTCCGAACATGACGGTAACGGTAGCGATTTCCAATCGGAGGGGTTGACGATCCCTCAATTGGTGGCAGAGACCGGTTTCACTCAGACCCACGTCGTGGGCAACTGGCTGACCTTCGATTGGCAGATCAGTTATGAATTCGGTAAGCCCGAGATAGTGACTCCCGAAACACCGAAACCCGGGTATAACAAGGAAGGCAAACGGGTCGTTGGTGAAAAAGCGGTCGCTCCGGTTCCGGAGGCTCGCACTGGTGGTATTCGTACCTGGTTGGCCGGCACCAAGCTGGTATTCGGTATCAACAATATTTTTGATACCCGGCCTCCGTTTTCTGATGCCACTACGGAAGGATTTGATACCCAGGTCACGAACGCTTTTCAGCGTTACTTCTACGTGGAGATCGAGAAGAAGTTTTAACCTTAGCCTTTAGAAGAGGTACAAGCTGTTCTACGAAACGCCGGGCCACTGCCCGGCGTTTTTGTTTTCTACCTAGGGATGTGGCCTTCTTGGAAGCAATTGGGTGCAGCCCACAGCGACCGGGAAAAAACTTCATAGAAGTTGTTGCGAAGGCTTGAAACCGGAATGGCAATCGATGGCAATAGAAAACTATTTATGAAGTGTCCGGAACCTTGGAGACGGTGTTGCTGGCTCCGATTTTGTCGCTGTAGCAGTTTGCGCAGGTTATTGTTGACCGTGCCTTTGCTCTGGATCGTGACGCCGGAATGTACGTACAAGACTGCGATGCGAGTACGACTATTAATGTTGAAGCGCGCGCGAACGGCTCACAGATATTTGCTTGGATCAAGGAACAATAACCCTTGACTACTGGTTCCTGTGTGGTTCTCGTCGACGGAGGAATTGATGGGAGCGGCCCAAGTATTTCTAGCAATCCACGTCTTCGGATCGTGGTGTCGGTCGGTGACACGAATTGCCATTTAGCACGTCGAGATCCGGCGATAGCTCAGGACTGTCGACGATCCTAACGACGGCACATTTTCCTTTTACAATCCGATGTCGCAATTTCAGATCTCGGGTTCTGGGGTCTATGTGCGTAATCTATGAACGTGGTCAGCTTTATCACCCAGTTTCAAAGAATGGAGTGTGTTAACTGGCCAGACTGTGTTCACGGGTAGGCACGAGTCTGGCGGGTTCCATGGTGACCCCGCCAGTCGCTAAAACCAGTGGGCGAAATCCGCCTCCTGGCTTCTCCAACGTCCATGCCGTCATCATCTCCGGTCTTATCAGACCCAGCTAAGGTAATTGCGTCACCCAATGTCACCTTAACGGGTGGCGTTATCGCTTTGGGTAAAGATTCGACCCCACCAGCAACGCCATCGACCTGGAGCCCAGGATTGCGAATCGTCCCTGATTACGCGTTGCTTACCGGCGAGAAAATCCCTCCGGTAACGCCAAACATTCTGGATGTCCGGATTGTGCGTCAGGAAGTGACTGCGGATTTTCCGTCACCGAGTCCGCAGTCTAGCGATTGAAGGCGGAAGACGGAAATAGCCGCAAAAACCTGTCGCGCCGCTGGCTTGGCGAAGGCGGAAGAGAGCAAAGATCGCAAAAAGGGACCGCTAATGGACACGAAGTTACGCGAATAAAAGCCAAGGTTCGTCGCCTTCCAGTAATCCACTGCTCCGACACTGCAATTCTCCGCTGCTCGATTTTGCTTTGTTATTTGGGGCCCGGTATTCGCGAACAGCCCCCGATACGCTCATTGTAAGCGTTCCGGAACGAGAAGCGGAATTCTTTTCCGCCCGGCAACCGGTAATCTCAAAATGGCGGTGGTGTCCAGACAATGTGAAGACGAAGATGCAGCAATCGACACCGGGCAGGTGTCGGCAAAACTGGCGAGTGTCAGCATATTTCTTCAATATCGCTTAATCTGCACTCGATTGTTGTCGAGTCGCCAGTTGAGGACAATCACGTCAGGTTCCGTCAAAAGATCAAGTAGCTGTCTTGCCGCGTCGGCACGTGTGAGAGTCGAAAAAAACCTCCGTTAACACCGCCTCGCACGTTGCAAAGGTTCTTGAATAGTCTTCAAACTATCGGCTGCCCAATGTGGAATTGATCGCGCCGATTCAACATTGCGACTATCGGACCGGTATCGGCGATAATCGTTCTCATTCTTGCAAACCAGTTCAGATCTTCTCCGAACCCATGCAAGTACTTTGGATTCGTGCCCAGATCGGACGGTCCATTAACTCGGCCAATCAGATGTTCTAGTCGGTCATACAAGGAGAGCCCAGCATTTTCTTTCTCCAAGAGCTCTCCTTGATGATCTTACCAACCGTCGACTTACGGCTAAAGCCTTGTGCAGAAATTGACGGTAAAGCGCCTTGTCCAAGTAGATGGTAACGCATTTACCGGATGGCTCTTTCGTTTTCCGTTTGCTAGCCGGCATATATTGTGTTTCTACAGCCGATGTAATACATCGGCAAGTCGTCCGGTTTTAGCCAGTCGAGCCGAAAGCAACTCGCTCTACGCGAGCCTCGTAAACTAATGCCCTGCTGGGCAGCTCGAGCCTTCGCAGAGCGAAAAAGCTCATCTGGAAGCTCTAGCATGGTCCTCATGATCCGCAACTAAACCATATTTACGGCTGGCCGCAAAGGAATCGGGGTTCATTTGAATTGGTTGCGCCCTGTCCGCCATAAATAACCTGGCCGACGTTTTCCGCCTGTACTCGCTCTGAGGTTGCCTAACGCCGGTTCCCGGGTTAGTTTTTTCCCATGGTTCGGGCCGATTTGATCACCTCTCACCTCTCACTTCTCACCTCTCACTTCTCACTCCAAAATGGTTACCTCCGATTTGATTGCCCGTGCGAACCCCTGGCTGAACGACATCGTTTCTTATATCCCGGGAAAACCAATCGATGATGTTGCCCGCGAGCTAGGTCTACCTCCAGAGAGGATCGTAAAGCTGGCTTCAAACGAAAACCCGATCGGTCCTTCGCCTAAAGCCGTAGCGGCGATGACTCAGGCATTAACCAATGCGCATTTCTATCCCGACGGGGGAGGGTATCATTTGCGTAAAGCGATCGCGCAAAAATTTGGGCTCGATATTTCTAACGTGGCCCTCGGCAACGGTTCCAACGAAATCATCGAGTTCATGGGGCACGCTTTCCTGACTCCAGGGGACAATATTGTGGTGGCAGATCATGCGTTCGTAATCTACAAGCTCATGGCGCATCTGTTCGGCGCCTCGGCAATTGAAGTGCCTGATCCGGGCTTAACCG
This sequence comes from uncultured Verrucomicrobiae bacterium, assembly GCA_963762565.1. Classification (GTDB taxonomy): domain Bacteria; phylum Verrucomicrobiota; class Verrucomicrobiia; order Chthoniobacterales; family JAFAMB01; genus JAFAVN01. The sequence continues at coordinate 88,498 of CAVXLD010000010.1, read as the reverse complement.
CAGACATAGACGCTATGGTCCGGGCGATTACACCTCGGACTAAGCTAATTTACGTCGCCAACCCTAATAATCCGACCGGTACCATGGTTGGGACTGCCGAGCTTGATCGCCTGGTGAAAGAGGTTCCCTCGAACGTGGGGATTGTGCTGGATGAAGCCTACTACGAGTTTCTGCCGAACCCTCCTGATACTCTGCGGTACGTCCATGAGACCGGTAACGTGATCTTGTTGCGTACCTTTTCCAAGATCCAGGGCCTCGCCAGTTTGCGGATCGGTTACGGGTTGGCGAATCCAGAGTTGATCAAAGTGGTGGCTAAAACCCGGCAGCCCTTTAATGCCAACGCCATTGCGCAAGTTGGCGCTATCGCCGGTCTGCAGGACGACGAACACCAGGAAAAAACTCGAGCTCTGACCTTGGAGGGTGTGGCGTTCCTTCAGGCTGAATTCGAGAAACGCGGTCTTGAATACGTCCCGAGCTCGGCCAATTTCGTGCTGGTCAAAGTCGGTGACGGAAAAGCGATCTTCGAGAAACTCCTGCGGCGCGGTACGATCGTGCGCGCCACGGGCGAATACAAATTACCCGAATGGATCCGCGTTAGTGTTGGCACCATGGAACAGAACCGCAGATTCTTTGAGGATCTGGACGCGGTGATGGCTGAATGAAATAGCCGCGAAGGATCGCAAAGAACGCAAAGAGATAATTATCCACAGATTACACAGATTTCGGTCTAGGATTTTGGTCTGCCGTTAAGCTTAAAGCATGCGGCTGCTGGGGAAGATGTCGGCGTCTGTTGCTGCAACTATCCCGTTTCGTCCTTGTGGTCTTCGCGGTCTTGCTGCGATTTAAATTTGTCTTTTCGACTTCCGAAAGTGGACCGAAGCCGACGGCAGACTGACTCGGGAAGACTTCGCTGGGCCGTACATCGAAATCTGCGTAATCCGTGTAATCTGCGGATCCTATTTCTGTTTTTGGTCCTATCTTTGTGACCTTTGTGATCTTGCTGTGAATTTAGGTTTCGTTCCTTCAGTTCGTGTCGGAAGATGGGTCTTCCTAACAATAAATGAATGTGTTTACTTTTCTCGAATTGCTGCCTAATGTCTGGCTCGTGACAAGAGAAGAGATTGCGGATATCATCAGGCCGGACGCGTTTTCGCCGTTTGTCATCGTTACCGGCTCCGGCAGTCGCTTTTCCGTCAATCATCCCGACTTCGTTGACCTGCCTCCTATTCCTGAGGAAGTGGATCCGGATATCCCGTCTTTTATGATCATCTACACGAAGAATGGGGTACCACGCTTCATCGCCCTTGAGAATATTCAAGAGATCGAGTTCAGGCCCGCGGCCCAGTGAACGTGCTGTGCCTTGATCCAGTTTTCGAAGGCATCGAACACGGGCTAGAGCTATCTCAAAATACCCGCCATCTTCTCTCGGCCTCAAACCGAAATCTGCGTAATCTGTGTAATTTTATCCCGGAGGATTTCGGGACTGCGGATCCTATTTCTGTTTTTGTTTCTATCTTTGTGATCTTGCTGTGAAAATTGATCTATGCTCCTCGACGACACCATTGCTGCTATTTCGACTCCAGTTGGGGAAGGCGCAATCGCGGTTCTACGGGTATCCGGGCCCGACGCAGTAATTGTGGTAGCCCGGATATTTCGCGGGTCTATCGCTCCGGAAAAAATGGAGCCTCGGCGGAGCTATTTCGGGGAGATCTATGACGGTAGCGGTGTTATCGACCAAGTGCTGATCATTACCTTCCGGGGTCCGCACAGTTATACCGGAGAGGACCTCGTCGAAGTAAGTTGCCACGGCGGTGTCTTAGTAACCGGCAAGATTTTCTCGCTACTGCTAAACGCCGGGGCACGCTCGGCGGAGCCTGGTGAATTCACGCAACGCGCCTTCCTGAACGGTAAAATGGATCTGACGCAAGCCGAAGCGGTCATGGATTTGATCCGGGCTCAGACCGAGTTGGCGTTGCGGGCTGCTAACGAACAACTAGCTGGTTATTTGGGACGCGAGCTCATCGATATCCAGGATCAGCTGCTAACAACGCTCGCGCATATCGAGGCTTATATCGATTTCCCGGATGAAGGGATCTCCCCTGAGACCGGTAAGATGCTGTTCGATCGCCTGGAAGAGACCGGTGGGAGTTTAGCCAGGCTGGTTGCTACTGCCGATCAAGGTAGAATTCTGCGTCATGGGTTGCGGACGGTCATTTACGGTGAACCTAACGTTGGGAAATCCAGCCTGCTCAATCTGCTTTTGGGTTACGATCGAGCAATCGTGAGTGAAACCCCCGGCACCACTCGCGACACCATCGAGGAAACGATCAATGTTAGAGGTATCCCGGTTCGATTAATTGATACAGCGGGTAAGCGTTCATCCAAAGACAGCATCGAACAGGAAGGCATTCGCCGGACTGAGCTCCAATTGGCTCAAGCGGATCTAGTGCTGGAGGTGGTGGACGCTAGTTTGCCCGGGACAACGGGCGGGAGCGAGCGAGAGCGTATCCTGGTGTTGAATAAGATCGACTTAGGGGTACACCCCGATTGGGTGTCCAGCTCCGGTGTCAGGTTTTCCTGCCGGACCAGGGAAGGGGAGGAATCTCTAAGTCAAGCGATCTGGGATTTTGTGATGGCCGGGGGTTTTAGCGGTCAGGATTTTCGAATTGCCATTAGTGTCCGCCATCAAGCATGTCTGCAAAAGGCGATTACGGAAGTCGAAGCAGCGAAAGCGGGCTTGGCAAACAACCAATTACCCGAGCTGATTTCGATCGAGCTCCGAGGCGCGCTCGATGCCATCGGCGATGTGATCGGGCGGCATGATACCGAGGATCTTCTCGGCCGGATCTTCAGCGAGTTCTGTATCGGGAAATAGACCACGAATGGACACGAATAAGAATCTTTAACCGCAGCCCCAAAATTCTCCGGGGTGAAATGAACGCAGATGGACGCAGATTCTGAACTCCTGTAACTCCTGCAACTCCTTTATCCTATTCCCTGTGTTCTCCGCATACGAAGACCTCCTTAGACCGCTGCTGTTTCTCGTCGATCCGGAAAAAGTTCACGAATTGGCGCTGCACGCCCTAAGCCTGGCTTCCTCACTTCCGTCGCTCAATCGAGAAAGGCGGGAGGCGCCGCTCCGGCGGGAAGTCTTCGGTTTGAGTTTCCCGAATCCAGTCGGGTTGGCAGCGGGCTTTGATAAGAACGGGATCGCGATACCGGCGTTGGCCGCTCTTGGGTTTGGATCGGTTGAAATTGGCACCGTGACGGCGGTAGCGCAGCCCGGCAATCCGAAACCTCGAATGTTTCGAGTGCCTGAAGCTGAGGCGATCATTAATCGATTAGGGTTCAATAACCGGGGAGCAGCCGCGATAGCGGAACACTTACAAAGATTGCGCCAAAGCGCGCGATGGCCGGCGATCCCGGTTGGAATCAATATCGGGAAATCAAAAGTCGTTCCCCTCGAAAACGCAGTTGAGGATTATCTTAAGTCATTGCGCCTGTTGCGGGATCACGGTGACTACTTTGTTCTGAATGTGAGTTCGCCTAACACCCCGGGGTTGAGGTCGCTGCAGGACCCGGCCGCTCTGGGTCCGCTTTGCGCCACCCTTCGCCAGGAGCTCAGTCAGACGCCTCTATTGCTTAAGATTGCGCCAGATCTAACCTGGCAAGAAATCGACGATATTCTTGCTGTCGCTGACTCGAAGGGCATTTCCGGCATTGTTGCGACCAACACCACAATCGATCATTCCGGGATCCCGTCTCCAAGGCGAACCCAAGGAGGACTGAGCGGTACCCCCCTCCGGGACCGTTCTTGCGAAGTTCTGAAATACATTAAGACCAAGTCCCGATTGCCGGTTATTTCTGTGGGCGGAATCATGAACCCAACGGACGCCTTGGCTCGTTTTGACGCCGGGGCTGACCTGATCCAGCTCTACACAGGATTCATTTATCGTGGCCCGGGGATCATCCGGCAGATTTGCAGAGCGCTTCGCAAACCCGGTACTGTAGGAAGCTAGGAGTTAGAATCAGGGCACGTCTGCTGCATAGACTTGTGGTGGGGCGAGGCTCCCGAACGGTCTCAGAGATCGAAACGAAGAGTTCGATTTAGCTCAACCGGGCGTACGCTTCACCGATTGACATGCCGAGCCGCGTCCCAGCGTGTGCCAAGACGCCAGACCAAAGAATTTCAGCGAGCTCGGTCGAGGATTCTACGTCCAGGGGTGTTATCAAGTGCTGGGTACGGCTCGGCGAGCGTATCGGGCCGGCTAGGCGCATCCTAGTCGAACCTACACCTCCGCTGCGGATTTCGATGGGCTGTTCGGGAGCCTCGCCCCACCAAAAGTCCGTGCGCCAACGCCGCTCCTAGATCCTAGATTCCAGCTCCTAGCTCCTCCGGTCTAGCATCCTGAACCGAGTCGGCGTATACAGCTTCCATGGTCAAAATCGAAATCGAATATAAGGGGCAGCTACAGACCGAAGCCGTTCATACGCCTTCTGGTACCGGAATTTTGACGGATGCTCCCGTCGATAACGGCGGGAAAGGCTCTTCCTTTTCTCCCACCGATCTTGTGGCCACGGCTTTGGGCACTTGCATGGTCACGATCATGGGTCTGTTTGCCGAACGCCATGAGATGGATCTGACAGGAACGAAAGTCAGTGTTTCAAAAGAGATGCTTCAGGAGCCGGTCCGGCGGATCAAGAAATTAACCGTCGATATTACGGTTCCACTCCCTGCTACTCACCCAAAAAAAAGCGCATTAGAGAAAGCGGCTCTAGCTTGCCCAGTTTGCGAAAGTTTACATCCCGACATAGAGATCCCGGTTCATTTTCATTGGAGCGGTGACGGAGACAAGGAATAGCCGCAACCCAAGGCTCGGCAGCTCTCGGCGATTGCTTGCCGCATATCATGTACGCGATTTCACGCTGCGACTCCTCTCGAGCATTCCGGAGCCTCGCCCTACCAACTCCTTTTCAGGCCCTTTTCCACTTGAAACCGGGCGCTTCCTGCCGTAGCCGATAGGGACTTCTTTTCGTTCGAGGTAATTGTCAGCACTTAAGCGGTTGGCGATCGGATCCGGTTTCGACCGGCTTGCTCGAGGAGGTGTCCCCGAAAAACTGTTATTATGTCAGCAAAACTCTACGTAGGAAATCTATCCTTCGCTACGACCGAGCTAGATCTACAAGACCTGTTCGGACAGGTTGGAAACGTCGTCGACGTCAAAATCATTCAGGACAAATTCACGGGGAAATCACGTGGGTTTGGATTCGTAACCATGGAATCAGGTGAACAAGCCACAGAGGCCATCAACAAGTTCAACGGTTATTCTTTAGACAATCGTGCGCTTACCGTAAACGAAGCTCGACCGCCGGAACCTCGACAAGATCGATTCTTCCCGAGTGAGGCCGGTCGTGGCGGTGGTGGCGGTGGCCGTGATAACCGCAGAGGAAAAGATCGCGATTTTCGCCGCCGATAAGGCAGTCTGCCTTCGTCCCGGTTAACTGGGACTTCGGCGCGATAAGTTCCGCCTTCACCAAGCCTACGGCGCGACAGGTTCCGCCTGTAGTGACGAATTAGTCTCCCCCACCTGCTCGTAATTCGGTAGGTGGGGACATGAACTGTTTGTTTTTTTGTGGGCTGGATTATGCCCCGCGTTTGTTACGTGCAAATCGGGGAGGGCGCGCTGCCTGTCCGACATAGCCTAAGGCATCCGATCGATTTTCTGCCAACGGGGCGACGTCGGATCCCCGCGCGCCTCGAGGACATGCCACAACTCGCGGTGTATTTTTGCCCGCGATTATGTCACGTCCTCGGTAACAATCCCGCGGCCGCGGTACGAGGACGCGATCCCTCCCGGATGGGCGTGTTCGCCAGCAGTGTAGGAACGCGATCGCTTAAGGTACGAGCCCAAAGAAGCGTTCCGCGTTATCGGTGGTGGTTTTAGCGAAGTCGTCAGGGCTTACCCCGCGTTCTCTCGCGATCGATTCCGCCGTGAAGCGCACGTACGCAGGCTCACAGCGTTTTCCCCGGTGAGGAACCGGCGCCAGATACGGCGCATCGGTCTCTACCATCACCCGATCAGAAGGTACGACTTTGGCCGCTGCCCGGACATCGGCAGCGCTCTTAAACGTCGCGATGCCAGTGAATGAGACGTGGTATCCAAGCGCTAGCACTTCTTTCAACTCTGCTAAGCCACCGGTAAAGCAGTGAAATACCGCGTTCACCGAATACGGCTTAATGATCTCTAGCGTTTCATTCCACGAATCTCGTTGATGAATAACGACCGGTTTCCCCAATTGCGCCGCCAGCTCAAGCTGTTGCTCAAACGCCGCGCCCTGCGCTGCTTTCAGTGAATCGATTCTCAGGTCTGTTTCAATCCCGCTCTGGGTGATGGATCCGAAGGCCGATTCCACAAGATCCGGTTTATCGTCGTCAGATAGTCGATAAAAATCCAGTCCGCACTCCCCAATCGCGACGGCTTTCGGATGCCCAGCCAGTTGTTTCAGTTCTTCGATAAACTCAGGCGTATCCTCCGTGATCGACGTCGGGTGCAGACCCACCGTCGCGAAGACATTAGGGTAACGATTTGCTAACTCGATCGCCGCCCGGCTTGAGTCTAACGAAGTCCCGATCGTGATGATCCTGTCAACGCCAGCGGCGGTTGCGCGCTTGATTACGGCATCAAGATCGTTCGCAAATTCAGGAAAATCGAGGTGGCAGTGAGTGTCGATGAGTGGGTTCACGTTCATAGTTGCAGCTAGCTTGTCCCGGAGGGACTAAATGAAGGTAGCCTGGCATGAAATGCCTGGAAAACACATCGTAAGGCTACCTTCATTCAGTCCCTCCGGGACAACACAGTTGCCGCCGAAAACGGACCAACGGCAAACTGTGAACTGCTAACGCGGTTACCACTGAATCACCGAACTAGCCCAAGTCAGGCCGCCGCCGAAAACGATCAGGAGAATGTAGTCACCAATTTGGATCCGGCCGGTACGGTGAGCTTCGTCGAGCGCGATAGCGACAGCAGCTGCTGATGTGTTCCCAAACCGATCCAAATTGACATAGAATTTATCCATCGGCAGCGCCATCCGTTCCGCGATCGCCTCGATAATTCGCAGATTAGCTTGATGAGGGATCACACAATTAATGTCTTCGTACTGCAATCCTGCTTCATCCAGAACGCGCGTCCCAGCATTGAACATGGAAACGACCGCTTGTTTGTAGACTTCCCTGCCGGACATCTTTAGCGTGTTCAGCCGCTGATCGATATTCTCCGGCGTAATAGGGCAGCGAGTGCCGCCTCCCGGCATGATTAGAATATCGGTGAACGCTCCATCGCTTCCCATATAGGTGGAGATCACGCCATGAGAATGAGGTCGATTACGCAGAATCGCAGCTCCGGCTCCGTCTCCGAAAAGCACGCAGGTGTTGCGATCTGCCCAATCGATTATCGCGCTCAGTTTGTCGGCGCCGATAATTAGAACGGTGTTATAGACGTGGGTAGAGATAAACTGCTGGCCAATCTCGAGCGCATAGAGAAACCCGGAACAAGCCGCAGAGACATCAAAACAAGCGGCGTTGATAGCGCCGATCTTCTTTTGTACAAAACAGGCGGTGGCGGGAAACTGATGGTCCGGCGTGGCCGTGGCGACGATAATCAAATCAATCTCTTCCGGAGTGACTTTGGCCTGTTCCATGGCCGCCAGCGCAGCTCGAGTGGCCATGTCGCTGGTGGTCTCGCTATCTTTCGCAATTCGTCGCTCTCTAATACCTGTCCGGGTGCGAATCCATTGATCTGTCGTATCAACCATCTTTTCCAGATCATGATTGGTCAGGATCCGTTCAGGAGTGTAACTGCCGGTTCCGATAATCGAGACGGTCCGGCAGGGTTTATTGGACCGATGTGGTCGCGGCGAGATTCTCATTATAAATTTCGAGCTTCCGTAAGATGTGGGGGTTAAGATCCTGTTTCACCGACTCGGCGGCGACCCGAATCGCATTTTTCATCGCCACAGGCGAGCTGGAGCCGTGGGCGATGATGCACACACCGTTGACTCCAAGCAGCGGCATACCGCCGTACTCCTCAGAGTTGGTTTTCTTGTAAATGTCGCGAAAGGCGCCTCGAGCCAAACTGGCCCCAAGCTTTCTTACCAATCCGCGGTTCAGTTCCCTCCGTAACCATCCGAAAATGGCGTAGGCGATCGACTCAGACGTCTTCAAAACGACGTTGCCGGTAAAGCCATCGCAAACCACGACATCTGCCGGGTTCTCGTAAAGGTCGCGCCCCTCGATATTGCCTTGGAAATTGAGGTTAGATGTTTTCAGGACTTTGAAAGCCTCTTTGGTAACATCGTTTCCTTTGAGATCTTCTTCACCAATAGAAAGCAGGGCGACCTTCGCCGTTTTGTTCCCCAGAACTTGCTCAGAGAAAACCGAGCCCATAATGCCGAATTGCAACAAGTTTTCGGGTGTGGAGTCCGGGTTGGCGCCGGCATCGATCAAAACAAAAACGCCGTGTTCAGTCGGCAATATGCAAGCAACCGCCGGCCGTTCGATTCCCTTCAGTGTGCGCAGCTTCAATACCGAGGCGGCAACAGCAGCGCCGGTGTGACCGGCGGACACTACCGCTTGGGCGGAGCCGCTTTTTACCAGATCAACCGCGCGGGAAATAGAAGAGTCCTTTTTTTGGCGAACTGCCTTAGCCGCTGACTCGTGCATGTTCACGACCTCGGAAGCATGAAAAACTTCAATTCTTTGGTCCTGATACCCGATGCGCTTCAGCTCGGCGCTGATCGTCATGGCGTCACCGACCAGGAAGAGTTTTTCAACGTGCGGATACTCTTTTAGCGCTAGAACGGCCCCTTCGACGTTGTTCTTGGGAGCGAAGTCTCCTCCCATAGCATCTAATGCGATCCTCATACGTGCCGGCTTAGACTGACCTGAAACCCGAAAAGCCTAGACCCCGTGATTAGCGCAATAAAAAGGCCCGTTCAACAGGAATTCGCAGCCGAACAGTTAGCGGTTGGCCGTTTAGGGTTGGTGGGGCGAGGCTCCCGAAAGATAAAAAAACCTTCGCAACGCCTCTGGCGTTCTCTCTAGATCAGGTAAACCAGGTCACTGCGCCCGCCAGGACGTGGATAAGCTGCACGGATGGCTCGGCGGCGTTTCGGCCTTACTCAACTAGCTGTCGGGCACAAAAGGATAACCTTGCGATAAGGTTTAGGCTGTACAGGAGCCTCGCCCTACCAACTGCGGACCTTTAAGCTACTTCAACCGACAAAATCTGTCGTCCGCGATAGTATCCGCAGGCGGGGCATGCTGTGTGGCCGCGGACTCGGCTACCACATTGAGGACACTTGGTCAGCTGCGGGGCGTGCCAGCGGTTGGCGGCTCTGCGCGTCCGAAGTCTCATCTTGGACGTTTTTCGTTTTGGTACACCCATTGTGCTAGTTATTCTTTCTTAAGTTCAATTCATCTAAGGCTGCCCACGCATCTGGCTGGCTCGGCTCTTTTTCCTCCGTCACTTGACTCGGTATCTTTGGCCCGGGACAAACACGGCTCCCGTCCCAATCGCACCTCGGATGCGCCGGAAGAGCCAGGACAATATCTTCGCGTAGGTATGGCGTCAAGTCGACAGTATCGTGGGGCCCAGCCGGGATCTGTACTGCGAAATCCCGGACCTCAAGCGGATAGACAAAAGGCTGTAAACAACTGACACAATCGAGTTCCAAAACGATCGATAGCGTACCGCTCACCAAAAGCGTGTCTTTGTCGAATTCAGCGAAGAGTGAATACGACAACGTATCCGCCGGGCGAAAACCCGGTTCGTTCAGCTCGAGTATGTCGCTCTGTTCCTTGCCTTCGAACGCTGCGCCTTTCGCCGGGATTTGATTGACGTGAATTTTCATGGCGAATTCCTCCCGAGCCTGGATTGCTTTCAAAGACCCGCCCTCTTCCGCCACGGCGGGAGCGATGTGGGCGGGACCTTTGAAAGCAATCCAGGCTATGGCAGTAGAATACTCCGGCTAAGCCGGACCATTCTACTGCTTTTTTTGGGGGACTGATTTGGTGGGGCGAGGCTCCCGAAAGACCCAGTACTTATACGAGGGATAAGGTGGTGTCGACGCCGAAGAGCAACAATAGGCCGACAATCGTGCCGAGCCGCCGGTCTATAGTGTGATCCGCGCCTCTTCGAGTGGCATTTCAGGGGTGACGGCTCGGCGCGCTTTTCGTTCTATTTTTGTTCCCTTTGCGTCGACTCACCGTCTGGCGCTGATGAGGCATTGGGTCTTTCGGGAGCCTCGCCCCACCAACGCTCGCCCCACCGGCGCCCTGCCCGGATAGCTTCTTGGCCAAGGCTCTTCGCGCGGAGGGAGGGACAAAGGCGTCGACGTTGCCCCCGAGCCGGGCGATCTCTTTCACAATCCTCGAGCTAAGATAAGTGTACTCCTCTTTCGGCATCAGAAAGATTGTCTCTATATCCGGTTCCATCTTCCGATTCATCAGCGCCATCTGGAACTCAAACTCGAAATCCGATACCGCCCTCAGGCCTCTTACGATCGCGCTCGCTCCGCAGGCACGGGCAAAATCCACCAGCAGACCGTTCAGCTTGGCCACCCGGACCTTAGCGACCCCTTCACACGCTTCCGTCAAAATGGTGATCCGTTCGTCGATCGTAAACAAACAGGACGTATGTTTCTGATCGTTTAAAGCCACCGCGACGATCAATTCGTCGAATAACCGGCACGCCCTATGGATGACATCGAGGTGGCCGTTAGTGATCGGATCAAAACTTCCTGGATAAATGGCGAGGCGCATGGAGGAGGTGAGGGTCGTGGGTTAGCAGTTTGCGGTTTTTGGTTCGCGGCTCCGGGGAGGATGGGTAGGAACGCATGGGACCTATGGGACCGATAGGACTTATGGGACGATGGTTTGCCTGCATTGTGGACGACGGGTTGGGAAACTGCAAACCGCCGAACGCCGAACGCCGAACGCCGAACGCCGAACGCCAAACGCCAAACGCCAACGCTGCCCAATTCGCGTTTAGCCGCTCAGGCTCTCGACCAAACCGCCGGCAAACACCATCAAAACCTTCTTCAAGTCGCTCGGGAGGGAGATCTGGGAACAGACCTGACGATAGGTATCGACTTGGATGGGCTTGCCCTCATAGCCGATAACGAGCCATCGGTCACCCGCGAAGCCTGCCGGCATGCCTTTACCCGCGTCAGCGCCGATGCACTTGAGCATTAAATCGGTCACACCCAGGAGAATCTCGGGGTCTGAGTCGGGATTGTGCACGAATCCGATCACTCTCGATGTTCCTCCAAAACTCTTTACGAGACGAACACGGACCTGATTTCCATGGATGGTGTCCTTGAGCTCCAATCGAGCGGATCGGTGAGCCAGAGAGCTTAGTATTCTGTCTTCCAGTGTGTCCGCTGTCTTCCCTGGTAGCCGTATAGGAGCCGTGACGGTCACTATGAGAGTTTTGCCATCGGGCACGGTCGCGTGCAGGCCGGTTTGCAAACGTCCAATCAATTCGAGTACGACTTTATCGAAACGGAGGCGAGGCTTCGCCTGGTCGTCCCACTTAATCATCCGTTGCTTGATAGCCGTGATATCGACCGCGATCTCCTTCTTCCCGATCTTGACGTAAGCGTCGGGCGGCTGCTCGCCATGTTCCCAAGTTGCAGAAAAATGCTTAGCCAGGGCCTCAATCGCAGCAAGTTCCGGTTTTCTCAATTCGCTCATATCCGCCAGTTGGTTTGCAGTTGGCCGTTTGCAGTCGGGAGCGGGAAGCGAATGATGGGGCGGAAGCCAACTGTTAACCGCTAACCGCTAACTGCGAACCCTCACTCCCACTCAATTGTGCTCGGAGGCTTACTGGAGATGTCATAACAAACTCGGTTTACTCCTTTGACCTCGTTGATGATCCGGCTGGAGATCTTGGCTAGGATCTCGTATGGGATCCGCACCCAATCTGCGGTCATCCCGTCTTGGCTTTCTACTATGCGCAGAGCAACGGTGTTCTCGTACGTTCGCTGGTCGCCCATGACCCCGACGGATTGAACTGGCAACAGAACGGCGAAAGACTGCCAAACCTTGTAATACCAGTCCGCTGCTTTCATCTCGTTCACTACAATCTCGTCTGCTTGCCGCAGTATTTGCAGCCGCTCCCGGGTAATTTCGCCGAGCACTCGCACCGCCAGGCCCGGACCGGGGAAAGGCTGGCGAAAGACGATTTCTTTCGGGAGTTCCAGCTCAAGACCGACCTGGCGGACTTCGTCTTTGAAGAGTTGTCGAAGTGGTTCCAGCAATTCGAAGTCCATGTGCTCGGGCAACCCGCCGACGTTATGATGGCTCTTAATCATCGCCGCCGGGTTCCCACCGATCGCCACGCTCTCGATCACGTCGGGATAGAGAGTTCCTTGGGCCAGGTACCGGTACCGATGGTCTTTAGAATCCAGCGCTTTCAGCTCGAGAGCCGTCGCTTCGAAAACCCGGATAAACTCTTCTCCGATAATCTTGCGTTTTTTTTCTGGGTCCGTGACGCCTGCCAGACGTTCGAGGAATCGGTTACTGGCATCGACATATTGAAGTTTGATACGAAACGTTTCGCCGAAAACTTTCTGGACGGTTTCGGCCTCACGCGAGCGCAAGAGACCGTTGTTGACGAAGATGCAGGTCAATTGATCGCCGATTGCCCGATGGATGAGGGCAGCAGTCACAGATGAGTCCACACCACCCGAGAGACCAAGCACGACTTTATCCGGGCCGACGCGTTCGCGAATCTCCTGGCAACTTCTCTCGATGAAGGAACCCATGGTCCAATCCGGCCGGCATTGACAGACGTTGTAAACGAAGTTCTCCAGGATCTCTTTTCCTAAGGGCGTGTGAGCGACTTCAGGGTGAAATTGGACGCCAAAGAGGTTCCGGCTCCGATCTTCAATCGCCGCAAACGGACTGTTTTCGCTGATACCAACTGTTTGAAACCCTGGGGGTAAGGACACGACTTTGTCTCCATGGCTATTCCAAACGGGAAACTCCAATGGCAAGCCGTCAAATAATGGGGACGGACTCTGAACCTTTAAGGTGCCAGGTCCGAACTCGCGCCGATTTGAGAATTCGACCGAGCCATTAAGCTGCAGCGCCATGAGATGAACTCCATAGCAAATCCCTAGGATCGGGATTCCCAGCGAAAAGATTGCTGGATCCGGCAGAGGAGCGCTGGAGGCGAACACACTGGCTGGCCCGCCGGACAAGACGATCCCTTTCGGCTGCAGTTTTCGGATCTGCTCAGCCGAGAGATTGAAGGGCGCAATCTCGGAGTAAACCCGGCTTTCCCGGATCCGCCGAGCGATCACCTGCGTGTATTGCGAACCGAAATCCAGGATGATGATTGTAGAGTGAGTCGTGGAGTCGACGGCGATCATCAGTAGAAAAAACGATTATGCCACGAAATCGCCGAACCGCAAAGGAAGCGAAACGGCGAATGGGCGAAACGGCGCACCGGCGATGCGGCGAAACGGCGACAGGGCGATGTCCGCGCATGAGTAATAGGTCAGGCCGTTAGTCTCAGCCATTGTGACCCATCGAAAACGAAACGACTAACACGGATTCGCCGCCTCGCCCATTCGCCGTATCGCCGTTTCGCCCTTTCGTCTGCCCCCAGCACCCGCTATTTTAGTAGCTTTGTGCGGAGAAGAACCACACCGACAATCATCCCGGCGTCACTTCTGGTTGAGGCCTATCGCAATGGGATCTTTCCCATGGCGCTGGAAAGCGGAGAAATTGCGTGGTTCTCGCCCGATCCAAGAGGGATCATTCCGCTAGATACCTTTCATGTCCCTCACGGCCTGCACCGGGTCGCGAAAAAAGGGATCTTCGAGGTGAAAATCGACACCGCCTTCGAAGAGGTCTTGCGGGCTTGCGCGGAGCGCACCGAAACTTGGATCAACGAGCAAATCATCCAAAGCTATCTCAACTTGCACGATCTCGGTTTCGCTCATTCAGTCGAAACCTGGAAGAACCAGGAGCTAGCCGGAGGTCTTTACGGTGTGAGCATTCAGGGGGCTTTTTTCGGCGAGTCAATGTTCCATCGAGAAACCGATGCCTCTAAGATCGCGCTATTAGCTTTGGTCGACCGGTTGCAAACTCGCGGATTTAAGCTGCTGGACACTCAATATATCACTCCACACCTTCGTACCTTTGGAGCAATCGAGGTCCCCAAACGGCAATACCTCCGCATGCTGCATCAAGCCCTTGACGTCGATTGTGAGTTTTAGTGAACGGATTCGCAGTTCACTGTCCCCGGTTGTCCGCGATTTGGCGCCCTATTCTCATTCGCTCTTCAGAAATATACTGTTGCGGGCGCTGCCATAAACTGTGAACCGTGAACGGCGAATTGTGAACCGTGAACGCCCATGTCCATTGTGTCGATAGAGAGCCTGACCGTCTACCGCGGTAAAACAAAGATCCTTCAAAACCTGAATTGGGAGATTAAGCCGGGTGAGAACTGGACCGTCCTTGGCGCTAACGGCTCCGGTAAAACGACCCTGCTCAGCTGCATTACGGGCTACGTCACACCCTCTAGCGGCCGTATCCGGGTATTGGATCAGGAATACGGCAAAACCGATTGGCGTGAGCTACGAAAACAGGTTGGGTTGGTCAGCTCCAGCGTCAGACAGATGATCGACGACGATCAAGTTGGCCTCGATATCGTGGCCAGCGGCCAGCAGGCGGTGATCAACAGTTGGAAACCTCCGCATGGTCTTCAGCGGAAGCAAGCATTTCGATTGCTAGAGCAGGTAGAATGTCAAAAGCTGGCGGACCGGCCTTGGGGCTATTTTTCACAGGGCGAACGCCAACGCGTTCTAATCGGCCGCGCTTTGATGGCCAATCATAAGATCCTGATTCTAGACGAACCCTGCGCTGGTCTAGACCCCGTGGCGCGAGAGCGGTTTCTGGAGTTCTTACAAAGGCTTGCGACCCAATCGACAGACCATAGCCCGAACCTCGTGTTAGTGACTCATCACGTCGAAGAGATACTATCCTGTTTCTCTCGCGCCCTTCTTTTGAAGGACGGAAAAGTGTTGATTCACGGCCCCGTGCGCCAAGTCGTTTCTAGCAAGAACCTCTCCCAGGCATTCGGAGCTGAGCTTTCGATCCGATTCGCTCGAGGCCGGTTCCAGTCCCGTCTGGGAATTGGATCTAGCCGTGAATAGGCGGAACGCGCTTGGGCGCTTCGTTCTTGGATTGTGTGCAGGCCCATCGTCGGGAGGGATCGCGTCCTCGCGGCGCGCGGGGACGCGCGCCCTCCCCGATTTGCGCGCTGCGACCACCGCGCGCCGCGAGGACGTGCCACAATCCAGAAGGGTATTTTTGTCCGCGATCAGATCACCTCCTGGGCTTCGAGAACCAAGGATCGCGAGGACGCGATCCCTCCCGGTGGCTGCGCGCCCTCCCCGAATTGCGCCAGCGGCTCGCCGGTTCTTCGGCATTTACCGTCCGGTTATATGATATACGGTTTGACGCCACCGGGGGTACGGAACTAGCTTTTATCTGGAAGTGCGGCAAAGTGTCGGGCGCGACCCGGCTTCGGTTTCGTCACGAAAAGGAGTGCTTCTGGAAGAGCGAAACTCGAAAAGGAGAATGAAAGCGACCATGGAGGGTCGACTTTTTCTTCAGCAAATTTGCATGATTAGTATCGCAAAACGCACGATGTCTCCCCCCGAAAATGACCCCCCAACTGGCGATTGGTCCTAGAAGCCTTCTTTTTTTTCTTCTTTCAGTAACGGCCATTTTCTTCAGTGGATGCGGCCCCCAGTCCAACACTACTCAGGGGCCGGCTGCCCCCAAAAACGTCCTGGTCACGAAAGTCCTGGCAGCGGATGTGCCGGTGCAGCTCCATGAATTCGGCCGGGTCGTTTCTCCGGAATCGGTCAATATCCAGCCTCAAGTCAGCGGCAGAATCACGGAAGTCCATTTCGTAGAGGGCCAGGAGGTCAAGAAAGGCGACCTCCTTTTTGTGATCGATCCGAGGCCATTTCAGGCTCAATTGGAGCAAGCCCAGGCTCAACTCTTGTCGGACAACGCCCAAGTCGACTTGAATCAAAGAAACCTGGAGCGCGATGAAAAGATCGGGCCGCAACATTTTGTGTCGGAACAACAGATCGACACCGACAAAGCGAACTTCGACAACTACAACGGCGCTGTCGCTCGGGATCAGGCTTCGATCGATCTAGCCAAGCTCAATCTCGAATATTGCTATATCCGATCCCCAGGGAACGGCCGTACCGGTCGCAGGCTGGTCGATCCAGGTAATTACGTTGCCGTTGGTGGATCGACTCTGGTCAATATCCAGCTCCAGGACCCGGTCTACGTCGATTTCGACATCTCCGAGAACGACCTTGCTCATCTGCGAGAGAACATGAGTCAGGGGAATTCTCTTAAGGTGGAAGTCATAGCGCCAACCCGGCCCGACATAGCCAAGGCGGGCAAGTTGAGCTTTTTCGACAACAGCGTTTCGACCCAGGCCGGCACGGTTCTACTTCGGGCGACGATTCCTAATGAGGACCGCTATTTCTGGCCTGGCCAATACGTCAACGTCGCGCTGACGTTGCAGATCTTGAAGGATGCGCTCGTCGTGCCGAGTCAGACGGTACAACTCGGAGGGAAGGGGACTTACTTATTCGTGGTGAAACCGGATAACACCGTCGAACAACGGTTAGTTCCGCAAGGGGTGAAGTATCAGGATCTGGTTGTGGTTCCTCAGGGGGTGCAAGCGGGTGAAACCGTCGTCGTCGAAGGGCAGATCGCGCTCGCCAATGGCACCAAGGTGAACCCCAAAGAATATCCCATGCCGAGTCCGACGCCGGCCCCAGCGGCGCTGACTGGCCAGGGCTTGCAACAGAATTCGACCTCCGGCGCTCAACAGGAAAGTTCAATAGTGAAGCCCAGCCCAGCGCTATGAACTTTTCGGCGCTCTTTATTCGGCGTCCGATCATGACGCTACTGTTGACGATCACCGTCACCGCTTTCGGGATCCAGGTTTTTCGGGGATTGGCGGTGAACGATCTGCCCGCGGTCGATTACCCGGTCATTCAGGTTAGCGTCACTTATCCCGGCGCCAGCCCGGAAACGATGGCGAATACCTGCGCGACTCCGCTGGAGAAGCAATTCCTGCAAATCCCGGGTTTGGATCTGGTGACATCGACCAATCAAACCGGACAATCGACTCTGGTATTGCAGTTCTCGCTGGACAAAAGTTTAGGAGACGCCGCGACCGACGTACAGGCCGCGATCTCGAGGGCCGCAGGCTATTTACCGACCGACTTGCCCCAGCCTCCTTCGTTCACAAAAACCAATCCGAACGACCAGGCAATTTTTTATATCGCCCTGGTTAGCGATACGATGAGGGAGGGCGACCTATTCGACTATGGCAATACTAATCTAGGTCAGCAGATCGCCATCCTAAACGGAGTTAGTCAGGTCCAGGTTTATGGCGCCAGGACGGCGATTCGCATCAAGGTTCAAGTTAACAAACTTTCCTCGCTTGGCCTCACCATGACCGACGTGACGAACGCGGTGAACCAAAGCACTGCTTACTTGGGGGCCGGGCAATTTGACGGCAAAGATCGTACCTATCTTCTCTATGCAAACGGGCAGCTAACGACTCCTCAACAGTATGAGAATGTGATCATCGCGCGGCCGAATGGCCAACCGGTTTATCTGAAGGATGTCGCGAAGGTAGTTAAAACCGTTGAGGATGAACGCATCAGCCGAAATTTCTGGGCTCGAGATTACGGAGAGGCGCCCGCGGAAGTAGTATTGGCGATCTATCGTCAAGCCGGCGCCAACGCGGTGGAAGTCGCTCAAAAAATCAAAGACTTACTGCCTTTTTTTCGAGCGCAGATACCGGGGTCCGTTCAGATGATCCCGCTCTATGATCGCTCCAAAACCATCGTCACGAATACTGACGAGGTCGAACATACCTTGCTGATAGCCTTTGCCTTAGTGGTTATCGTTATCTTCGCCTTCCTTGGCCGGGCTACTGACACTCTGATTCCGGTTGTGGCCTTACCCCTATCGATGCTGATCACATTCCTGGTCATGGGGATGCTGAATTTCAGCCTCAACAATTTGACGTTGATGGCGCTGACGTTGTCCATCGGGTTCCTAGTGGATGACGCCATCGTCTTTCTCGAAAACACGGTGCGGCTCATGGAGTCAGGTCAAAACCCGATGCAGGCGGCAATGAATAGCGCCCGCCAGATCACTTTTACTATTGTGGCGATGACGGTTTCGTTGGCGGTAGTCTTTCTGCCCCTGGTGATGGTGACCGGTATCATCGGGCGAATCTTCCGTGAATTCTCTGTAACCATCATCGTAGCCATCTTCGCCTCCGGGATCGTTTCCGTCACGTTGACCCCAATGATGTGCTCGCGGGTTTTAGGGCCGCGAGGCCATGACGAAAGAACTTGGATGGAACGAACCGTTGGACATTTGTTCAAGCGGATTACCGCGCTCTATGGCCGCAGTTTGTACTTCTTTCTCCGTCACCGTTGGATTTCAGCCGTTACCTGGGTTGGTTGCTTTGCTCTGACCATTTGGGTTTTCGGGTTGCTGCCGAAGACGTTTATCCCTGCCGGTGACAGCTCGTTTATCCGCGGCATTCTTGTTTGTCAGGAAGGCATTTCTCCCGACCGGATCAAACAGCTGCAAAAACAGGTTGATGTCGTCCTCAGAGGTAATCCGGCGGTCAATGAATCTTTTACCTTAGCTGGATTTTCCCAAGGGCTGCCTTCCAACCAAATGTTGGCCCTGGCTTTTCTGAAAGATCCCAGCCAGCGTCCGCCGATCACGAAAGTCGTGAGTGAGCTCTCGCGAGCGCTTGCTCAGATTCCCGGTATTATTCCATTGATGCGGCCGGACCCGGTCCTGCAGATCAGTACCGGCGCCACCAAGAACAATCAGGGGCAGTACGCCTTCGCCATTTCCGGCGTTGATGCGCAGCAGGTCTACCAGTCCGCGATGGAGATGATGGCGAAATGCCGGCAATACCCCGGGTTTGCCACGGTTTCTTCTGACTATTTCAATACGCCAGTCCTTGGCGTGGATTTGAATGAGCTGCAATTGCAGTCGTACGGATTAAATAACTTGAACGTTGAGCAGCTGCTCAAGAACGCTTATTCGCAGAACTACACGTATCTGATCAAAACGCCGGTGGATCAGTATAAGGTGATCGTTGAGGCTGAAGATCAACAGCGTAGCGATCCCAACGACATTAATCGCCTCTATTTCAAGCCTTCTGGAACTAGCCAGATTATTCCAAATCAGACCGTCACGGACTCTCAAGCTTCAACTGGCAGGCTGTCGGTGAATCACATCAATCAGTTTCCCGCTGTCACTCTCTACTTCAATTTGAAACCGGGATCCGCTACCGGCGATGCAACCGAATTCATTGAACGAACTGCTAAGGAAGTGCTGCCGCCGACGATTCGTGGCGAACTTCAAGGTGAGGCGGAAACGTTTAGCGAAACATTCTCGCAGTTAGGAGTGTTGCTGTTTGTCGCCGTCTTCATCATGTACGTCATCCTCGGGATCCTCTATGAAAGCTGGTTCCATCCCATTACCGTCCTATCTTCGCTTCCGGTGGCGGCAGTCGGCGGACTATTCACACTGCTATTGTTCCACTCCGAGCTCTCACTTTATTCCTATATCGGCATGTTCATGCTGATCGGTATCGTGAAAAAGAATGGGATTATGATGGTCGACTTTGCGGTCGAACAGCGTAAAGCCGGCAAAACGCCAGTCGAGGCCGTTCATGAGGCGAGTGTTGAACGATTTCGCCCGATCATTATGACGACTCTGGCCGCATTGATGGGAGCGATTCCCATCGCGGTCGGTTTCGGTGCCGACGCTGAATCTCGCCGCCCCCTCGGTCTTATCTTGGTTGGCGGTCTGATCGTCTCCCAATTAATCACGCTCTATGTGACTCCCGCACTGTATCTCTATCTCGAAGGGATCCAGGAGTGGACCTCCATGCTCTACGCAAAAATTCGTCCGAAGCATGAGCTGGAGCCTCACGGAGTTCACGGTTAGCAGTTTACAGTTTACATGATGCAGGCCCCTCGCAGGGAGGGATCGCGTCCTCGCGATCCGGGTTTGCAGTTAGCGGTTAGCAGCTGGGAGGGTCTAGGGGCTAGTACACCAGGGACGCTTGCCTCGAATGAGACTCATGAGACTTATGTGTTGCAGCGGCGAAGCGCCGACTGCTAACTGTAAACCGCTACCCGCCAACCGTGAACTCAACCATCTATTTAATTCGCCACGGTGAAACCGAATGGGCAAAGAGTGGGCGGCATACCGGGCTCACTGATATTCCTCTTACAGATGCGGGGCGCGAGCAGGCTGGATTCCTTTTGCCGATTTTCGATGACGTAAAGTTCGCGCGTATTCTTAGCAGCCCGCTCCAGCGCGCGTTGGAAACCGCGAAGCTTGCTGGACTAAGCTCCCGCGTGGAAGTGGACAAAGAACTGTTGGAGTGGGATTACGGCGACTACGAAGGGCTGACCACAAACCAGATTCGAGAGCGCGTACCGGGCTGGAGCGTCTGGACGCACCCGTTTCCCAACGGAGAAACGATCGACGAGCTATCCCAACGTGCCGATCAGGTTGTAGCAAAGCTTCGATCGATCGAAGGCAACGTTGCAATCTTCTCCCACGGCCATTTCCTCAGGGTGCTTGTATCTCGTTGGATCGGTCTTTCCGCAGATCATGGCAGTCGTTTCCTGCTTGGTACGAGCACGCTCTCCATTTTGGGTTACGAGAACGAGACTCAAGTGATCAAGACTTGGAACGGACCCTTGATCACGGCTGCTTGCGCGATCCCGTGGAAAAGATCGAGTATCCCCTGAACTTACGGCCATAGCCTTGCGCTACGGGCAAATGCCCTGATGCATTTGCCCGGAGCGCAGGCTAGCGTTGTATTCTTTGTTTATGAGACCGTTCGCGGAACAGACGATTCTTATTACCGGTGCTACGAGTGGATTGGGACTGGGATTAGCGCAGGCTTTGGCCGAAAAAGGGGCGACGGTGCTCCTTCACGGGCGAGATAACAAGCGCGGAAAAGCAATCCTTGATGAAATCAGGCAGGAAACTGGCAACGAAAAGCTGCAATTCTATTGCGCCGACCTGGCGTCGTTACAACAGACTTCTGAGCTGGCTCGACGGGTTGCTGCTGAACAAGAACGTCTGGACATTCTGATCAACAATGCCGGCGTTGGCTTTGGTAAAGACTCTTCCAAAAGAGAAATGAGCCAAGATGGCTACGAACTGCGTTTTGCGGTCAATTACCTTGCCCCCTATCTCTTAGTTAAGGGAGTGCTCCCCAAGCTCGAAGCTTCTGGGCCAGCCCGTATCGTGAACGTCGCTTCCGTCGGACAAGCCCCTTTGAATTTCGAGGATATCATGTCGGAGCACGGTTACTCCGGAGTCACGGCCTATCGGCAGAGCAAGCTGGCAATGATCGCCTGGACTTTTGATCTTGCGGCTCAGCTAGCGAATGCCGGGGTGACCGTCAATGCTTTGCACCCGGCGTCCTTGATGCCGACCAAGATGGTTTTGGAAGCGGGGTGGAGCATAATGAGCACTGTAGAAGAGGGGTTGGAGGCGACGATGCGACTAGTGGTGGACCCAGCTCTAGATGGTGTCACCGGTAAGTATTTTGATGGACTCAAGGAAGCGAAGGCGAATGCTCAAGCCTACGACCTAGAAGTCAGGGGCCAGCTGGCCAAGCTTACCGAGGAACTGATTGATGCGGCTACGCTATGGAATACTTGATCAGCGCGGATCCAACTAAGCTCGACCTGGATCTCATCCACAAATTCCTTTCTGAGCACAGCTATTGGGCCCGGGGTATTCCGCGAGATGTCGTGGCCCGTTCGATTGCCAATTCGCTCTGCTTCGGTGCGTATGCTGTGGCGAATCCCACGGCGCAAGCAGATTGGCTCCAAGTCGGCTTTGCGAGAGCGACAACGGATCGCGCTACTTTTGCCTACCTGGCCGACGTTTTCATCCTGCCGGAACACCGTGGCAAAGGTCTGTCGAAACGTCTAATGGAAGCGATACTTGCCCATCCGGATCTGCAAGGCTTACGCCGCTGGATGCTTGCCACAGCAGATGCGCATGAGCTTTATCAAAGATTCGGTTTTACGGGACTGGCTCAGCCCGACCGCTTCATGCAGCGTCACAATCCCAATGTGTACGGGAGTGTAGGAACGTCTTGAAGCGCAAGCCGTGGAGCGCTGCCTCGCCGTGGCCGCGGGACGAGGCCCCTGATCGGTAGGGCGAATAATTTGGTGGGGCGAGGCTCCCGAAAGACCCAGCGATTCAGCAACGAAATGCGCAAACCCTAGCCAAATGGTGAGCGGGGCCTGTGAACGTGCCGAGCCGCGGCCCAGCGATAGACCACGGCTCGGCACGATCGACGGCATAACGGTTGCCGTTCGGCCGGAGTCAAACCGCAGCTCCGCGATAGCGTTGGGTTCTTCGGGAGCCCCACCAGACTTTCGCCCTACCGTTCCCGGCCTCGCAAGCGAGGCAGCGCTCCACGGTTCCGACCGCTCAAAACGGGATGTCGTCCGGCTCGGCGTCCAAGTCCGGGTCCCGCGGAGGGTTCGGTTTTGGCGCTGGAGCTGGGGCTGAACGACGAGGCGCGGGTGCAACGCCCGTCCCGCCAGCTTCACCTTCACCTCGAGATCCGAGAAGCTGCAGGTTCTCAGCCACGACCCGCAAGCGTGACCGTTTCTGCCCGGTCTGCTTATCATCCCAAGAATCCAGTTGCAGGCGTCCCTCGATGAAGACTGGGCGCCCTTTTTTCAAGTATTGTTCGGCGATCTCGGCGAGGCGGCTCCAGAGAACCACATCGACGTAGGTGACTTCTTCCCGTTTTTCCCCGTCCTCGCCCGTGAAAACCCGGTTTATGGCCAAGCCAATATCCGCAACCGCCGTTCCTTTCGGAGTATACCGGACATCCGGGTCCCGGGTCAGATTACCGATCAGTAGAACGCGGTTCAGATTGGCCATAACATTGATCCTATTCTTTGCGGGCCGGCGTTGGGTTTTTCACCGGCAATTGCTGATAATGTTGCAAAAAGACCATGGGATCGAGCTTGAATTTTCCGCGAAGCTTAGTGATCAGGCTCGGTTCTGCTTCAAAGACGAAGTTTACGTAGTAAGCAGACTCCACATTACCCGGCGCATAAGCGAGCTGGCGTTTATCCATCTTTTGGACCTGCTCGATAGTTGCCCCTTCTTTGGCGAACTCGGCCTCAAGACGTTCGATGATCTCTTTCACACTATCTTCCTGGCCCCTGGTATCCAATGCCATTAGACACTCATAACGGTTTTTCATAATGTATGCAATATCATTCTGCGCGGTTGAATATATTCATTGCTGTTTCTAATCCGGCCTCAACCGCCTTGCGGATCGCATCCGTTGCTCTCTCCACAGATTGGCTTATTACCGCCAATTCTGTTTTGGAGAAAGGCCCCAGAACGTGATCCACTAAATCGGCGCTATCTGTCGCAGCGCCAACCCCCAGCCGCAAGCGCGGAAAGTCTTCTCCCACATGAGCGATGATCGATCCCAGCCCATTGTGACCGCCGTCGCTCCCGGAAGAACGTAACCGCAACCTGCCCAGGGGCAAGGCGACATCATCAACCACCGCGAGCAGTTCGCTGGGCTCGATTCGGAAATAGCGGAGTACGCCGGCCACAGAATCGCCGCTGCGATTCATGTAGGTCATCGGCTTCATCAGGATTACCTCGTTCCAGCGAGTCCAGAGGCAATCCCATTTCGATGCGGCTCCGAAAGCCAGGCCTTCCTGTTGCGCCAAACGATCGAGGACCATGAACCCAACGTTGTGGCGCGTGACGTTGTATTCTGGTCCAGGATTACCGAGCCCGGCTAACAGCCGCAAGTGCGCCATCGCCGAAACGAATTAAGACGCTGCCGGCGCGGAGCCCTCTTCAGGCTTCTTGGCCGTGATCACTTCAGGTGCAGCCGGGACAGCTCCAAGCGCTTCGGTCGGCTCTTCCTCAACTCGAGCCGTGCTGACCGCTACGACCGTCAGATCAGCGTCCGTAACCGCTTCAACCCCGGCCGGGAGCTTAAGATCTTTCACGTGGATGGATTGATTGAGATCGAGGCTGGATACGTCCACTTGAATCCGGTCCGGCAAATCACCCGGCAGACATTCGACCTCCAGGTCGCGCAAGATATGTTCCAACAGCCCGCCGCCAGTCTTAACGCCGATCGGCTCGCCGATTGTCTCAATCGGTACTTCCGCTGTGATTTTCTCGGTGGCTGAAACCGCGTGAAAATCGACGTGTAAAATCTGGCGCTGCAGCGGATGATGTTGGACTTCCTGAATCATCGCCAGCGAGTTACGTTTATTGTCCCCGTCGACAATCTCCAACTCGAGCAGGATGTTCTCGCTTGAAGAACGTGCCAGCACCGTGGACAGCTGACGACTGTTAACCTCGAGATTGATCGGCTCTTGTCCCACTCCGTAAATAACGCCGGGAATCAGGCCTTGCTTTCGAACCTTCTTTATCGCATTGCGGCCTATTACTGCCCGCGTTTGCACCGTCAATTTAGCTTGTTGCGCCATAGATGTAACCTCACTGTTCCGTCTGGACGTCGAAGAGTGAACTCACCGACTCATTAGAATAAATTCGCTGGATACCTTGTCCCAGTAGCTCTGCGATCGATAACACTGTGATCTTGCTGTCCGGGTGCAGCCGAACTGGGGTGCTATCGGTCGTGATCAGTTCCAAAATTGTGGATTTCCGGAGGCGTTCATGGGCGATGTCGGTAAAGACCGCATGCGAAACCCCGGCATAAATATCTTGAGCCCCATGTTTCTTGAGAGCGGCTGCCGCACTGGTCAAGGTCCCTGCCGTCTCGGTCAAGTCGTCTACCATTAAAACATTCTTGCCTTCTACATCCCCAATCACGTGAAGCGCCTCAGTCTCTGTCGGGCTCTTGCGTCTTTTGCCGACAATGGCGAGCGTGGCTCCCAACGCCTCTGCGTAGGCCGAAGCTAGCTTTAGACCGCCAACGTCCGGAGACACAATCACCAGGTTAGCTAGCTTCTTTTGCAGGATGTACCGGATCAGGACCGGCGCCGCGTATAAATGGTCAACCGGAATATCGAAAAAGCCTTGGATCTGTTGGGCGTGCAGATCGAGCGTCAACACCCGGTGAGCGCCGGCAGCCACTAGCAGGTTAGCTACCAGTTTCGCCGTAATAGGAACCCGGGGTTGATCTTTCCGGTCCTGACGAGCGTAACCGAAGTACGGCATAACCGCCGTAATACGGTAAGCGCTGGCCCGGCGAGCCGCATCAATCAGGATGAGCAGCTCCATCAGATTTTGATTAGTCGGGGGGCAAGTCGGCTGAACAATAAAGACGTCTCTACCCCGAATATTCTCGTTGATTTTTACCCGGCTCTCCCCGTCCGGAAACGAGCTGACCGTGGCATCCCCGAGGGGTGCACCCATAGATTTCGCGATTTTCTGGGCGAGCTCCGGATGAGCCGAGCCAGAGAAAATCTTCACTTCGCGGTTAAAAGGCGTCATAGTCCAGGCGACGGGAATGTTGACAGTAGTGGGAAAACCGTCATTTGCAAGAGCGAACCGTGGAGCGCGCCTCACCCCAATAGCTGCGCCAGCTCTTCCCTAAATGACTCGTCATCCCGGACCGAATAGCCCGTGTTCGTTTTCACCCTCAATTCTTGGCCCTCGGGGCCTCGAAAGCGCAAAAATAGAGGTTGCGGTCCAGGATGCTTCATAACTAACTCCCGTAAAGCTAACAACTTATCTTCATTGGTTCGCTCGAGGGAAATATCAATAGTAAGCGCTCCAGCTTTTTTGCCTTTTGCGACTGAGCCGATCTCCGAAGCGATCAAACGGACGGTTTCGTCGCGCCGTTCCAACTTGGCGGAAACCGCAACGATCTTACCTGCTTCGAGCTCTTTCCCGAACCTGGCGTATATGTCCGCCCAGACCAACACTTCGATGGTGCCGGTAAAATCCTCGAGCGACATCACGGCGAACGGTTTGCCATCTTTACGAGTAAATTTCTTTTCCAAACTGGAGATTGAACCGGCGACCTTGACCTGTTCCCGGTCTTCTCGATTCCCCAGGTCGGTAATCGCGGTGTATTTGCCGCCTTCTAGCAGGTCGCGGTAAGCATCCAAGGGATGGCCCGTGACATAAAACCCAAGCAACTCCTTTTCAAAGGCGAGCTTCTCGCTCAGGCTCCAGGGTGCGAATTCGGTCGTGCGCCCGTTTCGTTTGGCCGCCGGGGCGAGCTCAAGGTCGCCAAAAAGCGAAACTTGGCCGGTCATACGGTCTCTTTGGAGGGCGGCGCCAGCAGCCAGCGCCTGATCAATCTGAGGAAATAGTTGCGCCCGATCCTGACCCGTGAAATCAAATGCTCCGGCCCTGATCAAGCTTTCCAAGCTTTTCCGATTAACCGAGCGTGAATCCAGGCGGCCACAATAATCATCCAACGATTTAAACGGACCGGCTTTCTCTCGTTCCTTGATCGCTGCAACCATCGAGGCTTCGCCGATATTCTTAATAGCGGCTAACCCATAACGGATCCCGTGTCCGCGTTCAGTCGTTTCCGGGACAAACTTAAGGCTGCTCCGATTGATATCTGGCGGCAAGATCGCCATTCCCATGCGTTGGCATTCGGCAACGAACACCGAAATCTTGTCGGTGTTGTTCACTTCATTGCTTAGTAACCCAGCCATGAACTCAACTGGATAATTCGCCTTCAGATAAGCGGTTTGGTAACTGATCAATCCGTAGGCGGCGCTATGGCTCTTGTTAAAGCCGTACCCGGCGAACTTTTCCAATAGATCGAAGATCGAGTTCGCCTTCTTCTCATCGATGTCATTTACCCGTTTGCATCCGGCGATGAAATTGCCTCGCTCCTTTGCCATCTTCTCCTTGTCCTTTTTGCCCATTGCGCGCCGGAGGAGATCTGCCTGGCCCAGTGTGTATCCAGCGAGCACATTGGCCGCTCGTTGCACCTGTTCCTGATAAATCATGACCCCGTATGTGTCCGCACAGACCTCTTTTAGAAGCGGATGTTCGTACTTGATCTTGGTTAATCCTTTTTTCCGCTTGATATAGTCCGGGATGAGCTCCATCGGCCCGGGCCGATAAAGCGCGATCAACGCAATGATATCGCCGATGGCATTGACATCGAACTGCTTACACAGGTTGGTCATCCCGCCAGATTCCAACTGGAAGACCCCAATCGTTTCTCCCCGGTTCAACAGATCAAACGTAGATCGATCTTCTAACGAAATATTTTCCAGTGAGAACTGCGCGTCACTTTGACGGATCAAGGCCGCGGCATCGTCGAGGACGGTGAGCGTTTTCAACCCGAGGAAATCCATTTTAAGCATTCCCAGGTCGGTGAGGGGACCCATGGCGTATTGGGTCACCACCTCGTCGTCGTTTCCACGGCACAGCGGAATGTATTCATCGAGCGGCTTGTCACCGATGACAACGCCGGCGGCATGAATCCCGGTATTTCGGGTTAACCCTTCCAGTAGAGTCGCCAAGCCCCATAACTGCTGGGTCGATTCTTCGGTGTCGACTGCTTGTTTGAGTTCTGGATTTTTCTCGTAAGCGGACGAGAGGGTGATACCCAGCTCGTTCGGGATCATTTTAGCGATCCGATCAGCATCTGAATAACTCAGCCCGAGAACCCGGCCAACATCGCGAACCACGCTTTTTGCGCCCAACGTTCCAAACGTGATGATTTGCGAGACCGCGCGGTCTCCGTATTTCTGGCGCACGTACTCGATAACTTCACCTCGCCGGTTCTGGCAAAAATCAACGTCAATATCCGGGGGACTGACCCGCTCCGGATTCAAAAACCGCTCGAAAATCAAACCAAACCGGAGGGGGTCAAGGTCGGTAATAGCGAGCGCGTAGGCGATCAACGAACCAGCCGCCGAACCACGCCCGGGGCCGACGGGAATCCCGTGCGACTTCGCAAAATGAATAAAATCCCAGACGATCAAGAAATAGCTGGTAAACCCGGTCTTTTCGATCACCGAAAGCTCGTAATCCAAGCGATTGCGCAGCTCTTTGTCCGTCTCGGCGCGCTCTCCGAATCGCCGGCCTAACCCGTCGTAACAAAGCTCCCGGAGATAACTTTCTCTGGTTTTACCGATTGGCGGTTCATAAGCCGGATATTTTGAAACACCGAACTCCAGCTTTAAATCGCACATTTCTGCGATCCTGAGGGTATTGGTCAGCGCCTCTGGACAATCTCCGAATAAGGCCGCCATTTCTGTTGGCGACTTGAAATAAACTTCCGTCGGATACCGCATCCGGCGCTCGTCGTGGACCATCGCGCCGGTGCCGATACAGATCATCACATCGTGGGCCTCGTGATGGGATCGTTCGAGAAAATGGGCGTCGTTGGTTGCCACCAACGGTAGGTCCAGCTTGGCCGCCATCTTCTTCAGTTGACTGTTGACCAAGTGTTGTTGCTCCAACCCGTGGTCTTGCATCTCCAGGAAGAAATTACCTGGACCGAAAATATCCCGGAAGATGCCCGCCGTTTCTTCGGCCTTCTTCAGATCGCCGTTTTGAATGGCGACACTAATTTCTCCTTTGAGACAAGAACTCAGACCGATCAACCCTTTGCTGTGGGCAGCCAGTAACTCCTTATCAATTCTCGGCTTGTAATGGAACCCGGTCAGGTACGCCTCCGAGACGAGCTTCAGCAAGTTGCTATAGCCGGTGAAATCCTTTGCTAACAAATTGAAATGGAACGAAGCATCTCTGGCGGAGTTGGCGCTTCGATCTTCCCTCTTGCCTGGCGCCATATAAACTTCGCAACCGACAATCGGCTTAATTCCGGCCTTCTGCGCAGCCTGATAAAACTCGATCACCCCATGCATGTTGCCGTGGTCGCTAATGGCGACCGCCGGCATCCCGTACTCGATCGACTTTTTCATGAGCTCCGGGATCCGTATCGCGCCGTCTAGGAGAGAGTATTCAGTGTGCAGATGGAGATGAACAAACGAGTCAGCCATGTAAGGGAGAAAGTTAATTCGGCTAGGGGTCGACCACAAGCCGATGGGACCGAAAAGTGAGAGGTGAGAAGTGATTGGTGAGAGGTGAGAGGCAGGGTCGCGCCCCGTGGAGCGCGCCTTGCTTGCAAGGCCGAAGCGGTCGGCACCGTGGAGCGCTGCCTCGCTTCCGCCTCCGCCAAGCCTACGGCGCGACAGGTAGCGAGGCCGAAAGGGGTCGCCACCCGTGAAGCGCTGCCTCGCTTCCGCCTCCGCAAAGCCTACGGCGCGACAGGTGCGAGGCCGACAGCCTCGACTTGTCCGACGGAGCTAAAGGGGGGAGATGGGGCGAAGTCGGAAACGGTGCCAGAGCTTAGCTCGGATTGAGCCTGCGGGAGGCAGCTAGCAATCCCAGGGTTCGCTAAAATCCGTTCTTTTCCATCCACCGATCCAACCTGCTCAACATGTCGGAAACCTGCTCGACGATCGGGGAGGAAAGGCTACCTGCCAACGCGCAAAGTCGAGGAACATCTTCCAGAGCGTTCTCAGGCTTGTCAGGCAAATCTTTCAGATACATCAAAAGCCGTTTCTCGCCTGGATGAAACCTGCGGTTCACCGCAAAAAGAATATCGGTATAACTGGCGATCCAGACTGCTACCCGATGGTTAAGACTGATCAGATCCCCGAGAGTGATCGCGGCCTTCATTTGCGCCAGGTAACAGGATTGCATGCCGCCACCGAGCACTGGCCGGTTCTTATCGATAATCGCTCGGATCAACGGTTCCGGGAACGGCTGACGGAGGCGTTGTTGAACGGCGCCCAACCAGTGTTGTGGGTCATGCAAAATGAAGCCGTTTGCGACGCCGGTTAAAGAATCAGCCTTTGCGGCCTTTGTGATCTTCCTGTGAAACTGCCTGGGGTTGCGTCCAATTGATTTTTGAATGGAACTATGGCTTAATCGCAGTTCCTTTCCTTTAGGCCGGGGTGGCGAAATTGGCAGACGCGCCAGACTTAGGATCTGGTGGAGCAATCCTTAGGGGTTCGAGTCCCCTCTCCGGCAAGTCGTTTATATTCAACTGATTACGACTAGAATTCTTTTCTTTGAACTTCTCCTCATTCGGTCCAGTCACGCTATAGTCACGCTTTCCCTCGAGGTTCGTAAATCTATCAAGATATCCAGATTTTACGATGGAATGTCACTGGATATGTGGTAAGGTGACCGTAGGGACAGAAAACCCAATCCTTATGACACCACTTCATGAAACCAAAAGAGCCGGAGAGCCCGGCAATAATAGAAGCGCGGTGTCTTCGGGTTGAGCAGTTTGCCAAGCTAAAAGGCATTTCAAAATACACGGTCAGGGACTGGATTAATCGCGGTCTCCTGCCTTATATCAAGATCCAGAAAACGATCTTGATTCCACTCCAACGGGCCGAGGAAGCTTTGGCGCTACTATCGAGAGGGGTGGAGAAGTGAGCACACCCGTAAAATCCTTTTTCGCTCCGATGCGACCTACTCCGGCACTGGTGCCGTCAGTGCCATTGCCAGACGTCCAACCGGCACCAGATGCCCTAAATCGAGAAGAGTATCTTCACCGCATCCAATTCTATATCCGCGGAATCCTCCAGGCCGCGGAACGGGCTGGGATCGATCCGGCTGTGTTGAGAGCTGACGTGCTCGGTGAGCTAAATCACAGTGGTCGGCGAGATCAATTTCCGCACTGTGATTTACAGGTCCGGCTCTTACTAGCTCGGAACAGAAAGGGGTCACGATCCCGATGACAGTCTTGAGAGACAACGATGTTATTGGGGTGAACGAGATCGCACAGATACTCGGGAAAAGCCCCACCACAGTTTTCAACTACATCAATGCCGGTCGGCTTACTCCTGTCCACCATGGTGGTAAGGGTAAGGGCAACGCGACCACATGCCGTCGCCGTGAAGTGATGGCGCTTGCATTGGAGCTGGAAGCGGAACGGGGAGAAGACCTCAGCGGCAGCGGTAAGTTGTACGATCAGATCACCCGAGAAGCTGACGCTAACGGCATAGCAGACTGGCGCGACCTGACCGTGATGTCTTATCAGAATGACCCGTACCGATACAGCACTAAGCTGGGACACGAAAAAGCCAAGTGGTTCGCCGAGATGGTAGATCGTTACGTACCAGCCGGTCGCACGATCCACATCAGAGGTCTCCACTACATCCTTAGCGATAAGGGCGTTTATCTGCCTGACGGCATGGAGTGCAAATGTGGAAAGCAGTACAAGAACAACAATCGATTTTACGTGATCCTTGGCGACCTAGCCGATGCTGCCCGCTGGCTGGACTACATACCCTTCAATCGCATTGTCGATCACCGCAATGCACGACCTGAAATATTCACCTTTGAGGAGTCAGGTCAACCAGACCCGAGCTTGTTCTGTGGTCATAATATAGGACCCATTGAGTACCTGAAGCCATCAGTGAACTGTCCGGCTGTCGAACAGCGCCAGCCCTACCACATCGTAATGGTCGGTGAGAAGTCGTCGCTTAAAGATGTTCTGTCACCGATTGCTAAAGATGTCAGAGGTGAGCTGTGGTTACCTACCGGCGAGTTGTCGAATGCCATGATTTGGGAACTGGAGGACAAAGCAGCCGATGACGGCAGACCATTGATCCTGCTCTATTTCTCAGACCTCGACCCGAGCGGATATACGATGCCGGTAACCTGTGCGCGTAAGCTGCAGGCACTACTGGAGAAGAACGGGCACAGCTTTGATATCGAGCTTTATCCAGTTGCCTTAAGCCTAAAACAAGTCATCGAATACGGTTTGCCCGATACGCCGCTGAAAGAAACAGAGAAGCGCAGAGAAAAGTGGATGGCTGCGATGCACCACGAGCAGACCGAGATCGATAGTCTGTGCGCACTGCACCCCGAGATCATGGAGCAGATCGCACGTGATGCCGTCAAACCGTTCTTCGATTTTACCCTAGCCGGTCGGGTGAAGGAAGCACAGGACGCTTGGTATGCCAACGCCAACCAGAAGCTACAAGCGCACCCGCGATATTTGGAGGCAGTGGAATACACACGACGGGCAAATGCGCAGTACAACGACGCGGCGGCACTCTTACGTGAGGTGAATAGCCGGAGCGATGCATTGATAGCCGATGTGCTGACCCAGGTCCCAACACTCGAATTACCTGAGCCTGAGATTACGGACGAACCGGCTGACGAACCGTTATTCACTACCGATGACGGCTTTGTACGTGCGACCCAGAAACTAATCGATCACCGTACGTTCACGCAGGAATCGGATGATGAGGACGAGGACGAGGCAGTGTGAGCGTGAAAAAATAGTTCGATCATTTTCGTACTATCTGGGATCGGCGTAGTCCTAGATATTAGAAAGTTATATCTATGAGACCTAGACTACTAACCATTCCCCAAGTGGCTGCTAAACTTAATAAAGGCACACTAACCATCAATCGATACGTACACGACGGCAGGCTCCCTGCCGAACGCTACGGCTACATGTTCTTGATCGAGCCAGAGGACGTCGACAAATTCCTGGCATCAGGTGGATTCAAACCGGCCGGGCGACCGAAGAAGAAGGTGGTGGAAAAATGACCGGACCCCCTTTAAACAGTTCAACCGCTCCTTACGAGAGCGGCTGTGAACTGATGATAACAACTAACGACTTCGACATTATCAACTATTCCTGCCGACGTCGCAACGGGATTTTCTCGCATTTTCTGCCACTACCCCACACACCTAGTAGGGATTCTAGGGCTACGTTTTGGTATGAGGGACCCCTCCCTCTCTTATTTTTACGATTTCGAAAAACCACTCCCCAGGCTAAGGCTACGTTTTGGTATGACCACCCCCCTGCGATGGTCCTCATACCAGTATGTGGCATATCTCTTCTTAGATACAGCTGGGATTTTGCGAGTCAGCGAGCAAAACGAGGGTTCCCAGCTGCTACTAAGAAGAGCCAAAGAAGAAGAAAGAGAAAAAGTTGGGTTTGTCAGGAGTGTGCCCAAATTTCAGGACTATTCCAGCCGCTCGTGCAACACGGGCACCCGCCGCTCGAAGACTCGCGTCGCCCGTGGCAACTCGCTGGAAATAAGAAGGGAGCCGCACCTAACCCATGAAACATAGCAAAAGAGCAGAGGAGTGGATAAAGACTGCCCAAGAGAATCAGGAGAATAACCGAAGGGTTGGTTTCGATAGATTCAAAAGCGGATACGGTCTGCAAACTATATCCGATTGGTTGCGGTCTATTGCATTAGCTCACAAAGATAATCGGTACCCGTTATTTACAGAATGGGACCAAGCGAATGGTTTCGCTCCCGAGCAAGCTAAGTATGTGACCGAGTTCTGGGATGCGATGAGCACAAAGTCGTTGAGGTCAATGGCTGGGCTCCAGTATGCCAAGGGACGAAAAGCTAGTCAGGCGGAACTTGAGACAATCGAGAATAGCATTTTTGTCATTCGGGGGAATAAGAAAGCTGGTGAAGATCCAGAAAAATGGCGCGGTTATAAGACAACGGCACCTAATGTCACTATCGGAAAACTGCCACCACATGGCAAGGACGGTGTTCGGTATTCTGGTGGGCAGATATACAAGGACACCTATCGTTTCAGGCTTTCTAAAATCAGGATACGGTCGAGGTCCGAGCTGATACTTGAGATAATGCGGATAGAAGACTGTGACGAAGTGGAGGCATACCGAATCTTAAACATCGGTCGCCAAGCTAAAGGATTTTTCAAATATCACGGCAACGGTTTGTGGAGTGGTTCGGACCCATCGGTATGTAACCCAACACGTTCAGACGTTGACGCAGCCAAGGTTTTCGCAAAATCACAACAACTAAAGCCTAAGACCGAAGCGCAAGAGAAATGGTGGGAATTGCTTAGTGAAATGCCACCATGTTATCACGACCACGAACAGGCTGAAATAGATCCAAATAATGACCCCGTAATCAAGTGGATACTGCGGAGTGAAAAGACGCGGGAAATTGTGCGTTGGTTCCAGGCAAGAGCACACACAAAACGCACACAGAAAATGGACCTAGCCGAATACGCTCATTATTTGTATGACAACCGAAAACATTGTTCTCGAGATCCGCGGCTTAAACCAGTGATGAGGTTAGGCGGCAAGGTGCAAGGTCGGAATTATGAAGGTGCCAGGATTCGGAAGACACGGGAGCGGAACCAAGCGGTCCACGACCTAATAAAGAAGGAGATAACAGAACTTCCAAAGATGAAGGTTCTGGCTGATATAGCCAAACGTCCCACTACATTACCAGGAGAAGCTGCAAATGCTAGGGACGCAGTAGAGCGATTAAATTCTAAGCAGAAAGCTCGATGGGAAAAACTAGACACAGAGTTTCCCTTAGCGCCGTTTTAGAGATTCTCGCAATGACGGATGACGGGTGACCTAGTAGGCAAACATAGCCTTAGCCGTTCCCAGTTTGCCCCATGCTGCGTCGCAGCATTGGTACAGGATGGTCTCACGGAGCCCGTTTTTGAGCATCAAAACGATTCCTAGGGCGTCCTAGGGCGTTCAAGCTGCGACTAATTCCGCCTCGGCTTCAATCTCGTCCTCGTCCTCGGGTTGGTCCTCGAGGTTCTCATCGTCCAGCTGCTCGAGGTCCTTTTTCTGGGCTTTAGGTCTGCCGTGGCGAAAAAGCCTTGCTTGCGTTTCTGCTTCGAAATCCACTTGGGCTTGTAGCCTGCGCATATCAGCCACGGCTTCAAAATGCCAGTCCCAAACACTTAGGCACACTCCCCACTGGTCGAGCACACAAAATTTTGTAGTGTGTCTGCCGCGACTTTCCCGAACCTCTATAGAAAACTTGCTGGCATATGTATGTGACCTGCCAGGTCGGCTGGATCTGTAGACGGGAATGGTAAACTTTTTCAAGACCATGCTGGTTGTATTGTTGTTCAGGGTCCGACCTACTAGCGTAGCTAGTCGACCACCAACCGAAACGGGTTTGCCCGTGTGACCATCCACATATCTTTTGCCCATGTGGGCAATTGACTGCATAAAGCTAACCACCTCGGGTAATGCGGAAATGATTTGAACCTGAGAATGTGATTGAGTAACTGCTTTATGGGCGGGTTTGCCTCTGAAAATGTTAGCTTTTTGCCATTTACGGCAGGCTTCGGGACCTTCCGAAATAGGTGCGCCTTTTTTCGCCCATCGGGATACTGCGGCAGTGGAAACGTGCAAGGCTCGGGCAATGTCGAGCTGAGAGACTGCTTGTCGGCTGGCATAGGCTTTATGGACCCACCAGACACTAGGGGGAATTTTCCGTCGCGGTGAAGTAGGGAGTCGACGGAACGGAAAACCGAGGGTCTTTATGTGGCTGGCTAAGTTTTGGGAAGGGCATGCGCTGAACATTTTGGATAGGCTATCTACATTATTTTTGAAGTCTAAGGCTCGGACTGGTATCGGATAAGGGTAAGTCTGGGACTATTTGAGTTTTGGGCACTAAAACGCGTTTAAAAAACAGCCATAGCGGGCAAGGTCGAGCAGATCAGAACCTATATGTTTTAGGGCACCTAACAGGGCAAAGAAACCTGATCGCGACGGCAAGCCGAGCTATCGCGACCAGGTAGTGCAGCGGTAACCACACATTTCTCATCATCCTCATAACGGGAAAGTTAGCAAACATCTAGGCTTCGTCGCAATTCAATGAGTGGCAAAGAAGCAAGCCCGCATGGGATTGTAGGCTGGAAAAGACCACCGAACCATTATCTAGGTCCGTATAACTAACGAAACCCAGATGTTTACCAACGTGTTCCATGTGGTCCTGGCTTTGGCGTTGACTAATCTAGACCCATCACCAAGACCACTGGATTATGATCGCACTTAACAAGGAACAAGTGACGGCTCTTATGACCGTCAAGGAACAACTACACTTTTCCCTTCACGCAGAAGTGTAGTTATGTTTTGTATGCCCGAGAATCTATCCAATTTTGATGCCATTGAGAGACTAAGAAGTGACGTTCTACAATGGCTGGAATATCATAAAGTCACTCAGCGCAGCCTAGCGTTCAGCCTAGGAATGAAGAGCGGACCCTTTGTGATTTTTTGAGTGAACGCAGAAACCTCAGCGCAGAGGTTACTAGCAAGCTGGTTTATCTGGTTAACAATCCTTTGATGTTTGAAAATCCGCAAAACCTCTCAGGGAATCGCATCGTGAATTTCCAGTCAATGGGACGTAGGTATAAAGGCGAACAGTCTTGTAATACTGAGGCAGTTAGGAAAACCAAGGAATTAACCAGGAAATACAAGGAGACAAGACTATGACCAGTAAAGAGAGAAAAATTTTCGTAGAGAACTTTAACGCTCGAAAGAATTCGAGAATAACCCATTTATCCAGTGGTTACCTGGACCAATTTCCTGCCATGGCAGGACAATCATTAACCGCGGCAGTAGATCTGCCAAATGATTGGGAACCTGACGAAAATGCACGGAGTTGGGTTCCAGGACAAAGCGGAACCGATCCAGATACTGACTCAGGAGTGGATACGCCCGAGAGTGTGACCAAAGACGGAGACGATGACACACCACAACGGGCGAAAGTTAACCGTGACGGGCAAACGGAACCTCCTCACCACGTTTCCGACAACAATACAGCCCAGCCTTATAGTTTAGACAAATCGCGGAACGTCATGGAACTACAGGCTGCTCGGAAAGCGGTAGGAATAAGCCGAGAGGACTTTGATAAGTTATCACCTACTAACCGTGGAATACTGTACGCATTCCAGAAAATGCACCCGAACGTTATAATTATCAAATAATGTCCTTGAAAGCATACTGGCAAACTGAACTTAGATCACCTGACGAAATAGAATTAACCAAAGAAGCTTGGCGAAATTATTCCGAGCAGATCGGAGTCGAGATAGCCAACACAGCGAAACAGTTTCGACAAAGGTGCGACGAATTACGATTGATTCTACTCGACACCCAAAAACGGTTGATAGAACTCCGAGATGAAATGGACTAAATAAAACATGAAGACGAGAACTGATTTTTTGCAAGATAAACGCGCCGCAAACATTCGCCACCTCACCGATCCGAGAAAGTCTAGCGCTGGTCCTAATTTGCGGGAACCGCACACAAAGATTTGTGGAAGATGTTCTCGGGAATTACAGCTTTTTTTATTTCAATCCTTCGCCTGACAATCCAAATTTGAAAATGCCTTATTGTATTCGATGCCAAGATGAACTTGCTGCCCAGCAACAAGCAAAGCGGGGAGTGGCATCACAGTATGTGATGACGTTAAATAAGCCGTTAGTCTATTGAATGAATTCCTATGTGCTCCACTACCCTGTCATTCACATAAATGATTTGCCGAATGCTCGGGACTGGGACCCAGATAGTAATCCTGACAAGAATGTGGAAGATCCAGAAAATGATTTATCAGATGATAGTGACGAACACACGGGCGAGATAGATATTGACGATCTAAGAGGAGAAATCGAAGATCAAGAAGAAGAGGGTGCAGACGAAGAGCTTATCAACGAGGTCAACCCTGGAACCGCTCATGTGACCCAACCGGGCAGGCAGGGCAAGAGCGCGAATCCTAGCAAGGATTTAGTGGGGAAAGATCCAGAGAAAAAGGTTAAGAAAAAGCAACCAACGGCAGAACAAGATTTAAAGGAAGGTCGGCTTGTGTCATGTGGGACAAAGCGATTCCGAATTGATGTGGACGACGAAGACTCGCCCGGTTACGACGCGGATAAAGACGACGACAACGGCTCGGATGATAGCGACGATAACGATAACGACAGTGACCGAGATGTAGATATCGATATGGATTCCGAGGACGACGACGACGATTATAAAGGCTCGGAAGATGAGATCAAGGATCTAGTGGACAAGTTTTTTTCCAAGAAACGCGGAACTAGACGGGGTCCTGGTTGAGTTTGTGTGTGAAGAATCGACAGTATTTGCCAAACCACTTAGTGACATGCTCTACGCAGCGGATGAAGAAGAATGGCGTGACTACGTTACGGGCATTGAAAGATTGGCTCAAGAAAATGACAAGGCATTTGTCGAGGCGTTCTGGAAAGCGAAAGCGGCTCAAGGCTTGAACTAGATACGGAACTAGAGGGCAAATACCATGGTCGTTCTTTTGTTGGTGATTGCTCCCACACTACACACCCAAATCAGGAGTAGTCAGATCTGGCAAAAACTGGATCAGTAAGAACCAGAATCCCCGAGGTTGTTAGTGTAACTAACGCAGCGCCTAACAATGCGAAAGTGTAGTTTATAAGGTATGCAAAACGTGTGTGGATCAAGTACTGGAGCGGCTCGGCGACGGTTCAAATTAAAAAAACCATACACCAACCTCCCGTCAGGGAGTCTTCTGGACACGGTCACCACCCCATGCGGGGGCGAAAGCCGGAGCCTCTTCTACGTGGGCAAAGTTCTTGACGATTCAATGAATCTGGTACCAAACCGTACCAAATAGCGTGTTCTCCTCCTGAAAACCAAGGTTCACTGTCAGCGGTCACTCAAAACCAGCCACTAAAGGTCGAAATTAAGGGGTTCAAAACCAGCCACTTTTTGGGACTGAAAACAGCTCCTGGACGGCCCGGATCTGCGGGACCAATGGGGCATGTCGAACGTCCTCAAAGTGAGCGTGCAAACGACGATTCACAGTTTAGCCGAAAGAGGCTGGTCCCAGCGGCGGATCGCACGCGAGCTTGGGATCAATCGCGAGACCGTCGGGCGGTATTTGCGCTTAGCTGAAAACGCAAAACCAGCCATTTCGACCCCCGGCTCGGAAGGAGCTAGGGAAGCAAAACCAGCCATTTCGACCGCCGGCTTTGAAGGAAGTAGCGAAGCAAAACCAGCCATTTCGACCGCCGGCAAAGGCGGTGGGCGAAAGAGTCAGTGCGAACCCCTGGCCGAAGTCATCATGGCCAAGGTCGAAGTGGGTTTAAGCGCGCAACGCATTTACCAGGATTTGGTTGAGGAAAACGGCTTCACCGATTCCTATCAATCGGTAAAACGCTTTGTGCGCAAGCTGCGATCGAGGCAGCCCGAGCGGGTCTGGCGCCTGGAATGTCAGCCGGGGGAAGAACTGCAGCTGGATTTTGGTCTTGGGAGCACCGATCGATGCGGGCCAAGGCAAAAGGCGGCGCAGTTGGGTCTTGCGCATGGTCTTGAGTTATTCGCGCAAAGGCTACAGCGAGGCGGTCAGCCGGCAGGACACCGAGACGTTCCTTCGCTGTCTGGAAAACGGCTTCCGCAGCTTTGGCGGGACCCCGCTCTTGTTGAACCTCGACAACATGAAGGCGGCGGTGCTGAAGGCCGACTGGTTTGATCCGGAGATCAATCCAAAGCTGGCCGACTTCTGCCGGCACTACAGCATGCATGTGGTGCCGTGTCGCCCCGGGACGCCCGAACACAAAGGTAAAGTAGAGCGGGGAGTCGCTTACGTTCGCACCAATGCGCTCAAGGGCCGGCGCTTCGAACTCTAGCCGAAGAAAACCTCTTTTTAAAACATTGGGAAGGCAGCGTCGCCGACAAGCGCATCCATGGCACGACGCGCAAACAAGTCGCCGCCTGTTTTGAAGAAGAACGCCCGCACCTGCAACCACTGCCGGAATCGCTTTTTCCCTGCTTCCAGGAAGCACGGCGCAGCGTCCATCGGGACAGTTACGTGGAAGTCGAAAAAGCCTTTTACGAAGCGCCACCGGAACTGATCGGCCGCCAAGTCTGGGTCCGCTGGGATAGCCGCTGCGTGCGGATCTTCAACGAGCGCATGGAACAGGTTGGGATGCATACCCGCATCGCAGCCGGCAAGTTCAGCCACTGCTTGGGAGCCGGCGGCTTCAGCGCTCCGGTGCTGTCCTCGTGCCGTTATTGGGTCAACCGAGCGGCGGTTCTGGGCGAGCAATGCGGCCAATGGGCTCAGAGTGCCTCGACGCACGCGGTCCAGAGTCGCTGCGCTCGATTATGGGTCTGTGCGACCTGATTAAGAAGCACTCCGCAGCGGCCTTGAATACCGCCTGCGCCAAGGCACTCAAGAGCGGCACTTACCGGCTCAAAGACGTTCGCCGGCTGATCGGCGAACAACCCGAACAGACCGCCTTCGGCTTTGCCGAGAGCCATCCTCTGATCCGCGATCTAAAAACCTACTCCGACTTCATTAACCACTACTACCACCAACACCAAAATGATGACCAACACTCTCAAACAACATGTTCAGAATCTGCGTCTTTCCGGACTGCTTGAGAGCCTGGAATTGCGGTTGCAGGAAGCCGAAGCCAACCGCCTGCCCTATGCACAGTTCCTCGAACTACTCTTCCAAGACGAAATCAATGTCCGCCACCAACGCCTTTTAGCCCGTCGGCGCAAATCAGCCGACTTCCGGGAACCGCGCTCGCTCGATAACTTCGACTTCAGCTTTAATCCCAGCATCAATCGCGCCCAAATCTATGAACTGGCCACCTGTCACTTCGTACGTCAGCACCGAGACGTGCTCTTTGTCGGCCCGCCAGGGGTCGGCAAAAGTCATTTGTTCAAGCCATCGGCCTGGAAGCACTCAAAGCCGGCTTTGTGGTCCTTTACCGCTCGATCTTCGATCTAGTGCGCGAATTACTGACTCAGGAGACCCTTAGCCGGTGAGGCTCGTCTGCTCAATAAATACCTTAAGCCCGATCTGCTGATCATTGATGACATGGGGCTCAAAATCCTTCCGCCAAAAAGCGGCGAAATCCTCTTGGAGATCATCATGCGCCGCTACGAAAACCGTTCCACCATGATGACCTCCAACCGACCCATCGAAGAATGGGGCAAGTTGCTCAGCGATGTGCCTGCCGCCAGCGCCATCCTCGACCGCTTGCTCCATCACGCCGAGATCATCCCTATCAACGGCCGAAGCTACAGACTCCAGCCGCTCGCTAAACCCTCCAAATCCAGTCATTAAGCGCCCTACAGCTCTCTCTCGCTAACAACCGCAACCCCGTTGCGCTCTGCTCCATCGAGTTCAAGCTCAAATCCGGCATAAACAGGTCCCCCCTACGGGCTGCCCCCATTTATTCCGTTTTGACCTTGAGCTCGCTTCCGCTCCGCGCTAAGAGGTCACTGTCTTTTGCGTTTGATTCTTGTTCGCTCGTTCCTCGCTCCCAAAATCTAAAACAAATCGGGCTTCCAATAAATGATACGTTTTGAAAAGGCGTTGAAATCTGCGTTTTATCACAAACCCGCCCGGCCGCTCTATAATCACCGCTTGCAAAAACGTCCTCTATCGATTTAAACAGAAAAAGTGGCTGGTTTTAATCCGACCATTACTGGCTGGTTTTGATTCGACCGCCGACATCACGCTTTGGTGCATTCGCATAGTTGTCCACATGACCCATAAGCAATTGGCTCAGGCTCTAAACCTGTCACGACCCCAAATCTCAAAGGATGTAGCTCGGGGGATGCCTGTGGATCTACCAGGCGCTAAGCAATGGCGATCGGATAACAAGCTGTTCCAAGTCAACAAGACTGGACCGAAGCCTACGAATTATGATTATGGCGAATCTGAGGCATCGGACGGGCGAGACGATGAACTATTGCAGGTGTTAGAAATAGCCTCGGAGTTGCCTGGATTGGCCAGCAACGAGAAGGAGCGCAAAGTGCTTACCAAGGCTCAGCAATACGTGACCGAAGAGGTTCGGATCTTGATAAACACCCGCTAAAAAAGAGAACGCGCCAATCACTTCTGCACCGGGGAAACTTTAAGAGACGTGCGTTCTCTTAATTGCAAATCTATCTGGGAAAAATGCTGGGAAAATTCGCCGTGCAATAACTTTGGTTTTGTCATAGTTGTTGTTCGGAAAATTTGGCGGGCTCACAGGCGCTGGTGCATACTCCCTAGCGAGCTTCTGCGTACCAAGATTCCTGGTTTTAAGTCTGGTGACTGGCAAACGGTCGAAGAAGAAGCCGATCTGTCTCAATACTCAACGCCCAACCTAGTAGCCAGTTGCGGCGCGAAGGTCTGGTATAACCAGAGGGAGCGTTAGGCCGTTTGATTCCTATGTGGCCGGTTTGGCTTTTGACAGCACCTTCTCGACTATGGCGTAGACAACAGGGACTCCGTTTTCGATTCTGTAGCCCACCGTAAGACGGACGAGCGCTTTGTGTAACCGGCCATGCTGTTCTTGCGCCTCGGAGTACACGTTAATGGAATCATAGATCATGGAAGGGTCGGACAGGTCGTGAGTGAAGGTCTCGGGGTAATACGTGCTTTTTGCCGATGAGTAAATCACGGCGTCATTTTGCATGTCTCGGATTATATAGGCGTTAGAGGCATGACGGTGACCGAAGTAGTTGACCTTTCCATCTGCCGTAGTATCCGTTATCGTTCTCCAATCGTGGTTATCAAACGCAGTCTGAATCTTGGCAATAAAAGCATATGGCTCAGCTGTCGGGGTAGCAACGGGCTCAGCACGCATAACCACGGTCTCGGGTGTTGGTGTGCTCTGTGCTAAGGGAGTTGGCGACGCTTCCGCCACCGTCTCCGGCGTGGCCGTTGGGCTTTCGGTCGGAGTAAGGCTTGCGGTTGCCGGGGGAGGCGTCGGAGCGGAATCTTTATGTCCTACTCCATAGAAGAAAAGGACAACAATGCCGATGGCTCCCAGAACTAACCACATTTTAAGCTGGTTGGCTGAGCTTTCGCCTTCTCGGCTCGTTGTTCTTCCCGGAGTTTATCGCGTGCAAGTCTCTGCTCGGGCGTAGCCGTGAGTTGAAATTGCTGTTCGCGTAACAGTTCCATTTCCTGCATCGCTACGCTCGCCGCTCGGCTTTGTTGCTGACTGTTTCCTCGCATGATGCAGATCATGGCCGCTAGAGCCCAGAAGATAAGCCCAAAGGGTAACGTAAACAATCCAACTACAACCAAAAGAAGTATTAAGCAGCCCATAGAAACAGCGATTCCAGTTAGATCCCTTTCTTAACCCAGACTTGGCGTTCTTCAGACTGAGCTAGTAGGTAGCCGGTAGAGGTTGGGAAGTCGTGAGCCCGAATCAGGGGCGCAGGCAAAAGAAAAGCGATGACAAGTATCGCGAGGAGCTTCACTGCAAGCGAAGACTAGCAAAGTGGAATCCGTAAAAGCAAGGAATTCCAAAAAGCGGGAAGTGTACTACAATGGCCCCATCTGCTGTGGTCCGCGCACTAAGTAGGCCCGTTGATGATCCAAACTCGAAGATCTACCGTCAGTTGATAGTGGACAGCTCCCGACGTGAGGCTGCTTACATCGCGACCAGTGAGATCTTTGGTGCTAACGTCACGAGCGAGATTCGGATAGGTGAAGTTCGTAAGTTCGGGGCCATTTGGATTCAGCTTCTCCCATCTTCGGTTGAGTGCATCAATTGCAGCATAGCTAGCTTGCTCTCCGAGCCTGTCCTCAGAATTGTTTTTCGCCAAGTCACCAGAGAATTCGACGATCACTTCCCAAACATCAGAAGGGAGAGTCACCCTGACTGCAAAGACCTTTGTAGTGGAAGGAGGCTTATCCGGGATCGGCTGGACGGCTTTTTGCGGCTCAGGGACCACGACGCGAAGCGGTGACTTGGGTAGCCGATATTCGTTGCCCAGCTGATCGGTAACAGTTATTTGCACGATTATCGGTTTGCTCGGGGTGGGGCCGGTAAAGACGCCGGATATCCTGATGTCCACGCATCTGGTCTCTCCGGGCCTTAATGCATCTTGGTCGTGTCCAAGAACTCCGGAGCCTCTCTCTACGTAAATCATCTCCGGCACTCCTAGATCAGGTAAATGAGGTTCGGTAAGGCGTGCCCTCAAAAGCTTGACAGGCAACCCGGCTGTAGACGCATTCGTTACGTGCCACACCGTGTAGGATCTGCGCATTCACACCAGCGACAGGGCCT
The DNA here is from genome assembly GCA_963762565.1 of uncultured Verrucomicrobiae bacterium. Lineage (GTDB taxonomy): Bacteria > Verrucomicrobiota > Verrucomicrobiia > Chthoniobacterales > JAFAMB01 > JAFAVN01. The sequence goes on along the minus strand of CAVXLD010000010.1, from coordinate 44,502 downwards.
TGCATTTTGACAAAGGCCGCTTCTGTGCGGAATCGCGACAAATCGCAGGTCAGGGCGGCGGGGCATTGCTTTGGTTCCATGGCATGCGCTGCCAAAGCCACTTCTCAGCAGCGTGAATCGCCTTTCGAACGCCCGGTATTAGAGCGACAACGATGGCAAAAGTCACTCCGGTTAATGTGATAAGTGGTTCATGGGCGGCTGCCCACTTTTCGAGCGCTGTGATCCACTGTTCCATGAGAGAAAGGTGCGCCCCAGCACGGTTCTACCACTGTTGCCAGCTTGCTGATTGCGGTTGCCTCGTCATGCTGCTCAAATTTTGCGAAAACTATTCTGCAACTGACACGGGCCAACTACAAGCTCAGCTTCGCGGCCATTGCTTGTGAATCCACCTTCGGGCAAAGTGGTATTGATGGCCAACCGGCACTCACTGATGTGGCGGGCACCGGGGCGCAGAAATGCGGAACGGGGAAAATTCCGTCGCCTAATTAAGAAGGTCGAAGCGGTCCGGTTGCGCTATGGAATGACCAAAACGGCGTTGGCCGCAGAACTAGAGACTACGACCGATGCGCTTCGCGCTTGGATGATGGGGCGCACGGTTGGCCGGAAGGAGATTCTCGAAATTGTGCGCTCTCTTCAACGCACCCACCAAGAAGAGAAACTTGAACTCCGCGACCGCACCATTCACGGGCCGTGATCGAATCTCTAAGGCATACCGCCTTCCCAAGGAGGACGAAATTGGCAGGGATTCAGGCTGTCCGGGAAACACTGCTACTGGAGCCGATTTAAGGGGGGCGGGAATCGAACCTGCCGGACCACACGTCGCCCGAACGCGATCAGACGGGTCTTGCCCTCTCCGGTTGAATGGACGATTAGATTGTAGTCCATGTGACTCAGAAGGAAATCCAGCATGCCAACGACAGAAGGAACTTACAGTTATAATCTACCCCTGGAGCTGGCGGTCGAGGCCGCAAGCGAAGCAGTTAGAGTCGGCGTTATCCATCATTACCAGGTTACCGCGACGGTCGTGAACTTGTCAGGCGTCCCTCAGGTCGTGCTTCGAGGCGACGGTGCAACCATCCACACGGGGACATCAAGCTTTCAAAAGGCATATACCGTTGTCACTTTGGGGCCGATTTTTCAATTCGACACATCGAGCGCCTTCTTCGAGCTGGTCAAGACCAGTCCCTTTGCGCCCGAGTTGGCAAGACTGCCGAATGTGATGGCGCTGCCCGGTGCGGTCGCATTCAAGGTCAACGGGCAAATCGTGGCGGCGCTTGGAGTGGGAGGGGCACCCGGGGGCGATAAAGACGAGATATGCGCGCAATCGGGTATCGATAAAATTGTTGGCCGCTTACCACACTAGGCTGAGACCGTGGCTAAGATCAGAGACTTTCTGAAGCGCCAATCAAATTAGGCTTGCCAAGGTTGAACACGTGTTCAAGATAGGGTTATGAACCGCTATCTTTTTGAATTGCTCAGAAGGATTGAAGAAGGAGCGCGGCGGCTAGCCAGCATCATGACCCACAATGCCGACAAATCCTTGCGTGATATTGCCTTGGTTGATGTCGATCAAAGAGTGAGGGCAAGATCAAAGAAGCTATTCCTCAAAAGATGTCGAGAGAGACCCTCTGGCACCTTTGGCATAACCTCGGCGTGAGCCGGGTTCTCGGGAAGATGATCTGGGTTCTCGGGAAGAATGGGGTCTTCCTCGACCCAAATTGTAAAATTGGCGCGCCGAAGATCTCTGTTTATCTTGAGGTATTCTTTGGTCGACTCCTTCAACTTTAAATGCTGGAAGATGGCGTATCCTCGTAACCGCACGCCTCGGTCAGGCTTTTCTAATACGGCTCTAAACCAGGTAATCGAAGTTGCAAGGTCCCATATGCATAATCGATTAACCGAAACCTTTTTGCCTGCAAAAAACTCGCCTATAAGCTCGTCCTCGTCGAAATCCGCAGAGGTGATTCCGTAAAGTAATTCTTCCTCATCTGCGCAAATCTTCCGACTCATTCAGTGTGATCGGTAACGATCTAACTCAATCGCCCTATCAGCTCGTCTAGGCCTGAGCCCTTGATTTCAACTTCGTTCTCGGGCGATTCCTCTACGAGGTCGAACCCCGAGGCCCGTGCGACAACCGTAATTTTTAAGTTGTCAGACTTTTTCCAGCGAACCGCAAGTGAGCCATCCTCCAAAAGGAAAAGACGAGAATTAGGAGGAGTAAACCGTATTCGTTGGAGTAACGCGGAGAAATTGGATCCCGAGGCCGGAGATAGAGCTTCGCCTCCGCCGAATCTCCAACCTTGTTTTATATTTCTTAGTTCTGAAAAACGATTTGCGGCCCGATCGCCTAAAACTCTCTTGACGAGATCTTCGACAGCCTTCTCCTCAGAATAATCGTAGATAGATGTGTTGCAGAGCTCACCGACTAAAACATGCATTTTAGAAACTACGTAATCAAGATCCGCTAACTCTTGGTTGTCTAAATGAACTTCAATCTGAGACCAATCGGTAATAACTGAACGTGACATTGCGTCTGCACTATCCAGATTCACAGTATTCGAACCGAGAACCGCCGCCGCGATGCAGACCTGATTGAAGAACTGTTGTGGGTAGTAGGCCATTTTTAGTACTTTGGATCCAATTTTTTCAAATAATCATCAGTCAAAAGGCTGAAGAAAACTTGCTTCTCACCAGTATGCGCTGACTCCATGAAACTGGTGGCTGCCGCTAAAAAGTCTGTATCAGTTGAAGGGTACTCCTGATAGCAGTCAATATCAATCATACTGCCCGGGTCACCTTGTTTAAGGTTCGCGACTGGAGCTCTCAGGGCAATCTTAATGTCAGTCATCACCTGTAGCTGAAGCTTATAGCCGTCGCATGGTAGCACCGTTTTGAAAAACGTTGACTCTCCGGATAAAAGCTCTTTCTCGACCTGAATAGCTAACGTTAGATCATTAAGAATATTGTGGCGAAAAAAATTAACGTAATGCAATCCAAAGCGATGCGCTGTCTTAACCACACCGGAAGTCTTGAGAAGTTTCAACGTCTCCGTGAATGCTACCGAAAGATCCTGCCAACCAGGATATTCGCCAACCATGCCGACCGCGAACACGTTCGGTCCAATCATTGCCGCGAGCCCCTCGCCTTCAAGTCGAAACTGCGGCTGGTACAGGAGCGCTGGATTCAACAGGCGCATTTGCTCGGGAAGATTGACTGTCTGAAGCTGTATTTGGTTTGGGAACTTTCCTTTTAAGGCATTGTATACCAGACCGTAAACTGCTCCCGCAGGCACCGATGCATCGAAACGCACTTCGAAAGTCGCATCGACAATAGGGCAGGGAGAAATCTTGTTAGGAATAGGCGATCGGCGAAATATTCCTATCGCTGGCATGAAAAGAGGAGGTTGATTCTGACAATAACGTTTATGTCCTGGCAACGGAATACGCAAATTGGCGTACACTGACCCGTCAATACCCGAGCGTTATTAGACGGGTGAAGCGACAGAGTCAAGTCCCATATTTTGGGTATTCGGTCAGACCAATATACAACATCTTGAAATCTTTGGAAAATCGGGAAAATAGAACCAATCATCTTCGCGGCCATCGCATAGCGAAGGCCGCTTGCAGCCTGCTCAAGAAACCCGGCGTCGCGCCCTTTTTAGATTTTTCCGGGGTGCCCAGTGGAATCGATTAAATGAATCCTCGATTCCGATCCGCAATACTTTCGGATCTAGAATCCTGGTACCCTCTATCGGAAACGTGATCATGATCGTTTCGCCCGGGGCCATTTTTGCAGGCAGTGTGGCGCAGAATGGATCGTTAAAATTGTGAATCGCCGTAGCCGGATTTTCTTCTCTGAACCAGCTCAGAAAGAATGGTCGCACCCTCACCCTGGCGGCAACCACTGTATTACTCCCCGGTCCCAAGTTAATGACGGATAACTTCAGAAAAGGGGCGGTAACTCTGGCAGGCATTATGATCTGCGAGAACCAGAATCTTACGCGCATTCTCGGCTTCAACAGAATCTCTCGATAGATGTTCCAAACCAGTGACCCGACACTGATAACAAGAGCAATAACGCTGATCACTATCGGCAAATTCTCGTGGTGAGCAGCTACGAACAATTCGCACATTTTGGCGCTATTTGGCGGCAAATGCGAGAATCTTCCTGTCACCCCTTTTCGGCGGATTAATCGCCCAAAACTTCGTGGCTTCAGCTTCGGTCACACCCTTGTGATAATTGCGCCACATCGTGTCGACCGAATCATGACCACTCTGGAGGACCAGTTTATTGACGTCCTTGTTCTGGGCTAGCCAGTTTGAGCAGTAGGTGTGACGCATTCCTTGTTGTGGCCAATCGGCGATACCGGCCGCAATCCAATTCGCCGTACGGTGCGTCCGAAGCTCGCTATAGTTGTACTTGGTCACCTTACCCGTCATGACACCACCAGCGCCAGCGTAGGCGTTCAACCAAGCCTTGGCGTTGTTGCTCAGATCCACAAACCGGCGTCGATTGGTTTTCGATACTTCGGGCCGGATGATTACTTGACCTTCAACAATGTCTGACCACTCCAGTTTCGGGAGTTCACCATCAGGCCGGATGCCACAGAAGAACCCGAACACCAAGTACGGCAACAGTTCCAGATCATGCTTAAGCGCATGCTGGAACATTCCCTCGACTCGGCCAACCGGGACCGTGACAACCTCTAGGCGTGGACGTCGATCGAAATCCAGTCCAGCAATTGGATTTTTCTGAAGGTATCCGCGTTTGATGCCAAAATTAAAGACCGCACGCCAATATCTCAGGATCGGATTGTGAGCACCCGAGGAGAGCGGAGATATGATGGTGTCGAGTTCTTTGGTGGTGATATCACACACCATTTTAGGATGAAGATCAGGGAACCGTTTCAGCGTGATTCGGAGTTCACGCAAGTAGGCAGGGTTACGGTCGGATTTAGCGGCCAAGAATTGTTCGAAGAGATCCTTAAACGATATGCTCGCCGTGCGTTGCCTGTGTCCGGCAATAAATTCATTGACGGCATCCAACAAATCGACCTGTATCGGATCAAGCAATTTGAAAGCCGCCGTAGCCTGCCGCAATTTTTCTTGGCTGAGGTTCATTAGCGAAAGCCCGAAATTGTCCTTCTTGGCTTTGAGCCTGGAGCATTCGACGTCGGCTTCTTTCTTGGTATCGAAAAACAACTGTTGGCGCTTGCCTGTTTCAGACAAATGAGCCGGAACATTGACGACCCAGGAGGCGAGTCCTTGAGCTTTTCTCGATGGGAGTTCGGTCGGTTTGAGTTTCGAGGTTCGCGGCATACTTCAGTATACGCCCTAAGTCACAAATAGTCACCGAATAACTTCCTTTTCCTTGTTACTCCTTCTCACTCCTTATCGCTATCTTCCTAGGAGAGAACGACTTACCCTAGGCAATTTTCACGACTTAGGATCTGGTGGAGCAATCCTTAGGGGTTAGAGTCCCCTCTCCGACGAGTGCTTTGTTATTAGGCACTTACGCTATAAGCCTCGCTAGAGTATCAACGCTTTCTCTCAATATTCTCCAGCGCACACGACCGTTGCTTTGAGCCGGTTCGGCGGCTTGGCTGTCTGGATCGCGGCAAACCAAAGAAGCCGTAGTGGAAAACCTCGAGAGCCGAGCCGATCGGGATATCGCCATCCGAATACGCGGTGTTCGCTCTGGATCGTAGTTGGCATTGGCGACAACTGCTGATACTGGTTTTGATGCTCAATTGGCTGTTCTATAGGCCAATATCCGGCGATAGGCTTGATCGAAGGGATACGCACCCCTGGCAAGAATATTGGGGTGAGTCATATGCCCCAGAGCTAAAGCAGCGACTTCTGAAGCCTGTTCTTGGCAAGCTCGAGGCAGAAGAAAAGATCGGCAACCTGATCATTGACGTTGGCAGTGGCGCGTCGCCTGTAACGCAAATGCTAAAGACAAAACCGGAAAGGAAGCGAATTTGCGTCGATATAGCCGCTGATAATGGTGGATCGTTGGAGGAACTGAGAGTCCGGCTTGACGCAGAGAAGGTGTGGGAATTTTCGGCGCTGAGTTTCCGAAAAGCCATCCTCAGGGTCTGCGCATTCCTTGAGATAAATCCGAAAACAGACGAAAGAACGGAGCGTGCGGATGCGATCGTTTATTCGGATATTTTGAACTACGTGGATTTCCGGAAGGTTCTGAGTGGTTTTGCGAAATATCTCAAACCGGATGGCAGGATTATTGTCCTCAATTTGCCCCATCGGGGCAACCGTTCACTATTTTCCGACAAAGGTCTTAGAGACAATCTTCAGCTTTACGCGTTTCTAGAAAAAAACCATTTTGAGATCGAATATAAAGCGTTTCCCAAACGGCCGCGAAATGAGACAGATGAATCGGAGGAACTCATTGTCTTGGTGGCGAGAAGGTGTGTTCAACAGAAACCAGCCTGATGATCGTTGAAGAGAGTCTAAATAGATTGGCGAATTGTTGGCATAACAAAATTGGATTCAGTGAAATCACCTACGGAAACGCAACTCTCCTTGATAATTTCTTGCTGCACCCGGCCCTCCGTTCAACACCCCGCCCTCGAAATCCTCCGCTACCAATCAGCTGGTTTTAGCAGTTCTCCGTGTATTGCGCGAGCTGTTCTGCCATGCGCTCGCGCTCGATAAATTTGGCTATCTGTGTGCCCAATGCCGTAAGCATGGAGAGTAAATCATCATCCGGAGCATGGATCCCACGGCTGAAGAACTCCATCACACCCGTCACTTCGCCGTCGAGAATAATTGGAAACGCAAATGCGCCATGGAGCCCTCCCTTCGCCGCTTCTGCAGCGCGCGGGAAATTGTCATCTACGACTACATCCGGAATCCAGAATGCCTTGCGGCTGGACCACACGCGCCCGGGAAGTCCCATGTCGGACGCAAAAGCAGCCCGTTGCGTGGCATCAATAAAAGCTTGGACGTTTATCCCGGGCGCGTACCAAACGTCTGCGCACCGCAGCACGTTTGCCTCGGCATCCACATACCAAAGCCCGCCAACATCCCAGCTCATGGTTTCGCAGATCGACTGAACGACCTTGCTGGAAGCCTCACCAAGATGCCGCACTTCCGCTAGGGTGCGCGTCACCGCGTATTGGAGAGCCAAGCGAGCGTTGGCTTGGTCGCGCTCTTCCTCGGCCAACTTGCGCTGAGTGATATCCTGCACCATGCCTTCGTAATAAAGTACTTCGCCGCTGACTTCATCGCGTACCAGGCGCGCGCTTTCCAAAATCCAGATGACGCTCTTATCGCGCCGGTAGATTTGTGACTCAAAATCGATCACCTTCCCATGTTCGCGTACCAGTTTGCGAAATTCAGCGCGGCGGCCGGGTTTGACATAGAGTTGACGGCTGATGTCCGTGAGTGCCCCGATCAACTCTTCGGGCGAGTTGTAACCATACATGCGCGCGAGCGCCGGGTTAGCGCTGAGATATTGCCCCTCCGGCGTTGTCTGAAAAATCCCAATAACACAGTGCTCGAAGATGCTACGATATTTCTGCTCGGCTTGTCGGACAGCCTCAAGCGCGGATTTGGACCCCATAATTTCGCCTTCCATAACTTTTTGTGATTTGCATCGTCGGCCAATCCATTTGCAACCATGCAGCTGGGCTCGAACCGTACTGACAAGAGCCGTTAACAAGCAATTTCTAGGCCTAGAGAGACCCGGAAGACTTAGCCCTCGCTTTAATCTTAGGCACTAAATCGCCGCCCACACCCGGTGCACATCATCGTGATCGTCGAGTGCTTGCAAGAACTCGCCTACCTCGACTCGCTGTGCATCCGGCAGTTCCACTCGTTTCTTGGCAAGGTACCCGGTTTCGCTAGTAACAACGGTCCAACCGTTTTGGCTTAACCATTGTGATACCGAGTGGGTACCGGACCGCTCGGTTACGAAACGCGCGCCGGTGCTTCCGTCCGGAATACTGTCGTTGTCTGCCGGCGACAAGGGTTCGACCTCGTTCGCTCCGGCTTCAATCGCGGCCGCTTCGATGTCCACACCTTGTTCGGGCCGATAAGCTTCCACCAAGCCGACATGATCGAAAAGGAATTTATTGCTACCTGGGGTCCCAAGTTGGCCGGATTTGAATAACATCCGGATCTCCGGCGCGGTTCGGTTTTGGTTATCGGTGAAGACCTCGACGATCACCGGGACCTTATGCGGCGCATAGCCCTCGAACACAACGTTCGTCAAAGTCAGTTTTTCGTCGCCGATCCCGGCCCCTTTTTTAGTGGCTCGTTCGATCACGTCGCGGGTGACGCTCATTTTGCGAGCTTTGTCGACCGCAGCGGCCAATCGCGCATTGTTTTCCGGCTCCGCACCGCCAAGTTTCGCGGCCACCATGATCTCTTTGACCAATTTGCCGACCGCTTGCCCCTTCTTCAGGTGAGCAACTTCGCGTTTAGCTTGTAGCCATTGGCGTCCCATAAGGTGGAGTTAATCTTGGCCAGAATGCGAAACGGTTCAAATTAGTGAGGCCTTGAATCCGGTTTCAAATAAAGTGCACGCCCGCCGACGTCGATAATGGCGGAGCGAAAAAACAGAAAATCCATCCCAATTAAGCCGGCGAATCGATGTGAGGAGCCAGAATCGGATATGTTTAGAGTTGTAGAGCCGAGACGCGCGCCGCTTGCGTCGTAAGTCCCTAGCTTGAAGTCGGTTGCCGTGCCGTAAGTGTACCGCGCATCCCTACCAAAGTCGTGGAATGGACCTTCGATTTTGGTGTGTGTTGTGAAGAAGGGAAGCTTTACCTCGTTGCGGATCGAGTCGTCCAACGTTGTAGAAAACGCGCCTGTATCCAAGAAAAAGCTAAATTCTTTACCTCCAAGGGTTCCGGTTACTTCGAGCCTGTTTCTAGATGTGACATTCATGGGTACATAAGTGAACCCCATCTGCTCGTACTTTTGGCGTGACATCCCGAGGTTTCCGGACGGAGACAAGAAAATCTGTTCGGTCCGGCAATTAATAATTGCTCCGTATTTAGCAAGAAGATTGACGCCGATTACCCCTGCTTTATCGAATGATCCACCTTCATTTCTTAATTCGAGAGTGTGCAGTTCTCCGATCGATCTGACAACGCATGCGATGCCATTGCACTGAAACGTTCCCAGTAGGAAATTGTTTACCATCGTCACTGGAAAACGTCCTACTTTGTTGTCGGCTTGAAGTCCCAACTTCGTGGAGAACGAAGGATCGATTACACAAACCGGGGCTCCAGTGTCAACGACCCACCACGTAGTTTTTGAACTGTTGAGGGATACGGGCACGGTCAGCGCTAGCGAGGTCCCAGCCTTTTTAGGCACCAGATTCCCGGTAACCGAGACTTCCTTTATACCCTCTGCGATCCTTCCTTGGACCACGCCAAAATTCTGTTGGGCAAATCCTGACTCCGTGCCGCCAACTAGCAACCACAAGCACAAAAGAACCGGAAACCGGTAAGCTGACATACGAGTGCTTATAACCAGTTCACTGTACTCGGTAGCAAGCCAAAACCGCCCCGTCCACTAAGTCCACTCCGTCCACTCACAATCCCAACACTCTCTTAGGATCGCTCGCATACCTGAACCCGCTCGGCATCACCGTCGCAGGTACATCCTTGCCCATGAGCAAGTATTTGAACGCAAGCCCCATCATCTCCGGATGCATGAGCGTTTTGTACGCTCGCAAAAATTGCTGTCTTCCCTCTTGGCTCTGGCCCCCTTCAAAAGATCGCATCCTGCTTTCCCCGGCGCCCACCAAGAAATGATGCTGATCCGTGAAGCCGAGCAGCTGGCAGCCTCCGTTTAAGCCTGCTTCTGCGATCGCAGTAAAATCAACGTGGGCGGTGATATCAGTTTCGCCAATTTCTTCGAAGATGGTCTTTTGCCGCCGCTGACCCCGGTATGCAGTGAGAGTTCCTTCGGTTCTCAATGGAGAATAATAGTCGGCTCGCGAATAGCCGTAGTCGATTAAAAGGACGAATCCGCGCCGGAGATTTCCTACCGCGCTACGAAACCAATCCAGCGCCCCAAGATTGATTTCCGTTCTGTAAGGCTGAGGCACGGGACCGGGAATCTTGTCAATCATTGCAGCCAATAGCGGATCTATGATTGGCTCCGAAATGAATTTGAATGCGTCGTTCTCGACAACAACGCGGACTTCTTGCCATCGATCCTCTGAGAAATCGACGACCCGAACCGGAATCGCATCCAAAAGTTCGTTGGCCAGCACAATACCGGTGATCGGAGCCAGATCATTCAAGCTGTTTACCCAACGAACGGCGCCCGTAGGGATGAGCTCTCGCTTGTCCGATCTTCCGGTCAGTCTCTCTCGTTGTTGCCTCTGCTTTGCTTCACTCCGTTCCGCGATCACATAGTTCCAGGGCACAGCAGGCCGATCTTGATAAAGCCGGTTGAGCAAATCTGACGCTAAGTCTGCCGTCTCGGCGCCTGATTCCACGATTGTGAATTCGGGCGGGCGCTCCAGGATGTCCCAAAGCTCAACAATCTGATCTGCGAGAATTTCTCCAAAAAGCTTTCCGACGCTGACGTTCGTGATGAAATCGCCCTGGCGGCCGATTCTTAGCCGTTCCTGCGAATAGTAGCCCAATCGAGAATGGTAAAGCGCCAGCTCGATAAAGCGTTCACAAGAAATCGAACCTAGCCGCCGGATTTCATCGCGGATGATCTGCTGCAGCTCCGTGTTGCCGGTAGACACTCTTTTCAAGTAACGCAATGCCGGCGCCCTCACCAATTGGTTTTGTGGGCTGCAAGCCGTGGGGATCCAGCGTTGGGGAGGGATCGCGTCAGATCGAGCGTTTCCATAACTCGACGATGTAGACCTGGATGCGGCGCGCGAGGATCCTCCGTCGCTAAAGCTATGGCGGACAGGCAGCGCGCCCTCCCAGGTCAGGGGACCAACTTGTTATGTCGGCGGTCGCTGGAAGCCGCGCTCGACGACCGGAGCTTTTTTTTGTTTGAATGACCGCAATGCTGGTGAAAGCTGTGAGGCTCCATGAGGCTACAAATGCTGATGCCTGACACTTCCGAACCGGCAGTCCGTAAGCCTTTTTACCGGCGGATTTGGTTTCTTAGCCTCGTTGGACTGCTGGTGTGTCTGCTCGGGGCAGCCGGCTTTGTGTACTTCTGGGTGATCGTCCGCTACGAAAAGAAGGCGGAGGAATTCAATCTCGCCAAGCTAGAGGACCTCGAATCTGCGAGCGTGATCTACGATCGGTATGGACAGGTTTATGGTAAGATCTTTGTCCGCAACCGCGAAGAAGTGAGTCTCAGCCAGATCTCGCCGTATCTGGTAGGGGCAGTGATTTCGGCGGAAGACAATCGATTTTACGAACATAGCGGGGTCGACTTTTGGGGAATCATTCGGGCTGCGTTCAAGAACACGGCTGCAGGCAGAATCCGTCAAGGAGCCTCGACGCTGACTCAACAGCTGGCGCGGAATACGTTCGATCTCCGCGACCGAACATACGATCGCAAGATTCTGGAGGTCTTTTTGGCGATGCGGATCGACAAAGCATTGCCCAAAGACAAGATCATGGAGTTGTACCTGAACCGGGTTTACTTCGGTGGTGGGCTTTATGGGGCTGAAGCGGCAGCGCGGGGCTATTTCGGGAAATCGGCGATGGACCTTTCTATCGGCGAAGCCGCTATGCTGGCGGGTCTACTCAAGAGTCCTAACAATCTTTCGCCTTGGAAAAGCCTGACGGCTGCGACCGACGAGCGCAACTTCGTCCTCGGACGGATGGTGGAAAATCACAAGATCACTCAGGAACAAGCGGATCAAGAGATCGCGCAGCCGTTAGAGGTCCGGCCAAAGACGAACGTCGTGTACGAGTCGTATGTGATCGACTCAATTCGCCAACAGGTGCAGTCCGAGCTCGATTACGAGTCGCTCGCAAGCGAAGGCTACAAGATCTACACCACCATCGATCCGGTGCTGCAGCATGCCGGTGAAGAAGCGTTGCAGCAGAAACTGCTGCAGGTTGAGCGAACCAATGGTTATCGGCATCAGGCCTACGACCAGTTCAGCGAGGAGCTGCGAGAATGGAAGGCAACGCATAAAGAGGGCGTGCCCCCAAATCCCGACTATCTTCAAGGAGCGGTTCTAGCGGTTGATAATCGAACCGGCGGAATCCTGGCTCTCGTCGGCGGCCGTGACTATTCGCAAAGCGAATACGATCGAGCGTTCCAGTCGAAACGGCCTGCCGGGACCGCTTTCATTCCGTTCGTTTACGCAGCCGCCTTTGCTAAGGGTGTTTTTCCGGGGTCACTAGTCGACGACTCGCCGATGGATAATCATCAGGTGATGATCGGAGGGACCAGCGGCATCCTGGGCGAATGGGGAGTAGAAAAAGCGGACAACCGCTACGAAGGACCGATCCCGCTTCGAAAAGCATTCGCCTTATCAAAGAATGCCGCCAGCGTTCGAGTCGGGATCCAAGCGGGGTTAGACTCTGTCATCAAGCTCGCTAAAGCGGCTGGGATCGAGGACGAGTTGAGGCCTTTCCCCGCGACATTTCTTGGCAGCAGCGAGGTGTCCCTGGGCGACATGGTCACCGCGTACAGCATTTTTCCGAATGCAGGTTCACGACCGGCTAGTCTGATGTTGATTACGCGGATCGACACCCAGGACGGCAAAACCGTGTTTACCGCCAAACCTGAGCAACGCAAGATTATCGATCCGCAAATCGCCTACGAGGTTCATTCGTTCCTTACCGATGCCTTGAACTCGGGCACCGGAGCTGAAGCCCATTCTGAATATGGGCTCCGGAATTTCGCGGCTGCCGGAAAGACTGGCACCGCCTACAACTTCACTGACGACTGGTTTGTTGGTTACGACAGCGAAATTACCTGCGGCGTTTGGACCGGGTTTGATCGCCCGCACACGATCTATCGGGGCGCATTTTCTAAAGACGTTGCGTTGCCTATATGGGTGGCGATGATGAATACATCGTTAGACCGGTTTCCTCCGCACGAACTTGGCCAGCCGTTTGATCTGAAAAAAGTCGAGGTCTGCCTGAACACCGGCTTACCTGCATCGCCGAAATGTTCGTTACTTTCTACGGTATCGAACGATCCGGATTTGCCGCCGCGCAAGGGGACGTTTATGGAGTTCACCACGTCGAAACAGATGCCCAAGGAACACTGCTGGCTGCATGGTGACGACCGGCGCTCCTTTGTTAAAGCGGTTAGAAATCAGGAAGATATTCCTCGAGCGACCAACGCAATTGAGCAGACCAAATTTCCAACCGTGGCCATGCAGGGAGAGACGGTTCTTGGTGACGATCCCTACCAGTCGGTAAAGCCAAAGAAGGAATCGACCGCTGCAGCTCAGCCGAAACCGTCTTGGACGCCCGCTCCCAAAGCTTTGCCGGTTAGTCCAGGCGAAATGCAGGTTCGCCGCGCCGAACCGGTTGGTCCGCTAGATCGCCAAGGTACACCTCCTCCAATCGAATTACCGACTCCGGAACACGTCGATCTTCAATCGGATCCTACAGATCTGTGAGTTCGCTCCGGCAAATGGTAGGGCGAGGCTCCGGAATGTCCGAATTGGGTAAGCAAAGCTCAAACACGTTCTTCGCCGGCGGTTGTGCAACGCCAATATGCTGCCGAGCCGCGGTTCTGAAGCGGAGGAGCAATTTAAACCTCAATGCGGGTTTGTGCTGGGTTTGAGGTAAAGTGCACCACCTCCGATATCGATAATAGCCGATCGATAGTACAGGAAATCGATCCCAATCGTGCCGGCAAGTTGATGAGAAAAACCACCAAAGCCCGTCGCCTCTAGATTTGTAGGCGCGAAGCACACCAATGCTCCCTTCGCATCATAGCTACCCAGCTTGAAATCGGTAGCCTTTCCATAAGTGAGCCGAGCATTTTTGATGTCCGTGAAAGGCAGGGTGATCTCGCCGGCGTTTACGTATGGAATATTAGCCGCTGTCCGAACCCAGTTTTCAAGGACCGTCATCGGAGCTCCGGTATCAATAAAGAAGCTGTAGTCGCGACCTGCGAGAGTGCCAACCAACTCCAGTCGCCCATACGAAGTCACGGTAAGTGGAACATAAGTGAACCCCATTTTCTCATAACCTTCTCGGGACATTCCCAAGTTTCCAGTCGGGGAAAAAAAGATCTTCCCAGCTCGAATATTGATGAGAGCACCGTACTTATGAAGGAGATCGAGGCCGATTAGTCCTGTTTTATCGAACTTCCCCGTCCAAGCCGTTGTGGCGAAACTTTTGACCTCCTTGATTGATCTTTCAACACAGGCTGTCCGCCCGCAATGAAATGTGCCCGCCAGCAAGTCATCGAGTACGACAATAGGAAATCTGGTCCCGCGATCAGCGTCGTGCGAGCCAGCTTTGAAGGTCGTAGTTGCTTGTAGTCCGAGTCTATTTGCCAGTTCCGGATCGATCATTGACCTGGGCGCGCCGGTGTCGACCATCCACCACGTTACCCCTGTGTGATTAACCGAGACAGGTGTTACCAGGTGATTCTGGGTCGCGAAAATGATCTTCGTATACCCGAATGCAACCTGAGCTCGGGTAGAAGCGGCCAAGCAAAGGAGGCTTAGCAAACTCAACAGCGTTGTCTCAGAGAGCGCCATGCCGACCGCTAACGAAAGGCATACCAGGCCAAACCTCCGCATGGCCGCGTTTTTGCCAGATGGGTGCGAATCTAATCAAGCCGAATTCTCAATCGACTCCACGCTCGTCCTGGAGAGTAGATCAACGGGTACTCAGTTATTTATGCAAATACAGAGTATTCGACACAAAGTCGATCACGGCGTCATAATCCCAGAGAACATCTGCCCCGATTAATCCAGCCCAGATATCGCCGCGCGCAGATTTTGTCAGATGAAGTGAAGCAGCCAGGATTTTGCGATCACTCAAATCATAATTGCCCAGTTGAAACCGCGTGCCGATAACCCGAACGACTTTGCTGTCGGCAAACTCCTTCAGAGGGCTCTTGACAGTGGAATTAGTCAGGCGGTAGGGAAGCCGGTCCTCATCTACCACCGACTGGTCGATCATGGTTCTAGGGCTGCCGGTATCGAGGCAAAATTGATAGTGAACGCTTCCTAACGTGCCTTCAATCTGGACTTGCCGGCTAGCGGTTACGCTAAATGGGACCGATCTATAACCTTCTGCCTCGTATTCGGCTTTCGATTTTATCTCTGGATCGCTAGGGTCAAGATAGATCCGCTGTTTTCGCCAGACGATGATTGCATGCTTAGCGGCAAGCAGGTTCATTCCGAGCAGCCCGGTCTTTTCGAACGGCCCGGACCAGTGCGGAGGGCCCTCAGACTTGCTCAGCGCTTGAACCAGCGGATGCGCCAGCATTACCAGCGGTCCACACTCGACCGTTCCCACCACTAGATCAGGTGCTTCCACAAAAACGAACCGCTCTCCTCGGTTTTTTGGATTCGAGGTGAGCCGATATCTCTTCGATCGCTTCAGATTGAGCCGGTTAGCGGTTCCCAGATCGAACTCACACGTGGTTGCCCCGGTATCGACTAACCACCAAGTAGGCGGCGACTGATTAATCGAAACCGCTGCGAAAACCAGGTTGCCGGCGCGAACCGTTGAAACGATACCGCCCGCCGCGTGAATGCTCGAGCGCGCCTCATCCGGTAGTTGCTGGGCGAGACTGGCGGGTACTACAACGCCAACCGCCCCAAACAACGCCAGACCAAACAGCAGTCGACGAAGATGCCATGGCACGGCGGGGTCGAGCGGTCTCAGATCAATCAAAACAACCAACCCTTAACCGCCAGACCTCAAACCGCAAACCACCAACCATCACCTAACCAACAACCTTAAAAACAGCTTCGAACCGTCAGCCGGCAACCGCCAAACGCCGAAACGCCAAACGCCAAACGCCAAACGCCAAACGCCTCTACCCCCCGGCAATCGCTGGAACAATGCTGACTTCGTCTCCCGGCTTGACCGGGGTGGCAGCATCTTGGAGGAATCGGATGTCTTCATCGTTAACAAACACGTTAACAAAACGACGGATATTATTTTCCTCGTCGCAGATGCGTTCCTTTAGGCCAGGATAAGCCTTCTCGAGGTTTTCGATCACATCTCGGATCGTGAGGCCATCGACTTCAACAATTTCCTGATCTTGGGTTAGCTTACGCAACGGGGTTGGAATGCGGACAGGCACAGACATAAGGGTTATCTCGTTAAATTGGTTGGACAGCTTGTTCGACCAGCTCTTCGAATGCTCGCAGATTGGGTCGGATCACAGAAGGGCTACCAACATGCCCAGCAATCGCTTCTTGCGTCTTCAGGCCGTAGCCGGTGATACAGAGGGCGATCGACTCATCTCGAGGAATCGCGCCGTTGGCAATTAATTTCTGAGCACAAGCTAGAGTTACGCCGCCCGCGGTCTCCGCAAAGATACCTTCTGTCTCCGCTAACAGCCGGATGGCATTGATAATCTCTTCATCACTGCAATCTTCAGCGGTCCCGCCGCTATTTTTCATGGCCCTGATCGCGTAATAACCGTCCGCCGGTGTCCCAATCGAGAGCGACTTCGCAATCGTCTGCGGTTTGCTGACCGGCCGCACTGTCTCGGTATTATTCTTAATCGCGGTACTGATGGGTGAACATCCGGCCGCCTGAGCTCCATAGATGGAATATGCGGTTTCGGCGACCAACCCGACTTTGCCGAGTTCCTCGTAAGCCTTGCCAATTTTGGTCAGTAAAGAACCACTGGCCATAGGGACTACTGTGTGCCGAGGAATTTTCCAGCCCAGTTGTTCAACGATCTCGAACCCTAGGGTCTTTGAGCCTTCCGCATAGTATGGGCGGAGATTCACATTAACGAATCCCCAGCCGTACTTGCCGGCAACCTCTGAACAAAGGCGATTGACCTGATCATACGCCCCGTCGATCGCAATAACATTGGTTCCATACACCAACGAATTAAGAATCTTGCTTTGCTCCAGGTCGGCCGGTATGAGGACGAAACTGCGTAGCCCGGCGGAGGCGGCATGAGCGGCGACAGCGTTTGCTAAATTACCAGTTGAAGCGCAAGCCACAGTGTCGATCCCTAGCTCTTTCGCTCGGGTAAGGGCGACCGCGACCACGCGGTCTTTAAATGAGAGACTAGGGAAATTTACTGCGTCGTTTTTGATGTAGAGCTCTTTTACCCCGAGCCGTTCTGCGAGGCGATTTGCTCGCACCAAAGGGGTGAATCCCGTATGCTTGCCTACCAGAGGCTCACCTTCGATCGGCAGCAACTCGCGGTAACGCCACATCGACCGCGGACGAGCTTCGATTTTTGCCCGGGTGACCTGTTTGGCGATGGCGGGATAATCGTAAGCCGCTTCTAATGGTCCGAAATCGAACTCGCACACGTGGATCGCGTCCTTCGGATAGCGACGTCCACATTCACGGCATTGGAGGTGCGAGAATAAGGGATTATTGTCCATGGCAGGAATAGTCATTTCTTTCCCACCAAGAGTGCGAATCACGTCACCAAATCGCTCTCTCCATCTTCGCCCGAAAACTCGGACCTGGAATTGGCACCTGGTCGTTCCGTTCACACAGAACCGGTTGCCGTGGCATCATTGGGCCAGTCCCTCCGCCACTCTTGATGGAAGTTGCCAGGTTAGGTGATGCTTAGGCCTGAGTCAACTGCGGAGGGCCAAAAAGTTTAGGGACTTGTGGAGCGCGCCTTGCTTGCAAGGCCGACTCGGTCGGAACCGTGGGTAAATTGCCTGCCTTGCGAACCCGTGCCGAATAAAGGAGCTTCACGGTGCCGGCCGCTATCGGCCTTGCAAGCAAGGCGCGCTCCACGGTGCCGGCGGCTATCGGCCTTGCAAGCAAGGCGCGTCCCACGGATTGCTCTTTACAACCCGCCTTTAGCGCGAAAGTATTAGGTGATCCCTCTGAAAGAAACCATGGAACAACAAAAACCTGCCCCCACCGAAGACCACTCTTTTCAGCGAGAACTACGAGTAGGGTTAGCCGGGCTCGGCATGGCGGCTGGCCTGATCACGATCTTCCTGATCATCATGTCCTACCTAGCGACGATCGTTCACCAGCATTTCAGCGGAAGCTTGCCATTTTTCTTGGATAAAGGCTAAACGGCGGAGCGTGCCTCCTGGCGTTGGTAGGGCGAGGCTCCGGAATAGCCTGAGACAAATCGCAGGGTAAATAATTGTTTGGTCGCCATATCAGTCGCAGTGCCTAAGAACTGCCGAGCCGTGGGTTGCGCAGCCGACGGCTCGGCAGCTCTCGGACTTCGCACCCAATATACCGACGAATCATCACTCCCCCTGATAGTCTCTTCCGGCTACTCCGGAGCCTCGCCCTACCAAATTAGGTCATTCGGGAGCCTCACCCTACCAGTGCGTCCCGCGGTCGCCTGATTTTCTTTCCCGGTTGGGACCAAATGCTAGCCAAGGCGCTTGCCTCGTGGCATCGTTAGCCCGAGCTTCTGGAAAGTTAAATGCCGGCTAAATTTCGCGTGTATCCTCCTACGGGTGAACCGTTTGAGAGGACAATAGAGAATACTGCTACCATCGGGCGGACCGTTGATAACACGGTTCCTCTTCCCGGCAATCACGTATCCCGCCAACACGCGATCGTTCGTTGCCACAACGCTTTCCAGTACCAGATTATGGATCTGGGCAGCCGAAATGGGACGTTCGTCAATGATCAACGCGTCGTCATGCCCGTCGTACTTGAGCCCGGCTCTCGGGTTCGAATCGCGGATTATGAGCTCGTGTTTGAAACCATGCCGGGCGATCAGAGCGGTGATCACACCGATGCAACCTTGGCCGCTTTAAGCCACGATACGAGTCACGCAATTCTTTCCGTCTCGCTTTTGGTTTGCGATATCCGCGGGTTCAGCCCGATGGCAGAAAAGCTCGGCGATCGCAAGATCGCCCAAATCTTAGGCAACTGGTTTCGCGATATCGGAAATACCGTACAATCCACGGGCGGGATTATCGATAAATACATTGGCGACGCTGTGTTGGCTTATTGGCCTGCCCGGGATCAAATCGGAACGGAATCCGCCACTTGTCTTGACGTCGCGTACACCATCTTGGAATTAGCCGCTAGCCGTACCTGGGCCGATACGGATCAGCCGTTTCGCGTCGGTATCGCTTTACATTTTGGAAGGGTTACCAGCAGCAATATCGGGCAGGTAGCAGTTCGCGACGCGACGATTATCGGTGACTCTGTTAATACCGCTTTTCGGCTGGAAGGCGTCATGAAACAGTTGAACCAGCCTCTTGTGTTATCAGAAGACTTTGTGACTGTGTTGCCGCCGGGCCGGCAATTTGCCGACTTCGGTGTCTTTCAACTGAAAGGCAAGAGCCAGCAAGTCCGCGTGTTCGGATTGAAAGACGGCTAACGGAGTCCGCACGCAGATCGGGGAGGGCGCGCAGCCTGTCCGACGAAGCCTGTGATCTTGAGGTTATTTGTTCTTTCGCTCGGCGAAGTCGGATCCTCGCGCGCCGCGAACGGGTCTACAATTTGGGACTCAGGCTAACGCTGGATTGGGTCTGTCGTGGACTTCGAGGACAACTGATCGCGAGGATCCGACGTCGCCAGCGCAGCGAAGAAAAGACCCACGATGGAAGGCTATGTCGGACAGGCTGCGATCCCTCCCGGCGATGGGCTCGTGTTCATTGGGCGGACGACTACGAGGACGAGAACGAAGTCCGAGGTGATGGGCGGCGATTTACTCTTTCTCCTTGAACACCAATCCCACATACGACAGAACGAACCCGGTTAGGCTCCAAAGAAACAGATTTAAATAGCCAACCCAAAGCGGCCGCGTGTCCGAATAAATTTGACCGGTCTTGAAGCGTTGCCCGGTCGCCGCCCGATAATACTGATTAAGATTGTCGTACGGCCGATCGAACTTTTCACTCACATCTCTGGCGATCTGTTGATTCAAAAGTATGCTCTCGTCCGAAATGCGTTCCGCTGCAAAACTGGGCATGATTTGAGCCACCCAGAGCACCGGCGTATCCATCTGGGACGCTTCCACCGTGTAGCCGGACAGTAAAATTTGGGGGATCAATATCAGCGGCACTAGCATCACGGCTTGGAGAGCCGAGCGGGCAAAACAGGAGATGGCTAACCCGATGCCGGTGGCTGCAAACGAAAGCAGTAGCAGCCCCACAATTTCAGCCGGTGCAGCGGAAAGCGGAACCCGTTGGGTAACCAGTGTGCAGGCGTAAAGGATCAGGCTTTGTAAGCTGGTGATGCTCCCCATCCAGATGAGCTTGCTTGCCAGATAGCTGGTTCGGCTTAGGCCGACGAGGCGTTCTCGCCGATAAATCGGGGTCTCTTTAACGATTTCTTGGGCGGAATTGCTGCATCCGAACCAGAAGGTAGCAATGTAAGCGAAGAACTGAATCAGGGGAATGTGGTCGGTTACCCAACACACCAGGAGACCGATCACTAAAGGTTGGCCGAGGGCAATTACCAGATTCTTTAGGTCAGCTCTGAAAATCGCCAACTGGCGTTCCAGTAAAATCGGGAGCGCGAATGGGCGTCGCTGCTTGATTTCCGGGGGCCGTTGTTCGGTACTTGGAGGTGCTGGAGGAGCCTCTGGCTGAGAAAAGGAGGTTACCGTCTTGGGATCGATGGTCTGAAGCAGGTCGTACAAAGCGCTCAGCCGGCTCACGCCAAACCGGGCTCGAGCTGCATCAGGGGGTCCCTGGAAAAGCAACTTGCCGGCCAGCAGCACGGCGATCTGATCCATCAGAAAGACGTTTTCCATGACGTGCGTTGTGCAGATCACTGTGCAACCGGTGTCCGCCAATCGGCGCAACAGTTCCATGAGTTTAAACTCAGAAAATGGATCCAGACCGGACGTAGGTTCGTCTAAAAAGATTAGTGGCGGGCGCCGGAGCAGCTCTACTCCGACACTGACCCGTTTCCGTTGGCCGCCCGAGAGCAGCGAAATCCGCAGATCCTTCCGCTCGGCAAGACCAAGGCTCCCCATGGTTTGTTGGACAAGCGCACCGATGGCGGACCTAGGTGTCCCCGCTGGAAGACGAAGGCGAGCGGCGAACGTCAATGCCTCGGCCGGTGTTAGGTCGCCATGAACGATGTCGTCCTGCGGCACATAACCGAACATCGACCGGAGCTGGTTCAAATGTGCGTAAAAGTCGATGTCGTTGATTAATATTTTTCCGCTATCAGCCGGTCTTAACCCGCTCAAGGCCCCGAGGAGGGTCGATTTTCCGGCGCCGCTAGGACCGAGTATGCCGATAAATTGCCCGGGTTCGGCGACGAAAGAGACGTCTTCAAGGATCAAGTTGCCGCCGGCGGTACGGTTCAACCCGTTTGCTATAACTTTCCCCACCGAGACTCGAAGGATCCGGTGGAGCTCGTTCCCCGTGAAAACAAAACAGAACGGTCCAAGCTGAAGCTGATCGCCGATGATGAGTTGATGTTCATCGAAACGACGGCCGTTCACGAACGAGCCCGCTCGACTGTACAAATCTAGGACTCGAAAACCGTCGGAATTCTCTTCTACCACTGCGTGCCGCCGCGACACCATGGGGTCGTTTAGCTGAACATCTACTTCTTGGCTTCGGCCGAACACCAATCGCGCGGTGAGCGGGATCCTGTCTACCGCCTGCTTTGCGTACACGACCGTTCCCGGAGCCCCTAATGCTTCTCCTACCGAGGCTTCACCGCCCGAAGGCAGCTGCCCGGCCGGAGCTTTCCCAAAGCCGATAACGATAGGGCCTAGCGCGATCTGGTCTCCCGGCGTCAGCTGTACCTGGCCGCTGATCGCGCTTCCATTCACGACCGTGCCGCGCTGGCTGCCCAGGTCCTCGATTACAAATCCGCCCTGTTGCGCCATAATCCGGCAGTGGCGTCGCGATACTTCGGGATGGCTCAAAACCAGGTCTGCCTCCGTCGAACGTCCAATCAAGACGCTCTCCTGAGAGAAAGACCTGTTGAAGGGCGGTAACCCCGAGACAATAGCAAGCTCGATTTCCAAAGCTCCTTGCTAGCGAATTCGAGGATCGATTTCAACCTTCCAGTTGGTAGGGCGAGGCTCCGGAACGGACCCTGATCTCTCCAAAGTTCGGCGCAGGGTTCCACGATACTGTGTGCAGGGCCGAATCGCTGCCGAGCCGGGCCCAGTGCGTAGCAACTGGAACGGTCTGTGGGTCGATTGGATGATTTCTGGATGTTGCCGAATCAGGGGCGCGGCTCGGCAGCGTGTCGGCCCAATGCGTGACAATCGCGGCCCATGCGGTGAACCCTGTGCGGCGTTCTAGCCCGTTCCGGAGCCTCGCCCCACCAAGTTGCGAGCTACCAAACATACTTTCCGGCCTTCCCAAATCGGTCGAGAAACTGACCGTTCAGGTTCGGGCCGATCTGTTGGATTGCTTCAGCGAGTGCCTCTGCGGATTCTTCCGGCGAAATATCGGCATCGTCTCCACCCATATCGGTTCTTACCCAACCAGGCGATATGGCAACGATCGTGATTCCCTCAGGAGCTAGCTCGAATGCCAGCGACCGCGTCAGCATATTGAGCGCAGCTTTTGAAACGGCGTAAGCGTAGTAGCTGGAATTGTCGCGTTCTGCAATTGAGCCAAGCCCAGATGAGAGGTTCAGGATCCTTGGCCGGTTGCTCCTGCGAAGATGGGGAAGAAAAAAACGGATAACGCGGGCGCAGCCCAACACGTTTATTTCGAAAGCGTTTCGAAAATGCTCGAAATCGACGCTGGTTATTTTTTCATCGCCTCGTTCGGGCATTACGCCGGCGTTATTGACAATAACATCGACGCGACCTGAGAGCGCGTGAGCCGCGGCGGCCGCGCTTTCATCAGAGCTGACATCGAAAGGTAAAACCTGGACCAGGTCTTGATGTGAGGCGGCCAGCTTCTTGAGACTGACCGCGTCGTCCGTGTTACGGCACCCTGCAAAAACCCGAAAATTTGTGGCGACTAATGCTTTGGTCAAGGCGTAACCAATACCTCGGTTTGCGCCAGTAATTAGCACGCTTTCCATGCGCTCAAGATAACCGCCGCTGCGGTCCCGACAAATAGTAGAAGGAGCGAGGAGCTAGAATCTAGGAGGAGGCGTATCGGCGTGACGGCGTTTGGGCGTGTCGGCGTATCCGCGAACCAACGCGAGTAGGGGCGTGGTTCATACTAGTCCTATAACTCTCATAGGTCCCATCTGTGCCCTCCGCCGCGGCCTTTACCGGAAAGCCCGCCACCACAGAACCGCGAACGGTAGAACCTCCGTCAGAGAACTACGGCAGCGGAGAGCATACTACCGTTGCTGCATTCCTGCCCTGGCGGGGTTTGTAAGTCACCGATCCATAGCCCCTGACGGATTCACTACTACTCCGCTGGATAGAAGCGCAGAGCAACGAATTTTCTCCTGATGGTGGGGCGAAGCCTGCCGCGCCGTAGGACGTTCGGCGAGCTCAGTCGAGTCGCTTGGCGGAGGCGGGCCCCGAACGATGGGTCCGATTTCGAAAGGGCGTAGGCCCGATTGATCCAAAAGTAGACCACGCCCACCGGCGTGCCGAGACGTTGATCCCGGCGCCTGTCCGGCTATCAAGCCCTTCTAGCTCCTAGCTTCTAGCTCCTAGATCCTTGGTTTCATTCGTGCTAAACGTATTTCTAGCTTTTTGACTCATGGCTCGTTTTCTTCTGATCGTTGCGATGCTTTGCGCCATTGGCGCGGCGGGATTGGGTTTTTATAACCGGGATAAGTTGGCCCGACTGACCCAAGATCTTGCCTCCTCCGTCAATAAAACAAAGCAGTTGCAGGCCAAACAGGACGACCTGCAAAAGACCTTGCAGCAGATGGGGCAGCAGATCGAAAACGAGCGGCATACGAACGAGCAGCAACGGGACGCAATGAATTCCGAGCTCACCTCCACCAAGACCAACCTCGCCCAGCTCACGGATCAAATCGCAGCTCGGGACAAAGACAATCAGGAACTGGCCAACCAATTAACCGATGCTCGCCGTGGTCTTGACCAAAAAAAACAGGCCGAAGATGATAGGCAATCTCTGGCCGTACGGTTAATCAATGTTGAAAACACTTTGAACCAGATGCGGTTGAACGCCACTTCCAAAGAAAAGAATAAATCGAAAGCTCAGGTGACCTTGGAAGGAACGATACTCTCGATGAATCGCGACGCGCAAGCGTTGATGGTGAGCCTTGGTAGCGACCTGGGCGTCACCACAAATATGCATTTGACCGTCGAAAAGAACGGTCAGACGGTGGGCCAATTGCGGGTGGTTTCGGTTGATAAGAATAGTTGCGTCGCACAATTTGTGGCTGATGGTCCGGAGAATTTCGCGCGGGTATCAGTAGGTGACCCAGTAAGCATTACGGTAAGGTAAGATGAGAACGCTGTTCCTATTGTTTGGATTGGTATTGATGTTGGCCGGTTGCCAGGTTGACCAAGAAGCGGCGAAAGAAACCCAGACGCCGCAGTTCGGGCAGCCGCAAAGCACGATCCCTTGGAACCAACCGCAAGGTTGGGAAAGTAATGGGCAACTTGGAGCGATTCCAGGAGTCGGCAACAACCGTTACGGGAATTACTAAGCCCCTATTGTTGGTTCGTTTTTTACTGTGTTGCAGATCGTCGTTCTTCGCGGCGGCGCGCTGGGCGATATCATATTAACCCTGCCGATCTTGCAGGCTCTGCGGGATTTTTATCCCCGTTGTTTGATCACGTTCGTTGCGCCCTATCCACAAGCAGTTCTGGCGTGCCGTTGTGCGGATCTGATTCTGGACTTGAATTCAGCAAGCTTGGTCGGGCTTTTCAAGCCAGAGGCCGTTCTGTCGGATCAAGTTCTTGTAAGTCTCAGAGCAGACTTGGTCCTTAGCTATCTATCGGATCCCGATAGAATAATCGAGCAGAAGCTGGCGTCATCGGCGAATGCCAAGTTTTTACAGGGGCCATTCAAACTCGACCTCGAACGTCGGCCAGCAGTTGAACAGCTTTCCCAGCCCCTCCGCGA
The DNA here is from genome assembly GCA_963762565.1 of uncultured Verrucomicrobiae bacterium. Lineage (GTDB taxonomy): Bacteria > Verrucomicrobiota > Verrucomicrobiia > Chthoniobacterales > JAFAMB01 > JAFAVN01. The sequence continues at coordinate 19,479 of CAVXLD010000010.1, read as the reverse complement.
TCTGAGGATTAGCTCGATTGATCCTATTCCTCGATTGAACGCGTCTCTGTCGACCCGGCCTCGCAACCGGTTAGCGATCCACCCAGGTAGCGGCTCACCCAAGAAAACCTGGCCCTCAAGTCATTGGGCCGCGCTTTTAGGCGAATTGATGTCGGCATTCGATGAAGTCTTACTGATCTCGGGTGAGGCAGATGCGGACGTTGCTGAGGAAATAGTACCTCTGATTCCAAGGACCAAGCTTCGCCGGTGCGCGAACAGGCCCCTCTGGGACTTGGTTTCCGAACTGAGCCAAGCAGCGCTCTTTATCGGACATGATAGCGGCGTTACGCACGTAGCCGCTGCCACCGGTGTTCGCACCGTTGCTCTGTTCGGTCCAACCGATCCCACGATCTGGGCGCCTAACGGCGATCACGTGGTCGTCATAAAGAGCCCGGATCGAACCATGTCCGGCCTGGGCGTTAAGACCGTGTTGGAAAAACTCGCGGCGATACGACCTTAGGAGATTTCCGCGTCGTCCTATTAGTCCCATAAGTCCTACAGCTCCCATCCGCTAGCAGGGCCCTCTCGTACGCCCTAGCTCTTAACGGACGACGCCAAATCGCAACCCCTTTCGAGGACGAGGACGACGACGAGAACGAGGACGATACAGACTCGCGACCCGCGAACGGTGAACCGCTAACCGCTAAGTCTGCAGCCAAATCTGGTGCCGATCAATCTTGGCGCCCCGCTGCAGAAAGAAATCGCGAAGCTCCGGAGTGTAATGCCCGTGTTCTTCCGGATTGAGAGCCAAGAAAACTCTTGCGCCTGGATTGAGGTATCGCGATTGCAGATCGTTTAGAAAGAAGTCCCATTCTTTCCGATCCCAGATTCTCCCGCTCCCATGGCCATTGAAACAGATGGCGAAAGCGGTAACTAGATCAAAGCGACGGCCGACGTCCGGTAATGGTTCGAACGGTTCGATCCGCCAAACAACGCGCTCGAGTCCGAGCAGGGCGAAAAGTTCACCATAGAACTCAGGTTCGGCCAGGTCGAGGCCGAAGACGCGGTGCCCGAGTCGTTTCAATACGAAAAGGAAATATCCAGCCCCGCTACCGATATCCAGAATCTGAAGTTTCGGTTCTCGATCGAGTCGAAGCTCTCGAACATGATCGACCGCTCTACCCAGCCAATGCTCATAGTTTGTATACTTCGGCCAAGCCTTGATTTCGCCGGGCACATGATACTTCTCGCAGATTTGATTCAGCTTTCCTCGATCGATGTTTTCCAGCAGTGAGTCCACTGTCAGCGGATGCTTCCACCGGTAGTAGCGATCGATGCCGCTCGCCCAGGCTTCGCCCGTGGCGATCTTTTGCAGTTTGCGGCTCAGATTCATCGTTACTTCAGTCCAAAAAGACGGAACGCCACCCATCCGCTAGCTTCGACCCCCGCTCAAGAAAATTTTGTGGTAGGGCGAGGCGCATCCCCCACTTTGGTGGGGCGAGGCTCCGGAATTACCGGAAATGCATCCCAAGGCCTTCGGTTGTGGAGACTTCCGAATCTACAAGTCCGAAACGCTGCCGAGCCGGGCCCTCGACGTATTGGTTCTGCGTGTCGCGCCTGGGTTGTCGTTTATATACAACATAAAAAATCTATGTTACTATATAACAATGCTGCCCCAAAGAAAACACCCCGCCAAAGGCATCATCGAAGACGATCGCGCGCCGACCCTGATTTTTCTTACCGTTTGCACATTGCAGCGCCAACCTTGGTTAGCCGATCCGCACGTCCATGACACATTGGTCCAAATCTGGCGCTCTGCCACGCATTGGGAGGTCGGCCCTTACATCTTGATGCCCGATCACTTACACCTTTTCGCCAGGCCCGGTCATGGCTCTGCAACTTTCGACCGCTGGATCCAATACTGGAAATCGATGTTCATGAAGACGATACGTAATCGCGAGCTTAGCTGGCAATCTGGGGGGCTTCATCACCGTATCCGATCCTGGGAAGGAGCGGAAGAAAAGCGCCGCTACATGTTTATGAATCCTGTGCGGGCGGGTCTAGTGGCAAAGCCCAAGGATTGGCCATTTCGTGGCGAGATTTACCAGAACGACGAATGGTGGTAAAGCAAGCCAGGGGTGCTGGATGCTTTTCGGCTCGGCAGCGTCGCGGTGCATTGGCGTCGAGGGCTAGAACAAGTCGAAGACTCTGCGACTAATTTGGGTATTTCCGGAGCCTCGCCCCACCAAAGAAGAGCGCTTCGCGGCTCATCCTGGGTTAGGCAGCTCCAAATTCCCTTGTTCGAGATGAGCGGTCTTTCGGGAGCCTCGCCCTACCGTTTTGGAGCGCCCTAGCTTCAGCATCTTCCTCAAAAACGGCGCCGTCCGGCTAACTTTGCTCTTCGCTACTTCTTCGGGCGAACCGATGGCCACAATTTCGCCTCCGAATTCTCCGGCTTCGGGACCGACATCGATCAAGTAATCCGCTTCGCAGATAACATCCAGATTATGTTCAATGACTACCACCGTATTGCCGTCGTCAACCAGCCGGTGAAGCACTTCCACCAAAAGTTGAACATCGGCCATGTGCAGGCCGATTGTCGGTTCTTCCAAGAGATAGAGGTTCGATTTTGGGTTACGATTTTTGCGCACCCGATCGGTTAGTTCCTTAGCTAACCCCGTCTTTAGCTCGCTCACGAGTTTTATGCGCTGCGCTTCGCCTCCACTGAGGGTTGGGCTCGGTTGTCCTAGCTGCAAATAGCCAAGCCCTGTCTCTACCAGGAGGGAAAGCGGCAGATGAATCTTTGGATGCGCGCGGAAGAACTCGGCCGCTTCTTCGATCGTCATTTCCAAGACATCGCCGATGCTCTTTTCATTGTACCGAACGGCTAGGGTCTGCTCGTTAAAACGCTTGCCGGAACAGGCGTCGCACGGCACCCAACTGGAAGGCAAGAAATTCATCTCCAGCTTGATCGCGCCTTGCCCGGAACAGACTTCACATCTGCCTCCCTGCATATTGAAGGAAAAGCGGCTGGCGTCGTATCCGCGAATCCGAGCTTCCGGAAGCTTGGAAAACATCTTTCGAATTTCATCAAATACTTTCACGTAAGTGGCTGGAATTGAACGTGAGGTCTTGCCAATCGGCGACTGATCAACCTCGAACACGCCTCCCAACTGATCGGCTCCTGAGACTTGGTCCCATGGACCAGAGTTCTTACGTGTCTCCTTTAAAGACTGTTGTACCGCCGGCAAAAGGACGGAACGCAACAGGGAACTTTTGCCTGAGCCGCTAACCCCCGTGATCACGGTTAAACGTCCGATCGGGAATCGAACATCGATGTCCTTCAAATTATTTGCTCGGGCTCCACTCAATGAAATCCAATTCGCATCTGCCAGCAGCCGGCGCGGTCGCGAAGGATGTAACATCGGCTGGCGTAGATACCGGCCGGTAACGGAGGTGGGATGTTCAGAAATTTGTTCAAGACTGCCTTGGGCCACCAATTCGCCCCCTTTACGGCCGGCGCCAGGTCCGAGGTCCACGATGACATCGGCTCTTTGCATCGTGGCTTCATCATGCTCTACCACGACCAGCGTGTTGCCTTTTTCCTTTAATGCCACCAGCGTGTCCAGAAGCCGGACATTATCTCGTGGATGAAGACCAATCGTGGGTTCATCTAATACGTAGAGAACGCCGCGCAAGTTAGAACCCAATTGGGCAGCCAGCCGAATCCTTTGAGATTCACCGCCGCTGAGCGTCTTAGCTGCGCGGTTAAGCGCAAGGTAATCGAGCCCGACCTGCCGCATGAAGAACAAGCGCTGCTTGATTTCCGGAAGAATAGTCTGGGCGACCTCTTTATACTCACCATTGAATTTCAAGGTCTGGATTGCTTCCAGGGCATGAGTGACCGGCTTTGCCACCAGCTCTTCTATAGAGAAATTTTCCAGTCGCACCGCTCGAGCCACCGGATTCAATCTGGACCCGTGACAATGTTCGCAAATCGTGGTTTCCGACTCGTCCACCCACTCACTGCGACGCTCCGCCAATAGCTCAGCGGCCAGCCTCGACTCGGCCTCTTCTTCATCGGTAGAAAACGGCAAAATGTAGCCGAATCCATTACAATGCTGGCACCATCCGTGCGGGGAATTGAAAGAGAAAAGACGCGGATCCAGTTCCTCGAAGGCGTCACCGCAGTTGGGACAAGTCATTTCACTGCTCAGCACCGTTCGAGATTTTCCATCGGTCACGAATGCTGAACCGTTGCCGACCTGAAGCGCAGTCCGCACCAGCTCGGGTAAGTCACCCGGTTTAGCCGTCCGCAAATTGGCGATGACGACGTCGATAGAGTGTTCCCTGAATCGCTCGAGAGACGGGAAATTGGCGACGGATGAGAGCTTGCCATCGACGATCAGCTCCTGATATCCCTCGCGCGCTGCCCAAGCCGCCACTTCCTTGTGATAACCCTTACGCGCCTTAACCACTGGAGCCAATAGACGTTGGCCGCCCTTCTGCACCAAGGTCCGAACCTGGCGAATGATAGCGGAAACACTTTGCTTGGCCACCGGGACTTGGCAACGCGGACAGTACTGGGTTCCTAGCTTTGCGAATAGTAACCTTAGAAAATGATAAACCTCGGTTACGGTCGCAACCGTCGATTTGCCGCCTCCTTGAGTCAGACGTTGCTCGATAGCCACGCTCGGGGGCAGTCCTTCCACATGGTCAACGTCTGGTCGCTCCAGTTGTTCGACGAATTGGCGAGCATAGGTCGACATACTGTCCAGGAATCGGCGCTGGCCTTCGGCGAATAAGATGTCAAACGCGAGGCTGGATTTGCCGGATCCGCTGAGACCGGTCACCACCACCATCTTTTCTCGAGGCAACGTCAATGACAGGTTCTTGAGATTATGATGGCGAGCTCCGACTACCGAAATCCCATCTGAAACGCGCCTCGCTTCCGCCGTCGCCCCTGGAGGGCGCCTCGCTTGCGAGGCCCACGGTCGGAACTCAAGTTCCCGAACGACTGGCGTCCGCCAACCCCGCTCACCTCCATCCTTGCGAGCTAGTCTTTCTCGCAGGAAACGTCCGGTTTCCGAACCCGCTGCCTTGGCTACCTGTTCCGGAGTCCCTTCGGCCACTATTTGTCCGCCTTTTAGTCCGGCCTCGGGACCAAGATCGATGATATAATCAGCAGCCTGAATAACATCAAGGTTATGTTCGACTACCAGGATGCTATTCCCTCCGTCCGCCAACTCATGAAATAGCTGCAACAACGGGGGAATATCATCAAAGTGAAGTCCGGTGGTTGGCTCATCGAAGATCAAAAGATAACGCAACTTTGATCGATGATTCTCTGTGAGATGGCCGACTAACTTGAGGCGCTGTGATTCGCCACCCGACAATACATTGACCGGTTGCCCCAGGCGTAAATAACCCAACCCTACTTTCTCCAACAAGAGAAGGGGCCGCAACAAATCCGTGGAGCGCTGCCTCGCTTGCGAGGCCGATTCGGTCGGAACCTTGGAGGTTTCCTCGCTGTTGTTCTCCAACTGTCTAGCCAAAAAGGCGATCGCTTCGGTGATGGTTAACTCCAGCACCTCGTAGATCGATTTTCCGTCCAGCTTCACATCGAGGATGTGCGGTTGGTAACGTTTTCCTTCGCATTCCGCGCAACGCACGTATTGGTCGCTCAGGAATTGCATCTCGACCTTTTCATATCCTAAGCCGTTGCATCTTTCGCAGCGGCCATTGCCCGAATTGAACGAGAACGAACCACTCGTTAGTCCGGCAGATTTGGCTGCCGGCAAGGCGGCAAAGAGATCCCTGATCTTGTCGAATATCCCAACGTAAACCGCCGGAGTAGACCGCGGTGAACGGGCTAACGGCGATTGGTCGACCAGCACAACGTCGTCGACTTGATGTGCACCTACGATCCGCGAACAGAGCCCGGGAGCTTCCTCTCCGGGTTTACCTTTCAAGGCTAGCATGTTCTCGCAGAGCACCTGCTGCACCAGCGTACTCTTTCCCGATCCGGAAACTCCGGTCACACAACAGAAGACGCCGAGAGGGAGCCGTACGGTAAGATTCTTGAGGTTGTTCTCGCGAGCACCGACCACCTCGATGAACCGTTTAGGTTGCCGTCGTCTCTCTGGCTGGGGGATCCGCTTTTTGCCGGTCAGATAGGCGGCAGTCAGCGAATCGGGCAATGCTCGATCGATCTCATGGAGAGGCCCCTGAAAAACCAAGCGTCCGCCTTTCGAGCCGCGTCCTGGGCCGATCTCGATAATAGAATCGGCAGCCTGAATCACTGCTTCCTCATGCTCAACGACCACCAGAGTATTCCCTTTGTCTCGCAACCCGGTCAACACCCCCACCAGGCGATGAATATCGCGAGGGTGCAGTCCGATACTTGGCTCGTCTAAGACAAACAAAGTATTAACCAGTGATGCACCCAAACAGGTCGTCAGGTTTACGCGCTGGAGTTCACCGCCGGAAAGCGAACGGGTCGATCGATCGAGAGTCAAGTAGCTGAGCCCAACTTCAAGGAGGTAGCTCACCCTGGAAACGACCTGCTCCAATAGAATCTCTGATGTGTGCTCGGACGAGGCGGCCTTTAGTTGGACCATCACGTCGCTCAAAGTATCGAGCGGCAATTGTTGCAATTCGGACAGGGTGTATCGGTCATTCCCGACGACGACCTTAAAGTTCAGTGTCTCGGGCTTGAAGCGCGTACCCTGGCAAGTACGGCAAAGCGTATAACTGCGGTACCGGCTTAGGAACACCCGGACATGCATCTTATAAGCCCGCGATTCCATCCAGTCGAAGAACCCGCGAACCCCGTACCAGCCGCCGCTCTCCCAAATTTCTTCCGCGGTTTGATCCGGGCGGGTTTCACCCTCGATGACCCAGTCTTGATCCGCTTTCGGCAACTCCTCGAACGGGGCATGAATATCGACTTCCCTTTGGGCCGCGCATTTGAGTAAGTCGCGCTGGCACTCCTTCATACTGCCGGTCTGAAATGGCTTGATCACGCCGTCGGCTAAACTCAGACGCCGATCCGGCATTGCTCGATTCAAATCGATCCCAATGGTGCGCCCAAATCCGCGGCAGTCAGGACAGGCGCCTAACGGGTTGTTAAATGAGAAGAGGCCAGGCGAGGGAGCGCGAATATCGAGGTCGCAGTACGGGCAATGCCATCCGGTCGAAAACTTGTGTTCTGGAGCGGCCTGGCTTGCGAGGCCGACCTTTGTGGAACGCGACACAGCCTTCGCCGTATCGCCCTTTCGCCCATTCTCCGTGTCGCTTTCCCGGCGGCCGCTCTCCACTTCGACCACGCTGACCCGGCCTTTTCCGTATTTTAGCGCTTGTTCGATCGCCTCGGTTAAACGCGCCGACGGTTTAGCATCTACTGTCAAACGATCTTGAATCACCGGCACCATGGCCGGGACGCGCTCGACCGCGGGCGGGGCGTCGGTTCGCAATACTTTCCGGTCCAACCAAACCCGGAGAAATCCCTGCTGGTTCAGGAACGAAAAAAAATCAGCCGGTTGGGTTCCCGGAGGAGCAGCTACGCTGAAACAAACCAGGACGCTTTTACCGGCAAGCTCATTCGCTACTTTCCGGCTGATGCTCTCCGCGGTCTCGGGAACAATCTCGCGGCCGCATTCAGGGCAGAACGCGTGCGCGATTCGAGGCATCAATAATTTCAGATAATCATTGATCTCGGTGATTGTGCCTACCGTCGAACGAGTCGTCCGGACACGGTTCGCCTGCTCGATAGCAATGGCAGGAGGAATACCCCGGATCTCGTCCACCAAGGGTTTATCCATCCGTTCAAGGAACTGACGCGTATAAGGGCTGAACGTCTCGACGTACCGTCTTTGCCCCTCCGCGTAAATCGTGTCGAAAGCGAGACTCGATTTACCGCTACCGCTCGGCCCCGTCACCACGTGGAGCCGGTTAAGCTCCAGGTCCAGATCGATCCCCTGCAGATTATTTTGCCGTGCGCCTCGGATCACGATCGCGGTAGTAGACGCATTTTTCCCCATAGAAGGATCGGAACGTAGTACGGGCCGGTAACGGTTGCTAGTCTAGTTCGTAGGCACGAGCTTCCGCTCATCCGCTCGTGGCACCAACGACGACGACTGTATGATTGACTCCTGACAACAGTATGTCAGGAGACGAGCGAAAAACTGCCTTAGCATCGCACAGAGGGCGCAAAGGTCGCGGAGGTCTCAACCCGGAGTTGAATTGGCGTGGAGCGGCACTCGACTTCAGCCCTTCCCGTTGCGTTCCTTTGCGCGAGGATTTTGTTTGGTCTCGGCTTCGCCGCTTTGTACTACAGCAAGAAAGCTTCGCTCATTTTCCCGAGGATTTAGCCCGGAACCATCATTGCGCACCCGAGACCAACCGTCACCAAACCGAAAGAACAGAACAGTTCACAGCAAGGCCGCAAAGGCCACAAAGGTTTGATTCTGAACTCTGCTATTTTTTATCAAAAGGGCTCTGTCTTTGCGGCCTTCGTGGCCTTGTTGTGGAAATCTTCGGTCTTGCTGTCTCTTGCATATTTGCGCGAGGATTTTGTTTGGTTGCGGCTCTGCCGCGCTGTGATCTTCTGTGACGGAATTTCCGGGGAACCTTGCGGTCTCAACCTTTGGTCAGCTTCGGTTGCTTCCCTGTAAGAAAGACTGCAGGGACGACTCATCGATCAGGCTACGCTCAGCAAACTCCAGAACAGCGAGGACTTGTTCTCGAGTTACCCCAGGGTACCACTCTAAGAAATCATTCACCGTCGCGCCATCCTCGAGGTTCTCGAAAAGCAACGTAGCAGGTACATGGGTGCCCTTGAACCGCCACATACACCTAGACTTGCCGGGTCCGCGCTCCACCACTGGGCATTGGTTCCAGTCGAGCATAGTCGAGACGATAAGCCTACCAGGCTAGAATACAAATCCCACGCAAAGATCCGGACCATAAAAGAGAAGAAACTAATAGCCGCGAAAAGGCGCAAAAAAGCGCAAAAAATACAGACGGTACCAGCAGCAAGAAGCAGAGCTCAGAAAGAGGAATCCTCACCGGAATTAAGACTGATTCTTCCGACGGCTAGCAAGTCCTTATCTTTGCGGCCTTTGTGGCCTTGCTGTGAAATTGGTTTGTCTTTCTAGCCCTCCTGTCGGTTCGGTATCTTTTTTGCGCTTTTTGTGCCTTTTTGCGGCCATTTCTCCTTTGCCAAGACCGGTTGATTCCGTTTATATTTCATCAAGTCGTATCCCCCCAATAAACGTTGTCTTATGCATTCGGTTCCTCTTTGGATTGGCGCCGCGCTCTATTTTGCCACTTTATTTTTTTGGCAGAGCCATTATGTGAGCGCGCTGGATCAAGCATTTCGGTTTCCCAGGTATCAGTCTATTCAGGTGAACTCCTCTTTCGATTGATGGCGTTGCCAGAAACTGATGGATGTTACGCTCTGGCCTAGAGGCTCTGGTTGGGATGGCTCAGGCTGGGTCCACATCTGCCGCCGAAGTGATCGCGATCGAGCTGATGTGGTTGCCAGGAATAATTTCGATGAGATCGTCGACCCCTATCAGAACGATGCTCTTTTCGCCGACACTGATCCGTTCTACTTGATGGACCGGCCGAGCGTTCCCGTCGTCCGTCGTGAGAACAAACGGATGGAACTCCCTGGCTCGAACGAAGAATGGGGAATGGAGCCGTAGGAGGCCACGCCCTGTTAGCCAGGTTCGTTGTGCTGTTTAACGCTTCATGATATGAAATCTATCATGAAGCAAGCATCGGTTGCCGATCTGCGGAATAAATTCGCGCGAATCTCTAAGTGGATTGAAGCCGGCGAAGCCGTTGAAATCACTAAACGGGGTCGACTATTTGCCACCCTTAAACCGGCCGCCCCAAAACGTGGACCACTGGAATGGCCGGATTTCGAAGCTCGGTTACGATCGATCTGGCCCCAGGGTTGTGAAGGGTAAAGCAGTCTCCGAAATCATTGACGAGGCCAGAGGTGAATATTGAAGAGGTATTTCGATACCGGCGTTCTGGTGAAAGCTTATGCGGTTGAGCCTGGTACTGCCCAGGCTCTCGTCTTGATCCGGCAGGTAAAGCCTCCTATTCCTTTCACTCATCTACACGGTATCGAGATTCGTAGTGCTTTGCGCCTAAATGCGGACGAGGGGAATCACTGTATCCGGGATGCGGACTTCACTACGCCTGTTCCAGGACTACATCGACGGAGGACGGCGTGAAATCTTGGCTGAGTTTGCGGAAATGTTTAACGGGCAGAATCATTATCCGGGCATGCTGCTTTGACGCTCGGGAGAACATTGGACATTCTTCATGTGGCAACAGCTCTCGCAATCGGGTGCAAACAATTCGTATCGTTCGACAAAAGGCAGAGAAATCTTGCCAGCCGAGAGCGGCTAGATATTGCTCCGAGTTCGGTGTAGCCGGAATCGTTGCCCTTGGGACCGGAGTTGGCTAATTGCTTCTTCGGACCGTTCCATCGCGCTCACGCCATTAAATTACTCTAAGAAAAATCGCCGATGCAAGCAGGGGTACTCATCTCCAAGGACAAGCTCAGCAGGCCCGGATCGGGTTCGCCAGCGGCAACGTGATCCGCTCAGATCACCAATCACTTGTCACCTCTCACATTCTTCACACCCTCCCCCCGTCGATGTCCTAGCCCCCGTTGGGATAGTCTTGGAAAAATGAAGAGAAACCGAAACCGGAAGAAGCAAAAGAATTACTATAATAAAGAGAAGCGTAAACCCCCGGAACAAAGTCTGGCTTTTCCCTTGATCGGGCTGGCAGGAAGGCACCGGCGGCACGCCCAATCAGAGCCCGTGACGACCTAATGTCGACTTTTTTTCTTTATCTGTGAATCCGTTTCTGATGTTCTTTCGCACGCAGTTTGCCGTATGTTCCCCGCCGTCGCCCAGAACCGGGTTTCGATCAAACCATTTAAATTTCTCGTCTCCAGGCTGGAGATCGATTGCTCCAAGTCGCACGAGGTGATTCCTGCGTTTGATGAGTGAGCTGGATTTTGAGCAGGTATTCAAGGCCGCGACTGATTTCGAGCCATTCGGGTATCAATGCCGGTTGGCGTGCGGAGATGGGGCAGATCCTGAGAAAGTCGAGAACTTGCGCTGCGGGAATATCTGTCAATCGAAGCTGATCAACATTCCGACCGGGCTAGGCAAGACTGGCGCGGTGATTTTGGCATGGTTGTGGAATCGTGTGGTGATTCCGGACGAAACACACCGGGAGAAATGGCCGCGCCGATTGGTCTATTGCTTGCCGATGCGAACGTTAGTCGAGCAGACACGCGACGAGGCGAGCAAGTGGCTTGATAGGTTCTCTCTGCTTTGGGATGGCAAAGGCGATCATGCAAACAGAGTCGGGCTCCACATCTTAATGGGCGGGGAAGGAGAAGACGGATTGGGATATTTATCCTGAATACAATGCCATTCTGATCGGAACACAGGACATGCTGCTAAGCCGTGCGCTCAACCGAGGGTACGGCATGAGCCGATACCGTTGGCCAATGCATTTCGGATTGCTGAATAACGACTGCCTGTGGGTGATGGACGAGACGCAGTTGATGGGGCCAGGGCTATGGACCTCGGCACAGTTGGATTGGATGCGGCGCGACAGATTTCCCGCTCTACTGCCATCTGTGACATGGTGGATGAGCGCGACGATCGCGCCGGATTTTCTCGATACCATCGATCGGAGGAATGCCGGGGCTCGAGGCGCCGAAGACATTCACTCTAGGTGACGAGCCTGCCGCCGAAAAACTGCGCAACGCACGTAGGCCTTGCTGGATCTGGAAACAAGGCGTTGCCGCGCAGCGACGCGGACAACGCGCTTCAAAAAAAGGTCCAGCCGGAGAATCTTGAAGCAGCGTTTGCAGCGGCGCTCGCTGAAGCCGTCGTGCAGGAGCACGCGCCAGGGACACTCTCGCTTGTCGTGTGCAACACGGTCCGCTTTGCGCAGACGCTCTTCGAAATTATCGCGCAAAGACGCGCCCAAAGCGGCGATGCGATCCTCCTCACGTCACGCTTTCGGCCGATGGATCGCAAGTTCAACGCCGACAGGCTCATTGCCTTCGAGAAAGCGCGCAAGGCTGGCGAGCCACATTCGGGCACTCGATCTGCGTGAGCACGCAAGTGGTTGAAGCCGGTGTGGATGTCTCTGCGCGCCGCCTCTGGTCAGAAGTCGCGCCGTGGCCCTCCATGCTGCAACGGCTAGGCCGTCTGAACCGCGATGGCTGCATCAACGAAGAAGCACTTGCGCATTTCTTTGAGGTCTCGGCGGCGAGCATGTCCCGGAAGCGCGCCGCGCAACCAGTTGGGCCTTACGATGCAAAAGACGTCGCCGATGGAAAGAAACTCATCACGCGCCTCACTGAGATTTCCGCGAAAGAACCGAAGGCAAGCTTTCGCGAAATACGCACTCGGCTCGAAAGCGAACCTGCCTTCGCCACCATCATCGCAGCCGCATTGCGCGCGAAGCCGGAGCCGTTTCCGCGCGCGATGGATGTGCACGGGCTTTTTACAAACGAGCCAGACGCATTTGGCGGCTTCACCGACATTAGCCGCTTCGTTCGTGGCGAGGACCGAAATGCAGACGCCACGGTCTTCTGGCGAACGTGGAACCCCGAGACCGACGACCTGGCGAATTCCGATGGCCCGGCGTTTTCCCGCGAAGAGGGATGCCCTGTCGCGATTCACCGTGTGCGAGAGTTCCTCGGTGAAAAGGGACGCGGCTGGTTGTGGAATTCGAAGGCTGAACAGTGGGAACCTGCGCGCGCAGACGATCTTGTTCCGGGCATGCTGATTATGTTGCCCGCCACCGCCGGCGGCTATGATCGCCGCCTCGGATGGACCGGACGAAAGACGGACTCTGGCGGGTTGGGAGGCGCGCCGCCTCCGGGACCCGCGAAGGAAAGGACGACCGATGATCAAGCGATCGGCTGCTGGGTCGATCTCGAGACGCATCTTCGCGACGTTGAGAGAGAAGCGGAGTGCATCGTGCAAGTTTTCCCGAGCGACTCTCTGTATCGCAACGCGGTCGTGGCCGCCGCGCGTTACCACGACATCGGCAAGAGCATTCCGCAATGGCAGCAGGCGCTTCCGCAGCCGCCGCCACCTGCAAACGTCTTCTGGGCAAAAGCGCCGTTCCTTCTTCGCATCGAGCTGGAACCTCGAAGGGCGGTATCGCGAGTCGAAGTCGAACAAATTCTCCAGGCTGCTCAGATTCCCTTCCGGTGGACTGCGCCGCAGCCCGGCCGCAAACGTGATCCGCACCGCGGCGAGCTGCATTTTCATCTTGGCCGAAAACCAAACGCGGAAACGGCTGATGCCCTTGGCAAAGTCGCTGGAGATTCCCGAGTCGTGATCGCGGCTTCCGCCCTGGTTTGCGGCACGAGGCCGCGTCAGCTTTGGCGTTGTGGGGCCGTTTTTATTACGACAACTGCACGGACTTCCCCGCTCTCACGCTCTACGCAGTGGCCGCGCATCATGGCATTGTCCGCAGCAGCCTCAACTCGCGAGACCAGGCGGAGCCGAACGTCTGCGGGATTCCCCTGAGCGTTTTGCAGATTCCGTGGGACGGAGGGATGCAGCTCGATTTCGATTGCGCAAGCGACGGCGCGGTAGGCGATTTTTCCGAAGATGGCAGCACGTTTACCTTCCACGCGCCATCTTGGAGCGGCCTCGTGACCGATCTGCTCGGCGGCTGGGAAAAAGATGCTCCCCACGCACCCAGCGGAGCTGTCCGTGACGGCGAGCCTTGCCACCTTGGCCCTTTCGGGCTCGCTTATCTCGAAGCGCTGCTCCGCGCCGCCGATGGCCGCGCTAGCGAGTCGCCCTCGCTCTTCATCAGTCCCACCGCACAAAACTCATGAATCAAGCGCCTCTCACGACTCGATTTGCAAGATCGGTATCCGTCGTGCCGTTGCCAGGCCTGCACCTCGATGCGCTTGGCCACTATCTCGCCGCGCTCGGCCTGCTCCGCCTCGCAGCGCGCAAATGGACGGTAGTGCGAGGGTGCTGGCGCAATGGAGGGTTCTTGTTGGTAGATGGGCCGCGCAGCTTCGATGAAGTGGTCGAGTATCTCGCAAGTATTGGCGATGCACGGGAATGGACGCCTTATGGAAAACCGTGGGACGAGTTTCAGAAAAAAGACACGAAAGCAAAGAGCGCCGACAACTCCGCTCTCTGGCGCGCGCGCGCGTGGAAAACGAAGCGGTGCTATTTCAGTCGCATCTCGCCGCCGGCGCACGGTTGAGCTTCAATCCGCTCTTTGGCACCGGCGGCAACTCGGGCAAGCGCCTTTTCGCCGCAGGCTGGGAAAGGGCCGCTGCGACAGTAGCGACTCCGCCGAGACAGTGGCGAGGTGGAAAAATACGCGGTGATCTCGTAGCTTTTCTTTCCGGCGGACCCTGCTTTTGCCTCGGCGATTTCAACGCGGCGAGCTGGTTCAGCGCGGCGAACAAAATCTTCAACAGCGGGATGGAACGTCCGTTTCGCGAAGGTCAGGTCACACCGTGGGCGATGCTGCTGGCGTGCGAAGCGTTCCCGGTCCTCGCAGGCGCGCCATCCCGACAGCTCGGCGCGCATCGCCGCGCGACCGGCGCGTTTCCTTTTATCACGCAGGCAGCGGCACCGGAAAACGAAAAGAGGTCGGCCGTGTCCTCGGCGAATTTTGGGCACCAGTCTGCTTGCGTCCGCTTAGACTCGCTGAGATCACTGGCGGTTTTCAGCGAGCAGAAGCCGAGATCGATGGCCGCGGCGCGCTGACGCCCGCCGCGTTCGCGGCTGCAATCATGAAGCGTGGCGTCGATTTCGGGATCGCTGAGTTCCGGCGCTTCCTGCTGCTGAAAACGACGAGCGAAAACACGTTCGAGTCGCAGCTTGGCACGACGATCGAGGTTGTATCGGAAGAGAACGCTGTCCCCTCGCGCGCCGTGCGAATAGTGCTTGCGTTGCGCGATCGGCTGCCGCGCGACGTCAAGAAAGGCAAGCGCTGGGTGTATCGCGGATTGCAGGGTCCAGTGGATCGCGCGTTGGTTGAGCTCGCGGAAGCGGGTAATCGCGACGAATTGCGCGGCGAGCGCGGGCTGGCGCTCATCGACGCGCTTTTTGGCGCGTTGCGTCGCGTGGACCGCAACAAGCAATCTCGCAAAGAAAATGTCCGCTTCGAACTGCTGCCGCCAGCGTGGCTCAGCGTGCTCGTGCGCGACACGAGCGGGTTCGCGAGTCACGCCTTGCAATGGCGATCGCCTCACTGCGGAAGCTCGGCCGAAGAATCCCACTGCGGAGATGCGTAAAAGAGCGCCATCGATTTTTCTCGCCTATCGCCTCGGCGTCGCTGGTGCGGGGCGATTCTGGTCGGTGCCGGAGAATGTGCCTTTCCGGCGCGTATGGTCGTTGGTCATGCTGCCGCAGAATCTTTGCGCAGTCCTTCAACGTCGTCTGGTCGAGACGCCTGAAGGCGCGCTGCCGCCGTTCGAGGCAACCGTGCACGCAACGTATGCGGATCTGCTGACTGGCTCAACGGCGAGATCGACGAAGCGGCGCTCGCTCGCTGGCTCGACCGGTGCTGCCTCTTCGATTGGTCAGCCCGCGATCTCTCGCAACCTAAAGCGCGGACAAACGAACCCGTGCACGCGCTCCACAGCTTCTACGCCTTCTTCCGCCCGCTGTTCGATCCGGTGGCGCTCGACGCGATCCGCAAGCCGGAGATTGCAGAGCCGTTGAAAGCCGGCCCACTGCGTCCGATCTCGGCGATGCTCAGCCGAGGCGACGTCGCCGGTGCGTGGAGCCTCGCCCGCGGCGCCTATGCGCGACTTGCCGTGCCGATTGCGGATTTTCCAATCTGGCAAGAGTTCACAGTCGAGCGCGCGCAATGGCTTCTCGCGGCGCTTTCGATTCCTGTCCGCTCCGACCAAATCGCCAGGTCATTCCGCCGGTGGCAATCACCAGCCCAACCTCAAACACGAACATGAGACCCCCTGATCCCGCCGCGCTCCTCGCCAGCGGCGAACATCGTCTTACCCTCCAAGCCACCCTCCAGCCGGTTGCTGGCGTGGACCGTTTCGCCCGCCGGTTTCCCGGAGATCGGTCACGTAATTTACGATTCGCCGAAGCTCGCGAGCGATGGCCGCCCGGAGAAAGTCTGCATCGTCGATAGCGCGGCGAGCATGGCGAATCACCTTGAGACGGTGTGCATGGGAGGCCTGTTCGGCGCGGGTCTCGCGCCGGAACTCGTGGGTTTGCCGTATGTCGAATGCGTCACCGACAACGGTCAGACGCCTGGTTCGCGGAAACTCGTCGTCACGACGTTTTCCGAAGGTCATCGGATCGCTTCGAGCCTGTTCACTGATCCGAAGTCGCGCCTCATCGAGAGCGGAAATCCCGGCGACAAGAATCTCCGTACCCAGTCAGAGCGAGTTTGGTCTTGAGGATCTCGGCAAGCGCTCACACCCGCTGCCGGAAGATTGGTGGCGCGTGTTCAGGACGATTTTCAAATACGACCCGAACTCGCTTGTTCATGGCATCCTGTTTCCAGCGATGGGCATCAAAATCCCGCGCGTTCTTACTGCGCATCTGGAGGCCTTCGGCGTGGCGCGTGTGGCAAGCGCGGGCGTGAAATTTGACAAGCTACTGATGACGACCTCTGGCCAGCCGATCTTCGCCGTGGATGAAGAAACCGCCCGTGAAATCCGCGCGACGTTCATCATTGACTTGGGTCTTCTGCGGTCGTTCGGGGGAGGGGAGACCGGCCTCTCCGATGCCCAAAAAGAGCTCCTACTCGCACTCGCTCTTTGGAAGATTGGACGGCTCTTGCGCAAACCGTTCCGCTATCGTTCGCGTTGCGATTTGGAGGTGCAGACGATGTAAGGGACAGACGCCGGCGCCGCTGTCGATCCCAAGATCGACGACTTTAACATCGACATTGCCGCAGCGATCACAGCGGCATTTGCCGGCGACGAACGGAAGTCGGGGGAGCGAGTGACCGAGGTCTATTGGCCTGCAGACGAAATCTTCAAGAAGGCAAAGGAGAAGACCGCTACTAGCGAAAAGAGCGAAGCCGGGGCGGAAGAGCCGGACGAGGAATCCAGCGAGACAGCCGACGAGTGAAGCGCGATGGCTACCATCATCCTCGAGCAGGCTTCCCGCTCGGCCGCTTTCACGCCAACCCGTGGAAGGCGTTTCCATTCGATGACCCGTATGGTGAATGGCCGCCGAGTCCGTGGCGAGATCCGCGCGCTGATCGCCCGCAGCCATCAATTTGCACGGGAGGAGCCTTCTTTCAGTGTAACTGATCGGGTCGAACTGGTGCGCGCGTTTTGCACCAGCTCGATTCGCTGGCATCACCGGCGCAATCGTGGCGCGGCCCCGGCATACGGCAATTTCAACCGGCGGAGTTCAGTCGTGTGCCGAAGTCGGCCAAAGAGCCGGGTTACATGGCGCACGCCACGACCAAGAATCTCGACGACTGCTGGGTAACTGGAGCACCGAAGATGCGGTTTGGTGGTTTATCGACGGCGAGCATTGGAGCGAGTCTGCCGAGCATCTGCTCGATGCTTGTCTCGCGCATGGCCTACTTCGGCCGCGCTGAATCGACCACGCTCGTGCACCGTGCCAACGGCCGGACGCAACCTCCGGAGCCGAACTGTTTCTCATCACTCCAGCGCTGCGCACACAGTGTACCCGTTCTTTTTCCCACCTTTGACGCGACGCTCGCTGAGATCGAGCGCAGCACCGATGATCCAGCGATTGCTGAGGCCACCGTGCCGCCGGGCGCCGTGTGGCGTTTTGCCGAGCGGCCGCCCCGCCCGTCGCTGCGCGAAATCCCCAAGAGGCCCACGCGCCGGTTACCTGAGACATGCTTTGTACAATTCGCAATCGGCTCACGCGTGTCGCCGGTTATCGATTCCGCGGCGATCCTTACGAATCGCTTCCGGGGGGCGCGATCGCATGCTCGCCGGCGAGGCATGGGAGAAAACCTCCAGCGAACGCAAAGACGAAGTCGCTCTTTTCACCGGCAAGAGCGCGAACGGAGAACCGATTGAAGGGCATCAGCACGCCTTCTTCGCGCTCTGGTTCGATCCCGCGACGCGAAAAGCCGCGCGCCTGCTCGCCTGGCGGCGCACGCCATTTTCGCATGAGGAACAGGAGGCACTGCTCGCAGTGGCGGAGGAGCCGATGAGTCTCGGCTATAACGAAAGCAGTAAAGACCCTTGGCGTGTTCATCTCGTCCCGCTGGACAGCGCGGTTAAGCCGCCATCCGGGTTGTTCCGGGCAGCAATTCACCACTTGGAAAACTATACGCCCTTCGTCCCACCGCAGCACATTTCGATCGGCCGGGATGAAAAGCCGGGTAAGTCAGTCAAGCGCAAGTGCTGCGTGAGCTGCGGAACCACGGATTTCCCACTGAGGGTGCCGTCATCGAATCCTGCGCAGCCAATGGGCCAAAATCCATCAACCTCGCTCCGAGCGCGGCGACAAAACCAACACCGCCAGCGCGGCCATCATCTTCGGCTCACCTTTTCCTCGCCCATTACCGGTCCACGCGCTCTCGGCCATTCCTGCCACTTCGGTCTCGGCCTGTTTGTTCCGGCAGACTGAGTATTCTTGCTCGCGCGTTTCTGACTGCATTCCGCCATGAACCCCGACCTCGACAAATCCGACCACGCAGTTCTCGCTTTGTAATTCCTAACCAGCTTCACGGAAGGCAAATGCGGGTTCTCGGTGACGCGCGCCGAGAGAGCCATTAGGGCGACATCTAGGGGACAGGTCGATAGTTGTAGTTGTTAGATTAAGGCGGTTGAACCAGTAGCCCGGGCCGTGTCCAGGCAAGCGAAAAGCCCGATCTGCCATTCGGGTTGATCGGTTCGCTCCCGCGGATCGATCCTTTGTTCGCGTTTTTCGTGTTCATTCGCGGTTAAATTGCGTCCGTGAAACCTAACCTCGGCAAGATTGACGATGCTGTCCTTGCTCTCTTATTCCTAAGCAGTTTCAGCGAGGGCAAACGAATCGCCCGTAACACGAGCAGGGAAGAGCCACGACTGGGAAGCGCTGAATCGGCTAGACGAGAAAGGGTTCGTCTTTGACCCGAGGAATAAGAACAAATCCGTCGTGTTAACAAAGGAAGGCGCTCAAAAGGCCGAAGAATTGTTTGAGAGGCTATTCTGTGACTGATGCTTGGAGTGAACTCTTTCTACAATGTCCCTTTCAAATGAGCAATGTTCATCTTCGATCTCGTTTTTTTTCGGCTCCCCGGCCTCTAGCCAGAGTCTGATAGCGTCCTTCAGATTGGCCGCAGCTCCTCCACTGTCTCGCCTTGGGTGAAACATCCTGGAAGTGCCGGGACTTCGCCCCAAAACCGCCCTCTTCAGTCTTATGGATGACCGCCTTAACCTTGTAAACTTGAGTCCAAATCTCACTTAAAGACCTGAAGGCGCAAAGAAAGAAAAAAGGTGTCTTT
>CAVXLD010000009.1:0-189256 GCA_963762565.1 uncultured Verrucomicrobiae bacterium | reverse complement strand
TTGTACTGAATCGATGGCCCATTGTTCAGCCCAAGTATGGTAGTCACCCGCGGTCGGGCCTAACGAACCGAGTAGAATCAAGCCAGTCCGCCAACGAACGGTAGTCCGGCGAATTGCGAATCGCGATAAACCAAGCTTCGATCCCACAGGGCATGAAGTTCTTGAGTTGGATCAGTGCCGAAGAAAAGATCGTTACCGCCCCGGTCGTTTGGCTTACCGCTGCAGAGTCGCGGATCGGTAATAAGAATCGGGATGACTGAGATCAGAAAGATCGTAAAAGCCGGTTCCGCAGTGCAATGGCTGATGGATATCGCCAACGAGATGAACCAAGAGACGGAGAGCTTGTGGTTTTGTGAAATCGTCCGCAGAGCTATTCGCTCTTTCCAGCACTGCGACGCAACGTTTGATGGCGTGAACAACATCGTTCACCGAGGTAAACGCAGCGACCTCTCGGTAATCCTCTGCTCCCAGGGGCAGATCGACGAAATGCCAAAGCGCGTTGGTGGGGAACTTGTCATTGAAGGCGCGAGCCTCAGCATCGTCGCTTAAAGGGCCATGGCCTGACGCTGCTGCGCGCACATCATCGGCCCAATTTGCGATTGAAGGTAAGTTGGTGTCGTGACCTTGGGCGAGAGATCTCGCTATGTGGGATTGTGCGGCGGGAGAAAGATGCTTTTCGGCGATGGCTGCGATCGTGGAGTGGCCCAGCGGACCCCAGGCGGGGAGGCATTGGGCGAAAAGGAAGATGCAACTGATAATAAAGGGTAAGGCGTTCAAGCTCCGGTAGGGCGAGGCTCCGGAATAATCTATGTCGTTCGCCAAGAGCTGTGCTGCCCCAAAGGATAAAACGTATTGACCCTTACGGTTGCCGAGCCGTGGGTGCGGCGTTCCAGCGTGTTTTAGCCTGCGACGATTCATTCGGTGGGGCACACCAGGGACACGGCTCGGCACGCTTCTCGACACAATATTCTCAGGAGTTCGGCACGTCCTCGGCCTTGTGTAATCCATTCGGTTGTTCGGGAGCCTCGCCCTACCAAATCGTCCGCCTCGCCCTACCAATTTACGATCACCGTATCCGTTGGTGTCGTGGCTAATAGGTGCAACGAGTTGGCATCCACCCAAAGATCTTTAGCCATAGAGCTGAGCGACTGGTTATCAACAATGATACAGACCTTGCGGGCGCTATGCCAAGCTGCCGCGACATCCTCTTTCTCGAGGTAAAGATCAGATTCAACTCCGTATCGGCGAGTGGCGTATTCCTGGTGAGGATCGCCATCCAACCAATGCAGCTGCCGATGGAGATAGAAAAAGAGACTGGTCCGGTCGCTGATATCGCCTTTGCTTATGATCAAAGTATTCGGGTCTGAGTTTCGTTCGATCACGGCCGCGATAGAAGCCGAAGAAAGATAATCTTGCAGAGCGACTTCAGCGGTCAGTCCGAGCAGGCAGATCAAGAGTACAAAAGGCGGGAAGAAAATGACCGGGGCCAGCGGGTGGCGCCGGAACCAAATTATTAGCAGACCTGCGACCATCGCGCCGATCCCGAACAACAGCAGGATATCGCTCAATGTACGGCTGGCGGCGCCGGCAACATTGACTAGCGCACTGGCTACGCTGTTGATCGCTGGCTCTTCGCTGCTTCCCCCATGACCGGGAGATAGCAGCGGACCTAACGGCAGGCCACTCACTATTGTCCCGCCTGCGCCTAACCCAACCAGGAGGACACCAGGAAACCAGGCGGAGAATGCGGGAGAAAGGCCCTGCCGCAGAGACCAAGCCAGCCAAATGGCAATCACCGGCAAGCAAATCAGAAGATAATAATCCTGGAGGTTCGCAAAGGTGATGGCGACCGAGTAAATGCCAACCCAAAGTAGCAGGAGCAACGCGTTTTCAGAGATGCGCGGGTTGATCTTGAGGATCCGAAAAGAAGTAACTGCGGCGCCGGGAATCAACAAGGTCCAAGGGAACAGAACCGCAAACTGTTCGAGCCAAAAGTTAAGCAGGGGCAAGTGATCCCCATCCACGGGCCATCGCCGGCCGAATACCATATTAACTTGCTCATTTCCGAACTGGTCCAGAATGAAACCAGGGTAGCGATTTTCTACCGCCAAATACCAAGGGAGCACCAAGGCGATAAAGATCAGCCAGCCAGTTGGGTTGAAAATGACGCGGCGGCAGAGCAACCGTAACGCCGGCCTGAAAATGGATGCTATCAATAGAACCCCAAGTGGAAGCAGGAGACCGTGAGCTCCCTTGCAGAGCACTGCTATCGCCATCGATACCCAAAGCAGGGTGAGCTCTAAGGTGATTGGTGATTTGTGATTCGTGATTGGTGGTTTGAGCGTGTCACTACCCAAATGGTCTAAGAGATCGCGGGTCTGGTGGCTGCCGGAGGATCCGTCCGCGCGCGTGTCGGGGACTTTTTGGGCCAAACGAACCAGGAGCCAAAAACTGAGCGTCATTAGAAACCCGAACACCGATTCCGGCATTATCAGGTGCGAAAACTGAAACGTCCCAAAGAAGGTCGCCAGGATAATAGGACTGGCCAGGCTGGTGAGTTTGTCTCGAGTGCATTGGTAGGCTAGGCCTGCGGTCACTACGAACCAGGCGAACGTCGCGATGCAAATCGGCAATCGAGCGGCGAATTCATTCTCGCCGAAGCTCCGAAAAGAGAGGATCTCCATCCAATACACCAGCGGCGGCTTTCTGAGCCGGGGTACGCCATTCTGGGTTGGAACAAGCCAATCGTTTCGCGAGATCATTTCGCGGGCGGCGCCGGCGTATTGACCATCAATTTGGTCCAACAGGCGAGGATACCCACACGACCCGATATAAAACAGAGCGATTAGGCTTGCCCACAGTAGCAAGACCCGGAACAAGCGTCGGTCGAAACGCGGTGCTCCGTTCCTCACCTGGATTTCAGGCTGCCAAGCGACAGCCGGCGCGGAAATTAACGACGAAGGTGCGGCTCGTTCAGGCTTAGTGACTTTCGGCGAACGAAAGGGCATCGCGTCTTTCTTTCGATGATCTCGTGCGCCGCTATTTTCCATGAATCAGCAAAAGGAGCAACGAGTAAAAAGTGAGAGGTGAGAAGTGAGCGGTGAGAGGTGATTGGCAGGGATCGGCGGCACCGCCAAGCTTTTATCGGAATGGCAGATGCACCGTGTGGAGTGTGCGATCCAAATCCGGAGGCGTGTTGTGTTTGCCCCTCGTATATTGGGATACCTATGTCTGAGTTATCTGAGCGTTTTCTGAGGGTCCCTCGGTCGCCAAAACCTTCGCAGGCCCGGAGCGCTCTCGAATCGCCCCTGAGCTCTCGCCAATCACCTCTCACTTCTCACTTCTCACCTCTCACTCAGCAATGAAGCCGACAAAACTAGTGCTACCCGATGGCAGGCCTGTGCCCCCACTGGGACAGGGGACTTGGAGGATGGGGGAACGATCGGATCGGCATCGACCCGAGCTCCGGGCTTTACAACTCGGATTCGATCTCGGAATGACCTTGGTGGATACCGCCGAGATGTACGGGGAGGGCAGAGCGGAAGTGTTGGTTGGTGAGGCAATTGCCGGGCGGCGAAAGGATATCTTCTTGGTCAGCAAGGTTTATCCGCATCGGGCGACTAAAAGTGGGGTAGTGACGGCTTGCGAGCAAAGCCTCAGACGATTGAAAACTGATTGCCTTGATCTGTATCTTCTTCACTGGCGCGGCTCTGTCCATTTAGCTGAAACCGTTGAAGGCTTTTTGCGGCTCAAGCAGCAAGGCAGGATACGAGAGTTTGGGGTGAGTAATTTCGATGCTGACGACATGGAAGAACTTGTGGCAGTGCCAGGCGGGCGCGAGGTTTTTACCGATCAGGTGTTGTACAACCTGACCCGCCGAGGAATTGAATGGGACCTTCTGCCTTGGTGTCGCGATCGGAAAATGCCGACGATGGCGTACTCGCCCGTGGAACAGGGCCGGCTTCCCGCGAAGATGGACTCCGTCGCCCGCAGGCTGAACGCAAACCGATTTCAGTTAGCCCTGGCTTGGCTTCTGCGTCAGGAAGATGTGATTGTGATACCTAAAGCAGCATCGGAAGCTCATGTCATAGAGAATCGGAAAGCTCTGGATATTGAGATTCCGAAGGAGATCCGGGCCGAGTTGGAGGCATTGTTTCCTCCTCCGCGAGGCAAGTCGCGGCTAGCTATGCTGTGAGGTTAGCGGTCGGCGATTTTTGTCGTTCTCGTCCTCGATCGAGCGGGCGGTGCGTTGACAAGGCGTTTCTGTTCCCAACGCCCCGGAGGGGAGCCGCTTTGGCAGCTACCACAGGACCTCGCGGTATTTCTTTCAGCGCAACCCCGACCACGAAATGTCGCATCAGGCGGCTCCCGCGAATGACCCAGCGAGAAGATTTACCCATGGCTCCGATTCGTTCAAACCGGGCCTTAGATCTGCAAACCGCTGGGTCGTTCTCGGGAGCCGCCTGTTTTTGCGCGTTTCGACCAGATTAGTATTGCGACGAAATTCGCGAGGGTGGAGAGATGAGCGCCAAAGCGGCTCCCCTCCAGGCGCTGGGTAATCGCCCATTGCATCAACGCGCTACCCGCTCGATCGAGGGACGAGGCGAACCGCAAACCGTCAACTGCATACCCTACACGCCTGATAGTCCAATCAGGCTAATATCTGATTCCTTTTGCCTAGCGAGGTCAAAGTTACGGCCTAATGTAACCCTCACCATGGATGGGCTTCTGCCGGCTGGACGCCAGTAACATGGAGAGAGAAAGCTGGTGTCCAGCTAGTTCTTTTGCTCTAGTACTGATTACTTTTTGGCTACTCCTCAAGAGCCGCCACGTCTCTTCCGCTCGTTAGCTCAGCTCCTGGTGTGCCACCCAGTCGGTGGCGAAGCGCACCATTTCATTTGCATCCGCAAAGCCTAGCTTTTCTTTGATGTGTGCCCGGTGGGTCTCGATGGTTTTAACGCTAAGATTGATCTCTTTGGCGATTGAGCGAGTGCTGTGTCCGCGCCCCAACATAACCAAAACCTCCAGTTCGCGATCTGAGAGGCGATCGACGGGCGAAGGAGAATCGTCTTCGGATGCATGGATCGCCTTGAAAATGAGTTTTTCTCCCAGGCGTTCGCTGACGAAAAGCTTGCCTTTTAGCGCTCGATAAATCGCATCCAAGATCGGTTGAACGCCATCTACTTTCATCACATACCCGAGGGCGCCTGCCTTCAGGGCACGCAGGGCATACAAAGACTCGTCGTGCATGGATAGAACGAGAATCGGTAGTTTAGGCACTTCGGCTTTCATCAGTTTTACCAGCTCTATGCCGTTTGTGCCCTGAAGAGTGATGTCGAGAATCGCTAAGTCCGGCTTCAGGTTGCGCATCTGCTCCAGGGCGCTGGGGGCGGAATCAGCGTGACCGCAGACGACCAGATCAACCTGCCGGTTGAGTAGTTCCGTTAAACCATGCCGAAAGATCGGATGATCGTCTACCAACAAGATCTTCTTTTTCGCAGCCTGAGTGTTGAGCTCGGTTGCTTCCTCGTTTTCCTCTGGCGCCGGGGTATGCTCCTGCTCCATGCGTTGGATCGATTGCTAATCTGGTCCAGTCTTGGGCTCGGCGCCACAAGGAATGGTAGGGCGAGGTGTGTCGGCGTGTCGGCGGTCTCCATTTTGGTGGGGCGAGGCTCCTGAAAGGCCCTGTGATTCGCCGGGGTAAACCGCCCGAGCCCTACTGACGAATATTGATAGAGCCTCTAGACGCGCCGAGCCGTGGCCCACGATAGACCACGGCTCGGCGCGTTTTAAGGCCTAACAAAACGAGAGACCTCCGCATTACCAATCGCTTTGCTCAAACGATCAGATCATTCGGGAGCCTCGCCCCACCAAAATATGGCCACCGACACGCCCATACGCCGATACGAGCCTCGCCCTACCGGCTTCTACTCAAATTCGTTATCAGATCCGCCAAGGTCGAAGGACCGCCAACGTTGCCAGGGAAAACGATAAAAGGCAGACCTGGATAGGCAGATTCCGGGCCGAGCTTGAGAGCGGAGACTCCGGAAGCGACCTGCCCGAGAACCCTAGCTCTTTTGGCTTTCAGCCCTTTCGTCAAAACATCGTTTGAAGTGATGCCGCCCTTGGCAATCAACCACCTTGGCGGCCGGCTGAGCTTGGTGGGAATACTGGAGAGCGCATCGGACACAATAGCGGAAATCTGGACGTGACTGAGTTGTCCACGCTGAGACACCAGCCCCCGACTAGTGAATACCAGGGCCGTCTTCTGGCCAGCCAGACTCGATTCGATGGCTTCAACTAGACCCGTTAGATGTCGTTCGGCTTCAACGGGTTCGAACAGGCGCTCAACCAGAAGTTCGATCGAGTCGACATTTGAGAGGGCGCGAGCCTGCGCCAACTGTTCGCTGCTCCGTTGCACGTACGAGCCGACTAATACCAGACCCGGACCGAAGCCGATTGCGCCTGCATCGAGGATGGTCGCGGGCAATTCGCCTAGTCTGCTTCTGACAAAAGGAGCTGCGGTCCGGCAAAGAAATCTCTTCCCGGCATTCTCGGCACGGAGAAGCCCTGCGGACAGCACAACCAGATCGGAATCAGTAACGGTGTCTACTACGATGGGGACATTGTGTTCGGCCCGCATCAAGAGTGCGGCCACCTCGTCTGGTCCGCCCTCCCGCAGCATTTTTAGCGGAACAGATAGCACCTGGCTGGATTTCCAAGCACCTTTCGACTTTTCCTCAACCCACTCTGATAGCCGATAATGAGAAAAACCAAACGTAGGATCTCTTGAGAAATCCGTTTCTGTGACCGGCACATAGCGGCGGCTGGAGTGATCGTAAACAAAGTGGCAGCCGTCGAACACGATCCTGCCACCCTCTGGGTAGGCCGGCACAATCAGATGTCCGTCTGGAGGCCGTGACAACAGGTCGACGAACGGCCCGAGTTCAGCTGGGTAATGACCGCGTAAGGTTGAATCACTTCTGCTGATCGGAGAGAACCGGATCTGATTTTTCAGAGCAGCAGAGCGGAGCACTGCGACCACCGAAGCGGTTAATTTGACGGCAGTGGACTCATCGAGCGCTCGTGAGTTGGTGAGCAAGTAGAGGATACGGAGCTGTTCACCTAATGTGCGCTCGACCAGATCAGGTTCCCACGTAGTGAGAATCTCAATGTCCCGCATTGTCTGGACACCGGTCGGATCGTCATCCAGTACCAGTATTCGATTCCTTGGGTCTTCCAGGCTGCGGCGAATCTCCAGCAGGAATGGCTCGACACTAGGTTCGGGTGGCAGCCGTCCTCCTGGATCAAATGCTGGCAGGCTGGTGGGGAGAGTCATGGGGAATAAATAGCAAATAGCAAGGAAACTGGTAGGGCGAGGCTCCCGAGTAACCCCAAATAAATCCGAAGCGCCTGGTAATCGCCCAAAAGGACGGTGCAGTTACGCTGATAAACGCGCCGAGCCGTGGCCCACGATAGACCACGGCTTGGCGGTCGCTATGACATAACACGCTAATTGGTAAGGCAACCCCCAGACGCTTCGCTATCGGGCTGGATTATTCAGGAGCCTCGCCCTACCGGCTTCTGAGCTGGCGGCTGATACCCGGCTGGGTCCCAAAACGCTGCGCCGAACCCGATGGCGATCAGAGCCGCGCGAATCTTCGGCCAATGCGTCGGCAACCGATCCATCTCGCCTGACGCTATCTGTAACTTGGCGGCGGGTGCTCCATTGTGGTGGCGAAGGTAGCGTACCCGAAACACTTGAAATCCGTGATCACGAACCGCTTCCTCAGCCAGCTCTACCATAGAAAGGACACCTCGATCGATCGGTATGCCCTGCTGAACTCGAGAACTGAGACAAGGCTGCGCTGGTTGATCTGCTGTTGGGAGGTTACGTGCTCGGGAAAGAGATCGGATTTCGGATTTAGTGAGCCCTGCTGTTCGCAGTGGGGCCAACACTTGGAATTCAGCCGCCGCCTTTGCACCAGGCCGAAATTCAAGTGCGTCGTCTGCGTTTTCTCCATAAGCGAGAGCAGCGAAATGCTGAGATTGAGCCAGATCAGCCATTCTTTGGAACAACTCGGCTTTGCAAAAGTAGCACCGATTCAGCGGGTTAGCTGCGTAGTCCGGCCGATCGAGCTCCGTCGTGTTGAGGATTTGCAGCCGGGCATTTAACGAGTCGGCGACACCGATGGCGGATGCTAGCGCCCTGCGAGGTAATGACGGGCTATCGGCGATGACGGCCAATGCTTTCGGGCCCAGGATTTCGACGGCTTCCGCGAGCAAGTAAGTACTGTCTACACCGCCGGAATAGGCGATCAAGAGAGGTGAATGAGCCCGAAGCTCTTCCCGGAGCCTCTCGACTTTCTCCTTGGTGGTGGACATCCGACATCAACCTAACGCGGCTTAGAGAAGAATCTAGAGGTAGCTAGGGCGGGGTGGCATTATGCGCCCGTGGCCTGGAGGGGAGCCGCTTTGTAGTTCGGCAGTACTATTACTTCGCAGCAGGCGGCTCCCGAGCACGGCCCCAGAGCTAGGCAGTTCTGTGGCGGCTTTGCGAGTCGGTGCTATTTCGAGCGCGCCCTCACTGCACAGCAAGCGCTGGGTAGTTCCCGGGAGCCGCCTGCTGCCATCCGATAGAGTTGCCACCTGGCGAAGCGGCTCCCCTCCAGGCCCTGGGGTCCTACACAACTCTTAGGAGAAACAACGCTTTTCGAGGACGACGACGAGGACGAGAACGATTTGGGATCGGCGCTGCGCATGTCCTCTCCTAGCTCCTACTACTCAAAGCAGCAATCGTTGAAAGAGCTGATCCAGAGGAAGTTGCAAGCCGATGAAGAATTCGCCGAATTCGGCGAAACGGGCGCTCACGTCGTCAAAACGCATCTCGTACACGATAGACTTAACGTCGAAGATATCATGGGCAAGCAACGTGACGCCCCATTCCCAGTCGTCTAAACCCGTCGCGCCAGTGATAAGCTGGCGGATCCGACCAGCGTATTGACGTCCGACTCGGCCATGTCCTGACATAAGTTGCTTTCGTTCATCAAACGAAAGGCGATACCAATTCTCTTGTTCGCCGCGTCGCTTGCTCATCGGATAAAAGCAAAGCACCGGCCAATCCGCGACGTTCGGGTAAAGGCGATCTTGCAGGTACTTGTCCATACGAGCACGAAATTCCTTCATTGATTCGTCGATCTCTTGCGTGGATTGCTCGTTCGGCAGGCTCGCTCGGTACTCTTCCTCGGTGGTCGTGTATTCGCTCCGTTCTGTGAGAGAATAGAAGCTGAAGGCGGGCGACAACACGTCATCGCCCAGGGAGAGCGAAAGTTTCTTTTCCACCGCGTTCGCAAAATGAAGATCGGGAGTGAGCAACATGAATCCCAGGTCTGCTTTGGGAGAGACGACACTGAAGGTCAAAAGCTGCGTTTCTTCGGTGGCACGAATCTGTTGCACTAAGGCCGATATCGCGGTTTTGGCCTCGATTTGTTCTTCCTTGCTTAGTAGGCGCCAGGAAGCGTAGTCGACGCGATAAAACAGATGAAGCACATGCCAGCCTTCTTTTGGGCGGAGCGTAGTTGATGTCATTCCTTTTCGATGTGGCTTAGACGGTCCGATCGATCGACAACGCCGTCAACCGGTGGGAACACCGAAGATGCCGTGATCGCCGAAAACATCTCCGCGCGCGTCCTCGCGCGCTGCGAAGACGTTCCGGACCTAGAGGAGTATTTAAATCCTCGATCGTCCACCACTGTCGACTCCGGAAACAATCCGGCGGCTGCCGGGCGAGGACGCGATCCCTCCCGGGTGCATCTTCCTCCACAATAGGCGAAAAACGGTTGCTCCTTGGCTAACTAGGACGAGATATCCTTAGTTACCGGGTCCTTTGAGTTCTTCTTGCAGTGTTAGAGGCAATCGTTAGATTGCGCACTTCGGAAACGGAAGGGACTGCCCGAGTGGCGCATTCTAGTTTTAACCGGAAAAGAGAGAGACGGTTTGGTTTATGGCTGACGTTGCGAACAAATATCCACAGAATGTGGCAGGTAAATTTTACGTCGATGATCAATGCATAGACTGTGATCTCTGCCGTGAGACTGCGCCCGCAAACTTCACGCGGGATGACGATGGCGGCCATTCCTATGTTTTCAAGCAACCGGAAAGTTCCGAGGAAGAAGGTCTTTGCAAAGAGGCGATGGAAGGGTGTCCGGTAGAGGCTATCGGGAGCGACGGAACTTAGTGTCCTGTCCCATAAATAACGTGGCTTTCGCCGTCGGCCAGTTGGCTGTTTTTCAAGGCGCGAGCGAAGCGCCCATATCTGGTTCATACGGGTCGAGCGAGCAACGCGGAAAAACAGCCAACTGGCCACGGCCCGGAGGGTTGCGATGAAAATGGGCCGGCGGCTGCGTTGCTCGTCGGTTACGTATCGATCAAGATATGCGCCCTCTTACCGCCAGTCCGGCTCGGACCGCCTTGCCGGCGGCCCATTTTGATCGCAACGAAAGCCATGTTATTTATGGGACAGGACACCAGCCGGTAGAGCGGCATTCGATTGAAGAGAACACTGCGCGAGCAAGTTCTGGCCGAATGGAGAGGAGTCTCGGAACCGGCGCCAATACCGGAGCGGACGATCAGCGTTAAGGAAGTGATCGCGCAGCTTGCGCCTAAACTAGGCCTGCAGAATCGCTTACGCGAAGAGGAGATGCTGGCGGCGTGGAATGAAATTGTGGGCGAATTTTTTGCCCAACACTCGCGTCCAGCTCGCCTGGCAAATGGCGTGTTACAGGTGCTGGTGTTACAACCCACCGTTCTCTACGAGCTCGATCGCCAATGGAAAGGCATGATCCTGGAAAAGATCCGGGTGCGTTTCGGCTCCAAGCTGGTTCGAGAAATCCGATTCTCAGTCGGCTAGTAGAATTCTTCAAAGGCAAATAACCTCGAAAAACAGTAGTCTTCTTTGAGAGGATTACTTGCTTTTCGAGGTTCTTTGCCTTTCAAGGATTCTTAGTGATCCGAAATATCATTCTCGATTGGTCTGGAACTGTCGTTGATGACCTTGGCGCGGTGGTGCAAGCGACTAAAGACGTTTTCCGCGAGTTTGGTCGAGCGGAGATTTCCAGAGAGGCCTTTCGGTCCGAATTCGCTTTGCCATTGTCGCGCTTCTACGAACGGTTCCTTCCCGGTGTACCCATGGAACGAATCGACGAAGTCTATCATCGCCAGTTCCAAGTCCGGCGAGGTGAGGTGGGCCTGCTACCTGGAGTAAGCGAGTTCCTGGAATTTTGTCGCGGCTCGAATCGCTCGCTTTACGCAATTAGCACGATGTACGGGCACCATTTTAACGAGCAAACCCGGCGGCTCGGTGTCCAAGATTATTTTCTCAGGGTGTATGTCGAAGTCATCGACAAGGCGGCTGAGATCAGGCGGATGTTGGCCGAAAATCGCCTGATTCCACAGGAAACCGCCTTTGTTGGCGATATGGCGCACGATATCGAGGCTGCCAAAAAGTGCGGTATCCTTCCGATTGGGATTCTCACTGGGTTCGACACCGTGGACAAACTATCCGCTGCGGGAGCGGCCTTAATTGTGCCAGGATTTACTGAACTGCAGCAAGTGCTGGGAACGCCGAGGGATGACCAGGATCAAACCTACGAGATCGCGGATAGGAAAGTGCCCGGTCATATTGGCGTCTCAGAGGAAGAGCGCGCGACAGCCCAGACATTGGCGATCACGCTTCGGTTTCGAACCTTTGAGCGGTTCCAGGATCTGAATGACGACTTATCTAAGACGGTCGACTACTCAGCGGTTGCCGCCGAGATGTCCCGGTTCGTCAGTGAAAGCAAGTACAACCTGATCGAAACCCTGGTGTCGCAGCTCGCGGACCACATGATCAGGAAGTTCTCCTTGGCGTATCTAGAGGTCGAACTAAAGAAGTTCGTGCTGCCGGACACCAATCACGTCAGCGTTCGGGCTGTTCGGAGGGCGTGAGGGCCGGTGAGAGGTGATTGGGGGGCGAGGCTCCGAATTCGTCCTCGTTCTCGTCGTCGTCCTCGTCCTCGATCAAGCGCGTGGCTATGGATTAGTCGCGCCTTGAGATGGCAAGCCAATCAACTTCAGCGCACAGGAGAAATCCTGGTTTCCAAACGGGGACAAATACAAAGGCACATTCAGAAGCTCTTCCAAAATGCTGGGATTGGTTTGAGTAGCGAGGCTCGATTCGGGATCGAGCTCATTCAAGATCACTAGAGCCAAGGGAAGTCCGGCCCTCGCGATCGATTCCGCGCTGAGCAACACATGGTTGATCACTCCCAGCCGGTTGGGAGCGACCAGGATAACGGCTAGACCCAAATCGACCGCCAGGTCTCGGAAATTGTAGTGGCGGAGGATAGGCACCAGTAAGCCGCCTGCCCCCTCGACCAACACAAGCTCGTACTTGGCGGCGAGCTCATGATAAGCTTTTTGAACCGCCGTGATATCGATCGGCCGATTCTCGAGCATGGCGGCGACGTAGGGCGCCAGTGGCGGTCGAAGCCAGACCGGGTTCAAAAGGTGTTGAGGCACGTCATTGCCGCCAACCGCAGCGATAAGGTCGACGTCGGAAGTATCGCCAGTGCAAAATGGCTTCATTCCACTGCACTTAAGCCCGGCAGCGCGCGCGGCCCGAACCAACCCGCAACCACAATACGTTTTGCCGATGCCGGTGTCGGTGCCTGTGATGAGATAATTCATTTTCGATCTATTGGTAGGGCGAGGCTCCCGCACGGCCGGTGGTGCTTCGCAGAGCGACAATCTCTGCGCTACGGACAGCCGGCGACTCCGTGACGCCTGCCGAGCCGGGGCCGCGTGGGCCACGGCTCGGCGCGCGCTTCGGTCTAGCATCACCAAATCTCCTGCGGAACCTTCTCCTTCGTTCAGCTCTAATAGTTATTCGGGAGCCTCGCCCTACCAGACTACCCGAGCGCCTTCTCAATCTCAGCCTGAATATCGTCCGCCAAACTGCGCAGCCGGTCTGCGTCTGGCCCCTCGAGCAGCAGTCGCGCTTTGGGTTCTGTTCCAGAGTAGCGCAAAACGACGCGGCCTTTTCCCGCCAGTGCGGCTTCTGCCGACTCAAGTCGAGCGCGTAGGGCTGGAAATTGTTCAAACGGCAGTTTTTCCCGGACAACGATGTTGCGGAGTTCCTGCGGGAATTTTGTGAGCACCTTCCTGAGGTGACTCAAAGGTTGGTTGGTCTGGGTCGCGATTGCGATGATCTGAAGCGCACTGACAAGACCGTCGCCAGTAGTAGTAAAATCCCGGAAGATAATGTGGCCGCTTTGTTCGCCACCTAAGTTCAGGTCGTGCTGCCGCATCATCTCTACCACGTGACGATCTCCGACTTTGCTTCGCAGGAGTGTGGCTCCCATCCCATTCAGCAGGGCGTCCAGACCGAAATTGCTCATAATGGTGGCGACTACGGTCTTAGATCGAAGGTCTCCCCGAGAGATCAGGTGTTTGGCTGCAATCGCGAGAATATCGTCTCCATCGAGGGTCGCACCGGTTTCGTCGGCGAGCAAAATCCGATCGGCGTCACCATCGTGAGCTAGCCCGAGGTTTGCGCCCGACTTAAGAACGAGATTCCGCAGGACTTCCGGGTGAGTACTTCCACATTTTTCGTTGATATTTGTGCCGTTCGGCTCGGCAGAATGAACCTCAATGGTGATGCCCAAGTGCTCGAGTGCAAGGGGCGTTGTTTGATAGGCTGCCCCGTTGGCGACATCCAAGACGATCCGTTGTCCCTTAAAGGACAATC
Organism: uncultured Verrucomicrobiae bacterium; assembly: GCA_963762565.1. GTDB lineage: Bacteria > Verrucomicrobiota > Verrucomicrobiia > Chthoniobacterales > JAFAMB01 > JAFAVN01. Next base: position 175,470 of record CAVXLD010000009.1, on the reverse strand, counting down.
CCTTAGGGACCGTCGACAAAGCAAACTCCACGTATTGCTCAACTGCCTGCTTGAGGGGGCCAACCCGGCCGACAGTCTCTGAGGCAAGTGAGGGACCACCTAAGAAACGCTTTTCAATCGCCTCTTCCAAATCATCGTCCAGCTTGTAGCCATCGGGGCCAAAGAACTTGATTCCATTATCTTGGAAAGGGTTATGTGAGGCTGATAATACGACCCCAAAAGCTGCTTCATGATGGGCGGTAAGATAAGCGACAGCAGGAGTAGGAATCGGTCCGGCAAGTAGCACATCAAGTCCGGCTGACGAGAGTCCGGCAGCAACTGCCGCTTCCAGGAAGTCCCCGGAAGCGCGGGTATCTCTGCCCACGATTACCTTCTGTCCGGGCTGATTCCGCGCCGGCGATAGGACCGTCGCAGCCGCTTGCGCCAGCCTGATGACCGAGGAAGCGGTCAATGGCTCTTGGTTAGCAATCCCGCGGATGCCGTCTGTACCGAATAGTTCTTGTGCCACTGGGGAGATAGGAAATAGCAAATGGACAAAGAGTTCAAGAAGCTGGTAGGGCGAGGCTCCCGAAGTGCCCAACGATTTACCCAAGGCTGAGCGCGCTAACACGAACTTATCGATAAGCAAGGACTATAGGCGCGCCGAGCCGTGGCCCACGATACACCACGGCTCGGCGAGCGGTTCGGCCTAAGACTGCGCTGTCTTCCACGAAGCGTAAACCCTTCGTAGAAGGCCAAAGGTTATTCAGGAGCCTCGCCCTACCAACTCCTACTTATTCAGCCTCTCGTGCCGATCTTCTCCCCTCCAGTTTTCAGGGGAGGTGGTGATGTTCTTCTTGATTACGTACCAGACGGCGCAGGCGACGATCAGCGACATCAATTTTGCGCGCCAATTTTCGACGAAAAAACGCTTAATCATGCTTTTCGTGGCCATTGTTTACGGAGTCTCCGACTCCACTTCGCCGTTAGCCTGATCACCCTTGAGAAGGAGTTCAGAGAGCCTTTTTTCAAATTGGTCCGGCTTGAATCCCCGCTCAATTCTTCCTCGATGGCAAATAGAAAGGTTTCCTGTCTCCTCGGAGACCACAATCGCGATGGCGTCAGATTCCTCGGTGATACCCAGCCCCGCTCGGTGTCTTAACCCAAGAGCCCGGTCCAGATCTTCCCGTTGGCTAACCGGGAAAATGCAGGCGGCCGCGAGTAAGCGATCATCGCGGATAATGACACCTCCGTCGTGCAGCGGCGTTTTGGGAAAAAAGATCGTGAGTAGTACTTCTTGAGAAACTTCGCAGTCCAGGTTGACACCGCTCTCGGCAAAATTTCGGATAGCAGTGTCTCTCTCGATCGCAATCAACGCCCCGATCTGCTTACTTGCTAGCTCCAAGACAGAATCCGCCAAAACATCGATCGTTTCTTTCTTCTGTGTCGTTGACGAAAAAAGCCGGCTGCTGCCGAGTTCCGCCAAAGCCCGCCGCAGTTCGGGTTGAAAGATGACGACCAGGGCGAAGGCCACAAAGGCGGTCAAACTTCGAAGCAACCAGCTGAGTACCGTCAAATTAAGAAGTTGCGAGGCGAGGGTTAGAAAAATGAAAAGGACGGCTAACCCGGTGAACACCTTTGCCCCGCGAGTTCCTCGAAAATAGAGGTACCCATAATAAATGCCGATAGCGAGCAGCAGTATCTCGATCGCCGCATTCCAGTTTTCCCCTACGAATTGAAAAACCGAATCTAACATTGTTCGAGAATTGCTTCTGCCATCCGCAAAGCCTCTAGATTGGGCTTCACATCATGGACACGCAACAGGTGAGCACCTTTTTCGCGGAGAAGGCAAGTCAAAGCGACGGTCGGCCAGATCCTTTTGGAGGCTGGTAAACCTGGATTTCCAGAGAGTTGGGCTAAACCGGATTTTCTGGACACACCGATGAGCAATGGTTGGGCTAATGCTTGGAACGCATCCAGGTTACGCATCAGTTTGATATTGTCAGCTAACCGCTTGCCAAAGCCAAATCCCGGGTCAATGGCGATACTTTTGCGGTCCACCCCGCAACGTATGAGCCAATCGCGCCGATCGCCCAGAAATTCGATTACTTCGTTCACTACGTCCCGGTAGCAAGGCGCGACTTGCATCGTTTTGGGTAGGCCTTGCATATGCATCAAGACAACGGCTGCTCCACTCTCCAGAACCACGTCGATCATTTCGGGGTCGCCGCACAGGGCCGTAATATCGTTAATAATGTCCGCTCCGGCACGGATCGCTTGGCGCGCTGTCTCCGCCTTATAGGTGTCGACGGAAATGAGCACCGAGGGAAACTCGATGCGAATCTTTTCTATTACCGGAATCACTCGACGAAGTTCTTCCTCTAAAGAAACAGGATCGGCTCCAGGCCTTGTCGATTCACCGCCGACATCGATAATCTCGGCGCCTTCTGCGATCAACTCGCGGGCGTGGGATACCGCTGCGTCTAAACCAAAGAACTGCCCCCCGTCAAAAAAAGAATCCGGCGTCACGTTCAAGATTCCCATGACTCTAGCCGAATGGCTTAGATCGAGTGTGCGGCTGCGAGTTTTCCAGAACATGGATAAGGGAAGAGAAATGACAGATGACAAATGACAGATGACAAATTAGCGGCCGCCACGCTGCGGAAAAGCACTCTATTTGTCATCTGTTATCTGTCATTTGTCATTCCTGATCTAGTCGTCAGCGTAAGACCCATCCAGAAACCCCAACGAAGCCGCACCGCTCGCCGATAAACAAAAAGGCCGGCGCATCCGCCGGCCCTTTCGAATCTTTGGGTAGCTCTTTTTAAGAGGCAGTAGCGGGTTCACCCTGTTCAGGTTGGACCGCGCGGAAGACCACCTTGTCGGTTTCGGCATGTACCTCAACGGTTTCGCCGGGCTTAATGTTACCACGTAATATTTCCTCAGCGAGGGGGTCCTCCAAGAACCGTTCCACTGCACGGCGCATCGGCCGGGCGCCGTAGATGGGGTCGTACCCTTTCTCGATGAGAAGCTCGACCGCGGTCGGATCCAGGTGAATGTGAATCGACTTGTTCCGGACCCGCTCAACAACTTTGGCTACTTCCAGGTCGACAATTCGAACCAGATCTTCGCGTTCCAGCGTGTGGAACACGATGATGTCATCCAACCGATTCAAGAATTCCGGCTTAAATACCTTCTTGGATTCCTCTAAGATGACTTGCTTCATCGTTTCGTAGGACTCCTGTCCGGTCTGAGCGCCGAAGCCGAGTGACGTTTGCCGCTTGATCAGCTCCGCTCCTACGTTCGAAGTCATGATGATGATCGTGTTCCTGAAATCAATCTTTCGACCGAGGCTATCGGTTATCTTGCCCTCTTCCAAAATCTGTAGAAGCAGATGCATGACATCCGGGTGAGCTTTCTCAATTTCGTCGAACAAAACCACCGAGTAGGGGCGCCGGCGTACGGCTTCGGAGAGTTGGCCGCCTTCTTCGTAACCGACATAGCCCGGAGGCGAACCGATCAGTCGCGAGGCGGTGAATTTCTCCATGTACTCAGACATATCGATCTGGATCAACGCATCGGCGTCACCAAACATGAACTCCGCCAGGCATCGTGCCAGGAACGTTTTACCTACCCCGGTCGGTCCGAGGAAGACAAATGAACCAATCGGACGTCGCGGATCCTTCAAATCCGCACGAGATCGCCGAAGCGCCTTACTGATCGTGGTCACAGCCTCGTCTTGTCCGACGACTTGTGACTTCAGTTCCTCCTCCATGCGGAGAAGTTTCTGGGTCTCCTGTTCTTCCATGCGGTGCAGCGGTACACCCGTCCACTTCGACACGATGTGCATGATGTCATCACCGGTCACCAGGACTGACTGTTCTTCTCGCTGTTCGCGCCAATCGGCTAAGATTCGCTCCAGCTTATCCTTAGCCTGCTTCTCCGAGTCCCTCAGAGCAGCGGCCTTTTCGAAATCTTGAGCTTTAATCGCTGCTTCTTTATCCGCTCGTATGGAGTCGATCTCTTTCTCGATTTCTTTGACGTCGGGCGGCCGGGTCATCGCATTGATACGGGCACGCGCACCGGCTTCGTCCATCACATCGATCGCTTTATCGGGCAAAAACCGGCCGGTAAGGTATCGATCCGAGAGTTTGACCGCTGCGTCTAGGGCTTCGTCGGTCAGTTTGGCTTTGTGGTGAGCCTCGTACTTGGGGCGGAGTCCTCTCAATATCTGGATGGCTTCATCGACTGAAGGAGCTTCCACTTTGACGGTTTGAAAGCGTCGCTCAAGAGCAGCGTCCTTTTCGATGTACTTCCGGTATTCGTTCAGGGTGGTGGCACCTACGCATTGAAGTTCACCTCGGCTGAGCGCGGGTTTGATAATGTTGGAAGCATCCATGGCGCCCTCGGCGGAACCAGCTCCGACGATGGTGTGTAGCTCGTCGATGAAGAGAATCACGTTCTTGGAACGCCGAATCTCGTCCATCACCGCTTTGATGCGTTCCTCAAACTGGCCACGGTATTTTGTTCCAGCCACCATTAGAGCCAGATCGAGTGTAATCACTCGTTTATCTCTTAAGAGCTCAGGGACATTCCCAGCGGCGATTTCTTGGGCGAGCCCTTCCACAATGGCCGTTTTTCCCACACCTGCCTCGCCAAGCAGGACCGGATTATTCTTGGTCCGCCGGCAAAGGATTTGGATGACTCGCTCTATCTCATTCTTTCGACCGATTACCGGGTCGAGTTCAGCCTTTTTAGCCAGCTCGGTCAGATCGCGTCCAAACGCTCGGAGGGCTGGCGTCTTAACATCTTTCTTATTCCCTTCCTGCGGGGGCTCCGCCTCGCTTTCCGGTGGTGTAAAGTTTGGGTCCAATTCTTTTAGAATTTCGTTCCGAGTTCGTTCAATATCAACTTCAAGACTCTTTAATACCCGTGCCGCTACGCCTTCCCCTTCTCGAAGTAATCCCAGCAAGATATGTTCCGTCCCGACATAGGAATGATTGAGAGCCTTCGCTTCCTTGCCGGCTAGAGCGAGCACTTTTTTGACTCGAGGCGTGTAAGGGATATTACCCACCATCTTTGTCTCAGGGTGAGATCCTACGTGCTTCTCGACCTCCATCCGAACCGTCTCCAAATCCAACCCCATCTTTTGGAGCACGTTGACTGCGACGCCTTGGCCGAGCTTGATCAGCCCAAGCAAAAGATGCTCGGTACCGACGTAGTTGTGGTTAAACCGATCGGCTTCCTTGCGCGCAAGCGCCAACACTTGTTGCGCACGTGGAGTAAAATTATTCATCATTGCAATTCTGCGTGCCAGGCAGGCTAAATGTTTGCCTATTGCCCCGGCGATTTAGTATTAGGCGGTCTAGGGAAATTTTTCAACCTCTCGCGAACGATATCAGCCCGCAAATGATCCCGCTCCTCAGCCGCTAACTTCTGTTGAGAAAGGTTCTGCAAATGCGCTGGTTGTGTATCCATCAAGAGTTGGTTGATGATTGCTCGGCCCTCCTCAGGGAAGAACCCGAGATCGATTCCCAACCTCAAAATCGAGATAAGATTCAGCGCTTCTTTCGAAGAAATCGAATAAGCGTGGGTCAATATCCCGTAAGCACGGCCGGTTTGATCCATTAGCGTCGTACGCTTTGTTGCTAGCAGATTCTCTCGAGCCTGCGTTTCCCTTTGGATCAAAGTCTCGATTACTTTGTGCAGCCGTCCGATGATCTGATCTTCCTTCTCTCCGAGCGTCGTTTGGTTTGACACCTGGAAGAGATTCCCCATGGCTTCGGTGCCCTCGCCATAGAGTCCTCGAACTGCCAGACCGATTTTGTTCACCGAATTGACCACTTGATTGATCTGTTCGCCTAGAACCAATCCAGGCAGATGAACCATGGCCGATGCCCGCATTCCCGTACCAACATTAGTCGGACAGGCCGTCAGGTAACCTAGCTCCTCGTCAAATGCGAAATCGAGTTGCGCCTCGAGCGCGGTGTCGATTTCGTCGATCAGTTGGAAGGTTTTCTCCAGCTCCAGTTCGCAGGTGATCGCCTGCATACGGAGATGGTCTTCCTCATTGATCATAATAGAAATTGTTTGCTGCGGATTAATCACTACAGCACTCCCCATGCCCTTGGCTGCGTGCTCTCGGCTAATCAGATGGCGTTCAACCAAAACTTGCTTTTCTGTTGCTGTCAGCTCGTTCAGTTGTTCGGAAAATCCATCCTTTATCGCCGGTAGCATATCGACTTCCGGTTTTATCTCTTCCAGAATTCGAACCCGTTCAGATTTCTTTGCCCAACCAGGGAAGGGTAGTTTTGCCAAATTCCGGGCGAGTCTAACCCGGCTGGAGATCACGATAGGATGCCGGCTCCCGCCGGAGAGCCAGTCGCCAGGTCTGGTCAGAATCGGATCAATCTTCATATCGATTGTGGTTGACCTCCTTCTAACTGCCGAATCTCGTCGCGCAGATTTGCTGCCTTCTCGTAGTCTTCCTTGGAAACCGCAACTTCTAGGTGTTTACGGAGCTCATTGAGCCGGTCTGTTCGCGCAAGATCGCGGTATAGCCGCGCAGGAATTTTGCCCGCGTGCTGTGTCCCTTTGTGCATTGCTTTGATCAAGGATCCAAGGGCGTCAGAGAAAGTATGATAGCAGGCGCTGCACCCGAGGCGGCCGGTTTTTTTAAAATCAGCCTGGGTGAAACCACACACCGGGCAATGCTCAGTCTGACTAACCTGCTCCACTTGCTGGTTTTCACCGAGACCCAACAGAAGGTCTGCCAAGGCGAAGCCGGTGGGGTCGGCGACGCCCTTCTCTTTTGAGCACGCCTCGCACAGATTGATCTTCTTCATGTTCCCATCCACGATCTGGGTAAGATAGACTGTCGCGGTGTGAGTTTTGCAGACGTCGCAGATCATGGTTTTACCTTCTTATGATATCGCTCGGCTTTCACCGAGTTGAGCAATTTCTGTACGCATACCACTAATGATAGATCGGAGTGCCGGTCGAGCGTGTCAACCCGCGGAACTCTTCTACCAGTTTGAGAGTGATCGGCCCCGGGTGGCCATTGCCGATCGGTCGACGGTCCAGTTGAACAGCCGCGATCACTTCTGCAGCGGTACCGGTAAGAAAACATTCGTCTGCGACCAATATATCGTACCGTGTCAAATCCGCTTCCTTAATCGGAATGCCGTTCTGCTGAGCGAGTTCAAAGACGACGCCTCGGGTAACCCCAGCCAAGATCCCGGCGTTGACGGGCGGGGTCGAGATCACTCCGTTCTTGATCACGAACAAATTGTCCCCGGTACACTCGGCCACATAACCCTGTTCGTTAAGCATAACTCCTTCAGCCGCACCCGCTTGCTGGGCCTCGATCTTAGCCAGGATGTTGTTCAAATAGTTCAGGGACTTAATCCGTGGGCTCAATGCGGCCGGAGGGATCCGTCGAATCGAGCAAGTCGACAGGGTGAGGCCCTTTTCATACAGCGAGTCCGGATAAAGGGCGATGGTGGCGGCGATGATGATGATACTAGGCCGGCGACAACTGTCCGGGCTAAGCCCGAGCGAACCAACGCCTCGGGTTACCAGCAACCGGATGTAACCATCGTGCAGGTCGTTTTGCCGGATAGTGTTAAGGGTCGCTTCCATCAATTCCGCCTGAGATAGCGGTATGTCCAGGGCGATCGCCTTGGCTGAGTCCCAAAGCCGATCAATGTGTTCATCCAATCGGAATACTCTGTCCTGGTAGAACCGAATCCCTTCAAACACACCATCTCCATAGAGGACGCCGTGATCAAAAACGGAAATCTTGGCCTCGGATTGTTCGTAAAATGTGCCGTCGATATAGATTTTTAGGTTCATGGGGTGGGTCGGTCAGAGGTGAGAGGTGAGAAATGATTGGTGAGAGGTGATTGGTGGCTTCGTTCTCCCGACTTCGCTAGGCCCATCGCCGGGAGGGATCGCGTCCTCGCGATCCGGTGTGACCGAAACCAAGGGCGTGTCGTGATCGGGGACGAAAATACACCCTTCGGTTGTAGCACGTCCTCGCGGCGCGCGGGGACGCGCGCCCTCCCCAAATTGTACCCCTGCGACCGCGCGCGGGGTTGGGCTGCTTTCGGAGCGTTGGAGTGTCTCGGTGCCATAGATGGTCGTTCAATCAACTAGATGGCCATCGCGGATGTGGACGACGCGATCACCCTGAGCGGCCAAGTCCTGGTCGTGCGTCACTACCACCAGCGTTTTCTGCTTCTCTCGAACCAACCCTCCCAAGAGTTCCATGATCCCTTTTCCGTTCTCCGTATCGAGGTTGCCGGTTGGTTCATCAGCAAAGACAATCGCCGGATCGTTAACCAAGGCTCGGGCGATCGCGACCCGCTGCTGTTCCCCGCCGGAAAGCTCGCTAGGAAGGTGCAGCATACGATCCGCTAGGCCGACTCTTTCCAACAAAGATTGGGCAATCGAAGGGTCCGGCCGGTGACGTATCAACGATGGCAGTAGCGTATTTTCCAAGGCGGTCAATTCCGGCAAAAGAAAGTACCCTTGAAATACGAATCCCATCTTTTGGTTGCGGATCTTGGCGTCTTGAGCCGCTCCGCCACTGTATAATCGATGGTCTTCGAACATGACCTCACCCGATTCCGGCCGTTCTAATCCGGCTAATGTGTAAAGCAGTGTGGTCTTGCCCGCTCCGGAAGCGCCGCATAAGAACACTGACTCGCCCTTGTTGATCTCAAGATTGATCCCGCGAAGCACCTCGACCTTTCGGGTACCGATCTTGAACGATCGATAAATGTTACGAGCGGTAAGTTGAGCGGGTGTGTTCACTCGGTATCAGAGTCGGTAGTGGAGAGTTGTCGGATGCCTTCAAATAGCACTATCGCGACGGCAGTGGCGAGATTCAAACTGCGAGCTTGCGGGCGCATGGGAATCTGAAAGGCGTGCTCAGCGTGCCGAGCCAATAAGCTGGCCGGTAATCCCTTGGTCTCGCGTCCAAAAATCAGATAGTCTCGGTATAGGAACTCGATTTGCCAGTAGGGGTTTTTTGCTTTGGTAGAGAAAAAGAATCTGCGGGCGGAAGGTTTGGTCTTGAGCTCGAATTCCTCGAAATTCTCCCAAAGCTGAAGGTCAACGTTCTTCCAGTAGTCCATGCCAGCGCGGCGAAGATGCCGGTCATCGATGGAAAAACCGAGAGGCTTCACCAAATGCAGGGTACTACCGGTTGCCAATGCCAGACGGGCGACGTTTCCGGTGTTCGGTGGAATCTCAGGTTCAACTAGGACCAGATTAAACATGTGTTTGCGAGGGAGGGCGCGCTGCCTGTCCTCCCTTTAATCCCAAAAACAAAAAAAGCGCCTCAAGGATCGAGGCGCTTTTTCCGTCGGGAGGGAAACTGTTGCCGTCGTTAATTCGAGCTCACTTGCGCCAAGGTAGAATCGACATTCACACGACGACCGTTTCGATCGAAGCGTACAATACCGTCTACTAGGGCGAAGATTGTGTAATCCCGACCAAGCCCAACATTCTTTCCCGGCAAAAACTTGGTGCCGCGCTGGCGAATAATGATATTTCCGGCAACGACTTGCTGGCTACCGAACTTCTTCACGCCCAGCCGTTTGCTGACGCTGTCGCGTCCGTTCTTGACGCTGCCTTGACCTTTCTTATGTGCCATACGCTAAAAATCGCAAAAGGATAAAATTAGAGGTCGATCGATCCGATCTTAACCCGAGTCAACTGGCGTCGATGGCCCACCGTCCGGTGATAACCCTTCCGGCGCCGGTACTTGAATGCGATCACCTTTTTATCCTTAAATTGCTCCACTACTTGACCGGAGACTTTCGCTCCGTCAATCAAGGGAGCACCCACCGTCACTTTATCACCATCACAATGAAGCACAACTTCAGCAAATGTGATATTGTCGCCGGCTTGGCCGGAAAGCTTTTCGACGGCCACCGTTTCGCCGGGGCTGACCCGATACTGTTTATTCCCTGAACGGATAATTGCGTATGCCATGGCGACGAGCTGGTAAAGACCCGGAAAGTGGCACGCTGAGCCGGGGTACGCAAATGAAATTTCGGGGAGGGCGCGCGTCCCCGCGCGCCGCGAGGATGCGCCACCACTCAAAAGCGTAATTTCGGTCCGCGATCACAACCGGTCCTGGGCTTCGGTAGCATCGGATCGCGAGGATCCGACGTCGCCAGCCCTGGGAAGAGGAAGCGCGCAACGGACGGCTATGTCGGACAGGCAGCGATCCCTCCCGGGCGACCGGGCATCGACGATTCTCGATGCTTGACATGGTACGATATCGTACCATTATGAAAGACGCCCGATGGTACTCGTGGGTACCACTGCGGCAATCTTATGAACAACTTTAAAAATCACCTCTTAAGGAGCTGCTTTAAATGTCTGAGCAATTGGTCCTCGTAACTGGGGCTGCCGGCGGGACACAAGGGAAAACCGGGCGCAAGGTAACGGCAATGTTGCTGGCCCGGAATATTCCGGTCCGGGCACTCGTTCGCAGAAGCGATGAACGCTCGGAATACCTTCGTCAACTTGGTGCGGAAGTGTTCGAAGGCGACTTCCTCGATCCTCAATCCATGCAGAAGGCAGTGCGCGATGTTAGCAGTATCTATTTCGCATACCCCGTTCAGCCAGGCTTGGCAGAAGCAACCGCCAACGTTGCTGTGGCCGCGCGACAAGCCGGCGTCCGCCGCCTGATTAACCTGGTGATGCTGCGATCTTCTCTGGATGCTCCTACACCTCGGATGCGGCAGAACTATTTGTCGGAACAAGTTTTCGAATGGGCCGGCATCGGAGCCGTCCATGTTCGTGCCACCGTCTTTTACGAAAACGTGCTCAGATTAATGAGTTCAAGTTTAGCGGCTCAAGGCCCCATCCGCTTGCCGTGGGGTAATGAGAACACAGTACCGCCATTGGTGGCCGGCGAAGATGTCGCCCGGGTGGCTGTAGGCCTCCTAGCCAAGCCGGCGGCGCCTCCCGGCTCCGCTTATCCGTTAATTGGAGCCGTCCTGAGTTTACAAGATATTCTGGCTGCATTTAGCCGGGCTCTAAGTAGAGAGGTGCGTTACCAAGAGATATCAGATGACGACTGGCGCAAAGGCGCATTGGCAAGGGGCCTTAACCAGCATGCCGTAGACCATTTGTCGAACCTTTGGATTGCCCTCCGTTCGGCTAGCACAGCTCGCGAAGTCCGCTCGCTTGCGGTGACCGACACAATTGAAATGTTCGGCGGCGCCAAGCCAAAGTCATTCGAGGAGTTCCTAAAAGAAGAGTTTGCCGACGGTCAGAAAACCGGGGCTACTGACGAACGGGAGGCTACCAATGAATAGCCGGGCGTTATTCGGGTTGAGCGTTCTGAATAAGCTTTGTCGCATTCGGCCGGCAACCCATTGATGTGTCCCGGCGTTCGCGGCGGTTCCAGCGTTCGCCGGGTCGTTAATAGTCTCTTTCCAGGAGATAATCTGCCAGGCCGAGCAGCACTTCTGCCCGTTTGCCGAAGGGACGTAGCGCCTCTCGGGCTTCTCTAGTGAGCCTTTGCGCAATCCGCCGAGATCGCGTCAACCCGACCACGGCAGGGAATGTCGCCTTTTCGGCGGCGATATCTTTTCCGGCGCTTTTTCCCAGCTTTTCCGAGGTCTGAGTGACATCGAGGATATCGTCAATCACCTGAAATGCGAGCCCCAGTGACCGGCCAAAATCAGAAAGATTCCGGAGCTGAGCCGGGGTGGCATTGGCGCTCATCGCGCCTAGACGGATAGAAGATCGTAGTAAGGCAGCGGTTTTCGACTCGTGAATAAAATTGAGGAGCGGCAGAGATATTTTTTTCCCTTCGCTTTCCAAATCGACGACTTGACCGGCAACCAAATGCCGGCTTCCGGCAGCGACTGCCAGTTCTTGAACGATCTCGCGCAGCGGATACCGGGGCCAACCGGGCGCTAAAGTTAGTAGTTCAAACGCGAAAGTCAGCAGAGCGTCACCTGCAAGTACCGCGATCCCTTCGCCAAAGACTTTGTGCGAGGTCGGAACGCCACGCCTGAAGTCATCATCATCCATGCAGGGCAAATCGTCATGGATGAGCGAGTAAGTGTGCACGCACTCGACCGCGCAAGCCAGGGGGAGAGACGCATCCACGGATCCGCCGCAACATTCGGCGGCTGCCAGGCAAAGAATCGGTCGCAATCGTTTTCCGCCAGCGAACACGCTATAGCGCATCGCCTTATGAATGGTTTTTGGTTTTAGGGTCGCTTTTGGCAACAATCGATCGAGAGCTTCGTCGACCAGCTTCTGGCGAGCAGCGAGGTATTCTTTCATCGTATCAGCGCAGATAACGCTGGGCGATAGGCATACGCCACCCAATGCCGAATGCCAAGCTTGTGACCTTCAATCCCGGCGCAGCCTGACGCCGCTTGTATTCGTTCGAATCGACGTGACGTTGAATCCAACGAACCGTCTCAGTCGGATAGCCTTTCTCAATGATATCGCCGGGGCTCAGTTGCTCTTCTACATAAAGCTGTAGAACAGCATCGAGCACCTCGTACGGTGGGAGCGTGTCTTGATCTGTCTGATTCAACTTCAGCTCTGCACTCGGAGCTTTGATGATCGAGTTCGAAGGGATAATCTCGCGTTCCCGATTGATCCATCTGGCTAGCCGGTAAATCATCGTCTTCGGTACATCGCTGATGACCGCTAATCCGCCGCACATGTCTCCGTAGATCGTACAGTAACCGACCGAAAGTTCGCTTTTGTTACCAGTGGTCAGCAGCAAATGACCGAACTTATTCGATAGGGCCATCAGGGTCAGCCCGCGGAGGCGCGACTGCATGTTTTCCTCGGTGGTGTCTTCGCGTTTACCCGCAAAAACCTCCTTAAATTGACTCTTCAAGACCTCAAAAGGTTCTTTGATCGGCAGGACGTATCGCGGGATGCCGAGGTTGCGGGCAAGCGCCTCGGCATCGTCCAGGCTACCCTGAGACGAATATTGGCTCGGCATAGAGACCGTGGTGATATTTTCTGGGCCGAGGGCGTCGGCTGCGATCGCCGCCGTGACGGCAGAATCAATACCACCGCTGAGACCCAGCACCGCCGTCTTGAATCCACATTTCAGAAAATAATCGCGAACGCCTAAGACCAAAGCTCCATAAATCTCTTCCTCAGGAGATTGCTCCACAAAACGGTTCGTGGGATGCCCCGCGTTCAGTACCGAGATCTCTTCCTCAAATGCGGCCAGATTGGCGACATGCCGTCCTTCTTTATCTATAACAAAGGAATTGCCATCGAAGATGAGCTCATCATTCCCGCCAATCAGGTTACAATAGTAGAAAGGAACCTGAAATTTGGTCGCGAGCTCGCTGACCATGGTAATGCGCAGCGCGGCTTTGCCGACATGAAACGGGGAAGAGCTGAGGTTTACAATCACCTCTGCGCCCTGAGCGACCAAATTCGCCACCGGATCTTGATGGTAAAGATCTCTTTTTAAGAATCTCTCCGTCCAGATATCTTCACAGATGGTGATACCCACGCGGCGACCGGCTAGTTCGATTGGTTCCCAGTGGCTCGCTGGTTCGAAATACCGGGCTTCGTCGAAGACATCATAAGTCGGGATTCGCGTCTTAAATATTTTCCTGATGGGTTGTCCCCGCTGAAGCACAGCGCAGGCGTTCACAAATTGCTTTCCGGTCTGGCTAGGATTGAAGTCGACGTAGCCGACCAACAGAGGCACTCGCCCGACCTGCTGATGAAGACTGGTAATTGCTTCCCAGGTTTCGGGAACGAACCGAGACTTGAAAACCAGGTCCTGCGGTGGATAACCGGTCAAGGCCAGCTCCGGCGTAAGCACTAGTTCTGCACCCGCCGCTACCGATTTCGAATAGGCATCGAATATCTTGTCGAAGTTCTTTTTTAAGGCTCCGACGGTCGTATTAATCTGAGCAAAACCGACCTGCATATCCGAAAGATATTATGACCGTTGGTTCAATGCTTGAAGAATTTCCGGGTCACGGACGTCAGCCCAGGAGCCTTTTATCTCGACTGCCTTTATCTTGAGGCCGGCCCTGGCCATGGCACGGATCGTATCCGTGAGCTCGTATTCGCCTCGAGGTGACTTCTCCAGCTTGTCAATGAACGGGAAAATAGAGGGCCGAAACGCGTACAAGCCGGCGTTGTACCAGTGAGTCCCTACTCCAGCAGCGTCTTGTTTCTCGCGCAGATCGATCAAATGAAAATTCTCATCGAGATAGACAGCGCCGCCTTTGGAGACATCCTGCAAATACTTGACCGCGATTAACATCTCAGCGTCACCCAAATCCCGGAGTTTTTGGTAAACGATCGGATCAACCAGAATGTCGCCGTAAAGGAGGAGAAACGGTTGATCGGCGCAGTACTGCTTTCCCAATGCGACAACGCGTCCCGTCCCGTCCTGTGTCATCTGTTCGACGTATTCGATTCTTAAACCGACCCGCTGTCCGTCGCCGAAATAGTCCTGAATAGCCTCCTTTCTGTACCCCACGACGATCAGGGTCTGTTCGACACCGGCCGAGGCTAATCCTTCAAGGATGTGTTGCAGGATCGGCTTTCCCTGGACCTCCACCATCGGCTTGGGAACCTCGTTGGTGAGTTCGCGCATCCGGGTTCCGCGTCCCGCGGCCAGGATAACAGCTTTGGTAATCATGGTGCGAAGAAAACGCTGGGGACGAAGTCGTAGCCAATGACAAATGACAAATGACAGATGACAAATCGCAGAGGAGAAACGCCAACGGCCGCAGGCCCATTTGTCATTTGTAATCTGTCATTTGTCATTTTCCTCAAGCCGTGTGCGGGATAGAACCCATGCGCATTCCAATTCCTCACACCCCGAGCTTTTTGGCATACGTCTCGATCCGATTCATCGCCTCCTGCAGCTTTACCAAGCTGGTGGCGAAACAGCAGCGCGCGAATCCTTCCCCGGATTCTCCAAATGCGCTTCCGGGCACGACGGCAACCCGCATCTCCTTTAATAGGCCAAGACAAAACTCCATGCTGCTCAGCTTCGCCGGACGAATATCCGGGAAGACGTAGAAAGTTCCCTTAGGCGAATGGCAGGGCAGGCCGATCTCATTCAAACGGCTAACCACAAAATTGCGCCGGCGTTGATAATCATTCCGCATGTCCTCCACTTCTTTGGCGCAATGATCGAGAGCCTCGATGGCCGCCTCCTGCGACATGATCGACGCACACATGATGGCGTATTGATGGATCTTCATCATCGCCTCAATGATCGGTGCCGGTGCGCAAGCGTACCCAAGACGGAAGCCGGTCATAGCAAAGGACTTGGAGCATCCGTTCAAGAGAACGGTTCGATCGCGCATTCCGGGTAGGCTCGCGAGCGAGACATGTTCAACGCCGTCGTAAGTGAGCTCGCAGTAGATCTCATCCGACAACACGATAAGGTCATGTTGCCGGCAGATGTCCGCGATGGCGTGAAGTTCTTCCAGCGACAAAACTCCACCGGTCGGATTGGTGGGGAAACTCAGAACTAAGGCTTTGGTACGGGGAGTGATCTTCGATTCCAGGTCGGACGCCAGCAGGCTGAAGTTATTCTCCGCTCGAGTTGCAACCGAAACGGGTTTCCCACCAACCAGGATGATGCTTGGGCTGTAAGAAACGTAGCTCGGTTCGTGAAAAATGATCTCGTCACCTGGATTTACAATCGCCCGCAGCGCCAGATCTAGCGCCTCGGATACTCCCACCGTGACCAGCACTTCCTGCTTCGGGTCGTAATTTATTTGATACCGCCGGGAGAGATAAGACGCGATCGATTCGCGTAAACGGGGCAGCCCGAGGTTCGATGTATAACCGGTTTTACCTTTTTCTAAGGCAAATATGGCTGCCTCGCGAATTCTCCAAGGGGTGACGTAGTCAGGCTCGCCGATACCCAACGAAATAACGTCAGTCATCGACTGGACTACTTCGAAAAAATCTCGGATACCGGACTTGGGTATCGCCGCGACATGTTGCGCGATGTACCTGGAGAAATCCTCGGCGGGATTCATGGCTTGTAACCGGCAACCTTTCAACTGGCGGAGGTTCGCTGAGCAGCATCCCATTTTGTTTGTAGGTCTTCAGTCGAAACCTAGTTGCGGTAGCGATGACCCCTTCCACCGTGCTCAATTTCTCGGAGACGAAATGGGCGATCTGTCTCAGATTTTCTCCTTCTACAATGACTGCCAGATCATAGCCTCCGCTCATCAACCAGCAGCTTTTGACCTCTTGAAATCGGGCAATACGTTGAGCCAGCCGATCGAATCCTCCGCCTCGTTCCGGCGTGATCCGCACCTCGATGTAGGCAGTCACAGCATCGGCATCGAGCTTTTCCGGGTCTACAACGGCCTGATAAGCCAAGATGACGCCGCTCTTCTCGTAATCTGCGATCTTCTGTTGGATTTCAGGAATCGGAAGTCCGAGCAGCTTGCTAAGGTCGGCCAGCGATAGTTTTGAGTTCTGCTGCAGAAGTTCGAGCAAATGGTCCATTCTTGGTGGCAGGTCGGTCGGTGCTAAGGCGCGATAGGGGGTGGTCAAACAGTAAGCAGTAAGCAGTAAGCGGTAATCAGTAATCAGTATCCCCGATGGGTTTAGGAAATTCCTGGGACGGGTTGCCTTTGCCTGGATTACTCATCGCTGATCACTGATGACTGACACACTGCTTACTGCTTACTGCTTACTGGCCCTATTGGTCCCCAAAGCTGATGTCCACCGAGCGTGCCATTTCCACCAGCTGGTTGGAGGGATCGACCACGCGTAACTGATGGACAGCGTCTGCGATTGGCACATCGGCAATCTCGTAGTGCTGGTAGCTCACCATCCGGCCGAATTTTTCTTCCTGGATCAAAGTCACAGCCTTGACCCCGAATCGGGTGGCCAGAATTCGGTCCAGAGGGCCCGGAGTGCCGCCGCGCTGTAAATGGCCCAGGATACAGTAACGAGTCTCTTTGCCAGTTCGTTCCGCTATTTCCCGGGCGACGATCTCGCCGACCCCTCCGAAATGATGTTCACCGCCCTGCGTCGCCTGGTAGTGTTGGATGCCGTCTTTAGGCCTAGCTCCTTCGGCGACGACGATCATGGTGCTTTGATAGCCTTCTGCGTCGCGCCTACGGACAACGTCGGCGACTCTTTCCCAATCGAATGGAATCTCTGGCAGTAAGACAACATCGGCGCCTCCGCTGATTCCACCGTGAAGGGCAATCCAGCCGGCGTGTCTTCCCATCACCTCGAGCACCATCGCCCGCTTGTGACTGGCAGCGGTCGAGTGTAAACGATCAAGCGCATCGGTGACGCAGCTGACCGCAGAGTAAAACCCGAACGTCATCGCCGTTGCCTCCAGGTCATTGTCGATCGTTTTCGGTACGCCAATCACGGAAAAGCCTTGTTCGAAAAGCTGCAGGGCGGTTGTCAGAGAACCGTCTCCGCCCACAACGATCAGGCCGTCGATGCCCATCTCAGCAAGTGTTGCCCGTGCGGTCTCCACAACCTCTTTTGGGACCATCGTTCTTTCGCCGCCGCCTATCTTGGCGACGAAATGTCCCTTGTTAGTGGTGCCCAGGATTGTTCCGCCGAGTTGCATGATTCCGGCGGTCGAGGCCCGGTCGAGGATTGTGTATTGGCAAGGGGGAAGCAAGCCTTCGAATCCGTCTCGAAACCCGACTACTTGCCAGTTCAGTTTCTCTGCTGCCTTGGTAACACCGCGGAGCACGGCATTTAAGCCAGGACAATCTCCTCCGCTGGTCAGTATGCCGATTCTCCTCAGGTACATAAGCAATTAGTGCTTTGAAGTCTGCGTGGGTCTGCCTGCGGCAGCCCATTGTTCATATAGGCTCCAGCCTCTACTCAACAGCTGCTGTGCAACACTAAATCGGTCGGCTGCTCCTAGTATCACCACATCGACCCGTCTTGGGGTAACATAGGTGGTCTCGCCGTCTTTGCGAATCTCCGGGTCTTTTTGCGAAGACAAAGCGATACACTGACCCGCCCGAGCGGTCGTGCCGGTTTTAACGCCGTCAACTCCGTTGCTGCCCAAGAGCTCGTTGGTGTTTCGCAGCAAATATCCCAGAGTCTGGCCGCCGCGAATGAAAGTCACTTTCCGTTCCGGTTGAGATACATAGAAGCGAAATCCGGCGTCATTCATCGCGTAGGCAACCAGCTTCACCACGTCGGCTGCGGTGGAATAAGGTTGCGGCCCTTTTTCAGGTTCCAGCCCATCCGGATTCACGAAAAGAGTTTTTTCCATCCCAAGTTGCCGGGCTAACGCATTCATCTGGGTAACGAACGCTTCGACGGCTCCGAGCTCGCCTAAGGAACCGGCTGCCCGTGCCCGGAGAGAAGCGCCGACAGTATAGGCCAAAGCCTGAGCAGCCGTTCCATCGGACTCCATCATGGCCGAATAAATGAGATCGCGATAGCTCATTTGGTCATCGGGTTGGAGCCCGATAGGATTAGTGGAGTATGGGCGGATCGCCTGAGGTGGGATTGAAATCAGTTGGCTTAGATCGGTGCCGGTACTCGCAGCCCAATCTAAAACGACTTTAGCAGTCGCGATCTTGGTGAGGCTGGCGATCGGGCGTTTCTGTTCGGCTTTATAAGCTTCCAGAGTGTAACCGCTTGTATGATCCGTGAGGATATAGGCGGCCGCTAACTGAGCCTTAACCCCGACGGGCAATAAGGCTGCAACCAAGAGAAGAGAAGTCCTGAGAATAGAAGTCCTAAAGAGTGCTGCCATGGTGAAAGACGCGCACAGTTTATTTCGGAGTTCAAGGAGTGCAAGAAGACATGGTAGGGCGAGGCTCCGGAAAGACCCAAAATGGGTCACGGCGCGAAGGCGCGTTTCACCGCTATATGGGCCGCAATTTCTGAAAGCTGCCGAGCCGGGGGTCGCGCAACCCGCGGCTCGGCGGCTCTTCGATGATGCTCCTGATAGACCAGCGAAACATTATTTTGCCCTGCGACCCCCTTTCCATCTTTCGGGAGCCTCGCCCTACCGTGTCTGCTTGAACTCCTTTGATCGGGCATTTTTAAGGGATGCTGGCTAAACAGGAGCCGCCAGCTTAGGAGCATTGTCTGGATTCCATGGGTTCGTCCTGAAGTGGGAGTGTTCCAGTGCCGTGATTTGGGTATCGCAGAGACCAAGAATTTGATCGACCTTTAGTCCGAGGTAGTCTGGCGTGAACTCTTTCAGATTTTTCTTTGCCAGCTTAAAGAGTCTCCATGCCGGATTCAGCCGGCGACCGTCGGTGGGATGGTAGGGTCTGCGAAACTGCTTCTGCAGATGTACAAATGCACCCGCTAATTGAATGAGTCCTTTGTAAAAGGCGGCTTCAGGCCCATCCGTTTGCAGCCAAATATGCTCCAGCAAGTCGTGAGCTTGGTAGTAGTCCTGGCGATTGAATAGCAAGAAATAGCCACGGAAATAGATGTCGTCCTCGTCCCCCGCACCTAGCTCGCGGGCCAAGGCTTCGATCCGATTTCCTTTTTTCATGCGTGACCTCTCAATTCCTAACCCGCCAGAACCACAGCTGGAACCATACCGTCAACCGTTCTGCTAATGCCGAACCCAGCCGGAAGCAATGCGTGTTTGCCAGGCAGATATCGCTTTAAATTGAGACTGCGGCTATTTAAAGAGAGATTGAATAGAAATTTCAAGACCACCGAATTTTTCTTGTATCGCGCTTAGACACACTGACAATGCGACAGATGGCTCCGGCCTGCAAAATGCAAAAATTAGGTTGTAAATTCAGAGGCCCGGCAACTTCCGCCTTCGCCAAGCCTTGGGCCGCGACCGGGGGCTGACTGAGCGATGTAGGCTGACGCTGTTTATGCCATTGGAACTATCCCTGGTCGCGGTAGTGGTTCTCCTAATTCTCGCGGCGGTGTCGGCTTTTATCTCGGGGATCGAAACTGCACTTTTCTCGATGAAGGACTGGCGATTGCATCGTTGGCGAAAGAAGGATCCTAAAGGAGTCGAGCAATATGAAGGCATGATGAAGAAGCCTCGGGAAGTGCTGAGCGTCATCCTGCTGGTCGATACCCTGGTAAACATCCTGTTGATTCTTCTGACCGTCGCCATTGCCAGGTCGATTGCGATTCCGTTCCCGTACTGGGTCAAGACGTTGTTCCTCTTCGCATTGATTGTTATCGTCTGTGATCTGGTGCCGAAGATGTTAGCCTTGCGCGACCCGTTTCGGTTCGCCCGCCAGGCGATCATGCTCCTGCGAGTGTTGCTTCCGATCTTTGGGCCTGTCTCGCGGCTCTCACAACGCACCTCTGAAGTCATTGCTAGTTTTTTCCTGCCGGCAAAGCTCGAGAGAGTGGAGCAATTCGACGATGAAGAGCTAATCGCGCTGGTAGAATTGAGCGCCGAACAGGGTCAACTCCGGCCGGACGAGCAAGAGATGATCGAATCAATCATCAAATTGGGAAACAAGTCGGTTAAGGATTGTATGACGCCTCGGGTCGACGCCTTTTTCATCACTGACTCGTTGACGAATGAAGAAGTCATCGAGCAACTCCGAATCAAACGGCGGGCTCGGGTGCCGGTTTTTGGTGAGAGCCCGGACGAGATCTTAGGCATCTTGGACGTAAAAGCTTTCCTGGCCGACCCTTCCGAGCATTATGCGGAAAAGGTCGATGTCCCGTCATTCGTTCCGGAAACCATGCGTGCATTGGATCTGTTGCGCGCATTTCTAAAGCACCCCCAAAGGCTCGCGATCGTGATCGACGAATTTGGCGGCACGGAGGGCGTCGTTACCATGGGAGATATTCTGGACGAGATCCTGGCTGAAGTGGCGCCGCGAGGAGACGAAGAGCTTTACCTTGAAGAACTGGGCAACGGGAACTGGCGGGCGTGCGGTAGTGTTCGTTTGGAAGATCTCGAGGAAGCGCTTCATCTTGATTTTGACACAGAGGAGTTCGACACCCTCAACGGACTGATTTTCAATCGACTCGGGTATGTGCCGCGTGCCGGGGAAAAGGTGCAAGTGCCGCCATTGGATTTGGAAGTTCGTGAGAGCACCCGCCGGCGAGTTGTCGAAGTGAAACTCCGGCGTATGGAGAAAAAGGAGGCGGCGAAAGCGGCATGACGTGGCTCTTATTCATCGTTTGCCTGGCGGTTTCGTTTATCTTTTCCGGGACTGAAGCGGGGCTATTATCACTTAACCGGCTGCGACTAAGGCAGTTATCGCGAAGTGGAGACGCACACGCGATCCGGCTCTGGCGCTTGGTTGAGGAGCCTTCGCGGCTGTTCATCACCGTCCTTTGCGTTACCGGTCTCGCAAATATTATCGCCATCCTGATTCTGGCGTCCTGGTTTATCGAGGCTTTGAAAGGGTGGGGCTATCTCTGCGCCCTTTTGGTCGCTTTTCCGATTTTTTTGATCCTGACGGAGATGTTGCCGAAGTCGTTTTTCCGGCGCTTCCCCTACCAGGCTCTTGCCTCCATTGCCGTGGTCCTGGAGATAGCCTCTCTGATACTGACACCTTTGATGGCCGTGGGTTCTTGGTGTGCGGTTCATATTTTTCGATTGAAGCGACCTCAGGAGGTGTTTGTGGCCCGTGAGGACCTGAAGTCTGTTACCAAGCAGGTCGAAAAGATGGGGATGCTGAGCAGTATCGAGCGCAAAATGATCCACAACGTCGTCGATTTTCGTGCCGTGCGGGTCAAGGACGTTATGGTCAAACGTGAGCGGGTAGTGACGCTAAGAATCGGCACCCCCGTTGAGGACGTTATCAAGACCTTCTTGCAGACGCGCTATGACTCATTGCCTCTGGCAAGTGACCAAGGGGAGATCGTTGGTTTGGTCAATGTCTTTGATGTTATCCTGGATCAGAAGCCAGGAGAAAATGCTGACACGTATCTTCACCGCATGCTAGTGATGCACGAAGATGAGCCAGCGTCGCTGGCATTACACCGGTTGAGAGCCGCATTTCCGCAGACGCTTGCACTGGTGGTCGACGGCGAGGACCACACCATCGGTGTGGTCGGAATCGAGGACCTGCTGGGACCGCTGGTTAGGACGGTAGGATGAGGCGCGAAACGGCGAATGGGCGCACCGGCGAAAGGGCGAATGGGCGCGAGAACGTCCAGGTGTAGCCGTGCCTCGGGGCGAGATATCGCACAAACACTCCGCTACCGAATGGGACGTATGGGACCGATGGGACTTATATGGTCAGACCAGTCGGCCCATAAGTGCTGTGAGTCTAATAAAATCTCATCCCGTTCGGGACCCAATACACATCATCTCGCCGGGCAGCGCGGCTACACGCGACCGCGAGGCGCCCTTTCGCCGTTTCGCCGGTGCGCCCATTCGCCGTTTCGCCCACTCGTCCCCCTTGAACTCCTCGAACTCCTCCAATAATGTCGCCGGTTTATGTCTACAGCAGCTCAGGCGTCTCCTTACTCACGAAAGAATCCATTCCCAGCGAAGCTTTTGGTTAGCCGGACGTTGACGCTTGCTGGGTCAGAAAAAGAGACGCGCCATTACGAGTTCTCGTTGGCTGGGTCCGGACTGCAGTATGAGCCGGGGGATTCAATGGGGATCTTTGTGAAAAACAATCCAAAACTGGTGGAGGATCTTTTGGAAGCGCTCCATTTCAGTGGCGACGAGACGGTTACCACTAAAGAAGGGGAGACTTTTTCGTTGCGCCAAGGATTGCTTCAGCATTTCCAGATCACACAACCTTCAAAACAATTTCTAGAAGCAATCGCCGAAAAATCTCCGACGGCGGGTGAGCTCAAGGAACTGCTGAATCCAGAACGGAAAAAAGATCTCGAGCATTATCTTTGGGGGCGGGAGATGATCGATTTTCTCCTCGATAACCCTTCTGTTCGCTTCACGGTCGAGGACTTTGTGCGCACGTCGCGGAAGCTGCAGCCGCGCCTTTATTCAATTGCGTCCAGTCTGAGGTCCCATCCCGAGGAAGTCCATTTCCTGGTTGCCTCGGTGCGCTACGAGACTCACGGCAGACAACGAGAAGGCGTCGCTACGACCTATTTGGCGGACCGGATCACGCTGGGGGCGGAGATCCCGATGTTCGTGCACGTGGCGAAAGGATTTCGACTGCCGGAAGATCCCTCAACGCCGATCATCATGATTGGACCTGGCACAGGGTTAGCCCCTTTTCGAGCGTACCTGGAGGAACGTCGGGTGATAGGAGCTCCGGGCAAGAATTGGCTCTTCTTTGGTGAACAGCGGTGTAAGTGCGATTTCTTTTATCAGGACCAGCTTGAAGAGATGAAAAAGCTTGGTGTTTTGACCCGATTCGACACGGCGTTTTCCAGAGATCAAGCGCATAAGGTCTACGTCCAACATCGAATGCTGGACAACAGCAAAGACATCTTTGAATGGGTGGAAGCCGGGGCCCATTTCTATGTCTGCGGCGACGAGGCTCGCATGGCGAAAGACGTGGATTCCGCTCTTCATCAGATTGTGGAGAAAGAGGGAGGTAAAACTCCTGAACAAGCCGCCGCGTACGTCGAAGCGTTGCGAAAAGAGAAGCGGTATAAGCGGGATGTGTACTAGCGCTACGCGTTTTGTAAGGAGCTAGGAGCTAGCAGGGGGGCGCGGCAGCGAGTCGTAATCGTCTTCGTCCTTCGTCCTCGACTTTGGTGGGGCGAGGCTCCCGAACAATTCAAGGGTTCGAGCGAAGCGGCTGGTAATTGGTGCCTGCATCGAGTGGTCAGGCATTAAATCGCGCCGAGCCGTGGTCTATCGTGGGCCACGGCTCGGCGCGTCTATCGGTCTTACTGATTCATCTCTCAACGTTCACACGCTGCACCGTTGGTCATTCGCCGGGCTATTCGGGAGCCTCGCCCTACCAAAGTCGAGGACGAGGACGACGACGAAGGACGAGGACGATTACGACTCGCTGCCGCGCCCCTACTAGCTCCTAGATTCTAGCTCCTTACTCGACCGTGATTTCCCGGACGTAGATATTCACCTGACCGTCTGCACCTTTTCGAACGTCTTCAATCTGGAAAGGACGGTCGCTCATTCTGGCAATAGCGTCTCCCTCCTTAGGTACGGTGCCGCCCCGTGGGAACTCTACGATAATCCGGACGCTCGCTCCCGGTCCGTTGCCTGACTCCGCCTTAGGGCGCAAGACCGCGCGATTCTCCCTTGCAGCAGTAACCGTGAACTCGCCTTTCAGGTAGATTGGGTCTGTGCCGATTCCTTTATCCGCTATCTCGGTTGTCTGGTTTACATCTAACAACCGGCCCCGCGGCATCAACCCCGGCTTAAAAAGCTGCCAGCTTCCAATTCGGTTACCTGCTCCAGGACTGGCTGAAGCTGCCAAAAAGGGTTGGGGAGTTGTTTCAACAACAACGGCCGAAGCGGTCGGCGATGCGTTAGCACGATTTGCGGGCGTTACGGCTGCAACAGGTTGTTTTGGCGTACTGCTGGCGCGTGGGTTTTTCGCCAATAGAGATGGGGTAGGGGATGACACTGGTTCCGCGCGTAAAGCGGCCACCAGAGTCGGGCTATTGGAAACCGATGCAACAGGCGACGCGTTGCCCGATGGTTTCGCCGCAGGAGTGTTCGTCGCCGCTAGCTGTGAGCCGGCGGCGCGGCGATATTGTGCGAACCGGTTTTCGGCCGCCTCAAACTGGTTGTTGCTAAGCAAAGGCAGGCCAGCCTTCACATAAAGAGATGAAGGAGGTTCAAGTTGGAAACTGTTGCCGCTCTGGCCATACGAAGAGTAAAGCAACGGCATACAGGTAAACAGTAGACGTCCTCCTCCAAGGTTCGTTATATGAACAATGGCGGTCAGGTCAAAAGATCGTCGCAATTCCAATCCTAACCCGGTGACCAGCACCCGTTGCATGCTGGTCAGCTGTTCTTTCGTCGCCGGAAAGACCGCTTCCACATACATCGTGGGTACGTCGTTTGATTGCGCCAGCGCTACTACCCCGGTGCCGAAGTATTGGTTTTCGGTCATGGGGAAGGCGTCCAGAACGGTATATTTTCCGGTTACATAGGGGACCTTGCCGACCTGATGATCGTAGTTGCGCAGATATGACCGAAGAAGGTTGTTGCTTTCTTCCACGAGACCGGTGCTGGTCATCGCTCCGTATCGCTCGAGCAATTTGTCAGCCCCCAAGAATTCGCCGGCTGGAGCGGCCGTTAATTCGAAACGTTTCGGTGGCGACACCTTATTGAGCTTAGCCAGTAGCTGGTAGTTGAACGGCTGTTCCGGGTGATCGAAAACGTAGAAAGTTCCGATCCAGCACACGACGGCCACGCCGCAGAGTAATAGAATAACCACCGTCCAACCGAATAGACCGTCCGAGCCCTCAGGTGGGGGCAGACGACCTCGTGTGCGCCCGAGCTCTACTGCTTTCATCGGTAGTCAGCTGATTTCGGGAGATCAGCGTTTCTCCCCGGACACCTCGAATGAACTTCCACAACCACAACTGCGGACAACGTTAGGATTATCAATTTTAAAACCTGAACCGGTCAACCCATCAGTAAAGTCGACGGTTGATCCCTGCAAAAACTCGGCGCTCTTCGGATCGATGAGTACAGCTACTCCGTTGCTTTCGATCCGATGGTCATCCGCCTTCGGGTAATCAAACTGCATGCCGTATTGCAAACCGGCACAGCCTCCGTCTTCGACAAGGATGCGTAACCCTTTGTCGCTGTAACTCGGATCTGTCGAGACCAGCTCCTGGAGATGACGAATAGCTGCTTGGGTGACCTTAATCATGTGGCGTGCCTAACTTAAACGGTAACTGCGGGGGACGTCAATGTGTGAGAGGTGATTGGTGAGAGGTGAGAAATGATCCCTGACACGGGGAGGGCGCGCGTCCCCGCGCGCTGCGAGGACTCCCGAGGGATTGGCATGCACTCAATCCAAGAACGAAGCGCGTTGCTTTTAGGGCTTGCAGCGCCCTGGTGGACCGTCTTAGAACGACACGAACAATTCTAGTCCGCCATCGCGGAGCGCTCGAGTGAGCTCACGAAGATGCCGGAAGACATATGTCAAGCGACGCGGCGAACCCAAGAAGATCGACGGTAACGCTTCACGTTGTCGCAAGCCTGGATGGCATCATCGCCAAGAAGGACAACAATGTCTCGTGGCTGGACACGCCTGGAGACGTCTACGAAAAAGGCGTTGCTGACGATAGTGCTGAAGAGATCATTGAGCCTATCGACTGCTTTGTGCTCGGTTCTCACACCTACGAGCACGCGCTCCAACTCGGCTGGCCCTATGGCGATACTCCGACCGTCGTGGTCACAAAGAGACAGCTGCCGTCAACGAGGAAAAGCGTTGAGTTCTATTCCGGCGATCTCAAGAGATTGGTTGATGAAAGTCTCGGGCCGCGCTACGGAAGCGTCTGGCTCGTGGGCGGGGCGA
Source organism: uncultured Verrucomicrobiae bacterium (assembly GCA_963762565.1). GTDB lineage: Bacteria > Verrucomicrobiota > Verrucomicrobiia > Chthoniobacterales > JAFAMB01 > JAFAVN01. Next base: position 149,104 of record CAVXLD010000009.1, on the reverse strand, counting down.
TGCTATGCCAGAGTTTTCTCAGGCTCGGCTTGGTTGATGAGATCAGATTGGCGGTTATCCCGGTCCTGTTAGGTGATGGGCTGCATCTGTTTGACAACTCCATTACCGAAACGAGATGGAGTCTAAAGAACGTAATTGCTTACAAGACCGGTATTGTTGAGCTGTTGTATCGGCGGCCGAGCCATTAGCTCCTGGTCCGAGCCGCCCAACGCCTGGAGGGGAGCCGCTTTGTAAGTTGGCAGCTCTGTAGGTTGGCAGCAGGCGGCTCCCGAGAACGTTCCCAGAGCTAGGCAGTTCTATCAGGGGCTTCCAATCATGGCCTCTAGCGACGCGTTGTTCCCTAATGGCTGACGGTGGGTAATTCCCGGGAGCCGCTTGCTGCCATCCGATAGAACTGCCAAGTTACAAAGCGGCTCCCCTCCAGACCCTGGGCCAGCAACACCGACGTGTTCATTGGAAGGACGAGAATGAAGCATCCCCCGCCACTCCGATTGTGGAAGCCCGTCCCATATTGTACCCTAGGAAATGGGTCGCATTGCCTTGCTTCCGGACGAAGTGGCCTCACAAGTCGCTGCGGGTGAGGTCGTGGAGCGCCCTGCTTCGGTGGTCAAGGAGCTGGTTGAAAACAGTCTGGATGCCGGAGCAACCAGGATCGAAATCGCGGTTGCTAAAGGCGGTTCCAGCTTGGTGCGCGTGGTAGACAATGGCATTGGCATGGACCGAGACGACGCTCTCTTAAGTCTCGAGCGGCATGCGACTAGTAAGATTCGGACCGGTAACGACCTGGCTAGTATCCATACACTTGGTTTTCGTGGAGAAGCTTTGCCAAGCATAGCCAGCGTCTCTCGCTTTCGATTGGCTACCCGTCCCGCTGATGCAATTGAAGGGACCGAGATCTTGGTGAATGGGGGAAAAATAGATACCGTCAGAGCGTGCGGAGAAGCTTCGGGGACGTTGATCGAGGTCAAGCATCTCTTCTACAATTTACCCGCTCGGCGAAAATTCTTGCGCACCGAAAACACCGAATCGAGCCACGTACAGCATCAATTGATGCTCCAAGCGGTCGGCCACCCGGAGGTCGGGTTTGTCTTTCTCCGAGATCAAACGGTCATCTTTCAGTTGCCGCCGACGCAGTCATTAGCCACCCGCATCTCCGATCTCCGAGGTGAGGAGATCATAAAACGGGTGGTCGAGATCGAGCCCACCACAACGGACGGCATCTCCATTCGTGGGTTTCTGGGGAAAGCTGGTGTCAGCCGGCCTACCCGGGCGGAACAAATCATTTTTGTTAATGGTCGCGCTGTCGAGAACCTTACCATCCAGCACGCCTTGCGGGAAGGCTACCACACGGCTTTAATGAAAGGGCAGTATCCGTTGGTGTTTCTGTTTCTGGATCTGGATCCGGCCGACGTTGACGTTAATGTGCATCCGGCCAAGCGTGAGGTGCGTTTTCGCAATCCCGATGTGATTCGACAGGCTTTAGCTGAAACGGTTCGGAAAACACTCGATTCCGACCGAGGTAATTGGAGCCGGGCATTCACAAGTCCGCGGTCTGCGCCCGCGACGGATAGCGCAGACTTCGCCCCGTCCCCCCCTTTAGCTTCGTTGGCCAGGAGCGAACCGGTTGCCCCGCTCGTACCGGTAGCGGAGCAGTTCGCCCTGCGGAAAGATTGGCACGAGTTTCCACAACCACAGCAAAAACAGGACGGACTAGCCACGCCGGCGATCTTTCGCCCAGAAACAGCTGTGTCGGTTTCGCCTGACCTGCGGCCAGTAGCATCTCCGACCATTTTCCCGGTGGAAGGCCAGGGAACCCCGTCGTCAGAGTTTCGATTGCTCGGGGTGTTAGGGAAACTCTACATCCTCATGGAAAATGGAGAGGGGTTAGTCCTGGTGGATCAGCACGCCGCTCATGAACGTATTTTGTTCGAGCGTCTTCGGCGGGAAACCGAAACTGCCGGTGTCCCCTGTCAACGCCTGCTAATTCCCATTGTGCTACGGCTGCCGCCAAAAGACTTCGACTGGCTGCTCTTAAATGCTCCTAGCTTGCAGCGGATGGGTTTTTCGGTTGAGCCTTTTGGTGAGTCAACTTTGAAGATCGATGGAATTCCGCAGTTTTTGAAGATGGAAGATCCTGCAAATACCATCCGCCAGCTAGTAGATGAGCTTCGTTCTCTCACTTCCAGTACGTCGCGTCTTCGCCTCGGAGAAGACGTCATTGCCAAGACCGTTTGTCGTTACGCCGTAAAAGCCAATGATCTGCTTCATTCCGCTGAGATTGGTCAATTAGTGAAGGATCTATTGGCCTGCGAGTTACCCTATTGCTGTCCGCACGGACGCCCCACCATGATCCAGATCGGCTATTCTGAGCTGGAGAAGAAATTCGGGCGGAAGGTGTGAGCATTGGTAGGGCGAGGCTCCCGAATGTTCTAAAACGTTTCGCAGAGCGCCGATATTCTCTTGAATCCCTCGTCCGAGATGCCGATACGCCCGCCGAGCCGGGGGTTGCGCGCGGCCACGTGTAGATCTTGTTAACGATCGGTTCAGGAAAACGTCGTTTCTTCGCGAAGAGGTCTAGGCCTTTCGGGAGCCTCGCCCTACCAGGCCCTTCAAGACCTACACCTTCTTGGCCATCTTCCGCGCCAAATAGGCCGTGAGAGCCGGCTTAGCGATCGACCAGGCAACGGACCAAAGCTGTCCTGCTATCATACTAACAAGGCTTTTACCAGGAGGCCGGACACGAGCGCCGGCCTTATCGAGATAGATCTTCTTTGTTCGTCTGGGTAAGCGCGAGAGTACCCAGCCGAAAAATGCGAGGAAGCTTAGCCAGACCCAGCGATTCTTTTGCCAAGCTACAGAAAAACGTCGTTGGAGATTGAGCTGACCGCCCAAGGTGACGCTGACGCCGCCCAGGTCGCCGCGGGCTCTCTCGATTTCCTCGACTATTCGACGTTTCTCGTCGTTGACCGAAGCCATTCTCTATCCTTTTGCAGCTCTTCCAACGTCATACGGAACACAGGCCGGACTACTCGGTAGCGAAAGATAATCGCGGCAACCAGGCTCCCGGCTAACAGGATGCCAGCACAGAGCAAAGCTCCCCAGCCCCATTCCCAATGTAATAGCGTGATTATCAGGTAAAGCAGGAATACCGCGAACATGACCAGGAAGCCGGCAAATAACGTCAGTACACCAGTGACCAAAAGGCCGAGAATTAAAAGATGGAATCCGGCTTCCTTCGCTTCCAGGCCCAAGAGCTGGAGTCGCAGCTCCAGGTAACGAAGAAACGTTGCGACCCAGTCTTTAAAAGAATCGGCGGTCGATGAGTGCTCCGATTCAGCTCCAACCGGAGCATCCGAACTCATAGATTATTTGCGAAGAAATAGGCCCAGGAGAAAACCTGCTCCCAGCGCCATCAATATCGCCTTAGTGGGGTTCTCTCGTACGTAAGCTTCTCCCTCACTCTGCCAATATTTTGCCTTCGAATGAGCGTCTGACCACGCGGTCTCGGCCGCTCCACGAAATTCCTGAGCTCTGCCCGCCGCTGCGGCCCTGAGCTCGTCTGCCTTCTTTTCCGCGGCCTTTCGAATTTCATCTGCTTTTGCACTGGCTGCAGTTTTAAAATCGTCAGCCGCAGCTTTTAAATGGTCCTTTGATCTACCCGCCGCTGCTTCTGAATCTGGACTAGTTTCCATAGTTCGTTCCAAAGTTTATCTTCTAAATGGAGAGAGAGGGTTACCGCTGAACGATAAAACACTTTCCGGTTTTAATTTCGAAAATCAACCCTTCGACGCGCTTAGGTCTCTCGGAAAATAATCCTGGCTTTGCCCATATCGTAAGGCGAGACCTCAATCTCCACTATGTCGCCAGGGACGATGCGGATGAAATTCTTTCGCATTTTTCCGCTGATATGGGCGAGAACCCTCTGGCCGTTTGGCAAAGTCACCCGAAACATCGTATTGGGCAAAACTTCGGTGATCGTTCCTTGGATAACCAGGGGTTCCTCCTTGGACATAATGGAAATTGTGTTCACAAGCTCCGGTTTTCAAACGGGATAGGTGGGGTTGCTGAAAAAAACAGGAGCTAGGAGCCAGGAGGCGCGTGGCAGCGAATCGTAATCGTCCTCGACTTTGGGGGCGAGGCCCCCGAACAGCCCGGCGAATGAACAAGGGTGCACCGCGCGAACGCTGAGAGATGAATCAGTAAGGCCGATTGACGCGCCGAGCCGTGGGCCACGATAGACCACGGCTCGGCACGATTTGAGGCCTAACGGCACGATGGGGCTGGCCCTACCAACCGCTTCGCTCGAACCGTGGGACTGTTCGGGAGCCTCGCCCCACCAAAGTCGAGGACGACGACGATCACCGTCGAGCTGCCGCGCCTCTCCTAGCTCCTAGCTCCTCCAATTTCAAAACTCCAAAGCGTTCGGGTAAATGGAAAGTCCCGCTGAAGGTAGGAGACCATGCCGAGAGCTCGCGAGGTTGATCTTTAGGACGTTCAATTCGGCAAAAATTAATCCTCCACTGAGAACGATCACAGTCGCCCATACTCTTGAAGGGGATAGCTATGCCCGCCACCCATCCGTAAGCCAATAAACCCGTCGCTGTACGAAGCCCTTCGCAGTTCCAGGTGAAATCCTTCCGCATACCACCTCGAACGCGCCGGACAAAGACGTCCAATACGGCATTCAAGGGATTAACCTCGAACTCAAAGTAACAGTTCAGGTCGCCGAACGGATCGATGAAAACCTCGACCACATCTTCTTCCCAAAGCGGATCATCGCGCTTGGTAAAAGTTGCTCGCGGGATCTGGATCTTGGCAGATGAACAGCGCCAGAAGTTCGTCTTGGTGCCAGCCGGTCCGGACTTCCGTGCCCCAGAGCGGGGGCCGGCCGCTCCTATTATCCGCCAGAAAAATGCGACTGGCGGTAGACCAACAATCTGCCAGTCCATCCAACGACGAGCCGTCCCAAGCCCCGGTGTGGGGACAAGTAACCGCCGGTAGGCTGGTCGGTTGATGTCTCATTGTCGCCGTCATTTGCAAGGCGAGGCGGCCTGTCGCGCAGAAGACGGCGACTAGTCTGCCTTCGCTTCGTCGATCAGCTTACTGAATTGATCGAAGAAATAGGTGGCGTCATGTGGGCCGGGGGCCGCTTCCGGATGGTATTGAACGCTGAACACAGGGTGGTTTCGATGCCGCAGACCCTCGACCGTACCGTCGTTCAGGTTGATGTGAGAGACCTCGACCTCAGGGGGCAAAGAATCGGGATCGACGGCAAAGCCGTGATTTTGTGAGGTGATCGCCACTTTGCCGGTGGTTAGGTCTTTAACCGGTTGATTACCTCCGCGGTGACCGAACTTCAGTTTAAATGTGTTCCCACCATAGGCATAACCTAATAGCTGGTGACCGAGACAAATCCCGAAGATAGGGCATTTGCCGACCAGTTCGGCGAGTTCCTTGTGAATGTAGGTTAGCGGTGCGGGATCGCCGGGACCGTTGGATAGGAACACACCATCTGGCTTTAGACTCAGTACCTCTTTGGCAGTGGTTCCGGCCGGGACGACGCGCACCCCGAATCCATGCTGGCGCAACCGCCGTAAAATGTTGGTTTTGATGCCGTAATCATAGGCAACGATATGGTGCCGCTTCGGGGGCAATGATTTGAATGATTGACCATTTTCCTCGATCACTGTAGTGCCCGCACCTTTGGTGAGAGTCCATTCGCGGCTCAAATGATCTTCCGGATCCCAGTCGAACGCTTGAGGGGTCGTGACCTCTCGAACATAATCGGAGCCAACCATGGGTGGGGCGTTCCGGGCCGCGGCGACAGCCTGTTCCGGTGACAAAGCTTCATCCGTCAAGCAGGCCCGCATAGCTCCTCGCACCCGGAGATGTTTGGTGAGAGCGCGAGTATCCACTCCTTGGATAGCGGGGATCTTCCAACGTTTGAGATAATCATCGAGGGATCCGGCTGCGCGCCAATTGCTGGTTATTGGAGATAATTCTCCCACCACAAAGCCGCGGACATGCGGTTCACTGCTCTCATTGTCGAGTTCGTTTGTTCCGTAGTTGCCAATCAGCGGATAGGTCATCGTGACGATCTGGCCTCGGTACGAAGGGTCGGTCAGGACTTCCTGGTAACCGGTCATCGACGTGTTGAAACAGATCTCGCCGACCGTGGTGCCGGAGGCGCCAAATGATTCCCCGCTAAAGGTCCGCCCATCCTCTAGAGCGATTAAAGCCTGCTTCATTTTCGGCGGGCAATATGGGGGCGGTGGGAGGGGAGTTCAAGGGGTACGGCGTGGAGGGGAGCCGCTTTGTCGTGTAGCAGGTCTATCGGTTGCTTGCAGGCGGCTCCCGGGAACGGTCCAGCGGCGTGTAAGCTCTATCGGTCGCAGCGCGTCGAAGATTTCAGAACCGTGCCGCTGGGTAAACGCATCACGCTGGGTTATTCGCGGGAGCCGCCTGCTGCGAACCTACAGAGCTGCTACGCGACAAAGCGGCTCCCCTCCAAGCCGTTCAGGCCGCTCGCTTTCCCGTCGCTAGCGTTGACCTCAGCATTCCGGCAAGATCTCCGTTCTTGCTGATGACGATTTTCTCTAGTCCCAGCCAATCAGCCATGGATCGGAGCTCGATTGCCACTGCGTGTATGAAGGTTTTCGGCTCGGTTTGCGGCTCGGCAAACGCGCCCACAACTCGCAATGACTGGCTTGCCCGATCCGCTTTCAAGTCAAGCCGGGCAACGAAGTTTTGCCCAAACAAAAACGGTAGAACGTAATAGCCATGTTGGCGCTGAGCTGCGGGAGTGTAGATCTCAATCCGATAACGAAATCCGAACAGCCGCTCCGTTCGTTTCCGCTCCCAAAGTAGCGGATCAAACGGCGACAAAAATGCGGCCGCCTGGAGCGAACGAGGAATCCGAACCGCTGAGCTGAGATATGCCGGCTGGCGCCAGCCTTCGACTTGTACTTCGAGTAGCTCACCTGCTTCAACCAACTCGCGTATCTGGGGACGGGCGTCGTTAATCTTGAGCCGGAAATAATCAGCAAGATCATTTTCGGTCGCAACTCCAAGGGCGCGCGAAGCGGTTGCTACCAAAGCTCGCTGTGCGGTCTCTCGATCTTGGATAGCCCCGTTATGCAGATCCGGAAAGACTCGTTCAGTCAGATCATATACCCGCTCGAAGTTGCGTCTGGTCCTGGTGGTGACTTGTCCCGACCAAAAAAGCCACTCCAACACTGCCTTTGAATCACTCCACTCCCACCAACCCGCTTTCCTGGCTAATTGTTCTTCTCTGATTGCTTTCTCGACATCGCCGGCCCCCGCCGGGCCGTGTTGCCGGATTTGTTCCAGGATCTGCGCGATTAAGGCCTCGTTTTCTTTCGCGAAATTGACCAAGCCCCGGTAGACGCCAATCCCCTCTTTGGCTCGTTCCATGCGCCAACGGAAACTGGGAAACAGACTCACCGGAATCAAAGAAGCTGCGTGTCCCCAGTATTCGAAGAGCAAGCGTTTCCGGTAGGCGAGATCGTCCAACCACTCAGTGGGATATGGCCCGATCCGGGAGAATGGTGGAAAATAGTGGGCTCGAACCAGGACGTTGACCGAATCGATCTGCAGTAGCCCCAGGCGTTGGATCGTCGATAGCAAGTGTCTTTTGGTGACCCGGGCCGGTCTTGGCCGCCCGAAACCTTGGGCCGCTAATGCCGCTCGGCGGGCTTCGCCAAGCGACAGCACCAGCCGTCCACGTGTTCTCTTAGATCTAGTGGAGGTCACCAAGAAAGCTGGTTCCAATAAGTGACCGCACCGTTGTGGTTCTTAACGAACCTCACCGAACCATCTTGAGAGATCACGATGGCGAGACATTTAGGGTTCTGATCACAAAGCCGGTAGACCGCCCGGTGGCGAGTCCCAACATCGTCTAACGATTCATTCGCCCAAATCGTTCCTTCAAGGTCCATTGCTCGCCGGACACTAGACATACAAGGGGCTTCTGAGAGGAGTTCTGCGCCGAAGCCAACGAGTTCATACTGCTTGGTCAATACTAAGGCCCCGTCGACCGACATCAGGTCGCCTAAAAAGTGAGCGAACTCGAAAAAGGCTTCATCTAGCTCACCAAGTTGCCGGTCAGCGAAGGTTTGATATTCGGTCCAACCAATGTTCTGAACGTGGTTGATTGTCGCTAATTGGCAAAGCCGCTTAACGGCGGAGGCTAAGAGTTGCCGGTACCGGGTCCGAAGCGGGCTTTTAGCCATCAAATACTTAAAACGCATTGGACCACCCGGAGCCGTAAAGGCAGCTTCGTCCTCGGGCTCAATAAAAACCAACGTACCGCCGTGTTTGGCATTTCTTACAACGCTGAGTGTCCGGCGGCTGATATTCTGTGAAACCGCTCTAAGGAAGTCGATGTCAACCCTTACAGAGGGGTGATTGCCTTCTTCCTGGGCGAGCCAATGCTGCATTTGCTTGCGCACACCGGCGAACGATTCCCGCAACCAGTTAGATTGAAAAAGGTCAAACGCATAGGCCTCCAATTGTCCACCGCTGAGGGCAGCAATCCGCCGGTGGCCGACAAACACCGTAATTCGGCCCGGACCAAGAGCATGGATCACCACCCGCGTTGGCAACGGGTAACCGGTGAAACGACCGCCGTCCACGCTATTAACCCACCTGGTGCCGGACAAAAGGATCCCCCAAATCTTGAGCTTTTCGTCGCCGTGTGGAGCCACCGCCACGAGGGAACGAAAGAAATCCGCAGCCATGGAGATCCGCCGCACTTCCTGCTCATTAAAAGGTCGTGGCCGGTCGAACGAGACCGCGCTCAGAGCGGTCGGCGGTTGATCGGCTTTTACGACTTCATCAGGGAGGCCCAATAAGATTCGGAATGTCACCGGGCGCTGTTCTTCTCTCAGCAAGCTGGCATGATAGGCGACGTCGAGCAGTAATCGGAGCTGCCAATCGTTGGGCAAATAAGTCAGGAGATCAGCCGGCCAAGCCCGCTTGACCAGTTCGGTTAATTGACCTGGATAAGAGTAGCCGAGATAACTATGCAGCCGATGGGTCATTCGCAGGCTTCGGGATCAAACCACCAATAAACTCCGCGCGAAGCGAGATTGCAATTTCCCAGGCGGTTTTTCGAGTGGGGCAAAGGCCCTCGCACTTGTCGACTTTTCCCGAACGCCCGGCTCGACTTTTTGGTGGGGCGAGGCTCCTGAATCGCCGCAAAAGTCTCGCGAAGGGTTACGCTTTGCTGCAGACGTGGTGACGCGAGGCCATTCCCCGCGCCGAGCCGTGGGTCGCACAGGTCCGGCTCGGCAGGCGTAAAGACCTACCCGAATCTTTCAGTAATAGAATATCGATCACGCCGAGAACGCCTTTAGGACATTCGGGAGCCTCGCCCCACCAAATACGTCGGGCCTTCGAGACAAGCCGTTGATTCCGGCGTGATCCGAACTTGTGACCAGCAAGACTGGAGTCGAACCCCGTCCGACTTACAGCTTCGCCGCGATCATCTGTTCGAGTTTCACGATATCGGCCGAGAATTTACGGATACCTTCCGCTAATTTCTCAGTCGCCATCGCGTCCTCGTTGACCGCGAATCGGAACGCTTTTTCGTCAAAAGTAACCTTCTCAAGGTCGCTTGCCTTTGCCGTCTCCGGCACGAGTTTTCGTGTGATTGGCTCAGTCGACTTGCTGAGTTCCGCCAAAAGGTTGGGGCTGATCGTCAGCAGGTCGCACCCTGCCAGTTCCACGATTTCTCCGGTGTTCCGGAAGCTGGCGCCCATCACCTGGGTCTCGTGACCGAACTTTTTGTAGTAGTTGTAGATCTTGGTTACCGAGATAACGCCGGGATCTTCAGCACCGTGATATTCTTTTCCTGTCGAATGTTTGTACCAGTCATAAATCCGGCCCACGAATGGCGAGATCAGCCGGACACCGGCCTCAGCGCACGCCACCGCCTGCGGGAACGAGAAGAGCAACGTCAGGTTGCAATTGATACCTTCCTTCTGGAGTTGTTCCGCCGCTTTAATGCCTTCCCAGGTAGAAGCGATCTTAATGAGCACGCGTTCGCGAGAAATCCCGTTCTTTTCGTAGAGACCGATAAGCTGCCGAGCTTTCTTGATCGAGCCGTCGGTATTGAAGGAAAGTCGCGCATCTGTTTCGGTCGAAACCCGGCCTGGGACGATCTTCAAAATGTCCAAGCCAAATGTGACCAACAGATGGTCTATGACGTCTTCGATCTTCGCGGCGCCAGATAACGGCGAGGACTTCAGATCGGCGATAACTTGGTCCAGCAGAGGTGCGTATTCAGACTTCGAAACCGCCGCCAAAATAAGACTTGGATTGGTCGTTGAATCCTGTGGCTTGAATTCGCGGATGCTCTCGAAGTCGCCAGTGTCGGCGACGACTTTCGTGAACTTTTTAAGCTGATCGAGCTGGGAAAGCTTCTCTACGGTGGCGGTGCTCATAACATCAGACCCAACGCCTATTGCTGAGCGACTGCAACAACTTTCTGACCTATACTTTGGTAGTATGCCTGTAGAGCGGCGTCGGAAACCGTTTTGATCGGGACCCTCGCCTTCTCCGCCGCTTTGCGGCAGTCTTCAAACTCGGGCGCGACCTGGATCACTTCGCCACTCAGTATGCCCAATTTGATTCGGAGAGGCCCGTAGGAGGTGGCTACCGAGACGAATCTCCGGTCGAGGGCCAGACGGTCAACTTCTCGGTAACGCACTCCGAAGGTCGATGTGTGGCGAAGGATGACTTCTTGGATTTCAGCCAGTTGGTCGGGCCGGCAAAGGGCGGTAAGCAGAATGCCTGGCCGACTCTTTTTCATTTGGACTGAGGAGAAAAAGGCTTCCATGGCGCCGGCCTCCCTTATCTTCTCAATCGCTGCCCCGAGCAGTTCGGGGGTCATGTCATCGATGGTCGCTTGGACCTCGACTAGCCGCTCCGGGGCGGAAGAGACGATTTTCTCCCCCAGGATCGCCCGGAGCACGTTCGCGCGTTCGGGGAGATCTCGGCTACCCAGACCGTAACCGGTTTTAACGGGCCGGATTAACGGAAGATTGCCGACTGAGCTCTGAAACTCGGCTACCAGCGCAGCGCCGGTGGGCGTAATCAATTCAAACGGGACAGCAATTTGGGAGAGCGGCAAGCCGCTCAAAATTTCCAAGGTCGCCGGGCTGGGAATTGGATATTCGCCGTGAGCGCAATGGATTAAACCCTGCCCGTCGACCAGTTGAGAAAAATGGATCTCGCCGACTGCCAAGGTTTCGATCCCGACGCAGGCCAACACGATATCAACGATAGAATCGAGTGCGCCGACCTCGTGGAAATGGACGTCATCGATGGGACACCCATGGATTTTTGCTTCGGCGACCGCGAGACGACGAAAGACACCAAGACTATGCGTCTTCGTGAAATCCGAAAGCTCACTCTCGTTGATCAACTGGACGATGTCCCGATACGCGCGGTGAAGGGTAGGGACGTGCTCCTGCCCGTCTGCGGTGTGCTCGGCTGCGGTGTGTCCAGGTGACGACTGGTTTGGGCTCTTCCCGTCCGCGTGATGGTGGTGACCATGGTGATGATCTCCATGGTCGTGATCATGGTCTTCGTGATGTTCGTGCTCTGAGTGCACATGGACTGCGCCGGGGTGTACCCCGAATTTGACTCCGGCAATCCCTTTCCGCTCTTGGCGCTCAAAATGTAAGTGATGATCTTCGAGTGTGATCTTGCCCAGCTCCCATTCGAACACCGATGGCGCGACTCCAAGATCGGTCAGTGCTCCGACAAACATGTCGCCACTAATCCCGGAGAAGCAGTCCAGGTAGAGAATCCTCATTGAAGCCAATAGAATGACAAATCGGGACCCGCAACCGAAACAACCGCGAATGGACACGAAGACCAAATCCAACCGCAGATTAACGCAGATGGACGCAGATCGGCCTGCCGTTGAATTTCTGCCTTTGCTTCGCGTTCATTCGCGCTTGGACTTAAACTTTTGCCGTCTTAGGAGAATTCCGGTGACCTATGGCTCCACGAACGATCAGCGTTCCATATCGTAGCGAGATTCCGGTTAGGGATACTTGGGATCTGAGTCACCTGTTTCAAAGCGAGCAGGAATATCTGCGGCTTTTGGAAAATGTACGCACGAGCTACAAGAAGTATCCCGAGTTCAAAGGGCATCTTGGCGACTCGGCGGCATGTCTGGCAAATTATCTGAAATTCGACGCGTTGATTGATTGCGAGTTGGAAAAACTCACCCACTACGCCTCCCTAAAGAAAGCGGAAGATAGTTCTGAGCCGCGCAACATCGCCCGGTGGGCAGAACTGCGCCACCTGGGAACTCAGGTCGCCGATTCTAGGTCGTTCGCGGTCCCGGAAATTCAAAACTTAGCCCACGAACAGATTACAGAGTTGATGCAAGCCCCCATCCTTGCTCCGTGGAGGATCTATTTAGAACGGATACGGCGGTATCGACCACACACGTTATCCGCCGGCGAGGAGCGAATACTTTCTCTCGCTGGATCCACTCTTTCTGGGTACAAGGAAGTCTTTTCTCAATTGACAAATGCCGACATGAAGTTCGGCACTTTGACGACAAACCATGGTGAAAAAATAGGTCTAACCCTAGGTTTAGCTGACGCGCTTCTTGCCAACCCAGACCGGGGAACCCGCCGACGCGCATTTCATCGGCTTTATCGACAAATTAGGAACCATCAGTTTACTCTGGCTAGCGCGCTGGCTCACTCCGTTCGAGTCGACGTTTACTACGCACGCAGCCGCCAGTATGCCTCGGCGCGGGAGATGGCTTTGTTTCAGGATAACATTCCACTCACCGTCTACGATAGTTTGATCGCGACGGTCCGGAATAGTCTCCCCACTGTTCATCAGTACTACGCTCTCCGGAGGCAGGCGTTCGGCATCCGGAAACTTTATTACTATGATACTTTCATTCCGATTGCGCCGGAGATTCTGGTTCATACCCAGTTCGATGAAGCGATCGAACTGGTCTGCGGGGCGTTGAGACCTTTAGGAGAGGAATACGTGGAAGCGTTGCGAAAGGGACTTAATGCTCGCTGGGTGGACCGCTACGCGGCCCAAGGCAAACGACCCGGTTCCTTCTCATCGTCGAGTTATCGAAATCCTCCCTTCATTTTGATGAATTATTGGGTCGATACGATTTCCAGCGTGTTCTCGGTAGCACATGAATGCGGCCATTCGATGCACACGTGGTTTTCCCAAGCCAGCCAACCTTTTCGGTATTACAAACCACCGGTTCTGTTGGCCGAGGTTGCCGCCATGCTCAACGAAGAATTGCTGCACGAATTTTGGCTGAACCGGACATCTGAGGCAAAAATCCGGGCATTCTTGATCGACCGAAGTCTAGAAAGACTCCGTTCGGTGCTGGTTCGCCAAACAATGTTCGCTGAGTTCGAGAAGACGATCCATGAGACCGAGGAGTCAGGCGTCGGGCTTACTTTGGAGTTTTTCCGCAAGACCTATGGCTCTTTGTTAAGGGAATACGTTGGGCCGGAGATCACTATCGATCCGGAGCTGGAGTTGGAATTTCTGCGGATTCCTCATTTTTACACAGCGTTTTACGTCTATCGATATGCTATCGCAATTTCAGCGGCGATGCTGCTAGCGAAGAAACTCAAGAGTGGTGATGCCGGGTATAGGCACCGTTATCTCGAGCTTCTGCGCGCCGGCCGAACAAAATTTGCGACGGAAGCACTGCTCGATCTTGAAATCGATCTTCGGAGTGAGGAACCGATGGCCTATACGATGAAGGTTTTCGCCGAGCGTCTCTCACACCTTAGGGAGTTAATGCAGACGCTACAGCCAGAATCGCTGCCCGCCGCGCCAAAATAACTGAATTTACCCGCAACTTTTTGCCGAGTGGATGGGTAGGTGGTATGAGGCGTTAAGCCGAGGATCGAAACAGACCAAACACTCAGAACTTTTAGCCTTATGAGGACAGCCGTATTATCCGTGCTCTCGATTGGAGCCTTAATGGCGACGGGGACGATTACCCTGGCGCAGTCCGTCACTGAAAATGTCCCAGTTCTTAATCAAACCCTTCTTGCGTCCAATAACCAGACGCTATCCTTAGAGGGAGATGGCAAGCCCAAGGTGATCACCGGCAACAATAACCGGGTGCAGATCCATGGGGACTGTTCGAGTCTGAAAGTTTTGGGCAACGGCAATTCAGTCGAGGTGGAGCGGGTGGGAGACATCCAGATGATCGGCAACTCGAATCACGTGGCGTATCTCCATGCCCTCAGCGGCGAAACTCCAAGCATCGCGAACATTGGGCAGGATAACGAGGCCAAGCAGGTCTCCGCCCTGGGTTCTGACAACTCCTCAGCGGCGTCCCCGGCCCCGATCGCGGAAAACAATGGCGACATTCAGTTAGTCACCCTGACCAATGACAACCAAACTCGCGCGATCAATAAGCCACACGTCAAGCTGATCGGCAGCAATAACGCTGTGGTGTTCACCGGGGTCGCCCAGCTGCTGGAGATCGAAGGCTCAAACAACGACGTCGAGATCGATCAGGTCAGCAAAGTGATTTTCCATGGCTCTAATAACGATGTGACTTACAAACAGGCGCTTAGCTCAGGGGATGTTGTTTCAGAACAACACGGTGCGAATAACGACGTAGATAAAGCGGATTAGGGAGAACGGGTGCGCAAGCGCCTGGAGGGGAGCCGCTTTGTAGGCCGGCAGTTCTATCGGATGCTGGCAGGCGGCTCCCGGGAAGGACCCAGCGCGGCGCATTTGCCCATGGCGTCCGTATCAAGGGTTTTTCATACCGTGGGCGGCGAAGCAGATGGCGGACGCTGGATAGTTCCCGGGAGCCGCTTGTTTACCACCGTTTGCCGCCGCACTTCACCTTCGAATAAATGCACCGGGTGGTGAGGCAAACGCCAAAGCGGCTCCCCTCCAGCTGTCCCCCAACCCCATCACACAAAAAACCCGACCAATTGTTCTTTTCTGTTGTTTGCCATTCATTGTATAGAACCCGTAATGAAATTCGGCTCCTCGCGGCCGGCTTTCATAAAACTCGACAGGGAATCATTCAGCGAAATCGCGAAAATGATTTTCACCACATGTAGTTAGCTAAAACTTGGAGCAGTTAGACCGTGTATTGCGGTTCAGGATCATTCTATGAAAAACAGATCGGCCTTGTTTCGTTTGATGTTAGCAACCATTGCTTCGGCCCCGCTTCTCTTCGGACATAACGCTGGCGCAGGCCCGGCAGGTCAGGTGGAAGTGATCACCTCGGGCGAAAAATTAGATTATAAAGGTGAAGGCAGACATTTCGAGATCACCGGCAATAGCGATCAAATCACCATCACCGGTGACTGTTCCAAAGTAGAGATCCTAGGCCACAACAATAAGATCACCTTGGACGCCGTTGGCATTATCCAGCTGGTCGGGAACGACAATGTAGTTACCTATCGTCAAGGCCTGAACGGTGCGCGTCCGAAGATAGAGACCGCGGGCGAAAACAACCAGGTCGTTCCCGCTAAGGAATAGGTGCGCCGGGTGGAGAATATCGAGAAATACCAGAAACAACTTTTGGAGCAGACGCAGAGTCTCTATCGAGACACCCCGATTAGCGAAGCAACCAAGCAGGCGTACCTTGCGACTCCTCGGCATTGCTTTGTCAGACGCTATCGCGAATGGGGCACCAAAGAATGGCAGGTGGTCGAGCCAGAGAGTTTGGCGGAGCACATCGCAACACTGTACGCAGACCGCCCGCTTATTCTGTTTGGAAACGACGACCAAAATATTCTCTCGACGATTTCACAACCCTCTTTAGTTCTCAGAATGCTCGACCTGTTGGAACTAAAGGTAGGAGACAGAGTTCTCGAGCTGGGCGCGGGCAGTGGATGGAGCGCCGCTCTAATGGGACGGATTGTTGGCCAGAAAGGGCACGTCGTTAGCGTCGAGATCATTCCTGAACTAGCGCAGAATGCGGTCCAAAATATCGCCTCATTTGGAATCGCAAACGTCCAGATTCTCATCGGTGACGGGGCACAAGGATGCCACAATTCGGCTCCATACGACCGTGCAGTCTTTACGGCCGGAACCTTCGATTTGCCGCGCTATTTTTACGAACAGCTCCGAGATCAGGGGCTCTTGCTTGTGGTTATTAAGACGGAAGGCGGCGGAGACCACTTGTTTCTACTGCGGAAAACGGAGGATCACTTCGAATCCTTGTGGTCGACGCGGTGCGGATTTGTGCAACTTAGGGGCTCATATCAATTCGATGATCTGGAGCCGAATACGCTAGACAGAGCAATACCGGAGTGGAGCCAGCTTCAGAATAGGGAGATCAGTAAGAGACGCTTCTGGTGGGGTGCCAAAGGAGAAACCACTCGAATTTGGTCTACAGTTGGCATCCGCTCCTTTCTAGGCATAACTGAGTCGGCATTTCGTGCATTCAAAACCCCGAAACTCGAAGACTCAACCGAGCATCATTATTTCGGGTTGTGGGACGCGGCCAGCGGCTCACTGGTAATTGCACGAGACGATTGGCTGATCACGTACGGCAATCATAAAGCCGAAGAACGGTTGCTGGAACGGCTACACCACTGGGTCGAAATAGGCATGCCTTCGGCCGCCTCTCTTGATCTCAAAGTTTATCCTATCGGCGCGCAGGTGCGGGCAAGCGATAATCAATGGCTCGTCAAGCGCAGGGATTCACAATTCCTTTGGAGTTTACAGCCTTGATCGCGTTCCGCGGGCGCTGCGCTGTGGGAGATTTTTCGAACCCGGCCACGAGCTGTCGCAGCTGACCTAGCCGCTTAGCAAAAACGTCCATCGTATGCGCTACCGGCTCGGGACTTCGTAGATCAACCTCGACATCCAGCAATGCGTCGATCGGAAACTTAGTCCGGCCTGCTCGCAACAGCTCTAGATACCGGCACCGACATTCCGCTTCTCCGTTCTTGATCTTCGTTGCCAGCATCGTCGCGGCTGAAATCCCGAGCGCATACCGATAAACGTAAAAGGCCGAATAAAAATGCGGAATCCGTAAACACTCCAATTCCAGCTCCGGATCGATCGTGATCTCTGAGCCCAGATATTCCTTCAGCAACCCGCCATAGGTCTGGCGAAAAAACTCCAAAGTAAGTCCACTGCCTGATTCCTCGGTCTCATGAATTGTGCGTTCAAACTCTGCGAACATGGTTTGATGGACCAACACCGAACGCAGTCGTTCCAGACTGCGGTCAATCAGAAAAGCCCGGATATTAGGTTCGGTGGTCCGGTTCAACCAAAAATCGGTCAACAATTCTTCGTTGACCATGGCGGCAACTTCCGCCAGAAGAGCCGGCGGTTTATAGTAGCGGAACGGCTGACTACTCTGCGAGAGCCAGGTATGCATCGAGTGACCGGCTTCGTGGGCAACTGCGAACACGCTTGAGATTGTAGCCGTCCGATAATTGAACAGCATAAACGGCGGATTACGATAACTCGATGACGAGAACGATCCCGTCCGTTTGCCCGGGGTCTCATACCGATCAACCCAGCGAGCATTAAAACCATTTCGTAACCCTTGGACGTACTCCTTCCCTAACGGAGCCAAGGCTTCGCATACCAGATCGATCGCTTCATCGAATTGGGTATGAACATAGATGTCCGGTGCGATCCTGACGAACGTGTCATGATAGTAAAGCTTAGCCCTGGCGAACGTCTGTCGGCGCAAGGCATAGTACTGGTGAACCAGTGGAAGATTGCTACGGACCGATGCCACCAGATTATCGTAGACGGCTACCGGTATGTTATCCTGGAATAGAGCAGCAGCCAGCGCCGAGGAATACCTGCGGCTGCGAGCATAATAGACGTCAACCCGCACGGAGGCCGCCAGAGCGCTAGCCAAAGTAAACCGGTGATTCTCAATTTGACGATAAAGTTTATGAAATGCCCGCCGGCGCGTTCCCTGATCCTGGTTAGCCAGAAGTGAATCGGCTAACCCAAGAGTTAACTCGATTCTTTCCCCATGGTTCGTCGTCAACCGGCCAAACTTCATATCTAAATTGGTCAGTTGAGAAAAAATCTCTTTATAGCCGGAAAGAGCGGGACCAGCGAGCGAGAGTAACCGTTCTTCACCGGCTGGCAGCGTGTAGGATAAATAACGCCGTATCCGTTCCAGATAAATCTGCCAGGGCTCTAGGATCGGATCACTGATCAATTCCGCAAATTGATCTTCGGTCAGGCGTTGAATTTCGGGCGCCGCAAAAGCTCTGGATTCGGCGACCCGGGTCCCAAGATTCCGTAATTCTGCCCAACGAGCGACATTCGCTGGTTCGGACCCATCCTCCGCTTTTTTTAGCGAAGCATAATGCGTCAGCTTTTCCAGGTCCCGATCAATCGATGCATCGAATTCCAAATAGTCGGCCAACCCCACCGCCGACCCGCCGAGATGCCCTTTGTACTCAGAATACCGCAGGTATCTGGCGCGCACTCCATTTAGGACCCGCTGATAATCTTCCTCTACCGGAAACAGCTGCCCCAGGTCCCAAGTATCACTGACCGGAATTTCGTCCCGCCGATGAATCTTGACCGTCCGCGCCGCCATTCCGGAACAACGCTTCGCGAATAGGAATTAGCAAATAGCAAGAGAGCGGGGCGGCCGCTACGGCCGCCCGCTTCCTGGTTTTTGGCGCGGTCGATCAGGGGCGTCAAGGAGAAGCCTTTTAATCTTGACCGCTGCGCGACGCCCTTGTTAAAAAAATTCTCCCCAAAGAACCATATGAGTGACGGGCAACCTCCGGAGCAAACCCCAGGTCAAGGGATTGCGTGGAAACTCCAGGATCAGGATATCAAAACGACGCGTCTTACTCGCCGCACGCTACCCCTACTCTCGCTCGATATTCTTTTTTTGGGAGCTGGCGGCGTTTTGCGAGGATTACCCGCTAAACCCACAAACAAACGATCGGACGCCCGATAACGGCGACTCGATGGGACCTTTAGACCATCATCACAGATCAACACTTCGATATCTGCCAAAGCGGTTGAAAAACATATGAAACTCGCTGAGCTGATCCAGCCACTCACGACGCAAGAGTTCTATTCTTCTTACTGGGAAAAGAAGCATCTAGTCCTTTCGCGCCAATCCCCGGACACCTACCGGGAACTCCTTTCCCTTGACGATGTTGACCGCGCTCTCACGGAGATGGGTGCCCGCTACCCAGACATCAGTCTGGCTACCGGAGAGAAGGTAACCAGCGCTGCAGAATTTACCTTTGCGGACGGCGCCATAGATCCGGTCGCAGTTTTTAAATTGTTTTCTAAGGGAACCTCAATCGTTCTGTCGAACATGCAGCGCAAACTCCCAAAACTGACGGCGCTGTGTCGATCGTTGACCGCAGAAACTAGCATCCCGTTTCAAACGAACCTTTACTTAACTCCCCCGAGGTCCCAGGGCTTCAGGCTTCACTACGACACGCATGACGTTTTTATTCTTCAAATTGCCGGCTCCAAGAATTGGAGAATCTATGATGCACCAGTCGAATTGCCGGCACGTGGGCGCGGTTACAGTGCCTACAAGCAGGAACCTGGAGCGCTTTCCGATAAGTTCGTTCTCCAGCAGGGAGACCTTCTTTACATGCCCAGAGGGTTGTATCATGAAGCGATTTCGGATGAGTCTACTTCTTTGCACATTACCCTGGGCGCCAACTCGATCACTTGGTCGGATTTCTTGTTCGAAGCCCTGGCCTTAGCGTGCCTTAAGGATGTCTCCTTCCGCCGCTCGCTACCTGTCGGTTTTGCCAACCCCGGTTTCGACGTCAGCCAGGCCAAGAACGAGCTCCGGAAGCTGCTGGACGCCTTGCCAGATAAAATTGATTTCGAATCGACCTTAAACGGCTTCGCAAACGAGCTGATTCGTAACCAGGGTCCAGAAACCCGAGACCAGCTTTTCAACGTGATCGAAATTGATCGCCTTGGGACGGGAAGTATCATCAAAAAACGACCAGATTTGATTTTCCGATTCGACAACACGGCCGACGGTGTCAGCATTACCTGCTCGAACAACGAGATTCTGTTTCCAGAACCCACCCGGCAATCGCTGGATTACATTTTCAGCCATGACATCGTACAGGTCTCGCAGATTCCCGGGCCTTTGGATGGAGAAGGAAAGCTCACTCTGGCAAAGCGCCTTGTGCTGGAAGGTCTGGTAACGGCACACGCGCCATCGCCGTCACCGAAGAGCTAGAGAAACGCAAGAAGTCCAAACCGCATGAAAACCCTTTCCTGGTTTGTCTTGGCAATGATTGCCTGTTCGGCTCCTTTGGTTCTGGGGCAAAACCTGGCAACCGGTAGATCCGGCAACGTAGAGGAGATCGTTGGAACTCAGCAGAAGCTAAAATATAAAGGCGGCGGCAAAGATTTCGTGATCGTTGGTAACGATGACGAAATCACCATCACTGGAGAATGTTCGAAGGTCCAGATTCTCGGGCACGATAATAAAGTCGTGCTGGATGCGGTCGGCGAGATTGTTGCCTCGGGCCACAATAACTTGTTGACCTATCGTCGGGGACTGAATGGAGCGGAGCCAAAAGTCGAAACCATGGGACACGGTAACAAGGTCGTTTCCGCGAGGCAGTAGGGCGCAGGCCGGGGACCGTGGAGCGCTGCCTCGCTTGCGAGGCCGTGGTGAGCAGGGGCGAAATGGTTGGTACGGGCTGTTCGTTGTCTACGCTCTCTGTCGCGCCGATCCGAGGATTTGACGCTGCTACCTCCCAAGCCGTTTCACTAGATAAAAACGTCGGTGGCCGGGCGGATAGTCTTCCAATCTGCCGAAAACTTTAAACCCGAGTTTTTCATAGAACTCGGGCGCCTGATAATCGAAGGTGTCCAGATAGACTACATCGCAGCCTTGCTCAAGCGCCAAGGCTTCTGAGCGTTTCATCAATTCACACCCGATCCCTTCTTTCCGGAATAGTTGCTCGACGTACAGGGCTGCCACAAAGAAATGGTTCCAGTGTGTAAAGCCTAACAGCCCAGCAACGGGCTCGCCGGTCTCTGAGCGTACAGACAACGCGAATTCCCTCCAGTCCTCAGGCCCTACTTGCGCTTCGTTGTAAGCGACCAAGGGATCAATGATGCGCTTTTTTTCGTCCGGCGTTGGCTGGGGTTGAAGGGTGAAGTTCAGTTTTGTAGTGCGTCCTTGGGCCTCGCCGCCTGCACCAAGTCGTTTCACGAAATAGAGACGTCGGTGGCCCGTCGGATAGTCGTTCAGCGCCCCGAAAACTTTGAACCCGAGTTTCTCGTAGAAACCGGGTGCCTGGAAATCGAAGGTGTCCAGGTAGATTATATCGCACCCTCGCTCAAGCGCCAAAGCTGCTGCGCGTCTGATCAGTTCACGCCCAATCCCTTCGCGTCGAAACTCCTGGTCGATGAAAATCGCTGAGACAAAGAAATGGTTGAAGTGAGTCGAGCCCAATAACCCTCCGACGAGCTCACCTGTTTCAGAACGCACAAAAAAAGCGAATTCCTTCGAGTTTCTTGGCCCTGCCTGTGCCTCGTTGTAAGCGATCAGCGGATCAACGATGCGATACCGCTCTTCGGGCGTCGGTGTGGGGTGTAGGGTGTAGATAAGTTCCATGGAGGGCTCGTTTGGCGCCCAGGGCCTGGAGGGGAGCCGCTTTGTAGCTTGGCAGTTATGCAAGTTGGCAGCCACCGAAAGTTTTCGGGGTAGACAAGCGGCTCCCGGGAATTGCCCAGCGGCAGCAATTTCCCATCGCATTTGGTTTGGTACGGCGGAGAGACACGACGGCGATAGAACTGCGGCACGTGGAGACGTTCTCGGGAGCCGCCTGTCTGCCAACCGATGGAGCTTCAATGCTACAAAGCGGCTCCCTCCAGTCGTGGGCTCCGCCACAGCGCTCGATTAGATCAGCCCCGTAAACTAACTGGGTTCTGCTCGGAGGACGAGGACGACGACGAGCGCGAGCAGCAGCCCGAAAAACGATTGATTCCTACACCTCAAATGCGAGGATACAAGGCAGTTTATCGGGGTGCAGAAACCGCAGCAACGTATAACCCAAACCGGCGGACCCGCGGAACAGGCTGGGTTGGAAACAGAAGTTGTGGCCCAACTCGGGATTGAACCTAGAAAACGCACTCCTGAGCGCTCGCTGAACAGTTTTGCCAAGCAAAGTGTCGGCTTTCGTGCGCAGGTCTTCCCGGTCGAGTTTTCGGGCGGCATGCCAGAGAAGCTCTACCAGTCCTAAATTGCCGCAGCACCAGTGATCGAGGCCGAGCAGATCGGGAAAGCTCCGCCACGTCCGTTCGATTTCGGCGCCTAAGACCGGATCTTCCATGAGACGCCGAGCTGTTAGTCTTGCTAGCGTCATGCCAGGCGAACCGCTGCACCAAGCTCGCAACGCATTTCCCTCGCATTGAGTAGTGGACATCCAATTTTTTTCCGATTCCGAGTAAAATCCACGATCTAGTGCAAAAGCATCTCTTGCCAGTGCTAAACACCGCTCCTCTTTTGACGCCTCGGCCAACGTCAGGGCAGCAAAAGCGATCCCTGCAGAGCCATGGGCGAAACCGACCAAAGCTTCTCCGTTCGGTCGGACCCACCCTGTTCCGTGTATAAATCTGGAGCTAAGGATGTCCAAACCTTGCTGTGCCCGTTCCAGGAAACTCTGGTCTTTCGTCGCTTGGTGTAGCCGAACCAGGCAAACAATTGCTCCCGCCAAACCGTAGACGATATCGGGGTCCGCTTCTGATGTCAGACGTCCGACGGAAATCTCTTCCCCAAACCGGTCGGAAAGCTCGAGCCACCGGGTCTGCTTGGTGAGCTTTGCCAGGACTAGACAACCATAGGCGTATGAACCAAGCCCGTTGCAAATGCCTAGAGGGATGTTTTGTGGGAATCGACGACCTTGCAACCGCAAGAACAACGTATCGAGCGGTTCTTTTGAAATGGAAGTCCCTCCCGCGCAATCCCAAGCCGCCAGAAATATCGCGACTCCGATATCTCCCAAATAGAGCCCGTCACGTTCATGCTCGGGAAGAGGCTCCTTCACGAAGGTTGGCAGTGGCCACAGATTTTTTGCAGGGTCATTTCTGCTCCGACGCAGAATCTCGGCAACCAGGTTGCCAGCGAGGTCGAGGATCTCGCCACGGGTCTGACTCGGGCCAACCATTCTGGGCTGCCTTCTGAGCGATTCCTGGAGATTTTCCACATGATATTCTTCGATTTCTGAGGACATCGCCAGTACTCGCTGCCTGACTGTTTCCAAGGGTGATTCCACAAGGAAATGCGGGATCTCAAGCCCGTGATCGATCGTCAGCGCGTCCGAATCGAGGCGAATATAGAACCTCGGGATATCGAGGTTTTCCAAACAGCGTACCTCCCGATCCAGGATCGCCTTGAGAAAGTTGGATAGATAATTACCCTTAAGCGCCGGCCGATAGAGGGTTTCAAATACCAAGCTCCGCAGAATTCCATCCGTCAGGTTTTCGGCTCTTAACGATTGCTTCGCTAGCAACCCGTACATTTGGGTTGATCGGAAGATCAGTCGCGTTCGAGCGTTCGAAAACGTTTGCAGGAAATTGATAAATGATTCCTTTCGGACGCACAGAAACCGATAAAGCTGGCAGAAGCCATCGACCAGCGCGCCCTCATAGTCTCGCGGATGTTGAAATGCACCATGGTAAACGGGCCGGTTAGCTTTCTCCGGTGACTTATACCCGCGATCGGAACGCTTCATCTGATCCGTGTTCACGGCGTCCCAGTAGGGCTGCCTGATCTGGGACAGATTTTCCTTGGAACCGCTTAAGCCGCTGAGATCGCAGGGAATATCCAGTCCGGCGATGTGCCAATACGGGAGCATTCCGGTTTCGAGAACGGAACTGCGGCGCAGGCATTCTGGCGGATCTCGATCGGGAGGCGAACCGATCCGATCCGCTCTTTGGGCTTGCGGCTGAAAGAAAGTTTCGAGATCGATCGGAACCGGATTGCTGCCACAGGCGACGATGTTTTCTAGAAGAAGGTCCTTGCCGTTCAATGTGTGGGCGAGGCAGAGGAGAGCCCCGGCGTGTTCGAAAAACGTTTTTACCTCTTCGATTGAGTGACAGGGCTCCGGCCGGATGAATGCGGACCATCCGTAGCCTTCCTTTTGCAGCGAAACCGGAAATCTCAGTTTGAACGGGAAACCTTCCGCGTCTAGCCATTCGTTGATTTGGGGCAGCCGCGCCTCCAACGACATGTCCTTGGGTTTATAAAGCACCCGGGAGCCGTCCGAAAACTCGACAAGCAAGACTTGAAGACCGTCGTCGTGCCGGTCCGAAAAACCTGTCGAAATCGACTGGATCGGATCATCGCTTTTCAGTTCAGGAAGGAACGCATGGAACTCTGCCCAATCGGCCGCAAGCCGCCTCATAAAGAGCTGAGTGCCACTAATCCAGTTCCTGAATACAACAAGGAGGCAACGAGCAAGGGCCGGGAAGCGACCAAAGATCCGTTCTCCGTCCGATTTCAAGGATAGCCTGACAAATTCCTCAAACGACTGCCCCTTGGCACGCTCTTCTTGAAACAAGAGATAAACGGGCTCGGCGGCGACGCGACAGAGCTCCTCCAGTAACGATTGCGACAAATTTCGAGAAGCATCCTCAGAAATGAGCCGGCTATCCTCTGCGCCTCGGAAGACCAGGTCATGCGCGAAGGACGCTGCGGGCGCCCAGAGGGGTACAAACGGGAGTTTGAGAGCAACAAAGCCGGGGTAAGGCGGGTAGGAGAAAGCCTTCAAGAATGCATCAAAGCATTTACTTTCTCGATTTGGTTCGCGCCCAAGCATCCCAAGCTGAAGTCGAGCCTGTTCCAAGGAAAGGCCGAGCGACGCAAGCCGCTCATCGAACAGCCGGTGAGTTGCGGTATCCAAGGCGCCTCGCCAACACTCCAAAAGGGCGGGTGTCTCTCCGGGATTCTGCTGAGGATCGGTAGCAGCCAGACGTTCTTGCAATGGAGCGCTGCGCGCCAATATCGAGGCGATCGATCCCCTCGTCATAGCAGCAAATATAAAGCCGCCGCCGAAGAAATCCGGCGGCGGCATTACTTAATTCTGGCCTATCGTGTTATCCAACGATGACAGTGGCCTCAATCAGGGCGTTGCACGAGTTGTTATCGAACGTGCCGCCAGCAACATCTTCGAGTTGCTCATCGCTAACGTTTTCAGGCTTCTGGATCTCTTCGCTCATATTATGATTTGGTTGGTGGGTTGGTTGGGTTGGCAGTGCAGCTGATCTAAACCGGTATCGGAAGGAAGACGAATGTCTTACCCAACGATGACGGTGGCTTCGATCAGGGCGTTGCAGGAGTTATTGTCGAACGTACCGCCGGCAACATCTTCGAGTTGCTCGTCGCTAACAGTCTCAGGCTTCTGGATCTCTTCGCTCATATGGTGGTCTAGTTGGTGGTTTTTGGGTTGGGTTGGGTGTGCAGTTGATCTGAACCGGTATCGGAAGGAAGACGAATGTCTTACCCAACGATGACGGTGGCTTCGATCAGGGCGTTGCAGGAGTTATTGTCGAACGTGCCGCCGGCAACATCTTCGAGTTGCTCGTCGCTAACAGTCTCAGGCTTCTGGATCTCTTCGCTCATATGGTGGTCTAGTTGGTGGGTTTGGGTTGGGTTGGGTGTGCAGTTGATCTGAACCGGTATCGGAAGGAAGACGAATGTCTTACCCAACGATAACGGTGGCCTCGATCAGGGCGTTGCAGGAGTTATTGTCGAACGTACCGCCGGCAACATCTTCAAGTTGTTCGTCGCTGACCGTCTCGGGTTTCTGGATTTCTTCGCTCATGGTAGTGGTTTTTTATTTTTCTGGTTTGCGTTGGTGTTAATCGGACTGGAATTCTCAGAACGCCGGATCCTGAGGAGACAGCATATTGTTGTCTGCGCTAAGGAAGCCTCCGGCCACGTTTTCGAGTTCCGCATCCGTGAGATGTGCTGCGTCATCAGGAAAATCCTTCGGCAACACGATATACATGAGGTTGTCTGTCTCTCGTAAAAGAACGACTTGTAGGCGATCCGGTAAGGTTCTACCCAACGCTCTCTCAACTGCGAACTTTGGGTTCGCCAAAAGAGACTCCCGAAACGCCTCGTCTTTCAAAGCCGCCCGCACTAGGGCTTCCCTTATATCTTTACGCGAGACGGTTGAGTTGGGGTCCATTACAAATCTCCTCTACTGGAGTTCGACAGCCACCGGCATGTCTGCAAATCCATTAAGCAGCAGCCGTGCCACAATCGGGGATAGAGGTTTAAGTCTTTCATTATAAGATATTTATGTCAAATGCTCTGTTTTTGTGCCGGTGTGCAACCGGCTCGAAAATGGAACGTCGATTCTCGAAAATGGAACGGGGGCTCCATTTTGCGCGTTTGGCGGTTGGCGGTTAGGGAGGGCGCGCGTCCTGCGCGCCGCGAAAGACGTGCCGTCACCTAGAGGTATATTCTTGTTCCGCGATTACAGCATGTCCTCGGCTTCGATAACCACGGATCGCGGGGACGCGGATCCCTCCCGGGCCACCCGCCCGAACCCGCCGAACGCCGAACGCCGAACGCCAAACGCCAAACGCCTATTCCTCCGGCTTCAACCGATGATGGCGGAGGAAGTCCATGAATTTTTGATATTGATCCGGCTTAATATTGAAGAGAACGCTCATCCGCCGGTAGCTGCCTCTAGCGGTCAATAGCCCCTGCGAAATAATCTCTCGTGCCTGCGCTCGATTAAGATCTCGGTTGAGAAAAGGCTGATGAACGACATCCCAAAACGATCCGCCGTCCTCAACCATATGTTCGAATAACTCGCTCTTACCGGTGTCGGGACCGGGCAAATTCGCCTGTCGCAGGTCGCTAACAAAGTGGTCTGGTTCGATGTACTTCGAGTCGGCCATGGAGAACCCAATGGTGACGATGCTTTTCAGCTCCCTGACGTTGCCCGGCCAGGGGTAACGCTCCAAGAACTTGATGGAGATAGGGGAGAACGCTTTCTTCAGGTTATATTCCTGGTTTAGCCGATCGACAAAATGACTGATCAAGACCTTCCAGTCCTCCTCTCGATCGCGCAGCGCCGGGATTTCAAGTGGAAAATAGCGGAGACGAAAGTAGAGGTCTTGCCGGAACTGACCGCACGCCGCCATATCCCGTAGTGGGCGATTGGTAGCGGCAATGATCCTGACATCGACGGAATAGGTTTTGTTCGACCCCAAAGGCTTTACTTCTTTTTCAGCGAGCGCTCGCAGCAGCATGGTCTGTGCATTGAGAGGAAGGTCTCCGACTTCATCGAGAAAAACGGCGCCGCCTTCGGCAGCATCGAACAGGCCCTTATGATCGGCAATCGCGCCGGTGAAGCTGCCCTTCACATGACCAAAAAGCTCACTGACGGTTACATTACCTTCGCTGTATTGCGGGCAGTTGACGATGACAAAAGGCGCCTTGATTCGAGCGCTGAGCAGATAGCAAGCTTTAGCAAAGAGTTCCTTCCCAACGCCGCTTTCACCGGTGATCAGGATCGTTTGATTGAACTTGGCGAACTTCTGAACCTTATCGAGCGTGTCCCTAATTTTCTGGCTGAAACCCACGACTTCGACGGCTTGATTTGCTCCCCATTTCTCCAGCGCCTTCGCCCGAATGTCTAGGGCGATTTCCGTCATGTTGGCGTCAATTTTCTGATCGACCGTAGCGTTTGGAAACGGAACTACATTGGCCGTGCTATCGCTCTTCATAGGGTGAGCCGCGCGTTAGGTCCGTAGAGGTATGGCTGGCTACCAGTTTCGCTACTTTAAGCCAGCTGTCGTTTGGCAAGATCGGCAAATGGCCCCGGTTGATTCATCAATTCCGTGTAGGCACCGGTCTGAACCAGCTCGCCATATTTCAGGACGAAAATTCGGTCCGCATTAATAATGGTGCTCAATCGATGGGCGATAACGATCCGAGTTGCTTGCATGGCGTCCAGGCTTTCAGTGACCGTACGTTGCGTTTCGTTATCCATCGCGCTGGTTGCCTCGTCAAAAAAAACAATTCTAGGCCGATTCACCAGCGCTCGCGCCACCATAAGACGTTGCCGCTGACCGCCCGAAAACGTGCCGCCACCTTCGGATACGACGGTGTTCATGCCCATGGGCATATTTTTGATATCTCGATCGAGGCCAGCCATTCTGGCGGCCTCCCAAGCGTCGTTTAGTGTAAGAGTTGTATGCGACCCGATGATGTTCCGATAGATGTCTGTTGGCATCAGCTTGCTTGATTGCAGGACGACTCCGATTTGCCGCCGGACCGCCCGCAGGTCCAAAGAAGAGAGCTCCTGGCTATCGTAAAGAATCGCTCCGGACTCCGGTTTCTCAAAGCCAAGGAGCAGACGGAGCAGGGTGGATTTTCCAGATCCGGAGCCGCCTACTAGCGCAACGAATTCCCCTGGTCGGATTAAGAGAGAGACATCCTTCAGAATCAATGGCCCATCCTCGGTGTAGCGAAATGAGAGATGATAAACCTCCACTTCACCGCTCAATTCTCCAGGATGAGCTTTAGCTTCATCGATCTCAGGTTCACTTTGGATGATCGGCCGTAGCCGTTGAAACAACGGAAAGATGATCAGCAGATCGAGAACAACCCCGCTCAGCGCCAACATGCTTGAGAGGACATTCATGAAGACGCCGTTGAAGGCAACGAACTGGCCCGTCGTCATGCCGAACTTATCATGGTTCGCAGCGGCTTGGTCTCGTAGCCAGCCGTAGGCGAAGAAAATGATCGCCGTCGCAATGACGGGAAATACTCGGCTGAAGACCTGGATAATGTTGGCGAGGAATCCGACCCGAAAGGCGAGTCGCTTCTGAGCCGAAAATCTGCGAGTCCATTCACGGAATGCGGAGTCTTCTGCTCCGGAAACTCGGATCTTTGCGACGCCGCTGATCAGCTGGAGAACGAGGCCCGTGATCAACCCGCGCATTCTGAACATGCGTTGCTGATTGCGTAACTGCAGAAAATTGATAGAGCAGGGGAGCAGGACTCCTACCGCCACCAGAGCGATAGCGATGGCCGCCATCTGGAGGTTGTAGGAGAAAAGAAAGATCCCCGTAATCACAGCGCTGATTGCCCCGACGATCGCCTGCGTACCGGATTGAGAGATCGCTTGTCGAATCTGTTCGACGCCCAGCGCGCGGTCGGTGAGGTCGCCGGCCGTGTACTCTCGAAAGAAGGTGGACGGCAAGTTCAGGAGGCGATCCCAGACTCCGGCTTGAACTGAGTAGTCCATCTTACCGGTGAGCCGGAGCACGGCGATCGAACGAGTCAGCTCGAAAGCGAATGTGGCCAGGGCTGCCGCAAATAACCCGATCGCAAACTGGGTTAACTGGCTGCGATCAGCGGACGGGATAATCGAATCGAAGATCTGACCGCTGAAGTAAGGCGTTACCATGCCTAATAATCCGACCAAAACCCCCATCAGAAGGATGGTGCGAAGGTCTGATTTAGAATCTCTCAATCCAAATTTAATCAGGTCCCAAGCGCCTAACTTGGTCTCTGGTAAGGGGGCATAAAATGAAACACCGAAGGGTGCCAATGTGGCTGCTACCGCCGGAGTTATTGGGATCCGGTTCGGCGTTCGTGGGTCTGCGAGTTCGTAGCTCTTGGGGCCGGTCTTAACGATCGCAACCGGGTCACGAGTTCCTTCGCGATAGGCCAAAAGCGAGCCATGGTCGACCTCCCACCAATCGCCTCGGAGCGCTACCGCGCGGTAGCGAAATCGCGATGCTTTAGCGATGGCTCCGAGTTTGTCGGCGACCAGATGAAGGTCAGGCGGGACTTTAACCGGGATTCCGCAGGCTTCACCAACTATCCGGCAAGCCGCCAGTATCGGGTTAGCCGAGGCATCGAGGAGAGCTCCGTCACGGCCTTCTGCGAGGGGTTCCAATACTGAAGCAATTTCGCGCAAGGCGGTGTCCCGCGACCGCAAGCCCGATGCTTCCCGCGCGCGAAGCCGGTTAAAATCATCGACAATCCTGAGCTTCTTATTAATGAATTCACACTGGCACAACACCTCATGGAAGAGACCCAAGCCCATCCAAAATGTGGCCTGAGTGATCGCGGTGGGTGTTGAAAAGCAGGAGAGGAGATTGTCGTCGTAGGATTCGATCCAAGTATCCGGCGACAAAGGCAAGACCGGCACGCCTTCGCCCGTTCGGGAAACGGCCTCCATTCCGAGATACAACGCTTCTCCTCGCATTACCTGGACCCAAACGATGCCACGTCGGGCCCGCGCGATTTTCTCCCGCGGCAGCAAGATTTCCTTGCCTCCGACCAAGAGCTCATCGGCTTTCGGAAGTGGCCGTACATCTCGCGTGACGCTAGCGGAGAGATGAGCCAGCCACTGATCGGTAAGTTGGCCGATGCTCGCAGCAAATTCATGGTCCCGAGCCAATCGCCTCACTTTCTCCCGATCAAGTTCGATTAGATGGGTCCCTTCCTGACCGGTCAGAAGAAAGCAGTATCCGTGCTCCTGCCTTTCAAAATCCATCCCAAAGATCAGCGACCCGGCTTCCAAGGAAAGGAAATGAGTTCTCGGTCCGGTCGCATCGTTTCCCTGAAGCTGGACCGTGAAAAGGTCCACTTTGCCGCTCTCAATAAACCAAACGTTCTCCGACCCTTCGATCACGAAGGTTTCGTTCAAACGAAGAAGGTGTAGCTGTCCCGCTGCTACGAGTGCATTGCTGATAGCTGAGGCAACGACTGCCATAAGAAGCCTGGATCTACTAGCGATCCAGGCTATGGCAGGAGAATGCCCCGGCTACGCCGGACCATTCTCCTGCACTCCCAAAATTTGTTGGTAGTTTCTCACACATAGTTCTTCGCACAGGCAGTTAGACCGGCGCGGTAGCGCCGGTCTAACTGCCCATAGCCTGCGCCGTCTTTGAAAGCCTGCGCTTTCAAAGACGGCGCAGGCTAATGACTGATTAACCTCGAATATGGGCCACCTGCGTTTTTCATCGATTCGTGCGTCCCTCGTTCTACCACTCTTCCATATTCGAGGACGATGATCTCATCGCAGTCACGGATCGTACTTAGGCGGTGTGCTACGATTAAACAGGAACAGCCGCGTCGACGCAGGTTGCGATCAATCACTTCCTCAGTGGTTGGATCTAGCGCGCTAGTGGCCTCGTCCAGAATCAAAAAACTTGGCGAATTCACCAGGGCTCG
This sequence comes from uncultured Verrucomicrobiae bacterium, assembly GCA_963762565.1. Classification (GTDB taxonomy): domain Bacteria; phylum Verrucomicrobiota; class Verrucomicrobiia; order Chthoniobacterales; family JAFAMB01; genus JAFAVN01. The sequence continues at coordinate 117,882 of CAVXLD010000009.1, read as the reverse complement.
AGCGATTTCGAGCCTTTGGCGCTGGCCACCAGAAAAGTTGACCCCGCCTTCTGCAACGGTGCTGGAAAGACCTCCTTGCCTGCTGGCTACGTCCTCCGCTATGGCAGAATCCTTACACGCTAGAGTGATATGAGAGTCGAGGACTGTCGGATTCCACATGGTCAGATTGTCGCGAATCGTGCCTTCGAACATGAAGATATCCTGATCAACCATACCGATCGAATTGTGCAGCAAACGCCGAGGGATCTGCGTTCGCGGAACCCCGTCGAACAGGATCTCGCCGCTCCATGGTTTGAAAAGGCCGGCTACCAGTTTGGAAACGGTCGATTTACCGCTGCCGCTACCGCCCACCAAAGCGACCCGCTCACCCGGCCGGACCCTGAAGCTGAGGTTCTCAATTAACGGGGCGCCTAATGGGTTAAACCCAAAGGTCAGATTGCGGACCTCGAGCAGTCCGGTCAATTTGATGGTGGCCTTGAACTCAGGGCTGACCGTGCGATCGCTGGCGTAAATAGGATCGGTTTCATAACGCAAGACGTCGTCGAGCCGGTTCAAGTCGGAGCCGGTCTCCTGGAGCGCATTACCGAATGTCACGAAGGAGGTAATCGGTTTAGTGAACCCATCCATCAATGATTGGAAGGCGACTAACAAACCCACGGTTAAATGACCATCCATGACTCTCCAGCCACCAAACCCGAGGATCGTGGCCGTGATTAACCCTTTGGTCAGCGGAGGCACGGCAGACAAGGTTTGACCGTATAAATCCATGTCCTGTTCCGCTCGGATAGTCTTTGCCTGATAACCTGACCACCGCCCAAAAAACTCGTCTTCACCGCCGGTCGCTTTCAGCGTCTCAATCATTTGCACGCCATTCATCGAAGTCCCGGTCATCTTTCCGCGTTCTTGCTGCAGCCGGAAGCTTGCATCGGTCCGGGGCCGTTGAACGGCCTTGATCGCAATCAAATTGAGGAAGGCAAAGGTGACGCAGATCAACGTCAGCCAAAAATCATATTGGATCATGACGAGGGCAAAGAACAACAAGGCCATCAGGTCGAGCCCGGTCGTGACCAGCTTATCGGAGAGAACCTTGGCAACCTTATCGTTGATGAGCACCCGTGATCCGATTTCTCCCGCATAGCGCTGCGAATAGAATTCCATGGGCAGCTTGACCACATGGGTAAAGAACTTAGCGGAAGTTGTGAGGGCGAGCTTAGTCTCCAACCGCAATAGAAAATGGCGCTGCAACCAAAGCAGCAAAATCATGAAGCCAATTGAGACCGCCATGCAGGCGACCAATGGGCGGAGAATGCTCGTCTTGTCTCCGATCAGGTACTGGTCGATGAACACCCGGGTGAATGATGGGTTCACGATATTCGGAATGATCAGTAGCAAGCCGGTTAAAAACGCAAAACTCAAACCGATTTCGAACCCCGAAATGCGCCGGCGCAAGGCAGTTAACAGGCTAGGTTTTTCCCCGCCCGGTACGAAGGCCGGACCGCGGCTGATCTTCAGCACTACCCCGGTGAAAGAGGCCTCTAGCTCTTCGATGCTAATTCGACGAGGACCGGTAGCCGGGTCGTTCAAATGAACTTTTCCTTGGCTAACGCCCTCGTACACCAGGAAGTGATTGAAATTCCAATAGAGAATCACCGGTGGTTCGGTTTTTAGCAGGGCGTTCAGCTCGCAACGGATTCCGTTCGCCTCCATCCCGAAACGTCGCGCCGCCTTCAACAAATTACTCGCTTTGCTGCCGTCGCGGGTCACACCGCATTCCATTCGGAGCTGCTCCAGCGGGCGCCACAGATCGTAATACCGCATGATGATGCCCAACGCCGCCGCCCCGCATTCCACGGCCTCCATCTGCAGCAGCGTCGGCGTCATCACGCGAGCGGGGAGCGCCCCGTCGGACGGCAGGATGGCGTCGCTCATTTGAGCCCGAGGATTTCTTTGATTTTCGGAATCACGAAGTCGATGGGCGGCTTCTGGTCAACCACAATGGAAGCTTGGGCCAGCGTGCCGCTGAAAATCCCCGTTGATGGTCCCTGCGAAGAAGACCATCGGTACCCGCTCTTAGTCGACCGATCTTGATAGAGGTCGCCCGTGATCTCAATAGGAGCTCCCGTCGTAGAAAGGTCCTTCACTAACTCTTCGTTTCTGAGTACAACTTTCATGCCCTCCGGAGTGCTTGGGAAATAGGAAACATTTGTCACTTTCCCGAGAATAAATCCATACTCTTCAGCCTTCACTGTAGAAGGTGAAACCCGAATTTCCTGGTTTGGCAGAACTTTCTTCCCTTCTCCGGCGGGGACATAGATTACCGCCAGCATCGGCGCGTCCTCCGCTTCGACGGTGATGACCCGGTCTTTTGCGACAACCGGTGAGCCGCGTTCAACCAGCTTTTCGATCACTCGTCCCGAATAATTGCAAACCACTTGAACTCCGGCATCTCGCTCCGCGATATATTCCTGGAGCTGCAGCTTCGTGCTGTTGATCTCTTTCAGGCGCGCGTTTCTAGACGTCTGAGTGTCGCGGGCTAACTTGATTTCGTCCGTCCCAATCTGGCTCTCCTTGACTTGAGTATCCGCGACCTGACCCTTAACGCCGTAAAGGGCATCGCGCGCCTTGTTGACTTCAGCCTGCGTGGTTAAGCCTTTTTGCAGTAGGCTTTCTTTAGTTTCGAATTCTCTCTGGTCGGCTTCGATCTGAACTTTGTAGCTGGCAATGGCATCGAGCAATGCCTGATCTTGTTTCTTGTAGTCCGCCAGCGCGGCGGCGTCATTCTTATCCTCCCGACTGGTCATGTCGGCGTCCTGCCCCTGCAAGACCTTTAGCTGGGCCTGGCTTGACTTGATCTTTAGCTCCAACTGCGACTGGCTCATCTTTGCCACGACTTGGCCGGCCTTAACTTGATCGCCCGTTTTCACCAGCACCTGAGTAATGAATCCATCGCTTCCGGCAGAAACATCGTAAACCGCGCCGCCGCGAATCAAGATCCCGCTTCCTGAAACCGTATCGGGAATTCGTCCAAGAAACCCCCAAAGCACAATCAGGAAAAGGACGCCCGCCAATGCCGAAAGCGCCAGCCATCCGACGGGCGACGTGACCGACATCAGATAATCGAGCTGTTCCGGAGAAGAAAGCCGCTCCAAGGCGGCTTTTCGGAAGATAGTTTTTTCCGGCGGCGCCCCGTCTTTAGTGGTGCCAGGGGGGGTGGCCTGAGATGTATTTGATATTAGGCTCATAATTCCGGTCCTTTACGGTCGGACCTGCCTCTTGGTTCAAATCCGGCAGAGTAACAAAAACATCTCTTTTCAGCTGCATTTTCTCCACCGGGTTTGGAAACCCCGGGGTTCGCATAACCGTGCCTCTGGTCAGCATTGTCGCCGTGTCATACCGAAGCTTAGCGATGGTCGACGCCATGCTCGACTGTGCATCCGCCAGCAACTCTGCTGATCTGGTGAGTCGATCCACGGACTGAAACACGTCGATGAGGGTCGCGGCTCCCACGCGGAACTTCTCCCGCAGATCCGTTATACTTTTTTTGTAGTTTTCGACGGCCAAATCTGACTGGGCAATCTCGACCTGGTAAGCCTGCATTGTGGAGATGTCGTTTTGAATGCTTAACTCGATCTCTCTGGAAATATCGTCCAGGCCGATAAGGGACTTGTCCAAATCTGCTTCCGCGTCGAGCAAAGCGGCTTCTTTCTTATTGTTGGCGGGCGTCCAGTTCAGTGAGACATTAGCATTAACCTGCGGGTCCACGGTATAGCCTGAACCGGCTCCGGTCTGCCGGCCGTCAACGATGTCGGCGCCTCCCCCGAGACTGAATTTAACATCGGGCCGCAAATCGATTCTAGCATGGTCGGACTTCACTCGTTTTCCGTCGACTTTCTCGATGGCGGCCAACCGATCGAGACGTCGCCCCAGCGCCACATCGATCAATTGAGACTCATTGATTCTTGAGAGAGCGGTTTCGTTCAGGCCCGGGAAATGGTCCGACGGAAACGGGAGGAAGCGCAACTGCTCTCGAGTTAACCCTAAGGTTGCCGCCAGGGCTTTCGCTGAATTCAAGACCTCAATTAGCGCAGCCGATCGCGACGCAAAGGCCTCCGCTCGGTGAGCCACAGCCAGCGGAACCTCTGTTTGAGCCACGCCACCATTCTTGGCCAGCTCCTCGGTGAGGGTAAGTACCGCGGCGTTTACCCGATAGGTGCGGTCCTCGTAATAAAACTTCTCGAGAGCTGCCGCCTCTTTCCAGTAGGCCTGTATCGTGTCGAGCACTGCCTTGGTGGTGGTGTGCCCTAAAGTCAACAAGGCGGCTTGATAGTCTTTACGCGCAGCCGTCTCGTCAGCCGAATTGAAGTACGTGCCAAATTTGGTGAGAGACATTCCCATTGAAAAAGTGATTTGGTGAACCGCGGGAGGCCACGAAAGTTGATCCTGGTTGTTTAAGAACTGGGGGGAGTACTCAACGCTGAGGTCTATCCCGTTTCGCAAAGTCTTGGAAGCGTCTGCGGTAGCGATAATGGTTTGTATGTCAGTCGTTGATGCCGACCCGCTGGATTGGGCGGCGTTCATGCTCACGAGCTGGCTGATGTTGGCGCTCGGATTGGCTTTGAGCTGGGTCAGGGTTTGGGTCAGCGTCTGGGTGAGGACCTGAGTAATTTGGTTCTGCGTTGAGAAAGCTGAGACTGCGTTACTACTGTTCGAGCTGGACAGCTGACTCCTCACATAACCGAGAGCACCGATGAATTGGGCATCGTAATTTCCGGTCGCTTTCTTCAGCGCACCCCGGGCCGACTGCGCGTCTTCAGTACTCATGCGAAGGTCCGAATTTTGCATGAGAGTCAGACGTACTGCATCGAGCAACGAAAGCGGCGCAAAAAAGCTCGGGCGAAATCGATGCACTTGCATTGCTTCCTCAAACTCTTGATCCAGCTTGGATTGGACCTCGGTAGGGAGAGTCGGTGTAGGACTGGGAGTAGGAATACCGGCCGCAGGGATCAAGGGCTTGGCTTCTTCTCTCGGCCCGGTCGGCAGCATTGGCTCCGCACTTGGAGTTGCTGTCGGCTGTTCGGCTTGTGGAATAACGGGCTTTGTCTGTGGTGTTGGTTGTTGTCCAAACGCAGGCTGCAAAAAAAGTAAAGAGATGCCCGCTAGGGCTCGTGGCGACGCCCAGCAAAATTTGCTTCGTTGAAGAAGACACGGGTTGTGGAGTAGCTTCATGGCGAAGAAGATCCCAAAAAAGCGCGTGATGAATCGTTGCTTGGCGCTGCTTAGGGAAGTCCTTTTGTCTCAGATCCAAATTGCTTAAACAAGACCAAAAGTGAGTGCCGGATGAGGTTATTACCTGCCGGATGACCTATGGAAGTCACAGTGGAAATCAGAGCGAATCAGCCGGTCCTGGTTTACAACGGGCGTTTGGACGAAGAGGCTGCAACCAGGTTCAACCGAGAGTTATCCCAGTGGGTCGAGCGAATGCTCAGCCGGAGCGTCACGACCCTCCTGCTCGATTTCTCAGAAGTAACATTCGTCAGTGGCATCGTCTTGCGTTCGCTGCTATCGATGGCGCGCCGGGTTCGTGCCCGGGGCGGAGTGATTTCCATCGTCAATCCCAGCACCGATGCCCAAGAGACTTTCGATGTGATCCGATTCCGTGAGATTTTCGGGTCTTATGGTGGGAAGCTCATCACCGCAGTACCCCAATTGGTTCAGCCAGCCCGGGCACCCAGCGAGACTCCCCAGTTGGATATCCTAATTGGCGATCGGGCCTTGTCTTGCAAAGATGGCGACACGTTGGGGACTGAGGGGTCGTTAGGCGCCGAACTGTTTGCGGGACTACCCGGAGTCGCGGCTCGGCCAGTTCGATTTCAGAGTGGTGGTTCTCATTGGGTGGCGATGGTAGCCCAAGAGCCTGGTTCGGTGGTGCGAGTCGATAACCAGGTACTAGGTCCTGGGCAGCAAGCGATTCTTAAGGCCGATCATTTGCTGCAAATCGGCGAGGTCCGCGTGCGCCTGCGCGTGACGCTGTCGGGCGCCGTCAGTAAAGAAGGCGAACAGATCAACGAACAAGTGTCGGGCGTTTTTTCGAGCACGGCGGAATGGATCAAGCGGACGCTGAACGAGTAAGGAGCAGCACATGAGCGCTGCAACCCAAATCACAAGCGGAGGCGAAAAGCGGCCACCGAATCGCCTCGAGAGGTTGCTGGCCGCGGATCCACAGTTCCGCGACTCTTTTCCGTTAGAGACAGTCGTAGCGGCGAAACGGGAGCCTGGACTGCGTCTGGCTCAGGTTGTGCAAATCGTCATGGAGGGTTACACCGATAGACCAGCGCTCGGTCAACGCGCGCGCGAGTTGGTCAGCGATCAGACGACGGGCCGTAAAACTCTCAGGCTGCTGCCGCGCTTCGACACCATCACCTATCGGGATTTGTGGACGCGCGCGCGCGCTGTTGCCAGCGAATGGCACAATGACAACTCACAGCCGCTCAGAGCAGGCGATTCTGTTTGCATTCTGGGCTTCACCAGTACGGATTACGCTACCCTACTGTTGGCGTCTATCCATCTTGGTGCAGTCATCGTCCCCTTACAGACAAGCGCCCGAGCCGCCCAGTACGCCGAGATCATCGCCGAGACTGAGCCCCGCATTCTGGCCATAGGAATTGAATACCTCGACGCCGCCGTGAGTGCTGTGCTCTCCGGCAGGAGGCCAGAACGCATGTTGGTCTTCGACTACGACTCTCGAGACGACGACCAACGCGAGAAGCTTGAGGGCGCGCGTCAGCGGTTGGCAAACGCGAATTGCCGGATTGTGGTCGATACGCTCGACGACGTGATGAACCGGGCAAAGTTGTTGCCGGCGGCGCCCTTATATATACCCAACGCCGACGAAAACCCATTGGCCTGGCTGTTCTACACATCCGGCTCCACCGGTACACCAAAGGGGGCGATGTACCCCGAAAGCCTCATCCTCACCACGTGGCTCAATGAATCGCGCATACCGGCCATCACCCTGAGCTTCATGCCGATGAGCCACATCGTTGGGAGCAGCTACTTGTTGCTGGCGCTGGCAAACGGAGGGACAAGTTACTGCTCGCCGAAGAGCGATTTATCGACGCTGTTCGAGGACTTGTCTCTAGCGCGTCCCACGATGATCTCGCTGGTGCCCCGTGTCTGCGAATTGCTCCATCACCATTTCCTCGGCGAAGTGGACAGAAGGATTGCAAACGGCGCCGCTTCCGACGTGGTCGAAAAGGAAGTAAAACGCGAGTTACGCGAGCACCTACTGGGTGGCCGCCTCCTCTTGGTCGGTTGCGGCTCGGCTTCTTTGGCTCCCGAAACTCATGCCTTCACGGAGTCGATGCTGAGAATGAGGATTCCCATCGGCTACTCCGGCACGGAACTTACCGGTCGCAGTGTGCTCCTCGATGGGAAAGTGCAGCGTCCGCCCGTGATCGCCTACAAACTCGTGGACGTGCCGGAGTTGGGATATTTCAGTACCGACAAGCCCTACCCGCGGGGGGAGTTGCTTGTGAAATCCGAACGATTGATGGGCGGCTACTACAAACGTCCCGAACTCACGGCGGATAGATTCGATGAGGAAGGCTTCTACAAAACCGGCGATATCATGGCCGAGCTTGGGCCTGACCGGTTGATGTATCTCGACCGGCGCAACAACGTTGTGAAGCTGTCACAGGGCGAATTTGTCGCTATCTCCCGCCTGGAGGTGCTGTATTCGCAGAGCTCGATTATCCGGCAGATTTACGTGTATGCCAGCAGCGAGCGAGCGTTCTTGCTCGCCGTTGTAGTACCCGCCGAGGAGCTGACTGTTCAGGTCGACGCCAAAGGCGGAGGGACCGACCAGATGAAATCGGCGATCCGTCGCTCGCTGCAGCAGATTGCAAAGGAGCACCATCTCAACGGCTATGAAATCCCGCGTGACTTCCTGATTGAGACCGTTCCGTTCAGCTTGCAGAACGGCCTCCTGTCGGAACTCGGGAAGTCTCAGCGCCCGAAATTCCAGGAGCGGTACGGCGACCAACTAGAGCAGCTGTACGCCAAGCTCGCCCAAGACCAATTCAACGAACTTCGATCCCTGAGGGCCGGAGGAGCAGATCAGCCAGTATCGGAAACGGTGTGCCGCGCGGTGCAGGCTACTCTTGGGGTTTCGCCTGCGGACGTGTGCTCCGATTCCCGATTTAGCGAACTGGGCGGAGACTCACTTTCAGCCCTGACGTTTTCGATCCTGCTCCAGGAGATTTTCGGCATCGAGGTCCCGGTTGGGGTTATCGTCGGCCCAACGGGCACGGTTCAACATCTGGCAGACTATATCGAAACCGAACGTAGCCTCGGCGCGCAGCGGCCCAGTTTCGCGACCGTGCACGTGCCCGGCGCGTCTAAAGTGTATGCCAGCGAACTGACGCTCGATAAATTCATCGACAAACAGGTGCTCGCCAACGCTGCCACGTTGCCGCGACCCTGTGATCCCTTCCGTTCTGTCCTGATGACCGGTTCAACGGGCTTTCTCGGCCGGTTCCTCGCCTTGGCGTGGCTCGAGCGACTGGCCGATCGGGACGGTAAATTGATCTGCATTGCTCGCGGGTCCGACGCAGGTCAGGCGCGTCAGCGGATCGAGTCCGCGTTCAACACAGATGCAACGCTCCTCAAGCATTTTCAGGCTTTAGCTTCCGATCATCTCGAGGTTCTGGCGGGAGATATCGGTTCGCCGAACCTAGGTCTGGACGCCAGCAGCTGGGCCCGCCTGGCTAGGACGGTCGATCTGATCGTGCACCCCGCTGCCCATGTCAATCATGTTCTGCCCTACAACCAATTGTTCGCTGCCAACGTTGTCGGCACTGCCGAAGTTATCCGGCTTGCCCTAACCACCAATCTGAAGCAGCTGAATTACATCTCGACCCTCGGCGTGAACTCAGTCGCCCGCCATCTGGTTGACGAAGACAGCGATATCCGCAGCTCTATCCCTGTCTGTGAGATCAACGAGAGGTATGCCAACGGCTACGGAATCAGCAAATGGGCCAGCGAAGTCCTCCTGCGAGAAGCCCACGATTTGTGCAACCTCCCCGTCTCCGTATTCCGGCCAGGCATGATCCTCGCCCACCGCGTCTACTCCGGCCAGCTGAATGTCCCTGACATATTCACGAGACTGCTGTTCAGTTTGGTCGTCACCGGCATAGCGCCATCGACCTTCTACGCGCGCGACACGCGGGCCGGCCGGCCACGCGCCCAATACGAAGGCACCCCCGTCGACTTCCTCGCCGAGTCGATTACGGAAGTTGGCGCCCGGGATTCCGAGGGATTCCATACCTACAATCTATCGGCCCCTTACGACGACGGCATCTCGCTCGATACATTTGTCGATTGGCTAAATGATGCCGGACACCGAATAGAACGGATCGACAATTACGGCGATTGGCTGTCGCGATTTGAAACTGCGATGCGATCTCTCCCCGAAGAGCAAAGGCAGAGTTCATTGCTTGCGCTTCTTGGGCCCTTTCGCAGTCCCCAAACGCCCGTTGCAAAGTCCCGTCTCCCCGCCCAGCGGTTTTGCGCGGCGCTGGAAGCCGCCGGCTTTGATATTCCGCAGCTGTCAGCGGAGCTGATCAATAAATACGTTGCCGACTTGCGGCACCTCCGCTTCATCTAGCGCGCCTGTCCTTGCAGCCGGCGCGTTGAGGAGGTGTGTTTGTCCCAACGCTCGGAGGGGAGCCGCTTTGGCGCGTCATCTTACGACCTGGTGATCTTTGTCTTAGCGTGTGAGTCGGCCAAAGATTTGGGCAACAGGCGGCTCCCGGGAATAACCCAACGTGATGCATTTACCCTCATGGCCTCCGATTCGTTAAGCCGCGTCCTGCAGGAACTGCAAACCGCTGGGTAATTCCCGGGAGCCGCCTGTTTTAACATGTTCCGGTTGGACCAATCTTGAGAAGAACGTCGCGAGGCTGGCGGGATACGATCCAAAGCGGCTCCCCTCCGGGCGTTGGGCACAATCACACGCCTCAACCGCGTTCCACCTCGTGTCACCAGGGAGAATCCGGAAAGAGCAACCCTCTTCCGTGTTTGTTATCTGGGTCCGCCAAGTGGAGGAGGAACAATCCGATACCAGCGCCACCTTGCATCAGGCCGGTCTGAGCTATCAGCCGGTCTGGCTCAATCCGGTTTTCAGCCTGGATCCATTTCAGACCTTGGCCGTCGGCTTGAGCTGTGTTTTCCAGGTGTTTGCCGAGCCGGAACGCGAATTGGCGATAAGATACCTTTTTGGTTTTCCGATAAAGTCCCAGAAAAAACTCGCCAACGCTGACAACTCCACAACAACGACTGACGTTATTCCAATGGCCGGGTGTCTGTTGTTCCGGTATCCCGGAGCGCAGGATAGTCTCCGCCGCGGTTTGGCCAACGCTTTGCCATTTAACTTCTTTGGTAATGCTAAAAAGCTCATAAAAAAAACGATTGGTGCCGGCCGGCCCATGGCACCACCCAAGATAGAAAAGCTCTCTTCCTTCGGGTAAGTCATGGGGAATAAGGCATTCGGTCCCCGGGTCGGTGGACATGATCGATTGGAGACAGTTCGCGGCGTCATTGGCTGCGTCAAGAAACCTGCAGTGACCGGTTTCTTCGTAGAGCTTTAGTAGAAAATAACCGACTCCAGCGGTGCCATGAGAAAAATTCGGGTATTGCTTTTGCTCGTTGGATTGCTGAACCCAATAGCGCCGCCGGGGCAAATTTGAGCTGACAGCCGTCAGATCGACTTCGGCCCGAACCGCTAAATTGGTTAGCTCTGGCCGATGCAATTTTCGTCCAAGCTCAAGCAGACTCAGCCCGATTCCCGCTGAACCGCTCATCACATCGATGTGTTGGTTCCATCGCACGCCCGCGTTCACGTGGTCTTGCTTTTCTCGAAGCAAACGGTCGACCGCCCGCGAACAGCCGGCTACCGCCTCTGGGTCATCCGGCCATTGGGCCAAGGAAAACGCTATCCCAGCCAACCCGTCGTAGAGACCGTAGCGACCCACGCGCGAGATATTCCTTTCCAGGAACCGTACGCCGCGCCGAATCGCCTCCCGATATTCTGGACGACCAGTCGCTTCATAGAGTTCGCGCAGGAACAGTAATATCCCTGCGTTTCCGTAGTAGAGGTCGCACTTTTCCTCGAGCGAAAGATCGCTGCGGCTGGGCCAATAGCTCCCGCCATCACCCGGCTCACGAACTTCTTGGGACAATAGCCAACTTGCGCTCGCCGTCGCCCCGTTCATCCGATCTGAGTTCTGTCCGGTAGCCGTCACCCGCTCCCTTCTTCAAAACGCTCGAGGTCCCATTCTGTAAGGTGTCTGAAGATAAACGAATCTACCACCGAGTCACCGAGTTACTGGGCAAAGCGCATCGAGCGCAACGTATTTCGGGCACCAAAACCGCGACTCCCATGTGTGGATCCCGAGCGCGTGGTTACTCCCAAGGCGCCGGTGCCTTCCCGCATAGAGCCACTGGCCCTGCCACAATGGCCGTTTGAATAACTTGGCTTTGCCGTTCAATGCAATTTGCACGAAACTGTCGTGCTTCGATTGCGTTATTAGATATGTGTGCGCAACGCTAATTCCGTAAGAAATTACAAATGAGCAACTTACAACTTAGGCGCAAAATTTGCTTAAAGGACAATCTCAAAGCCTGGATTTCATGAGAGCGCTGATTATTGACGACGAAAAAGCCATTCGGAGTTCCACCGTTATTGCCATCCGTGCCGAAGGACATTTCGCCGAATCCGCTGACAGTAAAACCGTCGCTCTTCTGAAATTACAGGAAGACGCTTACGATTTGGTCTTTCTCGACCTCCGGCTGGGAGATGAAGACGGCCTGGAGGTTCTCGAAGAGATCAAGCGAGGATTTCCTCACGTGCAAGTCGTCGTTTTTACCGCTTATGCATCCGTGGCTTCGGCAGTGACGGCGATGCAGAAGGGGGCTTTTGATTATCTGGAGAAGCCTTTTACTCCGGAAAACCTCCGCCAAATCTTGGTTCGGGCGGAAAAGCAGCGGAAGCTGGAGACCAAGATCGTCGAGTTACAGACGGAGATCGATCTCCAGAATCCGACGCTCGACTTTTCTTCATATGACCCGGCGATGCAGTCGGCGGTCGAAATTTTGTTCAAAGCTGCGCCGACGCAGGCCGCGATACTGTTGTTGGGCGAGAGCGGCACCGGCAAGAGTGTCCTGGCTAAGGCCATCCACGACCGCAGCGGAGCGAGGGACGCGCCTTTTGTGACGGTGAGTTGCCCTAGTTTGTCCCGCGAGCTGCTCGAGAGCGACCTATTTGGGCACGTTAAAGGCGCTTTCACGGGCGCCATTCGAGATACCTGGGGCAAGGTCGCGGCCGCCGAAGGGGGGACGCTGTTTCTCGACGAGATTGGTGAACTTCCCCTCGAGATTCAGCCGAAATTGCTCCGTTTGCTGCAAGAACGCCAGTATGAGCGGCTGGGTGAACATAAGATCCGGGTTACCGATGCACGAATCATTGCGGCGACAAACAACGACCTGAAAGAGCGGGTGCGAGCCGGCACTTTCCGCGAAGATCTTTACTATCGTCTCGATGTGATCTCGGTCCGGATCCCGCCTTTAAGGGAGCGTTTCCTTGACTTAGCGCGTCTTACTAGATCTTATCTCGAATTCTTTTCTCGCCAGCTAGGCCGGCCGCGCGTGGCCTTTAGTGACGGCGCATTGAAGAGACTCAATAATTACAAGTGGCCGGGTAATCTTCGAGAACTGAGGAACATGATTGAACGGTCCGTCATCCTGGCCCCGGATGATTTAATTGGTGAAAGGTTCATACCAGAGAACCCGCCGGCGCCTCTCGACGCCAAGATTGCGATCGGGAGCGATGTCAGTCTGGAGACTTTGGAGGAGGCTCATATCCGCAGCGTTCTAGGGCGAGCATCCAGCCTCGATGCAGCGGCAAGGACTTTAGGAATAGATCCAGCGACCTTGTACCGAAAACGGAAGCGGCTAAATCTCCAATAAGCCTGCCTCGCTGAAAAATGGTTAGCCATTTTTCAGCGAGGCACGCTATGAGCCGATACCCAGACATCGACGTCTGGCTATCGGCTAACTCGAACGGCTGTGAGTACCCTTAATGGTGAATGCTCTTAAATATAAGACTCGCGACGCAATAGCCTGGATTGTTGAAGAATCGTAGGCGATTCTTCAACAATCCAGGCTTATGCTGCGTTGGCGACTTACACTTGGCCTGCTGGCCACGCTGATCATTTTGCTCACCGTAGGTATCTACGGTGTCTGGCTGTTTAATGACCTCGGGCGAGCTGTCGACAGGGTCATGTGCAAGAATTACGACAGCATCCGGGCTTGCCATTCCATGCGGGTTGGTACCGCAAGAGTTAACATTTTCTATTCTCGCGGAGTGGACCGGCCGACGCTGCCCTATGACCAGACCGGCCCGTTAGATCGAACAGAAAAGGATTTCCAGGCGGCTATTGCTGTCCTGGAGCGGAACGCCAGGGAGCCGGAAGAGAAAGACCTGGTGAGCCAGCTCAAGCAGGCGACGACAGACTACATCCAAGTTTATCGGGAGACGTTTCGCCAATATTTCGCTCATGACCCGGCCATCCATGAGTCCTGGGCTCGGGTTCCGGAGTTGACGCTCAAGATCACGAACCTGAGTCAATCCATCCTCGGCATCAATGAAAAGCAAATGCTGCAGGCCAACCAGGAAGCGCGCCGTAAGGCAGCGGACTCAATCCGGCTTCTATTGATCGCGATGGTGAGTTCGGTCATCGTCTTCATTTTCACTTACACCCGGCTGGGGCGTTCGCTCATTCATCCTATCCGTCGATTGACCCACTCCATTCGGGATCTGCGTTCCAGAGAATTCGACCATCTGCTGCCGGTCCAGAGCCGGGATGAATTGGGTGAACTCACCAATGAGTTCAATCGCATGGCTCAGGAGCTCCGCAGTTTCTACCGAGAAACGGATCGCAAGCTCATCGAGTTAAACCAGGTGATCCGGGCTTTGCTGACCACGTTGCCTTATCCGCTCTTCATTCTGGACGAGCATGACCGCATTTCCCGGATGAATCCGGCCGCTGAAAGTCTGATGGCCAATCTCGGCGCTGGAACCCATTTACCCCAACAGGTTAAACGCCGGTTATTGGATGTGGCCCGAGCCGGGACCGACTATCGGATGGATGATCTCAAGCAAGCCTTGCTCTTTCGAATCAATGAGCAAGAAACGTATTTCTTGCCCCGAATCTTTCCGGTCATCCTGGAAGATGGGACATTCTCGGGGCGTGCGGTAATGCTGGTTGATGTGACCCGGTTCCGTTGGTTGGACGAAGTCAAAACCGATTTGCTGGCGACCTTAAGCCACGAAATCAAGACACCGTTGACCGGGATACGCCTGGTCCTGCATCTGTTGCTGGAACAGCGCACCGGCAAATTGTCGAGCTCACAGGAGGAATTGGTCGTAACTGGCTGCAACGAATGTGAGCGGTTGCTGAAAACGCTGAAGAGTATCTTGGATCTGGCTCGTATGGAGAGCGGTCAAGACCAACTGGATCTTGGCCCAGTCTCACCTGCCCAACTGGCGCAAGACGCTTATGATCGTTTTCTGGAACTTTTCGATCAAGCTTCGCTGAATCTGGAGTTGGATATTGCTCCGGACTTACCGGAAGTCTCAGTTGACAGCACCCGTATTTCGTTAGTGCTCACTAACTTCCTGTCCAATGCGCTCAAGTACAGTTTCCCTGGCACCCAAGTCGAACTCCGGGTGCAGCAACTCAGCGAAGAATTCGTGCGTTTTAGCGTAAGCAATCATGGTCCGGGTCTATCTGATCTGGAGCAAGCCAAGGTATTCGATAAGTTTTATCGCTCGGAAAAACAAAGTATCCGGGATGGGGTAGGCTTGGGCCTCTCCATCGCCCGGCAGGTTGTTCAAGCGCACGACGGCCGCATCGGCGTAAAAAGCGAGATCAACGGTCAAACCGAGTTCTTTTGTGATCTACCGGTCGCGGTCCGGGTGGAAGAGTTGGCAGCGGTGTAACGGTCGTTCGACCCCTGACGGGGAGGGCGCGCGCGAACGCCTCAAACTAGCCGCGAAGCGGTGACTCAAGATAGCCTAGGCGAAGCCCTAGGACAACGCCCCCAAAGCGCCGCGCACTGAAGGTGCGCTTCAATGCCGCGCTAATCCCAGACGTATCGTTCATCAAACACGACTCGGTAACCTTTGAGAATTGATCGATATTCTTCTTCGAATGTGATTGTGCGATGATGTTCCTCTTGCCGCTCGATGTAACGAACAACGGCGGCGACCAGCGACTGGCTGACGGAGAAAACGCCATAGCCGCGTTGCCAACTGAAGGCGTGGCTTCCCTGTGTCTTTAACCATTTTGAGGAAGAAGCCTTCAGGTGCTCCATGACGTCGGAGACCGACTTGGTTTTGGCCAACTGACAGAGGATATGCACATGGTTCGCAACGCCGCCGACAATCACGGTTGGACATTTCAAATCATTCAGCACCGTGGCCAGATAAGCGTGAGTCCGTTCTTGGAGATCCTTGCCATAGAGCAAAGGTTTTCGGTTCTTGGTAGAGAAGATTAAATGGGTGAGAAGGCTTGCCAACGATTGCGGCACGCAGTAATAACATAAAGAAAATACGTTATTGTCACGCGCTTTCAGCGCTAAATCGCTATTTATTCACGTTCCTAGGGCTTCACCCTAGGCTATTTTGAGTCGCAGCTTCGCTGCTAAGTCGCGGCTTCGCCGCTAGAATGCTTCTTCGTCACCGCCAAATTAAATCCGCGATTTCTGGCGGTTTGGAGAAATCGCTTTAAGAGATTCCCCTCAATAAACGCGAAAGCTGCGTCCAATCCTCCGCTGGCATAGGTCCTTCCAATCGCGGCCTCCACACAGGTTGGTTCACCGAAAGAAGAGAGGAACTGATTCGAAACCCACAATTCGAACAAGCGATTGCGATCCTTGGAGTTTTCTGTTTGACCAATTTGCAGAAGCCAAGAACGCGCGAAAAGGGCCAGCACTGCATCTCCGATCCAGGCATCGTTCCGCAACTGCTCTTCAGGGTCCATCAGCGCCAATGTCGGGCGAGAAATTCGACAAACAAGTGTATTCGACACCGTCGGGTCGAGGTACGCTCCGCATCAAGCTCACCGCATGTACGCGCCAGACACATTCGGGGAACCAATTCTTTTCTGAGAGCACGCGCATTCTCTCTGCGAACCTGCGAGGAAGGTGACGAAATCGAGCGATGGTGATGTGAGGGTAAGAACGCTCGTTCTCTTTAAGCGGAATTCTTCGGGAAAACGCGGCTAAAAACCGAGATTGGAGCTGGTTTAGCACTTCATTGGAACGGCATCCGACCCATAAGACTCTGGGACGATGAAACGCAGGAAAGCTGCCGATATTGCCTAGGGTCAAAATCGGCAGCTCGGTGAACGACGCCATTATTTCGTTTGCTACCAGTTCTAAGCTCGGGATTTCCGCGGGCGGCACATTCCCCAAAAATAGAATGGTCAAGTGAAACTGGGTCGGCCGGATCCAGCGCACCGTGCGCCTTGGGTCGAAACCGGTTTCCAGAACCTTTCTCACTTCACTCTGCATCGCCGACAAATGATGGATCACATCGGGAGGCGGATTGATGGAGAAAAAGAGTCGGAACGGAACCGCCTCCTTGCTCTGCTCAAGCGTCTGGAAATGATCGCTCTCCATGGCCAAGAATTGAGAATTGCCCAAATCTGTCGAATAACCGGCTCCTGAACTCCCGAACTCCCGCCCGCAACGCTTCGCGTAGCGATGCGGGCGGGCCTGCAACTCCTGAACTCCTTCCTCTCTTGCTTTTCCGGCCAGCAACAGTAGTGGTTGCGGCTTCATGAGAATGATTTGTTCTTTGGTGATTTTGGCTGCCGGCATGGTCGTTCTCACTTCCGCGTACGGAGATGTCTCGGTAGCCAGTTGCGCGGCAGCACAGAAGTACTCGGTGGCGCACCAAGGTCTGTCTCTGTTGGTGATCCAGGATGGTCACATCCTCCACGAGTCTTATGCGCATGGGGATGACCAGGATAGGGTTGCCTCGATCTTCAGCGGCACGAAGGGATTCTGGTGCCTGGCTGCTATCGCCGCCCAACAAGACGGTCTCCTGGACTTGGATGAACCAGTGAAGAATACGATCACCGAGTGGGACGATAAACCGGACAAGCAGAATATCACCATTCGCAATCTCCTGAACTTTACCGCTGGCATCGAACCCGTATTCGCTCTTCATGGCAAAAGGATCCCCGATCGCAACCGTTATAGCATTGCTTTGAGAGCAGTCGCTCCCCCGGGCCAAACCTTCATGTATGGCCCGAGTCAACTCCAGATTTTTTCTGATGTTCTCCGCCGAAAATTACTGCGACGGCAGCTTACTCTTCAAGGATATCTTCAGCGACGAATCCTGAGTCCTCTCGGCATCTACGGTGTCGACTTTCGAGAAGATGAAGTCGGACATCCGTTACTTGCCAGCGGTTTCAAATTGAGCTGCAGGCAGTGGGCCCAGCTAGGCATACTCATTCTCAACGATGGGAAATACGGTCACCGCCAAATCGTTCCGAGCGGTATGCTGGAAGAGTTGTTTCGTGGCAGTCGAGCGAATCCGATGTTTGGTATGGGATTCTGGATAAATCGGACGGCCAGCGATGGCGCCAGCGAAATTGATGTTGAAAAGGAGTTAGACATCCCTTGGCAACGGGAATATTGGCAACACGTCTGTCTTTGCCGCGATGCGCCGCGAGATCTTATCGCCGCAATTGGATCTGGTTATCAGCGCATGTTCATCATCCCTTCTATGGACCTGATCATCGTTCGCCAGGGCCGCGACGGTCCTTTCTCCGATGCGACCTTTCTTCGTATCATCCTAGGCAAGGAGGGGGTTCACCATTCCCGGTTCGCGGCCACCGCTTAACTGAAAACCGCCAACTGCGAACTTGATCAACGTCCGTCACAGTTTACTTTCCCGTCACCATGGACTTTACACATGACCACTTCTTCTGGGGATTAGGAGTGGGATTACTTCTTGGGCTTATTGGAACCGGCTTAGCAATACTTCGACTTTGGGAAACACGTCGCGAAGTGATTCGCCTGCGACGGCATCTAGCTGACAAACTAGAATTGGAGGCGGACGCCACTAACCGGTTAAAAGTAGATTTGCAGAATCTGCGAGCGCAGAATGAAAATCTCAGAATGAAGGTGGCGAGTCTGAGCCAGACACCCGACCGGAAACAGCAACGCGATCTGGAAGTATACGCCAGAGCCGAACGCTACATGAATTCGCAATCGCCTGGTTTTCCTGCGGTTTGGGAGCAGGCGAAACAGGCAGCGTCAGGCGAACTCGAGACTGAAGAGCAGGGACACAGCCTCCCTCGTCGGGTATTTAACGCCTTACTCAATCGGCCCTCTAAAGCAGACGATCGAGAGCGGCAGACCCAACCCGAGGGGTGAACTTGTCAGGGCGGAGCGAAGCCGGAAGCGGCTTCTCGCGCCGTAGTTTAGGGGAGACCAGGGGACGAAGGCGGAACCTGTCGCGCCGTAGTTTAGGGGAGACCAGGGACGAAGGCGGAAAAAATTCCCGGTTGACGCAGTCAGCTAACAATGTGAGGCTCCGTTTCCTTTTTTTAGAAGCTCATGGCAAATACGCGATCAGCAGGGAAACGGGCAAGGCAGACCGTAGCTCGTACCCAGCAAAACAAGTCAGTCCTCACTGGAATCAAGTCGCAGCAGAAAAAGCTGAGTGCGGCGATCACCGCAGGAGATAAGAGCAAAATCGAAGCTGAACTGGCTGTATTTGCTTCCAGTCTCGACAAGGCCGCGAAGCGTGGCGTCATTCACAAGAATTACGCTGCTCGCCGGAAAAGCCGCGCCAACCATGCGGTGGCCGCGAAGCTGAAGGGGTAAAACGAGGCTCCCGCGCGACCAACGTTTTGCCACGGCGCCTTATTGGGCGTCTTGCCCAAATAACCGGCGATGACGAGTGGTTTCCGGTAACGGCGACTGTCGGTTACGCCAATGGACCTAATTGGTCCGAGAGGTTGCCTAAGGCGACAGGGTGCAGCCGAACCACAAAGCGCAGTCGCCACGAGCGCTCTCTCCCGGGTTCCATTCACACCTTAATTCAGATTCCCCATTAATTCCGGCCGGCAAGTCAAACGACTGAGCTCACAGCCGCTTTCGGATTGTTCCTCGAAGAACAACAAAGTCACTTCATAGGCCACGGATCGGCAGTACATGCGATCGCAGCTGACCACGATCCCGGTGAGATCGACGCAAACCGGCGTTGTATCTGGTGACTCCGGTTTGGCGCAAACCCTTAACGATATTTGAGTTCCGAGATCGAACCGCCAACGGGAACGAAAGACTAGCCCTTGGTCATTCAGGCGGATATCGCTGTAATAGCCGAAAACGCAATCGACACCGTAGTCGAGATAAATGACTATATCTGCTTCCCGGCTGTCGGGTGTGGAGGAGTTCATCCGCGCTGCAACCTCTGCCTACGGTAGCCGGAGTCGGTCTTCCGTCAAGTTTGGCTCTCCATCTCAGCCTCCACCTCTGTCATGATGCGCTTGGCTAAGCGGCCGAGCAAGTAGGTGGTACAAATCGTTAAGATGAAACCGGTACCCCACACTAAATAATCATGGAGACCCGGTTGTTTAGTGCCGCGGGCCATTTCGACGCCGAACTGGCCTAACGTGCCGATAAACGCGTAAAGGAATAACCCGGGAGTTTGGCCGAGCGCGATCCACAGAAGGCATCGATAAAGCGGGACCCGCGTCAGCCCGTAGAAATAGTTTAGTAAGCTCGACGGCGCTAACGGGTTCAACTGGGACAGAACAACAATTTTCCATCCATGCCTTTCGATCGCCCGATCGATGACTCGGAGCCGGCGGCTATTGTTGATTAGCTTCTCGACTCGCCGGCGGCCAAGGCGCCGGGCAATGCAGAAGGCGGTCGTCGCGCCAAGCAGGTTGCCGACTAGGACAATGAGAAACCCCCACCATAGTCCAAAGATGAATCCGCCTCCGATGCTTAGAATTCCTCCGGGCAGAAGCAGCACATTGCAGATCGCGTAGGCAATCGGATAAACGATGCCGCTCCAGATGCCGAGGCTTTCGATGTGTTTCCGGGCGTCACCAATCCAATTCAGGACCGGATACTGTGAGCTTAATAAAAAGATCACCACGATTGCCAGCGCTAGTCCGCCGACTTGAATTATCAGGGTCCACGGGACCCTATGGCTGCTATATGCCTCGGACGAACTGGGCGAGCTCGGCGGTGGTGTCATAAGAAAGAAAAGGCGTGATCAAATAGACCCCTGGGAAGAACTCTAGCACGGTGTCGATAATCCGCTTTGCCAGGTCGACACCCATGCGCTTGCCTTCCGCCCCTTCTTTACCAGTCATTTTTGAGCGCACAATGTCCGGGATGATAATACCGGGTACCTCATGGTGCAAAAATTCAGTTTGCCTTCCGTTTAGCAGCGGCCACACCCCGGTGAAGATCGGAACGTTGAGGTGGCGCGTTCGTTCGTACATGGTTTTGACTAGCGCTGGATCAAAGACCGGCTGGGTCATTACATAGCTGGCCCCGGCTGCAACCTTTCTTTCTAAGCGCGAAATCTGAGCATCGAGATTTTTGGCATTCGGATTAAGCGTACAGCCCATTACAAAATCGGTAGGGTACTTGATACTCTTGCCCGTAAAATTGTACCCCTTGTTCAAACCGGAAATGATTTCCATCAATTGGATGGAGTTCACGTCGTACACCGACGAAGCGCCGGGTTGATCCCCAAATTTCGCCGGGTCACCCGTGAGCGGTAGAATATGCCGGATTCCAAGTGCGGAAATCCCAAGTAGCTCGCTTTGCAGACCGATTAAATTCCGGTCCCG
Organism: uncultured Verrucomicrobiae bacterium; assembly: GCA_963762565.1. GTDB lineage: Bacteria > Verrucomicrobiota > Verrucomicrobiia > Chthoniobacterales > JAFAMB01 > JAFAVN01. The sequence continues at coordinate 96,934 of CAVXLD010000009.1, read as the reverse complement.
GCAGCTAACATGAAGCAGCGGCATGATGTTGTACTGCTGCTTGAGGATCGCTCCGATGGCGAGATTGCTAACTCGCAAAATCGCCAGGGAATTGTCGGCCAGCGTGATCGCGTCGCTACCGGCGTCAACTAGATGCTGCGCTGCTTTGAAATATCGTTCCAGATCTAACGTTTTTGGCGGATCCAGCTCCGTAACGATAACCGTATGGCCGCTCTTCAGCAGATCTAACAAGCTGGTCTCTGCCGGACGCCTGCGCTGCAGAGGTTCTTCGAGGCGTTGGATAGCCGGCTTTGAAGTAACCGGTTTCATACCGGCAATCGCCAGCGCCATCTGCCGGATGTGTTCGGGCCCTACTCCGCAACATCCACCGATTAACCGCGCTCCTTCTGCCACAAATTCGCGACTTGCCTTACCAAAGTACTCGGGCGCCGCGTTGTACAGAAAACGGCCTTCGTGATAACGCGGGTAGCCAGCATTTGGGAAAGCGCTGATCAGAAAGTCGGTCGGAATCCTGCGCAAAATGCGAACCATGGCATGCGGCCCGGTGACACAGTTTACGCCGACCACATTGGCCCCGAGTCTTACCAACTCCCGAAAAGCCTGTAGGACTGGCAAGCTCGACGGCAGGCGCCCTTCTTCTGAGCAGACCATGGAACAGATCACGGGGACATCGGAGCTAAGCTTGCGTAACGAGGTTAGTGCAATTTTGATCTCTTCGAAGTCCAAGAAGGTCTCGAGAAAAATCGCGTCTACTTCTGCCTCTAACAACGCTTTCAGCTGACCCGTGAATACCGCGCCGCGATCAATCTGCATGACCTCCGCTTCGTCCGCATAGATGCCCAACGGCCCGACACTTCCTGCGATCCAGATGTCCTTATTAGCGGCAGCCTTTTTGGTCAGTCTGACCGCCGCCTGATTGAAAGCTTCCACTTCGCTTTCCAAACCGTGCTTTGCCAGCCGAACTGCATTTGCCCCGAAAGTATTGGTCTCCAGCAGCTGAGAGCCGGCATCCACATAGCTCTCGTGGACCTTGCTGACTAGGTCTGGTTGACTAACATTGAGCTCTTCTAGGCACACGTCTAGCGCAACCCCGGCCGCCAATAGTTCGGTCCCCATGGCGCCATCTCCGCACACAATCGACTCCTGCAGCGCATCTTGTAATTTTATCCCCATAACTTAATTCCCTTAGTTTTACTCCTGGAGGCGAAATAAAGACGCTCTCTCGGCTTTGTCATCTAAGATCTTGTTCTCCGGTAGGGCGAAAATCTCGGCGCGCCGAGGGCGTTGCCACTTGGGAAACGTGATTCCGCGCCGGATTTGAGCCGCGCCGTGGGGTTGGCATGGACGTGGTAATTCGTGATCCGGCGCTTCCATTTGGGACGTCGATGGGCCGAGCGAGAGGCGCGATCGTACCAGGTTCGGGAGGGCGCGCGTCCTCGCGCGCTTAGGGTCCAACCACTGGAGGGGAGCCGCTTCCGCCCGTCCTGAGTTGAACAGACTGTCTTGGAAGATTGCGTTAGCCAGACTGAGCGTGTGCCTGGCAGGCGGCTCCCGCGAACGTCTGCTGATCTTGCCAATACCGATCGCGTGTACGTGTGGTTCGAACGATCCAACACCGCCCAGGTAATTCACGCGTGGAGACGTTCCCGGGAGCCGCCTGCTAACAAACCTTGGTTACGCCACGATTTCTGGCGCGGTCCTGTCGCCGGTTTGGCAATGGTCAAAAGCGGCTCCCCTCCAGGCGCCGGGGCCACGGCAGCCATCCGCAATCTGTCATCTGTCATCTGTCATTTCTTATTTCTTTTGCCGGGGATCGAATGCATCCCGAAGACCGTCTCCTAGAAAATTAAGGGCGAGCAATGTGCTCGCCATCGCGATTGCCGGGAAAACCAACAACCACCAATAGCCTTTTATCGGATTAATCACCTGAGCAGCATCGCTTAGTAATAGACCCCAGCTGGCTAGAGGCGCTTGAATGCCGACCCCGAGAAAACTGAGAAATGATTCGTCCAGAATCACCGAAGGCACGGTCAGGGTCAGATACACAATGGCGACACCGATTAGGTTCGGTAGCAGATGTTGCCAGATGATATTCCAGTGGCTTTGACCGATGCTCCGCGCCGCCATCACGAACTCCTGCGACTTCAAGCTGAGCACCTGACCTCGAATAATCCGGGCCATGGTCAGCCACGAGGTGAATCCGAGGCAAGTGACCAAGATGAAGATTTTAGAATAGCCCACTAAGCTTTGAAAACCGTGAGCAGCCAAGCTGGCCCGCAGAATAGGGTCGACCGCGCTGATTAAGATCAAGATAAAAATGAGACGGGGAATGGCGTAGAGAATATCGACCAGGCGCATCATCACGGAGTCCGCCGATCCACCCAAGTAACCGGCTATCATCCCATAGGTGATTCCGATGGCGAAACTGACTACGGCCCCGGAGAAGCCGACCAACAAGGAAATTTGGGCTCCGAGCAAGACTCGGTAAAGCAGATCCCGGCCATTCAAATCCGTACCGAACGGATGCATCTGGGACGGCGGCAAGAAGCTGGATTGGCTTACATTGGCATCGGCGGCGGATAGCAGATGGGGACCGATTAACGCAGCGGCCGCGACCAGCACCAGCACCGACAGCGAGACCATGGCGGCGCGGTTGCGCAAAAATCTGACCCAAGGCGAACGGGAGTTAACCATACAGAACGATCCGCCGGTCGAGCCAGCCGTAGAGGATATCTACAATCAGGTTAAACCCCACGAGCAGCACGCAGTAGATAATCACGATTCCGCCCAATAGAAATCCGTCGCGATTAAGCACCGAATTCACGAAAAAGCCGCCCGCCCCCGGTATCGAAAAGATACTTTCCACCACGATCGATCCGGTTAGCAGGTTGGCCGCTAGCGGACCCATAAAAGAGACGACCGGTAGAATCGCGACTTTAAGAGCGTGTTTGAAAATAACTTGGCTCTCCGGCAGACCTTTAGCGCGCGCGGTGCGCACGAAATCCTGGGTTAGCGCCTCTAACATGCTGGCCCTGGTCAGGCGAGCGATATAGGCGGCGTAAGGCGCAGCTAACGTGATCGACGGAAGAATGAGACTCCTTAGCGTGCCCCAGCCGCCTACCGGTAACAGATTGGTGTAGATGGCAAAGATCAGGATGAGCAGAGGGCCGATCACGAATGATGGCAGCGAGATAGCCAACATTGCGCCCAGCATGGCGGACCGGTCGACCCAGGAATGTTGATGAGACGCGGCCAGGCACCCCACGAAAACGCCGCCAGCGATGGCCAACACGAAGGCGATGCCACCCAGCGTGGCTGAAACTGGCAAAGCATCGGCCAAAATCTCGTTCACTGACCGGTCGCGATATTTGGTCGATAGCCGGAGATCGCCATGCAAGAGATCTCCCAGGTACCCGAAATATTGGCTCCAGATCGGGCCATCCAATTTATATTTGGCTAGTAAGGCCTTCTCGATGTGTTCGGGCAGCTTCCGTTCTCGGTCGAAAGGACCGCCTGGCATTAACCGAATCAAAAAGAACGTGATACTGATCACGCAAAACAAAATTGCCACCAGCCCGAGCATCCGTTTCGCGATGAACCGAATCATTGAGAGTCGGGAGTATGGTAAGCGGCAGGGGGGAAGGATGACAAATGACAAATGACAAATCGGTGCCGCACTTGGTGGGGCGAGAGCCTGCCGCGCCGCAGGCCTGGCGGAGGCGGGCTCCCGAAAGACCCACCGCTTTAGTCAAGGGAAGCTGCAGGTACTCGACCAATTAGTAACCAGGGCCTATTGACGCGCCGAGCCGTTGCCCAGGGTGTGCCACGTATCAATCGTTCTCGTCCTCGTCGTCGTCCTCGTCCTCGATATGGGCATGCGCGTTCCACGATACGCATTCGTCCAGCGCTGCTAGGGCGAGGCTCCGGAATAGGCCATCGTTGTCGCAGGGCAAATCGATGTTTCGTTGTTATACGGCGCGCAATACCTGAACGCTGCCGAGCCGTGGGTCGCGCAACCCTCGGCTCGGCAGCGGTCAGACGTCGCAGCCGGTAGACCGACGAAATGACGGTTGACGCTGCGAATCCTTTTCGGCTATTCCGGAGCCTCGCCCCACCAGCCCTGGGCGAAAGCCGATCCTCGAACGCGCGGGCCCAAATCGAGGACGAGGACGGGAAAGAAAAAAAACAACGTGGGCTTCGCACACCCCTTCCGGTTTTGAGCATTTTGCGTTATACTGCCGCGTAATCTCAGATCGCCTTTTCTACTCCGATAACCTCTACCCCGACCCGCTTGCCGCGTCTTGCAAGCAGGGGGCCTCCATGTCACTCTCCCGATCCTAATTCTATGTCGTCTAAGAAACACAATTACGATGAGAGCAAGATCAAAACCCTCTCGTCCCTGGAGCATATCCGGACTCGAACCGGCATGTACATCGGCCGGTTGGGCGACGGTAGCCATTATGATGACGGCATTTATGTCTTGATCAAAGAGGTCATCGATAACGCCATCGATGAGTTCATTATGGGATATGGCAAACAGGTCGAAATCTCGCTCGATACCAGCGTTGTGCGCGTCCGGGATTTTGGTCGCGGGATCCCATTGGGCAAGGTCATCGATTGCGTTTCTCGGATTAATACCGGCGCTAAATATAATGACGATGTTTTCCAATTCAGCGTCGGCTTGAACGGGGTGGGCACTAAGGCGGTAAACGCGTTGTCAGAGGAGTTCACGGTCACCAGTTATCGGGACGGCCAGTTCTTTAAAGCGGATTTCAGCCGGGGCGAATTAAAATCACAAAAACGGGGGAAACAAAACGCGCCCGACGGCACCGAAATCGTGTTCGCGCCAGATCCCGCCATCTTTAAGAGCTTCCGGTTCCGGGAAGAACATCTATTTCGCCGAATCCATCTCTACACCTATCTGAACGCCGGGCTCAGAATCAAATTCAACGGGCAGGTGTTCACCTCTGAAAACGGACTCAAAGACCTGCTGGAAGAGGACGTGGCGGAGGAACGCGATTTATCCAATTCTCCATCTCCGGGAAAAGATGATCGAGATAGCGTTTACTCACACGAATCGATTGTCCGAAGAGCATTACGCCTTCGTTAACGGTCAGTATACCTCGGATGGGGGAACGCATTTGAGCGCTTTCCGGGAAGGGATCCTGAAAGCGATTAACGATGTGGGCAAAGCGAAGTTCGAAGGAGACGATGTGCGTGAAGGTTTAGTGGGCGCGATCGCGATTCGGTTGAAGGACCCGGTTTTCGAATCTCAAACCAAAAACAAACTTGGTAATACCGAAATCAGAACCGAGTTGGTCGCGAAGGTCCGCGACATCGTTGCCACGCTTCTCCATAAGAACAGCGAAGCAACCGAACGCTTACTGACGAAGATTCAGGAAACCCAGCGGCTGCGTAAAGAATTGCAAGATGTCCGTAAACTCGCCCGGGAACGATCAGCGGCCATCTCCTTACGCATTCCTCAACTCAAGGATTGCAAAGTTCATTTGAACTTAGAAAAGGGGGCTGGCCATGAATCCATGATTTTTATAACCGAAGGCCAGTCGGCGGCGGGTTCCATCACCAGTTGCCGGGATCCGAATGTGCAGGCCGTGTTTACCTTGAAAGGGAAACCGCTCAATGTTTGGGATCTCAACCGCACGATCGTTTACAAGAACGACGAGATCTTCAATCTGATGCGGACCTTGAACGTGGAGGAAACTCTGCAGAATTTGCGTTACGGCAAAGTGATCCTGGCAACGGACGCCGATGTCGATGGACTCCATATCCGCAACCTTCTAATCACCTGTTTTCTTCGCTTTTTTCCGGACATTATTACCGCCGGCCACGTTTTTATTTTGGAAACGCCGCTGTTCCGGGTGCGAGACAAAAAGCAAACCTTCTATTGCTACTCGGAAGCCGAACGCGATGAAGCCATGCGCAAGATTAAGAACCCGGAGATCACCCGGTTCAAAGGCTTGGGAGAAATCTCTCCATCAGAGTTCAAGGCATTCATCGGTCCAGCGATGAAGTTAACCCATGTCTCAGTCGATGACGGCCATGTGGTCCAGCCTCTCCTGCAATTCTATATGGGCAAAAACACTCCCGCCCGGCGGCAGTTCATCATGGACCATCTGGTGGTCGAGGAACCCGTGTCGGCCTAAAGATGAGAAGTGGCAGACCCAGCGCCGGAAGGGATCGCGTCCTCGCGATCAGTCGTTCGCGGAGGTAATGGTGGGATCTTATCGAGCGTTCAAGTATATGGACAACTGCAGATCTAACGCGGCGCGCGAGGACGCGCGCCCTCCCGGCCAATCACCTCTCACCTCTCACCTCTCACTTCTCACGATTTGGTAAATGTCGTCTAACTCCGCCACCCTCATTCACCTGCCCGAAGATCCCCTAAAGGATCTGATTAACGAGAATTTCATTCAGTACGCGTCGTACGTCATTCGGGATCGGGCTATTCCGCAGTTGGAAGATGGGCTTAAGCCGGTGCAACGCCGGATCCTGCATGCGCTCTATGAGAAGGATGATGGCCGCTTCAACAAAGTGGCAAACATCGTTGGCCACTGCATGCAGTATCATCCCCACGGCGATGCTTCGATCGAGGACGCCTTAGTCAACCTGGTTAATCGGAGCTACCTGATCGAAGGACAAGGTAACTTCGGGAATATTTTCACCGGTGATCCTGCTGCAGCGTCTCGGTACATTGAATGCCGGCTCACCGACCTGGCCAGGAACGAGCTATTTAATCCGAAGCTGACTGAGTACGTCCCGAGTTACGATGGCCGGAATCAAGAACCGGTTATTTTGCCAAGCAAGTTGCCCCTGATTTTGATGCTGGGCTCCGAAGGGATCGCGGTGGGACTGTCGACGCGGATCTTGCCCCACAATTTCGTGGAATTACTCAAGGCGCAGATCGCCGTCCTCCAAGACAAGAAATTCAAGCTGTTGCCGGACTTTCCTCAAGGCGGGCTCATGGACGCCAGCGAGTACGATAAAGGAAACGGCAAAGTCAAACTCCGGGCGAAGATCGAAAAACGTGATCAGAACCACCTCGTAATTCGGGAGATCCCATTTAGTACCACGACGGAGTCCGTGATCAGCTCGATTGAAGATGCTGCTCGAAAAAAGAAGGTCAAGATCCGCTCGATCAACGATTTCACGGCTGCCACGGTTGAAATCGTAATTACTCTATCGCCGGGTGAAGACCCCGATAAAGCGATTGCGGCTCTCTATCATTTTTCGCAGTGCGAAGTCGTTCTGCATTCGAACCTGGTTGTGATTCAGGGAGAACGCCCGGTCCAACTCGATGTTGAGCAAGTTATTCGCGCCAATACGGACCAATTAGTTAGCCTTCTAAAACGCGAGCTTGAGATTCGCCGAGACGAGCTCACGGAAGAACTTCATCGTAAGACCCTGGTCCAACTTTTTATCGAGCACAGGATCTACAAGCGGATTGAAGATTGCGAGACTTACGAGGATGTCCAGCAAACTGTCTTGCGAGGTCTGGCTGCTCTGAGAGTGCAATTAACCCGCGAGATCACGATCGACGACGTGGAGATGCTGCTCGGACTCCAAATCAAACGGATCTCGAAGTTCGATCTCCAGAAGAACGAAGACGAGAAACTCAAAATCGTGGAAGACCTGAAGGAGGCTCGAAAGAACCTTCGACAGCTGACCTCGTACGTCATCGGTTATCTCGAAGGCCTGATCGAACGCTATGGCAAACAGTATAAGCGGCGCACGAAAAGCATCGAGACAGAGGAGATCGACGTTAGAGAGCTAACCGCGAACGAACTAGCCATCGTCTACGATCAAGAACGGGGGTTTCTCGGGTCGGAAGTCAAAGGCGAAGCCGCTTTTCGCTGTTCACCACTAGATAAGTTATTGGTGGTTTGGGAAAACGGCCGCTACCAGATGATCCCGCCACCCGACAAACTGTTTGTGGATAAGGACGTGAAGTATTTCCAAATCTATGATCGGGAAAAGGTATTCACGATCGTGTATAGCACGCCCAAGGCGAGCTTTATCAAGCGGTTCGCTTTCGGTGGCGCCATTATGAACCGGGATTATTTCTGCACCCAGGAAGGCGCCAAGATTAAGTTTATCACCGATCGACCGGTGACGGAGCTGCGTCTGAAATACCGGCATGCGAAAGGTACTCGTGTCGATGAACAAACCTTCGCAGCGAAAGATATGCAGATCCGAGGTGCAAAGTCTCGAGGGATCCAAGTCACGAAACGGACGGTGACGAGCGTAGGCGGCCGGTGATTCCGTGGCGCGTTTTAACGAAGGAGGGACCGCAGCCTGTCCGACATAGCCTTCCATCGTGGGTCTTTTCTTCTCAGCGCTGGCGACGTCGGATCCTCGCGATCCGTTATTCGCGGAGCCGAGCGCGTGTCCCTTGAGCGATTAAACACCGTCTGTAGGCCCGGCACGTTTTCGCGGCGCGCGAGGACGCGCGCCCTCCCTTGCGGCGTTCTCGCCGTTCACGGCGCTGCCGGCGTTGCCGGCGTTACCTGGGGATACATCTTGCCCAGTTCCTCCGCTACGATAGCGATTTTTTCAGGCAAGCCAGGGCGAAGCGTCGGCGCCTCGTGGGTAAGGGCTAAGAAAACGTCCTTGCTACCCGATAAAGTGAGAAACTCGTCTCCGGTCTGGAACGTACTCACGCGAGTAGCGAGATTCGGATAATCTCGGACCTTATTCGGTAGCCGGTCGTACAGAAGCGAGTAGTCGCGACGCGGGACTTGGAACAAGGAATGCAGACGTTGAGGCAACCGATTCGCTAAAACGAAGCCAAATTGTTGGACGATTAGCGAGTGCTCAATTCCCGGTAGGTTGGTCACTAGCTCGGCGATGCGCGACGCGTCCAGCGTTTCCTCAGTGAAAAATTCACTCTCCAATACGTAAGAATCCCAGGAAGAAGCCACTGGCGGGATAGGATGCGATGCAACCAGCGGGAGTTCCGGCTCCGGAGGCTCGACCTTGGGCGGGGGTTCCGCCTTTACCTCTACCTTAGGCGCTTCTTTGGCAACCGGTTCGAGTGCCGGGGCTTCCGGCTCTTTAAGAACAGCCGGAGCTTGTGGCGCTTCAACCGGCCGCTGCTTGCTAGCTTCTTCGTGCTGCCGCTGTGTAAGAGCCAGGGCTTCTTTGGCCTCCGCGATCTTCTGCAACAGATCGCTATGGGTTTCCCCGGCCTGCTTGATGTTCTCTTGCAGCACCGTGTGATTTTGGTGAGCTTGATTTATCTGCTCCAGAAGCTCGGCGTGTCCGAACCGAAGACTGGTTAACCGTCCCTGTACATCCGAAAGCTCCGCTCCTGCATCCTGTTTTGCGGTGGTCAAACGCTGATGATCGGAACGCAAGCGTTCGCCCTCTTGCCGAAGCTGAGCAATTTCTTCGCGAGCTTGGTCCAGCTCTTTTTGTATCTGAACCCGTTCGCCGACTTGCTCGGGCGTCGCCTTTGAAAGGGTGGTCTTTTCTGCGGTTAAAGACTCAACGTGTCGTTCAAGGACGGAGACTTGCTCGATGATTGCTTCTCGAGCGGATAGACGCTGATCCAGTTCATCGCGGATCGGTTGTAGCTGAGCCAGCATCGATTCGCGTTGTCCAAGTAACCGGCTAATCTCCTTCTTTAGCTCAGCCACTTGGGACTTCATCAAGCGACTCGTCTCCTGCGTATCGCCTAGCTCGGACGCAGCCGATTGCACATTTCGCCGGGATTCTTCTAATTCGTGACGCGTTTTGAACCAGGCTTCCTGATGCTCAATATGTTTGCTGCGTTCCTCTTGCAGTTTTTGTTGGGTCTGCGCGATCTCATCCCGGATGGACTCGTGTTCCTTAGTCCGGGCGGCTAATTCATCCCCAGCGCTCCGAATCTGGTTCTTGATCGCAGCATGCTCTTTGTGGGCGTCCTCGATCGCCTGCATGCTCGCCGTCATTTGGCGTTTCAATTTTTCGTTCTCGACCCGGTTACGCATCAAAGCCGAAAGGCTGCTCAACAGTTCCTCTTCCGTCTTCGAGATCACCGCTCTGGTGATATCGGGCTCCGCATGAAACCAGGGAATATCTCTCCGAGAAACGGCTTCTTCAGGCTGTTTCGGTGACCCAATTAAGCTGGTCGAAATTGGCTCCGCTGAGCTCGTCGAAAGGGGTTGCCCTGAGCTTGTCGGATGGGCCTGCCCTGAGCTTGTCGAAGGGCCAAGCTGGAGTTCGCCGGTTACATTTGCTGGGGGTAAATTTTCCTGTTCCGAAGGGCTCGCTGGGTGCGGATCGGCCTCTGGCATAAAATCTAGAGTTCCTAATTGGTGTTTTCGATTTCCCCGACTCAGTACGTGAAACCGTCAAACGCCGGGGATGTTTGTTACTAATATTACAGGCCGGGCGAGCGCGCGAGTGACAATTCAGGAGCGACATCGTGGAGCGCTGCCTCGCTTGCGAGGCCGAAAGGGGTCGCCACCCGTGGAGCGCTGCCTACCGGAGGCTGACCTGTGCCCCTGACGTGGGAGGGCGCGCGTCCTCGCGCGCCGCGACAGGTCTGCGTCGTGGAGTTAGGAAAACGCTCGATCTGCTCTGTACCGCCCTCCGCGAACCACTGGTCGCGGGGACGCGATCCCTCCCAGGTCGCAAGCTAGGCACGCCCTACCGCCTCTGCTTGACGGAGCCGCCTCACCGGGCGATAAATTGGGCTCTCCAATCCGCCGGTGTAGCTCAGTGGTAGAGCAGCGCATTCGTAATGCGCGGGTCGTCGGTTCAATCCCGACCACCGGCTTATCTAGCTTATCTATTAGGTTTTATGGGTTTCTTCTTGGACGGTACCGCCAGATAGTGGCTCTCGTTTACCGTCACCGTTGCACCCTTTCCGGGCACGAACTGATCAAGCACCTGATACTGGACCGAAAACTTGCGCCGCTTTTTCTTGTTCAGCTCGTAGATCGCGAGATGCGCGTCTAGGTTGATCCGATCTTTAGGCTCACCGACACCCTCCTTTTTTACGGGGACGCCTAAGTATTTCGGCGTAAGCTTAGTAATATCCTCTGTCGCTTTCCCTCCTGTTTCTTTCTTAAATTTGTCATCGATCTGATCGGTCAGCCCAATGTCGACGTCAATGGTCGTTCCTTTCTCGACGGCGTAACACAAGTAATGATCCTTCTCTTTCGGATACGCGCCGGGTAGCTTCTCGTCCGGTTCGGCTTTAGCAGCAGGAAGCAACAGAATTTTCGGCTTGCCGATTGTCCAGGTCTCAAACTTGTAATCGTTCAACTGATTACTGATCTGTCAAGTATCTGCTGGCGGGTTGTCATCGCCCGGGTCGAAGTTCATTTCCCATCCGGTGAGATGCACATACTTCTTGTTCTTTTTCCCGGGTCTCTCACTCTTTTTGGGTTCCTTTTTGTTATTCTTTTCGACCGGGTTTGCCAGCCACACTAGCTTTTTGGCGTTTGCTTCTCGCTTATGGTCTTGGGACTGATCGGTAAGGAAGACCTTTATTGATACGTCCATCTGTTCCGGCGTGACGTCCCAAATCTTGAAATGACTGATCACCTCTTCTGGGTCTGGCATATTGGTCGTGCTCCAGCTAACCGCTACAAAAATATCGTTCTTCTAAACGGTGAATCCGTTCGATCTAACCCTCGCTCCGAATGGTTAACTAACCCTTTGAAATAGAACACCTTCCGGGGCCTATCCGTCAAGATGGCACTTACCGAACTCCCGCCCGCAACGCTTCGCGTAGCGATGCGGGCGCGGCGCCTTAGGCTCGTTCGGATGACAGATGACAGATTACAAATGACAAATTCAGGATGGGACGCTCGCGCTACGACATAACGCTCCGACCTGGTCAATCTGTCATTTGTCATCTGTTATCCGTCATTTAAGGAGCTGAAGGCGACGCCCGCGACGCCAGGGACAGGCCGATTTCCGGCCCGTCCCTGACCCACGAATTTGGTTACTATTTGTGAATCGCCGTGCTGGCGCCGGTGTTCCCTCCAACCGTCAACGCGATTGGGACCTGTTTCCCGAGAGTACTCAAGTCCTGACCGGTACCTTTGGCAGACAATTTAAACGAATTGCTTCCCAGCGGCTTGATCGTCACCAGATATTTTACCTTGTTGATGGTCCCAGCGAACCTAAAGGTGCCGTCGGTCAGCAGATTGAACTTGTTAGCCGGAATCGTGACGGCGAAGGTGTCAATCCGCAGTGTCACCTGTTGGGTGACAGGATCAATCCCGGTGCTGTTCCTACCCAGGGTGAAAGTGTCATCCAGAGTGAAGGTCGGCGGCGTCCCGGTCACGGTTTCTAAGGACGTCGTCGATGCCGCGAACGGGATAGGTGAAACATTTACTATAACAGGCAAGCTTAACCCCCCAAATGGCGACCCAGAGATGGGACTTAGGGCTCCATTTGACCCGATGGCGTAGGCGGACATGTTGTCATTTCCGAAGTTGGTGACATAGGCGTAGCTAGCGGTTGGGTCTATGGCCAACCAATAGGGTTCTTCCCCCGCTGCGAAGGGCGCTCCCGTGACCGGTGTCAGTGCTCCGTTCGCCAGAATGCTGTAAGCCGAGACGGTGTTGTCGCCATCGTTTACTACGTACACGAATAGACCCGTGGGATCTACCGTCACTGAAGTCGGAGATTGCCCAGTTGCGAAGGGCGATCCTGAAACCTGGGTCAGCGCTCCGTTTGACCCGATGCTGTAGGCTGAGACGGTGTTGTCGTTATCGTTAGTTACATAGGCGAAGTTACCCACAGGATCGACGGTCAGTGAAAAGGGGGAATTCCCAGTTGCGAAGGGCGACCCCTTGACCGGGGTCAGGGCTCCGGTTGAACCGATTTTGTAGGCCGACACTGTGTTGTCGTACAAGTTTACCACGTAGACAAACTGACCTGAGCGATCAACGGTGACTGTTTCCGGACTGACTCCGGTAGCGAAGGGCGAGCCCGTAACCGGTGTCAGAGTTCCGGTTAACCCGACAGTGTAAGCAGAGACGGTGTTGTCAAGGCTGTTGACTACGTAAAGGTACCTACCCGTTGGGTCTACACCCACTGACGTGGGTCCATTTCCGGTTGCGACGGTCGATAGCGCGGTCAATGATCCAGTTGATCCGATGCTGTAGACCGACGCGTTGTTGTCGGCATAATTTACTATGTAGACGAACTTAGCGGTCGGATCCACCGCCGGAATACCAAAGTTGTCAAGACCGGTTAGGAACGGCGACCCGGGGACTGGTAGGAGCGCCCCGTTTGCATCGGTAGTAAAGGCGGAGGTGGTGATGTTGGTGTATTCGTTTTCGTTTTGTACGTAGATGAACGGCGGAAGCAGTGGCATGGAAATAAACGAACTCGCTTGGATTGCGCTGCTGGTGACCAGCGTTAGCCCTCCGCCCGAACCGATGCTGTAGGTAAAGAGGGTGCTGTCATAATAATCTTGGACATAGGCGAACCTACCCGTGGGGTCCAGGGTTACAGACCAAATCTGGTCACTCGGCACGGGCAAAGGGAAAGGTGACCCGGAGATCGGTGTCAGGGTTCCGGCAGAGTTACTGTAGACCGAGACGGTGTTGTTGTTGCCGCTAAGGTTTCCTACATACAAAAACTGGCCCGTGGGATCCAGAGTCAGTGACGCGGGCTGGGGCTGCGTTGCAAAGGGCGACCCCGAGACCGGCGTCAGGGCTCCGTTTGAACCAATGGTGTAGGCCAAGATCCTACTATTCGAGACATCCAATGTGAAGAGATCTCGCCCCGTGGGATCTATCGTCACATAAGTCGCACCTAGTACGCCGGTGCTGGCTGGGAAGGGCGATCCCGGTACCGGGGTTAGGGCTCCGTTTGAATCGATGCTGTAGGCTGCGATGCCACCACCTGAGCTTCCCCCGCCACCGGATGTGTAGAGGAATTTACCGGTCGGGTCGATGGTACAGAACCGGGTATAAAGAAGCGGTGTTATCGTGAAGGGTGACCCTGGGACTGCTGTTAGGGTTCCGTCAACACCGATCTTGTAGGCCACAATGGTGCCTTGGTCTGTGGTAGTCGCGGGGGATATTGCGTAGAGGAACTTGCCGGTGGGATCCACGGTTAACGAATTGCCGACAACTGGTAGAGAGACGGGTGACCCCGGCACCTGGGTAAGGGCTCCGTTTGAACCGATGCTGTAGACCTGGATGTAGTTGCTGGTCCCGTTCGTTGACAGGTCTGTGAAGAACACGAACCGGCCTTTGGGATCCATCGTTTCAGAAAGGGGGTAATACGGGGACGTTGGCTTGAGGGGCGAACCCACCTGGGACAGTGCTCCGTTTGAACCGATGGTGTAGGTCGTGATGGCTTCGCCCGTCTGATTTAACAGGTAGACGAATTCTGCTCGCAACGGCGCCGCCCACAATAGAAAACCGGCGGCCAGCGGTAAAGAAGCCCCCGTAATTGTTCTCCGACTGAATCGTCGGAAGAGATCGAAAAATTTCATTTTTGAAAAAGCTGAATTAAATAAACTGAGATTCGACCACCCCTCTAAGACAACCTTTTAGGGGCATAACCCGTCACAGACCCAAGTCCGGGACAAAAACTCCATTAGAGTTAAAATGCGGTGGGTCGCAGAAGAGCCGCCATGCTCGAGTGCGAAGACTCGGATCCTTTATCGATCCGACCCTGGCAAAGCTAAATTGGCAACACTCAAGTCAGTACTGCCTGACCGCGAGATAGTTAGTTAATTTGCCGCCTCGCGAAACTGTCCAATTCTTCCAAAAGACTGGCCATTTCAATTTCTCGCGGACCGTATCGAAGTGTGATCGAGTCTGTCAATACGTTTTCAGTGAACTAAATTTTCACGGCCGGCAACTCTCACAACTACGTAAAGAGAAAGCTTGACGGCCTGTCGGAATTGCTATTTTGGTGACTCGAGTTTGCCTTTTTTCTGTTGTTCTTAGCATGACGTTCTTGTTGAGCTGGTTATGTCATTTAGACAATAGTTTTGTTAGGAATTAACTGATCATTCATATCGGTAATCAGTGTCGATATGACGGTAGGGCTAAGATTGACTTGCAAAAATTATTGGGCTTCGCGCAAAGACGAATGGACTAGCGATTGTAGAATGCACGAGAACCAAATTTAGGTTCGAGGTGGCTGTGTTGTGTTAACACCTATCGATCAGCTTGTTAGAGAAACTTGTGCGGGTTTGACAGTGGTGATCGGATTTAACTCTTACCTAGAGGAAGTGCTAATCTGTGCTCAAGTTTCCCACGTAATTTGGCGTATATCGGGGAGCCGCTGGTTTTTGGGGTTGACAGGTCGTTCTAAAACTGATCAGCCGACTTTGTTTGAAGCGGAGTGCGTTATCACTAACTAATGGGTTTGCGAAACTCGCCTTAGGTTTGTCAGAGTATCCGGCAGCGCCCATGCGTGTCGACAAAACGAATTGGCCTCCACGACGAGGGAGGGCGCGCGTCCTCGCGCGCCGTGAACAGGTCTGCAGCGTCGAAATAGCGAAAACGCTTCATCGGGTCTATAGCAGTTCCCGAAACCACTGATCGCGAGGACGCGATCCCTCCCTGTGCTGGGTCCAACACCCCTGATAATCGTTCTCGTCCTCGTCGTCATTCCGACTTCGCCGACTGCTGGTTCTGGAGCGCGCCTCGCTTGCGAGGCCGACCTTGAGCGGGTTGGCAACATAGAGCCTCGGCTTCGTCGGACAGGCTGTCCTCGAATTGGGCGCGAACATTCCACGAGACGCATTCGCCCAGCGCTGGTGGGGCGAGGCTGCGGAATAGCTGAAAAGGATTCGCAGCGTCAAATATCATTTCGTCGGTCTATCGGCTGCGACGTCTGATCGGTGCCGAGCCGAGGGTTGCGCGACCCGCGGCTCGGCAGCTTTCAGGTATTGCGAGCCATATAACTACGAAACATCGATTTGCCCTGCGAGAACGATCGGCTATTCCGGAGCCTCGCCCCACCAAATTAGCCTACCGATCCTGGGCGAAAGCCGATCCTCGAACGCGCGCATCGGATCGAGGACGGCGACGAGAATGAGGACGATTGTCGTTGCAGCCGCTGGGTTGGGACCGCGGGCAATCTGTCATCTGCCATTTGTCATTTGTCATGAAACGAGCCTAAGGCGAGTTTCCCCCCATGGCCCCCATTCGGATCCTCACCGCTGTCCCCATCTGCGACGGACACGATAGCGCGATCAATACGATCAACCTCGATCTGATCCGTTACGGGATTGAGGTCATCTATCTGGGGTTTCATCGATCGGCCCACGATATTGTGCGGGCTGCGATCCAGGAAGATGTGCGAGCGATCGGTATCTCGAGTTACAACGGTGGGCATGTCGAATTTTTCTCCGAGGTGATATCCCTGCTGCAGGGGCGCGATTGCGGGCATATCCGGGTGTTCGGCGGCGGTGGCGCCACCATAACCAAAGACGATGCCGAGGTGATGTATCAGCACGGAGTTGATCAGATTTTTTTTGCGGGCACTCCGCTCGAGGAAATGGTCCGGTATGTTCAGTCACGGTTTTCTATCCCGGTCCCGGCTGTGGTTAACACTTCATTCGAGGACCGCATCATCGCGGCCAAGCTTAGCGAGATCGAAGCTGGTAATGGCGTGGATTCACAAGCGGCTAACCGGATCGTTCCCAAGCGGGAGACTAAGGTGTTTGGCTTCAGCGGTCCTGGCGGCGCCGGGAAAACGACGTTGATCGACGAGTTGGTCCTCAGATTTCTTCACACCTCTCCAGCCGATCACCGCCTGGCGATTTTATCGCATGACCCCAGTATGGTGGGGTCGGGTGCGCTCTTAGGAGATCGCGCCACCATGGTTTACTCCCAGGACAACCGGGTGTTTATGCGAAGCATGGCAACCCGCGGCATAGCGGGTGGTTTAGCGGCTGCTTCCGAACGAGCCGTCAAATACCTCAGAGGCTTAGGGATCTTCGATGCCGTGATTATCGAAACCGTGGGCACCGGACAAGAAGCCTTGCCATTCGGATTTGATCATTCATTCACGGACCTCGCCGTTTTGGTTATGCCACCTGATTACGGCGCCCGGCTGCAACTGCTGAAGATCGCAATGCTGGAAGCGGCTGATATGGTGGTATTAAATAAGGCGGATCTCCGGGGCGCTCGTACCGCTGTTTCTGAAATTGAAAGCCGTCTCCGGAGTAGTCCCCGAAACCAAACCTTGTTACAAACGCAGGCAAATCGTCACCGGGATACAGGGGTTGACCAGATTTTCCGTAGTCTTTTCCCCTAAAATGTATGAGTTATCTCGGTCAGATTATTGAGTCAGTGCGCGGCTACGACCGCTTCGTTGAAGCGGAGGTAGCCCGGGTGCGTAAAGATTCAGCGAAAGCGAACGAAGTCATGGGAAGGTGGCGGGATATTGCCGCCAAGGTAGGAAAGACCCGAACCCCAACCGGCTTGGAATTGCCGACCTTAGCATTGCCGCGGTACGACGATCCCGGAGAGATCTGCCGCTTTTTGTTGGAAGGCGGATTACCCGGAGAATTTCCTTACGTTTCCGCGGCTTACAGCGAGCAGTACCTATCTCGGGATCAAGAGAATGGCGCCGACGGCGAAAAGAAAGGGGAAGAACCGACCCGGCTGTTCGCTGGGCTTGGCTTGGCCGAAGACACCAATCAACGTTTTCATTACCTGTCTCGCAATCAACGCAATAAGCGGCTCAGTACCGCCTTTGATGGTCCGACTCTTTACGGCGTTGGAGCACTCGCTCCCGGGGTTTTTGGCAAGATTGGGGAGGGCGGGGTAGCGATTGATACCATCGAGGATGTGGAAACGCTTTATGCCGGGTTCGATCTCGACCAGCCGAATGTGTCGGTTTCAATGACCATCTCCGGGCCGGCGCCTATTCTGCTGGCGATGTATATAGCGGCCGCTAAACATCGATTTGGGCCGGATGTGGTTCCTAAGCTT
Source organism: uncultured Verrucomicrobiae bacterium (assembly GCA_963762565.1). GTDB lineage: Bacteria > Verrucomicrobiota > Verrucomicrobiia > Chthoniobacterales > JAFAMB01 > JAFAVN01. The sequence continues at coordinate 79,001 of CAVXLD010000009.1, read as the reverse complement.
CGAGGCACTATTCAAGCCGATGTGCTCAAAGAAATTCAGGCTCAGAATGAGTTGATTTTCCCGATTGGTCCGTCGCTTCGGTTCCTGGCGGATATGGTTGAGTTCTGCTCGGTGAACATGCGTCGCTGGTATCCGATCTCGATCAGCGGGTATCATATTGCCGAGGCCGGAGCGACCCCGGTCCAGCAAGCCGCCTATACTCTGTCGAACGGCTTTGCTTACGTCGATTATTTCAAGAACAAGGGAATGGACGTCAATGTATTCGGCCCCAGGCTATCGTTCTTTCTCGATTGCGGGCTCGATGTCGAGTATGTGGCCTTGTCCAGGGTCTGCCGAAAGATTTGGGCAATTGGCATGCGCGACGTGTTCCACGGCGATGAGCGCACCCAGCGATTCAAACTGCACACTCAGACCAGTGGAAGATCGTTGGTAGCAGCCGATTGGAAAAATAATCTGACCCGTACGGCGATTGAGTTGGTCTTGGCCTGTATGAACGCCACTAATTCCTGTCACAGCAATGCTGCCGATGAACCGTTTACCACCCCGAGCGAAGAGTACGCCCGGTATGCAGCTCACGCTCAAGGCATCCTGTTGGAAGAAAGCGGTGTCTTTAAACACATGATGAACACGCTTCCTGGTTCACCCGGGATGCAAGTGGTGGGAGAAGCCGTCCAGAGCGCGATCCTGGGAGAGTTTGATTCCATTGAGGCGCAAGGAGGTGTTCTAGGGGCCGTCGAACGTCGTTACCAACGTAGTCAGATCCAGACGGCTGCCCACGTTCTCGAAAGCCAAATATCCAATGGCAGCCGGCCGATTATTGGTCTTAACCGTTATACGCTCGAGGATCTGGCTTGGCCGAAACTGGAGACGATCCGTACCCCGGCAAAGAAAAAGAAGATACACCAGGGGCTAGTCGAAGATTTTCACCGGCGACACGCTGGCGAATCCGAACGCGCCCTGGACCGGCTAGCTGCAGTTGTGGAGGATGGAGGCAATACCTTCTCCGAACTGATTAGCTGCGTTGAACATTGTTCTCTCGGCCAGATAACCACTCGGCTGGCCGAGGTCGTCGGGCGATTCCGCCCAATGGTGTAAATGCGAAAAGACACAAACAAACTGCGAATTGACACGAATGAACGCGAAGTAAAGACTTTAACCGCAGCCCCGAAATTCTCCGGGGTGAAATGGACGCAGATTTACGCAGATAAAATGGAGCTCCGTTCAGTTCAGGGAGGTTCGGTCAGTCTTAAGCGCGTAACCAGATCGTTTTTGGATTTCCCCTTTACCTTTCGACAAATTAGATGGCCGCTATCAAGGAATGCTCAGTGAAGAGCTTCTGCGTGCGCTCTAACCGAAGCCCACTTCTATCTGCGTACATCTGCGTTAATCTGCGGTTGGCCTTTCTCTTATTCGTGTATTCGTGTCCATTCGCGGTTATGGTTTTAAGCTGTTGCGCGAATGCCAGTAAATAGCGGAACGATTCGGGAACTCGACCGTCGATCGAAGATCTTGGTCTGGCTTGCTGCGCTGGTGCTCAAACTCATTATGCGGACACTCCGCTGTGAAGTTAAGGATGAGGCCGGCTTTTTTGCCGAGAATGCCCCTAGATCCGTAGTGGCGTTGATCTGGCACAATCGGATGTTGGGCTTAACCACCGCATTCAGCCGGTATTATCCCGGCCGAAAAGGAGCGCTGGTCTTGACTAGCGCCAGCCGGGATGGCGCTTATCTGGCGGAGTTCGTGCGCAATTTTGGAGTAGGTGCAGTTCGCGGCTCAACCTCTCGTCGTGGCAGTGCCGCCCTGCTGGATATGGCGCGGAAGTTGAGCGAGGGCTACGATATTTGTATCACGCCAGACGGACCTCGCGGTCCCCGATATTCTTTCGGTCCGGGAGCCCTCCTTTTGGCTCAGCTTTGCAAGGTCCCATTAATGCCTCTGCTGATCGAGTACAGCAGTTATTGGCGGTTAAAGTCATGGGACGGTTTCGCCATCCCGAAACCATTTTCCAAAATCGAAGTGACCATCATGCCGTTTATCGAGGTTGCACCAACCGTCGGCGATGGAAAATTCGAAGCCGAACGACTCCGGGTCCAAACCATCATGACCGAACGGCTAAAGATGCGGTAAGGCGTTTGGCGTTCGGCGTTCGGGCGGTGGCCTGGGAGGGATCGCGTCCTCGCGATCCGTGGTTATCGAAGCCGAGGACATGCTGTAATCGCGGAACAAGAATACACCTTTAGGTGATGGCACGTCCTCGCGGCGCGCGAGGACGCGCGCCCTCCCTAACCGCCAAGCGCCGAACGCCGAACCGCCGAACGCCAAACGCCGAACACCGAACACCGAACGCCGAACGCCAAACGCCAAACGCCAAACGCCGAACGCCAAACGCCAAAGACTGACCGGTCGGCGCAGAGTCGAGAACTTGCACCGACCGGTCCCTTTGGCTTCTGGCTGGAGAAGATTTTTAGGTGGCTGTTATTCTTATTTGAGTCCCGTTCTTGACAAACTTTCGATCCACACTGGGTTAGTCATCTCTGTTAAGTTTGGTCTCAGTGGGTTTCCGGTCTCGTCTTATCCGATACTCGGGAAACTACTTAAGCAGCCATGATGCCACGCGATTTTTTTAGTGCGTGCCAACCCCAATTTTTGGCCCTTTCTCGAGAAGAAATTTTTAATAAAGATTTTTTTGGGCAGTTAAAATGACGGCTCTCTATCCCTGATTTTCATCCCGCAAGTGGGATGAATGTTTACCGAAAATGGGACGGTGCTGCGTGTTGGCGACAGTGGCCTGTGTCCCGGAGGGACGACCGATCGTAGCCAGGCAATTTATTGCTTGGGATGCGACTCAAACGATTAAAAAGCAGGTGCAAATGCGTGTCCGGTGGCAGAGCACGGCGTGCGGATCACACCGTACCCTTCGGGACGAGGTCCGTTTGTGCGACTCCTGGGCAATAAATTGCCTGGCTAAGGTCAGTCCGTTCCTACGGAACGGATTCGCCCAATCTCAGAGGCCGAACGCTTCCGGATACTCTACTGATCCTCTGCTCCCTGACAGCGATCCCGACATCAGCTCTAGACCCATGAATGCCCTCCCGCTAAACGGAGCAACGAGAGAAGCCGTCAACGAAGGAGTGAATCCGAAACGCGGATAATAATCTGGGTGTCCGAGAACGATGACGGCCTCATAACTGCGATCGCGCAGCCCGTCCAATCCTGTTTCCACGAGCTTTGATCCAATACCTCGTCTCTGGCGATCTGGCCGGACGGCCATGGGAGCCAATGCCGCTGCCGTCACTCGTCTCCCATCTACTTCAACCTCCAGTTCGCTGAAGGGAATATGTCCAATCACGGAGCCTTGTTCGACTGCCACCAGCGACACGATCACCAAGTGAGCCGCACGCAATTTCTCGATCAACGTTGCTTCATAGTCGCCGCCGAACGCCGCCTGCGTTAGAGCCGCGATTTCCGGAAAGTCAGCCTTGTTTTCTTCCCGAATCGTCATGCTTCGTCCTGGCTAAGCCTGTGCTTCGGGAACCGCGGATCGCGAGGACGCGATCCCTCCCATCGTTCACGTCGTTGACGGCGATGTCGGCGATGTCGGCTTTCCCGTCGGCGTTACCTCCACCCGGCACCGCCACCACTCTTTCAGAATCTTGGCGCCGAGTTTCTCGGTATAAAACTTGATGGCCGGCTCATTCCAATCCAGGACCGTCCATTCCACTCGGCCGCAATTTCGTTCTCGGGCGATTCGAAATAGCTCGACGAATAAAGACTGGGCGATGCCGCGGCGCCGATACTCCGGCAGAACAAAAAGGTCTTCCAGATAGATCCCCGGACGTCCGACGAAAGTAGAGAAAGTTTGGAAGAAAAGAGCGAATGCAACCGGTTTCCCAGATATCTCGGCCAAAAAAACTTCAACCATCGGTTCAGGTCCCGCCAACGCGCGCCGGAAGTCTTCCGGAGTCGATACGACTTCGTGGGTGAGCTTTTCGTAAACTGCCAGCTCGAAGACGAGCCGATGAACGGTTTCTGCGTCTTCGGGTTGGGCGAATCGGATCTGGAGTTCGCTCATGGTGGAAAAATTGGACAGAGAGGTCTTCTATGCTACAAACGCCTGCATGAGATTGCTAGTAACAGGCGGCTGCGGTTTTATCGGAAGCAATTTCATCCGTTATGTTTTGGAACATTACGACCCGGAAAGCATAACCAATGTTGATCTTTTGACCTACGCCGGCTCACTCAATACCACCGCTGATCTCGCCCAACGGTTCAAGGATCGGTATGAGTTTATTCGAGCCGATATCGTGGACCGCAAAAGAATGGATGAGATTTTGTCCGCGCATAGCTACTTCGGCCTCATCAATTTTGCGGCGGAAAGTCACGTCGATCGCAGCATCATTTCCCCGTCGGACTTCATATACAGTAACGTGGTCGGAACTGGGGTACTCTTGGACGCCGCTCGCCGGCATGGGGTGAAACGATTCTTACAGGTGTCGACCGACGAGGTGTACGGGTCGAATGATGTACCAGTCTCTGAGACCGCGATTCTGAATCCCAGCTCTCCTTATTCGGCCAGCAAAGCGTCGGGTGATCTATTGGCCCTTGCCTACCACAAAACCTATGGGCAAGACATCGTGATCACGCGATCCTCGAACAACTTTGGCCCCTACCAATATCCCGAGAAACTGATCCCCTTGATGATTCTGCGGGCGCTGGCGAACCAGCCCTTACCGGTGTATGGCGATGGCCTCTACATGCGGGATTGGTTGTATGTAGAGGATCACTGCGCCGCAGTTTTTGATGTTCTGATGAATGGTATCTCCGGTTCGATCTACAATGTCGCGTCCGGGTCAGAACATAAAAACATCGACGTGGTGAAGACGATTCTAAAACATCTGCATCGGAGTGAAGACCTGATCAGTTATGTGAAAGACAGGCCGGCGCACGACCGCAGGTACAGCCTCGATTCGTTAAAGCTTAGAAACGAGATTGGTTGGAAGCCGTTGCATGACTTTGAACCGACCTTGTTGCGGACGGTCGACTGGTACCGAGTTAACGAACCGTGGTGGCGAGCCGTTCTAGCGGCGGGGACGCCGGCGGTAGCGCAAGTACAATCGGCCGCGGATAGAAAGTAAGCAGTAAGCAGTAAGCGGCGCAGAACCGCGAATGCGAGCCGAACGAAAGCCTCAACCGCAGGATGGACACAGATAGACGCAGATAGTAGGTGAGGACGAAAGACACCGCTTACCGCTTACCGCTTACTGCTAACTGCTTACTGTTTATTTGTATGAGCGGCCAACCTCAGCCTCAGCGCCAACCAACCGGCTGTCGTTGGGGTTGCCTATTGTTGCTTTTTGTCTTTGTCCTGATCCTCGGAGCGATCGCTTGGGGAGCGATCTCCACTTATCGCGTGGCTTACGGGATGACATCGCCCAGTTCGCGGACGTTCCCACCGATCGCTGAAGGCAGTGGCCAAGCCTTTCAGGACAAACTTCAGCGTGCTCAAGACGAGTTAAGCAAAAACAATTCCGCGGAGATTCATCTGACCGCTGATGAACTCAACGCCTGGTTTCTCGGCAGCCCCAATAACCGGGAACTAGCCGAACATATGCGTTTTCGCATCGAGGCCGATTGGCTAGTGGCAGAGGTGAGCGTCCCGCTCACCTTCATGGCGCAGATCCCCTTGGTACCGGGGTTCCATGACCGCTATTTCAACGGAAAATTGGCAGCTCGGCTCTCTGTCGATCACGGCGAGTTCAAGGTCGAGAATTTTGATTTGGAGGGAAACGGCGCCCGGCTTCCGTGGCTAACAACTAGTCAAGACTATCGCCGGTCTATTTCCGAAGCCATCAACAAGGCGTTGCGAGATAGCGAACCCGAAGATCAGGCGTTGATCAATTCCATCCAGTCTATCCAGGTCGCGAATAACGAGATCCTCGTAAAATTCGGGAAAGCCGAGGCGAAATAACAAAGCTGGTAGGGCGAAAAACTCGGCGCGCCGGTGATGTTGCTAACCCCTTTGGTGTCGCGCGCCGGTTTTGAGCCGCGCCGTGCGGTGGTTTTCTCCCAAGACACCTGGACTCCCGTACCTGCCTGTCTTAAAAGAGCTTCCATGACGTTGCGGTCACAATCAATTCCGGCTGTCCAGGGTTTTCGCAAAGCGCCCGGCAAAGCGGATCGCACGGAACGGCTCAAAACCGGCGCGGATAGCCGAATGAGGCAACGGAACGCTCGGCGCGCCGAGTTTTTCACCCTACCGGCCCTCAATCGCCTTCACGATGTTGTCGGTGACCTCATCTATTGGCCGGTTCTCTTCTACGACCAAGGCATCATGGGGCGTCTCCAAAGCCGCCAATTGGCTATCGAGCAGCTCTTTTGGGAAGAAATGTCCCGCTCGCTTTTGGAGGCGTTCGGCGAGTGTCGCTTTGTCGACGTGCAGATACACGAATCTTATCTGAGTAAGACCTTCCCCTAGAATCGTACGGTAGGTCTCTTTTAAGGCCGAGCATGCCAAGATAACCGACTTACCTTGACTTAACCGGGAACCGAGCTCCCCGTGAAGATTGCGTAGCCAGGGATATCGGTCTTCATCGGTTAGAGGGATGCCGTGCTTCATCTTCTCGATGTTGGCCGGCGGATGAAAATTATCCGCATCCAGGAATTCGTACTTTAGCTTCTCCGCCAAGCGGGTCCCGACGACCGTCTTGCCAGAGCCGGATACACCCATGAGAACGATTGCGACTGGTTGATCCACGAGCCTAAATCGTTCGTCCGTGCCAAACGTTCAAGCAAGTTCGCCAAGCAGCGTGAAAATATGACATAACGTGAAACTAAAGAGTTGTTGTTTGGTTGGATGCTACAAGGAAACACGAGCTGGGTTACCTGTCCGCTATAGTGCCGCGTTCGCGGGACGGCGGAGGATCGATGAGATAGGTTAGCGACAACAACAGCAATCAACCAAGGTCAGCACTGCGGCGAGCCGATCCGGGGCGAGAGAATTGGCTGACGAAAGTCGATGAATAGGTTTCACGAAGGCGTATATACTACTAAGTAAGTAGGGTATTCAAGTGGGAATTTCCGAAACGGGAGCCGCTTTTGACCTTCGCCGAACCGCAGGCCAAGGGCGGCAGCCCCTCAGACCAGGTAATACAACTTCGTTTGCCCCGTATCCTGCAGTCCCTTCTGCTTACAATGCGAACAGTCATTCTGTCCAAGTAGGCTGTATGCATGTCGGACGGCTTTGATGGTCGCTGAATCCTTGTCGTCTTCCTCAGAGAAAACTTGATCTGGCCGAAGCCAGTTTGAAGAACCCATTTTCTTCATGGCTTTGGCCAGATCAGGGCGAACTCCGCAAAATAAAACGGTAATCCCTTTTTCCTTCAGGTCGTCGACAAAGAGTTCGAATCGCTCCAGACAAACCAGGTCAGGATTTCGGGTCCGTTTCACTCGAACGACAATCACGTGGATGGCCTTGCTCAGCGCTTTTTGCTTCAACTCGTTAAAATAGCGGTCGAGTTCCGGCGCCGCCCCAAAGAACAGCTCGCCCTCGAGATCGTAAAGAATTAGCGCGTCACAGACGGGGTCTTCTGGCAGGCGCTCCCGCACGACTCCCTCGGTGCTGACGACCAACTCGGAGCAACGCAATCGGGCGGCTCTCGGCACAAACAAAACGATGGAGAGAGCGACCCCGATCAGAATCGAGAACTCAACGCTAATGAAGAGAGCCGAGAAAGCGGTAATAGCGATCAAGCCGGCGTCGTATCCGGATGCACGCAGCGCTAAACGCAACCTTCGCCAATCGACGAGTTTGGCTGCGGTAACAAACAACAAGCCGGCTAGAGCTGCCTTGGGAATGTACTGGGCTAGGGGCGCGAGCGACAGCACAACCACAGCGACCGTACCCGCGGCAAACACACCGGAGACCCGGCTCACGGCGCCGGACTGAAAGTTGATGGCAGAGCGCGTCAGCGAACCTGAACCGGGTAAACACTGAAAAAATCCACCGGTGAGATTGGCCAAACCTTCGGCTAGACATTGCCGATTGTAGTCCAGCGATTGGCGGGTCTGATTTGCGATCGATTTAGCGATGGCCAGGGCTTCTAGCAGACCAAGAAATGCGACGGCTAAGGCGCTGCTGGAAAGCTCTTTTACCCACCAAAACTTGATTACGGGAATGTGCGGTCCAGGTAAGCCGGCGGGCACGTGGCCAATCACGGCGATAGCCGTCTTGCCGTTCGCCCCGGGCGCCGACCAACCGAAGAGCGCGGCAACAATCGCCACAACTATTAACGTGAGCAACATTTCCATCTGGGGAAGGCGATAGGTTCTTCGCAACCGGCCGAGAGCAACAACCAGAAAAATTGTTCCTAGTCCGATTCCGAGGGCGTAAAGGTTAAGCGGGCCGCCTTGGGTCAGAGTCAACCACAGCCGGAGAAGGACGTGCTGGTGACCGCTACCCTGGTCGCGGAGCCCGAATAAATTGCCGACCTGGCCGAGAGCGATTAAACAACTCGCTCCAGCCATAAAACCGAGCACGACAGATTCTGAGATATAGCGGGTTAGGTCGCCTAACCTGAAGACGGCAATTAGAATTTGAACAATTCCCGCCATAATACAGAGCAGAAAAGTCGCCTGATAGGCATCAAAACGAGCGTCAGGATCGAGAAATGCCAGCGAGCTAAAAACCACCAGAGAGATCGCATTGGTGGGACCGTTGATCAGGTGAGAAGATGAACCGAAGACGGATGCAACCGCGGTGATCACGATTGCCGAGTAAAGGCCAAAGCGAGGGTCGACGCCGGCAATCAACGCATAGGCCATGGCCTGGGGCAAAGAGATGGCGGCCACCGTCACGCCCGCGAGAAGATCCTTGCGAGCATCGGTCCAGCGGTAGTTAACCATGAGTTTCACTTAGCCCGTGGTGTGTAGATCAGATCGAATACGCCGCTATCAGCAAAGAACTTTTGCTGGGCATCGTCCCAGTCTTTTGCAATGAGCGTGACCGGGAACAATTGAACGGCCGGCAGTTGAGAAACGTGGTCTGGCTGCACTTCCGGATCGACTGGGCGATAACCATATCGGGCCATAGTTTCTTGAGCGGTGCGGCTAAACAGAAACTCCAGGTAAGCTCTCGCGTAATCTTTGCTTTTCCGTTGCTCAACATTTTTATCAACCCAGGCTACACTCGGTTCCGCCCGGATAGTTACGGGCGGGTAAACCACCTCCAGCTCACCGGCTGTATCCTGAATCTCTAACCGAGCCTCGTTCTCCCAGGTTAGATGAACGTCTCCGATTTTATCCTGAGTGAATGTGATCGTCGAATCCCGCGCCCCGGTCCCCAAGACGGGTACATTCTGATAAAGACGTTTCAGATAATCTCGCGCCTGCTCTTCGGTCCCGCCGCGATAAATAATAGAGCCCCAAGCGGCCAACAGGCTCAGCTTGCCATTGCCGGATGTCTTCGGATTCGGGGTGATCACAGAAATGCCAGGCCGGACCAAGTCGGGCCAATCCTTGATAGCCTTAGGGTTACCCTTGCGCACGACGAACACGATCATCGAAGTGAAGGGTTGCGAATGGTTTGGCAGGCGGTCCGACCAGCCGTTGCTGATTAAGCCGTGTTTACGTAATAAGTCGATGTCCGAAGGCAAAGCCAGCGACACAACGTCAGCTGCTAACCCATCGATGACGGCCTCCGCCTGCCGCGAAGAACCTCCATGCGATTGTTTGATGGTTACCTTCCGGCCGGTTTCTCGCTGGTACTTCGAAACAAACTGTTGATTGAGATCTTGAAAGAGCTCACGCGTAGGATCGTAGGAGACATTCAAGAGTTGAATTGATCTGTCGTCATCGACGTTTCCGAAGTAGACGAGCGCAACCGCAGCAACCACCGCCAGGAGGGGAAGCACAGTGACCAAAATTCTCTTCATAGCGAGAGCCTCGCTCGCGCCGGGTCAATGACAGGATCGCTCGGGGCCCAGTTCCTCCGATAAATTAGTGAAATCGCGTCTAAGCTAGTACGCTGCGACGGTAAAGTCTATTTAATTAGTAGGGAATAATGATTGGGTGAATCACTGCTTCGCCGGAACCGATTCACTAAGCGCTTTCGCTCTTGTGTTTGAAGCGGCGCCGTCGCCCGGGAGGGATCGCAGCCTGTCCGACATAGCCTTCCATCGTGGGTCTTTTCTTCTCAGCGCTGGCGACGTCGGATCCTCGCGATCCGCTGTTACCGAAGCCGAGGACATGTTATGACCGCGGATGAACATATGCCTTTCTGTCGTGGCACGTCTCCGCGGCGCGCGGGGATCCGACGTCGCCCCGCTCGAAGAAAAACCGATCGGATGCATAAGGCTATGTCGGACAGGCAGCGCGCCCTCCCCAATTTGGACCCTGCGGAGCTCCTTGGGGGTTGGAGATGCTTTCAGGGCGCTTTCCGCTCTTACATTAGGGCCGACCGAAGACCTACTCCTTGAACTCCTGCAACTCCTCGAACTCCTTTTCCCCCCGCCGCCACCAGCAACATCTCCTTCATTTTTTCCATGGGCGCTTGGGTTGCCCACATCAATAACATCCCATCTTTCTGCTGGAACATGACGTGCCAGTCTCCCATGGATTTCATTCCGACTGGGATGTTGGCGTTTCCCATGGCGTCTCGATTGATTACAACCAGGTGTAGCAGCATACCGTTGGCCATTCGAAAACAGGTCAGCGATGCTGGATAATCTTTCCAAACAAAGGCCCTGCACCCGGCCGTTTCCATCGATTTTAGCCGGTTTGGCAGCCATTCGTCATAGGGCGCTTGATGTTCCTTCAGGTAACTCTGGGTTTCGTCTAGATTCGATGTCCACAAATCGAGCACCGGTCCACCTTGCGCTGAAACCATTGCCAGGGCGTCGCTCTTGAACTCCTGGAATCGATCGGGTCCTCCCTGGTGGTTCGAATAAAACAAAACGAATCCCCCGAGTACCAAACAAGCCGCCGCCGCTAGCCAGACCGGAGGTAACGCGAATCGCCGGACTTTCTGGCCTCTAATCTGAGCCAGAATTTTTGCCTGGAGATCAGCCGGCGGCTGGATGCTGGCCAATTTGTCTCGGATCGCCCGGTCCACGCCGTGTTGCTCTTCGAACCACTTCTTGAGTTGGCCGTCGCGCTCCATTTGGTCGAGCGCTTCGCGAAAAAATGGATCCGCCCCATCCCGATCGCTGGACCGGTATGCTGATAGAATTTCTTTGGCGGCGTCCGAATTCATGTCTTAGAAGGCAGGTTTTTACTTGGGACGAGGAATGATTCTGTCGGGCGGTGTGGTTTTAGCTAAAAGTGTTCTCAGTTGCTCTTTACCTCGGGACAAACGGGACATCACCGTCCCGATCGGTATATCCAAGGTTGCGGCTATCTCTTTATAGGAGAGGTCTGCCAGGTAAAATAATTCCAGGACGACCCGATAACTCTCATCAACGCGGGTCAACGCCTCGATGACCGTGGCAGCATCACTCGCCTCGAGCACTCGGGAGTCGGCGACCAATTCATCTTGGTGCTCCGGCTTTAGCTCGACCTCCGGATGCGACGATTGGGAGCGTAAACCGCGCAAAAACTCCCGGCGCAGCGTCGTAAACAACCAGGACTTGATCTTGGTGATATCCCGGACCTGAGCCTGCTGCTTGGTTAAGATCAGAAACGTTTCCTGAGCGAGATCAGCCGCTTGGGTCTCGTTTCTACTCAAGGCGAAGGCGAACCGATAGACAGGCGAATACAGCTCGGAAACAATCCTCTGCAGGTCAAGTTCGCTTGGCACTAGCGAGCATTTCGCACAAATCCGCTCTGTGTTCTAGCGCCGGTTTTCGGACCTGTTTCCGGTAACAGCCACAAAGTCAGCGGCAGCGGATTTGTGCGAAATGCTCGCTATGGCAGCAGAATGCCCGGCTTACGCCGGCCATTCTGCTGCTTTTTGAGAAGACCTAAACTACCCACCAATCCTCCTTTTAGAGTAGCAGCAACCTGATCCGCTGTAGGCCAGATCAGGTTGCTGCCATAGCCTGCAAGGCTTTCTAAGGCGGGCGCCTTAGAAAGCCTTGCAGGCTAGTGTGACTGAAATGTTGCAAAGCTTTCATTGATGAAGACTGGGGGCATGATTTCACTTGCCGGGCGGTGACCCAAGTTGTCGTACCTCTAACTGTGGTTGCATTAGCTGGACTTCTCATGTGGGTCTGGTTTCTCGGTCTATCGCCGTTACGTCATGTCAGATGGGAGGCTAGAAAAAGGCGATGGCGCTTGGAGGAAGATCATGAAGGGCTTTGGTATCGGTTAACCGGGGATAAAGCCGGTATGGCGTGGTTAGCCGAATGGAACGGGCGGGTTCCACGTCCTTATGTCGAGTTGTCGGTGCCGGATGAACCCGCCATTGATAGTTGGTGCTTCATCACGGCCAGGGAACGGCATTCGGAGCAACCCCCCCGGTTTCTGGCTGGCACCTTTGCCGGGAAGACCGAGCCGGAGTGGTTTGTGGAATGGATGCACGCTAAGGTAATCGATACCGGGCTCCCGGAATTTGATCGTCATTTTGTCGTAGCAGGTTCATCGCCTATGGTGAGAGAGCAGTTGCCGCTTCAGCTATTGGAAAGGCTCGGCGAGCTCCCCGCTCCCCTCTTAAGCAAGATCTTTGTGATCCGGGGAAAAGGGAGAGTGGTGTTTCATGTGGAGGAAACCCGTTGCGCGGACGCGTTGAGCCTGATCGAGAGGCTCATGCTGTGGGCGAATCGAGCGCTGGTGTGAGAGGAGCTAGGAGCTAGGAGAAGCGTGTCGGCGATGCGGCGAATGCCACGAAGTGGCTAAACAGAACAGCCCAGGGCTTTAGCCCTGGGTATGACGGCCCTCATGGATCCGCCCTGAAAGGGCGGGAGAGGAGAATCCGTGCTCGCCAAGTTTCTTGTTCAAGCCTGTGCGACGATGTGGCCAACGCAGCGTCCAATGTCGGTCACCCCTTCAGGGCGATCCTCTTTTTGGAACCCAACCCAGGGCGAAGCCCTGGGCTATTCTGTTTCGCCACTTCGTGGCAACCACGCCGACACGCCGACACGCCGACACGCTTCTCCTAGCTCCTAGCTCCTAGATTCTAGCTCCTAGCTCCTTAAAAAAATTCCCTTTCCAGTTTCCAGTTCGGACCTTACAGAATGACTGCACATGAAGAAAAATGGTCATGATCCTCGCGAATTTTCGGCGCCGGTTGTTGATGGGCCCGAGCGCGCATTTAGCCGGGGGATGCTATATGCCGTAGGGTTCAAAAAAGAGGACTTTAAGAAACCGATCATCGGAGTGGCTTCCACCTGGTCAGAAGTCACCCCGTGCAACGTTCATATCGACAAGCTGGCCCGTGAAGTCGTGCGGGGGGTTGAAGGGGCCGGAGGGAAATCGATTACTTTCAATACGATCACGGTTTCGGACGGTATCTCGATGGGGACTGAAGGGATGAAGTATTCGATGGTTTCCCGCGAGATTATTGCCGACTCGATTGAAACCGTGAGCGCGGCGGAAGGTTTTGACGGGGTTGTGGCCGTGGGCGGATGCGACAAGAATATGCCCGGGTGTCTCATTGCTTTGGCTCGGCTCAACCGGCCTTCAGTCTTTGTTTACGGGGGTACGATTTTGCCCGGGTGTTTGAATGGGCGTAACCTGGATATTGTTTCGATCTTTGAAGCGGTCGGCGCTCATTCCAGCGGCAAGATTTCGGATCAAGAACTTGAGGCGGTTGAATCCTGCGCCATCCCTGGACCGGGGTCGTGTGGCGGCATGTATACCGCAAATACGATGGCCTCGGCGATCGAAGCCCTGGGGATGAGCCTGCCTAATAGCTCAGCCCAGGCGGCTATTTCAGAGGAAAAACTGGCGGACTGCCGCAGCGCCGGCGCTGCCGTTCTCAACCTCATAAAAAAAGGAATCCGTCCTTCCGATATTCTTTCCAAAGAATCATTTGAGAACGCCATGACCGTGGCTATCGCGTTAGGAGGATCGACCAACGCGGTTTTGCATTTGTTAGCAATTGCTCACGCTGCCGGGATCCGGTTGAAGCTAGACGATTGGACTCGAATCGGAAAACGGGTCCCGGTGTTGGCCGATCTTAAACCCAGCGGACGCTACTCGATGTGGGAACTGGTGCAAATCGGCGGCATCATTCCGATGATGAAGACCCTGCTTCAGGAAGGGCTTTTGCATGGCGATTGCCTGACCGTGAGCGGCAAAACGCTGAAACAGAATCTGGCTGCCATTAAGCCCTACCCGAAAGGCCAAGAGATTATTCGCCCGTTGAAGAACCCGATCAAATCGGAGAGCCATTTGGTGGTTCTCTACGGGAATCTGGCGACGGAAGGAGCGGTCGCCAAAATCTCCGGTAAAGAAGGACTAAAATTCTCCGGTCCGGCCCGGGTATTTGAATCGGAAGAGAGAGCATTGCGCGCGATCCTGGACGACAAGGTCAAAAAAGGGGATGTCATCGTGATCCGTTATGAAGGGCCGAAAGGAGGCCCCGGTATGCGCGAGATGCTTTCTCCGACGTCGGCGATTGCGGGGAAAGGCCTGAGTAAAGAGGTCGCATTAATCACCGATGGCCGGTTCTCAGGTGGGAGCCATGGTTTTGTGATCGGCCATGTGACTCCGGAAGCGTTTGTAGGCGGACCGATCGCCGTGGTTAAAAACGGCGATCCGATCGCCATCGATGCCGAGAAACGAACGATCGATCTCAAGATCTCGAAAGCCGAGCTGCAAGAGCGGCTAAAGGCCTGGAAATCGCCAAAACCGAAATATCCCCGAGGTGTCCTGGCGAAATACGCGAGTCAGGTGAAGTCGGCGTCCGAAGGAGCGGTGACGGATTGAGGAGCTAGGAGCTAGAATCTAGGAGCTAGGAGGGGCGCTGCGCGCCGAATAGCAGATCGCAGTCATTTTGATTGTTATTGGCTGATGCCGGGAGCAGACAAACCAGCATCACGGCCAGAGCCAGCATAAATACCGCGGCGTGGCCATCTATCCACTAAGCCAGCGGCTACCCCGACACACGCACCAACCGCCTTTTGGTAGCTCGGCACGAACTGTGTATTGTGGTTAGCTGGAGCTGGCTTGTGATTGACCTATCGCGATATGCGTTCGAGTCGCTGCGGAAGGAAGAAGACTTTATCCTTTATCGCGGACGGAGTAATGACGAGGGATCTCAGGCCGCCGTCGCAGGCTACAGCGGGCCCTCAATCTTGGGTAAGGCTGACGTCAGTCAAGAGCCGCGACTAAGTCCCGCGGATGCGGGACTTAGTCGGGTTCTCGTGCTTGCGCCTATGGCGGAGTATGCTGCACCGGAAATTCTGAAATGGCTGGAGCACGCATATTCTCTGAGGGAAGAGCTTGACCCGAAATGGGCTGCCCGGCCAATTGGAATTGCTCGCCACTGGGACCGGCCGGTACTTGTATTGGAGGATCCCGGTGGCGCGCCTCTTGATCAATCGCTCAGTCAGCCAGTGGATTTAGCGTTTTGGTTGCGTATGGCTATCGGCCTTTCGATGGCCATTGGGCACTTGCATCACCGCGGCATTATCCACAAAGACATCAAGCCAGCCAATGTTCTGGTCAACCCTGTCACCGGCCAGTGCTGGCTGACGGGCTTGTTAGTTGCGTCGCGGCTTCGACGAGAGCGTCAGGCTCCCGAACCTCCCGAGTTTATCGCCGGGACACTCCCCTACATGGCGCCCGAGCAGACCGGGCGAATGAATCGTTCCATTGATTCCCGGAGCGATCTCTATTCGCTCGGCGTCACGTTTTACCAAATGCTGACTGGGAGTCTTCCCTTCATCGCTTCCGATCCGATGGAATGGGTTCACTGCCATATCGCGCGACATCCAATTCCGCTTCGTCAGTGGCGGCAGGATGCGCCAGAGATCGTCTCAGCCATCATTTTGAAACTGCTCTCGAAAACGGCCGAGGACCGCTACCAGACGGCGGCCGGGTTGGTGGCTGACCTGAGAAAATGCCTGACCGAGTGGGAAGCTCATAGACGCATTAACTCGTTCTCCCTCGGCAAGGACGACATTTCAGATCGGCTCCATACGCCGGAAAAACTGTACGGTCGTGATCGAGAGATCAAAACGCTTCTGGATGCCTTTGATCAGGTCGTCACCACCGGTAAAACGAATCTGGTGCTCGTATCCGGCTATTCCGGTATCGGCAAGTCCTCGGTAGTACACGAGTTGCACAAGGCGCTCGTTCCGCCGCGTGGGCTCTTCGCGTTCGGCAAGTTCGACCAGTACAAGCGCGATGTCCCTTACGCTACTCTAGCTCAAGCCTTTAACGACCTTATCCGTCCGCTTTTGAGTAAGAGCGAATCCGAGCTGCAAATCTGGCGCGACGCCTTTTGCGCAGCGCTCGAGCCGAATGCAAAGCTCATCGTGGATCTGGTTCCTGAATTGAAGCTCATTATAGGAGAACAGCCTCCCGTGCCTGACCTTCCGCCACAGGCTACGCAAGGCCGTTTCCAACTCGTATTGCGCCGATTTATCGGCGTATTCGCGCGGCCGGAACATCCCTTGGCCTTGTTCCTCGATGATCTACAATGGCTCGACGCGGCAACACTGGATTTCCTGGAGGATTTATCGACCCAGCCAGATGTGCACCATTTAATGTTAATCGGTGCATATAGAGACAATGAAGTCGATTCCACCCACCCCCTATGGCGCAGGCTGGAGGCGATTCGCCTAACCGGAGCGCTGGTGCACGAAATCGTCCTGGCGCCATTGGCCTGCGAAGATTTGGGACAGTTGATTGCGGATTCGCTTCAGTGCGAACCAGAACGCGCTATCCCGCTGGCCCAACTAGTGCACGAAAAGACTGCTGGTAACCCATTCTTCGTTATCCAGTTTATCTATGCGTTGGTCGAGGAACAGCTACTCGCCTTCGATCACAACGCTGCGCGATGGGTTTGGGATCTGAATCGCATTCACGCCAAGGGTTACACTGATAATGTGGTGGAGCTCATGGTCGGAAAGTTGAACCGTCTGCCAATCCAGACCCAGAAAGCAGTGCAGGAACTTGCCTGCTTGGGAAACAGCGCAGAAATCACCACGGTTTCCATTGTGCACGGAACATCAGAGGACCAAGTCCACTCCGATCTATGGGAAGCGATTCGTCTGGAGTTCATCACCCGTCAGGAGGGCGCCTATAAGTTTATTCACGATCGCATCCATGAAGCAGCTTATTCACTAATTAGTGAACATTCGCGTGCCGAGAGTCATCTGCGAGTAGGAAGGCTGCTGTGGGAACACTTTACTCCAGAAAAGAGGGAAGAAGCCGTCTTCGAAATCGTCAACCAGCTAAATCGCGGTGCGGCCTTGATCACCTCACGAGACGAGCGCGAGCGACTCGCCGAGCTAAACCTCATCGCGGGCAAGCGAGCCAGAGCTTCTACGGCTTACGTCTCAGCGTTGAACTACCTTGCTACCGGAGCCGAACTGTTGTCTGGCGACTGTTGGGATAGCAAGTATCACCTCATCTTCCCGCTGGTGTTGCTCCGGGCCGAATGCGAGTTCCTGACTGGCCAAACAGCGGCTGCGGAGCAGCGTTTGACCGCGCTTTCATCCCGGGCATCAAATGCCGTCGACTTGGCGACGGTCACATCCTTGCTCATCGATTTGTACACGAGCCTAAATGAGAGCAGTCGGGCGATCGCTGTCTCTCTCGATTACCTTCGCTATCTAGGCATCGAATGGTCGTCCCATCCCACAGAGGAGGAGGCCCGGCAGGAGTATCAGCAAATTTGGGCACGGCTTGGCACGCGTACGGTCGAGGGGCTCATTGGATTGCCATTGATGGACGATCCGACTTCCCTTGGGACAATGGATGTTTTGATCAAGCTCTTGCCGCCCGCGATGTTTACGGATCCGAACCTTCTTTCGCTAACCGTCTGCCGGGCGGTAAATCTGAGCCTCGAGCAAGGGCACAGCGACGGCTCTTGCGTTGCTTATGTGTGGTTTGGGGCGATAGCTGGGGTGCACTTCGGCAACTACAAGGCTGGGTTTCGTTTCGGCCGGCTGGGTTACGAACTGGTCGAAAAAGGCGAGTTGCAGCGTTTCCAGGCCAGAACCTACATGTGGTTTGGGCAATTCGTTATGCCCTGGACGAAACATCTCCGAGTCAGTCGCGAGTTCACCCAGCGAGCTTTTGATGCAGCGTATAAGGTCGGCGACCTTTTCGCTGTTGCGGTCACCTTCGAACACCTCACGGCGAACTCTCTTGCGACTGGACATCCCCTGGTGGAGGCACAACGCGTAGCCGAGAATGGCCTTGAATTTGCCGGCAGGGCTCGATTCGCCTATTTCATTGGCGTCATCGGTCCGCAACTCGCGCTAATCCGGACCCTGAGGGGTTTGACCAAAAAGTTTGGCTCCTTCGATGACGAGGCCGATATCGAGCGGCATTTTGCCAGCGTTCCGGCAGCTACGCTGCCCCAGCTCTGGTACTGGATCCGAAAGCTGCAAGCACGCTTCTTTGCCGGGGACTACGATACGGCCCTCGACGCATCTTCAAAAGCACAACGGCTCCTCTGGGCAGCGCCGTCAATCTTTGAGACGGCGGAGTATCACTTCTATAGTGCGCTTGCTCATGCGGCTTCCTGCGATTCCGCATTTCCCGACCAGCAACGGCAGCACCTTGACGCTCTGGCTGCTCACGATAGACAACTGCAAATATGGGAGGAGAACTGCCCCGAGAATTTCGAGAACCGTGTCGCTCTAGTGGGCGCAGAGATCGAGCGCGTCCAAGGTCGACCATTAGAGGCTGAACATCTTTACGAACAGGCAATACGGTCTGCATTTGAAAATGGCTTCGTACACAATGAGGCGCTCGCCAACGAGCTGGCAGCCCGCTTTTATGCCACACGCGGACTTGCGAAGATCGCGCATACCTATTTGCGGGATGCCCGGTACTGTTATGGTCGTTGGGGAGCCCTCGGTAAGGTGCGGCAGCTCGACGAACTGTATCCGCAGCTAAGAGGGGAAGAGCCGGTACCCGGTCCGGCGAGCACAATTGGGACCCCGGTTGAACACCTGGATCTGGCTACCGTTATCAAAGTCTCGCAAGCAGTATCCGGCGAGATTGTCTTGGAGAAACTGATCGATACACTCATGCGTACAGCGCTCGAGCACGCGGGTGCTGAGCGAGGTCTGTTGCTTCTTCCGCGAGGTGTTGAGCAGCGGATTGAGGCGGAAGCCACCACCAGCGGCGAGACGATCATCGTGCGTTTGGGACAGGCGTCCCTCGCTCAGGCTGCGGTGCCAGAGTCCATCGTCCACTATGTTGTGCGAACCCAGGCGAGTGTGATTCTCGACGATGCTTCAGCGCAGCCTCCGTTTTCTAGGGATACCTACATTCGTCAGCAGCACGCCCGTTCCATTCTCTGTTTGCCTTTGATTAACCAAGCCAAACTGATTGGCGTGCTCTACCTCGAAAATAACCTGACTCCGCACGTGTTCACCCCAACGCGGATCGCGGTGCTGAAACTCCTTGCTTCGCAAGCCGCGATCTCGCTTGAGAATACGCGTCTTTATCACGATCTGGAGAAACGCGAAGCGAAGATTCGGCGTCTGGTCGACGCGAACATAATGGGGATCTTCATCTGGAACCTTGAAGGCCAGATTATTGAAGCCAACCAAGCGTTTCTCCACATGGTGAACTTCAACCGTGAAGATCTTGTTGCCGGGCGGCTGAGCTGGAGGAGCCTCACTCCGACGGAATGGCGCGACGTTACTGAACGGGCCGTAGCACAAATAAAAGTGACTGGGATTGTTCAACCGTACGAGAAAGAATACTTCCGAAACGATGGCAGCCGGGTGCCCGTTCTAGTTGGCTCCGCCGTCTTCGAAGAAGGTCAGGACGAGGGTGTCGCTTTTGTGCTCGACTTGAGTGAACAAAAGCGCGCCGAGGAGGCACTTCGGCGGAGCCAGGCCCATTTGGCGGAGGCGCAGACAGAACTGGCTCATGTCACTCGGGTGACAGCGCTGGGAGAGTTGGCCGCCTCGATTGCTCACGAAGTTAACCAACCGCTTGCCGGTATGCTAACCAATGCGAACGCGAGCCTGCGCTGGCTGACCGGAGATCCGCCCAACCTCTCCGAAGTCGGTGAAGCCATCCGCCGCATCATTCGCGATGGAACGCGAGCCGGCGATGTCATCTCGCGGATGCGATCCCTCTTTAAAAAGGTCGGCACGGCAAAGGACCGGTTGGATCTAAACGAGGCGATTGAAGAAGTTGTCACCCTCACGCAGGGTGAAGCGCGTAGAAACAATCTGGTACTACGAACGGAACTGGCCGCCGACCTTCCTCCAGTGATGGGCGACAGAGTGCAACTACAGCAGGTGGTTGTGAATCTGATTCTGAACGCCATCGAAGCGATGGCCACCGTGGAGAATCATGCCCGAAATCTGCTAATCACGACTCAACGCGGCGAAGGAGACGAAATCCGGGTTGCGGTCCGCGACTCAGGGATTGGCTTAGATCCGTTACATGTCGAACGAATCTTTGATGCTTTCCAAACCACCAAGCCTGGCGGCCTTGGCATGGGTCTATCAATCAGTCGTTCTATTGTGGAAAATCACGGCGGGCGCCTCTGGGCAGAATCGAATGACGGTCCCGGCGCAACATTTCAATTTACACTTTCGAAGTGTCAGTAGAATCGCCCGTCCCGAAAAATCAAAGGCGAAGGAGGGAAAGGGGTGTCAGAGGCGAGGGACGTTGATCGCTGGTCGCGTTTCCTAAAGTTGGATTGTTGGGTTCGTTTGTCTCCGCTGCGAGGGCCCCAACCGTCTTTAGCCACCGAACCGTGCTGTTCTTACAAATTCGTTCCAGCCAATCGAGCCCGTTAGTGATCGAGTAAAAGCGTGGCTGAATCAGGAGTTCAAGTTGCTCATTGTTGCGCAGTTCCAATAGCCCCCAGCCTGGAGGTACTCGTTCCGATTTCACCAATCCGGCTGGCGCCACCAGAAAATGGAGATTGGCCAATCGATACCGGGTTACCCGTTCAAATTTCGTGTTTCCCTCCAACTTCCGCTGTAGCGCCATGATTCTTCGGATGAGCCGCCGATAGCCGGAGTGCGGCAATCTTTCGGGATCGAACGGGTCCCACTCCGGGAAAAGCGAGCTCGGAGTCCGGGCGGTAGGGAAGTGGACGGCTAACAGGCGCTCAAGATTTTGTCTGCGCTCTTGTGATCCACGAAGCTCAACCTCGATCGCTGCAGTCTGGGCCGAATCGCGATCCAGATCCGGCCGATTCTGTTTGCATTCGAACAACGCGACGACTGGGGACTCCTGGTCGTGAGCCGGCCGATACCCAGCTACGTCAACCCGATAAGGGGAGCGAGGCGCCCGAACCTCGAAGGAAATACAGTTAAATCCGCGCTGATAAGCCCACCCAAGAGCGAGTTTCTTAAGGAGCCAATGCTCCTCGGTTTCATTGCGAGGGCCGGCCGGAGCCGTGGAGCGCTGCCTCGCTTCCGCCTTCGCAAGGCCTACGGGCGCGACAGGTAGCGAGGCCGTGGTAACTAGGGGAACATCGTCTTGCAAGCCCATGTCTGTCTGCGCTCTATGCCGTGCCGCTATCTTCTAAGCAAGAGAGTAGCCAGCCAAGCGGCTTGCGCCACTGTCAATCCTTGCTGAATGGCTCAAGCCGTGGAGCGCTGCCTCGCTTGCGAGGCCGTGGTGAACAACGGATGGCAGCGTTCAGTCCTATAGTCGGGCAACGCTCTGTTACTAGGAATGAAGGTATGAACGATAGAGCGCAGGCAGAACTTTCGTGCGCGTTACTTTATCCCCTTGCGCACCACGGCCTCGCAAGCGAGGCAGCGCTCCACGGCTAACTCCTACTTCCGCAGCGACTCTTTCCCCTCGCCGCCCCAGGAGCCGATATACATGACGACGTAGCTATCCATGCGCTGGTAGAGATATTTTTCCGGGAGCCATGTCACCGTGTAAAGCCGGCCGTGAATGACGCGATGGCACATGGTGTCATAGATTACGACCGCGTGAGTTGGTTGATTTGGATCGACGTCCACCCCGTAACGGTTAAAGCGCTTTTCCGCGACCGCCATTGACTGTGGCTCTTTGCTGCTCTGATCCGGTGTTAGCGCTGCGTCCACCGCCAGATAGCGGATTGCATAAGCTTTTTGTACCTGGGCCAGCTTATCGCTCGCGAGAAACGCTTCTGCAGTTTGTTGAGCTTCGGCTCTCTGGGATTCGGTAATCGCATATCGCCCAACCACAACATTGTCTGGGTCTTCGACCAGCATCCTTTCCTTCGCCAGGGCCAGAGGCGCCAGAAGAAGCGAGAGGGCACAGAAGGCCACACGAAGTTTCATCGTGGCCGAAGTCTAGATAATGTTGGGTCTGGGTGTCAATCGCGCGGGTCAAGGAATCGTACTCGTCCTTCGTCGTCGTCCTCGTCCTCGAAAGGATGTGTTCGCGCGTGACGCTTTTGAACTTAAAAAAGGCTCGCCCGCCCCTTGGTTGGTGGGGCGAGGCTCCCGAAATAACCCTTGGCATCGCCAGGGGCCCCGAATCGGACCTGCGACGCCACCTGCCTAGACCGAAAAGCGCGCCGAGCCGTGGCCCAGCGCGTGACCAAAATCTTCAAGCACGAGGACGAGCACGAGCACGAGGACGATATTGCCTTACGGCAAACAGCGCGTCATCGCCTCGAGCAGCGGTTTGACCGTCTCCACCGTCTCATCCCCCATATTCGAAACCCGGAAACTCTTCCCTTTGATCTTCCCGTAACCGCCATCGATCTGGAAACCGAATTCATCCCTTAATTTTTTGGTAAACTGCGGGACATCGATCTCCTGATTATTGCGTACGCAGGTTAAAGTCACCGAGCGAAAACCCTCCTTGGCGAAGAACTCAAAACCGTTCTCTTTTACCCATTCATGAACGATCGCATTGGTCTCGCGATGCCGCCGGAACCGGTTCTCTAAACCTTCATCAAAGATATCTTCCAGCTTGGAACGAAGCCCGAAGATATGCGCGATGCTCGGAGTACTCGGGGTCATGAATTCTTCCCCGTTCTTTTTGAACTCTAAGAGATCGAAATAATAGCCACGTCCCGAGACCTGGGCGGCCCGTTCCATCGCTTTATCCGAGCAAGCAAAGAGTGCGAACCCGGGTGGTAGAGCCAACGCTTTCTGGCTGCCGGTGATAATCATATCGATCCCCAGCTCTTCTGTAGGAATCGGCATCGCGGAAAACGAGGAAACCGTATCCAAAATGAAAACCACATCCGGATATTTCTTAACTACCTCGCTGATCTCAGCCAACGGGTTCATTACCCCGGTCGAAGTCTCGTTGTGGATGAGGGTCAAAGCATCGAATTTCCCGGTCGCTAACGCCTGATCCACCGCCGCTGGATCAATCGGTTGTCCCCATTCGACCTGCAGAGCAGATGCTTCTTTCCCGCAACGCCGGCTCACATCGTACCATTTATCGGAGAACGCCCCGCACATGCAGTTGAGCACCCCTTTATTGACCAGGTTCCGGATAGCTCCCTCCATGATCCCCCAGGCTGAAGAGGTCGATAGATAGACTTGTTTACTGGTCTGAAAAAGCGTTTGCAGACGCGGATGAATCTCGCGGTACAGATTCTTAAAATCCCCGCTGCGATGCCCGATCATGGGCGCCGTCATCGCCGCGAAAGTCTTCGGCGACACTTCAACCGGCCCCGGAATAAAAAGCTTAACTGTTTTCGTCATGAATTTTCCTCCCCTAGTTTGTGTTACGTCTTGTAATTGCCCTATTTCCATCGTGGAAGGGGGTAATGTGGGGCAGGTGCGCGAAAACTCAAGGACGAGCGCGCCGTGGAGCGCTGCCTCGCTTGCGAGGCCGATAGCCGTAGGCACCGCAGTGCAGCTTGCTCCGTGAGAAGTGAGAGGCTGCGCGTGGCTTTTCTTTTCACCTTTCACTTTTCACATTCCGCTCCGTGCAGGCCGCGCCCTTAATCCCCATCATATTCTGGCCGCCAGCCCGAGAGCATTGATGGTTGTCCGGTCTTTTGATAGGCATCTTGTCCTCCGTACCAGCCGTCTTGTGTCCGGGAACCGTGGTGCGTTGAGTCTTCGTAGCTGGTACAGGCGGAGAACAAAAATACTGCCCCGATCAGGGGGAGGAGGAACATCCGTGCGAATCCATTCTCCACGTCACTTTAGTAATTCAAATCTGAGCTGTTTACAAGCGAGGGAGGCCGGCCGTACCGCCTCTCGGAAAATGACTAACTCCGGGTTCCAGCTCGATTCCGATCAAACAAAAGAACACTTCTACCTAGAAGCTCGATAGCCTGTGCCTGGTTAGTACCTGTTAGTAGTAAAATTCCTGCTCGGCGTATCTACTGATATTGATTTTTCCGTTAACACCTTGTGTCTCGGTTAAAACTTTGCCGCGGTTATCGACGATGATTAAGTGGGAGGTGAGGATCTCGTCGGCGGCGATACGGGATGGCCGGTTAGTCGCGGCGATCGACCCGATACCGGCAAACCCGAGAACCAGCAAAATCAGGGCGCGATTTTGCAGTTCAAGCCGGCGTAAACGAGTTTCCAATTCGGCCAGGTCGGTGGTGCTCATTGGCGCGGTTTAGCTAAAACGAGCAAAAGGTTCAAGGATAGGTCTCAAGTGAGAGCCCAAGGGGCTCGGTCAGCCGAAATTGTTGAGTCATCCTTGGTTCCACACTCTAAAAACAACGTTGTCTCTGGTCCTGCCTAGCGTCACAATAAAAGATGGAGACAGGCCCCGATAAACCACCGCAGCGTTTTTAGTTCCCCGACCATGACAAACATTGTTTTGAAGCACAAACGACGGACGCAGGACTGGAGCAAACCGCCGCCTCTGGCCGAGCAGATTAGCGATCTGAAGCCAATATCCATTGTCTCAACTTCCGAGCGTGCGGAAGCCACCTGCGAAAAGCTGCTGAATGAGCTCAACGATTACAAAGCGACATTACCACCGGAAAGAGAAGTTGCCGTAATGCTGGCGTCCTTCGGCTCGGCCGTGAAAATCAGAGTCGAAAGAGTTGGATATAAGAATCCGCAGATGATCATTCTCACAGGAATTCTGGATGGCGATAATTCAGAAGTGAGGCTGGTGCAGCACGATTCCCAGCTCAATATTCTTCTGATGTCACTACCGGTGGTCGGAGGCAAGCGAAGAGAAATTACCGGGTTCAGACCGGATGGGTCTACATGCGAAGGTTAACGGACTGCTCAGCTGACCCGCCGCGAGCCCGAGTGGGATTTCGAAGCTGTCCCGGCGCGGTCCTGGACTTCCCCGATTGACCTTGCGCTATCCTAGGTTAACCTTCCCATCCTTCAATCCGGTGCATTAGCGCTCGTAGCTCAGCTGGATAGAGCAAGGGATTTCTAATCCCTGGGTCGTGGGTTCGAGTCCCGCCGAGCGCGTTCCACGGTTCCGACCGAATCGGCCTTGTCCCGCGGCCGCGGGAAGGCAGCGCTCCACGGTCTTAGCGGTGACCGCCACCTCCACCATGTCCGCCCCCATGAAACCCGCCGCCACCAAAATGATGAACGCTAAAGCTATGGCCGTAGAAATGGTGGTAGCCGTAGCTGTGGTAGTAGTGGGTTCCGCCGAAGATAAAGTCACCACCGCCGTACGGCCCCCAACCGCCGTAATAGGGGCCAACATAAGGACCGCCCACATAACCACCGCCCACATAAGAACCGGTCACGGAAGCACCCTCGCATCCGGCAAATAATAAAGCCGTGCTAGCAAGGCCAAGCAGCAGGATTCTCTTGATCGCTTTCATTTGATTTGCGAGTGCTGCTGTCGCTCACTCAATTTTGAAGTCGGCTTGCTGCTGGAACTCCTTCTTCTCGGCCGGTGAGAGTTCGTTATAATGCACCCGGATGGTATAGCCACCGACTAACTTGCCGTTATCGACGTAAGCCCAATCCGAAATTTCGTCAGGATTAACCGACACCACTTGCCCCATCTTCAATCCGTGGATCTTCATCGGTGCGTTATCCACTTTGCCTTTGAATCGCCCGCCCACAAACTCGACATCGGACAACCAAATGTGTTCGACTTCGTTACCCTGGACAAAGGGCTTCTTGACCTCAAAGTCCGTCTGTCCCGTAGCGGGATGCTGTACGGCCTTGATAAATTCACCAACCGTTTTGCGAGCTTGATCCACCGCTTTGTGCATCGCCGCGTGTTGGTTCTCCACTCGATAGACTTCTGGTGCGCCGGATTTATTCTGGAGTTCGCTTGAGATCGGGTTATCAGCCTTGCCCGTTAAAACGACTCCACCAAACAGAAGCGCTGTCAACAGCGCGTGCCGGGTTGGCGTTCGCATTCCAGATGATACGATCCGGGGAGTGACACGCAAGGGAGAACGAACGAGCATCGATTCCGAAACGGCCTGATGGAATTTGAAGCACGCCGAGCCACGAAGCGTTGAAGAAACTTCGTTGCCAAATCTTCGGAAGGTGGATACTGGATACCGTCTAATACGGCTTTCGGCCGCAACAAGACTAAAATCTTTAGGGAATTTTATAATTACTGGCACTACTATTACCGCTATATAGGCGCGACCTGATAGCATAAGCTCGGGGAAGGCTTCCGGGTTTTGCCGCTCCCTCAATCCTAGGCGAGGATTTCTAAATCAATTTGAATTGAACGAGTCTCTTGAAGTTGCAAAAGCTCCATTGAACGATAGGTTGCGCCGAGCAGCTTTTCAGAAGGAATGATGGAAAGGTGCTCTCGCCAACAGGCCGCCTAGGCCGAACGGCGCGGATTAACGTTCGATCAGTTTGTCGAATTCGCTCAGGGAAGTCTCCCAGGATGGAATGAAAGATTTAAGATCTGTAATATGTTCACATCCAGTGGGAAAGTGGTGTGGGGGCAATATTTTTCTAGTTACTTTGTTGCGATTGTAACGGTGTGGCTGGCAGTACTGATCACGCTTTGCCTGGGTTCCGCCCTCAAGCACTCACTTACCTTTTTCTTTTGCGCGGTCATGATTTCCAGCTGGTACGGCGGACTCTGGCCTGGTCTGTTGTCAGCGCTTCTGTCCTGGCTAGCACTCGATTATTATTTCATTCCGCCCTTCTATTCCTTGGGAATCAGTCCGGACGAGATCCCGGACATGTTGGCCTTCAGTGCCACCGCTTTGTTTATTAGTTGGTTGAATAGCGACCAAAGAAAAGTAAAGAGCTCGCTCCGGCAAGCGCGTGACGAGCTCGATGCCAAGGTCAGAGAAAGAACTGCCGATCTGAACCAAGCGTATCTGCGGCTCCAATCTGAAATCGCAGAGCGGCGTGCGGCCCAGGAAGGGTTACTGCGGTCGCAAAATGAGTTAGCTCGAATTGCCAGAATTACTACGATGGGAGAGTTGGCTGCCTCAATCGCGCACGAGGTTAATCAGCCGCTCGGCAGTATTGTGGTCAATGGGGATGCCTGCTTACGCTGGCTTGAAGGCACCCCGCCAAATATAGAGGAAGCTCGCCAAGCCGTCGAGGCAATCATCCGAGACGGTACCCGGGCCAGTGACGTCTTGGTGCGTACCCGTAAACTGGTTGGACCTGGAGAAGGCCTGCGTGAGCGCCTGGACATCAACAGCGTTGTTCAGGAAGTCGTTGCCTGGACGAATGACAAAGTTGAGCGAAGCGGTGTCCTATTGCGGCTCAAGCTCCAGCAAGAACCGCCGCTGGTGATGGCCGACCGGGTGCAATTGCAGCAGGTCATGTTGAACCTGCTAATGAATGCGATCGAAGCAATGCTCGAGGTGAGCCAATATTCCCGCGTTCTATGGATTCGGACGGAAACGCAGGTTTTAGGTAATTTACTGGTGCAAGTAGCCGACTCTGGCGCCGGCATCGATCCTAAACATTCTAACCGGATATTCGAACCGTTTTTTACCACGAAAACGAATGGTATAGGAATGGGACTCACTATTTCGCGTTCAATTATAGAGGCGCATGGCGGCCGGCTTTGGGCAGCTAAGGGAGAACGCGGCAGTACCTT
This sequence comes from uncultured Verrucomicrobiae bacterium, assembly GCA_963762565.1. GTDB lineage: Bacteria > Verrucomicrobiota > Verrucomicrobiia > Chthoniobacterales > JAFAMB01 > JAFAVN01. The sequence continues at coordinate 50,966 of CAVXLD010000009.1, read as the reverse complement.
TTGCTTTACGCTGCCATTCGATCGGGAGCGACGCGGTGGATAAAGCAGAGCCCATCGTTTTTGCAATCGACGACGATGTTTCCATGAGGGAAGCCCTGTCGCGCCTCTTCCGTTCCATCGGAATGCGCGCGAACGTATTTTCATCAGCCGAAGAATTCTTGGAATTTAAGCGGCCAGATGTCCCCGCCGCTCTGGTGCTTGATGTTCGTCTGCCAGGATTGAGTGGGCTAGAGCTTCAGCGTGAGTTGAACGGGAGCGGGCTCCCGATCATTTACATTACCGGTCACGGCGACATTCCCATGTCCGTGCAGGCGATGAAGGCCGGGGCCGTAGAATTTCTCACCAAGCCTTTCCGAGATCAGGTCTTGCTCGATGCCATTGCTGTGGCCATCAAACTTGACCGGGAAAATCGAAAAGAAGGCGCCGAGATACAAGAATGTTGCGCTCGATACGAGCGTCTAACCCAAAGGGAACGAGAAGTGTTGAAGCATGTCGTCGCAGGCCTCATGAACAAACAGATTGCGGATATATTGGGGACCAGTGAATTCACCGTCAAAATCCATCGCAAGGGAGTCATGCAAAAGATGAAGGCTGGTTCCGTTCCGGAACTGGTCCGCATGGCGCAAAAGTGTGAGTGTCATCTCTAAAGCACTAGTCGGCTACTCAGAAGGTCTAATTGCGGAAGGGCGCAAATAGGGAATTCTCCAATACCAGCGGCTCCGCGGCAGCAAGCTGATTTGCAGTAACCATTATAATTACCATATGCAGGTTAAGGTTCCATCAATTCGAATCAATATGCTAACGTTAACACTTCTAGGCTTGCCTGTCGGGTTCCTTGGCGGAATAAAGCACCTGAGCTTCCATTCAGGTCAATTCCTGACTACCTAAACTAACACCTGACTGGTACACCTCTTTGTCTATCAAGCTAACTCAGAATATCGCTTATGCAGGAAAGAGTTAACGGGGCGAGGCAGCAGCTGGGAGACGGCGCGGCGTGGTATTGCCTGCGCTCAAGAAGGAAGCTCGAACAGGTTGCTGCCGCCCACGTGAAGGTATTAGGAGATACCTCAGTTTTTTGCCCGCGGATCCGCTTTCGACGCCCTGGCAAGGACGGATGGATTTGGGTGACCGAAGCCCTGTTTCCTGGGTATTTCTTCGCGCGTTTTTCATTGAAAGAGATGCTGCCGCAAGTGCGTAGCGCACACGGTGTGTCGTGCTTGGTGCGTTTTGGCGAATGGTATCCAGAGATAGCGGATAACATAATCGAGGAGCTGCGGGCGGAGACCGGAGATGACGGGGCGGTGGGCCAGTTAGTGCGGGCTTTGGTGCCTGGCGAGCGGGTGCGATTGTTAAAGGGACCCTTGGCCGGAATCGAAGCGGTGGTTACGCATGTTGTGCCCGGGCACGAGCGGGTTCGGTTGTTGTTAGAATTTCTCGGGCGAGAGAGTTTCGCCGAGACGGAGGTAGACAACGTGGTGTTGGCCGAGGGCGTCGGTTGGGGGGTACTTAGAATGGCCGCTCGCATTTCCAATTTGGAAGCGCCGACCCGGCCTAGTGTGCTTGATCCCTTTAGCCCGCCGCCGGCGTCCAGGAATGGTACGGATGGGTGACACAGTGCGTGACTTCTTTGATGGACCTTGACGGTCGTAAGGCGCCGATTTCAAGCCAAATACTAATCTTGAACAGAATAGTAGAAGATCACTATTTCGAGCAAATCATCCTCTGTGTGTTTCAGTTACATCCGCAGCGAACGGTTTGCAGACTTCGACGGCGAAGTCATATTCTAGCCCAGGGCAGCCAGCGGCGATTTCGGTAGCCTCATCGAAATTGACAGCATCTACTAATAGGTAGCCGACAATTGGATTACGTTTGTCCGCTTCAACCCGGTACCTGTTGGCCCCGAGCGGGCCTTGGACTCGTCGAGCTTCCGGCCCAATCGCGCCGCGGAAAAGAATCTTGCCCTGCGCGTCGAGACAATCATGCCATTCAATCCATTTAGCTAGAACCGTCCCGATCTCTCGTGGCGAAGTTTTTGACCGGTCACCCTGCAAGCAGTCGTGGAACACCAGCAGGTAAGGAGATGAGGCTCGGCAGGCTGGCTCCATTTCTCAATCCTGGATGTATTCAGACCGACAAGCTGGACACTTTTGATTTTCCTTTGGATTGCAGTTCGATTGGCAATCCGAACTTTGGAAAGAACTGTGCGTCCACAAACAAAGTCAGCTGACTGATCTGCTCCTGCTTAAACGTTAAGACTTGGAGCGCATGGGCATGATATTTGGGTTCTTCGGGATCACGGACATAAGTGCCAAAGGCGACTTGTCCGTTCGCCGCGGTGGGTACCATTCGGAACGAACCCTGACGGTGTGAACTCCAGACCCAGTCGAACGCATACGCCAAAAACGCGCGGATGCGGGCCCGCCCCAGGTACCACTCGATCCGTGGCGGCATGTTCAGTTTCGCGTCCTTCGCTAGTAGTCCGGTGAGACCGTCAAGGTCAGCGTTTTCCCAGGCGGCTGCATAGCGTTCGGCGATTGCCTGCCGGCAGGGATCACCGGTTGACTGATCCGCTATTTCCTCGTTGGAAAGATTCTTTCCAAGCGTCAGGCGAGCCCGTTGCAAGGCGCTATTGGCCGATGCCAGCGTTATCTCCAACGCCTGGGCAGTTTCACTGGCCGACCACCCCAGCACGTCCCGCAACAGCAGAACTGCGCGTTGCCGTGCGGGAAGACGCTGGGTCGCAACTACGAAAGCTAAACGAACCGCTTCGCGCATCTCGTAGCGCACTGCTGGTCCTGGCGATGTATCCGCTAAATTTTCCAGCGCCGAATCGGGATACGGCTCGACCCACGGAACCTCATCCGTCGCCGAACCGCTTGGCATTTTTGTAGCCGGCCCATTAATTTCTTCCGGCAAAACACGGCGCGCCTTTGCACTCTTAGAGATCGCAGTCAGACAAACGCTGGTTGCGATCCGATAAAGCCAATTTTTGAGGGAGGCACGCCCTTCGAAGCGGTCGATACTTTGCCAGGCCCGCAGGAATGTCTCCTGGGTGAGGTCTTCGGCATCATGTAACGATCCGACCATCCGGTAGCAATGCAGCATGATTTCTCGGCGATGCCATTCAACGATTACCTGAAAACTTTCCTTATCCCGGGGCGGGGAAGATGAATCTGGTTCGGCGAGGCCTGATTTGTGGGCGGATGCTCTCATTTACTCATACAGACTTAGTGTCCTGTCCCATAAATAACGTGGCTTTCGTTGCGATCAAAATGGGCCGCCGGCAAGACGCGAGGAGGGCGCATATATAGATTGATACGTAACCGACGAGCAACGTAGCCGCCGGCCCATTTTCATCGCAACCCTCCGGGCCGTGGCCAGTTGGCTGTTTTTCCGCGTTGCTCGCTCGACCCGTATGAACCAGATATGGGCGCTTCGCTCGCGCCTTGAAAAACAGCCAACTGACCGACGGCGAAAGCCACGTTATTTATGGGACAGGACACTTGGCAACGCGAGGTTTAGTCGGCTGCTTTACCGAGCGTCAGATTGGCTACCGTTCCCGTCATCCCTTTAGCAAAATCAGAAGCTAAGAACGCAGCCATATTAGTAAGTTCTTCTAAGGTTGACGAGCGGCGAGGGTGAGTTGTGCTCTCCATGAAATTTCGGGCCTGTTCCCAATCAACGCCGAGTACTTTGGCGTGGATTCCGAAAACGATTTCGATGGTTTTTGTTTCCGGTAGCCCGGTCGTCCTGAGACAGACCGCCCGGATGCCGTGTGAAGCAAATTCCGCGGAGAAATCTCGGCAGAGAGCTTCCATGGCGGCCCAGGCCGGCGCCATTCCTCCTAGTAGCGGGACACCCATCCGCGCAGGTTCCGGCGTATGCATCAGGATGACGCCCTGGGTCTGTCTTTGAACCATTCGCCGTACCGCTGCGCGTGCGGTGAGAAAGTTGGTGCGAGTATAAGTCGTGATCGGTACCGTAAAGCTTTCGAGCGGAATATCTGTCAGCGGAAGACCCTGCATGCCTTTCTCGGCTACGAGACTGGCAGGAACACCGACCGCGTTGAACGAGATATCGATTTTGTCTGTCTCAGCAACGACAGAGTCCAGGTGGGCCTCGATTGCTTTCTCGTCCAGCGCATCCAGCTCCGCCGCTTTCGCTATAGCTCCTGATGAGAAAATCTCAGCAGCGATGTTCTTAATTGGAGCGAGCCTGCGCCCTGTCAGATAGACATGCGCACCTTCAAGCGCGAATTTCCGAGCGATGGCGCTGCCGACACCGCCGCCGGCGCCGTATACGACAGCAATTTTGTCTTTTAGAAGCATTTGCGACCTTTATTGAGGGTTGTTAACCCACGGTTGTGCGTCACTTGTTAAGACCATCGGGGCCGCCGAAAATAATCGGTCCTTTGCGAAAATAGTTCCGAGACGAGGGAAGGCACTTAAACAGGTGCGAACAGAGGAAACAGAGGGAGAACCTCTCTGTTATCTCCGTTACCTCCTGTTCAAAAAATGATTTTCGAGTCCTTTCGTCACGACTCGTCAAAACACCGCCCCTTATTGGGGTTGTATATTGATCACTGAGACCGTGTTGTCGGTGCCATTCGGAACGTAGGCATAGTCACCGTCGGGTGCGATCGCCATTCGGGAAGCTCCATTACCGACCGTGATAGGTTGACCAACGAGCGGTTGACAACATAGGCCATGGGCTTCGTCGGACAGGCTGTCCTCGAATCCGGGCACGCGGAGAGTGTTGGAGTACTGCCAAGTCCGAAAAGCATCCGCCTTGGCGAATTGGAGATGCTGAAGGAGCGAACGCACAGTTTTTGTGTCACTCGTTAAGACCATCGAAGCCGCCGAAAAAATCGGTCCCTACGGAATTGATTTAGGACCGCAAGAAGATGTTTTGAACAGGAAGAAACGGAGGGAACAGAGGGAAAGGCCTCTGTTAGCTCTGTTGCCTCCTGTTCAAAATCAGCGCCGAGAAATTCAATGCGGAAGCTGCGCCGGCTCAGGATGATCCATTCGCGGTAGCTCTCTTTCTCGCAGCTCCAGCTCTTTACGCGTCGCGAAACGTGGAGGCCAATCGAGTTGTTGGCTTTCGGAATGGGCTCGTATCAAGGCATCGGTACACAATTGGAAAAAGTGGCTGCGATCCTTAAATCCAAATTCTCGAACCACTCGTTCGAGCCGTTCTAGGTTCTCAAGACGGACACTGGTGGTCCGTTTTGGCATCTGCTGTAACCTCGCTGTTGAAGAGTTTTCCATGGCTAGAAAGTGTTCCCACGCTGCACTTCGCAGTGAGAATATTGCGCCGCCGTTCGAACAACCTCGCGATGCTACGTCGTACTACTGCGAAGGGCAATCCGAATATTTGATATTACATCGGCTGAACGCAGTTCCAACCCCGCGGGGTCACAGGGTCCAAATCGGGGAGGGCGTGCTGCCTGTCCGACATAGCCTTATGCATCCGATCGGTTTTTTCTTCGAGCGGGGCGACGTCGGATCCCCGCGCGCCGCGAGGACGTGCCACATCCGAAGGGCGTATTTTTGTCCCCGATTACAACGCGTGCTGAACGCTTCGTTCTTGTTCTCGTCCTCGTCCTCGAATCCGGTCGCGCGGAGTGATGGAGTACTGGAGTATTGGAGTGCTGGAGTAGTGCGCCTTCGCCACAATCGTAACAATTTTGTAACCTGAATTTCTGTTTGCGAGTAAGGCCTTCGGATCGTATTAGTCGGGAGATGTTCGTGTACCTCACCACACCCCCGACAAAATATATGGCTAATCAGTGGTGCGATCGTGCCAAAATTTGCGTCAAGATGCGTGCTGGCTGGCTTGCCTTGGCCAGGCGGTAGGGAGACGAAAATCGAACGTTAGATTTTTAACCCACCGCCGAGTTCGCGGTGGGTTTTTCTGAAACCGTAGGGCTCTGGCGGAGTAATTAGAACGGAGGATAAGGAGTTGGAGAGCCAAACGTTTCATTTGAACGAAGAACAGCGGGAAACCGCTTTGTTGCACGCCTATATGGAGTTGCAACTGCCGGCCGCGTCGGCCAAAGAAGCAGCCCAGGCGGACATGGTCGTGCTTGACGAGAGTTCCTCACTTGTCGACCCTGATTGATGCTTTTGTCTGATTCGCTTTCGCGGGCGGCGACGAAACTGGTACGTCGCCTTCGGGAGAGCGGCTTTCTGGCTTACTTCGCGGGCGGCAGTGTCCGGGACGCGCTCCTGCGGAAACAGCCGAAAGATATCGATATCGCCACCGACGCGAAGCCCGATGAGGTACAAAAGCTGTTTGCTCGGACAGTGGCAGTCGGAGCCAAATTCGGGGTGGTTCGGGTGTTGGACGAAGGATTCGAGTTTGAAGTCGCAACCTTTCGCTCCGATGGCGTCTATCTCGATGGACGACGCCCAGTCTCAGTCACTTTTTCTTCTCCGGGAGAAGATGCTAGACGCCGTGATTTTACGATTAACGGCATGTTCTATGATCCGGTCGAAGATCAAGTCGTTGATTTTGTGGGCGGCAGATCGGATCTGGAGCGCCGGCTGATACGGGCGATCGGAGAACCCAAGGAACGGTTTTCTGAGGATCATCTTCGCCTTTTGCGCGCGGTCCGTTTTGCTGCTGCGCTCGACTTCGAAATCGAACCAGCTACTTGGAAAGCGGTCACAGAAAACGCGCACCAGATTAAAACCGTAAGCCAGGAACGGATCCGGGATGAGTTGGTGAAGATCATGGCCGATTCCCATCGGGTTCGCGGACTCGATCTGCTTGATCAAAGCGGGCTCTTGCAAAACATCCTACCGGAGGTGAACCGGACGCATGGTTGTGAGCAACCACCACAATTTCATCCGGAAGGAGATGTCTATGTCCATACCCGGTTGATGCTGAGTCTTTTGCCGGCCGATGCTTCCCCGTTGCTAGCCCTGTCAGTCCTTCTGCATGACATTGGAAAACCTGTTACCTACAGTTTTGATGAGGTCGACCAGCGGATTCGATTCAACGGTCATGACCAGGTCGGAGCAGATATGGCCGTGGAAATCATGACCCGGCTTCGTTTTTCGAATGAGGAGATCGAAACGGTGGTCGAGGCGATCCGCCATCACATGGTATTCAAGGACACGCCGAATATGCGGCCGGCGAAGCTGCGCCGCTTCATGGGACGCCAGAATTTTCCTTTAGAGTTGGAATTACACCGGGTCGACTGCCTTGGGAGCCACGGAGATTTGCAGACATACGATCTGCTGGTGAACAAACAGAAAGAGTTTGAGAACGAACCGATCATTCCGCCGCCGTTGCTGACCGGACGTGACTTGATCGCGCTTGGACTCAAACCAAGCCCCCGGTTCGGCGAAATCTTAGAAGCGGTCCAGACCGCACAATTGGATGGCGAGATTAAGGACCGATCAGGGGCGCTGAAGCTTTTGCAGACGCTAGAGCCGTCAATTCCAGCGGCGAAGATAGAGGCGTTGGAGGGGTAGGCAATTGGGGAGGGCGCGCGTCCCCAGCGCGCCGCGAGGACGTGTTTCAACCAAAGGGTGTATTTTCGCCCACCATTATAGAACGTCCTCGGCTCCGCAAACAAACGGATCGCGGGGATCCGACGTCGCCAGAGCTGAGAAGAAAAGACCCCACGATGGAAGGCTATGTCGGACAGGCTGCGATCCCTCCCGGCCTATCCGGATTTTGACGATCCAGCTAGCGATCCAGGCTGTGGCTTGCGAAAAGACATCAAAACCAAGAGCGCGGCGGCAATACAGATACAGCTATCTGCCACATTAAAAGAAGGCCAGGAGTAGCTTTTGATGTAGAAATCGAGAAAATCGACCACTGACCCTTTCAAAACGCGATCTAACAAGTTACCAACGATCCCGGCGGCAAAGAGGCTGCAAGCAATTTTGGTCACCACGCTCATCCGGTGCTCTTTCTTGGGATTAAATTGGTCCCGAATTAACCAAAACAGGACCGCGAGCAAGGCAACCAAGGCTAACGCGATAAAGAAAAAGTTGTTCCCTTGAAAGATACTGAACGCGGCTCCGGTATTGCTGACATAAACCAGGCTGAAAAAGCCCGGGATAATTGGGACCACGCCTCCATAAGGAATATGGGTTTGGATAAGCCACTTGGTTAACTGATCGATCAAGATCAGGGGCAAAGTAACCAGAACCAGGAACTTCATTTCTGAACGGTTATTTCATCAACTACTTCCGCGCACCGGTCACAGAGGGTTGGATGTTCGGCGATGGCGCCCACCATGGCGCGATGACGCCAACAACGTTCACACCGTTGTCGATCGGTCCGGGTGGCCGTGGCCACAGGTTCACCTTCTCCTGCCGACAGATCGAGATGGCTCAGAATCAAAAACTCCTCTACCTCGTCCAGATGCAAACGATGGACCCGATCTTCGGCGGGCAAAGTCAATTGCACATTCGCCTCGAGATTATTTCCGATGAGCTTCTGTTGCCGCGCGGTTTCTAAGGCGTGAGATACCACATTGCGCGCTCGCAAAAGCGCTTCCACATCCTGAACCGCTTCCGTATCGATCTGCGCAGAATCCGCCTCGGGGAACTGTTCGAGGTGAATCGAGTTTTCTTTGTGGAAATAGCTCCAGGCTTCATCTGCGGTGAAAACAAGGATCGGCGCCAGCAACCGAGTAAGCCGGTCGAACACGCGGTACATCACCGATTGAGTCGCTCGCCGCCGCGGTCCATTGGGCGCATCGCAATACATGCGATCCTTCGTGATATCGATATAAAGGCTGCTGAGCTCAACCGAGCAAAACTGATTAACCAGATAGTGGACCTTATGAAACTCGTAACGTTCATAGGCTTCGCGACATAACCTGACCAATTCTTCGAGCCGGCTAACCATCCAGCGATCGACTAAAGTTAATTCGATTTTGCCTGCGGCATTGGGATCGAAATCGTGAAGGTTTCCTAACAGAATGCGCAGTGTGTTACGGATCCGGCGATAGGTATCCGTCAGCTGTTCAAACAGCTTTTCACCAAAAGGCACTTCATCCGCGAAATTGACACTTGCGACCCAAAGACGCACCAGGTCAGCGCCATATTTCTTAACAAAATATTCCGCTTCCGTCGGCTTGGCGTAAGCGCCCTGCTGAGACTTGGATAGCTTTTGCCGGCTATCGACGTCGACTACGAACGCATGAGTCAAAACCTCTCGATACGGCGCCTTATCGTAAAGAGCGACGCTGGTGATCAGTGAAGATTGAAACCAGCCGCGATGTTGGTCTGTGGCCTCGATGTAGACATCAGCTGGCCAGCGAAGATCGGGCCGGCTCTTTAGGACCGCTTCATGACTAACCCCGGAATCGATCCAGACATCCAGCGTGTCATTTCGCCGGGTTAATCCAAAAGGTAAGTCCAGTTCCCTAGCCAATTCTTCGTTGTTGAGAGCATACCAGACATTGGTGCCTTTCTTGGCCACAAGATCTGCAAATCGCCGGATCCAGATAGAATTCAACACCGGTTTACCTTCTTGATAGAATACGGGTAACGGTACACCCCAGCTCCGTTGTCTCGAGATACACCAATCCGGTCTCGACTCTACCGTTGCGTAGATACGATTACGTCCCCAGCTTGGCACCCATTTCACCTGGTCGATGGCGGCCAGCGCAGCCGGTTTGATAGTGTCGACCCGGATAAAAAACTGTTCGACCGCACGGAATACGACCGGCGTTTTCGATCGCCAACAATGAGGATAGGAGTGGTCGTAGTGTTGCTCGCCTAAAAGCGCTTTTCGGGTCTTGAGCAACTCGATTACATCGCGGTTGGCATCAAAGACATATTTCCCGACCCATTCCGCAACCCCGACCTCGTCCGTGTAGCGCCCGTAATCGTCGACCGGAGATAACACAGGTAGCTGATGTTTTACTCCGAGCTGGTAGTCGTCTTCACCGTGCCCGGGAGCGATATGCACACATCCGGTACCGGCATCTAAGGTCACGAATTCGGCGGTCAGAACCGTTCCTTCCCGATCCAGGAACGGATGCCGATATTTCCAGCCTTCAAACTGCCTGCCGGTCAGCGTTGTCAAAGGGTCTCCAACCGCCTTCCATCCCGTGTTCTGTGAAAACGAACCTATAAGTTCCTGGGCCAACAGCAGAGTAACGCTCTCTTGAGTCTCCGGATGCTCAAACTTCTGGACCAGATAAGTAATATTCGGATGCACCGCCACCACGACGTTGGCTGCCAATGTCCAAGGTGTGGTTGTCCAGATCGCCACCGATGCTTTTCCGGCAAAAGGGCCGCTGGTCAGCGCAAATTGGACATAGATCGACGGGTCCCGGCGTTCTTTATATTCTACCTCCGCTTCAGCTAGAGCCGTCTGGGCTCCGGTGCTCCAATAAACCGGCTTTTTGCTTTGATAGACTAAGCCGCGCTCGACGATCTGCGCGAATACTCGGAGGATCTCGGCTTCATAAGCAGGATCGAGTGTCAGGTAGGGATGTTCCCAATCACCGAGGACGCCTAGACGCCGAAATTGTTGGCGTTGGATATCGATGTACTTGCGAGCGTATTTCTCCGAACGCTCCCGGACTTCAAGAGGGGAAAGTCCTTGCGATTCTTTTACGACCTTAAATTCGATCGGCAGGCCGTGGCAGTCCCACCCCGGTACGTACGGCGCCCGGTACCCGGCCATGGCCCGGCTCTTCACGATCAGATCTTTCAGGATTTTGTTAAGCGCGGTCCCCATATGGACGTCGCCATTTGCGAACGGCGGCCCATCGTGGAGAACAAATAGCGGCGCGTCTTTGCTTTTATCCTGGATCTTCTGGTAGAGCTGGTTTGACTCCCATTTCGCCAAAATCTCCGGTTCCCGCGTAGTGAGATTAGCCTTCATCGGGAAATCGGTTTTCGGCAGATTGAGAGTCTCTTTGTAGTTCATTTCGAAGAGCACCGAAGCTACCATTTTTTGGGTGGGACGCAAAGGGGCCTGAAACCGTGAGAAGTGAGAGGTGAGACGTGAGAGGGCGGGCGATGGGGGCAAAACGGTGAAAGGTGAAAGGCCTGCCCCGAGCAAGCATAGAGCGCGTCGATGGGGTGATTGGTGTCGTAGGCCGAAAAATTGGTGGGGCGAGGCTCCTGTGCTACCCAACGCGTTAGCGGAGGTCAGAACGATCTTGTGCTGTGCGCGACTCTATGTCTCTGCGCCGCCGAGCCGCCGGTCCAGCGTGTGCCATCATTAAAGATAAGCTCGTTCCGGGGGCTAGTTCACTCTGCTGGCCTCAGCCCTGATCCGGTCCCGGACCTCGTCTGGCGTCAGCCCATCTATCTCCATGATCTTTGTTCGCGCCTTCTCGCCGAACCTAACTTGGATTTTTGAACGCGGTGCACCGGTCAGTTCAGAAAGGTATTCGATGAGGGCGGCATTGGCTTTGCCGTCGATAGCGGGCGCTTTGACTTTCAACCGGAGCTCATCGTCAGTCCACGAAACGACCGCATTCTTTCGGGCGTTCGGGGTGACGCGGACCTTCAGTCGGGTTAGCATTATAGCAACTTATAGGAGAAGTTAAGGTTACAACCTAACAATGAGATGGTCGTTTAAAGTTGCGCGCATAGCAGGGATCGACGTTCGGATCCACGCTACGTTTTTCCTACTTCTAGGATTTGTGGCGTACTTTTCCGGTCACACGGTAGGAGCAGGGTCGGGGGTTAGCGTCGTTGTGATTTGGCTCTTGATTTTCCTTTGTGTCTTGCTGCACGAACTGGGGCACGCGCTGGCTGCGAAGGCATACGGGATTCCGACGGTTGATATCACTTTGTATCCGATCGGCGGCGTTGCTCGCATGGAAAGAATGCCGGAGAAACCCGTGCAAGAATTGGTGGTGGCAATCGCGGGGCCGCTGGTCAATGTAGTGATTATTATCGCTCTGGGCGGGGTGTTACTCGCGACGGGCGGTTTAGATCTGATAGCGATCGTTACCGATCCTAGTCTCCTCCAAATGTTATTTTCGGCGAACGTCATCATGGTGGTGTTCAACCTGATCCCGGCGTTCCCTTTGGATGGAGGTCGGGTGCTGCGCGCGCTTTTAGCTACGCGAATGGAATACGCGCGGGCGACCAGGCTTGCAGCCGGTATTGGGCAAGGTATTGCCCTGGCACTTGGCATCTTCGCCGCATTCACCGGTCAATTTCTCCTGATTCTGATTGCCATCTTTATTTATATGGCGGCGGAAAGTGAAGCGGCCATCGTGCAGATGCGCTCGGTCACAGCCGGCTTACCAGTTTCGAGCGCGATGGTGACTCGTTTCGATACGCTGGATCATCGGGCGACGTTAAACCAGGCGATCGATGTTTTGTTGGGAACGTCTCAGCATGAATTCCCGGTGCTGGATGACAATGGTGGTTTCGCCGGGTTGTTAACCAAACATGATCTGCTGGTGGCCCTCCGCAACAGCGGCGTCGATACGCCCGTGATCGATGTCATGGTGAAGGGCCTGCCGACCGTTCTTCCCCAAACCAGTCTAGACCGGGCTCTGGACTTCGTCAGACAGGCTGGAGTGACCGCATTGCCGGTCCTGGATAACACCGGGCGATTGGTTGGTCTCTTCACGCCGGAGAACGTCAGCGAATTGTTGCTGGTGAAATCCGCTCTCGGAAAGAAGAAGCGGAGTGTGGTTTGAGGGTTTGGATCGCTCACGCCGTTGTCGTGTGAGGCAGAATCGGTTGACTAGTAAGCCAAGCCAGGGAGGAAATATCCCTGGCTTCACAATCGTTAACAGGCATTGATTCATCTGTCTCTGTGGGCTGTGCTCCCGCTTGGGGTGGCACCCGGAAAAGGTCTGTTTATTCGCATCGCCTGGAGGGGAGCCGCTTTGGCGTTCATCTCTCCGCCCTTGCGAATTTCGTCACAACGCTACTCACTTCTCACCTCCGCAGTCTCCGGCGCGAACCCGCGGCGCAGCGTATTTTCGGTTACTACGCGTGGGAAGGTGAAATGGAGCAGATAGTCGCGTCCACCAGCTTTCGTGCCGCCGCCGGACATATAAAAACCGCCGAACGGATGGCGGCCGACGATAGCCCCAGTGATGGACCGGTTAATATAGAGATTCCCAACTTGGAAACTATCTCGCACTTTCGCGATGTTCTCCGGGCTACGGGAATAAAGTCCACCGGTCAACGCAAACGGGGTCGAATTTGCCATTTCGATCGCCTCCGTGAGATCGAGGGCTTGATGGACCGATAAAACCGGCCCGAAGATTTCTTCCTGAGCGATCTGCGCATCGATGGGTACATCGACGAAAATCGTGGGCGGAACGAAATAGCCTTTTAAGTGGTCAGGTATAACGGCTTCGAAGGCGGTTTTGTGTTTCTGCTTTCCGATGGCCCGGTACCGATCGATCTTTGATTTAGCATCGGCGTCGATAACCGGCCCGACATCTGTGGAAGGATCTTCAGGATAGCCGATCTTCAAGGCGGCGGCTGCTTCTGTGAGACGCGGCATTAGCCGGTCACCGACTTCTCCCACCAAAATCAGCCGGGAAAGCGCGGAACATTTCTGACCTTGAAAGCCGAACGCCGAATGGATGATGCCGAGCACTGCTTCATCGAGGTCGGCATCGGTATCCACAATGAGCGCGTTTTTCCCGCCCATCTCGCAGATCACTTTTTTCAAGTTTCTTTGTTCGGGATGAGTGATGCCGGCGAGCTGCCAGATGGAGGTTCCCACTTCGCGCGAGCCGGTAAATGCAACGAAATCGACCTCCGGATGAACGACCAGGTAAGAACCGACTGCTTCGCCAGTGCCACTCACCAGGTTAGCGACTCCCGGAGGGATGCCAGCCTCTTCCAATGCCTCCATGAAAAGAGCGCCGATGACACCCGATTGTTCGGCTGGTTTGATCACGACCGTGTTACCGGTTACCAGAGCGGCCACTGTCATCCCGCAGAGAATGGCGAGCGGAAAATTCCAAGGGGCAATGATCGCGCCGACGCCCCTGGGGACGTAATTCTCGATGCTGACTTCGCCGGGGATATCCTGAGTGAGTCTACCGCGCCCTAACCGGCGCGCCTCTTCCGCGTAGAACTCACAAAAATCGATCGCCTCAACCACATCGGCGTCAGCTTCCATCCAGGTTTTACCGACCTCGAATACTTCCCAGGCGGCCAGCTCGTACCGGCGTTGGCGAAGCCGGTCGGCGACTCTTTGGATAATGCCAGCGCGTTCCGCAAAAGGAGTCTGGCTCCAGCGCGAGAACGCTATCCGGGCGGCGGCCACGGCATCCATAACATTGACGGAATTCCCGGCAGCGTTGCGACCGACGACCTCGTCCGGCTTGGCCGGATTCACTGAAGGAAGCTCGCTGTCGGTGCTGAGCTTTTTACCGTTGATGACGAGAGGGAAATGTTTGCCGAATTGCTTCTGCACTTGTTGCAGAGCGAGGTCCATTTTTTGGCGAGCATCGCTCAGCGCAAAATCGGCCGGTGGCTCATTAACGAACGCAGGTTGGGCTAAGGCAGGCCGGGTCTGGCCGTTAGGCTGGTTATCCCCGATCAATGAGCTTGGGTCCTCGAGCAAAGCAGAGATGGAAGCGTTGGAACTGAATTTTGCCCGCAGAAATCCTTCATTCGACGTGTTTTCAAGCAGACGGCGAACGAGGTACGCCATTCCGGGAACTAGTTCGCCCACCGGACAATATTCGCGCACGCGATGCCCAAGGCTGACGAGGGCACGGCGAATCGGCTTGGCCATCCCGTACAGCATCTGAAACTCGTAATCGCCGGGTTTCAGGCCAACCTTGCGAGCATAAACCATGGCGTGCGCGATACTCCGGACGTTGTGAGAGGCCAATGCCGGGTAAACGAGATCTCGATTTTCTAAAAGCAGGCGGGAAATTTTTTCGTAATTAGCGTCTGTCTCCGGTTTAGAAACAAAGACCGGCACATCCCAGGTGCGTTGAGCGGCAATCACTTTTTCGTAGTCCCAGTAGGCGCCTTTCACTAGCCGGATAGTGAAAGGTCTGCGTACGCTGGAATTCCAGGAGAGCAGATCCTCGGCATCAGCAAAAGAATCCCGTAGATAGCATTGGATGACGAGGCCCAGGTGTGGGTAATCAACAAAATCCGGGTCGGTGCGCAGTTTTTTAAAAAGATCGATCGTCAGCTGCTTCAACCCATAATGTTCCATGTCGAGGTTGATAAAAGCGCCCAACCTTTTGGCCTGAGTAATAATGGGACGAAGCCGGGCCAAGATCATCTCGATGCTGCGGTCTGGATCGGTTGCCTGAATCCGCGCGCAAAGGGCTGAGATTTTTACCGACACATTTACCAGGGGCGGTTCGGTCGGCGCCAGCGGGCCTTCGACTCGCCAATCGGCGGTGGCGCCGGCCAGGAACTCAAGCAATTGGCCGTAACGCTGCGCGTATTGTTCCGCCTCGCGGTCGCTCACGACGGTCTCGCCTAAAATATCTACCGTGAATCTCGCTTGTTCTTTCCAAATTTGGCGAAGGTTCCGTAAGGAGGATTGTCCATCCTTGCCGGTAATGAAAATGTTGGCCATTGCGGCTACATTTTTCCTGATCACGGTTGCAGGCACCGCAGGTAGAACCGCGCCAACGCTTAATGCACCCCGGAGTAATCCGGAGATGGTTGCTTTTGAGTCCCGAAGATATTCGGATAGATGCCTGACCACGTCATCGGCTGAAGTCAGCGTGGGCAGCACATCAACGAACCGGAACATTTGAGTTTTGAAACTTTCGTCCCGCATGCACCAGTCCATTAGCCGGCCGTAAAAGTCGTTTCGCCGAAGAACGGATGCTTCCCGCTGATTCTGATCGATTAAGGCAAAGATCTCGCGACCCGTATGTTCAATTTCCTGTTGTAGGAGGGCACCAGGATTCATTTTGAGTAGAAAGAGAGAATAGACCGGAAAGTGGAGAGTGGGAAGGGGGGAGGGGAGAAGTGAGAGGTGATTGGTGATTGGTGATTGGTGATTGGTGATTGGTGATTGGTGAGGTGATTGGTGATTGGTGATTGGTGATTGGTGATTGGTGATTGGTGATTGGTGATTGGTGATTGGTGATTGGTAGGGCGAGGCTCCCGAACGACCCAGAGCTTAATCAAGGAAAAAATGCATCTCTCGACCAACCATTTAACGGGACTAAAAACACGCCGAGCCGTGGCCCCCCGGTAGACCACAGCTCGGCGCGTTTACAGGGCCTTGCACGTTGATTGTTTGGGGGTGGAGCCCCCACCAATCACCAATCACTAATCACCAATCACGTCTTGCTCTACTCCGCCGGTTCCGCTTTGGATCTGCCCAGATATCCCCGTAAGATTTCGATGCCGGTAGGGATCAACGAGACGATGATGATCGCTAGGATCACAATGGAGAAATTGTGTTGGACGTAGGGCAGCCCGCCGAAAAAGTGGCCTGCCAAAACCACCACTAGGACCCACACAACACCGCCCACCACTGTGTAAATCACAAATCTCGAGAATGTCATCGCCGCCATCCCGGCAACGAAAGGAGCGAACGTACGGATGATCGGCAAATAACGGGCAATAAGAATCGTTTTGGCGCCGTAACGTTCGTAGAACGCGTGGGTTTGATCCAAGTATTTGCGGCGGAAGATCTTAGAGTTGGGATCTTTAAACAGCGTCCTCCCGAGACTCGCTCCCACCCAGTAGTTGAAGAAGTAACCGGACAGGGCAGCGATCGTTAGAAGCAGCAGGATCAAAATCAGACTGAAGTGGGTCGTCGTAGCGGTTAACGCGCCCAAAGCAAAAAGCAGGGCATCACCCGGAAGAAAAGGGGTCAGAATAATCCCGCTTTCGGCGAAAACGATCAGGAATAGCAGCAGATAAGTCCAACCTCCGAACTGGCCGGCAAGTTCGTCGAGATGTTTGTCCAAGTGAAGAAGGAGGTCGATTAGGCCGGTAATCAACTGCATAGATTTATTGGCCGATGTCTCGACGAATCCGAGAATAAATGCAACCGAAATCCCGCCCCTGCGTCCAAAGGACGAAATAACTCACAAATTTTAAACAAAAGCGGCACAGCCCCGTCTAATTTGATGGACGTAGTTTTGGGGTCCGGCCTTTTGGGGTAATCTTCACCAGGCCGGCTCACAGTGAAAACGGAGAAAGTGAGAGGATAAGGAGAAAAATGAAGAGACGCAAAGTGACGACCCGGCCGCTTAGCCTGGGAGATTTGATTGCTGTAGTGAGTGCATACGCGAAAACCAACGAAGAGACGGTAGCAACGGTTGCTGATTTATTCGCTTCGGGCCAGGTCCGGCTAATGAACAACGGCCGGAAAGTTCGAGCCCGCGTTCGCTAAGCATTAAAAAAACCAAAAATCTTTTGTGGCGGCTTCTCTCGTGAGGCCGCTGTCTTTGCAGGTGTCTGTCACGGACTTTCTCGAGGAGGAAAGTGTCGGACCTCTCCCAAAGGGATGACATGACTTAGTCCGTGGCCTGAACCGCTTCGCTCTGTCCGCATCACGGACCTGCCCTGGAGAAGGGGTGATCGCACGGTCCAAGAACCTCGTCGCGTGGGCCGGTAGGGGTCGCGGCGGCGGGATCGTTACCAAAGCCGGGCGCGTGTTCTAATCGCGGACGAAAATACGCCTTGGGGTCGTGGCACATCCTCGCGGCGCGCGGGGATCCGACGTCGCCCCGCTCGAAGAAAAACCGATCGGAAGCATAAGGCTATGTCGGACAGGCAGTGCGCCCTCCCTTTGTAAGATCACGTTCCCTGATCTCCTCGAATAAAATATCGCTTTGCTTCCGGCGTGCCTCCCGTAATCTCTGGGCGTGATCGAGAGATACTCCCGTCAAGAGATGAGGGAAATATGGGCTGATGAGAGGAAGTTTTCCATTTGGCTGGAGATCGAAGTGCTCGCTTGTGAAGAGATGGCTTCTCTAGGGCTCATTCCCTCAGCGGATGCCGAGGAAATCCGAGCCAAGGCCCGTTTTTCGGTGCCTGAGATCCAAGAGATCGAAAAGCGCACCCAACATGACGTCATCGCGTTCCTCGAAAATGTTGCCTCCAATGTCGGGCCGGCAGCGCGTTGGATTCATCAGGGTCTGACCTCGTCGGACATTCTGGATACCACGCTGGCGATTCAGCTGGTGAAATCGTGCGATATCTTGCTCGCCGATGTCGAGTTGGTCCGGCAAGCCGCCGCGCGTAAGGCACTGGAATACAAATACACACCCATGATCGGGCGGAGCCACGGGATTCACGCCGAGCCGATCACGTTCGGGTTAAAAATGGCTCTGATGTACGACGAATTCGACCGGGCCCAGAAGCGATTGCGCCAGACTCGAGAGACGATTGCAGTGGGAAAACTAAGTGGAGCGGTTGGAACGCACGCCCATCTGGACCCGCGAGTCGAAGAGCAAGTTTGCCGGCGATTGGGGCTGAAACCGGATCTGCTGTCGACGCAGGTGATTCAGAGAGACCGGCATGCAGAATTTTCCACCACTCTCGGCCTAGTGGCTTCCAGCATTGATCGTTGGGCAACCGAATTCCGGCATCTGCAACGGACCGAGGTTCTAGAGGTAGAAGAGTTTTTCAAACCCGGGCAAAAAGGGAGCTCGTCGATGCCGCATAAGCGGAACCCGATTACGAGTGAACGGCTTAGTGGTTTGGCGCGTGTTTTGCGAGGGAATACCGTAGCCGCACTCGAGAATGTCGCTCTGTGGCACGAGCGAGACATCAGTCACAGTAGTGTCGAGCGTATTATCCTACCGGATTCCTGCATTTTGCTTGATTACATGTTGCTGACGTTGGCCGATATCGTGGACGGGTTGGTGGTCTATCCCGAGCACATGCAGCAGAACTTGGCCATCACGAAGGGGCTCTATTTCAGTCAAGCAATTCTGCTTGAGCTTACGCGGCGCGGGATGGACCGGAAAGCCGCCTACGAAGCCGTGCAGAAAGCTTCGATGGCTACCTGGCAGGGCAGCGACGATTTCTTGACCGAACTGGAGAAAATTCCAGAAATCGTGGCGGTCATCCCAAAGGCAGAATTAGCCGGGTTCTGTTCTCTGGGACAACATTTCCGGTATATCAACCGAACGTTTCAGCAGCTCAGGTTGGGAGAAGAGGGGAAGGCGTGACGGCGCTGTCACTTGGTAGAGCTGTGTTGTCAGGCTGCCGGATCAACAGCAGCCTGACAAACAATGATTGAATACAAACTCAAGGCGGCACCAACCGCCGTAAGCCAGGAAAAGAACAGCCAAAAGGAAGCGAAGGCAAACCGGATCGTGCTGGGAGTCGATGCGCACCTAAAGAGCTATCAGGCGGCCCGCAAGATCGATAACGGGGCTGTGGGAGTAGCCCAGACATTCGGGAGCAAGGAAGCGTTGTTGCTTTACGTTGAGAAGCAGCGAGAGCAAGCCAAGGAAGTGGTGGTGGTCTACGAAGCCGGGCCGCTGGGGTACTCGCTGTATCGGCAGTTAAAGGCAAGCGGGATTGAGTGCCTGGTCTGTGCACCCCGCAGCGGAGAGCAGAAGAGGAAGCGGGGCAAGAACAACTCAATTGATGCGCGAACCTTAACCAGTGATCTGAGCAATTATCTCAATGGCAATGAGCAAGCGCTGCAACTGGTCAGAATACCGAGGGAGGCTCAAGAGCAGGCTCGAGTGGAAAGTCGCCAGCACGATGCGCTGGTGCAAGAACGCCAGCGCATCGGCGTCATGGGCAACTCCCTTTTGCTGAGCCAGGGCTACCAGAGCTGGAGCAATTGGTGGCGGCCCAAAGCTTTTGAGCACTTAAGCAAGGGGGTGGCTCCTTGGATTGTAAAACATCTTGGTCGCTGGGTTGGGATATTACGCGAGCTAGACCAGCAAATTGAGCAAGCCAAGGCAGAGCTAACCAAGCAGTACCAAGGCCCACGGCCAAAGGGGATGGGAGCTCCCAGCTTGGCGCAATTGAATGCTGAAGTACTGGATTGGAATCTTTACTCAACTGAACGCAAGATCGGCTGCTTAGCCGGGATGGTGCCCAGTGAATGGAGCAGCGGAGAGAGCCAACGCTTGGGTGCAATCACCAAAGTGGGACTACCGGCTCTGCGGCGCATCATCACCGAGATGGTCTGGCGGATGATCCTCTTCCAGCCCGAGTATAAAGCGGTGCAAAAATGGCGTGAGCTACTGGAGGGCTCTAACCGAGGACTGAAGAAAAAAGCCGTGGTGGCCATCGGCCGGCAACTGATCGTCGATATCTGGCGGCTACAAACCGGTCGTATTACTGCCCAGCAATTGGGTCTCATCATGATCGAGGGCTAAAACCATTTTAGAAGTGACCCGAAGACTCGGGTTTTAACTTGGGGCTCTGCCCCAAACCCCGGTTCGGGGGAAACAGGAGCAAGCTGGCGCCTCTAAAGAGGCCCCATGGTTAAGGGAGAAGCTGACACAGCACTAGACTAAACATTTTAACTCTGGACTTTGGAACGGCGCGCGCTCGTGCTCGCCCCTGGGCTTTAAAAGCCCGTTGGTAGATTGGGCGCGCTCGTTCCTCTTGAGCGATGCGTATAGAGCATCTTGCGCTGTCAAACCCTGACAGGCCGGATAGGAGGCTGCCTTGTCCCAATCGAGCTCGGAGACATGAGCCACAAGAGGAAACGTACCAACCGTCGCAAACCGGCTCGATCTCTGAACTAAAAATTTTGGCAACTACGTTGCTCTACAAAAGATGACAAACCGCTAAAAACACGCTGGGTAGCTTGACAACACCATAGGGGGGCGAGGCTCCCGATCGTCCATAGAGGGCTCGCAGAGTAGCCGACTTCCTGAAAGACCTGATGTGTTGCGCTGTTGCGCTTGCCGAGCCGTTACCCAGCGTGTGCCATAATGGCGAGGGTCGACTGCCGACAGATTCGCACGCTGGGCCGCGGCTCGGCGAGCGCATCGGTACAGTTGCATCATATCTAGAGATAAAGCCGCTACGCCTCGCGAACCCATTTCGGACATTCGGGAGCATCGCCCCACTGACATGCCTATAAGTCGCTCGTCTCCCAAAATTGTCCGGCGAATCTGGTTTTCACAACCTGGAATCGCGTGGTAGTCTAAAGCTTGATTTGTATGCCACGTCGTTTCTTTTTGTTGTTAGCGTTGCTTCCCGCTTTTTTGGGCGGGTGCAAAAAAGCACAGGAGCTCACTGCGCTAGTTACGGGTTCGCCTAAACCCAGTGCTAGCCCATCCGCGACCGCCTCGGTTGCTGTCGCCAGTGCGACGCCAACTCCTAGGCCGGCGGTAAATAAGAACGCGCGGTTTATCGTGCTCTGCTACCACCGGTTTGAGGACAAACCGAGAGACCTGGTTACCACGCCGACTGATTTCAAAGCGCAAATGCAAGCCTTGAAGGACAACGGAATCTCGGTGATCTCGATGAAGGATGTGCTTGCCTGGCTCAACAACGAGAAGTCGATCCCGATGAAAAGCGCGGTCATCACCCTGGATGATGGCTGGAATTCTCAATACTACGTGGCTTGGCCTATCTTAAAAGAATACGGGTACCCGTTCACTCTTTTCATCTACACCGATTACGTCGATAGAGGGGGCAAATCGATGTCCTGGGGCCAACTTGAGGAACTGCGGGACGCCGGTGTTGATATCGAAGCTCACACGGTTTCACATAAAGATCTACGGCACGCTCCTCGAGGACAGGATTATCCGACGTGGCTTCATCATGAGGTTTATGATTGCAAGCAGATCTTGGAAGATAAGCTTGCCATTAAGATCGTTGCTTTTGCATTCCCTTACGGATTTCACAACGAAGTCGTCCGGAAAACCGCGATGGACGCCGGGTACCAACTCCAGTTTACAGTCTATGGCCAGCACATGGGACAGAACGTATTGCGCGATCAAGTTGGCCGGTACGCCGTCGATTCAATTAAACCTGCCGTGTTCAAGGCCGCTCTGGATTTCGGGGGCGAGATTGGAGCCCCAGGAGCTGAAGAGACTCAACTGGCGGCTGCTTCGATGCTGACGGAGCCCATGGACAATTCGCATATCAGCAATCCGAAGCCGACGATAAAAGCGAATATCGCTACCATGGGTGAGGTCGATGCCGGCTCCGTTGAAATGCGAGTCAGCGGCTTTGGGTTGGTGCCCGCTAACTACGATCCGAAAACCAAGCTCGTTTCATACGTATTCACCCAAAAATTGGAGCCAAAATCTTATACCGTGGTTCTATCCGCCAAGGTAAAGGGAAAAAGGGTAGAAACTAAATGGATGTTTACCTTGGATGCAGCTGGCCCGGTAGCGACAAATTGACGGATCCCCGGTCCCGTCCGCTCCTCCACGGATTTTATCCACAGCAAGATCACAAAGGCCGCGAAGGTTTTATTGTCGGGGAAATGCAATGAGGGCTAGACTCACCAAATTCTGTCTTCGTGGCCTTTGTGTTCTTATTGTGTAATTAAAGGCAGGGTGGACTCCCTTTGTTACCCTGCAGAACCTTACTGAACCAAGACTGTGTTTTCACAACTCTCCGATCGTCTTCAGGAAGTCTTTAAAGACCTACGCGGTCACGGGTCGATTTCAGAGGCCAATATCACCGACGCGTTGCGCCAGGTGCGATTGGCCCTGTTAGAAGCGGATGTTCATTTCCAGGTCGCCAAGGATTTTATTGCTCGAGTAAAGGAGAAGTCGCTCGGGCAAGAAGTGATGCGCAGCATCTCTCCGGGACAGCAGATCGTAAAGATATTCCATGACGAGCTCACCCAGCTCTTAGGGGCTGACAATGCGCCTCTAGATCTGCAACCGCCGGCTAGGATCATGATGGTGGGGTTACATGGCGCCGGTAAAACGACATCGGCAGCGAAACTGGCCTATTTCCTCAAGAAACAAGGAAAAGCGCCGCTGCTATTTGCCTGCGACCTGCAAAGGCCGGCCGCTATTGAACAGTTGGCAACTTTAGCGAAGCAAGTCGGTGTCCCGTTCTTTAGGCCTGAGCCCGGCCAGACCGATCTCCTGCAAACCGGCCGACAAGCCGTTAAGTGGGCGGAAACTCAATCCGGCAATGTCCAGATTTACGATACCGCCGGACGCCTGGAGATTGATGAGGTGCTGGTAGGGGAGCTAAAAAGACTTCGGGATCTGCTGCAGCCACAAGAGGTCCTCTTGGTCTGTGACGCGGCCACGGGGCAACAGGCGGTAAATGTGGCGACTCATTTTCATGAGGCGCTTGGGCTAACCGGGTTGATTCTGACCAAGTTGGATGGTGACGCCCGTGGTGGCGCCGCGCTCTCCATGCGCGAGGTGACGCATCGTCCGATCAAGTTTGCCGGTCTCGGCGAGAAAATTGAGCAGTTTGAACCATTTTATCCGGATCGTCTGGCCGGGCGTATCCTTGGTATGGGTGATGTGGTCAGCCTGGTGGAAAAGGCGGCCGCGGCGATCGACGAGGAAGAGGCCGCCCGCTTGGAGAAAAAACTGCGGACGGCGACCTTTGATTTCAATGATTTCCTGTCTCAGCTCCAGCTATTGAACAAGATGGGGCCCCTGGAAAATATCCTTGGCATGCTGCCGGGTATGAGTAACTTGAAAGGCTTTTCGGTTGACGGTAAGCGGCTGAAGCGAACAGAGGCCATCGTTTTATCGATGACAAAGGACGAAAGGAAGCGTCCGGAAATTCTGAACGCACGCCGGCGGCAAAGGATTGCGCGGGGCAGCGGCACTACAGTCACCGAAATAAATACCCTTCTTCGGCAGTTTGATCAGATGAGGAAACTGATGAAAAACGCCGGAAAGATGAAGAAGATGTTGGCCCGTGTCCCCGGCGCCGGAACGTTTGGAAGATAAGCAGAAACTTGGGACGCTTTTCTGCGGAAGATAATATGGCAGTTTCGATCAGATTAAGGCGAGAAGGTGCGAAGAATCGCCCCTTTTATCGTGTGGTGGTAGCGGACAAAAGAAGTCCGCGCGATGGTAAATTCATTGAAGTGATTGGCAACTACGATCCGCGGAAAACGGGTGAGAATTTTCAGCTCAACCTTGATCGCGCGGAGTATTGGGTAAAGAACGGTGCTCAACCCAGCGAGACGGTGGCAAGCATGATCAAGAAGGCTCGCAAGAAGAGCGCGGTTCCAGTAGTCCCAGCAGTGCCAGCAGCTTAGCGTGGAGCGGCCTCGCTTCCGCCTTTGTCCCGCAGGTGCGGGACTAGTGCGGATCCCGCGTCCGCGGGACGAGGCCGAAAACAACTGTGGAAAATTTCCTCGAGTACGTGATCCAGCACTTGGTGGATGCACCCGATGAGGTGCTGGTGACTAAGCAGGAACAGGGGAAAAAGCTCATCTTTAAGGTAGAGATGCGCCGTTCCGACGTCGGCAAAGTGATCGGGCGGAACGGTCATACCATTACGGCGATGCGGAATCTCTTAACCGCAGCCGCCGCTCGAACCGATCACCAGGCTATTTTGCAGATCGTGGAGTAGGCGGGAGGGATCGGGTCCTCGCGATCCGTCTCACGTTCTTACCAGCGGTGCGACCCGCTGGGCGATTCCCGGGAGCCGCCTCTATTAGACAATTGCCGTTCGCATTCGCGCTGGGATGAGTCTCGCGCAACGTCTTAGGCGCGCGGGGACGCGCGCCCTCCCACAACAGGGGCGCGCAAAGCCCAACAACCCATCACACCTGATCATCCGAAAGCAGCCCGTCTACTTCACCGCCGTGGATCACCGTATAAGCTAGCCCGGGTGCTGCCGCGAGCAGGTGGTCGGCATAGAAACGCGCTGTGGCAATCTTAGCCTTGTAAAACGCAGGATCACCTTTCCCCTCGGCTAAGCGAGCTACCGATATTTTTGCTCCTCGGGCCAATTGCCATCCACCGGCTACGATTCCAAAAAGCTTGAGGAACGGTACGGCGCCGAACATCACCTTTCGCGCGCCGGTTTGGTAATTGGTAAGGATATACTCCGTGGCGGCTGCAAGTGAATCTATCCCTTGCACTAGGCTATTTTTGATCGCGAGCAATGAAGCGTCCGGACCTTCTAGCTCGCCCGCAAACTGCCGCATTTCTTCTAGAACAATTCGGATCGTTCTTCCTTGATCACGGATAATCTTGCGACCGATCAGATCATTTGCCTGGATACCGGTCGTCCCTTCGTAGATCGTTGTGATCCTAGCGTCGCGCCAGTGTTGGGCTGCGCCCGTCTCCTCCACATAACCCATCCCTCCGTGGATCTGAATTCCCAGGGACGCGATTTCGATGCCCGTTTCTGTGCTCCAACCTTTTACCACCGGAGTCATCAGCTCGAGAAACGCTTGATTGCGTTGGCGAGTCTGCTCGTCTGGGTGATGGCTCGCTAAATCGCGAGCGGCGACTACGACATAGGCGAGGGCACGAGTCGCTTCCGTCTGCGCTTTCATTAGGAGCAGCATCCGTCGCACATCCGGATGGCGGATGATGGGCACCGATCCGTCGCTGCCGGAAATATCGCGGCCTTGAACACGGGTTCTGGCGTATTCTCGCGCTTGTTGATAGGCCCGTTCACCAATGCCAACCCCTTCCAGACCGACCGATATCCGGGCTACGTTCATCATGGTGAACATGTATTCGAGGCCGCGATTTTCTTCGCCAATCAGATAACCGACAGCGCCTCCTTGGTCACCATAGGACAACACACAGGTGGGACTGCCGTGAATGCCCAACTTGTGTTCCACGGAAAGGCAGTAAGCATCATTGCGGGACCCTAAAGTGCCGTCGTCGTTAACCAGAAATTTTGGGACGACAAATAACGAGATCCCTTTGACTCCGGGCGGGGCGTCCGGTGTACGTGCTAACACCAGATGAATGATGTTCTCAGAAAGATCGTGTTCGCCGTAAGTAATGAAAATCTTCTGACCAAAAACCCGATAGGAACCATCCTCTTGCCGGACGGCTCGGGTTCTAACTGCGGCTAGATCTGAGCCCGCCTGTGGCTCAGTCAGATTCATCGTACCAGTCCACCGGCCTTCAATCATGCGCGGCAGATATTTCTTTTTTTGCTCTTCGTTGCTGCGTTGCAAGATCGCCTCTGCTGCACCCTGGGTCAGTTGAAAGCAGGCTGAAAAGGCCAAATTAGCGGACTTCCACATCTCTTGCACCGCAGCGCCAACCAGGTTCGGCATAGATTGCCCGCCGTATGTCTCGTCGAATCCCAAGCGGTTCCATCCACTGGTTATATATTGTTGGTAAGCTTCGCGAAAGCCAGGGGCAGTGATGACGTGGTTATCTTTACAAATAACTCCTCTCTGGTCACCCGACTGGTTGAGCGGCGCGAGAACCTCGCTGGCAAAGCGACCGGCTTCCTGTAGAACTGCGTTGACCGTTTCAGCGTCGATATCTTGCCACTCCGGCAGGGCGGTCAGGGTATCAAGGCCAGCAAGTTCGCGTATTACGAACTGCATTTCATCGAGCGGTGCTTCGTAAGTAGTCATGTCTCTGGGAGGGGAATGTAGAATCGTGAAACGAAATATGCCCCAACGTAGGCGAACCGGCAAAATTTGCGTTTGAATGGCCCCGATCCGGGCACGAGGAGCGATGGAATCTCCGAGGGCTGACGTACCGGCGCGCGCGCGCCTTATTAAGCTGCACCAGCGACGGCGGAGCTGAGCCTATTTTCAGGCCGCATCCTCGATGTCGATGGGCGTCGGAGTTAAAGAAACCGCTGGCTTAGCTTTGGCTAAGTCCGGCCAGCCCAGAAGCGACGAAATTAGAGTGGACAGCCCGAAAAGCCTTTCCGGGCTGGGAGAAGGGCACACATGATCCGCCTCAGCCGAGGCGGATGTGATTCGATTGCCCCTGAGTTACGTCAAAGCTAATGCCTTGTGCATATCTCGCCACAGTGGCTCCCTGAGACGCGGCATTTAGGTCTCTAACAAGTGGCGGCTGACTTCGCGCCTTTTTCCGGATCAAGGCGTTTTCAAAAATCAAATATTCGATCCCAGTTTCAACGAACACCTCCAGGGCCTGCCTGGGAGAGTTGACGAGGGGGCGCTCTGCGATATTGAAGCTCGTCGTTAGCGCAACCTCGCGTCCGGTTAACTTACCGACCTCCACTAGAATTCGATGAAGGTCCGGATGATCTCGCCGATCGATAACTTGGATTCGCGCAGTTCCATCTTCCTGGGTCACCCCAGCGAGATCTTTACGAACAAGCGGCCTTGCTGGTACAGCCATAACGGAGCCGGTTAGTTCGATCCCACCCGGTACGTCAAACCAAAGCTTTGCCTGCTCTAGTGTTACTGCTGCTGCCGTTGGCCTGCTGCCGGTTGGTTCTTTGAGTAACATTCCGAGACGTACCCGCATTTGCGGATCAGACGGGTCCGCCAAAATGCTGCGATTGCCGAACACAGTCGAACCGAATGCGAACCTTCCCTCGTCCCGTGCCACTATATATTTGTCTGCGATCAGTGCGGCTGTCTTCTGACACTTTTCTTCCAACGATCCAAAAGGCGTTACCACAATCTGCGTCGCAAATTCCTTATAGGCTGCGTGAAGCTCATGGACAGAATAATTGGGCGCACCGTGAACGATTGGCATTCGACTGTTGGTGGCTTCTTCGCCTTGCCACGCCCCGTAGAGCGCTGCCCCAATTGCCGCTCCTTCGTCACCTGCGGCGGTTGGGACATAAACTTCACCAAAGATTCCGGATTCGAGCAGGTGGCTGTTTGCAGAACAATTCAAAGCCGTTTGACCGGCCAAAGCGATCCGGCTTTGACGAGTGGCCTGCGCCAAATATTTGCAGATATGCAGAACCACCCGATTCAGACATTCTTGTAATCCCGCCATCACGTCTTTGTGTCTCTGCTGTATCTCCTCATTCGGCAGCCTCTTTGGGCCCAGATACTCAAAAAGATATTTTCGCGTCGCCAGGTAGTGCTCCCGGTCACGAGATCTTCGGTTGAGCCGCATTGGCGCGACAAGAATCGTTCCATCCGGACGTAGTTGAACTGCCTGCTCGAAAAATAAGCGAAAACGACTGGCATCGCCCTGGGCAGCCAAGTCCATTAGCTGCCACTCATCGCCGTGCCAGTTAAAGCCGAGATGTACACTTACCAGCGAATAGAAATCTGCGATTGAGTCATAGGCCGCGATCTCTTTGATCTCGGTCAACCCCTGAGTTGAGGCGTGATAGCCGGTCGTGCTTTGGCCATCACCCTGGCCGTCGATTACCACGACCAAGCATTGATCCCATCCCGAGGTCAGGTAAGCCCCGGCCGCATGGGCCAGGTGGTTTGGAATCTGCCGGACACGATTGAGGGGGAAACCGGGCAGCCGCCGCCTAACCTCTCTCAAGAGAGCCTCTTTTGACAACACTTTGTGGTAAAACGCGGCCGAACGTTTATCGATTAGATAAAGCTCTTCATAGTCTGAGTAGTCAAAACAATGGACTAGCAAATCAATATCGTCAGGCCCCAGCTTCTTCGCTGAAAGACAGTATGCAATTGACTTCTCTGGAAAGTCGCTGGTTTGCCGAGAACGGGTAAGGGATTCTTCTTTAGCAGCGACGACCAGCTCACCCCCTATAACCAGTGCTGCCGCAGCATCAAGTCCGACCGAAATTGGATATTCCCGCTCATCCAAGTTTGGCCAGTACGAGAGCCTAAAGGATTTTGCGCCGGCCAGGCCCCCGATTCCCAATACGCGCATTTCAGGAGATGCGAACCACCGTGATTCGGTTGCCAAGGCTTTGTTCCAATTTCTCGGTCATCAAAAACTGATAAACCTCGGTCGAACGTGAATCACGTCACCGGGGCCGACATACATTACCGACCAGAATTAGGAAGTTATCGACCTAACAGGCGCCGTGATTTGTGACGAGTCGGCCAGCAGTAAGTCCAGGTCCGCCCAGTCGAGTTCCCCCTTCGACCGCACGCAAACGAGCAGCAAATCGGACGACCAAAGAACCAATTTTCTCTCCGGGGACTAGGTGTTCTGCCCTCGCTTCGGCCACGGTCTCGCGACCGAGAAATTCCAACAGGAGTCGTACCCGTTCATTCCCGGGCAAAACTTCGGTGATGGTAGCCTCAAGACCCGCGAGGGCGCCCGCCACCAGTCGAACTCGCTCACCGGGAATCAAAGGCGGTAATGAGTGTCCTATCACGTGATCCTGCGTTTCCGCGCGCAACTCCTCGATGACACTATCTGCTATCACTGGATACCAATCACCGAACCGCACAATATTCAATACGCCGTGTGCACTTCGCACGCGCAGGAGCATCTCCCGCATAGAAAAACGCGCAAAAAAATACCCAGGAAACAACGCTTCCGTTACCGAGATTGCTCCGCCTTTAGCCGGGCGCCGGAACCGAATTCTTGGACAGAATACCTCCAAGTCTCCTAAGACGCGGACATGCGCGGCCGCCACCTGTTCCTGTTTTCGTCGCGAACGCAGACAATACCATCCCCGCCCGCTCTCATTCTGCAGCTGACCGTTTCGATTAACTCGTTGCTCCATTTGCAATGACTTTCGGTAGCCGTCCAGTGTACAACTCCAAGACGGGTCTCGCTGTCCTACGTCACCAACCGATCGCTCAGAGCGGGGAGCTTCGGGAGGTGGACTAGGTGCGATTTGGTTTAGTGTAGGCGTTTTGGGGAGATCTTTTTGGCTGATTTGCGTATGCTCATTGATATCCGGACGCCCTGGGGAAGATGACTCCTGGATCTCGCTGTCGCGATATCGTCATTCTGTTAGGGCACGATCAGAGCAAGCTGCCGCATTTGGGCAGCGCCGCGATCTCTGCCAACTGTCCTAACCTGTTGGACCCTAAAGATACTTTGTACGACCAGTGAGTGTCGTTCTTTAGGGCTATCTTTTTTCAAGTTCGCCATCTTTAAGCGACTATCTCCGCACCTGTCAAAACAAATCTTGTCGATGTAAGTGCGCACAGATTGACGAGGGCTCTAGCCGCTGTTTGCTGATATTGCAATTATGGTTTTTTGACAACCATAGTGTAAATCTTTACATCTGTCGTCTGTTTAACCATTAGGAGCGGAGACGGCCTTCCACGAGCAATTCAAGATTGTAACAAGCGTTATTTTCTGGGCGGTCCATTCGTTGCCGTCAGAAGCAACGAACTTTGAACTGTTCTGCAGCAATAAGCCGAAATGTTGTGCCATGCGACTATCTTGAATGTGGTATCCCATCGAATAAGTGGCAGCCGAATGCCACGCGGTTGATCCGATGCCATTCCGACATACAAGGGGTAGTTTTTCCTATGTCGAGGCGCTTAGATCGTGGCCGGGTCCGTCGAGATCTGTTGAGAGCTTCGGTTTCAGTATCACGACAACCCCAGCTTTTCCTTGGTCCGACGCAGATTTTCCACGACCAATTCAGCAATGTCGAGAACGGCTGGAGCACCGGTCTTTCCGGCGCTTTCACTGCTGCTCAGCATCGACTTGCAGAATGGGCAACCTGCGGCCACCACTTTTGCGCCGGTCGATTCAGCCTCCCTGGAACCGGTTCTCGGTAACCCGCATTGTGCCCGGCTCTTCTTCTTTCCAGAACTGGGCGCCACCCGCGCCGCAACAGAAGCTGTTTTCGCGGTTTCGTGGCATCTCAACCAAGGACTGCGCCCCATCGCCGCCTAAAACTCTGCGGGGAGCATCATAAACCCCGTTATGCCGGCCGAGATAACAAGGATCATGATAAGTGACTCGCTCGCTCAGGATCATCTCCGGCAGCCGGCCTTCTTGAATTAACTCTGCGATCAGCTGGGTGTGATGCAGGACCCGATAGTTGCCGCCTAGTTGAGGATAGTCATTTGCCAAGGTGTTGAAACAATGAGGGCAAGTGGTCACTACCCGCTTGGTAGTGCCGTTGTTCACCAGAACCGAGTTTAATACTTCCACGTTCTCGGTGGCCAAATTGTAGTACAGATACTCGTTTCCACCTCTCCGGGCGGGATCGCCCGTGCATTTCTCTTTCTTACCCAGGATCGCGAAACTGACTTTCGCATGCGTGAGAATAGTGGCAAAAGCGCGCGCGACTTTTTGAGCGGCAGGATCGTAGGCGCCGGCACAGCCTACCCAATAGAGCACCTCGAAATCAGCGTTTTGAGAGATCCTTGGTATTTGCAGATCGCTCGTTATCCAATCTTCTCGCGCCTCTTGGGCCAGACCCCATGGGTTCCCGGCGCGCTCCAAATTCCGGAAAGTGGTGTTCAACTCTTGAGGGAATTGGGCCTTGGTCAGCACCGCGTCTCGTCTCAGATCGATGATATCCGTCAACTGTTCGCAACCGACTGGACAGGCGTGAACACAGGCGCCGCAAGCGGTGCAAGCCCAGAGCGCGCTCTCGTTCATGGCGAATTCCATCACCGGGCGAGGGCTGGATTCACCGACTCGCCAGCTTGGAGCGGATCGAGTTCAGTTCATAACGTTTGTTAATCTCGAGCGCGGACGGCGCCAGCGCTTTGCCGGTCACGTGAGCCGGGCACACGTTGGTGCAACGGTTACATTGAATGCAGGCGTAGGGATCGAACAACTGGGTGAGTCGGAACTGTTCCAACTGGGCTACTCCGAATTGTTCGATGTTCTCGTCCTCAAAATTTATCGGATCCAGGACGCCGCTCCCTACTTTTTCACCGGTTTTAGTGCGGCGGCCTAGCCCAAGGCGAACCGGTGCGGCAAAAATGTGAATATGTTTCGATCGGACAAAGTAGGGTAGGAAAGCGAGGATCAAGCCGAGTGAGATCCACCAACCGATATGCCATCCCACGACCCGGTTGGGATTGGAGCCAAGAACCAATGCGATGATCGAGGCCGTTGGTTGCCAATGATCCGTTCGCCCTTCCGCGGCTAGCAATGATCCCGCTCCAAAGAGCCTGAAGCCGACATGAAGAAAGATAAAGCCGGCTACAATCAAGCTATCGAACCGGATACCACCGGCGCGAACATTCGGGTGAAGTAAAACCGATTGGTTAAAGTGTTCCAGAGCGGCATCCTTTTTCACAAAACGACGCCACGCAAAAAAGATCACTCCGATCAGCACAAGAAAACCAAAGACGTCAGCTCCCAATCGGTACACGTCTCCGACCACTGAATTTCCTAACCAGGCGAACCAGGTGGGTGAGAAAAAGCCTTCGATCAGATCAGCCAGATTAACCAGCGCATAGAAAGTGAAGCCGTAGAAGATGAAACTGTGAAAGAAACCGACCACTGGCCGGTTCCTGAAGACGGTGATTTGGCTGATAGTGCGGACCAACGCTTCTCGAATGCGTTCCAGAGGCCGGTTGAACCTCGAATAATACTCTGGCTGGCCTTTGCGAATGACGTCGATGATCTGACGGAACCCGCGGTAGGTGTAGTAGATGGAGACAACGGCCAGAATGAGAAAGAGAGCCTTTTCGGGAAGAGTCAGCATAGGGGGGATTCAATAAAGGTAGGATCACTAAAGGTAGGGCGAGGCTCCCGATTTACCAAGACCTGTTCGCAACGTCGAGCGCTGGGAGGGATCGCGTCCCCGCGATCCGTTGTCAGCGGAGCCGATTGTGTGTGCCATCGCGGCGTAAAACACGCGGGGGGATACGGAACGTCTTCGCGGCGCACGGGGACGCGCGCCCTCCCCTCACAACTGCGCCGTTAACTGTGGCAGGATCTCGAGCGCATCTCCTACCAGGCCGTAATCGGCGACCTGAAAAATTGGGGCGTCTGGATCTTTGTTGATTGCCACGATCACTTTCGAATCGCGCATTCCCGCAAGATGCTGAATGGCTCCCGATATCCCGACTGCAATATAAAGCTCCGGCGCTACAATCTTACCGGTTTGGCCAACCTGATAATCGTTCGGCACGAAACCGGCGTCCACGGCGGCTCGGGAGGCGCCCACCGCCGCGTTCAACTTGGCCGCGAGAGCCTCAAGCAATTGGAAGTTTTCTGCCTTTTGCAGGCCGCGCCCACCTGAAACCACCACTCGGGCCGCCGTTAATTCGAGCTTGTCACTACTGGCGAGCTGCCGTCCGACCAATCGGACACCGGCCGTCTCCTTGGCCAGCTCTTTCGCCGGCTCGATGGGGACGCTGGTTTCAATGATCGGGCTGGCATCGAATCCGGTCGAAAGCACCGTCAAAACGATGATAGCCCCTGCTATTGATTCCACCGTTGCCAGAGCATTCCCAGCATAGATCGGGCGTACAAAAGTGGTGGGACCAAGCACATCGATTATGCCGGAAATTTGTTGCACGTCCAGCTTGGCCGCGACCCGGGGCAACAGGTTCTTCCCGTACGTGGTCGCCGGGGCCATCACATGTGAGTAACGCTCGGCTTGGAGTTGCAACAACACTTGAGCGGACAAAACCTCCGCTGTCTGGGGGCCGAGTTCGACAGCGTCTGCCAGGATAACTTTGGTTACGCCTTCTATGCGCGCAGCGGCGTCCGCAACAGAACCGGCTTGGTGTCCCATCACCAAAACGTGAATTTCCGAATCACCGGCTTTTTCGCTGATCTTTCTGGCGGCCGCTACCGTATTCCGAGTAGCAGGCTTCAGAGCGGCGTTATCGTGTTCAGCCAATACAAGGAGGGACATGAGAAGTGAAAGGTGATTGGTGATTGGTGAGGTGCCGTTACACCGATTTGTCATCTGTCATCTGTCATCTGTCATTTGTCATGCGCTTCGCATTGGCTATTGGTTCTGCGCGAAGCGCTAGATGACTTTTGCTTCGTCTCGCAGTTTGGTGATGAGCTCTTCGACGCTGTTTACCCGGATACCAGCCTTTCTCGGTTGAGGAGCTTCGACTTTTAGAGTTTTTAGTTGCGGCATCATTTCTGTCTTGAGATCGGCTGCCGGAATGGTGTCGAGCGGTCGTTTCTTCGCTTTGATGATATTGGGGAGTGTTGTGTAGCGTGGTTCATTCAGGCGCAGGTCGGTGGTAATCACTGCGGGTAAGGGGAGTTCCAATGTTTCTAAACCACCATCAATCTCCCGGATCACTGTTGCTTTGCCGCCGGCTATCTCCAGTTTGGAAGCGAAGGTAGCTTGTGGCCAGTCGAGCAAAGCGGCCAACATCTGCCCGGTTTGATTCGCATCATCGTCAATTGCTTGTTTCCCGAGAATCAACAATTGCGGCTCTTCCTTCAGGACGACTTGTTTTAGCAATTTGGCAACGGTCAAGGGCTCAAGCTCGGTATCGGTTTGCACGAGAATAGCGCGATCTGATCCCATCGCGAGAGCGGTTCGCAATGTCTCCTGACACGCGGCAGTTCCTAGTGACACCACGATGACTTCGGTGGCCACGCCGTGTTCTTTTAGCCGAATCGCTTCTTCAACCGCAATCTCGTCGAACGGGTTCATCGACATTTTTACGTTGTCCAGGTCTACCCCTGACCCATCAGGTTTAACCCGCACTTTAACTGTGAAATCGACGACTCGTTTTATGGGTACCAGGACTTTCATGGGGAGGGGAATGGCTCCGTATCAGGAGAAATCTCTATAAATGCAACAGCTAAGGATTTCCAGCAATTCGACAGAATGCACCTCGCCAAACAATCGTTGAAATCCGAATTCTGATCGATTGATTATCGGGATCGGTCGCCGGGCGGCCGTTGCAGCAACTGCCGTATGGGCGGTGTTCCCAGCAACTCAAGCATTCCCGCCCGCTTGAGTTTGCATCCGGCGCGCCGTAATTTACGAGCTTCGCCTTCCTCCATCTCCACATGTCTAACGTGACCAGAACAAGTTATCCGACGCTCGATTTCGATCTTGGATTTGAGATCGAGCAATTGCGCGAAACCGTGCGTGAGTTTAGCGACCGCGAGATTGCACCTCGAGCCGAAGCGATCGACCGTGAGGACAAATTTCCTCGCGATCTGTGGCCTCAGATGGGTGCGCTCGGTCTCCATGGAATTACCGTGGAAGAGAAATACGGCGGCACGGAGATGGGTTATTTGGCTCACGTGGTGGCAATGGAAGAGGTGAGCCGCGGCTCGGCTTCGGTCGGACTTTCTTACGGCGCCCATTCCAATCTCTGCATCAACCAGATCGCGCGGAACGGTAGCGTCGATCAAAAGGACCGTTATTTGCCGCGATTGATTAGCGGCGAACACGTGGGAGCTCTAGCGATGAGCGAACCGGGCGCGGGCTCCGATATAGTGAGTCTGCGAACTCGGGCCGATCGAAAGGGTGACCGGTACGTACTGAATGGGACCAAAATGTGGATCACAAACGGCTCTGAGGCCGATGTGTTAGTCGCCTATGCTAAGACCGATCCTAATGCTGGTTCTAAAGGGATCACCGCGTTTCTAGTGGAGAAAGGGATGCCAGGTTTTACGGTGGCGCAAAAACTCGACAAGCTGGGTATGCGGGGCTCGCCGACTTGTGAGCTTGTGTTTACTGACTGCGAGATCCCGGAACAGAACGTGTTGGGTGCGGTTAACCGCGGGGTCAGCGTCTTGATGAGCGGCTTGGACTACGAGCGGCTGGTACTGGCTGGTGGCCCGCTCGGTATTATGCAAGCCTGTATGGACATCGTTGTTCCGTACGTTCACGATCGGCAACAGTTTGGCCGACCGATCGGTGAGTTCGAATTAATGCAGGGGAAGTTGGCCGACATGTATACCACGACTGAATGCTTGCCGTGCGTACGTCTATGCGGTGGCCAAAGCATGCGACCGTGGCAAGACCGCACGGAAGGATGCAGCGGGTGCAATTCTGTACGCAGCGGAGCGAGCCACCTGGATGGCGCTACAAGGAATCCAGGCCCTGGGCGGTAATGGTTATGTTAATGATTTCCCGACCGGCCGTTTTCTGCGCGATGCCAAGGCCTACGAAATCGGCGGCGGCACATCTGAGATCCGCCGAATGCTCATAGGGCGGGAGCTTTTCGAAGAAACCGCATAAGGGATAATGGCTACGTAGTCTGGTTTATTTCGTAACCCGGTTGGGACAGCAGGGGATGCTCGGCCGTAGGTTGGACGCCTATGGCAGCGCAGGACCTCTAACGAATGGGCCCCAACCCGGATGAGCGGAGCTCATTCCCTAAGGACGTCTACGTTGAGTTCGCCAAGCATGCTGCGACGAACCCTTTGAACAACGGGTGCGGCGAGTTGGGTTTCGACAGGAATTCCGGGTGAAACTGGCAAGCAATGAACCAAGGATGATGCTTGATTTCGATCATCTCGACCAAACGGCCGTCGGGACTGGTGCCACTGATGACAAATCCATGGTTTTCCATCAGGGAGCGATATTGCAGGTTGAACTCATAGCGATGCCGATGCCGTTCGACCGCCTGGTCAGTTCCATAAGTCCGTTGGGCGAGTGTACCAGACACGAGCTGGGTCGGCCAGCTGCCGAGTCGCATCGAGGCGCCTTTGTTTCGCACCTCTTTTTGTTCCTCTAGCAGACAGATGACAGGGTCGCCCGCCTTTTCATCAAACTCAGTGCTGTTCGCTTCTTTCAAACCACAAACGTTTCGAGCAAACTCGATCGTGGCAACCTGCATCCCTAAACAAAGGCCAAGATATGGGATGCGATGTTCTCGCGCGTAGCGGCAAGCGCAGATCTTGCCTTCAACACCGCGGTCGCCGAATCCGCCGGGGACAATAACACCCGCGACTGACCCCAGGAAATCTCCGGCATTTCGTTGATCGATATCCTCTGAATCGATTTTGACGATTTCAACGCCGCAATCGTTGGCGGCGCCGGCGTGGGTCATCGATTCGTAGATGCTCTTGTAGGCGTCCTGCAAGTCGATGTATTTACCGACGACTCCCACCTTGAGGTGCTTGCGCGGGTGGATGACCCGCTCCACAAACCGTCGCCAATCGGTCATGTCCGCCGCCGGTGTATCCAAGCGCAGAGCCCGACACACGGTCTCATCCAGTTTTTCTTCCTGAAGAGTTAGCGGTAGTTCATAGATCGTGTGATCAACGTCCCGGACTTCTACAACCGCATGGAGAGGGACGTTGCAGTACATCGAGAGCTTTTGCCTGATCTCGAGGTCCAATGGCCATTCAGTGCGGCAAAGCAACACTTGGGGTTGCAACCCGATTTCGCGGAGCTTCGCGATACTTTGTTGGGAAGGCTTGGTTTTGAGCTCACCTGCGGCCTTGATGTAGGGGATCAGCGTGACGTGCATGATCACCACGTTTTCGGTGCCGGCCTCTAGTTGAAATTGGCGGATGGCTTCGAGGAAAGGAAGACCTTCAATGTCGCCGGTCGTTCCTCCGATCTCGGTGATCACGACATTACCCGGTTGAGCTTCTGCGTTACGAACAATGCGACCTTTTATTTCATCGGTCACGTGGGGAATCACCTGAACGGTTTTGCCCAAGTAGTCACCTCGCCGCTCCTTGGCCAGGACGGTCTCGTAGATCTGACCACTGGTCACATTGTTGGACCGCGTCAGTTCGCAGCTAGTGAATCGCTCGTAGTGACCTAGATCGAGATCGGTTTCGGCGCCGTCGCTTAAGACGTAGACTTCGCCGTGTTGGAACGGACTCAGGGTACCGGGGTCAACGTTAAGATAAGGATCGAATTTTTGGAGAGTGACTCTGAGCCCCCGGCGTTCGAGCAATGTTCCCAAGGCTGCCGCCGCTAATCCTTTACCTAAGGAGCTTACTACGCCCCCAGTCACAAAAATATATTTCATTTAATCTTCTACAGGACCCTTTCAGAGCGGCGTCACCATCGCCGGTTGCCTCCGGCTTAGCTCAAATGTCGGGCTCCTCCATTTCCTCCTAAAATCTGTTGTTCAACCGCTCTTGCGTCCTCTGGCGTGTTCACGTCGATCGTGTTTGCCTCCGACACAATGACCCGAATTGTCATCCCATTTTCCAATGCACGCAACTGCTCGAGCTGTTCCGCCGTCTCGAGTGGCGAGGGTTTGAGGCGTACAAATTCAAATAGTGCTTTCCGGCGAAATCCATACACCCCCAGATGTTTGAGGTACTGTGCCTGAGCGCCGTTTCGGAGAAATGGAATAGGGCTTCGCGAAAAGAAAAGGGCCTTCCCGGAGCGGTCGGTCACAACCTTAACGATGTGCTCGTTGGGAGCTTCCTTGGGATGGATAGGGCACGCCGCGGTGATTAAGTCGGATTTCTCGCTTCGCTGAAACTTTTTTACCAGTTTTCGGAGCAATCGCGGGTCGATGAGCGGTTCGTCTCCCTGGACATTGAAGAACATCGAGATTCGCTTCAATTTCTTTGCGACCTCGGCGATCCGGTCGGTGCCACTCGCATGTTCCGGAGAAGTCAATGCGACCTCGGCCCCAAACTGAAACGCAGTCTCCATAATCCTCATGTCGTCCGTGGCGATAATGATCCGGTCGAAAATGTTTGCTTCGAGGCAGCGTTGCCAGACGTGCTGGATCAAAGGTTTACCGGCGATCCCATGCAGCGCTTTACCGGGGAAGCGGGTCGACCCCCAGCGTGCTGGGATGATAGCGGCGACCCTGCTCATGAACCAGCATTTGTAATGGACGCTGGCGGCAAAGACAAGCTTGGTGTGGGAGAAATGGGAATCGAAGAATGACAAATGTTGTCCCGAAGGGATCATTCGGTCCCTTCGGGACAACCGAAAACCAACTCAACCGCTGACTTGAAATCTGGCGCGATCCACACGTCCGTCCGGTCTACGAACCTCGCGCTCGGCGCCTTCGTGATCCAGATCGCGGCCTTCACCCCCGCCCTTAGCCCCGCTGCGATATCGGACTCCTTGTCTCCGATCATAAAACTGTCGTGAAGGTTTATATTCAAGTCTTGGGCGGCTTCGAGCAACATGCCGGGAGCCGGCTTCCGGCGATCGGACGCTCTATCCGGATGGTCCGGGCAAAAATAGGTAGCGGTGAACTGCTGTTCGCCGAGCAGCGTTTTTTCCAGCCTGGCATTTACGGTCCAAAAGTCGGCTTCCGTGTAGAAGTCACGCCCGATGCCGCTCTGGTTCGTTACAATCACGAGTTTGAACCCGGCTGAACGCAATGAAACCAGGCCCTCTTTTACTCCATCAAGCACCTCAACCTGTTCTGGTTTGGAGGGGTAACCCGGATCGGCCATCAAGGTGCCATCCCGATCTAAAAAGATCGCTCTGTACGGCCCCGGTTTCAACGCGGCTGGGAGAAGGTAAGGCTTTGGCGAACCTCAGCCGGCGTAACCGTTGCGGTCCCTAACTTGGCCACAACCACTCCGCTGGCATGGTTGGAAATTTCCGCGGCCTCCAATGGGGTTGCCCCGGAGACCAGCGCCAAGGTGAAAAGAGCGATCGCCGTGTCTCCAGCGCCTGACAGATCAAAGATTTCTCGGGCGCGCGGTGGAATGTGATGGGGCTGATCTCCCTTGGTGAAGAGCATCATTCCTTGCTCACCTAGCGTAATCAAAAGCTGATCTGGCTCCCAACGCTCCAACAGCCGCTTACCGATCTCGAGAAGATTATGGTCCTTCTGGGGGTCGCTCTCAGGCTCGTCCCAAGCAACATTTGCCGCGGCGAATGCTTCGCTTCGGTTCGGTTTCACCGCGGTCAAGTGGTTCCACTCGATTGGGCTGCGCGAATTAGGATCGGCTGTAATCACCTTTCCGGCGGCCCGAGCGAGTCGAGTCACTTGGTCCACGAAGGATTGAACTACGAACCCTTTGCCGTAGTCCTCAAAAATGATGCCGTCTAAGTCGGGCAGCATTTCTCTGATTTGGGTCAGACATCGCTCCAAACTGGCAGGCGAGACGGCATGAGGCCGTTCGTGATCGACGCGAACTAACTGTTGTTGACGGGCAATTATCCGAGTTTTGACGATCGTTTGGAACTTGGGCTCAACGGCCAGTGTTTCCAATCGAATGCCTCCCGTTTCCAGGATAGAGCGGAGCCGGTCGGCCGCTGAATCTTTGCCGACCAATCCCATAATATGGACTTCGGCCTGGCATTCACGGACATTTCTGGCCACGTTCGCTGCGCCGCCGGGGAAGAACGATTCGCGCAATACCTCCACGACCGGCACAGGCGCCTCGGGCGAGATCCTGGACACACGACCCCAGACGTATCCGTCCAACATGACATCCCCGATCACCAGCAACCGTTTTTTTGGGAATTCAGCGGCGATTTGGTCAAATCTCTCGGGTTGCATAGATGAGGTGATAGCGGAGCCACAACCACACGAAGTAAGGGGCCTCGCGCAGAGGTCGCAGCGGACGCGGAGGTAAAGAAGAGAGGATCTGGTTGAAAAAGCAAGATAAAGAACCTTCTTAACCTTTGCGTCCGTTGCGCCCTCTGCGCGAGGCCTTTGTTTTGTCAATCCTGTTTGCCCAAATTTTATTTTGTTTTAGGCTTGGCGCGGCGTGACGGGGCATGCACGCTAACGCGGAGTCCAAGACGTTTGCGGGGCCTTAAGCGTCCGGACCGGCGATGTTTATGAGAACGAGGACAAGAAACCAACTATTTTTACTGACGGTTACACTAACTGCTTTCTCTCATTTTTCGGCTGCTGATGCTCCCCCCAGGCAGATCGACCTCAATCGCTTTCCGGCCACGAAATTGGACGACGTAGTGGTTCCGTTGCCGAGCGAAGTCTTCAACGTGTTGGATAAACTTGGTACGCCGGACTGGCGAGGTGAAATGCGTTCTCCGAATATCAGCAGCAGGGGTGCGCGAGCACAGATTGCTCTCATGCTGGGTTCGGTGGTCGCCGAAGGCTTTGTTGCGGTCGAGGCGGCCGACAAAGAACGCGTCAAAGCGATCGGACGAGATGTGTTGGAGTTGGCTCGGGCCATTGGAGTCGAGAAAACGGTACTGAGCCGGACTAACGCTATTCTAACGAACGCCGATGATGGCGACTGGATCGGCGTTCGCCGTGAGTTGGACGGTGCACTAAGCGATGTGAAAAATGCCATGATCGAGCTTCGGGACGACCAACTGGCTCACTTAGTAAGCCTGGGGGGATGGCTAAGAGGCACAGAAGTACTCACGTCTATCGTGGGCAAAAGTTATTCCGCTGATGGAGCCGATCTACTCAATCAACCGGATCTATTAAAATATTTTCAGGAGCGCTTAGCCGGGATGCCGTCACGCCTCCGCAATAATCAACTAGTTGGCAAGGTCCAAAAGAGTCTTAACGAGATCTCGCCGTTGATTAGCCAGAAGATTACGCCCGC
Source organism: uncultured Verrucomicrobiae bacterium (assembly GCA_963762565.1). Lineage (GTDB taxonomy): Bacteria > Verrucomicrobiota > Verrucomicrobiia > Chthoniobacterales > JAFAMB01 > JAFAVN01. The sequence continues at coordinate 9,934 of CAVXLD010000009.1, read as the reverse complement.
CTCGATAAAGAGGATTCACGAAATAACCAGCGATGTGGTTAAGGCCATCAATACCAATGCTTAAGGGCGCGATGGTCAGACGATTGATTATTGTAGTCAGTTTGTTGGCCTTGACCGGGAGAAGCCTGGCAACGGTCGATGAAGCCATCGCGCGGGCGACGGAAGCGATCAGCCCGTATGTGAAACAAGGGTATCTCGTACGCGATGACCAATGGGGCGGCGACCTTGGCGTGAAACAGGAGCAAGCCATAACGCATACTCTGTTTAAGGGGAATGACTACTGGTTCTGTACGGGAACGGATATCGATTCGGCCAAGATCTCTATCCACGTCTATGACAGCCGCGGGAGACTGGTGGAAAATGATTCTTGGCAGCACGGACGGCTCGCCGGCGCCCATCTGGTCGCTCCTGCCACCGGTACTTACTACGTCATCGTCGAGATTCTGAGTTCGCCCGTTGAGCGAACCCACTGGGCCATGGTTTACGGCTACAAATAAACTTGCGAGACTTTTGCCGGGGACGATAGTTGCCCGCGACACCCCGCTTGACACTGGCTATTATTTATTCAGCACCAGTTTTCCTGGCTTCCCAATATGACCCCCTTCAGCTAAACGGTGGCTTGGCTTGTGCATGGTAGAATCTGAGACGCTTCAGTTTGAGAATGGGCGAGCGCTGCAGAATCTGTACGCGAACGATCTAAGACTATTGCAGTCACTGGAAGAAAAACTTGGTGTCAAAGTAACCACCCGCGACGGCTGGCTCCGCCTGGAAGGCGAACGCGACAACATCAATAAAGCGCGCCAAGTTTTCGACCAACTGGAGCAGGCTCGCCAACGCGGAATGCAAATCCAGCGGCACGAATTCCAGTACGCGTTGGATTCGGTGAGCGGCAACCAGCGCCAGCCTCTAGGTCACTTGGCCGGCGTCCAACTTTTGAGTGCGAATCGCCGCACCCCCATCAGCCCAAAATCGGGGCAGCAGCTGGCTTATGTCCAGGCCATTCAATCCAGAGATTTGGTATTCGGGATAGGACCAGCCGGCACCGGAAAAACGTATCTAGCGATGGCGATGGCGGTTGATGCCCTAAAGCGAGAGCTGGTGAAGCGCGTCATTTTGACTCGCCCTGCGGTCGAGGCCGGAGAGGCCCTTGGGTTCCTCCCAGGAGACCTCCAGGAAAAGATCTTTCCCTATTTGCGTCCCTTGTATGATGCGTTGTATGATATGATTTCTGGTGAGGAGATTCAGAAATTCATGGATCGGGGCGTCATCGAGATTGCGCCTCTAGCATACATGCGCGGGCGCACTCTCAATAACGCCTTCGTGATCTTGGACGAAGCCCAGAATACGACGGCTGAGCAAATGTTCATGTTCCTGACGCGGTTGGGAATGGAGTCCAAGTGCGTGGTAACTGGCGATTACACTCAGATTGATCTACCGCCCAACAAAGCTTCCGGCTTGATCGAGGCGATGCGCGCTCTCAAACACGTAACGGACATACAATTTGTCGAATTTACCGAGCGAGATGTTGTTCGACATCCCCTGGTTCAATCGATTATTCAAGCTTACCGGGCATACCGGGAGGCGCCCAGGAACGATCCGTCACGGCCAGTTAGATAGGGGAAACGAAGGAAGAGACGCAAAGTATGTTTGGCTCAATTGATCGTAAACGCTTGATAAAGAAAGGATTAGCGTGCTCTAAGCAACGCCGTAAGCCGACGCAGAAGGAGTGGATGCGTAAGCTCGACACGAATCCTTGGATCAAGACGAGTATCCTCGGACTTTTTGTTCTGGTTCTGGCGCTCTTAATTTTTTCGAGTTTGAACCAGGAGCCCGCCAAATTTTTCCTGATCGGCTTCCTGGTTTTTTTGACGGCGGTAGCGCAACTCTGGATCAATTTTCCGGAGACATTTCAGAAGAATTCCCGGGTTGGGTTGGTCTTCGGGGCGATGCTGTTCCACCTGTGTGCAGCCAAGCTGATCATGGTGTTCTGCAGCGACCCTCGTGGAGGGTTACCGCCTGAGTTCGGGGTGTTGGTGATTCCTTACGCGCTGGCCCCGCTGGTCTTGTCGGTTCTACTGGGGAAAAACTACGGCCTGTACGCTGCAGTCTTCGTCAGTCTTTGGAGCTCCCTTCTTCTACGGGGAGTCGACGCTTTTCTGCTGGTGATGTCGCTCATCAGTGGTTTTATCGCCGTTTTTGTCACCATCCAGGTACGACGCCGGAGCCGCTTGTTACGGGCTGGCCTTTATGTCGGATTAGCGACGTGGGTCCTGGCGCTTTCGTTTGGCATCATTGCCATTCCTTGGTTGCAATTGAACCAATTGGATTGGGCCCGGTTTGGCGAGCAGTCAGCAGCGGCAATCTTTACCAGCGTCATCACAGCGATGGTAGTGGGCGGCGCCCTGCCTCTCATCGAGACGCTCTTTCAAATTACCACGGATATGTCGTGGATTGAGATGGCGGACCGAAACCATCCGCTCTTATTGCGGTTGAGCTTGGAAGCACCTGGTACCTGGCATCATAGCGATGTGGTTGCCGATTTGGCTGAAGCCGCGGCAAACCGAATCGGTGCGAACGGCACGATGTGCCGCGCTTGTGCCTATTTTCACGACATCGGCAAGCTGGTAAAACCGAATTATTTTTCTGAGAATATTGTTGGCGACGAGAATCCACATGACGATCTGGCGCCAACGATGAGCGCGTTGATCATCATTGCCCACGTCAAAGAAGGAGTCGACCTGGCGCTGAAATTCGGCTTGAACCAGCGCATTGTTGATGTGATCCAGCAGCATCACGGGACCTCGCTCGTGAGTTATTTTTACAAACGGGCCCTGCAACAACAGCAAGACGCTAGGGAAGGCGGCAAGATCATGAACATGCGGGTGGAAGATATCCCGGAAGTTCGTGAGGAAAGTTTTCGCTATAGCGGTCCGAAACCACAATTTAAGGAGTGCGGGATTATCAGCTTGGCCGATTCGGTGGAAAGCGCTTCCAGAAGTTTGGATAAGCCGACCCCGCAAAAGATCGAGCAGCTCATCAACGAAATTGTTAATAAGCGGATCGCGGAGGGTCAGCTGGACGAGTGTGATCTCACCCTTCGAGAAATTAGGACGATCTCCGAAACGTTCCGTTATACGATTCAAAACATGCTGCATACCCGGATCAAGTATCCTAAGGACGAGGAGCGCGTCGAAAACGAAACTCGCCGGCTGAGGAACTTGCCTCCTGCGACTGCGGCGTAAGCGGCGTTTTGGTGGTCCGGTGGGGGCGAATCGCGTCGCGCTTGTAGGACCGCGTGGCAGTCTATCGGATCACAGCCCCGGGTTTTAACCCTGGGGTGGCTTTCACAGTTAGACGTGCCGATCTGAAAGCAGGCACCCGAAGTTGGCGGCCGACTCTGTGCGAACTGAAAATGCTAGAACGCTCGGCCTATCTCTTCGGCCGCTCATGCTCTCGAGGGCGTACACTCGCTCATGCGTGACCCAGAGTTACGAACTCTGAACTATGATCTGATAACGCGCTGCGCGGTAAGATCACGAGACCGAGACTCTTCTGTCGGCTACAGACGCAGATCATTCTCCTGAATCGCCAGCGGAAGTGCCAGGTGCCGGTGACCGATCTCCTTGCTTTTGCGCGGCAGCTAATGCCGCTCGTGTTAGAGGTCTCACGCGAAAAATTTCCGGAAGAAATTTTAGTCGTGCTCGTCTCGGATCGGAAGATCTCTGAGATTCATCAGCAGTTCATGGGGGTTTCAGGTCCCACGGATGTGATCACCTTTCGGCATGGCGAGATTGTGGTCAGCGTGGAAACGGCTGCCAGACAGGCGACAGAGTATGGAACCGATCTGTTGCACGAGCTCCGCCTTTATATTGCACACGGATTGTTGCATCTCGCTGGGTATGATGACCATTCGGAGGAGGGCTTCCGCGAGATGGCGAAGTTGCAGAATGAGTTGGTGGCGAAGGTGACACGGGCGGCGCGCTAGCGAAGGACCCAATGCCGGTAGGGCGAAAATCTCGGCGCGTCCAACGGAAACCATCCTCCTGGATCAACCGCGCCGGATTTGAGCCATGCGTGCGCCTTGCATCGTCCAGGGCGTGATCGTTCTCCGGCCTATCGAACCAAAGGGAAGTAGCGGCCGCACGGCGCGGCTCAAATCCGGCGCGGTCGATTTCAGCGAGATGGTTTCCGCCGGGCGTGCCGAGATTTTCGCCCTACCGGCCTTCTACTTCCTAACCGCGAGGATCAGCGTCGAGTTGTGCCGGTTCCATTGGTAACCAAAGCTGAATGTCAGGGTTTTGGGCGAGCTGGCTTCGTAGTACTGGCGTAGGTCCGGCTGGAAATATTGTTTAAACAGATTGATTGGCCCAGTATAACTGCCGAAAAATCTGAGAGTCCATTTATCCTGGGCTAGGTACTTCACCGGAATCCCGGAATCGTCCTCCAGAATTGTAAGGCTATCGCCCAACAGAAACGAGCGAACGGTGTCGAAACGTCCCTCGTACATCAGATAGGAGGCAGCTTTCACAAAGCAGTTAGCTTGCCCCTGCTGCTCAGTGAATCGAAGCACGGCAGGATTACTCTTCAGGCCGTCGTCGGAAAGATCGGCGCTGAAGAAGTAAAGCACTTTTTGGGTGCCAACGGCCGGATCAACAAACGTGATTTTTACTCCATGCGGCGAACTGCCCGGCTTGATGAGCTGGCCGCCACGGTCAAGGGAGACATATTCAACCGACTGGATCACCTTTCCAGTCCGAGCTAGAAACACGAATAGAATGGGTAGAACGCCCTTTAGTTCTCCACGGCCAAAATCTTCCCGCATGTCTTTCGTTTTGAAAAAGCTGAACTGCAGAATTGTGTTCAGTGAGATCTGGATATTCTCCAGGGTATTTTGAAGGGCAGCCGATGGAACTGTGAGCAGATCCGGCATCGCATCCACCGTCTCTAACCCGACAAGAACGTAGGTTGTGCAGTCCGGGAAAAACGCGTCAGCGTAAAGGAAATCGGGGCCGGCAAAGTAATAGACACAAGTTTTTGCGCCGGCCGACACCGGACCCAGAAAATCGGACCGCCAAATGCCAATGTTGCTGAGTTGCCGATGATCGAGGGTCGCGAAAGCAGAGTTCATGGCCGCGCTATGAGCTTGCCAACTCGAAGTGTGCGTTAGTTTGACCAACGTCGAATTGTCGGCTACCGGCAGGCCGGCCAAGAAACGGGCAGCATCCGTTATCGGATTACTAGGGACTGCGATTGCTTCTGTTGGGACAGGGGACGCTTGAGGTACGGACGACTCTTGCGGTATCGGCGTCGGCGCTTGGTCGGCGGGCGGGGCTTCCGGAGTCGGCTCCTGAGTTTGTGCATGCAGCCCTCGGCACGTCCCCATTAAAAGTAATAAACTAAGTAACCAGGTCCTTGTGTGTGTCAGGATCATAATTTTCGGCGTGATCGAGTGCCCTGAACCAAGTGGTTAACGGGCGGAAAGCGATCCTTGCGCTGGCCGCACCAGGAAGTAAATCCCCAGACCGACAAGCGCGGTCAATAACCCGAGCAACGATGCGGTCGTTTTTTGCTGCACCGCGTAGAGCATCATGACATAGTGTTACCACTAGAAAAATCAGAGGAGTAACGGGATAACCCCAAACGCGATAGGGCCGTGGCAAATTTGGTTGGCTGAACCGCAACACGATAAGACCGAGCACGGCCAGGAATGAAGAAAGGAGCAGAGCGAACTGGGTGTAGACCAGCACCGCTTCAAAACTGTTGGTAAGTATGAATCCGGTTACGACGATCGCCTGCAAAATCATCGCGATATACGGTGTTCCGCGTTGATTAACCCGCCCGAAGAAAGCAAGTCTCGAAAAGTCATCGGCCATCGACTTTGTCACTCGCGAACCGATCCAGCTCATGGCGCTCACGTTCGCAATCAGGCCGAAGCCAATAAGGCCGCTAACCAGCGCGCCTCCCATCTGCCCAAAAATGTGTTGTCCCGAGACCAAAGCAACGATCGGTTTACCCACGATTTCAGCCGCCGGCGCGCTAATGAGAAAGACCCAGTTCAACAGAACGTACAGGATCATCACAACAATGGTGCCGATGAAGAGCGCCCATGGCACGTTCCGCTCAGGATTACGCACCTCAGCAGTCAAATAAGAGGCGCCGTTCCAGCCGGAGTAAGAATACATCACAAAAACGAGGCTCACGGAAAACGGACCTGACAACATGGTGGCCAACTCGTTTGATTGAGGTGCGAACTGGAATGGCTGTTTTTGTTGAAAGAAAACGCCCGCCCCGATCAAAAAAATAATGAGTCCGATTTTCAAAATCGTGGAGATATTTTGAAAACGTTCACCAGTACGAATCCCGACCAGAAGGATAATGGTCACGCCCCATACCAGCACCAAAGAGAGAATCAAAGGTGACGCAGAGGGCACGATACCTTGGAAATAGTTTCCGAAGGCCATGGCTGATATCGCAATGGGCGCCGGAAACCCGATGATAACTGATATCCAGCCGGCCATGAAGCCGAGAGCGGGATGGTAGATCCGGGATAGAAAGTTGTATTCGCCGCCTAAACGCGGGAGGGCCACAGCCAATTCCGAATAACAGAGAGCCCCGCATAAGGAGAGCAACCCTCCGATTATCCAGAGCGCCATGATGGCAAAACCGGAATGAATCGAGATTACCTGGAACCCGAGACTGACGAACACACCGGTTCCTATCATGTTGGCAATGACGATATTAGTAGCGGTGAGTCCGGAGATCTTCCTTTCAGTCATTTCGGTTTGCGGCCTAGTTAGTCGAACTTTCGCTCCGCGGAAAGAAAAAAAGAGGGGGTGGGCGCGTGGAAGTCGACACTGGTAGGGCGAGGCTCCCGAAAGACCCGGGGTCCGCCCAGGGCTTAAACCTGTCTCGATGCCCAGTGGGAACGTTAGGCCGATGTGCTGCCGAGCCGTTCCCTTGACCTGCCACCTTTTACAGTGTGAGCCTACCGAATGGCTGCTGCGTGGGGTGGAGCATGACAGTCACGGCTCGGCGAGGTTTTCGGCCCTTGCACTGACCTAGGGCGCCGAATCACGCTCGATGCTGGTAACGGGGTGGGATCTTTCGGGAGCCTCGCCCCACCAATTCAAGCCCACGGCCCAGCATCAGCTCGCCTTCGCCTCCCGAATAAACTGCTGGTACCAATAATACGACGCCTTGGGTGTTCTCTGCTGAGTTTGGTAATCAACGTGCACTAGACCGAATCTTCGGTCGTAACCGTATGCCCACTCGAAGTTGTCCAGGAGCGACCAGACGAAATAGCCGCGGATATCAACGCCTGCGTTCCGAGCGTCGGCTACGGCGGCGAGATGTTCCTGTATATATTCGGTTCGTTCGCGATCATTAATCGAACCATCGGATTCTACCGTATCCACGAATGCCGCGCCGTTTTCACTGATATAAATTGGTGGGGGTTTTTGGTAGCGATTTTTGATGGCCACCAAGGTGTCAGTGAAGCTCGCCGGCCGAATCTCCCAGCCCATCGCGGTCTTTGGAGCCTTGTCCGGGGGCGGAATCTCTTCAAAGCCGAATGTGGCTCTAGGGTCTGTGACTACCCGCTCCGGGAAATAGTAATTAACACCAATAAAGTCGACTGGATGCTGCATTAATTGGAGGTCTCCGGCTCGGACGTAAGGGGCAATCAGTGGATCCAACGATTCGGGATAACGCCCCAACAGCAGCGGATCGAGAAAGGGCCAAAAAAGTATCTCGTCATGCAACTTAATTGCTTCCGGATCGAGCCCAACTCCCTGCGGTGCTAAACCCATGTTCACTACGGTTCCGAGCTGCCAATCACCGCCTTGAGTACGTAACGCGGTCAGTCCTTGGCCGGCGGCCAGGTTGAGATGGTGGACAGCGGAAAGGAATGCTTCCTTCGATTTCATTCCCGGAGCGTGCACACCGAGGAAATGTCCCAGGAAAGAGGAAACCATCGGTTCATTGAGCATGACGAAGTGGCGTACGCGATCGCCGAGTTTCTCCGCTACCGCGATCGCATAGTCTGTATACCACTCGGCTGTATCTCGTTTCGTCCAACCGCCGAGTTCTTGTAGCGCTTGCGGCAAATCCCAATGATAGAAACAGAGCCAAGGATCGATTTCGTTCGCTACCAATTCGTCAACCAGCCGTTGGTAGAAATCCAGGCCGGCGCTGTTCAATTTGCCCTTACCGGTGGGGAAGATCCGCGGCCACGCAACCGAGAAGCGGTACACATCTTGCCCCAGATCTTTCATGAGGGCGACGTCTTGGCGGTACAAATGGTAATGGTCGCAGGCCATTGCGCCGGTATCCCCATTTAATATTTTGCCGGGTTGCTGGCAGAAAACATCCCAAATACTAGGGGCCCGGCCATCCTCGCTCACCGCGCCCTCGATCTGATAAGCCGCCGTCGATGCTCCCCAAAGAAACTCCGACCCGAAATCGTGTGGGACTGGCTCTCTCATAGTGCCTGAAGATCAACAACGCCGGCAGCGCCGTCAATGAAAACGCCGTCAACGCCGAGAACGGGAGCCATTGTCGGCAGTTGCCTGCCGTTCCCGGCGTTGCCGGCGCTCTCGGCTCTCTCGGCGTTGGCGGCGTTGGCGGCGTTAGCGGCGTTAGAACTGGTCGGTTATCTGAGCCTGCGCTCGCAGTACATCGTGCAATGTCACGATTCCGATCGGAGGGCCGTCTTGGTCGGCTACTACTATTAGAAGATTCGCGGATTCTGTTACCATTCGATTTACCGCTTCTTTGATGGGCGTATTCGGCGAAACGGTGCTGGCGGGTTGCGGGACGACGTTTTCTTCAGACCCTTCAAGCACTGCGGTTCTCGCGATCAAACCTTCTAGTCTGTTTCCAAGCACTAGCGGAAAGAAACGATAAGGATGTTCTTCCAGGATTGGAACGAGCTCTTTCCGAGCAATGGTGTTGACCATTACCGGCGTGAAAACGGCAATCGTTGCTATTGGCCGTCTTTGAAGCGCGGCCCAGGATTTCGTGGGAATATAGTGATCCAGATCGATCCCATCGCGTTCCAGGATCTCGCTGTAGAAGTTGGTCTGGCAGAAGGCCCGGCTAACCGCTTGGCTCACCAATGCGCCAATCATCAATAGAGGTACAAACGCGAATTGGTGGGTCATCTCGAACACGATCAAGATCGATGTGATGGGCGCACGGACCACGGCGCCGAGACAAGCGCTCATTCCAGCAACCGTTAGCGCGAGCTGCTCGTTTGGCGGGAAATGGGTGGCTAACGAGAAGAACTGGCTCAATGCCAAACCCGCGGCTGCGCCGAAAAATAAGGTCGGTGAAAAAATGCCTCCAGCCCCACCCCAGGCGTAGACCGCAATCGTGGCTGCCAGTTTTGCGATCACCAGGATTGTCGCTTGGGTCCCGGTGATCCGGCCCCCCAACATATCTTGGAGATCGTTATAGCCGAGGCCGAAGACGCCGACACGTGCGATGGCGAGAAAAACTGCGGTCCCGCAAACCCAGTTGATGAGAGCACCGATCGCTGGTCTGAACGCCAAAGGGATGCGCCGGTATTGCTTGATGCGGTCTCGCCAGATCAGAGCTCCTTTCTGAAAGACCACACCGATCAAACCGGCCAATGCAGCGACCGGCACGACAAAAAGGTAAACCTTCAAGGAAAATCGGGCTGTGCCCGGAATCACAAAGGACGGGTTATCCCCCAGGAAGAGATGAGCTACGAACGTGGAGGCGACTGAGGCAATCAAAACCGGCGCCAGGTATCGGGTGCTGTTCAGGTCCTCCGTGATCTCTTCTAGTACGAAAGTGATGGCGGAGAGCGGGGTGTTAAAGGCAGCGGCTAGTCCCGCCGCTGCTCCGGCGAGCAAAGCAGGTCTGCGTTCTTGCTTGGGCGCTCCTAGCAGACCGGCAACGTTGGAAGCGG
>CAVXLD010000008.1:0-100661 GCA_963762565.1 uncultured Verrucomicrobiae bacterium | reverse complement strand
TTCTCTATGGCCGCAGATGCTTCCTCGACTGCTTCATCGGTCTTAAGCCGCATGGTTACCGACTCGATGTCCTTTCCATCTGGGCTAATAGAGGTCGCCTGATGATTCGAGAACTTATCGAAAAAAACTTCCGCCTTCGATCCACGAATCCGGATGGTGCCGATCGACCACTCTAAAAGCAGTGTGTCGCGCTCAAAAGGCGCGTATTCGAGGTGATGGAAATTAATTCCCAAGACACCCCATCATCGGTGCCGATTCGTCCCCCGATTGCGCTGCTTTTACTGCCTCGGAACTCAGAACAACCCGCCAGCCCCCTTTCCGATCTAGTCGTGGCAGATCGCGCGAGCTCGGGGTCGATGGACGCTCACGCAAAGATGCTTGGGCGATGCTGAAGCGGCGGCTTCGCGATGCGGGACTTTCAACCATCTATTCCATCTCGTGCCGCCCGCTTTTTGAATTCTGCTGAACGTTCAAGCCGGAAACTTTAAGAACCAAGCCTTTCCCAATTGGATAGACAAAAGTTGTCCAATCTGTTTGTCTCGCCTTGATAGCTGGTGGCTGATATCGGGTCGGAACTCGATCGGCGACAGAAACGGATATTCTCCGGAGAAATCATGCTAGCAAGTTTGCCAACAGTTCGGAACATCGCACGGACGAAGCATAACCGAGTAAGCTGGACCGATCGATGGTCGATTACCTTTTTTCTGCTCTTTGTTACACCCGCCTTCGCGATCCTGCTGGCAAGTTGCGCTTCGTTCGGCCCATTTCACCCGGATACTGCCGGAAACCCATTTAACTCAGTCCGAGGACCGAAGGACGGACGCTATAGGTTGGCTTTTATTGAATTCGGTGATCAAGGCTCAGCTTTAGATAATACACAAATAAAGACCGCTCTCGAATTGATTCACCAAGCGGAACGTCCAGTGCTTTTCGTTTACATTCACGGCTGGCAAAATAATGCCGAGTCAGGTGACGTCTGCCGCTTCGAGCACTTCCTCGATACGATATCAAGGTTTCCCCAGGGCACCGGCGGAAAAGTGAATGTGATTGGTGTTTATATGGCTTGGCACGGCCGTGACCTCACATTCCCTGGCCTGAACTTACTGACATTCTATAGCCGCAAGGCCACGGCTGCAGAGATCGCATCTCAGGTCACCTGCCTGGCAACGCTCGACGAGCTCGCGTTGGCAGCTCGGGATCCAAGCAAGAAAGTACATAGTTGCATCCTAATCGGTCATTCCTTTGGTGGGTTGATACTTGGAAATACGATCACGCATTCCATTCTTGACGCTACCGGTACCGGCGCTCGCGTTGTTAATCCATGGGACATGGCGGTGACCTTTAATTCGGCCGACAGTTCCATCAGTACGCGACAGTTGATGAAACAACTAGACTACCTTTACAGGTATGACCCAGCCCGCCATGCTTACGTCAGCCGCACCCCAGGTGCGGGAAACGCCACGCCCGTCCCTGAAAACCGGCCGTTTCTGGTCTTCTTTCAATCCGAAAACGATTCAGCAACCGGGACATTTTTTCCCATCGGCACCGGATTTTATAATAAGATAGCTCTGCAGTTTCACTGGCAAAAAGTATCGGTGCCCGGCCACCATGGAGAAAAAGTGTCTGAACAGGAATTTTATACACATACACCGGGTAACAACCGCTATCTGGTCAATTATAAAGTAGTTCCGCTTGGAGAAGCCGGTCCGCCCCCTAGTCTAAAGGCGGCAGAGAACCGGGCATTCGAGGCCAATCTCTTACAGAATCATCCAGACTATTCTTTTTATACCAGCGAGCATAACGACGGTCGCGAAAATCGTCTCTGCAAAAACGGTGAGTATAATCCGGATCAAGCCCTTGCATCCACGGGACCAGAACTTTGGCGGCGTTGGCGAATTGTCTATACCGGCAATGCTCGGGTGCCTTGTTGGATCGTGCGCGTGCCAAAAGAGATAATTTGGGAACACGGCGGACTATGGAGCGACAATTCGATTGCGATGCTAGCCGCTCTCTTCCGTATCGAGTTTCCCTTGATCTCGGCGGGGAAGATGGCTCCGATACCGTTAATCTCTGCTCCGACCACTCCCGACGTGCACGAATAAAGCCTGCATTTCTTACATGACTTGGGTCCAGAGCGCGCGTTGAACATCGGTCGTGGGGAGAAAGGTGTCGGTTGTTCACCGGCAGGCTAATGATCATAAGATCCGGGAGCCCGCTCCCATAGTTGGGGTTGACGGCCAGCCAGGGTCGACCGGTGGTGAACCCGCCGTGCAGAGCCGCACTCCGCTGCATCGGGGTACGCGCATTGTCGCGGCTGGTCTGACGAACATGCTCCAGGTACTCCGTGGCAGGCACCTGCCCCGTCTCCACCAGCTGCCGCCACTGGCCGCGGAGTATTGACGATGCCGGGCGATACCGTGTTCGCCGTGGCCCGAACCACCACTTGGCGTTCCGACGACGGGCAATCGATCATCGCTTCCAGGGCGTTGAGGATCAGATTCAACAAAACCTGTTGCAGGTGGACCGGGTCGCCCGAAACCAGTGGCAATGCTGGCGCCAGGTCGATTCGAAGGCGCGCTTTGCGCGAGATCAAGGTGCCGTGGAGTAATTCACTCACCCCTTCGATCAGACCTTTTATATCAACCGGTTCTGGCCTGAACTCGTGCTTCCGGAGAAGGGCGCGCATCCTGTGAATGACTTCACCGCACGCCAGCCATCGCGACGGATGTCGCTAATGATTCCCCCAATTTCGACGAGATCCGGCGAGCCTTTTTTTAAGAGTATTTCTGCGGCCTCGGCGTTAGTGTGAATTGCGCCGATTGGTTGGTTCAGCTCGTGCGCCAAGGTAGTCGCCAGCTGGCCGATAGTGGTAAGCCGGCTTATGGGCGAGTTCGTCGCGCTGTTGGAGCAGCTGAAGTTCAGACAGCTTAGCGGCAGTGATATTCATACTTACTCCCATCACTCGCACAGCTCTATTTTCGGCATCGAAAGTCGGGTGCCCCCGGGTACTGATCCAACGAGTGCCGCCGTCCGGCATCGCTAAACGGTTTTCGACGTCATACTCGCTTCTAGTTTCGAGCGATCGGCGCAGCGCCTCCAGAATTGGTTTCCGGTCCTCCGCATGCACTCGATCCACGAACCGCCGAAAATCAACCGGCTCATTTGGATCAAAGCCAAACAAGGTTCGGCACTTTGTCGTAGCCCAAACATCGTTGTTCCCGGAGTCCCAAAGAAATCGTTGGTGGATGCCCGCGGCGCTCGCAGAGGCGGTCGACTAGCTCAACCCCCGATATTCCCGCCAAATGAATCGCTGAGCCCACCTTAGGTTCAAATTTTCGATCCGCCGCCAAAATAAGCAGGAAACATTAGACGATCATCTTCTAAAAGCACATCGAACATTCGCGCTGCTTTCGGCATATTTTCGGCCGCAGGATAAAATCCGTCGAAGATTGGCGCTGGTATCAACTTCAACGCGTCCTCAATTGTCGGGCCGAGAAGCATTTCATTTATGTGGGCTTTGCTTGACAGGTCGACGCTTCTTCCGAGCCAGTCGGAAATCTCCTCTTCAACCCGAACCTGCCGCACAAATTGAAACAGGTCCTTCTCACTCAATCCCAAGCCGTCCAGGAAGCAAGATGCTTAGCCCGGGGCCAAATGGGGTTGTCAGGCTATATGGACCAAGTTTTCCCCCAGGAAGCTGCGCCCGCATTTTGTCGGTAGTACGCGGTACCATATAAATACCTTGCATTTGTGCGTAGGGGCTCCGTGGCGGTCGAACCGATAAATCAAGCGCTTCCATAGTTTTGTGTCAGGTGGTTTCAATCTATTAGAGTCAGCTGCCTGTGACATAGGCTTTTGGTCTATTTGCCGTAGTCTTTGTTCGAATTGGCTCCGCATTTACAACGTCCCCAACCCTGGTTTCGAGTCTTGGGCTTTGTAGGTTGCGTTGACCCGTACCCAATCAGCTTGCGGCGTGAAATTGACCATCATCGAGCCAAACGCCGGCTCGATCAGCGGGTTCTCACCGACGGCAGCGCGAGGGTGCGTAAATCATCGCGCAAGGGGGGTCTCCTAAAGCGTTTCTCTGACGAATAGCAGAATCGTGCGCAACGGGCACTATAATCGTGATAATAATGAATTTGTGTAATTTTCTGTCGTGCTTCAGAATGCCTTCGCGCTCAAGGATGCTGCAGACGCCCACAAAACATTGGAAGCGCGCGCAACCTCGGGCTCCACCATCCTGACCATCTAACCCAGTATGCAAAGGAGTTTTCCATGAACAAGACAGCAATTACCTCGCCCGAACTTGCGCCGCCGGTCGGCCCGTTTTCCCAGGCGATCGAAGTCGGTGGTTTCCTCTACTTCAGCGGTCAGGTTGGCCAAGACCCGGCCACTGGCAAGGTGGTCGAGGGGGGTATTGTGGCCGAGACAGAGCGCATCTTCCGAAATCTCTCGGCGGTTCTCAAGGCGGCCGGCAAGAGTTTCGATCACGTTGCTCGCGCCGGCGTGTATCTCACGAACATGAGTGACTTCGGCGCGATGAATGTCATCTACGCCAAGCATTTCACCCAGCCCTTTCCCGCCCGCACGACGATCGCGGTGGCCGCGCTGCCGCTAGGGGCCTGCGTTGAGATCGACCTCGTCGTCAAAGCTTGAGGCGACGCCCGGAGGGTGATCTTGTGAAGTACACATTTCACATCGTCGATGTTTTCAGTTCGACGATGATGATGAGGGTCGGATAGGAGCTCCTAAAGCGTTCTCCCGACGAGTAACAGAATCGTGCGCAGATGGTACTATAATCGTGATAATAATGAATTTGTGTAATTTTCTGTCGTGCATCAGAATGTTAGGGAATTCATGTTTTTGACAGAGGAACTGACACAGCGATTACCAGAAAAAGTTTATGCCACTTGTTCGTATTGATATTCGTAAAGGCAAGGACTCTACCTACCGGCGTGAAATCGGCCGCGTTGTCTATGAAGCACTCATCGGTGTTGGGGTGCCCAAGAACGACCGATTCCAGGTGATTAGTGAACACGAGGACGACAAGTTCTTATTTGATCCCGATTATATCGGTGTCCACCGCAGCGATGACCTCGTTATTATACAAATCACCTGGAACGACGGACGGAGCACGGAACAGAAAAAGGCGCTCTACCAAGCCATTGCCGACGGCCTGCACACGGCTGTCGGGCTCCGTCGCGAAGACGTTTTTATCAATCTTATCGAGGTTAAGAAAGAGAACTGGTCTTTCGGCAATGGCGAAGCCCAGTACGCCGTCTAGGACCGCGAACTACAACGAGTTCCAGAAAGGACAATAGCAAATGCCTTACGTTAATGTAGGAAAGGAAAACTCCTGCGGAAATCTGGATGCATCACAACAGTGAAGAGAAAATGATTAAGACTATTATCTTATCTATGTGTCTCGCAGCTTCCTCCCTTTCGCTTAATGCACGTGCCCAGGATGAGCGCGCGTATACTGATGGCCCGGTCACTGAGGTGGACTACATACGAGTTGAGTACGGGAGATTTGAAGAGTACATCGATTGGCTAAATTCGACATGGAAGCCGACCATGGAAGCCACGAAGAAAGCTGGGCTGATCATCGATTACAAGGTCTTCAGGGCCAATCCAAAATCACCGGATCAGCCCAATATATTTTTGTGGATCACTTATGAAAACATGGCGGCTTTAGATAAAGGCATCGAGCTAGAAGCAGTGGCCAAGAAAGTAATCGGTAGCACCGAGGTTCAGAACAAGGCCAGAGTGGGCCGGAATGAATACAGAAAAGTTCTGGGCACTGAATTGATTCGTGAACTTATTTTAAAATGAAATTGTTATAGTGTTCAAAGAGCACGCGTTCGTGATTGCCATCTGTAACTCGCTTGTTCTTAGAGACGACTTGTTCACGAGTGGAGGACCTTGCGTGACTATTTGGGCGGTCGCGCCGCCCGCCGATTCGCGGGCACACCTCTTCGGTGCCTCGTCACGGACTTCGTGGTGTCGGCTGCCTCAAACAATTGCCGAAACCCGTGTGCCAACAGTTCGACGGCCTTCCCCAAGGCGCCGAGTTGCCCAACCCGAACTATCGCGACGGATCGGTGCAGGTCAAACGACGGGAGATGCAATACTTTCACGGGATCGATAGAATGATTCCTGGCAATAAAGCGAGCGGGTAGCAGCCCGACACCATAACCGGACTGAACGAACGCCAGCTGCATATGCATGTTGTGGATTTCAGCCGCAATCATTGGGGTGAAGCCGGCACGCTCCATCCGATCGATGAGGCTCGCCCGAAGAAAGCACCCGGGCGGATTGAGCACCCAGGGTGCTCGGCCCAAACTTTTCCAATCACCGTCAACGCTGCCTTCGGCGCCTTGAACGATCTCCATGCGGTCGCGAGCGATGATATTCGTCAGAAGAGGTGGAGGCGCGGTTCTACCTTCGGGCAACAGCACGGCAGCAACGTCGAGTTCACCCGCAAGCAGCCGGTGAATTAATTCACCGGTTAGTTCGCTCGACAGCCGCAGTCGGACCTTGGGGTATTTCTCAGTCAGCGCCTGAATAGGTTCGATAAGCGTCCCCTCGACCAGGGCATGCGAGAGCCCGATGCGCAAAAGGCCGTGAGGTTCGGCGTCGCTCGACGTAAGAGATTTCAGCGCATCGGTCCGCTGCAGCAGATCTCGCGCTTGTTCGAGTACCCTGGAGCCAAGCGAGTTCAGACGCGGCGGCTTTACCGAGCGGTCGAGCAACTCGGCACCCAATGCAGCCTCCAGCCTTTGCACTTGCCGGGTAATCGCAGAGGGCGTCCGGAATAGACGATCGGCTGCACCGGCGATGGACCCGGCATGGGCGAACTCTACCAGGGCGCGTAAATCTTCGAGCATGGAGGTCTCCTAAAGCGTTCTCCCGACGAATAACAGAATCGTGCTCCAATGGTACTATAATCGCGATAATAATGAAGTGGTAGAATGTTCTGTCTTGCATCAAATGTCAGAAAGTTCATGTTTTTGCGGAAATCTGTATGCCTCATACGATGCAAATTCGGCAGACGGGCGGTCCCGAGGTTCTGAACTGGACAGCGGTCGATGTCGATGTGGCTGCTGATATGCAGCGAAGGCCTATGAGGGGACAGGTCAATTGTTGCTACTGAGAGCGTAACACGGAAGGCCTATGAGGGGACAGGTCAATTGTTGCTACTGAGAGCGTAATAAGGTGCACGGCACGCGTTTGTCCCATTCTCTTTAGCGATTATTGACCTGTCCCCAAGTTCAGGTTCTTGACTGGCCTCCGCGATGGCTTATGAGTCCAAACCGTGGAACCCGGGATGCAGAGGGAGAAGGAAGCGAGCAACGGTGCTTCAACCAAAGTCGATCGCCCGCTGCGTGGCATGCCGCATCCGTTTGATAAATTGCATCCGCGCATGTACGCAGCGGAGTTTGCGGGAACGGCCCTGCTGGTATTTCTTGGGCTGTCGATCGTCATCGCGATGTGGGGCCACGACGCACCATTCGCGTCTCTCCCGATTTCACCCGGCGTACGCAGGCTGATCACGGGATTCCTGTTCGGATCCATTGGAGCCGCGATCGCTTTTTCGCCTATAGGACGCATGAGCGGGGCCCACATTAACCCTGCGGTAACATTCGCTTTTTGGTTGGAAGGCAAACTTCTCTGGCGTGATGCGAGCTTTTACCTTCTGGCGCAGCTGATCGGGGCTGCATTCGGGTCAATCGCTCTTCTCGTCTGGGGTGCAACCGGCGCCAGCGATACGTGGGGCGCCTCGGTGCCGGCTACAGGTGTCCCGAACTGGCTGCCGATTACCGGCGAAGCACTCTGCACGTTTCTGCTGGTCTTCCTGATTTTTGTTTTTGCAGCACACAAGGCGACCCAGCCATTCACGCCTCTAGTTAACCCACCGCTGTTCGCGATACTCACGTGGCTGGAAGCGCCCCTATCCGGCGCGAGCGCGAACCCGGCGCGATCTTTTGGGCCGGAACTGGTTGCCCCGACATGGCAGGGTTGGTGGATCTACTGGCTTGGCCCCATGCTTGGTGCCGGGCTCGCGGTGTTGGTCCTGCGCTACAAACATCTGCAGCGTCATCGGCCCGCCGAAGCCCGGCTCTGCCACTTCGGGCACCACGGTGCAACATCTTAGCCGAGTATCGGATAGGGACAGCTCAACTGTTTTGAGGCCGTCGTGCAAGGCGCGGGTCAAATGCATTAAGCGAGCGTGCCGGACAAACGAGCCAGTGTGGTTGGTAGCACCACCGGACATAAATGACCTGTCCCCATTTGCGAATCTCCCTGGTGTCTATTAACTGTTGACCTGTCCCCTCAAAAAGACTTTTTGAGTTGAAAACTGTCCAGCAAGGCACGCAAAGGGTTGGACATTCTCCCTCTTTGCCATGCGATGAATAAATCCCATGTGGCTCGCTTTTCGGCGATCGGAACCATCACCACGTTCGGGATGCGCAGGTGCGAAATAAAGCTCGGTTGCAACGAAACCGCCCCTTCATTCGCCGAAATCACCAGTCCTTCCTCCAGGCTGTTTCCTACTCCAATCGAAACAAAGCGGGGACGAAATTTGCCAAATCGCAGGCAGAACCGGGCGATTCTTTGGTTATATCCCGGCCCGACACTCTCCGGTACCTGAACGAAGGACTCTGTTTTTAACTTGGAAATTGAAATTTGCTTTTCAGAAGCCAGCGGGTGTTCAAGAGGCAGCGTAACCAAACTCGGTACACTCGCTAATTTCTGGGTATAAAAATCGCGCGACAGGAGACCCGCGCCACCAACCGTTAAGGCCAGATCAATTTCGCCGCCGCGTAGTGCCGTTATTATTTCGCCAGGCGTTTGATCGAGCATTTTGAGCTTAAGCGTCGGCAAAGCTCCTTTCCATGAGATGTTGGCGGCGTTTAAGGTCGGCTTTAGCAGCCTTGGAGTTAGCAATTTTGCGAGCCTTTTCTAACCAGGCTTGATCCCGATGGCGGTGAATGGTGCGTCCGGTGCGGGAACGAGTGCACAAGGCGCGCAGCTTGCACACTAAACAGGTCCCCTTGGCGGTGACATATTCCCAGGTCAAGCGCTTGGGGTGTAAGCGCCTGGCTTTCATGATCTGCTTGGCGGGACAGAGATAGGTATTAGTCTGTGCATCGTATCTAAAATGCTCGTCGGAATAAATGCCCTCGCTTCGTCCCTTACCTCGGATCGACTCCCCCAGCAGCTTCACATGGGCTTTAATCCCCGCTTTTTGACAGCTAATCAGGTTGCTGACGCTGCCGTAACGCGCATCAGCAATCACAGTTCGCACTGCTTGATCGGTAGTATCTTCATGAGCTTCAATGAGCCTCAACAGTTGCGAGGCTTCGTCGACCGCACCGGTGGTGGTCTCTACGGCGGTGATGATCTCATGGGCATCGTCGACTACTCGATGAGTCTTATAGCGTAAGCGGCTCTTTAGGCCGGCGTGTCGAACTAGAGTCGCATCCGGGTCGGTCGTACTGCGGAACTGGCGATTGGTTTTGGAGTATTGGCCAATGGCAGAACCGCCGCTGCCGCTGTCCCCTGATGGCGGATCTTGGTCTTGGTCGGGTTCATCGAGCTTTTGCACTTGCTCTTTGGCAGTTTGCTCGATGGCATTGAGCGTCTCCGCAGACAGGGGCTTAACTGAACCCAGATTGGCATCGGCCTCCACTAGGCTCGCATCCATGTGGATCTTACGGCCTTCTACCAGACCAGCCTCCACGCACTGCTGCACTACCCGGCTAAATAGCGAGACAAACACTTCTTTACCCCAGCGCTTGCGCGCCTTGCTCAACACACTGTGGTCGGGAATCTGATCGTCTAGCCCATAGCCAAGAAACCAAAGGTAATCCAGCCGTTCAGGGATGATGCGCATCAGCTCCCGCTCGCTCTTGATATCATCCAAGAATAACAACAACATCATCCGGACAATCACTTCGGGCGGAACCGACTTGTTGCCTCTTCGCCCATAAGTGTGCGCTACCTCCTTACGCACAAAACTCAAATCTAACGCCGCCCTGATCCGCCGCAGTGGATGATCGTCCCGCACCCGCTTATCTAAATTGACCCGATAGCTCCAGATCGGAACCTGCGAGTCTTCTTCGTCCATCATGGGAACAATACACTATCAAATCTGTAACCAGCAAAGCAATACTATAATGGTTATTAATTGGGCAACACGCCCTATAGACTCGACCCCTATTCTCCCCCCCGGGGCTAGGACGGGCCCACGCCTATTGTTAGCTAAAGCTGCCGGCTACCGATCAGCGGGCGCAGCGTAAGCGGCAAAGCGGCTCAGCGTTGGGGTTAGACAAACACTCAGCGCCAAGGTGGATTCGGCTTTCGTTGCCGCTCGTTCATTATTGGGCGAAAGTGACAGGACGAAAATGGCTGAAGAAGACGCAAACGGAGCCAACGCTTGAGATGGATGCCCTGTTTGGAATACCTCTAATAACGCTCCTCACTTATAGCGTGGTTCTGAACGTGGTCCTAGCGTTCGGATGGAATCACTGCCACCGCGAATGGCACAGGCGGTGTTTCGGTAAGCTTGCATGGTGGGAACGCCGACCTTGGGAAGAACCGGGAGCCAAGCCCCCAGTAAGCGCTAGATTCAAATTTTAGCGCGACTATTCTCTCTCTCACAGGGTCTTGCAACGGAGAACCAAATAGAGTATTACCTAGTACAACCTCGCGGTGCGGAGACAATCGCATCCGGTGCCCAGTCAGAAGTGGGCTAAACACAGACAAACTAGACAAACAAATATACAAACTTATGAAAATCCTATGTAACGTTGATCAGGCGGCTTGCTTCCGTCACGGGATTAATGCTCCGACCAGCACGGTCAAACTCGAAATCGACCCGCAAACCCTCAATCCGGAACAGCGCAGCTTTGTCGCCGACCAAATGTATGAGGGTGTTCGCTTCCCGAAGGATCCTGCGTTTTATATCGTCCCTCCGACTATCGAAGGTTTCCTCGCAGCGGTGAACTACGGTATGGAAGTAAAGAAACACGAAGGCTTAGGCGGGAGCGGCTTGCTTATGGCTCAGGGCGGCCTGGGTTTAGGTCAAGTGGTGGTTTCCGAAACGCTTCGCTTCGCAGCAGTCGAGGAAGTAAGGCGGCAGTACTACTTACAATCCGCTGTCACGACGGCTCAAAAAGAGACTATCGCCAAACGTATCGGCGAGATAAAGCTTAGCCGATCGCAAAACGATAAATAGCGAGCTATCGAATCGAGATTGGTAGACTGTATCGGTAGACTCGAATAGCGGATCGAGTATTTAAGCGGTTCGGGCGGCGATGCGGGGCGGCGTTGCGTTTGCCATCGTTGCTGGTGCGCCACCTCGGTGTTCTAAAGGCAAAATTTAGACGGCAGTATTCCGGCAGTAATCCGAAAATCGCTCCCGATTTTTGTTTCATTAATCGCCCGCCGATCGGCTCTGGAACTTGATTTGCACCCGGCGTGATTCGAACACACAACCTTCTGATCCGTAGTCAGATGCTCTATCCAGTTGAGCTACGGGTGCGAAACAGGATGGGAAGGGTACCGCGCACAGGCGTAATGTCAAGCGATGGCCAGGGCGGAAGGGCGCATGACAAATTACAAATGGCAGATGACAAATGGTTCTCATTGAACCGGTTGCAGTTGTCACTGATCCCAGGAGGAATTTTGGAGAACGATTCGATAGCCATCGGGGTCTTCGAACGTTACACCGTTGCGATCCCAGTAAGGATTGAAAGCGGGTACGGGCTGGAAGCCGGCATCCTGCATTGAGCGGACGGCGGTTTCCCACTCCGTTCTATCGGGCAGATAAAAGACCAGAAGATTATCCTGGGTCGGGGCACGACCGGCAGAATGGCCGTGAGCATGGGTAAACTCAAAATGATAAGGCGCACCGGCGCGCCCCAGCATCACGCCGTCGAATCCGTCGTGGTTCTCGAAACGACTCAGGATCTGTAATCCTAGCCCGTCACGGTAAAAGCGGATCAGCGCATCAAGATCATCGGTTGGCCGGGCAACGCGTAACTTAGGGATTTCGTTCATGGGCAGAGAAAGGAGTTGCAGGCTTGCCCGACGTAGCTTTTGAAATTGTCGGCCGAGAGTTCTTTCCGCAAGCTAAGTCGGGAGTTCAAGGTCGGCCTCGCAAGCGAGGCGCGCTCCACGGCCGCTATTTCGCGTTCCCGAACTGCTGATACAGATCCTGGCCTAATTTTCGCAACGCGGCATCGGCGCCTTTACCGCCGATATTGGTCATGATGACGAATCCGAAATCGTTCTCAGGCCAGATCGTGGCAAGGGCAAGGTTCGCGTTGTTCGATCCGGTGTGAGTGAGACAGGGCTGAGTTGCCCAACTCTCAAGAACCTGGCCCCAGCCCAGTGCGTATTTCCCGGTCTTCGGCGTACCCGGCGGGGCGTCTTCGCGCACGCCGGTATCGATCACCGGAGTATGAATCTTCTTCAGGATCTCCGGTGAAACCAAGGCGGGTGGTCGTTTCCCTTCACCTGCCTGCCACGCGGCCCATTTCGCAAAATCGAGCACCGACATATGAATCGTGCCGGCCGGGCCTAAGATGAGTGGGTTATCGCCATTCGGGCCGGCTAACATCGCTTTTGCCTTACCATCGACAAGGAAATGGCCCAGGGTTGAGTCCACTTTGCCTAAACTCGCTTGCGGGCCAAACCCGGCAGTCGTCAACCCCATCGGTTCGAAGATCTTCTCCTCTACTAATTCTTCCCAGGTCTTCCCACTTAGCCGCTCGAGAATGACGCCAGCCAGAGTGTACCCAAGGTTTGAATAAGAAAATTTACTGCCCCGCGGATGATCCAGCGGTTTTGGCGCCGTCTCTTTCAGCATCCAGTAACGGACCTCATCCATGTTTCCATCTTGTTGATAGGACCGATTGACCAAGTCTAGCAGGTCTTTATCAGCCAGGCCGCTCGAATGCGAGAGCAGTTCCTGTACAGTGATCTTCGCGAATTCGGGGTCCATCTTGTCTTTCAACTCGGGAAAAATTTCTCCCAATGTTGAATCCCACCGGAGTTTGCCCTGTTGAACATACATCCCGGCGAGTAAAGCCGTAAACGCCTTGCTATCGGACCCAAGATGGAACTTGTCATCGATGGTGACCGGGATATTCTCCCCCGCCCTTCTTGTGCCAACCGCTCCGGCAGCAATAATTTCTCCATTTTTGAAAACCGCTGCCGACAATGCGGGTAAGCCGAACTCCTTCAAGTACGGTTCCAGCGTAGAGTTCAAAGATTGGGTTTGATCGGCCGCATATGCGGTCAGCGAAAAACAGAACAGAATGATCAATCCGGGAATGGCTCGTAGACGGTTCATATTTGCTCCGATGATGGTTAATGCCCGTTCTGGTGGAGGTGCTCCGAGGAGATTCGAGTGATCTCCCGTCTGAGTGACAGAACGGTATGCAGCGGTCAAGAGGCAAACGCTAACACCGGAGAGGCAAATCGGGGAGGGCGCGCTGCCTGTCCGCTATAGCTTTACCGGCGAGAATTCTATTGTCTTCGAGGATCCTGGCACGGAGCTCCGTCGTAAGGTTAGCAAGACTCCTGGTCGTGGATGCCAGAGTTGCTTTGTCTTTAGACGCCCCTTCCTCGATTTGACGCAGCTCGCCAAAGGCCGACTCGGTCTCAGAAGGAATCTTAGCTAACGAGATCGGGGTCGGCGGCGCCGAGGCTGTTGGAATTGTTCTCTTTCTTTTGTAAATCCTGGCTCCTTCACCGGGTACGAGGCGGATGCTCGTTCGTGGCGCAGCGGAATAGAGCGCGACAACGAAGGGACTTGCTCCCGGACCTCTTCCCTGGTCAACACGGCCTCGCAAGCGAGGCAGCGCTCCACGGTTCCCGCCGGTACGTCGTCACGTAGGCATGATCACCGGGATGACCTGTCTCCCATTTCGACGATAAAGCCGAAAATCGGTGTCGGTCGTGAACACTGCAATGTCCTCCTCCAACTCCGCCATGCGTACGAGACATGCATCCGCTAAGCTCATCGGAATATCGTGATAGCGCCGGATCAGCCGGACCGTTTCGTCGAGCTGGTTCGTGAGCGAAAATGGCACCTTGATAACACTTCGCTCCAGCAAAGCGTAGAGCGCCTCGACGCCACCGGGAGTTCCCTCAAGCAAAAAGTGGCTTTCGGAAATTACCGCTTCGCAAGTGGCAAACGATTCATTGCTTGTTTCGAAATGTGCCCTCGCCCACCCGTGGTGTTGATCCCGCCTTCGAAGTACCGCCACGATCGGGCCGCTATCGATCAGCACGGTTTTGGCCATACGACTTCAGGTGCGCTTTATTCGACGAAAGGTCAGCCGGGAGGGAATCTGATTGGATTACCAGATCTTCCATTTGGTTCCAAAGTGAGCCTTTGTTTTTGGCAGTGCGGCGCTTGGCCAATCGCTCACGAACCACCTGCGACTTCGAGATGTTACGAACCCGGGCTTCGCTGGCAATCTCGGCAAAAAGGTCTTCGGGTATTTTGAGGGTCATCGTCCTCATGAGAGGAAGGTATTATATATCTGGCAGAATGGCAATACCGGAGTCGCCGGGAGCCGATTCTAAGAATGGGTTTCCGGACAGACATCTCGTGCAACCCATGGGGAACCCTCTCGAGGACGAGGACGACGACGAGGACGAGAACGATAGCGCAGTCGTTTGGAGGAGAGCTGAGGAGGACCTACAAAGAAAAAATCTCACGCAAAGGCGCAAAGGACGCAAAGGACAGCGCTCTAGGCAGGCAACCGCTATCTGCGTAAATCTGCGTCCATTTCACCCCGGAGAATTTCGGGGCTGCGGTTGTTGTCTTTTCTTTGCGTCTTGGCGGCTTTGCGTGAGATTTCGCCTTATCCATGCGTTACCTGGTCAAAGCGCGCCTCAAACCTGGGAGGGAAACTGCTCTAGCACAAGCGATCACTGAAAAGACGTTAGGTCGAGGTTCAGTCGCCGGAGACGAATATCTCTGGGACATGGAACACGCGCGCCTGACTCCCGATCACACCGTAACCTGGGTCGAAGTGTGCTTTTGCGCCACCCCGCTCGCTGAAGAACGCCCATACTGGGAACGCTATTTTGAGCTGCTTAGCGTTAAAGATGCGCATGCGCGCAAAGATTGCCGAGATCTGAATGGTCAGGAGCCTTGGGCCTGCACTGACTGCGATTGTACGAAAAAACTGGAAGATTGGCTCAGTAACCATGGTGATCCGTTTCTGGCAAAGCTAAACCGCGAATGAACGCCAAGAAAAAAGTGAACTGCAATGGAGACACGAATTGACGCGAAGCGTGGAGCGCGCCTTGCTTGCAAGGCCGATGGTAAGCAGGGTCGACGGCGGATGAGGCGTATTGTCTGGCAGCGCTCATAGGTGAAGAGGTAAGCGTGGCGACATAGAGTGCGGACAAAAATTGGGGGATGCATAACGATGTCCCTTGCTTACCATCGGCCTTGCAAGCAAGGCGCGCTCCACGCTTCGCGCCTACTTCGCGTCAATTCGGGTCCATTCGCGGTTGGTTTTTTGTAGGCTCGATCGCGCTAACCCTTAGGAATGGCGACCACAATTATATGTCCCCAGAAGATTGACCCTAATTTTGTTGTTTGGGCTGATTGAATCGCGAACCCTGCGGAACTTAACAGACGATGGAGTTCGGACTGCGTATAGCAAGAATGGTAGCCGCGTTCGATTCGCTTGAGGAAGAAATCGAAACATCGGCAGATCAGATAATTTTTGCACCAATCGAGGATAACAACTGAACCGCTGGGATTAAGCACTCGTCGCATTTCGGCTAAACTGGCGCCCGGCTGATTAAAGTAGTGTAAAGAGCTAGCCGAAATGACCAGATCGAAACTGTGATCCGGAAACGGCAGCGCCGAGGCATCCGCTTTCAGGAAAGCTACATTTGGATAACGGCTGCATTTCTTTCGGGCGAGCCTCAACATGTTTTCCGAAATGTCGATGCCAACCATGTGCTGTTCGGGGTGCTCGCTCAGGATTAAACGTTCAAATTCTCCAGTGCCACAGCCGACATCCAGGATTTTGTCGGATGAACGAAAAGAGATCGAAGCCTTTAGGAAGCCCAAGGTTTGCGTGATGTACCGGCGCCAGGCCCGGTCATAGGTACCGGCATGCTTGTCATACGGCGCGGATTTCACAAGCAACGACAGCGAAACCGACTATCCGCTAACAGTAACCAGGGCCTTTCTCATTCTCAGGGACCTGTCTGCGCAGTGGACACACAGCTGCTGTAGTCAGTCGCGGTAAAATGCGCTTGGGCGCAAATGTAGAAGGGCCAGTTCTTCGGATTGATGGGTGAAGGGGCAGAAGCCGCATAGTAATCGGCGAAGGCCTGGCGAATGTTCGGGTCAGCTTGGATAGCATCGATCAGTGCCTCAAGATTCGCCGCCGTGTAGGCACTGTATCCGTAAGCCTTAGAAAAACGGTATTCCAAAGCCCATTGAGGATTGTCGTCGCCCTTGGCGAGATCCAAGAAATAGGTGGCTATGTCTGAAACTGCACAAGTACTGAGGTTATAGTCAAAGACTGAGAACGCCGGATTATTTCCAAAGATTGGGGTAACGGCCGGAGTAATGCGGAAGGCGATAGGCACACCCCCGCTTGCGCTGCCAAGAACGCGGAAATCATCCATGTGGGTATGCCCGGCAAACGCGATCTCCACGATCTCTCCATAGCTCTGCATCAGCTCTCCAAAGCGGGTGAAGTAACGATCTTGCCAAAACTCAGTCGCAGGCTTGTCGCTACCTGCTTTGGCCGAACTGTAAGAGTCGATTCCGGGAGGGATATGCATCACTAGGATTACTCTGTTTCCTAAGGCTTTGGCGCGGTACAGTTTGGAGCTCAGCCAATCAAGCTCAGCGGCGCCCGGATCGCTCTTATCCGCTCCGCAATTGGAATAATTAGAAGACCACAGCACCGAATTTAGCACCAGGATCCTATAATTCGGCACCGTTGGATGGGGCAGCTCATAAAAGCCGCCTGAGCGGAAATCGGCTGCCGCTTCCGGGTTTTGGACCAATACATCGAGAGAATCCGCGAGCGCGGCCAGAAAAGGACCTCCCGGAGTCATCTGGTAGTCACCACAGGGCGAGTCGTCGTTTCCCAGAGCGAGGTAAACAGGAACTCCTAGTTTCGTCTGCAGAGTGTGGCTCACATAAACTGCGGTCTTGGTAGCAAATGCTGAAAAATCGTTTGCGTCACCTCCCGCTTTGACAAAAGCAGACTCGAAATCGTGCCGCAGATAGTCGCCCAGGGCGATGCCGAAGTCGATTGGAGTCTGACTCGCAGCGGCAGACAACGCGGAATTCAGTAATGGGTAGTTGGAGTCTTGGGGTGAGTGGGCGTAACCCGTTTGCCCGGAATCGACAAAAATGCTCTCCCACTCTGAAACCGGCGCGGCGATGAGCTGCTTGACGATCGCTGGGTCGGATAACGGGTCGAAATGAAGGTCGGCAATGAGAAGGGCTTTACCAACCGGTGCCGGCGGTACGGAGGCACTCAAGCCCAATGAGACAGACGGCGAGAATGAGACTAAGAAGAACAGAACCGCGATGCAGAGCCGGCGCATAAAATCATAATTCTAACAGTAAATCTGCTTCTGCAAGAGGATGAACGTTCGCGGGCTGCGATTCAGGGAGGGCGCGCGTCCCCGCGCGCCGCGAGGACTTGCCACAACCCGAACGCGTATTTCGGTCGGAGAACAGATCGCGTGCTCGACTGCGTTCACCACGGATCGCGAGAACGCGATCCCTCCCCGGCAAAGCCTTGCAGCCCGTGGTCTAGAGATCAATCGTAGGAAATGGTCGCACTGACAATTCGCGAAGCTCACCGCCCGGATGATTCGAATGCTATTTGGGAGATTCTAGAACCGGTTATTCGCGCTGGAGAAACCTATGCTTTAGATCGTGATCTAACCCGCGAACAAGCCCTGGCTTTTTGGTTCTCCAACGGACACGAGGTCTTCGTTGCCGATGATAATGGTCAGATTCTGGGAACCTATTTTCTGCAAGCGAATCAGAAAGGGGGTGGATCTCACGTGGCCAACTGCGGATATATAACGGCGGCAGCGGCTTCGGGCAGAGGAATCGCCCGCCAGATGTGTCGTCATTCACTTGAATATGCGAAGTCTCGCGGATTTCGCGCCATGCAATTCAATTTCGTCGTAAAGACCAATGAAAGAGCAGTCCGCCTTTGGGAAAGTCTCGGATTCAAGATTGTTGGGACGCTTTCAGAAGCGTTCTTGCACCCGGTGCATGGTTACACAGATGCGTACGTGATGTATCGGCTGTTGTGAGCAGGCTGAATGTCTTGCGTACGTTGGCGCGCGATCGAAGCCGATCATGGTAGGGCGAGAATCTCGGCGCGCCCAGCAGCAGTTTTCTTCCAGAAGGCACCCGCGCCGGATTCGAGCCGTTCCGTGCGTGTACCACTTCGCTAGCTTGGTTAAACGAGAAACCGCGCCCGCCTCTGGGTGATGCGGTACGCACGCCGCGGCTCGAATCCGGCGCGGTCTCGCATTTGGAAGAAACAACACTTGGGCGCGCCGAGATTCTCGCCCTACCGAAGTGGGCTTCGTTCCAGCGCGGCTTTCGGTACATTTTTCGAAATCGTCAAAATAAAGGGCCGCGACTGGAATTAGCGCGGTGGCCGGAGTTAGGTGAGCACCATGGAGCTATCCGAATGGATCGAAGCTTTGTTTCCAAAAGAGTTTTTGCACAAGGTATTTCGGCTATTGCCGAATCCCTCTTTCGAACAACGAATGCGTTGGGACCTGTTTAAGCGCCCCGACTATGCCTACGGTGTCTATCGCGCAGCCTTAACCGCCCAGGCGTTGGATGTTAAAAAGATTAGTGCGATCGAGTTCGGGGTTGCCGCAGGGAATGGGTTGTTAGCGCTCGAAGAAGTCGCAACAGAAGTTAGCCGTCACACCGGTATTGGCGTCGATACCTACGGTTTCGATACCGGAACCGGAATGCCCGCACCGATCGATTACCGGGATAACCCTTATCTCTGGCAGGCCGGTTTTTTCCAAATGGATCAAGAGGCTTTGCTTGGCCGGCTAACTCAGTCGAAACTAATTTTAGGGGAATTCAGGCAAACGATTCCCGACTTTGTTAAGCAATATAACCCGGCGCCGATTGGCTTCATCTCATTCGATGCCGACTATTATTCCTCAACCGTCACCGCGTTCGAGTTATTGAAAGAAGATCATGCTTATTTCTTACCTCGGGTCCTTTGTTACTTCGACGACATGATCGGCGGCGATTGGGAGTTACACTCCCATTATACGGGAGAGTTACTGGCCATTGATGAATTCAATCAGCAGAACCCGCATCTGAAAATCGCTAAGATCAATGGCATGCGTCAGAAACGAGTCGTGCCGAACTGGTGGCACGAATTGATGTACGCGCACCATCGGTTTGATCATCCGCTTTATAATAAACATGTCTTCCCAGATAAAAATTGGCAGCTCAAACTGGGAGACGATGTGCCGGGGAAGTGAGAAGTGAGAAGTGAGAAGTGAGAGGTGATTGGTGAGAGGTGATTGGTGGCGGCGGTAGTGGAGCGTGCCTCGCTTCCGCCTCCGCCGAGCCTACGGCGCGACAAGGTGCGAGGCCGATGGTGAACAGGGCGAGATGGTGCGACGCTTTACTAGGCGCGCTGCGCTCTTTCTCGCAAATGGTACAGAGCGCAGGATTGCGCAGGGACCTACCAAATGACATCGCCTTGCTTACCATCGGCCTCGCAAGCGAGGCAGCGCTCCACGGTTGCGACCGAATATGCCCGTCCCTTTGCCGCACGGTAGCCACGGTTCATTTTCCACCCGGCAACCTCTCCAAAATAAGGCAATAGTCGGCAAAGCCCATTGACCGCCAGAAAGCGATAGCGGGTTGGTTATGACAAAGGACGTTGAGAGTAATTCGCTTGTCCTTGGGAAAGACTTCGGAAACTAGCATTTGCATGCATTGCCGGCCTACACCCCTTCTCCGATGCACGCGCTGAACAAAAAAATGGCGCAAGTAGATATGATCAGCTTCTTCGCGGTAAAGCGCATAAGCGAGAATACCGGAATCATCTTCAAAAATGGATGCTCGGTAGCTCCCGGCTAACCACTCCTTTAACCGAGTTACCAGGTCCGGAATCGTCATGCGGTTCCGATGTCCTTCATCCTGGATCAATTGATGGTTCAGCTCCCCCAATATCTCCGCATCAGCAGGGGTAGCGAGACGGTGATGCATGGGGGAAAGGAGTTCGGGAGTTGCAGTAGTTCAAGGAGTTCAAGGAGTTCAAGAATAAACCGCGAGTCCCTCTTTTGTCTTTTTTTTTGGTTCCTTGCGTTCTTTCGCGGCTACTCCTTTTTTGTCTTACCTTTGCGTCTTTGCGGCTTGGCGTGAGATTTTCATTCTTGACCGATAGTGGGGACTGGTACTACTGTGGCCGCGTTCATGCTCCTTAGCCGGTCCAGTCAACGAATCGCTAAGGCGGCCGCAGTAGTAGCCTACTCGAAGGTACGAGTAGCCTAACGGCGGGCCGCCCTCGTTGACTATTCTGTACCGGAACAGGCTCTCTCTAGCGAGCTCGGACTAGTTCAGTCCATCAACCGGTCGGCCCAGAATCAATACCCTAACTCCAACAATACGACCATGACCTATGAACCCGAACCCCGACGGCAGACATTATCTGATAATCGCTTCCGGCCTTTTTGTTCGAACCGGTGAGGACGACCGATACCTGCGTGATATCAGTTCGTTTCTACACCTCCCTCCCCGGACTAACGACCAGCGTCCAACCGATCTTCCCAAAAACCAGAGCCCTTACCCGGGAATCCATATCGGTTCTGGCAACGAATTATTGGATTTCCGTTTCGAAGACACGGAGATTCTCCAAGAAAGAGAGGAGTAAATACAATGTCCCCCACAGAACCGGCACAAGGCGACGATTCGAAAGCTAACGCGACTCTTGGGCTATCCACTGATCCTCAGCGATGGCAGGGCATAGTTAGACCGTATGCACAGACGGATGTCGAACGTCTGCGCGGTTCTTTCCCTGTCGAATACACGATTGCCAGACAAGGTGCAGAACGGCTCTGGCACTTACTCAAAACGGAATCACCGGTCGCGGCGCTGGGAGCGCTCTCCGGCAATCAAGCAGTACAACAAGTGCGGGCAGGACTTAAGGCCATCTACTTGAGCGGTTGGCAGGTTGCGGCTGATGCTAACCTCTCCGAACAGATGTATCCCGATCAAAGCTTGTATGCGGCTAATAGTGTCCCAGCCGTGATTCGACGAATTAACAACGCGTTACGAAGAGCCGATCAGATCGATCATCATGAGGGCCGAAAGGGTACCCACTGGATGGCGCCGATTGTGGCCGACGCCGAGGCCGGTTTTGGCGGATGCTTGAATGTTTTCGAACTCGTTAAAGCCATGATTGAAGCCGGCGCGGCCGGGATTCACTTGGAGGACCAGTTAGCCTCGGAAAAGAAGTGCGGGCATCTCGGCGGAAAAGTTCTTATCCCGGTGCAACAAGCGATTAACAACCTGGTAGCAGCCCGATTAGCGGCCGATCTCTGTGAAGTTCCCACTATTCTAATCGCCAGAACCGACGCCAACGCCGCCGCTCTTTTAACTAATGATATCGATCCGCGGGATCACCCCTTTCTAACCGGGGAACGGAGTAGTGAAGGTTTCTTCCGGGTTCGTCCTGGGATTGATCAAGCCATTTCACGGGCATTAGCGTACGCACCTTTCGCCGATATTCTCTGGTGCGAAACGAGTGAGCCAAGCTTGGCCGAGGCTAGACAATTTGCCGCAGCGATTCACGAGAAGTACCCAGGTAAATTGCTGGCATATAACTGTTCCCCTTCTTTCAATTGGCGGAAGAAACTGGATGAAACCGCCATCGCTTCTTTCCAGCAGGAACTGGCTAAGCTGGGTTATCATTTTCAATTTATTACCTTGGCCGGCTTCCACACGCTAAACTTCAGCATGTTCCATCTTTCGCGCGATTATAAAGAGCGCGGGATGTTAGCTTATGCGGATTTGCAAACGGCTGAGTTCGCCGTCGAGAAATTGGGTTATACGGCGACTAAGCATCAAAGAGAAGTGGGCGCCGGGTATTTCGATGATGTGGCGCAGGTAATTACCCAGGGAAGTTCGTCCACAACCGCGTTAGCAGGATCAACGGAGCGGGAACAGTTTCATTGAAGGGTCTGAAGCACCCGCGTCATCGGAGCCCCTCTCAATCGTTCTCGTTCTCGTCGTCGTCCTCGTCCTCGAAAGGGTTTGTAGCGTGCGATCACCGACCGTGATGAATCCGGAAAAACAGAGCCAAAGGAATTCGTAGACTCTCGGACAAATCGCGCTCTCGAGGTCGAGGACGAGGACGACGACGAGAACGAGGACGATTACGATCTACCAATGTCTAAGAAGCGCACCGGTTTTTCGTAGATTGCTAGTACGATGCACCCATCGTCGCTAACTACAGCGTGACGGGTGCCAGGCGAATTGATCACGAAAGATCCTGCCTTGAATACCCCACTGTGATCTCGCTGTGACCCGGCAAGAACGAGGATGTGTTCGTACCCGACATGTTCATGCAGCGGCACCTTTGCCCCTGCACGATACCGAATAAGGGCAGTGGTCGGTCCGCTAAGCCCATCGCCGTACAGCCGATAGATCTCGACCCCCTCTTTATATGACTTCCAGGCGATTTCGTCCTGGTTTTCGACGATTTGAGAAAGGTTGAGTGGTTTCAAAGCGGCCTGCTAGGAATGACAGCGATTTGTTTCGTTTCAACCGAAAACACGGAATGACCCTTTCACGAAATGAGGGCCAATACTGGATGTAACCGCTCAAATCGAACCTTCGAGCGCCGGCTTTTTTAAGCGAGCCAACGATCCGCAGCGCTTGATGTTGGGTGTTTCGCACTAAAAGCGCGACAAGCGGGGTCCAGATTCGGTATAGATCTCGAAAGCCATGATAATGCTTTGGCGCTCTCTTTTGTTTCTTTTCCTTCGATCCTGGGAGTTCCCAGCTTCTCTGGTTCTTTCGGTGTGCGTTTTTGCGGGTTACAGCGGAAACGCTTGTGCGAAGTCTCACGACGCGAGTAGTACTGGCCTCAATCGCCACCCCGAATTATGGGTCAACTACTACCAGCGTAAGCATCCTCGGTCGACCACCCACAAGGTCAAGCGGTATGTCCGGCGCCACCCAGTGCATCATTCGCGCTGGAGCAGTGAAGCTCCTCCTCGCTATGCGACTGCCTCATGGACCGACCGAAACCCCGCTTTGGGTGCAGGACCAGGACGGTATCTGTGGAAGCGCGGCATTATTACGACGATCTTTTGGGTCGGCGAGCGCCCTGGGGGCCATAACCCCGTCCCTAATCTGCGCAGCTCCTGGGACAGGTATTGGTCTTACGACTACGGAGGCTACGATACTCCCGACACTGCTTCGCGCAGAAATTTTATTCCGATCAAGTTCGTTCCTCGCCAGAATCCGTTTTACTTTGCTTTGCCTTACAATGATGTCGAGGGCGGTCATACCAAATACGAAGCAAGCCGAGTGATTCCCTGGTTCAAGCAGGCGTTTGTTCGCGATGGACGAACCGTTCTCAAAGACAGATGGATTGCGGTCCGCCACGGAGACAAAGTTTGTTACGCCCAGTGGGAAGATTGTGGACCATTCCGTACCGATGACTGGCGTTACGTTTTTGGCGACGAACGCCCACGACCGAATTTAAATCAGGGCGCTGGCTTAGATGTGTCGCCTGCGGTTCGTGATTACCTGGGCCTTGGGATCAAAGATCCGTGTGACTGGAAGTTCGTCGAGTTTCGCGAAGTACCTCGCGGGCCGTGGGCCATGTACGGTGACAACAACACATTTGCTATTCTGGGGCACCAGAGTAGTGAGCGGCTCGCGGGCAAGTAAGCATCGGCTTGCGGAACCCGTGGAGCGCTGCCTCGCTTGCGAGGCCGACGGTAAGCAGGGCTAACGGCGCATCAGGCCTATCGTCTCGGAGCGCTCTTGGGCGTTAAGAGTAAACGTAGCGACATAGAGCGCGGACAGAAGTGGGGTACGCATCACGATGTCCCTTGGTCACCATCGGCCTCGCAAGCGAGGCAACGCTCCACGGCTGGCGCCCCACCAATCACCGATCACGAATCACCAATCACGTCTACGATTCACTCGGCCGCAAGGACAGCCCGGGCGCAGGTTTCGTCGGTCACAAGGCCATTGATCCAGCAGCCGCGTAAGGCGCCCAGGACTGCCTTTGATTTCTGTTCGCCGCCCGCAAAGGCAATGACGGGTTTTCTCGGCGGACGGGGTAACTGGATGCTGGTAACCCGTTCTTGTACGGAGACGCGCACAGGTTCCCCTCTTTCGTCATAGGTCCAGCCAAGATGATCACCGGCCGCACCCGCCTTCACGAGTTCATCGACTTCATCATTGGTAATGAAACCGTCCCGGTGAAGCGGACAACCCTGTCGAATATCTCCGATTCCCACAAAGGCTACATCCGCTTCGCCGGAAAGCTCTTCCACCACCTTGTAGATCCTGTGACGACACCATTGTTTCCGTTCTTCCGGTGAATCCGCCACTAGTGGAGCCGGCAGAAGGAAACATTTGCTTCCGATTTTTTCTGCGGCTTGAAGAGCCACATCATACGGATTGCTAGCGCCATCGCGCGCGATCGACCCGACCAGCGATAGGACTCGATGATGTGGCCGTTCAAAATTGTTTAGTTCGCCGATGACTGCTTTGATGGTCTGCCCGGAACCAAGCGCGATAATTTTAGGATCGACCTCACTCAGATAAGATTCCATGACCTGAGCACCAGCAACCGCGATTTTGCGTAGAACCTGATCGCCACTATCCACATTCACCGGCACAACATTGCAGATTAACAGATTGTAGCGCTGGCGCAGGGCGATAGCCAGTTCCAGGCAGCTCGCCACCTTATGATAGACCCGGACTTTGACCAGTCCACGTTCGACAGCCAAGGCCACTAGTCGCTGAGCGGTTGGGCGTGAGATCTTCAATTTTTGGGCGATCTCGTGCTGGGTGTTACCCGCAACGTAATAAAGCCATGCCGCGCGCACGGCTGCTTCCAATTTTTCCTCTTGTCTTGGTGAAGATGGATCCATCTGCAATAAAAGCCGTCTAGCTTTCCAACCGGTCCCAGAATTTCTCGCTGCTCTGGTAAAGGTCATCGAACACCAACTGCAGCTTTTGATAGCGCTCGGACCAGCGCGGGTTCGGAAGGATCTCACGCTCGTAGCGAACGAGATCAGCGCGAGCTGATTCGAGGCTGGAAAAGAATCCTACGGCGAACCCTGCGAGGATTGCGCAACCGAGCACCCCGCACTCCGGTTCACTCGGCACCAAAATCGTTGTGTTATAAATACTCGCCTTGATTTCCAGCCATAAACGGGTCCTGGCGCCGCCAGCCGCGGTTACCATCCGGTCGAGGCGGTAACCCCTCGACTTCATCAATTCGATATTCTTCCGGGACGCAAACGCGACACCCTCCATCGCGGCCCGGTACAGATGCGCGGCCGAGTGCCGGCTAGTCAGCCCGAAGAACTGCGCTCTTGAGTTCGGTTGATCGGCCAGGCGCTCCCCATTCAGGTAGGGTAAGAAAAGCAAATTATCGGCTCCGGCCGGCACACTTTCTGCCAGAGACATCATTTGCTCATAGCTGTAAGGCTCTTGCTGGTGGAAAGTGCGGTGCGCCCAGCGCAGTGCGTCTCCGCTGGCATCAAGTATAGTAAAGGCAGCCCAGCCACCGATGATGGCTCGTACGTTCGATATGATTGGATCCGCTGCCGGATGTTCCGACAGTATCGTGATCACGGTAGAAGTCCCCGTGATGTCGCATCCCGTCCCCGGAGAGGTTACTCCTGAACCGAACAACGCGACTGGAAAATCACCTGCCCCAACCACAACCGGAGTGCCGGCGCGCAACCCGGTGCTCTCAGCCGCCTCTTTTGTGACCACCCCAAGGACCTCAGTTGCTTGGCCGATCAAAGGCAATTTGGCCGGGTCCAATCCGAGCATCTTCAAGACTTCCTCGCTCCAGGTCCCGGTGCGGATATCAAAGAGATAGCTAGAAGCCGCTTCAGTCACATCGAATCGGCACTCACCGCTGAGCTTAAAATTGATATAGTCCTTCGGCATCAAAACCGTGCGAGCTGCATCATAGGTCTTGGGCAAATTCTGCTTAATCCAGGCTAACTTGAACGCCGGCCAAGCCACGGTAGGCGGATTTGCGACGATCGGGAGCAGAGCTTTGGTATCCTGCTCGGCACAGAATCGAGCAACCAGGTCGCGGGTCCGTTTATCGTTCCATATCGGCGCCTCTTCCAGAACGAGCTCGCCGGCGTCATCGATCAACACCACACCATGCATCTGCCCGCAGCCAGCAATGGCCGCTACGCGATCGGCGCCGTTGGCGATTTTTTCCAGGACCCGGCGAACACTGACAACTAATCCTTCCCACCAAGCCCGCGGGCTCTGTTGAGACCAGCCGAACTGCGGAATCACCTGGTCGAGTTCTTTGGCAGCGAACGCAATGATTTTGCCAGTTTCGGAGACCAAAGCAGCCCGGACGCTACTGGTACCGACGTCAAAGGCGAGCAGCAGATCTTTCTTCATTCGCTGCAGTGATCGGAGCCAGGGGAACCAACGATCGACATTACCAGATTCAATACCCTGGAACCTTGGGTGAGCGAGTCGAAAGTCACTGAGAATCGCCTGAAACAGCGGTTCAATCTTATGCTCGATTGCTATGCAATTGATTGACATCTGATCGCAGATAGATCATACGTTCAATCGGTACCAAATCTCAAGCCACATTCCAAATGAAGCGTCTTGCTCTCCCCCTAGTAGTCGCGGTCTGCCTCTCCGCCATCAGTGCGTACGCACAGCAAAAGACAGTAACGATCTGTGCGGTGAATAACTCGCCCATGATCGAACTGAAAAAGTTGTCCTCCAAGTTTGAAGAGAAGAATCCGGATATCAAACTCAATTGGGTTATCGTTGAAGAGAACGTCCTTCGCCAGAAGGTGACCCTGGATGTCTCCCAGCACAGCGGCCTATACGATCTCGTGTATATCGGTCTTTACGACACTCCGATCTTCGCGAAACAAGGCAACCTGCTTCCGTTCGATAATTTACCCGCCGACTACGACGTGGACGATGTCTTCAAGTCGATCCGCGACGGGCTTTCGTATGATGGCAAGCTTTATGCCCTACCCTTCTACGGGGAAAGCTCAATGCTAATGTATCGCAAGGACCTGTTTGAGGCCAAAGGTCTGAAGATGCCCGACCAGCCTACGTACGAAGATTTCGCTAAGTTTGCTGCGGCGTTGACCGATAAATCGAAAGGGATCTTTGGAGTCGCCCTGCGCGGCCTACCGGGATGGGGAGAAAACATGGCGTACCTCGATACCCTGGTGAACAGTTTCGGGGGAACCTGGTTTGACGAACAATGGCATCCAACGGTCGATACCCCTGAGTGGAAAAAAGCTATCGGGTTCTACATCGATCTGATGACGAAATACGGCCCACCGGGAGCTACCTCGAATGGATTCAACCAGAACCTGACCTTGATGCAAACCGGTAGAGCAGCGATGTGGATCGATGCCACTGTAGCCGGTGGCATGCTAGAGGATCCGAAGCAGTCCAAAGTGGTGGGCAAGATCGGGTACGCTCAGGCGCCGATTGAAGCGACCCCGAACGGATCTCACTGGCTCTGGTCTTGGGCGATCGGAATGCCCAAGTCGGCTAAGCAACCTGAAGCGGCCCAAAAATTTGCCGCCTGGGCGACCTCAAAAGAGTACATCGCGTTGGTAGCGGCTGACGTAGGGTGGGGCCAAGTACCTCCCGGTACCCGCAAATCGACTTTCGATAATCCTGATTATCAGAAAGCCGCTCCGTTTGCAGCGACCACTCTCAAGGCCATGCAGACCGCGGACCCGAATAACCCCTGCATTAAGAAGGTCCCTTATACCGGTGTTCAGTACGTCGGTATCCCTGAATTTCAGGGATTGGGCGACCAAGTTGGACAGATTATTGCCGGAGCGCTTTCGGGTAAGTCGACGGTAGATCAAGCACTGAAGGACAGCCAAGCTGCCGCTCAGCGGACCATGATCCAGGCCGGGTATATTAAGTGAGTTTCTCAAGTAACTCTTGAACTATGATGGAGCGGCGCGCTTTATCGGCGTGCCGCTAGCCTGGCTTGAAGTGCCTGAAGATGCGACGTGCTGCACGATTTTAGCAGCAAACCAGCCGTCCATTCTGTATACTGCTTAAGGTTACTATGAGCGTTCAATCCCCCCCAACCGCTCTCACTGAGGTTTCAGCTCCCGTCAAACAAATCGAGCCGGCAGAAAAATGGCGGCGCTTGTTGATGGCACCCACTGTCGTACCGCTTCTACTCTGGATGATCGTGCCTTTGGCCTTGACGATCTATTTCTCATTCATCCATTACAGCCTTGAGAATCCGGCGGGTAACTTCGGCTTCGTAGGAATTCAAAACTATCAGTTTCTGTGGAGCGATTCCAGGTTCGGTACCGCGATCCTGAACACCGTCATTTTCCTCGTGTCAGTCCTCGCTATCACGGTGGTGGTGGGCATTTTGCTGGCGGTTTTATACGATCAGGATTTCCCGGGTAAGAACGTTGCCATGCTCCTGGTGATTGCGCCCTTCTTCGTGATGCCAACAGTGAGCGCCCAGATCTGGCACCTCCTACTTATGGACCCGATCTATGGAGTGATTGGCCAGTTTTTACAGACGATTGGGCTGCAACCGGTTGATTGGCTCCAGACCTATCCCCTGCCCTCAATTATCCTCATTGTGTCTTGGGAATGGATCCCGTTTTCTTTCCTGATCCTGGTGACCGCGATCAAATCGCTCGATGTGGAACAGAAAGAAGCGGCGGCGATCGATGGCGCCGGACCATTTACCCAATTCCGATACATCGTGCTGCCTCACCTGGAGAAAGCCATTGGGGTGGTCGTGATGATCGAAATGATCTTTCTGCTATCAATCTTTGCCGAGATTTTCACCACTACCAAGGGTGGCCCCGGCGACGCTTCCACTACGCTGGCCTATCTGGTCTACTCGCTCGGTATTAACCAGTTCGATGCCGGGATCGCGTCAGCCGGCGGGATTCTGGCAGTAGTCCTGGCTAACATTGTTTCCTTCTTCCTGGTTCGCATGCTCGCGAAGAACCTTCGGCAAGGCGCTTAGTAACCGGTAAATTGATATGAACAAAACATCGGCCTGGGCTAAACTTGGACTCGCCATATTGGGCTGGTTCATTGCTGCGCTCTTTTTCTTCCCTATCTTCTGGATTGCCGTGACCGCGTTCAAGTCCGAAGCAGACGCGTCTACCGCCAGCCTGATATTCCAACCGACCTTGGACGCGTTCGTGCAAGTCTTCACGGGGACCGACTATTTTTTGAATGTGCGCAACTCGATCTTCGTTGCGTTTGGCTCAACCATTCTCTGTTTTATTTTAGCGATTCCTAGCGCGTATCGGATGGCTTTCTATCCGACCCAGAAAACGCAGTCGCTCCTGTTATGGATGCTGTCTACGAAGATGATGCCGGCCGTCGGCGTGCTGATCCCGATTTATTTTGTCTGGCAATGGCTCCATCTGTTCGACACCGTGATCGGGCTGATCATCGTTAATGCACTGATGAACCTGCCGATCGCGGTCTGGATGGCGTATACCTATTTCTCCGAGGTCCCGAAAGGGATCCTGGAAGCAGGGCGTATCGATGGAGCTACCGCTGGACAAGAGCTTTGGCATCTACTTCGGCCCATGACCATGCCGGGTCTCTCTTCGACCGCTTTACTGCTGATTATTTTGGCCTGGAACGAAGCTTTCTGGAGTCTCAATTTGACCGCGCACGACGCCGCACCGCTCACCGCATTTATCGCGAGCCAAACGGGTTCGCAAGGTCAATTCTTGGCACAGCTTTCGGCCGCTTCTCTGCTAGCCGTTGGTCCGATCATGGTAATGGGCTGGTTCACGCAAAAGCAGTTGGTGCGCGGATTGACGTTTGGAGCAGTGAAGTAGGGCTGTGATAAGTGATTGGTGATTAGTGACTGGTGATTGGTGGAAGGCGAGCAGCCGTGGAGCGCTGCCTCGCTTCCGCCTTCGCCAAGCCTACGGCGCTACAGGTAGCCAGGCGGGCGTTGCATTCCGCGCTGCTGCTCGCCCTGACGTTAAAGCGAATTACAAATGATCCTCGCGCCGCTTTTCGAATCTCACTCGACTCCGCTTCCAGCATTCGCAGAATTTCTCGACAAAGAGAATAATACCAACCTGCTCAGTGAATTCTGCGAGATTCAGTTCCATTACGATAACCTAAACATGGGTTATCCCCCAACCGAGCCGCGAACGTTTGTTTTCGGTTTGGCACTCAATCGACTCTCCACCGGACGCGCTGGGACAGACTGAATCGTCGTCCTCGTCGCATCGTCGTTCTGCCCTAGGATCCCGCCCATGAAAGATCTTCCGGCGGCGTTGCCTGAAGAAAAACAAGAATTGAAAACGAGCCTTTGTTACTTGGCAATCTGATTGCATTTGAGGTGCCTCCCCCTTTCGGGTTCGTCAATCGCGAATAACCGCCTTTCCCCGAGCGTCGCGTCTATCCCAAGGCGTTACCCAGCCGACTCTCGCCCAAATCACCTGACCAGAACAGATACAGAATCCTCATTATTGTTGTAGAACAGATTGATTTTGGACTTTGATGGGCGGTGGTAAGAGTTCAGGGAGTGATTCGTGAAAACCCCTCGCCTGCCCTCTGACCTCCTAAATCGCAACCAATCGCCATCACCACCCAACACGCATCGGCCTTGCAAGCAAGGCGCGCTCCACAATCACCAATCACTTCTCACCTTCCAGATAGATGGCTTCCCCGCGATGCAGGCGGAGCGCCACCCCAACCGACTGGCTGGAACTGCGTCGAGTGGGACAGTAAGCGGCTAAATGACGCGCGGCAGCGATATAGAACAATTCGCGCTCAGAACTTCCCTGCGGCCATAGTTCTGCTTGGTTTAGGGCTGCTTCCAATACCTGCAGCTTATGGAAATCTAGATCTTCGCGAACGGTCGCGAAGGTGAGCATATCGACTAACGAAGGTTCCGGATGCCCGAGGCGGAGGTAACGAACCACTAGATTCGGCAGTGCGCTCCAGCCCTTCTTTTGATCTAGGGTCTCGAGGATCAGCGCCAGCAAGGCGTCCGCATCAGATGGCAGGGGCTCCAAAGCGGCGCCGTCCGGTAGGTGCGCACTCGGGATATTCAGAAATCGATCCACATAGATCGACATTGCTGCATGAAACAAACCGCGTTCGACGTCGGGGGTCGTCTCGCCTCGCGATAAAGCCTGGTAGAGCGCGTTGCAGAACGAGAACGTATGGACCGGATCAAACCAGTCGTCGACATCATTCGATTCCGGAAATTGCGCTAAACGTGCGGCTGCGGCTGCAGAAAGCTCCCGGGCAATCGACGGCGGGGTCACTCCCTCGGCCAGAGCAGTGCTGATCAGTCGAAGAATCGCTTTCGGATCGGTGCCGAGCAATTCCGTAGAGTTTGGAGGCGAATCTTTCTTGACCGACATAGCCTCGGCGAAGTCTTTGGTCTGTGGCCGGCGCGGTTGGTTCTGTAGTTGATTCTCCGCCTCGTGGATGAGCGGAATCAAATCCAGCGGGACTCGCCAG
This sequence comes from uncultured Verrucomicrobiae bacterium, assembly GCA_963762565.1. Taxonomy (GTDB): domain Bacteria; phylum Verrucomicrobiota; class Verrucomicrobiia; order Chthoniobacterales; family JAFAMB01; genus JAFAVN01. The sequence continues at coordinate 68,872 of CAVXLD010000008.1, read as the reverse complement.
GCTCCGCCTTCCTCCTCGGAGCGTGATTGAGTAAGGTGCGACACCAACAACGGTAGAATCCTGGACGCTTCTTCCCAACCGATCGCGTCCAGCAGTTCGAAAGCCTTGTTAGAATGATCCAATGCGTGTCCACCATCGGCATAGATCCGGTCTTGCACCGTTCCAAACACAATCCGATTCAGCGCCGGTCGTGACAGCTGCGAATCTAGAGCCGCTAAAAGGGTGCGCTCCGCGCCTTCATCGTGCCGGATCCTGGACCAATGCGACAACCACTCGCTCAAGCGCCCTTCTCCGAACTGCTCGCGGTTTAGGCCTCCGGCGGAATGGCGAGCGGGCTGCTCGGCACAATTCTCAGCGACTCTGCGCGCCCCTTTCGCTAACGCATAGATCAACGTCGTGGGGCTGAGATGCTGACTAAGCCGAGCCACAATGGTCAAGGTAGTCAGACCATCTTCCCAGACTCGGTGATTTCGGGCGGAAAATCGCGCGATCCGCCGGACGACGCTATTGACCCCCTCCCCCTGGGCCAGCAACGCGATGATTCCCTTGGCCTGGATTAAGCCGATGTTTTGTTCCAACCCCCACAACAGCCGGCGCGAGTGATAGCCCACATCGATCTTCTCTTTTGGCCAGCTTGATACCCAGACGTCATCACCTTCGACCTGTACGTCGAAGGCGGGAACGTCATCTGCAAAGAGATCAAAGGTGCAGCCGCTTTGAAGATCGAATTGAGCGTGATGCCAGTGACAGGTCAATACACCACTCTCCAGGCTGCCCTTACTCAAGGGAAAACCCATGTGAGGGCAACGATTGTCCAGAGCGAAAGGGCGTCCCTCGGACCAGCAGAGTAACACCGGCCGATCGGCGCCAGAGACGACTAACATTCTCTGCGCTTTTAGGTGGTTTAAGGAAGCGGCCCGAAAAAAACCTTCGAGGTGAGCAGAAGCCGTGGGGGAATCGACGGAGGAACTCATAAGAAAGAAACTTTATAAAGGCTCTTCTTTACAAAAGCTGAGTTATTGTATTTGTAAAGAATTCTTTTTACTTTATAGCATTCACTTTTATGTCCGCTCGCAAACGCATCCTCGATCATCTCAAAACCGCCGGCCCAAGTTCCGCCCGCCGGCTGGGCGAGACTTTGGGGATCACCAAGATGGCAGCTCTCCAACATTTGCACGCCTTGGAAGACCAGGGCGTGGTTAAACGCGAAGCTGAACCTGGTAGCCGTGGACGGCCGACCTTGCTATGGTCGCTGACTAGAGCGGCCCTGAAATTCTTTCCGGATGCTCACGCGGAGCTAGCCGTGTCGCTGATCGGTTGTGTGAATGAAAGCTTGGGGCCAGAGGCTATGGACAAACTGGTCAAGACGCGATCCCGCCACCAACTCGAGAACTATCGCCGTGAGGTTAGACCGACCGCCTCATTGCGGGAGAAGCTTGAAGCGTTGGCCGTGATCCGTTCTCGCGAGGGTTATATGGCGGCAGTAGAAAAACTGGAGAACCGTAAAGGTTATCTACTGGTGGAAAGACATTGCCCCATTTGTATCGCGGCGACGAATTGCACGGGTCTTTGTCGCGAAGAGTTAAATGTGTTCCGTAAATTACTCGGAGACAACGTCGAGGTGAATCGGACAGAACATATTCTAGCAGGAGCGCCTCGTTGTGCGTACGTGGTACGGCCTCGGGCTCGTCTTGAGCCCGAGGTGTGAGAAGTGATTGGTGATTGGTGATTGGTGGGGCGAGGCTCTGAACGACCCAACCTGTTACCAACGCCGCGACATGTTTCGGTATCTTTCGCGACAATAGTAGGAACGGTGCACCGAGCCGTTCCCAGGGTCCGCCATGAATGAGGACTGAGATCGCGGCTCGGCAAGCGTCTCGGCGTAAGCGAGAGAATATAGAAATAACGCGACTGTCTCCGGGAAAACGATCAGGCCATTCGGGAGCCTCGCCCCACCAATCACAAATCACCAATCACCAATCACTTCTCACGTTTCTCCCCTGAAGAGGGCTCGACACACGCCCCAGTCCTGTGTTACGAACGGAGCCGCTTCGGTGGCGACCGGAGATTCCCGCCGGCTGCCTTTAAGTGTCCTGTCCAAATGCCGACAGCCCTAATAAACGAGGAACGTAAGCGACCACCAAACCTGGTGTACGCGGTTGACGAATGGCCTCCTCCATTTCGTCTTGTGTTGCTCGGGACGCAATACGCGGTGATGTCGTCCATCTATCTGGTTTTGGTTGTGATCGTGTTGCGCGAGGCCCACGCGTCACCCGCTGCAAGTATCCAAGTCATGGGCATTGCCTGTGTCGGACTGGCGATCGGCACCGCTCTCCAAGCTTTGCCACGCGGGCCAATCGGTTCGGGTTTTCTGGCCCCGCCTGTATTCTCGGCGGTCTATCTCGCCCCCTCGGTTTTAGCTGCTCGAATCGGTGGCCTGCCCCTCGTCTTTGGAATGACGATCTTCGCGGGAATCGTGGAGGTTTTGTTTGCTTTCGCGCTCAACCGGCTTCGCGTTGTGGTGACACCAATCCTTAGCGGGTTGACGGTCTTTGTGGTTGGACTCCAGCTCGGAGTCGTGGGAATCGGGGAAACGCTTGATGTCCGGCACGTCGACCTCCCTACGTTTCCTTTTCACCTCATTGTTACATCCTTAACCCTGTTAACCTGTATTGCGCTTAGCATCTGGGCTCGCGGGACTCTGAAGCTTCTCTGCACCCTGATCGCGCTCGTCATGGGGATGACCGCGGCCTGGTGCGTGGGGTTAATTACGCCTGACGATCTGAAAACATTTGCGGACCCCTCCTGGCTCGCATGGCCTCAACCAAGCTGGTTACACCTTGACTTCAACCCAGGTTTGATCCCCGCTTTTCTGGCTTCCGGTGTCGCCGCGGGATTACGAGCCGTGGGGGTAATTACCACTTGCCAACGACTTAACAATGCGGCTTGGCGACGGCCGGACACCCGGAACATTCGCAAAGGGGTACTGGCGGACGGTCTTTCCAACGTCATCGGCGGCAGCCTAGGAGTTACCGGGATGAGTATTGGACCTAGCTTGGTCGGCGTTTCTGGCGCTACCGGAGCTACCAGCCGGGCCATCGGCTTTGTCGCTTCCTTGGTCTTGTTGGTTTTCGCAGTCTCGCCCCGGCTATCGGGCATCTTCCTGCTTGTCCCGCAGGAAGTGGCCGGGTCATTGCTAACCTTCACGGCCGCGTTCATGATTTCCGGCGGCATGGAAATCATGTTGTCGCGAAAGATTGATACCCGGGCGGTTTACGTTATCGGCGTCTCAACTCTGCTCGCGATGAGCGAAAAAGTCTTCCCCGCTTATTTCCGAGCGTTACCCAAACCGATCCAAACCTTCACCAGTAGCCCACTCGCGCTTGGGTTGACGTTTGCCATTGGACTCACTCTAATCTTCCGTCTTGGAACGCTGCAGAGTCGCGAGATCAAATGGACCGATTCGACAGCGTCGATCAATTCGATTAACGCATTTCTCCAGGACCAGGCAAAAGCCTGGCGGATTCCCGAAGCGATAATCGAAGCGTGCGGAGACCATGCGACTCGGGTCATTCAATATGTTCTGGGGGCGCACTTCAGCGGACGCGAGGGCACTCTACGCGCGAGTTATAACGGAGTCGACTTACGCCTAGAAATCATTTACAGCGGCAGCCATGCCGATCGTATCCCGGAATCACGTCGCCGCCAGGAACTGGTCGCAAGTGAATTCGAAAATGAGGAATCTGCGGCCTGGGTAGGATTGCAACACTTCTTGCGAGGATTAGCCGTCGAGCGCCAACAGGTGAAGACGAAAGCTGGCCAGATCATTATCCGTCTTTTCTACGCGGTGTGAAGTTTGGTTCATCGGGGACGGTTCATTGATCCGTAGACGCTGGAGCACATCGGGTAGCGCGACGAATATGACCTATATGACCTATATGACGCGGTGGTTAGTCATCTGGCGCGCCTGACCGAGGGTGACCAATCACTTCTCACTTTTCACCTTTCACCTTTCACCGGTCCCCTACGGCACTCGATAGAAAGGGTCAGGGAGCAGGAACTTCTTCTCGGCATGGCCGCCAAGCAAATCAGAGGGCTGGTCGCCCATGTTGGCGATAATGGAATATCCGAGCTTTTCTATCTCTATCCGGACAGGCGTTTTGAAATCCACCGCGGAAGCGAAATGGGCTCCGTTAGGCACCATAAAGAGGCGCGAATAATCGGCGTAGCCAACGGCGCGAAGATTGCGTTCGGTGGCAGCCCGCTGATTTTCCGGGCGACCGGTAATGAAAAAGACGGCGACGTTGGCCGCGCGAGCAGTTCGGAACACCTGTAGAGTAGGTTCAATGGCTGGGTCGCGAGCGAGTTGGTCCCAAGCTGCCCAGCCCCAAGGTCCGGCTGAGGCGAGATCGGCCGGACCGGCGATTGGACGGCCAAAATCATCTCGCTTGATAATTTCCCAATTCGATAAAGCGGTTTCGTCAATGTCTAGCACCAGAGCAGGCCGTTGAGCGCTCGCAGCCCGCGCCTTGGTCCAGCGAGCCGCCTGATTCGCCACTATCTGCAAATCACGCTGATAAGCTCCGGAATCGTGATAGGCCCGGGCGGCCGTTCCAGCATCGCCGACGTTAGCCGGTTGCGAAGATACCTTGATAAACCCGGATTGTTCGGTGGCCGCGCAAGAGGCAAGCAGCACACAGAGGAACGGCATCGCCAGACGGATGTTCATTGCGTAAATCCGGGGGAGAACTGTCAGCCAATCCTAGTAGCAGAACCGGGGCGGCGCGTCTATCGGAACTCGAGAGGGGTCGACACCCGTGGAGCGTGCCTCGCTTGCGAGGCCGTGGTTAGCAGGGCGAATGGTGCGGCACTTCAGTACGTGACCGGTGCTCCGTCAAATTCGATTGCGCAACCCATCCGTGTTTGCCATGAATTGCGCTTGGTGATGAGCTTGCCACGAGGTACTTGCTCTTCCTCGCCACGCTACAGAGCGCAGATGGCGCAGGGATCTGCCCAATGACTTCTCTCTGTTCACCACGGCCTCGCAAGCGAGGCGCGCTCCACGGCGCGCTCGTTGTACTCGGTTTGTTAACTTGGGTCGCGCCTTTTCGTTGCCAAGCTGCTGATAGTCCGACCCCATCGCCGCCTACAGTTCCCCAACCGGTAGAACCGCGGGTTCTGCGCGGTGGTTGGTATCCGTGGGATCCATATCAATACCGTCAGAATACCCGTGGAAACGAGGGCCTCACCGGTTTTGATGTCGAGATCGAGCGGGCGGTCACCCGGGTGATGCGCGTTGAACTGCTGCTACCAGAGATTTCGTGGGACAGCCATTTAGCTGGGCTGGCGGCCGGTACTCGCGATATCGCAGCCGGGGCCACCTATAGTTCTGAACGCGAGCAATACGCTTATTTTTCTAAACCTTATCGACGGGAGACAGACGTCCTAATTCTGCGACGCGGAACCAGTTCCGAATACCCATTCGAAACCGTCGACCAGATGCTGGACTTTTTTCGGAATCAGCGTTTCCGGTTGGGAGTCGTCGCCGGGTACGCGTACGCGGATCAACGAATCAATGCCTATATTGCAGATCCGGCCAACGCCGCTGTGGTCATTAAGGAAGAAACTGATTTGATTAACCTGGAGAATCTTCTGCAGGGACGAATCGACGGGTTTTTGGCTGACCAGATCTCAGCCGCCACTGCCGCTTGGCGGCAACAGCAGAGCGGTTCGATCGAGGAACATCCGCTGCGGTTTTCCACCGACATTCATTTCATGTTGAGCCGCGTCTCCACAACCCCAACCACGCTTGCTCACCTGAATAGTGCTATTGACCGGATAAAATCGGACGGTGAATTCCAGCACATCAGTGACACCTACGCTCTACCGATTCTGATTCATCAGACCCTCGATTCGGATTGGTTTCAGTTTCTAGTTTCGATCGGCACAGCTGCTTTCGCGCTTTCAGGAGTGGTGCTTGCCTACGTTGGGCATTCCACTCTGTTTGAAGCGATGGTCCTCGCCAGTTTGCCCGCGGTGGGCGGCGGCGTGATTCGGGACTTGCTCTTTCAACGCCAACCGCTGGGGATCGTCCGGGATCCGTTCGTGCTTCTGATTATCTTCGGCACTGTGTTGATTGGGATGCTGGTGATCAGGATCAGCAATCTCGCCGGCGCTAAACGGTTCACGGAATCGCTACGGTCGAGCGGACACCTTGGAACTGGTCTAATTCAGATCTGTGACGGACTGGGACTAGCCGCGTTTATTGTGATCGGTGTGGTTGTGGTTCTGGATACCTCAGTCCAGCCCCTCTGGCTTTGGGGCCCGATCTCTGCGGGAATCACCAGTTCATTTGGCGGAATGATGCGCGACCTGTTGCGACGTGACGCGGTCGCTCCTCGATTGCAACAAGAACTTTATCCCGAGATCGCGGTGATATGGGGTTTGGTGTTTTCCGTTTTCTTGCAATGGGAAGCAGAACGTTTACAGCCGCAGGAAATTTTCATTGGGGTTGTGGTGACCATAGTCGGGGCGTTCCTGACTCGCATGCTAGCGATTGCTTTGCGGCTGAAAGGCTGGGCGTATGGGTGGTAATCGCTCTTCGTTTCTCGTCCTCGTCGTCGTCCTCGTCCTCGAATCCGGTCACGTGCGGTGTTGGAGTAGTGGAGTAGTGGAGTAGTGGAGTAGTGGAGTCATGGAGTCATGGAGTCATCGAGTCATGGAAGTACTGCGCTCTCTGCGAATGACACCTGCGGTCCGGCGGCTGCCGGAGCGCTGATGCTGTTTCTAGGCGCTTAGCGCCCGAATCGCGCCTTTTATCACCGTTTTTCGGCGCTCGATCCGAAATCATTAGGTGGAGTTCCATCGATGCCCGTTATTTGCGGGCATATGGTAAGTCGAAGTATCAACAAGACACGGACCGCGCGGGTACACGCACGGAAGCCATTATTAAGAAAGGGACTCTCGCGCGTTCGGCGCTCAATCAGGGACAGAACGGAACGATTGATCCAACTTTACCTGGAACTCGGTCTTCCTTGGCCGAACGCATTGCAAGCGGCTGTGGCAGATCTCCAGCAACTCTCTTCGCCGCACCGGCAGGAACTCTTCTCACCTGCTTGAGGAACGCCCGACTTCGCCTCGTCGTTTAGACTCCGAGAGGCTACGTCGGGCAAGCCTGGAACGAAGCACATGGACACGACGAATCGAGAAGCAGACAGTGCTCCCCTCAGTCCTGCGGATACGCCGGCAACGGCGAGAGCACGGTCAACGTGGATGTCTTGGTTAGTCGTGGTCCTGCTCGGTCTGCTCGCATTAATCAGCCCGTACTTGAACCCGCAATCTGTAAAGCCAAAGGTTACTATCCGCTACCCGCTCAATCGGATTAAAACGCCCGACCTCGCCCCGTCGCTTAGGCTCCCGACTTCGCCCCATCTTTAGACTCTGGGAGGCTACGACTGGCAGGCCGTAAACGCCGAGAGAGCGCAACCAATCACCAATCACCAATCACTTCTCACGCCTCCTGTCTCACTGGCACCGAACGGCGCTCGGCAAGCAGGCTTCGGCAGATGAAACCGTTAAACGCGGCGTTTCTTCTGGCGCCAGCGATTTTTCGCAAGTAGCCCTTTGAGTCGCGAGGATCGACCGGCGTGCCTTCCGATGTCGTGAAAGCAATTGCCTCTTCGCCGGCGTCCGGATGAATCTTACGCCATACAAAAAGGTAGAGGGTTCGCAGAGCGTTACCCGGTTGGTCCAGCGCGAGACTGAGCAGATCCGAAAGGCGCAGACACAGGACCGACGTTGGGTCATAGCCACGCTCGAAGAGATGCTTCAATAACAGTTCTTGCCGGCGTTCATAGGCTTGTCCAAGAAACTTCTGACGGAGGGCACTTAAGTCGTCATCGGTTTCACCAGGAAACGCATCTCAAAAGTCTTGTTTCCGCGCCACGCCCCGGTTGATCAACTCAGCACTGAAATGATCGACTAATCTAACGGTCACATCTGCTACCCAATCCAGTTCACTAACGGCATCGCGCATATCGCTCGCCATCAGGAACGCAAAATTCGGCGCACACCAATAGGTCGGTAATCGGAAGTCGATTTGGACCCGTCATTTTAAACAACACTTTACTTCGGACATAATATCCAGAGATACAACCGATTCGTCGATTTCCGGGTCGGTCACCGACTCCAGGGCTGACCAGATTTGGTCTACGCGGGTAAGCGGGCTCATCGTAATCGTCCTCGTCGTCGTCCTCGTCCTCGAACGGGAGACGCGCGAGAAATGGAGTGTTGGAGTAGCGGAGTATTGAAATATTGGTTGTTTTCGTCTCGCCAACGTCAGCAGTCATGGATGACACCTCGTCGCCGTTTCGAGGACGAGGACGAAAATTGTCTATTAGGCAACCGGCGCAGGCTTACGAACCGGTTCGCCAGCCTCGGATCTCTTGGCACCCGACGCTCCGCGAATGTTATAGAGCCGGGCTGCATTCTCTCCCAGAATCTTCTTCTTCATCTCCATCGTTATCTGGCCGGTTTCAGCAGCCAGGTCTTCGGGCAACTCCAGATCCATAAATTTCTCGATTATCCATTTCGGCTGCCACAAGGCGTAATCGCTTCCGAAAAGAATCCGATCCGGCCCTAACCAAAAGAGCAATTCGCTCATTATCTCGCTGAAATAACGAGGCCGGTATGATGATGGGAATCGCTCGGCCAGTTCCGCATGCCATTTGGTTCCTGGGCCGCGATAAAGGTGAAATCGTTTAGACGGGGCAAACCGCAATGCTCAACAATGAAATTCAAATCAGGGAATAAGGAAGCCACTTCGTCGACGTCGCCCACATCGAATGCATCCTTATTCAGCGGCCAGATCGTTGGCCCTTTGTGCACGTGGATGTTTTTGATGCCTAACTCTTGTGATTTCTCCAAATAACGATACGACCAGGGATCAGTCAGCTTCCAGCCTTTCGATTCTCCCTTCCATTCCGCAGTATACAGTTTGATACCTTTCCAGCTGTACTTCTCCACGTCTTTTTCCAGCTGTTTGAGGCCGGCCTCTTCGTTGCGCGGATCCCAGAACCCGTTGGCGATCACTCGATCCGGATGCTTTTTTCGGAAGGTCTCGTTTCGTTCCAGGCTCGAGAACCCATTGTGGTAAAAATCGCCGAGGTACTGAGGGTTGAAGATGGCGAAATCGACATATCCGTTTTGGAAGATGTCCTGCTCGAAATCCTCGTCGGTGTACTTCTGATATTTCTTATACGGCCAAACGTACTCTTTTGGACTTAGTTTGTGATAGTCGTAAAAGCACTTAATGAATTCTTCGCCGTATCGATTCTTGATGTTCTCATCGCTGCCATCCCACAAATGAACATGCCCATCGACAACGAATATCTTTTCGCCGGACTTGGTAGTAAACATGATGAATTAGTAGAGGTTGTTAGTTCTGGGGTTATTAGTTTTCGCCTGATTGCTTAGTGTCCTGTGCCATAAATAGAATGGCTTCCGCCTAGGGCATCAATACTGCCCGCCCCCTCACCTTGCCGTGATGCAGATCGTGCAGCGCGGTGTTGGCATCGGACAGTTTATAATATTGGGTGGCCAAATTAACTTGTCCGCGGTTAGCCAGCTCCATTAGCTCGACCAACTCAGAGTAAGTGCCTACCAGGTTACCGATAATCCGTCTTTCGGTGGTGATCATATCAATAGCGGTGATGCGGATTTCACCGCCGTAACCGACTATGTAATAGGCGCCGTTGTTCCGGGTCATGGCCAAGCCGTTGTCAATGGAACCGCCTTCCCCGACAAAATCGATCACCGCCTCAGCTCCTTTACCGTCAGTTAAATCACGGACGGCTTCGACTTGGTGTTCGTCCGCCTTGACCAGATGACGAGCGCCACACTCCTTGGCCAGGGAAAGCGCTGCCTCAGAACGATCGACCGCGATAATATCGGCTGAGCAAAGCAGCTAGGACCTGGATTCCGATATGACCAAGACCACCAACGCCGATGACGACTACACGTTCGCCTGGACTTAGATGTCGAGCCGCTTTTTTGCCCACATGATATGCGGTCAGGCCGCGTCCGCGTGCGGAGCGACATCTTTGGGAGCCAAGGTTTGCGGCAGCTTAATCAGCGAACCAACGCCCGTTCGCAGCAATTCAGCGTAACCGCCATTTGTGCTGATCCCGGTAAACTCACTTCCTGCGACGTGCATATCGTCTCCTCGACGAGAAGCAAGCGCGAAGCAATTCGTGATTAAGGGATGGCAAATGACCTAGTCACCGCGCTTAAATTCGGTGACTCCTTTTCCTACCTCTTCTATCCAACCGGCGTTTTCATGTCCCATCACATAGGGCAGTTTCACATCCACCTTCTCACGCCATATACCTTCTACTATATGTAGATCGGTGCTACAAACACCTTCCCCTCCATTCGCAAATCTCTTCGGTTTTTGGGATCTTCTGTTCTGGTACGTCCTCTAAAGTCACGTACTCTTTACTTTAGAGCTTAGTATCGTATTGGTGAAGAACAGCGGCTTTCATAGGATAGACGGGGGGTAACGAAAGTGGCTGATACAGACAGCAGCTTGTATGCCAAGGCCATTGGCCTATCTCCATGATCAGCGTCGCCTGGGAGCAAATGCCGCAAACAGATAGAGCCCGTATCGCGCTGTTCAAGAACGAACATGTCCGCGGCAGAGAACATGGTTGGTTGGAACAGCCGCCCCTCGACGTGGGAGAGATCGCGTCCCCTCGATCTTTCGTTCGCGAAGCCCAGTGCAGACCGGATTGTGCGTTCTGTTATGTCAACGATGCAGACCTGTTCACGGCGCGCGGGGACGCGCGCCCTCCCTTTGCTCTGCACGGAATGAACCCAATTTGATTTTCCCTTCTCTACGCCTAGGCTGTAAGAGCCGTCCATGCCCCCTCAAGAACAGGAGCAGCGCCGTTTAGTCCCTGTCACCGAACATCAGGTCCGAGAATATCTCCTTTCCAAACAGGTCAGCGAGATTCCGGATGTATCTATTCTGCCTGAAGTTCGTGACTCATGCAGCGCTGTCTTGATGCCAGCCTGGATCCAGTGTCACCACCGGATGTCCCGCCAATTTCAACCTCTGACCTTAAGGATCTCCGGGAACAGTACACCGACCTCTACGCAATTGCGAAAATGGAGGTCCGAATCTTTATTCGCAGATTGCCGCTCAAATTTCATGGTGGCATTCGCTACGCCGAGCGCGATCATTTTAGAGACGTAGCCTACTCATCCTTTCTCCGCTTGGCGCGCCTAACCCAGATCATTCCTGGATCGCTTTGGAGAGAAACAGCTCTAGGAACGAACGCACTCAGCTGCGTCTCGTTCACCCAGACGGCGTCAGTGGTCCACGCGTCTGAACACTTCTTCTGCTACAACTGTACCTTGACCTGCATTGCCAGCCCTGTATTCTATCATAACTACCGATTGATTGGTGTCGTTGACTCCTCCTCTGATTGTCATGCCCTGCAAGTTCACACCGTGGCGCTCATTCGTATGTCAGCCCTGCATATCGAAGCGGAAATTTTTCGTCATAACCTCAGCCGTCACCTCATCTTACAGTTTCACAATCGCCACGAATTCGTTCACACTTTGGAAGCCGGCCTGATTGCGCTGGATTGGGAGGGCAATCTTGTAGCGGCTAACCGCCAAGCTCGGTTCTTCCTTCAAGATCTGCCGTCTCCCCGGGGCAACCCTTAGAAGCAGTCTTTCTAAATCTTTTGATCGTTTTCTGGCAGAGACAGCTGCAACCGGATCTGGACAATTAACCGATCACAAAGGCAGCACTTACAACGTGCTTCTCTCAAATCTGCCCTATTCTCCGGTCACGATCCGCAGTGCTTATCTGGAAAAGAAACGGCGTCAGGTTAGTGTTCAGCCCTCATTCGTTTGTGAAGATCCCCGAGTTTTAGATGCGATCCTAATCTTAAGAAGCCATTCCTTATAAAATACCCATCTTCATTCTCTTCTAACAGAGTCCGTCAAAGAGCTTCTAGCCCTGCATGTGCATGCTGTTAGCTGCCTCAAAGGTAAATTCGTCTCCTTTTATTTCACTGCTCTCCCTTAGACTTTAATCTTATCTGAACTCTTTCTCTATCTATACGCGCTTTTACCGGCAGCCGTCGCGGGCTCCCGCGGACTCATTCGAGATGCCGATCATAGCACTCTATTTCTCGATGAGATTAGTGATATGCCAGTTACTCTGCAAGCCATACTGTTTCGCTTTTTGATCAGAGAATCTTCCTAGCGCTGTGTTGTTCTATCTTATAGAAAGTCTATGTCCATATTCTTCTGCAACTAATTGCGCTATAGTAGAAGCCTTCTTAGTAAAGCTATTTCTAACTTTTTTACTTTATCTTATTCTCTTTGTCTTATTTACTTTGCCACCTTTACTTTAACTTACCTTCTTTGTTCATATCTTCTAAACCCTTTTTCACTCCTTATCTCCTTATTTCTCATTCTCTTATTCCATCGCGTATTGAAACAATATCTATAACCTATCTATTTCCTATAGCTCTAATATTCTTTTTGAAATACTTCGCAGCAAAATCTTCCTTGTTGCTATCATCTCATGCTCTTTCTTGCTAACACATTCTCTAATCCTCTCTAATATCTAAACAACTAAATCTAACCTAAAAACCAAAAACTATTATCTAAACTTATCAACTTATAACCAACTTCCATACCCAACTACTTATCTCAACTCTATCCACCCTAATTATTATAAATAATATTATACAACCTTAAACTCTAATTAAGGCTACTCCAGCCTTTAATGCCAAGACCGGTTTCGATTCAAGATGATGTTATCCTGCGTGCAGCGCGGGAAGTTTTTCTAGAAAAAGGCTGGGACGCGACGACCAGCGAAATCGCCAGCAGAGCTGGCGTTTCCCACGGCATCGTTTTCAAACGGTTCAAGACAAAACAGGCGCTTTTTCAGAGAGCGATGCAAGAGAGCGATTGGGGTCAAACCATCCCGGCTCTGCTCCGCTCAAGTGTGGGTAAAGATGTGGAGAAGACGCTGGTCGAGGTAGGATCTCTTTTCGTGGAAAAATTCCTGATGATTATTCCAATGCTGATGATGGCGTGGAGCAACAAGCAGGAAAATCTTTCCGAGTCGGAGTCGGCGGCTATCACCGGGAAGTATCGAGCAGAGCGCGCATTAGAGGCAGTCAAGGCGATCGCGGCGTATTTGAAGGCCGAAAGCCGGCTTGGTCGGATCCGGGCCACGGATTTTGAGGTGGTGGCTCAAGCATTCATCGGCGCACTTTGGCATCATGCTTTTCTGCAGGTGATGCTAGGCAACGGCAAAGGCTCGGCAAAAGAGAGGCGTTACGTCAAAAGGTTGGTGAAGGTGATCTGGGACGGGATTGGGACTGACTAAGGAGTTCGGTAGGGCGAGGCTCCTGCACGTAGTTGGCGGTTCTCCAGGGGCTATGGCGCTGAAGCAAGATTTTGACGGTTTTGGCCACCGCGTGCGCCGAGCCGTGCCCACGATGCACCACCCCCGCACTTATTCGACTAACCCCCGATTTCTCCGCCTATTCATCGCGCTAGCTGATGCCAAATCCTGGCCCCCGGCTCGGCAACCATTTGTTGCTGGCCGCTGCGGATTCCATGAGCGTAAACCGCTCCGCTCACTTTTTACGGAAGATCCGGAGCCTCGCCCTACCTAATTATTGATTGACGGGTCACTTATACTGGCCTTACTTCCCTGAACGCTAACAAAGGAGTGCATCCCTATGATTCTCGTTACTGGTGCTACCGGCAATATTGGCTCTGAACTGGTTAAACTACTTTTGCTGAAGAAAATCCCCGTCCGCGTCATCACTCGTGACGAAAAAAGGGTTTCCCATCTCGACCCTGGTATTGAACGAGTGATTGGGGATCGCCAGGATCCAGCGGTGGTCAGCAAAGCATTGCAGGGCGCCGATCAAGTATTCATTCTTCCCGTCCTGTTCGACAAGGACCACGGAGCAGATCGCCTTCTCATCGAACAAGCGAAACCAGCCGGCGTTCGGCAAATGGTAATGATCTCCAGTGGAGCGGTTCGGATGGAGGGTAATGCAATCGGTCGATTACACCGAGAGAAGGAACAATTAGTCGAAAATACTGGTTTACCTTGGACCTTTCTTCGGCCCGGCGGATTTATGTCCAACACCTTTCAATGGGCCGGTACCATCAAATCGCAATCTAAGGTATTCAACCCGATGGGAGACGGAAAGACTGCGCCGATTTCTCCGTACGACATCGCGGCGGTAGCAGCAATTGCGCTGACCTCTTCCGGACACGAAGGAAATGCCTACGATTTAACCGGCCCAGAAGTATTGAGTACGCCGGATCAAGTGCAGATCCTCAGCAAAATCATCGGTAAACCGATTGAATGTGTCGATATCCCGGTCGAGGTGGCATCCGAGCGAGCCATCGCAAGTGGAGTTCCTGAAGTCTTAGTGGAAAGTTTGGCCCAGCTTTGGAGACAGGTACGCGCGCAGAGTGCCGCCTTTCAAACCAAAGAGGTGGAAAGACTGACCGGACGGCCGGGACAGACGTTCGAGACTTGGGGTCGGGAACACCGGAGCGTTTGTGTAGGGCGGCGGGCAATCGCGCCCAACTGAAAACCACTCCGTAAAGGCTCATCAGCTACTGATCGAGCCTTTGTCGTTCGCCACGCCAATTCGCGCGCCGAGCCGTGCGCGGGCGTCATCGTAGAGTGGTGAAACAGTAAGCGGTTAGCAGAATGTTTGGTGGTGACACACCCAGCCCAGTAAACATCAAAAAATACGGCCCGATAGCCCCTCCTCACCTTCGATAGGACCTATCGGTCCGGTACCTCTACGCCGACGGCGGCTCCTAGCTGCTAAAATCTTCTGCTTACTCGCTTACTGCTTACTCTTTCGGCTTCAGCTTCACCAAGATCGTTGCATACCGCGGATCATGCCGTAACGGGTCCCAGATCGGATCGACGAGAAAGAAACCGTAGTTGAGAGCAGTAAAGCACGGCGCAGCGGTGACTTGGTCGAGCAGTTGGAAAGCGCGATCGACTTGTCCTGACCAGGCTAAGACCGCAGCCAGGTTGGCCTGCAGATCTGCCCGCGTGATCGGATCTTTGATCGCCGGCAGCGCTTGAGCTACTTTTTCTGCAGCTGCCAGCGCTTGCTCGGTGTGCCCAAGCAGAGCATCGAAGAACGCCAACGCGACGAGGAGAGTGGGACTGTCGGAGGAAGCCGCAACCCGCTGGGCAAGTGTTTCGCGCAGGCGACGGAACTCGTCAGTATCCAGGTTCTCCCCGGCGAACCGAGCGATCTCAACCAAAACCAGCTTTTCTGGCACCGAGACATCCAGAAAACCAAAGTAGTCAAAGGAATCGGTGTCGCCAATCTCCAGAGCCTCAGCCCGGGCTGTGGGCCAGTCGCGCTCCAAAATAGCAACGCAGATCCTGTCCGATAAATAATTGCGGTCGTCTTCCGCGCCGGGCCTCAAAGTTCCTAGAAAAGATTTCAATTCCGCCAAGCTTCCGGTTTTAGCAAAAATGAAACGAGCTCTATCATCCATTCGCTGCGGATCGTTGGGGGCGAGTTCGATCGCACGGTTCCACAGACGTTCCGCTTCCGGCCAATGGCGCAAGGCCAGCTGCAGAAATGCAAGTTGCTTGATCAATTGCAGCGAAGTCGGGTCGACTTGCAAAGCCGCGGTCAGTCGCTCGACGGCCTCTTCAAACCGGCCTTGCCGGCGCGCGATGCTACCTTCCAAGCTGAGCACTTCACTGTTTTTTTTTCCTCCTTTTTCTCTTTTCCCTTTTCTTTTTTTCTTTCTCTCTTTTTCTTCCTTTTTTTCTTCTTCCTTTCTCTTTTCTTCTCTTCTTCTTTTTCTCTTCTTTTTCTCTTTTCTTTCTCTTTTCTTCTTTTCCTTTGTTTTCTTTCTTTTTCTCCTTTTTTCTGTCTGTTTTTTTTCTCTTTTTTCTGTTCTTCGTTCTGCTTCTCTTTCTGCTTGTCTTCTGCTGCGGGCCTCTTCTCTCTGTTCGTGTTTGTCGTTCTGTTCGCGGTCTTCGTGTCTGCCCTTGTGTTTGGTCGGTCTGCGCGTCGTCCTTCTCGGTGCTGTTGCGGTCCCGTTTTCCTTCTCTTTGCTTCGTGCCTTCCTTGTTTTTGGTGTCGCCCTTTTCGGTCGCGTTCTGGTGCTTTTCTCGTCCGCTCTCGGCCCGGTTTCGCTTGTCTGTTGTTCGGCTGTTCTCTCGGTGTTGGCTTTGTTTTGCCTGTTCTTTTGGTTCTCTTCCTGTTCTCCTTCCGCGTTTTTCCTTCTTCCTTCTCTGTGCTCTTTTCTCTTGGGTTGTCCGCGTTGCCCTTTGGGTTTTTTTTTTTTTTTTTTTTTTTTTTTTTTTTTTTTTTTTTTTTTTTTTTTTTTTTTTTTTTTTTTTTTTTTTTTTTTTTTTTTTTTTTTTTTTTTTTTTTTTTTTTTTTTTTTTTTTTTTTTTTTTTTTTTTTTTTTTTTTTTTTTTTTTTTTTTTTTTTTTTTTTTTTTTTTTTTTTTTTTTTTTTTTTTTTTTTTTTTTTTTTTTTTTTTTTTTTTTTTTTTTTTTTTTTTTTTTTTTTTTTTTTTTTTTTTTTTTTTTTTTTTTTTTTTTTTTTTTTTTTTTTTTTTTTTTTTTTTTTTTTTTTTTTTTTTTTTTTTTTTTTTTTTTTTTTTTTTTTTTTTTTTTTTTTTTTTTTTTTTTTTTTTTTTTTTTTTTTTTTTTTTTTTTTTTTTTTTTTTTTTTTTTTTTTTTTTTTTTTTTTTTTTTTTTTTTTTTTTTTTTTTTTTTTTTTTTTTTTTTTTTTTTTTTTTTTTTTTTTTTTTTTTTTTTTTTTTTTTTTTTTTTTTCCTCACTGGAGTGGCTGATGAAAACCTGCGGCATTGTAAGCTGCGACTCTATCGCCAACGCCGATCCGGAGGCGACTCTTTTCCAGCCGACTGGGCACTACTTGTTCGCTCTTCGTACTCCTGGAATCCTCCTGAACTACTGAACTCCTACTCTTTGGGTTTCAGCTTCGCCAGGATCGTCGCGTAGCGTGGATCATTCCGCAACGGGTCCCAGAGCGGATCGACAAGAAAGTTGCCGTAGGAAGGGCTAATAAAATAGGCCCCGTCAGTGACTCGCTCGAGCAGTTGGAAAGCGCGATCGAGCTCTCCTGACCGCGCTAACACCGCGGCTAAGTCGACCTGCAGATCTACCCCGTCGATGGGATCCTTGGTCAGCGGCAGCAGTTGAGCTGCTTTCTCTGCCTCCGCTATCGCTTGCGCCTTGTGTCCAAGCAGAACGTCTAGAAGGGACAACTGGGAGAGGAGCACGGGATCGTCGGAGGAGGCCGCAACCCGCTGAGCAAAGCTTTCGCGCAGGCGGCGGAACTCGTCAGTCTCCAGGTTGCCCCCGGCCAGACTGGCGATCCTAATCAAAAACAGCTTGGCCGGCACCGGGGCAGGCACAGCACCAAGGCCGCCAACGGAGTCCGCATCGCCCATTTCCAGGGTGTAAGCCCGGGCGCTGGACCAATCGCGCTCGTCTTAAATAGCGACGCGAATTCTGTACGTCAGATAATTGCGGTAGCCTTCGGACCCGGGCGCCAGGGTTCTCAAGAAGGATTTCCATTCCGTCAAGTTCCCGGTCTTTCTGAAAACGAAAAGGGCTTTTAGTTCTCTTTGCTGCGGATGGTCGGGGGCCGCTTCGATCGCTCGGTCCCACAGACGTTCCGCTTCCGGCCAATGGCGCAAACCTTCCTGCAAAAAAGCCAATTGCTGGATCAGTTCGAGCGAAGTGGGATCAACTTGCAAGGCCGCAGTAAATCGCTCGATGGCTTCGCCAAACCGACTTTGCCGGCGCGCGATGTAGGCTTCCAAGCTGAGGAGTTCATCGCTATTCGGGAGTCCCTGCTTGGCTAGTTCTAGTTCGGGCCGGA
Organism: uncultured Verrucomicrobiae bacterium; assembly: GCA_963762565.1. Taxonomy (GTDB): domain Bacteria; phylum Verrucomicrobiota; class Verrucomicrobiia; order Chthoniobacterales; family JAFAMB01; genus JAFAVN01. The sequence goes on along the minus strand of CAVXLD010000008.1, from coordinate 50,915 downwards.
GCCGTTCGTAGTCTCGGTAGCAGTAGTAAAGATGTTCCGCATAGGCCAGATGCACTTCGGCGAGATTGGGCCCAAGCCGGCGCGCTTGTTCAATAGCCTTATCCCCCGCAGCCCGCTCATTTGGGTTCGGATCGTATCGATAGTACAAAAGGTCGTGCGCTCGGACTAGAGCGCAGTAGGCCAATACAAACTGTGAATCTAACCCGATCGCTTGTTCGAGTTTAGCGATCCCTGCTCGCGTCTGACTTTGCGCACTATCGTCGCTCGGCGAAATGAACCCGCTGTAGACCAACGCTTTGCCTTGCAGATACAGGTCGTAAGCCGCCAAGTTTTCAGTCGGTTTTTGATCGATCTCCTTTTTCTGTTCGCCGGTCAGCTGTGCTTGCAGCTTGCCGGCCACGGTCTGAGCCACTTCACTCTGGATCGAAAAAATGTCAGTTAGATCGCGATCAAACCTGTCCGCCCAAAGCGTTTGGTTGGTCAGCGCGTCGACCAACTCGGTGCTTATCCGGACCCGGTTACCTTCTCTCTGCACCGTGCCCTCTAGGAATTTGGAAACGCCCAAGATAATCGCAATCTGATGCAAATCACGGCTGTCCGCGGCCCGGTAGCGCATCACCGACGAGCGGCTGATAACCCGCAGCTGGTCAAGCTTAGCCAGATCATTGAGGATCTCTTCCTGAACCCCGTCCGCAAAATAGCCATCGTCCTTCGCCGTGCTCAAATTCTCGAAGGGTAAGACTGCGATGCCCTTAGGATCGAGTGCAGCGGGAGTAGCCTCAATGGTTTTAGCCGGTTTAAGTAGTAACCAGGCAGCGGTTCCCAGTCCCAGGAGCAGGGCGAGACTGAGCGCTGCGATCAGAGGCAACAACCAGGGTTTCGACTTAGGGCGATCAATCGCGACAGGCGGCGGCCCGGTGCGCCTCGGAGCGAGGGGCGTTTCAATCGAGGGTTGAATACCACGTTGTAAGAGAAACTCGATCTGTCGGCGCAGCGCCTCCAGGTGCGCCTCTAACGGTGGCCGGATCGCTTCGAACCATTGCACGCTGTTAAGGAAGTAGCTCAGCTCAGTCGAAGGCACCACCGCCTCGGTCCGCACCGGAATAACTTCGTGCCCAAGCTCAAACGCTCTACCCACTTCGCGCCGGACATGCTTGGATTGGTTGGCCGCCGTGGTGAACACCAGGACAAAGATCGGGCACGCTTGCAGCCCGTCCATGATTCCTTGGGTCCACTCCGAGCCAGGCCTGATATTGCGCGGCGCTATCCAGCATGCAATAGCCGCGGCTTCCAAGTACCGGCAAATCTCCTCGGCGGCGCTCCGGTCCTGACTGGAGTGGCTAATGAAAACCTGCGGCATCGTAAGCCGCGACTCTATCGCGGACGCCAATCCGTAGGCGATTCTTTTCCAGCCGGCCACGGCGTTCGGCGTTCGGCGAATGGGCGTCTTGAGGCGCGAAGCGCTGACTAGATTAAAGCCTAGTCAGCGCTTCGCGCCTCAAATCACCCTTTCGCCGTATCGCCCATTCGCCCATACGCCGTTACGCTTTCTCCCGACGCAAGAGGTGGTCAACAGAGTAGCGGTTATGCTCGTGTAGAAATAACGCGATGAAGAACGCCAGAACATAAGTCATTTGGAGCCCGACGATGGCCCAGTCGGAGCGCAAGGAGGTCCCGAAGATCAGAATCGACATCAGGAGAGAAGCGGCTGTCAGGGCCCAGGGCGTAAACATTCCCAAAATCAGGGCTAGTCCGATCAAACCTTCGAGGAACGGCAGCACGGAACCGAACCCATAAACAAACCAGCCGGGCAAGATGGTCCCCTCGAACTGCTTCGTCATGTTAGCGGCAAAACCGGCAAGGGTCGGGAGCCGGACTAAGCAGTGCATCAATTCAACGATTCCAAGAGCGAGACGAAACGTACCGTAGGCTAATGCCTTGTGGGTTTGCGGGTTCACGGGGCTAAGATTAGCCGGAATCGTGATCGAGCAACCTTGACGCTCTAGGAGCGGTCCCGATCGTCCTCGTCCTCGTCGTCGTCCTCGTCCTCGATGGCGTTTCTTGATGTGGCATCGATTCTGTGGACAGCTCTCAGCTCTTTGTCCCAAAGGGACTATAGGACTTAGCCTGGGGTTTTAACCCCAGGTGTCGATAAAATAAGGGGCGGTAGAATCACTTCCTCAGATAGGTAAAACGCTAAACCAGACGAGCCGCCGGTCCCAACTATCTGCCGCCCCTTCAGGGCGGAGCGTCTTTGAACGTATTCCTGGGGTTAAAACCCCAGGCTGAGTCCCGTAGTCCCTTCCGGACAAAAAACCTCCCTGACGCCTGTCCGCAAAATCGAAGCCACCCCACGGAAACCAAATCTTTTCGAGGACGAGGACGACGACGAGGACGAGAACGATTTAGGGGCTTCGCCCTCCCGCTTGCGTAAAGACCGAACCCGGTTTTCAGTAACAATATGGTATGAGGACCCCGATCTTTTGCGGTGTCATCAAGCGCCGATTGGTGCTGAACTACCGAGCGGATCCGAAGGTAGTTAAGCGGCTACTACCGGCATCGTTTAATCCGAAACTGTATCACGGGTATGCGATCGTCGGCGTTAGCTTAGTCGGCTTGGAGTCGCTCCGGCTTCGTGGCCTCCCGGCGTGGTCAGGCGTCAGTAGCGAAAACGCGGTACATCGGATCGTCTCTGAATGGATTGATTCTACGGGTCGAGTTCGCCAAGGTATCTTCGTAGCTCGGCGAGATACGGATCTTTGGCTAAGCACGATCCTACGAGGAAAGCTTTTCGCCGGGAAATATCACCAAGCGCGATTCGCGGTCGAGGAATCGGTAGGTCATGTCGAATTCGCCTGTCGATCTCTGGATAGGACCACGCAGGTAACTTTTTCCGGCGATGATGCCCTTCAACTGCCGTCATCCTCTTGCTTTAAGAGTCTACAAGAAGATTTCTTTCGGTGCGTCGATGCAGGATCTTCGCTAAGTGAGGATTCGCAGAGCCTGGAAGGAATCGCTCTTGAAGCGAAAGAATGGAAAATTCGGCCGTTCCGTGTTAGCCGCATTTCCAGCAGCTTTTTTGATGACAAAGAACATTTCCCAGCAGGAAGCATCGAATTCGATCATGCTTTGATTATGCGAGATATTGCGCATACCTGGAATTTGGAGCCGGCGCCTTCACGCGCTCCAACTCATCCCTGGTTAAGACCGATTGAGCCAGAATCGCCAATTGCGGTGCACCGGGAAAGAATGAACGCGAAGTAGAACAAACCGGAAACCCAACCGCAGATGGACGCAGATTTACGCAGATAAGTAGCGTTCCTTCGGTCAACTCAGGCATCTTCACTGATCTTGATCTTCGACTTGCGAGGCTGCACCTGGATTTCATTGGAAAAGAACTGGACTGCTAATCTAGAAATCTACAATCGTGTTTGCGAATGGATACTAGTCGAAGCCCAAGTCTATCTGCGTAAATCTGCGTCCATCTGCGGTTGGGTTTTGATTTCCTGGATTTCGTTCGCGCAATCCAAATACCTTCCCTTGTCGGCATGAGAACGCCAATTTTCCTCTTCGCTCATGGAGCCGGTGCACCTTCGGCGCATCCATGGATGCAACGCTGGGCAAAGAGATTAGCGACGATTGGATCGGTTTCTCTGTTTGATTATCCTTACATGCGGGAACATCGGAAACGGCCGGATCCCCTGCCCGTGCTGATTGCCGCGCATCGCGAGGCGCTTATCGAGGCCAGGAAAGCGCACGCCGGACCAGCGATCTTGATCGGGAAAAGTATGGGAGGTCGAATTGGCTGCCATCTGGCGTTGGAAGAAAACGTTTCGGCAGTAGTTTGTCTTGGCTATCCACTCTGCGGCGCGGGCAATCCGGGAAAGATGCGGGATGCAGTGCTTCTGGAATCATCGCGGCCTATTTTATTCGTACAAGGAACCCGAGACTCGCTCTGTCCGCTTGATCTATTGGAAGCTGTTCGCGGAAAGATGAAAGCAGCAAACGAACTTTACGTGGTCGAAGGCGGAGACCATTCCTTGATTGTTTCGAAAACCCAGCTCAAGGCGGCTGGTGAGACACAGGATCAGGTTGAGGAGCGGATCCTGGGGAAGATACGAGAGTTTGTGACGAACCAGGAGGTGTGACGGAGTATCGGCGAGGGCGTGTCAGCCGCCGTTGAGGGCTTTTACCGCCGAATTCATCTCTATCGCGGTAACATTGTATTGTTAAAGGCGCCTGACTGGTGAATTGTACGCCGCCGTTGCAGTTTCGCTTCCATTTTGTGGAGCTCTTCGAAAGGAGATCCACCATTGTGATTACGTTGTTACAAAGCAAATTCACGCTTGCAGCCCAGGAGATGTTTTGCCGAGCGCCCACCCGCTGGGCAAAGATTTCGGAAGTTTGTTGGGCTAGAGAGCCCGGGATGCCAGCGGCCGTCAGCTTGGCGGCAAGTTGTTCCGGAAGCTCCTGGTAGAATTTGATCTCCGCGTTTGCGGTCTCACGGAATTCCGCTATCGCGCTCGAATCTTGGTATCATCGCCACCTGGCTTAAGATTTTTCAGCCCGGCCAATATTTGGTCGTTGAATAACCGGGCTAGTCGCGGGGATCGTATTCCGACTAGTCCGTTTACGGTCTGATTCAATACCGATGCGATGGCCCGTTCATCGGGCGAAAGACTATTCTCATCATAGCTCATCAGGTTCAGATACTGTTCCGCTGTCGTAGGCGGAGGAGGCGGCTTGTGGTTCTCGCAGAGCTGACATAGGCTTTCCCGGTAGTAGCGCTGCCTCTCGTTTCGCCCTGAAAACGCCTGACGATCTGATCAAGCAGATAGTTTGGCAGCTCCGGGTTTCGCACAATTAGGCCGCCGACAAAGAAAATCACCATGCCGATCACTAAGAACAAAACGGCAAAGACGAACCGTAAGAACCGGTTCCTTGGCGGTGGCGGTGCTTCGTCATCCTGTTGATCTGGCGGCGGCCGCAATATGTCCATACCCTGTTAAGCGCGCGCTGAAATGGCAGCCAGAATAACTGGGCGCGGGGCGGGTTGTCACCCTGATTTAGGAGCTAGGAGCTAGAATCTAGGAGCGAGGAGGAGAGGCGTGGGCATGTGGTGGGGCGAGGCTCCCGAACGGCCGGAAGGCTTTCGCGAAGGAGTCAAGGTTTCCCGTCGGGTTTGATCATCTACGCCAAGTTGTTCGCCGAGCCGCGGCCCAGCGACTGCCAGGCTCGGGTACTAGCGCCGGCCCCTGGAAGCGTCGCGGCAGCGAAAAGCATATACTCGATGCTGGCAAACGCTGGGACCGGCTCGGCGCGCGCACAGACCTCGGTCGCGGTCATGCCACAGAAACGCAGCTTCTCCGCGGACGCTATTTGGCCATTCGGGGGCCTCGCCCCACCAACGCCGACACGCCTCTCCTCCTCGCTCCTAGATTGTGGCTCCTAGCTCCTGTATCTGTACCTCGTCATGAATACTAGCGTCCTTTCCCGCAGCGATCGTGAATCCGTAGCCATTCTTACGTTTGAACGTCCGGCCAAGCTCAATGCGCTCAACTATGAATTGGTCGATGCGATCGTTCAGGCATTGGATGAGGTCGAAGAAGAAGACAAGATTCGGGCCGTGGTTATGACCGGTTCCGGTCGCGCTTTTAGCGCAGGAGCGGACATCCATGAGTTTTCCCAAGATGTGAAGCTGGGTCCACAAATCGTTCATCGTCGATTTGTCCGGCGAGGGCAGAACATGACAAAGCGAATCGAGAATTTCTCGAAGCCGATCATCGCGGCCGTAAACGGCCTCGCCTACGGTGGCGGATGCGAAATCGTGGAAGCGACGCATCTATCGATTGCTGTACCTGAAGCTAAGTTTTCCAAGGCTGAAATCGCCATTGGAATACCTCCCTGCTTCGGAGGAACTCAGCGGCTACCGAGATTGATTGGCCGGAAACGTGCGCTGAGAATGATCCTCACTGGCGAACCGATTACCGCGATCGAGGCGAAAGAAGCCGGCTTGATCAACGCGATCGTTGATAAGGAAACGCTTCTGGATGAAGCGATCGGCCTCGGACTCAAAGTAGCCAGCTTTACCCCCGAGGCCGTCGCGGTCTGCCTCCACGCGGTACACCGGGGCTTAAACACGACGATCGATGAAGGGTTAGCCATCGAGGCAGAAGCATTCGCTAAGGTAGTCCCCACCGCTGGAACGCGGGAAGCATTGAGTAAGTTTGTGGATGCACACTCGTAAAGCAGGAGCTAGGAGCTAGAATCTAGGAGCTAGGAGGGAAACTTTGGTGGGGCGAGGCTCCCGAAAGACTGAGCGCTATAGCGAAGCAGCTGATATTCACCAGGCCAACAGCACGGTTAGGCCAAACAACGCGCCGAGCCGCGGCCCAGCGATAGACCGCGGCTCGGCGCGATTAACGGCCTAACCGCACTGATATCCGGGTGATTATCAGCTGCTTCGTTTAGATGGTCGGGCCATTCAGGAGCCTCGCCCCACCAAAACGCCAACAAGCCACTCCTAGCTCATCCTTTTAAAGATTAGCTTTAAGGAAATTACCTGGAACGGCTTGAACTCGAAGGTGATTCGGCGTTCGTCTTCGATGGTTAATTCCTGGTTCTCATCCTCCAGGATATTGACGAAAACTGCTTTTTGCAGCGGGAGCGCGGTCTCGATGGCGGCTTTTCCTCGGGAGCCCTGCGGCTCGTAAAGTCGCAGAATTATCGCGTCAGAATCCTCAGCTTTCTTTAGGGACGCTAGTCGGAGTGATTCTTCCGAAAATCGGAAGAGCGATGGCCAACCGTCGGATCTTTGAGTTGGCATAAGCCTGAGCGGAGAATGCATGTCTTCCGCTTCTCGAACGGTACCGTTTCGCCAATCGCCAGGGTGCGGAAAAACCGCGTATAGGAACTCGTGGTCTCCCTCATCCGCATAAGGATCTGGATAAATCGGGGCCCGGAGCAGGCTGATCCCCAGCAGATTACTATGCGCGCTGTAACCATATTTCGCGTTATTAAGTAGACTAACCCCGTAGCCAGGTTCACTGAGATCGGCCCAGCGATGCACCGGGATTTCGAAACGCGCCTGGTCCCACGGAGTATTTCGATGATTCGGCCGGGCGACAGCTCCAAAAGCTGTTTCCGACCAGACTTCGTGCGTGTGAATAGCGAACGGAAAAATGGCGCGCAACAGCCGGCGCCGGCCATGCCATTTAACTTTAGTTGCAATCTCAAGCCGTCGAGAATGCGCGGTTAGACGGTAATCCTGAGTAATCTCAATATTTTCATAGCGACGCACGACTCTCAAGCCAGCCCGGATTGGACCCTGTTCAACCAATTCCGGATCGGCAGTAGCCGCCAGTTCGGTTCCCTCTTCGCTATATGTTGAATCGATATCCCAAGCATCAAATTGCCGCGGAACATCAGTGAACAACCAGAGTTGATTACCGCGACCAGCCAACACCTCACGACCGAAAGTCTTATCGTAGATCGATTCCAGAGTACCGTCGCCGTTGACCGTAATTCTTAAGTTCTGGTTCTCGATTTGGCGCGAAGTCGCCCCCGTTTGGCGTTCGGTGTTCGGCGTTTGGCGTTCGGCGATCAAGTCCGTGCCGTTTGATTCCTGGTGGTGTTCCACTGCGGCGGATGAGTTCATCCTTACCGAGCTCATTGCGGGAACGGTTTCGCTAAAGTCAGCCAGCAAAAGAGCTCCGGTATCCAATCGTTGACTTAACAACGGGCGCCCTTGAATGCTCAACATCGAAGCTTCTTTGCGGCTCGCTCCAAGCACTTCAACGACGAGTGGCTTGTCGTAAAGTTGCGAGTTCCAAATGACGTATTCCGACGAATCCGCTGGTTCAGACGACCCTAAGGCCGTTTCCCGTAACTTGGTGGTCAACTCCAACGCCGCAGCTAGGGTTTGATGCGCGGCTTCATAGACAGAGTGGATGCTTGAGCCCGGAAGGATGTCATGAAACTGATGAAGCAGGAGGGTTTGCCAAAGCGAATTCAGCTGTTCGGCCGGATATTTTTGCCGGTCCCAAATAAAGCTCAATGTGGCCGCCGTCTCCGCTTCAACCAATGCGTGTTCCAATTGGCGATTTAACCATTTAACCTTTGCCTGCGTGGTAAATGTGGCTCGATGATACTCAAGGTATTGCTCGCCCACCCACGTAGGAACGCCCGACATCGCCCCGTCGTTTATACTCCCCACTTCGTCCTGTCGCTTAGGCTCCTGAGACTTCTCCAAGCCGGAGGCTACTCGGGCACGCCGTCAGCGCCGGGAACGGTCGGGATCTCTTCGTAGAAGTCGGACACTAAACCCATCTTGAGATCCGGCAGGCCTGGGCATGCTCGCAAGCGCGAGTAACGCTCCAGCATTTCTTCGCTTGGGCCGCCGCCTCCATCACCGTATCCAAAAGATAGAAGCGTGGTGTCATGCAGCCGTTTTCCTAGAAAATTTTGCCAGGTTTCACCGAGCTCCGGCGCGGTCAGACGCGCGTTGTAGCCGCTCTCCGGGTTTGTGAAGCTGTGAGCAAGCACTCGCGTCCCATCGATCCCTTCCCACCAATAGAGGTTGTAAGGAAACGGATTTCGTTCGCTCCAGCTCAGCTTATGAGTAAAAAAGAAAGGAATCCCAGCCGAGACCAGAAGCTGAGGTAAGCTGCCGTTAAACCCAAACGAATCCGGCAGCCAAGCGACTTTAACCCGGCGGCCGAATCTGCTCTCAAAATAGCGTTGTCCTAACAAAAGTTGGCGGACCCACGACTCGCCGGACAATAGATTGCCATCCGGTTCAACCCACATCCCGCCGATGGGTTCCCAACGGCCAGCCTGCACCTGTGTCCGGATCTTCTCGAAAAGGGCAGGATCATCTTGTTCGATCCAAGAATAGACCTGAGCGCTGGACTGGTTGAAATGAAAATCGGGATACCGGTCCATCAAACCGGTCACTGTGTAGAAAGTGCGCCGCGCCTTTCTCCGCGTCTCTTCCAGCGGCCAAAGCCAGGCCAGATCGATGTGCGCGTGTCCAGTGAGCCAAATATTTCCCTCGGCCGGGAAGCGGCTCCGAGCCTCGGCCAGATCGTTGCGAAACTGTTCTCTGATGTCGCGCGCTCGCTGCAGATGTTCCGCGGCTAAGGGAGACGGGTTTGAAGGAAACTTCCATCGTTCCCAAAGTGAAGCCAAACTCTCTTCGTTCCCGTAAAAGTTCTCGGCCGAACGGCTCTGCGAAATTGCAGCCAAGCGGGCGAGATAGCTTTCGGTATCGTTTCTAGGAAGTGAAATTCTGACAAACGCGCGATGGACGAGATCCGCCAACAATTCGACCAGCGAGTACCGGCCTTTGAGATAGTGATAACGCGCCGCGTCCAGTACAGTTGCAAGATCGTCATAAAGCGAACGAACATCGGTTTCCGGAACAACGATTGCCGCCAGATCCAAGCAGGGCCGGCTCTCCGGCGTTCCAAACAAGCCGTGCGAAACAGCGTGAGCGCTGAATCGCAAGGTTTCTCCCCCGCTGGCTTCTATCAACACGGGATGCTCTTCATGAAACGTATTTAGTCCCGCTAATGGTTGTTCGTTGAGAAACAGAAGCGCTTCACCACCCAAACGGAAACGGCAATGAACCGGCGATCCAACCCAATTCTTGGGGATCACAACATTGAATCGGAATTCGATGGGAGCGTCCTGGATCGGCCAAGGATCGCCGACTCGAATCGGTTGCCAAGTCGCGTCCGGTCGAACCCGAAATTCACCGTTAGGGATCAGGGTCCAATCTCGGTCACGCCACGCACCGAGTTCTAATAAACGATTCGAGAGCCGCTTTAATGATTGCTGGAGGGGATCAGAACGAGTCACGAGAAGATATCTCACGCCAAGACGCAAAGACGCAAAGGAAAGGTTGGCGACGCGGCGACGCGGCGATGCGGCGAGGCTGCGAAAGGGCGAATGGGCGAAACGGCGAATGGGCGAATGGGCAATGCGGTCTCAACCAACGCGTTCAATAACCGCGTTCTGTCGCGCCTTCAGCGCTCGTCGCTTTTACTTTGGGCATACCTAGGCCTCGCGGACTCAGCCTCTAGGCTAAGATCTTACCAGCGCTTCGCGCCTCAAATCGCCGTATCGCCGTTTCGCCCATTCGCCCATTCGCCGGCACGCAGACGCTCACTCGTTGCCACGCCTTAGATTCGTTGTACTCATAAAGGGTGCCAATCACGGAGGTTGTGCACTCACAGTTCCTCCCCCTCATGAAGACGAAATCCCAGATATTAGTTGCATTTAGTTCTTTGCTCCTTTCGGTCGGAGCTGACGGACAGACTCAGCTTAAGTTTTGGTTGCCTTCCTCGATTAACGCTCATGAAAAGGCCGCTTATACGCAAACAGCTGAAGAATTCAGCAAAAAGAACCCTTCGATAAAGGTCAACATCGAGACCATGCCCGGCTCGGAAACGGACGTGGCTAAACTCATGACCGCGGTACGAAGCGGGGCTGGCCCTGATCTTGCCGTGATTGATCGTTTTACCGTCGCCCAACGCGCGGCCGCCGGTTTGCTCACTGACCTGACGCCGCTCATCAAAAAAGAGGGCAAGGATTTGAGCCAGGAGTATACGGAAGGACCATGGCAAGAGGTCACCTACGATGGTAAAACATACGCCCTTCCCACCGAGACCGACGCACGTGTTCTTTTCTACAATAAAAAAATCCTAAGAGACGCTGGCATCGACTTAAGCGAGTTCGACCCTGCTCACGGTCCCATCTTCCCGGAAAGATTCAAAGAGATCGCTCTAAAGCTGAACCAAACGGATGCCTCCGGTGCATATACCCGGCTCGGATTTGTCCCGTGGCTAGAGCAAGGCTGGGGTTACACCTGGGGATTCGCTTTCGGCGGCAGTTTTTTCGATTTCAAGAATTGTAAAGTCACCGCTACCGACCCCGGCGTGGTCAATGGTTACCAGTTCTTGTATGACTTTGCGAAAGCCTTGGATCCACAAAAAGCGCGCACTTTTGTGGATACGTATTGGCAGTGGCCGTCAAACGGGACTCTACCGGATGCGCAAATGCCGTTCTTCACGGGAAAAGTCGCTTTCGTCATCGACGGAAACTGGCTCTTTGCCACCATGAAAACAGTAGCTCCTAACCTCGAGTACGGCGTCACCTATATTCCGGCTCCTAACGGCTTGAAAACATCCTGGTCGGGAGGCTGGTCCGTCGTAATACCTAAGGGATCAAAGAACGTCGAAGCCGCCTACCAATTATTGCGCTACGAGACAGGTGAAGAAGGCCAGACGGCGCTGCTTAAGGAAGCTTCGGCTTTGCCGACCTTAAAGAGTTTGCAACAACGCAAGGATCTGTTCCCGCCTGAGGATGATCTTTTTCTCAGCCTGCAACCGGTTTCCAAGTCCCGCCCGCCGGTGCCCGTCGGCGGGCTTTATTGGGACCAGTTAAAGAACGCGGAAGAAGCAGTGATCACGAACAGCCAAACGCCGGAGGCAGCCTTAAAAGCCGTTGTTGATGCGGTACAACCGCAGATGGATCGGTTCTGTAAATAGCACCAATCGTACTCGTCCTTCGTCGTCGTCCTCGTCCTCGAAGCGGTTGTGAGTTAGCAATGGAGGTCACGGAGTCGCTACGCTGGAATAATATTCGCGATTTGGCCCTGGAAGGCGTTGAATCGAGGACGAGGACGACGACGAGGGCGAGTACGATAATGGACCCCAGATGAGCAGGATGCACAAAAAGCTGATCCGCGGAGATCTTCGCAATCTTCTGCTTGGTTTGCTGTTTATCAGCCCTTGGATTGTCGGCTTCTTCCTTTTTTTGGTCTACCCGGTCCTCTCCAATTTCCATCTGGGGATGACCCAATATTCCGGGTTTGGCGCACCCGAATGGATCGGCTTCCAAAATTACGCCGAGTTGTTCAAAGATCCGCTGTTTTGGACCTCGCTTTATAACACCTTCTACTATGTAGTATTGGCGGTTCCGCTTGGCGTGGTTGTCGCAATCGGCTTGGCAGCAGCCATGAATCAGAAGGTCCGCGAAGTCGCCTGGTACCGCGTGATCCTTTACCTGCCGAGTGTGGCGCCGGTATTTGCGCTATCGATGATCATGGTTTGGTTGCTGAACCCTCGGTTTGGCCTGTTTAACTATCTCCTGAGCTGGTTACACATTCCTGCGATTAACTGGCTCGGTGATCCGCATTGGTCAAAACTAGCCATCGTCCTGGTGGCCCAGTTCGGAGCGGGTCACATCGGACTAGTCTTCTTAACTGCCTTGCGAACAATTCCGTCCACTCTCTACGATGCGGCGTCATTGGATGGCGCCAGCCAATGGAGAAAGTTCTATTACATTACGTTACCCTTACTTACTCCAACCATCCTCTACGATATCATTATCGGTCTGGGTCTGGGTCTCCAGGTATTTGCCCCCGCTTATATTATGACCGATGGCGGCCCGCTGAACTCGACCACTTTCACCGCGCTCTATATTTACAAGAACGCCTTTGAGTATAGCCGTGTTGGGTTAGCCGCGGCCGTTTCCGGCATCCTGTTTATTATCAACGCGGTACTCGCGATCGTTACCTTTTGGTCCTCTAAATATTGGGTCAACTATCACCTCGAATGAACCGCAGATTACAAACAAAACCAACCGCGAACGCACACGAATGGACGTGAAACGGTTCGAAGACATCGGAAGGGTAAATATCCGCAGATTACGCAGATTTCGCAGATTACGTTCTAACGCTTCGATTCGCTCATGAGACCAACTGGAAAACCGGGCGACCTCAGAACGGGTGCTTTAAGTCGATCGACGTTTTTCCTCTCCAATCGTAATCTGCGTAATCTGCGGATATTTAATCTTCGGTTTGAGGGTCTACAGATCAGCGGTGACTGAATATGAATTGGTATAGTGCTCTGATTCCGGCAGGGGGTACACGGTCTGAAATTCGGCAGCAACTTGTTTCGCGAATATTTCTTATCGCCACTTGTCTTTTTTATCTGTCACCAATCTACTGGATGCTGGTAACGGCATTAAAATCGGACAAAGAACTCGCTCAATTTCCACCGACGCTCTGGCCGCAAGAGACCGTCTGGCGTAACTTTGACCAGGCAACGAAGACTTTCCCCTTTCTCTCCTATCTAGGGAATACCGTCTTTTATGCGGTATTTACCGTGATCGGAAGCGTCTTATCGAATTTCGTAGTTGCGTACGGATTTTCCCGCATCAAATGGCCCGGACGCGATCTGCTGTTTTACCCAGTAATCGCTTCCATCTTCATCTTTATACAATTCCCGGTGAACCCGATCACGATGGTGCCAATGTTCTCATTTTTTGCCGGACTAGGTTTGGTGAATTCGTTTTTACCGCTGATCCTACCGTCGTTCTTAGGGAATCCTTTTTTCATTTTCCTTCTGCGCCAATTCATGTTGCAAATTCCGGCTAGCCTATCCGAGGCCGCGAGACTCGATGGAGCCAACGAATTCCAGATCATGGGTCGGATCATTCTTCCGCTGACCCGGCCCGCTCTAGTAGTGGTGGCCCTGCTTGCCGGCGTTAACGCCTGGAACGATTTTCTTGGTCCCCTGATCTATCTCCAGAACGATAAACTGTACACCCTGTCACTCGGTCTGACCTTTTTCAGAACGATGCACGGAATCCAATTCAACCTGCTAATGGCGGCATCGTGCCTGGTCGTGTTGCCCGTTGTGGCCGTCTTTCTCTGCTTTCAACGGGTGTTCCTGGAGGGCGTAACGCTGGGGTCGGGCAAATGAAGGCCAGAAGCGCTCTTTGGAGGTGGCTGTAAATGATGAAAAAAGAGATTTAAATATCCGCAGTTACGCAGTTTTCCGTTTACGTGCTAACGCTTCGATCTGCTCATGAAACCAACGGAACCGTGCTCTCGGCACTGGTATTTTGCCGATCGACGTTATACTCGCCAATCGTAATCTGCGTTCTGTGTAAGCTGCAGAATTTTCGAGGTGTGGTTCTTCGGTTCCTCTTCTTTTTCTGTAGTGCGGCCGTATTTGGGACATTGGGAACTTGGCCACCCGTTTCCGGATTTTTCGGTCACGATTATGGTGAGGTAGGCCAAGTATTTGCGCTAACAGAGGATGGTGAGGGGCGGATGCTGTTCGGTTGCGGACCTCTCTCAGTGTTCGACATAATCGTTGGGAACGTTGCCACCCCAGGGACGGGTTTTATCAGATCATTCGCTGTCGACGGACACGGCGTGGTCTGGTTCGCGGCGTACCGTCGGTTACCTCTCGGTATGGCGTGGCGGTGTTAGTTTACGAGGCTCGCTTGGTGTTTCCCGGATCATTTTGACGGGACGCCTTCTTCACGAGCGATACCGGCCTTCTAGCTTGGTAACGGACACATGGGCGGCAGCCTTGCCAAGTGATGCCTGAACCCTTTTCCTCGGCTTTATGTCATTGCGATCTGGTCCAGCGACCGATACGCATCTATCCATAGTTCGGTGGCAGCGGGTTTAGCAAAATTGCGGAATCGCATGAGAGCACGCCGGGGACGTTCAGGCGATTTTGGATTGGCCAATGGCGATGCCCTGATTGTTAGATCGTCCGGATTCTTTCAGAAAATCGCGCTGAGCTTGTGCCCTGCCAACCGACATTGACTCGCTGTAAAGCTCTCCTATATTCCGGCAAAATTAATATTGGAGGTATCTAGCCGTTTTTATAGAAATAGCGCATTTACCTGCTGAACCAGAAGGCGCTTTCAAAGCTTTCGGTCATGGCGCCTTGGGGACGCCGGCTTTGATGCATTGGCGAAGATCGCGATGGAGGACTTTTTGGCCCCGATACCGAGATCACCCGAATTCGTTCGGTATTCGGTACAGCGAGTTTGACTACGAATTGGGACTACCAAAAGGGTTTGTGACCGGGGTTATCAGATATCAGGGCCGAATTTACACCACTACCCAACACGGCGTTTTTGTTTTAAAAGCGGCCGAAGATCCACAGGGTTCTTGTCATTTCCTCCAATTTGGAGATCGGACTGACCGATTCTTAGGCATAGCGCTCAGCGGCCTGAATGTCTTTGCTATCAGTGACACGGACACTTACTCCCTGGATGTAGCAGGTTCCGGATTTGAACGCATCGGATCAGGAGCCTCGGTAATTCTTCCCTCTAAAACTGATCCAAGGCGGGTTTTTCTCAGTACCAGAAAAGGCTAGAATCCGTTTTTAATTCCAATGGTCAAAGGTCTTCGGAGGGGGTGCTATCGCAACTTCCTTACTTTATTGGGGGAATGGCCGAGGACGAAAAAGGGGATCTATTTGTTAGCACAGAAAGTAACGGCTTCTATTGGATCCAATTGCAGAGAGACGGGGAGCTCTTATTCCGCAACGCCAGAATCCAGGAGCTATTGGATAGGCAAGGCCGAAAGGTGCCGTCTGGCCAGGGGTCAGTGTCTGAGTGGCAAGGCCAAATGTTGTTTGTGGGAGGTGGCCGGGTTTGGACGTTGATGCCGGGCATGGACCGACTAGCTCCTCTTGAATTGATAGAAAAAGGCATACCCGATCGGAACGTTCAATTGATCGTCCGTAGCCAGCGAACCGATGACTATATTTGGATCTGCAGCCGGCAGCCTAACGCGAGGCCGGAGATTGGTTCTGAAGTTGGTCGGCTCTACAAGTCAGGACGCTACGAAGCCTTGTCGCATGCTGTGTCCTACCCATTGGGTGTCATAAACAGCATCTGGGACGAGGATGTTAAGAGCGAACCAGTGGCCTGGATTGCTGGAGACTACGGGCTTATGCGCGTCCTCCTGGATCAACCGGCATCTAGCGGCAAAAATTCGCGCTTTACGCCACCGAAATCGCAACCGCAGATGGAAAGCCGATCCCTATGCGGGACGAAAGGAGTTAACGCTTAAGCACGATAACCGGGATTTCCAAATTCGATTCGGTACGGACCACTTCGGCGTTGGGAATACGCTCTATTATGACGCCACTCTGACAGGAAAAGTTGTCCGACGGTCAACGGGAATAACGGCACCGCTCTGGCGCTCTGGAGCACTCGGTGCCGGTCATTATCTTCTTCGTGTTCAGGCCAAGGATAGCGACGGAGTTGAAAGCAAGGAATTGATGTTAGCCTTCACCATCGCGCCACCCTGGTATCGGACCCTGTGGATGGAGCTTATTTGGGGGTTATTGGCGGTTCTGATTGTGTATCTCTTTATTCGCTGGCGGACGTGGCAGCTGACTTTGCGGCAAAGAGAACTAGTGCAGACCGTTGAACACCGGACGCGCGAACTAAAGGAGAATGAAATTGAGCTCCGAAGCGCTAAAGAACGCGCCAAACGGCTAATCAAGCCAAAACGTCCTTTCTGGCCAATATGAGCCATGAACTGCGCACACCGATCAATAGCATCCTTGGGTATGCTCAGATTTTGCTGCGGCGTCCGGAAATCGACAGGGAGGCTAAATCGAGATTGCGAACGATCTTGTTCAGCGGAGAGCATCTGCTGCAGATGATCAATGAGGTTTTGGATCTCACAAGAGTCGAATCAGGGAACGTTCGTATCGATTTGCGACCTCTGGAGCTGTCGAAGTTCATCGTGAGCGTTGCGGACGAATTTAAAGTACGGGCGGTTCGGGAGAAATTGCGTTTCATCCACGAAATCGACGGAGCTTTGCCAGAATGGATCGAAACCGACCCGGTCCGGCTAAGGCAGGTGCTCTATAACTTGCTCGGCAATGCGATGAAATTTACTACCCAGGGGAGGTTTCCTTTAGGGTGTCTAGTGATCGGACCAGTGCGTTTTGAAGTAAGGGACACCGGCAAAGGATACCAGAGCAAGAGCTGTCGTTGGTTTTTAACCCGTTCTACCAAGCCGCCAATAATGATCTAACCGGCCAAGGAGTTAGCTTGGGCCTCCATATCAGTAAACAAATCGTCAACTGTTAGGAGGCGAAATCATGTATCCAGTGAGCTAGGTAAAGGCAGTACATTCAGTTTTGAGATTCCCCGGCGAGTAATCAGTCACCGGTGCTTTCAGTTTCTCGGCCCCATATAGTCGGCTACCAAGGATCTCGCTGGAAAATTTTGGTGGTCGATGATGAGGTCCTTAACCGCGCAATCCTCAGAGAGATGCTTTCGACAGTTGGTTTCGATGTGGCTGAAGCGGATTCATCGAAACAGGCATTATCTCGTATTAATGACGGGTTCGGTGTGGTGATCTCCGATATACGGATGCCAGCTACGATGGGTATCCATTCTGCCGAAAGCTCAGATCAACGCCAGAGACTAAAGGGCTAATCATCATCGCGTCCTCGGCCAGCGTTTTTTCTGACGATCAGCGGCAAGCTCTTGCTGCTGGATTTAATGATTTCCTACCAAAACCGATCATGGAAGAAGAGTTGTTTGAGATTCTGGGAAGACATTTGGACCTAAAATGGATCTATGCCCAGGAAGATAGTTCCAAGGCGTTATAGGTTATAGGTTATAGGTTGTACGTTCTAGGTTGCGTAGGGCCAGCTCGGACACAAAGTCCGCCTACCGCGAAGCAGTAAAATATTTTAGCCCAGGCTTCAGCCCTGAGTTACGACCGCCGTAATGCGCCCCGAAAGTGACGCCCGAAAGGAGGCGGCCAAGTGTGCATGTTAGGATTTGCGCGACCGATATAATAAACGCACCTGACCATGAACACACACCGTCGGACGCCACTTTCAGGGCGTGTCTTTTATGCAGCTAACCCGGGCTGAAGCCCTGGGCTATGATGTCAGCCGCTTCGCTCATGGAATGTGTGTGGGCCCATCGCCGGGAGGGATCGCGTCCTCGCGATCCGTCGTGACCGAAACCGGCGACGTGTTTTGATCCCGGACGAAAATACGCAGCTGGGTGGTGGTGCGTCCTCGCGGCGCGCGGGGACGCGCGCCCTCCCCTAACGCTCGGCCGTCAGGATCGGTGCGGGTCGAACAAACAATCGGGCAACCGGGACAAAAAGCGCCGACCTAAAAGATTACCAGTTCCTGTCTTTGCCAACCTGGAATCGATAACTAGGGTCGTCTCTTGGCGGGCTGTTGCCCAATGATCCTTCACCCACAAGGCCACAAAGCACACTAAGACGGACGGTTTGAACAGGAGGTAACGCATTCAATCTTCAAAAATCGCCACGACCCGGCACCACCCCGCTGAAGCAGCCTTGATCTTCACGGGAAAGCAGCTCACCAGGAATCCTGAGCTCGGAAGCGATTCCAAATTGTGCAGCTTTTCGATGTGAGTGTATGCGATTTCTCGTCCAGCTTTATGTCCCTCCCAAATCAGTGCGGAGTCGCGAGTCTGTAGGTAGCGTTGCGCCGTATGAATAAACGGTGCATCCCATGACCAGCCGTCGGTACCGGTTACTCTGACCCCTCTGGACGTAAGATAAAGAGTCGCTTCGCGACCCATCCCGCAGCCGGAAGAGAGATAGTCTGGGTTTCCATATTTTGCTCCCGCCGCGGTGTTGACTAAGACGATCTCAAGTGGACGCAGTTCGTGGCCAATCCGTTTCAACTCGTTTTCAATGTCTTGGGCGGTAACAACGTAGCCATCCGGAAAATGACGGAAATCAAGTTTAACGCCTGGTTGAAAACACCATTCCAACGGTACCTCATCGATGGTCCAGGCGCGTTCCCCTTTGTTCATTGTTGAAGCGAAGTGCCAAGGCGCATCCAAATGTGTCCCGTTATGAGTAGAGAGATTAATCTGCTCAACCGCCCAGCCTTCACCATCCGGTAAGTCCTCCGGTAGCAGCCCTGGAAAGAATTGGCACACGGTCTTGGCCGTAGCGGCGTGTTGGAAGTACTCGATCGCGGGACCGGTACCAGGTGGATCGGCGATGACTTCGTTTTCCAAAGGTATGGAAAGATCGACAAAGCGCTGAACAGAGTTGGAATGATTCATTGGTTTTTTGTGCATTTGCTTTCGGGAACTTAAGGTAATCCTTGCGGAGCCATAAAGAGAACCCTGGGAGTTATATCGTCCGCGCCATGGCTCTGATCGGCAAGACATGCTAAAGGACAAATCCGTGCCAAACGGATTGATGAATCAAAAGGTCTTGTCGATTTGCCTTTTGCTGGTGACCCAGTTCCAATTATTCGGGGAGGCGAATGCTGATGAGACGGCAGTTCTTTGGAGCACGGTCTCGCCTAGCGGCACCTATGCTCTCGCGCACTCCAAAACGGCTTCGACATCAGCTGATAGTGATAAGGCGGCAGCAAACGCCCAGGGTGCAGCGCAGCTTTCGATACGGAATCTCAAGACCGACGAACCGGTCTTGGATTTTTCTGGACTTGAGGCGACAGATTTCGCGCCGTTAGACTTAGCTGATGCGCCTCCCACTCATTGGTTCTGTGCCTGGGCCCCACAGGAGGATCATCTCTTAATAGTTAACGCTCTGGACCTATCGGCCTGTCTTCAAGTCGATCTGCCGGAGGGCCATGTCTCCAAGGTGGGATCCGCGTTGGTAGCGGCGGCGACTCGCATCGCCAGTGGGCCAAAGTCCCGAAAGTTCAACTTTTCGGATCGCGCTCCAAATCTTTCCGCTATCGACACGCACTTCATTTCGTCTCACGAATGTTATGTAACCGTAAACATCGATTCGGGTCCGGGTTCGGACACCCGACGAGTCGATCTCTATTTTCAGATAAACGCCGGCGGTAACTCACTCGTCTTCGAGCGATCTGAGCCTTATCCCAATTCAAACCAACCCCTTGGTGCATCGATCTTGGCTGGCCGCCAAGCGGAGCGTCTCTATCAAACCCTGCGTGGACTCTTGGACGAAGACGATCGGCAACTTCTAACGTTGCAGCAACAGTCATGGCTCGGAGGTTTCGAGGCGTTGGCCAACTACGAAGACCGCATCGCCTTCGCCCGAATGCGTATCACCGAATTGCGACAGAGACTGAAGGACGAGCTGCAAAAGAAGAGGTGACGGAGGAGTCAGGAGCCAGAATCCAGGAGCCAGGAGTGGCTGGAATCCAACGGCAAAGCGGCTCACAGGCGCCTCGTTCTCGTCCTCGTCGTCGTCCTTCCACTTCGCCAACGTCCTGTTTTTAGGAGCGCGCCTCGCTTGCGAGGCCGACTTCGAGCGGTGGTAACATAGAGCAGGGCTTCATCGACAGTCTGTCCTCGTAATCAGTCCACCTGATGGGTTTTCGAGTACTGCGCCAAGTCCGAAGAGCACCCGCGTAGCGTGGAGATGCTGTAGGGCAACACAGCCAATTCCCTGTACCGCTCGGTCGCCCTTTTAGGGCGAAACGGTTGCAGCTTACCCAGGGCTAAAGCCCTGGGCTATTCTCTCCGCCCGCTTCGCTTCGCACCATCACTAATCACCAATCACTAATCACTTCCACCTCTCACTTCTCACCAGATTGTCAGTCCCCGGTGGGCACAATGCCGCCGTTTTCCACCATGAGAATGACCGTCCGTTCCAGAGAACGGGTGCGATGCAAAACGCCTTTTGGGACGACGAATCCTTGTCGAGGAGCGAGGCCAACGGTGCGATCCTCCAAATCAATGGTCAGCTGGCCTTCGACTACATAAAAGAATTCATCGTCGTTATCGTGTTTGTGCCAGTGGTACTCACCTTGGATCACACCGACCCGGACAACCGACGCATTGACTTGGCAAAGTGTTTGATTGAACCAAGGCACCTGCGCATCGGAGAACGTCTTCTCATCGATAACCTCAAGCGCTCCATGCAAGACATCGAGCCGCGTATCGTAAGGGAAATCTTTAAATTCGCTCATTTGTAGCGACTTTAATGTGAGACGTGAGAGGTGAGAAGTGAGAAGTGATTGGTAGGGCACGAGCCTCGCCCCACCAATCACCAATCACCAATCACCCTTTGACCTCCTCTCCCCTCCCCATGCTCCGTCCCCGCCTCCTGACCATCCTCTGTTACGGCGCGATGATGAGCTTGGCTATCGGTATCAATCTTTTGCCGGTCTTTTTGACCAGCTTCAGCGCTAGCTTTGGAGGTGCGAATGGTCTGAGCGAAGAGCAGCTGGGGCGGCTGGGGGCGTTTTCGTTCGCCGGCCTGGTGTTTGGTATTTTACTGGCCGGACCGTTGGCGGATCGATGGGGCGCAAAGCTGTTTGCTATGGCCGGTAACGCGGTCACGGTGGCAAGTCTCGTCGGCATGTCGATCGCACCGGACTATTGGACGTTGAGTATCGCCGTGTTCTGGCTCGGTTGCGGCGCGGGCATTCTCGACATGGTTCTTAACCCTGTCGTCTCCGTGCTTAATCCAGAACGAAGATCGGCGGCCATGAATTGGCTGCATTCCTTCTATTGCGTTGGCGCAGTGGTAACGATTCTGGCGAGCACCGTGGCACTGCAACTCGGCTTGGGATGGAGGCAAGCCGCTCTCTTGCTACTACCGCTTCCGGTCGCCTTGCTCATCGCTTTCGGGTTCTTACACTTTCCGGAGCTGGTGCATGAGTCCGAAGAGACCGGTAGGTCGCCGCTGACTCAGCTACTGAAAGAACCCTGGCTCTGGGGTTGTTTATTGGCCATTTTCTTGGGCGGCGCCACCGAACTCGGAATGGCCCAATGGTTACCTGCTTATGCTGAAACGTCGTTAGGCTTTCCCAAATGGATTGGCGGAGCTGCTCTGCTGCTCTTCTCGGTCTTGATGGCGGCCGGCCGGATGGTGGTGGCTTCCATCGGCACGTGGGTGAATCCTTTCGTGGTGCTGGCCTGGGGCTGCGGCTCATCAGTGGTGCTCTTTATGCTGGGTTCATTCTTGCCGGTATCAGGTTGGGCGTTAACCGCTTGTATCGTCGTCGGATTCACCGGCAGCGCGCTCTGGCCCACGGTTCTAGCCGTTTCCGCCGATCGCTATCCCGCCGGTGGCGCAACGATGTTTGCTGCGTTAGCAGCGATGGGGAACGCGGGCGGCATCTTGATGCCTTGGATCGTTGGCTGGATCGGTGATCTGGTTAACCTGCATTGGGGGTTAGCGGTATCGGCACTGGCGCCGCTCTTGATGCTGCCGTTGGTGCTCCTCTTGGGGCGCGGAGAAGTTAAAGGCCTTACGTCATTCGTCGAGGTGGCACGAAAGTAAGCAGTCAGCAGTAATCAGTTCAGACGCCGGCAAAGCCGCGTTCTCAAGACATCAGTACTGCTTACTGCTTACCGCTCACTGCTCATTTCTCACTTTCGCGCCACCTCCCGCGTGGCCTCGATGATCCGCGCGGCGCTGGGGCGATAGGCGTTCTCAAGGATCGGTGAGAACGGAACCGGTACATCGGGGGAAGCGATTCTGACAACCGGGGCTTTGAGATGGGCGCTGAATCGTTCCTGAATACCGGCGGCAATTTCTGCGCTGACGCCGCCAGTCTTGGGACCTTCTTCCACGATCACAACCCGACCCGTTTTTCGGACCGAATCGCCAATCGTCTGAAAATCGATCGGCGCCAGACTTCGTAAATCGATCACCTCAACGTCCACACCTTCGCCGGCAAGCTGTTGAGCCGCAGCCAGACTGTAATGCAGCATCAACAACCATGACAAAACCGTGACCTGCGATCCGCTTCGGCGCACCGCGGCTTGATCAAGCGGCACCAAATAGTCGTGGTCCGGAATTTCGCTGGTGGCATCGACGGCACCCGATTCCGTGCGCGCGCCTTTTGAGCCGTAGAGCAGTTTATGTTCGAAGATCAGGACCGGGTCATTGTCGCGGACTGCCGATTTCAATATCCCCTTGGCATCGTAAGCATTCGAAACCGCCACAACTTTCAAACCAGGAACCCCGGTGAAATAGCGTTCCATGTTTTGAGCATGCTGGGAACCGCGACCGGTAACACCAACTGGGGCCCGCATCACTAGCGGTACCTGGCAAGCACCACCCGACATGTACCGCATTTTCGCGGCGTTATTGATGATCTGATCGCTGGCCAAGAAAAGGAAATCGCCGTACTGAACGTCGGCAATGGGTCTCATTCCCATCATGGCGGCGCCGACGGCGATTCCGAAGAATCCGAGCTCGGCGATCGGCGTGTTGATCATCCGATCAGGAAATCTCTTTTCGAGGCCAAGTGTCACCGTGAATGCGCCGCCCCAGCCACCCGGGACGGCGATATCCTCGCCAATACAGAAGACGGTCTCATCCCGCTCCATCTCTTCGGCAATGGCGTCACGCAGAGCTTCGGCAATCCCTTGGCGTTTCATGGGCGGTTTTCCCTACTGGACGCTTCGTTCTCGTCCTCGTCGTCGTCCTTCCAACTTCGCCAGCGTCCCGGTTGTGGAGCGTGCCTCGCTTGCGAGGCCGACTTGAGCGGTCGGCAACATAGAGCTTGGGCTTCGTCGGACAGGCTGTCCTCGAATCCGGGCGAGCGGAGTGATGGAGTGTTGGAGTAGTGGAGTCGTGGTTCCGGGGTTGTGTTGTTCGTCGGAATCGGACTCTCGATCGCGGGTCGCGGTCCTACAAAGAGAAACGGCTCCAGGTTTTGCAGCGATTTGGGCGTGTCCGGATCATTGGGTCGACGGCCTTGGGCACAAACGGTACGCTGAGTTATTCCCGGGAGCCGCCTGCTGCAAACAGATAGAGCTGCCATCTTACTAAGCGGCTCCCCTCCAGCTAGGGGCTTTGCGGTCCCGCTCGAAGGGTCAACATGGCACCCGACGGCACGTCTCTTCGACGAGAACGAGACGGCCTTAGCTAGCATACACGTCAGTCAGCAAATCACTCAGGGCGGGTTGAGGAGCGATCTCGGCTTGCTCAACGGCGGCTTCAATCTCGCCGGCAATCCTTTCCTGGAGGCGATCAAGATCGGCCTGATTCGCGTTACCGTTCGCTAACAACACCTCTGCAAAGCGGATTATGGGATCATTGACGGACCAGGCCAGGCGTTCTTCTTTGGGCTGATAATAACAGGGATCGCGACGCGAATGGCCGGTGCGTCGATAGGTTAATAGCTCAAGCAAAACGGGCCCTAGATCGGTGCGACATTCCTCAACTGCTCGGGAAGCCGCTTCATAAACCGCCAGCACATCATTACCGTCGACGGTCTCACCGCGGAAGCCGTAACCGGCAGCTCGATCTGAAATTCTGGTATTCCTCATGACCTGATCGATGCGAGTAGAAGCGCCATAGAGGTTGTTCTCGCAAACAAACAAGACCGGCAAATTCCAAAGCGCCGCCATATTGAGACCCTCGTGAAAAGCCCCCTCGGCTACAGCACCGTCACCGAAGAAACAGGCAACCATCTGTTGCGTTTTCTGCAGCTTAAAAGCCAGGGCGATACCAGTGGCAACTGGAATCCCGCCAGCCACAATGGCAATTCCAGGAATCATACCTTTGGCGAAGTTGCCCATGTGCATCGAGCCTCCTTTCCCGTGGCAACAGCCAGTGGCGGCGCCGAAGAGTTCGTCTAACATTTCTTGAACCGACAATCCCTTGGCTAAAGCGTGGCCGTGTCCGCGAAAGGTGGAAGTAATAAAGTCGTTAGCATTAAGCGCCGCACAAACCCCCACTGCGGTAGCCTCTTGCCCCTGACACTGGTGAATCGTGCCGGGCATAGTGCCTTCAAGAAAAAGCTGTTTAACTCGATCTTCGAACATCCGGATCAAGAGCATCCGTTCGAAGAGGCTGAGCAAGAAATCACGGTTAGGTACCGGCTTCGCAAGCGAGGCACGCTCCACGGGATGGCCGGCCTCGGCTGGATCACCGATAACGGCAAGCACTTCGCCGGCACAGGCTTCATCGCCCACTGGAACCACCTGTTGGAGCAGGTTGCCGGAGTTCAGTGCTTCGACTTCCATGGTGGCTTTGTCCGTCTCAACTTCAAGGACTGCTTGACCGCGCTCAACGAAGTCGCCCACGGAAACCAACCAACGAACGACCTTGATGGGTGAGCCGGTCGTGGACAGATCCGGCATTCTAAGATTCATTCGGCAGTCGTCTTTACCAGATGTTCGCCGCCATGGATCGGGATCGGTTGTTCGGCAATCAGACGAACCGCTTCCGCCGCGGTCAGCACGCCATCGGTAGTGCCAACGGCGCGGGTGGCCGAGGCGCCCAAAGCGCTGGCGTACATGAGACTCTTGGGGAAATCCCAATCCCGGACGAGTCCGGTGATTAAGCCGCTGGCAAAGGCATCACCGGCCCCAGATGGATCAACGGTCTCCCAGGGGTAGGCGCCGCAATGCCAACACTCATCTCCGCTAACTCCGAGCGCTCCCTGGTCACCGAGCGTTATGACTAGACCTTGAGCACCCCAACTTCGAAATACCTGTGCCGCCTCCCAAGGATCGCTCCGGCCCGTCAAAGTCGCCGCCTCGGTATCATTCGGCAAAAACCAGTCAATGTAGGGCAACAGCTTTTGAATCTCATCGGCGCCGGAGAAATCTGTTGGCAAAACGACGTCTACTATCGTGGCCACACCGTGCTCTCGGCAGAACTGCAAAAGCGTCAGCAATTCGTCCGGCTCAATGGCGGGCATAGCAAACAGGCCTCCCAGATAAAACAAATCGAGCCCGGCCAGCCAATCGCCATCGATATGATAGACAGAGAATTCCCGGTTGGCGCCAAAGGTGTGAATGTAGCGTCGATCTTCTCCCTCGACTAACAAGATAACCGTTTCACTAGTTGGATAGTCCGCCGTGTAGTAAAGCAGATCGCAATTTACACCGCCCGCCTGGAGAGCTTTTACCAGAGCCTCTCCGGCGGCATCTCGGCCCAGACACCCCACCAGATCAACCGATAGGTTTTGTTTACATAGATCGATGGCGACATTAGCGGCGCATCCTCCGGCCTTTGTTCTGATCGCGTCGACCGCGACTAGTTCTCCTGGACGTGGTAACGCCGTTAGCGGACCACAAAACGTGTCTTTTACCAGAATGCCTCCGCAACCAATCCTTTTCATAAAGCTAATTCGCCTTTCCACAGCAACCGAGTAATTCGATACGTTCCAGCACGGCGTCACGCACGGCCAATCGGCCCGCAATCATCACGTCGTGTTCATCCCCCATGCCGAAGAGTTCGTGCGGGTTGTCTACCCCTGCGGCCATACTTGAACGCAGGGCGGTAAGATACCGTTGCTTCAAGTAGGTACCGTAGTTGACCTTGGTTACACCTAGCCTGATCGACTCGCGAATTGAGCTCGCCGTGATGCCGGTGCCACCATGCAAGACTAACGGTGTGTTAACGCGTTCACTGATCTGGGACAACCGTTTAAGATCCAGGTCTTGTTCACCCTTGGTGAGCACGTGAACATTGCCCACGCTGACCGCCAAAAGATCGATCTGGGTATCGTGAACAAAACGAGCGGCCAACTCGGGGTCGGTTAAGGAGTTTCCGTTCCTGAGTCCGGATTGCCCAACCGGCAACCGCCCGACCTCAGCTTCTACCGCCGCGCCGTGCAGATGGGCAAACTCAGTTAGCGCCGTGACTCTAACCCGGTAGTCTTCATAAGAAGCGTGCGGATCTGCCGGCATGACCAGATTGAATCCGGCCAGGACGGCATTCCGTATCCAGTCGTCATTGGGACATTCGTTAAAGATAAGTCCACACGGAACCGAAGCGTCAGCGGCTCCGGCTTTTCCTAGCTCCGCATAACAGCGGATTCGCTCACCTAATTTGCGGCCGGGACGGCTCAAAAAATCACCGTTGAATCCGATGATGACCGGAGAGCTAGTCATTTCGGCGGCATCGAGCACACCCTGGAACGATTCCAGGTTCCAGCTCTCGAAATATCCCAGCGCGTATCGTTGTTTGCGCGCGGACTGGATCAGCTCGCTAATGGGCCAAAGCGACATAATCCACCTCCAAATTGGTGACCGCTGCGACGTGAGCCGTTATTCCTGCTCGCCGTAACGCCGCCAGATCAGATTTCTGCACCCATTCATCGGTTACGACATGATGAATTTGCGAAACATCGAGCACTTTACTAAGTGCACGAACCCCGAACTTTGTATGATCAACCAGCAAAACTGTCTGGGCGGCCCGCCCGGCCATGATCTGTTTAACCCGGGAGGTCGCAACCGCGGACTCGTAGGTACCATCCTCCGGCAGAAATCCCTTTGTGCTGAGAAACGCTTGATCGATGAGAAAAGATTTTGCCATTTCATCCGCCTGCGGCCCCGCGAACGAAAGAGTGACCGGATCGTATTCTCCACCGATCCCAATGATGGTGTTGCCACCCTTGCTGAGTTCCAAACAGGTTAACGCCGAATTCGTGAGGATGGTGAGGCCGGTTTTTTGAACGGCGATGAGCTTTGCCAGGGCGAGACTGGTGGTGCCACCATCTATATAGATCGTTTGCCGGTCTTTGATCAGATCGAGCGCCTTGCCGGCAATCGCTCGTTTTGCGAATTGATTACTGGCGATTCGTTCTTTAACGCTGTTCTCGTAAAGGTAAGGCGCGGCGCTTGCCTGTTGTATCCCGCCAACGGTCTTAATGACCCTGCCCAGGCGCACCAATTCATCGCAATCTCGCCGAACCGTCATGGTGGAGACTTGCAGCACCTCAGCCAGGGCAGTGTAGGTGGCACTTCCTTGGCGATCGACCAGGTCAAGGATCAACGAGGATCGGCTTTCCAGGCGTTTAGGAGAAGACAAGGCCTGATTGGTTACTGTGATTTAATAACAAGATCAACAGGATATATGTGATATTTTAACAAACGGCCTCGTTCTCGTCCTCGCCCTCATCGGGAGGGATCGCGTCCTCGCAATCCGTCGTTAGCGAAGCCCAGGACAAGACCAGGCCCCACGATCAGGTAGCTCCACGACGCAGACCTGTTCGCGGCGCGCGGGGACGCGCGCCCTCCCGGAACCCGCATCCCGCCACAGGATTCCCTGGAAACATGCGCGCCGTCGGGGTGTGTCTCAGAAGAATGATTTGTGATTTTTTATCACGGGACTAATTCAACTCCAAAGAGTGGAAACCCCGCCGTAACGACCAAATCACACCGTACCCTTACCGGACGGATCTCCTCTGGCGCTGTTCCTGGCAGTAAACTGCCAGGCTACTATCGTCCAGTCCCTCCGGGACGCTCCGCCATAACGACCGACTGATCGGTCAAACTTGATTATTCATTAAATTTGATTTAATTAGTGCCCCGCCTCGTGGCGGGGCAGGGAGGAACCGCAGTTTTCCGCAGTAGACGATTTTGAGGCTTTCGCGATGTAATTCTTTGAAGGGGTCGTTTTCATGGAAGAGATAATTCTGAGCAAGGTCTGTGTATTAGTAACCGCTGCCTTCTTGCTTACGCTTGTGCCTGGCTTCAGGCGCCCCAACCGTTCTCTTCTCTCGGTACGAGATCGGGGAACCGCGCTACTGGTATTCCTGCTGCTCGGCTTTCTGGAAGAGGCCGTCGTCCGGCAAACAGGCTGGTTTAACCAGCGAATCGTCGCGGATTGTGCGGCCGGTCTCGTTGCTGGTCCTTTGGTGGGGCTGATCGTTGGCGGGGTGGTGACTTGGCTGGCGGTTGCTTTTGACGGAATGCCGTTTTGGTCGATTGGCGTTTCCATGTTATGCGGTGGGTTAGCCGGCGGTTTGCTTCAAAAATGGCGCCCCCGGCTAGCCCAAAATCCCTGGAGCGGATTTCTTCTGGCGCTGGCTGTGTCGTCGTTACGCACCGGATTGCTTTTGATCTTCGCTCCTCGCACCGCCTCGGCCGCACAGGCTTGGCACCAACTCGGAGGCGCTCCGGTAATCCAGGGACTAGGAACCGCGTTGATCCTGGCCATTGTGGCGCAAGCTCGCCAGCGAGATGACCAGGCGCGAGCAGCGGCTTCTGCCGAAGTGCGCGCTATGCAGGCGCGCATGAAGCCGCATTTTTTATTCAATGCTCTGAACGCCGTATCCGCGCTGGCAACCGTGTCCCCAAGGGAGGTGCCACATGTAGTCGGCAGATTACGCAAATTTCTGCGCGCGAGTTTTGATCACCCGGAACAAGCTTTCGTACCTCTGGAAGAAGAGCTGGCTGTGGTATACGCCTATCTCGACATTGAAGCGCTCCGGCTAGGTAGCCGAATAGAGTTGGAAAGAGCGATCCAGCCGTGTGTATCGGACGCCCTGATACCTCCTTTCTCACTACAGCCTATAGTGGAGAACGCCATCCAACACGGGGTTCGTTCCAAGCCCCGGGCCGGTCGCCTGCGTCTGGCCATCAGCACAAGGGAAAAGTGGCTGGACGTCAGCGTCAGCGACAACGGACGAGGAGTGCCCTCGGCTGAGGTGAAAAAGATCTTTTTCGGCGATGGTTCCGAAATCCATGCGCTGGCATTGCTGCGCCGCCGGTTAGAAAGCCTGTACAGAGACTCGTTCCGTTTGGATGTACAGAGTGAACTTGAGCAAGGCACCACGGTAACGATGCGCATTCCCCTGCAAAAAGGACTTGGGATTTCGCTAAAATCGGCAGGGGAATCGTTGGCAGACTATTATCATCTGGCGCCACGTTAAATGTGCCCTGACGTGGGAGGGATTGCGTCCCCGTCCGGCAGCTGCCGGATCGTGTGCGGAACCTATCGGCGTTGAATGATCAAGTGGTTAAATACATCTCAAGGTTCTGTAACGTCTTGGCGGCGCGCGAGGATCCGACGTCGCCCCGCTGGGAGAAAATCGATTGGATGCATCAGGCTATGTCGGACAGGCAGCGCGCCCTCCCGGCGATGGGTCCATCTTCATTAAAGCGAACGACAAGCAGTACCGGGACGAGGGTCGGCTGTTCGGACACAAAACCCGGCAGATCAAACAGAACAGGACCAATTTTAGGCGGAACCGGTGTCTAGTAGGTTCTACCCCTTTACAATCCCCTGTACGGATGAGCGACCCCCCGTTTTTGATAACTCAGATGGTGATAAACAAGATTTGCGTCTTGGTGACCGCGGCCTTTGTGCTCACTTTGGCCCCGGCCTTCAGGTCAGAACGATCGCGGCTATCATTCCGCGACCGGGGAACGGCTTTGCTCGTGTTCCTGGCCCTCGGGCTGGTTGAAGAGGCAACCGTAAGACACACGGCCTTTAATCATCGTATCGTCGCGGTGTGTGCCGCCGGGCTTTTAGCGGGACCCACAGTGGGGATAACGATCGCCGGATTTATCACCTGGTTAGCTGTTGCTTACGATGGGTACCCATTTCCTAGCATTGGAATTTCGATGTTATGCGCAGGCCTCATTGGAGGATGGCTGCATCTGCGTCGCCCCACCCTGGCGGCGCAACCTGCCACCGGGTTTGTCCTGACGTTCGTGGTGACCTTGCTGCGCGACGGCCTGATATATTGCGGCGCCAACATCTCTCACGGGACGCACGTTACCATCAGACATTTATTGATTGCACCCGTATTGCAAGGCTTAGGAACCATGCTGGTGCTCACCGTGTTAGCTCGGGTACGGGAAAACGACGATCAAATGCGCGCTACTGTGTCTGCCGAGGTCCGTGCTCTTCAGGCGCGGATGAATCCACACTTTCTTTTCAACGCTTTGAATTCGCTGTCCGCGCTGGCCACTATCGCTCCGCGCGAGGTCCCACCGGCTGCCGGGCGCCTGAGACAGTTTCTGCGCGCTAGTTTCGAACAACAGGACCGGACGCTCATTCCTATCGCCGAAGAGCTAGCGGTCGTACGTGCGTACCTCGATATCGAAAAGTTGCGATTCGGCAATCGATTAATAGTGGAACAATCGATCGATCCAGCAGCCGGCGATGCCGTTGTACCCCCCTTCTCCCTCCAACTATTGGTAGAAAATGCGGTTCAACACGGGATCCAATCGACCGCTCGCGCAGGCAGGTTGCAACTCGAGGTCCGTCAGATAGAGCGATGGTTAGAGATGACTGTGACCGACGACGGAAGAGGAGTGGCAGCAGATCAGGTTGAGAAGGTTTTCTTTGAAGAACGAACAAAAGCCCACGCCCTGCTCTTGTTACGCCGGCGTTTACAGGGATTGTTCGGTCATTCATTCAGTTTTGCCGTGTCCAGTGAGGTCGGACGCGGAACTACCGTTACCATACGTATTCCGGTGCAACCTCCGTTTGAGGTTGTCGGTAGATCATTGGAGCAATTCGTCACTGAGAATGGTGAATTAGCTCATAGTTAGGAGTTGCTGTAATGTGGATTCGGATCCGAGCTGTTATCATTGAAGACGAACCGTTAGCCGCTCAGTATCTAGCGACTTTGTTAGACGAAACCTGTCAAGTCGAGGTGGTTGGTACCGCCGCTGATAGTGAGCAAGGTCTGCACCTCTGCGCTGATTTGAGGCCAGATGCGGCTTTCGTGGATATCAACCTACCGGGTAAAGATGGGGTTTCTATGGCCACCCAGCTCGCCATGCTCCCCCAACCACCCCGTCTGGTGTTTACGACTGGAACTGCTAATCGGGCGACCGACGCTTTCAGGTTAGAGGCAGTTGATTATTTATTAAAACCGCTGGATCCAGCCCAAGTAAACGAGTCAGTCAACCGCTTATTGGCGCACCTGCGCCCGTTTGAGGCTGATTTGGCGCGCCGAAGCGAAGCCAGGGAGGCCCCCTTATCCCGATCTGTTAATCAGGCAGACGATCCAAAGACTGACGAAAAAATCCAATTCGCTGGGCCAACCAACGAGTTACTGCCGGTAAAAGATAGCGATCGAGATCGGATCCGTTTGCTGGCCCGAAGAGAGATCGCGGCCGTTCTGCGACGCGACCGGCGGACCTGGGTGCACACAGTCAGAGAGGAATTTGCCACCTATTATCCGGTCGCTGACATAATGACTTGGTTAGGAAGCGAATTTTTCATTCAGATTGCTCGGCATGCCATCGTCAATCTGCAGGCAATTGAACAGGTCATTCACTATGGGGACCGTCTTTATCGTGTCCGTCTACGCGACCGGGCTAATACCGAGATTACCGCTTCGCGCACTGGGGCTGCTCGGCTAGCAGCAGTATTAAAGGTCCAGCGTTAGCCGCGAACTCGCTTAGGCTCGTTCGAATAGCAAATAGCAGATAGCGAATAGCAAATTGCCACCGAGGTGCTGCTCCGAATTTGCTATCTGCTATTTTCTATTTGCTATTCGAACGAGCCTAAGCGAGTTCGCGTCAGGTAGATCCAATCTCGCACACTGAGATCGGATTCTTTTTTCCAAAGAAAGCCTGGGCTAATTTCCTGACATTTCCAGGCTACAACTGGGCAGGTTGTTTCCAAACACAACGCCGTCAGCAGAGTCAGCGGCTCGTCCGCCCCAAATTCGTCCTCCTCATCTCCTGTTCCCGGCATGCCGCTATCGAAGTAGAAGACAGTCACTCCAGCCCCTGACAACAGGGCGTAAGCGTCCTCCAGTGTAAAGATATCAAGGAACGATAGTAAGCATTGTAGTAGACCCCGGATGAACGCCATGGACCATAAGAAACCAGCGATCATTGCCGGCGGGCCTTTTCATGTTTCACCTGCCGGAATGCTTGGCCGAAATCGAGGGTAATAGCCAAACGGACTGGTGAGAATTCGATGGAGCGGGCAAGCATTCTGTCCCGGAGGGACAAAATGATGGTAGCCTGGCATGAAATGCCTGGGAAACGCCCCAAAAGCGACCCGTCCCGGAGGGTACGGTGTGAGGAACTAGCCCTGATGTTGACCCGCCTTGGGCCGCGCAAACCCTTGGCGGAATGGCACGTCGAGGGCTAATCATTCATACCGTGCCCTACGGGACGGATCCTTGGGCGGCATTCCAGGCACTTCGTGCCTGGCTACTATCATCTCGTCCCTCCGGGACAGAAAACCTTACCACTTGTTGATTCGGACAAGAAATACGGCAGCCGAATCGGAAGAGATGGGACGTGTCCTGACGTGGTGTTTACTAGGCCTCTCGAGCGCCGGTTAGTTACACCGGCCTCGCTTAGTGGAAGTTAACCTCTAAATCTATTGTTCAGTTACATCGTCATGAAAAAATTGACCTTCTTGATCGGCCGTCCCTTCTGGCCACGATTACTCGCGCTGAGTCTGACCTCAGCTGCTCTAGTACCCGGCATCTCAACTGCTCAACAGTACCAAGAGACGGACTTGGTTACGAACACCAGCCAACCAGGGGTAGTCACCGTCGATCCTAACCTTGTTAATCCTTGGGGCATCTCCCGTAGTAGTACCGGACCGTGGTGGGTCTCTGATGAAGCAAAGGGTGTGGCGACCCTTTATAACGGCAGTGGTGTGGCGCAGAGCTTGGTCGTGACCATTCCGCAAT
The DNA here is from genome assembly GCA_963762565.1 of uncultured Verrucomicrobiae bacterium. Classification (GTDB taxonomy): domain Bacteria; phylum Verrucomicrobiota; class Verrucomicrobiia; order Chthoniobacterales; family JAFAMB01; genus JAFAVN01. Next base: position 17,757 of record CAVXLD010000008.1, on the reverse strand, counting down.
CGGGTCAAGGCCCAACGGGAACTCCTACCGGCATCGTGTTTAACGGCAGCTCTGATTTCGCCGTTGAATCGGGGAAGCCGGCAGTCTTCATTTTCGCGGCGTTCGATGGCACGATTTCCGCCTGGAATCCGGGAGCCAATGCAACCGTCGCTATCCAAAAGGTCCAGGCCACACCGGGTTCGGTGCTGACTGGGGCCGCCATTGCTCAGTCAAAGGGGCAGAACCTCCTCTATGTGACTGACATTCATGAAGGCAAGATCCGGGTCTTTGATACCAACTTTAGCCCCGTTAAGACTCCGGGCGATGCCTTCCGGGATAATCGTTTGCCGGATAAATTTGTGCCTTTTAATGTCCAGAATATAGGAGGAAATCTGTATGTCGCTTTTGCTCATCAGAACACGGCTAAGAATTTCGTCACTGTTGGCGCAGACCTGGGAGCAGTCGATGTCTTTTCGCCGGAAGGCCAGGTATTGCTGCGCTTGGAACGCGGAGCCTGGTTCAACGCGCCTTGGGGCCTGGTTCAAGCATCCACCGACTTTGGCACGTTCAGACATAGCATCATAGTCGGCCAATTCGGGAGTGGCGAGATTCTCGCATTTGATGCGGTTACCGGTCAGTTCCAAGGCAAGCTGCAAGATCAGAATTCGAATGTCATCAGCCATCCCGGTCTCTGGGCGATTGCATTTGGCGCCGGCAACACCAACTCCGGAGCTCCGAACCAGCTTTTCTTCAACGTAGGCACTAGTGAAGGAGCAGGCGGCTTATTTGGCTTCTTCGCACCTGTCGCCACCGATCTGACCCAAGGGAACGATCAATAAGGGTTGGTGGTTGGGTGGTTCACGGTTCTTAAGGGCGGATGTTTCGGTGTGGTGGCCTTAGGAACCGTGCGCTCTTGCTTGACTCGTCCATCGAGTGGGGTAGGAATTAGTCCGAGGTTCGGATCAGGTTCTGGTCTGGGCCTATCTCTTTTTCATTTTTGTTAGTTTGAAACAGAGTTTCATGACCGATCCACGATTTATCAGCTCTTCTTCTCGTTTAACTACGCAGGATCATAGGACGCTTTGGCTAGCCACTCTCGGAGGCGTCCTCGAATTTTATGATTTCGTCATCTTCGTTTTCTTTGCCAACACCATAGGAGATCTATTTTTTCCACCTGGGATTCCAGAGTGGCTACGACAGTTTCAGACGTTCGGTATCTTCGCGGTGGGATATTTGGTGAGACCACTGGGTGGCGTCCTCATGGCACACGCGGGCGATCTTCGTGGCCGCAAGCAGATGTTCACTTTGGGCATTTTCCTAATGGCGTTATCCACTCTGGGAATCGGCTTACTCCCCACTTACGGCATGTTAGGTCCATTGGCGCCGATCTGCTTACTGCTCTTGCGCATCGGACAAGGGGCGGCCATCGGCGGCGAAGTACCCGGCGCCTGGGTTTTCGTTAGCGAACACGTGCGTTTGTCTCGGGTTGGCTTTGCCTGCGGCCTTTTAACCGCCGGACTGACCGGTGGAATCCTGCTCGGATCCTTGGTTGCTACCGGTCTGAACGTGCTGCTACCGCCAACGCAGCTCGCGGCCTATGGATGGCGGGTCGCGTTTGTGCTCGGCGGTGCTTTTGGTCTATTGTCCGTCTATCTTCGTAGTTTGCTGGCCGAGACACCCGTTTTCGAAGAGTTAAAAGCTCGCCGAGCGCTGGCCAACGAGCTGCCACTGAAGGCCGTGGTACGAGATTATAAGGCCGGGATTCTGCTTTCCGGATTACTGACTTGGATGCTCTCCGCGGCCATTGTGGTGATGATTTTGATGACTCCCGCTCTACTGGAAAAAATTTACCATGTCTCGAGAGTTGAGTCACTTCAAGCTAACTCTCTCGCTACTCTCGCCTTGGCCATTGGCTGTGTGTTAGCCGGCTGGCTCACTGACCGCATTGGGCCCGCCCGGGTATTGCTTATGGGCTGTCCCCTGCTTGGCATCGCCGCTTATCAGCTCTACGCCACAATTCAAGTAAGTCCGGCATTCCTGATGCCTCATTATGCGGTTGCCGGCCTTACTGTAGGGATCGTAGCCGTAGTACCTTACGTCATGATCGAGGCCTTTCCAGCCCAGATCAGATTCACCGGCGTTTCCCTGTCGTACAACGTAGGATACGCGATTTTCGGCGGACTTACGCCGCTGTTCATATCATGGCTCCTTCAATTCGATCCTATGGCGCCGGCCCACTATGTTGGGGCGGTCTGCCTGCTAGGTTTTGGAGTCGGGATTTTTCTTTTTTCGACAAGTCGCCGTTCCCAATAACTACGGCGGCATTGCCGTGAACTGTTCTGTTCGTTTCAGCTTGGTGAACGTATCCGCAGATCCCCCGCGCCTCCATTGAGACAGAAACTCCGGCAACCGGAGGAAAAACGGCCGGTGTTCGCACTAGTGAGTTTTAGTAGCTCCTAACTAAAAACGTGCAGCCGGATCATTCGGTCAATGCTGCCAGAATTACAACGGGAGTAACTATCAATGAAACTAGGTTTTATTTGTCCTAACGTACCGGGTCACCTCAATCCACTGACGACGTTGGCGCGTCACCTTCAAGCCCGTGGCCATGAGGTTGTCTTCCTCTACTCGTCAGAGGCTGCCGGCCTACCGTGTGTGCCGGTCGATGAAAAAGATCAAGTTCACGAAAGCATTCCGGAAATCAGCAAAATGCAGGGAGATGAGGCTTTGCAATTTGCCGCCCAAGTCATGATGGGCCAGTCGGAGTCGATACTGAAATCACTGCCGGACGTCGTCACTGCAAACGGCGTCGACGCCCTGCTCATCGATACCGTTTCGTTCTATGTGGAACTGGGTGCCATGCAGTTAGGTATGCCGTATCTACATGTGGCCGGCGCCGTACACTTTGACTACTCCGGTCATACTCCCTTATGTGCATATGGCCGGCCTCATCACACTACACCTGAAGCTTTCGCCAGAAATCGAGAGGATGTCGCGAAGTTTGTTAGTATCCTGAATAGCGCCAACGCCGGCATCAAAGCATATGCGGAGAACGCTGGACTAGAAATCGACTGGGAAGATCCCGCTTCCACGCTTTCGCCGTTTGCGTCAATTAGCCAGGTTCCCGAAGCCTTCGACTATGAAGGTTCTCATCGGTCGCAGTTCCATCTCACGGGTCCGTTTCATGATGGAAGTGGCCGTGAGCCCCTAGACTTCCCCTGGGACCGATTGACCGGCGAGCCGCTGATCTATGCTTCGATGGGAACAATCTTGAATGGCCGGGTAGATGTCTTCCGTACCATTGTTGCCGCCCTGGCCAAGCATAAAGATGTGCAACTTGTACTTTCGATCGGTAATCAGATTGATCCGAAGCAGATCGGACGGGTTCCGAGCAATACCATTATCGTACAACGGGCGCCACAATTGGATTTACTCAAGCAGGCCTCGGTCTGTATCACCCACGCAGGTTTGAACACAGTGTTGGAATCTCTGGCTCAGGGGGTCCCGCAGGTCGCTATCCCGGTAACCTTTGATCAGCCGGGTGTGGCTGCGAGAATCGCGGACAAGCAGACCGGCGTAGTAACTTCTTTAGACAAGTTAACCCCTGACCACCTCTCTAGCCTGCTAACAGAGGTGCTAACGAACCCCGGGTATCGGAAGAATGCCAAGAGACTGCAAAAAGCGATAGCTGAGGCCAACGGACTCTCTGTCGCCGCCGATTTGGTGGAAGAGTCCTTGGGAGTGACTGATACCATTCAAACCGGTCGGTAATTAGATCTGGGCAGAAGGGGGGCTACGCAGCCGAACTCTACGGCTGCGTAGCTATTTGTTTGCAGAGCTTGTCGTGCATCTGGTGCGCCAGACGATAGGTCAATCGAGATCCGTAAACCTGCAGGCTAAGCTTTCAGGCCTGATTCGCTAACTTGATGCCGTGAAGCGAGCTCATTTTGCAAACGGCGACGGGCGCTACGTAAACGTGCAATCACGACTTCCACGGGTTCATCCAAAGCCGCCGCTATTCCTTGGTAAGACCATCTCTCGATTTCAAACAGGACCAACACCTCACGAAACTCTGCGGGGAGCAGGGTCAAGGCCTCCTCCAGTAGCCGTCGTTGGGTTTCCTGGGATAATCCCGAGAGCACGATTTTCACGGATGCAGCATTGGGCTCTTCGTCAACTCGAACTACCTCCTCTTGCCTTTTGTGTTTAGTAAGCCAGCTATGGGCGGTGTTACGCACAATGGTTAACAGCCAAACTCGCGGGTTGTCTCCGTCGAACTCGGAGAAGCCTCGAAGAGCGCGGGCATAGGCTTCCTGGACAATGTCGGTTGCATCTTGTTCTCGAATTACCAGCCACCGGGCAAGGTTGTAAGCCGCATCTAAGTAGCGCAGGGAGACCTCTTCGAAACGCGACTCCTTTCGCATCTATATGAGTAGACATGGCTAGTTGAGACTCCTTTCCTTTTTTGTCCCAGTTGCCGTAATCGTTGTCCGAGCTTCTCGCATCTCAGCGATGCAAAGGTGAGCGCCTGGCTAGTCGCCACTTCCGGCTCCTCCGTACTGGTGACACCGGGGTAACGCGACACGGCCGACGCGTTCGCCGTGCTGGCGTGCGCGCAATATCTCAACGGGCTGATGAACTGCGGGACAAACTTCTCGATCAATCGAGTCGCTGAACTCACAGTTCCTGTTACCTCTACTTGAGGAGTAAGCTAAGTAAGCTCCTACCCGATGGTCTCGGCGGAACCGGCTCGCTTTTAGGTTTGGCGATTTTTGCGGAGGCGCGAAATCGCCCTGGGGTGACGCTTTGAATTGCCGCGCGAAGTGATAGGGACTAAGACTCACCAACGCGGCCATTTGTTCCAGCGTCGGACTGCGGTGTAGGTTCGCCATGAGGTAGTCGACGATCGTGGTGAGCTTCCGGCGCGTAAGCACTCCGTCCGCCCGGGTGACAAGCCGGCGCAGTCCAAATATATAGCGTAGCAGGCGAACCGCTAAAATGTTGGCGAGCGACTCGATCATGAGCGGACCGCCTAGCCGCCACTGGTTAACTCGGCGTCCACGGCCAGCATGGTGGCGCGGAGCTCAGATAGATCCAGAAAATTGCCACCTCGAGAGTCGTTCATTCGAACAAGGATTACGGCAGATAAGACAACAATGGGCCTGCGTCCGAGACTGCAGTCTCTAATACATTTAGAGAACAACGTGCTCCCTCGACAGAGGAGAATCTGATGGCCGCTGGAATCGGAAACGCGCAACAAGAATTTGATTATATCGTAGTCGGAGCCGGTTCAGCCGGATGTGTGCTCGCGGCGCGCCTGAGCGAGGATCCGAATGTCCGCGTGGCCCTGGTGGAAGCGGGAGGGCCGGACGACGCGCCCGAGATTAGTTTGCCCGTCGCTTTTCCCCAACTGTTCAAGACCAAGTACGATTGGGACTTTGCGACCGAGCCGGAGCCAGGTCTCCGGGATCGGAGGATCTATTTGCCTCGCGGCAGAACACTCGGCGGCAGTTCTGCGATGAACGCCATGATCTATATCCGCGGAAACACAGCTGATTTCGATGGCTGGGTGGACGAGGGCGCACCGGGGTGGTCGTACCGTGAGCTGCTGCCCTATTTCATCAGGTCAGAGGGCAACGAGCGGGGCGACTTACCTTACCATGGACATACAGGTCCACTGAGTGTGCAGGACGGCCGCTCCAGGCATCCGCTGGTGAATCATTTGATCGAGGCGGCTGCGGGAATCGGGCTATCGCCTGAATGATGATTTCAACGGGGCCCTACAGATGGGCGTCGGGCGCTTTCAGCTGACGCAGCGGAACGGGGTTCGTTGCAGTGCCGCTTCCGCTTATCTCCACCCCGCGCGAGAGCGGGCGAACTTGCAAGTTTTCACCGACACTCTCGTGCTGGGGCTACTATTGGATGGTAGCCGCGCTACTGGCGTCTCAATCCATCGGCATGGCCAGAAAGAAACGCTTTTTTCCGAAAGAGAAATCATCCTCGCGGCAGGCGCCTATGGCTCACCTCAAATCCTGATGCTATCAGGCATCGGGCCGGCCGACGAACTCAACTCGTTTGGTATTCCTGTGGTCGTCGATCTTCCGGTTGGAACGAACCTGCAGGACCATCCGCTGCTGCCGATGAGCTACCTGACGGACGAGAGATCCCTCTTCGGCGCCGTATCACCTGAAGATGTGGCGCTCTACCAGAAAGGCCATGGCCCTTTGACCTCAAACATTGCTGAGGGTGGAGTGTTCCTCTCCACGCGTGGCGATGAGAAAGTGCCCGACTGCCAATTCGAAATGGCGCCCGCGATGTACTTCGATGAAGGATTGTCGGCGCCCTTCGATCACGCCTTCTGTATGACGACGACCCTGCTAAAGCCGACCAGCCGTGGCAAAGTGGCGCTGCGATCGGCCCGGCCGGATGCGAAGCCGCGCATTTACCACAACTATCTGGCAACCGCGGAAGATCGCGCGACGATAATCGCTAGCGTACGGTTGGCCATGGATATCTTCGCTCAACCCGTCCTATCGAAGGTGAAGCGTGCGCCCTTCTCCGTTCCGGCATCCGACTCCGAGGCCGACATCGTCGCATTTATTGAGAAGCAGGTTGGCACTAACTATCATCCGACGTGCACTTGTGCCATTGGCCGCGTTGTCGACCCTGATCTTCGGGTTTTCGGCGTCGAAGGTCTGCGGGTAGTCGATGCATCAGTGATGCCCTCCGTCGTTCGCGGCAACACCAACGCCGCCGTCATCGCAATTGCGGAGAAGGCAACGGACATTCTACGCGGAAATCTTTAAACTGCGGCGATTGGGACAAACCAGGCAAAGTCCGCAAAATCTTGATGTAAGATTCACGTCTATGTCGAATGACTTTACCCGACGAGATTTGTTAAAGAGTTCTGGCTTAATTCTCGGTGCCGGCGTACTCGCGCCACAACTTGTCTTCGCGGAAGTCTCTAAACCCACGCCATCATCGAAGGAGGAGGCGCTGGTACGACTCTCTCTAAACGAGAATCCGTACGGTCCCTCGCCAAAGGTCGCGCAGGCTGCGCAACTGGAGCTCGGCCGATTAAGCCGCTATGCGGACGCACCTTTGGCCCGTCAGTTCGCCGAGCAGATTGCTGAATACGAACACATTGCCGTGGAGCAGGTCGTGCTTGGGGAAATCCTTGACCTGCTGGGATTATTTCTCGGCAGCTCAGGCGGTCCGGGCGGCGAGTTCCTCTACTCGACTCCTGGGTATTTGGCTCTTATCGATGCTGCTGCGCGCGTGGGCGGCATCGGCGTTCCCGTTCCTTTAAATGCGCAGTACCAGAACGACCTGGCAGCGCTCAAATCAAAGGTAAATGCTAAGACGCGCGCCATCTATCTCGTAAATCCGCATAACCCTACGGGGACGATTAACGATGATGAGACGTTTAAGAGCTTTCTTCGCGAAACCTCCAGAAGCGCAGTGGTAGTGGTTGATGAAGCTTACCTTGAATACACTTCTGATTTCGACACTCGATCAGCGGCTTCGCTGGTTCGGGAAGGAGTTGACGTGGTTGTCTTCCGTACCTTTGACAAAATATATGGCCTTGCCGGCATGCCGATCGGTTACGTGCTGGCTCCGCGCTCGCTCGCCGATTCGCTGCGTAAGGAAGGCGCGGGTGATGCGGAAGGGCTGGGCCGTCTCAATCTGGTGGCGGCGTCCGCCGCACTTGCCGACACAGCCCAGGTAGTGTCTACCCGCGAAGCCGTCGCCAAGGAACGGACGCTTTGGCTCTCTGTGCTACGCGAACTAAATCTGCCCCATACAGATAGTCGGGCGAACTTCGTGTTTTTTGATGCGGGACGGCCGCAACCGATACTGGCAGCTGCCATGCGTGAGCGAGGCGTCGATATCGGGCGCCCGCATCCTCCGTATATCAACTGGGCTCGGATCACGATTGGTTTACCGTCGGAGAATCTTCGTGCTCAAAATGCCCTTAGGTCCAGTCTCAAGGTAACCTAACAGGCTGTTGAAAAACGGCTCCGTAGGGGCCAGATCCTTATCGCTCTCGACGCAACAAAAACGGAATCAGCTTGTCATTTACCGTGGCTTTCCTTAGGGGCCGGCGCAACGCGGGTGCTGTGCATGAAGACGATCTTCCAGTTGCCCGCCTGCTTTTCGAGAAAGGCCGATTCAAGCCAATTTTGCTTGGTGGTACCGGAAGCATCGCCGATGCTCCCTTTATTGACGTAGGCGATCCAGGCGGTATCGCCGCTGACGTGGACGTCGGGTTCAGTCACATTCCACTCGTACCGCTTACCCGCGGCGTGTTGGGCCTTAATGAATGCCATAATGCTGTCTCCGTTGAATCGGATACCGCCGTCGAAAATGTAAAACTCCGGGGCAATGAAGGAATCGAACTTCGCCACATCGTCGGTGGAGGCGGCGGTAAAGATCGTACTCACTGTATCTATGATCTGCTGCTCCTGGGTTCCGGCATTCATATTTCCTGCGAGTAGCGTCATGACGGTTAAGACCAATTGCGTTTTTTTCATAAAAGCGAAGTCAGAGACGTTGGAAAATGAAAGCATACCAGCCCTAATGTGACCAGTGATGGCAGTTCGGCTTATTACACCAAGATCTTAAGCCCTGCCTCTGCTTGTCCCAACTGCCGTAATCGCTGTCTTGCTTGACACTCAGACGGCTAATCGCGCGCCCGGAGCGGCTCTTCATTACTGCGGCGGATCACGGGCTCCATAGGTGGGTCAGAAGTGACATTCGTGGAGCGTGCCTCGCTTCCGCCTACGCCAAGCCTACGGCGCGACAAGTGCGAGGCGATGGTCAGCAAAGGACATCGTGCTGCCCGCTCAGCCACGTTATTTATGGGACAGGACACTAGAGAGCGGCAACAAATGATAGGCGTCTAACACCTTGGGCTTTGCTCACCATCGGCCTCGCAAGCGAGGCGCGCTCCACGGACGTCAACGCCAAAACAACGATTACGGCAGCTGGCGCCATCCGCGGCCGGTCACTCACGAAATGATGTTAGTTGCATCATCAACCAGAGAACTGACCATGAACATCACGATTGAAAAGCAAACTGTAATCACCCGAGGCGAGACCAGGCCTGAGGTAGTTCCTCATATCATGGACTTCTTCGAGGCGCGTCATCCTTTGACGCTCACATCCCGAGAAGCCCGCAGCCTTAAGAAAATCACTGGCCGACCGGTAAAGGGTAATCGCCGGCGGGAAACCTTTGATGCGTCCGCTAACCTCCTCGACGAAGCTCTGTACTGGTTCATCTCTGCACCGGCGCTCGGCTATCTAGTCTACGTGGTCTTAGCCCTCTAATCCGAACCGGGACTTTCTGTCTCAGTATCGGTTAACACCACCATCACATTTATCACTCTCGTAACCTACTCATTTAAACCTTAACAGAATGAACTCATCTAAACATACTACGTCTCCTTTTCACCGACCGCTAGGAGCTCTGGAAGAACTCTTTTGGCTTCTTGACCGACACCGTCCCTTTCACTTCGCAATGGCGGCTGCAGTTGATGGAGCTACCACGGTGAGTGATTGGCGTCGAGCGCTAGACTTAGTACAACAACGTCACCCTTTACTATCTGCGCGCATCGAAAGAAATGGGGAAAACAGGCCTTGCTTTAGCCAAGACCTCGCTGCCCCGATCCCCCTGCGGGTAGTTCAGGGAACTAACGTGACCCAGCGTTGGGAATTCCAAGCCGAGCTAGAGTTGTCGATTCCGTTTGATCCGACAAAAGCGCCCTTGCTACGCGCCGTTTTGCTTCACGAGGAACAGCGCGCAGTCTGCCTGGTTGTAATTCATCATGCTGTTGCGGATGGACGTTCCGTCGCTTTCGTGTTCCGTGATCTTTTGCAAGCCCTATCTGGTAAGCCGGTCAAACGCTTGCCATTGATTCCATCGTTCGAAGATACTCTAGGTATAACTTCCAACGATAGCGGGTACGTTGGCGCCAAAAACGAACCAGCTTCGTCGCCAATAGAAAGGCGGCGCGTCTTGGTTAAGGAGCAGACACTTCCTGGGATAAGAACTTTGTCACTCACTACCGATATGACTAGCCGGTTGCGCGAACGCGCGCGTGAGGAAGGGACTACTGTGCACGGCGCACTCTCGTCGGCTTTCGCTCTGGCCTGTTGGGAAGTCGTCGAGGAACTAAGGGACTCGCCAATTCGGATGTTATCTCCGATTGATGCCAGAAAGTCATCGGGCTTGGGCGAGGATTGCGCGCTCCTGGTCGGCTCGGGCACGGTGTCGATCGGACCGGGTGAAGCAACTACTTTCTGGGAGATTGCGCGCGCGGCAACGACGCCCTTACGAAGCGCGCAGACACTGGCCGCTATCAGAGCCGCTCGACACGGCATGTTTCAAGTTATTAAACAAGGCGTGGATGTCTCAACGGTAGCGGACATCGCAGCACAGCGACTCGCTAACGACATCGTGCTAACAAACCTGGGAGATTTAGGATACCCGACGGATTTTGGTAAACTCCAACTAAAGGCAGTGTGGGGCCCATTGGTGGCGCCAAGGTTTGTGGACGGACACACGATTGGCATCACTACAACCAATGGATCGCTGCGGCTCGCACAAACGACCTTTGCGCCAGTCGAATCGCTGCTAGAGACCGCCGAGGAGATGTTGATCTCCGCCTGTGCGACCAGAAAGCACGTTATGGTCCAGCAAGTTACCGGGTAATTCCCCAAAAGCACGGAATCGGTCATTTTGCTCCTATTTTTCAAGGAGAAACAGGATGTTCGGAGATAGAGAAGCGAATTTTGGGGAGATCTCGAAGCAGATAGAGATCCTGAACCGAGACGACCTAAGCCCTACCCGCGAGATGCGATGGACTAAACTTGTGGATCGTGCTGAAAGATCGCTCCATTGGTTAATCCCGGCCGTCGTTTTGACCTATATCGTTTTCAAGTTAATCCGAGCACTAGTGCACCAAGTCTGAGGCTCGTACAGCAGCGCTGCTGCGAATTTTGGCTGGGTGCGCGGCGCGAGGAAGGAGAATACCCGCTTGTGGTCTTTGACTGACGAGCAACAAAGCACCCGGCCAAAATCCGCGCAGCCCTTCGGGTTGGGGCGACGCCGGCGCCTCGCGGCGTTGCTGGCTCGTTAAATAGGGCTCAGCTATTCGCCTCGCCAGCGCCTTGCGAGTCATCCGGCGACGCTCCCAACGCTGCTATACGAGCCTCAGACTTGGTGCACTTGGGAGCTTAGCGTCCACGCCCGAGGACTTTCACTCAATGCGCGTATTTTTCGGCACCGAGGAAATGGAGGGAAACGTATGGTTCGTCCCCGACGACCCAGCTGTCGTGCCCCGGTGGTATGTAAAATAAATCGCCGGGTCTCATTTCGATTACCGTTCCGTCTTCCATCGCTGCAGTAGCGCATCCGCTGACCACTAGGCCAACGTGTTCGACTTGGCACAGCTTGGCGCCAGTTTTCGATCCGACGTGGGTGGACCATTTCCAGCCCGGTTCGTATAATGCGCGGCCAATCGTCATACCCCCCAGGGTGATTTTCTCGAATCGACCTTTTTCAAAGCAGATCGTTTCGTCAGGTGTATCGAATTGCTTCAAAATAACTTGTGGCATTGAGATTTCCTCTACAGCGCAAAACCACCGTCTATGGGTAGAGCAGCCCCGGTAACGAAGGCGGCTTCCGGCGAGCATAAGTAAACAACAGCGGCAGCGACTTCTTCCGATTTGCCAAAACGACCCACTGGATGACTCGCCAGCAGGTTACGGCGCGTTTCGTCATCGCTCCGAATTTTCTCAGTCAAGTCCGTTTCAATGATGGCGGCGCACACTGCATTCACCCGTATTCCTTTCGGAGCAAATTCAAGGGCCACAGATTTACTAAGAGCGATAACGGCTGCCTTACTGGCGCTGTAGATCGGAGAACCAGCTCGCGGACGGAGTCCGAGTACGGAAGCGTTATTCACGATCGCGCCGCCACCCGAGCGCAAGATTGCCGGGATCTGATGTTTCATGGAGAAAAAAACGCCGCGAACATTGATGTTCATGATGTGATCGTAAACATCGCCTGGGGCAGTGATCGTGCCGCGGCCTTCTCCGCCGACTCCGGCATTATTGAACGCGAAATCCAGCCTGCCAAAATGCTCAAGGGTAAGAGCTACGGAAGAGGCGATCTCTGATTCAACACTCACATCGGCGCGGACAAACAGTCCCTGGCCGCCCGCTTTTTGAATGAGCGCAACGGATTCCGCGCCTTCGGCTTCCCGCCGGCCTGTTACCACAACATTCGCGCCGCGTTCAGCGAACGCGATCGCGGTGGCTCGCCCGATGCCGGCGGTCCCGCCGGTGATTAGTGCGACTTTGTCAGTGAAGGGGGTGGTCATAGTGGTGGCCTGTTTCTTTAGCCAGGGATAATCAACGAAGTGGTTTAAAAGTAAGCAGTAAGCAGTAACCAGTAATCGCTAATCAGTAATTCCGAATCGGGATGGTTCCAAGTGAAACATCGTTTATTCTGACCGAGGCCCTCACGAGCTTCATACTTAAGGAATCCAGTAATGAGTAACCACCTACTGATTACTGACTCACCGCTGACTGCTCACTGCTTATTGTTTACTGCTTACTGCTTACTTGCCTTAATGCGACTCGGCCGGTTTACCGGGGGCTGCGAAATTCTTGATGAGCAGAGCTACCCCGACCCCAGCCAGACCGGGCAGGAGCAGGCCCACAAAAGCATCGAAATACGATAAGAGGGATGCTTGCTGATTCAAGATGGCGTATAGCTCGCCCTGAGCCCGGTTCAGGGCTTCAACCGCTGAATAGCCGGCGTGCACGAATGACGCAGTCACTTGGTGTAACCAATCGCGATAGATCGAGCTGTCCGGGGTAGCATGCTGAGCCAGGATGCTTTGATGAAATTGAGCCCGCTGCGCCAGCATCACGTTGGCGAAGGTGATCCCAAAGCTGCCGCCTTCATTGCGGAACAAGTTAGTCAAGCTGCTCGCTTTATTGTTCTTCTCCAAAGGGAGATACGAATAGGCGACCTGACTGATCGGAACGATCAGGAACCCCAGCCCAACTCCCTGCAACATACGGGCTCGGGCAAAGACCCAATAGTCTGAGCTCAAAGTGAGCTGGCCCATGTGCCACACCGCGACGATTAAGATAGCAAATCCGATCAAGATCAGTCGCTTAGCACCAACGATCGGGGTAAGCCGAACGATGAACGGCGCCATAAACACAATCACGATCGCACCAGGGGTCAGCACCATCCCCGCAGTGGTGGCATCATAGTTGTTCAAGGTTTGCAGGAGCTGAGGCAGCAGAACGGTGGTGCAGAACAGAATAAAACCGAAAAGAAAAAACAGCGTACAAGCAATGGCGAAGTTCCGGTTCTTGAGGAGTGTCAGGTCGACGACCGGATCCGGATGGTGTAGTTCCCAGACGATCGCGATAGCCAAAGCGATCAGCGCGATCAGGGTAAAGCTCGTGATGAAGGAACTGCCGAACCAATCATCTTCCTGTCCTTTATCCAAAACGACTTCCAGACAGCCGAACCCAACGGCAAATAACAGGATCCCAACGTAATCGACCTTGGATTTGCCGGACGCTTTGAGCCGGCGACGTTCTTCGGTAAAGGCCGGAGGATCCGTTACTAACTGACTGGTCAAGAACAGGGACAAAAGACCAACCGGGATATTGATGAAGAAAATCCAGCGCCAGGACGAATTGTCAGTGATCCATCCGCCCAGCGTCGGGCCCAAAGCCGGCGCGCACACGATCGCCATACTGTAGAGCCCGAATGCCGCCGCGCGTTTAGCCGGCGGAAATGTATCCACCAGCATCGACTGCTCTGAGGGAGCTAACCCGCCGCCGGCGATCCCTTGCAATACGCGGAAGAAAATCAGAAGTTCAAGGTTTGGAGCCACGCCGCACAGAAAAGAGGCGCAGGTGAAAAGGGCAACGCAAGTCATGTAATAGTTCTTGCGGCCGAACACGCGGCTCAGCCAGGCGCTAAGCGGAAGCACGACCGCGTTCGCCACGAGATAACTAGTTAAGACCCAGGTTGCTTCATCGAGGCTGGTCCCCAACCCGCCCGCAATATGCGGGAGCGACACATTCGCGATGCTGGTGTCCAGCAGTTCCATGAACGTTGCCAAGGTCAGCGTTAATCCGATCCACCATGGATTCACTGCTCGCCCACTGGGTGTGATTGCGTGACTCATGACTTTCTTAGGTTCTAGGTTTTAGGTTTTAGGTTGGAAGTTGGCGGGTGCTGGGCGTAGTTCGGGTGAGGCACGCGGCGGTATGGCCAGCGTCGGTCTATTTGTTGCGGGTTCGAGTGCCCTCTATTCTCCTAGGACGGCTGGCGCTAACGGGGCGGCCAGGTGAACGCGGCTGGCAATAGCCTTTCCAACGGTGACTTTCGGTTCAACGGACTCGCCGGCCCAGAGACGCTCCAGACTGCTGGCGGGCTCGTCGAAGACTATCTTCACGGGCACGCGTTGGACGACCTTAACAAAGTTGCCTGTAGCGTTCTCCGGCGGCAACAAGGTGAATCGGCTGCCGGTTCCGACTTGAAAACTGTCAACGTGAGCCTTGAAATCATAACCCGGCACTGCATCAACTTGCACCGATACCGGTTGGCCAACCCGCATGTTCTTCAGCTGGGTCTCCTTAAAGTTAGCCACCACCCACACCTCAGGCGGCACCAGGGAGAATAGCGTCTGACCAGGCTGCACGTAGTCGCCAGGCTCGACGCTCTTCTTTGTCACCCGGCCATCGAACGGAGCATAAATTTTCGTGTACGAGACTTGCAGCTGAGCCTCACGCAATTGCGCTTCCGCTTGTTGCTCACCGGCCGAAGCGGTCGCGTATTGGGCAGCGGCCAAGCGAACTTGGGCCTCCTGTGAAGCCACCTTCTTTCCGAATGAATCCACGTTGGCGACATCGCTTTTCGCTTGGGCGACGGAGGCATCGTACTCCCGCCGATCAATCACATGAGTCTGATAAAGCGCGTCGTTTCGCTTGAGATCGGCCTGGGCGTTGTCCGCGGTGGCCTGCGAACTGGCAAGATCCGCTTTTGTCTGACCTAATCCAGCCTGGGCCATCTTCTGCTGGGCTTCGGCTTCGACCAGCTTGCTCTGAGCGGAAGCCAGACTGGCCTGGGCACTAGCCAGACTGGCGTCAAAATCGCGCGGATCCAGTTCAATTAGAAGGTCCCCTCTTTTCACCTGATAGTTATCATCGAAGCGGACGGCCTTGACGTGAGCGGAAATCTTCGGGCTAACCTGGATCAGATGCGCCTCGATCGTTGCGTCATCCGTGGTTTCGTAACCGGCATTCAGAATGAACCAAGCCACACCGCCGGCTAGCAGAGCTGCCCCCAAGATGGCTAGAAACACGAGACGACGCTTAGGCCGTTTCGGCTTAGCCGCGTCCTTCTCTGACCCGGCGCCGCCGGGCGGGGTAGTAAGTTCCTGAACCGATGCTTTTAGGGTAGGAGCAGAGACAGTAGCGGAAGAAGCGCTCATAGGAAAAAGAAGGTTAAGGGTTAAGAGCGGCGCGCCTGACGAGTCATCTCGCGAATGGCGGCCAGAGAAAACTTGGTCACGTGATCGGCGATCTCCGCGACGTTGGTTTTGAAGTCGGGATTAAGCCTCTCGATGATTGGCTGGTACTGTAGAAAATAGAGGCATTGGCTCATTACGCTGGAAGCGATGAGACTGAGCTCTCGCTGCGTGAAGCAGCCGCTGGTGAGCTCCCGCAGTGTGGGGCGCAGAAAGTTGTCCCGCAACGGGCGAAGGTTCTTCTCAACGAGCTCATCCAAAGCCGCGGTCGGATCTGCCATCTCGCGCGCTTTCAAGCGCCGCATCCAAGCCGGTCTAGACGGATCCAGCAGATAGCGAACAAAATGGTGGACGATGCTGCGGAGGCGGCCCTCAGGAGAATCCGCGCCTTCAGCCATCGCATCCTTCAGAGCTGCTTGCACAGAGCAGGCTTCCAAGACCACTTTGGTATAGAGCTCGGCCTTATCCCGGAAATGATAATTCACGGCTGCCACGTTGACGCCGGCTCGCTCGGTAATGGCCCGAATGGTCGCACCCTCAAAGCCTTCTTCGGCAAAGACCTCGCCGGCGGCATTTAAAATCTTTTCGCGGGTGCTTTCCTCGCTGGTTTCAGCCATTACCTGGTTGCGTTCTTTGGTGACCACGCCGCTACTTTTAAACAGATGTTTTAAATTGTCAAACACTTGTTTTAAATGAGTAAATGAAGCGGCTGTTTAATATGGGTGACGTGTCCTGAGGAACTCCCTCGGCGTTGGGGCAAACCAGGGGTCGGTGACGAATAGGACTGATAGGACCTATATGACCTATATGACCTATAGGTCGTATAGGTCCTATTTGTTCGCAGAGGCGAACGCGGAGCTCCTCAGCCCCTGACGCGCCAGGCACGCGTCGTGAGCGTGGACAAAACGTGAAAGGGCTCGAAGGTTTAGTTCATGAGGTTCAAGTTAGCGAAAGGGTTTAGACGATCGTTGGCCCTCTGCTTGATTGCTGCTGCCGCTTTGGCTCTGCTGACTGTCATTTGCTTTCAACTGCACGCGATTCCTTCAGTTCCGGCGCTGCTGTACATGGTCATCATCGTCCAGATCTCGCTCTTCGGTCGCCTGATTCCGGCTCTCTTTGCTTCGCTGGCTGCAGTTGGTTGCCTGGACTATTTTTTTGTTGAACCGGTCTTCCGGATTGCGCTCGCTGGCCCACTCGACGTGGCGGCAGCGTTTGCCTATTTGACGACAGCCATCGTTGTCACCGGCCTGCTATCCAAAGTCCGCCAGTCTTTCCAGGAGCTGCGCCGCAGCGAAGCCCGGTTGACGGAAGGCGAAAAGCTGAGCCGCACTGGCAGCTGGACTTGGACCGTTGCCAATCGGGACAATGCCTATTGGTCAGCCGGGCACTTTCGCGTCTTTGGATTCGATCCGCAGGAAAAACCAGTGCCCTATCAAATGGCCCTCCAGAGGTTGCACCCCGAGGACGTGGGCTTGTTCGAAGAAAGACTCAATCAAGTGATTCGGGAGAAGAAGATCTGGGAATTCGATTTTCGGGTGGTTCTTCCTGACGAATCAATCAAATACGTTCATACGATCGGTCGCCCCGTGTTAAACGAATCCGGCGACCTGGTTGAGTATGTTGGAACCGTGATCGATGTAACCGAGCAACACCAGTCAACAGCAGCACTGGAAAAGGCCTTTGCGGAGTTAAAGAGTCTGAATGCCCAGCTCAGACAAACGAATGAAAGATTGTTAGGCGAGATCAGGGAACGCCAACAGGCTCAGGCGGCGTTGCGGATCAGCGAACAGCAACGAGCCACACAGCTGGCCAAGGCGAACGAGGTACTCCGGGAAAGCTTGGATACGCTCGCTGGAGTTCCAGATTTGGACGCCTTTCTAGGGCAAGTGATGGCCTCGATCAGCCGATACTTTGGCGCAAGCCTTTCTACTTTGAGATTGCTCGATTTCGAGCAGAACAGTCTGACGGTCGAACTCGTTCTCAAAGAAGGCAAGGTGTTGTCTCCAGTCGAAGCGGGATTTCCGGCCGAGTGGCGATCGGTCTCACCCGAAGAACAGCATCTCACGTTTTATCGAGACAAGCCGACCACAGTTACTCGCCTACTCGATCCGCAAACGCCAACGCCGCCCGGCCTAAAAGAATATTTCATCAATCTTGGCCTAAGGACCGGGTTAGTCATGCCGCTCACTTCCGCCGGCGAAATGTACGG
>CAVXLD010000007.1:0-663548 GCA_963762565.1 uncultured Verrucomicrobiae bacterium | reverse complement strand
GGCACGGGCATAAAAATCCTCCCCTTCTAGTGACCCCATCTCGAGCTCCCGTCCCTCGGTCTCCTGGCAAAGGGCCAGGATCTCGGCCTGCACCTGGGGGACTTCGCTGGGTGCGCCGACGACCTCCATGCGAACTACGGGGCGATCGACGAACGTGTCCAATGGCAGCAAGCTCAGGATTGCCCGCGCCGCAGTGACCAGGTCGGCTCCCGCCAAACGCACCAGGCGTCGGCTCATTGATACGGCCGGAAAGTTGCGGTCCACCAACGCGAGTTGATCGCCGTGGCCCATCGCCGCGAGCACGTAGAGCAGGTCCTCCCCGAGGAGGGGGTCCAATCCCTTCAACATCTCGTCATCTCCTCTCGGTCGTTTGCCCTCGCAAGTTACTCCAGCTCAACCGACGCCGTCAGGTGACGATAAAGCATTGGGCCCGCACGATGGAGCCGGGAAGACTCGTGGTCAAACCTGAGCATCAAGACGCCGACGATGAGAGCTCTTTCGAGCACGTCAGCCACGTCGAACGCGTCTGCCTGCACAACCTGTTGGAGAGCACCAACGAGGCGATCTACTTCAAGGATCTCCACAACCGCTTCCTCCTGGTAAGCAAGGGCGTGGTGCAGCACCACGTCGATCGCGAGCGGAAAAATGGGGCAACCGGGAAACTCGATTGGGGGCCGGAGTACTACATCGGCAAAACCGACCTGGACTTGTTCGACGCCGATCTAGCCGAGGAGTGGATGGCGGAAGAGCAGCGGATGATCGAGACGGCCGAGCCTATGGTCGACGTCTTGGAGCGGGACAGCTCAGACACCCTCGGCGGGTGGTTCATGACCAGCAAGGCCCCATTGCGCGATGACGACGGGAGCATTATCGGCACCTTCGGGATCTCCCGCAACGTGACCGCCCAGGTCGTGGCTGAGCTGGAACTGGCCCGCCGCGAAGCGCAGTTGCGAGCCGTCCTCGACAGCTCGCCCGACGTCATCGCCTGCTACAACCGGGACCTGCGCTACGAAATGGTAAACGCGAAGGCGGCCGTGCTGTTGGGGACCACCGCCGACAAGGTCGTCGGCCGGACCGACGAGGAACTGGAGCGTCCTGCGGAAGTACTCGCTTTGCTCCTACCGGCGCTGCAACAGGTCCTCGAAACCAAAGAGACGTGCGAGGTCGAGTTCCCGTCGCAGGTCGGGGCCAAACTATCTGGTGGCACGCCCGGATGGTGCCACAGCTTGCGGCTGACGGTGCGGTGACCGGTTTGGTCATGGCGGCGCGAGACCTGACGCAGATCAAAGCGGTCCAGACCGTCTTGGCTCACCAAGCGCTGCACGACCACCTGACCGGTCTCGCGAACCGGCTGGCGCTCATGGGGCGCCTGAGCGCTGCCATGGCGAACCTCCGCTCTAACCGCGGACGAATTGTCCTGCTGTTCATCGACCTGGACAATTTCAAGTTGATAAACGACGCGTACGGCCATGACGTGGGCGACGAGGTCCTCACCGAAGTGGCGTCACGGCTCCGCGGGGCCGCACGTCACGCCGACATGGTGGCCCGGCTCGGTGGCGACGAGTTCGTAATGCTCTTCGACGTCCTTGCGCCGGACAGGGATGCGCGTATGCTCGCCAACCGTGCTCTACGGAGCCTGAGAAAGGGCTTCGTGCACGATGGTGAGACGTTGTCGGTCACTGCCAGCATCGGAGCAGTAGTCATTTCCGATCCCGATACCGACGTAGAAGACGTGCTGCGCGACGCCGACATTGCCATGTACAGCGCCAAGGCCAAGGGGAAGAACCAGATTGCCATGTTCCAGCCTGTAATGGCTGGCCCGGCTCATCGCAACCCCGAGTTTTCCCACCTCGCACAACGCGTCTGACCGGCGCGGCCGGGGGTTCAATGACCGGCGAGCACCTGCCGGGCTCCCCGAACGATTTCGAGATCCTCACGCGCCTCGATGACCAAGGTCCTCACCGGCGCACCTGAGGCGCTGATCTCCTGGTCGGCCTTGGCGGACTCGTTGGCCGCTTCGTCGAGCGCGACGCCCAAGAACCCGAGGCCGTCTGCCGTACGCCACCGGACCTGAGCCGAGTGCTCCCCTATCCCTGCCGTGAAGACCAGGGCGTCAAGGCCGCCGAGAGCGGCGACCATCGACGCGATACCGGCCCGCAACCGGTGCAGGTAGACGCCCATCGCCAGGACAGCGTCCTGGTCCCCGGTTTGCTCGGCTGCGAGCACGGCACGCATGTCGGCGTTACCGGCGAGGCCGAGGAGGCCCGAACGGTGCAACAGGGCGGTGTTGATCTCGCTCGACGACAGGCCCTCATGGTCTTCCAGCCAGAGCAGCAGCCCCGCATCCACGGACCCGGCCCGGGTCGCCATGACGAGCCCCTCGAGCGGGGTGAAGCCCATCGTGGTGTCGACGCAGAACCCGCCCCGGACGGCCGCCAGGGAGGCCCCCGCGCCGAGATGGCACGTCACGACCCGCAAAGCACCGCCTTCTGTCATTGCAGCAGCCCGGCGCGACGCATAGGAGTGCGAGAGACCGTGGAAACCGAAACGGCGCAGATCCCAACGCCTGCGCCACTCGGCTGGGAGCGCGTAGGTCGCGGCTGCTGGCGGGATAGTGGCGTGGAAGGCCGTGTCGAAGCAGGCCACTGCCGGGACCTCCGGCAGGATCCGGCTCATCAGGTGGATGCCCCGCAGCGACATCGGCTGGTGCAGAGGCGCCAGGTCGACAAGGGCCTCGAGGCCGCGGACGACATCAGCGTCGACGAGGACAGGCCCGGTGAACCTTGCCCCGCCGTGGACGACACGGTGCCCCACCGCGTCTATCGGGCTGTTCTTGGCCACGATTTCTCGGAGAGCGCCCTGGTCAACCTCGCCGCTGGGAGCTTCCAGGAGCTCCGAGCTCACCAGGTTGTCCTCGTCGAGCACCGACAGCTTGAGGGTGCTCGAACCTGCGTTTACGACAAGGACACGCACTTGGCCCAGGCGCTCAGTAGGGCCAGGACCAGCTGGCGATCTCGGGATCGTCCTCTCCGGCGACCCTCGTATAAGCGCGCGCC
This sequence comes from uncultured Verrucomicrobiae bacterium, assembly GCA_963762565.1. Classification (GTDB taxonomy): domain Bacteria; phylum Verrucomicrobiota; class Verrucomicrobiia; order Chthoniobacterales; family JAFAMB01; genus JAFAVN01. Next base: position 660,492 of record CAVXLD010000007.1, on the reverse strand, counting down.
CGCGCCCTTTCGTCTTCCATCTGCTGGCGCAGGGAGGCCGCATGGGATCCCAGCCAGGGCACCCGGTCGATCACGTCCATCACGAGATGGAAACGGTCGAGGTCGTTCAGCATCACCATGTCGAACGGAGTCGTGGTCGTGCCCTCTTCCTTGTAACCGCGGACGTGCATGTTGGGGTGGTTGTTCCGCCGGTAGGTGAGGCGGTGTATGAGCCAGGGGTAGCCGTGGTAGGCGAAGATGACGGGCCGGTCCGTCGTGAAGATGTTGTCGAACTCCCTGTCGGACAGGCCGTGCGGGTGCTCGGTCTCCGGCTGGATGCGCATGAGGTCGACGACGTTTACAACCCGGACCTTGAGCGAAGGCAGTTCTTGGCGCAAGATGTCCACGGCAGCGAGCGTCTCCAGGGTCGGGATGTCCCCGCAGCAGCCCATGACCACATCAGGGTCGCCGCCGTCGTTGGACGCCCAGTCCCAAATCCCGATCCCCCGGGTGCAGTGCAGGACCGCCTCTTCCATCGACAGGTAATTGAGCGACGGTTGCTTGCCAGCGACTATCACGTTCACGTAATGGCGGCTGCGGAGGCAATGGTCGGCTACCGAGAGCAGACAGTTGGTGTCGGGTGGCAGGTACACCCTTATAACTTCGGCCTTTTTGTTGACGACGTGGTCTATGAACCCGGGGTCCTGGTGCGAAAACCCGTTGTGGTCTTGGCGCCAAACGTGTGAGGACAGCAAGTAATTGAGCGACGCCACCGGCCTGCGCCAGTGGATGCCTTTTGTCACCTTCAGCCATTTCGCGTGCTGGTTGAACATCGAATCGACTATGTGGATGAACGCTTCATAGCTCGTGAAAAGGCCGTGCCTCCCGGTCAGCAGATAGCCTTCCAGCCAACCCTGGCACTGGTGCTCCGAGAGCACTTCCATGACCCTGCCCTCCGGGGCCAGGTGGTCGTCGGTAACGAGCGTCTCCGCCTCCCACTGGCGCTCGGTGACCTCGAAAACGGCCTGCAAGCGGTTGGACGCGACCTCGTCCGGGCCGAAAAGCCTGAAATTGGAAGGGTTCGCGATTATCACGTCCCTGAGGAATATCCCGAGGGCCTTGGTAGCTTCCGACAGCGTCGTCCCGGGTCTTGACTCGGGGACGGCGTACTGGCGGAAATCCGGCAACACCAGGTCGCGAAGCAACAAGCCGCCGTTGGCATGTGGGTTCGCGCTCATCCGCCGGTCGTCCTTGGGTGGCAGGGCCGCCAGTTCGGGGATAAGGGAACCCTTTTCGTCGAAAAGTTCTTCGGGCCGGTAGCTGCGCAGCCAGGACTCGAGTTGCCCGCGGTGCTCAGGGTTGCTGTGGACCTCCGACAACGGCACTTGATGCGACCGCCAGGTCCCCTCCGTCGGGAGCCCGTCGACCATCTTCGGGCCGGTCCATCCCTTTGGCGACCGCAACACGATCATCGGCCAGCGCGGCCTTGAAGCGTCGCCGTGCTCCCTGGCGGAGCGCTGGATGGAAGCGATGCGCTCGACGACGCGGTCCATGGTCGCCGCCATCAATTGGTGCATCCTGGCCGGTTCGTCGCCGGAGACCCAGTGAACTTCGTACCCGTACCCCTCGAGCAGGGACGTCAGTTCGTCGTCGCCGATCCTCGCCAACACGGTCGGGTTTGCGATCTTGTAGCCGTTCAGATGGAGGATGGGAAGAACGGCGCCGTCCGCAACGGGGTTCAAGAACTTGTTTGAATGCCAACCTGTGGCGAGCGGGCCCGTTTCGGCCTCCCCGTCGCCCACGATGCAGCAGACAAGCAGGTCCGGGTTGTCGAAGGCCGCCCCGAAAGCATGGGACAGCGCATAGCCAAGCTCCCCACCCTCGTGGATCGACCCGGGCGTTTCGGGGGCTACGTGGGACGGGATGCCGCCTGGAAAGCTGAACTGGCGGAACAATGCCCGCATGCCGTCTTCGTTGCATGAGATGCCGGGGTAGAACTCGCTGTAGGTTCCTTCGAGGTAGGCGTTTGCCACCGCTGCCGGGCCCCCGTGCCCGGGCCCATCACGTAGATGGCGTCGAGATCAGACTTCCGGATGACCCGGTTCATGTGGGCGTAGATGAAGTTGAGCCCGGGCGTCGTCCCCCAATGGCCGAGCAGGCGCGGCTTCACGTGCTCGGCCTTGAGCGGCTCGCGCAGCAGCGGGTTGTCGAGGAGGTAGATTTGCCCCACCGACAGGTAGTTGGCCGCCCGCCAATAGGCGTCTATCAGCTGGGCTTCCTTCTCGGAAAGTGGCTGCTCGCTCGATGTGGCGTCCTGTCCGCCTTGGTCGTGGCTCGCTGTCACCTCGGTCATCGTCGCGCCTTCCTTCCGTGCGGGTGTCTCGATGGCGTGTTCTCTCGATGGCGTGCTCCGGCGCCCCGCCAAGCGTGACCTGCGGGTAGCTCCAAAGGCACCTTAGTGACCGCCGCAGAACTACGTACGCGAGAGAAGGCGGCGACGGGCGCTTGGTGACCGGCGGGCGCTTAGTCTGGTTGCTGTGGCTGCTCGCAGGGGTTGTTGGCCACCCGTTCAGGTCGGGTAAGCGACGGCGTGAGACGGGGGTCAAGGGGCCGCCCGGTATAGTCCATCGCAGGATCATCACAAATTGACTACGGCCTGAACAACAACTGTGACGACACTGATGGTGCGGGGCCAAGCGGCCCAGCCAACAGGAGGACCACAATGAAGACCACTTCCGCAGCGACCGCCAGCGCCGCCAAATTCCTGCTCGGTGCTTGCGCGGTGGTGGCTGCGACGGGCTTGGCCGCTAGCCCCGCCTGGGCCAATCAGACTGCCCAGCACCGACATTTCCCGCTGCCCGTCGTAACGAGCACCACCACACACGACGGTCCCGGGTGCGACAACCACCACCAGCACCACGACCACCGTCGGCTTGCCGTTGCCCCAGGCGCCGTCGGCGGCGCCCGAGGACAACTGCGTGCCGGGGGCTTGGCCCCAGGCCGTCCAGGGCCGCCCGGCGACTTTCCAGGCCGGGGATGACGGCGTTTACCTGTGGCACGACCCAGACGGGGGTTGGGCGCTCCGTGCCACTCACGGCGGGCCGCACGACAGGGTCATCATCGCTGGGACCTTGCACACCGACGGCAGGTTCGTGTTGGTCCACCGTGTTCGGGACGAGGGCAATGACATCGTGGCGGTGAGCGCGAACCATCGCACGATCCTTTTCCGGTTCGTCAACTACGGCTGGGTGGACGGGCTTGACTTCGCCACCCACTGCTCGACCGGGTTCTCGGCCAGCTTCTACATCGCTGGGACGCTCGCACCCACCGGTGCGGTGCACCTGGGCGCCAATGAGGTGAACCCGACCAGCAACCCCTTCGACGTCGAGCGGATGCAAGTGCTCAGCTCCGACGGGGGCGTCCCGCCCACCACCACTACGACCACGCCGACCGCAGCGACCCCTACAGCCGTCGCTTAGCCGACCCGTCGCCTAACCAACCTGTCGCCTAACGAACCGTCGCCTAACCAAACCGTCGCCGGACCAACCTGGCGGCGCCTCGAGAACGCCGGCGCCTCGAGAGCAGCGGCGTTCTCGAGGCGGTGCCCGGTCACAACCCGAGCCCCGCGGCACTCGTTTCAGGAAGGCCCGCCTTCCAGCGTTCGTAGCGCTCGTCGGCTGCTGAAGCCCAAGCGGGCCTCGGTCCGACCGGAGGCGACCATTTCGCCCACCTGGTCGCATCGTCAAGGGAGCTCTCGGCCCCGAGGGCCATCCTCGCCAGGAACGCAGAGCCGAGTGCCGCCCCATCCGGGAAAGCCACCGGCACGACAGGAAGTCCGAGCACGTCGGCAATGGCCTGCAGCCAGTCTCGGTTGCGCACCCCTCCTCCGCTCAGGACAAAGCGTTGCGGGCTGGTCCCGCTCGCCTCAGCCAGCTCGACGATGTGGCGTACCACGAAACCCGTCGCTTCGAACGCTGCTCGCCGGAGGGCTCCAGGGCCATGTGAGATGTCAGCGCCCGCCAAGGCGACGCGGAGCGACCGGTCGTGCAAGGGCACCCTTTCACCCTTGGCCCAGGGCCACCACACCGGCACGTCCCCTGGCTCGACGGCCGCCTCGTCATCGGGGCGCAGGGCCCGGTCGACCCAGTCGACCCACATCCCTCCGGCGGTGCTCGCCCCGCCAACCAATGCCTTGCCGGCGACGAAATGTGGCACCCTCCACAGCCCAGGCACCACTTCGGGCCAACCCGGGACGGTGAGCCATACGACCAGGGTCCCACCGAGCCCGACGAACACATCACCGTCGTGCACAGCGCCCGAGACCAACTGCTCGCAAAACCCGTCTACCGACCCAGCCCCGAGAACGATCTCACTGCCCGAGACAACGGAGCCCTCGACGACCGCGGGGTCGACTTCCCCAATCCGCTCCCCGAAGAACGCCACCCTGGGCAGCTGCGCCGGTGAAAAGCCACCGGCTTCGCACACCGAGGGCTGCCATCCTCCCTCACCGAAAAGGGTGCCGGCTGCGAAGGCGGACGCCAGGTCGGTCACGCCTTCTCCCCCGAGTGATGCATTGGCAACCGCCTGCGCCGGCCAGTAGCCGGCAGCGCCCGGCACGTCGGCGGCGGCCCAGCCGGCAAGGCATGCCATTTCGTCGCTGGCGGTCGGGTCGCCAGTCGCGTCGCCAGTCGGGTCGCCAGCGTCGCCCGCCGTGCTCCCGCTTCGCCCCCATGGCCATCGGAGACCTGGGCAGGGCGCTGCCCCCGGCTATCGCCGTAGAGCAGACCGGGGCCAACCGGCCGTCCGGAGGCATCGACTGCCGCGAGCGAGGGCATCATCGCCGAGACCGCTACCGCTTGCGGCCCCCCTTGACCCGATGCCCTCAACTGTTCGAGGGTTTCGCGCAACAATGTCCGAGGGCCTTCCCACCAGGTAGCCACTGCATCGTGCTCGAAGCGGCCCGCCGGCCCGACGATGAGCTTGCTCGGGACGCGGTGCCGCCCGACTATGTTGCCGGCCTCGTCGGCTACAACCGCTTTTACCGCGGTCGTGCCGATGTCCATCCCCACCACCAGCCCCGAGGCCTGGGCGGATTGGGATGCGTCGGTCATGCTCGGACAGTATTGCAGCGTGCCCGATGCAAGCGGTCCCTCCGGTCAACGCGGCCAGCGCCACCGTGCGTTTGTGACGGCGCCGATGCGCGGCCCGGGCCTGGACAAGCTCAAACAGCTGGCCGAAGTGGTCCACGAGCCGTGGACCGACCAGGAACCGCTGAAGATCTACGACGGCGCCGGCTTGGCTAAGCGTCTCGCCGACGAGGACGCCGACATCGCAGTGGTAGAGGCTGACTTCGTAGACGGGCCCGTTTTCGAGTTGCCCCTGGTCGCCGTGGCCGCCACCCGGGGCGACCCCAACAACGTCGCCGTGGCCCAGGCGACGGCGGCCGGCGTGCCGGTGCTGCGCACCCCCGGCCGTAACGCCGACGCGGTCGCCGAACTTGCCATCGGCTTGCTCATCGCCATTGCGCGGGCCGTCCTGCCCGCTGACCGCGACGTCAGGGAGCTGGAGGTGTTCCGCGACGGCACCATCCCCTACCAGCGCTTCCGTGGATGGGAACTGGCAGGCAGGACCGTTGCCATCATCGGCTACGGGGCAGTCGGCAGAGCGCTGGAATGGAGGCTGCGGGGCCTCGGCATGGATGTCGTGGTTTACGACCCGTACGTGGCAGGCGCGGGCCACGACCTGGAGGAGGCCGTAAGGCGGGCAGACGTTGTTTCCCTCCACGCTGCGGTTACCCCCGAGACGCTTGGCTTCTTCGGCGAGGAACAGTTCTCGTGGATGCGTCAGGGCTCGGTCTTTTTGAACACCGCCCGCGCCAAATTGCACGACATGGACGCACTGGTCGCAGCTCTCCGCTCGGGACAGCTCGGCGGAGCGGGCCTCGACCACTTTGACGGCGAGGTGCTACCAGCTGGGCACCCGCTGCTGGCCATGTACAACGTCGTGCTGACACCGCACATCGGTGGGGCCACCACCGACACCGAAGCTCGTGGCGCCCAGATGGTGGCGGACGACCTGGAACGCCTCCTCGCCGGCGAGGTCCCGCTCAATATCGTCAACCCCGAAGTCTTAGGCACCCCGACTTTCCTGGAGAGAAAACGATGAGAAGCGTCCCTGAAGCCCACCAGGCGGTACTGGCGACAGCGAAGGAAATGCTGCGAAAGGGCCTGGTCGAAGGGACCTCGGGGAACATCTCCGCCAGGCTCCCCGACGGCAACGTGGTATGCACCCCATCCTCGGTCGACTACCAGGCGATGGTGCTGGAGGACCTAGTCGTCGTCAGCCCCGAAGGGGAGGTGGTCTCGCGGCAGAGGGCCGAAGCCCCACGTCCGAACTGCTCCTGCACCTGGCCTGCTACCGGGCTTTCGACGACATCGGCTCGGTCATCCATGCCCACCCCGTGTGGGCCACGATGTTCGCCTGTAGCCACGAGCCGCTGCCGGCTTGCGTGGACGAGTTCACGATCTACGTGGGGGGCGAGGTGCGCTGCGCGGAGTACGCGATGTCCGGGTCCTCCGATGTGGGAGACAGTGCGGTCAAGGCCCTGGAGGGCCGAGGGGCCGCCCTCCTCGCCAACCACGGCTTGGTTGCGGTCGGGCCGAGCCCTTCCAAGGTGCTTCAGATCGTCGCCATAGTCGAACGCACCGCCCAGATCGCGTGGGGGGCACGCGCGCTAGGCGGCGTTGTGCCTATCCCCGAGAAGGTCAACAGCGATTTTGCGGGCGTTTACCAATTGATGCGGTCTCTTTAACAGACTTTCAGAGAAAGGTTGGCCCGTGCAGCCACCGGCGCGGAGCTGGAGACCTAAGTGCCGCGCCAGTATGGGAGAGTGAGCTTGACCCCTCCATTGCCCACCGGCTCGCCGCCTGACGCCGGCCAGCTGGCACCGAACTACCCGGCGGGACCTCCCTCGGGCGCGTCGGCCCCGGACCGAGCTACCCGGCGGGACCTCCGGCGGGCGCGTCTGGCCCACCAACCGAGCTACCCGGGAACTCCGTCGGGCGCGTCTGGCCCCGGACCGAGCTACCCGACTGGCCCGCCGTCGTCGCTGTACTCGTCCTCGTCTGACGGCCCGACAGGCATCGACCCGGCAGACAAGCCGGCAGGAGCCGACCCGACCAGCCCCCCGCGGCCAGCGTTCACCGAAGTAGCTCTGGGCGGCGGGCTATTGCTCATCTGCCTTGGCCTGCACATTGGCGCGATGTTCCCGCCCTACCCAGGCCTCCCGGCAAGCCCGGTTGTCTCCTCGTCGTGGGAGATAGCGGTTTATGTATGCCTGGAGATCGGCTGGGCGCTGGCGGCGGTCCTGGTCCTGTCGCGCATCTCGGTCGCCGGCGGGGCGGCTCTTGGCGCGGGACTAGGCGCTGTCGAACTGGGCCTCCTCGCAGTTGACATCGCAAATGGCTTCCAGGTGTCGAACGGGAGCGAGGCAGGTGCCTGGCTGGCATTGGCCGGCCTGGGCTTCGGTGCCGCCGGCGTGCTGGTGACCGCGAGCACCGTCCCACTCGGCATGCCTCGGCCACCCCAGGGCAGGTCGGCTGTGGTAATGCTGCTCGCCACCTTCGCCGTCGTCCTGGCGTACCTGCCCAGCTGGGACAAGTGGTCGGCCGTCGCGCCATCTCTCCATGGGTCCGGCAGCGTGACCGAGGGCAATGCCTTTTCCCAGCCAGCGGTTGTGATGGCCGGCGTGCTTCTCACCGTGATCGGGTTCGCCTTCGTGGCAGTCCTCGGCTCCGTCTGGTCCCCGGCAACCGTCGGAGCGTGGGCCACGGCCGGCGCGGTCATCGCCCTGTCCTCCCAGCTCATCTCCGCCGTCTTCCAGTTGAGCGAAGCCGTACCGTCCACGGCGTTCGGACTGAGCGCGGCACAGGCCCGCTCCGTCGGCTTGAAGATCTCTACCAGCCTGACCGGATGGTGGGAGGCGGATGTTGCGGCCACGGTCCTCCTAGCCCTCTTGGCCTTCTCGGCGGCTCTCAGCGCCCGAAAGGCAACCGCAGCCACCGTGGAGCTGTCGCCACCTTCCGGCCCCTACGGCAACGGGTCGACGGACGGAGCGTCTGACAACTGGCCCGGCTCGAACCACTGGCCCGGCTCCTAACGCGCCCCCTGAGGCGAAGCCGGGCATCTGGCGGCGGCCCGACCGCGAGGAACGGCCCGTTGCGAGGACGGGCCGGCGGACGCCCATAACCGCCTAGGGCGCGAGAGCAGCCGTGCCTGGCGCGCCACGTCGGGCTTCTCGGCGTGACCCGGGGCTTCCGGGCGTCAGCGGAGCGACTTCCGGGCTGGTGGCACACCGAGGTAAGGGGGCCCCGCCGAGATGGGCAAACCACGCCGAGAAGCTGGTCCGCATCGCCCGAGGCACGAAGGAGCGAAGCGCCCGAAGCACGAAGGAGCGCATCGCTCGGGGGCCGAAGGACCGCTCAGGCCAATTGGAGGGCGGGCGTCTGATGCCCGCGAGCTCAGGCGCGCCTCGAGAACCGGTCGATCGACAGCTCGCGGACCGCTTTGCGGAACTTGGCCTCGACGGCTGCGGCGGCATCCTCGAACGACACCTTGACGAAGTGGCGGACCGTCCTGCCCTCGTCCTCAACGGTTGTCTCGCAAGAGACGGCGGCCGCGTTGAACGTGAAGTCCTGTCGGCTCAGGCGCACTTTCAGCTCCAGGCGCTCGCCTGGCAAATGCACCTGACGAGCCATCAGCACGAGGTCACCCGGTGACACCTCACTGGCGAAGGCCTCTAGGAAGCGACTGGCGCCATGCGAACGGTACTCCAGTGGTACCACAGCCTGGACACGCGGCATCAGGCGCCGCTGGTGGCGGCCCACAAACTGGCTCAGGTGCCGTTCCGCGTCACTTGGCACCCGCACGAACTGCAGCCCGGCCACACTCGGGTAGCTGTTATCGTCGGCACCGAAGCGACGGTTGGCGGTGATCGGCGCTCGCCCGGGCATCGGCGGGGTAGGGCCGGCAATGCCGGACCACGGCTGGCAGCACGATCTCGTTACCGGCGCCGAGTTCCACTTTGACCTCTACTTCGGCTCCCACCTCGATGGGGTTGGGGGGGCAGATCCTGATCCCTCCCACTGAGCAGTCCACCGAGTAAAGGGACCAGGTGCCAGAGGCAGACTCAACGGTCACACGGGCCGCGACCGGTATGCGGAACAGGTCCCGGCGCTCGACGATCGTGATATTGGGCGGCGGGTCGCACGCAACCGTGGTGCTTATCTGGTACGTCTTGCGGACCACAAATTGCGCTGGTCCCCCAACCGCGAGGGTGCTGACCAGGAGCAGTTCGGGCAGCGCCCGAGGAGGGGGTTCGATCTCGAAGCGCAGTACCTTCGGCCTCACCCACGAAAGCACGGCCCGGCACGCCTCCGAACGGTCCGGCAGCTCCTCAGCCTCGCCGTCGGCCAGGCCCGCCGCAGGCCACAACAGGGCCTCGGTACCTTCTACGAGATCCGCGTCTGCCCAGGCAAGCCTTCGGGCCAGGCGTGGAGCCGTTTGGCCGATCATGTCACCTCATCTGGTTAGTACGTACCGCTCGGTAGGTGATTATCGGCCACTCCGGCCGCCCGATTGAGCCTGCCGGGCGCCGGGCGCCGGGCGCCGGCGTGGCTAACTTGCGTTCCGAGCAGCTCGGTGCACCAGCCCGGCGTGTTCGACAGCCGACCTGCCCGGCCCCCCGGAGGTGGCAGGTTCGGGGCGGTAATTCTCGCCCAGTAGGGCAGACAGGACGGCGCCTGCGCTGCGGCTTATTGCCCTGAGGTCGTAACCGCCTTCCAGTACCACGACCACCCGTCCCGGAGCGGGAGCGAAGCTCTTGGCTCGGGCCGCAAGGTCGGCGAAGTCCCCCGCGCTCAGCTCCAAATTGGCGAGAGGATCCGAAGCATGGGCGTCGAAACCCGACGAGATCAGCACCCATGTTGGGCCGAAGTCCTCAACCGCTGGGGCAACTATTTCGTCGAAGGCATATAGCAAAACGTCGCCCGTGGCACCCGGGGGCAGAGGGATGTTCATAGTAAGCGCAGGGGCATTTGCGCCTCCGGTTGCCCGGGGGTCACCCGTGCCGGGGTACAGGGGCGACTGATGGGTCGAGACGTAAAACAGCCCGGGTTCGTCCCAAAAAATAGCCTCCGTCCCGTTCCCGTGATGGACGTCCCAGTCCAGGACAAGCACCCGCTCGCCTCGGGCCAGGAGAGCTGCGGCAGCGATAGCCACGGTGTTCAGGAGGCAAAAACCCATCGCTTGGTCCGCTGTTGCGTGGTGGCCCGGTGGCCTATGGGCGACGAAAGCAACACCGTCGCGCGAAGCCGTGAGCGCGTCCACTGCCGCCAGAGCACCCCCCGCTGCGCGCAGCGCGGTACCCCATGAACCGTGGCTGGCAACCGTGTCGGCGTCGAGGGAGCCGCCGCCCCCGGCGCAAAAGTCCTCGATCATCTGCAGGTAGCGGGCGCGTATGCACCCGCTCGAGCTCCTCTTTGGTGGCCTCCCTGAGAGGCAGGCGGACCACGGTGCCTGTCAGGCCCGCCTCGTCGATCCCATCCAGCGCTGCGGTGACCCGCTCGGGCCGCTCCGGGTGGTAAGCGCCGGTGTGATGGTCGTCGAGGCTGGGCGAAGCGCTCAAGAAGAGCATCCAACGAGATTACTTAGGCGGCCGCCAACGCCGTGACCTTCGAGGGCCGAGGCGGGACGTTAGGCCCTACGAACCTCTCTGGCCAAAGACAGATACTGAACAAAGGCCGAAGGGCCTGATACGAGAAAGGAACACACAATGCGCAGGAAATCATTCGACGCCCTTGTAAGTTTCGGCGGCCTCTTGATGGTAGTAGTGCTGGTCGTCGCGGGCGGCCTTCTCTTTTGGGGCTATAGCTACGCAAATAACTCGGTGAGCACCCAGCTCTCCGCTCAAAAGATCAGCTTCCCGACCAAGGCGGAGTTCGCCGCAGCGAAGAACCCGGCACCAGGAGGGTTCTCGGAGATCACCCCCGCGATGGTCCCCTACCTCGAGAAGTACGCCGGCCAGGAGCTGACCACCGGCGCCCAGGCACAGGCGTACGCTAACCACTTCATCGCCATCCACCTCCAGGAGATGACCGGCGGCCAGACCTACTCCCAGGTGAGCGCCGCCGCCATGGCAGCGACCCCGGGCACCGCCAAGGCCACAGCCCTCAATAACGAGGTGGCGACAGTGTTCAAGGGGACGACCCTACGCAGCATGCTCCTGAACGCCTATGGCTGGTGGCAGATGGGCCAGATCGCCTTGATCAGCTCGGTCATCGCCTTCATCTTTGCCGGCATCACCCTGGTCCTGTCCGGCCTCGGCCTGTGGCACTTCCGCAAGGTCCCGGTCGACGAGGAAATCCCGAGGCTTGTCACCACCGGGTTCGCCTCTTCGGCAGGCAACGGCAAGAGCGACACCAAGGTTGGTGGAAGGGCCCCGTGGGAACGGTCCCTTCGTAAGTTCCCTCAGGTCAAGGCGGGCCTCCTAGGCCCTCCTGCGCACGGCAAGCCCCGGTCCCGGAGGCAAGCTCCTGAGCCGGGGCTGCTGCGCGTCGCGGGCCTTAGCAGAGTGCCATCTACTTGCGAGTGCACAGGAGCATGGCGACGGCAGCACAGGCGGCTAACGTGAAGATCGGAGGCAAATAGTGACTATCCGGGTTTTCTTGCTGGATGACCACGAGATCGTGCGCCGGGGCCTGCGCGAGCTGTTCGAGGCCCAAGAGGACCTCGAGGTAGTCGGCGAAGCTTCCAATGCCGACGAGGCCATGCTGAGGGTGCCGCCCACTCGTCCTGACGTGGCGGTGCTCGACGTGCGCCTTCCCGGCTCGAGCGGTATCGAGGTCTGCCGGGAGCTGCGAGCCACCATGCCGGAGCTGCGCTGCCTGATGCTGACCTCGTTCGCCGATGACGATGCCCTGTTCTCGGCGATCCTTGCCGGCGCCAGCGGCTATCTGCTCAAGCAGATCGTGGCCCCGAGCTCGTCTCGGCGGTGCGCCGGGTCGCAGCCGGCCAGTCCCTCATAGACCCAGCCCTTACCGCTGGTGTCATGGAACGGCTACGCGGCAAGCCCGAAGACGAGCGGATCGCCAAGCTCTCCCCCAGGAGCGGCGAATCCTGGACTTGATAGCCGAGGGCAAGACGAACCGCCAGATCGGTGCGGAGATGTTCCTAGCCGAAAAGACGGTCAAGAACTATGTCTCCAACCTGTTGGCGAAGATGGGCTTTTCCAGGCGGACCGAGGCGGCTGTGTACGTCGCCCGAGCCAACCCTGCTAAGCACGACAACGAAGGCGACAACAGCTGACAAGCTAGGTCCAGATTTGGCCCAACGGTAGGCGGGGCCCGGATTGTCGACATGCTCGTGGGCGACCCGCTGCCTCGGATTTGCTGACCCCGTGCCAGCCATATAAGTGGGAAGACGCGACGTTGCAGTCCGCGGGTAGAGGTCGACGCTCAGCTGGTCGGCCTGCACTTGCTGACAACGAGCCCTTTGGCTTTACCTGAAGGACGAATTGCCCTAACTCCGACTTGGGCGGCGACAGTAGACATGGTATTAGCGACTGAAAGGAGTTCGTCATGAATGTAAGGATTGAACAGGAGTATTGCACCGGTGATGGCCTCTGCCAGGATCTTTGCCCCGATGTCTTCGAGATGCAGGACGATGGGCTGGCTCATGTAAAGTTGGATGGCGCAGTGCCAACCGAGCTGGTGGACGCCGTGCTGGAAGCCCAGGCCCAGTGTGCCGGAGAGTGCATTTACGTCGATCGCTAGCAGGACGCTACAAAGGCGCCAGTCCCTAGGCAACGACACGCGTCCGCCAATTAGCGACTCCGAGAGCAACGCGCCACAGCGTCGGCTGAGAAGCCGACGGAGTGTGGCGCATCTTTTTTGCATGGCCAGACAGAACGGTGACTGCTTTTGCTTTTTTTGTTAGTGACGAGCTAGCCGACCTTCGTCCACGAATGCAAGGTCTTCACATAGTTAGCCCGTTCGAAAGCGCCGGCGTCTGCCGATGCCGTTTGGGACACCGAGCCTCGCAGCTCTGACACCGAGCCGTAGCCGTGTTCGGCAAGCCAATAGGACAGTTCAGTCTTTAACGGTCCCGATGTGGTCAGGCCCGTGGCGCAAGATGGCCGAAGTCATCATGGCCACATCGGCACCTACGGCGATGGCTTTCACGACATCAGTGCCCCTGTGGGCCCCCGATGTCGCCGCAAGCGACAGGCTAGGGCCGAGCTGGGGCCGCAATATGGCTATCCAGCGCAAAGGGAGGCGCAGCTCCCAAGCCCGGGACAGCTCGACCTTGGGTACGACATCCATCGTTTCTAGGTCCAGGTCGGGCTGGTAGAAGCGGTTGAAGAGCACCAGCCCGGCAGCCCCGCGCTCACCACCCTGGCGGCAAAGTGGGCCAGGGACGAGTAGTACGGCGACAGCTTCACGGCTACCGGCACGGGCACGCTGGCGCACACGTTGCTCACGAGGGCCAGGTCGATCTGCTCCACTTGCCCGGCGGTCATTTCGGGGTCAGTTGGTACCCGGTAAACGTTCAACTCGATGGCGTCTGCGCCCGCCTCGGCCAGCAGATTGGCGTAGCGTGCCCAACCGCCGATGGAGGTGGCGTTGAGACTTGCGATTATGGGCACACCTACTTCTTTGGCTTGCTGGAGCAGCTCCAGGTACCGCTCCGGCGCCGGTGAACTGCGCCGTGGCGGGAAAATAGCCAAGCGCCTCAGCGAAATGTTCACTCCCCGCTTCGAGGGCGGATGACAGCCCGACCTCTTCGGCCACGATCTCCTCCTCGAAAAGCGACGGCAGCACGATGGCGCCGACGCCGGCCTCGGCCAAGGCCCAAATTCTGTGAGGTCGCGTCCCCCACGGCCCGGCGGAGGCGACCACCGGCGATGACAGCCGCAGCCCTAGATAGCTGGTCGTGAGGTCCACACCAGTGCGGTAAGTCATTACTTGACCTCCTCATAATCCTGCCCGGCCACACCAACGAAGCTCCCATCGAGCTCTAGTCGTCGACCTCAGGAACTGTGCGCTGCATACCCGCCAGCTGTTCGTAGTAACGCCAACGCTCGGTGACGTCAGCTTGCGCCAGGGCGCTCAACCGAGCGGCCTCGTGCGGGTGAGTTCGGGCCAGCGTGGCGTAGCGAGCCTCGCTGGCGGTGAAGTCGGCCAAGGGGACCGAAGGGGCCTTGGAATCGAGCGTGAACGGGTGCCCCGTCTCTGCGTTTGACGGGTGGAACCGGTACAAGGGCCAGTACCCCGAACGGACGGCGTCTTTTTGGTGGCTCATCGATTGGGACATGTCGATGCCGTGGGCGATGCAAGTCGAATAGGCGATCACCAGCGAAGGCCCGGGGTAGGCTTCGGCCTCGAGGAGCGCCTTGGTCGCCTGCAAGTCGTTGGCACCCATGGAAATCTGAGCGACGTACACGTTGCCGTAAGCCCGGGCCACGGCGCCGAGGTCCTTCTTGGCGGTTTCCTTCCCCGCCGCAGCGAACTTGGCCATAGCCCCGCGCTGGGTCGCCTTGGACGCCTGGCCGCCGGTGTTGGAATAGACCTCTGTGTCGAGCACCAGGACGTTGATATTGCGGCCCGAGGAAAGGACATGGTCGAGGCCTCCAAAGCCGATGTCGTAGGCCCAGCCGTCTTCATGTACTTGGTTCAGTTGGTGTTGCTGAGACATGGAGGCGCGCCGCGCCTGGTTAGAAACCGCTGTGGTTACTGCTCTCAACAAGGCGGAGCGGCATGTGCTTTTCCGGGCCTCCGAAGTAATGCTTAAGCTCGCCCTCCATGATTTTACAACGAGCGAATGAAGACAAAATTTCACCACAGAGACACAGAGGACACGGAGTTAAGGCAAATCGAACAACCGCGAATGGACACGAATAGATGCGAATCACAGGCGAAAAAGGCGAACCGCAGCCCGGAAAGCCTCCGGGGTTAAATGAACACGGATATACGCAGACCTTAATATCCGCAGATTACGCAGATTTCGCTCTGAGCTTCGCCCACGCCGCAGACCGATTGAAACCGTTGAGCTACGAACAGGTCTCTATCTCTTTAGTGTAATCGACCTTTGAAACGAAATCTGCGTACATCTGCGTTAATTTAACCCCGGAGGCTTTCGGGGCTGCGGTTGGTTTTCTCTTTTTGGCTTCGCGTCAATTCGTGGTTTGAAATTTTGGTTCCCCTCTGTGTCTCTGTGGTGAAATTCTGTTTCGTTTTTCTTGAACTGAAAAATCGGAAGGAGACAAATGCCTAACTGGATCAAACACGCTATATGGTGGCAGGTATATCCTCTCGGCTTCACTGGAGCCGAGGCGAAGGCAGGACGGGACACCGTGATCACTCATCGCCTTGATCACTTGGCGAGTTGGGTAGACTATGCCGTCCAGCTTGGAGCATCGGGCTTCGCACTTGGACCAATCTTCAGCTCGTCGACACACGGATACGACACGATCGATCATTTTCGTATCGATCCGAGACTCGGTGACGATTCCGATTTCGATGCACTGATCGCCACCGTCCGGCGCCGTGGGTTACGCTTGATTCTCGACGGGGTATTCAACCATGTCGGTCGGGACTTCCCGGCGTTTCAAGAGGTGCTCGCTAAGGGACCGCAGGCGCCGCACGCTTCCTGGTTCCGCATGTCATGGCCAGCGGGATGCGCGGCTGAGGCCGAGCCAAACTACGCGACTTTCGAAGGACACCGCGAGCTGGTCGCGCTAAATCACGACGCGTGTGCGGTCAAAGATTACGTGACTCAAGTGATGCGCTTTTGGTTGGACCGGGGTGTGGATGGGTGGCGGCTTGACGCCGCCTATGCTGTTCCGCCGGGATTCTGGGCCGATGTCTTGCCCCGGGTCCGATCCGGACATCCGGATGCATACTTCTTCGGAGAGGTCATCCATGGGGACTATTCTGCATTTGTCAGAGAAAGCGGCGTGGATGCCGTCACGCAATATGAACTCTGGAAGGCGATCTGGAGCTCGCTGAACGACCGGAATTTTTTTGAACTCGCCTGGGCTCTAGACCGTCACAATCGCCTACTGGACGACTTTGTTCCCCTAACCTTCGTCGGCAATCATGATGTAACCCGACTGGCGAGCCGGCTGCTTGAGGAGCGCCACCTACCCCATGCTCTGGCAATTTTGTTCACCTGTGGTGGTACGCCCTCGATCTATTCCGGGGATGAGCAAGCGTTCCGAGGCATAAAGGAAAACCGGACAGGAGGCGATGACGCAATACGTCCGACCTTTCCAGTGAAACCGGAGGCACTTGCTCCCTTCGGCTGGACGACCTATCGACTGCACCAAAGGCTGATCGGGCTTCGGCGACAGAACGCCTGGCTCCACCAGGCCCGCACCAGGATCGTCCATTTGAACAATCGACAGCTCACGTACGAAGCTCGTAATGGCGAGCATCAGTTGCTGGTTGTTCTGAATCTGGATGATGCACCCGCCGTCCAACCGGCGCCGAATATGTGCCAAGTGATCGCAGGCTGCGGAGACCTCGGCCAAGTGGGTACTGAAGAAAGCTGGATACGCCTTCCAGCTCACGGTTGGGCGGTTCTAAGCAGGAGCTAGGAGCTAGAATCTAGGAGCTAGGAGGGGGCGTGCCAGGGGTCCGCAATCGTCCTCGTTCTGGTCGTCGTCCTCGTCCTCGAAAACGTATGTTCCGCCGAGCATTTTCGAATCACCGACGAATGCAATCTCCGCGAACACGCCTGGGTTTGTGACATCGGCACTGCTAGGACGCCTTATCGAGGACGAGGACGACGACGAGAAGGAGTACAATTCCTGCCAACACGCGCCTCCTAACTCCTAGACTAGGAGCAACGAAACCCTTGTTATTTAGGGGACAGGGCACTATCTGAAAACCGATCCCTTCTTTCTGACAAATCGATGAACTTGTACTGGGTTTACGACCTTCCCACCTGGCTGTTCGCAATTCTGACCATCGCCGTCACCATCGTTGTTGGACTGATCGGCCTTTTCGCTACCAGGAAATGGGTCAGGAGCATTCATGGGAGTGAACATTCGCATAACGAGGTGGTTGGATATTATCTGGGCGCGGTCTGTGTGTTCTACGGAATTACATTGGGCTTACTGGCTGTCGCCACCTGGCAAAACTATAACGATGTCGATACCCGGGTTGGCGAAGAGGCCGCCGCTGTCGGCGTTCTCTTCCGGGATTGCAGCGGCTTTCCTGAACCTGCTCGCACAATGCTCCAGGGGGACCTCCGCAGGTATGCCCGTGAAGTAGTCGATGTCGCTTGGCCGCTGCAGCACAAAGGAATAGTGCCAGACAATGAAGGTAAGATGCTGAGCGCATTTGAGAGCCACCTGATCGCTTACGAACCCCAAACCGACGGCCAGAAAGCTTTGTATGGCCAAGCTTACGCCAGTTTCAACCGGCTAGCCGACCTTCGCGGCCGCCGATTGCAAAGTGTCAGTGCCGGGTTAGCTGCGCCGTTATGGGTGGTCGTGTTTGCCGGTGCTTTTCTCAGTATCGCTTTGACCTGGTTTTTCGATATGAAAAGCCAAGGCATGCATTTCTGGATGACGGTCATGCTTTCCGCCTTGCTCGGTTTGTTAATTTTTATGTTAGGCGCATTAGACAATCCGTTCCGAGGCGAGATCAGCGTTAGCTCCCAACCCTTCGAACTCGTCTACCAACGCCGGATGATCTCCACCGCGAACGAAAACCAATAGACGCAAAACAAAATTTCACCACAGAGACACAGAGGACACGGAGTTAAGGCAAATCGAGCAACCGCGAACGGACTTGAGTCACAAACGGAAAAGACGAACCGCAGATGAACACAGATATTAATATCCGCAGATTACACAGATTACGCAGATTTCGCTCTGAGCTTCGCCCACGCCGCAGACCGATTGAAAACGGTGAGCTATGAACAGGTCTCTATCTCTTTAGTGTAATCGACCTTTGAAACCAAATCTGCGTACATCTGCGTTAATTTAACCCCGGAGGCTTTCGGGGCTGCGGTTTGATTTTCTCTTTTTGCATTCGCGTGCATTCGTGGCTAGTCTTTGCTTTGCTCGGCGGCGGTGAGTAATCGAATCATTGGCCGGATCATACGGATCGTTGTCGCTTTTGTGGGCGGCGTCGTATTTGCCTACCTTTGCTGGTGCGAAGCGATTTTCTGCGCGGCTAACCTGATGAATGTCATTCACGGCTGGTTCCTTCCCGCACAGGAAACAAGCGATTTTGTCTATCGAGGCAAAATGGGCGATGTGTACGTCCAATTCTTGTGGGTTGGAGTTCTCCTCGCAGCTGCCGCTTCCTTCGCCTTGTTTACCTTAGAGCCGGTTGGCAGAAGAAAGCTTTCCGTGACTTTTTTTATAATATGGTTGACTTTTCTACTACCCATCTCCGTCGCTAACTACTAGACGATCGAGTTTTGGGTTGAACGGGTTCGGCAAGCGATCTTTGATGTGGCTCTGGTTTTGCTCGGGCTAGCGGCCATGCAACGTTTACTAGCTTACCACGTTTCCACGGTTCTCGGTGGAATCATGCGTGGTCTAGCCATTTTCTTGTTAGGCGTCAGCACCGTCATCATCCCGGCCATTTACGCGGTGATTTGGTTTCTCAATGCCGGAGACATCGCCAAAGCTGCAGCGCGAACCGACGGTTTCCAACCGAGTTGGATCAGCGCAACTGCGGGCGTCGTAGCTGTAGCGTTCGCTGTCCTAACCTATCGGTTCAACCGAGATCCCCGGCACTAGCTCGGCAGCTCAGCGAGGTGGCACGAACAGTAAGCGGTAAGCAGTGAGCAGTCAGCAGTAGTCAGATTCACGTAGCAACCGGCATCGCCGGTTTCCAATCTGCTTACCGCTTACTGCTTTCTGCTTACTGCTTCCGCGCCACCCCTCTAACCTCATTTTCCCGGCATTACTATTTCTCCAACGCAACGAGCCGCTTGGCCGCTGCGCGCAGATCTGGCTCCACGATTTCCGGTTCCGGTGCTAACGGAAAAAGTTGGGCTCCGGGCCGGGAAATAAAAGCGGCGCGGCAACCCGCCCAGATCGCTCCGGCGACATCCCATCCGTGGGCGGCTACTAACATACAGTCCTCGGGTGCGAACCCTAGTTTGCGTGCCGCCCACCTGTAGACATGGCTGTGCGGTTTGAAAAGTTGCGTTTCTTCCACGCTTAAACGCCTCTCGAAAAGGTCAGTCAGACCAGCATTCTGCATCTGAGCATCAACTGCGGCCTGGGAAGAATTGGTTAACGTCACCATGCGAAACCCCTCGCCTTTTAACTCCTCTAAGGCTGGACGAACATCTGGATGGGCAGGTAAGGACCGAATAACGGATACAGCTTGTTTGGCTGTCTCCGGCGATAGAGTGACTCCGTGGTTTCGGGCTACCATCAGCAACGCGGCTACTCCGAGCTCACCGAAATCTTTGTATTGATCGGTCAATGTCACTACCAACGAGTTGTGAAGCATGGTGGTGAACCACAGCGGCAATAAATCGGGGCGCGACCCCAATGCATCCCCGATCACCGTTCTCATCGCGTTCAGGTCCAACAACGTTTCGTTCACGTCAAAGTAGAGCATCTTTGGTCGGTTCATGGGAGGTACCCGGAATCTTCACCACAAAGACACAAAGGACACGAAGATACGGCGAAGAAAGCCGAACCGCAGATGAAAGCAGACAAAGATACAATATCCGCAGATTACGCAGATTAACGCAGATTACGCTTTGAGTTGCGACTTCAACTGCATGTTAAACAGTATTCCCGCTATACCGCGCCTTTGCTCAGAGGGGCGATCAGATACTTAAAGCCAATCTGCGTCAATCTGCGGTTCGGCTTTCCGTCTTCGCGTTCCGCTATACGAAGCGGCCGGCTTTCTCCAGCGCGATGAGCAAGGCTTGATGCGCCTGGGCGAAGTCCGATTCCTTTCCGAAAGCGGATCGGTCGACCCAGCGCGCCGCTTTAGCCAGATCGAGAAGCGCTTCCTCCCGATCCAGCAATGCTTTCTTCAATGCGCGTTCTAAGAATTCGCCTTCTCGGGCAAAACTTTTTTCAGCCACTGGTGGGATAATAACTCCGGCGGCTTGCAGAGTATCTCGCAGGCCTTGCAACACGGACCAGGCCCGCAACCGGGCTGCTTTGGATCGTTCGAGCTCACCCTTCAATGCTCTGATCTCGGTCTCAGACACAAGTCGAGCGTAGTGTTCATAGGAACATATTACAAGCAGCTTATGGTTCTCTTTAGCAGCCCGCAATTTAGTCGACAAGAAAACCCGAAGTCGTTTACATCCGGATTCATGGCCAGGCAAACAAAAGCAATAATCTGCCTTTTTCTGGTGCTCGAAAAACCGTTTAAAGGCCATTTCGCGGACAGACTCCCACAACGAAAAACGAAGCTCGGCGGACCGAGTCTTGGATCGCGACACATCTGATCTGTTGCGTCGCCTTTTCGAGCACGAGGACGGCCCGCCACGCCGTAGGCTTGGCTGAGGCGGGAGGACGATTCCGGAAACCGCTAGAAGCTCTTCCCGACCCAGTTTATATGGCCGGATGAGTTCGTCCCCCATTACGCTACCCATCACCGGCGGTTGTTATTGTGGAAACATTCGGTACGAGAGCAGCGCGCAGCCATTGGCCATGATAAAATGCCATTGCCGTGACTGCCAGCATATCACTGGCGGGCCATATGCACCGGCGGTTGTATTTTTGATCGACGCATTCAAAATCACGAAGGGTGAGCTCCGCTATCATTTCACGGACAGTCTAGCGGGTGGTAAACACAAACGCGGGTTCTGTCCGGAATGCGGTTGCCGCATCACGGGTGGACAATCACCTGATCGACCATCGCCAATCATAGGGGTCCTGGCCGGCAGCCTCGACGACCCCAGTTGGTTTTCCGAGTCAGCCGACCTCTTCGTCGCCGACGCTGAACCTTGGGATCGGCTAAGCCCCGATAGCGCCAAGTTCGATCAATATTCTCCGTCCTAACGAACCACAGAGAGTAGAGACCGATTGCACCATCCTCGCGGAACCCCCGGAGGACCGCAGCCCCACCAATCACTTCTCACCTCTCACTTCTCACCAATCACTTTTCACGCCCTTACGTGGCTCTGGATACGGGATCTTTTTTTCGATATAACAGAAAAAGCAAAACACGCATCATCATGAGTCCCTCAATAGCACCCTCCGCAGCTCCCGTCTCGGAATCGTCTCACTCCAGCATCGCACCGACCTGGCACACCGTTGTCCTGCTGGTCTGGCTGCTCGGCATTTCTTTCATCAGCTCCCACCTCGACTTGGCCCAGAGTCATTTCATCACCTACTCGATCGTCATCCTGATGGAATGGCTCATGGTTGCGTTTATCTGGTGGGGACTGAGCCGGCGGGGCATCCGACTGTCGGATCTCGTCGGGGGAAGCTGGGCGCGTCCGCTGTATTTCCTGCGAGACCTCGGCCTCGGTATCGCGTTTCTCCTTGTCTTCGGCTTCGCGCTCTTGCAAGGACTCTCCTATCTGCTCCAACCCGAGACCCCAAAGGCCATGTCTGCCATGATGCCGCAAAATTGGTCTGAAATGATTCTTTGGGTCCTGATGGCGCTCACCGCAGGCTTCTGCGAAGAAGTGATTTTTCGCGGATATTTGCTGCGGCAATTTTCCGCGCTCACTCGCTCTCTAGTGGGCGGAATTGTCCTCCAAGCCGTCCTGTTCGGCCTTAGCCACGGCTATCAGGGCTGGAAACTGATGTTGCTAATCTCCGTCTACGGCATCTGTTTCGGCTTATTCGCACGCTGGCGCCGCAGCCTCCGTCCCGGGATGCTCGCTCATGCCCTAGAAGACACGGTCGGCGGAGTCATAGGGTTCCTCGCCCGCTGAGCGGTGAGCAGTAAGCAGTCAGCGGTGAGCAGTGAGCAGTACTGACCGTTTTCGACGGCACTGCCGCCTCCGAACTGATTACTGACACACTGATTGCTGCTTACTGAATACTGCTTACTGCTTACCGCTTACTGCTCACTGCTGACTTTGCAGTCGCTTGGCGAGAACGTATTCATCAAACTCGATTCCGTTGGTCGCTATGCATTTGCCGAAATACTCCGCCGCCATTTTCTGTTCTCCTGCAAACTGACGCTTGATCCCTGCATAATACCAAGCCCTACAACGCAGCTCTTGATCTTGTTTCGAGTTTGCAGAAACAGCGCTAGCAATCAGCTCAGACTCCGGCACTCTTCCGAGCAAGAACTCGCCAACCCGAAAAGGGAAATCTTGTGAGCCTCCATCCGAGCGCGTTTTTAAGTAATCAGACAGATGCTGATCAGCTTTGGCCGTTTGGCCTTGGTGGGTCTGAAGAACCCAAATGCGCAAATGAGCATAGTCGTGCTCCTTCGGATCCTTGGCCAGGAGATCGGAGCGATTAAGATCGTCTAACGCACCGCGATAGTCTTTCTGAAGCTCTTTAATGAGCGCCCGATTATCGAACAAGAGGCTACTTAGCTTGGAAGGCAGCACGATCGCCTCGTTATAATCGTGAGCCGCACCACCAAAGTCGCCTTCTAACGTTTTGATCCACCCACGCCGGAGATAAGCAGCCGCCTTCTTCGGATCGAGCTCAATGGCCCGGTTACAATCGGCGACGGCATCGTCGTAGTTGCCCTTGCGCATCGTGGCTCCGGCCCGGTTGACATACGCAATTGCGAATTTCGGGTCCAGTTGGATGGCCTCGTTAAAATCGACGATCGCATCGTGGTACTCGCCTTTGCTCTCCTTCACAGCTCCTCGATTGTTATAGGTAAACGCATTCTTCGGCGAAAGCTTGATCGCCTGGTCATAATCCGCTATGGCGCCGTCGAGATCGTCTTTCCTGGACTTAATGGTACCTCGGTTATCGTAGGCAAGCGCACAGTTTGGATCTAGTTCAAGAGCCCGGTTACAGTCAGCCTCACCCCCGTCCAGATCTCCTTCCTCTCCTTTAGCGCCTCCTCTGTTGGCGTAAGCGAGGGCATACCTGGGATTGAGTTCGATCGCTTTGTTGCAGTCCGCGAGTGCGCCTTCATCGTCGCCGGCCAGCCCCTTAGCTGAGGCTCGGTCCTTGTAAGCGATAGCGTATTTCGGATTGAGCTCGATCGCCCGGGAATAGTCGGCTATTGCGCCCTGGTAGTCGCCGTTGCGCTGCTTAGCGAGGCCACTTCTGTCAAAGTCTTTCGCTGTTTGCTGGGCGAAGGCTGCGAGGACATCGATCATGCTCAAAACACAGACCAATAGATGCCGGCAATTCATCGCCACAGATATGCCATTTTCTTGTCAGACCACGAAAGGCGAAAATCCTGGAGCGAACGAGAAGCTACCCTCGGATAAAATCTTTACGCACCGGACTGGTAGGCTCCCTGACGCACTGATCCGTCTGTTATGGCGAGCTCGGAAAGGCGAAGCCCCACCTTTCACTTTTCACCAATCACCTTTCACCTTCTGTAAAAGTGGGCCCACCAGGATTCGAACCTGGGACCAAGGGATTATGAGTCCCCTGCTCTAACCGCTGAGCTATAGGCCCTCGAGAGGTTTTCGTTGAGGGTCGACTTTAGGCTGTCGGGGTCGGATTGGCAAATGGCTGTTTCGGAACGCTGAAAACGCACCGGCGACGCCCGCTACTCCTTGCCTGGAAACCAACGCTTCGCGTTCTGTGCGTCACACCTGCACAGAGAAAGAGGAACCGGCACGAGCACCTTTCGCGAAACCATTATTGCGCGACCTAGAATCTTGCCGCATCAGGGTAGCACTCCAAGAGAATGTTGCTTATTTAACGGGCTGTTGCCCAATAGGTCGAAGGTTAGGTGGATCTTTGTGGGTGGGTTTTGTTAACCAATCTGGCAGTTAGCTGGCAAAAAGCAGCGAGGGACGGTCTAAGAAGAGGCTAACGAGGTTGTTCTTGGACGATATCAAGAGCGAGCGGGAGTTGAGACGTGACCCTTTGAACTTTTGCCTTCGGATCAATCCGCCCATCTTCTGACTTCCGACCCTTCGGGCACCATCCACCGCACTCCACATTGTCCCGTGAAAGGGGTCCGTCAACAAACTCTGACAGAATCCTTCGGATCCCGATTACGTGATCGGGGTACGCCGGCGTTTTAGGCGGCGATGCCGATTGCGGAATGCTGAGAACTGACCTCGACCGGATCAAGACGGAGACCTTGCTCGCTGAGCACGAAACACGAAGTCGAACTGTCAGAATTTGTTGACTGACCCCGTCTGTCCGAAACTTTTACGTAGATCGCCGATCAGCGGATACCATACGAGGGTGAAAGGAAGCGGTTCCGTGCGGAGGGTGATTTTCTGGTCCGTGCGCTGGTGGACCTTGTTGTACACTGCCGGTCCAAAATCGGCCACCTGGAAAGTGAATTCGCAGAACTCGATAAATTAGCCGGCGAACACGAATTATCGCGAGACGTTCTTCAAGCAATGCATCATCTAGGCCGCCGGCAAGGAAGCCTTGGCCTTAACGATACGCAATTGCGGGATCGCCTGAATCAGTTGCAAGAGCTTCACATCTGCCGAAACACAGAGCCCAATCAGATCCAGACCCTGAAAGCGAAACGGAACCGACCGGTTGAGCAGTGGAGGCTAGCCACAAAGCACTAGTCCGTTAGTGCCGGGTCGGGCACCGCTGGGATTAGGGGCGCGTTTGCTGGTTGCTGAACTTCCCCGCTCTCTGGGTCAAGCACAGCCAAAAATTCGTGAATCGCTGCGCTAATTCGGTCGGCGACTTTTTGAAGTTCTGCACTCTCGGGCAAGCTCCTGGACTCCAAATCCATTTGAATTTGGTTAAGCTGGAAGATCGCAACTGAAAGCTCAGGAGCTACTCGATCATGAAAATCTTGAGCGATCCGAAAGCGCTCTATCCTGCGATAAACCATTGCCTGTTCGCGCGTAAAGTTGCGTGATGAGGTTATAGGATTTCCCATAGCGTCCACCTCTCTTTGCCTTATTCGCACCTAGTCGCCTCTACCACACGCTGGCAAAGCAGTTCGTGAACCTTGCGGCTTTCAGCTTCCCAGGATTCCCCGGTGAGCAAGGTTGTGGTCTTACTTCCCGGGAAATGATCGCATCTTCAGAACGCAAGATGCTGATCTGAATTGTCATCTCGTCATCATTCACTTCGAGTACCTGCGTCATTACCAGCCTGCGAATGCTCACTTGTGTCCTTTCGAGAGTACCCGCGATGCCGTTCAGCGGCCATAGCCTCAAAGCACTAGTCCGTTAGTGCTCAAGTGCAATTGCAGGTTCTAATGAACGGAGCCATAAATGCAACCGAGTTAGCCAGAGTGGACGACCGGCGGATAAGCGCCAAGCCTATCCGCCGGTCATTTCTTGATTGCTTTCGCCGAGGCGAATATTGGTTGTAAGAGCCGATCATTGACCGGGGGAGAGACATGTTCCAGTGAACACTGTGGACATCTACGAACGCCTGCGAACCAGCGAGCAAAGCCGTCGCCTTGCTTGGCAGGTGCTGCAAGAGATCCGGCAGGTCCTCGAGATCTTCGGCGATCAGCGGATACCATACGAGGGTGAAAGGAAGCGGTTCCGGGCCGAGAGTGATTTTCTGGTCCGTGCGCTGGTAGACCTTGTCGTACAGTGCCGGTCCAAAATCGGTCGCATGGAAAGTGAATTTGCAGAACTCGAAAAACTAGCCGGCAAACATGAGCTATCGCGAGACGGTCTTCAAGCAATGCATCACCTGGGCCGCGGGCGAGGAAGTCTGGGTCTTAGCGATACGCAATTGCGAGATCGCCTGAATCAGTTGCAGGAGCTTCACATCTTGCCGGAACACAGAGCCCAACCAGATCCAGACTCTGAGAGCGAAACGGAACCGTCCAGTTGAGCAGTGGAGGGTAGCCTCAAAGCACTAGTCCGTTAGTGCTGAGGTGTAATTGCAGGCTCTAATGAACGGAGCCATAGGTCTGGCAGAAGCCCTGTCCACCCAAAAAGAGACCGGCGGATAAGGTGAGCAGGAACCTATCCGCCGGTCATTTCTTGATTTTCGTCAACCAATGGCTCAGGGGC
Organism: uncultured Verrucomicrobiae bacterium; assembly: GCA_963762565.1. Lineage (GTDB taxonomy): Bacteria > Verrucomicrobiota > Verrucomicrobiia > Chthoniobacterales > JAFAMB01 > JAFAVN01. The sequence continues at coordinate 634,395 of CAVXLD010000007.1, read as the reverse complement.
ACTCGTATTTTTGGCGGAGACCAGGTCGCAGGGATGAAGAGCGGAGGAAATTCGCGACGCTGATGCAGAAGGTTGAAGTGCTACGGATTCGGATAGGAATGAGTAGGATTGACTTGGCAAGAGAACTGCAAACCACACCCACTGCGCTCCGCAATTGGATGACTGGAAGAACACTGGGCCGCAAAGAAACCGTCGCCAAGATTCAGGATTTCCTTAAGCGGCAAGCGTAGTGCCCGCGAATCGTTGGGCTATCCAGACCGCCTCTGCGCACAACTTGCGAGGTACATTGGCTTTCCGCTATGAAATCGATTTTGTTAACGGTTATACCTTCTGTAAAATAACCTCCGTCTTTGTGGCCCTTGTGATCTTTCCGTATTGTGATTTGAGGTTTTAAGAGAGGACAGAATTAGGGCCACGTTTTTTTAAGAAGTGACCCTTGAGATTCGCGCCCTTCCGGACGTTCTACTGCTTCGCTATTGAGGATACTTTTCAAACTTCGGCAGCGCTGGATTCATGTCGTCCCAGGGGTGCGCGTCACATGTCCACACGTTCATTTGGGGTTTGAACCAGCTCGGATCATCCAGGCTGGCGGTTCTGATCGCCACAAATTGGGGAACGGCATCGGGCTTGACCATGACCGGTGCGCCGCAATCAGGGCAAAAGCCTCGGCGGGTCATTCCGCCCTGTTCGCTAGGCGACGCATGAAAGCGGGGCGAGCCCTGCAAGAGCTCGAAAGCTTTCGCAGGTACGATGACGAAAGACGAAAACGGGCCCCCAGCGGCTCGCTGGCAATCGCGACAGTGACAGTGAAGCATCGCAATCGGCGTGGCAACGGATTGAAAACGAATCGCGCCACATGCGCATCCACCGGTGAAAGGAGTTGTAGTGCTCATAGTTTATTCGTGTCGTTCTGAGACTAGCGCCAGCGTTGTCGAAGTGAGAGTAACAAGTGTGGCGAGGTTTAGAGGACCGCATTTCATGACAGCCGAACCAGGGCGTCGCCGCGGGTCATTTCCTCAGCTTATTGAATTGCCTCGTCTTCTGTCTTTGTGTCCTTTGTGATCTTTCCGTATTGTGCGAATGGAATTGGGCAACACGCTCTTCCAACACGCTCTTTAAATGTGACCCTCTCGACCTGCCTCCTTAAGACATGAGGTTTCTTGCTCCTAATTTACAGATCGAAGGGCGCGTGGTTCGAGCGCTCATAGCCTTCATTCTCTGGGCTGCGGCCCTTATTTCTATTCGTTTATCGCGCCGCTTAAGTCTGCTCCTGTTCGCATCTGCACTATTTACGTTCTATGAAGCGTTACGTGGGTGGTGTTTGCTCCGGGCGTGCGGAATGAGAACGAAGGTTTGAACCCGCTTAGAATTTGATCAGCAAACAAATTTAACCTGCTTTCGAAGCTCCGTTACGTTTATTGTTTATTAAGACGTGACCCTATGCCCTTCGTTCGGCGGCTGCCCGCATTCCAGTCGGTTTTGGAAGATCGATCCAAACTGATTGCGTGCCCAAGCCGCAATGTCTGACGGCGCTGACGTCCCACGGGATATACGTAAAAATGCGTATGGAAATATCTCAGCATGTGTGGCTTACTCTTGTTCGCCCGCAAAAACTGCGGCCCACCCGAATCGGCCAGGCATTCCGGCGCAGGGTTGGGCGTAGGATATCCGCTGAAATGACTTCTCCCGTTTCGGGTTTGAACCCGACTGAGCGGGGTACACCACTGGAGAAGTTCATGAAACGCAGAACCAAAACAAACAAGGCATTATTACAAGCGATGCCGCCGCTGCGGCATGTCCTCTGTAGCTTCCTTTTCGGCGCTGCCGCGTTTTGTGTCGTACCCACAAATATTCAAGCGGCCGGAGACATCGTCTGGGTAGTAACCGCGGGAGACAGTATCGCCGCATACTATGCCAACGGAACCGCACTCCCCGGCTTCAACTTGATCGCCGTGCAAAGCTGGCCTGGCCCAGGTGGAATACGCGTCTCGGGCCATTATCTGTACGTTCCTGGCGACTGGTGGGCTTGCTGCCCCAACAAGGCGTACGTCTACGCTTTGCTCCATGATGAGGCCTACTATGTTTTTACCACCTACAATGCCGCCACAGGGAGTGTGATTAGTTCGCTAATGGAGGGCGACGGTAGGGCCCCCCAAGTCGTTCCGGCGGGAATGTCGCAGTCCGGCCCTATCTACGTGGCCCTAGGGGGCGGCATTGCCCAAGGAGAAAGTTACTCCCTGTTTATTAAGTCCGCTGTGAGTAACGCCCCCTATGCGATCGCGGTGAAAGGAAACGTGCTCTATGTGACCAACAACGCTCAGAACTCGAACGGCAACTTCTATATCTCCACGTACACTGCGAGCAACGGGGCGTTACTCGTTCCCTACTTCATTGAGATACAAACGGGCGGACTCTATGGACTAGCCCTAAAGTATAACATCTTCGGCGTTAATTCAGCTTTGTACGTGTCGGTCTACAGCGGTAGCGCTCCTGGAGTTTACATCTACGACGCTTCCACGGGGCTGCCCATCAAAGGGGCCCCATTTTTTCCAGTGAACGAGCCCTGGGGGATCGCGATTAAGGGTAACACGCTCTATGTCGCGAGCTTTCAGGATTCTGCGATTTACGAGTTTGACGCCACCACGGGAGCTCAGCTTCGTGATTCGATTAAGCTGGGTGGTGCCCCGACTAATATCACTGTTGAGCCGGCTACCGCACTAGGCAATTAGTCTTCAACGAAAATGGCACGGGTGGCGGCGATGGAGCCCTGTGCCAGCCTTGATAACTGGGGGCCACTTTGAGCCTGAAAGGGGTCAGTCAAATTGACTGACCCCTTTCTCTATCCACTATCTTAGTTGTTGTCTCGGCTTTAGTTTACATCTTGGCGTTGTTGATGCACACGGGATTCCTTTTTTGCTTGGTTGTTGATGTTAATTCCAAGGTGATTTTGGTTGCTTGTGATTGAAAAGCATTTCCTATATAACGAATAGCAGCGAGCGCTTGCTGTTACACGACGTTGATGTTTTCCGAAGGGAGCAGGCGCAAGCTTCGTATGGAAAGAATATGAAAAATCTAATTGGTTCCCCCTTCTACAGGCGAAGTATTTTGAGCGCGACATTTCTCGGCCTGCTACTGCTGCCAGCAGCTAAAGGGCAGACTAGCTACGCCATTACGGATATTGGTAGCGGGATTGCTACTTCCATCAATAATCCCGGTGAGGTCGTCGGCGTTGCTGCGGTTGGCTTTGCTTATTTCTACAGCGATGGTCGAGTACTAGACCTTGGCACTCTGAGTCCTACCGGGATAAACAATCGCGGTCAGATCGTAGGCTCCGCGGACTACGACGCTTTTCTTTACAGCGGCGGCGAAATGCAAGACCTTGGCACACTGGGCGGTTCCTCCTCAGGGGCTAATGGCATCAACGCTCGCGGCCAAATTGTAGGCTGGGCGCAAATCAGTGGCGACACCGCTGTCCACGCTTTTCTCTACAGCCGTGGCCAAATGCGAGATCTTGGTACGTTGGGCGGTACCTACGGAGAGGCTCGGGGCATCAACGATTCCGGTCACATTGTCGGTTATGCGCTGAACACTGGAAACACCGATTACCGCGCTTTTCTTTACAGCGGGGGCCAAATGCTAGACCTTGGCACACGGGCGGTCCCAGCTCAGTGGCTGAAGCTATTAACGCTCGCGGTGAAATTGTAGGTGGCGCAGCCGTGACGGCGATTGACCCCAACACCGGTTTTCCCTATTACCACGCTTTCCTCTACAGCGGGGGTCAAATGGTAGATCTTGGTACGCTGGGTGCTATCCCCTCCTCAGGGGCTACAGCTATTAACAATCAGGGTCAAATTGTAGGTGATATACAGGCCACTGACAACATCAGCCACGGTTTTCTCTACAACCACGGCAAAATGCGGGACTTGAATAACCTCATAGCTCCCAACTCGGGTTGGTTAATATTCGCTGCTACTGGAATCAATGACCACGGCCAAATCAGTGCTTGGGGTTATCAAAGCACGACTGGGCTCCCGACTGGCCCTGAACATGCATTGTTATTAACGCCGCTCGCATCACCATGAGCGGACGGATGAACTTTGCCTCTCGCCATTATTTCTGTTAGAAAAGAGAAAAAAGGGGTCAGTCAATGGGTCAGTCAAGTTGACTGACCCCTTTTGTCTCCTATGTCTCCTAAGCCGGTCAGCGCCGTCTCAATCGGAACTCTTACCGTCCGGTAATGTTGTAGACATCATTTTGAAAGCCTTGCGGGGTTACCATTCTAGGTGATTCCGACGAAGGCAGATGAAGAAAAAAAGAGGTTGATCGACCGGTTATGGACGGAGCGAGAACCACTGCTGGCTAAAGCCGTCGAGAATTGCGCAGGATCGCATCTCGCAAACGGGATATTATTTTTGGACTATCAGCATCCCCTGCACAAGGCCTGGGCGAAGATCCTCACATCGGGGAAAATGCCGAGGCTCAAAGCGGTAGCTAAACAAATTGGAATTGCGGTCGAAGTCCTGTCGTAGTGGGCTAAAGCCCTGACCGGTTTTCACCAGCATCCCCTCGCGAATCAGTCTAGCGCGATCTCGTTTAGTTCCTTTCATGTAACAGCTGCATCGCCTCTTCCATCGTCGCGCAGGTTACGATCGAAACATGAGGCGGGTAATGGAACTGGCTCATGATCGCTAAGCCGATGTCTTTGCTGGGGTCTGGGGGAAGCAATCTAACCACCAAGGCGACCCCTTTTTCCGCGCACAAATCCATGACTTCGCCGATATGCGGCGCTACGCTAGTCGGCATGGAGACGAGCCCACTCAGATCGGCAAGCACCCTGAACCCAGGTTGAACATCGATCAGGAGTGTGCGCAGGTTCTCCAGGGCGGACCTGACCTCCTCAGCTATCGTGTCACCGGCCACGGTAATTTTCATTAGCCGTTGCGACCGATCAAATTCCGTTAGGTACATACCGTCCTCGTTCAAAAACTTTAACAGAAGATCACAAAGGACACAAAGACGGCGCCAGATCTTTTCTCTTTGTGTTGACGATTTTGTATAGACGCGGCCCCGAGGCGCCCCAGAGTGAGGGATTTTCGGTTTCGGACCTCCGTGGCCTTTGCGGCCTTTGCTGTGCAATTTTGTCTTCGAGTGTGGGTCCTCAGCGAACCCCGTTCACGCATGAAGTTTGCACCCCGGCAAAACCTTCGTTTGCTTCGTTACCGTTCGCTTGAGCTCACGACATTCGGCGAGCTCAGTCGAGTCGTCGAAGGCTTCGGTAAGAAATTCTCCTATCCTTCCGTCTTTGTGTCCTTCGTGATCTTCCAGTGAAATCAGAGAGCCGTGGCAGCCCTTCGTAGTGGCTCCATCCGGACATCAATGGAGATGTGCGCTTTTCCCCAGTTGCAGAGCATGGACATCACGTCGGTCAGTTCCTTCCTTTTCCGGTCTGCTTCATCAAACGAGGACGGCTTTCCAAGCGCCGCGACGAAAGAGGATTAGCCCCCCAATCGCAAGAAGAGAGAATGCGCAGGTGATCGCGATGAAAACACCGGACGGCCCCTGGGAGAGTTTATCGGCCAGCCACCATGCAAATGGAATTTCGAACAGCCAGAAACAAGCCAGATTCAGACGGGTTGGTGTCCAAGTATCGCCGGCGCCGTTAAACGCAGAGGTCATGCACATGCCTGCCGCATAAAACGGAAATCCGAGAGCAATCACCCACAAAGCTTGGGTGGCACAACGATGCGCTTCCAAATCCTGCGTAAACAGCCAGGTGATGGGAGCACTCAGAACGATGAAAAGGAGCCCAATGATTCCGAGAAAAATAACATTGTAGCGTACCGCCATCCAGACCGCGGATTCGGCGCGATCAGGGCGTTTCGCTCCGAGATTTTGCCCTACCAATGTCGCACCCGCATTCGAAAGGCCCCACGCCGGAAGGAGCGCAAAAATCACGAGTCGAATCGCAATCGTGTACCCGGCCAGCGCTGAGCTCCCAAACTGGGAGAGGATACGAACAAGGCCGATCCAGCTCGTCATACCGATCACATTCTGAAAAATGCCAACAGATCCAACCCTCAGAATCGACCAGACCACATCCGGTTCGAAGACAAAATGACGGCGAGCTATCCGAATGCGCCCTGGCCGAACGGCAAGATGATACAACTGATAAAGGACACCGCATCCTCGGCCGATGTTTGTCGCCATCGCAGCTCCCGTCACTCCAAAGCCGAACCCAAAAATCAGCAACGCCCCGAGGACGATGTTAAGCGTGTTCGCAAAAATCAGGGTACGCATCGCGACAACTGCATCCCCCGCACCTCGAAAGATTGCATTGATCAGGAAAATCATCGTCACGGTCACGTTCCCGCCGATCATGATGCGGCTGAAATTCGATCCCAACTCTAGGACCCTGTCGCTCGCGCCCATTGCTCGCAACAAAGAAGGTCCGAAGCAGATCCCGACCACCCCAAGGCCGAGCGCTACAGCAAATCCTAATAAAATCACTTGAACGCTGCCGCGAGCCGCCTCTTCATCATCTCGTTCACCGACTCGTCGAGCAACGATCGCCGCACCAGCCATGGCCAAACCGATCGCGACCGCGTAAATGATCGTCATGATCGATTCTGTAAGACCCACGACCGCAACAGCGTCGCTGCCAAGCCGCGAAACCCAGAAAACATCAGCCAACGCAAAAATAGATTCCATGGCCATCTCAAGAACCATGGGAACCGCCAGGAAAAGAATCGATCGCTGCAATGTCTCTGTCGTGTAATCACGAGTCTCGCCTTTGAACGAAGAGATAATCACTTGCCACCAGGAAGCAGGGGGTGAGGTCGTTTCCGGATCCGCAACAGGCATAAAGAGCGGGGAACTTAGTGCACGCTCTCAGTCATATCAATAGAGCGGGCAATTGGCTCGACAACTGGCCGAAAAGGTTTGGTGCGCTTTCTACACGTTGCAATGCGATGGCGTTCGAATAGTTTCTGTAAGGCGAGCGAGGATAAATGAAGAAGAGCACTACTTTGAAGAGCAAAACTAAGTCGGCAACCGCTGAAGATCTTGATCGTATCTTTGATGACGGCAAAGAGGATATCACGGATTACGTGGATCTTTCGAAGCTGCGACGCCCGAATTTAGAGTTGAGGCGCGTCAGCTTGGATATGCCTGTGTCGATGATTCGTAGGATAGACAGAGCAGCTCAACTTAGAGGCATCTCTAGACAATCACTCATCAAAGCTTGGCTGTTCGAAGTAATTGGTGAGAAAGAAGAAAAGAGCATAGGGCAGAGCTACGAGCGGATGAAGAAAGAACGCGACTGACTAGTGCGACCGGATTAACCTCTGTTTCCTCTGTTAGCTCCTGTTCAAAAAGATTTGTCTTCGCGCCCTCCTGTGCGGTCCACAATCACTTAATACGTGTCCCCTAGAACTTACCGTCCTTAACGCCTCTTGTTGGCTCTTTCTCCATCGCCTGCGCGAACCGAAAACGAGTCGGATTGCTAGCACTCCGTCTTGACTCTAACATGGTTACGGAGCCGGAGCACCGGCGCTTTACATGAGATTCTTCGAATTCACCAGTAGTAACGGTAATACCGCCCATGTTCCCGTGGATCAATTTCTGCGGATTGAAACGTTTGACGATTACAAAGCGGGGAATGGTGTCGTACAGGTTCTGTTTCGGAATGCTGACGAGGAAAATCCTTATATCGTGACGATTAACACCACAAGAGGCACGCAAACGAGCGTTGCCTTAAGTATTCAAGGCGAGCTCTCCCAAAGCACTAATGATTCGATTTTAATCAGGCCAAATACAATGCCTAACGTGACCGGTATTATTTTCTAGCTGCCATCTTTCTTGATCAACCTGGCGCCGATATGGCCAACGCGGCGTAGCGAGCCCGTATCCATTAGGTTGAAAATGATGACTCATCAGCTAGCAAACATCGCGATCAATTGACGAAAAGGTTTCCGCTGCATGGTATTCGCGAAAGCTTGGTTCTCGGCTTTGACCATTTCTTCGACAACCTTGAGATCTGCCGATTCTCCGAGTCGATAACCGTTTCTGTCTGCGACAATATACTGCTGCCCGGTCTCATCAGCCTCAAAGCCTAAAGGGTACGCGGCTAGGTAGCCATGCATGTATTCTAGAACTTCTCTATAACGCATTGGGATTGTCTGGAATGCTAACAACAGCCGGTAACAATTGCGAGCCGGTAAATGTTTCAGGCTGCCGGCCGGAAGTCTCACACGAGGACGCAAGGGGAACTTTCACAGCGAGGCCGCAAAGGCCACAAAGACGGATTTTCAGTCTAACATCTTTGAGGCCTTCGACGACTCGACTGAGCTCAACCCAACGGTAACGAAGCAAACCAAGGTTTTACTGGGCGTGCAGATAGCTCCTCACTTCGGATAAACTCCTGAATCAGACCCTCACTTTACCGAATCTCGCCAAAACGTGTTGCCGCACTTTTTGATCCGTCTGCTTCGCTGGCGAGATGCGTGTGGTAGGTGATAACCAACGCAACGGCAAACAGAGCGCCGTAAATCCAGACACCCTCGACGATGATGTGCAGCCAGTTCATAGGTCAGGTTACCTTCTTGTATTGAAGCGCAGTCAGTCACTAAAGCGGGACAGGCCCTCAGAAGACAATCCGGATTCCGCAAAAAGCGTACGGATTTCGTGTTATCAAACGCCACTTGAGCCCTTGCGGCGCGCGAGGACGCGCGCCCTCCCAGATTTGTTACGAATTTGTCGCAAAATCGCTCGCGGAAATGCTTGCAGCGAAGGGATAAGAAATTATGGTATTTATAAGCTCGGTGGCTGAGCGTACGCCGGGTGACATGGGCCGCTAAATTGGAGCAATGGGTATGTCAAAGGGAATCGATTCAGTGCCAAGAGCAGGCGTTCGGGTGGCTTTCGCCGTAACTATCTATTTGGGTCCAACCAGGCATTTGCCAGCCCAGATCACACAGGATGCCTATGTTGAGGTCGGGCTAAACCAAACGCAGGGCACCCTCCAAATCGTTGATACGGCCAAACAACAGGTCGCAGGGGTGCGATTCGTGAAAGGCGCGCCTGTGGCCTTCTCGGTTTCACCGAATGGTTTACTGCTCTATTACACGTCGTCTTTCGACAACTTTGCAGGGGTACTAGACTTAGTTAGTGGCAATGTCCTCACTATACCCGTCGGATCCTTTCCGGCCTGCGCCACGTTAACCCCGGATGGCCTTTACGCTTATGTCGCTAACGAGGGTGGAAATACCCTTTCGGTGATTGATACGGCCACCCAATCCGTCGTTAACAACATGGTGGTTGGAAACGACCCGGCTGCTATTGCGTTCTCACCCGATGGTCTCACTGCGTATGTCACGAATATCGGCGATCGAACCTTAGCGGTAGTCGACGTCGCCGAACAAGCGGTCGTTAAGACCTACAATATGCTGGAGAATCCCTATGGGGTAGTCGTGACGCCGGATGGGTGTTTTGTTTACGTTACGATCTTTACGGCAGGCTCAGTAACAGTGGTCGACACGGTTAAACAGGCCGTGGTTAAATCGATACCAAACGTCGGAGGCGGAATAGGGATCGCGGCGACGCCAGACGGCCGGCATGTCCTGGTCACAAACGAACTCGGCGGCACCTTAGCAGTCATTGATACGGTGAATCAGGCTATAGCGAAGATAATTCCGGTTGGCAAATTCCCGACTGGAGTCGCCGTGACTTCTGATGGCCGGTACGCCTATGTAACGAATACCGACGTCTCCACTATCTACGGCACCGTAACCGTGATCGATATGATCAGACAAGCCGTTGTTAACAAGATCACGATCGGTTCAGGGCCGGTGGCCATCGGTAACTTTATCGGTCCGAACATCATCAATGGCACCTTGAGTATTAGTAGCGAGAATGATCTTACAGAACTGGGGTTCGGGTCCTTCGTCGATCTGCAGGGCGGTACGTTACAGCCGAAGACTCCTATAAACAGCGCACGCAGCTTGGTATTCTTGAAGCCGGGTGGCACTATCGAAACCAATAACGGCTCAGACGCGGTTTTCTCGGGCGCAGTCTTGGACCCGGAGTACTTACTAAGACCGGCGCCGGGATGCTGACGTTAATCGGAACCAACACCTGCGCCGGCGGCACGAACGTCAACGGCGGCACGTCAAGGGGTTGAAAACGGCGAAAACCTGGGAAGCGGGCCACTCAGCTTTCACAGCGGCACGTTAGAGTCTTTGTCAACAGGCGACGGGTTGGTTTTTGCCAGCTCCATTACTCTCTATGCCGGGGGCGGCACCTTCCTGGCCGACGCCGGGACGACGTCAACGCTTAGCGGCGTCATCGGTGGTAATGGGGTATTGATCAAAGATGGCCCGGGAACACTTATTCTTACCGGGACGAATACCTATACCGGAGGCACTGATATCAATGCCGGTACGGTCGTGGTTGATAGCTACAAAAACCTAGAAAAGGCCCGATCCGGCTGCGAGGCGGTACACTGAAAGTTCTGGGTGGGAATTAAATCGCGACCGCAAAATCCGAACCGCAGATTCACGCCGATGGAATACCAAACAGCGCCTCAAATATGTTCTAGCCTCGCGCAGAGGACGCGAAGGACGCAACGGTAGACAAGGAAGAACGGGGAATGCCGAGTACAAACTTCCAACGATCCAAATGTTGAGCAGGAACGCGGAGGGCCAAATTCACCTGGTCAACTAGACGGGCCCTTCTCATTCCCTACTTAGCAACTTTTCCTGCAGGGTCTTCCGGCAACCCCGTTGCGCAATCAGCCTTGCTGGCCGAAGCCAAGTAGGCTTTTCCGAAAAACAATTTGTCGAAGAGCCGGGTCGATATCTAGGGAGACGACGTAACCATCATGTCCCGCAAACCAGGGAGCTAGCTTCCAGTTTGCCGCTATCCAATGGACAATCGCTCGGTCAATATCAGGATAGCCGGTTCCGTTACGGGCGAACACATTCCACACTCGCCCATAGTAGACCGAAAGCTCCACATCAATATGTAAGGGTTCCTGTCGCCGGGCCAGCTTTTCCCATTCGTGGCTGGAAAGTTTGGGAAGCGACACCTCGCCGACTTGCACTCGACCAGGTACGGCATCGCCAGTCGGAGCGACGAGCGGAACAATCGCAGGAATGACGGCGGCAAACGGCAAAGCAAACAATTTTTTTAGCATTAGTCTTTCTATTCACCCTTTAAACCTACCGCAGAATTCACAGATAGCCAGAGCACTATCGGTGATCAACAGAAAATCTTTTTTACAAAGGCAACAGATGCCAGGTAGTGTACGCAACGTCTAACAGTGAGGCTGCGCATGGAGCGGTCGCGGTTTCAGATAACGGAACCGGAAAGATAGTCGGATTCAGCTTTATCCGTGGGCGCTATGGGACTCGCATGGCGAGAACGGCAGATTACTCAAAGGGCGCAGAAAGAGCCGCTATAAACGATTGCCAGAAGAAGGGTGGACAAAACCCCAAAATTGCCACTTCCTGGTGAAAGATCAGGAGCTAGGAGCTAGAATCTAGGAGCTAGTAGGCGCGCGCCATCTCTGAGACAGTAGTTCTCGTCCTCGTCGTCGAAGTAGCGTGTGTTAGCTTGCCGCGCGTCGTCAGTCTCCCGAGTTCGGCTCTAGCAGCATAGAAAATCCTGGGTCTTCCACAATCCTGGGAGGAATTCGCTTTTCGAGGACGAGGACGAGGACGATTACGATAGAGCTGCGACACGCCCTACTAGCTCCTAGATTCTAGCTCCTAGCTCCTGATCTTTGTGTCCTCCTCGGTCTACTAATCATCTAATCCCTTTCCCTTGAGAATCTGATGCATGCATTTCTCGACCCTTGACTCGCGCGTTTTGGATTGCTTGGCCCCGGAAAAGTAAAAGATGTAGCCTCTTTGCCGGCCTGGGGTCAATGCCTCGAAAGCCGTCTTCAAGGCGGGCATCGCGTCCAATTTATTTTGAAACTCTTCAGGAATTCGGAGTTCCGCAGGTTTTTTCGCCTCCACTTTCAGACCGGCTTTTTCGACTTCAATGGCCTCTTGAATATAGGCTTTCACAATAGGCGCCATCTTAGCTATTTCGCGAGCACTCCTGAACCGCATCTGCCGGCCTGCCTCCGTATTCTCGGTAGGTCTGATCAGAAGACCATGGGGGTCTTTTAACAAGCCGCCTTTGAGAAACAGAACCGCACAGCTCTCTTTTAACCTCATTATTACAACTATGTTCTTGTTCTCAAAGGTGTAACAGGGTTTACCCCACTTCAGTTCTTCGGTCAGCTGACAGTCGAGAAAGATCTTTCTTAGCTTCTCTATTTCTTCCAGCCACCTTCCCTCTTTGGCTAGATTTGCATCAACCTTAGGGTTCGTGGTCCTCTTGGTCATGGTGTTATTTTAGGCTGCTTGTGATCTGTTGCAATTCGTGACGCAGCGCTTCGTTCTTGTCTTAGTCCTTCGCCCTTCGCAGGGTGTGGATGCGTCCTCGCTTCCGCGGCCGCGGGGTTATCGAAGCCGTGGATGGCTCCTAATCCGGACGAACATTTACCTTAGCGCGTCGCAAGTCTCCCGAGTGTCTGCAGCATCTGGGTTTTTCACAATCCTGGGAGGAATTCGCTTTTCGAGGACGAGGACGACGACGATTGCGATCGAGCTGCGACACGCCCTACTAGCTCCTAGATTCTAGCTCCTAGCTCCTGATCTTTCTGTCTGAAGCAAACCGGCTCCGGTACTGTTGCGGCGGAACACCGAAACACTTCACAAAGGCGCGCCGAAAACTGTCTGGATCATGAAACCCGACCGAATCGGCCACAGTTTCCACGCTACAATTCGCGGCAGCGAGCCGGGTCCGGGCTTCGTCAAGACGAAGCCGTTGAACAAAGGCTGCCGGGCTACTCTTAAATTCCGCTTTGAACCGGCGGGAGAACTGGCGTGGACACAGATGCACCCGCTGGGCGAGAACCTCGACCGATAGATCTTGATCCAGATGTCCTGTTATCCAGGCCGGCAAATCCGCAAGCCGGCTAGCTGAGGCCATTTGGAATTTTAGTGGTTCAGAAAACTGGTCTTGGCCGCCGGAACGTTTCATGTAAACCACCAATTCCCGGGCCACAGCCAGCGCGATCTGCGGTCCAAAATCTTCCTCGATCAATGCCAGCGACAGATCGATCCCCGCAGTAACACCGGCCGACGTGTAGAATTTGCCTTCCTGGATATAAAGCGGGTTCGCATCCACTTTGAGTTTGGGATAGCGCGCAGCGAGATCGTTCGCGAATTTCCAATGAGTCGTAACTCTGCGTCCGTTTAGCAAGCCGGTCGCCGCCAGCCCGTAAACGCCGGTACAAATTGAAGCCACCCGACGGATCCGGTTTATTCTTTTGTTAATCCAGGCTGCCAGCTTTGCTCCCGTAGACGGATTTCTCATACCGCGTCCACCTGGGATTAGCAGCGTGTCCGCCTGGCGTATTGAGCTTAACGAATGCTTGGCGGTTACACATAAGCCTGATTCAGAAGAGAAAGTTCTAGCACCTAACGCGGCGATGGTGACCCTGTAGCAGGGCTGCGGATTGCCTCTCGCATTTTCTATCACCGCGCTGCTAAACGCTTCCAGCGGCCCTGAAAGGTCGAGCGAAGTGATCTCGTCGTAGCCAACTATTACTACATGCTTGGGCAACATAACCGTCCGTCTTCAATCGGCATAAGGCCAGCGGCAGGTCGTTCCTGCGCCTTAACCAATGTATTGTAGTATGTCCTAAAATGCCGAATTCTAGTCATTTCGGACTTCCGACTATCCGGATATGCTCTCGGGAACGCAAGCCATCAGTTAAGAAAAACATATGAGCAAGTTCACTAATAGCGCCCCCAACCCGGCGTTAGCGGGGTACAATTCACAAAGAGCAATACTCCAACACTCCAGTACTCCCCGCCCGCAACGCTTCCCGTAGCGATGCGGGCGGGCAGCGCTTCGCATGCCCGGATCGGGGGACAGCTTGTCCGACGAAGCCTATCCTCTATGTTGTCAACCGCTCGGGTCGGCCTCGCAAGCGAGGCGCCTCCACAACCAGACCGTTGGCGAAGTCGGAAGGACGAGAGCGAACCGGCTTACGACCTTATGGGCAGCCCTGATCCTGGGTGCATTCAGTCTCGCCGATCAGACAGCCTCCGGTCAGGAGTCGGGTTCAACTCGAACGGTTGAACCGTTGAAACCACCGGCTAGCGGCAGAATCAATGTCGCTTTTATCATTTCAGAGGGAGCAGACGTGATGGATATCGCCGGCCCATGGGAGGTGTTTAGTGACGCGATGTTAACTTCCAAGGGGCAACCCTGGCATGCAGCGGATGGGGAGGACATGGTGATGCCGTTCGCTGTGTACACGGTATCGGACTCATTGAAGCCGGTGGATGCTGGTGGCTTGACGATCGTGCCTAACTACACCTTTGATACCGCCCCGAAACCTCAAGTGATTGTGATCCCGGCGCAAGGCGGCCGGACTGAGGCGCAGAAGGCATGGTTATTAAAAAATTCGGCACAGGCAGATCTCACGATGTCAGTTTGTACCGGTGCTTCCATGCTGGCAGCATATGGTCTGCTCGATGGTAAGACTGCCACCACGCATCATCTATATGAGCAAGCGATACAGAAAAAGTACCCGGGCGTCCAGTTCATCAGCGGAACGCGGTTCGTTGAACATGGGAACGTAGCGACCGCCGGCGGGTTAACCTCGGGTGTGGATCTCGCCTTACACGTGGTAGAGCGATTTTACGGGCGTGAAGTCGCCGAAGTCACGGCTGATTACCTCGAGTATCACAGTGATTTGTGGAAGAACCCAGAGTACGGACAAGTCAAGCCGGTGACAGCGGCAAAGTAGGATTCTACCTGGAGCGCTGCCTTCCCCAGGAACCGACGCGAATAAGACTAGAAGAAAAACCTTAACCGCAGATCGGACGCAGATTTACGTAGATAGGTCAGACAGGAAATCATGAATGCGTAACGGGGTTGACAGCGCACTCCGTTTGCCGAGCAACACGTTGAGATGTGCAATATCCAGATTACACAGATTACGCAGATTTCGATGTGGCTTCGGTTCACGTCCCTGGGTTGCGGAAGCGTAACCGAGGCCAGAAAAGGTGTTTACTCCTAGAATTGCTGGTGCCCAAGTCCTTGTCCAAAGCGCGGAATCTGTGTAATCTGCGGATAATATTAACGTGTTTTAGGATGCGGCCATCTGCCACGACGTGTCTATCAACGCCATCTCGTGATTTCCTCTGAGCCCATCTGCGTAAATCTGCGTCCATCTGCGGTTGAGGTTTTCGTCCGGGTCTTTATTCGCGTCGATTCGTCGGGAAGGCTCCAGGGCACGGCATCATTGGGCGTCGGCAACGCCGCGCTCTTGCTCGTACTTTTTGATCTGGCCAGCGGTCAATACTCTCCGCATTTCAATGTGGGCGCGAAGATGCACGAGGCGAATCTCGGCTTCGAGAGCTCCGATCCGCTGAACCAAGGGGGTGATTTTTTCGTCGTCGGCTTCACCTTTGGCAAAGAGCAGGTTGAGCCGGCGTTCGGCTTCAACCAGCCAATGACCCATGCGAGCCGCTTTCTTCATCCAGCCTTTGAGATGCTCCGCTTTAGCCCGTTGCTGCGGAGTGAGCTGAAGTTGAGTCGCCAACTCGAGAACATCAGCAGGACCGGGATAACCGTTCAGTTCCGCCGCTTTTGCCAGGCCCATTCCGCTTCCTTCCAGGTATCCTCGGATCTCGGCCGCGGACAACGATTTGATTTCGGGCGTTGTATGCCCGCTGTGGATTGCGGCTTCTTCGGCATCGCCAGCCGAACCACAGATTAACAGGGCAACGCAAACGCATAACAGCTGAGTTTTCATCGGAACAGGGGGTGGATTTTTCCGCAGATTACGCAGATTAGGTTAAGGGCGTCCAGTGAAGTGAGGACGGCGAACGGGCGCATTCGAGGGGAGGCTCGCGGTTATGGTCGACTTGGGCGTTGCAGGTTCGAGTGCGGGTAGCGCCTTTGGCCGCGTTCGGCAGGCGAGAGAAGGCGCTCCGCCTGCGGCTTAACGCGCTCTGGTTTATTTTCGTGCTTATGGCTGGCTCGAAGGTTAAGGAGCCGAGACAATAATGAGCACAGTTCTAGTTACCGGAGGATCCGGGTTTATCGGGTGTCATTGTATCCTGCAGCTTTTAGCGGCCGGCTATCAGGTACGGACGACGGTACGTAACTTGAAACGAGAGCATGAGGTGCGCGCTATGCTCAAAGAAGGCGGCGCTGAACCGGGCAAACAATTTTCGTTTGTTGCCGCTGATCTGGAGAAGGACGCGGGTTGGCCTGAAGCGGTTGCCGGGTGCGAATACGTTTTACATGTAGCATCTCCGCTTCCTCCGAACGTACCCAAGCACGAAGATGAATTGATCATACCAGCGCGGGAAGGCACACTGCGGGTTTTGCGCGCCGCGCGTGATGCCGGCGTTAAACGCGTAGTATTTACCTCGTCGTTTGCGGCCATCGGTTACGGATATGAACCGCAGGCAACGCCTTTTGACGAGAAGAACTGGACGAATCTCAATGGGGATCTAGTTGCTTATGTAAAATCGAAGGCGTTAGCGGAGCGCGCGGCCTGGAATTTTATGGGGAAAGAAGCCGGTAACCTTGAGTTGTCTGTGATCAACCCCGCGGCTGTATTTGGCCCAGTGCTGGGACCGGATTATTCGAGTTCGATCTTGTTAGTTGAACAGCTCATGAATGGCGCTATGCCAGGCTGTCCCAAGCTCTGTTTTGGATTGGTCGATGTGCGGGATGTGGCCGACTTACATCTTCGGGCGATGACTAATCCGGCGGCTAAGGGTGAACGTTTCCTTGCTACAGCCGGCGATTTTATGTGGATGGTGGATATCGCCAAACTATTAAAAAGTCGTTTGGGACAGGCTGCCAAACGGGTGCCTACCCGGCAATTACCCAATTGGCTGGTGCGCATCGCTGCCCTTCGGAATCCGGCGGTCCGGTTAATCTTACCCGAGCTCGATAAAGAGAAAAACGGGACCAACGCGAAAGCTAAACGGGTTCTAGGTTGGACACCGCGCTCGAACGAGGAAGCGATTATCGCCACCGCGGAGAGCATGATTCGGTTGGGGCTACTAAAGGCGTGAGGGCGTATCCCTGGAGCGCTGCCTCGCTTGCGAGGCCGATGGTGAGCAGGGCATGCGATAAGACACGCCCCGCGTCGTGTCTGCACTCTATCGCGTGGATCGCAAAAGAGACTGCTACCCGTGGCTTTACGACTAACGATCATGCCAACAAAGATCGCTTAGCGGTACAAACTTATTCTCTGTTATCGCAGTGAGTTTTTGCGGAACCTGCTTTCAGAATCTGTCTTAGGCAGCTTACGAGGTGAAACCGGGGGTGCCCTCGTGTTCGATGCGCTGCAGAGTGCAGAAATCGGAGCGAGGTTTTTCGTTCCATCCCCCTGTTCACCACGGCCTCGCAAGCGAGGCAACGCTCCACGGGTGGCGACCCCTTCGGCCTCGCAAGCGAGGCAGCGCTCCACGGGTGGCGACCCCTTCGGCCTCGCAAGCGAGGCAGCGCTCCACGGTGGCGACCCCTTCGGCCTCGCGGGCGAGGCAGCGCTCCACCAGATTTTTTCCCATTGCGCCTGGACCTGACCACGCAGACGGTCCTCGGATGAGTCAAAGCATCCGAAATCGGATTCCCGGCACGATTCGGGAAATTACCTCAGATCCAGTAATGACTGAAATAGTGTTAGACACCGCCATTGGACCTGTTGCCGCAGTTATCACAACGAGGTCGGCTAATGAGTTAGGATTGAAAATCGGCGATTCAGTTCACGCGCTAGTAAAAGCGACCAACGTTTCGGTTGAGAAAGCGTGAGTGAACGAAGGCGCGCGAAGAGAAATCACGCACACAGACCGAAATCCCACGCAAAGAGAAGAGGTTAAGAAGACAAGCACAAAAAGCCGCAATAACTTGTCGCGCCTTCGCAAGGCCACGGCGCGACAAGTTTTGCGGCCGAATCCTGCCTCTGCTCTTCTCTTTTGTTGGCGTCTTTGCGTGAGTATCTTTGTTATTCACCTGGCGGCGCAGTGCGCCGCCAATCACCAATCACCAATCACTTCTCACTTCTCACTCCTCACTCCCCCGGCGGCGGATACGCCGGTATCAACGGAGGCGGCGACGGCAGCGGTTTCGGGTGCTCCTGAATTTGTTTCATCACGTAATTGATCCCGGCTTCTAACTGGGCATCATGGCCGGCTAACAAGTCGCCTGGTAGATCTTCGATGTCCGTATCAGGAGGTACTCCGTAGTTCTCGATGACCCAGTGGGAATCCAGCCCGTAAAGAGCGAATTCAGGGATGGTAATGTAACCACCATCGAGTAGAGGCCAATAGCCTCGAATCCCGCGTACTCCTCCCCAGGTACGTTTCCCGATCAATGGACCGAGACCATATTTCCTGAAGTAATAAGGAAAAATGTCTCCGTCCGAGGCCGAATATTGATTGATGAGCGTTACTTTGTAACCGTTCTGAACTTGGGACGGCCAAGTTTCCTCGTCTCGTTCACGGTTCGTCGTCATCCCGATCAAAATCCGGCGTAACCGTTCCAGCACAATCTCATCGATATTGCCGCCGCCGTTCCAGCGGTCGTCAATGATGAGACCTTCTTTTCGGATTTGGGGATAGAACTGTTGGATAAACTGATCCATACCGAGCCGTTCCATATCCGACATGTAGATGTAACCGATCTTGCCGCCGGACGCTTTATCGACCACATCGCGGTTATGATCGATCCAGGCTTTCAAGCGTAACTTCAGTTCGTTAGCGATCGGCTTGACGACCACATCCCGGCGAGTTCCTTCGGGAGAATCCGCAACGGTTAGCCGGATGGTGCCCGTCGTTTTATTGAGAAACAATGTGTAAGGATCGGTAGGCGCTTTGAGCTCATGGCCATCGACCGCTAACAGATAAGTTCCTTCGCGAACATCGATACCGGGTTCGGTCAAAGGAGATCGATAATCATCACGGGTATTGTCGCCGGGATAAATCTTGGCAAACCGATACAAGCCGCTCGCTTGGTCCAGCGCAAAATCGACACCCAGCAGCCCACTTTGACTTTTGCGCTGCTCTCCTCCGTTCCCACGTCACCGCCACCGACGTAGGTGTGGGAATTACAGAGCTCACCCAGGATTTCGCCGATCAGATAATTGAGGTCTTCGCGGCAACCGCAGAGAGGCAGCAACTTTCGGTAAGAAGCGCCGATCGCGTCCCAGTCCACCCCATTCATCTTCGTGCTGTAGAAAAAGTCGCGTTCCAGCCGCCAGGCTTGACCGAACATTTCGTCCCATTCCTGGCGCGGATCGATCTGAACTCGCATCTGTTTCAGATCCAGTTTCGCGGGACCTTCTTCCCCTGCTGGGGCCGGCTTGCTGCCATCGACTTTCGAATCCGCGATGAAATAACTCTCAGCCTTATGATAGATCACTTTTGATCCATCGTCGGAGAGCGCATACGAACCGCCGCCAAGCGAAATATCGGTAGCGACGGTTCTTTCTTTCCGCGGTTTGAAATCATATGCCCGGAGCGTGGCCTTCTGGTCCTCCGCCTCTTCGCCCACCGCTGCGCCCGGACCGTCGAGGGTGAAAAAGAAAAGCGAATCGCGTGACGCATTTAACCCGCCGTAATCTGCGTTCGGTACTGGCACTGGGACCGCCCGCTCCATGAACCCATCGAGATCGATCTTGATCGCTGGGATCGCACCAACTGTCGGGCTCGGCGTCGGTGTAGCGGTAAGCGACGGGCGGTTCGCCTCGCTCTGATTGATCCCTTCATCCGAACGAGGGGCAAATAATGAGGGCTCTTCTTTGGTCAGGGTAACGACATAGATCCCCCGCATCTTTAACGTAGCGATGTTAAATTCGGTTTCTGACAGGATCGGATTAGGGTGCCGTTTCGATAGGAAGAACAGATATTTTCCGCTGCGATCGAAGACGGGTTCACGATCATCGTCGGTACCTGAACTTACCAAGGTCGCTTTCGAGTCTTTCAGCTGGTAAAGCCAGATTTGATGGAGGCTGTTATCCGCAGCCAGACTGTAAGCCAGCCAATCTCCATCCGGAGACCAAGCATAATCCTTGATCTCGTCTCGTTCATCGTGCGCCACTTTCACCGGGGCGCCACCCGATAGATTGACATACCAGAGTTGGTGGTCACTATCAGAGAAAGCGAGCTTATCCGAGGCCGGGGCCCAAACCGGATAGTACAAATAGCCTTTCTCAAATTTAGTGAGCAGCGTTTCCTTACCGCCTTCAGCCGGCCGAATCGCGATCTGGGCTTCACCTTCCCTGTCGGTGACATAGGCAACGAATTTTCCGTCAGGGGACCAACTCGGGTACCGCTCGTTCGCGTTGCTGGTCTCGGTAATATCCCGGGTATCGCCATCTTTTTCGGGCACGGTGAAGATATCGCCGCGGGCTTCGAACACGGCCCGCTTTCCATTAGGCGCGATATCGTAAGCTCGAATCTGTTTGGAGGCGTCGACAAATCGAGGAGCAGAACGGGTTCCATCGTCAGGGACCGTTACCTCGAGCTTATGCAGTTGCTCGCTCGGCAGATCGAGGACATAGAGGCTGCCGCCCTGTTGAAAAACGATGCCGGTATCGCCGATGCTCGGCCAATCCACATCGTAGTCGGTGAATTTGGTGATTTCGCGAACAGCTTTCGTATTAAGATCATACGCCCAGATGTTTGCGCGACGGTTCGCGTCCCGATCCGAAAGAAAATAGACGGTGTTCCCGTACCACATGGGGTCGGTATTGGTTCCTTTGAAGGGAGCGATCTCCGAAATTTGTTTGCTCGGAAAATCGTAGAGGTAAAGCTCTTGCGATAATCCGCCGTCATAGCGTTTCCAGGTGCGGAAATTTCTGAAGATGCGGTTGTAAACGATCTTCTGGCCGTCCGGGCTGTAACTCAGCATTCCGCCGCGATCCAGAGGCAGTTCGCTTGGCAGGCCGCCGGAGATGGGGACGGCGAAATATTTTCCAAACCAGGCATTGAAAGCGGCCCGGCGAGACAAGAGGACGATGTTCTTCGAGTCTGGTGTCCAGGTGACAACCATGTTATCCGGTCCATACCGGAGCGGAGCGTCATCGACGACATCGGAATGAAAAGTTAAGCGTTTGGCGGCGCCGCCGGTCGCTGGGATCAAATAGACATCGCTGTTCTGCTGATATTGCCCGGTGAACGCGATATACTTCCCGTCAGGCGAAAATCGCGGCAGAATGTCAAACCCAGGATCGGTGGTGAGCCGTTGAGCTGTCCCGCCTTTCCGATCGACCAGCCAGAGGTTGCCGCAGGATTCGAACACGACGGAATCGCCATGGATCGTGGGATACCGCATGAAAACCTGGCGGGGGGTTTGGGCCAGGGCCGGCGCCACCAGCACTCCACTCATAAGAGCGCTCAGCGCAAGGCGGGTCACTCTCCTAAACAAACGACGATGGTCCTCGAACATCTTTGAATAGGGCACAAAGGGCGGGAAAAGGAAAGTGGGAGGGAGTGGGAGGGAGTGAAAGGTGATTGGTGATTAGTGATTGGTGATTGGTCGCGTGACGTCATATCGTGCTCGTGCTCGACCTCAACGCTTCGCGGTCTACCCCGCGTATGATTACTGATTCGGCTGACGTCGTGCCCCGTTGCCCAGGTCTCCCGATGCCAAATCATTCGAGCACGAGCACGGGACCGATTACGATCTTGGTTCCCGGAGAACGGCCCGGATATCGGCTACCATCCGCTGAACATCGGCGAGCTTCTCATTTCCGTACAAGAGCTCCCATTTACCGGAAGGATTCACCAGGTAGGCATAAGCCGAGTGGTTCACCGAATAATCATTCGGCTCATTGGTCGGGCCAGCCACCATCTCGTAGCTGGCTCCATAGGCAAGCACGGTTTGATCCATGGTAGGTTTGGGCGCCGTTAAACCGATAAACGATGGATCGAATGACGTGACGTATCGCGACAGCGTCTGTGGGCTATCCCGATCGGGGTCAACGCTGATAAAAATTACTTGCACCTGTTTCCGTTCCTCCGGGCGTCAGGGCTTGGTAGACGTCCGCCAGGTTCGTCAATGAGGTCGGGCAAACGTTCGCGCAATGCGTGAATCCGAAGAGAAAAAGCACTGCTTTACCCTGAAACTGATCCAAGCTTACCTGACCGCCATTTGCGCCAGTCAGCTTAAAATCGTAAGCGGTCTTTAACGGGAACAATCGCATACCGAAGAATCCCTGTTGAGCATGTTGTTTTAGCCCAAGGAAAATCGATAACCCCACCGCGACCAACAGGACGCCGGCCACGGTCCAGACCCGCCAATCAAAGAAAGGTCGTCTCGGTTGCGGGGTCGGAACGGTATTAGTCTTGGGCGATACAACACTCATTTTACAGGCCTCCTGTGAAACTGGAATTTTCAAATGTATCTCATGATCGCCCGGTTCCAATTTGATTGTGAAATCCACTTGAGTCCCTTCTTTGGGATGTTCTTTGAGCCCCATGACCATGAGATGATTGCCGTCCGGCTCGAGAACCAATGTTCCATGCGCCGGGATTTTCAGCGAATCAACGCTCTGCATTCCGAGCACCTCTTTCAGCCCTTGTCCTTGCTTAGTGGTGATCATGGGCGCAACCGAGTCCGCGATGCTGGTGCTGCCGCCGACCAGTTCAGCCGGGATGGAGCCGCTGTTCACCAGCGTCATATAAACCGCTGTCGAATCCATCACATCGGGAACCTGCCGCATCCAGGGATGCTCGATCCTGACAGTGGGCTGATCATCTGCAAGGACACGGTGCGCGCAAAGGAGAACAAGCCCGAAGCAGAATAGCCAATAGCCAATAGCCGATAGCCGACGCTTGCGTGGCAACACTGGAAGCCATCGATACCGATCGAGATTAGCGCGATTTAACATCAAGGCTGAAAACGTAGCACAATATGGCCTCGGGAGAGGAAAACCAAAATCTCACGCAAAGAAGCAAAGGCGCAAAGGTTAAGACGAGCGGTCGGCACCGTGGAGCGCGCCTTGCTTGCAAGGCCGAAAGCGGTCGGCACCGTGGCCCAAAACCCGTCAACAAGTCGAAATGGCCGCAAAAGAGCACAAGGATCGCAAAGAATCGCTGCGAACAACTTCACTTCTGCGTTCTTTTGCGGCCATTCAATCTATGTCTTCGCTTTGCGCCTTGGCGCCTCGCCCGCATCGCTACGCGAAGCGTTGCGGGCTGGGTCCTTGCGTGGGATTTTCCTTCTTCAGTGCGCGGCCAGACTCCGCACAAACGCGACTAGGCCTTGGATTTGTTCTTGGGTGAGGTCGGGGTTCGGCGGCATAGCTCCGGTTTTGCCGATGGCGACTCCACCGTCTCTAATCACAATTCGGATCAGGTCATCGGAATTCGATTTTTGCCAATTTGGATCGGTCAGATCTTGTGGTTTCTCAGCAAGCCCCGTCGCCGAAGGGCCATCTCCTTTCCCGTCTCGCCCGTGACACACAAAACAGCGGGTCTCAAAAAGCTTTTTGCCGTCAGGCAGACCGGGCCTGGTCAAACAAACGAAGGCCGGACGCTCCACGGCTGCCCGAATGCGCAAACCCGGATGCAAAGGCGACCAGCACCAGACAGACAGAAGTTATTCGAAGTAGGGTGGGCATAGATAAAATAGCCGCCGGCCAATATTCACTTACTCGACAGGAGCCAACGAAGAATTTTTACAGAAGCAAACGAAGGTAACCGCGAATGGACGCGAATCGACACGAAGCCAAAAAGAAAAAACCAACCGCAGATTAACGCAGATGTACGCGGATATATTTCCAAGAGCAGCCTCCTTCACCGTGCAGCCCTCTATCCGCGTATATCCGTGTTCATTTGCGGTTCGCCTTTTTCGCCTGTCATTCGTGTCAATTCGCGTCCATTCGCGGTTACCTTCGTTATCTTCTGTAAAAAATCCGTATCGCTGTGGCCTATTCACGTTGATCTTTCGGTAGAATCTGTACATTCGAAAGGCTCAAGCAAAATGAGCACGATCTCAGACTTCATTTCTCATCATTATCGCCATTTCAATGCGGCGATGCTCAAGGACGCCGCGCAAGGGTATAAGGCCCATCTGGAAAAGGGCGGAAAAATGTTAGTAACGATAGCGGGCGCAATGAGCACGGCTGAGCTCGGGCTATCGTTAGCCGAAATGATCCGGCAAGACAAAGTTCACGGGATCTGTTGTACCGGCGCCAACCTTGAAGAAGACGTCTTTAATCTGGTTGCGCATCATCATTACCGCCGGATTCCGAACTGGCGGGAATTGAGTCCCCAGGAAGAACAAGCGCTGCTCGATCAACATTTGAATCGGGTTACTGATACCTGCATCCCGGAAGGAGAAGCCATGCGCCGGATCGAAAAGGCGGTCCTGGAAGAATGGATGGCAGCCGACCAGGAAGGGCGGGCGATGTTCCCGCATCAGTTCTTTTACACCATCTTACGAGATAACCGGCTCCAGAAATATTATCAGGTCGACCCAAAAGACAGCTGGTTATACGCCGCGATGCAGAAAAATCTCCCGATGTTTGTGCCGGGCTGGGAAGATTCGACTCTTGGTAACATGTACGCTGGACACTGCATTTCCGGCGACGTTAAAAAGGTTCACACGGTGCGGACTGGGATCGAGTACATGATCGAACTCGCGGAATGGTACACCCAAACCTCGTCGACATCCTCGATCGGTTTCTTTCAAATCGGCGGCGGGATCGCTGGTGATTTCCCAATCTGTGTCGTACCGATGCTGCACCAGGATTTACAACGCGATAACATCCCTCGATGGGGTTATTTCTGTCAGATCAGCGATTCGACGACGAGTTACGGTTCCTATTCAGGCGCGGTTCCGAATGAGAAGATCACCTGGGGCAAGCTATCGCTCGATACCCCCAAGTACATTATCGAGTCGGATGCGACGATCGTAGCGCCGCTCATGTTTGCTTGGATTCTGGGGTGGTAGGGCGCTACGCGCGCATGAGAAGTGATTGGTGATTAGTGAGAGGTGATTGGTTGGGCCGCGGCCCTATTGGTGGGGCGACAGCTTACCAATCACTACTCACTAATCACCAATCACCGGGCTTTTCAGCAGTGGCAACAGCGACTTAGGCAAAGATGCGCCCACCGTGATCAGGGGTGTGTTCACCACCTGGTGAATGCGTAGGTCCATCGCCACGCTGCAAAGCAGATAGGCGTGTTCCGGACTAAGTTTCCAGTTGTTGACCAGGAAATCGATCATCCGATTCAGTGCACGGCGGGCTGCGGCCAGTGGATCCTGATCGGATTCAATCATGGTCCATTCACCACCGGTGGTCCGACTGCGTCGCGTTGTTTCCAGCATGGGCGCACTTAGACGCGCATTCTTGAGCAGCGTGAACCGTACAGTCACTACCGCTGGGCATTCAATGCCATTGATACAGATCTCACCGTCGCCTTGAGCGGCGTGGACATCGCCGAGAGAAAACAGCGCGCCTTCGTTAAAGACCGGCAGATACAGGGTTGAACCGGCGACCAAATCTTTTACGTCCATGTTGCCGCCAAAAGCTCCCGGTGGCCGGGTTCGCATCTCACCGGGACCAGCCGGCGCCACCCCCATGATGCCACAAAACGGCCTTAATGGAACGACGGCCGGCGTCAGTGAATCGGTCGATTCTTCGTCCAGTTGCCAAATAAAAAGAAACGGGTCCGGAAAACGGTCAGGTAGAAAACCGAGCCCGGGTGCGATGCTGGTCCACCCCCACCCTTTGTGTTGGATATTCACAACCTCCACCCCCAACGTGTCCCCGGGCTTAGCCCCTTTGATTGCGACCGGCCCGGTCAACGTATGAACCTTGCTCCGATCGAGCTTAAGAAAATCATCAACGGTCGAGCTCGGCCCGAGTTGCGCACCGCTAGAATCGAAACAGTCAAACTTAACCACATCCCCCGGCTCCACCTCGAGTTGCGGCGGCAAGTCACGGTTCCAACGGTCGTGAGTCGATTTAGTGGTCAGGTAATGTTCGGACATGGCGGTTGAATCGCTGTTCTCTGTTCGCGGTTCACGGATGTGCGAGCGTAATGGGGTGGATCAGATAGGACCTATCGGACGTATAGGACTTATATGCCCGCGGGAGAGCAGCGGCGAGCGGCAACTGCAGTCCTAACGCTTCCAGTGCGCTTTCTACGGGTTCCATCCCGCTTCCGGAAAGGCGAAAATGACCGGGGCGTCAATGAGGAACAACGAGGGAAGAGTTCAACCGCAGATGAACGCAGATTGACGCAGATAAAAGGAGCCAGGAGAGGCGCGAAGCGCTGAAAGAGCTGCTAGTTGCGTCCGGATTTCGCCGCCACGGCGTTTCTTCGCGCCTTCAGCGCTTGACCACTTTTTTTTACTCCATACCTAGGGCTCGCAGACTCACCCTAGCTAAAATAGGGGTAGGGACAAAGATGGCTTTGCCCCTCCCTCCGAACCGGACTGGCGGATTTCCCGCATCCGGCTCTCCAGTTGGTGGTTAACTTTCAAGAAGATCGGCATGCCGCAGTGTGCGCTTGTTTTAAGGAGATACAAGCCCACCGCGGAGAAGTAGGCTATTGGGCCATCGTTGATGATCGCTTTGGCGAGCTCGGCCTTTTCGTTTGCTCCGGTGTCTGAGGATGCTGCGCAGTCGTCCGCGCATGTAGCCATCGATGGCTCTCGAGCACGTGCGGCATCACTGTGCTTGAAGTACCCAAACCATCCTCTCAGGGTCCGGTTCAGATCCTCGCAGATCGCTTTCATGTTCCTGCCCCTGGTGCGTCGGGTCTTGCTCCGGATCGTGTCTTTGAGTTTATCCAGGCTCTTCTTGCGCGGCCATTTCTTTCCCCTTTCAAAATGGTAGCCCAGGAAGTCGAACCCTCCTCTTTGACTGGCATCAACCAGCCGTGTTTTGCTCGGGTGCAGCGTCAGTCCGTTTTCTTCTACCCACTGGCTGATCTGCTCTAAGGCCTCTTGGGCTTGTTCCTGGCTCCCACACAGCACGACGAAGTCGTCGGCGTATCGCACCATTTCAAAGCCGTTTCGGGCCATCTTCCAGTCCAGTCCGTTCAGGTAGATATTTGATAAGCAGCGGACTGATTACTGCTCCTTGCGGGCTCCCTTGTTCTGTCGCTTGCCATCCTTTCAGCGCTGTCCATCACTCCGGCCTGGAGCATCGCCTTCGATCAGCTTCAATACTCTTCCGTCCGCGATTTTCTCTCCGACTCGTTCCATCAGCCTCTCCTGCGGTATGGTGTCAAAGTAGCTTTTCAGATCCGCATCTACTACCCAGTGATGGCCGCTCCTTGAGCAGCTCATCGACTCGGCGCAGTGCCTCCTTACATCCTTTCCCAGGTCGGAACCCGTAGCTCTGCGGCGCAAAGTCGCGTTCGAAGATCGGTTCAATGACTTGGAGCACTGCTCCTTGCACGATCCGATCTCTGACCGTCGGTACTCCTAGCGGACGCTTCTCTTGGCTCCCAGGCTTGGGTATCCATACCCGTTTGACTGCCTGCGGTTGGTATTGATTGGCTCTTAGCTCTTGCTCCAGCTTCTGGATCGTCTGCTCTTTGTGTTTGGCTATTTGACTCACGCGCTCTGCTGGTCGATTCCGGCGCTTCCGCCTTTCGCCACTACCTTCTGCAGCGATCCTGCCAGATTCTTTGGACTCCAGACTTTATCGATCAGCCTAAACCATTTTCCTCCTTCAATCCCCGTTTCCAGGGTTGCCAACATGCGTTCCGTCCAGACTTCCGGTTCCACCCATGCCCATCGGGCACGGATCTCTCCACCTTGTTGAGCCCTCTCGGGCACTGCTCGACGGTTGTTTGTTCCTTCGTTCTTTCTTTCACGCTTCCACCTTCCTGCCTCCCTTGGCTCCACGGGCATTACCCCGCTTCTTCGCTACTACGGAGGCTCTGTCACCTCCCGGGCACAGTTCTTCGGGCCCTCCTGCAGCCATGAACGCTGTTCCTTTCCCGGTTCGTGATCCCTGATTCATATCGCTCCAACTTCTGACCATTCTATCTCCAACCACCCCATGCATTCCTATCCCGCTGCTCACTGTTCTCGCCAGCAATAGGTCGCGGAATTGTCGCGCCCCCTTTACGGGACGGTTTCCGTTCTTGGCTTCGCCACTAAGAGGCAGGCTCGCCAATGCATCAGGCCGAATCGAGTTCAACATTGTTTTGTTTATGGACTGGTCTTTCGCTTCCGGTTGCTCTCCACCCCGCCTCTCGACGACGCAGTTACCTTCAGCTACGGACAGGCCAGTGTTCCCGTCCGATGGGGACTTTCACCCTTCTGTTGGTGCGCACTTTCAGGCGCACATCCCTCAGCGCTTCGTGCCTCTCCTGACTCCTGGATTCTGGCTCCTTTTATCTGCGTCAATCTGCGTCTATCTGCGGTTCGTTTTTCAGAGCGCCAGGCGGCTCGCTTACCAATCACTACTCACTAATCACCAATCACCGGGCTTTTCAGCAGTGGCAACAGCGACTTAGGCAAAGATGCGCCCACCGTGATCAGGGGTGTGTTCACCACCTGGTGAATGCGTAGGTCCATCGCCACGCTGCAAAGCAGATAGGCGTGTTCCGGACTAAGTTTCCAGTTGTTGACCAGGAAATCGATCATCCGATTCAGTGCACGGCGGGCTGCGGCCAGTGGATCCTGATCGGATTCAATCATGGTCCATTCACCACCGGTGGTCCGACTGCGTCGCGTTGTTTCCAGCATGGGCGCACTTAGACGCGCATTCTTGAGCAGCGTGAACCGTACAGTCACTACCGCTGGGCATTCAATGCCATTGATACAGATCTCACCGTCGCCTTGAGCGGCGTGGACATCGCCGAGAGAAAACAGCGCGCCTTCGTTAAAGACCGGCAGATACAGGGTTGAACCGGCGACCAAATCTTTTACGTCCATGTTGCCGCCAAAAGCTCCCGGTGGCCGGGTTCGCATCTCACCGGGACCAGCCGGCGCCACCCCCATGATGCCACAAAACGGCCTTAATGGAACGACGGCCGGCGTCAGTGAATCGGTCGATTCTTCGTCCAGTTGCCAAATAAAAAGAAACGGGTCAGGAAAACGGTCAGGTAGAAAACCGAGCCCGGGTGCGATGCTGGTCCACCCCCACCCTTTGTGTTGGATATTCACAACGTCCACCCCCAACGTGTCCCCGGGCTTAGCCCCTTTGATTGCGACCGGCCCGGTCAACGTATGAACCTTGCTCCGATCGAGCTTAAGAAAATCATCAACGGTCGAGCTCGGCCCGAGTTGCGCACCGCTAGAATCGAAACAGTCAAACTTAACCACATCCCCCGGCTCCACGTCGAGTTGCGGCGGCAAGTCACGATTCCAACGGTCGTGAGTCGATTTAGTGGTCAGGTAATGTTCGGACATGGCAGTTGGAAATCGCTGTTCTCTGTTCGCGGTTCTCGGACGGACAGCGCGTAATGGTGGTGGCGCAGATGGGACCTATGGGACGTATAGGACTTATAAGTCAGCGGGAGAGCAGCGGCGAGCGGCAACTGCAGTCCTAACGCTTCCAGTGCGCTTTCTACGGGTTCCATCCCGCTTCCAGAAAGCCGAAAATGACCGGGGCGTCAATGAGGGAGTACGAAGGGCGTCTGAGCGTGTGGGCGTGTGGGCGTATGGGCGCGTCGGCGTGCCGGCGTGTGCGGGGGCTCGACGATGGACCTCTGAGCCCCTGGGACCTAAGTCGCATCATATTGGTCCCATCAGTCCCGTAAGTCCCATCCATTCGCAGCGCTATACGCCGCACCTTACGTTGCCGAGTGGCTACACCAATACGTATTCACGCCGACACGCCCATACGTTTCCTCCTGGCTCCTTTTCCTAGCCGGCCAGGCGGCTCGCGAAGGTGAGGAGCTTAGCGTCTCCGCCGGCCGGGCCTAGTAACTGGCATCCGCCAGTTTCATTGGGGAGAGCCAGGCATGGTAAACCCCCAATGCTGGCGGGAGTGGTGTAGCTCAGAATTCTGTTCCGTACTGGGTTATGGTCAGTCCCGTTTTCCAACAACGAAACCGGGGCGACCGGCAGCAAGAGAAAATCGAACTGATCAAAAAGAGCGCCAATCTGTTGCTTGGAAGCCAAATGGCGCCGGCGCAGCTCTTTTATTTGGTCTTCTGACAAAGAACTGCCCCAATGCAATCGGTCTGCGATTGGTTTCTCGAACTCATCAAAATGACCTTCATGATACCCCGCCGCTTCATGACATTCGATGCCCCGGAAAATTTCGAGCGATTCTGCAAACACGCCCCCATTGAAAGTCTCAAATTCACAATTCGGGAAACGCTCCTTCCACTGCAGCAACCCGGCAACGATTTCCGGCTCGGTATCCGCATAGAAAGTCGAATTTACTATGCCGATACGGACCGTGCCTCCGGCATCATGCTCACTTGGGATATTGAGGATCGCCTTGCCGAGTAATTGAACATCTTTCAGGTGGCGGAACAGAAATCCGATGGTGTCGAACGATTCGGACAGATGGTGGCCCCCAACCCAGGAACCAGTCCCTAGTGACGCGCGATAGCCGAATAATGAACAGAGGCTGGACGGAAACCGGATCGATCCGCCGGTGTCGGTCCCAATAGCGGCCATGGCTGATCCTTCCAGAACGCTAGCAGCGGCGCCGCTACTGGATCCGCCGGTCAGCAGATTTGGGCGATCGCATTGCACACAATTCCCAAAATCCTCGCTCTCACCGGTAAGACCGAAAGCTAATTGGTGCAGGTGGGTTTTACCCGTGATGGTTGCTCCCACGGTTCTAAGCCGTTGCACCAACGCAGAGTCTTCCGATTTTATTCCGCCGGTCTCGAAGTAATATCTCGATCCGACACTGGTCCGATACCCGCGCACATCGAAACAATCCTTCACGGAGATTGGGATCCCGCGCAATAATTGCGTCTCCTCCGTTGCCGGGTTGGGCGTGGAGAGTTGCTGCTCGATATCCGCTTCCTCCATGGACACATAGGTGTTTTTGGCGGGACTCGAATTAGCTTGCTCCAAGGCGATGGTAGCAAGTGCACGGGCGGTTATTTCTCCGTCCAAAATCTCTTGCCGGATGTCGGTGATCGGTAACTGAATCATGGCGTTTTCTCTGAGAGTAGCGGCGCACAATGCTCTCGCGGGCGTTTTTGGCCGTCAAGCCGGGAACCGAAAAGAAGGAGTTCGATTGGAGGGGAGCCGCTTTGGGGCGGTCCAAAACAACCCCTCGAAATTCGTTCCAACGCTCGATGCGTTCTCTGAACGAGGCAACAGGCGGCTCCCGCGAATAACCCAAGGCGATGAATTGCCCGTGCACGTTTCGGTTTTTCGGTCCGAGCGGCAAGGCTGCGAGCCGCTGGGTAGTTCCCGGGAGCCGCCTCTTGCATCCTTTCTCGGACACATGCACCCAGGACACGAATAAGGTGAGTTTCTTGGTCGCCCACCAAAGCGGCTCCCCTCCAATCAACTCCTGGAACTCCTCCATCTTCACTGCCATCTTCTTTCTCCCCCCTTTCCAATGCCAATTTTACGTGTTGCCCTGTTTGCATCGCTTTGCGCCTATCCGGCTTCCGGGCTTTCTGAAATGCCGGCGGGCGGTTTAGTTCCCAAAGGTGCGAATGCGGATTGGTTGCCCGCGAACAAGACTGGTTTCGGTACCAGTTACAGCGTGGCTAGCAACGTTTGGTTCACATTACAAAACGGACGGTTGAGCGAGGTCTACTATCCTCGCGTCGATACGCCAAGCGTCCGTAACCTCGACTTTATTGTGACCGACGGACAAAATTTTGCGGTACGAGCTCAAGACGGGTCCACATCGCTGACCCGCCTGGTGAATCTGGGCCGTCCGGGTGACCAAAAAGATCCGCCGGACGACGGTGGGGACAATCCCACTAGCTTGACCTACCAAATTGTCAACCGGGACAAAGCTGACCGCTGGTGTCTGACGACCACTTTTGTCACAGATCCTGCTCGGCCGACTCTACTGATCGATGTTGAGTTTGTCTCCTTGGACGATAAGCCTTACCAGCTCTACGCCGTCTACCAACCCCAGCTTAACAATCCGAAGGTTGCCGCTCCTCTCGATGAGTCGGGCGAAACAAAAGGAAAAGCGTTGATCGCTTCGGATGAAAAGATGGTGATGGCCAGCGCACTGGTTGCAGCGCCGGATTTTACGGAAACGGCTAACGGCTACCTCGGAACCACGGATGGCGGGACGGACTTAGCTCAGCACTATCAGTTAACCACACATGACGGTTCCGCACTCAACGGTACTGTTGTGCAGACTGGTAGGTTGGGTTTAACCGGAATGAAGGGAAGCCAGCATCTCACGCTGGCGCTTGGTTTTGCTTCCACTGAGTCGAAAGCTCTTGATATGGCCAACGACTCGCTCGCGGCCGGGTTCGATCGAGCCGCCAAGGATTACGCTGAGGGCTGGAAGAAGTATTTGGGGTCCTTGCGCCCGGCTCCCCCTACCCTTTCCAGCCGGCAACAACGCCAGTTATATGCAGTCTCCTCCATGGTACTGGCGGCCTGTGAAGATAAGACTTATCGAGGCGCGTTCATCGCCTCGCCCTCGATTCCCTGGGCATTCGGAACGGGCCTGATAAATCCCTCCGGACCTTATCACGGGGTGTGGTCTCGCGATCTCTATGAAATCGCGACCGCGCTCATCGCTAATGGCGACCTGAGCGGCGCTGGCCGCGCCTTAGATTACGTTCTCAATGTCCAACAAAGTTCTGATGGTTCTTGCCCACAAAATACGATGGTAGATGGCACCCCGATCTTCCACAGCTTGCAGTTGGATGAAGTGTCGGATCCGATCATCCTAGCCTATCAACTCGGCCGTAAGGACGCCGGTACCTGGTCACGGCATATAAAAACGGCGGCTGACTTTCTCCTGAAGTTCGCTCCGTTATCCGAACACCCGGCGCCATACACACTTCAAGATAGATGGGAAGAACAGAGCGGCTATTCTCCCGCCTGCACCGCCAGCGAGATCGCCGCGCTAGTCTGTGCGGCTGATATCGCGAGGGCTAACGGCGATAAGGGTTCCGCACACCGCTACCTGGAAACGGCTGACTCCTGGCGGTCGCAAATCGAAAAATGGACGGTCACTCGGAACGGCCCGTACAGCTCGTCACCGTATTACTTAAGACTCACGAAAGATGGCCGGCCCGACTCAGGTACAACTTATAACCTGGCCAACGGCGGGCCCGGTGCTATCGACCAGCGAAAGGTAATAGACCCGAGTTTTCTCGAGTTGGTCCGTCTTGGAATAAAGCCGGCTAGCGACGAGGTGATCACGAACAGCCTTAAACTGGTCGACACCCAGCTGTCGGTGACGACTTCTACCGGCAAATTCTGGCATCGCTATACCGACGATGGATACGGCGAAACACCCTCAGGCGCTCCCTGGATGCTCGCTCCGCCTGACTCCGGCACGACCCGTGGCCGGGTGTGGCCTATCTTCGCCGGCGAACGCGGAGAATACGAAATCGCCGCTCTCAACCTGAAAGCTGCGCAAACGGATCTGGTAGCAATGGCAAACACCGCAAACGAGGGTCATTTACTATCTGAGCAAGTTTGGGATAACGAGCCGCCCTCGGGCCAACCCGGGTTTGTGTCAGGCACCGCCACGACTGCGGCGACGCCTCTTGCTTGGGCACACGCCCAGTTTATCCGCCTCGCGTTCGACGTAGCGGCCGGCCGTGTAGTTGAGCAACCTTCGGTCGTGGCTGAGCGATACCTCCGGCGGAAATGACAGATGCCGCCCGGGAGGATTTTCGTGCTCGTGCTCGACGAGGCTAGCATGTTTACGAAGCGTGTTTTTCCCAACGCCTGGAGGGGAGCCGCTTTGGCGTGAATCTGCCCAGCCTCGTGATATTCGTCTCAGTGTTAGTCCAACCGGAACGCGTGAGAACAAGCGGCTCCCGCGAACGACCCAGCGGTTTGCAACTGTAGCCGGCCGGGGTCATAACGAATCGGAACCTATCGGCAAAGCATCACGCTGGGTAATTCCCGGGAGCCGCCTGTTGCGCATATTCTTTGGCCAAATCGCGCGCTGAGACAAATACCGCGAGGTCGTGAATGACACGCCAAAGCGGCTCCCCTCCAGGCGTTGGGAACAAACGCGCCCCGTCAACGTGCCGGCCTTTTCGAGCACGAGCACGAGCACGAGGACGACTACCGCGGCCGAAGCCCCAACAGAATATGCTTTACCATTGTCGGCACGAGCGTCTCCAGGGGGAACCCTTTGAACTGCCCTCCGGTGGAAATGGAGACCAATCCCTGCAAGGCGGCGCTCAATGTGAGGGATAACCGCGCGGGATCACCAAGCACCACGTCGCCGGCTGCCTGACCGGCTTTGAACAGCGCTGGTCCGTGGGAAAATGCGGCATCGCTCGCGCTTAACAACTCAGGTGGCGCGCCCGGCCGATGTTTGGCATCGAACATCAAAACCCAAAGGGCGGGATGTTTCAGCGCGAACTCAACATAAGCCTGAGCGAAATTAGTCAGTCGGGCCACGAAATTGCGGGCCCGCCTATTGGCCGCTTGAGCTACGTCAGCGTCGAATCGTTCGAAACCGCTTTGGGCCAGCGCATCCAGCAACGCTTGTTTATCAGCAAAATGGCGACGGGGAGAGGTATGGCTGACGCCTACCTCGCGGCTCAGTTCGCGCAAAGAGAGACTGGAAACGCCGCGCGCCTCCAACGCCGTTTCCGCTGCCTGCAGCAAGGCCTGGCGGAGGTTACCATGATGATAAGGACGCGGATTCGTTTGCAATCTGGACATTCTACCACAAAGACAGGAGTTCAGGAGTTCGGGAGTTCAGGAGCCTGTTATGGTGGGTGCTGAGTTGCTTTAATATTCTCGGTTTACAGGGCCTTTGCGATTGCAATTTCGAGATTGCCCCAAACTCAACTCCTGAACTCCTGAAGAACACATGTTTCCGTTGACAACATTGTTACCAACGGATACATCACCTTATGCAACTCACGGGTAACACCATTCTTGTCACTGGCGGCGGTTCCGGTATCGGACGCGGCCTGGCCGAAGCCTTACATCAACTAGGCAACCAAGTGATTATCTCCGGGCGCCGCCCGGATGCATTGGCTGACACGACGAAAGCAAATCCGGGAATCGTCTCGCTCAGCCTCGATGTCAATGATCCCGACGCCATTCAGAAGTTTGCGGCGCGGGTCTCCAGCGAGTTTCCCAGCCTCAACGTCTTGATCAACAACGCCGGCATCATGAGAACGGAGAATCTCCAACAACTACCAGCGGGATTAGCCGACTCTGAAGCAACCATTACCACTAACTTGCTTGGTCCCATCCGACTCACGGCAGCCCTTCTTCCACACCTGCAAAAGCAGACGCATGCGGTTATCATGAATGTCTCCTCCGGCTTGGCTTTCGTGCCCTTGCCGGTCACTCCCACCTACAGCGCAACCAAGGCCGCCCTGCATTCGTACACCCAGTCTCTGCGGGTCCAGCTGACCGGCACGCCGGTGGAAGTTATCGAAATCATCCCCCCGGCGGTCGCAACCGATCTGACCCCGGGCCGGACCCCAAATGAAGGGATGATGTCCTTACCGGACTACATCCAGCAGACCATACAAATCCTTAAGACGCAGCCCACACCGAGCGAGATCTGTGTAGAACACGTCAAGTTTCTCCGGTTCGCTGAAGCCAACGGAAACTTTGATAAAGCGCTTCAGCAATTGAGCGCAGTCAGGTTCTAGGAACGCCAATTCCGCAGAGCGAGAGCTAAGAGATAATTAAATATCCGCAGATTTCGCAGATTTCGCAGATTTCGGTTAACCGTCGATCGCGCTGCAGGTGCTAAAAATCTGCATTTGTAGAATCACGGTTCGGGGGATGGGGGCTGGTACCGGGCTTACTCAAGAAGTGAGTTTTCGCCCAGCAGCCCCAAATTGAGGAGAAAAACTGCTCTCTACCCAAGGCGTACCCTTTGCCGAACCGCGTAGCCGACCGCAAACCGAAATCTGCGTAATCTGCGGATATTTAAACTCTGCGGATCCAGGAGTGCGGGCTGCAGCTCGGTGACAGTCGTTCTCGTTCTCGTCGTCCTCGTTCTCCGAAAAGCGAATTCCTCTCAAGATTGAGCAAGACCCGGAATTTTCGACTATTGGCAGCGATTCACTCTGCGCGACCGATTCAACTCAACTACTTTCGAGGACGACGACGAGGACGATTACGAT
Organism: uncultured Verrucomicrobiae bacterium; assembly: GCA_963762565.1. Lineage (GTDB taxonomy): Bacteria > Verrucomicrobiota > Verrucomicrobiia > Chthoniobacterales > JAFAMB01 > JAFAVN01. Next base: position 598,090 of record CAVXLD010000007.1, on the reverse strand, counting down.
AGGAGGAACGAGACGTCCTCCTAGCTCCTGGATTCTAGCTCCTAGCTCCTGAAGCTCTAAACCGCAGTCTGCGGAAGGGCCCGATAAAGCCGCCGCATTGGGGACATTGTCTTTCCGAACCGCTGTCGCAGATTAGGCCGTCTCCCTCGCAACTCCGGCAAAGCTCGCAGGCTTCACCTCGGACAATCGTGAAGCCCTGGCGCTCAAAGAAAGTCGTTTCGTGAAGGACGACCCCCTCGCATTCGTCGCGATCGTCCGCAGCGCCCAGGGTCGCGGCAACCGTCCCGGTGTCTTCGTCCATATAATCCATTATATAGAGCCATCTGGTGGGTAGCCGTTTGGTATCCATAGGAGGACTACTCAGGATGATACACCCCGGACTCCGTTGGATCAACCCAATATATTGGGGTAGGTTGGGGCGCTGGGTACAATAGGACGTGAGGTTGGGAAAACTCGAGGCGCTGCGAACGGATGGGACATATAGGACCTATGGGACGTATATGTGGGACGACCTATCGGTCCCATAGGTCCTATATGTCCCATCTGATCGCAGCGCCCAGGGCGTTACCCGGCTCCAAACGTCCGAGCCGCCCACCGCGCCCCCCTTAAAAAAAGAACTCGCAACGCGCAGAATTTATGCATCCAATTACTCAGAGCGAAACTAACTAAAGGGAAGTGTCGTTTCCCGTAACCTAGATTCGTCGCATTAGCATGAAATCGATCTGGAAAGGAGCCATCAGCTTCGGGTTGGTGAACATCCCAATCCGTTTGTATTCCGCGACCGAGCGGGAATCCGTCTCCTTTAACATGCTGCACAAAACGGATCTGTCTCGGATCCATTTTAAGCGGGTTTCGGAGTCTACGGGCAAAGAGGTGCCGTATGATGAGATTGTTAAAGGTTACGAGCTAGAGGACGGCAATTATGTCGTGGTTGGCGAGGAAGAGTTAAAAGAGGCGTCGCCGGAGAAATCTTCGACGATCGATGTCCACGAATTTGTCTCTGAAGAAGAGATTGCGAGTTTCTATTTTGACACGCCGTATTACCTCGAACCGGAGAAATCAGCCGGAAAACCGTACCTCCTACTACGGGATGCATTGGCTAAGTCGAAGAAGGTCGGGATCTCGCAATTTGTGTTACGCAACCGGGAACACCTCTGTGCACTCAAAGCGGAGGGCAACGTTCTATTGCTGAACACGCTGCGGTTTGCCGGCGAGATCCGGGCTACGGACGAGCTCAACATTCCAGATAAGGATAAGATCTCGGAGAATGAAATCGCATTGGCAAAGCGACTAATTGAAGAACTGAGCGGAAAATTCGAGCCGGCCAAATATCGCGATACTTACGCCGAGGACGTGAAGAAGCTGATTGAGGCTAAAGCGAAGGGTCAGAAACGCAAGGCGCCGGCAAAGAAAGCTGCTTCCGGTAAGGTGGTCGATCTCATGGAAGCCCTGCAGGCAAGCCTCAAGAATTCGAAGAAGAGAGCAGCGTAGCCGCTACGCGGCAATGACAAATAGCAAATAGCAGATAGCAAATTTGCGCTTCGCGGTCGCGCTGCAGTTTGTGCTCCGCTACCAATCACCTCTTACCAATCACCAATCACTTCTCACTCTCCCGTTCCCCTCGGGTAAAGCTTGGCGGGTCGCTGGCGGGAAACGATTCCTCGAGTGCTTCGTCCACTTCTTCTTCCAGGTGCCGATCTTTATCGTCCACTTCCTTGTCCGGTCGATTCGCGCTCATGGTACCTGATGAAGTAAGCCGCATCGTTTCCGGTTGCAATCGGATTGCGTTTCTCTTCTCTCGAGATTCCCTTGTCCGCGTCGTCGTCGGAGACCGTAGCACGTTGATCGGTGCGAGATTAGGCAGCACCTGGAGGGGAGCCGCTTTGGATCGTGCCCCAGAGACCTCGCGATATTTGTTTCCGCGCGCGCACGGCTCCACATCTCCTTTAACAGGCGGCTCCCGCGAACGTTTCCACGCGTGACAGGTTTATCGGCGCTTTGAGCGGATCGAGAACCCCCGAGCGGTCCGATGGGAGAAACATCGCGTGCGGTAGTTCCCGGGAGCCGCCTGTTCAACACCCTATTTGGCCTTCATCGCACCAGAAAGGAATATCACGAGATTTTTGGGCACGACCCAAAGCGGCTCCCCTCCAGGCGCTGGGCGATCACGCATCACATCAACTGGAACGCCGCGTACGAAGTACCTTGGCGGCGCTAGGGTTTCGGGCTAGATGACGTCGTGTCAGAACAATCGCAAACGGTGCGAGATCATCCGGCTTACCGAATCGCACTAGATGTCGCGCTAAAGGCGATCACGGTAGTGGGCCGGCATCCAGCGATCTTCCTGTCGCTGCCTTCGCTCTACCTTTTGCTGGTTTATCCGCCAATCTGGAAGGACGTCGATGCGCTGGGGCAGCTGATTTGGAAGGCGGGATGGGCCAACATCTTGCATTATCCGCCCCTCTATTGTTTTACGGGAAGAATTCCCTTCTGGGTGGGCGATTGCGTGCTGGCTTTGCTCAGCGGGCAACCGCTTCCAGCACCGAGCCTTTTTGCTGAACAACACCCGACTTGGCTTGGGATAGAGCTCTTAATTATTGCCCAACATGCAGGGTTGATTCTGGCGTTGACGCTCTTGGTACGAACAGCGGCTCGTGGGCCGTTAGGCCGAGGCGCGATAACTCTCGGCTGCATCGCCGCGAGTTCGCTATATGCTCACCAGCAATGTGCCGGCTCCGAAGCGCCCAGTGTCACCGCCATCATTCTGCTGACCGTCACCGGGCTGTGGGCGTATCGAAGCAAAGCGTCTTTAACGGCTTGGGTTGTATTCACGATCGCCTTGTTGGTTGCCTTCGGCACCAGGCATATCAACTACTTGTTCGTTCTTTGGTTACCGCTGGTGATAACAGGCCATCTCATCTGGTCGCTATGGCGACGACGCCCGATATTCATTCAAGATCTGACCAAACTTGGGATCGCGATAGCTTGCGGAGCCTTTGCTTTATTGGCTGACACCCTAATCGTCAGAACCATGATTGCGGCGGCTGGAGAACCGTACCGCACGGACTTAGGCTTCGTTCTAATCGATCGAGCCACCTCGTTTCTCTATAAATTGTCCAATTCAGAGCGGGCCGCGTTAGTCGAAAAGCTGGTTACTGCCGAGCCTGATCCGATCGTTCAGGTGGCGATAAGAGCAGAGTCTAAGGTAGGAGTGTCCCATGACGAACTAGCTAACACAATTCAAGACGCGCTCCGCCAAGAAGGAATCCCGCAGAGCGCACTCCAAGCGCGCAGCGATGTGGTGGTTTTCGACGCAGCCCTGGCCTATCTCAGAACGCTTCACCCGAAATTGATCGACCTAATTCTATCTGATTTCCTGCACGGCTATGTGCGCGAGGATAATAGCAAGCTGAGCCTCAACCGTTTTTTAGCGAATCGCACCGCTGCACGCATGCGTCAGGAAGATCCTAAAGGCTGGCAGCCGTTGGAGCAGCTTCACTCCATCGACGACCTGAAGACAGCATCAGCATTGGTGGATCGGGCTAGCACCGATCCCTATCTGATGCTATGGGGGCCAGTTCCGATCGCGGTTCTGGTATTAGTTAATTTCGGACTAACCATTTTCCTGATAAGGCGCCAGCAAGCAAATATTGCTTGGTTTTCCCAAGCATTATTGCTGAACGCCGCGATCCTTTATTTCGCCAATTGTGTCTGCGACTATTTCAATGATCGCTATGCATTGCCGTTGTTGGTATGCGCAGTTGCGGCATTCTCATTGCAGGTGGGAGCGTTGTTTGATGAGATGACTGACGGGGTTAGCGGGTTGCAAATCGGGGAGGGCGCGCGTCCCCGCGCGCCGTGAAAAACGTTTCCGACCTGGAGGCGCAATCAAATCCCACAATGGCAAACGCGCCGGGATCCGGTAACGAAAGATCGCGGGGACGCGATCCCTCCCCACCAATCACGAATCACCAATCACCTCTTCTTATCCGCTACCTTCTGTACTCCGGGCTCGGCGCCGAGTTCGTAGGTAAAGAAAGAGAAGACATCGGTCTGGTCAGCAACTTGTTGATCCAGAGAACTCCCGATGCCATGGCCAAATGAGTTGATCCGGAGCAGGATCGGGTTCCCGGGCGCAGCGGCGGCTTGCAACCGGGCCGTGAACTTAAGAGAATTATACGGAGCTACCCGCCCGTCATTGAGCCCCTCGCTCATTAGAATAGCCGGATATTTTGTCCCATCGACTACATGTTGATAAGGCGAGTAAGCCAGCAGCGCTTTCAGCTGAACTGGATCTTTTACACTGCCGTACTCAGTGGTGTTAAACACGCCGTTGGGCCAAAACTCCGTCCGCAAGCAATCGTAGATCCCGACCGCCGATACCACGGCTCGCATCATGCTCGGGTGTTGGGTAATCATCGCTCCCATTAAGAGCCCACCGTTACTGCCACCAAGCATACCCAGCTTGGCGGGCGAAGTGTACTTATGATCGAGTAAATATTGGGCGCAGGCGGCAAAATCGTCGAAGCAGTTCTGTTTGTTAGTGAGGTTACCACCCTTGTGCCATTCTTCGCCATATTCACCTCCTCCACGGATATTCGTGTCCACAAAAATTCCACCGAGGTCATACCAAGCCCGGTAAGTTAGTCGAGCCCTCGGGACTTCGCTGACTCCAAACCCACCGTACCCGTAAAGGATGGTCGGATGGCTGCCGTCCAGCGCAATCCCTTTCTTATGCACAATATTCAGAGGAATCTTAGTCCCATCCTTCGAGACAGCGAAATCTCTGGTGACTTCCAGATCAGCAAAATTAACCGGCGCTTCAGAACTAAGCTTGGTGGGATCGAGTTGGTTGGTTCCCGAGCTGTACTGGAACCACTTGGAGAGCTGGGTATAACTCCCGATTTGAACTAGAACGAGATTCTCGCCGGCCGCTAATTGCGGAACACTCGAGATGGGCGGGAGCGCCACGGTTTTCTGGTCCGACCCATCAAGGTTGTACGAATAGAGGCCGGAAGGTCCACCTTCCATGGTCGACACAACCAACCGGTCCGTGGTCACCGCGATATTTTCGATGACTGGTTCGCCCGTCGGGACAACCACTTCAGGCTTAGCATCAGGAGTATCCAGAGCAAATTTCACCACTTTTCCGTGGGGCGCATCTTGCAGTGAAATTGCGTAAAAGGTCGGACCGAACCCAAGCACCCCAGTTTTGATCTGGTCCTCGAATTTAGTAATCTGGCGCCAGGTTTTATCCGGCCCATAGACAAAGTGGGCATAGTCCCCGCCATCACCGTTCCCCACGGTTGCAACAACGTAGTCGGAACTAGCGTTCGACTGGAGCACAACCTCCCCGATCTTCGGGAACTCTTTCCCGATAGAATAGGTGTCCTCCGATTCCGGCGACCCAAGTTTATGGAAATAAACTTGCATATAAAAATGCAAGTCTTCGGCCGGCCGTTCACCTTCTCTTGGATACCGGGTATAAAAGACCGCTGTACTGTCCTTGGTCCAAGCCGCGCTCCCGCCCCCAGTCGGAAATTGCACATGCTTGATCACATCCGGAAGCTGTTTCCCAGTCTCGACCTCGAAGAAGCATAGATCGCCGTCTTCAGTCCCGTTCTTGGATAGCGATACGGCGACGGTTTTGCCGTCCGGTGATGGAACAAACCAATCGATTGCCGTCGCACCGGAAGGATCAATCGAATTCGGATCACAAACGGGTTTCTCGCTGGCCGGGTCGTCCGGTGAATTCACTACCACTACAAATGCCTGTTGTTTAGCGGGGTCAGATTTAAACGCAAAGATCTTATTCGCGACTACCTCGGCTCCTGAGATGCTCGGCGGCGTGGAGGTGATTAACTTCTTTATTTGCGCAGCTAGTTGAGCGCGATCCGGGAGTGCGTTCAGGAACTTTTGGGCCCGCTCGTTTTGTTTTTCCGCCCATACCTTGACTTTCGGATCAGTCAACTGCTCCAACCAGCGATAATCGTCTTTTACCGAGACACCGCCGAAAACATCTGTAACCGGTTGTTTAGCCGTAGGCGGTGCAGCTTCTAAGGAGGGAGCAGCGGCTTCACTGGCTAAAGGGAAAAAAAAGGCTGAGCAAGCGAGCCCAAGAGGGAACAATCGTCTCATGGACGTGAAGGATGCACGGGTGAGCGGGAAAAGCAATCTGGTGTGTGAGCGTATAGGCGTCGTCCTTTGGTGGGGCGAGGCTCCCAAATGATCCCACCGTTTGAGCGAAGCAGTCGGTACGCCCCACCAAAAGACGACGACGACTGGTTGTATTCGAAAAATTCTGTTTGAAAAGTGGAGCCGGTTTGGTTTCAATGTGATATCACATCGAAAGCATTCTGAAACCGGAACCCGATCCATCCTTGTTTGCGACTGCCGAAGATCGAAGGCACCAGATCCTTCGTCTCCTCGAGCACGAAGGCAATGTGAAGGTGGAGAACCTGGCGGAGCGATTTGCGGTTAGCCAGGTCACCATTCGCAAAGATCTTGCCGAACTTGAAGAACAAGGCCTGTTGCAGCGGACCTACGGAGGGGCTGTGTTCTCCCATCGGAGCCGATTCAATATCTCCTTTATTGAGAGAGTTCAACTAAAGGCCACTCAGAAAGAAGGGATCGCCCGCGCTGCGATTGAGCGCATCCACGAAGGAGACACGATTATTCTGGATGGCGGCACGACCACGCTATCGTTGGCCGCGGCTTTAGTAGGACGGTTCAGATCCTTATTTGTAATCACCAACTCCGTTCCGGCTTCTTTGGAACTCGCGCGCGCAGGTTATGAATTGCTGCTGGTAGGAGGTCAGGTTCGGAATCACAGCTTGACTCTTATTGGTCCGGTTGCTGTTGGGACCTTGGAGAACTTTCACGCGGATCGGGCTTTCCTCGGCACTTCCGGCACCACCCTTACCCACGGCCACAGCACCCCGAATCCGCTGGATGCGGAGGTCAAACGGGCAATGATCCGTTCGGCCGACGAAACCTATGTTCTCACAGATTCGTCTAAGTTCGGGCATGCCTGTCTCGCGACGTATGCTCGATTGGAAGAAGTTTCACTGATCATTACCGACTCGAATACTCCCCAGCATTTTATTGACGGTTTTACCAAGCGGGGGGTGGCGTACGAGCTGGTTCCGGTCGACACCGGGACTCGGGCGGACGCTGCCGTGGCGGAAGCCGTATAAGCTTTCGTCGCCCTGCTCTCCCAACAAAAACCCCCATTAGTCCCCCATCCCGTTATGTCAAAACTGACCAGTCTGCGCATCGCCGCAGCATTTGCCCTCGCCACCCTCGCGGTTCCTATACCGGCAATCGCCCAAAAGAAGCCGCACATTATCGTGGTCACCCACGGCCAAGTGTCCGACTCGTTTTGGGTCGTGGTAAAGAACGGCGTTCAATTGGCCGCGAAACAGACCGGCGCCAATGTGGAATATCGCGCGCCCGAGAAGTTCGATATGGTAGCCTTGTCACAATTGATCGACGCTGCGGTCGCGACTAAGCCGGATGGCCTTATCGTTTCGATTCCCGACGCGGACGCGCTAGGTAAATCGATCAAGGCAGCCGTTGCCGCTAAGATCCCCGTCATCTCGATTAACTCGGGGTCAGATGTTTCAAAGAAGCTGGGATGTCTGATGCACATTGGACAGGAAGAGGAAATAGCGGGCAAAGGGGCTGGTGAACGGATGGCTGCAGAAGGGGTAAAAAAGGCAGTCGTGATTAACCAAGAGGTCGGCAACGTGGCCCTTGATCTCCGGGCAAAAGGATTTTCCGAGGGGTTAGGCACACCGGCCGAGGTTCTGGCTGTGACCATGGATTTTACCCAATCCCGGGACGCAGTGGCTGCCTATTTGCAGAAGAATCCAGATGTTCAAGGCATCCTCGCGCTTGGACCAGCCGGTGCTGAACCTGCGCTTCAGGCACTCCAAAACGCTGGTCTGACTGGAAAAGTAAAGTTCGGCACCTTTGATTTATCACCGACCGTTCTGCAGGCGCTCGCGAAAAAACAAATGGACTTCGCCATCGACCAGCAACAGTTCCTGCAGGGATATCTGCCGGTGATCGTCATGGACAATTATATCGAGTACGGATTGTTGCCCGCTAACGACACAATTTTGACCGGCCCCGGTTTTGTTACCCCAGAAAACGCGGCCCAAGTAATCAGCTTATCTAAGAAAGGGATTCGTTAGTTAACCTGCCGGGGTTGGATCGCGTTAGCAGGCCGGCCCCGGCAACCCTTGGAGAGGACCCTTGAACTTCAAGAAATTGCTCACGCGTCCCGAGTTCGGCGCCTTCATCGCGGCCGTGGGGATTTTTGTCTTTTTTGCGGCCGTAGCCGGTGAAGGGTTCCTAACGATCAGCGCGCAAACTAACGTCCTCGAGGTAGCGGCTCAGGTTGGTATTCTGGCAGTCTCAGTTTCACTACTCATGATTGCTGGCGAGTTCGACCTATCGGTCGGCTCAATGATCGGCGCTGCCGGCATGATCATCGCCTTGGCCGTTACCCAGTTTAACTGGCCGCTTTGGTTGTCAATTATTGTCGCGTTTTTATTTTCGCTGGTAGTCGGCTATATAAACGGCTGGTTAGTGGTTGCCACCAGACTGCCTTCCTTCATCATCACGTTGGCTTCCATGTTCTTGCTGCGAGGACTTACCATTGGATTCACACTTCTAATTACCAATGTCACTCGAGCTTCAGGCCTGGGCGCCTACACCGAGGGCGATTTCCTGGCCCCGCTTTTCTTAGGAAGGCCCCTGGGCATAACGATTTCAATCTGGTGGTGGATCGGCCTCAGCCTAATCCTGGGTTGGATGTTGTTCCGGACGCCGTTTGGGAACTGGGTTTTTGCCTCCGGCGGAGATCCCTTGGCCGCACGCAATGTTGGCGTTCCCGTTGCCCGGGTGAAGATCAGCTTATTCATGCTAACCGCGGTATCGGCTACCCTACTCGCGGTTATTCAGGTGCTCGATACAGGCTCGGCGGATGTGCTGCGGGGCGAACAAAAGGAGCTAGAAGCCATTGCCTCCGCGGTGATCGGCGGCTGTCTATTGAGCGGTGGTTACGGGTCTGTTTATGGGGCCGCTATCGGCGCCTGGATTCTCGGGATGGTCCAGGAAGGCATTGTTTTTACTAATATCAGCACGGACTGGTTCCGGGCGGTACTGGGCGGTATGCTGCTAGCCGCAGTTCTTTTAAACAATTATTTGCGACACCGCGCATTGCGCAGCCGCTAACTTCATCGAGATCTATATGGACCCGATCATTAAGCTCGAAGGAATTTCGAAGCACTTCGGCAAAGTTAATGCGCTTGAGGACATCTCATTCCAGCTTTGTCCTGGGGAAGTCCATTGCTTGCTCGGTGATAACGGCGCGGGTAAGTCAACCCTGATCAAGATTCTTTCGGGAGTACATGGCCCGAGCCGGGGAGAGTTTTTTTTCGAAGGGAAACCTGTCCACCTCGATTCACCCCGCCAAGCTTTGGATATGGGCATCGCAACTGTGTTCCAAGATTTGGCGATGTTGTCGCTGATGAGTATTACCCGAAACTTTTTCCTTGGTCGTGAGCCAAAAAAACGACTCGGTCCGGTTCAGCTATTTGATTCGAAATACGCCGCCAAGATCACGGAAGAAGAGTTACGAAAGATTGGAATCAAGATCCGGGATGCCGATCAACCGGTAGGGACACTTTCCGGGGGCGAACGCCAAGCGGTAGCGATTGCGCGAGCGGTTTATTTCGGGGCGAAAGTATTGATCTTGGACGAACCAACATCGGCGCTCGGGGTCAAGGAGGCCGCGGTCGTACTCAAGTATATCGTCCAATCCAAGCTAAAAGGGATCGGCGTGATTTTCATCACCCACAACGTCCATCACGCGTGGGCCGTAGGTGACACTTTCACGGTTCTGAATCGGGGCCGAAGCTACGGGACGTTCAAACGAGAACAGACCCATCGCGAAAACTTACTTCAGATGATGGCAGGCGGCGAGGAGTTGGATGAATTAGCAGTCGAGCTGGACTTGATCTCTAAGCGCGACCCGGGACAGGCCGGCGAAATCGAGCACCGGGTGGCGGAAGAGTTGGAGTAGGAAGGCCAGATGATTGGTGATTAGTGAGTGGTGATTGGTGAAAGACGGCGCCGTTTGCCACCAGTCACTAATCACTAGTCACCAATCACGTCTCCTTATTCGCCGCCCCGCGTCTGGAACACCGCAGTAATGCCGTCCAACTGCAGCGTCTGACCCGCCGGTGGCGTGTAGCTAAATCGATAGACGGTGTTGTTCACCAAGCTATGCCGGGCGGTATCGTAAACCATGACCTCAGCAAACGTCGTACTTCCTTGGGCCGCATTCACCGGCACCGCGATTAGGCCGTTCGTTCCCGTTTCGCGGGCTAATTTGGCGCCAAGCTTCGATGCGGTATGAATGTCGTCGGACGTACCGTCGCGTTTCTCTTGATAAGAAATCGGATTAGATTGGACAAAGGTCTGTTCTCTTAACGTTTCAGGGGGGTAATTGGTTTGCTCAGCCGTTCGGGTGCCCTGGTCAACCAGGTGTCCGTTTAACGGATCGTGTCCACTCAACGGGTCGTGTGCGCCCAACGGATCGAAAGAACAGCCAGCCATGGCAATTGCTGCCAAACAGAACAGACTCCTCATATGGGCCGCCATTGTCCCGCCTGGAGCAAATAGAGCAAGCCAGATTTCGTGGTCGGCACGAAATAATAGCAGATAGCAAATCTGGAGGGGAGCCGCTTTGGCGTGTGCTTAACGAACTCGCAGCATTGGTCAATCGTTGGCAAGACCGGAAAGCTTGGATAACAGGCGGCTCCCGGGAATGACCCAACGTTCAGTTCGTTCTATCAGGCCCGTGCGCATCAAACGCCCAAACAGAACGAATGGGTAGAACAGGCACTGGGTAATTCGCGGGAGCCGCCTGTTTAACCCACAGTTTGGCCTCTCCTCGCGCTAGAAGGAATGTGCGAGGTTCCTTGCGCGCGCACCAAAGCGGCTCCCCTCCGGGGCGCCCGTCCCTGACGGCCTCAGACCAGCTTGTCCGGCGTGATTGGCAGGTCACGAATGCGTTTCCCAGTTGCATGATAAACTGCGTTCGCGATCGCGGCCGGAACACCGACGATGCCGATTTCGCCCAAGCCGCGGGCGCCGTTATCTGCCATGTTCGGGTCCGGTATATCGAGAAAGTCGACTACAAAGTCTGTGGGAATGTCGGTAAAGACCGGGACATGGTATTCAGCTAGATTCGCGTTGACCATCCGGCCGGTGGACATATCCGGGATTGTTCCCTCCATCAAGGCCATTCCGATGCCGAAACTAATTCCGCCGAGGAGCTGGCTCCTAGCTAACAGCGGGTTCAGGATTTTGCCTACATCATAGGCACCAACAACCCGGCTTACGCGAACCTCGCCAAGATCAGGGTCGACTTTGACTTCTACAAAAGTGGCGCCGAAGGAAAAAAAGGACAGCTTCTGATAGGCATCGCCGGGTTTCGCGCTACCGTCTGCCTCCAAGGTTTGGTTACCGGTCTTGGTGAGTAGATCGGAAAACGACAGCGATTTTGATGTGTCTTTAGTGCTGCTAACGCGGCCATCTGCAATAACGATATCGGCCCTGGCCTGACCGGTCAGCGGAGCAGAAGGACCGTCGACCGCCAAAGAAATCAGCTTATCTCGGAGGGCGTTACAAGCCGCGACCACGGCGGGCGCGACGCTGGCAGTTAGCCAAGATCCGCCGTTTACCGGCGCTGGTGGAAAATCAGTATCACCAAGCTCAAAGCTGACCCGCTCCATGGGGACTCCAAGAGTGTCGGCGACGAATTGGGTCATTACCGTATAAGTCCCGGTGCCCGACTCGTGCGTCGCGCTTCGCACCACGATAGATCCGTCATTCGAAAGAATCGCCTTAGCGGCTGCCGGCCGCTGATTTGCCGGGTAAATAGCGGTTGCCATCCCCCAGCCTACTAACTTGCCATCGGGATCTCGCGTCGAACCCGGTTTCGGATTGCGAGACGACCAACCGAATTTGGTCGCACCTCGGTCATAGCATTCCTTGAGATGCTTGCTGGACCAGGCCCGCTGATCGAACTCGTCTTTCTCCGCGTAGTTGCGCATCCGCAGTTCGACCGGATCAATGTTCAGTTTCACTGCCAATTCGTCCATTGCCGATTCGAGTGCGAAAAAACCGGGCGCTTGCCCGGGTGCACGCATCGGGCACGGCGTGGTGAAATCGAGTTGGACCAAGCGGTGGCTGATCTGAATGTTTGGACAGGAGTACATCAACCGGGTCAACTCCCCACACGGCTCGGTGTACTGATAAACCATGGACGAATGCGTCAAGGTGGAATGCTTGAGCGCCGCCAGCTTGCCATTTTCATCGGCAGCCAAACCAATGGTTTGAACGGTCCGCGCCCGCTGCCCCATGGAATCGAACATTTGGGGGCGGCTTAGTACCAGACGAACTGGCCGGTTGGCAACCTGGGCGGCAGCAGCAGCAACCAGAAAATAACTCCAGGTAAACGCTTTCGACCCAAAGGCGCCTCCTATAAACGGGCAGATGATCCTCACGTTTTCGATTGGTAAACCAAAAGCACTCGCCACAACCGTTTGCGTGAGGTCAACTCCGCGAGTTGAGAGATGCAGTGTTAAATGGTCAGTACCATCCCAAACAGCCAAGGCTGCACCGGGCTCGATTGGGTTATGGTTTTCGATCGGAGTTGAGTAGGTCTCGTTGACCAGACGGTTCTGCGGCATATTCGCCCAGACCCAATCCACATCTCCGCGTTTATCTTGCAGCTTTACCCTGCCACCGAACATGTGGGGTTCGCTTGCCTGGTCTGCTAGAGCCAAAAGATCCGTGCGCAATTCGCCTGGCTCGTATCGGATCCGGACGAGAGCGGCAGCTTCACGCGCCTGCTCAAAGGTCTCGGCAACAACCGCTCCCAGGTGCTGGCCTTGGTAATAGACGTGGTCGTCTTGAAACGGGAGCCGGCTTTCGCCTGGTGTTCCATTGGCCGTAAGTTCTTCAGGGAACGCATGCCACTTGGGCGCGTTCCGGCGAGTCAAAATCGCGATCACACCCGGCGCCCGCTCAGCTTCACTTTGATCGATCTCGATAACGGCGCCACTGGCGATCGTGCTTTGGATCAAGCACGCCCAAGCAGTGCGATCGAGTTTGAAGTCGGCAGCGTAGACCGCTGTACCCGTGACTTTTAGCCTGCCGTCAACGCGTTGATGTGGAGTTCCTAAGACTGAGGGACTCTGTGCCATAACTAGGTCGAGGCCATAACTAGGTCGAGGCTGCCGCCGCGGACAGTGCGCGCACCGCGACTTTCCGCGCCAGGGTAAGCTTATATTGATTGTACCGGTAGGCGTGCGCGCCCTGCAGTAGCCGATCGGCAACCCGCTCGAAGGCCCCACGATCCGGGCCGACCCCTTGGATCATGGCTTCTGCCTCCGGTACCCGCCAAGGTTTGGGCGCGACCCCACCCAATGCGATTCGCGCAGTATTGATCAATCCATTCTCAAACGTTAAGGCCACCGCAGCGCTAACCAGTGCGAAAGCATAAAGAGACCTGTCGCGCACCTTCAGGTAGAGGCTATGTTTGGTATCTGCCAAGGGTGGTAGATCCACCGCGGTAATTAACTCGTTGGCCTGAAGCGTGGTGTCCAACTCCGGACGATCGCCAGGCAAACGATGAAAGTCACCGATCGCGATTACGCGCTCACCATCAGGACCTATCACCCGGACTTGGGCATCCAGGACGGCTAACGCGACACACATATCGCTTGGGTTGGTGGCAATACACTCATCGCTTTGTCCCAGAATCGCGTGCATCCGGTTGTAACCATTGAGTGCACCGCACCCCGAGCCCGGCTTTCGCTTATTGCAGGAAGGAAAAGCGGGATCATAGAAGTAAGGGCAACGTGTTCGCTGCATCAAATTACCACCGACCGTAGCTGCGTTGCGCAACTGCGGGCTGGCGCCGGCCAAAAGCGCCCGACTCAAAACCGGATATTGGCTTAAAACCAGCGGATGCTCCGCTACATCTGAGTTTCGCGCGAGGGCTCCAATTCTTAACCCAGTGCCGTCCGGACGAGCAGCAATGTCAGCAAGGCCCAGCCGAGTGATATCAATTACCGTTTGTGGCTGTTCGACCCCCATTTTCCATAGATCGAGAAGATTGGTGCCTCCGGCTAGAAATCGAGGCTTGGGTCGGGTCCGGATCAGAGTTAGCGCGGAATCGATATCGTTTGCCCGGACGTAAGCGAAGTTGTTCATAGCTCAGCCTCGCCAGAGGCTCGGCATGACAGATGACAGATGACAGATGACAAAGAATATCCCCGGTGCCTCATGCTTTTCATGTTCATTGTCTCCTGTTTGCATTTGTTATTTGTCATTTGTCATTTGCCATAGTCGTCCCGCCAGCCACCGGGGTCTGTTGGCGCAGCTCTAAAATGGCTGCCACGATGTTTGGATAAGCGCCACACCGGCAAAGATTGCCACTCATCCATTCTCGAATTTCGCTTTCATTGGTGGCATGTCCTTCGTTTACACAGGCTGCGGCCGAACAGAGCTGCCCCGCGGTACAAAAACCACATTGGAAAGCGTCGTGCCGGATAAATGCGTCCTGCAAGCGGCTGAGCTGACCGTCCTGAGCGAGACCTTCCACTGTGGTGATCAGATCTCCCTCGTGCATCACGGCCAGCGTGAGACAAGAGTTGATCCTCCGTCCGTTAACCAGCACGGTGCACGCCCCGCATTGCCCATGGTCACAGCCTTTTTTGCTACCTGTTAGGCCCAGAGATTCGCGCAAGAAATCAAGCAGTGTGGTTCGAGCTTCGACATCGATGGGATAAGACTTGCCGTTTATCTGCAACGTCGCGGGAACGTTAGCGGCTGGAGAACTCGAAGGAGAGGGTTTTGGAGGTTCTGCGGTCGTTTCACCCAGAACTTCTGCTGGTAAAGCCACCGCAAACCCGGCAGATGCAAGCCTTTTCAGAAAGGTGCGACGGCTGGTTGCGGGTAACTGCCTGAGCAAGTCTGCAAGCGCATTCTCGGAATCGGGAAACGGTTCGTCTGGCGGTTGCGCGGCCATTATTAATAAAGTTCCAATCTCACAGAGTCGGCGGTTCTATCCTAGCACCCATAAGCATTTCCTTTCGGCGGGCCGACTTCGCTTACCAGGTACATTGGCGTAAACAATCTGCACCCTGGCGCTGTTGCGCTCTATTTCTAAATTAACGGGCCTCTTGCAAGGCTGCGCCCGGTTGGCCGGGAAATCAAGGGAGGATGCGGGTTGGGCCGGTAGGGCGAAAATCTCGGCGCGCCGAGGACGTTGTTTCGCCTGTGGTGTTCCCGCGCCGGATTTGAGCCGCGCCGTCCGCATACCACCTGCTAGAATTTGATATCGTCGAAAATCAGCAACGTTTTGGGCGAGGCCATCCGCACGCATGGCTCAAATCCGGCGCGATTGATTCGGCGAGGTGGGAGCCGGTATACGCGCCGAGATTTTCGCCCTACCGATCAGGGGCCATGCCATCCCGGTTAAACGCTTCGCGCCTCGAACACCCCGTCGCCGTCTCGCCCATTCGCCTATCACTCGACGGTGACGCTTTTTGCAAGATTGCGTGGCTTGTCGACGTCGCAACCGAGCTGGACCGCGAGGTAATAGGCAAAGAGCTGGAGGGGAATGACGGTTAGAATGGGTGAAACAAAGTCCGGGCATTTTGGGATGTAAATGACATCATCCACCAGTCGGGCCAGGTCCTTGCGCCCCTCTGTAGCCACAGCGATCACCTTCCCTTTCCGCGCCTTGATCTGTTCAATCGCATTGATGTTCTTCGCGAAAACGGCGTCGTCCGGGGCGATGACAATCGAGGGGACTTCGGGCCGAACCAAAGCAATCACGCCGTGCTTTAATTCCGCGCTGGGATGTCCTTCAGCAAATCGGTAGCTGATTTCCTTGAGTTTTAGGGCCCCTTCGAGTGCGATCGGGTAATTGTACTGACGGCCAAAGAAGAGGAACCCGGCTGATTCAGCATACTTGACGGCTAACTCGCGAATATTGTCAGCCTCAGCGAGAAGTTGCCGGACTTTATCCGGTAGACTCTCCATTGCCTGGATGGCCTCTATCCCTTGGGCGCTAGATAAATGCCGAATCCGGCCTAACAACAGAGCCAAGAGGGCTAAACACGTGATCTGGGAAGTAAAAGACTTGGTCGCAGCGACTCCGATCTCCGGACCCGCATGCATGTAAACCCCGCCATCGCTTTCCCTGGCTACGGTACTACCGACATTGTTACAGATTCCCAGAGTGCGGTGGCCTTTTCGTTTGCTCTCCCGAAGAGCAGCCAAGGTATCGATGGTCTCGCCGCTCTGACTGATGGCAAAGACTAAGGTGTCTTTGTTCATCGGCATATTCCGATAACGGAACTCGCTGGCGAATTCACATTCGGTTGGCAGATGAGCCAGGTTTTCTAACAAGTACTCGCCCACCAAAGCGGTATGGAAAGCCGAACCGCAAGCGGTTAACACAATCCGTTCGACCTCGCGTAGCTCTCGGGAGGACATGTTGAGGCCACCGAGCTTAGCCGTCGAATCCTCAGCTGATAGACGTCCCCGCATCGCATCCCGTATCGCATTGGGCTGCTCAAAGATTTCCTTGAGCATGTAGTGCGGGTACTCTCCCAGATCCGCTTCTTCGCTCGTAAACTCCACTTTGCTGACCTGGAATTTGGCATCCGTGCCGGCCAAAGAAGCGATATCGAAGTGGTCACGTTCAACCGTCACGAGGTCGTAATCGTCCAAATAAACCACGTCACGTGTGTGGCCGACGATTGCGCTTACATCGCTGACAATAAAGTTTTGGCCTTTCCCAATGCCCAGAATCAAGGGGCTGCCTCGCCGAGCTGCTAAGACCACATCGGGTACATCCAAATGGATTAGCGCTAAGCCGTAAGTACCATTGACCTGCTTGAGGGACCGGCGCAGCGCTTCCAACAATGTTTCTTTCGATCGAGGGCCGGGCAGTTCATCGAAGATGTGTCCAATCAGATGCGCCAGAACTTCGGTATCCGTTTCCGTGTGAAACTGGTGTTGCTGCCCGGTGAGTTGGTCTCGAAGGAGTTGGAAATTCTCGATCACCCCATTGTGGATCAGGGCGAGCTTTCCGGACCGATCGACATGCGGATGCGCATTGTCATCTGTGACCGCGCCATGGGTGGCCCAACGCGTATGCCCAAGCCCAACCGAACCGCGGGGTGGCTCTTTTTGAATCAGTTGCGCCAGACTGCCAATCCTGCCGGCACATTTGCGGATCTGCATCGACCCCTGCGCCACCAAAGCGATGCCAGCCGAATCATATCCTCGGTATTCAAGGCGTCTAAGCCCATCCATTAAAATTGGCGTGGCTTCCGCTTGTCCGATGTAACCAATGATTCCGCACATAGATATAAAACAAAGCGCAACCCTGCCAAAGATTCCTACCGGGTGCAAGCCTTGGCCGAGCCCTCGCTTAGGCTCGGGCATAGCAAATAGCAAATGGGGCTCGCTGGGGGATGGAGAACGCCCGGTAGGGGAACCGGGCAGAGGTGGCATGGATGGGACTTATAGGACCTATAGGACAGATAGGACTAATGAGACGGGCCGATAAGTCCCATGTGTCCCATAGGTCCTATCCGCACCACCTCTCCACGGTTCTTTTACCGGGCGCGCTCCACTCCCCTAGGCGAGCCCGATTTGCTATCTGCTATTTGCTATTTGTCATTCCCGAGCCTAAGGCGAGGGTATCGGGTGGATCTATCCTCCCTTAAGAACAAAACCTTAGCGATCGTCATGGGCGGCGGAGCTGGAACCCGCCTTTTTCCGTTGACCAAGGATCGGGCGAAACCGGCCGTCCCACTAGGAGGTAAATACCGCTTAGTGGACATCCCCATCAGTAACTGCCTGAACTGCGGCCTGAGCCACGTCTACGTGTTGACCCAATTTAACAGCACCTCGCTGCACCGGCACATTCACGCAAGCTACAAATTTGATAACTTCTCAAACAACTTCGTAGAGGTTCTTGCCGCCCAACAAACGCCGGAAGGTTCACGTTGGTATCAGGGCACTGCCGACGCCGTCCGGCAGAACCTGCGCTATTTCCTGGAAGGCGAATTCGAGTACTTCCTGATTTTGAGCGGCGACCAGCTCTATCGGATGGACTTTATCGATTTGTTAAGACAGCACATCGATTCCGAAGCCGATATCACTTTAGGCACTACCCCAGTTGATCGGAAGGCCGCTTCCTCCTTCGGTATCATGCATAGCGATTCCAATCGCCGCATTTTCAGGTTTGAAGAAAAGCCAAAAGAGGCGGCGCTGCTCGACGAATTGATGATCCCGGCCCCACTATTAAAGGACTTGGGACTGCCGGAGAATGCGGAACTTTATCAGGGCTCAATGGGTATCTATGTATTCAACCGGGAAAACCTGATTCGTGCCTTGGATAACGACATGGACGATTTTGGAAAGCACATTTTACCCGGAGCTCTGAAGGATCGGAAAGTGATGGCTTACATCTTCCAAGGCTATTGGGAAGATATCGGAACCATCGGTGCGTTTTTCGAAGCAAACTTAGCCCTGACGGATACTATCCCCCCATATAATTTCTTCGATCGATCGGCTCCAATCTATACGCATCCGCGGTTCTTGCCGGCCAGTAAGATCAACGCAGCTACCTTGAAACACGCTATCATTGCCGACGGCTGCATTATTTCGGACGCCCATATAGAGCGGGCCGTAATCGGTCTTCGGAGCGTGATTGAAAACGGCGCCACCATTCGGAACTCTGTGATCATGGGAGCGGATTTCTACGAAGACGATCATCCTAAGCCCACTGCAGACGCGCCGCCGCTCGGTATCGGCAAGAACACCGTCGTCGACCGAGCAATCATCGATAAGAACGCCCGGATTGGGGACGGAGTGGTTATCACTCCGGATGGGAAAGCGCCTACCGAGGATGGTCCGAATTATTACATTCGTGACGGTGTGGTGGTAATACCGAAGAATTCGGTGATCCCGTCGGGGACATGGATCTAGCCAGCCTGCCTGGCTTCCAAATGGTCTGCATTTGGAAACCATGCAGGCTATGGCGAATCCGCTGAACCCATACATGGCCGGGTTGGGCCTAACTGTCGCCGAGCCGTGGCCTATTGTTTGGCCTGAAGCTAAGCCCAATCTTCCTCAAAATTACCCCAAAAAAGCAGTAGAATAACCCGGCCAATACGGAGTATTCTGCTGCCGTAGCTTGCATCTCCGGCAAACGCCTGATGCGTTTGCCGGAGATGCAAGCTTTCGAGATTCGGCGAAAAGTGACGGCTGCCAGCGGGTTTGCCGAGCTCGGCCTTTACCAGGAGGCCGTTGAAGAGCTTGAAGACCTACCCGAAGACACCAGGGACGAGATGCCGGTTTTGGCCACCTGGTTGCAAGTCTATCAATCGTGGGGAAAATGGTCGGAGGCTGCAGCTGTAGCCGAACGATTGATCCAAAAAGATCCGGATGGAGTAGACTGGTATATTGCCTTGGGTTTTGCTATCCGGCGGGCCCAGAGCCTGGCTGCGGCCGAGGTGATTCTATCGGCCGCCCTCCAGAAGTTTCCTCAGAACGCGACTATCCATTTCAATCTAGCCTGCTACTACGCCCAATTGGGTGATTTAGAGAAAGCCCGGTCATATCTGCAAAGAGCAAGCGCTTTCGACGAAAACTTCAGAAAGATCGCCTTAACCGACCCCGATCTCCGGCCGCTGAGGGAATAGGCAAAATTCGACGTCGCGACCCCGCAGCCTGGAGGGGAGCCGCTTTATAGGATGGCAGTTCTGTAAGTTCCTAGCAGGCGGCTCCCGGGAATTACCGCAGCGCGTCGCAGTTCTTTCGCCCACGGAACGGCCAACTCGTTTCGGAACGGAGACGCAAGCGTAAAGCCCTGCGCTGGGTAGTTCCCGGGAGCCGCCTGTCTACCCGAAGCTTTCGGTGGCAGCTAACCGATAGAGCTCTCACCCTACAAAGCGGCTCCCCTCCAGGCGTGGGGTCGCTCCGATCTATCCGCCAATCACACCTCACACGTTTATTCCGCGCCTTGTAGATCACAATGATTTCCGAGTCAGCGATCAGATCAACGCTCTCAACCCAGCCGCCTTTTGAACAACAACGTGGCCAAGGTTAACGTGAACACCGCGATAATAGCCATTGGCCAGGTATTATTCAGGATCTCCAGTGGTGGCATGTCTTTCAGAAAGACGCCTTTCATTACGATCATGATGTAGCGTAACGGATTTGCATAGGTGAGTGGCTGTAACCACCCCGGCATATTTTCGATGGGTGCGGCGTACCCCGAAAGCAGGGTTGCTGGAAGCAGAGTGGTCATGATGCCTAAAAGGGCTTGCTGCTGGGTCAGGGCGATGGATGAAATGCTCAAGCCAATGCCGATCATGGCGATGACAAACACCGTCAGGCTGAGATACAAGAAGAGGACCGAGCCGTGAAATGGAATCCGAAATACGAACACCGTAATCAAAATGAATATCGTTACTTCGATCAACGCCAAAATGAGCGCCGGAATACTTTTGCCGGCCATGATTTCCATCGGCCGCATCGGTGACACCAAAAGCTGTTCGAATGTCCCCATCTCTCGTTCTCGAGCCACTGACATGGCTGTAACATTCAAGCAGATTTGCAAGGTGATCATCACCGCCAACGACGGCAGGGTAAACCAAATATAATCCAGATTTGGATTAAACCACGTTCGTTCGACTATCTGCACATTCGGAGCATCGCTGTCACTCGGAGTTTGTTCACTGACAAATTGGTTCACTACCTGGGTCACATAACCTTGGGCGATCTGGGCAGAGTTTGATTTCCGGCCGTCAGCGATCATCTGTAACGGCGCCATCTGCCCCTGCGAAAACTTTCGGGAAAAATCCGGTAAAAAGGTAATCGCGAGCATTACTCGCTGTTCGTCTATCATGTCCTGCAGTTCCTGGCGGGAGTGCGCGAATTCCACATGTCCAAAATTCGGAGAAGCGCAAAGTCGTTCGATTACTTCGTTGGCGACCTGTCCATAATCCTGGTTCCAAATGCCGAGCGCGACATGCTTGACCTCAAGGGTGCCAGTAAACGAAAACAAGAAGAGTTGCATAATCGGCGGCAGGATCAGTGCGACCCGGTTCCGCGGATCACGCAACACCGCCAATACTTCCTTCCGAATCAGGGTCATGATTCTAAGCCACATAATTACCTCCTCGCAGGAAACAAGAACTCAACCGCAGATGGATCCGCCGCCGCTTCGCTATGGCGCGACAGGCGCAGATAGACGCAGATAAAAGACCGACCACGAATGAACACGAATGGACGCGAATAAATTACTGAATTCACCACAGAGACACAGAGGACCCAGAGACTTCTAATACCTTCCTTGAAAGTCTCGCTCCGTGGTCCTCGTGTCGCCGTGGTGAGATTCTTCATCTATTCGCGTTTATTCGTGTCCATTCGCGGTTCCTTTTTTTATCTGCGTAAATCTGCGGCTGGAGTTTCTGTGTCTTTTTTTCAGGCTAGGCGTTTGTGGGTCACTCGAGCGGTTAGGATAAAGAAGAGGGTGGCGAAGCCGGCTAGGACTAGGGAGTTAAAGGCGACGATTCTCCAGACGTCACCGGCAAGAAAAATTGTTTGTAGCGCCTGGACGAAGTAACGAGCCGGAAATAGCCAGGTTAGGAACTGGATAATCTGCGGCATGCTGGAGATTTCAAATAGGAAGCCGGAGAGCTGGAAACCCGGCAAGAAACCTAGAATGATAGCGATCTGACCGGCCACAAACTGGCTTTTAGAAAGCGTCGACACCCAAAGGCCGAGGCCTAACCCACATGCTAGGAACAGTGACGTGACCAAAAACAATGACATAATTGATCCGCGCAAAGGCGTATGGAAGACAAAGACCGCCACTACGGTGCAGAAGAGCATCGAACCCAGCCCCAGCAAGAAGTATGGGATCAGCTTCCCTAGCACTAATTCTTGAATCGCTACCGGTGTCGCCATCATCGCTTCCATCGTACCGCGTTCCCATTCTCGAGCCACTACCAGCGCAGTTAACAATGTACCGATCATCGTCATAATGATCGCGATCGAGCCGGGGATGAGGTAGTTCTTGCTCTCTAAAGAAGGATTGAACCAATTCCGGGTCTCGACATCGATTGCGCTATTAATCGGGGTCCCCGTTTCCATGCCTCGTTGTTGCAGCCAGAGCGATACCACCGCCTCCAGATAAGCCTCGGCAAAGGCAGCGGTGTTGGGTTCGCTGCCGTCTCCAATAATCTGTAACGGCGCGGAGTTGCCTGCCGAATGCAGGCGTCGAGAGAAATCGATCGGCACCACCAACAGCGCTCTAATCCTTCCCGCCACCATCTCTCGCTCTAGAAAAGCGCGATCGAAACTTGCGGTAACATCGAGATATTTCGAGTTACGCAAACTGACTAATAGGTTCTCCGACTCCGGTGTTCGTTCTTCCAGCGCCACACCTACCCGCACCCGAGTCGAATCCAACGAAACCGCATATCCAAAAAGAAACAACAGCATTATCGGGAGGATAAAGGCGATCAAGATACTGCTGGGATCATTGACGATCTGTATCAGTTCTTTCCGTACTAACGCCCCCAACCGGCGCCAACTAAACCGCCGATTCTTCGCATTCATAGAGCACCTCCGAAGCACTCAACCGCAGATGAAAGCCCGGAACTCAACCGCAGATGGACGCAGATTGGCGCAGATAACAGACTAACCGCGAACGGACACGAATGGACGCGAATCCACCGATCAAAGAGAGAAGGGATTATCCGCAGATTACGCAGATTTCGCAGATTACTTCTTGAGGTCGATCCGCACGTGGGAGCAAGAAACCTCAGTGGCGGCGCAGCGATTCCCATCTGCCGCTGGCAGGACCTGACGACAAAACGAAATCTGCGTAATCTGCGGATCATTCTAGTCTGTGTTAGTGGTGTTCATCTGCGGTTAGGGTTTGCTTCCATTCGTGGTCTCCCTGTCGCTGTGGTGTGGTTCTTCATCCATTTGCGGTTCCTGTTTTTATCTGCGTCAATCTGCGTTCATCTGCGGTTTGTCTGTATTGGTTCGC
Source organism: uncultured Verrucomicrobiae bacterium (assembly GCA_963762565.1). Taxonomy (GTDB): domain Bacteria; phylum Verrucomicrobiota; class Verrucomicrobiia; order Chthoniobacterales; family JAFAMB01; genus JAFAVN01. The sequence continues at coordinate 574,914 of CAVXLD010000007.1, read as the reverse complement.
GTCCATCTGCGGTTAAGGTTTGTTCTCCTTCGCGGTATCGAAACGTTGAATGATTCGGATGAAAGTCTCTTCCATCGTGGGATCCGGAAGATCGGAAGAACGGACGCTGCCCTTGAGGGCGTCAGGGGTATCGAGAGCGATGAGCTTCCCGCGATAGACTAACCCGATTCGGTCGCAGTACTCGGCTTCATCCATGAAATGGGTTGTCACCATGACGGTTACGCCTTTGTCGACCAACCCGTTTATATGCAACCAAAACTGACGCCTGGTAATGGGATCTACGCCCGAAGTCGGTTCATCCAGGAACAATACATCCGGCTCGTGCATCAGGGCGCAAGCCATGGCCAAACGTTGCTTGAAGCCCAACGGAAGTTGTCCTGAGGCGCTACCTAAATAGCTCTCCAAACCAAACGCGTGAATCATCCGATCGATGGCCGAATTCTTCCGATTACCTTGCAATCCGTACACACCAGAGAAGAAATCGAGATTCTGTTGCACGGTTAGATCGCCATAGAGCGAGAATTTCTGCGCCATATAACCGATTCGGTTCCGAGCCGCGCTGCCTGATTTGCGAAAGTCGATTCCCGCAATTCGGGCCGTTCCGGAAGAGGGCTTTAACAACCCGCATAGCATCTTAAACGTAGTCGACTTGCCGGCGCCGTTTGGTCCGAGCAACCCAAAGATCTCGCTTCGATTGACGGAAAAGGTGACATGGTCAGTAGCAACAAATTTGCCGAAGCGTTTCGTTAAATCGTGTGCATCGATCACGCTGCCGCCATCGTGGTGAAGATGTGGCATCGTACTGGCCACCAGCGATTCTTCCTTGGGTAAGCCACCGAGCGTATCGACAAAGGCATCCTCGAATCGCGGCGCTACCGGGCGTAAGCGTCGATCGTCAGCGAATCGTTCAATCCCATCCTGAGCACTGCCGTCTTTCAGCACGACCCGGATATGATCGCCCTGCACAACGCCATCCACCACCGCCGGGGAGCGCAATGCCTCCGCCAAGATCTTGCGCCGATTACTCGCGACTCGTAATTGAAAAGTCCGAGAACGGACCCTGTCGGTTAACTCCTTTGGCGGTCCATCGAAGACTTTCTTGCCTTCATGCAGAAGGATCACGGCATCACACAGCTCGACCTCGTCCAGGTAAGCGGTACTCCAGATTACCCCGATCCCCTCACCGATTAAATCTTGGACCATCTTCCATAGATCTCGCCTGGAGATCGGGTCTACCCCGACACTGGGCTCGTCGAGTAACAACAGCTCGGGTTTGCTCACAAGGGCGCAGGCCAGACCCAATTTCTGCTTCATACCGCCAGACAAGGCGCCTGCTTTCCGTCTCTGGAAACGTTTCAGATCCGTGAAAGTAAGTAACCGCTCAAAACTTGCTTCTCTTTCTTCGCCAACCACTCCGCGGAGCTCAGCATACAGCCGGAGGTTCTGGATCACGTTCAGATCTTCGTAAAGACCAAACCGTTGAGGCATATACCCAATCCGGGCTCTGATTTCCTCCGGTTGGGTGACGGGATCAAAGCCGAGGACGCGGATATTTCCGGCACTCGGCAACAACAAACCTGCTAATAGCCTCATCAGCGTGGTCTTTCCGGCACCATCCGGTCCAGCTAGACCCGTCACTGCGCCGCCCGCCACTTTCGTATCGAGATGATCCAACGCCGGAGGAACCCCGTCACGAAAGGACTTAACCAGTCCGGTAGTCTCGACTAACCAACGAGCATTGTCACCGCTCGGCCTCGCAAGCGAGGCCGCTCCATCGATCTCCGACTTCCCGTTCCCGGCGTTGACGGCGTTAACTTCTGGGCTCTGGTTCATGGCGTTCGTCAGCCATTCGCAGGGTTACCGGCATTCCTTGCCGGAGATAACGATCGGGTTTCGCAATGATAACTCGGAGCCGATAAACCAGGTCGGTCCGCAGTTCCCGGGTCTCGACATTTTTCGGGGTAAACTCCGCTACTGGAGAAATAAAACCGATTTGTCCAACGTAGGGATGGTTCGGATCGGTGTCGTTATATACCAACGCCTTCATCCCCGGATAAATCCGACCCAGATCGCGTTCGCCGACATAAGTTCGGACCCAGACCGGCTCGTTTTGACAAATGGAATAGATAACGGAACTGGTGGAAACGATCGTACCTGGCTCGACCGCTCGGGTAATCATTACGCCATCAACAGGCGCGAAAAGCTGGCAGTCTGTCAGGTTCTGTTGAGCGGTTGCTAAATTAGCTTTGGCGTTATCTAGTTGTGCTTTCGCACTATCTACGTCCTCTCTTCGATTACCTGCCAGCTCCAGATTGAGGTTAGCTTGAGCCAGGTCGACCTGGCCCTTTAGCGAATCTCGCGAGGCCAGGGCGTTATCATAGTCCGACTTTGAAATGACGTGGCCTTGCTGCAATGCGTCTTGGCGTTCAAAGTATCGCAGAGCATTATCATAATTGGCTTTCGCTTGAGCGAGCTGAGCCTTGGCTTGTGCGATTTCCTCCGGGCGATAGCCGTTCACCATTTTAGCGTAATTGGCCTGCGCTTGCGCAACCTGAGCCTCAGCCAGATTCACCTGGTCCTGGTAAGGGGCTTCATCCAGCGTGGCGATGAGGTCTCCCGCATGTACCCTATCGCCTTCCTCGAGTTTCATCTCTTTAACTCGCCCCGTGACCCGAAATCCAACGTTCACCTGGCGGATATCAATGTTCCCCTGGAGCGTCAGGATAGGTTGAGAAGTCGCCGTTAACTGCTGGTAAATAAACCATCCTGCAACGGCAAGCACAGCCACGACGCCTAGGATAATGACTAGTCGTTTCCTCATTTTCTACCTCCCCTTCTTGTGGAGCGCGCCTCGCTTCCTCTGTCTTCCGGCTGAGCCGGACTATGGCGATCCGGCAGCCGCCGGACGAGGCCGATTGGTTGCAATAGGTCTAGTTGTTCGTGGAGTGCGGCTTTGATTTCAGCGAACTCCTCCTCTGTGTACCCGGCTAAATTAAGCCTGCGCCGGATCGTCTCGCGCCCGGCCAGGAAAACCAGAATCTGACCAACGAGCATCTGAGCTCGAAAGATCACGCTGCGGTCGTGGGGTTCCCGGCCTAGGAGGATCGCCAGCAGGGCCGAGATGGTCTGGTGAACATGCCGGATGACTCTTTCGTAGATCAGGTCGAAAGCCTTAGTCGGCTGCATCTGTTCCCGGATGATAATCCGGCCAAAGGAACGGTTGGTTTGCTGGCGTAATAGTACCTCCAACATTGTTTCCAACAGCGTTTTCAGGAGCTTGAGAGCCTCCTCTCGATCGACGTTTTTTGCTGCCAACCGCGCTACGATCTCAGCGACCACGGATCCAATTTTTGGCGCGTGCACCGAAAAGAAGTGCTCGACCGTAGCGAGATAAAGTCCTTCCTTGCCGCCGAAATAGTACGGGATAGCGGCTTGGTTAACTCCGGCGGATTCAGCCAATTGGCGGGTGGTAGCGCCCTCGAGGTTATAGGTGCCGAAGATTTCAGCGGCAGCGTCCAGGAGACGAGCACGAGCGCCGAGATCGGGGGCGATGGGGAGAGACTTGCTCACGGTGAAAGCTATTTAATCAAATGATTTAATCAAATGAATAATTCACTTGATTAAAGACTGACTCTTGGTCAGCTCGTGGTTGAAATTCTTTTAACTTTTCAATATTTGACCAATTTAGAAATCTGGTCAAATTACTAAAATAGTTACTTTGATCCCTAATCCTCCTTCGAAACTCAATAAACGATTCCGTCGCGCCCAACGTATCCTCGATTCCGCCGCTCAGCTCCTCGAGCGCTGGGGCTATAGCCGGGTCACCATCGACGATATCGCTAAACATGCCGGTGTCGGCAAAGGGACGGTTTACTTGCACTGGCCAAACCGGGAGACCCTTTTCATGGCGGTATTACAACGCGAATTAGTGCAGGCGATCGAGAACCTGGCGCCAACTCTGCGTGAGCATCCCGAGGAATTGTTGCTGCATCGTCTAGTTCGCCATTTCTGGTTAGCCGCCAATCGACGCCCTCTAATCCGAGCCGTCTTCGTCCAGGACTTCGAGACCCTCGGTCGCCTGACCACAGCCGGAGACCCGAAGCTTGTAGCGCAGCAGTACGAAGCCTTCGAGGCCTACGTCGAGGTGCTGAAAAAGGCCCGGCTTCTCCGCGCGGATCTGACCGGAATGGAGGTTATGTACATCTATCGAGCCACCATCACTGGTTTCTTTATGGCCGAGAGCCTGATCCCAGGTCAGTTTCAACCCGACGCAGAACGCAAAGCCGATCTTCTGGCGTCTATCTTTCAACGCACATTCGAGATCCCAGATCCGGCCCCACGAGACGCGCTTAAAGCCGTCGGGCCGCAGGTAGCTAAGTTAATCCAGAAAATTGCCGAAGCTAAACAGGCGATGGTTTATGCGGAGTAGGAGGAATTAATGAAGGAGCTAGAATCTAGGAGCTAGGAGTGGGGCCCGGCCATTTTGGTGGGGCGAGGCTCCCGAATGGCCCGATGGCGTCCGCGAAGATATTGACCTTTCGATGGCCTTGCCGCGAACAAGGCCGACCCGCACGCCGAGCCGGGCCCAGCGCTAACCGCGTGGCGATTTTGTTCTATTCCTTCCCGTCCAAGCTTGGCACACCTTGCACCGCGGCTCGGCGGGCGTTGGGCGTATTGCGACCAATCCCAATCGAGAACGTTTAATCCCTTCGCGATAACGATGGGTTCTTCGGGGAGCCTCGCCCCACCAAATTAGAGCACCCCCTCCTAGCTCCTAGCTCCTAGCTCCTAGATTCTAGCTCCTCACTTCCCCCGCGCCCGCAACATCTCTTTCCACTCTGGTACTACCCCTTCCGCACTTAGCATCCTTTCAAGGGCGTTCGGTTCCACCCCGCGATACGCACCTTGATTTACCAGGTTCACAGAAACCGGGTCTTTAAATCTGCTCTCCAGCTCCCAAGTGTCGCCGGTCTCCACAATCCCAGGCTGTAAAACCCTCAGATAAAAACCGGTTCGCATCGAATCGATCGTGCGCTTCAAGAAGCCGTCCAATCCGAGCTTACGTTCTTGTTTCCAACACGGCCCGCGGGGACCCGACACCTGTACGATTGTCGTTCCGACCCGATAAACGTCACCGCAGAAGATGGTTTCCTCATCTCCTCCGCTGATCGTCCAGTTCTCACCGACACTACCTGGTCCCAGGCACTCCGCGCCTGTTAGATCGTATAGCTGATTCCAAAAATCGTAGTGAGTAAGCGGGTGGACGCAGACCGCCTGACCGGGCCGGCCATGATTCTTCGTATCTGCGACACGATCCCCGGCCAAACCTCTCTCTCGAAGCTCGATAGGTCCTTCCACACGTGTCCGACAGATCGCAGAAAACCATGTCCCTTTTTCGTCCGTGATGCTCTGAGGCTCACCCGCAAAGATTGCTTCGATACGAATCATATTTGGCGATCGATTCTTGAAATAAACAACCGCCGGGAAGCATCTTAACTCGTGACTGCCGTGCGTACACAACAGAATCAGTTGGGTCCAATCACGCCTGACCAAGCCTTCTTATGGCAACCGATAAAACGGGTCTGTCGCCTGATATTATTGACCGCATTCCTGACACCGTTCTTCTGTCTTAATCTGAGAGGGGCAGATGAGATCACATGGCAGCCTTGGTCCGACTCGATTTTCAGCAAAGCAAAAGAGGCAGAGCGATTCGTGTTGCTCGATTTGGGAACGGGCTGGTGTCACTGGTGCCACGTAATGGAAGACGTCACTTACGCGGACCCAGCTGTCATAAAACTTATCCGATCTCGTTACCTCGCGGTTCGGGTAGACGCAGATTCACGACCCGACCTTGCCAATCGTTATGAGGATTACGGTTGGCCCGCTACCATCGTGTTTAATACAGACGGAAGCGAAATCGTTAAACGCCAAGGATACATCCCTCCAAAACCGATGGCCTCGATGTTACAGGCGATTATCGATGATCCATCGCCCGGTCCTTCCATCCTCCCCGAATCGAAATTATCTCCCTCCGATCAAGCTTTTCTTTCCGACAAAGACATTGACCGGCTGCGGCAGCGTTTGATTGACGCTTACGATTCGAAGAACAAAGGCTGGGGCACCGTACAGAAATTCCTCAATTGGGACACAATCGAATATTGCCTGGTCGCGAGTATGCAAGGCGACACCAGTCTCGCCCGGATGGGCCAGGAGACGCTCGCAGCGCAGCTCAACTTGATTGATCCGATTTGGGGCGGTGTTTGCCAATATTCCACAGACGGCGATTGGCGACATCCGCACTTCGAAAAGATTATGCAGATGCAGGCGGAGAACATCCGCACTTATGCGGAAGCCTATGCGGTGTGGGGTGATCCTATCTACCTCAATACCTCGAAGAAGATCTATGACTATTTGAGAAGCTTTCTAATGTCGCCAGAAGGGACCTTCTACGCGAGTCAAGACGCCGACCTGGTCCCAGGTGAACATTCTGCCGACTACTTTAAGCTTGGGGACTCCGAACGCAGAACGCTCGGAATCCCTGGGGTCGACCGGCACGTTTACTCCCGAGAGAACGGCTGGGCCATCAATGCTCTGGCCGTGCTTAGCGCGGTTTCCGGCGACCGCCAACCGTTGGAGGATGCAATCCGGGCGGCAAATTGGATCATCGCCCATCGAAGAATGGCGGAAGGCGGCTTCAGCCATGACGAGACAGATAAGGCCGGCCCTTACCTCGCTGATACGTTGTACATGGGCCGCGCCTTCATAACTCTTTACACGGTAACAGCGAATCGCGATTGGCTTCGATACGCGAAGGAAGCTGCCAATTACATTGATCAACACTTCAAAGGTGATCTCGGTTATTTAACTTCTCCTGCTAACGGTGCTTTAAAATCGAAGCCGCAAATTGATGAGAATGTTGACCTCGCTCGATTTGCTAACTTGCTCGAGAAGTATAGCGGGATAAAGGCCTACGAGACGATGGCTCGGCACGCAATGCAGTTTCTGAGCATCCCGGCTGTCGCGGACGAACGCGGGTTTCTCGTCTCCGGAATTCTTTTGGCTAATCGCGAACTCACGACTCCACCTCTCCACGTCACCGTGGTAGGCTCGAAAAGAGATGCGACCGCTGCTTCTCTTTTCAGTTCCGCTCTGAAACTTCCCTCCTTTTATAAGCGGGTGGAATGGTGGGACAGCCAAGAAGGTGCGTTACCAAACAACGACGTCGAATATCCGACACTGGAGAGCGCTGCTGCTTACGTCTGTACGGACCGCACCTGTTCTCCACCGGTCTTCTCGGTGGAGAAATTGGCGAACGTGGTCAGTAAGCAGTAGTCATTCTGGAGGGGAGCCGCTTTGGTACGTGACCAATGACCTCGCGCTATTTTCTAAGGCGCGTGTACCGCGGCAAACCTCTTTAAACAGGCGGCTCCCGCGAACGACCCAGCGCTCAGTTTGTCTCTTGGCGCGTGAAATAAATCGTTCGAACCAACCGCTGGGCAAAACATCGCGCCGGGTAATTCCCGGAGCCGCTTGTTTAACCCATGTTTTAGGCCTTCCTCGCACTGGAAGGAATATGCGAGGTCGTTGTCCACGTCCAAAAGCGGCTCCCCTCCAGAACGACCCAAAGTTTGGTTTGTCTCTTGGCGCGTGAAATAAATTTATTCGAACCAACCGCTGGGCAAAACATCGCGCTGGGTAATTCCCGGGAGCCGCTTGTTTAACCGATGTTTTAGGCCTTCCTCGCACTGGAAGGAATATGCGAGATCGTTGTCCACGTCCCAAAGCGGCTCCCCTCCGGCGCTCTCGCGCTTCACGCCACCACCTTCAACATACCGCCGTCCACAAAATAGGCAGAACCCACCGAATAACTCGCTCTTGGTGAACACATGAAAACGAAGAAATGGGCGACTTCTTCCGGGGTAGCAAACCGATCGATCGGGGCGTACTCGCGAGCAACGCCGTCGAGGTGGGCCTGCCAATCGCCTCCTTTGTCAGCGGTTAATTGTTTGGCAGTCTTGATCCAATCCGGAGTCAGCACCAAACCAGGATTGATCGTGTTCACCCGGATATTGTCTTTGATTAATTCATTTGCCAGCGTTTTGGAAAACATCAATAGGGCGGCCTTGGTGGTGTTATAGATCGGCTCATACCAGAGCGGTTGCACGGTGCAGACTGAGCCGTTGTGTAAAATCACGCCGCCACCCCGTTTCCTCATCGAAGGAACCAGACCGCGAGCCAACCTCACGGCTGCCATTACATGCAGGTTCCAATAGTACTCCCACTTTTCGTCGGGAGCTTCCATGATGGTTTCATTGCTACCGGTACCGGCGTTATTGATCAAGATATCCGCGCCGCCAAACTCGGTTTCTGCCGCCCGTACCACCACCTCAACGCCGGCGACCGCGGCGACGTCTGCTTCTATCCCGACGGCGCGCACTTTAAATTTATCCGCGACCCGAGCCGCTTCGGTTTTAACCCGATCCGCCTGGCGGGCCGCCAAAACCAGGTTGACCCCTTCCGCCGCTAGCCCTTCGGCGACTGCCAATCCGATTCCAACACTGCCGCCGGTGATGACGGCCACTTTGTCTTTCAATTGTAGATCCATAGTTAAAAACGCCGGCAACGCCGTGATCGCCGTCAACGCCGGGAACGATCACGCCATAGCCTGCCTCGCGGCCAAATGCCTGACGCATTTGGCCGCGAGGCAGGCTTATTTAACGATCACTATCTTGGTCCGATCAATGGTGAGGGCGACGGCTAATACTAGCGCCACGCCAAAAACAATCTGTTGAGCAAAAATGTCAACGCCGATAAAGGTCATGCCGACTCGTACGATGGTGATGATGAGCGCACCAACCGCGGTCCGGCCAATTCCCCCAGCCCCACCGGTAATGGCGGTCCCGCCGACAATCACTGCAGCGATCGCCGGTAGCAACAATTGATCGGCCAGCGTGGGTGAACCGCTGCCTTCTCGTCCGGCCATCAACACGCCAGCTAATGCCGCGAGCGCGCCGGAGACAGCAAACGCGATGACTTTGTACCGATTCACTCTAACGCCGGAGGCCCAGGTAGCCGGCTCGCCAGCGCCGATAGCAATACTATAGCGGCCGAACGGTGTGTATTTCTGGGACCAGATCCCCAGCGCCGCTACCAGGCCGGCAACCCAAATCACGTTGGGTAAGCCCAGGAAATCGCCGGTAACCCAAGTCAGATGCGCCCGGCCAGCCTGATCAATGCTGATGGCTCGCTCGTGGGAAAACAGGAGTGCGGCCGACACCAGCAATCCGCTGGTAGCCAGCGTCACGATAAATGAAGGGATTCGTAACCACACGTGAAACAATCCGCTGATGGTCCCGGTTACCAACCCCATGGCCACAGCAATCGGAAAAGCAGCGTAACCATAGCCGGGCAGCATAGCGGCTACGATCACACTAGCAAAAGAACAGATAGCCTGGATCGAGAGATCGATACTTCCCAACATCACCACGAAAGTCGAACCGGCTGCCAGGATAAACAAAATCGCGGTATTAGCCACGGTGACCACAAGACTGTCCCAGTTCAAAAAACCGGGGCGCAACACGCCGATGACTAGCACCAAACCAACCAACACTAACAACGGCGCCAGGGCCCGGATCTGTGCTCGGTAGTTCTTTTTCAAAGGTTATTTATGGGACAGGACACTAAACCATGTGCCGAATCAGATCGACCTGAGCCGGCTTTTTGCCGGGAGTTGCATCAAACCGCGCTGTCACTTCCCCGTCGCGCATCACCAGGATCGAATGGGATAGACCAATGGTCTCTTCCAGCGTGTCCGCAGTCAGAATCATCGCGATGCCTTGCTCGGAAAGCGTCCGCATTAAATCGTAGACTTCCTCTTTAGCGCCAACATCCAGTCCTCGGGTCGGATGATCAAAAATCAAAATCTTGGAACGCGCGTTCATCCATTTTGAAAGCACGACCTTTTGCTGGTTACCCCCGCTGAGATTCAAGCAGAGCGCGTCCACATTCGGTGTCCGCACATGCAATTTCTCCACCCAACTTTCCGCTAATTTGCGTTCTTTGGCGCTTTGAATCGCTCCGCCTTTCATCACCGTAGCCAAACTGGCGAGCGTAATGTTCGGCACAATCGGTAGTGTGAGCACCAGCCCTTCCACTCGACGTTCACGGGGGATATAGCCGATCCCCAAAGCGGCGGCTTGATCTGGAGAAGTCAATCGAACCGGCTTGCCGGCTACGGTTAGTTTTCCGGCAGAATGCGGGAGAAAACCAAATAGGGTTCGGGTCAACGCTTCCCGGCCGGAGCCGATGACCCCCGCGATCCCAAGGATTTCGCCTGCTCGCAAAGTGAAGTCCACATTCCGGTAGGCTCCGTTAACGGCCAGACTCTCGGCCTGCATGGCCAGATTCTGGGCCGGCTCACGTTGACGAGCCTCCCGATAGTACTCGGCATGCAGCTCGCGCCCAACCATGAGCCGGTGCAATTCGGGGACGTTCGTCTCACCGGCCGGCATTTCCGCCACCACTTTGCCGTCTTTCATGACATAGACGCGGTCGGAGATATCTAGCACTTCGTCCAATCGATGGGATACGAAGACGAAGCTGGCTCGATTCCTGAGTGCACGAACACGTGCAAACAGAATATCAATTTCACGCTGCTCTAGCACCGAGGTCGGTTCATCCAGCAGGATCACCAAATGACGTTCGGTCCGCTCCTCCAAAGCCAGAGCTTTGGCTAATTCAACCATTTGCCGCTCAGCGAAACTCAAGTGAGCGGTGCGAGTGGCTGGATCAATCGGCAATTGCACTTTCTCGAGCTGGCGTTTGGCGGCAGCGTGCAACGCCGGCCACGAAATCACCCCCCAGCGACTGAATTCTTTTTCCTGACCGAGGTAGATGTTTTCCGCAACTGTCAGATTGGGCAACAACGATTGCTCCTGAAAGACGATGCCGATACCCTGGAGATTGGCTTCACGCGGGCTATTTAACACCAGCGGCTTGCCATCAAGCAGCAGCGTCCCGCTATCCGGTCGATAGACGCCGGCCAGAATCCGCATCAACGTCGATTTACCGGCACCGTTTTCGCCAACTAATCCAACGACTTCACCCGGCCTAACTTCAATGCGGACCTCGTCCAGAGCTTGAACTCCGGCGAACGCCTTGCTGACATCGGTCAGATTCAGAAATGCTTTTTCGGCCATCGTTTTACTTCACAAATTTCATCCGCTGGCGATCAATGGAAGCCGCTACTGCGATGATGATGATGACACCCTGCACGGCCTGCTGAACGTCCGGAGAAATACCGAGCAACACCATTCCGTTCCCTAAAACCGCAATGATCAAGACGCCCACGAGGGTGTTGAGGACTCCGCCCGAGCCACCGCTCAGTGAAGTCCCTCCCACCACAACCGCGGTAATCGTCGAAAACAGGCGGCCGTCGCCGATCGTCGCATTGCCTTGACCGAGTTGAGCCGCCGCCAGGACACCTCCGATTCCGTACAACGCGCCGGCTAAAGTGAAAACCATCACCTTAACGCGCTCGACGTGGATACCGGACAGGGCCGCGAGGTCCTCGCCTCCTCCGATGGCAAAGACATGCCTCCCGAAGGTGGTGAACCGCTCGATCAGCCAAGCTACCGCCAGCACGCCGATGGAAACCCAGACCGCCAGCGGAAAATTGAGGAACCGGCTCAACGCCAAGGCGCGAATCCCGGGATCAAGAATCCGAGCATTGGTGCCTCCCAAGATCAGCGTCGCTAAGCCAACGCCGACGAACCAGCTTCCGAGGGTCACCATAAAAGAAGGGATCCGGGCCTTTACATGGATCAACCCGTTCAGAAAACCGATTGCCGCGCCCGCTATAATCGAAAACAGCGGAGCGAGCCAACCAAAAGAATTTTGGTTCATGTCGTTCTGAACAAAAATGGCGACCACGACGGCTCCCAGGGCGAGCACACCTTCGACTGAGAGATCGACACTTCCCAGGAGGATCACGAATGTGGCTCCGAGGGCCAGAACTAGTGGGATTGCAGCCGAGTTCGCGATCCGGACAAAATTGAAGAAATCAAAAAAACGCGGATTCTGGCTACCGATCAACAGGGAGAGAACCAGGAGGGCGGCGAGCGGAGCTAAAGACTTGATGCGCTCGAGCGACTTCCGGGAAAGAGCCGGTTTTTTCGTGGATCCAGCGTTGGCTTGCCCATGTTCAGGGATGGTTGGCGCCGGGGGATTATTTACTTCCATGGGGCGTCCTTAGATCTCCTCGTGCTGGAAAGGGCGCGGCGGCATGCTCGGCCCATCGCCTGGAGGGGAGCCGCTTTGTAGGTTAGCAGATCTGTAAGTTGGCTGCAGGCGGCTCCCGGGATCCACCCAGGACGTGTTTGTTCTATGGGTCGCCCTTGCATGATTCCGTCAACTTCGCACCAGGGATGAATTCCAACCGCTGGGACGTTCCCGGGAGCCGCTTGTTAAACAGCTGATAGAGCTGCCAACCTACAAAGCGGCTCCCCTCCAGCGCGCTTCCTAGCTCGCTATATTACCCCAGTAGTCGTTCCAGTCGACCTTCGGCGTGGATTGAATGTAGTTCTTTATGAAATCGTCCACGTTGTCTTTGGTAACCAGAATTCCTTTTGCGTTATAGTCCCGGTGATTCTGGGGTTGCGACGCCACATCGAATTTGCCCAACCGCGCAGCATAACCGATGGAGAGCCCCATACCGCCTTGCCAATAGGGATTCCAGGAAGCCGTCGCCGCCATGTCACCGCTCTTAACGGCTTCAACGGCCAGTTTGATACCGTCGGTGCCGCATACCGGGATTTTCCCGGCTAGTCCTTCAGCGCGCAACGCTTCCAGAGCGCCGCTGGCCATGTCGTCGTTGGCGCACCAGATTCCTTTGATATCTTTACCAAAGCGGGTCAACCAAGTCCCGGTAGTGGTGAATGCCTCTGACGCTTTCCAGTTTGCGACCTGGAAATCCAGCAACTTAACGTTAGGATTGGCGGCCAGCGCCTTTTCCAAGCCCTGTTTGCGTTGAATCGCCGGCGTATTTGAAAGAATTCCACCCAGGCCAACGATCCCGCCCGAACCGCCGAACGCCTTGAACAACGCTTCGGCCGTCTGCTGGCCATAAGTCACGCCGTTAAAGATGATGTGGCTCACATAATAGGGATTGAAATCCTGAGGATGGAGATCGTCCGGCTTGTTCCACTGGGTCACCACATGGGCCTTAGCGTTAACGCACGCCTCGACGATCGCGCGCGCATCTGGCGAGTCATTCGGATCGACGTTCAGCACCATGTTGCCGCCGGTCTTCGCCACGATGGCGCGGACATCCGCGATTCCCTTCTCGCTATTGCCTTCCGTGACCAAGGTGACGTATTCGCAACCTACCGATTTGGCGAAATCGGCTCCGCCCTGGTTCCAGGTGGCGTGATAAGGATTGGACAGCGATCGGATGGAATTGACCAACGTCGGTTTGCTATCGGCAGCGAATGCCTTACGCGGTATCGCACCCAACACCGCGGTTGCACCTGTCAACGCCGCAGCGCGGCGAATAAATGTCCTGCGTGGGATACGCAGGTCTTGAGAGTGATCGTTTTCTGAATTCATAATCGCGATTTTTCCGACCCGGGACCGGTTGATTGGTTGCTGACGATTGCCAGCGACGGGGGAACTATGGCGAGGCTATGTGCTAGGTCGCAAAAATCAACAAGGAAATAACACTACTGCAAAGATGTGAGAAGTGAGAGGTGAGACGTGAGACGTGAGAGGCCCCGTCAGTCGGCAGATTCACGCCGTGGGTCAAAATACGGGGATCCGCTTCGCGCATAAAGCCCGATGAAGGTGTAGCATTCCTCCGCGTATGGCAGGGGCTTCGTTCTCGTCCTCGTCGTCGTCCTTCCGCCTTCGCCGACTCCTTGGTTGTGGAGCGCGCCTCGCTTGCGAGGCCGACTTCGAGCGGTTGGCAACGTAGACCGTGGGCTACGGCGGACAGGCTGTTCTCGAATCCGGCCACGCGGAGTGATGGAGTACTGCGACGAGTTCGAATTGGGTGTCGTGTCAGCGGGCGACGCCCACCTACCTCTCACTTCTCACCAATCACTTCTCACTTCTCACAAAAGAAGTTCGCTGGGCAGACGTTCGATCAATTGAGGGAGGTTGGACACTACATCGACAGCGTCCGAACGCAGTAAGACTTCAGCAGCAAGAGATTCTGACTGAGGATGACCTGCCGGCAGACAGACCAGATGATCTTCGACGGTACAATTTTGGTCGCGCAACTCGACGATATCGACTGAAAAACTGCGCATCTCACCGCTCGGTTCCACCGGAATGGCAATATGGAAGTACGGTATCTCCATGGTGCGAGCGACATGATCGATCGCTCCCCAGACCGATTTTGTGCAAAGAATTGATTTCCAATTGTTCGACAGCCTGGTCAGCGCCGCTGCATTGAGATCGACGATCACCAACTGCGCTCGAAAATGCAGGTCGATACTTCGATCGAGACAGAGCCGGAGAAGAGAACCCAAGGCCGGCCAATGGATCGAGTCTGTCCACCAATAAGTCTCATCCCAGCTGCGACGTGTTACTTTTGGCAAAAGGCTTTCGTCGAAGAGTGCTTCCGTCGCCCCTAGCATCGCCCGCTCAAAGAGCTCAGGTATGTCCCGTCCGGAACTGGCCTGAACAAACGACTTCTCCGCGAGTTTATCGACGGCGTAAGCACGCAAAGAAGGATACCGCTCCTTACCTGCCCACAACCGGGATCCCTCTACTTGGAAAATCGAAAGGTCATGCCGCTCATCTGTAACCGTCTCAACGACCAGGTCCTGGAGATCCCGCCGGAGTCCCTCCACGTTCTGCCGGAAAAGCCGTTGTCGAGAGGACGCAGCCCATTTGTCACCGTTCGGGCTTCTAGCCGCTCCCATTACTGCCCCGAGGAAGTGATCGGATAATAGATGGGTTTGTAGCCGCCGCAGAGCTAACCGGCTGACGAATGTTTCGTCTGTTGGAGGAGAAACTTGTCGGAACCGTAGCGATGCCAAACCACGGTCTCTTCGCTGCGAGACACCTTCCTCTAGCAGGTCCGCTTCTCCGCGGAGAGGTCGGGGTTCCAGGAGCTTTATCATTAAGGAGCCTGCCTATTAGCAAATACAAGTTAGTGAAAGCAAGCAAGAAGCACTTTGCCGCCAGATCCACCCTTGACAACGTGGGATAAGCGAGGGGGATGCGGGCGGCGAGGCGGAAGCCGCTGAGTGAGGGGGAAGCCTGGCGGACGGGCGCGCGTAAGACCCTGGCACGGATGGGACTTATGAGACCAATGGGACCTATGGGTCACGGTCACATAAGTCCTATAAGTCCCATAGGTCCCATCCGTGTTAGCCGTTGCGCACACCCTTCCGGGTCGCCTTCCGCCTGTCCCGCGCGGTCCTCTCACCTCTCACCAATCACTTCTCACCTCTCGCCTCACCCCCCTTATGGGCTGCGATCACCGCCATGGGGCCTCGGCGCCAGACCACTTCGAGGTTAGAAAAGCCCGCCTCGTGCAACAGGTGTAGCTCGGTTTGCACCTCGAAATATCGGTCTTCGGTTGACCATTGCTCAAAGTGCGACGCCACTTCGGTTTTACTAAAACCGCTAGTAATAATGTGTTTAGACCAAGCCGACCGCATCCATTGCTCTAGCGGGCTGTTTTCAGCAAACATCGCATCAGCGTTAATGAAAATTCCGTGGGGTGTCAACGCACCCAGAATCTTGCGGTAAAGACGCCGTTTTTCGGTTAGCTCGCGAACATGGTGTAATGCCAACGAGGCCGTGCACGCATCAGAACCATGCGGTAACGGGCCAAAAAAGTCCCCGAGAAGATGGGTAACTCTTGGTAATAAATCTGCTAGCCGTTCACGTGCTTCCACGATCATGGCCGGATCTGAATCGATACCGATCACAGTTGAGTTCGGGATCCGCTTTAGAACCAAAGCCGCCAAGGACCCAGTACCGGTGCCAAGATCCAACACGTGAGGCCGCTCTCTATCGACCAGATAAAAGGCTAAGTAGTTCGCCAATTCGCCCAACATTTCGTCGTAGTCGGGAATGAATCGACGGATCAGCTGGTCGTATTCCGCGATGTCTAGGCGTAGATGGGATTCCACCGAGTGGGACATAGTAACGCGATAACAGGGTCACCGACCAGATGGACCGCTGGTTGGCAGTCCAGTGTGGGTATAGTAATCCTTTTCTGCTAGGATTGAACCAGTTTTATCAGCAGAAATTGGTGTCCTGTCCCATAAATAGCATGGCTTTCGTTGCGATCAAAATGGGCCGCCGGCAAGACGCGAGGAGGGCGCATATCTAGATTGATACGTAACCGACGAGCAACGCAGCCGCCGGCTCATTTTCATCGCAACCCTCCGGGCCGTGGCCAGGTGGCTGTTTTTCCGCGTTGCTCGCTCGACCCGTATGAATCAAATATGGGCACTTCGCTCGCGCCTTGAAAAACAGCCACCTGGCCGACGGCGAAAGCCATGTTACTTATGGGACAGGACACTAACGTGATGGGAAATGAACTTGCGGATCCTGACCAGATTACTGGTGTGACCAAATCGCTAAGCCTGGCTTGGCAACAAAGGCAGTTCGACCAGCTGGAACCTCTGTTTGCGGCAGGCGTGGTGTTCCAAGACTCAAAAGGTGATCGCCTGCTCGAGGGTAGAGAAGCCTGCATTCAAAGCTATCGCGACTTCATGGGAATCGCCAAAGTACTTGGCTATAAAGAGGAGGAACCCGACATCATACCATTCGCCGGATTTGTTATGGCAACCTACGGATGGCAGATCGATTACGAGATCCACGGCAGTAACGTGCATGATGAAGGCCGCGATTGGCTGGCGCTGTCAAAGCAGGATGGGGCTTGGCGGATTAGTTGGCGGTTGTCGCTCTCGCTGCCGCCTGGCAGCGGCAGAGACGATGACAGATGACAAATGACAGATGACAGATTGGCGGATGTTCCCGAAAGCACCGTGCGACTGGAGGGGAGCTGCTTTGTAGGGAGGCAGGTCTATCCGCCTTTTAACAAGCGGCTCCCGGGAACGAGCCAGCGCGTCGGATTTCTATCGAGTCGTATTTCCATGCTCCCGGAGTAGACGCGATGGGCAAAACATCACGCTGGATCATTTCCGGGAGCCGCTTGTTGAACGAGCTACAGAGCTGCCGAGCGACAAAGCGGCTCCCCTCCACGGACGCCCGCGGCTTTGCCCCACCAATTTGTCATTTGTCATCTGCCATTTGTCATCTGTAATTGCTCCCATGCCCTCCCATCATTACTCATTGACCACCGTCTGGACTGGCAACACCGGCAAAGGAACCTCCAGTTATCGCGACTACGAACGTTCTTATGACGTCCGAATTCCTCAAAAGCCGGTTCTAGCCGGATCGTCTGACCCGAAATTCCGGGGTGATCCTGCCCGTTATAACCCGGAAGATCTGCTCGTGGCGTCGTTATCTGCGTGCCACATGCTTTGGTACCTGCATCTCTGCTCGGAGCAGAAAATTATCTGCACCCATTACTCCGATGCGGCGGAAGGAGAAATGGAAATAACCGCCAACGGCGCCGGCAGATTTACGAAGGTCGTGTTGCATCCCGAGATCGTGATTACTTCGGAGGCCGGGTTGAAGGCCGCGCATGAGTTACACGAACGGGCTCACGCGCTGTGCTTTATTGCCAACTCTGTGAACTTTCCGGTGGAAGTGGTTCCGTCGATTAAGGTGGCGGCGTAAGAATGACAAATGACAGATGACAAATAGAGGGTGACTGCGTTCGACGCTGGTTGGCGTCAATCTGTCATTTGTCATCCTCTCATCTGTCATTTGGTCTAGCGAGGTCGCTAGATCAGGTTGGACGACGCGCCGCCGTCGACGACGAAGATTTGGCCGGTGACATAGCTGGAGGCTGGCATCGTCAGAAAGGCGATCAGCGTGGCTACTTCTCCGGCCTGTCCGGGACGTTCCATCGGGATCCGAGTCCGGATATAGGCCATGAATTCTTCGTTCCCCAACAGGGCCTCGGTGAGAGGGGTAGCAATAAACCCCGGGGCCACCAGGTTCACCCGGATCTTGTGCTTGGCCCATTCTACCGCTAGTCCGCGGGTCACCTGGTTGAGCGCCGCTTTGGATGCACCGTAGGGAATACCGGTGCGGACGGTGTTGAGACCGGCAATCGAGCCAACCAGAACCACGGAAGGATCAGACCCGGCTTTCAATAAAGGGAATGCGTCCCGCACCAGTTCAATCGAAGAGATCAGATTCGTGTTTAAGATGTGGAGAACCTCTTCCGTCGTGTAGTCCTCGAACCCTTTGCGGATGTTAGTACCAACGTTGGCCACAAGGACATCGATGCGCTTGGACTTTGCCGCCTCAGCCAGAACGTGTGACCGCCCCTGAGGAGTACTTACATCCGCCGCCACCGTCGTCACCGGTAGCCCTTGCTTTTGCCAATCTTGAACCGATGCCGCCAAGGTTTGGCTATCGCGGGCCACGGAAAGCACCGAGGCGCCATGTTGTAGCAACTCTGAGACCGTGGCTAAACCGATTCCTTTCGATCCACCGGTTACCACGGCGAATTTACCAGCGAGGCTCCAAGAACGATCCGTACTCATGAAAATAAAATCTTTGAAAAGCGGTGGTAAACAGACGACGCCAAATCGGTTATGGTCAAACTCTAATGCGCGTAACGCAGATCGATCACGTCGAGCTCGAGGTACCAGACCGCCAAACAGCGGCCCGTTGGTATCAAACCGTATTAGGATTCGAGATTTGCCCGGAATATGTGTTCTGGGCCGAACCTCAGCGCGGCCCACTCATGATCTCGCCTGACGGTGGTCAGACCAAACTCGCTCTATTTGAAGGGCAACCTCAAGGTGCGACGCGCCCGATCGGCATTCGGCGAGTCGCATTCAGAATTGGAGGGGATGATTTTGTTAAATTGGTCGAGCAATTAGATGCTCTCGAAGGAGCCGACGCGGTTCGTCGCTCCGAAATCGCCGATCACGAAAAATCGTTCTCCGTCTACTTCAGCGATCCTTACGGTAACCGGTTAGAAGTGACGACGTACGATTATGACGCGGTGCGGGGGAAGGTTGGGTGAACGGGGAGGGATCGCGTCCCTGCGATCCGCTGTCTTGCGGAGCCCAGCGTGTTGTGCCGCCAAAGGGCCTAGATACGTCCTCAGGTCTGGCAACGTCTCGACGGCGCGCGAGGACGCGCGCCCTCCCTTCTCACCACCGCACAAACCGCACACCGTATGGCGGGATCTCGATCCGACCATTCAGCTTTTGCTCCTCAAGCAGGTCAAAGGCCGCCTCTCTGAACGTGACTGGTTGGTTCTTGTTCGTGAAATTCAGTAGAAAGCAGAACTGCTCCTCACCGTTCGATCGAAGGATGGCCTGAATGGCGGATGGAATTCCCGCCTTTGCCGCTAGCGGATCTTGAATTTCTAAGGCGTCCAACAAAGTCGCTGCATTCTGAGGTGTAAAAAATGTCCCGAAATAAACCACTCTACCCGCGCCTAACCGGTGCAAGGTGACTCCAGGATGCCCGGCATAATAGTCGGACCCATAAGACGCCAGCGTCCCGACGTCGTCAGCGGCGAAAGCGAGTATCTCGTTAAAGATCGGCGCCGGGACAGAAGCGCCGGAATGTTCAAATCGAAGCGCCGACGTCTCCCCTGGAGTCACCACAGTGAAATCAGCTACCCGAACGCCGGTTAAGCTTTCATAAAAAGATTTGTCATCCGCATTGTAACACCAGTGATTACGGTTGCGATAACCACTCCAACAGCCGAACACCAACGTGCCACCAGCCTCAACGTACTCCCGGAGAGGTTTAACATCGGTACCGGTCAGAATATGGGCATGCGGGAAGAAAACGATCTTGTATCCAGCCAGGTCCGCCCCGGTTTCAATGGCTGATAGCGCACGGACATCAACTGAAAGATGCCGTTCCGAGAGTGCTTGATAGACCGCCAACTCATTGCTGTCGCGATATTTTCCGGTCATGCGCTCAATGCGAGCGTGAGATTCGTTATCGAAATCGTAGAGGATCGCTGCTTGGGAAACACACCGGGTACTCCTGAGTGTCGCGCCCAATTGTTTGATCTCTTGACCCAGCCGTTTCGCTTCCTCTAACCGCCACTGATTCCGCTCATCGTGATAGAGCAATCCGTTCCAATGCGCTTCCGACCCATACGGTAGTGAACGCCAACGAAAGAACAGGAGTCCGTCGGCTCCGTTGGCAATCGAGTTCCAGCACCAAAGACGCATTTGTCCGGGTTTCGGCGTCGGATGCAGATAGTCAGGATTGCCATTCAGCACACCACCGATTTGGCCACTCGGACCCGACTGCTGTTCCAACACCACGAATTTCGTCGACACTCCTCGCATCCGTGAGAGCAGCCTGGACTCGGCCCGGTCACGAAAATCAGCTGATAAACTGAGATCGCACACCTTGAATTCCGGATAGGAATCATAGGAGATAAAATCAACCGCCTCCTGCACGAACGCGGGCAGGTCGACATTGGTCATGCTCTGGAACGCATTGTGAGTAATAAACTGGTGCGGTGCGATCGCTTTGATGATCTGATATTGTCTTGCGCCGAACCGGATGGTCATGTCCGAAGTGAACCGGTAAAAGTCCAAGAGCAGGCTCGGGTTCTGATACGTTACTGTTTTCCGAGGCAACCAGATTTGATCCCAATCGGTGTAAGTTTGTGACCAGAACGCAGTTCCCCAGGCCTGGTTCAAAGCCTCAAGGGTACCATACCGTTCGCGGCACCAAACTCGGAACGCTTGGTGATCGCTCTCCGCAAAGCTGACATCGAGGTGACAGTTTAGTTCGTTATCAATCTGCCAACCGATCACCATCGGATGATCCTGGTAATGACGGGCCAACGCTTCGGTGATCGCCTCTGATTTCGCCCGATAGACCGGAGACGTATAGTTATAATGCCGGCGGGAACCATGCACCAGACGGTCTCCGTCAAAACTCGCTCGTAGAACTTCTGGATAACGTTCAGTTAACCAGGCCGGCGGCGTGTAAGTCGGTGTGCCCATGATCGCCTTCAGGTCATGCTTTTCGCACAAGGCCAGAGCGCGATCGAACATCTCGAATTGATAACGCCCTTCTTCGGGCTCCCAAACACTCCACGCCCCTTCCCCCATTCGAACCACATTCATGCCAGTCGCCGCTATGCGCGCGAGATCAGACTCCCATCGTTCTTCGGGCCATTGTTCCGGGTAGTAGACGACGCCGTAGAGAAAGGTGTTGTAGGAATAAGTCTTACTCATAGTTCATGCCTTACGTAGATGCGAAGGCCGGGGACGGGTGAAAGGTGATTGGTGATTGGTGATTGGTGATTGGTGATTGGTTGGCCCAGTGGGGACGGGCCCGACCGCATCGGCCGACTGGAAAAAGTTGACTATTCAAAACCGCACATCCCATCAGATCCACCAATCACCAATCACCAATCACCTTTCCCTGCCCCCTACCCTTTCGTTGCGCCTGCGGTCAGCCCTCCGCGCCAATATTTGCCCAAAACCACAAAGGCAATCAGCAGCGGCAGGACGCTAACCATAGAACCGACGGCAATTAAATTGTAAATTGGTTTACCGCCGGCGGCGGAGGTCAGGCTATCCCAGACGTTAAGGCCAAGGGTCAGCGGGAACAGGTGTTGTTCGCTCAAAACAATCAATGGGAGAAAGAAGTTGTTCCAGGCGCCCACGAACGCTAACAGGGCAACCGTTACCAGCCCGGTTTGCATGAGAGGCAAACCGATCCGCCAAAAAATTTGGAGTTCACTCGCGCCCTCTAGTCGCGAAGCCTCAATGAGTTCGTTAGGCAAGGACGAATCCCAGAACACTTTCATCAGGTAAAGCCCAAACGGGTTAACTAAGCTGGGAAGGATTACGCCCAACATGTTATTGACCAGGCCGATCTTGTTCAGCATCAGGAACAAGGGCAGGACGAGTGCGGTGGAAGGAACCATGATGGTTCCGAGGATGAAATTAAAAATGAACTGTTTTGCCGGAAAGTCGTACTTGGAAAACGCGTAACCTCCTAACGCACAGATCATCGTGCTGCCAAAAGAGATCGAGCCCGCGTAGATCAGCGAGTTTCCAAACCAGCGTACAAAGATTCCGTCCTGATAGCTGATCAGGCCCCCTAAGTTCTCCAGAAAATGTAATGGATAGGAAAACCACAATCCAAAGGTAGTAAAGATTTGGCCGTTATCCTTGGTCATCGCTGAGATGATCCACATGGCCGGCAAAATGCAGTAGATCAGAAAGATGGCCAGAACGATGTGACGCACCGTTGCTCCCACAAAAACGGCCTGCTTTTTTTCCGGCCCAGAAGTTTGCCTAAGGCTCGAGGACTTGGTCACTGAAACCGGTGCGTTGGCCGCTTGATGTCTTGCTGATATCGGGCTCATACGAGTTACCGGGAAGCGATCCGGCGGAGAAACGGGCCGCTGATAACAAAGATTAACAACGCTAACAGGATGGCGAGGGCGCCGGCATAAGAATAGTTAGCATCACGGGCTGCGGTTAGATAAAGGTAAAGGTTAGGAGTGATGTTGTCGGCCAGATAACCGAGCGGTCGCAGCACGAAAGCTTCAGTAAAGAGTTGTGAGGTGCCGATTATCGAAAAAATGAAAAGCAACCTAAGCGTCGGCAACAACAGCGGGATCTGGATCCGCCGCACGATGTCCCAGGTCTTGGCTCCGTCGACCCGAGCCGCTTCGTAAAGATCCTGCGGGATATTCTGCAAAGCCGCAAAGAGCGTGATCATGTTGTAGCCTGTCCAAGTCCAGGTCACGATGTTCGCAATCGACCAGAGGACGATGGCCGGGGACAGGAACTCGATCGTGCCTTGGTGAAGCGATCGCAAGATCTGGTTGAAAGGCGATAGATTCGCTGAGTACAGATAACTCCAGATCATGGCGCCGATCGCGGTCGGAATCCCGTATGGCATAAAGTAGGCCGTCCGGCACACCTTCATGAAAAAGCCCCGGGATTGATGCAAAAGCAGAGCTAGCAGGATGGCCAAGCCTAACATGATGGGGACCTGGACAACTCCAAAGACAAACATGTTCTTCAAGCCGATCAGAAAGTCCGTGTCTTGAACGGCCCGAACATAGTTGGCGAGCCCACCGAATACTTCCTTCGGTGGGCCAATGCCGACGCGTTTGCGGATAAAAAGGCTCAGGTAAAGCGCGTAACAGACCGGCGCCAAATAGAAGGCGATAAACACCGCCAGAAACGGCGTCAGGAAAAGAAACGCGGTTTTGCGATAGCGGCGCATGTCAGACAGACGGAAAGGCGCGCGCTTTCGCGCGCGCCGTGAGGATAATCTCGCTACTTTCCTTTGACGTCGTAGCCGTCGCCGGCGGCGTTCTTCAGACTATCGGCTTGCCAGGCGTCGAGCGCTTGTTTCGCTGTCATAGTCCCGGCAATCAATGCCGCAATCTGTTTGTTATAGTTATCGTTCGCAAACGCGAACCAGGGGGACCAAGCAAAGTCCGTATTCACCGCTTTAGAGGCATCCGAATAGACCTGGGCCACATTCTGGCCAGCGCAAAACTTGCTTGGGTTTTTGTCAGCTTGATTTAGATCCGGTGAAGCGAGCCCAGACAACGAGGCGGGAAAGATCCCGTAGCTGGTCCAGTTGTTGATCACTGGGCCCTTGGCGGCATTTAACCAAATGCTGAAAAGAGTCGCCGCCTTGGGGTATTTCGATTGCTTTAGGACGACGTCGCAACTTCCGCCCCAGTTGCCGCTGCGAAACGTCTGGCCCTTACTCCATTGCGGCAACGGCGCCACCTGCCATTCTCCGGAGGTCTTGTCATTGACGGACTGGGCAATTACACCCGGTCCCCAAGCCGCTTCAATGGAAGCCGCAATCTGGCCCGAGGCGATCGCGGTATAGAATTCCGGAGTGAAATCCGTGATAGTGGCAACGTATTTCTTCTTTATTAGATCTGCCCAGAAATCGAGCACCTTTTGGCATTCCGGACTGTTGAGGGATTGAGTCCAGCTATCCCCGTTCTGTTTGAAAAGCGTAGCGCCGTTAGCCCAGGCGAGGCCTATAAACCACGGAGCTTGGGTCGGAATAAAATCGACCAGCTTTACTTTACCATCGCTGGCCTTGGCAAGTTTCTCGGCCTGCTGCGCAAACTCGTCCCACGTCGTGGGAACCGTGAGCCCGTATTTATCAAATATCTTTTTGTTATAGAGAAATGCCATCGGCCCGCTGTCTTGCGGGATTCCGTAAACCGCTTTTCCATCTGGCGCGCATTGCCCCCAGGTCCAGGGTACAAAGAAAGACTTCACGTCATTGGCGCCGTACTTGGAAATATCGACTAGCCCGTCGGTCACGATGAAAGAGGGCAGAAAGTCGTATTCGATCTGAGCAACATCGGGCCCGCCGGATCCGGCTTTGATCGCGGTTTGCAGTTTCTGATATTCCGTGGGACCGGCGCCGACGTTGTTAATATGCACCTTGATGTTCGGGTACGCCTTTTCGAAAAGCGGGGCCGCCTTATCCAGTCCAACCACCCAAGTCCAGACTTCGAGCGTGATCTGCCCGCTCTCGGGTTGCAATTTGCTGTAGTCCGGCTCCTTATAGTCGGCTTGAGCGAAGATCGAGGGGAGTAACAACCAGCTAATGTACCCGGCCACCGTCCACGCTAGGAAATGCGTGCTAGTTCGGCGAGCAGGGGAAGAAGGCAGAAACGAACGCCAAAGAATGGAGTTGCTCATAGGGGGATTGGCACAAGCGGTGCGCGCTTCAATCCAATGCAAAAGGAGGCAGGACGCAAGTATTTTGTGAACGCCCACATTTTTGATGACGTGGCGTTCAGGTGGCTCTAAGAAATAGGCGTCGCCTAATGAAACCTATCGCTCGGGCTCATCCTCGGAAAGCCACTCTGGATGATGTGGCTGCTCGTTGTGATGTCTCCTATCAAACCGTTTCTCGGGTGGTCAATGGCAGCCCGTTCGTTGCCGAAAAGACGCGGGCTCGGGTTCTTAAAGCGATCGCGGAATTGAACTATCGCCCTAACCTGGCGGCTCGCCACTTGGCCACCCGAAGATCAAGTCTCATTGGAATGATTGGGAGCCATATCACTCACTACGGTCCCGCTCAGGTCATGGTTAGCATCGAGGAAACGGCCAAGCGACAGGGCTACAATTTGCTTTTTGCCGGCGTTGAAGGTTCCGGTGAATCTGAACTGCTGGCCGCCATTGACGACCTTTGCGAACATCAGGTCGACGGCCTGGTGATTGGGGCTCGTTTTGAACGATGGATCGCCACCGTACGAGCGCATTGCCGCGGCGTCCCTTTCGTATCGGTCGGGAACCGACTCGTTAGGCAGATACCGGCAGTCGTGGTTGATCAATCTTATGGAGTACGGCTGGCTACAGAACACTTGCTGAGGTTGGGTCACCGGCGGATCGCCTGCATTACCGGCCCAGCGGACTGGCCGGCAGCAAAAGAAAGGTATCAAGCCTGGGCTGACACCATAAAAAAGGCAGGCCTTAAACTTGGGCCGCAGGTCCAAGGTGATTGGAGCACGGAGAGCGGATATCAGGCTGCGCGACAGTTGCTAAGCTCCGATTCCTCATTCACTGCGATCGTTGCTTGTAACGATCACATGGCTTTGGGCGCATTGAGGGCTTTACATGCTGCCAATATCCGGGTTCCGGATGAGGTCTCCGTTGTCGGTTACGATGATCTGCCGGAGTCCCGTTTTTTCGAGCCTCCCCTCACCACCGTCCATCACGACTTTATCGCAGAAGGCGAATACTGCGTGCAGACCCTTCTCCGGATGATCAACCAAGAACCCATCGATCGCACCCTTCATGTCCTGAAGCCGGAACTTGCCGTGCGGCAAAGCACCACGAAAGCAAACCAGAAAGCATTTTAACAGAAGATCACAAAGGTCACAAAGACCTAGGAAGGGTTGGCCGGAGGCGCATCACTGACGTCGTTGCAGTCGAGTCCTGGAGTTTTCTGTCGGGTCGCTAGTCTTCCCGCAAGGCCTACCGATCAGAACAAAACAGCTTGTCATAACATTCATTATCAGTATATATAACTTCTTTACTATTTGTTCTGTCTATATGGAACCTGATCAAACAAAAGAAGCAAGAGAACGCGCGAACGCGTGGAGTCATCTGGTGATCGGAGCAGCAATCGAGGTCCATCGCATCAAGGGTCCGGGACTGATCGAGAGTATCTACAGCAAGTGTTTCCAGAGGGAATGTGATCTGAGGTCGATTCCGGTTCGACGCGAATTGCTCGTTCCGATCGAGTACAAAGGGCACGTTTTTGAGGAACCGCTTCGGCTCGATTTTTTAGTCGACGATGTCTTGATCCTGGAGTTCAAAGTCGTTGAAGAAATCCTGCCCGTCCACAAGGCCCAGCTTCTCAGTTACATGAAGTTATTGAACACGCCATTAGGCCTTCTGTTCAATTTTCATGAAATCATGCTCAAAGACGGAATTGTTCGCATGACGCTTTGAGGACCGCAGTCGATAGGCGGCCCATAGGACAGTAGCGGAATCACATCAGTTCTTTGTGACCTTTGTGATCTTCTGTGGAGCTTCGGTAGTTATTCGCACTTGACGAACAGGTGCGTGAATCGATTTTTGTTCCGTTAGCCGCCTTCTTTTGATGCACCCCTCCGAACCTATCACCACTGAGTCCGATCAACTCGTCAGAGCCGCCTGGCTTTACTATGTCGGTGGCAATACCCAGGAACAAACCGCAGAAATCCTCGGGGTTTCCAGAGTTAAAGTCGCCAGGCTATTAGCCGAGGCCCGCGAAGCCGGTATCGTCAAAATCTCCATTGAACATCGGTTCGGACCGATGGCTGAAGTCGAAGAAACCATTCGCCGACATTATGGACTGGATTTTTGTCGAGCCACTCCGCCTCTTCTCTCGGACTCGGTGGAACATCCGGCGAAAATGCTGCCTCCGGCAAAGCTGGCTGACGAAGGTCCAATCGCGCGCCGGGCAGTAGCCATGGTGGCTGTGGATTTACTACGGGAACGAATGCAGGTGGATGAGGAATGCATCATCGGCGTTGGCTGGGGACGTACTACCGCAGAGATTGCCAGACTCCTTCCCGCGATGCGCCGGCCACAGGCTAGATTCGTCTCGGTTATGGGGTCGTTAACCCGGAACCTGGCTGCAAACCTGTTCGAGGTTGTCCATCACCTAGCCGCTAAAACTGGCGGTGAAGGTCATTTTCTCCCGGTGCCATTTATCGCTAACACGGTTGCTGACCGCCAGATTCTGATGTCTCAGAGAATCGTTCAAGAAACCTTAGCGCTGGCTGAGAAAGCCGATTTCTATCTGATTAGCGTTGGCGAATGCGATGAACGCGCGTTTCTGTTCGAGAACCGTTACCTATCCGCGTTAGAGCTCAGTGAGCTCCGGAAAGCAGGCGCCGTGGGCGATACGATGGGCAAATTCTTTAATGCCAAAGGCGAGGTAGTGCCCTCTGAACTTAACGATCGAACTTTAGCGATCGATCTAGAAGCCCTCAGAAAGCATGAGGTTATCTTGCTCGCCGGCGGACGCAGCAAACTGAGACCCGCTCAAGGAATCCTGAAAACGGGCTTCGTGAACGGCCTCCTGATCGACGGCGATTCAGCGGCGCACATGTTCCAGGAAATCAGGCGTGGCGAGACCGAGAACGAAAAGTGAGACGTAAGAGGTGGCGCAGAATCGGTAAGCAGTAAGCAGTAAGCAGTACCGGCAAAACCGGTCACGACATAGTCGTCTTTACTGATTACTGACACACTGATTACTGCTCACTGCTCACTGCTCACTGCTTACTGCTTACTTTCGCGCCACTCCTCACCTCGACCCCGTTCCCAGCGGCGACCATCCCGGCCAGCGCTGCCGGGACTGCCGCCAGCCTGACCGTAAACTCCGAGCCTTTCCCTGGTTCGCTCTTGAGCGCGATAGTCCCGGAGTGAGCTTCCACCACCGCTTTTACGAGGCTCAATCCCAGGCCAAGACCGCGTTGCGACCGGCTGGCGTCACCGCGGTAAAGCCGCTCCCAAATGCGGTTTTGTTCTGCCGGTGGAATACCGATCCCATTATCACGAATCGTTACGAGAACTTGGCCGTCCTTTGTGTTGCATTCAATCTCCACCAATCCGCCGTTGGGCGTGTATTTAACGGCATTATCCACCAGGTTGGCAAACGCTTGACGCATTCGATTTGGATCCACCTCCACATATCCGGGACTGATGAACAGATTCTTGATCTGGATCGACTTCTCCTCAGCAACGAGCTGATAAAGATCGGTTACTTCTTCCAACAGTGAGCTGATGGAACAGCGCTCCAGATTCAAGCGCATCATTCCGTTTTCGGCTTCGGTAACATCCATGAGAGTATTCAACATGGTTAACACCCGATCTGATTCCTCTATCGAGTCAGCCAAAGCGTCCCGCGCGGATTCAGACGTGTCCGCCTCCAGTGCCAGTTCAGCCGAGGCACGCAGCCGAGTCAGGGGCGAACGCAGATCATGGGCTACGTTGTCGAGTGCTTCCCGCATGCCGCGGATCAGCCGCTGATTCTGTTCCAACACCCGGTTAAATTGGCGGGCCAGTTCCGCTAACTCGTCTTGCTCTTGGGTTTCCGGCACTCGCTCAGCCAGGTTCCCCGTGTTGATAATCGAGCGCGCTGTCTGCAACATTTGCCTCACTGGAGCGGTGGCCCGGTGGGCAAACACCGCACCGGCAGCGATTGCGAGCAAGAGAGTCGGCACCAACAGGATCAGCGCTGCCGTAACAAATGGGCCGGTTAAGGTTTCGCTGCGATAAATTTTGCGGCCCACTACTAAAACCGGGCCGTCCGACAACCGGGCGCTTTCCAACACATATTCGCTCCGTTCATCGGCCGGTAGCCGGCTCCAACCGCCATTCTGTTGGGTGTGCTCCAGAACTGAGGTCAGGTTCGGGAGTTTAAACCAATCCGTTGGTTCTTTTAAGTAGAGTGTCGCGCCCTTTCGGAAAATGACGCTGACAAAGAACGGGCCCTCGCTCGGGTCTGCCCCCTGCGTCTTGACGGCGTTCATCAGTCCCTCTGATCCGTGTTGTTGATAAGCAACAACGCATTGCTTCAAAAACTTATCGATGGGATCCCGTTCGCGCCAATCGAATAACGTCGCCTGAAGAAAGTACAGGAGCGCGAAGAGGAGGGCAGCGCTGATCACAAACGCGCTGGCATAGTAAAAACTCAGCCGGACAGTGAAGCTGTGCCAAAGCCGCCTGTCGCGCCATACTCCCGCAGACACTGGAGCGTGCCTCGCTTGCGAGGCCGAATCGGTCGAAATCGATTCAACTCGCTTTAACCACATAACCAACGCCTCGAATGGTTTGAATGAGTTTAAGCGGAAAATTCTTATCAATCTTGGCGCGTAACCGGTGAACCAAAACATCAACGACGTTGGTCTGGGGATCGAAATGAAAATCCCAGATATGTTCCAGGATCATCGTCTTGGTAACCGGACGACCTGCGTGCCGGAGCAAGAACTCGAGGAGCGAGTATTCGCGAGGATGTAATTCAATTCTCTGGCCGCCACGGGTTACGTCCCGCGTGATCACATTCATCGAAAGGTCGGCCACGGTTAGTTGGGTCTGTTCAACGGCCTGGCTAGCCCGCCTGATCAGAGCTTGCACCCGGGCTAATAACTCCGAAAAAGCGAAGGGCTTGGTGAGATAATCGTCTGCGCCAGCCTGCAATCCGCGGACGCGATCGTCAACATTCGCCCGGGCGCTTAGGATCAGGACCGGTGTGCGGCTCTTTTCCTGGCGTAACCGGCGTAACAAGGAAAGCCCATCCAATTTGGGCAACATCAGATCCAGAACGAGCAGGTCGTAGGTGATAGCAGTCGCCAAGTCCAAGCCATACTCACCATCCGCGGCGTGATCCACCGCGTACCCATTCTGTTTTAGGCCTTTGACAACAAAAGAGGCGATCTTCTCGTCATCTTCGACGACCAGGACTCGCATAGTTGTAATTTGCGCGAGTTCGGGGGTTTGCGCGAGCGTCGTTTGCGAAACGGCGAATGGGCGAATCGGCGAAACGGCGATTTCTCTTGGGCCTTCGGTACTGGTTCCTGTTACTTGCATAATCCTTGGGCCTAATCCGGCGGCTGCCGAACTAAATGCTTATCAGCGCTTTCGAAGCTTATTACCGTCCCATCGCTTTTTCTCGGCGTCGCCCCTTCGCCTATACGCCCATTCGCCGTCTCGCCCATTCGCCCCCATTCGCAACAAGACGCCCGCACGGTCTCCAAACCATGCGGGCGTTGCTGCTACCACTTTAACAGGCTCCTCTGTTAGCCATTCCCTTCCTGGACGGCAACGTAGTGGCTGCCGTTTTGATTCCAGATCTTGACTAGCGTCTCACCCGTGCCGCCCTTGCCTTCGGTTAACCGATCAGCGTCTTCCGCATTTCGGACGGGCTGATGATTAATCTCTTCGATCACGTCACCTTCGCGGAGTCCGGCCTCACCGCTTGGAGACGAAGGATCTACTTGGGTGATCAACGCGCCGTGAACATTGGCCGGGATATTTAGCTCCTCCCGAGTTTGACGATCCAAGTCTTGCACGCCGACGCCATGCAAAGCGTCGCCTTGCGGTTCATTCCCATTCGAGTTCGGCTCGTTCTTGGCCAGGGTGGTCTTCGCAGAGAGTGATTCTAACGTCACGCTCAGATTCAGAGTCTGTCCGTTACGATCGACTTGAATCGGAACCGATTTACCTGGCGCAGTTTCTGCCACCATCAGTTTCAGACTGTTTTCGTCGTCGACCGGTTTGTTATCGAATTGGGTCACAACGTCGCCGCTCTTAATGCCCGCTTTGTCAGCGGGGGTGCCAGGCGTCACCTCAGAGACCAGAGCGCCACTGGTGCGGTGACTATTCATGGCTTTAGCAAGCTCAGGCGACAGGTTCTGAATCACTACTCCGAGCATACCGCGCTCGACTTTACCGTTCTTAATTAGGCTATCCGCTACCCAACGGCAGAGGTCCGAAGGAACGGCAAATCCGATTCCCTGGTTACCGCCTGACCGCGACAGGATTGCGGTATTCATTCCTACCAGCCGGCCATCCGTGTCGATCAACGGTCCACCGGAATTACCGGGATTGATGGCTGCATCGGTCTGAATGAAGGACTCATCGGAAGAGCTGTCATCCGATACACCTTGCCGATTTTTCGCACTGATAATGCCTTCGGTAACAGTTTGACCGATCCCGAACGGATCACCAACAGCTAGCACCACGTCGCCGACCTGAGCCTGATCGCTATCCGCGAACGTGATCGGCTGGAGGTTGTCCGCGTCAATCTTTACCAAAGCCACATCGGTCTCCGGATCGGTTCCGATTACCTTACCGCTGAATGTCCGCCCATCGGTCAACTTGACCTGAATCGTGCGGGCATTCTGGACGACGTGATTGTTGGTCAAGATATATCCGTCCGACGAAATAACGATACCGGACCCGAGCGCCTTCTCACCGGGGCTTTGTTGCTCCGGCATTTGCGGGAATTGCCGTCCGAAGAAGCGGCGCAGTTGATCCTGCAGATCCTGATTCCCCATCCCAAAATTTCCGGTACCCGTCTTGGTAGTGACATACACCTGCACCACACTTGGCGTTACCTTTTGGACGATCGGGGCAAAGGAATGTCCCGGCGTCGTGTCCCGGTTGATCGCTGTATTGTCGTATTTCAGGTTGAGCGGCGGCTTTTGGTCGTTGCCGGTTACAGCGCTGAAAACAGCGGTGCCGCTCGCGAGAATGCCAACTCCCGCCACCGCCATCATCCACCCTAAACTTCGATCTTTCGATTTCATGGTTTGTGTCTGTCTCTCACTCTGCTCATCCCAGGTTTCAAGCTGCTTGCCTGAACATTACAAGCGTGAAAGGGATGGATTTTTAAGAACGGCCGCCGGAGCGGGTGGAGCGCAGGGGGCCGGTAGGGCGAAAATCTCGGCGCGCCCTGGACGTGCTACGCCCTTTTCGTTGGTTCCGCGCCGGATTTGAGCCGCGCCGTGCGGGTGGTTTCGCCCAGGGCGTGGTCCTTTTGGAAAAGCCCGCGGCTTCATTTGCTTTTGACGCTGCTAACAGTTACAACATATAATATCTTTGTGTTATATCATCGTCGAAAACACCCAGCTCGAGGGGTCTTAGAATTAGACTCGGTCCCAACTTTGGTGTTTACCACGGTCTGCACCAAGGGACGAAAACGATTGCTAGCAAATGCCCAAGTCCATGCAGCTCTTCGTGCGGCGTGGCTCCGACACGCACACTGGATCGTCAGTCCGTACGTGATTATGCCCAATCATGTACACTTCTTCGCCGAGCCCGGAGAACAGCCATTGCCCTTAGACGACTGGGTAACAGTTTGGAAACGCGGAGTTGCACGCATCTTGAAGGACCCGGAATTGCGCTGGCAAGCAGGATCGTTTCATCACCGCATTCGTTGTTATGAGGATTACAATGAGAAGCGAACCTACATGGATGAGAACCCGGTCAAAGCAGGACTCGTAGACAGAATCGAGGATTGGCCCTACCGAGGCGAAGTGTTTCAGCGTTATCATTGCTGGCCTTGAATTCACGTGTCATCTCAGAACGGGCAGATTAGGAACGTCAGAATTCATGGGAGACGCCATCCGCACGCCGCGGCTCAAATCCGGCGCGGATACGCCTAACTTGAATGGCCAATCCAGGGCGCGCCGAGATTTTCGCCCTACCGTTCCTACCCCACCCACAAAAAAACCCGCACGGCTTTCGCCGTGCGGGCCTCAGTTTGGTCTACTCTGACTCTCGGTTAGCCGTTGCCTTCCTGAACGGCTACGTAGTGAACTCCGTTCTGGCTCCAGACCTTTACCAGGGTCTCGCCATTACCACCCTTACCTCCAGTCGCCTTGGTAAAGTCCTCAGTTGATTGAATCGGCTGCCGATTGATCTCAAGAATCACGTCGTTTTCTCGCAGGCCTGCTTCATACGCGGCAGAAGACGGCTCAATCTGTGTGATGACAGCACCTCTCACCGCGTTCGGAACTTTGAGTTCGTCGCGAACATCTCGATCGAGGTTAGCCACCTCGACACCGCTCAATGCATCATGATCGCCCCGGCTCGCATTCGGTTCATTCTTAGCCAAGGCATCCGCGGTCAGTTCTTTCAGTGTTATATTCAGGTTCATCACCTGGCCGTTGCGATCGACTTGGACCGGGATGGAACTACCCGGCGCCGTTTCAGCCACTTGCAGCTTTAACTGTTCAGCAGACTCGATCGGCTTATTATTGAACTCAA
The DNA here is from genome assembly GCA_963762565.1 of uncultured Verrucomicrobiae bacterium. Classification (GTDB taxonomy): domain Bacteria; phylum Verrucomicrobiota; class Verrucomicrobiia; order Chthoniobacterales; family JAFAMB01; genus JAFAVN01. The sequence goes on along the minus strand of CAVXLD010000007.1, from coordinate 541,543 downwards.
AAACCACATCGCCGCTTTTTACCCCAGCCTGTTCGGCGGCACCGTTCGGAGTCACGTCAGTAACTACGGCGCCACTGACTCGGTTGGACTTAAATGCTTTTGCTAGTTCCGGCGTCAGGGTCTGAATATGTACGCCAAGAAAGCCGCGCTCGACCTTGCCCTTTGTGATCAAGCTGTCCGCTACCCAACGGCAAAGATTAGAAGGAACGGCAAAACCGATACCTTGGTTGCCGCCGGAGCGCGACAAGATGGAAGTGTTGATTCCGATCAGCCGGCCTTCGATATCAACCAGGGCTCCCCCTGAATTACCAGGATTGATCGCCGCATCGGTCTGAATGAAGTCTTCGTCCGCCTCAGCATTGGTAACCCGCGTACGATTCTTCGCACTGATAATTCCTTCCGTGACGGTGGTGCCGATTCCGAATGGGTCCCCGACAGCCAGAACGACGTCACCCACCTGAGCGGAATCGCTGTCGGCCAGGGTTATCGGTTCCAGATTAGTCGCATCGATCTTTACCAGAGCGACATCCGTCTCGGGATCAGTACCGATCACCTTGGCGGAAAATTTTCGCCCGTCATTTAGCGTGACTTGAATGGTTTTGCTGTCTTCGACCACATGATTATTGGTCAGGATATAACCGTCTGCAGAGATGATGACACCTGAGCCCAGAGCCTTCTGATTCGGCGTCTCGGGCTGGTCCGGGATTTGGAATCCGCGGCCGAAGAACCGCCGCAACTGGTCCTGCAAATCGGAGTTGCCTAACATCCTCGCGTTGTTTGATTTGCCGGTGACATCGACCTGCACCACGCTCGTAATCACCTTTTGGACGATTGGCGCAAACGAATTACCGAGTTTCGGATCTCGATCAATCGGCGCATTGTCGGTCTTAATAGAAAGAGGTGGTTTTTGGGCGTTGTCATTCCCCGGGCTAGCGCTGGAGGCCGCGGTACCGCCCGCGAGAAGAGCAGCTCCCGCAATCGCCGTTACCCATACTGAAGTTCTCTTTTTTGAGTTCATGGTGTGAATCTGGCACCAGACTGGACGATCTCAGTTTTCATGACCCTTGCCCGAACATTACAAGCGTGAAAGGTGACGGAACTCGCCTGAGGCTCGTTCCGAATGACAAATGACACATGACAGATGACAAATTGAAGAACAGACGAAAATCGCCGTGCGTAGGTTCCGAAGTCTGTCATCTGTCATTTGTCATTTGTCATGCAAACGAGCCGCAGGCGAGTTTGCCAGCAGCGAATACTTGAGGCACATGTTTTTACCATGGAGCTTAGGAGCCACAGCTACCCGGACCTCTTAGCCAGACAACTCTGGCCGACTTGGGTCGCAAAGGGGAATTATCGATTCGGCATCGATTCCCGGGACGCTTTAGCCCGGGTTCTCAGTGTCGCCTACCAGGCGAGCTTGCTCCACGAGGAAGGACGTCAGGTAACCTGCCGGATCGCTCTTTGCCCGGAGACGGACCTCGACCCAGGCGTACTCGCTCCGTATTCATTCCGGGTGTTGAACCTTAGCCGGGCTCGCCCCTATGACGAACAGGAGATTCGCCGGCTAAGCCCGTCGGTGACCTTCTATCGGTCGGTTCTCGCTGTTACTTGGTCTGAAGGGCGCGGCTTTCAAATTTCGGCAATGATCAACACCGGTGAGTGGTCCCGGGACCTGCACGCCGATTTGCCCGGGATGATTCATCCAATCCCGGAATGGATGATCATTCACGTTCGTGCTCCGGGAAATCTGGTTGTTCACCTCGGAGCGGAGCGGTTCGCGACTCTGATGAATGGTCGGATCGAAGAACACGTTTTTAATGTTTTTTCGACAAACTGGATGCAACGCCATCTCAGGGCCTCTGCGCCCGATAGCGTTAAGAGCCCTGCAGCCCAGCCACCCGACGGCGTCACTTTCCGTTCGGATTTGCGAGAAATTCTCGATGTCAGCTTCTTTCGCCGGGTGATTCGGATAATTCGGGATCGGCGGCTAGGAGGCACGTTGGTGATCGGACCGAGGCCACTTTCAGAGCAGTTACTAGAGCCAGGCGGCGCGCTGACCGCAAAATATCGGGTAGAGGTGGATGAATCGTCCACCGGTTACCTGAGTCTAGTGGATGGCTTGTTCTCTCGCGTCACTGCGATCGCCCGGAAAAAAAAGGTAGACTCGGTGGGCTGGCTCGAGTTTCTAAAATGGAACGACGAGATTCCCTATAGCTTCTCGTCTAGCTATCTGGACATCGCCGGCTGGTTAGCAGACATGGCCGCTGTCGACGGCTGTTTGCTATTAGATCCGCAATTTATGGTTCTCGCTTACGGAGTAGAAATCCGAGTTCCGGGAATTGAGAACGAAATCGTCTATCGGGCCATGGATCTTGAAGCCAGCGTCACAATTCCAGAATCGGCGGAACACGCCGGCACCCGACATCGCACGGCCTATCGGCTCTGCCGTGATTTCCCCGAATATCTTGCCGTAGTGGTTTCTCAAGACGGCGCGGTGAGATTCATCGCCAATCATCGCGACCAGGTGACGTATTGGAGTCAGTTGGCGCTATGACACCGGTTGACCCCAACCGGTGTATGACAAATAACAGATTACAAATGACAGATCCGCCGAGAAGCGCGGGGATCTAGGCGGTACGCGCAACGGGTACCGCAACAATTTGTCATTTGTCATTTGTCATTTCTCCGGCCGTTTGTTCTGTTATAAGCTGGTTCCGGCCATTAAGCTGTTTTTCGCTAAACAGCTGCCTCCAGAGCACCAACCGGAGTTCACCGTGACACCTCCTTCTCTAAAGATCCTCTTCCTCGGCGCGGGGAATACCGCCCGCAGCATTTTCGCGGAATATCTCATTCGTAAACTCAGCAAAGGAAAATTTACGCCTTTCAGTGCGGGGATAAATCCAGAGACCACGATCAATCCCTTTGTGATCCGTGTACTTAACGAGCTTTACAAGGTCGATGCGTCCGATGCTCGACCCAAGTCATGGGACGAATTTAAAGACGCATCTTTCGATTTAATCATTACCAGCTCGGAACACGCGAAAGGCCAGGTCCCACCGTGGACTTGGACCGGTACTCCAATCATCGCTCATTGGTCCACTCCGGATCCCGAACATTTTTCCGGTTCAGAAAGAGACACCTTCAACCATTTCTGGAAAGTGTCGCAGCTGATCTACCGGCGCGTCGATCTTCTTTGCAATTTGTCTTTTGATAAGCTGGACCGACTCCGATTGGAACAAGCCACCCGCAACATCGCAACACAGGAAGGGGCGGTGTGATTGGTAGGAGTTCAGGGTGGGCCGGATCAGAAAATTGCAAGGCAAAACCGTCTTCAACCGGGTTGGATACTTAATTAGCCCGTGCTCTATACGGTGGCTCCTGAACTCCTGAACTCCTGCAACTCCTGAACTCCTCTTAAGACGCACCGGACGGGAACACCCATCCGGTGCGGTTAGATGACATCCTTGTCCAATCGCGTCCAGTTGTACTCGACTTCTTTCCTCGTAACTGACGGGCAGTTAATGACTCAATATCGAATTGAAAGCTAACTGCTTTCGACGAACGGCTTAGAGGGACCAGCGAACGGAGGCAGGATTGTCAGCCGAGCTGTAGTTCGGGGAGGGCGCGCGTCCCCGCGCGCCGCGAGGATGGCCCACAACCCAACGGTCTATTTTCGTCTGCGATTACAGCAGGTTCTCGGCTTCTGTAGCAACTGTTCGCGAGGACGCGATCCCTCCTGGGCGATGGGCCACTCGCTACAAACTTAACTTTCTCCGCAGCGCTTGGGTCGCTCGGCGAGAGATTTCTACTTCTCCGCCGCCCTTTAGGGTAAGCTTCAGCGTTTGGCTAAACCAGGGCGTTACCGATTCGACAAAGGCTAGGTTAACAATGTTCTTACGGTTAGCTCGAAAGAACAGGCTACTGGGTAGTCGATTCTCCAGAGCGCTAGCCGTGCGATGAATCAAAGGCGCGTGTTGCCCAAAATAAACCCTGGTATAATCGCCATCGACTTCGAGCAGCCGAATGTTACGCACGGGAACAAACCAACAAGCTCCCGCATCTTGAACAAATATGTGGTCGTCCGGCTCGAGATTTCGTTCGACTCTAGGTTCTTGCTCGGGCTCTTTTAGCCGGTTCATCGCTTTAGCTAACCGATCCGGCGCGATCGGCTTTAACAAATAATCCAGCGCATTAACCTCGAATGCACGGACGGCAAAGTTGCTGTAAGCAGTTGTAAAAATGATCTTCGGGGCCGGTGTAGGCAGGCTGGGCAAAACGGAGAACCCGTCACCTTCTCGCATTTGTATGTCAAGAAACACGGCATCCAACTCCTCCCGCTGCAGATAATCAATCGCTTCGGACGCACTAGCCGCTTGCCCGACGATGGTTAACCAGTTATACGGAGCCAGCAAGCGCTCCATCTCGAAGCGGGCCCAAGGTTCGTCATCAACAATCAACGCTTTCATGATGCGCTAACAACCCTCGGTAACACCAGTTCAGCGGCGACTTCGCCCGCGTCTGTCATTCGCAAATTCAGCGCAGCTTTTCGCCCGTAGATCAGTTGGAGCCGCCTTTTAGCGTTTACTAAGCCGGTACCATTCGTGCGGGGCAGAGCCTTGAGCGACCCGGGATTGCGCACCTCAAACCGGATATTCTTCTGGTCGCCGGTCAATGTGTACTTCACCGTGCCGGGCTGATTACTGGCATGCGCACCGTGTTTCAATGCATTTTCTACCAGCGTTTGGCAGATCAAAGGTGGCACCGCCACGTTTAACAATTCCTCGTTGATCGAGGCTTCAATTATCAGCCGGTCGCGGTGTCGCAGCTGTTCAAGACCCAGATAGGCTTCCACAATGCGGAGTTCCTCGCTAAAGGTCACCACCTTTTCCTCTGAACTCTCAAGAGCAGCCCGCATTAATTCCGCAAGTCGGGTAACCGCTTCGCGCGTGAGCTCGGCGTCTACGCCGGCAATTGCTCTAATGGTATTCAAACTGTTAAATAGAAAGTGCGGGTTAATCTGACTCCTGAGCCTCTGGAGCTGCGCTTCCTTAAGCTCCGCATCTAATAGGATCCGGTTAATTCGCTCTTCTTGAAGCTCGCGCTGATATTGATATCCCAGATAAAGAGCAGTCCAGGCGACTAAGGTAAGCGTGTTCTGAATAGACCCGAAAATGAGACGTCCGGAAAATACATGATTGGTATCAGAGGGCACGCCCACGAAACAGAACACGGCGAAATGAGTGACCAACGTTTCTAGAATCGCAAATATCAGACAACTCAGCGCCACTTTTGGGGCGAAGGTCGTTCCACGAAGATTTTTCCAATTCCTCAAGTGGTAGAGCGCTCGAAACGTGTGGGTGAAGAGGAGGCCAAAAATGGAAAAGATAAATTGGTCGGCTACAGCGACCGCGTGCGCCCTTTGAAATGGATCGTTAAGAAACCCGATCCCCATCAAAACGAAAAGGCTGCCCCAGCCGCCGAGCTGGCAAACCCAATAGATAGGATGGCCCAATACTGGCCGCTGGTGATCAATCCCCAGCAGCGGGTTCTCCAGACTGGATTGTAACCAATCCGGCAACCCGAACGAACGTTTCGCTGCCCTTTCGCTCACAAAAATTGAATGTACACGATAGGGTGCTGGTTGCCACAGGCAAGCCGAGTCTGCCAAGCGGTTCCACCGGTCGTTAAACCGCGTTGCGGAAACGCTGAATGGTTTTTGGTGGGGTGAGGCTCCCATCTCTGGTTTGATTTTAGCTCCCAACCGGGGGCCGCTGCTGAGAACGGAAGATCCACAATAGGTAAAGACCACAAAGGACACGAAGACTGAAACTGAAGATGACATCGTAGGTTCAGTCTTTGTGTCCTTCGTGACCTTTCCGTATTGTGATGTCTGGTCTGATTTTTGGCCTCCCAACCGGAAGCCGCTGTCCTCGACACGGTCTCGACATAAGCCTAGACGAGTTGGCATAAACAGCTTACACGCAGTCTGCTTATGAGGTTGTCCTCCGTTTTGCTGTTAGTCTGTTTAAATCTCACGCCCGGTTTCGCTCTAGCCGCATCCTTGAACACGATCTGTCTGAATACCGAAATCCAGATCCTCACTGCCGGGGTTAGCGGCCGAATTGGCATTTGTGTTTCCGATGGCCAAAAGGGCGCGTCTTTGCACGGAGGCGATCAGTTCCCTCTTTACAACGTAGTTGAACTCCCCGTCGCGGTGGCGGTACTGGATGTCGTCGACAATAGCAAAATCCATTTAGACGACCACGTCACTACCGAACCGCACACTTCTGGCACGGCTGGTCAGAATCCGCCACAGTTGGCTGATCACACCAGTTCTAAAACGACGATACGGGATCTGCTGACTCGCATGATTGCCGATAACGACAGCACAGCGACAGATTCTCTGATAACACGCTTGGGGGGCCCAGACGTCGTCCAGAGCGTCCTAATTAAGAAAGGGATTCGGGGATTTAAAATCGATCGGAATGAACCGGACCCCCGAACCTTTGCCGCTAGACATCATGATACCGGGACGCCAATCGCGGTCGCTAACCTTTTACAGCGGCTGGTTAACGGATGGCTCCTGTCTCCGTCTTCCTCGTCATTCTTACTCGAGACGATGAGCAGGACCCGCGCTTTTCCTGACGGGCTAAAGGCGGGCCTACCGAACGGCTGGCTGCTAGCCCATAAGACCGGCACAGGTACCACCTCGAAGGGCGTTGCTAGCGCTACTAATGACGTGGGAGTTCTAATCGCGCCGGACCCAAAGAGTTTCGTCGTCGCCGCGGTATTCATCTCTAATTCCCACGCGAGCAACCGAGATCAAGCAAGCTTGATCGCCAGTGTTGCTCGAACCGTCGGGACTTGCTTGCAGTGATCCGCTATCTAGCGCGCCGCGTTATAGGTTATAGGTTTTAAGTTTTAGGTTGTAGGTTGCAGGTTTTAAGTTGGTCGCTACCCGACCTAGAACCCGCAACTTAGAACCCGCAACTTAGAACCTACAACTTAGAACCTACAAACCGTAATGAGTGGACGACTTTCTAATAAGATCGCTTTGGTTACAGCGGCGGCACAAGGCATTGGACGCGCAACTGCAGACGCCTTTGTAAGAGAAGGAGCGCAAGTATTCGCCGCCGATATCAACGCGGAAGCCTTGGCCAAGCTAACCGGCGTAAAGCCTCTTTACCTGGACGTTACCAAACCAGACAAGATCGCGGAATGTGCGGCCCAGATCGGCGCGCTGGATGTCTTAGTCAATTGCGCCGGATTCGTTCATCCTGGGTCTATCCTGGAATGCACAGAAGAAGATTGGGATTTTGCTATGACGTTGAACGTCCGTTCGATGTTTCGGCTGACTAAAGCGTTTCTTCCCGACATGGTCGCTCGCGGCGGCGCTTCGATTATTAATGTGTCTTCCGTAGCTGGATCGATAAAAGGTGTTCCGAACCGATTTGTATATAGCGTCACCAAGGCGGCGGTGGTCGGACTCACCAAGTCCATAGCTGCTGATTTTTTAAAGCAAAAGATTCGCTGCAACGCGATTTGTCCTGGCACCGTAGATTCCCCATCGCTTGCCCAACGGATAGCGGTCCAAGCTCAATCCGAAGGTAAGACGGAAACCGAGGTTCGCGAGGTGTTCGTCGCCCGGCAACCGATGAGCCGGTTGGGTCGCCCCGAAGAAATCGCGGCGCTGGCGGTGTACCTGGCATCGGATGAGTCCGGGTTCACCACGGGACAGACTCATGTGATTGACGGCGGATGGACGGGATGAGGCGTGTAGGCGTGTGGGCGCAACGACGTGGAGTACGCTGGCTGAATGAGACCGCCTTGGGATGGCACGGATAGGACTTATGGGACAAATGGGACTAATGAGACGGCTCCTATAAGTCCCATGTGTCCTATAGGTCCCATCCGTGCCACCCCGACACGATTTCATTAACGCGGCATATACGACGTCGCTACGCGCTAACGCCGATACGCCGATACGCCCACACGCCGCTGCTATCCCCTTTGGCTATTGGCTATCGGCTATTGGTCATGCGCGCAGCGCTTGCTATTCTCCCCTCGTCGCGCTAATCGATGCTGCGGTCGTGAAGGCCGCTCGAATTTTCTTAATCTTATCATGAAATTGTTGCGCTACGGGCCAAAGGGCCAGGAAAAGCCGGGACTTCTCGATAACGACGGTAAAATACGAGATCTGTCAGCTGTGATAACGGATGTTGCGGGGCCGGTTCTATCTGACGAATCGCTGGCCCGGCTACGGGCGATCGATCCTGCCGGGCTGCCGCCGGTTCCCGGCGAACCGAGAATTGGTGCCTGTGTAGGTGCTATCGGCAAATTTGTCGGGATTGGGCTCAACTACGCGGATCACGCCGCAGAGACCGGTGCAGCTATTCCAAAAGAGCCGGTCGTGTTCAACAAATGGGTTACCTGCGTCAACGGTTGCAACGATGACATTCAAATTCCGCCAGGGTCGACCAAGACGGATTGGGAAGTCGAACTAGGTGTGATCATTGGACAAACCGCGCAGCGGGTATCCGAGACGGACGCGTTGAATTACGTGGCGGGCTATTGCGTCGTGAATGATGTCTCCGAACGCGAGTACCAAATCGAGCGCGGACCAACCTGGGATAAAGGCAAGGGATTCGATACGTTCGGACCGATTGGTCCCTGGTTGGTGACTAAGGACGAAGTACCAGATCCGCAGAATCTGCAGCTCTGGCTTGAAATTGATGGTGTCCGCCGGCAATCCGGTACCACCAAAACCATGGTGTTCAGCGTTGCGATACTGGTGAGTTATTTGAGCCGGATCATGACTCTGAACCCGGGCGATGTCATCGCCACTGGAACTCCTCCGGGTGTGGGTATGGCCATGAAACCCCCCGTCTTTTTGAAACCAGGTCAGGTGGTTAGACTAGGGGTCGAGCGTTTGGGCGAACAACGCCAGCTTACGGTGCAAGGATAGGTCGGAAGCGTGATTGGTGATTGGTGGGTGGCGGTGGCCTAATTTGGTGAGGCGAGGCTCCCGAAAGACCGCGCAATTGAATCGAAGCAGCCGATTGTCCTGGCCGAACTATGCGGATACACCAAAAAGCGCGCCGAGCCGTGGTCGAGCGCTGGATCACGGCTCGGCGCGTTTCGAGGGAGTAACCCACTACTCATTTGGTGTCCGTCGATTTCCCCTGGCGAAACACACGGTCTTTCGGGAGCCTCTACCAAATTAGGCCTGCCCCACAAATCACCGGTCACTAATCACCAATCACAATCATCCCCCAGCCCTCACCGGAACAGATCCATCTGCGCCGTCCCATCTCCCTGGCGGCTCTCCCAATCCTTCGCCTTTTCTTCCAGGCTCTTACATTCTCTTTGCAGCTCTGCCACCTGGATTCTCAGGTCATTCTCCTCCTCATCAAGATCCTTTGTGACGCGGCGTAAACGACTCCTTCTCCTCTTCTCGCTTAAACGACAAAAATCCCAACTCGCCTCCTTTGCCTCGCGTTCGCGGAACATCTCGATCGCTTGCAATTGGACCGCGGCCTCCGCGATCGCTTCGATAATCTCCGAGCAGATCAAGTATTGGTCACGCGTACCGGCTCCGCATCGATCCAAGATCGATCGCAAACTGAGCACGTCGCCATCGGCATACGCAGCCTGGGCCCGCAACCACAGATCCTTTCTCTCCGAGGTCATCTCTCCTGCTCGATCCGGATGCAGTAACGAAACGATCTTTCGGTAAAGACTTTTGCACTCCGCGACGAGGTCTCGTTTGCCGGCTGCCTCCAGGACATCTTCCGTAAGCGCTTCGACTTCTTCGTCCGTCATAAATTCGTTGCCCGTTTCCGAGATAAAATTCTTGATCGTCTCGCGGTCGAATCTGTTTTCCGGTTCAGAGACCTCTAGCGGGGGTTCGTCACGCTGTGGAGGAAAATCCGGGTAAGGCGCTTCACCGGTTTCTATCTGAATAGCCTGGAGGTACGCTTTGCCGACGGGGCGGACACCGTGTTGCATCAATTTTTGCACCAGGGCCAGGCGAGCAGCCAGCCAATCAATCTCTTGTTGCAATTCGCGCATGATCGAGAAACGCGGGCCAAATTCGATGTTCACGTAACGCCGGAGTTCTGGAACGTCCTGAGACTCGTGCCGGGCCAGATCGTCTTCGATTGCCAGGACCCTATTTCTGACGTTCTGAAGATCCGAAAGGTAGCCCGCGCGAATTTTTGCGGTGTCCAGCAATATCATTTCAGAACTCCCGTTCTTGGCCGGGGGGCGGCGCCTTCGCCGCCAACGGCGACTCAGGCGAGTAAGCTCGTCATTGATCGACGCCAGATCGACAGAACTGTTTTCCGTGTTTGACTTGCTCTTTCGGACGCTCGACGAATGGTTGCTGCTCCCCTTTTTCGCAGACTTCGCCCTATCGCCCCGTTTAGCGACGTGGGCCGAGGTCCGGAGCGCAGCGCTTTCGACCGGACATTTACCACGCGCCTTTAGCAGTGTGATTTCATTCGTTCTAGGCTGATGGTCGAATCCCAGAAACCGGAGACGATGGGCCCATTCCGTCGAGAGGTCGTAGTAATAGCATGCCTCGGCGGTAACAAAAGGAAGAAGGTCTTTCACGATCAGCTGAGACTCATCTTCGGGGTCGCCATCCGGCAGGGAGACCTCGTTCGGGTCAGCGGCGATCAGATCCCCGCCCGCAAAAATGTGTGCCGCCTGTCCATCCCACCCCATCACGACCTGGAGGACGGAATGAAAGCGATTCAGCGGGAGGGCATATGGGATTGAAATCAACCGGTGAACTGTTGGTCTGGTCCCGACCAAGGTTACATCAACGATCACTGCTACATCATCAATCACGGTCGGATTCTACCGTGATTCGCTAGAAAGTGGAACCGATGATGGCGGCGATTTGTGGTGCCCAAACAAATCTCACAAGACGGAAAACGGAACCTGCTGAAAGGTCCCAAAGTTTAGCCCTGCTTGCATTCTTGCCTCCGCCGACCCCGGCTTCAGTCTTAGTGGCCTTTGTGATCTTTCTGTACTGTGACATCCTGCCGGTTCAAACGACGAACTGTTTCAGAAACTGATGGGATTGGCGGAGAGCTTTTTTCCTGCCTTCAAGCGAATATTCGTAGGCGCGATCTTCGACCTCCACGCAGACCGGACCCCGATACCCGATGTCAGTCAATGCGGAAAAAAATTGATTCCATTGGACGTCACCGAATCCCGGGAGTTTAGGGATATGCCAACCGAGGCCCAAAATCCCACGATCGTACAACCGGTCTCCAAGCGCTTTGTCATCCTTGGCATGTACATGAACGATTCGATCCTCAAATTCATGGATCGCTCGAACGTAATCGATCTTCTGCCAAACCAAATGAGAGGGATCGAAGTTGAGGCCGAAGTTTTTGCTGGGGATAGCGTCAAACATGCGCCGCCAGATTTCGGGCGAGATAGCCAGGTTTTTTCCGCCGGGCCACTCGTCCTCGCTAAACAGCATCGGGCAATTCTCTATTCCCACCTTGACATTGTGATCACCAGCAAAGGCGATCAGCGGTTTCCAGACCGAATCGAATAGCTTCCAATTCTCTTCAAAGGATTTGACATGATCCCGCCCGATGAATGTCGTCACTACGCCGACTCCTAGACGAGCTGATGCTTGGATAACCAGCCGCAGGTGGTCCGCATAGGTCGCCCGCTCGGTGGGATCGGCGCAGAGCGGATTTGGGTAATAGCCAAGGCTCGAGATCTGAACTCCGTATTTGACGGTTAATTCTTGCGTCCGCGTCACCGCACGTTCATCAAATGAAGTAACATCCAGATGCGTTACGCCGGCGTAACGCCTTTCCGCCTTGCCCGTCGGCCAGCACATTACCTCAACACATCGAAATCCCTCGGTAGCAGCGAACGAGAGGACATCTTCCAGGGACAACTCCGGCACAATCGCGGTTACGAATCCAAGTTGCATAGTGGGATGAAGATTCTGTTTGGGTTCTTCTTACTGGGACGAATTTCTTTTTACCGGGACCCAAGCTTGGGTCCGGTGACTTTCGAGGATCGCTTCACAGAGCAGCAGTTCTTCGTGACCATCTTCAAATCCCGCGAAGATTTTTGGACGCGAAAAATCACCCTCGCCAAGATACTCATAAATCGCTCGATAAAGTTGCTTGAAGGTGTCCGGAAACCCTTCGTTATGGCCGCCGGGATAGCTGGCAAAAGAGCGGATATCTTGTGCGAGCAAGGAGGGATCCCGAATTAAGAGCTCGTTCGGTTTATCTCGGTGGCCGAGCCAGAGATCATTCGGATGCTCTGAGTCCCAAGCCAGCGATCCTTCTGAACCGGCTATTTCAAAAGTGATTTGATTTTTCCGGCCGGCGGTAACCTGTGAAACACACATTGAACCACGGGCACCGTTAGCAAATCGGAAGAGTACCGATCCCCAGTCCTCGGTCTCGATCCGGATTGGTTCGGCGGTAGGAACCAGCTCCTGCTCGTCCGGTTGTCCTCCTGTCCCTTGGAAAGTTGCGCCTGCTACTTTCGCTCGCTGCCGGATCGGAATGAGGGTCGCCAGATCGGCAAAAACCGAATCGATTCGCAAACCGGTTATGAAGAGGATTAGATCCATCCAATGGGTCCCGATGTCGCCCACGGCTCGCAGTTTGCCCCCCTCCTCCACGAGCAATCGCCAGTTCCAATCTGTATCCTTCAGCAGCCAATCCTGCATGTACGCGCCCCTTACGTGTAACACGCGACCGATCGCGCCGCTTTGCAGCAAATGGCGGGCATGGAGAGCCAGAGGATAAAATCGGACGTTGTAGTTGACGGCTGTGACCAAGGCCGGGTTCTTCCGTGCTCGCTCGACTAATTCCGACGTCTCCACCGAGTTGGTGGCGAGCGGCTTCTCGCAGACCACGTGTTTCCCGGCATCAATCGCGCCAATGACCATATGTCGGTGCTGGCGATTGGGTGTCGTGATGTGGACGACTTCTATCTCTGGGTCCGAAAGAATCTCTTTATAGCTGGCATATCCTTTCGCTAGTCCCAGCTGCTTGGCCGCCATTTCACTTTTCGCGGGCGAACTACCAAGTATGCCTTTTACGCGAATCCCGAGCCGCCGAAGCGCCTCGACATGGACCGGGCCGATGAATCCGGTGCCGACTACAGCTGCAGTCTTGTTAGATATCATTGGGGGGGAAACAACCGGCAGGATGTCACAATACGGAAAGATCACAAAGGTCACAAAGACCGAAAATGGAACCTGCTGAAGATGTTCCAAAGTTTAGCCCTGCTGGCAGCCTTACCGCCAACCTTGACTTAGTCTTTGTGGCCTTTGTGATCTTTCCGTACCGTTATATTGCCCCTGTTCTAAAGAGGCGGTTTGACAGGGAACGAATTTTTTTGCGATCATCATTAATTCGCGATCGTGGTCCGTTTTCGACAAAGATCGCTCCCCCCATTAACGTTCGAACAATCAAGCTAAGTCTCAATCCATGAGGAAAGTCAGCAGTTATTTGCCCCTGTTTCTTGGCGCTGTTATGACGGTGGCTAGTCATGCCCCCGCGGCCGAGCAGTACGTAGTTGGCGTTTCTAATACATTAGTAGGGAACGGTTGGCGCGAGGAAATGGTTTGCTCGATCAAGGCAGAAGCCTTGGCATCGGGTAAGGTTTCCAAGATTATCCTGGCCAACCGTAACGGTGGACCATCTGAGCAGATCGCTGATCTGCGCAATCTGATCTCGGCCGGGGTCAACATCATCATTGTCAATCCGTCCGATCGCAAAGCACTAGATCCTGTGATTAAGCAGGCAACCGACAGGAAGATCGTGGTGGTGGCCGTCGACCAGGCCGTTGACGCACCCTCGGCTTACGTTGTGACCAACGATCAGACCGCCTACGGCCGTCTCGGGGCGGAGGCGTTGTTCAAGAAGCTCGGCGGTAAGGGCAATGTCGTCGAGATGCGCGGAATCGATGGCGTGCCAGCCGATGCCGATCGCCACGAGGGCTTCACTGCAGCACTCAAAAGCTATCCCGATATCAAGGTTGTGGCGTCGGTCTTCACCGGTTGGTCACCGGATAAGGCAGCGCAGGAAACGAAAGACCTGATCAGTTCCGGCAAACAGATCGATGGCATCTGGACTTCGGGCATTGATAAGGCGGTCGTCGATGCCTATAAGACCGCAAACCTGAAATACGTGCCGATCGTTGGCGCCGACAACAATGGATTCATGGGTCAGGAGATCGACATGAAGGATGCTGGCCTCGTAGGGATCAACGTAACCAATCCGCCGGCCGTGGGCGGAGCCGGCCTCAGTATAGCCCTCGATGTTCTGGCGGGGAAAAAGGTGCCGCGGGTTACTCATCTCACGCCGAAGGTGTACGACAGTACAACGGCTGAAGGCCAGGATTGGCTGAAGTCGCTTTACGACCCGAAGGTGGATCCGAATTATCCTGTGTACAGCCCGGTCGACCCATATACGCATTATACTCTCGATCAAGAGAAGGCCTGCAAAGGGCCGGGTGAATAAAGGCTCGGACTCCTTCACGCGAAGCCTCGCGGTACTTTATCCTGCGATCACCGACAGTTGGTGACAAGGGATCGGATTTTGCCGCGAAGCGGCTATTCATAATAGCCCAGGCCTTTTGGCCTGGGATTCAGTCATAACAAAGCCCGCCCTGTAAGGGCGACTGACCGAGCGTGCTGGTTTATGCCGAGAAGCAAAATTGGCTAAGACCATAATTTGCAGATCAAATGGATCGTCCGTTTGCAGGCTCAGTCCCACAACGGCCTCGGATTGGCTACTATGACCAGTTCCCGTCGGCCGCCCTTTCAGGGCGGCAATGATTACGCCCTATTCCCAGGCCTAAAGACCTGGCTATTCTCTTAGGACCATTTCGATGGTCACGGCAGACAGCATCTGAACCCGCGTTGGGCAGTCCCGTAATTCAATGAGCGAAGCGACCCTTCTTCTTGAGGCCCGCGATGTGGCAAAAAGGTTCGATTCGGTCGTTGCGCTCAAAGCCGCCTCGCTTCAGGTGCGCCCAGGCGAGGTTCACGGTCTAATGGGAGCGAACGGCGCCGGTAAGAGTACATTAGTGAAAATCATCACCGGCGTCTTTCCGGCCGATGGCGGTCAGGTCCTGATAAAGGGCGCAGTTCGTTCGTTCCGATCCCCGGTTGAAGCGCGCCGCGCAGGGATTGTTTCAGTCTATCAAGATCCGGCGCTCGTGCCGGACCTGACGGTCACTCAGAATATGCGCCTCGCAGGCGTCCCCATCGATGCCGTACGCAAATGGCTGGCAGAACTCGGCGTCGCTAAGCTCGATTTCGGCCTCTTGGTCCGTGATTTGCCCGACCCCACGCTGCGCCTCATTGATCTTGCTCGGGCCCTGTCGTGGGAACCCGCCGTCCTACTGCTCGACGAAATCACGGCTTCCCTGCCTGCAGATCTCTCCGAACAGATTTACGCGATGGTGAAGCGTTGGCGAGAGAAAGGCAACGCCGTGATCTTCATTTCCCACCGTATGGCCGAGGTATCGGCCCTGTGCGACCGGGCGACGGTTTTGCGCGATGGCGTTACGGCCGGTGTGACCGAGCGCGCGCACGGCAGCGAGGAGCGTATCGTGGCGCTCATGTTGGGGGCTGAGACAGCCCGAGCGGTCGCCTCCGCGCCTTCAACCCGCCCGCCGCATCTGAAGGCAGACGACGCGCAACCGGCCTTGGAAGTACGCAGGCTGCGCTGCATTCCCCAGGTCAACGATGTCTCCTTCAAGGTCTACCCAGGTGAGGTCCTTGGAGTTGCCGCATTGGAGGGCCAGGGCCAGGAGGAATTATTCGATTGCATCGCCGGAAGTCGTCGCTACGACCAAGGCGCCATCTTTGCGCGTGGAAAGGAATTGAGACTTCGCCACCCCGCAGACGCGATAGCAGCCGGTGTCGTGCTCGTGCCGGCGAACCGGTTGTTAGCTCTCCTGCAGCAACGACCGATCCCAGAAAATATTGCCTTGCCTGCTTTCCGCCGCATTCGGAACTGGGGTCCGATCAGGTTTCGCGAGGAGCGAAAGCGAGTAGCATCCGCAATCGAACGTCTCCAGATCGACACCCGGGCCGGATCGGAATTGCGCCGCCTGAGCGGCGGCAACCAGCAGAAAGTAGTGGTCGCGCGCTGGCTCGCCAGCGGTTTTGATATCTTGCTTTGTTTTGATCCCACTCGCGGCATCGACATTCGCACGAAACGCCAGATCTACGCGTTGGTCCGAGAAATAGCAGCTGCGGGGTCTGCAGTGCTGTTGTTCACTTCTGAGCTTCCAGAGATTCCGCTCGCGTGCGACCGGGCAATCGTGCTGTTCGGCGGGCGCGTGGTCGCCGAGATGCCGGTGTCTGAGGCTGATGAAGCCACGCTGTTGCGCTCCGCCCATGGCCTCGCTCCCTCGGTCGAATCTTCGTCATGATGAGGTCCTCCGAAGAAATGCAGAAAATCCACAATACGGAAAGGTCACAAAGGACACAAAGACTGAGGCTAGGAATCCGGTTTTTAGTTTCTGTCTTTGTGGCCTTTCCGTATTGTGACGTTTTGGAGGTGGATCGTCGGTAATGTCTGTTCCCGCGGCACCGAATATGGGTCTCGCCCAACGTCTCCGGCGTTCGCTGCGGCGTGACCCGGGCCTGTTTTCCATGCCCGCCTTGCTCGTTGTGTCTCTAGCGATCACTGTGGCCATTCATCCACAGTTCTCCGACTTCGATCTGCAATCGCTGGCCATGGGAGCCCTGCCGCTGGCGTTCGCCGCCGCAGCACAGAGCGTCGTGGTGATCGCTGGCGGAATCGATCTTTCAATCGGCTCAGCGATGGCGGTTGCCAATGTTTTGGCGGCCAGCGCTATGGAGAAGGCGGGCTTCGCGGAATCCTTGCTCCTGGCTGTGGTGGTTCTGATCGCCGGAGCAGCTATCGGCGCCTTGAATGGTCTGATCGTGATACTGTCTCGGATCCCAGACGTCGTGGCGACCCTGACGACGGGATTCATCTGGGGAGGCGTCGCGCTTGTCATCATGGAGAAGCCGGGCGGTGGGGCACCACAGGAATTCCTCAATCTCGGGACGGGGACACTGCTCACAGCCTGGTTACCGAACGCTCTGGTGCTGCTCGTGGTCGCTGTCTGCGCGATCTGGATTCCTTTGCGCCGGTCTAAGCTTGGGCTTCAGCTCTATGCGGTCGGCAGCGACCGCACCGCGGCCTTCCGGAGCGGAGTTAACATCAATCGTACCCGCTTTGCCGCTTACATATTTTCCGGCTTGTTCAGTGCCGTCGGCGGTCTTGGCCTGACCATGACGACCGGAATCGGAGCGCCGCTCGCCGGGGTCTACTACACGTTGAGCGGATTGGCGGCCGTCGTGGTTGGAGGAGTCAGCCTGGCCGGCGGACGCGGCGGAATGCTCGGGCCGGTAATGGCTGCATTCGTGCTCACCCTAATTCCGACCGATCTGATTTTCCTGAATATCGATCCCAATTTCGGCCAAGTGATCCAAGGCACCCTGATCGTCGTGATCGTGATGATTGGCGGATTCGTGGAGATGGAACGAAACCGTAAATGAGCGAGCGATCTAAAACCGTCTTCTCGCGTGTTATCGTCGGTATCACCAGTGGCGGCTTCGTATCGCTGCTGCGTACCCGTACAATTATTGCCCTGATTCTGCTGCTGTTGGTGTTAGTGGCCGGTATTCAGATGGCTCGGCCTGGAACAGTCAACCCGATCTGGATATCCAACATGCTCCTGTTCGCGGCGCCGCTCGGAATCGTCGCTGCCGGGCAGACACTGGTCATGCTGACCGGAGGAATTGATCTTTCCGTCGCGAGCGTGGCGACTGCCTCTGCTTACCTGATGGCGACTCATTCCGGCCTGGGAGTCGCGCTAGCAATAATTTATGGACTCGGCGTTGGCTTTGTCGTCGGCTTGCTCAACGGAATCGGCGTGGCACTTCTGCGCGTACAACCTTTGGTGATGACGTTGGGAACAGGACTGATGACGGAGGGAATGCTCGTCGTTTATAGCCAGAAAAAGATGGCCGAGGCACCGCGTGTGCCGCAATTCATAGAGGACCTGGGCGCCGGAAAGTTCTTGGGTGGTATCCCGAATGATCTCATCATTTGGGTGCCGATCGCCATCATCCTGATCTTCGTATTGCGACGCACCGGGTACGGGCGGCTGCTGTACGCAATCGGAGACAACAGCAAGGCATGCACGCTGGCGGGTATTCGCGTGTGGAGAATACTCCTGGTCAACTATGTCACCTGTGGACTGCTCGCGGCCATCGCCGGACTGATCATTGTTGGGGGCACCGACTCCGCGGAGCTCAGGCTAGCAGAAGTTTATCTCTTGCCGTCAGTCGCCGCCGTGATCATCGGCGGCACCTCGATCTTCGGCGGGCGAGGCGGTTATTCCGGCACTATTGTCGGGGCGTTGATCCTGACCGTGTTGAATAGCATTCTGACCCTCCTCGACGTACCCGAGTCGGTTCGCCAGATTCTTTACGGCGCCATCATACTACTCCTCGCAGCGGCCTATACACGCCTAACGGACTAAGCAGCCGCAAACGGACAGAGGCCACAATACACAAAGATCACAAAGGTCACGAAGACGGATTCTTTAACAGGACGTAAAGAGGAAACGGAGGACCTCTGAAACGCTGGGTTGCGAAGGACTGAAACCTATAACTCTGTTGCCTCCCTTGTCTCCTGTTTAAATTGTCTGTCTTTGTGATCTTTGTGGCCTTTCCGTATTGTGATACTACTCCTCGCAGCGGCCTATACACGCCTAACGGACTAAGCAGCCGCAAACGGACAGAGGCCACAA
This sequence comes from uncultured Verrucomicrobiae bacterium, assembly GCA_963762565.1. Classification (GTDB taxonomy): domain Bacteria; phylum Verrucomicrobiota; class Verrucomicrobiia; order Chthoniobacterales; family JAFAMB01; genus JAFAVN01. The sequence continues at coordinate 522,700 of CAVXLD010000007.1, read as the reverse complement.
TACACAAAGATCACAAAGGTCACGAAGACGGATTCTTTAACAGGACGTAAAGAGGAAACGGAGGACCTCTGAAACGCTGGGTTGCGAAGGACTGAAACCTATAACTCTGTTGCCTCCCTTGTCTCCTGTTTAAATTGTCTGTCTTTGTGATCTTTGTGGCCTTTCCGTATTGTGACTGATTCCCCCACTATGGCAAAGCAGCTAAATTTCGAACCGGACCCGGAGATCCGATGCAGAGACTTTAAGATCGGCTGTATTGGTGCGGGTTTTATCGTGGCCGATGTACAGCTGTCGGCTTATGCAATGGCTCATTTCCCGGTTGTTGCGATCGCTTCGCGGCAAGCGGAAAAAGCGGCCGAGGTGGCTAGGCGTTGGAAGATCCCCACCGTCCATCAGACACCGCGAGAACTGATAGAAGACCCTGACGTTGAGATCGTCGATATCGCTTTCCCGCCTGACCAACAACCGGATTTAATTCGGTATGCTCTGAAGCAAAAACACGTACGCGGCATCCTCGCCCAAAAACCGCTGGCAATGGATTTAAATCAGGCGAAAGCGATCGTCGAAGAAGCGGCTATAACCGATAAGGTGCTATCGGTTAACCAGAACATGCGGTTCGATCAATCGATGCGCGTTCTCAAGCAGTTGCTCGAACACGACGAACTTGGAACGCCGGTTCTGGGAACGATCGAGATGCGGGCGATACCGCATTGGCAAACGTTTCTTGCCGGGTACCACCGGCTGACGTTGCTTAATATGAGCATTCATCATCTCGATGTATTACGATTTCTCTTTGGCGATCCTTTGGAAATTTACACTGCCGTCAGGCGAGATCCTCGCACCGAATTTGAGCATACCGACGGCATCACTGTTTCTACCCTCAAGTTTCCTTCAGAAGTTCTGGCGGTCAGCATGGAAGATGTTTGGTCAGGACCGCGCCAAGAAGGCTTCGACTCAGACATCTACATCAAGTGGAGAGTGGAAGGCCTGGATGGTATTGCACAGGGCACGATCGGATGGCCGGATTACCCAACGGGATCGCCTTCAACTCTTCGCTACTGTTCCAGGAAAACAACCGACGGTCATTGGTTCCAACCATCCTGGGACACCAGATGGTTCCCGCATGCCTTTGCCGGTGTGATGGAACAATTGCAATACGCTCTAAGGACCGGAACGCCGCCAATGTTATCCGCATCCGATAATCTAAAGACCATGGCACTGGTCGAAGCCGGGTATCGCTCGATGCAGGAAAGCCGGGCAGTGGAGCTCGCAGAGTTTGGGTTCTAATCGGGCCCCAGAGAACTGAAAATCCACAATACGGAAAGATCACAAAGGTCACAAAGACTGAAACTGCAATTCGGATTCGTATGTTCAGTCTTTGTGATCTTTCCGTATTGTGATCTCTAGTTTGGTTTCCAGGACGAGTTTTACAGTTACACCATTTTATTTTTATGTTCTTATGACTCGTAAACATGAAGAACGAAAGAGAACGTGCGAATGGCTGGAGTCACGTCGCGATTGGAGCGGCTATCGAGGTTCATCGAATCGAAGGGCCTGGTTTGATCGAGAGCATCTATAGCAAATGCTTCCAACGCGAGTGTGAACTGCGCGCGATCCCAGTACAGAGAGAGCTACTCGTGCCCATCGAGTACAAGGGATACGTTTTTGAAGAACCGCTTCGGCTCGACTTCCTGGTGGATGATGTGCTGATCCTCGAGTTCAAGGTCGTTGAGGAAGTGCTGCCGATAGATAAAGCACAGCTGCTCAGTTACATGAAATTACTCAAGAAACCGCTCGGTCTCCTGATTAACTTTCATGAGCTTGTCCTCAAAAACGGCATTACGCGCTTAACCCTCTAATCACCGCATTTCTGTTCTCAGTCTTTGTGTCCTTTGTGATCTTTACGTATTGTGAAGTTTTGATTGGCAACCGTCCATTCCCCCAACCCCATGAAGCTTGGCATCATCAACAGCGCGTTCGGACAGGCCGGCGTTGACACCGCAACCGGTCTTGAGCACATCGCCCGTATCGGCTTCGATTGCGTGGATATTTTCACGGAAGCCATGACCATTACCCCCGAGGAGAGACACTTGGTGCTGGACACTTGCCGGAAAAATAATTTGCCCATTGTTTCGCTTCCAGTCGTGGCGGCTGGTCTTATCGATTTCAATGATCCCGTGCGCGGGTTCCATGTGCAGCGTTGCAAAGCCTTCATCGATCTCGCTGCTGAGTGGGATGCGAAAAATATTCTCCTCGTTCTCGGCGAATATATCTGGCAACGAGAAGTTATCCCACCGGCTGAACAATGGCGTTGGGCGATCGAGACCTGTCGCATCCTAGGCGATTACGCCGACCAGAAGAAAATCGATATCGCGCTCGAGTTGGAGCCTTTCCGGCTAAGCCTGCTCAACAGTGTGACTGCGATGGCACGTTTCGTCGACGAGTGCGATCACCCGCGTGTGCGTGCAAATATCGACGTGAGTCATCTCGTGTTAGCAGATACTAGCCCGCTTGAGCTCCTTAAGCTCAGAGGCAAGGCCATCCATGTTCACATCAGCGATTGCGACGGCAAAGTCCACGGTGACCTTCCCCCGGGGCGCGGTGTAATCAAGTTCGAGCCCTATCTGCAGGCGATCAAAGAATTGGAGATCAACGGCGTTGTCTCCATCGAACTCGAATATTCGCCGGACCCAGCCCACATCGTCGAATGGGTTGAGGAAGCCTATCGGGAGACCGCCCGCCTGATGGATCTCACGCGACTGCGTGGTTGATTGCGGTCGTCGTGGAACGAAACCGACCGGTAGCGAAGGTCAGAACCATAGAAAGATCCTTACCTTCGAGACCTTCCACAGATGGGACTTATAGGACCAATGGGACTTATAGGTCTCCGCGTTGGATCTAGCCTTGATCCAAGCCAGCAAATCCTGCACATTCACGGTGTGTCAGATGTGGACCGCTATGAACGATTAGCACTCGAACTCGCCGAATTCACCGATCTGGGGCCAACCGAAGGCGTTGCCGCCAGAATTCCGGGATTTCGCGGTCTGATTGCTGTCGGTAAGACTCGGTCGCTGGTAAAGCGTGAGCTTGCGTCTGCACTCCGCGAATGGATCTCGTTGGCCCTAGCTAGAGGGTATGGCCTGCCTCGCGTCGCCAAGGATCGGGAAAAATCGCTTATCGAGCGCTGAACCATTCCTTTCGCGTAATTCCGGCTTCTTTCAGAATCAGCTTTAGCAAGTTCACGCCAATCTCGCCGCTTCCGTGCGGATTGGGAATCGTCTATCGCCGGTCGGGGTCGAACAAGCCTAAGAAACCGTCATTTCACAGGCCGTCCAGGGTCAGGGAGGTAAATAAACCGCACAAGGAGAAATCGCTCTTAGCCCCCTACGGACAACGAAATAAGCGTGATCCGTTTTGCGGATATTATTTTCTGTTTTGGCTACGCTGCCTCGATCGCTCGCCGGATGAAGGCGTGAATTTCAGGGCGAATTGCAAAACTCTGTTTCTGCGGGTGGCGCCATGGTATCCGCAGAGCCCAAAGAATCGGTTAATATCCGCAGATTACACAGATTTACGCAGATTACGGTTTAAGGCTGTGCAATATCAGGGAGGTAAATAAACCGCAAATCTAGCAATCGGTTCTTCTAACTCCCCGATGAAACCCTATCTTAAAGCGTAATCTGCGAAATCTGCGGATATTTAATTTTCTCTTCGTTTCGGTTAGCTTGCCTCTGCGGCTCGCCGGATGAAGTCGTGAATTTCAGGGCGAATCCCAAAGCTCTGTTTCTGCGGTTGGGGCCAGTTATCCTGATCGGCATACATAGCGTTTAGGCCGCGCTGAATCGCTGGATCACCGCCAGTGAACTCTGCCACCAGATTGCGCCAGCGAAGCCCCGCGCTGGAGGGGAGCCGCTTTGTAAGGTGGCAGCTCTGTTGGTAAGAAAGATAGGCTTGAGGTGCGCTCTCTTCCTCACCGGGCATCATGTACTCAACATGCGGGGCTACCCCGATGATTCGGCACGTTTTATCCTCGAGCTTGATTCTCTTACCCAGCGCGTCCTGGCCGGGAAAGTATTTTTGGGCAAGCAACGTGTCGACGATGATAACGTTCTCGGTGTTCGTTGTGTCGGTGTCGTCAAAAGGGCGCCTGTCCAGCAACGGGATCTGAAGCAACCGAAAATAATCAGGTGAAATCATTTGCCAATCCAGCAAAGGCCGGCGCCCTGGACCCGGATCGGCCTGGCCATCAATTTTGAAAGGCACGATTATCTCCCATCCATTCTTCAACGGCAATTCGTCGTTTATAGAAGCGGCTTCGACGTCGGGTAGCAAACGGGCTTTGGCCCGTCTCATCTTGGGACGTAAACCGTGCTAGGCCTCACGAATTTTGCTAAAATTCGTGGCACGGAAAGAGCCAAAGCCCTGGCATAACTTTTGCCCTACAAGAGTTCAAACTCGCCCATGCTCAAAGCGGCTATTTACAGGAGCGGATGTTGGTGCGCACCCGGGGCGATCCCAGCGTGTTCTTACAACCAATTCGCGTTGCGGTTGTTTTTTTACGCGTCTCTCAGTAAAAGCTTCCAAAAGGCAAAGATTTTGTGACATAACCGCTTCCCGTGAGCGGTCGTGGATTTAATTCTTCGAGGAGCGTCGACCGGCAAACTTGGTCGAGACGCGATTTTGTTAAACTCTCATTAGCGGCAACCGGCGCCATCGTTGCGGCGCCTTTGATTGGAGCCGAACCTCAGAGGTACCGCGTTGCTGTATTGGGCAAAGATTTGTACAGCCGTAAGGTGGTGGACTCTCTTCTGCGATCACCGAGCGCTGAAATCGTGAGTTTATCTGAGAATCACGAACAATCGGATCTGATTGTGATTGCGGCATCCGATTTATCGGACACCAGGCTGCTTGATGTTGCCTTAAATAGTAATTCCAGCGTGCTCATTGTCAGCCCGGTTCGCCAGGTGGTTGAAGGTTTGCGTGACCTAACGCCCACTCGCCTTCAGAAAGGGCGTTTCATTCGACCCGGCGCTGAGAAACGTCTGGTCCCGGAATTGATCGCTTTACCGGAAATGATCCAGAACCGGTTTTGCAAAATGAACGGTCTTCCGCCCTCTACACAGAGAGGATCCGGATCCCACAATCAGCGGGTATTTTCAGGCTGGGCAGTCTGGATTGATCCTTTGGCGTAGCAGCGTTTTGAAACCGGCGCCTTTCTCCGATTTGCATGCGGTCGATTTCCACCGGCCCTCAGGAAACGTTTAGCAGTAATTCTTATGAGCACCCCAGTCAACCCGCCGAACCTGATACAGCTCAACAATTTGGTCGAACCCTATCTTAGTGCACAACCCAGTGGCTTGGCGTTTGCCATCGGGTATGCGACTGGCACCTTCCAATTTGAGCCGAGTATCTATCTCGCGGGCAGCGTCCAAAATCAGTACAACGCCGACCTGAACTTAAGTGACAACACGCCTTTCGAGCTCGGATCACTTAGCAAGACCTTTACCGCCACTCTCGCCGCCTTTCTGGGAAAGAAGTATCGTCCGAACTGGAAGACGCAGACCATCGGCGAATTCGCGCATAAGATTAACGTTGGCGCGCAGTTCCAGCCAATCCCTCTGCTCGCACTTGCCAATTATACGTCCGGCCTGCCAGCCGATGATGTGAGTCCGCCCCTAATACCTTCGCAACCAAAATACCTCCCGGTTCCTTATTCACCCGCGGCAATGTTGGGATATCTTAAGGGCACCCCACTCAAACCCATCCATATCGGTAAGGCATACACCTACTCTAACTTAGCCTTCTCCACCCTTGCCCAAATCATTCCTCTGTTTGATGGCAGCGCGGCATCCGAAGACTTGACCCAGCTCATGGCCGAACTCGTTCTTGGGCCTTTGATGATGTCCAACAGCGCCTATTTCGGGGACATCTACTTAGATCAATTGCCGGTCGGTTACAACTATCCAGGGCCAGAGCCGGCGAATCCCGGGCACGTTGTGTTCCCTGCGTACTATGGCGGTGGCGGCGTCGTTTCGACGCCAAGCGATGTGCTGACTTGGCTGCAGTTTAACATGGGGATGAACACAACCAGCCCGTTATACCCGATCTTACAAAAGACCCAAGCTCCGTCGACGACAGTAACCCGCCCATCTGACGGGGCCCGGCCTGGTTTAGGATGGTTTATATCCGCACCGATTGGGCCAGGTGTGACCCAGGTTGTTAAGGATGGCAGCTTGCCCGGCTGTGAAAGCTATATGGTTTTTGTCGACTGGATTGAAAGCGGTAGTCCATCATCCGCCGGCGTCTTCGTTTTGACGAATTCCAACGGTCTTACTGGTGGCTCTCCAGCAGTTGCCGCGAGCCAATATATCGCGGAAGCCGTGCTAAACATCATGTTAGGCATCTAGGACGCTAACCCTGTCCTTCTAAAACACTGTCTTGCTATGAGCTTAATCTTGCCGCCCACCAAGGAATATTTGGAGAGTCTGGTCGATCCCTTTCTCAAAAACCAGCCCAGCGGACTAGCATTTGTGATCGGTTATGTTGGTCTTGACTTCGAAGACATTTTCTTCAAAGGGAACCTGGCCAATCAATTCAAAGCCCCAATCGCGCTGAACGAAGACACTTATTTTGAGCTGGCTTCGATCAGCAAAACTTTTACCGCCACCCTGGCTGCGGCGTTGGGTGCGCAATATCAGTCAGGTTGGGAGACTCAATTAATCGAGAACTATACGGCAGCGATGTTATCCGGCGGCTTACAGATTGGGTCACAGTTTGATAATATCCCGTTGTCGACTTTGCTCAGTTATACGTCCGGTTTACCCGCAGATAACCATACAGTTACCGACTTGCCGCCTCACTTACCGGTTCCTTATTCGCCCGCTCAGATGTTGGGTTATTTAAATATGACGAACCTGACGCCATCCGGCACCGGTTCCTCATATGCCTACTCAAATCTAGGTTTCGCGATCATGGCTCAAATCGCGCCCCTCTTCAGTTCCGGACTTCCGGACTTCGCTAGCCTGATGTCGGAAATGGTGTTCGATCCTCTCGGGATGCAAGACACCTTTTTCTTTGAGGATCTTTCCATCGATGAATTTGCTCAGGGTTACACTTACTCTACCTCACCAGAGTCGAAAGTCGCTCCAGGCTGGCCTGGACTAACTGCTTATGACGGAGCAGGCGGCGTGGTATCCACGCCGAAAGATATGATGACCTGGTTACGGTTCAACATGGGCCGGTTCGACACTAAGAAGACGAAGGCTTTGCATGCGCTCTTGCCCAAGCTCCAGAAACCGGCAACTCCTGTCAAGACACCGGCGGGCTATAAGCTCGGATTAGGATGGTTCTTAACCCCGGGGATGGGCAATCATTTCATACCGAGCGGCGCCGTCTGGAAAGACGGTGAAATTATGGGTACTAACACTTACATTACTTTCTTGCCATGGGTCGGCACTGACGCGCCTTCGGAAGCAGGTGTTTTCGTTCTCACCAATTGCAATGCCCTGACGTCGTCCGGCATAGAAGTTACATCAGCGATCGCGAACGATATCTTGATAACGATGAAAGGCGGCACGCCATCGCCCGACAAGTCGAATTATCCTCGGGTGTTTGGTCGATAGTCCTCGAGGCGTCGCGTCTATCCAACCGCTGAAGCTGCAACGATTGCAGACGTCGACATCCGAGAGAACTGCTACCCGGAATGCAACGCCCCTCCGGACTGGGCGATGGTCGCCAAGCGGCGACCTCGCATCCGCCCGAGGACGGTGCCGAAGACTATGCTCCCTGAGCTAAGTCTGCGAGTGAAACCGGGCCGCGAACAACCGCGTCATAAGTTGGGAAGGCAGTATCAACCAGCCTGGGAAAGCCAATCCATCCAAAACTATAACGAACCAGGAGGATTACAGATAGGCTCGCAGTTTAATCCTATCGCGCTGCCCTCGCTCTTGAACTACACATCGGGTTTACCCCCCAGTGTTGAGGGCTTGGATTTTCCCCCGGAACTCCCTACCCCGTATACGGCCGCCGGTATGCTGGGCTACTTAGGCATGACGACGTTGCAACCGAAAGATATCGGTACTGCGTACACCTACCTTCATCAAGATACCCGCCGGAGGCTGCGGTATGATCGCTCGACGAGGGTCTACGATTGTCTTTAGGCGTGAACAAAACCTCGCGCCTCGGATCATACCGTTCCCTCCGGGACGGACCATGTTTGCCGATTACCCAGGCATTTCATGCCTGGCTACCTTCATTTAGTCCCTTCGGGACAGTTACCTGACACCTATCCACGAAATCGACTCACGATCACTCCGCGAGCCGCGGATTCGCGGACAGCCTGTCCGCCGTAGCCCACGGTCTATGTTGCCAACCGCTCGAAGTCGGCGTCGCAAGCGAGGCGCGCTCCACAACCAAGGAGTCGGCGAAGGCGAAAGGACGACGAGAACGAGCAGAAGCCCCTCCCTGCTCAATACCCTATCGCACATCCATCTTTTCGGCTTTCAGATGCGCCGTAATAAACGCCCTGTTGATCGTCGCGCATAATCGCTTGATAGCCGCCATAACCGCCAAGATCAAAACGAATGTGATGGCCCCGGTTCATTAACTCGCGGATGCTTTCATACGGGTAACCGGACTCGAAGTTAACCCAACCGCCGTCCGTCATAGTACCGCCGGTGGGCTCGGAAGAACCTTCATGTTGCCAACGAGCCGCATCCCCTGCTTCCTGCAGGTTCATACCGAAATCGATCAGATTCGTGAGGACCTGCACATGTCCCATCGGTTGCATATCGCCGCCCATGACTCCAAAAGCCAACCAAGGTTTGCCATCTTTCATGACGAACCCGGGGATAATGGTATGAAACGGGCGTTTCCCAGGCGCATAAACGTTCGGATGGGCGGGATCCATAGAAAACAACTCTCCTCGGTCCTGGAATCCAAAGCCTAGTCCCGGAACAACGACTCCCGATCCCATCCCGCGGAAGTTACTTTGGATTAACGAAACCATATTTCCCTCTTTGTCCGCCACGCAGAGATAGGTCGTATCGCCTTGAGCTAACTTGGCATCTCCCGCATCGTAATGGAGAGCCGCTCTTTTCATGTCGATTAACTTGCGGCGCTCCGCCGCATATTCTTTCGACAATAGCCGCGCCATCGGAGGTGGATAAAAGGCAGGGTCGGCGTACATTCGGGCTCGATCTTCAAACGCGAGTTTCTTCGCTTCGATCATCACATGGAGCGTGTCGGGTTTACCAAAACCCATCGCCTTGAGGTCGAAACCTTCCAAAATATTTAACATCTCGAGCACCGTCCCTCCCTGAGTGTTAGGTGGCAGCTCGTAAATGTCGTATCCGCGGTAGTCGGTTGAAACCAGATCCACCCATTCGGAATGATGGGAACTAAAGTCTTCCTTTCGTAGGAAACCTCCGTTGGCCCTAAAAAATGCGTCGATCTTGTCGGTTATCGGACCATTGTAGAATGCATCCCTTCCTTTCTCGGCAATGATCCGATAGGTATCAGCCAGATCCGGATTTTTGAAGACGTCCCCTTTTTTGGGCGCCGACCCGTTAATCGTATACGTCTGCACCACAGCGCCAGGCTGATGGGCGATAACCGGAAGATTACGCTGCCAAAGATAAGCGATGTACTCCGTCACCGGAAATCCTTCGGTAGCATATTGAATAGCGGGAGCCAGGTCCTCTTGCATGGGCAGCTTCCCGAACCGATTATGAAGCTCGAACCAGGCGTCGACTGCTCCAGGAACGCTAATGCTGAGCATGCCGAACTTAGGGATGCCTTTTAGCCCCTGCTTGGCCAGCTCTGCTTTCATCTGGTCATAGGAAAGCCCCTTTGGCGACCGGCCACTGCCGTTGATGCCGTATAATTTCTGAGTCTTCGCGTCCCAAACGATGGCAAATAAGTCACCGCCGACTCCACAACTGACCGGCTCCATTAAGCCAAGGGTCGCATTCGCCGCGATGGCAGCGTCAACGGCCGATCCACCTTTCTTGAGAACATCGATGGCAACTTGGGTAGCTAAAGGTTGCGCCGTTGCTGCCATCCCATTCTTAGCAATGACTTCGGAGCGGGTGACAAACGGCTTACCAGTGATTCGGTCCATTTGTGAGAAAGCTGGATTGGCCGCGATCGCAGTCAATCCAATTAGCAAGACGACTCGGATGTTAGCCATAGCACCAGAACGTCCGGCGAGAGCAAGGGGGAGTCAACGGGAAGGAGCTAGGAGAGGTGGGAGGGCTTTTGGTGGGGCGAGGCTCCCGCAGAGCCCAGCGATTGACCAATGGTACATCGTACGAACGCCAAGAGATGAGTAAGCAAGGCCGATAGACGCGCCGAGCCATGGCCCACGATAGAACACGGCTCGGCGCGATTTAAGATCTAGCCATACGCCATGGCATGCAGTACCAATCGCTTCGCTCGAACGGTTGGATCGTTCAGGAGCCTCGCCCCACCAAAGCCGCACCTCCTAGCTCCTAGATTCTAGCTCCTAGCTCCTTCCGAGCTTCTGACAAGCTCGGACTGACCGTCAGCCGCCCCGTGCTAAGAACCTGTGCCCGTAACCCCCCTCGCCCTTTCAACGCTGCTTTAGCACCGGGGCCAAAGGCGTGGTCCATCCAGAAACAAGGCCGGCTCTCTTCCGTTCCCAAAAGACGGACGTCACCAACCGTGAACTCGTGCCCGATTAGTTCATTTAGCCTGACACCGCGAGTGATGACATTGCGCCGAAAGACCGATGGCGGCCGGTCCCAGATCTCGAGTTGAGCACAGAGATCGTTATATGTCTCCTCCTCAAAAAACGTTATCTGTCCTTTATAGGACTCCTTATAACCGAAGAAACGATCTCCTTCGATTCCCTTCCTCGCGACGCACCAAATCGAGGGCACCTCACGAACTGGATTGCCGGACGGTTTACCAGGCTCATGACCGAAGAAGTTATGGCCCGGCGAAATATAGAGGTGCGTAATTTCGAAATCCGGCACCAGATATCATAGGCCGCTCGGTGACAGCTGGCAACGGCGTGGTGACTCGGCGAAGGGGCGAAGGGGCGAAAGGGCGAAAGGGCGAAAGGGCGAAAATCTCGGCGCGCCGAAGATAGACCATCAGATCACGTGTAGGCGCGCCGGATTTGAGCCGCGCCGTGGGGTTGCTACCTCACTGGCTTGGATGGTCCTCAGAACGATGACGTGCTCAACATTACAGCGCGCACGCATGGCGCAAATCCGGCGCGTAGACATCGTTAGAAATGGTCTGTCACGGGCGCGCCGAGATTTTCGCCCTACCGACCCGTTTCGCCCTTTCGCCCTTTCGCCGTCTCGCCCACACGCCCATTCGCCGACACGCCATTGCAGCCACCCCTCATGAGGTTTATCGTGGAACCAGCCGTGGAAACGCCCGCTTCATCAGAAGGAGTCGCCCAGGTCTCGATACTGAAATACACCGCCAATGTGACTTCAGGTCAGATGTCGAGGGACGATCTGACCGTAGAAGAACCGCTCGAGATCAGTGTGAAATTTCGCCGTGGTAGTAACCTGGTGCGGAAGCCCCTTTCCATCACCATGCGCACCCCGGGATCCGACCGAGCTTTAGCGGTAGGATTCCTTTTTACTGAAGGCATTCTTCGCGAGATCTCGATGTTAAGCGCAGTCGATCAAGAAGGCGAAAATTCCGTGGTGGTTACTCTCAACGAAGAAGTTAATTTGCAGCGACTCGAACGACATTTCTATACCACGTCGAGTTGCGGGGTTTGCGGCAAAACGTCTTTGGAAGCGCTCCGCATTACCCGCGAGATTTATCTGAATTCTTCCTGGCCGAAGGTTCCGCCTCAGCTGCTGGTAACATTGCCCGAAATTTTAACTCGCTATCAATCCGAGTTCTCGCGGACCGGCGGTATCCATGCATCCGCTATTTTTGATGGGCGAGGTCATCTTTGCGCGATCAGCGAAGACGTGGGGCGACACAACGCGCTGGATCGATTGATCGGGAACGAGCTGTTGGCCGGTCGAACCGATTTCTCGGACTTAATACTACTGGTCAGTGGACGCGCCAGCTTCGAGCTGGTTCAGAAGAGTCTCATGGCGGGGATCCCGATCATGGCTGCTGTTGGCGCGCCGTCCTCGCTCGCGGTCGACCTCGCTCAACGATACGGAATGACGCTGGTCGGCTTTTTGCGCAACAACCGATTTAATCTGTACTCGGGCGCTGGGCGTGTGGCGTAACGCGAAACGGCAAATGGGCGAAACGGCAATGGGCGAAAGGGCGCACCGGCGAATGGGCGTATCAGCGTCGAACGAGATGAGATAAATCGATGCCTGGAGCGCGGGCAACGGATGAGACTTGTGGGACAAATGGGACTTATGAGTTTGCTTCAAAGAGCAGCAGAATATCCAGGCGTAGCCGATATTCTGCTGCCTTAGCCTGCATCGCAGACAAATGCCTGACGCATTTGTCTGCGATGCAGGCTGGCTAGTCGAATGGATCCCATATATCCCATCCATTCCTATAACCGATCACGACAGCCACAATGAGCCGTCCATTGCGCCACGTCTGAGCGCGGAAAAACAAAGGACTGCCGCGAGAGATTCGCGCTTGTGTTTCTATTAGGGGACGATCCCGCCGAAAAAATTTGATATTTACCAGGAATCTCCCGTTCCCTTCGCGGATCCAATTGTTCACTTGAATCCGCATGGCGCCCCGCAAGTTAACTACCGCTGGCTTTCCGGGTTGCAAGGGGACTTCACCCTGACCAAGCGAACGCAGGCTGGTATAACCAACCAGCTTCGTGAGGCGTTCGTTGTAATTCTTGAGCCATGACGGAACATCCCGGCTCATCTTCTCGTTGGATGCAAACAAAAGGCAGGCCCACAATTTGTCGCTGGCGTGAGCAGGCGCCACCATCGAGATGCCAAACGCGAACCCGGCCAGGCTAACCACCAACCATCGCAGCAGCCGGCATCGCCCGTAAATGCACACGCATTTACGGGCGATGCCGGCTAATATCGCAGCAGACAATTCCGGCCGAGCCAGAATTATCTGCTGCGATTTCAAGTAAGCCAAGTATTGCGAAGGCGTTCTATTCAAGTCGGATGGTAGAAAGCGTGCAGCGCTCTGTAGCAGTTAGTAGCGCGCAGGGTTCACGTGCCGGATCAAAACCAGATTTTTGCAACTCTCTCCCCAGAAATCCCTGCTGAATTGCCCGGCCTTGCCGGACGAGTCAGCAATAGCGCGGTTAACCGGCGAATGCGTTTATGCATTCGCCGGTTAACCGCGCTAACGGGTCAGATCTTCGTCATCCGGCACTTTGTCCACTCCGTCAAGCTTGATCAGTGTAATTCCTTTTTCCGAGTCGACGGTCGCACTGATCTTCGGATCGGTGGTGGTTGTCTTTATCACCTCAGCCACGTACTCGGGATACGCCGCTGAATGGTTTCCGTGAGGAATTAATAGAAGGGAAAGCGCAAGCGCCGCGGCCAACGAGCCGATGCCGCCCCATGCCAACCGAGGAACATGGAACCAGGACGGCAAGGTGCGTTCCGCCGGCACGATCTGTTCCATGAGCTTAGTGGTGAAAAACTCGGCATGCGCGAACTCAGCGGGGACGAGGTTACCCTGCAGCAGCTTTTTGAGTTTAGACATGTCATCACGTTCCTTCAGCAACTCCGGATGCTGCTTTTCAAAAGCGGCTGCCTCGTCTTTACTCAGAGCCCCGTCGACCCAGGCAGTGTAAAGTTGCTCAAAGGTTTTCATAGACGTCCCTCAGCAGAGTCTGCAGTTTCTTCCGCGCATAGAAGAGGCGAGACATCACCGTCCCGATCGAGCATCCCAGGGCCTCGGCAATCTCATTGTATTGAAGTTCCTCAATTTCCTTCATCACAATGACGGCCCGATGTTCAGGTGAAAGTTTATTAATGGCGTGCTCGATGCGTTGCCGGATTTCTTCGCGTTCTAACCCTTGATGCGGCATCGGGTCCGGACGCGGCATGGTCTTCGAACTCGGCTCAACTTGAGTAGCTGCTATCTCGTCGTCGAATTCAGCGGTTTTCTTAAAACCCTTTCGCCGGAGCGAATCGATCGCCACGTTGGTCACTATGCGGTAGAGCCAGGTATAAAAAGAGGCCTGTCCTTTGAACCGGTGGATCGAGCGCCAAGCCTTGATGAAGCCTTCCTGCGCCAGGTCCCAGGCATCCTGTTCGTTCTGGACCATTCCGTAAATCATCGAAAAGACCTTGCTCCGGTATTTGATGACCAGCTGTTCGAAGGCGAGGGCATCCCCTTTTTGACACCGCCGGACTAGAGCAATGTCATCCTGCTCGACAGACTCACCGAAGCCGCCACCACTTACAGACAATACAGACGTGCGTCCTTCAAAATTCATTCAAATAAGCCTGCAGCTTTCGCAAATGCGCAGGCATTTGCGAAAGCTGCAGGCTACGGCGGAAGAATCTTCCGGCTACGCCGGGAAATTCTTCCGCTTCTTTAAAAACAGTTTTAATCAGACAAATTCATCTTCGTACCACGCGCATTAAGCGGCCGCTTTTTCCAGATCTTCCCTAGGGAAGAATTTGCTATCTGCTATTTGCAATTTGCTATTCCGAGCCTGTCTAGCCGTAGCGCCGACGCCATTCTGCCCGGAGCTCACCCATCATGACGATGATGCTGTCTCTCACGTGAAACAAGCGGTGCAACAAATCATCGAACTGCGGGCGTTTAACCAGACCGTCCCGGTCCAACTGGGTGGCAGCTTCAATCGCCGTAGAAATCGCTCGTAGGGCTCGTTTCAGATAAGCGATCGTCATCCCGATCTCTTCGCTCTCTTGGTCGCTCAGAGCTGCCGCCAACTTAGCGCTGGCCACCGCCACATGAGACGCCAGTTTTACTCCAACCGGGTTTGAAGCGACCCCGTGAACCTCATCAAACAGTTGATCGATCCAGACGGTTAGCGAGAACGCGCTTTGATACAAAGGATGCGACTCGAAAGACTCTCTGAGGCTGTCGTCGTCTTCCGACTCGTCTTCCTCGCCGATTTCCAACTCTTCCAAATCTTCAATTGCCGGCTCCAACAAGTGAGGCCAACCCATCTCGCGCGCAATGATTTGGTCGCGGTTCGGATCGTCGATGTATTTCTCGAACAGCTCCATGTAGCGCTCGGTCTTGCTGTCCTGCTGTTGTAAAAAGCGTTCCCAGTCGTACTCGTCCCAGGCCCGCTCTGGCTCATCGAAGAAATCAGCCATACGCGACCATTATCTCACCTCGGAAACCGCTGCAAAGGTTTTATCACGCACCGTTTGCAACCGGAGTTGGCCGCAAGCCGCGTCAATATCGTGCCCCTTTTCGCGGCGAATGGTAGCATCGATGCCGCGGCTGCGCAGAGCTTGCAAAAAAGCGGTCTGGCGGTTGTTTGAAGGACGGGTCCAATTAAGACCGTGCACCTGGTTGTAGGGAATCAGATTGACCTTAGCCTCAATCCGCCTGGCCAGCCGGGCAAGCTTCTCAGCTTGGTCCAAACTGTCGTTTACTCCCTTAATTAAAATAAACTCGAACGTTATCCGTTGCTTTTTCCGACTTGAATAGTAGGCGCAAGCGTCCATCAATTCCGCCAGCGGATATTTGCGATTCACCGGCATGATCTGGCCCCGAACCTCGTCGGTTGCACCGTGCAACGAGATCGCTAGCCGAATCTGCAGCGGTTGATCGGCCAGCTCACGAATGCGGGGCGCCAACCCGCTGGTCGAGACCGTCATGTGCCGGGCGCCGATACCGATACCCCAGTCCGCATTGATCGTTTTAACCGCTCGCAGGAGCTGTTCAAAATTCGCTAGCGGCTCTCCCATACCCATGAATACGATGTTGTTAACCTTTTCACCGGTTTCGGTTTCGACCTGTATAATTTGTTCGACGATTTCACCCGACCGAAGGTTACGAGTCCAGCCGTCTAACCCACTAGCGCAGAACTTGCATCCGTAAGCGCAACCCACCTGGGTCGATACGCAAAGCGTTTTCCGATCCGCTGCCGTACCATATAAATCTGGGCTAGCCGGAATAAGAACTGTCTCGATCAGATTCCCATCCACCAGCGCGAAAAGGAATTTGCGGGTCGAATCTTCGGAGCCGGTCTGCCGGACTTTCTGTAAACCAAACAGCTGGAAATGATTTTGGAGTTCGGCACGCAATGGCTCCGATAGATTCGACATCCGAGCGAACTCGGTAACCCGTTTTCGATAGATCCATTCGAAGATCTGATCTGCGCGATAACTGGGTTGGCCTCGCTCCCCCAACCAAGAAACGAGCTCAGCCGGAGATAAATCGAGGATGGCTGGCCGAGTTTCGTTCATCAGACAAAGTCGCTCGAGCCTGCAACTCCCGCAAATCCGTATGTCTGGGGGCAGCTCCGCCCGACCTGCGGACTTGCGGGAGTTGCAGGCTAGTAGCGCGCTCGGATCAAGAATCTTTCGAAGATTCTTGATCCGAGCGCGCTTTGTCATTTGCAATTTGTCATAAGGATGAGCATTAAGCGATGCCTTGACGTATGACGAGCTACGAGATTTTTGGTCACTGTTCCTTCCAACTCGCCAATGACATTTTTGGGTATCTTCTAGAAAAGGAAAAACCGGTCTACCGCGCTGTAATCCAGAATCTAGCCGGCCAAAGAAAGCTGCGGCCAGTCTTCATCGAGCGAAAACCGAAGCCGGAGCGGCATACCTGGCTACAGCAGGCGCTAGCTCGTAAGCCGGCAGACGATCTAGCGACACAGGTTCTGCAGATCTGGCTTTTAGGAGCTCAACAACCCTTAATCTGCGAATTTCTCGATGCCCTCCAAATCAAGCATGACGGCAAGGGCGTGGTCGATCAATTGCCGCCGGAGCCAGAGCCGGAGAAGCTGCAAAGCGCCGTCGATCTAATTCTCCAACATCATTCTCCAGAAGTGGTGACTATCTATCTCCATCTGTTCCTTATGATGGATGATGCCGGTTGGAAGCGGCTGGCCGAGATGCTGGAGAGCGATGGGCGGCTGACGCTCGGCTGAGCCTCGCATGTGAGAGGTGAGAAGTGATTGGTGAGAAGTGAGAGGTATTTCACGAAACGGACAGCACCACTCACACCGGCAATTCAGTACGATCACCCCAACACACCTGGCGGCGCATCTTTACCCGACACGCTACACCTCTCACCTCTCACTTCTCACCTTCGGTTCGCCGTCCGGCACGCAGATTCAGCATCTCGACCAGTGTTGAGAAGGCCATGGCAAAATAGATGTATCCTTTATCGACATGCTGGCCAAGGCCTTCAGCCACGAGCAGCACGCCGATTAGGATCAGAAAGGCGAGCGCCAGCATCTTGATGGTGGGATGCTGGTTGACAAACCGGCTGATCGCGCCGGATGCGGCCAACATCAACAACATCGCCAATACAATTGCCGTCACCATCACAGCCAATTGTTGAGCCATACCGACGGCGGTAATCACGGAATCGAACGAGAATAAAATGTCGAGAAACATGATCTGGAATGCAACTGCCCATACTCGACCATGGGTTGGCTTGGTCACACGTCGTTCTACGTTTTCGAGCCGTTCGTGGATGTCGCGAGTACCCTTCCCAATCAGAAAGAGCCCCGCGGCCAGCAGCACGATATCCTTGGCAGACCAAGTTCTTTCAAAAAGGTGAAACCAGGGCGCGGTCAGGGTCGTTAACCAAGAAATACAGAACAACAGCAGTACTCGGGTCAGCAATGCCAACGTTATGCCGGCCACACGGGCTTTGGGCTGATCTCGTTCCGGCAGGTTGCCGGTTACGATGGAAATGAAGACGACATTGTCGATGCCGAGGACAACTTCTAGACAAGTGAGCGTGGCCAGGCTCGCCCAAAGGTTCGGTTCTGTGATCCAACTCAAAAGCTCCATAGGTGTCCGAAATCTCCGGATCAGTGTGATCGAAGCCGAAAGTGGCCGATAAGACAACGGCGAATGGGGATGTGGTGTAGTTGGCGAAACGGCGAATGGGCGAATGGCGGCCGGTAGGGCGAAAATCTCGGCGCGTCGACGGTGTGCCAGCTAACATCGGTTGTCCGCGCCGGATTTGAGCCGCGCCGTGCGGTTGGCCTCTGCCCATGGCGTTACTGTTTGAGTGGCGCCATGAATCCGTGTGTCGCGTTGAATGGGACGGGGTGGACACGACATTGTTCTTAGGCGAAAGCATGCGCACGGAGCGGCTCAAATCCGGCGCGGGATGCCGCATCGAGAAGGGGAATCGTGGGCGCGCCGAGATTTTCGCCCTACCACCCATGAAAAGCTATCGGAAAGAACTTTGGTTCGAGACCAAAAAGCGGCGTGAGTTTTTGCGGATTACGCCGCAGATCAATCAATGTCTGCGTGAAAGCGGCATCCAGGAAGGATTGGTCCTGGTAAACGCCATGCATATTACGGCAAGCGTCTTTATCAACGACAACGAATCGGGCCTGCACCGAGACTTTGATGTTTGGCTGGAAAAATTAGCCCCCGAAAAGCCGTACGACCAGTACGAGCACAACGGCGCGGAGGACAACGCCGACGCTCATCTCAAACGCACCATCATGGGACGCGAAGTGGTGGTTGCGGTTACAGAAGGTAAACTCGATTTCGGTCCTTGGGAGGAAATCTTCTACGGCGAATTCGACGGTAGAAGGAGGAAGCGCGTGCTGGTCAAGGTTATTGGGGAGTGACGCACATTGGAGCTGCACACCGCTAGGACCAATACAAGTGAGCACAGTGAGCAGTAAGCAGTAGAGGGAGCCGGGAGATGCGCTGGGTGGACGCGTATGCATCGCGTGTTTCGCCGAGGACCTCATGACCTCCTGGCGCCTGGATTCTGGCGCGTGGCTCCTCTGCTGCTTACCGCTTACTGCTTACTGCTTAATCCGCCATTTCTCCGAGGAAGCGAACCCGCCCATATGAGTGCCGGCTACATCGACGCCCACAATCATCTCCAGGCAAAAAATTTGGAGCCGTTTTTGGGTCAAGTAATTCCAGCCTGCGGACGCCTTGGAGTCAAACGGATGATTGTCAATGGGATCACCGAAGAAGATTGGGATTTAATCAGGGATTTGTCGGGGCGATACCGGTTTGTAACACCCAGTTATGGGCTACATCCTTGGTATCTGATTAAGAAACAAACAGGTTGGGAAGACCGCCTGGAACAACGCCTGATTGCGGACCCAAAGGCGCATGTGGGCGAGGTTGGGCTTGATCTCTGGATGCCGGATCCAGATCTCCCGGCTCAAACCGAGATCCTCCGGCATAGCCTCGAGATTGCTGAACGTAACCAGCGCGCCATCACGATTCATTGTTTGCATGCTTGGGAAGAGCTGTTCGACCTTCTTTCTTCGGAGCGGCTCCCGGCGCGAGGGTTTCTGTTACACGCCTATAGCGGTCCCTCCGAGTTAGTCGGACCGTTCACCGAGATTGGCGCTTATTTTTCTTTCTCGGGATATTTTTTGAACCCAGGCAAAGAACAGCGTTTGTCGCCGTTCCGCCAGATTCGTCCGGATCGGTTACTGGTCGAAACTGATGCACCGTCGATGCCCTTGCCCGACAGTCACGGCGAATTCCGGCTACCTCCGGCATCAAACGGCGAGACTATTAACCACCCTGGAAATATCAAAGCGGTCTACACTGCGTTGGCTTCGCTGCGGAAAGTCGACTTGCCCGATCTAGTAAAAATCTGCGCAGAGAACAGTGACCGGCTATTTGGGTAGGCGTTTGGCGTTCGGCGTTGGCGTTGCGTGTGGGCAAAAGGGCGCGTGTTGGTATCAGGTGCGTGCGACGCTGTTAACGGATGGGACTTATGGACAAATGGGACTTGTGCGACTGATTCTCTCGTTAGTTCAACAGGTCCTATGGGTCCCGTCTGTTGATTTCTCCCGAGATGGGCGAGTGCCCACAGCGCCCGTTCGCCCACACGCCTCGCCGAACGCCGAACGCCAAACGTTACACGCCGAACGCAAACCGCTTACCCACTCGCGTGTGGCGTGCTATCCTGTTAGGAAGAATCCTGGGAGAAAGAGAGTTGATCAATACGAAAACGATTGAGTCGCTGCGTTCAGCCGCCTTAGTGAACCCGCTGACTGCAAGTTCGGAGACCGAAGCGATTAGACGCTTGTTGGAAGAACTAAAGACCAACCCGTTAGTCGCCGATCTAGCTGAACTCGACCGGGCCATCATTGAACGGCAAAAAGTGGATCCACCCTTCCTACCAATGGGTGTCGCCTTCCCACATGCCAGAACCGACAGCGTACGCGGCATTGTGATCGTAATTGGAATTTCGCCGCAACCAATCCCGTTCTCGGCCGGGTCGGCCAGACTCGTGCTTCTAATCGGTGCGCCCAAAAAGGCGGTAGCCGAGTATCTGGAACTGACCTCCTTTCTTGCCCGTCACCTTCGAGGAGAGAACGTGCTGGACCGGCTGATGGGGACGACGAATATCGAAGAATTCCTGAAAGCGTTCGCCGCGGCATAGGCTGCTATGGACAACAAGTCCGGATCGCGCGCCCGCCTCACCCCGGCCCTGCGGCGCCTCCTGCTCTTAAAGGTCTGGATCGTCGAACATCTTCGCCTAAGCGAACGCCAGGTAACACTGGTCTGGGCCGCACTCATCGGATTTTTTGGAGCTCTGGCAGCGGAATCATTCAGGAAGGCAACCGAATTTCTGCAGTTCCTAGGAACAGGTCACATGACCAGCATCGTCACCAGTTTCGAAGACCTGCCGCTCTGGCAACGTTTTGTGGTTCCGATCGCCGGAGGGCTGCTCGGCGGTTTTACGCTCTGGATTGGTAATCGAATGATCGGCAGCATCCGTCAAAAATCGACTACCGATTACATGGAGGCGGTGGTAGTCGGAAACGGAAAAATCTCGTTCCGAGCCAGTCTGGTAAAAACCATTTCCGCCCTATTTTCGATCAGCAGCGGGGCGTCAATTGGCCGGGAAGGCCCGTTAGTTCAACTTTCTTCGTTGTTGGCTTCCCTGGCTGGCCGGCTCCGAAATTGTCCAGTCCCGCAAAAACGGCAAATGGTTGCTTGTGGCGCCGCCGCCGGGATCGCCAGTGCCTACAATGCACCCATTGCCGGCGCCTTCTTCGTCGCTGAGATCATTCTGGGGACGGTTGTGGTGGAATCTCTTGGACCGCTGGTCCTGGCCTCGGTCGTCGCAACTTTTACAACCCGGGCCATTCATGGAGCGAGTGCTCTTTATCAATCACCGGATCTCGAGTTCCACTCTCGTTGGGAGGCCATTCCAATTTGTCTCATGGGCCTATTGCTCGGATTCCTAGCTCCTGTCTACTTGCAGCTGTTACGCCGCTCTGAAAAACTCTTCTCTAAACTTCGGCTTCCGGCTCCGATCAAAATGGCCATTGGCGGCGCGATTGTCGGGGCCATAGCAATCTTTTTGCCTCAAGTCTGCGGGAATGGCCAAGATGTGCTGAGCTCTCTTTTCCACCAGAATTGGGATTTTGATACGATTCTATTGCTCGTGATTGCCAAACTGGTGGCCACCTCGGCTACGTTCGGTTCCGGCGCAGTGGGAGGCGTTTTTACTCCTACCCTTTTCGTTGGATCCGCACTCGGGTTTCTCTACGGTCAGACGGTGCTGCTGCTGTTTCCGGCGCTTCGGCCAGATCCTGATATCTACGGCTTGGTGGGTATGGGCGCGTTTCTCTCGGCTGCAAGCGGAGCGCCTATCATGGCTATCCTGATGGTGTTTGAGCTGACCCTCAGCTATCCCATTGTGCCTTTTTTGATGGTGGCGTGTGTGCTGGGTTACTACTGCAGCAGCATTTTCGAACGCCGCTTCATGTACGGCGAATCGCTGGAACGAAAGGGAGCTGCGTTCTTCAATTCGCAGTTGGCGGAAGTCAGCGTGACAGACCTAATTCGGACCGACCCGATCACCTTGCCGGAACAAGCCAGCTTCGCTGAAGTAGCCCGGACTTTTCTTCAATTCCAGTTCCAGCACCTCTATGTGGTGGACAGCACGCGGAGATTTCTCGGTGCGATCTCGCTCCACGACGTGAAGGCCTTTTTGGATCGCCCCGAGCTAGAGACCGTGGTTATTGCTTCGGATATCATGGATGAAAATTTTCCGCGCATTTCGCCGCTTCAGGGGACAGCGGAAGCCTTACGTAGGTTTTCAGAGACCAATGCCGAACGACTCCCAGTAATCGACAACTTTAACTCGCAGCACCTGATCGGTAGTATCTCTAAGACCGACTTAATCCTGCATTTAGCCGGCGAACAGAGCAGGCCGGCGGTCGCCCGAGCAGTGGAACCGGATGTTGAGGAGCCGCCGGCGACCGGCGATGGAGCCGTGGCGGCGAAAAGCGAGGAGGGGAAATAGGCGTGTGGGCGTATCGGCGAATGGGCGAAAGGGCGATCTGAGGCGCGAAGCGCTGGTCAGACTTTAGCCTCTAGGCTGAGTCTGCGAGGCCTAGGAACTGTGCGCAAGAAATGCGACTAGCGCTGAAAGCGCGAAAGATCGCGATGCTGCTGACCGCGCGTGGAACTCGACTCGGTTCTTTCGCGCTTTCAGCGCTAACCCGTTTTGTTCCGTTCTACCTAGGCCTCGCAGGCTCAGCCTAGGCTAAGATCTGACCAGCGCTTCGCGCCTCAGATCGCCCTTTCGCCCTTTCGCCGTTTCGCCGCACGCCCCCTTTAACGCCCCTGACTCTCGGCTATATTAGCCACCATGCCCGACGGTTATCTACCCATCGAGAACCATGGCATTATCGGAAACCTGGAGACGGTTGCCTTAGTTGCTATCGATGGGACCATCGATTTTTGCTGTTTTCCCGATTTCGATTCACCCACGATTTTCGCTGACTTACTCCATCCTGATAAAGGCGGCCGGTTTTCACTCGCTGCCAGCCTCCAACATAGCCAGCCTAGACAGAACTATCTGCCCAATACCAACATTCTCATGACTCGCTTTCTCTCGCCCGATGGCGTGGGCGAAATCAGCGATTTCATGCCGGTGTTCGACACCGAACTCGGGACTGAGAAGGGGCTTCGCAAAGGGGCAAAAATTATTCGACGCGCAAAATGTATTCGTGGCGAAGTCAGATTTGAAATGATCTGCCAGCCCCGGTTCGATTACGCCAGGGCGAAGCACGAAGTCAAAAGGCTATCAGAGCGGGAAGTTCTTTTTATCCCCGAGGCATCCAATCTGCCAACGCTGCGGTTGCGCTCGCAAACGCCCCTTCAGATGACCGATGGGGATGTCACCGCCGATTTTGTATTGAATGCGGGCGAGAAGACCTTTTTCGTCCTCGAGTTTGAGCTTGGCGAAACAGAGAAGCAGCCGGACCACTTAGAGACAGACTCATTTCTACAAACCCTTAACTTTTGGCAGAAATGGATTGCGCGTTCCCAGTACAGTGGCCGGTGGCGAGAGATCGTTGATCGATCGGCTCTCGTCCTTAAGCTGCTCACAAGCCGGCGATACGGTTCGATCGTGGCAGCTCCAACGTTCGGCTTACCGGAGTTCGTCGGTGGCGGGCGCAACTGGGATTATCGGTACACCTGGATTCGGGATGCCAGCTTCACGTTATATGCCCTCAGCCGATTGGGCTTTACCGCGGAAGCCGGCGCTTTCATCCGCTGGTTGGAAGCCAGATGCGCCGAGAGCGCGGCGGTTGGTCCCCTACAAATCATGTACGGTATCGATGGGCGGCATGAGCTCCCGGAAGAAGCCTTGGATCATTTTGCCGGCTACCGGGATAGTCGACCCGTTCGCATCGGTAACGGTGCTGCCGGCCAGTTGCAGTTGGATATTTACGGGGAGCTTTTGGATTCGATCTATATCTACGACAAATTCGGCCAACAGATCAGTTACGAGCTTTGGCTTGATCTAGTGAAGATCGTTAATTGGGTTTGCGAAAACTGGGACCGCCAGGACGAAGGGATTTGGGAGGTGCGCGGCGGCCAGCAGCACTTTTATTATAGCCGTCTGATGTGCTGGGTGGCGGTGGATCGAGCGCTCCGGCTCATCCATAAGCGCAGTCTTCCGGGGCCGCAGGTGCATTGGCAAAGGGTACGCGACCAGATCTATCATCAAATCCAAACCGAATTTTGGAATCCAAGCATTAATAGTTACGTACAAACCAAGAAGAGCGACTGGCTGGATGCGTCTTGCCTGTTGTCGCCGTTGGTCAGGTTTATCAGCCCAACCGATCCTCGCTGGTTGTCCACCTTGATGGCGCTGGATAACCGGTTAGTCGATGACTCGCTGGTTTACCGTTACCGGAGCCCCGATGGTATGGAAGGTGGAGAAGGCACATTCTGCATGTGTTCGTTCTGGT
The DNA here is from genome assembly GCA_963762565.1 of uncultured Verrucomicrobiae bacterium. Classification (GTDB taxonomy): domain Bacteria; phylum Verrucomicrobiota; class Verrucomicrobiia; order Chthoniobacterales; family JAFAMB01; genus JAFAVN01. The sequence continues at coordinate 498,363 of CAVXLD010000007.1, read as the reverse complement.
ATATTGAGTGCCTGGCTCGCAGCGGCGATGTGAACAAGGCGCGCTTCGTTTTCGAAAAGATGCTCGGATACGCCAACCATGTCGGCCTCTACTCAGAAGAGCTAGGTCCATCGGCCGAACAACTCGGAAATTTTCCGCAAGCCTTCACTCATATGGCGCTGATTAGCGCGGCATTCGAGCTGAATCGGCGACTGGATCAGCGGAAATAGCGTCGGGAACGGGCGTAAACGATGAGCGGGAGGACAACGCTGGGCGCCACACGGATAGGATCCGCCTTCGCCAAGCCTACGGCGCGACAGGCTCTATAGGACTAATGGGGCTTATAGGACGAGAGCGACGCGCCCCAATCCTTTCACTTTTCACCTTTCACTTTTCACCACTCACATTGTTCGTGCTCGTTCCCGGCGTTGCACGCCTACCGCCCCCCGGGTGCACTGTTAGGGGGCCTGGTGGCCACCATAAAGACCCAATAAGTTCGGGTGGCTCCCCGGGCGATACCGATGCCGGCGTCCTGATACTCCGGATCCAGCAAAATTCGTGCGTGGGCCCGGCTCTGTAGCCAACTCTTTAACACGGAGACAACATCGGAAGATCCCGCACACACAGTCTCAGCAATGCTCGACCAGGCATACCCGCTGGCCCAAGCTCGCGACCCGGGATTGGATCGCATCGGGAAAATTCCGGGACCTCGATCGCTAACGTAGTTATACCGCGCCATCTCCTCGGCATGCACGGCCGCTGCCCGGCAAAGACGAGCATCGAGTCCTAAGATCGGGATCCTCCGCTCTGCTCGGAGATGGTTTGTTAAGTCAAACATCCGGTCGATCTTTTGCTCGTCATCTGGAACCGGCTGCGCCGGATCCGGTTTCTGGCCGAAGACCGACGTCACGCTGGCGAACAAAAAGAATGCCAAAAATAACCCTTTGCCCATTTATACCTTCCTTTGCGATCTTGCTCTGTAAATGGAGAGAACGAAAAAACTGTCAAGGACATCAAGGCATTTTTACTTATGAATCAGCATTCTTCTGTTATCTGGACTAACGTTCGCTTAGAGGAACCGGAACTCGACCTGTTTCGGGAGGAAACCAAGGGCCACCAGCTCATCCTCGCCGCGGCCGGTCCCCATGTCTTGGCGGAGAATGGCGGCGACCCGCAAATCGGGAGCGCCACAATCGTTTTCGGCCAACCCAGCGCTGAAGACATCGTCGCTTCGAAAAACCTTCGTTGGCTACACGTGTCCAGCGCAGGTTACACGCGGTACGATCGCAAGGACGTCTTTGATCACTTTTTGGCGGACCAGATCGCGTTCACCAACAGCTCGAGCGTGTTCTCCGAGCCTTGTGCGGAGCACGCCTTGTCTGTTCTGCTGGCGCACGGCCGGCAGCTTTACCCGTCGTACCTCGATCAGCTGAAGAACCGGGAATGGCAACAGAACGAGAGAAGGGCCGCCGAGAGCCTGCTCTCGGAACAGACGATTCTTATTGCCGGCTTCGGATCGATTGGGCACCGGCTGGCGGAGTTCTTGAAGCCGTTCGGCTGCACGATATTAGGGTTCCGGCGCCATCCCGAGCCGGTCCCGGGAATAACTGTTCTCGCCCTGGATGAACTAGGCGCAACCCTTCCGATCGCTGATCAGGTGTTGAACTTCTTACCGGAAAATTCGGAGACCATTCGGTTCTTCGATAAAGACAAATTCTCACGCTTTAAACCCGGAGCCTGCTATTATTCGCTCGGGCGCGGTACCACGACCGATCAAAACGCGTTACTCGATGCTCTCACAGCAGGGCAAATCAGGGCCGCTTACCTGGATGTGACCGATCCGGAACCGTTACCGCCGGACCATCCCCTGTGGTCCGCTCCCAATTGCTACATCACACCCCACAGCAGTGGTGGCCATCACAACGAATCCTTGCGCCTGACCAAACATTTTCTGGCGAACCTTCGAAGATTCGAAAACGGTGAACCGCTGATTGATCGGATCGTTTAACCCTGGCGCCACAGAGACTATTTCACCGGTTCCTTCGTACCAGGTGTCCCTTCGGTTTCGATCGCGGTAATAAGGTCAAAGAAAAGATGACGCACACGCGATCCTCTGGCGAATACAGTAAACATCTGTGAACGCTCTCCGTCCGGCAATGGCGCCCCATCGTCATCGACATTTGGAGCGAAGAAGATATGATCGTGTGTCGGGACTTTGTACCGTTCGCCGCTGGCGGCAACCAGAGTAAAGGGCACAAAAGGTGCAGCGGCTGCGAATTCCCGTATCTCTTGCTCCTTCGGATGCATGGCGACACTCTATCGCCTAGCAAGCCAGGTGGAAAACCAAACCGGGCACGTCTGGCCGGCCCCTCTGAATTCCGGTCAAGACGTGCCCTAACCCTCACTATGCTACGCTACTCAAATCTTAGAGACGGAAGAAGGAGGTGCGAGCTACCGAAAAAATGCTTCTCCTGTGGGCAATTCGAGTTCAGGATCTTGAAGTTTTCCGGCCCAACCGGGGCACAATCTGCTCATCATTTGTTTATAAGAGAAGTAACTACAAAATGGAACGGCTTCGCCGGAGATCGGCACCGAGATGGAACGACGTAAGATAGATGCAGATCGCCGAGTGGCCGGGCAAGATGTGTTGTTGCATTCGTTCCTGTTGGCGCCGGATGAAGCGTCGGCCAAAGACGAGCTAGACGCACTCCTGCGGACGGAGGCGTTGAGCATCATTCAAAAGGTCATCAACCAGCGTCTGGGTGCGGCCTCGATATCCCGGAACCCTGGGTTCATTGACCAGCGCGACCTCGACGCCCAGGACCTTCGCCAACAAACCTTGATGGCGCTCACGGGCCATCTCTGGCAGGTCTATGCCACACCCGAAAAAAACCGGATTGGCGCCTTCCGCGCTTATGTTGCCGGGGCCAGCTTCAACACGTGGCGAGCAGCGGTGCGTGACGAGACCCCACTTTGGACACGGCTCTCTTTCAGACTTGCCTATCTCTGCCGGGAAAGCGCGGGCCAAACCGGCCTCACCAAATGGCAGGACGCTAAGCATGGCTCCCTCGCGGGCTTTACGCTCTGGCGCCAGAAACACGTCGGTCCGGTTCCGCACTTTGATCTCTTGGAGCAGAACTCGATCGAAGACCTTCCTTCGCCAGCATCACCTCTCCCGGAGATTGCCGCCTGGGCGCTCCAACAGGCAGGCGGTCCGTTACCCTGGAACGATTTCGTGACTGCCGTCGCTTTTATCTTACAGGTCAAGGATCAACGCGTTTCCTTAGACCACAGAAACCTGGAGTCGCTGCTGAGAACCCAACAACCCGAAGCACCAACTCGCGGCGAATCTCTGAACCGCGAACGGCTTAGAAATTTCTGGGAACAACTCCAGCGATTGGACCGAAAAGAACGGGCGGTGCTCCTATTAAAGGCAGAAGATTTGCTCGATTTCGAACTGAGCCAAGTAGCAACGCTCCAAGATCTCGCCGCGTCGCTCGGTATCTCGCTAACCCAGATTCTTTCCGTGCTACCGAGATTACCCCTGGACGATCAGCAAATTGCGCGTCTCCTAGGGATCCGGAGGCAAACCGTTGTGAACCTGCGCAGTCAGGCACGCTTCACCCTACGCCGGCGAATGCAAAGCAGGAGTCCAGATGAATAGCCGCAAAAGAGCACAGCGCGGCAAAGCCGCAACCAAATCATGGTGGAACACCGTGGGGGCTTGATAAAAGCTGGTGTGTGAAGACTCAACCAATACCAGCGACCCACGGGGTTCCAGAGAGCTTTCTTAGCAAATTTGGAGAGAACGTCACGGGGATTCTTTCTGGATTCGACCGGATTCGGTTTAGAGGAACACTACGGCTGCTGTTTCAGCCCGCGGCCATGGAACGTTATCTGTGCAGTTGTGGAGTGCTCATCAAGGAGTTTAAACACTTTGCCGAGAGTGTGACCGCCAAAGTCAAGGCCGCAGCTTACCGCGCCGCAGCAGCCGCCAAGCGACCGGCGCAGTATTTGAGCAGTCCAAAACTATCCAAAGAGGACTACGCACGCCAGATTGCTTTAGAGGACAGGATAAAGAAGGGCTTGATCGTGCTCTTTAGCGCTAAGGAACCTTGCTATTCCTATTCGGTACGAGGTGATCGAACCAGCAAAGAGATTCATCTAGTGATCGAGCCTCGGATGTGTACCCACTTTTATCACTACTTCATGCATGCCGATTTTGGACTGATGCATGTACGGGTGCAGAGTTGGTTTCCTTTTACAGTGGAAGTCTGCCTCAATGGTCGGGAGTGGTTAGCTCGGCAAATGGATCGAGCCGGGCTGAGGTATCAAAAGGCGGACAACTGCTTTATCAAACTAAAGGATGCGGTGGCAGCACAGGCCCTGCTTGATGAACAACTGCACACCGACTGGCCCCAAGTCTTAAACGCTCTGCTTGATCAATGCCATCCCTTACACTCCGAGCTCTGCGCTCCTTTGGGTCAGGGTTATTACTGGAGCGCGGCCCAAAGCGAGTACGCCACCGATCTGCTTTTTAAAGATGCCAGGAGTCTAGCTGCACTTTACCCACAGTTTTTACATCACGGCATTAGTAGTTTTGCTAGCCCCGACGTGCTGCGCTTCCTTGGCCAGCGCCGGCCAACTCGATGTCAGGGTCAAGTGACCAGCACCCTGAAGCAGCGACCCGAAGGAGTTCGCCTCCGCCATAGTGTCAACGCCAACTCACTTAAGCTCTACGACAAGCAAGCCCTGATTTTGCGCGTAGAGACCACCATTAATGACCCCAAACAGTTTAAGGTTTATCGGGCTAGTGAGGGAGATCCCGAGCAAGTGCTCAAGTGGCTGCCGTTGCGCTTTGGAGTTGCCGATCTATGGCGAAGAGCTCAAGTCAGCCAAGCTGCTAATCGGCGCTATCTCCAAGCCTTAGCTAGCACAACGGGCAAAACCCCTCTTTACCAAGAAGCACTAGGCGTTTGCCGAGCCGTAGTTCTTAAGGGCCAACGTTACCGTGCTCTCAACCCCTGGACCGATGAGGATGGTGCGCTATTGGAAGCGATCAATCGGGGTGAGTTCCGCTTGAATGGGTTGCGCAACCGCGATTTACGAAAACTGCTTCACTCCAAGACCCCTAATAAAAAGCTACAACTTCGCCAAGCCGCTGCCATCACCCGCCGCCTGGCACTGTTGCGCGCTCATGGAATCCTGCAAAAAGTCTCCGGCACTCATCGTTACCACCTCACAAAAACCGGACAACGTATCGTCACCGCTTTGCTTGCCGCACGCCACTGCGACGTCGACCAGCTTACCAAAATGGCGGCCTAAAATCCTCGCGAAAACGAACGAAATGTTGTTATTGCAGTACAAAGAACGCAACGAAGTTCAACCGCAGATGAACGCAGATAGAGGCAGATAAAATCAACCGCGAATGGATACGGATTTACGCGAAAAAAGGAACCGGCCTCAAAAGGAACGGACTCGGCATCTCACGCCTCAGTCGTTGAGTCCCCTAAGACCCTCATCACGAGGGAATCTTTCTCATTTTTGCGTTCTTTGCGTTCTTTTGCGGCTATTCATTCGTGTGCATTCGCGGTTCCGATTCGCGTCCATTCGCGGTTAACCTCAAAATTATTACCAATATGATCCGTATTTCTTCATCTCTAATGTAAATAAGGACGATTTGCGTCACGGGCTCGTGCTCGGACGCGAGATTCTGGCTAGATAGATGGATCACATTTCCGAACAACTACAGCATCGCTTCCTGGCGCGGTTACTTTCCCCGGAGGAGACTCTCGATGTCATCAAACATCTTCGAGAATGCGACGCTTGCCGGGAGCAACTATCGGCTTTGAGAACGACTAAGCCCGGTTCGCTTGTTGACGCTGTTTTGCCGGAAACGCCGAACGAGGAACATCCTTCAGCCGATACGCTGGGAGCCTATTTGGACGACGATCTAACTCGTTCGGACAGGGTTGACCTGGAGGCACATCTTGGGACTTGCGAGCTCTGCCAACGCAGCTTGGCGGACCTTAAGCCTTTTCGCGAAGAGCTACTGCAGACACCTCGCCGGGAGTACACGCCGGGGACCAGCTCCTGGTCGTCTGCCTCAGCCACCCCTGAATCTGGTGGCGCATTGGGTTTTCTCCGCGACAAACTCGGATTTCTTGCCTGGTTCAAGCAGCCGTTGATCCTCGCGGGCACGGCCGCGGCCGCTGCGCTTATCGTAGCGATAGGCATTATCGTAGTTCGCTCCCCATCGACGCCCGGGGTTGCGGACATCGGATCGAGGCTACAAATCGCGGTGCTCGACGGGGATCACCACATCGCGTTCGAAGCGAACGAAATCAAAAATCCGCCCGCTGCTCTGCCAAAGAAAGAGCTGGCTGAGATGAACAACCTGGTAAGCTCAGTCTCGCGGGACGAGACCCCCGAGTTTTCGCAGAGCGTTAAAGACGCGTTAGATAATCTAAAGAGGCCCCCTTCAGTTTTGCTTGGCCAATCGCCAGCCAAGCCTCCTTTTCATGTGATTAGCCCGAATCGCACCCTGATAAGCTCTGAGCGGCCGGCGTTCAAATGGGCTGCTGCGCCAGGTGCGACCGCTTACATAGTTCATGTGATTGCCGACGACCGAACTCAGGAAGAGGTCGCAACTAGTCCCGCTATTCCTGCGCCAACGGCGGACTCAAATACTTGTGAATGGTCGATACCCGAGTCGATATCCCTTACTTCAGGTGTGCGTTACCGCTGGTACGTGACGGCCGTTCGAAACGATCAGGAAATCGATGCTCCCGGCGTGGAAGAACCCCAAGCAAAATTTGCTGAGTTAAGCCAAGGAGAGGTGGCTCAATTGAACACGTCGAAAAGAGAGATTGGTAGCGACCGCTTGCTGGACGGCTTGTTGAATCTAAAGGCTGGTCTTCTCGATGATGCCCAAGCTGATTTCGAGAGCCTGTTAGCCGAGCCCGGCCAGACCTCTGCTGCCAAAGACCTCCTGAATCGCATGATTGGAGAGATCCGTCGGCTCAAGGAGTAATCGACTGCGAACGCCAGTTGGGATCGCCCACTAACACCATTCCCGCCCAGTAGAAAGGATGGTTGAACTCGTCGGTATTTAACAGTCGTAATTGCGCATCGCGCAGCAACTCTGAAATTGAAAAAGCCGTCTCGCTCGATGTATTCAGTTCCCTCTTCAGATCGCTCATGAAAAAGTAAGAAAGTTTTGCTGTCGCCCTTAATTCCACCGGCCATTGACTCACTAACGTCGCCAGGCAGCCCCCATGGAGAAAAGCCCAGGCTAGACCGATCTCGCCTTCGCCTTGGACAATCCGTCCGCGCTCCGTATCGCAGGCAAACAGAAGCGCCATGCGGCTGGCCAGCCCCATTGATAAGATCTCGGAGGTAGTTAAACGTTCACTACCAGACTGACTCGGCATCGGACTAAGTAAAAAGTAGGAACTAAGGGGATCTTCACCATCGAGGAACGCATGGGTAGCCAGAAATATGACCGGCTTTGACGGAGCCTCAGCCATAAAATTGGCTTTAGTCGCTTCCGCACCCGTATAGCTTTTAACGACATCAGAGCCAAATAGGGTCGCCAGATCTTGAACGATTTCCCCGGTGCCAGTGATCTCCTTAAAATTCTCCGGTTCGTCCTGTTTGATAGTGGGTTGCCCTATCGCCAACATCCAGCTTCGCGATAAAGCAGGACGAGGCACTGCTCGCAGATGAGAAAGCACAGCTAGAGAGGGCGCGTACGAAACTGCGAAGTCTTCTATCAGATATCGATGCTTTTCCTTATCGATTGCAGGCAACGCCTGAAACGGAAGTTCCCAGAGTTTGCCTGCGGGAACAAAAACGACCGCGCGTTCGTTGGCTATGTCGGGCACAATCGGAGCGATCAAGCAATTGAAGAGGGCTTCGGCCTGCTCTTTGGGATAAGCAGCATAGCTCTTTTCTATCTGATTGCGGAAGTGATCAACCAGCGCGTCAAGTGATTGCAGCGAACTGCTCAAAGAACTCGATTGAACTACTTTTGGGTAGGTTAGCGGAACTGCCGTTATTGTGACCGGCAAAGGCGACTTGGACCTCTTCAGCACAAAAGCGTAACCGCGGTCGGCTCCTAACAAGTATTCGACGATGGCGGTATTCTCGTCTGGAATTAATTCACTTAACCCGGCAGCTCCTATCTCATTACGCACAAAGGAAGGCTGCGCTGTTTCATCTACGGATCCGGTTTTAGCCAGCGCATCCAACAGAGCTCGTTGCCTCGAAAGCTCAGTGTATTTCAACGCATCGAGATTCCGGTTTTGGTCGGCAAAAAGTTGCGCAAGCGCCACATATGCTCCGGTCTTTTCCGCGAAGAACCAGGCGATACTGTCGTAAAAACTCGACGCGGAACTGCGATCGATCCCCGCTTCCTTGCGCATCCCCTCGATAACGTCGACTGCTTGGCGAAGCACCGTCTCAGCCTGTTCAAATCGCTGCAATCCGATTAGACATTTTCCCTGGATAGAAAGCGCTTTCCATAACGTGTCAGCGTTGCTGCCCTGCGCACTTGGGTCGGCTAACGCCGCAGCGGCGTTGGCCCAGGAAAGGGATTGATCGAGATCACCGGTCTCGTAGAAATAGATCGCCAACGCAAGTTTTCCTTCAGTAACCTCGTAGGGAGTACGCAGCTCCTCCGCTAGACGCAGACTCTCCCGAAAATCAGTTAGAGCCTCGGGTCTATCAGAGCGCTGAAGATGTTCCAATTTGAGGTATCCGATTGAACGCCACGTATCAGCCAGCACCAACTTGGTGTCGGAAGCCGCTATTCGGTCGGATGGAGATAGCTTGGCCAGCGTAGCAACTAATACGTCTCTAGCGTCTTCGTAACCATGAAGGGCCTCGGTCCAGCGTCCCTGTTGCTCAAGAGCAGTCGCGCAAAGGTCCGTGGCATTAGCCAGCAGAGCGTCGTTACCCGGTTTCTCCAGTCGCAAAAGTTTGATCGCCGCCCGAGCGTATTCCGCAGCAGAATCAAACTTTTGCCAGTTAGTAAAAATAACCGCGATTTCGTCAAACTGCAGGGCAGCGGCATTCTTGAAGTCGATCTGGGACAGTTTCGCAAAGTCGATGGTTGCCGGATGGTCAATATCAAACCGGGGAGCAAGACATCGAAGAGCCGCTTTGCTATGCTCAAGTGCGGCCGGATATTTTGCTTGGTACAGCTCGATATTACCCCAGTAGTGGAATCCAACTAGAGTTAACCAGGAATCATCGAGTAGTTGACCGATTGAAACCATGGCCTGAGCAAACAGAAGGTCCTGACCGTTTCCGTGGTAGCCACCGGCTTCCTCCCTGAGAGCCACGTTTAGTTTGTGGCAGGCACTACGCAAAGCCAGTCGGTACTCAAACATCGGCGTGGTAAAACCAGCGTCGAGCAATTGACTAGAGTTCTGCTGCGCGACTGCGATAGAGGCAAGCAATAGCGAAAAAACAACCGGAGAGAGGCGCTCTTTCATCGATCAGTTAAGAGAGTGGGCCCACGAAGTCGGCAACATTGCTTGGGGCGGACCGACCATGTAAGCGACCTCTGACTCGCGGACTCACCATCGGTTACATTTTTCGTTTTCATTTCAATCCCGCTTGCACCGTCAGCACAAACGGCCCCGCTTTTTGAATGGCGGCGCCGAGACTTTCCTCTTGCCTGATACGGACCAAAGCTTCGCGCTGGGTTTCGGTCAGTGCGGCCAGGGCGTCATGTTTGGCAAACGCAGCCCGATAAAATGAGGACATAAATTCGGCCGTATCGGAATCCGGAATCTGCCAGAGAGTCAGCAAAAGATTTTCAGCACCTGCCATGGTGAATCCACGGCGGAGTCCGAGGACTCCTTCACCGACATCCGCTTCACCCATACCGGTCTGGCAAGCGGATAAAGTCACTAGCCAGGTGCCTGTCAACGGAATACGCGCGACTTCATCAGCCAAGACGATTCCATCGTTTTCCGGGGCAGGAAACTCACCGTGTGCCCAATCGCGCAGAGTCCGTTGCGCGCCGGTAAAAGCCAGGGCGCAGCGATGCATCGGATTCTCGGTCGCAAGTTGCGCTTCCGATAACACCAGCGCATGCGTTGCCAAATGAAGAACCCAAGGCGAATTTATGTCAAACAACGCGGTTTTGGTCGCTTCGTCCCCTTGAAGAATCTGAACATCGGTGATTCCATTTTTCTCAGCGGCACGCCGGATTAGGTCTGCTTCGGTGGTTGTGCCTGGCAAGGTCCCAAGCGTCAGACTCGCGGAAAGAGATTGCGCAAGCCCACGGGAGATTTCATTTGGCGTTCCGTCACCACGCTTTTCCGCTAACTTCGTCGGAGCCGCAGGATCAAAGTCCGGGTTCGCAAAGATCTTGATTGCCTTAGCGCCTGACTGGGGCGTCGCTGATCGCAGGAGGTCACGACCGCTGGCCACATAACCGATGGTGTAACCCTGACCTAGAAACTTGCCGTTCGGCGTCAGCAGAACTGCAAGCGGCAGGAAATTTAATTGGCCGTCCGGACTAACAATCAATCGGTCGTAGTCAGACGGAAGCTGAGCAAGGATAGGTCCGACTAACCGGTCATACAGCTGGCGGCAAATCGGATACAATTTGCTAGGATCTCCGCTAATAGCATTTCGAAACTGAAGGATCGCGGCATCAATTGCGGCAGCATCCCCGAGATTAATCCATTTCGGAGCGCCATGTTGAACGATAATCAGAGCCCCATATTCGTCCAGCCAAGAGCCTTTCCCCTGATACGTTTTGCAACGAAGGAATTCCACCAGCGTCGTGTGGTCAGTAAGCGCGGCCTGCACATCCTGGTAGGTGACTTTGAGCGCCCGATGGACAGAGCCATATCCGTTCACCTTGAGGGCCAGCTGTTTTTGTAGCTCGTCGATTTTTGCGCCAATCGAGTTCGCCGCAGCAGTTTGTGGGTTACCTGAACTGTCGATGATCCCTCGAGGGACCTTATTCAAGGCGCTATATTGAGCTTTGAGTTCCGCCGCCAATTCTTTAATGGCCGGATCTCCTTCTTGGGAAGCGACCAATTTATCTTCCAACAATGAATCGAGGACGATCCCTTTCCAACGGAGCACTGCGTTCGCCAGGTCCTCGCCCAGATCGGCGGTGGCTAGCAGCGAGAACGGATCCTGGGTCCGGGTAAACTCGAGGCGTTCTTCTTCTGTGGTGAATATCAGAATGTTGGCCAGCAGGGCTTCGCTTGCCCGCTCATATTTTCGGATGAGCTCTATCGCCTGATCGCGGTGACCTAGCTCCAGTCGATTCAGCGCGGCCTCTTGATAACCAAAGATCAGGTCTCGATGGAGCGTTCCGAGACGCTCGCTCATTGCGCTGATGCCCTGCGTCCATAAGGGCTCAGCTTGGTCGAACTTCCCTTCTTCGTCGTAAAGCCTGGCGAGAGTGAACTCCGAAGTGTCTGTATCCGGATGTCCGGCAGGCAGAATCGCCCGCCGGATACTTAAACTGCGAATAAATGACTTCTCCGCCTCATCGTATTTCTTCAGCTTTTCCAGCACTCGGCCCAGGTTGTTGGCTGTATCCGCAGTATCGAGGCTTTCTCCTGATTTCTTCTCGGTGATAGCCAGGCTCTGTCGGAGTAAATCGGCAGTTTTCTCCAGGTTATTTTGTTTCCAGTAAGTGGCAGCCAAATTGTTGAGGGTCTCGGCCGTCGCGGCGCTGTCTTCGCCATATACCTTCAACCGGGCGTCCAATATTTTTTGGAGAATCTGCTGAGCCTCCGCAAACTGCCCCGTGCGGATTTTCAACATCGCTTCGTAGTTAGCAACCAAAAGGAACAGCGGGCTCTCGGGGCCGAGACCCGTCCTCAGAGTCTCCATCGCGCTCAGAAATAACGGCTCAGCGGCCGCGTAGTCGCCTTCGACATAATGATAATAACCGAGCGATGCCTGGCTTTCTGCGGTATCTGGGTGTTTTTCTCCCAGGAGAGCTTTCCTCTGCTCGAGAACAGAGGTGAAAAGAGCCTTTGCGTCCACCATCTTTCGCACAAGCAGCTCCGACCGTGCCAGCTCGTCCTGGGTAGTCAGTGTCTCGCGCTGGGCTCCTTCACTCGTGAACGTCTTGAGAGCGGCTTGGATCGGTTCTTCGGCCTTCTCGAATTCGCCAATTCCAATCTCGGCTTCACCCCGGTCCTGTAGGATCCGCGCATTTAAGACGCGCCCGTCACCGCTCTTTTGATCGCAAAGAGCTTGGCTTTTTCCGAGGGTTTTGAGTGCCTCTTCGTAGTCCCAGGTCGCGTTCGAAAGTTCGGCAAGGTCGTCGAGAGCCGTCGCTTCCCCAATAGGGTTGGCGCTCTGGTTCCGGCGATTGACCTCCAATTCCTCGTCAAAGTCCTTCCGAGCGCTTTCGAACTGTCCCAGGCCTAGCGCGGCCTGCCCCGACTCGTGCAAAGCTGCAATTAACGCATCCGGATCCGCTTTGGTCCGGGCGAACCCCAAAGCTTGCTGGGCCAGGCGCTCTGCTTCGACATAATCCCCTCGTTGCCCGGCCTCTTTCGCTTTGGCGAGTTGGGCCTCAAGATCAGCTCCATCTCTGCTCGCTGGACTATTTTGAGTTTGTGAATCGGCGTCGCAGGAAAGGCCGACGAGACAAATAAGAAGGACTAGGAGCGAAATCTTTATAGATGAGTTTGTGCCAGATATTGAAGATATTGGCAATATGGCAACCGTTTCTGCATCTGCATCTGTAACAAAAGGACGCATTGCGGTTACCAATGCAGAATTTGGTGAATAATGGCTCATCTCACTGAACAATTGCGGCGAGGGTTGCTGGCGCGGTCACTATCGCCAGCCGACACTATTGCCGCGGTCGAACATGTTCGAGGTTGCGACTCGTGCCGGAACGATCTTGTTGCGCTTAGATCGGAAAAAGCGGGTTCGGTGGAAGACCAGATATTGCCGGTTGCGCCCAGCGAGCAGCATCCATCGGACGATGTACTTGCCGCCTACGCAGACAACGATCTCATGCCGCTGCAAAAAGGTTCCGTCGAGGATCATTTGATAAAATGCGCCCTTTGCCGGGAGACTATCGCAGATCTGGCGGACTTCAGGAGCGAGCTCCAAGAATTGCCTTCCCGAAATTATGCGCCTGAGCTTTTGCAACGCCGGGGGCACAATCGATACCAGTCACCGAACCTTCAGGCGATCCGCGATCGAGTCACTGAGTGGTTCGCCAATCCCTTGGTTCTTGCGGGAGCGGTAGCGGCCGCTTTGGTCATCATCACGGGCGTAGTTTCGACAGGTTTATTTTACCGATCGCCTGCCCCGAGCCAACTCGCGATGGACTCTATCCAAGATGGTTCCCTAACTTTCAACGTGTCAGCCGACGGCCAACTGATGCCACTGTCAGCGACACTCTCCAGGGAGGCAGTTACTGTGCTTGCCACCTCAATCCTCGAACTTGCTCACGCTCAATTACAGGCACCGGATCTGATGCGGGGTCTATCCGAGACGCCGGCGGTAACGACTCGCGCTCCATCCGAGACCAAACTCCCTAGCGGTGAGTACTTCTTCAGTCGAAAGATTTTCGGCGCCGTCGTCGCCCTACCTCGAGCGACGCCAGACCCGGATGTTCAGCCAAATGGGATTGTTATACGAGACACGATTCCCGTATTGAGCTGGTCAGCGGGCTCGGACGCGTCCAAGAATCAAACTCTCACAGTGCGCGACTGCGCAACAAACGAAACGGTCCTCGAAACGCAGCTATCCGGAGACAAACATAGTTTCGCAATTCCTGGTCCTCTTCGGCCAGGAAGATTTTATGTTTGGGACGTCACTGAGCCCCCTACTGGAGGAAGCATACCAGGGAAATCGGTAACCGGACGATTCAAGATCATTTCGGAGAGCGACCTCCAATCGCTGGCTTCGGAAGCGGCACAGTCTTCGCACCTCCTAAAATCGTTCCTTCTAGCTCGAGCGGGGCTATTCGCCGAAGCCGACACTGAATTGACTAAGTTAGCGGACTCGAATCCGAAATCTCCCACAATCGTTTCAGCGTTGAACTACGTGCGCGAACTAGAGGGAATGTAACGTTCGCCGTTTGGCGTTTGGCGTTCGGCGTTCGGCGTTCGGCGTTCGGCGTTCCGCGTTTCTGCCAGGATTCCGTTCTCGGCGTTGTTCATCGGTGACAACCGGCGCAGTTTTGCGGCGGGCTAATGTTCCACTGCTTCTGTAGCTCGGTTCCAATCTGGCTCGCCAGGGACTCGCCGTAGGAGTCTGTCGGATTTTGCCGCGAAGCGGCTTAAGACCATAGCCCAGGGCTTTAGCCCTGGGTCGATCGCGGCGGGAAGGCGCCCTGAAAGTGGCGCCCGACGGTTCGGTTGTGAGGATGTTACGCGATAGCGGGATCCGTGTTGCCCGATGTTGGTACAACCATTCAAAATCATGACACCTAGCCCCTCATTGCCCCACTTCGGGCGCCGTTTCGCCCATTCGCCGTTTCTTCAATGGCGCGTCCACGGGGCTGAACACATCACAAGGGAGACAAGGCTCGCAAATGTTCGGCCAGGCGGTTTACTAATCCCGGGTTCTTCGCTAGCTCAATAAACAATTGGTCCTGGCTCTTGCGATCGAGTTGTCCTACGGCTAATAGCCGTAAACGGGCATCAAGACTCGAATCGATTCCGCTGCTCTCGGTCTTTCTAAGTAAACGACGCTGAGTTCTGCCCATATGTTGGGTGGTGGACTTCAGATATGGGGATGCGCATAGGAGCCACGCATACTCGAGTTTTGTTCGTAGCCTCACATTCGTTCTCTTCGGGCGCTCGTAATCGTAATCGTTCTCGTCGTCGTCCTCGTCCTCGATTGTTGGTGCTGCTGCCGATACAGGTTGAGACCTAACCAAGGCGCCCGCTCGCGATTGAGGCCCTGGAGGCTTGCGAAAGCGTCCCTTCGAGGACGACGACGAGAACGAGAACGATGATGCCCGGTCCGGGCCTATTTCGACGCTACCTCGCGATGCCGGAAACAAGTCACCAGATGATCGTTTACCATCCCCACGGCTTGCATAAACGCGTAGCAGGTGGTCGGGCCAAGAAACTTGAACCCATGTGCTTTCAATCGCTTGGCCAGTTCCTGCGATTGTTCGCTCTGAGCGGGAATATCACCACCCGATTTCCATTGGTTCTGCCTGGCTTTGCCCCCGACGGTTTCCCATAGGAAATCCGACAATGAGCCTTTCTCCTTGATGACTTTGGCTGCTGCTTTGGCGTTTGCGATCGCCGCTACGATCTTTGCCCGATTCCGGATAATGCCTGGGTCAGCCAAGAGTTGCTCAACCTTCTTTTCATTGAACTTCGCCACGGCTTCGATCTCGAAATTCTTAAATGCTTCCCGGAACGATTCTCGCTTTTTGAGGATCGTGATCCAGCTCAGCCCGCTCTGCATGCTTTCGAGGACTAGCATCTCGTAAAGATGTCGATCATCGAACGATGGTGTACCCCATTCAACATCGTGATACTCGAGGTAAAGAGGATCAGGGGTGGTGGGCCAGGAACAACGTTTTCTTGAATCGGTGGGCATGGGGGGAAGGAGTTCAGGAGTTCAGGAGTTCGAGGAGTTCAGGAGAGGAGCCAGGAGTCAGAATCCAAGAGCCAGGAAGCGCTGGGTCGGGCATATCGCTGGAAGAAATAACCCCACGGAGCGGCTCAAATCCGGCGCGATCGGCTTCAAGGAAGATGGCTAGCCAGCGGCGCGCCGAGGCCGCCGTCGCTACGCTTTGGCGCGCCCTCTCTTTAGGTCTCAGCCTACCAGAGAGCTTGGCCGCGACGTAGGCCTTGCGAAGTCGGGTTTTCGCCCTACCGGTCCCTGGGCTCTTTTCACCTTTCACCTTTCACCTTTCACCTTTCACCTTCTCCGTACTCCGACCACGAACTGCTGGTCTCCCATACCCTGACCTTGATGATCCGGACGCTCCGGCGCAGCGGATAAGTCTCTTTGGGAGTGCCAGCGTACTCAGCTAATTTTTCTTGGCAGTGGTCAAAGAGCCGCTTAGCAATTACCTCGGTCGTAGGGTCAGCTCCCTTAAAACCGATCAGGCGTTCTCCATAGTAAGCTTTGAATTCCGCATATCTCCGATCGTCAGTGTTCATGCACATCGAATGATCAAGCCGGTCCAGGAAATCAGAGACCAGTTCTTTAACGATCTTGAAGTCGCAAACCATCTCATTCTGATCTAGCTCATCGGCTTCCAGTACAAATTCAACCCGCCGGGTATGACCATGCGGAAAAGCACATTTGTCCGGATGCTTACTGAGCATGTGACCGCTCTCAATCTCGAAGCTCTTACAAATTCGAAAGGGCATGGCGGAAAACAAAGGAGTTCAGAAGTTCAGGAGTTGCAGGAGTTCAGGAGGCCGCAAGCGACAGTAACTGGTCAATTCCATACTACAGTCATAGGCGAATTTTTGCTTGAAATTTGTGGTTCACCCCAGGCTGAACTCCTGAACTCCTCCCCCCAATCACGTTCCTTTGGTATTTCCAAACAGGCGAATATGCAACCGGTCGCAGTATCTGTAACCATACTGTTTGCAGATAGCGATCAGGGTTAAACTGCGTTTGCGGATGGTCTCTGCATCGGTGCCCTCGGGCATTAGCAAGACTTTGGCGGGAGTGATTGGGGCGCCAACTCCGGCTAGGAGATCTTGAATCTCTTCCAGGTCGTTTCCCGACGCGACAACAAACTTGAGTTGGTAATTGTAGTTGTTAATCCAGTCCCGAATCACCTCAGGCTGAAGCCGGCGTTTTTCGTGCCGGTCTCGCCAACCGCCTGCCAATGCCGTATCCGGGGCTGAGTTGCTGAGCTTGGGACTTAAGGAAGCCAGATCGCACGGGATCCCCTCCGGTAAAATCGTAGCGGCCGTTTCGATGGTAATATGTTTTCCCAGTTCCTTTAGCCGCGTCGCCAATTGATGAATTCCTTTTGCTATCATCGGTTCTCCTCCGGTCACCACGACGTGCCGGCAGGCGAGTTCCTCGACCTTGGCCGCAATGTCTTCGATATCCATTTCTTCACCCTCCGGCGTCCAGGAGGCATACTTGGTGTCGCACCAGCTACATCGCAGATTGCAGCCGGACGTGCGGACGAAAACGGAAGGAACGCCCGTTAGTTCACCTTCGCCCTGGATAGAGTAGAAGATTTCGGAAACGAACATCGCGAGCAAGGAACCTAGCACGGCTTTGCCAGCGCTGGTAGGTGCCGCTCCCGTCCCGCCTCATCGTACTCGTCCTCGTCGTCGTCCTCGTCCTCGATTGGGTATTTTCTGCCCAGAGTTATTCTCGCTCGATCCCCGTCAGGATCCAAACCAAATCGGCGAAGGAACGCTGGGTTGATTCGTCGAGGACGAGGACGAGCACGAGAACGATTACGAAGGTCTATCGGACCACGCTGGGTCTTGGCGGAATGGGTTCCTTCGCTGCATATCTTCGTAGGATCGGGAATACCCGCTATGATAAAGGCTTCTCGGCGTTCTACACAGGTGCCACAGGCGCCGCAATGAAGTGCACCGCCTTTATAGCAGGACCACGTCTGAGCGAAATCAACACCAAGAGCATGGCCCCGCCTGGCGATGTCTGCTTTTGTCATGGAAATGAACGGCCGCAACAAGGTGATGCCGGCGTAAGTGCCGAGGCGAATCGCATCTGCCATTGATTTCATGAACTCCTCCCGGCAATCCGGATAAATCGCGTGATCGCCGGCGTGTGCCGCGATCACTAGTCCGGCTGCCCCTTTGCTTTCGGCAAACCCGGCAGCGATCGACAGCATGATACCATTCCGGAAAGGGACCACGGTGCTTTTCATGGTCTGCTCTTCGTAGTGGCCATCCGGTATGGAGCCACCAGACTTCAACAGGTCTGACTTGAACAAATCGCTCACGAAATCCAACGAGATTACCTGGTGCCCAACCTTGAACTTACGGCAATGATCGGCAGCAAATGGGATCTCTTTGTGGTTATGTTTCGCTCCGTAATCAAAACTAATCGCAGCGACGACCTCGTGGCGCGACATCGCATCGTAAAATGCGGCCACAGAATCCATCCCACCACTAAGAAGAACCACGACGCTCATAGCGGGCTTCGTTCTCGTCCTCGTCCTCGTCGGTTTTTTTCACGCCCGACTCCAGTCATTTCCTGACCGTTGTCAGCCGCTGCATACTGCGCCTCTACAGAAAGGCTGATTCCGCCGCGGGCGGCGAACTCTCCGTACACCAATGCTTCCTGAGGACCAGAAGCCGCTACTATATCGTCCAAAATACGATTAACGATTTCTTCGTTAAAGCTGCGGGTGTTGCGATAAGAGGCGAGATAGAACTTAAGGGATTTCGTTTCGATGCACCGAGTAGCCGGTACGTATTCTATCGTAATTTTAGCAAAATCCGGCTGACCTGTGATCGGACAGAGCGAAGTGAAATCTGCACACTCAAATTTGATCAAGTAACGCCGGTCCGCGTACTCGTTTTCGAAGGTCTCAATGGTCTTAGCGGACGGCGCATTTGGATAGTGTGACACCGGCTTGCCCAGCAGCGTCAAAGACCCGTATTTCGTGCTCTTTTTTGCCGGCATATCAGAAATGAGAAGTAGAACCCGTTCCCGGTCCGGCAGCCGCCGGAGCGATGCCGGCGTTCTAGTGGTTGTCCTCGTTGGACGGATCTTTAGGTTTGGAACCCAGAATCTCATCAAGCTCCTCCAGGATGTCCGGCGTCAGTTGTTCGGCGGCGGCAGTGGCTTTCAGATTCTCTTCAAGTTGCGAGACCTTTGATGCCCCCAAAATTACGGTGCTGACGTTGGGATTTCTGAGACACCAGGCAACGGCTAGCACAGCAGGCGAGAGGCCTAGTTTACCAGCGAACCTGCAATAGGTGCGAACTTTCTCGAGGCGTTCTGGCTTGATAACCCAATCACGTAGCCAGCCATAGCTTTCCAAACCCATCCGCGCATCATTCGGCAACCCGTCGTTGTATTTGCCGGTTAATAATCCACTCGCTAACGGAGACCAGATGGTGGTACCAAGCCCGATCCCTTGGTAGAGACGGCTGTACTCGAGCTCGACCTTGTCGCGTTGCAGCAAATTGTAGTAAGGCTGTTCCATCGTCGGAGGCACTAAATTGTTCGCTCGAGCGATACCGTAGGCTTCCATGATTTGATCGGCGCTCCAGACACTGGTGCCCCAGTAAAGCACCTTTCCCTGAGTAACTAAGTCGGACATTACTCGCACCGTTTCCTCAATCGGCGTCTCCGGATCCGGCCGATGACAAAAGAAGAGATCAAGATAATCGACTTGGAGGCGGTGCAATGCCGCATGGCACGCTTCAAACACGTGTTTGCGGCTCAGGCCAGTCTGATTCGGTTTCGGTTGAGGAGCAGAGCCGAAATAGACCTTGCTCGATACCAACCAGGAATCCCGGGGCCAACCGAGCTTCTTCAAGATGGCGCCCATGACCAGCTCGGACTTGCCGCGAGCATAACCTTCCGCGTTATCAAAGAAATTAATCCCCCCTTCGTAAGCTTTGATCATCAGCGACTCTGCGACGTCGTCGCCGATCTGGTCTCCAAACGTAACCCAGGATCCAAAGGAAAGCTCACTAACCTTAACACCCGCATTGCCCAGTCGACGATAGTTCATTGGTATCCTATCGCTCCGTTCCCGGTAGTCACGCAACCGGAAAGCGCATGCATCCTCGTCCTCGGACGTGGCTAGCGGAGTATTGGAGTACTGGAGTATTGGAGTAGCGGAGTAGTGGTGTGAGACCAGCGGCGAAGCCGCGTCTTGGAGCACTCTGGCGGCGGAATCGCCGCTTGGCCATCACTCCAGTCACTCCATCACTCCATCACTCCATCACTCCATCACTCCATCACTCCATCACTCCAATACTCCGCTACTCCAATACTCCGCTACTCCATCACTCCGCTCCGCTACGCCTTGTCCCGCCCTATTGATGACCGGTGCGATCGAAGGATCAAAACACCGTCCACTTCAAGTCTAGCCAGACGTAGGGTGCCGGTTTGACGTCATAGATGGGACCGGCGCGAATGTAGTCGTACTCCCGCTTGAAGTTGTAGCCCGCGACAGCTTCAATCTCGAACCCTCTCACCAGTTCATAGTTAAACCCGACGCCAGCGCGGTAATAATAGTACTGTAGGACCGCATTATTGGTTCGATGGTCATCGGTTGGCCCATTCCGGAAGCTGTCGCCATTCAAGTCTCCCTGTACAAAGAACTCCCATTGCTTATTAGGCAGATAGCTAAAACGCGGACGAGGAAAAACTGCCCGCAAGTTCCATTGGTCGCTGATTTTCCAATTGAGCCCGAAGACGGGAAATACGATCGGATTCGAATAAACATCGAAGCTGCACCCTCCGATTACATAAAGATTTTCACTGAGTTTCAGCCCGGGAGTGAACCGAATCGGTAGATCAAAAGAGTTTTTAGTGATGTAGGCACGCGTGTAATACAAGCCCGGCTCGAATCTCAAAACGGGATAAAAATCGTCTCCATCCCAATAAGCAAAAACCAATTCGCCGGCCAGACTGGTCATGGCGTAGGGAAAGAAACTGTTCGACCGCGAAAAATTGAACCGCTCCAAATCGAAACCGAGCTGCAAGAAATAGTTTTGAAATAGTTTTATGTCCTTGTAGGCCTGCAACTCATATTCGACCTCGGCCTGAGACCCAAAGTAGCCCGCTTTCATGATGCGGGCGCCACTTGTATAGCTCGTGGTTGACTCAAAACTCCAAGTCGGATCGGCTGCCGGCGTCGCATTGGCAGTGATTGGAGTCGGCCCTTGAATCGTCTCCGTCTCTCCCCCCAGGACCCACCTCGCTCCCAGCAGCAAACAGCAGAGCAAAAGCGCCTTTTTCATTTTAACCTCTTACCTCTGGCCCGCCTGCCTCTTCCGATCCCAGAGATGAGTCACGCTATACAGGTCAGATTCGCGACCGTCAATCTCCGCAGACGGATTTTTAAGGCCGCCCATCGTTGGTAGGGCGAGGCTCCCGACTGGCGAAGCGCTGCCGCGAAGATGCTGGCAGTAGCGCCAAGACCTGATTTATGGGGCCGACGCGCGCGCCGAGCCGGGGTCTGCGCGTTGCTAGCTCTTAGGTTGGACGTGAGAAATGGACACATGCAGCCGCCAAAACGACACGTTTCCACTCTGGCCACGCAATAGACCGCGGCTCGGCCAGCAAATCGATATAGCCAAACGTTGAATTGAGCCAGCCGGCGCCTTCGTAAAAATCTGAAGGCCATTCGGGAGCCTCGCCCTACCAGCGATGGAGCCTCGCCGTACCGGAAATCAGGCTGCGAACACTGACTGCGCGCGTTCCAGCCCAGCTTGACGAACGATCTCGGTCACATGGTCGTTTCGAACCACGTACCGATCCTTACCATAAATCAGATATTTTTCCTGCTCGACTGGGGGTGTGAAATTGACGGTCAAGACGTTAGCCCCGGCGGCGAGCCCGCTAAGCTGGCCTCCGCCCTGCCGACGCTCCAAAGCACTGACACTGGGTATCAGCCAGGAAGGATTCATGAGCCGGGCAATCGCAATAAAATTCAGAGTCAGCTCGACATCACCGGCCGGATAACCAGCCAACGGGGTATCCGGCGCTGGGATAAACGGAGAGCCGCTGACCATGTGCGCGCCAAGGTCTCGGGCAAGTTCCAGATCGTTAGCGAGACTCTCGATTGACTGGCCGGGCAATCCAACAATCGCTCCGGTTCCCACCTTGAACCCCAATCCAACTAACGTCCGCAAACAGCGCATTCTTTCTTCGAACGACGACTCCCGCATCCGTTCATTCAGATCCGGGTCGCTGGTCTCGTGCTTCAGGATGTAACTGGTGGCTCCCTGCTTTTTCAGAAATTCGAATTCGGTATCTGTCTTGTTACCAAGACAAAGCAAAAGCTCAACCGGATTGCCAAATCGTGCCTGGATCTCGGGTATCACGTCGCCTATCAAACGAGTGGTTTTGCCCACCTCACCGGCCTGGAAAAAAACCACGTTAATGCCGGCCGCCTTAATTTCGGTCACTACCTCTAGTATCTGCTCAGGGGTTAGCTGGAAAATCGTGTTTTGTTTCGTGTTATCTCGCCGCATCGGGCAGAATTGGCAGTTCACTCGACAGAGATTTGTGACCTCAATTAAACCCCGAACGACCACCCGGCGGCCATAGACCTTTTCCCGGGCAGATCGAGCCGCAGCAAAAAGCTGCTCTTGCTCAGATCCCCTAACCTGTAGCCAACGAAGAATAGCATCTCGATCCCAAAATAGATCGGGATCGCTTAGTTCCAAACCATCTACGTATTGACGACCGTTTCCAGACTGCCCAGCAAACGCTACCGTGTCGTTAAACATCGCCGTTGATTCGTGCTCCAAGATATATTTAAGAAACTGCTGAGGTTGCCGCACCTGTCGCCGCGTAAGGATCCGTATCCAGATAAGGATTGAGAGGACCGTCAGCGTAGGCCTCGCGCGGATACGGGATGTAATCGTCAGAATGGAATTGTTGGGCGACTTCGTCGGCAAAAAATGCCCCTAGTTGGGTTAGCCCGAGACTAACGTCGTCTTCCCGCAACAAGCCATACGCTTTGAGCCGCTCGATCTTTGGCCGAAAGACGTTTTCGATAGATTCTCCGTTTGTGGCGGCCTCGAACGTGCTCTTATAGACGTCCCGATTCTTCATCGGTAACACAATGGCCCAGCGCAATTGTTGATCTTTGTCACGCTTCAGACCGCGGTTGAGCGGCATTCTGCCTTCTTCAATATGTTGGTAGTACTCACCAAAGGTCTCACTGTTCAGGACAAAGCGATCCCGTAAGCTGCTGAACGCGGTCAACCCAAAACCGACCTCATCATAAAGTTTGCAGCACTGGTTCTCTGCGTAACAGGAGAAATGTTGCCGCTCCTTAGTATAAACTCGCCGCAGATTCTCATGATATCCGTTCTCAGCCAGGATATCGATCGCGAGCTGCTTCATCATGATCTGCTCTTCGTGCGGAACTGCTTCATCCGGACGTTTATTAAGATAGTTTTTAATCGGGCCCTGATAATCGCCGTAGGCTTCCACCTTCAGCCGGTAAAGTTGTATCTCCTCAGTACCCAGTGTTACCGCCTCTCGCATAACGTCCACCCAATTCTCCAGCGTCTCCCCTGGGTGACCAAAAATGAATTCAATGTTGACCTGATAGCCGTGTTCTTGGCAGTTCCGAATCGCTTCCAGCGCGACCGATTTGTCATGCGGCCGGTTCATGATCTCCAGGACGCGCTCATCCAACGATTGGATTCCGAGGGTCATCCGGTCTGAACCATAATCTCGCAGGATCTTGAGCCGTTCCAAGCCGATCGGACCAACCAGGGTCGAAGGATCAACGTCCCAGTTAAATTGATCGCACTCCGACATATCGAGACGCTTAGTGAAGAAATCCAGAAACCGTTTCAATTGCACCGGGCTAAGGTAGGAAGGAGTCCCACCGCCGATGAGAATGGATCGGACCTTGATGTGATCAACGCCCAACCGGCGCATGTAAATATCCATTTCTTTTTCCATGGCGCCCAGATACTGATCCATCTCCGCCTCCTTTTTGCCGAGCATCACCGGGTAATGACAAAAGATGCAGCGCTGCTTGCAGAACGGAATGTGCGCGTACACGTCCAATTTCCCATCGGCCGGCAATGAATAATCCTCGAACAGCCTATTTTCGTCCACTTCATGGTACATCGTGATCGGCGGATAGTGGACTGAGGGAAAAAAGTCGCCGCTTCGACAGACTAGACCTTCCTCTCGGAATCGATTGAAGTCAGCGACTCTACTGAGCGCACGATCCATCAACGCGTCAGATATGTTCGGAGATTGTCCGACGATATTCATAAGGATTAGATGCCGAAATTGGCGATACTTGCAGAATTTCTTTCAGCGCCATTTCATTCGTTTCTGGAACCGAGGTCAAGCCGGGATTCTGGGCGTGTGAGCGTATCGGCGTTGGGCGGGTAGAGGGAAAGCGGCGCGATGGGCGGGGAACGGATGGGAATCCGCCTTCGCCAAGCCTACGGCGCGACGGGCTCTATATGACCTATGGGACTTATATGCTGGCCATAAGTCCCAGGTGTCTCATAGAGCGCTAGCCACTGAAAGCCAGGATACCGGCGCCGCATAATGCGACGATCGCTCCAACAACCGCAGCGCCGGTAGCATGTTCGCGCAGCCAAATCACCGCCAGCGGCAATGCAAAGACTGGTTCAGTGGCAAGCAGGGTATTTGCGATCGAAACATCCAGTCGCTTAATGGCATCGAGAGAGAGCCAGAAGCCCCCGAACGTCACGACGACCACCGCTAACAGAAAACGCCAACGCAACCCGGCCTGACGCAACGGAACCAACCAGTTCCTCAGCTCCCTTCGGGCCAGCCCGACAACCAGCATCCCGACAAATCCGAAGAACAGCCGGAGAAACGTTCCTTCCATGGCAGAAACGTCTTGAAGGCCGATTTTGGCTATGATGATCGAGCCCGCCATCGACAGGACCGAGAGGACGCCGAAAAGCAATCCCAGCCCCCGCTGCCGCGCTTCCTGATCGACCTCTATCTTGTCCTTAAAAGTCAGACTAACCCCACCGAGAACGAGGATGATTCCGACCCAGCTCACGAGCGCCGGCCGTTCTCCCAGGAAGCACAAGGCCAGGAACAACGTGACTGCCGGCGCCAGCAGCATAAGAATAACCAATTGGTGCGCGGGCAAACGGCGCAGCGCTGCGAAGAAGAAAGTATCCCCGAGAGAGATACCGAGCAGCCCGCTGAGTGCAAGCCAACCGAGCGGCAAAGACCTTACTGATTCCCAACCGACCAGCAGAATCGCTCCCGCCAATAGCAAAACGCCTAAAAAGCTTTTGATGAACGTCATCGCCATCGGCGAGAACTCCTCGCCGATGCCTTTAAATAGTAGGGTGCCAACCGCCCAAGAGGCGGCGGAACCGAGGGCGGCCAGGATGCCGATGAGGTGGGAGGTCAAGGGGCAGAAGGAGGTAGGGCGAGGCTCCCGAATGGCGGACTGGTTTCCGCACAGCGATTCAGTTTGGGCTGACTGAAAACCCGGTTACACCTGAGCGCGCGCCGAGCCGCAATCCCGGCGCGTGACCCCGGCTCGGCGCGTCTGTAGACGTAATACATTTGTTCGGAAAGTTATTTGCCGAATGTCTCCGGTGACACAGAAGGGTCTTTCGGGAGCCTCGCCCGACCACTATCTGCTATTTGCTATTCGGTTCGCTTTTTGAACACCAGGACATAGCGCTGCGGGATAAACTGATATTGTTCCGTTAGATCGAAGCCGTAGTAATAGAGCTGCCCAATAATTAATTCCTTCGCGATGTGTGGTCCGTGATAGGGCAGCGTTCCCTGGGTCACAACCGCGTTGTCTACAATCACGAGCCGTCCATCCGGCTTCAGTGCCGCTTTCAAACTGTCTATAAAGCGGTCTTTTACTTCCTCGATCAAAGTCGTGTAGATAATGTGATACAACGAGCACATGAAGATCATGTCCACGCTGTTCGCGGGGATACCGGCGGAATCCTCACGGTCCTTGATTGTCTCGATATTCTTTATGCCGAACTTTGTACAAAGGCCCTTGATGTAGTTTAGATGTTCCTGGACCGTATCGATGCCCAAGACCTTACCGCCTGGCCCCACTAACTCGGAAAATTTGAAGGTGTAGTAACCTGGCCCGCAACCCACATCGGCGATTGTGGTTCCCGGCTGAATTTTGAGAGCCTCGATGATCTTACTCGTTTTTTCCCATTCTTCGCGCCGCGGATTGTTGAAAAGAATGAAGTCCTCGAGAAAAGCGATCCTATCCCTTCCGGCTTCGGTACCCGAGTCGGCCAACTTCTTTAGCTTGTATTTGCGGGTCAGATATTCTTTCAGAGTGGCGAAATCGTTAGCGCTGAAGAATTCGAAAAAGCTCTTGTGATAACGGTCTGCCAGCTGCTGTTTACGACTGTCTTCGTTCCCAAGCAAGTAATCACAGAACCACTCCAAAGCGGTGTATTCTCCCCCATAGTGTTCCTTCGGAATGATGGTTTCATAGATTTCCTTGGCCTTCCTCGCATAGCTCAGGTCTTTGCTGTTCAGAGCGCTTAACAAAAACCGGCCGGCTAAGGTTCCTTGTTCGGTAATGGTGAAGGTATCAATGCTGCCGAGATGCACCAAAGAGACCTTGGAGGTGATCTCAGCCGCGGTTTCCGCCGGTTTTGGTGGCGTATTGGTGTCGTCTGCGGCGTATAGCGGCGAGACCGAGCAGGCGGCGCAA
This sequence comes from uncultured Verrucomicrobiae bacterium, assembly GCA_963762565.1. Taxonomy (GTDB): domain Bacteria; phylum Verrucomicrobiota; class Verrucomicrobiia; order Chthoniobacterales; family JAFAMB01; genus JAFAVN01. Next base: position 472,040 of record CAVXLD010000007.1, on the reverse strand, counting down.
ATAATGACTAAAGATGAGTAACGGAATGATGACATAGAAAATTCAAATTTGGTGGGGCGAGGCTCCCGAATAACCCAGAGACATTTCCAGCGACGGGAACGGATTGTTTCCCCTAATTGTGATGGGCCAATAAGCTGCCGAGACGTTGGCCCAAGACACGCCAAGGCTCAAAGACGTATCGACGATAATAACCGCTTGACCAGCATGCATAACGCTGGGCCCGGCTCGGCGGATGATTTGGACTTGCAAACGGGATCGTTGGAACCAACCATAACCCTGCGAATACGGCTGGATAATTCCGGAGCCTCGCCCCACCATTTTATCCCTACGCCTCCGCTCCATTGACTTTGAGCATGATGCGCTTGAAGGCGTCCAACTGATCGGCGTTCAAAATCTTTTCTACTTCTTGGCGTTCTGACTCCATCAGGTTAGTCAAGGTTTCCCTGAGCTCCGCCTCTTTCTTAGTCCGTTCGTCGCCGGTCAGTTTGCTCATATCCATGTTCCCGAGCTCTTTCTTGATTTCCTGCTGGTACCGAGTGGCCAGACTGGCCAACTGCCGGGACTGGTCGTCGGTCAATTTCAATTGTTCTTTGATGTCCTTGGATTGCAAAAGCTGCATGGGATCAACCCCAAATTTGTTGCCGCCCGGGTCATCCTGCATCCAGGGAGGCGGCCGCTGATCACCGCCGTCCGCATGATCCTTGGTCCAGGGCGGTGGCCCGAGCTTGTCGTCGGCGCGAGCAGTTACTAACAGGGCCAACAGCGCAAACGTCAGAATAATTTGATAACGTCTCATAGCTTTCCGGCAACAACCCTACTCAATTCGGTAATGGCGGCGGCATTCCTGTCTGGTCTCCGGATCTCGCCACCAAGCCTGCTCGCCGCAGGACCTCGGGGATGTCACGCATGGTCTGTCGATCCTTTTCTTTCTCGTCTTCATCGAGCGCCTCGTAAGGGATAAGCAATGGATGCCGGCGCAAGGCATTGTCTCGGATCGCTCCAAAGGACCACCAAGCCAATCGACGCTCGGCCGTCCAACGCATATGTTCCAGCCGAGCCAGCTGTTCTAGAACATCTTTATTGATGGAAATAGGTGAAGAGGAACTGTTGCGACCGGCTTCTTCGACCACATAGCCTAAACGCCCGAGCACATAGATCACATGATCCGCTCGTTCCCGGTTCGATTGACGCAGGTCTTCATCGATCGCGTGCCAGGGCTTTAGACTCGGATTATCGACGGGTAATTCTCCCTCTGCCATCCGCGCCTCACAATAACGCTCATGGATAGAGCGAGGTAACCGAAATCGCCCCGTTTCTACGAACCGGGCCTGGGACGCAATGGCTGAATAATCCCCAAAGAAACGCACATGACCCGCATTGGCGCCCCAGGAGAAATGTTTGTGAAATATTCTATTCAGCCGGTCAGACCGGCTGTGCGGAACATAGGTTCCACTGAAATGCTTGAGCACTCCTCGTTGACCAATGGTGGAACACTCCTCCAGACCTCTTGATCCTTCGGTTAAGATCAGTGCGCGAGTCAAGTCAGCAAACGACTCGATCATCGCGAGAGGCTCGTCTTCGGGCGAGTGGAAATTCAGAATACAGATTTCTTTTAGTGCCGGATAGCGAAGATCGACTCTCTTCGCCATGTCCCGGGCAACGATCCAGTCGAGCTTGGGTTTGGAACCATCGAGCAATCCACCTAGCTTGGCGATCTTGAGCGCGATCGCTTCGGCTAACGAGTTGGAACCAACGATCAAGAACCCGTCAGCTCCATCCGAAACCCTGGCCCTGTTGCCAAAATATTGAAATACGAAGTCACGGGCTACGTCCTCGTCTGTGGAAAAGAACTGAACAAAGAAACTTGGCTGAGGCTCGATCACCACGACGCCGCGGCGCACCGCAGCCAGACTTTCGGCGTTTGGAGCCGCGGCGAATACGCTTAGAGGAGTTCGCTTACTTTTTGCGTCAAGCGCGTCCTGGGACGCTGCTAACCAAAGCGCGAGCTCACAGAGATCGGTCGGAAAGAGAATCAGATGCGTTACGTCCCCTAACCCTACCCGCCCAAGGAACAAGGAAAACGAACTAGGATCGAGCGGAATACCAAAGGACATAGCGATTCCAGCCCCAGCCGAACCCGGTGCGGCGACCAACTTAGCGGGGATGCCTTGGCGAGCTAACTCAAGCGCGGTCAAGGCCGCCGCTGTTGAATCGCCTGCAATCAGGAAAAAAGGATTTTGGCCAGAAGATCTTGGCTGGGACATGGTTTCACCTCGCGCGGCTCCAAAGTTTCCTGCGGATCTGCGAAATCCGATCCGACACCAACCCAAACATGGCCGGCACAACCGCCTGTGCCCAACTGCTCAACAGGATCCGGGAGACCAGCAAGGTTATGAAGGCCATCAAGGCCAGCACCACCGCATTGTACCATTCGGTCGCCATCAACACACTGGTGAACGGAATCGTTTTGAATCTTACCAGCAAGGTCTCATGGGGACGATCCCAAATCTTCGACGCCTTGTCGTTGCCAAAGATTTGGTCTGTGAACTGGGTTTGATATTTGTCCGACAGATTCTTGCTCCGGCGGCTAATATCGCCCAGAAGAGCCGTTATCGAATGGATGATGTCTTTCGCTTCTTCAGACTTCGCGACACTATTCTCCGCAGTAGTCGCTGCATTCTTCCAAGCTTGGTAAATGAATTCAACCTGCTCGGCACCGATCCACCGGGAATGATTCGTGTACAAGGAGATCAATCCCTCGTAGGCCCATCGAGACGGCATCAGCGCTGCCACTTCAGGCACGGTTTTGCGAAAGTGAATCTCCGTTTTTTTACCGTTATTGGTGTAAGATTTCAGGTACAGCATCCCATCATTTTGCGCGGCTTCGACTTTCGCCTCGGCAACCTGCTCCGGGAACAAGACTAAGGGCTGTAAGTCACCGAATTTGAAAGGATCGGCCCCCGCTAGCACCAGCTGCGGCACCAGGATCAGCGGCAACGCATTCGTGGCTGCTGCCTCTTTGATATTCGGCACGCTGGAAATTGCCAACCCGAGAGCAACTCCGACCGCCGAGACTAACCAAAGGAAGAACAAGTAACCCCAGAGCGACTCCGGTACTTGCAACAGGTACATGCTGATCACGGTATACAAAAAAATGGGAACAAAATCGGTCAGCACCAGCGTGGCAAACTTTGATCCCAGCCACAGTGTCAGATTCACCTTTAGAAGCTTTTCCCGGCGCAAAATCGGGCGTTCCCGGAGCACTTCCGTGATACTCGAAGACATCCCGATAAAAAGCGCGACGATCGAAGAAAGAAATGGAAACGAGACGAACAAATTGTTGATCTTCAGGACCGGATTGGAGCTGAGAATCTTGCCGACGACCAGCCCTAGAAAAATCGCAGTGATTAAGGAGATGCCCAGACCAAGATGGTCACGCAGTTTGCATCTGAGCGATCGCTCAAACAAAATCTGCATCTGCCTGAGTAGCCAACCATGCAGGGGTTCATCTGCCGGTGATCGAGTCAGCTCGGGGCCCGGCGCCGGAGAAAAATGTCTCCGCCGATAGCCGTCGTAGCGAGCTTTCCAATATTCCGGATCAAACATCCGGCGTTCTTCTGTGCGTCCGTCGACTTGTCTGGCGGGTGCCTCTAGCGCCGCCAAAAGGCTGCCTGGATCGAACTCGTCGGCGTCAGAAGCGCTGGGAACCGGCGCCACTTTTTCAAGGTAGGCCCGGGCATGCAGCGGATCGCCATAGAAAGCGGCCACACCTCCGCGATCCAACAGTAGTAAACGATCAAAGAGCCTGAAGAGCTCCGCGCTGGGTTGATGGATCACCACGAACACTAAGGCGCCGGCATCGGCTCGGGCGCGAAGGATCCGCAAAATTCGTTCCGAATCCCCCGAAGACAGACCCGAAGTCGGTTCATCCAGCAAAAGAAGGGACTTTGGCGTGAGCAACTCAAGGCCCAAACTGACTCTCTTCCTTTGGCCGCCACTCAATGTCTTGGTATCCTCGTCTCCGACAATCACTGTCGCCCGATCCTTCAGATCGATCTCCTCAAGGACATTGTTTACGCAATCATCGACTCGCGATTTAGTCGGTTCGCTCAGGCGGAGCCGGGCACCATAAGAAAGATTTTCGGCAACGGTAAGGGTCGCGAAAGTGATGTTATCCTGAGGTACATACCCGAGCAGCCGAGGATTCTCTTTTACCAGGCGCGACAAGTCGATCCCGTTCATCTTCATGTTACCGGCAGTGAGAGGCACTGCACCGATCATGGTTCCGAGCAGCGTCGATTTTCCGCACCCGCTAGGTCCCATCACCGCAACCATCTGACCGCCGGCTGCGACACACGAGATTTCTCGCAGGCCGCGCATCTTCCCGAAGTTGCAACCAACATTGTCCAGCTCCAGCAGACAGGATGAGGCGGATCTTTGACCCTTGGCTTCGCCGGCTCCCGACAGGGCCAAAATGACTTCGGCTACTTCATTGGCGCGCGTCCTCGTCCCGTCGACTTCAAGGCGGTCTTGCCACTCCACTCGGCGTTCGCCCCCGCCTTCTGTTATCGCGAGGTACGTTGGCTTTAGAGTGCAGGTCTTCTCTTTTGACCCTTCGGAAGGCCGTCGGAGAAGGAGTTGACCTTCTTTCTTCAAGCTGAATTTCGGTACTCCATTGGTTCCTTGATGAAACCAGCGTTGGAGCAGTTGTAATTGCCGGTATAGGAGCCGGAAACGGCCAAACCTCAACTCGCTTAGCAGGTCGAAACGAAAGGCGAAGCTTGGCGGCACCGCTTTCCCGTCCAATGAAGCTCCGGTCCGCCCAGCCGAAACATAAAAGTCGTTTTGCCAGCAGGTGATGTAGAGAAAGTCGGGAAGATCTCGGACACAGAAACAATTCGCCGAACCAGTCGGCCCCAGGCGAAATTGAACGGGGCGGTTCGAGGGAGGCTGGGTCTCAGCAAAGCCCGGATCGACGACCGCCCCCACGAAGCCCAAGACCGATTCCGGTAAGCCAAGGTTCTGCCCGATGGCGCGCAGACGTCTAGCCCAAGCTGGTTCTACCTTTCTTAGAATTTCGCAAACCTTGATCGCGAAGAAAGCCTTGGCAGCAACATCCCAGGAAGTTCTAAGAGCCTGCAGGGCTTCCTCGAACGGGGTGGGAGAATCCCGGTATTGTTCTACTGCGGCTTCGAGAGCGGTGGCGATTTCCTCTTGGTAGTTGAAGCGCAGGTACTCCGATATCCCCTGTTGAATGTCATCAGCTGCACCTCGGCTAATGGCGAATAAGCTTCCGAAAAGCTTAATGATTTTGGCGGTGCGCTCATCCCGATGTAGTACATTCTTGAGAAACAAGGGCGTTTCATTGACCGTCTTAAGGATATCGGCTAGATCCCCGCTCATTGTTGATGGGCTTTAAGCTCGCCGCTTGCGCTCTTGATTTTCGATTCGTCCGCCCCACTCAATAAATAGCCCGCTCCAAGTAGGAGACGGCCAACAATAAGAAATCCAGTTCCGTCCCGGACCAGTCGTGCACTGGTGGCTGGTCCAGGCTCTAAAGAACGGGAAATTGGAATATGGCGACTCGCAGGTCAGGACAAGGTCTCGATGCTCTTTATTAACTGCCCGGTCTTATCCCGGAGAGCCGTTACTTCTTCTTTAGTGAATGGCTTCGATTGATCCTTCCTTACGGCCTCGGCGATTTCTGTGACCCCATCCGTAATGGTTTTGTAGTTCGAGTGATCCTTGCCGTCGTTATTCGCCTTATAGTTCTGGCTTACCGCCTTCAGCTGAGTCACAAGCATTCCGGGTAGCGGACCTTGCCGGATCAATAGCGCCGCCTGTTCATTATAGTTTTCTGCCACGGCGCTGCTGATAATGTTGAGCCCGGTCAGCCAACCAGTCGCAAAAGACATGGTTGCCTCTTCTTTATGGCTTCCCGTCTTCAATTCTTTGGAGACATCCTGTGTGATCAAGTCGAGTTTCGCGTTCACTTCGTCCCATTTGCCGGCTTTTGCCGCATCCTGGGCTTCCTCGGCTTTCGCCTTTATGTCGGAGGCGACGCTGAAGTCGGAGGACAATTCTGTGCTCACCTTGGCGGCCTTCTCCACGCTTTCATAATCCTGCGCCATGATGGCGACAAAGGCGACGGCGAGTCGCACTCCTAGGTTAGAGATCTTCGAGAGATCATCCGGATAATCCGATTTCTCGAAGTTTGGGTCTGAGGTCAGCTCCTTGACCTTTGTTTTCCAATCGAACTCGGGTAACGCTGCGCTGATTGCCTTAAACAGCCAAGTTGGCGACGGCAGGTTTCCACTGCTCGTGATCGCGTTCGCGTCTGGGGTCCCCGCCGGGGTCGCCGGAGCTTTCTGGGCCCGGGCAGTGCCGAGGGTAATGATGACGGCTGATAGGACTAACCCTGTCAGCCTGATAGGATGAGGGATTTTCGCCATATACACGCTGGTAGACGTCAACCGCATATCAAATTGCAGAAAAAATGCGAGCAGGAAGAAGAAAAGAGTGCGGGCACGCCCGCGAGCGTTGGCGATTTTGGCGCCCCGAGGCGCATTGGGGGGCTAAGGCAGTAAGCGGTAAGCGGTAAGCGGTAAGCGGTCGGCAGTACAGAGATTCTGCGGCCAAATTCGGGTTGGGCTGACACCCTGCTTACCGCTTACTGCTTACCGCTTACCGCTTACTTAGTGCCATTCTCCAACGCGTTCGCTCGCTCACACCGCCACGGTGTAGCCTCTTTTATTGGTTTAAATTTGGATCTAGCCCTGTAATATTGCGGCCGATGCTCCCCTCTACTCTTTGGGTCTACCTCTATCAGTTCTTCCTCTACGCAATCGTCGGTTTTGTTCTTTGGCTGTTGGAACGACGACTCGTGCACGGGCCGTTCAAGAAGAAGTAGCAAGCGCTGGGTTGTTAATGCCGTATGGGCGTATCGGCGTTTAGCCGAGGGGTGAGCACCTACGTGCAATCACTCGACGGCCAGTGACCTGCAGCGAATGGGAACTTATAGGACCTATGGGACTTATATGATGCCGCCGGTGCCACCTGAGGCAACAGGCGCCTCGACCCATAAGTTCTATTGGTCCCATAAGTCCTATTGGTCCCATAGGTCGTATAGGTCCTATCCGTCTTAGTTCACCGACCTCGAGCAGCCGGACGTTCCCCTCAGTTCCCGGATTTTCCCGCACGCCGATACGCCTCAGCCCCCAAGCTGCTCTGCCAACTCGATCATGTCTCGCGCGACAAAATCCCAGTTCCCTTCGGGGCCGAAGTCTTTTATCTGACGTGGTCCGTATTCTGTCGGCCGACCGACGAAGGCTGTCTTTAGCCCAAGGGATTGGGCAGCCTTTAAATCATAATTGTGTGCAGCCACCAGCATCACCTCTGGGGGTGACAGCTTGAGGAGCTCGCAGGCTCCCAGATACGTCTCAGGATCCGGCTTGTAGTGCCGGAACAGATCTGCACCCAAGATTGCGTCCCAAGGTAAACCGGCAAACTTCGATAAATCGACAAGCAACGAGAAATTGCCATTGGAGAGCGGCCCCAAAATGAACTTGCGCTTTAGCTGGGTGAGACCTGGCACCGAGTCTGGCCAAGGCGATAATTGGTGCCAGCCAAGTGTCAGCTGATCGATCTCGGCCGCCGTTAAGTCCGCCAGCTGAAAGTCAGGGAGCAGCTCCGTCAGCGCCATCCGATGAAGCGCGTCAAGATCAGTCCAAGGAAGTTTGCCCGTACGCACACGGCCCATCATCGGCTCGTAAGCCGTGCGCCAGCGATCAACGATTTCCGTAGCTGGAATCTGCCGCCCTTTCTTGCGCCCGAAATCGTTCAGAAGAGTAATCAAGCTGGTTCGCCAATCCACGAGGGTACCAAAGGTATCGAACAGGAGAACTCTCATGCGGGAAAATACCGCAGTCAGGATAAATGGGCGAATGGGCGTGCGGCGTGGATCCACCGCGGTCGGCCCGTCATCCTGGAGTGAACCGAACATCCCCATGATCACAATGGGCTTTAAATCGCATTACGATATACGGGGTGCGCCAGCTCCTGCTCGCCCTTGTCCATCGCCATTGACGGTCGCCAGCTCTTCCGATTACACTATTCGCGCCGGTCCAAAACCGGATCTGCTACAAGGAAAAGTCATGCACCCCCCCGTTTCGATCATTGTCGTTCTTGTCTGCGCGCCGTTTTTTTTGCGCCGAATGGAATTCAACCCTGGGCGAATCGTGTCCCAATCGTTTAACGCAGTCTCGATCAGGAATAAGAAATGAGCACCGCCCCAGAACTCACGGAAGGCAAGCGGCGCTCGATGCTCTTTCGAGCCGTCATCGCAAGCACCATCGGAACCTCAATCGAATGGTACGATTTTTTCCTTTATAGCATCGTAACCGGTTTAGTCTTCGCAAAACAATTTTTCCCCAACGACAACCCGTTGGTGGGAACTCTGAACGCTTTCTTAATCTATGCGGTTGGCTTTATAGCGAGACCCGTTGGAGCCGCTATTTTTGGCCACTACGGCGATAGGATTGGCCGCAAAGGAGCGCTTATTGCCACACTCTTGCTCATGGGTATCGCTACCTTTCTGGTAGCATTTGTGCCGGGGTACGCGCAGATCGGCATCTGGGGCGCCATTATCTTAACCGTCCTCCGGTTTTTTCAAGGAGTCGGGGTCGGCGGAGAATGGGGCGGCTCGGTGCTGCTGGCGATGGAGTGGACGAAGACTTTCGGCAACCGCGGGTTTATCGCGTCCTGGCCTCAATTCGGGGTCCCGGTGGGCTCCTTTCTGGCCAACTTAGCTGTACTCGCTTTCGCCAATACTCTCCCTGCCGAACAATTCCAGACCTGGGGTTGGCGCATCCCTTTCCTTTTTAGCGGCGTTCTGGTCGTGATCGGGCTTTGGATCCGGCTCAGTATTTTGGAAACGCCGACCTTCACCAAGCTTGTCGCAGAGAACAAGATCGAAAGAGTACCGGCCTTGAAGGTTCTGCGAAAGCAAGGGGGATCGGTCATTCTCTCGGCTTTGATTCGGTTGGCCGAACAGACCCCCTATTACATCTTTACTGCCTTCATATTCGCATACGGCGTCCAACATCTGAAGATGGACAAGACCTTCTTCTTAAACGCGATGCTCGTCTTTTCCGTCCTTGAATTCTTTTTGATCCCTTTCTTCGGTCATTTGTCGGACCGCATTGGACGAAAGAACATGTATCTCATCGGCGCGGCCACGATGATCGTTGCCTCGTTCGCGTTTTTCGCGCTGCTGGATTCGGGAAATCCAGCGTTAGTGTTCGTCGGAGCCATCCTTGGAGCACTCCCGCACGCCATGGTTTACGGGCCTCAGGCAGCGCTAATCGCCGAGCAATTCACACCTCGGATGCGATACAGTGGCGCCTCTTTGGGCTATCAACTCGCCTCCATTATCGCCGGCGGGCCTTCCCCATTGATCGCCACCTGGCTATTTGCAACCTACAAGTCGGGAATGGTGGTCGCCTTGTACATGGCGATATGCGCGGTAATTGCATTCGTCTCCACCTTTTTCATGGTTGAATACTCGCATAAGGACATTGGCGACGAATACGCCAGCGTTGGTGAATGATCCTGTCTTCGAGCGGCCTGGCGGTTGGCTACAAAACCAGTTCGGCAGGCCGGTTAACCTAACCATCACAAATTTCTCTGTTTGAACTGAACAATAATGCAGCTTTTATCGGACTACTTCAGTTAGACTCGACTAGATGGCCGAACTTGGCCTGATTTCCGAACGAAAGCGTCATGCTATCGCGTAAGTCAAAGGTACGAAGGGGAACTGCCGCGGTTTCAATCGCCTGCCTTTTTTGCGGGCTGGTGAGCTTTATTTCCAGCGGCTCAGCCAGCCCGGAGAACTCAGATTGGGTACAGGTAAGTAAAGATGAGGGCTTAGCAATTTTCGCTCGCTCGCGCTCAGGTTGTCCGATCAAAGAAATTCGAGCGGTTGGTTCAATCGACGCTCCGAATTGGGTGGTAAGAAACGTGATCGACGAGGTGGAAGATTACCCAAGCTTCATGCCTTATATGACCAAAACCCAGATCATCGAGCGCAAGCTGCATCAAGTGATCGGTTATTTTCGTTTGGACCCACCGTTTATCGGGGCTCGTGATGTGACCGTAGCTGTGTCCAGCCGAGCGGAAAAGCATGAAGATGGAACTGTCAGTTACCATTTCCATTGGGAACCGATAAACTCGGTTGGACCAACTCCGAGTCCCGGAGTGATCCGGATCACGCTCGATCAAGGGTCATGGCACCTCGACTCGTGCGACGGCGGCACGAGGACCATTGCCACCTACACGATTTTAACTGACGGCGGCGGCGGGTTACCGGCTTTCGTGATCAACTTCGCCAATCGGCAAGGAGTCGAGGATCTGTTTTCGGCGATCCGTAAACAGGTCGGAGTGACCAAATATTCGCTGAACAGGCCAGCGGATTAGGCGTGATTAGTGATTGGAGTGATTGGTGGGGCGGGCAGCGCTTACTGGTAGGGCGAGGCTCCCGACGGACCGAGCGCTACAGCGCAGCCTCTGACATTCACCTAGCCATCAGTACGTCTACGTCGAAAAACGCGCCGAGCCGTGGTCTATCGCTCGGCTACGGCTCGGCGCGTTTTTAGGCATCGCTCACCAATTAGTCCAGGTGTTCGCGGATTTTCCTCGCATTGTCACCGGGTCCTTCGGGAGCCTTTGCTGCACCAATCACCAATCACCAATCACCAATCACCAATCACCAATCACCAATCACTTCTCACGCTCCCCCCTAGCTCATCGCTTTGGTCTCCACACGGGGCTCCTCCCTTTGCAACTCGTTAATCCCGCGGATAGCCGCTTGCACCTCGGCCTCGGTCAACAGCGCTTTGATCGTGACCTTTGCGTTATGTGCTCCGTTTGGAGCGAGTGTCGCGAGGCGACCGGCTTTTCGCTCTTCTGTTCTGTGAAACGGATAACTTGTGGCTGGTTCCAAGCCGGTCACGTAGCCAGTCTTCAGCGGGGCCTCGTTTTTCCACAGAGTAAAATAAGGCAGCTCGTGCACATTGAAGGCTAGCAGCGCCCCTGATTTTCCATCAGGAGCTTGTAATAACGCCCGAGTAGAACCTTGTTGATCCCCCAAAAGCTCGGCGAAATAGACTTGCTCGGTATAGCCGGCAGGTTGCGGCCCTTCGTAGAGATTCCATTTGGCCATATCGACCTCGGCAGCTCGAGCGTCTCGAGGAGCGACTATTTTGACCGGAGCTACGAACTTGGCGCCGGCTCCAAGCAATGGAGGACCAAAGTTGATATGGTAAAGACTCTCCATTTCTTGAGGGATATCCGCCAAGTTCAGCACTGTGTCATTTAGCACTAACTCACTGCTGCCGATCTCCGTCGAAATCTCGGTGATCAAGCGCAGGTAGGGTCCGAACATGAACGATTCGTCAACCATTCCCCGCAACACGATCCGTGGAGTTGGTTGAGGCTCGAACCGAAACTCCAGATGGTTCGCGGGCAAATAATTAATGCGTCCGTGTTGGGTAAGAACGTTAGACCCATCCGGGCCAGGAGGGCCCATTGATTCTAACCCGCAACGTGACACCCATTCACCGAACCCATTCAACCAGCCTTTTCCGCCCCGGTCAGTGAGGTCCACAAATTTTGGATGCACGATCTCACTGACTGGCGAGTCCCATCCTAACCGGACCCCTTTGGCCTCTGCTCGCCAGATGCTCATACCCCGCGTTGGTACCACCACAAATTTCAGAGCGCCGTTGTCGATTTCAACGATCTCGGTCCCTTCCTGGCGTCCACCGGCGAGGCAGAGCTTCTTGGCGCTCCAGGAGCCCTTCCCTGAGTCATCGCCTGCTTCTGTCGAGTCAAATCGCCATTCCTTAAGCGAGAATCCCTGGCTGCTATCGGTAAGGACTTTTTTGTAGGGGGACATGATGGGTAGGTCGTGCTGACGGGAACTGTAGCCCGGCTGATCGGGAAATGCATAGCACGTTTCTGGTTGTGGAGCGGCGTGGGAGGGCGCGCGTCCCCGCGCGCCGCGAACAGGTTTATAAATTTGGGCCTACTCTAACGCTGGATCGGGTCTGTCGTGGACTTCGACGAGGAAGGATCGCGAGGACGCGATCCCTCCCAGCCATAGGACTGAGTTCGTCAGGGCACGAATACAAAGCGCCTGTGACTCACGTGCCAATTCTCCGCCTTCGTGCTATCAAACAGCATGAAAAGTTATCGCATCGCCACCATTCCCGGCGACGGCATAGGGAAAGAAGTTGTCCCTGAAGGGATCCGTGTCGTGGAAGCGGCGGGCCGAAAACACGGGTTCGCTTTGCAATGGAATCAGTTGCCTTGGAGCTGCGAGTTTTATCAAAAGACTGGGCGTATGATGCCCGAGGATGGTCTGGAACAACTCAAGGACAACGATGCAATTTTCCTGGGAGCAGTCGGGTTCCCTCCGATCCCCGACCATGTTTCTCTTTGGGGGCTTCTGATCCCGATTCGGAGACACTTTCGGCAATACGCCAACCTGCGACCGGTGCGATTAATGCCAGGCATAGAATCGCCTCTGCGAGACCGTAAAGCCGGCGACATCGATTTTCTTATCGTTCGCGAAAATAACGAAGGCGAATATTCCTCTATCGGCGGGCGCATTTACGATGGCACCGAAGATGAAGTCGTCACTCAACAAACGGTGTTTACCAGGCGGGGAGTTGATCGCATCCTTCGATTCGCGTTTGAGCTGGCGCGGTCCCGGCCCAAGAAACATCTCACGTCCGCCACCAAAAGTAACGGGATCACCGTCACCATGCCATTTTGGGATGAACGAGTGAAAGCCGTGGCGGCGCACTACCCCGAGATCCGAGTCGACCAATACCACATTGATATTTTGACGGCACACTTTGTCCAGCACCCGGATTGGTTCGACGTGGTAGTCGGCTCCAACCTGTTCGGCGATATCCTGAGCGACTTAGGTCCGGCGGTAACAGGCACAATCGGCATCGCTCCTTCGGCTAACCTCAATCCGGAGAGAGAATTTCCGTCCATGTTCGAACCGGTTCACGGATCTGCACCGGACATTGCCGGTTTGGGGATCGCAAACCCGATTGCTCAGATCTGGAGCGGAGCGATGCTGTTAGAACATTTAGGACAACCGGACGCGGCAGCTTCGATTCTGAAGGCGATCGAAAGCGTTTTAACCAACGGTCCACGCACCCGAGATATCGGTGGTAAAGCAAACACCAGCGAGGTTGGTCAGGCGATTGCCGCGGCAGTGGAGTAACGAGCGGGAGCGGTAGGGCGAAAAACTCGGCGCGCCGATGATATGGCCGCTCCGCGGCCTTACTCCGCGCCGGTTTTGAGCCGCTCCGTGCGGTTGGCCGCGGCACGCGCTTTTGATGGGATCGGTTATTACGACTAGGAAAATTTACACCTCCTGGGCATACCGCCCCCACGGCGCGGCTCAAAACCGGCGCGGGATAGTTTAATAGCGAGATTCGCGATGGGTGCGCCGAGTTTTTCGCCCTACCGTTCCCGCTCGTTGACGGCGTTTCCTTTTCTCTCTAGGCTCCCCTACCTCCGTAATGAACATGCACCGCATTCTCGTCCTGGATGACGATATCGGTGTTTGCACAGTGTTGAGCCGGATTTTGCAGGATCAACAATACGACGTTTACACCAGCCAATCGGTTGTTAGCGCCGCCGAAACCCTCGCAGAACGGTCGTTTGACGCCTATCTACTAGACTACCGCCTGGCTGATGGTACCGGCTTGCAAGTCGCAGAGAAGGTCCGCCAGCAAGGAAGTAAAGCGCCCATTATTCTTATCTCCGGCTACGGCGCAACCGACATTGCAGCCAAGGCGATCACTCTTGATATTTTCGAAGTTCTCCAGAAACCGTTCACCCGCGAAACCATTTGTAACGCGCTGGAGCGAGCGCTGAGCCAGGCTGTCCGGCAACCCAGGCTTACTATTTCCGTGAAGAAAACCGAGTTGCCCAGCCCCAAGAATTTGGCGGACAATGACTATTTCCAATGTTGGACGGGTTATCGCAGGCTGCGCGGCGTTGTCATCACAGTCTTTGTGGCCGCGATGATCGAGGTGCGATTCTTCCTACCCCCAATCGTTATTGCCGGCAGTTTCTTTGCTTATTTCTTGCTAGCGATGTGGCTTGCCAACTGGAATTGCCCTCGCTGTAACCGTTCCTTTTTCCGCTTCGCGTTCCTCCGCAGCCTATTCGGCGCCCGCTGCTTCTACTGCCAGTTTCCCAAATGGGGCATCACTGATGCAGGGGACGTCGTGCTGCGTCCGAAATTCCCATTTGCCTGGAAGTCGTTGAGCGAAACGGCGAAAGGGCGATAAGGCGCACCGGCGATAGGGCGCACCAGCGAATGGGCGCACCGGCGAATGGGCGCACCGGCGAATGGGCGCACCGGCGAATGGGCGCACCGGCGATAGGGCGCACCGGCGCACCAGCGAATGGGCGAAAGAGCGAGCGAAACGCCGATCACTCAACCTATAAGTCCTATCAGTCGCATAGGTCCCATCCGCTCACGAAGCCGAAGACGCATGTGGCCGAGCCACGGGCCTAAACTCAACGGACCCTTCGCCGTCTCGCCCTTTCGCCCGCTCGCCGTTTCGCTTTACCCCACCCTTTGCCGGGCGCGATGCGCAGCAACCTTTGCTCGGTTACCGCACGCGCTCATGCTACACCAGCGGCGCCGATGGTTCTTTGTAGAATCGTAGAAAAGCAGGTCGCAGCTCTCGTCAGCACATTTCCGAATCAACGCAGGATTCGCATCGCAAAGGAGATCTGCGGCAGACTCGGCTAGCGGAGCTAGCAAGGCCAAAGGGTCACCCATTTCTGAGACAAATCGTCTTTCCAGTCGGGCGGAACGTCGATCGATTTGAAAATGGCCATTCCTCTTTAAGAGGAGATTATTAATGGCGCGTATTGATCCGGGCGCCACCGGCTTACCGTCGATGATCGCTTCAGCTGCTGCCCGGATTGACTTCCGCAATTCCCTGGCGGCGCTCAAGACACGTTCACTTGTGTTTGCAGAGCTGCGTTTCACCAGAGCGACTGCTTCCGGAGACCCAAGCAACCCAGCCTGCTTCAGCCAATCACGAAGATCGTCAAAGGTTTCTAATCGATCTTGATGTTCTCCGGACCGCTGGAACTCAGTACCTACGAAATCGAGGGAAAGATGATCTGCTAAGAACGTGAAGTTTTGTTTCTGCGCCATATCCGCCAAACCCCGGACTCACCCAGTCCAAGGAGCAGCCTGGTTTGTATTTTATTTTTTGCGCTCTTAACAGCCTTATCTCAGTTGGTCGTCAATCGTCCTCGAACAGCACGGATTTTCCCCGGCGTTTTGAGATAGGCATTGCGTTGAATTGCTAGACCATCGCAGTGGATTGCTTAAATTCCCCAAAACTTCGAGGACGAGGACGACGCGACGAGAACGAGAACGATTCTTTCTTTCCCCTACCCCCAAAGCCTCGGCAAAAAATACGCCCCAACCGCGAGGGATATTCCGAGGAGAACCGAAATGGCGCCGTGCGGGGCGCCGCTGATCACATGGCTAATCCCGATCAGCAGAAAGATCCCGGATAAAATCCAGGCCAGCGCCGTCGTGGTTGTGACCGCCAAAGCAAACACATTAATCGAGCTAAAACGCGTATTACTCTCCAATCGAGCGGCGGCTGCTCCATTCCTAGGCAAAGCGCCAATTGGATTGGGCACAACCGAGTGTGGCTTAGCATCTTCGGCTTGGCCTAAAGCATTTCCAAAAATTTCGCTGCGAACCGGCCCGCCGGGGTCAAAGCAAAGGCCAGCGCCAATTGTCAATGCCAGAGCCAGGGCCAGGGAGGCGATGAGAAGCGGTCTGGCCTTCTTTTCAGCAGCGACACCCACCTTCTGGCTCTCACGATCGAGCCAGAGACGAACCTGGCGAGCTTGCCACCTACGATAATGGTCTCGCTCAAGTAGTCCGGTTAACAACGGCCGCCAACCTTTGGGAATCTCCGATGGAACCGGCACCTTGCCTTGCACAATCCGATACGGGAGCAGCGCATCATGTCGCAGTATAGCCGCGATAGAGTCTCCGGTTAACGCTTCGATCAAGACGATGCCGAGCGACCAGTAGTCGCTGGCTTTTGAATACATACCCGTTAACGTCTCCGGCGCCGAATAGAACAGAGTGCCGCGGGGCTGCGTCAGCACCGTAGTATCCGTAACTGATGCCAGGCCGAAATCGGCGAGAACTAAGTCAAGCGGCCGTTCTGACCGGACTAAAATGTTTGTGGGCTTGAGGTCGCGGTGCTGGATTCCGGCTCCATGAAGTTGCTCCAGTCCATCAGTCACCTGACGGAGCAAACGCAACGCCTGTTCTTTGTCCAACGGCCCGTTCCTCTTGATAAAGTCTGCCAGGTTACCCAACGGGAAGAACTCGGTAACTTCGACGGCCCTTCCTTCCCACTCACCTTGGAAACGGGGCACTAAAAGCCGGCGGCTGGATAACTCAGCCAATGCTCGAGCAGTAGCCGGCGACGGAGTTGTTAAGCCGCGATAGAGCTTAACGGCGTAGCGTTGTTTATCATTATCCTCTCCAACATAAACGTCAGCCTGCGCCCCTGGTTCCGGAAGCGGCGACAAAATCTTGTAACCTGCAACGGTGGCTGAACTGTAACGAGACGGCAGCGTCGCCGGCGCGAAAGCGTCGTTGCCACCTGAACCCGGAGAGGTCTGGGACAACATAGCAAAGGAAACCTAATACGATTCCCTTCGCTACGCTAAGAGAAGGTGTGAAAGGGTCAGGCTTACTGACCCGTTGCAGAGGCGATTAACGCCAGTGGCCGTTTACGTAAACCCAGCCTCTGCCATGCTTATCGTAATGGCCAGCGACCCAAACCTGCCCAGGGTGCGGCGGGTGAGCGTAACGGCCCTTCACCCAGACATAACGCCCGCCTCTCCACTCATGGAAACCGGGGACCCAAACCCACGTAGGTCCCGGCGACGGAGGAATCGTCTCAACAATCGGAGCTGGGGGAGCTATGCTAATAACAACTTGGCCGACTGCGGCTGGCTGGAGTGCCAGACCGCCTGCTAACATCAAAGATGCCAAACCGCCACAGACCAGCCGGTTGATCCCTGATTTTTTGAGGTGATTGGTAAAGATCTCACGCATACACCTCATTAAACTCTGACAGGACGTAGAGGTTTCCGAGAAAGAAACAAAACACGGGAGGCTCGCTTCCCGCGATCCGTCGGAGTTAGACGCGTCTGACTACCGAAGACCTGGACACATCTTTATGTCGGGAAGGTCCTCGCGGCGCGCGAGAACGCGCGCCCTCCCTTGATCAGGGGCCAATCGGCGTCATGCCGACTCTACCAATCACCTCTCACCAATCACTTCTCACGTCTCACATTCTGTGCCTACTCGCCTTGGTCCAACTTATGGATCCGATAGATCAGATCATCATAGGTGGTTGCGTTTCGCATGATCTCGTTCAGCTGGTACAGCCGTTCATCTTCTGAAGCGTGATTGAAAGCCACTCGCGTTTGAGTGGAGTCATGACCAAACACAACTTCATCCCAATGAATCGTCTGGATCTGTGAAGTGAAACGCGCCACGGCCCGGCCTCGGAAGAAGGCCCGAGTCGTCTCGGGAGGACCAAAGATCGCGTTCTTGATTGCGTCTTCTGTCAGCAGCCGGCGCATGCGGCCTTGCCTGACCAGCTCAAAGTGCAACCCCTGTTCCCAAGTAATGTTGTGGTATTCGAGATCGATCGATTGTAGCCACGGATCGGACCAATCCAGATTCTCACTCTCTTGGAAGGCGTTCAGCAGATATTTCTTGGCGGCCCAATCGACCCGATCAGCGCACCGCATGGCGTCGACATCTAGATCGTTCAGCAGATTTTCCCACTCCACCAGCAACCAATTCACCTCTGGTTGCGATCGATCACAATACTTGAGCGCTTTAGCCAAATACATCCGCTGAACGTCCACGGCAGAAATCTTGCGGCCATCTTTCAACTCGATTATCCAATTGAAAGTCTGGTCCCGGCTGATTGATTTAGTGGCGTCGATCGGTTGCGCTACTTCAAGTTGCGGTGCTTCTCGTTTCTCGATGAGCTCGAGCACCAGCGACATCGTTCCGATCTTCATCGCGGTCGTGAACTCGCTCATGTTTGAGTCGCCCAAGATCACGTGGAAGCGCCGATATTTCCCCGGGTCCGCGTGGGGCTCGTCCCGGGTATTCACGATGGGTCGCCGGTTCATCGTGTCGATACTTACCAACACGCTGAAAAAATCGGCTCGTTGTGAAATCTGAAAGACTCCGGGTTGCCCCGCCGATCCCTCTCCCTCGATCCCAAGTTTGCCCGCGCCCGTAAAGATCTGTCGAGTAACCAGGAATGGAACGACATCCGACACCAAGCGATCCCACGGGACAGTACGGCTCATGATGTAGTTGTCATGACAACCATAGCTATGGCCCACGAAATCGGTGTTATTCTTGTAAAGCCGGACTTCCCGTTCCGGGGCGATCTTACGGTTACGACGGCGCACGCATTCTGCTAGAATGCGCTCTCCGGCTTTGTCTTGAGCAACCACGTCCTCCAGCAGTGTGCATTCAGGAGTCGAATATTCCGGATGAGCGTGATCATTGTAGAAACGCGCTCCGTTGCTTAGAACCAGGTCGCTCTTTATCTCCTCGTAACTAAGCGGCCGGTTCTTATCCAGCTCATAGTAAACCGACTCGTCCGTGTCTTGCATTAACGAGTCCGCCCGGAATCCACGCGCGTCTAAATGCGGGTCTTCTAAGTTGTAGTCCCATTTCATTAACGCGCCGTGCTCGGTATAGCAGCGCACTAGCTCGATGGACTCGGCAACTACGTCGACATTCTCGACTCCGTTTACAGTAATGCCGTATTCGGTTTCGATACCAAAAACGCGATTCATCTCGAATGTGCTCTACGCCGTGGCGAACTGGACCCTAAATAACATCGGAAGTTTTCGACGTCTTTGGTCCTGATCGAACTGGCACTACCTTCACCACGTTCTCGGAATCGTAATCAATTAGTTTCAACCAGTCTTCCACGATATCGGTAGGCGGAAAGATATCGTTCTCTGCATACTCGGTGTTCAGCGAGAGTAACAGATCGGATTCACTGATCCCTTCTTCTTGCATCGTATTGATGGCACGCTTGATGGCGAGTTCCTTCGCTCGCTCCACCACCGATGCGATAATGGCGCCGCTAACCAGGTCTCCCCTATACAGCGTCTCTCGCTTTCCACTTCTTAGCGTGATTTCCAAGAACCGGTTCTCTTCTTTTCTGGCGAACTGAGCGTCGACCACTTTCGTGACTAGATAGTCGACCACCACCTCGATCTCGCCCTTCTGTTCTACCAGCTCCGGATCATAAGGTAAATCTTCAGTGAGATAGATCTTGTAGATGTCGTAAGCGGACGCTCGATCTGGCCGGCTCACCTTTATCTTTCGATCGATTCGACCTGGGCGCAGAATCGCCGGGTCGATCAAATCCGCTCGGTTCGAAGCCAAGATAATCACCACTTCGTTTAAGGATTCGATCCCGTCCATCTCGGTGCAAAACATCGGCACCAAGGTTGAGAGGATACTCGAGTACCGGCCGGCTCGACGCGTACCCAGAATACTCTCGGCTTCGTCGATAAAGATGAACGGCATAAAGCCTTCTTTCCGCTTTTCCCTGGCCGTATTGAAGATCTCGCGCACCTGACGTTCCGATTCTCCCACCCACATATTCAGAATCTCCGGCCCTTTGATGTGCATGAAGAACTGCTGCATGTCTTCGCCCGTTTTTTCCTTGAGCTGTTTTGTCAGGTTGTAGGCTGTCGCTTTCCCCAGCAGCGTTTTTCCGCACCCCGGCGGTCCATAAAGCAGAAATCCCTTTGGAGTTTGATGCTGGAACTTGGAGAAGAGATCCGCATGCAATAGCGGCAACTCGATCGCGTCCTTGATCGCACTGAGCGCTTCTTCCTGACCTCCCACCATACTCCAAGAAATCTCCGGTACTGCCTCTAAGTAGTAATCCTGAGTAGTCGGCCGGCTTAAAACCTCGATCGCAATCCTAAAGTTCGAGTCCACTCTTACCTCATCGCCAACTTTGAGATTGGTTTTGAGGAGGTCCTGAGACCGCTGCAGCACAATGGACTGGACGCCATGCTCTTGGCCTACCCGCAAGCGATCACTGCTAAGAATTTCCGTGACCTTGGTGACAGGCCCAGCAAGATCGTATCCGAGGTCTCCGACGATGACGTACGCCTCGTTCACCAAGACGCGGGTCCCTTTCTTTAACTTGTTGATGTTGATCCGGGGATCGACGTTGCAATAGTAATCGGAACCACCTACGACGATCTGGGCAGTTTCTTTGTTGGGGCTACCAAGGTAAGTTCCGATCCGATTCGCCGGCGAAGTGACTTTTTTGATCACTTCGTCCAGTTTTTCTATCGTTTGCCGCGCCTCTTGAATCACTTCTTCCTGTTCCGCCACGCTCGACCTCAGGCCGATTATCTCGCTGCGTGTTGGGTCACCGGGTGGAAGACTTGCTACGATTCTCTCTAAGATCTCGAGAGGAGTTGCGGGCTCGGAACTGTAACCACCGTACTCGGGTGCTCGTTCTTCGTTCATTTGTACTTCTTAATCACTCCGCTGATACAGACTATACCCAGGTCCGAGCCGGCTATCAAT
The DNA here is from genome assembly GCA_963762565.1 of uncultured Verrucomicrobiae bacterium. Taxonomy (GTDB): domain Bacteria; phylum Verrucomicrobiota; class Verrucomicrobiia; order Chthoniobacterales; family JAFAMB01; genus JAFAVN01. Next base: position 451,291 of record CAVXLD010000007.1, on the reverse strand, counting down.
CCAGTAGTCAACGAATGGCTCGGATACTGGGTTGCAGCTCTGTTCATTGCTGGCATCAGTAGCGTTTTTGCAGCGCCAATCGTGCCAGGGAGCGTTTGGCGTTCGGCGTTCGGCGTGTCGGGTAAGCAGCTCCATGGGAGGGAATATTTGTAGCCTTCGATGTCCATGATGACGAACTGCTCCGAGGGAGCGACATCTGGCGCGTCTCAAAGCGTTCAAGGCTTATGAGGACGCTTGAACCGTATGCCGCTCCTGACGGAGCTCATTACGGATCGTCGTGGCATAGCTACAAATATTCTCCTCCTACGGAGCGCTTCGCCAAACGCCAACACGCCGAACGCCGAACGCCGAGCGCAAAACGCAAAACGCCGAACGCCAACACCAAACCGAAAACCTTGCATGATTTACCATTATGCTGATATTCGTTCCTGATGCTGAACACCCTCAGGGAACTCGAGAGTGAAACCATCCGTTTAGGGTTCAAGGAGCAATACGTCAGCGCATTCAAATGGATGCTGCTGGCACGAACTGTGGAAGACAAAGTGGCTGCTCTGTGGCACGCCGGGAAAATCGCTGGGGGCTGCTATCTGGGCAGAGGTCAAGAGGCAGTGAGTGCGGCAGTTGGGGTGAATCTGCGACCCGGCGATACTTTTGCTCCTTTGATTCGAGACCAAGCCGGCCGGCTCGCTTTTGGCGAGTCTCTCTTCGATATTCTGCGAACCTATCTGGGCAAGAAAACCGGACCGATGCGAGGCCGGGATGGTAATGTCCACCAAGGACGCCCCAGAGAACGGACCTACCCCATGGTTAGCCATCTCGGCGCTTCCGTATCCCTGGTAACGGGCGCTTTAATGGCGCGACGAATGCGAGGTGAGACAGGCTTTGTCGGCGCCACGTCCATCGGCGACGGGGGTAGTTCGACCGGCTCTTTTCACGAAGGACTTAACCAGGCGGCTGTCGAACGCGTGCCCCTGGTGATGACGGTGACCAACAACCATTACGCCTATTCAACGCCTAACGATCGCCAGTTTGCCTGTCATGATTTGGTGGATCGAGCCATCGGTTATGGCGTTGAAGGTTACAGCATGGATGGTACGGACCTCAAAGAGTGCCTCGAAGTCGCTAGTCATGCCGTCGAACGTGCTCGCTCGGGATTCGGCGTCCAGATGGTCGTAGCCACAAATGTTCGCCTCTCCGGCCACGCTGAGCACGATGATGGTTTTTATATGGACAAAGATCTCTTGGCTAGTCCAGAGGGCCGTGATTGTGTCGGGGTGGCCCAAGCCTTCGTTGTGGAACAGGGTTGGGCCGACGAAGTCACGCTACAAGAGTGGCGGCAGCAAGCCAAAGCCCAAGTGGAAGACACGCTTCAACAGGTACAACGCGAACCAGCTCCAGATCCTGCGGAAGAAGATTGGCACTCGTTAGCGTCCACTCACTTAATCGACCAAGAGTACGCAGAATGAGCATCACTTATCTCGAAGCAATTCGGGAAGCTCAAGCCAAGGCCCTACGCGAAAATCCGAACGTATACATCTACGGACAGGATGTGGGCCCCTACGGCGGAGCTTTCAAGGCCACTAAGAATTTGGCAAGAGAGTTCCCCGGGCGAGTCTTGGATTCGCCTATCAGCGAGGATGCCATGGTCGGCAGCGCGATCGGTGCGAGCCTGGAAGGGATGCGCCCCATTGTGGAAATGCAGTTCGCTGATTTCTCGGCAAACGGCTTTAACCAGATCGTCAACCAGGCGGGCGCCTATTTCTATCGGACTGGCGTTTCCTTGCCGATCACGATCCGCCTTCCAAACGGAGGTAATCCGGGAGCCGGGCCGTTCCATAGCCAGTCCCTGGAATCATTGTATGCCCATTTCCCCGGGTTGATTATTATGACGCCGGCGACCGTCGAGGATGCCTATAACTTGTTGCTTGAGGCTATCGCCCTCGATGACCCGGTCCTGTACTGCGAACACAAATTCCTCTACAACCGGGTCAAGGCAGAGCGGCTTCCGGAAGAAGTTTCGTTCTCTGCCGGCAAAGCTCTATGCCGCCGTCCTGGAAAAGATCTCACCGTAGTCTCTTATTCTGCCACTCTGTACGACTCCTTGGCGGCGGCCGCCGAACTCGAAAAAGTGGGAATCGATATCGAGGTCATTGATCTAAGAACCGTCAAACCGCTCGACACCGAGACAATTCTGCAATCGGTGGCCCGGACAGGTCATCTCCTTAGCGTGAGCGAAGGCTGGCCGTGGGGAGGAGTTAATGCAGAGCTCATCGCTCGCGTCGCCAGCAAAGGATTTCATTTACTCGACTCGCCTCCAGAACGATTGAATTGCCGAGACACGCCGATTCCGTATCACCCGGATCTATGGCTGGCTCATCGACCTTCTACCGCCACGATAGTAAAGAAGGTTCGACAAATGTTAGAGTGGTAACTTTTCTTACGCCGATATCTCCAAAGACCGACACGCCGATACGTTTTAATCTATATGCCCAAAGTCCCGATCATCATGCCGCAGCTTGGTGAGTCTGTCGCCGAGGCTACCGTCCTCCGTTTTAATGTGCAGGCAGGAGAGGCGGTTACCAGCGACCAGGAAATTATCGAAGTCGAAACCAATAAAGCCGTTATGGGTGTTACCACCCCGTGTAACGGCGTGATCGCGGAGTTCACCGCGGAAGTGAACCAGACTTATGCAAACGGCACGATTCTCGGATATATTGAAGCTTCCGAGGAAGACGCCGAACGCCTTGGGGCATCAGTGAGTGAGGCGCCTTCGGAGATGCCGGCAACATTCGATGCGCACCAGGGTACGCCGCCGGCCATGCCGACCATTACCATCCCGATGATGCCGGCGAAAAGCGGCGGCCCCTTTGTTTCACCGCGAGTCCGTTCAACGGCTGATCAGCTCGGCTGGCAACAACAGGATCTGTCTTTGGTTCCGGGAACCGGCAAAAACGGCCGGGTGACAGCAAATGACGTGGAGAAGTATCTGGCTGAGCTTGAAGAGCACCCTACTCAAAAGGCAACCGGCCTGCGTTTAGCGATCTCAGACGCGATGCGCCGCAGCTGGAGCCGGCCTCTTTGCACCATCGGAGTCGCTTTTTCCCTCGAGGCAATCCTCGCGCACCGCAAACAGTTTAGCGTCCCGCCCGGTCCCGCACTGTACGTCGCCAAAGCGATCGCTGTCGCTCTCGCGGAAAACCCCAAATTAGCCGCGCGCATCATCGGAGACCAATTGGTGCTCCCCAAATCAATCGATATCGGTGTGGCTGTCGAGGTCGATGAAGGAGTGGTTGTTCCTGTGTTAAACAGCCTCGATAAAGAGCCCCTCTCTGAGCTTGGAGAGAAATACCAGCAACTAGTGGCGGCAGCGAGAACCCGCCGGCTGCCCGAAGACGCCAGAGAAGGCGCAATTGCTTCTGTGACGAATTTCGGTCCGCTTGGAATCACCTGGGGAACGCCTATCCCGCAGCCGACCGAAACCTTGATCGTCGGTTTAGGGCGCGGAGAAAAACGCCCTGTCTGGGACGACGCAACCTCCCAATTCAAGCCGAAACAGATGGCGGACCTCACCGTGACCTTTGATCATCGCGTTATCGACGGCGGCGCCTCTGGGAAGCTGATTAGTCGGCTCGTGGCCTTACTGGAGAATCCAGAGACACTGTGAGCGAGGAGCGGTCGCGACTGAAGTAATCTGTAGGTTCAGTAATCAGCGCAGGAGCTAGGAGCTAGAATCTAGGAGCTAGGAGAGCCGATCGGCATAAAGGCGTTCCCGCGCGTGGTCCGCCAGTCATATTAGTCCCATAGGTCCTATAGGTCCCATCCGTTCCACCCCTGAAGCCGTTTGCTATCCAGCGGATCCGCTCCGCTGCAAACGCCTCTCCTAGCTCCTAGATTCTAGCTCCTAGCTCCTGGAATAAAGAGTCCCGCGCTCAGAAATCCCCAGATATCTGAGCGCGGCGGTTTGGTAGCGGCCGGGCAACAAACAGGTTACCCGGCCGCCTGCCTTGAAAGCTCCGAGGCATGGCCCCCCGCAGACGTTAACTGCCTCAAAACCTTCGCAGACAACCGTGGAAAAATTTGCCCCGATCTGGCGCTGCCGTTCCCAAAGACTGCTCAGACGGCAACGGGAGTGCATTCCTGAAAACGGGTTGGACACAACGCGCATAAAGACTCGCTCTCAGTTAGCTCCTCCCATCAGATGGCCAACCAATTGGCACAATCCTCCCCAGACTCTCGGATCTGCCAGCACATAAAAGGCTGCGCAAACCAACAGCATTAAGAGTCCGGTTTTGAATTCGTTCATGGGGCTACGTTCTCTTCCTAACGCAAGCCCCGTGCCAAGGTAAGGTAATTGCTCGTAACTATTTCATTACGAATAAGTTACGCTATCTTAGCATCAAGAGCATGGTCCAGAGGTACCAAGAATCGTCCCAAAATCGGGAACATGAAATCCCAGACACGGGACCAGTGAGTCACCCTGCAGGAAACGCCGTCAACGCCGTCAGCGCCGACAACACGGTGAGCTGAAACCAGAGGTTGGGGTTGCCGACGCGTGATGGTATTGAATACTGACTTACCGTACGAAGAGGTGACTGCCCTTGTGGCGCCAGCGTTACCCAACCGCCTCCTGGCGCCTGGATTCTGGCTCCCGGCTGTTTCCCCTTCAGTGCTTATGGACAAAATACCGATCACCGCCCGCAGCCAGCAATCCACCCAGACGCAGGTCCAGGTCAGCCTTTTCCTCAACGATCTCCTTAGCATCGAAATCGTCGACAACCCGCAACCCCGCTTGAGCGCAATCTTTTCCACCGGCGAAATCAAGGTTGAAGGCCTTGATTTACAGCACCTTTTTCAGATTCGTGAGCGTTTGCTCAGCCTTCGTCCGGACGCGTTTGACGAGGTACCGCCCTATAACATCCACGTCTCTGTCCGTAGTGTTGGAGGAACGGACATTTGACCTAGACTTCGCCCGGGAGGGATCGCGTCCTCGCGATCCGCTGTTAACGAAGCCGAGCACGTGTTCTAATCACCGGGGAAAATACACCCTTGGGCTAAGGTATATCCTCGCGGCGCGCGGGGACGCGCGCCCTCCCGCGCCAGACGTCCATTCGCGATTACTTAAAATCTAGCGATTCGATGGCCTTGATCGTTGCCTTGAGGACTTTCAGCCGGGCATACCATTTGTAGTTTGCTTCCACCACGGTCCACGGAGCCGCACTCGTCGAGGTCTCCGCAAACATGTCCTCAGCGGCGTGATTATGATCATCCCAATGCCGCCGATTGCGCCAATCTTCGTCAGTGATCTTCCAGTGTTTGAGCGGGTCTGCTTCCCGGCTCTTAAAACGGTTTAATTGCTCGTCCTTTGTGATGTGGAGATAAAGTTTAATAATCACCGCTCCGTCATCGACCAACGTCCGCTCAAACTCGTTGATTTCTCGATAGGCGCGCTTCCATTCGGGTCCGGTAGCGAATCCTTCGACTCTTTCGACCAGGAGTCGGCCGTACCAGGACCGGTCGAAGATCACCATTTGGCCGTAGCCAGGAAGTTTGTTCCAAAAACGCCAAAGATAATGGTGCTTATATTCCTCCTGAGTCGGTTTCACAATCGAGTAAACCCGATAATGCCGCGGGTCTAACCTCTCCACTAATCGCCGGATGGCACCACCTTTACCGGCTGCATCCGGTCCTTCAATCACGATTATCACCGAGTGCTTAGTCTCCGTCAAAGCACGCTGCAGGTTTAGCAAAGTTAGCTGATAATCTTTCAGCTTTTCCTTGTATTCTTCCTGATCGATTGCCCGATTCTGATCGAGAGAATCGAGAACAATTCGTTTAGGAGACAGTCGTTCTTCTTTAGACGTAGGCATGGAAATGTCTAAACGGGGCATATCAATGGGGGGTATCGAAAGCTTCGCCGGTTAACATCACAGGCAGGCCGTCGCGAACCGGATAACACAATCCGGCTGAATCGCAAATCAGACAGTCGTCTAAAAGCTCACTAACCTTTTCTCCGTTCCGATTACGAACATCGGAATTGCGAATCGCCGTGTTGATTTGTTCTAGTTCGCCCGGCGTCGCGTTGCGCAAAACCCCTCTGGTTTCAGGGCACCGGAGGAGAGCTAAAAGCTGGGGATCCATAGCGACGGTGTCCGCATCTGGGGCTGCGGCTAGATGTGGAGCTCGGAAAAACGGAGTGATGGAGTATCGGAGTTCTGGAGTGTTGGTGGTCCTCGGACATCTGTCGCGAAAGAAGCCTTGCCTTCGGGTGAGGATGTCTTTGTATCAGAAGTCGAGCTCGATGTGAACTCTGACGAGTCTAGTCTATTCGATCACTCCAGCACCCACTACTGCATTACTCCAAAACTCCAACGCTCCATCACTCCGGTGTCATTACCCAAACCCGCCTCCAGCCCGCGCGCGCATCTGGCCAGTAAAACAGTCGCTGCCTAATACTTCGGCATCGAAGGATCGACCCTTTCGGCCCACTCGGTGATCCCACCCTCTAAATTGTAGAGTTTGCGGAACCCTGCGTCCGAAAGGACGTGGAGTGCACGGGCGCTTCGAGTACCGCCCTTACATTGCAACACGATCTCGTCGGCGCTATCCAATTCACTCAGCCGCCCGGGCAATTCACCCAACGGAATCAAACGAGCTCCCTCAATGTGGCAAATCTCGTATTCATAAGGCTCTCGGACATCGACGAGGACGAAAGGATCCTTGCGATCGAGCTTAGCCTTCAGATCAATCACAGAGATTGCCGGGACGGCCATCTCTTGTTTAGCCTCCGCATCCGCTTGCGGTAACCCACAAAATTGCTCGTAATCGATCAGTTCATGGATCGTGGGATTCTTTCCGCAAATCGGACAGTTCGGATCGGGCCGGACTTTGAACTCGCGAAATCGCATCTTTAACGCATCAAAGCTGATCAACCTTCCGATCAACGGGTCTCCAACTCCAAGAATTAGCTTTACTGCTTCGATCGCTTGGAGAACTCCGATGATACCGGGTAACACACCGAGAACGCCTCCTTCAGCGCAACTTGGCACCATACCGGGAGGCGGCGGCTCCGGGAACATGCAACGATAACAAGGACCGCCCAAGTGCGGCGCGAACACGGTCGCCTGGCCATCGAACCTGAAAATGGACCCGTAAACATTCGGTTTTTTGGTCAGCACACTGACGTCATTCGATAGATAACGCGTTGGAAAGTTATCCGTACCATCTACGATAACGTCATAGTCGCGGACTATCTCCATCGCGTTTTCGCTGCGAAAGAGGCAATCGTAAAGATCGACTTGGACGTTTGGATTCACGGCCTTAATCCGATCCCTCGCTGAATTGAGTTTTTTTCTGCCAACGTCATCGGTGCCATGCAGGATCTGGCGTTGGAGATTCGAGAAATCAACGACATCCGGGTCGACCAACCCCAAGCGGCCGATTCCAGCAGCTGCAAGGTAGAGCGCTATGGGCGAACCCAATCCTCCGGCCCCAATACAGAGGATGGACGCCGCTTTCAATTTCTTCTGCCCCTCAAGCGTCACCTCCGGCATGATCAAGTGCCGGGAATAGCGGGCGATCTCGTCGTTGCTAAGCTGGACGTCGGTCCAGCGACTTTCCGGAATTATACTAGCAGCCATAAACCAAGAGTCGGAAACGTAGACTTCAGCACGCAAATAGCAAGGGAGGGATCGCGTGCTCGCGATCAGTCGTTATCGAAGCCCAGGACAGACCAGATCGAGCATTTGGCTATATCGACGATTCAGAGCGCGCGAGGACGCGCGCCCTCCCCAAATCCCGCCCATACGCCGTTTCGCCCTACCCGCCCTATGCCGATATCCCCGATTCCGATGGATACCACCACTTGTGGTCGTCGCGTTCGAGAAGCTCATCAGCCGCTGCCGGTCCCCAAGCGCCGGCGGCGTAGTTCGGAAAGTCTTTCGGCGGATTATTCCCCCAGGCATCCAGGATGGGTTGAGCGGCTTGCCAGGCCGCTTCGACCATGTCCGATCGGTGAAACAAAGTCGAATCGCCTACCATGCAATCATACAAGAGCTTTTCGTATCCTGTGGTCGGCGCTCGATCACCAAACTGCGAATAATCGAAATCAAGATGCACCGCGTTCGTGGCTAACGTCGGACCCGGCACCTTGGCCCGCACCTGAAATGTGATCCCTTCATCCGGTTGGATATTAAAAATAAGGCGGTTAGGAGCAATCATCTCATTCTCGTTCGATCCGAATAACGCTAAGGACGGTACCTTAAACCGAACCACGATTTTCGTGGTTCGCTTAGCCAAGCGTTTGCCTGAGCGCAGGTAGAAAGGCACGCCCGCCCAACGCCAATTATCGATCATTAGCTTCACCGCTGCGTATGTTTCTACGGTTGATTCCGGATTGACATTCTTTTCTTGGCGGTAGCCCGGAACACTCAGGCCGCCAACCTGCCCCGGCCCATATTGCCCGCGAACCGTAGACGCCAACGCCTCTTCCGGAGTACTGCTACGCACCGCTTGCAAAAGCTTCACTTTCTCGTTTCGCACCGCCTCACCCTGAAGCGAGTTCGGAGGTTCCATCGCAATCAATGCCAGCAGCATAAACATGTGATTCTGCATCACGTCTCGAAACGCGCCCGCGGACTCGTAGAATGCTCCTCTTCCTTCCACCCCAATGGATTCAGCGACCGTCAATTGAAAATGATCGATGTAACGGCGGTTCCAGATCGGTTCGAATACCGCATTGCCCAGCCGAAATACGAGCAGGTTCTGCGCGGTCTCTTTCCCAAGGTAATGGTCGATCCGATAGATCTGATGCTCCTGCAATGCGCTGGTTAAATTCCGGTTCAACTCCAACGCCGATGACAGATCATGGCCGAACGGTTTCTCGATGATTACTCGGCGCCAATTACCTTCTTCTCGAGTCAGGCCGTACTGAGCCAACATCTTTGCGATCGTCGCAAAGAACGAAGGCTGGACCGAAAGATAAAAAAGGACGTTCCCATTTGTCCCCAGTCTCTTGGCAGACTCGGCGAGTCGTTGTCCAAGTTTTTCGTACGTTTTCGGATCGTCAAAACTTCCGGAACAGTAGAGCATCCGATCCTGGAACTCGCTCCAGATATTCGGGTCAACCGGCTGAGTACCAAGCTCGGTCAGGTCTTTCCCTAGCCGAGAGGCGAACTCCTGGTCGCTCCAGTCGCTTCTAGCAACTCCGATGATACTGAAGTTCTTCGGCAACAGATGATAAGAAGCCAGATTATAAAGCGACGGAATCAGTTTACGCTTTGTGAGATCCCCGGACGCTCCAAAGATGACGATCGCACACGGTTCACCAGCACGCGGAATCGGTTGGCAAGGATTCATAAGGCACTCCTAATCACCCGCAAAAAGGGCCATCTCGCCAACGAAATATTCGGTGGTATGCAAAAAGGAATGGCGAGCGCCGAGAGGTGGCACGGGGAGTGTCGGAGTGTTGGAGTGTTGGAGTGTTGGAGTGTTGGAGTCTTGGAGTGTTGGAGTGTTGGAGTGTTGGAGTGTCGGAGTGTCGGAGTGTTGGAGTGTTGGAGTGTTGGAGTCTTGGAGTGTTGGAGTGTTGGAGTCTTGGAGTCTTGGAGTCTTGGAGTCTTGGAGTGTTGGAGTCTTGGAGTGTTGGAGCGTTGGAGCGTTGGAGCGTTGGGGGTATTGGGATGGTTTGTGGCGGTGGTGAAGGATTGGGGTGGTAGATCGGGTGGGCATTGGGGTATTTGGGGGTGATGGGTATAAAGCGAAAGAATAAGAATCGTGGCTACCAGCAGCTGAGAGTCTGGCAAGATGCGATTAAGTTGTACGCTGAAACCTGCCGCCTAGTGGCTGAATGGCCGTTCGAAATGAAGCGCATTGCTTCCCAGGCCATGGCGTCGGCTGACTCGGTTCATCGGAACATCGCCGAGGGCTATTGTCGTCGCTCAATCCGAGAGTACATCCATTACCTTTACATCGCCCTTGGATCACTAGGAGAAAGCGTCTCTGGGTACCACGCGTACTTAACCGCAAATCAGCTCTCCGAAGAGGCATTCGATACACTTGACCAGCTAGCATTTAAGCTCGAAAACGGGCTGCTTCGTCTAGTAGAAGCTCTTGAACGCAAACAAGATGCCGGGGGTTGGATCGACACGTTAATCGTCCGAGAATCCAACGCCGTGTATCTCGGAACGACCGGCAACAAACCGTAGCAGCAAAATACCTCAGTAGCCCAGTTCTCCACCACTCCACCACTCCATCACTCCATCACTCCATCACTCTCACTCACTCCACCACTCCACCACTCCACCACTCCACCACTCCACCACTCCATCACTCCATCACTCCACCACTCCACCACTCCACCACTCCACCACTCCACCACTCCATCACTCCACCACTCCATCACTCCAGCCGCCACCTCTTAACACGCGCCACCCCCTCCCATGCTCAACGTAATCTGGCTAGCACTACTGCTTTCCGGCGTATTGGTAGCCGTATTTACTGGGAAACTTGACGCCGTTGGGCAAGGGGGGCTGACCGCGGCGAAGTCAGCGGTCATGGATCTCGCGCTTCCGCTGGTCGGAGTGATGGCGCTGTGGCTAGGTCTGATGCGGTTGGCAGAAAAATCAGGTCTGATCCAACGCCTGGGACGATTGATCCGGCCGATCATGTTACGGCTTTTTCCTGATGTCCCCAGCGATCATCCGGCGATCGGCGCCATGATGATGAACATCTCCGCCAACATGCTGGGGGTAAGCAACGCCGCAACGCCGCTTGGTCTGAAGGCGATGACCGAGCTCAACCGGCTCAACTCTAAACCCGGCGTCGCCACCAACGCCATGTGCACTTTTTTGGCGATCAACACCGCTTCGATCCAGTTGATCCCCGCCACGGCCATCAATTTGCTCGCGATTAACGGTTCGAAAAATCCGTCCGCCATCGTGGGATCGACTTTGCTTTCCACCGGGTTTGCCACCATCTGCGCGATCATCACCGTCAAGCTGCTTGAGCGAGTTGGCCCTTTTCGTTGGGAAAACCAGCCGGCGCCCGCGGACCCAATCCAGAACCAGGCTGCAGACAATACGGAAGAACAGCCAGAACCGGACCTCGCTCAATCCGAAAAAAAGGCAGGCCCGTCCTGGGCTCGATGGGCACTAGTCATTCTGTTACTGGTTTTTATCGGTGCGTTCGTTAGCAAGGCGTTTCCTTACCTGTTTGGCGCAGCCCCTTGGCCTTCTGATTTGCTCTCCGGCATGATCCTGGTATTGAAGGCGCTTTCCCCCATCGCCGTACCGTTCGTGCTGACGTTTTTCCCGCTGTATGCCTTCGGACGGGGGGTGCCTATTTACTCAGAATTCATCGAAGGTGCGAAAGAAGGCTTTCAAACTGCGCTCCGGATCATCCCTTATCTCGTGGCAATGTTAGTTGCGATTGCGGTGTTCCGCGAATCCGGAGCACTAGACTTTTTGAAACTACTGCTCAGTCCGATTTTTGGCGTTCTTCAGATCCCGGGCGAAATGCTGCCGATGGTCCTAATGCGACCGCTCAGTGGCAGCGGTTCACTCGCGGTTCTAAGCGACATGATTAAACAATTCGGGCCTGACAGCTTGCTCACCTACACGGCTGCGACGATCTACGGCAGCGCTGAAACAACCTTTTACGTTGTCGCCGTTTACTTCGGCTCTGTTGGGATCACGCGCATCCGGCATGCAATTTTTGCCGGCCTACTTGCCGACCTCGCCGGAGCTGTCGCCGCTGTTTTCGTGTGCCGATTATTGTTCGGATAGGCGGAAGAGGTAGGGCGAAAATCTCGGCGCGGCCAAGGCAAACCACCTTCCTGGCTGAACCGCGCCGGATTTGAGCCATGCGTGCGCGGTGTATCATCAAGAAGGTTATTTTTCATCCATCCCATCGAAGCTAGGGAGGTGGTACGTCCACGGCGCGGCTCAAATCCGGCGCGTACAAGCATATTGTGAATGGCTCATCTAATGCGCGCCGAGATTTTCGCCCTACCGGCCCTTCACTTTTCACCTCTCCCGCGCGCCTCGCCCTACCGTTTTTGTTGTGATAGAATCTGAGAGTTTCTCTGAAATTACTTAAGTAACCGCTAGCAAACCGTCAGGAGTATTCACACCATGAGAGTTGACGGCCAACCTTATCGAACCATCTGGCCAAATGCTGACCATATTTCGGTTAGCGTGATCGATCAGACTTTACTCCCTCATGTCTTCAAAGTTGTTGAATGGCGAACACTGGATGATGTGGTCGCCGGTATCCGCAACATGGTCGTACGCGGCGCACCGTTAATTGGAGCTTCTGCCGGTTACGGGATCGCACTGGCGATGGCCGCCGATCCGAGTGATAAAGCCTTTGAGCATGCCTATGATGCGTTGTTCGCTTCGCGTCCCACCGCATACAACTTACGCTGGGCGCTCGATCGGATGCGATCGGTCCTGCTTTCGCTTGAGCCGAGAGAACGCGTATCCGTCGCCCTGGCCACCGCTAAAATCATCGCGGATGAAGACGTCGCCAACTGTTCTGCCATCGGTGAACACGGGAAAGCCTTGATCGAGCAAGCTTGGGACAATGTTCAACGCTCGCGTCCAGTGAACGTCCTGACCCATTGTAATGCGGGTTGGTTAGCAACCGTCGACTGGGGAACTGCTCTGGCTCCCATCTATAAGGCATTCGATGCCGGTATTCCCGTTCATGTTTGGGTAGACGAGACTCGGCCACGGAACCAAGGAGCCTCTCTCACAGCTTGGGAACTGGGTCATCATGGTGTGCCCCACACAGTTATTGTAGACAATGCTGGCGGACATCTCATGCAACACGGGCGGGTCGACCTTTGCATCGTCGGCAGCGACCGCACCACCGCTGGCGGCGATGTTTGCAACAAGATCGGCACTTACCTTAAAGCGTTGGCTGCCCACGATAATCGAGTCCCTTTTTATGTAGCCTTACCTGTGTCGACGATCGATTGGACTATTGACGACGGAGTGAAGAGTATTCCCATCGAGACGCGTGCCCCGGAAGAAGTCACGCTCATCTCAGGCCGGACCGCGGATGGCAAAGTCTGTAGTGTGCAACTCACTCCCGAAGGTAGCGATGCGCTAAACTACGCATTTGATGTTACTCCCCGCCGATTTGTCTCCGGGTTAGTTACAGAATTCGGCGTCTTCCCGCCGCTGCCCGAAGAAATGGCGAGATTGCGTCAAGAAGCGGGCTCGGCGTGAGCCCTCATTCGGCATCCCTAACTCGCTACGCGGGGGCTTTTCGGACTTGGCACGGTACTCCAACACTCCCACACTCCACCACTCCGCGTGGCCGGATTCGAGGACGAGAACGAAGCGCCTTGTGAGTGCAGGCACCTTACAGTCCGACTCGCGATAAAAGAGATGTCTTGCAGAAACTGAACCGTCTCTCATACCCTTGGGAAGACCTATCAATTGACAGATCGTAACAGCATCACAGCTATATGGACCAAATAGTAACAGCCATTGCGCAAAAACTTGGGATCCCCGAGGCTGTCGTTCGCTCGGGATTAGCAGTATTGTTAAACTACCTGAAGCAAAAAGCGGGTGGAAGTGAAGTCGGGACTCTTCTGAATCAGATTCCGGGCGCAAATGAACTAGCGAACGCGCCGACTCCTGACGCTGGCGGCGGCAATCTTCTCGGAAATCTGATCGGGGGTGTGAGCTCCCTTTTTGGAGGCCAAACTGCCGAGGTCGGCAAGGTTGTGGCGGGTCTGGAAAACGCTGGGCTCCAGACCGAGTTGATCCCTCCGTTCGTAGAAAACTTTATCGGCGAGGCCAAGAAATTGGTCGGAGAAGACACAGTTAACAACGTGCTCTCAAGCGTGCCGGCCCTCGCGAGCCTAAAAAAATAACAATACCCACCCTGAATTCCGACAACCAGCTCCACGGATTACGCAAATTCAATTTCTCCGCCCATAACCGATTCGGACGTGGCCAGTACGCCGTTCAGGCGGACGATGATATTTGCCTGCTACGCCCGAGAGACGTTCTACTGAGAACGAAAAAGTAAACCCCACTGTGCGGTTAGCCGAACTGACTGACCGCTCCACCTGCACCGTCCAAGGTCAGGGTTCGCCGGCGTCCTGCTCTACACCGGCGCTATTCTGTTATGGAATCTCTTCCCTTATCTTTAAGGCCGAACAAACGGTTTCATTACCGACGGGTCCATTACCAACTCTCCCGACTGGATCCCGCGGACAATAACCCGGTTATGGGGGACGTACGGGCTAATCACGATATCGGCTTGGTTTGTACGAGTCGCTACCGGAATCACACTGCCGTCCCACAAGTAGATAATATCTTTCCCGGCGAGGTGAACGACGAAGCCGAGAGCATTTCCTACCAAACTGCTACTGACACCGATCGGAGCGATGCCTGCAGTCGATGACAGACTGCTATTTGTCTGCCCAAATGCCTCTGAAGAGGCTAACCCGAGAACCATCAAAATGACGGCCCCAAGGTAGATCATTTTTGTCATATAAGGACTCCGCAGACTCCCTAGCAGCAGGTTGCAGACCTGGTTCCTGCTAAAGACAAACCACACTATGTCAGATTTGTGGCAAAATGCCGAGAAATAATCCAAAGTTTTTCCGGCCGGCTCAGGCGGTACTTCTTCTTAAAGACCCGGAAACGGTCCTTTTCGATCCGAGTAAGCAGCTTGAAATACACTTCCCGCATCAATTCAGCCGCCTTCATTGACTTCTGATCCTCGGCCGGCAGCGTTTCGATGGCCCTTTGGAAGTACGCATGGGCTCGTTCGGCCTGGAATTTCATGAGGTCGATAAACCGGTCATTATATTTCCGCTGGACCAACTCTTCCTCGGGATAGCTGAATTGGGCCATTTCATCCAACGGCAGGTAAATACGACCCCCATTGGCCAGATCCGAGCCCACGTCCCGAATAATGTTGGTTAGCTGCAACGCCAAGCCTAAATAATAGGCGTAATCCCGGCAGTGTGCGTTTTTGTAGCCGAAGATCTCTATGCTGACTAACCCGACCGCGCTGGCCACTCGATAACAATATTCCGAGAGCTCCGCAAAAGTTGAGAACCGGACCGGCTGCAGATCCATCTCCACCCCGCTGAGAATGTCTTCAAAGTGCAATACTTTGAGAGAGTATTTCTTGATTAGCTGCCGAACTTCGCCGGCAAAATCCGGTTCGCCCTCAGTCGATCGCCGGATCCACGATCTCCAGCCTTCCAACCGCGCCCGACGATCTTCGACTGGGAGCCCTGGATCGTCAGCGATATCATCCACGTGCCGGCAGAACGCATAAAACGTCGAGATGTCGCGCCGTTTCTCTTTCGGTAAGCAAAAGAAGGCAAAAGCAAGGTTCGATCCACTTCTCCGCGTTATGTTTTCGGCTTTGCTCATGTTCTCGGTTCCTTCCGAACTTCCCGGATTCCGTCGGCGCCTATTTCGAGTACGACATCTGCGCTTGCGAAGTCAATCCCCGCTGAAAGCGTTGCGATCACCGTGGTTCCAAACCGCTCAGGGATTCGACGTGCCACATCGAAGACGCGGAGCGCTGACTCCGCGTCGAGGCCCAGCCCTAACTCCTCGATGATGAGTAGCCGTGGATGATGTACGATCGCTCGAGCCAGCGCGGTAAGGTGTTGTTGCAAAGGCGACAGCCGATAAGCCTCCACTTCCACTAGTTCAGAGATCCCCACCAGTTCGAGAATTGTCTCGGTGATGCTCTTCGCCTCACGGGCATCGACCTGCGCTACTTTGAATAGCGGCATCGCGACGTTCTCTAACACCGTAAATGACGGCAAAAGGAAAGGCGCCGCAAAGAGAAATCCAAACTTGCGGTTCCGGATCTCTCCCAGCTCTTCAGAATCCAAGCCTGTGACCACCCTTCCCTCCAGCAACATCTCTCCTCCAGCCGGTTCATCCAACAACCCAAGGAGACGCAACCAACAATGTTTGGCTTCGCTGTCGCTGCTTTCGAGTATGTAAAATGACGAACGCTGAAACCGGTGGCTGACGGGTTGGATCTGAATGCCGGAATCACTCGGACCGTGCCAACTGATTTGGTGCGCCACCAAAATATCTTCTGGCTCAGGGTTTACCAAAGGACCGTTTCTTTCTCAAAACCGGATTTCTTTACGCGGACGGCGAGCATCTCGATAGAGGCAAACCCAGCTAGTCAGAAGCCATGCCGCTATGACCGCTTTAGCGAAACTCACTATCAGAGATGCCAGCACGCTCGGGACCGACATAACCGGATAGCACGCCAAAGCGGCCTCGCCAACCCAACACACAACGAACAAGTGAAAACCGGCCACGATCAAAAACCAAAGGATACGGTACCAGCTCGTCCGCATCAGGTTGGCGTGCTCTTGTAAGGCCTTTTGCAATGTCTGGTTATGCAGTACCAAAGTGATCTGAACCGAGCAGAAAAAGATCAAGATCATCGCAAAGAGCGGCCGGACCGTCTGATCGACGTACTCAACCGTCGCACTCGTGAAATCGGTGAATTGTCCGATCCAGAGGTAGCTGATCAAAAGCGGTAGGTGGATGAAGAGGGCGCTAATCAACAGCATTATTCCCGCCCATTTTGCTACGTGCGGCGTCCGCCGGAGCGCAAGTGCAAATACTCGTTCCGGATCAGACTTAATGCCCCTGATCCAGACAAACGCCAGGAGGATCAGATAGATCTGAACTACCAGTCCGAACAAGTATTCGAACTGGAAAGAGAGCCAATCCAGCACCGCTCCAACTCGCAACAGAAACAGGCCATCCAAGAACTGGTTCAGCCAATGAATGGAAATGGCGAAGACCGGCTTAGCCACCGCCCCAAACGCACAGATCACAACTCCCAGGTAGACGGGCATCCACCAAGCTCCCAGTCGTACCCGAGCCTCAGCGATCAAGTTAAAATGAGCACCGCCCCAGTTCATCAAAAACAGGAGCGCTGCCAAACTCGAGGCCGGGAAGCTGACTACCACCTGATTGAAAACGCCGGACAATAGCTCCAGCGCGGGCAGCCAACATCTTTGCGCCGCCCACACTAAATCGACGGAGCGAGCCGCCGGCCAGTTCACCAGGTCGTAAAGCGACAGATGGAACTCGCCCAGGCGCCAAGCGATCACTGCCTGAAATAGAGAGTATGAACAGCCGAGCACGGCCAGCCAGATCCAAATCCGCGGATGCCGGTTCACGATGCGCAGTCCGTCCCGGAAAAATCGGGCGACCGGGTTGCACAGAATCAGCAGAAGGTAACCCAATACCCCGGCGCCGGTCTCAATCGCGGCGTGAGTCCAATCGATTCCTGGCAGTTCAGGAATTTGCCAGCTCACTCGACACAGCTTGTGGCGCGGTTGCTTGATTGTTTCCGCTTGCGTCGGGTCCCCGCCGGTATTCAGTCGCTCTTCCAACATTAGCCACGGTGAGGAATTGTGGTCCTCCGAGTAAGCTGGCGCCGACAAACACCTCAGCCGCGCGAACCATCTTTTCGATGTGTTCCACGACTTCCTCAGGAGAATCGCCTAGCACGATCATCCCGTTGTTCTGGAGCAATATCACCTTCGGATCTGTTCGCGCGCGATCACGCCAGAGGCTCACTTTGGTTCGCACCTCTTTCGCGAGCGCCGTTCCCGGGTCGGCATAAGGAACCAAGGTAGTCGCCAGTCCGCAACTGAACACCTCGCTCAAGGTAATCCGACGGTCGGCAAACTGCCTTGCTCGCGGAGAAGCTAGAATTTGGTTGATCACGACCGGTTGCACTTGCACGATCATCCGGCTCGCGCAACGCTCGAACAGGTCTGTGACTACGTAGGCATCGGCGCTGGGCATCGGCGAATCCTCTTGCAACCGGGAAGCCAACAGCCCTTCCTCTTCGGCGGGCCGTCTGGGCTGGTCCGCTCTCAGTAACTCGAGCAAAGGAGCCGCGCTAAAATGAATCAGGTCGCCGCGATCCAAGCTCCCTAAGCGGGCTCCTGGACGGCTGATGACCAGATGCCCGTCCACTTTGCCGGCCACAAAGCCCTCGTCGACTATAACTAATTTATCTGGATGAATTCCTAGTTGCCTTCCGAGGTCGACCAAAATGTCTACCAAGTCCATAAGCTAGATTTAGGCCGCTTTTCTTCAGGAAACACAACACCGAATTTCGGCGGAAGGAATAGCGTGGTTCGCCCGAGACAGGGAGGACGCGCGTCCTCGCGCGCCGCGATCAGGTCTGCATCGTTGGCGTTGTTGAAAACTTCGTCGGGTCTGCGCCGAGCTTCGCGGACAACGGATCGCAAGGACGCGATCCCTCCCGGCGCTGGGTGTGACTACCGCGGAACCCCCCAATGACTGGTGAACGGCCAATAAACAAACAAGCCGCGACCCACCACGTTGTCGGCCGGCACAAAACCCCAGTAGCGGCTGTCCAGGCTATTGGCGCTGTTGTCGCCCAACGCAAAGTAGGAGTACGGCGGAATTGTCACCGTATCATTCGGCGTCCCCAGGTATCGCATCGGCTGGGGCAACTGCTGGTTGGTATACCCGGTGTACCCATTCTCGCGGGATTCGACTCGCTTAAAAACGAAGTCTTCTGCCGGATGCCCATTAATAAAAAGGTCGGGTTCAGCAATCCGCAACGTGTCGCCTGGGACTCCCGCCAGGCGCTTAATGAAGTGTTCGCTCGGGGCGCCCGGCCTTTCCATCGGCAGGCCGTTCGTCTTAAACACAAAAATATCTCCTCGATGGGGCGGCATGAAGTTGTAGCTCATCTTATCCACGAAAACCTGATCGCCCAGATCCGAATAACCACGAACGATCGGTTCCCCCTTCCGATACTTTTTGTCGAGCTGCGAGTTCCCTTCGGAAAACGAAGGCATGACCCCAAGCTGGTATTTCAATATATCCGGCGGGATCCCGACCGTATACGCCCGCCCGGAAGACATCCGGATCAGAGAACCATCCCATAACCACCTTAGCTTCACGGGGGTGATATCCACGATACTATCGTTATCCTCCTCGGAGACCACATCTGCATATGTGCGCCCTAGGACCAGAAATTGAAAAGTCTGCACCAAAAAATTCGGGGCCGGCCCGTCGATCGGCTTGGCGATAATGCCGTTCAAAGTCGGTTGCATCGATCCCGTCGGGATCTTGAAAGGCTGCAAATAATAGGCTCGCAGCCCCAGAGCAATTGCTACCACCACAATAATCAGTTCGACATTATCCCGGATCCAACTGTTAGGCTGCGGGGGATCAATCTTAGTTAGAACGTCCACCAGCGGTTTCTCGGCTTCTTTAACCGCTGGAGCAGATCTTTGTTTTATCGCGTTGCGCACCCTGGCAATCCCGGCGCGGGCCGCCTCAAGTTGATCAGGAGCAGCGATGTCTTTGCGATAATTGAGTATTCGTTTTGCCGCTTTGATTAGTGTCTCGGAATCCTGGACGTATCTCGGTGTTAACACGGTTTTAGCTTGTTTTCAGAACTTCGATAAAGGCTTCCTGCGGAATATTTACTTTACCGATCGATTTCATTCGTTTCTTGCCCTCTTTTTGTTTCTCCAAGAGCTTCCGCTTTCGCGTGATATCGCCTCCGTAACATTTTGCGGTCACATTTTTTCGGAGAGCAGAGACATTCTCGCGCGCGATGATTTTTCCACCGATTGCGGCCTGGATCGATACTTGGAAAAGCTGTTGAGGGATCACTTCCTTGAGCTTGGCTGCGAGTAACCGGCCCCGGCTTTCGGCCTTGTCCCGGTGAACAATACTGGAAAATGCATCCACCGGTTCGGCGTTTACCAGCATGTCGAGTTTCACCAGCTCGGCAGGCCGATAGCCGGCGTACTCATAGTCCATCGATCCGTAGCCATGGGTCAATGATTTTAGCTTGTCGTTAAAATCGACCAAAATCTCGTTTAACGGCATGACCGCTGTCAACATCACCCGGCGCGTGTCGAGCGACTCGGTGTTTTGGACCTCGCCCCTTTTCTCCATGATCAGCTGCATCATATCGCCGATATTCTCGTTCGGACACATCACGAAACATTCGACAACCGGTTCCCTGATTTCCGCGATCACGCTGGGATCCGGCAGGTGAGCCGGATTATCGACTTCGACTTTCTCGCCGTTGGTCTGCACCACCTCGTAAACCACGCTCGGGTAAGTCGCGATAATGTCCATATCGAACTCCCGGCGCAACCGCTCTTGTACGATCTCCATGTGCAACAACCCAAGAAATCCGCACCGAAAACCGAATCCCAGCGCGACGGAATTTTCCGCTAGATAGACAAAGGCGGAATCATTGATTTGCAGTTTCCCCATCGCGGTCTTGAGATGCTCGAAATCTGCAGTGTTGATGGGATAAATCCCGCTGAACACCATCGGATGAATCTCTTGAAAACCAGGCAACGGTTCAGGTGCCGGGTTGCGCTGTTCCGTCAAGGTATCACCGATTTTGATTTCTGCCGTCGACTTAATATTGGCGATGAAATAGCCCACATCGCCCTCCTCAAGGATTTCCCGGGCTAAAGGCTTGGGAGTAAAGATCCCAACCTCTTTGATTTCGTAGCTATTGCCAGTGGTCATCAATCGCACCGCCTGACCTGGAGCCATCGCTCCGGAGAACACTCGGGAGTAGGATACCACCCCGCGGTAGATGTCGAATACCGAGTCAAAGATCAACGTACGCAGTTTGTTGTCCACCGGGGCCGGAGGAACCGGAATCCGCGCCACGATGGCTTCGAGAATCTCTTCGATACCCAGCCCGGTCTTGGCGCTGGCCAGAATGGCTTCATCGGCTGGAATAGCCAGGATTTCCTCGAGCTGTTTGCGCACCGTCGGGATATCCGCATTGGGCAAATCGATCTTATTAATGACCGGCACAATGGTCAGCCCTTGTTTTAGAGCGAGATGCACGTTTGCCACCGTTTGCGCCTCGACCCCTTGGGCAGCGTCCACCACCAGGATTGCTCCCTCGCAAGCCGCTAAACTTCGCGATACCTCATACGAGAAATCCACATGCCCTGGGGTATCCAACAGATTCAGCCGATACGTCTGACCATTCTTGGCCGAATAATTCATAGTGACCGGATGCGCCTTGATCGTAATGCCGCGCTCCCGTTCGAGATCCATCGAATCAAGCAACTGATCCTGCTTATCCCTATCGGCGATCGTGCCGGTGGACTCGAGCAATCGGTCAGAAAGCGTCGTCTTTCCGTGATCGATGTGAGCAATAATGCAAAAATTCCGAGTCAAAAGTCTTCCCATGCAGAGGGCGCACTATACAGGACGCGAACAGAGAATCCAGAAGGCTTCTTAGGTGAGAAGTGAGAGGTGATTGGTGAGATGTGAGAGGTCGTGGCGGCGGGTACAAAAGTGAAAGGTGACAAGCCATAAGTCATCTCCCAGATCGCGCCCGCAAGAATAAAGCCAACATCGCCCCGTCGTTCGATACTCCCGACTTCGCTATGTCGTTTAGACTCCGAGTGCTACGTCGGGCAAGCCGGGCGCGACCAATCACCTCTCAACTCTCACCTCTCACCTCTCACGCCCTCTCCCCCCGGGGCGAGGCTCCCGAATAGCCAGATTGCTGACGCGAAGTGGCCGGTGATCCTCGTTCAGTCGCGCTATTAGGCCATTAAACGCGCCGAGCCGTGGTATGTCATAAGGCCACGGCTCGGCGCGTCTAGGGGCCTTGCTCATCGATCGTTGGCGTTTTTGCGGGTTACCTTGGTTGAATCATCTGGCTCTTCGGGAGCCTCGCCCCACCAAATAAGGGAGCTCGCGCCTCCTAGCTCCTAACCCGATTACTTCAGAGACCGCAAAAACCCCACCAACGCCTCCTTGTCCGCTTCCTGCAGTTTTTTGCCAAACGATGGCATCTCACCTTTGATACCATTCGTAATAATCGTCTTGATGCGTTCATCGGACTTAGTCAGTCCATGCAAGTCAGGTCCTTCGTCACCGGTGGCGTCGTCGGCGTGACAATGCGAACAATTGAGCGCATAAAGTTTCTGGCCCTGCGCTACCATCGGCGACAGCGGAGAAAGATTCCCTTTAGCGGCCGATTCGCTTCTCGCTTTTTCTATTGCCGCTCGCACCAGGCTCGCTGAGCCCAGGGTGACCCCGATAACCGTGCAGGCGGCCACAAGAGCCAGAACGGCAGCGGCAAATTCTAATCCGAATAAAGCCCGTTTCATGAGCCTCCCAGCAAGACTTCACCGCCCCAAAAGCCGGCTGCGCTTACTAGAAATGCCGCTCCGAAAGCCGCTAGAATATAGATCAAGAAACCAGTTCTTGAACGACGGCCTCGGACAATCAGCCGCCACACCGACAACGCGATTAACAAAGCGAATGCCGGCCAAAGAAAGACATGATGCCAGAAGAGCGCCCCGGTTCCTCCAATCTCCCAACGCGCCAAAATCAGCCCGGACAGCACCGCCGGAAAAGCGCCCAATGTGCCCGCTATCAAAGTAAAGAGACCGGCCGCATGAAGCCGGTCTTTCACTTGTTCCGTTCTGATTACACCCCCCAAGGCGTCAAAAACAGCCGACACTAACATCAACGCGATCGGTAAGTGAGTACTCCCTCCATGCATCATTTCCCAAACGTTAGCTCCCAGAAATAGTTCCATTTTTTGTAATTGGTCCTCGCAAATCGTAATCGCCCTCGTCCTCGTCCTGCCTAATCGTTCTCGTCCTCGTCGTCGTCCTCGTCCTCGAGGATCCCATGATGTCGCTACGGCGTTGAGTGTTGAACTCCCGACTCATTAGTTACGAGACGCCAATCGCTGCAGGACCAAATCGAGGACGAGAACGACGACGAGAACGAGAACGATTGCCATATCCGCTGTTACCCGACGAAGGACGAGGACGATTTACTCGCTCGTGGTTACGATTCGTGGTTACGATATTAGAGGCTTATCGATGACCGCCAAAGAATGCGGCGTCTCCAGGTAATTTACCGTGGTAATACCTAAGACCTTTCTGAGTTGATCTGCCGGAACCTTCATCGGTCCTGCCTTAGGCGCAGTTCCAGGCGCAGGCTGTGGAAATGCTGTCGACATGGCAGTGTGAAAAGAAATGTTTCCTTCAACCTTTTGAACGATCTGGTGGATGTGACCATTGAGCACCGACACCGAGCCGAATCGCTTTAAGAAAGCCAAGGCCTGAGCTCCATCTTGAGTTCCCCAACCCCATTGGGGGTAGACTTCCCAGAGCGGCACGTGCGCAAAAACAATAATCGGTGTGGAAGTCGACAGACCACTCAAGTCCTTCTCCAGCCAAGTGAGTTGGTCCTGTCCCAATGAACCCAGCCCAGCCTCAGATTTACCCATCACATTGACTAGACCAACAAAGTGGACCCCCCGGTGCGTGAAACTGTACCAACCATCACCATTCGTACCCTTCGCAAATCGGTTCCGATATTGTTCTCCGTTATCACTGAGAACATCGTGTTCCCCGGGCACATAGAAGATATCGCTGACCCCGGTGCCTTTCAAAGCCTGGTCAACCGTATCAAATTCATCGGCCTCGGCTAGATGGGTTAGATCGCCGGTATGGATAATCAAATCCGGTTTAGTGGGAAGTGCCTTAATTCGGTTGATCGCTTCCTGCAGAGTCCCAATAACGTTGTTATTCGCATCTTTGTTGAAGCCGATATGGCTATCGCTGATCTGGACAAAGGTGAAATCCGCGCCCGCAGCGCCACCTTGATCAGAAGCAGTTGCTAACAACATGCGCGATCTAGCGATCCCTGCGCTCATAGTAAATACCAGGCCTGTACCGGCCCAAGCCATGCACTTTAAGAAACCGCGCCGATCGACGCCGTCGTCGTTCAAATTCTCATGAATATGGTCTGACATAGTTAGTTCTACCCAGGTTTTGGAGCAGCTGATTGACTGTCCGTTTAACCGTGAAATACCGGTCAGCGGCGCGGTTTATTCCCGAAAACTTGGTAGGGCGAGGCTCCCGAATAGCTGAATAGGGGGCGCAACGCGAGGTAGCACTTCATTGGCGTATCATGCGCAACACCTAGAAGCTGCCGAGCCGTGGGTCGCACAACCCACGGCTCGGCGGCTCTCAGACGTTGCACCCGATATACGGGGAAATCTCACCCCCCCACGACGTTCTTTCGAGATTCGGGAGCCTCGCCCTACCAACTTTTGGGAATAAATTCCTTCCTGTTACGGTATCTCAGTATGATAGCCTCGGTCCCGTACCGATGAACGAAGAGGAGAAGCTGACGCGCTTTGAGGGCGAGATGTTGCCATTAATGAACGACGCCTATAACCTCGCGCGCTGGTTGATGCAGAACGAACACGACGCCCGCGATATGGTGCAGGAGGCGTATCTGCGTGCCTTTAAGTTTTTCAGCGGAGTACGTGGCGAGACCAGTAGAGCCTGGATGCTCCGCATTGTTCGTAACGTTTGCTACGACTACCTCAAAAAACGAAAAGTGTATTCTTCCGACGAAGAGCTACAAAACATTCCCGGTGACAGCTCACCTGAAGACGAACTGCAGGTGAAGTCGGAGATCGCCGCCGTGCGTTCTGCACTGGCGAGTTTACCGGAAGACTTTCGTACGGTGCTGGTGCTAAGGGAAATGGAAGAACTTTCCTATCGGGAGATCTCGGAAATAACCCAGGTGCCAATTGGCACGGTCATGTCGCGGCTGGCGCGTGGCCGGCAACAACTTGCCGAGGCGCTGAAGCAAATGAGGGAAAAGGACTTAGTATGACCTGCGCCGAATTTCAGGAACATCTCGATCCGTTCTTCGATAACGAGCTCGGCTTGGCCGAGGCGCAGAAAATCCAGCGGCACATCGAGCAATGCTCGGCTTGCGAAGCGATCTATGCCTCTCGTCTCGCCGTGCGCGAGGCACTGCAGAAACCGGAGGTCCGGTTTACACCTCCTGTAGACCTTCAGGGTCAGATTCAGGCTGAATTATCGAAACAAGTCCGTCCTGCTCCTCGGAGGAGCTGGCGCCTGCCGACATTCCAATTCTCCAATTGGCTTCTACCGTCCCTGGCCGGTGCCGCGGCGGTTCTCCTGTTGTGGCTCGGCTTCACCGTCTTTCCCACTGGAAACCGACCGTCCAGTAGCCTTCTAGCGACGGTGACAGCGCAACTCGTGTCCGATCACATGCGCTCATTGTTGCCCGATCATTTAATCGACGTCGTTTCGACCGATCAACACACGGTGAAGCCTTGGTTCGCCGGAAAACTCAGTTTTTCGCCTCCCGTTTACGACCTGAGCGATCAGGGATTTAAGCTGATTGGGGGCAGACTCGATTATCTAGGGAATCAAGAGATAGCGGCGGTCGTTTTTCAACACCGCCAACATTATGTTAACCTGTTTGTTTGGCCCAAAACCGAGTCCACGCAGGTCACCGACACTCTCTTGCAAAAAGAAGGCTTCAATATGTGCGGCTGGGAAGCCAACGGTCTGATCATGTGGGCTGTCACCGATGCCGACCCCGACGCCTTAAAGAAATTCGTCGATCTGCAGAAAAAGGGCCAAGCCGGGTCGGACTGAGGCGAAACGGCGAATGGGCGAGTGGGCGAAACGGCGACCTGGCGATCCATCGCCTCTTATAAGTCCCATTCGTCCTACAGGTCCCGTCCATTCGCGGAGCCAAAGATGTGCGCCGCTGAGACGCGTCCCTTCGCACCCCTGGCTTTCTGCGCCCCTTCGCCGTTTCGCCCCTTCGCCCTTTCGCAATCCCCTTCCCTCGTGAAATATTTCACTTGCTCCTGATGACCGCGATCATACTGTGAACCCTATGGTCACCACGGCGCCTGCCGCATACGATTCCAAAATCGAAGGCAATATCATCTTTTCCAGACTCGATGCCTGTATCAATTGGATGCGCAAGAACTCGCTTTGGCCGATGCCGATGGGATTGGCTTGTTGCGCCATCGAGCTAATGGCCGCCGCCTCCGCCCGGTTCGATATTGCCAGGTTCGGAGCCGAGGTTATGCGATTCTCACCCAGGCAATCGGACGTCATGATTGTCGCCGGCACCGTCACATACAAAATGGCTCTGGCCGTCAAACGAATCTACGATCAAATGCCGGAACCAAAATGGGTGATCGCCATGGGCGCCTGCGCTTCTTCCGGTGGCATGTACCGGAGCTACGCGGTCCTTCAAGGAATCGATCATCTTTTACCCGTAGACGTTTATATCAGCGGTTGCCCGCCACGGCCGGAAGCGCTTCTGGAAGGTCTGATGAAACTGCAACATAAAATCGAGCACGAACGCGCTCTCGGCGATCAGAAGCGAGCGTTAGTAGAAACCGTTTCATGACTTCCTCCGACCTCGCCCAAAAGGTAAAAACTCGTTTCCCGCAGCTGCCTCAAACCGAATTCCGGGACGAGATTTCTCTCTCGGTTCCACTCGAAGAGATTGAGGCGACGTGCAAGGCCTGCCGGGATGAGCTCGGGTTTAACTTCCTAATCGATATCACCAGCGTCGATCACATGGGGGAAGAGCCCCGGTTTGAAGTCGTGTATGAGCTCTATTCTTTAGAAGACAAGATTCACGTACGGCTCAAGACCAAGGTCTCGGAGGACAATCTCGAGGTCCCCACCGTTTCGCGTTTGTGGGAAACAGCCGATTGGCATGAGCGCGAGATTTTTGACATGATGGGGATCCGTTTCGCCAATCATCCCGATTTGCGCCGTATTCTCATGTGGGAAGGTTACCCTTACTTTCCGCTCAGGAAAGATTTCCCGTTGGAAGGTAAGCCCAGTGAGATGCCAGAGGTCGCTTTCAGCGACAGGGCCCCTCTCGCCGGCGGTCCGTTCGTGACTTCACCCAACCCGGGCGGAACTAAAGATCGCGAACCCCGAGCGCATCCGCCGGACTAAAGGCGAAACGGATTTTTGGTGGGGCGAGGCTCCTGAAAGACCTAAGATGTTACTAGGGCTGCTGGTGATGCGAAACTCTAGATATCGTTCGGTCGAAAAGCGCGCCGAGCCGTCAACCCCCGACGTGCCACCGCGCACTTAACCGGATAAGCCGGGTATCAGTCCCCTGGACTCATAGGTCCCATAAGTCGTATAAGTCCCATCCCGTCATACGGCTCACGCGTGTTCCTTTTCCTCGTTCATGTCCGGCCCCCTGAAGAAACTTTCCCTAGACTCCCTCAGTCCTCTTGATTGGTATCGCTCGATCCGCGACCAGATCCAGCATGAGGATAACTTGATCGTGCAGCGGATGGCCTGGCTCATGGCAGCCCAATCCTTCTTCTTCACCGGATACGCCATCATCGCAAACGGAACGCCGACCCCTCGTAACCAACTGTTGGCAAAACAACAGGATCTCCTTTTTAACATTATCCCAGCCGTGGCCTCTTTATCAGACCTCCTGATCTACGCCAGTGTCATCGCCGGGGTAATCTTGCTCCACCGCCTGCGTAGTACCTACGCGCACCACGTGGCTCCCGGCGATTTCATCCCCGCAATCCAAGGGAGCAGACTCACCCGCTGGCTCGGCATCGCCTCTCCCCTGCTCTTGCCACCAGTTTTTCTCGCGGCCTGGATATGCTTATGGCTGCAGGCACACCGCTAGCGAGACGTGATTGGTGATTGGTGATTGGTGATTGGTGATTGGTGAGCTTGCTCGACTTATCGTAACTGCTGGCGCTAATTAGCGCGTACAGCATCTTGAGTCTGATCGATAGGCAACCTCCATGGACACCAATCACTAATCACCAATCACCAATCACCTTCTCGCCACTCCTAGAATGCCCGACCCGCGCCTCACCCGCCACCTGCAGCAATCGCGCCGCATCATGATCTTCACCGGTGCCGGCATATCCACGGCTAGCGGTATCCCGGACTTCCGCGGACCGGGCGGCGTTTGGACCAAAAGAGCTCCGATCTATTACGACGATTTCATGAGCTCGGAGCGCGCTCGGATCGAACATTGGGATTACAAACTCGAAGCCTGGCCCGCTTTTAAAGCCGCCAGACCAAATGAAGTCCACCGGGCCATCGTCGATTTGGAAAAGGCCGGGAAAGTCCTGGCTGTTGTAACCCAGAATATCGACGGCTTGCATACCTTGGCCGGAACCCAGTCCTTGATCGAGCTCCACGGAACCAATGCGTTAGTGGAGTGCCAAACCTGCCTTTGGCGCGGAGACCCCGAACCCCACTACGAATTTTTCCGCCTTCACCGGAAACCACCGCTTTGCCATTGTGGCGGTTTTCTTAAACCGGCAACGGTCAGCTTTGGTCAAAATCTTAATCCTGCCGATCTGGAACAGGCGACCGAAGTCGCCCGCGGTTGCGACCTGGTGGTAGCGCTTGGCTCAACTCTCTCTGTCTACCCGGCAGCCTCATTCCCTTTACTCGCAGCCCAACGCGGAGTGCCGTATGTCATTATTAACCGCGGCCCGACCGATCACGATCATGAACCCTCTGTCTCGCTGCGATTGGATGGAAATGTGGTGGAGATTTTCCCCCCGGCCGCGGGGGAAGCAGCGTTAGCGGCGTCCCAGAGAGAAGGAGAAAAGTGAAAAGTGAAGCGTGAAAAGCAGCGGTCGATCGTCGCTGAGGCGCGAAACCGTACATTCCCGCTCTTTGTTGTTGCTATCTGTCCGTCAGTGCGCTCACCAATCACCAATCACCAATCACCAATCACCAATCACCAATCACCAATCACCAATCACCAATCACCAATCACCAATCACCAATCCCACACACACAATCACCAATCACCAATCACTCCCTACATGGTTAACCAACGAGTCAGAACCCTCGCTCCGGATCTAACCAAAACCTCACCCCGGAGCCCCCGCGCACCCCTTGGGAATTACAAAATCATCGCTGCCCGGGCGCTCGATAAGTGCAGGGCGGAACTGGCCGGAACCTCCGGCTCCTATCATTTCAATTGCCCGCTTGACCAAGCCTTCTTCAGATTCACCGGGATTGACTCAGAGCAATTCAAATCCTTCGTAGCCACCGGCGTCAGCGACCAAGAGGTCGGCGACTGGATTGCCAAAGAATCCAAGGTCCAAGATAAGACAAAAATCGCTACGTGGGCGCTCCTATTCCAACTCAACCCGATCAGTCTCGTTTTAGATCTCGATGATTGGTTTCACCGGCGGAAACAGGGAGCATGATTGGGCTATCACGAACGAAGCGACTAGAGATCGACCTCCCTGCCCAGCAGTCCCTGCTCAACTAAAGCCCGGAAAACTAAACGTCCGATTCGCCCAAAGCCGTTAATACCAATTCTTGTCATTTGATCTACCAGAATGTTGTTGAAGAACTCCGCCAATTACGCTCGGCTTGTGCTGGAAGAATAGGCTAATACCGGACACGGAGCTTGATGCATTATCCGCTCCGTCTGGCCGAGTCCTAAGAGTCGAGCTAAAACGTTCGGCTGATGACCGCCCACGAGGATCAGATCCACACGCAGAATGTCGGCCATAAGAGCGATCTTATCAGCAGCATCTCCAACACAAAGGTGTGCAGAACAATTCGGGTAGGTCCTCCGTACTTCTCTCTCCAAGTCTTCCAATTTTTCCTGTGAAACAAAAATCGGTTCGTCGAATCGCTTGTCTTTCTTATCCGTTACTTCCGCGCTTTCTCCCGGCGAACAAACGTGAACAAGGGAGATGTAGGCCCCCAAGGGTTTGGCGAGACTCACTGCAAAAGCCACGGTTTTTTCTGACTGCGGTGACAGATCCACAGCCACCAGGATTTTCTTGATATTTACGCTAGAGCCCGGCGTCACCGCTTGCGGCGTCGGTGCTTCTGTTAGGATGTTAGTCATATTGTGTTCCAGATTTTCTACACGACAAACTATGCAGTCTGGTTGCCCTGGCTCACCTCCGGTTGTTCAAAGCTGTCCTAGAGTTGTTTTTGGCCGGCCGACTGACTTGAAAAGTAAATTCAGCGAACCGTGAGTAGCGCGCAGGAGGCGCTTCGCGCGATTCTCTCGATATCGCTCCTCCCAATCAAGTCGCTCAGCCAGCTGCGGTGATGCGATGCTATAACAATAAGGTCTATCGAGAGAGTTTTCGCCGCCGACAGAACTAGCGCACAGGGATCTCCGGCCAGGAAAAAGCAGTCGGTCGCCAAGTGTCGCGAGCGAGTCTGCTGATACAGATTGTAAAAGGCTTGTTCCGCCAGTTCTCTGTCCCTGCCTAGACGATCATAATCCAGCGCACTCGAGGCGCCACCAACTCGCCCCGGGACATCCCAAACATGAAAAAGCGTCAGCTCGGCGTCTAACTGGTCAGCCAAGCAAAGCGCGTACTCCACCGCACGCGCCGATGCTTCCGTGAGATCCGTAGGGGCAAGGATGTGTTTGACTTTGCAGCCGGATGCAGAAACCGGGGGCACGGTCACGCCAAAGCTCGAAGCTGTCTGCCTTTGATGATTCATCGAAATCATATATTTAATTCTCACCGCCAACTTAAATTACAGGCACAACGGGGCCTAACTTCCGTTGTTCAACTCTTCCCATCGGTTGCAGGATTCCGGGCTAGCAGCCTGTTGAAAAAACGGCGAAGCGGTTACAGAGCATAGCCCAGGGCCGAAAGTCTTTCGGCCCTGAGTGGGTCGCCATCAAAACGCGCCCTGAAAGGGCGGCCGAAATCTCCAAATTCCTGCGGGCGACAAACCACGCGCAGCTACGGCCAACCGATGGTGAGCTCGACTGGCTGACGTCGTCTAAATCTCCATAGCAACAAATTCGAGTCATGAACAATTTGCTTGAAACAAAGCTAGTCACCGGACGGTCGACAGAATCCAATTCGATGGTTAAAAGGATAGTGCTCGCCACGGATTTGTCTGAGCAATCCAGCAAGACCACTCAATATGCGGTAGCACTTGCCAGACATTTCGGCGCCTCATTGACGCTAGTCCATGTATTTGAGCCAGTGGAGATCACCTTCACTACTCCGCAACCAAACGAGGCTTTCGAGATTGCTCGCCGGGAAGCAGAACTGACACTCCTGTGTGTGTACGAAGAGATCAGGCAAATTCATTCTGACTGCGAAATGGAATTTCGCATCGGAGAACCTCTGAAGCAGATCGCGCTGATGGCGTCCATATTAAAGGCCGACTTAGTCGTTATCGGTAGTCATCGTCTAAATTTTATGCAGCCTATGTTTGCAACCGATGAGGCTGCCCGGATCCTCCACGCCACCGGTTGCCCGGTCCTGGTCTATCGCGAAGGGACCGCTTCTAACCCAGAAATCAGCACAGGAAGACGGTGAAGCCATGCAAGCAGGCCGTAACAGAGTTGTAAACACAGTCCTACCAGCGGGGGGATCAAGTAGAAAACAACCAATCTACTTCCATGCAAAGGTCCAAAGGGTACTTGCGGCCGTTGACCTTTCCGGATGGTCTAAGGCGACCGCGGTTTACGCCGCCGGCATTGCTCGCCGTTTCGATGCCGCCGTGACATTGATTCATGTGTTCGATCCTGAAGGAATCGCCAAAATCGCCAGTGATCGAGTCTACGACACGCTGGACGACGCCCGTCGGGATGCTGAAGAGCGATTGTCAAGTCTTGTGGAGGAGATCCGTAAGTTCTATCCCAAATGCGACATGCAATTTCGCAGCGGAGCGCCCGCGGAGCAAATCGAGCTGGCGGCCCTGCTACTAAAAGCCGATTTAGTCGTGATTGCGAGCCACCATCCGGCATCGCCATTGCTTTTCTTTGCCGCAGATCGGGCCCAAGAAATCTCCCGAAATCTAAGCTGTCCGATCCTTGTCTATAAGGGCACAGGAACTGCCGGCAACGCGGCCAGCAAAGTGCAACCGATGGATGGTCCCGCACACTCCGCGGTGAGCTAAGCACATCGCCGGAGGCTAGAGTCCCAGTGCAAGTTGAAAACAAAAGCAAACTGACGAAAGCCAGCTGAAATGCGTGCTACAGCCTGTGAATCCCACCCAAACGGAGCAAACAGATGAATGTGAACAATGATTTAGGCAAACCAGCAAAAACGATTGAACAGGTGACGAAAGTGTCTCCCAAACGCATCCTCGCTCCGATTGATTTGGATGGCTCCGAAGCAGATGCAACGGACTACGCAATAAAGCTAGCAGAGCACTACGACGCCGACCTCTGGTTGATGCCGATAACGAAGGAACTTGGGATCGTTGCCGACATGCGAGGTCTATCCAGTTATGTGCACGACAGCTGGAGCCATCGGCTGAAAGTCCGGCTATGGGACTTGGTCCTCGAAGCACGCCAGCGTCACTTTCGTACTTTTCCTGTATCTGCTTGTTGCGGCAATCGTTCAGAGCAGATCCTGAAGGTGGCTGCACGGCTTAAGGTGGATTTGATCATCCTTCGGGTCCATGGACACGGTCACAGCTTCGCCGGTCTCACCCAGTCACAAGCGGACGCCGTGTTGCGTCACGCAGACAGCCCAATCATAATGACGACTGCACACGGGCACTCGCCATCGGCAAAAAACCTCAATTTGGACAAAAAATGAGCTATCAGTATCAAGTTATTGTCATCGGATCCGGCTCTGCTGGTAAGGACGCGGCCCTCCAGGCTGCGCGATCGGGATTGCGCACTTTGTTAATTGAATCGGGTCGGATCGGCGGAACCGGCATTCATCGCGGGTGTCACGCTGTCCGAACTTTACGGGCCTGCGCCACCCACTATGAGCGGGTCAGGAAAAGCCAGCATTCTGGCGTGTACACCGACCTGATTGTAACCCACTGGGCCTCCTGGTTAGAGGTCCAGAGCCGGGTCACTAACCGTTTGGCCAAAGAATTGAGCTGCGCACTGGATAGCACTTCGGTTGATGTGAAGTTCGGGCGCGGAGAAATTTTCGATCCTCATAAAGTGGTGATCACCGACGACCTGGGCAAAAAAGAAACTGTCAGCGCTGAGAATATTATCCTAGCGACCGGTTCTCGCCCAAGCTTTCCGGGCAACGAAAAAGCGGGCGTATTAAATAGTGACCAGTTTCTGCAGAGTACCCTAACGCCGAATACGCTACTGGTCATTGGCGGTGGCTACATCGGATGTGAACTCGCCGCGATTTATCGGGCCAGAAAAGTCAAAGTTACACTAGCCGAGGCTGAATCTCGACTCCTACCCACCTGGGACGAAGACATCGGGAAACGGATGCAACAGGTTTTAGAGGATGCTGGGGTAGAAATCTTCCTGAACGAAAAGGTGACCTTACCCGAAGCGAACTCGGATACTCCACCTCGTTTCATGCTCAAGGGAGTCAGTGTTCCTCCAGATCTCACCTTGGTCGCGGTGGGTCGTACCCCCAATGTGGAAGGGCTCGGCCTGGAGAGAGTCGGCCTTGCCAGCTCCGGCTTCATCCCGGTGAACGCGCAAATGCAGACCAGCGTACCGTCAATCTTTGCCATAGGCGACGTTAACGGAGTGATGCTGCTTGATAGCGCTGCCTTCGCGCAGGCCAGAGCAGCGGTGCAAACCATTCTTGGTCATCCGGCTCGGTTCGATGCTCACTGGATCCCCCGCTGCCTGCACACCCAGCCACCCATTGCGGCAGCCGGTTGGACGGCAGCCGAAGCACTCGCGGCTGGGCACAACGTCGACGTGATTTCAGAAACGTTGCCCTTAATAACCGATGACGACGGGACTATGATCGAACCTGATAAGAACTTGCTGAAACTCGTTGTCCAAAGCAGCACTGGGCGAATATTGGGATGTCAAGCCGTCGGCTCGCGTGCCGCTGAGCTGATCAACTTAGCTTCTAGCGCTATTAGAGCGAATCTCACGGTGCACCAGTTAGCAGACCTATCCTTCATCCATCCAAGCGCTTCAGAGGCGATGATTCGAGTCCTGCAAGGCCGTTTCGATCGCAAACGCCATTCCTAACAAACTCCAGTACTCCAATACTCCGCCGCTCCACCTGTCACTTATTGACTACAGAAATACCATGCAAACATTTGACCTTACTCAATACGGGATCACCGGCCCCCAAATTCTGCGCAACCTTTCCCCCGCGGTTCTCTACGAAGAGGCTATTCGTTTCGATAAGAAAACATCGATCTCGGCCACCGGAGCATTGGTAGCCTACTCCGGAGAAAAAACCGGACGGTCTCCTCGGGACAAGCGAGTGGTTAAACAAGCTCCTTCACAAGACGACGTCTGGTGGGGGCCGGTCAATTTCCCGCTCGAGCCGCTCTCCTTCAAGATCAATCGGGAGCGAGCGATTGACTACCTGCAGACGCGGGAGCGTTTGTACGTCGTGGACGGATTCGCTGGTTGGGATCCGGCCTTCAGGTTGCGCATTCGGGTTATTTGTTCTCGCCCTTATCACGCGCTGTTCATGCGCAACATGTTGATCCGGCCAACGCAAGAAGAGCTGGAGCGTTTTGGCGAACCCGATTACGTCATCTTCAACGCCGGCGCTTTTCCAGCCAATAGGCTCACTCAAGGCATGAGTTCGACCACCTCGGTGGATCTTAGCTTTGAGGATCGGGAAATGGTCATTCTTGGCACGGAATACGCCGGCGAAATGAAAAAAGGGGTATTCACCATCATGAACTACCTGATGCCGAAACAAGGGCAGTTACCGATGCATTGTTCAGCGACCATGGCCAAAGGAAATTCCGAAACCTCACTCTTCTTTGGCTTGTCCGGTACAGGCAAAACCACCTTATCGGCGGATCCACATCGGGTACTGATCGGGGATGATGAACACGTCTGGAGCGATAGCGGAGTCTTCAATATCGAAGGCGGTTGCTACGCCAAAGCGATCGATCTAACCCCGGAGTCAGAACCTGATATTTTTCAGGCGCTACAATTTGGGGCAGTCCTCGAAAACGTTGTCTTAGACGCGGAAGAACGAATCGTCGACTTCAAAGACGCTCGCATCAC
This sequence comes from uncultured Verrucomicrobiae bacterium, assembly GCA_963762565.1. Lineage (GTDB taxonomy): Bacteria > Verrucomicrobiota > Verrucomicrobiia > Chthoniobacterales > JAFAMB01 > JAFAVN01. Next base: position 416,468 of record CAVXLD010000007.1, on the reverse strand, counting down.
CCAGAACACTCGGGGCGCATATCCCATCGAATTCATTAAAACTTCCCAGGTGCCATGCATGGGTGGGCATCCAACCCAGGTGATCTTCTTAACCTGCGACGCGTTCGGCGTACTACCTCCTGTAGCAAAGCTAACTCGGGAACAAGCCATGTATTACTTCCTTTCCGGCTATACCGCTAAGGTCGCGGGCACAGAGGTTGGTGTTACCGAACCGCAAGTGACGTTTTCCGCCTCTTTCGGAGCTCCCTTCTTAGTTTGGCATCCGACGGTTTATGCCCGGTTATTGGCTGAAAAATTGGAGCGCCATGGTGCTCATGTCTGGCTGGTGAATACCGGATGGTCAGGGGGAGGCTACGGCGTCGGGTCCAGAATGAAACTCAGTTATACTCGGGCGATCGTTAATGCTATTAATTCCGGCGAATTAGAATCAGCTCCAGTCGAATACGACGAGTACTTTGGTCTGGCACAAGTTACGAAATGCCCTGGGGTGCCAGACGAAATCCTGCGACCGACTAAGACCTGGACGGATGAGAAAGCTTATCGGGAAACCGCTGCGAAACTCGCTGCCCTATTTCGAAAGAACTTCGAGAAATTTGGGCAGCAGGCCAGCCCGGAAGTTGTGAATTCTGGGCCAAAGGCGTAAGCGTTGTCAGGCGGCTCGAGTCCGCAACGCCTCTTGTAGCGATGCGGGCGAATCTCAGCAGCCAAAGGGTGGGTAGTCCCCGCCAATCCGTGGAGAGCAGGTCGACGTTTTATAGAGCAATCTCTGCGAGAAAGGGTCATAATAGTATGAGCGAAGCGATCAATGTCCTGAATCATGTACCAGACCACTCTCGTCGGTCCGATAATAGGCAATTCAAATTTAAACGAATTCTAGTCGCAACCGACTTTTCTCCCAACGCCTTACAAGCAGTTAATTGCGCACTTCAGTTGGCTAAGGGCCTAGGGGCGCATCTTACCATTCTGCACGTTGTGCCTGAGCCATCGGCCCTAAACTATCCAATGGAAGGAATACCATCGGCAGAAATCGCTGGATGGCAACGCGAAGCCGCCAAGCGACTTTCGCAACAGGTGGAGGCAGCCAGGCGACAGTACCTAAAAGTGGACAGTATTCAGCGAACGGCCATTTCGCCGCGAGACGAAATCGTTAAGGTTGCCTCTGACTTGCCCGCGGATCTTCTTGTGCTTTCGACGCACGGGTTAACTGGCTGGCAGCATTTCCTGCTTGGTAGTTACGCAGAGAAAAGTCTTGAGCACGCGCCTTGTCCGACCGTGGTGGTAAAATAGCTGATTACATAAATAAGTCAGTCATGCAGCCAATGATGGGACGACCCAAGACGGTTCCCCAACTAACCGGCTGATCGTCATTCCCCACCCTTGTGGCAAGAGCGTTGATTGATAGCACATCTAGACAATGTTTGATTGGATCGATTATTTGGCCCAGGGAGCAGTCGCTAAGGCTGTTCTCGCTCTAAGCTTGGTCATTGCTGTGGGCTTAGCCCTCGGCAGTCCTGGCGTCCGGGGCGTACGGTTGGGGACAGCCGGCGTCTTGTTTGCCGGTCTTTTTCTAGGTCAGGCTGGACTACACATCGATACCAGCATCCTCGAATTCGCCCGAGATTTCGGGCTAATTCTCTTTGTTTACACCGTCGGTCTTCAGGTCGGACCGAGTTTCTTTTCCTCATTAAAAAGGCAAGGACTGGAACTTAACATTCTCGGAGCAAGCATTGTTCTTTTGGGCGGCATTCTTGTCGTCGGGTATCGTTTCTTGCTTCACTTCTCTGTGCCGGCAGTCGCAGGGTTGTTTTCCGGGGCCACTACCAACACTCCGAGTTTAGCTGCGGGCCAGGCAGCATTGCTGACCGTCAAAGGAGTCCCTGCCGGAAGTGGCGATCTATTGGGAATGGCTTACGCCATTGCCTATCCCTTTGGAGTGGTCGGGATTATCCTTTCGATGTTGTTATTCCGAAGAACGTTCTCCGCATCATCTGGTCTCGAACCAAACGCGCTTGGCGACTCCAATGGAGACACATCCACAACCGATTTCCTTGATATCGAGGTTCGAAACCCAAACCTCGACGGTGTCCCGATCCGCGATTTGCCCTTTGTAACCGAGGCGGACATCGTCTTCTCCCGGCTTTGTCGTAACGGCAAAGTGGTAGTACCCGAAGTCGGCTCAGTGATTCGCGTCGGAGATTCCGTGCGACTCGTTGGCGCCCGAGCTAAACTGGCAGAGTTCGAAACGATCATCGGTACAAAGAGTGCCATCAGTTTGGCCGATGTCCCAAGCGAACTCACCACCGAACGATTGTATGTGACCAAGCGGGCAGTGTTGGGAAAAACGTTGAGAGAACTGAACTTTGAACACTCTTATGGCACGGTTGTGACTCGGATCACTCGAGCAGGGATCGAATTCCCCGCTACTGAACACGCGCGTTTGCAATTTGGTGATTCGCTGTTTGTGGTAGGATCCACTGCTGGTGTAGGCAAGGTCGGTGAAATCGTGGGGAACAAGCTCGAGGCCTTAAATTTACCGCACATTGTTCCCGTGTTTGTAGGATTGATGTTGGGTGTGGTTCTTGGCAGTCTGCCGATCGTATTGCCCGGCATGCCGGCGCCGGTGCGGCTAGGGTTGGCTGGCGGACCACTCATTGTGGCGCTCTGCTTAAGCCGAGTCGGCAGAGTAGGCCCATTGATTTGGTACATGACCCCCGCCGCCAATCTCGTGATCAGAGAAATTGGTATTGCGCTTTTTCTTGCCTGTGTCGGGTTGAAAGCGGGAGGTCATTTTTTGGAAGTCTTGTTTTCCGGCAACGGCTTGGCCTGGTTGTTGGGGGGCGCTTGTCTTACCCTGGTCCCACTTCTTGCCGTCGGCTTCGTTGCCCGAAAGTTTCTGTGTATCGATTTTCCGACCCTCTGTGGTGTTCTGGCCGGCAGCATGACCGATCCTCCCGCTTTAGCCTTTGCCACTAGTTTCACGGAGTCAGACCGTCCGCTCACCGCTTACGCGGCGGTGTATCCTCTTGTCATGATCATGCGGGTGTTTCTGGTCCAAATCCTGATCCTTACTTTGCCGCTGTAATTCGGTGGATCGTCCTCGTTCTCCTAATGAACACGGGGGGCCGTTTCTGGGGAGGGATCGCGTCCCCGCGATCCGTATCGAAGCCCAGCGCGTGGCGAGTTTGTGGGCGATAGTATAGCTTTAGGCAGCACACGTCCTCGCGGCGCGCGGGGACGCGCGCCCTCCCCAGCTGTTCATTGCTCACCCTTCAAGCGCCTGCCCGCTTCTGGGTTACTCGTCGTCGTCCTCGTCCCAACCGGAACGCCAAAATCGGTCCACCCTTGGACAACCCGAGATGAGCCGGGGTCCGCAAATAGCTTCAAATTTCTCTTGTTATGACCGCGCTATCACCTCCCTATGCAAGCCCCCCTCTTCTGCCCCTCGATCAGCGTAGGTCGAGACTGGAAATAATGTTTAATCCTCGGCGGATCGCTTTGATCGGCGCCACTGAAAAAGAAAATAGTGTTGGCCGCACGTTAATGGAGAACCTGAGCTCGTTCGATGGAACGGTTTATCCGGTCAACCTGAAGCGAACAAGCGTTCTGGGCGTTAAAGCGTTCGCTAAGATTGACGAGGTGCCTGAACCAGTTGATTTGGCGGTCATTGCGACTCCGGCAGGGACTGTTCCAAATGTGGTCAGCGAGTGCTCCGCGATGGGAGTGAAAGGCGCGGTCATCATTTCGGCCGGGTTTAGAGAGAGCGACGACGGCGGGGTAAAGCTTGAACAAGAAATTCAAGAACGCCGTGGGGACATGCGGATCATCGGGCCGAACGGCATCGGACTCATGATTCCGAGCCTGAAGTTGAACGCCACCTTTGCCAGAAAGATGGCGTTGAATGGGGATGTTGCTTTCATCAGCCAAAGCGGCGCTTTGTGTACATCGGTGCTGGACTGGAGTATTCGCCAAAAGGTCGGATTTAGTGCTTTTCTTTCTACCGGTTCGATGCTCGATGTCGGTTGGGGAGATCTGATTGACTGCATCGGTCATGACTTCCACACGCAAAGTATCCTCCTTTATATGGAGTCGCTCGATGATGCCCGGTCCTTTCTGTCGGCAGCACGAGAAATAGCCCTGCGAAAACCCATTATCGTGATCAAAGCCGGCAGTACTGAGGCCGCGGCCAGAGCAGTCGCATTTCACACAGGCGCGCTCAGTGGCGATGATGCGGTAATAGAAGCCGCTTTCCGCCGAGTAGGTGTCCTGCGAGTCAAGACCATCGAAGACCTTTTCTGTATGGCAGAAGTATTGAGCAAACAACCACGACCAAAAGGCCCCCGTTTGGCCGTGGTCACGAACGCCGCTGGACCGGGCATCCTCGCTACCGATATGTTGGCAGCTGAAGGTGGCGAAATTGCTCAACTTTCTCGTGAAAGCATGAAAAGATTGAATGCGATCCTTCCCGGCCACTGGAGAGCAAACAATCCGGTGGATGTTCTTCGCGATGCAGACGCGAGTCGTTATCTCAAAGCGATTGAAATAGCGACGGCCGATCCCAATGTCGACGGCGTACTGGCGATTGTGACTCCGCAAGTGAAGACAGATCCAACCGCAATCGCGAAAGGATTAGAAACATTCCAAAACCTCTCCGAGAAGCCGATCCTGGCAAGCTGGATGGGAGCAGCGGACGTCGCTGAGGGTGAAGCCATCCTGACCGCATGCGGAATACCGACGTTCCAGTTTCCAGACGCTGCTGCTCGCACCTTTTGTTACATGTGGCGGTACAGTGACAATCTGCGTGCGCTCTATGAAACTCCCGCCCTCTCAGGCAAGTGGACCGATGCGCTAGCAGGCCGTTCACGCGCGGAGAAAGTCATTGAGGAGGTACGCAAAAAGAATCGCACGCTCTTAACCGAGGTCGAATCGAAAGAAGTTCTAGAGGCGTACGGGATACCGACGGTAAGGACACTGATCGCTGCCAGCGAAGACGAGGCAGTGCAGGCTGCGAGAGAGCTAGGCTGCGCCGTGGTGTTGAAACTTTATTCTGAAACGATTACCCACAAGGCCGACGCTGGTGGTGTTAAACTGGATCTAGAAACCGAGAGCGAAGTTCGGCTGGCTTATCGGCAAATTGAGGAAGTGTTCCGGAACCAACCAGTAGCATTTCGCGGAGTCACCGTCGAACCCATGATCAAGTCGGAAGGTTACGAATTGATACTTGGCAGCAGTATCGATGCGCAATTCGGGCCGGTTCTTTTGTTCGGATCTGGCGGTCAACTGGTCGAGGTCATAAGGGATTACGCTCTGGGCCTGCCGCCGTTAAACGCCACCTTGGCTCGCAGGCTAATCGAACGGACTCATATCTACGCCGCTTTGCGAGGAAGTAAGGGCAAGCATGCCGCGGATCTCGCCGAACTCGAAAGAATATTGGTTGAGTTCAGTTTGCTAGTAGCCGGGGAACGATGGATCAAAGAAATTGATATTAATCCGCTGGTAATCTCGGGCGGTCAGATCCTGGCTCTTGATGCCCGGATGGTGCTGCATGAATCGACCAAAACAGAGAAAGATCTTCCTCGCCTGGCGATTCGGCCCTACCCGCAGCAATATACCAGTAGTTGGAATCTGAATGATGGAACTCCGATCACGCTCAGAGCCATCCGGCCTGAGGATGAACCGTTAATGGTGAAGTTCCACGGTACGTTATCGGAAGATACCGTGGGCTTGCGATACTTCGGCTTCCCCAGCCTGGACCAGAGAGTGGCGCATGACCGCCTAACCAAAATCTGTTTCAACGACTATGCTCGCGAGATCGCGTTAGTGGCCGTTCACCAAAACCCTGCTACAAAAGCCGAGGAGATTATTGGCGTAGGGCGGTTGGTCAAAATGTCGGGCTTGAATGAAGCGGAGTTCGCCATCGTTATTAGCGATTCGTTTCAAGGACGTGGGCTTGGGACCAAATTACTCTCTCGCTTGGTCGAAATTGGCCGGCAGGAAGGAGTTAAACGGTTAACCTCACTGATTCTGCCGGAGAACTATGTGATGCAACAGGTGTCGAAAAGACTCGGCTTCGAGGTTAACTACGACCGCTATAATAGTGCCATGCGAGCTGACTTTAGGATCGACTAGGATCGGCTGACTACCCACGCACTCAGTTGGTTTAAAGAATCATTCAAGGATGAAGGCAGCAAATCTTTCCCTCAACGCTCAAGAGCCACTAAGAGCGGAACTACTTCGAGTAGTTGACGCTCTCGTCGACTCGGCCACAGATAGCATGGGGCAGATGGCAACCCAAGAATCGTTACATCAGCTCCGCACCTCTATTAAAGGTTTACGGGCGTTACTGCGCCTCATTCGTCCCGCTATTCCGGAGCTGTTCGATCGCGAAAACGCGCGCCTTAAAGCCGCCGCCCGCCGTCTGGGCTTTACCCGGGACACCGACGCTGCCCGCGAAACTCTGCAGACACTACCAGTCTCAGACTCGACGGAGAAAGCAGCTGTGGCTGCGGCGCTTGCCGGCTTCAACCGCAGCTACCCACCATCGAAGGATTTGGATCAATCCATAGCCGGGGTCAGAATGGATCTGCAGTTAACCAGGCGTAACCTGCATCGCTGGAAGTTTCGTGGAAACGAACGTGAGCTGGTAGAAACTGGTTTACACACTGTTTATCGCCAGGGCCGTAAGCGAATGCATATCGCCTGCAAACAGGGGCAAGACGAAGCGTTTCATCGCTGGCGGATTAGGGCCAAGAATCTCTACTATGAACTTCAGTTTCTCGAGTCGGTCTGGCCAAAGCGGCTGCATCGAATGATTTCGGATCTTACCAAGTTGCAAGAGGAACTAGGACTCGATCACGATATTTCGGTTTTAAGATTGCGGCTGCAGAAAAATCCCGATGCTTTTAGTGAACCCGAAGCGGTGAAACGGGTTCTTCGTTGTTTAGACAACGAGAGCCGTAAGCATCGTTGCGTTTCAATACCACTTGGCCACAAGATTTGGGCGGAGAAACCGCGCCGGTTCGTCGATAAGGTCGGCAAACACTGGCGGAAGCCATAAAGCGCTTTCGGGATTCAACCGAGACATCGGACCTCGACCTACCCTCTTAGCCGTTGTCGACTACGATCGCGTCCCGTAGGGACAGAACGATAGTAGCCAGGCACGAAGTGCCTGGGATGCGCCAGAGAAAGAATCGCGTCCCGTAGGGACGCTTGATTCCGGCCGAACGGTAAATTGCGAACATCTCGCCCGTTGGGACAGTTAAAATTTCGGTCGCCGGTTTGCATCGTAAACACAGTAATAAAATATGTTTCTTTATCTGGTGATCTCGGATAATCTCTAGTCTATGCCGAATACGTTTTTCTCTCTGAACATCCATTGTGTTTTCACCACCAAAGAGCGCGTCCCGGTTCTGAACCCTGAACTTAGAGAACGTCTATGGCCTTTCCTAGGCGGCATCGCCAAACAAAACGGCATCAAACCAAGATGCGTCGGTGGGGTCGCAGACCACGTTCATCTGCTCCTATCGATGCCGACGACACTGTCCGTTGCTAAAGCCATTCAATTGATCAAGGGTGGATCCTCGGCCTGGATCCACCAGAATTTTCGGCAATTCCGTAACTTTAGTTGGCAAGAGGGCTACGGCGCTTTCAGCGTCAGCACCTCCCAGCTTTCGGAGACGATGGCATACATCCAAAACCAACCGGAGCATCATCGCACTCGGACCTTTCGGGAAGAGTATTTGGCTATTCTGAAACGGCACGGATTGGATTTTGAGGAGAAATACGCCCTGGACTAATGCGCGTCTCAATCGTCCCTACGGGACGAGCCGTCTTTTTACCCATCCCAGGCACAACGTGCCTGGCTACTATCGTTCTGTCCCTACGGGACAATACACGCGCTGGTGACGGTTTTTGCTGAGGCTATCTACCCTCAAAGATCGGCTTCCGTTTTTCGAAAAACGACCGGATTCCTTCCTGGTAGTCGTCACTGTCGTAGATCCGGCGGCGTACGGATTGAATACGTTCGAAGGTTTCAGCGCTAAGAGCATAAGCATGCGCTAACACGTGAGTCTCTTCCTTCAGCAAGGTAATAACCAGTGGTGAATTGGCTAACATATCTTGGGCGAACTCAAGCGTCTTGGATTCCAGTTGGTCAGCAGCAGCGACATAGTTCGCAATTCCAACTTCGTACGCCCGTTGCGCACTGATCGGCTTAGCCCGGAAAAGCATTTCCTTTACCACTACCATTGGCACAGAGCCGATCAGGTTCTGGACACCGCCAATGTTGTAGGGAACACCTAACCGAGCAGGAGTAATGGCGAAGGTCGCGCTCTCCGCCGCTATGACCATATCGCAGGCCATTGCCAATTCGCATGCGCCACCCCAGACACCTCCTTCGATCATCGCCAGTACGGGGGACGGATACTCCTGGATCTTGCGAATTGCTACTCTAAGCGGATCGCTATAGGTGAGCGGGTCACGGGCATGCTTCGGGAGTTCACCGACGTTGTGTCCGGCCGACCACGTCTTTGAACCGGCAGGAGCCCGCAGGATCGCGACCCGTACGCCGTTCTCGCGAAAGCTGTCCAGGGCGTCCAGCAAATCTTTGATCAGAGCACTACTCAGGGAATTGAGGGTTTTGGGGTCGTTCAGCGTGATGGTGCCGATCTGGTCTTTCGCGCTCGATTGCACAAGCTTTGCAGTTACCTCGGTCATATTCTTGTCCTCCTAGTTGGTTTGAAAGGGTGTTTATTTTGCCGCCGGCAAAAAAAAAGTGAATCGCTACAATAGTTTCACCGTCGAAGCACGCCGGAGTCCGTTGGCGTTCCTGGACCCCAATCGTGATAGACCTCCAGCAGTTCGCGTGCTGCCGTGAATGGGCTGATGGTGCCGTCGCCGACCGAACGCTCCAACCAGGCTAGGCGCTCTTGCACCGCGGGAGCACTCTGAAAGACTTCCTGAAGACCCAACGAAATCAATTGATGCATCCAGCTCAACGCGTGCGCTTGACGCCGGCGTTGCAATTGGCCGCCCGATTCCTGTTGAGTCAGCTGATCTAAGATCATCTGCCAGACTTCGCGGATACCTCTGTTTTCTAGAGCCGAACAAGTGAGTACTCGAGCCGTCCATCCCGGCCGGCTTGGCGCAAACAGCCGCAGTGCGTTTTCGTACTGTCCTCGAGCCAGGTCTGCCGCGCTTAAATTCTTGCCATCAGCTTTGTTGATCACGAGACCATCCACCATCTCGATAATGCCGCGCTTGATGCCTTGAAGCTCGTCGCCAGCTCCGGGAATCATCAGGAGCAAAAAAAAGTCGGTCATTGAGCCGACCTCAATTTCCGATTGGCCTACGCCCACGGTTTCGATCAAAACGTTCTGGTATCCTGCGGCTTCGCAAAGCAGCATGCATTCGCGGGTGCGCCGGGCCACGCCACCGAGACAGCCGCGCGTCGGCGAGGGACGGATAAAGGCACCAGGCTGCCCGCTCAGTCGCTCCATGCGAGTCTTGTCACCGAGGATACTGCCTCCAGAGATCGGACTGGAAGGATCCACGCTCAACACCGCGACTTTTTCGCCGCGCTCCAGCAGGAGATACATACCGAGCGCATCAATAAACGTACTCTTACCGCTTCCCGGCACACCGGTAATGCCGATCCGCCGCGATTTCCCGGTGTGCGGGAGCACCCCATCCAGGATTTGTTCAGCTAGAGCTTCATCGGATGGTAAATCACTTTCAATCACGGAGAGCGCCCGGCCCATCACAGCCCGATCTCCATTGACTATGCCGCGGACGTAATATTCAACCGGGAGCCGCTTGATGTCCTGCTTTCCTGAGCCAGCCTTTCCCTCGCGAATATTGGTCGTGATCATCTTTTTTACAGGTGGCCGGCAGCGTTACTCTCTGCTAACGACCGTTCCTGCCCACCGATCCCATTACCGTTACGATCGGAGGTGTTAAGTTTTGTCGGATCGACTCCCATCAAAATAGTCAGAATCTCTTGCGCACACTGAGGGATGTCAGTGCCTGGTCCGAACACAGCTATCGCTCCGGCTTGGTACAGAAATTCGTAGTCCGGTTGCGGAATGACGCCGCCTACAACCACTTTGATATCAGGGCGCCCCTGTTTCTTGAGTTCGGTGACCACTTCGGGGATGATGGTCTTGTGACCGGCAGCCAATGTGGATATGCCGACAATATGAACGTCATTCTCGACCGCGTTTCGCGCGACCTCGGCCGGCGTAGCAAACAGCGGCCCGACGTCAACATCGAAACCAATATCAGCAAAAGCCGTGGCAACCACCTTCGCTCCGCGGTCATGGCCGTCCTGGCCTGCCTTTGCGATGAGGATGCGAGGGCGGCGTCCTTCGTGCTTAGCAAACTCGTTGGACATCTCTTGTGCTTTTTTGAAGGCGGCATCTCCCTGGTTTGCTTGCGCATAAACACCGCTGATCGTCTTGCTGGCAGCCTGATAACGCCCGAACACTTTTTCCATGGCCATAGAGATCTCGCCTAGCGTCGCTCGCACCCGAGCCGCATTTACAGAACGCTCCAACAGGTTGCCTTTGCCGGTTTCCGCAGTCTCGGTCAGCGCCCGCAGAGCTTCGTCCACCGCCCTTTGGTTACGAGCTTTCTTCACTTCATTCAGGCGTCCGATCTGACGATCGCGCACCGCGCGGTCGTCTACTTCTAAAGTGTTCAGGGTGTCTTCAATTTTCAGACGATACTTGTTCACTCCGACAATGACTTCTTCGCCAGAATCAATGTGCGCTTGGCGGCGGGCGGCGGCCTCCTCGATGCGCAGCTTCGGTAGCCCGATTTCGATCGCCTTCGTCATTCCACCATGCGCCTCTACTTCGTTTATCAGGTGCCAAGCTTTTTGCATCAGTGCATCGGTAAGCGCCTCCACATAGTAGCTACCGGCCCAGGGATCCACCACATGGGTAATGTCTGTCTCCTGCTGGAAGTAGAGCTGAGTGTTCCGGGCAATGCGTGCCGAATAGTCGGTTGGCAACGCTATGGCTTCATCCAAGGCGTTCGTGTGCAGGGACTGAGTATGCCCGAAGGCCGCTGCCATCGCTTCAATACAGGTTCTCACTACGTTGTTTGATGTGTCTTGAGCCGTCAGACTCCAGCCAGAGGTTTGCGAGTGAGTGCGGAGAGCCATCGATTTTGCCTTCTTTGGATTGAACCCTTTCACGATCTTGGCCCAAAGCACCCGCGCTGCCCGCATTTTGGCAATCTCCATGAAATGGTTCATCCCAATGCCCCAGAAAAAGCTAAGGCGCGGCGCGAAATCGTCGATATCAAGGCCCGCAGCGATGCCGGTCCGCAAGTACTCCAGACCGTCGGCCAACGTATAAGCTAATTCGAGGTCGGTGGTTGCGCCTGCTTCGTGCATGTGATACCCGCTGATCGAAATAGAGTTGAATTTCGGCATGTTCGCCGAGGTGTAACGGAAGACATCCCCGACAATCCTCATCGACGGTGCTGGCGGATAGATATAGGTATTGCGGACCATGAATTCCTTTAGAATGTCATTCTGGATCGTTCCGCTCAGCTGCTGTGGCCGGACGCCCTGCTCCTCGGCCGCAATGATATAGAAAGCCATTACCGGCAGAACCGCGCCGCTCATGGTCATTGAAACCGACATCTGATCGAGAGGAATCTCGTTGAAGAGAATCTTCATATCCTCGACCGTGTCGATCGCTACCCCGGCTTTGCCGACGTCGCTTACCACCCGCTCATGATCCGAGTCGTATCCCCGGTGGGTCGGCAAGTCGAACGCCACCGAGAGACCTTTCTGCCCGGCTGCCAGGTTGCGGTGATAGAACGCGTTTGACTCTTCGGCCGTTGAAAACCCCGCATACTGCCGAACCGTCCAAGGCCGGAGCGCGTACATTGTCGAATAAGGCCCCCGGAGAAACGGCGGAATGCCGGCGGCGTAATCAAGATGCTCTAATCCGGCAAGATCATCGGCCGTGTAGTAAGCTTTGATAGGGATTGGTTCTTGGCTCATCCATCCGCAAACGGCCTTCTGTGGTCGCCGGGGATGGGCGCTGTTATCCAAGGGGATCCTAGTGAAATTCGGTCTGGTTATGGTTGCCATGGCTTGCGGTTTGTTCCCCAATGCCGAGTCGCTGCTGCCACTCGGTTAGGGCGGTTGTTGCGTCCGTGCGGATGTGGATGAACCCCTGAACGCCTGCCGCTTTCAATTGATCAAGCTGAGCTTTAGGATCACCGGCAACTACAACCGGCTGCCTTACGTTCGGACAAACTTCTTCAGCTAGGGCCAGGTACTCGGGATCTGAGCTGCAGAGTACGATCAGGTCTGCATCGGAATGTTGGTGTTCGTGCGAGATCTCGATCTCGAATCCGGCGCATCCGAAGAAGTTTTGGCTGAACTGCGAACGGGCCTGCCTCATCGTCAGGTCACCTCGTTCAAGTAACAGCACTTTAGGTCGTTTCCCTCGTTCGCGAGTATAAGCTTCCGTTCGAAGGCGAATCCGCTCGAAGGCGCTCGCCGCGCGCCAGATGCCTGTTGCCGTTTCGATAGGCTTTGCGCTGGTTTCCTTGAGGTCAGGGTAATTGTTCACGCCCACCAGCGTGCTCCGCCGGGATGAAAATGCTTTTTCTTTGGCGGCTCGCGATTGCGCTAGAGCACTCTCAATGGAGGCACCGGCCTTTGTATACCCGCCTTCCGCCTCTACCTGCTGGAAGAGTTCCCAGCCTTTGTGGGCAAGCGCATCAGTGAGCCATTCTACATAGTAGGATCCACCCGCTGGATCCGCTACGCTATCCAGGTGCGACTCCTCTCTCAGCAATCTCTGTATATTCACCGCCAGCCGGTCGGCGAAGCAGAACGGCCTGATCTCCAAGAAATCGCAGCCGCCAACCACCGCCGCCATCGCCTCAGTAGTGGCGCGTAGAACGTTCGCGAATGGATCATAGATACTTTTGTCCGACAAAGCGGTGCAGGCATGGATCTTCATCAAACAGGACAACTCATCCTGCGGTCCGAAGGCCCAGACAGCGCGCGCCCAAAGCGACCGCGCCGCGCGCAATTTAGCGATCTCAAAAAAATAATTCGAACCAATTGCAAACACAAAACGGATACTCTTGGGCGCCTCATCGACGCTGTTGCCTGCCTGTAGCCGTTCCATGAGTTTTTCCACGCCTAACGCGATTCCGTAACCAAGCTCCTGAACGATGGTTCCGCCCCGGTCATGAATAGCGTCAATCCGGATCGCATCGACCGGAATCTCTCCTGGAGATTCCACCTGCTTCCAGCTTTGCGAGCCGCGTCCGCGAACGAACGGAAAGGTTCCCGGTATCGACTCGATCTGTGATTCTAGATCCTTGATGTCCTCTCGCCGGAAGTACGGACGAACTGAGATTCCTTCATCCGACTTCCAAAGCAGCTTCTTGTCGTAATCAGCCCCCTTCAGATCGACTTGGATGGCGGCGTCCCAGGCTGCGGTTGAGACAGGAGGAAAATCTTCCGAGACGTGCAGGTTTCTTGCTAAATGGCTCATACAACTCTTGAGAGGCAGTACCATTGCCTTGACGCCCCGGTCTTAGCGCGGTTTGGCGGTTACCTTCCCTCTTTTGTCCTCTGTCCATTTATTTGCACACGCATCAGTAAGACCGCTAACCGTGGAGCGTGCCTCACTCCCGCCTGCGCAGGGCCGTCCTCCGTCGCTAAGGCTATGGCGGACAAAGAGAACGGCGCGATCCGGCAGCGGCTTGGCAAGCCGCCCATGCGCGTCAGCCTAAGGCATTGTACCATCGACCCAGACCCGGGAGGGCGCGCTGCCTGTCCGACATAGCCATCGGTCTAGGGTCATTTTCTTCGACGAACCGGCGACGTCGGATCCTCGCGCGCCGCGAAGACGTTCCAGGTCGCTAGGCGCGTGAGAACCCTCGAAGCACAAAAGCGCTGGGCTTCGGGAACGACGGATCGCGAGGGCGCGATCGCTCCCAGCGCTGGGTCCGACAGCCGCCAGGCAGCCGACGGAACGACCCGCTATAGTCACTCGCAGCAAAACAGAGTGCATCTTCACCAAAAGCCGTCGAGCCAAACCTCACTCAGCCCGTATGTAGAATTGTATTTGCAAGCATATGAAAACGAATGACGCGGTTAGCCATTCTGTGGCTGCTGACGTGGCTCCGGCAGATAAGACCTACTCGTTGCCTGAGCTCACGCGGAACGAATTGCTCGCTGTGGTCGAAGCAATCGAGACGCTGTTGAGGGAGCAACAGTTTGTGTCCCCGGATGAAAAGAGCGTAGGCGTCAAAGTTGCTGAGGTATTGTTAGCCAACGATCTGGTATCGCCGGAATATGCGCGGTACCTCCGCAACACCTACGGGTTGCAGACCTGACTAATGCAGCGCTGAATTCAGAAAGGTGGATGCCAACCGGCGTCTGCCCAAAGGCGCCCGCTGACCTCGGAATTGCTGATCAGGAAGCAGATCGCATCGGCGATTTCAAAAGGTTCGATCAGCCGGCCCAACCGGGTGTAAGGTAAGATGTTCTTTTTGATGTATTCTTCGCCCAGTACCCGGACCATCGGCGTGTTGGTAAACCCCGGGTGAACGATCGCGGCATGGACGCCATAGAAGATCGCCTCTTTGGTCAGTGTCGCCTCGGCCCCTTCGAGTCCCGCCTTGGTAGAAGCATAAGCGATCTGGCCGGGTATACCTTGCGACGAGATTGAGCCGATGAAAACCACCGATCCCTGTATTCCTTCCTCCGGTTTCCATCGGCCAAGGCCACTGCGGTGACGCGCCTCTGCGATCCGCCCCACCATCTCCAACGCCCAATAGATGGGCGCGATCAGGTTAACCTCAACCACAAGACGAAAGGTTTCGCGTGGGTAAACAAGAGCCTGCCCGGTTGCCTTATCGATCTTGGTCGCAATTTGGTCGCGCGTGATCCCTGCAGCGGGAACGCAGATGGTGGGGGTACCATACTCGCCAACGATCCGGTCAAAGGTCTGCTTCTGAAATACTTCGTCGGTGGTGTCGCCGAGGAAAGCTTCGGCGATCTTTTTCCCACCGCCGTTCTCCTCATTGATAATCTCGGCGACTGTCCGGACGGACTCACTCCGGTCCACCAGTCCCAGCGCTTTGACGCCCCGCTTAGCCAGACTGACGGCAACCGCTTGACCGATGCCGCTGCCGGCACCGGTAATTACCGCGACTTGACCTTCTATATTCACAATCAATCAGTCCGCTGAGCAAGCCAATCGACGGCCCGCGGCCAGAGCTCCTTTTGAGCCTTGGAACTAACAGCTAACCCGATGTGCCCGGCTGGCCAGATGATCTTTTCTTTATCCTTAGAGCTGACCAGGTCGTTTAACACCTCAGTCTGCGAACATGGAACCAAGTGGTCATTGCGGGCCATCAGGTTCAGCAGTGGACAGGTGATCTTTCGCAAATCGACAATGTGTCGGCCCAACGGCAGGCGGTTCTTCACCAGCAGGTTTTGTTGAAAGAGATATTTCGCAAATTCGCGATACACCTCGCCCGGCACAGGAATGTTGTCGTTCAACCACGTTTCCATATGGAGATAGTCGTCGACGAATTCCTCGCGGTGAATGTTTTCCATCAGGCTGATGGGCTTCTCCACCAGGTTGGCGATGGGCTTCAACATTTGAAATCCCGGTTGCAGGAATTCAGCGGGGATGTTGCCCATGACATCGACGAACTTATCGACGTCAAAGTAGCGTGGATCGGTCCACAGACTGATCAGACTATCGCGGGCCGCGTAGTCAATGCCGGTCGTCAGCAACACCAAGTTCTTCACCAGATCCTGGTGAATGGCAGTAAACATGGTGCTTAATGTTCCTCCCATGCAGTAACCCAATAGGTTAACCTTAGCTGAGCCGGTCCTTTCCCGCAGATAGTTGACGACGTTCAGCATGTAGCCGTTGACATAGTCATCCGTTGTCAGAAAACGTTCCGCTCGCGTCGGCGTACCCCAGTCGATCAGGTAAGTATCGAAGCCGGCTTTAACGTACTGCGCGATGATACTCCGGCCTTCCTTCAGATCCATGATGTATGGCCGGTTTACCAGAGCAAACACGAAACAGAGTGAGGTTTTGAACTTGGGTTCACTCTCACCGAGGTAGCGGTAAACCTTTAGCCGGTCTTCCTCGTAAACAATTTCGCGCGGAGTCACACCTTTGCGGACTCGCTCGATTTTTTCTGCCAGAAAAGGGATGCTGGTAATTCGCCTTAGGTTCGTGAACGTCTCGTTCAGAAAGGAAGCCTGCCAGGCCCCCCAGTCAGCGCCATCGCTAGTATTCTTATCCATTTCAGGAGAAACAGTTGTGCTCATTTGTTGGGTGAGGGTTTGGCGTCTGTTCCCTTAACGGGTGCAGCCGCCGGTTTCTGTGTCTTAGTCTCTAAAGTCTGCGCCTGCTGTTCGGTCGCGTGCTCCTGTTTAACGATCCGTCGATCGACCCGATCGATTTTTTCGTCCAGGTTTGCTACCCGGTCATCGAGCCCTTCCAGTCGCTCTAAGAGCCGTCGTTCTACATGTCGGATCGCCAGCAACACGCCATCGATATCCTCTTTGCTGGGATTTTCGAATTGCTCATGCACCCGGTTCATGCCTTCGCGAGCCATGCGTTTGAAGTCGAGGGCGCCGTTCAGCGATGCCTTCATCATTTCCATGAATTGAGGCGTGCGCATGTATTCATCCCAGGTTTCCGCGAATACTTGCAACATTCCGCCGCGCATCCTGCGCATCTCATCGATAGGTGGCGAACCCGGCGAATATTGAGTCCAGACTTCGGACATCTTCGCCAAGGAGTCGGTCCACAGTTTTTGGAAAACGGCGACCTGCTCGAAGCCGTTGTTCATTTTATCGCTCATAGGGATCTGTTCTAAGTTGCTAGCCCCGGGGCTTCGGGCAGCCGGATTTCTGCTACCCGAAGGGACCCACAGAGCCAGATTTTATTGAGCATTGCTTTGCCAAGAGCTCTTGTCGGCTTAGCCTTCACTTTGCCACGGGAACGAAACGATCTACGAGTTCCTTCCACGAAGTGATGATCTTGGCGTTCGTGTTCAAAGCACTGTGCACGTTCACTCGTACGGTGTTCAACGAACTTTCGATCAGATCCTGGACACGTCGCTGCGCATCGGTCACCGAGGCAGCCTGATAAACGCCCATCGTCTTCTCGAACAGATCAACCGTCTGATTGCTCGTGCGGTTGAATATCCCGACAAACTCCTCCATGCGTTTGCGTGCCAATGGAAATATGTCCGCGTTCATCGACTCTAACTTCGCCCGGAACTCCTCGGGGGAGCCCAGCTTAGTTAACAGGTCTTTCCACAGGTTCACTGATTCTTCTTGCAGTTGAATACCCGACTTGAGGGCCTTCTCGTAGCTGCGTAGCGCTTCGCGAAAGAGGTCATTGACGGGCTCCGGAGTCGCACCACCGGTTGCCTTTTTTGTCTCGGTCGCACTCATGTTCTTTTCTTTCTGGTTAATTTTAGTTCTCAAGCCTTCGGTTGATTCCTGGGCTTCTGAATGAACATGTCACGCCTACGCTAAATACACAATAAGTTTTTGCATTTGCACAACATTTCTAAATGAACTGGCCGTTGATCCGATTAATGCCGGTATAGACGCTCATTCGGCCGCAAGAATACCTTTATATAGCGGTTAGATGCCGATCTCCCCCTGGACAAACAGACGAAGCGATTTTCCTCTTACTTTTTGGATCGTTGTGCGTTGGCAAAATAAGGTTATCCAAAGGAAAAAGATGGTGAGGTGATGAGCGTCGATCAGCCAGCGGCTACCTCGCGTCGTTCAACTACGCTTGGCCGGATCTAGTCTCCTGGCTCGGGTTATCGCACAATGCTCAGAGAGCAAAAGATGGTCTGCATCCAACAAGCCCGGTGCAGCTGATCTTCAGTTAACTGGTTTAATCACTTGAACATGATCGCGCGCATCAGCGGCTCGCAGCGATGGGGACTAGGCACAGGGCCGCGAAGCGTTCTAAAACCAAATTTAAGAAGTAAACAACGTTCTTACCTAGATTATTATGAAACGAGAAATTTTTGTCCTTAGCGGAGTTCGGACGGCAATCGGCGGTTACGGCGGCAGCTTAAAAGATACCCCACCCAGCGAGATGGCGGCAACCTGCGTACGGGAAGCCGTCGCCCGCTCGGGAGTCGACGTCAAGGACGTCGGTCATGTCGTCTTCGGAAACATCATTCACACTGATGCGCATGATGCTTACATAGCGCGGGTTGCCGGGATCAAGGGCGGTCTGCCTGACGAGACCCCCGCCCTGACTTTGAATCGGCTCTGCGGCAGCGGCCTGCAAGCGATCATTACGTGCGCCCAGACGATCATGCTGGACGACGCCGTCGTGACCGTTGCCGGAGGAGCCGAGAATATGAGTCGTGCTCCTTACAGCTCGGCAGCGATGCGTTTCGGCGCCCGGATGAATGACACGAAGATGGTCGATATGATGGTTGGAGCCCTGACCGACCCTTTTGACGACTATCACATGGGCGTGACCGCGGAAAACGTCGCTAAAACGTACAAAGTTTCCCGGCAGGATCAGGACGCGCTGGCGGTGGAAAGCCATCGGCGAGCCGGTTGCGCCATCGATCAAGGATTCTTCAAGGCGCAGATCGTTCCGATCGAGATCCGGGCCAAGCGGGAGAGAGTGCCCTTCGTGACCGACGAGACCGTGCGGCGGGGCAGTACCGTCGAGAAGCTCGCCAAGCTGCCCACTATATTTGATCCCGAAGGCACCGTGACAGCGGGGAACGCATCCAGCATCAATGATGCGGCGGCCGCGCTTGTGCTGGCGGATGGCGAGTACGCCAAGAGGCGGGGTCTGAAGCCGATCGGCCGCTTTGTTGACTATGCCTATGCCGGCGTCGATCCCAAGCATATGGGCATCGGACCAGTGCCGGCCGTCCAAAAGCTGCTCAAAAAGACCGGTTTCGGTCTTGACGATATCGATGTGTTCGAGGTTAACGAAGCGTTTGCCGCCCAGGCACTGGCTGTCTGCCGCGAACTCAATTTTCCGGCGGACCGCACCAATCCCAACGGCAGCGGCATATCGCTGGGTCACCCTCTCGGAGCTACCGGAGCTATCCTGACGATCAAAGCGCTGTACGAGCTCGCTCGGACCGGCGGCAAGCGGGCGCTGGTCACGATGTGCATCGGCGGTGGTCAAGGGATCGCGGCGATTTTTGAGCGCCCGTAAGGGGCCACCCGTCAAGCAACAGAAACACAACCGAAAGAACACTAAGATAAGAAAGAGAGTCTCATGAGAAGAGTTGAAGGAAAAACAGCGCTGGTTACCGGCGCTTCACGCGGAATCGGGCGGGCAATCGCTATCGAACTTGCCCGCGAGGGCGCCAAAGTGGCGATTAATTATTCCAGCAGCGATAGCAAGGCGAAGCAAGTGGCGGAAGAGATCCACGAATTAGGTGGTATTGCTATCATCTACAAAGCAGACATCAGCAATTCGAAGGAAGTCCGGACGATGGTGGAGGATGTTGCCAAGGAGTTCACTCATCTGGACATCCTGGTGAACAATGCCGGCATCACCCGCGACTCTTTGCTGCCTCGAATGACCGACGATCAGTGGATCCAGGTGATCCAGACGAATCTTAACGGGTGCTTTTACTGCACCTCGGCGGTTATCCCGATCATGACCGCCCAAAGTTACGGCCGGATTGTCAACATCAGCTCATTGAACGGCCAGATCCCGGCGCTGGGCCAGGCTAACTACAGCGCTAGCAAAGGCGGAATCATCGCTTTTACCCGGACGGCCGCGGCTGAGTTGGTGAATTCCGGGATTACGGTGAATGCTGTTTGTCCCGGCTATACTGAAACCGACATGTTTGACGCCGTATCGCCGGTACTGCAGACGATCATCAAGGGTAGGATCCCAATGGGCCGTTTCGCGCATCCTGAAGAAGTGGCCAAAGCGGTCCTGTTCCTGGTAGCAGACGGCGACTACATCACCGGCCAACAGATCAACGTCAATGGCGGCGCTTATATGTAATAGCAAGAGCTCCGGGTCACGGATTTCGTCCCGTAGGGACTAATGATGGTGGCCAGGCAGTTTCAACTGCCTGGGATGCTGCAAAGGGCGGTGTCCGTCCCGTAGGGACTAAGTGATCGATAGCCAGGCAGTTCACTGCCTGGAACTTCCCGCCTAGATCGATCCCGTCTCGTAGAGACGGTATGATTAGTTAATGGATCGCGTGTTCCTGCTCGTGTTCGAAAGCGTGTTCTGCCGAGCGTTCGAGAGTTGCCCAGCGATTCGATTTTCTCCAATCACGACACCAGTCCCTGTGCGTTAGCGCTCAACGAGCACGAGGACGAGCCACCAATCATACCGTCTCTAGGAGACGGGTCCGACTTAGGTGCGAGGTTCCAGGCAGTGAACTGCCTGGCTACGATCATTCAGTTCCTACGGGACGAGGTCCCTTCTTGCGCATGCACACCAGACAATAAATTGCCTGGCTAGGATCGATCAGTCAGTCGGTACGCCGGCTGAGCCATTCTACCGCCCGCGGCCATAGCTCCTTTTGAGCCTTTGAACTGACAGCCAATCCGATGTGCCCGGCTGGCCAGATGATCTTTTCTTTGTCCTTGGAACTGACCAAATCGTTTAGCGGCTCGGTCTGGGAACATGGCACCAGGTGGTCGTTACGGGCCATCAGGTTCAACAGTGGACAGGTGATCTTGCGCAAATCAACCAGGTGCCGGCCCAAGGGCATTCGATTCTTCACCAGCAAGTTTTGTTGAAAGAGATATTTCGCAAACTCGCGATAGACCTCGCCCGGCACAGGAATGTTGTCGTTCAGCCACGTTTCCATGTAGAGGTAATCATCGACAAATTCGTCTCGGTGAATGTTTTCCATCAGGTTAATGGGCTTTTCCACCAGGTTGGCGATGGGCTTCAACATGAGAAACGCGACCTGAAGAAACTCCGCTGGGATATTGCCCATGGTATCGACGAATTTATCGACATCGAAGTAACGTGGATCGGTCCACAGATTAAGCAGGCCGTCGCGCGTTGAGTAATCAATCCCGGTGGTCAGCAGCACCAAATTCTTAATCAGCTTCTGGTGGATGGCGGTAAACATCGTGCTCAAGGTGCCACCCATGCAGTAACCTAAGAGGTTGATCTTACTTGAGCCGGTCCTTTCCCGCAGATAGTTGACGACGTTCAGCATGTAGCCGTTGACATAGTCATCTGTTGTCAGGAAACGTTCGGCTCGCGTCGGCGTACCCCAGTCGATCAGATAGGTATCGAAGCCGGCTTTAACGTAATGCGCGATGATGCTCCGGCCTTCCTTCAGATCCATGATGTATGGCCGGTTCACCAGGGCAAACACGAAACAGAGCGGCGTCTTGAATCTGGGTTCACTCTCTCCGAGGTAATGGTAAACTCTCAGCCGGTCTTCCTCGTAAACCACTTCGCGCGGAGTCACGCCTTTGCGGACTCGGTCCATTTTCTCCGGCAGGAACGGAATGCTGGTGATTCGCCTTAAATTCGTGAATGCCTCGTCCACAAAGGAAGCCTGCCAAGCCTCCCAATCTGCCCCATCGCTAGTTTTCTGGTCCATTTCAGCGGGAACCCGGTTCGCCTATCCGGAGGAAGCTTTACCGCGCCTTCTCTTTGGCGCCTTAGCGTTTGTTTTCTGTTCCCTCGTCTCCGGAGTCGCTCTCCGGCTGGTGACAGCATGCTCCTGTTTAGCGATCCGCTGATCGACTCGATCGATTTTTTCGTCCAGGTTTGCTACCCGGTCATCGAGCCCTTCGAGTCGCTCTAAGAGCCGTCGTTCCACATGCCGGATCGCCAGCAACACGCCATCGATATCCTCTTTGCTGGGGTTTTCGAATTGTTCATGCACCCGGTTCATGCCTTCCCGAGCCATGCGTTTGAGGTCGAGGGCGCCGTTCAGCGACGCCTTCATCATTTCCATGAATTGAGGCGTGCGCATGTATTCATCCCAGATTTCGGCCAGCACCTGCAGCATCCCGCCCCGCATCTTCCGCATTTCGTCGATAGGCGGAGAACCTGGTGAATATTGAGACCAGACGTCCGCCATCTTCCCGAAGGAATCCAGCCAGAGCTTCTGGAACGCGGTTACCTGCTCGAAGCCCTTGTTTATATCACCGCTCATAGGATTTGTTCTATCACCAGCTCCGTTTCAGCTGCTCGTTGGTTACTTCACGGCCGGACCGAAACGATCAACAAGTTCCTTCCACGAACTGATGATTTTCGCGTTTGTGTTGAGAGCGCTGTGCACGTTAACCCGCAGGGTGCTCAGCGAGCTTTCGATCAGATCTTGCACACGGTGCTGCGCATCGGTTACCGAGGACGCCTGATAAACGCCCATCGTTTTCTCGAACAGATCAATGGTCTGATTGCTCGCCTGGTTGAACGTCTCGACAAATTCCTCCATCCGCTTGCGGGTCGTTGGGAATATCTCTGCGGTCATCGCTTCCAGTTTGCCTCGGAACTCCTCAGGGGAGCCAAGTTTAGTGAGCAGGTCTTTCCACATGTTCACTGATTCCTCTTGCAATTGAATGCCCGACTTCAGGGCTTTTTCGTAACAAAGCATCGCCTCACGAAAGACGTCATTAAACGTCTCGGGCGTTGTCCCAGTTGCCTTTTTGCTATGGGTTGCACTCATATGTATCTCTTTAAGTTAGTTTTTTGGTTTTCGGTGTGAGGCTTTCGGTAATCCCTAGGCCTCTAAATGAACATCCCATGGATTTCGGAAATGGGCCAGCAAATTTTGTGCAGTTGCACAAAATTTAGGGATCGTACGGGTCAAATGAACCGCTAGCGCTCGGTTGGAGAGCCCGGAACGATAGAAGTCGGTCCGGTCGAGCCATGGGAATGGCAGGCTCCAGCCCCGGAAGACCGCTTCACTGGCAAACATTTCAGACCCATAGGCAAGCGTTTCCTGCCAAGGATTGAAATCAGGGTCGAGCTGGCGCGTGATTCCGTCCAGCGTCATAAACGATTTGCGCATGAGGAGAAGATCGAGCGGCACCGGATGGCCCTGCAGCGCAAGTTGTTGTACGATTTCAAACGCAACCTCCAGTGGATCGTCTCCCGCAGGCAGCGAGATCCGAATTTCTGTCTGATTGCTCTCCAGTAGGCGCATCAGGAGGTCGGGCGACGGCTCTTCGCCGGTAAAGCAGTAAAGGCAAAGTTCAATGAGCGCATGGCGTAACGACGCGGAAAGCCGGCCGGCTTGGCTCCAATCCAGGAGCACCAGCGTAAGCGGCCGATGCTTCTGCGTTTGCACCATCAGGTTCCCAGCATGTGGATCGGCGTGAAAAATGGACTCGGAAAGTCCCGAAAACAGCGGATCGAGAAGCAGGCGTCGAAAGACCAACCGGGCAGCATCGCGCCGAGATTCGGCGTCGAGCGGAGCCTCGAAAAGCGGTGCGGCCTCGACAAACTCCATATAGATTCCGCGATCGAGTGGAACCCCGACGGGTGCAGGAACGCGGATGCGCCGATTTGATTTATAAAAGGCGCGCGCCTCCTGCAGATTCGCTGCCTCCCCGGCGAAGTCGATTTCGCGGAGAAGCGCAGTTGCCGCATCTCGAAGCGCTTCTCCTAGTGCAGCTGCGAAATTGGGTCCCGCCAGGGCGCCTACGGCCGGAGCATCATGAACCATTTCCATCAACACAGCGGCTTCGTTTTGAATCCGAAGCATTGCGTCGGCCCGCACGGTCTTGAACGCCATGACGGTGCCTTCAGAAGTTCGATGCCGGAGCCGGAACACGTCGGCCACGCTTCCCCGAGCCACTCTCGGATTCTGCGGGTCCAGCTCCAAATCGGGGCGCATCTCTCTAACTAGAGCAATGGCTTCCTGAACGGAGCTATCCGGAATTGCTTCGGGTGGCAAGCTTTCCAAGGGCGCGAGCGCTGCCCGAGCCTCTGCTGGAAGCCGCGGGTTCCGAGCCAGCATCTGACAGATCTTGTGCAACGCGGTTAGTTCCCGTGCCATTCGGGCGGCGCGCACAGCGGCCGGCGCGGTCGGCGGAAGGGTGTGCTGATGGTCGAGTAGCTGGGCCAGCAACGCCGAGTCAAACCGCTGCAGAAAGGCTTCCAGTAGTGCCTTAATAACCGGGAGCCAGCGAGCGTGCGCCGAGGGAATCCAAGCCTCCAGCGTCAGAAATTCTACCAGATCCGCGGCGGTACTAAGGTTACTGGGATGAGTTTGCTCCGGTTTGACCATAAATAGCAAATAGCAGGTCCTTCGGAAACACCTTCGAGAGGGACACTAGTATTTGCTACCCGCTATTTGCTATTTGCTATCCCTCGATTGTCTCTGTTCTTTTTTTTGCCCCGCGGCCGTCCAGCCGGCTTTAATTGGGCCTTTAATTTCGAAACCTCTTCGCGCAGCGCAGCAATCTCGTTTTGCACCGCGGCGGCGCCGGTATCCGCGCCTGATTCGCTGCCCGGCGCCGGCTGCGGCGAGAACGGCGTGGTCAGGGGCACCCATGGCCGGAAGAGATTGGCTGCTGATGCCGCTGCGGGCAGGAAGGAGGTTAAATGATGAGCCTGTCGCAGCATCTGATCGACATGCCGTTGTGATCCACAGAATGCCTCGAACGCCTGGCGAAAGTAAACGTCAACGAAATCTTTAAGCAATCGGTCGTTTACACGAATCGCTCGAGTCAGCAATTCGTTAGAGAACATCGTCAATTTAACCGGCTCGTATTCGAGGAGAATCTGTGTGAGAACCTTTGCTGTGATATCCTCGTTGGTCTTGGCGTCCAACACCCGGATATTGTATCCCTCGATGATTAACTTGTGAATTTGCTGCAGGCTGAGGTGTTGACTGCGAGTGCTATCGTAGTAGCGCCGGTTTTGGTATTTCCGGATTTCCAGGGTTCGAGGTTCGTCGTTGTCCGTGCTATTCGCCATGTTGTCGCTTTCCAAAGAACGGCTCCCCGTCGATGTCAGGGACCACCAAGCTTCGGCCGGTCGCCCTCCTTTGTCAAAATCATACTGCAATCGCAAAAAAAGACTGACGCTAATGCAAAAAAATCGAGACAACCAATCAGAGGATTGTAATTTAAAGTTATGAACTCGATTATTCCTGGAACTATCGAGGAGCCGGGCCTCGCTAGCCAGAAAGCTGGCACCCTGGAGACGTCAGATAGCGTTCTACATATGCAAACGATCAAAGGACAAGTTGCCGTTATCACGGGAGCCGCCGGCGGCATTGGTCAAGCTTTGGCTCTCGACATGGCAAGGCGCGGGGCAGCTGGTATCGCCATGGTGGATTTCAGTGACCGGGTTGCGCAAGTGGCCCGCGACCTCAATACGGAGTTTGGCCGTGCGGTCGCCATCGCCTATCGTGGGGACACGACCGATACGGCTTTCCGGCAGGAAGTTTACGCCGATATCATGGCGAAGGCAGGCCTGCCGCGCATCTGTGTGCCGGCGGCGGCTATCACCAAAGACGCCCTGGCAGTAAGAGTCGATAAACAGAGCGGCCAAGTGGTGATGTACCCGATGGATGATTTTCGCAAGGTGGTGGAAATCAATATGATCGCTCCGATTTATTGGGCGATCGAGCTTGTAGCCGCAGTGGCAAAGGATCGGGTGTCTCGCGGGCTCAAACGCTGGCAGCCTGAGGAAGGATTGCAAGGAGCCGTCGTTTTCCTTGGTTCGATTGCCTCAGTTGGCAATGCGGGGCAGATCTCTTACTCCTCAACTAAAGCAGGTTTGGAAGGCGCTGCTTCTACACTCATGGCGGAGGCCATGTATTACGGGGTCCGCTGCAGCGTGATCCATCCCGGGTTTACCGACACCCCCATGGTGCGGGCCCTTGGCGAAGATTACATTCGCACCAAAGTGATTCCGCAAACGCAACTGAAACGGTTGATCAAGCCGGAGGAAATTGCCGATGCCATCTGTTTTATGTTAACCAACGCCGCCGTCAGCGGCGAACTTTGGGCTGATGCTGGCTGGCGTCCAGCCGCATAAGCGGGCTGTTGAAAAAACGGTGGTGTCCCTTGAACCGCAGGATCCGTCCCGAAGGGACTGAATGAAGGATAGGGGTAGGGACGACTGTATTGGAGCCGCCCCTCCCTCCGAACCGGACAGGCGGTTTTCCCGCATCCGGCTCTCCAGTCGATAGGGTCTACAGTGAGACTGACATGCCGAATTGAACCTGGGAACCTCAACGAGAAAGTTCGAGGTTCGGCGACATCGGGCTTGCTTTTCCCTGGTGTCTGACTGCCGTTTGCGGCAGCCTGCCAGCAATGGATCAGTGTTGGCTGGAAGGTATTCCTCTGTGCTCCCTTCGCGGGACAGAGTTCTCCACCCTTGTATAGATCGAGCTCTCAAGAGGTTGATCACTAACGGGGGTTTCTTCCTTCCGGCTGACCTGATTCGTTCTATCTTCCTACGTCCCTTGGCTCCACGGGCGTTACCCCGCTTCTTCGCTACTATGGACGCTCTGACTTCCACGTAGCCTGGTTCTTTGTCCGCCCTCTTTGCCCTCTCAGCGGAATGAACGCCAGTCTCGTTCTCTACGTGGTTCTCCCGTGTTAACCGCTCATCACTTCGACTCCCATTCCACCACCAACCACCCGACAAGCTCCAATGGCCATCCTTTCCCGTGCTCTGTGAATGCCACTGGTTCCGCTCTTGGCGGACTTGGTTTCGCTCTTGGCTAGCAGGCTCACCAGCTTGCCTTGCCGAATCGTGTTCACTTGCGTTGCGGACTAGGTGTCTCGTACTCGGTTGCTTCAGACCCCGCCTCTCGACGACGCCCTTAGTTTGTACTTCTTGTTCTTTCACGGTTTAACAATGCAGGACTCTCACCTGCTGTGATGCGCGTTCCACGGCGCACTAGCCTGGCAATTCATTGCCTGGAATAGGTTAGAAAAAAACGTCCCGTCCCGGAGGGACGGTGTGGTCTTTACCCTGACTATGCCTTGGATCTCAGGACGCCGTTAACCGACTGAATCATACCGTCCCGCTGGGACGGGACGACTTTTTACACGCATCCCGGCAATAAATTGCCTGGCTATCCTCATTTAGTCCCTACGGGACAAACGGCTTCGCCGCTGCCTCGAACGCCCTTACCAACCTCGCCGGCGATCCGGATAAAATTTGCCACAACTGGATTGCGATTGTGCCGCATACGAGCCGCGCAATAGCGATACCCGGGTGTCGGCCGAGCTAATGGTATAAAACGGATGCCGGCCGTCACTAAACGACTGAATTGTTCCGGCAAAATAGTTATCCCTAGACCCGCCGCGACGTAGTTCAGCACCGTCATTGGTTGGCCCGACTCTTGAAGTACGTGGGGCTGAAATCCAGCCTGCTGGCATAAGACGATAATCCAGGGATTGAATACCGGTGCGTTCAATCTCGAACCGAGCAGAAAATGTTCAGCCGCCAAGGTCTTTAATGGGATTACCTTCCGCGGTCTCCGCGCCAGGGGATGATCCTGGGGGATGGCCGCCACCAAGCGCTCTTCGGCTACCACGACAATTTCCAGTTCCGGCATCGCTTTCGGTAACCCAAGCCCGATTAAGCCCAGGTCAATGCGATTCCCGGCGATCTGCTCGATTTGAGCCGTTGAATCCATTTCATTCAGAAGAAGTTTTACGTCTGGAAATCGTTGCCGAAAACGCCGCAGAACGCTCGGCAGCAGCCCGTGAGCGAGCGAAGGAACAAAGCCGATTGACAGAGGTATGCTCTCCCCGCGAGCAATCTGGCGCGCCGTGACCGCGTAGCTGTCGGCATCCTGAAGCAGCCTTCGGCACCCTTCGAGAAAGCTCTGGCCCGCAGGAGTCAATTCGACTTTATGACTGTCTCGCTCAAGCAGTTGAACTCCGACGTCTTCTTCTAACAAGCGAATCTGCGTGCTGAGCGATGGCTGGGCCAGACGAAGACGCGCGGCGGCACGCCGGAAATTGAGTTCTTCGGCAACTGCGACGAAATACCGCGCGTGGCGAAGTTCCATAGGGGGAGAACGGCAATAGCTATAACCTATCGCTCCGACTTAAACAAAGTAATTCCGATGTCCGCCTGCCGAAGCTTCATTGATCTTATTTACGGCAACGGCCCAATCCCCCGGTGAATAATTCGAGCCCTACTGCGACCTCCACGACGGAGGTTGATCTGAGTCTGCAGGATTGAATGCGCGAGAGGCGGTGAGCAGAGATCCTCACGCGAATTGAATAGGTACGGTTATTTTATACTTAAAACAAAACAGTTGTAATTAAATGAGCGACGCTAAGCCAATCAGTTCCCCGGGCGGGCTGCGCGGACAATCCGCAGGTTCGACCGCTATTTGCACCGTCGGTAAGGAAGGTGTGGGCCTGACTTACCGCGGTTATAATATTGAGGACCTCGCGGAAAACACCACTTTCGAAGAGGTCGCGCACCTCCTGTTGAATGGTAACCTGCCAGACCGGCAAGAGCTGCACGATTTCAAGCAACGGCTGAAAAGGTTGCGACTTCTGCCGCCGGCGCTCAAAGAAGTGCTGGAGCGCATTCCCAGGGAAACCCAGCCGATGGACGTGCTCCGGACCGGCACATCGATGCTAGGCGTACTGGAACCGGAGTTCGCTTTCATGCAGCAAGATGCCATCGCTGAGCGGTTACTGGCCAGTCTGCCCTCCATGCTTTGCTACTGGTATCACTTTGCTCACCATGGCGGCAAACGAATCGAGACCGAGACCGATGAGGATACATTGGCGGGCGACTTGCTGACCTTACTCAACGAGGTGAAGCCTCCCGCTGATCATCAGCGTTGCATGGACACCTCGCTGATTCTCTATGCCGAGCACGAGTTCAACGCTTCCACATTTACGGCGCGAGTCTGCGCCGCGACGCTTTCGGATTTCTACTCCTGCATCACCGGGGCGATCGGTACTTTACGCGGACCGCTACACGGAGGGGCGAATGAAGCCGCGATGGCGATGATCTCAAAATTCAAGACTTCGCGAGAAGCACGCGACGCCATCTTTGACACCTTGGAGCGGAAAGAAAAGATCATGGGGTTTGGGCACGCCGTCTACCGCTATTCTGACCCGCGCAATGCCATCATCAAGGAATGCGCCCGCAAACTCGCGCCTTCGGCAAAGGAAGCTGACGGCTATCTGTTCGCGGTTTCCGAGGAGATCGAACGAATCATGAAAGAGAAAAAAGGGCTCTTTGCAAACGCAGACTTCTATTCGGCTTCTGCCTACCACTTCATGGGTATTCCAACGCCGTTGTTTACTCCGATCTTCGTGTTATCGCGGGTAACCGGCTGGTCCGCCCACGTCAAGGAACAGCGCGCCAATAATAAATTGATCCGTCCAAGTGCTGACTACATTGGACCGGACGCCCGTCCCGTCATTCCGATCGAGCAGCGGTAAACCCTTTGTGCGCCATGCCGTGGTCGTTTGATCATTATGTCTTGAAATTCCAAAACGCAGCCAATGCAAACTACATGAATTATACGGTCCTCGCGCCTCCGCTGGGAGGCGCTAACTCTGCACCCCAGACCTTACAGAACGGTTGTTCCGGCCTCTACCGCACTTATCTTCTCTTCGGCCCGCCCGGGAGCGGCAAAGGCACGCAGGGTAAGGCGCTTGGCTCGGTTCCACGCTTTTTCCACTGCGCATGCGGCGAAGTATTCCGCTCCATCGATACGCGCACTCAACTTGGTCAGGCATTCATCTATTACTCCGGACGGGGCGAACTCGTGCCGGACGAGCTTTCCCTCGAATTGTGGCGAGAGTCGATTGTAGGCGCAGTGGAAACTCACCGGTTCAAACCCGAACTGGATACTTTAGTGCTAGACGGCATTCCCAGGAATCTGAAGCAGGCGAAGCTTATGACATCGCGGATTGACGTGCTAAAAATCTTCCACTTGGCCTGTCCCGATCGCTCAGAACTGGTCAAGCGGCTTAAGAAGCGCGCGCTTAAAGACAATCGCCTGGATGATGCCAACGAGGCCGTCATCCACAAACGGCTAGAGACTTACGACATCGAAACCAAGCCCATCCTGGACTATTACGATCCGGCGTTGATTCACCAGATAGACGCCACCCAAACGCCTGCACGCGTGCTTTGGGAAATCCTTGGTGTGATCACCGGGGTTAGTCCTTTGGAAAATCCCGGGCGTAATCACCTGAGCTGAGCTGGGAAAAAGCACCGGCTATCGATCCCGCTCGAACAGCGGTTCAGCTACGACGAAGGGACTAATCATTTCTTTATCAATTTTGAGCGTTTTGCCATCCGCAATCAGGACGATATCGAGCGCGTCTGGCAGATCGCTGTCGATCGTCTCGCGCCGCTTGGCAAGCGTGTCTACGCGATTGTGAACTATGACAATTTCACGATAGAATCTGAATTGCTCGACAGCTACTCCGCCATGGTGCGTGGCCTGGTGGATAAATATTGCGCGAGAGTGACGCGCTACACGCCACAGCGGGTTCCTCCGCATGAAGCTAGGCGACGCACTGGAGAAACGCGGCGTTGCTCCGCATATCTACGAGAGCGCAACCGAAGCGGAACGGACTTTGCAAGAGATCAAGGGTTCGAAGGGTTGATAGCGTTTGGCGTTCGGCGCTTGGCGTTCGGCGCTTGCTAGCGAGCATCACTATCCTGGGCTCATCATTATTGGCTAGGGTACGTGCTGGGTTGGTTTTTAGGTGCAATCCTTAGCCCCAAGCGCCATCCCAATCTCGCGAAACGCCGAACGCCAAACGCCAAACGCCAAACGGATACTCAGCATGCGCGAAAAATACTTCTACGGATATGGGCCCCGCGGTTTTCATCGCATTGCCTATACCGAATGGGGCGAGGCATCATCGCAGCCCCCGGTGATCTGTGTGCATGGCCTTGTTCGCAACGGGCGCGATTTCGATTATCTCGCCCGGGCGCTCGAGGCTGATGGGAGACACGTGTTCTGCCCCGACGTTGTCGGCCGCGGCAAGAGCAACTGGCTCACCAATCCCGGGGATTATATTTACTCGCAATATCTTATGGACATGACCGCCCTCATTGCGCGCACCGGCGCCGAATCGGTCGATTGGATTGGCACCTCGATGGGTGGCCTCATCGGCATGCTGCTGGCAGCGGAAACGAACACGCCGATTGGACGGCTGGTCATCAATGACGCCGGGCCGTTCATTCCACTCGCCGCGCTCCGGCGCATCGGCGCATATCTCGGACACAATCCGGTTTTCGATGATCTCGAAGGCGTCGAAAAACACCTGCGCGAGATCTACAGCCCGTTCGGTGATCTGACCGACAAGAATTGGCGCCATCTCGCGCGTTACAGCGCGCGACCCATAGGCAACAACAAATTCAGTCTCGCCTTTGATCCTGCCATCGCCCAGCCTTTCCTCGCGATTAACCAGGACGTGGATTTATGGTCGGTATACGACCGCGTTCGCTGCCCCGTCCTGTTGCTCCATGGGGTCAATTCCGACGTTCTACCTGCGCCAATCGCGCAGGAAATGACCCAACGCGGGCCGCGTGCAGAACTGGTCGAGTTTCCGAGGATCGGCCACGCGCCGGCGCTCATGGACTCGACTCAGATTGCGATTGTCGCAGAGTTCTTGCGCCGCGCGCCTAGCTAAGCGTTTTCCGAAGATACTCCGCGACGTCGCTAACGAAGCGGTGAACGCACAACTCCGCAATGCGGTGCCCGACCATTGCGTTCATGGCCTTTCCCAGAGGACCGAGAGGTGCCTCATAGAAACCATTGAAATCCAACTGGGTTTCAGTCGCGGTTATTGGATAGATGAACAGGTCCGCTTTCATCAGTGGAAAAAGGTGGGCCATCCTCGCGGCCTCCCATTCAAGCTGCAACCGGGTCTTCGGTCCCGACATGCCTTGGCGCTCCTTCACCTCAATGTTCTTGACCGAAACCCGAATATCGGCCTCGATGCCGATCCCTCGGATATCGATCCGTAGTTCGGAGGCGATCGATTGAGCGCGGGAGGCTGCGGCTTTGGTGGCCGCCTGAAATACCGCTGGAGCGTCTTCGCTCAACGCGCTGCGGACCTCTTCATAGGGATGGTTGACATAGTCGTAGCAGCGAATCTTACGTCCTTTGCTCATCTGAGGTCGCTCTTTCCAGATCTGCCGGGGGGCCAGGCTTCCAGTCAAACCAAGCCGGAATCGTGGTTATTCATTGAATCGAAGGTTTGGTTCGTTGTCCAGTTTAGACGTCTAGTTTCGCCTTTTTAGGCGCTTCGTTCGCCTAATGAACAGAGCAGCATCGCATGCCCAACGCATCACAAGGCGCTTCGTTCTCGTCCTCGTCGTCGTTCTTCCGACTTCGCCAACGCCTGGTTGTGGAGCGCGCCTCGCTTGCGAGGCCGACTTCGAGCGGTCGGCAACATAGGGCATAGGCTTCGTCGGACAGGCTGTCCTCGAATGCGGCCACGCGGAGCGATGGAGTGTGGGAGTGTTGGAGTACTGCGCCAAGTCCGAAAAGCATCCGCCTCACGGTGAGGGAATCGCAGTTCCTACCACTGCCAAAGGCGGAAGCAAATAAACGAAACGTGAAGGGTGCGCTTTCCCATGAACGACTCGAGCTCTTATAGTGAATTGTATAACTGGTCAGTAACCGATCCGACTTCCTTTTGGCAAGGCCAGGCGGAAGCAATCCATTGGAAAACTCCTTTCCTCGACGACGAGATAAAAGGGCAAGTAATTCATTGCTTCGCTGTTGTTCGTCAAGGCTCGCTAAAAGAGGAACCGGAACTGAAGAATGAGATCATTCAAATTATTCTCGGGCGTCTCGGGGCGATTGCGCGTCCGGTTGCAATCCACATTGTTAAACAGCTGCCGCGAACCCGGTCTGGCAAGATTGTGCGACGCGCGATTCAGGCCGTCGTGGAAGAGAAGCCGTTGGGCGACCTGAGCACACTTGAGGATTACACCGCTCTCGAAGAACTGAAATCGGAGGTGGCTCAATCAAAAATGGAGGAATTGCGCGCTAAGGTGCAGAACCTTGCATTCTCGATTTGGGCGCGACGGGTCCAAGGGGGCGGGAGTTACCCTGGGGATGCAGAGTCCGATTGGTTCGCGGCCCGCAATCAGCTGGGTGTGCCGCCGGAAGTCATATTGTAGCGCGTTGGGGAACATGCCGGGCGTGTCGGCGGATCGGCAGGTGGGCATGTTGGGCGGCGCGGCACGAAACGCTGGTAGGGCGAGGCTCCCGAATACACTGGCAGCTTGTGCGGAGATGATGCGGTTGATTGGCCGATTCGCCCGCTACGCCGAAAACCGGCCGAGCCGCGGTGACCGATGTGGCTTCGCGTTGGACGGTGGCACGTCTGGGGTGAACGGCTCGGCGCGCCTGTCGGCCTAATATTACGAACGCCGTATGGATCACTCTACACCCTGGCAACGCGTCCAGGTCTTTCGGGAGCCTCGCCCTACCGATGCGTCCCGCCGCGCTGCCCGTTCGTCCATACGCGCCCAACGCCCACACGCTCGTTACAGCCGTTTGTCCGCACTGTACGGGAAGATGTCCAGGATATTTCCAGCCAGAAGAGCGCTCTGCACGCGTCGCCAGGCCGCGGCTTCGAACAAGTCGCCATGGTAGGCAACCAAGATTTTAACTAGATCCGGGCGGAAGCCTAGGAAGCGCAGAAATTCTTCCGGGAAAATGTCGTTTTCATGTACGAAGAACCACGGCTCGCTTGCGATCTCTTCTTCATAGCTAGTGGCTGCCGGTAGCTCACGAAAATTGCAATCGGTCAGCCAGCAGAGCTCGTCATAATCGTAGAAAACCACACGTCCGTGTCGCGTGACGCCAAAGTTCTTCAGAAGGAGGTCTCCTGGAAAAATGTTCGTCGCGGCAAGGTCTTTAACCGCCTGGCCATAATCAAGCACCGCAGCGCGAGCAGCGAGTTCGTTCGTTTCCGCAAGATAGAGGTTCAGTGGTCGCACCCGGCGCTCGACATAAACATGCTTAATCACGACATCACTGTCCTCGATAGTAACCGTACTCGCCGCACCGCGCTGCAGCTCTTCGAGTAACTCCGGCCGGAAGCGGTCGCTTGGAATTCGTAGATGCTCAAATTCATATGCCTCAACTAACCGTCCGGCGCGGTCATGCTCAAAGACCAAGCGGTACTTGCGCATCACCTCTGATCTAGAAGAGTCCTTTGGGTAGTCGAATCGATCCTTGATCAGCTTAAAGACGACATCATAGGAGGGAAGAGTGAAAACGGCCATTACCATTCCCCGCTCTCCTTCAGCTTTCTCGAGTTGGTCTTCGGAGACGTCAAGGTGGTGCAGGAAGTCACGGTAAAATTCGGTTTTGCCGTGTTTATTGTAACCGATTGCAGTATAGAGTTCTGCCAAAGGCTTGCGGGGCATCAGCGATTTTAAAAAACGCACCAGCTCGTAGGGCTGTGTCGCATCCACCCGGAAGTATGAACGAGTGAAGCTGAAAAGGATGGCGATGTCATCTTCGCCCACGAGCAAAGCGTCGAGGGTTATTCCAGTCTGGCGGTGCAGCAATGCGAGTCCGATAGGAAAGCCGCGTTGATCGTCGCCCCGAAACGCGGCGCCCACCAAATAAGCGCTCTTTCCGCGAAAGAAGACATTTTCCACCATCTCAATCCGAGTGACGGTACCCCCCAATTCAATCTCTAAACGAGCAGCAGCAGCCGTGACCGCCGCGGTCAAGTCGGCATAATATTCCGCGGGAAAACCCAAATCAGTTAAGATCGCTCCCAGTAACACTGGAGGTGCGCCTCCCTGATAAACTCGTTGCCCTGTGCCGGAAGACCCGGTAGGTGGAGCATCAAAGTCGCTGTCAACAAACTCGATCTGCTGATTGACGCCGACGGTGGTGAAAACACGCCGGGTCAAAGAGTTGAAAAAACTCTCAGCAATTTCCCAATCGTCGCAAAAGGTGATCAAGGATGAGTAAACCGCTTTGATTGCAACCCAGACAGTTTTTTCTTCGAGACGATTGCCCATCAACCCGTGAATAGCAGCGACTAGCTCGTCCAGTACCTGGCTATATAGACCGAGGCGCTCTGCCGCATCTGAGTAGGCCCCCGGCCAGTCACGACGCAAAAACCGGTCTGCAGCTCGCCGGGTAATCGTGTGAAACTCAGCGCGATACCTTAGAAATGCCCGGTAGGCAGCGGTCGCGCAGAGAGCCGCCAACCGGCTATCAGTCAGTTTCCCGGATTGCAGTTCGCAGTTCAACTAATGGAATTGTTCTAATTCGGTAGACCCATGTAACGCCGTTGTCGAAGATTCGCCTTCGGAGATGACCTGGCTTACCTCGTCGAAATACGCGGTACCGACCTCCCGTTGGTGCCGCGTGGCGGTATATCCATCCGCCTCGGCGGCAAACTCGGCCTCCTGCAACTCGGCGTAGGCGGCCATACCGCGCTCTCGGTAACCTCGGGCCAGGGTAAACATGCTGTAGTTCAACGCGTGAAAACCGGCCAGGGTGATGAACTGGAACTTGTATCCCATCGCCCCAAGCTCGCGCTGGAACCGCGCGATCGCCGCATCATCAAGTTTCTTTTTCCAGTTAAATGACGGCGAGCAGTTATAAGCCAGTACTTTGCCCGGATACTGCTGATGCACTGCTTCGGCAAATCGCTTGGCATCAGCCAGATTCGGCTCGCCGGTTTCACACCAGAGCAGATCCGCATAAGGAGCGTAAGAAAGTCCGCGATCAATGGCTTGATCGATTCCGGCACGAACTCGATAGAATCCCTCCGCGGTTCGTTCACCGGTGATGAAATGCTTATCTCGCTCGTCCACATCACTTGTCAGAAGATTAGCCGCGTTCGCATCAGTTCTGGCCAGGAGCACAGTTGGAACTTGGCAGACGTCCGCTGCCAACCTGGCCGCAATCAGATGTTTAATCGCGTGCTGAGTTGGAATTAGGACCTTTCCGCCCATGTGGCCACACTTCTTTTCGGCGGCGAGTTGATCCTCCAGATGAACTCCGGCAGCACCCGCCTCGATCATCGATTTAACCAATTCAAAGACATTCAGCGGTCCACCGAATCCGGCTTCGGCATCAGCGACGATCGGCGCTAGCCAATGGGTCTGATGTTTTCCCTCCAGATGACAAATCTGGTCCGCCCGGAGCAACGCATTGTTGATTCGCTTAACGACGGCCGGCACGCTGTTGGCTGGATACAAACTCTGGTCGGGATACATTTGGCCTGCGAGATTGGCATCTGCCGCGACTTGCCACCCACTGAGGTAGACAGCCTTTAGGCCAGCCTGAACCTGCTGGACCGCTTGATTTCCCGTCAGCGCTCCTAGTGCCGCCACGTAATCCTCCTCCTGGAGCAGCTTCCAGAGCCGCTCGGCGCCCAATCGCGCCAAGGTATGTTCGATCTTTACCGTTCCTTGGAGCCGTTCAACTTCCTTTTTGCTATATGGGCGAACGATATCTTTCCACCGCGGCTCTGCCCTGGTCCAGCAATTCGGGATTGCCGCCGGCGCAACGCCTGTCGGTGTTTCGCAAACAGGTGTATTCATTGATTTCATCTACATTGTTAGTTTCGAGCAAAAGCCCCTTACTTTGAAAATAGGTTGTCTAGCCTATGCCTGTCTGGCCATAGATTGGCCATATGTGGGCTGCTATTTACTTCCACAAAAGAGAAAGCGGGTAATGCTCGCTTTTATTCTCGATTCGTCGAGTTTTTGCCATCATCATAACCGGATTTTGGTCGCCAAAATCGGCAGACATTTAAGCAATCTCGGATAAGCCGCTTGAAGTAAACAACTGATATTAGTCACTATGAGCACGACATCAGCTTCGCCTGTTACCAAGCCATTCCGTCGCCGCATTGACCACCGTCGGTCCAGGCTGGATGCCATGTTGAATCCTCGAGCCGTTGCAGTGATCGGCGCGACTGAAACAGAGAACAGCGTTGGGCGTACCTTGATGGAGAATCTCCGTCCGTTCAGCGGAGACGTTTATCCTATCAACCCCAAGCGAGCCACGGTGTTAGGAGTGAACACCTTCGCCAAGATTAGCGACACACCTCAGCCCGTCGACCTGGCCATCATCGCTACGCCTGCTCCAACTGTCCCGAACCTGATCAGCGAATGTGCCGCCGCCGGAGTGAATGGTGCAGTCATCATTACCGCCGGATTCAAAGAAATCGGCGCTGACGGGATAAAATTGGAGCAAGAGATAGTAGCACGCCAAGGCGATATGCGGATCATTGGGCCGAATTGCCTCGGGGTCATGATGCCGAATCTGGGTTTGAACGCCACCTTCGCCGATAGCATGGCTCTAAAGGGAAATGTCGCCTTCATCAGCCAAAGCGGGGCCCTGTGCACATCCGTACTGGATTGGAGCATTCGCGAGCAGGTTGGATTTAGCGCATTTATTTCCACCGGGTCGATGTTGGACGTAACCTGGGGAGATTTAATCGATTACCTGGCACAGGATCCCCATACCAGAAGTATCCTCATTTACATGGAATCAGTGGGCGACGCTCGATCGTTCCTTTCCGCCGCTCGCGAGACGGCCCTGCGCAAACCAATTATCGTAATAAAGGCCGGCTGTACGGAGGCCGCCGCCAAAGCAGTCGCTTCCCATACGGGCACGCTTACCGGTAACGACGCCGTGTTGGAAGCGGCCTTTCGGCGAGTCGGCGTGCTGCGAGTAAAGACCATCGAGGATCTGTTTTCGATGGCAGAAGTACTGAGCAAGCAACCGCGACCTGAAGGCCCCCGCTTGGCATTGGTAACCAATGCCGGCGGACCCGCTGTGCTGGCCACGGATATGTTGGCGGAAGAAGGCGGAGAAATTGCCCAGCTATCCGCTGAAAGCTTTCAGCAGCTCAATGCGCTGCTCCCCAGCCATTGGAGCCGCAACAATCCCGTGGATGTGCTCGGCGATGCCGATGCGGAACGATACATCAAAGCCATTGAAATTGTTAGTGCCGATCCCAACATCGATGGTGTCTTGGCCATTGTGACGCCTCAAGCAATGACCGATTCTACCGCGATCGCTAAAGGACTGGCCGGCTTTAAGAATCTCTCCGGGAAACCGATTTTGGCTAGCTGGATGGGGGCCGCTAAGGTTGCCGAAGGTGAAGCCATCCTCAATGCAGGTGGTATACCAACTTTCCAGTTCCCGGATGCCGCCGCTCGAACTTTTTGTTACATGTGGCGCTACAGCGACAACCTGCGCCTGCTTTACGAAACGCCGGCCCTTTCCAGCAAATGGTCCGATGATTCATCAAACCGTTTGCGAGCGGAAAAGATCCTCAAGGAAGTGCGAAAGAGCAATCGCACGCTTCTGACCGAGGTAGAATCAAAAGAGGTACTGGAAGCTTATGACATACCGACGGTCAAAACTCTCATTGCCCGTAACGAGGAAGAAGCCGTACAGGGAGCGAAGAAGCTAGGTAAAACGGTAGTTCTGAAATTGTGTTCCGAGGTTATTACCCACAAGACTGATGTTGGCGGCGTCAAATTGAACCTGCAAAGCGAAGACGAAATTCGGCGTGCTTACCGGCAAATCGAGGACGCGGTCAGGGACAAACCGGGAGCATTTCTCGGAGTTACGGTCGAACCTATGGTCAAAGCAGAGGGTTATGAATTGATCCTTGGCAGCAGTATCGATGCACAATTTGGTCCGGTACTTTTGTTCGGATCAGGAGGGCAACTAGTTGAGGTCATGAAGGACTATGCGTTAGGATTGCCGCCCCTGAATGCGACGTTAGCTCGGAGGCTGATAGAGCGAACCCATATCTACACTGCCCTGCAAGGCGTACGCGGCAGAGCCGCTGTCGATTTGGCAGAATTGGAACGTGTGCTGGTGCAGTTCAGCTTATTAGTAGCCGAACAACGTTGGATCAAAGAAATCGATGTGAATCCACTGGTGGTCTCGTCCGACCAGCTGCTAGCTCTCGATGCCAGGATCGTTTTGCACGAGTCAGGTATGGCGAAGAAAGACTTACCGCCGCTCGCGATTCGGCCTTACCCGCAACAGTATGCCAGCACCTGGACATTGAAAGATGGAACCCCAGTGACACTCAGGCCGATCCGGCCGGAGGACGAACCTTTGATGGTACGATTTCATGGCACTTTGTCCGAAGAAACCGTGCATTTTCGCTACTTCGGCGTATCCAAGCTCGAAAAACGAGTAGCGCATGAACGATTAACTCGAATTTGTTTCAACGACTACGACCGGGAGATTGCACTAGTTGCGATTCGTCAAAATCCGGAAACGAAAGAGGATGAGATCATTGCGACCGGCAGATTGATCAAAGCGCATAGCGGGGATGAAGCTCAGTTTGCCCTCTTGGTTAGCGATCAGTTCCAGGGAAAAGGATTAGGGACCCGCCTCCTGACGCTGCTGGTAGATATCGGCCGGCAGGAAGGTGTTAACCGCATTATCGGGCATATATTACCCGATAATTATGGCATGCGAGACGTCTCCCGGAAAGTTGGCTTCGAGGTCAATTATGATCGTATGACCGAGGTAATGCTGGCGGAGATGTATCTCGACGGGGAAAGGCCAGGGGGTAGTGCAGGTGATTAGTGATCAGTGACCAGTGATTGGTGATCGGTAGGGGGCGTTGAAGACATAGTAGTATTCAGGTCCGAGACATGGCTGTGCCAAGAGTGTCGGATTGCGCCCGAGGACATGAATGACCCGTGGCTGCACAGTTGATCGACCTCGATTTGCCCAAACGAGGCATCCGTCCCGTAGGGACTAAGTGATCGTAGCCTGGCAGTTCACTGCCTGGAACCCGCACCCAAGTCGATACCGTCTCGTAGAGACGGTATGATTAGTTAACGGTCACGTAATCGTGCTGGCACGCGGGCTCGAAAGCGCGTTCTGCCGAGCGTTTGTGAGTTGCCTCGCGTTTCGATTTCCTCCAAACCCGATACCAGTCTCCATGCGTTAGCGCTAAAAATCGACCTGAACACGATTAGGAGGGCCATTAAATCATACCGTCTCTACGAGACGGTATCGTCTTGGGCGGGAGGTTCCAGGCAGTGAACTGCCTGGCTACCATCATTCAGTCCCTACGGGACGGGTCCCTTTTTTGCACGCAGACCCGGCAATGAATTACCTGGCCGCACACGGCCCCCCACAAAAGAGAATCAGGTTTGGCCAATCCGCGGTAAGCCAATCGCAACCACCGGGATAACTTCTACGAGAAGCCATGAACCCGAAATCTTTTGCCACAATCGACGGAAATGAAGCGGCGGCACGGGTCGCCTATCAACTCAATGAAGTGATCGCCCTTTTTCCCATTACCCCAGCCTCCCCCATGGGCGAGTCAGCGGACGCTTGGGCTGCTGCCGGTAAAAAGAATCTGTGGGGTACCGTTCCTGCCGTCATTGAAATGCAAAGCGAAGGCGGAGCCGCCGGTGCAATCCATGGCGCGCTTCAAACCGGCTCTCTCAGCACAACGTTTACGGCTTCGCAGGGATTGTTACTCATGATCCCGAACCTCTACAAAATCGCGGGTGAGCTAACACCGTTCGTTTTGCATGTAGCCGCCAGGTCATTAGCCGGCCAAGCCCTCTCCATCTTTGGCGATCATAGCGATGT
Organism: uncultured Verrucomicrobiae bacterium; assembly: GCA_963762565.1. Lineage (GTDB taxonomy): Bacteria > Verrucomicrobiota > Verrucomicrobiia > Chthoniobacterales > JAFAMB01 > JAFAVN01. The sequence continues at coordinate 375,896 of CAVXLD010000007.1, read as the reverse complement.
TATGGCCGCGCGGGCAACCGGCTTTGCCATGCTTTCTGCGGCTTCAGTTCAGGAAGCACAGGATTTTTCCTTGATTGCTCACGCCGCAACCCTTGAATCGCGCGTACCATTCCTTTTCTTTTTCGACGGATTCCGTACCTCGCACGAAATCGCCAAGATCGAAATCCTTTCCCCCGAGACTATGCGGACCATGATCAAGGAAGAATGGGTTCGCGCGCATCGAGCTCGCGCCTTGTCTCCCGATCATCCAGTTATCCGCGGTACTGCTCAGAACCCGGACGTTTATTTCCAGGCGAGAGAAGCTGCTAACCAATTTTATCAGGCGTGTCCGCATATCGTACAGGACGCGATGGATCGTTTCGCCGCTCTTACCGGACGCCAGTACCATCTCTTCGACTATCAGGGGGCAGCCGATGCCGAGCGAGTGATCGTTATAATGGGCTCCGGCGGAGAAGCAGCAGAAGAGACTGCGGATTTCTTGAATTCTCAGGGGGAGAAGGTCGGGGTTTTGAAAGTTCGCCTATACCGGCCTTTCGACTCTCCCGGCTTCGTTCGAGCCCTGCCATCCACCGTCAAAGCGATTGCAGTTTTGGATCGAACTAAGGAACCGGGTAGCGCTGGTGAACCGCTTTACTTGGATTGCGTTAATGCTCTGCAAGAAGCTAACAGAACCGAGTTGCGGATCGTTGGCGGAAGGTACGGTTTATCTTCGAAAGAATTCACGCCGGCCATGGTCAAGGCGGCGTTGGACAATTTGAAGGAACCGATCCCGAAAAATCATTTTACCATTGGGATCAATGACGACGTTACCGGAACGAGTCTGGTCTATGATGCTTCCTTTTCGGTAGAATCCAGTGATGTCGTGCGAGCGGTCTTTTACGGGCTCGGATCTGACGGCACCGTCGGCGCGAATAAGGAGTCCATCAAGATCATCGGAGAAAATACCCCCAACTACGCTCAAGGTTATTTCGTCTACGACTCCAAGAAATCCGGAGCGATGACGATCTCGCATCTGCGGTTTGGCCCCCGCCCAATTCGTTCAACTTATTTAGTCAGCGAAGCAAATTTCGTCGGCTGTCACCAGCCTGGTTTTCTTGAACGCTACGATGTCGTAGACAAGGTCGCGCCACACGGGACGTTCCTTTTGAATACGCCATTCGGCCCCGACGAGGTCTGGAGCCGTCTGCCGGAATCGGTGCAGAAACAACTCATCGAAAAACGGCCGCACTTCTTTGTGATCGACGCACATAAGGTGGCTCATGAGACCGGGATGGGCGGCAGGATCAACACGATCATGCAGACCTGTTTCTTCGCCATCTCCGGCGTGCTTCCCAGCCAAGAAGCGATGTCCGCAATCAAAGACTCGATTCGTAAGACTTACGGAAAAAAAGGCGCCGACATCGTACAGACGAACCTGAACGCGGTCGACCACACTCTCACGTACTTGTTCGAAGTTCATATTCCTGAAGAAGTCACTCCCCGACCCGAGCTCGAACCAGCCGCAGTAACCAAAGCGCCACCATTCATTCGAGATGTGCTCGGCAAACTGATCGCCGGGCACGGAGACGAAGTCCCCGTCAGCGCATTGCCTGTAGATGGAACCTATCCTACGGGAACTGCCCGCTGGGAGAAACGGAATCTGGCCCTCGAAGTGCCGGTTTGGGATCCGGACATCTGCATCCAGTGCGGAAAGTGCGTCTTAGTTTGTCCGCACGCGGTGATTAGAAGTAAGGTTTACGAGCCGTCATTTCTGACTTCGGCGCCGGATTCGTTCAAATCCAACCAGGCCAGACTTCCTGAATGGAAGGGGCTCAACTACACGTTGCAAGTCTCCACTGAGGATTGCACTGGTTGCGGCATTTGCGTCGATGTTTGTCCGGCGCGCAACAAGAGCGAAGCACGGCTGAAGGCAATCAATATGCGCTCTCATTCCGAGTTGCGTGACGCCGAACGTCAAAATTGGGAATTCTTCTCTGCTCTGCCTAACCAGGAGCGCCCCCAGCTTTCCTTCGAGAATGTCCGGGGCATGCAGGTCGCCGAGCCGCTTTTCGAGTTTTCCGGGGCTTGCGCCGGATGTGGCGAGACGCCCTATATTAAATTATTGACCCAGCTGTTCGGAGATCGGTTGCTGATCGCGAATGCGACCGGTTGTTCATCCATCTATGGCGGGAACTTACCAACGACTCCCTATGCAGCAGGTGCCGATGGGTTAGGACCAGCCTGGTCCAACTCGCTATTCGAAGACGCTGCCGAGTTCGGCATGGGATTTCGAGTGTCTCTGGACAAACAATCTCAATTCGCAGCCGAGTTGCTGCGGCAACTCGATGGTCTGGTCAGGGCTGAATTGGTCGAGGAAATTCTCACAGCAGATCAAAAGGACGCCGCCGGCGTGTATGCACAACGCGCGCGAGTCACCCAGCTCAAGCGGGAGTTGGAGAAGGCTGACTCAGAGGTTGCCCGGCAATTGTTGCCTGTGGTTGACACCCTGGTACGCAAGAGTGTTTGGGTAATTGGTGGGGACGGCTGGGGATACGACATCGGCTACGGAGGTCTCGATCACGTTCTCGCCAGTGGCTGCAACGTGAAAGTCTTGCTGCTGGATACCGAGGTTTATTCAAACACCGGCGGCCAATGTTCCAAGTCGACTCCGCTGGGAGCAGTCGCAAAATACGCTGCGGGCGGCAAACGCATTGCTAAGAAGGACCTTGGACTGATCTCCATGACTTACGGCAATATTTATGTCGCCTGTGTTGCCATGGGCGCGAAAGACGAACACACCTTAAAGTCATTTCTAGAAGCCGAGGCCTACGACGGTCCCGCTCTGATCATCGCTTACAGCCATTGCATCGCCCACGGGATCAATATGACCACGGCGATGCAGAATCAAAAAGCTGCGGTCCAGACAGGGCAGTGGTTGCTCTATCGTTATAATCCCTCACTGGTCACAAAAGGAGAAAACCCGCTGCATATCGATTCGGCGGCTCCTAAATTGCCTGTATCCGAGTATCTCAAGTTGGAAAACAGGTTCAGAATGCTCAGTAAGAGCAAACCAGAAGAAGCCGGGCGTTTATTCCTACAAGCCCAGGAGAATATCCAGAAGCGTTGGCAACACTTTCAGCAACTCGCCAATAACGGATCGAAAGAAACTAATGACCTATCTCCAACAGCTATTCCTAACCGCTGACTGCCGACAAGAACCGCCAATTGCTAACTGCTAACCCCTAACTTTCACCTGTCATGAACCTAAAGACGACATATTTGGGAATAACTCTAAGAACCCCACTGGTACCGTCTGCCTCGCCCTTGAGCGAAAGCCTGGACAATATCAAACGTATGGAAGACGCCGGTGCGGCTGCGGTGGTTATGCATTCGTTGTTCGAAGAACATATCTCGTTCGAGCGCCATCAATTTCTACACTATCTCACTCACGGGACAGAGAGCTATGCGGAAGCTTTAACCTACACTCCCGAGATGCACGAGTTAGCGGTCGGGCCCGAGAGCTATCTCGACGAAATTGTGGCGGCTAAGGCAGCCGTTTCGATTCCTATCATTGCTAGTTTGAACGGTTCCACCGCCGGCGGCTGGATCGATTATGCAAAACGAATCGAGGAGGCAGGCGCCGATGGGCTCGAACTCAATATCTATTGGATTCCGACCGACCTCGATCTAACCGGAGACGATGTCGAAAGAAGATATCTCGACATCGTTTCCCACGTCAAAAGGACTGTCGCGATCCCCATCGCCGTAAAGGTCAGCCCTTTCTTCAGCAGTTTTGCTAACATGGCAAAACAGTTGGTTAGTCGAGGAGCCGATGCCTTGGTTCTATTCAACCGGTTTTACCAACCAGATATCGATTTAGAATCGCTCGAGATTAGCCCAAATATTCTTCTAAGTACTCCCATGGCAATGCGTTTGCCTTTGCGCTGGATCGCGCTGCTGTACGGCAGAGTAAAGGCGGACCTCGCAGCCACCAGTGGCATCCATCACGGCCAGGATGTGGTTAAGATGTTGATGGCAGGGGCCGACGTTACCATGCTTTGCTCCATCCTCTTACGGAGAGGCATACCTTCTCTTACTTTGATTGAACAAGAGCTGGCGGAATGGTTAGAGAAACACGAATACGACTCCGTCGAACAGTTGAAAGGCAGTTTGAGTCAAATGAAATCCCCGAACCCGGAAGCGTTCGAAAGAGCGCAATATGTTCGCGGGATTGCAACGTCGTGGCGCCACTCTCAGGCTCTTTGAACCGTTCTATCTACGACTAACGTCCCGTAGGGACTGAATGAACGCAGCCAGCCCCGAAAGCTTTCGGGGCTGGAATCTGTTAGGAAAAGCAGCCCGTCCCGGAGGGACCTGACGACCGTTTGTCTTCCTGAACCACTATGACCGGGCAGCCGGTCCGCTGCCTTATCGTCTCCGCCTTAATCCCGTCAGACTTATCCTGCGTCGGTTGCCCACAGCGTTTCCCGATCACGATCAAGTCGATGCCCAGGGCATTAACCGTCCAAGAAATCTCGTCGTCTGGGATACCTGCTCGAAAGCAAGCGTCGCACTCTTGGAAGCCTTGCCGGACTTGCGTCGTGAGACTCTCAAGGTCTTGAAATGCTTGGTCCATCTCCTGCTCCATGGACCTCACTGCTTCCAAACCGTGCAACGGTGCGAAACTGTATTTGACCCGGTAGACGGACATCAGCGTCAGCTGACAATGGCAAAGCCGTGCAAATCGTTTCGCGTACTCGACCGCTCTCGGAACCTTTTCATCCGATTCCATCGCCACGAGGATATGTCTCACTCCAAACGGGACTCGCGATCTGGCCAGACGTGCAGGTCGACTATTAACTTTGCTGGGCTCTTTTTCGCTTGTGCTGATCATGCTCTTCCTTCCGTTACGGAACGCTGTCCCAACAAGCGACCGACCGCTCCACCTGGCTTGATCAATTCATCTCTTCTCTTGGCGGGCCACCACGTCCTGGCAGGTCTAGGAGGAGTGCAAGGAGGAAGGAGCTAGGACCAGAGAAACATCTCACGCAAAGCCGCAAAGGCGCGAGGTAAGAAAGCGGAAACAAGGAAGAGTGATTACCAAATAGACCATTACTGCAGGGGTCAGGCGTCCCCTGGAACGGATGTACCCAGCGTCTCCTAGCTCTTCGTCTCCAGGAGCCCCCCTCGCCCAAGACCTCCTAGCTCCTGGATTCTAGCTCCTGACTCCCCTCCTTGAACTCCTCGAACCGCCATTTCGGATCCTGATCGAGATTAAAATGAAAGACCCCGGCCGTAGCAATAATGATAAACACTGCTACTACACAGGTCATCAGCGAGCCGACAAAAGTATCGATCTTGCCCGCCGTGATGTCGGCGACGTCCATACCTTTGTCTACTACCGCTGACTGATGAAAAAAGATCTGCCAAGGAGTGATGGTGGTACCGATGTTCGCCATGATCAAAGTCAGCAACGCGATCGGGGGTGAAAGTCTGGCTAAAATGGAAATTCGGACTGTAAAACCCTTTCCCCACTGCAGACCAGCCCCAGAACTTTCCAAATCCGTCAAAGATGGCCTCGGCGTGACCGCGTTTAGTGACCGCACCTAAACGAACCGTCATCTCCTGCACGTAGTACGCCATCGGCACCAGGATAATGAACGCCCACAGCAAGTTGAACCCAGTCCTCACGCCAGTTTGAGCATAAGTGGAAATGCCACCGGCATCGTTGTCCGCGATCATCGTAATAATCCCCGGCCCCATCGCGGCTAGGAATAGGAGCGTCCGCCGCCGAAATCGTACCAATCGATGAATGCTTTTGCTCACCCACATTGTTGGAAGATGCTCTCTCAGCAAACATCTGACGACAAGGAAAACTAACCAACGCTAGCAGTTCGCCCCAGGGGGGGACAAGGGAGGACGAGCAATTGCCAATCGATGGAATGTCGGCGCAAGGCAATTAGTTCATGTTAGTACAGCCTGGATTGGAAACTTTTTCTTTATCTCCCTTAGAACTCCCGTCTTATGTCCAAACTACTCAAAAAAAAGATCGCTAAGAAATCGCCCGCTCGCGCGCGGACTGCGGGAACCACTCCCGTCACGCCAAAAGAAAGCCACTACGTTTATTCTTTCGGCGATGGTAAGGCCGATGGAAAAGGATCAATGAAACCTCTGTTAGGCGGCAAGGGCGCCGGCCTCCACGAAATGACGCGGATCGGATTGCCGGTACCTCCGGGATTCACTATTACCACCGAAGTATGCACTTACTTTTACGCTAACAAAAAACAGTATCCCCCTGAGCTTGCCGCTCAGGTCGCAAAGGCGTTGGCAAAAGTCGAGAAATCCGTAGGTAAGAAGCTCGGAGATCGCGCCAATCCGCTGCTGGTTTCCGTCCGTTCTGGAGCACGTGACTCGATGCCCGGAATGATGGACACCATCTTGAACCTCGGAATGAATGACGAGGTCGTGGAAGTCGTGGCGGAAAAGACCCATAATCCTCGGTTTGCTTGGGACTCGTATCGCAGATTCTTGCAGACCTACGGCGATGTCGTGATGAGTGTCCAGAAACGAGCCGGCGAAGATCACGATCCCTTTGAAACCATCATCGATGAGGTCAAGCGATCCGCGAACGCTGAGAAAGACACGGATCTGTCCGCAGACGACTTGAAGATCCTGGTAGAACGGTTCAAACGCTTAATTAAGGAGCGGACCGGGGAAAATTTCCCTCAAGATCCCGACCAACAGTTATGGGGCGCCATTGGAGCCGTCTTTGGTTCTTGGAACAATGACCGAGCGATCGTTTATCGTCGCAAATACGGCATCCCGCATGAATGGGGCACGGCGGTCAATGTCCAGACCATGGTGTTTGGTAACCGTGGCGACACTTCCGCAACCGGAGTGGCTTTTACCCGCGATCCGGCGACGGGAGAAAAAGTGTTTTACGGTGAGTATCTCATCAACGCCCAGGGAGAAGATGTGGTGGCCGGTGTCCGTACACCGCACCCAGTAGCTCAGTTGGCTGAAGAGATGCCGAGGGCGCATCGAGAGCTATTGCAAGTGCGCTCAAAACTCGAAGAGCATTTCCGAGATATGCAGGATCTCGAATTCACCGTGGAAGACAATAAGCTCTACATCCTCCAGACCAGAAACGGAAAGAGAACCGGTTTTGCCGCGGTCCGGATTGCCATGGATATGGTGGCCGAGAAACTAATTACGAAAGAGGAAGCGATCCGGCGAATCCCGGCAGATTCATTGAGTCATCTCTTGGCTCCTATCTTCGATCGGGAAAGCGTTCGTAAGACAACCAAGATCGCAACCGGACTAGCTGCCGGCCCAGGCGCTGCGTCCGGCCGCCTGGTGTTCACTGCCAAAGAAGCAGTCGAATTGGCTCAAAAAGGCGAAAGAGTGATTCTTGCCCGGATCGAAACGTCGCCGGAGGACTTACGGGGCATGATCGCCGCGCAGGGAATATTAACGGCTCGAGGCGGGGTCTCTTCGCACGCGGCTCTCGTGGCCCGGCAAATGGGTAAGGTCTGTGTTTGCGGTGCGTCAGCGCTGCAGACCGATTATTCCGCTCAAACCTTAACCGCCGGAAAACTAACCCTCAAACAAGGCGACTATATTTCCATTGATGGTACGGCGGGCGAAGTTTACGCGGGTGAAGTGAAAACCGCTGCTTCCGAGGTCGTACAGGTCCTGGTGGAAAAGAAACTCGATCCCAAACAGAGCAAGGTCTACCAGGAATTCGCTTCGCTCATGCGTTGGGCAGATCAAGTGCGAACACTCGAAGTGCGAGCCAATGCGGATTTGCCAAACCAAGCCGCGGTCGCGATCGCTTTCGGAGCCACCGGCATTGGACTTTGCCGCACGGAACACATGTTCTTCGAAGGCAATCGCATCGATTCAATGCGAGAGATGATTTTGGCGGAAACCCTAGAAGAACGCAAGGCAGCGCTGGCCAAGCTACTACCGCTGCAGAGAGCTGATTTTGTCGGAATCTTCCGTGAAATGAAAGGTCTGCCAACGACCATCCGATTCCTGGATCCGCCGCTGCACGAGTTTTTGCCGAATACGGAACCTCAGCAGAGAGATCTGGCTAAGAAATTGAGCGTTTCTTTCGAGCGGATCGCGCATCGAGTCGAGGAATTACGTGAGTTCAATCCGATGCTAGGGTTGCGTGGTTGCCGGCTTGGCATCGCCTACCCCGAAGTCACGGAGATGCAGGCTCGCGCAATTTTTGAAGCGGTTGCCGAAGTTCACAAGAGCGGCATTAAAGTGCAACCCGAGATCATGATTCCGTTAGTTGGGTTCTACAGAGAGATGAGTCTGCAATTCGAAATCGTTCATCGCGTAGCGAAAGAGGTCGCCAAGGAACAGAGTGTTAGATTCAAGTACCTGGTTGGCATCATGCTGGAGATACCTCGCGGGGCCATGGTTGCAGATGAGCTGGCCAAAGAGGCGGAGTTTTTTAGCTTTGGAACAAACGACCTCACGCAGACCACGTTGGGTATGAGTCGGGATGATTCCGGGGGGTTCCTTCCTCAGTATCAAGAACTGGAGATCTTGGCGAATAACCCATTCGCCACGATCGATCAGCAGGGAGTCGGGAAACTAATGGAATTCGCCAGGGATCAGGCGCACAAGACACGTCCGGATATCGAACTTGGGATCTGTGGTGAGCATGGTGGCGACCCGGAAAGCGTAAAATTCTGTCATCGAATCGGCCTAAACTATGTGAGTTGCAGTCCCTTCAGAATACCGGTTGCACGTTTGGCCGCAGCCCAAGCTGCCTTAGAGAAAAAATGATTCGCGATTGGTGACCAGTGATTCGATGCGGTCGCCCAAGACTGGCAGGGCGAGGCTTCCGATCTTCCTGGAACATCGCGCAAGGCGATTGTGATCGTATCCGCGGAATTTCGACGTCTTGGCGGACAATGGATCCGCATTAAGCGAGCGTTCGTCCAATCGGCAAGCATAATCGGACCTTTGGTAGCGGCGACTCGCTCGCTGTTTCGCAGATGGCGGTTGGCACTTCGCGACCAACGACTTCACTCAACCACCTACCCATCGCGGGAATTGAGGCAACGACCAACCAAGTCGCCCGGCCAAAATCTGCATAGGCAACCAGCGATAAGAACAGACCAATCCGTGATGAGTCTTTCGCTGTGGCCCGAGGTATAGATCATATCATGAATAACGGTGCTGACGTCGTGGACGTGCTCAGCCGTTCGCGAATTTACCAAAATTATCAGGTCGCCTTCGGAAAGACAACAAAGTTACCTTTGGGACTCGCATCCGTCGGACACGAGTCGGAAATCCACCTCCCTCGGAACAAATATAAAAATCCTTTTTGCGCTATCCTTGCACTGAGTAACCAGGCTTGCGCGAGCTGCTTAGAAACACAGCAGACGTTGGGCGCGAAGACAACGGAAACACGAGCGGCGAAATGTTTCGCTGGACTCACGGTTACCAGCGTGCCGGTAAAGCTGATGGACCACGTCATCGCGTTTCTGCAGACGGGTCAAGTCTTCCTGCGAGCTCCGAATCCAAGCCGCTTCAAGAAGATCGCTACGCGTTTAGCTAGTCTAGGTACGAACATGAACTTGGCTCGCCTGAAAACTGCGTATCTGGGCTCACGGGTAGTTTCATCCAGTCTATATAACGGAGCAGTACAACTTTTGGAGATTTTCTCCGAACACCTGGCATTGGTGGCCAACCAGATTTCGCTCCAGCACGCCAATGTCGATTCGCCACTGGTTACCCGCGCCAAAGATTATGTGGCGAGTCATCACTCCGAACCGATTAGGCTGGAACAGATTGCTCATGCCCTCAATGTCAGTGAGTTTCATTTTTGCAGGGTATTTAAACAGGGAACTGGTCTAACCTTCATTGACTACTTGAGCCGTATCCGAATTGAGAAGGCGAAAGTCTTGTTGTCGGAGAAAAGGCTGCGAGTTAGCGAGATAGCTTACGAGGCAGGTTTCCAAACGATTACCCACTTTAACCGGATCTTTCGTAAGCTGGTCGGGTTCTCTCCGACAGAATACCGGTCTAGATTGCCTGAGATCAGCTAAATCGGCGACCAGCGAACTGATGTGAACGTTCGAGGGCCGGAGTTTCTTCATTCCGGATCATGCCCAGGGCTATCTGTTGCCGCGCCGAGTTTTATCGAAACGTGGGAAAGTGTCCAGGGAATGCGGGTCATCGCAGGCTCACGCGCCTTGAGGGTTTCGTTTAAGCAAGAAAAGCCAAGAAAAAGGCAATTCGGGTGGAGTACAAAACCCGAAAAATTGTCAGGGTAGGTTCCTTTAGGGATAAAAGGGAATTTCCCCGTTAGCCCACGAGGGGCGATACCATCCGGCACCGATGCGGAGTCGTTTTGCCCCGAACGCGAAGAACGACTCTAGCCCCAATGAAAACCGTCAAGCACGTTGGTTCATTCAAGCCTCGGCTGTTGGCTATCGGCCTCGCGATTTTTGCTGGAGCAACTTGGGTGGTCAACAGCCCTCTCGTTTCAGCAGGACCGCAGCAAACTACACCGGAGAAGCCGGCGGTGACCAATGGCCTCTCCGGCGCCACGCTGTACGCCATCAACTGCAGCCGGTGCCACCAAGAACGGTACCCTAAGGAGTTCACGGCAGCCCAGTGGAAAACCATCATGATCCACATGCGGGTGCGGGCTAACCTGCCCGCGGCGCAAGCCAGGGAGATCATGAAGTATCTCCAGGATGAAGCCGGAAACTAGAAGAGTAACCAACCAACGCTAATGAAAATTCGTTCCAGAATCTTAGAACTGTTGGTTGCTGGCTGTGTAATGGGTATGTCCTCGCCGCCGCGGGTGATGGCAGAGATCAGCGATGACGACTTCAATGCCTTGAAGGAACAAGTCCGGCAACTCAGCGAAAAAATGCAGAAACTGGAGCAGACGCACGAGGAAGACCAGAAGATCCACGAGCAGGACCAGCAGAAAATCCAGCAATTACAGCAGCAGGTCGGGGACACGCAAAAAGCTGCTACCGATGCCCAGCGCAAAGCACAAGCGGCGGCCCAGATGCAAAAGAAACTCCAGCAACAGGTAGGCGAAGCCCAAAATACTGCGACTGCGGCGGAACAGAAGGCCGTATCTGTGACCCAAATTCAGCCCGTTGCTCCGATTTCTCCCGAGTCCCTCGCGACGCATAACTTCACTCTAGCCGGAGACGCAGAGGTTCAATTCGGCAAGACCACCGGGCAGCATAGCGCCTTTACGCTGGCCGATTTCGCGCCGATTTTCTTGTATCGGGCTGGAGACAACGTCCTCTTCGAAGCCGGGTTCGACGTTACGTTGCAGAACGGCGCGGTAACGCTGGCGAACGGGCAAACAGGTAATATCGGCACTCAGACATCGATCAGTCTCAGTTTCGGCCAATTGGACTATCTGCTTAATGATTACGTAACGGTTGTCGCTGGCGAGATGTTGCTGCCCTTGGGTACCTATACTGAGCGAAATGCGGGTTGGCTCAATTTGATACCGGATGATCCATTGCCACGCGCCGTCCTGCCGGAAACTGGGATTGGCGTCCAGTTGCGGGGCTCCGTTCCGATCGGGCAAAACGGACAGATGGTAACCTATTCCGTGTACGCAACGAACGGACCGGGATCAGTAGACGGGACCGGAAGAGCGACAACCATTGACAGCAATGGCAACGTGTTGCCGAATCTTGATTTTGGTAATGTCGGCATTCAATCCAATGGCACGACAGCGAATGAGCACGCGTCGGTCGGTGGCGGTGGCCGGCTGGGGTGGTTCTTCCCGCTGAAACCTAATTATGATTTGGAACTCGGGATTTCGGGTGACACGGGTCCTTGGAACAACCAAGGGAACAAAAACTGGTCAGCTATCGTTGCCGACGCCGCTGTGCACATCAGTCCCTACTTCGAAATTAAGGGTGAGTATATCAATACCTGGTGGCAGACCAGCAACATGGGTACGCTTGCTCCGCGAGGTTGGTGGATTCAGCCTGCTTTCAAGCTGGCAGCTTTAAATCAGACCATGAATCTCCCGTTCTTGAACAACCTTCAATTGGTCGCCCGCTTTGATTGGGTGGATGACGGTCTGGGGACGAGAACTCAACGTGAAACGGTTGGATACGTCTACTATCTAACTAACACCTTACTATTGGAAGGCGACTACGAATGGGTGCATAGCCGCGGCCCTATCGTCGCTCCGTCCAACGAATATGTCTTCCAGCTTTCGTACGGATTTTAGACGACCGCAAATACCAATATTATGCCAATGAAAATCAAGCTCTCCACCATCCTCCTGCTAGGGTCTGCAGTCACCGTGATCGGGGCAGGCTTCGCGCTCGCTCAGGCAGTTGACGCTCGGATCGCACAGTTCGACAAAGGCCCGGCGACGATCAATGTCTCGAAATATCCGGGTGCCATCCAACAAGACTACACGGTGTTTACCGAGAAGTGCTCACAGTGTCATAAGTTGAGCCGCCCGATTAACTCTGATTTTGTACTGCCAGACGAGTGGTCGCGCTACATTCACCGCATGATGAGTAAGCCCGCCTCAGGAATTGACGGTGGCTCAGGCGCTAAGATTTACGATTTCCTCGTGTACGACTCCAGCGTCCGCAAGAAGGCGATGCTTGATGCAAAACTTGCGACGATCTCGGCTGCGGAAAAGGCTGCTGCGGAAGCGAAGATCAAGGCGGTCGTCGACAAGTACAAGTAACGAACGCCTGCTTCGTGGAAGAACCGGCTCCATCCGAAGTGGCTTTGGGCTCGCGCCGCGATTTCATAGCCAATATCGTTCTCGGCGCAGGAACGGTGCTGGGCTTGGGGAGCTTGGCTTATCGGTTCCTGGAATACCTTTATCCGGTCATCCCGGCCGTCAAACTCGTTGAGGTGCCCGCAGGAAAACCAGAGGATATTCCAGCTGACGGCGTTCGGCTCATCCAGTTGCCGGCGGGTCCCGTGATTTTAGAGAAAGCGGAGAACGAAGTTCATGCCTTTTCGGCTGTTTGCACTCACCTGGGCTGCACCGTCCAATGGCATCCGGAGGACAAGAGATTCATTTGTCCGTGCCATCAAGGGGTTTACGATTTGAACGGAAATGTCGTTTCCGGTCCGCCGCCGCGCCCATTGGTAAAACTTCAGGTTACATTGCGGGACGGCCAGGTTTTTGTGCTCATGAATTCGCCCAAGGAGCAACAGGCATGAAGCGTGCGCTCCGGTGGATTGGGGAACGAGTGCCGGTGGATCAGGAGCTCGTCCGAAAGGCGTTGCGCGAACCGCTGCCCGTTCATATGAAAAACTGGGTTTTTTGCCTGGGCGGAACGCCGGCCCTACTCTTCTGCATCCTCGCGGTTACGGGAATTTTACTAACTTTTTACTACGTACCATCTCCAAGCCACGCTTACGCTAGCGTCAGCAACATCACCTTCAAGGTGCGCATGGGTTGGTTTATTCGCGGTATCCATCAGGGCGCCTCTCAGTTGATGATTGTGACCGTGCTGCTGCACATGATCCGCGTCTTCTTCACGCGCGCTTACCGCAATCCGCGGGAGCTGAACTGGATGTTCGGTGTGGCGCTCTTTATGATCACCCTGACGTTCGCATTTACCGGGTACTCGCTCGTTTATGACCAGCTCTCCTATTGGGCTACCACGATCGGCACGAACATGATTGCGGCCGTGCCAGTGATCGGCGAGCCACTGCTTTATCTCCTGCGCGGCGGGTCCGAAGTAAATCCGAACACCCTCAGCAGGTTTTACGATTTCCATATCGGTGTGCTGCCCACGATGATGACGCTGCTGATTGTCGCTCACGTCCTCCTCGTGCGTTTGCACGGAGTGGCCCCACTGCCAAGCGATCCACGCCAAGAAACCTATCCGTTCTTTCCCGACCATATGCTACGGGAAATGATTGTCGGTCTTGTCATCCTGATCGCGTTGGTCAATTTCGTTATGTTCTTTCCGCCTACCGTCGGTGCGCAGGCAACACCGGGCAATACCCCTGGGCATATTCGTCCGGAGTGGTACTTCTTTCCTACCTATCGCTGGCTGAAGCTAACCTCACTCTCCGTCGGAATCTGGGGAAGTGTGATCTTCGTAGCCGGCCTGTTTCTGTGGCCGTTCATTGATGCCGCGCTGGAAAAAATCGCGCCTCGAAGGCATTTGTGGGTGATCGTCGGGACATCGTGCTTTTTGATGACGATCGTGTTCATGCTTTGGGAGGCGATTGTCGGTTGAACTGGAACTTAAGCATGAGCATCAACGCGCAAAAATATCTGGTTGGAATTATGGGTTTGATTCTCGTCGGGTCTGTTATCGCAACCGGCTACCTCGATTCTCAACGCCGGAAAAAAGAAAATGTCCCGCCCGGAGCGGAAGCCTCGGCCTCGGCGGCGCCGCTGAGTCCTGAGCTGCAACGCGGATTAAAGATTTACCAAGAATTCAGCTGCGAGACCTGCCACGGTCCGGGTGGCAAAGGCGGCGTTCATAATTTTAATGCGCAATCGGGACAGGAAATTCCCCCGCTTAACAAGGTGGCCGACGGCTATACCAAACCCGAACTGATCGAGAAGATTAAAATTGGTGTGCCTGATGAGCCGAAGCTGGATCCGAGTGGGCCGGCGCCGCCGCTGCACATGCCGGGTTTCAAGGATATGCTTACCGACGACCAGTTGAACGATCTAGTCGCTTACCTCATCAGTCTGAAACCGAAAGGAGAGGATTCCGGTTTCTAGCGCAAATTTCGCGGTTCAGAAAGCACGAATGTTGTGCCGAAGGAGTCTGGGCCTAGCAACCCAGGCTAAAATCTTTCCAGCGTCTCGCGTCTCACGCAACAAGCCGCCCGTCGCACAGAGTCAGCACCGCATCCAGACCGAACAGGTTTTTCCGGCCCGATGGGTGATCACGACAAGGGTGCGACCGGTTGTTAGCTGAAAAAACGACCTTACTTAAATTGTCACCGTTTCCGAATGGGGTGAACCGGACGATTTGATTGTGACAGCCACAAGAAATCTCCACGCCTTGGACCTTTTATTTAGCTACCATTTTACGCTTCTCCATGGATCCTGGCATTTATTGCGGCCATTTGCCTAGGCTTATCAAAGACCGGTTTTCTCGGTGCTGGTCAGTAATTAGCGGACAACCAGGACTGGACAAGGAGCTTCCTTAAAAATCTTTTCGGCGTGACTTCCTAGCAGCATGTGTTTCCACCCCTTGTATCCATGCGTCGACAGCACCACTATATCGGCTGCGAGACGGGTTGCGACCTCTATGATTTCGTCAGACGGGTGAAGCGCAGTGGTCTGGACTGAATCAACATCTTCATATTCGAGTTTTGCTCTCGACAGCTCGTCCGCCAGCAGCTTTTTGGCTTCCCTTTTCCATCCCTCAATTTCTTTGGTTGGAATTCCTTCCATAGTATAGTCGAGGGCGGACGGTTCAGGCACCACGTGCAGCAAGGTCAGCTTCGCTCCAACCAGTTTTGCTAGTTGAACTGCGTAGCTCACTGCTTTCTCCGAGTTCGGCGAAAAATCCGTCGGAGCCAGGACGCGTTTCAAGCTAAACGGAGGTATCGGGGCAGGTCGACCGGACAAATCTTTTTTTTGGGTTAACTTTTCAGTGACGGTTTTCATCTTAAACTTTCCTTCTCGCCAAGATCATGCCGCGGAGCGTGACATTTGACTCACCTTGCGTTGAAGAATACTAACCAGGGGTTGGTCAGGGAAAAATGTGATGATAAAATATGACCCTTGCTGCTGGCCTTTCGGCATCGCCCAGCCCTTGTGGCTGGGGGCACAATTTGGACTTGGCGCAGGACTCCCACGCTCCAGTACCCCATGAATCATCACCCCGCACGGCCGGATTCGAGGACAGCTTGTCCGACGAAGCCTGTACTCTATGTTGCCAACCGCTCGGGTCGGCCTCGCAAGCGAGGCGCGCTCCACAACCGGAACGTTGGCGAAGTCCGAAGAACGAGGACGAGAACGAAGTTAAGCTGCATCCCGTGAAGACGTAGCAGCTAATTTGCAGACAACATCCAATACAGCTAAAGCAGGGCTAGTTTTTGGTCGGCGGGCATTTGCTCTCGCGACGGGCAGAAAGAGCATATGTCTAACATTTCGTCGTAGAATTTGAGTAAGGCGCTCTTGTAGCTAGCCGTCACTATGGTGGGTCGCCAGGGGGCAGCGCGTAACAAATTGTAGAGTCGGGATTCTGAGGAGTCATCGAGGGCAGATGTCGCGTCATCCAGAAAGATAAGGGCTGGTTTGGCCAGTAGAACCCGGGCGAATGCGAGTTGCTGCACTTCGGCCTGCGACAAGCGTTGGCTCCAGTTCTCAACACTGTCTAGTTCGCCGGCTAGCGCGCCAAGGCCAACGTCTCTTAGCGCTGCCCTGAGCAGTTCCGGCGAAAAACTGCTCTCGTCGGCGAGTGGGTAAAGTAACGCGTTGGCTAGCGTCCCCAGCGGCAAATAGGGAAGTTGCGGAATGAAGAGTGTGCGCCCTTCACCAAGTCGGATCTGACCACGTCCGAACGGCCAAATTCCGGCAATTGCCCGCAACAAGACGCTCTTACCTGCACCTGATGGCCCGGTGACTAGGACGGAGCCGCCGGATTTCGCGGCGAAGGAAACATCTCGCAAAAGAGGGGTCCCATCAGGCAGGTCGAGATCCAGATTGTCTACGGCGACGCCGGCACCCTGGCGCTGAATCGTAATCCGCTGGGCAGCACGTGCTGATGTCTGAATTTCATGCAGTCGCTTTTCGAAATTACTTAAACGTTGGGTCACCGCCTGCCAGTTAGCGATGTCGCTATACGCGTTAATGATGAAAGCAAGCGAGTTATGCACGTAGCCGAAGGCATTGGCTACCTGCATCAAGCCACCCAGCCCGACTTGGCGTGCGAAGTAGCGGGGAGAGACCACCACAAGCGGAACTATTACCGCCAATTGAGCATATCCTAACGTAAACCAATTGAGGCGCCGCTGCCGTTGCATGATCTGGCGGAAGTTCTCAACGATATTTCGAAAGCGTGCTTTAAAAAGCCGAAATTCTGCCCGCTCACCGCCGTAGAGAGCTACGCTCTCGGCGTTCTCTCGTAAATGGGCCAGACTAAACCGAAAATCGCCCTCAAAGCGCTGCCGCGCGTAGTTCAATGGTACTAAGGGTTGGCCAATTTTCATGGCCAGCCAGGTTCCGATCCCGGCAGTGAGCAACGCCACCCACACGAGATAGGCAGGGATCTGTAGGATACCGAAGCGACCGAGCGGGATCGCCATAGGGCCTGAAAGCTCCCAGAGAATCACCAGAAAAGAAACCAAGGAGACAAAAGAAGTCAGCAGTCCAACCGATAAGGTCATAAAATAGGTAACAAACTGCTGGACGTCCTCGGCGATACGTTGATCCGGGTTATCCGTTCCATGTCCAAACCGAAGACGATAGTAAGCACCGTCGGCCAGCCAGCCGTCCACATATCGGTGCGTGAGCCAGTGGCGCCAGCGTATCTGCAGCATTTGGTTCAAGTACAGCGCATTGGCAGATATGGTGACGGCGAAACCAGCTAATAGGCAGAAGATGCCCAGTTGCCGAAACACCTCGGTGCCGTTGAAAATCTGGAGCGCGTCATAGAAGTCTTTATTCCAATTGTTGATACGCACGCTAATGTAGACGTTTCCGAGGTTCAGCGCGACGATAGCGACCAGCAGCCCCCAGGCGGACCATTTCTCTTCTGACTCCCAATAGACTTTGGCCGTCTGCCAAACGTCCCGCATTATATTTCGGGTTGGGGCGTTGGTCTGCATATTCGGTCTGTGGTTAACCTCTCATGGCGCCAAACGCTCAATTTGCCAGGGACCGTCCGAGTAGCGCTGATATTCGAAGCGGTCATGCAAGCGATCATGGCCACCCTGCCAGAACTCGATCGTTTGAGGTGCAACCCGGTAACCTCCCCAAAACGAGGGCAACGGAATCTGACCAGCGCCGAACTTCTGTTTTAAATGTTCCCATTCCATCTCCAGGAGCCGGCGCGAGGAAATAGCGCTACTTTGTCTCGACGCCCAGGCTGCTAGCTGACTGCCGCGTGGCCGGATGGCAAAATACTTGAGCGATTCGGCAACCGAGATCTTCGCCGCAGATCCCGTGACGATAACTTGGCGTGCGAGCGAGAGCCATTGGAACAGAAGTGATACGCTTGGGTTTTCTTGAATTTGGCGAGCCTTGCGACTTTCCAGGTTCGTGAAAAAAATGAAGCCGCGGTGGTCGAGGCCTTTGAGCAGAACCGTCCGGAGAAGCGGCCGTCCGTCAGCGCCGGCAGTGGCTAGGCCCATCGCAGTCGGTTCTGTGACCTCGGCCTGACACGCCTGTCCCAACCAAACCTCAAATTGTTCGATTGGATTCTCTTTCAGGTCTTCGCGGCGCAAGCGGCCACTGCGGTAGTCGGTGCGGATATCGGCAAGGTTCATTAGTGACTTAGCTTACGCTGACCTGATCTGCTTTGACTTACTGTCTATTGGCTAGTCCTAACTCTTGGTTGGTGCTCGGGGCGGCCGTCACTGGGCGTTAACATAAGGGTCCGACAGTTTTGCAAAGACGCAGCGCGCAGAAGCGGCCCAGCGCCTAGAGGGGAGCCGCTTTGAAAGGGGGCAGCTCTGCGATTTGGCAGCAAGCGGCTCCCGGGAACGACCCATGGTTGGGCAGTTCTATGGGCCGCGCCGATCGATCCCTTCGCAACAAGAGGCCGCCAGGTAAAAGTACACGCTGGGTTATTCCCGGGAGCCGCCTGCTGCCATCCGATAGAACTGCGGCACTGCAAAGCGGCTCCCCTCCAGGCCCTGGGCATGGGACGGCACGGTGTTCATTGGGAGGACGAGAACGAAGCGCCTCACGAACACGCCAATGGGCGAAAACGATTCGCCAAGAATTGGGTATCAGATCGCTTTGATCGGCCATACTTATCTTTTGAAACGAGGTCCGATGCGATTTTTCCGATCAAAAATGTGCCGGCATGAAATCGGGACGAAGACCGGTTATAAAACGAGCGATCCAAGTAGAGGCGTAAAATACGTCTGCCCGGCGCACCCAGACGTCGTTTCGTATGCACCCGGCTATTGTGCCCGGTGTTCCACGCCTTTAGAATTATCAGCGTTTGATTCAGACGTCTCGGGCGTTCCTATACTCGTACGACCGTTTGACCCGCTCGCTGGAGCTATCTTCAACCCGGTGTTTCGGGGTCCGGCACGGGTAAGCTCGGCGCTAGGGTTCAGCTCGGCGCCATCACCTTCTGCTGAGCCTAAGCCCGAATCGGAATCGATCAAGGAGAGCAAAGTTTATATTCGAAGGATCATTGTCCCGGTGGACCTATCCGCCCATTCCGAACAGACTGCTTTCTATGCGTTGGCATTGGCTAAGCCGTTTGGAGCGTACGTTACCTTCCTGCATGTGTTTCCGGCAGAGGCAATTCCAATATTCACGGCCGAAGACGGCCTCGAGGCGTACGAGCGAGCACGCAATTGGCGAAAGCAAAAGCTGACCCATTTTGCTGATAAGATGCGTCACAACTTTCCGCGATGTGGAGCCAAATTCCGCATCGGCGATGTCGCCGAGCAGACCACGCAGGCAGCACGGGAGCTGAAGGCGGACTTGATCGTTACCGCGAGTTATCATTCCGGTTTTCTTGGCTACCTGTTTTGTCAGGCGCACCGCATCGTGAAGTATGCGCCCTGCCCTGTCTTAGTCTTTCACCAGCCGAATGAAGGGGAATTATAGGCAGATCTTACCGGCGACGACGGAACAGTTGCTGTTAGCCGCCATTCCCGGCCGGCTTGCGTTTGTGCCGGTCACGGTCAACCGCCAATGCGTCGGGAAGCCGGCGTGAGCCATTTGGGGAAAATAATAGCTACGCGCCGACTTCCACGAGCAAAGGGGGGGAAGGCTCTTCGGAGGCTGAGGCAAGAAATTCAACAACTAACTGATCAGGGCAGACGATTGAAAAACCATTCCGATCCTAGTTCGCAGTCGATTCAGTTTCTCTCGGCCCAGATGGACGATGTCAACGTCTTCAAACAAGATCCGGCCGTTCTCGGGTTGAAGCGTTCCAAGCAAAAGCCGTAGCAAGGTGCTTTTTCCGATGCCGCTAGGCCCAAGTAGCACCAGACATTCACCGGCTGCGACCTGTAGATTAAAATTGTCGAAAACCATTTTATTGCCAAAATGGAGATTCAAACGTTCGATCTCCAGTAGGTAATGCCCGTTCGTCGAACTCGCCGGTTTAGGCTCTTCTATGGCGGGTCGTAAGAATAATGCCGCTGCCACCGTCTCCGGCTGAACAAATGGTAATCCGATTGGAGTTGTCGGTGGACGAAATGGTGCAGCCAAGCGTCTCATAGGATTCTTGGTTACTCTCGCCAGGTTGCTGGTAATTACCCCCCATTGTTTGGCGAGCTTTCACCATGGGCTGTCCGCCATGGCATCGAGACCAGCTCCGCCGGCTTCGGCCTGGCAAGCGTTACCGAAACACAATCGGAATGATCAAGATCGCAAGAATGTTAGCGACCTTAATGACGGGATTGATCGCTGGACCCGCGGTGTCTTTATACGGATCCCCCACGGTGTCGCCAGTTATTGACGCCTGATGCGCAGGAGAACCCTTTCCACCAAGGTTACCTTCCTCGATAAACTTCTTCGCATTATCCCAAGCAGCGCCCCCCGAAGTCATTGAGATCGCCAGAAATAACCCGGTCACGATCGTGCCAATTAGCATACCTCCCAAGACCAAAGGCCCCATAAACGCTGCCACCACGACAAAAATAACCGGTAACAACGCCGGTACGATCATTTCGTGGAGCGCAGCTTTGGTTACAATGTCGACACACGCACCGTACTCGGGCTGCTCCGTCCCATTTATAATTCCTGGTTTCTCGGCCAGTTGACGCCTCACTTCCTTCACCACAGCCCCTGCTGCGTTTCCCACGGCTTTCATACTGAAAGAGCTAAAGAGAAACGGCAGCAGCCCTCCAATAAAGAGTCCAATCAAGACCTCGGGCCGCCCGAGTGAAAAATCAGCCGAATTCACTCCGTTGCCACCAGCCGATCCGAAATGCGCTTTTAGTTCGGCTACATAAGAACCGAAGAGAACCAACGCCGCCAGTCCGGCAGAAGCAATGGCGTAACCCTTTGTCACCGCTTTCGTGGTGTTCCCAATTGCATCCAAACTGTCGGTAACCTCACGGGTTTCCTTAGACATGCCGCTCATGACCGCCACACCGCCGGCATTGTCAGTAATCGGTCCGAACGAATCCAGTGAGATAATAATCCCGGCGGAGGAGAGCATGCTGGTCACCGCAACCGCCACTCCGTACAGACCGGCAGCCGAGTAACTCAGCATGATAGCCAACACGATGAAAACGACAGGCAGCGCGGTTGCCCGTTGACCCATGGCTAATCCCGCAATGATGTTAGTGGCGTGCCCCGTCTCGGAAGCTTGAGCGATCTCCCTGACGGGAGCAAAATTTTTGGACGTATAGTAGTTCGTAATCGCCACAATCACTCCCGTCATAGCTAAGCCGATCAACGTCGCGAGATAGACTTGAAAGGAAGTGTGCGTTTCGCCCCCAATCTTGAAGCTGGCAGGAAACAAGATCACAGTGGCCGGCCAGTAGAGGACTGCAGAAATTGCGCTGCTCACCATGACCCCCTGAGTCAATAGACGGGCGGGATCTCCGTGCCTCTTATTAACATAGTAAATACCAGCAATTGAGGTCAGAACCGATATCCCTGCCAATAAGAAGGGATAAATCACGGCTTGCGGGGTTTCGGCCAAGGTTAAAAATCCGACTAGGATGGTGCCGATGATACTAATGGCGTACGTTTCAAACACGTCCGCAGCCATACCAGCACAGTCTCCCACGTTATCACCGACATTGTCAGCGATGGTGGCAGGATTCCTGGGATCATCCTCCTCCCAGTTGCTCTCCAGCTTGCCTACCAGGTCCGCACCAACGTCAGCGGCCTTAGTGTAGATCCCGCCTCCTAGACGAGCAAACACGCTAATAAGACTGGCGCCTAGTGCTAAACCCACCAAACTGGAGATCGCTTTTTCCCGTCCGAAAAGCTGTTCGCCGATCAAAAAGAAGATCCCGACCGAAAGTAGACCAAGTCCCACGACGAGAAGACCAGTCACAGCACCGGCGTTGAAAGACATCCGCGCGGCGCCTTCCTTTGAGCTAGAGGCTAACTGGGCTACCCGCGAGTTTGCGATCACGGCTACGCGCATCCCGATGTACCCGGCAGCCATAGAACAGGTTGCGCCGATGACAAAGCCGAACGCGGTAAAAAAGTCCCGGGTAAAACCGAGCAAGAAGAAGATAATAACAGCAATAATGCCCACGGACAGAAGCTGCCTATTCAGGTAAGCCTTGGCCCCTTCTTCGATCGCGCTGGCAACTCGGCGCATCTTGTCGTTCCCCGGTGAGGATCGGATGACCATTCTCACTAAAAACAAAGCCACTCCGAGCGCTAACAAGGCGCAGATCAAGGCAATCCATATGCTGGCGCCTATAGGAAAGTCTGTCGCTAAGGACGGTGTGATCATATTCTCGAATTTAGGATTATGCCCGTGGCTGGCAGGGCAAGGATTGTCTAAACCTCACCAAGAGTTGGCTTAATCTAAAATGGCTCGCATTTTACTTAGCGAAGGTCGACGCTCAGACGAATGGATTTGATCACCGTAAAAGTCGAGAAACCAGACGCCGTCAACGTAATCATCGGCCAGACGCACTTTATCAAGACCATCGGCGGATCGAGGCGGAGACTAGATTGCGTAGCCAAAACGGGTCGTCAGCCGTCGCTTTTTGTGAAACCCATTTGAGGCGACAAGCCGCTATTCGTACCAATCACAAGCGTGGCAAAGGGTCAACTCATCATTCGAGGTCCCATCTGGCCGGCGGAGGTGACCCTCTATCAGGGCTCTTTCGGCGCTGATTTGAAGTTTGGTAAAGTCTCCACTCTCGGCGGCTCGAGCCAGACTCTTTAAGAACCACCGATATGAACAGAGGTACATCCATTCAAAATGGGTGAACCCTTCAGCGAAAGAAGCCTTTTTCTGGATTCGCTTGTCTTGAGGATCGGCAAAGATAGTGGTCATATTCTTTTCACCTCTACAAGGCACTCTATCCCAGCTCGCGGTAGCACCCCAAGACCGTTTCTGGCAAATCCTAACCCTCTTTTGTGGGGCCTTCTGAGAAGGAGCTAAAATCTAGAAGCTAGGAGGCACCGGAACGGTGAAAGGTCAGAAGTGAAAGGTGAAAGGTTTCGTTACGGATCGACGGTTAGCAGTCAGCTATTAACCCAAGATCGCTGAACAATTTAGGGATACTTATAGCCAAAGGACGTGTCGCAGCGGGCTAAGTGCGAGGCTAGAAAAAGGCATGAACATCGACACTGACTTCCCCACTAAGGTTCAGACGGTCGACGATTTGCCAGAACCACTACGTCACGTGCTGAAAGACAATATCCCACCTAACAAGCAGGCTCGCTTAATCATTTACTCTCCCCTTTTTTCCACTCTGGATGACCTCTCCCCGGTACCAGCCTGGCCCGTGACTATTTTCGCGCCGGCGACGGTCCTAGCGGTTCTAGAAGATGGCTGGGTACTGGTCACCGACGGAGAGGACGGTATCGAAGTTGAGAATTCCAAGTTTAGCGACACCCTGTTCCTAGAGCTCACTTCAATCCTTCTTTCGGGCGAACTAAAAATCCATTTTGCTTCGGTGGGCACCTATTATGCCACCTCCATTCCATTCAATACCGTCCGCGAAGAACTGTATCGCGAAGCGATGGGTCTCATCCTCAACGGTATCGACCAAACCGTATCCGTAAAGACCTGGCCGAATAACCAGCGGCAGCCGTTACTGCAGACGTGGCCGATGAAGTTCCGATTGGAAGCTGAGCGGTATCGGCCAAACGATCAGAGTCTGATCACCGCGACCCGTTGGAATGCCGTTACCGGTGGATTTGAGCGAGACCTGTCCCCCGCCGGAGCTCTCCTGGTGACCTCACGCAGCCTAATATCAATTCTGGAACAGAAAACAGCCCAGCGTCAACACCCTGGCGACCTTCACAAATTCGGCGGAATCATCACTTATTTTCCGATTGCTCGGCTATCAGACTATCATATTTCTCATCACGGGCGCTTTGGAGTTCTTGCTCTGCAGGTTCGAGCCGCGCACGGGGCCGAGAAGTTGGAAATCCTTTTCCCATCAGACCGCGAGAAGGCGGTGTCTAATACCGTGCAGTGGGCGTTCGCCAAGAACCAATAACCGTTAACCAACATCTTTCAAGGAAGGAACTACTATGTTTTTAAGATCGCCTGCGATCCTTGCAGATAGAGTTACGCATCGTTCGCCAACGATTAATGTCCGTATCGACCGGTTAAACTTTCGCAGCGCTCTCGTTATCGAGGAATCCACCTTGCTGCGGGGTTTGTTAGCCGACTATTTAAAGAAACGAGGCTGGATCGCTCATGGAACAAGCAGGGTCCAACAAGCTCTGCCGCTGCTCAAATGTATACCGTATCATCTCATCGTCGCCGATTCGAATTTATCGGGGGGCAGCGCCATCAATTTCGCGCACCTGCTACGTCACTCTGAGCAATGGAGCGCCATTCCTCTGGTGCTTATTACCGATTCGGCGCGCGCGACCTTTGTTTTAGATCGGAACGCGGCTGGCGCTCACGAAGCCAGGAGGTCGGCTTGGACCGCCGATTTAGCAACCATCCTGGCCGACTTGGAAAGTCATGGCCACTGGAAGCGAGAAAACTATGCAAACTAAGAATGCGAATCCCCCCATCCGGCTGACAGGCCGGCACCTAATCATGACGGAAGCCATGGAAGGCTACTTTCGCCATCGTCTGGCAGCGCTGCATCTCGATTATCCGGCAATTCTGGAGATTCACGGGCTTCTCAGTCACGAAAAATATCGCAACCGAGTGGACATCATTTTGCGTTGCAACCGGCATATTACGATCAAGATCAGTGCAGAAACCGACGATATGTATGCATCGATTGACCAAGCGGTCGATCGGGTGGCGCGTAAAATGCGAAAGTACCATACTCGGCTGATGTGCGCCGGCCTATCGCGGCGCAAATCGGTACAACGGGTAAAATTGTCCGGCAAACTAACAACGAGCTACTTATGATCTTGCATCAGAGATATTCAGAGCGACAAGAATCCGTTCAGTATTCGCCGCATATCAGAACCCTCAGCGACTATCCCCTACTGATTGGTGAGCTGCTGCGGCGCGATGATGTTCGGCGCGAACGGCGCGCCCTTTGTGTTAGTACCGCTCACTGAAGCTATTCACCGCGATCAGGTCGCCAACACCCAAGGGTAACGCTTTGCTCGCTTCCGAATACGATTCGCGCCGGCGTGAGAGGATCTCCGCCTGATTTCAGGGACGACAAGCACAGGACATGGTGCTTCCCGAACAATCCAGTCACAGGTCTTGCCCAACAACGACCCGCTTAGGCGCTCATCGTCGCTTCTTGAAACGACAATAGGTCGCTGGCCAAGTCTTTAGCGGCCCGCAAAACCAGCGAACCCGTTTCACCGATCAAGAAGCAGTCCTCGGTAGCTGAGTACAGAGCTCGAGTCCAATCTCGCATCGAGCGGAGCGCCAACTCCGCTTCTTCGCTTTCCGCCAACATTCTTCTACCATCCAATTCAAGCTCAGCGTGATAGTACGGGCTGGAGGGCGGCCAAGCTGGCGTCGGATTATCCGGACGTGTAAGAGCGTCAGCTTTGCCCTAGCTCGTCGGGCTAAACCGATGGCATACCAGATGGCGATCCGAGAATCATCGGTTAAATCCGTCGGTACGAGGATCCGGGTCATCAGGGAAGGAGCGAGCGATTCCCGCCAGCCTAGGTTGTTTTGTTTCAAAGGGATCATAGTGAACCTCCTCCTTTAAGAAAATTAGCTTTCTGGATAAAGCTAACCAGCGCCGGATTGTCGAAAGCTACGCGCCATTTGCTCTGGCATGCGCGTAGTGATGAGTGATCATTCTTCCGAGTTTCGCGTGGATTTAGATCCTTTCGCCTCCACCGGCAGCGCCGCAATCAGCGGTCATACTCTGCCAAGAAGCGGTGAGCGACCCAGCGGCACTCTTCGATGTTAGGTTAGTGAATGCCAAACACTGGATCACACGTAGTCTGGTGTTTCCCCTTGTTTAAGTCGTTTAGCACATGAACCATTATTCAGATTGGTCAGTCCGCGCCAGGATCGCGGAATTTCTGGGCGTCGAAGCAAATAGTTCAAATTGCGCAGCGGTCTATTTCGCTACCCCCGATATAGAGACGCAGCTCTCTCCTGCTCCCCGCCCCCTCAGCGAGTTAAGCGCTAGCTTGCGCAACCATCGGGAAATCTTTGGTCCGCTCTGGGATCGAGACTCTCTGCTCGCCGATCTGCATATCCAATATGTTAACTTCGATAACCCGGCTCTACCGGATACTCAGTTTGAACGGGCATTCAGCCTGCAAGAACCGCTAAGGCACGAGATACAAAAAACTCTCTTGAGCTATGGAATCGCGCCGCTTCACTTGCTGAGCGGACGAGGCCACCATTTCCTGTGGCGGATTCGGCGCAACTCAGATTGTTTTTCTCGACTCGCCCACTTGGGCAGAATGCCTTCTTCACTGAGAGATCGCTACGATAAACAGATTTTGCCTTCTGGCGCCAAGATTGATCACCTCTTAGGCAATGCCTTTGCCGGCCTCGGCCAGATCGTCGAATACTTCGCCGCCGAGATAAAAAAACAGTGCGCGCCCATCCTGAAATTGCCGATTGAGCTCTCCGCTATCGAAGTGGGGCCAAGCGAGCTGGGTCGAGAGATGATTTGTTTTGATATTTCCGAGTTTGGCGATCCGCTGTATGCGCGTTTCACGAGAGCCGCCTACAGTCGTTACCTTGAAGGCCCGGTACAGGTTGGCGACACTATGGGTCAGGTCGCATCGAGTCTACCGCCACTGTTTGTGATCCCCCTCTATGAGATGGACGTACCTGAGGCCTTGCATACGATGCGTAATCCGGAGGCGGTCATTGCTCTTGCTCGCTATGCGCCGGCAAAGATTCCAGATTGCTCGGAGGGAACCGAAAGGTTGCTAAACAGCTGCCTTTCGTCCGATCTCGCCCAGTTTCATTGCGACTTCTATGCCCAAGAACCGGATCCACTAGAGAGCTGGCTCACAGCTTCTGATGGCATCGACATGAATCATTTACCTCCGTGTGTCCGGTTCTTGCTGCAAAACCCGAACGATTTTCTGCTCCGTCCCTCTAGCATGCGAAGAGTCGTGATCACATTGTTGTCGCTCGGCTGGCATCCTCGTAACATCGCCGGGTTGATCCGCTCACGATTTGAGCGTGATTTTGAGGGGAAAGTCTATTGTAATAATTACGACCCAGCCGCCAGAGCGGAATTTTTTACTCGGGTCTTTGCCGGACTCATTCTTGCCGGTTACGATGATTTGGTCGATTTCAATTGTTGCTCGACTCAAGCACAGAACATCTGTTTCCAACCACATTGCCAAGATAATCTGGAGCGGTTCCGGACATCGCTCTTAAACCGGAGAACCAAGGGACGCCTGGCCCGTCGGCCTTTCCACCGGCTATTTCTACCAGCAGGGGATTCTGAGTTGTCTTGAGACTATTGAATAGGGTGGGTTTGACCTGATAGCGACCGCTTGGCGCCATAACAGACTAACGTCGGTTAGTCCCTGGCGGACAAAGCAATCCCCTTCGTTCTCTTCAGCAGCCTGCTAGACCAAAATCCGCGGCATATCGAACAATAGACGCGCAGCGCGCTGTTCAGCCGGCATGTATGGTCAGTCGTTTTTAATTCCACCAAGCCGTTTGATTTTCGAACACATAAGAACACAAAGACAAAAGAATTTAACCGATAGCAGACCATGCAAAAACGTAAAAAGAAATGGGTTCTCTTGCACACCTGTGGCGGATTTTTAAGTTTAATCAGCGGTTTCGTCCTAATCGGCATACTAAACTGGGAAAGCTCTGTTTGTTTGGCGGTGAATCTCGCTCTTGGGCTCGGGGGAGTTACCCTGTGCATCATTGGATTTAGATTGTTCCTGATCGCGACTGAAGAAGATGGACTACCAATGGAAATAAACGGTGTCGAATTGGGTTCCATTCAACTTCATGGCTACTACCTCGTCGCATACGAAAGCGAATCCCCAGACGGGAAAAAGCAATTTCGATTGGCAAGCTGCCGTCCCTTAACCCCTGAGCGCGAAGCGGCGTTAATTCGGTATTTAGCCGTAGAGGGTTTTTTTGGGACCTTATGGCCGGAGATCAGGGACAGAATCGAGGATGAAGCGAGATGGGCTTTTCTCGTATGATCAGCAAAACAGGACTGGCTTTGAGCAATGGCGGGTCAGCGTTAGAACGATTGCTGCCCTAGCTTTGCTCATATCAAAGACAGAAGGAAGATCATGAAAAAAGTCTTAGAGCAATCAGCAACAAACGCCAAAGAGACAAGCATGGACGACCTTAACATTAAGAGGATCGTCGTTGCGGTGGATCTATCTCCGCATTCAGAGAGGACCGCTGCCTATGCAGCGGATTTTGCTAAGAGCTTCGGCGCTTCGATCACACTGGTACATGTTTTCAACACCGAGCCGGTAAGAACGCACAACGCCAATGAGACGCCTGCGGAGGAGGAACGACACAAGACCGAGCGAAAGCTCGGCGAATTGGTCAGAAAGATCCGGCAGACTTACGAAAATTGTGACATGCGATTTCGAAACGGTGATCCGGCTGAACAGATCACAGGGCTAGCACAGGATTTGGGCGCTGATCTGATCATTACAGCAAGCCATCACCCACCTTTTCTGACTCGGCTGTTCGGCTGGGATCAGGCGCCAAGGATTTTACATCAGGCTAGTTGTCCGGTTTTGGTCTATCACGAAGCACCAGAGAAATTGGCCTGTGGGCGAGGCTGAATCACGGCAACCAGCGTGCTGCTTTGGTCAATAAAGGATCAGTAAGCACCCATCCAGTAATCTACAGTCACACAGAGAAAAGGTTAGGAGACGATATGAACGAAATCCTAGAACAAAGAGAAACAGAAAAAGATATATCGAGCGAATACGACTTGAATATCAAAACGATTGTGGTGGCGGTCGACCTGTCGCCGCACTCTGAAAAGACGGCGGCTTATGCGGTTGAGTTTGCCAGAAGTTTTGCGGCGTCAATTACTTTGGTGCACGTGTTCCCAACGGAGCACATCACTGAATTCACTACTCAGGAAGTTCACGAATCCTTCGAAGAGGAGCAACGCGCGACTCAGCGAAGATTACGGACGCTAATGGAAAGTCTCCGTGAAGGCTATCCGGATTGCAATGTGGAGTTCCGCATTGGAGACCCCGCTGAACAAGTAACGCAACTGGCTCGGGAAACGAACGCTGATCTGATTATTACCGCCAGCCATCATCCCGGTTTCCTGGGTCGTTTGTTTGGGTTGGATCAAGCGCCGAGGATCTTGCATCGCGCCGGCTGTCCGGTTCTCGTCTATCACGAGGGCGCCGAGTAAAAGCTTGGCGTTACCCGCAGTTAGAGAAAGGAACAGAACGTGTCCCAGGCTTTATCGAGAACAGAGGCAGAGAGTGAAGAGTTGAGTACATCCAACTTGAACATACGAAAGATCGTGGTGGCCATCGACTTGACGTCACGATCGAAGAAGACGGCGGCTTACGCCGCCGAGTTGGCTAAACGCTTCGATGCGGCTCTTACGGTCGTACACGTGTTCGCGCCGGAACCGGTCACCGAATTCACCGGCGAACTAGCTCACGACGCCTTCGAGGAAGGGCGGCGCCGAACGGTAGCTAAGTTAGCTAAGCTGATCGAAAACCTCCGGCGGACCGGCATTGAATGTCATGATGATTTTCGAGTCGGCGATCCCGCCGAAGAAGTCGTGCTCTCAGCCCAAGCCATCGACGCGGACCTTATCATTGCTGCTAGTCATCATCCCGGCTTCTTAGCCCGGACTTTGGGATTGGACCAGGCGCCGCATATATTCCATCGGGCAAGTTGTCCGGTTTTGGTCTATCAAACGGAAGCCGCATAGTCAATAGCCGATAGCCAACTAGTGGAAATATCCGCAGACTCCGCAGATTTCGTTTAGAGGTTGAATGCTTGTTCTGGGATAAAGAAAGCCGTTCCAACAGGGCCGCGCTGTTCTTGTCCTACCTCGCTAGCGAGACTTCGTGTAAGTCTGTGTAATCTGCGGATGTCTATAATTTCTCACCTGTATCTTGGTGGAATTATTTTAGAGTCGCAGGGATTCGATCGCGTCGTGGACAATCGATGCGCTGCGTTCTAAGTCCTTTTGTTCACAAGGGTCAAGACGTAACGGAATTCTGCTAAGGACGACTTCTCGACCCACGCCCCTCATGACCAAGGCAAAGGCAACACTTGATCCCACCATTCCACAACCGACGATGCCGATTTTCATGCTTTCTTTGATGTCATGATCCGTGGACTTTGCCAAGGATATCAACTCCGATCCTCAGATTGAAATATCCGCAGCCCCGAAAGCTTTCGGGGTGAAATCACACAGATCAACGCAGATACGGTCTTAGGTCTGGCGCGTTGCGGATTGAGCAAAGTACCAGTTGAACCGGTAACGAGTCATAATCCCTAAAACCGTAAACTGGACACTCTGCGGACTTTGGCTCCTATCAAAAACGAGGCGCGTCATCAATCTGCGGATGCAATTGGCCAAGGCATGGGCAGTACGACGGTCGAACCAGACGCATCCATACCATATGGCAGACGTAACTAACAAATACCAAGAAAATGCCCTAGGGCGATTCTATGTGGACGACCAGTGTATTGATTGCGATCAGTGCCGGGAAATCGCACCTGATATCTTCAGGCGCGACGAGGCAAGTGGTCACTCCTATGTTTTCCGTCAACCGGAGACACCGGACGAAGAAGCTTTGTGTCAGGAGGCAATGGCAGATTGCCCGGTTGAAGCAATCGGCGACAATGGTTTGTAAGCAAGTCAATTTCCACTGATTACCAATAGAGGTAACAACCTTAACTTATAATGTAAAACCCACACCGGTCGCGGAAGAAAATGATTACGATTGACACAGTTGAATGGTCTAGACATGAAGACGGATGGCTCGCGAAAAGCGGGCCTGGATATCTCTTTATATTCAGTCGAGTCGATAGTTCGGTCGGTTGCAGGCGGTGGCTTGTGCTGTACAGCGCCGGACCACACTTCTGCATAGAAAACAGCCAATTGATTGGCAGCCCTCACGGCTACTTCTCGCTGGGTGAAGCGAAATTTGAAGCGGAGCAAGCGCTCAAGTGCCAAAGAATTTTATCTCGGCAAGAATCACTGGTACACCGAGCCGCGATATGAAAGGCGCTGTGCAGATCGTGCGTCCCGAGTAATATGGTGACTCCACGTGAGCGCCGGCAACGTGGACGTTTCTATAGGTTATTCGTTGTAAGTTTTAGGTTTTAGGTTTTACGTGTTAGGTGTTAGGTGTTTGTTCCAGGCAGCCGGAATCGATTTCTATTCATGGTTACGTTGATCTATGACAAAGCCGCGACCGAGTTTGGCCAGGATGAGCATCCTGAACATCCGGCGCGGTTGATCAACACCGAGGCTTATCTACTCGATAAACACTCCGATTGGCCTTGGATTAGACCGCGACTAGCCGCTGAGGAAGAGGTCCTGCGCGGGCACCGCCAGGAGCATCTGGACCGGCTGCGGCAACCCGTCGATTTCGACGCGGATACCCCCTACTATCCGGGTATCGACGAACACGCTCGCCGCGCCGCAGGAGCTGCGATTGGTTCCATTGATCTGGCACTTCGCGGTCGAGAAAGTTTCTCGCTTATGCGCCCCCCTGGCCATCACGCCACGTCGAGCAAGGCGATGGGTTTCTGCTATTTAAATTCGATCGCCATCGCCGCACTACACGCTATCGCCACCGGTTGTGAACGAGTCGCCATCTGGGATTTCGACGCCCACCATGGTAACGGTACGGAAGCGATTGTTTCCGGTAATAATCGGATCCGGTTCGCCTCAGTCCACCAATACCCGGGCTATCCAGGTACTGGCAACAGCTCTGGCGGCAATGTGTTCAATTGGCCGATCTCCCCGGGCAGCGACGCTACTGAGCACATGTCAGCCCTCCACCAAGCACTGGATCGATGCCTGCAGTTTATTCCTGACCTGCTCTTGGTATCAGCCGGCTTTGATGCCTTTGCTGGTGATCCACTCACCGATATGACGTTACAGCCTGAACATTTTGCCGGCCTTGGCCAACGACTCAGAGAAACAGGCCTACCCACCGCCGCCATCTTAGAGGGAGGTTACAGCCACCTGCTACCGATGTTGGTGGATACTTTCCTCGCGGCATGGGATAGAGGTTAAGTTATAGGTTGTAGGTTATAGGTTTTAAGTTGTAGGTTGTAGCTGGGGGAAGCGTCCTCGTTCCGGGTCAGGCGAGCTATCGCAAAAGCAATCCAAGTTGAACCTTTGCCAAAGGGCGGGAGGTGCGACTCTGGTTACGGGTATAAACGGAAGTATGAACACCGTCCATTTTCTTCCTGAATTCAACCACATTGCACAACCTAAGAGTTCGCATCCGACCAGCAGCTTAGCTTTGTATACGAAGCAGCTCCAGGGAGCCACGCTGGCTCTCTTAACGGGCTTATTCGCCCTTTGGCTTACCCTAACAATTCAAGGGATCATCGGGCTGGGCGGCTTCGATGCCCAGCTTCCATTTTCACCAACGTCCACAGCGATGATTGCCGCAGCGCTTGCCCTAATGATCACGGTTGCCGGATTTCCTCTTATGCTTCCTTGGATTATTGTTTTTTTTGCTTTTGACATTTTCGCTCCTCCGAATGTCGTCTTTTCTAAATGGCTGCTGTGCACGTTGGCTGGCGTTCTAATTGGTATTGCCGCCTTGTGGCTGGACGCGGTGATCTGCTGCATGATTACGTCCGCACTTTGGTTCTCTCTGAACGTTCCACTGTTAACCACCGCCTCGATACCGGCGGCGGTTGCCGGAGGGATCACCTGTTTAGCGGGCGTGGTCACGACCAGGCTGCTATTGGATCACAAGTCGTAAGTTATAGGCTATAGGTTATCTGTTATGGGTTTTAGGTAACCACGTGCAGGGTTATTAATTCTCGTCGCGTACCTGGTTTCATGATTCCGAATTTCCCGGATTCCCCTCTGACCTGCTATCCGCGTTTTGGTCAACAAAGCTCCGGTCTTGCTCGATTAAGCGGATAGCGAAAACACACCAGAACCAACCCACGGAAGCCACCGCAGCGAAAATTGCAGGCGCGAACTACAACCCACAACCTATAACTTATAACTCATAACTCATAACCCCCTGACCCCTACCCCGCCGGGACCTTCCCCAGACCTTTGGCGCATTCCTGGAACACTTCAGTCGCGCTGGGGTGAACTAAGGGAACTTGCAGTAATTGATCAAGCGTCAGTCCAGTCCGGGCTGCTATCGATGCGAGATTGACAATCTCCGCCGCATGGGTTCCAACGACGTGTACACCGATGATTTGGCGAGATTCGGGTTGCAGTAAAACCTTCACCATCGTCGGCAACGGATTCACTACCGTTCTTTCATCATCCGTAACCAACCGGAAAGTCTGACAATGAGAAATCACTTCAAGGCCGGCTGTATTCGCCTCTTCTTCGTTCCAACCGATAGAAGCAATCGGAGGATCCGTATGGATACATCGCGGGATCCAGCGCGCTGAGAACGGCTCTTTCCTTCCGAAAATAGCACCCACCGCGATGCGAGCTTGCGCTACCGCTGAGCTGTCCAGCAAACTTAATCCATTGATGTCTCCGACAGCGAAGATTGTCGGACAACTGGTCTGCAGTTGCTCATTGACTACCACAAAAGGGTTGGTCTCAATACCCAAATTTTCTAGGCCGAGATCTTCGATGTTCGGTTTCCGTCCAATCGCAGCCAGAACCAGGTCGGGGTTAATGCGGATCCCGTTCTCGAGGACAATAAGCGGTTCATCCAAGGTCTGGCCTGGACTTGGGAAGTCCATATCGTGCTCAAGCAAAATATTGATTCCGGCCGAACGCAGACAGTCAGCAATATACCTGCCTAGTGAAGCGTCCCAAGTTGGCAACAACCGGTTCTCCCTTTCGACAAGGGTGACAACGGATCCTAAGGAACGAAATATTGAAGCGAACTCGCAGCCGATGTAGCCACCTCCAACGATTAGTAGATGTTTCGGTATCTCGGCTCGAGTCAGCAAGGCATCGCTATTGACGTAGTGTGTTCCAGACAGCCTCGGTTCAAAGGCGGGCCTCGAACCGGTAGCCACTACGACGTAGTCAGCTTTGATCTCCTCGATCTCGCCATGGCTGCTGGCTATCCGAAGTTCATTCCGGGAGGTGAGCGAAGCTTTGGCAAACCGAATTGTGACGCCGGCTTTTTCGAGTTGATTGTTTATATCTTGGGTCAAGCGAGCGCTAACTCGCCGTTGAATGGTAAGCCATTTTTCTAAACCCACCATGCTACCACCGTTTTCCAGGCCGAATTTCGAGCTTAGCTGGCGATCCTTGGCTGCTTCCGCGCACGCCCGCAGCGCTCGGACAGGGTAACAGCCATGATGAAGACAGGTCCCGCCCAGAGTCGCTTTTTCAACTAAAAGCACGGATATTCCTTCCTTTGCCGCAGCCAGCGCGGCCTCCTGACCTCCGGATCCGGATCCCACAACTGCTAATTGATAGTGCTTTTTCACGGTGGATAAGTGTGGCTGATCCTTGGACATCCACCAACCCGCGGTTGTTCGAGCTTAACCGCGGGTTGGTGGGCTTCGCGGTTGGCGGTTGGCGGTTCACCGTTCACCGTTCGCTGTTCGCAGTTATGATCGCTGGATTCGAAGCGCTAGCCGGGGAGAAGTAGGCGTGAGAGGTGAGAAGTGATTAGTGATTGGTGATTAGTGATTGGTGATTAGTGATTGGTAAGCGTCAGGGGGGACGGTGAATCGGGGGATCGGCGGGGAGTAGTGAGCGTTGGAGTAATCAAACGATGTCACTCAACGGCGTCGGCGCACTCTACCAATCACTTCTCACTTCTCACTTCTTTCACTCTGTCTGATAAACCAACACCGGACACGGCGCTCGATGGATCATCTTGGGAGCTTGGTCGAGATGAAGTAAGCTCGCCAGGACATTCGGATGGTGGCTAGCCACTACGATTAGATCGGCGTCCGTCTCTTGGGCATATTTAGCAACTTCTTCAGCGGGATCGCCAACCAAAAAAGTGGAGGTACAGAAGGGATATTCTTTGCAGGCCGCTTCCACCAGGTTACTGAGCGCATATCGCCGATTTAGTTGCTCCTCGTCGATCAGATCGTAGCCACCGTTCATGACAAAGTTGAACATAGTTTCCATGGGATGGACGTAAACGAATAGCAGCGAGGCACCAAAGGATTTAGCGATCTTGACTGCATACTCGGAGGTGGTGGTGGAACGGGCGGTTAAATCGACTGCGACTACGACCCTCCGAATAAACGGTTGGATGTGCGTAACCGGCTCTTGGGAAACTAAACTTTTCATAGATGGGCTCCGTGGTGATAAACTTGATGAGCTAATTGTACGGAGGCATTGCGACCGAACTAACCATCGATTGTGGAACATCGATCTTGGATTGCCTGCGTCAGGCTGATGAGAACCGTTGCGTCGCCCGAAGCAAAGGACTCGCCGCGATTTCTGGCTACCTTCATTCGGTCCCTCGAGGACAAACATTACCGGATAACAAACCACATCACCACTAACCCGTAACCGACAGTGAGAACCCCGACGATGTTCAGAATCTTAGTCAATCGTTTCTCGGCGCGCTGGTTCAGACCAAAGTCGAGAAAAATTGCCCGAACGCCAAGCAAGGCATGAGTGGTTACACAAATGAGAAAGAGTACTTCAAGCGTCAAAACGACCGGGTTCCGGAGGTAGGAGACCACGGCGGCGTAATCGCGTAACCCACCTTTAGCCACGAAATGGTTAGCGATCATGTGCAGCCCAAGCAGGACTACAAGTCCGACCCCGGTGAATACCTGCCAAAGCCAGGCCGCAGTAGGTTTCGATTCTTCAGCAAAGGAATGTTCTGTCATATTCACACCTGGAAAATCTTCAAAGCGGCAATTATCAAAATGATTGCGCCGATAATCATTAAGACAACGAAGAAAGCTTTTTGTGCACCAACATTGAACCCGAAACCAGTCACGGCCAGGCGTAAGCCGTTAAGGCCATGAATTAATATGCCGGCAAGCAAAATCACATCGAGCGCCAAATAGAATGGGGAACGCGCTAGCGCCACAAACGAATCCCAGGCTGATTGGCCCCTTATCAGGGTACTTAACACTCCCAAGTGAAGATAGAGATAGATAACCAAACCAATCCCGGTAATACGATTCAAAGCATAAGCCCACATCCCGGATTTCCGCCCACGCACATCGAACCAACGAGCGGCTCGCTTGGCTTTACTGTAGTTGAGCGTTGACATACCTATCTTTTGAACAGCGTTCTTAGCCGGCGGAGAGCGAGCTCGCGGCGCAAAGCCATTATCTTAGAGGCAGGATCAACGGCTTGTGGACATGCCTCGGTGCATTCGAACGCACTGTGACACCGCCAAACGCCATGCTCTCCGTCGGCTAATCCTAACAAATGTTTAATCGTTGCCGGATCATTCGTTTTTTGTCGAGCCTGATAAATGGCGGCTAGACCCGCCGGCCCAAGAAATTTGTCGTCGGTCGCCATGGTTGGGCAAGCGCTCATGCAAATCCCACACTCAATGCATTGCTCGAACCGATTGAACCGAGAAAGGTTCTCCGGTAGTTCGACGGTTTTGGGAAGAACGTCAGCCACAGCAAAGCTGTCGACAGTCAATGGCAAGAAGCCTTCGGCTTCGCAGGTAATTGTCATTCCGGCAGCGGCCATCCGTTCAAAAAAGTAGCCAACTTCTACTACCAGATCGCTGACAACCGGGAAATTACGAAGCGGCTCGAGGCGTACGGGCATTTTACCATTCCAAACGTCGGTTATGCGAGCGATGCAGGGTAACTTCTCGACCCCGTTAATCCGCAACGCACAAGAACCACACGACGAATGGTGACAAGCTCGGCGAAAGGTTAGAGTTGGGTCATGCTTCGCCCAAACCATATCAATCGCATCAATCACATGGGCAGTGTCTGCGATTTCGATCGTGAAAGTATCGTAACGAGCCGGCTGCCCTAGCTTATAGCGGAAGATTTCTATTGGAACCTTAAGCATGTTCATTCGAAATACCTCCCTAAACGGGTTAGCCTGCGGCCAGCAGCGGGGACGTTTTTTTAAAAAGATTCTGTTTAGCAAAGAACAAGCGGTAAGAACTAAGTGGAACATCTCGGGTCCGACACTCCGCCTTGATACCGAGCTTCTGACAAACGATGTCGGCGACGCGCTCGGCCATCGCGCGTGCGGTAGTGGTTTTGCCGCCGGTTATCGTGACAAAGCCATTCACGCCGTCACGAGCATGGTCGAAACACTCGAAGGTGCGGCTTAACTCTCGAGCATCCGTCCCAGCCGTGGCAATGAGCGGCCGAGCAACTGCCATCTTCGCCCGCATGGGCACTTTTTTCACGACGGGCAATAGTTGCTCCCCTTGGGAAATCATCCGCTCCACGTGCTCGGCCGGTATGGTAATTAAGTCGGGATCTTCGACCGCCCAGGAGGTGGTGCCGATCACCGAAGTAGCGCGTTGCGGCACAACAATATCGCCGTCAGACGGTTTGTTGAGGCGATTAATAACCATGTTGTTCAAGCGACAATCCAGTGCCACCATCACCCCCGCAGTCGGCACCTCTGGAACCTGAACTCCCGCTTTAGCGGCCATTTCTCCAGCCCATGGGCCGGAAGCGTTGATAATCAGGTCGGCGCCCAGGGTTTCATCGTTACCCGTCCGGTGATCGTGGATTTTCACGCCGGATAGGTTCCGGTTGGAAAAGGTAAAATCAGTGACCTCCGTAAAAGTGCGAACCGTGGCGCCGTTTTGGAGGGCGGTCGCCAGAAAGGCCAGACAAAACCGGAATGGTTCAAAAACGCCGTCCGGTATCTGGACTGCCGTCAAAATCGCCGGGTTAAGAAATGGCTCAATGGCCAGAGCGTGAGCAACGGTAATCTCGCGGGCTGGGATATGGCAAGCGGCACAGCCTTCGAGGAATTTTTGCTTGAACGCAAGATCACTTTCGCTGACCGCCACAAAAAGACCGTCATTCAATTCGAGAAGATCGGGCATGATCTTCCGCAGAATGAGATTCTCGTCGATGCACTCTATGGCGGATTCCTGGTCGGTCACACAGTAGCGGCCGCCGGAATGCAACAGACAATGGTTGCGCCCGGTCGTGCCGAAAGCGACT
Organism: uncultured Verrucomicrobiae bacterium; assembly: GCA_963762565.1. Lineage (GTDB taxonomy): Bacteria > Verrucomicrobiota > Verrucomicrobiia > Chthoniobacterales > JAFAMB01 > JAFAVN01. Next base: position 337,446 of record CAVXLD010000007.1, on the reverse strand, counting down.
TCGCCGCGTTCGATGACGGTGACACTTAAGCCGCGCAACGCTAAATCGTGGGCGGTTGCCGATCCTGTGGATCCGGCGCCAATCACGATCACGTGGGGAGTAATCATGGGGGCTGCTTTCTGTAGCCTGATCATTTCAAAAAACGAGCGCGTTGTCTCGCCCTGTTTTGCTTTTTGCTGACCAGCTCTGGTACTGCCCACCTTTCTTTCGGCGAGGGTGGCAGACCAAGCTGACAAATGAACCGGAAACAAGAAAAGGACTCGGCTTAACGCACCAAGTCAGTGACTGGGGTAGCGGCGTTGCGATCAAAATGGGCCGTCGGTCCGACAGCTGCCGGACGCGACGAAGGAGCATATCTGAATCGATACGTAACTGAGGAGCAACGCAGCAGCGCCACTACCCCAGTCACTGACTTGGTGCACTAGTATCGGGTCGATTTTGTGGAAACGGTTAAACTCTTGACAACACTCGGTTATAGTTAGCCATTAGAAGCCAAGAGCGATCTGCGGCGCATTGGTAACTTCCCCCAAGAAGCATAAAGATGACCGGGCAACGGGTTAGCACGAGGGCCAACTTTACAGGCAACGTGTTGTTACGGAATGCCTGAGAAAACGTAAGGATCGCCCACCCAGAAACCATGAAACCGATAAAGCAGTCTCTCCCATCACAAGATAAACGGTGGAAAATCGTCGATGCGAAGATGCGCCGCCTCGGTTATGCAGGCCACGCGCTGATTGAAACGTTGCATACGGTCCAGGAATCGTTCGGTTATTTGGATCACGAAGCGCTGACTTTTGTCGCGAAGGCACTGCGTGTCCCACCGAGTCGCGTCTACGGTGTCGCTACTTTTTACAACTTTTTTAGCCTCAAACCGCAAGGCGCCCACGCCTGCGTGGTCTGCCTGGGTACGGCTTGCTATGTCAAAGGCGCTGACAAGATACTAGCAGCTATCGAAAAGTTCGGCGGCATTAAGTCGGGCGAAACAACGCCGGATAAACAGCTATCGCTTTTGACGGCTCGATGTATCGGTGCCTGTGCCATCGGACCGGCTGTGGTCTATGACGGCGTGGTAGCGGGTCATCGGACACCGGACAATGCAGTGGAAAAGCTAAAAGGAGTCATCGGTTGTGGTCCTTGAACAATTGCAAGAGGTTGCCGAGAAGGAAAAGCAGGCCCGAAAGGAAATCTGCATTCGTTGTTGTATGGCTGCAGGTTGCATGTCCTCCCGAGCAGCCGAAATCAAAGAAACGCTTCAGCAGGCTGTCTCCGACAAAGGCATGGTCAGCCGAGTAGAGGTCCGGCGGGTTGGTTGTATGGGTTCGTGTGGTCAAGGGCCAATGGTGACCGTAGAACCGGGCGGCCTGCTTTACCAATATGTCACTCCGGAGAACGCTCCGTCCATTGTGGAGGCGCTCGCCGGCGGCGTAGCTGAGGCCGAGCTGGGAGACCCGAGCCATCCATTCTTCAGACGTCAAACCTTGGTCGTATGCGCCAACAGCGGACGCATCGATCCGGAACGAATCGAGGATTACATCGAAGCCGGAGGGTATAGCACGTTGCATCATGTTTTGTCGGAAATGCAGCCAACCGAGGTGATCGACGCAGTCATCAAAAGCGGTTTGCGCGGCCGGGGCGGCGCTGGTTACCCGACCGGTCTTAAGTGGGGTACTGTTGCAAAATCTCCGGGCCTGCACAAATTCGTTATCTGCAACGGCGACGAGGGTGACCCGGGTGCTTTTATGGATCGCAGCGTGCTGGAGAGCGATCCGCATCGGGTACTGGAAGGAATGGCGATCGCCGGTTTCGCGGTTGGGGCGGACCAGGCATACCTCTATGTCCGTGCTGAATACCCGCTGGCAGTCAGCCGCCTGCAAACCGCGATCCGTCAAGCCAAACATCATGGCTTGCTGGGGAGCGGTATCTTTGAATCTCCGTTCAATTTCAATATTGAACTTCGCATCGGCGCCGGCGCTTTTGTCTGCGGCGAAGAGACGGCCCTGATGGCGTCGATCGAAGGCAAACGGGGACAGCCGCACCCTCGTCCACCTTTCCCGGCTCAAAGCGGGCTGTGGGGTTATCCTACGTTAATTAATAACGTCGAAACTTATGCGAACATCGTCCCGATTCTGGACAAAGGGCCAGAATGGTTCGCCGCATTGGGCACGGAAAAAAGCAAAGGAACGAAAGTCTTTTCGTTGACCGGAAAGATACGAAATACCGGGCTAATTGAAGTGCCAATCGGGATAACGATTCGTGAGATCGTTCAAGATCTGGGAGGCGGTGCTCCGGATGGAGCTAGAATCAAGGCAGTGCAAACCGGGGGACCCTCCGGAGGTTGTATTCCCAGCGAACACTTTGATACGCCGGTCGATTACGAATCCTTAGTGAGCTTAGGCTCGATTATGGGATCAGGCGGCATGGTCGTCATGGACGAGCATACGAACATGGTGGACGTGGCTCGTTTCTACATGCAGTTCTGCATGGAGGAGTCGTGCGGTAAATGTATCCCCTGCCGGGCCGGCACCGTGCAAATGTACGAACTCTTGAACAAGATTGTCGAACGCCGGGGCACTCTGAAAGACTTGGAGCAATTAGAAGAGCTCTGTGATTTGGTTAAACACACCAGTCTTTGCGGCCTTGGACAGACCGCCCCAAATCCTGTGCTAAGTACCCTCCGTTATTTTAGAAACGAGTATCTGGAATTACTCCAGGACACTAACCAGTAAACCAGTAAGCGGTAAGCGGTAAGCGGTAAGCAATAGCTACTCGAAAAATAAACATCACAACAGTAAGAACCTGCCAACTTCTAATGAAGTTATTTATACAAAGTAAGCACACGTTCCTGCGTCCAAGCCCCTGTGTTCGCAAGCACTATTACCGCTTACCGCTTACCGCTTACTGCTTACCGCTTACTGCTTACCGCTTACTGATCACTTCCACGCTATGGCTAAAACGTTAACCATCAACGAACAGCATGTGAGTGCTGAGGATGAACAAACGCTCCTCGAGGCAGCGACTGATGCCGGGATAAAGATTCCCACACTCTGTCGGTTAGAAGGGCTAAGCGAAGCCGGCGCCTGCCGATTATGCCTGGTGGAAGTAGCGGGCTCCGCGAAACTGTTACCGGCATGCGTTACCAAAGTTTCAGAAGGCATGGAGGTGAAGACTGATACCGAGCGGTTGGGCAAATATCGGCTAATGATTCTGGAGCTGCTGTTTGCGGAACGAAACCATATTTGCGCAGTATGCGTTTCGAACGGCCATTGCGAATTACAGAGCCTGGCTCAGCAGCACGGAATGACGCACGTGCGATTCTCCTATCTGTATCCCCAAGCGACGGTAGATGCGTCGCATGATCGCTTCGTGGTCGATCACAATCGCTGCATCCTTTGCACCCGGTGTGTTCGGGTTTGCGATGAGATTGAAGGGGCTCACACTTGGGATGTAATGGGACGCGGCACCAATTCGCGGGTGATCACCGATTTGAATCAGCCATGGGGCAGTTCTGAGACCTGCACAAGTTGCGGGAAGTGTGTCCAAGTCTGTCCTACTGGTGCGCTTTTTGAAAAAGGCAAATCCGTGGCTGAGATGGCGAAACAGCGAGAGTTTCTGCCCTACCTGGCGCTCATGCGCCAACAACCAAGATGAGCAAAGTGAAACTAGCCACAATTTGGCTGGATGGTTGTTCCGGCTGCCACATGTCGGCGCTGGACATGGATGAACGCTGGCTTGAGCTGGCCGGGTTAGTTGATCTGGTTTACAGCCCACTAGTCGATACCAAAGAGTATCCGGAGAATGTGGATATTGTGCTCGTCGAAGGGGCCGTGAGCAGTGAAGAGGATCTGGAGAAAATCCGGAAGGTTCGGCAACGAAGCAAAATCCTGGTCTCACTGGGAGACTGCGCGGTGACTTCGAATGTACCCGGTATGCGGAACCGGTTTTCGGTTCGGGATCTGGAGAATCGTTCGTACATCGAAAACGCGCAGCTGAATCGGCAAGTGCCGAAACAGGTGGTTCCCCCATTGCTACCCAAGGCTCGTCCGGTGCATGAGTATGTAACGGTGGACGTATTTGTCCCGGGGTGCCCGCCCTCGGCCGACACCATCTATTTTGTACTAACTCAATTATTAGCCGGACCGAAACCTGATCTGACTGGTCTCACCCGATTTGGAGCTTAGCCATGGCCAAAGAAATCGTTATCGATCCGGTTACTCGCATCGAGGGGCACTCGAAAATCACCATCCAGCTGGACGACGCGGGTGAAGTCCAGGACGCTCGTTTTCACGTCACCCAATTTCGTGGATTCGAAAAATTTTGCGAAGGGCGTCCATTCGCCGAGATGCCCGCAATCACGGCTAGGATCTGCGGCATCTGTCCGGTGAGTCATCTCATGGCATCGGCCAAGGCCTGCGACGCGCTCCTGGCGGTGGAGATACCGCCCACGGCGGCCAAACTCCGCCGCATAATGAACCTGGCGCAACTCGTGCAATCACATGCCCTGAGTTTTTTCCATTTGTCATCGCCCGACTTGTTGTTTGGCATGGATAGCGATCCAGCCAAACGTAACATTTTCGGGGTCATCGAAACCCATCCACAACTCGCCAAGGATGGGATCGCTCTCCGCAAGTTTGGTCAGGAGATCATTGCCATGCTGGGCGGTAAACGAATTCATCCGGCCTGGGTAGTGCCCGGTGGTGTCAGCGAACCGCTCTCCGAAGAAAAAAGGGAACGAATCCTGGTAATGCTTCCCGACGCCGTCACGATGATTGAGCGGACCTTGGCTTGGTATACAGGCATCCAGGAACAGTTCAAGGATGAGATCCGCATTTTCGGAAATTTTCCCAGCATGTTCATGGGTCTGGTCGCTCCAAATAACGAGCGAGAACCGAGCCCCGCGGCCGCGGGAGGCGGGAACGGGCGGGAACTGAGGCAGGCGGCGGCGCTGGAACATTATGATGGGGTGCTGCGGATGATGGATGCTGAGGGTAACATCGTATTGGATGGAGTAGATCCAACCAGGTATCAGGATTACCTGGCAGAGGCGGTTGAGCCGTTCTCGTATCTGAAATCGCCTTATTTCAAACCGGCGGGTTATCCCGATGGGATCTATCGAGTGGGACCGCTGGCTCGCCTGAATATCATCGATCGGTGCGGCACACCAAAGGCGGACGCGGCCTGGACCGAATTCCGGGCGCAGGATCGAGGGGTAATCTTAAGCTCGTTCCATCAGCACTACGCCCGGCTGGTTGAGATCTTGTACGGCATCGAACGAATTGAACAGATTTTGCACGAGCCCGACATCTTAGATAAACACGTTCGAGCCTTTGCCGAGCCTAACCGATTCGAGGGGGTCGGGGTTGCCGAAGCGCCCCGCGGTACGCTGTTTCATCATTACACCATCGACGAACATGGATTGATCAAATCGGTGAATTTGATCATCGCTACCGGGCATAATAACCTGGCCATGAACCGCGGCGTAAAACAAGTCGCACAACACTATGTTAAAGGCACGCATCTGCAGGAAGGGATGCTTAACCGGGTTGAAGCCGTGATCCGCTGTTTCGATCCTTGTTTGAGCTGTTCGACGCATGCGATCGGTCGAATGCCGCTTCATATCCAACTCCTCGGACCTGGGAAGGAAGTACTGGATGAAATCAAACGCAACTGACAAGCCGGAAACTCTAGCTAAGCGAGAACCGCCCTCCGGAGTGCTGATCATTGGGTATGGTAACCCGCTACGTGGAGATGACGGTATCGGCTGGCAAGTGGTTGATCAACTGGCTAAGCTCGCCGGCGACTCGACCAAGGTGTTGGCGGTGCACCAACTGACACCCGAACTCGCGGAACCGATCAGCGAGGCTAACTTGGTTATCTTCATCGATGCGTGCTACGAAGGGCAACCCGGGAGTTGGACCTGCGAAACCATTCATCCAGATCCGAAGCCGGTGGACGCATACACCCACTATTTCACAGCGATGAATCTGCTGAGTTATGCGCAGGCCATGTACGGCGCTAGCCCCAAGGCTCTATTGATCTCCGTGGCTGGTAGTTCGTTTGACTGCGGCCGAGAGCTGAGTCCGAGGGTCGAAGCCATCGTGCCAGAAATAGTGGCTCGCGTTCAGGAATGGTGGAACGCCGGTGTGGAGCGATTCGGGAATTAGCCCAATTCCCAAACTCGGCACCAAGACACACAGAGTTAAGACAAAGACGGATTTGAACAAAGGCAACGGAGATCTCTAGAACGACGGAACAAAAGCTACGTTGGGCAGGACTTCGGTGACCTTCAGTCGAGCCGCTGGCTTTCTTAACTCCTAATGCGCCTTGGCAGAATCGATTTCTAGGGAGTTAGGAAATCCTGGGAAGAAACTTGTTTTCGAGGACGAGGACGACGACGAAGGACAGCCTGCCCGCCATAGTCCGCCAACAATTCAATGCCCGGGGAAAGTTGTTGGACGACGGCGGGAGGACGATTTGGTTTGCGCTGCTTCGGGTAGTCTCATCTAACGAATTACCAGGGCGGGACAAGGGACCTCCAGCAATAAATCATCTGCGTCATTGCCGAACAGAACGTGCTTCCAGCCCTTGTATCCGTGACTCGAGAGCACGATCAGCTTCGCCTGTACTTCCATCACGGCGTCTACAATTTCCTCATGTAGATCGGAGCCAGTTCGAACCAAGGTATCGACTTTTTCATATCTGATTCTGGCTCGCTGGAGAGCCGCTTCCAGCTTCCGATCTGCTAGCTGTCGGACCATTTCCCACTCTCCATTCGGGATGCCGCCCAACGTGTAGTCGAGCGCGAATGGCGCCGGAACAACATGTAACAAAGTCAGATGCGATGCTAATCCTCTCGCTAACTCGACAGCATAGTCCACCGCCCGGTTTGATCGGGTCGAAAAATCGGTCGGAACCAAGATCTCGCTAAAAATGTTTCTTCGCGCGGCCAGCGAAAAATAGGATCTTGGTTCCGCAGTGAAAAGTGTCTTCATAAGAATTACCTCAGGTTATTACGAATCTTCATCGCTAACCCGGCGATTAGAAAGCCCGCCTATAAATTCTCCCAACAACGGTTCAACGTTTTGGCTGGAAAGGGCTTCAACAGCCTCTTCACTAACTGGCTGCACGGTTCCGAGCAGGCCGATATGAGGGTGGGTGCCGGCCTCCAGTTTTGCCTCAGCTTCAACGGAAAACCGGGTCCAGGGAACAGCTTCCAACCGTATCCAGGGAATGGGCTGCCCGGTTAGTTCACAAACTCCGTAGGTCCCGTCCGCTATCCGGTTTAAGGCGGCGTCAACTTCGTAAAGAGCCTCTTGCTCGAACGACGCCAAGCCGAGCGTAAGGTCACGGTCAAAGCTGTCGGTTGCTGCGTCAGCCATGTGGATACTATATCCCGGCGTGTCTTCAGCGGCGTCCTGAGTCAGGCGCTTAATCCGTTGTAATAGGGCAGCGCGTATCCGTAACAATCTTTTTTGCTGACGGACTAACCGGTGAGACGTGGTCGTTGTGCGTCCTTCGAGGAGAGGAGGTACCAAAAGATTCATAGTCACCCGCTTTCTTTGTCTTAATGACCGTAAGCCAGGGGCCCGCGGCCGCCTTACCCGCCTTGTCGAAGGTCTCTCGCCAATTGTTCTCTATACGTAGCTTGTATAAGAAGGCACAAAGATGTGTTCCCGGATAGATGACTCAAGATCAGCCGGCCGTGGAGAGTCGGCCAACCCCTCAGCGTACGCTACTTCAGCGACCGCTCGAGCGATCTTCTCGGACACTTCGCGAATCCGACCCAAAGGAGGATAAATTCGGCCTTCGCCAAGATCCGCCTCAGAGACTTCATTGGCCAGGGCTCGTGCGGCTGCCAAAAGCATGGTATCCGTAACTCGCCGGCTTTGGCTCGCCACAATTCCCAAGCCTAGCCCAGGGAAAATATAAACATTGTTACCTTGGCTGGGGACGAACTTCCGACCATTCAGCATCACCGAATTGAAAGGACTGCCAGAGGCGAAAATCGCGCGCCCGCCGGTCAGACGATACGCAGCTTCGGCCGTACATTCTGATTTGGACGTTGGATTCGAAAGCGCGAAGATAACCGGTCGTTCGTTGATCTCGCCCATACGCGTCAGGATGGATTCGCTAAAGATACCCGGCTGTCCGGACACGCCGATGATTACCGCCGGTCGAACCGCCTCAACAATGGCGAGAGGGTCACTTATAAAAGAATGATGATGCGCGTACCGAAGTTTATGCTCCGGCAGGTCGTGCCGGCCATTTACCACCAATCCTTTCGAATCGATGAACCAACAAGAACGCCGGGCCGCCTTTTCTGATAAGCCGCTTGCTTTCATCTCTTCGACTAGCAGATCGGCAATGCCGGTCCCCGCTTCGCCGGCTCCAAAAAAGAGATACCGCTGTTCTGAAATCGGCCTCTCAGTGAACGTACTGGCCGAACGGAGCCCTGCGAGCACCACGGCGGCAGTTCCCTGAATATCGTCGTTAAAGACGCACCCTTTGTCCCGATACTCTGCTAAAAGACGGAACGCGTTCTTGTTTCCGAAATCTTCAAACTGAATTAATGCTTGTGGGAAAAGACCTTGGACCGCCTCTACAAACTCCTGGATCAAGCTGTCATAAGCTGGGCCGCGAACCCGGTGATGTCCTCGACCAATGTAAAGCGGGTCTTTCAGCAGCTCTTCATTATTCGTACCGACGTCAATGGTAACCGGTAGACAAACGGTTGGGTCAATACCTCCACAAGCGGTGTAAAGAGAGAGTTTTCCGACCGGGATTCCCATGCCGTCTGCGCCTAGATCGCCCAGACCGAGGATCCGTTCACCGTCGGTCACCACGATCACGCGAACATCTTTGTACGGCCAGTTACAGAGCAGATTCGCGACTCGGCCTGCATCTTCCAGCGAGATAAAAATACCGCGAGGACGCCGGAATATGTGCCCGTACTCCTGACAAGCTTGCCCGACGGTCGGCGTGTAGATAATTGGGACGATCTCTTCCAAATGATCCAAGATTAGCCGGTAAAACAGCTTCTCGTTTCGATCCTGAAGAGCCATCAGGAAAATATAGCGTTCAATATCGGAATTCTTGCGACGAAGGTTCTCCAGAGCTCGCGTGACCTGCTGCTCCTGAGAAAAGACGCGGGGCGGTAACAAACCTCGCAAGCAAAACACATCTCTCTCCTTTTCGGTAAAACTGGTCCCTTTATTCAACACAGGATCGTGAAGTAACCGCATTCCGATCACGTTTTGTCGTTCAAAGGTATTCATGGGCCTGGGTCACTTTCGTCATTTCAATCTCGACGGGCCAGCCACGTCGCTCGTCGCGGGGTGAATTTGCCAACCTGTTGTAGCTCAATTAACCCCACCGACCGAGGTTGACTCACCGATGGTTGTTCAACTTTACCCACAGATTGCATGGATGAGCCGCCGACGGCCACTTATTCGCACCGGAGTGCAAAGCCAGCGCCTCGAGCGCTGAAGACACGGTAGAGCCGTTGAAAAGCACGCCCGCCGAACTTGCCCTTCGTGCGAGTCTGTTCAACGCCCTCTACCGCGCCTTCAGCGCTCTTTTGCTCTCTCCGGATTTCGCTCCGAACTTACCAACCCTTGGCTCGACCACCTCCGCGTAGGCGGAATAGCTGAGCTTGATGGCGTCAATAATAGTTCCGGCGAGGAAGGCAATCTCCGCTGTCTTAGTCAAACTTGTGTCTAACCAGGTCGCTAGGCCGTACAGATTACCAAAGGGCGGAACGGCGCCAAGCGCACAGTCAGGAAACAGCCATTTGAATTCGTCCTCGGTCTCCAAACGCGCCGGCTCACCAACTAACGTGCCGAACTTTTTCAAGTCGATGTCACAGCCATTTGGCACAACCGCTAAGAGGCGCTGCTTACCAGCCCGAATCACGGCGGTGTGAACGAGGCCCACGAGATCGACCGATTCCTGGACTAGCCTATTCGAGTCCGGCTCGTGCTGAATATAGTAGCGAACACCGCTGTCGTTCAGGCAACGAATCAACCGCCGCGGAATTTCTTTTGTGTATCCCGGTAGCAATTTATTAGCCCGTAGGCCCTCGTCTCTGATAGCACCCATCTCCATATGGCTGACCTTAGTTCAACAATTGCCGTACCGACTTCGTGTCCCGATAATGCGTAGGCGACTCACCCACAATTTTGCGAAACATACGATTGAAGTGGGTTAATGATTGGAAACCTATATCGTAGGCGATTTCACTGATTCTGAGATGCGGATTGAGCAGCAGTGTTTTGGCCTTTTCCACTCGCACTCGGCTCAAGTAGTCCGTAAAGGTCAAGCCGGTCGCCTTCTTGAACATTTTGCAGAAATAAAAGGTACTAACATGCATGGCTTTGGCTACCTGATCGAGATCGATAGGATCGGCCTGATTCGCATGGATGTAAGCACGTGCCCGCCGGATCATTGGTGACTCGGCTTCATCCTCTTGCACAACGATCTCATTGGCTAAGGTCGAGATATGGGTAGCAAAGATCTCCAGCAGCTTAACCACGGCCGTGTACTGTTGAGGAGCTAAAGTTCGCGAGTGATAGTACGCATCTTGCAGCTGAGTCAGATCGACCGTCACGCCCCAGTCGACGAGTTGCTGAGTGATCTTATTGAACTGCACCTCGTTCGGTTTCCGGAGGGCTACCTGTCCAGTCTGCAAGTACCCGATCAGTTTGTCGCCGGCTCGCACCGGTACTGCCGTGTCGCAGAGGCCGGCAAAACAAGTGACTGTCTTCGGTCCTTCGCCCGGCATATCTTGCATTCTTTTCTGGGTTTCCAAGCAAGCGGCACAGGTTCGACTCGTTTTGGCCAGCATGGCGCAGAAAGGGTTTCGGTAGCGTTTTCCTTCTAGAGCGAACCTCCAGATCTCAGTTGGCCGGAGGGCCATAGGAAGTTCGGTGGCGTCGCTGAAGGCGCGTTCGTAATCTTTATAGATGTCGGATTTCGAAATCCGCTGGATTAGATCTGCTGGACGGTTCATGGTGGGACTCTCTTCGGTTCAGTTCGGTTAAAACTCTGTTTTGGGAAGAACAGTGGGATGAATCGCCGCGGCGCCAGCGGCCAAGCCGGGAGCAGGTGCGATCATCAAATATTGTTCTCTCATGCTCCTGTATTGTGAATTAGGCGACGCAAACCCACAATTGGGCGAAGTCCGCGACGCATCTAGGCAAAAGCCCAATCAGGGTAGTCGAGCAGTGTAACCGGACTAGCGGAGAGTTCCCTAGTCCGACTAGGGATTTTACCTAGTGATAGGAGGCTGAACGCTCCAACTTACAGCAGTTGATCCTGGCTAGACAGCCGGTCCAGTTCCGTTCGGCTGGGTAATCTGCAAAACTTCGTCCACATTGACGAGGGTCAAATGGCCATCATGCGCATCCGAATCGGTGGTGGCATGCCTGAGAATTACGTTGATGGCTTTTTCGGCCTGCCGGTCAGACACGATGAGCTCCACCTTGATCTTTGATTGCAACGACTCGTTTTGGTCGTGTTCAGTGCGGATCGAAGGCCTTTGGGTTTCGCCGTGACGCACCTCGGTCAAGGTGAATTTACCGTAGACGCCTCGACGCTCCAGCTCCGCTCTTATTGTGGCTACAGTCGCCGGCGGTATGATAGCTTCGATCTTTTTCATTTACAGTAAACTATCGGAGCCGCCATTCGGTAACTCACCGGAGATTGTCCACTGTTAACCACTGGTTGTAACCGGCAATCTTAATTATTTAGTAAGGCGACGGCTGATCTAAGGTTGGCAATGCCTGATAAGTCCTAGACAAGATCCGTGTAGTTGCAGGTAGCAAACGATGATTTCTTACAGCGAAGACCACCAGCCGTCAAAGCACTGACCGCAAGTTTTAACCCTCGCTACCAATATGCGATCCATCGAACATCTGCCAACAGCCGATCATTTCATTACCCACGCCCGAAAAATGCGTGATATCTTGAACCTCTTTCCCCGGGGGGTTGGCCCTCTACTCCTGGTGATAGATCCAGGCGATCCTCCAGAAGCAGTCTTGGCCATGGTACTTCAGTTAGCAGAACGCTGGTATCCTCAGATCACCCTCTTGCACGGAGGCAAACTTCGGAGTTCGGATCGAGCGGCTGGAGGGTCTGATCGCGATGACCTCGTCGACCTGCTTTGTTTTGCTTGGGAGTTGAAAAACCATTACTCCGACCTCTCTATTAGCAGACACATTATGCACTCTTGGCGACAGCTCCTGGCCGAGGCATCAGAACGTAAGGCGGATGTCATCCTAATTCCCGAGGAGCTAGCTGCTGGTTTGCAGCGGCCGGGGCTCGCCGCACTTGAGACTGGCGACTGTTCTTTGCCCTGTCCGATCGTAATTCTCACCGCCGCGGATGCGGATTGGCCGAACGATAACGTCGATATTGAATTGCTTAGTGACTAGGACGGCGGACGGCAAAATCAGTGGTCAATTGGTTCGGGGTGCGGGTGAATTCTTGACTTTCCTGGCGGGCTTTTTATAGAGACCTCGGCGGTTGGAACCGATTCGAAGTCCGTAAAACCTGATCATGAAGTCACAAAAAAGCGTGGCAAAGAAGGTCAAGGCGCGTTCCCAGGTTTCGGCAATTCAGGACAAGCGCAACCGCTCTGTACAGACCCCAAAGGCTCGCAGGGCTAGGCAGATCCCAAAGAAATCCCAGAAGACAGACAGGGCGCTGGCCACGTTCTTCCGCTTTGCTCCTGATGCGGTGATTATCGTCGATGAACAAGGCGCCATCAGCCAGGTAAACGATCATGTTAAGACGATGTTTGGCTATACCGCTCGTGAATTGGTGGGTAAGCGGATCGAAATACTCATACCTCCGCGTTTTAGGGGCCGTCACCTCGGCCATCGCCAGAACTACATGGCCGAACCTCGTCTGCGCGAAATGGGGATAAATCTCGATCTGTTCGCCCTACGCAAAGATGGCTCGGAGTTCCCGGTCGACATCATGCTCAGCCCAATCGATACCGAAGAAGGGAGAACGGTGATCGCTACAATCAGGGATGTCACCGAACACAAAAGAGCGGAAGAGGCGCTGCGAAAATCACGCGAGGAACTGGAAGCCCGGGTTCGAGAACGGACTGCGGAATTGACCTACGCGACCCAAACCGCGGTAACCGCTTTTGAGAACCGGGCTCGTCAGCAGGGCGCGGTAGCAAAACTGAACCGCCGTGCATTGGAAGGCCGCGATCTAACCTCGCTCTTGGATGATGCCGTCTCACTGGTCACCAGCGTTCTGGATGTAGAATTTTGCAAGGTGCTGGAATTGGTAGGCGAATCTCTCTGTCTACGGGCAGGTGTTGGCTGGAAAAAAGGCTCCGTTGGGAAAGTAGCTTTACCGACTGGGTTAGGATCTCATGGTGGTTTTACCCTGCTATCCAGTTCTCCCGTTGTGGTGGAAGATCTCACCAACGAAACTCGCTTCCAGGCGCCGGCATTTTTCTTGGATCACGGGATTCGTAGCGGCATCAGCGTCGTCATCCACGGTTTAGGCAAACCCTATGGGGTGTTGGGAGCGCACACGGGCCGGCGACGGTCATTCACCGGGGATGATGTGCACTTCTTGCAGTCCGTGGCTGATGTTTTGGCAGCCGCGATCGAGCGGCGAGTATTGGAAGAAGAGCTGCTCAATGTCAGCAGCCGCGAGCAACAGCGCATAGGGCAAGATTTACACGACAGCTTGTGCCAGCAATTAGCTGGGATCGAGTTTCGAAATTCGGTTCTGGTGCACCAGTTAGCGAAGAATCCGAAAGCCAAAGCAGAAGCGGCTCAAATCGGCGAACTGATTCGCAACGCGACTAAACAAGCCCGGGCGCTAGCTCGAGGACTCGCGCCGGTCGAAATTGAGTCTAATGGTCTGATGGCGGCGCTGAGCCGTTTAGCCGCAAATGCCGCCGACCTCTTCCGGATCGCCTGTACTTTTGAGTGCCCGCAACCGGTTTTATTGGAGAATCGAGCATCCGGCACCCATCTCTATCGCATTGCGCAAGAAGCGATCGGTAACGCAGTCAAACACGGAAGGGCAAAGACTATCCTTGTCGGGTTAAAGAAATTGGATGGCGAACTCGTGCTCACGGTCGAGGACGATGGCGCCGGCTTTGCTCAGAAGACTGGGCCAATCGAGGGCATGGGGTTAAGAATTATGGAGTATCGCGCGGAGATGATCGGAGCGATGTTGAGGATCGATTCTGTCGAAAGCAAAGGGACGAAGGTTGCCTGCAGATTGAGGCTAGGCTGATGAAAGCCGAGAAAGAAAAAAAGACTCGCATCCTGATTGTGGACGATCACCCGATGACCCGGGCCGGTTTGGTTCATTTGATCAACCATCAGCCTGAAATGGTTGTGGATGGAGAGGCTGAGGATGCTGCTCAAGCGCTTGATTTACTCGCCAGCAAGCGCCCCGATTTAATGCTGATAGATATCACCCTTCCCGGTAAGAGCGGTTTGGAACTAATCAAGGATGTTAAGGCGATGCATCCCGATCTGCCGATGCTGGTGCTCTCGATGCACGACGAATCTTTGTATGCCGACCGCGTCCTCAGAGCAGGCGCTCGCGGTTATATCACTAAGCATGAGGGCGGCGACAAATTAATGGGCGCAATCCGGCATGTCCTGAGCGGCAGGATCTACGTCAGCGAAAGTATGTCAGCGCATATCCTGGAAATTTTCTCTGGGGGTCAAACCGGGATTGATCGCTCATCGATCCAAAAACTGAGCGACCGAGAATTCGAAGTTTTTGAAGCATTAGGCGAAGGACTATCATCCCACGAGATTGCCAAGAAGCTGCACCTAAGCGCGAAAACGGTGGACGCACACCGGGCCAATATCAAAACGAAGTTAAAGATCAACACGACAGCTGAGCTGATCTCTTTTTCAGCTCGTTGGGCAGCGACTCAATCGAAGCAGCAGATGTAGCGGTTTCAATTCTGCTACAAATGGACGCCCAAAGGCTGGCAACGCAAAAGGAGAGTGGTTGCTGCCGGGTACGACTAATCTAGTTCTGTGAACAGGACTCAACAGAAACGGCGACCAAAAAGGTTGGTCCTCAAGCGGCATCGGGCGCCCCAGATCCGGGCCCTCATGTGGACCCGTTGAGGCAACCTCAAGCAGGTCAATCGGAAATCAACGAGATCCTGGTTCCGGTAGATGCCATTTCACACGAAGCTGAGCGATTTGAGCCCGATTCTGCGAATGGCTCGCCGGCTGGGGGCTACGGTAACGCTCTTGCACTGCTATGTCGATCCGCCAAGTTTTGATTTTGCGGTGGGCGACGTGGCGCTGGCCGACGTGTCTCTGCATTGCGGCAGGGTGCGAACCCGTCTGTACGAGCTGGCTGACGGCAGCTCGAAGCCTCTACAGCAAGTGCATTGGGCGAGTTGCTTTAGGCTCTCCCGCTACCCAGATTGTTCGACAAAGCCAGGCGTTAAAAGCCGACCTCATCGCTGTACCATTGCCTTTGGATTTAATTAGGTGGTGCTGGCTACCCGAGGAATTGCTGGATGAACTTGTGCGAAAAGCTGATTGTCCAGTGCTCTGTGTGCCAGCACAGAAGTTTCATCCAGAAGAGTTACCTACGATCGAAGAGTTGGCCTCAGTGAGACCGGCAAGGCCGGTTGTAGCTCCTCCTCGTTCAGCAAAAATAGACGCGCGGTATGAAAACTCTGTCTCTTAGTTCGTCGGGTAAAGCAGAAAAAGCAACTGATCGAATCTTGGTAGCAGTCGATCTTTCAAAGCACTCCGAAGCTACGGCGTTTTTCGCGGCAAGAGTTGCCAAATCTTTCCATGCCGATCTGACTTTGGCTCACGTCTTTCCCGCGGAACCAAGGTACGATTTTGCCGGAGAAGGAACGGTTCGCGCGTTCGAAAAACGACGTCATGAAAAAGCAACCCGACTCGACCAGTTAACCAAGAAGGTCCGCCAGATTGTGCCTGAAGCTGAATGGACCTTTTTGGTCGGAGATCCGGCAGATGAAATTGCCGCGTTTGCTTATGATAATGATATTGATCTGATTGTGACCGGTAGCCACAATTCGAATATCCTTAGCAGTCTTTTTGGCCTGAATGAACCGTCCAATATTATGCATCAAGCCCGGTGTTCGGTCTTGATATATAACGAGAAAATGGGTTCAGAACTTCGGAAGTCCGGGGCGAAGCGCCAAAAGACGGGAGTTCGGCGGCTGCCGCAAAGTAAGGCGCGAAGCGCTGATAGATTATAGCCCCGCAGGCTGTTGAAAAACCCGGTCTTTTACGGGGCTGCGAATTCGCGGCGAAGCCGTTTGTCCCGAAGGGACTGAATGAAGGATAGGGGTAGGGACGACTGTATTGGAGCCGCCCCTCCCTCCGAACCGGACAGGCGGTTTTCCCGCATCCGGCTCTCCAGTCGATAGGGTCTACAGTGAGACTGACATGCCGAATTGAACCTGGGAACCTCAACGAGAAAGTTCGAGGTTCGGCGACATCGGGCTTGCTTTTCCCCGGTGTCTGACTGCCGTTTGCGGCAGCCTGCCAGCAATGGATCAGTGTTGGCTGGAAGGTATTCCTCTGTGCTCCCTTCGCGGGACAGAGTTCTCCACCCTTGTATAGATCGAGCTCTCAAGAGGTTGATCACTAACGGGGTTTTCTTCCTTCCGGCTGACCTGATTCGTTCTATCTTCCTACGTCCCTTGGCTCCACGGGCGTTACCCCGCTTCTTCGCTACTATGGACGCTCTGACTTCCACGTAGCCTGGTTCTTTGTCCGCCCTCTTTGCCCTCTCAGCGGAATGAACGCCAGTCTCGTTCTCTACGTGGTTCTCCCGTGTTAACCGCTCATCACTTCGACTCCCATTCCACCACCAACCACCCGACAAGCTCCAATGGCCATCCTTTCCCGTGCTCTGTGAATGCCACTGGTTCCGCTCTTGGCGGACTTGGTTTCGCTCTTGGCTAGCAGGCTCACCAGCTTGCCTTGCCGAATCGTGTTCACTTGCGTTGCGGACTAGGTGTCTCGTACTCGGTTGCTTCAGACCCCGCCTCTCGACAACGCCCTTACTTTGTACTTCTTGTTCTTTCACGGTTTAACAATGCAGGACTCTCACCTGCTGTGATGCGCGTTCCACGGCGCACTAGCCAGGCAGTTTACTGCCTGGGGTGCGTATAAAAAGGTGCCCCGTCCCAGCGGGACGGTATGATTGAGTCGGTCAACGGCGCCGTTAGCTCTCAGGCACAGCCAGGGATAGAGATCACAGCGTCCCTACAGGACGGGATGCCTTTTCTAACCTATTCCAGCCCCGAAAGACTTTCTATCGGTCTTCAAGGGGAAAAATAGGTTAGGGGTTAAGTTACTTTGAGCTGAAAGATCCAAGATCCGTGCTGGAGTTGATTGCGGTGATGGAGCTCGGCGTTGTAAGGAGTTCGATGGGTCCACATTTTGTAGATGATTTTGAGCCAGCGGTTAGCGAGCCGGCGTAAGGCATTGGCGTGACTTTGGTTCTTTTGGCGATGATGCTGATAGTAGAGCTCGGCCCAAACGCAACGGGACAGACTCTGCTCAGCAAACAGATGCAGAGTGTGGCGAAGGTGTTTGTCACACGCCCAGCGCTGATGAACGTGCCAGTATTTGCGCTGTTTTCCGGAACGTTTGGTCACTGGGGCTGTTCCGCCCAGGCATTGCAGCCCTTGAGCGTCATCGCCGAAGCGCTCGCGGTCGTCGCCAATCTCGGCCAGCAAGCGGGGAGCTATCTTGGGTCCAGCACTTGAAATGTTCCGTCGCTACCTGCAGCTGCAGGTAGCCATCAAAGAGAAGGCGCCCCGCCCCCGAGAACCATCGATCACGATCTCGCGGGAATCAGGGGCCGGCGCCAGTACCGTCGCGCAGTTAGTCGTTGATCGCCTAAACGCAATCAAAAAGCCGGCAGCGAATGAAGCCGCCTGGACGGTTTTCGATAAGAACCTGGCGAAACAAGTCCTAGTCGAGCATAAGCTTCCATCACGCTTAGAAGAGTTTATGGTTGAGGATGCGCGGCTACCGATTCAGTCGATTGTGGAAGAACTATTAGGGCTCCATCCAACTTCTTGGTCGTTGGTCCAACAAACAACCAAGACGATTCTACGACTCACCAGTATGGGCAGAGTCGTCGTAGTAGGTCGAGGTGCAGAGGTAATTACTCAGCTTTTACCTTCTGTCCTTCATGTCCGACTAGTTGCGCCATTGTCGAAACGAATTGACCACGCAGTGGAATTCTATGGAATGTCGCCGAATGAAGCAGCACTGAAAGTCTCAGACGAGGATCATGCTCGGCGTCGCTACGTAAGACGCTATTTCGACGCTGATGGGGATAACCCTTTGCTCTATCATCTCGTCCTAAACACCGCTAAACTCGGCTTCGAGCGCACAGCAGACATTATTGTGCAATCGGTTTTGCGCCACTAGAAGGATTCTGGTCATAGAGTCCTTGTGCCAGGCAGCTAAGAAAATGAGAACCGAAGAGTTCCCCGTTATCCATTACTCCTCTAGCTGGCTAGCCATAGTACTCGAATCCCTGCCAGAACAGGGGCCAAGGCTGCCGCAGACGGTGGCACAGAAAAATGTCAGTGTTGCGAATGGCGCTGTTTTCGATCCCGAAACGATTGCTGACATGACCAGCAATTTGACAAGACTCGAACGCGCTCTCTGCGAATTCGCGCGACAGACCTACAACGATCACCGTATCTGGAGGCGGATCGCCATACCCGCGAAGCCAATCAGAGTTCATCCCGCAGATTGCCCTCGGCAACCTCAGCGCAGGGCCGTACAGATTGATTGCGCCGGCCTGGCCTGAACCGCCTGCGATGATGCCTAAACGGGATCGCTCTTCGACCGGTAGAGAATCGCGGATGCTGGCGATGGTTTGGACAAGCTCGGGCCACCCGATTTCCTCATTGAAGTCGCCGCCGTGGGCTTTATCAGCGAACCGCCACCACAAAGATCCGGGCGGTGCAATTGGCAGAACAATCGCGGCATCTACCAGGGCACCAATTGCAAGAGCCATCCAGATAGTCCTTCGGATTACGAGGGCGCACCGCAAACTCAACGAAGCAACCCACCGCTCGCCCCATACCGCCCCTGCAGCGAACAACATGGGATAGCCCGGGGCCATATAGTACCCCCGACCTCTTCCGATCACGAACAGCACGAAAGGGACAATGAACATCCAACCAATCGGGCGATACCGCTTGCCATCCTGGGTGGCGAACAGATAGAAGAGGCCGGCCAGCCACAATGGGACAGTGAGAGGGTTCGTCGCGATCCAGAACTGGTCGAGCACAAATGTATCGGTTCGTCCGACGCGAATGTCGCGAGCATGACAGGTTGGGTAGGAAGATCACGAGTGCGAGACCGACGCCGCACCAGAGCCACGGGCTGCGGAGTTGGCGCCTCGCCGGCGTTAAAACAAAGCCGGCAGCAATGCCCACAGCCAGAAAGATCATGGTGTACTTCGTCAGCATTCCCAGACCGATCGCAGCCCCGACAGCGAGACACCAGCGAGGATCGTCTGAGGCAAGAAGGCGAACCATGAAGTACGCAGCCGCCACCCACCACAGATAGTCGAAGCTGACGTATTGAAAGAGCGAGCCACCGCTGAATGCGACACCGCCGATCGCCGCGGCCAATGCTGCCGCGACTTGTGCTTGCCTTCCCCCTCCCAAACGGCGAGCCATCAGACCGGTGAGCACCAGAACAAGACCCAGCGCCGCGGCTGGAAAAAGACGCAGCCCAATCAGCGACGGTCCAAACAGAATGAATGCGATTCGCGCAAGGAAGGGCGTGAGCGGCGGATAGGCAACATAGCCCCACGCCAGTGAGCGTGCGTCATCGAGGGTGGCCAGTTCGTCACTGTGGAAACCATATTGGCCATTGGTGACGCTATGCAGAAGAACTCCGCCTGTAGCCCATAGAACCAAGACAGCAAGGTCACTGGATGCGAGCTTTCTCCAGGTATCGCCTACACGCATGTGTCCTCTTTTCGGCGAGCAACATTAATCCGGTTAGGCGTTTTTGCTGAAATTTTCTTAGCGGACTACGTCGAGTTCAAACTAGGGTATTGGTGCCCGCGTGAGCTGCGATACGACATGAAGTGGAACCGCAACGAGTCACCGGAGTTAGCCAGTGAGGAGCTTCAAATGAAACAGATCTTCATCGTGGGTCATGGTGGCGTAGACAAGCTACAGTTGCGTGAATCGCCCGATCCGGACCCCGTTAGAGGCGAGATCCGCATTCGCGTCAAAGCGAGCGGCGTCAATTTTGCCGACATCCTCCCGCGCCAGGGCCTCTATCCGGACGCACCCAAGCTTCCCTGCGTAATCGGCTACGAAGTATCCGCTAAGGTGGACGCCACAGGTCCCGACGTGGACCCGTCCTGGGTCGGCAGAGACGTCTTCGCGCTGACGCGTTTCGGCGGCTATTCGGACGTGCTGATCGTGCCCCAGAAACAGGCCTTCGCCAAACCGGCCTCGCTCTCCCATGAACACGCGGCGGCAATCCCGGTAAACTACCTCACAGCATGGCAACTGCTCGTGGTCATGGGCGCATTGAGGCCCGAGGAGACCGTGCTGATTCACAATGCCGGCGGGGGAGTCGGGCTTGCCTCAATCGACATCGCCCGCCACATCGGCGCCACCATCTACGGAACGGCAAGCAGCGGCAAGCACGCCTTCCTGATGCAGCGCGGCCTGCACGAAGCCATCGACTACCGCACGAAGGACTGGGCGGTCGAACTGGACAGGCTCACCAATGGGAAAGGCGTGGCGCTAATCACCGATCCGCTTGGCGGCAAGCACTGGAGGAAGAGCTACAAGGCGCTGCGTTCAACGGGACGGCTCGGCGTGTTTGGCATTTCGGTGGCAACCAGTTCAAAGCTATCCGGGTCGTTGCGCCTACTGCCGGTGGCGCTCGGCGCGCCCTTCTTTCATCCGCTCGCGCTGATGAGCTCCAACAAATCCGTCTTCGGGGTGAACCTCGGCCACATGTGGCACGAGATCGGTATGGTTGCGGGTTGGATGGAAATACTGTTGAAGGGTGTCGCGGATGGCTGGGTTCGCCCCCATGTGGACAAGAGCTTCCCGCTCGCGCAGGTCGGCGCAGCGCAAACCTATATTGAAGAACGCAGGAACATTGGCAAGGTAGTCCTGACAACCTGAGAGGACCCGCAGGTTGCGCAAGGGTTTGGGCTGCCAACGAAGTTAGGGATCTCTCCAAATGGCGAAGGTTCTGGAGGATTGAAACGACATCTTGACCAACCTCCGGGCTTGTCAAAGCTTCCGTCGACTGGTCTCTCCCATGACCGGCATACTGAAAAACAACGGTAACTCGTGGCTAAGAGTATAAGAGAAACTGATCAATCCCAACGAGATTCGTAACGGCTAATTGCAAAATGACCAGTGAGCCGGATGTGGAGGAAGACCGAAGTGAACTTTACCAGGAGCTGCATGTTATGAACCGGAGCGCACTAATCGTCGAGCGGATCGCGGGCTCCAAGGTCTAGAAAAACTACGAGAGCGCCTTTACCGAGTCAATGCGGCTCCCGATGGCCTTCAGAGCGGTAGAGGGATGGAGGCTCGGCTTGGAAGGCAAAAGGCATGAAGACCCGTTTTGCGCGATCCTCGCTAAGAGCAATCGCACGTGCGCCGCTTTCTTAGAGGCGCAAAGGAAAATGGATGATATACCTGGGACAGAAGCCAGAACAGTTAGCTGCTTTACCGGTTTCAGCGAAAGCGCCGTTCCGGTACAGGCTGGAGAAAAGATTATCGGTTTTCTGCAGACTGGCCAAGTGGTCTTACATAAGCATACTGCGGCGCAGTTTAGAAAGATTACCAAGCAACTCCTGGATTGGGGTGTAACAGTTGATTTGCAGAAACTGGAACATGCTTACTATCACTCGCGCTACCTTGCTCCTCAGCGATACGCGGCAATGGTGGAACTCTTGGAGATGTTCGCGAAGCAGTTATCACTGATGGCAAATCAGATCGTGCTGCAGCAGGAAGACGCAGAGTCACCTCTCATTCGTCGTGCGCGAGCCTACATTCTAGCCAACCAGGCGGACCCAATTGACTTAGCCACAGTCAGCCAAGCGGTGCACGTCAGCCCCTTTTACTTTTGTAAAATGTTCAAGAAGTCAACTGGCCTGACGTTTACGGAATATCTCGGCCGGGTGCGCGTCGAAAGAGCTAAGAATCTCCTGCTCAACCCTCATCTTAGGGTCAGCGAAATCGCGTACGATGTCGGATTCCAATCGCTGACTCATTTCAATCGGACTTTTCAGAAAGTGGTTGGTCAATCTCCCTCTGCGTATCGCGAATCGAAATCGCCGCGCCAAATGTTAAAATAGCTCGGGCAAGGCGCTAAAGTGTGATGCGGAAAACCCGAACTGGGCTCGGTTACGGCACTACTTTTCGCGTTTCCTTCTTCTTTGGGCCTTTCTCCGTGACATCAGGATCAAAGATCCTAGGATTCCTAGAAGGAACTCTCTCCCCATGGACTATCACTTGATTATCATCGGCGGAGGCGCCGCCGGCAAAGATGCCGCACTTTTCGCAGCTAGAGCAGGCATCAAAACCCTGCTTGTCGAAAAAAACCAGCTGGGAGGAACCAGCTATCACCGAGGATGTTACGCGATGAGGGCCCTGCAAGCCTGCGCCTCGGCTACCAAAACAGCCGAAAGAAGCGAAAAATTCGGTATTGGAATCGAATTTTTCGACACAGGGTGGGCCGATTGGTCCCGTGTACGCCGCCGAGTTACCAGCAGGCTGACAGCACAGCTCAGTCGAGACCTCACCGAAGCCGGAATCGGAGTCGAGTACGGCGCCGCCAGCTTTATCGATAACCATCAAATACAAATCACCGATCCTGCCGGCAAACAGAAAAGCCTTACCGCTGAAAACTTCATCATCGCTACTGGTTCAAGGCCCATTTATCCCGAGACTTTGTCAATCGCACTTGGTGAAGGTCACCGGCCAACGCTGGATCATATTACCCTCAGTAGTGATCAGCTCCTCGAGCACGAAGGAATCCCAACCCATCTCCTGATCGTCGGCGCCGGTTACATCGGTATCGAATTCGCTTCTATTTACCGAGCTCTAGGCTCCAAAGTGACTCTGATCGAACAAAAGGAGCGTATCCTGCCAGAATGGGACCCGCTGGCCGGAGCAAAAGCAGCCGAACAGCTGATAAACGACGGTGTCACCATTCATGTAAATCGACCATTTAACCAACACAATATCCTCCGAGACACGGACTTGATTCTGATGGCCACCGGACGCAGAGGCAATATCGAAGGCTTGGGCTTAGAGAATGTCGGTGTTAAAGCCGACAAATTTATCGAAGTTAGCAATCAAATGCAGGTTTGTAGTGAGGAGTTTTCAAACGTTTTCGCTATAGGGGACGTTAATGGTATAGCGCTGCTTGACAGCGTCGCCTTTACTCAAGCCAGGGTTGCAGTCCAAAATATTCTGGATCAACCGACTACCTTTAGCATGTATGCTATCCCCAAATCGATCTACACAAATCCACTGATTGCTACGGTTGGTATAACGCAAATGGATCGTTACCAACCTGACGAACCAATTGAAACTATCATCGATGAAGTAGAAACGATCTCAGATAATAACAGGAGCGTCATCGAACCTGAGAAAACCCTGATCAAACTCCTCTACCAACCTGAGAGTAAGCGACTTCTTGGCTGCTTAGCTATTGGACCTGGAGCGACCGAGATTGTAAACGTTACCGGCATGGCTCTTTATACCGGATCAAGTATCCAAAAATTGCTTAACGTTGCCACCGTTCATCCTTCACCAAGTGAGTATTTCATTAGGGCATTACAGAAGAGATTCGATCCTACGCTTTCCAGAAACGTCACAACCTAATCGGAAAGGCGATTGTTTGATGCCCTGATTGCTACCCTCATCGAAAATACCAGTCTGAGCGCAAAATTCGTGAGACAAATCAGTCTCGCGTTCTTATCTTGCCCACGCAAAAATGAGGCTCGTGCAGAATTTAATTTAAGCTCGAACGCCCATCGTCACATGACTTCGATTCAATTTCGGCGGCATGAGTTGCGGTTTTTGCCTGACCGTTCGCGCGTGTTGATCCTGCCGTTCATTCCTGGAGACCGTTCACGTCTCACTCAGGTTATTGGTCGCGCCCTCGCGCTGAGCGAAGAGGAGACTGAAAGAGAACTCGAGATCTTGCGCCGCGAATTTAGCGCCCGACACCGTGACCTGGACTCGTCGCTGCTGGGCATTTACAGGCGGGTCGAGGGACATGTCTTTACCGATCGGTCGCTCTCTACAGCGCGCCGGCTCTTGATTGGCGCGCTTTTCAGCGGGGAATACGCACTCGAATCTGCGGCGCTCTTGAATCCTTCTATCGTGCCTCATCCGGACCAGTCAGGTCTCGAACCGGGCGCATTGCGTTTTATCATGAGCCTACGTGCCATCGGGGAAGGCCATATCTCGTCGATCGAGTTCCGCACGGGTGTGATCAGTCCACTTGGTGAGATCTCCGCAGAGAACGTAACGCGCTTTGTCAACCCGCCAGAGATTGTGACGAATCCGACGTATGAGAAAGCGACCTTTCTCGTCAAGCTGCACGAGATGGGATTCGAGACCGATTTCGCGGATAGCATACTTGCATCGCTCGGTGAGACCTTCACGCTCGGGGAACTCGACCGCACTATACTCCATTTACGGCGCCGCTTGGCGGTCACCCGGCGCGAAGAACAGCGTACCCTCGAATGCGTACGCTGGTTGGCCGAGAGTAATTACGAACTTCGCTTCTCACCCGACCTCGCGATGAGCGAGCGCGTTATTTTCCCAGTTTCCTCTAATGAGAGCAATGGCATTGAAGACACCCGCTTTGTCCGGTTTGTCGATGACGACGGAACGGCGCTCTACTACGCCACCTATACCGCCTACAACGGACTCGTTATTCTCCCCCAGTTGATGAAAACGCGGGATTTTCTGGATTTTCGTGTACTTACTCTGAATGGCCGAGCGGCCCAGAATAAGGGGATGGCGCTTTTTCCCCGACGCATCGACGGGCTCTACGCGATGATTTCACGCCAGGACGATGAAAACCTCTTCATCATGTTCTCCGACAATCCCCATTTCTGGGACGACCCGCAGATACTCCTGCGCCCATCGGAAAACTGGCAATTATCCAAGATCGGTAATTGCGGCTCACCCATTTAGACAGAGGCTGGCTGGCTCTTGCTCACTCACGGCGTCGGCCCAATGCGCAAATATTGCATCGGCGCAGTCTTACTCGATCTGACCGATCCGACCAAGGTAATCGGGCGATTGCGCGAGCCGCTCCTGGCGCCTGAAGAAGACGAGCGGGACGGTTATGTACCGAACGTGATCTATACCTGCGGTGCACTCAGCTATGGGGGGGAACTGATTTTGCCTTACGCGGTTAGCGATAGGTTAACGATTATAGCTTCCGTAAAACTCGATGAACTTCTTTGTGCTTTGATCGGCGGATAAATCAAAGCTGAGTGTGTAGCCCCTAGCTGCACCGGATCTGCAAATCCAAATTCACGTATGAGTAACAATTCTTCGAGCCTATTTTGACAGGACCTTTCCTGCTGCCCGGGGATATTCTCGGGAGGCAGAGTAATTTGAGATCGACCAGATGGGCGCCCGCAGCGTGAGTCTCTCTTGCGTAAATAACTATGCGCAATATCTAATCGACATGACGGCGCTCATCGCGCGCGTTTCGGCGCGCGAACCATGCCCAACAACAAATTCAGTCTCGCCTGGGATCCTGCCATTGCCCAGGCCTTCCTCGTCATTGACCGGGACGTGGATTTATGGTCGATCTACGATCGCGTCCGCTGCCCCGTTCTGTTACTGCATGGGCTTCTTTCCGACATTCTGCCAACGCTAACCTTCATCCACCTCCAACGATTTGCGTTGTCTGCAGCGAGAGTCCTTGAGATGGAAACGATCAGTTCGCGTCTGCCGCTAGGTACCGAATCCGCTTATTAATATCCGTGTTAATCGAGTGATAGGGCTGGGCTAGGTTACCCTGCGAAAAAAGAGTGCTCCGCATGTGTTCCATGTCGTCTTCGCCGATGGCGTCGGTGAAGATCGGTAGCAAATAATCAATCCCGACGCGCGAAGGTTTCATTAGCTTAGGATCATAGAACCTCGGATACATACGCCGCGCGTGAATGTGACCCCAGCGATCGCGAAACCGGTTAGCGTCGTATCCATCTACAGAAAAGCCTTTGCTCGAGGCGTACTGTAAAACGGCTACTGCATTGTTGTGACCTTCCAGCAGGAGGTCAACCGTCTTAGCGCCAAGCTGAGCAGCGTAGAAGCGATCAAATAGAATCGGTCGTCCGCCACGCTGGGTATGGCCAACTTTACGCGTGAAGATTGCTTCCCGGGCGGAATTGCCTCGACGATAAAGTTGAAAATAACGATCACCGATCATCTGGATGAACCTCTGTCGCAGAGCTTCTGCCGCGCCACTGAGTGCGATATTACCAGCGGGGTCAGTCGTCTTGGTCTCGGCTCCGAGTTCTCGACCCTGCTCGTCCACAATTCCTTCGCCGCAAATGATGACGACATTTTTTTGTAGATCGTAGAGCTGTTTCACCCGTTCCACCAGATGTTCGAGGTCCAATGGGTGTTCCGGCACGAGGATGATATCCGGCCGGCCGTAAGCTGAGCCCAGCGCGATATAACCGGAGTGCCGGCCCATCACTTCAATGATCGCGATTCTCCGATGACTTTCCGCCGTGGTGCGAATTCGTTCGACGCCGCCCACCGATACGAATACGGCCGTCGCGTATCCCGGGGTGACGTAATTTACGAGATATTCTAGATCAAAAACCGTCTGCGAATCCCTTTGCTCATAACGAAATCCGCTCTTGGCGTTGGGGTCGGGCACTCGCATCCATTCGTCCGGCTCATTCGGATAGTTAAGCCCAGATCGTTGTCTATGGTTTTCGGAGCGAGCACCGTAGGCAAGCGCTCTGCTAAGGGCTGCAGCCCATTAAGCGTTCCGTCGCCGCCGACGCAAATGAGTCCTTCAATCCCAAGGTTCTCCAAGCGCGATGCCACCAGGTCCAGCTCCGTCCTCTTTTCCGAATCTACGAAATCACGTGAAGCACCGATGATCGTGCCGCCATGGGTTGGATCAAGCTCCGGGATCCCCTGAAAAAGCGGATTAAGATGCACGTGGGGGACCTTCGGGTTGAAGAGGCTATTAAAACCTTTGATTAAGCCAAAGATCTCAACCTTGAGCTGGTTGGCCCGAACGACCGCCCCGTGGATGGTAGCGTTCATCGCTGGCGTGTCACCACCCGCGGTCAGGATACCGATGCGTTTCATCAACGTTTCTGTTAGCGAACCGTAAATCGCCCGCCAGTCTCTACATAATGACTCGGGTACTCCGTTTTCCAAGGATTTTCAGGCTTGGACGATTCGATTGGGCAGCGACCAACGAACGGATGGAAAAGCAGCGTAAGGCATCGCTGATAGAAAGCGTCCCTTCTGCGGAGTCTTTCCGACCAGTGAAAGGCAGCGTATCCGGCCCCCGTTGGCACTGAGTATTTAGGTTGATCCTGCAGACCTGGTTTGCAAGGGGATCAATGAGTTTGACAAACTTGCCCGGGTCGCGGCCGAACAAGCTGACCTGCTGGCCGTAATTGGGTTGAGTCACATAGTCCAGGAATTCCTGCTCGTCCTGGTAAGCACAAACCGGAACGACAGGTCCAAACTGTTCTTTAGTGTAGAGCTCCATACCAGGCCGGACGGGATAGACCACGGCGGGAAAGTAAAGGGTCTCACACGCGCTCCCTCCACCCGCATTCACGACGCGCGCGCCCTTGCTCACCGCGTCGTCTACAAGTGCCTGCATCGTCGAGGCCTTATTAAATTCCGGCATCGGGGTGAGCTTCACGTCTTGATCCCAGGGCAAGCCGATCGAGAGGGCGTTGACCGCTTGGCTCAGTTTTTCAAGGAAGGCGTCCACGATCGAGGCGTGAACGAAAGTGAGCTTCAGGGCGGTGCAACGCTGACCGTTGAAACTTAGCGCCCCGGCGACGACCTCTCGCACTGCCACGTCAAGATCGGCGTCAGCCATTACCAGGGCAGGGTTCTTGGCGTCCAAGCCCAAGATGCTGCGAAGTCGATGCGGCCGGGGATGTTCTCTTTTCAGAGCATCGGCTGCCCGGCTCGAACCGATGAGCGCAAGAACGTCCACTTTCCCGCTTTTCATCAGCGCCGGGATAATCTTGGCGCCGCTGCCGTAAATGAAATTGACCACGCCGGGCGGGAAGCTTGCCGCAAAGGCACGCAACAAGGGCTGATGCAGCAGCACGCCGAATTTCGCCGGCTTCACCACCGTCGTGTTGCCCATGATGAGCGCCGGGATCAGTGTCGTATACATTTCGTTTAAGGGGTAATTGAACGGCCCCATCGAAAGGCAGACCCCAAGCGGCGCGCGCCGGACTTGCGCGATCACTCCCCCATCTAGGTTGAAGCGGGAGTTCGTACGGTCGACTTCTTTAAGCGCCTCGAGGGTCTTATGGATGTACTGAAACGTGCGGTCAAATTCCTTGCTGCTGTCGTCAAAGCTCTTGCCGACTTCCCACATCAGCAGGTTCACAACCTCCTCGCGCACCCTGAACATTTCGGCGGCGAACGTTTCCACTGCCGCGATGCGCGATGCCACACTCATAGTCGGCCACGGGCCGCGGCCGTAGTCCCAAGCCCGGACCGCGGCGTTCAACGCTGCCATCGCCGTTTCCTCGTCCATCGCTGGCACCTGACCGATGATTGGCCGCCGGAGGGTTCCGTCGGCTTGGCGCAGGCAGATCGGCGAGCTCACCTCGGCCAGTGTGCCTTCCCAGGGACGGATTTGGCCGTCGAGGAGGTAAAGTCGCTCCTCACGGCAGGTCCCCACCCGAAATGCTGGTGGGATCTCCTCGGGTGAAGGAAAACAACGGGCGAGTTTTTCGACGGAGAGGCAATTGGAGGCTGTCATCACGCGCTATCGGTTAGCGTGATATTCTAGCTGCGATGCTTGTCTCATACCAGAAGCTCTGCGACCAACGCTTTTTTTCCCTGAGCTCCTTGATGCCTGCGTCGATTTTCCGGCAATTTCAACGACGCCCTTTGATGCGCAACTGCTCCAGTTCATGAACAAGGGCAAGGAATGCCTTTCGATAACGTCATCAGCGCCAAGGCTTCCTCGCGATTGCCGGAGTGCAGTCGTGGGCGTTTCGAACGCAATGAGACCGCTAAGTGAACTGCTCCGACCTCATTACTCACGATGAAGCGCGGCTTCACGACTCGCCAGCGTTTCAAAATAATTGCCCGCGATTTGTAAAGTGGTTAACATCGGAGCTGAAAGTCACGTCCCTCACGAAAAGGCTATGAGCAACGGCAACGAAGACCCCAAGCCAGGCGTCGCACTTTCAGATGGCCCGGTGCGCAACCCGGACGTCGTCAAAACGCGAAAGGCACAAGAGGATCACAAGTATAGGCAACGGTGGTTATTGCATACTTTATCCAGGAAGAATTTAATGGCGCTTACGGGCTTCTTCCTGTGCTTGTTTCTGGTTATACACCTATTCGGGAACCTCCAGCTGCTCTTGCCCGCCGAAGTGGCGCGGTGGCAATTCAATTTTTATTCCAAGCTGCTCTCCGAAAACATCTTTATCGAGCTCATTTCATACGTCCTGTTTGCTAGCATACTGGCCCACGCCATCTACGCACTCCTTATCACGATACAAAATCGACGATCCAATGGAAGACGCTATGAGTACGACCGCCGGGCTGTAAGCAGCAAATGGTATTCTCGCAAGATGGGGTTATTAGGCACTGTCATTCTGTTTTTCCTCATCATCCACTTACGGGACTTTTGGTATCAACTACAGTTTGGCCATGTCCCTTTGGACAAAGACGGACAGAAAGACCTCTATACTCTCGTAGTCACGGTATACCGCCAAGGATGGTATGTGGTGATCTACGTACTGTGCATGATAGCGCTTGGATACCACTTACTGCACGGTTTTTTTAGTGCCGCCCGAACGCTGGGGCTCTATAACCCTCGTTACGTTAAGTGGTTAAGAGTAGTCGGGTGGATATATAGCATAGGCATTAGCGCCGGTTTCGCTCTCATTCCGATATACGTTCATTTCACCAGGTCATAGTTATGTTGGAAGCAAAGATACCGGATGGGCCACTTGAGCAAAAGTGGAGCCACTATCGTTCAACCGCCAACCTGGTCAGTCCGGCTAACCGTAAACAACTAAAGGTAATTGTAGTAGGGACGGGTCTTTCTGGTAGCTCTCTGGCAGCGTCTTTAGGGGAGATGGGTTATCAGGTGACTTGTTTTTGTTTTCAGGATACAGCCAGACGTGCTCACTCGGTTGCCGCACAGGGCGGTGTAAACGCCTGCAAGAATTATAAGAATGATGGGGACACTGTGTTCCGCATGTTCTATGACACCATCAAAGGCGGCGATTTCCGTTCGCGGGAGGCCAATGTGTACCGGTTGGCGGAATGTAGCGCTCAACTGATAGACCAGGCTGTGGCCCAGGGAGTGCCCTTTGCCCGCGAGTACAGTGGGTATCTGAGCAACCGCTCCTTTGGCGGGGTGCAAGTATCGCGGACTTTTTATGCCAGAGGGCAAACGGGCCAACAACTACTCTTGGGAGCTTATCAGGCTCTGATGCGACAGGTGGCAGCCGGTCGCGTAACACTTTTTCCGCGTCACGAACTGCTGGACTTGGTAATTATAGAAGGAAAAGCTCGCGGTATTATCGTGCGCAATATGGATACCGGCGCCATAGAACGCCACGGCGCCCACGCGGTTGTGCTGGCCACTGGCGGATTCGGCAAGATCTATTATTTGTCGACACTGGCGATGGGGTGTAACGCGTCTGCTATTTGGCGCGCCCACAAGCGTGGAGCTTTTTTTGCCAATCCGAGTTGGACACAGATTCATCCGACGAGTCTTCCTCAGTCCGGTGAATACCAATCCAAGTTGACCCTCATGTCCGAATCGTTGCGAAATGATGGCCGGATTTGGGTACCCAAGGACAAGGCGGAGCAGCGAGCGCCTGTTCATATTCCGGATGCGGAACGAGACTATTACCTGGAACGCCGGTACCCCGCCTTTGGGAACCTTTGCCCACGCGATATTGCCTCACGTGCGGCCAAGGAAAGAATCGACTCGGGCTACGGAGTAGGACCGCTGAAGAATGCCGTGTATTTGGATCTTTCCAAAGCTATCCGCGAACAGGGGAAAGAGAGAATAGAAGAAAAGTACGGCAACCTTTTTCGCATGTACCAAAAAATTACCGGCATTGACGCCTACGCCGAACCGATGCGCATTTCGCCAGCCGCCCACTTTTCTATGGGTGGTCTGTGGGTGGACTACGAACTCATGACGAATATTTCCGGATTGTACGCCATTGGGGAAGCGAATTTTGCTGATCACGGCGCCAACCGGTTAGGAGCTAACTCATTGCTCCAGGCCTGTGTCGACGGTTACTTTGTCGCCCCGTATACGATTCCTAACTATCTGGCCAACGAAATCAAGACTGGACCAGTCGATGTCAATCATCCTGCTTTTGCCGCAGCGGAAGAGGCGGCCGCGGAGCAAGTGCAAAGGTTGCTGGGCATTCAGGGATCGATGCCCGCCGATCAGTTCCATAAGACCTTGGGCAAGATACTATACGATAAATGCGGTTTATCGCGTGCCCGCGCGGGGCTGGAAGAGGCCATTGCCAGTATTCGCACGCTTCGCGATCAGTTTTACAGTGAGCTGTGTGTGCCGGGCGGGCCGGACATGAACAGTGAGCTCGAAAAGGCCGGCCGGGTGGCTGACTACCTCGAGGTCGGCGAGTTAATGTGTTACGACGCGTTGACCAGAGAAGAATCTTGCGGAGCCCATTTCCGCGAAGAACATCAGACCTCCGACGGAGAAGCGATTCGTAATGATCAGGATTTCGCATTTACCTCCGCTTGGGAATGGGCCGGAGCCGGCCAGGAACCGATCTGGCACAAAGAACCGCTACGCTTCGATTATGTAACTCCGACGGTAAGAAGCTACAAATAACGGACTTAAGCTATATGCGTATACAGCTCAAAATTTGGCGACAGGAGAGTCAGGTTAAGCCAGGCCGGCTAATAGATTATAGCCTGCAGAATGTGACCCCGGATATGTCTTTCTTGGAAATGCTGGACATGCTGAATGAGCAGCTTGTCCAACAGAAGCAAAGGCCCGTGGAGTTCGATCACGACTGTCGGGAGGGCATTTGTGGCCAATGCGGCGTCATGATTAATGGGCGAGCGCACGGTCCCCTTCCGAATACCACTACCTGCCAGCTGCATATGCGGACCTTTAAAGACGGCGACATGATTTATATAGAGCCGTTCCGGGCAACTCCATTCCCGATAAAGTGCGATCTGAAAGTAGACCGCAGCGCGTTTGACCGCATTATTCAGGCTGGGGGTTACATTTCAGCTAGCACCGGGGAAGCGCCGGAAGCCAACAGCATTCCCATCCGTCATGATGTAGCTGAAGCGGCTTTTGATGCTGCTGCCTGTATTGCCTGTGGCGCCTGTGTTGCTACCTGCAAGAACTCCAGTGCGGCGCTATTTACTTCCGCTAAGGTTACTCAGCTTGCTTTGTTGCCGCAGGGCCAGATAGAGGCACGGCGGCGGGTCCTGCAAATGGTGGTTCAGACCGATAAGGAAGGCTTTGGTCATTGCAGCAACACCGAGGCCTGTCAGGTAGAATGCCCACAACAGATATCGGTTTTGCACATCGCTCGTATGAACTGGGAGTATAACCGGGCATTATTATCTCCGAACTGATTTGCCCGGAGTGCCAATCAGCGCCGCCTTCGGGTTCCAAACCGCGAAAGTCTACGATTGAGTACCAACCACACTGGTCCGACGGCCGTCGAGCCGGCCAAACACAAACACGGAGCGACGATTTCCGGTTGGAACGAGGCGCTCCGCCTACTAGCGGTTTTACTGGTGGGCGTTATTATTTGGTTGATTCCTCAGCCGGCAGGCGTCGAACCCAAAGCGTGGCACCTGCTAGCGATTTTCGTTGCAACGATCGTGGGGATTATCGCTAAACCGCTACCGATGGGAGCTATGGCCTTGCTGGGGATCGCGGCGACTGCGCTTTCCGGAACGCTCACCATTAATCAGGCGCTGAGCGGATTCGGCAACAGCACGATCTGGCTAATCGTTGTCGCCTTTTTTATCTCCCGCGGCTTTATCAAGACGGGTCTGGGCAGTCGCATTGCTTACCTTTTTATGGCGGCGCTCGGCAAAAAAACTTTGGGATTAAGCTACGGTTTGATCGCAACCGATCTCGTGTTAGCACCGGCTATCCCTAGCAACACTGCCCGCGCGGGCGGGATCGTCTTCCCGCTCGTAAGAGCATCAGCCAGAGCGTTTGGCAGTAATCCTGACGATGGCACCGCCCATAAGATCGGCGCATTTCTTATCCAGGCCGCGTTCCAGGGCAACGTAGTAACCAGTGCCATGTTCCTCACTGCCATGGCCGCTAATCCGCTTGCCGCGAAGCTAGCCGGACAAATGCACATCAATGTCACTTGGGCACAATGGGCGATCGCCGCGCTTGTTCCCGGAGTCGTAAGTCTAGTGCTAGTCCCGTTTGTTCTCTATAAATGCTATCCTCCTGAAATCAAAGAAACCCCTGGGGCTAGTGAACTTGCCAAACAAAAGCTGCTGGAGATGGGTAAAATGCGACGGAAAGAATGGACTATGTTAGGCGTCTTTGTCCTACTTCTATTCCTATGGATTTGCGGCGATCCACTAGCCAAGATTGATAGCGCCACTACCGCTCTGGTCGGGCTCGGCGTCTTGCTACTGACCGGGGTCCTTACCTGGAAAGATGTCCTCGAGGAAGAAAATGCCTGGGATACTCTTGTCTGGTTCGCTGCGTTGGTCATGATGGCCAGTTTCCTTAACGAACTAGGCCTCATACCTTGGTTTACGCATGTTGCTCAGGGTATGGTTGGTGGCGTCAACTGGCGTATCGCATTCCTGGCGTTGTGCCTCGTCTATTTTTATAGCCATTATCTGTTCGCCAGTCAGACTGCGCACGTGAGTTCAATGTATGCGGCGTTTCTGTCTGTCTCAGTTGCGGTTGGCACGCCGCCGATTCTGGCTGCATTAGTATTGGGGTTCGTGGGCAATCTCTTCAGCAGTCTAACCCACTATGGCAGCGGCCCAGCGCCAGTCTTGTTTGGCTCCGGCTACGTAGAGCTTAGTACCTGGTGGAAGTTAGGTGCCCTGGCCAGTATCATAAATATTCTGATCTGGCTGATTGTCGGCGGCCTCTGGTGGAAGCTGCTCGGCCTTTGGTAAGCAACGGCATTCCCCACTCAATCGCCCTTTCGCGAACACAAAAGTCTTTTTCGATTTGAGTAATTAATTGCCACCGTAGCCAGTTTTCAAAACGCTAGTTGTGGTATGCAGATGCATTCGGAAAAGGATCATAGAGACCGCTGCTATTCTGCTGCGGCGCATACACAAATCCGTAGAGATCTTTCTTGATATCGACCGGTTCGAGAAGCAGTCCTTTGGCTCGAACACTTTTCGTGTACTCAATCAACACTCGTGCGGTGCCATTGATCCCCCACATCCTAAATCCGGTCCCAAGAAATCCGCCGTTAGGATATAGTTCTTCCAGCCCCGCCATCGCATGGAAACAATTGATCGCGACTCGATCCTTGCGAGCAAGCCGGTCATCAGCTTTATATCGTATAGTTCCTCCGTCGAGCAACAGCTTCCGTTTTACCCCAAGATCAAACGCTTCTTTCCTGATCTCGTACGGGCCCCACATGCCGACCGCAACTTTCTCATTCACCGCGAGCTTCAGTGTCTGATCTAGCCTGAAGTTTCTCCCGACGACGATGGGACATTTGTTCAGTTTCGGATCTACGCGACTACCGACGCCATCGAAAACGCAGAGGTCCGGATTAGTATCAAAATCGTGAGGCAGCCAGCTAATTGTAAATGCTTCAAAATTCCGGTTCTTGAATTGTCCCCGTCTGAATCCTGATTTGAGACTGGACTGCTTACCATCTCCAAGCACGCGTATCACCGAGAGAAATGAGTGGGAGAACGAGGGGTTATTCCTTTTGTTCTGGTAAGCGAAAGGAACGATAAAGTAGCGGTCCCGCATATTAACGCCTTCTCCCAAGCGCGCTGCCACCTTGTCTTTGATGCGGTTGACGATCTGCTCGACTAACGGCGTGTTATAATTTGAGAAGTCGACATCCCCTTTCACTAATCCGGCGTGGACTAAAACGCACGGCGTGAAAAGCAGAGCGCATTCTGCAACCCAACCAGCCAGAGGGATAGTTCTTTGGCTGATTTTTCGCGGCACTCTCCGGCCTCCAGGTAGCGGCCACTTGACTTCATTATTGACGAGCCCAAAGGTAAGCCAGGCAAGGATCGCCGGGCGTCCGTCGGTGTTATTGATACGATTCATTTTCGTTGAGTTATCCTTGGACATAAAGTGAGTTAATTGCCGGCTTCACTCGCCGGCGTTCGCCGATAATTCGACTCCAGAATCGGCTGCAGACATGACACATCGAAACCCGGTATGGGATGACCCTATGTCCGGAGATACACCTCGCCGCGCGCTCGGCCGATAGCTCTCACAGTACGACGGGCTACATAAGAACGATCCGCCTTTGACCACACGTTTCGGCATGTTGGGATCGGCTGGATCCCAGCTTTCACTTGGACCTCTGGTATCGGAGCAGACATTCCTACTTGCCAGTGCCGTTAGCGCTTGGACAAAGGCATCGACCCGATACCAGTCGCTGCACCATTGCCAGACATTCCCGGCCATGTCGTAGAGACCGTAACCGTTGGGCGGAAACGATCCAACGGGCGAGGTTCCGACAAAACCATCTTCCGCCGCGTTAGTCACCGGAAACTGACCTTGCCAGGTGTTCGCCATATAATTGCCATTCGGGCGAAATTCGTCACCCCAGACATAGCGTTTACCGTTTAAACCGCCGCGCGCCGCAAACTCCCACTCGGCCTCGGTAGGCAAGCGTTTGGCTGACCATTTTGCGTATGCGGCGGCGTCGTCCCAGGAAACCTGGACGACAGGATGATTTTCCCTACCCACAATATCACTCGCAGGACCTTCGGGATGCCGCCACGAAGCGCCCGGCACCCAACGCCACCACGCCGAAAGATCATCTAGTGGCACGGCTTGTGAAGTAGGAGTAAATACTACCGATCCCGGGACGAACAGGGCGTCATCAGGTTTCGGAGTACCTGTAGGCAACTGCTTTTTCAGGTCTTCCCAATTCGGCTTTTTCTCTGCCGTCGTTACATAACCAGTGGCTTCAACGAACTTGGCAAACTGAGCATTGGTTACATCATGGACGTCGATCCAGAACCCAGCCACCTTCTCCTGATGCGCGGGACGCTCGTTCGGTAGACTGGAGGAATCGTCCGTGCCCATGGTGAACTGGCCGCCGGAAACCCAAACCATTTCCGGCGGGCAAACGACCTTAGGAGCGCGTTGCTCCGCGGGAAGCAGCGTTGCACTGTCCGCGTTACCGGATTGAAACAGGAGGAGAGAGACCATGGTCAAGGCGGACCAGGACACTAGGGATTCGCCCCACTGAGAAAAGCTAAGAGAGCCCATCAGGTCGCGAGAAACTAGGTTTTGTTCAAAACACCACCCCCACCTTGACCCACAGATAGTCGCCTTTCAGGCGTTTATCGACGCCGAGCTCGGGTAACCATTTCACTTCACCAACCACGTCCATCTTCCCGATTTTATGTGCGCAATTGACCACTGGACCAATACCCGTCGTACTCCCCTCAAAAGAACCAAGCTTAGCGCCCGAGCCGCTGTCACCAGTAATCTGCTGGTAATAAAAGACGTTGGCCCCGACACCGACAAATCCACCGAACAGTGGTAGATGCTGAGCGATCGTGGCATCGAGATGGAATACGGCCCCGCTTTGATATTGGGTAGCATTGTTTTCAGTATTGAAATCAAAGCCTGAAAAAAGGCTGACTTCCGTGCCGATCTTGCTGCTCAACCAACTAATAGAAAAGCCAGGTTCGAACGTCCAGAAGTTTCTCCCGGCGTTAGCCAGGTCACCGGTGTTGTATGATCCGGTTGGCGCATAAATGCCAAACCGCAGATCATATTTCAGGTCACCGTTGAATTGCTTCCATCCGAGAATGAATGGGTAAATGGTAATATCCCCGAGACCACTAGCCGTGTCTTCTATATTACGCCCTAACAAAAGTTTCCCGAATGGGCCACCGAACTCGGTCTGAGCTTTGACGTCCACCCATACAACCGGGATAGCAATACTGGCAGCGTAATTGCCGCCCAGGATCCGTAATGGTGTCTTATAAAGAAGGCCGACTGTCTCGGCATAAACCGTTCCCTCGACCCCAAGAGCTAGACGGCCAGCAAAGTCGAATGGTTCACTTACGCCGGCTCCGCCGTTGTAGTACGTAAAAAAGTCGAATGCGGCCAGCCCAGTCTCATTGGGGAGCGCGTCCATGAAGTCCGCCGTGACACCCGGGATGTAATGTCCGCTTGCTCCTTCTTCGCCGTTTGCATACCAGGGGAGGAGGGAGATAGCTAATCCGAAGATCAAAACTTGAATTCCGCTTTTCATCGCTCTTAATGATCCCCCCGGGTCATATTCTTTTTGGCTTGCTCGATCACGCTGTAACCGTCCGGCACCTCTACCAGGTTGTGCTCCTTTGTGTAATCCGCGTAAGCCGTGGTCAGGCTCTTAACCAAATCTGGATTCGTAGAAGCGAGGTCGTTCGCTTCGACGGGATCAACGCGCAGGTTATAAAGGTGCCACTTCTTGTCCCCGAACGGCGGCAGATTACGCACGAACTTGTACTCGCCCCGATACAAAGCCACGTTACCTGCTATCTCGGTTACGAACACTTCCTCAGTATCGCGAATCACCTTCGAGTTGCCCTCCAACAGCGGGACCATGCTGTGGCC
The DNA here is from genome assembly GCA_963762565.1 of uncultured Verrucomicrobiae bacterium. Classification (GTDB taxonomy): domain Bacteria; phylum Verrucomicrobiota; class Verrucomicrobiia; order Chthoniobacterales; family JAFAMB01; genus JAFAVN01. The sequence continues at coordinate 299,380 of CAVXLD010000007.1, read as the reverse complement.
CGCGAGCGCAGGCCGGTCCTTGTTGGATTGAACGCCCGCCAGATCAAGCAATGTCGGCGCGATGTCGAGCACGCTGGCAAATGCGTTTGTCATTTCACCTTCCGCCATCTTCCGCGGATAGCTGATGATGAGCGGTGCACGGGTCCCGCCCTCGGAGGTCATAATCTTAAAACCGCTAAACGGAGTCATCGCAACATTTGCCCAACCAGGGCCATATTCAGAGTAGCTTCCTTTTTGCCCGAGATGCTCATAGGTCAGATCAAAGTTCTTCCGGTAGTAATCCGGGAAAGTATCTAGTAGCTCGGTGGCCTCTCCGCCGTTGTCGCTCATAAAAACAACGACCGTGTTCTCTAGTAGGTTCTTTTCTTTGAGGTAAGCCAACACGCGCCCGATGCTCATATCCATGTATTCAAGCATTCCCGCGTAGACCGCCATTCGCTTCGCGTTCATCAGCTTCTCGTCTGCTGGCAGAGAAGACCATTCTGGGACACCGGGCAGGGAGAGCAATTGAAGTCCCGCCGGCATTATACCGAGTTCTACCTCTCGCTGATAACGGGTCTGTTTTATAGCAGACCAACCACCCCGGTAGGTCCATGTGTAACGGTCCGTGAATTCAGCGGGCGCCTGATGTGGTTGATGGACCGCTTGAAACGCGAGATAGCCAAAGAACGGCTTTCTATCGCTTACATTTTTATCAATATAACCGAGCAGTTTGTCAGTGTAGAACTCGCTGGAGTAGAAATCGGCCGGCAACTCAATCTCATTAACGCCCTCGTAAAAGTGAACCGCTTTGTACTTGGGCGTGTACGGTTTCTTTTCCCAGTTATCCGCACCGCCTTCGCCCAACACCACAGAATCTTCGAATCCCTGTGACGCGGGAAGCTGTTCCTTTGTTTGTCCAAGGTGCCACTTGCCTGCCATATATGTGTGGTAGCCGGCATCTCGAAGGATGGTGGCAATTGTTACGGCCTGACTATTCAGTCCACCCTCATAACCAGGTTTGCCATATTGATTGTCGGCCAACAGCTCCTTCATATTGCCAACTCCGACATCGTGATTGTCACGACCGGTCAACAGCATGGCCCGTGTGGGTGTACAAGTGGGCGCAACATGGAAGTTGGTAAACATCGCCCCTTCATAAGCGAGCTTGGCAATGTTGGGCGTGAAGATCTCGCCGCCATATGGACTGGTGTCCGAGAACCCCATATCATCAGCTACTATCAACAGGAGGTTCGGCTTCGAGGCCGGAGTGGTCGTTTTGTCAGTATCTCCGTTGGTCAGTTGCGCAAATAGTACAACATGGAACCAAACGGCCAAACAGAGCATGCACTTCGGGCGCGCGCGCTTATTCAGGATTAAGTGTGATTGCATTTCGGGAGGAATCGTGCTGTCAGATGAGATTGTTAGGTGTGCCTTGCTTCCTTTCAGAAACGGTGTCCTTGGTTAAAGGGAGGTTTGGGCGAAGATGGCCCCATCGCTAGCCGGCGAATTGAATCAATGAGTGCATCACCTGGGTCCGTCTTGCGGAAATAAGCGATGCAGCCAGTGGCCTGCGCCTGCATCTGTAGTTCCGGGCTGTCGTGAGAGGTGACAAAGATCACCGGTGTCGGCACTGCCTCGGCTTTGAGTTGGCCTTGCAACTCGATGCCGGAAATGCCGGGAAGCTTGATATCAAGCACGAGGCAATCAAACTGTGGCCGTTTCTTGTCGTGTAAGAAATCCTCCGCTGTTCGATAGGTAACCGAATGAAAGCCAGCCGCGCGTAGTAGCCGATCGAGCGATCGGCAGAAGCTTTGATCATCGTCGACGACGGCAACATAAGTTCTGATACTGGTGCTCACCCGGTTTGTAATGCCGAGGATAAACTGGGAACGATGTTGCAGCTACTGCCCTTTAGGGCACATCTCACAGGCACTTCGTTCTCCTCCTCCTCGTCGTCCTTCCGCCTTCGCCAACGTCCTGGTTGTGGAGCGCGCATCGCTTGCGAGGCCGACCTCGAGCGGGTGGCAACATGGAGCCTGGGCTACGGCGGACAGGCTGTCCTCGAATCCCGCCGAGCTGGGTGATAGAGTATTGGAGGGTTGGAGTACTGGGCTGTGTCGGAATTGCATCCCGCGCCCGGGGGCTGGAAATACTTTCGCGGAGCCAGCTTGACGAGCTACCACGATGCAGACCCGGCAGACCTATTCGAACAATCGTAGTTCGTGGGCGAGGCGGGTTAGATTGGCGACTGAATATACCCGCAACTTCCTGGTAATTGAAGTCCGGTGCAGTTTGACCGTGCGTTCATGAATAGCCAGATCAAAAGCGATTTGTTTGTTCAGCTTACCCTGGACAACATGACCAAGAACCTCGCGTTCACGCTCGCTAAGACAGGCAAAGCGCTCGCTAACCTCTCTAACTCGGCAACGTTTCTCCTGTGCTTCCGCGTCGCGGACCAAAGCTCGGCGCACGGCATCTAATAACTGCATCTTTGGTGCGCATTTCTCCAGAAAGTCCTCTGCTCCATTCCGCATCGCGCGGACACTAGCCGGTATATCGCCGTATCCGCTTAGAAATATTACCGGTAATGGATTGCTGGTTCGGGCGAGCGCCGCCTGCATGTCCAGGCCGGTCAAGCCTGGCATCCGCAAGTCCGCCACAACGCATCCTCGGGTTTCCAAGGTTAGCGAAGCCAGAAACTCCTGAGCCGAACGGAACGTCGCGACCGGTATGCCGCTCCCGTGCAATAACCTTGCGGTCGCAGTGAGAAACAACGCGTCGTCATCGATCAGATGCACAATAGGTTCTGCGTTCATTTATTATTATAAGCTGTCAGCCGCTGAGGCCGACAATGTGAATCGAAAGGTAGCTCCGCGGTGGTCTCCATTCGGCTCGGTCCAAAGTCGTCCGCCATGGGCCTCGATAATGGTGCGCGAAATGGCTAGACCCAACCCCATACCGCGCTCCTTTGTGGTGAAGAATGGTTCGAAAAGATGCGACAAGTTTTCCGAGGCGATGCCTGGACCTGTATCACGAACGAAGACTTCGACTGTATCCCGCGACTTCTTAAGAGCTCCAAGGGTAACAGAACGCTCCCGATGCGGGTATCCATTCATCGCTTCCATCCCGTTGAGGACCAGGTTCACCAGTACCTGCTGGAGATGCACGCGATCGCCGGAAACGACGGGCAGTCCGGGCGCGGCTGCAATCTCGAGCACCACTCCCCTAGAAGCAGCATCGGCACGGGTAAGGGCTGCCGCCTCTTCGAGCAGCTCGCGGACAGCTACTGGGCCGGAGTTGAGATCGCCTCGCTTGAGGAAAGAGCGTAATCGATCAATTACGTCGCACGCACGCTGTTCGTCTTTGCGAATGTCCTGGACGATGGCTCGCAGTTCCTCCAAGTCCGGCGTAGGACTTTGCAGAAACAACTCTGCCGCCTCAGCGTTACGAAGGATCGCCCCCAGCGGTTGGTTTAGCTCATGAGCGAGCCCGGCGGTGAATTGCCCGATGGTCGAAACGCGGCTTGCGTGAGCGAGCTGGTTCTCGCTTTCCCGCAACGCTCGCGCCAGTTTGGTTGCGTGGAGTACCTGCTCGCTCATCTCATGCCCCATCGCGACCAGCACGCCAAAGTACATAAAACAAACAAAGTAGGGCGTGTGCACGATACCTGCCTCCACCAGCGATCCGTAAACGCGTGAACCGACCAAAAAGAGAACGATGCCGCCGCCGGCTACTAACGCGCGTTGTCGCTCACCTTTGCGCCAAAGCGCGACAGACGCATCCAACACAAAGATTAACAAGGCGGCAATGCTGGTCACTGCCACTGTATTCCAGGGCCCGTGAACAAACTTTGCAGAGGTGAACGCTGCGCCACCGAATGTGTGCACTCGCTCGATGGCGACAGCCTGTCGAATGGCGGGCGTCGGGGCGACGAAATTCGCGACCAAAGCAAGGGTGTTCAGCGCTCCGGCCACCACCGCAAGCCACTTCCGCCCTGTGCGAAAAAAACTCCACACCAGACCCAAAAGCGAAACCACCATCAGCCACAAGGGCAGCTGCGCCCAGTGCAACAGCGACTGATATCGCTCAAGAGTCTTAGCCTCGAGCAGGGCCAGTTCTAACCCTGCGAGTGACGCGACCGCGAGCGCGTTCAGAAAGAAGAAAATATGAGGTAAGCGCGGGGTCCGACCGATGGCGATACGCAGCTGCATTAGCGCGAGCGTCAGGCAGGCAGCGGCTATCATGGGCCACGCGATGGTTATCCAGTTCATGACCTGCAGCCTCCTGTAGCAGCGATGAGCGGAACGCAAGAGCCTAGCCGCCTACGCAGACTTGGTGGGTCGACTTGCTGACGGCGTGCTTTGGAACGTTCACTCACTGTAGGAAGGGCATCCTTGCACGGGAGGCTCGCAGCCTACACCTGGGAAAACCAGGGTCCTGAAATACCCAACCAACGATTCGCTTCTTTATATCGATTAACACGTTACAGGTCAAGTAATCGGCCAGAGCTTCTCTCACCTAGTCGGCGAGTTAACCTGCCTTTAGACGGGTCTGCTCAACATCTTTTATTCATCGCTAAGCTTGAATTGTTCTTCACAGACAGAGTAATCAAGAGCGATGAAGCTCATAACTCTGCTCTCTTGCGCCACTTTAATGGTGGCGGGTTCTGCCCACGGTCAACTCGGGCTAACCCAGAAGCAATGCACCGCAAAATACGGCGCGATCATCGGCAAGGAAGCCCAGGAATGGCACAAGTTTAAGACGGGGAATCATTACCTGGAAATTCATTTCTACAAAGACAAGGCAGACGCAGTTTCTTATCTAAATTGGGTAGGCGGCGCCAAGCCTTTCACCGGGAACGATATCCAGAACCTTCTAAAGCAAGTCACGGATGCGAGTTGGGAGGTCGTCGACGACGGAACAGAATCGACGATGTACGTAGTGAAAGGGTTTACCGCGATCCACATGAAACTCGACCACATTCTGATCCTGGCGACCGACGGCTACCTTGAACGCGGAGCCGCAGCGAAAGCCGAAGCCGCAGCCGCTAAATTAAAGGGTGGTTCCGGGCTGTAGGAGCATCCCAATCTCACGGGAAAACAGATTAGAATAGCCGCAAAAAGCAAGGAGCTAGGAGGGCCCTTGTCGCTGAGCGGATCCGCTGGATAGCAAACGGCAGTAGGGGTGGAACGGATGGGACCTATATGACCTATGGGACTAATGTGACTGGCAAACCACGTGCGGGAACGCCTTTGTGCCGATCGGCCCTCCTAGCTCCTAGCTCCTAGCTCCTTGCTGTTGGTTTAGTCGGTCAGGATATCGAATCCAGGTGCGCTTCGGGTGCCGGCGTTCACCGCCAAGTTCGTCAAAACCAGCGTCGTGCCTGGGGTAATTAAGCCGCGCAGGTCGGCATCGAATTCGGGGGGAATCCCCAGCTGGCTCGCGACATCCTTTAGGTTCGGCGCGCGGCCCCGGCTGCTTGCCGTAGAAATCCATTCGCGTTGCCCGTTAGCATCGACCAAATCCAACGCGTTATACACGTAGGAACCGGCTAATCGAGGAACTGCGTTGATCGGCGCCCTCCCGATTTCTATCCCGTTACGATAGACATAGGCCGCCCGATCCGGATTGCTAATAATGATAGACAACGGCCCTTTCGGCGCCTTGTCCGGGCTCCATTGGAATTTGCCACTTGGGGTTCCAGTTTTCCCAGAAAACAAAAGTCCCGGATTGGTCGTCTCCCTGGGCGCAGACCGATTGTCCGCAATGATAACGGTGCTCCCCAGGCCGGTAACCGAATAAAGCTTTGCCGCAAAGTCAATTGGCATCCGGACACAGCCTGCTGAGGCAGGGTAACCCGGTAAATGGCCGGCATGCATGGCAACCCCACTCCAGGTTAGTCGCTGCATGTGCGGCATCTGCGCGCCTTTGTAGATGCTGGACTCATGGCGAACCTTTTTCTGCAGAACGGTAAAAACGCCCGTGGGTGTTTGCTTACCCGGTTTACCGGTGCTGACCGTCGACCGGCCAATACGCACACCGTTGCGGTAAACATAAAGAAGCTGGTCTGGTATGCTCACAAGAACGACCACCGGCCCATTTGGAGAAACCTCAGGATGCCAGACATAATCGCCTGGCTTCAGGGTTTTTGTGAGCGGGGATACCTCTTTTCCCTTCGTATGTGCCTGACCATATGAAGAGGCGGTACAGAACAAGAAAGAGAGCGCCGCGATCGTGGGAGCTACAAGGAATTGTGAACGTTGCATTGAGGGGGCTTCACTGGATGGAACTCGTTCCTATACTCCGAGGATAAAATCCGAAGAGCAAGGATAACCTCAGTTTGCTGGTGCATCCGAAACTCGCCTGAGGCTCGTTCGGAATAGCAAATAGCAGATAGCAAATAGCAAAGCGTCCGCGAGCCCAGCGTTGGGCTGCATCAATTTTGCTATCTGCTATTTGCTATTTGCTATTTGCTATTCGGCGAGCCTAAGGCGAGCCGTTGGACCTGAAATACCTGCCCATTTGCGCAGCTTTTTTTGCGTTCGCCAAATATGAGACGATTGTTGCCGTAAACCCCAAGAATGCTATGAAAAATCTACCCCCCCTGTTGAGGCTCTCAATGTGTTTTTGTTTTGTAGCCATGGGTCCAGCAGTCAATTTAGTGGCAGCGGCCACGCCCCCACCAGTCAGCGTCCAGTTCGTTAACCCTGCCAAATTTACGGACTTTCAAGTCCGAGGACGTGATGCTAACTACACGGCCGGCTTATTTGCCGACAGTGTGAGAGACGAACTGAGACCGGTGCTGCAATCGAAGTTTCCGAATTGCAGTTTGCTCCTGCGCTTCACCGATATCGACTTGGCCGGTCGAAACTCGACTGCAAGAAACGCTAGAATCATTAGTGCGGGTCATCCGGCCCGAATGTCCTTCGACTTCGTGCTAGCCGACGCTAGTGGCAAAGTGTTGGCCAAGGGGTCCACTCGGTTGAATCGATAATTCGAGCCCGAATTCAGGGCGTTATGACCCAAAAAGGTCACAGATTTTCTATTATGAAAGGCGAACCTTAAATCGGTGGTTAAGAACACTGTCAACGCCTCGGTAGCGGTGGGCGGCAAATAGGCGCGATTTCTCTGCCTTCTTTGTGCTTACGTGACTTTGTGTGAGACTCCCTCGCGAGCAGCCAGTTCCAACCGTAGAATCCGCTTAAGCTCCGCCACCGTCTGTGGAAGAGCGTACGATCCGTGTGGACCCGGCACGACGGGCGCCTTCAAGATGTGAGCTCCAATAAGGCACGACACCGTCCGAACTATTTGGCGAATCACCACGACCGCGGTCGCCAATGATAGAATGGTACGGTGCCGTAATTGGCAGCGTATCGAGCGTTTTAAGAACTGGGGACCGCGGCGAAAGGCCATTGATGCCCGTGGGCACGTGTGTCAATCTCATGGTGGCTCGAAGCGTGCTGATAATGCTTCCTTCAGAACCACTTAGGAGATTTCCAGGCAGCCGAACCAGACCAACGCCAAGCGAACCTATCCAATTAGTCGCGAGATAGCTGCCTCGGTGTGATACACAGATAAATACGATCCTTCTTACGTGAGGGTTCGCGTCGAATATTATTGCATGCTTCGCAAGATTGTCTGGCGGCACAGTGGCATAGAGCTGGTCCGCATCCGTGTTCACCGCATGCAGCCGGGCAACTAGCCCGCCCATGCTGTGTCCAATCAGAATCATGTCTTTGGTTCGAGGATAAAGCTGATAAACGCGTGCCAATTCCTCTCGAAGTTTCAGCGCTGATAACAGAATGGGATCACCGGTCGGATAGGCGAATACCCAAAATTGAAACCGGCCCCGCAATTCCGGATCCGAATTGATCGCTTTGATCGTTGGGACCCACATCTGCGGTAACGACATTAAGACGTGAATAAAAACCACAGGGATCTGATCAGGATCGTATGGCTCGAGCAAATAGAGTCCCGTGCGTTCACGATATTTTCCCGGCATTATACATGGCAGCTAAACCCAAGAGAAACGGGTTGCGATAGTATGCGATCGGAGCCGTGAAGTCGGCTTCCAGTGCTCTCCTCGCCCCCGCCACTTGGATGCTTTCTCGCCTGCTCGGCTCATAAAGCGTCAGGGTCGCGTCTCGCACGCCGTGGCCCTTCGCCTCTCGCCGATCTATATTGATGATCGCAGTAACCGAAACCGCGAGGCCTCTTGGAGGAAGAAAATATTTCCTCGAATCCAGCTCTCGGTGTACCCCCGCTAAAGCTCCTCCCCAACTATTAGGCTCTGCGGACCCATCAAATTTCTTATGTAGCTGGGCCGGGGTACGGAAGAAATCGAAATAATCCGGACTCCAGATACCGGCAAGACGTGAACCACGTGCGAATCGTAATCGGTAAACATGGTCCCCCGATTGGATAGTCTCAGTTCGGTTCCAGAGGTCTCGGTTGGATTGCAATAGCACCGCCAACTCCTCACAGGAATGATTGTAGATCAGGCGTGAGTTGTTGCTCCCGCTTTCGGGCTGGCCGTTTTATCGAGCGAAGAGCCGCGTGCGCAGCAATGCTTAGGCGGGGCAAATGCCGAATCTACAATCCGGTCCCATTCCTCAGCCTCTGCTGGCATCGAGTCGAGAAGGTCTTTACATCTTCCCACGCGTCTAGCAGAATCGAATGCAACCCCTTCTCCTTTTGTGTGTAAATTATGTGACCCATCGTTAGCTCAAGGCGGCGTCCATTTGCCACGGCGCAAATTTCTCGCGCTGCTAGCCGCATCGTTATCAGTCCCGGTCTTAACGCGAGCCGCTGAAAAAGGTTCGCCGCCCAAACCTCAAAACGTGCTTTCCCCGGACGCGGCATTGGATCGGCTCATGAAGGGAAACCACCGTTACGCCGCGGGCACCATGCGCCGTCACGATTTTAGTACGGAACGGGAGGCGTTAGCCGGCGGACAAAATCCGTTTGCCGGAATACTCAGCTGTGCCGATTCTCGAATTGGACCCGAATATGCATTCGATACCGGCCGCGGCGATATCTTCGTCTGCCGGGTAGCAGGCAACTTTGCCAATCCTGATACGATCGCCAGTTTCGAATACGCGGTGGCCACTTTTAGCACACCCCTGATCTTGGTTCTTGGTCACCAAGCTTGTGGCGCAGTGGACTCAACCATTAAGCAAATAAAAAATGGCGCCACATTTCCGGGTCATATCCCATCGCTAACCGAAGCCCTCACGCCCGCGGTTCAGGCGGTCGAGAATCAGCCCGGCGATCTGCTGAGCAATGCGATCAAGCAAAACGTGGTGCTAACCGTACAAAAACTGCAAACAGCCGAGCCAATTTTAAGTGAGGCATTCAACCAAAAGAAACTCAAAATTGTCGGTGGCGTTTACGATCTTAAGACAGGGAAGGTCGAGTTAGTTAGTTCATAACGGTAAGCAGAGCGTTGTTTGGTGAGTGCCTGCCGCGTCGTTTTGTCCGCCACAACGGAAACTTCCGTTGTAGCGCTGGACAGGTTACTCTAACTGACGATGAGCGAAGCGACGCCCTCGGCCGACAAGCCAATCAAAGGATGGCGCTTCCCGCTGTTTCAGAGCATCCGTCCGCTTAATCGCTCGACGCTGGCAGCCAATTTCGCCGCCGGCATATCGTTGGCGGCTCTAAACATTCCCCAGGCCCTGGGCTACGCCAAGATTGCCGGAATGCCGGTGATAACCGGGCTCTACACATTGCTACTGCCGGTGATAGCTTTCGCCGCTTTCGGATCGTCGCGCTACCTGGTGGTAGCGTCCGATTCGGCCACAGCGGCAATCCTAGCTGGAGGTCTGACGGGAGTCGCTTCGGTCGGGAACGCGGACTATGTCTCGATGGCCGGCCTGGTGGCGCTGCTGACCGCCGGGCTCCTGATGCTGGCTCGGCTGCTCAAACTTGGCTTCCTGGCGGATTTCCTGTCTCGAACGGTCTTGATCGGGTTTTTGACCGGTGTCGGGTTTCAGGTCGGGATCGCTGTCCTCAGTGAGATGCTGGGCGTGGAGGTACATGGCGTCAATCCCGTCGGTCAATTGTTCCAAGTCTTACGACAATTGCCAAATACTCATATCCCGACGCTGTGCTTGTCGGCGGGAGTAGTAGCTCTAGTGCTGGTCCTCCACCGGTTTGCCCCGCGAGTCCCCGGCGCGCTGATCGCGGTGGTAGGAACGATCGCAGCCAGCGCGCTATTCGATTTCTCGCAACACGGAATTCACGTCGTCGGCGCTGTAGCCGGCGGTTTGCCTCATCTTTCGATGCCACCACTGAATTGGACGCTCGTTAATCAGCTACTGCCAATAGCCGGATCCTGCTTCGTGATGATCGTGGCTCAAAGCGCGGTCACAGCGCGAGCCTACGCCGCTAAGCATCATCAGGTGCTAGATGAAAATCGCGATCTGCTCGGAATTTCTGCCGCTAATGCAGCAGCGGCGTTCACGGGAACGTTCGTCGTAAACGGTAGTCCGACGCAGACGGCGATGGTGGAAACCTCGGGTGGCAGCAGCCAGTTAGCGCACCTGTCGACCGCGCTGGTGGTAATGCTTGTGCTCCTTTTCCTAACTGGTCCTCTGCAGTTTCTTCCAGTCTGCGTGCTAGGCGCCATCGTGTTTACCATCGCTGTCCGGCTGGTCGATCTTAAGGGGTTACGCGAATTGCAGCGAAAGAGCCCCGGTGAATGGATTCTGGCGCTTATTACCACGGGCGCTGTTGTTCTTTTTGGGGTGGAGGATGGGATCATGCTCGCGTTAGTTCTATCGCTGCTGCAGCACGTGCGGCACAGTTACCGACCTCATACGGCGGTAGAAACGCGGGCCCCCGAAGGGCATTGGTTGATGAACGCTTTGTCACCGGAGCACATGGCGGCGCCGGGTCTCATTGTGTATTGGTTTGGGTCGGATCTATTCTACGCAAACTTCGATCGTTTTGCCGGCCAGGCGCATAAACTGCTGACCGACTCTCAATCTCCGGTGACCTGGCTGGCAGTTGATGCGGGAGCGATCACGAGCATCGACTATACGGCGGCCGGCGGCCTTAAAGAATTAGCTAAGGAGTTAGATAAAAAGGGGATTACTTTGGTGTTTGCCCATATCAACCAGAACTTCAGAGCGGATCTTGACCGCCAAGAGCTAACCGAAGTCATCGGTCCAACCCGAATGTTCGAGACGTTGCGAGAATGTCTCGCTGCGTATGAGGGCCGCGCCGGAAACGACTAATTCCAGCAGCACCGGTAGGGATGAGCCCGGGCTCATCCGTGGCGCGCGGAGCGAGAAGATCATTGAGAACACACGGACCAGCAGGCCGCCGTCGCTACGCTATGGCGCGCCCTTGTTGTGAGGTCTGACACGCCTGAAACCTGGCCGCGACGTAGGCTTTGCGTAGTCGGGAGCTCGTCCTACCGGTTCGGTTCAAGCTTACCCGTCCTTGCCCGCGCTCGCCGGTTGCTCGACCACTGGAACTTCGGGCTCGGTCTTACTCTTTCCAGGAGACAATCTCTCCACCACGTAAAACAAGACCGGAATGAGAAAAATCGCGATAAATGTCGCTGCCAGCATACCGCCGATGACCGTCGTTCCAAGAATTTGCCTCGACACGGCGCCCGATCCGGCAGCCGCCCACAGGGGCACGCACCCGAGGATGAACGCAAACGCAGTCATCAGGATCGGCCGAAGCCGCAAACGGGCGGCAGCCAACGCCGAATCCACAATTGTCTGGCCTTTTTCGTATTCGGCTCTGGCAAATTCGACAATCAAGATCGCGTTCTTTGCCGCCAGACCGATGAGCATGACTAAACCGATCTGAAAATAGACGTCGTTTTCGAAGGCTCTGGCATATAGTGCCAAGAAGGCACCGAACACGGCTATTGGCGTACTAAGAAGCACGCTAAACGGCAACGTCCAGCTTTCGTATAGGGCCGCGAGAATCAGGAAGACGAACAGTAGCGAGATCCCGAAGATCACGGCGGGCGGCACACCTTTCTGGGCTTGCTGTTCTTGGAACGACATGTCCTTATAGTCCAATCCCATCTCTCTCGGCATCGTCTTCGCAAATACATCTTGGAGCACCGCCATAACTTGGTAGTTGCTGACGCCCTCCTTCCCACTCACGTTCAACTGGGCGCATCGATGAAGATTGTAACGCATCGTGAACTCTGGTCCGGTGTGCCGCTCCACCCGTACCATCGAAGAAAGAGGGACCGGATTTCCAATATTGTTACGCACGTAAAACTGGCCAATATCTTCTGGGTTCATTCGAAATTGCCCATCCGCTTGGACATATGTCTGCCAGGTCCGTCCAAATAGAGTGAAATAATTGACAAAGCTACCGCCCATAAAGACTTGGGCGGTCTTATACACGTCGGATATTTGGACTCCTTGCTTCAGGACTTTGTCTTGATCAACATAAAGATAAAGCTGCGGAACGCTTGGCAACCAGGTTGTTAGGATACGAGCAATTTCCGGGCGCTGCCGGACCGCTTCGACGAATTTCTGTGTATTCTGAGCAAGGAAATCCACCGGCATCCCGGCGACATCTTCCAGCACTGCGACCACACCGCCCGACGTTCCAATCCCCGGGATCGCTGGCGGCGGGAAAGAGAATGCAATCCCGTCGGGAATCTTCGAGAGCGCTTGATTCGCATGCATCATAATTGCGTTTACTTGTTCCTGAGGCGAAGTGCGCTCGTCCCACGACTTCAGGCTCACAAAGAAAAAGCCGTTATAGGTGGTGTTGACTTGGCTCAGCAGGCTGAAGCCGGCAATGGTCGTAACGTACTCCACTCCAGGCGTGTTCCGGAGGATCTCCTCGACCTTTTTGCAAGCGGCCGAGGTTCTTTGCAGCGACGCGGCTTCAGGCAACTGCAAATTGGCATAGAAATATCCCTGATCCTCGGATGGGACAAAGGACGAGGGGAGTTTTTTACCAAGCCAACCCGTCGCAAGCAGGATCGGAATAAGGAGCAACATGCAGAAAAGACCGCGTCGCATCAAAAGCCGGCATATGCCTACATAACCTTTGGTCGCGGACCCGAAAACTTTGTTAAATCCACTGAAGAAAAATCCCAACGGCCCTCGGCGAGATTCTTTTTTGGGCCGCAGCAGGAGCGCCGCAAGCGCCGGGCTCAATGTCAGGGCGTTGAATGCTGAGAAGATCACCGAAACTGCGATGGTAACCGCGAACTGCTGGTAGAGCCGGCCAGTGATGCCGGGAATAAATGCGGTGGGGAGAAAGACAGCCGCAAGAATAATTGCGATGGCGGCCACGGGTGAAGCAACCTCTTCCATCGCCTTAAGCGCCGCATCTTTCGGCGATAGGCCGCGTTCAATGTGATTTTCGACCGCTTCGACTACAACGATAGCATCATCGACCACCAGACCAATGGCCAAGACCAGTCCCAGGAGTGATAGCGTGTTGACCGAGAACCCAAGGAGAGGAAACAATGCGAACGTGCTGACCAGTGCAACCGGCACGGCACACAACGGAATTAACGTGGCGCGCCAACCTTGAAGGAAAATGAAGACCACAATGATGACCAAAATCATGGCCTCCACCAAGGTCTTGTAAATCTCCTGCATCCCTGCCGTCACAGCTAGGGTTGTGTCTAGGGCGATTGTATAGTCGAGCCCGGAAGGGAACCGCTGTTTAAGCTGCCCCATCAATTCCCTGACACCCTTCGCGGCGTTTACCGCGTTGGAGCCGGGCAACTGGTAAAGTGCGAGAGCCGCAGCCGGTTTGCCGTTGAAACTGCAGGTTTGGGTATATGTCTGAGACCCTAATTCAACGCGCCCGATATCCTTGACTCGTACAAATGCACCATTTGAATCTGCCCGGATTACGATGTTAGCGAACTGCTCCTCCGTGATTAAACGTCCTTGTGCGAGAACGGTATAGGTAAACACTTGCCCGTCCGGCATTGGCTCGCCTCCGATCTGGCCGGCCGGATTCACAGTATTCTGAGCACGAATTGCCTGTTCAACTTCCAGAGTCGTGATGTTGAGCGCAGCCAGCTTGTTGGGATCTACCCAGATCCGGAGCGCATATTCGCCTGCCCCGAAGACGCTTACGCTCGCGATGCCAGGCACCCGGAGAATCGCGTCCTTCAAATTAATAATGCCGTAGTTCGCCAAGAACTTCGAATCGAACTGGCCCGTGGGCGAATATAAGGAAACGACCATCAGCGGCGCTGAAGTCGATTTTGCCACCGTAACGCCAAAATCGCGGACACTGGAAGGCAGCTGTGACGAGGCCTGCGACTCCCGCATTTGGGCCAGCACCAAGTCGATGTTCGGATCGGTGGCCACATTGAAATCCACCGTTAATGCCATCGTGCCACCGCTGCTCGCATTCAGGGAATACATGTAGTTCATGTGATCCACACCACTCATCTGCTGCTCGATTGGCGTTGCGACCGTCTGCTCCACGGTCAAGGCATCCGCGCCCACGTAACTCGTGTTCACCGTCACCTGAGGGTCAACAAGGTTGGGATATTGCGCGACCGGCAGACTGAGGAATGAAACAATGCCGACGATCACCATGACGATGGAAATCACCATGGCAACGATCGGGCGATTTATGAAGAATCTGGACATTGAGGATCTCCGCTGTCGCTAGGACTGGCCGGAGGAAGAATTCTCCGAAACGCCCTTAGTTTCCCCGGTCTTCGGTGCTCTCCGGGTAAGGTTTTGCCGAAACCGGCACCCCTTGCCGGACTCTCTGAAACCCCTCGACAATCACCGTCTCACCCACCTTGAGCCCCTCCGTCACCTCGATCATGTGTTGATACGTCGCGCCAACTTTTACCGCGCGGATCTCCGCTTTGCCATCCGGGTTCACGACCGCTACCTGGTTGTTGCCTTGCAGCTGTGATACGGCCTGCTGCGGAATCAATAGTGCGTTGGGAATCGTCTCGATCTCGGCACGCGCGATCCCATATTGGCCGGGTCGCAACGTAAGTTCAGGATTAGGGAAGCTAACCGCAACCTGAATAGTCCCAGTCTTCGGATCGACTTGACGATTGATGAAAGCGAACTTGCCTTTATGCGCGTAAACGCTGCCATCGGCCAGGATGAGTTCTACGTTCTCCTTACGTTTGGCTTCCGGCACCGCCATTAACTCTTTGAGACGGTCGGCATACTCCCAGTAAGTTTGTTCGCTAATCTGCAAATAAAACCAAATCGGATCGATCTGGGATACCGTCGTCAAAACCGCATTGGACCCGGTACCAACCAGATCCCCAACCTGCGCTTCCTGCTGTCCCGCGATGCCGTCCAGCGGCGAAACAATGTTTGTATAATCCAGGTTCAGCTGGGCTTGCTCCACCGCCGCCTGAGCCGCCGTCACGGCGGCTAACTTGGTTTGGTAAAGCTGAGTTTTGTTCGTGTACTCCTGCTCAGAAATTACCTTGGTATCGAACAATTCCTTTGCTCGCTTCGCGTCCAGCTCAACTCCAAGCATAGTTGCTTTAGCCTCATCCAGCTGGCCCTTTGCTTGATCTAAAGCCGCTATGAAAGGTCTGGAATCGATCTGAAACAGCACATCGCCCTTTTTTACATACCCACCCTGCTGGTAAGAAATAGTCGTAAGATATCCCTCTGTCCGCGCCCTGACTTCCGCATTCTCAACTCCGTTCACCGTGCCAACCCACTGGCGAAAAACGGGGACTTCCTTCTGCACGACCTCGGTCACCAAAACCTCTGGCGGAGCGGCGGGAAGTGTTGCGACCTGTTTCTCGCAAGCAGAAAATATAACCAGGACAAGAAGCGCTGGCGAAAGAGCCAGCACCCTAACAAGACATGGTAGCGGTGTCATGGCTGCCGGGGGATGAACAACCTAGCGTTATTAAAAGCTAACCTGACTCTAAGCCCACAGAACGATGTGGATCAATAGCGGAATATGCTCTGCGCGAAACTTCTCCGGAGTTTCCACGTACATACCGTCAAAAAAAATCGGAAAGTGGATACCCCATTCTGAAAACTCGCTTCCGCCGTCCGACCTAGAATAACGCCGGGCTCCACTAATCGCCCACGCTTCCCTAAAGGCTAAGCTTCTGCCGGAACGCCCTAGCCGCCCTTCGCGACACTTCGCACTCCTCGCCGCCTTTCAGCCAAATCTTCAAACCATGGCTGAACCAGGTCTCGATTTTTTCGATGAAGTGTAAGTTAGCAACCTGTTGCCGGTTAATCCGGAAGAAATCGTCGGCGGGTAAGCGTTGCTCGAGCGTGCTGAGCGACCGATAGATCAGGGGCGACTGGTTCTCGAATCGGACCCGCGTGTAGTTACCTTCTGATTCTAACAGACGGATCTTGCTGACCGGAATAAACCAGCAACGCTCCCCATCGCGGACGAACACCTGATCAGAAGAGCGCAATGGAGATTGGTTCGCCGGTCCGAGCGGTTCCTCGCGCGCTCGAGCTAACGCCGCGGCAAAACGGTCCGGGGTAATCGGTTTCATTAGGTAATCGAGCGCATTCACCTCGAACGCTCTCAAGGCGAACTCGTCATACGCAGTGGTGAAGATAATCCGGGGCAGATCTCCGCGTATCTCCTCGATTAAGTCGAACCCGGTTTTACCCGGCATTTGGACATCCAAAAACAGCAGATCCGGCTGCTGTGACTGAATTAACGCCAGCGCTTGCTCCGCGTTCTCCGCTTCACCCACAACTTTTACCCAGGTAAAATCGGCCAAGAGGCGCCGGACTTCCGCCCGCGCCAGTCGTTCATCATCAATTATCAGCGCCTTCATAATTACTCACGTCTGGGGTAGAAACATCTTAACCGTCACCAATTTTGGTTCATCCTGGAAGATGTCCAGTGTCGCATTGGCGCCATAAATCAGTTTAAGTCTGCCTCGCGCATTCGCGATCCCGCTTTCCCTGTACTTTTCCTCCGATGGCAACCTGCCCGGATTAGTCACCGAAACGTTCATTCCGGCGGGAGTTGAGCGAATCACACAAGTAATAACTCCGCCCGCTGATTGGGGGTAAATCCCGTGTTTGAAAGCGTTCTCAATCAACGTCTGCAACACGAACGGCGGGATCGACATGTCCGTGGCTTTCGGATCGATGTCCATGTTTATTTGTAAACGATCTTCGAATCGCAATTTTTCCAGCGCCAGATAGGCGTTCACCGTCTGCAGTTCCGTCCGGAGCGATACCGTGTCCACCTCAGAGCTCCGCAAAGAGGCACGAAACAATTCCGCCAATCGAGTAATCCCCTCCCGCGCCTTGAGCCGGTCCTCATCGATCAGTGCCCGGATCGTATTCAAGCTGTTAAAGAGAAAATGGGGATTTACCTGACTGCGTAACGCCTTTAACTCGGACTCTTTAACCGCGGCATCCAAACGCAGCCGGTCGAGCTGCGCCGTCTTCAGCATTTGTTGTAACCGGTAACCAAAATAGATGGCGGCCCAGGCAAACAGGGTCAGCAGGGTCTTCGCGAACTCGAATGAGAACCTGGCCATCACAGGAAATGGAGTCTCGGCATTTTCACTCCGGCGCATTCTCGAGCCTAGCGGTTGCGGGTGAGGAACGATTCGAGCCGACACTTCGTGATGAAGCGGCGGCCGGAACGAAGTGAACGTCCATGACTCACCGGCGCTCAGTACAAAGATCACCATAAGCAACCGGGGCAACTGAGAAACCACCCCCAGACGATCCCAATGCAGGAAGAAGAAAATCGCCCGCAGTAAATGGGTCGCGACCAAACCTAGAACACAGAAAAAAGCCTGATCGACCAGAAAAAAGGTCGTCCTGATATCGGATAACGCGGAGACGAAGATCGCGCAAAACAACAGCCAAATCCCAGACCACGCCGCCAGCTGCCCAAACCAGTAGGTCCTATGGCCGAAAACGATCCAAAGAACGCTCGGCCTTGGGGTGCGAACATCTGGCTTGTTCAGATCCACTTCCGCTATTGTTATCGAGTTCAACAACCTTGCCCAATGATCCCGCCGAAAGCACCTTCATTCTGATAAAAGATAAAGGAACGGCTATTTTCAAGGCTTGAACGGCTATCGGCAGGGATGATTAAGTGGAGCGTTGCCTCGCTTGCGAGGCCGTAGCGGTCGGCACCGTGGAGCGTTGCCTCGCTTGCGAGGCCGTAGCGGTCGGCACCGTGGAGCGCTGCCTCGCTTGCGAGGCCGTGGTAAACAGGGAGATATCGTTCGCGTGAGGCCTTTCTTAGTGCCGGCTCTATCGTTGATCACCCTAGACGCACCCGACATTTTGTGGGGCCGTCGGGCTTACACGATTGAATTGCGCTCCCAATCCCCGATCGAGTCCCTACAGAGCGCAGTTAGACAAAAGAACGTGCATAACAATCTCGCCCCGCTCACCACGGCCTCGCAAGCGAGGCAGCGCTCCACGGTCTCCGACCGCCCACCTCTCACCTCTCACCAATCACTTCTCACTTCTCACTTTCCCCTTCACCAACTCTGCCGCTAACTTCAGAGCGGCTAACATACTCCCCTCATCCGCCTTACCCGTCCCGGCGATATCAAACGCGGTACCGTGATCAACCGAAGTACGCACGATTGGTAAACCGGCCGTCACGTTAACCCCATCTTCTATACCCAACACCTTAAAGGGGCCGTGACCTTGATCGTGATACATCGCCACAACCAAATCAAAGCGCCCGGACGCCGCTAAATAGAAAAGCGTATCGGCCGGAAGCGGCCCCTGTACTAACCACCCCTTTTTCCTGCAGCTCTCGACCGCTGGGACGATCTTCTCTTCCTCCTCGCCTTCACCGAAAATCCCGTTCTCGCCTGCATGCGGATTGATCCCGCAAACACCGATGCGTGGCTCGCCGTCACTTAACAACATTTCACGACCTCGCGTGATCGTCCGTTCCACTAACCCCGTGTCGATCCGGCGAATCGCCTCTGCTAGACCAACGTGCGCGGTGACATGGATGATTTTGAGCTTTGGACCCACTAACATTAAAGACACTTCTTGGGTCCGGGTGAGCTCCGCCAAAATCTCGGTATGTCCGGGATAATAATGCCCGGCTAGATGGAGCGCTTCTTTATTCAATGGCGCCGTGCAGATGGCATCAATGCCGCCTTCCAATGCCAGTTTGATCGCTCTCTCCAGAAAACGAAACGCTGCTTCCCCGCAGGCCGCGGATAACTGGCCAAAGGACGTTCTCTCCGGAACCAGACTCAAGTCGAGACACTCGATTTCCGAATGATGAAATCTCGCTTCTTCCAATCCGGAAATGGAGCGGATGGGTTTCGATGACTTCACGATCCCGGCGGCAAGCGCCAAACGCTTAGCGTCTCCGATCACCAGCGGCAGGCATATTTCATACTGGCTATCATGGGCCAAGGCTTTGATAATTACCTCCGGCCCGACCCCCGCTGGATCGCCCATGGTAATGCCAATGATCGGAAGAGACATGCGAAACAGAATACAGGAGCTAGGAGCTAGAATCTAGGAGGGGCACCCCTGGAGCGCTGCCTCGCTTGCGCCTTCGCCAAGCCTACGGCCCGACAGGTGCGAGGCCGTGGTGAGCAGCGCGTGCACAGCTGGGAGGGATCGCGTCCTCGCGATCCGCCGTTCGCGAAGCCCACAGCGTACCCTAATCAAGGACGATAAATACACCGTTGGCTTCGAGAACGCTTTCGCAGCGCGCGGGGACGCGCGCCCTCCCCGTCAGGGGGCTCCCCGACCGCTTATGTTGACGCGCACCACGGCCTCGCACCTGTCGCGCCGTAGGCTTGGCGAAGGCGGAAGCGAGGCAACGCTCCACGGTGCCAACCGCTTTCGGCCTTGCAAGCAAGGCGCGCTCCACGGTCGCGTCACCTTTCACCTCTCACGCCTCCAGCGCCTCAACCGCGTTTCTCAACGCCTTCAGGTTCGCCGGCGTTAACTCGATTTGGCCGGCTTTGGCATTCGCGATCGCTTGGTCGGCGGTACGCGCCCCTACCAGAGCGTGTGTGCATCCAGGCTGCGATACAGTCCAGGCGATTACGACCTGAGAAATTGTCGCTCCTTTTTCGTCGGCGACAGCTTGTATCTCTTTTAACAATTGATCAACCTTCGGGCGGTTCTCCGGTTGGTACCAGGGGTTGGCCAAACGCACATCACCTCGATTGAATTGACGATTGGCATCGATTTTCCCGCTCAGGATTCCCAGCGCCAACGGTGAGTAAGCCAGAAACGCGATATTGTTTTCTGCACAGAACGCCAAGTTGGTCGGCTCATGTTGCCGCTGTAGCATGGAATACTGTTCCTGATCGGTGTCCAATTGGCCGACAGACAGATAACGCCGCATCTGTTCGGGTGTTGCATTCGAACATCCAATCGCCCGGATCTTGCCTTCTTCCTTTAGCCGCACCAGTTCCGCCATGGCGTCCTCGGTCGCCGTACTCGGGTCTTGCCAATGGGTCTGATAAAGATCGATCCGATCCGTCTGTAATCGCTTCAGGCTCTGTTCAACCTCGTACCGGATCTCTTTCGGCCGAAGGTTCTTGTAGACGTTATACTTCACTTCATCTTGAGCACGCCCGTGCTCATCGCCTTCGAAGAATTTGTCTCCCTCTTCGCTCCACCAATTTAAGCCGCACTTAGTAGCCAAAACCACGTGGTCACGCCGGTCCTTGATCGCTTCTCCCACCACGCTTTCTGAATGGCCATAACCATACATTGGCGCCGTGTCGATCAGATTAATGCCATGATCGATCGCGGCATGGATCGCTCCCACTGGATCGTTCTGGTCAGTTCCTCCCCACATCCAGCCTCCTAGCGCCCATGCCCCGAAACCGACCACTGATGCTTCAATTCCTGAATTTCCAAGCGTTCGATATCTCATAAGAACTAGCCCGCAATCAGCCGGTTGTTTTGGCGTACCCTAAAACCGCGCCCGCCACAACAACCGGCTGATTGCGGGCTATAACCTTTAAATAGACGCTTCCGCGTCTATTTAAAGGGCGAATTGAAAGAAAGTGGGCGCCACGCGCCCGCTTGGAGGGGAGCCGCTTTGTAGCGTGGCAGCTCTATCGGTTGGCAGCAGGCGGCTCCCGGGAATAACCCAGCGTAAATTTTTGCCCTGCGGCTCTGTCCCAAGCTGACCGATACCCTTGGCAATAGAGCTGCATAATCCTGAGGCCGTTCTCGGGAGCCGCTTGCTGCCACATCATAGAGCTGCCTACTGATAAAGCGGCTCCCCTCCGGGCGTTGGGCATGCGCCCTCATGTTCCTTTGCAGGACGAGAACGAAGACGCCTTGTGAGCCGGGCGAGTCTACTGGCAAAGCCCCCTTAGCCTCGTCCAATAAATGGCATTCTTGTCGCCATCACTGTCATGAACTGAACGTTGGCATCGAGTGGTAAACTTGCCATGTAAAGTACGGCGTCCGCCACCGCCGAGACATCCATCAAAGGTTCGGCCCGAACCGATCCATCGGCTTGAACCGCACCTTGCCCTATCTTCATTGCCATGTCTGTCGCTGCGTTTCCGATATCGATCTGGCCGCAGGCAATGTTGTACTTCCGGCCGTCGAGCGAGCTCGACTTGGTCAGCCCGGTTATCGCATGTTTGGTTGCTGTGTAGGGCGCCGAATTCGGACGAGGTGCATGCGCCGAAATCGAACCATTGTTGATGATGCGGCCGCCTTGGGGCACTTGTCGTTTCATCAGCCGAAACGCTTCCTGGGTGCAAAGAAACGGTCCGCTTAGGTTAGTCTGAACCACCCGTTGCCACTGCTCATAGGTCACGTCCTCAAGTTCAGCGGCGGGAATACCAACTCCGGCATTATTGAACAGAACGTCCAATCGACCAAATGTCTGTTCCGTCTGCACAAACAGATCTCGAACCGAAGCGGGATCGGTCACATCGGTCGGAACAGCCAGCGAACTGGTCTTATTTGCCTTAGCCAGAGCCAGCGTCTCATCGAGCGCTTCTTTTCGTCGGCCGGCAAGCACCACCTGGTAACCGGCCCCCAACAGGGCAATCACCACCGCCCGTCCGATCCCGCTTCCCGCGCCGGTTACCAACGCAACCTTATCAAAATTGGGCATCAAAGAATTGAGTCCGAACACCTTTTCATAGCAAGGGTGCAAAGGCCACCAAGAAGAATCGTCTAACTAGGACCTTCGTGGCCTTGTTGCGGAATTTTTTGAACCGCTTGGCGATCTCCAGAGGTGCGACCCGACCGTAAGTCCCCGGACTCGGCGGCGGCAGAATGAATTTACCGTGTGACCGAATCATACAGAAAATCAATGCGTTATAATAGCGACTTGTGCATCCTCTAAACGGATGCAAGGATTTAAGCTCCGGTCAGAGCCGGTGTTCAAACGCCCGGCGCTCCTTATCCAATTATGGAGATGATCAATCAGGAATCGCCCCCTGCTATCAAGATCGCGTTGTTTCGATCAATGTTCCGAGGAAGGTCGGATGTTTATCCCGTTCGATTTCAGAGTCGTAAGACCGGGAAGGTTGGTTACTCTCCGGCCTGCGGCAATGAGTGGGTGCCGGGCGTCTGCGAGAAACCCAGAATTAAATGCACGAATTGCACTTTTCGCTGCTTTCTACCCGTAACCGACGAAGCAATTCGTTGGCATCTTTCTGGCCGGAGTGAGCGAGGACAAGAGTTCGTGATGGGCGTTTACCCGATGCTGCAGGACGAACCTGTCATTTCCTAGCCATCGATTTCGACAAGCAAGACTGGCAGGTGGACACTGCTGCTTTTGTTGAAGTCTGCCATCAACTTGGTCTTTCACCGGCGTTGGAGCGGTCACGTTCCGGCAACGGAGGCCACACTTGGCTTTTCTTTCAGGAAGCGATTCCAGCTAGCCTAGCGCGCAAGGTCGGCTCGTACCTTTTGACCGAAACAATGGAGCGACGACCGAGCTCGGGCTCGATTCCTACGATCGTTTCTTTCCGAATCAAGACACGTTGCCAAAAGGCGGATTTGGGAACTTAATCGCGTTGCCGTTACAAAAGCGGCCTCGACAGCAGGGGAATACCATTTTTGTGGATGACGAATTTAAGGCCTACGCGGACCAATGGGCGTTCCTTTCGTCTGTCCCACGGATCAGCAGGTACCAAATTGAAGCCCTGGTCCACGAAGCAGAAAAGGCTGGGCGAGTGGTCGGCGTGCGACTCGCTATAACCGACGAGAATGATCAGAAACCCTGGAACGCACAACCGTCGTACCAGTATGAACCACCTATTCTGGATCCACTGCCTGAGACTTTAGAATTGGTACTCGCCGATCAAGTTTATATCGGTCGACAAAACCTGCCGGCTGCACTTCATAATCGGCTGCTCCGTTTGGCAGCGTTTCAGAACCCAGAGTTCTACCAGGCACAGTCGATGCGGCTACCGACTTATGATAAACCGCGAGTCATCTACTGCGCGGAGGAGCATCCGCGATATATAGCGTTGCCCCGAGGGTGCCTTGAGGAAGTGCAGAAGCTTCTTGAGAGACTCAAAATCAAGGTAATGCGTCGAGACGAGCGTTGCCTTGGCAGTCAGCTTGACATCTCGTTCAACGGTACGCTGCGATCCGAACAACAGGCTGCTGCCAGCGCCATTCTATCGCATGATATCGGGGTTTTGGCAGCAACAACGGCCTTCGGTAAAACGGTCGTCGCAGCATGGCTCATTGCTCAGCGTCGCGTAAACACTTTGATTCTGGTTCATCGACAGCAACTTCTCGAACAGTGGATTGAGCGTCTCTCAGCTTTTCTTGATGTACCGACTAAGACGATCGGCCGTTTGGGAGGTGGGAAGAAAAAACTTACCGGCGTATTGGATGTTGGACTCATCCAGAGCTTGATACGCAAAGGCATTGTAGACGATCGGATCCAGACCTATGGGCACGTGATAGTCGATGAGTGCCATCATCTCTCGGCGAGAAGCTTTGAGCTTGTTGCTCGCAAGGCCAAAGCACGATTTGTCCTCGGTCTATCGGCAACGACCACTCGTAAGGACGGCCATCATCCTATCATCTTCATGCAGTGCGGACCTTTGCGGTATCGGTGGACGCGAAACGCCAAGCGGCGACCCGCCCTTTCGCACACGAAGTCATAGTTCGACCCACAGGATTCCACTCAACGAGTCCGCCTGAAGATGATCCCCGTATGCAGTTTCAAATGCTTTACGAGGCTTTACGAAACGACGACACCCGAAACGACATGATTTGCGCGGACATATTGATCGCTTTGAGTGAAGGCCGCTCGCCGTTGGTGCTCACGGAGCGAGTCGAGCATCTACACCAATTGGCCAAAAGGTTATCGAAACGGGTTTCTGACATGATCGTGTTGCATGGGGGTATTGGCCAGAAAGCCTTACGCGAGGCTCGTGCTCGTCTAGCGGAGTCTTCAGGGTCCACAAAGTGTCCAATTCTTGCAACCGGAAGATACATTGGCGAAGGCTTCGATGATCCTCGGTTGGATACTCTATTCCTGACGCTTCCCGTTTCCTGGCAAGGGACGATCGCACAGTATGTCGGCCGGCTTCACCGCCTTCACGAAGGAAAACGAGAAGTCCGAGTGTATGATTACGCTGACCTGAACGTACCGATGCTTTCGCGGATGTTTGACCGGCGATGCCACGGATACGAAGCGCTCGGCTACACGCTAATGCTCCCTGCTAGCGCCGTGCCCGGATGGCCGGTAGAAGTTCCGTTGCCCGCTGACCCGCTTTGGAAGAACGATTACGCTGGCAGTGTCCGGCGACTGGTTCGGGATGGCGTCGATTTCCCGCTGGGAAACCTTTTCCTGCACGCCGCGCGTTCGTTTTCCCCTGACACCGAAGGAGCCGCCCGCGCAAGGAGCGCAAGCGAGGCTTTCTTCTATCGCCGTTTAGAAACTTTACCGGAAACAAGTGGCCGCTTCCGACTGAACGCTGAACTACCGATTCCTTTCGATGAATGGGGCCGGATGGAAGTCGACCTGCTATGCACCGATGCACGCCTAATCATCGAACTAGACGGTGACCAGCACTTGAGCGACCCAGAAGCCTACCGTCGTGATCGACGAAAAGACGCGTTGCTACAACAGAGCAATTACTTTGTGCTGCGATTCCTAGCGACAGATTTGGGGAAACGCCTGGACTCCGTGCTAGACGCTGTCCTGGCTGCTCTAGCTCATCAGGAGCGAGCCGTTCGGTCGCTGTAAATAGCCCTTGAGATTTTTTAAGACGTAACCTACTCGGGTCATGTGTCGACCTCAGAGTTGGCCCGTTTCGTAGTCTCGGGTAGCAAAAGCTGGAAATTGCTCTATTTTGCTCCATATTGATCTAGAAATGGGGATTTTGGAAATCATAGCCGAACAACGCCTCGGCGTGGCGGTACTAAAGAAGAAGAGAAGTTTACGTGCTGCCCTACAGCAGGCTGAGGATACGTCGACGCGGGGAGAAATCAGTGATGACCAGAAAGACCGTATCGCTGCCATCGTTGACCTTTGCTTCGAGTATGAGCGAGAAACCGACGAAGATGAGAAAACTAACATTCTTCGGACCTTAGAAGAAATCAGTGCAAACGCCCCATTAGAGCTGCCAACGCAATCGGTTGAAGAATGGGAAGCTGAGCTCAATCGCAGCGATAAAGCCTACTCGAGCGCTAACCAGACAAGACGGCAGCGTATAGAAAGCTTTCTGAAGAAATATTTTCAGCTGCGGGCAAAGGCAGGTTTGAAAACCCAGTCAGCTGTTGCTCGGGCTTCCGGACTCAAGCGGAGCTACATTGGAGTGATTGAAACGGGTCAACATCTGCCACAGCAGAAGACCCTACAGAAGCTTGCAAAAGCGTTTCGGATTGACATCACGCACCTAATTCCCTGACGCCCACGGATCGACACCCTCAGCTAGCTGCCGTCGTAATATGCGAATCCTGTTTTCGGACCGAAGCCGGTCGGCTTTGGATATGCTGTTGGTTTTCTTCCAAAAAAGATCAACGATGTAAATGGTGCGCGATTCTTCATGTATCCAAAAGATAGCCCGCAGCCAGCCCTGGACCTTGGTTGAGCCAGTTTCTACTCTCAACTCCATGCCAGCTCCGCATGGCTCTATGCCCAACTCCGGAACATCTGGGTAATAACGCAAGAGTTTCGCCAGTTCGATACTCTCCAGCAACTGCTGAGGTGTCAGCAGTTGCTTCCTTCTCGCTGAACTCGAGGCAGCGGTAGAACTCTGTATCGGGGTATGGAGCCAGGCGAATTCATCGTTCTACATTCTCAATAACCTGGGCGATTTTGTTCCAACCCGTCCCGTAACGGTGTATGCCCGTGGTGTTTCAGCATGAATGACCTCAATTTGATAGCGTCTCGATATCGCGCGGGAAATTGTTTGGAGGCTTCTCTTTGGCCTGTTTGAAAACCTCATCCAAGTCGGAGCTCTTCCAAGTGTATCGCCACCTGCGACTTATGCATACGCCAAGTAGAAGAATTTTCTCGGGATAGTCTCCCATTTCACGAGGTTCAACAGTTCAGCGGCTCCACGAATTCGCAGCCATTCCTTTATCTGCTCCGCATTCCTCAGCTCGGGCGAGGGATCTGTGGCATGACCGGATCGATCCCGCACTATCGCTTCGATGCTGGTTCATACGCGATACTTCTGAGCAAACTAAACGGGTAATCTTTTGGCAAAAGTTGTCAGCGCTTTCTCGAGGATCAACCAGACGCTGCTCTTTTCTAAAACGGCTTCGAGGCTCCAGAGTTACTTTGGCGGCGTTACAAGGCTTGCTGTAACCAACCAAAGCCGAGAGGACGGCCCAGCCGGCAACAGATTCCCTTTTTCCGCAAAACTCCGACCGGCCGCGCAAGATCCCGAGAGCAAGCTTGAATGCAGGGCCGAAGTCTGATCGCGACTCAATGAACAAGCCACTTAAGAGAATTGGACTACTGGAGACATTAGCGGCTTCGGATTCGCCTTTACGCTGGTGCTTCTTGCTACCATCCTTTCCGCCTACACAGACCATCCCGTGTTTTGGCTGCTAGTCGGACCCGGGCCGCTGGGTGTTGGATTAACCCTGATTGCATTTCTGCGCCACCTTCCGGGCCCGCCGCGAGACTGATTGGTGAACAGCTAATCGCCTAGGCGATACGGCGAACGGGCGAGACTCCAATGCCCCAATACTCCATTACTCCATTACTCCATTACTCCATCACTCCGACGCTTTGTTACCCGTTTCAGAACTCCTGTCGCATCTCCAAATGATGAACCGCGCCTTCTGGCGTCAGCACGCTCGAATACAGCTCAAAACCGGTAACCTCGAACAGGCTAAGATCCGTGTCTGCGTTTTTCCGTAGAAACGGCTGAAGCGCTTGCTGGGAAATCCCTTTCGCGCGCCCGAGGGTGATATGCGGATGAAAGGGTTTGAGATCGGGTTCGAGTCCGGCTTGAAGCACCGCATCCTGAATTCGCCGGTGCAGCAGAAACAGATGAGGATGTCCTTTCCCGATACCTGCCCAGACGACCGACGGACGGCCACCAACTTCGAAAACGCCTACGCCGCAGATGGGCAGAAAAAACGGCCGGACCCGCACCTGCAGCAAAGCTTCGCGGAGACGGATCGAGCTCGCCTGCGAACAGCTACATCCATTTCCTCAACCGATACCTTACGCGGAGCGGGGGCAAGAAGCCCCTCTAATTCGCCAACAGGAACTGTAGCTGGCACCAGTACCACTTTGCCATCCGCTTCAACCACAAATTCGATTCGATCGCCAGCTTTCAGCTTCAGAAGCCGCCTGATCTCACCCGGTATGGTTGTTTGTCCTTTGCTAGTGATTGTTGAAATCGCCACGTCCTTACCTCTATTCCAATTCCTTACATCCGTTCCTTACGTCAGTTAACCTCTATCGTCAAATAAACATGGGTAACGACACCACCAACTCCAAGAAAAACGCCACCCGACGGCTCGGCGAGATCTTCGGTCCAGCCAGACACCAGGTTACTTGAAGCTCGACACTCCGGCTAAGCGTTGGACTATTCGGGAGCCTCGCCCTACCGTTATTCCAACCCTCTAGCATCCCATGGACATTAAACGAAGTGGCTCACAACCTTCGGGTAAAGGACCCGTCGACTATTTTACCGGCGCCGTGCGGATAGATCCGCTGTTCGACGCGCACGATCCAGCGCGAACGTTTGTCGTGAGTGTGACGTTCGAACCAGGCGCTAGAACCGCATGGCACACCCATCCGCTGGGTCAGACTCTGATCGTCACGGCGGGCTGCGGCCTGGCGCAGCACTGGGGAGGCCCAATCGAGGAAATTCGGCCTGGAGACGTGGTCTGGTTCCCACCCGGTGAAAAACACTGGCACGGCGCCACCGCAACCACCGCCATGACGCACATAGCCATCCTGGAAAAGCTCGACGACGAGAGAGCGGACTGGCTGGAAAAAGTGAGCGACGAACAATATGCGGGCTCGCCTCAGGCTCGCCCGCAATAGCCAATAGCCGATAGCCAAGCGTTAAACCCAAAAGGTATAGAACTACTGGCTGGCTAACTGGCGCCAGTTAACATTGGCTTTGTCAATATTACTGTCGATATCCTTCTTGAAGTCTTTCAAGGCCCCCTGATTTCCGCAAACATACAGCTTCCCTTTGTAAACCAGGAAAGCGTCAGGAACTTCAGGGTCCGCCAGGACTCCGAGAGTTACCCCATAGGCACAAAACGCGCCATATTGCGGAACATATTTAGCAGGGTCTTTTTCAAATTCGGCTTTATTCGCAGCCGAGGTAAAAAGGTAGGTCGCGCTTTCATAAGTGGCTGACAGCTCAGAACTGCCTTTGACCGCTTTTCTCTCCTTAAAGAAGGCGACGACGTCACACCCTTTTAGTATGACTCCCTGTGCATCGACGTTTCGCTTCGCTACGCCTGTACCTTGCTCCCCTTCCAGGAACACATTTTGGAATGATGTTTTAGGTAAGTCTACTGCTAGACCGCTAGCCAGAACTCGCTGCGGTTTGATATCAAAGCTGAAACTGGTGGTTGCAGCGAAGAGAGTTGCACAAAAAAGAGTCGTGGCAACGCGCCTGGAGAGTTTAATCACGGATGGCATGGATGGCGCCTCCTAACTAAGTCCCTTTATACCAGTAATCTAGTGTCCTGTCCCATAAATAACGTGGCTTTCGCCCGCCAGCTGCCAGGCACGTGCCTGGCACGTGCCGGACCCGGCGCTGGGAGGGATCGCGTCCCCGCGATCCGTTGTTCCCGGGGCCGAGCGTGTTTGTCAGTCGAGTGATCGGAATACGTCTGTGAGCTTGGCACCTCTTTGCGGCGCGCGAGGACGCGCGCCCTCCCGGTCAGGGGCCGGCCAACGCCTGCGCCCTTATGTTGACGCGCATCGGCAGCTGCCGGACCGGCGGCCCATTTTGAACGCAACGACGTCACCATTATATGCGAGACGGTGCACTAGGGATTGGCGGCGCCGTTATCCTGCTGCAGGAATTTCAATATTTCGAGCCGGAGATGCTGAGCCGATTCGTTGGTCGGATCTGTCAGAAGTCCTTTCTCGACCGCGGTGAGCGCTAGTTTTGGTTGATGCTGCTCCAAAAGCATCTGAGCAACGCGCACGCAGATAGATGAGTCTTTTGGCAGTCGAACCAGACCAAATGTGCGGAGGAAGTCTGCGCGTTGCGGATTGTTTTCGAATTTTGCTAACGCGACATGCAGTAAGGAATCATCAGGGAGTAGCAGCAACGCAGCGCGAAGCCATCCTTCGCTCAGATCTGCATTGGTCAAAACCCCGTTATGTACCCATTCTACCCCCTTGGTTTTGCTCGCGGGAAACAGCGTTCGTTCGCCCCCCGCGCTTAAGAACCATTGAGTAAATTGGGCGCCAGCGGGCAGGGCATCCATTAAAGGTCTCACCTCCTGCGTCAGTTGTTGTCGACGTTGCTCTTCGACCGGTACAAGCGAGCCATCCGCAGAGAATCGCAGCCCAGTGGCAATTTCCGAGAGTGTTTCCACCGGGAGCCCCTCAGAAGGAATCCCGGACGTCGAAGAGCCGGTTCCGGGGTTTTTATCACGCAGCGTTCTGACCTGTTGAGATAGTTCGAAGGGTGTGGCGAGATCCCAGAGCCTAGCCGTGTTATCTGCGCTGCCAGTGAGAACTCGCGTGCCATCCCGGCAAAAGGCTGCGCACCGGATGGTATCCTGATGATTAAAAACGGCGATCACCTTGCCCGACGCTATATCCCAGAGTCGAGCGATATTGTCGATGCTCCCGGTTAGGATCCTCGTCGCATCCGGGCTGAACACAGCGCAACGAACCGGCTCTTCATGAGCAAAGACCTGCATAATCTTTCCCGTAGCGACGTCCCAAAGATTCGCGGTCCCATCCGCGCATGCCGTAAGAATGTGCGTGCCATCCGGGCTGAAAACCACCTGGTTCACACTGTCCCCGTGCTCAAATGAAGCGACCAGATTACCTGTTGTTGCATCCCAAATCCTGGCGGTTTTATCTGCACTTGCGGTCAGGATCCGGCGCCCATCGGGACTGAATGCGGCAGCGTTGACACCCTCGTCATGGACAACCGTCAAGAGGAGCTTACCCGAGGCGACATCCCAGAGCTTTGCCTTCTTATCCGAGCCGGCGGTCAAGATCCGCGCTCCATCAGGGCTAAACACGGCCGCGTTGACGCTGTCATCGTGCTCGAAGGTGCCCATGAGCGTGCCCGTTTTCACCTCCCAGATTTTGGCGGTGTGATCAGCGGCGCCGGTCAATACTCGAGAACCATCGGGACTGAAATCGACAGCGTTGACACTTGCCTCATGCTGAAACGAAGCGATCAGCTTTCCCGAGGTCGAGTCCCAAAGCCTTGCCTTCGTGTCGGCGCTTGCGGTCAGCACGCGCTCGCCGTCCGGACTGAAAACAACAGCATTCACACCGTCTGAGTGGTCGAATGAAGCGATCAGCTCGCCCATTCTCGCCTCCCAGAGTTTCACGGTTTTATCCCAGCTCGCCGTCAAAACTTGTGAGCCGTCTGGGCTGAAAACGACATCTTCCAGTTCAGCCTGATCGGCAAACGACGCGATCAGCTTGCCCGATGTCGTCCAGAGCTTTGCTGTCCGGTCCCAACTCGCTGTAACAATCCGTTCGCCGTCGGGACTGAACGCGACACGATAGACTCCTCCTTCATGCGCGAGAGTAGCGACTAGCTTAGCGGGTTCTGTTTCCCACAGTTTCGCAGTCTTATCAGCGCTGGCCGAAATCACCCGCGTACCATCCGGGCTGAATGCCGCATAATAAACGCTGTCCTGATGAGTGAATGTTGCGAGAAGATTGGCGGAATTGGCATCCCAAAGCTTCGCCGTCCTATCAGCGCTAGCCGTCACTATCCGGGTTCCGTCCGGGCTGAATACGGCAAAATAAACGATCCCTTCATGAGGAAAAGAGGTGATCAATCCGCCCGATACTGCATCCCAGAGCTTAGCAGTCTTATCGGCACTTGCCGTGAGGACCCGCTTGCCATCAGGACTAAATGCCACTGCGTTCACGACGCCTTGATGGGTTAACGTCACAATGAGCTTGCCCGAGCTTGTGTCCCAAAGCTTCACCGTCTTGTCAGCGCTGGCCGTCGCGAGCTTGGAGCCGTCCGGACTGAACGTCGCATCCGTAACACTGTCCTGGTGGTTGAACACGCTTAGAGGCAGGCCCGAACCGGCATCCCAAAGTTTTGCGGTTTTATCTGCGCTCGCCGTGACGACTCGCGTACCGTCAGGACTAAACTTCGCCGCATTGACTGCAGCGTTGTGAGCGAAAGTCATGATCAGATTGCCCGAACCTGCTTCCCAAAGTTTGGCGGTCTTGTCCCAGCTTGCGGTCAGAATTCGTACCCCATCGCGGTCGAACGACGCATGGTACACGACATCATGGTGAGCAAACAATCGGATCGGGATTGGCATTGCCTTTTCTCGGTGAGCAATCAGCTCATGAAAGAATCGTTGAGAAACGACTTGATTGGTCGGATCGAACTTGATCGCACGAGCCAGAAGAGCAATCGCTTCGTTCCATTCTTTCAGCTGAAACTGGCGCTCCGCCTGATTGAAACTCGCCCAGCTCGCCTGCTTCAACTGTTCCTTCAGCTTCCCGGCAATCTCCGCTTCAGATTTAAGGGCTTGAGCTGCGCTCTGTCGCTGACCTTCAGCTCGGAACCATTGGACACCGGCAAACACCGCCAGCCCGGTTATCGCAGCCAAAAACGTATAACGAATCCCGTCCTGGATCCGTCTGCGTCTCTTTCTTTCGGAGATACTCGCACGAATGTAGTTAGCCGCTTCCAGACTCAGCGACTCCTCGAAGTCTTTGACCAGTTTTTCGCCCTCCGCTAGCGGAAGTCCCGGGCGAAGCAGATCATCCTTTTGATTTCCGCGATAGTGCCAGAGTCGAAGGCTGGCATCCAAGCGATCGCGCATCCGCAAGAATTCGCGATTTTCTTTCAGCCACACTTTGACCCGTTGCCATTCACGGAGGAGTGCCTCGTGAGCAACGGTCACGGTCATCTCCCCTTGCGGATCCGTATCCGCTACCAGCAGCCGTTCCTTAATAAAAAGATCGATAAACGCTCGCGCACCTGCATCACGATCGGTCGATATAACAAAATCTCGATAAGGGACCGTTCGCCGGTTGGGGACTTCTTCTTCACCTTGGCCGAGCGTAACCAAGCGCCGCATGATCACCGGAAACGCTGCTTGCTCAACCGGTTGCAATGTGTTGAACACAGCCTCAGCATGTTTAGCCAGGGCACCTTTCAGTTCGCCGAGCTCGCGATAGTCCGACCAGCGAAGCAGGTCATCACCCCGGGTCGCTTGCGCTTCATAAAGAAGTGCCAAGACATGTTCCAACAACGGAAGCGACTCCGGTGTCGCGGTTGCAACCTCCGCTAGAGCTTGATCCAGGCGCTGACCTGACCCTTGATCTTCCTCAAACTGTAAACCGGCGGCTTCGGCCGGCAGCCGGACCATGTTGCCCATCTCGTTTCCACTCGGCGGCCGAAGGTCCACTTTTCCCGCCGGACTGCTAAGCTCGATCAAATCAGGGAACTGCTGATACGAAGGGTAAAAATCGCTCCGCAACGTCGCGATGACCATGACTCGGCCGCTGCGGGCCAGACCTGCAATAGTGGCAACGTATTTTTGCTGAATGTCTAATGAGAAACCGCTTGTGAACAGCTCTTCTAACTGGTCGATCACCAATGCTAAACGCGCTCTCGGGAGCTCAAGTCTCTCCCTCCGCTCTCGAGCGGCATCTGCGTCATCTGGCCGGCCTGCCTCCCTGAACTGGCGTTCCTTTTCTGTCAGGTAGTGAATTTGTTCAATTTTCCATTCACGCGCTGCGTGATCGAGCGCATCGCGAAAACGCAGTGCGATGCTATCAGAATGTTCTCTTAGCTCGGTTGCCAAATCTCGCACGCCATCCGTCGATTCTGGATTTTCGAGAACCGGCAGCGCCGATGACTCCAGCAGCGCGCTGGCTAAGGCGTCAAAGCAATCGCCATCCCGTCCACCAGCTCCCGGCCTCGTGACAGCCCATCGCCAGAGCCCGATTCCTTCAATCGTCTCCGGTTGGGTTAAAAGCGGAAGTACACCTGCCCGCACCAGCGAGCTCTTGCCGGAACCGCTGGGACCAACAACCAGAACGAACGGTCGGTGCTCTCTGACTTGGACTTCCAACGCCTCGAGTACTGCTCCGATCTCCTTGGTTCTACCGTGAAAGATAGCTGCGTGCTCAAAATCAAAAACCTCGAGACCGCGAAACGGATTCTCTTTCCACCGGCGGGGCCGGCTCCGGCGCGCTATCAACAAACGTTCGCGTCCGCTGGAAATCTGTGTGAAAAGAAAGTCCCGAAAATGTTCTCGAAATAGGCGTTCGAACTCTTCGAGATTCCTATAGCTATTGAACGCGCCAACAAACGCGCCCTCACTATCTCTGCTCCAAGAGTTAAGAAAATCCTCTAGCGCTTTCCATTGCTTAAGGAACTCTTCGAGTTTCTCCGGCGCATCAACCGGTGGATTCGGCCGGCTCCGGTTCCGATAGACCTGGAGCGCCGGGACACCGGGTGTCTTCTGGTGTTGTTCCTTTGCCCAGCCCAGTTCAAACTCCGTTCCGGATCTCGGTTCGCTGCCGTCCGGCATCCTGAAGCGAGGATGCAGCCTTGTCCCAAGCCGCGACCAGAGGATACAAATCACAAGATCAAATTGCGCTGGGTTTGGAATCTGGTCTTGATACCCGAGGTCCGAAGAAAATCGCTGGTACTCCCAAAAATACGGACAAAGAACTAACTCGTCATCCGCAGCTTCGTTCGCCGTCTCGCCCATTCGCCCATTCGCCGTTTCGTCAACGGTGCCCGGCGAAAGTGATGGCTGTTCCTCGCGCAGAAGATTCGAGTACTGGACGCTGACCGGGATGCCGAATTCTTCGGCCGTCGCGCGCAGTATGCTGTCTGCGATTGATCGCTCGGCTTTAACGTCTCCTGGGGACGAGACGAAGACCCGGATTATCTTCATTGCACTGTGGGAGCGGCGCCGGCCAGCTTGACCTGCTTTCCAAACCCGCTGACGCATCCTCGCTAGACCCGCCGCTCTTCCACTGCCAACAATTTCGCAGATCGGAACTAGCTCAAGCAAAGGAATTTTTCACCAAAGACAGCTTTGGCGTTCGGAACCCGTGGAGCGATGCCTTCCCTCGGCCGCGGGACGAGTATAAAAATCCCAAAGAAGGCGGATCAATTCGCGACCCTACTTACCGAGCCACTTTGGAGTCTGTTTTCTGATAAATGAGTCGACACCAAGGCGGAAATCGTCGCTCTGGTAACAGCGTTCGATTACATCGGTGAAATCCGCCGATTGTAATTGCTCATGGAGCCGGCGAACCGCTTCTTTAGCTGCCCAGATGGTTAGGGGAGCATTTTCAGCGATCGATGCCGCCAGTTCGCGAGCACGGACTAACAAATTCAATGCATCCTCAACTATTTCGTTGATTAACCCGGTGGCGTACGCTTCCTCCGCTCCCATTAATCTGGCCGTCAGCAAGAGTTCTTTAAACCGGCCCGGACCAATCAGAAAAATCAAACGCGCTGAATTCGGCAATGACAGACAATTACCTAATGTTTTAGCCATCGGATAACCGAACCTCATGTTCTTGGCTCCGATCCGTAAATCGCAGGCGGTCGCTAAGGCTGCTCCGCCGCCGGTGCAAGCGCCCGCGATGGCAGCAATGGTTGGTACCCGGCAACGTTCCACCATCCCCACGACCCGCTCGATTTCCTCTTCGTACTTGATGCCGTCTTTCCCATCGGTAATCCCCTGCAACAGGCTAATATCCGTCCCGGACGCAAAGGCAGACGAGTCGACTCCTGCAAAAATAATGGCTTTGATTTCCTCCGTTGAGTTGGCCTCGGCGCACAAATTGTACACGGCGTCGTACATTTCAAAGGTCAAAGCGTTCCGCACCCCGGGGCGGTTGAATTTTACCTCCGCGATGCCCTCTTTCCGTTCGATGTTGATGTCAGCCATATCCTTTAAAATTAGTAAGCGGAAGCGGTAAGCAGGAAGTCACTGATCAGTT
Organism: uncultured Verrucomicrobiae bacterium; assembly: GCA_963762565.1. GTDB lineage: Bacteria > Verrucomicrobiota > Verrucomicrobiia > Chthoniobacterales > JAFAMB01 > JAFAVN01. The sequence continues at coordinate 263,860 of CAVXLD010000007.1, read as the reverse complement.
CTCGACGGCTTTGGCCGGCGGCCTCTGCACTGATTACTGCTTACCGCTTACTGATTACTGCTTACTGTTTACCATGCGTTAACACCACTCCTTCGCGTTCCATTCGCTCTATCTCGTCCGCATCAAAGCCCACCTCGGCCAGGATCTCGTGCGTATGTTGTCCTAGGACCGGTGCGCCACGCCTGACCTCACTCGGCGTGTGGGAGAATTTCACTGGTGCTCCGAGCGTCTTGGTGCTGCCTAGCGTCGCGTGCGGTACTTCCGTTATCATGTTTCGGGCCCGCGTCTGTTCGTCTTCCAAGACTTCTTTCATATTATAAATCGGACCTGCAGGTAGGCCGGCCTTCTCGAACCGGCTTAACCAATCCGCGGAGGTTCTCTGTCGAAAGTAAGGTTGCAGTGCTTCAGTTAGTTCATCGAGATGATGCATCCGATCGACATTTTCCTTGAACCGGTGATCGGTAGCCAACCCCGGAGCTTCAATGACTTCGATCAGACGCAGCCAATTCGCTTGGTTCGCCGCGCCTACCGTGATCCAGCCGTCAGCAGTGGGAAACGCCTGATAAGGCGCGCTCATGATGTGGGCCGAGCCTGTCGGTGTGGGTGATTGCCCTGTCGCCAGAAAGATCGCCGAATGGAAGTAGGTTTGCACAATGCCGGCCTCGAACAGAGAAGTATCCACCAACTGGCCCTGTCCCGTCTTTAGCCGATAGGTATAAGCCGCGAGCACGCCCATTGCTCCAAGAATACCGGCCGTTATGTCGGTAATCGGTGGACCCACCTTCACCGGCGTCTCGTCGTGGCGATTGCCGGTAATGCTCATCAACCCGGACATTCCTTGAGCCACCAGATCAAACCCGCCTCGCTCTGCGTACGGTCCAGTTCGGCCGAACCCTGACAATGAGCAATAGATCAGTCCGGGATTTAGCTTCTGGGCATCTTCGTAGCCCAACCCGAGGCGCTCCATCGTACCAAGCCGAAAATTTTCAATCAGAATATCGTTTCCCTGGATCAGCCTTTTAACGATCTCAATGCCCTGGGGAGACTTTAGGTCGACCGCGATCCCACGCTTATTCCGGTTCAGCATCATAAAAGCAGCGGATTCCCCTTTGATCCTTGGGGGCACCATTCGCCGGGTATCGTCCCCGCCGGCAATCTTCTCTAATTTGATGACCTCTGCGCCCATATCGGCCAGCATCATTCCGCAGACCGGGCCGGCCATGACGTGCCCCAGTTCGAGCACTTTAACTCCCTGCAACGGACCAAAGCCAGATTGCTGCGACATACAGAAACAGTAACCAAACCGCGAATGGACGCGAATGGACACGAAGAAAGACAAACCAACCGCAGCCCCGAAAGTCTCCGGGGTGAAATTAAAGCTGATGGACGCAGATGGTCTTGTCGTAGGGCTGGCCATAGAGAGAAACACGCGTCGGATCGAGCAAAGCCGGCAAAACAGGAATGATCCGCAGATTACACAGATTACGCAGATTTCGCTTGGGGGTGTGTTGGCACTGCGAGGTAAATGACAACGTGTCGCTACGAAAGATTTCCTATTTCTCTCGCCGGCCGTATCGAAGCTCCGGACGAAATCTGCGTAATCTGCGGATGATTCCTCTTTGTTGAACGTCACTCGGCCGAGCAGCTGACGAGACTTCCGGCGTGTCATCTCGCCCCAATCCAAATCTGCGTCTATCTGCGTTCATCTGCGGTTGATTTGTCTTCCTTCGCGTCCATTCGTGTCCATTCGCGGTTTGCTATCCAACGTTTGGTGGCTCCTGCGTGATCGGATTGCTTTTTCGGCCCTTAAAGTGCATTTTGGGAGCGCTTTATCATGCCGGAAGTCGATCGCTACAAACAATATGAAGTGCTTCGGCGTGACGACGGTAGCCTGTGGGAGCTTGGCCGTGGAGCAATGGGGATCACCTACAAGGCTTACGATACCAATCTGCACTGCGCAGTCGCCCTAAAGATCATTAATTCCACCTATTTGGGAAACGATACGGCCCGGCAACGGTTTTTGCGCGAAGCTCGCGCCGCTGCGGCGCTCCGGCATCCGAACGTCGCCTCGGTTTTCAATCTCAGCACCGATCAGGACAACTTTTTCTATGTGATGGAGTTCATCGACGGAGAAACCGTCGATGCTTACGTTAAACGGAAAGGACGCCTCGAACCTATCGAGGCGTTGAACATCGGGCTACAAGTGGCGCGCGCTTTGGCCGCTGCCGATAGGCAACGTTTAGTCCATCGCGACCTGAAGCCGTCCAATTTGATGCTGGTCGATCAGGAAGGGGAAACCGTCGTCAAAGTAATCGATTTCGGCCTCGCGAAGAGCGCCAAAGGGGGCGCTGAAGACACTGGTACCCTTACCGTGGAAGGGTTTGTCGGTACCCCCCACTACGCCAGTCCCGAGCAGGTCGAGGAAGGAGAGTTAGATGTCCGATCTGACATCTATTCTCTTGGCGCCACCCTCTACTACATGATCGCGGGCAGGCCGCCGTTCACGGGCTCAGTTGGCCAGATCATGAGCCAGCACCTGTATAAGGACATCGCCTTGGAGCCGCTAACGGATGTACCTACCTGCGTGGTTTCGTTGCTCCAACGGATGCTGCAAAAGGACCGGGATAAACGGACGCAGTCGCCTCGCGATCTCCAGAATGCGATCGCAGAATGCCTGGGAGATATCCAGGGCGGGAAGACGAGCACCCTTATCCCAATCGGTGAAAAAACTCAGGCCCCGCCGGCGACTACCGTACCGCTGACTGAAGTACCGCTGACTGAAACCCCGCCGTTGACTGAAGCCCCGCCAACGGAACTGCCCACTGCTATTCCCGAAAGACGTCCTTCCCGTCGCAAAAGGTGGTTATTGATTCCAGCGATCGCTCTCCTCGCGTTGATCGGCTTCGGTGTTTATCTCTATTTGCAACAAAACCCCAAACAGAACGTCGCTACCCAACAAACGCTTTCTCAAGCCACCCCTACCCCTATCCCCACCCCGACTCCGATACCGGAGATCGCAAGCCTCTCCGTGCAAACCGAGCCGTCGAACGCTTCGGTGCTTTTAGATAACAAACCGCCGGACTCGCCGCCAAACACGTTCACCCATGTACCGTTCGGGAAACATCAACTAGTGGCCACGCAGGACGAATACGAACCGTTACAGCAAGAGATTGAGGTTGGGAGCACTACATCTCCGGAAATGCAGGTATCCCTTAAACAGAAGCCGAATCGGAAAGAGCGTTTATTGGCCGACTTGAAGAAGTATGATGAAGGAACTCCAGAGTATCTGTCCGCTGACGTCCGACTCGTCCAATTCTTAACGACTTCGGGCGCTACGGATGCTCAGGAAGAGACCGCGAAGCTAGGCCACATCATCGACCAGTTTCGGGATAGAACTCCTCCCATCAATAAGGACGAGTTTAATCTGTTCTATAAACAGATCGTTTCGGACGCAGCCGACCTCAACATTCTCACTGCGATTCTCTGGTTGGCGGATAATGAGAAGGGCGCCGAGGCAACTACTTTGTTCCAGCGGGCGGCTAACCTGGGTGATTCATACGCGATGATGAAGCTCGGCCGGGCCTACCTGAGAAAGGGCACAACCAACGATGAAACCGAAGGGTTTCGCTGGCTAAACGAGGCTTTCAAAGCTCCGCACCCGAACCTGGAAGCTGGGGCCTATGTCGGTGATTGCTATCTTAGCGGCAAGGGAACTAAGCAGGATGTAGTGAAGGCTGAACAAGTCATTATGCCTTTGGCGGACCAAAAGGTGGCGCCAGCGATGACGCTAGCTGGCCGGATATTGCAATACAAATCCGACCTGCAACGAGGCGAAGCCCAGAAAACTACCAACCCGCAGCAACGGAAACAGCTGAATGCCCAGGCGGATGAATGGGATCGGCAGGCCAGAGTATGGTGGGAACAAGCGGCGGCCAAACAGGACTGGAACGCCATGGCTCACCTTGGACAATGTTACCAAGAGGGTTGGGGCGGCCTGCAAAAGAATGAAACCGAAGCCGAGAAACATTATCAGGCGGGCGCTGAACACGGTAACGTGTTGAGCATGTTCTTGTACGGGCTCTTGATCGAGAAGAAACCAGGCCGGCGAAGCGAAGCAGAAGAAATGATCGGCAAGGCCGCGAGCGCGGGCCTGCCTTCGGCAGAAAAATGGTGCAGCGAGAATAATGTCACGTTCTCGGAGGTCAGATCCGACGAGCAATGAAAACCTAAAACCGTCTATTGCCCGACGTACTCCGGATCAAGGCCGCCGATCTTGGCAATAGTACCGGCCTGTAACGGGCTATTGAACTCGTACGCGTAGTCGTCGATCAGCGATTCCCCCTCCAGCGAGAAGCGCATCGCGACTTCCTTAGCCGCCGGCGAGGTTTCCTTGCTGCGCACCGTCGGGATCAGGACCGTTTTGACTTTCTTTCGCTTGAGTTCCGCCTTTTTCTCAGGCGTTAATTGTTTAAAAAAAGCCTTCGCATTCTGCTCTGCCACCCGGCGCTGATATTCTGTTGCCGTGTGCCGGATGAACATGGTTTGGGTCTGAATAATCCGCAGGGTTTGATTCTCCCCAAAAGCAAAGATCTCGGAAATCCCGAAGGCGATGCATAGCACCCATGCAATCCCTCTAACAATTCGATTTCTCACGTTAAGCACCTTTGTAAAAGACCCGACGGCACAAGGCAAGCCTAGGAAACGAGCGCGAAAGCCTTGGAGCGCTGCCTCGCTTGCGAGGCCGTGGTAAATAGGGCGATATCGTTAGACACGTCCTTCCTTTGTCTACGCTCTGAATCGCACCGATTGACCATGATTTGGACTAACAATCTGGTTCTCTCCGTATGAAATCCTCAATCTTAGGTCTTCGTCTCGACCGCTGGACAACAGAGCGCCACACGGACAAGGGTATTATCTAGTTTGTATCCTTGCTTACCGCGGCCTCGCAAGCGAGGCAGCGCTCCAAGGTCTCCTCGCTCGTTGTTTAACCTTGATTCCGCCGCGGCGCTTGGTTACAAACCGTTTCAGCACCCACGCCACTGGAGTCCACTTTGGCTTTACTGCGACTGAGGAAGAGGGGGTGCTTCATAAAACGATAGTCTCATTTGTCCGTTGGTCCTTGATAGACGGATCGCGATCGCCACACCAAACGCTCAAAATGAAAAATCCAGTCCAAAGAATGCTCCGAGCCTATCAGGGGGCCGCTGCCCTAGGTGTTTTTCTGACCTCCAGCGCCCTGCAAGCGCATCCAACTCCTGATTGGCTTTTGTCGTCCACGGTGGATTGGCTCTCTTTGCCAGACTTAACCAGCCTGCAAAGCGGCGGTATAGGGTTAGACGCTAACCTTCGCGTTTCACCCCTCACTGCATCAAACCTGGCGGCTCATCCGTCGGTGGCCCCGGCTAGCGCAGTGCTTAGTCACGGCAACGCTCTAGATCCGGCAATTATTCCAGGGCCGGTCACGAGATGGACCTTTACGCCTGAAGGAAACTGGTTCGACCCAGACGATTGGAGCAATGGCGTACCCACCTCAACGTCGACGGCGGTGGTGGCAAACGGTGGAACGGCTGTCATCGAAGAATCTGGTCTGCGCACTGATGCGGCGGGGGGTGCTACCGCTCAGGTTGGCAGCCTTACTATTGGATCCGTCAACGGCCCCAGCGGGACGGTCATCGTAGGTTCTCGCGGTGCTCTGGACATCTTTAGTAGCCTAACTGTTAACGCAAATGGGGTCCTCAATGGAACATTCGCCGCAGGCGCTTTCATTTTCAACGATGGGACCGTCACAAATTCCGGGACAATAACGGGAAGAACTCAAGCCATTATTTTGGAGGACGGCGGCTCAGTTGTTAACAATGCCGGCGGCAAAATCGAAGGAATTGACTCAACCAGCATCGGAATCCAGGGGCTCAAGGCGTCAGTCGACATCACAAATTCTGGTGCTATCTCAGGCGGCAACAACGCCATTATGCTCGAAGCCGGCGGAACGATTACAAACGACCCGGGTGGCTCTATTACCGCAAAGACCGATGAGGCAATAGTGATAACTGGTGGTAACGGCGTAGTCGTTAATTCAGGAACAATCTCCTCCGGAAACACTATTGCGATCTTCTTTGATGGTTCCACCGGGTCTGTAACAAACAATTCTGGGGGTGTTCTTACTGGGGGGCCCAACCATTCGGTGATCTATAGTACCACCCAAGAGATAAGCATCTTAAATGCAGGGAAGATTTCTGGTTTGGAAACCGGCATCCATCTAAGCGCTGGCGGCTCTATTATGAATACCGCGACCGGCTCTATAATAGGGCAAGGCAACGCAGGCATTACAATGGATACGTCCGGTAACACGACGATTGTGAATTCAGGAATAATCTCGGCAGCCGCCAATGCGATCGAATTTGAGGACGATGCTGGCGGCTCTCTAACAAACAATCCTGGTGGCGTTATTACGGGAGGGACCAACCATTTGGCAGTCTTAGGCGAGAGCGGGGAGATAAGTATCTCAAATGCCGGAACGATAAACGGAGGCGTTACATTGGGTAATGCATCCAATGCTGTCACGTTGTTGACGGGTGGCGTAATCAACGGAAGCCTAAACCTTGGCTCAGACACTAGCAGCAAACTCATTCTGGACGGGTCAGGGGTGCAAACACTCACTCAAGCTGTTACCGGCACGATCACCGACCCGGGATCGTTGATCAAACAAGGAAGCGGTAACTGGACTATTGATGAAGACTTGGCAGCTCCAATATCCACCGACGTGAACGCGGGAACTTTGACCGTGGCTCAAAGCGCTACGTTAACTTCATCAACGGTAACAATTGGTAGCGGCGGAACACTGACGGGCACCGGTACGATTAGTGGTAACGTTACCAACTCTGGGATAATCAGCCCTGGTGATCCATTCGGTACATTGACGATCCGGGGTAATTACACGCAGACGAGTAACGGAGTGTTTCGCCTGGAATTGGGTGGCCTGTCGCCCGGGGAGTTCGGTCAACTGGCCGTAACCGGTAACGCTACATTGAGCGGCACGCTTCAGGTGGTTCGCACCGGCAACATCCAGTTCCTGCCGGGCGATAAACTGGTCTTTCTTACCGCGAATAGTGTCACTGGGTCCTTCAGTACGATTCAAAACCTGGGCACTACCAACACCCTTGTCGGCGTTCAAGTAACTGTTCTACCAGACGCGGCTGAGATAGTTGGAACCCAGGGTAATTTTGTGAGCGTCGCTTGTAATCCGAACTCCGTTGCGGTGGCTCAGGCTTTGAATAGCGCAGTTGGCGATCCCCGGGCCTCTGCGCTGATTAACTTTCTCGATACCCAACCGCTTGGCCAACTCTGCGCCGATTTTACCTTAATCTCCCCCGAAGACCTGACTTCCGTCTATGCGCTGGGTGTTTCCCTAGCCAACATTCAGACCGCGAACCTGGAGCGGCGGCTGGAAGACATTCGGTCGGGGAGCCGAGGCTTCAGCTCTTCCGGTTTGACCATCAACGGCTCCTCCCCGAGCTTCAGCGATAGCCTCTCGGGGCCGACCGGATCAGAAGGCAAGAGCGGGCCTTCGGCTTTGGCGCCGATACCAGAGAATCGCTGGGGTTTCTTCGCCACGGGTCTTGGCGATTTCACGGATGTTAGTTCAGCAGATGGCGCTCGTGGCTTTAATTTCCAGACCGGAGGAGTCACGCTGGGCGTTGATTATCGGATCGGGTCGAATTTCGCGATTGGCCTCACGGGCGGTTACGCACACACCGGAGTTAACCTTCCCGACGGCGGCAGCATCGACGTGGATGGCGGAACGGGCGGCCTCTACGCCACTGCCTTCGGAGGCGGATTTTACCTGGATACGGCAGTGACTGGCGGCGCGAGCGACTACGAAACCCATCGGACTGCTCTAATGGGTACAGCTAACGGCAGTACCAGTAGCGGGACCGTGAATGTACTCGTGGCCGGAGGCTATGACTGGACAACAGGCCCTCTGACCATCGGCCCTACTGCGAGCTTTCAATATACTTACGTCAGTTTAGACGGTTTCACCGAAACCGGTTCTCTGGCGCCCTTAAAATTTGGCGATCAAAGCGTTGACTCCGATCGTCTCGCCCTAGGAATCAAAGCTTCCTACGATTGGAAGATTGGCGGCGTCCTTATCCGACCGGAGCTTCGTCTTTCCTGGCAGCACGAATTCGGTGACAGCACCTACTCGATTGTTGCTAGCTTCGCCAACGGAGCAGGGAGTAGTTTCAGCGTGAATGGGCCGCCGATCGGCCGTGACAGTTTACTGGTCGGCGCCGGCGTGGCCGTCCTGTGGAACGATCGCATTTCCACCTATATTTACTACGACGGCGAACTGGCCCGCACTAACTACGATTCCCAGAGCGTGTCCGCCGGTGTCCGATTCACGTTTTAGAGTCGGACGCGCTCGTGAAGGGCCTCGTCCTCGTCCTCGTCCTCGACTTCGGTGCCGCGGAGTGTTGGAGCACTGGAGTTTTGGAGTATTGCGCATGGACTCCGGCAGCGACGATAAACGTCCTCGCCCCAAAACAGCTCCCCGACATCCGGGTGCAAGCCAGCGCGTTCGGTAACGCGACCCCGGCCGACATCGCTGTCGTACTCCGTTCCGCCGCTACAGAACTATTCCGCTACTGTCCGCACACCCATCTCGACGGCATCGACGTTTATTATCGATCTGATCATCCTGAGATTGACTCCAAGCGCACGCCTGGCGGCCGCATCGCCATGGCGCTGTCCGCCCGCGACACACACTGGGCGCAGTACAGTTTTCAGTTTGCGCACGAGTTTTGCCACGCACTAGCTAACTATGCCAATAGCTCCCAACAAACCATACCTGATACGCCAAACCCTAACTTGTGGCTCGAAGAAAGTCTGTGTGAAACAGCATCCCTCTTCGCTTTGCGGGCAATGAGTTCTACTTGGAAAATTAACCCTCCCTCCCCCGCTCTCCGGGGGTACGCTTCCTGGCTTGCCGATTACGCAAAGCAACGGCTCGAACTGCCGGGATATCGGCTACCGGCTGGCACGTCGTTCTCAGCCTGGTTTCGCCAGCATCAACCCGCCCTGCGTAAAAACGCCGGTCATCGTGATTGGAATACCATCATCGCGACCCAGCTCCTGCCCATTTTCGAGGCAGAACCAGCTGGATGGGAATCAGTGACGTTCCTCAACCGCGGTCCAACCAATGGCGGCGAACCGCTCACGGAACGTTTTGCGCAATGGCGTGCAGCCTGTCCGGATCATCTCCGCCCATTCGTGACCAAACTAGCCGCCGTTTTCGGAGTGAGTCTTTGACTGACGTTATTGTCCCGAAGGGACTAAAGGACTAAGCCAGGGCCGAAAGACTTTCGGCCCTGGTGGCGATTTTTAAAAGCCCCCGCCCTGAAAGGGCGGCAGAATTGTTGTAGCGGTCGGCACCGTGGAGCGTGCCTCGCTTGCGAGGCCGTAGCGGTCGGCACCGTGGAGCGTGCCTCGCTTGCGAGGCCGTAGCGGTCGGCACCGTGGAGCGTGCCTCGCTTGCGAGGCCGTAGCGGTCGGCACCATGGAGCGTGCCTCGCTTGCGAGGCCGTAAGCGGTCGGCACCATGGAGCGTGCCTCGCTTGCGAGGCCGTAAGCGGTCGGCACCATGGAGCGTGCCTCGCTTGCGAGGCCGTGGTAAGCGAAAATAACGATATGGCATGCTTCTCGTCCACCGGCGCTCTTGACTGTCGGAAATTTAAGCAGTCTCGGTCCTACAGGACGCAGACCCAACGAAGTCAGCACACGTCATAGAGCGCAGACACATGCCAGATTTTGCCTCACGATCTCGCTTCGCTTACCACGGCCTCGCAAGCGAGGCACGCTCCACGGTTGCCGACCGCTTCGGCCTCGCAAGCGAGGCAACGCTCCACGGTCGCCTACCCGCGCTGGGCTAACCTCAGCAGCTCCGCCACATGCAGCGGTCGGCGGCCGGTATTCTGCTCGACCTGTTCGCGACAACTAAACCCATCGGTCACGACCAGAGTATCAGGATCCGCGGCTCGCACTGCAGGCAATAGAACACGTTCACCGAGGGCTTGGGAAATCTTGAATTTGCTTTCCTCGAACCCAAACGGGCCGGCCATGCCACAACATCCGCTGTCTAACGATTTCAACTCGACTCCCATCCGTTTGATCAAAGCTTCCTCGTGACTGAAGGGCAGCACGGCGCGGTGATGGCAATGCCCATGTAACAAGACCTTCTTACCGGGCAATTTTGGCGGTTCATAACCCTGCGCTCCAGTTTGTAAAAAGCTGCTCAAGGTAAAGGTCTGTTGCCTCAAACGGTGGGCAACGCAGTGGTGCGGAAAAAGGCCTCTCAATTCATCTCGAAACACACTCGCACAGCTTGGTTCCAGCATGATCACTGGGAGACCGGCATTTACCGCTGGCTCGAGTGCGTTAAGGACTCGTTCCAAATACTTTTTCGCCGACTTGAGCAATCCGAAATCGTAAAGCGGACGTCCGCAACAAAGATGTTGCCGCGCCTGCGGCACTTCGATAGCGAACCCGGCATCATTCAACACCTCCCAAGCTGCGCGGGCGATATCCGAACGAAAATAATTGTTAAACGTATCGGCGAACAGAACCACTCTGCGCTTAGCGCCACTGCCGTTGGCGCTTCGCGTTTCCGACCGATCGGCCTCGCAAGCGAGGCAGCGCTCCACGGCGCCGCTAGCCTTTCTTCGCACCCAACTCACAAACGTTTCCTCGGCGAACTTCGGGACACTGCGTTCTTCGGCCAGATGCAGCGCGGACTTGACGATTCGATTTAGCCCAACCGAAGCGTTCAGTCGATTCACTAGCTTGGGCGCTTGCGACGCGAGTCGCGCCCATTGATCTATAAATCCAAAAGCGTAATGATTCAGTGGACGCGGTCTACCTTCGTAATAGTGAGAGAGGAATTCGGATTTATAAGTAGCTATATCGACGTTCGTAGGGCACTCGCTCTTGCAACCTTTGCAGGCGAGACAGAGGTCCATCGACTCTTTGACTCGTTCGTCATGCCACCCACCTTGCAGCAACTCGCCTTGGAGCATCTCGAAAAGCAGATGCGCGCGTCCACGGGTGCTGTGGATCTCTTCCCGAGTCACTTGATAACTCGGGCACATGGTTCCGGCATCGGTCTTGCGACAGGCGCCAACCCCAACACACCGTTGGGTCGCCTTCTCCATCGAGCCTTGATCATCCGGAAATCGAAAATGAGTTTCTAGCTGCGCCGGATTATAATCGGCGCCGAGTTTCAAAAACGCTTCCGGCGGGTATGAATCAATGACTTTGCCTGGATTCAACTTATTATCCGGGTCAAAGAGCCGCTTGAATCCGCGGAAGCCTTCTACTAGCTCGGGACCGAACATTTTTTCGTAAAGAAACGCCCGTGCGTGTCCATCACCGTGCTCGCCGGAAATCGTGCCGCCATAGCTGCCAACTAGATCAGCGGCTTCCTCCAGAAATTTCCGAAAACGACGGACACCCTGATCGGTCTCGAGATCGAAGGTCACTCGTTGATGGACGCAACCCTCGCCAAAGTGGCCATAATACCAGCCTTTGTAGCCGTATTTAGCGAGCAGCGATTTGTAATCGCGAAGATAGGAACCAAGCACACGCGGATGCACGGCCGCATCTTCCCAGCCTTCATGAGTGATCGAATGCTGCCCTGGAATAATCGTGGTGCCGCCATTGCTAGATTCTCGCACCTTCCAGATTCGTTTCACTTCCTCCGGATCCCGGATCACCTTGATGACGGGCGGGTCCAGCCGGTCGCGAAGCCAGCCCACCAACTTATCTGCGGCCGCATCCGCATCCGCCGGTGTGTCCCCGCCGAATTCCGCCAACAAATAGCCGTTCCCCGGAGGCAGCAGCGCGATATTCTCCGGTTGCATGTTTTTCTGGAGCATCACTGCCAGGACGTCACCTTCAAAGCCTTCCAGGGCGATCGGATTGAAAGCAAGTAGGTCAGGCACTAGGTCCGCCGCGATGAAAATGTCTTTGAAACCAAGGCAAACTAACGACTTGTACCGGGGACTATGCACTAGCCTAACCTTCGCCTCGAGAACGATGACGCAGGTGCCTTCACTACCGACTAGGGCTCGGGCAACGTTAAATGGTGTGCCCCGCAACAGCTCATCAAGATTGTACCCGGAGACCCGGCGCGGGATCTTGGCAAACCGTTCACGAACCAAATCCCCGTACTCATCTCGCAGCCGCATTAACCCGGAGTAGATCTGTCCACGCCGGCCATCCTCCAGAACAATCTCATTTAGCTCAGGAGCTGCCGTTGGGCCAACGGTCAGGATAGTCCCATCGTAAAGCAGGACCCGCATCTCCTCTATATTCTCCTGCACTTTGCCACCCATCAGGGAATGGGTCCCTGACGAGTTGTTACCGATCATCCCGCCGAGGGTACACCGATTATGGGTCGACGGATCAGGAGCAAACGTAAGCCCATGCTCTTCCGCTGCGTCGCGCAAAGTATCCAAAACCAGACCTGGCTGGACCCGGGCAAACCGTTGTCCCGGATTAAGCTCGAGGATCCGATTCAGGTATTTTGAAAAATCGAAAACGACTGCAGCATTACAGCCTTGACCGGCTAGACTCGTACCGCCGCCTCGCGAGAGTACCGGTGCTCCAAATTTTCGACAGACGGCGACGGCAGCAATGACATCCGCTTCGTCGACAGGAATTACGAGGCCGATGGGAACCTGCCGATAATTCGAAGCGTCCATAGAGTAAGCGCCGCGCGAGCCCGCATCGAATCTGACCTCGCCTTTTACTACCTCTCGCAACTCATTCTGGAGCTCGACCGCGTTAGGAAAGCTATCGATCTTGACCGCATGCGAGCTTGGCGGCAGCTCACCGTCCTTGTGATCTGAAAGAGTGACAGTATCCATTTAAACCAGTGGCAGGGATCCAGAACTAGATTTCTCGCAATGCCGGTGCCCGTCAAATCAAGAGGTGAACGAGGGGCTTCGTGATCGGATTGATGCAGGCCCCTCGCAGGGAGGGATCGCGTCCTCGCGATCCGTCGTTACCGAAGCCGAGGACGTGTATGACCGCGGACGAAAATACACCCTTGGGGTTGCACACGTCCTCGCGGCGCGCGGGGACGCGCGTCCTCCCCGATTTGCACTCCGCGAGCCCGTTAGGTATCCGAACCCCGGGGCAAGAACGAAGCGCGCCGCCCCACCAATCACCAATCACTTCTCACGTTCGACTCCCCGCACTGGGCGTCGGGATCCGGAGCCAAAGAGCCTCATCAGGTTTCATCCAGAAAGCAACAATCGAACCCAGCGCGAACAGAGCCATCGAGCCGACAAACGGCAGAGTCCAATTGTGGGTTTGATCGATAATATACCCGAAGGTTACCGGAGAAAGAATCGCAGCCAGCGCTGAGCCGCAGTTCATAATCCCGCTGGCAGAACCTGAATAGCGCGGAGCGATATCCATCGGTATCGCCCACATCGGTCCAATGGTCATTTCCGCAAAGAAAAAGGCGGCAGCCAGACAAAGCGATAGAATTGTTAGATTCGTAGGCAGGAATAGCGGAATCATGCAGACCAGCGAACAGAGAAAACAGATGACGACTAGGTTCCGGCGCGCCATCTGCAGGTCTCGAGTCTTGCGCAATATAAAGTCAGTCAGTATTCCGCCTAGCGCGTCTCCGATGACTCCGGCAAAAAAGACAGCCGTCGCAAACAACGCCGAATCCTTCAAGTCCAGAGAATATTTGTTCTTAAAATACTGTGGCAGCCAGCTCAGATAGAGCCATAGGGTCCACCCGTAACAGAAGTAAACAAAGGTGACCGGCAACATCCGCAAGATCAGCGGCTTCCATGGCACTCTACTAAGTTTAGTCGAGCTGTTCACGTAAGGGGGTAGCTCGGACAACTCAGTTTCGCTAATTCTGGGGTGATCTGCCGGGTTATCGCGAAATAGGAAGAACCAAAAGACAACCCAGACACAACTGGCGATGCCCAGGATAATGAAGGAACCACGCCAACCCGTAACCGCCATGAGAGCGACCACCATGGGCGGTGTCAACGAGTTGCCGACTCGGGAGAAGGAATGAGTTAGACCTTGGGCAAAGCCGCGATCCATCGGACGTGTCCATTTGGCCATGGCAGAAGTCGCCGTGGGAAAGGTCGCTCCCTCACCGAAACCCAGCAATAGCCGAGCAAACACCATCGCCATAAAACCGTTTACCAGACCGGTTAAGATTGTTGCTAAGGCCCAGATGAGCGAGCAAATAGTCAACACCTTTCGCGGACCAAAACGGTCACCCAAGTAACCTCCAAAGATCTGAAAGATCAGGTAAGGATAGGCAAAGGCCGAAAAAATGAAGCCGACCTCGGTCTTGTTTAGGTTGAGCTCCTTTTCGAATACATTCGACGCGGTACTAACATTTACCCGGTCGATATAGGTTAGGAGATACATCAAACATAACAGGAAAAGGACCACGTTGGTTGGCGCAAACAACCCCTTCCGAGTCGGATTTTTCGATGCATCATGCATAAGTCCTAACTGGTAGCAGCGTCTGCCGCGTCGCTGCCAAACGCATTATGGACGACCCTGGTTACATCGCTCGCCGTGCCGATCACCAGTAAATCAGTCGACTTCCGGGCCAAAACAACAACTTCGGAGCTGAACTTGCAAGCGGATTTGCTGAAAACTGCGTAGAGTTTAGCCTTTCCGCGGCCGTAGGACGACGACTACTTTCTCTTCCCAAGGCTCCGACCTCATGTCAGTACATGTGCCTCATCCCAACAATCATTTGAGCAATTATGCTCGATGGGCCTAAGTTCTCAGCGGCAGGATTCGGATGGACCGGATTCTTGAATTCAATCCCCCCAAACTCACCAGGTATGTGCTTAAAGATCTGTCGTTTTCCGCTGTGCTTTCTGCTTGGGGTACTCTCAAGCGCACCCAGGATATTAACCGCTCAGGAAGGCGGCCACACTGTGGCCTTGATCGGCGCTCGGCTGATTGATGGCACAGGTCAGGCGCCGCTGGAAAATGCCGCCTTGGTAATCCAAGGGGAGACGATTACCGCAATTGGACCAGCTGACTCAGTGAATTTCCCTAAGGATGCTGCCGTCATCGATTGTCATGGACAAACGATTATTCCCGGGCTGATCTCAGACCATTCACACGTTGGGCTTGTAGATGGCGTCTCGATTAAGCCGGAGAATTACAATCGCCAAAATATTCTTCGCGAGCTGCGCCAATATGAAGCGTACGGGGTCACCACGGTCACAGCCCTAGGATTGAACGGCAGTCTATTTTATCCGCTGCGCGCTGAACAACACGCAGCCAAGTCTCCCGGAGCCGACCTGTTTGGAGCTTTTCGTGGTATCGGTGCTCCGTTAGGCGCTCCTCCCGCAGCCATGATACCGGTTACCGCGGATCAACTCTATCGGCCCGAAACCCCCGAAGAAGCGAGAACCGCAGTCAGAGAGATTGCAGCTGGCCATCCGGATCTCATAAAAATCTGGGTCGACGATTTGCTTGGAACCTCCCCGAAAATGAAGCCGGAGATTTATACCGCGGTCATCGATGAGGCGCATCGGGCCGGCCTTCGGGTGGCGTCTCACATTTACTACCTGGAAGACGCGAAAGCGGTACTTCGAGCCGGAGTCGACATCATTGCGCATGGCGTCCGCGATCGGCCGGTTGACGCTGAATTCATTGACGAGATGAAAGCTCGGTCGGCTTGGTATATCCCCACTATTAATCTGGATGAATGTTCCTATATCTTTGCGGAACAACCAGCCTGGACAAAAGAGCCTTTCTTTCAAAACGCACTTCAGCCCGCGCTGAAGGCTCAACTAAGTGATCCGGCATATTTAGAGAAGACACTGAAGAGTCCGAGGGTCGCAATTTTTAAGAAAGCGGTCGCAACCAACCAGGCGAATGTAAAAGCCCTTTACGATGCCGGAGTCAAAGTTGCCTTCGGCACTGATTCCGGGGCCATCCCTCCACGGATCCCTGGGTTTGCCGAACACCGGGAATTGCAATTGATGGTCGCAAGCGGCCTCACACCGTTACAGGCGATTAACTGCGCGACGAGCCGAGCAGCGGCTTTGCTAGAGCTTACAGATCGGGGAACCTTACAACCAGGAAAACTGGCCGATTTTATCGTCCTGACCGCAAATCCTTTGGACGATATAACTAACACGGAGAAGATCGCCTCCGTTTGGCACCGGGGAAAGAAGGTTGCCGGCGCTGTGCCGGATTTCCACGCCGAGTAGTCCCTGCGGGTGAGAGGTGAGAAGTGATTGGTGAGACGTGAGAGGCGATAGATGATTGGTGAGCAAGGCGCCCGAGGTTGCGCCGTGCCAACCTCTCACCTCTCACTAATCACTTCTCACCTCTCACGACGAAGTCTACTTCTGGTTCTTCAGCTTCTTCCCGGTGGGCCCGGGTTGCGCGTAATCGGGGGGATGAGCTAGATCGCTCATTTCAGAGCCGACCACAGACCGTTTCTCTTCTTTCAAGCTGGCTCGGTAAGCTTCGACGTTGTTATCCACAATCGTGGGCTGAATGAAGATCAACAGCTCTGTCCGGTTCTTGATCCGAGTGGTGTATTTAAACAAATGTCCCAGATACGGGATGTTATCCACATAGGGTATTCCGTTATCTGTTTTTTGAATATTATCCTGGATCAATCCTCCTAAAACGACGGTCGCACCGCTCGGAATCGTTACCGTCGTAGTTAAACGCTGGCTATTGATGATCGGGACTTCGTTTCCAGAAATATTAACGTTGTTACCAAGAGTATTATTAATCTGAGCGATCTTTAAGGTAACTTCGTTGTTCGAGTTGATCAGGGGAATTACCTCCAGCCGAAGCTCAACGTCTTCATATTGCACGGTAGATTCTACTGAAGCGACCGAGCCCGCGGTTGTACCCGTGACCCCCGTGGTCGGAACGTTAGAAAGAGAAGTTCCCGGAATGGGGACTTGTTGGCCGTTCGAAATCACCGCCCGTTTATTGTTTGCTGTATAGACCGCTGGGCGCGCCAGAATCGTGAAGTGGCTCCGGCTATCAAGCGCCCGGATGAATACACTTAACGCGTCGCCGATCTTTCCGTAGATAGCCAGCCCCTGCAGACCAGGCACCATCGCAGTACCGAGAATCGACGCCGGGTCAACTACTCCGGTGGTGCTGCTACCATTCGGATTAGTACCGATAAGCGATTGTCCGTTAACATTACTATTGAGGTTGGCGGATGCGATTCCACTACTTACACCGGAGATCTTCTTAAACGTCTGGGCCCAATCCACGCCCATATCAGTCTCACCGTTGAGTTGCAAATTCCCGATGACGGTCGCCAGGTAGACTTGTTGTGGCCTCTCATCCAAGCGTACGAGCAGATTGCGCACTTTTTCGATGCTCTCGGGCGGACCAATCACGATGATCTTGTTATCTTTCGCGTCGGAAATCACCCGGGTCTTGCCAACCACGATCGACTGCGGCCCGAGTTCCTCGTTTGGATCCTGAAGCAGATCCTGCCCCTGCTGGTTACCGCCGCCGGCGGCATTGGTTTGAGAGTATCCACCGGCGTAGCTACTACC
Source organism: uncultured Verrucomicrobiae bacterium (assembly GCA_963762565.1). Taxonomy (GTDB): domain Bacteria; phylum Verrucomicrobiota; class Verrucomicrobiia; order Chthoniobacterales; family JAFAMB01; genus JAFAVN01. The sequence continues at coordinate 246,257 of CAVXLD010000007.1, read as the reverse complement.
GCTTGAGCCTGAGCTCGGAGTGCTACTGATCGATCGTTGCTGGGACGGCTGCTGTTGTTGCTGCTGTCCACCGCTAATGCCGCCACCCGTCCCGCCGGCCCCGCCTTGGCCGCCTTTTTCCGGCTCCTCGGTTAAAAGGTCACGGAGCACCGGTAGAAGATCGCCCGCCGACACATATCGAAGCTTGTACTCGAGCGGTTTCTCCGCCAGGTTCGCTTGGTCGAAAGATTCAATCAGCGCCTTCAGTTGCCCCATGTTCTGGGGCCGGGTAACCACCAGGATTCGATTTGTCCTGGCATCCGCAACGAGTTGTGCTTGTAAGCCGGCGATGCCGGAATTGCCTGTGTTGTAATTGACTTGCACGTTGCCAGGAGCACCCGGGGTCTGCGCGCCTCCCGTCCCTTTCTGCGAATTTTCCAACAGTTTGTTAAGGGTGTCGGTAACCTTTTCCGCGTCTGCTCGAATCAGTTGGATAAACTCGGTGGCCGTGGCTGCCGGCGGGACATCGATTAATTGTTTCAGCGCAATCAGCTCTCTAATGACACTGGTATTCTCGGTGATCACGATCGCTTGCGCACTGTTTACCGGCACAAAAGCGGTATATGCCCGAGGTAAAACATGGGTCTGAAAAACGGAAAGCGCTTCCGTCGCTGAAATATAATTCAGCGGCATATAGTAACTCACAATCTGCTCGCCTTCGGGCAGGCTATCCGGCGTGGTATAAAGGCGAACCCCTTCACTTCGCGGGTTCTTGCCGGTATTCAAATTGATGACTTTAACCGTGTTCTCGCTGGGCCCGGGAACGAAAGCATAGTTGTTAAGCAAAAGCGCTGCTTCTATCAACCGAACCAACTGCTCACGTGGCACGGGGTTAGGAACCATGATCGTGATCGGAACCGCGTTCGCGCTCAGATTGCTATCTTCGATGACGGTCTTGCCGGTCAACTCCTGATAGTCTTGCAAGATCGTTGTGATGGGACTGTTAACCGCCGAGAATGTCGAGGTGTCAGAGCTCAGATCTGTACTCACCCCAGGTCCCGTAGTCACACCAGGTCCCGTAGTCACCGGAGTTCCCTTGGTAATCGGAGCTCCAAGGTTCCGGGTCGGCCCTACTGGGGGCGGGTCCCCTGGATTTGAGTCGGTCTTGACCTGGGCCCAGCCAGAGCTGCAACACAAGCTGGGGAGTAGAAGCCCGAGAAGGAGAAGCCGGGATGTTTTCATGTTTAATCGTCGTCGTCGTCGGATTCCGCAGCCGGATTGTTATTTGGCTGACCGTTTACTTGCGGAGCGTTGTTTTGCGGAACCAGGTTCTGGGTTGGCGTTGGCAGCATTCGTCGGCGACGAATCTCTTGCGCATTGGGAGCATTCGCCGGCGCCTGTTGGAAGTTCGGCTGGGTTACTCCAGCCGGTAGCTGCGGCGTTCTACGCGCCGGGCCGCCCGGCGTGTTACCAAACGGCCGGCCATTTGGGCCAATGGGGGGTTGGCCCGGAACCCTTGGCATGCCTAGGTTTTGATTTACTGCCTGCGTATTCCCCTGATCAAACTTGAATTTGACGATGCCTTCTTCCCTCCCATTCGTCAGCTTCGCAAAAATCAGGCTTGGATTCTTGTTGGGCACGACCTCGATCAATCGTAATTGATCCGAATTTGCGCCCTCTTCCTTCGTGACCTTTTTTACCTCGTTGGTTTCAGTATCTTCGACAAACAGGATATCCTTTCCCTTGTCGTGCAGCCAGTTAACCAGGATCAATTTTGAGAAGGCCGATGCTGCCTGTCCGAGCGACGGGGTTACTAGTGTAAATGGGTTTCGCTCCCAAACGGACTGATAACGGCTAACTTCGAACCCTTTCGGTAACGTATCGTCCGAGCGACCGGTTCCCGCCAGCAGCCAGCACCCGGCCAAAAGCGCGGCCATCGTCCGAGTTTTGCGGGCTAGGGTTAGATTCCGCATGGTTTGCTTCTCTACTATTTCTTTACGCATGAGGCGAGTACCAACGTGCAACTTCTAATTCCAGATCGACCGCAGGCGGTTTCTCCTGGCTTTTCAAAGAAAAAGTGGTCACCGCTTGAAATTTATCCGGTTGCTGGACGTCCACCAGCCAGCGTACGACATCCTCCAGCGTGCCGGTCAGTTTCAAACGCACGGCGACTGCCTGGTAGTTCGCAGTGCTCTTAGCGTCAGCAAAACCCTGTTCCTGGATGGTCAGCTTGTGATTCTGAGCGCTCGCGGTCAGCGACTGCAAAAGCTCGGATTGCGGCACACCGCCGGGCGCTACTTTGGGCTGCTTTTGGTCAATCCACTTCTTTCGGTCGAGCCAGAATTGTTTTTCTCGGAGCCAGACCTGGTCGGTATTGGCGTTCGCTTCCAGGCCCCGGATCTTAAGGGCTAGTCCGGATTCAATATCGAGCAGATAGCTGACCAGATAGAAGGTGCCCATCACAAAGAGGGCCAGCCCCAGAAAGATGAACAATCGTTTCTCGTTCTTATTCCACTTTGGCAACGGTAGGTTCTCCTTCTATAATGAATTCCGCTCGACCATCCGGGCGCAGACTGGGGCTTTTCATGTCCCATTTAAATAACTTCAGAGCGGCATTTTGCTTGATATCCTCATTAAATTTGAAAGCCGCCGCTGCGGTGCTGGCTTCGCCGTGGAGGACGACCTTGCCCTTCTCAATCTGGAAAGAAGTCAATCGCATTCCCATTTCAGGAAGTAGACCGGCAACTTGGTGCAAAAGCTCCACCGCGTAGAGCTTAGGGTCGACCGCCCATTCAACCTTGCGCCATTGATCCGCCGTTCCCTGGACCGCACTCACGGTGGGAAGCTCCGCGCTCAACTGGTTTTGTAATTGAGTGATTCGGTCTTGCTGCCAAAAAATATAGGCGATGAACGCCAGAATCCCGAGCAAGTAAAGCCCGGTAGCCAGGGCTATGATACGGCGAACTCGGCGACGGCGCCTGGCCTTTTCGTGGAGAACAGAAACCTGAGGCGGGACCAATCTGGACTGCGTCGCCGGCAGGCTCGGCGGTGGAACAGACTCTCGAAACGTCTTGAGACCAAGACCTTGTTGCAACCGCGCCACTTCTTCATCGGTGAAATCCCCCCAAATCGCCAGACCAAGTAATTCGTTGATCATGTGTTGGGATTCCAATTGAAGCAGGATGCAGCGGATCTCGTTCACGCTCTCGTCCGAGACCTCTTCTGCGGAGAGGGTTTGAAAATGGATCGGATCCCGCCCACGGCTGATGGTTACTGCCAAACGCTGACGTTCCCGCCATACGATGAGTCGATCTTGAGGCAGCGGTAATGTAAATGGCTCTGGCTCAAAGCGTATGGCGTTCTCCATAGCGAGCTCGGGTGCCAGGTCTGGCAAAAGCACGATGCCCAGCGCGAGAGATCTTTCCTCCTGTACCTCCAAAATCCGGACATCCAGTGAGGAGGAGACACTCTGGCGTTGCAACAAGCCGCGTTTCTCTAGCTGCATTTGGACCATCTCCGGCACAACTTTCCTATCCGCAGTTGGCACCCAGGTGGCGTAGCTCACGGTTTGCCGCAAAGGAAGCGCGACCACAACGTGGCCGGCTACCCCTTTCGGGCTGTCGATCTTCCGGACAAATTGCGCTCGTTTAGAAGCTGGAAAATTCCAGAGCTCCCAACTGCCGTTCATGCAGCGAACGAGGGAGACTTGGCCGCGCTCTATTTTTCCTGCCATAACAAATAAGATACCGGAATCGAGGATCGCTTCGCGACCACTGAGATGGTCGTCGAATACTTTCCGACCGTCCCCGTACTGTCCACGCGATCCACCGAGCTCGATAAGCTTAGGAGATTTTGCACGATCTGAAATTGTTGCGAGGACATACCCAGGCGCAGCATAACGTCGCTCCAATTCTGGTAAGGTTGATCATCACTTGTAAATGGAATTCCGTCCGGTCCCCAGATGTGTTGAACAAACTGTCTGGCTTGCGCCAAAGTGACCCCAGTCACCAGCGAAATCATGCTGGGGTCGGCCAGGTTCACATCAATGGTGCCATCACTCCATACCGTGAAATAGTCGGCCCAGTCCGGTTTTGCCTCGATGACCGCGTTAAACCCAGGCACCTCCGCCATCTCCGAGACAGCCATAAACGGCCGGACTAACTCAATCCCTTCCTGCTGGCCAGTCTGGACTCCTGCTTCCTGCGACGGCGCAGCCTGCTGGTTGGTCCCAACCGGCTGAATTTCCTGGTTACCATTGGTCCATTTCTTCAAGCCGTTGATTACGTTGTTCACTGCCTTCAACGGCACGTTCCATTGCAAAAACAAAGTCTGCAGAATGTCGTCCCGCTGTTGTTCCAAGAGGGTGTTGATGTTCAGCTTGGTCGATTCACTGCTGATCACGACATGGAATTCACCATTCGGTTTGAATTTCTGGTTTAATAGCGGGGTATCTTGATTGGCGACCTGCGGATTCAGGCCAAAAGCCAAGCCGGACCTGGCCAACTGCCTGGCGCGGAACTGATGATTCAGGGCCCCGTAGTCTTCCACGCCAGACTCCAGGAAACTCAAAGCGCTGAGTATTAAGCCCGAGATTAGCAGCAGAGTAAAAAGCACGAGCAAAAGAGCGGAACCCCTCTGGCGTGAGAGGTGAGTCGTGATTGGTGATTGGTGATTGGTGGGGCGAGGCTCCCGAATGATCGAGTACTTCGGCCGGAGTTGTCGACGGTTTGATATCCCTGATTCGATTGGACCGTGAAACTGCCGAGCCGTCAGTCTTGGGTGTAAAAGCTCCGTAGCCGCGATCCCAAAACCCAGACGATCATCGTTGTTCATTGCTCTGCGGGGAGTTGACATACCTCAGTCTCCTCTACGCGCCGCCAACGTTTGTCGCGGCCACCCTCCAAGGAAACACCGCTCGCACCGGCGCCGGCTGCCCACTTACCTGAAATGTACACTCGAAGAGAGTTGGTTTCTCTGCACCGGTCGTCCAATTCGTGACCCACCTTCCTGAATTCCGATCGAAAAACCGCCAATCACAGCGGACCAGACCGGTTATCAGCGTTGTAATGATCGGTGGAGGAGCGGTCGCATCCGGATCGGATACAGGAGGTTCTGGTATCTCGGTTGCTACCAGGCTGAAACGGCCGTCCGGTTGGTTTTTCACTGCGAGGACTACCGTCCCGAACCCCGAATTCACGCCTTTCCACGAAAAGTTGAAGGATGCCTCATCAAAAATCAGCTCGAAATCATCCCTGGTTCGCTTGGTCTGAAACTCTGCCGTAGCCGGTAGAGACTCGATGTCTTTCCTTAAGATTTCGTAGATGCCATCGCTGTGTTCTTGCTGGGATTGGAGGAACTGCACATTCGAAGTCACCGTTGACGTTGTTTGGATGATCCGGAAAACAAGGCCGACGATGATCGATAGGACTACCAGTGCTAGAAGAACCTCGAGAAGCAGATAGCCGCTAGCATTTCTCCTATCTGGTTTGACGTTTCTTGCGTGGGGCGAGTTCGTACGCCGAGGCACACCGCTAGCCAGCCAGACATCGGAAACGTCAAACCAGATAGGAGAAATGCTTTTCATGGCTGGAAAAGAACCTCCTGGGCTTCGCTCGTTCGAACCCGGTTCCTTGCTGACCAGGTTGCTCGCACGGTTACCTTCCAGAGATTCGCCACCGCTTGGCCTTTCCAGTTCTTAGCAGGAAGCGAAACTACCTCTCGCTCATACTGAATACGGTGATCTCCCATGAAAATCGCTGTTTTCCCTGGTTGCAATTTAATGGAGCTTGCCTCCGCTAGAATGCTTTCTAGGTCCTGGCGAACTTCCGACTCGTCATGGATCAAGATCACTGTATCGACGGCTTGCTGAAGCGCCATGGTAAGGGCAATCGCGCCAATACAAAAAATGGCCAGACCCAGCAACATTTCCCAAAGCACAAAACCGTTCCTGTCGGCCGGCCGAACTCGGGTTATGGTCTGTGGGCTCATCGGATAAACGATTCCTCGTTCTCCATCCTCGCCGTCAGCGCATCGATCCTAAATCGGACCCAATCCTGGTTGCGTTGGAAAAAGAAGGTAATTGGCTCACAGAGGCCGTTGGGCGTGAATATCCAGCGCGCGTCTGCCACGGCCTTCAAACCGCGATCTGCAGGCCGCTGAATCTCGAACTTAACCCCGGCCGGCAGATCGTAGCGAAGCGATTGGGCGTCTCCATCCTTCTTCTCCAACGGTTCTAACAGGTACCCGGTGTCCAATAGAAGAATCACATAAGCGCGGTCTTGTTCCATAGCGAGTCGCCGAGCCGTTTTAGCGAAACTCTGAAGTTCGCGTACCGGCTTCCTGATTTGTTCCTCCTGAAACTGTTTGGCGACGGGCGGCGCAGCTACCGCGAATAGAACGGCCACGATAAACAATACAAAACAAATCTCGAGCAACGTAAAAGCCCCCGTTCGGCGAGCGGTAGGTTGCCGCCGTCGAAACCTTACAAAAACGCCGGCGGACGGTTTTGCGTTCACGGCGTTCACAGCGGTGAGGGCGTTCACGGCGCTAATTAACGCGCCGGTAGATGTTACCTTCGCCTTCCTTGCGTTGCGGTCCTAGCGAATAGACGTCTACCCCAGATGGATCTTTCTTGCCGGGGTTGCGATATTGATAAGGAGTATTCCAAGGGTCGATGGGTAAGCTATCCATCAACCTAACCCAGTTCGCTGGCGGAGTACCAGTGCTGGGAGGACTCACCAGCGCTTCCAAACCTTGGCTTTGCTCGGGCAGTTCATTGTTGCGCGCCTCGTAAAGTTTGAGAGCGCTGTAGATGTTCGCGATATCCTGCTCCGAGCGTTGTATCTTCGTTACGTCCAAAATGCCGGTCATTTTGATGATGACACCGCCCGCGAGCACGGCGATGATCGCCACCACCAACATTATCTCCATCAGCGTATACCCGGCACGCCCGCGATTATTCCTAGCAATATTAGCCCTGCGACTTGCAACTACTTTACGTTTCATAAGGCCGGTCCGAAGCTAGTGCATCCGCTATTCAAGTCAATCAGAGGCATATTGAATCTGCAGTAAGAAGTCTCTGATGGCTAGCGGCGTCTTTGCCGGACCTTGGAACTGAAATACATTTTCCCCTTTCCTCACTTGATTGGAAGAAAGTAGGAAAACACCCTTCCGCCAACCGTCATAGTGATCTCCGCGCGAGCGGCTGTGAAAATAGCCAGGATCGGTCAGCTCTGGAATCTCCATCGCTAACGATCCAACTAACTGGCCGTTAAGCCAAAGTTTGACCGAATGGCCGAATGCCAACCCATTAACTAAAACCTCCACGCGTACTCGGCGAACCGGTTTGGTAATTGATACCGGGTACTCAACGCCTTGTTCGATACGTTCCGCCTTGTCCGTAACCGAGGTGGTTAAAACCCCGCGATCCCATCGATCTGCGACCGGGGTGAGCGGACTACCATCCACTTCTTCCGGTGCGTAAATCTTGCCTTCAGTGCTGATTAAAGCTCCGTTCGGCATCAGATCGTACAACCGGACCACGCCTGGGCGGGCCCAGTCGAGCTGGACTCGCTTGATGTTCAATACATCGGAGCTGGATTGCAGAATCAATTTCCCGGGGCCGCCCAGAGTTGGCCGATTAATCAGGATCGTCCGCTGGTTCGGTAGGGAGATGTTTTCGAACAGATTCGCGCAGATTAGCTGCCGGGAGCCGCCTTGAGGCTGCCAATACACGCTGAGATACCCTCCAAAATCTTCAACGAAAACGACCGTTAAAGCGAGGTCATCGTCATCGCTCACGGGGTGGATGGGGAAAGATAACTCAGCATGATTACTGGCGATTGCCACCGGTCGATCAGGCAACCAAGAGGGAAGTGGAACTCGTCCATTGGTTGTCGGGTCAAAGACAAACGAATCGGCCAATATGGATTGACCGAATAACGTCGCTGCCGCGACGATTAGTGGACTAAAGCGGGGACACACAGACCTGTTTAATAGCGGTAGGCCTATCCCCCATGCAAGAGCTTTCCTTGCGCTCAAAAGCGTACGCTTTTGAGCGCAAGGAAGCTAGTAGCCGGAAAGGGTTCGATTTTAGCTGGCGCAGAGACGCGCCAACTGAAATCGAACCGTTTCCGGCTGTTGACGAACCCGTCGGTCGTCACCAGTTTCCTTCGAGATGAATTCAACCGATCTTACCCAACGCCCTCCTCGCAGCCCAAGAATCAAACTCGGCGGATGCGTCATGCTGCCACGAATGCTCGACAAGGGCCGCGCCCACCTCGCAGGCACTGCCGGAGAATACCACTTCAATTGCCCGCTCGACCAGCGTCTAACCGCGTTCCTCGGCGTCAGCGCCGATGATATTCTGAAACTTTTGCAGGACGGAAAATCAGATTCCGAAGTCTTGGCTTGGATCCGAGACAATAGCAAGCGGACCGATTTCGAAATCTATGATTGGTCGCAGTACCAACTTCAGAGAAGCCCATCGGACAACGAAGGTCGAGGATACCTCAGCGAGATGGTCCAGAAAGTGGCTCCCGAACGAGACGACGTTGTCACTTGGTTCGACATGCTCGACCTAGATGACTACGCCAGCTTTGGCGGAAAACCGTAGGGAACGTATCGGCGTGTCGGCGTAACGGCGTATGGGCGTGGCACCCAAGTGTGCAAATAGGACCGCTTGGTCCAATCCTATAAGTCATATAAGTCCCATAGGTCCTATTTGTTCAGGGCTCTATAGGGGACCGCGACCCAACGTGTCCACGAGCTCCCTGAGAACCGCGACACACCGTTCCAATTCCTCGATCGGCACATTTTCTGCCACGGAATGCGCTGTCTTCATATCGCCGGGACCGAAAACCACGGTCTCGGCGCCCAACTTTTTCAAGTAAGGGGCCTCGGTACCAAATGCCACCGAGACGGGTTGGTTGCCGCTTAAGCGTTCGAGTTCGCGGACTAATCTGCTTTGCTGATTGGTTTCAAATCCGGGATCGATCCGCATCGGCTCAAATGTAGCTTGTAATCCCGGATCGTCCTTTTGCGCCCGGGCTAGCTCCTCCCGAATCAGGTCAGCGATCCAGCGTTCGCTCTGTCCCGGAACAGGTCTCCATTCGACTAAGAATCGGCATTCGGCCGGGACTATATTTTTAGCCGTCCCTCCCGAGATCGTCCCGATGTTGATGGTGGTGAAAGGTGGATCAAACCGTTCATGGCGCCGCGCGGCAGCCTGGAGCCCAATCTTTCGGATCGAATCGATGAGAGTTGCGGCATCAAGGATTGCCGAACGGCCAACCTGCGGAAACGCGCTGTGGGCCGCCTTACCACGCACCACGACTTCCCCCAAGGCATAACCCTTTCCTGCGATCACCGGATGCAATTGGGTTGGCTCGCCCACCACCGCGTTGCGTGCACAGAGCTGCCTTTCTCCAAGCAGACGCTTCGCGCCCACACACCCGATTTCTTCATCCGCGGTAAGGACAACCGCGACCGAACGCTCCGGCACATCCAGATCCCCGACTGCGGCTAAAATACAGGCCAGAAACCCTTTAACGTCACAGGCTCCTCTTCCGTAGACCCGTCCATCGATCACTTTTGGGTGAACCGCTTCCGGCCAATCATCCGGATACGGGACCGTGTCCGTGTGACAAACCAGGGCCAACTCGACTGTCTCTGGGCGCTCACTATGCGCTTCGTTCTCGTCGTCGTCCTCGAATCCGGTCGAGCGGAGTGTTGGCCCGCCCGCATCGCTACGCGAAGCGTTGCGGGCGGGAGTCCCGGAGTGTCGGAGTATTGTTCCTTGTCCGAATTGCTCTTCGCGGCCTCCGGGTTGGAGACGTTTTTTAGCTACCGCGATCAAGTTTGTCTTCTCAATCCCATTGGGATCAGTGTACGGAAAAGTTCGAACTTCCCATTGGTTCGGTTTCAATCGTTCCCTGGCATAATCGATCACCGCCTGATTTGAAGCCGACGACACCGAAGGGATCGCAATCAGATCCAGTAGAATCTCGGTAACGCTGCCGGATTGGCTCATGGCACATCCTCGCCCGAAGCTCGGATCGATGACAAATGACAAATGACAGATGACAAATTGCCGCGATCACCGCCTGTGGGTGATACGACAATTTGTCATTTGTTATCTGTCATTTCGCCCGGCTGTAAGCCGGGCGAAGCGCCAATCTTCAAAAAAATTTGAAACCTTGCCCATCCAATTTTCTTAATATACAGACGAAGACTGGCAACTGGCGGAGGGAACTAAAGGGACAACCGATGAAGATCGAATCAAACCACCTGTTGCTTGCACGTAAGCTAGCCAGCTGCAGTCTTGCCTGCTCCGCCGTGCCTCTCTCATTTCTCCTAGGTTACGGCATCCGAAGTCTCGTGATCCTGGTGATAGGACTGCTCTTCCGGCATTGGCTAGGCTACCTCACACTGCTTTCGTGTTAAGCGCCGGTAGAAGGCTGCGGGCGGTAGGGCGAAAATCTCGGCGCGCCGCGGACGGACCAATTTGATCACGTGTATCGCGCCGGATTTGAGCCGCGCCGTGAGGTTGCCATCTCGCTGGCCCGATGGTCCTGAGAACGATCATGTCTTGGATGTTGCAACACGCACGCATGGCTCAAATCCGGCGCGGAAACGTCGATAGAAATGGATCACCCCGGGGCGCGCCGAGATTTTCGCCCTACCGTCCCCCTCCTGACTTCTGCCCCCTGGCTCATCCCCAAAAACTCTTCTGCAGCCCGCTAAACTCGGCAATGACACTCTCCTGCAGCGGATGACGGCCGTGCGCTACGACGCACCGACCTCCCACGTAGACCTCTTTCACTGCTGTTCGTTCCAGTGAAAACACCACGTTTGCCACCAAAGTTTCAGGGCTCGCGCCGGCCACGCTGAGATCATCAAGGTCAATCGCTATGAAGTCAGCCGCTCTGCCGACGGCGAGTTCACCAACGTTTTGGCCAAGCGATTTCCCGCCGGATTTGGAAGCCGCCTCATACAGCATCTGGCTCAGCCGTTCCCGCCCGGCTAGTGGCGGATCCAGCACTACCCGTTCGAGTTGTTGCATGCGCAAGTGGTACTCGAGCAGGCGAGCGTCTTCCAAGAGATCAATCTGGATTTGACTGTCACTACCAAGGCAAAGCGTGGCGCCCTGCGCCAGAAGCCAATCCGCTCTGACGGCGCCATCTGCCAGATTCCTTTCCGAGGTTGGACAAGCGCAAATTGCGCTGTCTGATTCACCCAACAAAGCGGCTTCGGCTTCACTAATATGAATCGCATGCACCGCCGTGAACCGCGGCCCCAGCACATTCATCCGCTGCAACCATGTAACTGGTGAAACTCCATATTCCTGGATACAGGCCTCATTTTCGCCCGGCTGTTCGGACACATGCATATGAACCCGTAATTCACGCTGCCGGGCATATTCTGCGATCTCGCAAAGATAATCCTGCGTAACCGCGCGAACACTATGAGGCGCGATGCCGACACCAACTTCATTCCGAGCATATGACTTTTGCACCCAAGCGGAGAGGTCCTCAGTGTCGGCAATGAATGTGCTCGGGTCCGGCGTGATGAACCGAGCTTGTCCCGGGTTCGCCTGTTTCCCGTACCCCGCACGCTGGTAAGCGGTACGCAAGAGCACGATTCGCAATCCGATCTCCCTTGCTGCCTGGATCACCAATTTGTCGATCAAGTTGTGATCGGTATACGGCCTGCCGTCCGCTTGATGATGTAAATAATGGAATTCGCCGACGGTCGTGATGCCGGATAACAGCATTTCCAAGAACGCAGCTCTGGCGGTTTGATAGATCTGTTCCGGAGTCAAACGAGTTGCCGCGTCATACATCTTTTCTCGCCAAGTCCAGAAGGTGTCGCGTTGACCCTGGTTCCGCCATTCGGTCCGGCCCCGGATAGCCCGCTGGAAGGTGTGGGAATGGACATTTACTAGCCCTGGGAAAACAGCCCGATTTTTCAGCCGCTGAGCATGGGCCAGATCCTCTCCGGCTCCTGACAAGCGAGTAATAATTCCGCGACTCGTCAGCAAAGAACGCTATGCCGCTCTTTATCTCACCGTTTATCAGCAGGAAATCCGGCAGCCAGCCATATTCAATGCCTGTACCCATGCGAAAGGATTACAATAAATAGGTGCAAAGGAACGAGCAGGAAAGCGGCGAATCCGGCGCGCACAAATTTGGAGGGGAGCCGCTTTATCACGTTGAACGTAACCCAGCGTATCTGGAATCCATAATGTAGTTCGTCCTGACCGGATGGCTAGCAGGCGGCTCCCGGGAACGGCTCCAGATGTGGTTTTGTCATGGGCTATCCTACGCCGCGTGAATCTTGGAACTATAACCCGCACAACCATACTGAAATCAACGCGCTGGGTAATTCCCGGGATCCGCCTGGTATCCAATCTATCGGCCGCGCCAGCTCTCAACCCGCGAATAGACCTTTTCTATCGGAGCACGGTAAAGCGGGTCCCCTCCAGTCTCATCTTTCATACACCGATTCTCCGCCGATGAAGACCTGACGCGCGGTTTCAACTCCAAAATAGTACGCGAGCTCGCGATAGTCCTCGCAGTCGTGGATAACAAAATCGGCGTTTTTACCCGGTTCGAGGGATCCAATTTCGCCGCCGCGGCTCAGACTATGCGCAGCATTGATGGTGACCGCAGTGATGGCTTCAGCGACCGATAGCTTCATTTGCGTTACAGCTAAAGAAAGCACCATCGGGATCGAAGGCGTCGGCGATGAACCCGGATTCAGGTCAGTCGCGAGAACGATGGGTAAACCTAGCTCAATCATTCGACGCGCGGCGGGATAGTGTTGTAAGCCCAGCGCATAGACCGACCCTGGCAATAACACCGGTTGAACTCCGCCGTCGCGCAGCGCTATCATGCCTGCCTCATCGGTCTGTTCCAGGTGATCTGCAGTGGCGGCTTTTAGTCGAGCTGCCAGCTGTGCACCACCGGACAAGCTTAGCTGGTCCACATGCAGGCGTAAGCCGAACCCGAGCTTGGATGCAGCTGTCATAACTCTGAAGGCCGTTTCTGTATTAAAGATGTGCGGCTCACAAAATACATCCGCGTATTCCGCCAAATGTTCCCGGGCGATCGCCGGTAACATTTCGTTGATCAGCAACTCAACATACTTTTCTCGTCGGTCACGAAATTCGTCGGGAAATTCGTGAGCGCCCAGAAAGGTGCCGACCACTCGCAGCGTCCCGGTCTCGCCTAGTGACCTGGCGATCCGCAACATTTTTACCTCGTGCTCCAACGCCAGACCGTAACCGGATTTAATCTCGGCCGTTGTAGTCCCATTCCTCAGTAACCAATGCGCTCTGCGCTTAGCGCTGATCAAAAGCTCGAGCTCCGTGGCCTCGCGGGTTTGCCGCACCGTCGATCGAATTCCACCTCCGGAAGCCGCGATCGATTGATAGGATTCGCCCAACGCGCGCCGCTCGAACTCATCAGCCCGCGAGCCGCCGAATACCAGATGTGTGTGCGCATCAACGAAGCCTGGTAAAACGATGCGACCCTCTGCGTCGATGGTTTCAGCGTCCGCCGGTGCATCCGCCTGGATTTCATCCCAGGTCCCGACTCGCTGAACCTTTCCGTCCCTGGCCCAAAGCGCTCCATCTTGAATGATCCCGAGGTCATTAAAGTCACGACCGACCCGAGGAACCGGAGGTCCAGCGAGCGTCAAAAGCTGTTTGCAATTAACGATTAGAAGATCGCGCATGTTTGCATTGGTGGGGCGAGGCTCCCGTATTGCCGATCGAATTTCGCGGAGAATTAGAGTGTTGAATTAGGAGAGGTCTGAGTATTCCGACGCGCGCGCCGAGCCGCGTTCTATCGGTTACCATGACGCTGTTAGGACGGAAAAATCAAACATGCGGTTCTGAGCGCGTATTGTGTAAAGGCATACCACAGGCTCCCGGCCCGTTGGCTGCACGCTGGGACACGGCTCGGCGAGCCTATCGGCGAAACACACACCCGGTTTAGCTAGATTCAAATTCTCCGTTAAGAATTCTGGGTTGTTCGGGAGCCTCGCCCCACCAAAAGAGGTGCGCCTACACCAGCGGCGTCCGAATCCCCTTCTCTCGCGCCGTCCGCTTCGCCTCTTCATATCCAGCATCAACATGTCTCGCTACGCCAATCCCAGGGTCATTCGTCAGAACCCGCTCCAATCGCCGGTCGGCCAGCTCCGTCCCATCGGCTACTGTCACCTGACCCGCATGCAGCGAATATCCCATCCCGACTCCCCCTCCATGATGAAAAGACACCCAGGTTGCACCACTGGCCGTATTCAACAGCGCATTCAAAATCGGCCAATCCGCAATTGCATCCGACCCATCCTTCATCGCCTCTGTTTCTCGGAACGGCGAAGCAACCGAACCGGTATCAAGATGATCACGGCCGATCGCAATGGGTCCATCCAGTTCGCCCCGACGAACCATTTCGTTCATTGCTAGACCCATCCGGGCTCGATCGCCATATCCGAGCCAGCAGATCCGCGAAGGCAAGCCCTGAAACCGGATCTTATTTCGAGCCAGGTGAAACCAGCGGGTTAGTGTCGGATCATCCGGGAAAAGCTTGAGAGCTAATTCATCGGTTTTACGGATATCATCGGGATTCCCCGAAAGCGCCACCCAACGAAACGGCCCTTTACCTTCGCAGAACAGGAGCCGGATATATTCCGGAACAAATCCTGGGATCGCGAAAGCTTCTTTGCAGCCGGCATCGTAGGCTTGTTTCCGAAGATTGTTACCGTAATCGAACGCAATCGCACCGCGCCGCTGCAGGGCGAGCATCGCCTCAACATGCTCGGCCATTGAGGCCATCGATCGCTCGACGTAAGCGCTCGGATCGCTCTTACGGAGCTGCTCAGCCGCCTCCAAGGTTAGTCCTTTAGGAATATAACCAATTAAAGGATCGTGCGCGCTAGTCTGGTCGGTTATCGCATCGACTGCCAATCCGCGCCGAACCAGCTCCGGTAAAATCTCGGCCGTGTTTCCAACCAACCCGACTGAAAACGCTTCTTTCTTTTGTCGCGCGGCTTCGCACCAGCCGATCGCTTCGTCCAGACTATATGAAATGCGATCACAATAGCCGGTATCGACACGCCGCTGGATTCTGCGCGGATCAACCTCGATCGCCAGACAAACGGCTCCATTAAGGGTGATCGCCAACGGCTGGGCGCCACCCATTCCACCTAGCCCTCCCGTGATCACCAGCTTCCCGGCCAAGTCACCGCCGAAGTGGCGTTTAGCGACCGCAGCAAAAGTCTCGAACGTACCCTGGACAATTCCTTGCGACCCGATATAGATCCAGCTCCCGGCTGTCATTTGTCCGTACATGATCAAGCCGGCCTTCTCCAAACGATCAAAGTTCGACCAATCCGCCCAAGCACCAACCAGGTTTGAGTTAGCAATCAGGACTCGAGGCGCCTCCTCGTGGGTGCGAAACACGGCCACCGGTTTTCCGGATTGGACTAGCAGAGTTTCATCGTTCTCCAATCCCTGGAGCTCGCGCACAATCGCGTGGAAACAATCCCAGTTTCGGGCGGCTTTACCCCTGCCACCGTAAACGATCAATTCATCCGGTCGCTCAGCCACATCCGGATCTAGATTATTCATCAAACAGCGAAGGGCGGCTTCCTGCGGCCACGCCTTACAACTGATTTCTTTGCCTCGTGGAGCGTGGATTGGGTTCGTGGTCATAGGCTAGGTTTCACGGTGGGCTTCGTTCTCGTCCTCGTCGTCGTTCTCGTCCTCGAAAGCGGGCCGGGAGGGATCGCTGCCTGTCCGACATAGCCTTGTGCTTGTATACCTTTTCTCCCAGCTGTTGGCGACGTCGGATCCTCGCGATCCTTTCTTACCGAAGCCGGGCACGTGTTGTAATTCCAGACCAAAATACACCTCTAGATTGTTTCACGTCCTCTCGGCGCGCGAGGACGCGCGCCCTCTCTAATCCGGCACAAGCATCCCAAACTCACTCATACCAACACCCCAACCGCCGCTTCCGCAGCTTTAACAATCGTCCCCGAACGGACAACTTGCAGGGCGACCTGAATATCATCGTGAAAGAGGCGGTCTGATTCGGCGAACGAAATAGATTTCCTAAATTCTGCATGTGCGGCCTCGATCCCATCGCCGGCTTTCAAGGGATGAATAAAATCCAGGGCTTGAGCAGCGCTCATTAATTCAATCGCTAGCACCGTCTCCGCGTTCTTAATTACCTCCAGCAACTTAGTTGCCGCCGTCGCGCCCATCGAAACGTGATCTTCCTGACCTAATGAGCTGGGGATGGAATCAACCGACGCTGGGTGGGCCAATATTTTATTCTCCGAAACCAGTGCTGCCGCTAGATACTGTGGCAGCATGAAGCCCGAGTTAAGGCCCGTATCCTTCATCAAGAGTTTCGGCAATTTGATGTCTCCCAGCGTGTCGCCTCCCAGCAGCAAGAAAAGGCGGCGCTCGGAAATGCACGCGATTTCCGAGGTCGCAATTGCCAGATAATCCATTACAAAGGCCAGTAGTTCACCGTGAAAGTTACCGCCGCTCACAATATCCCCGTTGTCGAATACTAAAGGGTTATCGGTAGCGGAATTCAGTTCCCGTTCCACCCCCTCCCTGGCGTGGTGAAATACCTCCCAGGCAGCCCCATGAACTTGTGGCACACAACGAATCGAATACGGATCCTGGACCTTGGGGCAATCGATATGAGAAGGCAATATTTGCGAGCCTCGCAAAAGCTGTCGCATCCGGGCCGCCACTTTCTTTTGTCCAGGATGTGGGCGTGCCTCATGAATTCTAGGGTCGAACGGAGCTGCGCTACCCCTGATTGACTCTAGCGTCATCGCGGCAACGACATCCGCTGTCACTAGCAATTGCTCAATCCGGAGCAAACAATGGACGGCATAAGCCGTCATAAATTGGGTGCCATTGATTAGAGCAAGCCCTTCCTTAGCCTCGAGCCGGAGCGGACCGAGATCGAGATCCTTGAGCACTTGCCCGGCCGGCGTCCTAACCTGACGGCGATAGACCTCACCCAAGCCGATCAAGGGTAAGGTGAGATGGGCTAGAGGCGCTAGATCACCGGACGCACCCAACGAACCCTTGGTATAAATGATGGGATAGATTCCTTCGTTGTAGAATCGAATCAGATAGTCGATGACCACCGGCCTCACACCCGAGAGCCCTACCGCCAATCCGTTTACCTTAAACAGCAGCATCAGGGCGACGATCTCAGCCGGAATTTCGTCCCCGGCACCGACCGCGTGACTTAGGATAAGGTTTTGCTGCAAACGCTCCAAGTCCTTGGCCGGAATCCGTTCATGGGCGAGTACGCCAAAGCCGGTGTTGATCCCGTAGAGCGCCGTTTCGCCAGTTGCGCGTGTCTCCACGATGGCACGAGAACGTTTGACTGCCTCCAGAGCCTCAGGACCGAGTTCCAATCGAGCCTTGGATGCAAGCAAAGCGGCAACGGACCTCAGAGTCAGGCTTTTCCCGTCAATCACGGCGCCAATGCCATCTCGCTCAGATGCTCCGCTCGACGAGTTCGTAAGCTGGGTCGCCCGTTTAGTCATAAAATCGATCTCAGTCTACCTCGCTGAGCAACACGGTTTCAAATAATAACTATTCCAAGCGTTTCACATTGGAATTTAAATGAAATCGAGGGGTTTCATTTAAAAACTGAAGCTGGAGTGCCCACTAGTGGGGTGGGAACGGGTCGCGACCCGTGGAGCGTTGCCTCGCTTGCGAGGCCGTGGTGAACAGGGGCCGTACGCTTACGTACGCCCTTACTTATCTGCGCTCTGTATTGCTCAAGGCTGGATTAATCGCTGATTTTGCCAGCCGTACGTCCCAATTCTCGAGGCACTCAGATTACCGGATGATATAACGCTGCGTACCTGAGGCTAACGGGACGTTTCAACCCCTGCTCACCACGGCCTCGCAAGCGAGGCAACGCTCCACGGGTGGCGACCCCTCTCGCCCCACCAACGCCCACACGCCCATACGCAAGACTACCCCAACTCCGCCAGCGTCAGGCTCACCTGACGTTTGCCGTCCTTACCATCGACCTGCAACTTCACTTTTGTCCCCGGCGCTTCCTTCAACTTGTTTCGCACTGAATTAATCTGCGCGGCGGTAACGGTAGCTCCGTCCACTCCGATAATCTTGTCTCCTGGCTGTACTCCGGCCTTGTCCGCCGGACTGTTTTTGACCACATCCATCACTGACAAACCGCCCGCGTTATCCTGCATGCACCAGATCCCGGAGCGATCGAAAATGTCCGGCTCCGAGAAGCTCGCGTTCGGCTCGAGATAAAGAACTTGATGCTCGTAGTCTAAAGTGACCGTGAACCTCTTTAAGATCCCACCGCCCAAGTTCCCTGCAGTCTGCGTCGCCGCCGCGGCGCCTTTCTCTCCGGTTTCAATCAATCCAACCGGATCCTTGATTTCAATCGACTCGATCTTGAGAGTCTGCGGTCGAACCAGGAGCGCCTTGGCCGGACCGCCCACTCCGTACCCGCCAATCACTTCGGTTTTAGCCTGATACTTTTCCACCAGATGATTCGCCGTTGCGAACGGACGCATGATCGAGATAGAAGAACGGGCGCCGGTATCAACCTCGAATTGCCCTGAGATGCCATCGAGATTGGCTTCGATCATCGGGACATGGTTATTGAACGTGAAAGGAACCTTTACTGCCTTTTCTGAGGGATGAAACTGCCCGGGTTTAATGATGGTTAACCGGTTGTTAGCGTAGTCAATCTGGACCACTGCCCGGCGCGCGATCTCATAGCCGATTAGTCCGTCCTCTCCTACTCCTTCGACTTTCGCAAGATTGCCAAAGTCAAAAACGCCGAACACCTGATCTTTTAGCTTTACTCCTCCTACGTCTATCAGCCCGATCTTGGCCAACCCAAAGGCAGACACATTGTCTCCAAACCCTCCTCCTGGCAGTTCGCCTTCAGTCTTAATAGCGTTCGCCTTCGCCGCAGCCGAGCTTATCACATTGGTGGCCCCGGTATCGAAGATCATCTGGTCACATACCTTTCCATTCAGGGACACCGGCAGATAGATGTGGTTATTCAAAAGCTTAAACGGAATCGACACTCGGTCTTTTCCCGCGGGAAATTCCAACGCATCGACCACCTGTTTTGGCGGATCGAACCGGCTGGCCGCGATCTCGCTATTTAGTTCGATATTTTCCGATTCGGCGATGCTGTCGTACTTCGGATCTCCGATTCTGACCTTGGCCTTAAACGGGATGGTTAATCCTTGCACCGATCGGAAGTCCGAGAAAAACGTGGTCTGTGGCTGTTCACCAGTGAGATCAACTGTCTTCACCAGGTAATGAGTGGATTGGTCGAACCAAGCTTCAAAGGGATCCGAATCCTTCGGCTGAAGAACGACCACGTCACAGGGCTTACCATCGTTGTCTTTGACGCCGCTATATTTTAGTTCCGCCGGATACCGGCCAGCGAAATAGAAAGCGTGCGCCGCCTGATAGGCGCCTTTGATGGCCGCAGCGATGGAAGCTTGACTGGTCTCGATGCGAAGCTGATCGCTACTGTCAGTCGACCACGCCTCTTTCCCGTTCCAGCCTTGAGAGCCTTTTGCGGGCCCAATCTTAAAAATGTCGGCGCTGCGGACGTCGGGAAAATCGGACCACGATTCATAGCTGCCTTCCAAGCCACCCTGCGTTACCTTTCCTGTCTCATGCCAGGTTTTAATCTGATCCCAGGCCGCCCCTCCCATTGCTGCCTTGGAAGCTGCCATGATTTGCTCTGCTTTTCCGGACTCCTGCGAGACAGCGGTCAGGGGACTGAGCAAGCCCGATAGCAGAACGCTTAGAACGCTATATTTAACGAAAATTTTCATCTGGTTTTTCAATACGAGTTTCTTAACCCCTTCTGGCAGAGCCTCTACTTAGAACCCGTTGGAAGCGACGGAAGTTTCATCTTTGTTGTGCTAATAGCAATAGCAACATGGGGACAGATCGCACTGAGCTTAGGAACACGTTATCAGGTCTCGACCTTTCTGTTCGTCCGGAAGAGGCTTCCTGCCGCCAGCAAATGCTGGAGTTGCTCGACACCCGCCCAGACTGTTTTCGCAGAGACGCGTTTCCGGCCCATTTCACCGGTAGCGCCCTGGTGGTCAGCGGAGACGGAAGCAAGGTCTTGCTCCATCATCATCGCAAACTTGATCGCTGGCTACAGTTTGGAGGTCATTGTGACGGAGAGGAAAATGTGCTTTCCGTTGCCCGTCGAGAAGCACTTGAAGAATCCGGAATTGATGGATTGATCGTAGCCGCCGCTCGTCCTTTTGACCTCGATATCCATGAGATCCCGCCTCACGGAAACGAGCCGGCACATTTTCATTTTGATATCCGTTACGTGCTCATCGCACCCCAAGCGGCCGAGACCAAAACCAGCGTCGAAAGCAAGGAACTGCGCTGGTTTACTTATTCCGATCTACAAGCCTGGGAACTCGACCCGGGGCTACGCCGCCTAGTCAGAAAATGGAACGCTCTAGCCACCAAACGACGCCACCATTCCTGCTAGAAATGACTGATGGCGCGAGCGTTCGGCCGGAACCGTGGAGCGTGCCTCGCTTGCGAGGCCGTGTTGAACAGGGCGAGACCATGAAGCGCTTTATTTCAGGGATCTACGCTCTATCCATTTCGATTCCGGAGCCAATCGGTGTGTGCTATGAATTCCGGCGTCGTGATGCGCTTGTGAGAAAACGTACTCGCTCGCTGTGGCAAGAGGTACAGAGCGCAGATGACACAGGGACTTGCCCAACGACCTCCCTTTGGTTACCACGGCCTCGCAAGCGAGGCGCGCTCCACGAGTGCCTGAACTCCTTTAGCCATGCCCCACGACGTGTTCATCAGCCATTCTTCAGCAGACAAGCGGGCCGCCGAAGGTTCGGACCAGTTCGTTGGTACCCAAGCAAGAAACACGTCCGTCTGGAAACGACGGTAGGGCTTCGCCGCCCTGAGCACGAACGCCGAACGCCAAACGCCAAACGCCAAACGCTAACCCTTCACCGACCCCGGTACGAAGTTCAGCGACACCTTTCCCGGCCGCCCGGGAAGCTCTAGCTCAGTGGTTCTCTCCGCACTTCGCGCAATGATTTTCCCCCGCCGCACAACCATCAACCGCGTCGCTTTCAAACGGATCGCCTCAAAAGGATCGGCAGCCTGTAACAACACCAAGTCGGCCCAATTCCCTTCGGCGATGCCATATTTATCCAAGTGCAAAATCTTAGCGGCGTTCACCGTCACGGCTTCATAACAAGATTGAATAGCCGCCAGCGACGTCATCTGACAGACATGCACTCCCATGTGGGCAACTTCCAACATGTCGCCGGACCCAAAAGAATACCAAGGATCCATCGCGCAATCGTGACCAAACGCCACCGGCACACCGGCAGCCATTAGTTCCGGCACCCGAGTCAATCCCCGTCGTTTCGGATAGGTATCATGCCGGCCTTGGAGCGTGATGTTAATCAACGGATTCGCCACGGCAGCGACACCCGATTCCACCATCAACGGGATCAGCTTCGACACATAATAGTTGTCCATCGAATGCATGGAAGTTAGGTGAGACCCTGCCACTCGATCTTGCAGCCCAAGCCGTTTGGTTTCTGCCGCCAGAGTTTCAATATGTCGGGAATGCGGATCATCCGATTCGTCGCAATGCAGATCCACCAAAAGTCCACGTTGCGCCGCAATCTCGCAGAGCCGTTTCACCGAGGCAGCACCGTCCGCCATCGTGCGTTCGAAATGCGGAATCCCCCCGACGACATCAACCCCTAGATCCAAAGCCCGTAAAACATTCTTTTCACCGTTCGGAAATCGATACAAACCGTCCTGGGGAAACGCGACGAGCTGTAGATCCAGATAGTCGGCCACCTGCTTCTTTACTTGGAGCAAAGCTTCAACTGCCAGAAGCCGATCATCGCAAACATCGACGTGACTGCGGATGGCCAGGAGTCCTTGCGCGACCGCCATGTCACAATAAGCCAACGCCCTGGCGGCCACCGCTTCATGAGTCAGCTCGGGCTTTAATTCGCCCCAAAGTGCGATCCCTTCGAGAAGTGTTCCGGAACGATTCAGCCTAGGCAGGCCGAGTGAGAGCGCCGCATCCAGATGAAAATGAGCGTCGACAAACGGAGGAGATAGTAATTTACCTTTGGCGTCGACCTCGACTGCCGCGGTCGCCGGCAAATTCTCCGCAACCGCCGTGATCATTTGCCCTTCGATACCGACATCAATATTTATGCGACCGTCCGGAAGGTTTGCGTGCCTGAAGATCAGATCCATCGGGGAAGAGTAATCAGTAATCAGTGAATCAGTAATCAGTAATTTGCAGATGGCGAGGCTCCCGAGAGACCCACGCATTTCACAGCGTCATTGGCAGGTCGTCGCTGACAGCGCGTGATTAGAACGAAATGCCCGCCGAGCCGTGGTTCGCGATGAGCCACGGCTCGGCACGTCCACCGATGTTGCTCGCAGTTGAGAAAGGTTCAGCCGATTCCCCTGATAACTCATTCGGCCTTTCGGGAGCCTCGCCCTACCGACTCGACCGTCTTTGCGACCACAGACATGGCGGTGCGAAACGTTTTGGGAGCCTCTTCTTTACCCTCCAGGAAATTCATCATAGCCGCTAGATCAAGAAGCCGGGCAACTTCCCTCCAATTGCTCGGCAAGCCGATTGAACCCGAAACGTATCCCCTGACAAACGCCTCACTAAATCCCGGTGGTAATTCATCTTCGAACCGCAAGAAATTTCCGATGTCCACCAAAGGCGAACCCGAAATGGCGAACTCCCAGTCCAGGATTCCCACTACTCTCCAAGCCGAGCCAATCTTCCGGATCAGAATGTTCTTCAGGTTGTAGTCACAATGGATGAGTCGCGTTGAGTTTGGAATCGACGAGTAAATCTCTCGTTTGGACTGCACGCATTGCAGCGTACGCTCGGCCAAGCGTGCCCCTAGCCTTTCTCGAACCTGGCCAGAAGCGAGGCTCGAACAGATATACTCGTAAAGACTACCACCGAAATTCTCAAAGACCGGATTGAACGCAAAATTTTCGTCAAAGAAGCCGGCCTTGCCCAAGTTGAATGAATGGATGGCTTGAAGAGCAGTCCCGGCCTCGGCCACCAGTTTTATCAGATCTTCGGTAGCCACCGAACGCAGGCCATCGGCGAACAGCGTTCCTTCGATAAACTCAATCAAAGCGAAAGGATGTGGTTCGGAAAAATCTTCGGCAACGACCGTCGGAACAGAAACTCTGCCGTGCACATGTTTCAGTACGCTTAGCTCTTTCTTTAAATCAGCGCTTCTAGCAGAGATTCTCAAAACCAGAGAAGCGTTATCTCTGAGCCTGAGCCGGTAATTCGAATTCATAAAACCGCCGGCCAGCAATGAGACCGATTCGATTTCAGAAGAGTTCAGCCGCGAACTGACTAGTTCACGAATCTCTTTCTCATCGAAAACTGTCGTCGACACTCGCCGATCAAACTTTGTGTTGTAGTCCAGCATATCAACGGACTCGCATCTGAGCGATCAATGGCCAATAGCCGATACCAAAAGTGAGATAAGCCTTGCCGCGAAGCGGCTATACAGAACAGCCCAGGGCCGAAAGCTTTCGGCCCTGGGTTACGCGATTAACAAATGCGCCTTGAAAGAGGTGCCCGTAGTTCACACCTGTGTCTTCGTGGCCTTTGTGATCTTTCTGTGAAAATCGGGATTCAAGGGCCTTTAGCTACGCCGGACAGTCGCGCCTCCATGGCATCGACGCGCCCTTCCGACCTTTCACCTTTCACCTTTCACCCTTTCGCACCTGTAGCCCATTCGCCCTTCAGCCATGTCCCCTACAACGCCGCCGTCATCCCACCGTCGATATACAAAATCTGTCCGTTTACGAACGAAGAAGCATCGCTGCTGAGGAAGACTGCTGCCCCGACCAGCTCAGAAGGTATGCCCCAGCGTTTCGCGGGTGTCCGTTGTTTGACCCAGGCGTCGAAGTCCGGATTATCCGCCAGCACCTGCGTCATCTCGGTGATGAAATAGCCGGGTCCAATCGCGTTGATTTGAATGTTAAACTGCGCCCAGTCCGCGCACATCACCTTCGTTAGCATCTTGAGGCCCCCTTTTGCGGCGGTGTACGGTCCCGTGGTAGTCCGCGCGAAATCGCTCATCACCGAACAGATATTGATGATCTTTCCCCTCTTACGCGCGATCATGCCTTTAACCACCTCACGGGAGACCAGCATTGCGCTGGTCAAATTGGTTTGAATCACCTCCGACCAAGTCTCAAGAGAGATTTCGTCCAGGCGCACCCGTCGCTGGATCCCTGCGTTATTGATCAGGACATCGATGGGCGCGTTCGCAGAAAGTTCCGCAATCGCTGGCTGGATCTCGCCTTCGTTAGTGACGTCAAATCGAGCTTCTTCGACCGCATACCCTTCTTTTCTCAGTAGATCGGCAGCAGATCGAAGCCTGTTCGGGTTACGACCGTTCAAGATTACTCCTGCGCCATGCTGGGCGAGACCACGAGCGATGGCAAACCCGAGGCCGGCATTAGAGCCAGTGACAAGAATACGACGGTGAGAAAGGTCGAATAGGAACACGATGATTAAAGGAGCTAGGAGCTAGGAGCTAGAATCTAGGAGCTAGAATGAAACTGCCAAGGCAGAAAAAACGCGAACAACGCGCCATTTGCGATCCCCCCTCTAGTGTCCTGTCCCATAAATAACGTGGCTTTCGTTGCGATCAAAATGGGCCGCCGGCAAGGCGGTCCGAGCCGGACTGGCGGTAGAGGGCGCATATCTAGATCGATACGTAACCGACGAGCAACGCAGCCGCCGGCCCATTTTCATCGCAACCCTCCGGGCCGTGGCCAGTTGGCTGTTTTTCTGCGTTGCTCGCTCGACCCGTATGAACCAGATATGGGCGCTTCGCTCGCGCCTTGAAAAACAGCCAACTGACCGACGGCGAAAGCCATGTTACTTATGGGACAGGACACTAGCTCCTAGATTCTAGCTCCTACCTCCTTTCACCAATCACCAATCACCAATCCACCTTTCACCATCTTCTATGTTGTCCTGCGTCATCCACGGTGCACACGATCTTCGCTTAGAAAATAAAGATATTCCCGAACCTGGACCGAACGAGGTCTTAGTCCGGTTGGGTGCAGGAGGAATCTGCGGATCCGATCTACATTACTTTCACGAAGGCGGAGTCGCCGACTTCAAAATCAAGCAACCAATGACACTTGGTCACGAAGTCGCCGGCGAGATTGTGAAATGCGGACCTGGTGTCTCGTCACTGAAACCTGGGCAGCGGATCGCGGTCAATCCGGCTCGTTACTGTGGCGTTTGTGCACAATGCCGATCCGGGCGTGGTAACCTTTGCACCAACGTTTATTTTTTCGGTAGTGCATCCCGCTACCCCCATGTTCAGGGAGGTTTTGCTGAGTTTTTCGTGGCTGCTGAATCGCAGTGTGTTCCTCTCACGACAGAGATTTCCTTTCCTGAGGTAGCCTGTGCTGAACCATTAGCAGTGGTCTTGCATGCCGTTAACCAAGCAGGAAATCTCAATTCGAAGAGAGTCTTGATCACCGGGGCAGGACCAATCGGTCTTTTGGCCGGAGTTGCCGCCCGTTTCGCCGGCGCTCTGGAGATCACCATTACCGATCGGTTTCCATCGCCCCTTAAACTGGCTTTGGAATTGGACATGGACTACGCCCTTAACGTAGCGGAGAACTCCGATGCCCTTAAACAAGCGGTGAGCGACCAAGGTGAATTTGATGTCGCTTTGGAAGCCTCAGGCGCCGTGCCCGCGATGATAAATTGCCTTGAATCGCTGGCCCCTGGCGGCCGCATGGTGCAGATCGGGATGCTCTCCGCAGCCCAACTCCCTCTCGGGCGCGTCCTTGCCAAAGAACTCGAACTAGTAGGCACCTTTCGATTCTATCAGGAGTACATAACGGCGGTCCGCCTTTTGGAAAAAGGCCGGATCAATGTACAGCCACTGATCACCCACCGCGTACCGCTTAAGTCAGCCCTCGACGCGTTCACCATCGCATCCGACAAGAGCCAATCGGTAAAGGTAAGTCTGGTACCGTAGCCGAACTCGCTTAGGCTCGTCCGGCATGACCAATAGCCAATAGCCGATAGCCAAACGCGCTCTGCACTACCCAGGTCCATTGGCTATCGGCTATCGGCTATTGGTCATGCCGGACGAGCCTAAGGCGAGTTCGGCTATCCCTCGTACGTCAGCAGCCCCTTCAACGCGTCGACCGCTCGATCCAATTGCTCGTCTTTCTGGTGGGCAACGAGCTCTTTCTCGGCTGGATTCAGAAAACTGCCTCTCTGCCTGAGCAACAGTGCTCTTTCTTCTACCCGGTTCATTGAACTGGCAATGTCGGGTTTCACGCCCTTCTCCTGAATGGTTTCATGATTTGGCGTGAAATACCTGGCAACCGTTAGTCGCATGCCGGACCCGTCCGGGAGCTCAAACTGGGCCTGCACGAGCCCTTTCCCGAACGTCGTTTGTCCAACGATGATCGCCCGTCGCAGATCTTTCATTGCTCCGGCAACGATTTCCGAAGCGCTGGCGCTTTCGTTGTTAACCAGAATCACCATGGGAAAGTTCAGCCGCGGCTTGGCCGCTGTATCAGTATAGAATTCCTGATGGGAACCTGCGTCGCGCCCTTCTGTGTAGACCACCATCGTCTTGGGCGGCAGAAATACTCCGCAGGTGTCGATGGCGCTTTGGACCAGCCCGCCCGGATTGAATCGCAGATCCAATATGAGGGCCTGCATCCCTTTATCCAGCAAATCATCCACCTTCGTCCCGAGCTCGGTCGCCGTCGGCTGATCGAATTCTGTAATCCGAAGATATCCGATCTTGAATTTACCCGCTTCTCCGCCATCCAGGAGATGGGCATCTCTCACGCTTGTCAGCCGATACATACCACGGATGACCTGGATATCGCTCACGTTCTTAGTCGATGGCCGGTAGATTTTTATGTGGACGCTGCTGCCTTTAGGGCCGCGCAAAAGCGGGCCAATATCCTCTACCCGTTTGTGTTCGACGTTAACCCCTTCGATCGCCATGATCTGATCGCCGGGCACAATTCCCGCCTTAGCCGCTGGAGCTTCTTCAACCGCTGATACCACGGTCAGCTGACTATTAATCTCGGCGACCACAATGCCGATACCGGTCACTTCGCCCCTGTTTTCCTCCTGGAAATCCTCATAGTCTTCCGCCTCCAGATAACCGCTATGGGGATCAAGCTGGGACAGCATTTGGCGCAGCGAGGCATGCACTAATTGCGACGAAGTCACCTTCTTGGGGTCAACATAATCCTGTTTTACTAGTTCAAACGCCCGGGTAAACACCCTCAGCCAGGCAGAGGCGTCATCCGTCGGAACTTGCGCGTTACCCGAACTCAACAGGAAAGTACCGACCACTAAGTCCAACCCCAAAAGCAGGGCTGTTAAAGTGTAGCCGAGTGCGCGATTCATCGTCGTCTCACAAAAACAGAGGAGTTACAGGAGTTCAAGGAACCTTTGGTGGGGCGAGGCTCCGGAATGACCAAAGCAAAGTCGCAGCGCGAAATGGTGAGTCGTTGGTATATGGGATGCGACACCTGAAAGCTGCCGAGCCGAGGGTGGCGCAACCCACGGCTCGGCAGCGCTTAAGTGTTGTATTCTATATACCAGCGAAGCGTGATTTGACCCTGCGACCCCAGTCCGGCTATTCCGGAGCCTCGCCCTACCAAAATTCCGGAGCCTCGCCCTACCAAATTTGCTATTTGCGATCTGCTATTTGCTATTAGGAATTCCCATGCCATCGCCACGGACTTTGATCATCACCGGAGCCAGCCGCGGGATCGGCGCTGCGATCGCGCTGAAAGCAGCCCGTTCCGACTATCAGATAGTCGTCAACTACTCGAGAGACCAACAGGCGGCGGACAAAGTCGTTGAACAGATTCGCAGCACCGGTGGAAAAGCGATCTCGATTCGAGCCGATGTATCAGTCGAGTCGGAGGTGATCGCTCTTTTCCAAGATACAGAGACCCGGCTGGGTCCGATCTACGGGTTAGTTAATAACGCCGGTATCACTGGCGGTTTTGCGCGCGTTGATGAAACCAGCGGTCCAATCCTTGAAAGATTAATGGCGGTAAATGTAATCGGGCCGATTCTTTGCCTGCGTGAGGCCGTGAAGAGGATGTCGACTCGATACGGCCACTCAGGGGGCTCCATCGTCAATATCTCCTCGCTCGCCGCTCGCACAGGAGGCGCTGGGGAATGGGTCCATTACGCCGCCACCAAGGGAGCCATTGATACTCTGACCATTGGACTGGCCAGGGAAGTGGCGAACGAAGGGATCCGGGTCAATGCAGTTGCCCCGGGCCTAGTTGAAACCGACCTGCACGCCGCCGCCGGCGCTCCAGACCGTCCCGCGCGGCTAAGTTCCACCATCCCCATGAAACGACCAGGCACACCCGATGAAATCGCCGCCGGTGTCCTTTGGTTACTCTCCCCCGAAGCTTCCTACGTCACCGGAACGATCTTAGAGATTGGCGGCGGAAGGTGAACTCGCCTTAGGCTCGTTAGGAGTTCAGGAGAGAACGCAGCGGGCGAAGGAGCGTTTGGTTTGGAGGGGAGCCGCTTTGTCAGATGGCAGGTCTGTAGGTCGGCAGCAGGCGGCTCCCGGAAACTGCCCACGACGTGTTTGTTCTATTCTCCTGCCGTGAACTCCTCGAACTCCTGAACTCCTAACGAGCCTAAGCGAGTTCACCGCGCCCGCATCGCATTCCGGTAGCGATCGGGTGTAAGGGAGTAGCGCTTACGAAAAACTTTTCCGAGATGCGTGGCGTCGGCAAATCCTGTCAATTCCGCGATGGCGGAGAGCTTCAGATCTGTTTGTACCAACATCCGGGTAACTTCTCCTAGTTTGACCTGGGTAATGAAGCGGGCTGGCGTCGATCCAGTCACATCCCGGAATCGATGAGAAAACGCACTGCGACTCATTTTTCGTTTAGCTGCTAGTTGTTCGACCGTTGGTCCACCGTTCCGCATTCCATGCAGGACCTCGGTTCGAAGTTCTTTCAGCAAGCGTTCTCGGGCTTCAGCCGGGTGCAATAAGGAATGACCGAATCGTTCGTATTCGAGCATGAACGCGAAAAGCAGGCTCTCCTCCGTGAACTCGTCCTGGCACACGCCCGTTCGCACGGCGTCAAAGAGATCCACTGCCCGACCTATCAATGCGCTGTCCGCCGGGATCGGCCAAACTTGAGACGCCATTCGTTGACGTTTCTTGATCCTCTCCACGACGTAGCGATGGTGAATGATGAACCAGAAAAAAGTCCATTCGGTCGATTTCTTCGGGAGACAATATATATCGTCGCTTGGGACTATCGTGGTAAACGCGCAACCTGGTTCCAGCCGATGAAGCGCTCGCTCGGTCTTCAGGCTCCCCCAACCGCGCAGCGTATATTGCCAGATCACGTAGGGGTACTTGGGATGACCACCGCGTTTTCGTCCATCCCAATAGTAATCAAGAGGATCGATGCGCGTCTCCAACCCGCAATAAACGCTCCCTGCATAAGTTGACCCGGTCTCGGGGCAGGCCCGGACGGCGCGTAAAGTCGTGTACAAATTGTGCAGGTCGCCGTTCACGTTTCCGGAGAATGCGTTCGATGATGACGTCTTCACAAATAGACTATTATCGATCCGGAACGACTATTGCGACAGCTTCACGTTTTAATCAAGCTGCAACGATTCACGACGAGTTTTCGTCCGAATCTACACGATCCCACCGACCTGATTCTTCCCCCAAACATAATGAAACGTTTGCCAAAATTCCGACTATTAGGGCTACTGAGTGCCTTCGTCTTCGTAGCTGCGAGCCAGGCAAAAGACCTGGATCTCTGGTTCGTTCCGATGTCTCAGGATGGTCCCCAAAAAGGACCGCTAACTAAATGGGTCAGCGAAAACGTTCCTAAATTGCTGCCCGGGGTTACCCTGGCGAATAACTACGGCCCTCCCATCTACCAAGATGCCCAACAGAAACTGATCGTCCAAGGACGCCGGGGAAAACCGGACGTCATCGAAGCGGTGTTAGAAGGAATGTTCGCTTATCAGAAGGCCGGCCTAATCGCACCGATCGACAGCGAATTCGATAAATGGGCAGATAAAGATCAGTTCATTCCGACCACCATCAAGGCGCTCACAATTAACGGTAAATTATACGGAGTACCCTATAACACTAATGTCCGGGTTTTGGTCTATCGGAAAGATCTCTTTCAGAAATATGGTCTCGAAGCCCCGAAGACTTGGGATGACTTAGTGAAGGATGCAGCCCTGATCTCGTCCAAAGAAGACGGTGTCGCCGGCCTGGGATTAACCACCAAAAACGGGAGCGTCCGTACCTTTCAGGAGTTCATCTCTTTCTTCTTCCAGGTCAATGGCGGAGAGAACCCCTTTAAATACAACGAATCTTCCAAGAAGTGGGAGATGAACACCACGCCGGAAAAACTCGCGCAGGTATTGAAACTCTATGAGGATGTGTTTTTCGCCGGCACTCCCTCGGCGGCGAATCAGAACACTCGCGGCAACGACTACCAGGCCACCGACACCGACTACGTTTCGGGAAAATCGGCCATGGTACCAATGGGGCCGTGGCTCTATTCCTACCGGCTAACCGGAGATACCGCGAAGAAAATTCTTGAAGAAGAAACCGGAGTTGCTCCGCTCCCGCTGCCGGAGGGAGGCACTCAGGCCACCTATCTGGAAGTCAAACCGTTGCTGATCAACGCCGCCAGCAAAAACAAACAAGATGCTTGGGCCTTGATCAAGATCCTGGCGAGCAAGGAATTCGTCGCTTTGGATAACCAAACTGAAGGCGTTAATCCGCCACGGAAAGACGTGGCCGATCTACCGGAATTTAAGGACAACTGGTGGCAAAAGGCGTTTAGCTCCCAACTGGGCACCGGCGTCGCGCTCGCCGCCATCAACTGGGGTTATGTTATCAACGACATTACTGAGGCGATACAAAAGGTGATTTACAAAAACAGCACCCCAGAAGAAGCCGGTAAGGCGCTGTACACGACCTTGGAACAACGAGCGAAAAATAATCAGTTATAGGGCAGACAGGGATCACACTTGGTGGGGCGAGGCTCTTGCACGGACTCAGACGCCGGGCAAGGCAAGTTGAACTCGCTCCACCGAAGGCAACTTGCGCCGACAGGCTGCCGAGCCGCCGCCCATGATTCTCCACCTCTAAAAACGGCCGACCGATCCCAACCGATTTCGATTGCATAGCGCTGGGCCAGCGGCTCGGCAGTGAATCAGCCTTGCGGATGATGTCGCCGAAAGTGACCAGAGACTTTGAGAACACAAGGAGCCGTTCCGGAGCCTCGCCCCACCAAACTTGGGCTTCGCTTCGCCGAATCGCCGTTTCGCCCATTCGCCCTTTCCCCCTTTTCGCAGACGCCCCACCAGACACACGCAATTCCAGCTAGCCTAACGCCGACTTACGCAAGATGATGCCCGCAACGATGGATACAAAGGACCTGGCTTTCCACCGACCAAAAGCTAGTGCGCCCAAAGAATACCGGACACCCTTGTTGGTTCGCCTTTGGAAAGAGGCCTTCGGTTATCTCCTCTTATTACCCGCGCTCGCCATCATTCTTGGGCTCAACCTTTATCCTACCGCCTACGGCATTTTCACCTCGTTCACTGATCAATCGCTGCTCGACCCTAACCACTACAATTTGGTCGGCCTAGCGAACTACTTTAAACTTTTCGCTGATCCCATCTTCCAGCTCTCCTTTGTGCACTCTCTGGAGCTCACTGTCACCGCTGTAGCTCTACAAGTATTTTTCGGTTTGATCTTGGCTCATCTCCTGATCCAACGAGTTCCCGGGATTCAGGTCTTTCGCAGCCTGGCCATGGTAACCTGGGTGCTACCGATCATCTGTGCCGTAGTTATCTTTCGTTTTTTTACTTTGCCTAACTACGGATTCTTCAATTTGGTATTAACTAAGATTGGTCTAAGCCAATGGACCAGAAACTGGTTCGGGGACGAGAATTTCGCCTTCCTTTTGATCCTGGTGATGCACCTTTGGCGCAACATCCCCTTTTACGCGATCGCTTTCATGGCGGCCATGCAGGCTATCCCGCAAGATCTTTACGAGGCCGCTCGCATCGACGGCGCCACCCGTTGGCACCGCCTCATCTTCATCACCCTGCCCAACCTGCGTTACATCATCCTGGTAATGGTAGTCCTGCATGTCACCTTTACCTTTAACAATTTCGATTTCGTCTTTCTCTCTACCGGAGGCGGGCCGGTAAACGCGACGGAGGTTCTACCTACCTACATTTACAAACAGGCCTGGAGCGGCTATGCGCTTGGCTATGCCAGCGCCGGCGGCGTGGTGATGTTAGTCGTATTGGTCATTCTGGTAATGATCTGCCGCCGGGTAATTCGAGGATACGAGACGGAATGAAACTCACTCACCGCGTCATCGTTTATCTGGGGCTCGCCCTATTCTATCTTTTTCTGCTCGGCCCAATGGCCTGGCTTCTTCTTTGCAGTTTTCGGACCTCGGACTCGATCCAATCCGGTCACATTTTGCCCGCCTTCTCCGAGCTTACTGTTTATAACTACCTGGAAGCCTTTAACCTGAACAACTTTCCTCAGCTGGTGGCTAACTCGATCTTGATTGCCACCACGGTTATGTTGCTGGTGGTTTTATTTGCCAGCCTGGGTGCCTACGGCCTCAGCCGGTTCCCGTTGAAGGGCAAACCGTATCTGATGCTGGCTGCACTGTTGCCTCAGTTTTTTCCGTACGTTTTAGTGCTAGTGCCATTCTATGTTTTGATGTCGAACCTCTCGCTGGTTGATACTCATATCGGCGTGATCCTTACCCATACCTCGATCACTTTACCGTTCGCGCTTTGGATGTTAACCGGCTATTTTAACGCCATTCCCCGCGAGCTCGATCAAGCAGCCGCCATCGACGGTTGTTCCCGTTTAGCGATCCTATTTAGAATTCTCTATCCCATCGCTCTACCTGGCCTCGTCGTGGCCGGATTCTTCGCTTTTGTGGTGTCATGGGGCGATTATCTTTTTGTCTCGATTCTTTCTCAGAGCAATTCGACTCAGACGTTACCACTCGGCTTACAAAGCTTTCTCCAGAGCTTGCAGGTGAAATGGGGCTTGATCACTGCCGGCACGGTCATCGCCATCGTGCCGACCATTTTGTTTTTTGCCGTCGTACAACGCCGCCTCGTAGCGGGACTCACTGCCGGAGCAGTCAAAAGCTGAACTCGCTGAGGCTCGTTCAGCATGACAAATGACAGATGACAAAAATGACAAATGGAGAAAGACCCCAGCAGCGATCCATGGCCGCCACATCTGTCATTTGTCATTCGGACGAGCCTCAGGCGAGTCCGTTTTCTAACTTATGCCTAAAATTACCTTTATCGGAGCAGGAAGCCTTGTCTTCACCCGGAACCTTACTAACGATATTCTTCTCACGCCGGCGCTGAGCGATAGCACCATCGTATTGATGGACATCGACGCGCAGCGGCTAGAGCAGTCACGCCAAATCGTTCAGTCAACCATCGATCGCCGCGGTGTTAAAGCTACCGTGTCGGCGACCCTCGATCGAAGGGAAGCAATCAAAGACTCGGACTATGTGGTCACGACCTTTCAACAAGGCGGTCTCGATGCTTATCAGCTCGACATCGAAATACCGCAGCAGTACGGCATCGAGCAGTGTGTCGGAGATACGCTAGGACCAGGCGGCGTGTTTCGCGCCCTGCGGACGATCCCAGTCCTGATCGATATTTGCTCGGAGATTGATCAATACGCCCCGGAAGCACTACTGCTTAACTATGTGAACCCAATGGCCGCCAATTGTTGGGCGGTTGCAGCCGGCAGCGGCCTTCCGCACGTGGGACTCTGCCACAGTGTTCAAGGTACCAGCGAGCTACTGGCTGATTGGATCAAGGTACCTTACGAGGAAGTCATCTTCTTCTGCGCCGGCATCAACCATCAAGCCTTCTTTCTCGAGTTCAGAACTAAAGAAGAAGATCTGTACCCAAAAATCTTTGCCGCCGTCGAAGATCCGGCCATCTATGGGCAAGAGCCGGTGCGAATTGATCTGCTAAAACATTTTGGTTATTTCGTGACCGAATCCAGCGGTCACGCCAGTGAATATGTGCCTTATTTTCGCAAGACCGCGAAAATGGTAGATAACGAGCTCGTCCCAAGGTTTACCGACCCGGTTAACGATTGGTTAGAATTTGGACGTACCGGCGGGTATCTGCGGCATTGTCATGATCGGGTCCAAAAGTTCCAACAAGAATATCAGTCTATTTTGCAGGCCGAGTTGATCTCGGAACGAACACACGAATACGGCGCGCGTATCATCGAAGCGATCGAGACAAATAGAGCGATTACAATCAACGGCAACGTGCCGAATGACGACGTGATTGACAATCTACCAGCCAGCTGTTGCGTCGAGGTACCCTGCCTGGTGGACGGAAACGGAATTCAGCCGATAAAAGTCGGTCCGCTCCCACCTCAATTGGCCGCGCTTAACCGCACCAATATCAACGTCCAAGAACTAATCGTAGAAGCTGCTCTGACCGGCAGCAAAGACGCCGTTTACCACGCCGTCATGCTAGACCCCTTAACCGCCGCCGTTTGCACCCTCCCCCAAATCCACGAACTGGTGGACAAAATGCTCGCCGCCGAAGCCCAATGGCTGCCGAAGCTCGCCTGAGGCTCGCTTCGGAATAGCCAATAGCCAATAGCCAATAGCCGACAGTCAAATGGCGCTGGGTAAGTATGAGCGCGATTGGCTATTGGCTATCGACTATTGGCTATTCTCTAACGAGCCTAAGCGAGTTAGAGACTGCCTCGCATGGCAGCTAGATTCCGTTTCATTTCCGCGACGCGCGAGTTGTGCTCCTGGCCGCGCCGCGTGATCACGCTGGTCGCTAAGATATCGATTAGAGTGAGCGCCGCTAACCGCGAAATGGTAGGAGTATAAACATCCGTGTTTTCCAACGTTTCCACCAGCAATGGCACCGTGCAATGTTCTAGCAAGGGGCCGATTTTTCCGGTGATCGCGATGACGGCGGCGCCATTGTTCAACGCAGTCTTTGCCGCCTCAATCACCCCTTTGGTCTGACCGGTGTTCGAGATCGCCACTACGACGTCGCCCGGTTTCATCATAGAAGCAGCGATGAACTGTTGATGCGAGTCACAATGTGCCGTGCATGGCACCCCAAATAGCGGAAACTTCTGTTGTGCATCTAAGGCGACGATTCCCGATGCACCAAAACCAAAGAACTCGATGCGATTAGCCGCCAATAGCAGATCAACGGCTTTGTTCAGCTCGTCCTTATCTAGCTTTTTGCGCGCCCAATCCAGACTATTCATGCTGTAGTCAAAGATCTTATCCGCGATGATGCCGACTGGATCAGCCGGCAAAATGACTGAGTGAGTGGCTGGCATACCCAGGGCGACACTTTGGGCGAGGCGGACTTTGAAATCTTGAAACCCCTCGAACCCAAGCGCCTCGCAGAACCGAATCACGGTCGGCTCACTCACTCCGGACCGTCTGGATGTCTGATCCACCGTCGCATTGAGTACAAACTCGGGCGCAGCCAAAGTAAGCTCTGCCACCTTACGGTCGGAAGGACGCAGATTTTGCAAAGAAGTCGATATTATCTCGAGCAGGTTCCGATTCGGATCCGTGGCGATTGGGGGTCGGGGTCGTCTAGGCACTAGTGTCTGGGGATAGGGAGGGCGCGCGTCCTCGCGCGCCATGTTTTAGTAAGTAACGGGCACCTAACTCCGCCCTTATGAGTTGGAGCCGGTCCGGCGTGTTCCTGGTAGTTTGATCGATTAGTCCGGGATCGATGGTGTTAAACGCAAACATTCCAAAATGATGCGCGATCACGGCAGGGATTTTGGCGTCCAAGCCAAATTGCACCGCTTCAGCGAGCGTAAAGTTCCCGGCGATCTTCTCCCGAAGCTCCGGGCGACGTCCGTTAACCGGCAACAGAGCTAACTGTGGACCAGATCGGATGATCCTTTCCATCAATCCAGGATAGCGGACAGTATCACCTGAGTGATAGATTAAACCCGCTTCCACCTGCAAAAGATATCCTAAGAACCGATCGCGGCCAAGTTGATCGTACTCGAAGCTCTCGTGAGCTGCCTTAACGGGTGTCACCTTCAAGGTATCACTTAGCTGGATTTCGCCTTCTGCTTCGGCCCAGATTATCTGATCTTTCTTTAAACCAGCTCGGCCTACCTCCGGTTCACTCGCCGCCGGCACGATAAAACGCGTATACGGAAATTTGCCCGCAATCTCGCGGATAGTGGGAAAATCTAGATGATCCCCATGATGATGCGTGCAGAAAACGAAATCGAGCTTCGGCAGTTCCGGGACCGTTATCGGCGGCGTCATCAGCCTGGTATGCGAGAAGACCTGTCCACGATACTTTTCGGCCAGTTGATCTGAAAGGTAGGGATCGATCAAAAAATCCAGCCCAGGGGACCGTAATAAAAAACCCGCCTGCCCGAGCCAGAACAGCTCAACTCCGCTGGGTTCGTTCGCAAGATTGTCAGCCAACGAACCTTCAAATCGAACCGTCTCAATGGCTGGCATTTCCTGAGGGTCGTGGAGACGTGGGACCGTCCTCCGAGGGTCGTGAAGTCGGGGAACCGCATTCCGAGGGCCGTGAAGGCGTGGGACCGCCTTCGAAAAACGCCAGAAGATTTTGTACTGCTTCGAGTGCAGCGCGATCGACGCTTTCGCGGGTGAAGGCGCCGAGATGAGAGGTCGCGATGACGTGGGGATGCGCAATCAGTTTGGCGGCGCTGGCATCAGCCTGATCGAATACATCGGAACAATAGGCGGCGATTCTCCCGCTTTCCAGCTGCTGCAGCAATCCTTCTTCGTCGACCAGCGTTCGACGGGCCGTGTTGATCAAGGTCAAGCCGGGGCGCGCCCGACTCAGCAAGATTTTGCTCAACAGCGGTTGTCCATCCGGAGATGGCGGACAATGCAGTGTGATCAGTTCTGCCTCGCGGATGGCGAACTCCAAAGTCACCCGAGCAAACGGTTCGGCGGCGACATCCAAAGGTTCGATCACTGAGACCACAGAACCGAAAGCAGCGAAGAGCCGAGCAACGGCCTGCCCAATACGTCCATACCCAACCACCGCAACCCGGCGGCCGTTGAGTTCGGTGCCCATAGAACGGCGCCAAACGCCTTCTTTAAGCCCGCGATCGGCCAAATGAAGGCCGCGAGCCGCCATTAAAGCAAGTCCCAGAGTAAGCTCGGCTACCCCTTGCGCATTCGCACCGTTTGCCCGAAGCACCGTGATCCCGCGCTGTGTGGCATCAACCAACGGGATATTATCAATGCCGCTACCGTTCCGGCTGATTACCCTTAAAGCCTTGGCCGCAGCCAGAACTTTCGCAGTCACGGGTTCAACCCCGGCGATCCAGCCCACACAACCCTGCACCAGGTCGCAAAGCTCTTCCTCCTCCGGCAGCCGGCCTTTCGGGCCCAAAACGATTTCCCACCCGCCCTGACGCAGACGCGCAAAGGCCGGATGATCGCCATTAGTCAATGACCGCGGTGTTACTAGAACTCGTTTCACTTTCTTCCGCTCACACGCGCCGCAATCTCGGCTAATTTAGAAACCCGTTCATTCGGGATGTCCACATGGAAAACATCCGCGATGACGCAGCTCCATCCGTGCACAAAGTAATCCCAACCGTCGTGCACCGTCAGCTCTTGTTCGCTTGTGGCTCGATAAGCTTGATGCAAAAAGTCGAGCGCGCCCCGGTAGTTCAATTCCCACACCATCGCACGTCGAGGAAAACGTCCGCGATCCGTAATCGGCGAGCCGGGCCGGTCCTTACCTAAACCGGTTGCATTGATCACAAATGAACCCTCCTTCAAGCTCTGCAGGATACGATCGTTATCCGTCGGATCCCGCACCAACTCAATTTCCAACCCATCCTGATCGACCAATTCTCGTAGATGCGCCAGGCGCTCCATCGAAATGTCGGACACAATCAACCGCTCCGGTTTTCCTAACAAATGATCGCCCCGCAGCAAGAACCAGGTGATCGCAACCCCGGCGCCACCGCAGCCCATACAAAAAATGTCTCCTCCTTCGCCGGGCCAGAAACCTGGCCGGATCATCTCTGTTAATGCGCGCCCAGCCGATACCGGATCTTTAGCCTGTCCAATTAATTTGCCGGCTCGCTTCGATATCGAGCTTATTTCGTGCATCGATTCAGCAAACCAATCCAGTTCATCGAAAAGCGAATAGGCCGCTTCAAACAGATCGATCTTGTGAGTGGTCACTAATGCTCCATTCGAATAGGCATCATCTCGAATAAAATCAACAACCTGCCGATATTGGTCCCGGGCAGCATGCAGCGGCAGATCAATTCCGTTAATGGCGACGTCGCCTAGACCCAGCTCTTTTGCCCATTCCGGAAAAACGTGCATGATCGACGACTGTTTTGTGGATACACCGACAAAGTGGATGGTTGGAACGGGCCTCGAAACTAGCTTCGCGCTCATGCCGGAGTTAGTGGAGCGTGCCTCGCTTGCGAGGCCGACTTGGAGAACTTTCCCGGTTCATGCTCGCTTTAAGGTCGTAACCACTCGCACACTGCTGGCAACCGACTCTCGTATCGCCGCCCAATCTTTGTCCTTAATCCATTGCCTTGCCGCCAGCCATGAACCACCTACCGCAATCACGCTCGGCTCCAGCAGCCAACTCTCCAGGTTATTCAAGTTGATTCCACCGGTTGGCACGAACCCCGGCGAAAACGCTCGATACGTAGCCGCTAGTATCCTGAGAAAACGGGCGCCGCCGATTTCTTCAGCCGGAAAAAACTTGCAGACCGTTATACCGAGGGCCAACGCGCCCTGTAATTCCGATGCCGTCGCGACACCTGGTAAATATGGAACGCCGTTCTGCACCGCCGTCTTAGTCAGCCCAGAATCGAACCCGGGAGAGACCAGAAACTGAGCTCCTGCGTCCAGAGCTTGCTGAAACTGTTCCGAGACCACGATCGTTCCTGCCCCAACCAGCATTTCTGGAAACTCCTTTCGCACCGCCGCAATTGATTCGGCCGCCGCACTGGTTCGAAACGTTAGCTCGATAACCGGCAAACCACCCTTCAACAAAGCTTCCGCTAAAAAAGGTGCGTCAGTTGCCGTATCCAATTCGATAACCGGCACTAACCGGTGTTCCGAGATCGCCTTCAGAATCGTCTTAGCCATGTCTATTCAGAGAGAAATCGGTTTGCCGCGCTCGGCCCAAACTTGGTGGGGCGAGGCTCCGGATCTTCCTTTAACGGCGAGCAAAGCCGCCGACGTTGTCGAAACTGTAATGGGCAAAGCCGGAAAGCCGCCGAGCCGCGG
Source organism: uncultured Verrucomicrobiae bacterium (assembly GCA_963762565.1). Lineage (GTDB taxonomy): Bacteria > Verrucomicrobiota > Verrucomicrobiia > Chthoniobacterales > JAFAMB01 > JAFAVN01. The sequence goes on along the minus strand of CAVXLD010000007.1, from coordinate 206,767 downwards.
CCCCGCGTGCGGCACAAAAAAAGGATGGACGACGGTGGATCGAACGCAAGCCCAGTCCAATTCAAAGCGCTGGATAACTGCGACACCCTCGATCCGGCTCGGCAGCGCTTTGACCAAAAACACGAAGTCATCCTTCAATGTCGCATTCCCTGACAAGCCGCCAAGGTTGTGAGGGAGCCTCGCCCCACCAACCTTGGGCCCGCCGGGCTCTTTCCTGGCACCCGTAGAGCTCATGCTGTTCCGCTCCCGGCGTTCCCGCTCGTTAGTGTAATGTAGGCTTGTATTTCCGACTCCGTCCGCGGTTGATATCGCGGATTCGGAATCAATTGCCAGCCCTGGTCCCCGGCAGAAACCACCAGCTGTCGAAACCCCTTGGCTTGCCTGACAATCTCGAAATTCTGACCCGCATCGGCTGGATAAGAAAAGAGGGTCCCGAAAACGGCCTCACCGACGTTCACACTCCGGTGTATCCAAAATGGCGGCACATAAACAAGGCTGCCTGGTCGCATCTCCATGGCCTTGACTTCGCCAGCCAAGCTTTCCAGCAATAGGACCCCATGCCCGGCCAAACAATAGTAAGTCTCCGGACGGTCAGCCCGCTGATGGAGATGTCCTCTCGTCATAAAGAACTCTCGGCCGACTTTGCCCGGCTCAAGTACACTAGTTCCCGTGATTAAATCACTCCCGCGATCACTGAAGCGCGCTTCATCCACACGATAACCAACCGAATTGCCAAAAGTCTCTTCTAAACGGTCGAACGCGGCCTCGTCGGCGTAAATCCCGGCGAGCTCACGGAAATGCTTCTTATAACCGCCAGTGTTTGGCTCTATCTGTAGTGTCTCCGGGTTCAAAAAAGCCAAAAATGGAGGCTGAGCATGGGAAGCACTCATCGCGATGCTGGAAAAGATAGGGATTGAGTTGTTCAGCAGGAACGAAACCCAGAATTCCCTCTTTAAAGTAGTAATACAACAGAATTTATCAACATAATCGGTGTTCAGAGAGAAAATGCGAAGCACCGCGTCCCGCTCCCCCTACGCCCATATTCCCGCCTGACCGAGACTGCTCACGCCCATCTTACGTCGCCTGTCCTAGGACTAAGCCCGCAGGAAACACTTTCCGGTAGAAAATGGTTGCTTGGTGGTTTTGAGTAGCAATACTACGCACTGTGGTGGATCAGGCTAGAGGCAGGGCGAGGCTCCTGCAGGCGAGAGTCGGTAGAGCGAAGCGTCTCGTATGTACCGCCAAAGAAACGTTGTTGTGCCGCCAGTTGGCCGAGCCGTGGTCTGCCGCGTTGCCCCCGGCTCGGCGCGCTTTTCGGCCCTCCCTCGTTGATTGGTTAAGGGGCGTGCGGATTTCCTTCGTTGTATCCTTGGGCCTTTCAGGAGCCTCCCCCTACCAACTCCTGAACTCCTCCATTTGCTATCTGCTATTAGCTATTTTCTATTTGTCCTCTCCTCCATGCCCCCCAATAAAGATCTCTTGCTGGCCATCGACGTTGGTACTGGCAGTGTACGGGCTGCCTTAACGGATCTTAACGGCCAGATCGTGGCCTTCCATTCCGCTGAGCACGACCAGCAAGTGCCACACTTCGGTTGGTCTCAACAGCGTCCATCCGACTGGTGGAACGGGGTTGTGCTCTGTATTCGAACTGTACTCAACAAGGTCGAAAATGCGGCTTCACGGATCGTCGCTATTGCCACCTGCGGCCAGATGCATGGAACCGTTTTAATAGGCCGGGATGGGGTCCCTGTCGTCGACTACGCTCCTCTTTGGAATGATAAGCGGACCCGAGAGGTGCTCGCTGAATTCCTCGGACAGCACGACCAAGAAAAGCTGTTGCCTATCACCGGCAATCCCGCGGCGACTGCTTGGCCGGCGTTCAAACTGCTTTGGTTTAAGAAAGAGCATCCGGATGTCTATCGCAGGGCGGTCTCAGTCCTTATCGTCAAAGATTTCGTGAATTTCCGATTAACCGGTTGCCAGGCGATTGACCATCCGGAGGCGTCTACAACTTACCTCTATGATATCGAGAAACGCGCTTGGAGCTCATCGCTAGCAGAACTCTTAGGGCTTGAACCAGAGATCCTTCCCCAGATCAAACGGCCAATCGATCTCGTCGGTACCATTTCCCGCGCGGCTTCTGAAGAGACCGGTCTATTGAGTGGTACTCCGGTCGCCGTTGGAGCCGGAGACTTTCCCGTTACTTTGCTTGGATCCGGTGTGAACCGAGTTGGTGTTGGGTCCGATTCCACGGGGACTTCAACTTTGTTGACCCTGCAAACCGAACGCGCAGTTCTGCATCCAATTATCAGTAACGTCCTGGGCATCGACGAAGGGTGGAGCGCATTTACTATTCTGGATGCCGGAGGTGATGCCGTCCGCTGGGCCCGCCGCGCCTTCCACGACAATCAGGTTGGCTACGATGAGCTGGTTAAAGTCGCAGCATCAGCTCCGCCCGGATCCGATGGCCTCATTTTCTTGCCTTATTTAAACGGAGAACGACTGGGAGCCCGGCGGAACGCCCGCGCCCAATTCTTTGGCTTAACCTACGCCCACGCAAGTGGGCACCTGCACCGAGCCGTGATGGAAGGCGTGGCTTTCGCTTCTCGCCGAAACCTTTCCATCATGGAACAAAGCGGGAACCCGATGAAGTATTTGGTGGCAAGTGGCGGCGGCGCAAAAACGCGTCTCTGGCTTGAGATTAAAGCCAGCATTTATCGGACATCGATTCGCACGACTAAACACACCGAGTCCAGCATCCTGGGCTGCACGATGATCGCCGGGGTTGCCGCCGGCGTCTATTCATCCCTGTCAGAGGCCGCCACAAAGCTGATCCAACTGGATGAAGAAATTGTTCCGAACCCGGACTGGGTGCCTCGCTACGAAAAGCTCGCCGCGTTATTCGACCAAATCTACGAAGACGCCGGACCGTATTACCAACAACTAGATACGTATACGGCGCAATTCGGGGGGAAAGGCGAAGAGGGGTAGCGGCGGCGCGCCGGCGAAAGGGCGAATCGGCGAATGGGCGATTGACGTGCGGTGCATCGTCGGGCGAAAATCTCTCTCCGCTCGACCCCTGGTGCGACTAATGCCCTTGGCCGCCGGGTCGTCAGCGGTCTCTCGGATCGTAACTTAATGGTTTTGTCACCGACTGCACGTGTTTGCCCGTCACGCCTTGGATCGCTGCAACTGTCGGCCGGTTGTAAGGGCGGCTACGGCGAGCCGACTTAAATGATATCGACGGCTATCACGCGTTGGCAGCGAATCCGCTAGCCTATCAATACCTTTTCGATGGAGTCCCTCCGGACAAGGAATACATCACGCGCTTGCTTACACAGAGTGTTACCGACAGGGGAGAGACGCCGCTCGGTATGTGGTTCCTGGAAAATGTCTCAGCGCGATACGCCGGTTGTGTTGACTTACGACCCTATCCATCATTCAAGTCCGCAGAACTCACCTACTTGTTGGACCCAAGCTATTGGGGACAGGGCCTTGCCCTGAGGATGGCTTGGACGGTGATTGCTCACGCCTTTTTGAAGTCACAAATTGACTCTATTATAGCCGGCGCCGACCTCCCCAACACACGTTCAATAGCCCTCATGCGACGTCTCTGCATGCGGTTCCGTAAGAATGTTCAGGGTCCGCTGGGTGCCGGAGTGGAATATGTGCTGCACCGGGATGACGTCGGGCCGCTGCCGAAACCTGTCTTGATACCACTAGACTGAACCGCCGGACGAAGATTGATTTGCACACAGTTTTGTGCCTTCTAGGGAAATATGACATATGAAGAATTTGTAATTCAAGCCTCGCTCGAAGCCGCTAAGCAGGTCGCCGGGCCTGCGTTAGCAGTTCAGAGCGCGATGCAGTTAGCCGAGGAGTTGGTTGCGCAAGGAATACTCCTGCCCAGGCGGGCCAAGTAATCTCCCTGTCAATTTTTGACCAATTCGCACAAAAAACTGACCTGCGCGTCACTAGCCAGCACCCCTCCACGACCGCCCACTCCGCCCAGATCCACCAATCACAAGCAATCACCAATCACCATTCACCAATCACCTCTCACTTCTCACTGCTTACTGCTCACTGCTCACCCCCCCACCCCCTGGCACGTTTTCCGCTCCGTGACCTACCATGGACTACGTTCCACCTCGCGAAGTCGTCTCCAATATGGTTAGCGCCGGGAACACGAAAGGCTCCCTCGCCGCCAAAGACCTTCTGATCCGGGGGTTTCTTTCTGGCGCATTACTGGGCGTTGCGACCAGTCTGGCAGTCACCGCAACGGTGCAGTCCGGCGTGCCGTTAGTGGGCGCTCTCGTATTCCCCGTTGGGTTCGTTATGATCGTCCTGCTTGGGTTAGAGCTTGCCACCGGCAGTTTCGCATTACTCCCTTTGGCCTACGCCGACGGCAAACTCTCGCTCCCGCGGATGCTGGCCAACTTTGGTTGGGTCCTTCTCGGAAACCTGATCGGCAGCCTGGTTTATGCATTGCTTTTATACGGGGCGTTAACCATGTCTGGCCACACCAATGACGCTTCCGGCATCGCCGCGAAAATCGCCGCTATCGCCGATGCCAAGACACTGGGCTATGCCAAGTTCGGAGCATTCGGCATCCTCACCGCCTTGGTAAAAGCCATACTTTGTAACTGGTTGGTCTGCCTCGGTGTCGTGATGGCGATGACTTCGAAATCGACCATTGGCAAAATCGTAGGCGCCTGGCTGCCGATTTTCACGTTCTTCGCGCAGGGGTTCGAACATTCAATCGTGAATATGTTCGTCATTCCCGCCGGCATTCTTTTTGGTGCTAAGGCCACGATCGCTGATTGGTGGATTTGGAACCAGATACCGGTCACCATTGGTAATTTTATTGGCGGCTCGGTCTTTACCGGATTCGCGCTTTACCTGACCTACGGCTGGAAAAACGACTCAACCCCAGCCGCAGTTCCTGCTGGCGCTATTGCCGAACCGGGTGCGGTCACGTAAGCAACGCCAAACGCCAAACGCCAAACGCCGAACGCCGAACGGTTAAAGCCCGTGACCGTTTCAGAAGCTTTCACCGACGAACAGAAAGAATACCTACAAGGCTTCTTTGCCGGACTTTCCACGCGAAAGTTAACCCCTTTTGTGGGAGTTCTTCCTGACGGTCGCATTACCGCGGCGCCGGCGCCCAGCCTGGAAAACGCAGCGGCGCCACCGCCTCCGACCACCGAAGAAACGGTGTTCGGAACTCCGGTCTCGGATTTGTGCGAGCAGGAAATCTGGAAACTGGAACAACACGGACTCGATATCTGGGACAAGCTTCTGGCTCATGCCGAAGAGAACAAGTTCCCCGATAAAGCAGACACCTTCCGGTTCCGCTACCACGGGCTCTTCTATGTCGCTCCAACTCAAAATTCGTTTATGCTCAGGTGCCGTATCCCGGCTGGTCGACTCACGGCCAACCAGCTCCGAGGATTAGCCGGCATAGCGGATGATTGGGGAGCGGGCTACGCAGACATTACCACGCGCGCCAATTTTCAGATCCGCGAAATCGCTCCTAGACACATAGTGAAGGTTCTCCTGAAGCTCCAGGAGCTGGGAATGACCTCAAGGGGGTCCGGTGTCGACAATGTCCGGAATGTTACCGCCACTCCGACAGCCGGCCTCGATCCGGCTGAACTCATCGATTCCCAACCGTACGCCACGGCCCTTCACTACTACATTTTGAACAACCGCGACATCTATAACATTCCCAGGAAGTTTAATGTCGGGTTCGATGGCGGAGGCGCTATCAGTGTCGTCGCTGATACCAACGATATCGGGTTTGTTGCCGTAAGAGTTCCGGAAGGAAAATCCGTTCCGCCCGGCGTCTATTTCCGGGTCCAATTGGCTGGGATCACCGGGCATTCCCAATTTGCAGCTGACGCCGGCATCGTTGTCAGACCCGAAGAAAGCGTCGCGGTCGCGGCCGCTATTATTCGCGTCTTCGCTGAGAACGGTGATCGGACCAATCGGAAAAAAGCACGCTTAAAATATCTGGTCGATAAGTGGGGCATACCGAAATTTGTGGAGGAGATGGAGAAGAAATTGGCTTTCCCTCTGCAACGGCTGGCGCTCGAAGATTGCCGGCCGGCGCATCCGCCAATCGCGCATGGCCACTTGGGCGTCTATAAACAAAGGCAGAAAGGTCTGAACTACATCGGTGTCGCCATCCCGGTCGGGCGGTTACGCATTCGGCAGATACGCCGTATCGCCGACCTGGCCGAAAACTATGGCAACGGCGACCTTCGGTTAACCGTTTGGCAGAACCTGCTCATTACTAATGTGCCTGACGCTTATGTGGAGACGGTTAAACGTTCGTTGTTAAGAATCGGCCTGCACTACGAGGCGAACAGCATCACAGGCGGGGTGATCGCCTGCACCGGCAACACTGGCTGCAAATACGCTGCCACCAACACCAAGGGTCAGGCTATCGAGCTGGCTAAACACTTGGAAAAACGCGTCTCGCTTGACCAGCCAATCAATATTCATCTGACCGGTTGTCCGCACTCCTGCGCCCAACATTATATCGGAGATATCGGCCTGTTAGGAGTTCAGGTTGGTCAGGGTGGCGAGCAAGTGGAAGCCTACCACGTCTTCTTTGGCGGTAGTAGTGGCGGGAACGAAGCTCTTGCTCGAGAAGTGTTCCGCGGCATTCCGTTTCGCGAGCTACCAAGCCTGCTTGAGAAGGTCCTGAAGATTTATCTGGCTAAAAGGATCAACCACGAATCGTTTAAGGAATTCGTATCACGGCACGAAGTGAAGAAGCTCCAGGAGCTGTTCAGCGCGTAGAGGCGGGCAAGGGACGATAGCGAATAGCCGATCGCCAATGAACAGAATGGCACACTCTCGGAGTGCGAGGACGCCGTCGTGGCCGATCCGGGCGGTCTTCACCATGTCCTCCGCCGATCGGCTATTCCCACTGACTAATCCGATGCCCTTTGTCACCGGACTTCGGCACCGGGAAAGCCTTGCCGGCTCCGGCCAACGTCGTCTCCAGGTCATTGAGCACGATTCGAACCGGTATCTTCAGGTGCTGCTCGCAAAAATTGGTCTCGGCCACTGCAAAACTGCCGGTTTCAAATAGCTTGTTAGCTGGGGCACCGCCACCGCAAACGTCGAAATACTCGCAGGTCTCTTCACAACGTTTTACGCCCGCAAAGATATCAGAAGCTAACTGGTGGTATTTTGGAGTCTGTAATGCCCCTCGGAAAGAGTCGGTTTTAACATTTCCGATTTCGAGTGCTCCGTACTTCTTCGCACTCATTCCCAGCAGTTCAGGTGAGAACGTCGTAAAGGCGCCATCGACTGAAACCGTCAATATTCCGTACGGATAAACCTGCTGGTTGGTGCCGCTGCCGCCACCCGCGGCGATAGCGCCACAGGCATTTTCAAACTCGCGGATCGGCGGTTCAAAGGCGTTTTCCCGGGCGCAATCGTAGAGCTCTTGGAAGAACCGTTCTACGCGATCAGACCGATTTGTCAGGGTCGAGGTCCGATTGACGCCTTCCTGTTCCTCGACGTTGAACCCAATCAGAACCGGTTCCAGAGAGACCAGAAAATCATAGATTTCTTTGGCGTGACCAAGAGACGCCTCGCCGATCACGGAAATCGTGTGGAAAGGGATGCCATGTTTCTTCAACGCTTGGATCCCGCGCAACGTCTTGTCGAGTGTCCCGCGACCGCTCCAGGATTTTCTAGAGCGGTCGTGAATGTAATCGGGCCCGTCAATACTGACACCGACTGCAATTTGATGCTCAGCGATAAAATCGCACCAGTGATCATCAATCAGCGTGCCGTTGGTTTGGAAGTGTTGCACATATTCTAAGTCCCCGAGCACTTCGCGAATCGGTGCGAAATAAGCCGCATACTGCTCTGGGCGGACCACCGTTGGCTCGCCCGCGTGCCAGATAATTCCCAGGCCGGGTGCAAGAAGCTGTTCTTCCTTCAGCTTCTCCACAGTGGTCCGGACGATCCCAACATCCATGACCCGTTTGTCTTTGCGATCGGGTAGATAGCAATAAGTGCAATTAAGGTTGCAGAACGGCGTTGGCTGAAAGATCAGCAACTCGACAGGCGACACCTCCATACTCATCGGTTACGGGTTAGAAGTTTTAAGTTAAAGGTTCCAAGTTTCGGCTTCGGGAAAGGCGAAGCGCCGCGATAATAACTTAGAACCTAAAACCTACAACCTAGAACGTAAAACCCTTAGTGGACTAGCGATTCCACCAGTACTTGTGCCAGCCCGGCGCTACCACAATGCCTCCATTCGGCCATCCTATATTGGCCCAACCGAACGGAATTCGGAAGCCGCCGCCATTACCCCAGCCACCATTGCCCCAAGCTCCTCTGCCTCCATTTCCCCAGTGGTAACCTCCTCTGCCTCCATTTCCCCAACGGCCGCCGTTACCCCAACCGCCGTGGCCGCCTTTGTGCCAGTCCGCCCAGTTTACTCGGACTCCGTTTACTTCTCTAACGCCAGTTAATTGTTCGTCCGCGGTCTGAGAAAGCAGTTGCCTTACTCTGGCTACTCGGTCGCCAATTCGGGCATCATTACTGGCCCCTGCATTGATGGGACTCGCTTTGCCATCTTTTGGAAGCAGACCAGCACAGGCCGCAATCTGTAGTGCGACCGCAATCAATGATTTCGATGTATTCATTTCTCTGGGTATTTTGGGGGCCAGCGTGTGAAGAACATTTCCTCTCAGCTTCCTCCTTTAGACGAATCTAGGGAAAAGGGGTTACGCTTGCCAAGCCCTTTCGCCGGTGCGCCCATTCGCTCCCTTTACACTCCTTTCGTTTGGAAGCACAGTACCGGCTCTATGGAAGTCGATTTTCAAGCCATCAAAGTCGAAGACCTGAAGAGCCGTTTAGGCGAACTTCGGAGGTATCTTTGACTACCCGAAGCTGAAAGCCCGGCTCAGCGAGCTTGAATCGAGCATGGCGGAACCCGGCTTCTGGGACAATAAAGAACGCGCCCAGCAGGTTATCGATGAAGCGTCTTCCGTGCGTTCGAAGACCTTGCCTTTTTCGCAATTGACCGAAAAAGCGGACGACCTGGAAGTGCTTCTTTCTCTGGCAAAAGAAGAAACCGATCCGACGAGCCAATCAACCGCTTTTCGTGAGGTCAGCGGAGAGTATGAAACCTTGAGCAAAGAGCTCGAGGCTTTCGAATTGAAGATGCTGTTGGCTGGCGAGTTCGACAAAAACAACGCGTTCCTGACCATCCACGCCGGAGCCGGAGGCACAGAGTCTTGCGATTGGGCCGATATGCTGCTTCGGATGTTTCAGCGCTGGACGGAACGCAGCGGATTTTCCAACCAGATCGTTGATATCCAAGAGGGAGACGAGGCCGGTGTAAAATCGGTCACTATTTTGGTCAGCGGTGAATACGCGTACGGCTATTTACAGACAGAACGCGGGGTTCATCGCCTGGTACGCATTTCTCCCTTTGATGCGAATAAACGCCGGCATACCTCCTTTGCCAGCGTCGATGTGGTACCCGAGCTCAAAGAAGACGTAAACATCGAAGTCAACGAGAGCGATCTCTTAATCGACACCTTCAGGAGTGGAGGAAAGGGCGGCCAAAACGTAAACAAGGTGGAGACTGCGGTCCGGATTACCCACGTGCCGACCGGTTTAGTAGTCGCTTGTCAGGCCGAACGTAGCCAGGGACGAAACCGGCAAATGGCCCTAAACATGTTGAAAGCCAAACTGCTCCAGATCGAGCAGGACAAAAAACAGGCCGAAATTGACCGGCAATACGGTGAGAAAGGCGAAATCGCCTGGGGAAGCCAAATTCGGTCCTATGTTTTCCAACCTTACCAGATGGTCAAAGACCACCGTACCGGCGTCGAGACTAGCAACGTCCAAGCCGTCATGGACGGCGACCTCGATGAATTCATCGAAGGCAAACTCCGCGGCCTGACTAATAAGAAAGGCGCGGACGATGAAGTGTGATTAGTGAATTGGTGATTGGTGGGGGGACGAGTTCCTACTGTTTGTCGCTAACCAGAAACGCTAGCTCTCCTGGTTCGGTAGGTGCGAGATCCTACCAATCACCAATCACCAATCACCTTCTGCACAACCGGCCCTGCTCGCTCCCACGTCAGTTGCGCGAAAAAGAGCCCAACCACCAGGCCAACCAGGACGTCCGAGAAAAAGTGGGCGTTGATATACAGGCGCGACCAACCGATCACGCCGGCCAGCGCCAGAAAACTCCAGGCCCAGCGACGTCGATAGGCAAAGCCGATTACTCCAAAAAAAGCAAACGCTGTGGCGGTGTGCCCAGAGGGAAAAGAATGAAACTTGTATTTTCCCAGTAGCCATTGACCCTGATACCACAGTCCGTACCAGCCCGGCGGGACTTCGTAATTATTCGGACGCGCTCTCCCGGAAAGTAATCGCACACTATTGGTCAGAGCCCCGGCTAAGGTGCCCGCGATCATCATACAGAGAATCACTTTGACCAAAGTCCGTTTTCGAGCGAAGCCCACTCCGATCAATGCGACCGCCGCATACCCCATTAGCTCAGGCCAATCTCCAAATTTCGAAATGATCCCAGCGACGTGCTCCAGCCAGGTTATCTGATGACCCGCGATCGCTCTGACGACCGTTTGGTCGAAATAAAATCCCAGGCAGGCCACCACGATCAAAATAAACAACCAGATCAACGGATCGAGCCACACAGGCAGAGCCGCCGTGCGTGGCGGGTTTTGTCGCGAAGGTTGTGCTCTGTGAGATTCCATCTGAACAACTCTGTCACATTGGTTGACAGATTTGTCGACCGACTCGTCCCGCAGCCTGCATTTCTCACAGCAGGAACGCTTCAAACTGAGTTCGGCCGCTGGGTGGATGCTGTGAGAAATGCAGGCTAATGATTCGACCGCTCCACCTTTTGCTCCTTTTCGTTGCGGTCGCAATCATCGATTCGCTCGGGAACAACACCCTCCCCCTTATTGATCGGGACGAACCCCGCTTTGCCGAGGCGTCTCGCGAGATGCGTCAAAGCGGCGACTTTGTCATCCCTCGCGTCAACGGAGAGTACCGTTTCGATAAGCCGCCATTGATTTACTGGTGTCAGGTCGGTAGCGGACAGCTGCTCGGTGAGAGCGACTTCTCGGTCCGTTTCCCATCAGTGCTTTTCGCTGCAGCCACGGCCGTTCTCAGCGCCATGTGGGGGGCTCGTCTCTACGGGCCCAAAATCGGTCTCTGGTCCGGAATCATCTTTGGCACTTGTCTCCAGCTATTCATCCACGGCCGGGCGGCTGTCGCTGATATGCCCATGATCTTTTTTTTCCTGAGCGCCACCTGGATCGCGTGGGAAAGATTAACTAAGCCCAAATCGCGCTGGCTTTGGTTCGCGTTCTATATCTCTCTGGCTCTTGGGTTCTTAGCCAAGGGCCCGATTGCGTTGCTGCCCATCTTGTTCCCTGCCATTTTTTATCTCTCCCAAAGGAAGGGGTTCTCATTTCATGTCGGGTCAGCCTGTTTGGGCACGGTCCTTTTGATACTGATCGTAGGCGCTTGGGGTATCCCCGCGTTAATCGCCACTAAAGGCGAGTTCTTTGCCATCGGGATCGGCCGCCACGTTGTGGAGCGATCCCTCGCTCCGATGCAGAGCCATGGCGGGAATGGTCTCATCGGTTATGTGCTTTCGCTCCCGTTCTATCTGGTCACAATTTTCCTAAGCTTTTTTCCTTGGTGCATTTATCTGCCCGTCACCTTGGCGCGCCTCAGGCGAGGCGTGGGTCTACCCGAACGCTATCTCCTAAGCGGCATTGTCCCGGTTTTTCTCGTATTCACCCTGATCCAGACCAAACTGCCGCACTACACGTTGCCGGCCTTTCCGCTTCTAGCGATCCTAGTTGCTAAAACGCTGAATCCTGGCGTTCTCGCTCGTCGGCTAGCCGCCGGGACGGTCGCCCTTTATGTGTTGGTCGCCCTCGTCGGATTCTCCTGGATCGCTCCCTATTTCCCCTCCAGGTCGGCATACGAAGGTGTAAAGCAATCCCTCAACCCGGAAACCCGCGTGGCGTACGCTACTTACGATGAACAAAGCCTGGTTTGGTATTTCCGGTACTCGGTTAAGCCGTTCCTAGTTCACCTGTCTCCGCCGGAAGTTGCTCATTTCTTGGAGAGCGCACCTTCCGCCGTGTGTGTAGTTACCAAAACGGATTTGGCCCAGATCGCAGTCGATCCGAGCTGGAAACAGGTCCCCATTTCCGGGTTCGATTTCTCCCGATGGAAGGTACGACGGTCACCAGCGCGATTTATGCTCCCCCTTCCGGAACCCTTTGATCTGGTCGTATTGGTGAAAAGTCCGGCCGAGTGATGTGTGGGCACCCACTTGTCCCATCGAACTTTTCTTATAGGTTGACTAGTCCACCTCTTGCTTATGCAATTGTTCGTCTTTGCCGCACTTCTATTTGCACTATGCGTCCAGAACAGTTGGGCGGACTTCGTTGTTAAGGAGACCGTACAAAACCTCGGTCGGAATCAAGACGTCACCATAAAACTGAAAGACAATCATTGCCGGATTGATGCTAACCCGGAAACGACCGCACTCCTGGATACACAGTCAGGAGTCACTACGATCCTCTTGCATCAAACCAAGATGTTTCTCAGCGTGAAAGCGGATGAACTCGGGGCCGAAGGGAATGCGCTAAAGAAGCTCCTTTCTCAACAAACCGGCAACGAAGAGACGGTCGATTTTCAACCCACCGGCAAGAAGGAACAGATTAACGGCTACGACACTGATGAATTTGTCGGCAAGATCGCCGGCCTGCCTGTTCGTGTACAAGTTGCCAAAGATTTTCCCAACTATCAGGCCCTGCTTAGCGCGCTGTATGCCGCCCAGAATGCGCCCGGGCTAAACCTTTTCAGAGCTCTTTCCATTCCCCCCGACAAATACCCCGGAATGCCGATCCGCACGACGATCGAAGTGCTCGGACAACCAGTCGTCACGACGGTCGATTATGTTCAGCAATCGACATTGAGCGAATCCGAGTTCGCCATTCCCGAGGGTTATGTCGAGCTAAAGCCTAGTCCGTCGCCGGTTCCTAGTGCGACTACCTCACCATCTCAACCGTGAGAGCACTCATCCTGGCGTCAGGCTCAATCCGGCGAGCGGATCTATTGGCTGAGGCTGGTTACCAGTTCACGGTCGTAACCAGCGCGGTAACAGAGTTGTTTGTCGATTTTCTGACTCCATGCGAACTAACTCTTTTCAATGCTCGACGGAAAGCTTTCGCAGTTGCACCCAGACACCCTAAGGCCGTGGTGTTGGCCGCGGATACCATCGTCGCGCTCGGCAACAAGAAATTCGGCAAACCAAAAGATCTGCCGGAAGCACGATCATTCCTGGAAGAACTTTCCGGACGCACCCACTCCGTTTTCACCGGGGCAGCTATCGTCAGCTACGCCCAATCGCGCCTTTGCTACGAGGTCGCTCAAACCGAAGTCACGTTTCGAAAATTAGCCGCCCCAGAAATCGAGGACTACCTCAGCCGCATAGACCCGCTGGATAAGGCCGGGGGCTACGCGGCCCAGACCGACCCGGGTTCCATCATCGAAAGTATCAGCGGCTCATTCACCAACGTCGTCGGTCTGCCCATGGAGAAAATTACGGCGTCGCTGGAGAGATTTGAGGTCGTTCCGGAAGAAGGAGCTGGGAGCTAGAAGGGGAAACCGAGGGGATAAAGAAAGCGATTCGTTGATGATTGTCGTATGGGGTGGCTTGGATGGGACCTATGGGACACATAGGACCTATATGTCTCCCCGCGGCGACGCCGTCTCCTAGCTCCTAGCTCCTTTCCCGCCACCTCTCACCAATCACTTCTCACTTCTCACCATCAGAGCTGCGGTCCCACCCCAATATCACGTAGCATGACCCGGATTTCTTCCTTGTGATCCGGATCGGTCGCCTGCTGCAAGGCCTTCTGGAGCAGGTCGGCGCCTGCTCGAACATCCCCTTTTTGCCCCATTACATATCCTTTACCGGCCAGCGCTAAGTAGTTGTTCGGCTCCAAGGAAAGAGCCTTTTCGTAGTCCGCGCCCGCTTGGTCCCATTGCTTGAGCTTTGAATACACATCTCCGCGGTGCACATACAAATCCGCGTTGTCTGGCTTAAGTGCGATCAGCCGATTAAAATCGCCAACCGCTTTGGTCGCATCCCCGCTCGTTACGTAGATGTAGGCGCGTCCCGTGTAGTAGTCACTGTTATCAGGCGCCAATTCGATCGCCTTGTTGAAATCGTTGAGCGCATTCGTCTTGTCACTCTTCTTTAACTCAGCGAAAGCTCGCCCGGCATAAAGCGATGCATCCTTTGACTGGAGTTGAAGCGCCTGCGTATAATCCGCGATTGCCTTGTCGTTGTCCCCTGCTCGGCGGTAGTTTTCCGCGCGCTCCTTCACTGCCTCCAGATTGTGCGGATTCACCGCAATGAGGGCATTGAGGTCTTCCAACTCTTTAGCCGGATTGTTCGTGCGCAAATAAGCCAGCGCTTGGGCCCAGAGAGCATTCGGATCTTTCGGATTTTTCGCTAGCACCTTGCTATAATCGTCAATCGCTTCCTGCCATTTCCCACTGGCGGCGTAGACCTTGGCCCGCGTAATATAGTTCTGGGAATCGTCCGGGTGAGCCGTGATCAGTTTGGTTAGATCATCGATCGCCTTGTCCGGCTCTTTTTTCTCGATATAACCAAAGGCGCGATAGCGCAGGGCATTCTCGTCATCGGGCTTGGCCTGAAGCACCGCGTCAAAATCTTGCTCGGCGTCGTCGAACTTACCGAGCTGAAAATAAGCATATCCGCGGTTAAAACGAGTAGTGACGTCATTCGCTTGGACCTTAAGGATTTCGTCGTAATCGCCGACCGCTTTGTCCCATTGCTTTAAATGCGCGTACATAGCCGACCGGTTCCGGCGATACATCGGATCGCTCGGAGATAGGTCTACCGCCTTTGTGAATGCCTCCATCGCCTCATTTACCTTGCCTTCCTTCACCAACTGCACGGCGCGCGTGGTGTAGTCTCGGGCGGTTCCTTGGGCGACGCACCGCGTCCCTATCCCCAGCACCCCTAGAATGGCGATCAAGCCAATTTTTCTAAACATGGCTATCCAATCGTATGATATTTTCGTCATATCAAGTGGAGCGCTGCCTCGCTTGCGAGGCCGATGGGGTCGCCACCCCTGGAGCGCTGCCTCGGGTTCTCGTCCTCGTCCTCGAGAGTTTCGCCACTTCACCGCGGGGAGAACGACCGTCGGAATGCGTTCTTTCGAAAGTGCATCTTGGTAGGTCTAAAAACGTGCTCGAAACAACCCGAGACGAGGACGACGACGAGAACGAGAGCGACAATCCGCAAGCGAGGCAGCGCTCGACAGGTCCTTTCGTACAAAAATCTGCAAACAAAATCGCTCCTGATGCGTCTAAGCGAAGGAGCAATTGCTCCCAATTGCCGGTTATACTTGGACGATATGGCTGGAAGAATCTGTTCGTGGGCCTTGATTCCGCTAATATTTCTCTTGTTTGGGTGCGCCTCTACGGGCACCGGTCCAAAGTCGTCCTCATCCCGGACCCTTCAGACCCCGGCAAGAGTGACGCACACCAGCGGAACCGAAGTTCATCCATCGCCTATTCCTGCGGTTGCTGACGATACCGCGTCGCGGGGAGTGAGCTTAGCGAACTTTTATGAGCGGATTGTGGGCGGCCAAGTTGTCGAAGCCAGCAGTGACCAGATTGTCGTAGAAGCAAAGAGCGCAAAACCGAACTCTGATCCCGTTGCCCTGACCAACGACGCCATCATCACCACCTCCGTTCGAGCCCGGATCGCCGGGGAACCGAAGTTGAAAAACAGCGACTTCCAAGTCACTTCTAACGACGGCATCGTCTCAATCCGTGCTCAACAGAACTCTCTGGATGACGCCCTCTCCGTGATCAACCTGGCCCTAACCGTTCCCGACGTCCGCGAAGTCGTTTACATCTTGCCCACTAGGGTGTAGCGCTAACCTTCTTCTCTCGAATCCGGCCACGCGGAGTGGTGGAGTGTGGGCCCATCGCGGGGAGGGATCGCGTCCTCGTGCGGCAGCTGCCGGATCGTGACCGAAACCGCGGACGTGTTTAGATCGCGGACGAAAATACGCCGCTGGCTGGTGGCAGGTCCTCGCGGCGCGCGGGGACGCGCGCCCTCCCCGAAAGCCATCCGCGTAGCGGATTGGAGACGTCAATCACTGCGCCTGCGAATCAATTACCGTTACCGTGCCGTCGTTTTCGTTGGCCACATAAAGCGTGTCTCCGTGCGGCGCCAGCTGCGCCCAGACCGGATGTTTGCCGACTGCGATCGGCTTGCCAAGGATTTCCCCCGTATAGACTAAAAGCATTATCACTTGATTAGGGTACGCATTGGTAGTGGCATTGTAACTGTACGGCACATACAAATATTGCCCGTTCGGTTTGACTGCCGGTTGTCCCAATTCCATCGCCGTGGATACATCGGTTTGCGCCAAAAATTGATTGATTACCGTCCTAGTTTTGACGTCGAAAACGGTGACATAATTGAACTGACTAGTAATGAATAATTTGTTGGCGGTGCCCTCCGTGGCTATTCCTGTCGGAAAAAAGATTCGCCCACCGGCTACGTTCGTACGAACAATCTTTCCTGTGCTCGAATTGATGAGCTGCGCATAGCCGCTTCCGGCGGAGTTTAATAGGTAAGCTTCCGTAGCATTTATCGGCAATAGTACTTGATAGGGTTGCCCTCCCGTCTGGAGCGTCGTGGTCAGCGCATCAGTTGAGGTATCAAGGACTAAGACTGTTCCCGCAATGCCGCCAGCAAGGTCTCCAGGGCTTGCAACATAAAGCTCGTTTCCATTGGGAGTAACAGCCAAACCCGCCAGATTGTCACTGCCCACCGAGAAACTCTTCAACAGCGGATAGGTGGATTTAGTCGTGTCGATCACTGAGATAGTCCCTGGATTGCCAGCGGAGGATACGTACAATCTCGTTCCATCCGGGCTAACTGCCAGGTACTGCGGATTCGGAGCGACCGTGGTCGTCGCCGCGACCTGATAATTATTTGCGGCGTCAATCACGCTGATACTGCTCGAGTTGTAGTTGGCTACGTATGCCGTCTTGTCATTAGGACTGACGACGATCGCAACCGGGCTTTGCCCTACGCTGACAGTGGTAATCACCGTATTGTATGGGGGCGCAGCTGCGAAGCCCGACGACACGATCAGGCTACCTGATAAGCCGAGCGCCAAAATCAGGCGACGGCCCATCGGTCTTACTAAAGTTTGTTGCTCAGATATTTCCATAACGGGTTGTCTCTTCGAGAAGCATTTTTGTTTTGCAAAAAAAAGACCGCGGATCCGTTATCCACCAGTCCAACGCCGGCGTTCCATTTTACCTCTTTCCAACCCGCTTCCTTGCAACGCACCGACCGCCCAGAATTTCATAAGAGCCTACAATCGGCAATAGATTAATAAACGCACAGCCGCCTGCGCTGAACTCGCTTAGGCTCGTTCAGCATGACAAATGGCAAATAGCAGATAGCAAATAGGTCGTTAACCAGACGCGGGGCAGCTCGAGTGCCCCTTTGCTATTTGCTATTTGCTATTTTCTATTCCGAACTCGCCTAAGGCGAGCTCGGCGTCGGCGAAGCCGCCGCCTTCGGCGCGGCCCGTTTCAGCAACTGAAAAAGTTCACTGTCGGTGGACAGGATAATGGTCGAATCTTTGGTGAAAATTTTGTGGTAGGTATCTAACGTCTTCAGAAACGTATAAAACTCAGCCGCCTGCGAATCCTGGGTATAGGCTTTAGCATAAATCTCACTGGCTTTAGCGTCAGACTCTCCTCGGATCTGCTGGACCTGCCGGTAGGCGGTAGACTGGATCTCATTCAAGTCGCGTTCTCGCTGCCCGGCAATTCTCGCGGATTCTCCTTCACCCTCAGACCGGAATCGTTGCGCAATCTGTAGCCGTTCACTGATCATCCGTTGATAAATCCGGTCGAGCACATCTGGGTTGTAATTCACCCGCTTAATCCGGAAATCGAGCACCGTGATCCCGAACTCCGACAACTTTTGCGCCGCTGCTGTCCTGATCTCTACTTCGATCTTCTGTCGGCCAAATTGGATCGGAGGAAGAACACCAATTCCGCCGGTTGCACCTTTGAGAGTTTCATCCTTGACCGGCTCGCGATTCTTATCGGTGCGCACGATCTCGATCAGATCATGTTTAGCGATCGAGTTGCGGGTTTCACT
This sequence comes from uncultured Verrucomicrobiae bacterium, assembly GCA_963762565.1. GTDB lineage: Bacteria > Verrucomicrobiota > Verrucomicrobiia > Chthoniobacterales > JAFAMB01 > JAFAVN01. The sequence continues at coordinate 188,493 of CAVXLD010000007.1, read as the reverse complement.
TCCCAGGATGTCTTCCAGACGCGACTGCGCGCTCCGCTCATCATGTAACCGCACAAAGTAAGTCTTGGGATCTTCAATTCGCCAACGAGCGAAAGTGTCGACATGAATATAGGTTTTATCTCTGGTCGGAATCGCGACCGGCGCCCCATCCCATTCTAGAAACCGTTTATCCAGCGTATTGACGGTTTGCACGAACGGCATTTTGAAATGTAACCCAGGCTCCGTGATCGGCTCGCCGACCGGTTCGCCGAATTGGGTAATGATCACCTGCTCAGTCTGATTAACCGTATAGACCGAGAGAGAAACCACCACGGCGACGATAAACACCACCGCCAGAATCAACACTAGTAAACGAGTCGCTCTCACTTTCATTATGGGTGCACCTCCCCGCCCTTTGACAGCGGCAGAATCGGAAGCAATTGCCGTAAAGACTCATCCACGATGATTTTCGGGCCCGTCTGCGGCAGCACATCTTCCATAGTTTCGAGGTAAAGCCGGGTGCGCGTGATATCGGGCGCTTTAATATACTGCTGCAAGACGGCACTGAACGCAGCCACATCGCCCTCTGCTTCGTTAACCCGTTTGAACCGGTAACCTTCTGCGGCCCGGATCGTTTCGTCCGCTTGACCCTTCGCTCTCGGGATCACTTTATTGTATTCGCCGTTAGCGATATTGATCGCGTTCTGCTTGTCTTGCTGCGCCTTGTTTACTTCGTTGAATGAGGCCTGTACCTGCGCCGGCGGATTCACATTCTTCAATTGCACCTGATCCACTCGAATCCCGAGATGATACCGTTTGGCCAATTCCTGCATCCGGGTCAGCGCCTCGGTCTCGATATCTTGGCGTCCAATCGTGATGACCTCATCCACTGTCCGGTCCCCGACCACCTCTCGCATGGCCGCTTCAGACACGTCGCGAAGGGTTTCTCCCGGATTACGCACATCGAAAAGATACTGGCTCGGATCCTCGATCCGATATTGCACTACCCACTCCACCAAAACCGCATTCAGGTCTCCGGTAACCATCGATTTTTCCTCGTTAGGATCCTCGCTAGCCTGAATCGGGTTAGACAAATAACCGGGCGTCGTGAACCCGAACTCGAGCTTCAACTGCCGCCGGGTCGGGATGACCGCTACCGTATCGATTCCAAACGGCAGCTTGAAATGCAGCCCTGGTTGCACGGTTTTCATGTATTTCCCAAAGCGCAGAACCACCCCCTCCGAATCTGCTGCCACCGTGTAATACGAGGTCAACGCGAGGACGGCCACTACGAAGACGATGATCAAGGAAAGTACGATCCACATCGCGGATCGGACGTTGATGTTTACGTTAAATTCACCAGGACGATAATCAGGCACAGGTTGGAACCTTAGTGGGGAATCATGTCCTGGACAAGTTCATCAGCGTAAAGGTCCCCGATCGTGCTCGTGCTCGAAGGGGGTAGCCACCGGTTTACCATGGCTTGCTGTGCCCGCTGTGATCGTTGATAGACTTGTTCGCACCTCCCAAACCCCAACGCTTCCCATGCGAACGCTACTTGCTCTTGTCGCCCTCGCCGGCCTGGCTCGGCACATCGGCGCCCGCTCAAACAACGCCCGATTTTCAATCGCTCAGCCACTTGTTTGATTACGACAACCAGCTGCCGCTCGATATCCAGGACAAGGTTATCGAAGAATTTCCTGATTGCACCCTTCATGACATTACCTACGCCAGTCCAAAAGGCGGCCTCGTAGATGCCTACCTCGTCGTGCCTAAGGGCAAGGGACCTTTCGCCGCCATCCTCTTCGGGCACTGGGGAAACGGAACCCGCGGAGAATTCATTCCCGAAGCCAAAATCTATGCCAAAGCCGGCGCCGTTTCTCTTCTCCCCGACTACCCCTGGGACCGGCCTCAACCTTCGTATAAATCGGTCGACCACTACGACAAACCGGAATTGGACCGCGACACCGAAATTCAAGCGGTGATCGATCTACGCCGCGGAATCGATATCGGCCTTACTAAGCGCGTCCGAGTCTAAACGACAAGGTGGAGGCTGCCGATACCAGCGTTGCCGGCGTTGCCGGCGATGTCAGCTTTCCCGGCGATCTCGGCGTTACTCCCGGGTCAGCCGGTAAACAAAACAATCCGCGCCGCCAGAATCGATCGTAGACCCGTTTCGCACTGCGCCAAGTTTCTCAACCGCTCTCTGCGACCGAAGATTCTGCGTGCCGATGACGAAGATAACGTTGTGCACAAATTGAAACGCGTGATCCAACATTAGCCGCTTCATCTCGCTGTTATAAACGCCGCCCCAATGCGACCTGGCCAGAAAGGTCCAACCGATCTCGACTTGACTCCTGTCCTTGTCATAGCCGGCATAGCGCGACGACCCAATCACCCGGCCGGTCTTAGAATCGATCACGATCAGCGCACCGCCGGAAGCCAACGCATCGCTAAAGAACTTCCTGAAAACATCTTCCTGATAGCGAGTATTGTGCGGATGTTGCTCCCAAATCAACGGATCCGACGCCACCGCAAAAAGCTCATCAAAATCCTCGGATCGAAGGGGGCGCAGTTCGATGAGCTGGCCTTTTAAAACAGGTTGGCGGAGCATACAGAGTCACGGTTACCCGATGAGCAACATTAGCAAGATTGATCCTCGCGATAAAACAGACCCAGTCCAAAGCGGCTATCACAACGAAGCCGTCACGGCACTCAATGACCACGTGATTCGAATCAGCGTAATGACCAGCGGATACCCTTGGCATCTGCATCCGAATTCTGATGAGACCTTCATTGTCATGGAAGGCGGCCTGGTCCTAGAGACGCAGGACCAAGTTCTCCATTTAGAACCCGGCCAGATGGCAACCGTACCGGCCAACGTGGTTCATCGCACCCGCCCAGCAGGCGCCCGATCGGTGAACCTGACTGTGGAGCGCGAAAACACCAAGACTGTCCTCGCCGAAGCCTAGAGATCGTGGTCCGAGAACCACCTCCTGAACTCCTGTAACTCCTCGGACTCCTTGAACTCCTTAGAAATGGCAGCGCGTACGGGACTCGAACCCGTGCACCGGCCTTGAGAGGGCCGTGTCCTAACCGACTAGACGAACGCGCCGAGTAGAAGAAGTACAGGAGATCAAGGAGTTCAGGAGTTCAAGTAGAATTCCGAGAGGCCGTCTTTGGAGAAGACTTCTTTGTTGGCCATGAGCCGGCTCCGGATCGGTCAGGCATGATTGTAGGGCGAGGCTCCGGAGCTTCCTCAAAGGTTTCCCAACGATGGTAACCCGTAGCTGGATCTTTGGCGGGCTGCACCGATCAATGATTCCGAGAGTGAAAAGATGCTTTCGGATATTGTCAGGGCGTCGCCGGAGGATGTGCGTCACATGTTTGACGCGCTTGAAACAGTCGCAGCCTTACCCCTAGGGAGACTAGAGATTACGGCTTCCTTATAGGACTCCTACAGCGCAAACGAGGGCCTCCCGGCGAAGTACGTGGTGTTTTTGGAGGAGGTGCAGAGCAGCAACCCCAAGAGCTATCCATCGAAGTGCTCAGCCCTAGTGCCTCGAGTTAGCAAACGAATAGTCTGATCATTAGGGCCATAATCGGTAGGATCCAACGAGGCTTAAAGCTTTTAGTTAGCCGTACCAGAGTTCGCATAATCGATAGTAAGTTTTTCATTTCAATGGGACTGGTGGCGGAGCGCATTTAAAATTCATAGGCAAACGTGCCAAAAAAGCCGCGAGTCGGGAGATATTGCGGCTCGGCAATACCCACGCCGCTCCCTGCGCGCAAGATGAACCTTTGGTTGGTGATATTGGTGCAATCAAGCCGCAGCCTGATCGCCTTGATTCCGTCTCGATTGATCGGGATCGTATGTTCTATGCCTAGGCTGATCGGATAGTGAACTGGCAGAGTGCCCTCGTTCGCGAAGCCGTAGCGCAAGCCGCTTCCGAAAAGAAAATCGGCAAAAATCCGGGTATGATTGCGGTTGAATGTGTAGGAAACGTCGGCCGAGACGGTAAACGGCTGGTCATGGTCCAGGATTATGTGATGAGTGTCGATGTAGGCTAACTCATCAGCCGGGAACTCAGATTGGGCCGATGTTATGCCGAACGCAATGGCGCGCACATAAGAGAAGTTGAGATTGGCCCGCCACGGTCCCTGGCTAAATTCTGCGCCAGTTTCGATGCCATAGGTGTGTCCATGACTGTAGTTGAACGGCGTGAGAACCACCGCATCGCCGAACTGTCCGAGATCGAGGCCTCCAGTGGACGCTTTATAAAAGGCATCGACGGTCAGACTCAAGTTCGAACCAACCTTGTGAAGAACGCCGGCGTCGAAATAATTTGCCCGTTCGGGGTAGGGCGCATCTTGAGTGAATACGGTTGGTGTGTTGGTGGTATTGGCAAAATGGGCAACGTTGGGAGCCGAAATAAATTCGAGTCCCGGAGGAGTGAAATAGCGGGCGTAACCGAGGTGGAACGTAGTTGCATCGCTAAGTTGATAGACGGCGTTGATGCGCGGACTCCACTGGGTGCCATACGAATAGCCCTCACTTAAGTCGTAGCGTAGCCCGTAGTTAATAGTTAATTGGCGTGTCAGGTGCCACGCATCCTGGGCATATAGGCTGAAGAGCAAGCCGTTCTTGCTGTCCACGTCACTGATATTGAAAGGAACATCGCTAGTCTGCACGCCGCTGGCAGTAGCCGGAAAAACCAGGGTGGAATCGTGACGGTCATAGCTTTCAAAGGTAATAGCCGTGCCGAATTCGAAGGTATGTTCGTCCAGACTATAGGTTGCGTCGATCTGCGCGCCCTCTGAGCGGAGTACGTTGTCAATTAATCCAGCAGCGCCCTCGTAAATCAGGTCACCTTCAGCGTCTGGCGTAAAATGGATTCGATTATAGTGGGCGAATAAGGACGTTTGCAGGGTGAAGTCGCCGAGCGTGAGCTGATGGGCTAGAACAGCAAAATAATCCTGCTCATTTTGATTGTCGTTTAATTCTGACGACGGGAAAGGTGTTACCCCAACGAGATCAAATCGCGGGGTTTGCCCCGGACGGTTCGGAATTTCAAAATCGGAGTAAGACGCGCTTAAAATGAGGATGACCTTGGACGTGTCGCTAATTTTGTAACTGAAGCTCCCGAACCCCTTTAACTGATTGGTGTAATCGTGCAGTGCTCGCGTGCTCGGAGTGGGATTTTCAATGCCGAGGTCGCTGTGAAGTTCGCTAAAGCTGAAAAAGTAATCCAGCTTACCGTCGCTCCCTCCATAATCGATATAAGGGCGAACGGTATCAAAGCTGCCGCTGTACACCCCTGCTTCGCCACCGTTTAGATCGGACCCGGTTTTAGTGGTGATATCGACGACGCCGTACAAGCGGAGGCCGAATTGGGCAGGTAATGCGCCCGTCAGAAGTGTGGCGCTCTGGATGAAATGAGAGTCAAATTCCTGGCCAAAACCTTCAAGACCTTCTGGCAACATCACCCCGTTGATACGGTACTCAGCATAGCCATGTTCCCCTCTGACGTGTATCTCTCCGTAGGAATCCTGGACCACGCCTGGCAGACGCAACAGAACTTGTTGGAAAGGTGCGCTAGCGCCGCCGGGTGCGCTCGCAATTTGGCTTTGGCCAGCCGTGTAGCTGGTGACGCCCAATTCTGGCGAGATTTGCGGGGTGATACCATCCTGCTGTGGGGTCTGGCCCGTTACGACAACCTCTTGGAGTGATCTGGGAGGACTCGGCTGGTTATTCGGGCCTTGCTGATCGGCGGAGTGGGTATTCTCTGGCGTCGGAGATGGTGACGCGTCCTGCGCGCAGGTCGGATCTGCCAGGAGACCAACGAAAACAGCGGTCGCACATACCGCGACGAAGTAGCGTATTCCGTTATTTGACCGAAATGATGAATTTCCGATCCAACGAGAATTGCCTGATTGAGTAGGAGAGCTCATCAAACGAATAAGAAGCGGCGGCATAGTTTTATAGGTATTTAACTTGAAGAAAGATTCTTTGTTGAGCCTAACAATCGAGGCACACCTTTGGCGCGATAGATCTCATTGGGTCACAGCCGCGATCGCTGCCCTAAGGAAGCGTCGGCTTATTTTGATTGATCAAACGGATTCTGAACTCCATGCGCTTGAACAAATAACCTTAACTGCTCAAATGTTTGTTTGCTGAGATGGTGTTCCAACCCATGGACATCGTGTTGAATCACACCTTTTGGAAGCCCGAGAGACTGCAGAAAAGTGGTCAATATTCGGCGCCGAGCGTGAACATCACGAGCCATCGCATGACCGGTTTCCGTCAGCGTGAATCCCCGATACTTTTCGTGCTTGAGATATCCCTTTTGCGCTAAGCGCTTGATCATAACAGAAGCGCTTGGCTCGGCGACTGAAAGAGACTCGGCCACAGCCGCGACCCGCGCATATCCCTTCTCTTCGATCAAGGCAAATATGCAGGCCAGATAGTCCTCTCCGGTTTCGGTGGATTGCTCGTCGCCGCGAAGGCGGCGGCTGCGATCTTTGACCTCGAAATTCGAAGGCTTCAAGTGAGTGTTGCTCTGATTAAGCTTTGCCATAGAAGAAGAGAGTAGCGCAGCCATCACTGCGTCCGGCGGGGGGTGTCAGGCACGGGTAGATATAGGGTTAGTTGGACTGCCAGATGCTTTCATCGCTTTGAGCATCAGCACTGGTACATTGACACGGTGGCGCACATTATCCGCGGTGCTGCCATAAAGCAGGTCGCTGATGAAACGGTGGCCATGGGTAGACATCGCCACGAGATCACAGCCCCGGCTTTCGATCCAACGAATGATCTGATCCGCAGGTTCACCGTAAGCGAGTTCTGCTTCGACCCGAATGCCCGCCGCAGCGAGTTTGGACCGGACTGATTCCAGATAGGCTTTATCCTGCTGGATTTCTTCACTAACGGCGTCAGTGCCGAACAAACGCGCAGCCCAGCCATCAGCCACGTGCAGGAGCACTAACGAACTTCCAAAGGTGAGCGCGAGTTTGGTGACATGGTCCAAAATTGTCCGATCAGCGGCCGTCGCATCCAGAGCAACCAGAATTTTTTCGTACATAGACTTCTAAGAACTTTCAGCGTGGTGCGAATACAGCCATGGCGTCATGAATCGCTCCCGGCAGACCATAAATGTCAAGCGCGGTGATGAGCAGGCACGAGGTCCAGCCAGCGATCGTGAGGAAGCGTCCGTTGCGATGAGATCCCATGAGCTTCCGGGAACCGGTGAACCAGAGCAGCGGAAACATGGCGAGCGGCAACTGGATGGCGAGGACCACCTGGCTTAGGTTCAACAGATCGTTCACACCGCCGTCACCGCGCACGCCGATGAGTAAGATCGCTGGCACAATGGCCGCCAAGCGGGTAATCAACCGGCGCACCCAGGGGCGGATTTTCCAATCCATGAATCCCTCCATCACCACCTGCCCGGCCAGCGTACCCGTGATCGTGCTGCTCTGCCCGCTGGCCAAGAGCGCCAGGGCAAAAAGAAGGCTAGCCGCAGCCACGCCGAGGAGCGGAGACAACGTCAGGTAAGCCACCTGTATCCAGTCCGCATCCTTATCGAACACCACCACCTCGCCGCCGGGTAGTGTCAGCTTGTCCTTCCCAAAAAAGATCAGTGCCGCCAGCACGAGAATGGCAGCATTCACAAAAAACGCCAGCGACAGCGCGATGACGGAATCGATTGTATTGAACTTAATCGCCCGGCGCACCGAGGCATCGTCAGCTTGCAGTTTTCTCGATTGAACGAGTGCGGAATGCAGATACAAATTGTGGGGCATCACCGTGGCTCCTATGATGCCGATGGCGATAAAGACCATGTCTTTGTTCTTAAAGAAAGCTCCCAGATTCGGGGCGACGGTCGCAGAAGCGACTTCAAGCAGATTCGGGGTGGTCTGCGGTAGCACGAAGATTTCGACGAAATAGCAGACGCCAATCGTTCCAATCAAGACGACGATCACTGCCTCAATCAACCGCATTCCCAGCCTTTGCAGCGAGAGGAGCAGAAGCACGTCGCAGGCGGTAATGATGACCGCTGCGAGCAGCGAAATGCGCGGGAATAAGAGGTGGATGGCGACCGCGCTGCCCAGCACCTCGGCTAGGTCGCAGGCGGCGATGGCGATTTCGCAACTGAGGTAGTTCGGCCACCGCGTCCACCCTGGCAGATGGTCCCGGCAACAATGGGCCAAGTCCTTGCCGGTCACGACGCCGAGTCTGGCGGAGATTACCTGCAAGAAAATCGCCATAAGACTCGCCAGACCTACGATAAAGAGTAGGCCGTATTTGAACCCGGCTCCGGCACTCAAGTCTGTGGACCAGTTTCCGGGATCCATGTATCCCACGCTGACAAGCATAGCCGGACCCGCGAACGCGAGATACTGGCGCAGTGGATGAGCGGAGCCCGGCGGAACGCTAACCGTACTGTGGAACCCCTCCAAAGAGCGAAGCCTTTGAGTTGGCTTGGATACGTCATTCGCGCTTTTCATCTCAACTTTTTCAACGGGTGTGGCGGTTCAATTGGTCAGAAAGATGGCCTGAGGCCAAAGGCGATCACGATTGGTAAGAGCCTGTAGCAGAAATGGGGAATCCGAGGTATGTCTCCGGCCCAGTTCCCTCGATCCGCGCGGCCGAATCCTACGAAAGAGCGCGGGCCGGAGAAGGCGAGCAACTTGCGAAGAATACCGCACCAATTCGCGCCCGCCTGGAGCAGTCGACCAAACCAATTCGAGCCCATCCTAAATAGTCGATGGAACGATCTACTTCGGGGCATGGAGGGAGGAACTCGGCAGAAGCGCCAGGCCCGCTCCGGAGCTATCGTGTCATCTGCGTTCACGGTTTGTTTCATTGGTTTATGCAGCTAACTAAGCCAAAGAAATCTTTTCTCTGAAATAAGACTTAGTCGAGCCAATATGTCGTTGCAAGACCTAAATTGGCGATTAAGATCGTTTTGCAGCGGCGTAGCCTGCTTTTCGGCGAATCGCCGTTTAGCCAGCGATGAGGACTACTTTGCCAGAAACTAAGGTCGGAGGGTGCTCGTCCAGCCCGGAAGAGTGGCTATCCGGACTAGCGAGCCTTGGAAAAAATGACAGAAGATCCGCTTTGCATCCTAGATGGCTAGACTGAAAAAGAAGGTAGGCCGGATATCCGCTACAAAAGAAGTATCGGTTATGGCCTGGATAGAAGACTCGTGTCATAGAGTCTTGTTTGTCCGCCAGGTTACCGGATTGAAGCTTTGGACGCTGCCAGGAGGCAAAGTCAAACGAGGCGAATCACTGACTAATGCATTGAAGCGAGAAGTCTACGAAGAATGTGGACTTCGGGTGGAGATCGATACTCTGCTAATGGTTCTAGATCGGCGCGACAAAGACGCGATGGCCTTGCTTTTTTCTGTGGTCGTCGAAAAACGGTCAGTTAAGGTCCAGCTGAAACCGACAGAAATCGAGAAAGCTAGATTTCGGTTATCTTTACCTAAGGAGGCATCGCCATCTGCAAAACATTTCTGGTCGGCCATGAGAGGTCCTTTGAATAAACCGCAGGCGGTTCCGGCTTCAATCTATCACTTCAGGTCATTTAAGTCGTAGCCTGCCTGAGAAGAGTGTGTCATTGGAGGTGGTGCTGCGGGGTTTGATTTATCCAAGCGGGAAACGGATCAGAGAATCCTCTCTTCCATTCTTCTGGTTCAAAACTCGTCTCTTGATCATTGAGCAAACATTCCTGGAGAGCGGCCAACATCTCGGTCTTGGGTAAGTCCTGACCGATAAAGACAAGTTCCTGGCGGCGGTCGCCGTAAAACGGATGCCAGTCCTTTGCGATATAGTCTTGAACCTCTTTTTCGATCGGCCACCGATCCTTGGGAACTGCCGCCCACCAAACTCCAACAGGCCGATGTTCCGCGCTGCCTCCGGCCTGCGACCAGCCACCCACGATGTCGTTCCGGGTTGATAACCAGAAGAAACCCGTCGAGCGAAGTAGTCTGGGCCAATCGTTATGCACAAAATTCCAAAACCGCTCCGGATGAAACGGTCGACGAGCTCGAAAGACAAGACTACCAATGCCGATCGACTTTGTTGATGACGATTACGCCGGCAAACTCAATTTGGTCAATCAGCAAATCCGAGATGGTGCGTTCATCTTCGTCACCAATCGCTAACTGGTGTTCCGCCAATGTGTCTCGGCCTTGTGGAACTGGTCAAAAAAATTGGCGGCATCCACCATCGTTACCATCGTGTCGAGACGAGTGAGCGATTCCAGGCTGTACCCGTTCTCATCAGCAAAAGTGAAGGTTTGAGCTACCGGCAAAGGTTCAGAGACTCCGGTGGATTCAATGAGCAGATAATCAAAACGGTTTTCATTGGCCAACCGTGATACCTCCTTGAGCAGGTCGTCTCGGAGCGTGCAACAGATGCAGCCATTCGACAACTCCACGAGCTTTTCCTCGGTCCGACTGAGTTCAGCGCCACCATCACGGACGAGAGTCGCGTCGATGTTTACTTCGCTCATATCATTCACGATGACGGACACGCGCCTGCCTTCGCGATTATTGAGGATGTGATTGAGCAAGGTGGTCTTGCCGGAACCTAAAAATCCGGAAAGGACGGTGACCGGGAGTCTTGAAGAGAGGTTCATTCTTGAGAATGACCCTTCGGTAATCTGCAACTAATTTGCAACCACTATCTGCAAGTTACTTGCAACTAAGCCTTGCTTCGTTGAACTATCCTCATGCTCTTGCCCGACCCATCGCCGCCTCTCCGTGCGACTTTATTGGCCGGACCCAACCGAGCACTCCGCGGCCCGATCGTGGAACAGCTGATCGCAGACCTCAGTCCACAACTGGTCACGGTGCTCAGCTTTGACCATGAGCGGTGCACAATAGAGAGAAATTCACGCGTCCACTTTCGTCGGGCCGAATCCAAGCGAATCAAGATTACCCAGTCGGGATTAGTCGTTCCGTTTCGGGCAGACCTTTTTATTGAGCTCCAGGCGATCGCCAGAGAACGCTCTTCCGATCATGTCGTCATCGAATTAGACAGTAGCGACGAACTGCCGACTGCTCACGATAGTCTTGTACATCGCTTTCCCGGCGGAATCGATTTGCGAAGCATTGTGCGTCTCACCCGCTCAATACTGGTGATGCCGGCCAACGGCCTATTTGAGTGGTTCTGGACTGATGCTGCGGCGGCTGAGCCGGAGGACACTGCCGACACCCATTCGGAAGGCGGTTGCAGCCAAGGCCATTCTCTCTCGCGCTCGATTGAATGCGCAGACACCGTGGTCATCACCGATCGGCAAGCCATGGATCCGGCGACCTTGCAGAACGCGATCAGGTTAATCCGAGCGCTGAACCCAAAGACCACAATAGCGGATCAGACTGTCAAACCGCTTACAGCTTACAGTCAGCCGATGTCGGAGGACGAAAATTCAAACCATGACGACGCCTGCGCCAGCGTCGCTCGTCTGCAACTCCGCTGGATAGTTGCGGATACCCGCTGCGCGCGAGTTCGCGTTTCTGTCCCGCGACCCATCCATCCAAAGCGTTTTGTGGAGTTCGTAAGAGAGGGTTGGCGCGGTGTGATTCGCGGGCGCGGAGAGATCCGGCTTGCCTCTCAGCCAGGCACCCATCGGCTGTGGTCGCAGGCTGGGAAAGTCGGAGTGCTAGGATCAAAAAACGCATCGGCAAGCGCTGCCTGGCAACAAGACCTTACACTGGTCGGACCGCCTGACGCCTGCATGGAGGCTTGTCGGAACTTCGACGCGAGCCTCCTAAGCGACGAGGAACTCGAGCTCGGACCTCGCTTATGGCGGTCATTTGTTGATCCCTTCAAAGAAGGATGACCTTCACCTTTCTACACGGGACACGCTTCTAGAACCAAGCTACGGGCGTGGATCCTCTCGAAAATTATCCCCAAAGAAACAGGCGCTTGTTGGGACTGAAAGAGAAGCTATCCTCGGTAAAGCTGAAGTCTTGAGCAGAACTCAGTCCTTACCCTTTCCAGAATAGGCATCGGCGAGTCCCTCGGTTTTCGAACAATTTGGTCAGCAGGCGCAATCGTTCATGAGGATCGCCTCGCAGCTCTTTGGCCTGATAGGCGCCGCTAACAAAAAAGATGTTTCGATCAACGCCGGCCAGGCGGCCCCGGCCACTTGCTGGAGAAGCATCATGCTGCAGGACGATTGTCAGATCCGGCTTGAAATGACGCTGTACCTCTGCGGCCCGGGCACGTTGTTCGATGACTTTGGTGAACAGCACCTCTTTCGCAATTTCAAAGCGGCGCTCGCTGTTCTTCGGAAGGTTCGCCGCCCTTTGGTAAAATGCAGGTGGAAGTGTGTAGTTCTGGTACGCGAGAATTTCTTTGGTTTCCTCGTCGAGTTTCTGAGGATCATAAGAAGCGACCGGTTCGGCTGACGGCTGGTATCAGGTTCCGGGCGGAAAGGGCGATCATCGAAAGTTCAAACATGACAAAGCGAAGATTCTAGTCATTATTCCTGACGCCGATGGCAAGGAAGCCAAGCCTTATCTCGAAAAACAAATCAGAAGGGCTATCGATGAATCCAGCAGATAGATATCACCTCGTTGTTTATTGGAGTGATGAGGACCAATGTTACGTTGGCCTCTGCCCAGATTTGTTCTACGGCGGAACCCACGGTGACGACCCGGAGCAAGTCTTCAAAGATCTTCGCGCAATGGTGACTGAGGTTCACACCGTGGGTCGCTGAGGTCGCAGACGCTCGATTTCGTGATTTCGCTCCCAATCGCGCCGACCGCCTTGCTGCTTTCAGGATTATCACCTGCAGCTTCGTAACTCACTTTTTAGGGCGACATAAGGTCGACAGCATTTTGCTCTAGAGGAAAACATACGGGACTCGAACCCGTGCACCGGCCTTGAGAGCGCCGTGTCCTAACCGACTAGACGAACGCGCCAAGTTGAAGGAGTACAGGAGTTCAAGGAGTTCAGGAGTTCAAGTAGAATTCCGAGACCTGTCTTTCGGAAGACCGCTTTGTCGCCCTAGTCTTCGCCCGGAGCGGGCCTCGGAATACCGAAGACATCTCCCCGCAAGTTGAGCCCTCATCCGGGTCATTCGAGATCCAAAAACGCTTCAGGAGCCATCTTAAAATATCGGGACGCACGCTTGGCGTGATCCACGGTGATCGACCGCGCGCCCGTCATGATCTTCGAAACCGTGCCTTGCGCCAAGCCCAAGACCTTCGCCAGCTCCGCTTGAGTTAAGCCGCTTGATTCGATGACGGCTCTCAAGAGTTCCAAGCCGCTGAGCTTTGATTTTACCCTTCGGCGCTGGGCAACCTCGTATTCTGTCACCAAATCCCCAAGCATTTTTGCATAATCGAATTGATCACGGTTCTGAGCACGGACCGCAATCCAATCCATAACCCGGATCATCTCCGCGTTTTCGGCCTCATCATGAATCGGACGCGGTAAAAAAAGCCTGCACAATTCCGCGAAAGTCTCGGGTGCTTTTTTCGGAATTTCGCTTTTCGAAATTTTCATAACTCTGACTTCCATTGGGATGGCAACAACTTGTGAAGGCAAGTCTCGAGCAGTGCCAAAGGTCATTCGGCGCGGAGTGTCGTGATTGGATCGAGGCGCATGGCGCGCAGCGCAGGGACGTAACTGGCGGCGATCGCGACGGCGGTGAGCACGGCGGTTACGCCGGCGAAGGTGGAGAGATCGTAGGGCGAGACACCGTAAAGCAGGCTGGCCATGAGATGAGAAACAATCAGCGCGCCAACCAGGCCTACACCGGCGCCAGCGGCGGCCAGAGCGAGGCCCTGGCGTAAAACCATCTTGAGGACATCGCGCCTTTGCGCGCCCAGCGCGAGGCGAATGGCGATCTCGCGCGATTGCTCATTGACCAGAAAGGAGATGGTTCCATAGATTCCCAGGCCCGCGAGCAGCAGGGCAGTTGCGGCAAAGAGCGCCACCATTTCCATGGAGAATCGGCGCACAGAAAGCGAAGACGAGAGAACCTCGTCCAACGTCTCCGCGCGGAAGACCGGAAGGTTCGGATCGACGGCCTGGATTTGTGTGCGCACCTGGGCGGAGATGGCGCTGGGATCGACCTGTCCGCGCAGAAAGAAAGCCAGATCTTTTGCCCAGCGCTGGTAGATGTCGAGGTAGACCTGCGGAATCGCGGCGTCCGCGAGCGATTCGGTGCGCGCATCGGCGATTACGCCGACGATGGTGGTCCAGTCCGGCTTCTCGGCCCTCAACCGGACGCGCTTGCCGACCGGATCCTGGTTGGGCCAGTAGGTGCGCGCGGCGGCCTGATTGATGACTGCGATCGAAGGCGTGTCTTCAAGGTCCTGATCGACGAAGAGGCGTCCGCGCAGGAGCGTCATGCCGAGCAGGTGAAAGTATTCAGGTGAGACGAACGATGTATCGATCAGAGGAGGCTGGCTGCTCTGCACGTCCTGGCCTTCGCGGATCAAGGGGGACATGTTGAGATCGTCCTTGCCATGGCCGAGGGGAAGAGCCGCCCGATCGCCGACGGCCGTTTCTTCCACACCGGGAAGCGTCCGGTTGCGGCGGAGAACTTCGCGCAGCAGCACCGATTCCTGCGTGGCGGTGCTGTAAATGTCGTTTTTGGGATCGTTGGGAAACGGCAGCCAGGTCTCGATTGCCATGACGCGGCTGGGATTGAAGCCGAGTTGAACCTTGAACAAGTCCCAGAAGCTGCGCAGAAGAAGGCCGGCGGCGATCATCAGCACCAGGGAGAGGGCTAATTCACCAATCACCAGAGCATGGCGCAAGCGCGAGCGCTGCCGGGAACCGTTGGAGCCACGACCTTCCTGCCGGAGCGTCGTGTTCAAATCGAGGCGGCTCATGAGCCACGCCGGAGCAAGCCCGAAGATGGTTCCGGCGGCGACGGAGACGACGATAGCAAACGCCAGCACGCCCCAGCTGATGGAAATGTCATTGAGGCGCGGCAGACTTTCGGGAATAAATTGCAACAGGAATTTCCGGGCGCAGAAGAGAACCGCGAAACCGGTGATGCCGCCAAGCACGAAGAGCAGCAAGCTCTCGGTGAGGAGCTGACGAATGAGGCGCATTCTTGCGGCTCCCAATGCCTGACGCATCGCCATCTCGCGTCCGCGCGCGCTGGCGCGAGCAAGCAGCAGATTGGCGACGTTGACGCAGCCGATCAACAGGACCAGGCCCACCGCGCCGAACAGCAGAATCAGCGACTGGCGAACGTTGCCGACAAGAGTCTCGGCTAGGGGAATCAGGCGGATGGTCCATGCGGCCTGCGCAGGATAATCCGCTGGATATTGCTTCTTCAGCGAAGCCACCAGCGCGTCGATATGTGCCTGTGCTGACGCCACCGGCAGACCCGGTTTCAAACGCGCGAAGGCCGTCCCAAGTCGCGAGTTGCGCAGCGGAGGTGGAAACGGCACAGCGGCAAAGCCGGCTGCCGACCACGCCTCCGTATTCCGCTCCTCGCTGGTCATTCCCTGGTCGCGAAAACCGGGCGGCATCACGCCCACCACGTGATACACATCGTTATCCACGCGCACCGTTTTCCCCAGAATGCGCGGGTCCGCTCCAAACACCCTCTTCCAGAGCCCGTCGCTGATCACCATCTCCAGGTTGAAGCCCGGCGTCTTGTCGCCCGGATCGAAGGTGCGGCCCAACTGCGCGCCCACACCCAGCATCGCAAAGTAATTCGACGTCACAATCTTCGCCGCGATACGCGTGGGCTGTGCGCTGCCCGTAAGATTCGCGGAGCCGAAAAAGTCGAGGGCCACGTATTGAAAAATCCCCGAGTTCTCCAGGTCCTTCCACTCAGGAATCGAAACGCTAACATCCTGCGCGCCCACACCCGGAAGATCGTCCTCAATGCGCACCAGTTCGCTGGGGTTGGGGTAGGGCAAAGGATGCAGCAGCGTGGCGTCGATGACGCTGTAGATGGCGGTGGTGGCTCCAACGCCCAGGGCCATGGTGGCGATGACAATCAGCGAAAATCCGGGAGACCGGTGCAGCATTCGAAAAGCGTAGCGGAGGTCGAGGAGAAAATTCTCAGCAAGCGGAAGACCCTGCTCGGCGTGGTGGCGCTGGTCGGCGCGCCTTCCGGTGGTGAGGTTCGCGAGGCGAATGAAAAAGCGGCGCAGGAGTCTCATGGCAGGTCCTCGGAGGGATTTGCTGAACCTTACATGGCAAGTTACATGCCAAGGGAAGAGCGTGACCTCGGCCGCTGGTTCGAACAGGCCAGAATCTGCATAGCAAAGAAGCCGCCGTCTCAAACTGAAACGGATCATCTCATTCTGAGACAATCCTTACGCTCACGAACGGTTCGTCGGGGCGCTTTTTTGACTGCATGCCTATGCCAAATGATTCCCAAAGTGATAGGCTACGAGAGCGTAATTTCGGGAAAGCTCCAGTCCGGCCCAACATAGGATATCCGATCGGCACGTTCTCATTAGTGAGTTGCTCTAGAGGAGAACCTACGGGACTCGAACCCGTGCACCGGCCTTGAGAGGGCCGTGTCCTAACCGACTAGACGAACGCGCCGTGTGAAAGAAGTACAGGAGTTCAAGGAGGTCAGGAGTTCAAGTAGAGAATTCCGAGAGGGACCTGGTTCTGGGAACCGCTTTGTTTGCCATGCGCTGCGTTTCTTGCCCGGAACGGGCAACAGAACTTAGCCCAGGCCGCCTTCGCTTCGCTACGGCGCGCCCTAGCTTATGGCTTGCATCACCTAATAACTGGCCGCGACGTAGGCCTTGCGGAGTCGGGGTTTCAATCCTGGGTGTGAGGTTTCAACAAGACATGCCCTGAAAGGGCATCAGAAGTGCCGTCGTTATTCCGTGACATTTTTCGGAAAGTTAGGCGGCGACATGGTACTCGCTGCTAACTAGCCCGCTCGGATACTGTCGGGTCGCCACGTGACGGAGCCGGATGTCGCGCCCAAGGCTGCCGAAGAGAGGAACTCCATCTCCGATGAGGACAGGCACACGAGTAACAATAAGACGTTGAATCAGCCCCGCGCGTAGGAACCCTTGAATCGTGATCCCACCGTCGACGTAGAGGTGGCGGGCGCCACTAGCAGCGAGTTGCGAAACGATCTGAGCCGGAGGCCCGGCCATCTGTTCGACAGCGCCTCCGCTGGCCGCGGACAAGTCAACGGGGCGACTGCTCAGGACCACTACCCGCTTGTCACCATATGGCCAGGGCCCGAGCGTCAAAACCGTCTCGAAGGTCTTGCGACCTATCACAATCACATCGACGCTTGCTATAAATTCGTCGTAGCCATGGGGTTCGCCGCCGTGCGGCGGCAAAAAATCGAGATCGCCGTTCGGTCGCGCAATGAAGCCGTCAAGGCTGGTGCCGACAAAGACAGATACCATCATCGAAAGGCTCCTTTCCTGTGGCGGTCATTTTTGGTCTTCTACCTCATGGGTCCGAGAAAGAGTGTACCGTAGAGATCCGTAGACGTAAGGCTGCTTCGACGCAACACTGACTGCGTAAAGACGCCGAATAGCCGGCGATCCCCAAAAAATAAACAACTCCCGGGGTGTTGCTACGGACCCGTGCAGATGAATTCATTGGTTGACCTGATCGGTCTGGCGGTCATCGCGTTTGCATCGACGAATATCGACGACGTGTTCGTCCTCGTCGGGTTCTTTGCCGATAAAAGCTTCCGAGCACACGATGTCGTTATTGGTCAGTACGCGGGGATAATCGCGTTATATGTGATCGCCGCTATCGCGAGCCTGATTTCACTGGTAATTATTCCACCGGCTTATATTGGCTTGCTCGGTCTTGCGCCCATCGGGATTGGAGTCAAAAAGCTATACACCCTATTGCGCAATCAGAAGATCGCACCCCCGATTACTGGCACGGGAGGACATGGCCGAAGGTTATCCGTGGCGGCGGTTACCATCGCCAACGGCGGGGATAACATCGCAGTGTATACAGCTCTCTTCGCCTCATGTGAAGGCTTTGACGTGGCCGTAATTGGGATGGTATTCGCAGTCATGACGGGTCTGTGGTGTCTCATTGCTCATTGGCTCGTCAATCATAGGACCCTTGGCGTACCGATTCGCACTCATGCCCATCGGGTTGTCCCTTTCGTGCTAATTGGATTGGGCATTCTGATCATTATTAGAACCGGTACGATTCAGCTTTTGAAGCGCTGAGAGGAATGCGGGTTCTCAAAAAGCCCGCGACCAAAGCCATCGGGGTGAGTCTTCTTGATTGGAGAATACCTATACGAATCAAGCCGTTCTGGAGATCAGGGACCAAGGTGGAGAACCTCTCGCTACGAGGGCCGAAGGTCAGGATTGCTGCAGCACGAGCAAAACAACTAGCACCCGAGTTTTCTTAGACAGATTGCGTGGCGCCAAACCCGATCAGCAGGTTGTCTTTCAGCTTGATCAAGCAGTGTTGGTTGGAGCTGGATATCATGTTACGGAAGTCAAGGCAGTCACCTATAGCACGATGGACTGTGGCGGAGTCGCCGATAGTTGGGACGAAACCGTGATCCAGCTATGGAATCCGGGCGACGAGCCAGAACGTGGATATATGACGGTGAAAAAATTTCTGGCTATCTATGATCGCGTGGTGGAGCACATTCCCGTTTCTGATAACGCCGAGCTGCGGTTTGAGTACGGCGACGCGCACAGGGCAGCTGCTAGTTATCATGTCGAGCGCCTGGAATCACGAGAAGCGCTGATCCTCGTTCACCTGCGCGCTCCCGCGGTGACCTGCAAAGCGAGGGATCGCGAGAATCACAGCAAAGCCCGTGCTGAAGCTATTTGTTGCCGGTAATCCAAAAAACATGACGGGATGATCCGAGCTCGCCCGCGTTCTAACAACTCGCAAGACCGAGAGCCGCAGCAAATTACTACCGTTGCGGCACTCGGCGTGACCCAAATCTTCGCTAGTGGCCTTTTGATCTTGTCACTTGATTTACCGATCATCGCATTGGCACTTGTCTTTCATGGAGCGGGAATGGGCGTCATGTCCATTGCGCGAGGAACCGTCCCGCTCGCTTTGTTGGGAGCCGATGGGTACGCCGTCCTGATGGGGCGATTGGCTGCGCCGAGTCTATTGGCGCAGGCTATTTCTCCGATAGCGGCCGCCGTAGTTCTGGAAACTCGAGGCCCTACGGAGGTACTTTTTGCTCTCCTGGCGATTGCTCTTCTTAACGTCCTGTTAGTCGCAATCCTGGTTTCCTACAGGACTAGGTGGCAAAACTCCCCTATTCGCGACACGATGTTCTCCGCTTCTTCCAATCAATGACTCGGCCATAAGGGTCAGTCACTAGACGACAGCACTCTTCGACTGTTTTTCGAAGCTTAGCTCGAGCACGGTGAACTCGGGATTTTGTTGCCGTGAGAGAAATACCCAGCTCGCTGGCTAATTCCTCGCGGCTCAAACCATCAATTTCTGTCAGGGTCAGGGCTTCACGATCCTCCATCGGCAAGGTTTCGATCACCTGGAGAGCGTAAGAAAAGAGGCGTTTGCGAAATTCGCTGTCATTTGCATCGCCGACTTCCGACGGTTGGATCTGGGCAGCGTCCCGTGCCTCATCAAGTGCCAAAAACCGCCGCCTTTGATTCATAAAGTCGACAACTGAATTGCGCGCGATTGTATAGATCCAACCGCGGAAATGTTCGGGTTCAGTCCCTTTAGATAACGAATTCTGAACCTTGAGAAAGGTCTCCTGCGTCAGATCCTCCGCCGCGGCCCGGTCTCCCACCTTAGTCTGGATATAGGCAAAGATCTCTCTTCGAAATCGCTCGGCCATTTGATCGAGGAAAACGGGGTGTTCGTTATGCTTCATCTAACCATGACGACTCCTTTTAAAAAGAAAGGTTGCAAGAAGAATTAACTATGGCGTTTAAATGCTGACTCCCCATCAATACTGTCATTGACTTATATAAGTGTCCACTTATGTTGTAGTCACTGATGCCTACTCCATTGCCGGAGATTTATCGAGCTTTTTCCGATCCGACCCGCTTAAGGATCCTGAATCTTTTGCTTCAGCAGCCTCTTTGTGTTTGCCACGTCCAAGATGTTTTGGATTTGCAGCAGGTAAATACTTCCCAGCACCTTGCCTACCTGCGGAAAGCCGGCATCGTCGAATTTGAACGGGTCCAGACATGGAAGGTGTATCGCTTGAAACCATCGGCAGACCGATGCCTACAGCTCAATCTGAATTGCTTGGCGGATTGCGTACGATTGGATCCGGTGTGCGCTGCTGATTTGTCGCGGTTACGAAAGGCGTTGAGCCGATCGCCCTCCCCGATTTGTGAAGGAACTGCGAAAACACCGGGAAAAGGGAAACTAGCTAAACCTAAGCGGTAGTTAAATTAAAATGAACCCAGACCGCCCCTTCAAGATTCTATTCTTGTGCACCGGCAATAGCGCCCGCAGCATCTTTTGCGAATACCTGATTCGCAGGCTGGGGAAACAAAGATTTGAATCCTTTAGCGCCGGAGCCGACCCTCGACCATTCGTTAATCCTTATGCCATTCGCGTACTACAAGAAAGTTACGAGATGGACGCTTCCGCAGCTCGGTCTAAGTCCTGGGACGAATACAAAGGCTACGTTTTTGACTTCGTGATCACGGTCTGCGACAACGCCAAGGAGCGCTGTCCGTTCTGGCCGGGGCAGCCGATCATCGCCCATTGGCCGTCACCTGATCCGGCTGATTTTGTTGGCACCGAAGAAGAAACCTATCGCCATTTCTGGCAGGTCTCGCGCCAGATTCATCGTCGCCTAGAGATCTTTTGCAGTTTGCCCTTCGATAAGCTCGACCGGCTCCGGCTTGAGCACGCCACGAAAGAGATCAGCAAAACCGATAACACAACCGCACAAGACAATGACTAACAGAACCGTCAAACGACAGCGGTTCTTCGGGCTGCAGCGCTTCAGAACAGATCGGTTACCCCAGAAAAACCTTGAGTGATTCAGATCATCGATGCGTCTTGTGCAAGCGGCTGTTCCGATGCTCAACATCCGACGACTGTAACCGGTTCTTTACTAGACTTCCCAGCGACTGAAGAATCCGACAATCTTTGGTCGCCTGTGTTTGCAGGCAGAGATTCCGCAACTCTCTCAAGTTCTTTTGTAACAATTTCAATTCTTTGATTCGCTTGGCCACGTGCTGAATGTGCTCATCGAGCAAAGCATTCACTTCTCCGCAATTGTCGTCTGGAGCATCGCGGAGTTTGAGTAGGTTGCGGATTTCCTCCAGTGTCATATCCAACGAACGGCAGTGCCGGATAAATAGAAGACGCTCGAGGTGAGTGTCTGAATAGAGCCTGTAGTTTCCTTCTGAACGCAAAGGCTCGGGTAGCAGTCCCTCCCGTTCGTAATAGCGAATTGTTTCTACCTGAGAGCCGGTTCGCTTGGCGAGCTCCCCGATTTTCAAATTAATGCTCATAGGCAAGCCTTCCGTCGATCCAAAATACATCGCTTGACCCTATAGTAACTACAGGGTCTTTAGTGCGCAAATAACAATGGTGAAACCTCAGGTATGCCTGCCGACCTGAGTAATGTCACGGCGATCGAAAAATACTACCGACCTCACAAATGGTTAGCCTCGACCAACATCACGACCACGAACCTCACTTGCATAACGAGCGTGCGTGCTGTTCGCACGAAACATCACTCGCTGAAACGGAGCTTAACTCGAGCACAGCTGGACGTATGCAGACCACGTTACAAGTAGCAGGAGTCGACTGTGCCGAGGAAGTGTCAGCCATCCGCCGAGCGCTCAAGCCGCTGATTGGCGTCCGTGACGTGAGAGTAAATGTGATGTCGGGCAAAGCAATCATTGCTCACGACGAAAGTGTGACACCGGAAGTATTGATCAAAGCAATCGACGCCACAGGCCTCAAAGCGACCCGCGAAGGACAGAAAGTTACTGACGATGCGCAGCAAAGGCAAAAGCAGAGA
Organism: uncultured Verrucomicrobiae bacterium; assembly: GCA_963762565.1. Lineage (GTDB taxonomy): Bacteria > Verrucomicrobiota > Verrucomicrobiia > Chthoniobacterales > JAFAMB01 > JAFAVN01. The sequence goes on along the minus strand of CAVXLD010000007.1, from coordinate 166,571 downwards.
CTCGTTGCTGTCTGCGTCTCGGGCGCGTTCACTCTCTTTGGCCTCCTGATCCCAGGGACGCATTTCGCACCGAAACCGGCAGCCCTTGGTTGTTTCCTGGTGGCGATCATTTCCGGCGGTTGGTTCATTGCGCCGAAGGCGCTTGCGGCCACGCGACGCTTTGCGCCGGATATGAACCTGCTGATGACCATCGCTGTGCTCGGCGCAGCGGGTATCGGTGAGTGGTCAGAAGGGGCGGCCGTGGCGTTCCTGTTTGCACTATCAGAGCTACTGGAGTCGTTTAGCGTGGCACGCGCGCGACAGGCGATCCAGTCGCTGCTGAAACTTGCACCGGAAACCGCGCTGCTAAAGAATGGCAACCGGTTCGACGAAGTGCCGGTTGAGAAAGTCTCCGTTGATGACGTCATCGCGGTGAAATCCGGGGCCCGCATACCGTTGGATGGCACTGTAATTAGTGGCGCCTCATCTGTTAATCAGGCCCCGATAACCGGCGAATCGATGCCGGCGGAGAAGAAGCAAGGCGACCAGATTTTTGCCGGTACAATCAACGGCGAAGGCTCGCTCGAAGTGCGCGTCACTAAAGGCTATTCTGACACCACTCTCGCGAAAATTATTCACCTGGTGGAGGAGGCGCAATCGCAGAAGGCGCTCTCGCAACGGTTTGTGGATCTGTTTGCGAAATACTATACGCCCTCGGTGATGGCGCTGGCTCTTCTCGTCTTCCTGATCCCGCCAATTATTGCCGGCGCGGCATGGGGTTTGTGGTTTTACCGAGCGCTAGTGCTGCTGGTTATCGCCTGCCCGTGTGCCTTGGTGATCTCGACTCCGGTGTCGATCGTCTCGGGTTTGACGGCTATGGCTCGCCGCGGTGTGCTCATCAAAGGCGGTGCGTTTCTTGAAGCGATCGGACAACTCAAAGCCCTCGCCGTTGATAAGACCGGTACGATCACCGAAGGACGTCCGCGCGTCACCCGCGTCGTCCCGATAAACTCCACCGATGAGGCTGAGATCGCGCGAGTCGCAGCTGCGATCGACACGCATTCAGATCATCCCCTGGCGCAGGCAGTAGTGAAATATGCCGAGGCGCGCGGCATCGATTTTCCGCGAAGCGAAAACTATCAGGCCCACACCGGCCGTGGCGCCGAGGCCGAGCTCGCTGGGCATCATTACTTCGTCGGTAATCACCGCTTCATGCACGAACTCGCTGTCTGCTCGGAGGAAATTGAGAAAATTCTAGCTGACGTTGAAGAGCAAGGGCAATCAGTCGTGATTGTCGGCCATAAGCCGCACGCCGATTGCGCCGGCGAAGTGCTGGGTATAATTGCGGTCGGCGACACGATGCGTTCCAACGCCCCCGATGCTATTCGCAGCCTGCATGCTACCGGAGTCCGAAAGGTCGTTATGCTCAGCGGCGATAACCAGCGCACTGTCAATGCTATCGCGCAACAAGCTGGCATCGACGAAGCGCACGGCGATCTATTGCCCGATCAAAAGATCGAGCGAGTCCGGACCTTACTGACCGAGTACAAACAGGTCGCCATGATTGGCGATGGTGTGAACGACGCGCCCGCGATGGCTGCGGCGACGGTCGGTATCGCAATGGGTGCAGCCGGAACCGATACGGCTCTTGAAACGGCCGACATCGCGTTAATGAACGACGATCTGAGCAAAGTTGCCGAAGCCGTTCATCTTGGCCGGCGCACCGTGCGCGTGATCCAGTTCAATATCGCTTTCGCTCTCGCCATAAAGCTGGTTTTCCTCGTGCTAGCTCTTGCCGGCTACACCAGCCTCTGGCTCGCTATTGCTGCCGATACCGGCGCCACCCTTATCGTGATCGCCAATGCTCTTCGATTACTTCGAGTCGAGCCGACATGAGATGGCGGTAGGTAGGATTCGCCCCAATTTCGAAACCGTCTCTGGGATAAGTTCTCGGATAATCTGCTGGGCGGGAATCGGACCAGTCAGTTCTAACGAAATGGGTTCTCCTGGCTTCGCATCAATCCGAAAGGTGAGAAAAGGGCAGCAAGATCGTTCCAGATCCACGAACCTGGCAAGCTCGGTCGCTCGACCAGAGATTGGCTCGAATTTGAGACGAACTCCATTCGGCAGCGTTTGACGTTCAGTAGCCTGTCCCGCGAGACGCTCAACCAACTGCTTTCGTTCCGCGAACTGCGTTTGATCTAAAGCGCACGCGATCGGCAGCTCGAGATGCAAGTTCGCTAAAAAGGAGCATTCGCTGGCTGGTCCGACAGCCTCGCATGCTGATACCAGCTGCTGAAGAGCGCGCTTCATGGCGTGAAGCGAATCGATCTTGTACTGAATGTCAGCCAACTTTGCGTCGGCTCGCTTCCGGACATCATTGCAGGTCATGCCAGGGCTGACGCGCAGGGAGAGAAGCTGCTTTACCTCAATCAGAGTAAATCCTAAGGCTTGAGCCTGTTTGATGAACTTCAACCGTTCCACCGAAGCGCTCGTAAATATTCGATATCCTGAATTCGTCCGAGACGCTTTCGGCAAAAGTCCATGTCGCTCGTAATACCGGATGGTGTCGATCTTGACACCAGCCTGCGTTGCCAACGCTCCAACTGTCATCGACCTGTTCACAGTCTTCATGTTCTAGTTTTCGAGTCTACACCCTGGACCAAGGTCCAGGGTCAAGGCCGATTTACAGCAAATAAACGGGCATAGCGTCAGCCGAACGGTAACGGAGGCAACAGAGACTAAATACTTGCCGGCGCTGGCAAGAGGATCGTACGGGCTCTATCCTCTGTTAGCTCTTGGGCCAAAGGTTTGTCTTCGTGTCCTTTGTGGCCTTTGGTGTGAAAGGTAGTTGGCGGCAGCCCGTTTTTAACACGCGTTTCTTTGAGTCGCCTCCGCGCAGCCGCTACCTGCGTTTGCCTTCTCGTCGCTGCTTCTTGTCGGCCCTTCTCTTCGGGTTCGATGGCGAGAAGCGTTTCCCGTTTTCGGCCGGCAAATTTTCGCGGTTTATCGTACTTTCGGCGTTCGCCGCTTTGTCAGCGCGCCGGGTCTCTTCTTGCCGTAACTCTCGAACCAGAGCACAAGCGATATCCGTCGAAGTAAATCCTTGCTCCAGCAGCCGATCAACGATTCTCGTCTCTTCTCGAAATTCGCCTTGCTTCAAGCTCTTTCGAATCCGCTCAAAAAACAGGTTCGTTCGCTTTTGTTCCACCTGTTCCAATGAGGGTACCTGATGCCGCGGAATTCTGATTCGAGCAAAGCGTTCGATGCTCTGCAACTTATAGATCTCTCTACCGGCCACGAAAGAAAATGCTCGTCCGGAACGGCCAATCCTGCCGGTGCGTCCAATCCGATGCACATAATCTTCCTCGTCCCATGGCAGATCGTAGTTGAAGACCACTTCAATATTGTCGACATCAATTCCGCGAGCGGCCACGTCGGTCGCGACCAAGAATTCCAAACCGGAAGACCGAAACTTGTTCATAACCCGGTCTCGCTGGCTCTGACTCATGTCGCCATGGATGCGATCCGCGGAATAGCCGCGGGCGACCAATTCTTCGGTCAAGCTATCGACCATTCGTTTCGTGTTGCAGAAAATAATACCGAGCTTCAAATCATAGAGATCAATAACCCGGGTTAATATCTCGGTTTTTGAGTGTCCCCGGATCTCGTAATAACCCTGTTCCACGGTTGGCACCGTCAGAACTTTATGCTCAATCCGAACCGACTTGGCGTTGGGCGCGTACCTCCTGATCAACTCGAGGATCGGTTTTGACATTGTCGCCGAAAAGCAGATGAACTGCCGGTTCTCCGGAATCGAGCCCAATATCTTCTCAATGTCGTCTCGAAACCCCATATCGAGCATCTCATCTGCCTCGTCCAGAACCACCATGCGGACCCCGCCTAATTTAAGCGTTCCGCGGTCCAAATGGTCCAGGATCCGGCCTGGCGTCCCGATGACGATTTGCACTCCCTGCTTCAAGGCTCGGAGCTGCCGATCGTATGATTGACCACCGTAGATCGGCACCGAATGAATCCCGCGCTTGATGACGGACAATTTATAGATCTCTTCGGAGACCTGTATGGCGAGTTCACGCGTTGGACAAAGAACGACTGCTTGTACTGCGCGATTCTTTGGATCCACGAACTCAACGGTCGGAATCGAAAACGCCGCCGTCTTACCGGAACCAGTCTGCGATTGGCCTACCACATCATGTCCGGCCATGATCAGCGGAATCGCTTCGGCTTGAACTGGGGCCGCCTTTTCGTAGCCGAGGCGACCTATCGCTTGCAACAAAGCGTCAGAAAGGCCGAGATCAGCGAATAGTTTTTCGGTCACAATTTAATTTGCACTGAGAAACGCTATTCTCGCCTTTTCATCGTCACAATTCCACCACGATCATCACCATGGGTGTGGCCACCGACCAACGCTCACAAGGCGCTTCGTTCTCCCGACTTCGCTGGCGAACAGGGGTTGCAGCTTACAGACAACAAGCTACGTCGGGCAGGCTGTCCTCGTCGTCGTCCTTCCGACTTCGCCAACGCCTGGTTGTGGAGCGCGCCTCGCTTGCGAGGCCGAACTCGAGCGGTTGGCAACATAGAGCCTGGGCTACGGCGGACAGGCTGTCCTCGAATCCGGCCACGCAGAGTGATGGAGTGTGGGAGTGTTGCCGGGAGGGATCGCATCCTCGCGATCCGTTGTGATCGAAACCGCGGACGTGTTTTGATCGCGGACGAAAATACGCCGCTGCGTGGTGGCAGGTCCTCGCGGCGCGCGGGAACGCGCGCCCTCCCCGAAAAGAACCCGCGTAGCGGTTTGGAGATGCTGAAGGCGCGTATCAATTTTGCGTGCTCAGCTGCGTGCGCGCCTCACTCCTGTTGCCTGGCCAAACGCATATCGGTGCCGCGCCGATCATTGAAACGCACCTTCAGTGCGTGGCCCATTTTCAATGAGTTCCTAGGGCTTCGCCCTAGGCTATCATGAGTCACAACTCCGAAATGCTCCGGGGTAAACGCTTCGCGCCTCTTGAGATAATCGGGGCAACAGCCCCGCCAACCAGCAACAACCTTGTCACGTGTTACCAGATTCCAGCCCAACTATCGCTCACACACTATCCGAAAATGCATGAACAGAAAAAGAGAGTGCCCGCGTCACCGACGCAGACACTCTCGGCGCACTCAGAGTCAGACTGAGGCGCAAAAAGCAACTAACTTTCGCCTAGCAAGACACGCCAGATTTATAGCTCGTTAATCGTCACCGTTAATAAAGCTTCAAAAGCGAGAACCATGCACTACGACTGATACTAAATGTTTGCTGTCTTATCTTCGTGCTCGCCCATTTGTCCAACGATTTCAGCGCTTATAATGCTGATTTTCGGAAAATGAATAATTCCCGGACTTACCACGTAACCAATTCGACCAGCCTGACTTGCAATTCAGATAATTTTTGTAAAAATGCAGAAATTCTAGACGAAACCGATTTACTTCCGCTGCTGCCTTCGAAATTCTCCGCCAGGTTGTGAAGTACGTGACCCCAAACTCGCCCATCGCATTTTAACTAACCTCGAGGATTTCCTTCGCTGTCCGCCGGCGCTCCTGGTTAGTAATCGCGCCACAGAATGGCGGAGACAATGCCTTGGTCGTTGAAAATGTTTAGGATGCCCTGGACACCTGTAAATGGGACGTTGTTAACCACAACTTCATAAACCAACGACCGTCCGCTCTTGCTAGCGATGTAGCCCGCGAAGGCTTGTCCTTCAATTGTCGGAAAGGCCACATAGGTGCCGGGCTTGGCAAACACGTTCCCTTTGGCGCCTGCCAGACTAGGATCAGATTCGAAGTTCGTAACCCCCACCAGTGAGCCGTCGACTCCCATGATCGGGAAGCCGGCTTTATATTCTGAGAAGGCGGGACGTGTTACCATCTCGGTGAGAAAGCGGGTCACCGCTGGACATTCGGCGGTCGATGGCCCCCCACCGCTACCATCCACGAAGTGGTACTCGCCCGGCGCAATGCCATATCCATTTTGCAAGTTTGTCTGTTCGGCCGCTAGAGCCGCCTTCATATCGTTGACACCCTGAGTTAACCCAAAGAGCACCAAACTGGTATCCGCGCCGATGTTGTAACTAACTTTGAGTACAAATTTGGCGTCTTCAGAAAACGGAAGTCCCTGTAGCTCGGCTACGCGCGCGTCCGGCTTGTAGCTATTCTTCGCAGGCAACAGTCGGACCGGATTAGGCTCAACCGTCGGCGCCAGGACCTTTACACCGGCAGCCCGGAGTTGTTCGATTAGAACCGTTCGCGCGTAGTCAGAGGGTTGCACGATCCGGAAGACCCGGATGAGCGGATAGTCATTAGTCAAGGGAGGCACAAAGCCAATCGGGAGCTGGCCGGTCATCTTGCCGATGCAGCCGCCGTCCGTGCAATCTGGTATAAAAGGCGAAGAAACGATGTCGCCTGACTTAATATCGATGTCAGTGCCTTTCGCCGACATTTTGACATCGCTGGTGACAGTCAACGCAACAGATTTAGGACGATAGTCGAAGGGAACCGGATCGCCGGCCGTTGGGGCGGGCGTCATTATACAGTCGACGCAGTCGTCGTTGACGAAGATCGGCTTAACGTTGAACTCACCACGGAAGAGAAAGGGGTTAAACAGACGATCATCAATGACTACATCACCGCCGATCTCCTTAATTCCGCTGGCTGCAATTTGATGGGCGATCTCCGCAAAGCCTGCTAATGGATCAGGACTGGTGAGCTGGGCATTTCCCAGAGAATTAGCTTCGTTATGGTCATAATCGGTAACCGCGATCTTCCCGTCTGTCTGCGTCCGGCCTCCCATGGTGAGGTCGCCCGACGCGACCAGGATGAGATCACCTTGCAAGACGCCTTCGCTATTGACCGGCCCCTCGCGGTACACCGGAGTGTCGTAGCTGTGGTCGGGACCGATCTGGTTGATGAGCTCGCCAATGGTGAAGACCTTACGAACGGAGCCAATGAAAAACTGGTAGGTCGGATTGAGATCGAGCAACGTCTCGCCGGTCGAGGCGTCGACCACCCGTAACCCCCAAGTCGAATTTTTGTACTCGGGCTTATCGAAGATAGCCTGAATCGCGGCAGGAATCTTGGCAGCTTCGCCGGTCTGCGCGCAGGCCAGGCCAACGGCCGAACACGAAAACAGCGCAAGAAAGGGTAGAGCGGATAGATGGTGTCGAATGTCGTTCATTTGCGAATTACCGATTGTGTCCCGGCGGATGTGTTCCGCGGAGTTTTAGCCTCGACGATAGCCGATCCCAAGAAGGCCCTGCCCGCGATGTTACAGTCGAGTTTGATAGATCTACTCTGGGGTTTGTAGCCCGTCCGTGGCCTAAAGTTACTAGCTCGCTAAACCAGGCTGGCTCGGATTTGCAGCCAGGAGGAAGCCGTGCGACTCGAAATTGCTTATAACCTATCCGTTTCGCAGCAGCAAGAGAAATTGCTGCCGGACGGGGATGCGGGACTATCTGGAACCAAACTAGACAAAGCTTGGGCTGGAGTAGATTCTCCAACGTACGATGCCCGACAGTATTAGACACGATCACGGACTGGCGCGCGGATTGACTAACTACGGGGATGCGCAGTTCAGTCTGTATCTGCGTCGGTCGTTCGCCAGCTCAATGGGGTACAGCCGCGAACTGCTTGATCGTCCAGTTGTTGGCATTTGCTATGCCGGCGGCGGGTTCAACAATTGTCATCGGCTGGTGCCCGAATTGATCGATGCCGTCAAGCGAGGTGTACTTTCCGCCGGCGCATTGCCCATCGAGTTTCCCACCCTCTCTTTAGGTGAGGTCTTCCTAGTTCCAACCAGCCTGAAGTTCCGGAACCTCATGTCAATGGATGTGGAGGAAATGATCCGGGCCCAGCCGATGGATGCCGTCGTCCTGATCGGGGGTTGTGATAAGACGGTGCCTGCACAGCTGATGGGAGCAGCGTCTGCCGATCTACCCGCGATCCAGCTAGTAACCGGACCGATGTCAACCAGCCGCCATCAGGGCGAGCGGCTTGGCGCTTGTACCGACTGCCGGCGATTTTGGGCTCGCTACCGGGCCGGCGAACTCACAGAAGAGAAGATAGACGCTGTGGAACAACGGCTAGCGTCAACCGCTGGTACGTGTGCGGTAATGGGCACGGCCAGCACCATGGCTTCCCTGAGCGAGGCTCTTGGTATGATGCCGGCCGGCTCAGCCGCTGTACCGGCTGTCGATGCTAACCGGTTACGCATCGCAGAAGAAACGGGGCGAGTGGCGGTAACCCTCATTGGTTCGGAACGCCGGCCAAGCCGGATCATCAACCAAAAATCGCTTGAGAATGCTCTCCGAGTTCTACTCGCCATTGGTGGATCAACCAACGCCGTGATTCACTTGGCGGCAATCGCTGGCCGGCTCGGCTTGGAGTTCGATTTAAGGCAGATCAATGAGCTCTCCGAGACTACGCCGGTCTTGGTCGATCTGAAGCCAACCGGGCTTCATTATATGGAGGATTTGGCTGCCGCGGGTGGTATTCCCGCTGTCATGCGCGAATTGAGCAGCTTGCTTCACCTCGATTGTGAAACCGTTACCGGCGAGACAGTTGGCGAACGCATCGATTCAGCCGGCAAATGGGTCGATCGAACGGTTATCCGCGAGATTAAAGATCCAATTCAAACGACCGGAGGTCTGGTGATGCTCTTTGGCAATCTCGCTCCCGGCGGAGCCGTCATTAAGCGTTCCGCGGCCGACCCGCGTTTGTTTGAACGAGAAGGGCGATGCGTGGTTTTCACGTCTTTAGATGATCTGGCAACGCGTATTGATGACCCTGATCTCGATGTCACTGCGGACGATTTCCTGGTTCTAAGAAATGCGGGCCCCAAGAGCGCCGCCGCCATGCCTGAAGCCGGCTATTTGCCGATTCCGAAAAAGCTGGCCCGCAATGGGGTGAAAGACATGGTCCGGATTTCTGACGCCCGTATGAGCGGTACCGCCTTTGGCACCATCGTTTTACATGTAACCCCGGACGCAGCTTCCGGTGGTCCCCTCGCCCTTGCGCAAACCGGTGACCGGATCCGCCTCAGTGTACGCGAACGCCGGTTGGATCTGTTAGTTGGAGAAACCGAGCTGGAGCGCCGGCGCTCTCTGCTTCCCGGTTCACCGGCGCCGTCGTCGACCCGCGGTTACAGTTGGCTATACGACAACTTCATTACTCAGGCTAATGAGGGCTGCGACTTTACCTTCCTGAAGAAAAACGGATGAGCCGGAAATTCTCACGCCAAGTCGCAATCACAGACGTAACTAGCTATGGTTAAGAATGAAAGGATCTGACCTGCTGGTTGCCGCACTGGAAAACGAAGGAGTCCAGCGCATTTTCGGAGTTCCCGGCGAAGAAAACCTGGACGTAATCGAATCATTGCGCCGTTCGAAAATCGAGCTCGTCGTTACCCGGCACGAACAGGCGGCAGCCTTTATGGCCGCGACCTTCGGACGCTTGACTGGCCAGCCGGGCGTCTGTCTAAGCACATTGGGGCCAGGAGCGCTCAACTTCTCGACCGGCGCAGGTTACGCACTTTTAGGCGCCATGCCGATGATCCTGATCACCGGACAGAAAGGGATTCTCACCAGCAAACAAGCCAGGTTTCAGATTGTCGATATCGTGTCCAGTATGACGCCGCTGACTAAAATGGCGCGTCAGATCGTCAGTACCGCGACTATTCCGACCATCGTGCGCGAAGCATTCCGGGTGGCACGTCAAGAGCGTCCCGGACCAGTTCATCTCGAACTGCCTGAAGATATCGCCGCAGAAGAAGTTAGCCAGATCTCGAAAGTGCCTCCGCATCCGATCGATTTCCCCATCGCGCACCCAGCGGCGTTGGATCGGGCAACCGCGATGATCCTCGAATCCAGATTTCCGTTGATCATGTTGGGAGCCGCCGCCAGCCGGCCGCGACTCGCGGACGCGCTTTCTGACTTCGTCCGGCGCATGCGGATTCCCTTTTTTAACACTCAAATGGGAAAGGGCGCGGTGAACTCTGGATCAAATCTTTACATGGGAACCGCCGCTCTTTCCGAACGTGATTATGTGCACCAGGCGATTGACCGGGCCGATCTCATCATCTCGATCGGTCATGATACCGTTGAGAAACCTCCCTTCATCATGGGCCCGAAGGGACCCAAGGTCATTCATATCGGTTACATCCCAGCGACGGTGGAAGAGGTGTTCTTCCCAAATGCCGAGGTCGTGGGCGATGTCGGACCTAGCCTTGTCCTGCTGGCCGACAGACTGGATGGCCGCTTAAAAAATGCTTCCGCGCTGCTGCCTCTGCGGGAACAGATTCTCGCCCACCTGACAGACCGGGCTACCGAGAGCCGGTTTCCTCTTACCCCTCAACGAATCGTGCATGACGTCCGCCAGGTGATGCCGGAAGACGGAGTCGTCTGTCTGGACAACGGCATGTACAAGATCTGGTTTGCCCGCAACTATCGCACTCGGATCGCAAACACCCTCTTGTTGGACAATGCCCTGGCAACCATGGGCGCAGGACTCCCTTCGGCCATGATGGCCGCCATGCTTTATCCCAACCGGCGCGTTCTGGCCGTCTGCGGCGACGGCGGGTTCATGATGAACTCACAGGAATTAGAAACGGCGATACGCCTCCGTTTAAACTTGGTGGTTCTGATCCTGCAGGACAACGCCTATGGAATGATCCGGTGGAAACAAGCCGTCGATTCTTTTGCCGATTGGGGATTGACCTTCGGCAATCCCGATTTCGTTAAGTATGCGGAAGCTTACGGCGCGAATGGGTCGCGAGTCGATTCTGCGGATGGGTTGATACCGGCGTTGGAAGCGGCGTTCAGCGGAGGTGGCGTCCACCTGATCGCGGTGCCTATAGACTACTCGGAAAACATCCGGGTTTTGGTGGACGAACTCCGGAGCGCTGTGCCCGCCGCACAAGGAAATGAAGGTTTTGGAGGACCTAAATAATTTTCACAACAAGGCCGCCAAGGCCACGGAGATAGGGAGGAAACGGAGAATAAACTCACGCAAAGACGCAAAGTCGCAAAGGTTAAGACAGTTGCAAAGCTCGCGCAAAAGTACGAGGACCTCATGCGGAGATAATCATTCATAAGGAACCGTTTCTTAGTGGCTCGAACCTCTGATTAACTTCGCGCTCGCCAACCCGATCCATCGCGTCGAAATCGAGAACGCTTAGCCCCGCTGGTCTTAACCTTTGCGCCTTTGCGTCTTTGCGTGAGATTTTCTGTGCTTTGGTTGCGGCTATGCCGCTTTACGTCCTTTGTGGCCTTGCTGTGAGAGTTGTTTTATGTTTTCGCGTCCAGTCGGGGTTCGACCCTGTTAAACGTCCCCAACGAATACCTCGATCGGCAGCAAATGATTGATCACATAGCCGCCATAGTTCTCGTCATGGCGATTCGGTTGCACGTTCCCGGAGGTATCTTTTGCTCGAGACATCAAAGTGCATTGGCACGGTTTGCTCGGTGTAACCCAATCGAATTTCCATCGGCGCCACGCATAGCGTGAAACCGGATCCAGGAATTCTGCCTCGTCCCAGGTTTTGCCTCCGTCGGTACTCACCGATACCTCGGCCACTTCGCTTTCACCGGCCCAGGCAGCCCCGAAAACGGTGTAAGTCTCGCTGGGTGCCACCTTCTCGTAAAATCTCGGACGGAAGATTTCGGATTTCACCTGCATTTCTCCCGATGGTCGCCGAACCGGTTTTCCGTCTACTGAATCCCAGTAGGCATAGTCAGATGTTTGCCAGTAGCCTTGAAATCGTTCTCTGACCGCGTAAATCCGGTTCAGCCATTTGACAGAAGCCATAGCGTAGTGACCTGGAACGATCGCGCGCACCGGATAGCCGTGATCAAGAGGAAGATCGCAGCCGTTCATCTGATAGGCGATCAGCACCTCCCCAAGCGCCTTCGCCCGACCCAGACTGCGAGCATATGAGACTGGAGCCGGCGGTATCGCTCCTTCTTTGGCGCCTCCGCGGTCGGGTCCTTCGAGCACGATCTCAACCGCATCTTCTTCCAAACCGGCGCGCTCCAGTAAAAGTCGAAGCGGCACTCCCGTCCATTCTGCGTTGCTGACTCCACCGAGCTCCCATTGGGCCCCAGAAGCTGTAGGCACTAGAAACACCCTGCTATTACCGGCGCACTCTAAAAGAGCGACCTGAGTCTGTGACGGCATGGCCCGCAATTCGTCATAAGTCAGCGAAAACGCATTCCTGACTGCGCCGTCAATTTGCAGCCGATAAGTAGCCGGGTCGAGTTTTGGAGCTGGAGAGTGGCTGCGTATGTAAAACAGCTCCGTGGGTGTCAGAAACGAGTCAGCCCGGTCGAGCGGAGTCTCTAACACTCTTGGCTTGTTCTGCCGCATGATGAGTCCCGTTTGCGAACGGCTCTCGGAGACAGCAGACGGCTCACTCCAGTTAGTACCGCTTTGGAAACTTTCCATGCTCGTATCCAGTCACTCTTGGTTATTGGGCATCAGGTCTATTTCGCAATTCACGATTAGTAGAACCACTCGTAATCTGGATCTTCGTCGGAATCGGCCGACTGAACTTGTTCCTGACTCTGTTCCATATAGGTTGCCACCCGATTGGTCCGTTGGTTTTGGTTGTCAGCGGTGCCGGCCAGGTTAGCGCAACCGGTAAATGCCAGAAGGCCGAACATGGGCAGGATTGCCGTTACTCGAAGATAGCTCTTGTTATTAAGTAGAAGTGGAAGTTTCATGTCTGTTGGTACTGCCCGGAATGGCTCAGCGATAATCGAATTCTATTATTAGCTATCACCATTCCTGATAGCCGCCCTCGGAGCCACCTGATACCGGCTTCCCGCCCTGAGCACTTTTTAATGAATCCAAACGATATCGACCTTCGATTGCTTCGGTCCTTTCTGGCCGTAGCACATTCCGGTAAAATCTCGGCCGCGGCCAAGCAGTTGCATTTATCGCAGCCGGCGGTTACTGCCCACTTGCGGCGACTGGAGGAAATCGTGGAGAAACCCCTGCTCACCCGGTCAACCCGGGGAGTTCATCTGACGAGGGAGGGTCACCAATTACAAGCCCTGGCAACCGAAATCCAGAGTACGTTGTCGCGCATCGAGTCTTCATTTCATCGAGAGCAGAAACTGGCCGGTGAACTGCGATTTGGTGCCAGCTTGACAATTGCGTCCCAGGTTATACCCGGCTTTGTCGTTCAATTCTGCCGGCTGCATCCGGGCGTTACGGTGGAGGTGAAAGTGGACAACACCGAGGTGGTCCTCGAATCGGTACGGGAAGGAATCTACCCTTTCGGCTTAGTAGAGGGGAATCCTCGAGCGGCTGGACTCAGACTGGAACGATTTGTGGACGACGAGCTGATCTTGGTAGCGGGCACCAGTCCAACTTTTTCTGCCTACCAGCGTCTGGTAACCTCGGTTGCGTCGGCCGAAGATTTGTACCGGCTGCCACTGATTTGGCGGGAAGCGGGGTCCGGCACCAGAGCAGTGGTCGAGAAGGCATTACGCAAACTTGGCGTCCAAACCAAGCGGTTGGCTTATCAATATGTCATCTCCGATATCCAGGCGATTAGGACGATGACCATCCAATGTCTGGGCCTCACATTTTTGTCCCGCTGGAGCGTGAAAGACGACATAGCAGCAGGTAAGCTCCGCATTGTCCGAATAAACAATCTGCTGGTGCGGCGGGGATTTTATTGGGTCTTACCCAGTGGCGCCTTGGGTGAGCCCGGTGACACTTTCGTCCGGTTTTGCAACGATTACCGGCCGAAGTTAGCCGTGATCGAGTAGCGCACGTTTGGCGTTCGGCGTTTGGCGTTCGGCGTTTGGCGTTCGGCGTTCGGCGTTTGGCGGTCCACTTGGTCCACTGCGTCCACTTGGTCCACTCAGTCCACTTACTAGACGGCCAGATCTGCAGGCCGACACAGCTCACAGTCCTAAACTTTTTTCGAACAAACTGGCATCGAATCGCGTCGGCTTCTTAGGGAGACAAAGAGAAGGTCCGAACTTTTGGTTCGCCATCAAAACGACCCACAGCACGTCTTCGTGCGAAATCACATGGAAGTAGAAAAATGAAAAGATTACTCAGCCTCGTCCTTTCGGGCGCAGTATTCACCTCCGTGATAGCGGGCGCGCTTTCGCTTTCAATGCTCCGGCTGTTGCAATCGGAAAATCCGGTCTCACCGGCGGTTCAGGCGCTCGTCTCGGCAAGCTCAACCACGCCCCCCACGATTGTCGGAACAGATCATCCTGTTCCCGCAACCCCACAGCCACATTTAGCGGCAAGCCCTAAAGTTAGAGTGGCAGAGCCGCCGGCAGCGCCCAACCCGCAACCATCAGCTCTAGCTGAGAACGATTTCGCCTCTGCGAACGATTCCGGCTCTGAAACCAAGTCGCCGGTAGAACTCGTCCGTGAGAAAGCAGAATTGTCACGCGAGAAAGCGGAACGCCTAAGAGCTCGCGTCGAGGATCTTTATCAATCTCATCGGATTTCAATAGCAGCCTACAAACAAGGGCAGGCCGAATACCGCCAGGAGCTGGCAAATTACGAAAATCAAATCGCACAATTACGTGGGGCAATGACTGGAGCCGGAGCAGCGAACGAGTAATCCACCGGAGTGGAGCGCTGCCTCGCTTGCGAGGCCGTAGGGGTCGCCACCCCGTGGAGCGCTGCCTCGCTTGCGAGGCCGTGGTGAACAGGGCGATATGCGTCATGTAATGCCCTTTCCCGTGCTGCGCTGTGCGTCGACCGATCGATGCGCGGGGCCATAGGGAGAGATATCGTGCTTGTAAAATCGAGCAGCGATCCGAGTCCCGCATTAGCGCGTTAGGGTACAGATAAAGAAATCGCAGGCGTAAACCATATCGCCCTGCTCACCACGGCCTTGCAAGCAAGGCAGCGCTCCACGGCGGCGACCCCTTCGCCTTGCAAGCAAGGCAGCGCTCCACGGCGGCGACCCCTTCGCCTTGCAAGCAAGGCAGCGCTCCACGGCGGCGACCCCTTCGGCCTTGCAAGCAAGGCAGCGCTCCACGGCGGCGACCCCTTCGGCCTTGCAAGCAAGGCAGCGCTCCACGGCGGCGACCCCTTCGGCCTTGCAAGCAAGGCAGCGCTCCACGGCGGCGACCCCTTCGGCCTTGCAAGCAAGGCAGCGCTCCACGGCGGCGACCCCTTCGGCCTTGCAAGCAAGGCAGCGCTCCACGGCGGCGACCCCTTCGGCCTCGCAAGCGAGGCAGCGCTCCACGGTTCCGACCGCTTGTTGGGCCTCTGCGCGAGGCTAACTCCTATGGCAAAAGGGTTTGCAAAAAGCTATGGCGATGAGACTCTCGAGAGATTCCCCTCGAATGCACGAATCGCTCATCTCCGCCTGCCAGGTAATGGATACCTTAGGGCTGCCTCGGGCGGTAGCGGATTTCGAATCAGACCGTTTCATTTTCGCGAACAACTCGTTTTTGCGGGTAGCCGGCATTAAGGAGCCGTTGCTACCGACCCTGCCTTTTTCCGGGATTGTTAAGATTCATGCCGGGTCTGTAGCCTGGGAAAGCGGTCATCTAATCCCGATTAGGGTCGAGTCGTACGATCAAGGCTTTATAATTAGAGGGCATGCCGTCTTTGGTGACCACGGTCTGATCTATTTGATGGTCCCGCCATTTGGCGATCCGAGTGTGGATTTTGAATTGGGCAGGTCGGTGGGGAAGGAACAGGAGCGGCAACGGCTGTCGCGCTACCTGAACCAGCGTCTGATGCCGGTGTTGCAGTCCGCCATCGAGTCGATCGAAGCGGCTCGCGTCTTTTCACGGGATAAGCAGCATCCGTCCGATGCGGAGTTGGAAAAGGCCGCGCAGAGTCTCAGCGGTCTGCTGCAGGCGGCGCGTGCAGAGCTGACACAAGAGCAGGAGCGACCAGTCGCGATCGAATCATCCTAGGCGGCTTCCTATGAACGCTCGCTTGATCTTAGCGGGCGCCGCCACAGCGCTAGGGTTTTTGCTGTGCCAGACTGCGACCAGTTTACCGTCTTCGGCGATCGTTCGCTTTCCGCTGACGATTATCCACGAACATCTTTACGTGCCGATGTCGTTACTCGGTCAAACGAAGACGCATTGGTGGCTGGTTGATACCGGTTCACCCTGGTCTCTGGTTGACGTCGATCAGGCCAAACAACTGGTGCGTTCTGTCGCTACCATTAGCGAAGGATCAACCATCGTGGCAGGACAAAAGGCCAAGCTTCTCGTGGACATCGGAACGATCGTGGATGGTTACCCGATGGGTGGCTTCGATTTCTTTGAAGCATCTCTTTCCGGAATGATCGAAGGAAACCGCAACACCAGCGATCGCTCTAGTGACCGTTTTGAGGCAGGCGGAGTCCTGGGCGTTAACTTTCTCGTTCGGCACGATGCGATATTGAATTTTCGTTCTCAATTGCTCCTCTTGCGCGCCACCAGTACGCCACGCCAGAACCGCGCTGGGTTCGAAGGGCAGGGCTATACTGATGTGCCGATTCACGTCACCGGGATTGGCCGGATCGAAGCGATCGGATCGGTTGGCGCGACCAGTTATAGTTTTCTCATCGATTCCGGGTCTCCCCAAACGGTTCTGCAATCGACGATCAAAGAATCATCCTGGCTTTTCGGTTGGAAGAGCGACAGCGTGTATTTCGCCCTGGGACAAAGTTCTAGGGTAACCAGCGGACGATTGCCCGGGTTCAGACTCGGCGCTCAAGATCTCAGCGGAAACGTGGTGCACTTCGCCAATATTCCTAACCTGCAAACCGGCTTCAGCCATCCTCTGGGCGGGATTATTGGCGAAGATTTTCTCTCGACGTACCAAGCCATTCTCGATATCGGCGGAGGCGCTCTTTATCTGAAGCCCGGGCCCGGCAAGTGATAATTCCAATTGTAAAGCGGCAGTTTCAAATTAGCGTTGAGTGTTTTCGTCGATGCAAAGGTCGAGTTCCAGCCTGCGGATCTTGTTGGTTCTGCTCCTGTTGACCGGTTTGAGTCTTGGGAGCCGAGCAGTCGAGACGCGTTCGACCTGTCAGATGTCCTGCGAACGTGGCTCCGCGAACTGTCACTCTTGTTGCGCCGATACGCCTGCTTGCCATCTGAGCGTCTCACAGCTGCTACCTATCTCTCAAGGAACGTCATCCGCGTTTACCCAGCCGGCACTTCTGCCGCCAACGATGACCTCCTCGATTTGTTTGCTCTCCGCGATGCCGGAACGCGAACTATCCGCCCGATTCGCAGGCGATCTGAGGCCCCCGCCGGACAATTTACTCTCGCGGGATTGCATTCTTCTTCTTTGAGAGCTGATCTCCGGTTACAGCGGCGGCCAATTCGGTCCGCAGCGTAGCCATCTTCGCGCGTAGCTGCGGTGTCTCGTCGCCGCGTTCCTTCGCTCCAACCAGCTCTCAATTTATGAAACTCAATCCGCCCGTTGGGCAATCATTAGTATTCTTACTTTCAGTAGCCGAGCTAACCGTGATCGGCCAAACGTTCGGCCGCGATAGCCGGAGCTCGGCGAGTCCGTCGCCGGCGCCGGACGCTCTCTCGCTGCACCAACTCGTCGCTATTGTCCTTGCCAACAATCCGACCATCGAGGCTGCCCAAGCCAAGTGGAGGTCCGCTAGAGAACGGATTCCGCAGGCCGCGGCCTGGGACGACCCAAAAGTAACCGGAGGCACTGTTTTCGGCAGATTCGTTAGCATACCGGCAAACAGCTTTACGGACCAAACGCTCAGTGTGGAGCAGATGATCCCGGTATCTGGCAAGAACCGAAGTAAAGAACGCATGGCCACGGCTGAGGCCTTGGGAACTTTTGAGGAAGCCAGACGTCGATCACTCGACATCATCGCAAGAGCCAAGTCGGAGTACTACCAGCTTAGAAGCGTGTACGCACGGTTGGATCTGAATAAGGCAGACGAGGATTCCCTCGTTCAATCCGTCGACTCCACCCGAGCAAGGTTCGAAGCAGGCAAACAAGGCCAAGCCAGCGTTCTACTCGTTGAAAATGTACGTCAGAAAGTCATCGAAGCACGCAAAGATCTCGAACTAGAGCTCAAGGAGGCGCAATCGAACCTTAACATACTAATGAACCGGGACCCCTCTATCCCGGTACGGGTTGTTTCGGACGATTCGATGGATTCGTTGCCGGCATCGCCCGAACGGCTTCGGACCGTCATTTTAACCAACCGTCCTGAAATAAGAGCTGCCCAAGCAAAGTTAGCAGCGGCGAATGCCAGACTGCAACTAGCTAAGCGAGATTGGATCCCTGACCCTACCGTTAGTTTTGGAGCGGAGCGCTACAACGGTGCATCCCAAACTTTAAGCCAGGTTGGAGGCGGCGTTTCGTTCAGTTTACCGTGGTTCAACGGCAGAAAATACCGGGCCGAGGAGGACGAAGCCAGAAGTGAAGTAAGCGCCGCTCAAGACGAGCTAACCAGTGAGCAGACACAAGCCCTGGGCTTACTTCGAACTCAGTTAGACAAGATTGAGACCCTCCACCACCACCTCGAGCTATACCGGGACAATCTTTTACCGACCGCGCGGCAAACGGTCGCCTCTTTTCTCGCCGATTATCAGACCGATAAAGGAGACCTCCTAACTCTCCTCTCCGCTCAGCGTAACCTGTTCGACCTGGAGGCGATGTACGTCCGGGATAGGGCAGACCTTGAAACCGCGTTGGCCGAACTACAGGCACTGGCCGGACTCGAAGAAACGGCGTGGGCAACGACACATTCCACGGAGCATCGAACAAAATGAAAGCGACCAGTACGCTACCGCACACCCTGCTCGCCGTTCTCATTCTGGCTGGAGCTTCTGCCTGCAGTAAGCCGGCCAGCGGTACCGCAGCCGAGGAACAAAATGAAACCGGCGCCCCTGGCTCCGATGGTCATGAAGCCAACAAACCGCAAGAGTTTTCTGTTCCGGTGGAACGTCAGCAGCAAATTGGAGTTACCTATACATCGGCTCAAAAACGCCCGATTCAGTTCTCCATACGTTCAATCGGGACTCTTCAACCGGATCAGGCACATATTTTCCAATATGTAGCCCGCGTTGATGGTTATTTGCAGGAACTCAAGGTATCCTCACCGGGCGAGCCAGTAACCAAAGGCCAGCCTCTATTAACTCTCTACAGTCCGGACGTTCGCAGTGCTGAACAGGAGTTAGTTAATTTGCTGAATTCGCGGGACAAGATCGGCTCTGCTCGGACCGACACTGATCACCTTATTGCATCCGCAGAAGAGCGGCTTCGCCTCTGGAATGTAGGCCAGCAGGAAATCGATTCGCTCGAAACAAGCCGCAGAGCGTCTAGTGATCTTGTCTTGCGGTCACCTTTCAACGGCGTCGTCGAGCAGGTTCCGATGAAACCAGGGACAAGCGTGAAAGCCGGCGATCTCCTGGTTGGAGTCGTCGACCTATCTCGCCTATGGCTTTGGGCCCAATTTTACGAGAATGAAGCCGGACTTCTAAAATCCGGCCAAACAGCGACTATCTCCCTAACTGCATTCCTGGATAAAACGTTTCTTGGAAAAATCACCGCGATCGATCCCCGAGTCGATACGCTTACTCGCACAACGCGGGCCCGAATCGATCTCGATAATCCGCAGGATGAACTACGACCCGGGATGTTTGCCAACATCGAGCTAAAAATCGATTGCGGCGAAGGCTTGACTGTCCCGGTTGATGCGGTCCTACCAACGGGTTCGCGAGGACTAGTCTTCGTAGACAAAGGCGGCGGGAAATTAGAGCCCCGGTTTGTCCAGCTGGTCCGCGAGTTTAGCGATACCGAAGATCCGAAACAGAGGCGCTACTATCAAATCAAAAGTGGCTTGAATGAAGGAGAGCGAGTCGTCTCGAGTGCCAACTTTCTTATCGATGCCGAATCGCAAATACAGGGAGCGCTCAAGGATTTCGAACAGCCCGAGCAAACATCCTCGCCCAGGTAATGACAACCCCTCCTGAACAGGCCAGTTCCTTGATCGAGCGCATCATCGCTGGTAGCGCACGCAATCCGTTTCTCGTTATCATTTTCACGCTATTTGCGGTTGCCGGCGGATTCTTCGCGATTTCGCAGATCCCTCTGGATGCAATTCCTGACGAGAGCGATGTCCAAGTGATTATTTACACAGACTGGGAGGGGCGCTCTCCTGATCTTATTGAAGACCAGATCAGCTACCCCATTTCGACCAAGTTTATTTCAGCGCCCAAAGTTAAATTCGTTCGCGCTGAATCGATGTTCGGGAAGTCGTTTGTGTACGTGATCTTTCAGGATGGCACCGACATTTATTGGGCGCGCTCACGAGTGATAGAATACCTGAATTCGGTAAGGAGCACTCTGCCAGAAGGTGTGAACCCAGTTATAGGCCCGGACGCCACGGGTGTAGGTTGGGTTTATGAGTATGCTCTGGTAGACGATTCCGGGAAGCAGGATTTAGCCGCACTGCGTTCCTTCCAAGATTGGCATTTGAAGTATGCATTGGAATCTGTGCCGGGCGTAGCAGAGGTGGCTTCCGTTGGCGGTTTTACTAAAGACTATCAAGTCGATGTCGATCCCAATAAGCTGCTCGCCTACAACATTCCGTTAAGCACCGTCGTCAGCGCGATCAGGGCCAGCAATGCAGATGTGGGCGGCAAAACCTTCGAGGTTTCATCGACTCAGTTTTTCGTTCGGGGTCGCGGCTACATCAAAAACATCAAAGACATTGAGGACGTTGTTCTCACGACACAAAACGGTGTTCCCATTTTCATTAAAAATGTCGCCTCCGTTCATCTGGGCCCGGACCTCCGTTATGGTGTTAGTGAACTGAACGGCAAAGGTGAGGTAGCCGGCGGCATTGTCATCATGCGCTACGGCGAGAATGCCGTGAAAGTGATTGATGGAGTAAAAAGGAAGCTAAATGAGATCCGCTCTTCCTTTCCGCCGGGAGTACAAATCGTTCCCACCTACGACCGGAGCATCCTGATAAATCACGCAATTGATACATTGCGGGAAAAGCTAATCGAGGAGAGCATCGTGGTTGCTCTGGTCTGCTTGCTATTCCTTTGGCATTTCCGATCGGCCGTAGTTGCGATGGTTAGTCTTCCCGTAGCGATCATTGTTTCGTTCATCCCTCTTTATTGGCTGGGCTTAACCTCGAACATCATGTCGCTGGGCGGCATCGCTATTGCCATCGGCGCGATGATTGATGCCGCTATCATCATGGTCGAGAACGCTCATAAGGCCCTCGAACATTTTAAAGAAGAGCAAGGGCGTGATCCGAACAATCTGGAGCGCGTCACTGTACTAATCGACGCGGCGAAGTCTGTTGGTAGACCACTATTTTACTCGCTCCTGGTTATAACTGTTAGTTTCATTCCTGTCTTCTCGCTCAGCGCTCAGGAAGGGCGCCTTTTCCGGCCTCTCGCCTTTACCAAGACCTTCGCGATGTTTTTCGCGGCGATAGCAGCAATAACCCTTGTCCCAGTGCTGATGACCTGGCTGATCCGAGGCAAGATTACGCCCGAGCGCCGAAATCCGATTAACCGGATATTGATGGCGATCTATGATCCTGTCGTTCGTCTCGTTTTGCGTTTTAGATGGCTCACATTGATCCTGGCCGTAATCGTCCTGGCTCTAACTTGGATCCCATTCAGCCGCCTAGGAACGGAATTCATGCCGCCCCTTAACGAGGGAACTTTGCTCTATATGCCGACAGCCATACCAGGCATGTCAATTACCGAAGCGACCAAGATTCTCCAGATACAAGACCGGATCCTGCGCCAGTTTCCAGAAGTCGAAAGTGTATTCGGAAAGGCAGGCCAAGCAGATACCGCCACTGACCCCGCGCCTCTGTCGATGTTTGAAACCGTGGTTCAACTGAAACCGCCTACACAATGGCCAGCCGGGATGACCTGGGAAAGGCTGATCGGCCAGCTAAACGAGGCCACTAAGACACCTGGTATGGCCCAAATTTTCTGGATGCCGATCCAGACACGAACCGAAATGTTGACCACTGGGTTTCGATCTGTGCTCGGCATCAAGGTTTTTGGGCCCGACCTGAAAGGAATTGAAGACGTTGCAGTACAGATTGAAAAAACTCTTTCCGGATTACCGAACACCCGAAGTGCCTTTGCCGAGCGAGCAACCAGAGGCTATTTTCTTGATTTCACGGTCGACCGGGAAGCCGCTGCTCGTTACGGACTGCGAGTTGACGATGTAAATCAGATCGTCCAAAGCGCTATCGGCGGAAACACGATCAGCACCACCGTCGAAGGACGGGAGCGTTACCCGATCAGCGTACGCTACGCTCGCGATTTTCGCAGCGACATAGAAAGTCTGAAGCGAATTTTAGTGGCAACACCGACCGGAGCCCAGGTGCCAATTTCTCTCTTGACGCACATCGACTATCGAACGGGACCACCCTCGATCCGTGAGGAAAATGCTCAGCTCGTAGGCTATGTCTACATCGATATCACGAGTAGAGATATCGAGGGATACGTGCGCTCAGCGACGGCTGAGATTCAGAAAAACGTCCATTTCCCGGAGGGCTACTACATTCAATGGGCCGGCCAATTCCAATACCTCAAGGAAGCCGAACAGCGCCTGGCGGTCATCGTACCGTTTACCCTGCTAATCATTTTTCTTTTGATCTATCTGAACACTAAGTCGGTCATTAAGACATTCATCGTTCTTCTCGCGGTTCCTTTCTCTTTGGTTGGTGCATTCTGGATGCTCTACCTCCTCAACTACAACATGAGTGTAGCTGTTTGGGTCGGACTCATTGCCCTTGCCGGCCTCGACGCTGAAACCGGCGTAGTGATGCTGCTTTACCTAGACCAAGCGTGGGAAAAGTTCCGGCGTGAAGGCCGGATGAACTCATTCCAGGATCTGTCCGCTGCGGTTCGCGAGGGCGCCGTTCAGCGAATCAGGCCGAAGATGATGACAGTCAGCGCGATTATCTTCGGGCTACTTCCAATTCTATGGTCGCCTCCCTATCAAGCAGGAGCTGATGTGATGAAGCGCATCGCGACTCCGATGATTGGCGGTGTAATTACATCCGCGATTTTGGAACTACTGATTTATCCTGCCATCTTCGTCATCTGGAAAAAGCGCGCTTTGCCAAAAGGCACTTCTCCCTCAAAGGCTGCCGTGCAACTGCCAGCGATCAAGGTTTCCAGATCCCGCACTTTGGTTCGGGGTTTCGCGCTCGTTGCTGCCAGCCTAATCATTGTGATCACTTATTTCGCCTGGTCATGGACCGTCGGAAACAGAAGCACTCAGACTGGCAATCTGGTCGTCCCCGTGGCCAAGCTAACTCAGGGCGACATGGCGATTTCGATAATGAGTTCTGATGGTAAGATCTACCCGAAAGACAACGCCCTAAGAATAGAGCTCAAAGATCGGGCCGGACATCCCGTAAACGCAGCCCACTTGAGATTGGACCTATCAATGAACATGCCTGGAATGGTGATGCATTCGGCCGCAAAAGTAGAAAAGCTAGACGCGCCGGGAGAATATGTCGCCCATCTGACGCCCGAAATGGCAGGTGATTGGACCGTTGACGTCAACTATCAAGGTTCGGCAGGACCGACGACGCTTGAACTCCCCATCAGCGTTACGCAGTGATCGACACCGGTAACGTCACTAGCTGTCGAGCAGCTTTTCCCCGCACTCTTCCAACGTGTTGCAACGGCAACACTCTTGCAGGTGCGAGAGTCGACGTTGCAGCTTCCTTATTTCGGCGATTGTCACCTCACGCTGGACGGCAATTTCGTTAGCCGAAACTCGCAATTGCTTTGGTAAATTCATTCCACATGACTGGGCCGCCATGGCCTTCATTCTCCACCACAATCAACCGGCTGTTACTCCAGCGTTGATGCAGTTGCCACGCTGTTTGCAGGGGACTACTAATGTCCAACCGGCCGTGAATTAACACGCCAGGCAGATGAGCGATACGTTCCATATTCTGGAGTATTTGGTGTCTTTCCAAAAACGCCGCATTTGCAAAGTAGTGGATTACCAGGGTGGCAAAAAGCATGCGAAAATCGGGGTCGGCGAATCGAGCGCTTGGTTTCGCTCCGGGATTGAGCGAAACATGGATGTCCTCCCACTTACACCAGGCATCGGCCGCCAGTTCCCGCGTCTTCCGATCGGGATCCCGTATCAGGCGATAGTAGGCATCGATTACCCTTTCCCCTACTCTCCGGTTCGCTCTCTGCTCAAACTCCGACCAGGCCTCCGGGAAAATGCATCCGACGGTTTCGGTGATCCAGGTCACTTCAGCGTTAGTTGTATTGGTAACTGCTGCGAGAACTAGCTCTGAAACTCGGTCCGGGTGTGCTTGCGCATAAGCGAGCGCCAAAGTCGATCCCCATGAAACACCAGTGAGCAGCCAGCGCTCTATGCCAAGATGTCCCCGTAACTGTTCCATGTCGGCCAGGAGCGCCTGCGTTGTATTGGATTGGAGATCGTAACCCGGCTCGGTTACCAGCGGCCGGCTGCATCCACAGCCACGCTGATCAAAAGAAACAATTAGATATCGTTCCGGATCGAAGTGCTGGCGATACCACGCTTGCGCCCCAGAGCCAGGGCCGCCGTGAAGATAAAGCGCCGGTTTCCCTTTCGGATTTCCTGATACCTCCCAATACAGGCTGCTTCCGTCCGCAAGTTGGAGATTCTCCGATCTAAAAGGCTCCACGGGCATAAAATCTCCGGTGGCTAAGAGGGTCCCGAAGAGGTCCAGGTTTTTTAAGTTCTAGTGTGCTGTCCCATAAATAACATGGCTTTCGTTGCGATCAAAATGGGCCGCTGGTCCGGCAGCTGCCAGGCAGCTGCCGGGCGAAAGCCATGTTATTTATCGGACAGCACACTAGATGAGACTACCGGGTTTTGTGGCTTTAACCTCGCACCTGTGCGCTTCTGAAGCGCACGTTAAAACGGAAGACCTTCTTCTCCTCGGAGGAAATCTTCCCGGTCTGCAGATCCATGTGGACTGGCGCACAAACACGAGTGACATCCACGGTTGCGTGGAAACCGCGTTCGGAGAACACGTCTATCAGCATCGCCAAGGCAACCGGGTCCTGAAACAAGACCTCTTCCGAGTTGATATTGGCGACGCCAGAAATCGTGTGACGAACGACGATCGGCATCATCTTTGCCTCAATAAATTCGATCACCCGGCCGAATGTTTCTGGCTGCTCCACCTCATATCCGTCCAGGCGGCGAACGAGGTCCTGCCGGGCGTGCCGGACGATATCGCTGGCCAGTGGCAACCTGCGAAGCCTATCGAAGGTGCGCGGGTCTAACTCCAACGAGCTTTGGTATTCGAGCTCGCGGAGAATGTTGGCCTGAACTTCGGGGATTGGCGCTTGGCCGTTGACGAAGTGATAGTGGAAGAGTTGCTTTAGCGAAACGAGCGCGTCGTAAGTTTGCTCCTTAAATACGCGGTAGCGATTCCGAGCGAGCACTTCGCTAGAGTCCGTCGTGCGCGCCTCCCATAATTCGCCCACGCCGGAGCGAGTAACCTCCTCATTGTGGTCAACCACCTGCCTGCCCCGTTTTAGTTGACGCGCTACGCTCTCCGCCTCTTCTACGAAGAGCACCATGATATGAAAAAGGGGCTGCTTGAAATGAATCTCTTCCGCAGTGCCTGAGAACTCCCGCCGCAGCGCAATCATCTCGTCAAAGAGCAGCTTAAGGCACTCCACCTGCACCTTTGTGCGTGGGAAACCGTCAAGCAATGCACCGTTCTCATACTCCGGCTCAAGCAGCTTGCGAAACAGGATACCGACTACCTCTCGGTCCCCAACCATTCCACCACGCGCTTTGATGGCAAGCGCCTCGGGCGTGTCAAGGAGTTGGGATATCACGACGGGCGGTGCATCGATGCTGCGCACATTGCGAATGAAATCGGAATTAGTACCCTTACCTGCGCCAGGTGCTCCTCCGAGAAGGATCAGCTCCCTAGGGAACCTCATTTTACTACGGCCAAACTGCCCCTCTAGCTCCCGCCAGGCGGCGCCGAAGATGAGTTGTGCGTCTTTGATTTCAAGGTCAGGGGAGTTAGTTGCGGTAGCCACGAATAAACGGCGAGTTGCTACATCTTCACGCTGCATTTGAAGCTCGGCAATTTTAAATGCGTTCCATCCGGCGTAACCAACCGGACCCATCATAAAATCCCCGACGGACAGATTCCTGCTGATCCGGACCCCGCACAGTTGCAATTAACTTGCGATAAGTTGTTGCAAATTACTTGCATTATGTCATCGAACTCTGGAATGAATCTTCCATCAAAACTTCCCGTCACTGTTCTTTCCGGATTTCTTGGTTCCGGGAAGACGACCTTGCTGAATCACATCCTCAACAACCGCGAAGGCAGGCGGGTGGCGGTGATCGTCATCGAAAAGGAATGGCGATCACCGTACGGTGATCGACGTCAGGAACTCGTCTTTATTGGGCAGGACCTACCCAAGGGCGAAATGTTGGCCGCCCTCAAAGGATGCTTACTCGATGATGAGGAGATGGCTATTGATGTGGACCAATGGAAGACGCGATTCTGGGATCCATTCGCCTCTTGGACTTTTACAGAACAGGAAGATCACGAGCACACCCATTGATCAATCGACTTTTCAATTCCTAGCTCTACTGCGGTCGCATTCTTCAACAAATAGACGCCTCTTTAGCTTGATTGTGTAACACGCTTTAAATAATCGTGTTATTGGACGTCGACGTTTTACCAACTCATCGTCGTGCAGACCAACCATGGTGCCTACTGTTTGCACTCGACCCGGAGCCTACCGGTAGTATTGGCTTTAACAGTTTCGGCCATCCTGACGGTCAACGGAGCGTTTACTCAGACCAGCCCGACCCTGACACCGAGCCCCAGTCCCACGCCCGTCGCGACAGCCAGCCCAAACGCCGCCGCGTCTTCCAGTCCCGGCACACCTTTGCAGCCGGTTGTGGTCACTGGCCGCCAGACCAGTCTGATCGACGTCGCTGGTTCGGCCTCTGAGGGTGTGGTGGGCCAGGACGAAATCAGCGCTCGGCCATTGCTCCGGCCAGGCGAAATCTTGGAAACCATACCGGGAATGATCATCACTCAACATGCCGGAGGCGGAAAGGCTAATCAGTTTTTTCTCCGAGGCTACAACCTGGATCACGGGACTGACTTCTCGGTTTTTCTGGACGGCGTCCCTATGAATCTACCCAGCCACGCCCATGGTGAGGGATACGACGACTTGAACGTCTTGATTCCGGAATTGGTTGAGACCGTTGATTACAATAAGGGAGTTTACAATGCTTTAGTGGGTGATTTCTCGTCAGCCGGGTCAGCCACTATGCATTTCTATGACCGGTTGCCATACAACCTGGCCATCGCTACGGTCGGCGAGAACGGATACGAACGGTTGTTAGTTGCAATGTCCCATACCTTCGGTGAGGACGATTTAGCGAACTTCAACGGTACCCCGCGCGTCCTGCCAGCGGTCAATCCCGGTACCATACTTTTAGCCGTTGAATGGTTCCACAATGACGGACCGTTCACCCCTCCGGAGAACTTTCGTAAACTCAACGGCTTCCTCCGATATAGCATCGGCAGCGAAAACAACGGGTTCAGTCTGACATTCAGCGCTTACTCAGGCGCCTGGACTGGCGAAAACCAGCTGCCGTTGCGGGCAATTTTGCGCGATGAAATTACTTATTTTGGCAACCTGGATCCTAGCGATGGCGGTGATAGCCAGCGTTACATGCTCAGCGCAGAATGGCACGGCCATTTAACCGACAACTCCACCACCAAATTGCTGCTTTACGCTCAATACTACGATTTAGATCTGTTCTCAGATTTTACCTACTTTCTCAACAATCCGATACTGGGCGACCAATTTGAACAGGCAGACCGACGAGTCATTGGCGGATTCACGCTGGATCACAAAGTTTTGAGGACCTTTCTTGGCCGGCCAATGATCAACGACTTCGGACTGCAAGTCCGCGAGGACGACATCTTTGACAGTACGCTAAACCACACCTACCACCGGAATGTATACGAACGCCTTATCCACGATTCCATCAATTGGTTCAACGCCGCTGCCTATTACCAGAATCGGTATCAATGGACCGATTGGTTTCGCACCATCCTTAGCGTGCGTGGAGACCTCATTGATGCCAGCGTAACCGACTTGCTTGGCGGACCGAACGGCGGCGTAGCGACTTCATTTCTCGCCAGTCCAAAGGCCCAATTCGTTTTTGGTCCCTGGTACAATACCGAATTCTATATTGACGGCGGATTTGGATATCACACCAATGATGCCCGCGGCGCTACCTCTAAGACGGCTCCGCTGGCTTCAGAAGGGGGGCCGGCTCCAGCCGTACCTTTAATGGTCCAGCAGAAGGGCGCCGAAATGGGTATTCGCACGACCTTGGTGCCAGGGCTGCAGACCACGTTCGCCTATTGGTTTCTCTTCTCCAAAGGGGAGCTGACATTTGACGGCGACACCGGTGATACCGTACCCGGTCCACCGTCGGTAAGATACGGACTGGAAATCAGCAACTACTACACGCCAAACGATTGGTTGACTTTTAATATCGATTTCTCTCAATCACAGGCCCGATTTATCGCGGCTAACTCCGGCGGCCAATATGTGCCGGAGTCGGTGGGTATGGTGATCGATTCCGGGATCATCCTGCACAACCTACCTTTGCTACCCAAGCTCGAAACGTCATTGCGATGGCGCTATTTCGGCCCTCGCGAATTGACTCAGTCGAATCAGATCCATTCCGAAGCGACCAGCTTATTTTACCTGCGCCTGGCATATCAATTCAATGCCAGATACGGCATTGCGGTGGATGTCTACAATTTACTCAACACCCACGCCCAGGATATCGCCTACTACTATGCGTCCCGGCTAAAATTCGAACCGCCTGGACCGGATGGCGGTGGGTATGACGACATCGAAATTCACCCAGCCGAGTCGCGCAGCGTGCGCGTGACCTTAACTGCACGATTCTGAGCCAACCGGCTACGTTGACGCTGCTGACGCCGGTTACATACTTAGAGATGCCGAAAGAACAGCCCGTCGCCCGTTTTGGGGTCTCTTTGCATCCGGCGCTGCTTCGAGACCTCGATCGCATGGCTCGAAAAAGAGGATTCCAAAACCGTTCGTTGGCCATCAGCGAGATGATTCGAGACCAATTGGTGGAGCATTACCAAGAATCAGAGGACCATGAAGCCGTTGGAACGGTCACTCTGGTTTACGACCATCACCGCCCACAAGTTCAAAAGATCCTCACAGCGATACAACACGAACATTTGCGCACCATTATCTCGACATTGCATGTCCACCTAGATCACCACAACTGCCTGGAGGTTCTCGTGGTTCGCGGCCGGGCTTCCCTGTTGCGACGCCTTGCCGATAATCTGATCGCCGCTAAAGGAGTCAAACACGGCAAGCTAACGCTTACAACCACTGGGAAAGAGTTACCTTCGTAGTACGTGGCGGCGGTCATATAGCGCAGCCGCAAACCCTACAGTGAAAAACCCCGAGCGTTCGGGCCCCGTCGGCAGCGGGCTTCAACAGCCTGCAACCTCGAATAACGTCCCATTATCGCTCACTGGAAGCTTGACTCTTTGCGGATTAGGACCTACTCAGTTTCGCTTCAGTTCTTTCTCAGAGCCACTATCCTTGGAGGATAGTGGAAAACCCTGCAGAGGGCCCCTTGCTAAGGCATTGGGAGAAATTGGGAAACGGGTGTGAATCCCGTGCGGTTGCGCCGCTGTAACGAGTGACGAACGCTTCATTTTGCCACTGTTCTATTTTAGGACGGGAAGGCGAAGCTAGTAGAGTGACCTCGGAGTCAGAAGACCTCCTCTGTCAGTGCTCATCAGATTCGGAATGAGTCCGGATCACTGTCTCGCCAAAGACAGGATGGGAACCGTTTCAGTTCGGCGTTCAGGTAAAAACCCTGTCCACCAGGAGTCACGGTTTCCGAAAACCTCGGTGGTAAGGGCGTTCAGCGCACTTCCACCGAGCACGCGTGAGCCTTGGCGGGTTCGCGCTTTCGAAAATGCCAACTGAAACGAAGAAAGTCTCTGACTTACTAGGTCATCACGACCTGGCCCGCAAAAATCACGCGGTGCGGATGCTGGCTAGTACCGCAGCTCTCCTAAAGTCGCGCCTCCTATTCGATTTCTCGAGATTGGTAGCCGCTTCATTCTTGACTCTGACGATGAATCATCGGGCATTGGGCGATGATTCAGGCAGCAATACCGACAATCTTTTCAACCAAATTATCGTGACCGCGACCCGCACGCCCGAGGACGAGTCACAGATCGGGAGCGCCTTCAGCCAGCTCACTGGGGATCAGCTCCAAACCGAACAGATCGCCGATCTGAAGACTGCTTTGAATACAACGCCAGGCGTATTTGCATTGGAAACCGGCGCTCGAGGCGGATTCACTACGGTTAGTATTAGAGGGACTGATCCTTCTTATACCCTGTTCCTGGTGGACGGAATGAGGGTGAACACTGGTATTTTTGACAATGCGGCGCCCTTTCTGGCGTACGCGCAAAACTTCAATCTCGATACCATCACCATAGTGAGGGGCCCGTACAGTACACTGTATGGATCCGACGCCATCGGCGGAGTGATTTCCCTGGCAACGCATCAAGGTTCGGGACAGCCAACGGTCACCGGCTTTGGGGAATACGGCGCCTACGATTCAATCCGAGCCGGCCTTATCAGCTCCGGTGTGATCGGCAAAATCGCCTACTCTCTTGACTACGTACACGATGAAACTGCCAATGCCCGGCCTAACAATCATCTTCGGGAAGACGGCTATTCATTCCGTCTCGATATACCGCTAACTGATACTCTAACAATCGGTGTAACCGCGAGAGGCGAATTCGGCCGATACGGCGAACCCAGCAGTGACCGTCCAGTCGATATTCCTTTCGACGATCCCAATGCGAAAGCGGCCGGCGAGACGAATCTGGTTACGCTGTTTGTGAATTGGAAAACAACAGACTGGTGGCAGCAGCACCTAATGGTGGGCGGGTATAACGAGCGATACACCTTTGTCGAACCTCCCATTCCTTCCGAGTTCTTTACTGGCACCGTTTACGTCGGAAAAGCTTTCAACCTGGAGACCGATTGGCAGAATACTTTTCAGATCACCTCTAAGGATACCGCCGTGGCCGGCGCTACCTATTATTTAGAAGCGGGTCATGACAATTCTTTTCCTCAGCAGGAAGAAAATAATTTTGCTCTCTACCTGCAAGACCTATGGGAGATCATCCCAAATTTGACCCTGACTGCCGGCGGGCGATGGGATCACTATCAGTTGGCCGGCGACGCCTTTACCTATCGTTTCTCCGGCGCCTACCTCATTGACGCCACGAAGACCAAATTGAGGGCGAGCTATGGCACCGCTTTCAAGGCTCCTGATCTTTTTGACACATTTTCAACCTCGGCTTTCGCCCTAGGAAATCGTGATCTAAGGCCGGAGACGTCCCAGGGATATGATGTTGGTATAGACCAATATCTGTGGGACACCGGGGTGACCTTGAGCGCTAGTTTCTTCCAGAACTATATTCACGACATAATTGCCTTTGTCCCAACCAGTCCAGTCACCGGCAGCTATGAGAATCAAAATTCTGGCGAGACGTACGGGATTGAAACGGAAATTCGGATCAATCCGATCAAGAATTGGCAGACTCGGGCAGCGTTCACTTGGACGGAGTCCTATTTCACGTCCGCTGGAGTCACGCAGAGGGATCCGGATATTCCGCGCTACTTCTTCAGCCTAGATACCAATTACAAGTTCTTTAGTGTTCTCACGGTTGGGTTCGGCGCCTTATACTCCGGCCAACAGGTAGCAGAGGATTTTTCTTTCGTTCCGGCGAAATTCGTCCGGCTCAATGATTATTGGGTGTTACGCACCTACGCGCGATGGGAAGTAAACGATCATGTCGCGTTCACTTTCAGGGTAGAGAATTTGTCTAACCAGCATTATTACACCACTATTGGATATCCGGCCCTCGGAACAGCTGTGTTCGGAGGAGCTGAGGTCCGATTCTAACCCGGCAGAGCCATGCAACCGACACTCGACAAAACGCAGACCGGAAAATCGAGGACCGTGTTCGAATTGGGCAACGGTACGCTGGAAATATTCGATCTTAATCCGTCCGAGTCACTCTTGTTCGAGTTATTAAAAGATCTGTTTGAAAATCATTGGCAGGAAATCGTCTTTGGAATTCTGATTCAAGGTGCAGCCTGGGAAATCAAGGCAGATAGAAAGCCGGAGAGCGTCACTCTGCTCGACGGATATCTGACGGTGGATTTTGGTCACTGGCATTTCCACATCTGCATCGGGGAGAATAACGGCTCGAAAGCGCATCCCACCGATCCCGAGCTCAAGGCGCATCGCCGAACTTCTCGGGCAGAACTCTATCGCCAGTTAAGCGAGACTGGGACGCCCAATTACTGGGGGCTCCGTCTTTATAACGGCAAAGACGAACAGCAACTGACCGTCTTTCTTCCGAACCCGTTCCTGACATCCGATATGCAGATCGAGAAACAACCTGATTGGTCACGGTTAGCCCTCTGGGATCATCTTCGTGGTCGGTGGCTTGGCTTATCGGAACCCGATCCTTTGGACCGGAGCGGACTGAAATTCCAGCATGGATAAACTTCACAGAACCACACCTAACCATCCTTCATCTCAAAAAAAGCGGCCTTATGAATACGGTAGAAACCAAGCACTCATCTCTAGAGGCGAATTCTCGAACCAGATCAATCGGCAGTGCGTGGCCCTTGCTTTTGTGGCTGGCGATATTGATCGGTTCCAGCCTCGTATTTAGCGTGGGGTTCGCATGTGCCGCTCCCTTCGAAGCAATTGGAGCTGCCGCCGCAGTCACCTTGGCCCGGCGCGATGCGCTGCTCGTCAGTGGAGTGACTTGGCTGATAAATCAATGCGTTGGTTACGGAATGCTTGGCTATCCTTGGACGTTCAATTCGGTCGCTTGGGGTATAGCCTTGGGCGCAGCTACCCTAATCGCCACCGCTTCCGCAGCCCGGATGTATCACATGAAAACAGCGATTTATAAGGGCTTTCGCTTCGGGATCGCTTTTGCCACCGCATTTTTGGTCTTCGAAGCGGCAATCTACGCACTAGCGCTTTTCTCTCTGGGCGGGCTACAAGATTTCACGATTGGCATTGTCTCCCACGTTTTTGTAATCAATGCAGCGACGTTTGTGGCGCTTGTAGTTCTTCATTCGTTACTATCTCAAAAACGCCTTTCGACGGTCGCGGCCGTTGCGCGATCACACTCCTAGAGAAGAAGCTTCTACTGGACCTTCTGTAAGATTCCTTTTCCTTCTCTCCTTCTGGCCTTCTGTGTGAAAGCTAATTGGGCAACAAGCCCTTTAAGGCGTGACCTAGGCTCTACGCCCTATCAGTTAGTAAAGAGCCAGACGCGTAATAACGTGACGGCTCCTGTCAGCAGTAATGGGAGCACACACAACAACGCCTCGCCAATCGCGACCGATACTAAGATTCGCCAGATCATAACGTTGTCTGAATCTGCACCAGCAATCGTGAAAATTACGATTCGACAATATTAAAAAACGTTAATCTCTTGGCGTTCCTTGCGGGTGCTTGAGTAGCAGAAAGTCGAGGTTGTGGTTTCGCTATAATACCATACCCTGATATGGTATCTTGACAATCATGGCTCATGTTATCCAACAGAAGAAGAAGCTCTTGGCCAGACTCAGCCGCATCCGCGGCCAGCTCAACGGAATTGAACGAGCTGTGGAGGAGAACCACGACTGTGGGGAAGTGCTGCTTACCTTAGCCGCATGTCGCGGCGCTTTGAATGCTCTAATGGCTGAAATCCTAGAGGGTCATGTCCGGCAGCACCTGTTAAACGAAAAGTCTACTGAGTCACAAGCCGCTGCCGGTGAAGAGCTAATCGAAGTCATAAAACGGTATCTCAAATAAAAGGGGGGGAGCCCATGAAAACCGACACAGCCGAAGACGTTCCTGTTAGGAACCAGCATACGCATGTTGATCACGATCACGATCACCAAGGTCATGACCATGAGGGCCACGATCATGATCATGACCACGCCGCTGGACCTGCCGAATACGTTCGCCTGGGCGTGATGGCTCTTATCGTCGTCGCCAGCCTCGCTGGTTGGTGGCGTCCCTTCATGAATCGAGATTGGCTGGCCTTCGCCGGTACGTTCATCGGCGGATTTCCTATCTATAAAGAGGCTTGGGAGAATCTGCTCAAGCGCCGGATGACGATGGAACTTTCCATGACGATCGCACTTCTGTCTGCGCTGGCCATTGGACAGTTTTTCACCGCCATCGTCATCGCTTTCTTCGTACTCTTTGCTGAACTCCTTGAATGCTACACGGTGAGCGGCGGGCGCAAGGCGATCGAGCAATTGGTGAATGCACTTCCCCGAATTGTGATCGTTCGACGAAACGGTCAGGAAATTGAATTGAGCGCAGAAGAGCTTGCGGTCGGCGAAATAATCGTGATTCGGCCCGGAGAACGAATTCCGGTCGACGGCGTCGTCAGGAAAGGCAGCAGCTATGTCGATCAATCTTCGATTACGGGTGAGTCATTACCGGTAGAGAAAACCGAGCTGAGCAACGTGTTTGCCGGCACCATCAACAAGAACGGAGTCTTAGAAGTTAGCGTTGAGCGAGTCGGGCGAGATACCACTTTTGGGAAAATCATTCAGGTTGTCGAACAGGCTGAAAAATCAAAGGCTCCGGTGCAACGAATCGCGGATCGGCTTGCCGCCGGGCTAGTTTACTTTGCGCTAGGCGCCGCTGTTCTTACTTTCATCGTCACCCGCAGCCTTACTTCCACGATTGCTGTGATCATCGTTGCCGGTGCTTGCGGCGTTGCTGCAGGCACACCGTTGGCGATTTTGGCGGGTATTGGCAGCGCGGCTCGGCGCGGCATTATCGTGAAAGGCGGGCTGTACCTGGAGAAACTCGCGGAGATCGATACCATCGTCCTGGATAAGACCGGCACGCTCACAATGGGGATTCCGGAGGTGACCGATATTCGCGCCGTGGATGGCGCATCTGCTCGAGACGTTTTAGAAAGCGCTGCGATTGCCGAACAACACTCTGAGCACCCGCTCGGCGAAGCCGTGGTACGTAAAGCGCACATGGAACAACTTTCCATACGCGAATACTCGGATCTCCAATACATCCCTGGCAAGGGGCTCCTCTGTTTCGATAACGGGAGCAAGATCGTAGTGGGGACATCGACGTTACTGGAGGAAAACGGGATCCGTTTCGACCCGGCATCCTTGGAAAATGGAGTTAAGCCCGGTGAAACATCCGTCTTCGTGGGACGTGATTCGAGGCTCTTGGGGCTGCTAACAATTGCCGATCGGCTTCGCGACGAAGCGATACACGCCGTCGCCGAGCTAAAGCAAAAAGGCTATCGGACCGTGCTCTTAACCGGCGATAGCAGTGAGACTGCATCGGCAATCGGTAGCCGGCTCGGGGTGCACGAGGCGGTCGGGAGCCTGTTGCCAGAGGAGAAGCTCGAGAAAATTCGAGAGTTCCTTCGAAGAGGGCATAAAGTCGCAATGGTTGGCGATGGTATTAACGATGCTCCGGCTCTAGCGCAAGCCACCGTGGGTATAGCGATGGGTGGCGGAACCGATGTTGCCCTGGAAACAGCGGACATCACCCTCATGACGAGCGATCTTTCGCGGCTGGTTGAAGTCTTAGATATCGCCAAACGTTGCTACGGCGTCATCATGTTTAACTTTTGGGGTACGATCACGGTCGACACGCTTGGTATCGCGTTTGCGTTCTTTGGGCTCCTGGCACCCATCGCTGCCGCCCTGATCCATGTGGGATCAGAATTGGCGTTTATCCTCAACTCGGCACGACTGTTTCAATCACGATTACCAGAGCACTAGACGAGCGATCTCGCTGCAGCAATCGTGAAAAATACGATTCGGCGACGTTAAAAAACGTTTATTCTCTTGTCGTTACTTTCGAGGTATTCGAGCTGTTCGGCACGACATAGAGCGCGGACAGAAATGGGGCGAGCATCACGATGTCCCTTGGTCGCATCGGCCTCGCAAGCGAGGCAGCGTTCCACGGCTGGCGCCCCACCTCTCACCAATCACCTCTCACTTCTCACATTCAGAGCTCTGGCGCCTGTTTCCGAATAGCCGGTATTTGTGCTCGCAAGATCTCTAGAAAAGCTTCGACCGTCGGACTTTGAGATCTGCGCGGCCAGATGGCGCACAGGCATAAGGAATTGGATTGTACCGTCAACGGCCGCCGCAACGTTTTCTGTTGCTCCAAACCGCGAGCGCGACTCGGCACCAGCGAAACCCCCAGCCCGCTTTCCACCAGAAGGAAAACCGTGGTCATCAGATCGGTTTCATGCCGAACGTCGGGTGTAAAACCCGCTTGGCGACACATCCCGACAGCTTCATCAAATAGCCCTGGGGCGCCAACTCGGTGGAAGAGGACGAAAGATTCGGTCGACAGCTTTTGCAGTTCAATCTTTCGTTCTTTAGCTAAAGGATGTTTCGGAGGAAGGATGGCCACGAGATAGTCACGATAAATCATCTCTTCCTCAAAATGGGCCCTCTGTTCCGGCAGCAACGGCCGTGAAAGACCAAGATCCAGTTTGCCGTCGGCAAAAGCCGCGAATTGAGCATCTGGATTCATGTGGTGAAGCTGCAACTCCACTTCCGGATACTGCCCTCGATAGGCTCGCACCAACGAAGGCAAAATCGGCGCCGCTGCTGGAGCGATAAACCCCACGCAAAGAGTTCCCACTTCTCCTCGCGCCGCCCGCTGGGTCGCGCGTTTGGCTTCATCCGCTCGCTTTAAAATGCCCTGGACTTCCTCAAACAAAACCTCACCCGCCGAGGTCAGCCGGACATTGCGATTGCTACGCAAAAACAATTTGGCCCCAATTTCCTCTTCCAAATCGAAAATCGTTTGGCTGATGGCCGGCTGCGCCACGCGCAGCCGGCGGGAAGCTTCGCTGTAGTTCAGGTGTTGTGCTACAGCCGCAAAATAACGAAAATGTCGGAGCTCCATAGCCGATAGGCACTATAGCCATTTCCGATCATTGCAATCAAATCATACGACGGACGCTTTTGAATGAACGCAATCCAAGCCGACACTATCTGCGTCAATCTGCGTTCATTTCACCCCGGAGAATTTCGGGGCTGCAGTTCAGGGTTTTTCTGTTTGTCGCTATTACCAACCGTAAGGTCCGTAAGCATACGGGTAGGGGTAACCCCACCACCAGTAGGGACCGCCACCATACCAACCACGCCCATACCTTCCACCATACCAGCCGGCCCCGTACCCACGATCACCGTACCAGCCACGCCCGTAACCGCCACGCCAGCCGTAACCGCGGCCGCCCCACCCTTGGCGACCGCCACCAAAATGCCCGCCGCCAAAATGGCCGCCACCTCCATGAAACCCTCCGCCACCGCCATGGAATCCTCCACCCCCTCCAAACCCGCGCCCGAAAGCGGGTACGGTAATTAGTTGAAGCGCGACAAACACCCACACAGCGATTGCAATCTTCAGCGTCCTCATATAACTGCCACTTGTAAGTCACTTTTCGTGCCAATCGCCGCGATTTCCATAACTCCCTTGGCCGTTGCTTCTTATGAATTTGTGGCAACGAAACTAACCGGAACGAAATGTCGAACGATTCCAGTATTCGTCCTCTCGATCCAATCTCTACTCTGTAGCCAGGCGAGTTCAGAGATCTAGGGCGGCCAAAGCGAAGCGACGGCGGCCTGCCCATCCGCACATCGATAGCGCCTTTCGATCATTGCGATCGGATTAAACGATTTTCATTATCGCCCCACTTGAAGGAACAATTAACAAATTCAGGACTAATAGACGCGCTTTCCGGCTCATACCGTTGTTATCAAAAGACAACTAGCCCGAATTCTGCTTCTTGGTTGCAGCATCAAAGGCCTATGAAACTACTACTTTCCTTCATCTCAGCAATCAGCCTAAACTTTGCCGGTACTGCTTTTGCCACCGATTACGCTGCCTTGGCTGCTCAAGGGTACCGCTGGGTCATTGCGAATGGTCCCTATGCCTGTAGCAAAGGGCAAGATGTCGACCGAATTGTCGGTCATCACACTGATGCTACTGAACTTGACGTGGTGCAGAACGCTGGCTGCTACTACCTAATACCGGGCACCATTGCCAAGATAATCTCGGAAGATCCGGCTCACGGGATTGCGCAGATCCAGTTAGGAAACATAACCATTCCTCTCTGGACCTATAGCAGGTTCCTGAGCAAGAGCCCGATTCCGGATACTTATGGTGTTATTGAAACACCGGAAGCAGCCGATCCTGCTCCGGCCACCCAGAGCCCCAGTCCCTCAAATCGATAGTTCGACAGCTCGAACTCGGCCAAACGAGAACCCATATGTTCGGAAATTCGTACAGTAACCCTGCCGGTCATCTTTGATGGGTAAGTCACTGAGCGATAATCAGATCCGGCCGGTACGAAAATTTTGGCATGTTATCTGTTAAGTATCACCAAAGAAAACGTCGGTACCCCAGAATTTTTATTATTATAAAAAACGTCTACACTTCAAAATCTGTCCTTCCGGGGCAAGAGGCAACCGCCAAACCCGGCCTACCAATTTTCGACGAGGGGATGAATCTTCTCATAAAGATTCTAACCAAGCTCGGCCTTCTCACCAAAGACCTTGAT
The DNA here is from genome assembly GCA_963762565.1 of uncultured Verrucomicrobiae bacterium. Lineage (GTDB taxonomy): Bacteria > Verrucomicrobiota > Verrucomicrobiia > Chthoniobacterales > JAFAMB01 > JAFAVN01. Next base: position 127,831 of record CAVXLD010000007.1, on the reverse strand, counting down.
TACCGCGTGGTTCGCGGGTCGATGGTGACCATCTACTTCTTTTTTGGATACCAGAAGTGGTTCCCTTACGAAGCGGAAACATTGATTCCTTTCATCAAGAACGGTCCTCTTACCTTTTGGATGTATCCGGTTTTCGGCTTGCAAGGGGCCAGTTGGTTCCTAGGAGCTTCTGAATGGTTATTCGGCGCACTCTTGTTCTTGGGATTCTGGAATAAGAAGTTAGGGATTCTTGGGGCTGCGGGTTCCTGCGTGACCTTTATCATGACCCTCACTATCATGCCTTTTATGCCTGACGCCTGGAACGCCGCTGCAGGCGGATTCCCTGCCATACAGGGTAATGAGGCCTTTCTCCTGAAAGACTTGGTTCTCTTTGCCGCTTCTCTCTATCTGCTAAAGCAGGATGTCGAGCGAGTAACCCCTAAAACCGATTCGGCGAAGCCGTCTGCAAATTGAGTCTCCTCTAATTGAACGGGGAGATCTTCATCAAGTCTCTTCTATTAAGATAAAGCTTTAAGGAACCCCCTATGCAAAACACAGCTTCAGCCAGGTTGTCCCGGGATATTAGCCCGGAAGAGTATGATCTTGTTATATTGGGCAGCGGCACTGGAGGTACGATCGCCGCCTGGACCTTTGCCGGGCAAGGGCAGCGTGTGGCCGTGATTGAACGCAAATACGTCGGCGGATCCTGTCCCAACATCGCCTGTCTCCCGAGTAAGAACATTATCCACAGTGCGAGGGTTGCCTCCTATGTCCGCAGAAGCGCAGAGTTCGGGATACCGAAAAGAGAATTCACCGTCGATATGTCCGCCGTTCGCGACCGGAAACGCCGGATGGTATCGAGTTGGAACGAGGCATATCTCGACAATTACAAAAAGAGCGGAGCTGAATTCATCGTCGGCTCCGGTCGCTTCATCGGCGAAAAGACGCTGGAAGTGGCGGTACACGACGGAACCACTCGTCAGCTGCGTGGCGCCAGGGTGATCATTAATATAGGGACACGCGCCGCCTTAGAACCGGTCCCCGGCCTGGCTGAAGCACAACCCCTCACCCATATCGAAGCACTGGAACTCGATGAAGTCCCCGAACATCTCCTGGTTATCGGTGGCGGTTATATCGGTTTAGAGCTGGCCCAGGCGATGCGTCGCTTCGGCAGCCGTGTGACGGTAATCGATCGCAATAGCAGGTTTATCCATAGGGAAGACGACGATGTAACGGAAGCGGTTCAAAACCTGATTGCAGAAGAGGGCATCGATATTGTTCTGAACGCAAAGATTAAGAGCGTATCGGGCAAGTCTGGCGAGTCTGTAAAAATGGTGGTCGAACAACGCGGAACCGAGAAGACGTTGGAAGGCACTCATCTGCTGGTGGCAGCCGGCCGCACTCCGAACACCGCTGGGATCGGCCTGGACCTAGCCGGAGTCGAACTGACCAGTAGCGGACACCTCAAAGTGAATGAGCACCTGGAGACTACGGCGCCCGGGGTTTGGGCGATCGGCGAGGTAGCAGGCAGCCCGCAGTTCACCCACGTTAGTGTCGACGACTTCCGGGTCGTTTTTGACAGCATCACGGGTGGTAAACGCGTTACGACGGGAAGACAGATTCCATTTTGTCTGTTTACGGATCCAGAACTGGCCCGCATTGGCCTCAGCGAGAAGGAAGCGAAAGCCCAAGGCATTCCTTATCGGCTCTTCAAGATTCCGATGTCCGCGGTAATGCGCTCAACCACAATGTCTGAAACTCGGGGATTTTTGAAGGCCCTGGTCGAGATTGATAGCGATCGCATCCTTGGCTTCACCGGATTTGGCGTCGACGTAGGTGACGTCGTGTCTTCGGTCCAAATAGCGATGATGGGCGGACTACCTTATACGGCTCTCCGGGATGGGATCCTCACTCATCCGACCTTGGTCGAGGGACTGATCCCGTTGTTCCTGTCCACACCTTCGGTATCGAAATAATGTTTCGTAATCGTGCCTCGAATGAACATGGCCGATTACCGGGAGGGATCGCGTCCTCGCGATCCGCTCTTCTCGAAGTCCACGATGGACCCGATCCAGCGTCATACGGTGTCCCAGGTTGTAGACCTATCCTATCCGCGGCGCGCGGGGACGCGCGCCCTCCCACGTCAGGTTCATTTCTCACCCTTTTGAAAGCACAAGTAATCTAAATTTAGAACACCAAACCCAATCGAACCAACTCCAACATGCAAAGCAGTTTTACTAACAAAATCGTCCTGATTACCGGAGGCACCTCCGGTATCGGCAAAGTAACCGCCACTGCCTTCGCCAATGCCGGCGGGAAAGTCATCATTACCGGCCGGCGCGAAAAGGAAGGAGCCGAGGTCGTTGCGGAAATTAACAAGATCGGCGGAACGGCGGCCTTTGTTCGGGCCGACGCCTCCAAGGAAGCTGACATCGTGAAAGTAATCGAGTTTGTGCTGTCCACCTACGGCCGGCTCGATGTGGCCTTTAACAATGCTGGCGTGGAAATGCTAGGACCGCTCGATCAAGTCACGGAAGAACAGTATCGCTCGACGTTCGATATCAATGTATGGGGCGTTCTGAATTCGATGAAGCATGAAATTCCTGCCATGCTCAAGACCGGAGGAGGCGCCATTGTTAATACCTCGAGTATCGCCGGGCATATCGGATTAGCTAACGCTAGCATCTATGTGGCAACCAAACACGCCGTGGAAGGACTGACTAAAGCCGCCGCAGTCGAGTTCGGAAAGCAAGGCATTCGCGTAAACGCGGTTGCACCTGGCACCATTGACACCGAGATGGTAGCCCGGTTCCCGGCCGAGGCGCAAACCTGGTTACTATCACAGCATCCCGTCGGCCGATTCGGCACCAGCGAAGAAATCGCGGCGGCTGTCCTCTATCTCGCGTCAGATGCAGCGAAGTTTACTACCGGTGCAATCCTGGCAGTCGATGGTGGCTGGACCGCCTGGTAACAACGCTGTGATCGGTCCGGTGGCCACCTATAGGCGTCAAGCCCTGGAGCGTGCCTCGCTTGCGAGGCCGTTGTAACCAAGGTTGAGGATGGCGCATAACAACCGGTGGGTTGGGTCCTCGCACCTAAAGAGGATAGGGTCGCGCCTCAGAGCGGAGAGAGAAATTAGGTGTGCACTACGATGTTCCTTTGCTCGCCACGGCCTCGCACCTGCCGCGGCGTAGCGAAGCGGAGGCGGAAGCGAGGCGCGCTCCACGAACTTGACGCTCGGCATCGCCTGGATCTGGTTGGGTGAGTTGCCAACCTGGCTTTCTCTTCTCTGCGGAGCGATTGCCATCTCCGGAGTCGTCATGGTGAATCTATTTGGGAAGGGGTAGTTGAGCCGGCCATAATCGTTGTCGTCGTTGTCCTCGTCCTCGAAACCCCGGCGCCGCATGCCCAACGATCGGAGGGGAGCCGCTTTATAGTTTGGTAGCTCGATCGGATGGCAGGTGCGTATCGGCGAATCGGCGAAATTTTGGTGGGGCGAGGCTCCCGAACGACCGACAACGGTCCCCGAAGCGTTGCGCCTCCGCATGGGAACCGTACGCTACTCCGACTGACGCGCCGAGTCGTTCCCAGCGGTTACCAGCAACCCAGCTTGCTACCCGACCTTCTTCGCGCATTCTTATTCAGTTATGCGAGCGCCCGAAGAGGATCAGTTTACGCGCCGGCGGTTCTTGCTGGCGAGCGCTTTGGCTGGGGGCAGTGCAATTCTATCGAACCCCGCCATCGCCCAGAATTCCACGCAGATGCCAATGCCAGCAGCGACGCCAACGCCGCCGGTCGAACCCGGACCAGCCGACGTCACGTTGCGTATCGCCACAGGTCTTATCGAGCTCGCGCCCGACCACATCGTCTCGACGACCCTCTATAATAACCAGTTCCCCGGCCCGCTATTGCGCCTCAAAGAAGGGGAGCCGGTTACAGTCGACATATTTAACGACACGGATACGCCCGAGCTTGTGCACTGGCACGGCCAGATCATCCCGCCCGGCGTCGACGGCTCAGCTGAAGAAGGCACCCCCTACGTGCAGGCGCATGGCATGCGGCGCATCACCTTTACGCCGAAGCCGGCCGGGTTTCGCTTCTACCACACGCATGTCGTTGCCGGCGGCGACCTCAACCGTGGCACGTACACGGGACAGGTGGGGCCTGTGTACATCGAGCCGAAGCACGATCCGGGCGCCTACGATCGCGAAATCTTTCTCACACTTAAAGAATTCGAGCCGACCTTCAGCCAGGGTGGCGATATGGCGATGGATTTTCTCGCCGGAACGCCGATACCCGAGCTACAGCAGATCGGAAAGAAGGCCGATACCGAGGCGCAGGTAAAAACTAAGGGGTACGAGGTCGGTTATGATCTCTTCTGCATCAACGGGAAGCTGCTGGGTCAAGGCGAACCGCTAAAGGTCAAGCAGGGTGAGCGCGTTCTCTTTCACATACTTAATGCCAGCGCGACGGAAATCCGCAGCCTGGCGCTGCCCGGCCATAGCTTCCATGTCGTCTCGCTGGACGGCAACCCTGTGCCAAACCCGGCAGATGTACCAGTGTTATGGATTGGCACTGCCGAGCGCATCTCGGCAATCGTCGAGATGAACCATCCGGGTGTGTGGGTGATGGGCGACCTCGCCGATGACGACCGCGGCCACGGCATGGGCATCGTCATCGAATACGCCGGGCGCCAGGGTAAGCCGCAATGGGTCAAACCAAAACCTTACCGCTGGGATTACACTATCTTCGCCAAACCGGGAGCGACTGCCGCACCTCCCGACGAAACAATCGAAATGCTGATCGTAAAGCACAATGCGGCGCTGCACGGGTTTAACGAATGGACTCTCAACGGCCAGGCTTTCTCAATGGAGACGATGACCCCGAAGCTCACCGTGCATGAGGGTAAACGCTACCGGTTCAAATTTCGCAATGCGAGCGACGACGTCCATCCGTTACATCTGCACCGCCACAGCTTCGAGCTGGTGCGCGTGGGCGGCAAACCGACTGCCGGGATTATTAAGGACGTCATAATGCTTGGCGGGTTTCATGAGGTTGAATTCGACTTCGTTGCCGACAATCCTGGATTAACTCTGTTCCACTGTCACCAGCAGCTGCACATGGACTTCGGCTTCATGCAACTGATTGAGTATGCGTGAGGGCGGGCCGAAGGGGTCGCCACCGTGGAGCGCTGCCTCGCTTGCGAGGCCGAAGGGGTCGCCACCGTGGAGCGCGCCTCGCTTGCGAGGCCGAAGGGGTCGCCACCCCGTGGAGCGCGCCTCGCTTGCGAGGCCGAAGGGGTCGCCACCCCGTGGAGCGCGCCTCGCTTGCGAGGCCGAAGGGGTCGCCACCCCGTGGAGCGCGCCTCGCTTGCGAGGCCGAAGGGGTTGCCACCGTGGAGCGCGCCTCGCTTGCGAGGCCGGGGTGAACAAGGAAACAGCGTAATGCACACCTAACCTCTCTCAGCGCTCTATGTTGCGACCCGTGCCTTTCTACGCTCGAGGACCCAACCCACCGATTGTTATGCACCGTCCTCAACCTTGGTTACAACGGCCTCGCAAGCGAGGCGCGCTACAGGGCTTGCGCCCTAACCATCACCCGGCATGAACATCACTCCACCTCAAGATGGAAAAACCCCAGCCGCAGCCGTCGCCCCACGCGCCAATCACCTTGAGATCTTCCTGATCTTCTTGCGACTTGGACTAACTTCTTTTGGCGGCCCCATCGCGCACCTGGGTTACTTCCGCCAGGAATTTGTCGAACGCAGAAAATGGATCAGTGAACAAGTCTTTGCCGATTTAGTGGCACTCTGCAATTTCTTACCGGGCCCGACTAGCAGCCAGGTCTGCTATTCGATCGGCATGACCCGCGGCGGCATTACCGGGGCTCTTTGCTCCTGGGGAGCGTTCACTATCCCGTCTGTCATCATTATGTTGTTAGCCGCCTACGGTATTCATTGGGTCAACGGCGACCAAACCGCAGGCTGGCTTCACGGCTTGAAGATTGTGGCTGTGGCTGTCGTCGCTCAAGCGGTTTGGTCGATGGCAACGAAACTTTGTACAGACCGCACCCGCATCACTTTCGCCTTCGTCGCCGCCGTCGTTATCCTCCTCAATAATAATTCTTGGGTCCAAGTCCTCACCATCGCGGTCGGCGCTTTGCTTGGTTGGAGACTCATCCGCACGAACCCAACTACTGATAAAACTGAGGTATTCACCCAGCTTCCCAACCGGATTCAATCGATCACTTCGCTCGCGATCTTCGCTTTCTGTCTTTTCCTGGTGCCTCTTCTTGCCGCCGGTAAACAGGACGGCTGGCTGGCGCTGTTCGACAGTTTCTATCGAACTGGATCGTTGGTGTTCGGCGGCGGCCATGTTGTTCTCCCTCTTTTACAAGCCGAGGTCGTACCGCGGGCTTGGGAAGATAATAATATCTTCCTGGCCGGGTATGGCATCGCTCAAGCACTACCCGGTCCGGTCTTTTCCTTCGCCGCTTATCTCGGTGCCGCCAAGAACGGTTCCCCTACCGGTTGGCTCGCCGGACTCTGGTGCGTGTTCGCTATCTTATTGCCGCCGATGCTTCTGGTCACAGGCTTGCTTCCGCTGTGGAATCGGCTGCGGGCATCTGCTACAGCCCAATCATTGTTAGCAGGCGCTAACGCCACCGTTGTGGGTGTCTTGTTAGCCGCTCTTTATCAACCCATCTGGACCAGCGCGATTGATTCGGCCAAAAGCTTAGCGCTTGCTCTAGCACTTTTCCTTGGACTGCAGATTTGGAAAGTGGCTCCATGGATCCTGGTGCTGGTTGGAGCCGTGGCAGGCGGACTCTTTTTGTGATGATGGCGCCGGAACAGTAAGCGGTAAGCGGTAAGCAGTAAGCGGTAAGCAGTAAGCAGTAAGCGGTAAGCAGTGAATCAGTAATCGGTCACTGATCGTCAGTAAGCGACTGATACAGCTTACTGCTTACTGCTTACTGCTTACCGCTTACCGCTTACTGTTCACACCCACACGGCTAGGTAGCCAGGCACTTAATGCCTGGCTACCACCCTCCCCCAACGAACCGTTAGCCCTTATCTGCGTCCTCCGTGGCCCCCGCCATGGAATCCTCCACCACGATGGAATCCCCCGCCTCCATGAAACCCTCCACCATGGAATCCTCCTCCGTGAGACCCGTGAAACCCTCCGCTATGGAAATACGTGTGAGCGCCGTAATGAGATCGGCCAAGGTTGTGGAAGTTCCTTGCCATTGCCATGTGCGAGCTGTGAGTCACGTGGGAAGCCGCATGTCCGCCGAATCGACCCGAATGAAAAGCGTGACCTACTGAGCCGTGACCTACAGTGTGGGCACTGTTTCTGTCTGCAATGGTTCGACTATGGGAAACGAACGCCTGATGGTTGTAGAGAACCGCGCCCTGATGCCAATCGCATCCCCAGTTATTCCAACCCCAGCCGTAGCCCCCAAACCAACCAAGCCCGAAGCCTAATCCAAACGCGATTCCAGGGCCGTCAAGGTAAAGTCCAGGATAGGGATCCCAACCAGGGAAAACCGGTAGTAGGTCCCCGTAGACCAGCCAAGGATCATATTGAGGAACATAAACGTTATCGGTCGATGTAGGCTCGATATCGATCGTATCTCCATCTGTGGCTACGTTCTCTTGCGACGTTGGTGTCAAGTTTCCGGCGTCCCTTGCCAGGTGCCGCATATTTTGGATCGTCTGCGTCAGTTCCTGTCGCTGATTAACGTAGGCATCGCCCAATTCAGCTGTCCAAGCCAGGTTCTGGCTCATATTAGCGAGTACCGCAGGGAACTCGGTCAACGCTTTCACACTGGGATCCCATGACTGTTTGTCTACTTCTTTGGCCAACGCATCACCGGTCAAGCCCTGATGCTGCTGCATCCATTGATTGGCTTCCATCGCTTCTCCCGGATAAGTAGCGGCCGCGAGGACCTGCCCAACTAACGGGTCGGGATAGAGCGCAATCGGCGCCACTAGCTCACGCAATTGTTCCGAGCTTTGCTGCACGGCTTGAGGTGCCGGTTGCGAAGCGGGCGTGGCGATGGGAGATGCGAATCCGTTCGCTACGCTAGCCACCACTAAACATCCGCAAAGAAAGATTGCCTTCCTTTGATGTAAGAACTTCATACTTACTTTCCCTCTTTTTGCTCTCCGCTAATATTTAATAGGAAGAGCGCCGGCGCTATCGCTCGAAAGAGCAACCTTGCACTGCTCTTTGGGTGTGGCGCCGAGATTTTTAACAACTCAATACCACCACTCGTATCGCGACCCGTCGTCAGCCGGTTGCGGTGACGTTGCCTGCTCAGAGGTTGTCAGGTTCACTCGGTAATTCTGTTCCGCTTTTTTAGCAGGATGCGGAAAAAGAAATCCAAATACGCTGAACGCCAATAGAACACTGGCAAACGATCGGTTAGCTTGTCCTAGAATTTTTGTAAGTTTCATACCCTTTGTTGCCTTTCTAAATCAGTGCCTAAACAGTTAACGTGCCAAGTGGTTAAAAATTTCTTAAGATGCTCTTTCCAAGCGACTTATAAAGATTGGGTCAACTCAACCCATCCGGCCGAAATGTCGCACTGTTCAAAAACTCGACCCGGTTAGTTCGTACCGTGCAACGGCGTCAACGCGCCCAGGCCCAGGGGTCCGGGAGGGATCGCTGCCTGTCCGACATAGCCTTCGCCTTAGCGTTTATTTTCTTCCAGCTTCGGCGACGTCGGATCCTCGCGATCCGTTTGTTTACGAAGCGGAACACGTGTTGTAATCGGGGACAGAATTGCTCCCTTGGGTTGTGGCACGTCATCGCGGCGCGCGGGGGCGCGCGCCCTCCCCGATTTGGACCCTGTGATCTTTGCGTCTTTGCAAACAATCTGCATCATCTCGGGGCCCGCCTGGGGAAGCCGAGGGTCAAAAATCGAAAAATGACAAACTTGACATGCAAATGAGAATCATTCTCATTAAGGTGTGCTCCAGATCCGTCTTTCGTCTGTCACCAAAACTCTCCCTTCCCATCAACCATCGGCTAGTGGCTTTTGGCTATTCGCCTTCCTGGGCTCCTTCATTGTCGGTTTCTCCGCCTGGGCTCAAGAATTACAGCCCATCGTGGTCCAAGGCATCAATTCAACCGGACCCGGCCAGTCGGTAACGTTAGCCAACGCCTACACGATCGGCGCACCCGACATCACCAACCTACCCCAAGGCGAAACCACCAACATTACCGATGTGCTAGCCCAGATGCCCGGCGTCGCGATTGATCAAAATCAACAAATTCACATTCGAAACACCGAAGGCCCGCAGTTCCAGTACCAGATCAACGGAGTGATGGTTCCGTACGATATCAATACCAATCCTCCTTTCGTCTCCATGATTAACCCGATGTTTATCAAGCAGCTTAGCCTGCTCGACGGCGTCTTACCGTCTCGGTACAGCTACGCCACCGGGGGGGTCGTGGACATTGAAACTAAAGATGGAGCTGAGCAACCCGGAGGCAGTGTCAGCCTTACTTTCGGCCAACGAGATACTCTGGAACCTACAGCTCAGTACGCCGGAAGTATCGGAAAATTGAGTTATTACGTCAGCGCACTCTATGACGAGGGTAACACGGCGTTTAGTCCTGCTACCAGCGGCCCCAATCCGATCCACAATTGGACCAACCAAGGACAAGCTTTCGGTGTGTTCAGTTATGCCTTGGACGATAACACCAAACTCAGTTTGATCCTGTCAGCCGCTGCCAGTAACAATCAGCTGCCCAACGTCCCCAACCTGACGCCGGAATTCACCCTGGCAAACTCAAAAATTTCTAATTCTGCGGATATCGATTCTAATCTTAACTTCAGAGACTACCTGGCCATTCTTTCATTAAAAAGCGCTCCTACTCCGGATCTCGCTTATCAGATCTCTTACTCGCTTCATTCGATCACTCAGCAGTTTCGCCCGGATAACGCTGGGGAACTCGTCTACCAAGGTGTAGCCTCGACCGCCAGCCACGTCGATTTCGACAATACATTGCAAGGCGATCTGACTTATCAACTCGGCAGCCACACCCTGGGCACTGGCTTTTACTTTGGTGAATACAGGGTAATCGCAGAAACCTCATCCTTGGTCTTCCGGGTCGACGCAAACGGGAACCAGACCAGCAACGTCCCTGTTCACATTAGCGCAAATACTAGTGCCACCAATTTTCTAGGAGGAATCTATCTCAACGATCTCTGGCAAATTACCAGTCAGATAAAAGTGAACGCCGGCATTCGCTGGGACGTATTAACCGGATTTACCCGGTCCAGCCAGTTCGATCCCACGATTAACATCTCCTACCAACCGCTATCGGGAACTACCCTCCACGCCGGTTTCGCCCGTTACCTGCAGATCCCGAGCTTTCAAGGTATTGCACCAGATGCATCCAAGGCCTTTGCCGGGACTAGCGGAGAGGCGGGACCCACTGGAACCGTAGATCCTAAAACGGAAGACGATTACGAATTTGATATCGGTATTATCCAGCAGGTCACGCCAGCTTTGACCATCTCTGAGGATAACTTTTACGAGATCACCCGCCACTATCTAGATACTGGTCAATTCGGCGTCGTCCCCATCTTTGCCCCATTCAACTACGGCCACGGACACATCTATGGGATCGAAGTCGCCGCCAATTACAAGATTCAGAATCTGAGCCTCTATGCCAACCTGACCTTTGGCAAGAATCTGCAAACCGGTGTAAACACAGGACAATTTAATTTTGATCCAACTGAACTCGCGTACATCCAACACCATTTCATTGTGCTCGATCACCAGCCGATCGTCGGGATCTCAGCGGGGGCGACCTACACCTGGAAGCCGTATTCGTTCAGCGTCGATGCGGTGTATAGCAGCGGTTTGCGGGGCGGCTTTGCCGACTCCGACCAGCTTCCCGCCGTCTTCCAAATCAATGTCAGCGCTCAGCGGTCGTTCAAGATTCCGGGAATTGGCGAACTGATCAATCGACTTACGATTCTCAATCTCCTCGATCGCACAAACCTGATTCGACCCGCCGAAGGGATTGGAATTTTCCAGTCGGCCTACGGTCCCAGATTTACGATTCAGGATACGATCACGCTACAGTTTTAGAAGGCGGAGATTCGTTGCCGAAACGCAACCAGAATAGCCGCAAAACTTGTCGCGCCGTAGGCCTTGCGAAGGCGGAAGAGCGCAAAGAAAATAGTCGCAAAAAGGCACATTGATGAAAGAGGTCCATGGCCTCTGGCGGCGCGGCACGTTCGGTCTTCAGACGGCGCAAAGGCTGGATTGCGCATCATCAGTAGACGTATGAAGCCCGATTCGGGTTCTCTTAGCTAATGGCCGAGCTGATTGTTAGTCTTAGCGATTCCGTATCGATGCGGGTGCTTCCGGTTCGCCTGCTTCCTCTTTAGGCCCTAGCACTGTCGAGAAGATAAGGAACAGCTGCAAGTCGGGTCCGGCACTAGTTGTGCCGAATAGAGGAGCAAAGTCTATGCGGGTATGGCGCGTGGGCTTGAAGGCTAAACTTGGACCTAGCTCAAACTGTCGGACCGGCTTATCACCGTGATCTGTGTGGTTGCTATACTGCATTTCGACGCCGACTTTAAGCTTTTCTTGTTCATGAAGAAGCGGCACAGCGATGCTTTGTGCAAAACCCCACTCGCGGCCGCGATCTCCGCTCAATTCCTGTTCACAGAAACCGTCAAGGGCCCATTCGACCTTGTCACCCCAATCTTCGGCAAGAAGCAACCTCAACTCGTACGCGTTGGGAGTCCGTCCCTGCTCTCCCGGGTCCTGAGACCCTACTTCTGCAGTCTCATTTAAAGGCCCAATACCGATTTTGTATTCGGCGAAGACAGTCGGATTCAGCGGGATCTTATTCCAATCGGCCAGAGCGTAGCGAATCTCAAAGCTAGTGGTACTCTCCCGCACTGAACGATTGAAAGCGTCCACGTTGTTTTCCATTGCGACACCGAATCGATAGGGCAACCCAATTTCGAGCTCCTGGGTAAAAAGATTGTCCGGAAGACCTTTACGAGGGGTGGTTAATTCGTACTCAAGTCCGGCATAGGCAGTAAAAGGAGGCAGAACGTAAGTTTGGGTCAGTGCCCCCAGGCGACTACGCGAAAATGCTTCCGGCGCACCATAGGCACTATACCCGCCTGGGGACACCTGTCCGGTGATGGTCATTTGTTCAAGGGTAGACTCGGACGATTGAGCTTGACCCAATGTTGGCGATGAAAGCAGCGCGCCCGTAATCACCATCGCTAAACAACAGTCAAACAGCGACGGAAAAGAGGTGTTGCAGGCTCGGCGGTAGATCATTGTGCCGTTACGTTTGCTGCATTGGTAGCTTCGGGAAGCAGATTGGGGATTAATTAGTCGGTGTCGTAGGAGCCCAGCTTCCAGAAGCCTAAGGTTGGGTCGGGCGGCTCGACCCTCGCCAAGGTTTCCTGGAAGATAGATAACTGTCCCCACGTAATCTGCCCTGGGTCTTGGACATTTAAAACAGATATCTTTCTGGAGGAACCGGAATGGGGACAGGTCAATTGCCGGCAAGAGTCGGTGGCTATCGATCGTATCTTTCCGGCAACCGGCTCAATCAACAATTGACCTGTCCCCTGATTGAGGCTGTCCCCTGATTGAGGGGTCCAAGTAGGGTCACCTCTAAGACGTGACCCTAATCCTTACCATCCTTTGTCCGCCGGAACAATCGTGATTGGGAAGCTGGAGTGATGGAGCACTGGAGTGGTGGAGTGCCGCGTTTTTTGCATATCGGGCTTCTTGACAATGTATATACAAACGTATAGATATGCTTAATACATGGAGGCATTCGCCGGTTTCGACTGGGATGATGCAAATCGCTCAAAATGTCAAAAACATGGAGTTCCGATCGGAGAAATCGAAGCAGTTTTTCAAGGCAGGTTCCGCGTTGCTCCCGACACAGAGCATTCTGGTACCGAAGATAGATTCATTGCCATTGCCCGAACCGGAACCGGCCGGCCGCTCTTCGTGGCTTTCACGATTCGAATAAAAGGCCGGCAGCGTTTCGTTCGCCCAATCAGTGCCCGTTACATGCATCCGAAAGAGATTGAAAGTTATGAAGCGCAAAATCCCTAAATTCACGAGCGACGAGCAAGCCGAGGCTTTCCTCGAGAAAGACCTTTCCGATTTGGATTTCTCGCAATTCAAACCGACCCGGTTCGAGTTTCAGAAGAAGACCGCTCAGATCAATATGCGTATTCCGAAAGCGCTATTGGAGGCAGTAAAGAGGCGTTCGGCAGCACGTGGCATCCCCTATACCCGCTTTATTCGCGAAGCCCTTGAACAGGCGCTTTATCGCTCCGAAAAATCGCGATGAGCGAGGCGTGCCACTGCTGGTAATATCAGCAGCGACCCCTCGCCAGAGAGCATCTCGACATTCTATTCTTGAATTCTAAACAGGAAGAGGAAGTAGCTCGGGTCTGCAAGCCATTTTTCGAGTAACTACTGCCTAGTGTTGAAACCCCAGGCTGAGTCCTTTCGTCCCTTCGGGACAAGTGCTCGACCCGGTCAGGTGAGCGTTCACGAGTCAAGACCTCGGGTTGCGTCTTCAACGCAATGGAGTCCCCAAACAAAAAATATCTTCAAAAATTCTCATTGACGGTTACGACGTCGATTTCATATCTGTTGCGTCCGATCGCGTAGTTTCAGGTCGTCAGAGCAGGAAGGCCTTTTCGGCGCGGGATTAGACAAGGAAGTAATATGTATTCGCTTTCCGCACTATACCGTTTCGGCCTGACGATTCATCCATCGTTGGTTTTGCCGGATCCACTCTGATGGGTTTTGGCCGCGGGCAAATGCTCAAATCCTGCCGGTCAATTCATTAACATCAGAAGTCATGTGTGCGCGGGTGATTTCACTCACGCACCCAGTTGTTTCGCTCTTTGGGTCGTATAGAAAACACCCTCCAAGTTTCTGGCTGCCCTCTGTGAGGTTCCGCAGTTTCCCATTAAACTACCATGCAATATCTCTGTAATTGGACGAGCTGGATTTCACCGGCTCGTACCCGCCGTAATATCAACCGTTGGCAACAGCTCAAAGCCGTCCTTTGGGGGTTACTCCTGTTGCCGTTGATCGTGCCCGGCCACGTTTTCGGCCAGGCGAAAACCATCGGACTTTCGCCCATGCTGGCGAAAGTGGCTCTCGTTGGTCCCGTTGACCAGAATCAACCCATCAGCGTGATCCTGGCATTACCATTGTCAGATCCTCAGGGCGCCGCAGAATTCGTGCGGCACGTGTCGCAACCGGGCGACCCGCTGTTTCATCAGTACCTGACTCCGGAAGAATTCGCGGCCAGATACGGCGCGAACAGTGCCGATTATGCGGCCCTAAAGGACTGGACGATAAGCAACGGCCTCAGTGTTGTGCACGAGTCGCTGGCTCGGACCTGCCTAACCGTGCGGGGTTCGGCCGCTCAGCTCCAAACGCTGTTCAAAACTCAGCTCAATAATTATCGGTCGCCGGATGGCAAAGAATTCTATTCTGCCGCCTTTAGACCGACGGTCCCCGAAGAAATCGCGTCGCGGGTCAGCGGCGTCATTGGCCTGACCAACGGCGCCCATTATGCCACCCTGGCCAAACCGTATAAGGTTTTTGGCGAGGATGCGGCGCTCCCGACGAAGGCGCCTGATAGCGGTGGCACCGGTCCTGGAGGAAGTTACAGCCCGGCGGATCTGAGAGCGTGCTATCAAATCCCTGCATACGGTTCTCTTGTTCCCCAAAGCGTCGCTGTGTTCGAACAAGGTGGTTTCTCTCCATCCGACGTCAACACCTACCTCAAGACGATGAAGCTACCGGCGGTGCCAGTAAGCTTTATCGGTGTTAACGGGTACGACGGTCACGTTAACGACACGCAGGTTGAGCTCGAGGCCGTCCTCGATATCGACATGATCATCGGGATTAACCCGCAGGTGAAGGAAGTACTAGTTTACGAAGACGGGAACGATCCTTTCGGGGTCGCCGTGGTCGACTCTCTCGATCAAATAGCGACCGATAACAAAGTAAGAACTCTGAGCATCTCTTATGGCGTGGATGAGGTCCAGCAAGGAGACACTCAGATGAGGGCAGAAAACACTGCGCTGACTCAGTTAGCGTCGGAGGGCATCACCGTCTTGGTGAGCGCGGGTGACAATGGCGCCTACGGCCGGACCGGAGGTTTCTCTAGCCCGGCTCAGTTAGAGGCACCGGATCCAGGCTCACAACCGCTAGTCACTTGTGTTGGCGGTACTACCCTTACGACTGGGCCAAACGAAGAATGGCTCGGCGAAGAAGTGTGGAATCGTCTAGGGCTCGGGTACGGCGCCACCGGTGGCGGGGTTAGCTCTTTTTGGAAAATCCGGGATTGGCAAGTGCCTGGCTATGTAACCACTAATGGCGGATCGTCCACTTACCGTAATGTGCCGGATGTCGGCGCGGTAGGCGACCCATTGACCGGCGTTGGGGTATACTCCAAGATCAACGGCGGTTGGCTTCAGATTGGCGGTACCAGTCTCTCGGCTCCGATTTGGGGCGGTTATATGAGTATCCTGAACGCCGGTTCTCAGTACTTATTCGGAACATCGATCGGCTTCTTCAATCCGACGTTATACGGCATCGGCTTTTTACTTGGTATCGGTTATGGCAACCCATCGAATTATCTCTTCCCCGTACCGGACGGAACCAATGGAGACCCCGCTTTGTATGGGGGTACCGCCGGGTTTAGTGCGGGTTTCGGATACACCAACTGTACCGGTTCAGGTACTATTTGGGGAGGCGGCTTCGGGACCCAGGTGCTCACCGCCCTTAAGGGAAAGGGAAAAGTCCCCTCCGGTTTTGTGTTCTTTTTCCCTAAATTGACTACCACCACGGCCGAATTCCGTTGGACCGACTCCGATCTCGCCGATGGCTATGTACTCGAACTGATAGGTCCCGGCGGTCTCGCCAACAACGTGACCGGCTTCGTTACTAAAAAGAGGGTATTGACTATGACCAACCTGACGCCGCAAACCAACTATACCCTTTACGCTTACGCTGTAAACACAAGCGGAGCCACCCAAGAGCAAGTCTACTTCACTACTAAGTAGTCTTCACCGATTCTTCGTTATCCAAAACTATTACTCGCATTTTTTGCACCTTACTCACCATGCAATATCGATCTTACACCGCGAGCCAGATTCAACTGGCTCGAGTTAGTCGTTATGCTACTAGCTGGGGACAGCTACTACCGATCGCGTTCGGCTTGATTCTGTCGCTATTGATCAAGCCCAACCACGCTTTCGGCCAAACGGCCACCGTTGAACTTTCACCATTAGTGGCCAAATCGACTTTTGTTAGTCCGGTTGACCGGAACCAGCTAATCAGTGTGGCCCTCACATTGCCATTCTCGGATCCTCAGGGCGCCGCCGACTTCGTGGACCACGTGTCGCGCCGAGGCGATCCACTCTATCACCAATACCTGACCCCGCAAGAGTTTGCCAGCCGCTATGGCGCCAGTGAATCCGACTATGCCGCTCTCAAGCAATGGGCAGCTGCTAATGGACTCAGCGTTTCCCAAGAGTCTGTCGCGCGGACAGCGTTAACGGTCCGCGGCACCGCCGCTCAATTGGAGTCGATCTTTAAAACTCAGATCAACAATTACCGTTCATCCGAGGGCGAAGAATTCTACTCCGCAGCCGTTGCTCCGACTATCCCGTCTGCCATTGCCGATAAGGCCTCGGCAGTTATCGGATTGACGGATGGCAAAAAGTATACGCCGCATGTGAAGGTGGGCAAGGTGATGGGCGAAAACCCGAGCGATCAGCCGGCCAGCAATGGCGTGGACGTTGGCGGCACCGGGCCTGGAACCTATTATTCGGCAGCCGATTTGCGAACCATCTACTCGATTCCCACCTTCGGCAATCTGGACAACAAAACCGTGGTCGCACTGTTTGAGCAAGGCGGTTTCTTTAAGTCAGATGTGGAAACCTATCTCAACCGGATGAAGTTGCCACATCCGCCGGTAACGTTTGTGAGCGTCGACAAGTATAACGGCACCGTGGATAGCTTACAGATTGAGCTGGAAGCGGTGCTCGATATCGACATGGTGATTGCGATCAACCCAAACGTCCATGAGGTATTGGTCTACGAAGATGGCATTGACACATTCCCGGTAGCGCTGCTCGACACGCTGACCCAGGTCGCCGACGATAAGAAAGCCCAGGTGCTAAGCATCTCTTACGGGCAGGACGAAGGTTATCAAGGCAAAACCGCCATTAAAGCCGAGAACACCGCTCTCGTCCAATTAGCAGCGGAAGGAATCACCGTAACGGCCAGCTCCGGAGACGGTGGCGCTTATGGAGACGGTTACCAAGGCCCTCACTACCCTTACAATGTCTCTGACCCAGCTTCCCAACCTTATGTTACCGGGGTCGGAGGCACCACTTTATTCACCGGCGCTGGTGAACAGTACGTTGATGAGCAGGTCTGGAATACTTCAGATGTAGGGCCTTTCGCCTCAGGTGGCGGCATTAGTGATGTTTGGAAGTTCCCATCTTTTCAAGGTGAGATGGATCCCTTCTTTATCACGCATCAGGGCGGATCGTTAAAATACCGCAACGTGCCCGACGTCTCCGCCGTTGGCGACTCTAACACCGGCCCGGCTGTCTACTCCAAGCTGAATGGTGGCTGGCTGGCGGCAGGTGGTACCAGTGTCGCTGCACCGATCTGGGCAAGTTACTTGGGCATCGTGAATGTGGGGATGAGATATTCCGGATTAGGAGATATCGGCTTTTTTAACCCGATTCTCTATGATGTGGGTTACTGGTTGATGCCGTTCGTGACGTCAGTTAAACACAACCCGGCTAACAACACTATCACTACCAACGGATACGGCCAGCCGTCCCAGTTCCTGTATCCGATTGTTGACGGTAATAACGGCTATACCACCGATTATCCGGGATATCCCGGGTATAGCGCTGGCGGTACATTTTTTCAGCCCCTTTACTGTAACGCCACCGGCCTCGGGAGCCTCTTCGGTTGCGGATTCGCCACCCAGATTTTGATCTCCGGAACGCAGAGCGGGACAGCACCTGGAGACGTCACTACTTTTGCGGTGACCTCAGGTGTAACTACCGCGAAATTTAAATGGGCTCCCGTAAGCGCTGCTATCGCCTACGCCATCACCGTGGCGCATCCTGGTCTGGCCTTTAATGATGTCGCTGTTTATATCACGAAAGGAACTTCTCTTGAGGTCAAGGGATTGATTCCTAACGACCCGAACTATGCAGCGACACTCTGGGCCTATAACGCCAACGGCTTCTCCAATACACTTCCTCTCTACTTTGCGACGAAGAAGTGATGCCGTAGCGGCGAACACCTAACATTACCCGAACCCGGCAACTGCTAACGTTCCGGGTTCGGACTCACAAAACAAAACCACAAAAAATTTCTTCCGCCGAGTTTCAACAGCTTCGCCCAAGGCGACGGGTCGGATCAAAGTGATTTTGCGACGAGCTCGGCCGAGTGGACCTGCTAGCGACCCAGCCATTTGGAGGCTCAATATAAGCCGAGAATCCTTACCTCTCTCTCCAATTTTGGATGTCACTCTCCAATTCTTCCCTGATGCGCTGCAGTATGGCTATTTCTCTATCCAGCGCACGGATGTCGCCCAGCGGGGGTCTGCTCAACCGCCGTGTCCACGCACTTGTAATCCGGGCATCAACTTCCTCCACGTTCAAACTTGCCTGTCTCGACATTTCACGACACCACTCGTCTTGAATTTCGAGTAATTGCGAGTCCTCCACAGGTAAAGTTCGCTTCAGGTTTTCGGATCGGATGCCTCGCGCCTAGCCATCTCCTCCAACAAAGCCGTCCTCAATACGCGGTCTCGGCGATCGATCCATCTTCCGTCGAGCATTACCGTAACGTCATGACGGACGCGGAGCAGAACTTTCTTAGCCTATTCATTTGGAAGGCCACGGATCCGCGCAGCCGACTCGATCCAGCCCGTGAATGGGGACAGCTACTCTGCTGGTCCGAAGCCAATAGGCGGTCTGGGCTTTTCGTTTTTAACGATCTCTTCAGAGTCTAATAGAATATTCAGCTGGGAAACGTGCTGGACAATAACCTTGAGTGCCTCGCCTTTGCTTTTCGGGTGTTGTGAGAAAATAATTGTCGCTGGATTTATCCATTGCGCGCCCTCCATTCGAATGGTTACGCCGTTAGAAGAAGCACGAATCACGGCTCTCCGGTTGCCGGGTAAGGCTTTCTGGTAACCCTCATATGCCCACCGAAGACTGCGTAGCAAACCTTCGGCGTTGTCTCCACTGCTAAGATTGGGTAGTGGAACGTCAGGCATAATCGAATCGTACACCATCATCAAAACAGATCTTTTTAGAACAAAGAGTCGTTCACGACAACCGGCAATGCTTGACCACTCCATCCGGTTGTATCGTCGAATCCGGCGCCAACGATCCAGCCAGTGACGACCAAATTCTCACGGAGCCGTCGGGCTGGGGTGGTTCCTGGGGTGGTTGCCGGGTTTAGTTCGGGGGTCGGGCTGGGAGAAGGTCGGGTAGCCGGATTGACCTGCGGGCTTGAAGACGGTTCAGGTGCCGGGCTTTCTTTATTTACTGGTGAGCTCTTTGCCGTAGCCGAGGTGTGCGCTGTCCTATGCCGAATATGTGACGGAGTTGCTCCCGCATTACGGATGGTGTTCCCGGCTTCACAACAAGGCCACAAAAGGCGCAAAGAATTTTCATCCCACGATTTTCAAACCGATATTCTGATCCATCTATTCTCCTATCTTAGCGGCCTTGTTGTGTATTATTTCCTCTTTGCGACCTCGGGTATCGCTTTCCGATATACGCAAGTACTTCGATCACTTGCTTCTCTGGTTCAATCCCTTATGCTGCCGAACAACGCCGGGAACGCCGTGACCGCCGCCAGCGCCGAGAACGCAAATCACCAATCACCACTCACCAATCACCACTCACCAATCACCTCTCACTTCTCACTTCTCACTTCTCACTAAAAGAGTATGCCTTCCCGGACGCCGGCCTCAAACAAGCCTCTCGCCAAAGCCGACTATGAAGCGCTAGCCCAGTTCCGATATCAATTACGCCAGTTCTTAAGCTTCAGTGAAAAAGCAGCGGTAGCCACCGGTATCACCCCCCGCCAGCATCAGGCCTTGTTAGCAATCAAAGGATTTCCCGGTCGCGACCAGGTAACTATTGGCGAATTAGCCGAACAACTCGCGATTGCCCACCATACCGCGGTCGAATTAGCCGACCGGCTGGTTGCTCAAGACCTTGTAAGCCGTAGCCCCGGAAGCAAAGACCGGCGCACGGTGCTTCTTCGAGTCACCAGGAAAGGTGAGACTCTGTTGACAAAACTGTCTCTGGCGCATCGGGCCGAAATACAGAAAATCGGGTCACACCTGCGACAATTGCTCGACGGCCTGGCAAACTCCTAAAGTAACGCGATCTGCGGAGCGTTGCTTCGCTTGCGAGGCCGTGGTTAACAGGGCTCGTGGCGCGGCAGGTACGCGGTCGATCTGCGCTCTGGTGTGTGCCAGGCGAAAAGTCCCGATACCGAGCACTGACCCCAAGTAAGGCGTACATCACCATGTTCCCTTGCTCACCACGGCCTCGCAAGCGAGGCAACGCTCCACGGTTCGCTAGCCCGCTTCTGCAGAAGCATGCTTCTATCAGACGTATGGACCCTGACTACAAACTGATCTCAGGCGTGCCTTCTATAGAAGATTATTGCCGGCTTAGAGTATCTGCAGGTCTGAGCCCAAAGAGCCCGGAAGCGGCGCGGCCTGGGTAAAGCCATCGTCGGCAAAATCGTTGAACACCTGAGGCAATCTGCGCCTGCCGGAGCCCATGTAAGTCTTATCGCCGATGGCCCGGCCCACCATCTCTATTCACAGTTCGGTTTTCAGCCGACCGCTCCAGAGTCAATGGGGATGGCTTTCAGGGTAAGCGGGGATCAACAGGAATAGCCGCAAAAGAGGAGAAGCATCGCGCAAAGGGCGCAAAGGTTAAGACAGTTGCAAACCTCGCGCAGAGGACGCAAAGGAGCGCAAAGGACCGTTGAAGTCGAGTCCGGATCCACCCCAATTCAATTCTGCCTTGAAACCTCCGCGCCCTCTGCGCCCTCTGCGCGAGGATTCTCTTTTTCTGCGTTCCTTGTGTTCTTTCGTGGCTATTCTTGCGAAATGCCTAACGAACTCTCGCCAAAAAACGCTTCAACCGTTGCGATCATTACGGGTGGCACCCAGGGCCTAGGTCTCGCCGTTGCCAAAAGACTCGCACTCGAAGGGGCGCCAGGGATTGTAATCAGCGGCCGGAATAACGAAAGAGGGCAGCTCGCCGCTAAGGAAGTGCAGGCGCTGGGCGCCGATTGTCTCTTCGTGCCCGCGGACGTGTCGATCGTCGAAGATTGCCACCGGCTGGTGGACTCCGCTCTTCAAACGTTCGGCAGCGTCAACGCTTTGGTAAACTCCGCCGCCTCAACCGGTCGAGGCGGCCTGCTCAACACAACCTTGGAAATCTGGGACGAGCACTTCAACACCAACGTGCGCGGGCCGTTTCTCTTGATGCAGGGAGTGGTGGCGCACCTGGTCGAGGCTGGCAAACCGGGAAGCATCGTCAATGTCCTTTCCATGTCCGCTTATTGCGGCCAATCCTTTCTGACTCCGTACTCAGCTTCTAAGGGCGCGCTCGCGACCTTAACCAAGAACGTGGCAAACGCATTCTCCAGAAATCGGATCCGTTGCAATGGTCTTATGGTCGGCTGGATGGATACTCCCGGTGAAACCGCCGTCCAGCAGAAATTTCATGGCGCCGGCGACGACTGGCTAGCAAAAGCGGAAGCGAACCAACGCATGGGCCAGCTGGTTAAGCCAGATCAGCTGGCAGGTCTGGTTACATACATGCTCAGCCCTGAATCCGGTGTCATGACAGGAGCGCTAGTCGATTACGATCAGAATGTC
This sequence comes from uncultured Verrucomicrobiae bacterium, assembly GCA_963762565.1. GTDB lineage: Bacteria > Verrucomicrobiota > Verrucomicrobiia > Chthoniobacterales > JAFAMB01 > JAFAVN01. The sequence goes on along the minus strand of CAVXLD010000007.1, from coordinate 105,857 downwards.
GCCGGGTCCTATCCGGAGTAGTGGTTGCTTTTGAAGTTTGCGTTTCAGCCGCGAAGCGCCTACTTGGTTGCAAACGTAACCTGGTTGTTTGAAAAACCGGTCGCATTAACAGCCCAGACAGCTACGGAATAGTTGTCATCGGGAACTAAACCCGTGAGCTCCATGCTCGTCTGCTTTGTCGCATAGGTGGTCGTAATGTAGTAGATGGTGCCAGCGTGCGTTAGCTCCACAAAGTAAACGGATGCCCCAGAACATTTGTTCCAATTGATCTGCGCGCTGTTAGTGCCTGGTATTACATTGATGGTATTGACCAGACCAATATTTGTCCCAAATGTTTTCCCAACCGCCATCAAAGCCGGGACAAAACCTCCACCCCAGATCGAACCGACTCCGGTGCAATTAGAATAGCCTACACCGGCGCTGTAACCAGGAAGGGAGTATAACCGGGTATTCCCATTCGTTCCGGTTTCAATGTCGTATAAGTAACTCGAAGGCTGATAGTCGGGTTCTCCAACAGCGTACAAAAGCGGGTTAAAAGACCCAATGGTTCCGAGGTCTGCAAACTTGAATACCGCGTTAACCACACTGAGGTAACCCGCCCAGATCGCCGCGGAAACGCCGGTGCCACCGATTTCTAGCCAACCACCATTCACCTTCGAATAGATCGCCACACCCGTGAATGGATCACCGACCACAGCAACATCCGGCACATTCCGATAGGTTGACGACCCTCCATTGGTTGTAAAGTAACCGGTGCCGGCGGAAGAGTCATAAGACGGAAAGGGCCAGTAGGAACTTATTCCTCCGCCGCTTGCGCCCTCATCGTACTGCAGCTCGTTGTACACCTGTTCAAACTCGTACTGCTGACCCTTGCCGGTGAAGAGGGTGGTACCCCCAACACCAGTCACATACGGTTGTGAGGCCGGATCGTAGACGTTGTAAACGCCGTCACTCTGATCACCATAGGCGCCGTTGTTCCCGGAGCTAGCGACTACAGTGATGCCTTGAGCCGCAAGTTGCGTAAGGACAGAATGTTCGGCGTGGAGCGTATTTTTGCCTTGCAGGTATTCATCCTGTCCGTAAGAGATGCTCAGGATTTGCGCTTTGTTATCATTCGCCACCTGCGTCATCGCGTCGACCAGCGCAACCGGCAATGAATCCACCGAATCTTCGTAAGCCAGCACCTCATGAACACTCGGATTGATCGCCACAATCATGTCGATGTCGAGCACGCCTTCGATTTCCACGTTCGCGTTGGTGACGGTTGTGGGCGAATGATCAACGCTTACTACGGTTATTTTCGGTTCTGGCAGACCGTTCTTGGTAAGGTATTCGGTCACGTCAGAAAGATCGAATCCACCCTGCTCAAAAACTGCCACCACCGTCTTGTCATCCAAGCTGCCGAACCCGGGTATACTGTAAGCCGTTCGCAGGTCCGCTGCCGAATACGCCCCGCCCGGTCCGGTCCCTCCGGGACTTCCATCGGTTCTAACGGCTTGACCGGTTATTTTCGCTGGACTTTCGCCCAGCCGTTTCCCAAGCTTCACTAACGGTGAATACTGCCTACTACCGGTGAGCCCGATCAACCCGGAAATTTTAGCCGAGATAGCGCTCGGAACAGTTGGTTTGATATTGGCGGAATAGAACTCTTCGCCATTTAGATCTAGGTACCGGTTGATCTGTGTCTTAAAGATCGTTTGCAGTTGGGCGACTGAACCTCGCACGGTTAAACTAGTCCGGGCGATGGACTCCTGGGTTACTTCCAGACCATTTGCGGTCGCCCAATCCTTCAGTGCCGTATAGTCCGCGGCGCTGCCGCCAAACCTGTCGGCAAATTCCTGCGGCGTTATATACCTATGATAAAGCGGATTACCAGGCCAAGACACCTGTTGCACAAACGATGCTGCGCCCCGAGCGTCTGACAATGGCAACACCAGAACCACGCTGATCTGCTGTTCTTTATCCAACGGGCCGACCAGGGTAGATTTTGGCACCAACGGCGATAAGTCGATCGTTGTGATCCCTCCAGATAGCCGGTCAGGTGCGAGCAGGAACATCAACAAGCTAACTCCGCTTACCAACGCACCTTTACAAGTTCCGCAATTGAACCCTCTGCGATAACCACAGTTTATTAGTAGTCGAGTCTCCATAGTCATTCTCGGACGGGATTGGATGTTAAGGTTGTTACTACTTGGTTGTGAAGTAGAGGTAATTAAACTGGAAACCATACGGACTAACTGCAAACACGACCGCAAAGTAAACGGTGTCTGGAATGAGGCCGGTTACTTCTAAGCTGGTGGTCTTCGTGGCATAAACATTGGCGACCCCAACGGCACTAGCACCGGCGGTATGATCCACCGTTACAAAGTAGGCAGTTGCTCCTACCGCCTTATCCCACTGGATTAAAACGGACCTATCCGTCGGTACCGCCCACGCACTGTTGAGTCCATTAAGACTCTCATTTAGATTGTTGATCAGAATCGCTGGTAAAACTGAACCCGAAAGCGAACCATTACCTTTACAGTCATCATAGGCGTAACCCGCGCTGTAGCCGGGATAGCCAGTGTACAGCGCATTTGAACCATTGGACCCAGTTTCAACGTCGTTTAACCAGGCCCAGGGGACCGGAACACCATCGATCGCGGCTCCTATGTTATAGAGCGTGGGGTTGAAATACCCTAGCCGGCCGAGACCAGCAAATTTGGCTCCTGCGTTTACCAGACCCAAATAGGAAGCCCAAATTGGCGCGGCAACGCTGGTGCCTCCAACTTGTAACCAGCCGCCGTTGATCTTGGAATAAATGCCGACACCGGTCAGCGGATCGCCCACCGCGGCGATATCCGGCACGTTGCGCATGGTGTCCGATCCTCCGTTGACGGCTGGCTCAGCCCCGACCTGCCATGAAGGAATCGACCAGACTGAACTAATTCCTCCCCCATCCGCGCCAAGGTAGATAACCAGATCATTCCAGATGTGTTCACTTTGATACTCTTGGTGCGGGCCTGTAAGCAGCGTGGTTCCGCCCACTGCAGTTATATACGGTTGCGTGGCAGGGTCCGATACGTTGTAAACGCCATTGCTAAGATCACCATAGGCGCCATTGTCGCCGGAACTGGCTAATACGGTTATTCCTTCACTGGCGAGTTCCAGTAACGCATCGTTTTCCGCGTTGATGGCGTCTTGGCCCTGTAGATATTCATCCTGCCCATACGAGATGCTGAGGATCTGCACCTTATCTTCGTTAGCCGCCTGAGTCATCGCATCCAGGAGAGCCACTTGGAAGTAATCGGTTGAGTCTTCGTAGACTCGTACCTCGTGGATGCTTGGATTGATCCCAATAACCATGTCGATATCGAGCACGGCTTCCAATTCGACGTTTGGATCGCTAACCCCGGTTGGAGAACCGTCCACGCTGACTGCTGTGACTTTAGGCTGTGGCAGCTTAAATCTGGTGAGATATTCGGTCACATCCGAAGCATCGAAACCACCCTGCTCGAACACCCCCACCACCGTCCTATCATCAAATTTGCCGAAAAGAGGGATGGTGTAGGCTGCTCGCAAGTCAGCTGGTGCGTAAGACCCACCCGGCCCGGTTCCACCCGGACCGGCGTCCGTCCTTGCACGCTCGCCAGATAGGTCAGCGGCCGTCCCTAATATCTTACCAATCTTGACCAGTGGTGCGTATTGTTTGCTACCGGTGAGGCCGATAACACTCGAAACCTTCGCCGCTATAGTACTCGGCACCGTCGGTTTGATTGCGGCAGAATAGAAATCTTCACCACTCGGCGAACGGTAAGTGTTGACCTGCGTACTAAAGATGTTCTCAAATTGAGCTACTGAACCATGAACCGTTAAACTCATCCGAGCAGTCGATTCCTGCGATACGGTGAGCCCGTTCGCGGCCGCCCATTCCTTCACGGCAGCATAATCCGATGCATTGCCACCAAACCCTTCGGCGAATTGTTCAGGGGTGAGGTAACGGTGATAAAGCGGATCTCCCGGAGTTGAAAGATGCTGGACAAACCGCGCCGCCCCCTGAGGATCCGACAATGGTAATACCAGCACTACGCTAATCTGTCTGTTGCCGTCAAGCGGACCGATCAACGTGGATTTTGCAACCAACGGCGATAGTTGCACGGTTGACCCTGCCAACAATGGCCCGGAGAACAGAACCGGTGATGCACCAACGATTGCACTAAACAGAATCGTTCGAATGCGCCAGCGACAAAATGCATAACCAAGAAGCGATCGGAGAAAAGCGGAGGCCTCCATATTCAATATTGTACGGAAACGCGTACGAAAGTTGCGCGGCTCCCGCTTAATTGCGTGGTTCTTCGGGAGCCCGCCTCCGCCAAGCCTACGACGCGGCAGGCCCTTGCCCCACCAACACAACGCCGGGAGCGCCGCGAGCGCCGTCATCGCCGGGAACACCAATCACTTCTCACTTCTAACTTCTCACTTCTCACGTATCTTCCCGCCGGCATGACTGGCTGGCTAAGCTCAAGCGCAGGTGGACAGCTCCGGTTCGAAACGACCCATTGGAGCGTGGTCTGCGCTGCCGGTGGTGAAGGCGAAAAAAGCCGGAGCGCACTTGAGAACCTATACCAGAGCTATTGCTATCCGGTTTATTCTTTTGTTCGCCGGCGAGGCTATAATCGCCAGGACGCACAGGATATAACCCACGATTTCTTTGTGTATCTTTTAGAGAAGGATGGCTTCAACCGCGCCGTGGCCGGTCAGGGAAAATTTCGGACGTTTCTTCTAAGGGCTCTAGAGTTTTTCCTCGGCCATACCGATGAGCGCGCTCGAGCCCAGAAACGTGGAGGCGGGGCCAAGATCGTGTTTCTCGATGATGAAGCCGCAGAAGGGGCTTACCAATTGATTGACCCTGGTCTAACCGCGGAACAAATCTTCGATGCCCAATGGGCCATGATGCTGATTGAAAACACACTTGGTCAAATAAAGCTCGAAATGGATCAGGCCGGGAAGGGAGAGTTGTACGACGAGCTATCCGGTTTTTTGCTGGGCGGTGAGGAACGTTCCTATCTGGAAGTGGCGCAACGAACCGGTCTTACTGTCGCCGCGACGAAAGCCGCGATTTATCGGCTAAGAGTGCGTTACCGGGAGATTTTGAAGGCCGAAGTCGCGCGCACGGTAGCCAGTTCCGCAGATTTCGACGCCGAGATTCGCGCCCTCCAAGCTTCACTCTCAGTTGGCTCGCGCGGTTAGGGGTCCATAGGTGGGAGGGCGCGCGTCCTCGCGCGCCGCGGACAGGTCTATAATTTTGGACATAGCCTGACGCTGGATCGGGTCTGTCGTGGACTTCGAAAACCGCGGATCGCGAGGACGCGATCCCTCCCGGCGATCTGCCGAATTCATCACGAGCACGAGAACCAATCCCCTTGCCAACGCCCACCTTTTCCGATAGGACGAGGTGCGTCCTCGGTTCGCCGTTTGGTGGAGATAAGGGATTTCCTGGCCATGATTGTGCCCCGTTCAGTCCATTTCGTTTCGCCGTGCAGCATCGCTGCACAACCCCACTACTCCATTTCTCCAGCACTCCCCTACTCCATTCCTCCAACTGCCGCTACCCGCGCCCGCCGGCTTTGCGAGCGAGGAAGCGCTCCACCTATCACCTTTCGCTTTTCACCTCTCACTCTTCCATGAGTGCCCTCGCCGCCATCCCTGATCAGACCAGATGCCGGCGGTGTCACGGAGTAATCGACCTTAATCGCTCTTATCATGGCTATTGTTTGCCCTGTCTATTGAATCCGGCACTTGAACCGGACCAATTACCGGAAGCGGACCAGATTAGCAGGTTCGAACCGTATGAAATCTCCACGCATTCCGATGGCACTTTTATCGAACTGGGCCGCGGTTCAATGGGGGTGACCTATAGAGCCATCGACACAAATCTCCAGCTGCCGGTCGCGCTGAAAGTCATCGATTTCAAGGTAGCCGGCCAAGAGATCAATTGGGAACGTTTTCTGCGCGAAGCGCGGGCTGCCGCTCGGTTGCGACATCCGCATGTAGTGAACGTTCTCTACTACGGGGTCGCCAGTGACGGCCAGTGTTATTACGCCATGGAGCTAGTGGAAGGAGAGACGCTGGCCGAGCGAGTCCGGCGCAGCGGCCCTCTGCCGGTAGCAGATGCCTTAGAGATAATAGCTCAGATCGCGGGCGCATTAATGGCAGCCGAAAAACAGGGTCTCGTGCATCGCGATCTAAAACCGGCGAACCTGATGTTGCTCAATGGATCGGGCATCAATGTTAAAGTGATCGATTTCGGCCTGGCCAAAATCGTGGGTAGCCAGGACCCGCCCGACCAAATTACGAATAGTGGTTTTGTTGGGACCCCGGCTTTTGCCAGCCCCGAACAATTTTCCGGTCAAGAGATCGACCAACGTTCGGATTATTTCTCTTTAGGAAGCACCCTTTTTTATTTGCTCACTGGTACACCACCTTTCAAAGCCGATCAGATTCCGGAATTGCCCAGACAGATGAACGATCGGCGACGGTTGATCGCCCGGCTTAAGCGTGCGCACATCCCCGCGGCGATACAGAAATTGGTGCTTTCACTATTGAGTGCTTCTCCCGAGGATCGACCGCAAAACGGACAAGCTCTGCTCGAAGCGATCACGAGAGCCCAACAAGGAACCGGAAGACGGGTCAGCCCCAAGATTTATTGGGTCGTCGCTAGCGGGTTAGGGCTACTCGTAGCGGCATCACTGTTTTGGTTTCAGCATGGGATATTTACAGATAATAATTCCGCTAAATCCATCGCCGTACTACCGTTCGACAACCTAAGTCCGGTCCGGGACGACTCTTATTTTGCCGACGGCGTCCAGGATGATATTCTCACCAACCTGGCGAAGATTGCCGATCTACAAGTGATCAGCCGCAGCAGTGTCCAGGCCTATAGAGATGCTGCGAACCGGCCTACACCTCAAGAAATCGGGCAGGCGCTACATGTCCGTTACCTTCTCAACGGCAGCATCCAACGTGAAGGTGAACGGATTCGATTAACGGCCCAGCTCGAAGAAGCTAAGACTGGGCGTGAGCTGTGGGCGGAACGTTATGATGGTGATTTAACGGACGTTTTCGCAATCCAGGCAGAACTAGCCGAAGCCATTTCTCAAGAGCTGCGCGCTAAACTTTCGACCGCCGAAAAAAGCTCTATCGGCGAGATACCAACCCGGGATCTCGCCGCCTATGAACTCTACCTACATGCCAAAGAGTTGGTGGAGAATTATGACCATGACACGCAGAGTACCGAATCACTGTATAGCGCTGTTCGCCTTTTGGAGGAAGCGGTGCATCGGGACCCGAGCTTTGCCTTGGCCTGGTGCACACTCGCGAGGGCACACGACTATCTGTATTCCCATAATACGGACCACACCGAATCCAGGCGTACCGCCGCTGAAACCGCTCTGCGGACCGCTCTCCGCCTGCGCCCAGATCTTGGTGAAGTGCATTTAGAACAAGCTCATCATCTCTTGGTTACCACTAGCGACTATCCCGCGATTCGCCGGGAACTCGATGTCGCTCGGCGCACGTTGCCGAATTCAGCTTACCTCTTTGGCCTGTTAGCAGATACCGCTTCCCACCAAGGAGAATGGCGGGAGGCGGTACAGGATTATGGGCGTGCATCCGCCCTCGATCCGAAAAACGCGAATCTGATTCTCGCGCTCAACGGCATTTACGATTTCCATCGACAGTACGACCTGGTTCGTCGCTCGTTGTCCGACGCCGCTAGATTTGGAGCAAACGCTCAATCCATTGAGTTCAAGAAGGCGCTGCTGACCTGGCAAGAAAAGGGTGACACCTCGGCCTTTCATGCCCTATTTGACGAACCGGCTGGACCGCTCCGCGGCGTTGGCATTGACACTCTTATCAAAATAAACTGTGCCGTGACGGACCGGAATTTTGCCGCTGCCGAGAAGGTCCTAGCGGCAGATCCCCACCCGGCTTTTGAAGCAGACACCAAGAAGTTCGCCTGCCGGGATTTTGTGCTCGGCTGGATCAAGAAGTCTGAAGGTGATGAAGCCTTGGCTAGCGCCGCTTTCGAGAAGTCGCGTCTACTGCAACTCGCCTATGTCCAACAATGGCCAGATGATCCGAACCCTTTGATGTTGTTGGCTTGGAACGATGCCGCGCTCGGGGACAAGGAAAACGCGCTTAGTGAAGGGCGGCGGGCAGTCGCGATGCGGCCGATTTCGAAAGATGCCGTTGATGGACCTCAGTTAGCACTCGACCTGGCCGAGCTCTATGTTTGGGCCGGTGAACCCGAGTTAGCCATCGAACAACTCGAGTCATTAGAGCAGGTGCCACGCGCTCTTACCTATGGCGACCTGACCATGGCGGACTGGGACCAGTTACGAAGCGACCCGCGGTTTCAGAAAGTTGTATCCCAGCTCAAGCCGATCCCGATCGTAAATCGCTCAGAGCTAGTGAGAAAATAATGGAGTGCGATGCCCGGGGAGGGATCGCGTCCTCGCGATCCGTTGTTCGACAAGCCCACGACAAACCCGATCGCGCGCCACACTATATCCAGATTATAGACCGGTACGCAGCGCGCGGGGACGCGCGCCCTCCCCAACCATGGGCCAGCCTTCGCCCCTCTTTCTTTTGCGCCTTTTGTGCCTTCCGCCTTCGCCAAGCGACTCGACTGAACTCGCCGAACGTCCTACGGCGCGACAGGTTTTTGCGGCTATCTCTAATCCGAGAGCTTAGTTCCGTCGTAAGGACAGTACTTATAATTACCCGGCAGATGTTCCCCGCATTTCGGACAGATTTTTTCCGGGAGTAAACTTGCCAAAGGTAGCCGCCAAGAGAAGCTGTGTTCGTTTTCAGCCAGCGTCACGCGCCCTTCACTGTTTGGATCCGCCATTTTTTTCCCGGCACTGTCTGCGCTAGGAAATACTAGCAACTGAAAGTTCTGGCCAAGCCGTCCCATCATGCCGGCAAACAGAGGCTTCACCACGCCGACCAAATTTTGCGCGGCCGGGTTCAGGTTCGCGTCTGCCAGCGGTGTAACCGTTTGTCCATCCGGTCCCGTCAATTTCGCGCTCTTTAGAATATCGGCGGCAGGAGTGAACGAAAGACCCGATTGCCCTTTCTTGGCGTCGACCACAGCGATCAAGACATAATCTTGCGCTGTTTTCAACAGATCCTTCTTCGCGTCATCGGTTACCTTAGGGTAAGTCTTCAGCACATCTTGAAACATTTCGATCGGGATCCATAAGGCCACCGCCAGCGTGCCGGAATCCGTCACAACTTTCTGAGTTTCTTTGACTAAGGACGCGATCTGCTGGCCGTCATCCGCGACCGCAGGCCAAACGCCGATTACAACGAGCAAGAAGCAAAGAATACGATTCACCGGGCCACATTGCAGAAAGGAGTTCAGGAGTTCAAGGAGTTCAGGAATTCAGGAGCCTGCTATCGATGCGATTGGGTTGCTCCAAGATTCTCGGAAAGAGGAGTTTTATCCTTGCAATTTCGTGGTTCGTGCGACCCTCCTGAACTCCTGAACTATGCTCTGGCTCAATGAACCTACCACCTGGGAAGCAAACAATGACCGGTTACGCGTTGTCACCGGGTCAAAAACTGATTTCTGGCGCATTACCCACTACGGTTTTATTCGTGATAACGGCCATTTCTATTACGAGGAAAAGACGGGTGACTTTACGATCCAGGTAAAGGTCGAAGGGAAATACGAAGCGCTGTATGATCAGGCAGGTGTCATGATTCGGCTTGACCCAGCGAATTGGATCAAAGCCGGGGTCGAATACACCGACGGATCACCTCATTTCTCCGCCGTAGTGACTCGCGAGTTCTCCGATTGGTCCGTTCTGCCTGCGTCCTCAGCCGGACCGGTATGGTTTCGGTTAACCAAGCTCGGCGCCGCGATTCGGATTCAATATTCCACCGATGGAAGTGCATTCCAGATGCTCCGGCTCGCCTACTTCCCAGAGTCCGCTCACACGCAAGTTGGTCTCATGTGTTGTTCGCCCGAACGCCAAGGTTTCGAAGCCGAGTTCAGCCTTCTCAGCATCAGCGAACCCATCCTCACTCCCCTGCATAATTAGTAACGCCGGCAACGCCGCGAACGCCGACAACGCCGTGAACGGGGCCACCCGGGAGCGCTGCCTCGCTTGCGAGGCCGTGGTGAGCAAGGAGAATCGCGACGCATATTAACCGTGCCCGCCGATGCTCTATGTCGTTGCGCCCGCCTCGCCGTACCTAAGAGCGCTGACAGACAATACATTTGCCCGACCTTCGCCCTTGCTCACCACGGCCTCGCAAGCGAGGCAGCGCTCCACGGGTGGCGACCCCTCGGCATCCCCGCTCCTAGCTCCTAGATTCTAGCTCCTAGCTCCTTCCTCGACAGCACTCCGCCCTCCTTTGCCAACCGATCACCTTGCCATAAGGATCAATAGTCAGGCGGCAGCAATCCTCGACCGCTTTCCTCAGCTTGGCCCGCGCCCGAACCACTCTGGATTTTGCGGCCGAAATCGAAATCCCAAGCTGGTCCGCCAACTCTTCGCGGCTAAGTCCTTCCAGTTCTGTTAGGGTCAACGCCTCGCGATCTTCAGGAGGCATCTCTTCGATAACTTTTGTAGCGTAAGCAAAGAGTCCTTGGCGAAACTCGGTATCGGTCCGATCGACCGTGTCCCGGCCTAGGCTCTCAACTGTTCGCTCTTCCCCCTCTAAAGCGACAAAGCGCCGCCTTGCGTTGACCCAATCCACAACCGAATTTCTTGCGATCTGAAAAATCCAGCCACGAAAATGTTCGGGTTCAGTTCCTCTGGCAAGCGCTTTCTCCACCCTGAGGAAAGTCTCTTGGGTCAAGTCGTCTGCCGTCGACGAGTCGCCAACCTTACCGCGAATATAAGCAAATATCTCCCGACGCAGTTGCGCCGCGGTTTCTTCAAGGCCGATCTGTGACTGAATCATCTTTCAGTGTCCTGTCCCATAAGTAACATGGCTTTCGCCGTCGGTCAGTTGGCTGTTTTTCAAGGCGCGAGCGAAGCGCCCATATCTGGTTCATACGGGTCGAGCGAGCAACGCGGAAAAACAGCCAACTGGCCACGGCCCGGAGGGTTGCGATGAAAATGGGCCGGCGGCTGCGTTGCTCGTCGGTTACGTATCAATCTAGATATGCGCCCTCCTACCGCCAGTCCGGCTCGGACCGGCTTGCCGGCGGCCCATTTTCATCGCAACGAAAGCCACGTTATTTATGGGACAGGACACTAGCTAATTAAGAAGACTCTGCTGGCAGCGAAAGGTTGCAAAAGAAAAATCCGTTCGGCGATCGGCTACCCGGTATACCCGTTGTGCTTGAAGTGTTACCTATACCTCTGCATGCCAAAACCCCTGATTCTCATCCTGTGCACCGGCAACTCTTGCCGTAGCCAGATGGCGGAAGGCATTCTGACCCGAGTCGCCGGCGATATTGTTGAGGTCGAAAGCGCAGGCTCTAATCCGGCTGAATTCGTTCACCCAATTGCGATTCAAGTGATGAGCGAAATCGGGATCGACATCTCGCAGAATTCCACAAAACATCTGAATGAATTCCTGGATCGGAAGGTGCACACGGTGATCACCGTCTGCGGCAATGCCGACGAGGCCTGTCCTATCTTCCCCGGACTACTCGCCCGATACCATTGGGGTTTTGAAGATCCTGCTAAAGCGCAAGGGACCGATCAGGAAATCTTGCAGATTTTCCGTCAGACGCGCGACGAGATTTCTCGCGTATTCGAAGCGTACGCAGCCGGCATGCGGTTTACCGCAAAGCCGTGACAGATTTTAGCCGAGGGTGTGTGCAGGCCCAGCGCCCGGGAGGGATCGCGTCCCCGCATCCGTGGTACCCGAAGCCGAGGGCGTGTTGTAATCGCGGACAAACATACGCCTTTGGGTTAAGGCACGTCCTCGCGGCGCGCGGGGACGCGCTCCCAGTAAATTGTCTGCAACCAACCGTTCGTCCACCGGTCTTCCTTATTAAAAGGATCAAATATGAGTGAGCCGAACACCGACATTAGAGATTCCGTACGAGACCATTACACGAAAGTCGCTCAGCAGGAGACCGACTGCTGTGAAAGCACCAACTCATGCGGCTGCAATGTCTCCGAACAGATCGGCTACTCAAAAGAAGATCTAGCATCGTTGCCGGCCGAAGCGGAAATGGGCCTGGGGTGCGGCAACCCGATATCGTTCGCCGGACTCAAGACGGGAGAAGTGGTGCTGGATTTAGGCAGCGGCGGAGGAGTTGATTGTTTTCTGGCATCGAAAATCGTCGGGCCGCCTGGAAAGGTGATCGGTGTCGATATGACACCGGAGATGATCTCCAAAGCCAGGAAGAATGCGGTATCTGGAAATTACCAGAACGTGGAATTCCGTCTGGGTGAGATAGAGCACTTGCCGGCCGGTGACAACACGGTCGACGCAGTGATCTCTAACTGCGTGATCAATCTTTCGCCGAGCAAACTCCAAGTTTACAAAGAAGCGCATCGAGTTTTGAAACCCGGTGGCCGGCTAGCGGTAGCAGACATGGTCGCCTTGCAACCTCTGCCCGAGCACCTCAAGAACGATCTCGCCGCTTACACCGGATGCATTGCCGGCGCGGAATTGGTGAGCCAACTGGAGAGCTGGTTAACCGAGGCCGGGTTCGCAAATATTCAGATCCGAGTTCGCCAGCGAAGCCGCGAGTTTATTCAGGCTGACACCGGCGAAGGCAAACTCGACGACTACGTCGCGTCGGCCGACGTCACCGGGTTCAAACCGATCTCGTGAACCCGCAGCCGCAAAAGACCGTGCCCTCACCGCTACGCAAAGCGTTGCGGGCGTTTGAACAACGAACGCAAAGAAAGCCAGAACGGTTGAAAGAGCGAAGTCTTTGAGAAAACCGAGAGGCGCTTCTATCCAAAAAAGCTTGCAATTGAGTCAGGCAAACCGCGTGATATACCACAACATCGCGTTGAGTTTGTAAACAAATGGTCGCGGGAATCTGGAAAAGCCTGGAAGTAGAACTTGGATGTCGCCGCGCCCTGTAATCTTCATATCAGCTGTCAGCAAGGAATTGAGAAGCGCTCGACAGCTGGTGGCAAACACACTGACTTTTCTCGGCTACGAACCGGAGTGGCAGGATATCTTCGGCACTGAACAGGGCGATCTGCGAGCGATGCTCCGCCGGCGAGTCGACACTTCCAAAGGAGTGCTGCAATTGGTCGGTGAATGTTATGGAGCCGAACCGCCGACCCCAGATGAGCAATTCGGCCGGGTCAGTTACACCCAATACGAAGCGCTCTACGCCATCACCAAGGGAAAGAAAGTTTGGTATCTGTTTCTGGACGACCAGTTCCCCGTTGATGCGCACGAAAAAGAGACGGAAGAACAGGAGAAGCTGCAGCGCGATTATCGGGCGCGGCTTCAATCGGAAAGCCATCTTTATCATCCCCTCACGAGCAAGGAAGGCCTGGAAGCAAGCGTCCTCAAGCTGCGCGACGATCTTACTCGACTCCGGCGCGGAGTCAGACGTTGGGCTACGGCGGTGGCCGCCTTACTGGTGCTAACGGTTGGGTTGAGTATTTGGCTATTGCAAAGCCAGCAGCATGCGAACGAGCAACAGAAGCAAACCAATGAGCATTTGCAGGCTCTGGAAACGAAGTTTGAAAAACTTCAACGCGGGGTTAGTTCGTTTGCCGAAGTACAAGATAATTTGAGGCAAGAACAACCGGGTCAAAACCCGAAGCAACTTGAGCAGCTGACCTACGACAAGTTAGCAAAAACGCTTGGGTTAGACCCGGCTGTGCTAAAAGAAGAACTTCCGCGCTTAGCCGCCCAGTTAAAGAAAGCACCAAACGCAACGACCTATGAACGGGCCAATGCCGCCTACGTAGATAAGGATTACAATGAAGCTGAACGCCTGGCGTTAGTAGCGGCCGATGAAGCTCGGAGCGCCAATCCTCCAGACAATGTTCGAGCAGTTAAAGCGTTGACGCTAGCGGGATTGGCCGCTGACAGTCGAGTTGAATATGCCGACGAGTTGAAACATTTCCGAGCGGCCGAGGCGTTGACGGACCGGAAACGTGATGGATTGGAATGGGCAGATGTTCAATTCCAAATTGGCTACGCTCTGTTCAACCAAGGCCAATACCGGGAAGCCGAGCCGATCTTGCGTGAAGCATTAAAAGAGCGGGAGGGCGCCCTTGGCTCCGAACACCAGTCTACATTGTTTGCACTCAACTACCTGGCAACCGTACTTTATCGGCAAGGGAAGGATGCGGAGGCGGAAGCGGCCTTTCAAACGCTCGCTGCCCGGGATGAAAAAGTTTCCGGTGCCGAGAGTAAGAACGCCGTAGAAACGCGGATCAATCTAGCCGCTGTTCTGGATGATGAAGGAAAATATACGGAGGCCGAAGCCGAGGAGCGCAGGTTAGTCAAGATTGAAGAGAAAATTACCGGACCCGACTCTCAGCAGACGCTGGCAGTCCGGACCAATCTGGCCAACGCGCTAGATAGCCAAGGGAAATATACCGAAGCCGAAGCCGAGAATCGGGATGTGATTAAGCTCGAAGAGAAAGCGCTGGGAGAACGGAATCCTGAAACGCTTAACACCCGCACAGATCTAGGAAACGTGCTCGTGCATGAGGGCAAGTACACTGAAGCTGAAACCGAGTATCGGGCCGTGATCGATTTGGATGAGCAGGCCCTGGGACCAGAACATTTTTTTACGCTGGAAACCCGTACCGCTCTGGGAGAAGCCCTTGACCATGAAGGGAATTATGCCGAAGCAGAGAGAGAATATCTTTCGGTGTTGAAGCTCCAGGAAAAAGTGGTGGGTCCGGAGCATCCGGACACGCTCCTAACACGCGATGATCTAGCAGAAACGTTCTATCATCAGAATAAGTACACCGAAGCCGAAACGGAGTTTCGCGAGGTGCTCAAGCTCCGGGAAAAAGTGTTGGGCACCGAGAATCTGGATACGCTCAAGACCTGTTTTGGTCTAGCGCTATGCTTGCGTGCTGAAGGTCAATTGCAGGAGGCAACGACGCTGGTGCAACGGGCTCTAGAAGGAGCACGCAAAATGTTAGGGCCTGATCACCCGGATACTAAGAAATATGAGAAGCTTCAGCAAGAGCTGGTCGCCAAAGGTGGGTAGCTGAACTCGCTAAGGTTCGTTCGATCGCTGGATTGCCCGCTCGCAATGAATGAGCGATTCATCAGGCCGGTTTCAAACTCGCCAAATCGACTTCACCCTTTTGGCTCGTAAACGTGATCTTTCTACCGTTGCTGCTGTGGTGTTGTTGGACCCCGGAGATGCGATGCTCTTCGGTATTATACACTTGAACAATGACTAGGCTAACCTTCCAGCATCTGGCGGACTTCCTCGGCACTTTTCCCGAGCTTCTTCTGTAGTCTTCCGACGAGTTCGTCTTCCTTGCCCTCGGCATATTTAAGGTCATCGTCGGTCAACTGAGCATACTTTTGTTTGAGCTTGCCTTTAACTTCATTCCAGGAGCCCTTGAATTGTAGTTTGTTCATAACAGTATTTCGCTACTCGCAGGTGTCTTGGTCTGCTAGCTACCGATCGGTTAAGGATGGCACCAGACTGCAGCTCGACGTAACCACACGCAGCCCCCCGCAGCTCTACGGACGAACGCAAAGGACACCATCAGTGAAAAGGATATCAATGAAAACGCAGGATCCTCGCAAAGTTTATCAACGGCCGCCGTATTCCGACCACCAGCAATCTCCTCCAGGACAGGAGGAGGAAATGAACCCAACAGTCGATCATGGAGAGTCGAGCTACCAGGGCAGTGGCCAGCTTCAAGGCCTCCCTGCGCTGGTCACCGGAGCTGATAGCGGGATCGGCCGGGCGGTCGCCATCGCTTTCGCTAGAAAGGGAGCGGATGTTGCTATCTCTTACCTTTCGGAACATCAGGATGCCAAAGAAACGGAACGCCTGGTTACCGAGGCCGGCCGTAAAGCGGTCCTGATTCCGGGGGATATCGGCGAACGATCGGTAACCAAACTGGCGGTAATAAGCAGCTTGACAAATCGCAAGCTCAGCGCTGCACCCAACCCGGACGCGCCAACCTAGCCGCGCCGCCGATTCGCTCGGCACAGTCTCGCCTGGCGGTCTGAATGTATGCGGCTGACGGTTGTTACTAAGATCGAAACGGACGATACCGGATCCTTAGGGATTGTTACGGGCATTCTCGGAGGTTCCTCTGGAAACTAGCAGAAACTGCTCGATGCCATCGGGCTTGCCAAGGAAGAGTCCTCAACCATCGACTCAAAAAGGCGATATCCTCCATCTTCCCGCGCGCGTCTGCTGAAATCAATCAGGCAGTTCGTCTTGCGAGAACCCTCTCGCGGAAAGAGTATCACCTACTTTGAATGGCGGTTTTCCGTCACCGTGGAGTAAGAACTCGTGTTTCCCCGGCGCTACATCCGACAAGTTGGTTGCATGGACTCCACCGGGGAGGTCGAACAGCTCGATGTAGACTATCTTCTCCGGTACGACGCCCTCGGCTCGAGCCGAGAATCTGTTACTGAAGTCCAACTGAATCTTAGTTACTTTGGCGGGGAGAGGTATCATTGTGGCAAAGGAGTGAATCTTACCTGCGCTCGATATGTTAACCAGATACCCGCAAGAGTTAACATTTTCTGATCGAGCTGAAAAGTTAGCCGTTCCGCCATGCCGAGTAAGCATTTGTCGAAACAAGCCTAAATCTTCCAAGCTCGACACCCACAGTCCAGGTCAAAACTCGCTGGCCCAAGGTTAGTCGGATTGATGCCTTTATACCTGCTAGCTTCCCGATGCCCAATCGTTCCGCCCAACACTTCGGGAGAATAACGATGCTCGAGAGCTGTTAGCGCCGTGGCCATTGCTAAAGCTTCACGGTCAACTTCCTGCCAATTGTCGGGACAATGCTCTTGGCAAAGCTCGACCAGAAACTTCTCGACGAGTCGCGGATTACGCGCCATTCGCTCATCTCGGGTCAGGTCAACGACGTAAAACAGACCAGCCATAAATTAGTACTCCTCGTATTGAACGTCCAACCCGAGCTGTTCTGCTGCCTTTTGCCTGAATGCTTCTGGATCATCACCAGGAAGCACTTTTTGAAAGTGTGCCGCCATATCAAAGTCATCATTCTTCTCTAAGCTGAAATTCCCTTTCCCATCCCAAAACACCGGCTGACCCTCTGGCGTTATCAAGATTTTCATCACTCTGATCTCTCTGGATACTTTGCAACTCCTCTGCTGTGTTTGCGCTTTGAGACTAGAACTCACCTATCGGCACGAAATATGCAGACCAGTTCAGCCCAACAACATGAGTTACTTAGCTAAGCCAAACCGGCTGCAATAAAGGGTTCGTCGTCCGCGACCCTTAGGGGTTGCAGAAAAATGGCCGAACTTTAAAAAACTTCCTTTTAGTCAAGCGTCAGCAACTTCTAGTAACCGGCGCTCGCCTATCTCCGAGGCTCAGAGGTATCTCGGCACCTTTGGATTCTACGCAGTGAGCATTGCCGGCGGCCTTCTTTCAAGCGCTTCGGCAATGGCTGCGGCGGAAACGGCCGCCGCACATCGTGAAGTTGCAATTCAAACGGCGGCGACTGGCGCCGTTCTCGCTTCGATTACGAGCACCCTTGTGGATATACCGCTGGTAGCGAGAGTTGGATCTCAGAGACCCTTAACGCTTCGACTAAGTTGCACTCTGCGCAATTGCCGGGATTGGGATTGCCGGCGTTATTGTTCATGACGTTCTGAGATTATAATTCGTTTTGTTTTTGACCCGACGGCCGGTCTTTCAACCGGGCATTGGCCACCTTTTATCTGTGCGATCGCTCAGGGCGTTTGGATGTTATGGCGCTTTTTTCGCTCGTTACGCCCTTTTTTTCTTACGAGCTGCCTCTGCTCCCTTTTTTCCCAAAGCGGTTCTTACGGCTTTAGGCAAATGAGCAATAGTTTTCTTACGTTTGGCAGTATTAGCTGCGTTCTTAACGTTCTTCTTGGCTGTAGCCCGTTGCTTCGGCGTTGTCATAAATGGCAATGCTCAAGGTTGGCCGGATCCACCTGCTGACCCATATATCTGCCCGGTAGCATAACTGGCATCATTGGCAGCGAGCTGCACATACATAGATGCCAATTCTGCCGGCTGACCGGGCCGGCCCAATGGCGTTTGGCTCCCGAAGTTTTGAAGTTTCTCCTGACTATCACCGCCACTCACCTGCAAGGGAGTCCAGATTGGACCGGGGGCAACGCCGTTTACCCGAATGCCTTTCGGCGCAAGCTGCTTTGCCAGCGATTTAACATAGTTCATCGTGGCTGCCTTCGTTTGCGCATAGTCATAAAGATCCGGCGATGGATTGTAGGCCTGCACGGAGGTCGTCCCAATGATTACCGACCCAGGCGGCATGTGCGGCAGCGCAGCCTTAATAATCCAAAAGGGCGCATAGATATTCGTCTTTATCGTCCAGTCGAACTGCTCGGTCGAGATATCTAACAACGACTCGTGCGATTGCTGCCGCGCGGCATTACTGACCAAAATATCCAAGCCGCCTAAAGCATTGGACGCGTCAAGCACCAGCTTTTGGCAGAAGGATTCTTCTCTTAAATCTCCTGGTAGAGGAATCCCCTTTTGACCCGCCGATTGAATCAAGGCAATGACTTCCTGCGCATCTGGCTCTTCGGTCGGATAATAATTGATCGCCACGTCAGCTCCTTCACGCGCAAATGCGATCGCCGCCGCACGTCCCATCCCCGAGTCCCCTCCTGTGATTAGCGCCTTACGGCCCCTTAAACGACCTGAACCCTTGTAACTTTCCTCGCCATGGTCGGGCCGTGGATCCATCTTACTTGCCAGACCAGGCCACGGCTGTGACTGGCTCTTAAAGGGTGGTTTCGGATACTTGCCGACCGGGTCTTGGAGTTTCGCCTGCAGCGATGAATCCTCCGCGGCCGTTGGTTCGGCTGCGAAACCTCGCGAAGCGGCGGCTGCAATCAGGCCAGCTCCGAGTCCGCGCATCGCTTTCCGTCGGCTGATGGAATTTCGTTCACTCATACTTTTCGTCGGCCCTTCTCCTCGATAAAAACCTGCTCTTCGTTAGCCATATTCTCTCCGCTACTTTTCGGGTTTTGAGACGGGTGTGAAACGGCCGAAGGCCCGCCGCCTCCGCCAAGACCGTTCGCTTTCTGCTTAAGCGTGCCTCGCCTCCGCTGCCAAGGACTCTGTTGCCTCCCTTCCCTCCTGTTTAAGAATTCTGTCTCTACTGGACCGCCTCGGGCGGTTGATTTCTCATGCACGTTGCGCCTCGCGCACCGTAACATGAACAACGTCGCCCTTCGCCACCCACGGTTTACCGCGAGTACGAACCGTGAATTCCCTGGCGTCTGCCATACTGGTCTCAATAATCTCAGCTCCCACCGCGGCCGCCAGTAGATCGATGCGCACATCTTCCCAGCCCAGAACGTGTTCCTTCAGTTTCGCCTCGATTATCCACGTATCGTTCCGACGATCCGGTTCGGAGGCTGGATCTTCCTGACGACTATCAACAACTTTGGCCTCAAGGACTTTCATATCTTATCCTCCATTCCGATTTCGAATCTCCGAGCTCCAGTGGACCTGTTGACCGACTTATCGACGGGAAAAAGGGGCCGAGAGGAACGACCTGAAATCCATCGGCTCTTCTGATTTCGCTTCGCTAGCGCTCACAGACTGAGCCCTTAAAGATTGAGCCTTTACTGAACAATTATGCGCTCATTCCGCGACCCGAGCCAAAGACCGTAAAGGTGATCAACATGAACGCCGGGAAAAATCCCCGAAGCGAGGCTCTTCCTCTCTACGCAAGCCCGGCTTGGCCTTCTCGAAGATGAGGCAGAAGAGATAGAGGATTACCGAGTAGATTTGAGTCATGTCTTAGCTCTGGAGTTAGCCATCGACCCAGACTTGGGTAAGGGTCTAGCGTACGCGGCCTTGGCGGAATGGCGCGTGGCTTAGCCGGCCTCACGCTTCCGAAATCAGGTTTATCAACTTGTTAGAGCTCGAGCCTGCCTGCCTCGGCGCTCACGGTGTCCAATGCGTCCTCGCTCGTTTCCCGGTAGACTCTTGGCTTGCTTCTTGGTTGTGCGCTCGTTGATTTCTACGGTGCATGCTTTCTCTGGATCCGCGCGAATTTGCTCGGCCATCCTGTGGGTGACGGCCTTGTCTAGCGTTTATTGTGCCGCTTACCCAAAGATTCCGGTCGCTGCCGACCTAGCAGGCAAACCGATGATCACGACGGTGGACTCCAATCTGGCGAAATACTACTTGGATAACTCTTTGCATGCTGGCGGGAAAAATCGACGGCTCGACCATCAGATCGCCCGAATTGACGAACGTTATGGCGCAGCTCCTTTGGACCGGCAAACGTTGAAGGCGATTTCGCACACTGCCTCGCCAGATTTCGCTGCTCTATTCCTGATCAAACAACTTTTATCGAACCCTAGAAATCTGAAGTTTCAGACAAATTATTTGGCGGAGACGAAGCGAATCAAATCGGATCTTGAGCGCAATGAATGGTCAGAGATCTCTCGACCGGCAATCAGAAGATATGAAGTTCTGTTTGCCCCCGGTTTTCATTATCTGACCGATCGATCGTCCGGTGCGGACTTTGCTAGTCAACGGCGATTCTTTCACGAGCTGGGAGTAAGAGTTCAGCTGATCAGGACTGAAGAGGACGGCACAGTGGAGGAAAATGCGGCGCTCATAGCCGCAAATATTCGGGCTCTGCGCGATGCCAACGTTATTCTAGTTAGCACGAGTAAAGCCGGCCCGGAAGTCGCTTTAGCACTTGGCAAAATTCTTGCCCCGGATGAAACGACCCGTGTAAAGGCCTGGATCAGTGTCGGCGGACTGATCCGAGGCACACCGTTAGCGGATTATGCCACGACCTGGCCGCAGTCATGGATTGTTAGATTAATGTTTTTGTATTCGCGAACTGGTTTCCAAGGCATCCCTGGCCTGACGACAGCCGCGAGTCAGGCGAGACTGGAAGGAATCCGGATACCGACCAGAATCATGATTATCGAATATATCGCTGTACCGCTTTCGGGCGATATTTATGGAAGTGTTAGAAGCCGGTACATCCGGCTACGGAAAGGTGGTCCCAATGATGGGTTAACTTTGTTAGCCGATGAGCTGTTACCCAATGGTATCGCCGTAATTGAACCTGGGATCGACCATTTCTATGCGGCTCCCGATATCGAGGTTAAATCGGTGGCATTGGCTAATGTGGTGGCCGAGGCGCTGTCGGGGCGGAGCGAGTACATCAGATATCGTGGAAAGTCTCACCTCAAATAGCGTGTAAGGCGAAGAGTTAATTGGCTGATGGTTCTCTACTTCCTCTTGCGTTGTGTTTTTGACCGATTCGATACTCATGGTGATACGCGTCGCAAGCTCAGTTGGCAGGCGCATCGCGCGGGTGCTTCTGGTTCGCCCGTTCGCTGCGTTGGTTTGGCAGGCAGTTCATTGTCATTTGGTTCGATCACACTCAGCCTTCGCCATTGTTGCCGATGGCTTCGACCGGACATCCTCCCATGGCTTCCTTGCAAAGCGCCTCCTCCTCCGGGGTGGTCGGTTGCTTAAACACATAGGAGTAGCCGCCGTCGTCGCTGCGCGTGAAATTAGCGGGTGCGGTTTCCCGGCACAGGTCGCAGTCAATGCACTGGTCATCGACGTAAAACTTTCCGGACACGTTTTCCGCGTATTTATTCGCAATGTCGGCCATAGATTCTCTTTCGTTTCATGCGGACGGAAACTCGATTAGGAGCGCGTTTCGTGACACCGGGCTGTTCTCGACCCGTGACTTCTAAAGTTGCACTAATTCAGCCAAGGCTGCTCACGCCTGCGGCCTCAGTCCGCAGGGAAACTAATCGATAAGCTTGCTTTATTTCCCCTTCCGCCGAACGACTCAATGTAAGGCGTTTTGACACGCGAGGCAAAACTAGGGCGCGCTTTGAGGGAAGCTCGCTGCCCGGATTGGTATATCACGTCTCGCGCTAGCCGATGTGCTAAGCGATAGCCGGCAGCCGAAGGCCCAGTGATTGGCGAAGCTCCGATCACTTCTGGATGCCGAGGCGAAGCGGCCGCCTCAGGGGCAACGGAATTAAACCATCTGAACCAGTGTGCCGCTAAAAGTCGTGAAACCCGCTCAGCAAATGCGGAGCGACCAGCGCGAAAAGCGAGGGGCATCAGGAGGCGGTCAGGGCGTGGGATGGGAGTGAGCGGTAGGTTCTAAACGTTCGGACCCCTAATGTCGATGAGCTTACACTCTTCTTGGAAAACCAAGCGCCATTTTGAGGATTCATCTAAGCTTAGCCCGTCGAGCTACACTCCAACGATGGATCCGTCTCGATGGCTCCATTTCCATGTCTCGTTTCGTTCTTCGTGTCAATCATCGTCATACCGAGAGCCAACTGTAAGCCGTGGAAACGAGTATGGGAGAAGCCGATCGACAGGGGCTAAACTCCAAAAGGAGTTAAAACCTATGAACATCGTTCGTTACCAACGTTATCCTCAAACGGATCTAGCGGCTGTTCTGGATCGAATCACAAGTATGCAGGCGGAAATGGATCGGGTGTATAACTCAACCCTTGGCTCATCCTTTCGATCCCCAGCTTCGTTGAGCCGTTGGAATCCTGCAGTTGATGTCTATCAAGACAAAGATCAATTCGTCGTCGTCGCGGAGCTTCCTGGTCTCAAGAAGGAAGAAATCGAGATCTTGCTGCACGACGCCACGCTCACCATCTCGGGCGAACGCAAACACGAAGGAGCTAGCGAGCAAGGATTCTTTACCGAAAGGTTCTACGGCAAATACCAGCGCAGCTTGACACTACCAACTCCCGTTGATCCCGGCAAAGTGAAAGCCAGCTATAGAGACGGCCTTTTGCAGGTCGTGCTACCGAAAGCGGAGGAAGCAAAGCCAAAACAGATCGAAGTCGCCCTCAAATGAAAATACGTGGTGCCGACGGGCGCTCAGCACGTCAGGTGCCGGAACCTGGAGAAAACAATGAATATTCCATCCCTACCTTCAAAGGAACAAGCAATGGCTCCCAATGAGGACAATCGCCCAGGGGCCTTCGTGACACCGCTGGTGGATGTAGAAACCACAGATGACGGCTATGTTATCCGAGCGGAAATGCCCGGTGTCGAGAAGGGTGGCCTCGAAATCACCGTCGACAACGGTGAGATGACTATTCTTGGTCGTCGGAAACCAACCGAATTCACTGCTGAATTGATCCATCGGGAGATCCAGCCGCACGATTTCCGGCGTGTCTACGAACTTGATCCATCGATCGATGTGACGAAAGTCGGCGCGAAAATCGACGATGGCATCTTGACCGTTACGCTGCCAAAAGCAGAAACCGTGAAGCCTCGCAAGATCTCGGTGCAATAAGCGCTTCACTTGATGAGAAAATTTCACGCGGACAACTTCGCTATCTCTTGGCGTTAGGCCCGGAGCGCGTCGCATACTCTTTGCGGATCCCAAAAGAAACGCGGAAGTTGCTAAGCGTCAGAAATGTAAATAGGTCAACAGTATCAGGATCAGCGCGACCGACGATAGGATGAAGAGAACCAGCCACATCGTTCGCGATATTGGTTTTCCGAAATAGTTCAGGCCGGTTATCACGGCCAAGACGACTGCGATGAGAATTACAGCCATAGGGGATGCGCCAAGTTAGACGCTAAGGGTTTTTGTCCGCAAGCCTTGAGAGGCGGAGAGGTTGAGCTCAGCGCGCAGGATCGATTTAAAGGCGTCCGCCCAACTGCGGAGCGGCCGAGCGCTGCCTCTTCGGTTGCGGCTTCGCCGCAAGCAGCCTTATGGTTCATGGGAAACTGAGGCGCCATCTCAGCCGCTCATGAGCGATCTAGATCCCAAGAGACGCTGCACGGGTTCCACGAATACGTCGCCGCCAGCTACAAGGGGAGGAGCGTTCCTTCTGCTGTGCTTCCTCCAAGCGGTGCTTCTGGCCGTCGGTAATGCGCAGCAGACGGCGCTCTCGGATTTTGCCGCAGCTCGCCAACGAATGGTCGAGCAACTCTCCGCTCCAGGTCGGGATATTAAGAACCGCCTCGTGCTGGACGCAATGGCCTCGGTGCCGCGTGACGAGTTCGTGCCGGAATCGTTGCGCAAGTTTGCGTACTCGGATGAGCCGCTGCCGATCGGTTACCATCAGAGCATTTCTCAGCCTTACATTGTAGCATTCATGACCGAGCAACTTGACCCTAAACCGACTGATCGTGTCCTTGAGATTGGTACCGGATCCGGGTACCAGGCCGCTGTTCTTTCACGGCTTGTCGCTGAAGTCTATACGATCGAGATTATTGAACCTCTCGCCAAACATGCCGAGGCTGATCTCAAACGGCTAGGATATCTTAACGTAAAAGTGCTCGCCGGCGATGGTTATAAAGGCTGGCCGGAGCACGCGCCGTTCGACTCCATTATCGTGACTTGTGCGCCAAACCAGATCCCCCAGCCGCTTATCGATCAGTTGAAAGACGATGGCCGAATGATCATCCCGGTCGGTACTCTGGGCGATCAGCAGCTTTACCTGCTCCGAAAGCATGGGGCGAAGATCGAACAACAAGCCGTGTTGCCGGTCGCGTTCGTCCCGATGACGAGGGAAGTGCAGGACAAATGACGGCGCTTCGCAGGTAGCAGATACGAAGCGAAGCGCATGACGTGACAAATGACAGACGGGGAGAATCTCACGCAAGGGGCGCTTCGCGAATAGCCATTAGCCAATAGCCAATGACAAATGCGCAACATCTCACGCAAAGACGCCAAGACGCAAAGGTTAAGACCAAGGGCTCTAGTGCGCCAAGTCCGTGACTGGTATAGCGGCGCTGCTGCGAATTTTGGCTGGATGCGCGAAGCGAAGAGGTAGAATACCCGCTGTGGTCTTTGACCGATGAGCGACAAAGCAACCGGCCAAAAGACGCGCAGCCCGGAGGGTTTCGATGAAAATGGGGCGGCGGCTGAGTTGCTCCTCAGTCACGGACTTGGTGCACTAGTGACTAGAGTCTGCTCAACCCTACTCCGAATCAAACGGCTATACGCGATCAGTGATTACCGATTAGCGAACTATTTGTCATAGTCGCGTAGCACCCTGGAGCCACCAACGAAGTCCGACCAAGAGAAACCGCCAGTCTTTGAGGAATTCGGGTGGCTTACGTGCCTAGCAGTCCCACAGGTTCACGCTCTAACATGTCAGATGCAGAATCGCGTTCGTCCTCTCAGGGCGCTTCTCCAGGGTCTTGATAGCTTCGGCCGTTGGCAATATCTGGAGCTTTATTTTCCGGCGGTGAGCCTCGCGGTTCACCTCTTCCATCACCGGCATCGCTCCGGTTCCGGTGCCGATCACAAGCCGTCGGCACTTCCAGGGTATCTCCTCCTCTATCGAGAGCGGCGTATGCCCAAACCTGTCACGGAACCTTTTGGACGGTTTTTTCTTGCGCTTGCGGATGCGGCCACGGTCGATCACGACGTCATACGCGTAAGTCGTTCCGTCAATACAGATCGAGCCAAATGAAAATGCTTCGAAACGCATGTGCACCTCGATTCTCGAATCGCTTTGTGATTGCGGGCTGCGCCGCACTCAGGGACTCGCAGAAACATCGGCCTTCAGCGTGTGGAAGCAAGTGGACCCGGTTCTCCGATCTCCTATATTTATTGGCCGTACGGAAAGAACCCCCTTGTATGCCCCTCTACGAATATTTCTGTAAGAACTGCGACGAGAATTTCACGGTCACAATGACAATCGCCGAGCACGAAAAGAAAAATGTCAAATGTCCGAAGTGCAAGGGCAAGAAAGTCGTGCCGCAATTTCGGTCGTTTTACGCCAAGACTTCTCGAAAGAGCTGAGCTTTGATTGGATCTGGGGACCCTACTGAGTCGCAGCGTGCAGAGACAATGCGCGAGTCGAGCGGACGGCCATGAAAGCCAAGTCTCGCATCGCGACTCGATCATTACAATCGATCAATGTGTTTTGTATAGGCGCGTCCCCTGTGCCGAAGACCCATTTCGAGGCCTGGCGGCGAAGTGCCCTAGTCCCCGGCTGCTATCGCTGGCGGCTCGTAATCGACCGGCCTTTTCACGGCCTGATCTATCTCTTCGGGTGTGAGAAGCACGGTCGTCTTCGTGCGGGCCGCCCCTGTTGACATCACGGCCAGCGAGATCGCGGCCGCAGTCAAGTTCTCAGGCAGGTCAAGGATGACATGAACGTCATTCTCTCCGAACACGAAATAGAACGCATCAAGGCGTCCACCCAGGCTCTCCACCATTTTCTGCACTTCAGCGCGTCGCGCTGTTCCACCCCTCTTCATGATACCCTTTGCACCCTCCGCGCTGTAGGAAGCCTCGATCAAATACTTCGGCATGGCTCACCTCCGGAAAAAGTCTACTTCTACATCCGGTGACGGACATGAAATCGCATCGGATTCCGCTTATGAAATTAAGCGTGACTCTCGGTTAAAGCAACAAACGGGAGCAGAAGTGGCACGTCTTGACGCTTAGCAAACTGCTCTAAGCTGGTGCCTAAAGCATCGCCTGCTGCTAATCCGAGTAGGGCGCCACGGTATCTTTCACGGGTCATTTTGGAGATGCAGCTTCGACCGATGAAGAGGCCATTCCTTGACCCACCTCACTTGCTCGGCGGTTTCAGGTGAGCTCGGCATCCGCTTAGATTTTGCGCACGAGCGCCATTTATCGGCGAGGTCTGTTAATGCCTCATCGGGTGTCTGTCCGCGATCCTGCAACCAACATGCGACGGCGAGTCCGGTACGGCCGACTCCGCCCCAACAATGGACGTAGGTGATCCCCACCTTCTGCCATTGCGCGATCGATGGCCCCAATAATGTCTGCCATGGTTTTCGGTTCTTCCGGCACCTCACATCGCGAATGGGAAAGCGCTCGTAAGTGGTTCTAGAGCCCGCTTCTTCCGTCAGTAATTCGGCGTAGGGAGTGAGCTCGCCGACCTCGGTCAGGTCGATGAAATGACGGACTCCGGCCGCAAGAAACCTTCTCAGGCGGCTGCGCGCCTCTTCCAGATCGCGGGCACCCGGATATTCGCGGGCTAACAGCTTACCGGGGACAACCCAGTAGGTGTTGGGATCGGGTCTAGTGTCCTGTCCAATAAATAACATAGCTTTCGCCCGGCAGCGGCCGGATCAGTTGGCTGTTTTTCAAGGCGCGAACGGCATATCTGAATTGATCCTTGAGGAGTGAGCAACGCAAAAAACAGCCAACGTCGGTTCAAACTCGCGGGTTAGAGCAGCCAGCTCTGCTCTATATTATGGAAATGGTCTTGTGATTGCTGACCCACATTTTCGATAGCGCTTTATCGTAAAGACACATTGATAGAATCAATGAGCGCCGGGGGATCTGATCTAACTAGTCCTCTTTTGCCACCAGTTCTTTCAGGAGCTGCTCGTATTTCTTCGTATCCGGGTGTTCTGGTCCCAAAACCTTGCTCGCTCCGTCCGCTGCCCGCTGTGCAAGTTCCCTGGCTTGGCCGTTAGAATCCTCATCGCGCAAACAACGAGCCAGACGAAAGCAAGTGCTTAGCGTGCCCGGATGTTCGGGACCGAGCACCTTTTCTCTGAGCTTCAGCACGGCGCGATACTCCGCTTCCGCCTCGGCATACTTGCCTTCGTGTTCAAGCGCGTTTGCCAGATAGTGGCGCGTAGTTAGCGTGTCAGGATGCTCGGGGCCGAGCGCTTTTTCTTCGAGCTTGAGCACGGCACGACACTCCGCTTCAGCCTCGGCATCCTTGCATTGGTGATCAAGCGCGTCTGCCAGGCTGGTGCGCGTGTCTAGCGTGAGACGATCCTCAGGGCCGAGCACCTTTTCTTCGAGCTTAATCACGGCGCGACACTCCGCTTCAGCCTCAGCATATTTGCCTTCGTGTTCAAGCGCGTCCGGCAGACTGGCGCGCGTGTTTAACGTCGAAGCATGCTCGGGGCCAAGCACTTTTTCTTCAAGCTTGATCACGGAGCGATACTCCGCTTCGGCATCGGCGTACTTCCCTTGGCCATTAAGCGCGTCCGCCAGACTGCTGTGCATCCCTAGCGTGATAGGATTCTCGAGGCCAAGTACTTTTTCTTCGAGCTTGATCACCGTGCGAGATTCCGCTTCAGCTTCGGTATACTTGCCTTCGCCACCGAGCGCGTCTGCCAGAAAGTTGCGCAGCTCGAGCGTGTTAGGATGCTCGGGGCCGAGCACCTTTTCTTCGAGCTTGAGCACCGCGCGGCCCTGCGCTTCAGCCTCGGCATACTTGCCTTCGTTATCAAGCGCGAGTACCAGAATGATCCGCGTTCCTAGCGTTTCAGGATGCTCGGGGCCGAGCACTTTCTCTTTGAGCTTGATCACCACGCGGTCCTCCGCTTCAGCCTCGGCATACTTGCATTGACCATCAAGGGCGAGCGCCAGATTGGTACGCGTGCTTAGCG
Source organism: uncultured Verrucomicrobiae bacterium (assembly GCA_963762565.1). Lineage (GTDB taxonomy): Bacteria > Verrucomicrobiota > Verrucomicrobiia > Chthoniobacterales > JAFAMB01 > JAFAVN01. The sequence continues at coordinate 77,362 of CAVXLD010000007.1, read as the reverse complement.
TGTCAGGATGCTCGGGGCCGAGCACCTTTTCCTGAACCTTCAGCACGGCGCGACACTCCGCCTCAGCCTCAGCATACTTACCTTTGAAATAGAGTTCCTTTGCCAGAGCGTTGCGCGTGTTTAGCGTGTCAGGATGCTCGGGGCCCAGAGCGGGTTCGCGCTCCTTCAGCACTTTAAGTAAGATGCTCTCGGCGTCATTGTACTGACCTTTACCGATCAGCACCCAGGCAATTGCGAACTGCACACGGGCCCACTCCAGAGGATCGCGGGTGACGTCGGTGAGCGCCTCGGCGTCGTGCAACCGCTTTAGTGCATCGGCGTATTCGATCCGCTTCTCGGCTGCCCATCCCGCCAGCTCAAAGGCTTCGACCGCTTCCGCGTTCTTCGCGGGGCTGGAGCGCTGAGCTTCGGCCGCGGCAGCGAGCGCCAACCGTTCGGCCTCATTGTAATCCTTTGCCACGTAAGCGGCGTTCGCTCGCTCATAAGTAGTGGCGTTAGGTGATTTCTTCAGTTCTGCGGCGAAACGCGGCAGTTGTTCCTTGAGCGTGGCAGCGTCGATCCCGAGCTGCTTACCCAACACCTCGTAGGTGCGCTGCTCGATTTCCTCAGGCTTCTGGCCGGCCTGGTCCCGGCGGACTTTGTTTTGTACTTCCGCAAACGAATTGACGCCCTGCTGCAGCTTGTCGAATTTTTCCTGGAGAGCCTGCTGGCCTCGCAGGAGCCAGATGCTCAGAGCGAAGATCAGGACAAGCAGCACAGCAACCAGAGCGGCCCATCGCCTTACCCCGCGCCGGAGCCGGGTGAGGTCATCGCGCAGTTTGAGCACGCTGGCTTCAAGGCCTTCCCTGCTGCCGAGTGGATGGTAAAGATGAACGTCAGCCTTCAGCCGGGCGCGGTACGCGCTCTGTAGCTTCTCTTTTTCCTCGCCTTCTTCTTCATGCGGGTCGCTAGGAAAACTTTCATCTAGAAACAGGAACCAGACCTTCTTTCCTTTGCTGCTGGCGTAGAGCGCCTCGTATTGCGTGTAACTGACGCCGCCGAATTGTTCGTCGATGCTCGGCGGCTCGGCTCCGTAGCATTTTCCTACCAATTGCACCACCCCTTTACAGGAGTCGATCCGACGGCGCAGTATCGCACGCAGATCGCCCTCTTCGGTACCAAAGATGTCCTGCCACTCCGGCTCGTAACCCAGGAAGGTCAGCGTGTTGGCCACCAACTGCCGCGCGCTTCTCAGCTCGCAGCTGACAGCCGAGATGAAGATCGCAGGTCGTGGCGACATGCGGGATTGATGGACAGAGTTTGTTATTTGTTGGCCGGACTTACCGTTTTAGCAGGTTTTTAACCGCGCTTTCAAGGAAAGGACGGTGGCGCCTAGATGATTTGCGACAATTTGTGCTAGCGTTGGGCGGTGACTGGCAAGTCACGATCAGGAGACGGCGCCGGCTCCGTTCTCGGCCGCAGCCACGACCTGGCTGATCTTACCGCGTTTTCAGTCTCGATAGCGCGGTGTCAACCCTCCAAATTGGGCGACGCTGATTGAGAAACCGCTAAACCGTCCAGCAATCGCCTCCAAGCACATCAAATAGGCGTGGGAGCTCTGGTAACAGACCGAAGTCGGAAGTTCCCAACCATACATAAAAGGGGTTAGGTAGGGTAGTGTTAGGGGAGGCTAATTTTTGATTACTGGTTTTCCTAGCTTCTTTCGGCGGCTGGGCGGGGCTGTCAATGGGCGAGGAACGCGCGCGCGGCGCTCACCGATTTCTGCAAACTTGAAGTAAGATGAGGCTTCGCGATCCGTCTGGAGAGGGAAGGCGAATTATGATGCTTTCGAGGGCTCTGGCGTGGCTGCGCGAAGACCCGAATAATTCGTTCACGTTTAACAAGGTTCTGCGGAAGGGCTGGCCTGGCCTCGGGAATTTCTTTCTGTTGCCGAAGGTGCTGGAGCTGGGCCGTGCGGCGCGGCTTGTTGAAAGAACGATTTTTTTAGGCGGGATGGCCTGCTTTGTATATTACGGCGGGCTTCCGATTGGGTCGCTGGGACACAAGGCCGGGCTTGCCGACGCGTTGGAGCTTGCCTTGATGGTGAAGGCAATCGCGCTGATCGCGGGCGAAGCGGTGCAATGGTCGCTGGGGATAGTGAAGTACATAGTCGGCGGCTTCGAGCGGTTCGCCGGCCATGATCCCGACGCGCCGGTGCCGGGCCGATAGATTTGGGGCGCTATGCCAGAAGAAAAACCAAATGACGATGTTGAGAAAGTCCTTTCGGACCTGAAATCGGTAGAGGAGCGCAAGCAGGCCGTCATCGACGATCTGCTGCGCAAGCGCGAAGCTGCGATCAAGAGTTTCGATGAGAAGCTTGCGAAACTCGGCTACCGCGCGAATTCCGCGAAGCCGAAACGGACCCATCACAAGAAGCCGGCAACGGCGGCCGGGAAAACAGAGGCGAAAGCGAAGCCAGCAACGCCTGGCGGCGACGGCGGACAGGCGAAAGTGACACTCCCACAGTGCCTCGCCGACGAAGCTGAAACGCGGAAGGGAAGTAAGCGCGGGGTTGTCAGGGGTTGATTAACCCCTGGCCGGGGCAGAGCCCCGGAAAATTTGGTACTGGTTCAGTTTGACTGAATCAGTGCCGAGGGGCTAGGTAGTTGCCATGATCCCTCCCAAAAGAAGGTATGCTTTGCGCGACGTGATGGCGAAGCCGCCACGCTGTGATATCGTGGAGCGATAGTATGAAAGGCATAAAAGACCCGAGCCATCTCCTCGACCTTGAGAAACAAGCGCATCACCTAGCGCGTCCAGGGTTCCGGATCTTTGAGGGGACGATCAACCCGACGCAAAAGGTGCCTTGGCACTGTCACTCAAACGTCCAAGACACCTTTTACGTTCTGGAGGGACAAATACGGCTTTTCTTGCGCGACCCCAAGGAGGAGATGCGCCTCGCGCCGGGCGAAACCTATTCAGTCCGGCCCCAGCGCCCGCACCTTGTTACCAACGGTGGCGAGACCGCGGCGACTTTCTTAATTCTGCAATTCGGCGAATACGACTTCGTCCCACTTACATAAGTGTGGCGCGCGGCCTTCCGGACCGGCTGGCCTCGGCTCCTCAAGCCGCTTCTCTCACTCAAACTGAACCAGTACCGAAAATTTGGATAGGGAAAAGCGACCCGGCTCGATGCCGGGCCGCTCTGTTTCCGGACCTGGTCAAGCCGCTGCGCTCTCCTCCTCTGCGTGCTGCTGCGGCTGGAGACTGTTGAGAAAATCGGCGGCGCGTTGCGCGTGCGCGGCGCGCTGAAAATCGCGCGTTTGTCTTCCTTCAGCACCTTAAGGCCTAGTGGACCAAGTCAGTGACTCGTCGGCTCCCACTGTTGCCCGATAGAAAAGATCTGCCACTTGAGACAGAAGCTTGGTTACTTTCATATTATCGTCAAACGCGTTTAGACCGCGCGCGAGGTTAGTTCCTAACCGTCACGGCAGTACAAGCCAAACTCTGCACGCACCGCACGACGCGGTGTAATCCTCTTTGCCGGGGTCTGCGCGGAGACTTTCGGTCAGCCGGTTCGCCTCCGTGTAGCCGATAGGTCCAGCGATGGGGTAAAGCTGCTTTGCGGCTTCCCTTGCGATTTCACAGGCTATCGCCTCCCGGTCGCCAACGTCCAATCTGGCGTGCTCATCACATCGCAATTCAACTAAAAAGCGATTAGACCGGATTTGCGCCAGTTCTTCATTCACGCCGACCGTTACAAGATAAATGGATTCAGCCATTGTACCTGTAGCCTGATACTGGGTTTATTTATGGTCAAACCTGGTCCCGTTCCCGCATCAAGCGCGAGCTAGACCGCTTACTGTTCGATTCCTGAAGCATATAACCACCGTTTCGCCAAACCATCTTGCGCTTGTCCATCGAACTATGGATAGGGAAGCCGTCACTGCTCCGCTGGCAGTCCCGGCTTTCCAATTCGCTCCTTGAGGAAAACCGGGCCCGGTGAGGCGTAATCGTTTTGCCGGGCTCCTCCATTTACAAGACGCTCTAAACTCCGACGGTAAAACGACTAGTAGATAGGCGGCCATCGAACCTATTATGTCAGACAAGCCTGCTCCCAAGGTCATAAGCGGCTTTTCTGATGTGTGATGCTAAGTAACCGGACCAGTGGGGTGAAAACCTCACTGGTCCCGCTTGCTGTCATTGATCTCGAGTAAAGGCGGCTGGCTTGGAATATCACGCTCTTTCTCAGGGCCGTGGAGAACGCGGGAAGATTCGCCTAAGCCGATTTAGCCCACACTCTTGATCGTTTTGATCCCCGTTGCGTACGGTCTCGATTTCAGTGCTGTCAGCATCGGGGTCGCAGTGCTTCGAACGTTCAACTCCTGCCCTGTTTTCTTCGTGTCCTGTGCGATTTTTTGGCGGTTCAACGGCTCGAATTCTGCGGACAATCATTCTGTTAAGTCTGGACCAAAGGCCAGCGAGAGCGTAGAGCCCTCGCCGGCCGTGTCAGGTTCTCTCTAGTTGTCATCATTCGGAAAGGCCCGCTGGATCGGACGAGGAAGCGGCGGACTCTCCGAACTGAGCAGGGTTCGAATTGAGTCGTGCGAGCGTGGTCTTGGAGAAAAAAGCACTGGTCGGTCCGTCAATAGCAACCGTCACGACGTGTTTGCATGACAAGGATGTTAACCAGGCCGAAGCCAATGCTTTCTTTCCAAAGAGCTCTCATATCCTTCGGCCGTTAAAACGGACCTTCTCTTAGATCGCAGAAAAGCCACGTTTTGGTTGCAATTGCTGCGGCAAGTAGAATTTGTTCCGTTGCAACGCTTCGCGATTCCCTTCCGGCGTACGCAGGGCATAATCGATTATTTAGATTACGCCTGAGCGTCCTAAATTTCCGTTTCCTGGGCCGATCGGCATTTGCCGTGCTCGCAGCCTGCCGGCAGCGGTCCCACTCTTATCAGGTATCCAGAGTGAAGCCGACCTTCACTGTCACCTGCCAGTCCGCAACCTTGTTATTTTCGAGGTGGCCGCGCACCTCAGCGACCTCAAACCACTTCATATTTCGGATCGTCTTGCCAGCTCGCGTGATCGCGTTGTTCACTGCGTCTTCGATGCCGTTTGGAGAAGAACCGACCAGCTCAATCTTTTTGTAGATGTGGTCACTCATAAGCGCATCAAACCATCGCACGCGGCCTCGGGCGAGCACATTCCTAAATCGAAGGATGCCGCACGTCGCTAAGTGCCGGGTAATCGGACGGCATTCTCAAGCACCCTTCGCCGGAGATTCTGTGCAGCTTTTTGCTGACTATCTTTCTTCCTCTCTGATTTGTCGCATCGTCCGCCCGCTTAGTGCCGATTTGCTTTCGTTTTTTGATAAAATTTGGCGCGAGTCGGCTTTTTCGTCTCTTATTTTAACAAGCAACCACCGCGGTTTCTTACCGGCGACGACTCGACTGAGCAGGTGACCCCCAGCCCATTCCGTCCTCGGGTCGCGCAGTGCTTGATCGATCAAGAATTGATCCAAAAATGACGACCGCTCACGCTCCTGGGATCGAAAGAATATCGTCGATCAGTGTACCAAAAACGGTCGCGATTAGATTGACTGCCCCTGACTTTCCCTTCCCGCACGGCATTCATAGCGAGAATGCCTTTCTATTGAGCCGTGAAGACCGCGTACCCCACTAATCGTTTACCCACCGATTTACTTCCCTGCCACGCTTTCCCCGAGCGCAGTGCCATACCCTTGGCGTTCTGCTCTGGGCCGGCAGATTCACTACCACAATCGCTTCCGACACCGCCGCCATTGGTACTCCATATCGAAGCTACTTCCTGCGAAGCGACTCCCTGATTGTCTTGGCCAACAGAATTCTCATTCGGTGCAAGATCGCTTCCTTTGACCGCCGAATCAGGTTTTGGTTTTGATTCCTGTCTGCACAAACCTCCGCGAACCAGACACTCACTCGGTTTTCGATCTTCGACCAGAGACTAGCATTGTCGAACCTGATCCCGCCGGCCTGACCTTTCGCCTCAGCGAAATATTGATGCATCTCCAGCAGGAGCTCTGCCTCCTCGGTTTTCAGGAACTCCTCATACCGTTCCTTTTCGGTGCGGGTGAGCTTGAGGTGAAATTCGTCAATTCGCTCTGTCCGTGAGAGCATGCAACCAATTCATAGCATCCTGAGTGCTGCGAATGCGAACCTAAAATAGATTCTCTTCGCTCTAGCTCCGGGCGGCGCGGAAGGGCAAACTCCGAAAATCGAAATTTGGGCTGAACGGGCTCGCCGCAAACCCCATCCCGAGCAGATCAGGGACCGATACAACCGAAACCACCTTGGCTCCGGTTCTGAACCACGCCAGCTCGATTTGGACTCGTTGCGAATCCCTGAGCGGCCTGGGGCTAGTGACGACCCGGAGAAGGCGCCGGCTGTTTCAAGAAGGGCAATGCGCTTAAAGAAGGATTCGATCAGGCTTATCATCTGAAGCTCATGGAGCAATGCATCTTACCGATGCAAAGTCCTTGGGATTTCGCGTGATCAAGCCATCGAAGCGCTGGGCGAACGCCTCGATCAACACATCCGCGACGGGCCGGCGTCCAGTCTTACCGGCACGCTTTTTCTCCACGTATTGTCCCCAAAGCCTGTGGGCAGCTTCGGTATCTGACCAAGTCCAAGGCTCCCGCCATTGCACGCCAACTTGCTGAAGAAATTCTATCTGAAGCCCCACTTGACTGGAAAATGCCGGAGCAATCTCAATGTAACTGATTGGGCAAGCCACCAACCCATTCCGCAGATAACGGGCAAGGCACTGCGCGGAACGCCGGCCAAAGGTTGGATCCTGCATATGGATATCTAAGAGAACTGAGGTGTCGACCACCCAGGCCATCAGTCCCTTTCTCCTTCGCGCAAGAGGCGCATCCATTCCGCAGTGGTCTTTGCCGGCAGCCCGTGGCGCTGCGCGAAACCGAGCGCCGCCATCGGGTTCGGTTTTCTGACCGGCCGGGGCTCAATAATCAGGCGGCACTCTTTTTCAGAGATTTTCTCAAAGATCACAATCTGGCCGGGCTGGAGGTGCATTTCGCGCCGGATTTGCGCAGGAATAGAGACTTGACCTCGCTCAGTAATCGTCGCTTTCACATGATAAAAATATCATGCGCCGTTGTGGCGGGCAAGAGTGAAACATGGCAGCTTCTGTTAGCCAGTGTAAACTAACGTCTAGTCGCGCGCAGACCTAAGATCAGATATCGATCCAGACGCTACCGTTCGCGTTTGATTTGTGCGCTGGCAGTGAGAATTCTCATGACAGGCACTGAGTACTGTCCCAAGCAGTGATTCAATGCTCGAATGGCGTCGGTCGGGGCGCCTATTTAACCAGACAGTCACTGCGGAGATCGACGAGGTTCAGTTGCCGGGCGGTCGTTATTTCCGCACAAGTCAATTGTTCGAACTCGGCGAAAGGCATCGGAAGATCGCCTAACCGGCCGTTTCTGCGATCTCGTAGCACCCGCTCGAAGAAGCAAAGCCGGAGCGATGAACCAAAATAGATGACGCCAAATCGATCCGGCTCTGGAAGATCGAGAGGCGGATCACAGAAACCGGCTCGGGGTAGTTCGACCAACAGAAACCGCCAGTCTTTGAGGAATTCCGATGGCTTACCTTCGATGAGGTGTCCAAGCACTTGGCAAATCCAACCTGCCGCAAACAACGACAACGGGATTTCCCAAAATCCTCGAACCAGGGGAGCGATCAGAAAGAGCGAAATTGAAACCGCCGCGGGAATAGGAAGTGCGAACGGGACATAGGCAGTGGATGTTAATCAGCAATCGGCAATTAACAATCGGTGAGCTTTGGAGGCTCTGGCTCCAGACCACCGTCAGAAGTGACCTCCATTTCGGAAAGCGGAGTCCCCGCTTTGCGATTGTCTTATCAGTCGGCAACAAAGGGTTGATGGCTACCTCTCTAGCTAGGGATGATGCGTTCCGGTTTCGCTGGTCTCGTTCACCGGCAAGCCAAGAATAAACCGCTGTGTCTCCCACCTCGATCTCTGTTGCCGTCCTGTCATCAAATCGAACCAAGTCGCGGAGGCGCTCGACAGCGTATCGATTCCCTTAGGATCACGCTTTTGTCTGCGTTGCTTTGCGATCCCGGCGCAGCTGAAATCGTTTGACAATCGGCCGACTGGTCCGCTATGAGAAATCTAGCTTTTCCCCTTTGGACCGGCTTCGCGAGAACCGTCGGTCAGTTCAAGAGCAACTATCTGATTCTCCCCTCAAACCGCCTGGACAGCTTGCACAATGAAAAAGTTCATTTCGCTCCTCCTTCTTATTTTAACGATGGTTCTCTGGTTTCCACCGGCGAACTATGCCGCCAACAAAGAACTAACGTTCGGATACATCACTCCTGGTCCCGATACTTGGTACAAGCGGGATGTCGACGGCTTTGTGCTGGCCGCCAAAATGTTAGGTATTAAAACGGTCGTCCTGAATTCCGATTACGACGTGCAGAAAGAGGTTTCGAACATCGATTCTCTAATCACACAAGGAGTCGACGGAATGGCGATCTTTTCGTTTAACCAGCAGGGAGCTATTACCGCTGCCAAGAAGTGCAAAGTGGCCGGGATCCCTCTGGTGACCGTCGACAACTGCGGACAGGCCTTGGCAAGCGGCAACGATATTGTCGCAGCAGTGGATTTTGACTGGAAAGCGATGGGCAAAAATTATGCCGACTATATCGCGGAACATTTCCCCGGTAAGAAGGTCGCCCTGATCACGGGGCTTCTTGAACATCTGCCGGTTCAAATGATTACCGGGGCAATGAAGGATCGCATGAAGGAACTCGGCAAAAACGAGATCGTCGCAGTCCGAGACGGAAAGTACAACCCCGCCGTTGCTGTGACTCAGGCTCAGGATCTTGTTCAATCCGGCACGAAGTTCGACATCCTCTGGATCATGAACGAAGACATGGCTGCCGCCGTCATTCGTTACCTTAAAACTCAGGGAATGCTCGACCAATATGTCGTTATCGCCCAGAACGGCTCTCCCGTGGGAATTCCACTGGTTCAATCCGGTGAGCTGAATTACACGATCAGCAGTTCGCCCGGATGGGAAGGGGTCGTTGCTTTACTAGCCTTGAACCAATATGTATCCGGCGAATCCAAGAAACTGAATCAGCAGATTATGCTTCCGGTCATCCCTGTGACCAAAGATACAATCCTGGACAAAACCAAAGTTGTCCCATGGGAGTACGATCCGGTTTGGATTCAGTTGACGAAGCAATACTTCCCGGAACTGGGCGCTCGTCTTTCGGACAAAGCTCCATAAAATAACCACCCGATGGAGCAGTGCGGCGGCCGCGACATTCTGGCGATCCACAACCTGAGCAAGAAATTCGGCGACACCGTCGCGCTCGATAAAGTCGATTTTGACTTGCGAGCCGGCGAGGTTCATTGCCTGGTCGGTGAAAACGGCGCAGGCAAGTCCACGCTCATCAAGATATTGGCCGGCGCCGAGAGACCAGATAGCGGAACGATCACTGCCTTTGGCCAAGCATACGCCCGGCTTTCACCACAGCAGTCCTTTGAAGCGGGCATCGCGACAATCTATCAGGACGTGGAACTGATCACTTCGCTGACGGCCGCTGATAACATCTTTCTTGGGCGAGAGATTCGCAATCCGTGGCGCTTCATCGATGCAAACGCTCAAAATCGCAAGAGCGCTGAGTTGATGCGGTCGATGAATGTTGATCTCAATCCTCTGAGCTTGGTCGAGTCTCTTTCCCCAGCAGAGCAGCAGATGCTCCAAATTGTTAAAGCGCTTTATCTAAACGCCAGAATCCTAATCATGGATGAACCGACCGCTTCGCTTGGCGTCGAAGAAATCAAAACGCTGCTGAAGCTTATCAAAAATCTGACCGCGCAAAATAAAGCGATCATCTATATCTCGCATTTCCTGCGCGAAATATTCATGATCGGCGATCGAGTAACGGTTCTCAAGGACGGAAGAGTATCCGGGACCTTCAATATCGAGAAAACAACCATCGACGAAGTTACCCGGTCGATGATCGGAAGAGACCGTTCATTGTTTCACGTGCGAGATCATGTGACCACCGGAGAAATGGTACTGCAGGTCCGTCATCTCACACTACGCGAGCATTTTTTCGATGTCTCTTTCGACCTTCATCGCGGCGAGATCCTGGGCTTCGGAGGGGTCGTCGGTTGCGGTAGATCGGCCGTCATGAACGTCCTCTTCGGAGGGCAGAAAAGGACAGCCGGCCAGGTTTATTTTCAAGGCCGCGAAATCGAGTATTCAAACCCGGCCGAAGCCATCGCACAGGGAATTGCGATGATCCCAGAAGATAGAAAAACCCTCGGTCTTTTCGATACGCGGTCGCTCCTGGAAAATATCGCAATTGTCCGTAACGAATTGCATCCGCCGATATTGAATCACTCCGCGGAAATCGCCGATGCAGATAGGCTCGTGGGGCGTCTGCACATTATATCGGCCGGCCTGCAGCAGCGCATTAGCTCTTTAAGCGGCGGCAATCAACAAAAAGCGATCCTGGCACGCTGGTTACTGAGCAAGGCGTTAGTTTACATATTCGACGAACCAACGAAGGGAGTCGATATCGGGGCCAAAGAGGAAATCTACAACCGGATGATTGAACTCGTCAAGGAAGGAAAGAGCATTCTCATGGTGTCGTCGGACATGCCGGAACTCATTTCGATGAGCGACCGGATTGCCGTGATGCGCGATGGAAAACTGGTCGCAGAGGTCAATGCACGGGAAACTTCCGAACACGAGCTATTAGGTCACTATTTGGGAATTGAAGAGGTCTCAGATGGATGATGTGCGCAAATTCGGAACCAGGCTGAAACAGACCCTACTCAGCAATCAATGGTCCTTTCTCTTAATCGTTGTCGCAATTCTCTCTCTGATCGCCGGCACCGTAAATCCTCGTTATTGGTGGCTGGGAAATATCACGAATCTGCTGGGACAGATCTCCGTCCTGAGCCTTGCCTCTTGCGGGGCAACAATCCTGATCATTTCCGGTAACTTTGATATATCGGTCGGAGCGAACATCGGACTCTCCACCGTTGTCATGGCGATCCTAATGCGCAATGGTCTCTTCCCACCCTTGGCGGCCACAATCGGCGTATTCATCTCCATCGTGTGCGCGACTGCAATCGGAGCGGCGTCGATTATCTTTCAAGCACCTTCGTTCATCATTTCCCTGGCAGCGATCGGTGTTTTTCAGGGGATCGCCCTTTTCATCACCCAAGGCACCATCCAGACCATCTACGGGCAGTTCGAGACTCTTGGCGGGGTCAAAATCTTCAACCTTATTCCCATCCTTTTCGTCATTGCACTGGCTGGCTATGGCGTCATCCACTTCATTCTTTCGCACACGCAATTGGGACGGAGTATCTACGCAATTGGTAACAACCCCAGAGCTGCGTACCTATCCGGAATCAACGTAAATCGGCGAAAATTGATCTTCTTTTCTCTAAACGGGCTTTTTGTCGGCGTTGCCTCGATGCTTCTGCTGTCGCGCGTAGGAGCGGCTCAGCCCAGCACTGGTACTGGAATCGAACTGCAAGCAATCGGCTCGGTAGTGATCGGGGGCACACCGATGTCTGGCGGCAAAGGAAACGCGCTCGGAACGTTTTGCGGTGTGCTGCTCTGGGGCGTGATCGGGAATGCGCTCAATATGATGCGGGTAGACCCGTACATTCAGGATGTCGTGATCGGCCTTCTGATCATCTTCGCAGTGGCCGTCAGCTCTCTACGGTTTCAAGCGGAAGGCCGGTGAGAGACACCAAAATATTAACTAGCGGAGGCTGACTAACCGTAAATAGGCATGCTCTCAGCCAACCGGAGCCCGCGCCAAAAGAGCGCGCATGCTGCCCAGCAGCTCCTACGAAAGTCGAGAGGCAGTCGCCAGAGAAAATTCGGAGGCAAACGGCATCTTAGAAAAAACGGTCCCTACTGGACCACCAAATCAGGCGAATAGCTCCCTTAGGAAGCGAAGCCCTTCGCTTGCCAATGAATCTGGACTTGAAGCCAGGGGACGCCACAGAGCGACAGCTTTGGCGATTTCTTTAATACCACTGTTAAACGCCTCGATAACAGCGGGACCCTCGTAGCGTACATCACGCAAAGCTCGTTTTACGGCATTCCAATTAACCTGGCCCGTGCCCGGCGTTCCTCGATCGTTCTCACAAGTATGAAAGTGAAAAATGTGTGCGCCCGCTTTTCTTATCGCTTCGGCGGAGTCCTTCTCTTCGACGTTCATGTGAAAAGTATCCAACAACAATCCGACATTCGAATTTGCGATGCGGTCTACCAACTCCAGTCCCTGCTCCGCCGTGTTGATAAAATCCGTTTCAAATCGATTTAAGGGCTCCAAAGCGAGCTTTACATTCCGTTCACCTGCATAGTCCCCCGCTTTTCGAAGGCTATCGACAGCCCATTGCCATTGCTGTTCTTTTTCACTCGGAGACAAGAGCCGCGTTTTGCCCACTGCAGAATACATCGGACCAGCCACGACCCGCGAATTAAGCTGCTGCGCTATATCCACACACGTGTTGATATACCTGACTGCCTGGTCCCGGATTGAAGCGTCTTCCGAACTCGCATCGCGATCCGGACCAAACGCTCCGCATATAGTGGTTTCCAACCGATTCTTTTCTAGTCGGCCAAGGATCGATTTTGCATCGATGGTTCTCGGATCTTCAACACAGATTTCCAGAATATCGAATCCCATCTCACGCGCCTTCTCGGCCAGATCCAACGTTTTATTTGAGAATGGTGAAACCCAGATAAACGTACTCGCGCCAATTTTCATAGTCTCTCTTACTGCAGTTGCTTTTCAATCGCCTTAATGTTGCCTATCGCGAGCTTCTTGTACTCATCAAAACTCTCTCCCACCTCCCTTTTAAAGCGTTCCGAACGGATCGGCGGAAACAGGTAATGAAGCGGCCAATATGTGCGCCAAGATTGTCCGTTCGCAGTGCCGACTTGCGGGGTGCGGCGCATGCGACCGAGATCAACCAATTCGCGATTGTCGAGGCGTTCCCGAGCGCTTTTCTCGGTGTGTTGCTGACCGATCCTTTGCATCTGCAAGCCAGACGCGGTGATCGGTCTGATGTTTTCTTTCGGAATTCTTTGCAGCTCTGGCAAGCTTCAGGGACTGATAACTTACCTATTGCCGGACAGGACCATGGATTCGATCTAACGAGTGTGGTTAACCACGACGACCGAGCGGCGCTAGTATGCGCTTTCACCGCGCTTTGCGTTGCTGCGGACGACTTCGTTGCTGTTGGGGACGGAGACGGATGGATAGTTTTGCCTCTACGGCGCGCCGCCCGGGGCTGGGCAGTGAATGACCTGAAAAAGAACGCAGAATTTGAGGAGCCGGGATGCCTGTATGTGAATCGTTAGAATCCGGCGGTGGTAAACTTCCCCTCCCCCGCTCTCTCCGGATCGAAGCTATAAGGCACTAAAGGTCCACTCTTACCCGCGCTATAATCGACACAGATTACATTCGGCATAATCGGCGCCGGTGGCCAATCTTTCGGCAGCCAATAATGGACGTAGGTGATCCCACCTTCTGCCACTGCACGATCAATAGCCGCAACAATCTCTGCCATGGTTTTCGGTTCGTCCGGCACACTAACATCGCGAATTGGAAAACGCTGGTAAGTGGTTCTAGAGCTCCCTTCTTCTCTGAGTAATTCGGCGTAGGGCTCAAGTTCGCCGGCCTCGATCAGGTCGATGAAATGACGGACTCCAGCAGCAAGAAACTTCTCGGGCGGCTGCGCGCCTCTTCCGGATCGCGGGCGCCCGGATATTCGCCGGCCAACAGCTTACCGGGTACAACCCGGTAGGTGTTGGGATCGGGTTTAGTGTCCTGTCCCGTAAATAACATGGCTTTCGCTGTTGGACCCTGAACGAGCTATTTCGGAAAACCCCTCCGTTTGCCAGGAGCCGTTAATGTACATAAGTTTCCGTTACCTCCAGCTGACCCGATTCAGAATTAACGACGATGTATTTCCGCTGCTTACTAATGTTTTGTCTACTTGCTGGGTCCCCGCTGCTCGCTCAGGAAAAAGCGGCTGGGGTATCGCAGAACGAAGATGCCATGAGTTCATTTCAAGCAGTCAATGCGAGCATTGACACGATCCTTCAGGAATACCAACAGCTGACAGGTAATGCCCTGATCAAGGATAGCAGCCTTGTGGCGAATGCCTTGCCCATATCGATCTCTGTGCCGAAACCGGTGCCTCGCAGTGAGCTCGTGCAGATCATCGAATCTGTTCTGTTGCTGAACAACTATGCGCTTATTCCGGGACCCGAGCCAAAGACCGTAAAGGTGATCAACATGAACGCCGGGAAAAATCCCCGAAGCGAGGCTCTTCCTCTCTACGCAAGCCCGGCTTGGCCTTCTCGAAGATGAGGCCAGTGAAGATCAACGTGCTGTTGAAATCAGCCTGACACTTCGAAGGTTGAGCTAGTGGGCAGGATCAGGAGGTGTCATTCTACTTCCCTACTCTCCAATTTGCGAAGGATTATACGGGAAAACAGCGACCTGCGTCCGCTGCTTTTCAAAGAACATGATGCCGCTGCCATTTTCGGTGGTGAGGATGATCCTTTCGCCAATCGACCATTGATCATAACCGCTTTCCCACTCGGCATTCAGTATCTTCCCGTCATCCATTCGAAGCACATAGTTGGCGGGTGGGTTACGGATAATCGTGCCCCAATACCTTTCCTCCTGGCCGTTGGCCTCAAGCGAAGTGAAACTGAGGCAAACCAGCAAAAGCACAATCGAGGTCAAGAAGCGGTTCATAGATCCTATCGTTAAACAGATTGAGCTCCACGAATCAAAAGAGCGATTCTACCCTAGTCGCAATCGTATACAGGTGAAAGACTCGTATGTCTCGTTCCGGTAAATCCCCGAAGAATTCGTTTCCAAGCAACTAAAGAGCCGAGGTAAGCGCGGCGCACTAGCGTACAGTATTTCCTTTTTTTTTGGGTAGCGCCCCCGAGCGCACGCCTTAAGGCTGCTGCGTCGACGGCTCCAAGCATTGTACGGTCGCTCGTTTCGGCTCGAGGTGTGCAGTGCGGTAGGGCTGGGCACGACGGTCACGATGCACGTTCCCCTGCGAACGCGGGTCGGAGGCGGCTCAGAACAAAAGGAACTTCCACCTCGGACCTCCGTGAATCGGCGTCGTACTGAAATCTGATGGCTGATTGGTTTCGCGACTTTACCGCGCAGCAACGCCGATAGTGCGGTATCACCTTCCAGCTCGGGTTGGTGTTGAATGAGAAACCGGTAAACGGTTCACTCAAGGAACTCTTTAAGCCTGCTTACAACTCATCCTTTTACGTCTCCCGTTGGTGATTGGCAATTCATTCATTGCTGGATAGAATCCCTTAACGATGAACGAGCCGCAGCAGCCGGCCATTTCAACGAGTGAACACTCGGGGATTGGGAATGAGGAACTTTTGCGCAGGAATAAGGATCAGCTTTATCTTGCACTTAGCTCGGCCCGCATGGGTACCTGGGATTGGTATCTGCTCGATCACTCCATGCATTGGGACGAGCGGATGCACGCACTCTTTGGTCTGGCACCCTCAACCTTCAGCGGACGCTACGAGCAGTTCCTGGAGATGATTCATGCTGAGAACCGGCAGCAAGCAGCCGGAGAATTTGCGCAGGCACTCGAAAGGCGTGCGGAGTATGACGGAGAGTTTCACGTGGTTTGGCCAACAGACGGCAGTGTTCACGCTCTCAGGGCGAGATCAAAAGTGGTTTGTGACAATCAGGGGAAGCCAGTGCGGGTGACCGGCGTTTCCTGGGATGTGAGTGAGCGCTCCCAGATGGAGAATGCCCTCGCACGAGAGCGTTTTCTCCTAAAAACGCTAATGGATAATCTGCCGGATCACATCTATTTCAAGGACAGGGAGAGCCGCTTTATTGCAGTAAATCGCGCCACGGCAGCCTCGTTCTGCTTCGAAGATCCAGCGGACGTGCTCGGCAAGACAGACGCCGATTTATTCGATCGCGAGCATGCCCAGGCTGCGCTCCGCGATGAACAGGAGATTCTGCGTATGGGACAGCCTCTGGTGAACATGGAGGAAAAGGAGACCTGGCCCGATGGGCACGAGACGTGGGTCTCCACTTCAAAGTTGCCGCTGCGAGATCCCAACGGAAACATCATCGGCACCTTTGGGCTCTCGCGCGACATCACGGAGAAGAAGCGCGCTGAAGAAAAACTCGCGGCACTGGCAAGAGAATTGCGCGAAAAGAATGAAGCCCTTGAGCAGGATCTGGAAATGGCCCGAGAACTTCAGCAGGCAATGCTGCCGCACCGCCATCCTCACTTCCCTCATCATGCTTCGAACGAAGAGCTCGCAGTACGCTTCTACCACTTTTACCAGCCCTCAATGAGCGTGAGCGGCGACTTTTTCGAAGTCTTAAAACTCTCTGATACCAGTGCTGGGATCTTTATCTGCGACGTGATGGGCCATGGTGTCCGTGCCGCTCTTGTGGCCTCCACCGTTAGTGCTTTGGTGGGCCAACTGCGAGATTACTTAGGAGATCCGGGTGAGTTCCTTTGCCGGCTCAATCGGGCACTGCGCTCAAGACTGGAATATTATAGTGAGGTCCCGCTCTTTGCTTCGGCCTTTTACTTGCTCGCGGATTTGGAGAAAGGCGAAATGCGTTATGCAAATGCCGGACATCCCAATCCTTTGCGCGTTCATCGGGCGAGAGATCGCACTGAGATGTCTCCTCTGAACGGCAGCAAGCATGGGCCGGCGCTCGGGCTTTTCGATGACGCGGTTTATCCCAGCTGCCATTGTGAACTCTCGCCGCATGATACGCTGCTTCTCTTAACCGATGGATTATATGAAGTGGAGGGTCCTAGCGGAGACATCTATGACTATCGGCGCCTTTTAGAAGCTGTGAGTAGGCACCGTGAATTGCCCGCTTTTCAACTGTGTCATGAGGTCATCGAAGAGGTGCAGAGATTCTCGGCGGGCAGACACTTTAGCGATGATGCGTGCCTCGTTGCAATGGAAGTTGGCCCAATGAGCATCTAGCTGGTACTGCGGAGAGGCGATGGCTCGGGGGGCCCACCGTGGCTCTTTTCATTGAGCCGATCCTGCTTAATATTGAATGTCTGAGAGCAGCTCGGGCCGTGAAGAAGATTGCAATATTAGCTTACGGTTCTCTGATCTCTGAGCCCGGAGAAGAACTCGAGAACTGCATTGTGAATCGGCTCGGGCCGATTCTAACGCCGTTCAAGGTCGAGTACGCACGTTCCTCGCGAACGCGCGGAGGAGCGCCTACGCTGGTCCCGGTCGATGGAGGCGGTTTCCAGGTTAGCGCCGTTCTCTTTGTGTTATCTGACGCCACGTCGGAAAAGGAAGCCAAGGACATGCTCTGGCGTCGCGAGACTCGTCGGGCGCAAGGTTCATATAGTCCGCCCGCGCGGCCCGGACCAAACTCGGTACTCATTAAGACCATACTGAATTTCGGGGGCATCGTTTTGGTTCTGTACCCATCTATCCAGGCCAATATCCCCTCCCCGTTGACCGGACGGAAGCTGGCCTGTTTAGCAATCGCCAGCGCTCAAAATCCTGAAGTGGGAAAGGGGAAGGACGGGATTTCGTATTTGCTGGCGGCAAAGAGCGCAGGAATTTCGACTCCTCTGACCGAAGAGTATGAGTCAGCGATACTTGAGCTCACGGACACAAACACGCTCGAGGCTGCCCTTTTGTCGCTGGGTCGATAAAGACTAAGTTGCTAAATCAAAGTATTGTAGAAAAGAAAGGCGCGAGCGGACCAGGGGCCGGCAAGGTCAATGCCAGCGATCGCTTTTCATCGAAGTGAAATTATGTCGCCTCGAGATAACCTGAAGACAAACGGTCGTTCCAAGCCTCGAGTGGTCGTTGCCGGCGGGTACAATGCCGACCTCTTGATTCGATGCAAAACGCCGCTTGTTGCTGGAAAAAGCCTAGTTGGCGGTCCGATGCAGATTTACGCTGGAGGCCGCGGAGCCAATTGTGCAGTCGCGGCAGCGCGAGCCGGTTGTGCTGTCGCATTTGTTGGGGCATATGGTCGAGACTGGTTTGGTGGAATGGCGCTTAGTCAGTTGGCGGGTGAGTCTATTGACCTTGATTACTTCTTTGAATTACCGCACGTCAAAACCGGGACGTCCTTGAGTTTGATAGAAGCTGGTACAGGAAAACATTTCCTGATTTGCGCCGAGTCGGCGAATGACCGTGTTACGCCTAAAATGGTCCACTCCGCGCGAGATCTTGTTCTTTCGGCCGATCTAGTCATTTCCGAACTCGAAATTCCCAGCCGTACCGTTTGGGCAGTGATGAAACTTTGCGAACAGCATTCGATTCCGTTTGTTCTAGATATTTCGCCGCTGAATCGCATCAATTGCTTGCCCGACAACAAAATATTGCTCGTCGTATCTGAGTCGATCGAGGAAGCAATGGCGATAACAAGCACCAAGACAGTTCCAGATGCGATACAGGAGCTTCATCGGCTTGGTTGTCAAAACGTTGTACTAATCAATAACAGCCGCGAAGTTACGTACTCGGACCGGCAAAAAATCGAAACGAAAGTTGTGCCAGTCGAATCTGTGATCGACCGTTGTGGAGCGACCGAGTGTCTAGAAACCTGGATCGGCTTGTCGCTTATCCGGCAGAAGTCGTTGGCCGAAGGCTGTGAGGAGGCGATTTTAGCAATGGCTTATAGCCTGAGCCGAATGGGAGGGCATCACAGCATGCCGCGTCGCTCGGATATACGAATAGGGCGTGGGCACACGCGGGTTTTACGTCGATATAGGCAAAGCGTGAATCGTTTTGTCGATCCGCCCCCAAGCTCCACTACCGCGACAATATCCTGCATTTGGTTAGTCACCGTTTCCTATTGGTTGGACCATTCAATTCCTTGCGGCAATAAAATTACGCGGTGCGAGTCTTCTACCTGGGAGCGGCCGATTGCTACGGTAACTGTCCAAGGTCTATCGGCCTGCTAACCAAACTAACTAATTGATGAGGCATACTGTGAGAAAACAAGTTAACCAAAGTTCCTCAACTTCTGAAACCTCAATCTGACCATCCGGTCGGATCTTACGCCACTGCATCGGCCCGATGTTCCCGGTACCCAACAGCAAACTCCGATTGGCTCCTTGGCCGTGGACTCAGTAATATCAGGCAGATCTCTTTTAGCTAAGCAGTTGCTGTTGATTCACAGAAGGCGTGGATACCGATTTTCGAGATCAAAAGCACAATTACTATCGCGGCGCCACCTATCGCTGCCGGTAATTGTAACGTCGATAACACAACGGGCACCAAGGTAGTTATAAACGCCTCCGGAGTCGATTCTATCTTCTGGCGTTCTTTTCGATAGATACCATTCTTGCCGCAGATAGCTTCGTGAACCTGATCTAGAACGCTTTCGTAAAAAGTCACGCCCTTAGCATGATAATCCGGTAGGAATTCACGGTTAGACATACCCTCAACCCTGTCCTGCCTCGTTATTGTCGTTCCCAGCAGAAAGAACATATCCATCTGGGTTCGATCGTCAGCTTCTCGGACACAACCGGCCTCTTTAGGATAGTGCCTACCGAGAGCAATCTGCCGCTGAAGAAATTGGGACCAGACGGGTCGCATTTTTCTAACACGGGCATCAACTGCCCCAGCTCTTCGCAGGAAATTCTAAAATCGCTGATGTCCATAACTTACTCTCGGACATTGCGAGGACGCGCGAAAGTTCCTACCGTATTTTCGCAGTCAATGTCGAGCCGGAAGTAATTTAAGGGCTGTCCGTCAGCATCGCGAATCATGGTGGCGTCCTTGGCGACGAGAACCCAACCGAGCCGTAACCAGACTGCATGAATGTCCAATTCACCTCGGCTCTGTTGTAAACGATCGAGAGAATCGATCAACTGACCCAGGGTTAGAGGCTTGGTGCTACCGCGCGGCTTGAAAACGAACTCGGACTGGTATTCGTCCACTACCTTGTACTCGATCCTCGCTGTTTTGCGTCCGACTAACCGTGCCCGGACGCTGATCACATCGGCGGTCGTCGACTCTAGTTCAATCCGCACGATCTCGACCTCGCTCGCTCGATAGCCTGGTAGATACTCGCCGCCCATAAACGTTGGATGAATTCTTCCCAGCCTTTCCCTTGCGTCCTCGCTCAGCTCGTCCGAGCTAAGTTCTTGGGCAAGCTCATCCAAGCGGCCTTGTCGAAAGAAGTCCGTGATCATTTCTCGCCGCCGCGTCCCTTTCACATTGCGCAATACCGTATGGAGCACATCGCTAGCAGGTTCCCAATAAGAGCTCGGCCGGAACTCGTAGTTAATGTCCGGATGACGGAGCCGATGGTTAACTACTTCGACCGGGTTCATGGGATGCTTAGACGGATATCACTGTCTCAATGCTGCCCACCAGACGATTCTGATCTTCCGCTGTCTGGTTTCTCGTTCAGTTGCTCGTCGACCGTCGGTTTGTTAGTGAACCCTGGTTTCTTGCCGGATCCGGTGTAGAGCCTGGCGCTGCTGGTCTGGCCATAGTAGCGCGCTTCGTACCGCATGTTCTTCCGCGCGCGCGAGTCGATGTTGTTGGACCGGATCTTTTGCTCATGCTCATCGAGCAGTGCGGCCGCCTCGGATACCAGCGGTTCAGCGCAACAGCGGAAGTAAAGTTTCGCATCTGTAAAATGCCGTAGGGCAGTCTCAGCATCCGCGCCGCCGGCCAGAGCTTCAGCGGCTTTGCGCACGGCGTCTGCCGCCTGCTGGTTGGCAATCACGGCGATCAGCTCAACGTTCTGGACGACGTCGGCTGGATTTTGTGTTCCCTGGATTCGGACCAGATGGGAACCGGTCCGGCTCTCGAGCCTCAGATCGGTTCCTTCTTCCGTGATCGAGGTGAATGCGAATTCGAGGGCGACCAGTTCTTCCCCTTCGAGCAAGGCTGGCAAACTGCCGTCCGGTAACAACGGCAATGGTAATACCTCGAGCATCAAAACGACGTAGCGCTCCTCGCCGCTCACCAAGTCACCCAATGCCACCTCGGTCCGCTGGTCGGGTAATTGAATCAGGGGGTAATCACCGTATTGTTTCCAGGCGTTGCAGAAAAGCTTTGGTTGGATCCGGAGCCGCAAATTTTGCACCGTAATTTTCTGCAATCCGTCGAGTTCATCCGCCAGGATAACCGGGAATTTCTCGGGCGAATCGGCATCGTGTAACTGCCCCTGCCCGACCTTGCTCATCGCGGCGAGAATATTCTCGTTGTAACCGTATCCGAACCCGAGGCAACTGGTCCGGATCTCGTCCTTCTCCAGGCCGGCCCTTGTCAACGCTTCGACACGGTCCGGCTCGGTAATCCCGGCGTTGAGGTACCCATCCGTGAGCAAAAGGATCTTGCGGATCGGAGCGATCCCGCCAGCGGTTTTCTGGGCCTTCATGAGAATCGCGTCCCAATAACCAACCGGCCATGAGATTGGTCGAAGCTCCTGCCTGGATCTGATCGACGGTTTGGTACCAACTAAACCGGTTAGTCGGTCGCTCCAAAGGGATAACGACCTGGGCTGAATCGTCGAAGACAACCAGACTGAAATAGTCCTCCGGCCGCAGATTCTTGATGACCTCGCGACAGGCTCGTTTTGCGTGTTCGATGGGCGCGCCGCTCATTGAACCGGAGCGATCCAGCACGACCGTGAAAGCGGTTGGCCGCACTCGCTGGGTGAGCGGTTGCGCCGGAGCGGTTAGTTTCGTGACGAGATGTACGGGTCGAGAGGAATTCCGTAAAATGGTTTTATAGTCGAGTTGGAGTTCAATCTTCATTGGCGGGGACGTTCAAGTTGGCCTTGGAGTGGGTTCATTAGTTAGAGAGAAAAACTGGTGTTTCCTACTTTTACATAGGGGTTGGGACATTGGCAGGGACACGGTAAGTGATAGGCGACTGATCTTATTTCATTTCGCGCACCGCCTTCCTTTGCCCAATTGGCAGATTTGCGTGAAGCGCCCACCGCAAAAGAGCTCGGAAAAACCGATTAGAGCGAAATTAAGGAACCGGATCCCCGACGGAATCGAGTATTCATTTTCTTACTCAATTTTGTGCGCGAATAAGGCAAAATTTTTGACCTTTTTCCGGAGTTTCGCGGGTCTCTCCACTTCACAATTTTTCCCCCAGGATAGGATCCAAGGGACTATCTCCTCCAAAGAATTCAGGGTTAAAGCGAGTTCAAGGTTCCCGCCGGCTAACTCCTGGACCTGCTGGCTCGCATGCCAGTTCCGCTCCCGAACCAGCTGCGCGGCCTGGCCGGAAAATCGCAAAACGATTTGCTCGAGCTCAGCGTCTTCGGTTTGCCAGATTTGAAAGCTGTCCCGGAAGAGGCGTTGAATGTCCCCCTCCCCTGGCCTTGGGTTGGAAAATTTGTGGGCGGTTCGCGAGACCTTCTGCATCCGGGCGAGGACGAAGATCCGGCGGGCTTTGCGGTTCCGGTCGTAGCCAAGCAGATACCACTGACCCGAGACACAAGCTAAGTGCCAGGGCTCGACTGTCCGCTTTTCGAAAACCTTCGCGTCCAGCTTCTTATACCCGAATTCCACGACCTCTTTATTCTGTATTGCTTTGGCTAATTCCGAGAAAATCGTCGCATCCGGTAAATAGGCGCCAAACTGCCGGAATGAAATCGCCGAATCCAAATCCTCCCAGCTGACACTGATATTGGCGCTCCCGGTAGCCGCCTGCAGTTTCTGAAATGCCGTTCGGAGCGGTTGTTCGAACGCAGTGCCTTTGTAGGCTTCCAACGCCTTCTGCGCCACGAAGACCGAGACGAGTTCCGCTTCCGTCAGTTGGAAGAGCGGCAAGTCCGTCATTGGCTTCGTGAAATAATAGCCGCCCCGGGCAAAATCGAACTCGATCGGCACACTCATCTGGTAACGCATGTAATCGATGTCGCGCTGGATCGTTTTGGTGGTGACCTCGATCGTATTCGCCAGTTTGGTGCGGTTGGGATAGCGGCCGGTCTTGATGGCGTGGAAAATCTCCTGAAACCGGTAGAGCGGCGGGCGGGAATGCAATGTGCGTACTTTCGCCGCAGACGGGATTCGGGTTGCGCGATTCTTCTTAACGAGACGGGGCATGAATCTCGTTGTAACATCCGCGGAGCGGTAGAACGACCACTTTCTGGATTTTACGGCCGGCAGCGGTTCAATATTCGGAATCCGCATTCTCGATTTGAACCGTTTTTCATGAACCACGCTGCAATATAAGGGCTACCTGGGACATTTGTGGTCCCTGAGGCGGAACCGGCACACAATATTTTGAAGACCATGCGAAGTAGGGACAGCAGATGTCCCTAGCCCTGGCGTATCTTTGCCCAATGTCTACCTCTCTTGCGTAACCCGCGCCCTTTGTTAGCAAAGGGCACCGAGGAGCCAAAAAAAACCTCCGTCAACCTATGAAACAAACACCGCCAGCCGGACTCTGTTTCCGGCAGGAACCGCCTCCAACTCAGGCGGTCGAGTGGCGAACCGTAAGACCCCCGCCACGGTTAGCCGCCAGGGCTAGCCCAAGGCAATCCGCACCTTGGGGTCCAATCATCATTGCTACCGGTCTCGTTGCTGCGGCCTTCATCGTAGCAAACGGTAACAAACCCGCACCGCTGGCAGAGCCGAACCCAGTCAGTCCCTCTGAGCGTTTGGTGACAGTTAACGAGAGCGCGCCTGCGGTGCCACGCGCTCAGTCTGTGGTCTGGCCGCGGGCCGAAGCGGCAGGGCCGACGACGCTTTTCAGCCCGGAGTGGTATGCGAATCCTAGCAATCGTGGTCGCTGGGTATCTCAGGAGATCCCGCACGAAGGTCGTGTTTGGATCCACTACCAGGGTCAGCTACAAAACACCGGCCAGTTGCCTCAGCACCCGAGCCTCTGGGACGAATATTGGACTCCAGGTGCGACCTGGGTTTGGATGATTCCTGCTGGCGCAACGACGCCGCAGTGGGTTGACCCGTAAACAGGCGGGCTCAGTCCAGGTTGCGCCTGCCCCCACCTCGTTTACTGAGCGTCGATTTCAGATGAAAACGACAGTAGATTTCCAATTTGGTCTGAGGCCTAAATTTCCACGATAATTGAGGTAGACAATGGGCGGACAACTACCACTCGATGTAGTTTGGCTTGGCCGCCGTTTCGTTCGTCACCCAAATTGAGACACCTTATTCTATTCTTCTTCGCCGTTGTCATCCCACCAGAGCAGGGTGATCGAGCGATCGTAATAATCCAGGTAGATGCTGTCCTCTTTGATGTCTTTGCTCGTATCATCTCCAAATCCTTCTAACCACGCGTATGCCGGTGTAAGAACCATCTGGCCGCTATCCGCACTAATCCCAGCGAGCTGTTCTCCCGCTGCGGAATCTCGGCTTACACGGCCCGTCTTTATTCTTGGCCAAAAGTCCTTCGCCTTTCGCGACCACTCGATTTCCCAGCCTTGACAGACAACGAGTGCGACGACTTCACTGGTGTAATGGATGTACTGTACAGCGGTCGCGAGACGGCTTGTCTTAAATTCCGCAGCGACTGTTTCGAGCAGTCTGATGGACGGCGCTTTCCCGCGAATTCGGGGCAGGAATAAATCCTTGGGAAGCAATAATTCACCGGCGAAAGTGTTGGCCTCCGCTTCTTCACTGGCATCGTTCCAAATCCCAAAAGTCTTCCCCGAGTCCGTCCGGTCAATGAAGCCACCAGCATGCAGCCGGCAGTGGCCGATTTCGTGGGCGACTGTGAAACGAAGACGTTCCAGCCCGAGACCAGACTTAACCCGGATTTTACCGCCGTTCTTCCCATCAGCGACGATCCGTCCATCGGCAGCTTGCAAACCACCTTCTTCGATCGTCAGCCGGCCCGCTTTGAACGCAAGAGCAGTGACGTCAATGTCATCAGGCGCCGAGACAAAGGTTTCAGCTAGCAATTGCCTGGCATTTTGACGACATGCCTCCTTCCGAGCTTCCCAAAGCGCCGGTGTCATTGCTTTGTTAAAGGACTATTCTCGAATCGTGGACTCGATGTCCTCCAAAAGCGTCCTTAGATCGTCCTCTGAAAGCTTTTCAGCGTCTTGATTCCGACAGCGCGCCATCACCTCTGCACCGAATTGGCCTCTAGCAGCCGCATCAATCAACTCGAGAAGCTTGTCGCGCCCAAGTCCAACAAGATTCCCGAAAATCTGCCCTTTCGATTTCGCAGTCCGCGACTGTTCTTGCTTTGCCTCCTCAGTCAACAATTCACGGTACGCCGTCCCCGCCGCCATCTTTACACGTGCGACCAGCGCTTTGACATCGACTCCTTCTCTTTCCAGTCTCTGCCGCACTTCAGCAGGCGTTTCCCCGACGTCATCGAAAAGAATCTTGTCCAGATTCTTCTGCATTTTGACGTGGTATTCGCTCATATTTATTCTTTTTGTTCTTTGTTCAGTTCGTAAATGACGTCCAAATAGATTTGCCGAACCCCAACTACAAGACCGAGGACGACATCAGAAAGGGTTTTGTCTACAAGCGCGTGCCACACGTCTCCACTCCCCTATCTAGATTGGTGAGCTCCGTTCGCTAGCAGAGCGTCGAACGAAATCAAGCCTATCTGCTGTTCCAATAGACAATCCATTGTGGGCCGATGTGAGGTCAGACTCGTGATACCGAAAACAGTTTGGCCGTTAAGCCATCTCGAATGCCGCGCATCTAACGCCCCGGGCCCGACCGCTGCTTCTCCCCTCGCCCCGCACCGGCCGATGGCAACTTCTGACCCACCCGTCCCACCCGCCGCCTTTCTTTCGCCAATTCTTCCTCCCGAGCCTTCTTGCTGCCGGTTCCCGCCTTGGTTTTAGCCCCCGTCTTTGCAACGGGTCGCTCTTGCTTCGGCGTTCTTGGCGGGCGAGCCGGCTCCAGCGCCCGCGATGGCGGCGAGCCTCTCCCGGCCAGGTAGCGCGCAAGCCGCAATTGCTTCGCAAATTCCTCCTCCTGGACTCTGGCGCTGGGTTGTTCAGAAAGTTGGTACGTGACCGGGGCCTTTGGCTTCGTTGCTTCAGCGGCAGCCGATTCCGGATGGCGTTCCTGTGCCATGGGACTCGCTGGGCTGCGCGGAGCGGGGGACCGGCCAGCCACCCGCTCTTCTTCGTCGACAAAACGCCGGACGGTCCGCACCAAATGGGGAACCGAGATGTCAACACCGCGTTCCCGGAAAATCTGCGCGATCCGATGCAAATAGACCAAACCCTAGCGGATCAGGTTAGCGCCCCGAATACCGTCTGTACTATCTGGGTCCTGTTTAATGAGGTTACATTGCTCTTCCGGAGCAGCGACTCGAGGCATACTGCAAAAGGTACGGGAAGTTTCGCCCGAAATTTCACGGCCCGGCGCAAGGCCTTGCCCACGGTTTGGAATTGGTCTCCAACGAAAATGCTGTTTTTCTCTTGCCGGCCTACGCCATCCATGATTCTCCGCCCGGCGTCATCATTTTACACCTGGCGGACGCAGAGGTTACTTGGAAGATTTTGGTCATGTGGCGGCGCGGCAGAGCAGGTGGTGCTCTGAATGGATTGCTGAACGCCCTGTTTACGAAGTTAACTCCCAAAGCCAACGAAACGTAGCGTCTTGGCTGATCGACCCTCGAGTCCGGCCGGCGCAAGAATTGCCACCCGAACCAAGGCAAGTATTTGCCCCAGAACTTGACCCCGGGTAAACTTTGGAACGGTCCACGTTCCGATGCAAAAATCTGTATCCCGTCGCGCTCCTGATCCGCACACCAGCGTTTGGATCGTGGTTAGCATGCTGGCCATGATCGTACTGCCTGCTGCCATCGCGTTGAATACCGTTCATACGCCAGGTGAGCTAAAAATCGAAGGATCTAATCCGACACCGCACGGCTACAGCTGGAGTCTACTTCTGTTTATCGTGCCAATTCTGGTTATTGCTTTCGTCTACCTCCCACGTGCAGAGATAAAGATCCCGCGGCAGGCGTTCTGGTGGACCCTTGGCATCTTAGTGCCCATTGGATGTGCCACCGATTTTTTCTTCGCGAGTCGCTTCTTCGTTTTCGAGAATCCGGGCGCCACCCTAGGGATTAGCGCCCCAGCTTTAAATAGGCCGGTTCCGGTTGAAGAGTATATCTTCTACCTCACCGGCTTTATCGTCGTACTACTTATCTATCTCTGGTTAGACGAATATTGGTTAGCGAAGTACGCCGAACCGGATTACCGCGCGGAATCAAAGAATATCCCTCGCTTGGTGCAGTTCCATCCGCTTTCCGCTGTGCTCGGCGCCGGCTTGATCGTGGCTGGCATTATTTACAAGAAGCTATTCTCGCCAAACCCGGAAGGCTTTCCGGAATATTTCATTTTCCTGGTCTTGGTTGGATTTGTCCCTTCGGCAAGCTTCTTCCGGACTGCGGAACCCTTTGTCAACTGGCGAGCCTTAAGCTTCACTCTTTTCTTCGTATTGCTTCTGAGCATGCTCTGGGAAGCCACGCTAGCAGTCCCCTATCGATGGTGGGGCTATCAGGATAACCAGATGCTGGGAATCCGAATTGGAGCCTGGTACCAGCTGCCGATCGAGGCGGTCTGCG
Organism: uncultured Verrucomicrobiae bacterium; assembly: GCA_963762565.1. Lineage (GTDB taxonomy): Bacteria > Verrucomicrobiota > Verrucomicrobiia > Chthoniobacterales > JAFAMB01 > JAFAVN01. The sequence continues at coordinate 49,743 of CAVXLD010000007.1, read as the reverse complement.
TCTGGATCGCCGTTACTTATACTACGGCCATCTTTTTCGAGATCATCAAGCTTTGGCTGGCGTCCGGTCGACCGGCTAAACATGCGTTTCTGGGTTTGAAGACCTCTCCAAAAGCGGTCGGGCGAGGATCACGCCGCGTCTGATTAATCAAGAAATTTGCCGGATCGAGACGGCCTTGTAGGGGAGCGTGCCCTCAGATTGCTTCAAGGGCGCTCCGCTTCAGCGAGTTCAAGCTCAAATTCGGCATAAACGTTGCCCCCTACGGGCTGCCCCCATTTATTCTGTTTTAAGCTTGAGCTCGCCTCCGCTCCGCGCTGAGAAGAGTGACTGTATTTTCCTTTTGATTATTTCGCTCGCTCGTTCCTCGCTCACAAAAATCGAAAACCAAAATGGGTTGTAAACGATCAACAACATCTTTAAACTCAGTTGTGCTCTCTCTCTGGCCATCGGCCGAGCCCAGTGGCTATTGGACGGTCCGGAGAATTCGCCGCTTTGGTTATGTTGCTTCGATTGGATTGCCAATCACGAATCACTAATCACTTCTCACCAATCACTTCTCACAGCCGCGACAGCGGCCTAGCGATACGCCTCCAAATCTCTTCCTTATACTGTCTCAATGCGTCGATCTTGGCCGATTTACGATACCGGCCGCCCTTGGAGCTGCGCGCAAGTTCGACCAGATAAGCGGCACGCATCGAAGGCGCTTTCTGTGCATCGATCTTGGCCGACTTGCGGTACACAACTACGTGTCTCGTGGGGCGAGCTTCCCTGAATTGGCGCTTTTCCTGCAGTTTTCTAGTTATATCGCTTCGATCGGATTACCGATCACAGATCACTTCTGACCAATCACTCGTCGCCGCGCTTCGCTTGCCTGCATCGAGCCTGTCGAGATGCTCAGGCAACCTCTCCCCTCGCCGTACGAAGTGGTTACGATTCACGCAATCTCTACAACGATGGGCGTGTGATCGGATGGTTTTTCTTCTGCTCGCGGCACCCTATCGATGTCACATTTTTGCAGCCGTTGGGCAGCATCCGGCGAGAGCAGAAAGTGATCGATACGAATCCCGCGATTGTATTCAAAAGCTCTCCGAAAGTAGTCCCAGAAAGTATATTGGCCTCCTTCGCCCGGATGGAGCGAACGGAATGCGTCAGTATATCCCAGGCCGAGCATTTCGCGGTAGCGGGCCCGCGGCTCAGGTTGAAATAGTGCATCGTGAATCCACGAGGCTGGTTTGTGGCAGTCAATGTCCTCTGGAATCACGTTAAAGTCGCCGCCAACAATCGTTGGAACTCCGCTCAACAGCCATGTCCTCATCTGCAAGGCCAGGCGATCCATCCATGCCAGCTTGTACGCAAATTTATCGCTTCCGATCGGGTTGCCGTTTGGGAGGTAAATGTTCACGAGGCGCATGCCTTCAATCATCACTTCCAGGAAACGTGCGTGGCTATCTAGTTCATCTCCTAACAGTCTCTTACTGATTATCTCCATTGGTGTGCGAGAAAGAATCGCAACACCGTTATACGTCTTCTGCGTCACCGCCGCACTCTGGTAACCCAACTCCTCAAAGACCGCAGCCGGAAATTCTGAGCCCTTTAGTTCCTGTAACAGCAGCACATCGACATTCGTTCTCTCCAGCCATTTCCGGACCTGCTCGGTTCGAGCTCGAATTGAGTTCACATTCCAACTGGCAACTCTCATTCTTTAGCCTTTTCTGACATGCCTAACAGTAAACCGTTCACTTCCTATCAGCAGCGCCTATTGGAGGAACCTCGCGCCAAATAAATGCGTTCCTACCATACCTCTCGTGTGCAATGACTTTGCTTTTGTGGCTTGGACACTCGGGTGCGTCGCTATTCACGTAATTGACTTTTGATAGTCAAAATCTCCAGCGAAGGCAGTGCCAGGAGGGCGCGTAAAACCCCTAGAGGCTCAATGCCGAAAGAGTGCGTAGCTTGGACCTGCTAACGTATCACGGCGCGTAAGGATGCGTGAACCATCGTTAGGAAACTGGATCGGAATCCACTCCGAAGCCCGTAATTTTTCGGGCATTCCTCTTCCCTCGGACCGGGATCGACCTAAGACGAATATTGAGTTGTGACACGTGCTGAACGACTCGGACTTGTTCAGGAGGATCGCTGCCAATCAACGTTCCAATTAAGATCAGCATCTGGGGGTCCTCGGGTTGGATTTTCTCGATTCTGATCTGCATCGATGGAGAGAGTTCCAGAACAACTTCCTTTCCCGGTGGAAGGGTTGTTTGGTATTCTTGGATTTGGCGTCGCAACTCTTTAGCAGCGGACTCCGCGGGCTCCTTGACAGGTAGAACACAGGGTATGGAGATCGCCCGGCGCCGGAAATTCGTACTCACTCGGATCCCTGGCACAGCGATTATTTCTGAGATTTGGTCTGCCGGTGGGAGGACCTCCTGACCCATCCCGGCGCTGGGAAGCGACTCTGCTATCACCCGATTGATCCGACCCGCCATTTCAGCGGGTTTTTGAAAGAGCTTTTTAAGCTTCTGCTGTCGCTGCGAAGAAGCTCTGCGAGCAACCTTCGTTGATTTCGGTCGGCGTTTAGGAAGCATGGGAAGCGAGGAACCCTCGCATTTGCCGTGATCTTAAGATAAAAACCTGGGAGCCTCCACTGCGATTGTTTCTGGGCGAAGGACCAAGAACGTTCCGATTCAGCGCGAGGATGACCCAAAAAGTGGTACGTTCTTCTGAGGCGGAATTCTCACGCCGCAAATCTGCTGCGGTGGGAAGCAGAGGAGCGATCCCAGCCGATGGCGAAGCCAGTTCAATCGCCGTTTGTGCGCTGCAATGACGCCCGCGTCATGCTGGGCGGTCGCAGCATCCTGGAACGGTGCGAACGGGCCGGTTGGCTTGCACCCGTTAGACGGGGCAAACGATTAACGCTCTTCAAGCGCGATGACGTTGAAGCTGCACAACTGCGTATCTCGTGGGGCGAGTTCCCCTGAATTGACGCTTTTTCCTGCTGTTTTCTACTTATGTCCCTTCGATCGGATTACTAATCACTTCTCACCAATCACCTCTCACGGCTGCACACGCGGCCGCTGCCTCGGTTGGATGTTCATGCTCGCATGCTCTCGAACGCGCTCAAGCTATGCGCTGTTACCGGGATCGCTACTCTGGCCACATGCTGTCCGCCGATGAAGACCGGCGAATCGTTGCACACCTAGTTTTTGGAAGATCGATCTTGCAACTATCACATCCTATCTGATAAAAGCCGGATCCGAACGAATCCATGAGCACTCAGTGATAGCCGATGACTAAACGTCGCGATCAGCTATTAAATACGCGACCGAGTGGCTCATCTCCACGCTGGACTCCAGGAAAGATTCTGATCCGGGTTGTTGTTTCGAGCGTTCTGCTGGCCTTCTCTGCAGCCGTCGCGATCCCGGCCCTTCATCTGATCGCACCAAGCAACAAACGTTGGAAGAATTTGGGAGATCTCCAGATCGTTTCGGAGCCTACGCCGACTCCTAGATTAGCGACTCGACCGGGTTCGATGCCAGCAGCCCCGAATGCAGTGTATACTGGAACGGTCGGAATCGTCGTGGCAGAGAATTCGACCCAATCGGTTCACCTGGCACCGGTACCAAGCCCTACTCCAGCTCCGCAACCGACCGTCATCGTGAATGAAACTGGATCGCAGTCAGCAAGATTGTCTGCAGCGGACCGCAAGGCTGCTGAGCGGGAGCGCCAAAAAGCCGAACGTAAACGGGAGCGATTGGAAGCCATGTATCAAAGCCATCTCATCTCCAGCGCGGATTACAAAAGGGGCCAAGACGAGTATCAGAGCGGAATTGCTAAATACCACAGCGTATTGAACGGCAACGCGTCAACAAACGAAAAGGCGCGCAAGCCGAATCGCCCACTTCCACTCCAAGAGACAGCAGAAGATTAAAATTCCGGCGCAAGATCGTTGATCAGACAATGCGAGCTGGTCACCTTTTGTCACAACGATAGGAAATTCGTCACCTGCGATCTTTCGTTTGGCCATAAATCCGCCTTTTCTGCAATGATCATGCAAGCGAAGTGTCCGAGAGCGTACAACTGGTATGAAGTTGTTTGCAGTAACCAACAGGAAACACGAGCGCCTTTCGTTACCTGGTTCGATGTTTTGGCAGATTGTGTTTTTGGTGGCAGTCGTGGAAGCCCTGCTCTGTGTGCTGCCCATTGAACTGGCGGGTGCCATCTCTTCAATACGCGTCTTTTTCTTCGGAAGTTGACACGCTTTCAAGTAAGATTGCGGAGCGTCGAGCCGTGACTAAATCGTCTTTGTGCTCCTACTCGATCTGAAACGCGTTCTCGCTCTGCACTGTGTACGCCTGGCAGTCCATCTTCCTGCGCGCGTCTGGCTGAAATCAATCAGGCAGTTCGTCTTGCGAGAACCCTCTCGCGGAAAGAGTATCACCTACTTTGAATGGCGGTTTTCCGTCACCGTGGAGTAAGAGTTCGTGTTTCCCGGGCGCTACATCCGACAAGTTGGTTGCATGGACTCCACCTGGGAGGTCGAACAGCTCGACGTAGACTATCTTCTCCGGTACGACGACCTCGGCTCGTGCCGAGAATCTGTTACTGAAGTCCAACTGAATCTTAATGACTTTGGCTGGGAGAGGTATCATTGTGGCAAAGAGTGAACTCCTACCGGCGCTCGATATGTTAACCAGATACCCGCCAGAGTTAATATTTTCTGATCGAGCGAAAAGTTAGCCGTTTCCCGACGCCGAGTAAGCATTTGTCTACCCAAGCCTAAATCTTCCAAGCCCGGCACCCACAGCCTAGATCATAACTCGCCGGCCCGAGGTTAGTCGGAAGAATGCCTCTATACCGGCTGGCTTCCTTATGCCCAATCGTTCCGCCCAGCACTGCGGGAGAATAACGATGCTCGAGAGCTTTTAGCGCTGTGGCCATCGCTAAAGCCTCACGGTCGACTTCCTGCCAATTGTCGGGACAATGCTCTTGGCAAAGCTCGACCAGAAACTTCTCGACGAGTCGCGGATTACGCGCCATTCGCTCGTCTCGGGTAAGGTCCACGGTGTAAAACAGACCGGCCACAAATTAGTACTCCTGTATTGAACGTCCAACCCGAGCTGTTCTGCTGCCTTTTGCCTGAATGCTTCTGGATCATCATCTGGAAGCACTTTTTGAAAGTGTGCCGCCATATCAAAGTCATCATTCTTCTCCAAGCTGAAATTCCCTTTGCCATCCCAAAACACCGGCTGGCCCTCTGGCGTTACTAGAATGTTCATAGTGAATATAGGTCAAATTTCTTTCGATCGTTTCAAACCCGAGTGACTCAACCCGGCAGAATGCCCAACGTCACAGTTCGCGCGCAAGACGTTTTGCGGATCGTGGAGGAAAACCTTTTGGGCTTGGTGACGCCTCGCTCTCTCTGACTCACTTTTCACTTCCCGCGGCCGCCCTAGACTCGCCCCGCCAAGATAACGCGCCAGCCTGTTGCCGTACGGCCGCTCGGTCTCGCGTTCGAGCAAGGAACCGAAGGTGGAGGTGACGCGTTTCGAAGTTAGCGCAGTCGGCGCCCCAGATCCGCCGAGGGCTGTTTCTCCGCGATTTTGGTCACCTCAAAACCGCTCCGGAACCTAGTCGTCGAGCAAACCCGGTTTCAACAAGAGGACATTTCCAACGCTTAGTTGCGGTTCCCGCTTTGGTTTATCAACGACCAGGCCCGCGCCGCTGCTTCTCCCCTCGCCTAGAACCAGCTGACAGCACCTTCAGACCCGTCCTTCCCGCCCGCCGCCTCTCTTTCGCCAATTCTTCCTCAGCTTTTTTGCCGGTCGCTTTAGACTTCGTCTTTACAACAGCTCCCACTCGCCTGGGTGTTTTTGCCTCAGGTGGCGCCTCCAGTGGCCGCGACGGCGGCAGACTTGCCGCGGCTAGGTAGCGCGCAAGCCGCAATTGCTTCGCAAATTCCTCCTCCTGAACTCGGCTGCTGGGCTGTTCAGAAACCTGGTACGTGACTGGGGCCTTTGGCTTCGTTGCTTCGGGAGTGGATTCCGGATGGCGTTCCTTTGCCATGGAACTCGCTAGACGGCGCGGAGTGGGGCACCGGCCACCTACCCTCTCTTCTTCGTCGACAAAACGCCGGACGGTGCGCACCAAATGGGGCACGGAAATGTCAACACCGCGTTCCCTGAAAATCTGCGCGATCCGGTGGATGCTGATCAATCACCGTTCACTAATCATTTCTCACCTTTCACTTTTCAGCTTTCACCAATCCGCCACCCTCTCACTTCTCACCAATCACTTCTCACTTCTCACAGCCGCGCTAGCGGCTCAGCGGTGGGCTTCCAAGATCTCTTCCTTATACTGTCTTAATGCGTCGATCTTGGGCTGCTTTCGATAACGGCGGCCTTCAGTGCTGCGCGCGACTTGAAGAAGATACTCGGCAGCGGATTTGAGATGATTAGGATCAGTCAATGCGAGTCGCCGCGTTCTGTTCGGACCTGGTGCAAAAGGCGGCCTCGACGGAAAAGTCGTGAACACCATCTGGGCTGCAAAAAAGCTGTTGATTAGAAATCGGATTTTTATACGATGACTTTGCTAGCTCGATTGGCCCCCAGAACCTGTTCCCCCGCTGATCGAGCCAGCTTTTTCTTTTGCCTCCCTGCGGCGCCGCGAACCAAATCTCTACGACCCGGTTTTTTGCCTTTGAAGCGCTTCTTGATCTGACAGACCGGAGGTTGCCGGCCTTGGGGTTTCCTAAACTGAAAGAGGTCGAGAAAAGAGATGCTTTTGGTATTGCCTGGGAAAGGCAGTAGTGAGTAAGAAAGGAAAAAATGGAAAAGCAGACAACGAAAAGTCTACAGTGAAGGGATGCTTCCCTCCACGCATTGGTGCCGTCGAACCACTTTTCAGCCAGGTCTTACGCGAGCCGCGCTTTAAAGCCAATTCGATGTCCCGCATACGCGCGGTATTGGTCGGCACTCTAATAAGCATACTTTCGGGCTGTGCGAGCGACACTGTTCGAACCGATGTGACATCCGTTGCTAAGGAACCGCCACAGCCTGTTACGTGAGCCATTCGGCCGGTAGATTAAATATTCTGGGAATTTCACCTCAAATAGCGTGGAAAAACGCTTTATCATGCTGTATGTTTTGTGAACACTTAACTGATGATCCCAGCCGAAAGTGAAACCGTCCGAGCGCTCAGGGCGGAGCTGGAGACTTCGCGGCAGTTGCGTCGGCGGGCCTGGGAAATGCATTGTCGCGTTAACACGTTAGTCGCTGCTAACTCTGTATCATCAGGCGTTTCCAGCTCTCGGTACCGCTCCGCTCCAGCGAGTTCAAGCTCAAATCCGGCATAAACGTTGCCCCCTACGGGCTACCCCCATTTATTCCGTTTTAAGCTTGAGTTCGCCTCCGCTCCGCGCAGAAGGGTAGCTGTATTTTGCTTTCGATTATTGCTCGCTCGTTCCTCGCTCACAAAAAGCAAAATGGGTTGGAAATATGACGCAACGTCTTGAAAATCAGTTGTGAGATCCCTCTGACGATCAGCCAAGCCTGTCGGCTACTGGGCGGTCCGGAGAGTTCGCCGCTTTGGTCATGTCGCTTCGATCGGATTACCAATCACGAGTCCACCTTTCACCCATTCGACTCGCTTCGCTTGCTCATCTCACCAATCACGGCCGCGTCAGCGGCCCAGCAGTGCGCTTCCAGGATCTCCTCCTTGCATTCTCACCACCCGACACAGTTTATCGAGACAAACCGCTGGGCATTATACGCGTCTGAAAAGCCATGCCAGTGGTCGCCGCAGCGGCGATCAGTTCTGCGTTTACGTGGCTGATCGATTTGTCCTCCCGAGCCTATCGCATGAGGAGATCACTGCAATCGCCTCAGGCCGCCACCAAATGGATGCTTTTGTTCGCCGGTACATTCACGAAAACCTTTTGTACCGCTTTGTGATCCTGTCGAACGGCAGGGCTGCCCTTGCACTTGGAGCTGCGATCAAAAGCGGAGATTGGGAGCCTGGTAGACCGCTTCTCAACCCAGGAAAATGATCGCAGCGATCACGGGCGTCGAAGAGAAGCCGATAACCTTCAGCGAGATTGAGAGTCAGACTGGGTAAATTAGGTTAGTTCTTTTTTCCAAAGGAAACTCTGCTCCTCTAACGCAGGGCGCAATCCGGTTTCGCACAACGGGACGCGTCGGAGGAAATTCTCGCACCGGGGCAACAAGGCTATAGTCAAAACAGATGTTGATTGCAAAATCAGCCTGACCACAGATGCTGGCCCATTCAGCTATAAAGCACGAAAGCTGGAAACAGCCTCGCAGTACGCCGCAAAGAAAATGGAAACCTTTCAATTTGAGAAAACGAGTTTCCAAATCGAACCCTTCGATTCCGAGAAGCTCTCTATCCGTGTCACAAACGCGGACAAATCCATCAATACCGACCTGTTCCTGTGGCTAGAGCGCGATTTAATCTATACGGTGTATGTTCCCGAAGCACAAAACACGCACCAGGCAGCCATGGCCCTAGCCGAGATCTTGAGAGCCGATGCCCAAAATCTGTTTCCGTATAGGATCGGTGAAAACAGCAGTTACCGAACCCTCCTGAACAGAGTCACCCAAGAAATCGCCAGAGGCGCGATCATGGTGAATTGGGCGCTGGAGCGTATGAAGATTCCGCAGTTTCAAAAGCCAGACGAAGAGATCTACGCCGATTTGGCTTCCGAGACTTTCCGAGCCCTGGACAGACAGGATTACGACAAGCGACTCGCCGCTGGTCCAATCGCAAATCTAATGTTCGAGCGAAAGATCAGCCAAAAAGAAGCCGGTGTGAAGATGGCAAAGCGATACCCAAACCTGACTCGCGCTGAGAGAGACAACCTCTTAAGATGCGCTTTACTAGAAAGGCTTGGCATCGAAATTGCCGAGATGCAGCGAACGGATAGAGCTCAGAACAAGCCGTCCACCGATCCTACGAGCTTCATGAAGCAATTCATCCCCGACGTTCATCCGATTGAAGCCCAATCAGCGACAAACTGGGGCTTGTTCGCCCTCCGCTAACCCACCTCCTTTCGCCCGAGATTGGACTTTAGATCGACCCGTCCGTTAGCGGTCAGTTTCTCTAGCATCAGCCCACGAAGCACAACTAATGGGGAGCACCGTGGCAGCGAACCAGAATAAACCCTATCAAGAACACGAGCACCGAGACGAGCGCGGATAGAATAATGGGCTTGGAGCCCTGCCAACGCGTTTTCCAACCCTGGACCGATTGCAAGTGTTGATGCCGACCAGTCAGCTTCACTGCATCAGGGTTATCCAGCTCCGCTTTCATGGCGGCAGCCGATGCGTAGCGACGATGTGGTTCACGCTCCATGGCGTGCAGGATGATTTCCTCGATTTCTTTCGGAATCTCGCGATTGAGCTTTCGCGGCGCGATTGGATCACCCGTAATCCGCGAGTTCATCACGATGAATGGATTTTCGCCTTCGAACGGGACCGAGCCTGTTGCCATTTCGTAAAGCACCGCGCCGAGGCTGTAAATATCGGTGCGTTCGTCACCCCGCTTTCCTTGGACTTGTTCCGGGGCCATATAATCAGGGGTGCCCATGGCCGGGCTGAAGCCGGCAAAGGTAATCCGCCGCATGTCGGTGGACTTCGCAATGCCGAAGTCCATGATCCGCAGCGACCCGTCGTTGCAGATCATAATGTTCTGGGGCTTAAGGTCGCGATGCACGATCTTATGCTCGTGCATGTAGGCGAGTGCGCCGCAGACCTGGCTCGCGATTTGGGCGGCACCCGAAATCGGCAGCGAGGGGATTTTGTTCATCACCCGGTCCAGGGTCTTACCCTCTAAATACTCCATCACAATGTAGGGGCGGCTATGTTCACCGACATCCAGGAGTCGAAGGATATTAGGGTGGTTGAGCTTTTTGCCAATCTCCGCCTCGCGCTGAAAACGCGCGAACGAAGCCGGATCTGATTCAAACTGTTGGTAGGGAATCTTCACCGCAACAGCCCGGCCGGTCATAAGATCCTTTGCCTTGTAAATGGATGCCATTCCGCTGCGGCTAATCACGCCCTCGATTTGCAATCGACCGTCCAAGGTTTCGTTCGGTTGCACTTCGGTGATCATGCCGGTCGGGAGTCCTCTATTGATTCGCTGCAGAACGGAGATTCTCTGGTCATGACTTGGTCAACTCGTAGAGCCTACACCGCATCGTTGTCACCCCAGTTTGGCGTTCGGCAAGAGAAATGAGTTACGGAAAGACTTTGTCAAGCTAGAAGTACGGAGCTTTTCAAGTCGAAAATGGCTAGCGCTTCGGAGAGTTGCGGGAATCAATCGATCGTTTCTTGGAGACTCCCATCCGTGTGCAGATCCCCGGAGTCGTCAAGATACGAGAAGCTGACCGGCAAGGAGCACGAGATGCTTGGAGAAAGCCGTCACGGCCATTGTGGAAGCCAGGATCGGAAAAATCGGCGAGCGGACTGAGATGATCAAGATCAGTCAATGCGAATCACTTTGTCCTTTGGGGTCCCTCGCGCTTTTGCTCAGAATCCACGTCAACCGATCCAAAATAAAGAAGATGCCCCTGCTGCTCGTATAAACCGACCAAAAGCTCGTCGTGATTGCTGCGCGAGTTTTCGGGTCACGGAAGCCGCCATCCTTGTTGGAATTCCCTTCCGGGCGTAGCGATATCGTATGATCGAACGAATTCGGGAACTTCTAAGAGCCAGAGAATGGCAGCCGTTTACCATACACCGAGTTGGCGGTGACTCGATCTACGTGAGAACTCGCGAGCACGTTTGGGTCACCCCCTCCATGCGACTCGTTTTCGAAAGGGCGCCTGGGCAAATCGAGGTTGTTGGTCCGGACCAGATGGACCAGATCACGGGCGTGGAACTGAAGTTGAGAACCTTTCGCGAAATAGAAAGTCAGACCGGGTAAGTCAGGCTAATTTTTTCAAAAAAAAATCTGAGGGCCTGAGTAGTCCGCTGAGTCAATTTCGGATGAACGTTAGGTCAGATTCGTGAACCGCCTGCCGGCCGCGGCGCCATTCCTTCGCCAACTTCTGCTCCCGGACCCGACTGGAAGGCTGGTCAGGAACTGGTAGGTAACCGGAGTCCTTCCCTCAACCTTCCTTTCTTCAGTCGTCGGCATGGTCTGCAGGCTTTTTCAGCCTTGCTTCCGCTTTTCGCGTCGATGATATAAACCTTTCTATCCCATACTATGGGAGATGGGGATTCGAGGATGCAGGAGCGAGCGGAATTCTGAAACTTGAAACTTAGCACCTGACCCTTGGCCCCCTGGACTTTCCATGGTCCGTTGATCCTCATTGTTGTTAGATCGAGTCAGCAATCGCCTTACGAAGGAAGCCGGCTGCGCTACGTAGAGCCAACTTAGCCTCTTCGATAGGCATACCAGTAACCGTCATCAGGATCGCGAGCTTGACATCGTTGTCTGTCCGCTTGAGCGCCTCTTGGGCCTGCTCCGCTGCGCAACCCGTTGCCAGCATGACGATGCGCGCCGCCCGGGCAATGAGCTTCATGTTGGTCGGATTAAGGTCAACCATCAGGTTCTGGTAGCACTTTCCCAGGCGAATCATGCTCGCAGTCGTAAGCATATTGAGCACAAGCTTTTGCGCCGTACCGGATTTCAAACGGGTCGAGCCAGCCAGAACCTCGGGCCCGACTACAGGCAAGATAGCGATGTCGGCGATGTGCGCGATGGCGGAGTCTTGATTGCAAGACAGGGCGACCGTCGTCGCGCCAAGGGCTTTGGCATAGGTCAGCCCGCCCACTACATACGGTGTTCGGCCGCTGACGGCAATGCCGACGACAACGTCCTTTGGGGTTAGGCCGACGCCCTTTAGCGCCGCCACGCCCTCTTCGGAATCGTCCTCGGCGCCTTCTGTTGCTCTCGCAAGAGCATCCGCGCCGCCGGCAATCAAACCTATTACCATGTCACTGGGAACGCTGAAGGTCGGGGGACATTCAGCAGCATCTAGAACGCCCAACCGTCCGCTAGTGCCCGCCCCCATATAGATGAGCCGCCCGCCCTTCCCTAAGGCATCAACAATGCGGTCAACGGCGCGAGTAATTTCCGCGATCACTTTTCCGACCGCATCCGGCACCGATCTGTCCTCGCGATTAATGGCGCGTAGAAGCTCTGCAGTGGATAGCAGGTCGATTTCCATAGTATTCCGATTTCGCTCCTCGGAGATCAGATGCTCGAGCTCTGACATGAGGGCCCGATACTCTGCGGGCGAGACGGCCATCAGGTGGACTCCCTTTTTGGCAGGATGCTGCCCGGAGCAGTAGGGCCGACCGGTTTCTCGTAGCCAGCCTCGAGTCCTTGCGCCTCCTTCTTGCCCTGGGCGAGAACGCGTGCCGAAATCGCGAGCTTCAGTCCGCAAAGTCCAACCGCTAACACCACGGAAACCCCGGTTCGCCGCACTGCCATCTTAATTTCTCCCTGGTGATTGATGTCGCGCGCAAAATGACGCGAACGAGCGGACCATAGGCAGCAGGAAGCGGCTCATCAAGTTTTTTCATATCGTTGGCAAGTCTTGAAAATAATTTCTAGGCCCGCTATCCTGCCGGTGTTGGTAGCCTGCTTCCGGGATCGAAGGGCGGCTTCGTGGCATTCAAATTTGACACGCGTTGCAACGGTTCTCTAATGAGGGCTCACATGGGATTACAGTCGAACATTGGAGCATCTGTCTTTAGACCTTCGATGAGGCGCGTTGCGGACGCCGGCGGAAGGTCGCGGTGGATATTCGGGCACCATTATCGGCGCGTTGATCCTGACCGTGGTGGCGGCATTCTCAACCTGCTCAACATTCCCGAGCTGGTTCGCCAGACCCGTGGCCCGTCCGGCGCTTTTGAAAACGCTGATTTTTGCGCATGATCCAAGCTGGAAAAGGCGAATTATACTTCTGCGTGGACGGCGGCGGCTCCCGCAGCCGAGCACGGTTCGTGGACATCGAGGGAACAGTGTTCGCCGAGGCGAAGGGAGGTCCATGCAATCCATCGACGAATCTGGAGGGTGCTGCTGCGAGCGTCGTCGATCTGTGGAGGCACTGCTGCTCTATTATCGACCGACCCAAGGACCAGTTTGAAGGGGTCGTCTTTGCGGTTGGCGCAGCTGGAGCCTACATCGACGTCGGCAAGGACTTTTTGGCCGCTTGTCCACCCTTCGTGCGGTCTTGCTTGATGAGCGATGGGTATGCGGCACTCATCGGAGCGGACTTCGGGGCGCCTTGCAGTCTGTTGATCATTGGCACGGGCGTCGCTGGACATCGGTTGTACGCCAATGGCCTTTCGATCCAGCGCGGTGCATGGGGATGGATCGGCGGGGATCGGGGAGGGGGGAGTTGGATTGGCCGGAAGGCGTTGCGCCATTGTTTCGCCGCAATCGACGGCGTTGTGCCGAAAGACGCGCTCAGCCGCGAGACTCTTCGCGCGATCGGCGGCGTCGAGAAGCTGCGCGCGGGATGGATGCGGGACCTCGGCCCGGACCGCCTGGCCGCACTCGCGCCGTTGGTGCTCGAACAGGCTGTCGCGGGCGATGAGGCTGCTCGACGCATACGGGATCGCGCGGTCGAGCATCTTGCGGCGTTGATTGCCGTCATCGCGGGTCCGGATGTGCCACTTTTCGCGGCGGGTGGTCTCGTCTCGCCTCTACGCGCGTTACTTTCCAAAAAAACAGGCCTCCCCATTCTCGAGCCGAAGGCCGGCGCGCTGACGGGTTGCTGGCTCGTCGCGACCGGACGAGCCCCGGAGGAGCGCGCGCTTCTGTTGTCACCGGACATTCATTGACCCCCGGCCTGGTTACAGAAGCTGTTAGGTAACACCAGCTGCCCTCGCGGCGCCGGTAACCACGGAAAAGCTGGGGCGGCCCAGGACTTGTCCGGACTGCGCGCCGCGCTGATCATCTCGGCGCTCTTGGCGGTTGCAGCTGCAACAATCGCAATTAGAGGCAGCGTGAGAAAGTAGTATCGGCCGGTGCACGGGTTCTCAAGGCGTAAACCTTGCGGAACGATTTTAGCGGCGTTGTCGAGGAGCCACTACAAAAGGGACTCTATTGAGTCCCTTTGCGTATCCGGAAGCCGATCCCGCGAGGGATTGGGCTTTAGATGTCGCTCGCCATTTGCGGGAGTCGGTCTTCCCTTCTCCTTCGAGCTTTCTACTTCCCTTTCCGGCTTCTGTAGCCCGGTCGAAGTCGCGGTTATTTATGGACCAGCTTTTAATTAATCTAACGACTGGGCCGCGATCGCTCCTTCTCCCCTCGCCCCGAACCAGATGAAGGCAACTTCTGACCCACCCGTCCCGCCCGCCGCCTTTCTTTCGCCAATTCTTCCTCCCGAGCTTTCTTAGCCAGCCTTTCCGCCTTGGTTTTAGCCTCCGCCTTTGCAATGGGTCGATCTCGTTTAGGCGTTCTTGGCTGGCGAGCCACCTCTAGCGGCCGCGATGGCTGCGAGCCTCCCGCGGCGAGGTAGCGCGCCAGCCGCAATTGCTTCGCAAATTCCTCCTCCTGGACTTTGCTGCTGGGTTGCTCAGAAACCTGGTACGTGACCGGGGCCTTTGGCTTCGTTGCTTCAGCGGCAGACGATTCCGGTTGGCGTTCCTTTGCCATAGGACTCGCTAGATGGAGTGGAGCGGGTGCCCCCTTACCGGCCCGCTCTTCTTCGTCGACAAAACGCCGGACGGTACGCACCAAATGGGGCACGGAGATATCAACACCACGTTCCCTGAAAATCTGTGCGATCCGGTGGACGCTGATCAATCACCGTTCACTAATCATTTCTCAGCCTTTCACTTTTCACGTTTCACCAATCCCCTCCCCCTCTCACTTCTCACTAATCACTTCTCACCTCTCACAGCCGCGCTAGCGGCCCAGCGGTGCGCCTCCAGGATCTCGTCCTTATACTCTCTCAATGCGTCGATCTTGGGCTGCTTGCGGTAGCGGCGGCCTTCAGAGCTGCGCGCGACTTGAAGCAGATACTCGGCAGCGGATTTGAGATGATCAGGATCAGTCAATGCGAGTCACCGCGGGGTTTGTCGGATTTATGATAAAGAAATGACAAATTGGCGATCAAATTGATGATCACAATAGAGGAGAGCTTCGGTATCATCCAGAAGCTTACTCGTGCCGAGATTTGACGCAAAGAGCTCGCGTGCTGTTCGCGACACCTCTTCGTTGTTAACCTATAACAACTTAGCAACACATTGTAAAAAGTGTCTACCAAAGTACCTCTAAATGTACCGTGTCGCTCTTTAAACCAATCATCGAACTTAGCGAAAAAGACGTCGCGAAACACAGCAGTCATATAACCAAGAAACTTCACAAACACTAACATACCCAGAAATCTCTCCTCTCCCTCTTATCTAAATACAGTCGAAAACCAAGTAGAAACCCTCAAAAAACACAACCACTACCCACCACAAACCAACACAAACCACAGTCACATACACGCTCTTCCTACTCGCCACCACAGAGATATCCATCGCAATCATACCATAACTAGCCACACCAGCACATAACACCCCAAATCTCACACCATTCTCTTCTCACCTCCTTCATTCACTTTTTCACACCCTTTTTTATGCCATGCACCCAACAAAACATCATCCCTCACAATCTAACAATTAAATCCTTTCACATAGAAACTATCACTACACTCTCTCTCCTAACACCAAACTCAACAAAAAAAATCTCTACCTTTACCCCTATTTTTTTCATCTAAATCACTCACCCTCTACCTCAAACTAACCTTCTCCCAACAACAACCAACCACAACCACTCTCAACACACATATTTCTCACCCCCCCACCCCCCCACACACTAACAACCCACTCACCCAACAACCCCCCACCCCCCACCCACCCCACCCACCCCCCCCCCCACGAGATGATCAGGATCAGTCAAGCAAGTCACCGCGTGTTTGTCGGATTTATGATAAAGAAATGACAAATTGGCGATCAAATTGATGATCACAATAGAGGAGAGCTTCGGTGTCATCCAGAAGCTTCTCGTGCCGGGGTTTAGACCAGAATCGGGATCCTAATCCCCATGGGTTCAGCGGTAGATACGGATCGCGCGGTGTGCATCCCTCCTTCCAGGGGTCAACTCGCCGACATCCTCGAGGTGGAGCTTGAAAGCTTCGGCCTGAGGTTCGGTTCCGGGTCAAGGCGTACGCGTTAGCTAATCATCAGACCGGGCGGAAGAGATTCACCGAAGAGACTGGTGCGCTCCGATCCGGCGATTGGTATAAACTTGCGGAGTCTTCCGAGCTTGACCTCGGCAACCCCGGATTTCGCCAGTTTCGAAACGATCTTTTCCCGGAGCCCTTTTGGCAGATCAATGGCTGGGTCGTCCACGATCCGTCCGGCGCGGAGAAAAAGGGTCTGTACCTCCGCTAATTCGGGTGCGCTCCAATCGAGATCCGATAACGCTTCGAATGCTCGTTCCACTTGCACCGGTGGAACAACGCAATCCGGACCGGCGTAAAACGGTGTACGATTCAGAAGTAGCCCAAGCGCCACCAGATAAGGTGCGGTGTATTGTTTCGTGATGGCCAGTTCGGGTGCGGTCTCCAGAAAGAGATCGATCATCTCCGTTTTCAGGTTCGAGCCGATTCTTTCGAGTGAGCCGACAAGCCGAACAAACTCCGCAGGCAGATTTTTCTTTAGGCGCAGGCTTCGCAGTTCCGGAGCCAGGATCAGCTCCTGTCGCTCCTGGGTCAGGCCGCCGGCAACCCGTCTCCAGAGGATATACTGCTGAATTTGGCTGCGTTTCCCGGGATAAGCGAGTTTGCTCGTGTGAAGCCGCCACAGGTCGTCGATCCGCGCGGTATCCCCTTCTCCTCCGAATCCGGGCCGAAGAAGAAACCCGGCCAGGATCAACCATGCTTCCTCGTGTTCGCTTGATTCTTCGCGGCAAGAAAAGCTCTCGCTAAGAGCGGGCCACAGTGACCGAATCAGCAGCAGATTCCAATCAGCTCTGGGCATTCCGAGAATCTTTTCGAGGCTTTTGAGAAGATGATTGGCAGTGAGCTTGTCGCGCCCGTCCAAAGGCCGTGAAAAGAGCGTTGTGATACGGTGGAGCGCAGCATCCAATTTGGTCGGGTCAGTTCCCAGATCGGCCGCGGTATCAATCTGTTCCGAGTCTCCGTCCTCAAGCAGGTGGGGGCGAAGATCGAACTCAAGCAACCATGATTTTTGTATTGATGGATTTGCGCTGATGCAGGCAACCCGAAGCAAACCGAGCTCGTTCATTCGGGCAGTCAGGGTGACTGGAAGCTGGTTGTCGTTTGGAGCGGGACCCGTAATTCGAGCAGTGGTTTGGAGCGGAGGTAATGGTTGGAAATCGCGGTCATTCCAAGTTACCAGGGAGCCGGCTTTGTGGCTTGGGTCCCCTCGCGCCGAGTAATAAGGGTGGAACCTAACCAGACGATTTACCCGAAGCTCTAGCCCAGGTTGAGAAATTCGATATTCTTCTTCCGATGGCGCGTTCCGGGGCAGAAGACAGACAAGAAGCGGGTTTTCTTCCCGGGTCCGTCTGCGCACCTCGAGATAAATGGCGCGGGCTGCCCCGGCCTCGATGCGCTGGGCGCGTCGATAGATAATCCCGCCAAAGCTTGCGGCTCCAATGGCAACCGCAAGGTCCAGTGTTGTATTATCAAGGATTTGCGGTTCGCTGCCGCCCTGCCAACGAGCAATCTGCTGCTGGAGCCGGCGGCGCAACGTTGCGGGATAGAGCGATCCGCCATTGAAGAGGATCGCCTCTACAGACGGGAGACCAGAAAGAAACTCGGCGAGGTAGCGCGTAACCGCACTGTCCGCAGCGTAAGGGAGGGCCCATTCTCGCAACCCAGCTTGGGTTCGCGCTGGCCGATCACCGGAATCACACTCGGGGAAAAATCCGTCCAGCACGATCGACTCAACCTCGGCACGCGTGATCCTGGCACTGAGCGCGCCGCCAAGCAGACTCGATCCGCGTCCGGGGATCGAGACCGGAAAGGAATCTCCGGAGGGCTCGGTTAGGCAGCGCTCCTTCACATCGCGACAGCGAGCCACGAGAAAATTCCATTGGGTTGGGGAAAGCCCGTCGTTTGCCAGTCGCGATTCTACATGGTGCGCCAGCGCGAGATCGATGTTGTCGCCGCCAAGAAGCAGATGGTCACCCACTGCGATTCGTTTAATATTCGGAGGCGTCGTTCCGCTTCGACGAGTGATCTCGAAAAGGCTGAAATCGGAGGTACCGCCGCCGATATCAATGACAAGTACGTGATAAGCGCGGTTGCCAGGAATCCGCTCCCAGAGCCCGCCCCGTCCTCGATGCTGCTCCAGCCAACAGTAAAATGCTGCCTGTGGTTCCTCCAACAAGCGGACCGTTTCCGGAAAACCAGCTTCCGACGCGGCATCCAAAGTGAGGCGTTGTGCGGCTGCATCGAAAGATGCCGGAACGGTGATAGTAATCTCTTGTTCGTCGAAACGGGCACCCTCGTGGGCGAGCTGCATATCCCAGGCGGCGCGAAGGTATTCGAGTAGAAGCGCGGATGCTCGGATCGGTGAAATCCTTTTCTCGACAGGGACTTCGTCCGATCGCCAGGGGAGAAAGGGTGCACTTCGATCCACCGAGTGATGGCACAGCCACGATTTGGCGGAGTGTGCCACACGTCCGGGTGATTCGACCGCTTTCTTTCTTGCAAGGCGACCTGGGATCCATTCCCCTGTCCTTGTGCCTTGTCGCGAAATCTGGGCGACTTCGTGTTCCGTTGGCAGGTAAAGAAAGGAAGGCAGCGTCGAAGCCTCTGAAAATCCGGTCAAGGTTTCCCATTGGGAAATTAGAAATGTCTTCGAATGCGGATTGGCGGTTTCGAGAGGCGCGAATGCCATGGCGCAATTTGTTGTGCCAAGGTCGATGCCGATGCTGAATTTTGCCATAGCAGTCCTGTTAGGAAGTTAAGCCAGGATTGTTCGCGAGTTAATGGCTAAAGGCGTTTGCCATTGAGGACACCTTCGGCGCCGAAGGTGCGATGTCACGTAGGACACGGTATGATCCGGGCTCGAGAATTATTCCATCCGCAGCTGAAACTCGAGCTTCCAACGGCGCTCCGAGCGGGTGTGTTTCATCCAGAGCTCAAGGTTACCAAGCTCGGTCACCATTGGATTAATGACGACTGGAATCGTCTGGCCTTCAGGAAATCCCTCGACAGCAGGTAACGTTACCTCAATTCTGCTGGTTTCTTCCAACTCGCGCTCGGCGTTGGAGATGATTTGGCCAGGCAGGTCGCCGCTGCGGACTTCGGACGCGAAGAAGCGAAAGTCAGCAGGCTGTCCGGTCATGAGCCCGAACTCCTGCTCATCAATCAGCAACTCGCTCCCCTCCTCCATCCCTTGCGGAACGACGCAGATGGCTTTGATCGGTGGCTTAAATCCCGGGATCGCGGGCATGGTCGATTCCAAACCAATGTAGTAGGAGCGGGCGGTGCCAGCCTTGATCCGAATCCCCTTGCCGGTAGCACGGTTACGACCGTACAAAGCAGCTCCTTTGGCAACCGCCAGGTCGGGTTGGAATCCCTGAAGTTCTCGAACCGGGATCCCATCGTTCCATGACGCTAGCAAATCGAGAACGCGGTGGCGGATTGGGGCAGCGTTGAATACACCTCCATTGAAAAGAACGGCAGTCGGCTTGATATGCTCGCCTTCGAGCGTTTGGAATTTCACGAGCGCGCCCAGTGTTTCACTGGCTTTCACGTTGGTCAGGCTTCGCCTGAGGAATCGCGCGAGGTGCTTGCTAACAACCGGATCCGCTGCGTAGGGAAGACCGAACTCTCGAAGGCCGGCGCCGCGGCTTTCCTGTGGCAAGTCAGAGACACTGGTCAGGGGAAAAAAGCCGTTCAGGATGATTTGTTCAAGCATGGCGCGATCCAACGTAGTTGAGATGGTTTTAGCCAACAGACTTGATCCTCGAGATGGAACGGCGATCGGAATTTGGCCGAGCCCCAGATCGGTGAACAGGCTTACTTTGGCGTTGCCGGCGGCATGAACTAAGGCGAGAAACTGCCATCGGTCGATCGATTTCCCTGCCGCTTCCAGTTGCGCATTGAGCGCGTAGGCAAGCGCCAAGTCCATGTTGTCACCTCCCAAAAGGATATGCTCGCCGACACTGATCCGTTCTACTTCGAGATTCCCCTTTTTTTCGGCGATTGCGATCAGACTGAAATCCGCGGTACCCCCTCCGACGTCGCAGACCAGGATGATATCCCCGGGGCTGACTTGGTTTCGCCAACCGTTTCCGGACTGCGCCATCCACGCATAAAAGGCTGCCTGAGGCTCTTCCAGGAGGATGACTTTGCCAAAGCCCGCGGCCTGTGCAGCCTCAGCAGTTAGATTTCGTGCGACCTCATCGAATGAGGCGGGAACGGTGATGACGATCTGCCCTTCCGTGATATTCCATGTTCGCCCCTCGGCCCGCTCTCCATACAGAAACCCTTCCTTCATGTGCTCGAGATAACGGCAGGAACATTCTAAAGCGGAAAGTTTTTGCTCCTCGATATCCGATTTCCAGGGAAGGACCGGCTTTCTCGGGTCGATGTGGAAATTCGACAACCAAGACTTCGCAGAAATGACCAGCCGGTCAGGGATCAATGCGCCGTGCTCCCGTGCGAAATGCCCAATGATCAGGCCGCTACCCTTTTCTTGCCAAGGAAGGAGCAATCCGTCCTCCGGGAATTCATTTGGATGCGGGACATAGATCGCAGACGGAAGGGTCACCTTTTCCCCGATCCGATTTGGTCCAAGGAGTTGAGTGATCTCGACAATTGCGGCGCGGCCGGTCTCGAAATCCTCAACTGCAACCGCGCTGTTGCTGGTTCCCAGATCGATCCCGAGACTGAAACGTGCGCTGACTTGACCAGTAGCGAGTTCCGAAGTTTGGGCCACAGATTCCATAGTTTATCCACCGATTCTACCCAATTTCGACCTCTGCAGGTGCGATCGCTGGCAGGCGATCGGTTTTGGTGCTTCGCGGGAGTTTCACGTACTCGGTCTTCCAGCCCTTGTGAACAAGTTTGCCGGTAAAGGGCGGATTTCCGGCCAGTTTCCCAATCATCCGGTATTGGTCGGCAGCGTAACCCGCTGGCACGACGACCTGAGAACCTTCTTCTGCCTCGGAGACTGAAGTGATCTTGAAGTATTCCTTTAGAACTTCTCCACAGCCTTGATGAACGACTCTGGCTGCAGCTCCGACCCGCGCGTCGTCAAATGCGGTCAGGTCTTCCATCAGAAAATCCACAAGGCGGCCCTTATCCTGAAGAAGGGCGAAGAATGCCACGATCTCGGTTTCGGCCTGGTTGGTAGCCGTGACGGGCGGCGGCAAGGTCGCTGGAGCTGGAGCCCCTATAGACGGGGGCGTGGCCTTCGCGCCTGCTCGAAACGAAAGAATCAACACAAAAAGTGCTAACAAAAGTCCTAACAGCGCTACCGGAACTGTGTAGGCGCTGGTGGCAGGAATCAGTAGCAATGCATTGAGCACAATAATCAGAACGGCGACGACCGACAGGTAAGGTTTTATCATGGCGTCAGTTGAAATCCTCCAATCTTCACGCAAAGATGCAAGCACGCTAAGGGCGCGCTCTTCGGCGAGTTCAAGCTCAAATCCGGCATAAACGTTGCTCCCTACGGGCTACCCCCATTTATTCCGTTTTAAGCTTGAGCTCGCTTCCGCTCCGCGCTGGAAGAGTAACTGTATTTTGCTTTTGATTCTTGCTCGCTCGTTCCTCGCGCTCAAAAAAGCAAAATGGGTCGGGAACATGCTGCAACGTCTTGAAAATCAGTTGTGTGCTACTCACGGTCCGGAGAGATCGCCGCTTTGGTTATGTTGCTTCGATTGGATTGCCAATCACGTATCACCAATCACTTCTCACCTCCCTGTCCGACATAGCCTTGGCGACGTCATCACGGCCGCGCTAGCGGCCCAGCGGCAGCGCCTCCAAGATCTCTTCCTTATCCTGTCTCAATGCGTCGATCTTGGGCTGCTTTCGATAACGGCGGCCTTCAGAGCTGCGTGCCACTTGAAGAAGATACTCGGCGAGCGGATTTGAGATGATCAGGATCAGTCAATGCGAGTCACCGCGGATTTTTCCGAGTTTATGATAAAGAAAGGACAAAGTGGCGATCAAATTCAGGATCACAATAGAGGAGAGCTTGGGTGTCATCCAGAAGCTTTCCCGGGGGCTTTGGACACAACATCGGCAACCATCAGAGTTTCCCAATCACCCACCGCTTGCTGGAAACGATTTTCTCGAGAAAGCTGGTCGTCAACCATTCAAATCCGCCGGTTGCCTGCAACTAAGCCAATCGTTCGACTACCCCTATGGAAAAGTCTCGAATCTTAGCCTTGGTCGACGGGATTTTTGCGGTGGCGATGACCCTCCTGGTCTTGGACTTGAAGCTGCCCGAGGGCATCACCTTAAACAGTGACTCGGATGTATGGCGTCAGCTGCTCGGAGTCGGTGGCCGCTTTTGGACCTATGTCCTGAGCTTCATTGTTTTGGGGATGTACTGGGTAGGGCACCACGCTTTGTTTCACACGGTGCACAGGGTGAACCGGACTTTGCTTTGGCTGAATCTGCTTTTCTTGCTCTTCGTCACTCTAGTGCCATTCTCAACCAATCTCGTCTCCGGCCATAGCAGCCTGCAGATTCCTGTCGTGGTTTATGGACTCAACCTTTTAGCGGCGTCTGCGATCTCGCTGCTGCAATTAGGCTACCTGGCCAAGCACCCGAACCTTTCTCACGATCAGCCAAGAGGAGCCTGGTTTGCTAATTTAACTCGCCGCGCAGCGATACCGATCGTTACCGCTTTGGCTTCGATCGCTCTTTCCTTTTACAAACCGAATCTGGCGATGAATGCCTACATCCTACTGGTTCTATTCCATTTTCTTCCCGGGAAACACCGTGAACCTCCGGAGATCGAACATTAGCCGGAGGCCGCCTATCGTTGTTCAGAGCCGACTACTAAGGTCTGCTTTTCTTTTTCCCTCCAGCGCTTCACAATCGTCGAGCCCGCTAGACAAGTAGAGGCGCCGACGTGCCGGATCGAGACGCCCTCGGCGGATAGCGGTCTCAGACTGTTTCAAGGGGCGCTCCGCTCCGGCGAGTTCAAGCTCAAATCCGGCATAAACAGGGTCCCCCTTGCCCCGGAGAATGTTGGCATTCCGTGCGCATTTCTCAGGGGTTGTAAGAAATGCGAGCTACGGGCTACCCGCATTTATTCCGTTTTGAGCTTGAGCTCGCTTCCGCTCCGCGCTGGAAGAGTAACTGTATTTTGCTTTTGATTCTTGCTCGCTCGTTCCTCGCGCTCAAAAAGCAAAATGGATCGGAAACATACCGCAACGTTTTGAAAGTCAGTTGTGCTGAACCTCTGGCTATTGACCAGGTGATTACTTACGGTTCGGAGAAGTCGCCGCTTTGGTTATGTGTCGCTTCGATCGGCTTAACAAATCAGCTTTCACTTTTCACCAATCATCAATCACTTCTCACCTCTCACGGCCGCGCTAGCGGCCCAGTGGCAGCGGATTTGAGATGATCAAGTTCAGGGTCAGTCAATACACGTCACCGCGGGTTTTTCCGAGTTTATAATAAAAAAGGGCAAATTGGCGATCAAATTCAGGATCACGATAGAGGAGAGCTTTGGTGTCATCCAGAAGCTTTTCCCAGGGGCTTTGGAGACAAACAGGAGGGAGCCAGGCCTTTTATGTGCCCAGCAATCTTTCTCCTCGGCGGGACTGAGATGTCACCTCGACAACTCACCAACCTGTCCGACTGTGTTACGCACCACTCATCCCCCTATGAAAAGATTATTCCTCCCCCTCGTATTGTTAATGTTGGGCGGTTCCTGCTATGCGGAACCGTTTAGAATCGTCGCTTACGGCGACTCGATTACGTATGGTTGGGTGCCAAATGCGAATCCTCCGAGCACCAGATATGATTTCGATGATCGCTGGCCTGGGGCGCTGCAGAAAGCACTGGGCAGCAACTATCAGGTAATCGAAGAAGGATTGGACGGCCGAACGACGGATGCCCCGGATCCGGGGTCACCGATCACTGGCGCTCAGCTTGATGGCAGTGCGTATCTGCCGGCGTGCCTAGCCTCGCATCTGCCTGTTGACCTCGTCGTCATCATGCTGGGAACAAACGATCTGAAGCCCGTGTTCAACCGGACTCCGTTACGCATCGCCATCGGGGCCGCTCACTTGATCGACTTGGTCAATACCTTGAACGGCGGCGTGGGCACGAGCTACAAAAATCCCAAGGTCTTGTTGATCTGTCCACCTCCACTGAATCCAAGTATCGATGGGGGACCTATTTTCGGACCAATGTTCAAGGGCGGTGTGGAAAAGTCGAACCAACTGCCAGACCTCTACGAAGCAGTCGCCAAGATGGGTGGCGCCGGATTCTTAAATGCAGGATCCGTAATTTCAACGGATGGTGTCGATGGTCTGCATCTCAGCGCTGAGTCCGAGAGAAAACTAGGGGCCGCCATCTCGGCAAAGGTGAAAGAGATGCTGAAGTAAGTCAGCGCATGATTGTAGAGCCTCTTGCTTTTACAGCGCTTTGCAATCATCGAGCCGGCTAGACAAAAACAACCTCTGACACACGCAGCTAAGATTGCATCATTCAGGATCCGGGGTCCGCTGTTTAAATCACGTCCCCAGGCAATCCTGGACAATTTCGCCCAGTATGCCGCTAGCGGATTGCATCTTCAATGAATCGCATGCAGCGCCTTCAACAAACCAGGGAGGACATTCTCCACGAAGCGGACCTGCGCCTCGGACGGAGTCTGTCCGTGGACAGCGAAAGAACAGATGGCATAAACTTCCCTGATCGCGCTGGCGAGCCCAAAATCAAGCAATTGCGATTCGACTAGCGTCCCAATGACCTCCGCGATCGGACGCGGATTACCTTCCGCACTGAAGTCGAGGCGTGCTGCCGCGATTCGTCGTAGCTCGCGTTCGATACTGTAGCGCGCCTCAAAGAGGGCCTGTGTGTAATCGTCCACTGAAATCCGCGAAGTAAGACTCGGTTCGTGTGGTGAGCCATGTTGTTGGATGGTCTTCTTGACAGCGACTTGAGCGCGCTTTTCCAGAGCTGACAGCTCGGCGTCGGGCAACGGCACCAAATTAATCCGCGCTTGAGCATCGGCAGTACTTCGAATTTGGGAGCGCAGGTTCACTAACTCGGATTTAAGTTCTGATCTCAGCTCCCGAACTTCCTGCTTCACTTCGATTCCGAATAGATTGAGTTCCTGGAAAAGAGGAACGAGAACAAGAGCTGCCCAAACCGAGAACACAAACACATCGGAAGGTGTGGCCCCGCCTTCAACCAGGTCTGGATATCTTTGTAAGAGAAAAAAAGTTAGGAGAGCAATCAGCAAGGTCCACCAGACAACTTTGAACCAGTTCGGAAGTCTCATTGAAGAAATGGCTCTTAGACAATGAATTACGACTTACCAGCCAAAGGCTATGCCCGCCAGAATTTCTGTCGAGCACAATCAGAATAGCCGCCAAGCCGCTAAAGAAAAAGCGAAGCCTAGCAGCGGCGCGAAGGACCCGAAAGGACTTATGCAAGCTTAGGCCAGTGCGGAAAAAGCGCCTCCCACCCGGTGGCTAGGCTATTTTGAAAGTTCCGCAACCGAACTTCCCTTGTATCGCATCCTTGCTCGCGAATTTGTTCGAATCTTTCAATGTTCTCCAAACCTGCAGACACGATTTAACTCGTCGCGAAACGATCGATCGGAACGAAATTGCATTTTTCTCCCCAAAATGAATGCCCGTCGCACAACCTGCGTCAAAGACGGCGTAGGGAGGGGAGGTCGCCGTTTCATTGTCCGATGTGCGGCTCTTTCAAACCACTATTGCTAGGATAAACAGGATGTGGCCACGAGAGCCGCGAACTCTCGCAGCAGCCCGTCTAAATCAGAATAACGAATGATTATCCGTCGAATTCGAGCCATGGAACCGAGAGAAGAGCACACCGAACAGCAAGAAACTAGGATAAGGACGTGCAATAACTCCAACCCGCACGGCGCGGAGAAGAGGATCGCACGCAACGAAGATCAAAAAGATGGGGAAAGTGGGTTAAAACAGCTTAGACGAATTTTCCCCCGTTCTCCAAGGCTTTGAGTAAAGCTTGATGGGCTTGCCCGAAATCTGATCTCTTGCCAAAGGCAGATTTTCCGACCTGGGGAGTCGCTACTGCCCGTTCCAAAAACTCACCCCTTTTTGCGAAGCTCCTCTCGGCCGGCGGCGAGTAAGCCCTGCGAGAGTTTGGAAGCAGCTCCGAGAGCACGTCAGAGAACGGCGGGAAAAGAACTTTGTCCAGCCCGGAGGATTTTAGAGCGTGCAAAGTAAATGCATTGCCGGATCGAGACGCCCTCGGCAGGTAACGGTCTCAGACTGTTTCAAGGGGCGCTCCGCTCCGACGAGTTCAAGCTCAATCCGGCATAATCAGGGTCCCCTTGCCCCGGTCCGGCGCCGGCCGGATCCGCACTCCGGGCGCATTTCTCACGGGTTGTGAGAAATGCGGGCTACGGGCTGCCCCCATTTATTCCGTTTTAAGCTTGAGCTCGCTTCCGCTCCGTGCTGGCAGAGTAACTGTATTTTGCTTTTGATTCTTGCTCGCTCGTTCCTCGCGCTCAAAAAGCAAAATGAGTCGGAAACATGCCGCAACGTCGTAAAAATCGGTTGTGATGAATCCCTGGCTATCGGCCAAGCCTGCTGGCGACTCACGGTCCGGAGAGGTCACGCTTTGGTTACGTCGCTTCGAACGGCCTACCAAATCACCAATCACTTTTCACCTTTCACCAATCCTCTCCCCCTCTCACCTCTCACGGCCGCGCGAGCGGCCTAGCGGCGCGCCTCCAGGATCTCCTCCTTGTACTGCCTCAATGCGTCGATCTTGGCTTTGACGGCACTCTCGAAGAAAGATTGCCGGAGTGTCTCATCATCATCCACTTCACCCAAGCGTCCCGGCAACTCATGACCAAGCGCGGACAAGATGTTTTGTTGGCAGCGCGAAAGATAGCAAAGCGCCTGGCGTTCCCTTTAGACCAGCCTATGCGAGTAGGGCTGAAGGTAAGAGATACTTTTTTGGACATCGACCTGCTAAGATCGCCAGCCGATTACCCAGATAATTCCGGCAGTAGGGCTTGGGTGAGCCACGCAAGAACGCGTTACCTGGGTCCTCTCAATAGGCGCCCCGGAACGGTGCCTTAGTGCAATTGCAGGCTATGCTCGCGTCCGCATCTCCGGCGATGAACTGAACGTGATGAGTCTTTCGAAGAGCTCCACCCGTTCAGGAAATGTTCATCTAGTCTGGAAGCGCGCAAAATAGGCAGAGCGTTGGAGTCAGCGAAGTTCGCGTTTATCGCGCATGGTTTTGCTTTTAAAGCTTCCAGCAGGTCGGAGATTCGTTTGAAGCCCGGCTCCGGAGTATCGCGAAACGGAAAACCAGAGAAATTAGACGCTGTCTCCAGGCTCCTCGGCGTGGCCCCTGAACGAAATCAGCTCACAGTGTCGATCCAACCAAGCTCGGACGCCCGGGGCGATGGATGGCGTTGAGCTACAAAGGCTATTCATTTTCATCAACCAATCAGTTTTCTGAGGATCATCGGATATCCACCCCATGTCCGTAAACTCCACAACAGATCCGTCCTCATGTCTCCATCTGAACGAGAATTTCATTTTGTACGTCGCATCAAGTACGCGGTTGAACGCGTTTTGCGTCATCAGGTAGCAGCCTGAACGACCGTTAAGGGTAAATCTTCTTGGTCTTTTTCCTTCGACTCTTAGGGCAGGCAGGGAAGAAAAGCGTGGCAGATTCAAAATATTGGAGGCGTCCAGGCCGACGAGACGAAGAACGAAAGAGGTTTACTCGACTAATGCAGGAGGTTGAGCGTATCCGGCTCCGCGAAGGCATGACAAAGAGCGAACTAGCGCGACAACTTGGAATCCACCCGACTGTGATCCAACTATGGCTCAACGGGACAGCAATTGGTCGCAAGGCTAGCGTTGAGCGAATAAAGGCATTTCTTGAGGAGCAGCAGAAGCGCTCAGACCGCGCGCGCAATGCTGGAGCTGACAAAACTAAGCCCAGCAAATCCTGGACGATTAGGAGTTTCTAGCGGAGCGGAGACAGAGGTAGCAGGTGGATCCGCTCCAGGATTCGCATCAAAGCCTTTACGCTTTTGACTAACAGTGATTGCATGGGTCGAACTGCTGCCTACATCCTGCTAGTGCCACGTCCTGGACGCAATCCTATAGGTATACAGGACGGGCTTAGAAACGCGTTTTGCCCGGACAGGATTTTTACTAAAAGACGATGCAAGTTCATTGAAGTTGCGAAAATGAACTGAACTCCATAACGGCCAACAAGTTCCAACCCATTCAGTTCCCCGCGTGACGCATCCGATCAACTGACTGGGCTGCTCCTGAATACGGTCGCCGAATACCCGGCTACTCTGAGCCGCTCGTCAAAATGAATCGCTGGAGCGCCTTGACCGGCGTACTGAGGATCCTCCGATGAAAAGATGATTTCCCAGGTCCAGTCCGGAGGCGCGGCCAAAAGCGGTATGGGCGCGGGCGAAATGACCTGATCTCGATCAAAATTGAACACCGCCAGACGGTCATTACCAGATTCCAGTCCGAAATACCGAAGTATCAGCAGATGAGGCCCATAGACTGCACCATCCAGAAAATGTCTTTCCCGGCCATTGATAACCGGGTCGGATCGGCGAAGAGCAATGAGATGTTTGTGCAGAAAATAAACCGGCGTATATGTCTGCAGATCTTCAAAATTCAATTTGCTTTGCTCGAACGTCGATTGGTCGTTTGGGTTCGGCAGATGTTGCGCAACCTCAGGCGAAGACAAGCTAGGGAATTGCTTGAGAAACTCGGCGCGTCCTTCCGCTGTCTTCGCTGCTATCTCTGGCGGCTGGTCCGCAAAGTAGAGAAACGGAGTGGAAGCTGCGAATTCTTCACCCTGGAAAAGCATGGGCGTCCACGGGCCAAGCAAGAGCAACGTGGTCATGGCTCGTACCGCTCCTGATCCCGCTAAAGTATGGATGCGATGACCGGCAAGCGAGTTCGCCACCTGATCGTGGTTTTGGATGAAGTTTACAAAGCGCTCGGGAGATAAGCCTACCGCCCAGGTACCACGTTTCTTCTTTTGCCAGGCGTAATATTGCCCCTGGTACAGAAAACCCCATTTAGCCGCGGACAGAAATTCCTGCGCATAGCCCTGGTAGTCACAATAGTAAGCTTCAGCCCGTCCGGTAAGGGCAACGATCGCGGAATGATGAAAATCATCATTCCAGACCGAATCCAGTCCATACCCCTCTTCTTCCGGAGACTGCACCAGCTTTACGCATTGAGGCTCATTTTCGGCCACAAGGTAAAGCCGGCGATTTCCCGCCGTTTCTCTCGCAGCTGCGGAAATTTCGGCCAGGACATGCCGGGGAGAGGCATCGAAAATTTGTTGGGTAGCATCCAGTCGGAATCCATCAAAATGAAACTCGCGTATCCAGTACCTGGCATTCTCTACAAAGAACTCTCTAACCGGTCCGGAATCTGGCCCGTCAAAATTGAAAGGTTTCCCCCACTCCGTCTGATACCGATCCGTGAAATAGGTTGGGGAAAAGAAGGGAAGATAATTGCCATCTTCTCCAACGTGATTATAGACCACATCGAGGATTACCGCGAGACCGGCCTGGTGACATTGATCGATAAAACCTTTTGCTTCGTTGGGGTGGCCGTACAATCCGCAAGGTGCGAATAAGCAGACACCGTCATACCCCCACCCGAATTTCCCGGTGAAATCTGAGATCGGCATGATCTCAACGACATCAACGCCTAGGTCTTTTAGATAAGAAATCCGTTCACGCGCAGCGGCCCAGGTACCTGTATGAGTGAAAGTGCCGAGGTGCATCTCATACACAACATGGGTTTCCGAGGAAACACCGTCCCAACGCTCATCATGCCAAGTGTAGCTGTCGGGATCGATAATGATAGAAGACCCATGCGGGCCACCGTGTTGGGCACGGGCGGCCGGATCGGGAAGCAGGCGATCCTCGATAATGAACTTGTAGAAATCGCCGGGCTTTGCCTCAGGTACATAGCCCGAGAAATATTGGTTTTCGTCCGGAACCAGCGCGACCTGCGCTGGATTAGCTTTGAGCTGGGGATCGCTACCCACCCGAACACTGATCTCCGAAGAGGTAGTCGCCCAAACCCGAAAATGCGTACCGCCGCCCTTTTGTGCCTCAGCGCCAACCGGCATGCGTCGATTATATTTCATTAGGGGAGTACAACAGTTTCGTGAGAAGACCTAAGGCCGGCTCTCTTCCGCGAGCGATGCGGTAGAAAACGAATTACATAAACGAAACCAGGAAACAATCCTTTGAAGACTACTGCTCCGATGGTCTTGCTTGAAAAATACGAGCGGCGACGCCGCCGATCCCCGGCTGAAATTTTTGCCTATTTCTTACTAGCGCGCCCCCCCCATCACCTCTCACCTCTCACGGCCGCTTTGAGCCTACCGCGCGTGCTTCTTCTTCGCCGCTTTAAACTGAACCTTCTCCCGAACCGCCTCGATCTTCCTCCCTCCCTCTCTCCGCGGCGGATGAGATCGCGAATGAAAGACGCTCCAGAACTGGAATCAGCGTCATCGAGAGGACGAAAAGGATGCTGGCGAGTCCCGCGAGATTGAACAAAAGGCCAAGCGCCGGTTCACGTGGCCAAAGGTTCTTTGTAGCAACGGCAGCGTGTACGGGCTCAGTGCGCGGTTAACCTGCTGAACGAGCGGATGAACGATCGGCATGTTGTATTGCCAGCCGAAGAACGCGGCGATCGCTGCGCCGCCCCAGCAAAAAGCCAGCGTCTCGAACGCTTCCTGGCCAGGGGTCTTGGATCTCCTTGGCAGTTGATCCGGCATTGGCAGTTTCAGGCTTTCTGTTTAAAGGTACATTTCATCCAGCTCCGGCCGTTCGACCATCGCCGGCCACTCTGAAACACGATCGCTTCGACCAAGTAGTTGTTCGCGGCGGTGCCGTGCTTGAGCCCAATAAAATTACGGCTCGGGCAATCGAATTCCTCACTCTGAGACAGGCCGATTGAGTGCCCCTCCCCCGTCTGGGCGCCGTTGAGCGACACCCGGTACTGGACGGTCTTATCGATGGTCTTCGAAGCCCATTCGTTGGTCACCGTGTCGTCGTTCCCGCAAAAGAATTTGATGGCGAGGTTTCCGAGGAGGCTGTGAACCCGGTGAACCCCGGCCTCGTGCCCTCCGAACTCCACGTAGTAGTTCGGTAGGTTCTGGGTGAGAAACACCGTCGCTACTCGATACGATCGGGCCACGGTCTGGAAAATTTGGTCGGCCGGGCTCGAGAAATACTGGGCTTCATCCGCCCAGATGAAGGACGGGCGGATCGACTCCGGCGAATCAAGCTTCCGCCGTTGGCTGGCCCGCTGAAGCAGATACTTCCAGATTGCCGCCGCATAACGGCCGACTTCATGGTACGCGGCCACAGGAAGTGCGACCACCACGATCTTGCCGGCCAGGATATCATCGGGGCTGACGGTCGTGGTCTTGCAAAAGATGTCATATATTTTTCCCCTCAGGAAGGCGTCCAGGAGCCCGGTGTAATCGGCGATCACGTTGGACCGGGTCCGGGTATCGGTTGAGGGATGCTCGTGCAGCCAGTAGTCCGCAATGAGACGGTACTCATGTTCGCGGATCCTTTGTCCAACGAGCTGCTCGGCTCTGACCAGATACTTGAAGAGCGCCGATGAATTGCGCCAGTCCGCGGCCCGGGCTTGTTGAAGGTCCTGCGGCGCCGAATTGAGGATCGCGTTCATCCGCAAGAGATCAACGTTTCCGTCAACGGGTAAGAGGAGGCCGACGATGTTTCGCAACAGCTTCTTGCGCTGGGATTGCCAAAATTCCTCGTTCTCGCCTCCCTTCCCTTGAGGATTGGTGATCCGGGCAACCTCGATCATGAGGTTCACGATATTTTCTTCCAGATCGGCTCCCGACACCGCCGATTCGTAGGACAGGAAGTTGAACGAATGCTCGGCGCTCTCGCCAAAGAAGATGCCGTGGCTTCGCGGCCGGTTTCACGCAGATACTTTCGCCAGAGATCCGCTTCATCGATCTTGGCGCAAAGGACCAGGCCGCCAAAGCCGGCCCGCAAGTAAGCCTTCGCGAGCATCGTCCCGGGACCGGAAGTTTTGCCTTTGCCGGTTTGCCCGGTGATCAAGACTCCGGTTTTGGCGTCGGCTAACGTTAACGCGTCCTTCGCAGAGGAAGAAAGCCGGCACAAAACTAGGGTATCGGGCCACGCTTTGGGCTGTCCGGCCCAACGGAGTGCCTTTTCCCCGCGTTGAAAAAACGGTAGAATCCTTTCCACCATAGCTGCTTTCCTTGTCCTTTGTTATTGTCAAAAGAACGGTCGCGATTGCCAGAACGAAATCTTACTCCCGCGCGGGATTATCGAAGAACTCTTCTCGCCCTTTCCACGATCGACAGTACAAACGGACCCTTCATGTCTGTATAGGTTTGCCTGTCCGCCGAAGTTGCGGCAAGCGACGCTTTCAGCTCCAAGTACTCGTTAGCGGCAGACGGAGACCTTCGTAAAAAATCCCTGAACGAAACCATCTTGTCGTATTCATCGTTTCCCTTTTCGAATACATGAAGATGGTGGCTTCCAGCACCAGCGGGTCCCTTTCGAAAGAAGCGTCTTGCCTTGAACCATTCGTGAGGAACATGAGTGTAACCGATATCCGCAAACCTTCGAACACACTCCTCGTCGATACAATCGAAGCCGGAGACCGTCGCGGCGATATCGATGACGGGCTTGGCAGACATTCCGAGAATGGAAGTGCTACCAACATGTTCGATTTCAGAAAGAGCCGCTCCTAACACCCGTTTGATCACTCCTTCTCGCGCTCATATTGCTCCTGCCAACGACTGTCGTACGCCGTTAGTTCTACCGACATGGATGAACTCCTGAGTTGTCTCTCGGCACATTTGGCCAGGCAAGTTGTAATTTCGAATGTCATTTAGCTATTGCTCACAAGAAATCGACCGCCTCCCGGTTCACTGTCGCATCTCCAACCTGAGCAGGAGCAACGATCTGGCGGTCATACCATACTGATCTTTGAACCCAAATTTTGGCTCGTCTGCCAAATCGGGAGTATTGGTATCGAGCAAGAGGGACCAACGGACCCCTCCGGAATCGTCGGGCAAGCTGAACTGTACCGAGTCGCTATGACCATTGATGAGGAGGAGCAACGTCGCGTCAGTACTGCTTCTGCGGACACCGGTAGCCTGCGCTCTGCCATCCAGTAGCATTCCAAAACAGGCCATATGGGATCTTGCCATTGTTCCTGGGTCATCTCAGCGCCATTCGTGCCGATCCAAGTCACATCCTTACTCCGACCTCTTCCACGTGTTGACCAGTTAAAAAACGATTCCGCCGTAAAATCGGATACTGGTGCCTTAGCGCGGTGAGCCTTTGGACAAATCGAATCAAAGCGTGCCCTTTCTCTTCGATCTCCCAATTTAACCAACTGATCGCGTCATCCTGACAATACGCGTTGTTATTGCCTTGTTGAGTTCTGCCAAATTCATCGCCGGCCAACATCATGGGTGTGCCTTGTGATAAGAGGAGCGTCGCCAGGAAGTTGCGAATCTGCCTTTCTCTAACCGGTTGATCTCCACATCTTCAGCCGGACCTTCAACGCCGCAGTTCCAGGATCTGTTGTCCGAACTGCCATCTCGATTCTCTTCACCATTCGCTTCGTTATGCTTGTCATTGTAGGTGACCAGATCATTCAAGGTGAATCCGTCATGGGCCGTGATGAAGTTGACGCAAGCGGACGGCTTCCTTCCCAGCCGATCAAACAAATCCGGGGAAGCCACCAGACGAGTCGAGAGGGCTGATGGCTTGGCTTGGCCCCTCCAGAAGTCACGAACGGTATCGCGGTACTTGTCATTCCATTCCGCCCAGCCCGGCGGAAATCCTCCGACTTGATAGCCTCCCGGCCCGCAATCCCAAGGCTCAGCAATCAACTTCACCGTGTTTAGCACCGGGTCCTGCGTACAGGCTTTCAAAAAGCCGCTTTGATTATCGAACCCATTAGGTTCTCGCGCCAGAATGGTGCCGAGATCGAAACGGAATCCGTCTACCTGGGTCTGTTCTACCCAATAGCGAAGGCTATCTAACACCAGCTGAATGACGCGCCCATGACTCACGTTAAAGGTATTTCCGGTACCAGTATCATTGATATAATAGCGTGGTTGATCGGCTAAGAGCCGATAATAGCTGCGGTTATCGATTCCCCGAAACGAAAGCGTGGGGCCTCGTTCATTGCCTTCGGCGGTGTGGTTATAGACGACGTCCAGGATGACTTCCAGCCCGCCCTCGTGCAACCGTGCCACCATCTCCTTGAACTCACGAAGGGTTTGTTCCCGCTCGAAAGCGTAACGCGGATCCGGGGCAAAAAACCCGATACTGTTGTACCCCCAATAATTGGTGAGACCCTTTTCCAGAAGATGGCTGTCATTGATAAAAGTGTGGATAGGCAAAAGTTCGACCGACGTGACGCCCAACGCCTTGATATAGTCCACTACCTCTTTTTTGCCGAGACCAGCAAAGGTTCCCCTGAGATTCTCGGGCACTTGCGGATGCTCTTTTGTGAATCCCCTTAGATGAACTTCGTAGACGATCGTATCAGCCCAGGGAATCCGTTTGCTGCTTCGCGCTTCAGACCATTGGAAACTGGGGTCAACCACGACACACTTCGGCATGAATGGAGCGCTGTCCCGTTCATCAAAAGTTAGATCATCCGCTGTTTCCATTTGGTAGGCGAATAAAGCCGGGTTCCAAACCAGTTCCCCGGTATGACCGTAAGAGTAAGGATCAAGCAAGAGTTTGTTGGGATTGAACCGGTGGCCGTTCTCGGGTTCATACGGGCCATGAACACGGTAACCATAGACTGTCGCCGGCTGGACGCCCGGAAGATAGCCGTGCCAAATCTGATTGGTGTATTCGGGCAACGCGATTCGTTCCAATTCCCTTTCGCCGCGCTCATCAAACAGGCAGAGTTCCACCTTTGTGGCATTCCCAGAGAAAATCGCAAAGTTAGTCCCTTCGCCATCCCAGGCTGCGCCGCAAGGATGGGGTAAACCTTCTTTAACCTTACCCTTCTTTGTCTGCGTCATAAGTTCTTCTGGTCGTTTCGCATCCTGATCGGATCTGGTGGTTTGACTGGACTCCAAATTCTCCACGTAAAACACCTAAAGAGCGTGAAGGGCGATGCAAAAGCGAAGATCTTTCTTTCCGGGACGAAAAAACGGAAGACTTAATGGGGTTATATCGCCCGAGTTTAGCTGATCGTAAAAGGTCAATCTTGAATCCAATCCGTTTCAAAACAAGAACGGCAACAAATGCTGAACGGCCAAAACACTTAGCGCACCGGCCGTGTAGCTCAGAAAGAGCCCGAGCACAATCCTATGAGCTGCCACCTGCTTTAAGATGCGATCGCTCGCAGCTATTGCGGTTATCATAGTGGCTCGCTCGGCTCTGAGCGCCTCGTTGTAGAAAGCAAACCCCTCTTCAATTCGTCTTTCGATTTGTCCGAACCTCTCCCCTACCCCATTGTCGGAATCCGCTTGGCTCACCCAGGAAGCGACTTTGTTCATTGAGGCCTGATGCGCCAAGATCAAATCAGTGAACTTATCTGTTTCAGTTGCGAGCGCCTTTTGCAGGCGCTCTGGGAGCACTTTCAGGCTGAGCGCATGGGCCCGGAGGAGAACCGCAAACTGGACTGCGAACGTCTCCGGGTCGCCATTAGCAAACGCGTAGTAGGCGGAGGTGATCTGTTTCCGCTGAGCTTGGTCCTTCACCCCGCTTAACAATAGGTCCAGCGCATCCTGGCTCATGACCTTTCGAGCACTCTTTACAGATCGAAGGGATTGATCGCGGCCGATACGGTTTCCTCCGCCCGGGTGACCTTGTTCTTTACCAGGCTTTCGTCGGGTAAAAGAGCGGCGGCATTATCTTCAAACTGAGCAAACAAGCGGTTGCGCCAGTGCTCAAGCTCGTATCGGGAACCGATTTCTAGGTGCGGCTCGGCTTCCCGGAAAGTGAGCGATTTCCTCTTTTGTTTGCTCGCCCGGTCCAGCGCCTCGATCGTTCCGCCCGTGATCCGCGGGATCTGAATGTGCGGCGAATGGTTGAGCCGTTCGGCCAGCTTGCTCGCAAAGAAAACCTGGCTTGTGAAACGCGCCGGGTTCGAGATCACAAGATAGTCGGCGCCCTCACCCAGCGTGGAAACGATCTGAGCCCCGGAAGCCAAGGCCGCGCGCTCGTCGCTCGCAAAGATACAGACCGTCAGTCGAATCCCTTTGTCCGCGAAGATCTTGAGTGCCGAAAAATGGTGGCAAGCGTTTAATACCGAGTGGGTAGCCTGAGCGGGAAAATCGATCAGCTCAACCGGTCCGGTTCCTGCCAGGTTTAAGATCGGCAACAGATCGTCGTCACGCCGGTACGGAAAAAACGTCGCGATATCCGGGTACCAGCTGGAAAGCGTTTTGTGCTCGCTATCGCAATCGATCGCGGAAAACTCGACTCCTGCGAAAGCAAACCAGGAGATCAGGCTTGTTGGAAGGTGGACCTTCCCATGCGCCCGGTGGATTGGAAGGAGGTAATCAGCCGGCTGACGGTAGTAGTCATAGGTGTTGTGCTGAATGCGGATTGGATTTTTGTTCGGTTAAAAAGCTTTTGCGGGGTCGGCGGTTTAGAGAGGCCGTGTCGGCTTGACTACGTTGAAGATCGGGCGCTCTTCGGCTTCGCGCGCCGCTTCTACCGCTTCGTCCACCAGCTGGTCGAAGTACGGGGTTGAAGCCTCCTTTGGAACAAGCCGTCTGGCGCTTTTCACGGGAGTTGTTCTCACCGGAACCAGTTCTGTCGTTTCTGGCTCCGCTCCGCTTGGGAACGGCCTTTTACGGTAGCGGCGCATGAACTGGCACAGCTTGGTGGCTAGGTCTTGCAGCCTTGCTCTTCCAGTTTCTCCGCGATCGCGGCCCACGTAAACCCGGCTCGTCGCCATTTTCGGATCTCATCCACATAGGGCCGCAATTTGGACTTGTACGGGAATACCGCCGGGTCGCTTGTGCTGATTCATCGCTTGATCAGATGATTTAGCCTTTTATATATCCTATTATTGTATCTTATATGTTATCACTAATGATCACTTTGCAAGGAGAAAACGCCCCGAGAAGTAATCAACAGTGATCAGAAGTGATCATGTTATGACCGCTCTTGATCACTCGCGGAAGCGAACGGCTCCCCTAATCCGCCTAGGATTAGGGGAGACGTCTGCGGGTTAAAACGGCGACCGGAAAATAATCACTTTGCGCCAATCACGAACCCGGACCCAGCGCGGCAACCGCGGAATTTTTTTCGAGTCGACAATTCAAATTGGAAAAACAAAAAGATGCTGAGGATCACGATGTCAGTGTCGCCGGAAGCGGCGGCCAAATACTTCGATAGCGCCTTGGAAAAGGCGGACTACTACGCAAAATCAGAGGTCGACCGGTAAAGGCGTTTGGGGTGGACAAGGCGCCGAGTCGCTTGGGATTAGCCGGTGAAGTAAAGCGGGACGATTTTATTCGTCTTGCCGTCGAATGAGAACGCCAGAGGGCGGCTCGCTGACCGAGCGCACCAAAGAAAAGCGGCGAGCCGGTTACGACTTTACCTTTAGCGTTCCTAAGTCGGTGTCGTTGTATCTCGCAGAGACCGGAGACCATGGGGTCGAGGAGATGATCCAGGCTGCCTTCCAAGAGACGCATGACGGACATTGAGCGCCGGATGGAGGCGCGGGTCCGGGGGAAAGACGATGACGGGCTCCAGAGGGACGAAGACCGGCTGACCGGCAACCTGGTGTACGCGGCGTTCACCCATCGAGTGACTCGTCCGGTCGACGGAGTCCCCGACCCGCACTACCACATTCACGCCTTTGTCTTTAACGCGACGTATGATGAATTCGAGGCGCGATGGAAAGCGGGGCAATTCGGCAATATCAAGCGGGACGCGCCCTTCTATGAGGCGGCGTTTAATGCGCGGCTGGCAAAGGCGCTGGTCGAGGGCGGATATGGGATCCGACGGACGGAGCGAACCTTCGAGCTCGCTTCGGTCTCCCGCGAGTTGATTGAGAAGTTCTCTCGCCGGACCAACCAAATTGAACGGCTGGCCCGCGAGAAGTATCCGGTCCTGGAAGCGAAAGCTCGGGCGCTCGTGAAGGAGACCGGGATGGATTTCGCCGACGCATTCGCACAGGTGAAAAGCGAGCTCGGAGCTCTGTCGCGCGAAAAGAAGAGCGCCGAAGTGCTGGATCCCGAAGAGCGGTTGCGGGTCTGGCGCGCCGAGATGACCGCTGAAGAGCGCGCAGCGTTAAGCAAGGAGGCAGTCCGGGCGAAACCTTCGGAAGGACTTTTGGAAATCGATGCGGCGAAACCTCTGGCGATTGCGCATCTGTTCGAAAGAGTCTCAGTGAGCCGGCCGCTGCAGGCCGCCGGGATGCTGCTGAGACGGGCCATTGGGACGGCGACGGTAGCCGAGGCGGAAACATTCGCAGCCACCGATCCTTTGTTCGTCCGGAGCCCAAACGGACTCACGACCGTCCAAGTCCTCGCCGAAGAACGGCAACTTTTGGAGCGGGTCGCGGGCGGCCGGGCGAAGTTCGAGCCGCTGGGCGGATCGGAGCGTTGGGAAGTCCTGGATCCGAGGGTGCGATGCGAGCGAGGAGCAAACCTTGGCGGTCGAGCACGTTCTCCGGACTCAAGACCTGGTGACAACCATCCGCGGCGCCGCCGGGACCGGTAAAACCACCATGATGATCGAGGCCGTAGCGGCCCTCGAAAAGCGCTCGGGAAAGAAAGTCCATGTGTTCGCCCCCTCCTCTTCTGCGGTCGAGGTGTTGAAACGCGAAGGTTTCTCGGGTGCGGAGACTTTTCAGCAGCTGATGGAGAACGAAGACCTGGGCAAACGGGTTCGGGGCGAGATTCTTTGGGTGGATGAGGCTGGGTTTCTCTCCGTAAAGCAGATGAATGCGCTGGTGGGCCTGGCTTTGGAAAACCATTGCCGGCTGATTCTCTCTGGCGACACCCGCCAGCATCACGGAGTGGAACGCGGCGATGCGCTGCGGATTTTGGAAAAAAGCGGACTCGTGGAGCAAGCGGCTCTCACAAGAATTTTCCGCCAACAGATTGCGGCTTTAAGGGAAGCAGTGAACGACCTAGCGGCCGGAGAGACCGAGCGCGGGTTTGGGCGCCTGGAGGAGTTCGGCGCGATCCAGGAGCTCGAAGACCATTCCGACCGCCTCAAGGCCCTCTCGGAAAAACATCTCGAAGCGCTGAAAGCGGGTAAAACGTCCATGATTGTCTCCCCTACCCACGCCGAATCTAGAATCGTAGCGGATGCCGTGCGGGCTGACCTGCGGGGGCTTGGGATACTTGGCGTTGAAGAACGGTTCTTCACGCGCCTTGAGAATCTCAATTGGACTGAAGCCGAGAAAAGGGACGCGGTTCATTACATGCCCGGCCAGGTGGTGGAGTTCCATCGGATCACCAAAGGCGTGCGGCGGGATGGAGTCCAGGAAGCAAAGTTTTTGAGCGGCGAGCAGTGGCGAGTGAAGCGGCGAGACGGGAACCGGGTGATCGTTGAGCGGAATGGAGCGGAAAAAGAATTGCCGCTAGCGCCAGGCGAAGAATTTTTCTGCTTACTCCATCGAGACGCTGGCCTTAAGTGTCGGGGATCGTGTACGAATCACAAAGAATTTTGTGGTGCGGGACCTTGAGGCCAAGCACCGATGTAAAAACAATGACGTGCACACCGTGACCGCAATCGATCAGGACGGGATTTCTTTGGATAACGGGGTCTCCCTTCGAAAGGGGCTCTGGCACCTGGATCAGGGATTGGTCGTGACCAGCCACGCCGCCCAGGGAAAAACGGTCGATCAGGTGCTTTTAAGCGTTCCGATCCGTGCGTTCAGTCAGGTGAACGAAGCTCAGTGGTATGTCTCTCTGAGCCGGGCGAGGTCGTGCCATGCACGTGTTCACCGACTCGCTTGGCGCATTGAAAGAAGCCGTCACGCGGCCGAGTGCTCGGCTTTCGGCACATGAGCTGGTCGCGCGGATTCGTCCCCTCCCCCGCCGAGATTCTATTTCACTGAAGGCCAGCCGAGGCCACGAGTCGCCTCTCAACGCCGGTCCGGTTCATGAACGACCGGTTCGAAACGAAGCAGCGCACAGAAGCCGATGAGCCAGACTTCTTATTTAGAAAAATACGGGACCGTCGCCGGCGCCCCTTGGCAGGAAGGAAAGGCGCCGATCGTCCGGTTCGTCACCGACGATCACAAGGTCATCGGCGTGATGTTCGGTCATATCACGCGGACTTATGAGGATCGGCTGAGCAACTATCTGATGGTATCGAGCTCGGCCGGTGTGATCGTGATCAGAGGGCCTGGAGTCAGCGCGTATCATGAGAAACTGGCCCAAGGGATTGCGGATCTGGTTGAGGCGAACGGGAAAGAAATCACCTCCGTGTTGTACTATCCGCCGGCTTACGACGAATCGGAGGAGGAGTTGGATGGGGAGACGATCGCCGAAAGCAAATGAGTAGCGCTGACCGAAGGTGTCCCCGGTGTTCGCTCAGGCGCCTTTGAGGGCGGCCCGAACTGCGTCTCAAAAAAGGACAGCCTATATTCCAAATGCGGGATTTCCGCAGCGGTAAAAAGAATCTTCGTTCCTAATTCAAGATGTCATCGAGGAAGAGATCCGGAACTTGATGCGGCGCTGGGTTAAGAACCCCAAGCGCTTGCTCAAGGAAACCCTCCTGCACCAGGTATTTTTTGGCGTACTGCTGCAGGACGGGATCGAGGTTCTCTTCTTCCCAGAACAGGTGCCCGGTCTGGCGATTGATGTGAACAACGCCGGCTTTGTGGGTGATCACTGAAAGATGTTTCTGCATGGAATTTCACTAGAAGCTAGATTCATTCCATGAGAGAAGGGTGGATTTCCGAACCTCGGACGGCCTTCTATGGCCAACCAGGTCGCTCGAAAGGCGCTGTGCTGGACCTCAAATCATAGCCCCTTCGTACAGACCCTGGGCGCCGTTTCCTACCGTTCTAGGGATAGAGTTCCAGCTCCAGCCAATGCCGCCGCGCTTCAATCTGCAGGCGGTCATTCATTTCGAAGCCGTTTCACTGTGCCTTTTCCTTGCGCAGTCTTCCCTCTGAGTCTGGAGGCTCGAAGAATCGAACTCAAAATGGTCTTCCCAATGGTCTTTCCGTGGATTGAATAGCGGTCGGCCAGCCATGCCTTCTTCGTCGAGGCCAAGTAGATGGTTGGATTTGGAGTAGTTACACGTGGGGCAAGCCAGAGCGATGTTTTCGAGATCATCGGTTCCACCGAGTGATTCGGGAAAGACATGCTCAAGGTGGTATCGAATGCCGGTCACTGGCTGAGGCGCGCGGCAATACTCACAGCGCCGGTCGGCCCGCAATTCAACGGTTTCACGAGGGTCCGGATTTCTCGCTTTCCGGACCATTAACGAGCCGTTACAACTTCGCGGGGTATGTGGGCTCACGCAGCCGCTTCTGGCTCACCAGCGCTTTGGCATTGTAGAGACTGACCTTCTGTACCTCATCAAGAAGGGCTTTGAAGCGGGTCTTCTCTTTTTGCGTGAGCTCGCCTTCGTTATTCTTATTCATCAGCCGATCGAGTTCCTGCTGCGATCGCGGATCCAAACGCTTCAATTCGAACTTAGGCTTCTGGAACTGAATCAAGTCTTGGAGACGAACGTCCAGCGCTTCACAGACCGCTCGGACAATCGTTGCATCCAGTTTCTGAACGGGCTGGGAGGTAGTCAGGCGATAAAGACTCTTTTTATTCACTTCGAAGCCGCGCTTCCTCAAGATTTGATGCAGATCGGCGACCGTGAGATTCTTTTCTGCCAGTAGCGTTGGCAGCGTCGACCAAGCCCCCTTATCGTTGCCGCTCATATGGTACTAATACCAGATAGGCGGTATTGTTCAAGTTTTTAAGGAAGCCTGACTCATGGTAATCGTGGTCAGTGT
The DNA here is from genome assembly GCA_963762565.1 of uncultured Verrucomicrobiae bacterium. GTDB lineage: Bacteria > Verrucomicrobiota > Verrucomicrobiia > Chthoniobacterales > JAFAMB01 > JAFAVN01. The sequence continues at coordinate 7,545 of CAVXLD010000007.1, read as the reverse complement.
TTTCTCCTGTAGTCTACCGAACTGTCGACCGTTGTGTCGCTTAAACGAGTTCTCCTAAAACCGCAAGAGTTCTGATATTTCTCGGGGCTGATTATGAAATCTCGAATGCTTAAGCAGAATTGTAAGCTCGTTGTCTCCCTTGGCGCTCTGTTCTTAATGCCGGGGTTAAGCGTTGCCGGCGTGATCGGCAGCCTGCCGTACACGATCACCACTTCAGGCAACTATGAACTGGAAAGCAATCTGACCTATGCTGGGCAGACCAATGCGATCGAAGTAAAAGCAGACAACGTGGTGATCAACCTGAACGGGTTTTCGATCAGCACCAACGGGATGGCTGCGTTTGGCGTATATTTGGCGCAACACACGAATCTTACCGTTCTCAACGGTAGCATCTTGGGATTCCAGGCCGCCATTGTCCTAAATGGTTCGCAAAGCAGAGCGCTGAATCTACAATTGGCAAATAATGTCTTCGGTGTTCAAGTGTTCGCCAAGGATTGTACGGTTCAAGATTGCTTCATTATTGGAACAGGCCCAGAGAAAACCGGTAACGGAATTGAACTCCTCAAATCGGCATCGGGCGTCCTAGTAAAAGGCAATCACGTGTCTGAATTCACTGCCGCGCTTCTTAGCTCGGTCGGCTCAGGCTCAGCCTCCGCTTTCATTGGCAACTACGTTGCCAACAGCTCATACGGCCTGGCCCTGAGCAGCAATGATTTTTATCAAGGAAATGTCGTTACCAACTGCACGGTGCCTTTTACTGGCGGAAACGCAATCGGGACGGAGAATGGTGGTGACTGACAGCCGGTCGTCGAAGCGACTTCCTGGCTGCAGTAATTTCGTGCAGGGCGGCCCTCGCCTTAACTGCCATCGGGGATGACCGCACAAGGTTCACCGCCAGCCACCGGTTTATCCCCTGTCCCGCTCTCGTGTTTCCTCAAAGCTTGTCCCGAAGCTTGAGGAATTCCTCCACACCCAGCAATTTCTTTACCTCAGCAAAACTCATCGCCTGCGTAGCGAGCTTGTCCACGCGGCCAGTGTTCTTCCACTCGTCGCACAACTCGCGCATGGCCCGGGCGCAAACCATCAGCGATTCGATGGGGCAAACCACGATCTTGTAGCCGAGTTGCTCGAGCTCCTTTACCGGGAGAATCGGTGTCACCCCGCCGCTGAGCATGTTCACGAGCAGCGGATGCTTCACCCGCTTCGGGATCTCCTCCAGTTCCGCGCGCGATTCCGGCGCTTCGATGAAGGCGATGTCCGCGCCACTGTCGCAACATCGATTGACTCGATCGATGGCGTCGTCCAGGCCGTTCATCTGGCGCGCGTCGGTGCGGGCGAAAATGACGAAGTCCGGATCGCTCTTGGCCTTCACGGCTGCTTTGATCTTTAACACCATTTCCTCGGTCGGAATGACCCGTTTGTTGGCAAAATGGCCGCAGCGCTTGGGCATCACTTGGTCCTCCAGTAAAATCCCGCTCGCACCAGCGGCCTCGAAGGCCTCGACGGTGCGCTGGACGTTATGCAAATCGCCGTATCCGGTATCGCCATCGGCGATGACCGGAATGCGAACGCGGGCCGCCATGCGGCGCACCGCATCGGCCATTTCGGACATCGTCAGAAAATTCAGGTCCGGCAGGCCAAGCATTGACGCGCTGGTGCCAAACCCGCCGATAAACACCGTCTCAAAGCCGGCCTGCTCGACAATCAGCGCCGTGAACACATCGTGAGCCCCGAGACTGCGGATGATGCCGGGCTGATTTAGCAGCTCGCGGAGTCGTTTGGGACCGGACTTGAGACTCATACGTTCTTTTATCACTTTCCTCGCTTTTTAGCACAGCCGCGAAAGTTTCGAACTCGGAGAGGCACGAAGGAACAGGAGAGTGAACGTACTATGGATTCGCCGCACCCTGCAGTCCCGCCCTCGCACGGCTCAAATACTCTGGACTCTTAGCCGATCGCGGCAATTGTTGGTTGAGGTTGACCGTTCCAGGTGAATTCATATGCCTTCCCGAACGAACGTGAGTCACGACCGCAGGCCGGAAACAGGCCAAGCAGGTTCCCTCTGAATATCTGACGCTCGGGTAAACGACTCCAAGGGACTCAGCTTTCAGCAATTCGTCGGCGAGTCCTTGGGATGCGACGTAACTGTCGGGGCTTAAACAGGCCGCAAAGCGCGCGTCATTGCGCAACTCGTGAAACTCGCCGCTGAAATCGGCCACGTAATCGACGTAACGGACTTCATCTTCGAAGACCCCGACCTCCGCCAGGTGGATGCTTCTGTGAAAAGCGATTTCAGCCTGAGAAGTTTTGATCTCAAAACCCGCATACCAGGCGCCTCGATCGGGACCGTTGAACCGCCCGCCTAAAGGGGTGGCGTGGGTGAAGGCTCCATTGATAATCCGAGCGTGCGGGATGCCGAATACGAGTTCGGCCACGCTGATGCCGGGCAGGAGGTTGTTCTCGGCAAACACCTGTTTATCCGTCGCTCGATCCAACTCGGCGAGTGTCGCTAAATCTTCGGGATCCTCTGCGATCGTTCGCAGAGGACCATAGGGTTCATCGCTGTAGATTTTCGGGATGAGCCGATGAGTATCGTCCTGGCGAAGCAGGAACGCCTCGGGCAAGCTCATTTGCCTTGAATCCGCGCCTCAAGGAGCTCTCTCACAATCTCCATCGCCTGCTGGCCGCCTTTCTTCATGAACTCGAGCGGCGTTTGGCTGGCGAAGATGCGGTTGGAGTTGGCGAGCCGGATCCATCGATCGGCGAGGGGCTGCCCGTGAAGAGTATTGAGCGCTTTAAAAATACCGATGAGATAAGAGATTCTGAACAGCTCGTCGGCGCTCAAAGTCCGGCCTTCTTGGCTCTTCTTCATCTGATAATAAGGGCCGTTGCTGACGCCGCCCAGAAGCTCGCGAGCATCTTCGTCGCGGATTGACCAGCGATTGGCGATGCTAAAGAACGCCTGAAGAGCCGCACCGCTCAAACGCTCGCGTTCGGGCTTTGAAGTAAAATCCGGCGGTGGGGACGCCGGGCTGGAGTACCGGGTTTCCGGATAAGTGCTGGCAGTTGTTGGCATATCTTTTCTCCTTATAAGGAGAAAATACTCTCCTTAATCGGAGAAACCAGCATAAAATCGCAACGTGCAGAAGGTCAAGAGAAGAATGGCTCGGGTCGTTCCCTGCGCGCCAATCACTCCCCTCCCCCGCTCTTAAACCGGGTGTAGAGATCGCCGAGGTTTTCCGCGACATATTCGCCGAAGGCGGGCTCTAGGAGGTCATTAAAAATGAAGGTCGTGCGCGACGGCCGCTTTTGAATGCTCACGACGCGTCGGCCACTCGGGTCTGACCAGTGATCGCGGGATAAGTCGGTGTTTCGGGGCGCAGAGAGAGCGGCGAAGAGCGAGTCGAACCTTCGGTCGCTTGTGAGCCCCTTAAAAGACTCAGCGGCAATGACATCCTGAGCTTTCTTCTCGGCGCCGGCGTGATTGATGAGGCCAGAAAGGGCCATCCAACGTGGCCTGCCTGCGCGAGGAGCGGGCCCAATCGCTTGGATGACCGCAGTCGGAATCGACCGGGCCACCGACAGCAGTTTCGCGGTTTCGGTTTTATCGACCGACAGCGCCGCCATCAAAACTCCCCGGTTGAAACCGCGATCTTCCAAACTTTGCGCGAATAGGGCGCGCTCGATAAAAGACAGGTCCCGACGGTCATTGTTTTCCTTGCCTTGCGCAATCACCATCTCCTCGTCGCTCAACTCACGCACGACGGCTTTCACCTTGCGCTGAAGGACTTCCACCGCGCGCAGTCGGCGATGTCCATAGGCGACCTGGAACCGTCCCGGCTCTTTTGGATGCGGTCTGGCTAAGATCGGCACTAGCTGCCCATTGTCCTTGATGCTCGAAACCAGCGCCGCGAAATGTTCTTCTTCGGGCTCGGCCAGGCGGTCCGTGATGAACGACGGGTCGATCTGCGAGGGCTCTAGGTCGACGACCTGTAAGCCCTCGACCAGCTGTTGCTTCAGTAGCCGCCCTTCCTCAGCGTCGGCTTTGAGTTGGCCGAGGTTAAGACCCATGGCCCTGACGGCGCCGCTCGGAGTATGTTCGCCTCCCCCGGCCGTCTGTGCTTCTTCGTCTCCTGGCTCCGCTCCCGGCTCAACGCTTAACAGGGATTTCAAGGTGTCTTTGCGTTTCACGTTTATTGGCGTCCCCAAGCTCGTCGGATCAAGTTCTCAATTTCGCCATTCACCGCGTCCATCGATTCAATGGCGCGGTCGTAAGTATTGCGGGAAAAGTTTTCTCGACCCACCTCGTACAAGGTTTGTTTGGTTAGACCGGCGTCCGTGATTGCGGTCGACTTCAGCGCCGGGTGAGTGAGTACCCTCTCCCCGAACAAGGAACGCAGAAACCCGAGCATGTTGGTCTGCGGCGCGTCGTTGGGCTCATGGCGGGTCGCCAGATAGCGAAACCAATCGAATCGGAGATCGCCGCCGGCTTCCCGGACGACGCTCAAGAGATCGGAAGTCATCAAAAGGAATTGGTTCATGCTGGCGACATCGAGCATTTCGGCATGAATCGTGACCAGGACCGAAGTGGCGGCACACAGGGCGCTCAACGTCAGAAACCCTAACTGGGGCGGGCAATCGATGATCACCACGTCGTAGTTTTCCTCGACCTCATCCAGCGTGGCCCGCACCCGGCTAAAGAAGAATTCCTCTCCCCTCCCCCCGCCCTGTGCGAGGATCCTTGGAGTGGTGTGCTCGAACTCCATGAGCTCAAGATTGGCCGGGATGACGTCGAGGCCGTGAAAATACGTGCTGCGGATAATCTTCGAGATGGGGCGTTGTTCGTCGTCGTATCGGACGGCGCCGTAGAGAGTTTCGTTCGCCAACAAATCGAACTCCGGTTGAAACCCGAGCAAGCTGGAAAGGCTGGCTTGCGGATCGAGATCAATCGCCAAAACCCGGTAGCCGCGCAGTGCCAAGTATTGCGATAAGTGTACGGCGCTCGTGGTTTTACCTGAACCGCCCTTGAAATTGGTGATGGAGATGATCTGCAGGTGCTCGTCGTCGGTGCGATGGGGCGAGTACTGCTTGCGCTTTTCGGGTTGCGCCCGATCGGCCAGATAACGCCTGAGCGCGTTGATCTGTTCTAAAGTGTATTGGCGTCGTCCACCGGGGCCGACGTCAGGACTCGGGCCCTCTTTGGCGAGGGACAATTGCCGCAAGTAGGAATCGGAAACTCCCATCAGCCGGGCCGCCTCAGGGGCGCTGAACCGGCGCAGTTCCTTTCGAGCCTCCGGAGGAAAGGTTTTTTCGCGGAGCTTCTGCAGCTGCCGGCTAAGCAGATGGGCATCTGAACGGATAAGTCCGTCGATCGCGGTTTTTGCTGTGGAAACGCTCATCAGAATTTCGTAGAAAGAATCTCGAATAACGGAGATTCTCTCTTGTTACGCGAAAGAGCGTTACTAAATCTAGATAGCGATAGTCAATACTTTTTTTCCAGTAACGGAGAAAATCACTTCAGCTACCGTGATATTTGTGACCTTTCCCCACGAGCCTGAGCGGTAGGCTCCCTTGAGGACTTGGCGTCTAATGACTTTCGTTCAGGGCGCTTTCGACCATCGCTTTGAGCGAACGAGTTTTAGAGACGGTTTGTGCAGGAACACGGTCTTCCCCTTTGGACGGCGCTTGCCGGGTTTCGGCTTCCGAGTTGTCAGCTGACAACTTTTGGAGATCTCGTTCGCATTCTCCCGCCACCGCCGGAACGAGCTTTTGAAGCTCCCCGAATGAATTTGGTATCTCAGCGATTGGATAGTGCTGAAGGACCCAGTCACGCCACCCGCGTGGCTCCTCGGCTTTTTTCGCTTCCCGTGGTTTTGCTGTCTTTCTTGCCGGGAGAGGTTTCGGTAGTTTCCAGTCATCTCTCAATGCCGCGAGAAACGCTCTCGCCACATTGGCTCTTGGCTGGGACCGGACAATGTTTGCTTTGTCCTGGAGATATTGCAGGCCTTCCCGGACCGCGTAGGCTCTCAAGCCCAGTTCCTGTGGCCGGGTGAGACCGAACTCCTTCGCGATCGCCGCCAGCGCGTCGAGCGTTGCGGGATCGAGCGCGGGGTCGGCTTGCGCGCCGGGGAGTTCCAGCTGCGCTTGCTCCGGTAAGGTGACCGGCCGGAGTTTCTCCAGGTTCTCGAGATTCTTGTTGATCGTAAAGGTGACGGATTGGACCGCCTTGCTCCGCGGAAACTTGGTTTCAGTGTACGAAACGCTCAGGTCGGTTTCCCGATTGATTTCCTCAATGGCGGGATTGATCGCTCTGGATTTGAGGTGCTTGTACTGTTCCAGATTGATCCGGACGATGTTGCCTTTGCGATCGATCTCGGTCGCGCCGATTTCGAGCCTAAGCTGGTCCACGGTGATCGTTCGGCGCTTGGCAAATTCCCATCGCTTCAAATACTGGTAGAGACGGATCGAGTACTCGCTGCGCAAGTCCAAAGCAAAACCGAGCTGGAACTGGAAAAACTCCCGGCGCACTTGGAGGAGGTAGGGTTTTAGCCAGGAGGTCAGCTTGATCGTGATGAAGCCGGAGCCGTCCGCCTCGTCGACATACTCAAACCAGGCGCTATGCCGGCGCATCGGCCTTTTCATGCCCGGCTCGACATGGTCGACGACCAGCGGCGCCGCGCGGATGGCGATCGCCGTTTCCCGGAGGTCGCGGTAGAGATTGTCGGTTTCCAGTCCGGTAAGAGCAGCGTAGTCTTCAACGGAAACGCGGATCTTGCCGAACTCGGCCGCATTGGGTTCAATCATCGCGATGGCATACAAAAGCAGCTTCTGCTGGCGGGCCGTGAGCTTATAACGGGTGTTGGTGATGCCGTTGTGCTGCCAGACGACAGACTGGTAGGCCGGCTGGACCTCAAAGGTAAGCTCGCCATCTGGAGCGGTTTGTGCCATTTGCTTTGAAATCGGTTTGCCAGCGAAAGTCACAAATGTCAAGCACTTGTGGCCATCGTAGTCATGTCCGGAATGGCTTGTGTGACGTTAGTGGAGTCTTCCTGAAATGGGAGCAAAAAAAGGAAAAACGACGCTGACGAAGGCTCGTCGTCTTATTCTTTCTTTAATTCGTTTCTTAACTTCTTTCTTGTTCCGGCTACAGACGGATTTTCAAATGGTCACAAGGATGAAGGTCGGGACCGGCGTGGATGCCAGACGAGCGCCGGCCGGAGGTCACAAGTTTCACGGTTGCGATCAGAGACCGGAGTGAACATGGAAGGTCACAAGAATCCCGGTAGACGGTCACAAATTCCACGGTGAAAAATGGAGAAACGTCACATTAGCCACGGTGGATGGTCACAAAAAACACGGTTTAGCGGATTAAGGTCACAAATCCCACGGTCATCGGCGATCGGGCCGTGGAATTCGAGAAGTTGGCAGCTGCCAACTCTTGTGTGCGTCGGACCTGCAAGACGGGCGATCTACCAGTCCCTCCGCAGATCTAGATCTCGGCGAAGAGAATCCCTGCTCGAGCTGGGAGAAAAGTTGTCACCTGAC
>CAVXLD010000006.1:0-59298 GCA_963762565.1 uncultured Verrucomicrobiae bacterium | reverse complement strand
CCGATGGCGGGACTCGAACCCGCACGGACCTTTCGATCCAACGGATTTTAAGTCCGTTGCGTCTGCCATTCCGCCACATCGGCGCGCGACCAGGATCTCGAATGAAATCGCGCGCCGGTAAACTGCAAGCATAAACTTGCAGGCGGTCAGACCACGGGGGCTTTTTCCTCTAGCCGAACCATATCGGTCCGACTCGGAAGCGCAGCCGCGCCCTCGGTCTTATTTCGAACCAACCGATGGTTCGTTTGGTAGATTTCGGTTCTGAAAATCGGTATCTCTTTGGGGGCCTCGATTCCGATCTTAACGGCATCGCCGTCGATCCGAGTGACTTTAATGTGAATGTTATCGCCGATTACGATACCTTCATTCACTTTTCTTGACAGAATTAGCATCCTTTTTTGCTTTCTACTTTGTCTTTTCTGTTCAACCCGTCGTTAAGCATTAGAGGTTTCTTACACCGCGGACGCTGACTCGGAAAAAAAGCGCGTCTTCAACTGTTGATTTTGCCTCAACCTTTCTTCCATTCGTCCACTAAGCCGTTCGACTTCGCTGAACAATGCTTCTAGCAGGGGCTGTACGTATTCCGGAAATCTGACAATGATTTCGGAAGGATTATTGCCGTCTGCTAAATCCATACGGGATGCGATCTCCCTAAGTGCAAGCTCGCGCTTCCGGGTACACCCGGATGCCACCAGAATCTGCGTCCGGATCTGTTCTTCCAGTCTCCGATTTTCATCCGGAAGACGCAGGTAAAGCACTTCTGTCTGCTGATTAAGAAATTGGAGTAGTCCGCCCTTCTCCTGCAATTCTTCCCGCAGCGCGTTCACTAATTGGTCCCACTCTGAATGAGTTTCCATCGCGGTTACGCCAGAAAAATCAGGACCTGGGGGTTAAATGCCGTCTTAGACATCAATGTGTGATTCCGTCCGATCCCAGCCCTTAGCACCCGCTATGCCGCGATATCGGTAGCAGATGCCAAATATGAACCTATCCTCCTCACTATCAGTCCCTTAAATTTTAAATTTAGTTTGTGGGCGCGTTAACGTCCAAGGAAGGATCGGCATTTTTTGCCGGTCCGAAGATAGCATTTGCAAATCTTGCCGTTTTCAAACCGGCAAATTTTGCCGGGAGGGGGGAGAGCGAATGGGCGAATGGGCGAATGGGCGAATGGGCGAATGGGCGATAAAGCGATAGGGCGATAGGGCGATAGGGCGATAGGGCGATAGGGCGATAGGGCGAATGGTCGGTAGGGCGAAAATCTCGGCGCGCCGAGGACGGACCATTCAGACTACGTGTACGCGCGCCGGATTTGAGCCGTGCCGTGGGGTTGCCACCTCGCCGGCTCGATTGTCCTGAAAACGATTATGCGCCTCGACGTTGCAGGCGCACGCATGGCTCAAATCCGGCGCGTAAACATCGATAGAAATGGTTTGTCAGGGGCGCGCCGAGATTTTCGCCCTACCGACCCCGCGCCCCATCGCCCATTCGCCGTTTCGCCCCTTCGCCTCACGCGGACACCGGTTCCACCGAGCGAGCCAACCCATTGATCGGCCGATAATAGCTGTCCCGTTGGACGGGTTCATATCCCGCCTCCAGGATCGTCCTTTCCAGGGTATCGACCGTCTGTTCCTGGGGCGTCTTTGACCCGGCCATATGAAAGATCTTTTCTTCCTTTAAGGTACCGTGAAGATCGTCCACTCCATACGCAAGTGAAACCTGCGCCACTGGTAAAGTCAGGGCGATCCAATACCCGGTCAGATGGTCGAAATTATCTAGATAGATCCGGCTTACCGCCAAAGTCCGAAGCTGGTCTACTGCCGAGGCCGCGCGGATATGCGAGAGTTCCGTCGTTTCCGGCACAAAGGAAAAAGGAATGAACCCGGTGAACCCGTGAGTCTCATCCTGAAGTTCCCGTAATTGACGAAGATGGTCGACCCGCTGCTCGATCGTCTCGATATGTCCAAAGAGCATCGTGCAGGTGCTTCGTTCTCCCATGCCGTGCCAGATCCGATGGACGTCTTTCCATTCGTCAGCGGTTTCTTTGCCGCGACAGATCCGATCCCGCACAACTGGATCGAATATTTCCGCGCCTCCTCCAGTCAATGAATTTAAGCCGGCCCGGCGTAGAGTCTCGAGCGTCTCTTGAATGGGGAGCTTAAAGATCCTTTCTGCGAGGTGCCGGATTTCAATCGCGGTGAAAGCTTTAATATGAAGGTTGGGATCGAGAGCGCGCAGCTTTTCAATAAGTTCGATATACCATTCGCCAGGCAAAGTCGGATGGAGCCCTCCCACCATGTGCACCTCGGTGACCCCTTGCCGCACAGACTCAGCCATAGCGGCTTCGATCTCGGGGATCGCCATTTCGAAGGCATGGGGATCCCTTTTACGCGCGCCGAAAGCGCAGAATTGGCACGAGAGAACACAGATATTCGAGTAATTGATATATCGATTCAGAATATAGGTCGCTCGGTTGCCGTTTTTGCGCCGGCGAACAATGCTCGCGATTTGGCCCAATGAATTTAGATCACCTGAACGAAAGAGTGTAACGGCGTCCTCTTCAGTAATCCGTTCACCGGCGGACACTTTTTCGTACAAATGAGAAAGCGATCTCGAAACTAAACGCGACCTTGTGAAACTTTTCACAATCTGAGCTTGGCACACTCCATTAACACCAGCAACCTTAAGAACCGGCAATGCGTCTATCGTTGCAACCTTAATTCACCGCGAATGCACACGAAAGGTCGCGAACAGACCCAAAAACCGAACACCAACCGCAGATGAATCCGCCGCCGCTCCGCTTTGGCGCGACAAGCTCCGATTTACGCAGATGAGTTCAGTTCCTTCGTTCAAGGTCAGGGGAATTTTGCTGATTTTAGGGGTCGCACCTCGAGATCGCCCCGGATTTCGCGGTAGGAAGAATAACACGACCAGAAATCCACGATTGGCACTTTTTAGATGAATCATAGCCGAAGCCGAAACTATCTGCGTCAATCGGAGCTAGTCGCGCCAAAGCGGAGCGGCCGCGGATTCATCTGCGGTTCGGATTTAGTCTTTTCTGATCTACTTCGCGTACACTCGCGTCCATCGCGGTTAAGGTTTTCTCCGTGTTCTCTGTGTCTCTGTGGTGAATTTTAAGTTTTCATTCGTATCCATTCGTGTCCATTCGCGGTTAATTCTTTGCCCTTATCCCGTATCTGCATACCATGAGCCTCGCCCAACGCCCTATGCGAGACAGTAGACTAGCCAACGATTTGCTGCCCACTACCGAACCGGTCCAACCGGAAATTGAATGGATGCGGCAAATCAAGGACGGCGATATGGAAGCTTTCCGTTTGCTGGTCGAGGCTCATCAGGCCCGAGTGATTGGGACCATCACCAAAATGTTGGGGTCCGATACGGAAGCGGAAGATCTGGCGCAGCAGGTCTTCATTCGAATCTGGAAATCCGCGCCGCGGTACACGCCAAAAGCCAAGTTCACCACCTGGTTGTTCAGAATCACCCGTAACCTCGTTTTCAATGAAATGCGGCGAAGAAAACATTTCGCCGAACCTGCGGATGTTGTAACAGAACCGGCCGAACGAACCGCTCACGAGCCGGACCAGGCTTTGCTGGAAGAAGAGCTTCAATCTGCGATTCAGGAAGCAATCAACCATTTACCTGAATCCCAGCGCATGGCCATCATTCTGCGCCGGTATGAAGAGATGCCTTACGAGGAGATCGCCCGGGTGATGCGGACGACCGTCCCTGCCGTCAAGAGCATCCTGTTTCGCGCCCGAGCCGAGTTAAGGGAACGGCTAGCGAAGTATTTAGAATAGTTTTGGTAGCCGTCGCCCCATCGCTCCTGCGCCTGGAGCACAGGAGCGAATGAGCAACCGATCAGAACGGACCGTAAGAGGGGGTATTCAAGATCGCACCGCTCGGACTGAATTCTATCAAACCCAGGAAGTACTCACCCGGACTAGCGGCAGCGATATAGTGCCATAACGTATTGGGCGCACCGGTAGATCCAGACAGAGTTACGGATCCAAGCGCCGCATTAGTGATCGCCCCTTGCGAGGCTGCGGACACGAGGTTGCCAAACTGGTCCAACACCCAAACCGTGTACGGCCCCGTATTAAAGTCGAACGGTGATTGGCCCAATGGAAGAAACGTCACCACCACGAAGTCTTTCTGAAACGCAATGTTCACAATTTGAAGACCGTTGAAACCGGTAGGTCCACTAAAGGCGATCAAATTTCCTTGGGCGTTATAGGTCCAGGTGCCAAACGAAGTAACGACTGCCGGCGTTGTCGAGGTGGCATCCTTAGACACGAAAGCGAAGGCCAGCGTAGTATTGTTAGTGGAACTAACGTGAAGCGCGATATTCGAAAATGAGCCTGCGCCAAGCTGGAATCCACCGACACTTGCAGGAACAGTTACATTTCCGGCGCCGACGGCATTCCCGGTCGGATCCAAAATCCAAAGGGCTGACCCCGAATAGGTTTGCGTAGTAAGGTCAACATAGTCCCATATAAACCGGTTGTTTCCATCGGGCCCATCTTCCGATCTCTGGTTCAGAAATTGAGCGAATGGTACAAAACTCTGGATTACAGCAGGAAAGGGAGACGCATGTGCTTCCTGACAAGTCAATCCGACGATTGCAGCGGCGGCGACTAGCGTTGCGCTAACTAAGTTTTTCATAATGAGTATAGTTGTTTTCTCTTCGCGGAGGGCGACAACTAAGTCGGCCCGGATCATGCCGGAGTCGAGCTGGCGAAGTCAATCAGACAGTTCATCAAGTGGACACTAACTAACATCTCCCGGGGTTATTGAGCGGAAGGCACCGGAGACGGACGAGCGCCTCCGTTTTGGAAAGGAAAGGGCGCGGGACCAGGTGATATCCCCGTACTCGCCCCTGGAGACGGAAGCATGTTTAGCGGCCCTTCTATGCGTTGGGTCGCCTCTGTTCCAAGGTTGCGGCCGTCGGTATTAATTACCGGAGGTTGCAGCCCAGGATACTTATTATAAATCTCCTTGTTATAGTTGAGTGCATCCTTGGTCACTCCCAAAGGCAGCCCATTTGGCTGAGTCGTTAGCGAGGAACTCGAGGATGCAGACGGCGACGGATTTGCTTCAACGACAGCGGTTTCCGCGGTCGCGCTCGGGGTGGTTGAAACGGCCGGTTCGACTCCGAGCTGGTTGGGCGTTGCGGCCGGCGTACCAGCTGCATTAAGTGATCCGATTGAAAATCGTCCGAAGAATCCCCACGCGATCAGCAGACCGACTACCACGCCCGCCCCGAGCATTATCATCGGCCGAAGTGAAAGGGGAATCATCGAAACGATCAGTTTCCGCGGACGCCCGAATTATGGCTAAAGACATCGAAAACACAATGCTTTTAGCTTTCGCCAGGGCTGGGTGACCGAGCCGAGGCAGCATCCGGCCGCCCTTGCGCCTTGCGCGCAAAAACGGCCCAAGACAATCTCAAACAACCGATCAGAACGGACCGTAAGCAAATCCCAAGAGGACAGCCCCGCTCGGACCGAACTTTTGCACACTCAGACCGTAGGCCGGTCCACTCGAAACCGAGATCCAGTGCCACAACTGATACGGAAGTGATCATTAGGTCACTAATCAGTAATCAGTAACGAGCGGGTGAAGCGGTTAAGGAAGGACGAACCTACTGATTACTGTCTTACTGGTTACTGATTACTTTGCTCCGCTCCACCCGACAGCCGCTGGCGCGCTTCCGGCCCTGCTACCGTTCGCTAACGCTCACTGTATAAACGGCTCCAGCAATGACCGATCCGCCGCGCTAAGCCGTTCTTTAGCGGTCTTTGCCTGATGCCAGTACGGATACAACAATCTCGGCTGGCTGACCTTATCCAGACGCGCACGTTCTTCGGCGGTTAGTTTAACGTTAGCCGCTCCTAAGTTGTCTTTGAGCTGCTCCTCGCTCCGGGCTCCGATAACGAGTGAAGTGACTCCTGGCCGTCCTAGCAGATAGGCCAAAGCAATTTGCGCGGCCGAAACTTTGTGGTTGCTCCCGATTTCAATCAGCGCATCGATGATGTTATAGAGTTGATCTTCGTCGTGGATCGGCGGCTCACCCCAATTATTCAGGTGGCGTGAACCTTCCGGACCCGATTGGCCGCGCCGGTACTTGCCGGACAGCAGACCACCCGCCAACGGGCTCCAGACTAAGATCCCTAACCCTTGATCCAACGAGATCGGCACCAGCTCGTATTCTGCATCTCGCGCTTGCAATGAATAATAGATCTGCTGGCTGACATATCGCACGTAATTGCGCCGGTCAGAAATCGCCAGTGCCTTCATCAGGTGCCAGCCGGAGTAATTCGAACAACCAATATAACGGACCTTGCCCGAACGAACGAGCGTATCCAGCGCTTCTAATGTCTCGTCCAGCGGCGTTTCTCCATCCCATTCATGGATCTGGTAGAGATCGATATAATCCGTGCGCAACCGGCGCAGGCTGTCCTCGCATTCCCGGATGATATGGAACCGGGAAGCGCCGCCTTCATTCGGACCGTCTCGCATGACCATCCGAAATTTTGTTGCGATTAAGACCTGATCACGCCGGCCTTCCAAGACTTGGCCCAGAATTTCTTCTGATAAGCCGTGCGAATAAATATTTGCGGTGTCGAAAAGGTTTACTCCCGCTTCAATGCAAAGATCCACCTGATGGCGAGCTCCCTTCACATCTGTGGCGCCGACCTTACTAAAGACGCTTTCGCCTCCAAAAGTCATCGTACCTAGAGTAAGCACTGAGACACGGAGGCCCGATTGTCCGAGCTGACGATATTCCATACGGCTAAAACGTTACAGAGTCGGAAACCAGAATCCAGAGCATCAAAAAGAAATAAGGAGTAATGGAGTATTAAAACCTTGGAGTAATGTCTGAGTAACCCAATTGAGCGACGCGGAGTAACTAGCGAAAAGCTCGTAAATCACTCCGCGTGGACCTGGAAGTAAGAGACTTTCCATTTTCCTTCCGGCGACAAGACCAGACGGATTTCTAAAGGAGAGGGAACGCTAAATTCCAAGCTTAAGCTATCAGGATCGATTTTCCTGCCGGCAACCCAACGTCGCAGTCGGTTTCCATAGGTTTGAAAACCATTGCGCACCCCGAGCCATTCCGCGGTCGAATTTTCGTTACTCAGGACTGAACCGATCCGGCGATGCACATTCGCTTCGAACTGCTCCTCTGTCCGCCCCGACAACGCATCCTGTGTCGTAAGCGAGTAGGCTTCGGCGAAATTCCCTGCTTTCACCAGAGAAAGAAATCGTTCCGCCGTTGCGATCGCCTCCGGCGGTACATACCGTTGATGAAGCCCCCAATACCCGGCTGCAGCTCCGATGCAAAGGCTGAGCAGAGCGAGAACAAAGAAGAGCGGTCTCTTCGAGCGAGAGGGACTTTGAGGTTTTTGTTCTGTATCCACGGAAAGTAAAATCCCGGCGTCGGTCCTGACACCGGGTCCGGACCGTAAGCTAAAGAGGATCGTGCCGTGGTCAAAGCCCTTGGAGGCCTGTCGGTTTTGGCGACGGCCCAGGATCGGTAGGGCGAAAACCTCGGCGCAGCTTGCACGTTGCTACGCCGTTACGGTCGATCGCGCCGGGTTTGAGCCGCGCCGTGGACTTGGTTTCCCCCACGGTGTTGCAAAACACATGCGCTGGGTTCAGGACGATTTTTTGATTGGTGCCGGCCGCACGGCGCGGCTCAAATCCGGCGCGTTTAACGTTCCTCTCAATGACGACATGAGCGCGCCGAGATTTTCGCCCTACCGCCCGAACGCAAGCCCCTCCCCCTGAGCCAGCGCTCGGACTTCGTCAACGAGCTCACGAACCATCGCCAACGCACCGGCTAGCGAATCTGCATCCTTAACCACGGATCCCCAAATCGCTTCGATCCGCTCACGGAACCGAACCGGAACGATTCGAAATTTGCCGGCAAGATTCAACGCCCCTTTTTCGTTCAGCCAATGTTCTCGGTTCAGTGCGAAGAGCACGACAAAAAGGCAGGACACCGCCCGGAAAACGCAACCCGCGACGTAACTGACGTCGGAACGCCGAACCGGTTTCTCAGCAATCAAAAGACAGAATCCCGCCTCAAATCCGAATCGTCTCACCAGCTCTCTTCGAAGTGTCTCCGGGTAATCGATTAGCCGGCCCTTATTGCTCGCTACCCAACCAGCCGGGTCCCAAAGTGACCGGCAAACTGAGATCTCACCCGCGTAAATCGAAGACAGGAACCCAAACGGATGGCCCGGCTGATAGACCACTTCGATATCCCCAACGAGACAACCATCAATCACCGATTCCACTTTCACCGTGTCCCGATAAAGCAGATCAACCGCCGCACCACCGACTCGCAGCCACCCGCCCCCATTGATCCATGGTCCCCAGCCGCCGACCGCGGTCACCAGGCCTGACTGCTTTCGATCGTCATGTTTCTCAGCGACCTGATCCAGAATCGTAACCGAGAGCGGGCTTTGAGGATCGTAATAAAGCCCCAGATCAGTGTCAGAAGATTCGTCCCCACCGCCCCTGGCACGAGAACCGCCAAGCACAATCGCGCGCATCCCAGGCACGGTTTTCAGGTCTTCGACAAGAGGGAGTAGGGAATTGGAAATCATAGCAAAGTTGGTAGGGCGAGGCTCCAAATTGTGGCCAACCCCTGATAAAATCGTCCCCTGACGTGAATCATCCGAACGTGTCGCAGCATCGCCGAGCCGGGGGTGGCGCGGCGCAGCGGCTCGGCCATGTTGCAACGCGCGCAGGTGCGATCGAAATCAGGCGGACAAATTCGCCGGCGACCACTTCACATTTTGGAGCCTCGCCCTACCAGCGTATCGGAGCGCACCTCGCCATCAGAAAGTGACCAGCGTTTCAACCGGCACACCACCCAGATGCTGCCGTCCGTTGAGATCGGCTAACTCAATAAAAAACAGGGCTGCCGCGACTTTGGCGCCCAATTGCTGAACTAAATGGACTGCGGCGGCCGCAGTCCCCCCCGTCGCCAACAGGTCGTCCACTAAAACGACTTTTTCTTCCGGGCGCACAGCGTCGACGTGAATCTCCATATCGGCTTTGCCGTATTCCAACACGTACGAATAGCGAATCGTCTCGGCGGGCAGCTTCCCTTTTTTCCGAATCGGGACAAAGCCAAGACCGAGTTTATAAGCCACCGCGGCGCCAAAAAGAAAACCGCGCGCGTCGATGCCAACGACTTTCTCGGCCCCGAAATTCACGGTTTTCTCAGCCAAAAGATCAATTACCTCCCGGAAGAGGTCCGCATCAGCCAAGACCGGAGTAATGTCTCTGAACAGGATGCCTGGTTGCGGGAAGTCAGGAACCGGGCGAATCGCCGCCTGGATGTGTTCGAGATTGACTCCACTCATGAATGACCGGAGCGTAGCAGTTCAGTTTTGTTGATGCATCTGGATTTTCTTGGATCATTCATTTTCGCTGCAGATCGGCTCTGGATCTGGTTGGCGACCTATTGTTTTGTCCTGGCTTCAGCCTATTCAGCCTACACGTTGTTTGCGGGCAAATTCATGGCGCCCCGTCTGACCTTTGGGCTGGTTGTGGCAGGATTCGTTTGCCAGTCGATTTTTCTCGGTATTCGCGGTCATGCGGTGGGCCGGTGCCCGATCACCAATTTCTGCGAGCTGCTGACGTTTCTGAGCTGGTCGATGATCCTGATCTATCTCGTGATCGGCTCTTCCTACCGGCTCTCTCTCCTCGGTGTGTTCACGACGCCCTTTGCCGGAGTATTGAGCATTTGGGCGTTACTCCAGCCCGAACCGCCGGCCATCGCCGTTAAACAGCCCGTCAATCCCTGGTTAGAAGCGCATACCTCTTTTTCTATCGTCGCCTGCGGGGCGTTCGCTCTGGCTGGTCTAGCCGGCCTGATGTACTTGATCCAGGAACGACAGCTGAAAACACGGCGGCCATCGTCGGTGTTCTTCCGTTTGCCTCCCATCAGAACCCTGGTCGTGGCTAATTCCCGGCTGTTGTGGCTCGGTTTTGGTCTCTTTACCGTCGGGTTAGGTACCGGATTCCTGATCGGCCAGGATGTCGATTGGCGGAAAGTCGCGTGGTCGCTGGTGGTCTGGGCTCTCTATGGCGGGATTTTGCTGGCGCGGCTCCGGCACTCGATGGCCACCAGGTGGGTAGCAACTTTGTCGATCGTCGTCTTCGGCCTCCTATTGAGCATGTTCTGGGGTATTCGCTTTATCTCGGAACTGCCTCCGGTAAGATGAACATTTCCTGCTTTGGATTAAGTCATCAAACCGCGAGCGTTGAAATACGGGAACGGTTCGCCATAGGGGATTCTGCTCTCCCAGAGGCTCTATTACGGCTCCGAGCCATCGAGGGCGTCGAAGAAGGCCTGATCATATCGACCTGCAATCGAACCGAGTTTTATGTGACGGGCGCAGTTTCTCAGCTTCCGGCGGCCCGCTTTTTTGAGGAGTTCTATAAAGGCCTGCGGTCAGGCGATGAGCCCCACTTTTTCGGACTGTGGGCTGAACGCTGTGTCCACCACCTATTCCGGGTGGTCTCAGGAGTGGAGTCAATGGTCGTGGGCGAGACTGAAGTTTTTGGCCAGGTAAAACGCGCTTATGAAGCAGCGGTCCGCGAAAAGGCGACCGGGCGCCAGTTGAACAAGCTTTTTCAGAAGTCGTTTCACGTGGGCAAACAGGTTCGCTCTTCTACGGGCGTCGGACGGGGAAGCATCTCGGTGGGGTCAATCGCCGTCGATCTCGCCGAGCAGATCTTCGGTAAGCTGGAAGGTTGCAAGATCATGGTGTTAGGCGCAGGCGATACTAGCGAAAAAATGGCGCGTAGCTTCAAGGCGCGCGGTGCTCACCAGATCTTCGTTTCGAATCGGTCATTTGATCGGGCTCAAGTGCTGGCACAGGAGACGGGTGGCCGGGCAATCCATTTTGAGGATTGGGAACGAGAATTTGCGGATCTGGATATCTTGGTGACCTCGACCTCAGCTCCGCACGCGATTGTTACGGTGGAAAAGATCGCCCCGGTTCTGAGACACCGCGGTGATCGTCCGCTTTTCATGATTGACGTCGCTGTCCCTCGGGATATCGACCCTAATGTTCACCGCTTGGACGGCGTGTACGTTTATGATCTGGATGCTCTGCAATCCATGGCGGAACGCTCGATGGAAACACGGAAACAAGAGATTGTCGGGTGTGATCGCTTGATCGCAAAGCACGTAATAGAATTCCAGAACTGGATAGAAAAGTCGGTTAACCCGATGCCTAACCCTGGAGCGCGCCTCGCTTCCGCCTCTGCAAGGCCTTCCTCCGTCGCTAAAGCTATGGTGGACAAGACGGCGCGACAGGGTTCCGCCGACGCTGTGCTTTGGCGCGATCCGGCAAGGCCGGACAGGGCCTGCTAACCGCAGACGCTCCAAGTGAAGATCGTTCTTGGAACCAGAGGGAGTCAGTTGGCGCTCGCCCAAGCAGAGATCACCCAGAGAGCGCTATTGAGTTCCGGCGAGGTAGAAGCGATCGACATTCGCGTCATCAAGACGACCGGTGACCAACGGCTCGACCTGCGCTTAAACGATTCTGGCAAAAGTTTCGATAAGGGCCTGTTCACGAAGGAATTGGAACAAGCACTTCTGAGCAAAGAGATCGACCTGGCGGTGCATTCCCTCAAAGATCTGCCCACTGAATCCGTTCCGCAGCTCGTAATCGAAGCGGTATTACCGCGGGAAGATCCCGTGGATGTGCTGGTCTCGAAGTTACCCGGCGGACTGGACGCGTTGCCGGCAGGACCGTTAATCGCTACCGGCAGCACCCGTCGAGCCCAACAAATCACCTATCTCCGGCCAGATATCCGCGTTTGCGATGTGCGAGGAAACGTACCGACCCGCCTGGAAAAACTCGTTCGCACAGCGGAATGGTCAGGGATCATTCTCGCGCGTGCCGGTCTGCAAAGGCTACGGTTAGCGCCGGAGCAGGGACGTTTGCGCTTCCTGGATACAGACTTATTTATTAGCGACCTCAGAGGGTTGCTTCCGGCTGCCGGTCAAGGAGCCATTGCCTTGCAATGCCGCGAGAACGATTCTGTAGTTCGCTCGATTTTGAACCGAATAAATGATCCCGTTTCTTGGGATTGTGTCCGAGCCGAACGAGAATTTCTTCGCCTGGTTGGCGGCGGCTGCAATGTGCCGATCGGCGTCTATGCTAGGGTAGTTGGTAATACGATGACACTGGCTGCTATCGTTTTTGAAGAGGCAGGAAAAATTCGTCAGGGCTCGGTTATTGTGCCGCCGAAGGCGCCTTTAGATGCCGCCCAATTATTGTATCGAGAGATTTATGTCAAAGACAGGTAAGTGCGTTTTAGCCGGCGCGGGACCGGGAGACATCGGACTGGTAACGCTCAGAACAAAGGAAGCCGTCGAGCAGGCCGACGTCGTCGTTTATGACTACCTTTGTAACCCGGAGATCTTAAGCTGGGCGCGTCCGGATGCAGAGATTATTTATGCGGGTAAACAGGCCGCTGCGCATACGCTTTCTCAGGCCGAGATCAATGACCTGATTCTGCAGAGAGCTAAGGACGGTAAGTCGGTAGTCCGTCTAAAAGGGGGCGATCCGTTTGTTTTTGGCCGCGGAGCCGAAGAAGCTGAAATCCTCTCTCAAGCTGGGATTCCATTTGAGATTGTTCCCGGAATTACCTCCGCCATTGCGGTCCCCGCTTACGCCGGTATCCCAATAACCCACCGTGAAGTTAATTCATCGTTTACCGTGTTTACCGGCCACGAGGATCCGACTAAGGAAGAATCCGGTATTGACTATGCTGCCTTGGTCCAAAGCCGCGGTACTTTGGTCATGCTGATGGGCGCAGCCCGGCTCTCCAAAGTCGTCGGTGAGCTCCGCGCCAACGGAGCGAACCCTGCCATGCCCGTCGCACTCGTGCGTTGGGGAACAACCGGACGCCAGGAAACGGTGGTCGGGCAACTCAACAATATTCAGGAAGTTGCGCTGGATATTGAGCCGCCAGTTGTCGCCGTATTTGGCGATGTCGTCTCCTATCGCCAACGTCTGAAATGGTTCGAGGACCGGGCTTTGTTTGGGCGACGGATCGTCGTGACCCGAACCCGCCAGCAAGCCGGCGCTTTGAGCGCCCGGTTGCGTGCGCTCGGAGCAGACGTCAGCGAGTTACCGACCATCAAGATCGTACCCCCTGAAAACCTGATGGAGTTCGGAGAGCTCGTTCGCGACTCGTTCCAATACGACTGGGTGGTCTTTACTAGTCCAAACGGAGTGAACGCGTTTTTTGACCTTTTTTTCAAGCTTTACGACGACGCTCGAGCATTAGGGAGCGCTCGGATCGCAGCAATCGGCCCGGGTACGGCGAGGCGCGTGAAAGACTTGCATCTGGCAGTCGATCTGCAGCCGGAAGAGGCCGTTGCAGAACGTTTGGTCGAGGCATTCCAACAGCATGAGAGCGTCGAGAACCTCAGGTTTCTCCTGGTTAGAGCGGCGAACGCGCGGGATGTATTACCGAAACGTCTCACCCAATTGGGCGCTATCGTCGACGAAGCGATCGCTTATCGAACCCTTCCGGAAACGGACGATATCACCGGCGCTAAAAAGCGGTTTACCGACGAAGGAGCGGATCTCATCACTTTTACCAGCTCATCCACGGTTGAAAATTTTCTGGCTATGAAGCTCCCTTGGCCAAAGGGGATTAAAACGGCCAGTATCGGCCCGATTACCTCAACCACCATGCGAGAAGCAGGCCTGAAAGTAGACGTGGAAGCCACCCGACACGATATCGACGGCCTGGTCGAAGCCATCGTAGGCCTCCTGGGACGGTGATTGCGTGTGGGCGTGTCGGCGTATGGGCGTATCGGCGTACATGCAGATGTAACCCCTGGTGATTGAGGTACTTATAGGTCCTATCTGTCCCATAAGTCCCATCCGTAGTCAGCTCCAGCGCCGGCCGTCACTCCGGATCCGTTTCGCCCATCGCACCTACGCCGACACGCCCATACGCCGTCACGCCGATACGCAAAAGAGCCCCCTAAAGACAAAAAAAACTCCGCCAAAGCGCGGAGTTTCAGACCAAAACTGAAATTTTCGACTAAGGATTGAAACGGAACTTCAATTTACCACGTTTCGCGGCCAATTTTGCTTTGCGACGGACTTTTTGGTTCGGTGTTTCGAATGCCCTAAGGCGACGCACCTCTTCCATGATTCCTTCGGCATCAAGCTTGTTCTTCAAACGCTTGAGAGCGCGATCAATGGGCTCTCCCTTGCGGACAATAACTTCAGGCATAAAAATCTCTCTTGGCGGGTAGTTTGTGGCCGGGATACTACCCGTTGTTAATGCCACCGTCAATCGATCAAGCCATAAAATGTTGGGCGC
This sequence comes from uncultured Verrucomicrobiae bacterium, assembly GCA_963762565.1. GTDB lineage: Bacteria > Verrucomicrobiota > Verrucomicrobiia > Chthoniobacterales > JAFAMB01 > JAFAVN01. Next base: position 44,898 of record CAVXLD010000006.1, on the reverse strand, counting down.
CTCAGGTAAAATCGGGGTACGCCCGCGGCGAGGCTCCCAATCTGGAAAGGCGTGGCCGCGGGGCCCTATTGGAGTCTTGAGAAAAGCACGACAGTTGTTGATTACGCGTCATCAATTGTTGGTGGGGCGAGGCTCCCGAAAAACCGATTGATCCTCGCAACGGAATTGGTCGAAACGAACATCGACGTGCGCAGCGCTACAAACCCGCCGAGCCGGGCCCCAGAGCTCGCCAGGAAACAGTGCCTGAACATTAGATCGACGCTCTCGGTTTTGGCACATCCTGGGCCGCGGCTCGGCACGTCTTACGGGCCGGTTCACATCGAAAGCAAACATCTTGTTACCTTGGGACCACGCTCTGAACGTTCGGGAGCCTCGCCCCCCTATGGACTGCCCCACCAAGCATTGGCTTGTTTCCCATCCGATTTCCTGTACGAATTTGCGCAGGAACGCAACCTGGTGCTCTGAATTCGGGTAATAGTGGTACGTAGAGTCGGTTCCTGATTGAACTTATGAACAAAACTGTAGCGATAGGATGCGGCTGTTTGGCCGCGCTTGCGGTGGTCGGAGGAGTCATTGCCCTGTTTCTCGGCACCGGCTATAACTCATTGGTGCGTGGATCGGCAGGGGTCGACACCGCCTGGGCCCAGGTACAAACGCAGTATCAACGCCGGGCGGACTTGATTCCGAATCTCGTGAACACCGTGGAAGGGGCGGCGAACTTTGAGAAATCCACACTCACCGATGTGGTCAACGCTCGGGCAAATGCCACCAAAGTCACGATCGACCCTTCCAAGGCACCGACCGACCCACAGCAACTTGCGCAATTCCAGAAAGTTCAGGATAGTCTTTCCAGCAGTCTTGGCCGGCTGCTCGCGGTGAGCGAGCGTTACCCGGAATTAAAGGCCAACAACAATTTCCGGGACCTGCAGGTCCAAATCGAAGGGACGGAAAACCGAATTGCGGTCGCTCGCCAGGATTTCAATAAAGCGGCACAAACGTACAACGTTCAGGTTAAAAGCTTACCTACTGCCTTGTACGCCGGCATTTTCGGGTTCAAAGAAAAGCCCTTCTTCCAGGCCGCCGCAGGGGCAGAAGCCGCGCCGAGCGTGTCGTTCCCGTCCTTTAGCCCTTCGCCCACCAAGTGAGCATCTCCCGCTTACCAGGTCCTTCGTTCTCCCGCCTTCGCCGATTCATCGTTGTGGAGCGCGCCTCGCTTGCGAGGCCGACTTTGAGCGGGTGGCAACATAGAGATTGGGCTACGGCGGACAAGCTGTCCTCGAATTCGGCCGCCCGGAGTGATGGAGTACTGGAGTATCGGAGTGTTGCACCGGTTCCGAATTGCACCCGCGTAGCGGGAGCGGTTGCTGTCTGGACGGGAAAAAGCCTTGGGAAGGGGTCCGGTTGAGCGTAACGTACTCCTGCCCTTCGAAAGGTCGGAGGTCTCACATGCATCAACGGTCAACACCTTGCGAGAGGTCCGGTGGTTGGATAAAGACCTATCACCGAACCCGTGGAGCGCGCCCTGCTTGCGAGGCCGGCTTGATGGGACACCCGCTTGGATCGCACGTCGCCGCCGGCCGCTTCTCACCTCTCACTTCTAATCTCTCACATCTCACGCTGGTACTATTGGCGCTTGTCCTACTGCCAATCGCTTCGGCTCTAGCGGTCACTCCCCAGGAGCTGTTGACCAACCCACCTAAGCGTTATTTCAATGACTACGCGCAAATGGTCACGCCAGGGACCGCCGCCTACTTAGAATCCGAGCTGGAGAATTTTGAGCGTGAGACCTCCAACCAGATCTTAGTTGTGATCTTCCCTGACTGGCCGGACGACCTGGTTTTTGACGATTATGCTCAAAGTCTTTACCGCGCCGCCAAGATCGGACAAGCAGGCAAAGACAACGGTGTCCTATTACTCTTGACTAAGGGGGGCAAAATTCGGATTCACACGGGACGCGGCTTGGAAGGTGCGCTACCAGACGCGCTTTGTATCCAGATTATCCGTAACGATTTTGCCCCGCAGTTCCGTGCGGGGAATTACGACGAGAGCTTGAAACAGGGCTTAGCCGCCATCATCGCGGCAGCCAAGGGAGAATATAAAGGCAACGGGAAAACCGTGGCGCAACAGAAGGCCCAGAAAGGCGACGACAGTTGGATCCCGGTCGTGATGATAGTGATCTTCATCCTTATCTTTCTGTTTTTTATGCGACGTCGGGGCGTGTTCTTCGGAGGAGGGCCCGGCGGCGGCTTCTTCATGGGCGGTTCGGGCGGAGGTGGCGGTGGGGGCTTCTCCGGCGGTGGCGGAGGCGGGGGCGATGACGGCTTCTCAGGAGGAGGCGGAGACTCCGGCGGCGGTGGTGCCAGCGATCAAATGTGAGCAGCGCGCGGGTGCGTTCAGGGCTGCTTAAACTTGCGGCAAATTACTAGTGAATTCCTGCTCATTCTATGACGGTTACAGTCACCGAGTTTAAGCTCAAATGCCTCCGTCTAATAAACCAAGTACATAAGTATGGGCGACCGCTCACAATTACCAAGCACGGAAAACCGATCGCCAAACTGATCGCAGAGCATCCGAGTACGCAAATCCAGGAAGTGCGCAAAGCCGTCGCCGGATCGGTCAAGGTTTATCGTGGCCCGTTTGATCCCGCTGTGTCAGAGGAAGAAATCAATGGGCTCCAGTGATTGACGCGGGACCGGAGGATCCCCTCATCTCGACTGATTAAAAGGCGGAAACTGAACCGCCTTGTCCGAACCCTCTGCGTCCGTTGCGACCTCTGCCCGAGGTTTTCTTCTTTTCGCTCAATCGCACGCTAGCATTTGCAACTTAGCCTCGTTTGCCCACACTCTTTCTTCCGTGGAGGCGGAACCCAGTTCAGAAAAAACCGCGCGTACGCAGCCAACCTATTGGCTTACCCGGTTCGTTTTACTCCGGCTCCTCGGCATCGTTTATGCCGTCGCTTTCCTGGTGGCAGCACAGCAGTTGCTCCCATTGATCGGATCGCACGGATTGTTGCCATTGGACAGTTTTCTCCCGCGAGCCCAGTCCTACTACGGCTCGACCTGGGACGCCTTTCTCAAATTGCCTTCGCTTTTCTGGCTCAACGACTCGGACACAATGTTAACCGTGTTACCATGGATCGGGTTTGGCCTCTCCTGTGTCGTCATCGCCGGGTTCGCCAACTCCCTCATCATGATCGTCTTGTGGGCCCTCTACATGTCGATCGTCCACGTGGGTCAAACTTGGTATGCGTTCGGCTGGGAAACCCAGCTACTCGAGACCGGTTTCCTGGCCATCTTTCTAGTGCCATTGCTCGATCCTCGGCCGTTCCCAAAGATGGCGCCGCCTATTCTCGTCATCTGGCTGTTCCGCTGGCTGATTTTCAGAATCATGATCGGCTCCGCCCTGATCAAGCTGCGGGGAGACCCTTGCTGGAGAGATCTCACCGCTCTGTTCTATTATTTCGAAACCCAGCCGATCCCGAACCCGTTGAGCCGGTGGTTTCATTTTTTGCCGCACCCGGTTCTGCAAGCTGGTGTCCTGTGGAATTTCCTGGCCGAGCTCATCGCACCCTGGTTTGTGTTCTGGCCGCGGATCGCCCGTCATATTGCCGGTTCGATCATTGTTCTTTTCCTGCTGGGCATCGCAGTCAGCGGAAATCTCTCGTTCCTCAACTGGCTTACGATCATTCCCGCGCTGGCTTGTTTCGATGATTCATTTTGGAGACGCCTATTCCCGGGTCCGCTAAGACTTTGGGCCACGACCGCAGACCAAAACCAGCGGAAGAGTATCGGCTATCAGGCCGCCGCTGTTGGTCTGACAGGTCTCGTCGCTTTTCTGAGCATCAATCCGGTGCTGAACCTGTTCTCTCCTCACCAAATGATGAACACGTCGTTCGATCCTTTGGATCTGGTGAACACCTACGGAGCGTTCGGTACGATCGGGAGGGAACGCTTAAACGTGGTTTTTCAGGGCACAGACTCCGATACCACCTTCGGCGCTGTTGATTGGAAGGATTACCTTTATCAGGCTCTCCCGGTCGACGTTCATGAGATGCCGGTTCAGGTCGCACCTTATCAGCCGCATCTTGATTGGCAGATGTGGTTTGCAGCCATGGGTACGTATCAGCAGTATCCGTGGACATTGCACTTGATCTGGAAGCTGCTGCACAGCGATCCCGCGGCTTTGTCGTTCTTCCGCTCTAATCCGTTCCCGGACCATCCGCCACGGTATATTCGGGCTGTGCTCTACAAATACTCGTTCGCCCCCGCCGGGAACGCCGCCGGCAACTGGTGGATAAGAGACTTTCAAGATGAATGGCTTCCCCCGCTCGCCATCGATAATTCCAACTGGCAGAAGATCCTCAACAACTTCGGTTGGACCGACTATCAGACAGAACAATCGACACAGTAGGGCCCCCGGTCTGGCATGCCCAAGCCCTGGAGGGGAGCCGCTTTATCGGTCGCTAGGTCTGTCGGTTCGCAGCAGGCGGCTCCCGCGAACCTTCCAGCGCCTGGAATCCATCGCAGATGCGTGACAAAACGAATTAAGGCCGGGATAGAAAAAACCAGTTACAGATCGCTCCCGGGAGGCGCCTCCAAATCTACGTCCAGACCTGCCAATCTACAAAGCGCCTCCCCTCCAGGCGTTCAGACGCGCGGTCGTCCTCAACGCTCATCGTTAGCGCGACGACCGCCAGGTTCGTCGCAGGCTCCTACCTAAACGATCCACGTACCTCACCGTTAGCCCTGCTCACCACGGCCTCGCAAGCGAGGCAGCGCTCCACAAGAAGCGCCCCTCACTAACTTACGTTTTATGATTGCTCCGGACCTGATTTGTACAGGTTTTTAAGCTCTTCCTTCGCTCGCTCAAGGATAGCGGCAACCTTACCTTCACGTTCATGATCGTCATCAGCCCATCTGGCAGCTTTGAAGGTCGCTTTAATCAACGATCCCAGCGGACGGAAAAACGTGAAGGCTTCGGGCCCCATCCATTGCCCCCAATCTCCCCAGCTGTCTGCCCGTGCCCAAATCCGGTCGACCGTCTCCTTCTCGCGTTCAAGCTCCTCAATGCCGTGCTGGGTCAAATGATAGACTTTCCGACCCTCTTGCGCCTCAGAGACAATAAGTCCCTCATCTTCCAATTGCTGAAGGGTTGGGTAAACAGTCCCAGCGCTGGCTTTGTACAAACCGCCGGAACGTTCGGTCAGTTCTTTGATGAGCTGATACCCGTGTTTGGGAGCATCCTTGAGCAGGGAAAGGATCGCTAGACGCACTTCGCCGAACTCGAAAAAGCGGGCGCGCGGACCACCAGGCATTCCCGACCAGGGATGATCTTCCCAGCCCCGCCCACGGCTCCAGTGTCTCCAATGGCCTCGATTGTAGTCGCGCGGCTCATCTTCACGAGAGGGCCGGCACCGGTGACGCTCGTAGTAATGGTGGCGTGATTGACCACCCTCAAATGCAGCCCTAAAGGGCCCGTACAGTAAGAAATCGCGTAAATTTTGTATTCTCATGATACAACGTGTTATATATCGTACGATATATATCGCGCTATGTCGTACTGTCAAATGGGATACTATGTTGAAAACGTCGGGGCGGGGTTACGAATGGGATTGCTCGGACTTTGTCCCATAGGGACTGAACGATCGTGACCCCTCGCTAAACCGAAATCACGATTTTCCCAAAATGCGCTCCGCTGGCCAAATAACGAAAAGCCTTCGGCGCCTCGGTGAACGGGAACACCCGGTCGATCACCGGCTTGAGCCGGTTCTGCGACAGCGCGCGATTCATGTCTTCGAACATCACCCGGCTGCCAACGTAGATCCCAAAAACGTTCAAACCCTTAGGCACGATTGAAAAAATCTCAGTCTCGGCCTCTTTGCCGGACAGGATGCCAATAAGGCCGATGTTCCCATGGAAACGACACGCGCGTACGGATTGCTGAAACGTTCCGGCTCCGCCCACCTCAACCACATGGTCAACGCCATCCACACCGGACAAACGCGCAGCCTCCTTGCCCCACTCCGGAGTGGAACAATAGTTGATCACCTCATCGGCTCCTAGTTCGCGCGCTCGTTGCAGTTTTTCTTCGCTGCTGGAAGTCACGATCGCTTTGGCGCCTGCGGCCTTCGCGAATTGGAGACCGAAAATCGAAACACCGCCAGTCCCGAGAAGTAAAACACTTTCGCCCGCTCTTAATCCACCACGCACAAAGAGCGACTGCCAAGCCGTGAGGGCTGCACAAGGAAGGGTCGCTCCTTCTTCAAACGAATAAAGCTCCGGCAAATGAACCAGCCCGTCCTGCTCGAACAGGACCTCCTCCGCAAGAACACCGTCAATCGCGCCTCCCAACGCGCTGCGATGATATTCAGCTTTAAACCGGCTTCCGGTCCAAGCTTGGAAAAAACAACCGGAAACGCGATCACCCGCCTTGAATTGAGAAACGCCTGCGCCAACCGCCAGAACTTCGCCCGTTCCATCGGAACACGGGATTCGGCCAATTTGCGGTTTTCGGTCGTACTCTCCTCGAAGCACAATCAAGTCCCGATAATTCAAAGAAACCGCGCGGATCCGCACCAAGACTTGCCCCGCAGCCGGGCTCGGACTCGGACGATCCACCCGACTCAGTCCATTTGGATCGCCGTATGTTTTTATTTCGAATGCTTTCATTGGCTTAAAACCAGATCGAACCTCAGCTCTCTGCTTTCGCGTCCCCAGACGATCTGGGTTTTCTCGCCGGTTAGTTCGAATCCGAGCGACCTATAAATCGAGATTGCGCGCTCAAGTCCATCGACCGTCCAAAGCAATACCTTCTTAAAACCGGCCTCGCGGCAGTATTGGACAGAATCTTCCACTAACCACCGGCCGAGGCCGGATCCTCGGACCGATTTGTCCGCAAACAAAAGTCTCAGCTGAGCGACATCATCCGATAGTTCGCAAATGAAAACGGATCCCACAACTGCTCCGTCCTTCCTAGCGAGCCAGACCTTTGCGCGGCCCGGGCTCGGATTGAGCATAAATTCGCTGGCGATTTGAGCGCAGTAAGCCTCATGAACCGGGCTGAAACCGTAATCCTGGAAATTTTGGATCCCGTGAATTTCGATCAACCGCCCGAGATCACCGGGTTCGAAGGTATAGCTGATCGAAATGCCAGCATCGAGGAGTTTTTGCGGAGTGGAACGTGTCATGTTGGTATCGAACGGGGAAAACGCCTAAACCGCGCCCAAGACCCGGGAGGGCGCGCTGCCCGTCCGACATAGCCTGATGCATCCAATCGAGTTTTCTCCCAGCGGGGCGACGTCGGATCCTCGCGCGCTGCGAAGACGTCCCTTGCCGTAAGGTCTAATCTGATCATCTGATCTTCCAAAGACGTATACTTCGCGAACAAGGATCGCGGGGACGCGATCCCTCTCCATCCTGGGCCTCAACGACAAAAACGCCCACACTACCTCCTAAACAATCGCTCGCACCACCCCGCCATCCACTCGCAAAGCTGATCCATTGGTGCCGGAGGCTAACGGACTGCACACGTAGACGACCATATTGGCGATTTCCTCGGTTGACTCGAACCGTTTTAAGAGACTCGTCGGTCGAACCTTTTCGAAGAATTGCTGTTCAAAGGCCTCTACCGATTGGTTCTGTTGCTTAGCTAAGCTGGTCACAAAATCAGTGACTCCCTCGGACGCAGTCGGTCCCGGAAGCACACTATTGACGGTTACACCGGTGCCTGTCGTCAGTTCTGCCAGGCCTCGGGCGATCGCCAATTGCGCCGTTTTCGTCATCCCGTAGTGGATCATTTCCGCCGGAATTTGCAGCGCCGATTCGCTGGAGATGAAAACGATGCGACCCCAATCGCTTTTCAGCATCCTCGGTAAGTAGCTCCGAGATAGACGAACCCCGCTGAGGATATTCACCTCAAAGAACCGCCTCCAATCTTCATCGGTGATCGCCGTGAACTCTTTGGCTTCGAAAATGGAGAGGTTGTTAACCAAGATCTGTATTTCCGGATAACGCTTCACCAGCTCGTCAGCGGTATCCGCTTTGCCTAGATCGCCGGCGAAGCCTTCGACGCCGGCATCCGGAAACTTTTTCTTAATGGTGGCGACGGCGACGTCCACACGCTCCTGCGTCCTGCCATTCACCAGCACTTGCGCGCCTTCGCGCGCCAGTCCCTGGGCAATAGCGAAACCGATTCCAGCGGTAGAGCCACTAACCAAAGCCGATTTCCCGGCAAGGTGGAGATCCATGACGTTATTCCAGCGACTCGCTTATTCGACTACCAGCTTCACTTCGATATTGCCCCGGGTGGCATTCGAATAGGGGCAAATCTGATGCGCTGCTTCCACCAGTTTCTCGGCCTCGGCCTGATCGACGCCCGGCAAATGGCAATGCAATTCCGCCCCTAAGGCAAATCCACCCGCATCGGTTTTTCCAATTGTAACGTGAGAGGTTACCTTTACTTCACCGACCTTAACTTGCTGCTTCGCCGTGATCACTCGGAGCGCTTGACCGAAACAAGACGCGTACCCCAAAGCAAATAGCTGTTCCGGATTTGTGGATCCCGGTTTACCTGGCCCTCCCATCTCTTTAGGCAAAGCGAAATTGACTTTTACGCTGCCATCAGATGTTTCTCCAGATCCTTCGCGGCCTGAAACGACGGTCGCCACTGCAGTGTATAATGGTTGGAATGACATGGTAGCTGATTCCTGTTTGATTAGGTTCCTGGTTAGGAAAGCAATTCCTGACAAGAATCAGGCTAGCGCACTTGTGATGCGTAACAACCTCTAAACTGCGGCTGGCGCGATGTGCAAGCCCAGCAAACGATGCGCGCCGGGCTTCAAACGGTCCAGAACTTGAACGTCGTTAGCGATTTTAGCCTCCTGAACCAAACCCACAATGTAGGTATGCAACTCGTCGGCCAAAGCTCTGGGATCAGCAGCAGAAAGATCGCCGCGCTGGATCGCCTCGCGGATGGTATTTTCTAGATAGGCGCGTTTCCCTTCACTGATCTTTTGCGCCATTAAACGGATACTTTCGTCTTGGGTGCTAAGCTCACAACCGATCGACACAAACGGGCAACCCAACAGCCGGCCATATCTCTGGGAACGTTCAGTTTGGGACTGACGCACATGGTTGAAATAGTCGTCCAACCGATCGAGCGGGGCTTTTTCAGCAGAGAAAATTCGCTCGAGCGTCTCCTGTAGACCCGCCCAATGATATTCGTAGGCAGCAACCGTTAGCTCCGACTTCGAACGGAAAAAATGGTAAAAACTCCCCTTCTTTACGCCAGACTGCTCGCAAATTTGATCTACTCCCACCGAACCGTAGCTTTGCTGAGAGATTAATTCGTGAGCGGTCCGCAACAGCTTTAGCTTGGACTCGCACTGCCTCATGAAAGGAAGAACTTACTTAACCGATCGGTCAAGATCAAGTGCTTTGTGAGAGGGAGCGTCACCGTGGAGCGTTGCCTCGCTTGCGAGGCCGATGGTGAGCAAGGGAAATCGTGACGAATTGCACCCATCCTTGTCTGCGCACGGTGTCGCGACTCTCGTCTCTACACGTAAGAGCGTAGTCCACGATCCAGCCGGCGCCACGTCACCCCCCTGCTTACCATCGGCCTCGCAAGCGAGGCGCGCTCCACAAATGCGCTTCCCACCTCCTATCGTTCCTCACGAGTTACTGGATTCTCGTTCCGTAGTAAACTATAGAACCTAGATCAGCCATTCATGATCGCCGGCTTCATTATCTGCGTCCTGGTTGGGTACCATCTTCTAGAGACGATCGCCAACCTGCTTAACCTGCGCTCCCTCAAAGAGGAAGTGCCCCCGGAATTCGTGGGAATCTACGACAGCTCAGAATATCGGCGTTCGCAGCAATACACCCGGGCCAAAGCGCATCTCGAGATCATCAGCTCGACCATACTGCTAGCCGCCCTTCTCTTATTCTGGGGATTGAACGGATTTGAGCGTCTGGACCTCTGGTTGCGCGGATTTAGGTGGCACCCGTTCTGGACCGGGATCGTTTACATCAGCATCTTAGCGATCGCACGCGAGCTGCTCGAGCTGCCATTTGAACTGTATCGCACTTTTGTCGTGGAAACCCGCTTTGGTTTTAACCGCACCAGCTGGCAGACCTTCCTGTTGGACCATCTCAAGAACTGGTTCATCGCCGGGATCATCCTTTTCGGGTTCTTAAGTATCGTACTCGGTCTGTTGCAAACGTTCGGCATCCCGATTTGGCCGGTAGCGTGGCTGGTTACCGCCGCCATCTCGATTCTCTTAACCTATCTAGCTCCCACCCTCATTCTCCCGCTTTTCTTCAAGTTTCAGCCGTTGCCTCCCGGCGAACTAAGGGACGCGGTAACCAGCTATTGTCGCCGGCAGAACTTTCCGCTGCGCGATCTATTGGTCATTGACGGTTCACGGCGCAGCAGTAAGGCAAACGCCTTTTTCACCGGCTTTGGTCAAAACAAACGCGTCGCGCTTTACGATACTCTCATCAACCATCATCCAGTCCCGGAACTGGTAGCCGTGTTGGCGCATGAAGTTGGCCACTTCAAAAAGCAACACGTCGTACAGCAGTTTGTCCTTGCTCAAGTCAGTTTGTTTCTCGCGTTTTTGTTGGCGTCGTTTTGCCTGACTTGGCCTGCTTTGTTGGCGGCATTCGGGGTTACCCATAGCTCCTACTATGTCGGGCTGGTCCTCTTTTTCCTTTTGATCCAACCGCTGGGAATCTTTTTCGGAGTCGCCACCTATGCGTGGAGCCGTCATCACGAATATGAAGCCGACCGTTTTGCAGCCGAGACGACCGGTGATTCGTCTCCCTTGGTAGAGGCCTTGATCCGCCTAAGCAAAGACACCCTGCATAACCTGACCCCTCATCCGCTCCTGGTCACCCTGCGTTTCACTCATCCCCCTGTCCCCGATCGTGTACGGGCACTCCGAGCGCTGAGCATCGGAGCGAACCACCCGTAAGGGTTTTTACTCGTCCTCGTGCTCGTGCTCGATTGGTCGTGCCAAGCTCCCTGGTCCCCCTTGTCCGCCCACCGACCCACTCCGTCCACTGAGTCCACTCCGTCCACTTGGTCCGCTCGCTCGTCACCCTTAGAACCATCGCCCACGCCCCCAAATCAAGGACGAGCACGAAGGACGAGCACGAGGACGATTGCGCAGCCCGTTGCGACAATTTCGGGCGATTCCAGACAGCAAGGCGCCGAACATCCGGGGCATGATGCCAGGGGGGAGAGTTGAACTCCCGACCAAGGGCTTATGAGTCCCCTGCTCTACCACTGAGCTACCCTGGCAAAATCGCGATTGCGAAAGAGGCGAAAACTAAAGCAGTTAAACCCGGATTCAAGTCTGTTTGTTGAGGGCTCTAGCCCAAGTCGCCCCAGCAGCAGAATGTCTCGGCGCAGCCGAACATTTCTGCTGCAATATCCTATTTGGCGCTGCCATAGCCTATTTGGCGCTGCCACAGCCTGCCTGGCTGAAAAATGCCTACGCATTTTTCAGCCGGGCAGGCTACAAAGAGCAGCATGCAAATAGGGCTGATCCATTATACATCGTGGCCAACGGTCGGCGGTGTCGAGGTGATTCTTCGCCAACAAGCGGGGTTGATGGCGAAAGCCGGGCACGAGGTGACAGTGATCTGTGGCAGCGGCCGCCAATTCAGCCCAAACATCAAGACGATCATTCTCGAGGACTTTAATATTTCCAGTCCATCAGTTTCGGCTGCCCAGGCTGAAATCTGGAACGGCTATCCTGGCGCCAGCTATTTTGCCCTCGTCCAAAAACTCCGGGACCAATTCGCGCCCCTCTTACAGAGAATGGATTGCGTCGTTGCCCATAATCTGATGACCATGCCCTTTAATTTGGCGGCAACTCAGGTGTTAACCGAATTCTCCGAGGCCGGAGCAAAAATTCTGGCTTGGACCCATGACCTTGCCGCAAGCAACCAAGACTATTCTCTGCCGCGAAATAGTATCGTGGACATGATCCGCGAGAAACACTCGAGCATTCGTTACATCGCGGTCTCACAAGCTAGAGCAAACGAGTTTCAGGAATTGACCGGCCATAGTGTCGAAGCAGTGATTCCGAACGGGCTGGATCTGGCCACCGTCCTCGGATTGACCCCCGAGGTCGAAGCATTGCTCAACCAAATCGATAGTCAGGCGACCCTGTTCCTCTATCCAACGCGGATTCTGCCTCGCAAAAACCTCGGGTTCGCGATTCAGATTCTCAGCGCTCTAAAGGAGCTGGGACACCCGGCTTACCTCCTCGTCACCGGAGCGGCTAACCAATACAACGCGGATGCTCAGGCCCATTTGTCGGGTCTGAAGCGGCAAGCTGCCGACCTGGCTGTGGCGGATCGCATCATCTGGGTGAACGAGCGGTTCCAGGTCGACGAACAACAGCTGAGGAGCCTTTACCTGGCCGCTGACGCCTTGTTGTTTTCCACTCGTCAAGAAGGGTTCGGTCTGCCGATCTTAGAGGCGGCCGCGTTCCATTTGCCGATTTTTTGTTCGGATATCGAACCATTGCGGTCGCACTTGCCCAACCTTGTTGTAAAATTTGACCTGAGGTCCTCCCCTAGAAATATTGGGGAAACGATTGCTAACGCATTAAAGACTGATCTGGCTTTTGCCAGTAGGAAACGGCTGCTTATGAACCACTCCGCGCAGAGTCTTTATCGCGAAAAAATTGAGCCTTTGCTCCGCAGCTTATCATGAATGCTACGCTCTCTCCCCACGACTTAGATTTACTACTCCGAGCGGAGCACGCCGATCCGTTCGGTGTCCTTGGTCTCCAATCGGTAAATGGCAACCAGGTGGTCCGAGCTTTCCGACCCGACGCAAAAACGCTAGCGGTGATCGATCGGGCTAATCCCACGACCAAATTTGTCGCTCAGAGAATCGCTGAAGAAGGCGTATTCGAGGCGATAGCAAACGGTCAACCCGACCGTTTCGATTATCTGCTGGAAGTGACCAACTGGGCTGGGGAAACAACTCAAATCGCTGACCCGTATTCCTTTGGACCGCTCCTTGGCGAGCTGGACATGCACCTGTACTGCGAAGGCACCCACTACGAGATCTACCGAAAACTCGGCGCCCATCTCATGGAGGTGAACGGCCACGCCGGCGTTCTTTTCTCAGTTTGGGCTCCGAACGCCCAACGGGTATCGGTAGTGGGCGACTTCAATGGATGGGATGGCCGGCTCCATCCCATGCGCAAAAGGGTCGAGGCAGGAATTTGGGAGATCTTTATACCCGGGGTTGGCGAAGACGCTCACTACAAATTCGAGCTCCGAAACTGTTTCGGTCAGATCATCCTCAAAGGTGATCCTTTCGCTTTCTACAGCCAACACGGGCTGCAGACTGCCTCCCTGGTCTTTAACCTCGAGCGGTTCACATGGTCGGACCGCGAGTGGATGGAGGCGCGCCGGACCCGGCAATGGCACAAAGAACCAGTCAGCGTCTATGAAGTTCATCTTGGGTCTTGGGCCCGAGTTCCGGAAGAGAATAACCGTTACCTGAGTTACCGCGAATTTTCGGACCGGTTGATCAAGTACGTCCAAGAGATGGGCTTCACTCATATCGAGTTGATGCCGGTGGCAGAACACCCATTCGACGGCTCGTGGGGTTACCAGGTGACCGGATATTACTCACCCACGAGTCGCTACGGAAACCCGGACGAATTCCGTGAGTTTGTCGATCGTTGCCACCAAGCCGGTATCGGAGTCATTCTTGACTGGGTACCAGGGCATTTCCCGAAAGACGCGTACGGATTGGCCCAGTTCGACGGAACTCATCTCTACGAACACGCGGATCCGCGCCAGGGTGAACATCAAGACTGGGGAACGTTGATCTTCAATTACGGGCGAAACGAGGTCCGAAATTTCTTAATCGGGAATGCATTGTTCTGGTTGGACGAGTATCACATCGACGGACTGCGCGTGGATGCAGTGGCATCGATGCTTTACCTGGACTATTCCCGCCAGCCGGGCGCCTGGATTCCGAACGTCCATGGCGGCCGTGAGAACCTCGAGGCAATCTACTTCCTGAAGCGTTTCAACGAGGTTTCCTACGAACGATTCCCCGGCATTATGACCATCGCCGAAGAATCGACGGCTTGGCCGGGTGTCTCCCGTCCTACGTTCTTGGGTGGCCTCGGGTTTGGGTTCAAATGGAATATGGGCTGGATGCACGATTTCCTGATCTACATGAGCAGGGAGCCCGTTCATCGTAAATTCCATCAAGGCGATATCACGTTTTCCTTGCTCTATGCGTTCCAGGAGCATTTCATCCTGGTGCTCAGCCACGACGAAGTCGTTCACGGCAAAGGAGCGTTGCTTAATAAAATGCCGGGCGATCCGTGGCAGAAGTTCGCTAACCTGCGGATGTTTTACGCCTGGATGTATTCTTATCCGGGGAAAAAGCTGCTTTTCATGGGCGGCGAATTTGGGCAGTGGCAGGAATGGAACCACGATCGCAGCCTCGATTGGCACCTCCTGCAATTCCCCATGCATGACGGCCTCCGGCGCCTCGTCCAGCACTTGAATTATCTTTACAAGAATGAGCCGGCTCTGTGGCAACTGGATGACTCTTACGAAGGCTTTGAGTGGATCGATTTCCATGACGCCGAGAGCAGCGTTGTCGCTTTTCTCCGTAAGGCGCAGGATGGGCCAGGCCTGATCTTTGTGGTCAACGCTACGCCCGTGCCGCGCTATGCTTATCGGCTTGGAGCCGCCGACGAAGGTTGGTACGAAGAGATCCTAAATACTGACGCTGAAACCTACGGGGGTAGCAATGTCGGTAATATGGGCGGCGTCCACGCAGATGCCATTCCGTGGCAAGGCCAAAGCCATTCTATCAGCATCAATTTACCGCCGCTGGGCGTGGTCGCCTTCAAAAAACATCCGTACTAGCAGTCGGGACGAATGTTGTAATCGCGGACGAAAATATACCTTCGGGTTGTGGCACGTCCCGCGGCGCGCGGGGATGCGACGTCGTCCCAGCCCGCCCGACGTAGCCTCCCGGCTTGCCGGACGTAGCCTCTCGGAGTCTAAACGACGAGGCGAAGTCTGGAGTTTAAGACGACGGGGCGAAGTCTGGCTCGTTTCCGCTCGCTGACACCGTTGACCTCAGCTCACCCTCCGCCAGCCGAGTCAAAATCTCTTCACCGGCTTCTACCTCTCTGCTTCGCTGTACGATTTCTCCGCTCGTTTTCCGCGTAATCGAATACCCGCGTTGCAAGGTCTGTTCTGGCCCCAGCAACGCGATCGATCTTTGCACGGACAGCAAGCGTTGTTTTACTCGTTCGAGCTGATATTTGACCGCGTGCCCTAATCTGGCTTGTACCGCAGCCACCTCTGCTCTCCGGCGAGACACCACCTGCGCCGGCCGATACGCCTGCAGCAACGAAGACAGACGGTTCGTGTGGGTCCGATGATGTTCAACCGTCCAGCGAAGCAGTTGCAGAAGACGAACTTCTATCTGGTCGACTTTCTGTTGCCGATCTTGGACCAGCGTTTTCGGGTCACGCAATCCTCTAGCCTCTTTCAGCCGGTTCAGACGCAAGAGGCCAACTTCAACGGCTTGTTTGGCCAACCGAACCAGAGCGGCTTGCTTGGCAGCTAATGAATTCAGCAAAGCTTCTTGGGAAGGAGCTACCAACTCGGCCGCTGCACTCGGGGTTGGCGCTCGCAGATCCGCCACAAAATCGGCAATCGTAAAATCGATCTCGTGTCCAACCGCGGATATAATCGGAAGCTCGGATCCGTAAATAGTCCGAGCCAAAACCTCCTCGTTGAACTCCCAAATATCCTCCAGGCTGCCGCCTCCGCGAGCCACAATGATCACGTCGATAGCAAGGGTAACTCGATGCCGGTCGATGTATCGGATCATCTCCGCGATCTCACCCGCGGCGCCCTCTCCTTGGACCCGGACAGGACAGATCAAAATGCGCAACCAGGGACTTCGCCGTTGCAGAACGTTCAGCATGTCCTGCAAAGCCGCTCCGGACCGCGATGTCACCAGGGCCACGCGTCGAGGAAATGATGGCAACGGCTTTTTGTGTTCCGGATCAAACAAGCCTTCCGCTTGCAGCTTACGTTTCAAGGCCTCGAACTTGGCCTGAAGCAGGCCCTGACCCTTGGTTTGGATCAGTTCGGCCACCAATTGATATTGCCCCCGGGCCTCGTACACAGTCAGCCGGCCGAACGTCTGCACCTGCATCCCATCCTTTAAAATGAGTCCGGATCGAGCCGAATAGGCGCGCGCGAACATCACGCATGCCAGTTGCGCCCGATCATCCTTCAGCGTGAAGTAATGATGCCCAGATGACTGTTTCCGATAATTAGAGATCTCGCCTTCAACCCAGACCTCGCCAAGCCGGCTCTCCAAAATATCCCGTACCTGCCGCGTGAGCTCAGTAACCGAGAGTATTGTGGCCATTTCCTACTTTAACGACACTCGACGCCAAGTGCGAACGTTCGCCGGGCCAGGTTCCACACCAGATGCTCGTTCTCGTCCCGCTAAGGAAACCCGGCGTCGCATGCCCAAGGCCTGGAGGGGAGCCGCTTTACAAGTTGGCAGCTCTATCGGTTAGCAGCAGGCGGCTCCCGGGAACGTCTCGAGGTGAGGCAGTTCTATGGGCCGTTGTATCCTCGTCCTCGAAAGCGGCGGTTCAATACGATGTACGCTGTCGTTTGGTCTGAAGTGGTACCCGAGGCCATGCATGTGCAAAGCCAAGGAATTTTCTACGTCTTGTGGTGTGGATCCGGGTTTGCGGCGCGCGAGGACGCGCGCCCCTCCCATGTACGGCTCAGAGCAAGGGCCGCTGAAATCTCACCGCCGCTAAATCCCTCAACAACGCTTCCCGCTGTTCTGCCGAAAGCGCGACCAACGGCGGTCGGACATTTTCCCACTCCGGTTCGTTACGCCACTTAGCCAAAATCGCTTTCAACGCCGGTATCACCGGATACTTACGCAAGGCCCGTCCTTGGCGCTGGACTTCTTCCTGAAGTTCGTCCGCTTCAGGCCTCAACCAATTGTGAAATAGGTTCTGTAACAGGGACGGATTGATATTAGCGAAGGCAGAAACACAGCCTCGACCGCCCTCCCGGAGAGCCGGCAAAAGATGCATCTCATTGCCGGGAAACACGCGGAAACCGCCGGGAGCAAAGAGCTCAATCAATCGCCGGGTGTGATCCCAGTCGCCCGAACTATCTTTGACCCCGATAACAACACCAGGAAACTCAGTCACTAGCCTTTCTATTAGATCGAAACTAATCGCGACCTGGGATATCGGCGGGATGTGATAAAGGTAAATCCGTAACCGGCCATCGCCCACTCGCTCGATCAGAGTCGCAAAATAACGGAACAGCCCTTCATCCGAGACCGCTTTGTAATAGAAAGGCGGCAACATTAAAACCCCAGGACAACCTAATCCGACGGCGTGCTTGGTAAGTACAACCGAATCCGGCAGTGAACAACAGCCGGTCCCGGGCAGCAGCTTGTTTGCATCAATCCCAGCGGAAACTGCGTATTCTAGAAAACTAGTTCGTTCCGTTACCGAAAGGGAGTTCGCCTCCGAAGTCGTGCCAAAAACGACGAGACCGTCGCAACCCTCTTTAAGTAACCACCGAAAATGGGCCACCGTCCGCTCAGCGTCGATCTCAAACTGCTCGTTAAAAGCAGTTAGCGCCGGCGATAGTATTCCTGAAGGCTGCGTCGTCTCCATGTTTTGTCACACTGCGTTTTTTATTGCTAGGCTGGCTTGAGCTAGCCGGACGACCCGTGTCTTGACCTCGTCAGTCGGTACCTTCTCGTCAGTAAAGTCGTGGCGCGTCGCATACACAAAACGCGGAATGATCAGACAACGAAAATCGAGCATCAGACTATTGGCTAAGCCCATTACCGACATATAACTCGAGGAGCCGCCAGCGGCACACAGAAAGCCGACTACTTTGTCCTCCCAACTATCACCGGTCAATTCGATCAAGTTCTTTAAAGCAGCGCAGGCATCGAAGTTATAGACTGGCGTTGCCGCAATAACCACGCGAGCGCCCGTGATCAACTCAGCACACTTGGCCACATCTGGATGGTTGTAGGCGGCGTCGCCATCGCACAATGGCAGATTAAACGATCGCAGATCCAGGAAAGCACAACTCACTTGTTGGCTCTCATAATACTCGCGCAAGTACTCGGCCAAGATCCGGCTCCGGCTCGACGTTCGCAAAGAGCTGGAGATAACCAGGTATTCTTTTGGTCCTGACATTCCCACCAATCAAAACGAAGACCGATCCACGCGCCACCGAAATTCAAACCAGCCTCGCGCAGAGGACGCAACGGGAGATTGGTAGGGCGAAAATCTCGGCGCGCCGTAGATGGGCCATTCAGGCTAGATGTATCCGCGCCGGATTTGAGCCGCGCCGTTGATATACCACCCCGCTAGCTTCCATTGGCCGGAGAACGATCATGTCCTGGACGATGCAACGCGCACGCATGGCTCAAATCCGGCGCGGTTCTGTCAGGAAAGTGGTTTCCGTTGTCCGCGCCGAGATTTTCGCCCTACCAATCTCTCCCGTTGCGTCCTTTGCGCGAGGCTTCCCTGGGTTCCTCCCATCTTGATCAGAGATCGCGCTGCCGCTCTGGCCTGTATCGCTGGCACGGACGACCCAAGAGCATGTGAACTTACGATGGCGCCCTCCACGATAAGTGCCAGCTGATCACCCAAATTCTTAGGGCGAGCCAACCCGGCTTCTTTCACCAACCGGCCGATCTCGGCATGAAAAGCAGCCTTATGCGCCAGCGCCGCTCGATGAATCGGATCTTGTATACTCTGGTATTCGGCCATCGCTTTCTGAAAGAAACAGCCGCGAAACTCTTTGCTTTTGATCCAGTTAACTAGCCAGTCGAACACGCCCAGCAGCTGTTGCTCCGGCGTACCTCTCTTTGCCTGTAGAAATCGAGAGAACGATTCCCGGAACAGGTCGCTCCGTTTTTCCAGGACGGCCAAAATCAGGTCCTCTTTCGACCGAAAGTGCTTGTAAAGAGTCATTTTTGCGACACCGGCGCTGGCTAAGATCCGGTCGATCCCGGTAGCATGATACCCATCTCGATAGAACAACCGCCACGCGGTTTCGACTAATTGATCTCGCTTGCTTAACCGCTGCCGCGGCAGGGCTGGAGACGCTGATCTCTCTTTTACTTTGGATAACGAAGACACGCCGGTCATTGAATGAAAAAACGAAACGAAACAAAAGTCGCAGCCAAGGCTACCCCAAAAAATGTCGTTTGCCAAATAGACAGATCGGTCTGTATATTCCCAGCCGCCTCTCACCTCTCACCTCTCACCTCTCACCTCTCACCTCTCACCTCTCACCTCTCACCTCTCACCTCTCACCTCTCACCTCTCACCTCTCACCTCTCACCTCTCACCTCTCACCTCTCACCTTCGGAGTATGACCGATCGCTACTTAGAAATTGCGACAAGTGACGCTGTCAAACAGTTGCAGGAACGTTGGGGCAGCCGCGCCACCTATTGCCGCCTTGAAACCGGCCCGCTCACCAGTAACCAGCTCGGACCGGAGGAGATCGCTTTTATCGAGTCACAAGATACGTTCTTTCTCGCTTCAATTAACGAGCATGACTGGCCTTACATTCAACATCGCGGCGGTCCACCCGGATTCTTGAAGGTACTCGGGGACCGCCAATTAGGCTTCCCTGATTTTAAAGGAAATCGTCAATACCTGTCTTTCGGCAACATCTTGGGGAACCCTCGCGTTTCCCTGTTTCTGATCGATTATCCGGCCCGAGCGCGGCTCAAGATTTTTGGGACCGCGAAGTTGGTAGAAGGAGACGATGTCCCCGAAGAGTTACGAAAAATAGAGAACGATCCGGGCGCTAATACCGTTGAGCGGGGTATTCTCATCCAAGTAGAAGCGTTCCATTGGAATTGCCCGAAATATATCGTCCCCCGGTTCACCGAAGCTCAAGTGCGCAGCGTCATCGATCCACTGGTCAAACGGATCAAGGATCTAGAAGCAGAACTTGCGCGGCTCTCAACCAAGCCATAGGTAGCTTTCAGACGGTGCGCGATCATTTTTCGCGTCATTTTTCGTTGATGCTCATATGAACCCTTTTCGTCCCAAGACAAGTGTTATCGCTGGAGTAGGTCCAGGATCCGGAGCAGCGATCGCCCGCAAGTTGGCCAAAGAAGGATGCGGCATTGGATTGATCGCCAGATCCGCGGATTACCTGAATCAACTCGGAGCCGAGTTGCGCGCAACCAAAGCGCCGGTGGCTTCAGCAAAGGCGGATGTGAGTGATGCTAACCAGGTAAGACGTGCTTTCGAAGAACTCCGTCAGACATTAGGACCAATCGATCTCCTGGTCTTTCATGCCAGCGCTAGTGGCCCCTTTGGGCAAGGACTGCTTTCCATCGATCCTAAGGATTTTACACACAGTTGGGCCGTCGGCACGCTGGGAGGCCTGCTGTGTGCTCAGGCTGTCGTTCCGGATATGCTGAAAAAAGGAGCCGGAGCCATTCTGTTTACCGGGGCAACTTCGTCTATACGAGGCGCCTCCATTTCCTTCAGTAGTTCAAAATTTGCGTTGCGAGGGTTAGCCCAGAGCCTGGCTAGAGAGCTGTGGCCAAAAGGGATTCACACCGCTCACATCGTCATCGACGCGGTCATTGGTGATCCGGGAACAGCGGAAGCTCCGCCAGGACCCGAACCTTTGCTTGATCCCGATGCAATGGCCGAAGCTTATTGGCAACTCGCCATTCAAGACCGTTCCGCTTGGACTCTGGAATTAGATCTCAGGCCGTTCGGCGAGAAATTTTTCGAATAGGGAAACGGTGTCCAAACACCGTGGAGCGCTGCCTCGCTTGCGAGGCCGAAAGGGGTCGCCAACCAAAGGCGGCTCAAGGACTCAAGCCGAGGTTTAACACAGCCCAGTACTCCAACACTCCATCACCCCGCGTGCCCGGATTCGAGGACGAGGACGACGACGAGAACGAGTACGAAGCGCACTTACCTCACACAAACGAAATCCCTATGAGCAGATCGAAGATCTTGATTCCGTAGATCTTAGAGCTCTGTCCGTCGTATCGTCTCACGCGAACCTTATACCCGCGAGGCACTTTCTTTACATGAAATTTCATCGTGCTTTCATCCCAAGCTTCTTCATCGATACCGAGTTAGGCTGCCGGTCTCGCTCTGAGAAGCGAACCGCAAACACTATCAAACAACGCTCCATAGATGATGGCCCCGCCCTCACCCTCAGCCGATCCTTACTGGCTGTTCCCTGTAGCACACTGTGGACAGGATATCGGCCTGGGACTTCAGGTCAAGTCGCTGCCGATCTCCGCATGTGCTAGCAGCCGGCTAATACACCTTTAAATCCCGCAGAACCGTAAAGGCACGCAATTTCGAGAGCCTCGATGGTGTCACTAAGACATGGTGCGCGGTGCAGGGTTCGAACCTGCGACTTCTTGCGTGTGAAGCAAGCGCTCTACCACTGAGCTAACCGCGCGTAGTGCGACGAAGCCGGAAAATAGTACAAGGGCCGGGGGTTGCAATTAATAAACGTTTCAGACGACAGAGCGAACTTGGACATCGCACGGGAACGCGGTGAACGATCAAATCAGTTCGGCATTTCGCAGAGAGCCGCTGACCATGGTACGCGCTGGTTCCGGCTCGGCGGCACTGGGATTTGCTGGCGAGGAGCCACATAAGGTTAAGACCCTTGCGAAGGTTTATCGGCCGTTCAGGAGCCTCGCCCTACCAGTTCAGCTTCGGCCCATTTAACGAGAAACGCGGCCAGCTCAGGTTTGGACGGAAATGACTCCTGCAAACCCTTGTGGGTGCAAAATCCAAATCCGTCACCGAACGCTCGGCCATTGACCACACAGGCATCGGTCCGATTCTTTTTGACCTGTAGCGTTGCTTCTCGAACCAGATCATCCCGAGAGCCATCGAGCTCTAGTTTCCATCCAACGATCAAAGCATTGGGGAAAACATCGCGGAGCCCGCCAATCACTTTTTGTTTCGGAGCGAGCTCGAGTGACAGTGTTTGATGTTCGCTGCCGATCTTGCTTAAGCCGATATCGCGGTTCCCGGCGCGAACCGCTGTGACCTCGAAATCCGCGAGCGCAGCCGCGTGTAACACAACGTTCACCGACTTGCTTTCATCAATCTCTCGAAACATCCGCTGAAGATCTTCGTTGCGATCAAAATACGCAGCTTCGGGGTGACGGAACTGTGAAAGTCGCCCTAAAAAAAGACTGGCTTGATGACCGCTTTGCCAGAAAGCTTGAGCCAGGATTATGCCTAGTTCTCCAGTCGAACGGTTCGTGATCAAGCGAACCTCGTCAATGGGCTCGCTGCTTGGTCCCCCAGTAATGACCACTTTCATTAGCCGCAATGTGCTGGAGGTGCCCCGGGTCCGCAACGCATCGCGAACCGGAAGCTCTCCCAGCACATTGCCGGCTACACAGCCTGCGTTGCCGGAAAAATGTGTAATGCATTTTCCGGCAACGCAGGCTAAAGGAGGTTTTGAATCTCGCGTACGGTTTCGTAAATTGATGCAATGACTGTCAAAGCGGCTTCCTTTCTCTATACCGGAGTCTACTCCGAGGGCCAGGTGGTTTCCCTGGCTGAGAAGTTACGGACCGAACTCGGGACCAACGCCGCCTTAGGGTTTGTTTTTGTTACCCCAGACTGGCAACCTCACCTGGAAGACACCCTGGAATTGATTCGTCTCCACGCCCACGTACCCCGGTTGGTTGGCTGCTCCGGCTCGGCCGTGATCGGATTTGAAACCGAATTGGAAGGTTCGTCCGGGCTCAGCGTGATGTTACTCGTGCTCCCCGAGGACAGCTTCGACGTATTCAGCATTTCCGAAGAAGATATCGATTCAAACGAGCCTGAGTCGTGGCATGAGCTCACCAATATCCGGCCAGAGGCGAGTCGCGGTTGGATCGTGCTGGCAAACCCGTCATTACACGAGCTGGAAGATTGGTTGGCCAGTTGGAATCAGGCCTACCCGGAAATCCCGATTGTCGGCGGCTTGGCCGCCGGTAAGCAATCCGACTATTTCCTGTTCCGAGACGGAGAGTTGACTACAGCTTCGATTTTGCTGGTAGGCTTCAAGTCCCCGTTGCGGCTTCGCCCCTTCATCAGTCAAGGGTGCCGGCCAATCGGAGACCCGTCGCCGATTACGAAAGCCGAAGACAATTTTATTCTCGAGATCGGCAATGTCTCCGCTTACCAGACCCTCGAGTCCGCCTTCATGACAATTCCGGCCGACGAGAGGAACGCGGTCCGGAATAACCTCTTTCTCGGGCTGGCCGCCTCCGAGTACATCGATGAGTTTAAGCGTGGCGACTTCCTGATTCGCAACATTCTTGGCGCAGATCCCCAAATGGGAGCGCTGGCGGTGGCTGCTTACCCGCGCGTAGGACAAACGGTTCAATTCCAAGTTCGGGACGCGAAATCAGCCCATCAAGACATGCTGGATGCCTGCCAGTCAACCGCAGCAAATATTAAGGATTCGCTGGCTATTCTCTTGTTCGTATGTAACGGGCGCGGTCGAGGCCTTTTTGGTGTCTCGAATCACGATGCCGGAATCGTTGCCCAGACCTTTGGACCTTGCCCAACCGCCGGACTGTTTTGCAACGGAGAAATTGGGCCCGTAGGGAACCGAAGCTTTCTCCATGGGTATTCGGCAGCTGCAGCGATTCTGACAACCGACTAAGCGCACAATGACCTTTGGTCGTCGCCGACCGAAGGTCATTGTGCGCTATTGGTCCTAGAATAGGTGCTTCCGCATCCATTCTAGGGCCTGAACTCTGTCATTCTGGTCGGCCATGACATTAGCAGCAGAAGCCGGCTAAGCCGGATTCTGACTGCTGTAGCCCAAATGGCTCGGAAAATGCGTATGCATTTCCGAGCCATTTGGGCTCCCCTAGCGCCAACGAGAACCCGACTACGATGAGAAGCTGCTTAATGCACCGGAGACCATGCAGATCGCATAACTTGCGGACGGTTATGACGATCTCACGAGGGGCCAGACGCTTGACCAATCTGTCGGTTTACGCCTTCCCTTGGCAATAGTACTTCCCACCCCGTCCGGATGCCAGCCTATCCCCGAAACTAAACAACAGCCATGTGGATCGTAGCTCTAGCACTTCGACGTCCCTATACCTTCACGGTCTTTGCGATTCTGATTCTGATCGCCGGCGGCGTGGCCATTGTAAGGACTCCGAAGGACATCTTTCCTTCTATTAATATACCAGTGGTTTCAGTCCTCTGGGGTTACGCCGGGATGTCCCCGGAGGGGATGGAATCCCATATTACTTCTCTATTTGAACGAGGGTTGACCACCACGGTTGATAATATCGAGCACATCGAGTCGCAGTCGATGTATGGGAGCTCGATCGTAAAGATATTTCTGCAGCCGGGTACTAGCCTGGCCGCCGGCGTAGCCCAAGTCACTTCGATTTCGCAAGCTGCGCTTCGGCAAATGCCTCCCGGGATGACCCCGCCGTTGGTTATCGCTTACACCGCCACGAATGTGCCGGTGCTTCGAGTCGGCTTATCCGGCCAGGGGCTTTCTGAGCAACAGCTCAACGATTTAGCTATGCAGTTCGTCCGCACCCAAATCATCACGGTGCCGGGCGTAGGTGTTCCCTACCCATATGGCGGTAAACAGCGATACGTGTCGGTCGATTTGGATTATCAAAAACTACAAGCCCTCCATCTGACGCCGATTGACGTCGTCAATGCAATGGGCAGTCAAAACCTGATCCTCCCCTCCGGGACGATGAAGATCGGTCAATTCGAGTATCAGGTTGATCTCAATTCGAGTCCGGAAACGATTGAAGAGCTTAACGCGCTCCCAATCAAATCGCTTCCGAATGGCAGCACCATTTACGTACGCGATGTTGCCAATGTCCGGAGCGGCTTTATCCCTCAAACCAATGTGGTCCGTTTTGATGGCTCCCGAGCGGCGATGCTGGATGTCCAGAAGATCGGAGCCGCTTCCACTCTGGACATCGTGGACGGCGTAAAAAAGAAATTGCCCGAGATCAAGCAGACGCTTCCGCCCGGCGCAGAGAACCTGAAACTTACGTTATTGACGGACCAATCGATCTTCGTAAGCGCTGCCATTCAAAACGTGCTCCGCGAAGCCGTCATCGCCGCTGCTTTAACCGCATTGATGATCCTTTTGTTCCTGAGCAGCTGGCGCAGCACGCTGATCATCTGTGTTTCCATTCCGCTCTCTATTCTCTGTTCCATCGTAGTGCTGAGCATGCTGGGTGAAACGATCAATATCATGACCCTCGGCGGAATGGCTCTGGCAGTTGGTATTCTAGTCGACGATGCAACCGTTGAAATTGAGAACATCCATCGAAACATGGCTGAAGGGGGTGATATGCATCACTGCATCCTGCAGGGAGCCGCCCAGATCGCGGTGCCGGCTCTCGTATCGACCCTTTGTATTTGCATTGTGTTTGTCCCGATTTTTTTCCTCGCCGGGACAGCCAAATATCTCTTTGTACCTCTCGCTGAAGCGGTCGTGTTCGCCATGCTGGCTTCATATCTCTTATCGCGAACGGTTGTTCCTACTTTCGCGAAATACCTGCTCCCGCCCGAGTTGGATCGCCATCGCTCCCATGAGCCGGCAGCTCCCAAGACGATCTTTGGCAGAATCTCACGAAGGTTTGAGGGCAACTTCAGCAAGTTCCGAGAAGGATATCGCGACCTGTTAAGCATCTGTTTGCGTCACCCCAAGATTACGGTGGTTGCGGTCATTGCCTTCGCCGTCGCATCCCTCGGTCTCTTTCCTTTCCTTGGCCAAGATTTCTTTCCCAGCGTTGATGCCGGTCGTTTCGATATGCATATCCGGATGAGGGCCGGAACTCGCATCGAAGAAACAGCGCGGACGGTTGACGAAGTTGAGCAGATGCTGCGGCGGACAATCCCAGCGAATCAACTCGACGGTATCATCGATAATCTGGGCATTCCTTATAGCGGAATCAATACGTCCTATAATACCAGCGGGACCACTAGCTCCGCGGATGGCGACATCATTGTATCGCTCAAAGAAAATCATAGTCCGACTAACGACTACATCCGAGCTATCCGCAGGCAGATGCCGCGGAATTTTCCGGAAGTTGAGTTCTGGTTTCCTCCGGCAGATATCGTAGCCCAGATCTTGAATTTCGGATTGCCTGCGCCCATCAACGTCCAGGTCCAAGGTCTGAATAAGAACGCGAATTTTCAGTTTGCCAGCCGGTTGATGAGTCAGATGCGCAGAGTGGCGGGCCTAGTGGATTTGCGCATTCAGGAACCAAATGATGTGCCCCGCTTCAATGTGACCGTTGATAGAACGAAAGCTTCTATGCTCGGTGTCCAGGAACAGAACGTTGCTAACAGCGTTCTAGGCGCCTTAGCCGGCTCACAATCGACGACCCAGAACTTCTGGGTCGATCCGAAAAACGGGGTCAACTATCAAGTAAGCACGATGGAGCCCCAATATCAGATGGACTCGCTGAGCGCGCTCCGAAATTTACCGATTCTGGGCGGGACCGGAGCACCTCAGATTTTGGCTAACGTCGCTGAAATCTCGCGCAGCACAACTTCACCTGTAGTAGACCACTACGACATTCGGCCGGTGATTAACATTTACGGCAATGTCGATGGCAAGGATCTGGGGTATGTGTCGAATCAGGTCCAGAAGCTGGTCGATGCGGCCAAGAAAGATTTACCTAAGGGAAGTTTAATCATCATTCGTGGACAGACGAAGACGATGCAATCTTCCTTCTCCGGTCTCTACATGGGATTAATCTTTTCGATCGTCCTGGTTTATCTGTTGATGGTGGTAAACTTCCAGTCGTGGACAGAGCCGTTTATTATTATCACGGCGCTACCCTGCGCTTTAGCCGGCATCGTCTGGATTTTGTTTCTCACCGGCACGACGCTGAGCGTTCCGGCACTAATGGGAGCCATTATGTGTATGGGGGTCGCTACTTCTAACAGCGTATTAGTGATCACGTTCGCTAACGAAAAATTGCTTGAAGTGAGAGACTCTTATCAGGCTGCCCTGCAAGCGGGTTACATTCGTTTACGACCTGTCGTCATGACCGCTCTCGCTATGATTATCGGTATGGTACCCATGGCGTTGAGCTTGGGTGAGGGCGGCGAACAGAACGCGCCCCTCGGCCGAGCCGTTATCGGTGGACTGATCCTGGCTACTGTCGGTACCTTGTTCTTTGTACCTACCGTCTTTATGATGGTCCGGCGCCACTACCATTTCCCTGAACAGGCTGACAAACCCGAACCCGCTAAACCATGATGTAGGTCCCTTTTTGGAACTGAAGCTATATGGACGAAACCGTTCTTCAAAAAAAACAGAAACGAGACTCCAGCCCCGCTCAGGGATCCCCAGGCGCCAAGCGTGCGCGGCAAGGCGGCCGGCTGATCCTTGTCTTGTTAGCGGGCGTGGTCTGCCTGGCAGCGCTGGCCGTATATGGTGTAATGACCCGGTCGGCTGCGACCGAGAAACTTGAGCAACAGGCAAACCAAGTCGCTTCCGAGCTAACAGTGACTGTCGTTAAACCCAACCGGCTGCCTGCCACAGTTTCGCTAGAACTCCCAGGGCAAACCCAAGCCTACATCCAAGCACCCGTCTTCGCTCAAACCAGCGGGTATTTAAAGAAATGGTATTTTGATATCGGCGCCCAGGTGAAAGCGGGAGACGTTCTCGCTGAAATCGACACCCCCCAGGTCGACCAACAATTAAATCAGACCAAAGCGACACTCAAGGAAGCGCAAGCGGCCCTCGATCTCTCTCTCGTAACTTACAAACGAGATCAGGACCTGCTTCAACGGCGGGTAATCGCACAACAAGACTTTGATACCGCCACCAGTGATCTCGGCGTAAAACAGGCCACAGTCAATGCGGACCAAGCGGCGGTGATGAGCTTGCAAGCGCTTGAAGACTTCAAGACCGTCAAATCCCCATTTGATGGAATTGTAACCGCAAGAAATACCGATATCGGCGCCCTGGTTAACTCAGGTTCGGGCAATCCTCTCTTTACCGTGGCGCAAGTGAAACCATTACGCGTCTATGTGAACGTGCCCGAGAACATGGCGCAAGATGTCGCGGTTGGAGCAACCGCCGAACTGACGTTCAACGAGTTTCCCGGTAAAGAATTCTCCGGTAAAGTGGTTCGCACTGCCGGTGCTATCGATCCTAATTCGCGCACATTACTAACTGAGGTCGATGTCCCGAATGAATCGGGTGAACTATATCCAGGGGCTTATACCCAGGTCCGCTTGGTTACCCAAGGAAGCAACCGGTCCGTGCTGGTCCCAGCAAATACCTTGCTCTTTCGATCCGAAGGCGCTGCCGTTGGAGTTGTGGACCAGAATAATGTCGTGGAGTTGAAGAAGATTAAAATCGGCCGCGATCTGGGTAACCAATTAGAGGTCACTCAAGGAGTGACCATCGACGACAGAATCATCGTCAATCCCTCCGACAGCCTAACCGCCGGCCAAAAGGTAAAGGTCCGCCCCACTCAGGAAGAGAAAAAGCAAGCCAGCGCCACCCCCGCCGCCAAAAACTCTTAGGAACTACTGGAGCGCTGCCTCGCTTGCGACGCCGAAAGGGTCGCCCCCGTGGAGCGTGCCTCGCTTGCGAGGCCGAAAGGGGTCGCCACCCCGTGGAGCGTGCCTCGCTTGCGAGGCCGAAGGGGTCGCCACCCCGTGGAGCGTGCCTCGCTTGCGAGGCCGAAAGGGGTCGCCACCCCGTGGAGCGTGCCTCGCTTGCGAGGCCGAAGGGGTCGCCACCCCCGGTGGAGCGTGTCTCGCTTGCGAGGCCGTGGTAAACAGGGCGACACAGTTAAATAAACGTCTGCTCGTGCAGTGCTCTATCGTACGGCAATTAGGCACCCGACCGGGGATTGGAAGACATCGTGATTGCAAGACCAGATAGCGGTCTAGTCCGCACCTCAAATCGGGGCGATACAGAGCGCAGGTAAGGAAACGTGTCCATTCCCGATTTCGCCTTGTTCACCACGGCCTCGCAAGCGAGGCGCGCTCCACGTTTGCCTTCAGCGCTTCAGGTTAGCGCTTTCTCGGTCGCCCGAACAATCCTCGCAAAACTGTGCGCGTCCAGGCTAGCCCCACCGACCAGCGCGCCGTCAATATTCGGCTGACGCATCAAATCCTCAGCGTTCTCAGGTTTAACACTGCCCCCATACTGAATCCGAGTCCGATCGGCGGCGCTTCGGTCGAAAAGTTCCCCAAGTAAGGACCGTAAAAATGCGTGCACTTCCTCTGCTTGCGCAGGCGTAGCCGTCCGGCCCGTACCGATCGCCCAAATTGGCTCGTAGGCTAAAACGATCTCAGAAAGATGATCAGCGCTAACCCCATTCAAGCCCTTCTCAACCTGCCGGTGCAGGACTTTTTGACAGGATCCTGACTCTCGCTCCTCGAGTGTCTCACCAATGCACATGATCGGGCGTAGTCCTGACTCCAGCGCGGCATGAACTTTCTTTTGAACCGTCTCATCGGTTTCTCCGAATAAGGCTCTGCGTTCGCTATGCCCGATAACAACATACTTAACAAACAGGGCCCGGAGCATCGTCGCGCTGACCTCCCCTGTGAAAGCTCCGCTCTTCTCCCAATGCATATTTTGGGCGCCCAGCCGAATAAACGGCGCATCACCCGAGGCTTGGGCCAAGGTAGGAATCGACGTAAATGACGGAATGATCACGATCTCCACGTCGTTCACCTCGCCCACCTCATGGAGGAACGCCTTCACGTAAGACTCCGCCTCTAAGTGTGTGAGGTTCATCTTCCAATTGGCAGCCAGAATCTTCTTACGCATAACTACTTATCGGTGAGCGCAGCGACCCCAGGGAGAGTTTTGCCTTCCAACAACTCGAGGGAAGCGCCGCCACCGGTGGAAATAAAAGTCATTTTGTCGGCTAACCCAAATTGATTCACCGCCGTGACTGAGTCTCCGCCGCCGATGATCGTCTTGGCGCCGGACTCTGCCAGGGCGATTGCCAGTTGCCGCGTGCCATTGGCAAAATCTGGAATCTCGAACACACCAACTGGCCCGTTCCAGAGAATTGTTTTCGCCTTGGCGATTTCTGCCCGATATAGCCGAACCGTCTCTTGCCCGATATCGACGGCCTGCCAGCCCTCGGTGATCCCATTCTCCTTGCTCAGAACTGGAGTATTGCGAGAGTTCGCTCCCGCCCGAAATTCGTCGGTCTCGATGTTGTCTACTGGCAGGAGGAACTTAATCCCCTTCTTTTCTGCCAAGCTCAAGAGCTCATCGGCCAGATGAACTTTGTCCTCTTCGACCCGGCTGGCTCCCGTCGGGATCCCAATGGCCCGATAAAACGTATAGGCCATCGCCCCTCCAATCAGGAACACATCCGCCTTCTCCATCAGCGCTTTGATCACGCCGATCTTATCGGAAACCTTGGCTCCGCCCAAGATCACCAGAAACGGACGTTCCGGCTTCGCCAGCTCATCCTGTAGGTATTTCAACTCGCGCTCCATCAGGAGACCCATCGCTGCAGGCTGCAGGAACTGTGCGACCCCCGCCGTGCTGGCATGGGCTCGATGCGCCGCGCCGAAAGCATCGTTTACATACACGTCGCCTAAACTCGCCAATCGCTTGGCGAACTCCGGATCGTTCGCTTCTTCACCCTCAAAGAAGCGAACATTTTCAATCAAGAGTACGCCGCCTTCCGAGAGTGATTTGGTAGCGGTCTCGGCGGAGGGTCCAACGACCTCGGGCGAAAATCCGACCGTCGTTCCCAACAGCTTGCCAAGATGATCAGCAACCAGCTTTAGCGTGTATTTTGGGTTCGGCTTGCCTTTCGGCCTGCCGAAGTGGGCCAACAACACCACCTTCCCGCCTTTCTCGCGGATCAGGTCGATCGTAGGCAGGCTTTCGCGAATCCGGGTGTCATCCGTAATCCGCGGTCCCGCATCCGTTTCTTCCGTTGGGACATTGAAATCGACGCGGGTCAAAACCCTGCGCCCCTTTACTTCGAGGTCGCGTACCGAGAGCTTCGCCATAAATCGGTATCCGCCTAAAGGATATACTTGAGCAGATCGACACAACGATTGGAGTAGCCCCACTCGTTGTCGTACCAGCTAACCAGCTTGAAGAAGCGGCTGTTGAGTTCGATGCCCGATCCCGCGTCAAAGATGCTCGAGTGAGTATCGTGGAGGAAATCCGTGGAAACGACTTCGTCTCCAGTATAGGCAAGAATGCCTTTGAGATAAGTCTCGCTGGCCTCTTTCATTTTCGCACTGATCTCAGCGTAGCTCGTCTCTTTCACGGTACGAACGGTCAAGTCAACCACCGAGACCGCCGGAGTCGGCACCCGGAAAGACATACCGGTCAGCTTGCCTTTGACCTCAGGACAGACCAAGCCTACGGCTTTAGCGGCGCCAGTCGTCGACGGGATGATATTGATCGCCGCAGCCCGGCCACCTTTCCAGTCTTTCATCGATGGCCCATCCACGGTCTTCTGAGTCGCCGTGTAGCTATGGATGGTTGTCATTAACCCTTCCTCAATACCAAAGCCTTCCTTCAGAAGGACATAAACGACCGGAGCCAAACAGTTGGTGGTGCAGCTCGCATTCGAAATGATGTGATGCTTGGCGGCATCGTATTTCGTGTTGTTCACGCCCATGCAAACGGTGATGTCCTCGCCTTTGGCCGGAGCAGAGATGATCACTTTCTTGGCGCCGGCTTCGATATGCCCTCTCGCCTTCTCAGCGGCCGTAAACAGCCCGGTTGATTCTATAACAATCTCGCAACCCAATTTGCCCCAAGGGAGCGCCGCCGGCCCCTGCTTGATCGCTAGGCACCGAATCTTGTGCCCGTTGACCACGAGAATATCGTCGCTTTCTAGATCCGGGCTGGACTTTTCGCTTGCGACCTCGCCTTGAAAACGGCCCTGGGTTGAATCGTACTTGAGCAGGTAGGCCAAATTATCTGCAGGGACAATGTCGTTGAGTGCCACGACTTCGACCTCCTTCCCCAGCAAGCCTTGCTCCACAATAGCCCGAAAAACTAAGCGCCCGATTCGCCCGAAACCATTGATTCCAATTCTTGTCATTTAATTCTGCTCCAATTTCATTGAAGGACCCAGCCAATTAACTGGGACACCCCCGGGCGTCAACTAAAGAAGAAAAAGGAGCTAGGAGCTAGAATCTAGGAGCTAGGAGGCGAAAGGGCGATGCGGCGATTATGCCCTTGGTCGGTGGGGCGAAAACTCGGCGCGGCGAGGACATGATTCCTCTATATGACATCCGCGCCGGTTTTGAGCCGTTCCGTGGAGCTGCCATCCCTAATGAATTGTCGCGGATCCCACGTTTATATTTTCGGGGCGTATCTTGGGGATGCTATGCGCACGGAGCGGCTCAAATCCGGCGCGGAATAGCGATTAGGGGTAGCACCTAGTCGGCGCACCGAGACCCGCCGCCGCTACGCTTTGGCGCGGCCCTGTTCAGTATTGTGGCACGCCGCGAGATTAGCCGCGACGTAGGCCCTGCGAAGTCGGGTCTTCGCCCTACCGACAACAAAAAAGGCCGCTTTCGCGGCCCTTTTTTGCAAACAGACTATGAATGCTACTAGCTACTAGATTCTAGCTCCTAGCTCCTCCTCTTTAGACCGGCGCTTCGGTCAGACCACCTAACCCTTCCGGACGCGGCAACCGCGATTCTTCCGGCCGATTGTCGACCGGGGTCGACGGAATCGGCGGAGGCGGATTTATCAGCCTGCCGTTGTTGATGATCTCGCGGACCTCGCTGCCGCCCAGCGTTTCATACTCCAACAGCGCCTTTGCGATCCCAATGAGGATTTCCTTGCGCTGAGTCAAATGTTTCATCGCGCGCTGGTAGGCGTCGTCGCACAGACGTTTCACTTCCCGATCGATCTCCTGTGCAGTCGCCTCGCTGTACGCTCGCGACCGAGCAATATCTCGACCTAAGAAAACGTAGTCTTCGTGCTCTCCATACTCGACCATGCCGAGGCGCTCGCTCATCCCCCATTCGCACACCATCTTCCGGGCGATACCAGTCGCCATGCGGATGTCTCCGGAAGCACCACTGGTGACATCGCCGAAGATCATCTCTTCCGCGACGCGGCCGCCCATGATCACAACCAAGCGATCAAGCAACTCGTTCTTGCGGTTATTGTATCTGTCCTCAACGGGCAAATACATGGTGGACCCCAGGGACGGGCCACGTGGAATAATGGTCACTTTATGGACCGGATCGGTGTGATCCAGTACCTCGCAAAGCAAGGCATGGCCGGCCTCATGGTACGCCGTATTTTCCTTTTCTTTTTCGCTGATCGCCAGGCTCCGGCGTTCTTTACCCCAGCGTACCTTATCGCGAGCTTCTTCCAGCTCGGCCATGGTAATGGCTTTAAGACCTCGGCGCGCCGCTAACAACGCCGCTTCGTTGATCACATTGGCCAGCTCAGCGCCGGAGTATCCCGGGGTCCCACGACCCACGACCGCAAGATCAACTCCCTCGGCCAACTTAACTCGTTTGGCATGAACCCGCAGAATCTCTTCTCTGCCCTTTACGTCAGGGAGATTAACCGTGATCTGGCGATCAAAACGGCCAGGACGCAGCAACGCCGGATCCAACACGTCAGGCCGGTTGGTGGCAGCGATAATGATCACGCCTTCCTGCGTGTCAAATCCGTCCATTTCCACCAGCAACGCGTTCAGCGTCTGCTCCCGCTCATCATGCCCGCCGCCTAAGCCGTGACCACGATGCCGGCCGACCGCATCAATCTCGTCGATAAAGATGATGCAAGGCGCAGACTTCTTGCCCTGCTCAAACATATCCCGAACTCGGGAAGCACCCACGCCGACAAACATTTCCACAAAGTCGGAGCCGCTGATGCTAAAGAAAGGCACATCGGCTTCTCCCGCGATAGCCCGCGCTATCAGCGTCTTTCCGGTACCGGGAGGGCCAACCATCAATACCCCTTTCGGAATCCGTCCGCCCAGTTTTTGAAACTTTTTCGGGTCCTTTAGAAAGTCGACGATTTCCTGAACTTCTTCCTTGGCCTCTTCGACCCCGGCGACGTCCTTGAACGTCACCCGGTTGCGGTCCCTAGCCAGCATTCGGGCTTTGCTCTTACCAAACGATAAGGCGCCCCGTCCGGCGTTACGGATCTGCTGCCGGAAGAAAAAGTATAGGATGACCATGATGAAGACGATTGGCGCGATTTGCATCAGCGCCGTGAACATCACGTCAGAATCCGCCCGGATATCGACCTTATACCCTTTCGCTTCCAGTTCGGATTTCAGGTCTTTATTGAACTCTAAAAAGACCGTGGTCTTGAAGTGATCTGGCGCCGTGGAACCGGCCCCTGGTCTGCGCTCCTTATCAAAAGCGCCCCGTAGAATTTGCGTCGGTTTCCCTTCTGTCACCACCAGCTGCAAAGGTTCTTCTTTGCTAATCCGTCCCTCATCGAGGTACTGCTGGAAATCTGTGTAGGAAATGTCTTCAACGTTTCCGTAAGCGCCGCTGCGAGAGAAGAAGAAGCCTCCCAACAAAGCGATCGCGCAGGCAACGAGCAGGACACCGCGCCAATTGAAGTTGTTATTATCGTTCCCGAAATTCCGAGAATTCTTATCCTGTTTCGGGGATCTAGGATCTTGTTCTGCCATAGGCTAAATAACGAGTCACGTTAGCACATCGCGACCCTCGCGCAAAGCTCGGAAGGACAACGCGCAAACCGCTCATCAAAGCGGATTCATTAAAACTGTCAATGAGATTTCGGTCCAGCGCTGTTCCCGAGGCTTCGTTCTCGGAATGGGCCCCGGGAGGGATCGCGTCCTCGCGATCCGCTGTACCGAAGGCGAGGACATGTGGTAAATCGCGGACAAAAATACACCTTTAGGTTGTGGCACGTCCTCGCGGCGCGCGGGGACGCGCGCCCTCCTCGATTAGCGCGACCCGAGGATACCTTTGGGGCGGTCCTCGCGCTCAGCGCGAAAACACCGCCCCGCCCAAGCCAATACGCACAAACGTCGTTACGCCAATTACTGTGCGTATTTAACGCTGCACCCGTATGGCCGCGTCACCGTTTGCGAAACGTTCATGCCGGACATCGAACTATCCAGCGCGACTTTCACATAATTTGTCGCAACCTTGAGATCGGCCACCTGGGTTGTCGGCTTGCTATCGATCGCACCTTCGTAAATCAGCTTGCCTTGAGGGTTGATGATGTACATATCGGGCGTGGTCTTGGCCCCGTACTCGTGGCCGACTTTCCCATCCGGGTCCAAAAGAAGCGCGGTGCGAGCCGCCCCTTGACTGGAAGCAATCTGGTTTAGTTTGTCCGCGGGATAGTTCCCCTCCTCACCGGGCGCTGATGAATCGATCGACAGCCAGACCACTCCTTTCGCAGTGTACTCTTTCTGGAGAGCCTGCATATTGCCTGATCCGTAATGCTTCCTCACGAAAGGACAATCGGGTTGGTACCATTCGAGCACGACCCACTTCCCTTTGTATTGGGAAAGCTGATGCGTTTGTCCATTGGTATCAGGCAAGCTGAAATCGGGCGCTGATTGCCCAACCTCGGCTCCCGCAAAAGCAGCTCCAGCGCTAAGCGCCAAAATTCCAAAAACAAGACTGAGATTTCGCATTATCATATTAACAGTTACAGGTCTAAACTAGGGTTATAGATCACGTCAGGTGAGCGTTGTTAACCTTTTTTACCATATAAATCTGGAGGATTTTCTCAACTTGCCTTCCTGGCATCCGCTACAGTCTGGGAGCTGGCCTTCATAGCATCCAGGACGCTCTGAGAGCTGATCAACTCAGGCAGAACCACCGGCGGCCGATCTTTTCCTCCCGGATAAAACAGATACATGGGGACCCCGGCCCGGCCATGTTCCTTGAGAATTTGGGTGATCTCCGGATCGCCGTGCGTCCAATCCGCTCGCAACACCACGACTTTGTTTTGAGCAAACGCCTGCCGGACCGCCGAGCTGTCGAGGGCGAATCGTTCGTTTGCCTTACAGGTGATACACCAGTCGGCAGTAAAATCGACGAAGATCGGCCGGCCAGATTGCAGCGCATTGTCTAGCGATTCCTGGCTGAAAGCTTGCCAGGGAATTTCACTTGGCGCGGTTACAAAGAAATAGCTTCCGATAGCGACCACTAGCACGGCGACCATGCCCAAAGCCGCCAGAACCCGCGAACGCCCCGATGAAACCGGCGTCCAAAATGATCCTTTGATCCACCCTAGAATACCGATAAGTAAGAGTAACCCTGCCAATTCGACCATTCCATCCACACCGCGTAGCCGGCCAACGATCCAGAAGAGCCAAAGCAGGGTGGCCAAAAGCAAGAAGCCGAGCACCTGCTTAAGTCGGACCATCCATTGACCCGGCTTCGGCAAATAACGGAGCCACTTCGGTTGTATTGCCAGCAACAGGTAGGGCAACGCCATACCGATTCCAATCGAGAAAAAGATCAAGAACGTTGCCCAAGCCGGCTGCGTAAAAGCAAACGCTGACGCAGTTCCCAGAAACGGTGCGGTACACGGCGTCGCCAAAATGGTAGCAAACGCTCCTTGGAAAAAGGCTCCGCCATATCCGGCACCCGCCGCCAGCTTCGCCAGTCCACCCGTTGCTCGAGCCGATACGGTAAGTTCAAAGACGCCAAACAGGTTGAGGGCGAAAGCAAATACCAGACAGGCAATGGCGAGTACGAAGCGATAATCTTGAAACTGGAACCCCCAGCCAACCTGGGCGCCAATCGCTCGAAAGAACGTCACGATAACAGCCAGAACCGCAAAACAGGCAAGAATACCGGCCGAGAAAACCAAGGCCAGTTTAAACGCTCTATCCGGACGTTCACCTGCCTCACTTACAAAGCCGAAGATCTTGAGCGAGATAACCGGCAGAACGCACGGCATCACGTTCAGGATGAGACCTCCAATCAGAGCGAAAAGCACCGCCTGTAGGACGCCAACGAGGTCGGCGCTCACACTGCTGCCTGTTGCCGTCGCCTGCCCTCCGGCCTGCAGATCCACCTCAAAAGCATCGGTCTTCCCGTTAGACTGGACCACCGCAACCCCTTGTAAACGGTCCAGAGCAGTTCCGCCGTCGACCGACAGCACGACACTGTTCCCAACCTGTTTCCCGTGGTTGAGCACAACATTTTCTGGCGGCTGCGGAAAGAAATCCAGCCGGCTACCTTGTGGCACTCCAGAAAACGCAACGACCATTTGGTTGCCAGAAGGTTTCAGCGAAACCGAGTATCCGCTAGGTGCAGATCCGGTTTTCGGAACGGAAGCCTCATATTTGGTAAAAATGTCCTGATTGGCAGGTCCTTGTCCCCCGTCATTCACCTTTAGCGAGAGCTGAGCGTCACCCGGAACACACTCCCGCTCACAAACCAGCCAGTTGGATTTCGCCCCTAACTCGATCGGCCCGGCGGGCAACTGCTGAGGGGCTTGCACTTCGGTAAAGAGAAGCACCTCATTGTTATAGTCGAACACTTCAAGCCCACCGGGTTCCTTCTCTCGACTAGGGAGCGGCCACTGCAATGCGCCTGCCTGAAATCCCGGTGGTAATTGCCAGTCGATCTGGGTTGGAATCCCGGCGTCGCCAGCATACTTCCAGTAGATATGCCAGTTGGGTACGATCGTGTACAACACACCGAGCCGGAATTTCTGGCCAGGTTCAATGTGCTGAGTATCGGCCACTAACTGGGCCTTCACTATTTGGCGGCCATCGACGATTTGCGCCCGTCCCGGAACGACCATACCGGCCATCAACAAAGCGATCGCCAGGCTCAATGAGGAAGATCGTGACACAAGTTTTCCAACCACAAACGGCACATTCATCTCTGAAGAAAGAGTCTGCGCTACCCCCAATTTATTTCATATTTTCTGCCTTAGCTCGTACAATTTCGCCCGTACGCCGACACGCCTAAGCTAGCAGCTCTGTTATCAACAGGATGACCACTAATAGCAGAAAGAAACTGCGGAGCAGCCATCTGGGGCGTTCCGGTCCGGAAAGCGTGACCCAGGCTACGACCGCTAAGATGAGACAAATCAACGTCCAGGAGAGCATCGGGCGACAAAGGTGTGGGCATAGCGAAGGCTAAAAGCATGCCAAATGGGCTTGTCTGGCATAACTGACTTGCTGTAAGCGTGTTACGCATTGTTATGTTCCTGGGGTTCTTCTAGGAGCTTGCAACTGGCTAAGCCGGCATTGCATCGTGCGGGATTTTCGATGCCGTGAAACCCCAAACGCAGAACGCCGAACGCCGAACGCCGAACGCCGAACGCCGAACGCCAAACGCCAAACGCCAAACGCCGAACGCCAAGCGCCAAGCGCCAAGCGGCCCCACGCTCTCCGAGCTTAGCTCCTAGCCTTTAAAATATCCCGAATCTCTCCCAGCAGTTTCTCTTCCGCACTCGGCTCGGGGGTCTTCGGGGC
This sequence comes from uncultured Verrucomicrobiae bacterium, assembly GCA_963762565.1. Lineage (GTDB taxonomy): Bacteria > Verrucomicrobiota > Verrucomicrobiia > Chthoniobacterales > JAFAMB01 > JAFAVN01. The sequence continues at coordinate 6,371 of CAVXLD010000006.1, read as the reverse complement.
TTCAGGAGGTTTCTTGAACCGGTTGACCTGCTTAATCACCAGGAACAAAACGAACGCAATGATCAAGAATTCGATAACCGTGTTAAGAAATGCTCCGTAAGCTAAAACCGGCAACCCCTTATCAGTGGCCTCCTTCAAGGACCCAGCCGGTTGACCCGACAGATTCAAAAACAGGCTGGAGAAATCTACCCGCCCCAAAAGGAGACCAATTGGGGGCATTATCACACTATTAACAAGCGCGTTAATAATCTTTCCGAACGCTGCACCGATAATAACACCGATGGCGAGGTCAATTACGGAACCTCTCATCGCAAAGTCCCTGAATTCTTTGAGGAAGGACATAATCTTTGATTGATGATTTTATTGGTTGAACCGTCCAAACAGGAGGTCGCCACAAGCTGCCCCCGAGAGCGCTTTATGGGTTTATGGTTGCGATGTTAGTAGGTTGCGTTCATAAAGACCCATGCGCAACTGGCGGACGCAGCGCCCATGGAATCAACGCGTTGAATGGCAGATGACGCTCTTCTCAACCTAATTGCGCGAGCGAGGAAGAATGATGAATCAGCAGCGAAGCAGCTGATCGAATTCACCTATCCTATCGTGATCCGCATCGTTCGAAACCATCTTCCCCGGCGAGAGCTGGAAGAAGACCTTTGCCAAGACGTCTTCCTGAAAATCTTTTCTCGCCTCCATCAATTTCGGGCGGATATGCCCTTTGAGCACTGGGTCTCCCGCATCGCCGTCAATACTTGTATCGACCAGCTCAGAAAACAAAAGGTCCGTCCCGAGTTTCGCTGGTCCGATTTCAGCGAAGAACAACAGGCCATTCTCGACAATTTGAAAAACTCAGCGATTCTGCCTAACGAGCGGTCTCCGGAAGAGACTAAAGAATTGCTGGAACGTTTGATGCAAGGCCTCAAACCAGATGAGCGGACCGTTGTCACTTGGCTACATTTAGAAGAAAAATCGATCGCAGAAATCTGTGACCTTACCGGCTGGACTCCGTCAAAAGTTAAGGTGACCGCCTTCCGAGCACGCCAAAAACTCGCAGCGGCAGTCCAGCGATTAGAAAAATGACGAACGACGGGATGGAACAGTTATTCGCACGTGCCAAGGAAGCAGGCAAAGAAGAGCCTGCTTCCATGCCGAGCGACTTCCCCGGCCGAGTCTACTCCCTGCATCTAGGTGCTTTGCATAGGGCGCGGATCACGTTCCGGACCTCCATTCTGTCGATTTCGGCTGCACTCGTCATTTTTGCCGCACTTGTCGGCTGGAACTTCCAAACCCTGATGGCAGGGCAGGAAGAGCCGGATCCAGTCGACGAAATGGCGCAATCGCTATGGGATTCGGCTGGAAACTGACACTTTCGTTCGCACTGCTTTTTGTCATCGGCGCCCTGTGCGGGGCTACGATAATGCTAACACTGACCTCTCGTCACCAATTCAACACGAAAGTGCCCCCGACGGTGTCCTGGGAGCAAGCAGTGATGCGAAATCTCACGAACCAGCTCCATTTGACGCCGGAACAACAGGAGAAGGTCAGGGCGCCAATTCATGAAGCCATCGAAAGGCTCCGCGCCGTCCGGATAAAAACGGTACAGGAAAATAACCAGGCTTTCGACCAGACCCTGGCGGGATTGGCGCCGCTGCTAGACCCGGACCAGCAGCAGAAACTTGAAGAATTTCGAGCCCGCCGGATGGCCAAGCTGCGTGCCACTTGGGCAAAACCATCGCCCTGATTGCGAGGGGGCGAATGGGCGAAACGGCGAATGGGCGAAACGGCGAAGGGGCGACACGGCGAAGGGGCGATGGGGCGCGGGGTCGGTAGGGCGAAAATCTCGGCGCGCCCCTGACAAACCATTTCTATCGATGTTTACGCGCCGGATTTGAGCCATGCGTGCGCCTGCAACGTCGAGGCGCATAATCGTGTTTTCAGGACAATCGAGCCGGCGAGGTGGCAACCCCCACGGCACGGCTCAAATCCGGCGCGCGTACCGGTAGTCTGAGTGGTCCGTCCTCGGCGCGCCGAGATTTTCGCCCTACCGCCCATTCGCCCCATCGGCCCTTCGCCCATTCGCCGTATCCCCCCTCACGCGCTCGCCGCCGGCGTTGATAAGTTCGCCACCAATGGGCCAGGCCCGGATATCGTATTTACTAGCGTAATAATCTCAGCTAGACAGACCGCGGCCACGACGGACGTTCGATCGAGCGCGTCGGCTGCTTCCGGATATTGCCCCGCCCGCAGGCGGTTGATACCAAGGCTTAGGTGCCGCGTAATCGAGTGAAACCAATGAAAAGTGAGATTGCATTTCTCTTGTAGCAACAGACCGCTCGAACGCCCGGATCTCTCTTCCATGCCCGCTATGTAGGCACCCTGCAGAGTAATCAGGCAGCACCGGCAAAATAAGTTCAGGAAATCCTCGGACTCTTTGTTGACCAAACCTTTGGCGCTCGGCAGCCCAACGATTAGCAGCAGGATCAATCGCCCAAAATAACAGAACCGGATCTCGATGGCCGCCCGATACTTCGCTTGCTGCAGGTTATCAACCGCCGGCCGGTCCGTGGTTAAAGATTTCAGCGAGCGATGTAACAGGATACGCACATCGTCTTCAGCTCCTTCCGCCGGTTTCAGCGCCTCAGGCGGCAGGTCGAGTTCGGCGCTCTCTCGATGTACGACCGCATCTCCCTCCAGCGCCAATCTGAATCTGGTATTTGGCCGCTGGCCCGGATACCAAAGGCTGCCGGAAACAGCACCCCCTGATATGAACCTTGGTATTGACCGAATGGTCGCGTCCGCACAAGCGGTAAGCGTCAAATGCGGCAGGGCGTCCTTCAAGAACAGATTGACCGCCTGTTGAAGCAATGAAACTTCTGGTCTCGCCTCGGTCTGCGCTTCGCTCATACTCGTTGTGGGTTCTGGGTTTTCCGGGAACTAGAACAAGCGAGCCCCGGGGGGTTCATTTCTCGAGAAATTTCACATTAGCAGAGAAATCTGCTCGGCAACAAGAGAAGTTGGTAGGGCGAGGCTCCCGAACGGCCCAAACCGGTCAACAGGGGCCCAATTTTGATCGACCGTTCCATGTGCAACGCCAAATCGCTCGCCGAGCCGCGGCTTGCACAACCCACGGCTCCGACTACGCCTACTCGGACCTGGGAACGGCTGGCATGTGGAAAGGCTACGTCGGGCGCCTCGGCAGTTTTCAGGTATTGCATCCCGCATCCGAATGAAGCACCATTTCGCGCTGCGACCTCCTTCTGGTTATTTCGGGAGCCTCGCCCTACCATTTTGTCAACTCTATGAACGTTTCTGTGCGGACGGCCCGCCCCGAGGATCTGGTTGTCTTAGCCCAATTGTTAGATGAGGTCGTTGCGCTTCATCATAACGAAGATCCGTCCCTGTTCAGAGGCCCAGAGGAAGCGCAACACACTCGCTATCTGGAAGAGCGGTTCCAAGACCCGGACGCTGGCGTCTTTATAGCCGAGGATCAGCGCGTTCCCGCTGGGGTCGCGATCACAGTGATTCGAGATGCGCCCCCATTTCTCAATCCGAGTCGGTTCGTCCTCTTAGAAAATCTGGCAGTGGCCGCTAAGTTTCGGCGAACCGGGGTGGGACGCAAATTGGTGGACGCCGCGATCCTGTGGACTCGAGCCAGAGATATGCACGAGTTGGACTTAAACGTTTACGAGTTCAATCACAGCGCGATTCGCTTTTACGAGGCAATCGGTTTTCGAACCGTTAGCCGGCGCATGAAACGGACGTTGGCGCCGCTCGTCGAAACAAAGCATTGACGCCGGTGCCGCACTGAAGAAGGTCTCGTCGATGGCGGAGGAGCAGCAATCCGTGGGTCCTGAACAGTCGGATACGACGACGCCCGAGGCAACCGGAGACCCAGTCTCTAGCGTTCAACTACCACTGGACATCGGTTTTGTTGGCGATATCCGATTGACCAGGCTCTTGAGCAATCAATCCGGCGAGTCCGATGTTTGGAAAGGAGAACGGCCCAGCGGAGAACAGGTCGCGGTTAAGATCTACCGCCACGGAAGGCTTCCAGGTCTGATGGACGAACGTCAAAAGTGCGCCCTGTCTCATCCACGTTTATTGCCAATCCTGCAAGCCGGCGAGATCCAGGGCCGATATTTCGAAGTATGTCCCTACGTTGACGGCGGGACCCTGACCGACCTGATCCAGCAGCGCCGCCAGCTCAGCGAAGCCGATGCCAAACGCCTCCTGGAGCAACTAGCAGACGCCATCCACTATTTACATAGTCAGAATGTACTGCACCGGGACATCAAGCCGTCCAACGTGTTCGTCACCCAGACGGAACCGCTACAGATCTCACTTGCGGACTTTGGAACGGCTCGTCTCGGCGGATACCAAACGATCTTAACCGGTACGATCGGCACAGTTGCTTATTCGTCCCCCGAAGCGGTTACCGGGATGCAATCGGAAGCCAGCGATTATTGGAGTTTAGGCATGGTTCTGATCGAGGCGTTAACCGGCCGGCCGCCGTTCGCCGGCCTAGACGTGAGACAACAGCTTTACCGGGTCGCCGGGGGAAAGATCGAAATTCCAGAAGCGATTTCCCCTCGCTGGAAACAATTGCTGACCGGCTTACTAGCAGCGGATTACACGCTCCGGTGGCGGAAAAAGGAGATAGACGCCTGGCTACGGAATCAACCTTTACCCGAACTCACTCGAAACACACCGATACCGGCCCCGCCTCGTCCGATGCCGCCTGCCCAGCGCTCGCGATCTGTGGCCGTTCGATTGCAACGGGCGCCGGAGACGATTCAGCTCACGCCCACCGATATTTTAGAAGTGGTCGCTGATAATGTCAGATTGTCAATTTTGCGGTATTTCTGGGTTGTCTTGATCGTGGGCGGAGCTTCCCGTAATGAATGGATATCGTTGGTGATCCTAGCCCTGATCGCGGGCGCCCAAATCGGTTTTCAGTTCCTACCCTTCCGGTTTGAAGATCTGAAACGCGAGATTCGGGTTAACCGCCAACTTCGTTATCTATCGTGGCGCGAGCGCCGAAGTCTGCGCCGCATGATCCGCCATTGGATGAAATCGGTCCGTGATAAAGACGACCGCGACTAATCTGAAGGCAGAGGCGATTCCCCAAGATTTAGTAACTATAAAAGATTCTGTTGCAATATTGCCTGATTTCGATAATACATCCACATGGCTTGGCGTATCGCAGAGAATGTTGTTCGGGGCGAAATCGATAACCGCACACCTGGGTTAGTCCAAGGTAAAATCTGGGTAGCCGGACGTGTTGCTCCGTTGACCCTAAGATTGTCCGGGAACGGCCATAAGGACCTTGCCGGCTGCAAGCTCACCTTCTCTAATCCTGAGCCGAAGCTGGATCCAAACCTTACCCTAAAGGCGGACCAAATCGGCGTAGTTGGAGATATGACGGCGGCGAGGAAAGTACGGGTAATTGACAACTTCGATCCCGAGGCGGCCACCGCTGATGAGCCGTTCTCCGAACACACCGCTAATGCGCTCTATCTGGAATGGTTCAGCGACGCCAACGGACGGGTCGTTATCGAGTCGACTGACTACGAGATCGGGATTGGCGAACCGGCCTGGCGACCGAGTCCTGAAGACGAAGCTCGACAACTCGAAGCCAACACCGAAGCGATGCAATCATTTATGGATCGGATTTCGGAGTCGTTCGACCCTCGCGAGGAAACAGCCTATAACGGCGATCCGAAGGATGAATTCGAATGGGAACTTTTCCTTCGCGCTTCCGATCGGCGTTCAACCAAACTGGGCGAGTTATTGGAAAAGTATAAGGACCATCCGGATCGGGACCGTTTGGTGGCTCGCGCCATGGGTTGGAAGGAAATCGAGGAAATGCTGGATGCACAAGCTGAATCCTCGACCGAGGAGGAAGAAGATGACGACCTTGAGTTCGAAGGACCTGACGAGGAAGAGGTCGCTCGCGCAGAGAAACCGGTCCAACATCCTTTGGTGAGGCGCATTATCGACCGGTCGGTTGAGTTATCCCGATTGACCGATGACCAGCGCGACGAAGACATAGACGAAATGCTCGGCTCCTATATGGTCGTTGGGCCAAAGGTCGCTGGCGCGCTCACGATCGGCGACCGCGATCTGGGGCCTGATCTAGACATGTCCGGCCTAGTGGTCGCTAAATTGAAACGGGCCGTTGGCGAACTGTCACGCGCTCTCAGCGCCGCTGACCGGCTCAGAGAATCAAAACGTCAACTCCCGTTCTCTATCGAGGAGTGGATCACCGAGATGCTCGAAACCCGCCAAGCTATCCTGGCCCTGATGGATGCATTCAGGAAAAGGAGTGAATAACTTGGTAGGGCGAGTGGTCCCGATGGTAGGGCGAGGCTCCC
>CAVXLD010000005.1:0-612337 GCA_963762565.1 uncultured Verrucomicrobiae bacterium | reverse complement strand
TCGGCGACAGAAACTGATATTCTCCGGAGAAGTCATGCTAGCAAGTTTGCCAACAGTTCGGAACATCGCACGGACGAAGCAAAACCGTGTAAGCTGGACCGATCGATGGTCGATTACCTTTTTTCTGCTCTTTGTTACACCCGCCTTCGCGATCCTGCTGGCAAGTTGCGCTTCGTTCGGCCCATTTCACGCGGATACTGCCGGGAACCCATTTAACTCAGTCCGAGGACCGAAGGACGGACGCTATAAATTGGCTTTTATTGAATTCGGTGATCAAGGCTCAGCTTTAGATAATACACAAATAAAGACCGCTCTCGAATTGATTCACCAAGCGGAACGTCCAGTGCTTTTCGTTTACATTCACGGCTGGCAAAATAATGCCGAGTCGGGTGACGTCTGCCGCTTCGAGCACTTCCTCGATACGATATCAAGGTTTCCCCAGGGCACCGGCGGAAAAGTGAATGTGATTGGTGTTTATATGGCTTGGCACGGCCGTGACCTCACATTCCCTGGCCTGAACTTACTGACATTCTATAGCCGCAAGGCCACGGCTGCAGAGATCGCATCTCAGGTCACCTGCCTGGCAACGCTCGACGAGCTCGCGTTGGCAGCTCGGGATCCAAGCAAGAAAGTACATAGTTGCATCCTAATCGGTCATTCCTTTGGTGGGTTGATACTTGGAAATACGATCACGCATTCCATTCTTGACGCTACCGGTACCGGCGCTCGCGTTGTTAATCCATGGGACATGGCGGTGACCTTTAATTCGGCCGACAGTTCCATCAGTACGCGACAGTTGATGAAACAACTAGACTACCTTTACAGGTATGACCCAGCCCGCCATGCTTACGTCAGCCGCACCCCAGGTGCCGGAAACGCCACGCCCGTGCCTGAAAACCGGCCGTTTCTGGTGTTCTTTCAATCCGAAAACGATTCAGCAACCGGGACATTTTTTCCCATCGGCACCGGATTTTATAATAAGATAGCTCTGCAGTTTCACTGGCAAAAAGTATCGGTGCCCGGCCACCATGGAGAAAAAGTGTCTGAACAGGAATTTTATACCCACACACCGGGTAACAACCGCTATCTGGTCAATTATAAAGTAGTTCCGCTTGGAGAAGCCAGTCCGCCCCCTGGTCTAAAGGCGGCAGAGAACAGGGCATTCGAGGCCAATCTCTTACAGAATCATCCAGACTATTCTTTTTATACCAGCGAGCATAACGACGGTCGCGAAAATCGTCTCTGCAAAAACGGTGAGTATAATCCGGATCAAGCCCTTGCATCCACGGGGCCAGAACTCTGGCGACGTTGGCGAATTGTCTATACCGGCAATGCTCGGGTGCCTTGTTGGATCGTGCGCGTGCCAAAAGAGATAATTTGGGAACACGGCGGACTATGGAGCGACAACTCGATTGCGATGCTGGCCGCTCTCTTCCGTATCGAGTTTCCCTTGATCTCGGCGGGGAAGATGGCTCCGGTACCGTTAATCTCTGCTCCGACCACTCCCGACGTGCACGATTAAAGCCTGCATTTCTTACATGACTTGGGTCTGGAGTGCGCGTTGAGCATCGGTCGTGGGGGAGAAAGGTGTCGGTTGTTCACCGGCAGGCTAATGATCATAAGATCCGGGAGCCCGCTCCCATCCGCATAGTCGGAAAGGTCAGGGTGATCTTCCTTTTGGACCAAAGTACCAATCGAGGAGCCAAAGAAGTGCCTCCACCCCGTTAGTGACCACTCTCCAATGTGACCCAGCGTATTTTTATAGTCGCTATGAAATATAGGCATAACACGACGACAAAGGTCTAACGTTCCATTCCCACCCGCGAACTATCGGCTCATGAAAGGTCAAATCTATCCAGGGATGAACCTGAAAAGTGGCTAAGAGATCGGTAATCTTAGCCATTTCCCGAAAACAGATATCCAAGCCGTCCTCACTCCACGAAATCACCCCAGGTTGGTTCCTGAAGCTGCAAAGTGGCGTCTTCCAGCTCGCTTCGATTGAATTTGTCGTATTGAACTGCATAATCCGCCCAGGCGTATAGATGCATTTTAACACGACCGCCGGAGCGTAACCGGGCGGCGCGGGTCCAAACGTTGTCCCGCATACTCCAAAAATACGCCAAAGCTTCGGTGCAACCTGCGATCAATTGAGAGCTTCCGCTTAAATCGGTTAGCTCCACGGCGGCGATATGATCCTTGTAAGGAATACTACCCGGCAGTGGCACCTCGGAGATGGCTTGAACGACGCCGGTAACGATGACATCCTCACTGGGTTTCAACGATAAGAAACGCGATGGCCCCGGCGTGCCCAGCTCCATATCCATCAGCTTCCAGTTGCCCAAAGCGAGCTCGCGGGCTGCGAATTCCCAGATCACGACCCGCTTGCCCTTTAACCGATCGTTGCCGCGACGAAGTTCGTGACTCAAGATTTCTCGGGTGGCAAACGCGCCGTCACTGTTCCGAAGAATACAATCGATTGGGCGACCACCGAGCGCGCGGCTCAGATGTTCGGCGAATCCCGCAGATTCGCCCCACCCCAATTGTTGCAGTGAATAAATGTTACAGAAGCTATCGCCAAGCAGCAGAACGTCCGCGGCCTGATCTGAACGCCACAAAGTGTGCCCCCGCGAAATTGTTCCGATCGTGACGGTCTGGGGGTGATAAACGCCTTGGCCCGCCGGGAGCTTTAATAAGGCTAAAATGTCGCCATAGTTGGTAACCGGTTTCTCGACTGTTTGCGGGGGCAACCCGTTTGTCCCCGGCAACGCATCGAGAGCCGCCGCCACCCGATGCGCCGCCAAATCCATGATCTCAGGCCGCCAATGCGTATCTGTTTCCAGATAGATGGGCCCGCCGTTTTGCCCGGTCTTGGCGATCATAAAGTCAGGCGTCAAGTCCAAGACATGGACTCCTCGTTCCTGTAACCGCGTTTTAAACTCCGCGAATGACGGATTCTGCAGGATTACCGTCGGGTCAACGAACCGGGAAAGCTGATCGCCTTGCACGCAGGATTTCACCGGAATTGGCAGCACGAGTAAATCGATCTTTCGCTGAGCTAGTTGATCCCGGAACTGGACAATCGCCTGGATCGGATCCGGCTGAATACCAGGCTCGTGCAGCCGCTGCTGAAGACGGATGGGCTCTAAGAACGGCGGACCGGTAACATATTCAACATCCGGTCGATAAAACAGCCAGCCGGACCGGCCCACATCCACTTCTTTGTTTCCCGTCCCAAACAATCCAGTTAACACCCATTGTACCCGAGGTAGACACAACCAAGATAGCGCGGAGTAATCTTCCAGCTTCTTTTCTGCCGCCTTGATAGTTTGGGCTGTCGGGAGAACCTGCAGTAGATTCATCGGTCTCTTATCCAGGACCGCTCTCGACGGAAACAGTTGTCGAGACATTTCCAAGATGCCGGATCCTTTACCTGTGGATTTCCCGCCCAAATCGATGGTCAACTGCGCTAACGGAACCCCGAATACAATCGCCAGAAAAAAGTAAAGCAGGACCGATCTTGCGCCTCGGTAAAAGGTCGAATGATTTAAAGCCCAGTCAGCTTCTTCTTCCCGAGTTCGTTGCGGTTTGTTCCTCAGAACCGGCTCTGGAGCTAACTCGATGACTGCTGAATCGGGATCGGGCGGCATGACTAGAAGATGAAATAAATAAACGGATTACTTTCCTGCGCTGCGAGCACACCCAACGCCAAAGCCGCTAACCCAACACAAACGGCTGATTTTGGCAATGTCAGCACCTGCGTCCAATTCCAGGTCTGCGGCGCTGCCCAAACGACGATAGCGGCCAGCGCCCAGGAGAATAACAAGTAACGGTCATATATTATCCCACTGATCAACGAAGCCGCCGGCGCTGGGTGGGTTAGACCGAACATACTGCCAAGGTAAGCCATTGCTCCGGGTAAATCGGAAGCCCGGAAGAAAACCCAGCTAACCGTCACGACCAGAAAAGTGGCCGCGATTCGAACCGGCTTCGGTAAATGTGCGTGGAGGCTCTGACGTTGCCGGGGCCGTTCCAGAGCCAGCATTCCGCCATGGATTCCTCCCCAGATCACAAAATTCCAGGAAGCGCCGTGCCAAAGCCCGCCCAGCAGCATCGTCAACATCAGATTAACATAGGTGCGGATGTTTCCTTGACGGTTTCCACCCAGCGGGATGTAGACATATTCACGGAGCCAGGTCGAAAGCGAGATGTGCCAACGCCGCCAGAACTCGGTGATGGATGCTGATTGATAGGGCGAATCGAAATTCTTAGCGAAAACGAAACCAAGCATCAGCCCCAGCCCAATGGCCATGTCGGAATAGCCGCTAAAATCGAAATAGATCTGAAAAGCGTAGGCCACCGCGCCAAACCAGGCGTCCAAGCTAGCAACCGAATGCGCGTTGAAAGTGGCATCTGCGATCGTGCCGCATGGATTCGCCAACAAAATCTTTTTTGCTAAGCCCAAACAAAAGAAAGCCACTCCACGGGCAAATTTCTCAGCTGTCAACGTCCTCGCGGTCAGTTGCTTCGCCAGAAAGGAGAATTTCAAAATAGGCCCTGCCACCAGGTGAGGAAACATCGATACGAAACAGGAAAAATCGATGAAGTTAACCATCGCGATGGCATCGCCCCGGTAGACATCGATGATATAACTGAGGGCTTGGAAAGTGTAAAAGCTGATCCCAAGAGGCAAGACGACCCGCAGGGTTGTGTGCCATTGCGCCGGGCTCACCCCAATAAGCTCGATAACCCCGTTGTAGCTACCAATTGCGAAGTTGAAATATTTGAAGAAACCGAGCACGATCAGGTTCGACGAAATCGATAGCACCAAGGCCACCGTTTGTGTCCGTGTTCTCGCTCCGGGAGGAAGCAAGGAGACGTCACCCTGGCAAAGACGCAATGGACGCCAGTCGTTGTGCGCGATGACCAGGCTCATGAGCCAGTCAAACGAAGTCGTTGCGAGCATCAAAATCGTGAAACCCGGCCCAGCCCATCCGTAAAATAGATAGCCAGTCAGTACCAACCAAAGGTTGCGCCAACGCTGCGGCGCCCGACTGAGCGTGTAGTATCCTAGAAGGGCAGCGGGAAGAAAATAGTAAATAAAAACGTGCGAACTAAAGACCATAGGTCATCAACTAAACGGATCCATAGAAGAAAGGAGTTCTCACCGAGTTCTCATAAGCGCGGTCGTCGGCCGAACAGGCTTCTAGGGGCATTCATCTTGTGCGCTACCTTGGCCGAAGTTTGGGCAACGGCGCTGTCCGCGCCCGCCGCGGATGATGCATTCAAAAGAGAGTTAGCCGACCAAGTAAAGACGCTGATCGGCCAGAAGGTCGTAGCCGTCGCGGGCGTCGGAGGATGGCTTTTTCTGACAGATGACCTCCGGTTCCTTTCAGTTGGACAATTCTGGGGTGATGCCGCGGCGAACGTAAGCCGATCAACCAACCCGGCAGCGATGGATCCTTTGGTGGCCATAGTCGACTTTAACAAACAGCTGCAGGCGCTAGGAGTACGGCTCCTACTTGTTCCGGTACCGCCGAAAATCGCCATTTACCCGGAAAGATTATTTTCATCTTTTGGCAGCAAGCCCGAGGACCTGGGCGCTGACTTACAAACGTTTTATCGACGGCTGGAGAAGGCCGGAGTCGAGGTAGTTGACCTTTTACCTCTGTTCTATTCGGAGCGGATGGATGAGCGTGGGCCGCTCTATTGTCGAACGGACTCTCATTGGTCTGGCCTTGGTTGTGTCCTGGCAGCCAAAGCCATCGCCGATCGCGCCCGATCGCAGCTACCGGCCAAGAGTTCACCTGATGATTACCTCGTGTCATGGAATGAAATAACGATTGCAGGCGATTTAGTGAGTCTACTGCCGGAGAGTTCGCCAAAACCGGCGCCGGAAAAAATTAGTATCAGGCAAGTCAAAACTGCCGCTGGCGGCTCCGTTATCGAACCTGACAGCAACAGTCCTTTGTTGGTAATCGGCGATAGTCAGATACCCTCGTGTTCCACGATTTTCTGGCGTCCGACGCTGGCTTGCTAGACCAGCTAACGTTAGAACTGGGTGTGCGGCCAGATCTGATCGGTACGCGTGGTTCCGGGGCGACACCGGTCCGGGTGAGCTTATATCGCCGCAGTATCAAGGATCCGGGATATCTATCCCGAAAAAAAGTTGTCGTCTGGTGCTTCAGCGCCCGCGAGTTTACCGAAGCGACCCAGGGGTGGCAGGTTTTGCCTGTAACTAAATAGGTCGCTCTGACTCTCTTTTTCACATCATTCGCTCTGGCTAAAGGTATATAACGCTTTTGCTGGCTCGAGTTACTGCCAACACTCCCGAAGTATCCTAAGCGAGCGTCTAGATAAGCGATATGCGACCTTAGTGTAATCTCTGGGCAATTCCTGAGAACGTAATAAGATCCGCCGTTGTGTTTTATATGGGCATCCGAGTATCTCCTCACCAGATGACATTTAGGTTGATTTGGAACCAGTTTTTCCACACTGCGCCCTTAGTTGCCCCGGCTCTTTCATCGCTGCTTTTGTTCTCCGGGGTTAGTCCCACCCTTTATGCTGAGGTCGATCCCTCGCCTTCTGCTGTGGCCGCGACCGCCTCAACCGCACAGTTGAAGGTATTGATCTTGGGCGACTCGATGAGTCAGTGCGGTTTCGGCAAGCGTCTCGACACTCTTTTCCGGAAAGACAATGGCGTCGGCGCGGTCTTCACCTACATGGCTTGCGGAACCGTCCCCGTCAGCTGGCTACAAAAAAGCCCCTATGCCAATGCCAAGACCTATTGCGGCTATTGGGCCATCGAGTCGGTACCCGGGAAAGATACGCCCAGCGAATTTCAGGATGAGTACGGCATGAAAAGAGGCTATGTCCCAAAGCCGCATCCTGTCCCTAAGCTTGAAACCCTCCTGTCAGCGATTCAGCCCGATATTCTCGTGATGCAAACGGGCACCAATCTTTTGAGCCTGTTCAGGGACGGCAAGACGATACATTCCAAAGTGCAAGGGCCGATATTGCGAAACCTGGTAGAGCCCTTCCTGACGGTCGCAGTTAAGCCGCCCTCCTCGTTGAAAAAGATCTACTGGATCGGCTCGCCGATCTCAGGGCGGGTTACGAAGGAAGTTCAGCAATTCGTTTTTGAGCAACTGCAGTCGTCTACCAGGGATAAGGCTACGTTGATCGACAGCCGCGACCTGGTTTCGTATCCTTATCGGGTTATGGCTCGGGATCGGGAGCATTTTTTCGGCGCCCAAATGGATGCGTGGGCTGACCGGGTCTTTACCATCATTAAGGATGACATTAACTCGCATCCGGTGGCGCTGTTACCGAGGCTGTCTGAGAATTCGGCGAGTTCAGTCACCGAGCAGACCCCGAGCACTGAGCAGACGCTGCCTGGGGAGGTCACGGTTAAGGCCAAGCTAATTTTTAAGTCGAAGCCATTAGCAGTTGCGCAACTGTTGCCTTATCAGGAATCTTTGGTGGCATTTATTTATGAAGTCCAGCAAGTGCTGGGCGGATCATATAATGACAAAGAGATTCTCGTCCTGCATCCTGCCCACATTCAGTTAAAACCTCAGCCGTTGGACCAATTTGCGATCGGCGACACTTTTCTCTTGCACCTGGACGAGGTAGATTCGACAGCGTGGGCCACCATCAAGACCAGTGATGAGACCGGGCGCATCGATTTAGTGCCTTACATCCGCAAGGAGGACGAAGACCGCTTGCCGTCACCACGGAGTTGACAGATCGCGCTTGATAGGGAAAGTGGAGCGGTCTTTCACGCAAGACCCAGCCTTGCTTGCAGGGCCGAGTTAAGGGAAGCTGGCGTAAACTGCATGCGGCATCCGCTTTTTGTTATCACGCTGTCGGGGCTTTTACTGCAAGCCTGCTCGGATGAGCGGTACATCGGCAGCACTACCAGCGTTCCGCCAGACGCCGAAATACGAAACGGACTGAGCATGCAGCGTGAGCTGACGTCCCCGACTTCTACTCAACCAAGTGAACCCTATTTTTCACGCGGCGGAGATCGCGTATTGATGATTGGCGATTCTCTATCCGTCGGCGAGTTCGGGCAGTCGATGCTGGAATACCTGGTGAATCGATTCGGTCAGAACAACGTCGCAATTTTCGCTGCTTGCGGTTCTTCCCCGCAACATTGGTTACGGTCTGGTTTCGATTACACGACCAAATGCGGGTATCGAGAGCAGACGCCTTCAACAACGATTTTGTATGATTTTCAGCATGGGGGACCGCCGCCTCCTATGCCGACCCCGAAGCTGGACGACCTGCTGCCGAAATACCGGCCCACCATCTTAATTGTTCAGCTTGGAACCAATTGGATGGACGGATTAGTCGCCGATGCGCGGGATGAAGAGGCAGATGCTCGGACGCTGGATGGCTTCGTTACCGTAATCCGGGCCTCGCCGAGCACGGTCAAAAAGATTATCTGGATAACGCCACCTGATTCTTCTCATTATCCGCCTCGGGTGCAACAAGCCGTGCTGGCTCTGATCAAAGCGGCCGCCGCCAAGTACGGGTTCGAGACCATCAACTCCAGCGCGATCACCCATTACATCCCGGGCAAATCGGGCGGCGACGGAGTCCATTACGCCGACGAACCAGCGAAAGAATGGGCCAGCCTCGTCAGGATCCAGTTGGATCATATCGTCCGGTATTAGAACATCGTGCTCGTCCTCGTCCGGTGGCTCGGGTGTATTCCCTGCGCGAAGCGGTGACCCATCATAGTCCAAGGCTTCAGCCGCCACCGATGGTGATGAATTAGAAAGGGACAGGTCATTTGTCTCCGATAGCGCTGGCAACCACTCCGGTTCGTTTGTGCGGCCAGCTCGCTTTATGCATTCGACGACGTCGTTTTGCACACCGGCCTCAAAACAGTTGACCTATCCCCTATCCAACATCCTCGAGTTCCTCGAAGATGTCGCCCTTGCGGTTCTCAGATTTTCCGATCCTTCGGTATGCCTCCCAGGGCCGGCCAGAAGTGGATGAAATCTTCAAGCCAGATCCTCGGGACGATCAGCCCGAAGGTCATGGCCACGACGATTAGCATCGCCACAGCCGCATCGGCGCCGACTTGGAAGAAAAGCTCCGGACCGGCGCCCGGGGCCGATGTGACGAGGCTGGTCATTCCTCCGGCCATTCGAAAAAGATAAGCCCCGGGGAGCAAAGAGACGACGGCAGAGAAGGCGAGTCCGGCAAACGGGAGCCGGAGTCGGTCGGCGATCGGTGTCATGATAAATCCGACGAGGAGACAGGCAATAAGAGCCGCGCTGGCCGGGTCCGCACCGGCCAGGGTAATCGCGGCCCAACGGCAAGCGTGCGCGAACATGCCGATCGCGATAGGGATAAATAGCGTTCGCCAGGACATGTTGAAGAAGGTGCCATAGGCAGCGACTGCCACGCCGGCGGCGAGGACATCATACCCAAGCGGCACCGGGGAGGAGAGGCCGGAGGCAGGGAGGCTCACACCGCCAACCTTCAGCCCTAGGATAAGCCCGGTGCAGATGGTAAGGATGATAAGGCTCGCATAGGCAAGGCGAGCGATGCCGAGTGGGATGCGCGCTCGAGCAAGGTCCATGGCGCCGGTGAGAATATGGGGACCGGGGACTAAGATCATACAGGGACAAAGGGCGACCAACATAAGCGGGGAACTGAGCTGTAAATGGACCGCGATCGCGCCCGCTATGCCAGCGAGGAGAGAGGCGCCGAATGGCTGAACGAATAGATTATGGCTTAGCCCGGCTAACCACCGGCGTAAGCAAGCGCCCACACCGCCGACCAGCGCGATCAGCGCTAAGGTGACCGGGTGACTCGCGCCAAAGATGACACCGAGCGCTGCGGCTCCGGCTGCCGCGAGCAAGGCAAAACGTACCAACGAAACGGGTGCCGCCCGGGAGATCTCTGCCAATGCCATCCGAGCTGCTGCTGTGTCTATGCGGCCCTCGCAGATTTGAAAGATCACCCACATGGTGGCCGACACTTTGCTCTGATCGACGCCGGCGGGTTCTATCGCGATCGATTCCGAACGCGAACTCGTATTATCTTCAAGTCGTACGATCAATTCACCCCAGTTCGGATAGATCGTCAGCTTAAAACCCAGCGTGCCTGCCATCTGCCCCAACGCCAGCACCATCTTCTGTGTCGTCTGTCCATTGGCAAACAACAGCTTCGCGCTCAACACGGCGAGATCGAGCGCGACCGGTAGCGGTGGGGGTTCCTTAATCAGATAGTCCGGCGGAGTTGAGTTCCAGTCCTGGCATCGTTTCGCGCACGCTAGGCGTTCGTTGCAACGTAAGGTTTGACCATTTTCGCCGGATCGACGATGCGGTCGAAGTCCGCCTCGGTCACGAATCCTAATTGTAGCGCTGCAGCCTTCAGAGTGAGGTCATGGTCCATCGCGTAGTGAGCGATCTTTGACGCCTGGTCATAACCGATAACCGGAGCGAGCGCAGTGACAAGCATCAACGAACGATCCACGTATTCCTTGATCTTGTTCAGATTGGGTTTCGTCCCTTCAATCAGGAACTTGCGAAAATTGGTGCAACCGTCCGTCAGAATGGTGATGGAGTGGGTGACGTTGAAGATGATAAGTGGCTTGTAGACGTTCATCTCCAGGTAACCACCTGCCCCACCGAAGCCCACGGCGACGTCGTTGGCCATCACTTGAACGGCGATCATGGTTAAAGCCTCCGCCTGGGTAGGGTTTACCTTGCCCGGCATAATGGATGAACCCGGCTCGTTTTCCGGAATCATCAGCTCAGCGAACCCGGCTCGCGGACCGCAAGACATCAGCCGGATGTCATTGGCGATCTTGTAGAGGGAAGTGGCCAACGTGCGCAAAGAACCGGAGAGCTGAACTAAAGCGTCGTGAGAACCTTGCACGGTAAATTTGTTTGGCGCGGTAACAAAGGGAAGTCCAGTGAGTCTCGCGATCTCCGCAGCAGCGGCCTGGTCAAACCCTGGCGCCGAATTGATGCCGGTACCGACCGCAGTACCCCCAAGAGCAAGATGGTAAACCCCTTTCAACGCGTCTTCGATCCGTTCTAGATCGTCGGCCAGCATTCCGACATAGCCGGACCATTCCTGTCCAAGGGTTAATGGCGTGGCGTCCTGCATATGCGTGCGCCCGATCTTGACGATGTCGTTCCACCCCGCAGCCTTTGCTGCGATGGCGTCATGCAACGCCGCAACGGCCGGAACCAAGCGGCTCTTGATGTTGACCGCCGCCGCAATGTACATGGCGGAAGGAAACGAATCGTTGGATGACTGCGCCATGTTCACGTGATCATTAGGGTGGACGGGCTTCTTGCTCCCTAGGGGCGTGCCGGCAATCTGGCAACACCGGTTCGAAATGACCTCGTTCACATTCATGTTGAACTGCGTGCCGCTACCGGTCATCCAAACATGCAACGGAAACATTTCCTGGTGTTGTCCGTTGAGTATCTCGTCGCAGACTTGAATAATTAGCTTATAGGGCTCTTCTTGGAGACGGCCGCCGGCGTGATTGGCGTGCGCGGCGGCCTTTTTTAGAATCGCATAGGCGCTGATCATTTCCCTCGGCATCAGATCGTGACCGATGCTGAAATGTTCGAGAGAACGCTGAGTTTGCGCGCCCCAAAGTTTGTCAGCCGGGACTTGGACTTCTCCGAGGCTATCTTTTTCGATGCGTGTGGAGTTCATTGGGTGAAGGGTGGTTGGGATTAACGGAAGGTTGTTTACCGCCAAGCCGGGACGAATCCTGAAGGGCCTAGTGTTTGGCGAATAACCTCTTTGAGCGTTAAGGGTAGCTGTGTCCCGGGCATACCGTCTGGTCTGGATGAGGGGTTCAGTTCAGCCCGAACGGCCAACGGTCGGCTACGCCATATGGTTAGTCAATGTTAGGAGAAACGATCCCGTCCCGTAGGGATCTAATGATAGTAGCCAGGCCCGAAAGCTTTTGGGGCTGGCTACCTTCATTCTTGTCCCTCTGGGACGAAACGCCTTTCCCGGAGATCCCGATTATCATCTTCTCGATGATTCAGCCGTGGCTGTTTCCATCATGAGCGCCTGGCTGCCGAGTTATCTGGAAATGCAGCGGCCCATGACGATCCGCAGCGCCGGCTTCGTCAGCGCGGTGCCGTTTATCGTCGGTCAGCTTTCTTTAAAATCAGATATCTCTAAGTACTTGCCGTTTGGGTAGTACCGCATTTTGATCAGGCCGTTGTTTTTAAGGCTTATCGATGCGTTTAGAACCGCAGGTACGCTGCACTCTAAGGCACAAGCAACCGAATCAATTGGCTGCATACCCTGGTGCTGTTGCAGGTAAGCGTAAACTTTGTCTTCCATAACTGATTTCCTCCTTTGTGAGTGAACTGGCGGCGGCAGCAACCGGCTCGCAATGTCCCTGATTTCCCGATAACCTGGGCGAGAGTATGCCAAAAAAGACTTAAAATGCCAGCCACATCGAAACAAAAAGGCGACCTAATACGCCAGCACTTGCAGATAGAAAAGCATCTCGATGAGATCGCTAAAATTTTGGAAATTACGGTGTCAAAACTTCAGCACAGGATAAAGGCTGGTTCTTGGTGGGATCTCTCGCAAAAGGATGCCAAGAAGGTGTTGGATTTCTTGGGAACGGTTTGAGCCAAGGGGTCCTTCTGTAGACGCGACCCCTATGGGGCGGCCCCTCTAACTTTTAGAATCCGGCGCCTCACCCTTATCTTGGACAGGGGTGCCACACGCGGTGCGCGTCTAACGACGCGTCTCGGCGGAGCCTTGAATTTGCGAAAGGTCGCCCCTGCTAAGCTTGCGGTAGAAAAGGTCCAGCGCCATTGCATAGACCATCCGCGCGGCAGCCGCGTCGTAGCGAGCCCCTTCGTCCCGCATAAAGGCATGGGCGGCGTTGAATTCGTGCCAGGTGAAGTTTGTTTCTGCGTCGGTCAGCGCATCGTAAATCGTTGACCGGCCTTCGCAGGGAACGTGTGGGTCTTGCCGGCCAAACACGACCAGGAGTTCGCCCTTGATCTCAGGGATTCGATCCAGCGTATCGTCGCTTAAGCCTTTGCCCAGAGTCCTCGTGTGGATGTCGGTCGGATAACAACAGGTCGCCGCCAGCACTTCGGGGTTAGTCGCAGATCTGAAGGCAAGGTGTCCACCGATACAGAAACCCATACAGCCGATCTTGCCGGTACATTTAGGAAGCGATTTTAGATATCCTACCGCGGCCTTGGCGTCGTCATCGTAGCTGGAGAGTTCTTTGTTGATTTTGTCCGCGTTGCCTCGTTCCGCCCCGGCTTGGTCGTATGGGAGCACAGTCCCTGGTTCTTCGAGCTCATGAATAGACTCCCAGACTTTACTGAGCGAGATCACCTCGTAGTTTGTGATTGCTGATTCCGCGCGAAGCTTCCATCATCTAACTGTGTCTACTTATGGAGGAGGCTCCGCGCAGTGATCGCAGCTCCTAAGACGCCCCTCACGCAATCCCCACTATTCCTCTTCCCGCTGGTAGGAGTAGAAACCATTTTTAACTGGTTGTACGGCCTTTCTGACGTCGGCATCGCGCTGCTGTTCGGCACGGTTGGGGCCGGCCTGCTTGCTGGAGCGCCGTTTTTGCGAGAAAAACTGCTGCGTATCCAGGTGCCAAGCGATCACTCTGAGGCTGCACGCAATGCTTTGGGCGTAGTGATCGGATTTACGGGGCTGGTTCTAGCGTTCTCACTCGTTCAGGCGCATAACAATCTCCGGAACCTCGAAACGCAGATCGGCACGGAGGCCCACAACCTCGCGCAGATGGATCGTTTGCTCGTCCGGTATGGTGACCCTGGCAACGGTGCGATCAGGGTATCCCTGCGCGACTATGCAAACTCGATCGTAATGGATGAGTGGCCGGAACTACGTAAAGGCAGACCGAGCGAGCGGACCGCCGCGCTGTTCACCCCAATTTCGCGCGCGATACTTAAAATCGAGCCGACGCCTGGACGCCAGAGCCTGATCTATGCGGAGATGCTCAAAAAAGCTGATGAAATTGCAGCAGACCGTAAGACGCGCTTGGTTGCGGCCACTGAACTCGAGTTACCGTGGATCTTCTGGGAGACAATCATTGCCTTACTGTCAATACTGCTCCTACTGGCAGCATTCTCTGAAGCCACGTTTGGTGGCGCGTTGGCGTTCGGCGGCCAGGGGTTCGGGCTTGCATTGCTCGTGGCCCTTGTTTTCATCTTCGACGAGCCGTTCAAAGGCCAGACATCCGTTTCACCGCGACCCATTGTCAAGGCCATCGCGGAAATGCAGAACCGTACAGAGTAAACAACTTTAGCTAGTTATTTTCGTCTCCTACTGCAGTTCCACCGGAGAAAGGAGTCGTGCATCCGTTGGTCACATTCCCTTGGTATTTATCACTCTTCAGCATGCTGAGTCCGATCGTGCAATTGAAAATAGAGTTGGCGATGAAAATGGTTTTGCCATTATCAGAATCAGCGCCGGTATCATAGTCCAGGATCTGACAATGTTGTACCAAGTTTCGGCCATTTATTGAGGAGACGCCAGCACCCCCTGATGGGGCGCCATTGCCATCAATCAAACAGTTCTGTATTTCGCAGAAGCCAAGCTGTCCTGCTTCGCCGAGGCCGTTAGCAAGAGCGAGGGGCTACAAAAACGACCCGCATCCCTGCATGTGGAAATTTCTCAATCGACAGCCGAGAAGATGGCCAAATTGTCCGAGAGCGCTGGTACCCTCTTCACTGCAGAGGAGTATTTGAAGTCGGTGGCAGAGTCATCAGAGGAGACGTCCGCGGAACAATTGGTATAGTGTCGGCTGGATGTGAAAACAGGCTCAAAAAGCACACTGGAAGCCGATTATCACGGTCATCGCAGAAATGCAGGCTCGTTCCTCCTAGCTTAACTAGTGTGACTTGTGACAGGCTCCGAGCTGAATAACTTTGCTGCGTTCGGAGCATATCAAGTCAAAGCTCTAACTACAAAGATAAATCAAGTATGTTATATCTCTAGCGAGGTAGCCGCGGTCTTCTAGCCTAACGATAGAACGGAAGGTAATTGAGGGTTCAGTATCCGGAGAAATGTATAGCCTATGCCGGAAGTGCCCTGAAAAAAAGAAGGCGCAAACAGCCGGCCGCGATCGGCTCCGTTTAGCGCATAAAATCCTGATTCCTGAGCCTGCGATTCGAGCAGTATCGCCTGGGAGACCGCTGCATCTCGCAGTGTATTGTCGGTGAGACGATTGGCCGCCTCGAGAAGCAGTTCTATCCGTCCGCATCGGCCACAACACAGATGACCTGCCGGGAAAATTGGTCCCGACGTAGCGTCGGCGATGGCAGCCTGTATTTCCTCACTGACCTCAGGGGTCGCTCCACCAAATTGGGCCAGTCTGGCAAGACCGATACCCGCCGGCCCCGTACACCACCCATACATGAACGACTTCTGGCCGGGCTTGAATGCACCGCGACGAAAATCCGGCCAATTAACTGCCTTCGGATCAAATACCGCCCGCTCATAACCGATCGCTTCCTCCGCGGCCGCGGAAAAGATGGTCTCCCCTGTCGCCTGTCCGAGCCGATGCAGAGCCAGAGCAATCCCTGCAGCTCCGTGTCCGAATCCAGTCAGAGGTCGCTCGGCGAAGCTGCTCAACCAGACGGCATGTCCGGTCGAAGCTTGCACCCGGTTTTCCAAAAGCGCCAAGCCAAGATTGGTCGCTCTTTCCAGTAGCTCGGGTGCAGATATTGCGCGGTGGAGGTTTAAGAGTGCCAGGATGCCTCCGGCCATGCCGCCAAGTACATCCGATTCCATCTGTTTCGCTTCGGCAGCGACAGAAACGAAGTCGGAAAAGTACCCGCCACTGAGTAGATACCGCTCGTCACCCAGGAGTCCCCCAAGTACTCGACATCCTTCAATCAGGGAGCCAACGCCAGTTCCGATCCCGAGTGGCATGCGTTGGATGACCGCCCGCATCTCGGGCGCTTGTAACTGGTCTAGTTGTTTGCGCGTGCATTGTTCGGCTAGAGCCGCCCAACGGCGCTCCCCGGTGGTATAGGCAAGAGCAGCCAAGAAAATAGCGACTCCGAGGTTGCCGCCATAGAGGTCCAATCCGAGCACCGCTGAGACTTGTCTTTTATAGAGTGGGTCAAAAGAGACACTGAGCCAGGTGACACCGCCTCGCCGGAGCGGAACGGTGCGGCGCTCGATGTCGGCTGCAATCCGCTCGGCGGCATTGAACAAACGGGAGGCGTTTGTTGCGTGTTCGACTAGATGGTTTGAGGTCGAATCCGGAGGCGGATTGAGGATGCTTCCTTCTCGGTCGTGGTTCTGCTCGGTGATCAGCCCAACGGAAGTTTCATCGCGCGCAATACCTGGACGGATTGAGCTCGACTCAAGGCTCGCTCTGATCAACCCGGCTTGCTCGGCGATAGCGGCTTCATCGAGATTGGACAATCTAGTTTGCACGACGTTCCAGCCCGTTCTCCAAAAATAATCGTGGACCTGGATACCCCCGTCACCATGCAACGTGAACTCGTCGGTCTTTGCGTGAAAGAGCGGAACATCGCCCTTAGTGAGTGCGTGTCGCTCACCGTCATAACAGTTCCAGGCGTCGGGCCGGGGCTCCTCAACCGTTATAGGGAAATAGGCTTGGGCTAACTTCTCGATCTCGATATCCCGAACCGCGAAACTGCCGAGAAATTCTGGTTTTAGGAGCCGGTGCAGCATCACCCCATAGATTTGGCTGTCACGAATCAAGTAGCGTATTTGCCCTTCCCGAAACGGAGCCAGGATCCCATTCGGATCCAGGAGCTGCGTCCGGCGCCCAAGCATAAAACGCGTCGTGCGAATAAACCCTTCCACAATGGCTTCGCTATAATCGTAAGGCAGGACAAGACGCCCCTCGCCGTCTCTCGGAATATTATGAGGTTGCGAACCTCGCACGAGCCTTGGTTCGAGTCGAATCTGGTCTGTGCCGAGCTCGACCCAAATTGGTTCAGCATAAGATGCTTCCTCTCGCATCCGGCCGGCGAACCCGCTGAGGTCCCGGGCGCGACCGTCTTCGTTCACCTGCCATACCGGTAAGAGCGAAGTCATCAGGATGCCAACGCCGACGTCATTTGTTCCCGCGGTCAGCTCCAGTTCTTGCCGGCTGGTAAAAAACGGTCGTACGACCGGAGTAAATAAAGTCTCGAGATCGATAATCACAGGCCCGTCCTGGGTAGCAATAACATTTTCTTGGTGCAGGTCCGTGGCGGAGAAGAGCCAGGCTAAAGCCAGCAGTTCTCCAGCGCGTTGGTAGTAGAGCTCCGCTCCGCGTTCATCTGGATTCGTCGCCGGGTCAACCCATTCCACCCAACCATAGTTCTGGCGACTCAGCACTCGCGGTGCTGACAACGAAAAGCTGGCGTCTTCCCGTTTCAGCCATTCCAACAATTCGAACCAGGCCTCGCCCATACGCACGCAACGCGGTTTATATACGAGCCGCTTGCCATCAAGAAAGGTGATTGCCATCACGTTCCTTCCCTCCTGATGGGAATCACCAAGGTCACATTGGAGATGAGCGCTCCAGATTTTCTCGAGACCAAAACTCGCTTGCAACACCGGAGCGTCATTCTGTAGACGCAGAAGAAACTCGGCGGTAGCAGCCTGCCATTGTTCCATCCGTGCGCAAATTAGGCGCCCGAGCACGGTTAAATCAGCAAGCATGGTGCGCAGACCTCCCTGTCGCAATCCGTCTACGAAACGCAGGTAAGGTTCTTTTTTGGGGGAGACGCACCCCCGGTAACATCAGGTAGAGCGCTTGAGGGCGCCGCCTCAGAGCCGCCGATAGTGCCGGAGCGGCGGTTTCGCACAACCGCTCAAGTAAACTCCTGACTAAAGCGCGCCGGGCGGGTCTCGACATCAGTTTCAGCCAGCGTCGTCTCTCTTTTCGTATCAGGTCTGAGGCGGCAGCGAACGCGAACGGGGAGAGTACTTCTTCGAAAGGAAGGACTTTATCGGAACTCTGTCTCCCGCGCCCGCTATCCCTCCGTTTGGCGGGGCCTGAGCGCTCAAAACGCGCAAGACCGCCTTCCAGCAAAGAGAGCGCGGCAGGTTCCTTTCGCGCATCGAATAAAAAATCGTCGGACAAGCGGTTTCGCGCCTCATCGTGGCTCCATCCAAGAAAGCGAAGCCGTTGCTCCAAGCGACGAGTATCCCGCTCCGGCGACAACGCCTCCGTCCAGACATCCATCAGGTCGATTGCCATTGATTGCTGCTCACAGCGCCCATTTGGGCGACGAAGTTCGGTTTAGGCAGAATCGCTGCTAACGAGGTCGGACTTGTCGGCAATTTACAGCGCCGGTTTCGGCAAACACTCAACTCCCTGCAAAACCGTAACGCGCGTATTGTTACACCCTGGTTCCCAAGGGTAAGTAGTCTCTCTGACAGCTGATTCCCCAGCTTTTCCACCGGCCACGCTCTGCAATTGTTCTGCTGACATCTCCACTGATGACTCTGCCACCAACTTCAAATACTCCTCTGCGGTGAAGGGGATACCAGCGCTCTCAGACAACTTGGCCATCTTCTCGGCTGTCAACCTAGCGGTTTCCACCTGAATTTCAGCCAATCGTTTTTGTAGCTCTTCGCTTCTACTAACCGCCTCGGCGAAGGCCTGGAGTTTTTCTTTGCTCATGATCTTACTTCTCGTGCATTTCGGAACTGCAGATCTAATTTTCGGATCTAAGACTTAGATGTAACCCTTGAAAAGATCTGCCAGAGGAAAGCTGCCGCCACCGGCTATATCGCTCAAAGCTTCCGCAGGGAGTTCATGCGACTCCCGCAGGACTCGCGGCAGTACGATGCAGAACGAGTCGGGTTCTTCTACCAATACTTGAATCTTGACGTCTGCGCCCACCGGCAACCCGAGCCCAGATACCGTCTCACGTGGATTTTCGATCAGACGAGCACGAAACTCTGGATCTACTAAGCTTCTTTCGATCATGTAATCTTCGATCTCGCGACGGGTCATTTGTTGGAAGTTAGGTTGCCTCATGGGGTAGTCCTCCAAACTTGTCCGACATAGCTAAAGGGGGAGATGGGGCGACGTCGGATTTCGGCAGTCCGCTACGCGGCTAATGCTGCCTTTACTTAAGTTGGCCGCTTCATTTGGCACTTATCAACGTCTCCCTCCGCGGCTGAAATGATCGCCTTGAGTGCACACCCTAAGCCTAAAGTACCGATAGAGACTAAGATGTTATGGGACGACGGGTCCCAAACTCCACCGGCCACGCCATGCAACTGTTGCGCGGACATCTCCTCTGATGACTCTGCCACCGAATTCAAGTACTCCTCAGCGGTAAAAGGCGTACCGGCGCTCTCAGACAACTTGGCCAGCTTTTCAGCGGTTGTTCGGGCCGCTTCCACCTGAATCGAATTGAATCGCTTTTGCAGCTCTTCGCTCTTGCTAACAGCTTCCGCGAAGGCCTGTAGTTTTTCTTGGCTCATGATCTTGCTTCCGGTCTTATTGATGATTGTTACTTAATTAATCGTCGCTCACACCAACAACTTGAGGGGCAATGTTCGGCGACATCTATCGTGGCGAACAGCTCTCGGCAACCTGATTGGGACGAGCGGCGGTCCAAACCTTGACAAGCGGCGGTTCAGATGTGGCCGTGGCGAGCTTTTCGGCGGCCTCCTACTGAATCGAAGCGAATCGTTTTCGCAACGCTTCGCTCTTGCGAACAGCTTCCGCAAAGGCCTGGAGTTTTTCTTGGCTCATGATCCTTCTTCGGGTCTTATTTATCAGGTTACTTTCTAACTGGTATACACTCTAAAGGGTTGCCCTTTTCTGCGAGCGAATGAATCAGCGTGACTACGCATTGGCTACCACCGAAACTACCTATAATCGAGTTCATAAACTTGAGACCCTCATCAGCAGAGAGAGAGAATTCACCACCGGCCACACTACGCAATTGTTCCGTGGACATCTCCTCTAATGACTCTGCCACCGACTTCAAGTACTCCTCAGCGGTAAAAGGCGTACCGGCACTCTCGGACAACTTGGCCAGCTTTTCAGCGGTCGATTTGACCGCTTCCATCTGAATCAAATTGAATCGCTTTTGCAACTCTTCGCTCTTGCTAACGACTTCTACGAAGGCCTGCAGTTTTTCTTGGCTCATGATCTTGCTTCTGGTCTTATTGATGGTTGTTAGTTAATTGATTGTCGCTCACATCAACAACTTGGGCGGCAATGTTCGGCGACGGCTATCCTGGCAAACAGCTCTCAGCAACCTGATTGGGACGAGCGGCGGTCCAAACCCTGACAAGCGGCGACTCAGATGTAGCCATCGAGGCGTTTGCCAACGCAAAACTGGCATCGCCGCAAACCTCGCGATGGGTCTTCTGTTGTTGGAAGTTAGGTCGCCTCATGGGGTTGTCCTCCAATTTCGACAGTCAACTGGGGTCCTGGAGACGCAATCCCTCCAGTTCATCAGGTGCTTCGTCGCCGTCTCATCATACAAAAGCAGAGTAAGGGATTCTTGGAGTACCGGAGTACTGCCATTTGTTACTTGCTCGAATTGCATCCGAGTAGCGGGTTGAAGTTGCTAACTGCGCGGGTAGTGCTGTCTTTACTTAAATCTTAACTTGGCACTTATCCCATCTTAACTTGGCACTGATCAGCGTCTCCCTTCCCAATGGCTGAAGCGGTCGCAAAGAGTCCGCACACTATGCCTGCAGAAAAGATAGAGGTGACAATGTTCGTGGCCGACGGGTCCCAAACTCCACCGGCCACGCTATGCAATTGTTGCGCGGACATCCCCTCCGATGACTCTAACACCGAGTGCAAGTACTCCTCAGCGGTAAAAGGCGTACCGGCACTCTCGGACAACTTGGCGAGCTTTTCGGCGGTCGTTCTGGCGGATTCCGCCTGAATCGAAGCCACGCGCTTTTGCAGCTCTTCGCTCTTGCCAACAGCTTCCGCGAAGGCTTGGAGTTTTTCTGTGCTCATGATCTTGTTTCTCGTCTTTGATTGTTGTTAATTAATTGATTGTCGTTCATCTCGACAACTTGGGCGGCAATGTTCAGCGAAATTACCGTCGCGAAAAACTCCCGGCAACCTGATTGGGACGAGCGGCGGTCCAAACCCTGACAAGCGGCGACTCAGATGTCGCCATCGAGGCGTTTTGCCAACGCAAAACTGGCATCGCCGCAAACCTCGCGATGGGTCTTCTGTTGTTGGAAGTTAGGTCGCCTCATGGGGTTGTCCTCCAAACTTGTCCGACATAGCTAAAGGGGGAGAGGGGGCAACGTCGGATTTCGGCAGTCAGCTGGGGTCCTAGACACGCAGGCAATCCCTCCATTTCATGAGGCGTTTCGCCCTCCATCTCATCACGCAAAAACAGGGTGACGGATTATTGGAGTACCGGAATAGTGCCATTTGTTACTTGCTCGAAAACTACACCTGAGTAGCGGGTTGAAGTTGCTAAAGTCCGGGTAATTCAACACATTTTTCGGCGCCACCCTGAGTTGAGGCCGACACGATCGCCTTAACCCAACAAGTCATGCCCGCAGTCAATATAGACGACGCAATATAAATTTCTTCCGCTGCGGAAAGTCCTCCGGCCACACGATGCAATTGCTCTGTGGACATCTCCTCTGATGACTCTGCCACCGAGTTCAAGTACTCCTCAGCGGTAAAAGGCGTCCCGGCGCTCTCTGACAACTTGGCGAGCTTTTCGGCGCTCGATTTGGCTATTTCGACTTGAATCGAAAGATATTGCTTTTGCAACTCTTCGCTCTTGCTAACGGCTTTCGCGAAGGCCTGTAGTTTTTCTTGGCTCATGATCTTGCTTCGAGTCTTACTGATGGTGGTTAGTTAATTGATTGTCGCTCACATCAACAACTTGGGCGGCGATGTTCGGCGACATCTACCGTGGCGAACAGCTCTCGGCAACCTGATTGGGACGAGCGGCGGTCCAAACCCTGACAAGCGGCGACTCAAATGTAGCCTGGAACTTGGAACGTCGAACTTTGAACCTTGAACTATCTTGCTTGACACAGCTTGTGTCCCGGCTGGAAACTCATTACATGGGTTCCGGCGCCCTCCAAGCAACTCCCCTAAAAAACCAGGCGATTCTCTCGCTCATCGGCAATACTCCGCTGGTTGAATGTGTACGCGATTCGACAATTGATCTGCTCAGCCGGGCGGCCAAGCACCGACTTTTCACTTTCACGCTGAACCAAGACAGAACAAAGCCATGAAGACAACCCTCACCTCAAATTGGGGGCCCCTTTTGCGCGCTTTATACGCATTTCTTATCGCCGCTGCCGCGCTTTGGGCCATGCCAAGAAACGCCTGCGCACAGCTGTATGTCACCGGGTTTGCTGGAAGCCCACTCATTGGGGTCGTGGGCAAATATGACGCCAAAACGGGAGCCGCGATTAACGCCAGCTTCATCACCGGGCTGAGCATACCCCAAGGACTCGTGGTGTCGGGCAACACCCTCTTCGTGGCGAACGCAGGCAACAAGGTTGGCAAATACGACGCCACCACCGGGGCCGCGATTAGCCCCAGCTTCATCACAGGGCTGCCCGGACCCATCGGACTCGCGGTGTTGGACAACATCCTCTTCGTGGCGAACGCAGGCAACACGGTTGGCAAATACGAGGCTACCACCGGAGCCGCGATTAACGCCAACTTCATCACAGGGCTGAGCATACCCGAAGGACTCGCGGTGTCGGGCAACATCCTCTTCGTGGCGAACGCAGGCAAAAAGGTTGGCAAATACGACGCCACCACCGGAGCCGCGATTAGCCCCAGCTTCATCAAAGGGCTGCCCGGACCCGTCGGACTCGCGGTGTCGGGCAACATCCTCTTCGTGGCGAACGCAGACAACACGGTTGGCGAATACGACGCCACCACCGGAGCCGCGATTAGCCCCAACTTCATCACAGGGCTGCCCGGACCCGAAGGATTCGCGGTGTCGGGCAACATCCTCTTCGTGGCGAACGAATTCGTCGGCACGGTTGGCAAATACGACGCCACCACCGGAGCCGCGATTAGCCCCAGCTTCATCAAAGGGCTGCCCGGACCCATCGGACTCGCCGTCAAGAGCGATTCATTCTGAGACAGTACGAAAGGGCCATTGCCGATATTACACCGAAGCCGTTCGACTCAAATCGGACCTGGACCGAGCTTACCACAGTCGAGGCTATGCCTATCATGTGCTTGGCGACGGTAAAGCGGCTTCCTGTGATTTAAAGAAGGCGAAGAAACTAGGGTTCCACAACAAATGATCAACGGACCCTTCATTGTTCGAGGTTTTTAGAGTGGGTGTCGTGGGAATAATTGGTGCGCAGCATGGTTCTATAGGCTATAAAACTGCTATCCGTTTATGAGCAGGAATTTTTATCTCTCTATTGGCGTTGCGGTCGCCGGAATCCTTTTGTTCGAGGGCCCGCTATACCGGGCAAACGCAGCCACAACCCAAGCTCCAGAGTGGCAACTAAATGATCTCGACGGCAAAACTGTGAAGCTTTCCGACTTTAAAGGGAGAGTTGTGATTTTAGATTTTTGGGCGTTCTGGTGCCCGCCGTGCCGAGTGGAGATCCCAGGATTTATTGCACTGCAGAAAAAGTATGCTGCCCAAGGATTGACCGTGATAGGTATTTCTGTGGAGACTGAAGCGTCTGATGTGAAGCCATTTGTGATGCAGGTCGGAATTAATTATCCGGTCGTACTTGGCCACGAAAAAACCGCAGCCGATTATGGAGGTGTCACCGCCGTCCCGGTAACCTTTGTCCTCGATCGCAAAGGTAACATCGTCACGTCTCATCTAGGCGCCGTGAGCCAGGGGGTTTTCGAGTCCGAGATACTGCCGCTTCTGGAACAAAAGTAAGGTCGACAGAACTTCTGTTCAAAAAGTCCGTCTTTGTGAACTTTGTGATCTTGCCGGGTAATGATCCATTTCGGCAACAGCCCGTTAAGACGTGACCCTAGTTGAAATCATCGTGCGGCTGCTGCGGCTCGCTCATCGTTAAGGGATTATTCTATCCGCAACTCTTGAATTGGTAATCACCAGCGACCTGCTCAAAGGTAGAGGTCAGGATGTTTTCGACCGGCGACTGCTCCAAAAAAACTCCACCCGCCACGCTCTGCAACTGTTGCGCGGACATTTCCTCTGATGACTCTGCCACCGAGTGCAAGTACTCGTCAGCGGTAAAAGGCGTACCGGCACTCTCGGACAACTTGGCCAGCTTTTCAGCGATCGATTTGGCCGCTTCCACCTGAATCGAAGCGAATCGCTTTTGCAGCCCTTCGCTCTTGCTAACAGCCTCCGCGAAGGCCTTTAGTTTTTCTTGGCTCATGTTCTTGTCTCTCATCTATTAATTGCTGTCGCATCGCCCACTTGGGGCGACGAAATACGGCTAGATTACCGTGGCTAACCGCGCAGGCAACGTGATTGGGACGAGCGGCGGTCCAAACCCTGACAAGCGGCGGTTCAGATGTGGCCATTGAGGCGTTCGGCCAGCGCAAAAGTGCCCGTGTCGCACTACGCAATTGTTCTGTGGACACCTCCTCTGATGACTTTGCCACTGAATTCAAGTACTCCTGAGCGGTAAAAGGGCGTACCGGAACTCTCTGACAACTCGGCGAGCTTTTCGACGGTCGATCTGGCTATTTCGACTTGAATCGAAATATATTGTTTTGTAGCTCTTCGCCCTTGCTAACAGCCTCCGCGAAGGCCTGAAGTTTTTCTGTGCTCGAGGGTTGCTCCCTCGTTTATCAATCGTTGGTTAACGTTGGAGACTCGGAACAGGTTTCTCTCGTTCGAAAAATCTCGATTTCGCGCTGAGTCGAATCAAGATCTTGAAGGTTGACACTTATCCACGTCGCCCAGATGTCCTGCCGAGACAGCCGCGTGGATTATGCACGCGATGCCAGCACTAATAATTGAGTCAAAAATGTTTTTAAAATTCGCCTCCCAAACTCCACCGGCCACACTATGCAATTGTTCTGTGGACATCTCCTCTGCTGACTCTGCAACCGATTTCAAGTACTCCTCAGCGGTAAAAGGCGTCCCGGCACTCTCGGACAACTTGGCTAGCTTTTCGGCGGTCGATCTGGCGGCTTCCATCTGAATCGAATTAAATCGCTTTTGCAACTCTCCGCTTTTGCTAACGGCTTCCGCGAAGGCCTGTAGTTTTTCTTGGCTCATGATCTTGCTTCGACTCTTATTGCTGGTGGTTAGTTAATTGATTGTCGCTCACATCAACAACTTGGGCGGCGATGTTCGGCGACATCTATCGTGGCGAACAGCTCTCGGCAACCTGATTGGGACGAGCGGCGGTCCAAACCCTGACAAGCGGCGGCTCTAATGTGGCCATTGAGGCGTTCTGCCAACGCAAAACTGGTTACATCTAAGGCTTACATCCGAGAATTGCATTAGCCGCCCGTAGTCACGGGCCCTTTTCCAAGTTGGCATTTGTCCACGTCCCCTTCGAATGCCGCCGAGACTGCCACCGCCGCGGCACAACCTATGCCAATGGTGAATATAGAGCCCAAAATATTCCCAGCCGTCGGTTCCCACACTCCGCCGGCTACTGTATGCAATTGTTCCGCCGAAAGCTGCTCTGACGACTCTGCAACTGACCGTAGATACTCCTCAGCCGTAAAGGGTGTACCGGCGCTCTTGGACAACTTGGCGAGCTTTTCGGCGGTCGACTTGGCGGCTTCCACCTGAATCGAAGCGAATCGCTTTTGCAGCTCTTCGCTCTTGCTAACAGCCTCCGCGAAGGCCTGGAATTTTTCTTGGCTCATGATCTTGTCTCTCGTCTTATTAATTGTTGTTAATTGATAGTTTGTTTAAGTCTGGGGCCATTTACTTCGGCCCTGTAATCAAGCCGAAGGGCGGTTACCACATCCGACCAGTAAATTGGCATTTGTCCACGTCCCCTTTGTTTCCTGCCGAGAGTCCCGCAGCCATGGCACAACCTAGCCCAATGAAGAATATAGAGGCCAGAATATTCTCCGCCGTCGGTTCCCACACTCCGCCGGCTACTGTATGCAATTGTTCCGCGGAAAGCTGCTCTGACGACTCCGCAACTGACCGTAGGTACTCTTCAGCAGTAAAGGGGGTACCGGCACTCTCGGATAGCTCGGCCAGCTTCTCTGCTCTTGACTGAGCTATTTCCGGCTGAATCAAAGCCAATTGTTTTTGTAATTCCTGGCTCTTACTCACTGCCTCGGCAAATGCCGTAAGGGTTTTTTTGCTCATGATGGTGCCTTTCGCCTATTAACTCTGCTCGCATCGCCCACTCGGGGCGACCAGAATCGGCCTAGATTACTCTAGCTAACTGCGCAGGCAACCTGATTGGGACGAGCGGCGGTTCAAACCCTGACGAGCGGCGGCCTAGATGTAGCCATTGAGGCGTTCTGCCAGCGCAAAACTGGTACGTCGGTTTCCCTTCTCCGCCGGCAACTGTATGCAATTGTTCCGCGGAAAGCTGCTCTGACGACTCCGCAACCAGCATTGGGCGATATTAGCTTTCCGCTGGCAGACCTCTTTAAGGGCTACATCTGCGTCGCCGTTTGTCAGGGTTTCAACCGCCGCTCGTCCCAATCAGATTGCCAGGCGTTTTTCGTCATCGTAATCTCGCCTCACATCGCCGCCAAAAGTTGGTAATGTGAGCAACAATCAGAACAAACGATAAACAACCCGATTATGAACGAAGAAAAGCTACAAGCCTTTGCCGAAGCGGTTAGCAAGAGCGAAGAGCTACAAAAACGATTGGTTTCGGTTCAAGTGGAAGTTGCGAGATCGACAGCCGAGCAGATAGCGAAGTTGTCCGAGCGTGCAGGTACACCCTTTACTGCCGAGGAGTACTTGCAGTCAGTGGCAGAGTCTTCACCGGAGTTGTCAGCGGACCAATTGCGGAATGTGTCCGGTGGCGTTAACATTGGGGTGGCGATAGCCATTTCATTTGCCTCTTTCGCTGTTGGCTGTTTTGCCGTTGCGATAGGTTCGGCCGTGCTGGGAGGAAACGACCCCTCATGTGACCCAACTAGTTAGCGCTGACACCCTGTAACGCCCAGGCGGAAGCATGGGCGGTATTTAAGGCGGTGGCAACTCTCCCCTGGCGGACCTCTTCAAGGGCTAGCTTCAAATCGCTGCTTGTCAGGGTTTGGGCTGGCGCTCGTCCCAATCCGGTTGCCGGGCGTTTCTCGCAATGGCAGCCTCCGCGAGGGCCTGGAGTTTCTCTTGGCTCATGTTCTTGCCTGTCGTCTTATTAATTGTTGTTAATTGATAGTTTGTTCACGTCTGGGGCTATTTACTTCGGCCCTGTAATCAAGTAGGGGCGCCACCCATCGGACCTGATCCAAGTTGGCATTGGTCGACGTCCCCTTTTCCTGCCGAGATCGCCGCAGCTATGCCACAACCTATGCCAAGCATGAATATAGAGCCGACAATATTCTTAGGCGACGGTTCCCACACTCCGCCAGCTACTGTATGCAATTGTTCCGCGGAAAGCTGCTCTGACGACTCTGCAACTGACCGTAGGTACTCTTCAGCCGTAAAGGGGGTACCGGCACTCTCGGATAACTCGGCCAGCTTCTCTGCTCTTGACTGAGCTATTTCCTGCTGAATCAAAGCCAATTGTTTTTGTAATTCCTGGCTCTTACTCACTGCCTCGGCAAATGCCGTAAAGGTCTGTTTGCTCATGATGGTGTCTTTCGTCTATTAATTGTTTTTAACCGATAGTTTGTTCAAGTCTAGCGCTTCGCAATTTGGCATTTGTCAGGGTCCCCTTTCGATAGTGCCGAGAGCACCGCTGCTCCCCAACAAGCTATGCCAAAGGTTAACGTAGAGAGCACAATATTGTCCGCCGTCGGTTCCCACACTCCGCCGGCTACTGTATGCAATTGTTCCGCGGAAAGCTGCTCTGACGACTCCGCAACTGACCGTAGGTACTCTTCAGCAGTAAAGGGGGTACCGGCACTCTCAGACAACTTGGCGAGCTTTTCAGCGGTTGACTTGGCGGCTTCCGCGTGAATCGAAGCGAATCGCTTTTGTAGCTCTTCGCTCCTGCTAACAGCCTCCGCGAAGGCCTGGAGTTTTTCTTGGCTCACGATCTTGTCTCTCGTCTTATTAATTGTTGTTAATTGATAGTTTGTTTAAGTCGGCCATTTTTCAGGTTGGCATTTGTCCACGTTCCCTTGTGCTGCCGAGGCTATCGCAGCCCCGGCACAACCTACGCCAAGCATGATTAAAGACGTGAAAACATTCTCAAACGACGGTTCCCACACTCCGCCGGCTACTGTGTGCAATTGTTCCGCGGAAAGCTGCTCTGACGACTCCGCAACTGACCGTAGGTACTCTTCAGCAGTAAACGGGGTACCGGCACTCTCGGATAGCTCGGCCAGCTTCTCTGCTCTTGACTGAGCTATTTCCTGATGAATCGAAGCCAATTGCTTTTGTAATTCCTGGCTCTTACTCACTGCCTCGGCAAATGCCGTAAGGGTTTGTCTGCTCATGATGGTGTCTTTCGTCTATTAACTCTGCTCGCATCGCCCACTTGGGGCGACCAAATCGGGCTAGATTACCGTGGCTAGCTGCGCAGGCAACCTGATTAGGACGAGCGGCGGTTCAAACCCTGACAAGCGGCGGTTCAGATGTGGCCATTGAGGCGTTCGGCCAGCGCAAAACCGGCATCTGTCTGACTCACCGCGTGATCGCACTGGCCGTATCAACAGGGGAGTTTGGGGCCTTCTTTGGAAATCCGTGCTATGGCCGAAATCGCTTGCAACACGCACCCGCCCTCCATAGCAAGCGTCTTGACAAAGTCCGCAAATTCGTAGGCTCCACCGGCCACGCTACGCAATTGTCCCGTGGACATCTCCTCTGATGACTCTGCCACCGATTTCAAGTACTCCTCAGCGGTAAAAGGCGTGCCGGCACTCTCTGACAACTTGGCGACCTTTTCAGCGGTCGATTTGACCGCTTCCATCTGAATCAAAGCGACTCGCTTTTGCAGCTCTTCGCTCTTGCTAACGGCCTCCGCGAAGGCCTGGAGTTTTTCTTGGCTCATGATCTTGCTTCGGGTCTTATTGATGGTCGTTAATAAATTGACTATCGCTCACATCAACAACTTGGGCGGCAATGTTCGGCCACATCTACCGTGACGAACTGCTCCCGGCAACCTCATTGGGACGAGCGGCGGTCCAAACCCTGACAAGCGGCAGCTCAGATGTAGCCATTGAGGCGTCCTGCCAACGCAAAACTGGCATCTGCCTGCTGTCCTTTAAAACTTAATTTGGCAGTTATCAACGCCTCCCCGCTCTATGGCCGAACCGGCCGCCGCGATTGCGCACCCTAACCCTACACTCATGATAGAGGTAAAAATGTTGCCGAACGAAGGCTCCCAAACTCCACCGGCCACGCTATGCAATTGTTGCGCGGACATCTCCTCTGATGACTCTGCCACTGAATTCAAGTACTCCTCAGCGGTAAAAGGCGTGCCGGCGCTCTCAGACAACTTGGCCAGCTTTTCAGCGGTCGTTCTGGCGGCTTCCACCTGAATCGAATTGAATCGCTTTTGCAGCTCTTCGCTCTTGCTAACGGCCTCCGCGAAGGCCTGGAGTTTTTCTTGGCTCATGATCTTGCTTCGGGTCTTATTGATGGTTGTTAATAAATTGATTATCGCTCACATCAACAACTTGGGCGGCAATGTTCGGTCATATCTACCGTGACGAACTGCTCCCAGCAACCTGATTGGGACGAGCGGCGGTCCAAACCCTGACAAGCGGCGGCTCAGATGTGGGCATTGAGGCGTTCTGCCAGCGCAAAACTGGCATCTGTCTGACTCACCGCGTGATCGCACTGGCCATACCGACAGGGGACATGAGTCTGCAGGCTAATTTCATGTCCCTATTGACACTTATCGGCGAGCAAGGCCAGAAAGCGTTCATGTACGGGTGGTGTGCAGGTCCGGCAGGTATCGGTCTTGGCAGACTGGCCCAGTTCGGCGGTGGGACGCCTGAGGTTCGAGAGGAAATACAGGCTGCAGTGGGCGACGCCACGGCGGGACCAAATTTCCCGGCAAGCCATCTGTGCTGTGGCCGATGCGGCCGAATCGAGCTGCTTCTCGAGGCAGCAAATCACGATGGCAACCTGAGCCGAACCTCGCGCCCCCATGTTGGTGTCGTTAGCCAACAGTCATTAAGGGAATAAACACCCGAAGCCGGGCTTAGGATCTACGATCGAACGAGCCGCGTCAATTACGCAGTTGTTACTAAAACCTTTTAAAGCCGAAAGCAGAATTTCGCCAAATGTGTCGTCAATAAGGTTGTCTCCACCACCGGCCACACTACGCAATTGTTCCGTGGAAAGCTGCTCTGACGACTCCGCAACTGACCGTAGGTACTCTTCAGCGGTAAAAGGCGTACCGGCACTCTCGGACAACTTTGCCAGCTTTTCAGCGGTCGATTTGACCGCTTCCATCTGAATCAAAGCGACTCGCTTTTGCAGCTCTTCGCTCTTGGTAACGGCCTCCGCGAAGGCCTTTAGTTTTTCTTGGCTCATGATCTTGCTTCTCGTTTTATCGATTGTGGACTCTGCCACCGTTTTCAAGTACTCCTCGGCGGTAAAATGCGTACCGGCACTCTCGGACAACTTGGCGAGCTTTTCGGCGGTCGTTCTTTATTAAATGGTTGTTGCTCACATGATCAATATTGCGTGTCGATGTGCGGCTAGATTATTGCGGCGAGAAACGCCCAGCAACCGGAGTGGGACGAGCGGCGGTTCAAACCCTGACGAACGGCGATTCAGATGTAGCCTGAATATCTCGTGCCGTTTCGGAAAAACGCTTGCAGATTCTTGTCCTTCTGCAGCGTGCGCGAGATATCCAGGACAGCAAAGTCGATGGCAAATGTTTAGAAAATAGTTCGAGGAAGCCAACCTCAATTTGCTATTTGCTATGCCGCCTCATATAGGGAATGAGCAATGAACGAGGTAGCCAGTCCTCTCTGAGGGAAGCCATCGGACTAGCCGGTCCGGGTATGTTCATCGACTCCAGAGCACCCGGCATGCCGCTGGTAGTGGTCCGAGGGCAGGAAACCGCGACCCTCGCTCTCGAAATACTCTTCAGCCTGGGCGCCTGGCACGGTCAGTTATCTCCCTCGACCAAGAGGCTTTATCTGACACTTATCGACATCTCCCCCTATCGCCGATTCCAGCGCAGAGATGGCACAGGCGCTGCCCAAAGTAAAAATAGACATAAGAATGTTTCTGCTATTCGGCTCCCAAGCTCCACCGGACACTCGCTCCAATTGTTGCGCAGACATCTCGTCGGATGCCTCCGCCACTGACTTCAAGTACTCCTCAGCGGTAAAAGGCGTACCGGCACTCTCAGACAACTTGGCGAGCTTTTCGGCGGTCGATTTGGCGGCTTCCGCCTGAATCAAAGCGACTCGCTTTTGCAGCTCTTCGCTCTTGCTAACGGCTTCCGCGAAGGCCTGTAGTTTTTCTTGGCTCATGATCTTGCTTCGGGTCTCATTGATGGTTGTTAATTAATCGATCGTCGCTCACATCAACAACTTGAGCGGCAATGTTCGGCGACAGCTATCGTGGCGAACAGCTCTCTGCAACGTGATTGGGACGAGCGGCGGTTCAAACCTTGACAAGCGGCGGTTCATTTGTCGGAAATCAGGTTACTTTCTGACTTGTATACACTCTAAAGGGTTACCCTTTTCTGCGAGCGAACGAGCCAGTGTGACTGCGCATTCGGTACCACCGAAACTGCCTATAATCGAGTTCATAAACTTGAGACCTCTTCGGCAGAGAAAGAGATTCCACCACCGGCCACACTCTGCAATTGTTCCGTGGACATCTCCTCCGATGACTCTGCAACCCACTTCAAGCACTCCTCAGCGGTAAAAGGCGTACCGGCGCTCTCTGACAACTTGGCGACCTTTTCGGCGGTTGATTTGACGCCTTCCATCTGAATCGAAGCGGATCGCGTTTGCAGCTGTTCGCTCTTGCTAACGGCTTCCGTGAAGGCCTGTAGTTTTTCTTGGCTCATGATCTTGCTTCGGGTGTTAGTGATTGTTGTTAGTCAATTGATTGTCGTTCACATCAACAACTTGAGCGGCAATGTTCGGCGACAGCGTTGGCTAAAGTTAGAGGCTCGGAACTGATTTCTCTCGTTTAAGTAATCTTCAATTTCGCAGCGGGTCGAATCAGGATTTTTTTAAGGGACATGGACCCAACGAGAGACTCCTATCAAACATGGCCGAGACTTTCTGGACAGCGCAGTCGACCCCAATATTAGGACCAGGAATAATCGACTCAAAATATGTCCACCAAAACTCATTAGCTCCACCGGCCACGCTACGCAATTGTTCGGTGGACATCTCCCCTGATGACTCTGCCACCGAGTTCAAGTACTCCTCAGCGGTAAAAGGCGTCCCGGCACTCTCAGACAACTTAGCCAGCTTTTCGGCAGTTGAGCGCGCTGTCTCCTGATGAATCAAAGCTAGTTGCTTTTGTAATTCCTGGCTCTTACTCACTGCGTCGGCAAATGCCTTAAGGGTTTCTTTGGTCATGATCGTGTCTCTCGGCTATTGATTGCTGCTCACTGCGCCAAGTTGAAGGGGGGGGCGAAGCTTCGACTCAGATTGCCATGACGAAAACCGCCCGACAAGCTGATTGGGACGAACGGCGGTTCAAACCCTGACCAGCGGCGACGGCCCTCTCTTCTTGTTGGAAAAGGCCACCTACCTGCTACCTGCGCTTTGTTATTTGCTATATCCCGGGGTTAGCTGCATTCCGCGCGAACGGATTGTAAGATCTGCCGGAACCTGTGCCGCGCGAAACTTGTGTCGTCACGTTCGGGTTCAGGCAAACAATACAAAGTCCAAGCATGCCCAGAGGGTTGAGCGATAATCCAGATTCGATCCCGGCCGCCATTGGAAAAACAAAGCACCCGGTTAGTTCGGCTGGCGAGATGGGCAGCGACAAAAGGAACTTCCTGATTCGCCGCGTCAGTAACGGCTTGATAGCCATTCTGCTGCATAAGGTAGTTCGTGACGGAAAGAATCCTGGTTATATCAGAAGAGGGAACATCGATTTCCACATCCGCTTTGGACTCGAGCATGCTCTGCGGCCATTGGCAGCCGGAAAGCATTAGGGCGACCAGCAGCGGAAGTAACGAGCGGCTTGTCCAGCGTAGCCTGCCGCCCATTTCCGCCTTTCCCCCA
The DNA here is from genome assembly GCA_963762565.1 of uncultured Verrucomicrobiae bacterium. Taxonomy (GTDB): domain Bacteria; phylum Verrucomicrobiota; class Verrucomicrobiia; order Chthoniobacterales; family JAFAMB01; genus JAFAVN01. The sequence goes on along the minus strand of CAVXLD010000005.1, from coordinate 579,111 downwards.
GCGAATGGTGAAGTCGGGGAACGAGCGGCTTGTCCGACGTGGCCGCCAATACTCCAGTACTCAATCACTCCAACACTCCGCGTCCCCGGAGCCGAGTACGAAGATGACGCGCTCATGGCTTTTTCAAAAACATAAATGGAACGGTCTTCCAGACCTCGCTATCGATCCAGCTTCCTTTCTCGTCGGAAAAGATCAGAGTGCCGGTGGCAAAGCGAAGTTGAGTAAGAGAGACAGCGTAGCTTTGCTGGGCCGTGATGTAAGAGAGTTCCGCATTAATCAAGTTTTGCCGGATGGTGATCGTGTCTACCAATGTGGCTTGCCCTAACTGGAAAAGTTTTTCCTGAGCTGCCAATGCCTGCTGGTACCAGCGCACCGAATCCCGATAAACTTTAACGTTAACTGCCGCCGCTTTTAACTGGGCTAAAGCCGTGATCACGCTCGATTCAACAGCCATTTCAGTGCTTTCGACGGTGATCTGGCTGTTCTGAAACGAGCTCTGGCTTTGAATATACAAGCCAATCGCCGTGTTGTTTTCCACGGGCCAGTTGAGACTGAGTAGTGCGCCTACCTCCCAAGTATTCCCATGGGTGTTCGTCAGATTTGTTCGGCTTTGCAGCGGAACATAGCTGGCCGCCAACTGCAGATTCACCGTGGGACGCAGGTTCAAGTAGGCCGCGTCCATCAGGACTTTCTGGGATTTTACGGTTTCTCGCACGCCTCTGAGATCGTCCCGTAAAAGAAGCGCAGAGGCGATCAGCTTGTCGGCTGCCGGGTAGTGCTCAGTTTCCGGCGGTTGAGGAAACTCGTCCGCGACCAGCGGAGCGACCGGGAGCGAGGCAGCGCTAAACCCCATTTCTACCGCCAGGTTCTGGCGTGCGATTATCAGAGAGCTCTCCGCCTGTGTCCGGTTCGCAATCGAATTGCCCCGTTCGGCCAGAATCTGTGGCAACTGGTCCGGGGCGCGCTCATCCGCTTGAATCAACGCGGCGCTGATTGTGACCAGCCTATCCGCACTTTCGACCGCTTCCACCTGAAGTTGATAGGTCTCCTCCGCCGCTTTGCAGGCCCAATAAGCTTGGATCGTGTTGAGCAAACTTTGCGCGCTGATGAACCGGAGTTGCAGGACGCTGGCCAGGAGATCGTAACGAGCGGCGATCTCCGGCGCCTTGTTCGCCAGTGTGCCGCCGCCTTTGGCCAAGGGAATCGTAACCGTGAAATTGACTGTTCCCTGGTTAGTATCATTGTATTGATGGTCGAAATCGGTGTTGGTGCTTTGGCTGAAACTGACGTTTGGGTTAATGACGATGCCGTTCTCCAGGGTTTTTTGCAGGCCGAGTTCATAGTTGATGACGCCGCTCCGCGCCGCCAGCGGATTCGGGAAGGCTACCGGGTTTGCACCGGGCGCAGGCTTGCTCTGGATGTAGCGCTCGTTGCGTGAGGCATTGGGAGCGATCGAGCCGGTGATCGTGGTGTCAAAGGCTCCCTGGGTTACCTGGACCGTTCCAGCACTCCCCTGGACCGCTGCTTTCTGAAAAAGGATTTGAGGACTTAAGTCCAGGGTGACCCGGACGGCCTTCAGCGCCGAAATCCTGGGAATGGCAAACCCAAGGTCGACGCGAGAAAAGGGGTCGTAAGCTTTTTTTTCGAATGCCTCGCGGATTATTTGGAGATCCCGCTTAGTAGGAACCGGGAGCGGACTAACCCACGGGACCGCCGGCCCCGTTAAGGGATCGGATTCCTTTTCCCCCGGAATCAACGGCAAAGACGGGCTCGGGGATAACTGCGGAGTGGGACTCGGCTTTTCACCGGTTTGACCCTGCATCGAGTCCAGAGAGAAGCAGATTGCGACCAAGCCCGTCAGGATGGGCGTAAAGAGCAGTGTTGGTTTCCGGGGGATCATCTTGAGGCAAGCTGGCGGCGAGCGAGCTCATAAAAGAATCCTTTTTTTTCCATGAGCTCCGCGTAAGTACCTTCCTCAAAGACTCTTCCCTCGCGGAGCGCGACGATGCGATCCGCTTTCACGATCGTGCTAAGCCGGTGAGCAATGATGACCCTGGTAACTTGCATCCGCTGCAGCGACTCCGTCACAATCGCCTGGGTTCGATTGTCCAGTGCGCTGGTCGCCTCATCGAAGAAAAGCATCCGAGGCTTGTGAGCGAATGCCCTCGCGATGGCCAATCGTTGCCGCTGCCCACCGGAAAAACCGCCGCCGCCTTCGCTTATCAGCGTGTGCATCTGCATGGGCATCGCGCGAATGTCATTGGCGAGTCCCGCCATTTCCGCTGCTTCCCATGCGTCGTCCAGGGTCAAGTTCGACTCGCCGACGATGTTCCGGAAAATGTCACCGGTCACGAGCCGGGTGGTCTGCAACACAACGCCGATCTGCCGGCGCACGTCTCTCAAATCCAGGGTCTGCAGATCTTTGCCGTCATAGAAGATCGAACCGGCATTGGGTGTTTCGAAACCGAGAAGAAGCCGGAGCACAGTGGATTTGCCAGAGCCCGACGGCCCAACTAGAGCCACCATTTCCGTGGCCCGCAACTTTAGCGAAAATCCGGATAGGATGGGCGGTGAGTCTGCGCCATAAGTGAAACGAATATTCGCAATTTCAATCTCGCCGCGCAGTTCGCCTGGAGAGAGCCGGTTTAGGGCGATCTCGGGTTCTGCTTCAAAGATGGGCTTAGTGCGTTCGAGCAGCGGAAAAAGCTGCAGTAAACCCAGCGAATTCTGACCTACCTGAATCATCGCTCCGATCAGCGCCCCAAACGCGCTATTGAAAGCGAGGAAGGCGCCGGTAGTAAACGCTGGTGCGCTGACCGCCTTCTCCATTTCCTGGGATACCAACCAGAAAATGATCCCCGTGGTGAGCAGTGAGAACCCGGAGAAAAACGTACCCGAAGCAACTCTCCACTTTCCGGCTTGGACGGACAGCCTCTCCTGCGAAGCATACGGTCGCGCCCACTCAGCAAAAGCGAATTGCTCTGCATTGGCGAGGCGAAACTTCGCGACGCCGTTGATCAATTGGAAAACGAGACCGGAAAGCAGGCCCCGAATCTCGTATTGTTTTCGCAGGATCAAGACCTCCGCGACGCTGAAACCGACCGAGATCAGAGTTCCTATCAGCGCAATTCCCAGCCCCCAGAGAGCCAAAGGCGCACTGTAAAAGAACATTACGATGAGGTTGAACAGGGCGGCGGGCAGGATAAACAGAATCGTGGTCCCCGTTGAAGAAAGCAGTTGATGAGCGGTGGTGATGCCCTGCGCGCGGTTGGCAAGATCGCCGGCCGTGAATTTTCGAAAGAAACCCGTCGGAAGTCGAAGCAACCGGTCCCAGATCGCAGCTTCCAAGTGGGCATGTGCCCGGTTTTCGACTCGTAGCAAAGAGACGGCCCGAACGAGCTCGTAGAGACATTTGATAATTGCTGCGCTGATCAGAATGAGCGCGATCTGCGTCATCTGGGTACGCTCTGACTGGGGGATGATGACATCGTAGATTCTGGCGGTTACCATCGGTGTGAGCATGCCTAGCAGCCCGGTGATGACAATCATCGTGACGATCATCACCAGGTCGCGAGCGCTTCCCCTGGCTGTGAATCGAATGACATCCTTCATTCCCAGGCTTCGGGATGGCAAGGTGCGGTAAAGCGAAATGGCTGAGGGCCGCAACTGCCCAACCGTGGCAGCGTTCACCCGGACTCTGGTGCCGTCTGCTCGTACCATTTGATAGCGGGCCGATCCCTTCGGCAAAAGGGCAACTGCTTCATCCGAGGCCGACAGAAAGCCAATCATTGGGCCGTGGTCACGAGTGAACCAGCGCCCGGTCAACAGCACATCTCTCCAGCGCAGTTGGGCCTCTCGCGCTAACAGTCCGACCATAGCGGAAGCGCTACCGCCTTTGACCAGCGTTGGCATCGATCGCAATTCCGCGCCCAGAAGGGTGGCTACGCGCTGAAAGGCGACTCCCACCGAAGATCCACCGGGCGCAGACCGCAGCGCAGACCGCCCCTCCCGAGAGCCGGAAAGAACGGTGGCGATGTCTTGCCATCCGCCATCCTCGGCTGCCTGGCGAAGTTGCGATCGCTCAGCCGCCGTTTCTCGCGCTTTTGCTTCCTGTTTAGCCAATGCGCTGCGAATGACTTTACTAAGGAAATCGTGCGCGGCAGCAACCTCCGATTGCCAGTCGGCTAATTCCAAAAACTCGTCACTGTCCAGGATCTGGGAAGAGGGGATCGGTCTGGAGATGATGACCCAACCACGCGAGACCAAAGGGACATACCGGAGTCGCAGAGTTTCCAGGCCTAAATACGTCGCCTCCGCACCATCGGCGCTCCACCAGCAAACACCCTGTGGTATGCCTAAAATTTCCCCGGCTGCCATCGGCCCAAGAGGACCCGGCTTCGCGGAACGGTGCAGCTCCCTCTCATCGTTGACCAGCTTGGAGATTCCGTGAACGAAGGTGGTTAGCCACTCGCCTAATCGTACTGAGAGCTCCTGACGGTCGAGCTGGTCCATTTCTACCAGCTGAACGACGGTTCCAGGCTGGCCAGTGACTAAGATAGTAAAACCAGCGTCTGATAAGTTAAATCCAACATCGAAGCACGACTTTCCTTCTGAGACCGTGGCCAGGTGTTGACGCCTGGCGTCTACCCCTGGCTCTCCCAAAACCAGGAACAACTCCAGAGCGCCTTTCGAGACCTGTAAAATGCGGCTCGTCGTCTCGCCCAGACTCAAGATATGGCTTCCAGACAAAGCGATACCGGTCGATGCGTGGGCTTCGGCGCTCATTGTTCCATCAAGCGAAATAGGCTGCCTCTTCGGGCGTGTAATTCCTCGAACACTCCCCGCTCGACGATCTTGCCAGCGTCCATCACGATGATTTCGTCAGCATCCCGGATCGTGCTTAGCCGGTGTGCCACGATTAAACAGGCGCAGCCGCTCCGGCGCAGGTTTTGATCGATTACCATCTCGGTGGTGGCATCCAAAGCACTGGTCGCTTCATCAAGAATCAGAAGGCTGGGACTGTGCACCAGGGCGCGAGCGATCTCCAAACGTTGGCGTTCCCCGCCGCTAAGATTGCCCCCGCCTTCACCAAGCTCGCTCTGATAGCCGCCGCTGCGCGAGGCGATGACGTGAGCGATTCCGGCATAGTCGCACGCCCGGTGGATCGCCTGTTCGGGCACTGAGGCGTTCCACAGGGTGAGATTGTCTTTTACTGAACCCGAAATTAAGATGACATCCTGGTCTACCATGGCCACGGAAATCGCAAAGAGGTCCCTCGGAATTTCATCGATCGTATAGCCGTCGAATCGGACTTCGCCCCTCCAAGGCCGATAGAGCCCCGAGGCGAGCTTAGCGATGGTGGATTTACCGCTGCCGCTGCCGCCAACCAGCGCCACTCGAGAACCGGGTGAAAGGCTCAGGCTAAAATTTTCGATCAGCGGTCTCTCAAGGGGAGAATAGCCGAACGTGACATCGATAAGCTCTAGTCGCCCGCTGAGACTGGAAACGGATGCAAACTTAGCCGTATCCGGTTGCGCCGCGTAGATGGGATCCTCCGGCGCCTGGAATACGTCATTGATGCGGGTGATGTTCGCAGCTAACATCTGAAGGTTATTGGCAAATTGGATCAAGCTATTCAATGGACCCGCGAATTGGCCGGCTAACGCCTGAAACGCCACAAAGGTTCCCAAGGTAATGCTGCCGTCCATGATCCGGAAAGCGCCCACCGCCAGGACGATCGTCGTGCTCATGGCGTTGAGCACCGTCGGGACCGTCATAATATATTGCGAAAAGGTAAGCAGTGCTTGTTTTTCAGCTAGATACTGGGCTTGATACCCCGCCCAACGTCCAAAGAATTCATCTTCTCCTCCGCTCGCCTTTAACGTCTCGATCATCTGAAGACCGTTGATCGACGTGCCGGTCATCTTTCCATAGTGCTGAGTTGCAATCCGATTCTTGTCGGCGCGGGCTCGGCCTACGATTTGGACAATCGCTGCGTTGATCAGCGCCACGCCTACACAGATTGTGGCGAGGACCGGGTCATACAAAAACATCAAGACGGCAAAGAAAACCACTAGCACCAGATCCAACGAGATTTTCGCGAGCTGCCCCCCGACCACCCCCGCCACCTCATCATTAAGAGGAAGCCGGGAACCGATCTCGCCGGCGAACCTCTGGGAAAAGTAGCGCATCGGTAGCCGCAAAATATGCTTAAGGAAACGGCCAGAGCCTGCCAGTGAGAGCTTCTCTCGAAAACGCAGCAGGCAATATTGCTGAAGCGCCGTGAGGAGCATCTGCAGAAGCAGAACAGCGGCCATTCCGGCAAGGAGCGGGCGGATCCAGGTCTTTTCTGAGCCAACCAGATAATCATCGATGAAAACCCGCATAAACGCCGGGATGATGAGACCGGGAATTACCAGCAGCAGTGCGCAAAGAAACGCATAGACGAAGGCGGTGCGGCTCTTTTGCAGCCGTGCACCGAGAAACCTCAGCGTGCTGGGTCTGCGGCCCCCTTTTCGAAATTCCGGAGTCGGCTGAAAAGTCAGAACTATGCCTGTATAACTGTCGTTGAACTCGTCGGCGTGGACTTTTCGGCGGCCTCGGGCTGGGTCGTTAATGTGGAAGACTTTGCCGTGCCCGCTGATACCGTCCAGCACGACAAAGTGATTAAAATTCCAGAACAAGATGGCCGGCAACCGCACTTTGGCCAGCTTCCCGATATCGTACTTAAAGCCTTTTGACTCCAGACCGTAACGCGTGGCTGCTTTAATGACGTTCAGCGCCCTGCTTCCGTCGCGTGACACGCCGCATTCCTCGCGCAACTGCTCGAGCGGAACAATTCGACCATAGTGGCCAAGCACGATGGCCAGTGCCGCCGCGCCGCATTCGACAGCTTCCATTTGGATCACCGTCGGGGTGCGCACGCGCCGGTTCGGTAGACGAATCGCCATTAATACAGACCCAGCTGCTTTTTGAGAAATGGAACCAGCAAAGTGATGGGGCGCTGCCGTGCCAGTACAACCGAGGCGCTGCATACCGTTCCACCTTCCACCGGAAGATCGGGACCCTCGGAGGAAGACCAGCGTAGCCCGCTCGGGGTGCTGGGATCCGATTCCAAGGTCGCCGCTACAGAAATCGTCTCGCCGCTTTGAAGCAGGCGATTGACCAGTACTTCATTCTGCAGGTAGAACATCATCTCATCTCTGGTCACCGGGTAAGAGGAGACACTTTTAACCTTGCCCTGGATATAACCGTATTCCTCTGGTTTTACGGTGGATGGCGAGATCCGGATCGTCATGCCGGTCTTGATGTTCTTACCTTCATTCGCTGGCACAAAAACCAGAGCTCCCCGGTCACCGGAAAGACCTTCCATACGCGCAAGCACTCGCCCGGGCTGGATGAAATCACCAAGTCCGACTTGGACCTCGATCACTTGCCCGGCACGAACGGAGCGAATCGTTCCTTCTTGTATCAGACGAAGTTCAAGATCCCGAATCCTGGCTCTCTGATCGGATATCTGTTGGTTCCGGGAATACTGGCGCGCCTGGACGTCGTAAATGGCGTTCTTCGTATCCAGGATCTGACTTTTCGTCAGGAGACCTTGGTCATAGAGGCTCTGCTGGTTTGCCAATTTTTCTTGTAAGGTCTTGATCCTATCCGATTCGTCCTTGGCTTGGTTAGCATCTTGGGCCAGAAGACTTTCCATCGTGCTTTCGGCGCTGGCCAACTGCTGCTTGAGCGGGGTGAGATCCAAGTAAAACATGACCTGACCTGCTTGCACACTGTCACCGGGCTTTATGAGGACTTCGGAGACTAGCCCCGATCCTTGGCCGACGACCGAGCTGAGGCCCGATTCGCTATTACGGACAATAATGCCTTGGCCTGTCGCGGTGCGAACGATCATGCCGAAAAAGGCCCAGAATATGAGGACGCCCAGCGCGATGGCCGACGTCAATAAAGCCAACCAGCCCAAAGGCGAAGTAATTGGAAGCAACGCGTCGAGCTGTTCCGGCGAGCGAATCTTGGCGAGGGCCGCTTCTCGGAAGAGGTTCTGTCTGGGGGACGGTTGGCTCACGGTATCTAAAGCGGCGTGCTTAATTGACCTCCGCTAAAGGCGAATCGAGCCGTTTTTGACTCGGTCATACTCAAAACCGCGCGAACCCCCCCCAAAGATCTCCTGCTGACGGCAAGTCTTTCCGTGATGCCGTCAACCTCAGCCCAGCATTCGTCACCTTTCCCGGTCATCTCAATCCGCCGCACGCGCTTGGTATTGGCGAGTGTTGATCGATGAATCCGCAAAAAGCTATTCTTGGGGAGTGTCTCCTCCCATCGCCGCAGCGGGCGCAGCGCAACCTCGGTGGTGCCGTCCGCAAAAAGAATCCGCGTGTAATTTCCGACCGCTTGAATCGCACAAATTTCATCAACCGACACCAAACGCCGTCCGCGTTCGAAAGGCACAAACGCTCGCTCCGCCGGTGCGGCGCTAACATTGCTGGACCAGTCCAGCCGTAACAACCGGCGAAGACTGCGGTTCAGTTGCTCCTTCGACAACGGCTTTAAGAGAAAATCCAAAGCGTCCACCTCGAACGCGCGAGCAGCCCATTTTTCCTCTTTGGTCATGAGAATCACGTCCAGGGTCGGCGGTCTGTTGCCGAGCCAAGCGAAGATCTGCGCTGGATCGTCTCCCAGGTCGCAGAACAAAAGGCGCAAAGAAATTGATTCGATGGTCTCTCTAACCTCCGCAAGCGCCGAGAGTTCAGCTTTAAGATCCACTGATGGATGCGCAAGTAACAGGTGGCGGAGATGTTCGCGGTCTCGGAGACCGGCGTCGAGGACAGCCGCAGGAAGCGGCAAGTGATTCGGGGAGGATAGCATCGTACACCGCCACCCACAACGGATAGTGACTTGACATCGCGGTGTCAATCGGTTTTGGGCAGCCTTGCGGCTTTGTTAGCAATTGAACGGGATAGTCTTGCTACACATTGATAGGCGCCGAAGTCTGAAGCGTTGCTGAAGGGCTGTCCGCACTGGAAACTTGTGGCTTTATTGAAACTATGACTCCTCTATCACGCCGACTTACGGACCTTCGGCCGGTTGATGGATCTCGCGCAAATGCACCGGCGCTAACTACGCGGGTGGCGGCGCTTATGCGGCCCTGCGCCGCATGGGTTCCGGTGCGTGATTGTTGCGAAAGGGTCGCTCGCCCTTTTTGGGAACGATTTAGAGCTAGCGCGGAATAGGCAAAACCCAATACCCAGCGACAACGCGAGTCACACCATCAAAAGGTAACTAACCGGACCAAATAACTAACCAATAAAAAAGGGGAAAGCATGAAACATATATTCACCGGATTCAATCTCATCGGCGCCATCGCGCTTTTAGCACTGGCAGTTAGCTGCACCATGACGCAGAGGGAGACGCGGAACCAAGAGAGGTTTCTAATCGCCGCAGGCTTCAAAGCGATCGTCCCCCGTACGGCCGCGCAGCAACAAAGACTTAAAGAACTTCCCTCTGATCGAGTAACGCTGATCCGGAAAGACGGGAAGACCTACTACGTTTTCCCGGACGCAACTAACAATCAGGCCTATGTAGGTGGTCCAACTCAGTATCAAGCTTACAGGCAGATTCGTACGGCGATTCAATTTAGGAACGAAAGTCTTGAAGCCGCCGGGTTGGGGCAAGAATCGGATTGGGGCACGTGGGGCGGTTCTCATCCAACGTTCAAAATTGGCTAAGACGGCACAAAGAGGTCTCAACGACTTTGTCGCTAACTCCCTGATACTGAAGCATGCACCGTGTAGGAATCGAACCTACAACCCAGTGATTAAGAGTGTATGGCTCCCCCGATTTCTGTGATCCGATATGAGCTGCTATGAGCCGTCGATTGGCTCCTGGACACGCTTTTAGAGCCACTCTATCATTTGCGGCACCGGCTCATGAAAGGTCAAAACGGTCCAGGGATGAACCAAAAAAGTGGCTAAGAAATGAAAAATCTTAGCCACTTTCCAAAAACCGATATCCGGTTCTGGCAGAGCGCAGTTTTCCGGCAACCGTACATCGTAGATGGCCAACGTCGATTGACCAAGGAATGGTACGCACGGGTCCAGTTTCAGGGAAAACGGGCTTTTTTCCAGCTCGGTACCCCAAACAGAGCGGCCGCGGCAGCAAAGGCGCGAGACATATTCCTGTTCCTCACCGTCAACGGTTGGCCCCTGACGCTTGCAAGGTATAAGGCGAGGTCTCAATCTGCGCCGGCAGCAGATACTTCCGAAATTACGGTCGGTTCCTTTCTTGACGCGGTATTCAGCGTCTGCACGAGCCGATCCACAATCGAAGGGTACGCAATTGCGTTCCGGAAAGTCGTCGCCGACCTCTTCGGACTCGCCACTGACCCGGCAAAATTCGATTACCAATCCGGCGGCCGGGACGAATGGTTAGCTAAGATCCACGGAATCTGTCTCAGCGAAATCACTCCCGCCAAGATCCAGGAATGGAAACAATCATTCCTTGCGGCGGCCGGGGATGACCCGCTAGCTCTTCGCAAAGCGCGGATCTCCGTGAACACACTTCTCCGGCGATCGCGCAGCCTCTTTTCGCCGAAAGGTCCTTCGGCAACTGCCACTCAGCCTGCCCTCTCCTTTGCCTTTCGATGGCGTCGAATTCGAACCGCGCCAGAGCATGAAGTACCGCAGTAACTTTAATGTTCTCGACCTGATCAAACTGGCAAATAAAGAGCTCAGACCCTCAGATCCGCCGGTTTATATGATCTTTCTTCTCGGCGTCGCTGCGGGCCTGAGAAGGAAGGAGATCGACCTTCTGGAATGGTCAGCATTTCGGTTCAAGGAGAACGCAATTCGGGTCGAGCCAACCCAATTCTTTCATCCAAAGTCTCAAGACTCGATAGGTGAAATTCAGGTGGATACCGAAGTGATGTCGATCTTCAGAGAATACCAGAACAAAGCAAAAGGCACCTTTGTAATCCCCTCCGACCGAATCCCCAAGACCGTCACCAGGGGAGACTATTACAGGTGCGAATCCCATTTTGACAGCCTGAACGCCTGGCTCCGCAGCAAAGGCGTCAACACACAAAAACCACTCCATACCTTACGGAAGGAATACGGTTCGCTGATCAATAAGGCGCACGGCATCCATGCCGCCAGCAAGGCTCTGAGGCACGCCGATATCAGTGTTACCAACAATTTCTACACCGACTCAAGGGCGCGAGTAACGCCGGGCCTCGGGAGATTATTCGCGTCAAAGAAATCACGTAAATTGCCGCGTTCGTCCAAGTGATTTCGGCGAATAAAGAAATGAAACGATCAGGCTCAGCGGCAGCCAAAGGCACAGCAGGATATGACTTTCGGATCATAGGGTGCAGGTTCGAGCCCTGCCGGGTGCACGGCTCAGCCTCAATAATTTACGCCGCAACCAGGAAGCTCGCTGCTGGAGTTGACTCGGCCACTTCTCGGCAATTCTTGAACAGTTAATCCTGCTCGAAGAATTAACTGGGCGAACGGGTTTAGACGCACCGAGGCATGCTCGCCAAAGTTCTCTTGGAGGGTCGAAGGATTGGATTTTCGTTCTTACAAAGCCGTCCATTTTTCTGTATTGCTGGCACACTGCTTCCTCAAAAATATCAAGATCCTCGTGGGAGCCCATAGTGTGCCCATGAAACCAGAATGCCGCCACGCTCCCGTTTCGGTGGGCCGAGGCAGCGGTTATCTTAAGGGCCTATAATCAGGAGTGCCTGTCATTTTGCGAATTATTTGGCATAGCAGTTTGCGCGCTATTGCGATTCGACCGCACGAGTTACACTAGGATTTCGCTCGCTCACGGATGCGGCGCGCTCTCAAAATCTTTCCGACTGTAGACTGACTACACAGGTGCAGGCGATGGCTAGTAATGGCTGCGCCGACCGTGAGTTTTAAACTCACGGAGAGGGCTCCGGCCTCGCGCCTAATAGCGTCAGAAGCATGTCTACAATTTTCTGACAGGCGCTGGACTTTTCCGTCAGAAGAGCGTATACGTTTTTCTGACAGCGCGGACCATGGATCTCAAGACCGAACTCCAAAAGAGGATGGCGGCCCAGGCGCCGTTCGGCGTCTGGACGCCTACCGATTTCCTGGACCTTGCCTCGCGTGACGCAATCGACCAGGCGCTTTCACGCATGACCACCGCCGGAAATATTCGCCGGATTACGCGCGGCCTCTATGACCTGCCGCGCTCCAATAAACTGACGGGCAAGCCCACCAATCCCGATCCGCATCGGGTCATCGACGCGCTCGCACGGCGCGACCAGGCGCGTATGCTGGTCGATGGTCTAACCGCTGCAAATGACCTAGGCCTGACCGATGCGGTGCCCGCCAAGATCTCCGTTCACACCGACGCGCGCTTACGCCCGATCAAGCTCGGGGCTCAAACCATCACCTTCAAACTGACCGCCCCCAGCCGGCTGCATTGGGCAGGCAGCCCGGCGATGCGTCTTGTACAGGCGCTGCAATGGCTGCGCAGCATGATCGACAGCGACCACGACCGGATCAGCCCGCCGGCTTACGGCGATCCTCGCGGATCCCGATCATGGCGCGGCCATCGCGGCAGATTTACGTGATGGATTCAGCCAGCTGCCGGACTGGATGCAGACGTTTCTCGGCCTCTGCTGGAATGCCCTGCGCCCGCCGCACCGGAGACCAAGCCGCCGAAACCTCAGAAGAAGGGACAGCAGTGAACCCCGCCTTCAACGCCTTCCTGTCGGCCACGGCGGCTGATCGTCGCGACGCTTTTCTTGGCACAGGCCAACGACTCGGCACGCCGGAGCAGAACATCGAAAAGGATTTCTGGGTCGCTTGGACGCTGGACGCGCTATTCAACGACGCCGATCGGGCGGCCCCCGTCTTGTTATTCAAAGGCGGAACGTCATTGTCGAAGGCCTTCCGGTTGATCTCGCGCTTTTCCGAAGACATCGACATTACGATCTTTCGCGACGATCTCGGAGAAGCGGCGAATGTCGAGGAACTCGAAGCACTGAGCGGCAAGCAGCGGCGTAAGCGGCTTGATGCGATCAAGGCGGCCGCCCAAGCCCATGTAAACGGCGCGATGCGCATGCAGGTGGCGAAGCGTCTCGCAGAAGCCCTCGAGGCAGCGGGAATGAATGCGAGTGCCGGCCGGGTCGAGGCTGACGCGGACGACCCGGATCAGCAAAGCCTTCTGGTCTGGTACCCGAAGGTCACCGCGGCTGATGACGGATACATCCGGCCCGCCGTGAAGATCGAGTCTGGCGCGAAATCCGCGCTCGATCCAAATCGGCCATCTGTCATCCGCCCATATGTCGCCGACGATCTTGCGGGAATCGAGCTAAGCGTTTCCGAATAACCACAGTCGTTGCCGCGCTGACGTTCTGGGACAAGGCCATAATTTTGCATGGTTTGCGCCAATGGTTCGAACGACGCGGCGCTCTGCGGGGTGGCGGTCAGCGGATTTCCCGCCATTACTATGATGTCTTTCGATTGTTGGACTCCAATCTCGGCCGGGACGCAGGCCAGAGATTTTGAGCTAGCGGAGGATTGCGTACGGCATGCGCGGATGTTCTTCAACAGTGCCGGATCTGAACCTGGCGACTGCTGTTCCCGGATCATTCACGCTTACGCCGAACCCGGATATGGCCGCTGCCTTGGCCCGCGACTACACTGCCATGTCAGGGATGATCTTCGGCGCGGCTCCAAGCCTAAACGAAATCCTTGCGCGTATTGCAGACTTCGAGAAGCAGGTGAACTCCGGACCAACCGGCACCAAACTTTAGCCGAGGGGACGGGGAATCGTGATTAGGGAGTCCGATACTTGTAGCAAATTCGTTCTGCCGAAGCTTCATGCGGTCGGGTAGTCGATCGCCGAGCAGCACATCATCACAAACGGCTGCGTGCTGTCGGTCGAGAAAAAAGCTCATATGCAAGCCGCCCAAACGGGGCCGGGTAAGATCGTCAGGCCGGAATTTCTTCAAGAAATTGGCGAGCATTAATCTAACCGCCTCTGAGTGCCGAAATGAGCTCGATGTGGAACGCGCGTGAGCTCATTCCAAGGGTATCGTTACAAGCGACTAACTGAATCAACGACTTGAGCGACGGCCAGGTTCGTGGGTGCCTTAGACAAATTCAAGGGCATCGGATTGCCGGAGCACAGGACAAAAAAATAAGCTGGATCGAGGCCCCGCTTAACCTCCAGTCTTTTGTCCGGAGGCCATTCAAATCACCTGTTTGGAATATTTATGGGAATATTTCGCAATTGTTTTGACAGCTTCGCGCTAGCAGCGTATAACCCGAGACCATGACCGAGATCGAAGCAAATCGGCGGTTCGAGCCTTACGTTGAATGGTTTAGGTATTGTTTTAGGGAAGCGTGGGAATGGTACTTCAGACATGCCATGCACCCGCTTGATGATTCGCGATATCGGGCCACCGCAATACAGAATCGAGCCGTCATTGTAGGCAGAGAGTCTTTTCGCGACCAGCCTGGGGTCAAAGAACACGAATACAGAACGCGAAGGCTCTTCATCCTAGAGGACTGGGCCGTGATTCAATTCAAGAAATTGGACGAGGAACTGCATGCGATAAACAGTCCAAATGAAACTTCGATAGCTTTCGACAGCCAACAGGAACTACCCGGTTTGATATATTATCCTCGCTTCACCGTGGGATATAGTCCGAATGAATCCCACACAAGGTATTCCCTTTTCATCGTTAACCCAAAAACCCCACTCGAAAACAATTGGTTTCTCGACATTACAGAACGATCCGTGCTTCTTACCCCGGACCTATTTGGAGATACCGATGTCAAAACTGCCCCCTCGCCTCGCAGAGTTCGACTCAAAGGAGGAATTGTTCCCTCCGATGGAGAAAGCGCCGCTAAGACCTGAAATGCTGGTCTTAGCGCGCGAGGAAATCGGTGAGACCCAGAAGAGTTCTTCGGCCGAAAAGCTGGGCATCACCCAAGGAACTTATCAAAGCTGGAGACAGGTTTATTGGCTCCCACACTAGAATTGGAACAGAACCTCGGAAAGGCCCTTAATAGGCCCGTTAGTTTTTTCCGCTATCAAGGACCGATCGAAGCGCCAACGTTTGTTCAATATAGAAAGCGCGTCAGCATCCCTGCGCAGGTCCAAAGAAGGTTTTGGGCTTTGATAACTCTTGCGACGATCCGAGTCAGACAGGTCTTAACCAGCACAGAAATCGATACGCCGGGTTTGCCATCTGTTGACCCTCACGAAATGACCGGTGGACCGGCTGAAATCGCGCGGCTGCTCCGCCGATATTGGAAAATTCCTCCGGGCCCCATCAAGAAAGTGGTCCAATTAGTTGAAAACGCGGGAGTCGTAGTCTGGGTTATGGATTTTGGAACAAGGAAAATCGACGCTTGTAGCATGTTCGTCGGCAGCACTCCCGTCATCTTCGTTAATAGTTCTCTTTCGGCCGTGCGACAGCGAACGACCATCGTCCACGAGCTTGGTCATCTAATCATGCACCGTAACACGCTGCCGGATCCCGAACAAGAACAGGGAGGCATTCCAGTTTGCGGCAGAATTCTTGACGCCCGCTTTGGAAATTGAATCAAGTTTTAGACCTTTGTCCATGGACCGCCTTGCCCGCCTGAAGCTTTACTGGGGAGTGTCAATGCAGGCGCTTGTCAAGCGCGCAGAGGCCATGGGGGCTATCTACGAGATCAACAGCACGTTACTACTGGGCAAAGATGTCACGGGAAGGAATGAAAGAGCGTGAACCCTACGACGATAAACTAAAACCAGAGCAGCCGACTCTGCTGGCAGAAATTCTTTCAACATATCGATCAGAGCTTGGATTCACCGACGCCGAGCTCGCAGAGCATCTGCTGGTCGCTGTCGACGAACTGAACGCTATTGAGCTCCGTTCCGAGGTGCAGTTCAAAATCGTGAAATGACCAATCACTGCCGCAGAAGATGGAAAGTCGGGAGTTTGAATCCTTTGTTCGACTTATAGCTGGCTTAAGAGCGTTTCGTCTGCCTCATGCGCTATACCCCGAAGTATTGCGTCAAGCACGTCTTCCAGTTCTTGTATGTTAGTTTGCGGAACCTGTTCTCGGTCAAGGCAGGTAGATACGCCTCGCAGGCAGAAGTCGCATAGACTAGCGTCAGCCGCTCTTTCTTGTTTTACTTGGTTTCTTAACCCAGAGATCCGTTCCAATAGCGAAGCTTTGGTTTGGTGCGTTGCTCCAATGTTTCCTTTTATGTACCATACCCCGCCATAGTCCTCTTCGGTTATGTCCGCTGTCTTAACCACTATTTCTAAAGCAGATAGGACGCTTTCTCCCATTGATTGAGAGAATTTGGTGTGAGTGACGCTTTTTCTGGCAAAGAACTGTTGCAAAGCGGCTGCTCTTTTTGCCGTTTTTGATTTCATGTTACCTCGACACTCGGTGGCTGTGCCATCTCAGTCATTCTACTTCTAGGTTCTCTCAAATTATAAAACAAAAAAACCGGATAAAGATCCTCCGATTTTTTGCGATTCTCCTACGACCTAGCTCCTTTCAACTTTCACCTTTCCACGACCGGAGGCGCTCATCGGTATTTACCTGTCGATGCATCATCCATCGACTGAATCATCGCTGGGGCCCTTGGCCGCGTAAATTCTTAACCATCCCAACTCAGGACGCTTCCGATCTATTCTCACATCGGTTGTCCGGGCGGCGCATTAGTCGGGCGTTTCTCCTTTGCCGGCCGCGACCTTGGAGCGCCTGGCGCCGAGCGATGGACATTCCCCAACGCCGTGCCCTCCGTCGCGGCGTGCTGTGGACCCGCGCGTCACGGGCCGCGTGATCAGTATCGAAGTACCAGCCTTTTTTTTTACGGCTGCCACGACTCTACAGTCTATGACTTCGGATCATAGGGTTGCAGGTTCGAGCCCTGCCGGGTGCAAGCCTCATAGTCAAGGACTTACCGATTAAGCTCAGCTTCGCTCATACAACTTGCTTGGACACTTCTTGGACACTTTTTTGAATCGAGGCAGGAGTAGGACGTAATCATCAAAACCCCCTCACTGTGGCTAAGACGTCATTGGTGATGCGAGCGGAAGGAGAGACCGCTTTGGGCCTCGACAGGGAGAAAGCATCTTCTCCCGAAGAAGCAGTTAAGCGACGAGTTGAAAACCTCCGCGACGTCGGCCTGGTTTCGATGAGCGAAATACGTACCCCAAGGTTAACCGAGCAGCCTTTGACTCATCTGCACGAGTTCGGCCAAAGACTTTGCCTGCATTTTCTGCATGATGTGGCCTCGATGCACCTTCACGGTTTTTTCCGCGGTACCGATTTCGCCGGCGATCTGCTTGTTGAGCATCCCCCGTACAACCCGCCCCATTACTTCACGCTCGCGCGGCGTGAGCGATTCATATCGTCCGCGCAAATCCGCCAGCTTTGCCCGCCGCAAACGTGCAGCTCGGTCAGAATCGATGGCTCGACGGACGGCGTCTAAAAGTTCCTGTTCCCGGAACGGCTTAGTCAGAAATTCAGCCGCGCCGGACTTCATGGCTTGGACCGTCATCGGGATGTCACCGTGACCGGTAATGAAAATGATCGGGATTTGTTCGTCGATTTTGAACAATTGCCGCTGTAGGTCTAGGCCACTTAGATGCGGCAACCGAACATCGAGTATTAGACACGAAGGCACGTCCGGTCGATGACTCCGCAAGAATTCCTCCGCCGACCCGAAGCCTTGGGCGTCTAAACCAGCCGACCGAATCAAAAACTCAGTGGATCTGCGAAAAGAGCTGTCGTCGTCAACGACAAACACCAGCGATGGATCTCCCGGCTCTTTCACGTTTAGCGCTGAGGATAGCAAATTGCAGAAGCAAATAGAAATCTTCTCTCTGCCACTTACCAAAAAATTGTGCTCTTAGCTATCCTGAATTCCGTTGAGTCAACGCTACTTGGAGTGCGTTGAACAATGCATCTTCTCTGAACGGCTTGCACAGGAAATCCACGGCACCTCCGGCGATGGCTTCTGTCCGCTCCTGGTCGGTCGCACGGGCAGAGATAAAAATGATCGGAATGCGTTTGTTAGCGCTTGCCAGATTTCGTTGCAATTCCAAGCCGTCAATTCCGGGCATCCGCAGGTCGAGGATTAGAATCAAGCACTTCGTCTCTTCGACCAGGCCTGAATCCAGAAACTGCTGAGCAGACAGAAAGGCTTCTGCCCTGAAGCCAAAAGAGCGGACAAGGAATCGGGTCGAGTCTGCCATCGAGGAGTCGTCGTCCACTATGCAAACCAACGGGGCGGTTGGGTTGGCGCTATTATTCGGCACTTTGATTGTTCGATTTATAGACTTCTTCAGGGTTGCACAATAGCGCACGCGATAGCCTGTTACCGGATGGACTTTGGTCCTAGGCTATTGGACTTTGGTCCTAGGCTGGATCGCTCCTACATGCGACCGGCAGCTGCTGATGGGAGAAATGATTTGGCTTGCAGAAACCGCCTGGCGTATTTTCTTGGGCCAGACAAGGTTTGAATGAAGGGGAGAGTCTCCATTGAGCGCATCGCGGCGGCCCGGCAGCGCCTGTCGGAGCTGGCGGGGCTCGGCCCGCCCGGCAGCGAGAGCCGGGTACGGCAGGCTGTCGACCTCCTGTCCAGTGTTCTCGATGAGCTAGAGACGGTTGCTCACGGCGGCGAGTTCGAGCAAGAGACCGATAACGAAAGCCGGTTCAACACTCTAGCGGAGGCGGCCTCAGACGGGATCATTTCTATCGATGACCAAAGCACCATTCGGTACGTAAATCCCGCCGCTGGGCAAATGTTTGGCTACGAGCCAGCCGAGATGCTGGACAAAAACCTTACCGTTCTCATGCCCGAGCGTTTCCGACAGAGTCATCTGACCTCTTTTAGGAGGTATTTGACCACGGGTCAAAAGCACATCCGCTGGAGAGCCGTTGAACTGGTCGGCTTACACAAGAGCGGTCGAGAATTCCCAATCGAGATCTCGTTTGGCGAGGACGTGCGCAAAGACAAGCATTTCTTCACTGGCATCGTACGCGATGTTACGGACCGCAAGCGATCGGAGGAGGCCCTTCGAGTGAGCGAGCAGCGTTTGCAAGCAATCGTCGACAACACAACCGCACTCGTTTTCATCAAGGATCTGGAGCTCAGGTACGTTCTAGTCAACCGCGAATATGAACGCCTTTTTGACATTGGACGCGATCAAATCCGAGGTAAAACCGATTTCAGCATTCACCCGCATGATGTGGCCGAAACGCTGAGAGCTAACGATCGGCAAGTCATGGAAACCGGTGGGCCTTTGCAGTTTGAAGAAGTTGTGCCATCGAGGCTAGGCGCCCGTTACTATGTCGTCGTTAAATTTCTGCTGCGCGATCAAGTCAACGAGCCGTACGCGATTTGTGGTATCGCCACGGACATCACGGAGCTAAAGCAAGCGCAAGAAGAGCTGCGCTCGAGAGAGGCTGAACTGGCCCATATAACGCGAATTATGACGATGGGCGAGATAACCGCCTCGATCGCCCATGAGATTAATCAGCCACTTGGAGCAATCGTTAATTATGGAAATGCGTGCCTAAGACTTATCACAACCGGGTCCGCTGACGTAACCGACATCGCCACCGCCTTGTCGGAGATTGTAGATGATGCCAATCGAGCGAGCGCTATCATTACGCAGATTCGGGCGCTTTCGAAGAAGGCCGTTCCTGAGACGGTGGTTTTGGAGGTCAAGGACCTGGTCGCTGACATCTTGCCGTTAATTCGACGTGAGTTAAATGGACGCCGCATCGTACTTAAAGCCGTTTTATCCGACAATCTGCCCCCGGTCAGGGGGGACAGGATCCAGCTACAGCAGGTATTATTGAACCTGGTGATAAACGCCATGGAGGCGATGCACCAAGTTCCAGAAGACTGCCGGCATCTCGCTATCGAGGCACAGTCGCATCTCTCGGAGGGCAAGGCGTTCGTTCAGATCGCCGTGACGGACTCAGGTGTCGGCCTGTCGGCGCAGGACCAGCCGAAGCTTTTCGAAGCCTTTTACACAACAAAAGCGGAAGGCATGGGTATGGGTTTGGCCATCAGTCGTTCTATCGTGGAAGCGCATGGTGGACGACTATGGGCAACGCCGAATGCGGGTCTTGGCGCAACCTTCCAGTTCGTGTTGCCGGCGCACACCCAAAGGACAGGCGGCTGAGAGCTAGGCGATGTTGAGCCCTACGTCGTAGCGTTCTTGGACCAAGGTCCAATAGAACTCCGATCACTCCTGGCGTCTGATTTGTAAGGCAAAGGAGTAACCGTGAATGCCAGCAATCTACCGAATGAGAAAAATCCTCTCGTCTTTGTAATTGGCGACGAATTGTCAAGTCAGGAAAGCCGGAACGACGTTTTGCTTTCGCAAGGCCATCATCCGGAACCACCGATTCCAGACACAATTTTGGAAAAGTGGCAAAATATTGTGAATCTGATGGCGGAGATGCTCGATGTGCCCGCAGCTCTGATCACGCGGATCGTGGGTGAGGAGATACACGTTTTTGTCTCGAGCGGCACGGAGGGAAATCCTTACCATCGTGGAGACTGCCAGCAATTTTGGAACTCTGGCCTCTATTGCGAAACGGTTGTTACCAAGAATCACGAGCTGTTGGTTCCCAACGCGCTCTTTGATGAGGCGTGGAGAAACAATCCGCAGGTCAGCCTGAATCTGATATCCTATCTGGGATATCTCATTCGTTGGCCTGACGGGAGGCCTTTCGGGACTATGTGCGTTTTCGATTGCAAAACGAATTCATATTCTGAGAAGTACAAACGCTTAATCACCCAGTTCCGGGACATCGTCGAATTGCATCTGGAGATTATCTATACGGAAGCGAAACGCCGAGAGGAGCTAGAACGCTTGGTTGACGAGCGAACGGCCTCACTCCAGGTGGCAGTGGCGCAACAAATCGAAGCCAACAATCGCGTTCTTTCGGAGATGAGCCAGCGGAAACAGACTGAAGAATCTCTTCGGAAAGCCCAGCACGACCTCGCGCGAATTAGCAGAATCACAACTATGGGTGGGCTGGCGGCGACGATCGCGCACGAGGTAAACCAACCGCTTTCCGGCGTCTTGACGAATGGAAATGCCTGTCTCCGATGGCTGGCTGGCGGCGAATCTTGTTCCCAAAATCTTGAGGAGGTACGTCAGTCCATCGAACGAATGATCAGGGACGGTCAACGAGCTCGTGACGTGATTTTGCGACTGCGCAATTTCTTCAAGGCAAGCGGGGGGGAAAAGACATCCCTTAAGATAAATGAAGTCGTGGAAGGAATTGTGTCGTTAGTACGGCACGAGCTCGATAGGAATCATGTCTTGCTCACAATGGACTTATCCGAGCGACTTCCCATCGTTCAAGGCGATTCTGTTCAGCTCCAGCAGGTTCTCCTCAACCTTATCTTAAACGCAGCCGATGCGTTGGCCGACGTCCTCGATCGACCAAGAGAGCTAATCATCCTGACCCGTCCCGAATCTGGGGGTCTCCGAGTAGAAGTAAAAGATAACGGAGTTGGCATTGAGCAAGAGAAGCTGGAATCGATCTTTCAGCCGTTTTACACGACGAAAACCAATGGCATGGGTATGGGCCTTTCGATCAGCCGCTCGATCATCAACAACCATGGAGGACAGCTCATCGCTCAGCCCAACAATGGCCCGGGAACTACATTCTGTTTCACTCTCATCTAATACGCCTGACCCACCCAGTCAGAAACTCACGCCTTTTTCAACAGTTTGTTGGACTATCTTGAAACCCAGCCTTCGTCGCGGCTAAACTATGGCAGACAGGTTCTGCTTGGTTAGTTCGACATTTCGGATTTGGTCAACCTAAAATCCGAGGTTCCGAAACTTCGTACCAAGATTTGCTAACGAGTATTCTCTGCATAACTGCCTGATCGCCGGGCGAAGTAGCAACAAGCAGAGGTTGGCATGCAACCTGTTAAAGGAGGGTCCAAGCACTGAGACAAACATGAGCGACATAACTACTACCAAGCAGATCCGTCTTGAACAACGCTCGCCAGCTTATTGGCGAGTTACTTTTAACCTGCCGCCTCTAAACATCTTCGGCCCGAAGAACCTCTCCCAACTTAATGAAGTTATATCCAAAGTCGAAACTGATGAGCGGGTAAAGGTTGTGGTTTTTGACAGCGCGGTTGAAGGCTTCTTTCTAACGCACTGGGATTTCCTGGCAAAGCCGGAAGACCAGACATCTTTGTCTTCTGGCGAGACAGGTCTGCAGCCGCTTCCCGACATGCTGGCACGGCTGAGCCGCGCTCCGGTTGTATCCATCGCCTCGATTCGCGGGCGCGCTACCGGGGTCGGAAGCGAGCTCGCGCTCGCTAGCGATATGCGGTTTGCGAGCCGGGAAAAGGCAATCTTATCACAATGGGAGGTCGGTGCCGGTTTAGTTCCAGGCGGCGGCCCCATGGCACGACTACCCCGGCTCATAGGCAGAGGACGTGCGTTAGAAGTACTGCTTGGAGCAGACGATATTTCAGGCGACCTCGCCGAACGCTATGGCTATGTTAATCGGGCTTTCCCGGACGCAGAGCTAGACTCCTTTGTCGAGGCGCTTTCTATCCGGATTGCTTCCTTCGACAAATGGGCCATCGCGGAAACAAAGCGTCTAGTCAATATCGCTAGCCTGCCAAGCGACGCCGAGATCGTGCCTGAATGGGCCGCTTTTGCGGCTTCGATTAACCGCCCTGCTCATCAAACGAGATTCAAGGCATTAATGCAGCGCGGCTTCCACCAGCCCGGCGATGTCGAAACTCGCCTGGGATATTATGTGGGCCAGATAGGTGCGGCATCAGACTAGTAATCAGAGCTCCTACGGCTGCAGTCAACTTAACATATGAAGTAATTGGATCGATCTCTTTTTCTCAAAAGTTAGACAAGAAAGGTTAGTCACTAAACTCGTCATGAATACGAAAATGAAAGTCGCTCAGATTAGCAAGCCGGGTGGGAATTTCGAGTTGGTTGAACGCGATATTCCCGAACCGGGCCCGGGCCAGGTTCGCCTAAAGGTCGAGGCTTGTGGAGTCTGCCATAGCGATATCTTTGTAAAAGAAGGCCTGTGGCCGGCCCTGCAATATCCACGCGTCCCGGGCCACGAAATCGCTGGCCATCTTAACGCTCTGGGAGAGGGGGTCACGACCTGGAAAATAGGCGATCGGGTGGGCGTCGGCTGGCACGGTGGCCATGATTTCGTATGCGATGAGTGTCGACATGGGGATTTCGCAATGTGCGTTAATCGAAAGGTGACAGGTATCGACTACGACGGGGGTTACGCCGAATACGTCGTCGTACCCGCGGAAACACTCGCAGCGATTCCCGACCAATTACCGGCGGAAGAAGCCGGACCATTCATGTGCGCGGGCGTGACGGTCTTCAACGCCCTTCGTAACTCCGGCGCACGTCCTGGTGACGTCGTCGCGGTGCAGGGAATTGGCGGTCTCGGGCATCTCGGTGTGCAGTACGCCCGCAAAATGGGATTTAAAACCATTGCTCTCGGACGCGGCAAAGACATAGAACCGCTCGCAAAAAAACTCGGCGCACATCACTACGTCGATTCGTCTGCCGTCGATACGGTGGGTGAACTGCAGAAGCTTGGCGGTGCGCGCGTGATTTTGGCAACGGCGCCAAGCGCGAAGGCAATCTCTGACGTAGTCGGCGGACTGGGTATAAACGGCAATCTCCTAATTCCGGCCGCGCCCAACGATCCGCTCACCGTTAGCGTGTTTCCGTTGATAATGGGCCGCCGGCAAATCTTGGGCTGGTATTCCGGCACCGCCAGGGACTCTCAGGACACATTGGAATTCAGTGCACTGAGCGATGTACATCCCATGATCGAGAAATTTCCATTTAGCCGCGTGGCCGACGCTTACGAACGCATGAACAGCGGCAAGGTGCGCTTTCGCGCTGTTCTTATGATGGAGAACTGAGAGTAAGCTCGCAGGAAAATGTCACTGAAACCGTTTGCGAAGAGTGTGAAATCAGCACCGATTTTTCATTGTCCGCTAGACTAAGCGGCCATCGGCGTTTCCGCCTCCATGTACCCATTTCACAACATGCCCCGGCTAGTTCAGCATTTCGGACTCTATCAAACGGAAAGCATAACTGACCGAAACTTCGTACTGAGATTTGCTTAATCGTATTCTCTGCCCAATTCCCGCTTCGCCGAGGAAGAAAGTAGCAACAATTACGGATTGGCATGCAACCTGTTCTATGACGTTGCCAGTGCAACTCTAAGATCGGCACCTAACTAACCTCACTGCTGCAAAAACTGTTCCAGGGCCCCATTCTCAATTCGAAAACATTACGATCAAATCCCGCGCTGGGCCAGGCATTGCCGCCAGTGCGCGTCATTTTCAAGACAACTTCCCGACCCCTCGAAGGAAAATAATATGCCAAGCGATAAAACAGAACTCGCCAATGAATCAAGGCCCGCGGCGTCGAATCCTCTTGATGCCGTCCCGGACGAAATGCCATTCGATGTGCCCTATGGGCTCCCGATATCACTAGCCCGAGCTCAAGCAGTTATTCACGCCGCCGTGGCAGAGGCGAAGCGGCGGAATTGGAAGATGAACGTAGCAGTGGCCGATTCCGGGGGCAACTTGGTTGCCTTCCAACGAATGGATGGCGCGATGCTTGCCTCAATTCAGATTGCGGAACACAAGGCGCGAGCAGCCGCGACCTTCCGGCGCCCAACCAAGATCTTCGAGGACGGCATCAATCTGATGCATCTCAACTATCTGCTCGCGTTCGATGGAGTTATCGCGTCTCGCGGTGGCATTCCACTGATCGAGCAGGGAGCGATTATCGGCGCAATCGGCTGTTCGGGAGGCACGGATTCCCAGGACGAGATCGTCAGCAAGGCCGGCGCGGCAGTAATTAACCAACTCCAGGCGACGAACAAATAATCCAGACTTCAAGAAAACGTTAAGGACAATCAACCCGTTTCTGAACACTCACACATACAAAGGAGAATCCAATGACAACAATGAACGCATCTACGAAAACCGCACAGCTTCGCCTGACCCGGCGGTCGCCCGCCTATTGGCGTGTCACGATCGACAACCCGCCGATCAACGTGATGGGACCGGAAATGGTCCGGCAGTTCCAGGAAGTCATCAACGCTCTGGAGGCCGACGAGCATGTCAGGGTCGTGGTCTTCGACAGCGCGGTCGACGACTACTTCCTGAATCACTCCGATTTCCTGGCCAAGCTGGAGGACCTGACCTCAATGCCGGCTGGTCCGACAGGCTTGCCGCCCTGGCCGGACTTTCTCGTGCGTCTGACCCGCTTGCCGGTTGTCTCCATCGCCCTCATCCGCGGCCGGGCGACGGGCAACGGCAGTGAGATCACGCTCGCCTGCGACATGAGTTTCGCCAGCCGCGAAAAGGCCATCATCTCGCAATGGGAGGTGGGCGTGGGGATGGTCGCCGGCGGCGGCCCCATGGCCCGGCTGCCCCAACTCATCGGCCGAAACCGCGCCCTTGAGGTGCTCTTGAGCTCGGAAGATATCCGGGGAGACCAGGCCGAGGCCTACGGCTACGTTAATCGCGCCCTGCCGGACGCCGAGCTGGACGCGTTCGTCGAGGCGCTCGCGACCCGGATCGCCAGCGTTCGACAAATGGGCGATCGCCAATACCAAGCGCCTCGTCAACACCAGCCTGCCGCCGGACGTCGAACTCGGCGCCGGGTGGGATGCGTGCATCGCTTCGCTCGGGCGACCCGCCGCCCAGGATGGAATCAAAGCGCTGATGGCGCGCGGCTTCCACAAGCCGGGGGATGTCGAAAATCGCCTCGGATACCATGTGGGTCAGTTAGCTAGCTGAGGTGTCTGATTGATCGTGTTTCGAATCAAAAAAGAACCTTATTATGACTGAAATTAAAAAAGTAATCTACACAGCCAAAACCCATACTACCGGCGGTCGCGACGGCGGTGCCTCTCGCACCAGTGACGGGCGGCTGGACGTTAGGCTATCATTACCTGGTGGTCCGGGCACGGGCACCAACCCTGAGCAGCTGTTAGCCGTGGGTTGGTCGGCATGTTTCCTCAGCGCCATCAAAATTGAGGCCGCCAAAATGAAGGTGAGGCCCGCCGACGTGGCGATCGACGCTGAAGTCGATCTATGTACGTCTGACGACGGTTACTCCCTGCAAGCTCGTCTCAACGTCAGCTTCCCCGGCGTGGACCACGAAGTGGCTGAGGCTCTGGTGCACGCAGCGCATCAGACCTGTCCCTATTCGAAAGCTACACAGGGCAACATCCCCGTTGAGATAAACCTGGTCTAAGCCGGTGCCGGAACGTCCGATAAAAAAGCAAAGGAGAAGCATGAGAATACTAATGGTACTGACATCCCACGATCAACTGGGCAACACTGGCCGCAAGACGGGCTTCTGGCTGGAAGAATTCGCCGCCCCTTACTTTGTGTTCAGGGACGCAGGCGTCGACCTCACGCTCGCCTCACCGAAAGGCGGGCAGCCGCCGATCGATCCAAAGAGCGACCTGCCGGAAAATCAGACCCCCGCGATGTCGCGGTTCAAGCAGGACCAGCAGCGCAAAAGGCGCTTTCCCAGACGGTTAAGCTTGCCGATATGAAGGCGGAAGATTTCGACACGGTATTCTACGTGGGCGGGCACGGCCCCATGTGGGACCTTGTCGATAATCCCGATTCAATCGCCTTGATCGAGTCTTTCTACAATTCCGGCAAGCCGGTCGCTGCCGTCTGCCATTCACCGGCGTGCTTCCATCGGGTGACCTACCAGGGCGCGCCGATTGTGAAGGGTAAGCGTGTGACGGGTTTCACCAATGGTGAAGAGGAAGCAGTGAATCTCACCAAGGTTGTGCCGTTCCTGGTCGAGGATGAGCTGAAGAGACTGGGCGGCCTCTACGAAAAAGCAGCAGATTGGCAGAGCTTTGCCGTCGTCGATGGTCGTCTCGATTACCGGGCAAAATCCCGCATCATCGACTGCCGCCGCCCAAGCGCTTCTGCAGCTATTCGCGCAGAAGGCCGCTTAGCGGTTTCTCTCGCCAAGAAACTCGGAGCGACCCCTGTACAACGATAGCAAATCAATGAACGCAACAGAGGCATCGCAAGAGCCGGGTGCAGGGGTCGGACTCGGGAACACCTGCGGTTCCGAGGACAAACCTGCGCTTCACCGACCAACCGAGCGCTGGTCCGCAATCCTGCATAAGCGGAGTCAAACAATGCCCTTTTTCAGCTCGCCCGGTTGGATCCGAGGCATGCAGGTATCCCGCCTGGCGTCACTGTTTTCAGTGATGCTCGCATCATTTCAATTGCTGGCCCAAGCCCAAGGAAAAGAACGTCCCATGGAACACCCGACTTTTTATCGCACGACACAGATCGATGGGCTCTCCATCTTTTACAGAGAGGCCGGCCCGAAAGACGCGCCGACGCTTCTCCTGCTGCACGGACTTCCCTCTTCATCGCGGATGTTCGAGCCTCTCTTCGCTCGGCTTTCCGATCGCTATCACCTTGTCGCGCCCGATTACCCGGGCTTCGGACACAGCGACTGGCCGGACCCGAAAAAATTCGCGTATACGTTCGATCACTACGCCGAGATCATGAATCACTTCACCGAAGCGCTCGGGCTCTCGCGCTACACGCTTTACATGCAGGATTACGGCGGCCCCGTGGGTTTTCGCATGGCCTTGGCCCATCCGGACCGGATCGAGGCTCTCATCGTCCAGGACGCCGTGGCGCACAACGAAGGCCTGGGGGCGAATTGGAAGACGCGGCGGGCCTTTTGGGCCGATCGCGCTGCCAACGAAAGCGCGCTTCGCACAAATCTCCTGTCGCTGGCGACGACGCGGACGCGCCATGTCGGGAACGATCCCAACGTGGAACGCTATGACCCGGATCTCTGGACCGATGAATTTGCCTTTCTCAACCAGCCCGGCCAGGCCGACATTCAAAGCGACCTCTTCTACGACTACCGCACGAACGTCGACGCCTACCCGAAGTGGCAGGCCTGGATGCGCGAGAAGCAGCCGCGCCTGCTGGTGATCTGGGGCAAATATGACCTCTCGTTCGACCTCTCGGAGCCGGAAGCCTATCGCCGCGATGTGCCGAACGCCCAAGTTCACGTTCTCGACGCCGGTCATTTCGCATTGGACACGGCTGCAGATGAGATCGCCGCATTGGTCCGAGGCTTTGTCGGTTCTTCACGTTGAGGGGTCATGGTTCAACTCCATCGTGAGCTCGAGGTCACCTACCGCCGACTTGTCACAATTACTACCGGCAATCTGGGGAGAAACTTAAGAAAGGGATACGAAGACTCGACCTTGTAGCTGCTCGTCCCGACGCGCTATGCTCCGCTACTGGCCAAGATGCTTTGCCTCAAAAGGACGGGGCGAAGCCTGAGCATTGCCCTCTAACGAATCCGCTTATGACCGAACTCGACGAAGACGAGCAATTCTACCGCGATACGGAGAGCATCGCCTTTCCGAAGCTCGATGACCGGCAGCTCGCCATGCTGGAGCCGCTCGGCGCGCGCCGCATCGTGCGGCGCGGCGAACTGGTCTACAAAGCGGGCCAGCGCGATCTCGGGCTGACGGTGGTCCTGCGCGGCGAGCTGGAAGTCTTCGAGTCGCGCGACGGGCAAGAGCAAATCCTCGCGACTGCAGGCCCGCGCGATTTCATCGGGGACGTGGCGATGCTCATGGGCACCGCGGCGCTGGCCAGCGCGCGAGGCAAAGCGGATGAGAGCGAAATTCTGGAAGTGCCCGCAGACAGGCTTCGCCAGGCGCTCGCGGAACTGCCGGGCGTCAGCGAGCCGATCGTGCGCGCGTTCATCATGCGCCGGCAGCGGCTGAAGCGCGACCGCGAGTTTGCCGGGCTGCGCATCGTCGCGCAGGATGGCTCGCGGGACGGCCGGCAACTCGACGATTTTCTCGACAAAAATCACATCCCGCACCGATTGATCGACTTTCAAAGCGAAGACGGGCGCGCCTTATGCGAACGCTTGCACCTGGCGAGTCGCGATTTGCCCGCGCTGATCACGGCGAATGGCATGCCGCTGCGGCGCCCGTCGCTGCGCGAAGTCGCGCGGGTCGCCGGGCTGCTCCGGCCGCTGGCGCAGCGAGGAGGAGAGCGAAATCACCTGCGACCTCGCCATCGTCGGCGCGGGTCCGGCCGGTCTTGCCGCCGCGGTTTATGCCGCATCCGAAGGGCTGAAGACCGTGGTTCTGGAAAGCTACGCGCCGGGCGGACAAGCCGGATCCTCCTCGCTGATCGAGAATTTTTTCGGCTTTCCCACCGGCATCAGCGGCGGCGATCTGACTTACGGCGCGCAGCTTCAGGCCTATCGTTTCGGCGCGAAGTTTTCCACGCCCGCGCAGGCGCTCTCGCTCGCATTCACCGAGGGCGAGCACCGCGCGAGCCTGCAAGTCGAGGGCTGCAACGCCACCCTGCTGCGCGAAGTGCGTCATCATCGCCACGGGCGCGGATTACCATCGTCTGGAGGCCGAGGGGCGCGAGAACTTCGAAGGCTCCGGCGTTTACTACGCTGCCACGGCGCGGGAAGGGCAAGCTCTGCCGCGGCTCGACGGTGATCGTCGCCGGCGGCGGCAACTCGGCGGGGCAGGCCGCGATGTTTCTTTCCGAAGGCGCGGAGAAAGTGCTGCTGGTGATCCGCGGCGAAGGTCTCGCCAAAAGCATGTCGAGCTATCTCTCGCGCCGCGTCGAGGCGAAGGAGAACATCGAAATTCTAGCGCACACCGAGATCCGGAAAATGATGGGCGGGAAGGTTCTCGAAGCTGTCGAGCTGGAAAACACGCAGACGCACGAACGGCGCACCGTGCAGACGCCGGCCGTCTTTTCCATGATCGGCGCAAAGCCATGCACCGCCTGGCTGCCGCCCGAGATCGAGCGCGATGAAAAGGGCTTCATCAAAACCGGCCACGCGGTCGCCGACGCGCCCGCGTGGAAAGGCGATGAGCCGTTCGCCAGGGCCGCTGGAGACGAGCCGGCCGGGCATCTTTGCCGCGGGCGACGTGCGCTCCGGCTCGGTGAAACGCTGCGCCGCCGCAGTGGGCGAAGGCGGCATGGCGGTCGAGGGCGTGCACGAGGTCCTCAGAACTTACGCCTGAACGCGCATCGGCCTCGCAGTCAAGGCAGCGAGCTGGAATGGCGCTTCGCGTTCTGTCTTATCAAACTGTGGATCGGCAGCAATCCTTAGGGTCACGTCTCGCCGATAAAAGTAATACCGAGGCTGGCAAACGCTAGGCCGAGACAAACCACCTTGATTTGAAGACACCAGTCTCCAGAGTTCAGCATCGGGCAAACCGGTATAAGTCGATAGTTATTAGCTGTCGACTGGTGGGATTTCGTAGAGATCCGATATAAGTTTTGCTTTAGCTCAGCTGGTTTAAGAGCGTTTGGTCTCCCTCGTGGACTATGTCCCTGATTATTGCGTCAAGAACGTCATCTAATTCTCGTACGTCAATTTGGGGTACCTGTTCTCGGTCAAGGCAGGTAGAGACACCTCTGAGGCAGAGCTCGCATAGACTACCGTTAGACGATCTTTCTCGTTTTACTTGGTTTTTTAACTCAGAGATCCGCTGCAATAGCGAAGCTTTGGTTTGGTGCTTAGCTCCAATGTTTCCTTTTATGTACGATACCCCGCCATAGTCCTCTTCGGTTATGTCTGCTGTCTTAACCACTATTTCTAAAGCGGATAAGATGCTTTCTCCTGTTGATTGAGGAAATTTGGTGCGGGGGTTTCTGGCAAAGAACTGTTGCAAAGCGGCTGCTTTTTTCATCGTTTTTGATATGCCTGTTGATGCTGCAACCTTCCCGGACAAGCCGGATGCGCGGTGTCTCCTTTACGTCGCTCTCAGTAGGGCGAGGAAGCATTTATTGCTAGTCGTTTCGCGCAATAATCCAAGTCCATTACTGATCATATAGCTAGCTTGCTGTATTTACCGATCATGGCACGATTCAGCGCCCCTACAACGACACCGCGTCACAAATCGACCATCTGCAAAGCAACCTGGCAGCATATACCGGCTGCCAGGTCGAAGTGGAATTGCTCAGCGGACTCTATTTGCCCCCTAAAAAAGGAACTGCTTGAGCTTCTCGTGTCGCTCGCGGCTGATCTCTTCGACTTCGAAGTCGCCCCGTGGCCGACCAGTCTTTTCGGCCGCCTTGGCGATAATTGCCGGTATCGATTCACCAGTCGTGATTGGTTCTTTTGCCGCATCGTCTTTGATATACGCGCAATAGAAAGCATCGAAATCCGGCTTTGGATGCAAAGAAGGATAAGTGTTCATAAGAACACTCTTTAACCGCGACGCACCGATTGTCAAAAGCAGAGGCCTGGCATCTACTTCGAGACCTTCTTTCATACAGTTGCCATCTCGGCGCCGCGGTTCTCCTGTCGTCGTTGAGACCGCGCTTTCTCCCGGCGTTTCTTAATCCGCAGCTCGCGGATTCGCTCTGCGCTCCTCAGTGGAGCAGTTACGAGCTTCTTGGCGTGGATCACTGCCTGCCTCACTGCCTCTTCGAGTCGCCCTAGTACTGCTTCGATGTTTCGCGTTTCGAGGTCGCGCGCCGTGGTGTCTTTGATGAGCGATCGGTTAGCCACCCGCCGCAACACGTTGATATCTTGCACATACATCCGAGCGCCAGCCCGGTGCCGCGTAAATGCGACGTGCAAGTCCTCGCGGTTAGCCATCGCCGCTAAGGACCGGTTATCCTCCACGCGGATCATTTCCGTTTTGCTTGCCCCTTGCGCTTTGTAAGTCGTTACTGCGTCGCCTTGACGAACCCGGCCGTCATCAAGTTTTAATTCCAGGCCAGACTCGAAACGCATTTGGTCCCGCTCTATGGCAGCGATCATTTGCCGTGAACCGTTCTCGTACACTTTCCCATCGGCTTTGATCTTCTGAGTCAGCAGCAAGGCCTCGCCGGGCCCCCGTTCGAGAATCGCTTTTTCGTAAACCGCGTTCACGTTGTTGAAGGGAACGAGCTCTCGGGCGCCCTTAAGCTGGCCTTTGATTTTCACTCCTTCGGCGGTTACTTCCTGGACCTCGGCGAGCCGCGCCCACTTTTGATCGTCCGGACGGTATTCGATCATCTCACCTGGCCGGTAACTAGCTGTGGAAAGCAATTCCGCGGATTGCAACGGCCTCACCTTGAATGCCGCAATTTGCGCCATTTTCAGCTCTGGCCTCGCCGCTTTGTAAGCCTCATGGAGCTTCTCGGAAACTTTCTCGGCAACACGGTGAGTAGACGATAACACAATCGTTTCTACAGGCCTTTTCGCGTTTCTGTTAGCCAGAATGGCATGCTACGGCCTCGGTGATTCCGCCGCGGCGGACCGCACCGCGCTCGATCAGAGTTTCGATCGCAGAGCTGAACCGAGCAGCGTCTCCACTCGATAGCTCTTGTGCTACCCGCTTATCTTCCAGCTTTAGTTGGCGCCGGGTAACGTTGATTCGTCCGACGTGCATCCCGAACCCGAGTTCTCTTTCCAACATCGCTAGTGGTTGGCCGCGGCCCACAGCCGGGAGCTGTTGCGTATCGCCCTGGAAGATAACTCGCGCATCAATGTCGTTCGCTAAACTCACCAGCTCGAGCATCGTCTGGTTGTCCAAAAGTGATGCTTCATCAACGTAAATATCGGCTCCCCGCAGCGATTCCCGGAATTCAGCGCTAAAACGCGTTTTGTTCAAGAGCCAC
Organism: uncultured Verrucomicrobiae bacterium; assembly: GCA_963762565.1. Lineage (GTDB taxonomy): Bacteria > Verrucomicrobiota > Verrucomicrobiia > Chthoniobacterales > JAFAMB01 > JAFAVN01. The sequence continues at coordinate 546,372 of CAVXLD010000005.1, read as the reverse complement.
GCAACCGTATTGGCCTCGCGAAACGCCGCCGCTACATCTGGTCTGCTTAGCCTTTCGGCTTCTGACCGCAGCGTTACCCGGCTCTGTTCACCGTATGGAGCGACCAGAGCAACCGGGCGGCCTGCATCAAGCGAGGCCCGGACTAATCTTTCCATAAAATAGGTTTTCCCGACGCCTGCACCGCCGCGAATGTTCAAGAATCGGTCGGTCGAGGTCATTACGTATTTGTTGACCGCTTCATGCTGTTGCAGCCATAGCGCAGCAAGCCCGCTCGTCATCTCTTCACCTCTCGCGCGAGCGTTTGTTACGATCCTCGCCAATCCGTCGTACGTGACCCCGAGCTCATCCGGCGTCCGGTACTCAGCGTCGCGCGATCAACGCGGCTTTCTTTCCTGTGCCGGCCTTCACTCCGTTAATGATCGCCTCCTCCTCAGCGACGATTGCGCGGGTCGTGATCATCTCATGGTCACCAATCTTCTTTCGCACAAATTCGCCATTCTCTTTAAGCGCCGCCTCAATTTGCGAATTGGCTGCCTGACCAGGCGCCAAGCGGACGATCTCACCCACCAATTGATCTACACGCACAATTGATTCCCGCTCGAACACTGCCGCAACGCCCTGGTTGATCACTTTTTCCAAACCCATGCTCACCGCCGGCTCACTGCGAGCTTCGGGCGCGACAAACATCTCAAATCCGCTTTCCCGGAATGTCGCTTCGACGGTTGCCTTCAGCTCGGCTGTCGTGGCTATCTCTTTCGGCCGGCGCGTTACCAGCCAGGCCTGTTCATTCAGATCATGTTCATCAATGCTTCGATCCGAAGGAAGCTTAGGGGCACCCAAAAACTCGCGAATCCTTCCAGAAACCCACAGCTCGCTCTTTTCCTTCACCGGCCGATCGCGAAGAGCATCCCCCAACTGCTGGACCGTGTACCCCTCCCTAAGCAACTCTTTGGCCGTAGCGATTTCTTTGTTGCGAACCGAGTAGATCTCTTCGATCGGGGCCGGAATATCTCGTAGCCGAAAACCATGCTCCGCTACTTCCACCGTGTATCCCAAGCTGCTCAGCCTCCGAGCAAAATTGTTATGGATACGTGCATCCAGGGTCTTACGCATCTCAAACATTTCGCCATAGCTCATGGCCAGCGCTTCGTTTCGCTCCGGATCGACGGTGACGTTCGCGATCAGCACATGCATGTGCAGCGAGGGATCTTTCGCCCGAGATGTTTCGTGTACGAACGCGGCGGCCAGCATTTTGCCGGTTCTTCGCGTCGCCTCGGAATTGTACAATTCTCCGCGTCGGTCCCGACAACAGGCAAAGCGCTCGAACCACTTTAGCTCCTTCTCTAATCGATGCCGACATCTCTACTGCGATTCGCGGATCATTAACGGCCGCGATGCTCACCGATTTTGGAGCCGAGTATGCAAACTCGATCGCCTGACGTTCGGACTTTCGTGGTCGTTGCAGCTTCCTCCCGCTCAACGAGCAGATATCCAATTTGGCGAACGCTCGAAACCTTGGATCCCCTTTAAGAATTGCCTCGCCGCTTAGTCCCCACTCGTCTGCCAAACCTCCGATGAATTCACCCCGGACCTTCCCCTCCTCCAAATGATAGTCCCCGTTAGAAAGATGTTGCTCGTGATAACGCACCAACTCCGCCGCTGATGTGTGCACTACCTTACCAACCATCACTTAGTGTCTCTATCTGATACGCAACTGTCTACCCCGAGTTAGTCAGTTTCGTATATTTTCGCAGTTAACTATCTACGATTCTCCGCCCCGAAGAGGTGCACCGCTTCGCGGTCATTAGTCCCCTTCGGGAGTCAAAATGAGGACTCGCTTCGCTCGATCTTTAAATGTCGCACATGCCCCTAACTCCGTTAGGCCCTTTCGTATCTCTTGAGATACCTACTGTGCACTAGAGCGTCAACAACCGATTACACACCGTGACGACTTTGTGCTCGTCGTTGTCGCACTTGTTGCTCCTCATTGCTGCTTCTTGCGTCTGTCACAGCGCAAAAACGGTAACGATCTACGTCAACGACTCGGTAACGAGCGGCAATAGTTTTCACTTGCGATCTCAAGGTTGAGATCAGTATCTCTGTGATACTGCTTATGACTGAGGATCAATTGCCGCCTCGTCCCTGGCGCAGCCTCTTACTACCTCATCTTGACGAGATCCGCGCGATGCGGAGGGCAAGACGCACGTGGCAGAGAGATCGCAGCTCATCTAACAAGCAACGCATGGAATTAAAATTGCGCCCTCAAACGTGTATCGATTTCTTCAAACGCGCGGTCCAGCCGAGAAAGCTGCCACTGGGCTTCGAAGATCAGCCGATCGACCGGGACCGAAGGCCCATCGCAAATAGATCGTACTCACACCGCCACGAAAGTCTCGCCTGAACAACCCGAAACCCGACGACCAACCAATTTCTGTAATGCCAATCAAACAGCGTAAGCACGACCCAATCTTCACGACCTGGACCCCAGAGAAGGGGATCAACTACACACCAAAGGAGTTCTAATGACACAACGATCACAGATACTATTCACTCAAGGCGGTAAAGGAGGCGTTGGGAAGACCACTGTTATCGCCGCTCTCACCGGCTGGATAAGGACCAAGGGATTCGATCCCGTGCTGCTCGACTTCGACAGTGAGAATCGGGAGAAGTCCAGTTTCCAGAGCTTTTATCCCGAAGCGCAAAAGATCGACATCCGCGCCCCTGACTCTCTGGACAGGGTTTTCCATTTCCTTGAAACGCCCGGTACGATCGTAATTGCTGACCAGGGAGCAGGCTCGGGCGCGGAGACGTTTTCCTGGTTTGATCGAACAGCGCAAATCGTTGGCGAGTTCGCCGATGTGACTTCGATCGGCATCGTGACTAAAGATCCAGGCTCAGTAGCATCGGTGCTGAGCTGGGCGTACCACCTTGGCAGCCGAGTTCGCTATCTGATTGTTCTAAACGAGCTCGTGCGCGGCTCAGGTTTCGACGCCTGGTGCACGGCACCCGAGGTACAGGAATTTGTCACACGGACAGCACCGGCAATTATCGCCCTGCAAAACCGTAACCCTGACTTCGAGGATATGCTCAGAGCGAACCACCTGACGCTTGAAAAGGTGATCAACCGGCGCCACTCGGTCGATTGGTTTCATTCGCTGACCCGCATTGTTCAAGGTCGGCGTTATCAACAGGAAGCCTATGACGCCTTCGAATCGGTGTCTCACATTCTATTGCCATCGGACCAGACCGAAGCCGCCGTGGCATAACGATGGACATTTACGACCAGCTTGAACAACTGGTACCGCAGGAGCGTAAAGAAGACTTCCTGCGCCTATCGAGGCAACTGAAAGAATACGGTGATCATAACCCAGAGCTTCTGCGGATCGTCGAAGCGATGGGATTCTTGAGTCTCTATACGGAACAACTTCCCAAACGCGTTAGTGATGCCGTCGAGCACGCTCAGGCTCAACTCGCAGCTGAGCTGAAGGCGTTACACGCGGAACATCTCAGTGCACTGCGCGCCTTTAATGTTAACCAACGCCTGATAAAGACCCGGCCTCGTCATCTACTCGTTATTGTTGGACTCGGCATCCTCTGTTTTGCCGGCGGAGCCTGTTTTGTCTGGAATGATCATCACGCTATCCAGAAGACTATTTACGAACATGTCGCAGCCAGAACCAAGGACGCCATCGCTCGCTTGCAGCCTGATTACATCAGAGAGCACCTCGAGAACCTGAAGGCATTCCTTGATACTGGCATCCGTGTCTCTGTCGAACGAGACAACCTGTCTGGCGACACCGTACTACGCTTGCAGGGGACCAACGGCGTGTCCCTTTATTATCCTCGGTGCACCGATGGCAAGTACTCTATCAACGTGCTCCAGTGATGCGATTAGTTGCTCTCATTTCGCTGGCCGTCGCCGCAGCGGCCGGTCTTTGGTACACTTCTAATTCAAGTCTGCCCTACTACTACGATGCTGGCATTTTCGTCCTGGCGATTACTGGGGCTGTCCTGCTTGTTGATATTTCGCCCAATTCCCGTGCCAGGCGTCCGAGACGCATCGTGAGAGACGGCGACAGCAGGAAGTCTCCCATCATCTACGACTCTCACCAGATCGTCTGTCAGATCGGACCCTGGAAATGGGACATCGAAGAGTTTTGTACGCATTGGCTGATCACCGGCGACACCGGCGCCGGCAAGACGAGTTCGGGCCTCAACAGGCTGTTAATCTCACTCACTGAACATTATCCGCAATGGGGAGCGCTCATCCTTGATCCCAAGGGCGTCTACTGGCGCACTGTGCAGATCATGATGAACGCGGCCGGCCGGCCCGACGAACTCGCCGTCCTGCGGATCAGGTCTCCGGAAGAACGGCTCCAGGATTATCCCCCGGCACGGTTCAATCTTATCGGTAATCCACGCGTCCCCTGCAGCACTTACGCGCAAATGATTGTGGATACCCACGCCGCTCACCGAGCAGGCAGCGCCGCTGGCAACTCCGATTTTTTCAATCAGCGCGCCATGGAACATATCGCCCGTTGCCTAGAGCTGATGCGCGCTCTGGAGCTTCCGTTCAATCTGCGTACCGCGTATAATCTCCTGGCCAACAAGGACCACCTAAAGAACACGTTGGATACTGTCGCTGAGCATCCGCGGGCGCAGGAACTCTTACCGCTGGTCCAACACTTCGAGACATTCTACTTGAATCTCAAAAGTGAAGGCCAGAGCGAAGGTGAGCTCGGAACGATCGGCAATTTCCTGGCTCCGTATCAGCAGCCGGCTGTTGCCGAAGTGTTCTGTTCAGAGGAGCCCGATACTATCTCCATCGATCAGGTCGACCAAGGCAAGAAGATCTGCCTTTCAATCAGCGAAGAGTACGCACACGAGCGCAAATACGTTTTCTCGATCCTGAAGTTGCTCTTCTATCAGCATGGCCTGCGTCGCCTCGATCTCAAAGCGTGCGATCCGCTCGCCTTTTGGAAAAAGAATCTCCTGGTCCTGGTCGGCGAAGAATTCCAGGACGTGGTCACATCATCTGTCGGCGGCATGAGCGACTACTCCGTCTCAGGTAAAATCCGCGAAGCCAAAGTCGCCCTAATTGTGCTGACTCAGAGCTATGTTTCTCTGTTACCGCCGCACGCCAACAAAGACCAAGCCAATGTCCTTGTTCTCAACTTACGCAACCGGATGATCTTTCGGGCTGCAGACGAAGAGTGCGCGAAACAGAGCGCCGCTTTCATTGGAAAGAAAATCGTAAAGAAACGCAGCCGCTCGGTTGGAAGTCGAGGCGTCACATATTCCTATCAAGACACCGAAGACTATAAGTGCCACCCGTTCCGACTCCGGGAAATGCCGCTTTATCGGGCTGTTCTTGTTCATGCCGGCCGACCAGGTCAGTTCAAGCGCACCTACCTGAAGATGCTGACTGGAGCCGAGATCCGTAGACCGCGAGAGCAATAGAAAGCCCAATTGACTGAAGACAATCGCAAAATACAAACCTTATGACCGAGGAAATACAAGAGATCGAAAGACTAATTAAACAAAGCGCCGAGCTTGCCGACTCGTTGATCAGGCTCGCACGGAAATTGCAGGAGCAGAGCCAAAAGCAAGTCCGGGTTAACGAAGAGCGTTGGGAAAATCTGCGCGCTCTGGACAAGACACTTACGGATTTGCGCTCATATATCGAAGTTGCAAAGCGAGAGATCGGCCCTTACCGGCATTACGGTCAGGACGAAGCGTACCCTAAGGCGCACGTAGCAGTCTTGGGCGGAACCGCTACTCCGCCCGAGGCAGCTATCGAACTCCTTCGCGCCGGCGTGGCTGGCAAAAAAATTACCGCTGAGGCGGCGGCGGAGCAGGTGGCTAAATCGCTCGATTTGCCTGCATCTCGAAGAATCCAGATCCGCGAGACAGTCAAAGCAGCTTTTGAGGCTGGTGATGACGTCATCAGCAAGATTCGTCCGTATCTTAAGGGTTCAACACAGGTAACAGAGCAGCACGCCAGAAAAACCATCGCCGTCACGAGCGATGTCTGATATCATGCACTCTCAATGAAGCATGGATGCTTGGCGCTTTCAGGCCTCGGTCTAACGAGCCTGTTCGTCTTCGGCGTGACGTTGGAAGCAATCAACGACCCCAAAGAGCTAAGCGCGATTCCGTTTACGCCTTGGGATTTCATCACCTACGGACTGATAGCAATCGTAATCCCCGCGTTCGTTTTTGTCGTCCGCAAACGTGACCCGCACAAAACTCTACCGGGGAAATGGACGTCGCACGTAACGCTTAACGGTGTCCGACTCCAGACAACTCTGCGTCTGGATCCCGATGGCAATGCTGAGATTCAAACTAAAGAAACAGCTGCTGATTCTGAGCAGAAGCTTCGCACAAGTGCCCGGTGGCAGCTCCTGGACGACAGAACGCTAAATCTTTCGGGTGCTCAGAGCGTTACCTGGAATATCCTCAAGTTAAATGGGGGGAGCATGACCACGGCCGCGTTGGCAGAGTCCAGTTTTCCGGTTCACTGGATTAAGCATCCAAAGGTTAACGCCAAAGCCTGGCTCTTAGTTGCGGCCGCGATGGTTCTCCCGGTTGTCTTCGCCCTATCTTTACCGCGCTCCAAGTCCTCCCACGCTGTCGCTGAAGATCCGCAATGGGTGCCTTCCACTACCTCACCTCACGGACATTGATGAGCGTGTATGAGGCTTACATGCTCGTTCCGTCGCCATCTTCTTGGCTTTGCAGACGAGTGATTTGTCGTCCTCCATTGAGCCGTAACCAACCTGCTCGACCTTGGTGCTCCACGTTTCAGTTGTTTCGGGAGAAAAGTCTTTCTCCCCGTCGAGCCCCAAAGCGGTCTCTCCTTCCTCTTTCTCCTAGGCGCACCCAGGTTCGCCTAAAACCACTCCTGTACCAAGTGTCTGGCCATCGCCAGATCTGCTTCCGCCCCCGCGGAGGCCTCTCCAGCGCAAGAGTACCGTCTGCGGCTTAAACAGCCGGCGCCCACTCTCTCGCCAAGCCTCGGGGGTCCCCTCTATTTAAATCCTCAACCCGTCTCGTTCCTCGCGGCTCTTGCCCTTCCAGGCCTTCTTCCGCGGGTCGCTCTGCTAGCGCTTCGCTTTCGGTTCGAAAAATATGCCCAGCATACTTTTTCGACCGAAACCGAACGTCGAAAAAACTCCGGCAGCTCCCAAAGCCTCGCCTCTCTGCTGCGGCTCACAGAACCAACTAACCAAATCGACTAACATGAGTACCGCACTAAACAATAACTCCACCAGATCAACAGTCCCTGGAACGGTAGCAATTTCTGATGATGAAATGCGCCGTTTTGCTCCCAGTGTTTTCGCTTCCCAACCAATCGAAGGCGTTTCGGAAAGGTACAGTTTTCTTCCTACTTCCTCCATTCTCAACGGGATGCGCGAAAATGGTTGGGTTCCCGTACGCGCACAAGAGCAGAGCATTCGAACTGAAGCACGGCGCGGCTTCCAGAAACACGTTGTCCGGTTTGCTCGGGTTGAGCATCTCCAGACCTGGGAAAAGAACCAAGTCCGGCCCGAGGTCGTTCTGGTGAACAGTCACGATAAAAGCAGCGCTTACCAGCTTCATTGCGGTCTGTTTCGGTTGGTGTGCACCAACGGCATGGTCGTTTCCGATGGCACCTTCCAGCGGATCTCAATCAAACATTCCGGGTTCAATCCCGACTCCGTTATCGAGGCTTCTTTCAAAGTCCTCACTGCTGTCCCTGACATCATGAACAAAGTGCAGCTCTTTCAAGATCGCATTTTGACCGATGCCGAACAGCTAGCTCTCGCCACTGGCGCGGCGGCTTATCGCTGGGAAGACCTCACGAAAGCCCCGGTAAGTCCCTCCATGCTCCTTAATCCAAGACGTTATGGAGACGGAGCCAAAGATCTTTGGACCACGTTGAACTGCGTCCAAGAAAACATCATTCGCGGTGGTCAGCGTGACCGTTCCCGCCGCCGCCCGGACGGTAGCCGGATGCCCAAGAGCAGGGCAATCAAGGGCATCGATGAGGATATGAAACTCAACAAGGCCCTCTGGGAAATGGCCGAGGTACTTCGAAACCGCGGAGCACAATAAAAATTCATCCAACGGGGGAGCGGATCAAACCCTCCCCCGAAACCTTGGAGCCAAAATCGCTATGCAATATTTTCGGTTTCTGCCTGATCCCGCAAAGCTTCGTAAAGAAGCTCGTTGGTCCGGCGTGTCCTCCGTCCCAGATATCGGCGAGCGCGTACAGCCCTTGGCTGATGTCGGAGCCGGAACCGTAACCGCCTACTTTGTGGATAACGGGCGTCTTGGGGTGCTGGTCCGGCTGGAGCTTTACCCCGACAACGACGGTCCAGATTTTCATTTTCTAGGCCATGAGCTGTGTCTCGGGAGCCCTAGCCCAAAGCCCGTTACAGTCTAACCCAACCCACTAAATGGAACCGCGGATGTTATCAGCACCCCCGGAACCAAAGTGCGGGAATTGGAAAACGTCATCCGAGCTTCGTCGCTCGCTTTTCGAGGAGCTTTGATCGATGCTCGCCACCTCCGTAGATTCCAGCATCAGTATTCAAGATCTCTTCGTACTAACCCTCGCTAGGTAATCGGACCCAGTAGGTGTGTTTTAGGAACCGGTGTAGCATTTACCACGAAGAGCAAAGTCGACGGATCTGATAACGGCAAGAGAAAGCTCAGAACTCGGAGACTTGGATACTGCCCCGTTTCCCCGGAGTCGCCATACGCAAAAGCGACAGTAACACTTCGGTAAGCGTATTGGAGAAGCCAACGGATCCGGGCAAAACTCATACTGCCGGACTCGTGCTCTCCTATGGGATGAATTCGCTAGCTCGACCGCGCGTGCGTGACTTTGGCAGGAATGACCGCGGGGAAGGCCGTATGACAAATGCACTGCTTTTCTGGTTGGTTCTATCGCCCCACGCGCTCTCTTCGAGGCCATGGGCATTCACTGTCCGGATTTGTGAGGTCCCGATGACAATTGCGCTGGATCCGTCTCCGTTCGCCTAACTAAACGATGCCGCCCATCACACAAATAGCCTTCCTCGGGGATCATCTTCCGCGCCAGTGCGGCATTGCCACCTTCACCTCCGATATCTGCGAAGCGATGGCGGCGGAATTCCCGCAATGCCGAGTGCATCGTGGGCGCGGTCAATGATCGACCTGAAGGCTATGACTATCCGGCTCGGATCCGATTTGAAATCGACGAAAAGGAACTCGATTCCTATCGCCGCGCGGCCGACTTCCTGAACATCAACAACGTCGAGGTCGTTTCGGTCCAGCACGAGTTCGGCATCTACGGCGGGCCTGCCGGCAGCCATCTTCTGGCTCTCTTGCGCGACGTCCATATGCCGGTGGTAACGACGTTGCACACCGTGCTGCGCGAGCCGAATCCGGATCAGCGGGCGGTGATGAAGCAGCTCGATGAACTCTCGAACCGCTTCATTGTGATGGCCGACCGAGGCAAACGATTTCCTCGAGGAAATCTATGGCATCGCGCCAGAGAAGATTGACGTGATTCCGCATGGCATACCGGACATCCCCTTCATCGATCCAATTTTAACAAAGATCAGTTTGGAGTGGAGGGAAAAACCGTGCTGCTGACGTTTGGCCTGCTCTCGCCTAACAAAGGAATCGAGTATGTCATTGAAGCGCTGCCGGCGATTCTCGCAGCAACATCCGAATGTGGTTTATATCATTCTGGGCGCAACCCACCCGAATCTTATCGCGCGCGACGGAGAGATCCTATCGGCTCAAGCTGGAGCGCCTCGCGGAGGATCGTTGCTGTGGCACCGCAACGTCATCTTCTACAATCGATTTGTGACGCTGGAGGAATTGAAAGAATTCATTGGCGCCGCCGACATCTATATCACGCCTTATCTCAACGAATCCCAGATTACTTCCGGCACGCTGGCCTACACGTTTCGGCGCTGGCAAAGCAGTCATTTCCACACCCTACTGGCATGCGAAGGAGTTGCTGGCGAACGAGCGCGGCATCCTGGTGCCGTTCGCGAATCCGCAAGGCGATCGCTGAGGGGGTGAATCGATTTCTTTCCGATCCGGTCCTGATGACGGCGACGCGCAAAAGAGCATGGAAACTGGGACGTGGGATGATCTGGCCGGTGGTCGCCCAGCGCCACATGGAAAGCTTCGAACGCGCGCGGGCAAGTTTGAGCGTGTCCTCCACGAAAGGCGTTCGCCGTTCGAACCCTGGACAATCGCCCCTACCAGTTGCCGCCACTGAAGCTGGATCACCTGCTTCGGATGACCGATAACACCGGCATTTTTCAGCATGCGATCTTCAACGTGCCGAACTTTGCAGAAGGCTACTGCACGGACGACAACGCGCGTGCTTTTATCCTGACCTTGCTGCTGGAGGAAACGACGAGTCGTGTCACGCAGCAGCAATTCGAACACTTGGCGAGCATTTACCTCGCGTTCTTGTGGCACGCTTTTGATCAAGAAAGCTGCCGTTTTCGAAATTTCATGAGCCATCAGCGGCAATGGCTGGAACGCGAGGGTTCGGAGGACAGCCACGCACGCGCGCTTTGGGCTGCCGGCACGGCGCTGGGCCGCTCCAAAAACGAAGGACACCGTAATCTTTGCGCACTTTTGTTCCAACGCGGACTCCCGACAGTCGAGAATTTCAGTTCACCGAGAGCCTGGGCGTTTGCGCTACTCGCCATTCAGGAATATCTGCGCGCCTTCTCCGGCGATCGAAGTGCCAATCAATTGCGCGAAGTTCTAACCAACCGCTTGGTCGAGCTGTTTCGACATAATTCCTCGGATGATTGGGTGTGGTTTGAGCCTGTAGCGACTTACGATAACGCGAAACTTTCCCAGGCGATGATCCTCAGTGGATACTGGACCTCCCGAGGTGACGTCGTCGACATTGGATTGCGATCGCTCCGCTGGCTGGTGGAGCAGCAAAAGGCCGAACGCGGGCCATTTCGCGCCGATCGGCAGCAATGGTTTCTGGACCCGGGGCAACGAACGCGCCCGCTTCGATCAGCAACCGTTGGAAGCCCACGCCATGATTGCCGCCTGCGTGGAAGCGTACTCGCTGACTCGGGATGCGACTTGGCACCGGGCGGCGCGCCGCTGCTTCGAGTGGTTTCTTGGTCGCAACGATCTCGGGCAGCCACTCTACGATTCGAGCACGGGTGGCTGTCGCGACGCTTTGCATCCCGATCGGGTTAACCAAAACCAAGGAGCCGAATCCACCCTTGCTTTCCAGTTCGCGCTGGCCGAGATGAATCGAGCCGAAGCGGTCCTCGTTAGAGAAACCAAAAGGTCAGGAGCCCCAGCATGGTCCGCCGACGGCCCACGCTCAGTCAGCAACTCCCCAACCTCCCGAATCGCGAGTATCAACCGAGGGCAGGAGGATGACCTCCGGTTCAAATTGGCGCCAATCGAAAAGATCGCCAACTAAGGGAACCGTGACGAAGCCGAATAAAACGAAGTGCGGGCCCGCAGAGCGCTTTGGGCTATCTCACCCCAAAGAATTTGCGGCGCTAAATGCTGGTGCCGCCAAAATCAATGCCGAGACTAGTGGGATAATCTTTGAGTCAAGCCGGCAACGCCAGCCCCCGATCGCCCGATCTGCCTCAACGGTAGACCCGACAGAAGATTCGCTTCGATCTTCTCCAGCGACACACCCTTCGTCTCCGGAACGAAGATCACGAAGAAAATGATAAACAGGATATTCAGCGCGCCATAGAGGAGAAATGTATTGCCGTTACCGAACCCGGCGAGGAGCAAGAGGAACGTCATACCCACGATGCCGTTGGCAATCCAGTTTGTCGCGGTGCTGAAGGTCACTCCGAGGTCGCGGCCCTCAAGTGGGTAAATTTCCGAGCAGATCACCCAGATGATTGGCCCGGCGCTCATTGCAAAACCAATAATGAAGACCAGCAACGCAACGATGGCGAAATAACCAAGCTCGGGATTTTTTTCTACCCCCAGGTTGAAGAGCGTTCCCACAGCAATCATGGCGACGCCCATGGTAACAAAACCTGCGTACATGATCGGCTTCCGGCCCAGTTTGTCGACAAACCCAATCGCGATGAATGTCGCAAGCAAGTTGGTTATTCCGATGATCACCGTTCCCCACATTTCACCACTCGTGGTGGCGAATCCCGCAATCTTGAAAATCGTCGGCGCAAAATACATCACCACATTGATGCCGGTAAGCTGCTGGATAATCTGAAGTCCAATCCCAAGGCCAATGACGCGGCGGAAGTTGGGATTGGTCTTGAACATCTCAAATCCACTCTTGTTTAACTTTCAAGTTGTCCTCGATTTCTTTGACCTGCTCGGCGATCTCGGCCTCATCAAGATGCATTCCCTCTAACACAGCCACGCCGCGAGCTTTGAAACCTTTTAAGAACAGCCACCGCGGGCTTTCGGGCAGGAAGAGTACGCCCACGAACATTATCACGGCCGGAATAGAAATTATACCGAGCATAAGGCGCCAGTGGCCGCCAGTCTTTCCTTGAAACGTAAAATAGGTCGCGAGCCAAGTGTTGCTTAGAAACGCAAGCAGGATTCCGATGGTGATCATTAGCTGATACATCGAAATAAGTGAGCCGCGCACCTTCTTCGGAGAAATTTCGGAGATATAGAGCGGCGCTTCGAACGACGCTACGCCCACGGCGAAACCAAGAAACAAGCGGGCGCCGATTAGCAAGATGCTCTGAAGCTGAAATTGAACAGAGGATCGAACCCACGGCGAAGACCACTGCAGCTGATCAAGGATCGTTTTACGGCGCCCAAGGTAGTTCGAGAGCATTCCGCTCATCAGCGTTCCAATCACTGCTCCCCACAGCAGGGCGCTAACCACAGCTCCTTCTGCTCCAATCGACAGCTTAAAATCATTCTTCAAAAAAGGCAGTGCCCCGGAAATGACGCCAACGTCTAATCCGAATAGCAGACCAGCAAGCGCGGCCGTCAAGCCGATGAAATAGATGCGAAGCTTTTTGCGAAAAGGGGATACGGAGTCCACACGACTTGACACCTAAAATTAGGTATCCTCCTGGTTGGTTTCTCTCTGATTCATCCGCTTCTCCATTACTGTTTTTGCGGGGGGGTTAGGCGCCTGGCCGAGCACATAGCTCTTCGCCCATATATACGCGATTACCCAAAACCTCTAGTAAGGGACCATGTACGTCGAACCTGACTATGCTAACCGAACCAGCTAACATTTCGATGCGATCGCGATAACGCCCTAGATCAATGCCTAGTAGGCTACAGAGAAGAATTCGGATCGTGGCTTTGTGAGACACAACTAAGACATCGCCATGGGCATACCTTTCCTGTATCTCTGTGACCACCAGCGACGCTCGACTGGAAATCTCGACAGAGGTTTCACCCCCGGTAGGCGGATTCCAAGCCGGTTCAGCCAGCCAGTGGACGTAATCATCCCAGTAGTGCTGTTTCACAAAGTCGACTGACTTATCTTCCCACTTCCCGTAGCGGATTTCTTTGAGCCCGTCTCGCAGTTGCATCTCCAAGCCCAGAGCGTCGCACAGAGGCTTTGCGGTGGCGATCGTGCGTTTCATCGGACTGACATAAACCGCGGTCCAGGCTATTGAACGATAGGCATCTGCAAACGCTCTCGCCATCTGAGCCCCTTCAGAAGTTAACTCAGGATCCAGATCCCCGCAGTAAGCGCCTGTCTCACTATAAGTCGTCTCCCCGTGACGCAGAAAATATAGTTTTAACCTCAACCCCCCTCTCCTGTCAGCTGCTTCCATTTTGACTTTCCAATCTTCTTCTCTTCTTCGAGCTCGGTGCGATGGTATTTGCGCGCGATTTCCTTAAGATTAACCGTCGGATCGGGGAAGTTCATGCCGAGCGACTCGAGTGTCTCCGCGACGATCCTCGCAACGGCGAGATTACGGAACCATTTGTTGTTTGCTGGGATGATGAACCAGGGCGCGTGCTTCATGCTCGTTTTGCGAATGGCCTCTTCGTAGGCGGAGATGTAATCGTCCCACAATTCCCGCTCCGCATAGTCGTTTTCACTGATCTTCCATTGCCGGGCGGGGTCATCGAGACGCTGACGGAAGCGTAGGAGCTGCTCCTCCGGGCTGATGTGTAAGAAGAACTTGAGGATGCGCGTACCATTCTCGAAAAGGTTCTTTTCGAAATCATTGATCGCCTCGTAGCGCCCTTTCCAGACTTCCTTGGGAACAAGCTGGTGCACACGCACCACAAGAACGTCCTCATAGTGGGAGCGATTGAAGATGACGACCTCGCCGTTCTTGGGCACCTGCTGCTCGATGCGCCAGAGGAAGTCATGCTGGGCCTCCTCTGCGGTGGGCGTTTTGAATCCATGGACGCGCGCGCCCTGCGGGTTCATCGAGCCAAGGACGTGGTTGATGGTTCCGTCCTTGCCGGCGGCATCCAGCGCCTGCAGGCAAATTAGCAGGGAGCGCTTGTTCTCAGCGTAGAGAAGATATTGCAGTTCGCGCAGTTTCCCGTCGAGTTTCTCAACTTGTTTGACCGCCGATTTCTTCTTCGTGTGTTCGGTGGAGTCAGGATTGATCTTCTTCAGCCGGACTTCGCTGCCCGGCTTTACTTGGAACAGTTCGCTATATTTCACATTGGCCTGGCCGCGCGATTAGCCTCGGTTCATTTGCGGGACTCATCTTTACGAATCTCCCGCTCCGCTTCACCCCAGTCCTGAACTGCGTGACCATCACGGTGGCCTGCCCGCTCATAGAGCGCATAGGCTCGCGTGGCGATCTGCGGCGTCAAATCGGACGGCGTCTTGGCTTTGGGCGGATCAATCTTAGTTTCGGCAGGATCAATCTTGGCTTTGGCGGGATCCAAAATCCGATATGCGAGCAGCTTCACCCGGTCATTCAAAAGAAACCAAACCAGAGCATAGCCCCAAACGAACAGTGCCCAACCCCAACCGAGGGGAGTCATAAACAGCCCATAGACGGCGATCAATGTCGCAACGATTTGCGTTCCAAGCACCGCTACCCATAAAATTCGCGCGGGACGGATCGACCAGAATGGACCGCGTGTGCGAGTAAGAAAGATCGTGAGATGTCCCGCCACCGACAGCTTCAAATACATCAGCGTCTGGATGTGCGCGCGGTCAAGATGAAAGACTCGCTCGCCGAGATAAAACAAGCCGAAGGCGGAGACGACACCGATGACGCCCAGCACCGTGGATATCCCCAACACCATGCGCATGTTCCACGACTCGGGCTGATCCTTGTAATGAACATTGTCATAGGCAATGGATAGGATGGCGCCGTCATTGAGTAAAGCCAGCATCACGATCATCACCGCCGTCAATGGATAAAAGTTAAAAACCAGGATTGCGAGGGTCATAAAGAACAGCACCCTCAGCGTTTCCGCGATTCGGTAGATCGCGTAGCTGTTCATCCGCTGGAAAATTCTCCGGCTCTCCTTGATCGCATCAATAATCACCGACAGACCCGGCGTCATCAGCACGACAGCCGCCGCCGCACGCGCCGCGTCCGTCGCGCCTGAAACGGCGATGCCGCAGTCTGCTTTTTTCAGGGCGGGAGCGTCATTCACCCCGTCACCCGTCATGCCGACGATGTGGCCGAGTTTTTGCAGGACATCCACAATGTGGAACTTGTGTTCAGGGAACACCTGGGCGAAACCGTCGGCCTTTTCGATGGACTCGCCCACCGCCTTACTCTCTTGATGCTTAACGTCGCCAAGGCCGCCGGCATCGAGAATGGCTGTGCCCATCCCTAATTTCTTGGCGGTTTCCTGGGCGATGGCCAGTGCATCGCCCGTAACCATTTTGACCTTTACGCCCATCTGTCGCGCGGTCGCGATGGTTGCCTTGGCATCTTCCCGTGGCGGATCGAAGAGGGGCAACACACCAAGAAACTGCCATTTACCTTCTCCCTCAGCGCGCGCCACGCCCAACGAACGAAAGCCGCGCGCTGCGAATTCATTGACCGCCGTGTCGACGGCGGACTTCACCTGCGCGGCATTGGCCGACAATTCCAAAATCACCTGCGGCGCGCCCTTCGCCACTTTGAACGTCTTTCCATCCGCGGCTTTGATGCTCGCTTCGGCGCGTTTATGCACCGGATCGAATGGCTGGAAATGGAGCACCTGATAACCCTTTAGCGCCTGCTTGTTTTTCAGGCCGCCCAAAACGGCAAGATCAATGGTGTCGTTATTGTCCGCGCGCGACGCCAGCGCGGCATTGAGGATGACTTGCTCGACGGGAATATTGTTCACGCCGAACGGATCGCCCAGCGTCAGCTTGTTCTGGGTCAGGGTGCCGGTCTTGTCCGAGCAAAGGACGTCCACACCCGCCAATTCCTCGATCGCCACCAACCGGCTCACAATCGCCTGTTTCTTGGCGAGTAGGCGCGCGCCGACTGCCATCGTCACCGATAACACCGTCGGCATCGCCACGGGAATCGCCGCCACGGTCAGCACCAAAGCGAACTGCAACGTGCTGAGGATCGGATCGCCGCGGAAGATGGCGACGACAATAATCACCGCCACCAGAGCCACCGCGAGGATGATCAGGTAATTGCCAATCTTCAACACGGCCTTTTGAAAATGGCTGACAGTGTGCGCCTCTTGCACCAGTTGCGCCGTCTTGCCGAAGTAGGTGTTTGCGCCCGTGGCATAGACCAGTGCGTCGATTTCACCCTGACGAATGATCGAACCGGAAAACACTGCCTCGCCCGATTTGCGCTCGGCAGGCAACGATTCTCCCGTCAGCGCGGACTGATCCACCTCCATCGGATCGCCCGCGAGCAAACGCGCATCCGCCGGCACAACGTCACCCAAGCGCACGTGGATGACGTCACCCGGCACTAACTCACGCGCCGGAAGGGTAATCGACTGCCCATCACGTTTCACCCGCGCATTGATCGCCAGTTGAGCCTTCAGGGCGGCAATGGCATTTCCCGCCTCGCGTTCTTCCCAGAATCCGACTACAGCGTTGGCAACAAGCAAAAGGAGGATGATGAAAAAATCCGGCCAGTGCCCGACGACGCCCGACAGAATCACGGCCACTTCGATCATCCACGGGATGGGACCCCAAAAATAGGAGAGGAATTTCAGGAGCGGATTGGTTTTCTTTTCTTTGATCTCGTTAGGCCCATATTGGGTCAGCCGTTTCTGCGCTTCGGCTTGGGTGAGACCGTCCGGCGACGACCCCAATTTTTTCTCCACCTCCGGCATGGGCAGGGATTTCAAATCCTCCTTCGCAGCGGGCTTCGATCCCGGCTTCGACTCGCTAGCCTTTGGCTTCGATTCTACGGATACCGCGGGTTGGTCGGTATTTGTTTTCATAATCTATTTTGGCTTTGAGTTTTTCGAAATCGGGCGCGTTACATCTTGGCTTTCGGCTGGGCGCCGATTCCTCCCGCTGGCAAGCAATTCGGCACATCGAGACGCGCCACACCGATTCGGTTATCGGCCATGCCGTAGTAAACGTCGAAGCGGTCCGGCGAACCGATATCGTCGCGGCGGTCGATACCGGTGGGGAACACGACGTTGGCAATGGTTCCGCTGCATTCTTGCGGAAGCACTGGCGTCAATACCGGCTCTGCCGAACGATAGCGAATCTCGCGGGGATGTTTTTCTGAGAGCACCATCACACCCGCCGAGTAGCAAAGATGATGTCCGCCGCTAGTCGAACCCGCGATCTCGGTTACGCCGTGGTAAATGATCATCCAGCCGTGCCGGGTCAGAATGGGAGGAGTCCCTGCGCCGATTTTCAGGCGTGCCCAAGGAGCAATCGGAGCGGCCAGCCGATGATGCGAGTTAAACAGACCAAGGTGCTGTGGTTCGATGCCCGCGGAAGGCATCGGACAATAGGAAATCCAGATGCTTTCATGGTCGAGATCCACTTCGTGGGGCCCTTCGTGGCAGGCGGTTTGCTCGGGACGAGTACCGGGAAAAAGGGGCCGATGGAGTAGAGCTAGCTGCATTTTTCCGGCATGATTGGCAATGGCGACAGGGAAGAGGCTGGCATCCTTATTGTCCACGTGGACGAAATCGATGCCGTCGTACGTAGCAAAGGTCGCGAGCCCCAGTCGCTTCCAGTGAAATAAATCCTCCGAGATGGCCAGGGCAATTCGGGGACCGATAGACGAAAGCGCCGCGTAAACCATCACGTAGCGCTCGAGAGGTTCCACGAACGTGATGCGCGGATCCTCGCAGCCACCGCTACCGTCAGATCGCCGCTCGTAATCGGCCTCGGGCTCAAGTGCAATTCCGAGCCGCTCCACTCCGCAGGGGTCGCCAGCTTTATTGAACTGAACTCTGGCTATGCCGATACGCGAATAATTGCCGCGCGCGACAAGCCGCGGAAACAGGTAAAGCTGTCCATCGGGGCCACGAACAGCTCCCGGATTCAATACACCTTCGACTTCCTGTGGATTGCCGGGCTCCGGCTCCATTAGCATTCCCAAGCGCTGTAATTGAAAGCCGATCATCAACTTGCCTCCAGACAAGCGACGATGGCTTCAATCACCCGCTTCGTTTCATGAGGATCTTTGACCTCTATAGACAACGCGCCGGCTTCCTTGGCCGGATAGTCGTTCCCACCGGGGAACACAGCGTCTCCGACAAAAATCATCTCCGGAATACCAACGCCTAGTACGTCCCTGAGTTTTCGTATCCCATAGCCTTTGTCGATTCCAGGCTTGGTAACGTCAATCGAGGTCGCCCCACCCAGGCGCACAGAAAATTCAGGGATCAGCTTATCAAGAACTCCCTTTATTTTCTTGCGCTTAATGAAATCAGGATCCCACTTCTTCTTTTCTTCGAGGGGAGCCTGTTGTCCTAATCCAGAGAACGTGATTTGGCTTCCCCGGTCTTCAATCCTATCTCCCCAAGTTTGTTCGGGCTTGAGGTCCGGCGACCCGGTTGCCTGCTTCAATGAGCTAACAATCTTCTTTTTCTCTTGGTCGGTGAAATCCTCAGAATAAAGTTTTTTCCAACCCGATTCATATTGGTAAAACTTTGTTCCGCACGTAGGGAGGAGAGACAGATTCTTCAAGCGCTCGTCATCGGAAAGATTGGCGAGGACTTGCTTTTCAAATTGCGACCAGTTGCCGCCTGATATAACGGACACCTTCACAGTCCCGAGAAGAGCATTGAGCAGCCTCGCCATCTCGGCATCGAGGGATGACTTGCTTTCGGCAAGCGTGCCGTCCAGATCAAAAACAATGAGCTTTTTCAAAAGCTTATGAAGCCTCCGGTAGCGAAATTTCCAGCAAACTAACTTCTACGAGCGGCCGGCAGGAACAGGCGCCGACGACGGCCGGCAAAAGCAAAACGTCTCCTCTATCGAAGCCATAGTTGACGCCGCCGTGCTCCAACCGACCTTCGCCGTCAATGCAGACGAGCACACGCGGCGTTTCCGCCTGGCCGACTGTAAACGGGGCTTCTCCGCCGATTCGCCACACGCCGAAATGTTCACAGAGAACGAGCCGCTCTCGCTTGTGCCCCTTGAATTTCTCTACTACCGGTGCAACCGGACCGACGGCGCCTTGCGTAAAATCAATGCAAGCCAGCGCTTGATCAACTTGCAGAGGCCGACGCTGCCCGGTCTTGGGATCGACGTGGTCCCAGTCGTAGAGACGAAACGTCACGTCGCTGTTCTCTTGAGCTTCAAAAACCACGACGTCGCTTAACGAGTGAACGGTACCCGATCGTACCAAGATACCGTCGCCAGGCTTTGGCGTGAAACTCGCCAGATTGTCCTCCAGGGTTCCATTGGTGATCGCCCCACGCAGAGTTTCTGCCGTATTGCCTGGCTTCAGGCCTGCGTAGATACGGCTTTCCCGCTCCGCTTCCAGCACAACCCATGCTTCGGTCTTCCCGGTCTCGCCCGGTGGAATAAGATCGATATTTGCGTCCGAGGGATGCACCTGAACCGAGAGCGTTTTACTCACGTCGAGAAACTTTAGGAGCAGAGGGAACCGAGGAAAGCGCCCGGCCAGTCTTCCCATTAACTGCTTCGGCGATTGGTCCAACAATTGCGCGATAGTAGTTCCTTTGAGCGGTCCGTCAGCGACGAGGCTAGGATGGTCATCGCGGTCACTAAGTACCCAAGCTTCGCCAATCGAACCCTCCTCCGGCAGTGGAGCGGAGAGCAGATTGGCTAAACGCCGGCCACCCCAAAGTCGATACTGATAGATGGGTTCGAATCGAAGTGGATAGAGAGGTATTCGATTCATCCCAGATCCCAAAGAAGGGTTAATCCACAGATTACGCAGATTACACAGATTTAGTGAGTTACGCAGCACGAAGACAGCCTGGACTCGAGCACCGCAAAGTTTTGCCGGTATCGCTTTCCAAACATTGTTCTAATCTGTGTAATCTGCGGATCTCAAATTCGGATTTCGGGTTCATAGCTCGCAGGCCAGCAACTTCTCAACGGTGTGAACAAGCTCTCGGACACTCACTTGGGGTTGCTCCACTTCCAGTCCCGAATTTCCGGCAAGTCTTGGCCGTGCTTGTCGATGTAGTGCTTATGCTCGACTAGCTTGTCCTTGAGCTGCTGCCTGAGGTAGATGCCCTTTTCGCCGGTCTCCGGCACGCGGTCGATGGTGTCCATCACCAGATGGAAGCGGTCCAGATCGTTCAGCACCGTCATATCGAAAGGCGTAGTGATGGTGCCCTCTTCTTTGTAGCCGCGGACGTGGATGTTGTCGTGGTTAGTGCGGCGGTAGGTCAACTGGTGGATCAGTGACGGGTAAGCATGGAAGGCGAAGATGACCGGCTTGTCCTTGGTGAAGAGTGCGTCAAAATCCATGTCACTTAACCCGTGCGGATGCTCGGTGTGCGGCTGCAGCTTCATGAGGTCGACGACGTTGACCACCCGAATTTTCAGGTCGGGTAGATGCTCGCGCATAATAGAGACAGCGGCTAGTGTCTCCAGCGTAGGCACGTCGCCACAGCAGGCCATGACCACGTCGGGTGCAGTCGCCTGATCGTTGCTGGCCCATTGCCAGATGCCGATGCCTTCAGTGCAGTGCTTGACGGCGGCGTCCATGGTCAGCCACTGGGGCGCCGGATGTTTGCCCGCGACCACGACGTTGACGTAATGACGGCTGCGCAGGCAGTGGTCCATCACCGATAGCAAACAGTTGGCATCCGGCGGAAGGTAAACCCGCACAACCTCGGCCTTCTTGTTCACGACGTGGTCAATAAAACCGGGATCTTGGTGGGTGAAACCGTTGTGATCCTGGCGCCAGACATGGGAGGCCAGAAGGTAATTCAATGAGGAGATCTTCCGCCGCCACGGCAAGTGCGACGTCACCTTCAACCACTTGGCGTGCTGATTGAACATCGAATCGACGATGTGGATAAACGCCTCGTAACAGTTGAACAATCCATGCCGCCCAGTGAGCAGGTAGCCTTCAAGCCAGCCCTCGCATTGGTGCTCGCTGAGCATTTCCATCACCCGCCCCGTCGGCGCGAGAAATTCGTCGTTTCGCACCGTTGTGGCTTCCCATTGGCGGTTGGTCACTTCAAAGAGGGATTCCAAGCCGTTGGAGAGCGTTTCGTCAGGGCCAAAGACCCGGAAATTCCGTTGATCGCTATTCAGCTTCGCTACATCTCGCAGAAAAGCCCCGAGCACGTGGGTATCACCGATACCGCGCACTCCTGGGGTGGACACGTCGACCGCATAGTCGCGGAAGTCCGGCATCCGCAGGTCGCGCAGAAGAATACCACCATTGGCGTGAGGATTCGCGCCCATGCGCCGTTCCCCTTTGGGCGCAAGGTCGGCCAATTCCGGTTTCAGTCGCCCCTGCTCATCGAAGAGTTCCTCCGGCCGGTAGCTCCTCAACCAGTCTTCCAAAAGCTTGAGGTGTTCGGGATGGGCGGCAGGATCGGAGATCGGCACCTGGTGAGAACGGAAGGTGCCTTCAACCTGCAGGCCATCAACGGTCTTCGGCCCGGTCCAGCCTTTGGGTGAATTCAGGACGATCATCGGCCAGCGAGGACGCGCGAAGTTGTCGTTGAAGCGAGCGTCCTGTTGGATTTTTTTAATCTGCTCCACCGCCGTGTCGAGCGTCGCGGCCATGGCCTCATGCATCAGCTCGGGGTCGTGGCCCTCTACGAAGTAGGGCGTCCAACCGTAGCCGCGGAGCAACTGCTCCAATTCCTCACGGGTAATACGCGCGAGGAGGGTTGGGTTGGAAATCTTGTAGCCGTTCAGATGCAGGATCGGCAACACCGCGCCGTCGCTGGCCGGATTGAGAAACTTGTTGGAATGCCACGCGGTCGCCAGCGGTCCCGTTTCTGCCTCGCCATCGCCGACGACGCAGGCAACAATCAGATTGGGATTGTCGAACACTGCCCCGAATGAATGGCTGAGTGAATAGCCAAGTTCGCCTCCCTCATGGATTGACCCAGGGGTCTCCGGCGATGCATGGCTCGGAATTCCCCCAGGAAACGAAAACTGGATGAAGAGCTTCCGCAGCCCGGCCTCGTCCTGGCTGATATTGGGATAAATTTCGCTGTAAGTGCCCTCGAGGTAAGTGTTGCCCACGACCGCCGGGCCGCCGTGGCCAGGGCCCGACACGTAAATCATGTCGAGATCGTATTTCTTGATGACCCGGTTCAAATGCACGTAAATGAAG
Organism: uncultured Verrucomicrobiae bacterium; assembly: GCA_963762565.1. GTDB lineage: Bacteria > Verrucomicrobiota > Verrucomicrobiia > Chthoniobacterales > JAFAMB01 > JAFAVN01. Next base: position 523,729 of record CAVXLD010000005.1, on the reverse strand, counting down.
TTCTGCCCGGGAGTCGTTCCCCAGTGTCCGAGCAACATGTGCTTCACATCCGCGAGTGTGAGAGGCCGCTTCAGCAGCGCATTGTCGTAAAGATAGATCTGGCCAACCGAGAGATAGTTCGCGGCGCGCCAATAGGCGTTCATCTTCCCGAGCAGCTCCGGGGTCAACGGCTTATCTCGCTTCTCGAACCGTTCCGGGGTTAGCGGCTTATCCGTTACATTCATTTGGCTTGTTGTCATGATCATGCTTCTTATTCAATTGTTAGACCCAAAACGCGGCAGACCATGCTCGCGATCACCCATTCTTCGTTCGTCCGAATGACCCTCACAGGGATCCTACTGGTTTCCGAGGAAATCACGCCCGCGTTTGCCACGTTGCGTTTTTGATCGAGTTCGATACCGAGGAATCCGAGTCCGTCGCAGATCCGGGTGCGGACCGTTGGCGCATTCTCTCCGATGCCGCCGGCGAAAACCAGCGTGTCTAGTCCGCCCAACGCCGCCGCGAATGCGCCGATCCATTTCTTGACCTGGTAACAAAACAGCGCGATCGCTTCAGCAGCCCGAACGTCCCTCGTTTCACAATCGAGCAAGTCACGCATGTCCGCGCTGGTCTCCGAGACACCGAGCAACCCGGATTGGAAATTAACCATTTCATTGAATTGCTTCGCACTCATTTTTTCAGTGCGCGCCAGATACCAAATCAGCCCGGGATCGAGGTCACCTGAACGAGTGCTCATCGGCACCCCGGCGGTCGGAGTGAAACTCATGCTGGTGTCCACCGATTTGCCGTCACGCACCGCCGCCAGACTCGCGCCATTGCCGAGGTGGGCAAGGATGACCCTGCCCTGGGCCGCTTCCGTTCCGGCCAAACGAGCAAGTTCTCCGATGAGAAACGCATAAGACAACCCGTGAAACCCATACCTTCGTACGCCTTGCGCCTCGTACCGGCGCGGGATGGGCAACAGTTGCGCCACGCGCGGCAAGTCATGGTGAAAACCCGTGTCGAAACACGCCACCTGGGGCAAGTCAGGAAATCGGCGATGGAACGCCTCCGTCAACAGGATCTCTTCCGGCAGATGCTCAGGATCGAATGGACTCAGCCGGTGCAGTTCTTCAACCATTTCCGCATTGATTCGCTGCGGCTCGCTATACTTTGGCCCGCCATGCACTACGCGATGCCCCACCGCGGTCAACCCATCACTCCCGCCGCGTTCCTCGATCCAATCCATCAGAGCACCCACTGCCGCCGTGTGATCCGGCGCACTTACTAACCGCGAAAAGTTGTCCGCCTGGTTCTGGCCTTTCACCCGCAAGGTGGCGTCCGGCAGTCCAATCCGTTCAATCTCACCCTCCAAAATCCGTCGGAGCGATTCACCGGTTTCGAACATCGCGAACTTGATGCTGGAAGAGCCGCCATTGATCGTCAGAATCCGTTGGTTAGTTGGTTTCGTGGATCAATCCTTCCTCATTCTGCAATCCGTCTTTGGTTAGTATTGAAAGTTAATTTCACAGATATCCGTTTAGATCATGTTTCTCTCTTGAGTTCGGCTTCCTTCTGTCCGTTGGCGCGTTCCTGGCCTAATCCCATGGTCAGCGCGGTTAACCCGGCAAGCCCCCCGAGTTGCATGCTTTCTACGGCGGTACTTGGAACGATTACGATCGTGGAATTCTGCTTCAAACCCTCATAAAGCATGTTCATGGCCCGCAAATGGAAGGCCACCGGATTGTGTTCGTAGGTCTTGCCAGCTTCGGCAAACTTCTCCGCCACCTGTCGCTCTGAGTCACCCAGAATCACTCGGGCCTGACGCTCTCTTTCCGCTTGGGCCTGCATCGACATCGCATTCTCCAAGGCTGAGGGGATCAAGACATCCTTCACCTCAACTGAAATCACATTGATGCCCCATGGTTCGGTGCGCTCATCAATGATCTTCTGCAACACGCCGCTAATTTTGTCCCGACCTTCCAGCATGTCCGAAAGCATTGTCTTACCGATCACATCGCGCAGGGCGGTTTGGGAGGCCCAACTTATCGCGCTTTGATAGTCTGCTACATCCAGCGCCGCCTTCTTTGGGTCCAACACTTTCCAAAACAGCACGGCGTCGACGTCCACTGGCACCGTGTCCTTGGTCAGAGTCTTTTCCGCCTTGAAACCAGTCGTGATGACACGCGTGTCGATCCGATAAGGAATCACATCGACGACGGGAATCATAAAGAACAGTCCCGGCCCCTTAAGTGAGTGGAATTTGCCCAGACGCAATATCACGGCCCTATCCCATTGATTAGCAACCCGAATCGCGGAAGCAGCGACCAGGGCCAGTATAAGAGCGCCGAATCCAATCCCGGCGGCTCCCAAGTCGGCGCCGATTATGTGCATGGCGTAGGCCAATGCTGCGCCGACGCCCACAATAACAATAAAGATTAGCGTTGTAAGAGGCCTGTTTTGGTTCACTTCCATTATCTCCGTAGTTTGCCCCTCGATCGGAGCTGTTTTGTTGCGCAGCACCAGCGTTCATCTGCTCCGAGCGAGGTAAACCTCCGTCGCGAGCAAAGTCTTTCCCCTCGTTAGCGAAGAGTTCGCTGCGCGAGCCTTGCCTAAGTCCCACTTGTCCCCGCCCAAATGCGCAACAAAACCTACTCCGAGTCTTGAGCTTCTCTTATACCCTTTTCGAAGTGTTCTGATTGCTCTTTGGTATGCTGACAATCCGGCCGACGAACAGTTCTTTCCCACACTTAAACGAAACGGTAACGCGTCGACAACAGTATAGGAGAATCTGATCGCCCGGTCCGATGCTTAGTCTGTTAGAATTGCTTAATCGAAATTTCGCGTATCGTGATACGCGGCGGCCAGCCGGGGTACGTGGTACTCCGGTGATTCCAGGATGGCTTCCTTGGTTACCTTCACAAACACCTTGGATTCTTCGAAGCTGATGCGGTCAATCTGTTTCGGTGAGATTGCGATCTCTTTGCCGGAAAACCAATGGCCGGTCTCGACGACCAGGTGCCGAATCTCCCAGCTCTTCTCATCCATCATAAAATCAGTGACGCGACCAATCGCTCCTTCGCTGGTTTCGATGTGGTAGCCGCTAAGAGCTTGTGTGCTTCGCAGATGAGGATCGTCGCGATCGTGGTCGTTACCGCCGATTTCTTCCTCACGCGGCATTAGATAGCTCGATGGAGCCCCGCCCGCGCCCCACATGCCGCATCCCTCCCAGTAGAACGGCCATCCATAATAACGGTAATACTCCTCTTCATATTGTCGCGAGACTGGCTTGTGCGAATCAATGGCCGGGCTGTTTTTAATCTGTTCTCGAGTCAGATTAACGAGCAGGCAATCGCCGTCCTGATGAAAGTCACCGAAGGCATGGGGAGAGATCAGCACTGTTCGCCCTGATAGGCAGGAACCCGTGTTCGCGATGACATACCGAACCACCCAGTGTTGATCATTAAAATAGAAGTCCTTCACATGGCCGATTTCACCTTCAGCCGTGCCGAGTGCTTTCCCGTAGAGCTGTTTAACGCTTCGTAACATAGATGTGCCTTTGGCTGAGAATCAGTTCGGAGATAGATCCGAGTGCCGCTATCGGTTGCCCGGCATTATGAACCTCGCCCTCATTCATGCGCATCTCCTATACCGCTCTCGAAGCGTTGCTGTGGCTTTAGCGTATGGCAAAAGTCGAGCACCCGACCGAAACCAGAATCGGAAAGATCTAACCCGCGCAGACGGAGGTGAATCAGCCATACCCGCCCTGAACCTGTTCCACTCAGGCAATCGCGGCGCAGACTTGGCTCAAAGTGGCCACGAACTTAGAGACGACTTCTGAATAGAGCCCGTTTTTCTTCCACACAGCCCCGAGCGGTATTTTTACAGGTTTTGGCGCCACCAGATCTTTAAAAACAACCTGTCTAGCCGGAAACTTTTTGATTGGCTCGCTGACCAAGGCGACACCAAAGCCAGCCGCAACCATAGCGAGCGCACTGGCCGCCCCGTCTGCTTCCCTCACAATGCGTGGTTTGAACCCTCCTTGTTGGCAGACGGTCTGCAGCCAACTGCCGTACGCGGGGTACATTCTATTTAACCCAATGAAAGGTTCCTCTTTGAGGACCGGCAAAGGGATGTCCGGCAGGACCGCTTGCGGGTGGGATTTTGGCAATGCGACCGTGACTGGATGCTGGACCAGCTGCTGAACTCTCAACAATTCTAGGATCGGCCGATCGCTGAGTAGGACTAAGATGCCCACCGCGATGCGCCCGTCTAGCAGCGCACGTTCTTGGGTTTCCGGGTCCATCTCTACACAGTCAACGACGATTCCGGGCGAAACCTTCTGCCAACGCTCAAGGGTTTGCCCGAGAAAATCATAGGTCAGAGCCGCCATATGACCGACCGTCAACTCTCCCAGCTCTCCTCGATTGATGCGTTGGGCTTTTTTCACTGCCAGATCGCAGGATTCCAAGATCCCGCGCGCGTCAATCAAAAATGCTTTTCCAGCCGCGGTGAGCGCCACCCCCTTGCGTTCTCGCTGGAACAGGTTGACTCCGAGCTCGCCCTCGAGATCCTGGATTTGTTTGCTGAAGGGAGGTTGCGACACGTGTAGTCGACCGGCCGCGTGGGTAAAATTCAGCTCTTCAGCAGCAGCGACAAAGTATTCCAGGTGGCGAAGTTTCATTAGTGCTCAGGCCTGTCCGCCCGAGCTTAGGCCATCGCTTCGTCCAGAATTCCCTGAATCACCCGAGCAACAGAAAGATCCTCATACGGATCATACCTTGTTAATAACGGAAAGCAATCGAACTCGTGAAAAGCGAATGGTCGGTATTGTCACGCTCGAAGATATCGCCCGAGAACAAAAAGCGATGATCCAATCCAAAATCTCTTAGCCGAGTGAAATTCGATCACTCTTGTGTCGTGTTTTCCGGGCCGATCGGGAGCTTATCACTCACTTGAGGAACGCGGGAAGCAATCCCTTCAACTGTCTGATCGATATTCGTGTAAAGAGTGCTTCCGGAAGACCTCTTGATTCTTTTTACCCATCGCGCGGCGCCTTCAGTTGGCAGGCTCCAAAGGCCGACAAGAATCAGAGCATCGGGTAGCTCACGCTTAATGGAACTCGCCATTCTACCAACAGTAAGTACCGATCTTGACTCAATCGCGGAGAGCAAAATCCAAAGGGGTCTTAATTCCTTCAGACGTTCCACCTTCTCCGCCCGAAGAGTTCGCCAGGATAACAAATCCGAGTCGATCCCTTTAGCAGCCAGCAAGCGCGCGATAACTCTCCCCACAATTTCGTCACCTTCGCCCATGAACGGCACAATCGCCGTTCCGGACTGCTTAGGCGTTGATGGCTCCGGCGCCGGCTCCAATTCCGTTGAGCCCTCGACACTCATTTCCTCAATCAGTTCGCGCAGCTGCGCATAAATCCGAGATTTTGTTTCATTAGTTCTCGGATAGAGATCGTTTTCAATCGCCCGGAGCGTCGGCAAAATGAGTCCTTCGGCGATTCCTACTGAAAGTTGCATCCCTCCCAATGCCTGCAGGAGTGCTTTGGCCTCTGAAAGGCGGTTTTCCGTAAGGAGAAGAATGAATTGTGTTTCCGATGAGGAGGGTGGCTCTGCCGCTAACAAGACACTGCAGACATTGAATGCCGGAAAATAGCGACCTAACACTACCAGGCAAGCGGTGAGGGGTGTGGCGAGCAACAAACCGATCGGCCCCCAAAGCCACGTCCAGAATAAGGCGGATACGATTATGGCCAGTGGTGACATTCCGGTGCTATGGCCTAAGACAAAAGGTTCTACAAAATTGTTAGTCAGTACTTCCAGAGACCCATAGAGAGCCAGAGTCAGTATCGGCTCCTTCCAGCCTGTGGAAATGGCAATAGATAATAGCAAAGGAAAAAACGCAGATATCCAGAGACCGACGTAAGGCAAAAACCGCAATATCAGCGTCAGAACTGCCCAGAGCAGCGCGTTCGGTATACCGATCAGAAAAAGCCCAAGCCCAAGCAGCAAGGCATATCCAGTGTTCACCAGCAACTGACCCAATAGAAAACGGCTTAGTTTGGATCCGACCTCATCCACAGCCAGGTTGGTCGTCGCCACCCGCGAGTGTCCAATCAAACGAAGAAACCGAAGGCGGAGTCGGTTTCGCTCTAAAAGCATAAAAACCACGAGCACGACGATCAAAGCGAATTCTCCGATCGGACCCGCCACCGGCGTCAAGCTATTCTTCACAATTGCAAGGACATTGTCGGCACCGCTAACAATCTGAACCTTGGTTACCTCCGGCTGTTGAACGCCTTTGGATGCCGTCACTTTACCTAGATCGGTAATCAGCGCGTTAACATTGCTAAGTGCCAGATTGAGTGGGCCAGGCGGCCCCCGCTGAATGGCCGCCCATCTGGCATGAATATTATCTCGGTACTTGGGCAGAGAGTTAACCAGATCCAGACCCTCTAATGAAAGCGTCGAGCAGAGGCCTCCGATCAGGGCGAAGCCAATGGCGACGACGCTAAGAACGGCCACTGCGCGAGGAAACCTCCAACGTTCCAGGCGAGACACAACGGGCGCTAACAAAAAGCTGATCAGAATTGCTAGAATTAGGGGCAGCAATAGCTCCTTGGCCCAAGCCAAGGCCGAGAGAATGACAACCAGGTATGCTACCTGGATTAACCTCCCCAGTTCGATCGGCTTTTCAGACACTAAGTTGTTTGGCATCGACTACCGGATCTCCGAGGATCAGGTTCACTGCCGCCTCCAAGCTTGGAAGATGTAGAAGCGCGCAGTTCAATCAGTCACAGTATTCGACGCCCGCGGACCAGGTTGACCACGATCACAATGATGGCGATGACTAAGAGTACGTGAATCAGTCCGCCTGCAACGTGAGTGAATAGGCCTAAGGCCCAGAGCACAATTAAAATAATGGCTATTGTCCAAAGCACACAGCTAGGGTCGACCCGCTGCGTCAACTTCTCCTATACTGTTATCGATGAGTTACTGTTGCCTTTGAGTCTGACGAAGAACACTCTCGGGCGGGCCAGCCGAGCAGTAGATTGAAGATCATCTGCTTGTGCGATCGTACCGAAGCAGAGACCGGCACCCATCGCTATGGCTATGCCGGTGACGTAATTCGGAGTAAGGGTTGCTATGGAACTCCAAGGTTACAATTTTTCCGTTTGGCGCGGTCGCTTCAAGTCATCGATCATAACCCCATGCGCAACCTAAAGATCATCGCTGCATCAGTCTTGGCCATTTTGGTAGCAATCCTCGTCATCCAAAACACGGAGCCGGTAGAAACGCATCTACTGAATACAACCGTCGCAATGCCCCACGCCGTTTTGATTTTCATCTCCGCCGCAGCTGGATTCGCGCTTGGGGTCCTTCTCACTATGTCGCTGAAATCGAAGCGAAAAAACATACGATAGCCTTGTTCGAGCGCTAACCACCCTCAAAGCCTGGCGACGTCGGGATCCCCGCGCGAGCGCTGGGTCCGACAGCCGCGGTACCAACTGATCCGGCAGTGGCCCGACTAAAGCTATGTTATTTACCGGACAGGACACTGGCTTCCCAGCTCCTGTCATTTTTTCTTTTTGTCTTGCTCTCTTCTAAATACTGAATCATTTCCGAAATCTCGTGTTCCGCAATCTTCTGGCCGATGCTCCGGCACTGAAAGCCGAGCCTTCTGAGATTGGGAAGGTCACCTAACGTACGGAGCCATAACGCATCTAACAGATGCGCACCCTCTCCTCTCTGCCTTGCTATCATATAGTTTCCTCTCTTTCGGTTCCCGAGGATTTCGATCGGCGTGGATTTAACGCTTGGCCACGTGTGCAGCTTTTAAGAGAACCGCGTAGAATCGAGATTCTAGAACTGACCGAATCTAGCACGTTTTCAGCCAACCGTCGCCAACTATCGAATCGGGCTCGACTTCGCCGGCGTCAGAGGCGAGTGTCCCCGACTCTCTCTCCTGCCGCTTTGGACGACTAACTGACTGAGCCCAGAAGCTCATCAAGCGAAGCGTTACCAGGGGGATCTAGTTTTTTGTTCCTGACAGCTTTTGTCATACGCAAAGACAACGGTAACGCGTCAAAAAGAGTATGCGTGCTAGCGATTGCACCGGGTGAGACTCACCGTGACTCCTATGCCGGATCCCTCACTCGACTGAGGCTACGACCTAGAAGTATCAAAAATGACCGCCATTGGTGCAAAAGTCGTCGCTGTCGATAACCTAGGCGGCCGGTATCGTGTAATCGTTCGAATCGGGTTTCCGAGGTATCGAGGCTCATTCTACACCTTAAAGTTCGGAGAAAACAAACCGTTCACGGGTTTCACGCACAACGGTGTGATTGATCTTGTTTACGACGAAGATCCTCACCTAAAAGCAGGGCAACCGTTTCCGCTCTGGACGATTCAGTAAGCGCCTATCCGTTTCCTGTTTTCGGTAGGAACCAAAAGTCTTTATCGTGCTTCGATTCAAAGGTGTCGAGTTCGTGCTCGTGCCGTAAGGTAAGACCGATGTCGTCGAGGCCGTTCAGCAGACAATATTTGCGGAAGGGATCAATGTCGAAGTGGGCGCTAAACCCATCGGTGTCGGTGACGATCTGATCCTCGAGACTAACAGTCAGCTGACGCTCTGGTTTAGCGGTTGAGCGGGAAATCAGTGTCTGCACCTGTTCTTCCGAGAGGCGGACGAGGACAATGCCATTCTTACCGGCATTGGAGGAGAAGATATCGGCAAAAGTTGGTGCGATGACCACGAGGAAACCATACTGACGCAGAGCCCAGGCCGCGTGCTCGCGAGAGGACCCGCAGGCGAAGTTCTTCTCTGCGATGAGGATCTCGGCGCCCTGGTACTCCGGCCGGTTGAGAACGAAGTCAGGATTGGGCTCGCCTGTGTGGGGCCCTTCCTGAATGCGGCGCCAGTCGAAGAAGAGAAAGTCGCCATAGCCGGTGCGCTCGATGCGCTTGAGAAACTGCTTCGGGATTATCTGGTCCGTATCGATATTGGGCAGCGGCAGCGGGACGGCTTTGGAGCGGATGATGTTGATAGGCTGCATTAGCGTGGTCCTCCTTGCGCAAGTTCCGGTTGCGATGGCTCCGCTTCCACTTGCGAATGTCAGTGAGGTGACCGGTGAGCGCTGCGGCTGCGGCCATTTCCGGAGAGACGAGATGGGTTCTGCCGCCGCGCCCTTGGCGGCCCTCGAAGTTGCGATTGGATGTGCTCGCGCAACGCTCGCCGGGTGCAAGGATGTCCGGGTTCATGCCAAGGCACATACTGCATCCGGGCTCTCGCCATTCGAAGCCGGCAGCTTTGAAGACGGCGTCGAGACCTTCCTCTTCTGCTTGGCGTTTAACCGCCTGGGAACCAGGAACCACCATGGCGCGCACCGTGGTGGCGATGTGGTTGCCGCGGACGACGGCGGCGGCGGCGCGGAGATCTTCGATTCGGGCGTTGGTACAGGAGCCCAGGAAGACGGCGTCGACCTTGATTTCCTCCATCGCCATACCGGGCTTGAGGTCCATGTACTCAAGGGCGCGTTCAAAGGACCTGCGCTCAGCTTCGTTCCTTGCGTCTTCGATGGACGGAACCCTCGCCTCAATGGATGTGACCATGCCGGGGGAAGTGCCCCAAGTGACACGTGGTGCCAGCACGGTTGCGTCGATATTCAGTTCGCGGTCGTAGGTAGCGCCCGGATCGGAAGGGAGCGTGCGCCAGTAGGCGAGTGCCTCCTCCCACGCTCCATCCTTGGGCGAGAAACGACGACCCCGGAGGTAGGTGAACGTGGTCTCGTCCGGAGCAATCATACCGGCGCGTGCACCGGCCTCGATACTCATGTTGCAGATGGTCATGCGACCTTCCATGGAGAGGGCGCGGATAGTTGAGCCTGCATACTCAACGACATAGCCTGCAGCTCCGTCGGTGCCAATCTGACCGATGATCTCCAGGATGATGTCCTTAGCGGCGACACCGAACGGAAGGTCACCATTGACCGTGATACGGAAAGTCTTTGGCTTATCCTGCGAAAGAGTCTGGGTGGCCATGACGTGCTCGACCTCGCTGGTGCCGATGCCGAATGCAAGAGCACCGAAGGCTCCATGGGTGGAAGTGTGGGAGTCGCCGCAGACAATGGTCATACCGGGTTTGGTCGCTCCCAACTCGGGCCCGATCATGTGGACAATCCCTTGGGATCTATCCTGCACATCGAAAAACTCCACGCCGAACTCAGCGCAGTTCTTCCGAAGGGCGTTGACCTGGGCGGCCGAAATCTGGTCTGCAATGAAGAGCCGATCTTGCGCGCTGGTCGTAGGCACATTGTGATCCACCGTTGCAAGGTGGCGATCAGGACGGCGCAGCTTGCGCCCCGTCATGCGCAGGCCGTCAAAGGCCTGTGGGCTGGTGACTTCGTGCACCAGGTGCAAATCGATGTAAATGAGGGTGGGCTCGCCTTCAGGCTCGGCGATCATGTGCTGTTCCCAAACTTTGTCAAAGAGTGTTCTTGGCCCGAACATTAAATCTATTTCCTTTCTATCGCTGTATTGTCGCGCTGTGTTTTCCGAGCGCACAAGTTTTGTTTTTACTTTTTCGCGCGGCATCTGGGTTACGCCCAGCGCCGGGAGGGATCGCGTCCCCGCGATCCGCCGTTCCCAGGGCCGAGCACGTACCGTAACCCTAGAGCGGGCTGTTGAAAAACCCCGTGTTTGCTGGGTTGCGAATCAGCGGCGAAGCTGTTTGTCCCGTAGGCCCGGCCCGCATCGCTACGCGAAGCGTTGCGGGCGGGGACTAAATGATGGTAGCCCAAGGCAGTTTACTGCCTGGGATGGGTATAAAGATGCGCCCCGTCCCAGCGGGACGGTATGATCGATTCGGTCAACGGCGCCGGTAGCTCTAAGGCACAGCCAGGGATAAAGATCTTACCTAAAGGAGAAAACGAAACGACAATACGCTTTTAGAAGCGTTAAGCGTCTAAAAGCGTACACATTCCCGTCGGAAAACCGGGACAGAGCTTGCAATGGTGCAGCTTAGTAATCCATCTCGCCCATGCCGCCCGGACCAGCCGCACCCGATTTTTGTTTCTCAGGCGACTCTGTCAGCAATACTTCTGTGCTGAGCATGAGACTGGCGATCGAGGCGGCGTTCTGAAGCGCCGTGCGGACCACCTTGGTCGGATCGACGACACCGGCCTTCACCAAGTCTTGGTATTCGCCGGTCGCCACGTTGTACCCTTCATTGCCGCTGCGCTTCTTGACTTCCTGGACGATCAAAGCGCCTTCCTGGCCAGCGTTGTCAGCCAGCTGGCGCGTCGGATACTCAAGTGCGCGGCGAACGATCTGAACGCCAACGGCCTCATCACCTTCCAATTTTAGGTTATCGAGCGCCTTTTGAGTCCGAAGGTAAGCTACACCGCCACCGGGAAGGACACCCTCTTCGACGGCTGCGCGAGTCGCATGCAAGGCATCTTCCACGCGGGCCTTCTTCTCCTTCATTTCGGTCTCCGTGGCCGCGCCGACACTGACAACGGCAACACCACCGGCGAGCTTGGCCAAACGCTCCTGCAATTTCTCGCGATCGTAGTCCGAAGTGGTTTCCTCGATCTGCCGCCGGATCTGGCTAACCCGACCCTGAATATCTTTGCCAGGTCCCTCGCCCTCAACGATCGTCGTATTTTCCTTGTCGATCGTCACCCGCTTCGCGCGGCCGAGATCTTCCAGTGAAACGTTTTCAAGCTTGATTCCAAGGTCCTCGGTAAAACAACGACCACCGGTGAGCACCGCGATGTCCTCGAGCGTCGCTTTGCGCCGGTCGCCGAAGCCGGGCGCTTTCACAGCGGCCACCTGGAGGGTGCCCCGCAACTTGTTTACCACGAGCGTCGCGAGAGCTTCGCCTTCGACGTCCTCAGCGATAATGAGTAATGGGCGGCTAGCCTTCGAGACCTTCTCGAGAAGCGGAAGAAGATCTTTTAAACTGGTGATCTTCTTCTCATGGATCAGGATGTAAGCGTTCTCCAGGACGGTTTCCATGTTTTCGGCGTTGGTCACGAAGTAAGGAGACAGATAACCCCGATCGAACTGCATACCCTCCACCACTTCAAGTGTGGTTTCGATCCCTTTTGCCTCTTCGACAGTGATGGTGCCGTCTTTGCCAACTTTGTCCATGGCGTCGGCGATGATTTCGCCGATCGTCGTATCCCAGTTGGCCGATACGGTTGCGACCTGAGCGATCTCCTTCCGATCCGACACTTTCTTGGAGATCTTCTTTAGTTCCTCGACGATCACATCTACCGCTTTCAGGATACCGCGCTGAAGCGAGGTCGGATTCGCGCCGGCGGTTACGTTTTTGAGCCCTTCGCGGAAGATTGACTCGGCCAGAACGGTCGCAGTCGTTGTGCCATCACCGGCCACGTCCGACGTCTTGGAAGCGACCTCGCGGACCAGCTGGGCTCCCATATTTTCGTACGGGTCCTGGAGCTCGATTTCCTTCGCTACGGTGACGCCGTCTTTCGTGATGGTTGGGCTACCGTATTTCTTGTCAAGGATGACGTTGCGTCCAGCGGGTCCGAGCGTGGCTTTAACCGCTCTCGCGAGCTTTTCCACGCCGCGGAGCAACGCATGACGGGCTCCTTCATCAAATTGTAGTTGTTTAGCTGCCATAAAAGTTAACTAATTTACGTTTTAAAAATTCGGGGTTATCCAATGATTCCTAGGACATCGTCCTCGCGCATGATGAGGTAGTTCTCACCGTCGATCTTAATTTCGGTACCGCCGTACTTAGAAATTAGGACTTTATCGCCGACTTTGACGTTGAATTCGATCCGTTTACCGTTGTCGTCGAGCTTGCCGGTGCCGACAGCGACGACCGCGCCTTCCTGAGGCTTCTCTTTCGCCGTGTCAGGAATGATGATGCCTCCCTTATTGAGTTCCTTCTCTTCGAGCGGCTGAATCAGCACGCGATCGCCGAGAGGTTTTACTTTGATTTCCATATATATGTGGGCCTTCCAGGCGTAAGAACGCCGTTTCAATGCTTTCTGCTAATTCGAACACCTTCGCGGATTTGCGCTGTTCCGGTTCCCGGTACTTCGATCGGCGTGGATTTAACGCTAGGCTACCTTGAGCAGCTTTTGAGAGAACCGCGTAGAATCGAGACTTTGACAAAACCAAGGTAGCACATTTTCAATCCAACGTCGTCTACTATCGAAGTTATTTATGATCCGTTGTTTTCTTCAGGGGGAACGGCAATCTTCCGAAACTTTTGCCAACCCGCACGAACAGTGAGGCGGGCATTCGAATCGTCGGCGCGCCGAGTTTTTCGCCCTACCGGTGGAGGGCTTTCCTTCGCCCTGTCGCCCCCACACGCCCACTCGCCATTTTCGCCGCGTCGCCAGGGTCTGCGCCATATACAAAACGCTCCCGTTAGGCGTTCAAAAAAATATGGGAGGCCCGGATGAGATGAGGCGAGGCTGAGGTTCTCACATTACAGGCGGACTCTTCGAAAGGAGTCGTCAAACCAACTAGCGACGAAGAGCTCACAGCGACCGGGAATGATTTCAAATCTCCAGATTCCGCCTGATCATCAGCCCAGGACGAAACCAATGGCTGCCTCTATTGGCGTTTCGCCAATTCTGACGGAATCAGCGTATTGGGAAAAGGGCGACGTCTTCACCAAGTTGAAGACTTCGCCAGGCGGCCTGACTCAGACCGAAGCGGAAGAACGTCTGATTAAACATGGGCCCAACGCTGTCGCTATGGAGAAGCAGCGGGGTTGGTTATGGCGGCTTTTCAAAGCGACGCGCAACCTCTTGGTAATTCTGCTCGCCGTCCTGGCAAGTGTGTCCTTCGCTACAGGTGATTTCAGCGGCGGCACTGTGATGACACTGATGTTGATGCTTGGCGTGGCGTTGCGTTTTGTGCAGGAGTCACGAGCGGATGCCGCCGCCGCAAAACTAAAAGCGATGATCAGTGTGACCGCGGCAGTCGTCCGCGACGGCCAGGAAGAAGAGATTCCCCTCAAAGAGTTGGTTCCTGGCGATGTCATCAACCTGTGCGCCGGCGACATGATCCCCGGGGACATTCGATTGATTGCGGCAAGAGACCTTTTCGTTGCGCAAGCTGCACTCACCGGCGAGTCGTTGCCGGTAGAAAAACTCGATGCTCGAGAGCTAAGGGAAGGCGTCTCGCCGTTGGAACTAGCCAATGTCTGCTTCCTCGGGACAAGCGTCGAGAGCGGTAGCGCGACGGCGGTAGTGGTTGCGACAGGAGGGCAGACCTACTTCGGACGAATGGCCAGCAGTATTCTGGGGCCTGAGACAACAACTAGTTTCGATAGAGGCCTGCATCGGTTCACCGTCCTGATGATCCAATTTATCCTGGTAATGGTGCCACTGGTTTTCCTGATCAACGGCCTCACCAAACATAATTGGGCAGAGGCCTTCTTTTTCTCTATCGCGGTCGCTGTTGGGCTAACCCCGGAGATGCTGCCGATGATCGTCTCTGTGTGCTTATCGAATGGTGCGCTAGCGATGTCGAAGAAAAAGGTAATCGTTAAGCGTCTCAACTCTATCCAAAATCTGGGCGCCATGGACGTGCTTTGCACGGACAAAACCGGTACGCTCACCCTTGACCGCGTGATTCTCGAACGCTTTTGCGACGTGATGCAGAAGGAGAGCGATGACGTTCTACTCGACGCCTATCTAATCGCCCATTTTCAGACAGGTCTAAGAAATGTGCTCGACCGCGCCGTGCTGAAGTACCGGGAGGTCCATGAAAAGTTCCCAATTGAAAAATCCCGTAAGATCGATGAGATCCCATTCGATTTCTCTCGTCGAATGATGTCGGTAGTCGTAGAGACGCCCGAGAAAGATCATCGCTTGCTGACGAAGGGCGCACCAGAATCGGTTTTCCCGCGCTGTAGTTTCTACGAATTGGAGGGCAAGATTCACCCGATGGAGCCTATCCTCGTCGGTGATTTAATGAATCAATATCAGGAGCTCAGCAGCGACGGTTTTCGCGTTCTAGCTGTCGCTTATAAGCATCTCGAGCCGCGCTCTGCCTATTCCAAGGATGACGAATCCGAATTGATTCTTAAGGGCTACGTCGCTTTCCTCGATCCACCCAAAGAGACAGCCCCAATGGCAATAGCAGCCCTTAGAAAAATCGGGGTTACCGTTAAGGTACTGACCGGTGACAATGATCTCGTGACGCGAAAGATCTGTCACGAAGTCGGTCTCCCGGTCGATCAACTAGTCCTGGGAAGTCAGGTCGAAACCATGACAGATGAAGAACTGGCTGTGAGCGCAGAACGGGTCCACGTCTTCGCCCGCGTCTCACCGGCTCACAAACAACGAATCATCCGCGTTCTACAGCAGAAACAGCACGTAGTAGGATTTATGGGCGATGGCATCAATGACGCACCCGCACTGCGGGTAGCGGATGTGGGTATTTCTGTGGATAGCGGCGTCGATATCGCGAAGGAATTAGCTACGGTGATTCTGCTGGAGAAGAGCCTGATGGTACTCGAGGAGGGCGTGATTGAAGGCAGGAAGGTTTTCGTCAATATCCTCAAATACATTCGTATGGGAGCAAGTTCCAACTTCGGCAACATGTTCAGCGTTCTTGGCGCCAGTGCCTTCCTGCCCTATGTGCCGATGGCGCCCTTGCAAGTGCTCACCAACAATCTTCTTTACGACTTTTCGCAGGTTCCTATTCCGACCGATAACGTTGGGCTAGAGGAGACCGCGAAACCACGCCGTTGGGAGATTGGTCAGATTACCAAGTTTATCCTCTGTATCGGCCCGATCAGCTCGATTTTTGACTATACAACTTACTTTGTGATGCTGTACCTGTTCGGTTGTTGGGACCCGTCCCGTGCCCCGGTTTTCCAGACTGGCTGGTTCGTAGAATCGCTGATCACGCAAACCCTGATAATCCACGTGATTCGCACCAAAAAAATCCCTTTTCTTCAGGGCCGGGCGAGCTGGCCTCTGACGATCACGACGCTCGTGATTATTTGCATTGGCATGTGGCTCCCCTACTCGCCCCTCGCCGCTGTTCTGGGCTTCACGCATTTGCCACCGCTGTATTGGCCAATTCTTTTCGTTACCCTGCTCTGCTACGTTATCCTTACTCAAATCGTGAAAATGTGGCTGATGCGCAAGTCGTGGTTATAATCTGCGGAACCCTGAACGTCCCAGAGGCAACGGTCGATGCCGTTTTCGCCTTTGTCATACCCGAAAGCAACTGTAACTCTTCGCGCTAGGTATGGCAGAGACTGATCGCTCCGAACGAGACTCCCTATGTTAGCTCGCCGATTGTCTAGCGACGACAAACCGGGAGCATGACCTTAGATGGAAGCCAGCCGGGCCCGGCCCGCGACTTCGCGGGTTTCTTCGGACCGCACTGATGGGTCGAAGTTCTTGGGTCAGAGCGAGCTAGTAAGCTGACCATTATGAAAAATACATCTCCCGTCAACCAGGCCGAAGAATCTGCGCCAAAGACGCTTAAAGATCTGGTGCAGCGCGTGGCAAAAACTTTGCGCCCCGAGGCTTCAGTCCAGGAAGCTTGTGATCAGCTCCGATCTGAAAGGATCACGTCATCTCCTGTGACCGATCAGAATGGCCAGTTAATCGGCACGGTGTCCGAGAGTGAGCTTAACCGGAAAGTCGGTGGTTTCGGACACGACCCCAAGGTCGAACGCACGCATGCGGAGCTGAATCAGGAGACAGTCTATTGCTTTGAAGACCAAACCCTCGCCGAAGCCGAAAGGTTGATGCATTTAAGCAATCTCACCCAACTGCCCGTATTAACTCGTGAAAGGCGAATGGTCGGCATGGTCACGCTCGAAGATATCGCCCGAGAACAAAAGCGATGAAAACTCTCAACGCCAAAGTTTTAAGTATCCTGAAATCGCTGCCTTACCGAACGAGAGATAAGTCGGACGACCAAAGCAAAGACACCCTCATTGAGCTTTGGCGCATGCGGGTTTCATATCCTGAGCCGGAGGCGGTCTATGAAGTTGAACTTCGCGAGTCTCTGAAGAGCATTGCCTCTAAAAAGTACACGGTGGGATTAAATGGGCTCGTCGAATTCGAGTTGTTCTCTGACCCTCAGGTAAGGGCCGGCGATACCATTCAGATCGACGCATACCTACCCGGCGAAAAAATCCTCGGGGTTGGCGTATTGTGAGCGGTCCCAACCCGCTTATTATTCCAACAGTCCATGCTGTTCGCGCAGTTCAATCAGTCACAAAACTCGCCGCCCGCGGACCAGGTTGATCACAATCACAATGAGGGCGATGACTAAGAGTAAATGGATCAGTCCACCTGCGACGTGAGTGAATAGGCCTAAGGCCCAGAGCACAATTAAAATAATGGCTATTGTCCAAAGCATACTTTTTGGTTCTTTCGATGGCTAGCATCGACCCAGTGCGTCGGCTTCTCCTATACTGTTAACGATGAGTTACTGTTGCCTTTAAGTCTCACTAAGAACGTTCTCGGCCGACTGCTAGCCAATACCTCCGAAAGCACGAGATTACCCCAAGGTAGGAATTCTGAACCCCACGTCGGGACGTCGAGAGAAACTCAAGAACACACCCAAATTAAAACCGTCGACTTAGCCGGGAGGGGTGTACATTGGAGGTTGTATGAAACAGAAAAAGAAGGCTAATGCTCGATTCTATTCAGAGCTTAGACAAACCGACAGCTGGGTGGTTGTCGAACTCACCGATATTAGAGCCGTTGCGGACGACGGAGACGAAGAGCTCTTTGGTAAACTGTTTTTGAAGTGGCAAGGGGGTCTCTCGGAAGGACCGGACGAATGGACCGAGACCTGGAACCATTCTCTCCATCATCTTTCCGCCGAACGAGAAGAAATCGCCGCGAGATCGCGCGATCCCGAGCTGATGTTAGAGGCGATCGAAGACATTTGGCGTCAGGCTAGGGTTGCGAAACTCCTGCCGGCTGAACCCCCGCTTTGTTAAGCTCGATGAGCTTCATGCTATTCTCGCATCGTCATACACAAAGGCCGCTGTAGGTCCGTCGAAAGGAGTATGGGAGAAGTTGATCGAGCCGGGCGACACTGGTCATCTGACTACTTCACCATGAATCAGGGCTCCGCATAATATGCTCATCAGGATCGGCTACAATATTGCGCTCCGTCTCGCTTCTCCCACCGCGGTACTCTACGTACTCCACGTGCATCCCTCGCGCAAAGCCGACCTGGTCACGCCCGAAAATTTCCGGATCGAGCCGGCCTTGCCCGTCGAAAACTATTTCGATGGTTTCGGCAACCAATGCGGCCGCGTCAATGCCCGTGCGGGAGTGATTCGTTTTCTGAATGACGCTATCATTCGCGATCCCGGCGAACTGGACGCTTACGCACCCGAGGCGCCGCAGCTCGACGTTCGCGAGACGCCAGTGGAGACGCTATCATTTCTCCTACCCAGCCGCTACTGCGATGGTGATACCGAACTGCTGGATTTCGCCTGGCGAACGTTTGGCCAGACTCCAACTGGATGGCCGCGTGTGCAGGCCATTTGCGACTTCGTCCACGCCCACCTCCGCTTCGATTACCAGGCGGCTCGCGCTAATCGCACCGGTCTCGACGCTTTCCGCGAGCGGGTTGGCGTCTGTCGCGATTTTACCCATCTAGCGATTACCTTATGCCGCTGCCTTAATATTCCGGCGCGCTACGCCACAGGCTATCTCGGTGACATTGGCGTCCCTGCGGTACCCGGTCCGATGGATTTTAGCGCCTGGTTCGAAGCCTATCTGGGCGGCCATTGGCACACCTTCGACGCGCGACATAACCGCCGCCGCGTTGGCCGGACCCTAATCGCCCGCGGGCGCGACGCCGGCGACGTTCCTATCACCGTAGTATTCGGTCAACATCTGCTGGAGAGTTTTAGCGTTGTCACAGAGGAGATCAATCCAGGTCTCCCAAACGGAGCCTTCTGAGACTGGTGACATCGCCCAACGAACGGAGCCGCAACGCAACTAAGAGATGCGAACCTTCTCCTCGCTTAACGTCTGCTCATCTTTGTCGCGCGTATGCGCCCTCCTAGCTCCTAGATTCTAGCTCCTAGCACCTAGCTCCTAGCTCCTAGCTCCTGGGGTGAAATTGTTCATAGTTATCATCTGCGCCGCCGGCGACTTGCTGATTTTCTGCCGCCTGAGAAGAAAGATGTCACGCTGCCAGCGAAAACGAATAGACTCACTAAGCTGACTGCGACCAACGTCGCTAGGATTGCGGATAACGATGGGCGGTGTCTTCCAATCCTCGACGCAAACGTCTGTCCTTTCGGTTCAGCCTCGATCCCGACGCTCTCGACTCCTGCCTGCTCGCCCTGCAATACATTTCCCGCGGCAGGATCAATTTTATCTGTTTCCATTTTTTTGTCCACGACGCCAGCCGTTACGCTGCCGTTCAGATAGTCTGGTGTTTCTTCCATATCGTTTTTTTTGTTCATAAATGCCTTAACAGTTCCCACCGACCTACCGCCAGGAAACCTCGGCCGATTTCATCCCCTTCTCACCATACTCTTTCCGAAGCGTTTCCGTCTGTTTGCGGTATGACAACGGCTGACGAGCACAAAAAGCGATGTTCCAGTGGGAACCCCTAACCAACCGAACCCTCCATCTCGAGGTCGATCAGCCGCTTTAGCTCAACACTATATTCCATAGGAAATTGTCTGACTAAGTCGTTTACAAATCCGTTTACTGCGAGACTCATCGACTGACCCTTGGTTAGGCCACGCTGCTGCATATAGAAAATCTGCTCGGCGCCAATTTGACTGACTGAAGCCTCGTGCTGAGTCGTGTTGCTGGTACCGCGGACTGTGATGGCCGGATAAGTATCGGTCCGGCTGGTGGAGTTGATTAAGAGCGCATCACATTCGGTATTGTTCTTACAACCTTTAAGCTGTTTCGGGATATGAACCAGGCCGCGATAGGTCGCGCGCCCTTTACCAACGCTGATGCTCTTGGAAACAATGTTGCTAGTGGTCTCATCGGCCGCGTGGATCATTTTCGCGCCCGTGTCCTGGTGCTGGCCATCACCCGCCAGGGCGATACTGATCACCTCGCCGCGGGCTTTGCGTCCTTTGAGCACGACACTGGGATACTTCATCGTCAAGCGTGATCCGATGTTACAATCGATCCACTTGATTTCAGCTTCCTCCATCGCCAATCCCCGTTTTGTAACCAGGTTAAACACGTTCGCTGACCAGTTCTGGACCGTTACATACTGGATCTTAGCTCGAGGAAGGGCGACCAATTCCACCACTGCAGAGTGAAGCGTCGCCGTTGTGAAATTCGGCGCAGTACACCCTTCCATGTACATAACCTCAGAACCTTCGTCCGCTATGATTAACGTGCGCTCGAACTGGCCAAAGTTCTCGGCATTGATCCGGAAATAGGCTTGCAGAGGATGCTTTACTTTCACTCCCGGTGGAACATAGATAAAACTACCACCACTGAAAACGGCACTATTAAGGGCGCTGAATTTATTATCAGCGGTGGGGATGACCTTTCCGAACCATTTTCTGAACAGATCGGGCCGCTCCTTGAGAGCTTCGGTACTACCCATAAAAACAACGCCCTGGTCAGAAACGGCCTTCTTGATATTCGAGTAGACCGCCTCGCTATCGAATTGGGCTTCGACTCCCGCAAGGAACTTCCGTTCGTTCTCGGGAATACCCAGGCGTTCGAATGTCTGTTTAATCTTGTCCGGAACTTCATCCCAGGTCCGTTTGGTTGCATCGCCGGAAGCAAGATAGTAGCGAATCAGGTCGAAATTTATTTCCTTGAGCTCGTCGCCTGCCCAATGTGTGGGTAGTGGTTTGCTCTTGAAGACTTCGAAAGCATTTTTACGGAACTCGCGCAACCATTCCGGTTCCTCTTTTACGTCGACAATGTAGTCGATGGTTTCCTCTGTCAGACCAACACCCGCGTCCCGAGCCGGTTTTAAATCATAGAAAAAGTCACCGATGTTGCGCGCGCTATCCTTTCCTCCAGGGCCGCTTAGAAAAACCTCGTTGTTCTTATTTAGTGCTTCATTCATTTTGTCCTTCTCGGCGTAAGGCGCCTTTTAGTATTTTCGAGTCGCCGTAGGGTCGGTCGCGGTTATTTTCAGCGTCGGTCGCGGTCATCTGTAGCGTCGGACGCGACTAGTTGTAGCGTCGGGCGCGGCTAGTTCTCCGAACTTCGATTTACGTCGAGTTGACGGTTAGCTCGGTCGAGCAGCTTTGGAAAGAAACGGCGGAGATTCGAAATTCCAAGCCTAAAGTAAACCACTATCGGTGAGATGTCGCCTAGTATCGGAAGAGGCTAACAATTTCTCGATATCCAAAGGGGGCTTCTCGACGGACCTGCTAATCCATGCGATCATGTTCACAAGATTGTAGCGGCGAATCATCTGCATCCGGCAGACGCGTGAAAGCCGATCGTTCACAGACCGATGCAGATTGCTACCAATATCAAGCAGATCGCTTTTCTCGGAGATCACCTTCCACGCCATTGCGGCATTGCTACGTTCACCTCTGACATTTGTGATGCCATTGCGACGGAATTCCCGCAATGTCAATGCGTCGTAGGCGCGGTCAATGATCGACCCGAAGGCTACGACTATCCGGCGCGGATCCGATTTGAGATCGACGAAAACGAACTCGACTCCTATCGCCGTGCCGCTGATTTCCTCAATGTCAACAATGTCGAGATAATCTCGGTCCAACACGAGTTTGGCATCTATGGCGGGCCGGCCGGCAGCCATCTTTTAGCTCTTTTGCGCGACGTGCACATGCCGGTAATCACGACCTTGCACACGATCTTGCGCGAACCAAATCCCGATCAGCAGGCGTTGATGAAGCAACTCGATCAACTCTCGAACCGATTCATTGTGATGGCCGATCGGGGCAAAAGTTTTCTCCAGGAAATCTATGGCATAGCCTCCGAAAAGGTCGACGTGATTCCCCATGGCATACCGGACATGCCATTCATCGATCCCAACTTTAACAAAGATCAGTTTGGGGTAGAGGGGAAAACGGTCCTACTAACCTTCGGCCTGCTATCACCAAACAAAGGGATCGAGCACGTGATCGAAGCCCTCCCGGCAATTCTCGAAGCGTATCCTAACGTGGTGTATATCATTCTCGGCGCGACCCACCCCAACGTTATGGCGCGCGAGGGCGAGTCGTATCGGCTCAGGCTTGAACGTCTGGCAGAGGATCGCGACGTGGCGTCTCACGTAATCTTTTATAATCGCTTTGTTACCCTAGAGGAATTGAAAGAATTCATCGGTGCTGCCGACATCTACATCACACCTTATCTGAACGAATCGCAGATTACCTCCGGCGCGCTTGCTTACACTTTCGGCGCCGGCAAAGCAGTCATCTCCACGCCTTACTGGCACGCGAAAGAGTTACTCGCTGAGGATCGTGGTATTCTGGTGCCATTTGCCGACCCCAAGGCAATTACTGAAGGGGTGAAGCGATTTCTTTCCGACCCGGTCCTGATGACCGCGACCCGCAAAAAAGCATGGAAACTGGGCCGGGAGATGATCTGGCCAGTTGTCGCGGAGCGGCACATGGAAAGCTTCGAACGTGCGAGGGCAAGTTTGAGCGTACCTCCGCGAAAAGCTTTTGCAGCTCGAACGCTGGACAATCGCCCGTACGAGTTGCCTCCTTTGAAACTGGATCACCTGTTTCGAATGACGGACAACACCGGGATTTTTCAGCATGCGATCTTCAACGTTCCGAACTTCGCGGAAGGCTATTGTACCGACGATAACGCGCGTGCTTTCATCCTTACGTTGCTGCTGAAGGAGATAACGAGTCTCGCCACTCAGCAGCAATTCGAACGCCTGGCCAGTGTCTACCTCGCGTTCTTATGGCACGCTTTCGACCAAGAAACTGGTCGTTTTCGCAATTTCATGAGTCACCAGCGACAGTGGCTGGAACGAAAGGGCTCGGAAGACAGCCACGCGCGAGCGCTTTGGGCCACCGGCACTGCACTCGGCCGCTCAAAGAACGAAGGACACCGTAATCTCTGCGCACTCTTGTTCCAACGCGGACTACCGACGGTCGAGAATTTTACCTCACCGAGAGCATGGGCGTTCACCCTACTCGCCATTCAGGAATATCTGCGCGCCTTCTCCGGCGATCGAAGCGCAAATCAATTGCGTGAAGTTCTCACTAATCGCTTGGTTGAGTTGTTTCGCACCAATTCTTCGCAAGATTGGGTGTGGTTTGAGCCGGTAGCGACTTACGACAATGCGAGACTTTCACAGGCGCTGATACTCAGCGGATATTGGACTTCCCGAGGTGATGTCGTGGAAATTGGATTGCGATCGCTTCGGTGGTTAGTGGAACGGCAAAAGGCGAATGGAGATCATTTCGCGCCGATCGGCAGTAACGGTTTCTGGACCCGCGGCAATGAATGCGCGCGCTTTGATCAGCAGCCATTGGAAGCTTACGCGATGATCGCCGCGTGTGTTGAAGCGTATTCGCTTACCGGCGACTTGATTTGGCAGCGGGCCGCACGTCGCTGCTTCGAATGGTTCCTCGGTCGCAACGATCTGGGAGAGTCACTCTACGATTCGAGCACCGGCGGTTGTCGCGATGCATTGCATTCGGACCGCGTTAATCAAAATCAAGGAGCTGAGTCTAGTCTCGCTTTCCACCTAGCGCTGGCCGAGATGACTCGGGCGGAAGCAGTACTCGCTAGAGAAATCAAAGGGTCAGGAACAACTTGAAGAGCCAAATGATCCGGCAGCTGCCGGACGGTATGCCTCCTGCTTATGACTCGATACACTAGTTCTACCTCGATCGATCTTCGACCCAACATCGATCGAGTGCTGAATCGGGCGTTCATCCCGGCCAGTCCCGACCAGGTCACCAATATCATCGAACGCGTCCTCTCTTTTTCGGATCCGGAGGTCGAGTCGCAGCTAGCTTGCTTACGCGACGAATTCGCTCACCGGCACCCAAATCTGGAAAGATCGTGGCTGCGACAGTTCGAGAAAGTAGAGGCGTATTTTTCGAATGAGGCATTTCTTTCAACGAGTCGACGGCTTTTAATCGGAGCATTCTTTACCGGAGAATACGCGGTTGAATCCGTGGCGTTGTTCAATCCATCAATCGTTCCGCATCCGGACCAGACAGATCTCGGACCAGAAGATCTGCGCTTCATCCTGACCCTTCGAGCGATCGGCGAGGGCCATGTTTCCTCGATCGAGTTTCGCAGTGGCGTCGTGCGAAAAGATCATTCGATCGAGATGGACTCTGCGACGGACCTGGTAACCGCACCAGACATTGAGGCTAACCCCACTTTCTCCAGGGATATGTTTGTGCACAAGTTGCAGGAAAAAGGCCTGGAGAACAATTGGTCGAGATCAGTGATGAATCGGCTGGGTGCTACATTCACACGAACCGAATTGGACGAATCGCTGCGGCGTGCAGCTCACGAGACCCAGCGACATAATGAAGACGTAAAGAGAGCGATCGAATGCCTGCATTGGCTCGTAAATTCGAACTACGAACTCAATTTTAGTTCATCAACCTCCCTTTCCCAACGCGTTATCTTCCCAGTGTCGCTGAATGAGAGCAATGGCATGGAGGACGCTCGCTTTGTCCGCTTTGTTGATGAGGACCACCGCGCAACGTATTACGCAACCTATACTGCATACGACGGGCGCGTCATCCGTTCACAGCTCATTGAAACAAACGATTTCCTTCACTTTCGTATCCGTACCCTAACTGGTCCTGCGATTCGGAACAAAGGCATGGCGTTGTTCCCGAAGCGCATCGGTGGACGTTATGTGATGCTTTCACGTTTCGATGACGAGAACCTTTACCTGCTGCTCTCGGATGATCTGTATTTCTGGAGCGATCCCCAGCTTCTGGTACGGCCGTCCCGAACCTGGGAATTGGTAAAAATAGGTAACTGCGGTTCGCCCATCGAAACTGACGCGGGCTGGCTGGTTCTGACTCACGGCGTCGGCCCGATGCGTAAATATTGCATCAGCGCCCTACTGTTGGATCTGCAGAACCCTTTGAAGGTGATCGGTCGCCTCAATGAACCACTTCTGAAACCGGCGGTCGACCAGACCAGCGGGTACGTGCCCAACGTGGTATACACTTGCGGAGCGTTAATCCACGGCGGTCGATTAATTCTGCCTTATGGTTTGAATGATACCATAACCAAAATTGCGACCATCGAGTTAGAGACGCTCCTCGCGGCTCTAGTTAAGTAGTGGGGCGTGCCCTTCCCGCGGCCGCGCACACGCGTCAACAATAAGGCGTTAGCCCCCTGACGTGGAGGGCGCGCGACCTCGCGCGCCGCGAACAGATCTGTATCGTCGCCATAGCTAAACGCTCGCTCGGATCTGCATCGGGCTCCGCGAACGGCTGATCGCGGGGACGCGATCCCTCCCAGCGCTGGGTCCCGCGGCTGCCGGGACGAAGGCCATGGCAACGCATCTAGCCAGCGCATGGTTCGCAAACAGATCCTATGCCATCTCGGGAAAGCAGGAACAACTCTTCGTAAAAAGTATGGGAGAATTGAATGTCCGGGGACCACGCTCACAGTGTTTCAAGGTGTAACTCCTGCAAACCGATGACCCAAGAAGCCATAGACCATCACAAAAAAGCGGCCGAGCACCATGAACAAGCTGCACGCCATAACATGGAAGCCGCCGCCCATCACGCCAGCGGCAGCCAGGAAAAGGCTAGACATCACGCCCATCTCGCACTCGGACACCATTTGCACGCCACCTATCATACAGAAGAAGCCGCTAAATATCTCGCCGAGGAGGACGGTTTCAACTAACTACGGAGGTAATTCAGGTGAAACAAAACAGGCTGATCGGGACGTTAAAATTCATCGCGATTTTCGGATTGGGAGCCACAATCATCTACTACAGCAGATTGCTAATTTTGTCGCTACCTTAGAGTATATCCGAAGGCGAGAGGTTGTCGATCAGATCGCGCGGAGTTACCTGACACGCCTGCGGATAGCGCTCTCATAGTCGCCGGATTCAGACGGCCGTGGCACGCTTGCGTGCAGCGTAAACTTCCTTGTGGCTCATCGGACGTTCTTACGCTTTGACTTCATTGACATAGTGAGAAGCACCCCAAGCGCGAATCCCGCGGCAGCGGAGATGAAAATCAAAACGGCGTGGGGCATGGCGACAGTTGCAAATAGTAGATGCGTTTCCACCGGCTCCGTATTTTGGACGACGAGGATGACTACCAAAATTGCTACGATTGAAGCAATGATGAGTTTTAGGTCGCGCATACGGTTATCATTGATGATTCCAGGCGAGCCCGCCAAACGGAAAAATTATAACACTCTTCAGGTGAAATGACAAAATTCGGCGGCCATACCCGAAGACAACCGTAAGTGGACCTTCTAAGTATAGGGTGTCAGGCAGCGATCGGACGAACCTCTCTGTATAGGTTAGACAAGGTTATATTATGTATTCCAGAAATAACGCCGCGCGCAGTGATGAAACCAATCGTTTTTCGGCATCGCCGACCTTAAGTGACTTTCCACTCCTGATCGGTGAGATGCTACGTCGAAGCAACCGCCGCTCACAAAAGAAAGCCAAGCATCGGTTACATACTCATAAGATCAGATTTCCGATTTAGTAACATCTTTTAGACATGCGCAAGAATGTCATCGGCAGCGCCAAGCCAGGTATCTCCGGGAAGGATGACGAATGGTTGAACCTTGAAGAAATTGCTCGGGTGGAGGTTCCCTCTGAAGATCTGCAACACCCAATCGAATCGGCATTTGAGCAGGGTGAAAATCTCGGATGGCGTGCTGCCAAACCCGGTGTGCAGACAATCCGTTTGTTATTTGACGAACCACAGAACCTTCGACGGATATGGTTCCGTTTCTCGGAATTAGAGGTTGAGCGAACGCAGCAGTTCACCCTGCGCTGGGCGGATGGCCAAACAAGTCCTTTCACGGAGATCGTTCGTCAGCAATGGAATTTTAATCCCCGAACTTCGGCGATAGAGACAGAAGATTACCGGGTCGATTTGAGCCACGTCTTAGCGTTGGAGTTAACCATTGACCCCGATCTAGGAAAGGGTCAAGCCTACGCGGCCTTGATTGAATGGCGCGTGGCCTAGCCGGGCTTAGCACCAAACTGTCGAGATCAGCAAGCGCCACTCGCTATCTAACTGTCTAGCAGAGAATTTCTTCGTGTTCGCAGTCAAAAGGGTGGAAGGTCAAGGTAGAAGCGAGGTATTGAGCGAGCACACGACTTGTCCCAAATCCGCCTCGGAATCTCCGGGAGAGAGCGGCCGCTTCCGAAGTGTGAGAGCAGAACAACGGACAAATCGGGAACCGAAAGAGTATATGAGTACGAACGAATCAATATATCCGCGTTGGGAGCGCGAAGACCGCGTGAGCCGCTTTTTCATTGGCCCTTCCTTACCGATTTACCAAATTGAGGAAATCAAACTGATCGGGGGATCGATGTTCATCGCGTCCGAGTCGGACAAATTGAATTTAGTCGGTCAATTCGAATCCGAGAGAAATGCCAAGGAAGCGTGCAAACGGGATTTTGCGGACAAGAACAGTGACCCGGCGGCGGAGGTCGGATGGGGGCTAAACCCGCGTCAAAAACGCAGGTAGGTGCTGGTATCCGTGGAGCGTGCCTTCGCGTGCCTGGGATGGGGCCGAAATCCGAAATAGCCGCGAAAACTGGTCGCGCCGAAGGCTTGGCGGAGGCGAAAAAGCACAAAAAACGGATTCCACAGGTTCAGCCTCGCTGCATAGATACTCTGTCTTTGTGGCCTTCGTGATCTTGCTGTGAATTGATCCGGTCTTCGTTTTCATCGTAGCGCCTTTGCGCGAGACTTTTGCTTCGTCTTTTTTTTGCGTTCCTTGCGCTCTTTTGTGGCTATTCCGATTTGTTTTCCTATGGATCCGGCATTGTAGTGAAGACGAAACGATCCGTGGAGCGCGCCTCGCTTGCGAGGCCGTGGTGAGCAGGGCTAAGGACAGGGCAGACTCAGCATCAAGCCACGCTCTAGAGAGTCAAGAGACAAAGAAGCTGGAAAAGGAGCTGAACATAGAGCGTTGAAAAGAAGTTAGGTGGGCACACGATGTTCCCTTGCTCACCACGGCCTCGCAAGCGAGGCACGCTCCACAGCTAACAAGAGGAATCAAAAAAATGAAAAAGCGCGAGCTTGGAAACAGCAGCTTGGAGGTTTCAGCTGTCGGACTCGGCTGCATGGGCATGAGTTACCATCGCGGCCCCGCCCCTGACAGGCATGCCATGATAACGCTGATCCGCAAGGCAGTGGAGCTCGGCATTACCTTTTTTGATACGGCAGAAGTCTACGGCCCTTTCATCAACGAAGAACTCGTGGGCGAAGCACTTTCTCCGTTCCGCACGCAAGTAGTCATTGCCACGAAGTTCGGGTCCAAGTTCGAGAACGGAAAACCAATCGGTTTGGACAGCCGGCCAGAGCATATCCGTCAAGTCGCCGAAGAATCTCTCAAACGGCTCAAATCCGAAAGCATCGATCTCTTTTACCAACACCGCTTTGATCCCGACGTGCCAATCGAAGACGTAGCAGGGACCGTGAAAGATTTAATTCGGCAAGGCAAGGTGAAGCATTTCGGTCTTTGCGAGGTTGGCGCTGAAACGATCCGCCGCGCCCATGCGGTCCAGCCGGTTAGCGCTGTTCAAAGCGAATATTCCTTGATGTGGAGACAGCCGGAAGAGGAGGTTTTGCCGGCACTCGAAGAACTCGGCATCGGTTTCGTTCCTTACAGCCCGCTCGGCCGAGGGTATCTGTCCGGCACTTTGAACGCAGACACGAAATTTGACAGCGGCAACGACAACCGGGCCACCTTGCCTCGCTTCACCGCAGAGGCGATGAAAGCGAACCGGATCCTGGTGGATTTGCTCAACGACATCGGCCAACGGAAAGGAGCGACCTCGTCCCAGATCGCGCTTGCCTGGGTGCTTGCTCAAAAACCCTGGATTGTTCCCATTCCGGGCACCACCAAGCTGGAACGTCTGGAAGAGAATCTGAGATCGCTAGACGTGGAATTCACCCCCGAAGAATGGCTCGACCTTAATCATGCCGTCTCGAAGATTAAGCTACAGGGCGATCGATATCCTACGGATCAGGAAAAACTGGTTAGCCCTTGCGAAGCGCCCCGAGAGAAATCATGCGCTGGGATTGGACGTCCCAGACTTTCAAACACAGACAACGGAAAACTTCGACAGGATTGAGCGATGTTTTCTTAGGCGTCTGCAACTCCGGAATATCTCTTAACACCTCGGGTAACCGATAGAAGGGGATGCGCGCATTCAGATGATGAATGTGGTGATAACCGATATTGGCTGTGAACCAGCCCATAATCGGACCCGTTTCCATAAAGCTGGACGATTGCATCGCTGCTTTTTCATAGGTCCAACCGCCTGCATCGTCGAAAGAAACGCTGGGAAAATTGTGCTGAGCGTAAAAAAGGTAAGACCCGACAGCGCCCGAAATAAAAACCGGAACGATCAGCGTCAGAAGCAGTGCCGGCCAACCGAAGAATACGGTAAGGAGTACTCCAATTAAAGCGTGCAGGACCAGTGCAATCAGGCAATCAAAATGCTCTCGAGGATCATCGAGAAAAGGGCATATGCACATACCACCGAGAAAGACGAATACATAACCAAACAAGATCGTGATTGGATGGCGCATAAAGAGGTATTTGGCACGTACCCCTCTCGATGATTTCAAAAACTGCTCCGCGGTCATGATTGGGAATGACCCAATATTGGAACCTTTAAGCCTGGAGTTATGGTTATGATGGTGATTATGCGATTTGCTCCATACAGTAGTCGGGCTGAGCGCCAGAATCCCGAAGACGCTCATCAAAAAGTTCGCCACTCTCGATTTGGGCAAGATCGCCTGATGTTGTTGATCGTGATAAATCACGAACAGCCGTAGAATCAGCAATCCCGCGAGGACAGAGCACACAATCTTTCCTGCGAGATCGATGTTCCAAAGCGTCCCAGAAATCGCGATGGCCAAAAACAGTGTAGTAGATAGTACGTACCACCAGCTCTTGAGCGCGTAATCGACCGCATACGGTTTCGTCGCCAATATCAGTTCTTTGCCCGATCTCACTTACCGCACTCTTCCCCCAAAACTCCCGATCTCGACCAATACTCTTTTGGAATGGCTGAGCGTCTAAAAATATATGGGAGATTGCGACGAAATTTGGCGGATTGAACGCCGCTGCGAGAACTAAATCCGTACCGACCAATCCCCTCTCACTTGCCCTCCGCTCGCACCACTCAAGGATTCGAGTGCGGTCTTCAAAAAGTCGAGCGACAGTGTGGCAATGGCAGAGCGCGTGGAAATGTGTCGGCGCACCGTGGTTGTAGATGGAAAAGTCTATTCCGTGAGGCGACAGTCTGAATCGGTTTTTCTACTTCGACTGAACGATCTGGCGGCGAGATACGTGGTTGTGACCGCGGATTCTATCGACTTTCACGGCTTCGAACGATTCGTCTGGCCGGAGGCTGCTAACCGGATTTCTAGCTTTGAAAAGTTAGATGATGCAGCCGCCTATTACGAGAAGCTCACCGGCTCATCGAAGGACTGAAGACGAAAATCGCACGCAAAGCCACAAAGTTGAGGGCGGCTGATCGGTATCAATCCGGCTACCTAACAGCAGGCCAACGTTTCTGGCCTAAGCTGCCCGCCGTGTCGCCATTCGCCCTGTCGCCCCTTCGCCCCATCGCTCTTGCGCGCGGACTACTTTTTAGTCTTCACGGTCTGCTTAGCGCTAGCGGCCTCTTTCTTCTTTTGGCTTTCAACTTCCGCCTTGGTTTGTTTCTGCGTCGCCTGCTTGTTTTTGGATTTTGGAGATTTGTCGCCCATGAAGCGAACGCTAAGGTCTGAAGCAACACCGATCAACTGAGAGATTTGCGCCGAATCCTTTGCCGCTCGAGCGAACACCTCCCCTGCCGCACCTAACGGAATCTCTATCGGCCATCGATATGCCGTCCCTACCCCCCGAAAGCATCAGCTCAAACCACGGTGAGTTTCACGTCGATAACTGTTGGATTGACAGCGTATCTCGACCTGGGCTCCGGGGCTGAGCACGTCTTTGGAAAGGGTGACTTCTACGTGATCGAACCCGGCGTCGCCTATGCTCAGAAATCCACGCCTGGCACAGAGATATTATTCATCAAAGTTCCGCCGGGAAACGATGAGGTGCCCGTGAATACCACTCCTGAAGTCGAGGCTTGGTACCGCGAACCAATCAAAGAAGAGGAGCGCTAGCGATGGCACGGCGCGACTACTTTTACGATCTGGAAGCCCCGAAACCGAACTCAATTCGCCCAGCGACTGCTGTGGCCTTGTTCAATTCGAACGGCGAGCTTTTGCTGTTCCACAGAAAAGACAACGACAAATGGACAATGCCGGGTGGCACCTTGGATTTCGGAGAGTCGCTGACTCATGCAACGCCAGAGTCGGACAGGGGAAAGTTTTCGATGATTGGTAGCTCAGACCGCAGACTCTCCTCGCTCTCCGGTCCGAATGCGAATCGCTTCTTGGATAGGCACAACAAAAACCCGGCCGTCATTCAGTCTTCCTGTTCGGGCCTTACGTACAATGGCTTGAACCGTACGCCGAACACGATTATCCGCGACAATGGTATGAGGATTCTCGACCAATCGCTGAAGAATCGATTCGCGACTCGTATGAACAGGCGAAACGTCGGTCGAGCCAGATCGGAAAACTCAGACCAAAAGGCCGTCGATCTCCTTCTGCGGTATCGTCTGAAGGCTAAGTCTTGTGGGTCTCTCTAGGCCTAAAAATTGCTTATCAACGGCTCTTGTCAGTACGGTTGGAGCCAAGCTGTATTTGTTTACAAATGGATTGGCCGGCGATGCAAATCACAAAAAGTTATGGAAGGCGAAATTATGGGGTCCGAATCCGCGCTTGAGGCTGTCCGACAAGCCGAGCAGAAATATCGTAGCATCTTCGAGCACTGTGTTATTGGAATCTTTCAGACAACGCCGCAGGGGCAATATCTCAGCGCTAACCCGGCGCTTGCGCGCATGTATGGCTACAACTCGCCCGAAGAGTTGATCGGGGCACTAACGGACATCAGCCGTCAACTCTATGTCAAACCCGGCCGCCGCGCTGAATTTCTCAAACTGGTACGCGAACATGGGAAGGTGATCGATTTTGAGTCGCAAATCTACCGGCGCGATAAGAGCGTCATCTGGATATTGGAAGGCGCGCGCCTGGTGCGCGATGAAGTCAGCGGCGAAGTACTTTATTACGAAGGCATGGTGCAGGATATCACTCAGCGCAAGTTGGCCGAGGAAGAGCGCGACCAAGCCAACGCTCGCTTGGCTCTCCAATACGCGGTGACGCGCACCCTAGCGGAAGTGCGGCATCTTGGTGAGGCTTCCAGCAAGGTCGTTCAGTCGATCTGCGAAACCATGAGCTGGGATGTTGGCGGGCTTTGGTATGTGGATGCCGAGGCAAACGTGCTGCGGTGCGCAGACGTTTGGTACGCGCCCGGGGTAAACGTCCAAGCTTTTATTGATGCCACGCAACGGGCTGCTTTTGCGTCCGACATGGGACTTCCCGGGCGCGTGTGGTCCAGCCGCAAGGCATTCTGGATTCCGGATGTAGTCGTAGATGACAATTTCCCGCGCGCTGCAGAAGCGGCGAAGGGAGGGCTCCATGGCGCATTTGCGTTTCCAATTATTCTCGACGGCGAAGTGACGGGTGTGATGGAGTTCTTCAGCCGTGGGATCCATGCTCCGGATGATGATTTACTCTCCATGCTTACGGCGTTGGGCACACAGATAGCCAAATTTATCGAGCGCGAGCGCATGGCAGAACAGCTCGCGCAATACACGGACAACTGCTGAAACCAGCTGATTTGGTAGCGGAGGATTTTTAGGGCGGGGTGTTGAACGGAGGGCCGGGTGCAGCAAGAAATTATCAAAGAGAGTTGCGTTTCCGTAGGCTCTTCCGCACTGCCCGCCGCAGACCGGCCAGCTGACAACCAATCCCCTCTTCCAGCAGGACGCCCCGCTCCCGGCTTCGCTCATCGGCCAAGGAATGCGCGCTTTGCCAGCTTGCCGGAGCAGGGCGCACGTTTAGGATGCAGCGCTTTTTTTTGCAGAGAAGGGTTGCTGCAGTCTGCTTTCTATATAGAGCCTTACCATCTTACGAAATTCGCTCAAGGCGCTAGGTGACAGCCCTTGGTGCGTGGACGCCGCCTTGATGTTGAGCAGAATCACAAGAGCTATATTCGCGGCGGCCTCCTTTCGCAGATCCGGATTGTAAATCATGAGCGTCTTGGCCATGTGGCCCAGCACCGCGCCACGGAATTCCTCCCGTTTGGCCGAGCAGTTCGGCCCGGAATCGAGAAGCTTCATAACGGCTGGCCTGTTGAATATCGGCTCGAGAAGCAGGGACAGAAGATCATCGGCCAAAGCCCGAATCGACAGCGCACTTACCTTTGCGTCAAACTGATCAAATACTGCGTCCAGGTTGTTGCGAGCGCTCACGACAATCGTGTCTGCGAGGCTTTCCTTGTTCGGAAAGAAACGGTAAAGCGAGCCGATCTTGGTGCCGGAGCGCGTCGCAATTTCGGCCATTGTCGCAGCTTCGAATCCTTTCTCAGCGATGACCGCTTCCGCTGCCTCCATGATAGCGGCAACTCGCAATCTTCCATGGGACCGTTGGGGTGCCTGAACAGCCCGTGCTTTTTTCGTACTTGACTTATGCGAGGGCTTACTCAAATAACTTTCCTTATGCGAGTATTATCTCAAGTATCGAAGGCTCAGGCACCGGCGTCAAAAGGACGCGACCATCGCAGTCTCGCCAATGATCTCTAAATCGACGCTGGTTTCCCACACTGAACCGGAAAAGGAAATTAGCGTGGTGTTGGTGTTACCGCTTAGGGACCCGAATGGAGCGGCAGAGTTTGCCCCGCGTGGCGACTCCTGGCGACGAGCTCTATGGAAAATTCCTAAGCCCTCAAGAATTCGCGGCTGCATACGGCGCGAATCAAACCGACTACGCTATCGTAAAAAAATGGGCACAAGATAATGGTTGGAAAATCACGCAGGAATCCATTAGTCGCACGACCGTGAACGTTCACCGAACCGCGGCCCAATTTGAAGCGCTGTTCACAATGTCCAAAGTTTAAGACACGTCCTTAGGAGAAAGTTAAGACCTACGCCTCTCTTAGCAGTTCAGTGCGGTACTTTGGCGCGAGCGCCTTCACTTTTTCGATGAACGCCACTTGCTCTTTTTCGTCCAACTTCGGTGGGGGCGTCGTCCGAGTAGCGACCGGTACCCCAACCTCCATGAAAAATTTATCTTGTCCCGCCGGAGAACAGATGCAGAGGAGACGTACCGGCCCAGCGGAAGCGTTGAGAAACTGATGCGGAGCGTTGGCAGGAATGTTCAGGGTATCACCGGCACGCACAATCAACTTCTTGCCACGGAAGGTTGCTTCCATCTCCCCTTCGAGCAGGATGAAGGTTTCCTCGAAGTCATGCCGATGCGGCGGCGGCCCTCCACCTGGGGGGATGTGCATATCAACTACGCAGAAGCGTCCGTCGGTCTCCTCGCCCGTCACCGTAATGGTATAGGTATCGCCAACCAAACCGAAGTGAGGAAGGGTTCCCTCTTTGTCGGGTTGCACCAGCGTTAGATTGCGTTTGCGGTCGTCTGACGGGATTGTTGATAGAGCAGTCGACATTTCGTTTTCCATCTTCGTGCATCTTGTCGGCGGCTGGTTTTATGTCAAGGCTCGGCGTGCCGGCAAGGTCGGGTTACGTTAGATAACCGGACTGGGGACAGGCCAATAGTCGACAAAAGTCTGGCTATCGATCGTAAAGGTTCTGAATGGGGACAGGTCAACTGTTGGCCGTCCCAAGGTTGTCGTTATGCAGCAGCACCACTGTACCCGTTCTGTAACCATCAAATCAATTTTATATCGGTGTCGATTTGGCCAGCGCTGGAAAAGCGACTACTGCGAGTCGCAGTACTTGCCTAGAATTCCGGCGCTCGATTCGATTCAGATCGTGCCCTACTCACCGGTGCCCGTTGAAGAGTTTGCTCGGTGCTCCGCAGACACCGCGAGCCAACCCTGTATCTTAGGGGCCATAAAGCCGGCAAACTGGTCAGACCCTCCCCGATTCCAATGAGCATCGATCGGGAACCAGTCGTCCTTGATCTGCTGATGGCTAAGTCCTTGGAATGCTTCCCGCCCATCAAAGAAGGTGGCGCCCAGTGTTTCTGAAAACTTGCTACATTTTTCGATGTTAGGGTCCTCCCTCGAACCAAGCAGTTCTTCTCGATTGGGGACATAAACTACCGCGATTGGCCATGAGTGCTCTTTCGCAATCTGCTGGATCTGCTCTATAAGCGCGAGCTGTCCGGGCTCGAACTCGGCGCGCGGATTCCTTCTTGGTGGCCCACCGCGAAGCATTCCAGCGACTAACTCGGAAAGTCGAAACGACCATTGTCTGGGTTTCCAGTTTCCAGTTAGAAACGCGTCATACTCTTCAGTTGATAACACATACCTATGTGCCGGATCGGGGTCCTTTTCGAGAAACTCAAGCGCCTCACCCCTTGTCTTCGGTTGGGCGGCGATATCCCAGGTGGGCGCTACGGCGTGTAGGAATCTATGCGAATCGACTTGATCGAAGAAGGCAAACGTTCGATCAAGATCGTCCCAAGCAACCGCGAAGAGGAGCCCGTCAAGCTCATTTTGATCCTTCACGACGACGTTGCGGAGAATGCTCGCCCAATTAGCCAGGCCAGCGCCATCCAAAGAAAAATTGAGCAATACCAGCGGTCCGCTTCCATTTACCTGGCGTAGATCTTCCACCCGGTCCGGCCAGTTGGGCGAGTTGAGAGGCTCCATGATTGCCGCCGCGAACGAATCCCCAAAAACCGCCACTCGCCGTTCGCTTGCTGAAGACCGTTTAATATTGAAATCATCGCGATCGGCAAAACCTTGCCCGTTGCCTTGATAGGATCCCTGGTACTCAATCTTCCCAAAGTTCACCCGAGCTATGCGTGAAGGTGTTCGGGTTAGATAATAGCCGCGAACCGGGTCGAACTTAATTGTCTGGCCCGGATGTTCAAAAACAGAAAACGAATCTGGTGAGCCATCCGTGAGATAGCGATAGCCACTATATAACAGCTCGATGAGTGCATAAAGCAGTAGGAAAACCCCCGCGTTAATGCCTATCAATCTTAGAGCCGACGTTGACTTAGTGGATTTAGGCATCGGTTGGAACGGGTCTGGGCTTGAGATCGTCAATCGAGCGGGAACTGCGCCGGCTGTCCCTCCCCATCAATCGGTTGAGGCTGATCCTTCTTATCCAGGAAATAATCACCAAGTACCAGGTAATCAATTTCGGTGCGCATGAAGCAGCGATACGCATCTTCGGGACTGCAGACTATAGGCTCTCCCCGAACATTGAAGCTGGTGTTCACAACTACGCCATAACCAGTCAGCTTCTTGAACTCCTGGATTAATCGCCAGTATCGAGGATTGGTTTCTCGACTGACACTTTGAATTCGAGCCGAATAGTCGATGTGAGTTATCGCGGGAAGGTCAGATCGCGGGAAATAAAGGCGCTCGTAAAGGCCCTTTGCTTCGAATCCCGCCGGGAGAGGGATTTGTTTCTCTGCCCTGATTGTCGTTACCAATAACATGTACGGCGATTGCCGGTCCAACTCGAAGAGCTCCTCGAGATCCTCCGCCAGCACGGAGGGAGCAAATGGCCTGAAACCCTCGCGATACTTGATCTTGAGATTCATCTTCTTCTGCATTTCCGGGTTTCTAGCATCACCCAGGATACTGCGATTGCCCAGGGCGCGCGGTCCAAACTCCATTCGACCTTGAAACCAAGCC
The DNA here is from genome assembly GCA_963762565.1 of uncultured Verrucomicrobiae bacterium. GTDB lineage: Bacteria > Verrucomicrobiota > Verrucomicrobiia > Chthoniobacterales > JAFAMB01 > JAFAVN01. The sequence goes on along the minus strand of CAVXLD010000005.1, from coordinate 486,816 downwards.
ACGACGCTCCCTTCGGCAAGCTTCCCGGCTACCTCAGCGGCCAATTCCTGGAAGTCATCAACGTAGCGGGCAATAGCGCCATGCTTCTCGATCGTCCGTCGAATATCTTTGTTGGAGAATTCGGGCCCGAGGTAGGCTCCGCTCATAGCGTCGCAGCCCGGGGCTATGCTCCGTTGATGGCCGTCGTGGATGTGCCAGACAGCGTATGCAGCTCCCAGCGCCCCACCCGCGTCGCCCGCCGCAGGTTGGATCCAGAGATCATCGAAAAGCCCGGCCTTAAGAATCTTACCGTTGGCCACACAGTTAAGGGCGACGCCGCCGGCCAACACCAGATTTCTGCATCCGGTTAACTCCTTAGCGGTTCGCGCAAGCCTGAGCACAATCTCTTCCGTGACTAGTTGGATGGCCAGCGCCATATCCATGTAACCCTGCGTAATTTCTGTCTCCGCCTCTCGCCGCGGAATTCTGAAGAGTTTTTGCCATTTCTCTTCTTTAACCATCGTCAATCCAGTGGCGTAATCGAACCAATCCATGTTGAGCACGATGGAACCGTCTTCGCGAATATCGACAAGCTCGGTGGTAATTTTTTCGAGAAAATCAAGCGTGCGCGCGGATGAGGGGTTGCCATACGGAGCCAAGCCCATCAGCTTGTATTCGCCGCTATTGACGACGAATCCGGTGTAGTAAGTGAATGCCGAATAGAGTAACCCGACCGAATGGGGAAACTGCAGCTCCTTCAAAATCGATATCTCCGAACCCTGACCGAGTCCTGTCGTCGTTGTGGCCCATTCGCCGACACCATCGATGGTAACAATGGCAGCTTCAGCAAAGGGTGACGGATAGAACGCACTAGCCGCGTGGGATAGATGGTGTTCCGGAAAATACATAGGCACCCTGCCACCGCCCAGCTCCGCCAGATGCCTGGAGATCAAGCGTTTCATGAAGAGCTTCTCCTTGATCCAGACAGGCAGGGCAGAAACGAAGCTCGCGAAGCCTTTGGGAACGAAGGCGTGATAGGTCTCGAGGAGGCGTTCGAACTTCAGGAAGGGTTTATCGTAGAACGACACCGCGCGGAGGTCTTCAAATTTAACTCCTGCTTCATCGAGCACGAATCGGCACGCGTTGATCGGAAATGACGAATCGTGTTTCTTCCTGATAAACCGTTCTTCCTGGGCCGCGGCAACGATCTTGCCGTCAACCAAGACGGCCGCAGCGCTGTCGTGATAGAAGGCTGAGATCCCCAGAATGGCTTTTCTAGTGTCAGTCGATGTCGCTGTCACTCGATGCGTCCCATCTTTGATGCATGTCAGAACATCGAATAAATAAACGGCGCGATCGCCGAGGTACCCACAAACACCGTTAGAATCCCGAACAAAAGAAGAACCAAGACTAACGGTAAGAGCCAAAATTTCTTTCGGATTTTTAGAAAACACCAAAGATCCTTCAGGAATTCCACGGGTAACGCTTTCGCTTAATACGGTTTTTCGAGATCTGCGGCCACAAAGCGATGATTTCTCTCTTTCATTACCGAGGTACTGCCGGCCTTGAATGCCTTCAGATTCAAAGGGTCTTTCCCGGAAAATCTCCGTAGCAATCCGACGGGCATCACCACGCCAAAGAAGACGGCGGATAGAATTATTTTGGATGTGAACATCCCGATAAGATGAGACAGGCCAAACCAGACCACGGCTAAAGGCCGGTAGACTTGGGGTACTGTCATGGCAATCACCAGTGCTGCGATAGCTCCGATGAGCCAAGCGTCGTGCCTGAACGAGCGGTTCAATAGCAACAAAATGAGAGTCATGGCCATTCCAGTGTCCTTAGACTGGTCCCTGGAAATATTTATCTTTAGGAATTCCAACATGGCTCCTACCTGTTACAGGACCGACAACCCTGCAGCATCTCGTTAGAAGGAGATGCAGAACCGGTAACGTTATACTCAGAAAAAACGGTTAAAACAATTACAACCAACAGCCGCTGTGCGGTGCGCGTCTAACGCCGCGTTTCGGCGGAGCCTTGAATTTGCGTGAGGTCGCCCTCGCTAAGCTTGCGGTGGAACAGGTCCAGCGCCATTGCATAGACCGTCCGGGCGGCAGCCGCGTCGTATCGAGCGCCTTCGTCCCGCATAAAGGCATGGGCGGCATTGAATTCGTGCCAGGTGAAGTTTGTTCCAGCGTCGGTCAGCGCATCGTAAATCGTTGACCGGCCTTCGCGGGGAACGTGTGGGTCTTGCCGGCCAAACACGACCAGGAGTTCGCCCTTGATCTCAGGGATTCGATCAAGCGTATCGTCGTTTAAGCCTTTGCCCAGAGTCCTCGTGTGGATGTCGGTCGGATAACAACAGGTCGCCGCCAGCACTTCGGGGTTGGTCGCAGATCTGAAGGCAAGGTGTCCACCGATACAGAAACCCATACAGCTGATCTTGCCGGTACATTTAGGATGCGATTTCAGATATCCCACCGCGGCCTTGGCGTCGGCATCGTAGCTGGAGAGTTCTTTGTTGATTTTGTCCGCGTTGCCTCGTTCCGCCCCGGCTTGGTCGTATGGGAGCACAGTCCCTGGTTCTTCGAGCTCATGAAATATTTCCGGGATGACGACCACGAATCCGTGTCCGGCCAGCACAGCGGCACTACGATGAATCGGTCCGGTCACTTGAAAGATTTCTGAGAACAAAACGATTCCTGGGTAACGGCCTTCAGCGACCGGACAGAGAACGTAGGTGCGCATTGGCCCAGCAGGCGTTGGGATATCGATGAATTCGTTATCTTTGATGACCATAAAATTTGGACGGAATCGTGTCCGGACAACGTGCGAAGAGTTGAAACCAGCGAGCAAAGTTAATCGCAGAGAGCCTGGATAAGGCAACCCCCAATTGACACGCACTCGCCCTGACCCTGGAAAGTTGCGTTTTCTTATACGAATACGAGAGTGGCCCATTCGCCGGGAGAGACATTCCCACTAAGAAAAAGTCTATCGCCTAAGGCGGAAGCCGGGAGTAACGCCGGAGAAATGCAGAAGATCGCCGCTCGATCATCACAGCCAAGTCCTTCTCCCACCTCATGCACGAGCCGAGCTAGATCGACGGCATTTCGAAGGCTCTTCACTGCCATCGTCCGTCAATCGCCAGTCTAGTTGGCCGCACCATCAGTCACGGGTTTCTCCGTTAGTAGCGCTAACGTCGTGTGCGAGATAACCATTCCTCGATTGTGAGGGCAAGAAAATAATGTAAAAGTTTACATTATTGTTCCGCCATTTCACAATAAATTCGGATTATTCAATTCAAATGATTGGCATTGAACGACATCGGTGCAGCGGCGTGCAGGCCCGGAAGCAAAAACACCGCGAGACAAGATTCTCACAGTAATCATATCTGATCGCATATACCATAACTGGCAGCGACGCTGGCCGGTAGGCAGCGGGGTCGCGTCTATAGGGGCTGTTGCCCAATAGCGCCTAATTAGTATGAGGATTTTGGGTTAGTAATTGGAAGGTTTGGCGAAGGGTTAGCTTGGCAAGAAGGAGGTTGAAATCGGGCCGGTAGGCAGCGGGGTCGCGTCTATACATTACACACAATGTTCTTGAGCTTTTGACCTGCTGGTGGCACAAAAATCCGGATGGCTCGACCGACCCGGATTGATTTCCCAGGCGCCTGGTATCACGTGCTCAACCGCGGCATTGAGAAGCGGTCCATCTTCCGTTCTCAGCGTTGTTACGAAAGGTTTTTGGAGCTGCTCAGCGCGTTGCCAGGACGGTTCGGGGTCAAGCTTCACGGCTACGTGCTAATGCCCAATCATTATCATCTGCAGATCGAGACGCCAGAAGCTAACCTCAGCCGGGCCATTCATTGGCTCAATGTCGGCTATAGCGTTTGGTTGAACCGCAAGTACAGCCGGGTTGGTCCGTTATTCCAGGGGCGTTTCAAAGCGATTCTGCACGAGCTGGACGAAGCGGTCATCATCAACCGCTATATCCATCTCAATCCGGTCAGGGTTAAGGCAGCGGGTGGTCACGAAGGCCGGGCAAGCTCGGAGGTTGAGATCACTAAAGACCTGGCTCGCCAGCGGGTTGAGATCCTGGAGCAATTTCCGTGGAGTTCCTACGGATACTTTGCTGGAATCAGAACGCCGGTTAACTGGCTAAGTACTCAGGCAATTCTGGAGTGCTTTGGCCAAGGATCACAGCGAAAGCGTCAAGAGGCTTTTCGCCGCCAACTCCGAGAAGCGGCGGCAACCGGGGACTGGGAAACGGACTGGAAAAACCGTCTGAAGTATACGGTGTTACTGGGTAGCACTGAGTTTGTGGCCCAGATGCGGAAGTTACTTCGAGGGGACCAAGATCAACAGACGGGGCTACGCCGTGCGTCAAAGCAGGCGCTGGACTGGACGCAGATCGTTAGGGCTGTAACTAAAGCTTGGGATCGTCCCTGGGAGCAACTGCTGCATGCTCGCGGTTGCGGCGCACGCGAAACCGCGCTTTTCCTTGGCAGGACTCGTGCCCGGCTGACTTTGAAAGAGCTTGGGTCGCTCTCAGGCGGTTTACACCATAACGCCGTCAGCATCGCCATTCGGCGGTTCAGCCTCCGGTTACAGAAGGATCGTACCCTCCACCGCAAGCTCGCCCTGATTGAAAAAACGCTCAATCGAATTTAGTCCACTCGAAGCTCTGTGTAATGTATAGACTCGACCCTTTTTCGTCCGCCTTTTTCTTCCGCTACACCTGTCACCACGTAGTTTCGCGTTTCCTCAAAGGAATAGCCATTATTCCGGTGTAGATTCTCGTATTCATGAGCTATACACCGCACAGTCCGGTTCAAGCCTACTGCATCAACAGTCTCCTTGAAGACTGCGATACCGTGCGACGTTGCTTAGACTGGAGAGGTCTGAAATGCTACTCGAGCGTAAGAAGGTTGTCGTAATTGGCGGCAGCTCCGGCATCGGTTTGGCGATTGCCCGCCAAGCTCGTGCGGAAGGAGCTTCACTGGTCATCGTGGGCCGGGATCCGGTGAAGGTCTCGAGTGCGGCGTCAATGCTCGGTGGCAATGCTCAGGGCGTCGTGGGCGATGCTCATGACCACTCTGCCCTTCAGGAATTCATCGCGGCCTTGCCCGAGTTCGACCATCTTGTCTCGATGATCGGCGACACCATGGCGGGCGGCTTCCTGCATACGCCGCTCGACACAATGCGGCATGTGCTGCACTCGAAGTTCTGGACCAATCTGCTGATCGCCCGTTTCGCCGCGCCCCTCGTGCGCGACGGCGGCAGCATGACGTTCACCTCGGGAAGCGGTGTCCGGGCGCAGGAGGCGGCGGCGAGCTACGTGGCGAACCAGGCGCTCGCCGCCATGGCGCAAGGACTGGGTTCGGAACTCGGCCCCCGCGTGCGTGTGAACGTCGTCGCCCCGGCGTTCATGGACACGGCCTTGTGGCGCGCGAAGTCACGCGAGGAGATAGACGCCAGGATACGCTCCTATTCTCAGATCAATCCCCTAGGGCGTCTCGGGACGCCGGAAGAAGTCGCTTCGGCTTACATCTTCCTGATGCTCAATACGTACACGACGGGCCAGGTTTTGCACATCGACGGCGGAATGATGCTGCGGAAATAGCTCTGGTGGCATCAGCTATGACCTCTGAGTGATCGGCTGGCCAGCCTGTGCGTCAATGCCGCCTGGCACAGAGCTTGGGTCGCTCTCGTTTACACCATAACGGCGTCAGCATAGCCATTCGCCGGTTACAGAAGGATCGTGCCCTCCAGCGCAAGCTCGCCATGGTTGAAAAAAAAGCTAAATCGAACTTTAGTCCCCCTCGACGCTCTGTGTAATGTATAGACTCGACCCCTATTCTCCCCCCCGAAATAACAACCGCACTCAGGATTCCACCAACATAGCCTCGTCGGCCGCTGCGCGCGCAGCGTACTCTAGTTCGACATTCGTCGGCTTTAAATCGATTCCGAGTCCGATTTTTCGGCCTAAGGAAGCCTTCTTCGGACCGAAAAGGTCCGAGATTTCGTGAGAATTGGAGTCAGTAATTTTGGCTCCTCGCTGTTTGGTGTGGGTACCGGGCAACGGTAACAGGAAACTCTGAAGAAGGTTTGAACAGAAGGCGGCAAAGGTCACAGCGCGGCCTAGCCGCAACCCAAGCACAGGAAATCTCATGCAAAGGCGTAAAGGCTAAGACACATGCAAATGTCGCGCAAAATACCAGGACATTAGGGAGGTAATAGTTCTTAACCAGCTCGTTTGTTGCTGACTCGGCCTATTTTCGCTGGGCCAACCCGCTCCATCGCTTGGAAATCAAAAAAGCTCAGCCCTGCATGGTCTTAACCTTTGCGTCTTTGCGTGAGTTTTTCTCCTTTTCCTCATCCTTTGAGGCCTTTACGCTCTTCTGTTAAATTCAAAAGCGTGGCCCTGCAGCGGGCTACGAATCCCTCATAGGTGGACACGTTATCTGCATAAAAATCTACGCAGCTATCAGCTGTTAAGAAATGCACCGTGAAGGAATCGAACCTTCAACCCAGTGATTAAGAGTGTACGGATTCGGGTGTTTTTCTATAATCCGACATGAGCCGCAAAGTGGCTCGTGGACAAGGCTTCCGAGGCATTCCATCAGTTGCAGCATCGGCTCATAAAAGGTCAAAGCAGTCCGGGGATGAACCTTAAAAGTAGCTAAGAAATGAAAAATCTTAGCCACTTTTCAAGCACCGTTTTCCACGTCGCGTTGATCCCGTCGAACTGTCTCGAACCGATTCTCCGTCCAGGTTTGCGTCTCAGTGTTTACGGCTTTTACCTTGGCCCCGACTAATCAGAGGCGACAGCTAAGGGCCCCGAGGCATATAGACAGCTTGCGCTAGGAATCCGGCTTCTGCCACTGGAAGACGTGCGAAAATCAGCAAAGACACGAGGCTTTATGTAGCAGGACACTGACGATTCTGCGATTCTGCAAAAAAAAATGGCCACCACACAGATGTGCGGCGGCCAGCGATGTAGCGCGTCAGGAGCCCTGCTACCGATAAGCAGCTTTAACTATCGAGCTGTCTCGGAGCACGGAGACAACGAAATGCGCTAATTTGGTACGTAAGGCCGACCCTATCATTTGAGCTGTTCCAGCCTGGTCAGAAGTAGGTTAGCGATCTCGTCTTCGCTAGCGTCATTTAACGCTTCGATATCCGATAGAGCTTGAGCACCGTTGGATAGCGCTCCAGTCGTTTCCTTAAACGGTTCGGAATCGAATGCCTCGGTAAGAATATAGTCAGTCAGCGCTCTGATATTTGGATAGTCAAACATGACGCTCGAAGAAAGTTGAAGGTCCAAACTCCGTTCTAAACGTCCCTTTAGCTCAACTGCCATCAGAGAATCCATTCCCATATCGAAAAGGCCCTGCTCCAGATCAATTTCACGACAGGGCTCGAACCCCAGCACCTCGCCGGCGAGCGAACGCAGCTGTGCAACTAAAATCTCCCGACGGCGCGAAGCCGGTGCCCTTCGCAACTGACCGAGGAAATCAGGTCTTGATATGGATAATCTCTCGATACGACTCTTCTGGAATTCTGCGCGCTGGGATTGTATCTCTGAAAAGATAGGACGCGCGCGACGCGCTTCGTAAACGCCTCGAAGCGCCTCCCAATCGACCGATGCAACCACGGCTGAAGCCACCGCCGAGCTGTGGTCCGCCGTCCCGGTATGATTCTGAATCAACCGCTCCAAGGCAGCTAAAGCCCGGGCAGCAGGCATTGGGCGAAGGCCCGCTCGCTCGAACAGTTCTTTATCCGCTTTAGTCGCGACGCGCATCTCGTCCCAGGTTCCCCAATTGACGGATAACGCTGGCAGCCCGCGTCTTCTCCGCCAATTCGCCAATGAATCCAGCGTTTGGTTAGCTGCGGCGTAATGGCCCAAACCGCTCGCCCCCCATAGAGCCGTGATCGAAGAGAAAAGTATGAAGAAATCCAGGTCCATTTCGCTCGTCAGCCTGTGAAGTACCCACGCGCCGAGAGCCTTCGGGTGGCACATTTTTCGAAACGCTTCGAGGTCCAGATCACGGATAGAATAACCGGTCATATCCATGGCACAATGGATGATCCCACGTAACGGAAAATCCGCTTTGGAGAAGGGATCTAAAATCACGCGCATCGCTTCTTCGTTACCTACATCGCCTTGTTCAACGGTGACTTTTGACCCCAACTTTTCTGCTCTAATAATGGTCTGAACAACTGCTCGATGCGGATCATCCGTAGGCAAATCCGACCAGAGCCTGCGGTCGGGAAAAGCCCGTCGCGAAACTAGCACGATTTGGCCTGCGCCGCGGGCCGCCAACCACTCCGTGATCAACAGTCCAAGGCCTCCTAATCCGCCGGTGACGACGTAAGACCCACGACTGCTAAGAGAAAATGGTTTTGCTGGTGGTCTTTCGGTGTGAACCAGGCGGGGCAAGAACCGCTGCCCGTCTCGATAAGCGACGGCATCTTCATCGTCGCCAAGCTCAATCTCGCTCCAGAGAGCGGCAGCCGACTCCCGGCCCGCAGTAACGGGATCAAGATCAATAATGGCGCCAAACCGCCCGGGATGTTCTAAGGAAATCACGCGAGCCAGACCCCAGGCGAGAGCCTGTATGGGCTCGGAAACACGATCGCTTGAGCTGCCCTCAAACGGGACTGGTTGTCCTCCACGAGTGACGATCCAAATGCGGGCGTCTCTCGAGGAGGAGTAAGAGGGAAGAGCAAGAAACGCCTGCGTGGCATGAAGCACTCCAGCAGCCACGCGCTGTTGCGCCGCTTCCCATTCGGTTGCCGTTGTTTCGGTCCCGATTTGCTCGTTCCCGGGCCATAAGTTCAAAACGCCGTTGAGGGGGCACATGTGAGCCTCACTCGCTTCTAAAAACAGACGCTCGAAGTCTTTCGGCCGCAGCGGATCGATTTTCGCCCTGGTTCCTTTTCCAAACTGATACTCTTGGGCTGGTGAAACTAGGACACATTCTTGTCCTCGTTCCGAGATAAAATCTGCCACTATTTCTCCGATGCCATCGGCATCCCCAAGCACAATCCAGAAGCCGTGAGATATTTTCTTTGACTTATCTTCGCCCATCACGGCGGAGGTAAAATCCGCGCGACCAATTCCGCCGCGACCTGCTGCCATCGCCAGTGGTCGCTGCGCACGCCACTCCAAGCAGTAGAACCAACTTTCGGCGTCTGATCCGGCAACAGGAGCTACGGTATCGTCATGCGGCTTCCTATTCTCGAGCCAAAAGCGACTGCGCTGAAAAGGATAGGTAGGTAAAGAGATGGGTTTGCCTTTCCGGGTCGTCGGCAGGCAGCGCCAATCGAGATCTATTCCATGTACATATAAGGTAGAAGCCGCTTCGAGCAGACTTTCCCAGTTCTTTTGGCTGCGATTCAGGCTCATAGCCCAAACCACATCGGTTTCCGGCGCCGTCGCGCGAGCCATCACAGACAAAACTGGTTGGGGACCGATCTCGAGAAAAACTGACTGTCCGGTTTCGCGGAGAAAGCGAATGGAGCCCGCGAATTGGACCGGCTTGCGAATGTGACCCCGCCAATATTCCGGGTTGGACATTAGCCCGGGAGTAACCAATCTCCCGGTTACGTTTGAGACAATGGGAATCAACGGCTCAGAATACCGGACCTTTGCCGCCGCTCGGACGAACGAGTCAAGAATCGGGTCCATCAACTCGGAATGAAAAGCATGGGAGACGACCAGCGAGCGAGAATGTACGCCTTCATCTTTCAAAGCAGATAAAAGGCTCTCAATCTCCTCAGATTCGCCGGAGACAACAACGTTTGCGGGACCATTTATACAGGCGACAGCAACCCGGCTACCACGAGCCTGTATAGCTTTCGCTACGCGCGATTCATCGGCCGAAACAGCCGCCATCATGCCGCCCGCTGGAAGAGCGCCTATGAGCCGGCCACGTTCTGCGATAAGTTGAAGTCCATCTTCGAGGCTAAACACGCCGGCAACACAAGCAGCCACATACTCGCCAACGCTGTGGCCCAGCACGGTGACGGGTTCCACGCCCCACGACCGCCACATCGTCGCTAATGCATACTCGAGTGCGAACAACACAGGCTGAGTGTACTGGGTTTGGCTCAGAAGATTTTCCTTGTTTTCGTCCCTGGACTGGCTGTCATCAGCGAAGAACAACTCGAGCAAGGGAACTGGGAACAGTGGCTTTAAAATCTCCGCGCATTTTTCCAGCTCCCGCCGAAAGACAGGTTGAGTCTCAAACAATTCGCGGGCCATGCCTGGGTATTGAGATCCCTGACCGCTAAACATGAATACGACACCCGGCGTCACTGATTTTATCCGGCGTCCACTGAAACCGCGATCCTTTCGGTCAGACAAGAAAGCCGCCAGCCGTTCTTCTGCTTCCGGCAAATCCGCCGCGACCATAGCAAGCCGATATTCAAAATGCGAGCGGCCAATACCAGCTGTGTGACAGACATCCGCGAGCTGGAGATTCGGATTCTTACTGAACAATTGTTGATATCTTCCAGCCAGCTCCAGAAGCGCCGATTCGTTACGAGCACTTAAGGGCAACAACTGTACCGGTGTTGCGGAGAGCTGAACAGCATTCTGACCCGGGAGCTCAGAACTAATTTCAGCTGGGGGAGGTTCTGAAACAATGACGTGCGCGTTAGTGCCGCTAAAGCCAAACGAGCTTACACCGGCAATTCGTCGTCCGTTCGCCGGATTCCAAGGCGTCAAAGCGGTCGGAATAACGATCGGCCAGCGGTCCCAGTCGATATATGGATTCTTTTTCTTTAAGTGTAGATTTGCTGGAATCAGTTTGTGCTGAAATGCGAGAATGACTTTCAGTAAACCGGCAATTCCCGCTGCCGCTTCCAGATGGCCAATGTTTGTTTTTATGGAACCGATTGCAAGCGGTTGGTCAGGCGATCGGTCTTTGCACAGCACGGCACATGCTGCACGCACTTCAATGGGATCGCCCAGGGAAGTTCCGGTTCCGTGTGCTTCCAGGTAGCTGACCTCATGAGGGACAACGTCAGCGGCAACAAGCGCCTCTCTTATCACCGCTTCCTGGGCAGGACCATTCGGCGCGGTCAGCCCGCCGCTGCGGCCGTCCTGATTGACTGCCGAGCCACGAATCACGGCGAGAATTCGGTCGCCACTCGCCAGTGCTGACGATAGGGGTTTGAGAACCAGAACTGCGCATCCCTCACCCCGGACGTACCCGTCAGCGCTGGCGTCGAAAGTTTTACAACGCCCGTCGGAAGCGAGCATCCGCGACTTGCAGAAATTAATGTTGGCTTGAGGCGTGAGAATCACGTTTACCCCGGCTGCGAGCGCGAGATTGCATTCGCCTTGGCGCAAACTCCGACACGCCTGATGCACGGCTACCAGCGAGGAGGAACACGCGGTATCAATAGCCATGGATGGACCGTGAACGCCAAAAAAATACGAGAGTCGACCAGCCGCCGCGCTGTAGGAGTTTCCCACCGTAGAGTAGGCGTCGATCCCCTCTTCGTCATCATAAACCATGCGCCCGTAATCGTTAGTGCTCACTCCCACGAAGGCACCCATTTTTGTGTCGCGGAGGCTCGCCGGCGCAATGGCTGCATTCTCGAGTGCTTGCCAGGAAGTCTCCAGCAGCAGCCGATGCTGGGGATCCATGCTGGCGGCTTCGCGTGGCGATATGCCAAAGAACTCCGCGTCGAATCGATCCACCCCACTCAGAAATGCGCCGTGGCGGCAATTCATCTTCCCTGGCATGTCCGGATCAGGATCGTAATACGCTTCCAGGTCCCACCGGTCGCCGGGAATTTCCGTGATAACATCGATTCCGTCCGACAATATGCGCCAGAGGGAGGATTCTTCATGCGCTCCTCCGGGTAACCGGAAACCCATTCCAATGATGGCAATCGGTTCTCGCTGACTGCGGTCCGCCCCCTCCAATTTAGCCCGCAGCTCGCGCAGCTCTAAAATTGCACGTTTTAAGGGAGAGAGTTGCTCCCTTGATGCCTGACTCTGACTCATCTTGCTAATTCTTTGCTTGATCCAATTCTGCCAGCAGGAGCAGTTCAGCTTCGCTTTCGGACATTTTCTCAAGCTCTTCCATTTCTTGAATACTCGGCTCGACTCGACCTTCCGGTGAGACCGACTCGGGGAGTTCGAGCATCAGAATGTCCTTCGCGAGATAACGAACGAGGGATTCCAAGGTTGGATAGTCGAACAACAACGTAGCCGGTAGAGCGCGCCTCAGCGAATTCGCCAATGAGTTTCGCAATTCGATGGACATGAGCGAGTCAAGACCGACCTCGTGCAATGGTCGTCGTGGATCTAACAAACTGTAGCCGGTTGCGCCGAGAACGCGCAAAGCTGCGGACTGGACGTGCGCTTCCAATATTGCTAGCCGTCGACCAGGTTCGGCAGCCAAGCGGTCCGATAAGTCGTTTTCTGCTGGCCCAGCTTCTCCGCGGACAGGCACTTCGTTAACCGAACCGTTAATCAGCTCCTCGAAAAGCGACGGAGCACTCCCGGAAAACCCAGCGAACAATTTAGACCAGTCAACGGGCAAAGCCGCGGTCTGGGCACGTGAAGAAGCGAGCATCTCTCCCAGTTTTGCCATGCCCTCGGACAAGCCGATCGGACGAAAACCACGATCGGCCCAGCGTTGCGCGTCTTTTGCCGCCAGACGAGCAGCCATACCGGTTTCCGCCCAGGCGCCCCAGTTTATGCTCACTGCTGACAATCCCCTGGACTTTCGATGATGGGCGAGCGCGTCCATGAATGCGTTAGCAGCCGCGTAACTCGCTTGCCCCGGTGAACCGATGAGTGTGGCGGCCGCAGAGAAAAAGACAAAGAAATCCAAGTCGACTGACAAAGTCTGCCGGTGAAGATTCCAAGCGCCATGGACCTTAGCTGCCAGAACATTTTCGAACCGGAGCCAGGTTTGTTGCTCAATGATGCCATCGTCCAGTACACCGGCAGCGTGTATGATTCCGCGGAGCGGCGGCAGGGATTCAGAGGTGCGCTGCAACATTGCGGCGACTTCGGCTGCCTCTGAAACGTCGCATTTTTCGACTGCGATACGGACACCTTCATGCCTCAGTTCCTGTAGGAAAGTTGAGGTCGCAGTATCAGGTGCGTGTCGTCCAACCAGTACTAAATTGCGAGCTCCTTCGCAGGTCATCCAGCGCGCCGTTTCCAAACCCAGCCCACCTAAACCACCGGTGATCAAATAAGTAGCGTCATCGCGGAAACGAACCGTCCGCAATAAAGTTCGGGCTTCTGTCTCAGGATCGCATTTCGTGACCACGATTTTTCCGATATGCTTCGCCTGCGCCATGAAGCGAAAAGCCTCAACAACCCGGTCGCTCTTAAAGAGAGTAAGTGGTAGCGTACGCAAACCTCCGCTGGCCAATGCCGCGGAGAGCTCTGCGAACATTCCTGGCAACAACGACGCATCTGCGAGCGCTTCCTCTCCCAAATCAAAAGGGCGATATTCGCAATCGGGACGCAACGCAGCAAACTGCTGCCGGCTCAGAATTCCGCGCTTCCCTAGCTCGAGGAAACGGCCGCCCGCTGCGAGAACCGACACGCTCTTCCCGATAAATTCTCCGGCCAGAGAATTCAGTACGATATCTACGCCGTGCCCTTCGGTCTGGCCCAGAATCTCAGCCGCGAAATCGGTAGAGCGCGAATCGAAGACGTGTTCTACGCCAAGGCCTCTCAAATAAGATCGTTTCTCCTCGTTTCCGGCTGTGACAAAAATTTCGGCGACGGCCCGTCGAGCGAGTTGAACAGCGGCAAGCCCCACACCGCCGGCTGCGGCATGGATGAGCACACGATCCCCTGCTTTCATACGAGCTAAGCGGTGCAGTGCGTAGAATGCAGTTAGGAATGCAACAGGAATTGACGCCCCTTCGGCGATGGACATGCCATCAGGCACGCGGGCAACGTAATCGCGCCGGAGCGTCAAGTAGGTACTGAAACCGCCAGGTGCGACTGCCATGATTTGATCGCCCAATTCGAGCCCATTGATACCATCTCCGATTCGCGTAATGATTCCGGCGCACTCGCCGCCAAGCGCATCAATTTCGCCGGGATACATCCCAAGGGTATAAAGAACGTCTCTGAAATTCAGTCCGGTCGCCTGCACCTGAATCTCCACCTCACCTGCACCTGGAGCCACTCGCTCTAAGGGGGCCCAATGCAAATTCTCGAGAATGCCGGTCGGCTTGGCTGCCAACTGGACCGCCTGCGAGATGGGATGAGAAGACGATCCAGTTGTCGTCTTTGCTAGTATAGGAACCAATCGCGGCACCAGACATGATTGATTGCGGAATACAATTGCATCCTCATTGGATTCGTCGCGAGTCAACTCTGCGAACAGAACATCACCGTAATCGCCAGAGCGCTGTGGATCCAAATCGATCCGCCGGCAACGCAATTCGGGATGTTCGGAGGCAATCACTTGCCCAAGGCCCCATAACGGGGCCATCGCTGGGTGGATTGCTGGTGATGTTTCTGGTACGGCCTGTGCGCCCCGGGTTATCAGCCAAAAGCGTGGCGGCGATTTTGCGTTTGACGACGTGATCGCCTGGACCAGATGAAGAGCAGCGCCGCTAGCCAGAAGTTGCGAGCGGGTTAGCTCCTCCTTTGTCATCGAATCGAAATCCGGAAGATCCAGGCTCCACAAGTGGAGCACCCCTTTGAGTGGCTCCTCACCAGTCGCTACAATTTCCTGAAGCAAACGCTGGAAATCCAAGCGGCTTCCCGGATCAAGCGTTAATTGATTGTCGGTCAGGCGGGTAAAATCCGCGCCGGCATATGCCAGAACACACCTCTGCCCGACGGACGCGAGCCGATCTCGAACGGATTCGCCTGTTCCTCGCTCGTCGGCCAGGATTAACCAGCTGCCGGGGTGGCTGAACTGCGCAGAATGTCCTTTCACGAGAGTTTGCACTCGTAGCGTTTCGCGCCAAACCATTTCAAACAGCCACTCCTTTTCTGGAACCGATAAGGAGCGATCGAGCATCCTGCGTTTCACTCGCTTCAATTGCAGCCCGGTGACCGCGCCCAAAACGGCGCCGTCTACGTCATAAAGTTGCAGATGCAAAGTGAACAGGTGTCCTTCACTGTCGGACCTCGTATCCACGCGGCTATGGCACCAGACAGTCGCCGGAGCATCCCGAAACATTTGAACTCTTTCGATGTTCACCGGCAGCAAGACTTCATCTTGGGCTGCACTTCGCGCTCCTTCGGGTAGGGCGTGAATCGCCGCCTGGAAACAGGCATCCAGGAGCGCCGGATGGAGTCGATAATCAGCGCTCCGCGAAAGCAACGCGTCTGCGAGAACGATTTCCGCCACGGTTTCTCCTGCACTACGCCACAAAGCGCGAATGTTTTGGAAAGCCGGACCAAATCTCGAGCCTTGTTCGCTCAACAACCGGTACATCACCGCGATGTCCACCGATTCAGTGCAACGATTACGGAGCGCGCCCAGAACGGCGGACCCGGCCTCCGGAACCTGCCCATCGGTGACTCTGGCCACTCGCCCTTTGACGTGCTGAGTCCAAACAGTGTCCGGGGCCTGTCCTTGGTCAGGCGCGCTAAAGACCTCGAATGCAGCTGAACCCTCTTCCGGGCTTTGAAGGATCATCTGAACGGTGGTTTGCCTGGCGACATCCAATTGAAGCGCTTGGTCTAACGATAGATCTTCAACGCAGTGCATACCCTCGCCGAAAACCTGATGGGCACCCGCGATTGCGATTTCCACATAAGCAGCTGCCGGAAGAACGACCTGCCCGCAAATCTGATGGTCTTCTAGGAATGCCGGAACGCGGGCGCTCAATTCGGACTGAAAAACGGTGTCCTTAAGAACGGGCGAACAGAGCCGGCCGCCGAGAAGTGGATGGGTATTCGGCCGGTCGGTAAGCATTTTCGCCGGCGAACCGTTAAGAGCGTCGGCTCGGACCTCAAACCAAAAACGCCGTTTTCTCTGCCAGGGATATGGCGGTAACAAGACCATCCGGCCGGCTTTTACGCAGACTTCTTTCCAATCAACTTCAGCTCCAGCCACGAAGAGAGCAGCCAGGGAGCGGAACATCTGGAGCTGCTCGGAAGCCCCATGTCGCAAAGAAGGCAGTGGTTGAGCTCTTTTCGGAATCGCTTCCGCACACTGGCCGATCATCGCCGACAAGACCGGATGGGGGCTCAACTCCACAAAGGTATCGATTCCCGCATCAAGCATTGCCCGCGTTGCGGCAGCGAATCGGACAGTTTGTCGGATGTTACGACCCCAGTACTCCATTCCGAAGTCGTTGGATGCCGCCTGTGCTCCTGTCACCGTCGAATAAATCGGAATCGATGGAGTGTGAGGTTTGAGTTCCGAAACCGATTCGACCATTTCCATTCGGAATGGTTCGATTTGGATACTATGAAACGCATAGTCGACCGGCAGAAACTTGGCACGGACGCCCTGGTCCGCAGCAGCCTCTACAATTGAATCGATGGCAGATGCGTCGCCCGAAAAAACAACCGAGGTCGGGCTGTTCACCGCGGCAATGGATATTCGATCGGGATGTAGGCCAAGCAGCTCCTCCGCGTCGGATTCAGTCATCTCAAGAGCAGCCATTTTGCCGAAACCGGCCGCGCGCTGCATAATGTGTGCGCGCCTGCAAATGACCATCACCGCGTCCTCGAGGGAAAGCGCACCGCTAAGATAGGCGGCTGCGATCTCTCCGGCGCTATGGCCGATTAGAGCATGTGGGACAATACCCCACGAACGCCAGGTGGCCGCGAGTGCAACTTGAACGGCGAACAGAGCGGGCTGCGCAATCTCTGTTTCGCGCATCCGTGAATTCGATTCATCGCGCTCCAACTCCTCAAGTAAGTCCCACGAAGCGTGGGGTTTCATCGCCTCGGCACACCAAAGAATTTCTGTGCGAAAGACCGGCACAGAACGCATGAGCTCGCGTCCCATGCCCTGCCATTGGGGCCCCTGGCCCGAGCAAACAAAAGCTACCCGCGGCACAGCGCCGGAACGAGCTCTGCCGATTACAAAGTCGAGATCGGGAGCTGACTTACCTCCAGCAAATGCCTCGAGCTTCGAGATCAATTGTTCTCGCCCTGCTCCCACGACCCCGAAACGATGTTCCAGATGCTCCCGGCCGACCCCCAAGGTATGTAACACGTCGTCCAGGCTGGTTTCCGGTTGGGTTCGAAGATACTGGGCAATTGATTGCGCCCGGTCCCGGAGCGCGGAATTCGTATGGCCGGACAGCGGGAGCAGCGACATTGACGAATAAGAAGTGGTCGGAACGGAAGGCCTGCATTGTGCGGTATCGTTAACTTCTTTCGCTGTGTTGCGGGTTACGATCCCCGGGGAAGCATTGGGAATTGGAAAGTCCAGATCCTCCCTTCCACCGTGCAAGACAGCACGCCACTCGATTGGCTGTCCCAGGACATACAAGGCCCCCAAAGAGCACAAGAGTGACTGGCGTTCATCGTCCGCTCGCCGGCAAGAGCCGAGCGCCACACCATCGATCCCGCGAGCGGCTAGTACTTGCTTGATGCTGCCAATCAACACCGGATGAGGGCTGATCTCCAGAAAGACGGTACACCCATCGTCCGCCAGCTGCTCGATAGCCCGCCTAAAGAGCACTGGCTGGCGCAGATGGCGTGCCCAATACTTCGGCCCTAACTCCTGGCCCGCCATACGGCCCCCGGTTACCGAAGACACCAGCGGGATCACGGAACGTGTCGGATGCAAACCGCCTAATAAGCCCTGCAAACGATCCGCCGCCGAATCCATACAGGGACTGTGCGCGGCGGTGTTTACGTCGATAATCGAGCAGGTCAGTCCTTCATCTTTCCAGATAGTGACCAAAGATTTGAGCCGACTAGCATTCCCGGAAAGCAAGATCGAAGTCGGGCTGTTCTGACCAGCAATGAAAATCTCTCCCGACCATTCTTGGATACGCTCAGCGACTTCCTCGCAAGTGAGTTCAACGATGGCCATTCCACCGCCCGACCCCACCACGGATTGAGAGCGACTGGACTCAACGGCGACCCGCATGACTTCATCGATGGTCAAAGCGCCGGCGACGCCGGCAGCCGCCCACTCGCCAAGACTATGTGCCCCCACAAAATCGGGTCGTACGCCCCAAGAGATCCACAATTCGGCCAACGCAAGTTGAATGGCAGAGAGCGCAGGTTGGATAAATTCGACCTGACTGAACCGTGATTCTTCCGATGCACCTAACAGCAAGTCAAAGAGCGACCATCCAGCAAGTGCAGTTAGTGATTGATCACATTCAGCCAGTTTTGCCCTGAAGACAGGTTCAGCCGTTAAAAGGCTTCGCCCCATACCCAGCCATTGCGAACCCTGCGGAGAAAAGGTAAACGCCAGCTTTCGTCCTGATGTAGCCCCGCAACCGGCCGCCACCCCTGGACGCTTCTGGTCGCACAGGAATCCTTCTAACTGATGGTCAAGGTCACTTAAAGAGGTGGCCGTCAAGGCCACTCTGTGCGGTCGCGTCGAGAGTCTCGCAGCAGCGGTGGCGCACACATCACCAAGCGAAAGAAAACGAGCATTCGCCCTTAGGTAGGCTTTAAGCGTCTCCGCGGTCGCCTTTAAGGACCTGACATCAGGCGCACTCAAGGGCAATAGGTACGCATGGCTTCGAACTGCTTCTTCAACGACGATATGGCAATTTGTGCCTCCCCATCCGAATGAGCTGACGCCTCCAATGGCCGGAGTCGACGAATCTGGCCAAGGTTCGAGTTCCGTGACTACCCGCAGATTAGAGCCGGTGAAATCAATGTGAGGATTAGGGGTCTGAAAATTAAGGCTAGGAGGAACTTGGCGATGCTTGAGCGAAAGTATCAGCTTGATGAGACCGGCAATACCGGCTGCGCTTTCGAGATGGCCGATATTTGTCTTTACCGAGCCAAGCAGCAGAGGCCGCGCACCAGGCCGCTCGCTAGCAAATACGCTTCCCAGAGCTTGGGCTTCGATCGGATCACCTAGTTGAGTTCCTGTCCCGTGAGCCTCAACGTAATCCACATCTGCAGTTCTGATACCGGCACGCAGATAGGCTTCGCGGACTACTGTTTCCTGAGCCAGGGGATTCGGCGCCGTTAGACCGTTACTAGCTCCATCATTATTGACCGCCGTTCCACGAATGACTGCGTAGACGGGATCTCCATCGGCTATGGCTCGGTTCAGTGGCTTTAGCACTACAAATCCGCCGCCTTCACCGCGTACAAAACCATTGGCACGCGCATCGAATGCACACAGCAGGTTGCTAGGAGAAAGTCCGCCAAACGCAGAGAGAGCGACCGTCGTCTCAGGATCAATGATCAGATTTACCCCGCCTGCAATGGCCAGGTTGGCGTCACCGAAGTACAGGCTTTGACATGCAAGGTGCACGCTGACCAGGGACGAGGAACAGGCCGTATCAAGAGCAATACTCGGCCCCTGCAATCCCAACGCGTAAGAAACGCGATTGGCAACTATGCTGAATGCCTGACCAGTACCGCTATGCAGAGTGATCTCAGCACCGATCCTCCGAGCCAGCGTTTGATAGTCATGCCAGGCCACACCAACAAATAAGCCGGTACGGCTGCCACGCAGCGTGCCCGGCCTGATCCCGGCACACTCCAAAGCTTCCCAAGCCAACTCCAGAGCCAACCGCTGCTGCGGATCCATTTGGATCGCCTCCCGCGGCGAAATTCCGAAAAAGCCTGGATCAAACTTGTCGATGCTCTCTAAAAGGCCGGCGGCAGGCGTGTTTGTTGGGCCAAACTTATTTCGATCTGCATCATCCCCCGTCTTGAGACCCCTGCGGTCGGGAGTGATCTCTCGGATGGCAGAACGTCCGGAGGCGAGCATTTGCCAGAAAGAAGCCGGATCTGGCGCTCCCGGAAACCGGCAAGAAATGCCAATCACGGCAATCGGCTGCTCACAGCCGGGCCTTAAGAAGGAGCCTTGAGGGGACTTTTCCCTATCTAACTCCGAATTGCCGCCTAGATGGTTGCACAGCTTGTCGATCGTCGGGTAACTCCAAATCGAAGTGACTGGGATTTTCCGACCGAGAAATTGACCTAAGCGACCAATCACTCTGACAGCATTAACCGAATCGAGCCCTAGCCTGCTAAAAGGCTGGTTTGTAGCAATCGCGGTTTTGCTGATCTCAAGCGCCTGGGCAAGTTCTTTGGTTAGCCAAGCCTTGAGAGTGTCTACTTCAAGCCGATTTGAAGACGTCGAATTCGTTAGATCAATATCGATCATTCGGAAAACCAGTCGACTTCAGTACTGAGCCAGCGTGCCTTCGATACGGCCCTTTCGGACCATCGCAGCGAAAATGCCTAAACTGAGAGGCAACAGGACCGCAGCCATCAATCCCAAAATCAGTGTTTGCCCAGAAATCATCGCCACTGAGTAGCCTTTCAAGATAGTCAATCTCAATGCATCAAGGGAATAGGTGATAGGGATCAGAAAAGAGACCTTCTGAAGCCACACCGGCAGCAGGTCGACCGGAAAGTAGGCGCCACTCAGCACAGTCCCCATCACACCTAGGACCCAAGCAAGCGGATCACCTTTTTTAAGCCACAGAATAGTTGCCGCCGATAACACCCCGAACGCCACGAAGATTACAATTGAAAACCCGAGAATCAAAACTGTCGATAGAACATTCGCGTGACTGAAATCGACTCCCATAAACACCGCCGCGGCCACGAATATTAGTAGCGGCTGCACGGCTCCCGATACTAAGCCATAGAGTGATGACAGCAGCACAATGGTCAGCGAGTTTGTCTGACTGCTAAGCATCGCTTCCAAACAGCCACTCATTTGAGCCGTCCGGATAGAATCCGAGAACATGCGTAGCGTCAGTTGAAAATATCGAGCCAAAGCAATGCCGATGACGGCAAAGGATAGGTAGTTGCTACCGTAGCGAGCTGCGTACTGCGCGCCTTGGGTTGTCACCAGTCTACTCAGAAAATAGAAGAAGACGAGGATCATCATCGAATCCAAGGCGCCCGTAACAAAACTAACCTTGTAACCGGATTCGATTTGGAAGTCTCGCCGGATAAAGGCAAAGCACTTGCGAAGTAATGCGATCATAGCAGTTAAGCCGAATAGCTCCCGGCCACCTCCAAAGGTTTTGCTCCCATGGAGCCTTTTTTCCGCCCGAGAAGGTGCAAACGGCAGTCTGGCGGACTTCTTCTGGCTACCCTGCAACCAGCGATTCGCTTCGCTCAACTCGCGAAAACAGTGAGTTATTACTCACATGATTTCGGTAATACTCACGAAGACTGATTCCCCGGGCGGTCAGATTCGAGACACCATCGAATCCGACGATTTGTCCTTCGCTGATGACCAGGACCTTATTGCACAACTTCATGGCTTCTTCCAATCGATGGGTTGCGATCAGCATCGTCTTTCGAGAACCCTTGTGCAGCCGGTCCATAATAAGGTCAATCAGATCTTCACAGGCTACCGGATCAAGCGCTCGGGTCGGCTCATCCAGTATCAGGACTTCGGGCTCGGCAATCAGACCGCGCGCCAGAGCCAGGCGTTGTTTCATCCCCGAAGAAAACGTTTCGACAGGCTTATCGGCAGATGCTTCTAAGCCGACAAACTGCACTAACTCCTGCAAGCGTTTCGTCAGACTCCTTCCCCACAGATCGTCCAAGGCAGCAAAGAACTCGAGATTCTGTCGTGCGGTCAATCGCCAAAAAAAACTCCGCTCTTCGTTCATCACAAATCCAACCGATTTTCGGGCAGCCGCGTTGTGGAGAAGGGTGCTGTGACCATTGACCACAACTTCACCTTCACTCGGCAGTAACAGACCGCCAATCAGCTTAAGTAGTGTGGTCTTGCCCGCGCCATTTGGACCCAGAACTGCAATCCTATCTCCTCTCTCGATTTCTAGATTGACGGACTTCAAAGCCGTGAAGAATTTTCTTGGCCTGGACGGAGCCAGTACGAGTTCGCGATAACGCTTCCGGATTGGGAAACGCATCGTGACGCCTCGTGCAGAAATCACGCTCTGTGGCGAGGTAGATGAGCTAATCAGCATGTGCCGTGGAGATCATTTTGCTTTTGCCATGGTCAGGCAGTGAACAAGGCATTGGGCGAGCTCTTTTCCATAATGAAAGCGAGTCAAGTGGTCACCAGGAGTAGTGTGGACTTCCACGCCCTCTAAAGCGATTCCGTTCCACCCCAGGTGCTTGTCGGACTTATACTGTTTCTCGTTGACTATTAAGGTAATTTTGCCTGGGTAGCTCTTCAGATTGTGCCGGTAAACGGTGTCTATATAATCCATTCTCAACTTGTGTAGGCGCTCCTGCATCAGTTCCTCCTTACTCCTCGCCCTATCCCCTTTGAGTTTACGTCGAGCCACATCCCGAACTAGCTCCCTCCGTAGGCTGTGGTCGGCGGTTACTATTCGGCTGATAACGTCCATTATATGTTTCGTTCTAGGCAACACATGGTGGCGCCAGACATTGCCGAGATAGGTTTCCAGCGAGCGCAGCCACCCCGGCTTGTGAGTGTCTAATAACACGAGAAACCGGACCTCCTCACCGCGGCGTATTAGTTCATCTGCCATAACCAGGGCGATGATGCCCCCGACGCAGTCGCCTCCGAGCTGGTACGGACCGCTAGGTTGAACAGAAAGCAACTCGGTCAGGAACTCAGATGCTACTTCCTCTACGCCTGAGTAACGCTCTGCACTGCCTTCCACCCAGCGCGGCTGAAACCCGTAAAGCGGTTGATCGAGGCCCAAGTGAGGTATGAATCCCGAGAGTGTCCGCATCGTATCTTCTGCGTTCCAAAAGCCGGCCACAAGGAAAAGCGGGATTCGGGAGCCGTTAGGTTGCACCGGTACCAGGCGCTTAAACCGAGGGATCTGATCCAGATAACGGTACCGTTGATTAGAAACATCGTATACGATGTGTTTAGACAGTCCGGCGACTGTCGGCTCAATGAATAGACTCCTAAGAGGGAGATCCGCTTGAAATGCAGCCTTCAACCGGGCCAACAACCGAGTCGCAGAAAGAGAGTGGCCGCCCAACTCAAAGAAGTGATCGAAAACTCCGACCTTCTCGAGGCCCAAAACGTCAGCCCAGATTTCGGCCATGGTTGCTTCGATCTCGTTACGAGGGGCCACATAATCAGCTTTTTGCTCGGGCAGGTTGTTCTCGGGAATCGGTAAGGCGTTGCGGTCCACCTTGCCATTTGGCGTAAGCGGAATGGCATCGAGAAACACGAACCCCGACGGAATCATGTAGTCGGGCAAATGTGTCTGAAGGTAAGTTCGCAATTCCTCGATGGCGGGCCGGTCAGCAACCGGTAAGACATAGGCTAATAGTCGCGCGTCACTGCCATTTTCCGATCGCGCTGCCACCACACAACCTTGCACCTGGGGGTGGGAATGAAGGACGGTCTCGATCTCGCCCAACTCGATTCGGTAGCCACGGATTTTTACCTGATTGTCAATTCGTCCCAGACATTCCAGGCGTCCATCGGCTAAGTGTCGGGCAAGATCTCCGGTGCGATACATCCGCTCTCCCGGGCGAAAAGGGTCGGCCACAAACCGTTCAGCGGTTAGTTCTGGCCGGTTCAGGTATCCCCGCGCTAAGCCATCGCCGGCAATCCATAGCTCACCCACCACTCCGCGAGGCACCGGTTCGCGGTGGTTGTCCAATACATACAAGCGCGTGTTAGCAATAGGCCGGCCGATCGTTACCTCATCCGATTCGATTCGTGCTAATGAAGACCAGATCGTTGTCTCGGTCGGCCCATACATATTCCAGACCGATCCGCAGCTTGACACCAGCCGGGCGGCCAGTTCCCGATCCATCGCTTCTCCGCCGCATAACACCTTCAGGCGGCGATCTCCGCGCCAACCCGAATCAAACAGCATCTGCCAAGTCGCCGGAGTAG
Organism: uncultured Verrucomicrobiae bacterium; assembly: GCA_963762565.1. GTDB lineage: Bacteria > Verrucomicrobiota > Verrucomicrobiia > Chthoniobacterales > JAFAMB01 > JAFAVN01. The sequence continues at coordinate 462,890 of CAVXLD010000005.1, read as the reverse complement.
CCTGCATTACCGTTGCACCCGAGTTGCTCAGCGCGCGGGCTAAGGCTACGCCGTCCATGGCGGTCGCTTGGCTGGCCAACTCAATTTGGGCTCCGGTAATCAAGGGCAGGAACAATTCCAAACCGGCGATATCAAATCCTAGCGTAGTCACCGCCAGCAACACGTCGTTCTCCCCTAGCCCCGGTTCCCGCGCCATCGAGCACAAAAAGTTAGTTAAAGCACGATGTTCGATCTCCACGCCTTTGGGGCGGCCCGTCGAGCCGGAAGTGTAAAGCACGTACGCCCGGTTTGCTGGCCCGGCCAGCGGCCCTAAGGGCTCACTGCTCTGCTGATCAATTTGAGCTCGGGCGGCGTCGACATACACACATTCCACATCAGATCCGGAAAACAATTTCTCCGAAAGCGGCCTCTGAGTGATCAGAATCTTCGCCCCTGAATCTTCCACCATGTAACGCAATCGCTCGGCCGGAAATGTCGGATCTAACGGCACATAGGCAGCCCCGGCTTTCAGAACGGCCAAGATGCTGACCTCCAAATCCAACCCCCGTTCCAGACAGAGACCGATCAGCGACTCCGGTCCAATTCCGCGGCCGGCGAGAAAATGGGCGAGCCGGTTAGACCGCGCATTGAGTTCGGCATAACTCAATGACTCTCTGGCAAACCTAATCGCGCAAGCTTGCGGCGTGCGTGCCACTCGGGTTTCAAACAGTCCGACAAGCGTCTGCTCCGGTACCTCATGCTGGACGCCGCTGAAATTCTCCAATAATTGTCTTCGTTCTTCCGGAGGCAGGATATCAAGCCGGTGGAGGGGCTCATCCGGACATGCTAGAGCGGACTCCAGGAGGCGGAGCAGGCGTGCACTCAACTTTTCGACCGTTCCGTGGTCGAAGCGATCCAGCCTGTAGTACAAACCGCCGTCGATCCCCAAGGGCTCTCCTTCAGTTCCGAGGTGTTCATTTAAGTCCAGCATCAGGTCCAATGCCGCCAACGTCGGATGCAGTGGTTCAAGCTTGATTTTCAGTCGTGGCAATTTTAGCTCTAGTGCCGGTATGTTGCGGAGCACGAGTGCCACCTGGAAGATTGGGTGACGCGCGGGCGACCGCTCAGGATTCAATGCTTCCACGAGGTGCCCAAAGGGAAGATCCTGATGAGCGTACGCCTCAAGATCGAACTTTCTCACTCTGCCCAGCAATTCCACAAAACTGGGGTCACCGGAGACATCGGTCCGCATCACCAGCGTGTTGATGAAGACTCCGATGAGGTCCTCCAGAATCGGATCAATTCGGCCGGCCGTCACAACGCCAATTGGTATATCTTCGCCCGCTCCCATGCGGGTTAACAATGCGGCCAAACCTGCCTGTAAAACCATGAAGAGACTCACTCCGTGAGCCTGCCCAAACTCCGCTAACTCGCGATGCAGCTGGGCGTTGATGTGCATGGCGATGCTACCACCTCGATAGCTGAGAACGGCTGGACGGCCGTAGTCTGCTGGCAGATTCAACTCTTGGGGCGCACCTGCTAAGGCCTTGCTCCAAAAGTGCAATTGTTGACCAAGCCGGCTATCCGGGTCGCTTTCCTCACCGAGATATTTGCGCCGCCACAGCGTGTAATCCGCATACTGCACGCGCAGTGGCTTGAAATCCGGCGCTTGGCCTCGACAACGCGCCTCGTAAGCGAGCGACAAATCTCGGAGGAAAGGCAAACCTGACCAAGCGTCCCCCGCGACATGGTGCAGAACGAGGAGCATCACATGTTCATGAGGTGCGAGCCTGAACACCCATAGTCGGAGAGGGATTTCGCAGGTAAGGTCCAATGCGATCCCTGCCCTCTCCGCCAATCGTTCTGCGAGGCACGCTTCTTCTAACTCCTCGACTTTGAGGATTGAACCCACTTCCTCCATCGAGAGAATCCGTTGATAGGCCACTCCATCTTCCTCGGGGAAAATCGTCCGCAGAGTTTCATGGCGTCCAATAATATCCCTGAACGCCGCCTCAAGCGCTGCCTCATGCAGCTCCCCCTGCAACCTCAGCGCACACGGCATATTGAAAGTTGCACTTCCTTCTAGTCGACAGCCGAACCAGAATCCCAATTGCGCTGGCGACAGCGGAATTCGATCTGGCCTTGGTTGGACAACTTCGATTTCGCTGACGACACGAACCGATCCCCGCGCTTCTTCGACGAAACCTGCCTGCTGCGCCAGCTGCGGTGAATCAAAGATCTCGGCGATAGAGAGCTCAACACCGAATGCCGCGCGGATCCGGCTCGCAAGCCGGACAGCAGCTAAAGAGTGGCCGCCCAACTCAAAGAAGTGATCGAAAACTCCGACCTTCTCGAGGCCCAAAACGTCAGCCCAGATTTCGGCCATGGTTGCTTCGATCTCGTTACGAGGGGCCACATAATCAGCTTTTTGCTCGGGCAGGTTGTTCTCGGGAATCGGTAAGGCGTTGCGGTCCACCTTGCCATTTGGCGTAAGCGGAATGGCATCGAGAAACACGAACCCCGACGGAATCATGTAGTCGGGCAAATGTGTCTGAAGGTAAGTTCGCAATTCCTCGATGGCGGGCCGGTCAGCAACCGGTAAGACATAGGCTAATAGTCGCGCGTCACTGCCATTTTCCGATCGCGCTGCCACCACACAACCTTGCACCTGGGGGTGGGAATGAAGGACGGTCTCGATCTCGCCCAACTCGATTCGGTAGCCACGGATTTTTACCTGATTGTCAATTCGTCCCAGACATTCCAGGCGTCCATCGGCTAAGTGTCGGGCAAGATCTCCGGTGCGATACATCCGCTCTCCCGGGCGAAAAGGGTCGGCCACAAACCGTTCAGCGGTTAGTTCTGGCCGGTTCAGGTATCCCCGCGCTAAGCCATCGCCGGCAATCCATAGCTCACCCACCACTCCGCGAGGCACCGGTTCGCGGTGGTTGTCCAATACATACAAGCGCGTGTTAGCAATAGGCCGGCCGATCGTTACCTCATCCGATTCGATTCGTGCTAATGAAGACCAGATCGTTGTCTCGGTCGGCCCATACATATTCCAGACCGATCCGCAGCTTGACACCAGCCGGGCGGCCAGTTCCCGATCCATCGCTTCTCCGCCGCATAACACCTTCAGGCGGCGATCTCCGCGCCAACCCGAATCAAACAGCATCTGCCAAGTCGCCGGAGTAGCCTGCATTACCGTTGCACCCGAGTTGCTCAGCGCGCGGGCTAAGGCTACGCCGTCCATGGCGGTCGCTTGGCTGGCCAACTCAATTTGGGCTCCGGTAATCAAGGGCAGGAACAATTCCAAACCGGCGATATCAAATCCTAGCGTAGTCACCGCCAGCAACACGTCGTTCTCCCCTAGCCCCGGTTCCCGCGCCATCGAGCACAAAAAGTTAGTTAAAGCACGATGTTCGATCTCCACGCCTTTGGGGCGGCCCGTCGAGCCGGAAGTGTAAAGCACGTACGCCCGGTTTGCTGGCCCGGCCAGCGGCCCTAAGGGCTCACTGCTCTGCTGATCAATTTGAGCTCGGGCGGCGTCGACATACACACATTCCACATCAGATCCGGAAAACAATTTCTCCGAAAGCGGCCTCTGAGTGATCAGAATCTTCGCCCCTGAATCTTCCACCATGTAACGCAATCGCTCGGCCGGAAATGTCGGATCTAACGGCACATAGGCAGCCCCGGCTTTCAGAACGGCCAAGATGCTGACCTCCAAATCCAACCCCCGTTCCAGACAGAGACTGACCAGCGACTCTGGTCCAACTCCCAGCGATCGAATGTACCGCGCCAGACGCGTGGATCTGATGTCTAACTCCGAATAGGTTAGTGTTTCTGACTCAAAATTGACTGCCTTGGCGTCCGGTCGTTGGGCCGCTTGTTCCCGAACTAGATCGACAACCGTTCGCTCTCTGGGATACTCTCGCTCCGGTGCGTTTGGTCCTGTAACCAGCCACTCGCGCTCCGTCCCCTCTAGCAGAGGCAGCTCAGATACTTTCGTCTCCGGCGACGCCACTATTGACCGCAGCAGCGTAGCATAATGGCTCAAGAACCGCCCCATCGTGGATGCGTCAAAAAGGGCGGTATTGTACTTCATAACGCCTTGATATGCTCCGTCTTTCTCGGTCAACTCGACCGACAGCTCTTGTTGACCCTCCTGCTGCGGAATCGGAAACGGTTCTAATATTAGTCCGCCAAGCTCAGCGCGTTCTTCGGAACCCCAATGGCCTAAAAAAGCCTCTAGTCCGCTAACCCGCGGGTACTTCTGAAGATTGAACACTGTTTGAAAAACGGGAGTGCGGGAAGAGTCTCGATTTGGCCGTAACCTCTCAACCAGAAGCGCAAACGGATAATCCTGGTGCTGAATGCCTTCGACTACCGCTTGGCGGGTACGTGTGAGCACTTTCTGGAACCGTGGATCATCAATGAATGTCGCCCTTAACGGGACCATGTTAATGAATAAGCCCACGACGTCCGCGAATTCCTGACGATCGCGCCCATAAACCGGGGATCCAACAATCACCTCATGCTGGCCGGTGTAACGGTGCAAAAGAATTTGGTAGGCCGTGAGCAGCACCGTAAATGGTGTGGTTCCCTCCCGCGCTGCGAGCACGCGCACCGCGCGGCTCAAATCGAGTCCCAAGTCGATCAGAAGCGATGCACCACGCTCCGAAAAAAAGACGGTTCGGGGACGATCCGTCGGCATACTCAGCTGAGTGTGAACGCCTGCCAGCTGGCTGAGCCAGTAAGCCTCGTGGGCCTCTCCTTCGGGACCGGCTAGCATGTCGCTCTGCCATCGCGCATGCTGCAGAATGTCGCACGCCGGACGCGGCGGGTATGCCACGCCGCCATTACATTCGGCCGGATAGAGCCGTCTTAAATCATCAAGAAGCAAGAACATCGACCAACCATCTGCCGCGACATGGTGTGTGGTCACTAGCAGAACGTTATCGTCCGCCGACCGCCTGAAGAGATCGATTCGCATGAGCGGCCCAGTTCTTAGATCGAACGGTGCTTGCGATGCTTTGTGAACCTCTTCCCGAAGCGTGGGCAACTCGATGCCGGACCGATCGTGTTCCCTAAAGCTGACCGGCATCCAACCGTGTATCCGCTGAATAACACCATCCGCCTCGTCTGAAAAAGTGGTGCGCAAAGATGGATGTCGGTCCACCAAAGCCTGAAAAGAACGACGCAAAGCAGCCACGTCAATCGCGGAACGAACGCGGGCGGAAAATACGATATTATATGAGCCGCTTTCGGGTTTTGTCCGGTACAGAAACCAATTTGCCCGCTGTGCGTTCGTAGCCGGATGCGAAACAACGGTCTGAGCAGCACGCTCACACCAGGCGCCTAGCACCACATCTTTCTGCGACGCCAATTGCAATCGTATCGCCTCGGTGAGAGTACCGCTCGAAGCGCGGTAACGCAGTCTGCTTCCTTCGCCCCAGAAGACGACGCCCTGCTTGGCGAGAGAATCCAGCAATTCGACGGCCTCGCTCATAGTACTCCCTCCTCAACTTCAACGATTGAAGAACTCACCGCAGCGGTCGGGTCAAGACCGCTCGAATTCGCAAGCAGTTCCACTATGAAGCCGGTCAGCTCCAAGATGGTGGGGCTTTGGACGAGGCGGGCCATCGCTACGCTCACACCCAGGTCGGTCCCGATCTGCTTTTTCAGTTCAACTGACATCAGCGAGTCGAACCCCAACCTCATGATAGGCGTACCCCGATCCACCGAAACCGAAGGCACCTTGAGAATGCGGGCTATTTCTTCCACCAAATATTTGTCTACCGTTTCTGGGCACGGCTCCGATTCGACGCACAGAATGCGTTCGCGGCGGCTGTTTCCTTTGAGCTCTGTGGCCGAAACTCTTGAATCGCTTTCTGGAATGAGGGCCGAAAGGTAGGGAGCAATTGCAACGTTGCCGCAGGTCCAGCGATGCCACGCCATCCAATCGATCGACATGACGCCCGTCTGTACGGCGCCCTGCGCGAGCAATCGCTCCATGGCCTCCAATGCGTATTGGGTCGACAAAGCGCTCACGCCGTTGGGGATGTCCTTCCATCGTATGCCTTTGGACTCTTCTGCAGCCAGAAATCGAGCCGCCATGCCGGCATCGGCCCACGGACCCCAATTGATGCTCAGCGCCGCTTGGCCTTGCGAACGGCGATGATGTGCGAGCGAATCGAGAAAGATGTTGGCGGCCGAATAACTTCCCAACATTGGCGAGCCTAAAAATGACGAGAACGTGGAGAAAAGCACAAATAGCTCCAAAGGAATATCCGCCAACAGTCGATGGAGGAGCCATCCGCCAACCATCTTCGCGGCCAGAATGTCTCGCATTTGCTCCGCAGTCTGATCGATCAGCAGTTGATTCTGCGTCACGCCGGCCGCATGAAATACACCTCGCAGGGGCGGCCGATCCGGGGCTAGACACTGCCTGATCATGGCGGTAACCGATCTATCATTGCCCATGTCCACGACCAACGTCTGGACGTTGGCGCCAAGTTTCTCGAGTTCGCGTATTGCGCCGATACGAGCGCTTTCAATGGTTCCGCTTGAGACATCTTCCCACGCTTGGCGAGGCGGCAGCGAGCTTCGCCCGGCCAAAACAAGATGGCGAGCACCCTGAATCGCCAGCCATCTGGCAATGATAAGCCCGATACCACCTAATCCGCCCGTGATCAGATACGTTGCATACGGGCGAATCGAAACTCGTTCAGTTTTGAGCAGAGTGTTCCTCAGCCGACTCAGTCGTGCCAAATACGCGCGGCCATCGCGGATTGCCGTTTGGTCCTCGCCGCCGTCCGCCGCCAATTGACGAAGCAGGTGCCCGGCCGCGGACCGCGGACTATCGGCTGAATCCAGATCCACCATACCACCCCAGAATTCTGGTCGCTCCATCGCGATGGTACGACCCAAACCCCAAAGAGGAGACTGGAGCACTGAAATCGCCTCAGCCTTTTGTTCCACCGGCTGCGCACCACGGCTGATCAACCAGAGTTTGTGAGGCGCTGATGGCCTTACCTGGGCGAGCGCTTGGACCAGGTGCAAAACGCTGACGGGTCCGAGTGTCTGGGCGTCTTGCACGGCTTTCAGATCTGCTTTTTCGAGATCTGCAGCGTCCAGACTCCAAAGGTGGACAATCCTGGTAGCGACAGAATTCTGCCGCGCCGCGTTGTTCAACAGCCCAACATAGTCGCCTGCATTGTCGGGCCTGATTGTCATCAATGCGTCGTTCACTTGTGAGCGTTGCTCACCGTGATCCGCGCAGACATAGGTCGCGCCATACTCGCGCAGTCGGGCACAAAGCGCATCACCGACCCCCTGTTGATCGCGGAAGATAATCCAATTTCCCGTGGGCGGGACTTCAAGTATCAATTCGTTAGCTGTCTCCCGTCTGACCCATTGAGTCTCGTAGAACCAATTTTCCACTGATTCCCGCTCATCCCGTTGTTCGGCATCGTTGAGGGATCGTAGACCCGCTTGCCCGGAATCCGCAGCGGCAACCGGGAGCCAATGTCTCTCGCGTTGGAATGGGTAAGTCGGCAGCGAAAGACGACTACGTCGATAGTGCCGGTCGAACGCGCACCAATCGGGGGTCGCTCCAAGCGCGAAGAGAGTCCCGAGACTAGATAATATTTGACGCCAGTCTTCTTGGTCATTGCTCTGAGACGCCAGCCAAGTCGTTCCGGTACCCTCAACCGATTGTCGGGCCAATGGTGTTAACGTTGGCGAAGGTCCAAGCTCCAGGAAAATCCGTATCCCATGCTTGTGAAGGGTTTCGATCGATTCCGCGAATCGGACCGGTTCGCGTGTATGCTGGCGCCAGTAAAGGCCGTCAAGCGGCACTGTTCCATTTGCCAGCTGGCCGGTCACGTTCAATGTCAGATCAATGACAGGAGGCTGATGCGGAATGGTTCTGGCAAATTGATCGAACTCATCCAGCATCGGTTCGATCAATGGCGAATGGAGAGCATGCGAAACCGTTAGTGACTCTGCATGAATGCCTTCCCGGCGGAACTGCTCCAGCAGAGCCTGGATGTGACCTGCTGCTCCGGAAATGACCGTGTTCCGTGGCGAATTGATCGCAGCGATGGATACCGAATTTGAGTAATCGGCGATCTTTGCGCCTACGAGATCTTTACTAGCGAAAACGGCTGCCATAGCGCCCTTCTCTGGCAACACCTGTGTCAGGCGCGATCGGACAGCAACCAGTCCCAGTGCGTTTTCCAGGCTGACGATTCCAGCCAAACATGCGCCGACGTATTCACCCAGGCCGTGTCCCACGATTGCGCACGGCTCGATTCCCCACGAACGCCAGAGGCACGACATCGCATATTCGAACGCAAAAAGAGCCGGCTCAGCGTAGACGATTTCATCGAGAAAACCGGCACTACTGGTGTTTCCACCGGTGTACCCGAGAATTTCCGGCAACGGAATATCGTGGTATCTGCTTAACCCATTGGCGCAACGGTCAACTGCGTTGCGAAACACAGGTTCGCTTTCATAAAGAGTCCTTCCCCTCCCCGGCGTCATCGTTGCGTGGCCGCTAAATAGAAAGGCGACTTTGGGCTTCGACCGTACCCGGCCTGTATTAATACCGAATTTGGGTCTGCTTTGCGCGAAACAGATGAGCTGTTCGCGTGTCGTTGCGACATCTGTAGCAGGAAAAGCCAACCGATAAGATAGGGGTGCGCGGCCAATGGCAGCCGTGTGGCAAATGTCCGCCAGGGATTCGTCCGATTCCTTTTTCAGATACTCGGCGTATGCTTGCGATAGTTCGCGTAACGCGAGCTCAGACTCGGCAGACAGCACCAATAGGTGAGCTGTCCGATCGCGGTTTACGGGCACCGCCGGATTGGCTAAAGCCACAGAATAACCGTTACCGCTAACTTCCCCCTGATTCGGGCGAGTTCTCGGCCCTCCCGCATTGGGTAACGGAGCCTCCTGCAAAATTGCGTGCGCGTTAGTGCCGCTAAATCCAAAAGAACTTATGCCGGCTATGCGCGGACGCTCGCACCGCGGCCACCTTACTGGAGTGACCGGAATTTCAATCGGCACGGTGCCGAGAGAGATGCGGGGGTTGAGCTTTCTATAGTGAAGTTGTCCCGGGATCCACTCGCGCTGCAGCGATAGTACAACTTTAATGAGTCCGGCAATGCCTGCTGCGGATTCTAAGTGCCCAATGTTAGGTTTTACCGAGCCCACGCGCAATGGGTGATCGGGCGAACGATCTTTGCCCAAGACACTAGCCAAGGCCTCGAGCTCAATCGGGTCCCCGAGCGGAGTGCCAGTGCCGTGAGCCTCAACGTAGTCTACCTCTTCTGGAGAGACTCCAGCAACCTTTAAGGCCGATCGGACCACCGCCTGTTGTGCTAGACCGTTCGGTACTGTCAACCCACTGCTGGCACCATCCTGATTCACCGCCGTTCCCCTGATCACAGCAAGAATCCGATCGCCTGACTCTATGGCATCGTGCAGACGTTTGAGGGCGACAATTCCGCACCCTTCCCCCCTCACAAAACCGTCAGCCCGTTCGTCGAATGTCTTACACCGACCGTCTGCGGCCAGCATTCCCCATTTCGTCAAACAGACGAAGCTGTCCGGTACGAGAAGCAGGTTGACTCCCCCGGCCAAAGCCAAATCGGATTCGCGTGTGCGTAGGCTCTGGCAAGCCAAATGCACCGCAACTAGAGAGGAGGAACAGGCGGTGTCGACCGCTACGGCCGGGCCGTTCAAACCCAATAAAAAAGAGATACGGCCGGCTGCCACATTAAGCGCACCCCCGGTGGCGGTGTAAGCATCGAACGCAATTGACCGGTCTGCAGCAGCCAATCGAGCATAGTCAGAGACGGTAATTCCAACAAAGACTCCAGTCGAAGATCCGCGCAGACGATTGGCAGCGATTCCCGCATTTTCTAAAGTTTCCCACACAACCTCCAGCAGAAGCCTCTGCTGTGGATCCATAGCTTCTGCTTCTCGACGGGAAATTCCAAAAAAGGCGGCGTCAAATAGATCGACTCCATCCAGAAAGCCACCATAGGGAGCGTGCATTTTTCCGGGTGCCGATGGATCTGGATCATAGTATGCCTCCACGTCCCAACGGTCATCGGGCACCCTTTTTACGGCATCGCCCCGATCTCGCAAGAGGCGCCAAAAGCTTTGCGGATCGTTTGAAGCTGGAAAACGGCATCCAAGACCGACGATCGCAATCGGCTGATTGCGTTCACGCTCGACCGCGTCGAGGCGGGCTTGGAGCGAGTCGATGGTCTGCAATGCTCGTTGCAAAAGCGCCTTCCGATCCGGCTGACGGATGGCGATATTATCAGAGTCCGACATCTGAGTCGTTGCTAACAACCGAATCAGGGCAAGCTACCGCCGGTGGCACCTCTTAGAGAATTAGCAAAACCCACGGTGCTTTTAAAGGACGCCAAAAGCTGTGGTACTAAAGGAGCCTGGCGCTAGGAGAACGAGTCACAAACGTGATTACAGCATCGTTCTCACCGCCGGGAGTATCTCGGAAATAATTGAGACCAATCAATCTCTTTTGCTCAGAAGGATCATTTAAGATTGCTGGCTGTTATGGTAAACTCTAGAAAATCGATTTTTGATTTTTGTCGATCAGGTCAGTGAGGGGCTGACTTTCGTTGTGAACGAATCCGTGACGAACGGTTAATACCACTGATAGGCGGCGAAAAATGCCTCTTTTGGAGAAAAGCTTTTTCGCTAGCCACACTGCGAGCAAAGGGCGGCGCAGAAATAACTACAGTGACCAATCATGGATTTTTTAGGCATGGCAATCGACAACGCATAGGACGAGCCGACCCAAACCCGCACCTTGTACTGGGCAAAATTCTCGAACAGACCTTCCCACATCCCCGAATCAATTTGAGAGAATTCGCTCAAATTGTAGATTCTCACCGGGCTCATGAGGCCAGTGGTAAGAACTTTGGATAAGGCCTCCTTGGCCGCCCAGAGAGCGGTCGCTACCGTATCCCTATCGTCTGCAGAACTATCGATCCAGTCAATTTCTTGTGGAGATAGCTGGGAAAGGATCGCTTCCTGGCCCGCTCGGTCAATTCGCTCGACATCGACACCCATTGGATGCCCGGCTGGATAGGCGAGGCCGACCGCTAATGAGTCCGTATGACTAATTGTCACGCCCCATCCTCCGGTCCGCCGGTATTGCACAATCGGCTGCTCAAAAACCCCTCTTACGATCTCAATAGACCTAAGGTCGGGTTCCGAGAGAGCGTCTTTGAGGGCGAGCTTCGCAGCGTAGCGCCCGAGCAGATAGCTGTTCTGCCGTCGCGCAGAACTTAGAGTCGAAAAATATGCCGCCTCACTTGGTCCCAGTAAATCGCTCGCTAGTTCATCCATACGTTGAACGGGCTGTTCGAAAGCAAAAACCAGAATCGCCTTTAAGCGCACCTCGCCGCGGAAAATGTCCAGCGAGTATCGAAGCGGGCGGGGCATTCGTGGTTTTTGGTCTATGGACCCGCCTCGAACCGGATTCTACCGCTTGCGTGCTGCCGTCAGCACGAGCGCCCAGTCGGTGGAGATTCCATCGCTATTAGTTCCCGGCGAGGTAAACTTCTGACTGCCGGAGTCAGCAAAAGGACTGCCGGTGACCGTCGTCATCGCTCCTGAGACCGGATCCATCCACAGGGCTGTGACCAAGCCGGAGAGCGCTGTCATGTTCACGGTCACAGTCGAAGTCTGCGGAAGGTAAACGATTCCGAAGGATCCATCGCTCGCCACCTCGGCCGTGCAGAAGGTGTCGGTCGGGACCGTTTTATAGGCGTTGTTGGGTGCCGGCAGATCACCAACTACGATGCCAGGATAGGCGCGTTGCCTACCGTAGCCACTGGTAACGAACCTATGCGAAGTGTCTGGTGAAAGCATCCACCAGTTCTGGCCCTGCAGAAGCTTGACCAGCTTGCATCCCGAATTGCCAGCTGAAGTGTTGAGTTTACTAGCCCACGCTGTCGACTTGGACATGTTGTCAGCAATCCACCATTGGCCATAATTGAATCCGGCTAGTCCGCTGGTTAATCCCCAAAAGATCTGATGCCGCACGACTGAGGAGCCAGCAGTGTCGAATCTGCCGCTTGGGTAGGGTCCTCCGTCATCGACGAAGTAGTAACCGGTATTGTTGCTGTAGCACTCGCCCTCATAGTTGGACTCGATCATGAACATCGGCTTTGTCGACTGCGCATAGCCATGGTAGTCCTCGATGTAGAGCGGATAATAGGAATAAATGCAATTACCGTCCAAGCCCATCAAATTCGAATCATCAAACGTACTCGAGTTAATGTAGTTCAGCTCGCAGCCTAGATGGATGTGTAACCTATCAGTCGACTTGATTCCTGCCTCGAGCGCGGCAAGGGCTGCGTCAGAGGCTGAGTTATTTTGCCAGTCCTGGTAGTCCTCGCCGTAGTTATAAATAACGTTCGGACAGCTGGCAAATTGGGTACCGATATAAGCTCCCAAAGCTTGCAGCTTGCTGGTTCCGGAATTTACAAAGTTGGTTTCCCAGCCCGGATTATCATAAACGTTTAGAATCACGGTAAGCCCGTACTGAGCTGCGAGATTGACCATCGCTACGATTCGCTGAAAATAGGCCGGATTGGGGTAGGCAATGTTGTAGTTGTTATCGGTGCCGCCTCCTGTTGCCGATCCTTTAGTGAAGGGCGCTATCCCGTCGTAAGTACCAAAATTTGCCACATACTGATTATAAAGGAGCGTACAATAGACGCAGTTAAATCCTCTCGCTGCCCTATCTGCATAATAGGTCGTAGCAGAGCTTGATCCAGTGAGCGGCACTGCCTGGAATACGCCCCAAGTTGTATCGCTCCAGAGGAAAAACGGATTGCTCTTAGCATCGGTCAGGTACCTGCCTCCACCTGCGACCTTGATTGGCCATGCCGGCTTTATGCTGCTCTGGAGGCGGCCGGCGGAATCGCGGAAGTCCTGAGCCCGGGACCCAGGAGAAGGTAACAGGAGGGCGATGAGGAGAATCGCTAGGAACTTCACCGGGCGAACAGCGTAGCAAAACCGACCTCGTAGAGGCAATCAATTCCAGAGGGCTAGAAGTCCTGTTCCGCTTTGCGTCTGTTTTACTAAAACCTAGGCGCCATGGTGGCGATCCGAGATCCAAAGGGCCACTACCGGCTCAAGGAAGTCAACGGACGGAGCACGCCGGCTTGGTTGCGCCGTATTGCTTCGCGATCTCGCCCTTCGAGGGACGCATTTCAACATTGGATAATGAAAACAGAATTTCTTTCGGTCAAAAGGATTGGGATAGCAAGTCGTTCGCAATAAAATGTGCACCGTGTAGGAATCGAACCTACAACCCAGTGATTAAGAGTGTACGGGTTCCGACGGTTTCTATGATCCGCTTTGAACTGTTATGAGCCGTAAAGTGGCTCCTGGACAAGCTTTCCTGGGCAATCTATCCCTTGAGGCGCCGGCTCATGAAAGGTCAAATCTATCCAGGGATGAACCTTAAAAGTGGCTAAGAAATAAGAAATCTTAGCCACTTTCCAAAAACGGATATCCGATTCTGGCAACGCGCAGCATTCCGGCAACCGTACATCGTAGATTGCCCCAGCGCTGGCCAAGACCGTTTGCTGACTCTGGACGCTCCTAAAGCGTTTGGGCTGATAATGGGAAGCTCCGCCGCCTATCATTTCGCTTTTGCAGTCAATAGCCAGCAGGCAGCAATCGCTACCTAGGAATTACGTAACCTGCTGCCTGGCGGGAATGGATTTCCTTCGGGGCAAGGGCGCTCCGGCTGCTGCAACCATTTCCGCCCGTTCTTGCCAGTTCTCCCCGACTATGCCGCGTTCCCGAGGTTCCGAACTGAACCGCATTTCGCCGGAATCAGTGTCGAGGCGGAAAGAGAGCACTCCCGTCCCCATGTTCCACCCTCTTAACGCTCCGGAGCCCGCCTCCCTCTTCCGCACTAAATTCAGCTTGGAAACTTCCGCTCCAGATTCCGCTCGCCGTACTCCGAACTAGAAACCACGAACGGTTTGACCGCTAACCCGACACAGCTTTTATAAGCCCGTACTTAGTCGCAATCGCAATGACCTCCGTACGGCTGGCCGCATTTAGCTTCGTCATGATAGACTTAACGTGAGCCTTTGCCGTATGTTCGCTGATGTAAAGAATCTGTGCAATCTCCTTATTGCTGCGTCCATTGGCCAAGTACTTCAGCACCTGCCGTTCGCGCTTGGAGAGCTGCGGACGCGCGATAGATTCTGCGAGTTTTGCAACGAGGTTCGTCGAGAGAACGGATCCGCCTGCGGCTACTCTCCGAACTGATTCTCTGATTTGCTGGGGCGTGGCGTCTTTGACCACGTAACCCTTAGCGCCTGATTTCACAGAGCGACGGATATCGTCTTCACAATCGTACGTAGTCATTACTATAACCCTGGGCCGGATAGCAGCACGCGCTGCTAATTCTGCCATGACTTGCAATCCATCCTTCCTGGGCATTCGGAGATCGAGCAAAAGCACATCCGGAAAGTGTCGATTACAGATCTCCAAGGCCTCTTCACCGTTCGCGGCCTCAGCAACTACTTTTATATCACTCTGAGACTTGAACATAGCCGCTAAGCCTTGTCGCACGACTGGATGATCATCTGCGATCACCACAGATATGGGAGCGGTTGAGGATTCCGAAGACGATTTCATAGTCCATCCGCTATTTGCTGTCTGCTGGACGGAATCTTAATAATAAGGGCTGTTTTGGCCTAACCAGAAGGAAGCCCCGATAATATCTGATTCTCCTGCTTCCGCAGATCAAACCACAACCTTTGTCCGGCCTGGGGTAATAGGCGTTAAGTTTATCTTTGCAAATGATCATTGATGATTACTCCTCCCCACTGTCACTGGCGCGTTAGTCACGGCGATTAAGCTAATTGGATGATCCCGCGTTTGGCAGCAATGGCAATCGCTTCAGCACGGCCGACTGCATCCAGCTTTCGAAGGATTGACTTCACATGAAACTTTATAGTCCCTTCACTGACGTCGAGACTGCGCCCGATCTCTCTATTGCCTTTACCACTAGCTACACACCCAAGAACCTCCATTTCTCGCTTCGACAGTCTAGGGGAGGCGACCGATTTAGCTAGTCTCAACCCAACCTCTGAAGGAAAGAAGGTTTCCCCTTTCGCGACGCAACGCACTGCTTCCCGAATTTCTTGAGGGTCTGCAACTTTGACCAAGTAACCCCTGGCGCCTGCACGGACGGTCTTGAAAATAGTTTCTTCACAATCGAAAGTTGTCATTATGATCACCTGCGGTTTGGATTTGCCACACGTCACTAGCTCGTTAAGCACCTGCGGCCCATCCTTCTTTGGCAGGCGAAGATCGAGTATGAGCACGTCCGGAAGAAACTGATAGTAGAGCTTGCTTACTCCCTCGCCATCGGTGGCACTAGCCACGACCCTTATGTCTTTTTGCGAGTTTAGGATCTTTACTAATCCTTCTAGGATTACGGGATGGTCATCGGCAATAACCACAGTGATCAGCGATTCGTGGGACGCGCCGCTCTCTCGCACTTCTCCAACCGCCGATAAAATGCCTGGCGCTTCAGGCCAGTAGGGCTTCAGATACATTGTTCTGTGCCTTTCCTTGTCGACTAATGTGTCCCGGTTGGCTACTGTTCACGGGCAGTTCCCTGAGGTAACGGAGATCGAACGGAGTGAACTCCGACTCAGGAACTATTTGCTGGTTTCTCTGGTGTCTAGGTGTGGCGATTATAGCCATGGCCAAGACGTAGGCATTGAGGTCCATATTTTTGTGTCTCTTTTCGATTGTTAGGTTTTAGTGGGCGACAATGAACTAACATCGTTGGATACGGCAATTCTACTGTCTATTAGTACAGGGAGCGCCGGGTTTCACTGCCAGCGGCTCAACATTCGCAACTCGCGGAAAAGGCGCAAAGAGCCAGAAATGTTAACACCAGGATTACAAAGGCCACAAAGTCGGACCGTTCAAAATCAGTCTTTGTGGCCTTCGGGATCTCGTTGTGAATAGTTTTCTGGTCCTCGCAACGACCCAATCGGACTCAGTCATGTCTTGACCCATTTACCTAACCCACAAATCTCACGCTCTTGGACGAGGCCAGCCGCTGATTGCGGCTCAGCCCGCATTTCTCACAAGCACACTGGCGCTCTTTCCTAGCCGCTCAGATCTGTGAGAAATGCAGGCTAACTCGTTCGTTCGAGGGCCATATGAATTACGCGCAGCAAGTCATCCCTATGCACGGGCTTGCGCAGAAAAGCCACCGCACCGGAGCGCAGCGCCTGGTCTTCCTCTTCCTTGCCCGCGTGAGCGCTGAAGAAGATTACGGGAATACTCGACCTAATTTCCTTAAGACGCCGCTGTAGCTGCAAGCCATCCAGATTCGGCATGCGTACATCCAGAATCACACAGGAGGCCTCGGTTGCGCGTCCCGAATTCAGTAAATCTGCTCCGGAGAAAAATGCCTCGGCTCGCATGCCCAATGAGCGTATGAGTCTGCAGGTCGAGTTAGCGACCGAAGCGTCATCATCCACAACAATAACGAGCGTTGATTCGCTTGCATTTGCGTTTGGGGCCACTGTGGTGATTAATTTAGAGGCGCTTGGAGTTCTACTGTCCTTTGGTACAGGTGAAAGGGCACGGGTTCACCGTTCGCGGTTCACAGTTGGCGGTTTGCAGTTTGCAGTTTGCCGTAGATCCTCGCATTAGGGATTTTTGCCGTGAAGCGGGTGAAAGTCTCAGCCGAAGGCTAAATTCTTTCCTGTCCCGAAAGACTGGGAGTAAACGCTTCGCGTCTTCAAGTGCAAACTACCAACTGCGAACCGCGAACGGTGAACCGTGAACCGCTAAACCTCAACCGGCACAGTAACCAAAATGCTCGTTCCGCGACCGCGCGCGCTGCGGGTGTTTAATGAACCATTCAGGTTTTTCACTCTTGCTCGCATGTTAACGAAACCGAATCCGTATCTGATCCCTTCTGTATTGGCCATTCCGCACCCGTTGTCAGTGACTTTGAGGATCAGATCGGTCCGATCTAAGCGCAGACTGACCTCAATTGCTGTGGGCTCGGCGTGGCGCATTGCGTTACTAATCGCCTCTTGCGCAATTCGCAGTAAATCCTGGCGGATCCCGACCGGCAGGCCGGCGTCGTTCTCGAGGTTGCACCGAAAGGTACAGAGCAACCGGCCCGGGATAGTTGAGCGCTCGGCCAACATTTTGAGGGACTCGACGAATCCTAACTCCTCGATGACCTGCGATCGCAGGCTCAATGCCGAACGACGCGCTTCGGATAAACCAAACCTAGCCAACTCTAACGCACGCCCTATTTGGCCGCGAACCGCTTTGCGGTTGTTTTGCGTCTCTTCTGCTGCAAGCGCGAGCTGCATGCAAACAGCGGCAAAGCTTTGACCCAGTGAATCGTGAATCTCGCCAGCCAACCGATTGCGCTCTTCCAGCACAGCAGATCGTTTTGCTGATTCTGCAAGTTGAGCGAGGTGAATTGCCAAACTGGCTTGTGTCGCCAAAGCTCGAGCAAGTTCAAGTTCTTCGGCTGTAAAATCGCACTCCTCGGCAAACCGGAAACGCAATACACCATTGAGTTCGCCACGCGAGATCAATGGAATGGTCAATAGAGTCTTGACGCCCTGGCCGAGCAGATAATTGCGTAGCCCCTCCGGTTTTAGCATCGTCTGAGGGTCTTGAAGATGCAGCACGGTCGTACAGGGCTGAATGTCTAGCTCTTCTAAGTACAAGGATCGATAAACCTGAGGATAGCTAGCGTCCGCGGGAGAGATTACCCTGCCATCTTGGAAAAGCAGGTCAAATAACGGGCGTTTTTGTTCGGCGCTAAACACTTTTAAGATGCAAGAGACTGCCCCTAGCTGTCTGATCATCGCCGCCATAACCTGTCCGAGAAACTCATCTAGCTCAGGAACTGAGGCTAGCCTGTCTAGGCAGCTCCGAAGCACTTCGTTTGCCTTGGCCAATTGCTTTGCATGCTTTGCACTCTCGAGCGCCATCTGAATCAACCGCAGTAACGCGCCTTTACCGACGGGCTTTCGCAGAAAAGCCAGAGCGCCCGCTCGGAGCGCCCAGTCTTCATCTTCTTGAGCAGCCTCCCCAGTAAAGAAAATCACTGGGATGCGCTGCTCGTGTGCCCTTAGACAGCGCATTAATTGCAGCCCGTCTATACCGGGCATTCGTACATCGACGATCAGGCAATCCGCTTTGATTGTGTTCTCAGAATCGAGCAGTTGCTGAGCCGAAGCGAAACTTTCCGCCCGCATGCCTGCCGAACGTAGGAGTCTCGCAGTCGATCGCCTCACTGAGACGTCATCGTCTACAATGAGAACGAGCGGTGCTTCCGAGATATTCGCGCTGGGGGACATAGGCGTTTCTTCAGCTAGATGTTTAGTTATTAAAGATATCTAAAGAACAAATCTACTGTTCCTTGGTACAGGGGTTGGAACGAGCGGGAACGCCGACAACGCCGAAAACGCCGCCAACGAGCGCGTGTGCGACACGACGATCTGACGACATTCGGCCCGCCCGTGCAGCGCGGTAGGTATTTAGCGCCGAAGGCGCGGGAGAATTTAGTCTAGAGGTGAGCGCAGCAAACCCTAGGTAGATGAAAAAAAGCGCAGCCAGGCTAAATTCTTGCCAGCCCAGAAAGCTTTCGGGGTCAGCGCTTCGCGCCTCGACTACTCCAACACTCCTTGAACTCCTTACTTGCTATCTGCTATCTGCTATTCCCTACTCCCCCAGCCCCAGCTTTTGCGCCATTTTAACCAGATCCGCGACCGACTCTGCCTGCATCTTGCGCATAATGTTAGCACGATGGAATTTGATCGTTCTTTCCGTGGTGGCCAATTCGCCTGCAATCTGCTTGTTGAGCAGCCCTGATACGAGAAAGGCAAGCACTTCTCGTTCTCGGGGCGTAAGCAAATCGTAACGACTATGCAGTTGTGCCACCTCAATCCGCTGCTGGAGCATGGTGCGATCTCGCTCGAGGGCTGCCCGAATAGCGCTGAGCAGTTGTGCGGCGCGATATGGCTTCGTTAGAAACTCAACCGCTCCACCCTTCATTGCACGCACGGTCATGGGGATATCACCGTGGGCCGTCACGAAGATAATGGGGAGTTGGATTCCCGAGTTGGTTAGTTCGCGCTGCAGATCCAAACCGCTCAGTCCGGGCAGCTGGACATCAAGTATTAGACATGCCGGACCTGACGGTCGACCATGCGCGAGAAATTGAGCTGCCGACCGGAAGCTTTGAACTTTGAACCCGGCGGGCCCGATTAACCGCTCGATCGAGCGACAGATCGACGGGTCGTCATCTACCACAAATACCGTGGATTCCGGCTCGACCATATCAGGAGCAGTAAGGAGTAAGCAGTAAGCGTATGTGACGCAGTTTCGATAAGCTAAAAGAATTCATCGATCAAAGGGTCCTCCCGCACACGATCATCCCTGATCACAAAAGCGGATGACCTTTCGATCATGCCATTCAAAAGACGACCAATTTCTAGCAATCTTTCGTTCATTTTCTCGGCCTGATTGCTACTGACATATTCGCAAGCATACCAGGTTCTGAGCCAGTGTTGGGTCTCCAAGCGTTCGGCATCTGCATCGGTGAGCTTACTTATGAAATGCTTCTCGTACCGCCGCTTGCCCCACGCTTCTGCAATGTTGGCTCCCACAGACCTTATAGCACGGCGAAATTGGTCGGTTAACGCATATACCTCTTCCTTAGGGAATTGCTTCGTCGTTTCAAAAATTTCCTTGCTCAGCTGAAAGCTCGCCCGATACGCAAGGAGGTCCGTGTAGTCCTTCACAAAGCCTTTACTCATTGGCCGAAACGTTTCGTCTAAATCAGTCATAATAGATTGCTTACTGCTTACGGCTTATGGCTTACCGCTCTTCGCAGCTAGCACGGCAACGCACTATGCCAGCGTTATTCACTCTGTCCGATAGGTAACGTAAACTGAAACAGCGCTCCTCTAGGCACATTCGCCATCGCCCAAAGCCGTCCTGCGTGAGCTTCCACAATGGAACGGCTGATTGCTAATCCCATTCCCAGGCCTTGAGACTTAGTCGTGTAAAACGCGTCGAAAAGACGATTCAGGTCCTTTGGATCCAGCCCTGGGCCTGAATCCGCCACAGATACCAACACGTACGCGTTTTGCGTTCGGCATTCTGACTTCGTCCCGGTACGCGGGACTCCGTCGGACAAGTCGGCTTTCGGTATTCGGCGGTCAATCTCCAGCCCGACAGTTTCAGCGAGCCTGACTTGCTTCGGTTCGCCCGGCATTCCGGTCACATTCTGCGAACTGACCAATAGGTCGCGTGAACCGTCAGTCACACCACTCATCGCCTCCATGGCGTTGATGATCAGATTGAGAATCACTTGCTGCAGCTGGATTCGATCGCCCATGATGGACGGCGAGTCATCGGCGAGGCTGGTCTGCAGTAACACTCCATGACGATTCAATTCGCCACGGGCCAGAGCGATCACTTCCCCTATGGTCTCGTTAATATTTAGCCGGCTCTTCTGCGGGGGCACCTTCTCAACCAGTTCTCGAATGCGCGCGATCACGGCACTTGCCCTGTGGGCGTCACTAACAATATCCGACAAGGCCGCGCTGAGCTCGTCCACATCCTTGGTCTCCCTCGGCAGTAGGGCCAGGCAGGCGTTGGCGTTATTGAGGATCGCGGTGAGCGGCTGGTTGACTTCATGCGCGATTGACACTGCCAATTCTCCCATCGTAGTCAGCCGGCTAACATGAGCCAAACTTGATTGCGCTTCGCGCAAGGAGGCCTCCTTTTCACGCAGCTCTTCTTCCGCCCGTTTGCGCTCGGTGTTTTCTTGGGCGAGTTCCCAATACGATTTCCGCAGTTTAGAGCCCAGCGCACTGACAACCAATGCAATCGCCGAGAAAGTAAGCAGCGCGGCAATATCCTCCGGCCGAGTCACGGCTAAGCTGAAAACCGGCTGCGTAAAGAAGTAGTCCAGACCCAGGGTTGCGAGCACCGAGCAAAAAAGCGCCACCAAGAAGCGGCCCTGAAGCGAGAGGATAACAATTGTAAGCAGACAGAAAAGAGCAACAATCCCCAACCTGGTATGCAATTGAAAGCAAACAAAGATCACCAACGCGAGAAGAATGCAGCCAAGCAAAGCCGACGCGATTGTGCGCCAGAATCTCGGTAGAATCCCGTCTAGGCTTGTCTGAGACATCTTAGTCATTAGCAATCGGTAGCGTGAATTGAAGCAGAGCGCCTTTCGGCACATTTGCCCCCGCCCATAGCCGCCCTCCATGAGCTTCAACAATAGAACGGCTGATCGACAACCCCATTCCCAATCCCTCAGGCTTTGTAGTGTAAAACGCGTCAAAGAGACGATCCAGCGCGTTTGCGTTCGGCCCCGGACCTGAGTCTGCCACGGAAACCAGGGCGTAGGTTGCTTCCGTTTCGGCCAAAGACGATCCCGGGTCCTCATGACGCGCGTCTGGCTGTGTCCGCGTCTCGGTCCGGCGGCGGTCGGAGCGTATCGGCATCAGGCGCTCCGATTCGCTGCACGCCTTGGCTATTTTCTCCGAACGTATCTGAAGCTCGCGCGGACCCTCAGTCACACCACTCATCGCCTCGATGGCGTTGATGATCAGATTGAGAAGCACTTGCTGCAGTTGGATTCGATCGCCCAGGATGGGAGGCAAGTCATTGGCAAGCCTGGTCAGTAATAACACTCCATGGCGGTCTAGTTCGCCGCGGGCCAGAGCGATTACTCCACCGATTGTCTCATTAAGATCTATCCGGCTCTTCTGCGGCGGCGACTTCTTAATCAGCCCCCGAATTCGCTCAATCACGGCGCTGGCCCTATCGGCGTCAGAGATAATATCCGATAATGCCTCACGCACCTCGTCGAGCTTACTAATCTCAGTTGGCAACAGAGCGAGGCAGGCATCAGCATTGTTAATGATAGCAGTGAGCGGCTGCTTCACTTCATGAGCGATTGATCCAGCCAACTCACCGAGGGTCGCCACTCGCGTCATGTGAGCCAGCTGTGCCTGCGCCTCGCGCTGTTGTTCCTCTGCGCGTTTGCGTTCGGTGATGTCGATAGCCGCCCCGATGATTTCGACGAGTTCGCCCGATTCACTGAAAACGGGATGACCTACTCCGTGCAGGTACTTGATCTCGCCGTCCGGAAGAACAACTCGGAACTCACGGCTGGAATCTCGCGCTTCCGCCTCTTTGGTGTTTTCAAGCCATCTTGTCCGGTCGTCAGGATGAACTCGCTGGAGAACGGCCTCGTAGGAGGGTACGCCAGCCTCCGGATCAAACCCAAACAGGCGGTAGCGTTCCGGCGACCAGTAGGTGATCTCTTGGGTGGCGGGTTTTAACGCCCAACTGCCGCATTTGCTGAGCGACTCCGCTTCCGCTAAGTAAGCCTCACTTCGGCGCGCGGCGGCTTCCGCCCGTAGCCGTTCGTTGACCTCCTGCTCGAGGTTTTCGTTGGCGCGGCTTAGCTGCGAGTACAACCGGGCATGATCCAACGAGATCGCAGCTTGAGAGGCTAACAGTTCCAGCATGGCCAACCGCTTTTGAGTGAATACCCGCGGAGCCAAGTTATGTTCCAGGTAAAGGGCTCCAACCACCTTGGTTTGTTTTACCAGCGGCAGGCAAAGAATTGACCTCGGGCGCCTCTGCCGGAAGTAGTCATCATCGGAGAACATGTTGCTATCCGACACATCATCGAGAATGATCTTCTGTTGAGTTCGAATCACATACCAAAAGAGTGACCCGGGCAATTCGGAGGAGGTTATCGGCGCATGCCGCAGCTGAACCCGGACCTGGTCGAGGTCCGTCTTGATTTCGGCCTCGATCCGATGTTGCTCCCCTTGTGATAGGATCAAAAGACCGCGCTCAGCACCGGCATTTTCGAGCGCCACCTTTAAGAGTGTTTCTATCAGCTTTTCAGGCACGATCTCGCTCGAGATAGCCTGCGAGACCTTGACTACGGCAGCTAGATCAAGTTGATCGGTCTGCGCTTTAATCTGCCCTGTAGGACCGGCGGCGGCCCCTTCGGTCCTGAGGTTTGGGTACAGCTCGTCGAGTTGCCGCACCTTTCCATCGGCTCCCCAGCGCAAATAGCAGTGGCGGGCGTTCTGAAAGTAGAGCGTGGCAATTTCGTCGAACCCGCGCGCTCGGTAGAATGTGGAAGCGCGCTCATACGCTATCGCTTCATTGTGTAGCAATGCATTGCTACGAGCCGAACGGATAGCTTGTTCATATAGATGCTCAGCCTCGAGCTCGCGGCCATCAAGTCGTGCAATTTCCCCGCCGAGCAGGGCGGCTCGGCTCGCAAAATTTTCCGGGCAGTGTTCGGCCCAAGCCTGGAGCTGGCGGTGGTGGGAGGCCAAGCTATCTCGGTATTGGGCCCGTTCGGCATCAGACCCCGCATTGCACAGCGCGATTAGCGCGAGCGCAGCGTAGAAGTGGTAGTCGGCCCGCTCGAAAATGACCGGCGACATCCAGACGAGGTGTTCTGCTTTGCTGGCTGCGGCGACAGCTGCGATGTAATCGTCGGCGAGGATGCGGGCCTGCAGTTTGCGAATCCAGTATATGAAGGCCGTTGACCCGACATTTGGGTCCGCCGCGAGCTGCTGCTCGAACTGACCCTCCTCGAAGGTATCGTCGTTGAAGCAGCCGAAGAGGGGCGTCAAGCCCCGAAGCGTCCGGATCATCCCGAGCTGCGCGGTGATCAGATTGACGACGACACCGAAACGGGCCTGGCGCGCAAAGTCGAGCCCCGCCTGGGCCTCCTGATGCACCTCCGAGAGCGGGGCACCGCTCGCGAGAAGCTGCGTAATGACGTTGTTGCAGCTGATCCCGGCATATGCGAGGTCGCCGACCTGCTGCGCGGCTTCGAAAGCATAGCGCGCGAGCGGGCGGTCCGTGCGAGCATGACGCACCGATGGTTTCGCGAGATTACCGAAGGCCAGATAGACCCGAGACTTCCAGCGGTCCATTCCCGGCTGCTCGACAGAGTCCAACCCGAGCTGGGCAAAGCGGAATCCCGCCTTGTAATCCCCGAAGTAAAGCCCCAGCACGTTCCCCACAGCCGTGTAGGCGTAGCCCGAAGCGTCGCTGTTGCCGTGCTCCAGGCTGAGATTCCCCATGCGGCCGATGACCAGGCGGCGAAGATTTTCGTCGGTCCACAGCGCCGGTGTCACGAGGGAGGCGAGAACGTCCACCGTCGCGCACGCGACCGGATCGACCATGCGGGGCAGGTCGACCAGTCCTTCGATCGGCCGGTCTCCGAGCTGCCGCCATAGCAGTGCGTATTCATCCTCGACTTCCTTCTTCGTCGGATGCACTGACCAGTTAACGTTGAAGTAGCGCAAGCAGTCGAGGCCGACCTCGATGGCGCGGTCGCTTCGGCCCAGGGTCATGAAGAGGTCAACCCGGAGGCGGGTTAGCATTGCGCGCTCAGAGGGGGTGGCGGCGTGATCCGCCAGCTCGGCGAGGCGCGCTTCTGCTTCCGCCAGGGCGCCGGTTAGAAACTCGCATTCAGCCCGATTCAGCTCGAGCGCGAAGGCGAGATCATGGCAGCGCTCCCACGCGTCTTCAGGTAGGAGGCTCGCACCCGCGGTGAGGTAAGTCAGCGCTGAGGAATAGGCGGTCGAGGACTTGGCGCGCCGGCCCGCAATGAGGTTCAGTTCGGCGAGCTGCTCGCGCTCCTTTCCCGAGCTAATCAGTGCGGCCCCCCGGTTGAGCTGGCCGGCGATCTCGAAGATGTTTTCCTCGACCGCGCCAGGCGGGGTGCGCGCGGCGAGACAGCGACCGATGGTGAGGTGCGCCGCCGCACGCTCGCCGTCCGGGATCAGTGCGTAGGCCGCCTCCCGCACACGATCGTGCAGAAACTTGTAGGTCCCTTGCTGCCGGAACAGAAGCCCGGCCCGTGTCGCCGCCGAAAGGGTCGCGTGCAGGGCGTCCTCGCTCTCGCTTTGGAAGAGGGCCAGGGTACCGATCTGCACGCTGTTCCCGAGGCAGGCCAGCCGCTTCAGGACAGCTTGTGTTGTAGCGGGCAGGCGGCGCAGCTTGTTCAATAGGAGATCCACGACGTTATCGGTGTAGCCTTTGGCGCGTATCCGCTTGAGGTCCCAAATCCAGTGGGCCGCCTCACGGTTGAACATGAGCAGTCCTTCCTCGGCCAATGTGGTCACAAACTGGATGGCGAAGAACGGATTGCCGGCGGTCTTCTCATGCACAAGCCGGGCCAGAGGTCGAGCGTTGCCGCAGTGCAGCGCACCGGCAACTATCCGGCTCACGTCATCGAGCCCAAGCGGCTTTAGGACGATCACCTGAACGCGTCCGCCGGTTTGGCGGATCGTCGCCAGCCGCCGGATCAGAGGATGCGTGGGCGTGACCTCATCATCCCGATAAGCACCGATAAGAAGCAGGTGCTGCAGATCCGGTTGCGTCAGTAGGTCCTCGAGGAGATCGAGTGTCCCTGCGTCCAGCCATTGCAGGTCATCTAGGAGCAGCGCCAGCGGATGCTCGGGTCGAGCAAAGACACCGAGGAGGCGCCGGAACACGAGCTGGAACCGGCGCTGCTCGTCGCGCGGTGGCAGCTCCGCCACCGGCGGCTGCGGGCCGATGATATGTTCGAGCTCCGGCAGCAGTGTCACCATAAGCGCGCCGTTCAAGCCAACCGCCGCGGTAAGCGCGACGCGCCAGGACGCCAGTTCGGTCTCGCTCTTCGCCAGAAGAGGCCGGATCAGGTTCAGCAAGGCCTGCGCCAGGCTGGCGTAGGGGATGTCACGCTTGTATTGGTCGAACTTGCCGGACGCGAACAGCCCACCCGCTTCCGCCGCGGCGGAAGCGTTGCGGGCGGGGCGGCGTTGCTGCGCCAGCGCGCGCTGAAGCTCATGGACCATCGCGGACTTGCCGACTCCAGCTTGGCCCTCGACCAGAACCAGCTCCGGCCCGCCCCCGGCTGCCACGCGTTCGAAGGTGGCGTGCAGGCTCGCGATTTCGCGCTCGCGCCCGTAAAGGCGCTCAGGGATCAGCAGCTGGTCAGGCGTGTCGCGCTCTCCGAGCGGGAAGGCGTCGATTCGTCCTCGACTCTCCCATTCGGCCAAGGCGCGCCGCAGATCGACCTCGAGCCCGGCGGCGGTTTGATAACGTTCCTCGGCGGCCTTGGCGAGCAGCTTCAAAACGATTGCCGAGATAACGCCCGGGACCGCCGGCCACCTTTCGGCCGGCGGCGCCGGCTGCCTGGCGACATGGCAGTGCACCCACTCCATCGGATCAGCCGCAGCGAAGGGTAAAACGCCGGTGAGCATTTGATAGAAGGTGACGCCCAACGAGTAGAGATCAATGCGAGAATCAATCGACCGATTCATTCGCCCGGTCTGTTCCGGCGCCATGTAGGCCAGTGTGCCGGCGATCACTTCGGGAGGTTCAGCCGCCTGTCGTTCACGAGCCAAACGCGAACTGATTCCGAAACCGGTGAACCATACTTTATCGGTTTCAAGATCAACCAAAATGTGAGCCGGCTTTATATCCTTGTGCATGAGGCCCCGGCGATGGAGCTTGTCCAGTCCAGCCGCCAGATTGATCGCTAGCCGAAGAAAACGGCCCAATTCCATCGGTTCCGCGCCTGCGCCGGTTCTACTTTGGCGGATGCCGGCGGACCCCAAACATTGATCGAGCCCCACAGCCGCAGAGCTCGGATCCTCCAGCACCAGCGTCGTCTGCCCGTCGCGGCGATTCAATGCCAGGGGCCTAACAGCCCACTCCCGATCAAGCTCCTCGCGCAAGGAGTATTCGTGCTCCAGACGTTTTAGAATGTCCGGGTTGGGATGCTGCACGGCAGGTACCAAAACCAGAATCCGGGACCCGTCCTCCTTCCTCCGGGCACGATAAAGCACACATTCATCATCGTGCGCCAGTTGTCTTGACAGCTCGATCACACTTCAGCGGTTGCTTGTATAATTACGTTTAATCTCTTCGTATTATGGGCGATGCGAGTAAAGTTAGAAACAGCGACCCTCACTTTTCTTGCCCCTGGCAAGCGATGCAAGAGCCTGAGCGATTGGTGGCCCGTCAACGTGAATGCAGCGAGCGGCACTGCGGTAGCCACGCTAGCTTGGACACCAGCCGACCATCGCCACGGACCGTGGCTCAATCCGAGGAGGCTTTGCAGTAAACCTGTGGCGTCCTTTTTGTAGATCATTGGATGTCCAGGTATTCGCAGACGCGAGAAACCGATAAGGGCGCCAGCAGTATATCTTCTACGCCGCATTCCAATGCATCCCACCACAACTCAGAGGTACGGGTTGGACTCACGAGTGCGACCCGAACGGGTTTGCCGATACGCCTTAGCCGTTCGACCAAGTCTCTCCAGTTGCCATCCCTGAGCGCCAGTTCCGTGATTACAACGGCTCCATTGGACGCCGAATCGAGCAAAGCAGTAGCCGCCGTGATACTAGATGCCCATCGCACTCTGATGCCACGCGCTTCGATCTCGTTCTCGATCTCGGGTGGTGGGCTCGTTGCGCACAGCACGATTGTTGTCTTTGCCGGTTCTTCAGCGTGCATCGGCTTCCACTGTATTACAGCGTAGCTAAGCGTACCCGCGAATTGCCGTAAGTTGCCGTAAGCTGCGGGTTGCCGTTGCGTTAATTCCAAAGTCGATCACACTCTCTGCCGAAGACGGTCACTATCTGAAGGCTTTCCGCGGAGATTGTGAGATATTCAGGTAGCAAGTAACGAATAGTGAATAGCGGAGGGGTCCACTCTTAGCTATCTTCGATTTGTTATTCGCTATCGTGGATCGCTCGCAATTCTCTAAGCATTTGTGAGCGATCCAGGCTCGACCCCCATGGCTCGCTCGTCATCAACAGAAATGTCTGGCAAAACTACGGTGGACGCGGTGCCGGAGACTGCTGTTCGCGAACAATTGATGCGAATTGTGGATAGCCCAAAGTTCATTCCCTCGGCTCGGCTGTGCCGGTTCCTCGCGCACGTTGTGAATCGGACCCTTTGCCGAGATCTCGACTGTCTTAAAGAGTTCTCGATCGCAATGGAGGTGTTTGACCGCTCGTCCAAATACGATCCGAACGTTGACGCCATTGTGCGGGTTGAGGCTCGCCGCCTTAGAACGAAGTTGAAGGAATATTACGAAGGTCCGGGGAGAAATGACCCTGTCCTGATCGGCCTGCGGCCCGGCAGTTACGTACCCATTTTTCGCTGGTTAGACGCAGAGCCTCAAAAGCCACACCAAGAAATCGGCGCTGCAGTCCAAATAGGTGCGTCCGTTGCAGTGCTGCCTTTCGTGAACATGAGCCCAGAGCCGGAGCAAGACTATTTTTGCGACGGGATCAGCGAAGAAATCATCAACTCGCTCACGCACATCACGGGATTGAAGGTCGTCGCGCGGTCGTCGGCATTCCAGTTTAAGGGAATGTCTGTCGATATCCGCGAAGCCGGCCGGCGTCTCAATGCCGATGTCGTTATCGAAGGAAGCGTCAGGAAAGCGGGCGAAAAACTGCGGATCACGGCGCAGGCGATCCGGGTTGAATCCGGCTATGAGCTCTGGTCAGAAGTGTTCCGCCGCGAACTAAAGGATGTGTTTGCAGTTCAAGAGGAGATAGCCCAATCCGTTGCCGCGTTGCTGCGAGTTCACCCGCCGCCGGCACGAACACGAGCACACCCGTTCGTCGGCGATCTCGACGCCTATACCAGGTACTTACGAGCCCGATTCCTCATTCACCAACAGTCTCCTGAAACACTGCGCGCGGCACTGGAGCAGCTGCGGGAGCTCACTCACGCATTTCCGGATTACGCTCTCGCCTATAGCGGCATGGCTGCGGCCGCCGGCTTTCTTTCTCTTTTCGGCGTGGTGTCCGGGCGTGACGTGTATCCCGAAGTTAAAGCGAATGCCGAGCGCGGCTATGCTCTCGATCCCCACTCGGGAGAAACGTGCACGATCCTGGGCGGAATTCGTGGCTGGTTTGAGCATCGTTGGGATGAAGCGTTGAAGCTGTACGATCGCGCGCTGGAACTACAACCCGGCCACGCGCCCGCTCACTTTTTCCTTGGCATGGCTTTGCTGTGCCTTGGCAAGATTCCAGCAGCAGAGGCAGCGCTCCGCCGCTCTACCGAATTGGATCCCCTGTCCGCCAGCGACTGCGCACGGCTGGCCTACCTTCACTACGTTAAAGGCGACCATCGATTAGCTGCCGAGCATCTTGAAAAATCGTTTGCCTTGGATCGCGACTATCCGGAAGCACGATTTTACAAGGGACTGTTGCATTTCCAGCAGCAAGAGTATGACGCCGCCGTAGAGTGCCTTTATCATACGCGGTTTCCCTTAGAAATAGGCTTGCTAGCCGCAACGTACGCGCGGCGAGGTAAGCGGCCGCAGGCCGAGAAATGCGTTGAAGAACTTCATCGACTCGCAGCGAGCCAATATATCACTCCTCTGGCAGAAGCTTTGGCTGCGATCGGACTGAAAGATTTCGATCTAGCATTTCAACGCCTCGATGAAGCGATCGATCACAAGGCAAATTTCGTCAACCTGCTGGCAGTCGAGCCATTCTTTCAGCCGCTCCGGAGCGAGCACCGATTCACAAGCCTTTTGAGAAGATTGAATCTCGCGGCTAACTAACCCGCAAATCTCACACTCTTGGGCGAAGCCACCGCTGATTGCGGTTTAGTTAGTTAGGCCCCCTCCCCGGCGCTCAGACTGCTGAGAAATGCAGGCTTACGGACAGCTTACGGCTAATTACTGCCGCCGAGTCCTTGATTCACGCACCGTTCTCTAGATGCAGACCTGACCCTGAAGCCCATCTAGCCGCATCTAGCCCTTTTGAGAGGGAAATAATATGAGCGTTCCGGCAATTGCGGCTGATGGGCGGCATGGCGGAGACTGTTACACGCATGTGACTAACAATAATTTCTCGCGTGCAGTTAACAAAAAAATGGAGATTCCACCCAGGCACAAACCTCTAGCGAACCAAAAAATGAAGATAACATCGTTAGCCGTGACCGCTATGGCCATGGCATGTTCACTCGGTAGTACCAGTATGGCAGCCGAAAATTCGTCACTGGGTGCTCAGAAGGCACAGCCGGTGGCCATTCAATCATCGCCAGAATATCAGGCAGCCCAAGATCAATTCCGCAAGTACCAGGAAGCTTATAACCGAGGCGATGCAAAGACTCTGGCAGCCTTTTATGCCGAGGATATAGATTACATCGATCAAGACGGCGTAGAAACAAAAGGCCGTGGCGAAATGGAAAAACTCTTTGCCGAGAACTTTCAGGCAATTCCGGGTGCCAAAATCACCATCACGATGGAGGAAGTAAAATCGCTGACACCAGATGTGCAGGTGAATCGTGGGGTTGCAATTGTGACAGCAGCCAACGGTGCCATCGACGCGACTCGATATTTAGCCGTTCTGGTCAAAAGAGCTGATCGCTGGCAAATCTCCCAATTGACGCAGACGGCGGCGCCGGCTCCCAGTGCCAGTTCCCAGTTAGAAGCGCTTAAATGGTTAATCGGAAACTGGGAGAATAAAGATGCGGACCAGACGGTCGAATCGAAGGTCGAATGGGCAGGCGACAGAAACTTTCTGGTGCGCACATTCAAACTCAAGCGTGAGGAAGCCGAGACAGAGGGCTGGGAGATTGTCGGCTGGGATCCAGACTGCCAGCAGATTCGTTCCTGGATCTTTGATAGTAACGGCGGCTTCGGCGAATCGAGCTGGTCGTATGAGGATGGGCATTGGTTGATCCGGGCTTCCAACGTGTTGCCGGACGGCAGCCGCTCCACAGCCGAAAACGTACTAACCAAGGTCGACGACAATAAGTTCACTTGGGAATCGCAGAATCGCGCTCTGGATCGTGAACCCCAGCCATCAGTTCCAAAGATCGTGGTGCAGCGCACCACCTCAAAGCCACAACCTGGATTTTCTCAATGACTATGGAGTTGAAGCTACTCAAAATATCGGCTCTCGTGGTCGGGACCATTTTGCTGCTGATAGGGACGGATGCGATAGCTTTCCCAGGTCCCCCGCCAGGGCCGCCGCCCAGCATGGGTCCACCTGCCGGCGGATTCATGCCGCCCTCGGTGGCTGGAGGGGGCTTCCGCGGTGGACCCGGTATCGGCGGTGGACCCGGTATCTCAAGGCCGCCGAATTTCTCGAACGCACCGAATATTTCCCGGCCAGGACCTAGCCGGATTGGAGGCTTGGCTCCAAACGGCAAGCTTGCGGGTGGCGGGCCCAAACCGCACATCCCAAACATTACCCGCCCAGGCTCTAGCCGGACGGGAGGCTTGGTTCCAAACAGCAAGCTTGGGGGCGGCGGGAATAACCGACTGCAATTGCCATCGAAAATTCAATCCCTTCCGAAAGGAAACGGATCTGTTCTACCCTCAATTGCGCAAGGTAAGCAGCCGGGACCAGGACCGCAGGGCAAGGGATTTCCTGATCTTTCAGGGAAAGGCCCTGGCGAACCAGGAAACAGAGCGCCAGAGCCACTTGCTAACCAGCAGTTTTGGGAAAATTGGAGTGGGCAGACTCAGGGCAAACTGGCGGGTTTTCAGGCGAACCGTGCCAAAGATTGGAATAACATCAGTGAGTTCCGAAATAATCGGAATGTAGCAAGCAGCTTTAACCGGCCCGAGTGGAACGATTACAAGAATAATGTTCAGAACTATCGGGATAATCGAGCGATTGAGGTCACAGACAATACTCGGAATAGCCTTGACAATTACTTCAGCTCGAACTGGTGGAAGGACTACGGCGGTTATTCCGGCCGGGATTACGGCAATTACTGGCGTTACGCCGACAAATACGGGAGTTACGCCGAAAAATACTGGTGGTGGGGAGCAGCGACGTACGCCACCGCTGCGACGTGGCTGGCCTTAGACAGCGCATACGACAACTCCGAAAGCTATGGCAACGGCAGCTCTGGAAGCTACGATTACGGCAACTCTGGAAGCCACGATTCTGGCCGCTCTCGAAGCTACGACTACGGCGTGAACGTGACCTATGAGGGCGACGACGTTTACGTTGACGGAAAACGGGTGGCGAGCGCCAAGGAGTATTCACAACAGGCCGTTGATTTGGCGAATACTTCAAAGGAACAGCCGCCGGCGCCAGTGCCGCCCGAAAAAGGCGAGCAGGCCCAATACCTGCCGCTTGGAGTCTGGGCAATGGTTCAGGAAGAAAAGGGTGACGCCTATATGTTCTTCCAAATCTCTATCGACAAAGATGGAGTCGTCACCGGCGCCTATAAAAACCTGTTGAGCGGACAGGTATCGCCAATCTCCGGCCAAGTAGACAAGAAAACGCAGCGGGTAGCCTGGAAAATCGGCTCGAATAATACCGTGATCGAGGCCGGCCTGCAGAATTTGACTCAGGACGTCGCGAGTTGCCTGGTGCATTTTGATACGGATACAACGCAGACCTGGCTGTTAGTGCGGCTGAAAGATCCAGACATGCCGAACGCGACCCAGTCCGGATCTGTGGCGGACGATTCGAAATGAATTCAGGATGGCCGCACGCGCCATGAATCCCGCCTATATCACCGCCTTGGCCGCTTTGGCCGGATCCGTAATCGGAGGATTGATGACTTTTGCCGCGGCCTGGGTTACACAGCATCAACAGGCGAATGTACAATGGCTCTTGCAAGAGAAGACAAGGCGGCAAGAGCTTTACCAACAATTCATTGAAGAGGCATCCAAGTCCTACGTCGACGCTCTGATTCACGATGAAACCGCCCTCGCGCCACTGGTAAGCCTTTACGCATTGATCAACAAAATGAGGGTCGTCTCCGATCCCCGCATCGCTGAGCGGGCCGACAAGTTCGTTCGCATGATCCTCGACACTTATGTCTTGCCAAACAAGACACTGCCAGAGTTGCGCAGCATGATGGAGAGTGGTGCACTGGATCCGTTACGAGAATTTGCCGAGATTTGCCGAGAAGAATTGTCCGCATTGACGCCGGTCAATTTTTCAAACCGTCAAACCATGTGACGGACATTACTATTTTTGGACCATAGAGTCCCGCTTCGGCCGCCGTGGCAGCGGCCTAACCCTGAGGCGCGCTAGCTCTTTTGAGAGGGAAACAATGTAAGCCTCCTGGCAATTGCGGCACCTTGGACAGCATGTCAGAGACTGTTACACGCATACTAATTAACAAACATCCTTACGCCACCAATTAATAAAAAGGAGATTTCAACATGAATCCAGAGCAATCCATCTCAACAGAACAATCCGCAAAAAGCACGACCCATGGCGCGTGGGACTTGCTCCCAGGGCGATGAACAAGCTTGCAACTCGCGCTGAATCAGGCGGAGATATTGACTGCAGTTGCGAACCTCCGCCGCCGCTTCGCTATGGCGCGACAGGGTTCGATTTTCACGAACTACCTCGTAGAAAAGGGCTAAGGCCCGCGACTTTAAGTGGACCACTGCATATTCAGTGCAACGGACATGGTGATCCGCAGCACCTGGATCAGTTAACCACCGCGGTTTTGAGTTGGCCTTACGTCGAAAGCAATCCACCGAACAATAGTTCTTCAAACACAATCCCTCTCCGATTAGCGGAAACCGCCGCAGGGTACAATGTCGCTGCATTTATCAGTCCGAGAGAGTTTGGCCGCGTCCTAATAGGCGCACCGACCATCTACTTGGCTTTGCCATTGGTATGTGCTCACTGGGCGATAGTGCGCGGTTGGGCCGAGCCTCACTACCTTTCTTCTCATGGACTAATGCCACCTGGCGCCCTTGTCGTATACACGCCCAGAGATCAGCACGAGTTGTCCATCTGCTATTCCTTTTTTCGT
This sequence comes from uncultured Verrucomicrobiae bacterium, assembly GCA_963762565.1. Classification (GTDB taxonomy): domain Bacteria; phylum Verrucomicrobiota; class Verrucomicrobiia; order Chthoniobacterales; family JAFAMB01; genus JAFAVN01. The sequence continues at coordinate 429,008 of CAVXLD010000005.1, read as the reverse complement.
GCCGCGTACACCGCCGCCTCCGAGTTGAGCAACCGCGCTGCGGACGTCAATCCAGCAGTCAGTAAGCAGTAAGCAGTTAATTAGGCCGAAAATACATGGCAACATTACTAACGCTTTCTTGCATCTCGCTGGTTCTTCTTTGTACGGCGTTTGCAAATGACGGCTAATAAACGAAGAAGCGGATGCGATCGAACTTTTGGACAGACTTTCAGAGTGAGGACGTATGGCGATTTCCGGAAGTCCCACCCTGGCAGATCCACAGATATTTTGGTTACCCGCCGGTAAACCCCTCGGAGAGTCTGCGCACCGAATGGCTATGGCGACGTCGACCGAGAGAAATTCTGGGTAGAGGGGCCTTTGGTTATGCTCTGGTCGTCGTAATAAGCATCCTGCTTTTGCTTAGTTGGCCTGTCGGCATCGTTCTTGGAGCAGCCTGGTTGTTCACCTGCTGTATGTTAATTGCCTTAGACGTCGTCCGAAACGTGCGTTGGCGGCGAGATTATGAGGTAAGCTTATGCCGGTTGATCCGTACTAGCCGACGCCCGGAGGCAATTTAACTAACCGGCAAAAACACGGGATCCCCAAGCAAAGCGAATCACTAGCTCCGTAGGAGCGAGATCTTTATAGCAGAAACCGTTTGCCACAGCCAATGCCGAACGCTTGAGTGCCCCATGATTATTGTAACCGGTGGCAGCGGAAAGGCCGGGCGAGCCTGTATCTCGGAATTGCTGGCTTATCACTACGAGGTAGCCAGTGTCGATCTGGTCCGGCCGCCGGATGTGCCGGTACCATTCAGCCGGGTTGAGCTTACTGATTTCGGCCAGACAGTGGCCGCGTTTTCTCAAATTGACGACCGGATCCACAACGTGACCGGGATCGTACACCTGGCTGCGATCCCTGCTCCAGGGTTGGCGACGAACGCAGTAACCTTCGCCACAAACACCATCAGCACCTACAATGTGTTTGAAGCAGCGCGACAACTTGGGATTAAAAATGTGGTTTGGGCCTCGAGCGAGACCGTGCTCGGTTTGCCTTTTGATACGCCCCCGCCCTACGTCCCGGTCGATGAAGAGTATCCCGGACGACCGGAATGGGCCTACTCTCTTTCCAAGCTGATGGGCGAAGAAATGGCAAAGCAGTTTTGCCGTTGGGATCCGCAGTTGAAGATTATCGGCCTGCGTTTTTCGAACATCATGGAACCCCACGATTATTCCAGGTTCCCCGGTTTTCAGGATGATGCCCGAAAACGCAAATGGAACTTCTGGGGTTACGTTGATGCCCGGGATGCAGCTCAAGCGGTTCGGCTTTCCCTAGAATCGACCATCAAAGGGGCGGAAGTTTTCATCATCGCGAATGCCGACACAGTAATGGAACGGGACAATGAGTCATTGTTAAACGAGGTTTTCCCGAGTGTTCCTCATAAGCGGTCTTTCGGGCAACACGAAACCCTGCTGTCGATTGAGAAAGCGATAAAAATCCTCGGATACAATCCCAAGTACAGCTGGCGCACGAAGAACCACGGGTCGTGACGCTAATTTAGCGCTCGAGGGAGCGACGGCAGGTTGGGGTAGATTCCACGTTCCGGTTAGGAAAACTAGCAGTTTGCTTTCCGCGTCGCTCGACCAGTGTGTTCACGCAAGAACTTGAACAAAAATGGCTGACACTGATTGCGAAATCTGCCCTCTCGCGTTTGCCGCGAAGCGGCATACATCACAGCCCAGGGCTTTAGCCCTGGGTTACATACGGAATGAAAACCGCCCTGAAAGGGCGGCCAAACTCACGTTCTTAACCAATCAGCCATAGTTTTTCCCGAGCGGGACATTTTATACGCACCCTGCCGCCTCTAGAGGTCGGGTTTTTGGGCACGGGTGTTCCCCAGGCCTAAGGGCCTAGTCTTTCATGCAAACCCGCTACGGCGGTAATCCTTTGTCACCTACATCTTGGAACCCGCACAGTTGTGACTGACGACAACCGCCATGCCGAGTCGCGCGCCGAACTAACCCTTCTGAGAGGTAGAAAAATCCCGCATCCCACCAATAGCGCTAACAGTTCCTGATAGTAAGCTCTATTGAAATTCGCAACTGACGTGTGGGGGGAAAGGGGCGGAGGTGGCTTACTAGAGCGACACAATAAAAATGAGGTCGTGTTGTACGCAAACACACCTCCGCCCCAACTCACCATTTTTCACCGAGCGGGACCGCCGTGGTCGCCAATAACGCAGGGCACGATCAAGCACCAAATCGTTGGAGCCAAAGGCGAAAAACGACTTACTGCCAATTGAAGAAATATGAACCGAACAGTCCATACTTACCAAATCAAAACACTTTCGCAGTATCCATTATTAATCGGTGAAATCTTACATCGCGCAGAGCAGCGACGCCTACGTCGAGCCAAATGGTGGGCCTTATTCCGGAAACTTTACGGCCTAAACGGGTTGGCGAAGGATCGTGTGTCAGCGCCGGACAATTCTCACGGTTGTGCCGCGCCTACAGCTCTAAATTTGTATTTGTGACGTTTCCCTGGGGTGCCCGAAGGGCGCCCACGGAACGCGGCAAAAACGAAGAAAGATCCTTTTGAACTATGAACCCACTAATACCAGTAATCCTAATCATCGGCCCCATCATGGCCGCATCCACGCCGAAGGACATACCGCCCAAAATGGATCCAAACTGCCAGAGCCGAGTAAACCCGGCCTATGTGCAATGGAAGGCGGAGCAGAAAGCAAAGAAACGATGAGCTGGAAGGACAAAGAAAGCATCTGGGCGCACCGTGGCGGACCTAGAGAAGGCTTATCTCGTCATTTTAGCATTCCTAGTGCTAACATCTTTAACCGCTTCGCGATACGGAACCCACTTCAATTCTTTCATCACAAGGCTCACATTCTTTTCTGATTGGGTGCTGCTTTGCCATTGCCGCGTGTGTTAATCAGCCTGCCAACGGTCCCGTTTCTCACGATCAGATCAGCCTGAACCAGGCATAACGCAGCCGGGCCGACGCGAAGGCGGCAACTGGCTACCTCTTATCTGGCCTATTTGGACGCCCAGTGCGCCTTTCGCCCTAACCGCAGAGGACTTACGGCTAATTACTGTCGCAGAGTCCTCTAATGGTACAAGAATTCCTCAGATGCACCGCAGCGACATGACCTCAAGCGCATTTAACCCTTTCGAGAGGGAGTTTATCTAGGCATCCCGCCAATTGCGGGAGATCGCCCGCATGGCGGAGAACTATTTACATAGCATCCACCTAACAAAGATGAATAAGATCAAAATCGTTATTGCCGGTGGCGGATTCGCCGGACTGGCTGCCGCGACCTATTTGGACAAACGGCTCGCTGCAGAGCCTGACATAGAGGTAGTGCTGATCAGTCGTGAGAATTTCATTCTTTTCACGCCGATGTTGCACGAGGTGGCATCGGGAGATCTTAATCCAAACGATATTGTTAATCCCCTCCGTCGTATCCTCCGGCATGTGAAGATTGTTCAAGCCGAGGTGAAGGCAATTGATCCGAGCGAGCGCCGGCTTCGTTGTTCTGGAGGCGTGGCGCAGCTCGATTTCGAGGTAGAATTCGATCATCTGCTGCTGGCTCCTGGCTCAGAAACGAACTTTTTTGATCTTCCTGGCCTGAGCGATTGGGCCGTGACAATGAAAAGCCTGAGCGATGCGGCGCTCCTGCGCAATCGTGTCATTGCATTGTTGGAAGAAGCCAATCTACGAGACGATGCTGCCATACGTCGCCAGTTGTTAACTTTTGTAATTGCCGGTGCCGGTTTTTCAGGGGTAGAAACCGCTGGCGCTATCAACGATTTCGTACACGAAGCCGCAACGTATTATCCCGATCTGAGCGAGGAGTTGATTCGGGTTGTTCTCGTCCATCCAGGCCAGTTTCTCCTGCCGGAATTAGGTGAGGAACTCGGTGATTACACTGAACGTAAATTGCGCGAGCGCAAAGTGGAAGTGATCGCCGGTGTGGGTGTAGCAGGCTTCGATGACGGTTCCCTCGTCAGATTGAGCGACGGGAAATCACTACCCGCTTCGACTCTCATTTGGACGGCAGGTATAAAGCCAAGTCCGGTTATCGCTTCATTACCTTACCAAAAGGAGCGAGGCCGCGTTTTGGTAAACGAATTCCTGCGTGTTCCTGGTGTTTCTGGCCTTTGGGCTGCTGGTGATTGCGCAGCAGTACCCGATGGAACCACCGGAAAGTTGCATCCGCCAACGGCACAACACGGACTGCGGCAGGGGCTGGTCGCTGCGAAGAATATCGAAGCCGAGATCCTGGGCCGTCCCCCAACACCTTTCGTCTTTAAAACGTTGGGACAATTGGCGAGCATCGGGCATCGAACGGGTGTAGCCATGGTATTCGGGATTAAGTTCTCGGGCTTCATCGCCTGGTGCCTTTGGCGAACAGTGTATTTGCTGAAACTTCCACGATTGGCGAAAAAGCTGCGGGTAATCAGCGGCTGGACGCTGGAGCTCTTATTCTCCAGAGAGATCGAGCAGATAATTACCTTACGCGATATCGAAGAGCTAACCAGCCGGATGACTCGAATTCGCGCGCGAGCAGCGTCCGACGGTTCATCAGGTTCGAAAAGACTGAATGAGGTTATGCTGAACTGAGGCCGCAAGCTTACGGCAAGCTTACGGCTAATTACTGCCACCGAATCCTCGATTGATGTACGATTTGTTTAGATGCAACGACAGCGGCCTGACCGTTAGGCGCGCCTAATCCTTTTGAGAAGGAAATAAAGTAGGCGTTCAGCCAATTGCGGCAGATGGGCGGCATGGCAGAGACTGTTACATGCATCCACTAAACAAAAATCATACGCCTCCACTTTTCCAAACTGCAGTAGATCAAACGCGCATAAACCTCATCAACGAAATGACAAGGAAAGGGCAGTTTCAGACAAATAAAGGTATGCATCTTCCGCCTATCCTCGTTTCTTAGTTTAGATTCCAAACTACTATGATCCCGATCGCCGTAGCCGCGAACACTTTTCGTCGAGCCTCGACCTCGTTCTTTTCAGAAAGAACCGAGTCGGGTTCCCTTTCATTAAAGTTAACCAAATCTTTGAAAAGATTTTTCAAGCCAGTTTGCTGGGTGGCTGCCGTTTTTGGCATTTTGTCGACGGGTTGCAAACCATCTACGCAGGCGCCGATTCTGCCGCCGCCGCCGGTGACTGTCGCAACGCCCATCCATAAGGAAATCGTGGAGTGGGATGAATATACCGGACGCACCGAGGCTATTGAAAGCGTGGACGTCCGTCCGCGCGTGAGTGGCTACATCGATCAAATCAGTTTCAAGGACGGGCAACTGGTTAAGCCGGGCGACGTTCTGTTCGTAATCGACCCGCGTCCTTACCAGGATGTTCTCGACCAAGCCAAGGCCAATCTGCAGGACGCCGAGGCACTACGCCAACTGAAGCTGGCTAATTTCGCCCGGGCGGAAAAGCTGTTCCAAAACAAAGTTACCGCGAAAGAAGAATACGATACCAGCGTTGCGGAAAGGAATGAAGCCGAGGCCAAGTTTGCTCAGGCACAGGCCTCGGTAAACTCGGCCCTGCTCAACATGGATTTCACCCAGGTCAAATCCCCGATCGAGGGCCGCATTTCCCGCCAACTCGTTACCAAAGGCAACCTGGTCCAGACCGATGCGACCGTCCTTACAAAAGTGGTGAGCGTTGATCCCATCTACGCGTACTTCAACGTCGACCAACGGACAGTGCAAAAATACTACAACCAGATCCAAGGCGGCCAACTCCAAGACCCGCGGGTGTCGGCCATGCCGGTGTATCTCCAATTGGAAGGCGAAACAGGCTTTCCGCACGAAGGTCTCATTGATTTCGTTGACAACACCTACAACGCATCGACGGGTACTCTTCAGATCCGTGGCCGTTTCCAAAACAAGGATGCGTCTCTTTACCCCGATGCCTTTGTCCGCGTCCGAATCGCGGGGACACCCAAACACGACGCTCTCCTGATCACCGATCGGGCCATCGCGACCGATCAGGGACAGAAGTTTGTGCTGTTAGTGGATGATAACAGTGTCGTTCAAGTGCGCCCGGTGGAACTCGGCCCGGTTTTTGATGGATTGCGCGTGGTCCGCAGAGGTCTTGGGCCGGACGACCGGGTCATCATTAACGGCTTGGTCAATGCCCGCCCGGGCAGCAAGGTCACGGCCCAACCGGGCGACATGAATCAATCGCTGGCCGGCCAGTCCGAGACGATTGTGACCGCCAGGGCAGAATCGCAGTCTCAGAACGGGCAGGGCGACTCTGCCCCAAACGGTAAGGCGCCCGCCGGGACAAGTGATTAACCTGGAGCTCAACTAATGAAATTCTCTCATTTCTTCATCGACCGGCCCATTTTTGCGATGGTGCTCTCCTTAGTCATCCTCCTTGCAGGCGGATTGGCTCTCTTGGGCCTGCCGACGTCCCAATACCCGGACATCGTGCCACCCACGGTCGAGGTTACAGCCCGTTATCCGGGCGCCGACCCCAAGGTCATCGCCGACACGGTCGCCACCCCGATCGAACAGGAGGTCAACGGAGTTCAGGACATGCTCTATATGTCCTCCCAATCGACCAGCGACGGCACGATGACCCTCACCGTGACGTTCAAGCTCGGCACCAACCTCGATACAGCGCAGAACCTCGTTCAGAACAGGGTTGCAACCGCCCAACCAAGGCTACCCGATCAAGTTCGCTCACTGGGTGTCACTACCAAGAAAAAATCGCCCAACCTGATGATGGTGGTGAACTTGCTCTCCCCGGACAATACCTACGATCAAACCTATATTTCAAACTACGCTTTCCTGCAGATCCGAGACGTGCTGAACCGTATCGAAGGGGTAGGCGATGTGGTCGTGCTCGGGGCTCGCGAGTACAGCATGCGCGTGTGGCTGGACCCTGACCGGATGTGGGCGCGCCAGCTAACCACCGATGACGTGGTCAAGGCCATTCAAGCCCAGAACGTGCAAGTGGCCGCCGGCCGCCTCGGCTCAGAACCGGCGCCGCCCGGGACGAACCTGGAATTATCCGTCAATACCGAAGGCCGGCTCATCACACCCGAGCAATTCCGCCAGATCCTGCTCAAACATGGCGACCGGGGCGAGCTCGTTTACCTGGGGGACGTCGCGCGAGTCGAACTCGGGGCCAGGGACTACAGCGTGGCTTCCTATCTGGACGGCAAACCCTCCCAGGCCCTTGTCATCTACCAAACTCCGGGCGCCAACGCGGTGGCCACCGCCCACCGGGTGTCGGCCGCCATGGAAGAGCTAGCCAAGCGTTTTCCAAAGGGCCTGGAGTATAAGATCGTTTACAACACTACCACGTTCGTCGAACAATCGATCGAGGCTGTCATCCACACTTTGATTGAGGCGGTCGTTCTGGTGTTAATCGTGGTGCTGGTGTTCCTGCAAACCTGGCGGGCTACCCTCATCCCGATGGTCGCCGTGCCAGTGTCGTTGGTGGGCACTTTCGCGGTGATGGCCGCGTTCGGGTTTTCGCTCAACAACCTGTCATTATTCGGCTTGGTGCTGGCTATCGGGATCGTGGTCGACGACGCCATCGTCGTGGTCGAAGCCGTTGAACACAACATCGAGCACGGTATGGACCCTAAGGAAGCGACGCGCAAAGCCATGGACACGGTTGGTGGAGCGGTGATGGCCATTGCGATTGTGTTGAGCGCGGTGTTCATCCCAACGGCGTTCATCAGCGGCATCGTAGGCCAGTTCTACCGCCAATTTGCGCTCACCATCGCGGTCGCGACGATTATTTCAGCCTTCAATTCTCTGACCTTGAGCCCGGCCTTGGCCGCGATGCTACTGAAGCCAAGAAGCGCGAAAAAAGACCTGATCGCCCGAGGCCTTGACCTGGCGCTGGGCTGGTTTTTCCGCCTGTTCAACAAGGGGTTTGACGCCGCCACCGGCGCGTACGCCTCGACCGTGCGGCGCCTCTTGCGCGTCGCAGCGATGGTCCTGCTGGTGTACGCGGGGTTATTGGTACTCACCTTTTTCGGCTTCAAGACGGTCCCGGTCGGGTTCATCCCGATGCAGGACCAGGGGTATCTGATCGGCCTGGCCCAGTTACCCGACGGCGCTACCCTGCAACGCTCAGACGAGATGCGCCAGCAAATGGTCCGGCTGGCTTCGAGCGTGCCCGGAGTCAGCCACACAGTCGAGTTCACGGGCTTTTCCGGCCTCGACGGGACCAACCGCAGTAACGCAGTCACCACTTTTCTTGTGTTGGCGCCCTTTGAAGAGCGGACAAAACACCCTGAAGAGAACGGTTTTGCCATCCTGGCCGAAGTGCAACGACGCTTTGCCACGCTTCAAGACGGCCGGGCGATGGTATTTCCTCCGCCGCCGGTCCAAGGAATCGGGAACGCAGGCGGCCTGAAACTGCAGGTAGAGGACCGTCGCGCCGCCGGCCTGCCCGCTCTGCAGGCGGCCACCGACGCTCTGGTCGGAAAAACAATCGCTCAGCCGGCGATCATGAACGCGTTCACCACTTTCCGTTCGCAGGCGCCCCAGCTCTATCTGGACATCGACCGCCGGAAAGCCGAGACGCTGGGCGTGCCGCTCAGCTCGATCTTCGATACCCTTCAGGGCTACCTGGGGTCCGCCTACGTGAACGACTTCAATTTTCTGAACCGCGTCTACCAGGTCAACATCCAAGGCGAGAACGCGTTTCGGCTTGGGCCGGAGTCGATCCGCAGCCTTTATACCCGCAACCAGAACAATGAAATGGTGCCGCTGAGCACTTTGCTCAACATCACCGAGACCAACGGGCCCGACAAAGTGATGCACTACAATCTCTACCCCTCGGCAGACATAAATGCGGTCCCGCAACCAGGCTTCAGTTCGGGCCAGGCAATGGATCTCATGCAACGGATGACGACCGAAAACTTGCCCAAGCAGTTCGGTTATGAGTGGAGCGAAATGGCGCTACAACAGGAACTCGCCGGTAACTCAGCGGTCTACATTTTCCCGTTGTGCGTGCTGTTTGTGTTCCTCGCACTGGCGGCGCAGTACGAAAGCTGGACGCTGCCGGCTGCCATCATCCTGGTCGTGCCGATGTGCCTGTTGGCCGCCATCTCGGGCGTCTTCCTGCGTAGCATGGACAATAACATCTTCACCCAGATCGGGTTGGTGGTCTTGGTGGGTCTGGCCTGTAAGAACGCGATCCTGATCGTGGAATACGCCAAACAGCAGATGGACGCCGGGGTGGAGCGGCATGAAGCCGCAGTTGAAGCCTGCCGGTTGCGGTTGCGCCCGATCCTCATGACGTCGTTTGCGTTCAGCATGGGCGTCTGGCCGTTAGTGATTGCGTTAGGCGCGGGCTCGGAGATGCGGCAGGCACTGGGCACCACAGTCTTTACCGGCATGCTCGGGGTAACGTTTTTCGGAATTTTCTTAACTCCAGTGTTCTTTTCCGTGATCATGAAACTCTTTGGTCGCAAATCTCGGGCCAAGGCGCCCACACGGCCAAGCCCCGAAGGAGAGCTCCAAGAGGTCAGCAACTAACCGGGATTGAACTCCGACTGGATGAGCTCGAAGGTGCGCATGGGATTGTTAGTAATTGAGGAGAAAGAAAGAGTGATCATCGGCGAACACCCATTTCTCGTAGCTGATTTAGTCACAGACTCCTCCGTCATTTACGATGCAGCTAGAGATGTGGAAGTCTTGTGTTACACTGAACCGCGCGGCACTCGATTTGACATTGAGAAAGGGAAGGTCCTTAGGAATAGTCCACCGGTTAAGGTAAAATTAGAACTGAAGCGCCAAGCTTAGTATGGAGTCTTGAACGACAATGCTGAGTTCCCCGTCCAGAATCGGAGTATCCCGAGCGGAAAGGTTTCCCAAAAACCAGGCACTTGGAATACCTGAGAATCGCGAAATGCGTCAAGGTTATGTCGGGAACGACTACCTCCGTATGATCGACCTCAATCTGTTTCGGGTATTTAATGCAATGATGGAGCTTCGTAGCGTCGTCAAAGCGAGCCAAGTCCTCTCAATTACCCCTTCGGCGGTCAGTCACGCGTTAAATAGACTGCGGCAGTCGATCGGAGATGAACTGTTTACTCCGAGCCGATCCGGAATGCTACCAACTCAACGCGCCCTTGAGTTGGCTTCAGCCGTTCGAGAAGCGTACCAAATGCTCGAGTTAGCTGTAAGAAGAAATAACTCTGCGCCGGCCGAACTGCCCCGAACGCTTCGTATCGTAGCGACAGACTATGCCTGCGTCGTTCTTCTTCCGCCGCTGCTTAAACGGTTAGCCAAGAGCACGCCGAATCTAGAGCTCCAGGTCGTCTCCTCTAATCATATCGACGCGGTTCAGCAACTTGAGAAAGGTCATGCCGATCTCGTGATCGGGTCATTCAGCAAATTACCGGAAAGCGCGCGTCGCAAAACGCTACTGCGCGAGGATGAGGTCATTGTGGTTCGCGCTCGCCATCCACTGACACGAGGCAAGGTAACAAAAGAAAAGCTAAATGTGTTTCCGCATATAGTTCTGCGATTAATTGAAGAGAACAAGAGTGGAGCCGATCGCCAGGGGAGCTACTTGGTTTCGGTTGAACGCGCTTTGCAAGAATTTCAGGAAGGAAAGATTAGCCCGACTGGGCGCGCTACCGTTTCGGTGTCAAATTTCGCGGCCATTGTCTCATTTCTCCAAATGAGCGACATGGTCGCGATCGCACCACGCCGGCTGGCGTTGTGGGCTGCGGCCAACGCCCCGCTTTTCTTGCTGGATCCGCCCTACCCGGCGGTTGCCGTAGAGATCGAGATGGTTTGGCACCAGACCTCGGATGAAGACCATACTATCCGTTGGCTATTAAATGAACTGGTCGCGTCGGTCGGAGATTTGCAATGATGCCGGCTCCGATTACTTTTTTCCTCTGAATTTGTGCCAGAATCCGCGGCGACAACTTGAGTCAAAGCGGCTTCAGAACACGGGCTCGCCGTAGCAAAGCGAATGCGGGGCCCCCGGCTGTCATGTTCGACCATTTCATGGTCGCGAATCGCGAAACCGCTTATTCACACGAATATACATCTGGATTTCGGGCGGGTTTTCGCCCACGTGAAGATTTCGCGCCTGATCGATCAGCTTTCTTTCATCCTTTGTGATCCGCTCACAAAGAAGCAAGTATTGGGACCAGGACGGCATCATGATCTGGACATGGAAGCGGTTGGGCCGGGTAGGATCGGCAAACAGCTGCCAGCTGTACGCTCCGTTCCGCAAATAAATCAGCCGCAGCTCGTTCACAAACGCGTCGAGCTCGGGCCCTCGACTCTTGTCCAGCTGGACATCGATCGTAATCGCACCGGCCCGTCGGCCGGCCGCGGGACATGAATGAAATTCAGCGAAAAGGGAGCGATGGGCCCGGGCTCGAAGTTGAGCTCTTTGGTAAAATCAATCGATAACGGGACAGAGAACAATTGAACTGTCAGCAACAAAACCAGGATCACTGCGACGACTGCTATCAACACGGTAGCGGCGCCCCAGGTCTGGGCGCCGGCGCCATAGATGATTCCGCCGAGCGCTATTGCTCCTTGAGAGAACATGATGACCGTGGCATTCATCCGGCCGCGAGCCCAGGCAGGCATGGCACGCTGCCCGGCCAGCCAGAGCTCGTTAGCAGTGGAGGTCCAAGCCACGCCGCTCAGAACCGCGATCAGCGGCAACAACTGGATTTGGCGCACGAAAGCCAGCAACACCATGACCAGCACAAAAAGGTACGCGGCCAGTTTTGTTAACGTGTCGGGCAAATAACGCGCACGGCCCCAGGGAAGAATAAATGCTGCCGTGATCACGGATCCGGCGCCCATGCTGGTGTACAACAGTCCAAGCTCAGCCGCGCCGACGTGTAATTCGTTCAAGGCGACGACCGGCAACAGCGCCGGAATCGCTGCCACCAACAGAGAGAACAAGATCTGCCGCACCAAGATGACTTGCATCCCGGGTGCATAGCGGACGTAGTGGACCGCCGTAGCAAGCGATTGAAAGAAGTTCTCCATCAAAGATTGAGGCTGCGCCTTCGGTTCGCGCCACTGCAACAGAGCGAGATTGAACAACAGAAACGCCGCGCCGTTTGCTGCAAAAATGGTGTTTGTCCCAATTAACGGTATCAGTGCCCCGCCCAGGGCCGACCCGATCATCCCGGAGAGATCAAGCTGCAGTCCATTCAATTACCGTTGCGGAAGGAAGCTCTTCGCTGGAAACGATGTCCGTCAGCAGGGAACAAAACGCCGGTGCGTTGAAGGCAAAACCTCCTGACGTCAAAAATACGAAGAGCAGGATGAGATAGCAGTTGAGGAGATTGAACCAGCCAAGCACTGCAAGCCCGCCAGCTGCGCCGGCTAAGTAGATATGCATGATCGCTACCAGCCTCCCGCGGTCCATTATGTCGGCAATGGCGCCGGCGGGAAGAGTAAACAGGAAGAACGGGAGAGAGGTGAACGTCGAAATCATGGACAAGAACAGGGCCGAGTGACTGAGCTGGTTCATCGCCCAGGTCGCTGCCGTGCCGTGAGCGGAATCACAGATTCCGGAACTGAGAGAGGCGAACCAGATCGCGCGAAAGGCGCGATTGCGTAAGGCGGTCCAACTAGAACTCGCAGCGCTTTTAGCCACCACCAATTGGGGTTCCTCCGGATTCAGACAAGATTTCGCAAGTCCCGAATTTCGGTCGGCCCATGAAGCCCCACGGCCGGGGACCTATAATTGTATTTACTCTGCTACCGTTCAACAAAAAAGGAGCTCCTCCGCTTGTCTTGTCACTTCTCTCCACGCACCAGGGCAACGATAGAACGCGGCTGCACTAGATAAGATGAGCCGTCGATCGGCGGCGCATTGGAGAATAGACAGATGTCATCAGGGGGCTCAAGAAACGTGTCTAACCAGCGTCGCCATGGCCGTAATTCATGTTCATAAACCCGTGGTACCTCGAATCTCAGAGGTTCCCAGTACGCATTTAGTATCAGGTAGAGGTCCAAGTCGGCGGCAACTGAAGACGCAGCTAACGCCAGGCTGTGAGATTGATTGCTCCAGTCGGGTTCATTTAGGCTAGTGCCGTGGCACTGGATGCGAGCCCGTGCCAGCAACTGATTAAGAGTCAAATTCGGCAAGACACTCTCCGTCTGCCGGCGCCGGATTTCGATCAGCGTTTTGACAAACCGGTGAATGTCCGCGTGCTTTTCCAATAGCGACCAGTCATACCAAGTAATGTCGTTGTCCTGACAATAAGCATTGTTATTTCCGCGTTGGGTACGCCGAACCTCGTCCCCCATGAGCAGCATCGGCGTGCCAACAGAGAGCAGTATGAGAGCTAGAAAATTCTTCACCATGCGGTTGCGCAATCCCTCGATAGCTGGATCGTCGCTGGGACCTTCGAAGCCGCAGTTCCAACTGACGTTGGCATCTGAACCATCGCAATTGTTCTCTCCGTTCGCTTCGTTGTGCTTCACGTTGTACGAGACGAGATCGTTCAGTGTGAAGCCGTCATGGCAGGTAATAAAGTTAACGCTTTGCTCGGGCTCACGTTGCGCCGGCCCGTAGATGTCCGGGCTGCCAAACAGTCGATACGAGATCCGTGTGACCGTGTCATTGTCCGCCTTCATAAAGCTGCGCACATCGTCTCGGAACCGGCCGTTCCATTCCTTCCACGAATCGCCAATGAATGAGCCGACCTGGTAGAGGCCGGCGGCGTCCCATGCTTCCGCAATAAGCTTGGTGTCGGCTAGCCCTGGATCCGATTCGATGTCCCAGAGGATAGGTGGATTCTCAAGTGGACGCCCCGACTCGTCTCGCGAGAGGATCGATGCCAGGTCGAAGCGGAAACCGTCTACATGCATGACCTCTACCCAATGATGCAGGCTGTCACGAATGAGTCGCCGGACAAAGGGTTCGTTAGCGTTCAGAGTATTGCCGGTGCCAGTGTAATTCGCGTAGCGCCCCGTGTCTCGATCAAGGATGTAGTAGGCCTGGTTGGCGAACCCTTTAAAACAGAGAGTTGGCCCATTCTCGTCGCCTTCTGCGGTATGATTATAAACCACATCGAGAATAACCTCGATTCCAGCCCGGTGCAGCTCCTTAACCATATCCCGGAACTCATCGAGCATGGCTAGGGGATCAAGACACGAACTGTATTTGGAATGAGGGGTGAAGAACGACACGGGCGAGTAACCCCAATAGTTAGTTAACCCTCCGGGAGCATCTTGCTCGTCGAACTGGAAAACAGGCTGCAATTCTACGGCCGTTACGCCGAGATCTTGAAGATACGGGATCTTATCAATTAACCCCGCATAGGTGCCTCGCTTCACCGGATCGATGCCGGAACTAGGATGTTTAGTGAAACCGGCAACGTGCATTTCGTAAATCACTGTGCTTGAGAATGGCCGCCGCAGGGGCTCATCGCCTTCCCAATCGTACCGGCTTACGTCCGCAACGACGCTCTTTAGGGACGTAGCACAGTTATCGCCGGGCCTGCAGGCAGCAACACGGCTATAGTTCGCCGGGCGCGCAATGGCGCTGCCATACGGGTCGAGCAACACCTTTTGGGGATCAAATCGCAACCCGCGCTCGGGGGCGAAGGACCCGTCTACACGATAACCGTAAATCTGGCGAACTTCGACGCCCGACACAAAGACATGCCAGTAGTGACGGCTGCGGTTAATAACTGGATCCAGCATGATCGTCCGCGAAGGGCAACTGTCATCGGCCTGGTCAAACAGCAGCAACTCCACAGCAGTGTTGCCTTGGGCGAAAACGCTGAAATTCACGCCGCTCGGATACACGGTCGCACCGATTGGAAAACTTTTACCGGTCGAAACTACGGTGTTCATCTGCCGTAATTGGTGGCAATTCCTATGCGCATAAATTTCCGGCTTTCTTTTCTTTGTTCATATAAAAGCCACTCCATCTGGCGCTCCTCGTAAGGGCGCTTGGTCTTGGAGCGCCCGCCCCGAATCATGCGCCCCTTCGGGGCGGAAAAAATGCACTCGCACATTAAATTCGCGGCCTCGTCGGCGTTATTCCCGGAGAGCGTTCCGACGTCATGGTCAACTCGCGCAAGCGGTCGAAAACCGAATCGGACAACATTTTGTCGGTGCAGCGCCAGCGCCAGTTGCCTTCCGTGCTTCCAGGCAGATTCATCCGAGTTTCTGCTCCCAGATTGAGCAAATCCTGTAATGGCACGATGGCGAGCCCTGCGACGGAAGACGATGCCAGACGGATTAGTTCCCAAGCCACCTCCTCGCTCTTACCCATCGGGCTCTTCAGATAATTCCACAGGTTCCGCCGCTGGTCCTCTGGCAGTGCGTCAAACCAACCACGAGTTGTGTTATTGTCGTGGGTGCCCGTGTAAACAACCGTATTCGGGATATAGTTTTCAGGGAGGTATGGGTTGTCCGAGTGGCCGTCGAACGCGAACTGAAGGACCCTGGTTCCGGGCAACTGGAACTGCTCGCGTAACCCGGAAACGTCGGGTGTGATTACTCCCAAGTCCTCGGCTATAAACGGCAGAGTCCCTAACTCCTTCCGGACCGCACTGAAGAAGCCGGCACCCGGACCGGACACCCACTGTCCGGACTGCGCGGTTTTCGCCTCTGCCGGTACGTGCCACGCAGCCGCAAACCCGCGAAAATGATCTAGTCGCACGACATCAACGTGCGTCAGCAACGCTCGCAAGCGGTCGATGCACCACCGATAACCGATCCGTTGAAGCGCCTCCCAATCATAGACGGGGTTGCCCCACAGTTGCCCTTGTGCGCTGAAATAGTCGGGTGGAACGCCACCAACGAACCGCGGCCGGCGATGTTCATCTAGCAGAAACAGTTCTGGGTTTGCCCAAACGTCGCTCGAATCGGGCGAAACGAAAAAGGGCAGATCACCGACGAGATGCACCCCCTTGGAGTGAGCATATTCCCTCAGCTGTTTGCCCTGACGGAAAAGAAGAAACTGGGCGAAACGAAACTGGTCGATCGGTTCCGCCAGATCGCGCCGCGCTTGAGCCAACGTTGTTGGCTCACGCCGGACTAATTCTTCCGGCCAATCGAGGTAGCAGACGCCGCCATGTCTGGCTTTCAATGCTCGAAACAAAGCGTAGTCGTCTAACCAATGTGCATGCTGAGTGCAAAACTGGTCATAGTCGAGGCGCAACGCTGAGCGCGGCATGCCGCTAAAGGTCGTCCAGGCCTTCTCGAGTAACTTATGTTTGAACGGGATGACTACGTCGTAATCGACAGCGTTTGTTGGGAACGAACGTCCCTCGTCACAATCGCTGGCTTGCAAGAGTCCTTCTTCGATCAGGAAGTCCGGGCTGATGAGCAGTCCATTGCCCGCGAAAGAAGATAAAGACTGGTAGGGCGAATTACCATAACCCGTAGGACCGAGCGGGAGCGCCTGCCACCAGCCCTGGCCCGCTGCTTGGAGGCGGTCCACCATCGCGAATGCGGCCGGCCCAATATCTCCAATACCATAAGGCGAAGGCAACGACGTTAGATGCAGCAGCATACCGGAAGCGCGGTACTGGGGTCCGAACGGGATAAGACGCGTTGGGCGGCTAGTATCGCTCATTGTTCTCCTTCTGCAGGTTCGCGACCTGGAAGCGTCGATTTCAGCGCGTTGGTCACCATATCCTGGGCTTCATTCAAAATCGTTTTCAGGTGCGTCAGATCCTTAAAACTCTCTGCGTAAATCTTGTAGATGTTCTCCGTGCCGGACGGACGGGCCGCGAACCAGCCATTAACAGCAACGACCTTCAAGCCGCCGATAGGCGCGTTGTTACCCGGAGCACGGGTCAGCTTGGCGGTAATCGTCTCTCCGGCCAATGTTGATTCCTTAACGGCGTCAGCCGAAAGCTGCCCGAGACTTTTCTTCTGCTGCGGCGTGGCCGGCGCATCGATGCGCGTGTAGTAAGGCATGCCAAATTCCGCCGCCAGCTCATCGAAGTGTTCACCGGGATCTTTGCCGGTGCGCGCGGTGATCTCGGCTGCTAGCAGATCCATGATCGGTCCGTCCTTATCGGTCGTCCAAACAGTGCCCTTCTGCCGGAGGAAACTTGCTCCCGCGCTCTCCTCGCCCCCGAAGCAGAGTGAGCCATCGAACAGTCCAGGCGCAAACCATTTGAATCCCACCGGCACCTCATACAGCCGGCGGCCGAGTTTCTGGACGACGCGGTCAATCAGGCTGCTACTAACCACCGTTTTTCCCACCGCGGCGCTGGCCGCCCAACCCGGACGATGGGTAAGCAAGTAGCGGATCGCCACTGCCAAATAATGGTTGGGATTCATCAATCCCGCGAAAGGGGTTACGATCCCATGCCGGTCCGAATCCGGATCATTAGCAAAAGCAACTCGAAATTGATCCTTGAGTCCCACGAGCCGGGCCATCGCATACGGGCTGGAGCAGTCCATACGAATTTTGCCGTCATGATCGACGGTCATAAATGAGAACGTTGCGTCGAGCTTCGGGTTGACGACGCTAATATCCAATTTGTAAATGGAGTTGATCGGTTCCCAATAAGAGAGGGCGGCGCCGCCGAGCGGGTCTACGCCCAGCTTGAGGCCGGCCGTGCGGATGGCATCAAGGTCCACCACGTTCCGCAGATCCTTGACGTAGGGCACGACAAAGTCTTCCTGGTGCGTGCTTGCCGCCGCGATCGCTTTGGCAAATGGCACGCGTTTCACGCCGGCATTGCGCCCGCGGAGCAAGTCGTTTGCTCGATCCTGCACCCACCGCGTCACGTCGGTGTCCGCCGGCCCGCCATTAGGAGGGTTGTACTTGAAGCCGCCATCTTCAGGCGGGTTATGCGATGGTGTAATGACAATGCCATCTGCGAAATGCTCCTTGCGCCCTCGGTTGTATCCAAGAATGGCATGCGAAATCACCGGGGTCGGAGTCACGCCGTCGTCGCGCTGGATGAATGTCTCCGCCTCATTGGCCGCGAGCACTTCTAGCGCGGTCCGCTGCGCAGGACCGGACAATGCGTGCGTATCCTTGCCCATATAGAGCGGCCCGTCGACCCCACGGCTGCGCCGGCAGTCGCAGATGGCTTGGGTAATCGCGAGAATATGGGATTCGGTGAACGTGCCGCGCAGCGAGGAGCCGCGGTGTCCGCTGGTCCCGAAACTGACCAATTGGTCGGGATCTGCAATGTCGGGCCGGTGCTCGTAATATTCCCGTTCGAGTCGCGCAAGATCTACTAGCATATTCCTCGGGGCAGGCTTGCCTGCCAGTGCGGAGATTTCCATGGGTTGGTTCCTTTCAGTGCCGAGTGAGTTTCCAGCATTCGCGCGCGATCTCCCAATCTTCTTGGGCATGAATCACTAACACTCGCACGGTTGAGTCAGGAGCCGCGATATCCCAGTCCAATCGCGATTGAGCGTTCTTCTCCGGGTCTAGCTTCAGCCCTAGAAACGCAAATGCCTCACAGGCGGCAGCGCGCACGGCCGCGGCGTGTTCGCCGACTCCTGCCGTAAACGCCAGTGCGTCCAACCCGCCGAGGGTAGCCAGCATCGCACCAATGTGAGACCGCAAGCTATGTACATAGGCATCAAAAGCGAGTTGAGCGCGCGAATTGCCTTGGGCCATCGCTGCCAAAATTTCCCGCAGGTCGCTCGATATGCCAGAGATGCCCTCTAAACCTGATTCCTGATTTAGGACGCGGTCGAGCTTGTCGACGCTGTAGTCTGGCTGCCGCAACAAATGGAGCAACAGGCCGGGATCGATTGAGCCAGAGCGACTGCCCATCATCAGCCCCTCCAGTGGCGTGAACCCCATTGTGGTATCGACACTGCGGCCGCCGCGAATGGCCGCCAAGGAACAACCGTTGCCGAGATGGCAGGTAACTAGGCGCAAATCCTTCGGGTCGCGATCAAGGATTTCGGCAGCACGAGCCGCACAATATTGATGGCTAATGCCATGGAAACCATACCGTCGAATCTCTTGTTCCCACCATTCGTAGGGGCCCGGATAAATCGCCGCTATCTCTGGCATTTGCGCGTGAAAGGCGGTATCGAAGACGGCTACTTGCCGAACAGCGCCTAACATTTGCTCAATCGCAACAATGCCCGCCAAATTCGCTGGATTATGAGCAGGAGCTAGCTCGGCCAGGCGGGCGATCGCCGCCTTCACCTCAGGCGTAATAAATGCACTCTGTCCATACTCCCGCCCACCATGCACCACTCGATGACCGACTATATCAATGTCGTTAGGCTGCGTGATCGTCTGCGTTTTCCCGCTCCAGAGAGTCCTCAGCATGTGGCCGGTTGCGTCAGACCGGGATTCTGACTTCAAACTCTCCTCCAGCGAAGCTCCGTGCGCAGTTGTTACTTTCAGCTCCGCCAGAGCCCGGCGGTGGGTCCAATCAATCTCGGCTTCCCAAAGAGGCTGAGACGGAGATGGGAGCGCTTCCGGATTGAACTCATAGAGACAGCTCTTTTGGCTGCTCGATCCCGCGTTCAGTACCAAGATTTTCATCGCGACATCACAACAAGACTGAACGGCAGCATCTCTGGCAAAATTGGCACCCTACGTTCCTGCCCGAGAACGCAGGTCTTCGCCCATATAGGCGCGATTACCCAGTTCCTGTAGTAAGGGACCATGTAGGTCAAACTTAACAGTACTCACTGCGCCAGCCAACATATCGATGCGATCGCGATAACGCCCCAGGTCGATGCCTAGCAGGTCACAGAGAATAATTCGGATCGTCGCTTTGTGAGAAACAACCAAGACATTACCGGAGGCATACTTCTTCTGAATCTCCGCTATCACTAACGATGCTCGACTGGCAATTTCGACGGAGGTTTCACCTCCAGTGGGCGGATTCCAGGCAGGTTCAGCTAGCCAATGGATATAATCGTCCCAGTGATGTTGTTTCACAAAATCGACACTCTTATCTTCCCACTTCCCGTAGTGGATTTCTTCGAGTCCGGATCGGAGTTCCATCTTCAAGCCGAGAGCGTCACACAAAGGTTGCGCGCTTGCGATGGTGCGTTTCATTGGGCTGACATAAACGGCGGTCCATGGCACTAGGCGGTAGGCGTCGGCAAACGCTTTCGCCATTCGGGCGCCCTCAGAAGTTAGTTCGGCGTCCACTTCCCCACAGTACGCGCCGGTCTTACTGTAGGCCGTCTCTCCATGGCGCAAAAAATATAGTGTTAAGCTCAGAATTACCGCTCCCAAACAGACTTGTTAACTCAAAACTCGTTTCAAGTTGCCGCTTTTCCACTCGCCCTAAACATATTGTTCGAGTTCAACCTTGACTGGCTTGGCATTCCAGATCTTCTCACAGTACTCCCGAATCGCGCGGTCAGATGAAAATTTGCCCATGCAAGCAGTATTGCGAATCGACATCCGGGTCCAGTTCTCTCTATCCTTATAAGCCTGACTGACCTGTTTTTGGCAATCTACATAGGCCTGGTAATCCGCGAAAACCAGGTACGGATCGTATTTCATCACAGAATCTACCAGTGGCTTAAACAAGTTAGTGTCGCCACGGGAAAAGTGACCGGAGTTTATCTGGTCAATCGCTTCCCGCAAGTGCGGGTTAGACTCGTAGTAATCCCACGGATGATAACCGGTAGCTCGTTTCGCTCGAACTTCTTCCGCGGTTAATCCAAACAGGAAAAAGTTGTCTTGGCCGACTGCTTGGCGGATTTCAATGTTAGCGCCGTCCAACGTGCCAATCGTTAAAGCCCCGTTCAGGGCAAATTTCATATTGCTGGTACCGGACGCCTCATAGCCAGCCGTGGAGATTTGTTCGGACAAGTCTCCGGCGGGATAGATCCATCGAGCTTGTTTGACGTTGTAGTTGGGCAAGAACACGACCTTGAGGCGGTCGCCTACGTCGGAATCGCTGTTCAAGACTTCTCCCACTGAATTAATCAACTTAATGATCAGCTTGGCCATGAAGTAGCCCGGAGCGGCTTTGCCGCCAAAAATAAACGTCCGGGGCACGATCTCGGTATTGAGATCGTGTTTTAGGCGATTGTACAACGTGATGATGTGCAGCACATTCAGATGCTGTCGCTTATATTCATGCAAGCGTTTCACCTGCACATCAAAGATCGATTCCGGATTCACGGCTATCCCCGTCTGCGCGCGAATGTAGTCAGCTAGGTCCTGCTTATTTTCCTGCTTAACCTTTTGAAACTCGCTACGGAATCCTGGGTCTTCCACCAACGCTTCCAGTTCGCGGAGATCGTCCAATTGTTTGACCCAGCCATCACCAATTGTCCGGGTCACCAAGCTGGAGAGTCGAGGATTGTTCGCCACCATGAACCGGCGCGGAGTAACGCCGTTAGTGATGTTGAGAAATTTCTCGGGCCAGAGCTCAAAGAAGTCGCGCAACGTTGTTTCCTTCAGAAGCTGGGAATGCAGTTCGGCCACTCCATTGACTTTATGGCTACCGACCGTGGCGAGATAAGCCATCCGGACATACCTTTCACCGCTCTCATCAATCAGCGACATTCGGGCGATGCGGGCTGTGTCGTCGGGAAATTTAAGGCGCACCTGATCCAGGAAACGCCGATTGATCTCGTAAATAATCTCGAGGTGCCGGGGCAAGAGGCTACCAAACAAGCTGATCGGCCACTTCTCCAAAGCCTCCGGCAGTAGCGTGTGATTGGTGTAAGCAAACGTTTTCTCGGTAATGTCCCAAGCCACATCCCAATTCATCTGATGCTCATCCACCAGCAACCGCATGAGTTCGGCAACCCCAATCGATGGATGGGTATCATTCAGTTGCACGGCAAACGTTTCGTGGAAGTCGGTCAGGTTCTTTCCCCTGCGCAGGTGAATACGGATCATGTCCTGCAAGGAACAGGACACGAAGAAATATTGTTGCTCCAGACGTAATTGTTTGCCTTGAGCGGGTTCATCGTTCGGATACAGAACTTTTGTGATGTTCTCCGTGACCACCTTGTCGTGGACGGCGCCATAGTAGTCACCCACATTGAACTCCTGAAAACTGAAGGATTCGCGTGCTTCCGCTTTCCACAGACGCAGCGTATTAGCGGTATTTACGCTATAGCCAAGGATAGTCATATCGCAGGGAACACCGTTAACTACCTGCGCAGGAATCCAGCGCACCCGATAGCAGCCTTGATCGTCGGTGTAAGCTTCGGTATAACCACTGAAGTTTACCTCGACCGATGCCTCTGGACGCGGAATCTCCCAGGGATCTCCCAAACGCAACCATTTGTCCGCAATTTCCACCTGCCAGCCATCCTGAATCACCTGGCTAAAGATCCCGAATTCGTAGCGGATACCGTATCCGATAGCGGGAATCTCCAGAGTTGATAGCGAGTCCATGTAGCAGGCGGCAAGCCGTCCCAGTCCGCCATTTCCTAGGCCTGGTTCCGCTTCCTGCTCGAGCAATTCCTTCAGGTCTAGCCCGTGTTCTTCAACCGCTTGCCGCGCTTGATCGTAGATACCGAGATTGATCAGGGAATTACCAAGGCGCGGTCCCAATAGAAATTCCGCAGACAAATAGCAGACAATTTTAGGCTGTTTTTCTTTGATGTAGGTTTCGAGGGTATTTATCCAGCGCTGCAACAAACGATCGCGCACAGTATAGGCCAAGGCCATGTAGAAATCATTTTTTGTCGCGATCGCTCGGAATTTACCCTGTACGTAGAAAAGGTTATCGGCCAGGGCTCGTCTGAGCGTTTCTACACTCAAACCGGTGCGATCGTCCTCGACGCCTGGGTTCTGGCATTGAGAATCTAAGGATGTGTTTGGAGGTGGATTCATAGTACTAACTAAAGAAGTTTTGTCGTGATAGGTTGCGATGCCTTAGCCCTGGCTTCCGGTGGGTTGACGGAGTAAGCGCGGGCCTCCCTCCCTTCCTTCCGGCAGTAGCAATTTCGCGGAGTCTATGGTTGGCGTACTTAGTCCTGACTACTCGTGATTTAAACTTTCCAGTTGGTTAAGCTGCGTCCCCTAGTCCGACCACACCCAGTCTCGAACCTCCGGTAAATCTTCAAAGTGCTCCTGCACATAAGCCCGATGTTTCGCCAGCACCGCTTCCCCTTTAGCTAACAATTCCCCGGCATTGCGGATGTCCGGTGCGTATCGTACCGCGTCCATGCAGAGGTGAACACGACTCATTTTGTTCAACACCACCATATCGAACGGGGTAGTCGTCGTACCTTCTTCGATGTAGCCGCGCGCATGGAATCGGGTGGCTTCCGGGCGACCGTGGATAAGCTGGTGTATAACCCCGGGATAACCGTGGAACGCGAAAATGACCGGCTTGTTTGCGGTGAAGAGCGAAATGAACCTGTCGCTGGTCATGCCGTGGGGATGTCGATCCGGCGGGCAAAGCGACATGAGGTCGACAACGTTGACCACGCGCACCTTCAGCTCAGGCAGATACTGGCGCAAAAGCCAGGCCGCTGCCACTGTCTCGAGCGTTGCGATATCACCGGCGCAGGCCAACACCATATCCGGATCTCTGCCTTGATCATTGCTACACCACTCCCAGGCTCCGGCGCCACGGGCGCAGTGTTCGCGCGCATCATCCATCTTTAACCACTGCAGCTGAAGTTGCTTATCGATCACGATCAAATTGAGATAGTTGACGCTGCGCAAACAATGATCGGCCACTGAAAGCAAACAGTTGGCATCCGGAGGTAGATAAACTCGGACGACGCTCGGCTTCTTGGTCACGATGTTATCGATGAACCCCGGCCCTTGGTGGCTGAAGCCGTTGTGGTCGTTCCGCCAGCAGGTTGACGTCAGCAGATAATTCAGGGACGGAACCGGCCGACGCCAAGAGATCCGCGAACAATGTTCAACCCATTTCGCATGTTGCATCGCCATGGAATCAACCACCATCGCAAAGGCTTCGTAGGTCGCGAACAATCCGTGTCGCCCGGTCAAAACATACCCTTCCAGCCATCCGTGGCAGTTGTGCTCACTCAAGACCTCCATGACTCGACCATCATGCGAAACATGGTCATCATTATCGATAAGTCGGCTGACCAGACAGCGGTTGGTGACCTCGAAAACGGCGCCGAGTCGATTGGAGTTGGTTTCGTCTGGACAGAAGAGGCGAAAATTGGCCTGTTTGGCGTTCCTCTTAAAAGTATCTCTTAAGAGCTCTCCCAGGGCGCGGGTCGATTCGTGCTGAACCGTTCCTGGCTTGGCTACCTCCAGAGCATATTCGGTGAAGTCAGGTAGATCCAGCGGAACAGACACTAATCCTCCGTTCGCGTGTGGATTAGCGCCCATGCGTCTTTGTCCTTTCGGAGCCAGTGCGGCATACTCCTCCCGGAACCGGCCTTTGCCGTCAAAAAGCTCTTCCGGGCGATAGCTGCGCATCCATTCCTCGAGCAGCTTTAGATGCGAGGGATTATCGCGCACATTGGCGAGCGGCACCTGATGGGCTCGGAATGTGCCCTCGACTGGCAGACCATCCACGATTTTTGGCCCGGTCCAACCTTTGGGCGTCCGTAAGACGATTGCCGGCCAAACTGGGCGTTCCTTGAATCCGTTTTTACGAGCGTCACTCTGAATATCACGGATTTTCAGGATCGCTGTTTCCAGCGTACCCGAGAATTCCTGATGCACTGTCATCGGATCGCTGCCTTCAACAAATACGGGTTCGTAGCCGTGACCGGCCAGAAAACTACTGACCCGATCATCGCTTTCGCGACCCCAGATGGTTGGACCGGAAATCTTGTATTCATTGAGATGGAGAATGGGAAGGACTGCGCCGTCGCGTACGGGGTTCAGGAACTTGTTTCCTTTCCAGCTGCCTTCCAAAGGTCCGGTTTCTGCCTCGCCGTCGCCAACGACCGCTGCGACAATCAAGTCCGGATTATCAAATGCCGCGCCAAACGCGTGCACCAGCACGTAACCTAGTTCCCCTCCTTCGTGAATGGAACCGGGCGTTGGGGCGCTTACATGGCTAGGAACACCACCAGGGGTAGAAAACTGGCGGAAAAGCTTAAGCATCCCTTCCTGATCTTGAGTAATGTGAGGAAAATGTTCGGTGTAGGTGCCTTCGAGATAAACGTTGGCCACCAGCGCTGGACCCCCATGGCCGGGACCAGCCATATACACCACATTGAGGTCGTACTGGTTGATCAGACGATTCAGGTGGACATAAACAAGATTTAGGCCGGGTGAGGTGCCCCAGTGCCCCAGCAGACGCGGTTTGATGTGTTCCTTCTTTAGCGGCTCCCGGAGAAGCGGGTTGGCCATTAAATAGATCTGCCCGATGTTTAGATAGTTGGCGGCGCGCCACCATGCATCGATTTTTTCAAGCAGGTCAGGACTAAGCGACAGCGGTGAAATTTCGGCTGCTGAACGCTTTCTTGCGCCTGGTTTAGCTGCGGGCCCCTTGGCGCCGGTAGCCGGCGTTGTTGCTTCGTTTGATTGAGTCTGATTCATTTCGTGAGTCGGATGGGTTTAAGTAAAATAGTCGCAGCAAATTTTCAGGCGTGGGTCGGAACGTGTTCCGGAACGTGTTCTTGTCCCGGTCGCGTCTCTTGTTTTCCGTATAGTGACTTTCCTGAGGCGCTGCTTTTACGAAAGTGAAAGGTATTCAGTTCATGACTGAGCTTCTTTCAGCTAACTGTTCGTACTGCTTCTGAAACGAGCAGAATGTTTTCCTTTCTGTCTGATGATTGTCCTCGTCCTAGTGACTAACTCCAAAGCATCGTTGCAAGTTTCCTACGCTTCGCTTTTGCGAAACTTAACAATGTTTAGTCGATTACTGAATACTCTTCATTTCCCTGAGAGCAGGTCCCGGTTAGACGTTGAATCGGAAACCGGAACTACTATGATCCCGACCGCCATTCTTCCGGGACGAGTGCATACGATGTTCCACTCCAGTTTAGAACGGTGATTGTTGGTTGCTAATCATGATTTGACCAAAGCCACCCTTCTTTTGTTTTCTCGGCTTAAGAGGGCTGGTCCGCTTCCTCTGCCGCCAAGCGGGTATAGTTAGAAAAGTGAGACTTGTTCAGTCAGTCGCTGAACATCTTTCATTTTCCCAACCTGGAAATTGCGATCAAACTTCCATTGATGGACAAAGAAGAGACTGGACATTGTTGGGTAGTTCGATGGCGATTTGCGGGAAAAGCCTCCGTTTTGCAAGACTTTTTCCAGGTCCTCCCGTGGCGCTGGAAGGCAGAGAAGGTCAAGGAGTACCTATACAGCCTATATTACAACTCTCCAACGAGGCCGGTCGCTGAGAGAACCGACTGGATAAATTCGAAAGTGAGGACAGGACTGGTGGTAATCGAGGAGAAAAACAGAGTAATCGTCGGCGACCACCCATTTGTTGTAGCTGATTTAGTCACAGATTTCTCGGTCGCTTATGATGCAACGGGAGACGTGGAAGTCTTGTCTTACACTGAACCGCAGGGCACTCGATTTGACATTGAGGGAGGCAAGGTACTCAGGAATAGTTCACCGGTTAAGGTAAGCTTTGAATTAAAACGCCAAGCGGCTTTGGATCTACACACTGGACCTTTAGCGCCTTGATTTTTCCGGAATGCCTGTTCCAGGGTATCTTAAATCTGTTCTGACCTAAGGCTGAAAATCGGATGCGACTACGATTATGAAAAGAACAATGAAAGCCGCAATCGTGCGCGAGTTCGGTAAGCCACTGGAGATCGAGGAGGTGCCAATCCCCCAGCCGGGGCCTGGCCAGGTGCTGGTAAAGATTCGGGCATGCGGCGTGTGCGGGACCGATCTACATGCGGTCAGCGGCAACTGGCCAGTCAAGCCGAACCCTCCCTTTATTCCGGGGCATGAGGGCGTGGGGAACGTGGCGGTCGTCGGCCCCGGGGTAACGCACGTGAGCGAGGGCGACCGGGTCGGCGTACCGTGGCTGCACTCCGCCTGTGGTCACTGCTCCTACTGCTGGTCCGGCTGGGAAACGCTGTGCGAGGCGCAGAAGAACACCGGGTACTCGGTTAACGGCGCCTTCGCCGAGTATGTGGTCGCAGACGCCAACTACATCGGTCACCTGCCCTCCAACGTGGACTTCGTCCAGATCGCGCCAATTCTGTGCGCGGGCATTACCGTGTACAAGGGCCTGAAGGTGTCGGGCACCCGACCGGGCGACTGGGTCGTGGTCTCCGGCGTCGGCGGTCTCGGGCACATGGCCATCCAGTACGCCAGAGCGATGGGCCTAAACGTCGCGGCAGTCGATGTGGAAGATCGCAAGCTCGACCTCGCCCACCAACTTGGTGCAGCCGTAGCGGTCAATGCCCGCGGCACCGACCCCGCCACCTACCTGAAGCAGGAAATCGGCGGAGCGCATGGCGTGCTTGTAACCGCCCCCTCTCCGGAGGCGTTCGAGCAGGCTCTGGGCATGGTCCGCCGCGGCGGGACGATCGTCCTGAATGGCCTGCCCCCAGGCTCTTTCCCTCTGCCGATTATCAACATGGTGCTTGAGGGCATTACCCTTCGCGGGTCGATCGTCGGAACCAGGCTCGACTTGCAGGAGGCCTTGGCCTTCGCCGAGAAGGGTTCGGTAAAGGCGACGGTTCAAACGGAACGGCTCGAGGACATTAACGAAGTGTTCGAGCGGATGCGCGAGGGACAGATCGAGGGGCGCGTCGTGCTCGACTTCGGCAACTAACGCCCAATCAATGCTCGGGTTTTACCAAGATTACTCTCGCATTTGCGCCCCAATTATCGAGGACGAGGGCGATGACGCCGAATTTCGGGCTCGGGGTTTAAACGAACCGAGTTCCCAGTAGATAACCTTCCCGTTTAGATTACCCACATACCTAGCAGCACCGTCTTGTGAAATGACGATAATCATGCATTCTGGGTGCTGACGGCTCAGCCGGTACGCAGCTCGATGTCGCGTGCCCGCCTCATCCGTGCGTTCTCCGACAAGTTTCGTGCCTTCAAGAGCTAGCGCTCGATAAATCACTTCATTCCGGTTACTGGGACCGTGAATTTCTGCCCCGAACCCGATGATATCCCAGGCATCCGTCACCACCAAAGCACCGTCCACCGCCATAAGATCGGCCAAGAAATTTGCGCACTCAAAAATCGACTCGTCCAATCGCGTCAGGCGCTGATCCTCGAGCTCCTGGTAATCTTTCCAACCGACTTTCTTCAAGCCGCGTTCAGCTCCCACTTGCGATAGTGTCCGCATCACGGAGAAAAGAAGGTCGCGACAACGATGTCTGGCCCGAGTCTCTTTGACCCAATATTTTGGCCAGATTAGGCCTAGCGGATCGACAATTTTCGCAGCGTCTTTCGTTCTGACGATAATAAGCATACCGCCATGCCGAGCGCGTCTGACTTTGCTGATTATCCGGCGCGTGAAGTTTTGGCCAAGCATGTTGACGAAATCCGATTCGACGATGGCACCTCTGTCGTGATCCCTAAAACATTCTCGAATTGCCCACTGTTCGAAGGCCTCTTGAGATTTCTGTAGCCAACGCGCTTCATAAATATCAAATCCATGACCTTCCAGCCTGCCATTCAGCAGCGTGGTGATCAGGTTGTCACCTCGGGAGATGATCAAGTTACCGGGCCCGCTGACATGAATGGTCAGACGACCTGGGGCGGCTGAACTTTGCAAACGACCTCCATCGATTCGGGCCACCCAGCGAGTACCAGAGTTTAATATTGCCCAGATCCGGAAGCCCTCTTCGGAATCCCAGCGGATACCAATTAGCGAACGATAAAATGTTGCACAAGGGCTAAGCCGCCGAATTTCTTGCGCACTTAATTTCCTTTCGTCTTCCAGCTGTAAAACATGCATCCCCGTCGGCGGACCCTCCGCCTCGCTGAGTTCGGAGGGATTAATTAGAATCAAGCGACATGTGATAGGCCGGCTCTCTTCCCGCAGCAAACTTGCCTGAAATGCTTCGTTCAAAAGAGAAATAAGAGCCTCCTTAGGAGGCAGATCGTCCAAAGGGTTCGTAACCTCCGGCCATTCAGAAATGATTCGTTCCGCAAGCTCTCTAGGATAAGTGTGGCTGGAGTAGTCCATCCGGCAATGGCTTCAGCCGATTAACAGCGTGACCTCACGTTTGCACAAGTTTTGCCAGGTGGAATACGGGAAGCCTCGAGACCTCAACACCAGCCATGCGCAAGCAAACACTTTCAGTGACCAGTCGTCTGGCTTCCGCTGGATTCAGCCATGATTTCGCTAATCATGCGAAGGTTGGATGGCCCAAGCAATCCCACAGCCGGTAACTCACCGAAATACTTATACCAGATTCCGCAATTGGATTGCGGATAATAAACGAACACAAACCCGTCAGACGTTTCACCTCGAACCGGGGATTCCGCCCGGTGTTCGTCAATGAATTTCGAGAATTCTGCGGCCCACGGATGGGTTCCATCGGGAAATAGCGTGCGAACCAGCTCGTGCAATTCTTGGCTGGATGTCTGACGCAGAGCGTGACGCGCAGACTCTTTGCGCTCTACTAACTTCTCGCCGAAGTCAGATGGTTGAAGGGAGTTCGTGTAGTCAAGAGGGTCCATATAGCAATAGCAGAATGTTTTCTTTCTGTCTGATAATTGGCCGCGTCCTAGCGACGAACTCCAAAACATTATTGCAAGTTCCCGACGCCTCGCTTTTGCGAAACTGAAAAATGTTCAGTCGACTACTGAACACACTTCACTTCTTCGAGAGCGGGTCTCCTAGAAACTTCAACCGAAAATCGCAATTATTACGTTTCCGTTCGTGCTAATCGCGAATGCCGCGCACGCGCGTCGGAACTGCCGCATTTGAACGGCACCGAACCGTGGGCGTGTTCGGAGTGTGGTTGCACGCGCCGACTCGAAGAAAAACTCCAAAGCGAGGCCAAGTCTGTTTCTGATGCGTCTGCGCACAAAGCGTGATGCGGCCGTGAGGTAAACTCCGGCCACGTCGCACTTGATTGATGGATCCGGCGCCAGCGCGTGGATGCTGACCTTCCGCAGACCAGGCCGGAGTGATAGCGTTCAGGTGTGAACGGAGTTTCTTAACTCGGATCAGTCAAAAAAGTGGCTAAGATACCAAAAAAAGCGAGCTTGCTAACTTACGTAAAAACATACGTAAGTACTTGATACTGAGCCATGCACCGTGTAGGAATCGAACCTACAACCCAGTGATTAAGAGTCACTTGCTCTGCCAATTGAGCTAACGGTGCTGAGAATCAGAGGAAAAGAAAAGTAGAGGGAGAAGCGTTTGTTGCAAGCTAAAATTCGCGCCTGCAGGAAGTGGACTTAGTGGACGGACTGGACTTAGTAGACGAGAAACAACTTTCGAACGGATGCAAAACTTCGGTCATGCTCGATTTGTTACGGCCTCTCCGTGCTTCTCCTCGTAAGCACGGCTATCCCGGCAACTGCAGAACAGCGGATGCCATACACCGAAGCGGAACTAGAAAACGCGTTACCGATGGGGATCCCCGGAGTACGCGCCTGGGGAGATGCGCCGCTTTCTGTGCTTCGAACCCAGCTAGCAAACTTAGGTCCCCTGCTCACTGGGCAACCGGTTTCGATGCTTGCCCTTTCCGGTGGCGGTGAACACGGCGCCTTCGGAGCCGGCTTACTGTGCGGCTGGAGCGAGAGTGGACATCGCCCGAGTTTCGATATTGTGACCGGGGTTTCAACGGGCGCACTCATGTCTCCGTTTGCCTTTCTCGGACGGCAATACGACGAACGGCTTAAGACACTCTATACGCAGATGACGTTCCATAGTGTCTTTTCAGGGAATCCTTTCCTGGGGCTGTTCGGGCAAGGATTGTACAGCACAGCTCCGCTACAACGGCTTGTAGCGAGTCAGATCGATCAAAAGGTGCTCGACGACATTGCTACCGCGTATCGCAACGGGAGACGTCTTTTCGTTATCACGACTAATCTGGACGCTCAGCGGCCTGTGCTCTGGAACATGGGCGCTCTGGCGGCCAGCGGTCATCCTCAAGCCTTGGAATTGTTCCGCAAAGTGCTCGTGGCTTCAGCCAGCGTAGCGGGCGCATTCGATCCCATTTATATCGATGCGGAGGCAAACGGACACCATTTTAAAGAGATGCATGTGGACGGAGGGACCGCTTACCCGCTGTTTGCTGTGCCGGTACGATTGTTGGCCGCTACCAGCCAAGTTGACGGCCATAACAGCGGCGAGGCTGGTGGCAACGGCGGCCAAGGTAGTGGCGACAGCGGCCAAGGTAGTGGCGACAGCGGCCAAGGTAGTGGCGACAGCGGCCAAGGTAGTGGCCATAATGGCGGCCAAATTTACGTCATCATCAATAATAACCTTGACCCGGATTTTGCCGTCACCAAGCCCAAAACATTCAATATCGCAGCTCGGGCCTTTAACACTTTAGTGAAGAGCTCTTTCTACGACACCATCCTCAACTCGTACGTCTTCGCCAAGGATGAGGGATACACTTTTAACCTGGCCTACATTCCTAATAGCTTCGAAGTCAAAAGCGTCGGTTTAGTCGACCAAAAATATATGTTGGCTCTCTTTGATTTAGGGCACGCGGAAGGTGTACGTGGGGACCCCTGGCAACATACGCCGCCGCGGTTGTATCGGTGAGCGGACGGGAGTGGACGGAGTGGACGCAGTGGACAGGAGTGGACATAAGTTGGCCTCGCACCTTGTCGCGCCGTAGGCTTGGCGAAGGCGGAAGTGAGGCCGCTCCATAACAAGCGCTTCGGCGAAGGCGCACATTGTCCAACACTGAACCAAGGCGATTTAACGCCGCCTAGCTAACGCGCAGTCGCCATCTCAGCGCTCTTGCTATAGGCCCAGCCTATCGTCCGCATTCGAAAGAAATATTTCAATCCCGGCGTTGAACAGCCGACGTTGCGCGCAAAGAGGATTCAGGCAAAGGAAAGCATCCAAGTGTGGCCGGCATTGGTTACACGTAGATGGTCAGGGATAGACGTCGGGAAAACGCCGATACGCCACGAGGGCGTGTCGGCGTTTTGGGGTTTAGTGGACCTAAGTGGACTGAGTAGACGGAGTGGACTCAGTGGAATGGCAGTGGGCCCCGCGAGCGCGGCCGCTCCATTATTTCGGGAGAAGTTCGCTGACCAGGGAACGCTCTTCGGCGAGTTCTTTTACCGAGAGATCGATTTTTTGGCGGCTAAAATCGTTGATGGGGACGCCGGATACAATTTCCCGGCCGGCGCCGCTGGTCCGGATCGGGAAAGAAGCGATCAGGCCTTTTTCAACGCCGTAGCTTCCATCGGAACAGATCGCCACGCTGTACCAGTCGCCTGCGGCCGTCGGCGTTACCAAGCTCCGGACCGTGTCAACGGCTGCGTTTGCGGCCGATGCGGCCGAAGAAGCGCCGCGGGCTTTGATAATGGCGGCCCCGCGCTGTTGGACCGTAGGGATAAACGTTTCCTTGAACCAAGCCTCGTCTTTGATCACTTCGGTTGCCGGCCTTCCGTCGATCTTGGCGTTATAAAAATCCGGGTACTGGGTCGATGAATGGTTACCCCAGATCGTGAGATTCGTGACTTGGGAACTGTGTACTCCAGCCTTGGTGGCTAGTTGGGCTTTGGCCCGGTTTTCGTCTAAGCGCGTCATTGCAAACCAACGATCGCTGGGGATGTCATTTGCGTTGTTCATGGCGATCAGACAATTGGTGTTACATGGGTTACCGACGACCAGGATGCGGATATCCGCGGCGGCATTTTTGGCGATCGCTTGTCCTTGCCCGGTGAAGATCTTCCCGTTAATGCCCAACAAATCTTTTCGTTCCATCCCTTGCTTACGGGGAACGCTTCCTACCAGGAGCGCCCAGTTCACACCATTGAAGCCTTCATTCAAGTCAGCCGTCGGCACGATCCGCTTTAGTAGCGGGAAAGCACAATCTTCGAGCTCCATCACGACTCCTTCCAGGGCGGGCAATACCGGTGGTATTTCGATAAGATACAGCTCGACCGGTTGATCCGGTCCGAGCATTGACCCGGAAGCAATCCGGAAGAGAAGCGAATAGCCGATCTGACCTGCGGCGCCGGTCACGGCGACCTTGACGGGAGATTTCATGTAGAAAAATGGGAATGGAGGGGCGGGTTGTCAATGAGTGGGGCGGCGAAGGGATGGCATGCGGGGGAAGTGGACAGAGTGGACGGAGTGGACGGGAGTGGACCTAGTGGACAGCGGATGGCTGCTCATCGTCGTGGCTACTCCGTCTACTGGGTCCACTACGTCCACTCTGTCTACTATTCTGGCGGGGCCGCGAATATACAACTTGAATATTTTATGTTATGATATATGTCTCTTCTCCATGGAGAGACGTTCTGACGACACGCCTGACGGCGATGGTCTTATCCCGCCGCATGGCGGGTACCGGAAGCTGAAAAGTTTCCAGATGGCGGAGCTCTGCTTCGATGTGACGGTTCGCTTTTGCGAACGGTACGTCGAAAGACGTAGCCGCACTCATGATCAGATGGTCCAGGCCGCGAGGAGCGGCACGCAGAATATCGTTGAAGGGAGTGCCTCCAGCGGCACCTCAAAGAAGACTGAGCTGAAGCTCACTGATACGGCACGGTTCAGTCTCGAAGAGCTGAAGCGCGATTATCGAGACTTTCTCCGCCAAAGAGGATTCAAGGAATGGTCCTTTTCAGAGCCACTACGACAAGAACTCATCGATGCGCGCTGCGGCAGCGCAGCGGAAGTGGCGCGATGGGTGAGAGAGACCCGTAGCCGTCTCGCTCATAGCCGCCGGCAGCAACGGTACTGCGAAATCGCCGCGAACGCCGCCCTCGTACTGATCGCGGTCGCCTGCTCGCTCTTGGATCGTCAGCTCGCTAGCCTCGGAAAACATTTCCTAGAAGAGGGCGGTTTCACGGAGCGCATGTATCGCATGCGCAGTCAGCGCCGCGCTAGATAGCGAAGGCCCGGTTCGCCCCAGTCTATTTCCTCCGTCCGCGGTTTCCACCGAGTCGGCCTCGCAAGCGAGGCGCGCTCCACAAGAACCTCGGCGACGACGAGGACAGCCTGCCCGACGAAGCTTTACCTCCCTGGTTTGGCAGCTCTGTCGGCGAGCGAAGTCGGGAGAACGAAGCGCTCGAGCTCCCCACACGCCGACACGCCGATACGCCGATACGCAGCTCACTCTCCGTACGGCACCCAGATGTTCTTTATCTGCGTCGCATGCCGCAAGAATTCTTCCCCTTGGCTTTGTTCGGGGTTGAACCAGTCGCGGGCTTTACCATGGCTGACCCAGGTTGCCTTGAGATTGCCGGCCGACTCGCGTTCCACCATCTCGCTTCCCGATTTTGAGCCGAAGAACCACATGGCTGCGACCTCGAGGTGTTGGGCGAGAACCTTGGCGAGCTCCAGCTGGTTGCCGGTGACGATGTTGATGACTCCACCCGGCAAGTCGCTGGTGTCGAGGACTTGATAAAGGTCCGTTGCCGCGAGCGGATATTTTGCGGACGGGATCGCCACGACATTATTTCCCATGGTGATGGCCGGCAGCACCAGGGAAAGGAAACCCAGCAGCGGGTTTGCTTCCGGACAGACGATTCCCATGACTCCCCATGGCTCAGGCATGGCCAAGGTCACGTTGCGGAATGGGGTCTGGTGTATCCGCCCGTCGTATTTGTCGGCCCACGCCGCGTAATAGAACGTCCGTTCGATA
The DNA here is from genome assembly GCA_963762565.1 of uncultured Verrucomicrobiae bacterium. GTDB lineage: Bacteria > Verrucomicrobiota > Verrucomicrobiia > Chthoniobacterales > JAFAMB01 > JAFAVN01. The sequence goes on along the minus strand of CAVXLD010000005.1, from coordinate 394,426 downwards.
GCGGCTTTCACTTCACGTTCAGCCAGCTCAACCGCATAACCGGCGTCGCCAACCAAACGGTCTGTGAATTCCCGGGCCCGCACCTGAAGGTTCTCGGCGATATAAAAAAGAATCTGAGCCCGCAAATGCGCCGGTGACTTTGCCCAGCCTGTGGCTTTAACGGCCGCTTCGACCGCGTTCCGGATATCTTTGCGGTTGCCGAATCCGGCCTCTCCCCGGTGTTTTCCGGCTGGATCAAACACCGGATAACTATAACCGCTGTCCGGCCGTGTCTGTTTTCCCGCTATATAAAGCTTTGGTGTCCGATCGATACCCACGTTGACGGCGCTGTCGGCGCTGTCGGCGTTGCCGGCGTTAACACCCGGTTCGGCTCGAGGTTCAAAGCCGGAGTCCTCTACCTCGGGAAGGTGTTGCTCCCAATTCGGCTTCAGATATTCGTACATTCCCTCCACGCCGCCTTCCCGGCCAAACCCACTCTCTCGGTAGCCGCCGAACCCGGCTGCAGCGTCGAACACATTTGTACAATTCACCCAGACGACTCCGGCTTTGATTTTTGGAGCGATATCGAGTGCCAGATTCAAATTTTCGGTCCAGACCGATGCGGCCAATCCATACGGAGTATTATTAGCAAGCTCGACTGCCTCCTCTGGTGTACGGAAGGTCATCGCGACCAGGACAGGTCCGAAGATCTCGACCTGGGCCAGGGTGCCGGCCGGTTCAACATTGGTAAACAGGGTGGGAGGATAAAACAGTCCCTCGGTTGGGACCGCCCAGTGCGGTTGCCAGCAACTGGCGCCTTCTTTGATGCCTTGCTGGACCAGGGACTCGATCTTTTGGAGTTGGACGGGCGCCACGATCGCGCCAATATCGATCGCTTTATCGAGAGGATCACCCACTCGCAGATTCTCCATCCGGTTCCGAAGTTTGGAGTACATCACCTCTGCGATGCTCTCTTGAATCAATAACCGGCTTCCCGCGCAACAGACCTGGCCTTGATTGAACCAGATCGCGTCCACCACACCTTCCACGACGCTGTCCAGATCGGCATCGTCGAAAACAACAAACGGGGACTTGCCGCCGAGCTCGAGCGATAGCTTTTTCCCGGAACCGGCAGTTTTTTGCCGGATGATCCGGCCGACTTCAGTTGAACCGGTAAATGCAATCTTAGCGACGCCAGGGTGTTCTACCAACGCTGCTCCGGCGCGTCCGTCTCCAGTAACCAAATTAAATACGCCGGGAGGTAAGCCGATCTGCTGGGTGATCTCGGCAAAAAGGATTGCGCTTAGCGGAGTAAACTCGGCAGGCTTCAGCACGACGGTGTTACCGGCCGCTAATGCGGGCGCGACTTTCCAGGACAACATCAGTAGCGGAAAGTTCCAGGGAATGATCTGGCCACAAACACCCACAGGTCCGTAATTCGAAAAAGCCTCGCCGGCGAGCTGGGCCCAGCCCGCGTGATGGTAGAAATGCCGCGCTACCAGCGGGATGTCGATGTCACGGGTCTCACGGATCGGTTTGCCGTTATCGATGGTTTCGAGCACAGCGAAAAGCCGGGAATGTTTTTGGATCTGACGAGCAATCGCGTACAGATAACGCGCACGTTCATGACCGGAAGTAGCACGCCAGTTTTCAAAGGCAGCACTGGCAGCTTGAACCGCTTGATCGATCTCGGCGCCGGTTCCCTGGCTAACCGTAGCGATAGTTGCTTTCGTCGCCGGATTGATCACCTCAAAGGTGCTACTCCCTTCCACGAACCGGCCATTGATAAAGTGCCCAAAGCGGCGCCCGTGTTTTTCCAGCCATGCATTCACGTATTCGGCGCTCTCCGGCGCTGGGCCGTATTCCATGGTGGCGAATATCTCTTTAACGGTAGGCATTGTTGGCGTGGAAGCTAACTGGGTTAGAAAAGGTTTGGTGGGGTGGCGCGGAAGTAAGCAGTAAGCTGTAAGCAGTGAGCAGTGCCGAGCAGCCGAGGCGGCATTCGATTACGGCGCCGTCGCCACAATTAGTCGGTGCTTTGGATAGCCAGGTCATGATAAAACTGCTTACTGCTTACTGCTTACTGCTTACCGCTTACTGCTTACTGCTTACGTGCTTACTGTGGGCCATCGCTCCGTTCTCAGATGTGAGTCATGCCGCCGGATGGCGGTAATTGGCCGAATACCGGCCGGTCACAAAGTGTTCGAGCTGGCGTTCGATATCGGTTAACAGGCCGGAGGCGCCGAAACGGAAGAGCTCTGGTTCAAGCCAATCGCGGCCCAGTTCTTCTTTCATTAAGATTTGCCAGGCTAGAGCGTCTTTGGCGGAACGGATACCGCCGGCGGGTTTGAAACCGACTTTTCGGCCGGTCGATTGATAATAATGCCGGATACAACGAACCATGGTTAAAGTAACCGGCAAAGTCGCGTTTACTGCCTCTTTTCCGGTGGAAGTCTTTATGAAATCGGCGCCGGCGAGTTGGGCAACCATGCTAGCCCGAGCCACGTTCCGCAGAGTGGCAAGCTCGCCTGTGGCTAAAATGACCTTTAAATGTGCCCGGCCACAGGCGTCCTTACAGGCAGCAACTTCATCGAAAAGCTCTTCCCATCTTCCCGTTAGTACGAGCTCGCGCGTGATTACCATATCGATCTCGGCGGCCCCTTGATCGACTGCGTACCGGATCTCCTCCAAGCGCTGGGTCATCGGCATCAAACCGGTGGGAAAACCGGTGGCAACTGAGGCAACCGGGATGTTGGTGCCGCTCAGGGCTCGTACTGCGTGGCCGACCATGGTCGGATAGACACAGACCGCACCGACCGTAATGTCAGTCACACCTAAAGCCTCGAGAAGGTCCGCTCGAACGGGAGATTTGGCCTTGGCGCACAGCCGTTGCACTTTGCCTTCGGTGTCGTCTCCGGACAGAGTGGTAAGATCGATACAGGTAATCGCTTTTAAGAGCCAAGCAGCCTGCCATTCCTTCTTTACTGTACGCCTCCCCGCTAACGTAGCGACCCGCCGTTCGATAGCGCTTTTGTTTACGGCGATCGCTTTTACCCAATCCAGATCCGGCCTGGCCCAGGCGTCCTGGTCTTTGAGCAACGCATCGGGGTAGCTTGTGTCGATCGAGTTCATAGGTTCATCCTGTTGGCAGCGTTTTCATCGCTTGCTAAGTCCTCACTCCCAACAACGCATCCACTTCCTTCCTGTAGGGCATCGATGGCGCGGTGCCGCGTCGAGTCACAGAAATCGCGGCGACTGCACACCCGAATGTCACCGCCTCTACCAGGAGCTTTTTCTCGGCTAACGCCACTGCGAACCCGCCGGCAAAGGCATCCCCCGCGCCGGTGGTTTCCACGACTTTTTCTACCGAAAACGGTGGAACGTGCTGGGTAACCCCCGGCCCTTTCACAAAAGCTCCCTTCTCGCCCAAAGTAATCACCACATTGCGTACTCCGAGCGCGAGAAGCTCATCGGCGAGCTGCTCGATGTTTCGGAATTGATCCAGCGATTCTTTGCCAACCAGGGTCACTGCTTCGGTCTCATTCGGAGTCAAATAATCGACCTTGGCCAGTACATCCGGCGGTACGGGTAAAGCGGGCGCCGGGTTCAGAATGATCGGTACGCCGGCTGCATGTGCCAACTCGATACCGCGTACCGTCGGCGCGAGCGGTAACTCGAGTTGGGTCATGAAAATGTCAGCGCTGCCAATATCAGAATCGGCGGCTTCCACTTCTTCTATGGTGAGATGAGCACAAGCGCCTTGCACAACGATGATCGAGTTCTCATTCGTCTTTTCGTCGATAACGATTGTAGCGGTGGCGCTGGTTTCTTCCGGGTCTTCGTAGATATGCGCTAGACTCATCCCCTGCTCTACGTAAAAGCGCTTCGCCATCTCGCCGAATGCATCCTTCCCGATCTTAGTGATCAAACCAACGTCCGCGTCTAAACGCGCCGCGGCTACCCCTTGGTTCGAGCCTTTTCCACCAGGCCCCAGCTTGAATGAATTACCCAGGATCGTTTCTCCCCACTTCGGCATACGATCCGTTCGGCAAGCGAGATCGGTTACGAATGCTCCTAGGATGCTGACTTTCGCTTTCGGCATACCGGCAATTCTACAGGATAACGCCCTTCTTAATGATCACACACCCGTAAGTACGCAGTTCGCCGGTCGCTACGATGGCAAAAGCTTTCTTTGCCCGTTCATAAAATGCGAACCGTTCGATTTTCGCTAACGGCGAAGCCTTACCTTCCCGCTTATCGATGACCGCTTGGAATTCTTTCTGCACCTCCGGAACTTCATCCGGCTTTCCCACCACTTCCATCCGTAAGGCTGGGTCATCCACGAAGCTATCCAGGGGGATGAGCTGTAAAATCGCATCCAGAGCGGCAGGAGCACTGACACCATCAAGCCGGACAAGTCTTTGCGCCATAGATACAGCCGGAAAATGGGCGTCAACGACTACGATATCATCACCGTGTCCCATCGAAGCCAATGTGTGTAACAACTCGGGCGTGTGCAGGGAGGTCAGATTTTTAAGCATAAGTGTCTTTGATCTATATCACCATTACGGCTCTGGGTTTTAGGTTTTAAGTTTTAAGTTCTAGGTTTTAGGTTGGGGTCCGGTCATCACCCGTGATGGGGAGCTATCGCGTCCTCGCGATCCGTTGTTCGCGAAGCCCAGCATAGACCCGATCAAGCGCCGGATTGGGTCGACGATACAGACCGGGTCCGCGGCGCGCGGGGACGCGCGCCCTCCCGGCGTTGGGCCCTCCTTGCTTCATTTCACCGCTCCCATGGTCAGGCCTCGGGTGAGGTATTTCTGTAAGAAAGTCGCCAGGACTAAGGCTGGTAAAATCGCCATGATGGCGGCGGCGGAAATTTGTCCCCAAAGAATCTCATGGCCACCGGCAAATTGTGCTATCACGACTGGCAGTGGCGTGACATTCGACCCACTGAAAATGACCGCGTAGGCGAAATCGTTCCAAGCGAAGATGAAGGTGAACAATGCCACCACCACCAGTCCCGGTGCGGTCAATGGGAGCACTATGCTCCGAAAAATTTGGAAACGGGTGGCTCCGTCTACCTTGGCTGCTTCCTCAATTTCTTTTGGTAAGTCCTCGATGAATCCTTTCAGGATCCAAATCGCAAAGGGAAGATTAAATACCGTATAACACAGAACTAACCCGGCATAGGTATCGACTAGACCGGCATACCGGAATAGCACAAATAAAGGCAGGATCGTAGCGATGGGCGGGAACATGCGAATGGACAGGATCCAAAAAGCCAGGTTCTTCTTCCCTATCTGGAAACGGGCGATGGCATAAGCGGCTGGCGTACCCAGCAGCAGCGAAACGGCCATCGAAAAGAAAGCAATGGTAAAACTATCCGTTAACCCCTTCATTCCGCCCCGTTGAAGTGAATCCGGATAGTTAAACCATTCTGGATGGGCAGGCAACCAAACGGGTGGGCGAGTAAAGAATTCGCCCCTGGCCTTAAGGCTGCTGGAGATAATCCAAAACAGGGGGAAGAGCAGAACTACCAGCACTGCTAATAGGGCAATCCACCTTGCGATGTCGATCAATGACCGTTTCGACATTAGATCGCTCCCCTTCTATTCATTACTCCGAGGTAGCTTTTCGCCACGATCGTGATGACGATCAGTTGAATGAACGACATGGCCGAAGCGTAGCTCGGATTGAAGAACTTGAACCCCTGCAGATAGGTTAAGAACGTGAGGGTCTCGCTGCTATTGCCGGGTCCCCCCTGGGTCAGGATATAAACCAAATCAAACGTTTTGAATAAATCGACTCCGCGAAGCAAGACACCTACCCCAGCTACCGGCAAAATCAGCGGTAACGTGATCCGGCGAAACATAGACCAACCGCGGGCGCCATCGAGCCGGGCTGCCTCCAACAACTCCTGAGGTTGGCTTTGTAACGCTGCTAAAATAATCAGGGCTAGAAACGGCGTCCATTGCCAGGTATCAGTCAGAAATACGGATAAAAGAGCCGTCTGCGGATGCGCCAACCAGGCAGGTCCTGTGATCCCGATATGCGCAAGAAGATCGTTCAATGGACCGTAAGACGCATTGAAAATCATTCTCCCTTGCCAGCCGGCCACCACAGAGGAAATCACAGAAGGAATTAAGATCGGTCCGAGGAAGAACGCGCGGAACCGCTGGACATGCAACAGCAAGGAAGCGATGAAATAGCCGAGCAGTGTCTGGACCACAACACCGGCCAGCACAAAGACCAGGGTTCGACCCATTGAGCTGAGGAACCGAGAATCATTGAAGAGCAGGTTTACATAATTATCGATACCCACCCAGCGCATCGGTTGCGGCGCACTGAATTGCAGATTCGTGAACGAAACCACCAAGGAGAACAGTAACGGACCGATGGTCACCAGAAATAGGAGGGTCACCGCGGGTCCAACCATGGCGCGGGCAAACGTTCGGTCGTGTTGCTGAGAAAGGTTCACGATTGGCGTTTGGCGTTCGGCGTTTGGCGTTCGGCGTTTAGCGGTTTGCTTGGAAGCGCATCAGCGTCGAAAGCTTTTGGCTCTGGTGAAATAAGTTTACGGAGTGGATCGAGTAGACTCATGGAACAACTGCTTGTGTGATGTCGGTAATTTTATCTCGGCGAAGATAAACCCGTGATCGCGAACGCGGGTAATAGTTAGTTTTTCTCACAGCGATAAGCAGGAGTTGCGGCGCTCTGCATGATAGTTTCAGTTAGGTAACGGGATTGCTCTAAGCCATGAGCGAACATAGAGCATGCCAATGTTTGGCATCGAGTGAATCTCGTTGGTGCTCAGCGAGTTATACATCGAACATGATCTAGAGATCCAAGTACGAATTTTCGCTCTCGGGGTTCCCCGCCAGGCCGAGTTCGATCTCTCGACCTATCCGGCAGGGAGGGGACTTATGGATGCGTCCCGCCCGTTACTGGTAGTGGACAAAGTAGACTGAGTGGACCACGAATAGCGGCCGGCGTCTCGCCGATACGCCGGCGCGCCCATACGCCCACACGGTCTTTATTTGAGCAGCCCTGCTGCGCGGTAGCTTTCCAAGGCCGCGTCCCAGAATTTCTTCTGGGTGTCCGCTCCCAGACGCTGGGTAATTCCCTTCCAATCTTCGGCGACGCCGTCCAATGCGGTCTTCGGATCAGCTTCACCAGCTAAAGCCTTGGTCACGGCGACGTCCAAAGAATCGATGTATTGAGCGGCGCCAGGAATATTGAGGTCCGGAAAACCGTCGTTCAGGTTCTCTTGGACTGCCGCCACGTAGTCTTTGACTGAAGCTTCATCCGGGAACTTGTAATGGGAAGTATCGGTGAAATGGCTGAGCCGATAAGGATCCTGGCCGCTCCAGTTAGCCGCTACCGTGATCGGGCTCTTATCTAGCGATAGATACTTCGCAACCCAATAGGCTGCTTCTTTGTTCTTCGATTTGGCAGACACGGCTAATACCCGGCCCACGGGCATGGGCGCTTTATGGACAACTTTGCCGTTCACCTCCGTCCCAGGGACCACGGCAAATCCGGCTTTACCGACGATCTTGCTGAGTTGCGGATCGGCCGTCTTTTTGCCGACGTCAGACCATTGAACCACCATGGCGAGATCGCCGTTTAAGAACGCATTCTTGAGCTCTTCATATCCGTAACTAAGGACATCCGGCGGACTGAACTTCAGCGTATCCACCATGTTTTGCAGACCGGCTACTGCGGCGTCCGTATTAATCTGTGGGTTCATGTTGGCATCGAAGTAAATGCCGCCGGAACTGGCAAATCGGGATAGGAACCAGCCGTAACTGAACCCGCGAGCGCCGTACTCGGCAGCGCCATAGAAAGGCCGGGTCAACTTCTGACCGGCCAACGTATCTCCGGCTTTTCGGGTGAAGAATTCCGCTACCTGCAGCCAATCTTTCCAAGTCGCAGGCGGAGCCAGTTCACGTCCATACTTTTTCTGAAAAGCGGCCTTTTCGTCCGGGTTGTTGAATAGGTCCTTGCGATAGTAAAGCACCAGCACGTCGCCATCGTAGGGCAATGCATAAGTTTTCCCCTCCCATTTGCAATAGACCTCGCGGTAAGGCGGCATTACCTCATCCATCTTCGGGTCCCAGATGGAAGCCGGCGTCTTTTTCATATAATCGTCGAGCGGCGCCAGATAACCGTTTCCAGCAAAATCGCCGATATAGGACGGGTAAAAGATCACCATGTCGTAGTCACTCGAACCTGCGACAAAACTGGTCTTCAACTTGTCGTAAAGACCGGTAAAGGTGGCGCCGACCTGTTTGATGGTGATCCCAGCTTTAGTGAAATCGTCGGCGTATTTGTTCAACGACTCCATGTTTTGGCCGGCATCGCCCACGACAGTAACGGTGACATGGTTAAACGAAGGTAAATCGGCTGCCGCAGCAGCAGAGGTCCAAATAACGGCTCCAACACCGGCAGCCAAGAATTGAGCAACGCGTTTCATGGGGGAAAGAGAAAACGCGCAAACGTAACACTCGCAGAGCAAATGATGCAAACGTTTACAGTGGAAGCCATGATTGGTGGGGCGAGGCTCCGGAATGGCCTGTGAGATTTCGCAAGGCAACACAGCTCATTCAGACGATTCGCGGAATACACCAAACCGTTGCCGAGCCGTTGGTCCCAGGATGTCATTGAAACCGTAAGCTATCGCCAGCCCCAAGTCCGGGAGGGAACCTTATTCTCACAAATCTACTGATGAGCATGGTTCGCGCTGGGCCCGGCTCGGCAGGGTTCAGGCGTTTTATGCAATAAGGTAGGATACGCAGCTTAACCCTGCGAAAGCTCTCAGGCCATCCGGGAGCCTCGCCCCACCAAGTTTGCTCACACGAATCTACCCAAAACAGTTGAATAAATCGCCACTTCCACCGGGCCGGTCTTGCCGGTGGCTTCCAATGCAGATTGGTAGCTTTCCAACTGAGGCAAATAGGTCTGGCGTAATCTGGCGGCAAGAGCGTCGGGGGTTTCTGACTCAGCGGCTTGGTTTGTTTTCCAATCGATCACAACCAGACTTTTGTCCGATCGGGCGATCATCAAATCGACCACACCCTCGTACCATTCGGCCGAAGCTTTAGGCCATGAGAACGGAAACTCAGCTTGGAACCAAGCGGCATCGGTACAGAACTCCCGGAGCTTTTGATTCGCCAGCAAAGCGGCAGTTTCTTTTCTAGCTCGCTCCTCGTAAATAGCGGGTGGATCAGCCTGGCGCCCGTATTCTTCCCATCGGGCGTAATCATCACCCCAGGGAAACATCTCAATCCAGGTGTGCCACCACCTTCCATAATCATAAGCACCGGCAGCTTCGGCAAACTGGAGATGAAGCACTGGAGAATCATCGGCCAACTGGAAGGGCCGCACCAGTTGGACAACGCCGGGAACGCCGTCATCGCCGTCATCGCCGTCATCGCCGAGAACGCGGTGATCGCCAGGAACATCGGGCGGAAGCTCAGGCTCTTCCCGCTCGGCCGGGATTCCTCCGTCGCTAAAGCTATGGCGGACAAGCAGCATTTCATCGGCAGCAGGGAGCTCGACACCATGGTCGGGGACCACCTCGCTAAACGCGGTCCCTTGCCTACCTGGGCGATAGTCGCCGTCCGGAGTGGGCAACACGATTCCGCGTTTTGCTCGGGTCAGCATGACATAGAGCAATCGTTTGATATTCGCCTTCTCGGCTTCCTCGTCGCGTGCTGCCCGTTCGCTGACGTTAGACCAAACAACCCGGTTGATCTCCAGATTTTGAACCCGGGGATAAGCTTGACTCGGGCTGGAAAATTTCTTTCTGAGGCCGATCGGAATTACCCAGTCCCACTCCAAGCCCTTAGCAGAGAAGATAGTGATGAGCTCGACACCTTTGGCCGGAGCTTTGGAAGGTTCGGCAGAGTCTTGCAACCAAACCAGCAATTCATCGATGAACTGTTCCAGGCTCAATCCGCGTTCATCAGCCCTGGCTGCTTCCCAACGCAGTTGATCCAGTCCGACCGTGTTTTCATCAACAGCCAGGAGCCGGTCTTTCAGCTGAACTCGCTCCAACAAACGGTCCACAAAGTACAGCAATGAACCCGATTCCTGGCAAAGCTTACGCGCCTCAGCTAAAAGCTTTTCAGCTTCGTGATAAACCGGGCCAGGGTCCCCGATTCCTTTGGCAGCTCGTAACAAATCAGTATCCGCAACCCCAAAGATCTCTCTAAGGACCCCATACCGCTCAAACTTATCCCATGGATTTATCAGCGTATAAATGAGTGATACCGGCCAAGCGAAAGCAGCGATCCCTGACCGGGAAACCTTCGGCCGGAAAAAGCTAAACGGTACTCGATACTTCTTCAGAGCGTCACCGGCAATGATCAACCAATCGTGACGGGGAGCGATGATGGCTAGATCACTCCAAGAACTCGCACCCAGACCAGAAGGCCCGACTCGAGCTAACCACTGGGCGACGGCATCGCATTCAACTAACAACGGCTCGATCTCGTCTTCACTGTCTATTGGTTGCCCTGGATTGAATAGCAACCGGCCAACAGATCCTTGCGGTGCTTCGGCCTGAGCAGCCAGATCGTCCAAAGGCACGTCTTCGACTTCATGGGAAGCGAATAACTCGTTGATCCGGCGGGCTACCGTTTCCGCGCATCGATAAGTGACATTAAAACGAAGCAATTCACCTCCATCGCCCTTTCCGAAATATTTACAGAGTTTAGCGAACCGGCTGGTCATACCCCTCTCGAAAATGGTTTGCCTCGGATCGCCCACTAAACAGAATCTGCCCGGTAATGGAGGTTTTCCGGCATCGGGCCAGCTCTCAAAGCGTTCGTTTGGCGATCTGGTTAGTTCCACAAAAATCTGGAACATGCGCGAGTCGGTATCCTGGGCTTCATCGACGATCACGATGAATTCGCGACGCCGTAGTTGATCAAGAATGTCCGACTGTTGTAACAGCTCGAGGCAAACATCGATCTGGTTGTTGAAACTCAAGATGCCTTCTTGCAGGCAGCGGTTACGAAAGCTCCGGGCTAACCGATCAGCGAACCACTCAGCGCCTTCCTGCAGCCATTTTATCAGCGGCGCCATGTCGTGTTTGAACGCCTCGATCAGTTTTCCCCCGGTACTGTCACAAACCGGCAACAGGCTGAACCCGGCATCAGCCGACATGGTAGCGGCAAACGCATCTAACGACGCGATGGTTCTCTTTTTAACGTTCTCCGATCGTCCTTTGGCAACGACAGCCGTTCTGGTCCGGGCGCCATCTGGAATCGGCATCCGTTTGGCCGGCTCGGTACGAGGCAGGCTCGGGCGGAATCTCTTGGCGATATATAACAGCTCAGCCAACGTGCAGACTCTAAGCAAAGAGCGAGTGACTGGGTGCTCCAGCAATTCATTCAATTCACGGGAATCGGTCACAAAGGTTTCCCAGAGCACGTTCTGTTCGTCCTCGGTCGGTACCCGGGGTTGTTCCGGAATCAGAAGCCGGCTGCGAAACTCACGAATCAAGTTGAAGCAGAATCCATGGATCGTGCCGAAATAGGCCTGTTCCAGCGCACGCAGATAATCCAGCGCATCGGGTTCCGAAGCCGTACGCAACAATTTTTGCCGGGAGCGGGACTTGAATTCGATAGCGGCACTTTTCGTGTACGTGACCACCACTAGGCGCCGGAGTGCGCTACGGTCTCGCAAAGCCAATTGGCAGATCCGTTCCACGATGGCTGTGGTCTTGCCGGATCCTGCTCCTGCTACGACGCAGAAGTTTCGGTCGAGTTCGGTGCGAAAACGATCGCGGGCGTCTTGGTCGGATTTTAGGCTCATGAATGTGCCCCGCCCCCTCGCGTATCGTTCTCGTCCTCGTCGTCGTCCTCGTCCTCGATAGGTTCCGCCTCACCCAGCTCGTTTTCACCTTCCCTCACGCGGTACGAATCAGGATCGAACCTCTCGACCAGTTTCGACAGCATCGCCACGATACGCTGCAACAGGTCTTTGCCGGGCTGAATCCGCTCCACCGTCGACAATTCCTTCGCCACCGATGCGTCCAAACACGCCGCGCATTCAAATGCTGATCTACGAGCGTCATCGAAGAATTTAGCACGTTGTTTGCCCTGACGTCTTCCGTTGCCTTCGGCGGTGTCTAAGAGCGCGGAAAGACTCGCACGATCGAGTTGATCGGATAGCTCTCGTTTATTTACAGGAGACGGTACCTCGGCCAATTCGACCAAAAACTCTGTTGCCCAACCGAGGAATTTCAGTTCGATTTGGTAGACGTCGAGTTTTTCGTGGTCGAACATGATGTGGAATGGTGAGTTAATGGGAGGTGGAAAACGCAGGGTCAAAATCGAGGACGAGGACGACGACGAGGACGAGAACGATTAAGAGGTCACGGGTTATTCTATATCTTGGGTTCAATCCACAATCCCCTCTAGCATCAACGCCCGTTTCTTCCTCAAAACCCAAACAGGGATAGTTAGTGTCGCTAAAGGCAGCGCTTCGTTGATAGCAAATTCCTGCTTTAACAACGGAGCGTGACCGAAGCAGTTCGTCTCTTGGATCCAAGACAATTCGTCGAGTTTCGCCACAATCTCGTCAGCTCCTTTATTAAGATCTAATTCTTTCGCGTTGGCCGGCGTGAACACGCACTGAGCGCAATGCGCCGCGCCCATTACTTTGGCTAACAATGTGTAGGCGACGATCTGGAAACCTTCGCCAGTATCCGGGTTGAAGCGCCGAATCGAGTTCGTGGTTTTGAAGTCGATTATAACAATGTCGGCCCCCTCAATGTGGTCAACATTGGCTAGTAAAAGATCAAAGCGGCCTTTCAAAAACAGTTGCAGTTCCGGCACGACTTTATCCCCCGAAGAATATTCCGAGATTCCGTAAGGAAAGTCTGCCAACCACTCCATTAGCTTCTGCGACATCCCTTCAACCAGGTGCGCCGCTTTCGCGATGATCGATTGCCACCAAGCATCCTCGGACGGCAGATTCCATCTCAGCGCGATTTTAGTAATGTGCCGGAAGGCATTCGGTCCGCGGCTCTCTTTTAAGTCGGAACTCTGGCTCAAATCTGCGAGACCTTGTTTGAACAAGTCTCCGAACGGATTGCGCAGGATCACCTTCATGAGCTCGTGAAGCGTGGTTCCCAATGTCCTCCGGCCATCGCGTTCAAATCGGCGATCCCAAGTCCGTCTGAGACCGAATAATTGTCTAAAGGCAAAGGTGCCGGGCGCCGCAATTGCTCTCTGTAGTTCCGACGCCGGCCATGCATCCGGCTTCAGATCCAGGCTGCTGAAGTCGAAGAGATACTCGTCAAAACCATGTTCCGGATCGCAGCGGTCCTGGCGAATCTTCCCCAGCAATGGATACAGAATCCTCGGCTCGATGGCAGCGGGTTCGAATATGACTGGGACAGCGCGCAGGCTGTGTTCGAGAAACGTTACAAACCGATTCGCGTCGACTTCTTCACCGCTCTCCTCTTTCGCGTACCCGCAAACCGTTACGGAAGAGCGTCCATGCTGAATTAGTTGGAGAATGGCGTCTTCCCGGAGCGATGCCTGATCCTGAATCGTTGGCAGCAGGAATCCTTCATCGCGGGTTTGGGCTCTGAATTCCTGATTAAGCAATGAATCCTGTTCAACCGGACGCGTCCAGAGATCGCCGATCCCATCAACCAAAACCACGGCGTCCCAGCTGGTCGCGTGAAGTTGTTCCGGTGTACTGACTACGACGGGAGCATAACGGTGCGATGCTTCCGGATGCCCGACCCGGCTTGGCCCCGAAAGAGAATCCGACACGAACCGGAGAAAAAGGCTCGATGAAATGACCAAGTCTCCGAGCGCGTTTTGAATTTCATCCCAATTTGGTTGTAAGGGTTCGAGAGAGATGCGCGCCGCTCGTAAAAAAGATCGATGCTGATTTAGGAATTCTTGAAACCGGGTAAGTGTTTCAGACCATTTAGCATCCAGCTGTTTCCAGGACCCGTTTGGCGGCCAGTCCGGCCCGAATTCCACTAGTTCCCGGATCCAAAGATAGCCGCCGTCGGCCGGCACGAGCTCCGCAACTAAGCGTGTCTGCCGGTCATCAAACTGTTTTAACAGATACTTACGAAAGCGTCCGTAACTCTCCGGTCCGTGCGCGAGCAAGCCAAACAAATGCAGTAGCTTTTCTGGGGTTCGCGGACCGGCCACCCAATCGGCTAACCAACGATGAACTCTTTCCGAGAAAGCCAGGATCGCATTTGAGCGAAACTCGTCGCTGACCGGAATCCCGGCGGCGATCAAAGCCTCGACTATGGCGGCGCCGGATGGTGAGCTTTGGGGAATGGCGATAGCCACGTCCCGGCAGCCACGCCTAAATGCCTCTTGGACGACAGCGACCACCGCGCGGATCTGGTCTGACCAACGAGCGCCGCGAACGACTCGAGGAAGCGTCTCCGGTGGCTGGGTGGGATAAACAAACTGACTAACTACATCCTCATAGGGCCGAGGTTTACCCTCGCTAGCAGCCACCGTGACCGTCGCGGGCAAAAGAGTCTCCAGCCGCTCAATCCAACGCATGAAAATATCCTGAGCTACCAGTGGTTGAGCGATCCAAAAATGGGTTTGCTCAGATGCGGATACCGCCGCCGCGATCAAGGCCTGTTGATCAAGAGACTGAGCATCCAATCCAAAGAAACCAAGACGCAGGTCTCGGATCTGGACTTGTTTTTCGAGCAAGGCTTGATCCACCCGTGGACGCCAAAGCATTGAGTCGATGATCCCACGCACCGCCGGCCGTAGGCTCTGCGTCACGTGGAGAACATTCATGGCTGCATCGGCGCCAAACCGGTCGAGCCAGCCACAGGCCGCAAGATTGTCCAATGCATCGAGCAGTTGTCCGGCATAGGCCGATGCAGCTTCCGCCTCCGTCATGTTCGCTCGCAGGATCAGACTCAATGTTTCCCGGCCGAAAGAAGGTGTTGGGAGGCTCGCGCGCAAACAGAGCTCGCGCCGGAGCCGCCGTAGATCGAGAAAGCGGACCCCCATCAACGTCTGGTTCGCTTCCAGGAAGCGCCGGCGTAACCAATTTGCCTGGACGAACGAACGGCAAACCATCCAGACTTTCTCACCGGACAACGCTGCTTCGGACCCTGTGTCTAACCAGTCACGCAGTCCGTCAGACCAGGCGTCGTCGACATGGTTGAAAAGTTGGACGGAAACGTCAGTAGGCACGGGGGGTTAGAGGCGCGCGGAGTGATGGAGTACCGGAGCGTTGGAGTGCTGGAGTGTTGCGCCATATCCGAATTGCTTCTTTGGTGGGGCGAGGCTCCGGAATGGCCGCCAGGCGTTCGCAGAGCGATCGATCTAGACCGGATCCTGATGGCGAGACCAAGTTGCGCTGCCGAGCCGTTTCCAGCGTGGGCAGAACACACAGCGGCTCGGCAGTCCTTAGGTACCGCAAACCAGTAGTCGAGCATGGTAAGCGGCTTCGTTCAAAAGGGTGGGTTGTTCCGGAGCCTCGCCCCACCGAAAAGGTGTTACGCTCCATAAAAATATCTCCGCACCATTTTATCGTCGCGGCTGCGGCGCAGGCGGTAGTCATCCAGGAATGTTTCGCGATCTCGAAACCCCATCCGTAAAGCGAGTTTTTTCTGCTCGGGCTCCGGCAACGGGATGCTAGAAACGGATTGATTGTTTACCCGGCGCAGGATCGATTCAATTCGGCGATAGAAAAGGTAATCGTTCGCCAAGGTCTCTGATTCGTCTTTCTCTAGCCGGCGCCCAACCCGGTCAAGGGCCTTCAATGTATTTGGTTCGCGAACCCCGAGCTCAATCTCAAGCGATTGCACCAGGAATTCTATACCAATCAATCCACCGCGGCCGGTTTTAAACTCGTACCAATCACCGCTCTTGGCCCGTGCCTTGACAATCCGCTCATACATACCAGCAATTTCTCTCTTGGTATCAGGCCGGGTCCGGAGGCGGTCCCAAATCTTGGCGATCCGGTTCTCTGCTTCCTCCCTTTCGGGGCCGGAGATAACGCGGGCTTTGGTCAAAGCTTGTTGCTCCCAGGTTTGCGCTCGTCCGTTGAAATAGGACTCATAACCACTGATAGTAACTACTAACATCCCATTATCCCCCTCTGGCCGTAACCGGGTATCGATGGGGAATACCCTGCCGGCGTTAGTGGTGGCACTGAGCGCCGCAATTAGCCGTTCGGCCGGTCCCGGTTCTTCTCCGATAAACACGACATCCAAGTCGGCGCCATAAAGCAGTTCTTGACCACCGAATTTTCCGAGTGTCACGATAGTCAGCCGGTCCGCTCCAGGAATGTTTCCTTGGCAGAACCGGACACAAGCATCCGCCAAGTTTGTCATCTCGGCCTGCAACTCACCTAATGGGGCGGTACCCAAAATATCGCGGAGTAAGATTCGTAATACCTCCGATTCGCGGAAGGCTCTTACCCATTCCAAAGGCGCAAGGTTCTCTGGATTAGCCTGAAGAGCGGCGAGGTATTCGGTGGCGCTAGCCGTCGCATTCAATGATCTTCCACGAGCAATTTCTTCGATCAACTCCGGACGCCGGATGGCCAAGTCGCTAAATGCCGCGCTGGCATCAAACAAACGCACCAACAGCTCCAGCAATCTCGGATTGGCCAGCATCGTCTCGAATAGGAGGCCACGGATCCCATAATTGTCGACAAACCGAACGAACCGACCCAACGCTGCATCCGGATCCGCCATCTGGGCCAGCCAACCGAGTAGTTCCGGTTCTAACTTTGCGTACAGGCGACGGGTCCGTGCCGATACATGCATATCGCTCGGACCCGCCTGGAGTCGTTCCAGGGTTCGGTTCGCCTCGATTGGTTGAGAGAAAAATTCCCGCCCCCGCTTTTCGGCAACTTCACCTGAGCGGCTTTGTAGCAACCGATCAAAGATCACTCGCACGGTGAAGGTTTGCTCGCCGTACTGTTGATCAAACGCTTCTACGGAATCCAGGCCCAGGCTCTTGGCCAAAAGAAACCGATCCTCGGTTTTCGCCGGCAAGGTGTGCGTTTGTTGTTCTCGCACAATCTGCAAACGGTGCTCGACCGCACGCAAGAAAACATAGGCTGACCGAAGCGCATTGACCTCTTTGGGCGGCATAATCTCGAGCTCGGCCAATGCGCTGAGTGCTTCCAGGGTATTACGTTCCTGCAGAAAGGCATTGCGAGCCCCATGTAGCACTTGCAGGGTCTGCACGATAAACTCGACTTCACGGATCCCGCCAAAGCCGAGCTTCACATTCCGATACAGATCGTCGACTCCTAACAAATCGCGTTCGATCCGTTCTTTCACAGCCGCGATCTCGGTCAGTAATTCGTCCGAAACGGCTTTTGGAAAAATAAACGGCTGAAGATGATGTTCGAATTCGTATAAGAGCTCTTGGTCGCCTGCGATCCCTCTGGCTTTGATTAACGCCATCCGTTCCCAGGTTTCGCCGTAACCGGCGTAATAATTTTCTGTGCTCGCAAGCCCCCGAACTAATGGCCCAGAGCTGCCTTCCGGCCTCAACCGCAAGTCAATTCGGAAGAGCGCGTTGCCTCTCTCGGCGAACTCGGTCACAATCTTTTCGGCCAACCGTGTAAAAAACTCGTGGTAACTGAATCGCGGATTAACGAACCCTTCCTCTCCGTACAAAAAAATAACATCTATATCCGAGCTATAGTTCAGTTCGCGGCCGCCAAGCTTCCCCATCCCTAGCACGCCGAAGCCAGTCTGTGGCGCGCCCCATCGACTGCTCAACGTCGTAAGACTCGCGCGATAAACCTGGCGCACACATCGCTCAGCGATTTCCGTTATGTCGCGCGTGGTCTCGACAAATCCAGCTAGCCCGCTGATTTCTCGAAACGCCACTCGCAACAACTCCTGCGATTTCCAAGCGCGCAGCGACCTGAAATCGGGGTCCGGTCCCTCACGGTCCCTCCCTTGTCGCTCTGCCTTCTGAAAGTCGAGCACATCGGGCGCGACCAACCAAAGCAGCAAATCTGGAGACCGGCGGATCTTTTCCAGCGAAACCGGCGAAAAACACAGAAAATTGAGAAGATCGACCGCTTCACTCGGCGATCGGCGGTAAAGGGTTTCGATATCAGGAGAAAACTCAGCCAGCCTGGCCAATATTTCCTCGGCCAACTGCTGGTCCCAACACTGGGCGGAGAGTCTCTGGGTCCAGGGCAAACTTCCGCCTTCGCCAGCTTCGGCGCGACTGGTTCCGCCTTCGCTAGCTTCGGCGCGACGGGGTCCGCTCATCCGGCAATATTCTAGCGTACCCCGGGCTTTTTGTCGTGCTTTGCCGCAAGTCGGACACGCGGCGCAATTCGGGGAGGGCGCGCGTCCCCGCGCGCCGCGAGGATAAACCATAACCCAAGGGCGTATTTTCGCCGGTGATTAGAACACGCCCTCGGCTTCGTTAACAACGGATCGCGAGGACGCGATCCCTCCCGGCGACGGGCTCGTGTGAGGTTTCTGTCCCGGAGGGACTTTACGATGGTAGCCTGGCATGAAATGCCTGGAAAGGGCACCCCGCACGATCCGTCCCGCAGGGACGGTATGATTGGGTCCAATACGCGGGGCACGACCAGGGCGATGAACCAAGACGGGATTCGCGACAACAGACCACGCTCAATCTTTGGCATGCGCCATCCCCGGCTCGGCCATGCTTGCGTAACCTATTAGACGAAGCAGCCGCGGGCGCTAAGTATGCCAGCGGCCTATTTCGTTTTGGAGCCTCGCCCTACCAGAGTTTCGAGGACGACGACGAGGACGAGAACGAGAACGAAGCGCCCCCACCCTTACCCCGCCAGAACCTGCAGTTTCTTGGGGGCGATTCGAAATTGTACGGGGGTCGAGCCGGATACATCGCCGTCCAGCTCTAAAGGGACTGGCTGACTGCTCAACACCCGTACCGAGGGGACTTGCCGGTACTCGATATCGGGGAGGTCCGTGTGATTTCCGATGAGTACTCCCTGCAAATATCGGAAAATGTCGAGATAGCTCTGGTGCTTAAAAATCAACACATCAAGCAAGCCGTCGTCGTTTCTTGCGTCTTGGAACAACGAAAAAGGTCCTCCATAAAAGCGGCCGTTGCCGATTAAGACGAAACAGCCAGCGCTTTCGGAATTGTCCTCGAACTGGAGCTGAAGGTTTGGCGCTGGGCGACCAATCACTTTCGCAGCCGATAGAAGATAGCTTACCGGACCGATCGTTTTCCGCATCTGCAAGTCGGTCCCTTGAACGGTCATTGCGTCTAAACCGACTCCGGCCAATTGCACGAAATAATTCTGGTTGGCCGACACCAAGTCTACGGCTCTGGGGCGACCAAGCTCGATCATTTCCCAGCATTTCTTGAGTTGCGACGAACGCATCCCGAGCTCGTAGGCAAAAACATTCATTGTGCCCGTCGGCAAAACGCTCAACATAACCTCGGCCGTGCCGACACCGTTGATGACGCCGTTGACGGTGCCGTCACCGCCAGCAGCGATGATGTGATCATACCCTTGGTTGGCCACCATAGCAGCGAGCTCTAGGATTGATTCCGGCTCTGCCACACCGAAAATTGGGATCTTCCCGGCTAGTTCTTTGAGCTCCGCGTAGAGAGAAACCGCTTTTCCTCCTCTCGCCGCCGGGTTGAAAATTATACACACCTTCTGCTTGTCCATCGGTACCGTTGGACTTAATTATAGCGGCTTGGCGGCTGTGAGTCGTTTGAAACGTGTTTTTCGGATAGCGTTATTCCTTATCCTGGGAGTAATTGCCTTCTGTGGCGTCGCATTGCTCGCGATCAACCTTTACATCCAATCTCCCGGCATCCAGCGAGAGATACGTGCATCGGTCAGCGAAAGCTTGGATCTGCCGATCGACGTTTTCCGCATCACATTTACGCCATGGGGCGGACTAAATCTCGACTCCGTTACCGTGGGCAAACCTGGTACTTCGTCTCCGGTGCTACAGGCCAAAACTCTCAAGGTTCGGTGCGACTACGACGCGTTTTTCCGCCACAAGATCATCATTCGAGAGATCCTGCTGCAGCACGTAGAAATCACCGTCCCAATGGGGTCGAACGAGGACCCGCCTGTGTCGGCACAGGTAAAGAAAACCTCCAGCTCGCCGTCGCCCGCTTCTCAGCCGGTGACTAGCGGCACCCGAGCTGAAACCGCGACTGTTCAACAGCCGCAATCACAACCGCAAACGGCAACTTTGGGTGACACGCTGAGTCGCAGGTTTTGGGTGGAGATTCAAAAGTTTAAGCTCAGAGACGCTGCCATCACGGTTGTGCATCCGGACGGCTCGAACGTTGCGCTAGTCCGCGGGCTGGATTGCATTCTGAACTTCCGGCATGGGGATTATCTTGGCCGCGCCCATGCCGAAAACGCCGTAGTAATGGACGCGATTCCGATCGATGACATCGGTGCGCCGGTGAAATTTCAGGCCGGCGTGCTCACCCTGAACGAAATCAGCGCGAGCGTCGCCGGTGGCGAATTGACCGGAGAGCTCACCGTCGATTTCAATAAGCCGGGTGTAGATTACCATTTGCAGCTCCATGCTGCCGGGGTCGATCTCAACGAAGTCGCAAGCCGGACCAGCAATTTCTTGGATCGAGCACATGGTTCCCTGGAAGGATCATTCGAGCTCACCGGCTCCGTGCGCGACTCTTCGAAGCTTTCCGGAACTGGGAGCTTGGAAGTCAAGTCTGCTTATTTAGACCAATACCCGTTAATGCAGGAACTGGGTCGTTGGACTCAGATTGACGAATTGCAACGGTTGAATCTGGAACGCGCAGTCTCAAATTTCCGGGTTGTCGGGCCTAATATTCAGGTCGACTCGATCCGCTTAGTATCCAAAAATTGTCAGATCACCTTGAACGGCCAAGTCGAGGATGCTCACCGGTTGGCCTTGGATGGCCGGCTCACGGTGAGTCAGTTCCTAACCCAGAAGATACCGAACGAGCTCGAAGACAATTTCCAGCCTGCCACCGATGGACACAGCCGTTACCTTGACTTTCATGTCTCCGGGTCGTTGATGCGCCCGGAGAGTAACCTGTTTGAAAAGATCATCGGGGACCGTCGCAAGCTTTGGCAACGCCTACTGCACGGCAGCCGCGCGACGCCTACCGAAGCGCCTGCTTCCGAGTAACGAGCGGGAGCCAAACCACGAATGGACGCGAAATTAAGACAGTCCAACCGCAGCCCCGAAATCCTCCGGGGTGAAATGAACGCAGATGTACGCAGATGATCTGGTAGTCCGGCTATGCGATAGAGCGGAACACGTCATTCAATCGAGCAACAAACGAGCCTGAGAGCAGGCCGGCAAAACAGCCTATCGAACACCGGCACCCCAGGCACCGCCAATCACCAATCCCTGCTTACTGCTTACTGTTTACTGCTTACGCCGCACCACCTCTCACTTCTCACCTCTCACCTCTCACGGCTTTGCGAATAATCTCCGGTTCCGCTCGCGGCATCCCTCTCAGGATTCCGAGTAATGACCTGCGTCCGACGATGGAGATGGTGCGCGGAGCGATCTTTTCGGCTCTGGGTGAACGGGTGATCGACGCCCGAGTGCTCGACCTTTTTTCGGGGAGCGGCGCTTTTGGCATCGAGGCTTTAAGCCGTGGCGCAGCGTCAGCAACTTTTGTGGATGATCATCCTAAGGCGATCGCCGCGATCACAGCGAACCTTGAGAAAACCCGGCTCGAAGCCGCTGTCTTTCGCTCGGATGTGTTTCGTTTCCTGGAACGAACCGATCAAAAATTCGATCTCATCTTCGCGGATCCACCTTACTCGAAACGCCCGAACGACCCTGACCTCGCCGCCAAGCTCATCGGATCGAGTGCGCTTAAGGACCGGCTTGCAGATGACGGCCTGCTAGTGCTCGAAAAAACGTCAGGCGACCTAGCCCTGGAAGCCCACGGCTGGACCGCAGTCCGAGATAAAACCTACGGCTCAACCCAAGTCCTCTTTTTAACCGCAAATAGACACGAACAAACACCTCAACCGCAGATGAACGCAGATTGACGCAGATGATAACGTCCGGACGGGCAACGCAATAGAGCGAGACGCGCGTTGGATCGAGCAAAGCCGGCAAGACAGGAACGATCCGCAGATTTCGCAGATTACCTTTGGAGCCTTGATACGACCGGCGATTGAAACGCATCTATCGTAGTGACACGTTCTTCTTTACCTCGCGGGCTAGCTAACCCCCGAACGAAATCTGCGTAATCTGCGTAATCTGCGGATAATTTCTCTTTGTTTGATCGTGGCCCGGCCGAGTGACTCACCACGGTTCTAACGCGGCCTCTCGTTCCAATCTAAATCTGCGTTCATTTCACCCCGGAGGATTTCGGGGCTGCGGTTGGTTCTCCATTCGCGTGCATTCGCGGTAGTATTCGTGTCTATTCGCGGTTACCTCTGCGGTTCGGCCTTTGGATGCTTTTATTTCTTTATAATCTGCTGCTACCTCTGTTCTTGCTGGTGTCGCTTCCGGTTTACCTTCGGCGAATGATCCGGCGCGGCGGGTACGCCCGGAACTTCTTTCAGCGGTTCGGTTTTTTTTCGCACCGGTTACGTTCGGACCTTAGCCAGGGGAAGTGGAGCTGGGTACGCGCCGTCAGCGTCGGCGAAGTCTTAGTGGCCTTTCGACTGATAGAAGAGATACGCCGGCAAGACCCTACTTTTCAGGCTGTAATCTCAACTACCACTTCCACCGGATACCAATTGGCCTTGGATCGAGCGCCAGATTGGAGCCGGGTCATTTACAGCCCAATCGATTTTTATCCGCTGTTACGCCCAATTTGGCGCCTGATCCGGCCGCAAACTCTTATCCTGATCGATTCCGATCTTTGGCCCAGTTTCTTAGCCATTGCTCAACAAGAACGGACGCCGGTATTCCTGGCCAATGCGCGCCTATCGCCCAGGTCAGAAGCCCGATACCTTCGGTTTCAACGGTTTGCTAAGCCACTTTTCTGGGACCGGCTGAGCTCGATTCTGAGCCAGGACCCGCACGATGCTGAGCGTTGGATCCGGCTCGGTCTGCGCTCAGATCAGGTCATTCTGACCGGCAGTATCAAATACGACACTGTCGATACTCCAGCGAACCTCCGGTTCGTTGATTGGCTGAAACAACAGGGGATTCATCCCAACCGTCCGTGCCTACTCGGCGGCAGCCTTCATTCAGGCGAAGAAGAACTTTTGATCCAGATTTTTCAAAGCCTGCTCCCGAAATTCCCTGACCTGTTCCTGATCCTGGTTCCTCGTCATTTTGAACGGGCGCCCGACGTTGAAAAAATCCTACGCGAACGATCCATTCCGCACACCCTGCGCTCAGCACCGGCTTTCCGCGAAAACCCATCGGTGCTGATCGTCGATTCGACTGGGGAACTGACAGATTGGTACCAAACCGCGTCCGTGGTGGTCATCGGAAAAAGCTTCAGAAGTGTGGGCGGCCAGAATCCAGTGGAACCGCTGCTCGCGCGTAAACCGGTTATCTGCGGACCGCACATGGAGAATTTTAAGTTCTTAATTGAAGAGCTTGTACGCGAGAAAGGAATCCTGCAGTTGGCTGATGAATCAGGTCTCGCGACCGCCGTCGAGCGTCTCCTTACTAATTCAAAAGCCGCGTCCGAAATGGTGGCCAATTCTGACCGCGTCTTAGCCCAGCACCGCGGCGCCACAGAGCGTGCCGCCGCGTTTATTCTTCGGAACATGACGTGGCAGGGATAGCCGCCAGCTCCGTTCTCGCCAGGGGACTAGTAAACAGTAAACAGTAATCAGTGATCAGTAAGACGGGCGCAAAGGCCAATACGCCTGCGAATTCTGGGCGCGTTTGTCGGGTGTTCTCTTGCTATTTGTGATCTGGTATCTGGCTATTCAGTCCTACCGTTCACGCTCGGTCCCGGCGTTCTCGCTCGTTTATTTTGCTTGCAGACTCGTGGGTTAATGCAACCGTAACCGCTCTCTTTTTTTTGAGACCCTATCGTCCAGTGGCCTAGGACACCGCCCTTTCACGGCGGTAACACGGGTTCGAATCCCGTTAGGGTCGTTTTTTATTGGCTGGTACGAGCAATGAAAACGTGCACCATATCGACTTGGAGATGAGCTGTTTAACCCTTAAACCATATCAATCTAGTATAGATTAAGATTGCACTTAAACACCCGATTGCTATTGGTGTCTAAGGACGCGAGGATTTTTAGATGGATAGGCGCAACTCTTTATTACGCGGGCAAAGAACGGTAACCTGGCGACCGAAAGTGCTCAACCGTTCAGCCGGCGGTGTCGCCCGCTCACGGCGCAGATCAGGTCCATCAACCTAATTCCGATGCGATGTCAGCCTCTGAAATAAACGTTGCCAGACCGAGCTATGTGGTTGAGCCGGGTAAAGCGCTCGATGGCCATCCGAGAGATCTTTGGGCCTACCGCGAGCTTTTTTCATTGCTTGTCAAAAGAGATTTCGTTGCTGCCTATAAACAGACTGCTCTTGGACCGCTCTGGTTTTTCGTTCAGCCATTCATTGCCTCGCTCACTTTTTTGGTCATCTTTAGCCGCATTGCTCGCCTTTCCACCACGGATTTACCGCCGTTGGTTTTCTATATGTCTGGCATCATCGTTTGGAATTTCTTTTCGAATTGTGTGAGCCAGGTGGCGTATACCTTTCTGCTGAACGCCACGGTCTTCCGAAAGATCTACTTCCCGCGCCTTATCATGCCGCTCAGCCAGATCGGCACGAATGTGCTTAACTTTCTTCCCCAGTTGCTGGTCTTGTTCGTCGTGATCGGCTTCTACGCGCTCAGTGGGAAAAGAATCGAGCTGAGTCTGCGACTGTTTGAATTGCCATT
This sequence comes from uncultured Verrucomicrobiae bacterium, assembly GCA_963762565.1. Taxonomy (GTDB): domain Bacteria; phylum Verrucomicrobiota; class Verrucomicrobiia; order Chthoniobacterales; family JAFAMB01; genus JAFAVN01. The sequence continues at coordinate 369,595 of CAVXLD010000005.1, read as the reverse complement.
GATCCTTGGATTAATGGCCTTATTGGCTCTAGGCCTCGGTTGTCTGATCGCAGCAGCCACGGTGAAATATCGGGACCTGACGATTGTGGTTGGCTACATGCTCAACCTCTGGATGTATGGCAGCTTGGTAATTTGTCCACGGAGCGCTGTGCCAGCGAATCTGCACTGGCTGATTACGCTGAACCCCATGGCGAGCTTTGTGGAATGTTATCGCTCAAGCTTATTTGGCACAGAACACGCTAACACTCAGCCTCTTATCATCGCGACCGCGATTACGCTCGTGGTGGCCATAGTTGGCGTTACCTGCTTCAAAAGGGCCGAGAGAACTTTCACAGATACGATCTAATGCCAATTGCCATCGAAGCTCATCATATCTCGAAAGAGTTTTTCCTCGGTGAACGCAACCAGCGGACATTTTTTGAGGATATCTGGTCCAGCACCGTCACCGGTGTGCACCGGCTGCTCCAGACTCGAGCACTCGGCGAGATAGAAAGTTCCCGCAACGGTTTCTGGGCGCTGCGTGATGTCTCCTTTCAATTGTATCAAGGCCAAACGTTAGCCATTATCGGGGAGAACGGAGCGGGCAAGTCCACTTTACTCAAGATCTTATCTCGCATTACTCAACCCACCGCAGGAAAGGCCAGGGTCTTCGGCCGGTTAGCGAGCCTGCTCGAGGTAGGAGCCGGGTTTCATCCTGAGTTTTCCGGACGAGACAACATCTATCTAAATGGGACGATGCTCGGTTTTTCCAAGAAGGAGATCCGGGGAAAGTTCGACGAGATCGTTGATTTCTCCGGGCTAGAACGGTTCATAGATGTACCCGTTAAGAACTATTCAAGCGGGATGTACATCCGTTTAGCTTTTTCCGTGGCCGCGAATCTCAACCCGGAGATCGTCATTTTAGATGAAGTCATCGCGGTCGGAGACGCTGCGTTCAAAAAGAAGTGTTTTGAACGGATGGATGCGATCATCAAGCAAGGGCATACCACGATCATGGTCAATCACGAGACGGCCCACGTCCGCCGGACAAGCCAACTCTGCCTCTGGCTGCGCCAGGGGCAAGTCGAGATGTTTGGACCTACTACTGAAGTCGTCCCTCTTTACGAACGAGAGATGGGCGGAGGCGCCGAGCATGCAGCCCGGACTCCGCGGCTCGCCCAGACCGTGTGAGATTGAGAGACTCGGTCGCGCTAAGTAAGCAGTGAGCAGTAAGCAGTGAGCAGTGAGCAGTAAATCAGTCGTCAGCTTCGCTACTCGATCGAAAGTCGCTGCTGGGGTGACTGCTCACTTACGGCTTACTGCTTACGGCTTACTGCTCACCGGCTAGAGCATAAAAGCAAAAGCGTGATCGATAAGGAGAAGGAAAAGATCAAAGCGGTGGAGAAGGATATCAGGGCAGACAAAAAAGATATCAGACAAGACGAGCACGGGCACTAAAGCCAGGAGGGCTTGGGTTTTCGGGAACTCGTAGAACGGAGCTGCTTGGAGCGCTGTGACCTGAATGGACTTCGGTCGCTGTGTTCCTTGCAGCTCCAACTAGTTATCTGCGGCATGCACGGCCGAACCGCAGATGGGCACCAATCACGAGCGGGAAACCTGGGAACGAACAGGAACAAAGACCCTAACCGCAGAACCTGTCGCGCCGCAGGCCTTGCGGAGGCGGATGAACCAGATAGACACTGATTTAGCTGGGGCGCAGATGGTTCTAGAACTCTCGTCGGTCACTCGGTGGAGCCACGGTCACAAAGAGAAATGATCCGCAGATTTCGCAGATTGCGCAGATTTCGTTGTGAGCTTTGATGCCGCCGGCGAGAAAGATAAATCTTTCGTACCAATACGTTCTCCTTAACCCGTGATGCTAACTCACCTCGCAACGAAATCTGCGTAATTTTACCCCGGAACTTTCGCTGCGTAATCTGCGGATCTTTCCCGTTTTGCCGGCGTTTGCTCGGGCTTGTGGCAAAAAGAGCGCTGGGTTAGCCAAACGTCTGTTCGCCTTGTGCCCAGTATTTAGCGGGTACGTCCTTCATCACCAAATAGACGCGATCGGCGTCTATTCCGAGGAATTGAGCGACACATTTGGCTAATGCGGCAGCAAGTTCCTGGCGACTTGCTTCCGGGATACCAATGCTTTGCAGTTCGAGAAACGCAGCGCCGTTCGGATCATTATCAAAAATCATTTTTGGCGCCGCTGTCCAGGCAACCATGACGTACTTCTCTGGTTTGTTTAGCTTAGCGGCAACAATCTTGGATGCCTCCGCCAGCAGCCGGCTCTGTTCCTTCTCCTCTAACTCTTTGTTGGTCTGGATCGATAGATAGGGCATACCTGGTTCTTTAAGCCGAGCGACTGGACGTTCAAGAACGACCGCAGAAAGAAAGAGTAAATATCCGCAGATTTTGCAGATTTCGGATTGACGCCAGAAGTCGGCGGCTATCGAGGCGGGAGACCAGTGCGGATACCCCGTTATGAAATACATCCCTTTGGTCTGTCTATTTGGCGTTCAGCTTGGTAGTGATCGCGGAACCTGAAATACGAAATCCGCAGTAATCTGTGTAATCTGTAGTGAACGCCGTCCCGATTCCAATTGATGACCTTTTCTACACTCGCTCGCTTGCCGGCGGGCCTGGTCGCGGATGAAATATCGTTTTCAGCCTTCACCGGTCGATACAATCTGTGGAAGGTAAAGCGGACGGCGGATGGCCGATTCAACTCAGCCAATCCGATGAACGCCAGGTGGGCGCCGCTTGGTCACCCGATGGAAAATGGATCGCCTTCACATCGGATCGAGGCGGAGATGAGATGTATGATATTTACGCGATTCCCAGTGACGGCGGTGCGGTCGTTAACCTCACTAACACACCAGACATCTCCGAAACGGACCCGACATGGTCACCTGACGGACAATCATTGGCTCTGCTTTATAAGCCCAAAACATCGCCATCCACCGACGTCGCGGTGCTCGATTGGAACCGGCACACCGTCCGTAACCTCACCCAGGAAAAGAGCCCGGACCATTCGTCGGTCGACATAGTCTGGAGTCCAGATGGCAATTCATTTATTCAACCCGTTCCAACGCTGGGTTCACTGACAGCGATATCTATCGAATCGAAGTCGCCACCGGCAAATTGGAAAACCTAACACCGCACCAGGGAGAAGTGCGGACTACCCTTTCTTCCATTTCGCCGGACGGCGCTACTCTTCTGGTATCAGCAGACCGGCCAGGCGGTTACTTTAATGTCGCGGAGATCGATCTCCTTACCAAAAAACCAACCTGGGTAACTGACCTGAAGTGGAAGCGTTCGGTATTCTTCCCCAGGATTGCAAACAATTTACTTATTATGTGAACGAAGACGGACGGGTCGACGCCTATCTCGCAGAAACCGCCACCCGGCACGGCGAGAAAATCAGTTTCCCAGACGGATTAAATAGGACCACCGAACACAACCCGTTCTCGCCGCAAAAAGGACCTCTCCTAGTCGCACACGAGAGCTCGAGAGCGAATCATCCGTGGATTACGATATTGCCCGGCATCAGGCGCGGCAGTTAACGTTTTCTGCGATTGCGAGCCTCAGCGCGGCCAAAATCCCCGCCTCTCAATTGGTCCACTACAAAACTTTCGATGGTAAGATCATTAGCGCCTTTGTTTGGGCACCGTTCAACCTCAAGCGAGACGGGTCGAACCCTGGAATTGTGCTTCCGCACGGAGGACCTACCGGACAAACCGTTGATAACTTCAGCCGCGGGATCATTACCTTGGTTACGCGCGGCTACGTTTGCATCGCTCCAAATGTGCGAGGATCGACCGGGTACGGCATCGAGTTTCAAAAAGCGAATGTCAAAGACCTAGGTGGCGGCGACTTACAAGACGAAGTTTATGCGGCGAAATTCCTTGAAGCCACCGGCTACGTCAATCCGAAGAAAATCGGGATCACCGGAGGCTCCTATGGCGGCTATATGACGATGATGGCGATTGGTAAGACACCGGATGTAGGGCAGCCGTGGTCGAAATGTTCGGCATTATCAATTGGTTGACCATGCTGCAGCACGAAGACCCGCTTCTTCAGCAATACGAAAAATCGCTCCTCGGTGATCCGGATAAGGATCGTTCCATTTACGAGGCTGATTCTCCCTTGGCGTACATCAGGAACGCAAAGGCGCCCCTGTTAGTGCTACAAGGCGATAACGATATCCGCGTTCCCAAAGAAGAAGCCGAACAAGTGGTAAAGATCCTCCGTGATGCGGGGAAGACTGTGGAGGCTCATTATTATCCGAATGAGGGGCACAGATTCAGTAAGCGCGAGAACCAGATCGATGCGATCCGGCGGGAGCTCCAATTCTTTGATCGTTACTTAAAAGGGTCATGAGTTGGAGGTTTTAGGTTTTAGGTTTTCGGGTTGGAGGATGTCCCTCTCCAACAGCGTTCGCAGGGTGCAGATCGGGGAGGGCGCGCGTCCCCGCGCGCCGCGAGGATGTGCCATAACCGAAGGGTCTATTTTCGCCGGTGATTAGAACACGTGCTTGGCTTCGTTAACAACGATCACGAGACGCGATCCCTCCCAGCGATGGGCGCGTGGTCACGTATTCGGGAGGGCGCGCGTCCCCGCGCGCCGCGAGGACGTGCCATAACCGAAGCGTGTATTTTCGCCGATGATTAGAACACGTGCTCGGCTTCGGTAACAGCTGATCGCGAGGACGCGATCCCTCCTGGCGATGGGCTCGTGTAAGGTTTCTGTCCTGGAGGGACTTTACGATGGTAGCCAGGCAGTTTAGTGCCTGGAATGGTGTAAGAAGGCGGCCCGTCCCGAAAGGGACAGTATGATTTGGTCCGATAAGCGTGCCACACCAGGGCGATGACCCAAGACCGGATTCGCAACAAGAGAGCACGCTCAATCTTTGCCACGCTCCATCCCCGGCTCGGCCATGCTTACGTAACCTACTAGACGGAGTAGCCGCGGGCGCTAAGTATGCCAGCAGCCTATTACGTTTTGGAGCCTCGCCCTACCAGAGTTTCGAGGACGAGGGACGAAATTTCTCTAGAGAAGCTGATGAAATCTGCTAAGAATAAACTGCAATCCCCCGAAAAATGGCTGACTCCCCTTCTAAGACCAATGGCTCGAGTTCGCTAAAACGCGAACAGGAGATCACCCGGCGACGTTTTATCGCCGGAGTTTCTGCTTCCACCGCAGCGGCAACGTTTTTGCCTGGCAATCTGCTTTCTGCCTGGGCAGACGCGCCGGCACTGCCGAATAACCCGGTGATGCTCAACATCATTGATGTGGCCGGCAACCTGCAGCTGACCAAACAAAGCATTGAGAACTATCGCAAGGTGAATCCTAAGCTGGTTAGCCAAATTCACTACAATCAGGCTCCTGCCCCAGAGCTCCCCAGCAAGATTAAGGCGCAACAGAATGCAGGGCGTCTTGACATTGATCTCGTTCTCACCGGCTTAGACGGACTTGCGGCCGGTATCGACCAAGACCTTTGGTTAAGGCTGATGCCGGATTATCAGGATAAATTTCCAAACCTGGAGTCAAATTATTTACCTCCGGCTCGGGACTTGTACCAGCTGGGAAAAGGCTACGGCATCACAGTCACGTATTATCCTTCGGGTCCACTTCTAGAGTACGCGCCTGAACGGGTGAAAGATGTTCCGAAAAGTACAGATGAACTACTCGCATGGTGCAAGGCGCATCCCGGACGGTTCATGTATGCCCGGCCGGCGAATTCCGGTCCGGGACGAACTCTTTTGATGGGGTTACCCTATCTTCTCGGGGATTCTAGCCCGAAAGACCCAGTCAATGGTTGGGAGAAGACCTGGTCCTACTTGAAGGAATTGAACAAGTACGTCGACTATTATCCTTCCGGGACTACAGCGACGATGAAGGAATTTGGCGAGGGGTCGCGCGATATTATCGCTAGTACGACAGGCTGGGACATCAATCCCCGCGTTCTTGGCATCGTTCCGAAATCGGCGCAAGTAGCCGCGCTGAAAGGGTTCCATTGGGTTACCGACGGACATTATATGGTGATTCCAAAAGGAATGGCGCCGGAGAAAATCGCGGTGCTGCTGGATTTGATGGCTTTCTTATTGAGACCGGAACAGCAAGCTACGACCTATGACGACGGATACTTTTATCCGGGTCCAGCGGTCAAAGATGTGCCGATTTCAATGGCGCCTGAGCACAGCCAGCAAGTAATAAAGGAATTCGGCCGGCCAGAGTACGACAGTTTGATTGCTGACAATCCAAAAGAGACTCCGCTTGATGCGAAAGCAATGGTAACCGCTTTCCACCGTTGGGACGAAGAAATCGGAGCAGCCAAATCGCGGTGAGTGTATGCGTTTGGCGTTTGGCGTTTGGCGTTTGGCGTTCGGCGTTTGGCGTTTGGCGTTCGGCGTTCGGCGTTTGGCGCGGTCGGGGGCAGCCACTGTCGACTGCGGATTTATCTAGGCTCGAGCAAAACACTCCTTGCAGGCGATCTGCCGTATAGAAATTTGGAACCTAATGTCCTCTGCATCGCCGAACGCCGAACGCCAAACGCCGAACGCTAACCGGAAAGAATGGCTTGGCGAAGGTCGGCCGCAAACCTTTAAACAGCTCTGTCTTCAGCGGGTGAGCCGGCATTTCGGGAGCGCGGTTGCTCTAGCCGGGATGGATCTGACGATTCAAGCAGGCGAGTTTATCGCCTTACTCGGCCCCTCGGGCTGCGGCAAATCGACCGCGCTGAATTGCGTGGCGGGGTTGTTGCCGTTGACAGGCGGAAGCATTTGGCTGGACCAGCAGCGGATTGATGAATTGCCTCCTGAACGGCGCGGTTTCGGAATGGTTTTCCAGAATTACGCCCTCTTTCCGCATCTGACTGTGCGCCGGAATGTTGCTTTTGGACTCATGATGCGGGGATTTCCAAAAAAGGAAATCCGTGGCCGAGTCGATGCTGCACTGGAGCTGGTTCAACTGCAAGCGCACGCAGATAAGTTACCGGGCCGGCTTTCGGGCGGCCAACAACAACGGGTTGCCATCGCCCGCGCCATCGTGATCGAGCCGCCACTTATTCTCATGGACGAACCTCTATCTAATCTCGACGCCAAATTACGCCTGGAGATGCGCGCCGAGATTAAGCGTATCCATCGCGATTTGCAGCGGACCACTATCTATGTCACGCACGATCAGGATGAAGCGTTGTCACTGGCCGACCGAATAGTCGTGATGAACGAGGGCCGGACACTGCAGATCGATGCACCGGAAGAGCTCTATACCAGACCCGCGAATCTGAAAGTCGCGCGGTTTATGGGCTATCGGAACATCCTCGATCTTGAAGTCGACCGGATTCTAGAGAATCGAGTTTCACTGACCGGGCCCGGTATGCGGCTCGAAGGCGTTGCCCAGGAGCCGCTCACGACCGGCCGGGCCGTTGCTGCCATCCGACCCGATGACGTTCAGGTGGACGCACCCGAGATGAGCCAGGGGTCAGTCGACGTAGGAAACGTGTTGTCGGGTCAAGCGGAGATCGTCGAGTACTGTGGACGCGATTATCTGGTCGATGTTGTGACGTCTGCCGGGCTTCTACTGCACGTACGAACTCAGAAACGCGTGGTCGCAGGCGAGAGGCTGCGTTTGGCGATACCGGCGGAGCGCGTGCTCGTTTTTCCTCCCGAATGACAAACGCTTCGAATCCGCCTCCGCAGACTATCGCAATAAAGACGGATCGCGAGGATCCGACGTGAGAAAAAAATCCAGAGAGACACTATGTCGGACAGGCTGCGATCCCTCCCGGCGATGGGCCCGCATTCAATCTGACAGCGAGGCGGCGCAAGCGTGAACAATCAACGCGACAGGCAGGTCGCTGGAACGGTGAACCGTCAAGATCGGGTCGCGTTGTTGGTAGCACCCGCTCTGCTCCTGGTCGTGGCGCTCTTTCTATGTCCATTCTTATTCGGCCTTGTGCTCTCGTTGTCGACCCACCAGGGAGCCGGCTTCGAGAACTACCAAAAATTCTTCTCAACGGCGTTTCAGCGAGAGACAATCTGGACGACGCTATGGCTATCATTGCCGACAACGTTCATCAACGTCGGGTTAGCGTTGCCAATTGCGTTTGTTACCCGACGGCATCCGTTCCAGCGGACACTGACAACCGTCCTGGTAGTCCCCATTACGTTGGGAACTGTACTGATCGCTGAGGGTCTTCTGCTCTACCTGGGTCCGCAAGGTTGGCTAAGCCGAATCCTGATATTGCTACATTTGTCGACCTCTCCGGTCCACCTGACTCACAATTATTGGGGCGTGTTTCTATCACTCGTTCTCAGTGGATTTCCCTTCGCTTACCTCCTGATCCTGAGCTACCTGACTGGAATCGATCCTGCGCTGCCACAGGCCGCCGCCACACTCGGAGCGAGTCCGGGCAAACAATTTATCCATGTTTACCTGCCGCTGCTCATTCCCGGATTAGCCATCGCGTTTTGCCTTTCCTTTGTGCAAGCCTTTTCGGTGTTCCCGTCTGCGGTCTTGCTGGGTGCACCCGCCGGCCCTACTCGAGTGATTTCGATCGCAGCTTATCAGGCTGCATTTGAGGACTACGATTATTCCATGGCTTCGGCGATTGCGATCATCATGGCGGGTGTACAGCTCGTAGTGGTGGTGTTAGTTCTCGGTCTCCGCGGTCTGTTTTATCGAGGACCGACGGGAGGCGCCAAAGGTTAACCGTGAGAGGTGATAAGTGATTAGTGATTGGACATGCAAAGGGCCAGGTAGAAAGCTCAATGCCGCGTTTCCGCGGTGATTGGTGAGGGCGCACGTGAACAGCGAACGACAAACAACAGGTGAACTCCTCGCCGATCCCCAGACATCCTCGACTTCGGTAACAATCCGGCGGCTGCCGGACGAGGACGCGATCCCTCCCCGGCTATTTCGCCCGCACACAATCCGCCAAAGAAGCCTCGCGAGGAGCCTAGCAAATTGCGTAGGGCGAAACCCCAGGCGTTATGACCAATCACCAATCACCACTCACCAATCACCTCCCCCGCCTCCTAGTCTGGGTTGCGATCGGGTTTTTTGTTCTCAACGTTCTCGCCGTAATCGCCGTGGTGGTGGTTAATTCTTTTGCTACTACCTGGCTGGGCACGTGGTTGCCGAGCGGGTTCACTTTGCGGTGGTATTCGACAGCGTGGAGCGAGTTCCAGCTAGATAGTGTATTGACGGTTACTGTCGAGGTCGTGTTTGCGGTGGTAGCAATTTCACTTCTGCTCGGTGTCCCTGCTGCTTACGCTTTGGCGCGCCGAAATTTTCGATTTAAACGAATCACCCTTTTGATTTTTGTTTTACCATTACTGGTTCCGCCCATGACCTACGGGATCCCGCTGGCGACCTTGCTCTACAGCTTGCATCTGGGTGGCACTATCACCGGTGTCATTCTAGGCAACCTCGTCCCTGCGGTGCCATTTGTTATCTTGGTGATGACACCGTTTATTGAACAGATCGATCCGAAGCTGGAAGCTGCCGCTCGGGTTTTTGGCGCGGGCACACTACGCCTTTTTAGGCACGTTCTTGTGCCGCTACTTGCACCCGGTATCCTTGCCGCCGGTCTCCTGGTTCTAGTGCGCACGATCGGTATGTTCGAACTAACCTTTTTGACCGCGGGTCCGGATAGTCAGACACTCGTTGTGGCCTTATATTACACAGTGTTCGCAGCCGGCGTTCGAGCCGGCCAATCGATCGACGCCATGGCCGTTATCTATATGGTGACTGCCCTGATCCCGCTGGTGATCGCTCTGCGCGTAGTCGACCCAACCCAGTTGGTGACACGCGTGAAACGGGAGAGGTGAGTATGGTGATTGGACACATCGTGGAGCGTACCTCCCCGTCAGCCGCCGGATATCATCTCACACAAAGGCACAAATACACGAAGGACCAGCCCGGCCCAAAAGTTTAGCGAGCGGGGTCGAGGGGAACGAGCGTTAGCAGGCCTCGGCAAGACGCAGCGTCAATCTTCGCCTTTCTTTGTGTCTTTGTGGCTTTGTGAGAGACTGGGTTTTAGGGCGTCTTTTTTTGCGTTCTTTTGCGGCTATTCTTTCTGTCTTCTAGCCGCTGGCTGGTTGTCGCTCAGCTCGCCGTGAAAGGATCAGCCAGACGATGGTCAAAATCCCGAGGACTGTCCCAATCGGGATACTCATCAAGAAAAGGACGGCTAGAGTCCATGTCGGCCAACCCTGTTTGCCGGCGAATAAACGGAGGCTCAATGCGGTTAAGCCGGCCACAAATAAAAGGCAAATTATCACGAAGGAAATGGACGGCACCATCACCAATGGGTTTAGCTCCGACGCGTGCGCGGCCATAGCATTGAAGATCAAAATTGATCGAGCAATGCCGATATACAGGATTAAGGCTGCGTTAAGCAGATAGCCGACTCCCAGAAGTTTGCTGAAAAGACGAAGACCGTTACTGGCGCCGGCCGTATCAGGTTCCATGCGGCCGATTATGCCACGTTTATTCCGGGCCTTTCCAACCGAATCTCGGACAGCAGAGGCAGCAAGTTCGGACTCCTAAAAATTCTCACTTGTCGGAAGTGTTCATCTGAGTAGATCTCGGCATGAACAGTGCAGACGATACAGCGCTGCGTTCGACGCTTGCCGCCCTTCCGGCCTCAATGGCAGAGGATCGGGGAGTTCTAACTTGCCGTCTTAACATTGCGTTGTGGGAGCGGGACTGGCAGCAAGCCTCGGCACTGATCGAACAGATGAATGGTGGCGAGGACGACGGACAATTTGCCGGTTCGACGATTCCTGTTAATAGTCGATGCACTTCTCGGTAAAAAAGAGACCGCTATTGAGGAAGCCAAACGCGCCGCGGGATTGAAGGACGATTAAGCGCCTAGGCCCAGCAGCGCGGAAAGTCCCATAATCGAGCAAAAAGCTGACCCTCGCTTCGATTGCTTTTAGGCTTGGCTGAGATAATTAAGGCTGCAAGTGTAGCGGCACGCTAAGGGTCGGCCTCGCAAGCGAGGCACGCTCCACATGCAGTGTTAACTTCCTACTATGGAGTCCTTCAACTATCTGTCGGTCCTGATCTCGATCATCCTGGGATTAGCTATCGCGCAGGTCTTACAGGGGGTGCGCGGTCTGATCTTGACTAGGAAGAAGGTGAAGCTTTACACGCCGACCGTGATTTGGACCGGGATGGCTCTTCTGGTGGCGATCCAGGGTTGGTGGGCGGCTTTCAGCATGCATCAGCAGGCGACCTGGAATTTCTTGGGGCTCCTAGTTATCGTTTTGCAGGCGGTCAGCGTTTATATGATCGCAGCCTTAGTCCTGCCCGACCCGAAAGGAGACGCGATTGTCGATCTGCGGGAACATTATTTCGCTCATCGGCACTGGTTCTTCAGCGCGCTGCTCAGCAGTGTCGTCTTTAGCTTGGCGAAGGAGCTGGCTCTCTATAATCGTCTCCCCCGCCCGCTCGACCTAGATTTTCAATCCGCTTTTGGACTCATCGCTATCGCCGCGATCATCCTACGGTGGGAATGGTTTCATAAAATACTAGCACCCGTCAGCGCATTGCTTTTCCTTTTCTATGTCGGGCTGCTTTTTTATCGGTTGCATGTGTGACCAGTCAGTGCGTGGGTTTCAGGCTCTGGTCCGGGTGAAGCGTCGCGGGCGACGGCGCTAACTGTTCCTGTGTATACCTCGGTATTCCCGCCATTCAGCGCAGTGATTGTTATTTCGTAGTCAGCACAATCTGATTCTTAATCACCGTATTACCACTCTCGTTCAGCGCGAACACGACGATCCGGTAGGTTGTCCTTGGTGTCAGACCCGTGATTTCGGTGCTCGTGCCTTTAGAGACAAAATTAAGCGGCAGCGCGTCGTTCGGTGGATCCGCTTCTACCAGATATCCGGTTGCACCATTTGCCGGGTCCCAAGACAGCTTAGCCGTGTTGGTTTGCGCGGTTCCTTTCAATCCCCCAGCCTCACCCGGTTTCTGTCCTTCCTTGATCGGCGTTAGCAGCCACGCAGCGGCAAAGCCCTGCCCGTTCATCGATCCCCAACCGGTGCAATTATCATAGCCGAGTCCTGCAGAATAACCGGGAAGATCAGGGTACTCGGTCGAATTCCCGTTAGTGCCGTCAAAGACGTCGTGCAAGACTCCATACTCCCCGTAATATTGGTTCGCGAATGGATAAAAAGCAGGGTTTAAAAAACCGAGCCGGGGAAAACCGACGGTCTGTAGAGCTGAGTTCAGCAAGCTGATATAACCCGCCCAAAGCGGAGCAGCTACGCTGGTTCCTCCTACCTGCACCCAGCCTCCGTTGATCGCTGAGTACACCGCCACGCCCGTCTCCGGGTTACCTACGGCGGCAACGTCTGGGAAATTGCGGTAGGTAGCAGATCCTCCGTTCGGGGTAACCTCCGATGGAGGCTGCCAATTAGGGATTGTCCAATGAGCACTGACTCCACCTCCGGTAGCGCCTAAACCACTGACCAGCAAGTTCCAGGCTTCTTCGTCACCGTAAGACGCATCTTTCCCGGTAAAGAGCGTTGTGCCTCCGACGGAGGTAATCAGTGGTTGCGCGCCAGGATCACTGGCGTTATAGCCGATCCCGGTATCGCCGTAAGCGCCGTTGTCTCCGGAACTGACAAACACAGTTACTCCTTGAGCCGCGAGTTGGACGAATATTTGGTTTTCGGCGTCCATCCGCTTTGCCCCGGCCTGGCGTTCATCCTGGCCATACGAGATACTAAAAGTCTGAACTGCGTTGTCGCTGGCGACATCCGCCAGAGCATCCAGCAGGGCTACGTCAAACGAATCTTTGCCGTCCTCGTAAACTAACACTTCGTTAACGGCCCGATTCATGGCCATGATCATGTCGACATCAAGCACTGCCTCGAGTTCAATGTTCGGATCGTTGACTCCGCCTTTGTATCCGTTAACCAAACGAGGCTTAACTAAAACGTTCGGTAAACGGTTATTCGCGATGTACCTGTCAATGTCGGTCTGAGCGTAACCACCTTGTTCGAACACGGCTACTTTTTGCCGCACAGTGCCGTGCAAATCCGGCGTGTTGTACGCGTCGCGCAAGTCGTCGGTATTGAAAGCGCCTCCGGGGCCGCTTCCTCCGGCAGTATCGGCCTTCATTGCGGGTAAAGGATTTTCGCCCAGCCTTCGATAGATTTTGCTCAGCGGCGCGTAGTGAATCGAGCTGCTTAGTCCGACCACTGCCATTATTTGCCCGGCAATCCGGGACGGAATAATCGGTGCAGTGCTAGCCGAGTAAAACTCATCACCGTTTGGTGATCGGTAGTTATTGAGCTGGACATTAAACAGCGCTTCAAACTGCGACACTTTGCCTGTCACCGTAAGGGTAGTTCGACTCACCGAATCGTCGGTGATTTTCAATTGATTATCTTTGGCCCAATTTTTTACCAAGCTGTAATCACTTTCACCTGCTCCATAGCGAGCGGCGAACTCCGCGGGCGTAATAAACTGACCAAAAAGTTCGTCGCCTGGCTTTGAAACGCGCTCTGCGAATTCGGTTGCGCCGTTTGCATCCTTCAGCGGCACAACAAGAACGACACTGATCTCCTGGTTGGGACCGGTTGGTGAGATGAGCTTTGATTGGGCAACTAACGGCGAAACGTCTGTCGCTAACTGGGCAAAAGTTCCACCGTATGCAATCCCAGGCGAAACTAATCCGCCTAGTATTACTATCCAAACTCGGCGCAGCTTAGCGGCGCCGGCAGCAAGCTGAGTCGGTAATGCGCGACTCGCGAAAGTGAAGAAGGGCTGCATAATTTTTTCTTTCTTTTCCAGATCATCCTGAATCAGTGATCCTAATGCTGCGAAGTGCCTGTACCTTGATGAGACACGCAGGGTGTTTCGCTTAACATAATCCGGTCTGTCCAAGCAAGCCTGCGCTGCGTTTCAAATTCCCGAACCGGCGGACAGACAGCGCCCCCTGGCGAAGGGCTCGAGGGCGCCGCTAGGTAATCGTGATTCGATTGAGCGATTCATCAATCACATTGCCGAGATCGGTCAGCGTTACTGAGGCGGAGGGCGGCCAATCTCGCGTGTTGATAGTAACGGCCCAATCGACTTCATCCGTTCGGGACGATGCCACACACGATGCGCCTGGCCCGCTGCCGCTCCGGCTATAACCAGGGGATCGAGGGCCGTTACCCCAGACTGCGTACCGATGAATAAACTGGGTCAATGCCTGGGCCGAAGCTCCCATCCCATAATTGGCGTCTCCTACCTCATTGATCTGTCCGTTACCGCCATATACACAGGGCGCTTGAGGCGGCGAGCGGAAGTCAACCGGGCTCAGGCCCAACCCTTGATCTTCCATAATTACATCATCAGTCGTGCGTTCTGAGGGTAGCGTTGACACGATCTTCGCTTCACTGATTCCGGCCGGTGTTAATAACCGTTCTTCTATATATTCTATGTAGGCTGTACCAGTGAGACGTTCGACAACCGCTCCGGCCAAAAGATAACCATAGTTTGATTCTTTCTGTGCCGTGCCCGGCGTGAAATCCAGCATCCTTCCGTACATGTAGCGGGCGACATCCAGCTTGGTTACCGGATGATTCAGACCCAGCTCTAACGCAATTGCGCGCATATTATACGTCGGATCGAAACCGGCCAGGCTATCGTCGTACCCCGAGTTCTGATCTAAGAGCTGCTGTATCGTAATCGTGTCGCTCCGCGGGTCTAATGGGTTAGAGAATCCGAGCAACGGGTAAACCGGAGTAGCAGGTTTTAATTTGTCGTCGTTGTATAAAGATTGAATCGCGGCCTCGACGAATATTCGGCTGCAACCCGCCAGCAAGAATCTGGTGGAAGGTTGTGTAATTCGGTATCCAGGCTCGGCCCAGGTGTAAGCGTGTGAAAATAGAGTTATGCCACGTGTGCCAACTGCTAGTTGGGCTGCGCGAACTCCATTCGCTTGCATAAATCGCTGCATTATTTGGTCTAGCTCAGCTAGATCCGGAACTCCTTCCCCGGTAATCGTCCACTCCCGGCTCAAAGAGGTGTCTCGGGTGGCGAAGATCGCGGCATAGAAAGGGTTCGCGGTCGATCCGCCGCCTTGCACACAAATGGGGTAAAACCCATTAGCAACCTGGTGATCGAATTCGGCTTGGTACTCTGCCCCGGTCATCCCATGGCGCATCACCCACGGGCCTACCACATCGTCCTTGAAGACTGAGCAATAGGACAACTCACGAGATAGAGCGATATAAGCCGGACGATAGGCCGCGAGATCGTACCCCGGTAGCCTGGTCTCAGCATTGAATACCACCTGATAGTTCGCCCCGGAATCCGACGAATGGACATGCCACTTCACATAGAGCAGGTTCGAGCGCCAAACGGCCGCATAGCGCGGGTCCTCTCTAGTTCCGTAGACTGCCACGGACTGAAGAATCATTCTCTCTGCGGTTGCTTTCGCGTTCTCATTCTCAAAGGTGCCGCTCACCTGTGCTGATCCGCTCGGCATGCCGTGGCGCGCTAGCCAAGGTCCGTTTATGTCCCGTTCGAGTACCGCCGCGAATATGGCATTACCAAGTGTCCCAGTCGCCGACACTAAAACTGGGGCATACCCTCTCGCTGTCCAAGTATCGAGAAATGCTTGATAACCGTTCGCATCGACCCCATGCACCTCTTGCCATGCCGGTCCGGCGCGATGTAGCCAAACCGCAGCGTAAAGAGGGCGATCCGGATCGCCATATACACTGAGCGAGATGATCCGGTAACCTTGCGCGGACCATTTATCGATGTAGGCCTGGTGTTCGGCCTCGGTGATACCATGATAAGCCTGAAACACTGGTATCAGGCTGCCGGCTCCGATTCGCGTACTAACGCCCGGGAGCCGAACGTTAACACGAACAAACTTCATGCGGAATGCGAGGAGAATACCCGACTGGGTATTGCTTCGCAATGCGGATTCCGCCGGGGCGCTGACTCGCTGACGAGGCCGTAGGGTCGCCACCCGTGGAGCGCTGCCTCGCTTGCGAGGCCGAAGGGGTCGCCACCCCGGTGGAGCGTGCCTCGCTTGCGAGGCCGAAGGGGTCGCCACCCCGGTGGAGCGTGCCTCGCTTGCGAGGCCGAAGGGGTCGCCACCCCGTGGAGCGTGCCTCGCTTGCGAGGCCGAAGGGGTCGCCACCCCGTGGAGCGTGCCTCGCTTGCGAGGCCGTGGTAAACAGGGCGACACAGTTAAATAAACGCCTGCTCGTACAGTGCTCTATCGTACGGCAATTAGCCACCGGACCCGGGATCGGAAGATATCGTGATTGCAAGACCAGATAGCGATCCAGTCCTCAGCTCAAATCGGGCCGTTACAGAGCGCAGGTAAGGAACCGTGTCCATTCCCGATATCGCCTTGTTCACCACGGCCTCGCAAGCGAGGCGCGCTCCACGGATGGCGACCCCTTTCGGCCTCGCAAGCGAGGCAGCGCTCCACGGCCTCCGCCAAATCAAGCGGTAGAACCTCACCGAGACATCGTCTAGAGTTTAGAAATTTACCGAAAGAAACTCCTCCCCTATGGAAGCTTTAGTCCTGGAACGAAAAGGCGAACTATCTCTGCGAGAAATCGATTTGCCGGTTACCGTTGGACCGCATGATGTAAAGATCGCGATTCACACGGTCGGTATTTGCGGCAGTGATGTGCACTATTACGAATACGGCCAGATCGGGCCGTTTGTGGTTAAATCACCGATGGTGCTGGGGCACGAAGCGGCCGGCACCGTGGTCGAGATCGGAAACGAGGTGAAAAACTTACGGGCCGGCGACCGGGTTTGTATGGAACCGGGTATACCGGACCCAAACAGCCGTGCTAGCCGGTTAGGCATCTACAATCTAGATCCGGCGGTTCGATTCTGGGCCACTCCACCCGTGCATGGGTGCCTCACGCCATTCGTGGTCCATCCGGCAGCGTACACCTTTCGTCTACCGGACAACGTCAGCTTTGCTGAAGGTGCAATGGTAGAACCGTTAGCGGTCGGCATGCACGCGTCGGTAAAGGCTAAGATTAAGCCGGGAGATGTGGCCGTGGTCATGGGAGCAGGACCGATCGGCAATGTGACAGCGCTGGCAGCTCTCGCGGGCGGCTGTAGCCAGGTCGTCATGACGGATGTCCTGCAGCCCAAACTGGATCTGGCCGCGAAACTGGGACCCATCCGCCCGATAAACCTGACAAATGAGAATCTACGCGAAGTGATTGATGATCTGACGGACGGCTGGGGTGCAGACATCGTTTTTGAAGCCAGCGGCGCACCACCCGCAATCAAGACCGTGCATGAGCCACTCTGTCCTGGCGGCCGTATCGTTTTTATCGGTTTACCGATCCAGCCGGTGCCTATCGATATAGTGGCCTTCAGTGCAAAAGAAGCGTCCGTCGAAACCGTGTTCCGGTACGCACACGTTTATCCGCGGGCATTAGCCCTCATGGGCTCCGGTAAGATCGATGTAAAGCCGTTGATCAGCCGGACGTTTGAATTCCGCGAGAGTGTGGACGCGTTCAATTTCGCGTTACACATGCCGCCGGATTGTGTGAAAGCACAAATTCGGGTTGAGGGGAAATAGACGCCACCAAATTTGGAGGGGAGCCGCTTACGCCGTAGCTTACGAAGCGCGCGAAGTTCGTTCCTGGGCGTCGTGTAGCATACAAAATGGGTTAAACAGGCGGCTCGCGGGAGCCGCCCAGTGGTCTGCAACTCCACAATGATCGCCGAACCGGGAAAGACGATGCGAGGTCCCGGGCAAAACGCCACGCTGGGTAACTCCCAGGAGCCGCCTGCTATCACGCCTTTTAGCCTGGCACGTTCTGACACGAACCTGGCAAGATCATCAAGAGCGTGCCAAAGCGGCTCCCCTCCAGGCGGCGCCTCGCCCTACCATAATCAGCGATACCCTTGCTGGATAAGAGGTGCGATCTTATCGACATTTGCTGGAGTGACCAAGCCAACGCCGGTGTCCTGATGTAGACCTGGGATAAGATACTTCTTGGTTAACCAGATTTGCATCACCGGATCCCAACCCTGCAGGTAAAGAACCTGATCGAAGCTGGCTACGATGTAACCGTCTTTGATGCCTTTGATGACGTCCGGACCGAGGTCAATACCGCCTACCACAACATCACCGGGTTTCTTGCCCGCATCTTTTAGAATCTTCGGCAGAATAGCAGTGAGCTGGCCATGCTGGGTGCCGATGGCTTTGAGGTTAGGATGAGCCGCCAGATAAGCGGTCATTACCGGGATACCCTTGGTGGCATCACTGTCGATATCCTGGGTTACATCAAGCTTTTCAACGTTACCTTTGCCGAGAGTTTTCTCGAGCGCGTCAAAAACGCCCTGTGAGCTTCGGCTGCGGCCTTCCTGGTGGAAGATGTCCCAAACCAGCGCCTTATCGCCCGGCTTGAGTTTCCCGCTTTCGACCATGGCTTGACCGGTTAGATAGCCACCCGCATACAGATCCGCTCCAGCATAGCCGAAGCCTTTATCTTTGTACTTCTTTTCCAGGTTGGGTAGCGGGTTATTGCCGCTGGTCACGATAATACCTTGAGCCTCGGCTTGGTCGACCAATGGTCCCATCGCATCTTCGCCCGGGTGGCCCATAATCTCGATGCCATCGGGTTTTGCAGCAATTGCCTCCTTGAATTCGTCGATCATCTTCTTTGAATCCCAGCTGGCGTACTGCTCATGCAGTTCGATGCCGAGAGCTTTGGCTGCAGCCTCTGCGCCAGTGGTGCGGGCTAAAACCGAGGCGATGCCCGGATCGCCGCCCATTTGCATGTAAACAACGATCTTGCCATCGGCGCCTAACGACTTCAACGGCGCCATAACTAAAGCGAAAGCGGACGCAAGTCCGAACGCTGTAGCAGAACAGAAACACTTTATTTTTGGGCTCATAATAAATGAATGAACTCGTGGTTTCAGCGAGACTCGCTGAGGGGGTTAGCTCTGATTAAATGAAGGTTCTCGCTTTTGGTAAAGCTCAAAGAGGAAGGAGTTCAGGAGTTCGGGAGTTCAAGGAGTTCAGAATCGCGCTAAAAAACGTGTCCGGCCGTGAACGTTAACGGAAAACGCGGGGGCGAAGTTCGGAAGGCGTTTGGGCGTGTCGGCGGGGGGGCGCGCGTTGGGCGCTGCGGATAGATAGGACTTATGGGACCGATGGGACTAATGGGACGGATCCTATCAGTCCCATAAGTCCTATAGGTCCCATCCGTTCGCAGCGCCCAACGCGTGCCCCCCGCCGATACGGCCATACGCCGACACGCTCACCCCGGCCGTTCGTCTTTCTGAACTCCTGAACTCCCGAACTCCTGAACTCCTTTGACCCGGAATCGGCTGAACAACGAAGCGAAATCTCCTTTGCCCGTCGCGGCGTTCAGGACCACAACGGCTGCCATAACGCCGCCTTCGACAACCTGGACCCAGTAACCGCTGATCGTGGTTGCAACCACGCCGGCTGCCAGGGAGCCGATGACATACGATCCGAAAAAGGTTCCGAAGATAGAGCCGGCGCCTCCAGCGATCGAGGTTCCACCGACAAATACAGAGGCCATCGCCGGCAAAAGAAAGTTGCCTTGATCCGGGTAGAACACCCCAATATCCAAGGTTACGATAATCCCAGAAAAAGCGGCGATCATGCCCTGGAACGTGAATAGCCGGACGCGTGTCGCTTCGACGTTAACCCCCATCACCCGGGCGACGTTGGCGTTGTCGCCGATGAACATGACGCTTTCTCCGAACTTATGGCGGTTAAGGATAAACCAGAGAAAAACCGCGAGCGCCAACGACCACAACGCCTGAAGTGGAATACCAAAAAACGGCCGGCCCACCAGAATCTGGTGAACGAGATTGTCTTCGCTCCCCTTCAATGTCTGCTGGAGACCTCCGGCGAGCAGGATCGAGATACCGTACCAAAAGAAATTGGCGGCTAAGGTTGCCATTATCGATGGGACGCCAATCCGCGCGACCATCAGGCCATTGATATACCCGACGAGAGCGCCGGCCGCCAAGGCGAGCACGATGCCAATCAACGCACCGTAGGCCGGGTCGAACGTCCTCCACCCCCAAGCGAGCGCGAAGCCCGACAACGACACCACGGCTGGAAAACTTAAATCGATCTCACCCGCGGTGATCACGAGCGTCAACCCTAGCGCCGCGATCAGGGTGGGCGGCACGGTCTCCAAAAACGACATGTAGATCATCGGCTTGCTGAACACTGCCGGAGCGGCCAAGATCAACACGACGTAGAGGACCAGCAACACCATCGCAATGGCGAAGCCTTCGAGGCGGCCGAGAAACCGATAAGCTGCTTTTACGAAATTCATGGTTGCTGCTTGTCTTTCCGGCCGTGAGCGTACTCGAGTAGAAACTCGTCCAGCTCTTTCAAAGTAATGTCCTTTTTCGAGATGCTTGCCCCGATCTCGCCGCGATCCAGCACCACGAACCGATCGCAAACCTCGTACACATCCGGGAGGCTATGAGAAATGTAAATGCTGGCCTTGCCGGCCTCTTTGATCTTGTGAACGAAGTTAATCACCTTCGCGACTTCCTTGAGCGACAACGCAACGGTTGGTTCATCCAGGATGATGAGGTCAGCCTCGAAATACATGGCGCGCCCGATCGCGATCCCTTGGCGCTCGCCGCCGGAGAGCCGGCTCACGGTCGATTCGACGGTGATCCCTTTGCCTCGGAAACCAATGGTGTTGAGCATAATCTCGCTGGCCACCGCCTTTTCCTTTTTCACGTCGATGAAGCCAAACCGATTCACGATTTGGCGTCCGATAAAGAAATTGCGCCACAGAACCTGTTTTTCACCGAGCGATTTATCCTGGTAAACGGTTTCGATTCCGTGAACGTGCGCACTCTGGACGTTATAACGACGAAAATCGACTTGGCGGCCGGCAATGTATAACTCGCCACTGGTAGGGGGAAACACGCCAGTCAGGATTTTAACGATGGTCGATTTACCGGCGCCATTATCCCCGATCAACCCCACGATCTCGTTGCGGCCGACGTCCAGGTTAATGTCGGTGAGCGCGCGGACCTGACCGAAATACTTTTCGATGTTGATCATTCGCAACGCGTATTGGTCGCCAGACTGTTGAGCCGGATTGTTGGTTACCGAATGGATTCCCATATATTATTGGGCGCTTAAGAAAATCAAGGTGACTCAGGATCGAGCCTAAAGTCGATCTGTTTTGTAAAAAAAAAGTCTCAGCAAAAGTCTTGCCGCGACGTAGTCATGCGCGGTCGGGCCAGCTATGTTAGCCTACCTAGGAAGAGGCTTCGATCTCCCAGCCATGCGGTAGGCGTGATCCTCGGCTGGTCGACAGACTACTCATCCAACTCCTTCTTAACCGAATCGAGATCTGCTTCCCAGGTCGGATTCTCGCCGTGGAGCCGGATTAAATCGGTTAAAATGGCCAGGCTCGCTTGGAAGTTCTTTCGGGCACCACTGAAATCCCCTTGCTCTTTTAGCAAAATGCCAAAGGCTTTGTAAGCCTCTGATAAATTGTGTTGCCAAACGCTGTTGCCCGGATCCTGTTTGGTTAACTTCTCTGCTATCTCGAGGTATTTTTGGTATTGGACCTTGGCGCCGTTCAAATCCCCCTGCGCTCTCATTACGTCGCCGAGTAAATTATAACTAATGGACAAAGCGTGTTGCCAAACGCTATTGCCCGGGTCCTGGCTAGCTAGTTTCAGTCTGATGTCGAGTGCACTCTGATATTCGGTCTGAGCACCGTTCCAATCGACTTGCTCTCTTAGTACGTCGCCGAGTCGCTCATAGCTGACCGACAAATCGAGTCGCCAGTCGCTGTTGCCTTGGTCGCGATCAGCCAGTTTCTGGACGATCACGAGCCCGTTTTGGAATTGGGCTTTTGCGCCGTCCAAGTCCCCCTGCAGGTCTAACACGTCGCCGAGCCGATTGTGTGTGAACGACAGATCGCGTTGCCAAACGGTGTTGCTCGAGTCCTGCCTAACCAGGGTCTGCGAGATCTTGAGCGCACTCTGGTATTGCGCCTTGGCGCCGTTCAAATCGCCTTCGGCCTGCAGCACGTCCCCGAGCTTATTACAACTGACAGACAGATCGCGCTGCCAGGCGTTGTTGCCGGGGTCTTGTTTGACCAGGGTGTGCAGAAGCTCCAGCGCACTCTGGTATTGCGCTTTGGCGGCGTTCAAATCGCCTTGGGCTTGCAACACGTCGCCCAGCCGGTAATAGCTGATCGACAAATCGCTCCCCCACACTGGGTTGCTCGGCTCACTTTTAACGAGCTTTTGAATAATGTGGAGTCGCTCTTCGAATTTCGCCTTGGCTCCAACCAGATCGCCCTGTGCCTGGAGTCGTTCACCCTCTAGTTTCAGCAGTATAGCCCAGTTGCTTAGCCCTTTGGGGTCTTGCTCGCTGAAACCTAGATTCTTATAATAGGTTTCTACCTGTTTTTGCACATCTTCAATGATATCGAGATGCCCGATCGGCTGAAGCTTATCGCTGAGCTGATTAAGTAGATAGTTAAGGATGCTTTCCGCGCTGTTCCTTGCCGAAACGGCTCGGTTCTCGCTTTGCACGGCTAATCCCTTCTGGACGACCGCTTCACGCCATTGCCAGATGGCTGCCCCTGCAACCGCCGCTAGCACCGTGATCACCCCGGTGATGACTAACCGCCTGCGTCCGGCCGCTCGTGCTACCTTTGCTCGGGAAGCCTGGATGTAATTTTCTTCTTCTGGGTCTAGGCTCGCCTCATAGTCCTGCAACAACTCCTCGGCTTCTGCCAGTGGCCGCCCGGGAGCCAATAGATAGTCACTTTCCCGGTTACATTCGATCCATCTGGCCATCGCTTCGCCTAACCGCGCCCGCACCCGTAAGAAGTCGCGGTTCTCTTTTTCCCAGCGACCTACTTCCGGCCAGACCCGGAACAATGCCTCATGCGCAACCATCAAGGTCCGAGCGCCCGTGCTATCCCGATCGGCGACCAGCAAGCGGGCGCTGATGAACGCCTCCACCAATCCCCGCGCTCCGGGCTGCGCGGCGGCTGCTTCATAACCTGATACTCTCCGGGTCAAGGTTTCATCATCACCAGACCCTAGCCTCACTATCTGGCGTAACACTGGCCCCAAACCTTCTCGTTCCAATAGCGGCAGCCCGGCAAACGTGTCTTCTGCCCTTTTTCGCAGCGCGCCTTCCACTCCGCCTAACGTATCGTACTCGGCGTGGCTTAATAGCCCGTCTGCACCACCGGTCCGGAATAATTCATCCAGGGCATATTCAAGCAGCGGCAGTCCGCCCGGTTCTCTCAATGCGTCATCCCGGATCCGTTCATCTAACCGGCCTCTTTCTGGATCTTCTTCGAACACCGCACCGGCCGCCTCGGCCGGATACCGAATGATCTGGCTTAATTGCGCAGCATTCGGGGCCAAAAGATGATATTGCCCTTTACCCTGTTTGAGCTCTACCAGATCGTCGATCTCCTCACATCGGCTAAAGAAATCGCTGCGCAACGTAGCGACTACCCAACCAAAACCGCTCTCCGCCACGGCTCGGACTGCTTTGAAGAATCTGATTAGTTGCTCGATGCTGAACCGTTCAGCCAAAGTAAAAATTTCCTCCAATTGGTCGAGCCCGATGGCCAGACGTGCGACCGGTTGCTGCAACAGGTCCCGCCGGCGTTGCTCCTCTCCGGCCGCTCGCGACAACGCTTCCTTCACTAGTAGACCAAGCCCCTCAGGATTCTTTTCCAGCAAGGCCGCCAATTTGAGCGCATCGGTGCCATCCGCTCCGATCTCAGGAAGTGCCCCAGGACTTAGCAGCGCTCCTGCTAATCCTTGGAGCAGATCGCCCGTGGAATCCGATGGACGAACCACCATCGATCGCCAAAGGCCAACTCCATCAATGACCCCGGGCCGGCAAAGCCAGGGCATTACTCCCGCTCTCAGGAGCGAGCTCTTTCCGCTGCCGCTGGCGCCGAAGATGAGAACAAAAGGCGTACCCTCCTCGACCAAACGTGCTTGCAACGTCCCTAGAATCTCGTCTCGTTGTTTGGTTCGCCCGAAAAAAATCGCCTCGTGTTCAAATTCAAAGACTTGCAAACCACGGTAGGGTGATTCCCCGATCCATCGCTCCTGAACCTGCCCTTCCTGGGGCTGGCTGATCATGCCATTCTTGGCTCGATATGCCTGCAGCAGCTCGTGAAGATGCCGCTCCAAGTTCTCTTCGAATTGAGCTAGGTTTCGGTAACTGTTGAACGCCAGCTTAATGCTGCCCTGGTCCTCATCAGTAAACCATTTCCGGCAAAACTGTTCTAATCCCTCCCATTGTTGTTCCAAGGCGGCACGCCGCTCCTTTGGGCTAGCCGGAAACAACGGAATTTCATCCCGTCGATACACCAAGAGATCAGGCCGGCGATTCGTTCGAAATCCTTCTAGAGCCACTTCGAATTCGTACTCAGTGCCCGAGCTATACGCGGTACCATCCGGGCGCCGGTGTCTGCCCGGATGTAGCCGGGTACCTAATCGCGACCAGAGCACACAAATTACTAAATCGAACTCGGTGGGTTCCGGAATATTCTCTTGGAAATCACCCCGGCTAGCCAGCATCGGTTCATGTTCCCAGAGATAGAGCTCTGTCTCGATCTCGCCCAGGTAACGCTTCCTGAGTCTTTTCACTACCTGGATAGCCACCTCTCGCTCCCGGCCGACATCTCCAGGCGAGGATAAGAATATCCGGTAACGAATCATTGCCGCCTGCTGAGTCTACATTGATCTGGTGCTTGCTTGTCGAGGCGAAAACGTGCGGCTAAGTTTCCCGGCAACTGGCCGGAATTCACCGCAGTAAGACGAAGCGGTTACAGATATAGCTCAGGCTCGGGCCAAGCTCACGATCCCAGCGCTAACTCATTCAACAACCGCGGGGACTCCGGCGTCGGAGCACCCCGGCGTGCCTCGATATAGTCAGCCAGAAAGGTGGCATCGCGAGCCACGCCAGAAAAACGGCCTGACCCCCAAGTGTATTGCCATGGTAACCCTAGAAAATAAAGGCCCGGGACCGTAGTCACGCCTCGTTGATGTGCGGGATACCCTTTCCCATCGAAAACCGGAACTTCAATCCAACTGTAATCAGTTCGATAACCGATCGACCAAATGACAGTTGTGATATTGGCGGCGATATAGTCCAACTCCAAAGCTAGGTTGGTAGGTTCCCAAACGGGGCGATATCGTTCTTCCACCGGGGTGTTGATCCCGGCTGATTCGATGAATTTATCGATCGTATTCTTGATGCTCTCAGCCACGGCATCAGCTTGATCCAAGTTCAATTTCAGATCATCCGCGAACTCTAGCCGGGTCCCGGTTACATCCTGCAGCCGGCCATAAAGTTGCATACCTTCGGTCGCCAATTTCCGCAGATCGATATCACGTCCCCCGTCGCGTCCGGTTACATAATGATTTGCTTTAGCCCTGACGCGTTCTTTCAGTGGGTGTTCATGGATTGGTTTATCGTAGTACCCCATCTCATGCAACCAAGCCACGACGTCTTTGCCTCGGTACCGGCGAGCCGTGCGGGGTGCGCCGCCGACGCATAAATGAACTCGGCGTCCAGCGATATGTAGATCCTCGGCGATCTGGCAACCGGACTGGCCCGAACCGACAACTAACACGTCGCCGGGAGCAATTGATTCCGGATTTTTGTAGTTGCTGGAAAGAATCTGCCCAACGGAGCTAGGAAAACGTTCCGCGATACGTGGTACGGACGGAACCTGATATCCTCCGGTCGCTACGACCACCTGATCGGCCGAATAATCGCCCATACTCGTGGCGACGAGAAACCGACCTGCCTCGTCCCGGCTTAAGCGTCCCACACTTACTCCTTCCAGAATCGGCGGCTGGAACGATTTGGCGTAAGCCTCGATATAGGCAACGATCTCATCCTTCTTCATGAAGCCGTCTGGATCAGTCCCGGAATAAGGGAACCCTGGTAACTGGCACTGCCAATTGGGTGTCACCAGACAAAACGAATCCCAACGCCTGGACCGCCACGATTGCGCCATCCGATCTTTTTCAAAGATTAGATGCTCGATCCGTCGCTGCTTTAGACAAAAACTCATGGAGAGCCCGGCATGGCCGCCCCCGATGATGATCACCGGGTAATGGCCGGCGAACCCTCTCTCTTCGCTACCATTATTCTGATTCGTACTCATTTGTTTTCATCCTGTGAAAGCGGACCAGCCAATTTACAGTTCAAATACTAACAATCCGAACAACAGCGTTATGCGCATAACTCCGAGTCCATTGCTCGATCTCGCTGAGCTGGGCGGCCGCGCTCGAACAGCCAAATCCAAACTTGGCCCGCACACGTTCTGACGCCTCCGCCAGCGCTTGGCGGCTCCGCCGGACGAACTCCAGCACCGGCATTTCTTCGCCCTTAACGAAATATTGCCGTACGACACTCGACGGCGAATAACACTCTTTAGTGGCGCCATCCGGCAGTTCGATAGTAAAGAATACCTCGGGCATAGTATTGGAGTTTGGCGTTTGGCGTTCGGCGTTCGCGTTGGATGATCGGGAGCGGTAGATTCGTGGCAAGAGGTATAAGAGTAATTTAGTTCACCCCGATTGGTTGTTTCTCGAAGCTTGAGAGCGTCGAACAAGCCGCGCACTTCGTGCAACCAGCTTTGACAGTGTCCGACGTCATACCGGCTTCCGTTAGCCAACCACCAATTGGCTGAAGAACCGCTCGCATAAAATCAGCCGGAGGGGGATGATGATCGGCTAACGGCGTACCACTAACCGGCACAAATGGAACTACGAAAGGATAAACCCCAATTTCGATAAGTACTCTGGCTGCTTCTAACAAGCCGGGCACCGTATCGCCGAGCCCAGCTAACAAATACGTACTAACCTGACCACGACCAAATTCAGCTACCGCAGCTCTAAACGCCTCCAGATAAAATGAAACCGGGACCTCCGCTTTGCCCGGCATTATCCGGCGGCGGACTTCTTCGTCCCAAGCTTCCAAATGCATTCCCAAAGCATCAACCCCCGCCTCATGCATTCGGTTGAACCAGCTAAAATCCGCCGGTGGTTCGCACTGACCTTGAATAGGCAGTCCGGTCTCAGCCCTGATGGCCGCGGCCGAATCAGCCAGCACCGCTGCGCCGTGGTCGTCGGTCGGCGGCGTCCCCGTCGTCAACACCACATTGCCCACTCCATCCAAACGCTGGGCCGCGCCAGCAACTTCAGCTAACTGTTCCGGCGTTTTCCTGGCTATGGTCCGGCCTGCCTTCAAGGACTCGCCGATCGCACAGAATTGACATTTGCTTTGGCTGTTCCCGTAGCGGACACACGTCTGCAGGACGGTCGTCGCTAACGTATCCCGGGAATGAAGCTGCGCGATTTTCCAATAGGGAATCCCGTCCTGTGTATTCAGTCCGTAAAATTTCGGCTGCGGCGGAAATGAAATCTCGCAGATCGTCTCATCATTCTCGCATAACAAAGAGACGCCCCAATGATCAGGGGACATTGCCATGTAGGGTGACCGATTTGCTCCGTGCGTATGCACGGGAACCATGATGGTGGTTCCTAGAATGGTAACCGCCTTGTGATCGGTTGGTCCGGCGCCACCAATCCGGCTAGCAGCACCCGCTTTCGGATCGACCAACCGCAGCCCGCGAGTTTGCAGATCAGACAGCAGCCGCTGTTTCCTGGTGAGGAGCGCGCTCTGAAAATCCATAGTTGCCCTCATATACTGTTCCCGATTCCTTTCTTGGCTCATCTCCAACCTCGGGAGCCAGAGGACCCCGCGCTAACTTCGGCTGGACTTGAACCTTTGCTTCCCTGTCTATCGTCAGTGCGAAAATATCAGGCCGGGAATAGTGACCGACTGAGTCCAACATCCGTTTCCGCTTGGTGATCAGATAAGGATCAAGCTCGGCAATGGCCATGCCTTCACCCTCCCTGATCGGTTCACAAAGCGGCACACCTTCCGGTGATATAATCGCAGTGTAACAACCTCCCCGCAGCACCCGGCGCATTTTCTCATCGGGAGTAATCGCCGCAATCTGCTCTTCGGTTAACCAACCGGTCGCGTTGACTACGAAACAGCCAGCTTCTAAAGCGTGATGCCGCATGGTGACCTCAATTTGATCGGCAAAGATCTGCCCGACCATTGAACCGGGGAACTGCGCACAGTGTAATTCTTCCCGCTCCTCCATTAGGGCGAAACGCGCCAATGGGTTATAATGCTCCCAACAAGCTAACGCGCCGACCCGGCCAACCGCGGTGTGGGCGACGCGAAATCCGCTCCCGTCACCCTGTCCCCAGATCATTCTTTCATGATAGGTAGGAGTAATTTTGCGGCGCTTCAGTAACAGCGAACCATCTGCATCAAAAATCAGCTGGGTGTTATAAAGACTGCCGCCGTCACGCTCATTAACCCCCACGACTAACACCATTTGGTGGTGAGCCGCTGCCTCGGCTAGTCTTTGAGTAATCGGCCCTGGTACTTCCACTGCGTTTTCGTATAGACGCAGATGTTCCTTTCCCGTGGCCACTGGTGGAGAGACAAACGAAAAGTAGGGGTAGTAAGGGATGAATGTCTCGGGAAACACGACGAGCTCGACACCTGCGCCGGCAGCGCGGCCGATCGCGTCGCAAACGCGCTCGAGAGTACCGGCGCTACCGGACAGATCGGGTGCAATTTGGACCGCGGCCGCTTTAATTCGTTTCATCGGTCAAACCGTCCAGGAATCAATGATCACCGCTCCGGCTTTCTTGTGTATCAGGATGATATCGAGCACATCCAATGGGTTGATCGGGCGAATACCCGGGATGAACGCTTTCTCCGTTTGCCCGTACAATGCTTGGGTGGAAAACCGGCAGCCGTACACTTTGCCTCCCTCCGCCATGAATTTTTCCATGCGTTGATTTACGAAGAGATGGCCAGGAAATGCTTCGTCTCCGAGAGTAGGGAACCCTCGCTGGAAACCCATGGTGACTCCCGGACCATATAACAGGATCGAGGTCTCGTAGCCCTTACGGAGAAGGCGAGTCGCAACCAACGTGTTAACAATGGAGATCGAACCTTCAAAGGCAATGGTATGGAAAGTAACGAGCGCTTTTTCGCCCGGATCGGCCTTAACATCAGGGAAGACTTTCTCCTCATAATCAACCAGGAAGTCTCCCTTCTTATTCATGTCTTTAGCGACGGCTGGCATATAAATTGGTTTATCTGCTGTTGACTGGATGGTAGCGAGCGGGAGGGCGCTGCGCGGATTGATGCTAGAGGAGAGCAACTGACGAACCGGACTGGGTTTGCCGGAGCGGATTTGTTGCGCATATTGTTGCGCGATTGGGGAGCAGATCGCGCGCAAATCGTTGCACAACTTGAACGCTAACCGGTAGAGCTCTGCCATAAATTATGCTGGGGAGACAAATACAGGCAACACGTATGGCTGAAATCGCGCACTCGCTGGGAGTTGCGCCTTCTACCGTTTCCCGAGCCTTACGCAGTGATCCTCGGATCAGCGCCGCTACTCGCCAACGGGTGGAAGAAGCAGCGGAAAAGCTTGGGTACCGCCCGAACCCGTTAGTTAGTGCGCTGATGGCCAGTCGCCGGCGACGTGGTGGCGCCGGAGAAGTCGATGTAATCGCACTAGTCACTAATTACGGCGGCCGCGAAAGTTGGCGTTCCAAAGATGTTTGCCGTTGGGAGTTCGAAGGCGTTCAAGCACGCGCCGCCGCTCTAGGTTTCAAAGTAGAGGTTTTTCCTTTAAGCGAGTATCGCGGCAGCCAAGAACGGCTTCAGACCACGCTCCGAGCTCGGGGAATCCGAGGTGTGCTTTTAGGTTTCTCTCGAGACGATAGTGAACAAGTCACGTTTCGGACTGACGGCTTCGCCGTTGCCGGCTTGAGCGCTTATTTTGGTTCTGTCCTGGTGGACCGCGCCAATTTTCACGGCTTTTACAACGTTCAACTCGCTCTCGATCACATCTGGCAATTAGGTTATCGCCGCCCCGGATTGGTCGTTCCCGATTTGAACAACCAGATCTCGAACAATCTTTGGTCCGGCGCCTTTCTTGATTGGCAACGCAGGTTGCCGAAGCCCGACCGCTGCGAACCATTCATACCGGTAGATGCTAATGATCAGACCGCATTTGATTTTTGGCTCGCCGCCAACAAACCCGACTCGCTGCTGGTCTACAAAGCGCCAGTACGCCGGTTTTTGGCACGGCATCGACTGACGGTTCCGGACGACATCGGTCTGGCATATCTTTATCGCACTTCGGATGAAATGGGCCGAGCGGCGGGGATCGACGGCAATCTGTCCGCGGTTGGGGCAGCCGCCCTAGATCTGGTAGTAGAAAAGCTGAACGCTAATCTCACCGGATCCAGTCACCATCCTAAAGAAGTGCTCATCAAAGGAACCTGGCACGGCGGCGCCACGCTTCCGCCCCGAATCACGCCGTCACCGGAAATGTCTCCCGCGCCGCTCCGTAAACGAGGACAAAAGTTCCTGAGCCGGTAATTGTCCCGACTCGGCCGCAAGCAATCTGCCGATCAGCAAACGCAGCCGTTAGGTTCGCAATCTGACCTGGGTCGACACTGAATAGGAACCCGAAGCTGGGGAACGAAATCAGCCAACGAGCTAAGTCGATTCCGTCAGGACGCGGGATCCGATCCAACCAAAGCTCAGCACCTACCTTCGAGCATTGTAACAACATCGCGAGTGTGCCGATGATACCACCGTTGCTGATATCCTTGCCGGCTCGGGCCCAACGCTTCTCTGCCAGAGTTGCTAAGAGCGCTAGATCGCCTCGGAGCCGTTCGACCGGTGCACCGACGCTGGCGTTCCAAAAAGGTTTATCCCCCCGATACTTGCCCCGCAGGTCGATGGCTATTATGAGTTCGTCTCCCGGCCTCGCATCGAAGCTGGTAATAAGATGCTGGGCTCTGCCGAGGATTGCAGCCGCCAGAAAGATTTTTCCTGATTGCGTAACCGTAGTGTGTCCGCCAACGACCGGCACGCCATAAGCTTGCGATGCAGCGGTGATTCCTTCCCAGATCGTGGCTCCTTTTTCCAACTGGGGCGTCCAAAGAATATCGACAATTGCTAACGGCCGACCGCCCATAGCCGCGATATCACTCAGGTTTACCATCACGGCTGAGTAACCTGCGAACCAGGGATCAGCTTCTACGAATGATTCCAACATTCCTTCCCCGGCAAAGAGCAAAAAACCATCGTTATCGGGAATCGCAGCGCAATCATCTCCCACTCTGATCGCGCCGGCGAGCTCTTGGGCCGGAGCATACGCGCGGGTGATGGCGAGCTTGTCACTAACTCCCGCCTGCGTCCTAAGGAAAGTGGTCAGACGGGAAAGAGTCGCGTAGTCAGAATCCATACTAGTGGAGCGTCGGTTTCCCAGGGTCGCGGGACGAGGCCGACTCGGTCGCCACCCGTGGAGCGCTGCCTCGCTTGCGAGGCCGATGGCGAGCAAAGATAATTGCGTGGCAAGCCGTTCGTCTGGCATCGGCCTGGAGCGCCCAAGGATGGCGACCCCAACGGACGACGGATGGCGAGAACGCGATCCCTCCCGGCTTCAAAACACATGCTTGGCCGGCCGATAATAATTCAGATCGGCTCGCATCTTAACGTGAGGCAACCCGAATAAATCAAGCGAGCCAAGCGGTTCCCAGTGTAACCGTTGAAAGAACCTGGCATTCTGGTGTTGGACAGTGGCCAGAAACTCGATGCAGCCAAGCGCATGAGCGGTTGAAACTGCTTTGTAAATAAGTCCGGCTCCCAGTCCTCCCGAACCGCGATATACGGGCAGACTGTTTCGAACGGAAACACTCGGGCTAAGCTGACGAATAATGCGATACTCCGGAGCAACCCCTAACCGGCTCCCATACCAAAGACCCGGTTCTCTTTCGTCAATTCGCACTACGCCGACAACCCCATCTTCCATGCCTGCTATTATGGTCTCACATACGATTGGGATCGCGTGTTCATCAAACTCGTCCCGATCTGTTCGCTGGAAGATGCCTTGTTCTTCGCAAAAAATCTGTCTCCGGAGCGCCCAATAGCCGTCGAGCTCGTGGCCGGCCCGTGCTATCCGGAAACTGAAATCCGGAGAAAGATATTGGTGAAAAGGATCGAAGACCATGCGCGCTCCGTTTGCCGAATCTTCAGCATCGACTGTGCCAAGAACTCGAACCGCGAATACATACGAAGGGACGCGAACTTAAAGCCATACCGCAGCCCCGAAATCCTCCAGGGTGAAATGAACGCAGGTTGACGCAGATGAGAAAATCCGGACGGGCAACGCCATAGAGCGAAACACGCGTTGGATCGAGCAACGCCACCAAAAACAGGAACGATCCGCAGATTTCGCAGATTACGCAGATTACGTTTCGAGGCGACTGAGCAACGCGAGGCAAAGGAACGCGTGTCGGCTGCTAAAGATTTGTTTCTCTCCCCGGCCGTATCAGAGCTCAGAACGAAATCTGCGTAATCTGCGTAATCTGCGGATCATTTCTCTTTGTTTGACCGTGGCTCGGCCGAGTGACTGACCACAGTTCTAGCGCGGCCTCTCGTCCCAATCTAAATGTGGGTTCATCTGCGGTTCGAGTGTTTAGTCGGGGCGCCTGAAGCTCACTGCGACGTCGGGTATCAGGCGTGCTGATAGCAAATCATCAGAAACGATATTACAGGCGCGTTGCGTGGGCCTAGGTTCCGTTCAGAAAGAGGCAAGAAGGAAATGAAACTGACAAACTTTCTAGGGCAAACTAACCGATCATTTGCGAGCGTCTTTGTAGCGTTAAGCCTGTTCGGCTTCCTGTTTCCGCATCACGCCAATCAGGTAAAGCAGAATCATCGAGTGAACATGATAACGAGTGAACAGACGACGCACCAATCGAATCCCGCAGATGATGGGTCGGCATACGAGTGGTTCAATTGATCCCCTAAAGATCTTTAGTCGTTAGGGTTGTTGGTTCGGGGAAGCGGCCAAGAGACCGGGCTTACAGAAGCTGGTCTTCTTGGCCGCTAGTTTTTTTACCACGAATGGACCCGCCTACTCCCCTTCTCGTTCCAATCAGGTTGCGTCTAACTTGGGAGTACCGACGTCTCTTGTTAGGCGCATGCCGAAGAGGAGCTAGGAGCTAGAATCTAGGAGCTAGTAGGCGCGTTGCTGCTTGAATCGTCCTCGATTAAGTGAGCAGGGACGATTGGGTAACGCCGACAGCGTTCTCCTAGCTCCTAGCTCCTAGCTCCTGCCCTAGAGAGCCAGTCGTCGCGATGCATGGCCCAGCGTTCATGATCGCGCCATAGGCCGCCAATCTTGAGGTAGCGAGGCGAAAATCCTTCGTAACGGAAACCGCAACGTTTGATCAACGCTTTGGATGGTTCGTTGGTCGGCTGCACGTTCGCTTCGAGACGATGCAGTTTCAGGGTTTTGAAAACATGCCGCAAAACCAGGGGCAATCCCTCCGTCATATAACCTTGTCCGGCAAACTCCGCCGAAGCCCAGAAACCAAAGTACGCATTCTGAAAGCCGCCGCGAAATATCTGACTCAGGCTCGCTAAACCGGCGATGCGATCATCGCTCCGCCGGCAGATCAAAAGACGAACGCAGGCTCCGGATTTGGTGCCCCGTAAATAGGCGTTGAAGGCCGCCCGGGTTTCCGGGGGATAAACCCAAGGCCGATGGAACTCACGGCTGGAATGAACAACCAGCAGAAACTCTTTGCAGTCGTCAGGCGCGAGGTCCCGGAGGTAAACGCGCCCGCTCCGGTGGGGTGGTTTTGGTTTGTGGCGATCAGTCACTTTCGAGAGGTAGCACGGAAGTAAGCAGTAAGCAGTAAGCAGTAAGCAGTGGGTCAGTAATCAGTAAAATACAATTCCACGGAATCTTGTTATCGGCGACTATCGCTCCGCTCTGTTACTGATTACTGTTTCACCGCTTACAGCTTACCGCTTACAGCTTACCGCTTACCGCTTACTGCTTACTGCTTACGCCCCCCGCCACCGGTTTCGCTCTTGATCTCTCGGAAACGTCGCGCAGAGGACGCAACGGAAAAGAGATAGCCTCGCGCAGAGGACGCAAAGGGCGCAACGGAAGACAAGAGAGGAACTGACGCCTATGGTTTGGGGTTAATTTCTCCATAAAAGCGCTCACATATTTCTGGTAAACCGACGCTTTGCCAAGGGTGCGATGCTCGTAAACGCTGGTAGAATAAACATCTCACTTCTCACCTCTTACTTTTCACAGATGGATCTTAACCGGGTACATCCAATTCTGCTGCAGACCTTCTTAGAGGTCGCCGATGCGGGGCAAATTTCGGAAGCGGCGCGGCGCCTTCATCTTTCTCAGCCGGCCGTGACCGGTCAGATCCGGAGATTGGAATCGAACTTAGAGCGGACATTATTTATTCGGACGGCGCGCGGCGTGACATTAACGCCGGATGGAACTCGGCTCCGGGACCGTCTCCAAGGGGTTTTTGCGGAACTGGAAGAGATCGTGTTGGAGTTGGATCAAAAACGAGACGTCACCGGGATCGTAACCATCGGCGCCAGCACAACGGTGGCGAGATATTTCATGCCCAGAATTTTTGTGCGTTTCCATCACTATCATCCCACGACCGCGCTCAAGCTCGTGGTGGGGAATACAGATACAGTTTTAGATCAGCTGCGAGAACACCGGCTTGGCCTTGGATTGGTTGAAGGACTCACCCGAAGCCCGGGGCTGCGGTTGGAACCGTTTATTCGTGACCAAATCATTCCGGTGTGTGCCTCCCGGATACCAGATACAAAACTTCGTCGTGCGATCGAAGCAGTGAAATCCCCCAAGGACCTCGAAGGTTTGCCTTTGATCTGGCGTGAAACCGGCGCCGGGTCCCGAGCAGTGGTAGAACGGAATCTAGAAGAACAAGGAGTCGATTTGCGAAAGCTAGATTACCGCTTCGAACTTGGAAGTAGCGAAGCGATCAAGACGCTTGTGGTTTCCGGCCTGGGTATCGCTTTCCTTTCCAGTTGGGAAATCCAGCAAGAGATTGCACTCGGCTTTGCCCGGCGATTGCACGTTCCCGGCTTGCGCATAGACAGAACTTATTCCTGGGCGATTGCCAGCGGTGACCTCGGAGGACTCGCGGGCGAGTTCTATCGGTTCGCGAATTCCATGCGCGAGGACTTGATCCCCGTTTTCCGGAGCGCAAGCCCCGAAAAAATGACAGATGACAAATGACAGATGACAAATTGCGGTCGGCTCGTCTCAGAGTTCGACCCAGCGCTGCAAATCTGTCATTTGTCATCTGTCATCTGTCATTCGCGAAGCGTGCGCTTTGCCATCAGCTAAGCTGATACCGCATCGTTAGATCCGATTACCTGCGCGGTCAGATAGGGACGACCCTGTGTGAGTAAAGGAGCTTTATGAGGACACTTAAGATCGCCGGCTTAATCTTAGCCGGTATGTTGGCTATCAGCTCCAGCGCATTTGCCCGCGGATTTGGAGGGGGAGGCGGCCACTTTGGTGGCGGCGGCTTCGGAGGCGGACACTTCGGTGGGGGACATGTTGGCGCCGGTCACTTTGGGGGACACTACGGCTGGCACGGGGGACATGGGTACGGTGGACATTGGTACGGAGGGGGTTTTTACCCTTATTACGGTGGGTGGGGTTATCCCTACGGGGACTCCTACTACGGCGATGGCTACGGTTACTACGATGGTTCTGATGCCTACGTAGACAACGCTGCGCCAGACACTGGCGCCGTTGTCGCCGCGCAGAAAGAACTCGCGAAACTCGGCTATTACCATGGCTCGATCGACGGCGTCGTTGGTCCAGAGACCGAGAAAGCAGTCCGCTGGTTTCAATCGGTAGATAAAATACTGGTCACCGGTGTATTGGACGACCAGACATTGCAGGCTCTGCAAATCAGCTAATTCAGTAGGAGTTCAGGAGTTACAGGAGTTCAGAATAAGGACTCCTGGACTCCTAGGAGCTTTGAATAGGAACGCGCCTCCTAAACTCCGGAACTCCTGCACTACTGAACTCCTTTTTCTGCTTCGTTTTGTCCAAAACCGAAATGCTCGTTCGTCTTTAAATTGTGAACGGACGATCAAAAGTAAAAAGCGGTTTTTCGGGACAGCGATCCGCCGCCGCTTCGCTATGGCGCGACAGGAACCGTTCGAGCAGGATAAAACGGTCGAGTCACCAACAGAGGGACATGACCGCTTCGAGTTTTGTCCTCACGCTATTGCTGATCGCGACGCTGGCTGCTAGCTCGGCCGATCACCCAGTTTTTTGGTTATTACTCGGTCCCGCGCCGCTTGCTGCTGGCGTCGGATTGCTTGGGTTTCTTCGATCCAGGCTCAGTCGGTTCTCGCGCGAGGACTTTCGTGAGGTGGCGGGAAGTAATCAGTAAGCAGTAAGCAGAAGAGGAGCTAGGAGCGAGAATCTAGGATCTAGGAGGGGCTCTCGACGAATCGCAAATTCCGGATCGCAAGTGACCGAATTCGCCATAAAGGCATTACTAGCTCCTGGATTCCAGCTCCTAGCTCCTAAACTGCTTACCGCTTACGGCTTACTGAATGCGCCGAACTCCCTGATAAGGTCCTTTCGTACACCCTACCGGTCGAGCACGGCGCGCCCGGCTTATAGCACATTCTTATCTCTTCATTGCTTACAGCGACCTCGGTGTAGCTCACAGTCTCAGCGACGGCCTGATGCATGCAAATCGAGAACGGTCCGGGTTCCGGCGAATGCGTGGCGTGCAAGTCACGTAACCAACTAAGAGTGCCAGCTTCCGATTGTCGCCAAGCCTCTTTGCATACCTTGGCCCTGACACGTTCGGCCATTGGTTCGTCGTAACCGGACGAGAACCAGTGGCAGCGAGTCCAACTGTGCCGATGATTCTGCAGCTGCCGCACATCCCAACAGTATTCCGTCACCGAATGTTGGTGACCTGCGATCACGAATAAGCGGAAAGGCCGCATCTGCGACAGTGGTAAACGCTTAAGTCTTTCTTCGACGTCGGATAAAGAGCCCGCCAAGGCCAAAGCCTTCACCACTTCACCGCGGCTGATGAGCGGCCCTGGAGGGACACAGTCGACTCGATGCCAATTCACTATCGTTAGACAGATCCCTCGATCATTGATTGCGATCCAGGTTCCGCCCGAAGGCTCCCGGGGATAAATCGCCCGACAACCGCCCTTTTCATAAAGGCCGGGCGGCAACCCGGCTACTCGAGTCAAAAGCTCGTCCCGATTCATCGCCAGATAAAATCCGTGGGCGTCAGGGATGAATGAAACAGTACACATGGCGTCTCAGCGCGTAGACAATGGCCAAGTCAATCTGACGCAGAGACGCCGGGATGCAATGGGAGGTGAGAGGTGAGACGTGATTGATGAGAAGTGAGATGTAACAGCGCGGCTCGTGATAGGAACGCCCGGAGGACGGGCAGCGCATGGGACCTATCGAAGCCCGAGAAATGTCGGACGGCGCGACCCGCGGGCAAGCGCCCACCAATCACCTCTCACCAATCACTTCTCACCTCTCACAGCCTTAATTTCCGCTTGGGGTCTTCAATTCCCCTGCGGCCGGGGCAACCCCTTCCTGATTCATACATGAACTTAAAGAGAGAGTTGCAAGGAAGAGAGCGAGAAGCCAGAACCGATGTTTCTTCATGGCCGACAAGATAAACAACACCACATCCCGCGGGACAAGGTTTTCTTTTTCGCAGAACGTCTTTCGCGGACGCAGGCTCCGGAGAGTCTCTCATTCATGCCCAACCCATTTCAGGAAGGACCGGTCCTCCACCAGGATGCATCCGGATCGCTCGGCGTGATCCACATTTCGTTTTGCGTCCGGATCCTCCATCAGCCGGCGGCGATATTCTTCATACGCAGCCAAGCTCGGGAAATCGATCAACGCTAGCGCCGAATCGGTCCGTCCCGCGAACTTGGTCGGAAGGAAATAACCGATCAGTTTGCCTCCACAACGTTCGATCGGCTTCGGCCAGTTTCTGGCGTACTCCTCAAAATGAGAAAGCCTGCTTGGGTTTATCTTATAGCGAATACAAAGAGTAGGCATTTTAATTACTTCGTTTGGCGTTCGGCGTTCGGCGTTCGGCGTTTGGCGTTTGGAGCGTTCACCGATCACTGCTCACTTCTCACTTCTGGATAGTATTGCGGCGCTTCCCGGCGATCGAACATGCCGTAATCACGAATGACCCGGACGGCTCGGTGCCGGATTTCTTTTACATTTTTCGAGGACCTTGGCGGAGCCCAGGGCACAGTGCTGCCTTTCCACGAGGCCAAAAGTAAGCATTTACCGGGGTTATAGATGCTTTGGAAAAAATGGGTCTCCAATACACTATCGCCAGTTGGAAGACCCAACAGAAGATTGAGTTCATCCGCTACCAGCTCATTACCCGCGTGCGGAACAACTTCGGTTATGGTGACCGTTTTTGCCTCGCCAACCTCGGTTGTATCCAGACGTTGTTCTCTGACAGATTGGCCGGCTGGAACGTGGGTATCAGTCGTAATCTCTCCGACCCGCAGGTGATAATCCGCGAATACCTCATTCCGGCCTTTCTCCTGCACGCCATGATGAACTGCTAACGTACGCCAGCGAATCACCGATTTTTCATCGCGCCAGGTCGAAAGCGACAATACTCGACCTTCGACTTTCTGGCTGGCAAAGCGCTCGTTGTCGATAAACCCGTCGATCCGCTCAAGCTCAGGTTTCAGGAACTTGGCGAGTTCGAGATACTGATCGTAGCGTTCTTTTTTGGGTTGAACTTCAAATATGACTGCAAACATGAGTGACTCCTTCTGCATCTCCAATCCGCCAAGGCGGATGCTCTTCGGGGAGGGCGCGTGTCCCCGCGCGCCGCGAGGACCTGCCACCACCCAGCGGCGTACTTTCGTCCGCGACCAAAACACGTCCGCGGTTTCGGTCACAACGGATCGCGAGGACGCGATCCCTCCCGGCGATGGGCCGACACTCCATCACTCCGTGTGGACCGGATTCGAGGACAGCCTGTCCGCCGTAGCCCAGGCTCAATGTTGCCACCGCTCGAGGTCGGCCTCGCAAGCGAGGCGCGCTCCACAACTAGGACGTTGGCGAAGGCGGAAGGACGAGAACGAAGCGCCTTGAGGTTCGTCTTTGCCCAGCAAGAAGGTCTCCGTCTCTCGATAGAGAGCATAACGGTTCCGTTCCAAGTGCATCAGGTGAGTGCCACCTCCGATCGTGGTTTCACGTTTCAACCTGGATGAACTCAAGGCCGCGAAAAGCCAGGCGGAATCGGCAGCACTTGTTGTCTCGTCCCATTCACCCCGGATAATAGCAACCGGCGCCTTGATTTGACCCGGATCATAAGCCAGATCGCCGCTCCAGGCGGCCGCGATATCGTGAATTGGACCGGCCGGCACCTTAACGCTGGCAGGAACACGTAACCGGCTTTCGGGGTCGGTATCCAGATAGAGCTCGCCCCATTCATCGAAATGTCTCTTCGCCAACACGGCCGGATGTCCCGCCGGTACATCTTCCGTGAATCGATCCCATTGAGCTTGGAGCGTGATCCATCGCCAGGTTCCAGTAGATGGGGATGACCAGGAGGTCGTCCCTATCGAACGCATCGAGATCGGCGCAAAAAATACTATCCGGTCGACCAACTCTGGGCGTTGGCTGGCGAACCGACCGGCGGCCATGCTCCCCCAAGAATGGGCGATCACTGAAATCTTTTGTACCTTATGAAAGTCCACAATGAACCGGGCTGCCGTTTCAACCTGTTTGGCCGCATCCTCGGCCCGGCCCGGAACGGGGTTGAGATCGGCGGGAGCAGCCATTTCAGGATATCGGTCGGAGCCTCCGTAGCCCTGAAAATCCAAACCCCAGACGTGAAATCCAGCTTCGCACAATTCGTCCCGCCAAGAACGGCCATCGAATCGGTGAGCGATAGAAAGCGCCGAAGGAAAGGTGGCGCCGTGGATATACAGAACGATCGCGGTTCCAGCCTCGTCAGCCGGCGGAAGATATCTCAGGAAAAGCCGTAAGTCGTCCTTTGGGCCGGGGATTCGAAAATGTACTTCTTTGGGATCCAGGCGCGGTTCTTCCCAGATTAGAGCTGGCTCCTTCGGCACATCAGAAGCGGCCGGCATTTTGTTCTCCATGCCGACACGTTATGGACGTGAGTTGATCAGATCAAAGCCGGACGCTTCGGCGCCGGCCGAACTGTCGACGCTTGTCTGGGAGTCGTCTTGTGAGAGTTTGCTCGGATGTCAGTGTCGACTTCAATGAGTGAGGTGGCGGCGCTGGTGGGCGACAGGGCCCGCGCAGAAATGTTGTCGGTCTTACTAAGCGGCCGGGCATTGACCGCCAAAGAGTTAGCCTACGCCGCCAAAGTAACCCCCCAGACTACCAGCGAACACCTGAGCAAGCTGGTCAAGGCG
The DNA here is from genome assembly GCA_963762565.1 of uncultured Verrucomicrobiae bacterium. Lineage (GTDB taxonomy): Bacteria > Verrucomicrobiota > Verrucomicrobiia > Chthoniobacterales > JAFAMB01 > JAFAVN01. The sequence goes on along the minus strand of CAVXLD010000005.1, from coordinate 329,163 downwards.
GGCATTATCACGTTCACCACCCAAGGTCGTTTTCGCTATTTTCGCGTGGCTTCATCAACCGTGAGCCAAATGCTGGAGAGTATCATGACCGTCGCCGCTTCCAATTCAAAGCGGGTGCCAGCTTTCCGCGACCGCACATTAGCGAGAGCGCGAATGTGCTACGACCACCTGGCGGGCGAGATCGGTGTCGCCATCGCTGATTCTCTGATTCGAAAAGGGCACCTGATCTTAGGACCGGAAGGCGGAGAATTGACAGAGACCGGTGAAGTGTTCCTGGCGGACCTGGGAGTCGATGTCGCCGGATCGCGGCGCCGGCGCCGCGTTTTTTGCCGTCCTTGCATGGATTGGAGCGAACGCCGTTTCCACATCGCTGGTTCCATCGGAGCGACTCTCGCCCAATTCTGCTTCCGGATGAAATGGGTGAGACGGATTGAAGATAGTCGGGCGTTGTTGATAACTGAGGCGGGGGAAGACGGGCTTCGCGAGAGCTTGGGGGTCCAGGGGCTAAAAGGTCGTGATTGGTGAATAGTGATTGGTGATTGGTGGAAACACCGGCCCAAACCGGTAACCTTAGACAACGAAGGTGTCACCGATGTCTCGGAGCTAGAGTGTTACTTGGTACCGACCCACGTCTCGGCCACCGATCACCCATCACGCATCACCAATCACCTCTCAGATCCCATGCTCCCTTCTCGCGATTACGCCTGGCAACTCGTCACTGAATACACCCAAAGCGACTCTCTACGCCGGCATATGCTGGCGGTGGAGTGTGCGATGCGGGCTTATGCAGCCCGGTTCGGCGAAGATCCAGAATTATGGGGTGTGGTGGGGTTGCTCCACGACTTCGATTACGAACGGTATCCGGACATTTCGGTTGAAGGTCATCCATCGGTCGGCGCGCGGATCCTTCGTGAATGCGGGGTCGACGAAACCATCGTGCAAGGGATTTTGTCGCACGCACCGGAGGTGACAGGCCGCATGCCGGAAACGAAGCTGGAGAAGGCACTCTACGCGGTGGATGAAGTAACCGGGTTCATCGTTGCAGTCACCCTAGTCCGCCCATCCAAGAAAATAGCGGATGTCGAATTGAAGTCGGTAAAAAAGAAATGGAAAGACAAAGCGTTCGCCGCGCCGGTTGATCGCGATGAGATTGCGCATGGCGCCGAGGCGCTCGGCATCCCGCTCGATGAACATATTCAGTTGGTGCTGGACGCGATGAAGGCGGATGCGGAGGCGTTAGGGCTGTAGGACAGGAGCCGGGAGCGAAAGCTGGGCGAATGGGCGAATGGGCGAATGGGCGCACCGGCGAACCGGCGTGGGTCGATAGGTCTTATATGATCATGTCGCATAAGTCACCTGTGTCCTATAGGTCCCATTCGTAGCTGTACCCAGCGCCTGTCGCCGGTGCGCCTATTCGCCCTTTCGCTCCTGGCTCCCACCACTTGCACACTCCCCATTACTCCGTTACTCCATTACTCCATTACTCCACTCCACTCCGAAATGACCGCCATTGAACCCAAACGCGTTGGAATTATCGGTGCAGGTTATATCAGCGCCGTCTATCTGAAATCGAACTTTCCGCAGTTCAAGATCGTGGCTTGCGCAGACGCGATTCCGGAAAATGCCAATGTTCGAGCGAAGGATTTCGGAATAAAGGCAATGAGCGTTAACGATCTGCTCGCGGATCCCTCAATCGAAGTCATTCTAAATCTTACCATCCCCCAAAGCCATGTACCGGTCAGTAGAGCCGCTGTTGACGCGGGGAAACACGTGTATGCCGAAAAACCGGTTGGCTTGTCCAGAGAAGAGGCTCAACCCCTTTTGGATGCGGCCGCCGCGAAAGGGCTACGGGTCGGCTCCGCGCCCGATACGTTTCTGGGCGGCGGTCACCAGACGGCTCGGAAGTTAGTGGATGAAGGCGCTATCGGGCAACCGATTGGTGGCGCCGCGTTCTTCATGTACGGAGGACCGGAGAGTTGGCATCCTAGTCCTGAGTTCCTCTACCAAAGGGGAGCCGGGCCCGTCTTGGACATGGGTCCTTACTACGTCACCGCACTGGTGAACCTACTGGGTCCGGTTAAGAACGTTTTGTCGATTGGAAGAAATGCACAACCGAAACGAATAATCGGCAGCGGACCACGACAAGGAACTGAGTTTACAGTTGAAGTCTTAACTTACGTCACCGCGATCTTAGAGTTTCACTCGGGGGCAGCGGTTAATCTTACGGTAAGTTTTGACGTTAGTGGGCATACTCATCCTCCGATCGAGATCTACGGGACCGGAGGCTCATTGCAGGTCCCGGACCCGAACTTCTTCGGCGGCAACGTCCGGTTAATCCGACCCGGTGGCAAATGGACCGATGTTGCCCATAGCCACAGTTACGGAGACGGAAATTATCGCGGCATTGGGCTGGCCGATATGGCGGCGGCCATGGTCACAGGAACACCGCATCGCGCCTCAGGCGACCTCGCATACCACGTTCTTGAGGTCCTCCAAGCCATCGTGACAAAAGCAGCCGGCGACACCTCGTTTGAGATTAAATCGACCTGCGAACGTCCCCGGCCCTTGGCAGCGATTCACCCTGTCCCTGATTTCCGGTAGGGCAGGAAAGGAGCTAGGAGCTAGGAGTTCGGGCGCCACTCGCCCAGCGCTTCGTTCTCGTCCTCGTCGTCGTCCTCGTCCTCGAAATTTTGGCGTGGCGAGCCGTCTCCCCGAAAGCCAGCCGCCTCGCCAAAAGGACGAATTGTGCGAGCGGCCGAAAGACGCCTCAATCGAGGACGAGGACGACGACGAGGACGAGAACGACAGGCCCCTTCTAGCTCCTAGCTCCTTCCAATTGACGGCGTTTTCTATACGTCCGAAGTGAGCGGCGCTTTCGATCTTTAAGGGAGGAGATGGATATGAGGAAAATCATTTTGTTTTCTATGATCGCGGCTGGTGTTCCGTTCCTGTCGGTGAAAGCCGATGACCAAGGACCGGTACAAAAGACGACAAATACGGTAAAGAAGGTCGCGCAACAGACCAGTGACACGATCGTGAACGGCGCAAAAGCCACCGGACGCACGATTTCGAACGGCGCGAAAGCAACCGGAAATACGATTTCGAACGGCGCCAAGGCAACCGAACGAACCGTCGGTAAGGGGCTTCAAAAGGCAGGGGACTCTGTTCGAGACGTGGGAAACAAGTCTAATAGCGGCCAAGGTTAAGGTAAGGCCCCTTTGAACGCCGGCAACGCCGGGGAACGAACGGATCTCGTTGACGGCGTTGCTAGCGCACCAGGGAAAATTCTCGGCGATAGGCCGTCGGAGCCATCCGCAAATGGCGATGGAACAATCGGGAAAAGTAGAACTGGTCTTCTACCCCGATTGCCAGGGCGACTTCCTGAATCGAGAGTTCGGTAGTCTTTAGCAGCTCGCAGGCGCGATGCATCTTAAGCCGGGTCAGAAACCGCATCGGCGAAAGATTGGTCTGTCTTCTAAATGCCAGGCTGAAATGCGCCTCTGACCAACCGGCAGATTGGGCGCAATCTTTCAACGTGACGGGATGCCCGACGTTATCTCGCATATAGCGGATCGATCTCAGCACTCGATCTTCAGCCATGCGCCGCCGCAAGCCCGGCGATTTTTGGTGAATGCGGCAGAGACCAAGTAGGTGGGTCAAAGAAGTCGTGAGGCCCAGGAGGTCTCTGTCCGTGTATCCGCTCAAAACATAGCGATAGGTTTCTTCAAATGCATCGATGGCAATCGCCAGATCGCCGATCCAGAAGCGCGGCTCACTCAGGCTGACATCAAGAGCGTTTTGGAAGGCAGGAGCAGCTGCGCCGATGAAGTGAACCCAAAAGATCGTCCATGGTTCCTTCTGATCGGCTTGGTAGCGATGATAAACATCCGGAGGCAAAATGATGCCATGCCCTTTCTCCAAGCGCCAGGTCTTGGTCCCTAAACGGCAGGAGCCCATCCCCGCCAAACAAACGATCAGGATGTATTCGGGCGTCCCGTGACGCCTCTCCACGAAGTGATACTTAGCCTGGTTGAATCCTCCGATGTGCGTAGGAAAGAGTAGTTGGCAGACTGGCAGCTCCAGCGAGTGACTAACGATTTCCGGCGGGACTACAACCAAACGCTGCCCGGGAAAGCCTTCCTTGATGCGAATTCGCTGCACCCTAAATAGATAATAAGAAAGTCCATGTAATTCCAGGGATCTTCTATGGGATTACCCACGGTCTTGAGCTAGGCAATTGGATGTGGAGCTGATCGGTGTACCCCCCGGAAACCCGTAGCCGCGTTGCTCCGGCGATCCGTTGAAACCGTTCAGATTGAACCGCGAGATCCGTGAACATGATACAAGCGCTCGTCCAGGCCGAAGAAGTAACCGTTGAATATCCGACTTATCCGGTTAGCGACCCGGAAAAGCATCCCTTATTCTTCGAAAAACGGGTTTATCAAGGATCGAACGGGAAGGTCTACCCCCTGCCCTTCATTGATAAAGTATTCGACGTACCGCGGGTCCAACGGTACCAGGGCATCCGTTTAGAAAATCAATTCGTCCGCGTCCTACTTCTGCCTGATTTCGGAGGCCGCATCCATGCAATTCAGGATAAGACGAATCATGACTACGATATCTTCTATCACCAAAAAGTGATCAAGCCGGCGTTGGTCGGGCTGGCTGGTCCCTGGATCTCCGGCGGAGTAGAATTCAACTGGCCGCAACATCATCGGCCAGGAACATTTATGCCGACGGATTGGGCCATCGAGCGCTCAGAGGATGGGTCAGTCACGGCTTGGATGTCCGAGCACGACCCGTTAAATCGCTTGAAAGGAATGCACGGGGTCCGGCTAACTTCGGACTCAGCGTTAGTCGAGCTTCGGGTGCGGTTGTTTAACCGCACACCCTATCTACAAACTTTCTTGTGGTGGGCGAACGCCGCGGTGAAGGTCCACGCAGACTACAAGAGCTTCTTTCCACCAGATGTTCACTACGTCGCCGACCACGCAAAACGGGCTATCACGTCATTCCCCAACGCTTCGGGATACTATTATGGCGTCGACTACCAGAATCGTCCGGGTCGAAACGATCTTACTTCTTACGAGAACATTCCAGTTCCTACCAGTTACATGGTTGTCGATTCCGCTTATGGGTTCGTTGGCGGTTTCGACTACCGCGCCAACGGCGGGTTTGTTCACGTGGCTGATCCATCGATTGCACCGGGAAAGAAGCAATGGACCTGGGGTCATGCTGCTTTTGGCCGCGCTTGGGATCGCGAACTTAGCGACGACGCAGCGCCCTATTTAGAATTGATGGGCGGCGTCTACACCGATAATCAGCCCGACTTCAGTTACCTGCATCCTTACGAGACCCGAGTATTTTCTCAGTTTTGGTGGCCTATCCAAAATATCGGGCCGGTTCAAAATGCCAACCGGTATGCAGCCATCCGCTGCCTCCGCTCCCAAGGCAATGGTTACGAAATCGGCTTGGTCGCGCCCAAAGGAATCGAGAATGGTCGCCTCTTCATCGAAGACGCGACCGGCGCACGGATAGAAAAAACGGTCTCGCTCGGACCAGGGAAGTGCTGGCAGATCGAATTAATCCTTCCGGGCGGCGCTGCCATTCGAGCGATCCGCTTAGTCGACTTCGCCGGCCGCGAACTGCTTCGGTACGAACCCGCTGAAAAACAGGAGTCCGTTCAACTGCCAAGCCCGGCTAGAGAGCCAAAGACACCGTCGGAAATCGCTAACAGCGATGAGCTGTTTCTGGTTGGTGAACACTTGGAACAATATCGTCATCCGACCCGCGACCCGGAAGACTATTGGCTAGAAGCAGTGAACCGTGACCCGGGCGATTATCGGAGCCGAGTCGCGCTCGCGCGCCGCTGTATCGGCCGATTCCAATATCAAGAGGCGATCGAGCATCTGGCAAAAGCGATTCAGCGGCTAAGCGATTTTCATCCCAATCCTGTGACCGGAGAGGCGCACTATTATTCCGGGTTAGCCAATCGGTTCCTAGGGCAAGATCGGCTGGCGGAGAAAGCGTTTGGTAAGGCCGGCTGGGATAACGCCTGGTTGCTGCCAGCGAAGTATGAACTGGCGCTGCTTGCTTGCCGGCGGAACGACTTTACGGCGGCGCTGGACCACCTCGGTGCCGCCAATTCTGAAATCCCGCAGAACAATCTCGCCGCGGTGCTCAAGGCCATTATCATTGAAAACAATGGCGACCGCGCAGCCAGTACCGAGATTCTCCAGGCCGTGTTGCGGCGTGATCCGCTGGATCATTGGGCCTCTTACGAACTCGCCAGACAGCAGCCCGATCGCAGCTTCGCCGCCTTTCTGGCGCAGTGTCGCAATGACGCTCAAACCATCCTGGATCTAGCGTTCAACTATATCGAGGCCGGTCTATACCGGACAGCCATTGAACTGCTTGAGCTGCATAAAGCGTCACCGATCGTTGCGACCGCTACCCCAAACCCCGGCGCAAATACGATCATGACCGAATTCACGCTCGCCTGGCTATTTGCTCGCATCGAACAACCGGTCACGGCGACGGTTTGGTTGAGCAAAGCTCAGAGAGAGATCCGAGTTTTCTCTTTCCGTGCCGTGCGTTCGAGGCCCAGATCTTGGAATGGTCGATCACTCAGTCCGGCTCGCGGCGTAACGCCGCCTATGGTCTTGGGAATCTTTACTACGACCGCCGCAGACACGCCGAGGCGATCATGACTTGGGAGATTGGAGTTCAAGATGACCCCAATTATGCGCCGTTACATCGCAATCTGGGCTTAGCATATTGGAATCACCAAGGAGAACCTGCGAAAGCGCGTCAAGCCTACGAACGGGCGGTTGAACTGGCGCCAAACGACGGCCGCCTCGCCTATGAATACGATCAGCTGCGCAAGAAACTAAACGATCGCCCTGACGACCGGCTAGCCTGGTTAGAGGAGCGGTTGCCGCTGGTTCTCAGTCGCGACGACTTTTGTGTCGAGTACCTCTCGCTGTTGAATCTCAAGGAACGGCACACGGCCGCCTTGGAAATATTGGCGCAACGGCGTTTCCATCCGTGGGAAGGAGGAGAAGGAAAAGTGCTGGAGCAATATCGTATTGCCCAGATCGCGTTGGGCCGGCAAGCGTTGGCCAACGGCAAGGCCGTCCTCGCCTTGGAACACTTCACGGCGGCGAGCCAACCCCCGGCAAACCTGGGCGAAGAGTTCCACTATCTGCAATCGCGGTCTGACGTTAACTTTTGGCGAGGCGAAGCATTGAACCGCCTCGGCCATCAGGTGGAATCTACAGAAGCTTACAACGCCAGCGCCAACGAAGTTCAAGATTTCCAGCAAATGGCGGTAAAATCGTTTTCGTCATTCACCTACTACCGCGGCCTCTCATTGCTGGCGTTGGGACGCAACCCCGAGGCAAACGATCTGTTTATAGCGCTACGTGAGCGGGGCCGGGAACTCCAGCAACTACCCGGCACCATTGACTACTTCGCAACTTCCCTCCCCAACATGTTAGTTTTTGAAGAGAATCTAACCCTGCGCAACCGAATCGAAGGGAAATTTCTGGAGGGGTTGGCGTTGCTTCAGTTGGAAGGTCCGGCTGCGGCCCAGGATCGGTTCCGGCAAGTACTGGAGCTTGATACATCCCACTACGAAGCAACCGACCAGCTCAGGGCGTTGAACGTTTTAACTGCTTAGTACCCCCAAAATCATTAACCCCCCGAAAATACATCATGAAAAGATTGAACGTTATACGCGTTCTAAGTTGTTGCACGCTAGTTGGCGCCCTCCTCCTGTCCTGGCAAACGGTCATCCATGCTGAATCCGTAAAAATCGGATTTGTGGTGAAACAGCCCGAAGAACCCTGGTTCCAGGATGAATGGAAGTTTGCTGAACAGGCCGCTAAAGAAAAGAACTTCACGGTGGTGAAGATTGGAGCGGAAAATGGCGAGAAAGTGATGAGCGCGATCGATAACCTGGCATCTCAACAAGCCCAGGGATTCATCATCTGCGTGCCGGATGTAAAACTCGGCTCTGCCGTTGTGGCCAAGGCAACGGCCGATCATCTCAAACTAATGACGGTTGACGATCAACTCGTGGATGGCAAAGGCGCCCCGATTTCGTCGGTGCCGCACATGGGCATCTCGGCTCATGAAATCGGCAAACAAGTTGGGCAAGCAATCGTCGACCAGATTAAGAAGCGCGGTTGGAACATGCAAGATGTGGGTGCAATTCGGGTGACCTATGAGGAATTGCCTACCGCCCACGATCGGGTAACCGGAGCGACGGAAGTGTTGCTGGCAGCCGGATTCCCAAAGGAAAATATTATTGATGCGCCCCAAGCCAAAACCGATACGGAGAACGCGTTCAATGCAGCCAATATTGCTCTCACGAAAAATCCGCGTTTCCAGAAATGGGTGGCATTCGGACTAAATGATGAGGCAGTTCTCGGTGCAGTACGCGCCGCCGAAGGGCGCGGTATCGGAGCCGATAAAATGATCGGCGTTGGAATCGGCGGAGCGCAATCGGCCATTAACGAGTTTAATAAGCCGAATCCGACGGGATTTTTCGGGACCGTTTTGATCAGCCCGAAACGTCACGGTTATGAAACATCGACGCTGATGTACAACTGGATTACCCAAAACCAGGAACCGCCGAAGCTAACCCTCACCAGCGGAAAACTGATGAACCGGGAAAACCTGAAAGAGATCCGCCAAGAGTTCGGCCTTTAACCGCAGAGCTTAGAAGATGTAAAGATCCGCAGATTACACAGATTAACGCAGATTACGTTTATAGGTTGGATCTGTCAGCGAGTTAAACTTGCCGCTGGGAATTAACAGTACTGGTTTCTTTTCATCGAGAATCGGCTCGAACTTAATTTGCTTTCATCTGCTCTTGAACGACAATAGAAGCTGTGTATTTCCGCATGACGTTTGCCCAATAGCGTCACGACCTCTAAACGTAATCTGCGTTAATCTGCGTAATCTGCGGATCTTATATTCCGTTCGTTCTGCGGTTCGTATGGTTAATTCGCTGCAGCTTGAATGAAATCACGAAGCGGTTCCCGGGGGTTCGGGCGCTCGATCGGGTCACGTTCACGGCGGAACCCGGTAAGGTTCACGCTTTGATCGGCGATCACGGCGCGTGATCGACGTTACTAAAATTCTGGGCGGGATCTATCAACCTGACAGCGGCACGTTGATTGTCGGTGGAACTGAACGCCATTTTCAATCTGCTGCCAGTTCGATAGCCGCCGGGATCGCGATCATTCACCAAGAGCTACACTATGTCCCTAACCTGACCATCGCGGAGAACCTGCTACTCGGTCATTTGCCGAATCACTACGGGCTCTTTCGCCGGCGTGACGCTATTCGCATCGCCGACGGACACCTTCGCAGAATGGGAGTCGCCCTGAATCCGCGGGCTAAGCTGCAGAACCTTGTCGATCGCCGAACGGCAAATGGTAGAGATCTGCAAAGCGCTGTTGCGAGACGCGCAGATTATCGCGCTTGGATGAACCTACCAGCAGCCTTTCGCATCATGAGACCGAGATCCTCTTTCGTCTAGTAAGAGATCTGCGGAAACAAGGGAAGATCCTTATCTATGTCTCTCACCGTCTGGATGAGATCTTCGATTTGTGCGATACCTGTACCGTTCTCCGAGATGGTCATACGGTGGCAACCCATAACTCGTTAGTTCAGGTCAGTCGCGCCAAGTTAGTCGAACAAATGGTCGGGCGTAATATCACCGATATCTACAGTTACCGGCCGCGCGCCATCGGTCCTGTCCGGCTCGAGGTTAACGACCTGACCGGAAAACAAATGAATCGGCCCGCCAGTTTCTCTGTCCATAGCGGCGAGGTCGTCGGATTCTTTGGGTTGATAGGTTCCGGCCGCAGCGAGCTGATGCGGCTGATTTTTGGAGCAACTCGACTCCGTTCGGGCTGGATCAAGGTCGATGGACAATCGATGCGCGCCCATCACCCCATTGACACGATCCGGCGCGGCATCGCTTTTTGTCCGGAGGATCGGAAGGAAGGCGGGATCATTCCCATCCGCTCCGTAACCGAAAACATTAACCTGACCGCCCGGCAAAGAGCCGGCTGGCGCGGGTTTTTTATCGACTTCGGCAAGGAATTCAAAATCAGCGACCGATTCATTCAACGCTTGGGAATCAAGACGCCAAGCCGCCGCCAGCCGATTCGCCTGCTCTCCGGTGGTAACCAACAAAAGGTGATTTTAGCGCGCTGGCTTAATCTAGCCGATTTGCGGGTAGTGATTATGGACGAACCGACTCGGGGCATCGATGTCGGCGCGAAACATGAGATCTATAACCTGATCTATGAGCTAGCCGAGCGGGGTTGCGCGGTGGTGGTGGTGTCCAGCGAATTACCGGAGCTAATGGGAATTGCCGATCGGATGATCGTGATGCGGGAGGGGGCCATCACTGCCGAAATCGCCCGAGCCGATTTCTCCGAGCATCTCGTCCTGAGCTTGGCTTTGCCCGATGAACAGGTAGCATGAAACAGGTTATGAAAGCCGGCCCTACGCAAGAGCCGAAACTGAACCGGCCGCCCCATTCTGAGTCACGGCTACGGCGGCTCTCCGCGTTTCTATTAGAATACAATCTCGTCTTTATCTTCCTGGCGATCTTTATCGCGCTGTCTTTTTCGGTCCAATATTTCTTCACCGTACAGAACATGCTTGGTCTGGCCCTCTCGGTGTCCCAGATCGGCATGGTGGCCTGCACCATGATGTTCTGTTTGGCCTCTCGCGACTTCGATTTGTCGGTGGGCTCGATCGTCGCTTTTACCGGCGTTCTGGGCGCAACCGTAATTAATTTTACTGATAATCTTTGGGCGGGCGTGGCCGCCGCGCTTTTGAGCGGCGCGATTATTGGGTGCTTTAACGGAATCATCATCGCCTATCTCCGCATTAACGCACTGATTACAACGCTGGCTACCATGGAAATGGTCCGCGGCCTCGCCTTCATCGCTTCACACGGGCAAGCGGTTGGGGTCAGCAACGTCGATTTTATCTATTTCGCCGGCAGCTCTTTCCTCGGGATCTCAATGCCCATCTGGATGACCTTGGCCTGCTTCGTCTTATTCGGGTTCCTACTGAATTCCACCATTTATGGCCGGAATACTCTTGCCATCGGCGGTAATCCCGAAGCAGCCCGGCTCGCCGGAATTCATGTGGAACGGATGCGCGTGGTCATTTTTCTCGTACAAGGTTTAGTTGCCGGCCTAGCTGGTGTCATCCTTGCTTCTCGAATCACCAGCGGCCAACCGAACTCGGCTCAAGGCTTCGAATTGAACGTCATTTCTGCTTGTGTCCTGGGCGGGGTTTCGCTCAAAGGCGGAAGCGCGACGATCTCGGGGGTAATCGTCGGCGTCTTCATTCTTGGTACCGCAGAGAACGTGATGAATCTGCTCAATATCGACGCCTTTTATCAATATCTGGTGCGCGGCGCTATTCTGCTGGCCGCGGTCGTGGTCGACCAACAACGGACCCGTGGTGAGTGAGATTGAATTTCTACTCCCGCTTGGTATCAAGGCGGGGTGAAGGATTCGCGCAAGAGTGATCCCCAGGAGCACCCGGAAGAGCCGGGCGACCGTCACAAGGTTTTTTGGGTCTATGTCTTGATACTGGGCGGAGGGGTCCTGATCTTTTTCCTGGGAGGGTTATGGGTGCGCAACCCGGACCTGCCGTCTTATCTCTATTCGGAGATCAGCAGTTGGCTCAGTAATCGGAAGACACCGGCTTCCGGAGCGCTTCGACCGCCGCCGTCGCCCAAAACTGCAGAAGATTATCTGGCGCTTACCCACTATGACGTACGGACTTTGTCGCCGGTGCAAAAAGCGGTCGCGCTGACGTTGGTGAATTTGAGCGGCGAGACGGCCGATGCGCAAGACCGTTTGAGCCATCTAGCGCAAGTCGTTCTCAACGATCTTCCCAGCTTGAGATCCGCCGATGCTCTCGCCACTTACCAAAAGCTTAAACCGGAAGCAACCCGATTGCTTGATGCTGCCCGCCAAGAAAAGAATTTATTCGAAGATCTGCAGATCGAACCTGGCTACCCAACTGCAGAAAGGCGGCCTTAACAGCGAGACGGCGAAAGAGGTGGCGCTCCGCTTTTATCAAGATACTCCGGGGCAAAAGGCCGTGGATGAAGCGGTTAAGCAACAGAAGCTCGCCACTGAACTGATAGCGATTGCTAACCTGTTAGCGGAAACACCCAACAAATGGCAGGTCTCGCCCGACGGAACCATTCGTTCTCCGGATAATAAGCTGGATGAGGAGTATCGTGGGCACCGGGAAGCGCTCGATGCCGCTATCGCGGCGGTGAGAAGTGAGAAGTGATTTGTGAGAGGTGAGAGGTTATTGGTGGAGCGTTGCCTCGCTTGCGAGGCCGTCTAGCCGCGAAGCGTTTACCCCGAAGCATTTCGGCGGCTGAAAGAATTAAGTCGGTAGGCTGTTGAAAAACCTGTCGCTGTCGCTGCGCCATGACAGATTCGTTGATCTGTTGGTCTATTGTGATCCATCACCGAAGCGGAGGGGAGCCGCATTCCGCGCTCTATTACCGCTAGCGTTGTTCCACACAAGGCGTTCTCCGTCCCAACCGCGTGTTAGTTGCGGCTCCCTTTAGCGCGTGTCAGACCACCAAACGTGCAACCTCAAGCGGTGTGAGACGGTTCTCGGGGCGTCGCAGTTGTGGCACAGGACAAACGTTGCGCTCACTTTTAGGTCGCAGACGCGCTGAGCATAGCAACGCTGAATGCAACGCCCCTCCGTTGGTCCTCTGGTTACAGCTCAGGATCCGCTAGACGGCCTCGCAAGCGAGGCAGCGCTCCACGGTCTCACCGCTTACTGACCAGCAATAGCGTCTTTAATATGCCCAACAACCTCATCCAGCCCTTGCTCGGTCATATTCGACACGGCAACACAGTTTAGCCCTTTAACGTTCCAGGTGCAGACCCTATTGGCACTAATGGACCAAGTTTTCATCGGAATCGGTTTCCCTGCGTCCGGCCAAACGAAGACAGTCACCAGATCTTTATCTCGTTTGTAAGTGACCGCAGCGACTTTCCGATTATTGATGACGTCGAGGCGACCGCCGCGCATTTGTGAAATTGAGACCAGGTAAAACCACTGGCGGCGAAAAGTCGATTTTGCCGACGAACCAAGGCTTAACTACGCCCGGGTCAGGCGATACTATGTCGCACACCCGTTCTAACAAAGCCGCGCGCTTGTAGTTAGCAACGGCTTGATCCGCAATCAGTTCATCCTGATTCTGGTTAGGGAAGAACTTAAGCCAGGCGAGGCAAATGCTGATGATCAACAGCGCAGCCGCATATAACCACGGTTGCCGAACCAACGAGATCAGATTGGATTTTCGAGCTACTTCTAACCTGGCTAACACTTTAGCCTTTAGTTCCGGCGGCGCAGGATAGTGAGGTGCGTTGGCGTCGAAGAACTCGCGGAATCGGCGTAGGTGCGCCAACTTCTGTTCACACGCGGGACAACCGGCCAAGTGCTGCTCCAGCTCGGCTTTTTTGGCCGGCTCAAGCTCGCCATCCAGGTAAGCGTCTAGAAATCGATCTGCGTCGTCACAGTTCATCATCGATTTCCCCCGGTTGAAATTGAGCGATCTCTTGTTGTAACCGGCGACGCGCCCGACTCAGACGCGACATCACGGTGCCGAGCGGCACCTGCAACTCATCCGCCATCGCTTTGTAACTCCATCCTTCGAATTCGAATAGGACGAGTACTTCGCGAAACTCAGTTGGAAGCCGGTTCAGCGCTTGCTCCAGCAGCTCACGCTGTTTTTCCCGGGATAGCTCTGAGGGCGCTGGTTCGAACGGAACCACGTGAGATTCTTCATCAAATGGGATCAGCTTCTCGTCTGTTGCATGCCGTTTGATCCAGGTGTAGGCCGTGTTCCTGACAATCGTCAGTAACCATGCTCGCGCGTTATCTCCTCGGAATCCGGCAAATCCTTTGAACGCCCGTACGTACGCTTCCTGGACGATGTCTTGAGCGTCTTGATCACCGCTCACGAGCCACCGGGCCAGATTATAAGCAGCATCCAGATGAGGCAAGAATAGCTCTTCGAATCGGGAGGCGTTGCCCATTTATACAGAAGATTACGAGATCAAAACTTTATTCCCGGATTCACACACCTGTCGATGAAATAACTCGAATCGATCGAGGATGAGTTGAAGGCAGAATCCGAAATTCAAGACGCACACATTAGAACACAGTTACAATCAAGATTGATTAACAACAATGCGGTGCAGGCCGGATTGCAGGTTTGGTTCTGATCTGTCAAAATCTGTGTAACAAAGCCGCCCAGAAATGCGGTGCATTTCTGGGCGGTAGAGGGAATCATTGGACCTCTTTTTTGGCGGCTCCTATGGGCTGCTGAAGTCGAATACGATCAGCGTATTCAGAGTATCGTTGACGGCAGCGAAATTCACGCCTCCGGTACTTGACGGGTTGACCGCGATCCCAAACGCCGCACCGGCCGTTGAGTCCACGGCGAACTCGCTAACGAACGTGCCCGTCGTGGTGAACTCCACTATCTCGCTCTGATGCGCCGGATCCGGGTTGATGGCATCACCCTGGCTGCTGATCAGATCTCCATTCGGAGCCAGCAACAGGCCGAGTGGTCCGTGAAGATGGGTGCTATCGCTATAGACCAAGGTTCCCTTGTCAACTGACGAGGTGGTATAGGCTGCGTTCGGAATAGCAAAGACCTCATTATCACCGGTAGAAGCAACATAGAGGTTACCATTGTTTCCGTCGTAGGCTAAACCAGTTGGTCCAACCACCAACGCGGCCTGGTTAAAAGAAAACGCGTATCCCGTGGCTATCTGTGTCTTGCTGGTGACAGTCACGGTGGTGTCCGTAACCGCAAGGTTGATCCGGGTAACTGTCCCGTTCAGCACACATGAAACAAATACCAGGGCCGATTCACCAAGATCGACAACCGCCAAATCCCACGGACCGTCGACCAAATTCGAGTCAATCACCCGCGCGATCTCCAAACCCTGCTTGTTCAGGACGATAAGCGCCCCTTGCCCGATCGTGCCGTTGACGTTGGGTAGGCTCCCCACAATCACAAAGCCCATTTTTAGGACGCCTAAGGCGGTCGTCAGTCCCAACCCCGTGAGTCCCCCGAAAGAAGGTGGTTTCTGTGCCGGTGGGCGTGATGCTGACGATGGTGGAGCCGGTTCCTTGCACATTCGATTTGGCGTTGAAGTTCGACACCAGAATATCACCCGGCGCGGTCTTAAAGGTCTTAGGAAATCCCGCCGGGACAAACGCGACACCATACGGGTTCAGGTCACCATTTTTCGGGACACAGCTGGTTTGGACCGGGATAAGTGGGGTACCGGCCAGCGCGGCCTGGGCGGACATCAGCCCAATGGCAGCCAACATGAAGCCAGCTCCCGCTAGCCGCTTCAGATTTCTGATCGATATTTGATCGCCTGACGCTACGGCGGTTGCCACACCACCTAATTTACTGCAACTGACGGCGCCGCTCTCCGGTCGCCCGAGTTGGTCACACATTTTCATTTCAGCGAAGGACCTGATCAGATCGATTAGAAAACGACCATGAAGGATCCCTTCGGCAGCCGTTCTGGAGGTAGACCTGACCAAGATTGTTTGGGTAAAAACGACAATTCGACGGTTAGGCCGCCATTTTTGTGACTGCCTTCCCGCCTGCCTATGGTTTCAGAGGACAATAGCCCTCTCAACGGTGAAAGACTAGGGAATGCCCGAAATATTCCCGGAGGCGAACTCGCCTTAGGCTCGTTCGAATGACAAATGGCAGATGACAAATGACAAATGTCCGTCTGCAGCTCGGAAAAGCTGATCCGATCTGTCATCTGTCATTTGTCATTTGTCATTTGTGATCTGTCATTCGAACGAGCCTAAGGCGAGTTCGCCTCACCTCTCCGACTATCCGCTCGCCCTTGCTCCCACCGGTTGCCGCTCCGCGCGATGGGCACGGATAATCAGGGGAAGCACGGCGGAAACCAGCATGATCACGGCCATAACCAGCAGTGCCTGATCATATTTACCGGTTGTTTGACGGATATTCGCGATGAGCAGCGGACCGAATACGCCGGCAAAACCCCAGGCAGTTAACATCAGGCCGTAGATCGAGCCGACCCATTTGGGACCAAAGAAATCTGCCGCGAATGCGGGCATGGTGCCGAAACCGCCGCCGTAACAGCTAATCACAATGAAGCAAATCGTAGCCAGCACGGTGAACTCATGTTGCGATGGCAAAATAAAGAACAGCACCGCTTGGAGCAGGAACATGATTAGGAAGACGTTCCGCCGCCCGATTGCGTCCGAGAACCATGCCCAGAGCAGCCGGCCAAGCCCGTTGGCGATTGAGATAAGTCCGACCATCCCCGCGGCTATACCAGCATTCACTCCGCTGATTTCCTGGGCCATCGGGGAGGCCTGCGAGATAATGCTAATACCTGCGGTAACGTTCAAGAAAAGCATCGCCCACAGGACGTACCATTGCCAGGTGGAGAGGGCTTCTTTCAACGTGTAATCGCGCGCTGCCAGTTGTTCCTGCTGTTTCGCGGAGGGCTGCCAGCCAGCCGGCCGCCATCCTTCCGGTGGGTTCCGCATAATCGAGGATCCGATTAGAACCATGATGAAATAGGCCACACCCAGAATCGCCAGCGTAGTAAGCGGGCCGAAGCTCACAATCAGTTGCTGAGCCACCGGCGCGGTGATCAATGCTCCCCCACCAAACCCGGCAACCGCCAAGCCGGTAATAAAGCCGCGCCGGTCAGGAAACCACCTTACCAACGTCGCTAAGGGAACGATGTACCCCAGTCCGAGGCCTATTCCTCCAAGGATCCCGTAGGAAAGCCACAGAATCCAGATGTTGCCGCCCGCCAGACTCGATAATCCGACGCCTAAGCCGTAGCAGATCGCAGCAGTCATCCCAACGACTCTCGGGCCGACTTTTCGCATCCAAAGGCCGCCGACGAACGCCGCAAATCCCAACGCTAGAATTGCCAATGAAAACGCCCAGGTCACATCCGCGATTGACCAGCCGAATGTCTTGCTTAACGGAATCCGAAACACGCTCCAGGCATACACCGCGCCTAAAGCAAGCTGCATGAGTACACCCCCGCCCGCCAGCAGCCACCGGTTGGGCAGTCCCTGATTTGTTGTGTCTTGGGTCATAAGAATCTTAGGAGATTCAATACAGGCTCCGATTTGGCGGCGTTGTCAGCCGGTTCTACCGCAGCCCAAAACTCTTTGTAGGCAGGGATCTTCGCTAACGGCGAACGCGCTTGCGGGTTGACGAGCACGTTGCCCTCAGGCCAATGAACTTCGATCGTTCCAGCGGCAAGATCCGCAACCAACACTTCTCCAGCGTAGACTCCGAAATCGTTGCGCAGACAAGCCCGATCACCAGTTTTGAGATGCAACTTTCTGGCATCGTCCGGATTCATCATGATCGTATCTCGCGTCGCGGTGGTGCTGGCGTCGATGTCCTCGTGGACCATGCTGTTGAACTGTTTACCCCGCCGGGTAACCACTCGAAACGCACCCGCTGGCATCTCGATCAGCGGCGGAGTCACCGCTTTGAAATGCGCTTTCCCGTCGGGCGTAGCAAAGTTCCAGTTCGCGCAGAGCGCTGGTCCGCCACATTGAAAATTGTCACCCTTTTTCTTTAGATTTTGAATTCCATTGTAAGCCGGGATGGCGGCCGCGATTTCTGCGCGCATCGCTTCGGTATTGGGAAAGTTGAGTTGGCCCGCTAACTCGGGCCTGGCTAACCGGGCTATCTCTAAAAAGACCTCCCATTCCGAACGCGCTTCGTCGATGCGAGGACCGGGGATTTCCGGGCTAAAGATGACCCGGCGTTCGGTGCTGGTTTCCGTTACTCCACCGGGGATTTCGTATCGAGTTGTCGCCGGGAGTAGTATGACCGTCTCCGCGGGTTCCAGCAGCATTTGAGACGAGAGAACGATATCCTGGTGAACCCGTAATGGGATACGCTCCAGCGCCCGTTCGATCGACTCCGGATCCGGCATCACCTCGCGGAAGTCGCCGCCCATCGACCAAAGCAAATCGAGTTCCCCCCGTTTCGCCGCGTCCAACATATCCGCTGTCGTCATGCCCACCTGGTCGGGAACCGGGAATCCCCAGAGCGCAGCAAACTTCGCTGCATTGTCTTTGTTAATCGCCAAACCGCCAGGAAACGAAGTGGCATAAGCTCCCATCTCCGCGCCGCCTTGGACCCCGGAATGACCTCGGACCGGCATCAAACCGCATCCTTCCCGACCGACAAATCCCTTGGCCAGAGCCAGGTTGATAATCGCGTGCACATTATTTTCGCCCGCGAGGTGCTGCGTGATCCCCATGCCCCAAATAAAGACGGCTCGCTTCGCGTCGGCCACCATGCGCGCAAAATCCTTCATCCGATCACGGCTGACCCCACTGGCCGCTTCCAACTCTTCCCAAGAAGCTGCCTCCAGGTTTTTCTTCACTTCGTCGAATCCGACCGTGTGATCACGGATGAAGTTCTCATCCATCCATCCTTCAGCGATCACCTGTTTCAGGGTGCCGTTCAGAAACGCCAGATCGCCGCTGGCGCGCACCTGAAAGAATTGTTCGGCAATCTTGGTGCCAAACAGAGCGCTTTCTACTTCCGAAGGAACCCAGTACCGCTCCATGGCCGGCTCGTGGTAAGGATTAACGACCGCCACCTTGGTCCCGGCTTTCCGAGCATAATAAAGATACTTCATTATGATCGGCTGATTGTTGGCGACATTGCTGCCGAAAAACACCACCAGGTCGGTCCCGATCAAGTCGGTATAAGAACAAGTGGTTGCCGCCGCCCCGACCGCGGCTTTCAACGCAAAGGTGCTTGGGGAATGGCAGATCCGAGCCGCGTTATCGATATTGTTCGTTCCGAGCGCTCTGACCGCTTTTTGGGCAGCATAGTAAGTCTCGTTGGGAACGCCCCGGCTGGTCATATAAAAGTAGAGGCGTTCCGGACGGACGGCTTTGATTTTTCCGGCGATCTCATTCAAAGCCTGATCCCACGAAATTCGCTGGAAACCTGGCTCTCCACGCCGCCGGATCAAGGGATGCGGCAAGCGGCCCAGCGCCCGAAGATCACGCGATCGCATTGATCGTAGCTGGGCGACATCTGACAAAATCTTGTCGTCCAGCGGCGGCATCGTATTAAGCCGCAGTAATCGGAGCCGGATGCTGCACAGATGGATGCTGTTCATGGTCCAATCGGTCATCCCGCTGGTCCCAAGCGAGCATCCATCGCACACCCCATCGTTCAACACTCGATACGCATAGGGAAGCTGATCTCGATTCTCCCAGATGGCCCTGAACACTTCCCAAAAGTTGTTTGCATGTTGTTCGCCTAACCCGAACGGCTTCAGGCTTGCCCACAGCTCGGGCATCCAACGGTTTGGAACCGGGCGTACCGCTCGCGGCACTTTTGTCCTTTGCATCTGTCTATACAGGCAGGGGAGCGATTAAGGGGGGCGCTGCCTGTACTAAATAGTAAACAAGGAGTTCGAGGAGTACAAGAAGACAAGGAGTTCAGGCGGTAGGGCGAAAAACTCGGCGCGCCGATGACATGGCAACTCTGAGAGATTACTCCGCGCCGGTTTTGAGCCGCTCCGTGCGGTGGTTGGTTGCCCAAGATGTCTCAATGCCCCTCGCCGTAACAGCCGGTCCTATCGAAAACGCACAGCGTGGCCACCCGCACGGCGCAGCTCAAAACCGGCGCGGGAAAGTCTTAACAGCTAGTCACCCAAAGGGCGCGCCGAGTTTTTCGCCCTACCCGGAATTTTCTTTACTGTACCTGCCAGCCGGTTTTTTTTATTCTGCTTTTATGGGTCAACCCTCTACAGCCGCTCCCACAGCGCCTCGGCGCCGGCGGAAAGATTCTCGGGAAGCCATTCTTCATGCCGCTGAACAAATCGTTGCCCGTCACGGGCCGGCGTCCCTGACACTTGAGAGCGCCGCTTCGGAGGCCAATGTGAGTAAGGGGGGGCTTTTTTACCATTTTCGTTCCAAAGAGGCGCTCTTGCAGGAAATGATCCGGCGTGCCCTTCGGCAGTTGGGCGAGGAACGAGAAAAAGTGGCGGACTCGCTCTCTTGTGAGCGGAACGCTGTTATGAAGGCTCATATCATCGGCACGCTACGGCATCTCGAAGGTCAGCAACCGGTTCTAGCGGCCGTGATCGCCGCCATCGCTAACAATCCGAAGCTGGTCGATCCGATGAGGGAGTCATTCAAAGACGATTTCCAGGCGCTGTGCTCGGATCTGTCCTTGAGTATGGAGGATACGGCGATCTTGTTCCTGGCCGCTCAAGGCTTGTTGCTGCTGGAGCTGCTCCATCTGTCGTTCCTGACACCGAGCCAGATTCGCAAAGTCACCGAACGCATGCTTCAGATGGTCGAGAAGCTGGGGTAGTGGGCGTTTGGCGTTGGCGTTTGGCGTTTGGCGTTTGGCGCTTGGCGTTCTTCCGCCTCCGCCAAGCCTGCGGCGCGGCGAGCCGTCCTCGTCGTCGTCATCGAAAGGTTCGCGGGTCGATGCGGCGTGCCATCGCCCAGCGCCCGGAGGGGAGCCGCTTTGGTGCGCATCTCGTCGCCCTAGCACATTTCGTCGCAGTGCTAGTCCAGCCAGGGCGTGTGAAAACAAGCGGCTCCCGGGAATAACCCACCGTGATGCATTTACCTGTGACTTTCGATTCGTTTAAACGCGGCCTGTAGAACTGCGAACCGCTGGGTTATTCGCGGGAGCCGCCCGTTGCGATATTCTTTGGCCAAGGGAGCGCTAGAACAAATATCGCGAGGTCAACTAATACACG
The DNA here is from genome assembly GCA_963762565.1 of uncultured Verrucomicrobiae bacterium. Lineage (GTDB taxonomy): Bacteria > Verrucomicrobiota > Verrucomicrobiia > Chthoniobacterales > JAFAMB01 > JAFAVN01. The sequence continues at coordinate 308,287 of CAVXLD010000005.1, read as the reverse complement.
CCAAAGCGGCTCCCCTCCAGGCGCTGGACGATCGCACGTCGCATCAGCCGAACCCGGTTTCGAGGACGAGAACAAAGTCCTGGATGGTGGAGACGCGAAACGGCAAATCGGTGCCGTGAACCGCCATTGACATCCGAGCGGGGCCGCCTACTATACCGGTTGGCTGGTTTAGTTTGGAGCTGCGTCCCCGGCTCCGCGCTTTACCTTCTGCGTCCCCCACCCCCTAACCTATGAAAAAGCTCATTAATTCCCCCGAGAACGTCGTTCTCGAGTCTATCTCCGGCCTCGGCGCCGCATATCCCGATCTGATCAAGGTCCATTTCAACCCGAATTACATCGTTAGAGCGGATGCCCCGATCCAAGGCAAGGTCGGCATTGTATCCGGCGGTGGCAGCGGCCATGAACCGATGCATGGAGGTTTCGTTGGCAAAGGAATGCTGGACGCCGCTTGTCCCGGAGCGGTCTTTACGAGTCCTACTCCGGACCAGATGCATGAGGCTACCAAGGCGGTGAACGGCGGCAAAGGCGTGCTGCATATCGTCAAGAACTACACCGGTGACGTAATGAACTTCGAGATGGCGGCTGACCTGGCCCGAGGGGAAGGCGTTGAGGTCGAAGCCGTCGTCATCGACGACGACGTCGCGGTCAAAGATAGCCTTTATACCGCGGGCAGACGTGGAGTCGGCACCACCGTATTAGCGGAGAAAATCGTAGGGGCTGCCGCTGAGCAAGGCTGCACCTTGAAAGAGGCGGCCGCTCTTTGTCACAAGGTTAACGCGCACGGCCGAAGCATGGGGATGGCGCTGACATCTTGTGTAGTGCCGCATGTGGGCAAACCGTCATTCGACCTGCCCGAGGACGAGATGGAGATCGGTATCGGTATCCATGGTGAACCTGGCCGGCAACGCCTGAAGCTAAAATCGGCCGACGAGATCACTGAGATGTTGCTCAATCCAGTTCTGGAGGATCTCCCCTTCCAAAACGGCGACAATGTACTGCTCTTCGTTAATAGCATGGGCGGCACACCGTTGGTCGAGCTGTTCATCGTCTACAGAAAAGCACACGAAATTCTGACCAAACACGGAATCAAGATTAGCCGCAGCTTCGTCGGCCCGTACATCACGAGCCTAGATATGGCCGGCGCATCGATCACGTTACTGAAGCTGGATGATCAATTGACCAAGCTTTGGGACGCACCGGTGCACACCCCGGCGTTGCGTTGGGGAGTGTGAGACACGTGGCGCGTACGGGGGCTTCGTTCTCGTTCTCGTCGTCGTCCTCGTCCTCGAATCCTGGCGCGCGGAGTGATGGAGTACCGGAGCGTTGGAGTAATGCGCTCGTATGAATCGCTTCGCGACCACGAGTCAGGGATGTTGTCAGGGCGGGCTTCGGCCCGCCCTTGATGGTTTCGATGAAAACGATCTGGCTAAAACCAACATTGCAATCACACGCCGGGCCAACGGCTCGGCCATGTTGAATACCGCTTTAGTACGTGCTAACCCTCAACAGCCTTCGCGCCAAGGAACGGGATACGCTTTGGAGCCTCGCCCTACCAACGCTTCATGACGAAGATCACTGCAGACCAAATCATCGCTTGGATAGAACGTTATTCGCTTCGGATTGCTGAACAGAAAGAATTCCTAACCAAGCTCGATTCAGATATCGGCGATGCGGATCACGGAGCTAACATGCATCGCGGGTTTCAAGCCGTTCTGGCTAAGAAATCCGAGCTGGAAGGAAAAGATATTGGCGCGCTCTTAAGGATCGTTGCCATGACGCTTATCTCGACCGTGGGAGGTGCTGCTGGTGCGCTGTATGGCACCTTCTTCTTACAAGCGAGCACTGTGACCACCGGAAAGACGGAGCTTACACCACAGGAATTTTTGTTACTCTTAGAAAAGGGACTAGCCGGGATCGTGTTGCGGGGTAAAGCCGCCATCGGCGATAAAACGATGGTTGATGCGCTTCATCCCGCTGTAAAAGCGTGTAGACGTGCCATCGGAGCAAACGAACCGTTAGACCAAGCGCTCGCGCAGGCGGTCGCAGCCGCAGAAGCCGGACTTCAGTCGACCATCCCGTTGCTGGCGCGACGCGGCCGAGCAAGCTATCTCGGGGAACGTAGCGCCAATCATCAGGACCCTGGAGCGACCTCGACTTTCTTCCTGTTACAGTCCGCAGCCGAAACGATCGGAATAGCAAATAGCAAATAGCAGATGCATACGCCGTCAACGCCGTCATCGCCGAGAACGACCAATCACCAATCACTAATCACCTCTCACTTCTCACTCAAAGATGGTCGGTCTTGTCTTAGTCTCACATAGTCGTCGCCTGGCTGAAGCGACAGTCGATTTAATTAAGCGGACAATTGGACCCGATATTCCGCTCGTCGCGGCAGGAGGCGTCGGCGATGACCGATTGGAACTCGGCACTGACGCGCTGGACATTCAGGAAGCGATCCTCAAGGTTCGTTCCCCTGAGGGTGTCCTGGTGTTGATGGACATGGGCAGCGCGATCCTGAGTGCGGAGACGGCAAAAGAGTTAGTCAGCTTTGAGATGACAGATCCGCTGGTCCTCTGTTCTGGGCCATTAGTTGAGGGCAGTATTGCGGCGGCGGTTCAGATACAGATTGGCTCGGCACTAACCGAAGTCACTGCCGCCGCGCAACAAGGACTGGTTCCAAAACAAGATCAACTAGATGACATCACGCCGGCGCAGCCCGCACGCTCGGATGAGCAGGAACTCATCCCTACTGCTACCGAAGGAAAAGAGCTCGAGGTAACCGTTCAGAACGAACACGGTCTGCATCTCCGCCCGGCGGCAAATTTAATAAGAGCGCTGGGTCCCTTTCAAAGCGACGGTACAGATCGAAAATTTGTCGGGTAAACGGGGACCGATCGCAGCAAAGAGTTTGGTTGACCTCGCCCGCCTCCAAGTGCGTCAAGGTGATCAGGTCCGGTTTAAGGTTTCCGGGTCCGACGACGAAGCTGCTCTCGCCGCCATCAAAGACCTCGCTCAAAACAACTTCGGAGAAAGTGCGGCGCCGGTCGCGAAAGCTCCTCGGCCTGCTGCCCCGGCCACCGATCGACCGTTCCCGGTTTCGGCCGGGATCGCTATCGGTCACCCGATTTTTCTCGATCAGCTTGAGCCACCGATTCCTTCCTACCCCGTGCCGGACGAGGCCGGGGTTACACTTGAGTTTGAAAAGCTTCAGGGAGCACTCAACCGCGCCGAAAAAGCGTTTGCCGACCGATTCGAACGTCTGCGATCAACCCTCGATCCAGAAACGTCGGCGATTCTGGAAGCACAACGGCTCATTCTCACGGATCAGACCATTATCGGCGAAGTTCAGCAGCGGACCCGTGACCAACATGAGAACGCGGCTCAGGCCTGGCACGCTGTTCTCACAGGTTTAGCCGCTGAACAGGAAGCAGTATCCGATGAATACCTGAGAGCGCGAGCAGCCGATTTTCGCGAGATTCGCTCGTTAGTGATCAATGAACTGCGAGAACACGCAGAAAAACTGACTCTACCGGACAATAGCTCTGATGCGATTTTGGTGTGCGATGAGTTGACCCCGAGTCTAGCGGATACCATCGGTGCCGCCGGAATCCAAGGAGTCCTCCAACTGCATGGTGGAGCGACCTCGCACGGTGCGATTCTCGCTCGAGCGCTGCGTCTTCCCTCAATTGGCGGCGCCGCTAATGCGGCCGATCAGATCCGGCATGCCGCCTGCGTCGCGTTCGACGGGGAGAAAGGGACTCTTTGGATCGATCCCAGCCCTGAGACACGCACCAGCATTGAGGCGGCGCGAGCAGCAAGCAAAACCGCCTTCGAAGTGGCGCTCTCGCAAAGCCGGGAACAGGCTAAAACCAGAGACGGTCTCGTGATCAACATCGCCGCCAATGCCGGCTCGAAGGAAGATGTCGCGGCAGCTTTGCGGTACGGCGCAGATTCCATCGGATTGTTTCGGTCTGAGTTTCTCTTTCAAAAGTTCGACCAACTGCCTTCGGAAGCTGAACAGCTCTCAGTCTATCAAGATGCTTTGTCCCAGTTCGGCACACGGTTGGTGACCCTGCGACTCTTAGATATTGGGGGTGACAAACCATTACCTTTCTTAACCGTGCCGCATGAAGCCAACCCTTTTCTTGGGGTACGCGGTATTCGGCTCCTGTTTCAAAACCCACCGTTTCTACGGTCGCATCTTCGGGCGGTTTTACGTTTAACGGCCGATTTCCAAATCAGGATCCTGGTTCCAATGGTTACAGATCATTCCGAACTGGTTCGGCTCAGAAAAGTATTCGGCGAACTACACCAGGAATTGACCTCGGAAAAACTGCCTCACACTTGGCCTGCCCCAATTGGCGCCATGATTGAAACTCCATCCGCCGCCATTCTCGCCGGCCAGATCGCTGCCGAATGCGATTTCCTGAGTTTCGGTACCAACGATCTCACCCAGTATGTGCTCTGCGCGGAGAGAGGTAATCCGGCTTTAAACCAGTACGCGGACGCCTTGCATCCGGCAGTTTTGCGGATTTGCCAACCGGCGATTCAAGCGGGGCGGAACCGTAAAATTTCGGTGTCCGTTTGCGGCGAAATCGGATCCGACGTAGACGCAGTGCCGATCTTGCTTGGGTCAGGTTTACGCGATCTGAGTGTTACTGCCGCGGCAGTTCCTAATATTAAGGCATTGGTACGTGAACTCGATGTATCGCAGATAACGCCGCGCCTCGCGGAGAGGTTCGATTCATTTGGCACCGCGGAGGACGTGCGGGCGTTTGGTAAGGCGTTGGTGGGCGAGGCGCGGAGGGGAAATAGCAAATAGCAGATAGCAGATGCGAAAGGGCGAAAGGGCGAAAGGGCGTATGCGCGTATGCGCGTATGCGCGTATGGGCGTATCGAGGCGCGAAGCGCCCTGGAGGGGAGCCGCTTTGGTGCGTGCCTTACGGCCTCGCGGTATTCGCTATTTCTCGAGCCTGACCTGAAAACGTGAAAGCAGGCGGCTCCCGGGAATTACCCAGCGCGATGGCCCACCCACCGCGTCATTGATTCGTGTTTCTGCGCGAGCGGTAGAATTGCAGAGCGCCGGGTTATTCGCGGGAGCCGCTTGTTTAGCACACTTCTCAGCCGCGCTCATGACAGAGCAAATTTGTCGTGATTTTTAGGCACGCACCAAAGCGGCTCCCCTCCAGATGTTTGTCGCCCTTTCGCCCCTTCGCCCTTTCGCCCATACGCCGTTTCGCCCTTTCGCCTCCCCCTAGTTCCCCGGTGCCTCCGCCATGCTATTGGCAACATCAACCGGACCCGCGCTCTGCCCCGCTATTGGCGGTGGTTTGTCATTGCTACCAAGCTTGAGCGACAAGCAACCGCTTAAAGCCAGTACACCGGCAATTACGATGAGATATCGCAGGGCGCGAGGCCGGCTGAGGGCGAATAATCCGAAAACCAATGGCGCGAATCCAATCGCTAGATAAATATCCATAAGCAAATCTCCAAAAGGTTGCCAGAACGTACGCCGGAACCGGTTCCATGCAAAAGACTTAGCTCACGTCTCTTGTAAAACACGTCCATGGAAAGGACAACGCCTTCCTCATGTCAGGTTCCGTTAGCGCTCGTCATATTGATCCTGATCGGAGCTGCATTGTTCTGTTTTGCGGGAGCCATTGCGTTAGGAATCGGCATTTATTATTTGGTCGATTCGGAGACCGCTGTGGCTACGCCAACGCCGACAACGCCGTCATCGCCGGGAACGCCGGGAACGAAAACGCCACTGGCAACTGCAACCCCAACGGTGTCCACTACTCATCGCGCGACCCCCTATCCATCAGTCACCCCGTTCACCGGCGGCACGCCTTTCAGCTCCTCAAGCCCATTCAACCCGGCTGCTCCGTCCACCCCATCCGCTGAACTCGACGAGTACGGGTTTCGCACCGCCCAAATCCAAATCGGAAACGAACCGTTAGACGTCGAAGTCGCGGAAACTCCACAGCAACTCGCCAAAGGTTTACGTTTCCGGCAAACGCTCGCTGAAAATGCCGGGATGCTTTTTGTCTTTCCTGCGCCCCAGCGGGTTACGTTCTGGATGAAAGATGCCTCTATCCCGCTCTCGATCGCGTTTGTTCAATCCGACGGCAAAATTGTTCAAATCCGGCCGATGCAACCCTACGACGAGACGCCAGTGCCAAGCCTTTCCAACGCGATTTCCTACACTCTTCTGGTGAACCAAGGCTGGTTCGAACGACATGGAATAGAGGCTGGCACGGTCATAGACGGGCTCCCCTAGACGCCGGCAACGCCGTCAGCGCCGGGATCGCCGACAACGTAAAACGGAGCCCAGCGCAATCGTTCTCGTCCTCGTCGTCGTCCTCGTCCTCGCCAGTCGCGCGGTTACGTCCCTGACGTGTAATCCCCCCGACGCTATAACAGGGCCCCTGATCACCTGGGGTTTGCGGTTCAGCTGCCGGGGCGCTGCACCGTTTCAAATCGAGGACGAGGACGACGACGAGAACGAGGACGATTAGCGCTGGGCGCTGTTTTGCGTTGTCGGCGTTGTCGGCGATCGCGGCGATAACAGCGTTGCGATTGCAACCAGAAGCGTGCCTGACTCGTCTAATGCCTTGGTACCTGAGGGTTTGAATCTCTGCGGGTGCCTGCTACTGTCGGGGCACACCTATCGGATGTAAAACCCATCGACGTGCTTTAGGCTTGCTTAGGGCCGGCCTACCCTGAGCAAGCCTCAGGCGCGTCGAATGGGCATCCGGAACCGCTCAAGAATCCGAAGATTTAGAAGATGTCTCGTTATCTGACCCTTCCTCTTTTTTGTCTCGCTCTGTTATTCTCCGCCTGTCAAACCGTAAACGAGCTTCCCGGGCTCGCTAACGCCAGGAAACATGACGGCCAAATGGTCTATCAAACCTCCCACACTTCTGTCGTTGGCGATGTGATCCTGAGAACCCAGCCCAGCGGAGATTACGATCTGATCTTTTCTAAAGGAGGAGCTGAAGTGCTTCAGATCCAGGCCCACGGCGACCAATTGGTTGCAACCGGTTTACTCGCCCGGAACGGCTGGACCGGGCCTGTCGCGCCTGTGGACCGCGTCCCTAGCGTGCTGAAGAGTTGGGCGCTACTCAAACAGGTTGTCCCCTACTTCGACTCGAACCAGACATCAGCTCAGGGCGGCAAGATTTGGAACGCCACTTTCGAACGGAAAGGGGATCAACTCATTGGGGCGAAAGTAGTGTTTCATCGGCGGGGATCGATGATCTTCAGTTTCGCCCACTAAGGCATGCATCAGACAGCGCCAGAGCCGGTACCGGCACTCCCGGGTAACCAAAACGATGTGTCCTTACCGCGGAACGCCTGGTACTCACCATTCTCTTTCGAGATCGCCAACTGGCTTGTCCGTCACTTGCCGCGTCCTTGGACCCGGTCGTTTGCTGCCGGCGTCGGCGGACTGGGCTACCGGTTTTGCCCGGAACGCCGGGATGCTCTCCTCTCCAATCTGGCGCAATTGAGCAACCAGGATTCCGCTGAGCTTTGCCTGGCTTGTTTCCAAAACTTCTTACGGATGCTCCACGACTTCTGCGATGCCGCCGCCGGCGGTGTACCCGCCATGAACCAATTAATCGTGGCGCGGCGTGGCTTCGAATTCCTCGACCAAGCCCGGGCCCGAGGCCGCGGCACATTATTAGTCACCGGACACCTTGGCGCCTGGGAACTCGGCGGCATGGTCTTGGCCGCGGAAGGCTTCCCGGTCAATGTGGTCACCATGCGGGAACCGACTCCGAAACTTGATGTTTGGCGCCAGAAATATCGGTCGCGGTTCGGGATCAAAACCATCACCGTAGGCGCCGATAAATTCGCTTTTGTGGAGATTATCCAGGCGCTGCGCCGCAATGAGCTGGTCGCGATGCTGGTGGACCGGCCCTATCTCAATAGCGGTGTTGACGTCAGGTTCTTCGGCAAACCGACCCTTTTCTCCGCGGCGGCAGCCCGGATCTGGCAACATACTGGCGCGACCGTCATTCCCGCTTTCGTGCTGCAACTTCAGCCGGGCCGGTATGGTTGTTACGCCTATCCGCCGGTCGAGATGGACAGTACTGTCACCACCGAGAACAATACCCAACGGGTGGCTGACGTCTTTGAAACCATTATCCGGGAATTTCCCGATCAATGGTTTAACTTTGTCCCCATCTGGCAGACTTGAGCCTGCGTCGCTCAAAAATCTGTTACGGATTTTTGAGCGATGCAGGCTACGGCATCCGAATGGTTCGGCTTAGCCGAATCATTTGGATGCGGGTTAGCTTGTTGAGTTTGAAGAGTTTACTAAATGACTAAGAACATCGCTATTTTCTCAAGGAACAGCGCCGGGAAGGCCGGCCTCGCTGTGATCGCCGAAAACAACCAATCACGAATCACTAATCACCAATCACGCTTTGTTCCCGCCCACCTTAGATTAGGAAGGGAGGGCGCGCGTCCTCGCGCGCCGAGAAGCCCCATAGTCGTTTTGCTAATCACCGTTTTCTTCGCCTCGGTTTTGCACGCAGCTCCTCTCTCCCAGGACGAGATCACCAACCTGGTGCAACGCCTGGAAACGGTTTACCAGAATCGTACCTCCCTTCAGGCTAACTTCAGAGAGGAACGGCACGTCGCCATTTTGAAGGAGCCGGTCATCAACGTGGGCAAGATCTGGTTTACGCCTCCGGACATGATCCGGCGGGAAATCACTGGTAATTCGCCCAGTACGACGGTGATCGATGGCAAGACAATGACCATCTATTATCCCAACCTGAAAACAGCTGAACAATACGATCTCGTTAAACGACCGATCATCCGGCAATCGTTAGAGGCGCTGACCGCCGGACTCAATTTTCAGCGGGTATCCGACTACTACAGCATTGAGGGCACCAAAGACGGAGACACTTACATGGTCACCTTAACCCCGAAAACGGCAGCAATTCGTCGGTTAGTGAAATCGCTGACTCTCACGATGAAGACAGATCTGACCCCGGAGAAAGTTGACTATCAGAGCCCACGCGGGGAACGAGTGTTGATTGACTACTCGGACGTAAAACGTGATCCGGTCCCTGACTCGGTCTACGATTTCTCTCCCCCGGCGGGAACGAATGTCACGAATCCGTTTGGTAGCTGAGCGGCGGCTACGCCCGAATAGCAAATAGCAAATATCGGCGATGCCTCACTTGGTGGGGCGAGGCTCCCGAATGGCCGAGAAGGTTTCGCAGCGGCATTAATTCTTCGGTGCTGGATCTTAGGGGGCCAATACGCGCGCCGAGCCGCGGCCCAGCGTTTTCGGATTAGACTCCGCCGGCCGCCCCACTTTCCGTGTTGCTGGACTCTCCCAATCCGTCATTTGGGATTTGTCATCTGTCATGTCTTTTGCTTGCGATTTGCCCACGATATGGTATGCGAATTTCCCTCCCTTTTGCCTCGTGGTGTAACGGTAGCACAAGTGACTCTGGATCACTTTGTCATGGTTCGAATCCATGCGAGGCAGGTTGTTCGGAGAGAGGCAGTTACGAGAGATAATAACCACTAACAGAGCGTGTAGCGTGGACGCTTGGTGGACGTTTTTAATTCCCAACACTTCTAAGGGAAGGACTGAATGAACTAGGCTATTGAATTGCCGCCATGCCATACTCGCCCGGTAAACAACTATTTTCTACGCACGAATCGCGGATAGTGCTCGAACACGAAGGACAAGAGATCGCGAGTACAATTGGCAAGCTGAGCGAAGCCGACATTTTTGGGCATCCGGTTGAAGATCTCGTAGACCACATCCTGGGGATTCGTGAGCTCACGCCTCTGCGCGTGAACACGAACCAACTCGAAATGGCAGAGGAAGGAGAGCTAAAAAAGAAAATCACTGTAGGTCCGCAAATTGTGACGACAAAGGCTAATTTCTATGTCTTTGCCGTTCCATTTACAGGAGATGCAAGCTGGTTCGAGATAAGGCCTTCAAGGTATTCCTATTCCGTCCCGAGGGGAAACGTACATGCACGCGAGCTGCGGATTTCCATTTTGCTGGAAGCGAATGAAACTGGCATAGACCTAAAGCGAAAAATCGACGAAGCCGTGCTCGAACTAACGGCTTGGGTCGAAAATCTACGCATTGATATAGAAGCGTTTAACGCGGAACTGCCGAGACTGATCCGGCTTCATCTTGAGGATCGGCGACTGGAGCTCGAGCGGCTTAGCGATATTCGGCGTGAAATTGCAGTTCCCATTCGTCAACGACCGGACATAAGTTCCTTCGCGCCTGTTCCCCTGACTAGAAAACGTCCTCCCAAGCCGCTCCAAACAACCGCTACGCCCTTTGCTCCAGAGCCAGCGCTGGTAGATGCGCACTACAGCCAGATTTTGGAAAGCCTCCAGAATATGTCCGAGGCGATCGAGCGCAGTCCGACGACCTACGCCGGTCTTTCGGAGAACGATATCCGTAATATCCTGCTGGTTAGCCTAAACGATAGCTACAGAGGGACCGTGACCGCCGAGACATTCTCAAAAGGCGGTAAGGCTGACATATTTGTCACCGAGAATGGCAAGTGCATCTTCATTGCGGAGTGCAAAATTTGGAAAGGACCGGCGAGCCTGACAGGGGCAATCGACCAACTCCTTGGTTATACAACCTGGAGAAACACGAAAACCGCTGTCCTGCTTTTCAACAAGAACAAGGGAATAACGGAAGTCCTTGAGAAGATTGTTCCTACAGTCGAAGCGCATAGCCACTTCAAGCGCACAACCTCAAAAGGGGCTGAACAATCCGTCTTTCGTTTCGTAATCGCAAACAAAGACCACCCCGATCGGGAGCTTCAGTTAGCTGTTCTTGTCTTTGACATTCCTAGCCAACCGCCACCGCTAGTCTGATACCCTTCAGGGGAGGAAACAAATGTCAATACGCCGAATGACGTATTGGTCGGCTCCGGCGGTGCTGGAATACTGACTCCGTGAATCAATGCACCGGAATGACCGAAACCTGGCAAATAGCACTATTCGGTTCCGTTTGCGCGCTTGTTGGCGGGATCTTGGGCGGCCTTCTGTCAGGAGTGTATCAACACTGGCGCGATTGGCGTTCCAGACCGAGACTAAGGGTCGATTACGACCCGGTGGCCGAAGCGAACAACGTCGAGATTAAGCGTCAAACCGATAGCGGAGAAATTAACGAGGTTTACATTCGCGCAAGGGTGAGTAATACGGGAGGCAGACCAGCCAAGGGCGCGCAGGTGTTTCTGACGTCCCTCCGAAAGAAGTACACCCCAGGAGGGGATCTCCCAAATTCGCTTCACGATTCAGCAATTGTTTCTTGGGCAGGACACAAGCTCGACCCTCGAGACATACCCCGTGACGAGAACATTCACTTTTATGTGGACCTGGTGAGGTTTTCAGACCGCGACGCCCTGTGGGATTTTCGTGTGGACAAACTGTTCAAAGGCCAGCAGGTCTTAAATGACCACCGAGGAACATATCTATTCCGCCTGATTGCCACTGCCGAGAACGCAGGATCCGCGAGTTGCGAGGTTGAGGTTTTCTATGATGGAAAATTAGACACTCGCAGAGTAAAACAGGTAAGCTCCTCGCCCAGCCCATAACCTCAGCCCCCGCTTAGCCCTGACTGCTTTGCTTTTCGAGGTTGTCCGCTATCTCTCTCGCCTGGTCGAAGCCAGGAAGTTTTTCCCATTTCACCAGGTGTGTCCAGACTTCACAAAGATAAGTTAGCCTGGGATTTTCGATTGCGATCTCTGGGAACGCTTTTGTGAAATCGCGAACACCCATCGCAACATACGCGAGGGCAATATCGGCAAGGTATCGAAAGTGTTCTTCCCCGGAGCCAGTCTTTAGATTTACCTGCTCGGTCAAGTACATTGCGAAAAGTGAGCCGTGAATAAAGCTTGAGCAGAACTCGTAGCTTGAATGGTGAAAACCGGGGCTGATGCCTGCTTGCTCACTCGCTCTGGGCAAATCAATTCGGCTCGGGTTTTCTATGAGATTCTTCCTCCAGTCCGCAGGTAGGCCTTGAAAGTAGGCATCGCTCTCTAAAGAGGAGCGAGTGACACTAACCAGGCGCTGTTGCTCTCCAAGCAGTCCTTCCGGCATCCGTGAATCAGTGTGAATCTCTAGTCCCTGAAAGGCTGCATGGTATGTCATCAGGCGAACGCGAAACGAGCTTTCAGCTTCGTTTAGTTGCTCAACTCCGAAGTAAAACATCCGCAAATAAGTTTCGATAATGCACCGGGCAATCGCGGCACAAGAGGGCAAATCCCAGTGACCATCTTTTATGAAAAATGAACTTAAAGGATTTAGCCGAAGAAAGCTCAGCGTCATCAGCATGATTCGCCGAAAACATTTTTCGGTGATTACAAGTCGATCACCGGTAAAATGCGTTTTTTGGCAATCGTCAACGAGCTGCTTCGAGCAGGTCCAGACAAACTCTAGCGGTTCGATGCCTGTGCGGCCGGACCCTTCGGGGGAGCTTAACACAACCTTACAAAGCAATACCCGGCGTGGAAAATCAACCCGTCAGGATAGCTTTGGCCCGGCAGGGAGAAAGCCGAGCGCTAAATCAACTTCGACCCAGCCCTAAACACCCCCGCCCAAGGGGTCTAAATGGGCCGGCGCCAAAAGGGGTCCAAAAGCGGTCGCACAAAAGGGGTCGCATCTATAGGGCGTGTTGCCCAATTAATAACCATTATAGTATTGCTTTGCTGGTTACAGATTTGATAGTGTATTGTTCCCATGATGGACGAAGAAGACTCGCAGGTTCCGATCTGGAGCTATCGGGTCAATTTAGATAAGCGGGTGCGGGACGATCATCCACTGCGGCGGATCAGGGCGGCGTTAGATTTGAGTTTTGTGCGTAAGGAGGTAGCGCACACTTATGGGCGAAGAGGCAACAAGTCGGTTCCGCCCGAAGTGATTGTCCGGATGATGTTGTTGTTATTCTTGGATGATATCAAGAGCGAGCGGGAGCTGATGCGCATCATCCCTGAACGGCTGGATTACCTTTGGTTTCTTGGCTATGGGCTAGACGATCAGATTCCCGACCACAGTGTGTTGAGCAAGGCGCGCAAGCGCTGGGGTAAAGAAGTGTTTGTCTCGCTATTTAGCCGGGTAGTGCAGCAGTGCGTGGAGGCTGGTCTGGTAGAAGGCCGTAAGATCCACGTGGATGCGAGCCTAGTGGAGGCCGATGCCAATCTGGGTTCAGTTAAGCCCCTGTCTGCGGAGACGCTCAATGCCATCGAGCAAACTGCCAAAGAGCAAGTGCAAAAGCTCGATGAACACGACCAAGACCAAGATCCGCCATCAGGGGACAGCGGCAGCGGCGGTTCTGCCATTGGCCAATACTCCAAAACCAATCGCCAGTTCCGCAGTACGACCGACCCGGATGCGACTCTAGTTCGACACGCCGGCCTAAAGAGCCGCTTACGCTATAAGACTCATCGAGTAGTCGACGATGCCCATGAGATCATCACCGCCGTAGAGACCACCACCGGTGCGGTCGACGAAGCCTCGCAACTGTTGAGGCTCATTGAAGCTCATGAAGATACTACCGATCAAGCAGTGCGAACTGTGATTGCTGATGCGCGTTACGGCAGCGTCAGCAACCTGATTAGCTGTCAAAAAGCGGGGATTAAAGCCCATGTGAAGCTGCTGGGGGAGTCGATCCGAGGTAAGGGACGAAGCGAGGGCATTTATTCCGACGAGCATTTTAGATACGATGCACAGACTAATACCTATCTCTGTCCCGCCAAGCAGATCATGAAAGCCAGGCGCTTACACCCCAAGCGCTTGACCTGGGAATATGTCACCGCCAAGGGGACCTGTTTAGTGTGCAAGCTGCGCGCCTTGTGCACTCGTTCCCGCACCGGACGCACCATTCACCGCCATCGGGATCAAGCCTGGTTAGAAAAGGCTCGCAAAATTGCTAACTCCAAGGCTGCTAAAGCCGACCTTAAACGCCGCCAACATCTCATGGAAAGGAGCTTTGCCGACGCCGCCAATCGTCATGGGCTCAAGCGTTCTCGTTGGCGTGGACTTTGGAAGCAAGCTATCCAAGACTTACTCATTGCTACGGTACAGAACCTGAGAAAACTCCTCAGGCATCTCTCCCAAACCAACCCTGCGCTAGCCTATCGCCTTACTCAGTTGCTCCGCTGGCTCACCCGGCTCCTTCACCCGATTTCAACCTCCTTCTTGCCAAGCTAACCCTTCGCCAAACCTTCCAATTACTAACCCAAAATTCTCATACTAATTAGGCGCTATTGGGCAACAGCCCCTAAATACTCAACACATCATTTTTAATTGTGTTGAATATTTAGACGCGACCCCTCTGCCGGACCTCCCAATACGGACAACTGTTTTTAGCAGACTCCATAAGAAGTGAGTTTGAGCTACTCAGCGATGATAAATCGCGGGAAGAATTTCATTTGATGGTGTCGCTTTGCCGAATTCTCCAGAGCGATGACTTTTCGCTCAGCGCCGAGGAAGCCTATTGGTTAGGCCTTGTTGATGAAGTGCAGGGCTCCGGCTTGCCGAATTTACGAGAATTGCTTGAAAATGTTCCCGTTGACCCAGACCAACCTAAGGTCACTCCAGCATCGGAGGAGCCGCCGACCGAAGGCCAAGCCGACACACAAACAGTCACCACCGCTTGAGGCGGCCTCAACCCGGACCTGTTGCGCGAACGATTGGACAAACTCAATGACCTTCGGGTTATGCCGGAGGATAGAGCGGATAATGGAACAGAGTAGCACAAAAACCCTTCAAGAGTCGGATTTCACTGAAAGGCCGCTGATGCATTCCAGCATCCGGCGGCAAAAGCAGATGCGGCCACGATCACCACAAAGTGCCTATCGCAAGCCAAATGGGATGCAGCGTAAGAAACCGTTGTTTTCTGTGCCGCGCTCGCTCTTCATTATAAAGTCGTAGCTGCGTAAAATATGCGACGATGAACGCGACCGCAGCTGCAAGAACCCCTCCAGCAAAGCACATCAGCGCCGATTTCACGCTGGGCAGATGCACGCTCGGGCTGTGGGAGGCTAAGCTGCCAAGATAAGCAAGGATTGCCACAGCAGCGCCGCCATTGATAAGCAACAGCGCCTTGAGCGCCTCAATCGAGAGGGCAATCAGACCCTTGAACGTTTCCTGTATATGCCACTCCCAGGGGCGGCTCCTGGTCTTTAATTTGGTTAAAGAAGGTTGGCGCGCAGCTTTTCGTCCGGACATTTTGGCCTGGTTGCTCCTGTGATCTTTAACGCTCAATCGTCACCGGCAACGGATCTTGGTCTAGGTGCACATCGAGAGGCTCATTCGCTGATAAATCAGAACCGCAAAAACGGCGATTGTACCGATTCCGGCCGGCCACAGTCTTCAGTCCCCGGACCTCTTCGTCCGCACGATATCCCGTTTGGGTAACGTTCCCTCATCGACCAGCAAATGAACGACTCGATCAAAAGCGGCCCACGCTGACGCGTCTGACGTCAGCATCTGCCAGTTCCGCAACGCGCATCTTGGGTCCGATCAGCAAAGGATTGACGAGTTTTGCGGCAAAAGCTGAGACTACCAAACTGCTAGTAAAGGGCGAATCGACCGAGCGACCGGCAAACATGCCGGCCCGCGATTTAAAGGCGTGGACGCGCTGACGACAGAATTGACAGCTAGAGTGAGATAGAGGCCTCGAATTTTTCGCTAGTGTGGAAAAGCGAGGTTTTGTAAATTTTAAAAGGGGTAAGCCACCAAACTTTCGCGATCGCGCGCATCGTGTGACGACTCTCGTCTTGCGTGAACATTCATTCGAACGAAAACTCAGTCCTGAGAGTCCAGAAATCTGAGCAGAGGTTAGAGTTGGTCAAGTACTGATACGGCATATAGAAGTAGCCCTGTTCCTGATGGGACGTTCCCCAGGAATTGCGACAGTAAAAATACCCATCGTCATCGTTATATCCGACAGCCAAAACGGTATGTCCCCCCTCGATAGCATCATGTGGGGGCTGCGGTATAGGTATTCGCACGAGAGGTTCGGCTTTGGGATCTGGACCCCAAAAGCTTCGGTAAATCACAAAACCGAACATGAACGGATAACCCTCTGCCAGGCATCCCTTTAGCTGATTAATATCTTGATTTAGACTGAGTGCGTAAATAGAACGATGTGGATAGGCGTCTGTATAAATGTTGGTGCCGGGTTTGGTCGCCGCTGGATCATTTGCAGGGAACAAATGTGTGTCGGGATCCGCTGCCCGGCCGTCGTATGGCCACTCGGTTTCCGCGCAAACCCCGAATTTCTTTAGCGCCTGCATAGCATCTACGGGCTGTAGTCCACTGTCGATCCGCGCACTGTCTCCAGCGATGGTCCGACCATTAAAGTAAAGAAAAAGCCGTGACGGCTTGAAATCAGGGGGTTGGTTGTGCTTTTTGCGAACAAATTGAACCATGCCCGCAAGCGCGTTTGACGTGCAACTGCCGACATTTTGTTGATCGTAAACATCCGGCATTTGACCCCTGAGATTGATCGTCTTCGGTAGCGACGCTATTACAGCGCCTGGGGCAAGATACTGTCTTGTATCAAGATGAGAGAGAGGAAAAAGGGGTCAGTCAACAATTCTTGACAAACTTGACCCATCCTTTAATTCGCGAGTCGCTCTGACCTTTCAGCTCTCTTTCGAATCGCCGCACCTGTTGACTGACATTTGTCGCACTGCGCATGTTAAGGCGATCGGCAATCCAGCTTTGACTCATCGTGGTCGAACGGGCTATCGCCCATGCGAGACTCACCTTCCGGGTTTCGCTGCCTTTACTGGCTTTAAGTTGGTCCTCGCTCAGCTCAAGCGCCTCGAGTCCCTGCCGAATTAAGTCGCTGGCGCTAACTTGGGCGTGATCGCGCCATTGACGAGTGGTACGCCGGTTGCGATTATGTAGCCTGCTCAATGGTTCTGCCGCCAAATCCAACAGCTTTTGCCTAAACGCTTCACCGCCCCAATACCAGCCGCGACGCAGCGTACTATTCAGCGACTGACCATCTCGCACTATCAAACCACACTTTTCTGCCTCCTCAGCGATGGCGCGTTGCTCCAAACGCTCAACTAATGCTTTTCGCCCACTGATGGTGTCTTTGAGGCCGAAGGCGGCAAAAGAGCGCTCAGTCGCGCACCATGCTGGCCGGCGCTTGGGCCCGGCGGAATACACCTGGGTAAGGCTGCTCCAGGGATAGTCCAATAAACCTACCCCTTCCTTCGGATCGACCAACCTGGCTCGAACTGGGTTGAGATGGATATAATCCCAAAGGTTTCCAAAGTAGTCTGAATCCAGGTCGTTCTCGACCAGAACCGCTTTATAGCGGCCGCCAAAGACATGACCCCAGAGCTTATGCCGATGATTTAGCCGCCGGGTGTAGGCGTTTTGTACCCAGCGCATCCCAGCGACCAAATTGGGTTGCGGCGTTTCCACCAGCCAATGAGCAGATCCTGCGAAGTTTGGGCTAGGTCTGCGCGAAGACCGGATGGCGGATCCATGCCTGGGTGCTGATGAGTAACCACTACCATCACATGATAAAAGGCTCCAGGATACTCAACTCTAACCTGTCTCGGCATTACCCCCTCAGTTCGTCCGATGATACGATTTGTCAAGATTTGTTGACTGACCCCTTTTTGCGACTGTTTGTTTGCGACTGTTTGTGACCCCTTTTGCGACTGTGCGACTGGGTTTGCATTTCCTCAATCCCCGGAACGGTCTGACAACCTGGCTACCGTCCTTTCGCTCGATAAGCACGTTTCGAGGCCCACCTGCTTTGCGACCGTTGACAATCGCGGTCAGTTTCCACTGCGCTCGGATCACAACGGGCTCGCCTTTTTCGTAATAGGTCTGGCCGACAATGCTCATTTTGGCTTTCTGAACACAAAACCCCAGCAGGGAGAGGAAATCATTCTAAATCTACCTCGAACCAGCCCTAAGGCGCGCCAAAAGGGGGCGCATCTAAATGTTCAACACATCATTTTTCATTGTGTTGAATATTTTAGACGCGACCCCTCTGCCGGACCCCCCGATGTGGCATGAATGAGAAATGTGTTCGAGAGAACATAAATGCCGAGTTCCAGTTGCTCGTGAAGAGTCGTGATGTCCTTGCGGCTCAAGATGCGGACGATATTGATGATCTGCTTCAGGTTCGTCTTATCTGTTTGCTGCCGCCCAATCGTGGGGCTAGGTAAATCGGAACGACCGCGAGAAATAAAAGACAAGGAAATTCAATGAAAGTTTTCGCTATTGCATCGATTCCTCAGGGCGTCACGATTGAGCAGATACAGCAACTTTTGCCAAAAGAGGTGCCCGCTACGCTGAAGCACTACCTCGACGGAAAGATCGAGCAGTTCTGGTTTCGAGAGAAAGCCGGGCCGATATTTCTCATGAGTGTCGAATCGGTCGAGGAGGCAAAGGCAGAATTGGATACGCTGCCACTAGTGGCAGCGAAGCTAATGACGTACGAGCTGATGCCGGTAACGACTCTGGCTCCGTTCAAACTTCTGCTCCAGGGCAAGTGAGCGGAGCAAACTTCTCTGCAGCAAGACGGGCGAGGGAAAAAGGGCTCAGTCAACAACCTTGACAATCTTGATCCATCCTTTAATTCGCGAGTCGCTCTGACGTTTCAGCTTGTTAAGACTCGACCCCACCGCTAAGGACCCTTGGCGCAAGACACCTCCCGCGCTCCGATCAAATGGGTGCTCCTTCGAGACTTCGCCCATTTATGTCGACGCTATGCGCAGTCGCGGGACGAGACGGGTTGCCACGGCCCAGTCACGAAATCACCCGTATCTCACGAATCTCTTTATCCAGGCCGTCAAAACACACTGCGATGGTCCACCGCTGGCTGCAAGCCCTCAGGACCAGTTCCCCAATGGCCCTCTCGTGCGATTTGAACACACACGGGTGCGAGCAACAACCAGCCAGAACGAAGCCTCCAAAATCCCCGAAACAATCATACACCACCTCGGCCACCTTGCCCGTGCATTCCTTGCATTTGCCAGGCCGCGGCGGTTTTGTGCCCGAGATCGGCGTGCCAATCGGCGACGGCGCGATCGACCCCGCATTGCCTCCTGAAGCGTTGATCTTGGCCGACAAATACTCAATGTACCTTTGCACCACCGGATACCATCGGTAGACTGGCGACATCTGTTGCAACCGCCACTTCATCACCGCAAGGGTGTTTTCGTCCGCGGGAAGCATCGCCGACTCGTTGCTGACCGGGATCGTCACTAGAAACGCGCCCGTCACCACTCGCATAGGCCTTACCGCTGCGGTGGCGCTGCCGGCGACGCTACGCACCTTCGTCAGCGGAGTCCTGAAGGTTTTGGTCGTAAGCCGCCTGACGACGATCGTAAATGCCTCCCCTGCCCTCACGCCAATCGGCAAGTCGACCGTAAAGAGCCCCGCAAAGTTTTGGTTGGCCACCGACGGCACCGGGATATAAGTCGCCCCCTTCACCGTTTTGCACTTAATCGTGTTGGCGTGGGCCGTGGAAAGAAAATGCGTCACATACAATTGCGACGCCAGATCGATGACATCCGACGCTAGCACCTGCGGCCAGTAAATATAAGCCGTGCTTCCGGGCGGAGTGTTGCCCCAGTCGATCATGATTTCATCCGGCGTACCGGTCCAACTTCCCGCCCCGTTGGTGAAAGGCAGGCTCGGCCTTGTGTCAAACGCCTGCGGCACACGATGCGTCGCCGCCGGCCCCGGATTTCCCGACTTGGTGATTTGCAGGTTCCGTTGCGCCAGCTTATCGCAATTGCCCGTCGTCGTGGTCGTGCTCGTCGAATACGGAATGGGGGCGCCGTCGTAGGCGATTTGCGCCACGATGCAATGATGCGTGCCCGGATATTGCGAATTATTGTTCAGGTCATAAACATCAAGAAAACAGCCATAGTAGGTCCAAACACTGTCCTGCGTTGGTTGTCCTGATTGCGGCGTTGGAATCTCGATTGTCTGAACATTGTTGTTTTGCGTCGCCGTGTTAAAGCTCGGATCGTAATCGCTCACGCCCCCGCTCGTGGCAAAAAACGGCGTCGTTTGGAGATTTTGCCCGGAAGGATCGGTCAAACTGCCGGAGGCGAGCGGAAAAATAGGCAAGCTGTAATCGGGGCTCGAGGGATCGGTCCCCAGATTGCTTGGATAGGTGGTGTTCGGATTGTAATCCGTGTCAAACGATGGCGCGATCCATAACCGGAAAAACACCCGCGTGTTCAATGCCTCTCCTGCGCTGCCCTGATTATCACTCGTCATCCGCACCCTGGCGATGGCGAAATTATAATTCTGATCTCCGTTGCTATCCAGCGCCGTCACCGACGTCAGCCCCGTCTCATATCCTGACTGGTTGGTCAATCCGTTCAGCGGATCGGGCGATGTCGGCGGCACGGGAACCGTGTACTCAGTGGAGCCGTTCAAATAAGCCAGCAGCGTCTGGATATAGGTGTAAGGCGATTCACCGGCCGAAAAGACCGGGGCATTGGCGTCGTTGGGCAGCAGTGAGTTTCCGGCGCTGGCCACGCACACCCGCAAATCCTGGCTCAAGTAGGAAACCGCGCTACTGTCCTCAATGTCGATGTTGGAAAAATAGGGATCGGCACCGGGGAGCAAATCAAAATTCGCGACATCCTGCGAATGGCCCGCTGTGCCTCCCGGCGGTTGATTGCCATTCATGAGAAAAGTGGCATTTAACAAGTAACTCGACGGGAAGGTCCCTTGCAGCGGAATATCAAAGACCACGTCATAAGACCACCTCATCCGCTGTATGCTGGTGTTGTCGCCTGGCGCCTCCAGCACGGGATTGGGCGCCGCAGCGGTTGCGGGAGTCAGTTGTATGCTGAACCCCGTCGGGGTCACTGGATTGCTGTTGAGATCGGTAAAAGTCGGCGTCGGCACCGTGATGGCAAACGAGCCGAAAGTATTCTGGCTGTACTCATCCAGCGCCACCCAGAAGGCGCTGGAAAACACCGCCTGCGTCGCACCCGTGCCCGCGTTCTTTATCGCCTCCTTGACTTCATCCTCTCCAAAGGAGTTTTTGTTCATCAAGAGCGTAACCGTACCCAGCGGCAGCACGCAGGCGTTGTCGGCTTTGCTCCAATAACCCTGCAGGGAGCATTGAAGCTGGTTTATCCACACTGTGGACGAGGCCACCTCGCACACATCACCTATCTCGTCCTCCCCGTCCGAGGCGCCCTGGCCGGGAACTTTTATCCCGTTCCCGCTGGATGAACCGCCCAAAAGCGGATTCGTGCAGGCTTCCACTAATTCGTGTCCGAACACCAAGGTGTCCGAAAGACTATCGTTGCTATCCACCCACGCATAGACGCATCCAATATTATTGTAGCTCAAGGTTTGGTGCTGGCCGCCAAAACTACTCGAGTTGTTGAGTCCCGGCGGGGAAAAAACCGCGTAAAACCGGTTATGGCCGTTTGCCGGGGCTACTGCCGAATTATTTTGGAAAAAGGTGTTCAGCATGTTCACGACATCCGCATTGGTGTATCCAGCATATGGGGCGGTAACATTGCTCGCGTTTGGTGCGGAAGGCACAATAAACTGGCCCAACATCGTGCCCGGGCCGACACCCCGGTATTGATTCAGCCGTGTCATATAGGGGCCGGTCACAACGCCGGAACACGCGCTGTAGTACTCAGCGACAGACACGCTCGGCGCCGGAGAGGTCTGGTTCCAATAATCGCCCCAGAAAATAATTGTCACTTCCACATTGGTCAGGAGTGGGTCTCCTCCATCGGTGGTGCCGGTTACCGGGTAATTCGTGTCTCCTGAGGGAAAAATGACATCTCCACCTGTTTTGAGTATGGACGAAACATGATGCACCGTCCCCCCGGGCGGCGGGTGCTCTGTGGCCCTGTTTGTTTTTTTCGCTTTTTTGGTGGTTTTCATGACTTAAAATTAATGGCGAACTACCTATCTGTGTTAGAATATCGGAGCCGGCGTGATCTATTGCTCCGTAAATTCCCCAACATATGGAGACCACGCGGTCAGGCAATACGTAGAATGACGTACTGATATCGTGCAGCGACTTCCATAGTTGACTATGAACTCACATTAACTATGCCCGCTGCACTGACAGCGCAGGTAGGGATAGATACCCTGACACACGCGATCGAAGCGTCCGTTTCGAAGAAAAGAGACTTAACACAGGGGTCAAGTCTTAACGGGCTGTTGCCCCAATTCGATTTGCACAATACGGAAAGATCACAAAGACAGAAGAGGGAATTTGCCGCGAAGCGGCTATACAGAATAGCCCAGGGCTTCAGCCCTGGGTGCTGGCGTCGGGAAAAGCGCCCTGAAAGTGGCGACCGACGGAAATGTGTTCAAGGTTTGGCGTGTTGATTGAATCGGTCGCGCGAACCTCGGTGCTCGACTGTGCTACATGCTATACCTGCCGATCCTATTTCGGACGCCACTTTCAGGGCGCGCCTTATAACGCGACTAACCCAGGGCTGAAGCCCTGGGCTATTCTGTGTAGCCGCTTCGCGGCAAAGCGTCGGCACTGAGTAGCGTCACGTCTTTAATAAACAACATTGTTGGGCTGCAGCTCAGAAGATAGTACCGCCCGATGAGCGTGAATTTGTAAGCGGTGTTGAGGAACTGCCGTCCTGCTCATAGCGCCAGCCCTTGCCGAGAAGGTCATCCCTCACACTTTTGGAAGCTGAATAACTGGGCCAAGATCACCCTTGGCAATATCGATTGACAGATCAAGACCTCTTCTGGCCGTTGCCGGCCGAGCGCCAATCCCGGATACGTCCGAGACGGCTCAAAAATGAACGGCGTTGGACACAAGGTATATTCGAACTAACTGATTCAGTTTTGCTTGGAACGGAGCATGTCCGGTAGCACTCCGTGCGAAGTAGTTTCTGTACTTTCATACATCGGTGTATTTTCGGAAAATTTGCTGGTTTTCGCGCGCCGCCTTCCCGAGCGTCTCCGTCACTTTCGACAGACAACCTGCCATCGTCGGACGCTTCGAGGTTGTTGAGCAATCGTCTCTTCGCCGCCTGAAACTCAGCTGTGAATATTAGAAATGACTGCATGAGCGAAATGCCTCTCGGATAAGCGACGGATTAGCCGCGTCGCAGGAGCGCCTGGAATACCTTGAACCAAATCAGGCCCGTAACGAGCCAGACGGCTGCGTTGGCTAGCCAACAGAGCGCTGCCATAAAAACGACTTTCCTTCCATCGGTTCGGCGCTCGCCAATTCAGATTTCTCCGGCGGTAGATCCTTAGTTTTAGCGCCAGTCCGGAACTTGCAGCGTTGGATACAACTTGCGGCAAAGCGACATCTACCAGGGGCCTGGTGGAAGAGATTTCGATCGTTGTTGCTTACGAGGTCGTCCGACATAAAAACTATAATCTAAAAACGCGGGGTAAATACGGTCCGCTATGAGTTACTACCAGTGGGCCGGTGGAAATATTCCCCTGACCTAGCCCGCTAGATCATTGCCGCTCGACAGGCCGCCCTCAGCGAAGCCAGAACGAGCCTCGCGCAGAGGACACAAAGGACGCGACGGACGGAACATCATCTTAAGCGAGTGCGCTGCGGACTTTTGAAGGGAAAATGCCGGGTTCCATCTGCACTCAGGGAGAGCGAGTTTGAGCGGGATGGGCTGAGTCGATGGGGGAGGGACCGCGTCCTCGTCCGGCAGCCGCCGGATTGTTACCGAAGCCGAGGATGGGTTATGACCGCAAACGAAAATCACGCCTTTGGGTCGTGGCACGTTCTCGCGGCGCGCGAGGACGCGCGCCCTCCCGGCGGCCCCTCGGGCTATCATAAATCGTGATATGTAATCATAACATCCTATTATGGTTTACCTCCGTTTTGCCCGTAACTAAGGGCATGAGGGATTTAAAATTAGTCAGCAAAACACTCTATCTGCGCGCAATCCTGATGTTTCCGGCAATGGGTCTCCTTGCATCTACTCCTTTGTCGGACTTAACCCACAACAGCCGGTACCGACGGGAACGATGATTGATACTTTCGTCGGGTTCATGACCGGTATTGCGATAGCAACCGTTGTGGGAAGACTGTTCTGGCCGGTCCTGCCTCAAATGGTAATGCGAGATAACTTGCTGGCAGTATTTGAGGAAATTAAAGCGTTGCTAAACAGAGGGCGGTATCAAGAAAAAATTCACAACCAACTGGCCATTCTGCCGGCAGAGGCTCTTAGGGCAAGCCGTCAGATTCGCATTGCCGGGTGTACACCACAGGAGAAGGCCAGGCTTGGTGCGTTCGTTAGAGCACTGCAAACCTTGGTGACCCGCTCAACAATGCTAGTTTCTGGCAGACAGACCTTGCCGGAAAGCGGGCAAGCAGTTCTAAGACCGCGCTTCGAGTGGCTGGAGGCAGAGTTTCAGCAGATGCTGGACGCTTTTGCCGAATGCTTTCGTCGAGGTGATTGCCGGCGAGATATCCCCAGCCTCAATGGTGCATTGAGCGAAATAGAAGATCCCACCGAAAGTATTCCAGAGAGCGAATCCCTAAACGGCCCGGAGACGACGGCATCATCCATGCGGGTGTTTGAGCTCGCCAACCATTATCATGCGACCGCCGAAGCATTAGAAGAGTGCAGGCGTTTAATTGGTGCTCTGAAGATCCACCGCTACTGGGGTCACTGTGGCCTGTAGCGGTCGGTAGATAAATTTACCGGCATCTACCAGGATCACGCCTTAATAAACAACTCGGGTTACTTGTTAACGGGCTGCGCCTAATTGTTTATGGAGGCGCGGAGCGCCCGGAGGGGAGCCGCTTTGGTGCTCGCCTTACGACCTCGTGGTGTTCGTTGTTTTTCGAGCCTGACCTGAAAGCGTAAAAGCAGGCGGCTCCCGGGAATTAGCCAGCGCGATGTTCCACCCACCGCGTCATTGATTCGTGTTCTGCGCGAGCGGTAAAATTGCACAGCGCTGGGCTATTCGCGGGAGCCGCCTGTTTAGCACACTTCTCAGCCGCGCTCATGACAGAGCAAATTTGCCGTGATTTTTAGACACGCACCAAAGCGGCTCCCCTCCGGATGCTTGTCGCCCTTTTCGCTCGTTCGCCCCGAAATGCTCCGGGATAAACGCTTCGCGCCTTCTGAGATAATTGGGCAACAGCCCCCTGGTCAACAACACTCTTATTCCTCGTTACGAATGGACCTGACTGAATCGTAAACGCTTAGTAAATAGAGTGTGAAAGTCAGCCCCTGAGATTACATTTGTAGAGGTCAAATTTGTGTTTCTAGTGTGAGCATGCACCCGCATCTCCGCCGTCTTCCGCTCCTCGTTGCCTTGCTGCTGTCGGCCTCGCCCATCTACTCCCAGAATGCTCAACCGGCTGCGACTCCTACCGTTGCCATCGCCGCCGATGGAACGGTTACAGTAACGCGTGTGGTTCCGGTTCCAAAGACCATCAGCCTGGCGGCGCAGGAGGAGTTGAAAAACAGCAAAGTTGCTTCCGGTTCTCAGGCGACTTTCCAACAGCGTCGGGAAGCGATGGAGAAATGGGCGACTGCAATGGGCACTGAGGCACTGAACCTTTACCCGGCCAACACCAAGACCGACACAATTGCGGGTGTTCCCGTACGCGCAGTAACTCCATTTACCATCGCTCCGGAGAATGCTTCTAAGGTTTTAATCAATCTGCATGGCGGCGGTTTCCGATTCGATGCCGGCTCGTTGTCCGAATCGGTCCCGATCGCCAACCTGTCAGGTATCAAGGTTGTCTCTGTTCTCTATCGGCTGTTACCGGACAATAAATTCCCAGCAGCGATCGACGATGCCGTCGCGGTTTATAAAGAGCTGATAAAGACTTACCAACCCGGAAAGGTCGGCATCTACGGCACTTCGGCCGGTGCGGCATTGACCGCAGAAGTAGCGGCTCAGCTGCGAAAGCTAAAATTGCCATTGCCCGGTGCGCTCGGCATTTTTGCTGCCGGCGGCGACGCTAGCATGGCGGGAGATTCTGAGGCCCTCTTTGATCTGAAAGGTCTATCCGAGCCGATCGACCCAGCGGGGCTGAATGATCTAGACACCGATTATATTGGCTCCGCCGATCCAAAAGATCCGGTCTTATCACCGCTGTACTCTAACCTCAGAGGATTTCCGCCGAGTTTATTCATAACCAGTACTCGCGACGTTGTACTCAGCGCGACCAGCATTCTGCACCGAGCCTTTCTTCGAGCAGGCGTTGACGCACAGCTAATCGTTTTTGAAGCGTTGCCTCACGCTTTCTGGCACAATCCAGATCTACCCGAGTCGAAAGAGGCAAGCAAATTCATTGCTGCTTTTTTTTCAAAGCGTCTCGGCGGATAGCGTTTGGCGTTTGGCGTTCGGCGTTTGGCGTTTGGCGTTTGGCGTTTGGGTCGGTAGGGGGAATCGAGTGATTGACATATAGCATGATCATTCCGCAATAGTGGCGGAACCAGAATGAGCATGCTCCGTAAGACACTTCACGGCGCCTGAAGGAACGACTCACCGGTCGTGTTTGTAAGTTGTTCGGCACGGCTTTGCGCTGTTACGATAAAACCGTGAACAACCGAGGCTCGTGCCTGCTCCCTCCTATCGGCTGCGGAACGCAACGCAAAATCAGCCGGCGAATCACACCTCTTGTTAGTTGGATCGCAACCTGCGCTTTCCTCTTGAGCCCGTGCGTTCCGGTTCACGCAGGATGGCTAAAGCCGGATGTCAACTTCTCGAACTATGATACACCGTTATTCCAGCAGATCGTCAACCGCATCAAGGACAAGGTTGCAGCTCGATTGGGAAAGGGCGTAAATACCCAGGACCGCTATTTTATTGTTCCGTTCGCATTCCAAAAAAGGTGGAATCATGCGCAGTTTTCGCACTCGTTCATATCCGTGATACGCGTGCTCGGTGATGAAAAACAGCCCAAGCTCATACCGGGACTCAGGCGAGGGCAATTCAAGAACCGAGAATTTGAAGCATTTACCATCAGCTGGGCGCCTCACGATTTTGGTATTAAACCGGTGTGCGTTTTCGGCGGCTTCGGCAGCCGCATCTTTCCGACCTGGAACACATGTCCTATCGTCGTCGGGAGAAATTTCAGGCTGGATGAGACGCTGACGATCGCGCTGAATGAGAAAGGCGCCGTCGGCATGTGGGGACCCTACGAGATCAAAAAAGAGGCGTTTGATCTTGGTGTGAAACGGAAGCTGTTGCTCGACGGAGGAACTATCAAATATAAAGCCGATGACCGCCTTACCCGCAAGGATCTAGTGGCCATCAATTGTTTCCATGCAATGGAAGGGCTGGAACAAGTGTTCCCTGCCGGTGGATTTCTGGATACGGGATTCAAGATGTGGGGCATCAATGGGACCGCCCGAGTTCTGATCGAATACACCAAGGCGGTTCGGGACAGGGGGCTCATCCTCGAACCGGTTGATATCAAAAAAGATCTCTACGGATTTGCGTACGCCCCGGACCGGAATAGCTGCGGCTTCTACAATCCTTTCCAGAATGCATCTGCCTACCACGAGTAGTGCGGAATGATCCGAGAACGGAGGGGCGTTGCATTCAGGGTTGCCATGCCGAGCGCATCTGCGACCTAAGAGTGAGCGCAACGTTTGTCCTGTACCACAACTGCGACGCCCCGAGAATTGTACCACGCCGCTTGAGGTTGCACGTTTGGTGGTCTGGTCACACGATCAAGGGAGCCGCAGCTAACACGCGGTTGGAACACGGAGCGCCCGTGTATGGAACGATGCCAGCGGCAACAGAACGCGGAATGCTGCTCCCCTCCGTTTCGGTGATGGATCACGATAGATCAACAGATCATTTAGACGCGAACCCTTTTAAGGCCCAGACTGAGCTGAAGGAGTTAGGTCACAATATTATTCATAGCGAATGGCCTTTTCTGTATCAGGGTCGAATAGGGTCACCTTGTCCACGTTGATTTGGATGGCGACTTCTTCATTCAACTGAAAAAGATGTTCGCCCCGGATCCGGGCCAGTAAGTTCCCGGTCCCTGATTTGAAATAGACCAACGATTCCCCGCCCATTGGCTCAGCGATCGCAACTGTCATCGGGGTCGGTGTCCCTGCCCCTGGTTTTGGCTCATTCGTGATGTTTTCAGGCCGGATGCCAAAGATAATTTCTTTGTCGATGTAGCGGCTCGCCAAGTTATGGAGGGAGCCGTGAAAGGGAATCACCAGAATATCCCTTTCTCCATTTTCGACAAAATGAAGACGACCATCGCGCCGCTGAACCTTGCCTTTCAACAGATTCATTGGCGGACTACCGATGAAACCAGCCACGAAAAGATTGTCCGGGTAGAGATAAAGCGTCAACGGATCTGCTACCTGCATAATTGTACCGTCCCGCATGACGCAGATGCGATCACCCATGGTCATGGCTTCAACCTGGTCATGGGTAACGTAGATCACGGTCGCGCCGAGTTCTCCATGTAACTGCGTGATCTCGGACCGCGTCTGGACGCGCAATTTTGTGTCCAGGTTCGATAACGGTTCATCAAAAAGAAATACTTTGGGGTCACGTACAATGGCACGGCCGAGCGCGACTCGTTGGCGTTGACCACCGGAAAGCGATTGTGGCTTGCGCTCCACCACATGGTTCAATTGGAGCGCTTTTGCGGTCCGTGTGACGATGTCCGAAATAAACTCTTTTGTCCTCTTCACCAGGGTGAGCGCGTACGCCATGTTCTTGAAGACAGTGAAATGGGGGTAGAGTGCATAGCTCTGGAAAACCATTGCGATTTCTCGATCCTTGGGCTCCAAGTGGTTGACGACTTTTCCATCAATCAAAATCGTTCCGCTCGTTACACGCTCGAGTCCGGCGATCATCCGTAGTGTCGTCGATTTTCCACAGCCGGACGGCCCCACCAGAACCATGAATTCGCCGGCATCGATATCTAAGCTGATATCCTTGACCGCGGTGAACGTTGGCTTCCCGCGAGCGTCTAGATAGGTCTTCACTAAGTTCCTGATACTGACAGACGCTCCGCTCATGGCTTTCGCTTTTCTGGGGCTATTCGGTGATTGAGAAGAAAAAACCTTGTCCCGCTATTCGAATCAATGATACACGAGACGGTTTTGCCCGGCTACTCAGGCTAACAACGAGATTTGCACGCAAATTTCTCCCTCCAGCTGAGACGCCCGGGCATCGGAAAAAACCCTATGGATAGCTTACTCAAGATGGAGGATCGGACAGCTCCGGTCGATTCAACCGAAAACGCCCAATGGCGTCGAAGCAAAACTGTAACGCTCGCTGCACTCTTCTCGATCGTGTTTGGTGCCGCAAGCGCTTTGCCTGCTACTGCCGCTAACACGGCTCCGACCGACTCGGCCTCGCAAGCAAGGCAGCGCTCCAAGGGAGCCGGAACCGGGAGGGATCGCGTCCCCGTCCGGCAGCCGCCGGATTGTTCTCGAAGCCCACGGACAGACCCGATCCAGCGTTAGGCTATGTCCACAATTATAGACCCGTTCCCGGCGCGCGGGGGAGGCGCGCCCTCCCCTCGTCAGGTGCCGGTCATACAATTTCGTTATGTTGACGCCTATGGGCAACTGCCGGCCTAGGCTATAATCTATCAGACCCGAAATGCTCCGGGGTAAACGCTTCGCGCCTTTAAAGAGAAGGCGCCCGACAGGGGTCACGTCTAAACCTTAAATACATCATTTTCGACTGTGTTGAAGATTTAGATGCGACCCCTTTTCTTTGGTGCTGCATCTCCAACCCGCTACGCGGGTGCTTTTCGGACTTGGCGCAGTACTCCAACACTCCATCACTCCGCGTGGCCGGATTCGAGGACAGCCTGTCCGACGAAGCCCATGGTCTATGTTGCCAACCGCTGGAAGTCGGCCTCGCAAGCGAGGCGCGCTCCACAACCGGGACGTTGGCGAAGGCGGAAGGACGACGACGAGGACGAGAACGAAGCACCTTGTGAGATAATCAGGCAACAACCCGTTAGCAAGTAACATGAGTTGTTTATTAAGGCGTGGAACCTGATCAATCAAAGCCAGAAAGCAGCCTGATCAGGTGTTGGCGCAGCTGAACAAGACGTTCCGCGGCCATAACCTTTGTCGGGCGTCCTCGCGATTCGTCTTGCGGGCGAAATCTCGTCCGTTCCCAAACTCGTGCCCGCTCTTTTGCCGGGTGGAGCAACAAACTGTGTTTTGCTGGCTGAACATAAGAAGAATTGTGTACATTGTGCCATCTGGCCCCCGTGTGATTGAGCTATCAAGATATTCCCTCGAGGCGCTGCGAAAGGACGAAGAGTTTATCCTTTATCGCGGGCGGAATCAGGGCGATGCGTCTCGGATCCTTGTACTTTCGCCTGTCGCGGAGCATCCCACGCCTGAAAGTCTGAAGCGGCTGGAGCACGAATGCTCTCTTAAAGAAGTGCTGGATCCCGCATGGTCGGCCCGACCGATCGCAGTGGCGCGCCACTCGGACCGCACGGTCCTCGAGTTGGAGGATCCAGGCGGTGTGCCTCTAGATGAATTGCTCGGGCGTCCATTAGACCTGGTGCTTTTCTTGCGAATGGCTGTGAGCCTTTCAGCCGCGATCGACCACTTGCACGAGCGCGGCATTATTCACAAGGACATCAAACCGGCCAATGTTCTCGTGAACCCCGTAACCGGCCAGTGTTGGCTAAGGGGGTTTGGCATCGCTTCGAGGCTTCCACGCGAGCGCCAGCCGGCCGAACCTCCGGAGTTTCTCGCGGGGACGCTCGCTTACATGGCGCCGGAGCAGACTGGACGTATGAATCGCAGCGTCGACTGCCGGAGCGATCTTTATGCCCTCGGCGTCACGCTTTATGAAATGGTGACCGGAAGTCTTCCCTTCATGGCTTCCGATCCGATGGAGTGGGTACATTGCCACATCGCGAGAAAGCCGGTGCCGCCGAGCGAGCGGTTTGAGGCGATCCCGGCCCCGGTCTCTGCAATCATCATGAAACTGCTGGCCAAGACTGCGGAAGAACGGTACCAGACGGCGACCGGTGTCGAGAGTGATCTTCGACGTTGCCTCGTAGATTGGGAGCACGGCTCGGCAGGAGCCTCGCCCCACCAAATTCAGGAATTCGCGCTGGGCGAGCACGACACTCCCGACCGGCTATTGATCCCCGAGAAATTGTACGGACGAAGGCGCGAGATCGATACCTTGCTTGCTGCCTTCGACCGCATCGTGGCCGGCGGCGTGCCGGAGTTGGTGCTTGTCTCGGGATACTCTGGCATCGGCAAGTCATCTGTCGTCAATGAGCTCCAAAAAGTGTTGGTTCTGCCCCGCGGCCTCTTTGCGTCGGGCAAGTTCGACCAGTATAAGCGTGACATTCCCTATGCCACTTTAGCTCAGGCCTTTCAGGGCCTAATCCGTCCCCTTCTGAGTAAGAGCGACGCCGAGCTGAGCCATTGGCGCGACGCCCTTAGGGAGGCGATGGGCCCGAACGGACGGCTCATGGTGGACCTGGTCCCCGAACTGGCGCTCATTCTCGGCGAGCAGCCTCCACTCCCAGAACTTCCACCACAGGAAGCACAACGCCGCTTCCAGCTATTGCTCCGGCGCTTCATTGGCGTATTCGCAAGGCGGCAACATCCGTTGGCGCTGTTCCTCGACGATCTGCAATGGCTCGATGCAGCCACCCTCGATCTGATCGAGGATCTGCTGATCCAGCCGGATGTGCAGTACTTGCTGTTGATCGGCGCATACCGAGACAACGAGGTCGACGCCACCCATCCGCTGCTGCGCAAGCTGGAAACGACCCACGGAGCGGGCGCGCTCGTACAGAAGATCACGCTGGCGCCGCTCACCAAGGAAGACCTCGAAGGCTTGATGGCCGATTCGCTCCACTGCCCACCGGAGCGCGTAGCGCCGCTGGCGCTGCTAGTGCACGAAAAGACGGGCGGCAACCCGTTTTTCGCGATCCAGTTTACTTCTGCGCTGGCCGAAGAGGGGCTGCTCACCTTTGACCATGGCTCGGGGCGATGGTCTTGGGACCTCATGCAGATTCACGCGAAAGGCTACACCGACAATGTCGTCGACCTCATGGTTGGGAAGTTGAACCGCCTGCCGGTCGAAACCCAGAAGACACTGAAGGAGTTTGCCTGTCTTGGAAACATTGCCGAGCTCACCACGCTTTCCATCGTTCACGGGACATCGGAAGAGGAAGTTCAGTCGGATTTGTGGGAGGCTCTGCGTCTGGAGTTCGTTGTGCGTCTGAATGGCTCCTATAAGTTTGTCCACGACCGCATCCAGGAAGCTGCCTATTCACTGATCCCGCAAGAATTACGCGCCGAGGCCCATCTGCGAATGGGGCGGCTGCTGACGGCGCGCACTCCCCCAGAGAGGCTTGAAGAGGCCGTGTTCGAGATCGTTAATCAACTCAACCGCGGGGTCCTGTTGATTAGCTCACGAGACGAACGTGAGCAGCTGGCCGAGTTCAACCTTTTGGCAGGCAAGCGCGCCAGGGCCTCTACGGCTTACGCCTCGGCGCTCAAATATCTCATCGTCGGCACAGCGCTGTTAGCGAGCGACTCTTGGGCGCGCCGCCGTGAGCTCACCTTCGCCTTGGAATTGTACCGAGCCGAATGCGAGTTCCTGACTGGTGAACTGGCCGCTGCAGAAGAGCGCTTGACGATGCTTTCATCCCACGCGGCAAATGCTATGGAGCGAGCGAATGTCGAGTGCTTACGTATCGATTTGTACACGACTCTTGACCAGACCGATCGCGCGGTTGGCGCCTGTCTCGACTACCTCCGGCATCTCGGCGTCGACTGGTCGCCTCATCTGACAGAAGAGGAAGCGCGACGCGAATACGAGCGGATCTGGATAAGCGTTGGGAGCCGTACGATCGAGGAGCTTGTTGATCTACCCTTGATGAGCGACCCAGTATCCCTCGCGACTCTGGATGTGCTGACCAGGGTCTTGCCTGCTGCTTTGCATGCGACGCAGGCGAATCTTCTCGCTATGACGGCCTGTCGGGCGGTCAATCTTAGCCTGGAACGAGGCCATGGCGACGGCTCGTGCGTCGCGTATGTGTTCTTCGGCAAGATAGCCGGACCGCATTTTGGCGACTATAAAGCGGGATTTCGATTCGGTCAGCTCGGCTATGAACTGGTCGAGAAACGTGGGTTGGAGCGATTCCAGGCTCGTACCTATCACTGGTTCGCCCAATTTGTCGTACCATGGACGAAACATGTCAGTGCCTGCCGAGACCTGATCCGTCGGGCGTTTGAGGCCGCAAACAAAGTCGGCGATCTAACATTTGCAGCGTACAGCGGCGACAACCTAAATACAAACTTGCTGGCAGCGGGCGATCCACTGGTTGAGGCGCAGCGCCAAGCTGAGCATGCTCTCGAGTTTGCCCAGAAGGCTCGGTTCGGTCGGGTCAGTGACGTCATTACTGCTCAGCTCGGACTTATCCGGACCCTTCGCGGGCTGACGTCGAGATTCGGTTCCTTTGACGAGGGTGAGTTTGAGGAGTGTCAATTCGAGCGCCACTTGGCAAGTCACCCTGCATTAGCACTGCCGGAGTGTTGGTATTGGATCCGGAAGCTGCAAGCTCGCTTCTTTGCCGGGGACTATGCTTCGGCTGTCGATGCTTCACTGAAGGGGCAACGGTTGCTTTGGACATCACTATCGTTTTTCGAATCGGCGGAGTATCACTTCTATAGCGCCCTAGCTCGGGCTGCCCTATCCGATTCCGAAACGGCGGATAGCAAAGGCGACTTGTCCTCCATAGCCTTGGCGAAGGAGGAGCATTTAAAGGTCCTGGCTGAACATCAGCAGCAGCTCGAAACCTGGGCGGAGAATTGCCCGGAGAATTTTGCAAACCGCGCGGCGCTGGTGAGCGCTGAGATCGCTCGCCTCGAAGGCCGCGTGCTCGACGCCGAGCAGCTATACGAACAGGCCATCCGCTCGGCCCGCGACAACGGCTTTGTCCACAATGAGGCCATCGCTAACGAGCTCGCCGCTCGCTTTTACGTCGCGCGCGGTTTCGAAAGGATAGCAAACGCGTATTTCCATGACGCTCGGTACGGCTACCTCCGCTGGGGAGCCGATGGGAAGGTGCAGCAACTCGACGAACTATATCCGCATCTCAGGGAGGAAGAGCCAGTTCCCGCTCCCACCAGCACGATCGGTGCATCGGTCGAACATCTGGACCTGGCTACCGTTATCAAAGTCTCGCAAACAGTGTCGAGCGAGATCGTCCTGGAGAAACTAATCGACACACTGATGCGCACAGCTATTGAGCACGCGGGCGCTGAGCGCGGTCTTCTGGTTCTGCCGGATGGTGAGCAGTATCGGATTGAGGCCGAAATCGGGCCGGGCGCTTGCCAAGTGGATGTTCGGCTGCGACAGACACCAGTGTCCTCATCTGAGCTGCCCGAGTCGCTCTTGCGCTATGTGATTCGAAGCCAAGAGAAGGTCATTCTGGATGATGCGTCCACCCATACCCTGTTTTCAGAGGATGAGTACCTCCGGCAGAGACATCCCAAATCGGTTCTTTGCCTGCCGCTGCTCAAACAATCGAAGCTGATAAGCGTTCTTTATTTGGAGAACAATCTAGCGCCCAGGGTGTTTACTCCAAAGCGGGTAGCCATGCTGGAGCTGTTGGCCTCTCAGGCTGCGATCTCGTTGGACCATGCCCGATTGTACTCAGAGCTAAGCCGCGCCAACGCAAGGCTCGAGCGTGAGATCAGCGAGCGGCTCCGCGCAGAAGCCGCCGTGCGGCGTAGCGAGGCCTACTTAACGGAAGCGGAGGCGCTGAGTAAAAGCGGCAGTTGGGCCTTGAATCCCGCAACGAAAGAGGTCACCCACTGGTCGCAGGAACGCTACCGCCTGTTTGGATTTGATCCGAATGCAGGTATCCCGCCATTTGAGGCGATTCTCCAGCGAATTCATCCCGAGGATCGGAGAAAGTGGCTTGAAAACACCGAAGACGTAATTCGTGCAGGGCGAGATTCCGACCTCGAGTTCCGAGTCGTTCTTCCGGACGGCGAGATCAAGCACCTTTACGGAGTAGGCCATCCCGTTTTCAGTGAATCCGGCGATCTCGTTGAAATCATGGGGTTGGGCATCGACATCACCGAGCGTAAAAGGGCGGAGAAAGAGCTGCGTCAGAAGGAGGTCTCCTTGCGCGAAGCGCAATCCAACCTGGCTCATGTTAGTCGGCTAACTACGATGGGAGAACTGACCGCCTCAATCGCGCATGAAATCAGCCAGCCGCTGGCCGCAGTCGTAACGAATGCCGACGCCAGCTTGCGCTGGTTGTCTGGAGATTCACCGGACCTGGTCGAAGCCCGTGAAGCGATCCGCCGCATTACTCGCGACGGAAAGCGGGCCGGCGAGGTCATCTCACGGATGCGATCTCTCTTTAAGAAGGCTAGTACGGCTAAGGAACGATTGGATATAAACGGAGTCATTGAAGAAGCTGTGATTCTCGCACAGAGCGAAGTGAAGCGGAATCGGGTAACACTGCAAACTCAGTTTACCAGTGATTTGCCACTCATTATGGGAGACCGAATCCAATTGGAACAAGTGATTCTCAATCTGATGCTCAACGCATTCGAAGCCATGAGTGCAGCAGGCGACGGTCCGCGAGAGCTGTTGGTCAGTTCGCAGAAAATAAACGAGACCCGAGGGGAAGACAGGTTTGGCGACAAGGCCCTGGCGGGTGCTGAATGGACCCACGTACTGATAGCGGTCAGAGATTCAGGCCCAGGGCTAGATCCGAACAATCTTGACCGCCTTTTCGACGCCTTCTACACGACTAAGCCTCAAGGCCTTGGCATGGGTCTGGCAATCAGCCGTTCAATTGTCGAAGCTCACGGGGGACGGCTATCGGCCACCGCCGATTCATCCCGAGGCGCCGTTTTTCAATTTACGCTGCCGATTCGTGATGAGAGCAAGCCAGCCAAGACCGATCCCCCAACCTAAACGCAAGCTTTTCGCTTGGCACCTGGGCTCAACCCGCCAATCGGGTACCGATGATTTGATTTTTCTTCGGCTGAAGGTGCGAACAACGGAAGAATGACCCGTCCCCGGAACAATTAGAAATATCATTCAATTCGAATCATTATGAAGCATTCCAATCTGCGTGAAGAACTCGTGGACTGTTGCCGGCTGATGGCCGCGAAAGGGTTAGTTGCAGGCACCGAAGGTAACCTTAGCGCTCGCGATAAGGATGACACGATCCTGGTGACGCCCTCAGGCCTGAACAAGGGAGAGATCGAATCGGAAATGCTCGTTCGACTCAGTCTCGATGGGAAGATTCTCGAAGGAGATCTCGAGCCTACCTCTGAAAAGTTCATGCATCTTCAGTTTTATCGACAACGTCCCGGTGTCGGCGGCGTCGCACATGGGCATCCTATCTTCTGCACGGCGTTCGCCGCCGCGCACCAGGCGTTGCCGAAAAATATCTTGCCTGAGCTCATTGCCACAATTGGTGACATACCACTAGTCCCCTACGGACGTCCATCCAGCGCGAAGCTCGCGGATGCCCTCTCGCCGTATTGCTGCAAGCACAATGTCTTCCTGCTTCAGAATCACGGCGCGACGGCGGTTGGAAGGACCGTTTTAGAAGCTTATCAACGCTTGGAAGTCGTTGAAGCCTACGCTAAAACGGTATGGGCCGCCTCAGCGCTAGGTGGAGTCAAACCACTTCCCCAGTCCGCAATCGACGATCTGCCGTCGCCAACCTTTCCCTGAAAGACAGAAAGTTATCGGGACTAAAAAAGTCTACCCCCCAGAACAAGTTGTATGCCTAAAAAGCCAACAAATGTTTGGTGTTTGCTACCATTAAGCCTTGCGCTCATCGCTGGTGACAGACCAGCAACCGCCGCCGAGAAAACTGTTACCTTTCGTTCCTGGAGCCCGATCATCGAAACAACGAATCAAATGATCGCGGCGTTTAATCAAAAGAATCCAGATATCAAAATCGAGGCGGAGATCTTCAACTATCCAGACTACCTTGTAGATCTGCAGACTCGAGCCGCCGGTAACTCACTTCCGGATATCATCGGTCTTGAACCCGGCGCGCTCACCCAGCAATACAAGCAGTTCCTACTTCCGCTGCAGGACTTAGCCGCGAAGGTATGGGGCAGTAACTGGAAAGAAAAGTTCTATCCTATTGCCATCGAGCAGGCCCGCCTGGGTAACGCCAAAGAAGATGAGAATTTCTACGGATTACCCGTCCTGACCCAGACCATAAACCTCTGGTACACAGTTCCGGTCTTACAAGAACTCAATCTCCAGCCTCCCAAAACATATGACGAACTATTAAAAATCGCGCAGACCCTTCATTCGAAGGGCAAGGCCGCTTTGCTAGTAGGGGCCGCCGATGGGTGGATGCGGCGCGATATCTACATGCAACTGATCCACAATATCACACCCGGATTGATCTATAAAGCCGAAGCGGGTGAAGCGAAATTCACTGATCCGCCGTTTGTCTCCGCCATGCACTGGTGGAAACGATTGTTTGATGATGGAATCATCCAACCTGGCGCTTTGGGGCTTTCCGCCTACCCCGGATCAATGGAACTGATCGAAGCCGGACGTGCAGCTATGTTCCCCATGGGAGCCTGGTGGATGCAGCAGGCCACGCGTCCCAACCCGCCGCCTTTATCGAAGGGGCTGTCCGGGTTTGCGCCAATGCGTTTCCCGGATGTCACGGGCAAGGGGCAGCCAGACGACTGCTTGGGCGGCATCGATGTTATGTTCGGAATTTCCAAATCCGCCAAAGACCCGGAAGCAGCATTTAGGGTTGTCGCCGACTGGATTGATGGAGCAGGCGCGCAGGCATTGATCAATACTTTCAATGACTTACCCGCCGTCAAGGGGTTGTCTCCGCAAAAGTTCGAAACGGAAAATGAGCAGCGAGTTTGGCAGATGTTAGTGAATGATTGGCTCCCAAAGGTGAAATACGCACGTCAGTTGCAGAAACCTCAAGTAAAGCAGGCGTTCGAGGACGCCCTCGCGGCGGTAGCCGCCGGTGAATTGTCACCAGAAAAAGCAATGGAGCGAATCCAAACTGCTGCTGACAAGGTTCGCTGAGCAGGAAGAATTCCTGCGTACGCATTTTCTTCCCACAAATAGCGCATATGTTGGTCACTCGATCCTCGGGCGCGGGTTTCAAACCTGATTCCCCGCGGACGAGAACCGTGCAGAAGTGGAACTGGGATTTTCTGTTCCTTATTCCTGCCTTAAGTTTGTTTTCTCTTTTCGTTCTTTATCCCTTCTGTTCCATCTTCTTCCGAAGTGTGTACCAATGGGATGGGGTGAATCCGGCGACATTTGTTGGGTTGAAGAACTTCATCGAGATACTGACACGCGATTATGGATTCTGGCTTGCTATACGGAATGCACTCTATTGGGCCCCCCTAACTATCGTAGCCCAGATGATTATGGGTTTCGCGCTCGCCTATATTCTAACCTCGGGCGTACCGTTCCAATCTTTCTTCCGTGCGATAATTTATTTTCCCGCGATTGTTTCGCCCATCGTTGTCGGCATCGTTTGGCAACGAATCTATAATCCGTTTGGAGGATTACTCTCGGATATCGGCGCGGCGTGGCACATCCCGGCTTTAATGATCCCATTTCTCTCGGACCCTAAGATCGCAATTTTCTCGGTAATTGTAGTCAATATTTGGCAGTGGACCGGGTACTCTATGATACTGTACGTGGCGGGGCTGAAGACAATCCCAGAGGAGATTCTGGAGGCCGGAACTCTCGATGGCGCGGGCGTGTTTAAACGCATTACCCGCATCATCTGGCCGATGTTGCGCCACGTTCATCTAACTCTGATCCTGCTCGGGATAATCGGGACGCTGCAAACGTTTCCCATCATTTACGTTATGACGCAGGGCGGTCCAAATCATGCGACGGAGATGCTCCCAAACTACATCTTTACCCAGGCATTCCGTTTGCAGGCTGTCGGTTATGCGTCCGCGTTGTCGGTCATTCTGTTGCTCCTGGCCCTTGGCTTAAGCGCCTTTCAGATGAAGATATTTGGCTCGCGTTTCGCCACTTGAGCCCTGTCAATCTGTCCATGCCAAACGTAAAATTAAGTAAGTCATTCGGGTTTATTTTTGCTGGCCTGGTATCGTTAGTCTGGCTGGTTCCAGTAGTGATGATGCTAGCAGTCTCGTTCATGCCGCCAAATCAGCGCGCGCCTAAGTTTGGCGGATTGCTGATCAATGGCGTTAGTCTCGACAACTACCGCACCGTGTTTTCGGATGCCCCGATTCTCAGGCATTTGGCGAATAGCCTGATAATTGCCTGCTCTTCGGTTTTTTTGGTTGTTCTCTTCGGATCTCTCGCCGGGTACGCCTTTGCCCGTTTGCGAATTCGCTGGAAACAGACTTGGTTCTTCTTACTAATCAGTGCGTTGATGTTGCCGATACCGACGATGATCGTGCCCCTTTTTCAGGTAAACAAAAGCTTAGGTCTTTTAGACAATTATCTCGGCTTGATCTTCCCGTATGCAGCCTTCGGAACCTCCTTTGCGCTAATCATTTTCCGGAGTTTCTTCGAAGGTCTCCCCCTTGAGGTCGAAGAGGCGGCGAAAGTGGACGGATGTTCTAAGCTCGGAATTTACTGGCGGATCGTCATGCCGATCAGTTGGCCAGCGATCGCAGTGGTAATTATTTTTCAGTTTATGGCTTCGTTTAACGAGTTTGTGCTAGCGCTCGTGACGATCGATCGAAACGAGCTAAAGCCGCTGACGCTGGTACCATTGATGTACAGTGGTCAGTTCATGGCCAGACCGGGAGTAATGTTTGCTACCTTGGCCCTGATCACGATTCCTGTATTAGTAATTTACATCTTAATGCAGAGATACTTGACCAGAGGAATGATAGCCGGGGCTGTCAAAGGATAGGCTAGTCATGAGATTACACATCGCTATTGACCTTGGAGCGTCCAATGGTCGTGTCATAGTCGGCAACAGAGAGACTTTTGACGTTGTGCATCGCTTCCCGAGCCGCTGGGTTGCCGCCGGCGGAGAAATGTTTTGGGACATTCTCGATATGTTTCGGGAAATCAAAGAAGGCTTGAAATTAGCATTCAAGCGCCATGGCCCTTCTATCACCAGCATAGGAGTCGATTCCTTTGGCGGAAGTTACGGCCTGCTCGATAAGAGCGGCAGCCTTCTTCAAAATCCCTTTCACTACCGTAACAATCGGACGGACAGTATCGTCCATCAGCTCTTGGAAAGGGTGTCCAGGCGAGATTTCTACCGGGAGACAGGAGCTCAGTTCATTCGATCAGGTACCCTTTTCCAGCTGTTCGATCACGCTCAAAGCTGTCCCGAGGTTTTCAGAGCGGCCAAGCATTTTTTGATGCTGCCGGATTTGTTAAACTATTGGCTAAGTGGCCGAATCGCGAACGAATATACTATCGCATCAATGTCTCAGTTGATGTCATGGGAGAATCGAGAATGGTCGCGACTGCTGCTTGAGCGTATTGACGTTCCGTTAGATCTCTTCGGCCAGATCGTCATGCCAGGCATGATTCTCGGAGAGCTGCGGCCGGACCTGTGCGCTGAAATCGAAGCCCCTAAAGACACAAAGGTAGTTCTAGCTGGGTGCCATGACACGGCATGCTCATTCTATGCTGCCCACAAGTATTTGGAACAGCCGAGCAACAAGGCGACTGCGTATCTGAGTTCTGGGACCTGGTCTCTGCTTGGCCTAATCACTGAGAGTCCGGTGGTCAATGCGGCTTCTTTCGAGCACAATCTCGCCAACGAAGGAATGATCGACGGCACAAATCGATTACTCAAGATTATCACCGGAATGTGGTTGGTCGAGGAATGCAGGCGAGAATGGGCATCGGAGGGCGTAGTCTATTCAAATGAAGAATTTGCCGAGCTTGCGGAGTCCAGTGGAAACATTGGATCCATAATCGACGTCAACGCCCAAGAGTTTATCGCCCCGGGAACAATGGTAGACAAAATGACGGACCGAATCAAAAGGTTCTGTGGCGACAACGGATTCGCCGTTCCAACAGGGCATAGAGAAATCATGTCGACGGTCGTACGGAGTATAGCTGCCGCATACGCCGAGACGATTCGCAACATTGAGCAGGCGGCAGGCGTGAAAATAGAGCGTATCTGTGTTATGGGAGGCGGCTCGCAGAACCGGACGTTGAATCGACTTACCGAGCAAGCAACCGCTCTTCCGTTGGTTTTGGGTCCGCCTGAAGCCACAGCGTTGGGAAATATCATTGCCCAAATGGAAGCGATGGAAGGCGCCAAGCTCGCCAGTCCCAAGCCAGCAATCGGGGATAGTTAATTGCGAACGCGTATGGTCAAGAAAATCTCGTCTCCGACCGCTGGTGTGTCGCCCTTGATGCCGAACTCGCTCCGCTTGATGACAAGATAAATGTCGGAGCCTTTCGAATTTTTACTTTGGCCAATGAGGTTGGACCGAAGCGTCAGCTGTTTTGTGACCCCATGGAAGGTTAAGTCTCCAGTCAAGTCGTACTGCTGGTCGTTAACCTTTTGGGCCGACGTGTTCTTGAAAGTGATCAGCGGAAATTTTTCCACGTCCAGAAACCCCGCTCCCTTAATCTCGCTATTGAGCTGCGTGAGTCCGGTGTCTAACGTGTCAGTTTTGATTTCGAGTTTAACGGTCGATTTTTGGGGA
The DNA here is from genome assembly GCA_963762565.1 of uncultured Verrucomicrobiae bacterium. Lineage (GTDB taxonomy): Bacteria > Verrucomicrobiota > Verrucomicrobiia > Chthoniobacterales > JAFAMB01 > JAFAVN01. Next base: position 266,648 of record CAVXLD010000005.1, on the reverse strand, counting down.
GCGTCGGGATCAAGTGAGACCGTTCCAGAAACGCCTCCGCAGAAACAGCCTTGGATGTTGGTGGTCCACAGAAGGCGAATCTTGAATAGCACGGAAGAATTTTCCGGATTGATCTCGTACGTTTCGGAAGCCGCTGCTACCTGAGTTAAGGCCCCCGCCAGCAATAGGACGGAAAAGAGCGCCTTTTTCACGGAACTACCAATCTAATGCACCGAGTCGGTCTGGGACGCAAGCGTGACCGGCGGTTTAAAGGGTCGTCTTCCGCGCGTGATATTCTCCTCCAAAATCCGTTTAATTTCGGCAACGGTTTGTGGATGGTCCATCAGGTAGTGACCGGATGGAACTAACTTCTCTGATTCGGCCCCTTCCAAATGCGAGCTATGATAGTCGACCAGTCCATCGGTGCTGCCAAGTTCCGTTATCGGTCCGATATGTCCAATGATGCTATGAAAGGGAACTTTAATCGGCAGACTAGCGAGACTGTCCAATAAGGGGTTGGGCGTAATTGAAACCAGACTGGTTGGGCCGCCGCTTGCGGTAGCTCGAGCATAGTAGGGAGTCACAAGACCCGGGTATTGTGCGGCCAGGTCTTTCAGAACGCGGGTCGGAGTTTTGGAAGGCTGGATGATTCGGTTGCCAATGGTGCCAACGAGACCACCGGCCAATACGCTGCCTCGATGTGGGACCGAAAGAAAGATAACGCGATCGATAGAAGGCTGATGCCGAAAGTAGAAATATTTCAGGATTGAAGCTTTTACGTCCGGAGGGAGTTTCAAACTGTTCAGCGGCTTGGTCGCGAAGGCGTTCCAAAGAGCCTCGCCTGAGTCCGAAACCAAAGTATGGGCCAATAAACCTCCCATGCTATGAGCAACAACGACGACGTGATGCGAGGCAATCGCATTGCCGCTTGGATCGAATAAGCGCTGGGTCGCAACTAGGTCCTCTCTAAGTTGGGCCGCGCTTTCCAGCATGGGCTGGCCGGTTGGATAAAGAAAAAACCAGGGTTGATAATGCTCGAGAATTTTGGGGTCTGAGCAAAGGTCGTTGGTCAGGTTTTGCCACGAGAGCGGAGTACCAAGCAGGCCATGAACAAAGAGGATCGGAATTTTATTTGGATCGTAAGGATGGATCATGTACACGCCGGTTGCGAAATGGGGATCATCGGGTCTGATAAACGATTCGAAGGAGCTTTGGGCTACTCTCCCGGCGTGCGAAAACAATACCGCCAAAGTGGCCGTGTAGTTCGCTGCTATCGGATCCGGACCATCGGCGGATCGCACCACGACCGGGTCAAACGAATCATAGATTTTGAGCAAGGGTACTTGCCCGGGACGCGCCTCTTTGACGGCAGTTATTCCAAGGGTAATGCCGCTTGTCGGATAGTGTAGCTCTTCCGGGGTCTGCCTGGGGTTTTTGGTGCGGACAACCAGGGGGGTACCTTTCCCGGCGATTTTATACTCGTGACGAAAACCGAACTGATGAATTCGGTTTGCCAACAGGACACGATCGTACCCGGATAAATATTTGGACGATTCCGCCCGCAGGGAAGGCGTCCAATTGACTTCTACTCGCTCTCCGTTCCAGATGGTATACTGCTTGTCGAATTGAGGATGAATTACCGCATTCGGCAGATAAAAAATCCTGACCGCGGTTGTCTGAGCGCATCCGAAAAGCAGAGAGCAAATGAGAAGACAGCTCAGGCGAAGGCTGACTGCCGTGGGACGGTTCATGCAAACACTAAGTGAAATCAAGACTCGGGTCATTGGCTCGTGTCGTTGGGTTTTGAATCTGGGGGCCAAAGTACGGGGCCACGTCCAAACACTCAACACATCATTTCAGCTTGTGTTGAGGGCTTAGACCTGACTCTTATTCCCCCTTGCCGCCGGTTGGCGGCAAAAATGAGAAAACGCCCAACGTTTGAACAGTTCGCCGCGCGCGATTAAGTTGCTAATCTTTTCATGAGCACAGAGACCGGAGAACAAACCGCACCTTCAGATTTTATTCGCGATATCGTCACGGACGACTTGAAGGCCGGTAAATATCCATTTAGCCACACCCGATTTCCACCAGAGCCAAACGGTTATCTCCATATCGGCCACGCCAAATCGATCTGCCTTAATTTCGGGATCGCCCGTGAATTCGGAGGGGTATGTAACCTCCGCATGGACGACACGAACCCGACCAAAGAGGAAACCGAGTATGTCGAGTCGATTGTGGAGGACGTAAATTGGCTGATCGCCTCCTGGGCAGACCAGGTTCTCGGGCTGAAATCAAAGGGCAAAACTAGCGACGTTCAGGAGGTCAACGGCAGACCCGACTTTTCTTTGCGGCCGATCGTTTTAGAAAAGGCTGCTGCAAATTCGGCTATCGGCCAAGCGCAACCCGAGGCCAACGGGGAGCCATTCTACGCCTCGGACTATTTCGAGCAATTTTTTGAATACGCAGTTCAGCTCATCGCCAAGGGCAAGGCGTACGTGGATGAGCTCTCACCCTCGGACACTGACAGCTACCGGGTAAGCGGAAAGGAGAGTCCATTTCGTGGACGCTCGCCGGATGAGAATTTTAGCCTCTTCCAGCGGATGCGCGCGGGCGAGTTTCCCGACGGTCATTCCACGCTTCGGGCAAAGATCGACATGCAGTCGCCGAATGTTTGGATGCGAGACCCGGTGCTCTACCGGATTCGGCATGCTGCGCATCACCGCACTGGCAACCACTGGTGTATCTACCCGATGTATGATTTCGCACACTGCTTGAGCGATTATATCGAAGGTGTGACCCATTCCGTTTGCACGTTGGAATTTGAAGTGCACCGTCCTCTTTACGATTGGGTTCTGGAGAGCCTCGATTTACCGCGGAAGCTACCGCATCAATACGAGTTCGCGCGCCTGAATCTCACCTATACCGTGCTAAGCAAGCGCAAGCTCATACAGCTGGTTGAAAAGGGGCTCGTCGCCGGATGGGACGATCCGCGGATGCCTACCATCTCAGGACTCCGCCGCCGCGGGGTTACAGCCAGTGCTCTGCGCGCCTTCGCCTACAACATCGGTATCACTAAATATGACGGCCTCACCGACGTCGCAGTCCTCGAGCACGCCATCCGCGACGAGTTGAATAAGACGGCGCTTCGGCGTCTAGCAGTCTTGCGCCCAATCAAGGTGATCCTGACGAATTATCCGGAAGGTCAAAGCGAAACGCTCAATGCGGTCAACAACCCGGAAGATCCGAACTCTGGTACGCGTGGAGTTCCGTTCAGGCGCGAGCTTTACATTGAAAGCAGCGATTTCATGGAAGATCCGCCGCCGAAGTATTTCCGGCTACGGCCCGGCGGTGAGGTACGTCTCAAGTATGCGTACATCATCAAATGCGAAGAGGTCATCAAGGATGCAGCTGGCAACATTTTAGAACTCCGCTGCACAGCGGACTTGGACAGCAAGAGCGGCGGCGCGAACGCGAATCGTAAAATCAAGGGGACGATCCACTGGGTTAGCGCCGCAGACTCGATCGATGCTGAAGTGCGTCTCTACGATCGCCTCTTTCTGGAAGCCGAGCCCGAGACCGGAACCGACTTCGAGCGCAATTTGAATCCCGCCTCACTCGAAGTCGTTGCAGCTAAATGCGAACCAAGCTTGCGGGAGGCGCGAAGCGAGACCAGGTATCAGTTTGAGCGGATCGGATACTTCGCCCTGGACAAGGACAGCACGTCTGAACACCTGGTCTTCAACCGGACGGTCACACTCAAGGACTCCTGGGCGAAGGAGGCAGCAAAACCATCCGGCGCAAAAAAGGTTGGATGAGAAAACGTCGGCGCTGGGCTACGGAACTGGAATAGTGGCCGACGAGCGCAAAAAAACAAATCATCCACAGAAGGCCACAAAGATCACAAAGGCAGAATTCAAGACCTCTTTGTGACCTTCGTGATCTTCTGTGAACTCCGTGTTTTTCCGGTTTTACGTTTGCGTCTTTGCGTGACATTTTTCTTCCGGCCTTGTTCGAGGGGTTTTCTGGCGCAAATTAGTCCGGTTTGATATTCTGATTGAGCCGCAGGACGTTCGTGGGGTCGTACTTCTTCTTAATTTCTACCAGTCGAGCGTAGTTTTGACCGTATGCCGCCCGGACAAGCTCGTCGCTCGTTTCGCCGAGCTGGTTGGCGTACACCCCTTGGGCAAAAGGTTGCAATTGATTGCGCAGGGACTTGACCCATTCTATCGCCCTCGTTTTCTCGGCCGGCCCGCTCCAGAGTCCTACGATGTCAACCTCGTAACCCGGTCGCCGCAAAGCGAACGCCGTATCATCGACAGCGACGCGCGTAATAGCGCCGTAAAACGGCACTATCAATACTTTGGCTTTTGGTGGTGCATCCTTGGTTGCCTGTGTGATCGCTGCAATTGCTGCGTCCGTGAGTTCCGGAAGGAACAGGTCCGTTTGAAAATGGGCGACGGGCGCTGAAAGAAATCCCGCTCCGGCCTGAGCTTCCAGATAGGATAGAGCCCTGATTTTGTCTTCTATCGGTTTGAGAGCCCGCAGCGGCGCAAGCAATTCATTGCCTTTGCTTGGATCACCGCAATATCCAACCAGGATCCAGAACCGGCTCCCCTCTTCGGATGGTAACACCCCACCGACAACATTCATCTCATCCGGCGCAGTGGCGACGAACTTGAGGAAGGCTTTTAGGAGCTCCGGACTTCGCCCGGGAGGGTAAGTAAGAGTTCCCGCTAGAAAGTCGGTCACCGGGTGGAGCTGGTACTCGAGCGCGGTCACCACTCCGAAGTTTCCGCCACCGCCGCGAATCGCCCAGAAAAGATCGGCATTCGAGTTTTGGCTGGCTTCGACTTGGCTTCCGTCCACCATCACAAGGTGGGCCGATAACAAGTTGTCGCAGGCGGCGCCGTACTTCGACATCAGGAGGCCCTCTCCACCGCCGAGCGTTAAGCCGGCGATTCCTACGGTGGGACAACCACCCGACGTCGTGGCCAATCCAACTCGCTGCGTCGCACGATCCAGGTCTCGCACCAGCGCGCCTGCCTGTGCCCGAGCCACGCGGTTGTCTGCGTCAACTTCAACCCGGTTCATCCCGGAGAGATCGATCACCACGCCGTCATCGCAGACGCTGAATCCAGCTCGGTTATGGCCTCCGCCGCGCACTGCCAATGGCAGATTTTTCTTCTGAGCAAATTCGAGTGCCCGCGCGATATCGTTCGAGTCAGCGCAGCGCACGATCAGCGCCGGATGCCGATCGAATGCGCGATTGAAAACCAGACGTGAGGAGTCATAGTCAGGCGACTCCGGTATAATGACGTCTCCGTGAACCTGGGAAACAAGCTTTCTTATCGCGGCCGGCTCGACTGGGGCCGGATCCTGACCGGTTTCCTCAGCCGTTCGCGGCAATCCGGCAAAAGCAGCAGCCGGGCATCCGCAAAGGGTCGCAGCAGCGACTGCCGTTTGCCGGACGAACTGTCTTCGGGTACTGAGCGCCATAATCAGCTCCTTCAGCCGCCTGTTGCGGGTCTTACCTCATGTGCTTCGCCCTTTGCGTGAGATTTTTCTTACTTATTTGCGGGACAGGACACTAAAATTCAGCGTTCCCAGGCGTACGCGAAAACGGAATCACATCCCTGATGTTGGATACCCCCGTTAGGAACATCAGGAGCCGTTCGAAACCAAGACCGAAACCAGCATGCGGGACGGTGCCAAAACGACGTAGATCCAGGTACCACCAATACTCTTCTTCGGACAGGCCGTGAGAGCGCATGTTTTCCTGCAACACACTCAGACGCTCCTCGCGCTGAGAACCGCCGATAATTTCGCCGATGCTCGCCACCAGCACATCCATCGCGGCTACCGTTTTGCCATCATCGTTTACGCGCATATAGAACGGTTTAGCCTGCCGCGGATAATCATGGACGATCACGGGCACCCGGAAATGCTCTTCGGCCAGAAACCTTTCGTGTTCCGACTGCAGGCTCATACCATCCGTGACCGGATACTCAAAGGTCCGCCCGGAGACGTTAAGAATCGAGATCGCGTCGGCGTAAGAGAGTCGCTGGAACGGTTGTTCAGCCACGAGAGTGAGCCGCGCCACCAGTTCCTTGTCCACAAACTTGGTAAACAGGCCCAGCTCATCCGGGCAGTGCTCCAGAGCGTGTCGCACCATTGCTTTTACGAACTCCTCGGCGAGGTCCATATCCCCCCGTAGATCGCAGAAGGCCATCTCCGGTTCGATCATCCAAAACTCCGCCGCATGCCGAGAGGTATTCGAGTTCTCAGCCCGGAAAGTAGGCCCGAAGGTGTATACTTTTGACAATGCGCAGGCGAACGTTTCGGCTTCCAGTTGCCCGCTGACCGTCAGGTACGTGGACTTACCGAAAAAGTCGGGTTCGTCAGCCTTGTCCTTGCCCTGTTTCAGTGTGGTGACGCGAAACAATTCGCCCGCGCCTTCGCAATCACTGGCTGTAATGATTGGCGTCTGGACATACACAAAATCTCGCTCCTGAAAGAATCGATGCACCGCATACGCCAGACGACTCCGAACCCGGAAAACCGCGCCGAACAGATTGGATCGCGGACGTAAGTGCGCGATGGTGCGAAGGAACTCGACGGTGTGCCCTTTCTTTTGCAGGGGATAGCTCGCGTCGGCCACTCCGATGATTTCTACCTGGGTGGCGCGAAGCTCCCATTTTTGGCCGGCGGCGGGAGACGCAGTTAGCCGGCCCGCCACCCGCACCGAGCTACCGGTGGTGGCGTGGAGCACCTGCTCATAACCCGGCACCTCCTGGTCGACGATCACCTGCAGATTGCTCAGGCAGGAACCGTCGTTAACTTCAAGGAACGAAAAGGCTTTGGAATCTCGCCGGGATCGGATCCAACCCGCGATCTCAATGTTCTGCTCGGCGCTGGCCGAAAGGGCGTGTTTGATAGATGTGATCATAAAACTGCGACGGTGTTGTTGGGTCTCGTTTGGAGTTAAGCTTCCCCCGGGAGGAACAGAATCTCACAGAAGGATACAAAGGCCACAAAGACAAAAAGAAAACGAACGTTACGGAAGCTAACGAAGCAAACGAAGGTTTTTCTGGGCGCGGCCGGCGCTCGCCCCGGAATAGCAAACAGAAAATAGCAGATAGCAAAGGGATCCCCCAGACTAACTAGCCCGATCCCCGCACCTTCTCACTGCTTACTGCTTACAGCTCACTGCTGACTGCTGACTGCTGACTGCTCAGTGCTCACCTCTCACCCTACGCGCTGCCAGCTTTTGTAGACGAACTCAAGGGTGTAACCATCCAGGTCAACGACCTGAGCTGCGTAGTATCGAGGATCGTAATGTAGTTGCGGACCAGGAACGTGCGTACTGGTTGCTCCTGCGGCCAGGGCTGCGCTATAAGCGGCCTGGACCGCCTTTTCCGAATCCGCAACGAAGCCGACATGAACTGCATCGGAATGGGGTGTGCCTTCCCGCAACCAAAAGAATAGCCGGCCATTCGCTCCAAAACCTTTTAGATCAGGGTGCCCCGGAGGTCCATCCTTGCCATCGTAATCTTGGCGAACAGCGATTGTCAGGTGCGGCAATACCGCTTCATAAAAAGCGACCGCTTCGGTGAAGTTGCTAACCGTCAAAATGATGTGATCGAGCATAAGTTCCGTATGTGACTCTTAGATTAATTGATCCCTGCCCGCCTAGCAGCCTGTCGAAAAACTCGATAGCCGTATCGTCTCTGAGTCCCGGAGGGACGAAATGATGGTAGGCTGGCACGAAGTGCCTGGAATTGTAAGAAAGAAAGCGATCCGTCCCACAAAGGACGCAACGGAAGAACGCTAGAAAACAGGGGCATCGATACATCCTTTCTTATTGTGTTGATACTGATGTTGGGCATGCCCAATGAATGCTCCGACTTCCACTGTTCCTCCGAACATACGCCCTAACGCGTACAGACACTGATTCCAAACAACCTATGTTCAAAGCTGAGTTAGAATCGCCAATCGGCTGATCCACTCTAAATCGAAACCAAGATCGTATAAGGAGTTTTGTATGCCCTCAATCAATGACAGTACGCGTGAGAATTTGGATCCGTCAGTGCCCCCTCGGTTCCAGCAGGGGCCGATCACAACCGCTTTGCAGCTCGGTCCGCTCGCATTCTTGGCGGGCAGCTGGCGAGGGCCAGGCTTCAACGCAATCTGGCGGCCCCATAATCAGAAATCGGACCCGGTCGGAAATGCGACCAAGCGTTTCCTCGAGCTCAACCTTACGGATGACAGCTTTCATTTCCAAGTCATTCCAGGGGTAGTGCCGAACCGTGGATTGGACCCGCAGAAAGATCTCGGCCTTTACGGCTTGCATTACCTGCAGCGGGTGAGCGACGCGGATCCGGCACCGTCGCCAAGCGTGCATCCTCACGGATATTCCCAAACGGCCGGCCAGGCGCTGCATATCGAGCCGGGACTGTTCATGCTTGTGCCTGCGAGCAAGCAAACCAATACCGGCGACCCCCCCGTCCCGATCGTGAACAAAAAGTCCATCGTGCGGATGGGGAGCATCCCGCATGGGACCACCGTGCTGATGCAGGGGCCGAGCCCCGACAGCAAACCCAAGGACGGCAAGCCGGACATTCCGAAACTCACGCCTTTCACTGGGTATCCTGGGGTGACTGCTGCGTCCTTCCCGCCTTACACCGCACCTCCTCCGGTTCCTCCCGGGCCCAACCCACCGGGGATGGGGATCCAGCCAGTTACGGTTGACGGCGCCGCGCATTTCGTGCCGGAGATCAATATCGCGCTGGACACGCTGGTGCCGCCCTCTCTCAGCAGCGGGCCATTCCCAGAACACTTCCAGCACTTCGTCGATGATCCCAACTCGGTGCTCCGGCATGCGATCAAGGATCAGGATATCCTTGGGCATATCGAGATCCATCTCACTACAGATACCTTGTCGGCGGATGGCAAGCCTACCGAAGGCATTGGCAGCCTGTACGAGACAGTGAGCAACATCCCGTTCTTAGGGGTTGCTACCCGAACGCCCCCTCCGGCTGGGTCACCCGCGCCATCAGCCTTTCAAGCGGCGCCTATTCCCAATGCCTTTGTCTATTCGGCCAGCGCAACCTTCTGGATAGAATGGGTGCGAAACCCAGGTGGGCCTCCGATACCGCTACATGAGGGCCCGGGTCGTCCGTCCGGGGCGATCGTGGAGCTCGAGCCGTTCTGGGAACATTCGACACACCTGCAGCTTCAATACTCGCAGCTTGTGATTTTAATTTTCAACGGTGTGCTCTGGCCACATGTGACGGTAGCGACGATGAAACTGAGCGACGGGTAGTTTACATGAATGAGATAGCGCTTCCGGACCGGACCACCCAGAAGCGCTCGCCTCGACCATTACTAACTAAGATCACATCATAGGAAGTGATCGATGGGGGTCATGTCTTAACGGGCAACCGCAGTTCTCGCCGGACGAAACGTCTTCGTCGACAATCACGGTAAAGAATTATACGAAATGAAGGGCACCGATGGCGTCTTTAAAGATTCCTGGTTTCCCAATCGTTAAGTTGCCGGCATGCTTGGTAAGTAAGGGTCACGTCTAAGATGTGACCCTTCTGCGCTCTTCGCCAAATGTCTGTTCGTGTTCTGTCTTCCGCCATGGATTTGTTGGGTTAATTGGACAAGCAGCTTTATCCAGGGTTGACCTCCGGTCGATTCCCAAAAGAGTTGTTCGGTAGCGACGAGGCGATGACGTGTCGCGATCGGGACGAAAATACGCGATTGGGTAGTAGCACATCCTCGCGGCGCGCGGGGATCCTCCGTCGCTAAAGCTATGGCCGACAGGCAGCGCGCCCTCCCTTGTTAACGAAATCTCGCTTCGATAATCGAGAAATCATCATTCAGATGAGGCGATCCGCGAAGCCGCAGCACATGATTCAGGAGGGCGTCCATCAGATTGCCTCCTTGTTTAGCAAGGACGCCGAGATGGGCTATGCAATCCGTGAGATTCCACATCTGACGTTTGTCCTGAAAGATTTCGAACACGCCGTCACTGAAGATAAGCAACCGCGCATCCGCGGGAATCTGACAGGATTGGGCGGGAAATTCCGCTTGGGTGATCACGCCGATCATCGGCCCATCAGAAGAGAGCACTGTGGGGTCGGGCTCCCCCGGAAGAAGCAGCACGGAGGGATGATGTCCGCCCCCAGACCAAGTCAGGGTACGGGTTGTCGATTGGTACACCCCATACCAAATGGTGAAATACTTATTTCCGTGTTGCTGGCCGCGAAACGTCTCGTTCAACTGCGCCAGCACTTGATCAGGCCGCTTCATATCGACTCCAGAGAGTGCTCCGGTCCGGATAATGTTGGTTAAAGTGACGGAGAGAAGTGCTGAATCTAAGCCATGGCCGGTAACATCGATCAGATAAAACGCTAAATGATCCCGATCCAGCCAATGGTACCCGATGATATCGCCCCCAAGGGTAGACGCCGGGACATAACGCCAATCCACTGAAAGGGCGCCATGCATGGGAGGCGGTATACACTCGCGCACATACTTGAGACCGGCCGCGAACTCCGCCCGATTCCGTTCATCGACCAAGCTTTCGTAGAGGGCCGCCGCATCGGCCAAATCCGGTGTCGACCTACCTTCCGTGAACCAACCGTATGCCGCGCTGAGAGAGGTAAAAGCTTTTTCCCGCTGACCTTGTTTCTGCCAGAGTCGCACTAAACTGGTCGTTGCCCGAAGCTTCCATACTCTGCTCCCCTGTCGCTCAGCCGTCTCAATTGCCCGGTTGAACCATTCCTCGGCTCCGGCTTGATCATTGGACTCAGCTAGCAACAATTCGCCCTTGAGCCGGTACAGTTCCGCTTCTTGAAAACGTTCATCGTTCTGGTTTGCTAAATCGAGTGCTTCCCCTAAAGCATTCCCGGCATCAGCAAAGCGGCCCACCCGTATGCAGGCGGCAGCTAACATACTGAAATAGTACGGAAGCCCCAACTGAGCGCCCGTGGCTCGATAAGCTTGGAGCCCTTTCTCGAGCAACGGCAGCCCGCGGTCGATCCGTTCTTGTAGAAGCAACCCGCCGGCGGCGTAAAGAGTTCCGGTGGCTTGCCAGAAAAGGAACCCCTGCTCGCTGGCAATCTGTCCCTGTTCCTCGGCGACAACCTGAGTTTGGGTCCCAAGGCGGCAATGCTGAAGCAGCCAGCCGGCATGATGTAGCGCGTACTCCAAACTAAAAATATGGTTGATCGAGCGGGCCAGTTCGACCGTTTGCCGACTGAGCTCGAGAGCTTGATCGGCAAACCCTAGATGCCACAAGGCAAGGGACAGATAGCACCGGCAAGTAATACCCGGATCTTCGCCAATGAGCTTGGCTAACGAGGCGGCGCGTTCCCGATCATCGAACCGAGCGAGAGCATCCGCACACGTCTTCCGGCTGCTGCTAAAGTCTCCGCGATAGAAAAAGGTAATACCCCTCAGGAAAAGAGATTCCATCAGGATCCCGGGATGATTAAGGCGTTCGGCGAAGGCAATCGCTTCTTCCGCTAGGGCAGCACACATCCGGAAATCACCCCTCACAATGTGATAGGCAAAATTCCCCCACATGACCGCGAACACCTGAGGTGTTTCCCCAACCCGCTCACAAAGTGCGTGAGCTCGGCTGAGAATCGGATCTACCTCCGGATCGGCATAACCTCGCCAGGCGATATAGGCTGTACTCAGCGGGCCCAGCAACTCCAGTTCGAGCGCGTCTCGCCTGGCCGATGGCTCCAGCTTCTCCAGGAGGTGGACTCCCTTCTTAAAATGACTGACCGCCTCGACGTTGGCAAACCGGTCCCGCGAACGTAGCCCGGCCTTCAAACAATACCCGATCGCCTTTAATACCTGACCCGCTTTAGTAAAATGTTCGGCCAGCAATTCCGGCTGCGTCTCCGCCACCTTTGGAAACCGGGCTTCCATGGTCTCGGCAACTCGTCGATGGAATTCGCGGCGCTTCGACTCGTCGATGGACGTGTAAAGCGCTTCTTCAAGCAGCGCATGTTTGAATCGGTAACTACAGTGGGGCCATTCACCTTTGCTGTACAAGATGCCGGCTGAAACCAGCTTGGCTAGTTCGGTTCGTAGCCGTTCTTCGTCGATAGACGCTGTCGACGCCAGCAATTCATAGTCGAACTGGTGCCCTAACGTTGAGGTCAATAAAACGACCTCCCGATCACAAGCCATGCGATCCAAGCGCGCAATCACCAGATCTTGGAGAGTAGCCGGGACCTCTGCCGACTCACAAACCATTCGGGTAAACTCTTCTACCAGGAGCGGAACACCGCCGGTGCGTTGATAGATCTGCGAGATTAGAGAGTCCGGTAACGGCCGGTTCGAGGCGATCCGCATCCACTCCGCCAGTTGCCTCCGGTTAAGCCGGTTCAGGGCCAGGATGGTTTGATGCGGGGCGGCCGGCCACGGGACTTTGAATTCCGGACGAAAGGTTAGAACCGTGAGGATTTTTTCGGATTGTCTCTCACCAATCAATTGGCCAAGAAACTCCAGGGTTGAGGCATCGCTCCAGTGCAGGTCCTCCACGATGAATAGAGTGGGTCGCTTAGCGGAACCGGCATCAAGCCACCTGCGCAGCAGACGAAAGGTTTCTTCTCGCTGCCGAGCAGGGGTTAACCCGGCAGCCAAATAACGCTCGTCCTCCGGCAGAAAAAGCAATTTTGCAAAAAGACCGACACTTTCCGGCGAATTCAGACCGTACTCTTCTAAATGCCGGGCCAAACGCTCAAACCGAAGACTCGGCGTATCGTTAGCACCAAAGCCGAGGAAATGGTTCATAAACCCCGAAACCGGGTGGAGTTCAGAATTCCTGAAATGCTCAGCACAACGCCATTCGACAACCTGAATCTGAAGCTTATCGCCCGTACCGGTCTCTTCGCCGCTGCCTTCTCGAATAAGACGGGCGATGGTCCGTACCAGGCGCGACTTGCCCAAACCCGCCTCTCCTAATACCAGGACCGTTTGGCTTTGCCCTTCCAAAGCTTGTTCCCAACGATCTTCCAGCAACCTGAGCTCTGCATCCCGGCCAATGAGCGGGCTGATCGCAACCGGCGCCGGCTCATCGAATTCATGATGCTGGCCCTGTGCTGCGGTGGACGCTGTTCCAGCGTGCTCAGTGCCTCCGGCAAAATCGATTTGGTTCACCAGCTTCCTCTCCAGGATGTCGATCAACCGCCATCCTGACTTTGGGCGTTCTTCGGTATCTTCTCTGAGCCCGAGAGCCGTTTCAACCAAGGAAAGCTGAATATGTTGGTTAACAGCAACATTTTTTTGAGGGGTGCCATAGGAACCGAACCGCTGATGAACGCAGATGAGAAAGTGCCGACGGGCAACACAGTAGAGCGAAGCATCTCATTAGGCCGAGCAACGCCCTGCAGAGGGGATCATCCGCAGATTACGCAGATTACGCAGATTTCGTTTTGAGCGTTGATACGGCCGGGGAGAGAAACAAAACTTTCGTAGGCGACACGTTTTCCTTTACCTCGTCTTCTTGAGCCGCCGCCAAGCGTAATCTGCGTAATCTGCGTTAATCTGCGGATCGTTCCTGTTTTTGCTGGCATTGTCCCATCCTGCGCGTGTTTCGCTCTATCGTATAGACTGGCGATTTGATGATCTGCGTTAATCTGCGTCCATTTCGCCCCGGAGGATTTCGGGGCTGCGGTTAGGTTTCCATTTTCGCCTCCGTTCGATCATGGGGCTTTCCAAACCTGGATAGATCGCGGATCGATGTCCAAGCGACATACTTCATTGATTTGAGCCACCTGTTCGTTGGTCAGCACAAGCAACGAAGTGTGACCAAGCCTGACATAGACCTGCAGCCTGCTCCCGAATGGAACGATGTCTTCGATGATGGCTGCATAGGGGCCGTTGCTATTAAGGTATATGTGCTCTGGTCGCACAGTCCAACCCACACGTTCGTTTGGCGGGAGAGGCGGACCTGTCACATGAAGTTTTACGCCGTCCCCGATCTCAATGTGCTCGTCGTCCACGGCGACACCAAAAGCGATGTTTTCTGCACCAAGCAGGCGAGCCACCGTTTCGCTTGCAGGTCGTGTGAATACCGCCTCGGTTGTGCCTGTCTGAAGAACGCGGCCTTGATCTAGTATCAGGATTTCGTCGCCAAGCAGGGCTGCTTCGTCCGGGTCGTGGGTAACGATCACCATGGTTGCTTCGATTTCGTGCTGCAACTGACGCAATTCTCTCCGAAGCCGGCGCCGCCGCGGCGCGTCCAGGGCGGATAAGGGTTCATCAAGTAGAATGAGGTCTGCCGGCCGAACCAGAGCTCTCGCCAAGGCCACCCTCTGTTGCTGTCCAAGCGACAAAGTTGCCGGGAGTCGATGCTCAAGATTGGCGAGGCCAAGCCGCTCGATCCAGTGGTGCGCGGTGCGCGCTTCTGCACCAACTGGAAATAGTAGTTGGGCAAACACGTCCATATGAGGAAACAACGCGTAAGTCTGCGGGACATAGGCTATCTCGCGAGCTTCCGGAGGCAGGCTGGACAGGTCGGTTAGGCCGAGACGGAAGACACCGCTGTCTGGCCTGTCGAGTCCAGCCAACAAACGCAGCGTGAGCGTCTTTCCCGATCCCGAAGGACCGAGGATAACGAGACGTCGAGCGCGGGTCGTCCAACTGACATTCAACTCGAAGGAGGTACCGAGGTGGCGATGAAATTGAAAGCTAAGGCCGCCTTTCGAGATGTCCCTTGAGCTTGGTGTACGAGTTGTTCTCGATGCGCTAATGTGCCCCACCGGAGCGTCCGATGGACGGAGAGGGACGCTCACACGCCGCGGCCTTACGTTAGGAATGGTACTGAGAGCAAAAACCGCAATTGCTGCCGCCAAGCCGGGAAGCAATATGGGCATCATCACCGGCAGACCCTGACTCCCAAACGCGACGTACGTATAGACCGGGAGTGAGTAAGGATGATAGGCAACCATGACTGTCGCCCCAAATTCACCAAAGGCGCGCAACCAAGAGAGAAGCAAACCCGCTTGAATGGCTGGCCAAGCGAGTGGAAGACTAACCTTTACAAATGTCACCAGCCTTCCTCGTCCCATGGTAGCGGCTACATCTTCGAGGACAGGATCGACCGAAGCGAAGGCTGAGCGCGAAGCAACGATCGAAAAAGGCGCCGCCACAAAAGTCTCGGCAAGCACAATACCGGCAAACGAGTCGGTGAGTGCTCCGTGCCCGAGCTGGCCAAGTGGCGCGTAGGGTCCGATCAAAAAGAGCAAAAGGATGCCGCTCGCCAAAGGCGGGATCGCCAAGGGCAATTGCACAATAAAACCGAGCAAGGCCATTCTGCGCCCGGGCACGCGCGCCAGGCAGTAACCGAGTGGCACACCGCCGATGAGGATTAGAGTGGCGGACACTGTGGCGCTAACTACTGACACTGCGAGGGCGCGCCAAAGCTCGGTCGCGTTTACCGAATGCCAATCGGTGAGCCAGGCTTGCTGCACTGCGGCCACAAAAGGGGCGCACAGGTAACACGCTAGCAATGCCGCTAGCCACGGCAGCGGCGCAGGAGGACGCCGGATCACTGGGTACCGCCGACGAGCGATTTTATCGCATTAGGTATTACGTCAGTAGCGCCGCTCACTTTTAGTCTAACCGATTCAAGGCCATGTTCCTTGAGCAGAGCGCGACCATCGGCGCCGACAAGAAAGCTAAGAAATGCTTCAGCACCAGATGGGTTTGGCGCACCTTGCAGGATTGTGATGGTGTAGCGGGCTTGCAGTGCGATTTGTCCGGGAAGGTCAATCGCCGGGATCTTGGCGTCGGTTGTCTCTGTTGAGTAAAAGAATCCGACATCGAGCTGTCCAGATTGTAAGCGTCCGACCAGCGTTTCCTCCGGTAGCACCTGGTCCGGATTTTCCGGATCGCCGAGAATTTGTTGGGAAAGATTGGGGTTATTGTACAAGGTTTCTGCTCGCTTAAAAAGTTCAACCGTTAGTGCGCCCTTAGGATCAAGTTTTGGATCGGTTCTTCCGAGCTTCAGTCCCGGTTCGGCCAGCGCTTCGTACCAGGGTTTATTCTTCAGATCATTCGCGAACCGGCTAGAGGGATTGTAACCGATTACTAACGGCGACTGGGCGAAGGTGATGTACCATTGTACCCAGTTCCCGTTAGCCTGTCCCATCAGCTGGTCGTTCACCTTCGGATTGGCGCTGATAAATACGTCCCCGCGCCGGAGCTTACCTTTGATCTCGTTGGCAAGTTTAACAGAACCGCCGGCATATCCCTGAAACCGATCGCCGCTCGTCTGGTCGAATGCAGGGCCCACGCCCCGTTCCATCAAATTCACTAGCGAGCCAGCGTAAAGAACGTTAACCGTCTGATTGGCAGCCCACGCTGATGCTGAAGCTGCCATTATCAGAGCGGTTACCATTTTGATGCGACTGACCCTGAGTACCCCTGTCATTCTTGTTCTCTGATTCCCATGGAGGTGCACAGGTAAAAACATAAAATGCGGCGAATGAAAGTCGAGAGCCGAAGCCAGGGGCGCTTCGCGAACAGCAAATCTCCACGGGGTGCCCCGTCTGTCAGCGGCGGGAGGGCGCGCGTCCTCGCGAGTGAGATCTATCTTTTTTGGGCAAAGAGCCAGGAAAGCAGTTCCGGCTCGGCATAGGCAGGATCCCAGGAGTTATGTCCGACCCCGGGATACTCAGTATAACGCGGGTGACCGCCGGTCTGCTTGAGGGTCTCGATCATCGACTGGCTATAAGTAACTGGTACGATCGGATCTTCCGCACCATGGAATGCCCACACGGGAACATGCTTAAACCGGTCGGCGTAGCTCACATCTCCACCGCCGCAAACCGGGACAGCGGCTGCGAAATTCTGTGGATGTCTGATTAACGCTTCCCAGGTGGCGAAACCACCCATGGAAATCCCGGTAATATAAACACGGTCCAGGTCGACTGGATACTTCCCCTGAACCATGAATAAGAGCTCTAGGGCAGTCCGGATTGGAGCCGCAGGTTCAGGGGTTAACTTCAAAAGATGCACCTTTTCACGTTCGCCAGTCCAGAAGATCGATTGGTTGTCCAAATCCGTTGGACACTGCGGCACGAGCACAAAACACGGATATTGGGCCCGGGATTCCGGTCTGGCGAATCTCTCTACCCCATAGACTAACTGCTTTTCATTGTCGTCCCCTCGTTCACCTGAGCCGTGGAGAAGGATGACCAGTGGATATTTGGCGTGAGAGCTCAAATCACTCGGCTCCAGCAGCCGGTAGGGCATGCGTAAGCCGGGAGTACCGACAAATTCATAACGGCCGAAATCTTCGAACATGATTCGGAACAAATAGCGGCAAAAGAACGCAAAAAAAACTCTAACCGCAGATTTACGCAGCTGGGGACGGGCGGACGGGCAACAAAATAGCGGAACAAGCGCCGGATCAGGCAACGCCGGCAAAAACAGAAACGATCCGCAGATTACGCAGATTACGTTTGGAGCTTTGATACGACCAGCTAGATCAATAAATCTTTCATACCTACAGTTCTCCTTTACCTCGCGGTGCTAAACTCACCTCAGAACGAAATCTGTGTAATCTGCGGATGATCCCCTCTGCACGGCGTTGTTCGGCCTAGCGAAATGTTTCGCTCTTTTGTATTGCCCGTCCGCCCTTTCTTATCTGCGTAAATCTGCGTCCATCTGCGGTTGGCTTTTTTCTGTTTGCCTTCGGCCTAGCCACGCTCACAGTGCGGGCACGATTTCGAGGCTAGTAGCCATTCTCACCAGATCGGCGATCGACCCGGCCTTCATCTTTCGCATGACATTACCTCGGTGAGCCTTAACGGTGATCTCGCTGATGCCGAGCTCGCCGCCGACCTGCTTGTTTAAGCGGCCGGATACCACCAACGCCATGACTTCCCGTTCACGGCGGCTAAGTGATTCGTAATGGTCCCTGATCGACCTTTCTTTCGCCTGGCGGCCAAGCGCCGCGCGACTGCGTTCGATGGCATTTTGTATCGCAGGCAGTATCACGTCGCTGCTATAGGGCTTGGTCAAGAATTCGACGGCTCCAGCCTTCATGGCCTGAACGATCGTCGGCACATCTCCATGGCCGGTGATGAAAATGATCGGCATATCGATCCGATCGACAACGCGCTTCTGTAAGTCGAGACCGCTCAGATCCGGAAGCCGAACATCCAACACCAAACAGCTGGGACCGAAGGCTCGGGGGCGAACCAGGAAATCCTTGGCAGAGGCAAAGGTCTCGGCTCGCCAGCCGGCACTGCGGACGAGCGATTCCAATGATTCGCGGACAGAAACATCATCGTCCACGATGAAGACAATCGGCATCAGAGCCGGTGACAGTATCGATTCATGCTCAAATGTGTTCACTAGAATCATAATCGCGCACCTCGGTGTTGTGGGGATAAGCTCCGGCTCGTTCAATTGAGGATCGAGGAGCCAACGCAAATGGACAAGAAACTGAAAGCCTAACCGCAGATGGACGCAGATTTACGCAGATTCCGGTCAGCGGCTGCGAACACGCAACGGCCTTCAATCTGCGTGCATCTGCGTTAATCTGCGGTTGGTTTTTGTCGGCTTTCATTCGGTCGATTCGCGGTTAGCTCCTGGGGACAGCAAGAGAGACAATAACAAGTTGTGTACCAACCTGGCGTTCGAGGCGTTTCTCCCTGATTATGAGGGTCTTACGAAATGTTTGTCCCGGTAAATCGAGGTACGATTTTTCGGACTGAACGATACCTTGGTCTAATAGATCGCCTCTTCGTTTCGGATAGTTGTCGGCGTTGAGTTTTGTGGAGCGTTGCCTCGCTTGCGAGGCCGTGGTGAGCAAGGGAAGACCGTGCCTGGCATATTATTGCCTCGCCACGCTCTGTCACGACGTCCACCTCTCGACCGATAAGCGCCTAGTCCGACGATGGGCCTGGCAAGCCCTCAGCCCTGCTGACAGTCGGCCTTGCAAGCGAGGCACGCTCCACGGACTGCCGCCCAGACAACCAGTGAGGTCGTCGACGCGATCTCGCAGTTGTGAGCAAGTCAAGTTAATCGTAAAATCGGCTTCGTCTCGCAATGCTGCTTTATTGTCCCGAAGGGACGTTAGGACTCAGCCTGGGGTTTTAACCCCAGATAATTTAAAAAAATGCGCTGCCCTGAAGGGGCGCCAGAGAGTTTTTATCGAGGGCTCGTTCCGGTACCTTGAGGCGACCGTTCTACCGCCCTTTCAGGGCGCGCCTTTTCTTTGTGCGTACCTGGGGTTGAAACCCCAGGCTGAGTCCTGTAGTCCCTTCGGGACAAAAAACCTCCTTCACACGTGTCCGCAAAATCGAAACTCACATTACCCGCATCACCCAGCAATGAGTACGGCGGTTAAGAATCATTTCCTCTCGTCAGCGCGAAAGTGGCGCTGGCCACTTGGAGGAGTGTTTCGCGACTTGCGAGTGAGACAAGGCATAAAAATGGGGCTGGCCGGCACTCTGTCCTTGTACCTGACGCAAGTTCTGCCGTTACCCCATGACAATTGGGCCATCTTGACGGTCCTGGTCATGATGACGACTCAGTATACCGGTTCGATTGCGGTTAAAGCGATTCTGCGGACGGTCGGAACTATTGCTGGTGGAATCGTTGGGGTCTGGCTGGTCGGCGATTATACGTCCGCGCCGATGATTTTTTTGCTGCTCTTTTTTTTAGTGCTGGCGATCACGAGTTACAAATACGGCCAGTTCGGCGCGCGGCAGGTCCCCTATGCCTACTATCTGCTAGGGTTGACAACACTCAGTGTCGTTACAAATGGGATCGCTACTCCGGATCAAGCTTGGCAGGTCGGTATAGATCGGACGGAGGAGATCTTGCTCGGATCAACGGTCGCGCTCCTCGTATCAACTGTCTTATGGCCTCGTTCCGCCCGCGAAGAATTTGTTGCCGCCAGCCGCGAGAGTCTCGAAGCAATTGGCCAATTGATATCCAGTGAAACCGAAGCGTTCGCGCTCGGCACCGAATCCCCCGCCAAAGTGGAAGAAATCCGGCAGACATTTCCAGCGCGACTGTCAGCTCTCAGGAATCTGCTGCAAGCCGGATCGATGGAGAGCACCTTTTTCGCCGCTCGTCTCTCCAACTACAATGCTTATCTGTCGTCGCTTATTAGCCTTTTTGAAGGCTCACTTCTACTAACCCGTTGGCGCAAGGTCGATGCCGCTATTGTGGAACGCCTGCGCACCGAACTAACGCTCGTAAGCAAGGCCATTTCTGAGGAAGCTAATATTTTGTCAGCATCCTATCGTCCGGGTGAGAAGCTGCCACTCGGTTCTTTGCAGGATGCCTTTGCGATCTTGATAAAAAAGACCGAGGAACTTCGTGATCAGGGTTTCTTCGCCACGCAACCGACCGATAAGGCCATTGTCTTCGGGACCCATTTCGCCGCCATACGTTCACTGCGGGACGAATTACTCAACATCCGGAATGTGACCCAAGGGCTGCCGCGCTTTGGCCAGCCGTTGCCTGAAGCCAAACCCCATTGGGACCTGTTACCCAACATCGATTGGTTCTGGGTAAAGGTTGGTATCAAGAGCGGGTTGGTCGGCGTCATCGGGATAACCCTGCTCAAGTGGATTCATCCTCCCGGATCGGCCGCACTTCCGCTCATGGCCTGGATCCAGACCGTACTGACACGACCATTTGTCCGGGCGGGAGGCACTGGCGACAGGGGAATTATTCAAAACGCGTTTTTCGGCTCTCTGGTTCTAACTGGATGCATCTTTGTGCTCCTGCTGACCACCCCGTTTCTCGCCAATTATCTGGTTATGAATCTGACGCTGTTTGCTATTCTTTTCGGCCTAGGATTCCTGACCGCGCGGAATGCCGGGGTCAATCTTTGGGTCCTGCTCACCTGGTTATTCGTCAGCGTTTTTGTGGGACTAAATCCGCAACAACCGGTCGACTCACAGAACATCATCGACTCGTTCATTGGTTTGATGACGGGAATGTTTCTCGGGGCTTTGGTGAGTCGATTGATCTGGCCCGTCTTGCCCCAAAAACTGCTCCGAGACAATCTACTTGATCTTTTCGCTGGCATCAGGGGTCTCCTGCGAGAAGATCCCCATCAAGAAAGAATTAAGGCAAAATTGACCCTTCGATCGGTGGAGGCTCAACAAGTGATTCAGAGGATTCGGATGCCCCGGTGTTCTGCGAACGAGAAAGCTGGTCTCAGCGCTTTGTTACGCCAATTGCAAGCCATGGCGCCTCGGGTCGGACATCTTGTTTCTTACCGAAAGAACCTGCCGAAAGCTGCTGAACCACTGCTGCGGCCAAGACTGGAAAGCCTTGAAACCGAGTTTCATCAGATGTTAGACACTTTTTCTGCATGCTTCCGGCTAGGCGATTGCCGGCGTGAGTTTCCAACCCTGCACGGTGCGGTGAACGCCATGGATGAAGTGGTCCGCGACATCCGCCAGAGCGGAATCTTAAATGTACATAAAGTAACCGAACCCTTACGAATGTTGGATCTCGTAGGACGCTACCACCTAATCGCAGACGATCTGGAGGAGTGCTCACGGTTAATTCGCGAGCTACGGATTGAGCGCTACTGGGGCGATTACGCTTTGTAGTACTTTTCTGAACGTCTTAAAATCCTCAAATCACAATACGTAAAGATCACAAAGATCGCAAAGACAGAAACTCCGACAGAAGCTAACGAAACAAACAAAGGTCTGCCCACGGGGAAACCTCTACACTGAGATTGAACGCCTTTGCCCTTGGTTGACTTCGTTAACTTCTGTAAAAAGCCTTGTGTCTTTGTGGCCTTTGCGATCTTTCCGTATTGTGAGAATCGAATTGGGTAACGGGTTCTCGCCCGGTCGCGTCCAGCGTCTCACATTACCCGATCATTGTCGCCGATACTCACTTTTTGCTCCGCTACGGGTGAGGTGTCATGCGTTTCGAAGCTAAGCCCAGTGTGATCGATGCGCAGCCCCTCTCTGCTCGCCATAATGACAAGAGACACAGCGCAAACGAAGAAAAGAATACAGGCGCCCAAACAGAAATACTGCCAGAATCCACCTGATTCTACGACAGTGGTTAAGACCGCAGCGACGTACGAGGCCGTCCCGGTTACACCAGCGGCGACAATTTTCAGAATCGTCGTGCCTTCTGGCGACCGTCGAAGACGTTGGCCCGTTTCCGGAGAGTGTGACGAGTTAATTTTCATACGCGCAGTGAAATGCAGGTTGCGGGCCACGCTCTATACAAAGTCGTAACTCGCTGGACATCAGTCTATTATGTCGGGTAGACCTCAATGCTCGCCAGGGCCCAAGTTTGGGACGTCCGAAATCCGGGACCGGTCAGTCGCTGAGGCTCCTTCCAATAGCCAATAGCCAATAGCCAATACGATAGCCAATGGTCCGAGCTACCCAACGCGTGGCAGCTCATAACGCTATCTGCTATTGGCTATAGGCTATTTGGCTATTGGCTATTCCGAAGGAGCCTCAGGCGAGTTCGGCGTTACTCAGCGGCGAGACGGGCCCCTTTTTCAGCAACGGAGCGTTTCATCAGCACCACCAGAAAGGCGAGTACAACGGCAACCACCGCGAAAATCAGAAACGCGTCAAAATAGGCAAGAGCCGAGGCCTGTTGTTCGCGGAGATCTTCAAGTGACTGTAGAGCCATCCAGTGCGAAGCCGCTGGATCTCCTGTTTGTTGCAGGAAGCCTGGTTGGACCTGGCCAAAGTAGGAACGCACTGCGGGGTTCAGCCGACCGAGGTGTTCGTTCAGCCGCAGCGCATGGAATATCTCGCGGCGTTCGATGATAGTCTGGCCCATCGAAGTGCCGAAGCTACCGCCCTCGTTCCGGAGCAGCGCGAAGAGGCCGACGGCCGCACCGCGCAAGGGAAGCGGGATGTAGAGATAAGCCGCAACATTCAGCGGGGCGAAGATCATACCCAAGCCGGCTATCATGACCACTCGCGGCCACACGGCCTGCCAAGGGGAAATATTCAGGTTGAGTTGCGACATCCAGTAATTACCAGCGGCGAGAATCAATAAGCCGGCGGCAATCAGCCAGCGCGCATCTACTCTGCGACCCAGCAAAGCGCCAACGACGATCAGGGCCAGAATCGCAGAAACGCCGGATGGAGAAAGAACGAGGCCGGCATGGAAAGCGTCGTAGCCAAAAAGCGATTCCAATAAGGCCGGCAAAAGGGTGCTAGTCCCGTAGAGCACGGCGAAGGAAAGGAAAATAATCAGCGAAGAAAAAATAAAGTTCCGATCACGGAGCGGCCGGAAATTGACGATGGGGCTAGCGCGACGCGTTTCCCAAAACACCAGGCTGGCGCCGGCAATTAAAAAAAGGGCGAGTAAAACCTGCACGCGTCCGAAAGCGTCACTGAGCCAATCCCACTCCTGCCCCTTGCTTAACACCACTTCCCAGCAGACGATCGTGAGCACCAGGAGGCTAAGGCCAATGAAATCGAAATTCAGCGGCTGCTTCCTGAGTCCTTTCCGTTGGTCGCGGAGGTAGTCGGGGTCTTGCACCATGATCCAGCAGAGAAACAATGCCGAGCGCACCCGCCGGCACATTGATATAGAAGATCCACCGCCAGGAATACGCATCGGTGATGTAACCCCCCAGGGTTGGTCCGATCACCGGCGCCAGCAATGCCGCAACGCCAAAGAGAGTCTGGGCGGCGCCCTGCTTTTCGGGAGGAAAGCTATCCAGCAGAATCGCCTGGCTGGAGGGTTGAAGACCACCGCCGGCGAGACCTTGCAGCACCCGGAAGAAGATCAACTGGTCGAGACTCGTCGCCATGCCGCACATCATGGAGCTGATGGTAAAGACAGCGATGGAGAGCAGAAAATAGTTCCGGCGTCCCAAATACGCGGCAAGCCAACCGGAGATCGGCAGGATGATCGCGTTAGCAGCCAGATAACTAGTAATGACCCATTCGCTATCGGTAACGGCTGCAGAGAGCCCTCCGGCAATATAGCGCAGCGCCACATTGGCAATGGTGGTATCGAGCACCTCCATAAAAGTCGGCACCACCACTGCGAGTGCAATGAGCCACGGGTTAAATACTCGAGCACCGGCGGGCTCAAAGGGCACCGGTACGGCAGGGCTACTGGTATTCATGGCGTCGGGCTAACGGACCCCACGCTTTGTTCCGGCGCCTGAAGAAACTTTCCGGCATTCGGGCCGGTAGGAGCGCTCCTCAAATCCACGGTTGGGGTTACCGACAGCCCAACGAAGAGTGGCAGCTTGTCGGGATCGTAATTGATCACGTCGATTCGAACCGGCAGTCGCTGTACTACTTTGACGAAATTACCGGTGGCGTTCTCTGGCGGCAGTAATGCCAACGTAGAGCCAGTACCGAAAGTGAACCCGGAGATGCGTCCCTCAAACAGGTGTTTGCCGCCATACATATCCAGTTCCAGATCTACGTGTTGGCCAATCCGCAATTCCCGGAGCTGGGTCTCCTTGAAATTCGCGTCTATCCAGATATCGCGCAGCGAACGGATGGCCATGACGCTTTGTCTGGCCTCAAGGTTATCGCCGGGATTCACGTTGCGGCGGGTAATAACGCCATCAATTTCCGCGTAGACTGTGCAGTAGCTTAGATTGAGATTTGCGTCATCCAAATCGCTTTGGGCCTGTACCAAATTCGTTTCAGCTACTTTTAGAGTTGGGGCAGTCTTGACGATCTCGGCATAGATTCGATCAAGGCTCCCGCCAGGATCGCGCCGATGGAACTCGTCCAACATTTGCTTGGGTGTCAGATCGTAAGACGATGGAAAGACACCAAGCTGAGCAGCGCTTTGACGAAGCTCTGACTGGGCTTGGCGAACCGAGGAGAACGTCTGGTCGAGATCTTCCGGCACATCGGCCAGCGTCTTTCCTTCGGAAGGTTGGGGTTCCAGCCCGAGAGCAACGCGCGCCTGGTAAACCGACTCCAGCGCCTGCGCCACCCGTGCTTTGGCGACCTCCAGTGCCTCTCGCCTCTCGTCATAGTCCTCTTGGCTCACGACCTTCGTTGCGAGCAAGCGTTCAGCCCGGTCAAACTCCTGCTGGGCCAGTACCAGAGTTGCCTTTTCTTGCTCCCAGGTGGCAACCCGGGCTCGGAGCAACGCGATCTGATTGTCGACGTCCTCGATGGCGTGAGCGAGTTTGAAACGGTTGCTCCGCGCCTGGCCGATCAAGCCTCGCACGTTATCTTGCGCTAACGCCAGGTTCGCCTGGGCGGTATCAACCGCTGCCTGTTTAATCGCGACCTGCACCTGGTACGGCTTTGGGTCAAGCTCAACGAGCACGTCGCCTTTTTTCACCCGATTATTGTCTTCGACTAAAACACGGGTTACCTGACCGCTGACTCGCGGGGCGACGAAGGTCACATACCCATTCACATAGGCGTCATCGGTCGAGATGGTGTTAAACGCGCGGATGACAAGCGGGATTCCAATGAAAAGGACGATCGCCCCCACTACTATCCCGACTAAGATCGGCCAACGTCGACGCTTACGCGGCAGCTTGACCGTTGGGTTCGATGGCTGGTCCGAAACCGCATGTTGATTAGATGACGCAGACGAATCGGAGCTCTTTTTCATGGAGGGGTCCATGTGACATTAAGAACCTCCCCTTACCCGCTGATCCTTGCTTACCCTCGGTTTTTGCTCCGCTACCTTTAAAGGGCTCATCTTCATGGCCGATGTGGCAACGCAGGTTGCGCACCACTCTCAGCACAACCTCATAACTCGTTGTATTTCAGGCAATTAGGCAATACAGGATTGAATGATCGCCGGGCTGAAATTTGGGACGTCCGAAATCCGGACCCGTTTCAGTCGCTGAGGCTCCTTCAATTAGCAAATAACAGATAGTCCTAGCTACCCAATGCGGGGTAACTCACAGCGCCATCTGCTATTTGCTATCTGCTATCTGCTATTCCGAACGAGCCTCAGCGAGTTCGGCGTTAGTAGAGCCCTTGATTGTCTTTCGAGACATTCACTTTACCTGAATAATGTCTCTGAATGATATAGAGATACACAAACGCCAGGATTAACGCCGGGATCCACCAAGCAACGCCAATTGCCAGACTAAATGTGGGCGCGGCGCATTCAGCGGCTGTCAATCGAAGACCGGCATCCGTTGTTGAGAACAGCATGACAGGGAATAGTGCAGCCGCTCCCGTCATCAAGATTCCAAACAGCAAAAAACTAGAGCCCAGCACAGCCAGGCGTTCGCGCGCGTAGCGCAGACCGGTCACAAGTGCCCAGACGCTTGCCCCGACGATGATGAGCGTTACCCAGGACAACGGACGAACCGCAATCCCTTCCAATAATTCCGGGCGCACAAGCCAAGTCAGTATGGTGATGATGATAAAAGCAGGACCCACTCCTACCCAAAGTCTGCGAGCTAACTTTACTGATCGCTCGTGAACCGTCCCTGTAGTTTTCATGGTAAGGTAGGTTGCTCCGTGAGCGGCCAAGATGAGAACGCAAAAAAGCGCTATTGGCACGGTGTACCAATCCAGCAAACCGACATTCCCGGTAATGCCGAAGTTAGTAAAGAATGGTAGGTAAAATGTGCTATCGGTGGTCAGGGGTACCCCCCGAGCGACATTGCCAAACGCCGCACCGAATAACACCGACAGCAAGACGTTGCTGAAAACGAAAACTGCATCCCAGAATTCCTGCCAAAGCCGGTCCGGCATATGGCCTCCCACTTCGATGGAGATGCCACGCAGCAACAGGCACCAAAGTATCAGCATCAAGGCCAGATAACACCCGGAAAATGAGGCCGACATCAAGCGAGGAAAAGCCATTATCATGACGCCGCCCGTACCCACTAACCAAACTTCGTGCCAAGACCACAACGGTCCGATGGCAGCGATCACTTGCCGCCTTTCTTGCTGATTACGAGCTACGATCCAATGCAGGACGCCGACCCCGAAATTGCGGCCATCCAGCACAATATAAGTCGTCAACATGAACGCCAGAATTCCGTACCAGAGCGCGATCATACTGACACCTCCTGGTGTCCAGGGACGCCGTGTTCTGCGTCCGGACCTTTATAAATCTCGCGCCCTGTAAGATAAAGAAAGAGAAGACCGAGCACAAAGTAGAGTCCGACAAAACCGATGAGGGTGAAGATGGTATCGCCGGCGCTCACAACGTGGCTATAGCCGCTGTTAGTCCGGAACAAGCCATGAATCAGCCAAGGTTGCCGGCCCATTTCCGCGGTCATCCAACCCAAGCTAGTCGCAATATAAGGAAACGGAAACGCCAGCATAAGGACCCAAAGAAGAGCAGTGCTTGATTCCAAGCGGCCGCGCCAGCGTTTCCAGTTGGCCCAGGCCATGATCAGGATAAAGATCGTGCCCAGCGTAATCATAATATGAAAAGCATAATAGATTAGCTCGATATTGTCGGGCCAATCGTCCTTGGGAAACTCATCGAGCCCCCTGACATAACTCTGAAAGGTTCCGTAGGCTAAGAAGCTCAATGCGCCCGGGAATCCGATAGGATTTTCCAAACGCTGTTGACCAACGTTCGGTTGACCGATCATGCTGACATCAGCGAGACGCGTACCGTGGAAAAGCCCTTCCATCGATGCCAAAGTCGCCGGCTGATAGCTTCCGACCATCTTCGCTTCAGAGTCACCGGTCGGAAACGCGACCAGCACAGAAGCAACTAGGCCGACCAATGTTCCCGTCTTCAGGTAAACACTGGCTTGTTCAGAATGGATCCCGCGCAAAGCGTAGAATGCTCCCAATCCGGAGACGGCAAATGCCCCAGTCACCAAAGCTGCGCACTGATTGTGTGAGTACTCAACCAGGGCCCAGGGATTGAGGACAAACGCCCAGACATCCGTCAGCGCGAGGGTGCCATCAGGCGTGATCGCGTATCCGACTGGGTGCTGCATAAAGGCATTCGTGACCAGGATAAAAAACCCGGACAACCAACTACCAGTAGCAACGCCGACGGCGGCCAAGAAATGGTTTCGCGGCCCAAGCCGTTTCTCGCCCCAGATTAATGCGCCAATGAAAGCGCTCTCGAGAAAGAACGCAAACATTGCCTCCATCGCGAGCGTCTGACCAATAATCGCCCCGGAATACTTGGAGAACTCAGCCCAGTTAGTGCCGAACTGGAACTCCATCGGGATCCCTGTGACCACACCGACGGCAAAGTTGAGTCCAAAGATTCGGGCCCAGAATCGCGCCGCTCGATTATACTTCTCGTCCCCGGTTCGCAGAGCTCGCCATTTCCAATAAACCAGGAACCACGCAAGCCCCATAGTAAGTTGGGGAAATAGATAGTGATAAGTGATGGTGAATCCAAATTGGACTCGATGCCAGAAGGCTGCATCTGTTAATGAAGCTTCCATACGAGGGATTTTTTGGCCACTAACCGCAGTGAACGAAAAGAATGACCTAGCTCTTGGTGAACGCGATTTCGACTACCCGACCGAACTAAGCGGAGAATTGCGGCTAAATCTAGTGGACAAAAGTATTGGTCTTATCGGTCGCGAATCTTTTGCGGAATCCGGCTAAACATCGGTTTTAATAGGCGGCGCCCATGCAGGCGGAGTCACGCTTCAACCGCGTATTCCGGGCTCCATTGACTCTCAACCAAGGCTTGCCGAAGCGCCTCCGGTTTAGATTCAGCCGCCAAACCCTCTTCCTGCGCTCTCCGCGCAACGCCATAAGCGACCTCAAGCGCGACTGCTCGGATCGTCCCGACGTTCGGTAATAAAGAAGCCGATGGATCTTTTAGTGCGGGCGACTGCTCACCGAGGGCTTTCGCTCCTGCCAGCATCATTTTATCTGTCACCCTCCGAGCTTCTGAAGCGACCAAGCCGAGGCCTACTGCAGGGAAGATAAAGACATTGTTGCATTGGGCGATTGCGATACTCCTACTCCCGTATTTCACCGGCGCGAACGGAGACCCGGTGGCAACCAGCGCTCGACCATCAGTCCAGGCCAAAAGCTCCCCAGGCTCGGCCTCGGAATGGCTCGTAGGGTTCGACAGAGGAAAGATAATCGGTCGTTCAGTCTTTCGAGCCATCTCCCGAACGATCGACTCAGAGAAAATACCTTTCACGGTCGATAAGCCAATCAACACGGTAGCGTCGATCTGACCGATCACCTCCGTTAGACCAACTTGACCATGCGGATTGCGTGGCCAATTGGCGGTTTCGTTCCGATCTCGCACATAAGTTTTTTGCTCATCCGAAAGATTCCGGCGATCACTATCTAACAGCCCCTCTCTGTCGATGATCCAAAAGCGAGCACGAGCTTCCTTGTCGGAAAGGCCTTCTTCGATCATGGCAAAGCGAAGGTAATCGGCTACACCGATTGCCGCTGAGCCGGCGCCAACGAAAACGATCTTGTGATCCTTCATGTTTTTCTGGGCGACTTTGGATGCGCCTACAGCGGCTCCCAAGACGACCGCGGCCGTCCCTTGGACATCGTCATTGAAGGTCAAAAGATCGTTTTGATAACGTAGCAACAATGGACGGGCATGGGGAGTCGCAAAATCCTCCCATT
Source organism: uncultured Verrucomicrobiae bacterium (assembly GCA_963762565.1). Lineage (GTDB taxonomy): Bacteria > Verrucomicrobiota > Verrucomicrobiia > Chthoniobacterales > JAFAMB01 > JAFAVN01. Next base: position 237,126 of record CAVXLD010000005.1, on the reverse strand, counting down.
GCAGACAGGTATCAGGTAACTCCTGCTTCACGGCCTGCACGAAGCGGTCTACGAAATCGAGATACTCTTGCCCACCGATTCTCTCGTGACGCCAACCGAGGTATTCAGGATCATTCAATCGTTCTTGATTATTCGTACCGACGTCCAAAACGATCGGCAGAGTCCTTGATGGATGAATTCCACCAATCAAAGTGTAAAGCGATAGCTTGCCAATGGGAATACCCAGGCCCCCAACGCCCTGGTCCCCTAGTCCCAGGATTCGCTCGCCATCCGTCACTACGATGACATCAACCTCAGGGTTAGGTCGATTCCGCAAAATGGTAGGAATCGAGTCGCGCAAAGGATAGGAAACAAATAGACCACGCGGTCGGCGGTAAATATGACTAAACTGCTGGCAGGCCAGGCCAACCGTGGGTGTGTAAACCATCGGCATCATTTCCTCGACATGATCCAGCATCAGGCGATAGAACAGGACCTCGTTCGCATCTTGCAACTGGCGCAAATAGATATGGCGCTCGAGATCCGTCGTCTTTGCCTGGTACGCCTCGTAAGCACGGGCTGACTGTTCCTCAATCGATTCGATCTGTGGCGGCAAGAGCCCTTCCAGGCTAAGCGTCACCCGTTCATTGTCACTAAACGCTGTTCCCTTATTCCACAGCGGCGTATCCAACAGATCCATCCCCCGGAGTCCGGCAGGAACGTTGATTTTCATCGAGTACTTCATCGCGTTTTTTCTTGTTTTTTGGGGAAGCGATTTCGTGTTGAGGTATCGTTTCGGTACGGCCAAACCCTTAATCAGGTAACGTGCCAAGAACTCAATCAATTCATAAGATGCTCTTGCTTAGCATCTTACACCTATATCCTGCGGCTAAAAAAAAGGTCGAAATATCGTGCGACCAAAAAGTCGTTCCGTGTCCGTAGTACCCGTGGTCAAGCTAGAGCGCGGCGAAAGCCATGCTATTTATCGGACAGGAGACGAGGAATGACCAAGCCAAAGGTCATCGCCACGACGATTAGAATCGCGCTGGTTGCGTCAGCCATAACTTGGAAGAAAAGCTCGGGACTAGCCTTTGCCCCGGCGGCGAGCACACTAGCCATTCCACCGGCCATCCGAAAAAGGTAGGACCCCGGAATCAAGGAGACGACTGATGCGAAAGCGAGCCCCGCAAACGGCAGTCGCAAACGATCAGCAATCGGCGTCATTAGAGTCCCGACGATCAGACACGCTAGCAGTGCTCCGGTTGCCGGGTTCACGCCTGCCAGAGTGATTGCGCCCCAACGGCATCCGTGTGCGAGCATTCCGACCACTATAGGGATCGGCAATGTCTGCCATGACATATTAAAAAAAGTGCCGTATGCCGCAACGGCCACTCCGGCCGCCAAAACATCATATCCAAATGGTATGGCCCCCAAGGCACCTGACGGCGGCAGTCCAACACCTCCCAAAGCAAGTCCCAATACCAGCCCCGTCGAGATGGTGAGGGTAACCACAGTAGCGTAGACGATTCGGGCGATGCCGAGGGGGATTCGAGCCCGGGCTAGGTCCAGCGCGCCGCTCAAAAGGTGCGGGCCTGGAACCAGGATCATACAGGGGCAGACCGCAATTAGTCTTTGGTCGGAGCCAAGGTTCAGGCGGACGGCAATCGCTCCGGCGACGCCGGCTAAAAAAGCGGCGCAAAACGGCTGTACGAACAGGTTACGACTTAGCCTAGACAGCCATCTCCGCAGACAAGCGCCGGCACCAGCAATAAGCGCAATCAGAACCAGGCCTGCTGGATGATCTACACCAAAAATTACACCTAGAGCCGCGGCGCCAGCTCCTGCTAATACGGCGAAGCGCACCAATGGAACCGGCCCCGATGCAGAAATTTTTTGTAAAGCAGATCCCGCGACGCCGAGATCCATGTTTCCCTCGCACACCTTATCGATCAAGTTCATCGTGGCGGCCACCTTGCTCATGTCCACGCCAGCCGGTTCTACGGCGATCGTCTCGGAATACGAGGCTATGTCGCTTTCCAGGCGCACTCTAAGTTCTCCCCACTCCGCAAAGACCGCGGCTTGAAAGCCGCCGACAGTAGCCAACTCTCTCAGCGCGGAGATGATTCTCTCTGTTGTCTGTCCGTTCGCGAAAAGAAGCTTCCCACATTGTAATATTAGATCCAGCGCCGCCAACTGGGGCTGCGATAGTCTCACGTCACGAACGGGTAATGGCGAATGGTCATCCATTACTTTTGCCTGGGAGAATCTCTTTCTATTCTAACTTCGCTATTCTTCACAAGACTGTCCTTATCTGGGCGTCCTTAAAAGGCGCAAAACGAGCTGGACCGCCGGCAACCTGCTACCCGCCAGTTGCCAATTTCACCTTTATCTCTGCGCATATCAGCACGAGAAGCAGCGGCACCATTCCCAAGAGACCGAGCGCGTGAAAACGTGCAACCATGACAGCTCCTCCGACTGCGCCAAGAATGAAACTCATCCACATTGGCGCTAGAATCCGAATGGCGGTGCTCGCCGAATCTGTTGAGGATCTGCTTTCGGCATTCCGCTCGGATAAAAAGTAGGCGAAACCTTTCTGCACGAGGCTTGTTACCATTCCGGTCATATAGGTGGAATGGACGCTGACTCGGTGGGTATTTCGGAGAGCATCGTTCTGCATGCCGAGTGCCAAGCACATGCAGAGAATGAATAATTCGTTGTTCGCATGGTTCCAGAGAAAAACAAAGGCGGCCCCGACCAGGACAAGCTCAATAAACATGGTTAAGGGCAAGGAGTAACGTCTTGTATAGACAGGAAGAAAGCGGCTCAAGGTCAAGCTTGCTAGAATCCCGCCCAAAAAAGCGGCCACCGCCAATAGCCGATCCATAGCGACATACCACTCTTTGGTGGCAACGCTGACTGCAGCTAGAACACAATTCCCGGTCAGGTGTCCAGTAAACGTACTAACAGTTAAGAAGCTTGATGCATCTGCATAGCCACCTACAAAAGCGAGCCCAAGTGAGGTTCCGAAGGCACTGTCTCCCAGGCCGGTTTGCATGATCTTGGTGCCTTACGCCGTTCTTGAGTTTTGAAAGTCCGAAAGAAATCAAATCTCGCGCAAAGGCGCAAGGGGCCAAAAGTGAAAGGTCAAAGGTGAGAAGCAGTGATGCTTCACTAATCACTAACAATCCATTCGACTCGCTTTGAGCTTGCCTCGGCCGAGCTCAACGAAATCCTCAATGCTCGTCGCCTTCATCTTTCACTTTTCACCTTTGACCTTCACCCTGGTGTTGAGTTCGTAAAATTGTGGGACAACGGCTAGCTCTCAGCCGCCACGTATGGCTTCACCATTTTTGCGGGGTCAACAACCCGATCAAACTCCGGCTCGGTTACAAAGCCGAGCTTTAGTGCGGCTTGCTTCAGGGTCAGATCATGGTCCATAGCATAGTGAGCAATCTGAGAGGCTTTGTCGTAACCAATAACCGGAGCAAGCGCAGTCACCAACATTAGCGACCGATCTACATACTCCTTGATCTTCTTCAGGTTCGGCCGTGTACCTTCAACCAAGAACTTGCGGAAGTTCGTGCAACCATCCGTCATGATTGTGATGGAGTGAGTGATATTGAAGATGAGCAATGGTTTATAAACGTTCATCTCCAGATACCCGCCCGCACCTCCAAAACCCACTGCCACATCGTTCGCCATTACCTGTACCGCGATCATGGTCAGGGCCTCGGCTTGCGTCGGGTTGACCTTACCCGGCATGATAGACGAGCCCGGTTCGTTCTCCGGAATGAGAAGCTCGGCGAACCCGGTCCGTGGGCCGCAAGACATCAACCGGATGTCATTTCCCATTTTATAGAGAGAGACCGCCAGCGTACGCAGTGTGCCGGAGAGTTGGACCAAAGCATCATGCGATCCTTGCACGGTAAACTTGTTCGGCGCCGTAACGAACGGCAATCCGGCAAGCTGCGCGATCTCGGCCGCGGCGGCTTCAGCAAAACCAGGTGCGGAATTGATGCCAGTGCCAACGGCGGTGCCGCCCAGCGCCAGTTTGTAGACCCCCTTTAGCGCATCCTCGATCCGCTCGACATTATCCGCGAGCATTCCTTCGTAACCGGACCACTCCTGACCGAGCGTCAACGGGGTCGCATCCTGCATATGTGTGCGACCGATTTTGATGACATCTTTCCACTCCTCAACCTTCAGCCTGATCGCATCGTGTAGCGCTTTCACAGCCGGGATCAGCCTCTGCTTGGTATTGACCGCTGCCGCAATATACATCGCAGAGGGAAACGAGTCGTTGGATGATTGGGCCATGTTGACGTGATCATTCGGATGGACCGGATCTTTACTGGCCAGCGGCGTGCCCGCGAGTTGACAGCACCGGTTTGAAATCACCTCGTTAACATTCATGTTAAACTGCGTACCGCTGCCGGTCATCCACACATGCAAAGGGAACATCTCGTGGTGCTGGCCAGCGAGGATCTCGTCGCAAACTTGAACGATGAGCTGGTGACGTTTTTCATCCAGCCGTTTGCCGGCATGGTTCGCGTTAGCCGCAGCTTTCTTTAAAATCGCGTACGCGCTGATCATCTCGCGCGGAATTAAATCCTTGCCTATGCTGAAGTGTTCCAGTGAACGCTGGGTTTGCGCTCCCCATAACCGGTTGACAGGGACCCTGACTTCGCCAAGGGAATCTTTCTCTATTCTCGTCTCTGTAGCACTCACATCATTCTCCTTTTGTCGAAATTAGTTAGTTCTTACGTCCGCCTTGCTATGGGTAGAAGCGAATTGATGTCTATGCAACCCGGTACCGATGGTGGCCTCATCGGTTTCCAGCGGTCCGTTGAATTTCCATCCTTTATCCGTGGGATAGAAATAATGAGGAGCTGGCCCAATTCGATTTCGCACAACACAGAAAGGTCACAGCGCGGCATAGCCGCAACCCAACCACAGAAAAATCTCACACAAAGACGCAAAGGTTAAAACCATGCAGGACTGAGCGTTTTTGATTTTCGAAGCAATGGATGGCGTTGGCCGGCGAAGATTGGCCGAGCCACCAAAAAACGCGCTGGTTAAGAATTATTACCTCCCTGATGGTCATCGTACTTTGCGCGACATTTGCATGCTCTTGACCTTTGCGCCTTTGCGGCTTTGCGTGAGATTTTCTGTGCGTGGGTTCCGGCTATGCCGCGCCGTGATCTTTCCGTATTGTGGTGCGAATCGATGACTTAGCCTTTGAGGAAGGCGAGCAGGTCGGCGTTGATGACGTCCGCCTGTGTCGTGATCATCCCGTGCGGGTAGTCTTTGTATGTCTTCAGCGTACTGTTCTTGAGGAGCTTGGCCGAGAGTGGGCCGGATGCTTGATAGGGCACGATTTGGTCATCCTCGCTATGCATGACCAGAACCGGCACCGAAATCTTCTTCAGATCTTCCGTGAAGTCGGTCTGCGAGAACGCGACGATGCCGTCATAGTGAGCCTTGGCGCCGCCCATCATCCCTTGGCGCCACCAGTTCCAAACGGTAGGCTCGATCTTTTCCACGCCGGGACGGTTGAAGCCGTAGAACGGACCGGCCGGCACGTCGTAATAAAACTTGGCCCGGTTGGCGAAGAGTTGGGCTTGGAGATCGTCGAACACCGATTTAGGCAGGCCTAGCGGATTGGCCGGGGTCTTCACCATCAGTGGCGGCACGGCAGAGATGATCGCCGCCTTGGCCACGTTTTTATCGCCATGGCGGGCCAGATAACGCACCACTTCGCCGCCGCCGGTCGAATGGCCGATGTGAATCGGATCCCTCAAGTTGAGATGGTCAGTGACGGCCTTCAGATCGTCGGCATAGTGATCAAGGTCGTGACCGTCGGCTACTTGCGTCGAACGGCCGTGCCCGCGCCGGTCGTGTGCAATGACCCGATAACCCTTGGAGAGGAAAAACAGCATTTGCGGGTCCCAATCGTCCGCCGAAAGCGGCCAGCCATGACTAAACACGATCGGTTGGCCGTTGCCCCAGTCTTTATAGTAGATTTGTACTCCGTCTTTGGTTGTGATGTGGCTCATAGTTTTCGCTGGTTATCTGCAACGCGGCAGCGGCTCGTTCGAGAATGGCCTCACCAGAATTTGTGAACCGGTCTTAGAGTCCTTCCGCGTGCTGGGGGTTGCGATAGTTATAAAAGTTAGGCGTTCGATCGCCTGATCGAATTAAGCGGAGACTTGCGGGCAAATCCATTGTACCAAAGTATTGGTGGAGGAAAGCCAGAACTTCGTCCCGTCGTCAGGCTGCGAAAGCCCGGCTGAGTCTCTTAGGACAAGAGAACGGGAAAATCATCGAACCGATACGTAGGTCTAATAGATACAACAACGCTTATAGGCGTCGTTCAGAGGATGAACGAAACACCTATCGCGGACGGCGGACAGATCCGTCTGGAACAACGTTCGCCATTTTATTGGCGGGTTACTTTTGACCTTCCGCCAGTGGGCATCTTCGGCCCGAAAAACCTTTCCCCGTTGAACAAGATTATTTCCAAAATCGAAACTGATGAGCAGCTAAAGGTGGTGGTCTTTGACAGCGCGGTTGAAGGCTTCTTTATAACCCACTGGGATTTCCTAGCTAAGCCGGAAGACGACCCAGGCATGTCTCCCGGCCCGACAGGTCTGCAGCCGCTTCCCGACATGTTTGCGCGCCTGAGCCGCGCCCATGTCGTGTCCATTGCCTCGATTCGGGGACGGGCTACCGGCGTTGGAAGCGAGCTTTCGCTCGCATGTGATATGCGTTTTGCCAGTCGGGAAAAAGCCATCTTATCGCAATGGGAGGTCGGCGCCGGCTTGGTTCCAGGGGGCGGCCCCATGGCGCGCTTGCCTCGTCTAATCGGTCGTGGACGTGCGTTAGAAGTGCTGCTGGGAGCAGACGATATTCCAGGAGATCTCGCCGAGCGTTACGGCTATGTGAATCGTGCTTTCCCGGACGCAGAGCTCGATTCTTTTGTGGAAGCGCTTGCGGTGCGAATCTCTTCCTTCGACAAACAAGCCCTCGCCGAAACAAAACGGCTGGTCGATGTTGCCAGCCTGCCAAAAGACGCGGAAATCGTGCCCGAATGGGATGCCTTTGTTGCCTCGGTTGGGCGCCCAGCCGCCAAAACTAGACTTGAGGCTTTGATGAAGCTCGGCTTCCACCGGGCCGGCGATGTGGAAACTCGACTGGGATACTATGTCGGGCAGCTTGGTGGCCCATCCGCGAAAGGTTAGCGGGTAGGAAACTCTCGCGCAGGTGCAAATTGGGGAGGCGCGCGTCCCCGCGCGCCCGGGAGGGATCGCGTCCTCGCGATCCGCTTCGTCAACGAAGCCGCGGACGGGTTGTAATCGCGGACAAAAATATGGCCTTGGGTCATGGCACGTCCTCCTAACGGCGCGCGGGGATCCGACGTCGCCCCGCTGGGAGAAAAATCGATTGGTTGCCTCAGGCTATGTCGGACAGGCAGCGCGCCCTCCCCACCCTTCGTGCTTCGGTGAATCGGGCCGCAGGATGGGCAGTCTCCTGAGACGATCTTCGACATGCAGAATCCGAATGGTCTCACCCAGTGCGTCGCGGTTGGAGATGATGCCTCCGTGTCCACTCCGCACGATCAGCTCAGATTGGGATCCGTCCAGGTGGCTGCTCCAGTATGGCACTACCCCATCCGATCCTCGGTCCTTCGGACCTGAATAATGCTGTCCGATCACGCTGTGGTAAGGAACTTCTATTGGCAGCTTGGAAACCGCTATTAGCGCCGGGCTTCGCGGCGAAAGCGTTCGCACTGCGGAAAATCGGCCCCGATAGTAAACCGCTGCCTCCGGAGTCATCGCTTGCGGATTCAAACGGGCCAACTGGCTGAATCCGTGTTCAAGCATCGGAGCCTCGCGGGTAAGAGAGTTGCCGATTAACCCCGCCAACGAATCGGCTATCGGGCTGCCGCGATTCGGCGCCGCCATGAAAATCACCCGTACGACACGCGGGTTCCGGCGGAAAAAGAGAATGCGCGCCAATTCATGAATTGTTTCGCGATCGCCTTTCAGGTGATCCGGAGGAACTCGGAAGACACTTCCCCAAACTCGATCGTCGCTAGAACTCACCAGCGTGTGTGAAATAACGCCACCCATACTATGCCCAAGCACCACGATCCGCTTCGTGGCAGCATCGCGATCTTTTGGATCAAGCCGCTGGAGCGTCTCCTTCAGACTGTCTCGAAGCTCCAAAGCGTTAAGCAAAACAGGGGTGCCACTCGCGTAATAGAACTGCCAGATCTGATATTTGGCCCGAACTTCCGGATCATCGCGAAGCGCATTCACGAGCGCGGCGAATCCCACCGGCGTCGATTGCAAACCGTGCACCATCAACAGTGGTATTTTGTTCGGATCATACGGATCCAGGAGATAAATCTGCGGCTTCCGCGACGCTGAGAGCGGACGGATCATGCCCGCAAACCCCGAGGCCGCGAGACGTTTTGCCCTGAGCTTTAAGTGATCGCCGGCCGCATTGTGATTTGCAGCAAGTGAATAAGAACGCCCGTTGAGCAGGACATCGTTCTTGTGGGAGACTATCAAAAATTTCGCGTGTCCCCTTGCCCGCTCATAGATTGCGGTACCGTCCACGAAAAGACCCTCCGGTGGATAAAGCGGCGCGTCTTTCGTTTCATAACCAACTACTAACGGAACACCGATCTGTTTCCAATCCGATCCGGGTGAAAAGGCGGCAACCTGAATACGCCTCAGCGGAAGCGCGACCTTTGGCGAATCGAACTCTACCCCCAACCTCCTTAAATTCGAGGCGAATTGCCGGGGACTTTCGACCTCCATCTCCAGGCAAAGTTCTCGCATGGCAAGATTGTAAGTCGCAATCGAGCCTGGAAGATTTCGGTAGGCGTCGTCTGCTTTTTTGACGAATACTGACAGTGAGGCCGGCGATGCCGCCGAATCGGTAACCCAATCTGCATTGGCAAACAGAAGCAAAGCAGCGAATGCCATCCGCGCTGTTTTTGCAGAAAATTGAATCATTCCAATTCCACTCGGCTCTTGAGCAGGTGGCGGCTGCCGACCCAGCGCTGGGAGGGATCGCTGCCTGTCCGACATAGCCTTCTGCCTTCAGGCTCTTTTCTTCGAGATGTTGGCGACGTCGGATCCTCGCGATCCGTCGTTCCCGAAGCCCACAGCCTAGCCTAATCAAGGACGGAAAATACACCGTTGGCTTCGAGAACACCATCACGGCGCGCGGGGACGCGCGCCCTCCCTGTCAGGGGCTCCTCGAACGCTTATGTTGACGCGCAGGCGCGGCCGCGGGACGCCACGCTCCACACGCCCGCCTAAATAACAACCAGATGATTCTTCCGGGCGTTCACCACAGCCGATGCCGGCACAGTTCCATCAAAGGTGATGAACCGCCCATCATGATGCGCCGCTAGAGCCAACAGATAAATATCGGTCAGTTGTTTCGGTCCGTGCAGCCGTTCGGCTCGGACCAAAGACTCGTTCAGAATGCTGATGTCGTCGGGCCAGAACTCATGATAGTTCGAGCGAGTTGCGACTGCTAATCGAGCAATTACAGATCTGGCCGGCAACGGGTTCAAATAGCTCGGCTGAGACATCACCCGGATACAGCCGTTTTGCGTAATTGGGCAGGACGCCCAACCGTATTTGGCTTCTCGTTCAAGCCACTTTCTGGCTTCCTGGTGATGGGAATGATCAAGATCGAGTAACGCTATCAGAATATTGATGTCGAGCAGGGCACGTCTCACTCCCCTGCCTCCGCGGCGCGGATCTGGTTGATCAGTTCGTTTGTGACGACACCTCCGCGACGGGGAAACGGCTCAAAACCGAGAAAGGCTGGCTCCGTCGAGATTGTCGAACCGACTTGCGGGAGGGTTAGACCTCTCCGAGCCAACTCAGACAGCATTTTCCCGGCAGTCTTCTTGTGTCGCCGCGCGAGTTCCTTGGCGGCCTGTAGCACGTCATCATCGACGTCTAGCGTAGTGCGCATGCATCAGATGCTATCGCATCAGCCTTGCTTTTCAACTATTCCTTCAGCATCTACAAGCCGCCAAGGCGGATGCTTTTCGGGTCCATCGCCGGGAGGGATCGCGTCCTCGCGATCCGTTTTGATTGAAACCGAGGACGTGTTTTGATCGGAGACGAAAATACGCCGCCAGCTGGTGGCAGGTCCTCGCGGCGCGCGGGGACGCGCGCCCTCCCCACGCTCTACGTTGCCGAACGCTCGAAGTCGGTCTCGCAAGCGAGGCGCGCTACACAAATCGGCAACGTAAACTGAAAGATCGCGCCCCGGGGATCCACACGAGGTGATCACAGGTGTTGACGTTACTGTGCCAGGATCGACGGCTACCAAACCGTTACAAAATCGGCATCAGCCGTCCCAGTTCCAGGACCGCCGCGGCTCCCCGGCCCCGTCTGACGTCTTGCACATGTCGGTCCCCCAGGAGCCGAATCGAGGACGAACACGAAGCCCGAGCGTGGAACCGAGAGACGATTCTCAGAACTTCCCGTTTTTCGTTCTGAGTAACCTATCGGCTCAAACCTTATAAGGACAACACTATGAGAGTGTTGTAGATGTCCACGACTTTGGCACAGAAAATGATGTCACTGTGACTGAAAGCAATGAAAGACGAACCAAAAGCCCATCCTGTCGCCGAACTGGGACCCGAGGATTCACACGGCCGCACCGAAGGCTTAAACCTGAGGCCTGGTCGACGGATAAGCTGGGAAAATCACGAGCAGGCTCAGTATTTCGTCGGCAGAATCGGACCGGCAAAATTCGAGATTAACTCCGGAGTCGGCGGCATGTTTTCGGCGATGTTTTCTTTTGCCGGAGATTGTTATGCCGTACTCAGCTCTGCCAAGACCGTCGGTGAAGCCAAACGATTCTGCGAGTGGGTCGCACGCGGCTACGGTTTAGATGCAAGCTGTTAGACCAGCCATTTAGCGCCTAACAATGGAGACCTTTATTCTACTCCTCTGCATGTCGGCCTTTCTTTTCTGCCTGGCACTTGCCGGGTAGGATACGTTCTGCGAGCCGCACTAGATAGCCAGCCGAGCGGAGTAGTGGAGTAGTGGAGTAGTGGAGTAGTGGAGTAGTGGAGTAGTGGAGTAGTGGAGTAATGGAGTAATGGAGTAATGGAGTAATGGAGCATTGGAGCACCGCGTTAAGATCTGGCCAAGATCGGCCTCATCCAGCGGCCGCGGGAAGGTGCGCTCCACAACAACGAGTCTGCAAGGGCGACGAGGGAAGCGATTAGACTGAGCACCCGTCGGTGTGCCCATTCAGCAACCCAACCCCGCGACCGCGGGGGTAATTCCAACTAGCGCAGTACTCCAATACTCAGTCACTCTGCTCGCCTGGATTCGAGGACAGCTCGTCCGCCGTAGCCCACGCTCTACGTTGCCGACCGCCCAATGTCGGCCTCGCAAGCGAGGCGCGCTCCACAACCAGGGCGTCGGCGAAGGCGGAAGGACAAGAACGAAGAGCCGATCAGCCCTTCGACTGCACCACGAGCGCACCGTGAACGTAACGAATTCTTCCGCTTCGGTGGACAATGCGTCCGCCTTTTTCTGGTCTTGGATAGTAAATGTTTTTGATGGTTGAACGGATTATCATAATGAGGCTCCTCCTCAATGAATCTTCTGTTTCTGAAACCTTGGATCACTTTCTGTGCCAACTGGCTTCATAATCATAACTTGCTGAATATGTGCAGGTTATAGATTCTCGGTTGCGAAGCCTAATCGCTCGAAATGCTGGCCGTTCGAATGATCGTACCGACGTCGAGCGCCACTCGGGAGGCGCTTCTTCCTGGGATTGCGTGCCGCCCAACGCCCGGGAGGGATCGCTGCCTGTCCGACATAGCCTTCTGCCTTCAGGCTCTTTTCTTCGAGATGTTGGCGACGTCGGATCCTCGCGATCCGTTGTTAACGGAGCTGGGGACTCTCACGGTCGTACACGAAAATACGCCTGGGGTCGTGGCATGTCCTCGCGGCGCGCGGGGATCCTCCGTCGCTAAAGCTATGGCGGACAGGCAGCGCGCCCTCCCCGTCTATAGCCGCTTCGCGGCTGGTCGAAACCGCTTTGCAAAAATCTCTGCGGATCACTAGTCCCTTCTCAGGGCGTGAACAAGCGCGGCTGTCATCAGGACAGTCATTGCAATCCACGAAACGAAAAGTGCTGGCATAAATGCTCCGAGTTAAAGTGTTAAACCTTCATCCCTTACGCGGCCTGGCCGCGGGTCCGCAGTTTATCGAGTGCAACCGCCAGGACGATAACCGCTCCTTTTATGACCAGTTGCCAATAGAACGAGACGTTCAGCAGAGTTAGGCCATTATTGAGCACAGCAATAATTAGTGCACCAACCAAAGTCCCGAAAACATTCCCAATCCCGCCCGAGAAACTGGTACCACCTAATATCACTGCCGCGATCGCATCCAACTCATAGCCGATACCTAGCTGACCTTGAGCGCTATATAGACGACTCGCGCTCATCGCTCCACCCAGGCCGGAAAGTAGCCCGCTGACGCCGTACACAAAGATTAATACGGACGAGACTGGGATGCCCGTCAGCCGGGCAGCTTGCGGGTTGCCACCCACCGCATACACATGCACCCCCAAAACTGTGCCCTGCAGGATAAACGCGCTGACTGCGATGGTGATAAGCGCAAGGATGACTAACCAGGGAATCGGCCCAAAGTAACCATTCCCGATCCAAGCAAAGTCAATGTTACTATTAATAACCGTGGTGCCTCCCGCGGCCAGGTAGGCGGCGCCCCGGATGGCGGTGTAGGTCCCAAGTGTAACGATAAAGGGCGGCAATCCCATGTAGGCGACGATTGCCCCGGTTAATACGCCGATCACTAATCCGGCCAACAAAGCCGCCGGAACAGCCGCCCAGCTGAGTTGTGGAACCAAGGAAACCACGACCGCAATCACCGCGGTAAGCCCGAGCACAGAGCCGACGGATAGATCGATTCCACCGGTGAGAATCACAAACGTCATTCCTGCGGCTAACACGATGTTGATCGAAGCCTGGCGCACGACGTTGATAATATTGTTCTCCGTCAGAAAATTTGGGGTGAGAACTGCAAACAAAATACAAATGAGAATGAGCACGGGAAGCATGCCCGCCACTTGAATCAGGAACGCCTGAGATCCTTACGCTTCGTTGGCGCCAGATCGGTCGGTTGGCTTAAGATATCAGTTGCCATTGTTTAGTTCACTCCGAGCGACATCTGTCGCCAGTTTCATGATGTTTTGCTGAGTAATTTCGATCCCAGTATCACCCCCAACCTCGCCCGAGATTTCTCCCTCTCGCATGACCAGGACTCGGTCGCACACGCCGACGACTTCCGGCAATTCGCTGGAGATGAATAACACGGCCATCCCTTTTTCGACCAACCGCTGGATCAACGCGTAGATCTCGGCTTTGGCTGCTACGTCCACACCTCGAGTTGGTTCATCCAACAGCAAAACTTTCGGCTGAATTTCCAGCCAGCGCGCCAATAGGAGCTTTTGCTGGTTACCGCCGGACAGCCCTCCGGCCACAGATGCAAGTGACGCCGTGCGCACGTGCATGGCCGCTACCTCGGCTTTGGCTCGTTCCTTTAGCTTACCAAAGTTCAGGACGCCGCCGGTCGCACTACGCCCGAGGATATTCATCGTTATATTTGCTGAAGACGACATCTGGAGAAAAAGACCTTGCAGCTTTCGGTCCTCCGGCACGTAGCCGATCCCCGACCGGATAGCGTCCAGCGGCCGGTTAATCTTTAGCTTTCGCCCGTCTAGAAAGATGTCGCCTGACTTCCGTTTGTCGGCCCCAAAAACCATTCTGGCCAGCTCGGTTCTACCCGCTCCGACCAGTCCGGCCAGTCCTACCACTTCGCCTTTCCGGAGCCGAAAGCTGGCGTGTTTCACCCGTTTGCCGTCGCCCACATCTTTGACGTCCAAGACAACGGGCCCTGCCGTGTGGCTGGCGCGTTCATAGAACTCTTCTACCCGCCGGCCAACCATCATCTCGATTACCTTATCAGCAGAAAATTCGGCGCGTTTGAGTTCGCCAACGTACTCGCCGTCTCGGAGCACGGAGAGACGATCGGCCAACTCGTAAACCTCGGCCATACGGTGGCTGATGTAGATGATAGCAAGTCCTTCGGAACGGAGTTGCTTCACAATTTCAAAAAGCCGGGTAGTCTCGCGATCGGAAAGAGCCGCTGTCGGTTCATCCATAACCAGCACGCGGCTCTTATGAAATAGGGCGCGCGCAATTTCGACCTGTTGCTGTTCCGCCACTACCAGATTCGCCGCGCGATCCGATGCTTGAAACCTGGCCCCAAGCCGGTGCAGCACCTCTTGGGTTTTTCGATCCATGGTTGCCGTATCTTTCATGAACCCAAACCGCTTAAGCTCGGATCCAAGAAAAACGTTACCGGTCACCGTCAGATTCGGCGCAACCGTTAGTTCTTGATAAATGATGCCGATTCCAGCCGCTCGCGCATCGTAAGGATTACGGAATTGTACTGCTTTCCCATCTATCAAAATCTCACCGGAGTCTGGATGATAGGCTCCGGAGAGGATTTTCATCAACGTGCTCTTGCCGGCGCCGTTTTCACCCATCAAGGCATGCACCTCACCGGGCCAGATCCGAAGATCGACGCTATTGAGAGCACGTACTCCTGGAAAACTCTTACTGATCTTGCGTACTTCCAGGAGCGGCTGCTCGTTACTTAGTCCATCCTTGGTAGGTATTGACATTTTCTTTGGTGATCAACTGCACCGGAATCAGAATGGTTGGTGACTCTGGCTTCTTGCCATTCATAATGTCGTAACCCACGCTCACGGCTTTCTCTGCCATGGTATAAGGATCCTGGGCGGCAGTAACCGCGACTAAGCTATTCGGATCCTTGAGAAAAGGCACTACTTCGGGAGCGCCATCGACGCTGACGATAAAGAAATCTTTTCGGCCGGCCTGTTTAGCAGCCAAATCGCAGCCTACAGCTTGCGGGTCATTGATGGAAAAGACGGCGTCGATTTTTGGAAACGCAGTCAATAAATCCGTCATCACCCGCAGACCGCCATCTCTGCTACCACCACCGTTTTGGTCTTGGGACAGAATTTTGATGCCCGGATATTTCTTCATTACCTCAAGGAAACCCGCTACCCGGTCGGCAATGGATGAAACCGGCGGTCCATTTACAATCACAACATTTCCCTTACCCTTCAAACGATCCGCGAGGTACTGCCCGGCTATCTCCCCTGCCTGCTTATTGTTTGAAGTAATGGTAGCATCGACGCCCCCGGCTGCAGTGACGTCGACGGCGATCACGGTCATACCGGCCGCTTTCGCCCGAATAACCGCTGGCGCGATCCCTTTACTGTCGGCCGCGTTCAAAATCAGCAACTGGTCGCCAGCAGAGATAAAGTTATCGATCTGGTTAGCCTGGTTATTAACATCGTAATTGCTCGATTGCGCCGTGAATTTCACCGCCGGGTTGATTTTCGCTGCTTGATCGTGCGCACCGTGCGCGATCTGCACAAAAAAAGGATTGCCGAGATCCCCTACCGTTACAGCAACAGAGTTAAGCTTCTTCTCTGCCAACACCGGTCCGGCTAAGCCGATTGCAAGTAGGACGCTAATGAAAGGCCTGTATTCCAGTCGAAGACCAGGCAGAAAAAGGCTTCTGAAATAACGAAGACTCATGGAAAATTTGTATAACAAGTTGCATGCCACCCCCTTCTGGTGCGCTGTTTCTAGCTGCCGACGAGGACGTTGTACGTAGCTGGATTTGTACAAATGCACGTCCGATATTCCGTACTTTACGGAGTTCCGTCTCGCGATCGGTTATCAGCTGCGCTGATAGCGGCGCCGCAACAGCCGCTGATAGCCAAATTGCCGGGAATGGACTGAAACCGCTCCCTAGACTACGCTGACATCGACTTGTGATGGCGCGGACCTTGTGGCGCAGATGCCGCCTTGGCTCGCGCGTTGAACGAAACAACAACCTTAGTGTGCTGTCCCATGAATAACATGGCTTTCGTTGCGATCAAAATGGGCCGCCGGCAAGGCGCGAGGAGAGCGCATATCTAGATCGATACGTAACCGACGAGCAACGCAGCCGCCGGCCCATTTTCATCGCAACCCTCCGGGCCGTGGCCAGTTGGCTGTTTTTCCGCGTTGCTCGCTCGACCCGTATGAATCAGATATGGGCGCTTCGCTCGCGCCTTGAAAAACAGCCAACTGGCCGACGGCGAAAGCCATGTTATTTATGGGACAGCACACTTAGAAAACCTAGACGCAAAATGAAACAAGATTCGAATTTGGCGCTGCTGGTTCGCTTAGAGGCGAAGGCTGGTAAAGAGGCGGAAACAGAACAGTTTCTCAAGGCAGGACTATCCATTGCGCAGGAAGAGGCGGGTACGACCACTTGGTTCGCCCTTAAGCTTGGACCATCGACTTTTGGAATTTTCGATACATTTGTGGACGAGTCCGGCCGAGAGGCACATCTATCCGGCCGGTTGGCCGCGGCGCTGATGCAGAAGGCTCCCGAGCTTTTGGCGGAGCCGCCCACGATCGAAAAGGTTGGAGTTCTAGCGGCAAAAGTTCCTTGAGCGGGAAATCCGGGAGGGCGTGCTGCCTGTCCGCCATAGCTTTAGCGACGGAGGATCCCCGCGCGCCCCGAGGATGTGCCTGGAGGGGAGCCGCTTTGGCGCATACCTCAACGACCTTACATATTCTTCCCAGTCCGAAGTAGGTCAAGATGTCGGGTTAAACAGGCGGCTCCCGGGAATGACCCAGGGTGACGTTTTGCCCGACGGTTGGTTCGATTACTCTTTTTCACGAACGAGGAAACACACACATGTTGGGTCGTTCGCGGGAGCCGCCTGTTTAAAAAAATCTGTGGTCATCCACGCGCCGAGAAAAATAGTGCGGGGTCCCTTCAGTACGATCCACAGCGGCTCCCCTCCAGTCACGGACCATCACCCTAGGACTTTGGTCCAATAGATTCTCCCTTTACGAAGTGCAAAAGGTGGCTTCATGAACCCGCCAGTAGCAACAACCGCCGATGTGACCCCAGCATCTCAAACCCTGGGAGAGTCCGGCAAAGCAGGTTCGCGTCTCCGAGATCTGGGCATTGAGTTACCGAAGCCGCCCTCACCTTTAGGTGCCTACGTTGAGGCGTCTCAAGCCGGTTCTCTCCTCTATATCAGCGGCACATTACCGCTAATCGATCGCAAACTCGCTTTCAAAGGGCGTATCGGGCGCGATCTTTCGGTCAGCCAGGGTCAGGAGGCCGCCCGGTTAGCAGCATTAACCGCGTTAGCGGCAGCCGAAGAATACCTCGGCGATTTAGACAAGATTAAAAAGTTAGTAAAGGTCACGGTCCAGTTAGCAACTACGGAAGATTTTACTGAGCACGCGACGGTAGCGGATGGAGCCTCGAACCTCTTCGTCCAACTCTTCGGTTCTGCGGCCGGACACACACGCGTCGTCTATGGCGTTTACAGTTTGCCGGTCAGCACGCCGGTGGTCGTTGAGACAATATTTGAAATTTAACTGTATTAACCTATGAAGCCGCTTGGCTTTGTTTTCCTGGCATTGTTCTTCGTTATGAATACCGCCACCGCTGCCACTTCGTCCGCTGTCGTCTACCAGTCCGTTCACGTGGACGGTCTAAACATATTCTATCGAGAGGCGGGGCCAAAAGACGGTCCGGTCATCCTTCTTCTGCACGGGTTGCCATCATCATCTCGGATGTTTCAACCGCTATTGGAATCGAGTCTGGCAGAAGATTATCATCTCGTTGCGCCCGACTATCCCGGGTTTGGTCATTCCTCTTGGCCTAGCCCAAAAGAGTTTGCTTACACTTTCGACGCTCTCGCCAAAGTAATGCAGGATTTTGCAGATGAACTGCATCTGACCCGATATACTTTGTTTATGCAAGACTACGGAGGTCCCGTTGGATTCCGCATGGCATTGGCAAATCCGGACAAGATTCAAGCCATGATTATCCAAAATGCCGTATCCCATGAAGAAGGATTATCGCCGCTTTGGACCGTTCGTCGCGCTTTCTGGGAGGATCGAGCTGCCCACGAATCCGAGGTACGAACTAACCTTCTATCGCTCGAGGCAACGAAGAAACGGCATGTGGGAACATCGCCTGATCTCTCATTGTACAATCCTGATCTCTGGGTCGATGAATATTACTTCCTAAACCAGCCCGGACAGGCGGATATCCAGTTAGACCTGTTTTACGACTATCAAAACAACGTAAAATCTTATCCGAAGTGGCAACAATGGTTGCGGGATCATAAGCCTCCAATGCTGGTGCTTTGGGGGCGGTACGACACTTCCTTTACTGTCGCCGGCGGCGAAGCCTATCGACGCGATGATCCGCAGGCCGAGGTTCATATCCTGAAGGCCGGACATTTCGCGATGGATTTGAAAGCCGCGGAGATTATTCAGCTAACCGAAGCCTTCATGAAGGAACAGGGATTGAAGTAGAAAACGCGTATGACAACGAAAAAAACAGCAATTGTAACAGGTGCATCCAAAGGGATTGGAGCCGGGCTAGTAAGTCGATTTTTGGAAGAGGGTTATAACGTCGTCGGCACTTCACGCAGCGTTACCAAATCGACGGACCTCACCGCTTCATCCCGGCTTGCATTAGTAGACGGAGATATCGGTGATGCCCCCACGGCGCAGAAAGTCGCTGATACCGCGATAGAACGATTTGGCCGCATTGATGTGCTGGTCAATAATGCCGGAATTTTCATACCTAAGCCATTCACGGAGTACACTACGGAAGATTTCAATGCGCTCGTATCGACGATCTTGGGAGGCTTCTTTTATATTACTCAAGGCGCCATTCGGCAGATGCTGCACCAGGAGTCGGGACATATCGTCAATATCTCGACATCGCTGGTCGACCAGCCTTTCGCCGGCGCTCCCTGCGCTCTACAATTGTTAACCAAAGGCGGCTTGAACGCGGTTACGCGGGCACTTGCTATTGAATACGCGGCAAAAGGGATTCGCATCAATACCATTTCCCCGGGCGTAGTTGATACGCCGATGCACGAAAACGACGATCACAACCTTCTAAGTCAACTTCATCCGATTCATCGGCTGGCTACGATTTCGGAGATCGTTGACGCTGTGTTGTATCTCACATCGGCCACCTTCGTCACTGGAGAAATCCTGCACATCGACGGGGGCGCCCATGCTGGACGCTGGTAGGCGCGGCGTTTGGCGTTCGGCGTTCGGCGTTTGGCGTTTGGCGTTTGGGTTCGGCGTTTGGCGTTCGGGGAGGGCGCGCGTCCCCGCGCGCCACTGAAGTGGACCGGTACATTATATCGATTATGGATCTTCCGGTGTACCGGTTCCGGCGCCAATTTGCCCGGTGATGAACATTGATGAGCCCCGAATCGCCTACTACAAAGTTGCACCCGAAGGGATTAAGCACCTACAGGCATTTGAACGCTATCTCGCCAATTGCGGTCTCGAAAAATCAATGCTGGAATTGGTGAAGATGCGCGCATCCCAAATTAACGGATGTGCTTATTGCCTGGACATGCACAGCAAAGATGCATTGGCCGCCGGTGAAACTCCGCAACGTCTGGTAGCGTTGACCGCATGGCGGGAAACGCCTTTCTATACTGAACGCGAACGAGCGGCATTGGCCTGGAGCGAGACTGTGACTCGAATCTCGGAGACGCATGTTCCCGAAGCAGCTTTCCAAGCAGCGCGCGAGCATTTCAATGAAACCGAGCTGGTTAACCTGACGCTTGCGATTACGGCAATCAACAGTTGGAACCGGATCGCGATCAGTTTCCGTTCCGTGCCGGGGACTTATCCTCCGCGTTCAGTGGCGCGTAGTAGAGGTTTGAATCGCTTGGAGGGGAGCCGCTTTGGCATTTGTCGTACGACCTCGCGTTATTTGTTTCAGCGTTCCGTCCGACCAGAGAATGTCGCATCAGGCGACTCCCGGGAACGACCCACGGTGCTGTCTCTAGCCCGCGCCTTCCGATTTCGTCTACACCCGAGCAATAGAGCTGCATCACGTTGGAACGCTTCCGGGAGCCGCCTGTTTTCACACGTTTCGGCCGCATTTGTTTTGCGACGAATGCTGCCAGGTGGCGGTACACACGCCAAAGCGGCTCCCCTCCATGCTTTCGTTCCCGGGAGGGACCTAGCGACTGCTAAGATCTGGCGTTGTACCGTCCCTGGGATCAGCAAAATCGGTATTTGGCAGCAGAGGGTACCAATCAGGACGGCCTGGATCACGATCGTAGGGGTAACCGCCAAGCGAACGATATAGTTCTGCGTAAGTCTCGAGCTTTTCGCGGTCCAAGGTGATGCCGAGACCAGGCCCTTTCGGCACCGGGATACAGCCATTCTGGTACCCCATCTTGCCGCCGACGATGACATCGTCGAGAAGATGATGGTAATGCGCGTCCGCGGCAAAAGTCAGGTTAGGTAGCACCGCCCCGAGATGAAGCATCGTGGCCAGTTGAATCCCGAGCTCGCCAGATGAATGCACGGCGATGCTGAGACCGAATGTTTCGCAGATTTGGGCAGCCCGGATACAGGGCCGAATCCCGCCCCAGAACGTTGTGTCCAGAAGGATCACATCAACAGCGGGGTCGTGCACATTGGTTGCCAGTTGTTCGAAGTTGATCACGATCGTATTGGTCGCGAGCGGAGTGGACAGCTTTTCCCGCAAATGACGCATGCCGGCAAACCCCCAAGTCGGGTCCTCCAAGAAATCGTTCCGGAGCCCCGATATTGCCTGGCCAAAGCGCAACGCCTGCTCGAACGAGAGAGAACAATTCGGGTCGTAACGTAAGGTGTCGTCCGGGAAGGCGGCAGCCAGCGCCCGGTAACATTCCAATTCATAATCCGGAGGAAAAACACCCGCTTTGAGCTTGTGGGTTGTAAAGCCATGCTCGGCCTTTAATGCCTTCGCTTGAGCGACGAGTTGCTCGATCGTGCGCACCTCGCCACCGCCAGATTTCGGGTTGGGATAGCGATAAAAGAGATAACTGGCGAATCTCATCTCGTCGCGTACTCGGCCGCCGAATAACTGATAGACGGGCACTCCCAGTTTTTTCCCAATGATATCCAGGCAAGCAAACTCCAGTGCTGCATGGAGCTGCGTCCGGTTATTATAGAGTGACGCCGTCGGGTTACAGATCGCGTACCGCATCCGATTGAGGTCGAACGGATCGTGTCCAAGCAAGTACGTTTTTAGCCCGGCAAAGGCTGAAGCGGCGCTTTCACCGCCGCCACCCATTTCGCCTAGTCCAGTGATGCCTTCGTCGGTTTCGACTTCCACCACTGTGCGAACGAATCGGCCCCAATGGGCGCCGTTGCTATGGCGCAAAGGAGCCTCGAGCGGAACCGTGACCGTAGTAGCCCGGATTTCGGTGATCTTCATAGGCGATCGGAGTGATGGAGTATTGGAGTGTTGGAGTCTTGGAGCAAGCGCTTTGGAGGGGAGCCGCTTTGCCGCGTGCCTAAGAATTAGATCAAGATTGCTTTTTCATGATCACAGCTCAGAAGTGTGCTCAACAGGCGGCTCCCGCGAATGGCCCAGCGCTGTGCAGTTCTACCAGTCGGGCAGAAGACGAATCAATGACACCGTGGGTGAAACGCTGGGTAATTCGCGGGAGCCGCTTGTTTTCACGTTTTTAGATCAGGCACGCGATATAACAAATATCGAGAGGTCGTCAGGCGCGCGCCAAAGCAGCTCCCCTCCAGTCCACGTCCCAATTCAAGCACGGCACGATTTTCCTGCCCGTCCCCCTTGTAACCGAGGCCCTTTCGACTAAGATCCTCGGGATTATGGGAGCTTACAAAGGTCGTGTGAATGTAAAACACCGGAAACGGCGCGCTGCTAAGGTGGAACGCCTCAAGACCGTTGCCGCTAAGAAAGAAGACACAAAGAAGACCGCTTAGGTAAAGCTGGCGCTAGCCAGCGATGCGGATTCTGGTGACAGGCGCCTCCGGCAATCTGATGAGCTGGTCGGCACTTTAACGCTTTTGAACCAGGAGGCGATCGGCGTTGATCTGCTTGAGTCGCCGTTTTACTTCTTCTCCATCTTTAGGGTCAATTTGTACTCCGCAAGATACTGCGTCAGCGCGCGAATCTGCCATCCAGCTTGATTCGCCAATCCAGCGTTCTCGACTACTCCGTCGGAACCTTTACCGGACCCCTTTTCATAAATCACCCAATGTGGGTAGGGCTTTTTGAATGCATGTTTCCCATCCCAGTCGGCGGTGCGCTCCCATTCGAGGTTAGGGTCGTCTCGAAGCCCCCATTACAGTCACTGATCGATCCGAAGAACTCTGTTAACGATTGAAAGGAAGAAAAACCTCCACTTCAAAAGCGCCCGCTCAAGATATGGCATCCGAGTATTTGTTGTTGATCCGCAACACGGCTTGGCAAAAGGACTTTTCAGACGCTGAAATCGAAAAGATCCTCGATGAATTCAGCGCCTGGGTGACACGCCTTAAGGAGGCGGGAACTATCAAAGTCGCGGTTCCTTTGGTGCACCGGGGGAAATTATTTGAAGGTAAAGATGTGATTGTTGACGGCCCTTTTATCGAATCTAAAGAAGCAATCGCAGGTTTGATTATCTTCGACGCAGAGAGTTTTGAGGCGGCAGTCGAGCTGGCAAACAGCGCTACCTGCCTAAAATACGGTCAAACGCTTGAGCTAAGGCCGATCGCTACGGAAGAGCCGGAGCGGGTCGCTGCGCGCAGCGCCACAATTCGGTTGATGGTTTCAGAATTGTAGCCAACCCTCGCCTTATGCCGGAACTCGACACAGCAGACGCGCACACCTCTTGCGTTCCCATCCTCATGTACCACCGAATTGCAACGGACGGGCCGCCCGGTCTGAAAAGATGGCGCGTAGCACCGGAGCTTTTTGATGCTCATATGGCCGCGCTTCATCGCGCCGGGTACCAAACTATTACGCTCGCAGACTGGGCCGACGCCGCGATTCAGCTTCGCCCAGTCCGCGGAAAACGCATGTTACTGACTTTCGACGACGGATACAGTGATTTTCTAAGCGGAGGGGTGCCGGCACTCCGCCGCCATGACTTTTCCGCAACCATGTTTTTAGTGGCGGAGCGAATTGGCCAAACCGCGCTTTGGGATGCAAGCTTTGGCGACTGCGCACCGTTAATGTCTTGGGAGGAGATCAAATCCCTTCAGCCGATAGGAATCGAGTTCGGTGCTCATTCCTGCATCCACAAAAAGATGACCGAAATGACGTCCAAGGAGCTAGCGGAGGACACAAAGAGAACTCGGGCGATTCTCGAAGAAGGCCTGGGGGTTCCGGTTCCAACGCTTGCTTATCCTTACGGCGACCAAAACGAATCCGTTCGCCGGGTAGTCGGAGAGGCTGGTACCACAGTCGCGGTTACCACTGAAGAAGGCATTAGTAAGCTAGGCGATGATCCACTCCGACTGCCACGAATCACCATTACCGGCGAATGCACGCCGGAGGGCTTGATTTCGTTGCTCGAACACACCGGGCAGAACCACTTGTAACCGCAACCGGGTCCCTTTTCCTTCTCAAACCGCTGCCAAACGCTGGGACACGGCTCGGCAAGCCAAACGGCGAAGCAGACGCCCAGTTTAGCCAGGTTCGAATTCTTCGCTGACAATTCTAGGTCGTTCGGGAGCCTCGCCCCACCAAGAAATGCGGGGGATCGTCCCTACCGGGGCGCTCACTCCGCTAAAGCCTTCGTCTTACGCGACGCTTGGGCTGCGTCGTCGGCCTCCGGGATGCCGAAGCGCCATTCGATTTCAACGTTTTCCCCTTGCCTGTCTTCGAGCACGATCGCTTCGCTCACACCGACAGGTAATGGGTTATTGCTGACCGAAACAGTCCAATACTTCGGGTCCGCATCGGTGGCGCCGTCGATCATGTCGACGAAGGCGCCGTAAAATGAATGGTAAAGCACTCGGAACGAGAAGCTTCCAGGGTGCATCGATTGTGCGATCACCATTGCCTGCAAAACCGTGATCCCCGGATACCAGGGAATGCCGGCGACTCTTTTCGGCGGTTCAGATGCTTCCTGAGAAATAAGGATACTGATAGTGTTACGGTCCGACATCGTTTTTCCTCCGGCGAGTGAGCGTATCAAGGTGGACGGGCAAGGACAAGCGCGAAGCGGCGTGTCCGCGATGGTGGGGCGAGGCTCCCGAATGGCCAAATGGTACGTGCGAAGAAACTGAGCTTTCCGTTTCCCAGCCGCGACCTACGCCTCTACGCGCGCCGAGCCGGTCCCAGCGCTTGCCAGCTCTAATGTTTCCTCCCCTGTCAGCGCGCGAATCTCAGCGCCGTTTTCTCCCACCGGGTGCTGGTGAACGCCGGGCCGCGGCTCGGCGAACGTATTGGCCTAGCCTGATTAAATCGGGGCCGGAAATTTTGATTCCTTCGGTCAAGACATCTCACCTTGCGGGAGCCTCGCCCCACCCAAGAACTCTTAACTTCTAAAAAACGCAGTGCCCGCCTAGCGGATTGCACAACTTCGTTACACTATACGGGTAGTGAAGTTAGGTGTTGATTTTGGTACTAATCGGATCGTAGTCGCTGCCGCCGATCGCGGCAATTACCCACTCGTTAGCTTCGATGCACCCGATGGAACTTCGGCAGATTGGTTTCCGTCGTTGGTAGCGATCCGAGGCGATGAACGGTCGTACGGGTGGGACGCCTACGATAAACAAGGCGACGAATCATGGACGGTGATTCGCTCGATAAAACGGTTGTTGGAAGACGCCGGCCCGCAAACTCTCCTCGATCTTGGTGAAAACCAATTGAAATTGGCTGCCCTGCTTGACGGCCTCACAAGCGCTTTGTTGGCCACCTTGCGCCAACGCTCAAACTTGCAGACCCCCACTGGTGAGACCCTGCAGATTGTTCTTGGTGTTCCCGCCCATGCTAATAGCAATCAGCGTTTTCTTACCGTGGAGTCGTTTCGGAACGCGGGATTCGACGTACTCGGTGTGTTGAATGAGCCCAGTGCTGCGAGCATCGAATTCGGGCACGGCAAGAGACAGAGCAAGAGTAGCCCGGAAACGATTCTAGTGTACGACCTTGGTGGCGGCACTTTCGATGCTTCGCTGGTCAAGCTCGATGAGAATGTGCATCACGTCGTTGCTTCCGAGGGCATCCCCACCATCGGCGGAGACGACTTCGACCAGATGCTGGCTGAGCTCGCTTTGGAGGTGGCTGGACTCAGTCAAAAGGCCATCGACAACCTGCCGGCCTCCGCTTGGTTTCGTCTCCTGGAAGAATGCCGGCTCAAAAAGGAGGCGTTAAACCCCAATACGCGCCGAATCACGGTTGACTTGGAGCACGCGAATCAGGATTGGCAAGCGGTCCAGGTTCCGATCGGAGACTTTTACGAAACGGCTCGCCCGGCAGTAGAAGAGACGATTCGGGCAGCAGAGGATCTAAGCCCTGAGTGCGACGTTCTCTATATCACCGGCGGCGGAAGTGAAATGCCTTTGGTTTCGAGAATGTTGCGGGAACGATTTGGACGGCGGGTTCGACGGTCCGCTTACGCCCGTTCGGCAACGGCCATTGGGCTGGCGATCCAAGCCGATCAGCCGGGCACCTATCGGTTAAGCGAACATCTTTCCCGATACTTCGGTGTGTGGAGAGAAGGATACGGCGGAACCAGCATCATTTTCGATCCGTTATTTGAAAAAGGACTGAGATTACCATCACCCGGGGAGCCGAATCTCTCGTTAAGCCGCTGCTATTCTCCTGCCCACAATATCGGCCATTTCCGTTTCTTGGAGTGCAGTCATCGTCCACCTTCGGGAGTGCCCAGTGGCGAAATCGCGCTCTGGGACGAAATCCGTTTTCCCTTTGATCCTGCGCTGGCAAATAAGAGCGACCTGCAAAAAACGCCGGTGGTGCGTTCGCCGGAAGCTGCCTCTCAGAACATCGAGGAACGATACGAATGCGATTCCAGTGGATCGCTAACGGTAACCATTGCTAACCGCACATCCGGTTACGCGCGCACCTATCGCCTTGGGCGCTGGTCGTTCGACTCGAAGCCGGTCAAACCGAGGCGGAAGCGGAAGGGCTAGGTGAAACGGCGAATGGGCGAATGGGCGAGACGGCGACCGGGCGCGGAGCGCCTGGAGGGGAGCCGCTTTGGCGCGCGCCTAAAGACCTCACGATATTTGTCATATCGCGAGCCTGGCTTGAAAACGTGAAAGCAAGCGGCTCCCGGAAATTACCCAACGGGATGCTTCATCCAACGCTTCATTGATTCGTTTTCTGCGCGGGCCGGAGAACTAACGTAGCGCTGGGTCAATCGCGGGAGCCGCTTGTTGTGCACGCTTCTCGGCCGTGATCATGACGGAGCAAATTCGCGGGATTCTTGGGCACGCGCCAAAGCGGCTCCCCTCCAGGCGTCTCGCCCATTCGCGCGTGCGCCGTTTCGCCGTTTCGCCCACTCGGTCCTTGCGTCCACGACCACATCGCGTGAGATCAGACCATGGCGACCCACCATTTCCAGCCCACTCATTATCACACTGTTATCGGTTCGCATCCGCCGGTGTTGCACATCGCGAACGGCGATACCGTCATCACGACCACGGTTGATGCTTGGGGTAAGGACGCGAGCGATACGGAAGTGACACCGCGAGGGAATCCCCAGACCGGCCCCTTTTACGTCGATGGCGCAGAACCGGGTGACACCCTGGTCGTTGAGTTAGATCGGATCTCGCCGAATCGGGCGATTGGGTACACCCGTTCGGTGGTCGCGCCGAATGTGGTGGATCCATCCTTTGTTCGCCAGCTCCCCGAATCGGACGTGGTGGAATGGCGGATCGATAACAAGGGCGGAACCGCCAGTTTGCTGAAAAAAGATACCAAGCTCAGAAATCTGACCATCCCCCTGGCGCCGATGCTTGGTTGCTTCGGAGTAGCTCCGTCGAAAGGCCAAGCGATCTCGACTGACACCTCGGCTGAACATGGTGGAAATATGGATTACCGAGGGTTTGCTGCGGGCGTAACGGTCTATTTTCCCGTCTTTGCGCCGGGTGCTCTGCTCCATGTTGGAGATGGTCATGCCACTCAAGGCGACGGCGAGATCGTCGGTACCGGGATAGAAATCTCGATGGAAGTCCAATTCACCGTCCGCTTGAGCAAAGGAAAACGGATTCGTTGGCCTCGCGGCGAAAACCAGGAATATATCTTCGCCGTTGGGAACGCTCGGCCGCTGGATCAAGCGGTGCAGCATGCCACAACGGAAATGCTGCGTTGGCTCGGCGAGGATTATGGCTTGGACACCGTCAGCGCCAGCATTCTCCTCGGCCAATGTGTTGAATATGATCTAGGAAACATATTCGATCCCGCTTACACGATGGTGTGCAAGCTACGTAAGGCGTTGCTTGCTTCCTAGTAAGGAGCTTCGTTCGGGGAGGGCGCGCGTCGCCGCGCGCGGGAGGGATCGCGTCCTCGCGATCCGCTTTATTAGCGAAGCTGAGGACGGGTTGTAAATCCCGGACAAAAATACGGCCTTGGGTGATGGCACGTCCTAACGGCGCGCGGGGACGCGCGCCCTCCCCGATTTGCACGCTGCGACGCCACTGGGTTGGACGTCCTTGCAGGGGGCCAAACCGCGTTAGCGGTCGTCCGAATCCGCCTCTGACGGCGGCATAAACTCCTCTCGGAGGCGCCTCTTAGCGATCTCTGCATCCAAGAATAAGTGAGTTGGAAGGTTCATACTGCTCCTTTCTTGGATCGTTGACGATCGAGGAATGGACGATTGCGGAGAAAACGCCGCTAGGGCGAAGCCGGAGGATCGCCCCCTCACTGCGACGCACTCGGGGACGCAACTGGCGCTGCCGTCGCCAGCGTAATGACTGGCAAACGGCCGTCCGTCCTCCAGGGATCACCTCCCCCATTCCGGCCTTGGGGAGGATCTTGGAAATTGTCTTCCCAATCAATTGAAGAAACCTTACTGGCTCGTTGAAGATCAACGATCAAACCGTCTCGTTCGGTATCTACATCCGGCGCAATATGGTGGGTGATTTGCCCAGTCGTATGGCTGAACCCAACGCTGTGATCAAAAGTGATGGCGCCAAGCCAGTATGGCTTACCGGAATCGCTCTGGGCCGGCACCTGCCAAAAGCGAACGTGATGGCGTTGACGTGCATCGTTTCCGACGGGTTTTTCGAACGCTAAATCCTCTTTGCGGCCAAACAGCATCAGATTACTCACCGGAGCGTCGATGTAAGGCCGATGAAAAATCGTACTCTCGGCGATACGGAGGCTGCTTTTCAGAGTAATTGGATCTGCCGGATACCAACCGGCAGCTAACATCGCCGATACCAAATCGTTTTCGTCTCCAATAAAAGAAAGATTAAGCGGGTCACCGTGTATGCCAGCGCTGGTCGTGGTAATCCGGGGTCCATCGGTGATCGCTTTGTGCCGGGAGGCATACATTTTCCAACCCATTGGAACCAGCAAGTAAGCAACTAGGAGCCAAATGGCCAATAGGCCAGCCAGTATTCCAGCAATGAATGGCACTAACCGCTTAGAGTTCATATCTCCGGAGCTCGCCTGAAGCTCGCTCCGTAATAGCAAATAGCAGATACAAGAAGGAGTTCGAGGAGTTCAAGGAGTTACAGGAGTTCAAGGCGGGCATCCAGGATCAGGAGGCCGGGTGTCACTCACAAGACGTTTGGGGGTCGCTTTGTCGCGTGGCATTTCTTTAAGTAGACAGCACGCGGCTCCGTCCAAAGCTCGTCCACCGCTCTTCTCCTTGAACTCCTGCAACCCCTTGAACTCCTTGAACTCCGCTTTTGCTATTTGCTATTGCTTACCGAGCTTCTGGCGAGTTTAGCGCATGAAAAAGGGATCTAGAATTCGGCTAATCGGGTACGTTTTGGGTGTCGCTGGCGCGGCGCTATTGACCGCGCTGATCGTTCGCGAAGGCGCCGCCAAAATCATCGCCGCTCTCGCCCATGCGAGCTGGGCGTTCCCGGTCATTGTAGCGATCAGTACAGGGCGATTATTTAGCGATGGCGCTGCTTGGGCAGCGCTTTTTCCGAAGCCAAATCGACCCAGGCTTCTCGCCGCTGTCTGGATCCGATGGGTTGGCGGGTCAGTGAATGACATTTTGCCTTCGTCCCGACTTGGCGGTGACATTCTAACTACCCGTCTGGCTACTATCACTAGAGGGATATCTACGACCCTGGCAGCCGCCGTCATCGTCGTGAACATGACGCTTAGCATCACATTGAGAATTTTGTTCACCGTCGGCGCCATGCTTTTGATCGCGAGCATCACTGGTCTCCAGCGTCTCTATCTTCCCATTTCTGCTGCCGGAGTGATTGCCTTGCTGGCTGTGCTGGCGTTCTGCGTTATCCAGCGACTTGGGTTCTTTCGCTTAACTACGGCCCTGATTTCGCGAGTAAAAGACATTTCTAAATGGGATTCGTTCACCAGAGGAGGCGCGACGTTTGACCAAACACTGCGCTCCCTTTACTCCCGGCGCGCGGCTTTACTGATCTATAGCCTGCTGTGGATTGTCACCTGGTTCATCGCCAGCCTGGAAACCTGGATAGCGCTTTTCGCACTCGGAGTACACGCGAGTTTCCTGACCGCTGGGATTGTCGAGATCATCGGCCAGGGGGTTCGCACGGTCTTGTTTATCGTTCCCGCCGGTCTCGGTGTATTCGAGGGTGGCATGGTCGTGGTCTGCGGCCTGCTAGGGATCCCCGGCGATATTGCTCTCGCGCTTTCTTTGATCCGGCGCGGACGGGAAGCCTTGTTTACCGTGCCGGGCTTGATTGTCTGGCAAATTATCGAGGGGCGCCGTCTGTTCCGCGGAAGCAAGGTGAACGAGTCGGAAGAAATCTTGAGGAGCTAGGATCTAGAAGCTAGGAGCTAGGAGCGACCCTGAGGAAATAGCAAATAGCAGATGACTTCGCCGCCGACAGAAATCTCAACCGACAGAATGGAAAGCTACGTCGGGCAAGCCTGGAACAGCTGGAACTCCTTCTCAGAATTTCACATCAATACGCCCGCCGATAATATTGACCGGTCCGCGGTCCTCGTTGAAAGCCGGGTTCGCCACGAATTGATAATCGAAGGTAAAGTTAATCCCTTTGTAGACTTCGAAGTTGTAATAGAATTCAATCACATTCTCGAGACCGTAATTCGGTAGTTTGCCATCGCCGGCCAAGATGCCGAGGCCGCCAGCGTTGAACCAAGCCTGCTCTGCGCGGCCGATTCCTGTGGCCATCTCTGCTATCCCAACCGTGTCGTCCGGGCGCCGCCAAGCAGTGCCCTTGAGAGAGAGACCGACTTCCAAGCCACGCGAAGCATCAGTGAATTGCCAGGCCTCATAGTTCGGATTGCGCGCGCTCAGGCGAAGAAAGGCACCGAGATCCGAAGTAATTTCTTGTTCGAAGTTGATTTCGAACCCCTCGGTTAATCGGTATCTTCGCGTCGCGATAATATCCGCCTGCAGACTTGGTTCGTCTGTGGTCGCTCGGTAACTGCCCATATTCGCTCGCTCGAGATATCCCAAGAGACGGAGCTTACCTGGATGGCCGAATAGGTTGTAGCGCTCCTCCAGTTCAATAACTTGATCCCAACCCTCGAGATATCGGCCGTTGGTCGCGTTTTGATTGCCACGCTCCGGAATCGTGAACCAGGCGTATCGTAAGGCCCATCCTTTCTGGTTCAGCTCAATGGTCGCACCTTCTTCATACCCGAGCGCATCCGCCGGGTAGTCAAAAGCGATGCCATCGACCGCGCCCCAGTTAAGAAAATCGCCTCTTGGATTGTGTGCATAAGCGTTATTATCGAAGATATCGGTAACCGCCATTCTCCCGACTTGGATGGTTAGCCGCGAAATGTCGACTTTCTCAGCCAATTGCAGTTCGTCAGCGTCCAGTTGCTCTTGTTCGCCACCGAAACCGATGATCTGGCGAATGAAAAGATGCGGAATATTTACGTCGCCTCGATATTTGCCAACTTTGTAGGCCATCGAATTCGGAAAGTCGACGAGCCCATGGGTAATGCCCAGACCGAAACCCTGATAGTACTCAGGGTTGAAATAAAATTCGGCGCCCGGCCAGAGACGAAAATCGATAAAAAGATCGGCCTCGCTGGTCTGGTCAAAGGTTTCGTCCGGATACAGGCTGTTCGTGCCGCTATAGGGTGCATGAAACCCTGGTTGGCCTTGAAAGACTTCAATCGCGTCGACATGAATGGCCCAGTTCTGTTGTTCGGGTGCCTCTGACGGTTCTGCCTTCTTTTCCAGGGGGACCGGCGTTTTGCCGTCAGAGTCGTCGGCGGTCTGTAGCGAGTTATCCTGTGCCCGTGCGGCGAAGGTGAACGGAATTATGAGGGCAGAGACGATCAGGAGCTGAAAGGAAAGTCTCGCGGTATTGATCACAGAAAGGTGTAAAGCTGGCGATATTAGTGTGAACAAATAATATTAGCTAACACTAATTTACTGGATTTGCGCTCGACCGGGGCCCAAATCGAACAACCACGCCTTGGGAACAGCATCAACATCCGGTAATGAATCCTCCATGTTCGCGAGAAGCCCTATTTGATAGGTCGGGCTTTAATAGTGTCAAGTAACGTTCCCTTGACAGACCGGATGCGGGCGCGCTTACACCGTCGCGCCGCTCGCGGCGCCTCCGTTCTCGGATTGAGTGCCAGGCCCAACGCCGGGAGGGATCGCGTCCTCGCGATCCGTGGTTACCGAAGCCGAGGATGTATTGTGATCTCGGGTGAAAATACGCCTTAGGGTTGTGGCACACCCTCGCGGCGCGCGGGGACGCGCGCCCTCCCCGATTAGCGATGCACCGCGGCCATCAACTCGGGCGTATAACGTTCGCCGGCCACGGCCAGCTCGCTGAAGGTCGCATTTGTCTCCTTCAGATCGGCCTCGGTTAGCTGCACGGCTAGCGCGCCCATGTTGTCTTCCAGATACTTCAGCCGCTTGGTGCCCGGGATCGGGATCATATCGTTCCCTTGAGCCAGAACCCAGGCCAGAGCGAACTGAGCGGGTGTACAGTTTTTCTTCGCGGCCAGCGCTTTCACCGCCTCAGCAAGTTTGAGGTTAGTCTCAAACACCGCTTCAGCGAAGCGCGGATTAGTTAACCGCCAATCGCTCGGGTCGAGATCGGAAGGTTTCTGGATCGCTCCCGTTAAGAAGCCGCGCCCTAACGGGCTATAGGGAACAAGCGTGATCCCCAATTCTCGACAGGTCGCCAGAGTGCCGTTGGTTTCGATGTCGCGCGTCCAGAGCGAATACTCATTCTGCAGCGCCGCGATCGGATGCACTTTGGCCGCTCGCCGAATCGTGTCCGGATGAGCCTCAGACAAGCCAATGGCCCGGACCTTTCCAGCCGCAACCAACTCCTTAGCCGCACTAATGGTATCTTCGATCGGCACATTAGGATCGACCCGATGTTGATAATACAGATCGATGTGGTCGATGCCTAGCCGGCGTAGACTGCCATCGCAGGCACGGCGGATGTTCTCCGGCGAACTATCCAGCCCTAGCCGCTCGCCGTTGACCAATTTGAAACCGAACTTCGTTGCCACCGCCACTCTTTCCCGGGGTACTTCCCGGAGAAATCGTCCGAGCAATTCTTCGTTCGTGTAAGGACCGTAGACTTCGGCGGTATCAAGAAAATTGCCGCCTAACTCAACGTAGCGCCGCAGAACCCGCAGTGCTTCTGCTTCATCACTGGGCCCGTAAGCCCAAGTCATCCCCATGCAGCCCAAACCGAGGGCAGAGACGTTGATGCCGGAACTGCCAAGCGGACGAAAAGGAATCGATGCCATAATATGATTCGTTAGGTATTTCTATCTTGAACGTTTAGTTAGTGGGTTAGAAAGGAGGCGTACGCGGCGTACAGGGTCGCTAATTCCTTTCGCTTGCGACGCCCGCAGGTCGTCGAAGCAGAATCGAACCCCCAAACCGCCGAAAAGATTAAGGAGGCCGGACTAGTGCGAACACGCGCCTTATTATTGTTCATTCCTGAGTCAATTCTCACAAGCCGAACATACAGTCCGCCACCCGATCCCTCTCTCGGGGTTTTGCTGAGCTTGTCGGGTTTTTGCGGAAAAAGAGCCACGCCGGGAGGGATCGCGTCCTCGCGATCCGCCGTTCGCGAAGCCCGACGTCTCCCAGAGAGCCACTAAGGCGCCCAGCAAAGGCTCAGGTGCCTCATCACCATAGATGCTGACAACGGATAGGACCTATATGACCTATAAGTCATATCGGTCCTATAAGTCCTATTCGGGCGCTCTGCCCCACACTGCACCCACCGAAACGCTATCCATGCTCCGGCGCGTCGCCTCCAATGCGCCGTCCCTTACTCGCTCTTCAAGGATGCGATATCGATCACGAACCGATATTTCACCTGGCCCTTGATCGTGCGTTCCCAAGCCTCGTTGATTTGTTGGATCGGAATCACTTCCACGTCAGACGTGATGTTATGTGCGGCGCAGTAATCCAGCATTTCCTGAGTTTCCTGAATCCCACCGATCATCGACCCAACCAGGCTCCTGCGTTTCGGTACCAGG
The DNA here is from genome assembly GCA_963762565.1 of uncultured Verrucomicrobiae bacterium. Lineage (GTDB taxonomy): Bacteria > Verrucomicrobiota > Verrucomicrobiia > Chthoniobacterales > JAFAMB01 > JAFAVN01. The sequence goes on along the minus strand of CAVXLD010000005.1, from coordinate 203,533 downwards.
CTGAAACCCGATACCGGGAGCGGTTCAGGCGGGAGACCAACGAGCACGAGGACCCCGTCCGTTTTCAAAGTCGAAAAATAGGGTTCCAAGTCGTGTTGCGCGGAGACGGTATCGATAATGACATCGAACGTTTTAGCCAATTTGCTGAACGCTTCCGGATCCTTTGTCAGCACAAACCGTTCAGCACCGAGGCGCTTCGCGTCGGCCTCCTTTGAGGCAGATGTGCTCAGCATGGTGACCTCAGCACCAAAGGACGACGCTAGCTTGACCGCCATATGACCTAATCCGCCCAGCCCAAGAACGGCAACCTTCTGCCCCGGTCCGACTTTCCAGTGGCGAAGCGGCGAGTAAGTCGTGATACCGGCACACAACAGAGGCCCTACCCCTTCTACAGCCAGCTTTGGAGAAACAGACAGCACATAATTTTCATCCACGACAATCTGGGTAGAATAGCCGCCATAGGTCGGCGTTTTTTTGTCCTGCTCGTAACCGTTATACGTAGCACTCATCCCTTTGTCGCAATACTGCTCGAGGCCAGCTCTGCATTCCGGGCATTCGCGACAGGAATCGACGAAACATCCGACTCCAGCCAGATCACCTGCTTTGAATTTGGTTACGTGATTGCCGGTCTTGATCACTCGCCCAACAATCTCGTGACCAGGCACCATCGGATAGATAGAACCGCCCCACTCATCGCGGGCTTGGTGAATATCGGAATGGCAGACTCCGCAATAGAGGATATCAATTTGGACATCGTGCGGGCCAACGTCGCGCCGCTGAAAACTGAACGGGCCCAACGGATCGGTCGGGCTGTTAGCGGCATAAGCCTTTGTATTATTCATAGCTGTAGTATTGCTCCCAATTTAATCGTTTTCGCGAGTGCGGCTAGCAAATCAGTTCCACCGGTCGGGAAATTGCCGGCTTAACCCCAGAAAAGCCCCTCCCCACGTAGGATTACTACAGCAGGTCGGACCTACCCTGCTGTCGCAGTTTTGCTATTTCTGTCGGACTTTTGCGGAAAAAAGTTTGAACACAGACGCCGGCCTTCGCCCAAATCGGGAGGGCGCGCGTCCCCGCGCGCCGTTGTTCGCGAAGTCGAGCGCCAGGCGATTGTTGAATGACTAAAAACACGCCTCAAGGTTAGGAACGCCTTCACGGATCGCGAGGACGCGATCCCTCCCCGTTCCGACCGCCTCCCTACTGGCTATTCGCTGTCTCCTTGAGACTCGCCTCGCAGGCTTCGATCTCTTTGATAATCTGAGGGTTCAGTTCGTACTTGATTGAATCTGCAGCCGCGCGAATGGCGTTTTTGATCGCCAGTGGAGAACTGGCGCCGTGCGCAATGATGCAGATGCCATTGACTCCCAGTAATTGGCTGCCTCCGTAGGTATCCGGATTCATTTTCCGCCGGATAGTCTGGAATGCGCCTTTGGCGAAGGACGCTCCCAACTTGCGAATCGGACTCTTGAAGAGCTCGTGCTTTAAAGATGCAAAAATAGCTATAGCCGCCGCTTCGGCCGTCTTCAGCACGACATTACCGGTGAATCCATCGCAAACGACCACATCCACCGGATTTGCAAATAGATCGAAGCCTTCAATGTTCCCGTAGAAATTCAACCGGGTGCGTTTCAATAGCTTGAACGCCTCTTTGGTGGTTTCGTTTCCAGTCGTGTCCTCCTCACCGATGGACATCAGCCCGATCCTCGGATTCTGTCGGTTCAGGACATAGCGGGCGTAAATGCTGCCCATAATCGCGAATTGGACCATGTGATGGGCATCGGAATCGGGATTGGCGCCGGCATCGATCAGCACGAACAACTTGGTTTCGGTAGGAATCAGACAAGAGACCGCCGGCCTAATGATGCCCGGGAGAGTTCGCAACTTCAATACGGATGCCGCCACTACCGCTCCGGTATGGCCGGCAGACACCATGGCTTGGACTGTATTATTCTTTACCAGGTCGATTGCTCGCGCGACGGATGAATCTTTCTTCTGCCGGATGGCTCTGGCAGCGGATTCATGCATATCGACAACCTCGGTGGCGTGAAAAATCTCGATGCGCGAGTCACGACAGCCCACACGCTGCAATTCGACTTCGATAGCTGGGGTGCTACCGACCAAAACCAGCTTTTCAATCTCGGGCAGGGCTTGGAGCGCTAAGGCAGCACCTTCAATTGTATTTTTCGGGGCGTAATCGCCACCCATCGCATCTAAAGCAATTCTCATGGGCAGCAGTGATTAAAGACAACGGACAACACAGCCGGATGCTTATCGAGCTTGCGAGTCCTAGCAACCGAAAAAAGAGAGGATCGACGCATGATCGTCCCCTGACGGGGAGGGCGCGCAGCCTGTCCGACGTAGCCTGCGGTCTTTGGCGTGCTTTCCGATTGGCTCGGCGAAGTCGGATCCCCGCGCGCCGCGAACCGGTCTGCGTCGCTGAATAGCCGAACGGTCCAATCGGGTCTGTGCTGGGCTTCGAGAACAACGGATCACGAGGATCCGCCGTCGCCAACATCATCGCGACAGGACGCGACCGAAATCAGGGCTATGGCGGACAAGCCGTGATCCCTCCCACCCTCGCCCTACCTTACATCAGCGACGCCCCGGCTTCTGCCAGCGCACTCCGTTCACCCTTAGTCAGACAAACATGAGCGGTGATCGGTTGATTCTTCAGGCGGTTGCGGGTGTAGACTAGGCCATTGGAACGGCTATCGACATACGGATTGTCGATCTGCGCCGGGTCACCCACCATGACTAGCTTAGAGCCTTTTGACATTCGGGTCACAACCGTCTTCGCTTCCAGCGGCGTCAATTGCTGCGCTTCGTCGAGAACGAAATAACGCTTCGGGATCGAGCGCCCACGGATGTAACACAGGGCCTCGATTTCAACGACCCCTTGATCGATCAATTGTTCATATGGCCGAAGCTGCGGAATCGGAGCGGCCATCCCGTTCAGGTCCGCTTTGTTACGTTTCACTTTTCGCGAGCTGTCGGATGCGACATTGGGCGGCAGCAACAACTCGAACGCATCGTAAATCGACTGCAACCACGGCTTCATCTTCTCGTTAAGCGTGCCCGGTAAATAACCAAGCGTGTCACCCATCGCTACCACCGGCCGGCTCACGGTGATCCCGCTAAATACGTCATTCCAGTAAAGGTGCAGTCCGGCGGCAACCGCCAACAAAGTTTTGCCGGTACCAGCCGGGCCGTAGCAGGTCACTAACGCAATCTCCGGATCCAGTAACGCATCGAGCAAACATTGTTGGCCGAGGTTCATGGGTTTCAAATGTACCCCGCGCGGGTTCGTCAGAGCGGGTGGAAGATTTAAACGCCGGCAGAGACCGCCCCCAAAATGTCGAGCCGGCATCAACTTATTATCGCCATCGGAAAGGAAGACATATTCATTCGTGGCTAGGCCGGCGGCTGGCTTGGGATCCAGCTGTAGTTCTCGTGAGCTGGCAAACCGCTGCAGACTCTTAGGATCGATCTCCACGATCGGATGCCCATAATCTTCGACGTCCGCCAAAGCGACTTTATCGTTCTCGTAATCCTGAGCCTCGATGCCAATGGAGAGAGCTTTCAACTGCATATTCAGGTCTTTAGTGACCAGAATCGTGCGCTCTAAGTGCTTGCCCTGAACATACAAACAAAAGGCTAGGATCCGATTATCCGTGTGCTCGAGGTCACGGAACGTTTGTTGAAATCGACGAAACTCTTTGTTGGTGCGGAGGTCTCCCAGGAACTCGTTGACCGCGATCCGTATAGTCCCACCCCCGGGCGTCTTAGCCCCATTCGTCACCAGCTTTCGATTTTGATTAAAGCAGCGGGATAAGAACCGGTGAACAGCGCGAGCGTTCGCTCCTCGCTCGGTCTGTTCGTTCTTAAACTTGTCGGTCTCCCCGAGCACATCGATGGGGATCCAAACGTGATTATCGGCAAATCGATAAACGGAATGGGGATCATGCAGTAGGACATTGGTATCAAGAACGTAGTTCTTGATCTGGCTGCTATGACCGTTCCGCGAACCGGCCGGTGTAACCGTTGGCCGGGCCGATTCCTGAAAGAGCCCAGGTTGGGTATCCGTAGTAGACATCAAGCTTGCGCTAGCAACAGCCACAGTGGCCAGAGCCACAGGAGGACGAGGATGACCCTGATGAAGGAGCATTCTTGGACCCGGTCATGAGCCCGAAACCGCCGGAGATAACGCGCCGTACTGGCTGTCCGGTTTCGGGATCGCGAGTCAGCGGCGCATCAAGCATGCTCTGCCGAACCTCAAACCTCCGCGTTGGAATTTCTGCGGAGTCGGGCACCGTCTCATAGATATAGGTGGCCATGACGATTTCAGATACTACAGATTGTGCCTACGATGGCAAGCCGAATCACGCCGCTATTAGCGCAGCGTGAATGATCAATAGCCGATAGCCAATAGCCAACGCGAAGCGCATGACAAATGACAGATTGAATCTCATTCGCTGACCGGTCAGACATAAAAAATTCCTGACTACCCGACCATTCGGCCTCTTTCCCTTTGCCACTAGATGGCACGCTCCACGATTCGCCCATGTGGCCATGCCCATTTGTCATTTGTCATCTGTCATGCGCTTCGCGTCTTGGCTATCGGCTATTGGCTATTGGCTATGCGCGAAGCGCTGTAAGCGCTAAGCGCGCTGCGCGCGCTTGACAACCGTTCTCATCGCGAACAATTGGTCATCCATGACTTACTCCCCCCTTACCCCACTCGACGGCAGGGTCGCCGTCGTAACTGGCGGTGCTCGCGGAATCGGCTTCGAATCAGCCAAGGCATTGCGAGAATGCGGCGCCAAGGTGGTTATTGTCGATATAAACCGCGAAGCCGGACCCAAAGCAGCTGCAGAGCTCGAAGCCGATTTCTTTCCCGTTGATCTCACGAAATCCGACCAGGTCGCTCAGCTGGCTGCCGATATCGTTGCTAAGCACAACCGCATCGATATCGCATTCAATAACGCGGGAATCGCGGTCAATGTGCCCTCCGAAGAATGCACCGACGAGCAATGGCTTAAGGTGATCAACATCAATCTGAACGCGGTTTTTTTCTGTTGCCGCGAATTCGGGAAGGTGATGCTTAAGCAAGGCCAAGGCAGCATCATCAATACGGCATCGATGTCCGGTGTGATCTCAAACGTTCCTCAACCGCAATCTGCCTATAACACGTCGAAAGCAGGCGTGATTATGCTCACTAAATCCCTGGCCGGTGAATGGGCTAAGCGCGGCGTCCGGGTGAACAGCGTGTCTCCAGGTTACATTGGTACGGAGATGACCAAGGAAGGAATGACCAATACCGAGTGGTACAAGTATTGGCTGGATTTCACTCCGATGGGACGCGTCGGCGAACCACGCGAGGTCGCTGCCGCCGTTGTTTTCCTGGCGTCGGATGCGAGCAGCTATTTCACCGGCAGCAATTTGGTTGTCGACGGCGGGTATACTTGCTGGTAGCGCACGATCGCTTCGTTCTCGTTCTCGTTCTCGTTCTCGTTCTCGTTCTCGTTCTGGTCGTCGTTCTCGTCCTCGGAATCGGTGCGCGGGGTTGATGGAGTAGCGGAGTAGCGGAGTACTGGAGTATTGTGATGTCGGAAATTGGTGCGCGGGCGGTAGGGCGGGTCGTTAATTTGGTGGGGCGAGGCTCCGGAACGGCCGACAGAAATCCAACAGAACGACTGGGCTTTCGTACCGACATTGTGTGCAGCACCGACTCGCCGCCGAGCCGATCCCAACGTCTCTTAATCTCGAGGACATGGCAAACCCTGGGTCCGGCTCGGCAGCTTTTTCGACCAGCACTACCATGGTCTATGCAAACGACGTCGCGTTGCGAAATGTTGACGGCCTTTCCGGAGCCTCGCCCCACCAAATTAGCCATGAGGTCGATACCTCTCTCCAAAAATAAATCATTCCGATTTATTTATTGACACCCCCTCCTTTTTCCATGCATGTATTACCGGCATCTTTTTCCGAAAACCCCAGAACAAACGGATACCGTTGCTCCTAGAAAAATAGTCCATCCCCCCGTTTGTGACCCTGATTGCGTCATAAAAATGGCCGACCTAGCCGCCACGGAATCTTCATCCCCGACCAGCGTACCGCCAGCCCTGGAGCTTCGGAACGTTACGAAGGCTTTCCCCGGTGTGGTGGCGTTGGCTGATGTGTCTTTCGACGTAAAGCCGGGCGAGGTGCACGCCTTACTGGGAGAAAACGGCGCCGGCAAATCCACCTTGATCAAGATCGTATCCGGCGTTTATCGCCCTGATCGGGGAGAGATCCTTGTCAACGGCCAACCCGTTAATCTAGCAAACCCGGGAGAAGCCCAACGCCTTGGTATCGCCACCATCTATCAGGAATTCAGCCTCTACCCGGAACTCACCGTGGCAGAGAATATCTTCACCGGCCATATGCCCCGGACGTTCTTCGGAACCGCGCTGGACTGGCCAAAGGCGAACCGCCAAGCTCGTACCCTGCTGGATTCATTGGAGGCGACCGACCTTGAAGTCACGAGCCGGGTTGGCGCGCTTTCCGTAGGGAATCGTCAACGAGTCGAAATCGCAAAGGCGCTATCGCGTCAGGCCCGGATTCTGATTCTCGATGAGCCGACCGCCGTTCTTACCCAGCATGATACTGAACGTTTGTTCAGCGTAATCCGCCGGCTACGCGAACAGGAGGTCGCCATCATCTACATTAGCCACCGTTTGGAAGAAATTTTCATGTTGGCGGATAGAGTCACGGTCCTCCGAGATGGAAAGCTGGTCGGAGTAAAATCGGCAAAAGAGACCAACGAAAACGAGCTCATTCGCATGATGGTAGGGCGCGCTCTAGCGCAAGAACCGGCGCCGCACTTGGGTCAGTTATCTGAAAGTCTTCCGGTTGTGTTGCGGGCGAAGAACCTGGCAAGACGGCCGTTGCTCAAGGATGCCAGCATCGAGCTTCGAGCGGGTGAAATTGTGGGCATGGCTGGGCTGATCGGATCCGGGCGGACTGAACTCGCGCAGACCATTTTTGGTATCGCGCCGCCTGAGGCCGGTTCGATTGAACTCGATGGTAAGCCGGTGGACATCAGGAGCCCGGAACAGGCTATTGAACTCGGCATCGCCTACGTTCCAGAAGACCGGCAAAGGCAAGGCTTACTCACTGCCATGACCGTCGGCCAAAATATCGGCCTTACTCGTTTGTGGAAACTAACCAAAGGTCCGTTCCTCGATTTCGGGGCGGAGGACCGGTTGGCCGAAGAGTACGTCGCCGCTTTGCGAATTAAGACACCCAGTATCCGCCAAGTCGCCCGCAATCTTTCCGGCGGCAACCAACAAAAGATTGTAGTGGCGAAATGGCTGGCCACTAAACCCAAGTTACTCATCGTCGATGAGCCAACCCGAGGCATCGACGTCGGAGCTCGCGCCGAAATTCATCGTTTACTTGATCACCTCGCTCGAAATGAAAAAATCGCCGTGCTCGTTATCTCCAGCGATTTGCCCGAGATTCTGCGGGTCAGTGATCGCATCTGTGTAATGCGGGAAGGTCGTTCCGTTGCGGAATTTGATCGGCGCGATGCCAGCGAGGAAGCGATCTTGGCGGCCGCCATTGGCCAGCCGGAGAACGGGCATTCAAACTAATGCGTTTCTGATGAGTACAGAGACCTTACCGCCCTCGGCTCCGGGCCTTTCACCCTCTACTCGCGCTTCTGTCGCCGGCTGGCTTTCTTGGCTGAACCAGCAGGAAACAGTGCTGGTTCTGACGTTCATTATCGTCTTTGCCGGAGTCACGCTGGTTAATCCCGGCTTCGCCCAACCGAGCAATCTAGTCGACATCCTTTACAATTCTTCCTATATCGGCGTCGCCGGGATCGGTATGACCATGGTCATACTTTGCGGTCATATCGACATCTCCGTCGGAGCAGCCCTGGGTATTTGTGCGACCGTCGCGGGCGAACTCGCGGTCGCGCATCAACCGATGTATTTGGTCTTCCCGGTTACGATTTTAACCGGAGGCGTGATCGGTCTGCTCAACGGGGTGCTGATCGCGTATGGCCGCATTCCCGCCATCGTGACGACTCTCGGCATGGCCAGCATCCTCAAGGGTGGACTGATTCTCGCGACGGGCGGCAGATGGATCTATGGCTTACCGCCGGATTTTAGCATCAGTCGCGAACACGTTTTAGGCATACCGGTCCCGATTTTCGGCATGCTCGCGTTGGGCGCGATCTTCTCGATCTGGCTCAAGTTTTTTTCTACCGGCCGCGAACCTTATGCAGTCGGCGGCAATGGGGAGGCTGCACGGTTGTCCGGGATTTCGCAGCGGGCGGTAACCATCAAGGTATTCTTCCTGAACGGACTTTTGGTGGGAGTCGCCTCTATCATTTACGCCACTAACTTCACAGCGATTCAGTCCAATGTTGCGCCTGGTTTTGAACTGACCGTTATCACGGCCGCGGTAATCGGAGGAGTCAGCATCCTTGGTGGCACCGGAACGGTGATCGGAGCGCTGTTTGGAGCGATTCTTCTCCAAACCATCGGGACCGCTTTGGTCTTCTTACACATCCGGGCGGAATGGTTTCAGGCCGTACAGGGTGCGCTCATCCTTTTGACCATTTTGTTGGACGTTTTCCGGCGGCGCCGCACTCCGGGCGCCTCAGTTGCATTAGCCACGGCAGGCGGCGGTCAGGAAGCTGCTTCTCCGACACTTTTCGGTATCCGTTGGCTGACTCTGCAAGAGACGTTGTTGTTCGGTGTGCTGGTCATCGTGATGATCGTCCTATCTTTTAGGACCGATCGGTTTCTCACGGCCGCAAACCTCATGAATCAAATTCGGTTCCTAGCCGAGGTTGCTCTGCTGGCCGTACCCATGACCTTCATTATCATCCTTGGCGGCATCGATCTGTCGGTCGGATCGATGCTGGCGCTCAGCGCCATCGCGCTAGGATTTTCCTGGGAGAGCTTTGGATTGCCTCTCTGGCTGGCCGTAATGGTCGGCATCGTGACCGGGTCTTTGGCCGGGTTATTAAATGGCTTGGCTATCGTCTATCTGCGCGTTCCTCCGCTGATCGTCACTTTGGCCACCCTGGCTATCTATCGGGGTCTTTCGTTGGGTATTAGTGAATCTCGATCCGCTAACGGATTCCCGGATTCTTTTGCTTTCTTCGGCAGCGGCGAGATCTTCGGGTTGCCTTTCCAGTTTTACCTCTTACTTCTGGTCCTGATCATTAGCGCGGTCGTATTGGCAGCCACCCCCTTAGGTCGTTCGATCTACGCCATCGGGAACAATGAGACCGCCGCTCGCTTTGCCGGGATCCCAGTTAATCGGATCAAACTGTTTGCCTACACTTTTAGCGGCTTTATGGCCGGCATCGCCGGCTTCATCCTAACCTCCCGGTTTACTAGCACTCGAGCCGATGCCGCCACCGGAATGGAGCTGGACGTCATTGCGGCCGTGGTGTTTGGCGGCACCAGCATCGTCGGCGGCCGCGGGACTATTGTTGGCACCGCTCTCGGCGTCGTCACTATCGAACTTTTGAAGAACGGCCTCCAGCTGTCTGGTTTCCGCGGCGAAGCCACCGTCATCCTGATCGGAGCCGTTCTGATCATCTCCATTTTGCTAAATCAGCTGCTCGAAAGCCTTATGCGTTCCGGTCGCCGATTTACCAAATCCAACCCACCCCCGACACCTACATGAAACCACCTACACCAATTACCTTAACCAAATCGATTTTCGCTTTGGTTACGGCTCTGACCGTGACTGCGTTCGGCGCCGATACTGCTTACAACGGCGGCAAAGCCACCAATCCAAAAGACTTGAAGGGCAAGAAGGTCGTGCTAGCTGATATTCCGAAGCTCGTCGGCATCGGGTATTTCAATGCGACTTCCAAAGGGATCGCGGATGCATGCGCCGAAATGACCAAGAACGGTGTTCCGACCGAAGTCAGCACGGATGCGCCGACGGAAGGCGATATCCAGAAGCAAATTGAGTTCATCGACAACGCCGTCTCCAAAGGGGTCGATGGTATCTTTTTTGCCGCCAACGATCCGGTCGCAATCTCGCCTGTGCTCCGGAAGGCGCTCAAGGCCGGTATTCACGTCGTCGGTTATGACGCCGAATCTCAGCCCGATGCGCGCGAGTGGTTCGTTCAAATGTGCACACCGGATGCTGTTGCCAAGGCTGATATCGATTGCCTGGTCGCTGAGATTGGGAAAAAAGCCGATTTCGCGATCGTGACGAGCTCTTTGACCGCAGCGGGTCAAAACGCCTGGATTGCCGAAATCAAAAAATACATCGCGTCGGCCTACCCTGACCTCCACTTGGTAACGATCGTTCCCGCTGAAGAAGATCAGCAGAAGGCGTTTCAAGTGACCGGCGAAATCATTAAAGGATATCCCAACGTCAAAGGGATTATCGGTCTCTCCAGTGTGGCGTTCCCGGGCGCGGCGGACGCAATCACTCAAGCGGGTCTGATCGGTAAAATTGCAGTCGTAGGCCAGTCCACCCCAAATCAAATGAAGCCGTTCATTAAAAACGGCGCGGTCAAGAGTGATGTGCTTTGGAGCCCGGTCGATCTCGGTTACGCCTCAGCTTATGTAATGCGGGCAGTAATCGATGGAAAACTCAAACCGGGCGATACCGAAGTCGAATGCGGCAAGCTCGGTAAACTCAAGGTCATCAACGGCAGCCAAGTCTTGCTTGGTCCCCCGACTGTTTTTACCAAGGACAACATCGACCAATTCAACTTTTAGGTCGCGCTTATAGGAAGGATCGCAGCCGGGCGGTCTTTCTCTGGCCAAGCAGCCCTCTGGCAGAAAGGCGAACGCTTGTTCGCCTTTTCTGTTTTGTATCGCTCGTAATCGTCCTCGTCGTCGTCCTCGTGCTCGAAGGTGGAGTGGCGTCGATTTTGCGGACAGGTACCGGATAGGTTTTGTCCCGAAGGGACTAGGTGATAGTAGCCTGGCATGAAATGCCTGGGAAACGCATCCCAGGCGTACCGTCCCGGCGGGACGGTACGATGAGTCGGCGAGAGTTTACGATTGTCTTGGACGTGAACAAAACCTAGCGCCTTGGATCATACCGTTCCCTCCGGGACGGATCATGTTTACCAATTACCAGGCATTTCATGCCTGGCTACCTTCATTGAGTCCCTTCGGGACAATAACCGTCGACTGCTGTCCACCAGATCGACTCCACATCAGCTAGCACACCCCCTCTTTCGACGACGAGAACGAGTACGACCGGCTATCCCGCGATGGCTGGCTCGACGACGAATCACCCCTGATCATTAACCCAAGGATTCCGCCCGACAGCCGCTATCAGCTTTTCGTAAAGACCCTGCAGGCCCTCGGAAATCACTCGTGTCCGGCCGAGGACCGGCATAAAATTGTGGTCTCCCCTCCAGCGAGGCACGATATGAAGATGGACATGCGCCTCAACCCCGGCGCCCGCCGCGGAGCCAAGGTTGAACCCGACATTGAACCCTTGGGCCTTCATCACATCTCGAAGCAACTTTTGCGCGTAAAGGGCCAGGTCCAGTAATTCGCAGCGTTCTGCTGGCGTCAGAGCCTCGAGCTCGCTCACTTTTCGATACGGCACAGCCATCAAGTGCCCTACTGAGTATGGGTAACGATTCATGATCAGAAACCCGCTCTTTCTTCGGTAAACCACTAGATGCTCGGCGTCGTTAGAAGTATGCGCCGCCGTCTCGAGGAAATCTTGGTCCTGTTCGCGCCGTTCGAAATATTCGACCCGCCAAGGCGCCCACAGCGACTCAACAAACTGCTTATACTCGTCCACAGATTAATTCGTGCAAAATGCCTAGGCACATCCCGCGGCCGCGGGACCCCTCGCTAGCAAGGGGCGATCAGGTTTTCAAGAAGCCGAAGACGATCGCTGAATATCAGATTGATCCTGAGCTGCAGTACCTGCGTTCTCGCCGGCTTCGTCTGGATTAAACTTCACGACATTCAACGGCAACTGAGCCAAGATATCCATGAGACAGGCCGCGTAAGGCACTTCTGGAGTAGGGGCATACTCGCGCATCTCCTTAATTGCCTTGGCCAAACTATCGGATTTCCATTCTTTGCGGCCGTGGCCCAATAACTTGGCTCCGGTGTGCCAGGCGATGGCGATGAAAACTTCGGTTTCAACCTCGAACTTCAGCTCAATCGAACAGATTGAACGCTGCAGAAAAAAGCTGCCGTCGTCTCTAGCTACTTTAACTTCACGATTGATAGAACAGCCGATCCTATTCACAAGGCAAACTCCTCAGTACTGCTAGCAGATGAGTCACTGCAAAAATTGTACTTATTCCAGTCTTGCCACCTAACCGTAACCACGTCACAGGGCCAAAGTGACGGCATCCTAAGGGTCGAAGTAGATTAATTCAATACTAATAATCATTTCAGCGCTGGGGTACCTAATTCATGTAAAATTACTTCCGCTGCCCGGTGGCCAGCTTCTACTTCGGTGAGTTGCAAAATTACCTCGTCCATACCGCGGATCATGGAATCCCGATAGGACTCATCGCTATAAAGCTGCCAAACTGCGTCCGCAATCGCTTCCGGACGCGCCTGATGTTGGATAAACTCCGGGATCATCGTGCGGCCCGCAAGAATGTTCGGCATACCGAGATGTTGAACTCGGACCAGCAACCGCCCTGGAATAAACGTCAACCAGGACACCTTATAGATCAGTACAAAAGGAAATCGAAAAAAACTCGCCTCCATCGTAGCGGTACCCGAGGCCACCATTCCCACAGCAGCGCGTTGCATAAGCCCCGAAGCATCACCCACGCTGATGGGTAGCTCGGTAAATTCGGCGGTAGCCGCGATTCTCTTGATCAAAGCGGTCATTTTCTCGGAAGCAGCTGACACCTCAAAGTGCAGTGCAGCTTCCCGTTGCTTGAGTAACAACGCCGCGGTTAACATAGTGGGGAGGATCCGGCGAACCTCTCGCTCCCGGCTACCGGGAAGCAGGCCGACTAACTTTTGATCCCGGGTCGCAGAAATTCTCCGTTTTTCAAGATGCGCCAGCATGGGGTGTCCCACGAACTCAGTGCGCAGTCCGCTGGCTTCATACAGTGGCTTTTCGAACGGAAAGATGCATAACATTAAATCGAGGAAGCAGGACATCTTCGGGATCCGACCCTGGTTCCAGGCCCAAACTTGCGGACTAATATAATAAATCTTCTTTCCGGGGAACCCTTTCCGGTGAAGATAACGAGCCAGTCGAAGGTTGAAGCCCGGATAATCCACAAAAATCACAGCACTTGGCTGTAAGTCGACAATCTCATGGTACATCCGGTAGAACTGGCCTCGGAAGTACGGGTATTTCATTAGGACATCCCAGAGCCCGACAACCGCTTCCTGCGTCCAGTCAAAGATGTGTGAGCCACCCACTTCCCGCATTTTGGCGCCGCCAGCACCGTAGAACTCAATCTCCGGCGCGATCGCTAGCAGTTCGCTCATCAACACCGCGGCATGGCCATCACCACTGGACTCACCAGCAATAATGTAAAGCTTCACAACTATCAGTTGGCGTGGACAACGCGAGTTGCAAGTAGGAACGCCGTCATCGCCGTCATTCGCCGGCAACGCCGGGAACGGAGAACGAAGCCAACCTGGCCATCGCTCCACGCCCTACCCAATCACCAATCACTTCTCACTTCTCACCTCTCACGCTGCTCTGACCCTCCCTCTCCCCCCGCGCGTACCACTTTCAAATTCTCTTCCACTAACTCCGTGATCTGGATCGCAAGTTCGAGCGCGGCGGTCCCTTCGTACCCTGACACCAACGGTTGTTGACCGCGGCTCGCACAATCAATAAAAGACTGCAGCTCCCGTTTCAGGGGTTCATCTCTCTCAATGGGAACTTTGTCGCGAGTTATCTGTCCGTTGGCCAAACGATAGATTTCACCAGCCTGATTTTGATAGTCCAAAGATAGATAAGCTTGGGGCTCCCCTTGAAAAACCCGGATCTTACGCATCTTTTCCGGGCTGATCCTGCTAGCGGTTAGATTTGCAACACACCCACTTTGGAAACGGATCCGGGCATTCGCTATATCCTCGGTTTTACTGAGCACCGGTAAACCCACCGCGTCGATACTCTTCACTGGGGAGCGCACCAAATGCAGGATGATCTCGAGATCATGGATCATCAGATCCAGCACTACCCCGATCTCAAGACTACGGAACGGATACTGCGACAGTCGATGCACCTCAATGAATACCGGTCTCGTGAGTCGTTCTTGCAGTGCGCTCATAACCGGGTTGAAGCGCTCTACATGACCAACTTGTAAGATCAGCGAGCGTTCCCGGGCCAAGCGCACCAGCTCTTCAGCCTCTTTTGGCGTCTCCGTGATTGGTTTTTCAATTAACAGATGCTTGCCCGCTTCCAACAAACGGCGTCCAATCTCGTAATGGGTATCAGTAGGAGTGGCGACCGTCGCTGCGTCGATCAACGGAATGAACTCATCCAACGAACCGGCTACGGGCACGTTGTATTGCCGGGCGATACTCCTCGCTACATCACTATTCGTGTCGTAAATCGCGGCGAACTTAGCTTCTTTTGTGGCAGCGCAAATTCGAGCGTGATTCTTCCCGATACTCCCAACTCCCACCACTCCGACTCGGATGGATTGATTCATTCGTCTATACCGTAAATAGTGATCTGGCTCCGATCAGCCAATGCCTTAACCGCAAGGCTATCAAGCAACAACGTCCGGGCAGCTTCAACCGCAAGCATCTTGACCCCAGCTTCGGCTGCTACATCGATGGTCTGGCACCCTATAACCGGCACGTCAAAGCGAAAATCCTGATTTGGTTTCGACACCTTCACCACCACCGCTTGGCCTTTAGCCAACGCTCCGCCCCGACGAATCGCGTCATTGGTACCCTCGAACGCCTCAACCGCCACGACGGTCCCATGCCGAATCACCACGGTTTGCCCAATGTCTAACCGGCTTACTTCCTTGGCCACCCGATATCCGTATTCTGCATCGTCGATCACGCGCCGCTTCGGTTTAGGACCGGCTAACCAACCCTTCCCCGCCAATGAATCTTCAAGAAAAGTAGTGGCAGGCAGCAACGTAACGCCTACCTTCGCCAACTCGCCTGCAATCCCGCCAAAAATCGTTTCAGCATTTCGAGTCTTCAATCCGCCCAAAAGCACCAGCGCTTTCAGATCAGGTCGTAGCTCGAACAGGTTCTTCGGCGCGATCTGGCCGGCCATCATCGCATGCTGAACACCCCCCCGGGTAAAATAGTTCAATAACCGCCCGAGTTGCCCCACGCGCATCCACTCGACCGAATCAACGCCCTCAGCAATCTCCGGTCGAGTCTCTCCCTCGAATGCCGCCACATAAATCTTCTGCACGCCTCGCTCTCGCGCCGCTCGTACCACCAGCAACGGGTAGATCCCATTCCCGGCAATTAACCCTAGTGAACGAGGAGTCGACATGGCCAGATCGTTACGGGAGAAGTTCGAGGAGTTCAAGGATTCTGGTAGGGCGAGGCGAGCCGCTACGCGGCAATGACAGATAGCAAATAGCAGATAGCAAATGGCAAAATCTGCTATTTGCGATTTGCTATTCGCGAACGAGCCTCACGCGAGTTCGCGCGGATTGAGCCTGCATACGCGAATCCAAAACTTGAACCCGAAGAATAACGAAAAGCGGTAACTTACCTGCTGTCCGTCGTCATCGCTCTTTACGACTGCAAACAGGGTGGAACCAGATCCCGACATCAAAGCTACTTCAGTCTCCGGCTGCTGTTCCAACCAACTCTTTATCTCGGGTAATAGCAGATATTTCTGAAATACCGGTTGCTCCAAGTCGTTGCGTATAGGTCCCCACTCCGTTTCCTTGGTCTGTCCTCGTTTCTGGTCCGCCGGCAACGCCTTATAGGCCGAGTAAGCCGCCGCTGTTGAAACCCCAAATTCCGGCTTAATCAAAACCACCCAACGATCGTTTGGAAATTCCCGAATTTCCATCTTCTCGCCCCGGCCTGTGCACCAGGCAGAACGCCGCCTCAAAAAGAACGGCACATCCGACCCCAACCCCGCCGCGAGCCCAAGCAGCCTCTCCTCTGGCAGCAGGTTTTGATGCAACCCATTCAACAAGAGCAAAGCGGCGGCAGCATCACTGCTCCCACCGCCTAACCCGGCGCCGATGGGAATCTCTTTGCGTAAATCAATCCGATAAGCGGTTGTCCGACCAGTCTCTTCGTGAAATCTCTCGATCGCTCGCTGAACGAGATTTGAACAGTCGAACCGCAGGCTCGGAAGGTTCGTGTCGTAGCTCATCTCGGACGCCAACTCCATCGCTAACTCGTCATAGAGACCAATCGGGATCATCCATGTCGCCAGCTCATGAAATCCGTCCGGTCTTTGCCCAAGTACTTCGAGTGTGAGATTTATCTTCGCCGGCGTCGCGATCCGCATACAGAATCACCCTGTGGAAGAATCTGTAACAACGAAAGATAAAATTATTGTCGCGCTCGATCTCCCTTCGGTCGCCGCAGCGCGCAATTTGATCTCTGTCCTCGGCCAAGGGGTTTCCTGGTACAAGATCGGTCTACAGCTCTTCAGCTTGGGTGGACCGCCCTTCGTCCAAGAAGTAAAATCGTCCGGCGCAAAGGTCTTCCTCGATCTAAAGTTCCACGATATTCCAAACACGGTGCAAGCTGCGGTTGAATCCACCTGCGGTTTAGGTGTCGACATGCTGACCATCCATCTCTCCGGAGGCTCTGAGGTATGTCACGCTGCGCTAAAAGGTCGAGGGTCCAATTCTACTCTGCTCCTTGGTGTGACCGTTCTAACCAGCCAGACAGAAGCCACGCTTTCAGAAATAGGTGTCAATCGATCGATGACCCAACAGGTTATCGCCCTGGCGACTCTCGCAAAAACAACGGGCATCACCGGCCTGGTCGCGAGTCCGCTGGAATTGGAAGCGTTGCGGAAAGAGTTCGGCAAAGCGTTTGTGATCGTCACTCCTGGCGTTCGCCCGACTTGGTCAGCCGCAGGTGACCAGAAACGGTTTACCACCCCCGCAGAAGCAATCAAACTAGGCGCCGATTATCTGGTAATCGGCCGTCCTATTACCGCCTCGCCCGATCCTAGGGAGGCTTTTTTGCGCATCGCCTCCGAGCTGTAAGAAGGGGCTTTCGCGGCTCGGCGCGTCTGTCGGCGTTGCCCACGATTCATTGAGACTAGTCAGGATCGTGGAGAAAGGTAACCCGCCGTTCGGGAGCCTCGCCCCACCAATGATGCCGACGGCCTCGCAAGCGAGGCAGCGCTCCACAATGGGCTTACAGATCCACTACTGTCCGCCGTAGCCTTCGATATTCCTGCAATACCCGGATTGAAGAAAATACGATGGCTGAAACTTGCTCAACCGCACCTGAGAATTCCGGCGTCCGCAACGTCAAACCGAACATCTGTTTCGGTACCCCACGCCCCAGCCCTCTTTGCCGGCGCAGAACCGCGCTCGGTAAAACTTTAACTGGTTCGTCTGCCAATGGAACGAATCGGCCTGCCACCTCTAACGCCGGCCACGCAACTTCAGCCGCAATCAATTCGCTATCGGTCTCGAACTGGAACCCGCTCACTCGCTCGTTCGTTGCGATTGAGATAAAACCATCCACATCGCTGCTCGCCAAATCCGACTCAAGAACTTGCAGGATCGGCTGTACCCCAGACGACTCATCCAACCAATCGCTCCCGAAGGTTTCAGCCCCCTCATCATTGGGTTCACGCGTCAGCGCATACGAAAACAGCGCGTAATCACGCCCAACCAACGGCGCGACCTCCAATTCCACGAGCAACTTCGCTAACGCCCGCTGCGCCAAATCATCGTGCGACCGCAAACCAGCCACAAATGCCATCCGCACCGGCAAATTGGTCGTCCTTTGTCCGATAAAAACGTAACTCGATAGCTTATATCTCGAATCCGCGCACTCTCGCCAACGGACCAAGTGAGAAGGATAAGATGAAATACTTTCTAGGGGCTCAAACACCGGCTCTGGCGGCCGGGAAAACTGAGTTCGAGGAGGTGAAGAAGTCGACGCCATTTTTTTCTCCTGGTACAGCTACGAAATCCGGAAGCCGTTTCACAGATATAGCCCGCAGGCTAAATAATGTCTACTTATTTAGTAGTCTTTTTTGCAAAAACGTACCTAACTTTTCTTATTCCGGTACGCTCCGTCCCCTGACCCCTCCGCCAAATTGACGTCGCGCCACTCAAACATCCATGGACACGCGAACAATTTTCGCGGGTGGCCCGTCAAAAGTAACACACCTACCCAGACTCACCAAAGTACGAAATAATTCAATGCAACGCGCTTTGTGCCGAGGGGCAGATCGGGCATTATGCAACAATCGATCTGATGCCACACTTAGCTAGACCTTGAATCTCCACTGGCGCCTGCTAGTATGCCGCGCTTAAATCTTTTATCTATGAGGTTTCCTTTGGCTCTTACGTTGAAAGTCGCTAGTCACATCGTGCGTCACAAACTCCGGGGCACGAAAAAGTTCGCGACAGTACTTCAACTTGAACCACTTCATACCTGCAATCTGACCTGCACAGGCTGTGGAAGAATTCGGGAGTACTCCACGTCCATGAAGAATGTGATGGCTCTGGAGGATTGCCTCTCGGCGGCTGCGGAATGCGAGGCGCCCATGGTTTCAATCTGCGGCGGCGAGCCCCTGATCTATCCCCAGATTGAAGCTTTAGTAGAGGGTCTGCGGCAGCAGGGCCGGATCGTTTATATCTGCACGAACGCGATGTTCATGCGGCGCAAAATGCGAGACTATCTTGCGGTCGAACACAAAAAACGTACTGCGGAAATCGAGCCGCTTATTGGCAAACTGCTCGAAGAACATTTGGTTGCGCCCAGCGAGGTTGAACAAATCCGAAAAGGGCCAAAGGACGCATCGAAACCAGTCATTTCCCCGTCAAAGTGGATGTACTGGAACGTGCACTTGGATGGTTTAGAAAAGATTCACGACATCATCGTTGAGCGGGAAGGCGTCTTCCGTGAGTGCATACTCGCGATTCGCATGGCCAAGATCCTTGGTTACCAGGTCGCCACCAACACCACGGTCTATCGGGAAACCGAAATGAAAGAGATCGAGACGTTGTTGCAGTATCTTGGGAATCTGGACGTGGATGGCCACACCGTCACTCCAGGATATGACTACGACGCTGCGAAGACAGACATGGCGAAGCGTCTCGGTATTGATCCCTCCGCTTTCTTCCTGACTCGGCGGAGCACGATCGAAAAATTCTCCGAAGCCAAATCCTGGGGCAAACGTTTCCGTCTGCTCGGGACGCCGGTCTATTGGGAATTTCTGACTGGCGACCGCGATCTGACTTGTTCCGCTTGGGCCATCCCCACCCGAAACATCATGGGCTGGAAAGCGCCTTGCTACTTCCTGACGGCCGGCAAGGGCCATTACCCTTCCTATAAGGAAATGCTGAATGACGTTGACTGGGACCAGTATGGAGTTGTCGACGGCGTAGCCAAAGATCCGCGCTGCGAAAACTGCATGACCCATTGCGGTTACGAGCCGACGGCGGCTTTGGGACTTAACGGCAAGCCAGGTGACACCTGGAAGAACATCATCTTCAATTTTGGAGCTCGGCCGAACCCAAAAGGAAAAGTGGTGCTGTCCGAAGTATTTAATGGGGTCTCCGCAGCGTCCACGCCACCAGTACAAAATCCGGAGTTGGTTCGCGAGTAGTTCTACCTATATTTGAGGCGGGACCATGGTAAATTCTGCGGAGCTATTTTCCTTGCTAGGATCGGCAATCTCGAGGGCGCAACAACATCTCTTAAGTCTTCAATCCCCAGACGGTTACTGGATCGGCGAGCTGGTAGTCGATTCCACTCTTTGCTCCGACTACATCGCTTTCATGCACTGGGCCGGCGATGTCGATCCGGAATTAGAAGCGAAATGCGTGCGGCACATTTTGGAACGGCAACTTCCTGACGGAGGTTGGAACATCTATCCGGAAGGCCCCTCCGAAGTTAATGCCACGGTCAAAGCCTACTTTTCTCTCAAGCTTGCGGGATTCTCATCGAATCACCCGCTAATGATAAAGGCGCGCGAACGTGCGCGTGCTCTGGGCGGAATCGAAAAGACGAACACTTATGCTCGTCTTTACCTCGCCCTCCTGGGCCAGGTTCCTTGGGATGCGGTCCCGACCATACCGGTCGAATTCTTGATCCTGCCGCGGTGGTCCCCGATTCACTTCTATACCGTCTCTTCCTGGACCCGTTCAATGGTGGTCCCGCTTGCGATCATCAACCATTACAAAAACACTCATCGCCTTCCGGAAGAACAGGGCATCAAAGAACTGTACGTGGCGCCCGAGAAAACCCCGCGTTTGCAGGCAAAGGGCCTAAAAAAGCTTTTCATCCTCATCGATCGCATCCTGAAGTTTGGTGAGGACTATCAGATTCGTCCGTTTCGGCGATATGCGCTACAAGTCGCTGAACGTTGGATGATCGAACGGATCGGTGACGGGAACGACGGCTTAGCCGCAATCTTCCCAGCCATGCTTAACTCGCTGATTGCGCTGCGCTGTCTGGGCTATCACCCGGAGCACCCGCTCTATCGGAAAGCAGAAGCCGATTTTAAGGCCCTTTTTGTCGAGGACAAGAAAGGGTTCCGCATCCAACCCTGTTTTTCTCCTGTCTGGGACACCGCGATCACTACTCTGGTGCTGGCTCGCTCGGGGTTAACGATTAACGATGAGCCGATCAAACGCGCCACCGATTGGCTTGCTCGCCGAGAAGTGCGGATTCCCGGTGACTGGGTAGTCCGAAACTCGAAGCCGGAACCGTCCGGTTGGTGTTTCGAGTTCAATAACCCTTACAACCCGGACGCCGACGACACCGCGATGGTGCTATTAGCTTTACGGACAGCGGGGTACGAGTCTGAAGACGCCGCGATGTATGATCGTGGGCTCACGTGGCTTCTTAGTTTCCAAGGCAAGGACGGCGGTTGGGCCGCTTTCGATAAGGACGTAACCAACCGCCTTTTAGAGTATGTTCCGTTCGCTGATCACAACGCGATTCTCGATCCGACCTGCAGCAATATCACCGCTAGAGTCTTAGAGGTATTGGGCACTTACGGGTTCAATTCTTCTCATCCGGTCGTGGTTCGCGCCTTACGCCTCTTGCGCGAACACCAGGAGTTCGATGGCGCCTGGTATGGTCGCTGGGGTGTTAACTACGTCTATGGTACCTGGCAGGTATTGAAGGGCCTTGAGGCTATCGGCATTAACATGGACGAACCTTGGATCCGACGCGGACGCGATTGGTTGGAACGCCATCAAAACGCCGACGGCGGTTGGGGCGAAAGCTGCGCTTCCTACGAGGACAGTTCACTTCGAGGTCGCGGAAGAAGCACGCCTTCCCAGACTGCTTGGGCCTTGATGGGGATACTTTCGTTCCGCGACTGTCACCGGGAAAGTATCCGCCGAGGAATTGAGTTTCTGCTGAAGACGCAGAACAACGATGGGTCTTGGGATGAAGAGCTTATTACTGGAACCGGTTTCCCAAAAGTGTTCTACTTGAAGTACGATATGTATAGGAATACCTGGCCATTGATGGCACTCTCTCTTTATCAGCAGCGAATCAGCGCTCAGGTTCCATCCGGCGCAACTCGCGGCACGGTGCACGCAGAACTTGAGCCGGCGCTAACTACACGGGCGTCCGGGTTGGGATTAAGACCGGGATTTGGGTTATTAAAGGGGTTCTTTACGAAGTTGAATCATGGTTAACCAGAAAGTCCTGGTTGCCGACGCCATTTCGCCACGCGGTGTAGAAGCTCTTCGACTCGGAGGTCGGCTCGATGTCGATGTTCAAACCGGCCTGAAAGAGCCACAGCTCATTCAGGTTATTTCGTCGTACGCTGCCATCGTGGTCCGGTCCCAGACCAAGGTGACCGCACCGGTGATCAGCGCCGCCAAATCGTTGAAAGCCATCGGACGCGCCGGTGTCGGCGTTGATAATGTGGACGTCGAAGCCGCCACCCGACGCGGGATCATCGTGATGAACACGCCCGCAGGCAATACCGTATCAACTGCCGAACATGCTTTCTCTTTGTTAGTATCGATTGCCAGGAGCATCCCTCAGGCCGATGCGAGCGTGAAGGCCGGTCGCTGGGACCGAAAGAGCTTCGAGGGGGTTGAGCTCAGTGGTAAAACGTTGGGAATCCTTGGCATGGGACGAATCGGCAGCGAGATTGCCCGCCGGGCGATCGCTTTCGGTATGCTCCCGATAGCATACGATCCCTATCTCTCTCCCACTCGCGCCCGGTCGCTGCAAGTCGAGCTGCTGGATAATCTCAACGAAGTACTCGCGCGAGCGGATTTCGTCACTCTGCATTTGCCGATGACTCCCGAGACTCGCTCGGTTCTCAACCGGGAGCGGTTGGCCCTGATGAAAAAGGGCGCGCGGGTCATCAATTGCGCCCGGGGCGGACTCATCGACGAAGAAGCACTTTACGACGCGTTAACCAGCGGCCAGATCGCCGCCGCGGCGCTGGATGTGTTCGAAACTGAACCACCTCCGGCAGATCTGCCGTTGCTTCGCCTTCCTAATGTAGTCTGCACCCCACATCTAGGAGCGTCCACCATTGAAGCCCAAGAGAGCGTCGGAATCGAGATCGCCGAAGCCATCCGTTCCGTGCTACTGGACGGCGTTATTAGGAATGCCGTCAATGTTCCTAATATTGACGCTAAGACTCTTGCCGTCATTCGGCCCTATCTGGATTTAGCAGAACGCCTCGGTCGCCTGTTACGGCAGCTCGCGCCGAAACGTTGCGATCAATTCCACATCAATTATAGCGGCAAAGTGAACGAAGTGGAAACCTCACCCGTTTCCCGCTATGCGCTGAAAGGTTTTCTCGAAGAAGCCGGCGGCCCCGATGTAAATCAAGTGAACGTCACTTCACTCGCGCAGAACCTTGGGCTGCGGGTCATTGAGACAAAAGAAAACGTGACTGGCGAATTCACGGATCTCATCGAGATGCAAGTCGAAGGTGAAGGGAAAAAGGTATCTGTGGCGGGAACTTTCGTGGGCGCTTCCCCTCGCATTGTTCGCATTAATGGCCGCTTTGTTGAGGCACGCCCGGTTGGTACGCTGATGATTTTCGAGAACAACGACGTCCCTGGAATCGTCGGTCAGATCGGAACCCTTTTAGGTAATCACCAAATCAATATCGCCGACATGTCGCTCAGTCGCGGCGACGGAGATAGCAAGGCGCTGACGGTTCTCAATTTGGACTCACTTCCGCCCGACGAGGTCCTGCAAGCCGCGTTGCAGAACCCCAACGTTCGCTCCGTCCATATCGTGCAATTCTAGGCTACTGGAATAGATCAGCGTCCTGCTCGGTATATATCGAAGAAGGGTAACAATGAACCTACCCAATCCGATGAACTCGACTAACAAAATCCCAAAACTAGCTAACCATCTATTGCACTCTACAATGGTTAGTTGCCTAGCCCTTATGGCCTGTACCACGTTGACGCCGAACACCCAAAAGCAAACCGCCAACTACATCGACCAAAAGGCCAGCGCGACTCACGAAACCACCAACGACTCCAACCCCGCCTACAGCTGGTTCTATTAAGCAACCTCAGGCGCTAGACAAATGATTGGGACCTATATTCCCCATGGGTCCCATCGGCGCTTAGCGAATGTCCGATAGCCGGCCTACGCCATCGCCGTTTCCAATCTGTCATTTGTCATCTGTCATCTGTCATTCGCTCCGCGCCGCGCCCTATCGGCTATTCGAGCGAGCCTAAGCGAGCTAATAATCGAGTGGCGCATACGGCAGTCCATGCGCTTGCGCGACCGCTTCGTTCCTGACCTTACCATCCATTACATTGATTCCACCGACGATAGCGGGTTGTTTCTTAATCGCCGCCGAGAGACCTTCCGCCAAAAACTCAACAAACCGCGCCGTCACATTGGTCAGCGCCTGAGTTGCTGTCCGGGCATAAGCTCCGGGCATATTCGCCACGCAATAATGAATGATCCCTTCTTCTTCGTAGATCGGATTGTCGTGCGTTGTTGGCCTCGAGGTTTCGCAGCATCCACCCTGATCGATCGCTATATCCACAAGCACACTACCCGGCCGCATCATCCGCAACATCTCCCGGGTAATCAGTCGCGGCGCCCTGGCTCCGGGCACCAAGACCGCTCCGATCAAAAGATCAGCTCGAGGCAAGATCTCCAGAAGATGCGCCTCACTCGAATAAAGCGTGTGCGCCGTATGCATCGTAATATCGAGAAACCGCATTCGTTCGATATCCACCTCCAGGATTGTGACATCCGCTCCCAAGCCCGTAGCCATCCGGGTCGCGTTGATTCCCGACGTCCCGCCGCCGATCACGATCACGTTTCCGGGCAACACTCCTGGCACTCCCCCCAACAGCACCCCTTTTCCACCACGATGTTTGGCCAGGAAATATCCGCCTACAATGATGGACATTCGTCCGGCGATCTCACTCATCGGCTCCAGCAGCGGCAGTCGACGGTTGATCTCTACCGTCTCATACGCCACCGCGGTTACGCCGCTGCGCATCAAAGCCTCCGTCAGCGTTTTGTTCGCGGCTAGATGCAGGTAAGTGAAAAGGATCTGGCCTTCTCGCAGTAGCGGATACTCCGAAGGCAACGGCTCTTTGACCTTGATGACAAGGTCACCTTGCTCAAAGACAGAACCATGATCGTCGAGGATTTTGCCACCGGCCTGCGCGTATTCCTCGTCCGGAAATCCCGCTCCGGCGCCAGCGTCCCGTTCTACGAACACTTCATGCCCCAAGCGCGTCAGCAGATAAACAACGGACGGTAGCAACGCAACCCGATGTTCTTGTTCTTTAATCTCCTTGGGAACGCCAATCTTCATGCTGCCCTGTTTATCCCGTAGAAGCGTCTGCGGCAACTCAACAGTTGGCGTTTGGCGTTCGGCGTTTGGCGTTTGGCGTTCGGCGTTGGACGCTGCGAGCGGATCGGACTATAGGACTGATGGGACTAATGGGATGACCCATAGGTCCTATAGGTCCTATAAGTCCCATTCGGTCGCAGCGCGGATTCGCGGCGTCCTGTGCCATCGTCTGCTACGCCCACAGGTGATCACGCCGAACGCCGAACGCCGTCAGTTCAGAGACGGATCGTCCGGCGCCAGCGCCAACAAATAATTAACTGGCCCCTGGCCCTTCATAAACCGCAGCCAGAGCGTTTGGTCGGGTTCTCCGGCCATGAACTCGGCATCGACTTCCCGAACAAACCAGGCATTTTGGCCCAGCTCTCCCTCCAGCTGTCCAGGGTCCCAGCCGGCATACCCACGGAACGCCCGCACAAAACCACGCTTTTCCCGCAATATCTCTTCGGCATCCGGGATCGACAAAGGCACTTGGAAACGATCCGGCCCCTCACTTGCCTCCCCGAGGAAACCCATCAAGATCAACTCGTTCGATGAGACCGGTCCACCTTCGTACACCGGAACACCAGCTAACCCGGGTAAATCGGCTTCAACCACGAAATCAGCCAGTTTTTGATGGGTGGGCCGGTTAATGACCACACCAAAGGCTCCCACATTCTCCTCATGACTCGAGATAAAGAGGATCGCTCGCCGAAAGTTAGGATCCTTCAACGAAGGATGGGCCAACAAAAGTTTTCCACTGACGTTGAATTTCTCTTCGCCCTCGAGCCTCACAAGGGTGAGATTAAAGGCGGCGTGTCACTGTTCAAGCGGCAAGTCACTAAATTCGTTTTACAAGCAGAAGAGCCGGAGAATCGAAATCATTATAGCTATGCAGAGTGTGCCTATTCGTATTGCCGACCGCGAGTTCCAATCCCGCCTACTGGTCGGAACCGGCAAGTTCCCTAGCAACCTACTAATGCGAGATGCGCTCGAAGCGAGCGGCACCCAGATTGTAACGGTCGCTCTGCGCCGAGCCGATCTGTCCGGGCGCCATGATCCTTTTGCCAACATTTTGGATTTTATCGATCCCGCTCGGTACTTGCTGCTGCCGAACACCAGCGGAGCCATGAACGCGGATGAAGCCGTTCGTCTCGCTCGATTAGCGGCATCGGCAGGGCTGCCCAAATGGGTCAAGCTGGAGATCCATCCTGATCCCCATTACTTGTTGCCAGACCCGATTGAGACCCTTCTCGCCGCGGAAAGACTTGTAAAAGAGGGTTTTGTGGTGTTGCCGTACATCAATGCTGATCCCGTTCTGGCGAAGCGTCTCGAGGAAGTCGGTACGGCTACCGTGATGCCGCTCGGCTCACCCATTGGCAGCAACCAAGGCCTGCGTACTCGTGACCTGATTCGTATCATCATTGATCAGGCGCTCGTCCCGGTGATTGTGGACGCGGGCCTGGGTGCACCTAGCCATGCCGCGGAAGCTATGGAAATCGGCGCGGACGGCGTACTTGTGAACACCGCTATCGCCATCGCTTCTGACCCCGTTCGCATGGCCATGGCTTTCAAGAGCGCGGTTGAGGCCGGCCGCATGGCCTACGAAGTCGGTCTTGGTCACGAACGCAACAGCGCCGAGGCCACCAGCCCCCTTGAAGCCATCCTCCGTCAGAATGAGTAGGGCGAGCGCGCAATCGTCCTCGACAGGGAGGGATCGCGTCCTCGTCCGGCAGCCGCCGGATCGTTCGCGGAGCCAAACGGCCTTCCATAACCGAATGATAAAATTACACCTCAAGGTCGGGAACATCTTCGCGGCGCGCGGGGACGCGCGCCCTGCCGGATTCTCTCGGACGTTCGACGCTCAATGCCCCCCGCCTCGCCCCTCCTAGAAGTCGAATCCCTGAGCGTCTGGTTTCCAACCAGAACCGGAATTCTCCAAGGCAGGACCGGCTTCATCAAAGCGGTTACCGACGTCACTTTTAGCGTCGGCGCCGGTAAAACCGTCGGCTTGGTCGGTGAAAGCGGAAGCGGCAAAACAACCGTCGGCAAAGCTATCCTAAAATTGCTACCGATTACTGCAGGCACGATCCGATTCGCCGGGACTGATATCACGCCTCTATCACAGTTAGAATTCCGGCCCTGGCGACGGCAGATCCAGATGATCTTTCAGGACCCGTTCGGTTCGTTGAACCCGCGCTGGACCATTCTACAAATCATCAGCGAGCCGCTTAAAATTCATTTCCCTAATCTAGGCCGTCTCGAACGCGAAGAACGAGTCGCTAAATTGCTCCAGAAAGTCGGCCTTTCCCGCGATCACGGCAGCCGGTTTCCCCACGAATTCAGCGGTGGTCAACGCCAGCGCATAGGAATCGCGCGTGCTCTGGCGGTCGAACCAAAACTAATTGTATGCGACGAAGTCGTGAGCGCGCTCGATGTCAGTGTCCAAGCTCAGATCGTCAACCTTCTCCAAGACCTCCAGGATGAGCTGGGGCTTTCTTACCTGTTTATTTCTCATGATCTTGCAGTCGTGGAACATATCAGCCATGATGTCGTCGTCATGCTTCGCGGTCAGATAGTTGAAAAGGCCGATGCTGTCTCGATTTATACCCACCCACAGCACGACTATACTCGAAACTTACTCGCCAGCGTTCCTTCCCTTGATTAGAATCTCGCCAGTTTCATGAATTTGTTTCTTCGGAAGTTGTTGGGCATGAATTGGTTGCTAGCGGTCATCGCGGTCGCCCTCGCGATCTTCGGGGTTATTTCTATCTATAGCGTCACCTTCATGCGGGAAGAGGTTTATCTCCAAGAGATGTGGAGACGACAGATTATCTGGCTGGTGATTGCAATCGTTTGCTTCTTCGTCACCTCATTTATCAATTATCGGGTTTGGCTTTCCAACGTCATTTTCCCGCTCCTTTTATACCTCGCCGGCCTCGGGTTTTTGGTGTTGACGCATTTCTTCGGCCGCACAACTTACGGCGCTAAGAGCTGGCTCGAACTAGGCCCAATCAGTTTTCAGCCGGCTCAATTAGCGATCATTTCCACGCTGCTCCTGCTCTCGTGGCTGCTCGCTAACACCGGGAATTGGTCTGGTTTTTGGCCAACCGTGGGCCGAATTTGCAGCTGCGCCGCGATCATCGCGCCTCCCTGGCTATTGATCCTGATTCAACCCGACCTCGGCGAGTGTCTTGTGATGCTGCCACCGCTCTTAGCCCTCTTCTTTGTCGGACGTATCCCGAAACGTTACCTTTTGGTCATCATCATTATGGCAGTCGCCGTGGTGCCGGTGATCGCCAATTTCGGTCTAAAGACCTACCAACGAGAGCGTCTCACGACTTTTATCGATCCGGATTACGATCCTCAAGGAGCCAGCTGGACCATTAATCAGGCCCTGATCGCAATCGGCTCCGGCGGCTTCAACGGAAAAGGGTTCGCTGCGCCTAATACCCAGATCCAGCTTGGGTTCCTCCCTTCGACCATTGTCCATACCGACTTCATTTTCGCTGGTATCTCCGAGCAGTTCGGTTTTGTCGGTGATATTACCCTGATCACCGCGTACGCCGCCTTATTACTCACGGGTCTACTAATCGCCGCGGTTGCGCCGGACGAACTGGGCAGATTGGCTGCCGTATCCATAGTGGCCCTCGTTTTCACTCACGTGTTCATGAATATCGGCATGAACATTTCCATCACCCCCATCACCGGTGTCCCGCTGCCGCTGATCAGCTACGGCGGCTCTTTCCTAGTGCTAATCCTTTTCGCCCTTGGCGTGCTTGAGAGCGTGTGGATTCATCGGCATGTCCGCCAGGCCCGCAGCGCTAGCACCATGACCTACGCTTCAGCGTTCGTGCGCTGAGCGCTTCGCGCATAGCCAATAGCCGATAGCCGATCGTGAAATTGGCTATCGGCTATTGGCTATCGGTCATGCGCGCGTAGCGCGCTAGCCGCCAACGGCTTGATACTTCCGCAGCCCTTGCTGCCACATCAGTTGGGCCAAGGCACCGGCCGCTATCACCCAAAACGCCTGTACGCCCAGCCCGAACCAAAGATCCGCGCCATGGACCCGGTTCATCAGGACTGATACCGGAAAATAAAGTTCATAAGGAAACGGCAACCAGCGGAGCACCTGCTGAACTGCCTCCGGCATAAACGCGAGCGGAAACATTCTCCCACTCAGCATGTACTCGAACGAATAAACGATAAAAACGACAGTCGATATCTCCAACATCCAGAACGCCAGGAGGGCGATTGAGATCGTGATGAAGAACTGCAACAGCGCCGCCATCGCCGTTGTCCACAATGCTGCCAGCCATAACCCGATGTCGGATGGCCAACTAAAATAACTGGCGGTGAAAGCAAAGAGACACAGAAACACCGGCAAAGTCATGGCTGTGAAAAGCAACCGGCTACTGGCGAAAAGACTAAACCGATAGAGAAGATAATTGATCGGTTT
This sequence comes from uncultured Verrucomicrobiae bacterium, assembly GCA_963762565.1. Lineage (GTDB taxonomy): Bacteria > Verrucomicrobiota > Verrucomicrobiia > Chthoniobacterales > JAFAMB01 > JAFAVN01. Next base: position 174,144 of record CAVXLD010000005.1, on the reverse strand, counting down.
CACCAGAAAGGCACTGATCTGCCCCTCTCGAATGTCAGCCGCGATCTGAAATTCGTCATCTTTAGGCGTAACCAAAGCGTCCAGAAATAAGACGAGCAAAAAATAAGCGATCACGGTCCGAAAATCGAACCCTCCGACTCCACTTTGCCGCTGGTCAAACACGACCCCCCAGATCAGGACCGTCCCCATCAAGGGCAGCAGTTCGAAGATCGAGCGCAGAAAGAAATTCCACCGATAAACAAAGGTGTCCTGCAATCCCACGTCGAACGCCTTCAAATAGACCCGGAGACTCATGAAGTTGGTAGGGCGAGGCTCCCGCAATAGCTTGGCGGCTATCCAGGGATTGCCTCGTTGATTAAAAATTTTGTGTTCCGGGCCGATGGACTGCCGAGCCGAGGCCCCCGGTGAACCATGACCCGGTGCGTAGGAGTGGTTGCTGTTTTGCCTCGGCCGTCACTATCTTTGGACCATCGCCACGCGCTTGACGGCGGCTCGGCAGACGTTTAGGCGCTGGTCCCTATAGATTTGCACGACCTCGTCGCCTTGCGAGCGATTCGAGGAAGATCGGGAGCCTCGCCCTACCAACTTCCTAATACACTTTTATAAACGCCTTCTCCCGCAGGCCATCCAACCATCGCTGCGTCGCTTTCTGCTTCTCGATCTGGGTCAGCTTTTTCTGGATAGCATCCCGTACATCGTTCAGCGCGGTGACGGCCGGGTCTTTTCTATCCTCACAATAAAGCAGATAGAAAGAATCACCGATCTGCGCCACCGAGCTTACCTCTCCCTTTTTCAGAGCAAAGGCGGTCTTGGTCAGGTCCTGGTTCAAAGTCTTCTCATCGACCCAACCCCAGTCACCGCCGTTCTCAGCGGTTCCATCCATCGAATAGGTCTTGGCCAAAGTCGCAAAATCGCCTCCATGGGTCGCTTTGTCCCGGATGTCGTTCGCCATCTGTTGCGTAGTTTTCGCGGAATCGGTCACTAGTGGATCGGAATTCAACACGATCATCCGCAGCTTGACCTGGGCGGGCGTCGCGAACTCTTGCTTGTTCGCGTTGTAATAGGCGTCAATTGCCTCCGGCGACGGGGTAAAACTGTCGTCCTTTAATTGGTTCTGCCGCATCACCTGCACGGTGATCTTTTCTTTCTCCTTATCCCGGAACTTGTTCAGCGTGTATCCCTGTGCCTGCAACGTTCGCACAAAGGCCTGACGATCACCGCCGAACTCATCCTTAATGATGTCCTGGACCTGCTCTTCCACGACGTAGTCCGGAAGAGTGTATTCCTTCTTCTTGAATTCCTGAAGGATCAGTTGCCGGTTAATCAGATCGTTCAAGACCGCCAAGCGCGTCTCCTTGATCTTGTCGATCAGTTCCTGACCGGTGTACTGCTGCTTCAGAGATTGTTCCTCAGGAGCGGCAACTTCTTGTACTTGGGAAAAGGTGATTACGTCGCCGTTGACTACTGCGGCAATTCCATCGATTACCTCGGCATCCCCCCACACAAGCCCCGGCACGAGTAGCAAAGCGACGAGCGAAACGCGACAAACAATCTTAGGTAGCATGCCAATGAATTATGAAAGCCTCCGGAGGAGGGACAACAGTTCGCCGACCCTAGATTGCGGGTCCGGCGAAGTCAAGCGGGGAAACCGAACTCCAATAAGCAAATAATCTCCGCCCCGTAGCAGCATCACTTTGTTCTCTTTGACTTCGACTCGCGCCACCCGAGCCTTCCCTGCGACCAACTTAATTTCAGTCAGCAACAACAGGTTGCTGACAGGCTCCGGAAGCGGTCCGAACCTATCTCTCCACTCCGTCTGTAGCTTGCTCAATTCTTCCGGGTTGCTCGCGGCAGCAAGCTTCTTGTACGCTTGAATTCGCAGATGCGGCTGCGGAATATAATCGGCCGCAATGAATGCCGGCGCTTTCGCCTCGCCGGCGGTCACAAATTCCGACTCGTTCGTCGCCACAAAATCAAGCCTGAGGACCGCTTCCGACCTACCCTTCGCTTTTTTGCCTTTCAGCTTCTCGATCGCGTCGTGCAAGAGTTGGCAATAAAGCTCGAACCCTACGTTCGTGATGTGACCGCTCTGGGCCGTTCCCAGGATGTTGCCTGCACCGCGAATCTCCAGGTCGCGCATCGCAATCCTAAATCCGGCTCCCAGTCCGGAATACTGCTTAATCGCGTTAATTCGCCGGCGAGCGGCTCCCACACCTATCAGCTCCCGCGGCAACATTAAATAGGCGTAGGCTTTGTGCTGAGCCCGCCCCACGCGCCCTCGCAGCTGATACAGATCTGCTAATCCAAATCGATCCGCTCGATCGATGATGATCGTGTTTGCATTCGGAATATCCAGACCGCTCTCGATGATCGTCGTCGAGATCAAGACGTCAATCTCCCCTTCTACAAAGCGCTGCATCACCCGTTCCAGTTCCTCTTCATCCATTTGCCCATGCCCGATTTCAACCCGGGCGCCGGGACAAAGCTCAATCACCCTCTCTTTCACCCGCCGAATGGAATGGATCCGGTTATGCAAAAAATAAACCTGACCCCGCCGCTTCAGTTCTCGCTGAATCGCATCTCGAATCACGCGTTCGTCGTAACCGCAAACGATCGTTTCTATCGGCAACCGGTTCGGTGGCGGCGTCTCAATGACCGACATATCCTTCGCTCCCACCAGAGAGAGATACAAAGTGCGCGGAATCGGCGTTGCCGAGAGGGTGAGCACATCGACCAGCTTGAACCGCTCTTTCAAACGTTCTTTATGCCGGACCCCAAACCGTTGCTCCTCATCGACGATCACCAGCCCGAGGTCCTTGAACTCGATATCCGGCGACACCAACCGGTGCGTCCCGATAACGATATCCAAAGAGCCGTCTCGAAGCGCCTCAACCGTCTTTCGCTGTTCCGCCGCCGATAAAAACCGGCTCAACATCCCCACTGTCACCGGATAGTCGGAGGTCCGCTCTCGAAACGTTTGAAAATGTTGTTGTGCTAAGACGGTCGTCGGCACTAACACCGCCACTTGTTTTCCCCCCATTACCACCTTGAACGCAGCCCGTATCGCAACCTCAGTTTTGCCGAAGCCGACATCGCCGCAAATCAACCGATCCATCGGCTGCTCGGATTCCATGTCTCTCTTGGTATCCTCGATCGCTCGCAATTGGTCCGGGGTTTCTTTGTAAAGAAACGAAGCCTCGAATTCAGCCTGCCACTTTGTGTCCGGCAGAAATTTGTGTCCGGTCAAAGTCTGACGTTCAGCTTGCAGTTTCAGCAACTGGGCTGCGTAATCGAACACCGCGGTCTCTGCCGCTTTCTTCGCTCTTGCCCACTTGCTATCGCCCAGCGTGCTTAATAGCGGAAAGCGCTTACCCAGGCCGACATATCGCGAGATCAAAAACGCTTGCTCGAATGGAACATACAGCCTGGCGTCATCCGCAAACTCAAGGACCACGCACTCCGATTCGACACCCTCCTGCTCCAGCTTTCGGATGCCCTTGTATTTCGCGATACCGTACTCGAGATGAACCACGTAATCGCCCTCGGCCAATTCGCTGAAATCAACCGGCGCTCGCCCTCCTCGCAGTCGAGAACGCCGCAAGGCCAATCTCCGGGCGCTCGGGCTTTGGTACCGGCCGAAGATCTCGGCATCAGAAAGCACCGCCAACTTGCCGGTCTCATAAGTGAAACCGTGGTTCAAAACCCCTACCGCAAAAACCATCTGTTGAACATCCAGCTCGTTGTCGGTAAAAACATCGCGTAGCCGTTCTAGTTCACCCTCATTATGGCAGACCGCTAGAATGCGCCATCCTTCCTTTAGCCACCGCCGGAGTTGATCCAATGCTTGTTCTCGCTTGGTCTCTTCTACCAGGAAATCGCCCGCTTCGAAGTCGTGAAACCCGGAAGGGTAAAACGCGGTCTCAAAATCCTCAATTCGATCGGAGTCGAGCGCTCCAGCGCTGATCCGAACCGGCGCGTCCTCGTATTCCGACTCGATATCGATCAACAAGTCGCCGCGCCGAATATAGTCGGCAAACCGGGTACCCTCGGAATCCGGTTCTCCCAGAAAGATTTCGCCTCGATCAACCACCTGAACGGCGGTCTGATCATCTAGATCGAACTCGCGCAATGAGTCAACATCACTGCCAAATAGCTCGATGCGCAGCGGTAAGGCATGTTGCAGCGAGAAAACATCGATGATGCCGCCGCGCACAGCAAACTCCCCTCGGCCGCTCACCTGACCCACCTGTTGATAACCGCACTTCAATAACCCCTCGATCAATGCGGTTCGATCCAGGGCCTGGCCTCGTTTGACCACAAAGGTTTGACTACCAACGCGGTCCCGATTCGGTACCTCGTCTGCCAAAGCGGCCCGAGTTACTACCACCACCGCCCGTTTACCTTCGGCCAAATGCTGAAGCACATTGAGCCGTTCCGCCACAACCTCTGGGTCCGGAACCGCACCCTCAATCGCGGGCGCCTCCAACTCGGGAAAAAACCAGGCGGTTATCCCCCAGTTCAAAAGTCCATTAAAAATCTCTTCTTGCCGGCGAGCGTCCGGACAGATCAACCAACAATTCCTGGAAGCAAAATGTCTAACCGCGCAAGCCGCCACAAACGCCTGAGCCGGCTCACACACCTGCTCAAACCAACCCTTTTTCTTGAATCTCCGAACGAACGCCCGCGACTCAGCAACGAATCCAACACTCGACTGAAGCGGCCCTTCTCCCTGGTTCGCTCCCTTTCGATCATCCCTCGACCGCTTATCCCCATTTTTCCGCTGCCGCTTTACCGTGGGCGCATCCTCTTGCTGCGTCTTCTCAGCCCCATTCCCGAAGTCCCCCGACTGAGGCGCACTGTCGCCTACCGGCTTCTCTTGAATACTCGAAATACTCCTCACCCTTCCTAGGCCTCCGCTACGCTCCACCCTAGGCTATCATGATTCCAGTGCTTCGCACCTCTAGTAGGCTGTCGCATCACCTGGGACAATCCTAGCTCCTAGCTCCTGCCTCTATTGAAAACTCAATTCCTTGGTAATCCCATACCGCTCAATCCTCTTCCGCAACGTCGCTCGCGTCACCCCTAACAACTTCGCCGCCTTCACCTGGTTCCCTTTTGTCCGCTTCATCGCCGACACCGTGAATTCCCGTTCTAACCATGGCAAAAGCTGAATCGTGGGATCCGATGCCGCCGCATCCAACAACGTCTCCACCGCCACATCCAAACTAGGTTTGGTAACTCCCGAGGACGAACTCGGGAGATGATCACCATTCGAGTGATCCGTCTGACTCGCAATTCCCAGCGGAATGTCCTTCGGCAAAAGCACATCGCTCGTTGCCAACACACAGGCCCGTTGGATCGTATTCTCAAGCTCGCGCACGTTCCCTGGCCAAGGATAGTCCTCCAAAACTTTGATCGAATCTGCGGATACGGTTAGCTGCGGCAGATGTTTCTGGATAGAAATCTTCTTTAAGAAATATTCCGCCAACAAACGGATATCTTCTTTCCGCTGACGTAACGGCGGCAAATGAATCCGCACCACGTTCAGGCGGTAAAATAAGTCTTCCCGGAACTGTTTCTTCGCTACCTCTTGTTCCAGAGTCTTATTTGTGGCGGCAATGATGCGGACATCGGTCTTAATCACTGCATTTCCGCCTACTCGCGAAAACTCGCCTTCCTGCAATACTCGCAGAATCTTGCTCTGAACCGGCAGCGGCATTTCCCCAATCTCGTCCAGGAACAGAGTCCCGCCGTTGCTCTGCTCGAATCGACCGATCCGCTGCGACGCCGCTCCCGTAAAAGCTCCTCGTTCGTGACCGAACAATTCGCTTTCCAAAAGATTCTCCGGAATTGCCGCACAATTGATCGCAATGAAGGTTTGCGAACTCCGATTGCTATAGTGATGGATCGCCCGCGCCACCAATTCTTTACCCGACCCGCTTTCACCCGTGATCATCACCGGCGCATCACTGTGGGAGACTCGACCCACCATCTTGAAGACCTGCTGCATGGCTTGGGATTGCCCCACCAGGCTGTCCTGGTATTGCTCGACCGTCAGTTGTGGCTTAAACGCCGTCGCCGAGCGCATCTCCGCCTGAGCCGTCAACGCCGCGTCCACGACTGGCTTAAGATTGAATGGTAACGATTCCTTTCGCAGATAGTCGAAAGCTCCCAACTTCATCGACTCAATGACCGATTGTGTCGTCCCGAAAGCGCTCATTAATATCACCATCGCGTTCGTATCCCGCTGACGAATGCGCGCCAACAGTTCCAAGCCACTGAAAGGCATCAGGTGGGTCTCAGAAACCAAAAGATCCGGGTTTTCCGAGATATAAACCTTGTAGCCCTCGTCCGCAGTGGTAGCCGTCAGGACACGAGTAGTCGGTGTTTCGAGTTGGTTCTGGGCCCACTCAAGGAAATCTGTCTCTGGATCAACAAGCAAAATCGTCTGCATCAAACTGCGTGCTCGTAGGGGGTATGGATGCCCCTAAATGGTCAACCTTATCTCCAACGAGCCAAAAACCGGGTGTTATCTTTTGCCCATCCTGTCTAATCTGCAAGCACCGATATTCAAAAACAATGCCGTGAACGCTCCCGGCAGCCGCCAGCCGCCGATCTCAGGAGCAGCCCCACTCGCCCCTTGCCACACTTCGTCCACTCCGTCCACAAGGTCCACTAAGTCCACTCACACGCCCACACGCCCACACGCCGATACGCCCATACGCCCATACGCCGCCACGCCCATACGCCAACACGCCGCCTGCCTCCCCCTCCTAGCTCCTGGATTCTAGCTCCTAGCTCCTTTCCGATTTGCTTTTTCCCTCCCCATGCCGGTTGTTGACCAGCTTAACATGGTCAGTAAAACTCCTAGGCATATTGCCGTCATTATGGATGGCAACGGGAGGTGGGCACGACAACGCGGATGGCCGCGCTCCCGGGGTCATCTCGAAGGTGCAAAAGCAGTCCGCGAGTGTGTGGAAACTTGTCTCGAGCTCGGTATCGAATACCTCACCCTGTACGCTTTCTCGACCGAGAACTGGCAGCGACCGAAGGAAGAAGTCGATACCTTGATGGGTCTATTGCAACGGTTCCTCCGCGACTACACCAAAGACATGGCCCGTCGCGGCGTCCGTGTACAGGCCATCGGCAGGTTGAACGAGCTACCGCCGGAATGCCAGGACCAGCTTCAACACGCCATCACCACCACGGCCAACAATACCCAGCTGACAGCCATCCTCGCCGTTAACTATAGTGGCCGCACCGAGATCATCGATGCCATTCAACGCGTGGCCGAAGAAGTTGCTGACGGCAAGTTACGACCCGACGCCATCGATGCCGAGCTCTTCAACAGTTTCCTTTACACCCGCGACTTACCCGATCCCGACCTCCTGATCCGAACCTCCGGCGAAATGCGGATCTCGAATTTTCTACTTTGGCAAGTGAGCTACACCGAGATGTACGTGATCCCGAAACTGTGGCCTGATTTCACCCGCCAAGATCTTGTGGATGCCGTCGCGGAATACAACCGCCGCCAACGCCGCTACGGAGGCGTGTAAACGCCGTCAACGAGCGTCATCGCCGCCAGCTGGCCTATCAGCGAGCTTGCCATGCACCCGTTCCCAGCGTTGACGGCGATCCCGGCGTTGCCGGCGTTACAACGAGGGTCTGCTCCCTCTTCTGCCCCACACCCACCAGCCCGATCTTTGCCCCGATTAACTCGCAAACTTTCTCGAGATACAGCCGCGCATTCTTCGGCAAATCCTCGTAGCTCTGGGTACCGGTGGTCGATTCTTTCCATCCCGGCACCTCGATATATACCGGTGTACAACGTCCAAACTCCCGGACACAGGTCGGCGGTGACCCGACTCCTTTGCCTTCCCGCTTATACTCCACACAGATCTTGATCGTCTCCAGCTGATCCAGCCCATCGAGGTTCGTGACCGCAATCTCATCGATCCCATTCACGATCACCGCAAATCGAGTCGCAACGGCATCGAACCAACCACAGCGCCGTTCTCGTCCAGTGACCGCGCCAAACTCGCGGCCCATCGCATGCAGCATATCTGATAGCCCTTGATCTTCGGTTGGGAACGGACCTTCTCCCACCCGAGTCGTATACGCCTTCATTGCTCCAACCACCCGATCAATTCGAGTCGGCGGCACTCCGGCGCCAGTACACGCTCCACCGGCGGTGGTATTCGATGAAGTCACGTACGGATAAGTCCCGTGATCGATGTCCAGAAACGTGCCTTGTGCCCCTTCGAACAAAATCTCTTTCCCTTGCTCCATCAAACGATGCAGCTCGAGCACCGTGTTTGTCACCATCTCCCTGAGCTGTTCTCCAGCAGCGAGATATTGGTGACTCAGCTCCCGCCAATCAATCGGCTTAGCTTCGTACCGCTCCAACAGCCAATCCACTTCCTGGCGCCTGTTCTCCAGCCGCTCATTGAAAAGCCTTGGATCTAAAAGGTCACCCAACCGAATACCCACCCGCGCAATTTTATCCCCATAGGCGGGACCGATACCACGCTTGGTTGTCCCGATCTTATTTGGCCCAACTGCCAGCTCTCGGTATTCATCAATCAACTTGTGGTAAGGAAACACCAGATGCGCGGCATCGCTGATCAACAAATTCCGGTTTGAGATCTCCACGCCTTGGCGTTTGAGCTCCGCAATCTCCTCGCACAGCGAGATCGGATCCACCACCACACCGTTCCCGATCAAACACAATTTCCCGGGCCGCAAAATACCCGACGGGATCAATCGAAGAATATATTTTACATCCCCGACTACAACGGTGTGCCCAGCATTGTTGCCACCCTGACTCCTGACGACCACATCGACCCGGCCCGTCAGATAATCGATGACTTTGCCTTTGCCTTCATCCCCCCACTGCGCACCCACCAACACTGTATTGGCCATAAAATTCTGGACAGAAAACGTCCCGCGCTTAAAAACGTCAACGCGGGACCCCCGCGACATTAAGTCCCATACGTGCCACCGCAAGAGAAAACACGAGTGGGCGAAACGGCGAACGGGCGAAACGGCGTGTGGGCACGCGTTGGACACTGCCAACGGATCGGACCTATAGGACTGATGGCATTAATAGGATCTCCTTATAGGTCCTATAAGTCCCATTCGGTCCCAGCGTAATTCGCCAGTTCGCCGTTTCGCCCATTCGCCGTTTCGCAAGACCCCCAAGACGCGAAAACGCCGTCTGACCCTGCGATCAGACGGCGTAAATTCTTTTCGTTCTCGGCGTTGCTCAGACCTGAGGTCGTTGCTCATTCCCAGCCGTAACCTGTGGCTGAGACTGGTTCGCCTGCCCAGCCGGCTGTGCCTGTTGCACATTTTGTGCCGGTTGCACATTTTGCGCCTGCTGATACGACTGAGGTTGGCTCTTTGTATCGTTAGCCGCAGTATGCAGCTCGCGATCGAACTCTTCCCGCGCTTTGCGAAATTCATTCATGCTTTGCCCCAGACTGCGGGCCAGCTCAGGGAGCTTTTTGGCGCCAAACAATACGAGCACAATGAGCAGGATGATGAATAGATCAGGGCCACCGAAGTTCCCAAAGCCTAACGCTAGCATATTCATTTCGTTACTATTCGACTGGCACTAACCCCACTCTATTCCCGTCGCGCCAGGTATTTGATTTACTTTAACGCATTCAGGCGGCCTACCAAGTCCGCCTTGCTCGTTAATCCCACTACTTGATCCTTGACCTCGCCTCCCTTGAAAAACAGAAGAGTCGGAATGTTCCGAATTCCGAACCGATTAGAAATTTCCGGATTAGCGTCGACGTCGATCTTGACGATCCGCACCTTCTCACCCTGTTCCTTGGCAATCTCGTCCAAAACAGGCGCGATCATTCGACAAGGACCGCACCAGCTCGCCCAGAAATCGACAAGCACTGGCACGTCGGACACGCTAATGGTTTGATCGAAGTTCGACTCATTCAAATGTAGTACAGAAGCCGTTACCATAACCTTTTCTTTCTTTCGTTAGCACAACCCCTGGTTCCCCTTGTTGTCAACTGAAAGCAACTAAACATTGTACGATAAGCGAAATCACGGAAAAAGCGAGGACCAACCCCGCCAATGGGACCACCCACGGATCCCGCCGCACCGGCGGCATCCGCGCGATTAATCGCTCGCTAGTGTGCACCGGAACACCCTCCGGAATAACAACCGGCTCCACAACCTCCGGAGCTTTAATGCGTGGGGGAAGTGTGATCCGAGCCGGACCTCTTTTCTCGTCGGGCATTCGCTAATTTGTATATCCCCGCGGTTCGGTTCACTTGTCAACCCCGTCTTTTGAAAACCCGGTGAGAAGTGAGACGTGAGAAGTGAGACGTGATTGGTAAACAGCAGCCCGGCGCCATCGGACATCTCACCCGTTCACTTTTCACCTTACTCGTCTCATGTTCGGCCCCGGACGCGACATGCCCCTCGCCAACCCACCAATCACCTTTCACCAATCACTTCTCACCTCTCACCTCTCACGGTTTCCCCTTGCGCCTGTGTCCATTTAATCCCAGCTTGCCCCCTTTCCACTCTTAATGAAAATCTTGGTCACAGGCGGTGCTGGGTTTATCGGTTCGCACCTCGTCGACGTACTCACAGCACGCGGCGATTCGGTCGTTGTCATCGACGATTTCAACGACTTTTACGACCCTGAGATCAAACGTTCTAACCTTCGGAAAACTCCAGCCAAAATCTTCACTGCCGACGTCTGTGATCAGGATCAGATCAACACTATCATTCAGACCCAGCGCCCGGATGTCATTGTCCATCTCGCCGCGCGGGCCGGAGTTCTTCCCTCCGTCCAATGCCCGGAACTCTACCTTAAGACTAACATCTTCGGCACCTTCAACCTGCTCGAGGCCGCCAAACGCACCGGCGTCACCAAATTTGTTTTTGCCTCTAGCTCCTCCGTCTACGGGGCTACGCCCCAGATCCCGTTCCGGGAAGATCAAGTCCTGGTGCAGACCCTTAGCCCGTACGCCAGCAGCAAACTGGCCGGCGAACAGCTCTGCTCGAACTATTCTTATCTTTACGGTTTGAAAGTCGTTTGTCTCCGGTTCTTTACCGTATACGGACCGCGCCAGCGTCCCGATCTCTCTATCCATAAATTTACCCGGCTGATTGCGGGCGGAAACCCGATCGAAGTTTACGGAGACGGAACTCAGCGCCGCGATTTCACGTTTATCGACGACACCATCCAAGGAGTTTTGGGCGCAATCGATTTCGAGGGTTCGCCTTTTGAAATTTTCAACCTAGGTGAGAATCAAACCGTCGAGCTTAACGAAGTCATTGGCTTGATCGAAAAGGCGCTTGGTCGATCCGCCGTCATCCAATACCAGCCACCAGCCCCCGGTGATATGCCACAGACTTACGCCGATATTTCGAAGGCCTCTCAATTGCTCCGTTACCGGCCAACCACGCTCATCGAAAAAGGGATCCCGCAATTTGTTGACTGGTTCCGCACCCTATGAGCCCAATTGCTTCCGTTACTGAGTTATGCCGCGACTTGGTTCGTATCCCAAGCGAGAACCCTTCCGGCGCACCCGAAAGTGCGGGTGCGGGGGAAGAAGACCTGGCCCGGTTCGTCGGCGAATTCTTGAGTTCTCACGGCGCCTCGGTCGAATTCGAGTATGTCGCGCCAGGCCGTCCAAACGTGTATGGCTGGTTCCCTAAACCACCGGCCGCCAAAACGACTATCTTGTTTGCTCCCCATTTGGACACAGTCCCGGTCCGCGGAATGACCATCGATCCTTTTAAAGGCGATATCGTCGATGGCCGCTTGCTCGGGCGCGGCGCAACCGACACCAAGGGACCTATGGCTGCCATGCTTTGGGCTTTGACCACGATCGACCTCTCGAAATTGAGTGTCGCCGTCGGATTCGCAGGACTCGCTGACGAGGAAGTCATGCAACTTGGCTCCAAGCTCTGCGCTAAACGCCGGGAAGCCGATTTTGTCGTGGTCGGCGAACCGACCGATCTCAATGTTGTTTATACTCACAAAGGCACTGCTTGGATGCAGCTGGATGCCCGCGGCAAGGCCGTTCACGCCGCTAGTCCTGACGCCGGTATCAACGCCATCGAACTTCTGACCGAAGCCTTCTCCGCCCTTAAATCGGAGTTCCCAAATCTCTGCCCCGTACCCGCCAACGAAGCTCTCGGTAAACCAACCATCAGCCTCGGCACCATTACTGGCGGCGTAAAAATTAATATCGTCCCCGACCATAGCCGGGCCGAGATCGACGTCCGCACAATTCCAGGCCAGGAAGAAATGGTAAAAGCCGTCCAAGCCTTTCTTTCCGCCCGTTTCCCTGAGGTCAAAGCCACCCCGCTGAAAGTTTCTCAACCGCTCTATACCGATCCTACGCACCCCTTCATCGAAAAATTTGTAGCTCTAGGCTCCAAACGCATCGGTGTCCCCTGGTTCTGCGATGCCGCCTTTTTCGCCGAACAAAACACTCCCGCTATCGCGATCGGCCCCGGCAGCATCAAACAAGCCCACACCTGCGACGAATACATTGAGATCCAGGAACTCGAACGCGGCGCCGAATTCTTCCGCTTCTTCCTGAATTCATTCGCCTAGACATCGCAGTCGGGCAGCCGCCCTGCCACCCGCCGAGCGACCAATCACCAATCACTAATCGCCTCTCACTTCTCACTGCTCACGTCACCATGTCAGCATCCGCCCAAAAGACCGCCATCTCTCCCACTCGGGCCGAAGACTTCCCCGAGTGGTATCAACAGGTCGTTCGCGCCGCCGAATTGGCGGAGAACTCTGACGTCCGTGGTTGCATGGTGATCAAGCCGTGGGGCTTCGGCATGTGGGAAAACATTCAGCGGCATCTCGACCGGATGTTCAAAGATACCGGACACAAGAACGCGTATTTCCCTTTGCTAATCCCCCTTAGTTATTTCGAGAAAGAAGCGTCCCACGTCGAAGGCTTCGCCAAAGAATGTGCCGTGGTCACCCACCATCGCCTCGAGATAGGCCCCGATGGGAAAATGCGTCCGGCTCCCTCTGCCGAACTGACCGAACCCTTAGTAATCCGGCCAACCTCGGAAACTATCATCGGCGCAACCTTCTCCCGCTGGGTCCAGTCCTATCGCGATCTACCCATTCTGATAAACCAATGGTGCAATGTGCTGCGCTGGGAAATGCGGACTCGTCTCTTTCTCCGGACCACAGAATTCCTCTGGCAAGAAGGCCACACCGTTCACGAAACCGCCGAAGAAGCCGTCGCTGAAGCGAACCAAATGCTGCGGGTTTACCAGACCTTTGCTGAAGAGTTCCTCGCCCTTCCCGTTTATGCCGGTGAAAAGACCGAGAGCGAACGGTTCCCCGGCGCCGTGACCACCTTGACCATTGAGGCCATGATGCAAGACCAGAAGGCCGTCCAAGCCGGTACCTCGCATTTCCTTGGCCAAAATTTCGCGAAGGCGTCGGACATCCGTTACCTATCACGCGAGGGGACCCAGGAATACGGTTGGACCACCAGCTGGGGCGCCAGCACTCGCCTAGTGGGAACCGTCGTCATGACTCACGGCGACGATGATGGGATCATTTTGCCTCCTCGGATCGCCCCAAGTCAGGTCGTCATCCTACCTGTGATCCAAAAACCCGAACATCGCTCCACTGTCCTGGAAGCCGCGAACAACCTGGCTGCCGAAATCCGCAACCAGCGTTATGCGAACGAACCGGTCACGGTAGAGGTCGACCAACGCGACCTGGGCGGCGGGGTGAAAAATTGGGACTGGATCAAACGCGGCGTCCCTATCCGGCTCGAACTCGGTCCCCGTGATTTGGAAAAAGGCACCGTTGCTATCGCTCGCCGTGATCGTCCGATCAAAGAAAAGGCATTTAGACCGGTCGAAGAGGTGATAAAGGCCATCCCCGAAATTCTTACCGAGATCCAGGCGGGCCTTTACGAGCGCGCCAAAGAACTTCGTGACCGATACACGGTTAAAATCGATTCCAAAGCCGACTTCTACGACTTCTTCACTCCCAAGGACATTGACCGGCCCGAGATCCATGGCGGTTTCGCGTTTGCCCATTGGTCCGGCGACCCTTCTGTCGAGGCGCAGATCAAAGAAGACCTGAAGGTTACGATCCGTTGCATCCCCACCGATCCTGCTTTCAAAGATGAGACGCCAGGGAAATGCATCTTCACCGGCGCCCCCAGCCCCCGCCGCGTCCTCTTCGGCAAAGCCTATTAAGACTTATTTCACCACAGAGACACAGAGAACACAGAGAAAACCTCAACCGCAGATGGACGCAGATTTACGCAGATGGAGACTGGGAGCAGATCGCAGCTGACGTTGAGAGACGCGTCATGGGCTGGCAACATTCTGGAAAACGTTAATATCCGCAGATTACACAGATTTCGCAGATTTCGTCGTGGGCTTCGGATCAGTCCTTGGGCTACCGAAAGCGTAACCGAGTCAGAACTTTTTTTTATCTAAAGTGACGTGCCCAAGCCTAAAGGCGAAATCTGCGTAATCTGTGTAATCTGCGGATATTCCAAATCTCAATGTGCTGCCGGCAGAAGGAGTGCGTTCAACCCCTGCCTCAGTCAGGCTCCTGTCTTTATCTGCGTAAATCTGCGTCCATCTGCGGTTCGAGTCTTTTCTCGGTGTCCTCTGTGTCTCTGTGGTGAATTTGATTTCTTGAAGGGCGTTTACGCGAGCTTAAACGCCACTTCCGTCTCCCACTTCGCTGGATCCTTCTCCACCCCTGGATCATTAAGATAAATTTCCAACCGGCACCCAAATCTGTCCCCTTCCGGGCTCTTCACCACGTCGACGGTAAGCCCTTGCTCTTTGATCCATTCCCCAAGCGCCGCATTAGCGTCCTTAAGCTGATCATACGGGCCTAGGTGCATCAATGAGGCATACCGGCCTGCAGGAAGCACACCCGCTAAAACCCGATCATCTCCAGTCGCCGGCGCTGCCGTCGGCAGCGCAAACTCAATCTCGAGCCCGCGTTCCATGTCGACAACGTTATACTTGAAAAACGGGGCTCCGGCCGGCGTTAAACCGCGCCCACCTAACCACCCGAAAACTTCCCCGAACAGCTGCCCGGCCGTTGGTGCTATCTCCTCCATTTTCACCACTGATTTAATAGCCACATACGGTTGTTCAATGCGTTCAACGATCTTTGGCGATGTAATCATTTGTTTACCTCTCGGTTATTTCAGTTCCTCCCGCTCGACGAACAATAGAACCAAACCAGGACAACTCCTGGCAAAATATTACTAACCGAAATTTGCCCCCTCCTCGCGAAAACACCCCCGACGGTTACCCGACCGAGAAGGCCGCCGAACGGACAGCTTCTCTTCCACCAATCACTAATCACCAATCACTAATCACTAATCACTAATCACCAATCACCTTTCGCCCCCCTCGCAGCGCTCGCCCCATCAACGACACAATCCCCCGTCCCGACGCCACCAACGCCAAACTATAGAGGTACACCAGCAGAATCATGACACTGTAAAACAACCAGTCCGGGATCGTGCTACCCCCCAAAATATTAAACTGCCCAAGCCCAAGCTTCTCGCAGATCAGCGCCGCGGGTATCACGACGGTAATGAACAAAATACCCACGACTTCCTTCGGAAAGTCATAATCCTTCAGAAGAAAAATAAGCAGGATCACCAACAGGGTCGGAATAGCGGCCAAAACCGGGACAACCCAAAACCTCCGCTTGCGAATTGCACTCGCGCTAGCGGGTTGAAGATGCTGATGCTCTGGATAACTGGGGTCTTCTGCTCCCTCACCCTGCCCGATCGCTTCTGTTTTCATACCGGATGATCGTCGTCCAATCTCTCGTATATATAAAATCGATAAAAGATAAATTAAAATCGACAGGATCGATGCTTCCTCGGGCCTCCGATCTGTCATGTGTCATTAGCCCGCCGCCTCGGCTATTGGCTATCGGCTATTGACCATTTCGCGAAGCGCGCTGTTAGCGCTTCGCGACGCCCACCTGCACCGAAACCCGCGCCGCCACTTCCTGTTCTCCAGAGGCCGTCTCGATTGGTGCCCGCGCCGGCGCCATCATTTTCATACCGCCAAGCGGAACCGGCACGATGTTCTCTTCAGACGCGACGTTGATCTGCTCGATTCGCACCACGCGCAACCCCGTCGCCTGGGCTAACGCATCGGCTCGAGCTAGCGCCGTCTTCGTCGCTTCAATAGCCAGGTCTTGCCGGGCAGCGTCGATCTCGCTTTCCAATGGACTAAACTGCGTCTGACTAATCGTATTTGCTCCGTGGTCCAAGCTCCCGCCTAAGAGCGCGCCTAACTTGTCCGGAGTCGTCCGAAACGAGATACTCGCGCTGCCCGTGTAACCTACAATGCGATCCGGTGCTCCATTACGGCCGGATTCAATCTGCGGCTGATAACTGACGTCTTCCGTGCGGAGCCGCTCCACTCCTTGCTGGCGCAGAAAGTCGAGCAAGGTGTGGGATCGATCAGCCAGCGAGCCTGAAACCGCATCGCCAGTGCGTCCCTCGACCTGAATCCCCAGAACCACATTAGCGACCGTATTCGGCAATCGCTTACGCGCAGTCGCTTCCAAGTTGATTTTGCCCTCCGGCGTCGGGTTAGCCATCGGCGCGGATGCCGCAGTTGGCGATGGCGAAACCTCATCCCCTCGCGCGGACCCAATAACCAAGCTCAGACCTAAAATCGAAACTAGAAACGTCCGCCGGACGCCAAGTTGAACCGTTGGTACTCGCGGAGAGAGAGGATCGTTAAAATTCATTTGGAACAAAGACCATCTCTGTTACCAAAACGCTCAAACGAATCCGGCCGTTAAAATTCGTCGCCTGCTCCGGAGATCATCCTCTCCGTCCCTACTACTCCCGACCACTCCAGTCCACGGCGTCCACTAAGTCCACTAAAGTCCACTTGGCCCGCTATCCCCCGCGCTCCACCAATCACCAATCACTAGTCACCAATCACGTTTTCTCACCTCTCACTGCACGACCTCCCCGCCTATCCCCTTGATCGGAATCTCGATCAAATGCGGCTTCCCAGCCTTGATCGCAGTCTCAACCGCTTCGCTAATTTCTCGGTAAGAATTCACTAACGTCGCCTTTACCCCCATCGATCGTGCTAAGGACTGGAAATCAACGTTTGGCTGGCAAAGATCCATCGCCAAAAAACCGTGCTGATTCGAATTGTACTGCGGCTGGCTAACCATGAAGTTTTTCAAGATGCCGTACTCGAGATTATTAAACACCACGTAAATCACCGGCGCGTTCTCGTGCACGGCGCTCCAGAGCGCTTGAGGCGAATACATCGCGGATCCATCACCAACCACACAAAGCACCGGTGCTCGATCGCGCGCTAACGATACCCCAACCGCTGCTGGCATACCCCAGCCCAGTCCTCCTCCTCGATTATGGAAATATTGGCGTCCACCGGTCGAACGGTGCAACGGCTGAGTAAAGGGATTCGCGCATAGCGCTTCGTCTACCAGCAAGAACCCATCGGGCAATGGGCGTAACACTTCCCTGGTGGCAACAATCGGCGCGATCCTGCGATCATCATTGACCGCAGCCTCTGCCTGGTCCATAAGCCCGCGCCAAAGGGCGTCCTTTTCTTTTTGGGCAACTTCGATGTTTTGTTTGATCGTAGCCGGCGACACCTTGAGTTCTAACTCATCCGCTAACGCTTCAAGCGTCGCCCTCACATTCCCAAAAATACCGAGCTTAGGAGCATCGTTATACCCCAGGTCGTTAGCGTCTTCTGATATATGATAGAACTCGATCGATTCAGGGATCGGATCCCGCATCGTATAAACGATCGAGATCAAACTCTTCCCGCCTAACGCCAACAAACAATCGTATCGACCCAGAATTTCTGAGATACCCTTAGCGGTCGTTGGCAGTGTCCCTCTCCAGAAAGGATCAATAGAAGGATAATTATTAACTGACGGCCAGGAAGCGCCGTATACTGGCGCACCGAGCAATTGAGCCACTCGAGCCGCCGCCTTTCCTACCCCGACCTCCGCAATATCATTCCCGGCCAGAATAACTGTTCGGAACCGATCGAATTTCAGGAGCCCGGCTGCCAATTCGTTGACCCCAACAGCGACGCTGGAAAGTTCAATCCGGCTTGGGGGAAGCACCCGCGGCGAGCCCACCTCGTCCAAGATATTCATGGGTAGCGACAAGAACACCGGGCCGCGAGGAGGAGTTATTGAACTATGAAAAGCCCGGCGCAGTATCAGAGGCAAATCATCTAACGAATTCGGCTCGAAACACCACTTGGCCGCCGGAGCCGCGATTTGCACCAGATCCGCTGCCAGCAAAGGATCAGCCAGAATATGCCGGAGGTCCTGTTGGCCGGCGGTAATTACCAGCGGCACCCGAGCGATCTTCGCGTTCATGATCGCTCCCATCCCATGGCCCAGCCCCCCGGAAGTGTGCAGATTCACAAAGGCCGGTTTACCCGAGGCCTGAGAATAGCCGTCGGCCATACTAACAACCGTCGCTTCTTGCAGGCCCCAGACGTAATGAAAATCCGGATTAACAATTAGCGCGTCGATCAGAGGAAGCTCAGTCGTACCCGGATTCCCAAAAATGAATCTGGTACCCTCCGAGCGTAAAATCTCGAGCAGGATTTCCGCACCCCTTGCTTTCTGCGTTCCCATGGAACCGAGGTTAGCTCAAGCAACGCACCTGACAAATCCGGAATAGCCGCAAAAAGACACAAAAAGCGCAAAAAAGGAGCTAGGAGCTAGAATCTTGGAGCTAGGAGACGCCCCGCGGCCCACCACACCCTTCTTTTTGTCCACTCGGTCGACTCAGTCCACTAGGTCCACTGAGTCTCCCACCAATCACCAGTCACTTTTCACCTCTGCACTGCCAGGCTCTCCGCCGCCGACGAAACGTTGTTTTGCGCTGCGATTCCCGGTTGATCTTTCGGGAGCCTCGCCCTACCAACTCCCCGTACTCCTTCTCCCATATGCTCTTCACGCGCCTCCCATTCCTTGTCGCTCTCCTTTTCTCCCTTTGCGGTCTATCCAGAGCAACTGACATCCGCATCGTTAGCTCCGGAGGTTTCGCGGCCGCTTACCGTGCACTCGCACCCGAATTCGAACAAAGTACCGGCAACCACCTCATCGCCAGTTGGGGACCCTCTATGGGGAACACTGCTGACGCCGTGCCTCAGCGACTGGCTCGTCACGAACCGATCGACGTCGTGATCATGGTCGGCCCTGCCTTGAGCAAATTAGTGGACGAGGGCAAAATCATCCCTGACAGCCGAGTCGACCTCGCTCGCTCAGCCATTGGAGCCGCTGTCCGGTCAGGTACTCAGAGACCAGACATCAGCAATGTCGATTCCTTGCGGAATACACTCCTGAATGCCAAATCAATTGCTTATTCCGATAGCGCCAGCGGCGTATACATTTCGACCGAGCTCTTCCAACGCCTTGGGATCGCCGATCAAGTCTCTGGTAAAAGCCGGATGATCCCAGCCGAACCCGTCGGATTAGTGGTCGCTCGCGGCGAAGCCGAGATCGGTTTCCAGCAAATGAGCGAATTGAAGCCGATCAAAGGAATTGAAATAATAGGCCCCTTACCCAACGAACTCCAAAAAATCACCATCTTCTCCGCCGGAATAGTAGTCGGGTCCAAAGAACCGGCAGCCGCCAAAGCCCTAGTCGCGTTCCTGTCCTCCGCGACCGCGGCCCCGGCCATCACAGCCAGCGGCCTCGAGGCCATACACTCCGTGAATAGCCAATAGCCAATCTCCCTTCCCTACCTCTTGGCTATTGGCTATCGGCTATCGGTCATTCTCGAAGCGCGCAGATAGCGCTTCGAGTGGTCCACCCAAGCTCATCCCGCAGGTGTTGAATTGTTATCTTTTCGGTCCTTCGTCACTTACCCCGGACCACCACTCCATCACTCCGATACTCCACCACTCCATCATCTGTTATTTGTCGTGCGCTTCACTCGGCTATCGGCTATTGGCTATGGCTTCGAGCTGTAAGCCCGAAGCCCCACCATGCGCACCGCCTTGCTGTCAGCCTTCCTTACCCTATCCTTCCTTAAAACTTCCGCAGTGAACCTATCGAGCCTATCCATCGACCAGCTCAAGAACGGCATAGAAAACCAACATCCCACCGCTTTTTACATTCTGGCGCAGAAGCTTTTCGCTGCCGGACAAAAAGACGACGCCGTCTTTTGGTTTTACACAGGCCAGCTCCGTTATCGAGTCTACCTCGTAGCGAACAAGGACACGCTAAAGCCGGACGGTGATCCCGCCGTCTTCGCATCGTTATCAGAAGAAATAGGCCGCCCCATCAACGAATACGCGTTTGGCGATATTCCCCAGCTCGCCAAAACGATTGACGCCGTGATCGCTTGGGATCAATCCCATGCGAATGCCCTAACTCCTCGGGACAAATACAAATCGCAATACGACCAAATCGTAGCCGGCCTAGCCCAGATGCGCGACCAACTCCTAAAACAAGTCGACTCCATCCGTAAGACCAGGACCGCCAATGGCCTGGAAAACCGAAACTAACCATCCCCGGCGTCGCGCTCCACCTGGTCGGCCGCCGCATCAGCTTTCGCTAAGACAGGAGCTAGGAGCTAGAATCTAGGAGCTAGGAGAGCGTGTCGCGCCTTTGGCTATTGGCTATCGGCTATTCGCGAAGCGCTGTAAGCGCGTCGCGCTATGCCTTCACCGCGCCAAACGACAGTCCTCGTGCTAGATATCGCTGCACAAACAGCGACAACAATACCGGAGGCGATATCGCGATTATCGTATTAACCGCAGCAAAATTGAACCGGATCCCCTGCGTATCTCGTGAAGCTAAAATAAAGGCTGGCATCGTAACCGCATTCTGCGTCGTCACCGCCGATGCGAACAACGCTTCGTTCCAACAAAACGCAAAAACGATGAAAGCCGTGACCACCAAGCCATCGAGTGAGAGCGGCAACGCAATCATCCAAAACACCTGCCACAGCGAGGCTCCTTCAATCCGAGCGGCTTCTTCTACTTCCTTGCTAACATCACGAAAAATGTCCCGCATGATGATCACACAAAAATTCAAATTGAACGTGATATAGAGCAGGATCAGCCCCAGCCGGGTATCAATTAGGCCGGTCATAGCTAATAGGATGTAAAACGGCGAAAGCACCACTACCGGCGGCAAGACTCTCTGAGACAAGAACCAAAGAGCGAGATCTTTGCTGCTCACTCGCCTAAAATCGAACCGCGCGAGACTGTATGCAGCCGGTGTCCCGATCAACAACACCAGAACAGTTGAGATCAGTCCCACCAACGCGCTATTGCCTAAACATTTCTGAAGCTGCGGATCGAAGATCACCTTGATCCACATGTCCAGCCTGGGAGTGAACTGCAGAAACGGAATAATCGCTCCCGGCTTGAAGATGTCGGCATCCGATTTGATCGAGTTATCGATCGCCCACAGGAATGGGACCATCACCCAAACCACTGCCAACCCAGTGATCGTGATCAAAATGCCCTTGGAACCCCACTTCGAGTTACGCCACAGCACATTTTCCACAGCTCTGTATTCTCACGCAAAGACGCAAAGGCGCAAAGGAAAGACAGACGAACCGCAGCTCCGAAATTCTCCTGACTTTCGCGGAGGATTAGATCGTTGCTTTAGACTGGATGTGGTTAGACCGATCGACGCGCCGAGCCGCGGCCCAGCGCTAGACACGGCATACCTAGGGCTTCACACAGGCTATAAATATTTCGCCGCTACGCGGCTCCGTCGGCCTCGCAAGCCGGGCGCGCTCCACGGTGGCGGTCCCTATCTGCGTTCATCTGCGGTTCGGATTGTATTCGCGTCCATTTCGCGGTCCCTTTTTCGCGGAGGATTAGATTCTTCTATCCGCGCTTCGCCCTCGCGAGCACAAAGACCATTACATTAGCCACGATTAAAATCATTAGAAACGCGCCGACAAACCACCATAACAAATTGAGAAAAGCCCCTTGTGCTATCTGCAACGGAACCGCTAACGGCACCGAAACAATCTGGGCTCCGATTATATCGTCAAGTTTCCAACCAAATCCATTGGCCGTGCCATAGAGCTTTATCATTTCCACAGGTGCCTTTTCCGCGGTGGTATGGCACTCCAGACAACTAACATTGTTGACTTTGATCGGACGAGCTAAGAACAGCGATATCCCATTAGGTGTATCGCGAGTAGCAGACATCTCGCTGTGTTCCGTGTCCCCGCGAAATTGATTGACGATATCCGTCTCCCAATCTGTCGCCCGATCTCGCGGATTAGTCGGGTTAAGCGTTGCTTCTTTATAAAAGTAGTTGGGAAATTTCTCTCGGAGATACCCAAAGATTTCCGTCGCCGCGAACGCCGGCACGGATTGCGGGTGGAACTCGGTATCCAACAGTTCGTCAGACTTACCTTTAATTGAATTCAAGAAATCTTCTAACGCGCTCAGGGCATGTTGTTGTCCAAGCTGGAACCCGCGCTTGACGCTGGCTCGAAGATCGTTTGGAACATTTTGATCGACTGATTTCGGTACGTCTTCGATCGTCTTGCGAAGTTCCGCCACCGCCGTCTGCAGTTTAAAATTCTTTTGCTGAAGCAGCGGAGCAACCTGTTTGGTGGTGTACGTCCGGCTGGAAAGAGCTGCCTCCATTATAATACGGGCATTCTGCTCCACGTGCTGGCGCGCGGATTCGACCAATGCTTGTTCAGTAACGTAACCGATCGCACCGAAACAGATGAGCAGGACCGGGATGAAGACGAGGTTAAACTTAAGCAATTTCATTCATGTTCTCCGTCGGAGGCGATAACACATCGAAAACCGACATCGTCACTGCGAAAATAAGGATCGTAACCCCTGCGATAAGACGAGAGCGTTTCCTCGGCCCGCGACGTCGCCCACGAACCCCCTCGCAAGGTTCGCCAATTCAGACCGGCTTTGTACTTGTCTTCGCACCATTCCCATACGTTACCGCCCAAACTAGAAACTCCTTCCTGGTTAGGCGCGAATGCAGTTACCGGACCCGTACGAGGGTAAGCATCATGATAGCCGGCTATAACCGCCCAATCCTGCGGCGCGCCCGTTCGCGATTCGCTGCCTGCATAGTTACTGACATCGTTTGCCGGAGGAAATCGATTTCCCCAAGGGTAAACGTTCTTAACGCCTCCGCTTCGTTCCTCCGGAGTACCTCCGGTTTCCCGCGTTAACCCGACCGCTAAGCTCCACTCAGCATCGGTCGGTAAACGATATCGCTGAAACGCGGACAAGATCCCTTCTGCCCGTTCCTTTCGAGTTAACCAATCACAAAATTGTCCAGCATCTTCCCAGCTGATACCGACGACAGGATCATCCGGCGTCTGCACAAATCCCGGTTCCTTCCAAGTGAGCGAATTCAGCTTGAAACCGTTCTGTGTCACTACGGATGACATCCCTCCCGTGGCGTCATAGCCGGTTGCTCCGACAAAGGCGGCAAAATCGTGCACCCGCGTTTGCCAAACCGCAAAGTGAATCAAGCCCATCGGTACGAACTTCATATCGAGACTGTTCGACCACGGCTGTCCGGCGACCAGTGGCGCTCGACTCACGGGAACTGATTTCGCCGTAGGTTTCGCTTTGATGATTGCAGGCTGAACTGGCGGCTTTAGCGACGTGGAGACGAGCCACCAACCTAAACCGGCACATCCGATCACCGCTAAAAGAAGATAGATCCATGGGTGGGATGCTCGTTTACGGGCTGCAGTGCCGGACGCGGTTCCAACATTCGCAGGCCCTTTACCAACGGTTCCTCCCGCTAAGGTCTGAGCAGCGGGATCTTGCTCAGGAACAGCGCCGGGACTTGAGGTTCGTACCGCTTGAAGCGCAGGCCGCTCAACCGGGAGAGCCGTCAATGCCTGGTAAAATTCGATCGCCGTCCCAAAGCTTTGTCCTGGTGTTAAACACCGGCGCAGCACCCGGTTTTCATCCTCGGACGCATTCGCAAGCGGTGTAAACCCACCCGGTTTACCGCCCAGAATCTCGTAAACCAGCAGACCAACCCGGATGACACCCTGTTCATTCCGTGAAGCTCCGCCGATTCCCGGTTCGCCGCCTGTCGCCGTATCACCCGGCTCATGGGCACCCGCCAATGCGTCCATCTTGACGACAAACGCTGGCCATTCATCCAGCGGACACCGGAGGACGATATCTTCTGATGGCTCACCGAATCCGTCCGGGAAATGAACCACGATCTGGCGGAGGCCCACTTCGAGCCTGAGATCCGCAGCCAGCGCCGCATCCACAGCCGGCGCGATCTGCCCGAGCAATAAGCAAACCTCCCTCAATGTCAGCGTTCGACGCACCCGCAGCAGATCGGACAAGGCGAATCCCTCCAGCCACTCGTATACAGCCAAACAGTAGGATCCCTCTTGTTCAACCGTAAACACCTTTAGGAAATTGCGATGAGCGACCGCCTGGATTCGTTTCGCTTCCTCCTGAAGCTGACTTAAAATCGGTTCCGGCGCCCGAAAGACCCGTAGACCGACTCGGGTCCCAGTGTTCTGGTCTTCACCGTAAAAAGTGTGTCGCGGATTCGCGGGGTCCAGATCTTCGATCAGCCGGTAACGTCCCTTAACCATTTCACCAGGTGCCGGCAAGGAATCAGGCCGCGGAGTGGCGCTTATTGCGATTGTCTCAAAATTAACATCCCCTGAGATGGATGATTCTTCCGGTGCTTGGCGTCTTTGAAGCTTTTCAATGCAAGCCTTCAACTCCGCCCGTAACACGACTGGCGTCTGGACGCGGCTTTCTCGATCTTTCTCTAACATTTGTCGCAACACGGTTACGACTTCGCGCGGCAGGATGGCCAAGTCATCGAATGGCGGCGAGCGATCGAAATGCTGCGCGATCACACTGGCAATCGATCCCACGAACGTCGGTTTACCGGTTAGCATGAACCACAACGTCACCCCCAAGGAGTAAATATCCGATCGGATATCTTCAGCCTGCCGGTCGAGTTGTTCTGGACTCGCGAAGTAGGGAGTACCGACAAACCCGGCCGAGGTAAGCCCCGCGCTGGATTGGATCAGGATCGATTTGGCTAGTCCAAAATCAATAACTTTAACAATAGTTTCGCCGTCACCTTCCATGACCAGCATCAGGTTGGATGGCTTAATATCGCGATGAACCAGGTGTTGGGCTTCCGCCGCGATTAACGCGGAAGCCACTTGCTGTGCGATTTCCAGGGCAAAAAGACAGGGAAGCGGCCCCTCCCGTTTCACCCTCTCTGAGACCGTTTCGCCGTTGATGAATTCCATGGCGTAGAAATAGCTCGAGCCATGTTGACCAAGGTGAAATATCGAAGCCACGTTCCGATGCCGAAGCTTGGCCGCGCTTCGTGCCTCCCTCAGAAAACGGCCGGACGCAGTCGAATCCTCTAATAATCGATCCGAGATAACCTTGAGAGCCACGTCACACCGCAGATTCTTATCGAATGCTTTGTAGGTGATACCCATGGCGCCTCGTCCGAGTTCGACGAGGGAGCCGTCTTCATTTTGCAGAAGCCGATAATGCTCGAATTCAATCGGTTCAGCCATCTAGGCGTGTGCACCTCCATGAGAAAAATTCACCGGCAACTCCGAGCCGGCACAGAATGCAACACGATTGTTCAACAATCCCCCTAAAATGACGGTGTTATCGCCTGCGCGCAAGCGCTTCGCTCCACCCTGGACCGCTGCCTTCCCGCAACCACGGGACGAGGCCGAGAAAGCCGCCACACTAAGAAAAATCTCACGCAAAGACGCAAAGATTAAGACGTAAGACAGAATGACTTTCACAGTAAGATCACAAAGGCCACAAAGGCAGGAGTTACTGGGCACCCCCGAACTCCTTTTTTTTGCGCCTTTTTGCGGCTATTCCGGCTTACGTCTTAACCTTTGCGGCTTTGCGTGAGATTTTCGCTCTTTTTTTTGCGTTCTTTGTGCTCTTTTGCGGCTATTAAAGGATCCCCAGAATGGATCAGCCCCCCAACGAAAACGACAGCCCTCCCGCTTCGTACCCGATCGCGATCGGCCGGCTCATCAAACCTTGGTTCTCTTTTGCTGTGGTCGGCTTGTTCGTCTTTGCCTGCTTTTACACCCTCAAGGTCGCAGTCGACCTATTCCTCCCTATCGTACTTGCAGGGTTTCTCGGATTTCTGCTGACTCCCGTGACGCGCGGGCTGAGGAAAATTGGTTTATCAGAGTTTTGGGCGCCGCTCGTCGGCACCCTCGGTTTCCTCACCATCTTGCTCTGTTTGTTTGGCGCACTCTGGTTCTCGTTGGCCCAATTCCAACCTGATTTCCCTCAGTACCTCGATCATATCCAAGAGCGCCTGGCGCCGATCATCGATTCCGTCCAAAAAGAGTCCGTCTCAATTGATCGCCTCAGCAATTGGTTAAACCCAGGCAGCGGACACGAGATCAGTATCCGTGGACCCAGCATCATAGAAATCGCGCTGAGCAACGCCCCAACCTTCCTGGCGGTACTGATTGTTGTTCATGTTCTCGCTTTCTTCCTGCTCCTTTACGGAGCGCGGCTGCTCAAGAAATTGGTCGATATGATCCCCGGCGTATCCGAAAAACAAAACGTCGTTGAGATCGCGGCCGAGATTGAACAGACAGCAGCGCGTTACTTTACCTCGGTTACTTTAATCAATGTGGGACTCGGAGTGAGCGTTTGGATCTCCGTCGGCTTATTAGGATTACCGCACCCGATCCTCTGGGGCGTTGCTGCCTTTTTGCTCCACTACGTTCCGTTCGTTGGCGCTACAGGTGGTATCATCGCCATGACCCTGGTTTCCCTGATTCACTTTGACTCCGTCTGGTACGCCTTCCTCCCACCCCTCGCCTATCTTCTATGCGCCGCCATCGAGGGTAACCTGGCCACCCCGTTCTTTCTCGGTCGCTGGCTAGTCTTGAACCCAATTGCCATCATCCTTTCATTCCTCGTCTGGTCTTACCTCTGGGGCGTAGCCGGCACCCTCCTCGCCGTCCCTATCCTTGCCACCTTCAAAATCTTCTGCGACCGAATCGACCCCCTAAAACGCCTCGGCTCATTCCTAGGACACCCATAGCGCGCTGCGCTTACAGCGCAGCGCGAATGACCAATAGCCGATAGCCAATAGCCAAGCCAGAATAGCAAATAGCCGACAGCAAATGTGCCTGCCGGCAGCACCAATCACCAATCACCAATCACTGACTGCTGCTTACTGCTTGCGCCACCTCTCACCACTCACATTCCCCGCCCCCCTTGAACTCCTCCGCTTTCTCCGCCCTGGGCCGCCTCCTAAACGACCACCTCTCCACCGACCCCTCCATTCTCCACCGGCACGGTAAAGATGAATCTTATCACCCGGCGATGCCGCCGGATGCCGTCGCTTTTCCGGACACCACCGAAGAAGTAAGCGCAATCGTTAAAATCTGTGCCGAATACAAAGTCCCGATGATCCCCTTCGGCGCCGGGACCAGCCTGGAAGGCCACATCTCGGCCATACACGGTGGCCTCTCCATCGATCTATCCCGAATGAACCGGGTCCTGGAGATCAACCCCGACGACCTCGATGCCACGGTCGAAGCTGCCGTAACTCACCGAGAACTCAATGTATCGCTCCACGATAAAAACCTCTTCTTTTCAGTTGATCCCGGCGCCAATGCCACCATCGGCGGGATGACGGCAACCCGTGCCTCCGGCACCAACTCCGTCCGGTACGGCACCATCCGCGACAATGTGCTTTCACTGAAGGTAGTTCTACCCGACGGAAAAATCATTCGTACCGGACATAGAGCGCGCAAATCCGCGGCCGGGTACGATCTGACCCATCTTTTTGTCGGCTCAGAAGGCACGCTCGGTGTCATCACCGAAATCACCGTCCGGCTATTCGCCCGCCCTGCTGCCATTTCAGCTGCCGTCTGTTCATTCCCCAGCATCGAAGCCGCGGTCAATACCGTGATCAAAACCATCCAAGCCGGGATCCCCGTTGCCCGGATCGAACTGGCGAACGCAACTCAAATCGAGGCAATCAACCGCTATTCAAAGCTGGATCTACCGGTCGCGCCAACCCTTTGGCTCGAGTTTCATGGCACAACAGCCAGCGCAGCGGAACAAGCTGAATCCGTCCAGAAAATAGCAGCCGAACAAGGCGGCGGATCTTTTGCCTGGTCGAGTAACGCCGAGGAACGCCTCAGACTCTGGCAAGCACGCCATGATGCCGCTTATGCGGCTCGAGCTTTACGCTCAGACGGCCAACTTTTCCCCACCGACGTTTGCGTCCCGATCTCCCGTCTAGCTGAATGCATCGTTTCAACCGAGCAAGATATGGCCTCATCCTCAATCCTTACCCCAATCATTGGCCACGTCGGTGACGGCAATTTCCACGTCGCCATGGTGCTGAACCCGAACGACCCCAAACAACTGGCCGAAGCCAATCGCCTTAACCAACGACTCATCGACCGCGCCCTATCTTTAGACGGCACTTGCACCGGCGAACACGGCGTGGGCCTCGGCAAAATCAATTCCTTAGTCGCCGAACACGGCGAAGCCCTCTCCGTCATGCGCGCCATCAAACAGGCCATCGACCCCCAGAACATCATGAACCCTGGCAAAATCCTCACCGGCTAGGTAGTAGGCCGCGCCCGCATCGCTCCGCGAAGCGTTGCGGGCGGGAGTTCAAGGCCTGCCGCGACGTAGGCCTTGCGGAGTCGGGGAGTACGAGGAGTACAAGAAGGCCCCCCTCGTCAGCGCGATGCCACAACAAGCCCCATCAACTCGGTCGACTAAGTCGACTAGGTCCACTCCGTCCACTATCGGCGCCCTCGCCCACGACTCGCCCCAATCTGTCATTTGTCATTTCTCCGCCGCGGCCTATCATTCTTTCGCGAAAAGCGGTTCCCCCCACCGCTTGGTTGCTTCCACCCCATCAATTCAAATGATTATGATTAAGCGCATATTCGCGACTGCTGTGATCAGCGCATTCGTTCTGGCTCCGACCATCCAGGCTGCGGACACTACCTCCGCCGATTGTTTTAAGCCGTTTTCCCCTGAGACAAAAACCCTGCAGTTCAAAGCCAAAAAACCGCCGTACCGGGTTGCCCTAGCCAATGGTTACATCGGTAACACCTGGCGAATTGAAATGATCAAGTGTCTCCAGCAATACGCCGAAGATCCCCAGATCAAACCCTTGATCAAAGAACTCAAAATCGTCAGCACCGGAACCGACGTCGCAGCTCAGATCGGAGCCGTTGATAACTTTATCAACGCCGGGTATGACCTGGTCATTATTAATGCCGTCAGCCCGACCGCATTCAAACCGGTGATCGAACGCGCTAAACGGGCCGGCGTCATCCTCATCTCCTTCGATAACATCATCGATAGCGACCAGATTGTTGCCGTTAACGAAGATCAGCTCGAGGCCGGCCGCCTCATGGGTAATTGGATCGTTAAACAGATGGGAACAAAAGGTAACGTGATCGAGGTGCGCGGTCTCGCCGGTAACTCAGTCGATCTCGACCGCCACAAAGGGCAGCACGAAATCTTCGACAAATATCCTGATATTAAGGTCACCGAAGTGGTCGGGAACTGGGATGACGGCACCGCCCAAAAAGCAGTTGCGGATGCCATCGCGGTTCACGGCAAATTCGATGGGATGACCTGTCAAGGCGGCACCACCGGCGCTGTCCGAGCCTTAATCGATGGCAAGAACCCGTTCATCCCTGTCGCCGGTGAAGCAGAGAACGGTTTCCGAAAACTGATCGCAGAACACGCCAACGAAGGCTTGAAAGGCTGGTCCTACGGCCAATCCCCGGCCTTGGTTGCCTTGTCGCTGAAGGCCGGCCTCGCCGCACTCCAAGGAAATAGTCTCCCTCAATATATCTCCGCCCCAATCCCGCAGTGTGAGTACGACACGATGAAAGCCGGAGTAGATTATTTTCCTGATCTCTCGGACGACTTCTTCGTCGCGAGCGGTTTCCCGCAGTGCAACATCACGCTCGACGCCGGCAAGCTAATGAATGCCGCTAAGACGAACTAACTCGGTAAGGACGAGCTTACAGCACGTCCTTACGTGAGAGGTGAGAGGTGATTGGTGAGAAGTGAGAGGTAGGCCTTGGGACTGGCCGGTGTAGGGTCGGTCTCGCGCCATATAGGTCTCATTGGTCCTATAGGTCCTATTCGCACCAACACCAACCACCCGCACCACTCCAAAGTCCATCCCTCGTCGCATCGTCACCTCTCACTTCTCACCTCTCACGGCCGTCCCAGCGAATCGCCATCATTCCCGCCCGCTATCTCAACACCGAACCCATTCCTACGCTTACACGCCATCACCAAGCGTTACGGCGGCGTGACCGCGCTCGCGAACGTCGATTTCGCTTGTTCGCTCGGCACCATCCATGCCGTGGTCGGTGAGAACGGCGCCGGTAAAAGCTCATTAATGAAGCTGATCGCCGGCGTTACCCGTCCGGACGAAGGCGAGATTTACGTAGAAGATAAACCAATAAAATTCGCATCACCGGCCGATGCAGCAGCGCTCGGGATCGTCTGCATCTTCCAGGAGTTGTCGCTTTTACCCGATCTTTCCGTCGCCGATAACATCTCGATCGCTGACCCGCCGAAACGTTTCGGGCTAATCGATCACCGCCGCCAGCGCCGGATCGCCGAACAAGTCTTACAACGAGTCGGCTGCGGCGACATTCATCCGGATGAACGAGTCAAAGATTTACCACTCTCCCGCCAACAAATGGTCGAGATCGCGAAAGCGCTGATCCGCAGCCCGCGCCTCATCATCATGGATGAAGCGACCTCAGCCCTGACCGCGAGAGACGTAGAACACCTCTACCGGATCGTTCGCGGCTTACGCGAACAAGGTGTCGCCGTCCTCTATATCTCCCATCGAATGCCGGAGATCTCCGCTCTGGCCGACATCTGTTCCGTCTTCCGAAACGGCAAACATATCGAGACGTTCCCCATGTCCAGCCGGACAACCGAAGAAATCGTCCCGATGATGATCGGCCGCGAAGTCGCCCGAGCCTACCCCAAGAAAAACGAAAGGCCCACTCTCGCCAGACCCGACGTAGCCTCTCGGAGTCTAAACGACGAGGCGAAGTCGGGCCACGCCGACACGCCCAAACGCCCACCCGCCGACACGCAAAGGCCACCTCTCCTGGAAATAAAAGACCTGACCTGGTACCACGTCCTCAACGGCATCTCCCTGAAACTTGCCCCCGGCGAAATCGTCGGCCTCGGAGGCCTAGACGGCCAAGGCCAAAGCGAACTTCTCTTGGCCTTATTCGGCGTGCTTCGCGGTCTGACCGGCGAAGTCTACATCGACGGCCGCCGAACGACCATCGAACACCCGCGCCAAGCCAAGTCCCGCGACATCGGTTTAGCGTTGATCCCTCAAGATCGCCAAACCCAAGGATTACTTCTCCCGATGTCGATCGAAGACAACCTGGTGCTGGCGGCTTCCCCGGACCTGAGCCGGTTCGGTCTCGTCGATCGTGCGCGCGAACAAGCTGCCACCAATGACATCGTCGCCAAACTCCGCATCCTGGCCAATAACCTGTCCGCACCAGTTAGAACCTTGTCCGGCGGTAACCAGCAAAAAGTTGTCATCGGAAAATGGCTGCTGAAACAACCCAGGATCCTGCTCCTGAACGATCCGACCCGCGGCATCGACGTCGGTACCAAACAAGAGCTCTACCGTCTGATGCGTGAACTAGCCGGAACCGGTCTCGGCATTCTCTTCTATTCAACTGACTACGAAGAGCTCATCGGGATGTGCGACCGAGTCTTGGTCTGTTACGGAGGCCGATTGATACGCGAGCTCAGCGGTCCAGACCTCAACGAACATAACCTCATCACCACTGCCCTGAACCTTAGCGAGAACAATGACCACGAGGGGTCGCCACCCGTGGAGCGCGCCTCGCTTGCGAGGCCGGAGGGGTCGCCACCCGTGGAGCGCGCCTCGCTTGCGAGGCCGGAGGGGTCGCCACCCGTGGAGCGCGCCTCGCTTGCGAGGCCGACTCGGTCGGAACCACCGACCGCCCCCGCTCACACAACCGAAACCGCTCCGCCAACAACCTCCGCCGCAGAGTCATTCCCGCCCATTCGTAGCCTGTCGCGCCGTAGCTGGCGAAGGCGTCCATTCGTGGTCCCGGTTTTGGAAACGGAACGCCGGCCCGCTGCTCAGTTTCTTTGTGTTCGCCGTGATGTTCATCCTGTTCGCTTCCCAACAGGCAAACGGCCTATCCACCAATGTCTTAACTTCGGTCTCTAACAAAGGCGTCGTCTTAGCCTACGTCGCCATGGCGCAAACGTTGGTCATCCTGACCGGCGGGTTCGATTTATCCGTCGGGATGGTGATGACGATGACCTCCTGTCTTGCTTCAGTGATCCTGAACGGGTCACCCGGTCAAACGGCGCTCGCTACTCTCGCCATTTTGGCCAGCGGCCTCTTAGCCGGTATGATCAACGCGACCATCGTTGTGATCGGCCGGATCCAACCGATCATCGCCACTCTAGCCACCGGCGCCATCTACTTTGGGATCGCGCTTTTGTTACGTCCCACTCCAGGCGGCGAGGTGAACGAAGATTTCAGCAATGCACTAACCTATGATGTTTTCGGGATCCCCTCGACCTTCCTTTTGTTAGTCGGAACCATTCTCTTCGTCTGGTGGCCGTTCCGTAACCTCGCTGTTGGCCGGAACTGCTACGCCGTAGGATCCTCAGAACGCGCTGCCTATATGTCAGGCCTGGCGATCGGACGCGCCCGGTTCGCTGCCTATGCTTTAGCCGGTTTATTAGCTGCGTGCGGCGGTCTCTTACTATCGCTGATCTCGCTCTCCGGTGAAGCCAGCTCCAGCCAAGGCGGCTTTTACACACTGAATTCGATCGCTGCCGTTGCCATCGGTGGTACTTCGTTATTCGGCGGCTCAGGCGGTTTCATCGGCTCGATCTGTGGTGCTCTCGTTCTGCGCATCATTAGCGATCTTCTCTTCGTGTTTAACGCTCCCGCCCTTTGGCAACCCTTGTTTCAAGGTCTCATCCTGCTCGCCGCAGTTTGTTTAGGTGCAGTCCGGGTTCTTCGCCGCAAAAACCAAATGGACGTCTTCCTGTGAACCGGATCTTCACTAAAGAAAACCAACCGATCATTGCGGCCAGCGCTTGCATCCTGGTGATCCTGGCAATCGGAGCCACCATTAACCGAAATTTTGTTTCACCGAATTACCTATTACAACAGTTACAAGTTGCCTCATTCCTCGGCATCATCGCCGGCGGTTCAATGCTAGTGATCCTGCTCGGTCACATCGATCTTTCTATCCCCTGGACGATCACCATGGCAGCAATGATGGGCACCGCCGTCGCTCAGGTTCAAAATACCGCCGGACTACTGGTGTTCCCGGTCGGACTCGGCTGCGGGGCGTTAGTCGGCCTCATAAACGGGGTTGGCGTTGCCTGGTTACGAGTCCCCTCGATGATTTTTACCCTGGGAATGAACGCCGTGTTACAAGGCTTGGTAGTTTTATACACCGGCGGCGCCGCCCCAGCCAGTCATGCCACCCAATTAATGGCGACGTTAGCGGTCAATCACACCTTCGGCATCCCCAACGCCTTGTTTGTCTGGATCGCAGTATCTGCCATCTTAATCTTTCTCCTGCGTGCCACTCAATTCGGACGTTACCTTTATTCCGTTGGTAACCGGGAACGCGCTGCTTATCTCTCGGGAGTACCGACCCGGCTAGTGATTATTGGCGCGTTCGTCACCAGCGGCGTCACCGCCGCGCTCGGCGGGATCATGTTAACCGGTTATTCTACCAAAGCCTATCAAGGGATGGGTGACGCCTATCTGTTACCCGCCATTGCGGCCATCGTCCTTGGCGGAACCAACGTCCTTGGTGGCAGCGGCCGCTATATCGGCACCGTAATCGGAGTCCTGTTAATCGTGCTACTCCAAAGCATGCTTTCAGTCCTGCAAATGCCTGAAGCCGGCCGGCAGATCATCTACGGTGGCGTCTTGCTGGTTATGCTCCTCATCTACGGCCGATCCGCGCGGCTTCGGGACTAGCGTTGGTAGGGCGAGGCTCCAGAATGGTCGGAAAGAAGTCGCAGAGCCAGATTGTGTTTCGCCAAAATATGGGATGCAACACCTTAACGCTGCCGAGCCGGGGCCCTGCGTAACCCACGGCTCGGCAGCGCTTAGAAGTTGCACCTAATATACCGACGAGGCATCATTCGACCCTGCGACCGTCGAGCGCTCTTTCGGGAGCCTCGCCCTACCATCTCCTCGAACTCTGAATGAAAACTGCATTAGTTACCGGCGCAGCTTCGGGTATCGGAGCAGCAATCGCCCAACGTTTCTTGAAAGCGGGTTACCAGGTCGCGCTGTTTGATATCGATGGCGAAGCAACCGCCGCGACCGCTTCGCGGATTAATTGTGAACCGCGGAAACTCGTGCTCGCAGGCGACGTGGCCGACGAAGAACAAGTGAAAACGGCCGTGCAACGCACGCTGACGGAATTAGGTTCGCTCGACGTTTTGATTAACAACGCCGGGATCGAGATTAACGGCACCATCGTCGATTTGACGGCCGAACAATGGGACCGTCAGTTAGCCGTGAACCTTCGAGGCGTCTTTCTTTGTTCCAAATACGCCATCCCGCCCATGCGAGGCCGCAACGGGTCCATAATTAACATCTCTTCCGTACACGCTTTTGTATCCTGGCCGAAATGCCCGGCCTACGACGCCAGCAAATCCGCTCTCATTGGATTAACCCGAGCCATGGCGCTCGACCACGGCAGAGACGGCGTCCGCGTAAATGCGATCTGCCCCGGCTACATCGAAACTGCCTTGCTGCAACGCTGGTTCGCCACCGGGATCGTGACTAAGGAAGAAGTATTAAAATTTCATCCCTTAGGCCGAATCGGCACCCCAAACGAAGTCGCTGAAGTCGCACTCTTCCTGGCTTCCGACGCCGCCTCCTTCATATCCGGAACCTCAATCACCGTCGACGGCGCCCTAACCACGGCCGGCCATTAACTAAAGAAAAAGTGGCCGGGAAAGGGAAAACCAAACAGAACAAATCACACAGAAGATCACGAAGGCCACAAAGTGAAGACGGTGAAAGGTGATAGGTGAAAAGTGAAAGGTAAAAAGCGCAGCCATTTGCGTGTCGCGATTTTTGGTGCGTTTTTGGTGCCTTTTCGCGGCTATTCTCTTCTTCCCACTTGAAGCAAAACAAATACGACGACCCCGAGTTCTTCGCGGAATACAGCCAGATGCCTCGGTCCATCCACGGCCTGGCTGCTGGTCTCGAATGGAACACTTTCCGGGCACTTCTACCTGATCTCCTCGACAGACGGGTACTCGATCTGGGATGCGGCTTCGGTTGGCACTGCCGTTACGCCCAAGAGCACGGCGCCCGCACGGTAATCGGCATCGATCTATCCGAAAAAATGCTAGAACGCGCCCGCGCAACGAGCCACAACCCCGACATCGGATATCACCGATGCGCAATCGAAGACATCGATTTTTCCTCTAACCAATTCGACGTCGTCATCAGCTCGCTCGCCCTCCATTACGTCGAAGCCTTCGACCTGGTCTGCCGAAAAGTTCATCATTGCATGACCCCAAACGGCACCTTCCTATTCTCAGTCGAGCACCCAATCTTCACCGCCCTCCCAGCCCAATCCTGGCATCACGGACCGAAAGGCGAACGGCTACATTGGCCCGTTGACAATTACCAAGAAGAAGGCCGCCGCCAAACGAACTGGTTAACAGAGAACGTCATCAAATACCACCGAACCATCGCCACCTACGTTAACACCGTAATCAACTCCGGTTTCCTGCTAAAAAGACTAGAAGAACCCAAACCCGCCCCCGACACAAAGGACCCCGATACCCAAGACCAATCCCGCCGCCCACCCTTCCTAGTAATCGCCGCCGTTAAAGAATAAAATCTCACCCAAAGCAGCAAAGACACCACCAACCACATCTGCCCACCAACCTCAACTCCCTCCACCTCGCCCACTCTTCCCACCCCCTCACGCATCTGCTACCCTGCCGTTTACCCCCACCAATCACCAATCACCTTTCACCTTTCACCTCTCACGCGCGAAGCGCCCCTCCCCCATGCGTCTCAATTCTTTCCAAGGAAAACGCCTCCTAGCGATGGCCCGGGGCGGTGACTATGCCCACGCTGGCGAAACGGAATCAATCGATCTCGTTTGGTGTCCGTTAACAAAAAATCCGGTCCAGCAGGTGCTTGACGCGGGCTGCGGACGCGGCGGAACTGCCGCTTATATTCAGCGGGCAGGTTGGGGAAAAGTCACTGGCATCGATATCGAAGGCGAGTCGATTGACCGAGCTCGCCAGGTCTATCCTGAAATCACTTTTGATGTTTGCCCGGTGGAACAAGCTGAACGCATCGGTTCCGGAACATTCGACGTCATTTGCTGTTTCAATTCCTTTTACGCGTTCTCCGATCAACCGGCTGCACTCCGCGCTTTTGCCCACAACGGTAGACCCGGTGCGCGTCTAGCGATTTTCGAATACACGGACCCGGGGACCTTTAATGTTTCAACCCTGGGTAAACATGTAGAATTACTTAATTGGCATCCCCTGATTCTATCTACGATTAACTCTTTACTTAGTGACACTGGCTGGACCCTCGAAACGATCCAGGATGTCACCCCCGAATATATTCGTTGGTACAAAACGTTCTCCGATCGCATCCGCGAGCTGCGCCCTAAACTGATCGAAGAATGCGGTATTGAGACCTGGGAGTACGCCTCAAACTTCTACGACCTTATGCATGAGACCATAAAATCGGGCCATATGGGCGGAGCCATTGTCTATGCAAAAAAAACCGCGAATGGACACGATTAACGCGAATAAAATCTCACACAAAGCCACAAAGGTTAAGACTGTGAAAGGTGAGATGTAAAAAGTGAAAGGTGAAAAGCGCAGCCGCGCTTGTGCGTGTGGCAATCAAATTTTTTTGCGCTTTTTGTGCCTTCCGCCTCCGCCAAGCCTACGGCGCGACAGGTTTTTGCGGCTATTAATGTCTTCCCTTCGTGGCTTCGAGCCTTTGTGTGAGATTTCTTTCGCGGCTATTGAGCATTCCCAGGTTGCGCGAGCGCGTCTTTAGCGCTCTGCGGCAATTTATCGGCGTTGGCCAACAGTTGGCTCACCTGCCACATTTGCTCATCTGTCAGGGAACCGGTAAACCCGGGCATACCGCTCAATCGGATTCCGTTCGCAACCTTCCAAAACGTTTCACCCGCCGGATCGTCGGTCACGCCTTTACCATGAAGCAACGGAGGCGGTTCAGGGAACATCCCTTTAGCAATGGCGCTCTCCGGTTCCGTAGCGGTCCCGTGACAAACTGCGCAGTTCTCGATATAGACCTTCGCGCCGGCTAAGAGATTCTGTTCCGTCGGTTGCACCGGCGACTCCTTCGGCGCCTCTTTCTCGATGCGCTTTTCGAGCGCCATCCCCGCCATTTTACGTTCAAAAGGAAGCGGGGCCGCTTTCGTCGAAACCGGGGCATACCCCAGCCAAAAATAGAGATACAACGCCGCCGGCACGAGAATGATGCCGATCACTAACCCTGCCAAAAAAGCTCTCATGGCGCTGAGTGTAGCTCAAAGCGCCGATCACACAAAGAAGTTCAGGAGTTCAAGGCCTGCCGCGACTTAGGCTTGGCGAAGTCGGGGAGTTCAGGAGTTCGGGAGCCTGCTAACGTGGGCACTCAGTTGCTTCACATTCTCGGTTCACAGAGCCTTTGTGATTGCAATTTCTGGATCGTCCTCACCCTGAACTCCTATTTCTTCGTTCTGCGCGAAGCGCTCGCCGCGACACCAGCCAACACCGCAAAGGCGATCAGCAAAAGCAACCCATCGCTCGCCGCAGCGACCATCACAGGAGCAGGTGCCAAGGTGGTCCGGCCTCCGGCAAAGCCAAGCTGGTCCAACCGCCAAGTGAAAACCGTGGAGCAGGCCGATACACCTGTCGCCGTACCTAGAATCCGCATCAGATTAATCAATGCACCTGCTTGACCAGACCGTTCCGTTGGTACCGAGTGCACGGTCGCATCGTTATTAGGAGCAATAAATAATCCGAGACCAGCCCCGAACAGTGCCAAAGCGACCATTACCATCGAAAGACCACCTGTCGTTTGCCGCAGAAACCCATCAAGCAAAATCAACGATACCAGACAGACAACCATCCCGAGTGCAGTCAAAATCCGCGACCCTAACCGTTCATTCAAAGCACCGCTGATCGGAGCGACCAGACCCAGCGCGATCGGGATAATTGCTAGGCGCAGCCCTGCTACCACTGCCGATTCGCGATATCCTCGCACCAACGCAAACGACATGAGCAAAAATATGCCGTAGAGCAAGGCATAGGACAGAAAGACAGCGAGGGCGCCGTAACGAAACCCCGGAAACTGGAAGAGAGCAGGGTCAAGCAGCGGCGCCTTCGTTTTGTTTTCATGCCAGACGAAGACCGGCAACAAGACCGCACTGACCATTAAGCAAAGAATGATGGCGGGCGAAAAGATACCCCAGGAATGGACCTCGGTTAGCCCAATCGCTAAACCGATCAACGCTGGGGTCAACAAAAGTGCACCTGGCAAGTCAAACTTTCTCTTTCCATCGAGACCGGTTGTCTGCGGTAAAACCAGCAGCCCAACCATCGCTGCCGCCACTCCGATCGGGACGTTAACCCAGAAAACCCAACGCCAGCCGAGCGTATCCAGCAACACCCCACCGACAGCAGGACCAAGGCTGACACCGACCGCTTGAGCACCCGCGAAGATGCCCATAGCTCGACTACGCCGGTCCGGACCTGCCGCTTTCACCAGAACTGCGATACTGTTCGCACCCAGTAACGCTCCACCAATCCCTTGAATTGCACGAAACAGGATTAGCATTGCCAGGCTAGAGGCCAAGCCGCATAACAGCGAAGCAACCGTGAACAGAACAAACCCGGCAACATAGAGCAACTTTCGGCCGACAATCTCCGCGAGCCGGCCAAACGTGGGTAGAATCGCCGCAAAAGCGACCAGATACGCCACCGCAACCCAGCTGACAGATCCTAATGGCGCATCGAATTCGCGCTCCAGAGTCGGAAGCGCAAGCTGGACAATAGAGGCATCAAGCTGTCCGATAAACGCGCTAACGCAGGTAAGACCCACCACCAGCCACGGGTAATACGTTTGCTGGGCGATAAACCTGGGCGGCGCCGGCTCATAGCCACGAAACAAAAGAGCAAGTAAAGGATTAGCTAACGGCACCGGGGAAGGCTCATCGCTCATGGCTCAATCGCACCCAGCCTATCAGATCCGCACCACCGCAGGCTAACCATAAATCGCTCGTAGAGACACTAGTGCTGTCCCATAAATAACATGGCTTTCGCCGTCGGCCAGTTGGCTGTTTTTCAAGGCGCGAGCGAAGCGCCCATATTTGGTTCATACGG
Organism: uncultured Verrucomicrobiae bacterium; assembly: GCA_963762565.1. Classification (GTDB taxonomy): domain Bacteria; phylum Verrucomicrobiota; class Verrucomicrobiia; order Chthoniobacterales; family JAFAMB01; genus JAFAVN01. The sequence continues at coordinate 134,631 of CAVXLD010000005.1, read as the reverse complement.
GTCGAGCGAGCAACGCGGAAAAACAGCCGACTGGCCACGGCCCGGAGGGTTGCGATGAAAATGGGCCGGCGGCTGCGTTGCTCGTCGGTTACGTATCAATCTAGATATGCGCCCTCTACCGCCAGTCCGGCTCGGACCGCCTTGCCGGCGGCCCATTTTGATCGCAACGAAAGCCATGCTATTTATGGGGCAGCACACTAGTAGCCGCAGCAGACGTCACCCCGCAGTCACGGAGCTCCCCGGCGTTGTCGGCGTTACTTTGGCCGCCACCCCCCATTTGCTATTTGCTATTCGGCGAACCCTCAGTGCCCTTCCTCATAGTCATACGTAACAACGTTATTCACCGCTTTGATCTCATGCCGATAGTTATCGGCCGGATTATTGTCATCGAACGAATACACCTGCGAACTCCCTTGATCTTTGTGGCCGGTGATTGCACTCAAACTTAAATCTATGAACGCTGTATCGTGAGCCTGTACGACGTTCGCCAATTGGCTGCTAAACTGATTCACTTTCACCGGCAACCCAATCTCAGGTGCCCAGTCGCCTTGCTGGTTAATGAGATAGTTCTGACTAATGTGGGTTACTAGCTGAAGCGTACTGGCCGATTCTAAGGTCTCATCAAAATCAGCAGTAAACGGATAAGAAAGCTCTTTCGTATTCTGCAGGGTCGATAGCACCGCTCCAGTCTTAGCGTCGATAACCTGATAAGTACTCTTGGTGGTTAACGTCGTGCTTTGACTAATATCCTGAAAATATTGGGTCGCCGAAATGGTGAATTTTTGATTGTTGGTAAAGGTCGCATCCTGCTCGACCTTACTAACCAATTTAGTCGACCCCGTGACGACGTAACCTTCTATTGTTAAATGACGCAGCGACGTGGTTGAGATAGTGCCGTTCGGATTACCTTTAACCTGATGCAAATTTGCTTTGATCGTCAGTGGCGGCTCGGAATCGCCCGTCACGGTTACTCCGCCAGTAACCCCGCTTGAGTTGTAGGCCAGGTAGACGAAGAGGTTCGCCGTTATCTGAAAATAATTGTCCGCGTTATAAACGTTGATCGAAATCGTGTGCGCATTCCCGTCGCTCAACAAGGCTGCGTAGGGTGAAAGATCCACCCGGTAAGGAGCGAAATTGAGGGTTTGAACGCCCGGGATCGGTTCCCAAAGAAAAAAATCGGCGCCGCCCGTAAAAATCCAGGGGAAAACCGGAGCAAATCCGGCCACTTGACCATCAATCGTCACTTCGGTCTCTCGAAAAGCGGTACCGGGATTTTGGCCCAATTCTTGAGCCAGATCATCCGGAACATTGCTATACCAGAACTCGTCGTCGAATTGCCCCTGCGGAAACACATCCAGGTAAGCCCGGGCTACCGAAGTTGGAATACCTTGCATCTGTTGCGGAACCGTGACTGCAGCCGACAAGGCGCTGGGGCCGTTCGGTAATCCTATTTGAGAAAGTCCGTTCGGAGTACCAGGCAGAGGATAGATCAGATCCGCTACGACGGGCGCTGCCTCTCCGCTCCCTTGGGTATAAGGATAGAACAAAAGATAAGCCGAAGCGTAGATCACCCCGGTATACTGCGAATTAACAATGTTCCCGATATTCATCTCACCTGAGGTCGCCGTCATCAGCAGCTTACTGTACTCCGTCAAATCTCGTTCAACGTGCCAGGAAGGCCCGAGCTTCTGCTGCGGTTCGCACGTGGTGCCGAAAAAGACGATCGTATTGCCAATGGTCATTTGAGCCGTCCGATCAAACTGCACCCCTGGGGTCACCGAGAGATCGCAAACCAGAATGACCTTGGCCCAGGGCCCAGGACTATTGGGCGCCGCCGGAGGAGTGAACGCCGGCGCACTATAATTAAAATCAAACGGACTAAAACTGTTGAATTCGGCATTAGTGAACAACGTCACTTTAGTAGGGGCGCCATACTTAGCCGGAGGCCGGCTAACCGGCGGATCCGCCGTGATGGTATTCCGCGATCCAAGCGGGCTTCCCGCATAAGTTACGGCCTCGAACCCGGCAGAAAAAAAGACCAAAACGCCGGCGAACCAGACCCCAGTTAGCTGAGATTTCAGGCAAAGCATCCTGGGGACCAGTCTCTTAGCGAATCCAGCCAAGGACGTCGACACTTTTTACACAACGCTAGTGTTTCTCTGCGCTCTCTCGCAGCTTTTCCGGATTCGTCTTCCCTTTGCGCCTTTGCGCCACGCCCGCATCGCTACGCGAAGCGTTGCGGGCTGGGTCCTTGCGTGAGAATTTTTCTTCCGGCGCCGCTCTTCCCCGTTCTGTCATTTGTCATTTGTCATTTGTCATGCCCCCATCGTACCATTCACCTTCGCCCCAACCCCTTAACCCCCCAAGGAGCCTCGATGATTTCCAGTCAGGAAGAACTGCAAAAGTTGTCTGATAGCGCCGCGGCCCATGTGCTCAACATGGAAGGGACACAAACGGGTACCCGTACCGGTTGGCTGATGATCACCACCATTCTGATCGAAGCATGGGACCTGTACTCGATCTCGTTTCTGTTGATCTTCATCAAAGACGAGTTCAAGCCAGATGCAGCCTTACTGGGCCTGGCATCGGCTTCAGTACAATTGGGTGCGTTAATCGGCGCCGTGATCGGCGGTTGGGCAGCCGATCGTCTTGGGCGCCGCGTGGTTTTCCTGACTACCATGGCGCTATTTGTTGTTCTAGCCATAACTCAGGCTTTCGCCCATAACATGTGGGAACTCGTTATAATCCGATTGTTGCTCGGTATACCGTTGGGGAGCGATGTCGCCTCCGGCTACGCCTACATCATGGAATCGATGCCGAAAGGTAAACGCGAAGTCATGGGCAACCGTTGGCAAGGTATGTTCGGTCTGGGCGAGGTCGGCTGTATCATCGTGGTCACAATCATGTTCCTCAGCGGCATGAACCACGATTTGCTCTGGCGAATCGGGCTCGCCTTAGGAGCCGTTCCTGCCCTCATCCTTTTCCTGATGCGGCTCGATATTTCTGATACCGCTCTTTCCCTGATTCAATCCGGCAAATTTAAACAAGCCAAGAAAGTCGCTAAACAGATATTCAATGACCCGTTGGACATGTTGCCGGATGAAGATTACCAGGTCCAGCGACCGCGCACCCGCGACTTTCTAGCGGATATCTGGAGCGACAAGACCCGCCGGCGAGCCAGTATTTACGCCTGGATCTCGAACGCGGCCCAAGGAATCGAGTTCTCCGCGTTTGGCTTTTATCTTCCGATCATTTTCTTGCTAATCGGAATCAAGGACATGGTGAGCATTAACTTTCTCTTAGCTGGGATCTATGTCATCGCCACGATCAGCGGATTTGTTGCTCCTGCGATCACACCGAAACTAGGTCATCGCGGTATCTCTCAATGGGGTTTTGGCGGGACCTGGCTTTCATTAGTGGCGGCAGCAATCTTCCTCGCCCTGGACTGGAGAATCGCGCTCCCAATCGCCGCTGCCTCTCTAATGTGGTTCCATTACTGGTCTGCATCCAATGGGATGACGATCTGCTCAATGGTCGCTCCCTCTAGATACAAAGCCACCGCCTCCGGGTTCGGTTATATCTTCGTCAAACTACCCAATTTCGTTACCATCTTCCTATTCCCGGTCCTGTTCGAACACGTAGGTATCTCCATAGCGACAGCCATAGTCTCGCTCTCGTCACTCATCGCCTTCCTATCCGCTATATTTATCCTCCCTGAGGTATACGGCTACATCGAACGCCAGAAAGACGAGACGCCGGCCGTGGTGAAGTGATTGGTGATTGGTGATTGGTGGGGCCGAAGCCTGGTAGGGCGATGCTCCCGCAAGACCGAGCCATTGACCAAGGGAAGATTACCTGCACTGGAACAACCATTGAGCGAGGCCAAGAGACGCGCCGAGCCGTGGCCCATGACAGACCACGGCTCGGCACGTTTTAGGTACGTAGCTTGTTGATTGGTGAGGTTTGGGCGGCTGAGCTTTGATCAATCCCACGCTCTTTCGGGAGCCTCGCCCTACCAATCACCAATCACCAATCACTAATCGCGTCCTCTTCCCTTTTTGCGTCTTGGCGTGCGATTCCTATTCTGGCAAAATATCACAACCCCCCATGCACTCCTTGTCGTTCCCCTTTAATATCGGCTATCGGCTATTGGCTATTGGCTATGCGCTTCGCCTGTCGTTTGTCATTTCTGCCTCCGACGCTGCACCCCCCACGCCCTCTCCCACCCCCAGCCGCCACGACACCGCCACCACTCCTGAGCTCGCACTCCAACAACAAATCCCGGCCGTCGAAGCGATTGTCCATGACGCGGCAAAACGATACGGCGTGAAAGCCATCATCGCGGCGGTGAATTCCGGCGGCCAAAATATCTACACCGAAGCCGAAGGTGAATCGATGACCGGGGTGCCGGCAACGGTGCCGATGCATTTTCGGAACGGCGCCATGGCTTTCACCTACATGTCAACCATGCTCCTGGAAATGGTCGATCAGAAGAAAGTGAGCCTGGATACTAAGTTGAGCGAGTTTTTGCCCGACCTGCCATCCGCCGATCGGATCACTCTGAAGAATCTCGCCAACATGACATCTGGATACGCCGATTATGTCTATCAGCCGGAGGTTACCCATGCCCTCAGTCTCGATCCTTTCCGGCAATGGTCTTCCGACGATCTGATCCGGATCGGCACTAGCAGACCACTGCTATTTGAGCCGGGCACGAATTGGGCCTATTCGCACACTAACTACGTCATCCTGGGACGGGTCCTGGAGATGATCACCGGTTTACCGTTAGCAACCGCCATGCAGAAATATATCTGCGGGCCGATGGACCTGAAGCAGACGCAGAGCATCGATACACCCGAGATCCCGGCGCCGATCCTCCACAGCTTCAGTTCCGAACGCCGGGGCGAGCTCGGCGTCCCCGCCAGCTCGATTCTCTACGAAGAATCAACCTTTTGGAACCCATCCTGGACCACAGCCGAAGGCGCGGTGCAAACAACGGACATTAACGACCTGGCTAAATCGATAGAAGCCGTCGGTACCGGCAAACTGCTCTCCAAAGAATCGTCCGCCGCTCAGATCAATCCGAACCTGATTGGCTTCGGCCATCCGGACCCGAACTGCCCCAGTTGCCAGCAAAACACTAAAGAGCGCAACTACGGACTCGGCGTCGTGATCCTTGGTTCGTGGGTCACGCAATCCAAAAACTTCGCCGGCTGCGGCGCAATCGCAGGCTATCTTCCCGCCAGGAAACTAACCGTGACCATTGTAACTACCTACTCTCAAAGCGCCTTTGACGAAGAGGGCAATTACAAGAACGCCAGCGGCACAATCTTCGAATCGATCGTCAACGTGTTGGCTCCGAACACAAACCGATAAAAGACGCAAAAAAGCAGGCTGCGCTTTTACCTTTCACGTTTCACCTTTCACGGGATAAAATGGGGCATGGGCGCGCCGTTCAATAAGCATCCCGATTTCATTTTTCATCAAGAAACCCCGCCGAATGGCGGCCCTCCGCTGGACCGGCTCATTGAAGAGTTCGCTACGCCGGTCGAAGACTTCTTTATTCGCACCCACGGCGATATTCCCGAACTTAACGATGCGACTCATCGGCTAACGGTTGGAGGACTGGCCCAACGTCCCTGCCAGTTCTCGCTGCAAGAACTGGCCGAACGTTTCCCGGTTAAGGAAATCGCGGCCACGCTTCAGTGCGCCGGGAACCGGCGCTCCAGCGCCTCCGCCATCAAGCCGGTCCCCCATGAGGTCGGTTGGGGGAATGAAGCGATCAGTAACGCCGGATGGAAAGGCTGTTCGCTAACCGACGTTCTCCATTTTACCGGGTTCGACGATCGGGCGCGACATGTTGAGTTTATCGGCGCAGACCGCTGTCTGAAAGAAGGCACCGAAGTTCACTTCGGCGGATCGATCCCGCTGAGCCGGGCGCTCCAGGGCGATGTACTACTCGCGTGGGAGATGAATAACCGCCCTCTGGCTCAAGAGCACGGTGCTCCTTTGCGAACGATCGTCCCCGGCTACATCGGAGCGCGCAGCGTGAAATGGCTGAAAGAAATCAATCTGCTCGCCCAGCCTTCCAAAAATCTGTACCACGCCCACGCCTACCGATTGTTCTCGTCCGAGGTATCGTCCGCTAGCGCCGATTGGGAACACGCTCTGGAGCTGGGCGAACTGTCGGTTAATTCATGTATCTGCGCGATCGAAGATGTCTCCGGCGCGCTCTTAGTTAAAGGCTACGCCACCGCAGGCGGGAATCGCCATGTTGTGCGAGTCGATATTGGATACGGTGATCCGTTGAAGTGGCGCGAAGCTTCTTTTCAAGATCCGCCTGAACCCGGCATTTGGAGAAGATGGCAAGTGCTGATTCCAAAGTTGCTCGTCGGCGAACTCGTCTGCGCCCGGGCCTGGGATTCCGCCGCCAACACCCAGCCTGAATCCCCGGAAAGTGTCTGGAATTTTAAGGGGTACATGAACAACGCCTGGCACCGGATCCGTTTTGGAATGCCCTGGGAAGACGTCAAAATAGCCAAACCGGAAATCGAGTATTATTTGTAGGAACCGCGAAGAGAGGACCAACCGCAGATAAACACGGATTTACGCAGATAAAAGGAACTGAGGCCTATCTGTGGCTATCTGTTTTACATGACGCCGGAGATTGAGCAGCGATCGTCTGGGCCGGCCCGTTCATGGAAACGATTCGCAATAATGGTGGGTCGGAAATTTTTCGCCCATCGCTTGTTGTTCGGACTGACTATCGCGTTTCTGGCAGCTTTCTTGATTAGAGCTCGGCCGCAATGGAATGATTGGCCGGCTTGGAAGGTCTTGTCCGCAATTCTCGTCTTACTGGGCCTAGGGATACGCTCACTGGCGGATGGCTTTGCCGGGCGCCACACCCGGACGGAACAAATCGAAGCGCCACGGCTGTCAACGGGCGGCCTCTATAGTTTTGTGCGGAACCCGATCTACCTTGGGAGCATGCTCATAGGGTTAGGCATGGTAGGTCTGCTATCGAGCTGGATCGCTCTCATTCCATACTTTGCGGTCTTCGCGGTCTTTTACTTTGCGGTTATCCCAGCCGAAGAACAGTTCTTAACACGAACTTTCGGGCACCAATACGAAGAATACTGTCAGAATGTACCGCGGCTTCTTCCGCGACTGACTCCGTGGTCAGGAGCAGAAAAAATAGCATTTGACTGGAAACCGACACTCGGTGAATGGCGGGTCGCGTTAGCGATTGTTGCAATTTTACTTGTCTTTACCCTTACCTCTTTGGTGTGGCATTGATTAGTTGACTTTGTTACAATATTGTAACATTTGAGATACAACTACATTATCAATCAGTTCAAAGAGGAATTGTTGTTTAGCTGTCGCTCCCAGCTCCGCACGATATCGCCTTAACGCCTACGGACTCAGGTGAGTAAGTCCCTGCTTCCTAACGGTCTCTTATCATCCGTTACAACAAGAATCAATGTTCTCAGTGAATAGGAAGAGGCGTTCCTTTTTGTGTGGTCTCAGAATCCTCCCATATTGTGCGCAGACAATCAGACGCGCCCGCCTAGACGCTTTATCCAGATTGGCGAGTACGATCGAATCAATCAAAGTCAACGCGATCAGCCGAGAAAAACGCGGTAACTGTCTAATGTGGATTAAACGGCGGCAGCTGGGTAGTGGGTTGATCGCCGTTTTCGCGAATCTTTTCTTTTTTGTCGCTCGAGCTCGCATCCATCTGTGGATCGACCTCAAAAAATGGCAATCCTGGGAAGTTGGTTGTTTCCGTCTGTTGTACGGTCGGTCTCTCCAAGTCTTCTCTGAAGGCAGACGCACCGTATGCGTAGGAATCGTGCCGGGAAAAAGTCTGCGAGAATGGGTCACTGATTCGCCGTTTGCTATCCAGGCGATCCAAGCGGCTGGCAAAGAATTGCGTCGAGCGCATGGCCTCCGGTGCAGCCAACTCGGCGATTATTGGTCTCATGGAGATCCGCATCTTGAAAACCTGCTTTACGACCTCGAGTCTGACCAGGCCCGGCTCATTGATTTTGAGCTGATCCACGATAAGTCCCTGCCGGCGGTCGAAAGACACGCCGACGATCTACTTGTCTTTCTCCAGGATTTGATGGGATGTGTTTCTGCGGAACAATGGGTGCCGTGTTCGCTGGCTTTGATCGAGGCTTACAACCAGCCGCAAGTTCTCGCTGAGGTCAGAACACGATTGACTGTCCCGCGCGGCTGGTTGGCGATCTGGTGGAAGCTGCGTACAGATTATGTGGACTGGAGCGTGATGATCGACCGGATCGAAACATTGAACGCGGCGCTGAACCTCACCCGCAGCCACTGCGCTGTGGCCAAACAGGAAATCGGGTATTAGTCGTAGGATGGCGCCGTTCGGGGCCTGCGTTCTCGTCGTCGAATCCGGCCTTCGCCCATCGCCCGGGAGGGATCGCGTCCCCGTCCGGCAGCCGCCGGATTGTTACCGAAGCCGAGGATATGTTGCGATCGCGGACGAAAATACGCGTTTAGGTTGTGGCACGTCCTCGCGGCGCGGGGACGCGCGCCCTCCCCTGATCGCCCCCCAATCACCAATCACTAATCACTAATCACCTCTCACCTTGCACTAGTTCTGCCTTAACGCCTTCGCTGGATCGATCCCAGTAGCCCGGCGAGCCGGCATATAGGACGCCGCAATCGCGACCGCCACGATAACCAGCGCTGTGCCGGTCAGGGTAATCAGGTCATAACTTGGTACCTGGAACAAAAAGGCGGCCACATACCGAGTTAGCAGAAATGAAGCTGCCAATCCCAGTATCATACCGATCACGGTCAGACGTATCGTATAACCAAGCGTCAGACTGAAAATCTGGCTGCGGGAAGCTCCCAGAGCCACCCGGACGCCGATCTCGCGCGTCTGCTGGGTTACCGTGTAAGCCATGACGCTGAAAATGCCGATCCCAGCTAAGGCCAGTGCGATCCCCGCAAAAAGCGTTAACAACACCGTCCGAAAACGCGGCTCGGAAATCGAATCCGCAATATTGTCTTCCATGCTGCGGATCTTTGTCACCGGCTGATTCGGATCAATCTGATGCACCACGCGTTCCACCGACTTCGCCAACGCTTGCGGGTTACTTTCCGTACGTACAACCAGCGACAGAAACTGGACCGGTAATACGCCGTCTACCTGCCGGTAAGGAATATAATACTCGGCCGGTGCTTCACCGCTTAACGCTTGTTTCACGTCCCCTACTATCCCCACGATTTCCATCCAGGGAACTTCATCATCCGGCAGCCCGCCAACTTGCATGTATTGTCCCAGCGGTGATTGATTACCGAAAAAAGTCCGGGCGAACGTGCTATTGATGATCACCGTTGGCGGATGATTTTCCCGATCCGTGTCCTGGAACAAACGGCCTTGTTGTAATGGAATTCGCATCGCCCCGAAATAGTTCGGACTAACCGCCCGATAATTGGCGAGTGAATATTGGTTGTTTAGGGGTGGCCGTCCCCGAATATTGAAGTATAAAGCCGAGGCCGTCGGGCTCAATGGCACAACCGAGGAAGCAGCGGCAGCACTAACGCCTGGCAACGTCGCCGTCTGCTCCAGTATGCGCTCGTAAAAGTCCACCCGCTCGTTCGGTTTGCTATGTGAATTTGGTGATAACGGAATATCCGCGATCAAGATGTGATCCGGGCTGAATCCGGGAGCAACTGCAACCAAGCGCTCAAAGCTGTGCAGCAATAGTCCGGCGCCTACCAGTAAAAGGACGGCTACGGCAATCTGCGTTATCACTAACCCAGCCCGCATCATGGATGCGCTACGGGTTGCACCGCCTTTTACCGCGACGTTCAAGGTCTCGGGCACGCCCATCCGGATGACGTAACGTAATGGCGCTAACCCAAACAAAATGCCGGCAAAGGTCGCCACGGCGATAGTGAATAACAGGACCGACCAATCAATTGAAACCCGGTTACCAAAAGGTAAACTCGGTCCCGCCAGTCCGACCAAGACCGGGACTGCGGCCCAGGCCAGCAATAACCCCAATACTGCGCTGGCAATCGATAACAGGATACTTTCCGTTAGTAATTGACGAAAGATCCGGAACCGGCTGGAGCCGATGGCGCGACGCACTGCGAATTCCTGGTGACGTCCAGCAGAGTTCGCTAACAATAGATTGGCGACGTTGGTACAAGCGATCAGCAAGACCAACCCGACTGCTCCTAATAACACCAGGAGAGCCGGACGGGCGTTCTCCACCATCTGGTCTTGAATCAGGTTTACGAATGCACCCGTGCCCGTGTCGTAAACCGGATACTGTTTTTCCAGCGCTTTAGCGATAACGGTCATTTCGCTGCGAGCTTGTTCCAACGAAACTCCCGGTTTGAGTCGGGCAATAGGAACAATCCCGGGATGCCATGCCCGGTCATCGGGAAGGGTCTTTGCCCAGGGTTCAAATGGCAGCACGACGTCCGGCATTTGAAGTAAGACCTGGTAGCCCGGAGGTAACACTCCAATAACCGTGTACGGTTTGTTATCCAGCGTTAATGATCGGCCAATGACATCTTTCGTTCCGCCGAAACGTCTTTCCCACAAACCATGGCTGATCAGCACTACACCCGGACCACCGGCTCGATCTTCTTCCGCGGTAAAAGGGCGGCCCTCGGTTATGTCGATGCCCAGCGTACTAAAGAGATTAGCGGTCGTCATTTGAGCAGGTAACCGTTCCGGCTCGCCCGCCCCGCTTAGTGTGACTACAGCGTTCCGAACCGCGGCCACTGATTCGAAGGATTGCGCTCTGGCCCGCCAATCGACAAAGTTCTGGTAAGAGACTGAAAGCCTCGGAAAGGCTTTGGTTTGCTCCATCAGCATCACCACCCGTTCCGAATGGGGAAACGGAAGCGGCCGGAGCAGCACCCCGTTAACGACGCTGAAAATCGCGCTGGTTGCACCGATTCCCAGAGCCAACGTGACAATCGTCACCACCATAAAAGCCGGATCTTTTCTGAACCTGCGGATTCCGAATCGAATGTCCTGAAGAAATGTCTGCATGATCGAGGCCCGCAAAACGAAGACGAAATCTCACGCAAAGCCGCAAAGACGCAAAGGCAAAAGACAGTGGAACCGCAGATGGACGCGGATTTACGCAGATGAAATTCGGCGTTGAAAAGGGCGCAGCCTACTAGAGCCGCGCATTGTTTATAGATCACCCTCTTAACCTTTGCGTCTTTGCGTCTTTGCGTGAGATTTTCTTCGCTTTTTTCTTTGCGCTTTTTGTGCCTTTTCGCAGCTAGTCGCGCCATAGACTTGGCGAAGGCGGAGCTATTAACCCGAACCTTGATCTTTGTGTCATCGTGGCTTTGTGTGACGCTCGTAGATGAGTTGTGCCTATCGTTTAGCGTTGTGTTTGGCTATCTGTGCCGCGATGTTGGAGTCAATTTCGGCCAGTGCTCTTTCTCCCGGCCCTGTTCAGGTCGACCAGTCCATTCCGTACCCTGAAAAAATGACGTTCATCGGCTTGTCCCAATCGATAGAACTCGCAGCTTCGATGGGGCTGGCAGCCTCAGTGGCGACCAGAGGTGCTGTCAAAAAGTATGTTCATGACGCGACCAGCCAACGCCGTAACCTGACGCCGCTCGCCGTCTTTGTTCATGAAGAATTCTCCGATGTCATCCGCAGCAAAGGTTTTACCCCGGAGGACAACAGTACGACAGATGACCGGTTTCGTCTGGCTGTACGCAAATACGGCTTCGGTATGGCGGAGATAGTGTCACGCCAAGTGCGCCCGCTGATGACCCTATACGCCGAACTGGTTACACCGGATGACAAAACGCTGTGGTCACACGAAGCAGTCATTAAGAGTGACGATAAGAGTTTACCGGCGATCCTACCCGAAGACCTTCGTAACAACCCGGACGAACAAGAAATGCTTCTCCGCGCCGCCGCCCGTCAAGCCTCGGAAAAACTAATGCAAAACTACGAGGAGAAAGCAAAGAAGGACAGCGAGAAGAAGGAATAGCTGCGAAAAGTCAGAGCCTCGCGCAAAGGACGCAAAGGACGCAACGAAAGACAAGGAAGAATCTGGATTGAGTCCTCGGATACCTGATCAATCTCGGCGAGGAACATCTTAAAAACGGTATTAAACGACTGGCCAACCTCCCGGTTGAACCCCGTTAATAGACAATCCGTTGCGTCCTTCGCGTCCTCTGCGCGAGGCTCTCCTCTTGGCTATCGGCTATCGGCTATTCACAAGGCCCTGCAGCACCTTCAACTCATGTGGAAGAGCCACTTCAGCCGCTTCGATCTCAGGGTGCCAATATTTTTCCCACTCGACCGTGAGAAAACCTTTGTAACCACCGGCAACCAGCAATTGGATCACTTCCGGAACCGGTACCTCTCCTTCACCTAACGGCACGAGTTGCCAACCGCCTTTGTGTGCCGCTGAACGCCGGCCATCCTTAATGTGGACGTGAAAAGTTCGAGCACCAATGTTCTGGTAAACTTCAGTGGGTGTTTCCCCCATCCGATGTGGGTGAAGACTATCCCATATGGCGCCGACCCATTTTGATGGAACCTTGGCCAGGAGTTCCGCCGTCACCGAAGAAGCGGAAAAGCCATCATGCGTCTCGATCAGCATAACCACACCAAGGCGTTCGGCGATCGGGATCGCTTCCTCCAACACTTTAACCGCCGACTCCATCTGCTTTTGGCGAGTCGCAGAATCTTCGGATAACTGACCGCCATAGACGCGGATAAACGGCGATTCCCATTCGTTCGTGAGCTCGAGCATTCGGCGCAGTTCAGGACCAGGTTCTTCTTTGGTGAGAACGACCGAGCTACCGACCGCCACAATCGGCAAACGAGCGGCCGCAACCGTCTGCTTAACGCGTGCGCGGTCGACGGCGGACAAGGAAGAATCAAATAGTTTTCCGTCAATGACCCGCAGCTCGACACCAGCGTAGCCTAGCGAGCTGCCAAGCGAGATCGCCGCCTCCAGGTTCCGATCCGTGAACGCCAAAGTACTGAATGCAATTCGCAATGAGGGGTTCTGATCCATCGCGCAAGATTAGCCAGAATGGGGTCGTTTGCAGCTTCGAATCGTGACGGAGCGGTGCCCGAGCGGGCGGAGAAACCCAGCGCCTGGAGGGGAGCCGCTTTGTAGGTTGGCAGCTTTGCAGGTTCGCAGCAGGCGGCTCCCGGGAATGTGCCAGCGTTTTGCAGCTCTGTTGAACTCGCCTCGACTAACGGAATCGAAACAGAGACGCCGGGCAAAAGCATCGCCAGGGACTATTCCCGGGAGCCGCCTGTCTACCCCGAATGCTTTCGGTGGCTGCCGCCCGACAAAGCTGCCGACCTGCAAAGCGGCTCCCCTCCAGGCGCTGGGTTTCTCCGCCCGCTTCGGGTACGACCATCGCTCCACGACTCGACCGCCACCAATCACCAATCACCTTTCACCTCTCCTTCTCACCTGCCCCTTGCATGCCGTCCACAATCGATCCACATGTCATGCAACCCCATTGCTCATGAATAGCACAATGCCCGCCGTTGTTAACTACGCAGCTGAACCTCACAGTGTCGAGCTCCGCGAAGTTCCGGTCCCGCAAATTGGTGAAAACGAGGTGCTACTGGCCGTTCAAGCGGTCGGGGTTTGCGGCACCGATATTCACGTAGCTTACGAGAAGCACACCGGCGGGAATATCAATTATCCGGTGATCTTAGGGCACGAGTTTGGCGGAGTGATCGTTGAGGCCGGTAAGAACGTTCACGGTTTTAAGGAAGGAGATCGCGTAGTCAGTGAAACCGCGGCGATCATCGATGAGAGCTCTCCCTTTGCTCACTCCGGCTTGTATAATCTGGATCCCGGCCGACGCGGGTACGGGTTTGGTGTTGACGGAGCCATGACCCACTTCACAAAGGTGCCGGAACGTATCCTGCATCATGTTCCCGACAAGTTAGGTTTTGAACTCGCCGCTTTAACCGAACCTTGTTGTGTTGCTTACAATGCTACCTGTGGTAATGCCCGTATTTTCCCCGGCGACACGGTCGCAGTGATCGGGCCAGGGCCGATCGGACTTCTGTGCGCCACTATGGCAAAGCTTGCCGGCGCCGGTGAGATCGTCGTGATCGGTACGCCCGCGGATAAACGTCGATTGCAAATTGCAGAGCGGCTTGGCGCTTCCGCGACTCTCGGTGCCGACGGTGAAGATGTTGTCGCGTGGACCCGGTCACTCCGAGATGGACACGGGTTCGATGTCGTGGTCGATGCCGCCGGCGTTTCCGTTACGCTCAAGCTCGCACTGGATATTGTTCGGCCGGCCGGCCAGATCAGTAAAGTCGGTTGGGGCCATCAACCATTTAATTTTTCGCTGGATCCATTGGTTAAGAAAGCGGTGACCTTGCAGGGCAGCTTTTCGCATAATTGGCCGATCTGGGAACGAATCATCCGTTTGTTGGCCTCGGGTCAATTGAACCTCGGTCCAGAGTTCAGCCGGATCTTCCCATTAGCCGAGTGGCACACGGCATTTGAAACCATGCATTCCGGCGAAATCGTGAAAGCGGTATTGTTGCCACAGGAAACCGCGTCAGCACCCTAAATCGAAAACCAGGATTAACCGCAAAACCTGTCGCTTCGAAGGCGGAAAGGCACAAAAAGCGCAAACCAAAAACCGCGAATGGACGCGAATAAAATGCAAAACATTTTCAACCGCAGAACCTGTCGCGCCGTAGGCTTTGCGAAGGCGGATGAACGCAGATTTACGCAGATGGTGTTCTCCACCCAAGCTTCGCCTCTTGTAGACGTGCCAGCACCACAGCCACTACAGCAACACTCCGCTACTCCGTTACTCCATCACTCCATCACTCCACCGCTCCATCTCTCCAAGGGTCCCTAAATGGAAGTTCGTGTTGATAACAAAATTTTTCTGGTAACTGGCGCTGCGCAAGGCCTGGGCAGAGCAATTGCGATTGAAGCTGCCCGCTCTGGTGCGGCCGGAATTGTTCTCACTGATCGCCCAAGCAAGCGTGTGGATGCGGTCGCCGCCGAAATATCGAAACTAGGGGCGAAAGCCGCTTTTGTTCCCGGCGACCTGGTGGAGCATGACGCTCCTGGCAAGATTGTAGCGTCAGCCGTCGAACAGTTTGGCCGGCTAGATGGGTTGGTTAATGCGGCCGGGCTCAGCGACCGCGGGTCGGTGGCCACGGTGGATCCGGCCTTCTTTGATCTTCTGTTTGCCGTAAACACGCGTGCCCCGATGTTTCTGATGCAGGCTGTGATCCGCCATCTGCAGGAACGCAAAGCACCCGGCTCGATTGTCAATGTCTTATCGTTCCAAGCCCACGGAGCATCGGTTAATCTCGCGATCTATGGCGCTACTAAGGCCGCGCTCTCGCTTCTCACCAAGAACGCTGCTTTTGCCCATAGAAAGGATCGGATCCGCATATTCGGGATTAACCTCGGTTGGGCGGACACTGACGGAGAACGGGAGATGCAAGCGGTGAAACTGGGAAGAGGCGAAGCATGGTTGGAGGAAGCCGAGGCCCGCATGTCATGGGGCCGGCTTATCAAGCCGCAAGATGTCGCCCACCTCGCTTTGTTCCTGCTCAGCGATATTTCGATCCCGATGAACGGCGCACTAATCGACCAAGTGCAAGACGCCGTTCTCGGCGTCCGCGACTAGCGCTTCGCGCATGACCAATAGCCAATAGCCGATAGCCGATGGCAACTCGGATCGGTATGCGGCGCCCCAATTGCCGTCTGCCACGCACAGGTCGAATCTGTCATTTGTCATTTGTCATCTGTTATGCGCTTCGCTCGGCTATCGGCTATTCGCGAAGCGCCGCCTCTCACTCCTGTTCCGGGAACGCCCGCAAATATTGCACAGGCGGCTCGAGCGGGCCCTTAAGAGCTTGTGCTGCGTGCAATGGCCAGTAAGGATCTCGAAGCATTTGGCGAGCTAACAACACGAGATCGGCTTGTCCGGATCGAACGATCCGGTTTGCTTGGTCGGGATCCGTGATCATGCCAACAGCTCCAGTTAAAATATCGGCTTCCTTTCGGATCCGTTCAGCGAACGGCGCTTGATAAGCAGGGCCAACACTGATTTTCGCATTGGGAACCACTCCGCCAGAAGAACAATCGATTAGATCGACTCCAACGTCCCGCAGGCGTTCAGCTAGTTTAACTGACTCGTCCAGTGTCCAACCGTTCTCCATCCAGTCTGTAGATGAGATCCGGACAAACAATGGATTGTGACCCGATAAAATTGAGCGGACCGTCTTTGCCACTTCAAGGGTGAGCCTGATCCGGTTTTCGAACGAACCGCCATACTCGTCGGTACGCCGATTAGACAGCGGCGAATAAAATTCGTGCAGTAGATAGCCATGTGCAGCATGGATCTCAATCACCTGGAACCCGGCAGCTAACGCCCGACGAGCAGCTGCACCAAAGGCTTCCACGATTCTTACGATTTCAGGGAGGCTTAATTCATTAGGGGCAGGATCAGTGTTACGGAACGGCACAGCGCTAGGGGCGACCGTTTGCCAGCCACCTTCCCCCGCCGGAATGGCGGAGCCGCCTTCCCATGGAACCCGGCAACTCGCTTTCCTACCCGCGTGGGCGATCTGCATTCCGGGTAGAACACCTTGCTCTTTAATAAACGAGGTGATCTGCGACAGTTTCTCGATATGTTCATCCTTCCAGATCCCCAGATCAGCGGGTGAGATCCGGCCACGTGCTTCCACAGCGGCAGCCTCTGTGAGCACTAACGCCGCCCCGCCAACCGCCCGACTTCCCAAGTGAACCAGATGCCAGTCGTTCGCGAAACCATCCTGGCACGAGTACTCGCACATCGGAGAAACCGCGATCCGGTTACGAAAATTCACCCCGCGAATGGTTAAGGGTGTGAAAAGTCCGGTTTCTATTCTCCCCTCTGCCGTCTTCGAATGATCCATGGAACCAACCGTCCGTTGAAGCTTGGACTGCGTCAATGTCTCAAAGGAGGGAGTTGGGAATAGCCCAAAGAGAAAAGCACCCAGGAGCTAGAATCTAGGAGCTAGTAGAGACGTGTCGCGGCTCGATCGTAGTCGTCGTCGAAAGGTTCGCGGGTCGATACAGCGTGCCATCGCCCAGCGCTTGGAGGGGAGCCGCTTTGGTGCGCATATCGCCGCCCTAGCACATTTCCTCCCAAAGGTAGTCCGGCCATTGCGTGTGAAAACAAGCGGCTCCCGGGAGTAACCCAGCGTGATGCATTCACGTGTGAGTTTCGATTCGTTCAGCCGCCGACCGTAGAGCTGCGAACCGTTGGGTCATTCGCGGGAGCCGCCTGTTGCGATATTCTTTGGCCGACCGGAGCGCTAAAGCAAATATCGCGAGGTCACCTAATACACGCCAAAGCGGCTCCCCTCCAGGCGCTGGGCGATCGCACGTTGCATCAGCCAAACCCAGTTTCGAGGACGACGACGAGGACGAGAACGAGAACGAGAATGATACCCACCCGCAAAATCCAGACTTCGTTTACGGCAGCCCGGACATAATCGAATCGAAGGCGTTACTCCTGGGCTAAAACATGCAGCTATGACGACGAGGTTATCACCAACAGGAGAAGATTTTGGTCAGATGATGGGCATGCTTACCGGTTTCTTAACGACCCAGATTGCCGGCGCCATCGCTACTTACTCCATCGCAGATCATCTGGCTAAAGGATCAGCGACTGCAGATGAGATTGCGGGCTGGGAAGGGATCGATCCAGAAGCGACTTTCCGGTTGCTCCGTGCCTGTGGGTCGCTTGGCCTTGTCACTTACGATGGAACCAGGTTTACGGCGACCCGGTTGCTCGGCACTCTGCAGAGCGATGTCGCCGGTTCATTGCATAGTCTCGCCGTCGCTTGGACTTCGTCAGGGCATTGGCAACCTTGGGGTAAATTGGCGACTGCGTTACGCACAAATGCGCCGCAGACACTTTCAACTCTCGGAGGCAGCATCTGGGATTATTATAAGGAACAACCGGAAGAAGGCGCAGCCTTCACTCGAGCGATGCACGGATTTACTTCCGGTCTTGTTGAAGATGTAGTCGGCGCTATCGACACCTCGGACGTAGCATTGGTTGCTGATATCGGAGGCGCCAGCGGCACATTGGTTCATGGCTTGATGGCAGCAAACCCGCATCTGCATGGTATCGTAGTCGACTTACCCGAGGTGGTAAGACGCGCCGAAACGGCTGCCCGCGAGTTAGGGTTTAGCAACCGGAGCACCGCTTTCCCGGCAAACTTTTTCGAATTCGTGCCGGCCGCAGATCTCTATCTGCTCAAACACGTTCTCCATGATTGGAGTGACAAAGAAGCCGTATCGATCCTGAAGCGATGCCGGGAATCAATCAGACCCGGTGGCAGAGTCGCGATAATCGAGATGTTGCTCGGCGAAATGGGCGAACCGCCTTTCGGACCATTGATGGATCTAAACATGATGGTGATGTTAACCGGGCGCGAGCGGACACTGGACGAGTACCGCGGATTGATCGAGATGGCGGGTTTCCGCTTCTCCAAGGTCAAACCGATCCGTCCGCCCATGGTCGTGATCGAAGCGACTGCGAATGCCCCGGCCTAGGAATAGCCGCAAAAGAGGGCATAGAACGCACAAATAACGACACAACGCCACTCCCGGAAGGGTCGTTCTTGGGTTGAGTGCAGGCCCATCGCCGGGAGGGACCGCGTCCTCGCGGTCCGTGGTTACCGAAGCCGAGGTGGTGTTGTGATCGCGGACGAAAATACACTCTCGGGGTGGCGCGCCCTCGCGGCGCGCGGGGACGCGCGCCCTCCCCGCTTCGCGGCTAATCAATATTGCCGGCTTGGCGCCTCTCCTAGCTCCTAGCTCCTGTCTTCCCCGTTATCGTCGCCGTTAACATCTGGGCCAACCGGAATTCATCGCTCGTCAACGCACGGGAACACGCGATCCGCAGGCTGGCTAATCCATGCAGGCCGGACCAAAAGAGCTCAGCGAGCTCCATGGGTTTCGGCTGCAGCTTTTTTGAACCGATTTGAAGCTCGGTAAATGCGGTCAAAATCAGCCCAAGGGCCGCTTCTCCGGCTCCGGCTTTGTCGGCCTCGCGATGAGTGAAAACCGCTTTGCTGAGCTGCGAGTCCGCCATAAAAATAAGTCGGTAGGTTTCCGGGTCGCTTTGGGCATACTCAAGATAAGCCCGAGCATAACCAGACAGCTGGGTTGCCGGATCTTTCGCAGCGACACTCTGGAGCCGCTCATAAAGCCGTTTAAGCCCGGCAAAACAAAGTTCTTGCGCGATCTGTTCCCGGCTTTCGAAATGCAGATAGATCGCCGCGGGAGAATAATCGATCGCTTCAGCCACCCGTCGCATGGTGAGCGCTGCGAACCCCTGGGAGAGCAGGATTTCGCGGGATACATCTAAGATTTTCTGGCGAAGGACTTGTTTACGTCGGGCGCGAGCGATGGTCGACACTGGACTCTAAAATAGGGTTGACGGGCCCAAAATCCAATGCAAACTGAACGTCGTTTAGTAAACATAGTTCATTTATTGATCATTGTTCATATCTACTTGTTTATGTCTGCAACTCATAATTATCCCACCATTGCCTTGTTCGGCGGGTCCGGTACCCTCGGACAAGCGTTAGCCCCTCTCTTCGGTTCTCAACCTTTTCGGGTCGTTGGTCGTTCCCTGACCCAGCTCCGATCTGCATTCGCAGCTCGCCCACACGCCGATCTCGCCGTCTGGGACCCGGCAAAACCCGAAACGGTCAGTGCTGCCCTAGAGGGAATCCAAACCCTCGTTTATCTGGTCGGAGTGCCCTATACCGAGTTCCGGTTACATCCGATTTTGTTCGAACAAGTGTTGACCGCAGCGATCGAAAAGGGAGTCGAGCGTTGTACTCTGGTCGGGACGGTCTACCCCTTCGGACTTGCTCAAACAACTCTAGTCCGGGAGGATCATCCCCGGAACCCGCAGACCTTCAAAGGCCGAATGCGTAAGGAACAAGAAGATATTCTGCTCACCGCTGATGCGGCGGGACGAATCCGCGGCACGATTCTGCGCTTACCTGATTTTTACGGTCCCAAGGTCGAAAGGAGTTACCTTTCCAGCCTGTTTCAGGCTGCAACTAGCGGCAAAACAGCGCAGTTGATCGGACCGCTTAATAGGCCACACGAATACGTTTATATCCCGGATGCCGCCCGACTCCTGTTCCGTTTGATCCACGAAGACCGAGCTTATGGTCACACCTGGAATCTGGCGGGCGCCGGTAAAATCACTTTAGCTGAAATGGTAAAGTTGGTTGAATCCATTACCGGAAGATCACTGCGGAAGTTCGTCGCAGGGAAACGCATGTTGCAACTCGTAGGCTTGTTCAATCCACTTCTAAGAGAGGTCGCTGAGATGCACTATCTATTCACTCAACCGCTGTTCTTAGACGATGGCGCGCTTACCAATCTCTTAGGCCCGTTGAACAAAACGTCGTATGCGGAAGGCGTTCGTATGTCTATGGCCAGCCTATAATCTTTCCAGACCCACGAAGATCCGACGAAATAAATAGCCGCGAAAAGCCGCAAAAGCCGCAAAAGGGGGGACAAATAATTAGCCGCGAAAGAACGCAAGGAACGCAAAGAAAACCTCACACAAAGCCACCGAAGCACAAAAAGGCTTAACCGCAGATGAACACAGAGAGACGCAGATAAAGAGTCGTAAAATCAAAACGCTGCTCTTGAGATTTTATCTGCGTTAATTTCACCCCGGAGAATATCGGGGCTGCGGTTGAGTTTTGCTTTCTTTTTGTGCCTTTTGCGCCTTTCCGCCTTCGCCAAGCCTTCGGCGCGACAGGTTTTGCGGCTATTCAAATATTGAGGCGTGGCGCCTCTCCTAGCTCCTAGCTCCTAGCTCCTTACTGCCAGGGAGAGCCCAGCTCGCGGCTCCCCCTGCAGCTACCTGTCTGTTAGCTTTCTCGCCGGTTAGAACGCGAAGCGTGCTCCCCAGTTAACCTGCACCGCGTTGTTATGCGGGCCGTCAATAAGGTTGTAAGCGGCTTCAGAAAAGATCCCGACATGCGGTGTGAAACGGTACTCGAGACCGCCACCAAAATTGCCGAGAACCTTACTATCGGTTCGTTGGTCACCAGACCGATTATTTCCATCCAAACCACCAAGTAACCCGCCTACCCCACCGAATGCATATGGCGCCAGGTGAAAGTTGGGCACCACTAAGTCTAGCGGATATCGCAGAACCGCATCATAATCGACGATGCCAGCGGTTTGATCTGCGCGGCTGATATTAATAGCTGACCCTTGGAACCTGAATCCCGCATATAACCAGGGGAAATAGGCGACATCGAGACCGCCACCCCAGGCGTGTTCACCGATCCCTTGATTGGCAAAATCGGCCACTCCTTTGTCATAGCTTGCAAACACCCCGAAATCTAACTCGTTAGCTCTGAAGAACGAGGTCGGAGGCGGAGCAGCCGGTGGAAGCACTTCTTTCGAGCTGGTTTCTGTTGGTCCGGCTAACGAGATCGCGGTCTGTCCAAGAAACGCGACGACGGCCGACACAATGAGGGTTTTGGTTTTAACAGTCCTGTTCATGTACTTATGTCCTATTAGTTAAAGCAAAGCTCAGAGACCGCAGACGCAGTCCTGAGCTTCGGCTCAAACCGTTGCCGAGCTAGAGACGGAGCGCAAGGGTCTTTTATTCATGCGGCTCGGAACCGCCCGACGGCGGTCCGATTCGGCGTATGGGCGTTCCGGCGTATCGGCGAAAGTGGACGAAGTGGACCTAGTGGACTGAGTAGACGTAGTGGAGGTTCTTACCTGCGGCGCCCCTGGGGTCGGCCGTGTCCACTGGGTCTACTTAGTCCACTCCGTCCACTTACGCCCAAACGCCCACACGCCGCCTCGCCGTCACCGTCTCACTAACGCCGAATCGCTCGCTTCCTTCGTTCCTTCTGGAGCAGGTTTAACTTCGAAGATTCGATTGTAGAGATCTTCACCGTAACTCGTGCGCAGAGGTTCTGCCTGGGCCAGCCTAAAGGTCCGAGTGCCGTCCTCTTTTCTTTCCGCTCGTAAGAACGTCACGTTGTCCCATTCTCGGCCGTGGAATCCAGAGGTAAACGTATATTGGTGAGATACAAAAAAGATCTTCATCCGCCGCTCCACTAGCGCGCTGACGATCTGGCGAGCAATCTCTGAACCTTCGCGTTCATTGGTGGCGGCGAACGACTCGTTGAATAACAATAGCGAATTAGGCGCCAAATGATCGACGATCTCACTCATCCTTTGGAGCTCTTCATCGAATTTACCGCTCCGCATGGTCTCATCCTCTTCCCGCCGGTAATGCGTTAATAAGTTCGGACAGATGTTAGCAGTAAATGACGTCGCTCCCACAAACATCCCAGATTGCATCATGAGTTGCGCTAGACCAATACTGCGCAAAAACGTGGATTTACCTCCCTGATTGGCTCCAGTAATAATCACCAGCTCTTTCCCCTGGGCCTGGAAATCGTTTCCCACTACCTTCGGCCGGATAGTCAGAGCAAGTCCGACATCATATAATTCGGTAAATGTATGTTGGCGCTCCTCCCCGTTGACCGGCACCGGGAAACAAACCGGCTCTTTCTTTTCTGACAACGCCTGATGCAGGTTCAAACAACCTACATAGAAAGCTAGTTCGGTCCGCAGCGTTCTAAAGAAGCTGAGAATATAATCAGCGGATTGACCGAGGACAGTCGCGGTTTGGGTAATCCCTTTTTCGTTATATTCGCCTAATGCTTTAGCACCGCGTTGATCCCGAGGATGCAACCGGAAGGTAAATCCAGACTGTTTGTCGATGCCGAATAACCTCTGGAGCCGGGACCGTTTAACGGGGGACTTCTGAAGGACGTAATTGGCTCCCCGATTACCCTCGCCTAACCTGGCGGTAATCAAAGTGCCATCGATAAATCTCAGGTCTTTGAGATGGACCTGGACATCATGCAGATATTCGTCTGTCAGCTCCCGGCGAAGCCGGGCGAACAAATTACGGAAACCCTCAGAGTCGAACCCCTCTGTTTGTTTTTCCGCCAGGTGCCTCAGTTTCCTCAGTACATCCACTAACATGTTGATGAGCTCGAGTGAGCGGTTGAGGAGACCGGTGGGATATTTGCCGAAGAAAGCCCAATACCCTTTGTTTTCACATTCCACGCCTTTCACAGCGATGGCGTAAAGGTCCCGGACTACGGTCGGATGTTTCAAACAATCTTGGAGCACGCTTTGCCGGTAGAGAATGGTGTCGACATTCGTGGTGAGACTCGCCAGCACGATATCCCGAATCGCCCCGAAAAGGAATTTATCCCGATGCGCCATAACCCCGAACACGGCGTCTAGTCCCAGGTCCTGAGCTAACGCTCGCTCATTCCAGGGTAAGGGCGGCGACACAAAATTGTTTTCCGGATGCAGAAGACAAACCTTCATAAACTGATGCGATCCTTTACCCGATCGTAGGTAAGCCCGTACTTCTCGGCGATCGTCAACGCGTAGGCAACCCCTTCGGCGGGTTTGCGGAACACTTTATAGGTGCGTATCGCCGGGTTGTCCGGAACCACTGTGCTGACCATACTCACCACCTTTTCGGAGTATGACGCTAATTCGTCCACAAAAGTTACCCAAACACACAGCGCGTCCAGCTCGCGGATCTTTTCCATCACCCGTTTGCTCAGAAACAATGCATCCTGCAGCGCAGTCGAACTAAATATCTCGTTCAGAATGATGATGCTGTTCGGCGTCGCTCGTTCCAAAATTTCATGAATGCGGATCACATCGTCCTGGAGCTTGCCCTGCAGATTGGTCATGTACTCGTCCCGTTCATAGTGAGTCATGATGTAGTCGAACAAGTGCACTCGGGCTGCTCGTCCCGGCACGACGCAACCGATACCAGCTAAATAATGCAGCTGACCGAATTCACGGGAGAAGGTGGTTTTTCCACCCTGGTTCGGACCCGTCACCAAGAAAATGCGCTCTGGATCTTTGAAATGAAAATCGTTGCTAACCACCGTATGCCCTTCCGCTACCAGCCTGGAAGCCAACGCTATATCGAATCCGCCGTCGCTGCGGATCTCTTTGGAATCAGTGGTGATTTCAGGATAACAAAATTTCAAGCCGGCCTGCCTTAATGTTTCGATATAGTCGAGATAGGAGATGTAGAACTGGATCTCGCGCTCAAAAATCTGAATCGGTTTCTCCTCATAATTCGCGTATCGGGAACAATAACTGGCTAGATTTTCAAAGATCTCCGGATAGAGCTGGGTGACGAACTCGAGCACTTTGGCCTCGACCACGTTCAGATGGGGTAAGCTCGGGAAGTGATATTTGTATTCTTTGGCGGCTCCTTCTTCGAATTTCTTAAAGGTCCGTTCGACTTCGGCGCTGTAATCCAGGCCCTCTCTATACTTCGTCACTTTGAACGTCCCGGAACCCAGGATGAGCGTGGAATACCGGATCGAGTCCAAATCCGTTTGCAATTTGCGGGTTTCCGTATCGAGCGTCTTGAACGAATTGGACGCAACGTAGGCCGACAAATAATCGCGGAATGCCGCTAACGCGGTCGACTTGAGTTTGGCTAAACTGAGGTCGCGGGCAAGCTGGTCGATGCCGGCGCAAAAAATTCCCACCGCGTCCAAAAACCAGCGTTGTTTCTGCCGGTCATCAGTGACTTTGCTCGCCTGCGCAAGATAGTCGCGCATTCTAATCATCTCCTGCGCGAAGGATTTGAGGTTCTTGAGCAGCACCTCGTCCTCGAGATCGTGAAGCACTTCGTGCCGATACGCGATGACATCGATATCGGGCATGTAGGTGTAAAACAGAGGCTTCAGATTATAGAGATCCTTCCCCACTGTGATCGCATCGATCACTTGGATCAGGTTCATGTCTTTGAAGAACTCGGGTGCTTCAGCGCTCTCTCTAGCCTGGGGATCTTCTGCTCCAGGAAACAAAATGCTGTAAAACGTCATGCTCAAGAATCTGCCTTAGCCCACAATAGGTTCCCCGACCTGGCCAAAAATCAACAAATTCTAGGCCAACCGCGAATGGACGCGAATCGACGCGAAGAAAATACCAACCGCAGCCCCGAAATTCTCCGGGGTGAGATGAACGCAGATTTACGCAGATGGATGGGGCGTTTGGCGTTTGGCGTTTGGCGTTTGGCGTTTGGCGTTTGGCGTTCGGCGTTCGGCGTTCGGCGTTCGGCGTTCGGCGTTCGGCGCCCCGAGAACGATTGCTCGCCCTGCCTCGCCCAGATCCGATCTGTCATCTGTCATTTGTAATCTGTCATGCGCTTCGCTCGGCTATGCGCGAAGCGCTATCCCCGAACCTTCGGCAAAAACCCGGTAACATGTGCCAAAATCGGGATCAACGGCGCCATCAACAACAATGCCACGATGATCCAGGACATTGGCCGGGCAAAGTTCATGCTGTATCCGAGACCGAACCGTTTCTCGACGAAAATGGCTGAATCGTCTGGATTGAAGTAAAAGACACCCAGCTTCCAGTAATGATCCGGCGTTCGGTCTCCGACCGGCACCGCAGAGCCGAGCGAGTTCTGGCCTGCCGCGAGTGCGCGGCTGCCGCCTTGACCTAGACGCGCAAGTACCACCACCACAATGAGAGCAAAAATTAACGCTAACGGTACCGTGGCAACTGCCATCAGAGGCTGATGACGCGGAATGAACAGAACCCATGAAGCCTGTAAGACGATGTAGTATTCCGCTGCGAGGACAATGACTGAAACCGTCCGGCGAAACTTCAATTCGCGAGCATGCTCAGCTCCACCGGCATACAGCGGTCGTACCCAACGAGCTAAGCCGTAAAGAAACAGGTTCAGTACAACTAGGACCCCGGACATGGCGAGCAGATATACCGTTGAACCGGGTTTTGACTGCGGTTCTGCCCCATGAAACCAAAGATAGGCGGCGCAGATAGCCAACAGAACGAACGGTCCCAGGGCTGCGATCCAGCCGCCAGGAATAACCCGCTCATGCTCTCGTAGCTCCGTCTCGCGGACCGCGGTGGGCGACACCGCGTACGGCAAGGTGCGTTTCCTCGCCAGGTAAAAGGCGGTGAATCCGGCGAAGACCTGAATAACGAGACCCAGGCTAACAAAGCGGACACCAACCCAGGCAACACCGGCAGCGAATATCAAGAGGGCAAGCAAGGAAATAAGGAACAGCTGAGTCCGGTAGCGCCGGAGAATGGATTTGCCCGAGGGTGCATCCCGAAATCCAGAGGGAACCGTAACCGCAAAGTAAAGATCAGGCCGGGTTAGGCGCGGCATGAACCAAAGAATGACAAGATGCAGAATGGCGATACCGCCCATCGTGGCAGCAACGATAAGATTAATGCCGAGCAATTGGTGGTTCATAATGATGTTTCTCCTTCCAGCCGACGAGCGGTGTCGATCATCTCTCTGGCAAGCGAACTCGGTGACAGTCCATCCGCCAACCCCTTCGCAATCAGCTCTCGTAACGGCCGCGTAAACCGCTCCATCGTATCGGGTCCGGCTGCAGGCTGATCACGTTCACGGACGATTGCCCCGTGGTGCCGTTTCAATTCCAACCAACCTTCGTTCGCCAGCTGGCGATACGCTTCCGCTACCGTGTTGTGATGAACCCCCAGATTGATGGCCAGGGTCCGGACTGTTGGGAGCTTCTCGCCGGGACTGAATGTTCCCGCCACCAGCTCTGCCCTGAGACCGTTGGCGATCTGCTCATAAACCGAAACCCGGGATGCTAAATCGATCCGTAGCATGGGCGACGTAAGGTTATGGAGTTTGTACATCTATGATGTACAAATGTCAAGCTTTCGGGGCCGTGATGTACAAATGTCAAACTTTTGGGGCTGGAATGCGCCTTCTCGGCGTTCGGTCTAATTCTCGGCGGCGTCCTTCTTGCCCTAAACCGGACCGATGGAAGGGTCCGGAATCAGATACGAGGCGAGATGGCGATCGAGTGCGGCGATCGCTTCCGCGTCGACGGAGGGGAACCGGAAGCCAATGTGGCCGTCGGGACGGATCAGGACCACGCCGCCCGTTCCAACGCCAGCGCGGACGGGATTGACATCGGGATTGTGCGAGATCTCCACGCGTTTGTCCCACCGGCGGCCCAGCCGTGCAAGCCGCTCGGCGTCCGTGACGGGCCCAAAAACAAGCACGCGGTGGGAAGTCCCGCCGAAACGCGTCCAGTCCGGATAACGCTGCCCGGGATGCGGTTCCGCCACGCCGGTTCCATCTGGCACGTAATCGATAACGAGCGGGCTCCCAGTGTAGTCGACGTCGATCATGGCGCGCGCGTTGCGCTGCAGCGCCGCCGCGACCGGGTCGACCTTTTCGGCGGGCACTTCACGGCCCTGCCGGACGGCGTCCGCGATGCCCACGACTGCGCGGTGGACCTCGTCCGAAACCTCCAGGACGTGGCGGTCCGCGATCCTCCGCTCCAGCGCGTAGTCGTCTAGCAACCACCGGCGCGCGTGGCCGCGCAAGACCAGCGCAAGCTTCCAGGCCAGGTCGTAGCCGTCATGCAGTCCCGAATTGAGTCCTTCGCCACCAAATGGACTCGAGAGGTGCGCCGCGTCGCCGATTAGAAAACGCCTGCCGTCTGTCAGGCGCGATACGATCCGCCGATGCATCCGAAACGGCGAGAACCAGGCGACGTCCGCAGGTCGCCACCTCCCGCCGAGTCGTCGCTCGATCCGGGCGACAACCTCCTCAGCGGATACAGTCTCGACCGCCTCTTCCAAATCTTGAAAACTAAGCCACCGCCCGCCCGGAAGCGGCGCAAGCAGCAGCAAGCCAGCTGGACCGAAGAAGAAACTGGTCTCGTCGCGTGGCAAGGATGTCTGCATAGCGATGTCGGCGACGAGGAAATGGCCCTGATAGGTACCGCCCTCAAGCGATAGATCCATCGAGTCGCGAGTGACGCTGTGCGCCCCGCCCGCTCCGATGACGACACCGGCGTGGACCGTCTCGATGGCGCCCTCCCCGTGCACGAGCTCGGCCAAGACGCCGTCGCCGTCCAAGTCCAACTTTGTCACCGTGACCCCGCGCTCGACCGTGCCGCCGAGCGACTTGAGGTGGGCCTCCAGGATTCGCTCGGTCTCGTACTGAGGGAGGCTGCACAGAAATCCACAGCGGCAGTCGATGCCCTCGAAGGTCGCGTTGTCAATCTCGGACAGGTCCGTCCTGTACAAGCGAGTGCACCGGACGTGCTCGGCCGCCTCAAGGAACGGCGAAAGCAGATCGACGGAATCCAAGATCTCAAGGGTGCCAGGTTGGATCGCTGTGGCGCGAGCCTGTCTGTGCCGTTGCACGTCCTTCTCGACCAGCCGCACCTCTATGCCGTGGCGGGCGAGTTCGCTGGCCACGAACAGACCGGAAGGGCCGGCGCCGATAACCAGGATGTCAGTTTGGGGCAACGAGCTACGAACCTTATCGGACCCAGCGGAGACTTTGAAGGCCTAAATTGATGAAGCTTTCCTTTTCGGCTGCCGCGTATTTCCTCCAAGTGACTCGCAGCTCGAACACCGTCAGTACCTCTCGATCCCGGCGGCGATTGCGCTGGCAATATTTTCACGGGCGGCGGGCGTCACGATGCGGGCTGCTTCTGCCGGATTAGTTAGAAAACCACATTCGACCAACACGGCCGGCAATCGGTTCCGACGTAGAACAAAATAACCGCGGCGCCGGATCCGGCGATCAATGCTGCCCAGCGCCTGAATCACGCGGGGATGGATTAACGCCGCCAGCCGATACGCCCGTGAGTTATAATAATAGGTCTCGATTCCATACGCGCCTTTACGCCAGGCACCATTGAAATGGATCGACACGAAGACGGCGTTGTAACCGGCGTAGGCATTCGCGATGCTGGTTCGCTCGGGCAAGGAAACATAATAGTCAGCGTTCCGGGTAAGAACGACTTTGATTCCCCCGTCCGCTCTGAGTATCCGCGCCAATCGTATGGCGACATCAAGAGTGTAGGGCTTTTCCGGGAGAAACTGACCAGGCATACCACCTCGATCGAATCCGCCGTGTCCCGGATCAATCACCACAACGGCAGGACGCGCTTTGATGTCCGCCGCAACCAACAACATCAAGAAGAACAACAGGTAGCCTCTCACTAGCGAAAGAATCGGCAGCCGTAACCTTCAAAATGCGGATTGTCAAATGGAAGCCCGGCGCTCACAAGGGGCTTCGTTCTCGTCCTCGTCGTCGTCCTTCCGCCTTCGCCAACGTCCTGGTTGTGGAGCGCGCCTCGCTTGCGAGGCCGACTTCGAGCGGTCGGCAACGTAGAGCGTGGGCTACGGCAGACAAGCTGTCCTCGAACCCCGCAGCGCGGAGTGATGGAGTACTGGGTAGTGCGCGCCTGTGCCGAATTGCCGTACCTTTTAAAGTGCTTTGCACCTCTTAAGTCCGATCACCAGTCACCTCTCACCAATCACCTCTCACCCTGAAATCCCCCGCCTATGTCAGATTCTTCAACCGAAATTCGCGCCGGCAAACTGGCTCCATACGGAGCGTTACCCGTTCCCCGTTTAACACCAGACTTACTAAGCCTGATCAAGACCGGAACCGTTCACAGCCTGGCCGTTATTTATCGGGAAGGAATTCCCGTGCCGGGTCCAATGGCGCCTTACACACTCAATACTCGATTTCGCCACGGTGATATCAAGGTTTTAGCTCCGGCCTCCGCTGCTGCCGAAGCGATAACCATGTCTTGCCACACCGGCACGCATATCGACGCGCTTTGCCATATCGGTGAAGCCCAAGATCAAAACGGTGACCCGGATCCCGCGGGCGAAATAAGATTGTACGCCGGGGCCGGTAAGACGGTGAGGGCTGCCGAGATGGTGGATATGAACGGCCAACAACATCTCAGCATCGCAGAAATGCCTCCGATCGTTCAGCGAGGTGTCCTGCTCGATGTTGCTGGTAACCGTCGTACGTCGATTTTACCAGATAATTATCAGATTACCGCTGAGGACATTGAAGCGACCCTGAAAGAACAGAAAACGGAGATTCGCCCGCAAACCGCCGTTCTGATCCGAACCGGGTTTTCTCAACATCTGATCACTGGCAATTTAGTTTCTCGAGATGCAATTGCCGGGTTAAACCTGGAAGCCGCCAAGACATTGCATCGCCTCGGAATGAATCTGGTTGGCGCCGATAACATGTCGGTAGAGGCCGTTCCGCCCTTGGATCATTCCGTGCACCGCTATTTTCTCGTGCACAATGGAATTACCCATGTGGAGAATTTGTATCTTGAGGACCTGGCTAAGGAACGCGTGTACGAATTTCTATTGATTATCACGCCGTTACGCCTGGCCGGCGCGACTGGTTCATGGGTTCACCCCATCGCGATTAGTTGAGAAACTAGAGCGGAGCTCACAAGGCGCTTCGTTCTCGTCCTTCCGCCTTCGCCAACGTCCTGGTTGTGGAGCGCGCCTCGCTTGCGAGGCCGACCTCGAGCGGTTGGCAACATAGAGCCTGGGCTACGGCGGACAGGACTTCGGCGAGCTCAGTCGAGTCGCTGTCGTCGAATCCGGCCACGCGGAGTGATGCCCGCCCACATCGCGCTTTTCTTGCACGCCATGCGCGTGGACGTGAACCATCCCTTTGCACTTGCAATCGAACTAGTTCCCAATTGTAATTAGCGGCCTCGCACCAAGGCCAATAAGAATTCCGATTTTCTTATTCCCTCTTTTGATGCCGCTGATCTCAAACGAGAGTACCTGAGCCAAGACGAAGGCTGATTAGTGACCGGTATCGGTAACGATTTGTTCTTGATCCGGGAGATTATCTTGAACACCACCCGAACCGGCCCATGAAACAGATCAAAACTATCGGCTTGATAGGCCTATCAATCTTATTGATTTCAATTGAATGTTGTCTCCCCAATCTCCGTGCGACCGATCTAAGCGATCCCGCTGACATTATCCGGCGCAACGCGGCCCAGAATCGGAATCAGCAAGGGCAAAACGTCGAGCTGGATGGAATGATTGAATCCGTTAAACCGGGAAACACGGGGTGGTTCAGTATAATTTTGGAGCTCGATAACGGAAATCAGATCACGGTGATCGTTTATCCCAAGACAAAATTTTATCAGAATTATAAAGCCATTGATAGCGGCGCCGCTTACAAGCTCTTGGCGCACGGCCAGAAGATCAGGATGCTGCACAACACCTATATGGATACCTACGTTAAGCACACGATGATCTCGGATCTGATGTTTGTGGAAAAATAGAGGAGGAGCTAGGAGCTAGAATCTAGGAGCTAGGAGGGGGCGAACGATTCGGCCTACGAGCGTGTCCAGTGCTCGGGCGCGTTGGACGCTGCGACCGAATGGGACCCATGTGAACCCGCCTCTCCTAGCTCCTAGATTCTAGCTCCTAGCTCCTCCTTTAGCATCGCCACGGGCGCCATTGATCGATTACGGTGCCCCGCATGAAATCATCGCTCAGCATACTCACTCTGTTCTTCGCTCTGGCCGTCGCTTCCTTTGCTCAAGGAATCCAAAAGGGCGCCACGGTGCAAGTGCCCCCTAACTCCATTTGGTTTCAGGACGACGCCAAACTGAGTAAATGGCAACAGCTCAAGGCAAGCGGCAAACCAGACGCGCAGGCAGAATACCAGCAAAAAGAGCTAAAGAAGCGAAATGCATTCCAATTCGACAAGCCTCTCAAGGTCAAGATCCTCAGCTACAACACAGCCAGACATCAGTTGAAGGTGAAAATGGAGACCTTTGGTCCCATGCAAGGTACCAAATGGTACTTGGATGATAGTGCGTTGGCTCAATAAAACAGGAGCTAGGAGCTAGAATCTAGGAGCTAGGAGGGGCGTGTCGGCGTGTCGGCGCTGAATGCGCGACACTCGATTCTGGCACGGGCGGCTTCATGTTGGTCTTCAAACCGAATGCGAAATGGCCGCCAGACCAGGTCGAATCTTATTTCGATTTGGATTCATGGGTACTGCTCACGATTCGTTTCGACCCGAGCGACTAGCTGCCGCGAGGCGGCTATAGACCATAGCCCATGGCTTGAGCCCCTGGGTTGATCGAAGTGGGCGAAGCCCCTGAAAGCATCTCCAACCCTCCCGCGGAGCCCCAGCGTGTAACATCGGGGAGGGCGCGCGTCCCCGCGCGCCGCGAGGACATGCCACCGGCCAAAGCGCTATTTTCATCCACGATGAGGAAACATCCTCGGCTTCGTTAATAGAGCGGATCGCGAGGACGCGATCCCTCCCAGCGCTTCGCGCCTCATACCGGCCTTGAAGTCCCCGACTTCGCCAAGCCTACGTCGCGGCAGGCCTTGAACTCCTTGAACTCCTCAGTAAATAGCCACTCATGGCACTTCCTGAGGGACCAAAAACTCCGAGCGCCCTGCAGATGCTCCAATGGGTGACGACACCTTTTTCGTTTATGCGGAGCTGTCATCGGCGGTATGGAGACACTTTCACCTTTCGGCTGAACCCAAAATTCGGGCCCCTGGTGTTGTTCAGCGATCCGGAAGCAATGCAGCTGATTTTGACGAATGATGACGGCAAGCTGTTCGACGCTCCTGGAGGGTTGAATATTGCTCTCGAGTTGATCACCGGAAAGCTATCGGTATTCGGATTGAGCGGTGAAGACCACCGGCGGGCACGCCGTTTATTGATGCCGCCGTTTCACGGGGAACGGATGCGATCTTACGGAGACCTCATCTGCGACACCGCTGAACAAGTGATGCGCGAGCACGAGCCGGGTCACGCTTTCCCGGCCCGGCGCCCGATGCAAACGATCTCGCTGCGGATCATCCTGCGGGCGGTGTTCGGAATAACCGATGGACCTCGATATCAACAACTCGAACAACGTCTGGGAACCTTGTTGGGTCGCGTCAGCAGTCCATTGAGCGCGAGTATTTTATTTGTGCCGAGTCTACGGCGAGATCTTGGGCCGCATAGTCCTTGGGGGCGATTCATCCGTAACCGGCAACAAATTGATCAATTGATTTATGCCGAAATCGCCGACCGGCGTGGAGCGCGCCTCGCTTGCGAGGCCGAAGGCGTAGCCACCCATGGCGGAAGTGAGGGCGGTCTCAACCCCAATCCTGAACGCGACGATATTCTGACGCTGCTGATGTCTGCCCGCGATGAAGCAGGTGAAGCATTATCGGATGTCGAGCTGCGCGATGAATTGATGACCCTTTTAATCGCTGGCCACGAAACCACCGCTACCGCGTTAACCTGGGCATTGTATTGGATTCATCGGTTGCCCAAAATACGTCTGCGCTTGTTGCAGGAACTCGACGCGCTGGATCGCAACTTCGATCCCAATGCTCTTCTCAAGCTGCCTTACCTTAACGCGGTTTGCTCTGAGACCCTGCGCATCTACCCGGTTGCCCTGCTAACCTTTCCGCGCGTTACCAGGTCACGCGTTAATTTAGCCGGAGTGACGCTCGATCCAGGCACCTTGGTAGCCGGCTGCATTTATTTAGCTCATCGCCGAAAAGAAGCCTTTCCTGACCCCGAAGAATTCAATCCGGATCGATTTCTCGACCAGCATTATTCGCCCTATGAATTCTTGCCATTTGGCGGCGGCGTTCGCCGTTGCATCGGTATGGCATTCGCCCAATTCGAAATGAAATTGGTGCTGAGCACCATTCTATCCCGCTTCGATCTTGCGTTAGCTGATGCTCACAATGTAAGGCAGCAACGCCGCGGGCTTGTGTCCGGACCTAGCCCGTTCACGATGGTCAACAAAGGGCTTCGGGAGAGCGCATCGGCAGGCGGGCATATGGGGGTGTCGGTGTAACGGCGCGGGCGTTTGGCGTTCGGCGTGAGCAACTGTGGGCGTAGCCGGACGATGGCACAGGATGCCGCGAATCCGCGCCGCGACCGAATGGGACTTATAGGACCTATGGGACCTATATGTGCATCCTATTAGTCCCATCAGTCCTATAGGTCCTATCCGTTTGCAGCGCCCAACGCGGGCGTTTACGCCGATACGCCGATACGCCGATACGCCGAACGCCGAACGCCGAACGCCAAACGCTCCCACTTGCCATTCGCCCTTCATAAAGCGAATTAAGACGCCGTGATGACCCATTTCCTGCGAACGGTTGGCCGGAGAAGCCTGGCCATCGTTGCCGGACTCGGTGATTTTGCTGATTTCGTGCTGCGGGCTTTCACCGCGATTGGCCATGCGCGCCAGTTAGGAAAAGGTGTCGCCCGGGCCATCCATCAGCAAGGCGTACGTTGTCTCCTGGTGATAACGGTCGTGTCGCTGTTTGCAGGGCTGGTATTGGGCCTGCAGGGATACTACGTGCTGGCTCGATTCGGCTCGGCCGGCTTACTTGGCACCTTTGTTTCACTCACCCTCACCCGTGAACTGGCGCCAGTGCTTGCCACCCTCATGATCGTCGGTCAGGCAGGTTCCGCTATTGCCGCTGAAATCGGGATTTATCGGTATAGCGAACAAATCGATGCACTGACCACGATGGCGATCGATCCGCTCGGGTATTTGATTACTCCGCGGCTCTTAGCTGCGCTCTTGGTTTTTCCCATTCTGACCACGGCTTTCGTACTAGTAGGGACTTTTGGTGGTTTCCTATCTGGGTGCTGCTTGTTGGGGCTAGATAGTGGCGTTTATTGGTCTAACGTGCATAACGCCGTGCGGTTCGAAGATGTGCGTGAATGCCTTCTTAAAGCGCTCGTATTTGGGATCCTCACCATCGCGATCTGTTGTCACAGCGGATTTACTGCTCATCGCCGAACCGGTGTATCCGGTTCACGAGCGGTCAGCGTCTCAACCACTCGAGCGGTGGTGTTCTCCAGCATTGCCACTTTGGCCGCGGATTACGTGATCACTTCGTTTCTGGTATGATCCCCCCACTGGTCGCCGTAACCGGATTGCACAAACAATTTGGAGAGCACGCCGTGCTTTGCGGAATCGATCTGATGGTACCACGCGGCTCTATCGTATCTGTGCTCGGACGCAGCGGGGCTGGGAAATCGGTTTTGCTAAAATGTTTAGCCGGATTGTTGAAGCCTGACGCCGGCGAAATCCTGTTCGAAGGGCAAACCGGGCAAGATTTCCGGAAACACTGCGGCTATCTGTTCCAAGCGAACGCATTGTTCGATTCATTGACTGCTTTCGAAAACGTTGCCCTGCCCCTGGAACAAACGACACGTTTGAAGACCCGCGAGATCAAGGACGCAGTAATGTCTGCTCTCAAGAACCTCGGCTTGGAGAAGTTCCCGGATTATTTTCCGGCTCAACTCTCAGGCGGCATGCAAAAACGTTTAGCATTGGCTCGCCTCTTAGTGACTCGCCCGGCCGTGGTGCTCTTCGACGAACCGACCGCCGGGTTAGATCCGCTGGCCGGCAACGCTGTTTTTTCTATGATCAGAGAATA
The DNA here is from genome assembly GCA_963762565.1 of uncultured Verrucomicrobiae bacterium. Lineage (GTDB taxonomy): Bacteria > Verrucomicrobiota > Verrucomicrobiia > Chthoniobacterales > JAFAMB01 > JAFAVN01. The sequence continues at coordinate 99,214 of CAVXLD010000005.1, read as the reverse complement.
TCGGGAACAATTCGATTTTACCGCTGTGGTGGTTACCCATGATATCGCCCAGGCGCTGGCGGCCAGCGACCGCCTGGCTTTGTTAGAGAACGGCAAGATCTATTTTCAGGGAACCGCCGCGGAATTTGGCAGCACAGAAGATTCATTGGTCCGGAGCTTCAGGGATGGAGCGGGCTTGGCGAATAGCAAAGGCGCTCCGCTAAATGACAGATGACAGATGACAAATGACAGATTGATTCTCGCAACCGAGAAACCGGTAACCGCCGACCGCCAACCGCAAATCGACGTCTCAAATTCGGATTAGCCGCAAAGGATCGCAAAGAACGCAAAAAAAAGACCAACCGCAGATGAACGCAGATTTACGCAGATGAGATGCAGAACGAGACAAGAATCTGCTGAGTTGGTCGGCAAATCGCGGAGCCGTAGTCTGGTCGCTGGATGCGTTGCTTTTTCGCCGTGGCCTTCCAAGAATCCATTTATCTGCGTAAATCTGCGTTCATCTGTGGTTAAGATCGTCTTACCTTTGCGTCTTAGCGTCTTTGCGTGAGATTTTTATTCGTGTCTATTCGTGTCCATTCGCGGTTATGAAACAATCTTCAGTTGAACTTTCAGCCGGCGCTTTCGTGCTTTTAGGGCTGGCAGCGGTGGCCTGGTTTGCGATTGAGGCCGGCGCTCGCATTCCCTTGGCTGGCTCCACGTACACGGTCAATGCCAGATTCTCTAATGCCGGCGGGCTGAAATCGGGGAGCCAAGTTTTTCTGGCCGGAGTTCCAGTCGGTCGGGTCGATAACATTAATCTGGATCCCCAATATGCTGCGATCGTTCGTTTGGAAGTGAACAAAGAGGTCCAACTTCCGAGTGACACGATCGCCTCAATCAGAACCAGTGGCTTGATTGGCGATAAATTCGTCGCGCTCTCCCCCGGTTCATCGTCGCAGAATCTGGCGCCGGGAAGCACGATTACTGATACGGAATCCGCCGTCGACCTGGAATCGATCATCAGCCGATTCGCGTTCGGCAGCGTCTCGCCAGCGACCAGCGCATCGCCGGTCGCTTCGCCTTCACCAGCCGCGCAGAAATGATCCGGCGGTGGCCGGAACAAATAACAGATGACAAATTCGAATACATCTCAGCGAGCCATAATCGATCGATGGATGAGGAGCTTTATAGGCCAAATCGGCCATCGCCTCCGTCGATGCAGGCGTCCCATCGCGGTTATAAATCTGTCATTTGTCATCTGTCATCTGTCATTCGCCGCTGCCCCGCCCGATCCGGTATCCCAGCTTCACAGCGAGGTCGACCAAGTTTTGGCTCTCGCTTACTCCGGTCAGAGTAGCGAGGCGCTTGCTGACCGAGCTCGACCGTTGTTGGAGAAAGACTTTTCGTTCGAGCTCGTGACTCGCCAAGCCATCGGACCTGCCTGGAGACAGTTCAGTCCCACCGATCAACAAAAAACAATCGACCTCTTCAGCCGGCTCGTGATCCGGATCTACGCTGCTCGGGTAGTTGGGACGCAAAAACCGAACATCACTTATGGTAAAAGCGTCTCGCTGGCGCCGGACCGATGCGAAATTACAACTCGGGTTACCTCCCCCAGCAGCGATAAACCGTTCTCGGTCGTCTATCGCCTGGTCAATCTCTCTGGTGGCTGGCGTATCTATGACGTTCTTATCGAGGGGGTGAGCTTCGTGGCTAATTACCGGGCTCAATTCGACGACCTGGTACGGCGCGGCGGAGCGGCAGCCGTCATTAAGACTCTTGAAGCTAAACTTGCTGAGCCAATCAATCCAAACTCGTGAACTACCTTATCCCTACCCTGCTAGTTTTTCTAACCTGCGTTTCGGGTTTTGCTGATCAAACGAAACAACCCAAGACGAAAACCGCGAAGTCTTCCCAAAAGACGCCGGCCGCTAAACCGCTCACAGCTTCAGGGGACGAGCTCGGTAATGAACCAGTGGAGAAAGTGGATGATCCGTTTGAGCGCCTCAACCACACTAATTTCAAGCTCAACGACTCGTTGACCATCCACGCTGTCAAGCCTATCGCGCGCGGATATGAGCACATCGTCCCGCAAAAGGTTCGCACCGGTCTTTCGAACTTTTTCGACAACCTCGATTTTCCTATCCGGTTCGGGAACAACGTCCTGCAAGGCCGGTTCGTTCGCTCAGGACAGGAAGTCGGTAAGTTCGTCGTGAATTCCACTGTGGGGATAGGCGGCCTCTTTCGCGTCTCCGACCATGTTTCTTCCCTGGCCGATGTTCCAGCGGAAGACTTCGGATTAACCCTCGCTCGCTGGGGATTCTCACCCGGCCCTTATTTGGTTATCCCTCTGCTGGGTCCGTCGACTGTCCGCGATCTAACCGGCTACGCCGGCGACTTCGCCCTGAATCCCCTCAACTGGTATCTGATCTTTACTAACTACGGGCTTATCAGCAATGTCGTCGGCTACTCGGTCTCAGCCTCACGATTCGTGGTCCGATCACCGGGTAGCGTTCGTACCTACGAACAAATGAAAGAGGCAGCGATCGATCCGTACATCGCGGTCAGACAGGCCTATTTGAGCCACCGAGAAGCGCAGCTCAAACAGTGAGAAGTGATTGGTGATTGGTGATTGGTGAATAATAAAAGTAATTGGTGGCCAAGGCGCGACAGAATCGGAGCGCTCATCATATGCGCACATCATCGCAATCCTCGAAAACCTTCTGACCCTCCTACTACCAATCACCAATCACTAATCACCTTTCACCTCTGCCTCTGCCGGCACCGCCCTCGGCCTCCTGTTCTCGTCAACGGCGACATAGGTAAAGAGGGCCTCTGTGACTTTGGTCCGAGCCTCACTTGTCCGGCTGCGCCGCCAGGCCTCCACTCGGATGGTCATCGATGTCCTGCCAACCCGGATCACGGTACAATAAAGGCTGACTTCATCCCCGATAAATACGGGTTCATGAAAAACCATGCCGTCGACGGCAACGGTTACACAACGTCCGCGCGAACGGCGGCAAGCGGCGTTGGCCGCTGCCAAATCCATCTGCGACATTAACCAGCCGCCGAATATGTCCCCCGAAGGATTCGAGTCAGCCGGCATCGCGATCGCGCGGATCATCGGTTCGCCTTCAGGTTGGGGCGTGGGTTCGTTCATGTACTAATTAGCCACAGAAGACCCTGAAGAATAGCCGCAAAAACTTGTCGCGCCATAGGCGTGAAGCGCCGGCGTTGGTAGGGCGAGGCTCCCGAAAGACCGGAAGGTGAGCGCAAAGGGATACAGGTTCCGCAGCTCATTCGTTTGCGAGGCCAATTCGCGCGCCGAGCCGGGACCCTCGGCGTGGCAGCTCCAGGGCCAGGCTCGGCGCGCGTATCGACCCCTAAAACGAGAGAGCGCCGACAAGCAACATCTCTCTGTTTAGTAATTTCGGTCTTCCGGGAGCCTCGCCCTACCACGCGGCGCATCGCGCCTATCTGTGTATATCTGCGTCCATTTCACTCCGGAGAATTTCGGGGCTGCGGTTGTTCCGTCTTTTCTTTCCGCCCCGGCGCGTTTGATAACTTTAGAGAAACGAGTCCATCAGGCGCGCGGTATTTTGGACCACTTTTTCTAACACTGAACGTTTCCCCCATTGGTCCAGAGTGAGTAGATCGCTGTTTCGAAAATAATCCTCCTCCACTACTTTTAGTCGCTCAGCCACCCGGCGATCGTAAATCAGGAGATTGATCTCCGCGTTCAACGCAAACGAACGGATATCCATGTTCGTCGACCCAACCAGGGCAATCTCGTCGTCGATCGTCATTAGTTTCGCGTGCAGAAAATGTGTCCGATAAAGATGAATCTCGACTCCGGCTTCCAATAAATCGTCATAATAGGAGCGCTGTGCTAACTGGGAGATCAATTGATTTGCGTGCTTGGAGACGACTAGGTGTACCCGCACGTTCTCGCGCCGGCCGGCGGCACAGATGGCATTAAGAAACGGCTCGTCCGGAATAAAGTAAGGAGTCGTGATCACGACCCGCCGGCGAGCCTCGTATAACATTGAGATGATCAGTTCGCGGCCGTTCTCCTGGCCATAACCAGGTCCGCTGGGCAACAATTGCGCGGCAGAGTCTCCGGTAGGCGTAAGATCAGGAAATAGTTCTTTTCGATCCAATACCTCTTCGGTCTCCAAATAGTGATCACCTAAGAAAGTCGCTTGCAGTTGTGAGACTACCGGACCGGTGATCCGGACCACGAGTTCTTCGTTGGAATAGTTCTTAACAAAGTCGGGGTCAGCAATGTTCTGTGACCCGAGATAACCGATGGTTCCGTCGATGATGGCGATTTTACGATGGTTTCGCAGATCAAAACGTTCCCCTTTCCGGCGAAACAGACCGACCGGTAACATGGATCTCACTTCAGCTCCGGCTGCGCGAAGTTCAGACCCGAATTGTTTGAGTGCGGCGCCTGATCCGACGGCATCTAATAGCACTCGACAAACCACCCCGCGTTTAGCGGCTCGCTTGAGAGCGTCGGTAACCTTTCTTCCAGTCCGGTCAGCTCGATAGATATAGGTCAAGAGATGGACTTGTTTCTTGGCGGAATCGATGTCCTGGATCAAGCGATCGATACTACCCTCGTAATCCCGCAAAAACTCGAATGCGTTCCCGGCAAATGGCTCGAACATCCCCAACCTCTTAGCTTGTTCGGGGATGATCCGGAGTTGAGGTGGAAGATCGGGTTGGGCAACTATCTGAGCTCCAATTTGCGCCTGAGCCTTCTTTATTTGTTCGGCGGCTTGGTTCTGCAGTTTGCGCCGGAAAGCCGGAACGCGGATCCGCCCGACCAGCGCGTAGATGGCGAGACCGGGCCATGGAAGCAAAAAAATGAATAATAACCAGGTGCGCGCCGCGGAAGCGCTCCGGCGCTGCGGAACATAAAGCAGCATGGTCAATCTGACCGCCCACTCACTGCAAAGATAAAGAAAACTCCAGTGCATCATTGCTGCTTCTTTCCGTTATGTGCTACTATCCCAGTCGTTACTCGACCCACTGAGTAGCCAATTGTTCCCCCAAAATTCGAGTCTTATGAACAAGCACAAATTGATCATTGCTCCGGTTTTTATTCTTCTTTTGCTCGCTCTTTTTGACGGCTGTGCCAGCTGGGATGCCGCAAGTCAAGAATCGTTGCTCTCCGCGGCCGGGTTTAAGACTCGGACACCTTCAACTCCGCAGCAGGAGGCAATGTTTGCCCGGCTGACCCCCTACACGGTGGAGCGCCACGAACGGCATGGTAAGATTCTCTACATCTACGCCGATAAACAACAGCATCTGGCCTACATTGGAGGCGAAGCTGAATATCAAAGGTATAAGCAGCTAGGCTTGCAAAAGTCGATTGCCGACAGCCAACTGCAAGCCGCCCAGATCAACGAGGACGCCACTCTCTACAACCAAGCATATTGGGGACCTTACTGGGGCCCGTGGAATCCCTGGTGGTAGAGGCTCGGTTTCGTAATCGTCCTCGTCGTCCTGCTGCGTCTTCTGGGAGGGATCGCTGCCTGTCCGACATAGCCTTCTGCTTTCAGGCTCTTTTCTTCGAGATGTTGGCGACGTCGGATCCTCGCGATCCGTTGTTCCCGAAGCACACGACAGACCCGATCGAGCATCGGTTAGATCCAGAATTATCGGCCGGTTCGCGGCGCGCGGGGACGCGTGCCCTCCCCATGTCGTGTCCATTGCTCACTCTGCAAACGCCCGACGTTTCTCAGTCTCGGCCTAAACTAGAAACTGCCTTCGGGCCAAAAATCTTCTCGCCAACCCGCCCGCGAATCGAAGATCCTTAACCCCCTCCCGCGGTACCCGTTACAAATAAGACACGTGAACGCAAAGCTTGAGATCGCCCACAAATTCCACGTCATCGGATGGGCACGTGGAACCCGCATTACGATGGACGGAGCCGAACTAGCCAGGATTGCGAACGGTAAAACCGCAACCGTCGAAGTGCCGCCCGGCAAGCATGTCCTGACCGCCTGGTTGGGTGGCAACCCTAGTGCTGAAAACACGATCGATTTTGCTCCGGGTGAAACCGTGCACATCGAATGCAAAATGAAGATGGGCTGGTTCTCCAGCGGTTACGAGCTGACTTCCAGGGACGCAACCTTAGTCGCCGGGACACCGGTTACGGCTGGGCATCACGGGACAATGATTCTGGTCTTTGGCATTCTGGGATTCTTTATCGGAATATTCGGGCTCGTCGCTCTGATTCAGGGAATCGTTGATCTAACCAAAATGTCTCGCGGCCAGATGGATCGCTCCGGAGAACTGTTAACCTGGATCGGATTAGTTCTCGGGACGATCGGCTTCCTGGTTAATGTACTTCTTATCGTCATCATGGCGGCATTAGGGCAACATCCTTGAGAGCGGCCTAGCGCGTGTGTCGGATTTACCGCAAAGCGGTAATAGATAATAGCCCAGGGCTTTAGCCTGGATATCTCCGGGGTGAGATGGCGCCCTGCCTGTCCGCCGTAGCTTCGCGTTATCGAGCGAAGGAGGAAAAGTGGCGTCCCGTGGGTGTATGTTCATGCCTTGCATGTTCATCGCACTGGTCACGCAACATCCGTTTCCGCTTAAATTAACCGCACGGAAGCAGGACCAAAGCTTTCGGACGCCACTTTCAGGGCGTGTCTTTTCGTGCGACTAACCCCGGCTGGAGGACCCTGGGCTATGATGTACTGCCGCTTCGCGGCAAAATTCGACACACATCCAGGCAGCACATTCTCCGAGCATGCCCATCGCTGGGAGGGATCGCGTCCTCGTCCCGCGGCCACGGGATTACCGAAGCCGGGGACACTCGCGATCGCGGAAGAGAATACGCCTTGCGTTATGGCACGTCCTCACGACGCGCGGGGACGCGCGCCCTCCCTGAGCTCGCCGAAGGCCTACGGCGCGGCAGGCCCGACTCGCAAGGCCTACGTCGCGGCAGGCCTTGAACTCCTCGAACTCCTTTCTAACGTCGAGAGATGCGCATCTTCGACAGCCCGTTCACGTCTGCACCGGAGGCCCAACTTCTATCGAATGGCCGCTATCACGTCGCCGTCACCAATGCGGGAGGCGGGTACAGTCGTTGGAACGACTTGGCTGTCTCTCGATGGCGCGAGGATGCGACCCGGGATTGCTGGGGTAGCTTCATCTATCTGCGAGACCCGGGTAGCGGAGAGTTTTGGTCCGTGGGTTATCAGCCCACGCTGCGTCTGACCGACCAGTACAAGGCGACGTTTACACCGTCGTGGGTGGAGTTTCAGCAACGTCACGCCGGCTTCGAAATCGTGACCCGAATCTGGGTTTCACCGGAGGACGATGTCGAAGTCAGGCGCGTTCTGATCACAAATCTTTCAGGGAGCGAACGCGCAATCGAGCTCACCAGCTATTCAGAGGTCGTCCTGGCCGTTCCCGCAGCGGATTTGGCCCATCCGGTCTTCAGTAATCTTTTTATCCAGAGCGAGCTGGTGCGAGCGGCCTCGGCGATTCTCTGCAAGCGGCGACCGCGCGGCGAAGGCGCGGATCATCCTTGGCTGGTACATTTGATGGTGGGAGATAGCGGCGGCGAGTTATCCTGCGAAACCGATCGCGCGAGGTTCATCGGACGAGGAAGAACCGTCGCAAACCCAGCGGCCATGCACGGAGGATTGTCCAATACGGTCGGTTCGGTACTCGATCCCGTCATCTCGCTGCGACGCACATTCCAACTAGGACCCAAAGCCTCCATCTCAGTTGATTTTGTTATCGGGGTTGCTCCCGACCGACATGCAGCGCTAGCATTGGCCGAGAAATATCGGGCGTCTCAACCGATCGCGGTATCCCAGGAGCTGGCCCAGAGCCAATTAGCGCCGCCGGAATTAGAGGACGCCGAGCTCGATCTCTATGAACAGTTGGCCAGCGCTCTCATTTATCCCCGCTCAACGTTTCGCGCCCCACCTGAGGTATTAGCTCAAAACAAGCTTGGACCAAAGGCGCTCTGGAGTCAGGGTATCTCGGGTGATCTACCGATTGCTCTGGTACACGTCTTGAGCGCCAGCGAGGGTTCAATCAATTTCGAGCTGGTAAAACAGCTGATCCAAGCTCACTCCTACTGGCACAAACAGGGATTAGCAGCCGATCTAATTATCTTGATTGAAGAAACGTCTGCTGCCTGTCAGGAGCTGATCGACAGGATCGAAAGTTTCATTGCCTCTCGTCTACAAACTCAGCCGTTGGAAAAACCGGGCGGAATATTTGTCCGGCATCTGGGACAACTTACCCCCGAAGAACATCTACTCTTTCAAGCGGCGGCCCGCGTGGTTCTTACCAATCGGCCCTTAGCGGAACAGCTGAAGTCGCTGGTGGAGCGTGCCTCGCTTGCGAGGCCGATGGGGTCGCCACCCCTGGAGCGTGCCTCGCTTCCGCCTGCGCTTCGCTTTGGCGCGACAAGTGCGAGGCCGACGGGGTCGCCACCCGCAAAAAACGCTTCCTCGCCAGCCAAAGAGCAGCCCTTGCTATTTAATAATGGATTCGGCGGCTTTACATCGGACGGTCGCGAATACGTTATTAACTTGAGCCCTGGGGTCACTACGCCCGCTCCTTGGGTTAACGTTCTGGCAAATCCAACTTTTGGCACAGTTATCTCTGAGACTGGCGGCGCTTACACCTGGGCCGAGAATTCTCATGAACTTCGGCTTACGCCATGGAATAACGATCCCATCACTGATCTCAGCGGTGAAGCCTTCTATCTTCGGGATGAAGAGACCGGCGAAATCTGGTCTCCTACCCCTTTGCCAGCGACAGGCAACACTCCCTATGTCGTCCGGCATGGGTTTGGTTACACCATATTCGAACATTCGGAACACGGCATTTCTTCAGAGCTAACCGTTTATGTCGCCATCGATGCGCCGGTCAAATTCGCAGCGTTAAAGCTACGCAATATCTCTGACCGCCCACGGCGAATCTCTGCAACCGGGTATTGGGAATGGGTATTCAGCGATCTCCGGCAACGAACGGCGCTGCATATCCAAACCGAGATAGACAGCAATAGCGGCGCCCTGTTAGCTCGCAATTTTTATAGCAACGATTTTGCCGGCTGGATCGCTTTCATCGATGTCGATGATCCCAATCGAACATTCACCGGGGACCGAAACGAGTTTCTTGGGCGCAACTGCAACCTGGCTCAGCCGGCGGCTCTTGGTCGCGAGCGGCTCTCCGGGAACGTCGGCCCCGGATTAGATCCTTGCGCGGCTGTGCAGACGATCGTCGATCTAGCGCCTGGCGCAGAACAAGAAATCTGTTTCCGGCTGGGTGCGGGTGTTAACCTCGCCGAAGTTCGACAGTTAGTTCAACCGTTTCGCCAGCCTAATGCCAATCAAGCCGCGCTCCGGGCGGTCCAAGAATATTGGATTCACACGCTGAGCGCTGTCCACGTCGAAACTCCCGATCCTTCTGTCGATATGATCGCGAATGGTTGGCTTTTGTATCAGGTACTCAGCTGCCGTGTCTGGGGACGGACCGGGTTCTATCAATCCGGCGGTGCGTTCGGTTTCCGGGATCAACTGCAAGACGTGATGGCGCTGGTCCATGCCCAGCCGCAACTGACCCGAGAACATCTACTCCGAGCAGCCGCCCGCCAGTTCGTCGAAGGCGATGTGCAGCACTGGTGGCACCCCCCGACGGGTCTGGGAGTGCGGACCCACACTTCCGACGACTACTTGTGGCTAGCCTATGTCACCTGGCAATATGTCACCCGAACCGGAGACACCAGCGTTCTCGATGAAAAGGTCCCTTTTATAGAAGGACGGCTGTTAAAGCCGGATGAAGCAGACGCCTACTTTTCACCGAAGCAATCCGATGATTCGGCCTCGTTATACGAGCATTGCGTTCGCTCCATCGAACATGGATTGAGATTCGGCCGGCATGGCTTGCCCTTGATGGGTACGTGCGATTGGAATGATGGCATGAACCTGGTCGGGAAAGACGGCCGCGGTGAAAGCGTCTGGCTCGGCTTGTTTCTCTACGACGTTTTGCAACAGTTCAGCAAATTGGCGCGCGAACGCAACGATACCGCTTTTGCAGACCGTTGTTTAGCTCAGGCGAAAGAGATCCAGTCGAATATAGAGCGATACGCCTGGGACGGAAACTGGTATCGGAGGGCTTACTTTGATAATGGCGAACCGCTTGGCTCTCATCTAAACGATGAATGCCAGATCGATTGCCTACCGCAAAGTTGGTCCGTGATCTCCGGCGCCGGCGATCCGGAACGCGCCCGGCAAGCTATGCAGTCGTTGAACGAGCGGTTAGTTCGGCGCCAGGCCAAGCTGATTCAATTGTTAGATCCGCCCTTTGATCGGTCAACGCCGAGTCCGGGTTACATCCAAGGCTATGTGCCCGGAGTTCGCGAAAACGGCGGCCAATATACTCACGCTGCTATCTGGACAGTTCTAGCCGCTGCTCTAGAAGGAAACGACGAGTTAGCTTGGGAGTTGTTCGCGTTGCTGAATCCAGTGAACCATGGGAGAAGTGCTGCCGATATCGCGACCTATAAAGTGGAGCCCTATGTTATCGCCGCCGATGTTTATTGGGTTCCTCCTCACACCGGGCGCGGCGGTTGGACCTGGTACACCGGTTCTGCCGGATGGATGTATCGAACGTTAATCGAGACCTTGTTAGGCTTACAACCAGAAGGAAACCGACTACGCCTGGCGCCGCGTCTTCCCAAGACGTGGAACGAGTATAAGATTCATTATCGGTATGGCGAGACGCCGTACCATATCAGTATCGTCAGAGCATCAGATACGAGGACCTATTTGGACGGGAAAGAGATTCCCGACGATACCGTCCCGCTGGTGGACGATAAGCGAGAGCATAACGTGGAAGTGAGGGTTGGTTATAGGTAGGGCGGAAGAGGGAGGGCGCGCTGCCTGTCCGACGTAGCCTTTGGTTTTTTCGCCGTTTTTTTTGGCTCGGCGAAGTCGGATCCTCGCGCGCTGTGAAGGCGTTCTTCGCCTACAGACGTATTCAACCGTTCGGTAAACAAGCGCCCCGCGTTCCTGGCACAACGGATCGCGGGGACGCGATCCCTCCCGTTATCGGCTACGGCTCATTTTCACCCTCTTTACTTTTCCTACGCCTTTCTATTCCATTGCTAGATGCATTTGTTGACCGATAACTGGCACACGTTGTTCCCCTACCCATGGGGATCAATTTCCCTCAGCATTCTGGCATTGCTCTGCGGTGGCTGGGTCGGGATTGAGCGGCAGCGGAAAGAGAAACCGGCTGGGATCCGTACGATGTCTTTAATTGCGCTCGGTTCATCAACCTTCACTATGATCGGGTACTCATTTGCCAGCAACTCTGGCGATTCCGGCCGAGTAGCCGCCCAGATCGTTACCGGGATTGGCTTTTTAGGGGGAGGCGTGTTGCTCCGCGGAAGCACAGGTATTCGTGGCGTGACCACAGCCGCAACCATTTGGCTGGTGGCTGCCATGGGGATGGCCGTCGGCGCAGGCCACGCCGGCGCCGGAGTCGGTATCGCCCTACTCGCTCGGGGAGTGCTCTCTTTGGTTAATCGACTTGAAGCTAGCAAATTAGCCGGAGCAACTGCTTACGTGATTAGTCTGATAGTCGATCCGGCAAGAGGTAAGACCGAGGTTAAACTAGAAGATCTGTTCGAACAGTTCCACATTCCTATCAAAATGATTGAACGCCAGCCGGCAGCAGACGATCGCGAGCTTTGGATCATCCGATGCCAACTACCGCGCTGGGCCTACCATGAGCTTTTGCTTGCCCTAGTCGAAGAGCCGCAGGTTTATTCTATTCAGAGGTAGCGCTTTCGCGATAGCAAATGGCAAAGACCGCGAATGGACGCGAACCGACACGAATTACAGAACAACCGCAGATTTACGCAGATAAAGACAGACCGACTCACAGAAGATCACAAAGGACACGAAGTTGGTCTGTTCAGCAACCACTCCAGTACTCCGTTACTCCTTCCCTTCCGCTTTCGCTGTTGGCTATCGGCTATTTGCGAAGCGACCTAGCGCTTGCCGGTTCCGGCTTTCTTTGGGCTGGCTAGAGCTTTCAAAGCGCGAGCGGCCTTGGTGGCGTCAGCAGCTCCATCGAAACCGAGGTAGGCAACAAATTTCCTGCCGATAACAGCGCCGGAAACACCGCGCAGGTTCACACCGGCTTCACTAACGGCCGAGGTAATGCGAGCGCCGAGGCCGGGAGTATCATCACCTTCGACTTTCAGCGTTGCTAGTTTCTCGGCCGGCCAGTCCCTTGGCTTTGGCCGCCTTTCTGACATTAGCGCCCTTAACTGGAGTTAGAAAAGCGACTCCCTTCCCTTGTTTTGTAGGAATCCGCCGCGCAACAACACATTCTAAGTCGGCACCCGCGCCAGCTAAAGCCCCTAACAGTTCTGCCAGGCCGCCAGGAGTGTCATCGATTTCGGCGGCCCAAACATCCACCTTGCTGATGGTGAGGCTCATATGTTTCCTTTACGAAATTGACAGTAAGGCCCCGTTTGGCTGCGGCAAGGAAAAAAGGGGCTGGAGTAATGGAGGAGTGTTGTATTGGACTAATTACTGGGAAACCCAGCGCGCCACCCTAGAACGGGAGCGTTTGCCACTCCACCTTAATATGGTGCTTTTCGGCGTAGGCTTTGCCTAACTCGACCAATCGACTAAAGAGTGCTTTGTAGGCAGCTAAGTATTTCGTGTCGATTTCTTGAGCCTTCGAGATCCGGTCTTGTTGGGAACCGCCTTCATCGTAAAGCTTGGCTAGCTCACGGTACTCGGTCTTATAAACCGGTAGAACAAACTCGTGTAGCTTGATCGAAGTTTGCACCATGTCCCGAGCTTCTTCGCTGTCTGGGAGTGTTTTTATTTTGGTTAAATTCTGCTCCACACGCTGAATCTGGTCCTCGACGATCTCTTTCCGAGTCATCGGTGCGGTCTGATCTTTCGTTCCCGGCACGAGTTTAACCGAAGGGTGAGCCATGGAGTAGAGCGCCGCTTGACCGCCAAAAGGGGTAATCAAGTTAACGTTAAGCACTGCCTCATCGAAATAATTCTCGGGCGTTGCGTTGTTACAGGAGGACAGTAAGGAACCAACGGCTAACACAACCAACACAGAGCGGAATCGGCGATTCATGATGTAGCCGAAAATAGCGACTGACCGGGTAACTGGTCCCCACAGTGAACGGCGAATTTGTGACCGGCGTCAGGGAGCCGTCGGCATCGATGCTGTAGGCCGAAACGTTGTTGCTGTTGAGGTTTGCCACGTTGACGAACTGAGCACGCCAAAGTGGAGCAAGCCAGTCAAAGCCGTTAACGAGCGTTGCAGATAAATTCAGCCAACCTCTTCTTACGAGGCCACCTTCCTGAGCTAGTTCTAAGCGGCTCGCTTCGCTCTTGCCGAATTGTGTGGGCTAGCCAAAGCTTTCAAAGCTCGAGCGGCCTTGGTTGCGTCGGCACTGCCATCGAAACCGAGGTAGACCACAAACTTCCGACCGATAACGGCGCCGGAAGCACCGCGCAGGTTAACGCCGGCTTCAGCAACCGCCGATGTAATCCGAGAACCGATGCCAGCAGCATCATCACCCTCGACTTTTAACGTCGCCAATTTTTCGCCGGCGCCAGCCCTTCGGCTTTGGCGGCTTTTTTAACATTGGCACCCTTGACCGGTGTGAGAAAAGCAACGCATTTCCCGGTCTTGGTAGGATCGCGTCGTGCAATGACGCATTCTAAGTCGGCACCCGCGCCAGCTAAAGCCCCTAAGAGTTTTGCCAGGCCGCCGGGGGTATCATCGATTTCAGCGGCCCATACATCCACTTTCGTGATGGTGAGGCTCATATGTTTCCTTTAGGAAATTGACTCTAAGGCACTCTGCGCGAATAGCAGCACGAATTCGTGTAGTTTGATGAAGTTTGCACCATTTCCCGGGTTAACTGACTCGCCATAGTTGGAGCAAGCAAAAACCAGTTAAAACGCGAACGAAGCGATTGGTGAAAAGTGGAGGTGATTGAGAGCCTGTTCCGCCTCCACGAGAAGTCTTACTTCTCCCCTCCTTATGATGCGAGATTTTTTGTGACGCAATCATGTATTCAATCAGCGTCATATCTCAAACAAGGTTGAAGGCTTGCTTATGAATTTACGGTGCTTGCTTTATGCATTCCTGATTCTTTCGGCTAGGAACGATATTCAGGCAGCAACGAACAACGGCGATACTGGGGGGCTGTTGGGTGCGGATTTGAATCGGGCCCGAGTGCAAGCGGACTATTTTCGGTTCTTCAATCTAGAACCGATAGGGTCGGCTCAACCTTTAAACGGGGAACGGCTACTCGCTTTCAAGCCATCCGGAGCTGCTTTCCGGGACCTGTAACGATCTATGTCCAGACCAATCCGAATGTGTTGGGCCCATCGTCGGGAGGGATCGCGTCCTCGCGATCCGCGGACGGTGTGTACGCTCGTGATTTAATCAAGAGCTCCTTACTGGATTGCGTAAACTAGAGTGATGCGGGCAACCTCAAGGACCTCGCTGACGAGATTCAATTCCGGGATGTAAAGGGCACTTTGTTAGTCCGGTCCGAACTCCCGACTCTGCCGGCGACGCCGTCTGCCGCGTACTTAGTCGTGAATGGGTCAAGTTCGACCTGGGAAACGACATTCTCGTCTAGCAAGATCAAGCTGACCAATGAAACCGACGATAATCGCCCGGCATTCGTTATCGAGATCCGAGCGAAGTGAATCGGCCGAAGAAAATCTCACGCAAAGCCGCGAAGACGCCAAGGAAAGACAGATCACGTATAACATCCAGAGATGCTCCTTCTTACTGCCAGTGCGGCTCGCACCGCCTTGCCGGCGCCTATTTTGATCGCAACGCCGCTTATATCCCGGATCACCTGGGTGTGCGACGGCAGCGGGTTCGACGTTGCGGAACGACTGCGCGCCACGGGAAGTAGCGTTCCGATCATTTTGATCCCGGACTACGCCCTGGGTGATCTTGCACCCCGGGCCAAAGCGCTTTCCGTGTATGAGTTTGTACAAAACCCACCGTGGCACCATCGCTCGGCGCGTTCTCGGGCCTATACACCCCGTTGGGAGAAAAATCGATCGGATGCCTTGAGGCTAGCTGTCCGGGAGGCCGCGCCCTCCCCAAGATGTGACTAGTTCAGCAGAAGGCCGGCGCCTACCGCTACCCACGTTTCGTTGTGAGCGGTGCTCACATCTGGGCACCGCCTACCGCTCCAGCAACTGCCACCGCTGCCTTCCGCTTTCTCCTATTCCCAGGACCTCGTCACACTCTGATCACTGCTGCTCATGGTCGGCAATTCTGTCCACAGCGGCCTTTTCACGCTGGTCGGCTTTCTGCTCGTGGTCGGTAATTCTATCCACGGCGGCCTTTTCGTGTTGGTCGGCTTTCTGCTCGTGGTCGGTGATTCTATCTAGAGCGGCCTTTTCGTGTTGATCAGCTTTCTGCTCATGGTCGGTAATTCTATCCACGGCGACCTTTTCGTGTTGATCGGCTTTCTGCTCGTGGTCGGTAATTCTATCCACGGCGGCCTTTTCGTGTTGGTCGGCTTTCTGCTCGTGGTCGGTAATTCTATCCACGGCAACTTTTTCGTGTTGATCAGCTTTCTGCTCGTGGTCGGCAACATTGTCTAGAGCGGCCTTTTCGTGTTGATCAGCTTTCTGCTCATGGTCTGTAATTCTATCCACAGCTTCCTTTTCTTGTTTATCATCCTTCTGCTCATGGTCGGTAATTCTATCCACGGCGACCTTTTCGTGTTGATCGGCTTTCTGCTCGTGGTCGGTAATTCTATCCACGGCAACTTTTTCGTGTTGATCAGCTTTCTGCTCGTGGTCGGTAATTCTATCCACGGCAACTTTTTCGTGTTGATCAGCTTTCTGCTCGTGGTCGGTAATTCTATCCACAGCAACTTTTTCGTGTTGATCGGCTTTCTGCTCGTGGTCGGCAACATTGTCTAGAGCGGCCTTTTCGTGTTGATCAGCTTTCTGCTCGTGGTCGGTGATTCTATCCACGGCGACCTTTTCGTGTTGATCGGCTTTCTGCTCATGGTCGGTAATTCTGTCGACAGCGGCCTTTCCCCGGTGTTTCGTCTCAGCGAATCGAGTCGAATGATGGGAGGACCTGGTCTGGTGGTGCGATAACGAAGTTCTCGCTGCATGGCTAGCGGTTCGAGCGTGCCCGAAATGCGAATGAGAGTTTATGCTGGCCACAGTGCTACTATGCCCGAAGCTCATACCGCCGTGACTAGAGGCGCCGTGGCTCCCAGAACTGCCCGGACCACCGCCGCCGCCCTGGCCACCACCACCGCCGTTGCCGCTCCCACCTCCTCCGCCACCCCCTCCATGAGCCGATCCGAGATTCGCGATGCTGATACAGATCGCGACACCGAACGCTAATATCCACGTCGTTTTCATGATCTATGATCTAGTTAGACGACGATAACCGAAAAGTTCTTGATGGAAATCTGAAATAAATGCCTCAGCGGCGACCTTTTCCACCCAATCGACTCCTTTGGCCTCAAGCTGCTTCCGAAATGAGGATTACGTGTCAGGCTGTGGCCGGCGTAGCGCCGTATTCCGCTACCACCCGCGAATCTTGTCCCATTCAACACCGGCCAGACCCTCACCCTGATCGACGGCCGAGAGCGTCTCCGATGAGAAGCTCCCATAAGTGCGCCGACGGCGCGATTTGTTCTAGAGGCCTCCCCCGTGCCGGGCGATCGTTATTCCCGGCGTGTGAGAAGCCGCTAATCGCTCGGCGAGTGGCTGGCGGCCACGACGCTGTGATACTTTGCCATCTCCGCTTGGTATTCCTGCTGGCCCTGCTTATACGCCTCATCGGAAATCTGGTGATTCTTATATTGAGCCTCGAGACGAGCTCTTTTTCGTTCGGCTTCTCGACGTCTTTGTTCCGCTGATTTGCGGGCTGCTTCCGAAGGCGTTTTCGCTTCTTGCGGGACTCGATCCTTGACCGCCGCCGTGGGTCGCGAAACCGGTGTAACAAACACAGAAGGCGTCGGTCTGGCCGAAACTGACGGCACCGGTCTGGCTGAAACCGATGGTATCGGCGGCGAGGCGATAGTTGTGGCTACCGGATTCACCGTTCCCGCAATTAACGCTGTCGGGCTCGGCGAGGGGCTAGGCGCATGTGCCTGATGTTTCATTCGCGCGCTTTTCATCAAAGCGACTGCCGCAAATCCAAGTGCGGCCGCCATAATCAACGCCAACAACACCCCTGCCAGGATTATTTTAAGAGAAACCTTTGGCGAACTCCGATAACCAAGTCTTTGTCTGGGAGCCCTTAGCTGGAGCCTCAACGGTCGACGGCGGTGCCTATTCATTCACAACGCCGTGAGACTACACTACAGAATGTACAATGCAATCCGCTTTGCTACAATATACTGCGCAAAACTCAGCGAAACGCGTCCATTCGAGCACGAGTACGAGGGCGACCAATCACCAATCACCAATC
Source organism: uncultured Verrucomicrobiae bacterium (assembly GCA_963762565.1). GTDB lineage: Bacteria > Verrucomicrobiota > Verrucomicrobiia > Chthoniobacterales > JAFAMB01 > JAFAVN01. Next base: position 81,724 of record CAVXLD010000005.1, on the reverse strand, counting down.
ACCTCTCACCTTTCACTTCTCACTTCTCACTGCTCCCAGCAAACGCCACTCGCCACACCGTCCCATTCCCGTCTTCGGTTACGAGAAGAGCGCCATCGTGAGCTACGGCGACTCCGACCGGCCTGCCCCAGACGCTATTGTCGTTTACGACGAAGCCGGTCAGAAAATCGTCGTACTCGCCAGTGGGAACGCCGTGACTGACTCGGACCCGGACGACCTTGTAACCGGTGCGGACACTCCGGTTCCATGAACCATGGAAAGCAGCAAAAACATCACCGTGGTATTCAGCAGGGAAAGCCGCTACCCCTTTGGTTGCGGTGTAAAAAACCATTTCAAGTGAGGCCGAGTGAGACTGGAGCAGCACATCAGGGACGATAACCTGGCCGGCGAGATCCGGACGCTCGCCCGCATGGCGAGGGTCTTCATGGTTTCCCATATAGTACCAAGGCCAGCCATAAAACCCTCCTTCCTTTACCCGAGTGACATAATCCGGCACCAAATCATCGCCCAGCGAATCCCGCTCGTTCGTAGAAACCCACAATTGACCGGTCTGCGGATCGACAGCCAGCCCTACTCCGTTCCGTATACCGGTGGCAAAAGTATGGAGCGGTTCATGGCCTTCGGGATCTGTTACCAGGATATCGGCTCGATTCGTTTCGCCATCCCAAGCTGCTCCTCGTCCATGCTCACTTTCCCAACTATGAATCGCATCGCTGCTTTTTCTGCCCATCCCTTCGGCGACATTTGATCCCGAACCGACCGAAACAAACATCCGTTTATCATCCAGCGAAAAGGCGATGTCGCGGGTGGTATGTCCGCCGTGGCTGTCCGAGAGCCTGGGCACGATGACCTGAGCGCCATCGCGTGCCTTAAGATCGCCATTCTGATAACGGAAACGGACAACTGAATTGTTGTTGGCGATGTAGATCCATTCCGGATTGGAGTTCGACGGATAGAAAGCGATCCCGAACGGCCGGTCCAATCCTTCCACAAAAATTTGATTGATCGAAGGAGCCCACGCTCCATCCGGCGCCCGTAACACGCGTATCCGATTCCGGCTGGTCTCGGCAATAAAGATGTCCCCGTTAGGCGCGACCCTAATCAGGCGAGGATTAGAAAAGCCGGCTGCAAACAACCGAACCGTGAAGCCGTTGGGAACGGATAATCTGGCATTGGCAGGTTGTCTCACGACATCCGGACCGTTTCCAGCAGACCCGGTGCCATAAGGCGGAGGCAAGTCGGCCAAGGTGATGTGATGTCTGACGCCAGGTGCAGCATTACGCCAGTCGCCCGGATCGTTTTTATTTCGGAGAGGCGCAGGGGTCGGTTGAGCAACGGCAACTTCAGCAGGAGCTTTTAAGCTCGATAGATAACGAATCACATCCGCACGATCTGCACGGTTAGCAACGATCATCGCCATCGTCGTCCCCGGAACCATAGTGGTCGGGTTCGTCAGAAACCGGTCCAAAGTCGATGCATCCCAATTGACCCCAGATTCTTTCAGCGATTTCGTGTAATTGAAATTTGGCCCGGACGCAGCGCGTCTCCCAAACACACCGACGAGGCTCGGCCCTTCTTTGGCAACCGTTCCCGGGCCAGCGGTATCAGCATGACAAAGCGAACAGTTCTGCTGAAATAGCGCCTTCCCGTGGCCAACATCGCCATCGGCAGCCTGGGCTTGGACTAGGTCGATCGCAGAGAGCGAAATGAGGGCTGAAATCAGAGTCCATCTAGCGAAGTCCATAGGTGATTCAATGTCACGCCAAGGTAGGGAAAGCCTGAAGGGTGAAAAGTGAAAGGTGAAAGGTGAAAAGTGGTCGCAGCGCCCAGCCGGAGGGGCGCTCCCGAAAAGCATCCCAATCTCGCGCGGTCGTAGGTTGCAAATCGGGGAGGGCGCGCTGCCTGTCCCGACATAGCCTAAGGCATCCGATCGATTTTTCTCCCAAAGGGGCGACGTCGGATCCCCGCGCGCCGCGAGGACGTGCCACAACTAAAAGGTATGTTTTTGCCCACAATGACAACACGTCCGCGGCTTCGGTAACAACGGATCGCGAGGACGCGATCCCTCCCGGCCAACGGGTCCGCGCAAGACCACCTTTTCCGCAAGAACCCGACAAGCTGCGCAAAAACCCGAGAGAGGAGCTCCTGCTGCACGGTATGTTTCCCTCGTGACAATTGCCGTCCTGCCTTACACCTTTACACCGACGCCCGACCGAGCTTATGGGCGTCGCACGCTCATGGGCAACGGCGCCCCCACGCCCACAATCAATTCGCTATCTGCTATTTGCTATTTGTCATCGCCGCGTAGCGGCGCCCCGTTCCGCCTATCAAACCGTTCACGCGCTTTTTCAACCTCAGCGCTGTGGGCTTCGGCCCAGGCGCATAATTCGCTCACCTTATCGCCAAGGGAGACGCCGAGCGGGGTTAGCGTATACTCCACCTTGGGCGGTACGCTGGCATACAGCTTGCGAACGACCACTCCATCTCGTTCCAGGTCGCGCAGGGTAACGGTCAACATTTTCTGGCTGATGCCGTCGATGGCTCGCCGGAGCTCAGCGAAACGCATCGTTCCAGACGCCAGGCGGACTACGATCAACACCGCCCATTTGTCGGCTAAATGATCCAGGATCAATCGAGCGGGACAGAAACGGTCATTAAACGCGGCTCGATCGCAGGTCATTGGTTTTGTTCGAGTTATGCCAGTGGAAGCAGTCATTTGCCCGTCGGTCATCACTATAGCTAAAAATTAGGCGAAAACAATACTTAGTATCATAAAGGTAACCTACTCTCTATTAGGTGCCTTCTTGCAAATAGTGACTAAGCATCATAAAGGTCTCAAGTAACCAAAGGTCTTTCTTAGGATAGGTAAATGAAAAGGAGCTTCATGACAACACGTTTACTGGCTTTAGCCATTTTCATAGCGGCCCTCGCCGGCTGCAACCAATCACCCCCGGCCGCGCCGTCCTTTCCCCCTGCCGGCGTTACCGTCAGCAAGCCAGTCCGCAAAGAGATCGTCGATTGGAACGAGTTCACCGGAAGAACCGCCGCCGTGAATCTGGTGAATGTCACTGCCCGCGTCAGTGGCTACATTGTCAATATCCCTTTCAAAGAAGGTGACATGGTCCACAAGGGCGATTTGCTGTATCAAATCGATCCCCGACCCTATCAAGATGTTTACGATCAGGCGGTCGGCCAATTGAAACAGGCTCAAGCCAATCAACAACTGCAGGAAGTAACCTACGAAAGACAAGCCCGCCTGCAGCAGACCAACGTCATCGCCAAGGAAGATTACGATACTGCGTTGTCGAACAAGAATCAGGCGGCCGCCCAGGTGATCTCCGCGCAAGCCTCCGTCAATGCTGCGCAGCTCAACCTTGAATTCACCCGAGTGACTTCCCCGATTGACGGCCGGGTCAGCCGACAACTGGTCAATATCGGCAACTTGGTCCAAGCCGATTCTACACAGTTGACCACGATTGTGAGTATTGATCCGATTTACGCCTATTTCAGCATGGACGAATTAGCGGCACTTGGTTATCAGCGCCTGGTGCGGGAGGGGAAACTGGCCAGTACCAGCGATGGCCAAGCCGTGGTCTACCTGCAGTTACAGGATGAGACCGGCTTTCCGCATGAGGGAACGGTTAATTTCGCCGACAATGCGTATGATCCAACCACTGGTACCTTGCTCATCCGAGCTTCGTTCTCGAATCATGACGGTTTCTTGAAACCCGGTAACTTTGTTCGCATCCGGATTGCCTCGAGCCCGAAATACGAGGCGCTTCTGGTAGCGGACCGCGCGGTGGGTACGGATCAAGACCAGAACTTTGTCTACGTAATTGATTCCAAGAATATCGCTCAGTTGCGTCACGTGAGCATCGGACCAATGGCAGACGGCCTGCGGGTAGTAAAAAGCGGGCTCCAGCCGGATGACGTAGTCGTGATTAACGGAATTATAAAAGTTCGGCCGAACAGTCCAGTGAAACCGCAGAACGGTACAATGGAGCAATTTGCCACCAACGAAGGCACCTTCCCGTCAACGGTCACAAAAAGAAACGCGTCAACCGGCGGCGGAAGCGTAAACACCGCCAGTCGCTAAGCACGGAGAACAGGGATGAAGCTGTCTCATTTTTTTATTGATAGGCCTATCTTCGCCATTGTCATTTCGATCGTCACGGTGTTGCTGGGGGCGATCGCTTACACGGTATTGCCCGTGGCCCAATACCCTGAGATTGCGCCCCCGACTGTGGTGGTTGAGGCCCAATATCCGGGGGCGGATCCAAAGACATTGGCCGAGGAAGTAGCGCAGCCGATCGAGCAACAAGTGAACGGTGTAGAGAACATGCTCTACATGTCTTCCGTTTCCGCGATGGACGGAACGATGCAGCTCACCGTGACGTTCAAGTTAGGAACCGATCCTAACATCGCGCAAGTCCTGGTCCAAAACCGGGTCCAGATCGCGGAGCCGCAATTGCCCGCGGAGGTAAGAAATATCGGCGTCACCGTCCAGAAACAATCGCCCAACATTTTAATGGCTATCGGGTTGACATCGAAGAGCAACACGTACAGCCCTCTTTACTTAAGTAACTACGCCTACACCCAGCTTTTGGATACGCTCAAAAGACTTCCGGGAGTCGGCAATGTTCAGGTGTTTGGCGCGCAACCTTACAGCATGCGGATCTGGTTAAATCCGGACTTGATGTACTCTCGCGGCTTGACCACTGATGATGTGGTCAATGCGATCCAGGCGCAGAACGTTCAGGTTGCACCCGGTGCGGTCGGCGCTGAACCCGCCAATCCTAAGACAGAGTTTCAGGTAATCTTAAACGCCAAGGGTCGTTTAGTTACTCCGGCGCAATTTTCCAAGATCACTTTGAAACGAGGAAGTAACGGGCAGTTGGTATACCTCGGTGACGTCGCCCGGATTGAGCTAGGCGGAGAAGCCTATACCAGCAGCACTTACGAAAATGGCACGATCCCGGCGATTGGTATTGGTATTTTTCAGTTGCCTGGATCCAACGAGCTGAAAACGGCAGCGCTCGTGAAACAGTCGATCGCGGAAATGGCCAAGTCGTTCCCGGCCGGAATGGAGTACTCGATTCCCTACGATCCAACCCTTTTCACTCAGCAATCAATCGATGCTGTCTACGAGACTCTACGAGACGCCATTATTCTCGTGGTGATCGTCGTCATGGTATTCCTGCAATCGTGGAGAATCGCCTTAATTCCTTTGATCGCAGTTCCGGTGTCCTTGATCGGGACGTTGGCCGTTATGCTGGCAATGGGCTTCTCGCTGAATTCTCTTTCGCTCTTCGGATTAGTCCTGGCGATCGGGATCGTGGTCGATGACGCCATTGTGGTGGTGGAAAACGTGGAACGCTGGATCGAGCACGGTTTTTCACCAAAGGAAGCAACCAGAAAAGCGATGGATGAGGTCGGTGCTGCGATTATCTCCATCGCGGTTGTCTTGACGGCGGTCTTTGTGCCGACCGCCTTGGTCAGCGGAATCAGTGGCCAATTTTATCGGCAGTTCGCATTGACGATTGCGATCGCCACACTCATTTCTGCATTTAATTCTCTCACCTTAAGTCCGGCTTTGGCCGCCATGTTGATCAAACCCGGTCATGTCAAAAAAGATCTGCTGACTCGAGTGATTGACACCCTGCTGGGCTGGTTCTTTCGATTGTTCAATCGAACCTTCGACGCCGGAATTAACGCTTACGGAAAAATTGTCCGGCGACTGCTTCGGGTCAGCGGATTGGCATTGGCCGTCTACCTCGGGTTGATCTTCCTGACGGGAACCTTGTTCAAGACCGTACCGGGCGGGTTCATCCCGACGATGGACCAAGGCTATCTCATCGTATTTGCCCAACTGCCAGACGGCGCTTCCCTGCAACGAAACGACGCCGTGATGCGCCGGATCGGAGAGATCGCGAATGGCATGCCTGGCGTAGAGCTGACTTTTGCGATCGAAGGTCTGTCTATCTTAGATAACACAACCAAATCTAACGCTTTGACTGTGTTCTTCCCATTGAAGCCGTTCAGCGAACGGATTGGACATCCGGAGCAGATGGCCAGCGCGATCGTCAAAAAGTTACAGGGCGCCTTCAGCTCAATACAGGATGCGTTCGTGATCGCGATTCAACCTCCGTCGGTTCAAGGACTGGGCAATGCCGGCGGCTTTCAGTTGGAGATTGAAGATCGCAGAAACGCTGGTTTAAACGCCTTGCAAGAGGCCACCGATGCGGTGGTGACTGCCGCGAATGCAGAGCCTGGATTAGCCGGCGTCTTCACCACTTATCGTTCGCAGGTACCGCAGCTCTTTCTTAACATCGACCGAGAGAAAGTGCAGACCCTGGACGTTCCGATCAGTTCGGTCTTTGACACGCTACAAAGCTATCTGGGCGCTAACTATGTCAACGACTTCAACTTCCTGGGCCGTACCTATCAGGTAAACGTGCAAGCGGATGCCGATTTCCGGAAAAGCGCAGATCAAATCCGAAGGATGTATACGCGCAATAACTCGGGCGGTATGGTGCCGCTGGGAAGTCTGTTGGATGTTCAGCAGATCAACGGTCCTGATACCGTCGGCCACTACAATGTATATCCTGCCGCCCTGATTCAGGGCGCCGCTGCGCCAGGCATTAGTTCTGGGCAAGTGATCGAGAAGATGGAGCGGATTTGCCGGCAAACTTTACCGAGCCAATTCAGTTACGAATGGACCCAATTGACTTTCCAAGAAGTCAGCGAAGGCAACACCGCTGTCTTCATCTTTCCCCTTTGCGTCCTCTTCGTGTTTTTAGCATTAGCTGCGCAGTATGAAAGTTGGTCTCTGCCATTGGCCGTTATTCTCATTGTTCCGATGTGCCTCTTATCGGCGATGACCGGCGTTTATCTACGCGGTCAGGACAACAATATTTTCACCCAGATCGGGTTTGTGGTGTTGGTTGGTTTAGCCTGTAAGAACGCCATTCTGATCGTCGAATTCGCGCGCCAACAAATTGACTCGGGCAAAGATCGATTCGAAGCAGCGGCGGAAGCCGCCCGGCTCCGCTTGCGTCCGATTCTCATGACCTCGTTCGCATTCATCCTCGGGGTGTTACCACTGGTTGTCGCTGTCGGAGCAGGTGCTGAGATGGATCAGGCGCTCGGGACCGCCGTGTTTGCCGGAATGATTGGGGTGACGTTCTTTGGCGTGCTATTCACGCCGATCTTTTTCTCCATTCTGATGAAGCTGTTTGGAGGCAGGATTGGTAGGAAGAAAGCAACAGACCGCGGCCGGGAACAGGACAACGATACCCTCGACGAGGAAGAGCAGATGGCCGGGGTGGAGAAGTGATTGGTGTTTGGCGTTTGGCGTTTGGCGTTTGGCGTTCGGCGTTCGGCGTTCGGCGTTCGGCGTTCGGCGTTTCGAGGCGCGAAGCGCTGATAGATTATAGCCTAGGTGAGTCTGCGAGCCCTTAGGTATGCGGTTAGAAAAAATGATTGGCGCTGAAGGCGCGCAAGAATCGATTCTGGGGTTGTACTCACGTGAAGGATCCAGTCGCGCCAATCTCCGACCAATCGCTTCTTTCGCGGCTTCAGCGCGAGACCCTCTTAATTTGATTTACCTAGGGCTCGGAAACTCACCCTAGGCTTAAGTCTTTCCCGCCCCGAAATATTCCGGGCTAAACGCTTCGCGCCTCATGCGCCGCGCTCCATGACATGCCACCCCCAGATCCAATCTGTCATCTGTCATTTGTCATTTGTCATCTGCGAAGCGGCCACCTTGGCTATTGGCTATTGGCTATTCTCGAAGCTCCTATGCTTCGAGATAGTCTTCCCGCCACGGCCGGAGCGAAGGGAGAGCGAGCCCGTTATCATCGAACACGTGAACAAAACGTGAACTGACGGACAGCTGAATCGCTGTGCCTTGAGGCAAGCTGCGAATTCCGCGGATTGAAGCGGTTACATTCTCGCCTGATTGCAGACCAGCGAAGACGATCGTCTCGGAACCGAGCATCTCGGTGGCAATGACGGTCGCTTTGATTGGGCCATTATCCGATAGGGAAAGATGCTCGGGACGGATGCCTAGGTTACAACCTGCACCAATCGGAGCGCCCTCTCCATTCGCCGCGGCATCGATCGTCGCCCGCCCGTCATCGATCGTAAGATTCATCGCTTTTACGTTCGTGCTCTGGACCTTCGCTTTCAGGAGATTCATTTGTGGGGTGCCAAGAAAGCAGGCAACAAATTGGTTGCGTGGCCGGGCGTAGAGCTCGATCGGCGCGCCGATTTGTTCCACAACGCCTTCCCGCAAAACCACAATCCGATCCGCCATGGTCATTGCTTCGACTTGATCATGCGTGACATACACCATGGTCGATTTCAGCCGACGATGAAGGCTCACGATCTCACTCCGCATTTTGACCCGTAACTCTGCGTCGAGATTGGACAACGGTTCATCAAATAGAAACGCATCCGGCTCCTTTACAATCGCGCGGCCGATGGCAACCCGTTGGCTCTGGCCGCCGGAAAGTTGAGATGGCCGTCGCGAGAGGAGCTCCGAGATTCGTAAAATATCGGCTGCACGCCGGATGCGTGCGTCTATCTCCGCCTTCGGTAGTTTCTGATTCGTCAGACCAAACCTTAGATTTTCATACACGCTCATGTGCGGATAAAGAGCGTAGGTTTGGAAAACCATCGCCATCCCCCGCGCCGACGGCAGCAGATGATCGCACCGTTTGCCGCCGATGTGGACTTCACCAGAGCTCAATTCTTCAAGGCCGGCGATCATCCTTAACAACGTCGACTTACCGCAGCCGGACGGTCCCACAAACACCGTGAAAGATCCGTCCTCAACGGTCAGATTGATGCCATGAATCACTTCCAGCGATTGGAAGCTTTTGCGCACGTCTTTTAGTTCAAGCTTCGCCATGCGTGTTGTTATTCGCAGCCTCTCCGACGGAGCCTGAGCTCTGTGATGCCGTTGGTTCAACTCTGGGCGAAGTCGGATCCATTCGCGATTCGAATTCAACGGTCAAACAGTCACCGGCCTTCAGGATTCGTTCTTTTCCGAGTAAAATAACATCGTCATCGCGGCCAACGGTTAGCCCATCCACTTTAACCGAGTTCCAAGAGCGACCGGGAAGGCGAAGCCGGGAAACTTTCAATTCGCCACCTTTCACGTTGATCGTTACGCGAGCATTTTTGTCTTCGATCACACCCCAACCGCGTCCAGCCGACCAAAAATAAATCCCATCTTCGGAGCGGGCAGGTCTTAGGCCGATTTCCCCGGAACGCTGATCGAAGCTAAAACCGGAGTACGCGTCCACCAAAGCATAACTGGATAGCGCCCGCATATAGTAGCTACCGCACTCCATGTCGTTCCACGGGTTACGCCGGGAGCCATCATGGCGCGCCCGGGCGCTCCGAACAATGATAAGACCTTCCTCCACCAGCCCGCGCAGAATTAGATGCGAAGCCATCATGTATTCCAGCCCGGTCCAGACTTCTTCCGCGTAGGGTACCGGCAATGCCGCTTTCGTCACACCTTCCGGCCAGGTGCAATTCACCAAGCCGCCCTCGATTTCGTATGCGTATACCCGGCACGGATTAAAATGATCTCGGAGGTCAGCAAGATAATTCTGCTCGAACACGGTTTTGAGAGCCGTCAGCATGTTTGCCGGCGCCAGCAGATCGCCGAGGCCAGCGATATCCGCATGCCATTGACCGAGGATTTGATCGGTAAGGCATCCTTCACCGATCTGGTACTTAATTTCGCCATATTCCTCAGACCAATATGCTTCCATGAATGGCTCCCGAAGCACGCCCGCTTTGCGATTCTGATCGAAGGGCGCGAGCAGGGACCGATCAGTTAGATCAAGTTTTTGAATATAGTAGCGGCCATTGAATAGCTCGCTATCCACGTAGGCTCCCCCTTTTGCAGCCAGCTTTGAGCATTCTGCGGCAAAATCAGAGTCGCCGATTGCCTGCGCCATCGCCGCACCCGCTTTCAACGCGGCTAAATACATAGTAGTCAACCACGAGCTTGGACCGAACAACTCCATATCCAAGGTGTGATGTTGGCGTCCCCATAGTACGCCGGTTTTTTTAGGATCCCATTGATCCGGGTTCTCCGGTGACCAAGCGTACTCGAGAGCGCGTTTAATATTCGGCCAAAACCGGCGCAACCATTCGTCGTCGCCCAGGTTCTTCCATTCGCGATACGCTTTGATGATCGCGCCGAAATGACCGTCAGCACAGGGACCAATGATGTCGAACCCGGACCCGAGCGGAAGCCGCTGCCGAAAAGTTAGCCCGCCATTCGGTAACTGGTTGTAGGTGAATTCGGTTTCGCGCAGGGACCTTTCCAGCGCAGGGAATAGATTAGCCAGTGTTTGCTGGTAGTTCCAAACGTGAGTACAGCTTCCCTCACAGGATCCTTCGCTGGGATGTTGCCCTTCCCATCCCCAGAGCTCTCCGCCCTCCAGCCGGATAACTGTGGCCGAACGAAGAATCCCGAGGGTGCCGTTTACGGCATCAATGATCTCCGGAGGCAATGACGAATCAAATAACGAATCGCGGAAGGCCACCGTCTGGGTTTCCAGGGTCTCCCAACGTTGGAATGCGTCTATCCCGCTCGCTGCCGAGTCTAACCACTGAGTTGAGTAATAGTTTTTCCAGGTTGGCGGTATCCCCGCATAACTGGGACTGCCAGGTCCTTCGCGATTAAACCAGTAGATACTCCCGAAAGGATAGTTCCAGCTCAGTGTGAAACGCATATGCCGCGTCTCCCCCGGCTCAATCCGTAGCCGAACTGCCAGGGTGCCATGCTCAGGCTGCTGAAACATGTTACCGACACCGCGCGGCTTTTGATAACTGCGTTGGCTGAGTCTGCCTGGCCGGGAAAACTCTCGCCAATAACAAGCCAGGCTATCGAACCATTGCCCGCGGAAATGGTAATCGACATGCTCGACATCTTCACCATCTGTGATGATGGCTAAGTCACCCTGTTCCCCCGCTGCTCCGCCTCCAGCGGGTGTGAAATGGAGAATACTTATCCCATTCTTCTGATAGAAGCTGTGAACACCACTGTCACAACCGTAGTTCCCCGCGGTTCCTGCTATTGTGTAGTCGATCGGCGACCCCGTGTTGTTTTCGACACTGAACCGGAACAAGGCGACCGGCATCGATGAGTCCCGGTCGTTATGCGGAATAAACGGGCTAAACGCTGTCATCCGGACCTTGCCAGGAAACCCAGCATGATGAAATTCCAGTTCAGCCACTGGAAACCGGCCGATAAAAGTCACATCGTCGAAATGTGGAACTCCGGCTAGGGTATCGCGGTTGGCGCCAAATCCGAAGCCGTCGAATTTACGCACGCTAGGCGAACCGGCCGGCACTCCTTCGTATGGACCATTCAGCACTCGTGCGCCTAGCAACTTACCGTTCTGTTCTGCCTTGATCGCGAAATGGCTGTAGCCGTTGAATTGATGGATAGCGGGCCGGTTGCGAATGCTCCAATCGACCAAGCGGCCACTGCCGGTTAACGACACGCTGCCAGTGCCAATTCCGCCTAGCGGAAATGCGACATATCTGAGGCGTTCACCAGTATAAATGAAACGATTATCGATGGGAGAGTTGTGGGAATTTATTGTGTCCTGCATTGGTTAAAACTGTGGAGCGCTGCGAGGCCACTCGGTCGGAACCCTGGAGCGCTGCCTCGCTTGCGAGGCCGGTCGGAACCGTGGAGCGCGCCTTGCTTGCAAGGCCGAAGCGGTCGGAACGTTCCGACCGAATCCATCCCACGCACCCCCCTTCATGACTTAATCCCGCTCATGGCCACGCCTTCGATCACCAACTTCTGGGCTAACAAAAAGATCAGGATCACCGGCAACACGGCCATGCTCATAGCAGCCATCACCACCGATAGATTCCCCGAGGCCATGTATCCGCGGAGCACGTCCATAGCAATCGGCAGCGTCATCGCAGAATGAGGCTCCAACAATACGCGGGCTTGGAAATAGTAATTCCAGGTCTGCGTAAAGGTTATGATCCCGAGCGCTGAGAGCGCCGGTCTTAATTGCGGCAATGAAATTCGATAAAAGATTTTGAAGTAACCGGCTCCATCCATCAGGGCGGCCTCTTCCAAAGCTTTTGGCTGTGACCGCATGAATTGGCGAACTAAGAAGATACCAAAACTGGAGGTTAGATACATTAGCGCCAGACCGATGGGATGATTCAACAAACCGACCTTGGCAAATCCGAGATAGATCGGAATGATCGTAACCTGGGCTGGAAACATCAGTCCGATCAAGAATACAAAGAATATACTGTCCCGTCCGGGAAACTTCAGCCGGGCAAAGGCAAAAGCCGCCAGGGTACAGGTAATGAGTTGGCCAACGGTTACCACCACCGCCACCATTAGGCTGTTCCAATAAATCTGTAAGAAAGGCACACTGGAATGCAAAACGGCCCAATAGTTCCTGAAGTCCAGATTTGGCGGGAGAAAGCTCGGCGGCATTTTATAAGCTTCACCTGGCGCTCGGAACGACATGCTAAACAACCAGGAGAACGGCAGCACCATGAACACACCCAATACCGCCATAACGGCGATAATGATGCGGTCAATCAAACGCTGAGCAGTTTTAGTTTGCATTACACTTTCACTCTCTCACCAATCACCTCTCACTAATCACCTCCCCTCTCTAGTGCCGGACCCAACGGCGGGAGGCGACCAACTGGACCGTAGTAATGACTAAAATTACTAAAGTCATGATGACCGAGATCGAGGCAGCATAACCGATCTCAAAATTATCGAATGCTTCCTCTACGATATAAATCGACATCGACCGGGTGGCATCTCCCGGTCCGCCGCGGGTAAGAATCACGATCGACTCGTAAACCTGGAGCGCACCAATCGAGGCATAGACGATCCCGAAGAAAACGACCGGCGAGATCCAGGGCAACACGATGCGGAAGAACCGGCGCCAGTAAGAGGAGCCATCCATGATGGCAGCATCCAGGATGTTCTTTGGTACACCTTGCAAAGCCGCGATAAAAATGATCATGAAAAAACCGGTGTTTTTCCAAACGTCCATAATGACGATCGACATCATGGCGGTGTGGCTTGACGTCAGCCAATGAATCGGTGTTAGACCGAGATGAATGAGATAGTAGTTAATTACCCCAAGATCGTCGCCATAGAAATATCCCCAGACAATTGAGACGAACGCAGCTGCAATGATAACGGGTAAAAAGTACGCCAGCCGGAACAGGTACAGCAGGAATGCGGGCATCGCCCGGTTAAGGGCGAGCGCAAGCAAAAGTCCTACCACAACGTTTCCCGTGACAGCGAAAAGGGCAAAACAGAGCGTGTTTCCAAAAATCTGGAGCGATCGATCGCCGGTGAAAAAGCGCTGAAAATTCTCGAACCCTACCCAATGTGAACCGGCCATAGGGTCGTAGTAGGTAAAACTCAGGATGAAGGTAACGATAACCGGCGCCAGTACGAAAACCGCATAGAGAACCGACGACGGCAGTATGAACAGGTACCCTGCCCTGCTCTGCGCCTTCTCCAAATCGGATTTAGTTCGCGCTATCGCCAACATCCTGCTCCGCAGATTCCAATAACCGCCAAACAGAAAATGATTATCCGCAGATTACACAGATTACGCAGATTACGTTTTGGACTCTGATCTAGCACGAGGTCAAAAGAAATCGCATATACCCTCATAATGTCTTTAGCACGCTGACCGGATGCTACCGTCTAACCGAAATCTGCGTAATTTTACCCCGGAAACTTTCGGGGCTGCGTAATCTGCGGATATTAAAACTAATCTGTGGTCGCTATTTCGCCTGTCGTTCCGCTAGCCGTTTGAATGATGCGTTGATTTCGTTGTCTGCGCGTTTGACGCCGTCCGCGATTGAGACCTCACCCGCCATCATCGCGGTGTAGTTACGAATAAAAATCTTTTCTACCTCCTGGAAATTGGCGGGCGACGGCACCGGCAAGGTATGCGGTAAAGTTTGATAGTAGAGCGCTGCGCTCGGCGGATAGGCCAGAAAGACCGGTGTCTCGGCCGCGGATTTCCGTCCGGGCACGCCGCCACCGCCTTCGCCTTCTTCTTTTTGGGTTTCGAAGCTGGTGAGCTCGCCGATGAGCTCTTTGGCTAGATCAGGATTTTTTGACGTCCTCGATACTCCATAGCCGCCGAACCCGATAACGGTATAATCATTTGCCTTAGACGGTGGAATCGCGACATCCATATCCAGCTTAGCGGCCATCGCATTTTCAACGATCCAATGGCCCCGCGAGATCATGGCCACCTGGCCAGCCATGAATTGGTTGTCCATCGTGTCTTTTCCAGGAATGGGCGACACCTTATCCACATGAATCAGATCGTACAGAAACTGCAGAGATTCTGAGACCTTGGGATCCAGCATATTGGAGGCAGTCCAATCCGCATTCAGAATTGAAGTACCGTTGGAGTAAAACCAAGGCTGTATGAAAAAGAACTGGTTAGGCACTTCGTACCCGAATTGGGTTACGTTACCCGCCGCGTCCCGCACCGTTAGTTTTTTGGCGGTCTCCCGAAAATCGTTCCAGGACCAGCCCGTCTTCGGATAATCAACCCCGGCGGCCTTAAATAACTTCCGGTTGTAGTTGATCATGATGTTATTCCATCCGATCGGGATAAAGTAGGTCTTGCCATTGTTCGAGGCGTACTTGAACAAGGAGGGATCGAAATCGGAATAAGTGGCGTGACTCGCGATGTAATCGTCTAGCGGAATAAACAGATTACGCGTTTCGAAAGTTCTAAAAGTTTCGATGGCGGTTCCGTAAACGTCGTAGGCGTTGTTGGCGTTGAACTGGGAGAGAACGTGGGTGACATAGTCACCCCAGCCGCTCGTAATCGGATCGATGGCCACCTCCACCTTTACGTTCGGATATTTCTGGTTAAAACGGGCGACAGCATTATTGACTGCCTTAAGTTGAGCATCGCTACCAAAGGCCATTAGCCGTAAATTTGCGGAAACGTTGGCATCCAGCGCGAAGGCGGAGTTGAACGCCAGCATGAAGCCGGCGGCAAGCAAACAGAGGGGGAGCGTAGATTTCACGGTAGTTTCAAAGTGGGGAACCGGGTTAAGAAACAGCTTGAAAACCGGGCCATGTTAGCGCCAACATGAAGCGGCGTCAAACCCTACCTCAACTCAAATTTAACCACACAGACACGGAGTGCACCGAGAAGAAGGCTTCTACAACAAGATCGCCAAGACCACAAAGATGAATGTTCTAACCTATCAAAATGGTGTCTCTTCATCTTTGCGACCTTAGCGGCCTTTGCTGTGAACAGATTCCTCTTTCTCTCTGTGTCCTCTGTGTCTCTGTGGTGAAATTGTATTTATGAAGAATCACTCGAGCGTGAAACCGCCAACCCTTAATGATGTGGCTAAGGTCTTAGGCCTTTCTCATCAGACGGTTTCCCGGGTCATTAATAATCATCCCCGAGTCTTGCCCGAAACCCGGGAACGAGTTCTTCAAGCCATCAATGCCCTCGGGTATAAACCTAACCAGGCTGCACGATTTCTGGCCAATCGGCGTTCTACGGTGATAGGACTAGTGACCGATGATCCCGGGATTTACGGCCCAGCTCACGCGATTCTCAGTTTGGAACAGGAAGCTCGCCAGCACGGTTACACGTTGATGATTTTTGGACTGCGCAGTTTGACCATCGCAGAGGCGAAAACCGGGGCCGAACAGCTGGTGGCAGCCTCCGCGGAAGGACTCATTGTCGACGTTCCGGTCGAGATCGATAAACCGAAACTCGCTGCCGCGATGGGCAACATTCCGTTCGTTACCCTCGATATCGACGGCGGCGATTTGTTCCCATCCTTCCGAGTGGATCATGTTCGAGGCGCCAGATTGGCCACGCGTCACCTGATCTCGCTCGGCCATACCCGGATAGCCGGCCTGCTCGGGCATCAACCTTATCGGAGCTCTAAGCTCAGACGTAAAGGTTGGCTGGCCGAGTTGGAGGCAGCCGGGCTTGAACCGGGTCCGGCCACCTACACCCCGTGGACACCGGACGGCGGGTACGACGCCATGAAAGAAATAATTAAAACCTCCGCCGGAAAATTTACCGCAGTCTTCGCAGCGAATGATTTGATCGCGATGGGCGCCCTGTTGGCATTGCATGAGGCGGGAATCCAAGTCCCGGATGAAGTTTCGGTGGTTGGGTTCGATAATATGCCGGAAGGCCGTTTCTTTCATCCGCCGTTAACCACCGCGACTTCTGATTTCGATATCATGGCTCGTGAGAGCCTCGATATCTTGTTTGCCAGAATCCGAGGGACTCCGGACGCCGTGCTTCGACGCGTGTTCCGCCCGGAGATGATGATCCGAAAGAGCACGGGGCCGGCGCCGCGGAGAAGGTGATTGGTGATTAGTGATTGGTGATTGGTGATTGGTGGGGCGAGGCTCCTGAAAGAGCGGATCATATTAGCAGCGTGTTGGATAGTCCGAGGCCGGGATCCGACATGAGGCCGCATAGCCTGCCGAGCCGTTTCCCCTGGTGTGCCACCTTTCACGGCCAGGCCACGACATAGACCAAGGCCTCGGCACACTTCTCAGCCTATTAACAACAAGGACATCAAACGCTTGCAGCCCTTGGTAACAAGCCTCGGCTCATCGGAGCCTCGCCCCACCAATCACCAATCACCAATCACCAATCATCAATCACTAATCACTGATCACTGCTCACCCCAGCACCTTCGGTATATCCTTCGTCGACACCACTGGTCCATTAGCGGTAACCAGCACGTTATCCTCGATCCGGATACCGCCGAGGTTCAGGTGGCGTTCGGCTAACTCCCAATTGACGCAGTCGTGATACTGTTCGCGATTCGTAGGATGGTTGAGGATAACCAGGATAAAATAGATCCCAGGCTCGACCGTGGCCACATAGTTTTCTCCTAACGGTAGATCCATCCGGAGAATCGCAAATATCGGGTTTTCATCTTTCTGTCTGCCCGATAACAGACCGCTGGCGTCGCGCACACCGAGGCCAACAAGATGGCCAAGCCCGTGCGGGAAAAAGAGCTGATGAGCAGCTTGTTCAACCAGACTTTCGGCAGAGCCACGCAACAGGCCGAGTTGAATCAATCCTTCGGTTATCTGCTTTGCGGCGCGGAGGCGCAATTCCTTCCATTCTGCGCCAACGACGCAACCAGCGATGCCAGCTTCTTCGGCCGCGAGTACAACTTGATAGAGATCACGTTGAGACGCGTCGGGGTTACCGCCGACGAAGTAAGTTCGGGTGACATCGATGACGTAACGGTTAATTTCCGAGCCGGCATCCGCCAAGAGTAAATCACCCTCGCCCGCAGCTCGATTCGAGGCGTCGAATGGATGAGTGGTGGAGCGCTGCCTCGGATGCGAGGCTGGGCTTCGTAAAAACTCGGAATAGCCGCGACAGACGTCGCCAAGACTAGTTCGCGGCACGTCGTAGCGCTAGTCATCATTCGCATTCAACGCGACCAATTGTCTAGTGTTACGAAAACGTTACCCTAAAGTCGCAGATAGTCGATTGCTTGTGATCTAGTATCAGCTGTCGCCCGTCGGGTTGCCCGTTATAGGCGGGAATCGGTGTCGTGGATGCTGCGGCTCTCTCACTCGTTCCATCCAGGGCAAAACGGTGCGGCAACGTCAAACCTAATCCAGCCCCATGAAAACAAAGAAAGTTTTCGCGAGAACCGGTGTCATCTCTTCGGTTATCTGCTTGGCAGCTTTATCAGCTGTGTCCTACCAACAACTCGGGGCCACCCCGACCTCAGTCAACCCAGACTACAGCGTTTCCGTGTTTGCGACGGGTACAGCCGTCGGGTTCACGAATCCCGATTCAATCGCTAGTCACCTCGGTTATGTTTTCGTGTCCTACACTAATAATGCAGCACCGGATGGCAGCGTTGGGAACAGTAACATCGTTCAATATTCTTCCACTGGCCAGGTTATCCGGCTTTTGGCACCAGTACCTGGTTCAAACGACGGTCTTAAATACAATCCGTTCGATGACACCCTTTGGGCACTCCGAAACCAGGATGCTAACCCCGCAGTGACCGTCTTCGACATCACCAACGGATCGTCGACAGATCTTGTTTACGCCAATGCCCCCCTCCATGGCGGCGGATACGACGATGTCGTCTTCGTCAACGACCAGGTATTCCTGAGTGCATCCAACCCGAAACTCAATGCTCAGGGCCAAAACATCTATCCCTCAATCGTCAGTGCGACGGTCGTCGGAAACAAGATTTATGTAGCACCCGTCGTGTTGGGAAACGCCACGTTGACCGATATCGCGACTGGCCAGCCGACTGTGTCTCCGCAATCTGATCCGGACTCCCTGACAATCGATCCTTCCGGTGATCTTGTGTTGGATAGCCAAGCTGACGGTGATCTCATTTTCCTTCGTGGACCCGGGTTCCCAAATCAAGCCGGCTTTCGCCTCCACCTGAGCGATGGTACCACCAATCAGGTACAGGTGGACGACACCGTCTTTCCTTCGGCAACGACTGGCACGATTTACGTCGCCGATACCACAGCGAACGTCATCTATGCTGTGACCAGTAACGCGATCCCGCCGAATTCCGCGTTCTCGGCCAGCAACAGTGACGGTACTTTGGTGAGAACCGACCTGATCAGTGGCCAAGTCACGCCAATTGTGACTGGTTTTATTAGCCCGCACGGAGCTTTCTTCGCGCCGGCCCTGCCTCAAATCCGCCTACAACGAGCAAGCGCTCCGTTGACTTTTGGCTCTAAAGAAGTGTCAGCCTCGTTTTTGGTATCGCGGACCGGTGACATCACTCAGGCTCTCACAGTGTATATCAGAGTGACTGATCACGCGAAGAGGGATCGATCTGCTACCAGCCATTTGGTACAAGTCGTGATTCCGGCCGGCAAATCGTTGGTGACGACGTCGATAAAATTGGATTCGATCGCGGACCTCAACGAAGATGCCGGTCATCAGTCGTGCGTCGTGACGGTTGACCCGGATCCGAACTACGATGTCGTACCTTATGTAAACGATGGCGGCGTCCAAGTTGTCGTGATCCCAACTCAGACCAACTAGCCTGCATTCGTAACGGCTGCTAACCCTACCCACGGCCGCTCTAGTCGTCCTAGAGCGGCCATCAAAGGCATATTTTCGCATCGATGCCTTTGCCCGGACCCCAATCACGGTCCGATCTGGGCATCGCGAGCTTGTCAAAGTCAATACGAGAAAAAAGCACTAACGGTCCGGCATGTAATCGATCAGATCAGTCCGTTATTTGGTCTAACCGCCGAACACTTGAAGCTGACCGAGAGGCGCATGCTGGCATCGATTGTTTGCATCGATCCGGTGATTCAAGCTTCGGTGCAAACCCAGACGGAGTATATCCACGAACATATCGCTTGGAACCACCGGTTCGTGGAGATCGATGCGGAAGATGCCATCGGACGGTATACCGTCGATTACAG
The DNA here is from genome assembly GCA_963762565.1 of uncultured Verrucomicrobiae bacterium. Taxonomy (GTDB): domain Bacteria; phylum Verrucomicrobiota; class Verrucomicrobiia; order Chthoniobacterales; family JAFAMB01; genus JAFAVN01. Next base: position 62,229 of record CAVXLD010000005.1, on the reverse strand, counting down.
CAAGTTTCACGAAACCGTTGAGATCGAAGGGCGGAGGGACGCGAAAGGTGAATGGTGGAAGGCGCGTCCTGGGTGATGGCGAGCACTCCGAGGACGAGCGGAGCGCTTGCCTAAAACTACTCAGTCGCCGGTTGTAAGATTAATCGTATTCGAGCTTTGCGTGGACCCGCTAAGGTTCAATGCATACACCAGCACCTCGTAGGTGGTATCAGGTGCAAGACCGGTGAGGTCAATGTTGATGCCCTTCGAGACATAGTCGAACGGGATGGGGTATCCTCCTTGTAACAGCTCAACTAGATAACCGGTTGCACTACTCGACTGAGCCCAAGACAGCTTGGCGGAAGTACCTTGCGCGGTTCCAGTTACACCACCGAAGTTACCTGGAAGCTTTCCGGATTTAATGGGTGAGGTAAGATAAACCGAAGCGAACTCCTCACCGATCATTGTCCCCCAGCCTGAGCAATCGTCGTAGCCAGGGCCGGCGTTATAGCCAGGAATATGGTTCAGCTCTGCGTTCCCGTTAGTCCCGTCGAGAATATCGTTAAGCATATTGGCCTGATTCACCCGCGCGATTTTGTAGAAGAAAGGATTGAAAAAACCGATCTTCCCTAGACCAACGGTCTCGCGACTCGAGTTCAGCGAGCTCAAAAATCCTGCCCAGAGCGGCGCAGAGACGCTGGTTCCGCCAATCTCTTGCCAACCACCGAAAAGGGATGAGTAAACAGCGACTCCAGTTAGCGGGTCGGCAACAGCGGCCACATCCGGGAAGTTACGGTGCGTCGCTGATCCCCCGTTTTTGGTCATGACTTTGGCAGGTTGCCAAGAAGGAAGGAGCCAATACTTACTAACGCCGCCGCCGGTCGCGCCGTCGCCGATTCCTAACAAATTCCAGACCTCTTCACCCTGGTACACGGCGTGCGGCGCAGTATAGAGAGTGGTTCCGCCGACCGAAGTCACTAGCGGTTGAGCGCCAGGATCACTCGCGTTTAGTCCCTGGGCGCTACGCCCGTAAGCGCCGTCGTCTCCTGCGCTGACCAAAACGGTGATCCCTTCCGCCGCCAATTGAACGAATACCTGGCCTTCTGCTTCGACCTGCCTTTTACCTTGAATCACCTCATCAGTGCCATAAGAGATGCTCAGGGTCTGAACGAGATTGTCGTCGGCCACGTCCTTCAACGCGTCGAGCAGCGCAACCGCGAACGGATCTTTGCCGTCTTCATACACCAACACTTTTTGGACGGCCGGATTCATCCCGATCACCATGTCGATATCCAGCACGGCTTCGAGCTCCACGTTTGGATCATTAATCCCGCCGCGATAACCGTTTACGCCCCTTAAGACGGCAGGGACGGGCGGTAGATGGTTAGTTTCCAGGTATTTGGTGACGTCAGACTTCGCGAACCCACCCTGTTCAAATACGGCCACTGTCTGCGGAACGGTGCCACCGAAGGATGTGGGAATGAAATAAGCCGTGTGCAAGTCGGCAGCGTTATAGGCGCCTCCAGGTCCACTGCCTCCGGGGGTATTGGTTTCTTCTTTGCCAACCGATGTTTCGCTAAGTTTCTTGTAGACTTTGATCAGGGGCGCGTACCTCGTACTACTGGAGAGTCCAATCAGGCCGATTAGTTTGTCCGAGATACTGCCGGGAATTACCGGCTCAATCCCAACAGAATAGAACCCCTCCCCATCCGGCGACCGATAGTTATTGATTTGGGCGTTAAAGAGCGACTCAAATTGTCCAACCGTGCCAGTCACGGTTAACGTCGTCCGGCTGATCGAGTCTTCCGAGATGGTAAGCCCGCTACCAACGGCCCAATTCTTTATCGCGGTATAGTCGGCTTGATCAGCGCCATAGGCGGCTGCGAATTGGTCCGGAGTTAGGAATTTCCCGTACAATTCGTCGCCGGGGCTAGAAACACGTTCAGCGAACTCTGTCGCCCTTTTTCCATCTTTTAGCGGCAACACGAAGATCACGCTGATCTCCTTGGACAGGTCCGTGGGCGAGACCAATATTGATTTGGCAACCATCGGCGAGAGATCAACGATCGCTCGCGATGCCGCCGCTGCTTCCCGGGTAGGAACTACCAGATAGATCACAATACCCAATAGCGCCGACGCTAACGGCCGCGGTGTTCCAGCGGCTAGAGCAAAACGGACCGGCGAATACCGGTCCACTACATTACCTAAGCCTTTCATAGTCTGCTTCTCTCTTCGATTTTCTGGAGTCGGTAAAACCGCCTGAGGGACATCAGTACTGATTACTGACACACTGATTACTGATTACTCTTCGCGCCACTCCCACAACTGGCCACCACTCTACCACGTCTTTGGAATATCGCTGGTAAGTACGACTGGTCCATTCGCGGTAACCAGCACGTTATCCTCGATCCGGATACCGCCGAGGTTCAGGTGGCGTTCGGCTAACTCCCAATTGACGCAGTCGTGATACCGTTCGCGATTCGTAGGATGGTTGAGGATAACCGGGATAAAATAGATTCCGGGCTCAACCGTGGCGACATAGTTTTCTCCTAACGGTAGATCCATCCGGAGAGTCGCAAACATCGGGTTTTGATCTTTCTGTCTGCCCGGTAACAGACCGCTGGCGTCGCGCACGCCGAGGCCAACCAGATGCCCCAGGCCATGTGGAAAGAAGAGCTGATGAGCGCCGCGCTCAACCAGGCTGTCGGCCGATCCTCGGAGCAAACCAACCTGAACCAGTCCTTCGGTTATTTGCCTGGCGATCCGGAGATGTAATTCCTTCCACTCGGTCCCAACCGTACAACCAGCTATACCAGCCTCTTCGGCTGCCAGAACGATTTGGTATAGATCACGCTGAAACGGGCTATAGTTACCTCCGACAATATAGGTGCGAGTGACATCGATCACATAACGATCCACTTCCGCGCCGGCATCGACCAAAAGCAAATCGCCGGCCGCCGCAGCCCGGCTTGAAGGAGGGAAATGCAGGACCGCCGAGTTGGATCCCACACCAACAATGCTTTCGTATCCGGTTCGATTCGCACCCGCTCGGAAAAAGCCGGCTTCAAGCTCGATTTGAAGTTGGCGTTCGGTGACACCGGGACGAAGCGCTTGGCAAAGCCCCGAAAAACCGGCCGCGGTTGCTCGCACCGCTCGATGTAAGGCATCCATCTCGACCGCATCTTTTGCCCGGCGCGCATGCCGAAATTTTTCGCGTGCTGAACCGATCAACGACGGATCGGCCGCAACCCCTCGAATGGGTTCACCTAATAGTACGAGCGGCCGTCCACGACGATTGGTCAACCAAGGTTCCAACACGGCGATCGGCGTGCCCTCGGGCTGTAGCCGTCCTTCCCAAGTTCTTTCAGCGTCGGTGACTTCAGGGACAAAGGATACCCAGCCGGCCGCGCCATCTTTAGGATCGAAAGCCAGAACGCCGCCAGGCGAATCGTTCCCGGTCAGATAAAAATATTCCGTGTGCGCACGAAAAGGATAGGTCTGGTCGGTGTTTTCCGGCAGCGCAATCGGCTGACCGGCACCGATCAAGAGCAACTCGTTTTTTAACCCAAGCGCAGTAGCGACACGATTCCGGCGTTCAGCGAAGTGGTTATCCACAACGGAATCTCACGCAAAGCCGCCAAGACGCAAAGCATCGAAACTGAATAGCCGCGAAAAAGGCGCAAAAGGCTCAAAAAACTTAACCGCAGCCCCGAAATTCTCCGGGGTGAAATGAACGCAGATTTACGCAGATAAAAGGCGCGTCGGCTTACGAACGAAACGGCGACGCGGAGTCTTAAGGTGCGAAGCATTTACCCCGAAGTATTTCGGGGCTGCGGTTGAGGTTTGTTCTTTTTCATCTTCGCGTCCATTCGTGTCCCGATTCGTGTCCATTCGCGGTTTTTTTGCGTTTTTTGAGGCTATTCCTGTCTCCGGTTCCTCCAGAAAAACCTTGAACAAAACCCGGTCTCAACCCGTCAAAAATAGTATGAAGAAGATGTGTGCGATACTAGCGGTTGCGCTGTTGTCGCCCTACCTCATTTCAGGGGCGAACGCAGGACCAATTTCTGAAGGACCGTTACACTGGGCAGCGAGACACGTCGCCAATGCCGCTTACACTGCTGGCAACGTGGTAAGAACAGCCGGTCGAACGGTCGATTATCGGGCTCACCAAGTCCGAGATGCCATAACCAATCGCTAGTCTTTAGAATCCGTTCTCAAAGATACTGTTTCGTCCCAGACGTTCCGCCGAAGTCCCGCAGTCGCGGGACCGAGGCGGAAGCGCGGTACGAGAACAAGCGGGTTGTCTGACTCGTGGCGATCGTCTACAGGCCAGTACCGACTTCGTGGCCCGCATCGCCTTGGTCCCCAGCTCCGATTGGCAGAAATCCGATAGCATGCATTTTTGTGGCGAAAGTCGAAGCTTGCCGCACATCGTGTGCACCGGCAGTTCTGTTAGCAGCAGTTAAAATCTTCACCAGCGCATCATTCGCCTTGTTAAATATGCTCAAAACCACTTCCCGCTCCCAATATCGATCGGGTACCGCGTAATCGACGAGGGTGCCAGTTATTTGCGCGATGACGAGAACTTCGGCCGCGGAAAGTTCGATTTGATACGTTTCCATATTGATTTTCGGTCTCGGGTCCGCCCCGTTCTTTTCACAACGAAGTAGACCCGCCTAATTTTTAAACCGCTAGAATTGCTCCAGCAGCGCGATTCGCTCGCAAGTCGCCTGGATCCGTTCGTTCAACGGGAGGGTGTCCTTCCAATCGATCCAGCGCATCTCATTTGCCTTCAGCAGCGCTCGGTCCGCTGGCGACAAACGGTTGTATAGACGCCAATAAACGTGATACAGCTGTCTGTCGGCGACTCCGTAGTCAGTAAGACCATAGTCGACCGTGCCGGCATGGAGGATTTGAATGGGTGCCACGATTAGGAACAGCGTGGAGAGGAATAGTTTACGCATAGATAGTTCTTCTCTGAAATTAGTTAGCTGTTATAGTTCTTACTCAGGAAAAACAGGGTTAGTCGTTTGATAGGACTAGCGCGAGTGAAGAAAGGAGTTGTCATCGACCCAAACAGTCGCGGTTCCAGAAATGGGCACTCCCTGACGCCATTCGTCGACGGTGCCATCACTGTAAACGGCTTTGAAATCGTAGTCGTCATCGTCTGAATCGAAGCAACGTGCGATGATCGCGTAACGCCCCGCGCCAAGCACATAATCGCCTAGGACATCGCCGCCCCATCCGCGAACCGCAGATGGCGACATGTAGAGATGCTGGATGGTTCTGCCACTCCAATTTTGGAAGTTCACCCGGACGCATTCACCGTGAGCAACCTGCAGCCCAATCACGGCACTAGCGCCGACTGCTAGTAGAGTTCTAACTGATTTTTGCATTTTATTTTTATTTGTTGGGCCGGTTGTTTAAACCTGCCTCGAGTGGATACTTAGGAATTGCGAGACCCAGGTTTCAGGAAAAGAGGAGGAGAGCAGTGATCTTATTGATGTTTTCAGCGGGCAGTCCGCAGGTATCATATCGACGACATGTACTTGGCGGTCGCCGGACTAAAGATTCTCGTTCGGCCAACGAAACGCACGCGTCCGCCTGTCTATCGCCATGTCGCAACACACGAGCTTGTTTATCGGTCAAATCTCACGGCTAGGCCCAAAGCCCGCAACGCTTCGCGTAGCGATGCGCGCGCGGCGCAAGGACGCTAATGAAGACACGCGAAGCGATCCTCCGTCACACGATAAGTCGACAAATCACCAGCATTTGGTAAGACTTGAGTCATCTAGCTTAACGCGATGAGTTCTGCTTTACAGCCGGGACCGTCTGAAGATGGAACCGCGCCTCCTGCCGCCAGCCCTGAACGCCCCGTCATCCGGGTGTTCATTTCGTCTCCCGGGGACGTGGATCTCGAGCGGAAGCTAACCGAACGCGTTATCAATCGGTTCCAGGCCAAGTTCGCCAGCCGGGGTACGATCGAACCCTACTTTTGGGAGTACGAGCCGATGAGCAACTCTGGGACCTTCCAAGCGCAGATCCCTGATTGTGCCGGATTCGACATCGTTATCTGTATACTCTGGTCCCGGCTGGGTACTCCTATGATAGCGCCAGACGGCAAGCGGTATCGGTCCGGAACTGAATATGAGGTTCTCACGTCGCGAGCGGCCTGGCTGGCCAATGGGCGGCCGAACCTAATGATCTATCTTAATACGGCACCAGCCCAGATCCGCCAATTCCCGGATACCGAGTTCGAGCGGTCGATCCAACAACTTAGACTAGTAAAAGAATTCATCGCGGAATACTGCCGCGATCCGGAGACCGGGGAAAACAAGGGCGCATACATGACTTACGCCGAGCTTGGCCAGTTCGAAGAGCTGATCGAACGGCATCTTGACCGGCTTTTTGATGAAAAACTGCCTAAGGCACGAGTAGAACGCAGCGAAAACCGCGATCAATCGTTAGTCTGGGGACGAAGAAGCCCGTTTCGAGGCTTAGAGGCATTCGATTTCGAACACGCACCGATTTTTTTCGGACGTACCAAAGCGATCGGCGACGTCGTCAATCGGCTCCGGAAACGAATGGCGGAAGTGGAAGACGCCAGAGCTTCGCGCTCTCCGGGCGCCGAGATCGAACCTGCGGCCTTTTTGTTGGTTTCCGCCATGAGCGGAGTCGGCAAATCGTCGCTGATCCGGGCGGGGGTACTGCCACTCCTGGTAGAGCCTGGAAATGGGATCGCTGTCTGGCGACGAGCGGTGATGCGGCCCAGTGAAGCGGCTGGCGACCTCTTTGATGGTTTAGCTCGGGCGTTGTGCCGCCCAGAAGCATTACCAGAGTTGGTCAGCGGCGACATTTCGGTCGAATCGATTGCAGATCTTTTAAGACGGAATCCGGCCGGGATCGAGTTCGGGCTGGTAACCGCTTTGGATCAGGCCGCAGCCGGGGCCAAACGCGCCGACCAAACTAATCCTTCTTCTGTCGCAGCGCCTACCCCGACGTTAGCACCGAAGACCGCTCGATTAGTCTTGTTCATCGATCAGCTTGAAGAGCTGTTTACCTTGGAGCGAATTGGCGAAAATCAACGCCGTGGGTTCATCACCGCGTTGGCAGCAGTAGCTAAAAGCGGGAAAGCTTATGTGATCGCTACCCTGCGGAGCGATTTCTTTGGCCGATGTGCCGAGTTGCCGCTGCTAGCAGATCTCAGCCAGGGGGACGGATTGTATCATTTGCTCCCGCCAAGCATCGCCGAATTGGGTCAGATAATCAGACAACCCGCTGCCGCCGCGGGTTTACGATTTGAAGTACACCCGGAAACCAAGGAATCGCTGGACGATCGGTTGCGCGATGCCGCTACCGGGAGCCCGGAAGCGCTTCCTTTACTGCAATTCTGTTTGGAAGAACTCTACCGAGCCCAAGAACGCCGTAATGACGGATTACTAACCCACCAGGACTATGAAGCGATGGGAGGGGTTGAAGGATCTTTGGCCCGCCGGGCAGAAGATCTATTCCTATCGTTGGGTCCGGAAGCTCAAGCCCAATTCGATCATGTGATGCGCCGGGTAACCACTGTGGTTACCGAAGAAGCGGTCGCGTTCAATCGCCGCTGGGCAGAGTACGACGAACTGACCAGACCGGCGGGTGACAAAGCTTTTGTTAGTGCATTTTTACACCGGGATGCTCGGCTATTCGTTGTCGATCGGACGGACGCTGGGCGGGTGGTAGTGAGTGTTACCCACGAGGCATTACTGACTCATTGGGAACGACTCTTCCGCTGGTTACAGGAGAATCGAGAATCACTTTTGAACCGCGCGCAGGTAGCCGCAGACGCCAAGCGCTGGCTGGAAAGCGACAAGAATCCAGACTACTTGTATCGAACTGGTTTGCCGCTCGAAAAAGCGCGCCAGACTTTGGCTGAAGGTTTCCTGGATTCCACCGAACGCGATTTCGTGGAAGCCTCGACTGCGCGGGCTCATGCGGAGCTGATCCGAAAAAGACGTGCCACCCGGGTGGTAATCGGCGTCATCAGTGCCGCTTTGGTATTAGCGTTGGTCCTGGCTGGTCTGGCCTTTAGACAATCTCGTCAAGCGACTCTGGCCCGAAATGATGCCGGTAAGTTGATCAACTACATGACGACCGATCTTCGGGACAAACTGAAACCGATTGGACGGTTAGATTTGTTGGACGACGTCAATCAGCGTGTGCTTGGTTACTACGCCTCACTTGGAAGTGACACGAATAACCCAGACGTTCTCCGCCAATCGAGTGTCGCGCTTACGAACGCCGGTGATATTCAGAAAGACCGGGGTGATCTTACCGGCGCATTAAAGAGCTATAATGCGTCGCTGAGCATCCAAGAGCGCCTCGCCCAACAAGACCTCAACAATAATGATTGGCAGCGGTATCGAGCGTTGGCCACCGGAAACGTGGGTGACGTCTTGTATCTCCAGGGAGATACTTCAGGGGCATTGGAGCGCTATCAAGCGGCCCTCAAAATTCTGCAAGGCTTGGTCACTCGCGAATCAGACAATGCTGATCTCCAGCATGATCTGTCGGTTATCGAGGAGAACATTGGTCAAGTGTTAGACAGTCGAGGTGATCTGACAAGCGCCTTGCAGAGCTACCAGGATTGTCTCGCCATCCGGGAAGGCTTGAAAATGAAAGAGCCGAACAATATCGAGCGCGACCATGATGTCTCCCGTGTTCTTCTGAAAATTGGTGACGTATTTTCTAAGCAAGCGAACCTGGCAGACGCCGTCAAAAGTTACAAAGACAGTCTGGCCATTCAGCAGAAGCTGGCAGACGCGGAACCGACGAATGCGCTGTGGCAACAGGAGCTCGCCGTCAGCAAAGAACGGCTGGGCAAAGGACTGACTCAACAGGGGGACCTCGCCGGCGCGCTGGAAATGCACCGCGACGCACTCGAACTTCGACGGAAGCTTACAGAAAAAGACCCGTCAAATGCGACGTGGCAACGTCTGTTAGCTCGCAGTTACAGTTACGTGTCGGACGTTTTTATTTCGCGAGGCGATTTGACGAACGCATTCGAGAACTGCCAGCGCGCCCTCGAAATTCAGCAGATGCTCGCAAAAAGAGACCCGAGCAACGCTAATGCGCAGGCCGACTTATCCACCGGGTACTACGACCTCGGTAAGGTGTTGGAATTACAAGGCGACAAAAACGGCGCTATGGGAAAATATGAGGTCGCGCTTTCGATAAATCGTACGCTGGTTGCTCAGGATCCCAGCAATTCAGAATGGCAACGCAATTTATCGATCGGCCTTGAGAGAGTGGGTACTATCCTCAGTACGCAGGGCGACTTCTCGGGCGCGCTTGCCAAAGACCTCGAATCGCTCGCTATCAGAAAGAAGCTTGCAGATCGGGACCAGAGTAATGCCCAGTGGCAAAACGACCTGTCTTGGAGTTACATCACTGTCGGCGATTTGCTTTACGCGAAAAAAGATTTAGACGGGGCATTAAGCAATTATCGAACTGCTCAGGGCCTCGAAAGGGAGCTAGTCAAGAAGAACTCAACCACTCTGGGATTTCAAAGCGATCTAGCAGAGACTTGCCAAAAAGTGGGGGATCTTCTCCGGGCCAAGGGTACAATCTCTGATGCGCTGAGCAGCTATCGCGAGTGCATTGGGTTAGGCGAAAACCTTGTCAGCAAAGATCCCACCAACGGCGACTGGGCAAGCGACCTCGCCTTAGCTTGTTATTCCGCGGCCATCACACTGCCCAAAACCGGCCTCGAACCAAGCCAGGAGACCCGAGCGTTATTAGGGAGAGGCCGAGATATACTCTTGAAATTGCAAACGCAAACCACTCTATCACCGACTGATCAGCGCCATTTGCAAGAGATACAGGCCGCAATCGGCAGCCTGTAAATTATCTACTTTGCCTCTTGGGAAGCAGGTCTGCTGGTTCTACGCCAAGTGCCTCAAAACGACCTCAGGGATGATTCGGCTTAACGTAGCTGCCATTAGGGCCCTCAGCAGCCGACTTACCATCAGGAGCCGGAGGCGGGGTCACGTTTTTTTGCCCGCAACAGCCTGCCAAAAAAATTCCGACGAGAACAAGAACGGTTGGTATGCGGTAAATTTTCATAGTGAATGAGCGGGCTGGATTATACTCAAGAGCTGTCCGGACACCAGTCCAATGTGTTGTGCTTAGCCGTTAATCCCCGATCGCTTCGTTTCCTTGGGCTTTGAGGGTCGGACCCAAAGATTTCTTTTTGGGTCGATAACCCGCTCCTTGCCTCTAAGGCCGCTCCGGGAGCAACATGATTGGTTATCGGAGCCAATTCATGAAAAGATCCTCTACCCCAATCACCGTCCGAGCCGGGCATCGCGAGTTTGTCAAAGTCAACGCCATGAAATATGACTGGCGCGACATTTATCACCTGGTTTTAACCCTCACCTGGCCGCAGTTCGCCTTCATGATTCTGGGGGTCTACCTTTGTATTAATCTTATCTTCGCTGGTCTATATCTTCTGGGCGGCAACTGCGTCGCCGAACTTGTTCCTGGATCATTCACTGACCATTTTTTCTTTAGCGTAGAAACGCTCGCGACCGTCGGGTATGGACATGCTTATCCCGCCACTCTCTATGGACATTGCGTGGCGACGCTCGAAATCTTAGTCGGCCTTTTCGGTCTGGCGGTGTTGACCGGCTTGATCTTTGTCCGTTTTTCCAGGCCGACGGCCCGAATCAGGTTCAGTAGTGTTGCCGTACTTGCGCCGTTTGATGGTGTTCCCACATTGATGATTCGGCTGGCGAACCTTCGACATCACGCCATGGTCGAAGCCGACTTTCGACTACTCTTAATGCGCAGCGAAGTGACCAAGGAGGGCGAAGACGTCCGGCGCTTTTATCCGTTACGGCTGCAATTCGATCATCTGATCAGTTTTCCAGCAGCGCTCACGGTCCGGCATGTAATCGATGAAACCAGTCCGTTACATGGGGTATCTTCGGAGGATTTGAAACTAACCGATAGCCGAATGCTAGCATCGATCGTTTGCACCGACCCAGTCATTCAAGCTCGGGTGCAAACCCAGACCGAATATGTGCACGAGCAAATCGCTTGGAACCGGCAATTCGCGGAGATCTATACCGAAGATGAGATCGGGCGGTACACCGTCGACTACAGCAAGTTCAACGATACGGTAGAGCTTACTGGTGAGAATTGAGAGGTGATTGGTGAGAGGTGAGAAGCGATTGTAGGAAGTAAAAACATCAGCGAGGTGGGCGCAAGGCTCAGTAAGCAGTAAGCAGTAAGCGGTAGGCCAGTTCAGGAATGGTGAACCCGCGGCGCAGCGGAGCATCAGCACTGACTACTTCGCCGCCACCCACCGCCGTCCACCACTCACTAACCACCAATCACGAATCACTAATCACCAATCACCTGATTTTGGTACTTTACTCTGAGACCTGCAGCGCCCGAGCCGCCACGTGCTCGATAGCATTCGATCTCATCAGGCGAGATAGTTCCTGAACACTAACAACAGTGGCCGAGAGGACCACGGCCAAGAAGACCGAAAGGATCAGCAGCTCGGACCTAACTAGGTTCGGCTTAACCGTCTCAGCGGTCACTTTCCAAAGCCGAGTTTCCGGCTCGACGGTTCTCTCTGGGCTTTCCTTCTGTTCAGTTACAGGTTTTTCCTCCGGCTTCGGACGAACTAGCAGATGAGCCGGCATAAAGTTGTGGGTAATAGTAAACATATTCTGTTCCGTTTAGGTTTTTGTTATTTAGCCGGTCACCGGCTTCATCGGAGTACTTAGTATTTCGCGACCCGGAGTTTCAGCTTCTTCGGGGAAAAGCGTGGGATAGGCAAGCGGGAGTTTGGTAGGTTGGGAGGTGAATGAGAAGGATTTCTATCAACGATTGTTGGGGGTGAAGCGCCCTGGAAAGTGACTGGAGTGGAGCTGGATTTGGAGCATCAACGAGTGGAGGTGGAAGTCAGCTGCGAGGCGGTCGAATGGGTGGAGGCTGGTAAGAGAGCCCATATCCATGGATACGAGGAGCGCCGGTGGCGGCATTTGGATACCTGCCAATGTAAGACCTGGGTCAGGCCAGGGCCACGGTGCGTTACGAACAGTCGCTCAGATGGTGCGGTACCTTGGCCGAAGATCGGAGTCGTTTTACGAGTATGTTTGAAGCTTTATCGATTCGGGTATTGTTGCCAGCGCCTGTTTGCAGACAGGCTGTCAGCTATTGCGCATTGCTGGACCAAGCCCTACAGATCATGGAGCGAGCCGTGGAGCGACATTTGGCACGGCGCCAAATCGAAGCCTTACGCTATGTTCGCTTAGACCAGAAGAGTTCGCTCATGGTCAAAGCTGCAGCAGTCTACTGTGCGATCAGGTCACTAACCGAGTCTTGAAGTGACTTTAAGCCGTAGCTATGAGGCCACGCGGGAGCTTTGGTTGGCTTGAGCCAAGCTCAACGCGACAGCGTTGAAGCGGTGGCGATGGATATGTGGGAAGTCTATCTAACGGCCTCCCACATCTGGTTGCTCCCAGCGCGCATCGTCTACGATAAATTTCACGTCAGTCAAGAACTCAATCAGGCCATCGATCTGATCCGACGTAAAGAACATCAAGCGCTGATCAAAAGGGCGATCGGCGTCTGGGAAGCACTCGGCAATGGTGTTAATGCGGCCCGAGCGACTCAGCCCAGAACGCAAAGAACAATTCCAGTTCTTAGTGCGCAGTGAGCTTAAAGCAGCTCGGCCTAGCTGGCTAAAGAACTGTTCGCCTCATTTGCAAAACCCCAGCGTGAAGCCGCCCTAGAGTTTTTTAACTTTTACCGCCGGTCATTCGCAGCCGTATCCCTCAGCTCAAAGTCGCGGCCAAAATGTTGCGTAGCCATCTTGAGCGACTGCTCAATTACATCCTTCATCCCATTACTAACGCGTCACCGAAGGCTTCAACTCCAAAATCCAAGCCCTACGCCATGCTGCTCGTAGCTTCCGCAGCTTCGCTAATTACCGTATCCGTATCCTGTTCTGTTGCGGAAACTCTCACGCTACCCTAATCAAAAATCCCACGCTAAACCCGGAAGAACCATCACGAATCACTTATCACCAATCACCTGATTTTCGTACTTTACTCTGAGACCTGCAGCGCCCTAGCCGCCACGTGCTCGATAGCATTCGATCTCATCAGGCGAGATAGTTCCTGAACACTAACAACAGTGGCCGAGAGGACCACGGCCAAGAAGACCGAAAGGATCAGCAGCTCGGACCTAACTAGGTTCGGCTTAACCGTCTCAGCGGTCACTTTCCAAAGCCGAGTTTCCGGCTCGACGGTTCTCTCTGGGCTTTCCTTCTGTTCAGTTACAGGTTTTTCCTCCGGCTTCGGACGAACTAGCAGATGAGCCGGCATAAAATTGTGGGTAATAGTAAACATATTCTGTTCCGTTTAGGTTTTTGTTATTTAGCCGGTCACCGGCTTCATCGGAGTACTTAGTATTTCGCGACCCGGAGTTTCACGCTGACGTTATTTCGGTCTTGGCACCCGAGAATATCTTTGGGAGAAGAACAGCTGTCGTTTCTGCAACCACATTGACAGCTCTCTTGACCGGTCCATACCCCTTCGAGAGGGCGAAAGGGCGCCAGATTGGTGCCTTCATCGACGGAGCGCGGTTGTTCGCTGAGAAATAGTGCGCGATAGCAGCTGGTAAGACGACCTTTAGCCTAATCTGGAATCTGCCTGATGGCCTCGGTACCCAGGAATAAAAACCGTTTAGCGCTGAAGGCGCGCGCAGAAACCGCGTTCAGTCTGGGTAATTCGGATTAAAGATGGGACTGATGGATCAAAGCTATTAGCGGCTAACCGCCACGAGGCCGAGTTCGGTCTCAGGCGCCACTGGGCGACGATAGCGGTCGAGACCGGCGCGTCGAAAAGTGGGATGGCGGAGGGCCGCCCAGCTTGAGTTCATGACCTGTCCGAGAATCGCCCCGTCCGATTCGTCTCCCGCGTGGCAGAAACAGAATCGACCTAGCTTTTCCGACCGGATCGATAGACGACCGGCCCTTGTGAAGTAAACGCGACCGAGACCTCTCGACCCAACGAGATTTGGTCATAGGCGGAACTGTCGAGGACCGCGGAAAGAACGGCTCGTAATGAACGGAAAAACGTGTACCAAGATCGACGGTCATCGGTTTCGATGAGGAGCCTGAGATGTCCCGCCGTCGTTGGGTGAGTACCCGCCGGAAGTGATGTACGGCCGCTGAGCCGAGCTGGTAATTGGATGGTTTTAGCTTTCATAGTGGATTCTTTTGCGGGCGGGTTCCCGACCTCAGAGGAGCTACAAAAGATTTCCGGAGCCGAAGTTTCAGAAATTTTGCTACGGCTCCGTGGAGCGCGCCTTCCCGCGGCCGCGCATGCGCGTCAACATAAGGGCGCAGGCGTTGGCCGGCCCCTGACCGGGAGGGCGCGCGTCCTCGCGCGCCGCAAAGACGTGCCAAGCTTGCAGACGTATTCCGATCACTCGACTGACAAAACACGCTCGGCTTCGGGAACAACGGATCGCGGGGACGCGATCCCTCCCAGCGCTGGGTCCGGCACGTGCCGCGCGGCCGCGGGACGAGGCCGACTTCGAGCGGTCGGCAACATAGAGCGTGGGGTACGACGGACAAGCTGTCCTCGAATCCGGCTTTTAGATAAATGTCCCCTTCCCAACGGTTGTACTTCTGGTAAACTTCTACCCCGGGGAAATAGAGACACTTTGAGACCGAGTGACGATTCTGTTGCCGGAAAAGGCGGCCAGTTCATGACCACCTGTTGGAGTGCTGTTCTGCTTTCGGGCCAAAGCCAGGCCCCAGGCGCCGATCATGCCCGGGAGGAACTCTGCCAGCTTTACTGGTATCCGCTGTACGCCTTTATTAGAAGGCGCGGATACAACGCTGAGGATGCCAGGGATCTAACCCAGGGCTTTTTCCTCTTTATCTTTGATCACAAAGCTCTCCAGCGAGCGACGCCCACCAAGGGCAAGTTCCGCTCTTTCTTGTTAGGCTCGCTAAAGAATTATCTTTCAAACGAGTATCAACGTGAGAACGCGATTAAGCGGGGCGGAAAGATTGAGTTTGTCTCGGTCGATTTCAGTGATGGCGAGGATCGATACAGTCGAGAACCAACTGACTCGCTGACCCCCGAAAAAATTTTTGATGCCAATTGGGCGCTTACGCTTTTAGGGCGGGCCATGGAACGACTGAAAGAAGAGTATTCAGCCCAAGGAAAAGGGAACATTTTCGAAACCCTGAGACCTTTTCTTGATGTAAGCGGCGCAGCCCAGGCGCTCAGTTACGAGGTCGTCGCCGAAAAACTGAAGGTCACTGGCGCGGGCGTGAAGACACTCATCCATCGTCTTCGCAAGCGTTACTCTGAGATATTACGAGAGGCGGTGGCCCAAACGGTCACGGATCCCAATGAGATCGACGACGAGATTCGTTCACTTTGCGAGGCGTTGATCGCGTCAGAGGGCCGGCTTAGGGCATGAGTGCTGCAAAAGTTCGAATCTGCCAGATTTGCGGCGCCACCCTGGCTCCGCACGACGACTTCTGTCCGGTTTGCGCTTTTCGAGGAGCACTTCAACCCGACGATGCAGCCACCGAACCATCCGAGCCGTTGGCCCCGCTAACCCGCTTTGGGCACTATGAGATCCTGCGGCACGACGATGGATCCCCATTCGAGTTAGGTCGCGGCGCGATGGGGATTACCTACAAGGCTTTTGATGTCGATTTACGTCGGTTCGCTGCTCTCAAGGTTATCAGCCCGCGTTACCTCGCTGATGAGGAGGCTCGATCCCGATTTCTGCGGGAAGCGCGAGCAGCGGCCAGCGTTCGCCATCCAAATGTTGCCTCAGTTTTCCAACTCGGGACGAGTCAGGAACACTACTTCTATGCAATGGAGTTTGTCGAGGGGGAGACCTTAGGGAGTCTCATCAAGCGTTCTACCTGTCTCGACGCTAAGCTGGCATTGGGAATCGTCGCACAGGTTGCTGCCGGATTGGAGGCAATTCACAAACAGAATCTGGTTCATCGCGACATCAAACCGAGCAATATCATGGTGAGCTCGGCGGCAGATGGCGCTGTCTCAGTAAACATTATCGATCTGGGGCTGGCCAAGACGCTTAGCGAGTCCGAATCTCAGGAAATATCGATTCTGGGCGCTTTCGTCGGAACGCCCGAGTTCGCTAGCCCGGAACAATTCACGGGGACTGATGTCGATATCCGTTCTGACCTTTATTCCCTCGGGATCACGCTCTGGCAGATGCTGACCGGCCAACCGCCGTTTCGAGGAGCTCCGAATGCGGTGATGAACCAGCACTTGAACAGCCCTCTTGCCGTTGGAGAAACTCCGAGACGTACCCCAACCGGTCGTTGCATTGCTTGAGGTTCTGCTCAGGAAAGATCCAGCGCGAAGGTTTCAAACCCCGGCTGAACTAGCAACGGTGCTGCCAACGGTAATCAGTGCTGTCGAAACGGGGCAACTGGTCAGGAAAACAATCAGAGTCTTTGTCTCTTCGAGTAGCGATGTCCAGAGCGAACGAAATCTGGCAAACCGAATCGTCCGAGCGATCGCCGGCGAGTTCGATCTGCTGGTGTCCGAATCCAGTTCCGATTTTCAACGCATAACGGAAGTTGATCCCCTTTTGGAACACGACGGCAACGAAAAGCGGTGATGACCAAGAACATCAGAAATTCGTGCTTTGTGTGCAATTTTGGGACTACACAGTCAGAAGGCGAAGTCGCGCGACTGCCGGACCCTGGAAACTTTGATTTAGTGGTTTGCCTTTTAGGGAATCAAACAGGCCTGCCCGTTCACCCTGAGTTAAGACTGCCAGACGGTGGGGTTCCGGCTTCGGGCACGGAATACGAAATCGCTTGGGCAGCCGAACATGCCAGCAGAAATCATGGTCTGCCAGTTCTCCGAGTTTATCGCAGCAATCAATGCTGCAGGTCTCGTTGGAACCGCGACAAGAACGCGAAGTCCAGCGTACAAGAACCGGAGTCGAAGCGCGATTTTCTGGCGCAATGGGAAGACAAGCGGAAAGGCACGACTGACTTTAATCAATACAAGACTTTAGAACAATTTGAGGAACAATTCCGGAACCATTTCCGAGATTTTGTTAGCGGATCAGGTCAAACATGATGCCAGAACCAAACTACCGGAAAGAAGAGTACGCCGATGGAAAACGAGTCCGTTTCGTGGGCTGAACGTCTTCGATTTTGAGCACGCACCGATCTTTTTTGGAAGAACCAAGGCAATCGGCGAGGTGTTAGAAGCTTTAGACCAGCAGAGGAAAGTCTGGCGCCCGTTTGTGCTCATTGTAGGCGGGAGCGGCTCAGGCAAAAGCTCTTTAGTGCGAGCAGGAGTTCTCCCACAGTTAATCCAGCCAGGCACAATCGAAGGGATCGGGCTATGGCGTCGAGCTGTGACCCGACCCGGCGGCGGCGGAAGCGGCGGCGATTGTTTCGATGCACTGGCGAATGCTTTGCTCGACTCTGCCGCCCTGCCCGGCTTGCAGAATCCGGAGTCGACCAATGCGGTCGAGGAATTAGCTGCCGAATTGCGTGATCATCCCGACGCCGTTGCACTTCGGGTCCGGGACGCGCTCGATAACGCCGCCAGAGAATGGAAACTGCAACGGACTTCGTATTTGCGGGCGAAAGCGGAGAAATCGCGGAGCTCGGCATCCACGACGGTATCGGGAGTCATTTCACCACGACGCCCCGACGGAAGCACCTGAACTTCCCAAAGCTCGCCTGGCGTTAGTGATCGATCAGTTGGAAGAACTCTTCACCAGCGGTTTTTCGACGGAGATTCAGGAAAAATATGTCTCGGCGATTGCCGGGTTAAGTCAAAGCGGCCGGGTTTTTATTTTAGCAACCCTACGCAGCGACTTTTATTCTTCCTACCAGGAATTCCCTGAGTTAACCGAATTGACTCGACCTAGCGGGAAGGTGGATCTGCGGCCGCCCACGGCCTATGAGATTGGCAATATGATCCGACTGCCGGCCGAAGCTGCCGGCCTTCAATTCGAGCTCGATCAGAAAAGCGGCCAGCGACTGGATGAAGGGCTACGCGATGCGGCATCGACCACGCCGGAATCTTTGCCCCTACTCCAACATGTTTTGTCCCTGCTCTATGATAAGCAGGTTGAACGCGGTGACGGCTTATTACGCTGGTCGGATTATCGCGACCTCGGTGAATTGAAGGGAGCGCTGGCCAAATATGCGGAGACAGTTTTTGCGACGTTGCAACCAAACGAACAACTCGCCTTTCCGCTGGTGATGCGGCACCTGGTTACCCTGGGCCAAGGCGAGGAAGAAGCGCCTAACCGCAGAACCGCTCCTTACCGTGAATTTGTCGCCGGCGATGGCGAAGATGGGAAGTCAGGCGCGAAAGGCTTCGTTGATCTCTTCATCGCCAAACGCCTTTTCATCGCGGATACGGATCCCCACGGCGAGGTCAATGTCAGTGTTGCTCATGAAGCTCTGCTCAGGGAATGGCAACGAATCAGAGAATGGCTGACTGAGAACCGCGATTTCCTCCGAATGCGCGATCGGCTCGATTCGAGCCTGAAGCTCTGGCTGAGCCGCGGAAAACAGAAAGATGATTTACTCGGACCGGGACTGCCGTTGGCGGAAGGAGAGAAGCTACTCAAAGACTTCGAACCCTCGTTGAGCCAGACACAGGCCGATTATGTCCGCGCGAGCGTTGCTGAACAGAAGCGACAACACCGGATCCGGGAACGGATCCGGTATGGCGTAATGGCCGGGATCACCGCCGCGCTTATCGTAGCGATCATCTTCGGAGTGGTTAGCTATCGTCAGTACCGCCGCGCAGAACAAGCCAGAATCGCGGCTCAGACCTCGCAAAAGCAAGCCAACAATGCACGTGATCAGGGCGACCGCATTATCAACTTCATGCTGTACGACCTGCGCGATAAATTGAAACCGATTGGCCGACTAGACATGGACTGACGACGTTGCCAAGAAAGCGCAGGAATATTTAGACAACGTATCAAAGGAGTTAGTAACTCCCTCGCGTCTAAGGCAGCAAACAGTCATGTTGAATAACCTTGGCGATGTTCTCGCTTTACGCGGCAAACTCCAGGAAGCGCTGCAGGAGTATCGACGGAGCCTAACGCTTGCCAAACTGGTGACCGAGCAAGATAAAACTAACTCCGAGTCGCAACAAGTTCTCGCGCTGTGTTACCGCAACGTTGGCGATCAGCTAAAGTGGCAAGGTAAGCTTCGCGAGACGCTGGAGTACTACCAACAAAGCTTGAAAATCTGGACGACACTGAGTGAGCAAGACAAATCCAACACTGCTTGGCAGCAAGATCTCGCCCGTAAGTTACGACCGTGTTGGTGAGGTATTCGAGTGGCAAGGCAAGCTCCAGGACGCACTGGATCTCTACCAGCAAAGCTGGCACATCCGCCAGAAACTCGCCGAGCAGGACAAATCCAATTCAGCCTGGCAACGGGACTTTGCGGTGAGCTTTATTAAGATTGGGGATGTGTTGACAGCGCAAGGACACCTAATGATGCGCTGAAGACTGACAGGCAGGGACTAGCGATGATCAAATACTTGGCTGAGCAAGACAAGTCCAACTCAAGTTGGCAGCGAGACTTATCGGCGATTACCACGCGGCTCGGCGACGTCCTGATGGCTCAAGACAAGCTCCAGGATGCATTGGATCTTTACCGGCAAGCACAGGCAATTGCCGAGCGCTTAAGTGAACAAGACAAATCCAACTCAACTTGGCAATGGGATCTCTCAAACAACGATGAAAAGATTGCTTCTGTGCTGCAGACACAGGGCAAGCTGGAGGACGCTCTCGAGCTTTACCAGCAAAGCCTAAAAATCTGGTTAGCACTGGCTGAACAAGATAAATCCGGCTCGATCGCGCAGCAGAACCTCTCGGCCGGCTACTACAAGTTTGGGGATATATTGGTAGCACAGGGCAAGCTCCAAGATGCATTGGATGCGTACGGTAAAAGTTTGACGATCGCCAAGCGACTGGCCGACGAGGACAAGTCTAACCTAGACTGGCAACGAGAGCTATCGGTGAGCTATGAAAAGTTTGGCGATGGGTTAGCAGCACAAGGCAGGATTCGGCAAGCACTCGAGGTGTACGAGGAAAGCTTGCAGATCCGACGAAATTTAGCTGAGCAAGACAAATCCAATTCGACTTGGCGACGGGATCTAATTTTGGCGCTCTATAAGGCTGCCATGACTATGGAAAAAGTAGGCGGCAATGAAAACATAACGCAAACCCAAAGGTTTCTTCAGGCGGGTTTGGACTTGGCGGAACTGTACGACGGTAGTGACCGACAAATGCTGATCGATGAAATAAGTCAAGCATTGCAAAGTCTGGCGCATGTCAATCCAGTCGGATCGCCCGGTAGCTAGTCGTGCTCCGGCGTCCCGTTTGACCAGTGTGTTTGTTTGCTCACTTAGCGATTACCTCACGAAGAGCGCTTATCGAGGGCATAAAGAAGTAACCACCTCCGGTCGGGATGATCCACTCTTGGTTGGTGGAGAGTTTTACCTGCTGCAATCCAGATCCCAACAGGAAACATCGTCGAATGCCATCTTCTGCAGCTGATTTTTGACTGACTAGCATGTCTTGTCCGCCAGGCATCTTCGGTCGCGACGGATCGTTTATCCATCGCGAAACGAGAAACTCGAACTGCTTCTCGATCGAGGCTTGTATAGAAAGGAAAAGCAAACCGCGGTTGCGTTTTTTTGGATCCTGTTTCGCAGTCGCGTTGCGACTGTCCAGGAATTTACCAAATGGCACCCCGACTCGCAGGATGCGACGATTGTAAGTACTTTCGCGACCACCCATGTCAGACGCGGAATCACGGGTGTTGACTTTCCTAACATGGGCTGCCCACGGGCAAGTCGCTCCGAGTGGGTCGGCCTTCGCTTGTGGATATCCGTCGCGGCGGTTACCAGCGAGCTTCACAAGCAGACCATTAGAGTCAAACTGAAAATTATTGTTGGCTAATGCGTCATTTCCTAATTCGTAATTGTCTGCGGCGGGCGTTCTGTTAACAGGCGCGCCGCTCGGCCAACGTCCAACCAATAACGACGCCAATCGCTGTTCTTCAATGCCAACAAATCCTGGCAACATTGCGAGCTCGGCGGCCATTGCACGCATGCTGCGCCAGAAAAGGCCTACGTCCTGGCGAAGCCTACGAAAGACTAGAAAAGAACCGTTCCGCGTCCATTCCGGTTCAATTGGGTCAGGAGGGGCGGGAACCAACGGATCAGGGCCGGTCTTTGGGTATCCAATTACAAATTCGCCAGGCCAAACCAGATCCTGACCAGGATAGCCGTACAACCAACGCTCAGGCACTTCGCTTGAAGCGATATAACGCTCGGTAATAAAGTCGTTTGGACTATCCGACGCCCGCCCTCGGATACCCGGTTGTGAAATACCGTCTTTGAAGCCGAAGTGCTCTCGCCCGCGCCCCTCGCCAGTCCGAACATCACCGTCTTCGTCATAGGCGACAGTGACGCCGCCCTTCATTAACCGCTCGGCTAATTCCCTGGCTCTCTTGGTGACCCAATTTCGCTGGTTGCCGGCAACGATCACGAGAGCATCGAGTTCAGCGCCCGGAGCACCTACGACCCAATTCCAGGGAGCACCCTCTTCGGAGGCATCAATCGGGTCGCCCAAGAGTGTCGAGCGAGCCACAAGTCCCAATCGAAATGGTTCGCTAGTGATCAGACTGGCGCTTGGTGTCAAGCGAATCAGACCGCGGTAAGAAAATCCTATGGCGGAAGGACCCCTGCTTGCTCAGCCTCGGATGCGCCAGATTTCGTCCTTCGACGAAACTCGCGGTGCGCGCGCCGATCGTCGAGTGTTTGCCTTGCGGTAGTGATTTCTGCGGAAGATCTTTGACTATTCTCTTAAACCTCCGCAGGGCGGTTATCCGATCTGGGATGTGAAGTCCCAACAGCGTCTGATGAGGTTTGAAAAAGCCAGGTACAACTTCGCCTTGGATGTCGTCCATCGAGAGCACCGGTTGATTGGTGCGTGACTTTCGTGGTTTCTCTTCCGTCTCATGAAGTTTCGTTATAGTTGAGAGTCTAACGGGTGCGTCGGAACGACTGTCGATTCTTATAGTGTTTTCTCGACGGATCGACTCGACGAGAAATTTCGCCAAAAAACGCGTCGACCATCCCGATGGGCGTCGGAGAACCGAACGGGACCCGCCGGTTCAGGAGAACCGGGTTGGCTAGGTCTACGCAGCAGCGACCAGCGCATCTGACAGGGGCATTGTAGATCGTACCGAGACAAGCTGCTGTACCGATGAGTTTCATGGTTATGCAGGCAGCAATCTGTCCCCCATAAACGATTGGGGCGCCACCTATCGTAATGTTGCCCACCAGGAAACCACGTTCAGACGGTACTTGTATTATAAGGCGCTCAATCATCCCAGGTGCGCCACGAACAATCCTTATACAATCACTAACGTCGCGACTCCGGTCCGCACCATCCAAAAATATCGATGTGGTCCAGGTATAGGCCGACGGGATTCTGCAAAGTGAAGCCCCAGCCCGCGCCAGAGCGTTCAGGGAAGAACTGATTGTCGGATCGCTATTGCGATCTGGGTTCCCAGCGAGGCTGCAGCAGGTTAGCGGCTCAGGCTGTACGATAGCTCCGCCTGAAGCAGTCGCTCGGAGGACAGTAGCGGCAGCTCCAAGCTCAATCTCCTGTGCCAGGGAATTTCGGGGATATCACAGTGAACGTTCCATGCGAGGTGTTCCATTTATTATAGGTATTGTAACCGCCTTTTACGGCAAGCGGCGGAAGACCAGCAGCATTCGGTATCGTCTCCTTGCAGATTAGATCGTCCATTTGCACCTCCGGACTCACCAATTCACGGTAGAGCGCTAGAACCCGCTGGCGGTCGCCTGGAAACCTAATGCTCATCCTTCTGTCGATCGTTATTTCATCGCCGAATAGTGCTCGCCAATATTCGGGAGGTTCAGAGGAGAACGTAACCTTTGTTATCTTCTGAGTATTAGGATCGCGAACGGTATGCCATTCGCAATATTCATTAAGTGGCCGATACAAAGTTCTGAAATGAACTGCTGCATTCAGGTCCTTGGAATAGCGATTCAGAGTCTGTAGCCGATCCGCTTCAATCAAAGCACGATCGAATCCGTATTGCTTATCGAGTTCTTTAGGGAAGGCGTTCCAGACAATTGCTTGTTCCGCAGCTGGGCCACCTGGGTCAAATTTTGCAGGGTTGTAGAATTGCACAACTCCCCGAGACCTTGAGTTCCGCGATTTCACGGACGACCTCTGAAGTGCGATTGATGACTGGAACCAGGCATTCACAGCACTGTGCCAAGCTTCCGCTTGGCCAGGAGTCCCCTGAAAATCGGGAGAAAGCCGGGGCGAAAAGGTTTTTAACAGGCTCATGTTCTAGAAAGCCTAACTCCGACACTGTGTAGCAAAACCCGGGACGAGACTACGAGATTATCCTGCAGAGCG
Source organism: uncultured Verrucomicrobiae bacterium (assembly GCA_963762565.1). GTDB lineage: Bacteria > Verrucomicrobiota > Verrucomicrobiia > Chthoniobacterales > JAFAMB01 > JAFAVN01. Next base: position 38,721 of record CAVXLD010000005.1, on the reverse strand, counting down.
GATTCGATTTAGTCGACCATTTTCAGCTACGAGCATTCAACATTCGCATCCTAACCTATTTCTGACTTGCTGACACGCAGCGAAATCAATTACCATCGGAGCTTATAAAGGAGATCCTATATGCTCGAGTCAGTTGATCCGATCAGACCGGTCAAGCCAGCCAACCTAGCCAACCCAGCCAAGCCGTCCACTCGGCCAAGTGCGCCCAAACCAGCGCGCAAACCACCGATCCGCCAAATTAAACCACCAATCAGAACACCGCCCGAGCCTAAAAAAGCCCGGCCGGCTAAGCCCGAGAGATAGATTATGTGTCCGAGTCAGTTAGTCTGATCAGAACTATCACACGATCCGAGCGAACCGCTTCGCCACCAGAACCACAAACGCCAAAAGCTCGAAACCCAACCAGCGATGCGGAGAATTGCCGAGCTTAGAACCGATCTCGATGGCTAAGCCATCTAAGTGAAGAGTAAGTGTGCTCATGTTCAGGGTTCTACTTCTGAATATGCCGTTCGTTTCGCTGTCCAGGCCTGCAATCGGGATCAGTATTCTTAAGGCCCGGTTATCTGAAGAAGGGATCCGGTGCGATATTGGATACGGAAATTTGCTTTTTGCTGAGCGGGTTGGACTCTCAGCGTACGAACTGATTAACGATCGGCTTAGCGGATGGTTGTTCACTGGTGACTGGTTGTTTTCTGAGTACGTATTTCCGGGAGAAGATCGCTCCCCCTATGTCGAGTTTTTGCGACAGGAGCTAGACGACGGCGAGTTCAAGGATGTGATGAACCTTCGTGGAGAGGTGTCTCCATTTATCGAGGCTTGCTTTGACGAATTCGATATCGCTGGCCACCAGATTATTGGGTTTTCGACGACCTTCGAGCAAAATCTAGCTTCCCTCGCCTTGTCCCAGTCCATTAAGAAGAGATACAAGGACAAAATCATAGTGTTTGGGGGCGGGAACTGCGAAGGTATAATGGGGTTAGAGCTCCACCGCCAGTTTCCTTGGATTGATTACATCTGTTCTGGGGAGTCGGACAACAGCTTTCCAGCTCTAGTTGCACGGCTGTGCACCGGTCATACGGCCGAAGCAGTACCCGGCGTGATTTGTAGGGAGGACGGTGAGTCAAAGCTTACAGCGCCCCCGGATCGGATTCATGACCTGGATCGCTTACCGGACCCGGATTATGATGACTATTTTACCGCTGTGCGTCGCACTTCGCTTGGACCGCAATTAGAACCGGCATTGTTGATTGAGACCGCCCGGGGCTGCTGGTGGTTTGCCAAGTCGCATTGTACGTTCTGTGGTTTGAACGGCTCGACGCTAACCTTTCGAGCAAAAAGCGCTTCACGCGTCTATAGAGAACTAGAAAGGCAGAGAGCCCGTTACGGGTTACGTGAGTTTCAGGCCGTAGACAATATCATGTCATATAAATTTTTCCGGGATCTGCTGCCGATGCTAAAGGAGCACAATCCGGGGATTTCCCTTTTTTATGAAGTAAAGTCTAATCTTAGACGTGATCAGATCGAGATGTTGCGCGACGCAGGGGTGACGGCCATCCAGCCCGGCATCGAGAGCTTGAACAGCCACGTCTTGCAACTTATGCGCAAGGGAGTTAGCGCGATCCAGAATGTGCAATTGCTTAAACTCGCGCGCGAGTACGGTGTCGAAATCGCCTGGAACTTGTTATACGGTTTCCCGGGAGAAACCGTCCAAGACTACGAAGAAACAGCGCGAGTCATCGAGGCAATCTATCATCTTCCATCCCCCGGCGTCGTCGCCAAGATCCGCCTCGACCGCTTTAGCCCGAATTATGACCAAGCTGAGGAGTTCGGCTTCGTCGATGTACGGCCGTACTCTTTATATTACCACATTTATTTCCTACCTGACGAAACCGTGACCAACCTAGCCTATTTTTTTGATTACGAGTACTCTGACAGTCGGGAGCCCATTCAGTATATGCAGCCAGTGCTCGACAAGGTCGAGACCTGGAGGGGAAATCAAGGCGATCTTATAAAAAACTACGGCACAGATCCTGAGCTAATGGTTCTAGACAGTCGACCCAATCGTGAGCCTTTACACTATCCGTTCAATGGTCTGCAACGAGAGATCTACGAATTTTGTGACGAGATCCGAAGCCGCTCCAGCATCGATCTCTTCGCAGCCCGACGATTTGGAAAACCAGTGTCTCTAGATGCGTTTCTTCAGCAATTGGTAACTTCTCAACTGATGCTACGGGAAGGTGACTCCTATCTCAGTCTGGCAATAGATCCAAGCCGAAGCCGCTGTGCAGCAGGGTTCGAAGAGGAAACTACCCCTTAACTGGTGCTTTTCAAAGGATGCGAGACCTGGCATTTGGCATAGATGATTGGGATTTGCCGGCATTGGAGCAGGTTAGGCGATCTCGCTTAGCTGCTGATGGCGGTTTTGTAGTGTTGCCAGAATGGATGTCGAAATACACTTTGAAAATTCTGGCGACCGAGGCGAATGCGATGCGGGCGAAAGCCAAGCGTTTTTTGGTGATGAATTCGGACGGTAGTGAGGGACGGGGAGGCGCTCCGGCGCGAGCCTTCAGATCAACGGATGGCGGAGACATTCACTGGAGGATCCACTCATCATCCCGAGTCACGGGGGCGCTTGGCCGCTTATGCAATACTTCGGTCCAACCAACCGGCGCGGGCATCTACACCTACTATGACCAAGCGGGTGACTTCCTAGGCCTGCACCGCGACGAAGAAGGTTGTGACGTTGCCCTTATTACATGTCTCACATCAAACGACACGAGTCGCCTCGCCGGCGGGCTGCATGTTTATCCAGAATATATTGGAAAACCGTTATCAAAGCTTCACGCCAACAGAAAATTATCGGGAGTGGCAGTGACTTTGGAACGAGGCGACACCGCTGTGCTGTTAGGTGGCATAGTGCCTCATGAGGTGACCCCTCTTTTACCAGGCCAGGAGCGGATTGTTGCGATCAATTGTTATCGCATCCAGCCAGTGCAAAATTCACCAGTCCGCCAATCTCCTAGCAGGCGCAGCGTAAGATAACCAACACAAATCACTGAAGCCGGCGACGAATTGCCGGGGTACGCCGGGCCGGGCCAAACGAATCGAAGGTTTCTAAGGACAGGCCGTCTTCGGTGTAGGCCCGGCGAAAATCGACAAACTTCTTGGAGAGCTCAGCCACGATCTTCGGATCGACGGGATTATCGATCCGCGGAACGACGGGTATATCGCTCGCATTGTAACGCACTTGCCAGGCGTAAAAGCAGATGAAAATAGGGACAGGTCATATTGTCTAACGTAATCTTACCTTTCTCCGTTCCCGGCCCTGCCAGAGGTAGCCTCCAGGCCCCCGACGAAGTCTCCAGGAGCCTAAGCGACAGACGAAGTCGGAGTTTCAGACGACTGGGCGAAGTCTGGCGATCACGGCGATGTCGGCGTTCCCGGCGTTTCCCGAACAACGCCAGCGGGTCGCGGACGTAACCATGCTTTGCCAACGAAGAAGAGGCCGAAGGCCCCGACCGCTAAGCTAAAAAGACCGAAGGGCCAATTTCCAACGCTTCGAGGAAGCCGCATGATAGTTGGGTTAGTTCGCTCATATCGAACTTCGATCTCTTGGCCCACCTTGGTCAGACTCCAGCTGACGTAATTAATTTGAACATCGCCCCGAAAAGTTTTGTTCCCTGGATCCGGCCGAATCTCGCACACGAGAAAATGTTCATCTCGACCTGAGCGATTGCCCGGATTGCCTGAATGACTAACGGTCTTATCGACTACGCGCGCGGTGGCCGGCGCTTGAGTAAACGCGAAAATGACTTCCTTGCTGATAAGATAAACGCCGACACCCAGAAAAATTAAAAAGAACAAACCGATGAAGTAAAGTTTGTTTCTATGCATGAACACTTCTCCCGGGATCGGGAGCAAGAGTTTCGGAGACTAACCGCAAACGGAAGCAAAAAAGAGGAATCTCGTCCGGCGGCCGCCCATGCGCGTCAAGATAAGGAGTCGACTCATAAAGCTGCGAGTCTTTGAAAGAGGTTGGTTCGATCGGAACGGGAGTCATAACGGCAAAAGTAAAAGAAATGTTGGAGCCAGTCTTGGTGAGGGGAAGCGGCAATTAAGGGAAGCAAACGACTCAAATAGGCAGCGATTTTGAGTGGACTGAGAGCGTTTAGTTCAACGCCCCAAGGCTGAAGGGCAAAAGCGGTCTGCAGCAAGGCAATGGCTAGTAGTTTTGCTAAGAGTTGAATCTGGACCCAGAGTGGATTGCGAGCGGGAAGCTGACCGAGCTGAAAATGAGATTTCCAACTTTTGAAAAGCACTTCGATTTGCCACCGAGTGCTATAGACTTCCCAGAGTTGCTGGGCACTGAGTTGTTCAGCGGTGACGTTGGTCAATAGGAGGGTCCAACCTAAAAGTTTGAGATAGCGTTTGGTGAGCTTTAGCGAGCGATCTTTTTTGGCGTTGGCCCGAGCGCGCCGCCGACGCTGAGCGGCTAAGGCTGGGGGCAAGCGCAAAGCCACCAAACGCACCGGGAGTCGCTCTTGGGCGCCGAGCAGCAGCTGGGCACTGAGTTGACCATGGTTTTGCACTAAAGCCAAAAGCTCGACCGGCTTTTGAGTTTTGGGATCAAAGAAAACAAAATCGCTGCGGCACCGACTCAAGAAATAGGCCCCGGCCTGGATGATCTGGCGCCAAACTTTAAAGACGGCGTAGCCCAGGTCGCGAATGACCAAGTCTCCGGGTTGGAGCAAACTTAAAATCAAGCTCGAGGCCTTCTGATCGTTGTCGGTCAGGGCACCGAGTTGGAAATGAAGCCAGCGTTGAGAACGCAGTTCAAAGACGGCTTGGATTTTGACGCTGGCAAGCTTTGCTTGGTGTTGATTACCACAAGCCGGAAAACAACTCGCCAGTCTGGGATGGAGGGCTAAAGCGGTGCTGTCCTGGAGCAAAACTCGGCCGAAAGGTTCCAACAGCCGACTGGGGCAAGAGCGGTGCATAAAATTGGCTAACAAGCTGGCCAAACAAAGTTGCAGAAAATCTAGCAGCCTTCTGTCGCAGCGCTGATGCAGAGCTTGTTTAGAGAACAGTCCCGCCTGCAAGGCACTTAATTGGGCCGCCCAGCTTTGGAAAGAATAGGCTGGGTAGCACAGACTCAAGAGGATGGATTGAAGGAATGCTTCCAGAGAGAGTTTTTTAGGGCGTCGTAAGACAAAACCAGAGCTTCTAGCCAAGGTTTGCAGAGGCAAATAGGAAAAGCGTTGCAGCATATGATATATAGTATAAACACTATATACCTGCACAGCTTTTTTCTCTCTCTTTCTTGCTCTTTAGAGCGTTAGACTTCTTTCCTAACCATGGGCTATCCGGTCAAACTCCAAAAAGTCGATCGTCCCACCAATCGCAGCTTCTATGTCAATTTGCCTGCCGCTCTGGCCGACGCTATTGAACTGGACAAAGGAGAAGAATTAGAGTGGTTCGTCGAAGACAAAAACACCCTCATCCTGCGTCGAAAGAAACCGACTAAGCCCCTCAAACTCAAGCACTAACTCCTTATCTTGACGCCTATGGGCGGCCGCCGGATCGCCCACGTAGCTCACGTTGGGTTTCAACACTCGCCAAGGTGGGCCTCGCAAGCGAGGCGCCCTCCACGAACCCACCAATCACTTCTCACTTCCCCCGCTCACCACTCCGGCAGCATGAAATCGCGGACAATGGCTCCGAGATCACCACAACCGGCGATGAATTGGCGGAGGGTGCGTCGAGTCGGGCCAAACGAATCGAAGGTTTCCGCTGTAAGCCCGTCTTCGGTATAGGCTCGGCGAAAATCGACGAACTTCTTGGAGAGGTCAGCCACGATCTTCGGATCGACGGGATTATCGATCCGCGGAACGACGGCGATATCGCTGGCGTTGTACCGGACTTGCCAGGCGTAAGGCGGCGAGATGACGACATCGCCCCCGATGAATTCGCTCCAATGCATATGATTGCGAAAGGCGGCTGAAAGCAGACGGAGACGATAGCCGCGTTCGCGATAGATCTGATACGCTTTTTTGAACACAGCGACACCGGCCCATTCGAAGTACCCGGGATCGGTGGTGATGCTTTCTTTCTCAGCTACGGCTTTTAACCAATCGTCCAGCCGGCCTACCATGATGGTGCAGACCGGGCCCATGGTGGAGATATCTTTCCCTTCGCGTTCCCGGCGTTTAAGGCCGCGTTCAACGGCTTCGGCAACGGCGATCGCTTGTGGCAGAGTGAAACTGACCGTGGCGTTGATGCTCACGCCTTGGTAGGTGGCTTCTTCGATTGCCGGTATGCCGGCGCGGGTAACCGGAATCTTTACAATGATATTAGGCGCCAGCTGGGAGAACTCGATAGTCTGTTTAACGATTGCCTCAGTGTCCCGATAAAGCCGGGGGTCTGTTTGAACAGACAACCGTCCGTTCTTGCCTTTCTGCTGTTCGAACGTCGGCTCCAAAAGCGCGGCGGCTTTGACGGAGATCTCCCGAACGATCTGCCAACCGATCTGGTCCTCAGTAGCAGTTGGCATTTCGTTGATCAAGGCCCGGATCCGGTCCTTCCATAGAGGCATTTCTTTCTTGAGCACCCCAACCACGATCACCGGGTTACAAGTGGCTCCGACCGCGCCATGCTCAATGGAATAAGCTAGTTCTTCAATGGATGCCGAATCATTCCACAGACAGGTAGGCGTTGTCTGCGTCATCTGATACAACGGGCTCTTGTAGGTGCCTTTCTTTTCGGCAACTACCGGTTCGGTTCGGTCAAGCTGTTCGACTGTTGTCATAGGGTGGGTTTCGTTCTCGTCCTCGTCGTCGTCCTCGTCCTCGAATTCGGCGGCGCGGAGTGATGGAGTATCGGAGTGCTGGAGTTCTGGACTAGATCTGTTGCCCCTTCGGAGCGATGGGCTAGGATCACATTTTGTCAGACCGTCGGCATGTTGAATTGATTGCCCGGCTTTTCCCCGGCCTTCGGCGTGCTGTCATACCAGCGCTGCATGATGCTCTTGTAACGGGTATAAAAACGAACGCCTTCTTCCCCGTAGGTGTGATAGCCGCCAAAAAGCGAACGCTTCCAACCGCCAAAAGAATGCCACGCCATCGGCACCGGAATCGGCACGTTGATCCCGACCATCCCGATCTTTATCCGATGAGCGAACTCCTGCGCCGTCTTGCCATCGTTGGTATAGCAGGAGACGCCGTTCCCGAATTCGTGCGCATTGATCAGACTAACCGCGCTTTCGAAATCGGGGACCCGGATAACACAAAGGACGGGTCCAAAGATCTCTTCGCGGTAAATCGTCATATCCCGGCTGACATGATCGAATAGAGTTCCGCCCAGGAAAAAACCCTTCTCATGTCCCGGCACGGTCAGGCCGCGGCCGTCTACTACCAGAGTTGCGCCCGCCTTAATGCCCGCTTCAATGTAACCCTCGATCTTCGTCTTTTGTTGGGCGGTTACGATCGGCCCCATATCAGCATCGGCTTCCATGCCGTTGCGGATCTTTAAAGTACGGACTTTCGCCGCCAGTTTGTCCACGAGACGGTCGCCTAGCTCATCCCCCACTGCTACCGCCACGGACACGGCCATACAACGTTCACCGGCCGATCCATAGGCCGAACCCATCAATGCATTGGTTACCGTATCCAGATCGCTGTCCGGCATGACGACCAGATGATTCTTGGCGCCGCCTAAAGCCTGAACTCGTTTGCCGCGCTTGGCGCTTTCGCTGTGAATGTATTCCGCGATCGGCGTTGAGCCGACGAACGAAAGCGCTTCCACGTCCGGATGAGCGATGAGCGCGTCCACAGCCTCTTTATCGCCTTGCACAACATTAAAGACCCCGTCCGGCAAGCCGGCCTTTTTAAAAAGGTCCGCTACCAGGAGCGATGCACCCGGATCCCGTTCGGATGGTTTCAACACGAAAGTGTTACCGCATGCGATAGCGACCGGATACATCCACATCGGCACCATTACCGGGAAATTGAAGGGCGTAATTCCGGCCACCACCCCTAACGGTTGGCGCATACTCCAGTTGTCGATGCCGCCTCCGACTTGCTCGGTATAATCGCCTTTGAGCAGATGCGGAACTCCGCAAGCAAACTCGACCACCTCGATCCCGCGTTGCACTTCACCTTGCGCATCGGAAAAGACTTTTCCATGCTGCCGGGTAATCATGGCCGCGAGCTCATCGTAATGCTCTTCCAGCAACGCTTTGAATTTGAAGAGGACCCGGGCCCGCTTTACGGGTGAGGTCTCGCTCCAGGCGGGAAAAGCCGCTCGCGCTGCTTGTACTGCTGCATCCACATCCGCCGGCGTGGCCGCTTTTACGTACCCAACGACTTCACCGGTCGCCGGATTGAAAACATTCAAGGTCCGAATCCCGCTGCCAACGACCCGTTTCCCATTCACATAATGCTCAATTTGGGGGGCCGATGTTCCGGCGCTGCGAGGAGCGGTGGCTGCGCTCCGATCTTGGGTCAATGCTGTCTCCATAAAAATTCGTGCGGTTTATAGTCTGATTAATTTGGACGAAGAGAGCACTCGGGACGAGGCTCGCGATCTTCGTTAACCGACACATAACGCGATTTTTCTCGCCAGTCGAATTCTCTTTCGAACCGAAAGCAAAACGAAAGGGGGCTTTGCGTGAGATTTTTGCCTCTTTGGTTGACGTCTCGCCCTTTCGCCGTTTCGCCGTTTCGATCTGCTAGCTCCCCGAAGCGCATCGGCTATTGGCTATTGGCTGGTGCCCGGTATGTTTCTTCTCCTATGAGCGAAAGCAGTTCTCCCTCGACCACCTACCCAGAATGTGTTGAGCACGGCGTCTGGGTGCCGATTAGCAGTGATCCGCCGGATAACGAACTTTGCCTAAAGCTGAAAGAAGTTGATCCAGACGAATCACACGCCATCAAGGAACGCGGAGTCATCAGTTTTCACGCACTCGGGTGCTCCGGCTATTACCCAGACCAGGAGCCGGGTAAACGAGTGGCGACCGCAATGGCGACCCAGGTCGGGCAACCGGGCATCTACGGCGGGAATTCTGGCGCGGCTCCAGCCTCCCTACTGTTTCACCTCGGGGATATCTCTTATAAGGACGAAGATCCCTCGAACCCGGCCGCGAAAGATCAAGCGACGATCTATAACGCTCAGCTCTATGCTCAATACGCAGCCTACCGGCGGAACATCTTCGCGATCCCGGGGAACCATGACGGCAAGGTATCCGGGCATGATAAGAAGTCCGCGATGGCACATTTCCTCCAGAATTTCTGCGACCCCGACCGCAAAGTTAGCCCGGACAATCAGACGGATCATCGGAAAGCAATGTGCCAACCATACCCATACTGGCGACTCGAAACCGCGGTGGCATCGTTTATCGGTCTATACACTAACGACATCAATGGCGGCCAGCTCGACGACCCGATGAGCTCCGATAACCCTCAATATCAGTGGCTGGTCAAAACGCTGTCGGAAATCAAAGCCACTGAGCCCGAAAAGGCTCTGGTGATCGCGTTACATTATCCTCCGTACTCGGGTGGCGCTAATTTCCGCGAACGAGGCGACCCAAACCTCGGACCAACCCCTCGTCGGGGCCCGCTAAAGCCGCTGGCGGTTTTGCTGCAGGAGGCCTATCGAAAAACAAATTTTTATCCGGACCTGGTTCTATCGGCGCACGCCCATCTCTATCAGCGGATCACGTATCAATATGCGAGTGGACGGCAAATCCCTCACCTGATCCTGGGCAGCGGCGGACATCCACCAATCGAGAACCTGTTTGAAACCTGCGCGAAGACTTCGTTGGAACGCAAAGCGGCTCCATTGGATCTGGTGCTACCGGCTGAGTTCACTTTGCCACAGGGCGACAGCGCTAAAGTTGTCGCCTACAACGACACCGATTTTGGTTTTGTCAGAATCACAATTGATCTTAACCAACACAAACTGACCGGGGAATTTTTCGCTGTGTGCCCTTCAGAAGGATCGAACCCAGCCTCCCCTCGATTGGCTGACTCGTTCGTGCTGGATCTCACCTCGAAACAAATCGCACAGTAGTGATTGGTGAATAGTGATTGGTGGAACGGCGCTTCCGCGGATCAAGACGCATTCCGACGTTTTATCTTGATCTTTTCAGGCTTTATCGTCGGCCCAAACGCCAAACGCCAAACGCCAAACGCCAAACGCCAAACGCCAAACGCCAAACGCCAAACGCCAAACGCCAAACGCCAAACGCCAAACGCCAAACGCCAAACGCCAAACGCCAAACGCCGAGTCAATACGTTAATCGACGTATCGACTTGGCACATAAACGCGTTTAAGCACACTCCCTCGCTCTATCAGATCAGAGCACTGATCCAAGGATACAGTTATGCCAGAACCACCTCCATACAGTTATTCCCAAAACTTCAGTAAAAGCCGGGCTATCGAACTGGCGGCGCTAATCGACGCCGCTTACCAACAATTGACCGACTTTCAAAATAATAACGCTTGGAATGTTCCCGGGCCCCGTACAGTAACGCCCCAGAAAAATCAGGTGGACCCGGTTGATCCGGTACCCGGGCCTAAGCAATATCAAATCGAAGCTCAATTCTCCGCGGTCGAAACCTGGGGTCTTCCGACGGTAGTGCCAAAGCCACGTATTCCATTCGGATTCGTGGCGACTGCTGGTAACGATGTTTATGTCGCCATCCGGGGTACGCAAACACCACTGGAATGGCTCGATGACGCAACAGTTGGCTTTGAGCCATTTGTTCCAAACACCGCGGCGCCCGGCCAGGCTTGGGGGAATACCACCAAAGGTTTCTCCGGGCTATACATCCAGATAATTACGGACATCATCGCCGGACTCAAAAATATACAAGCCGCCGGCAACCCTCTGAATTCCCTTTTCGTGACCGGACACAGCCTCGGGGCAGCACTCGCCCACCTGGTTGCCGCCGGGATAAAGGCGTCTCTCAACGTCGATCCCGTTTCGTATACTTTTTCCGGGCCCCGCACCGGAGACCCGGCATTTGCCCAAGCCTTTATTGATCAGGGCTTACAAACTTGGCGGATCGTTAACACTGAGGACATCGTTCCCATAGTACCGATTTCATCGAATCAGCTAGGTAATACTAGCCCCACCAGCATCTTTCTGAACGTGCTGATCCATGGCCTGCCTGCAGGCTTTTCGCACATTGGTTACCCCGTCTCCGTTACCTTCGACCAGGGTAGAGTAGACGATAATCACAACCTCGATAATCTCTGGGCAACCCTTTAGTAGTCTCGCGAAACCATTTCTCAAACAGAAGGCGTTCCCGGGCTCAGCGGGACGTCCACGAAGCCAACGAAATCCGGCCGGAAGAGCAGCACTTCCATAGGCCCCATAAGTCCCAAAAATTTATTCCCGACCAGGACCCATAAACGCTTCATACCCAGACGGGCTAATACGCCTACACGCCTCCCCTCAGCTTCGAACTTCCTGCTGACATGCGAACCTTGTCGGCTATTGACTTACAGTTTCCGAACATTGTATCCTGCGTGTTAGGTCAAGCCCGCTATTAGGCTTCGCCGCGAAAACTCGATTTTAGATCTTCCATGACATCTCATATCTCTAAGCTCCTGCTGATAGGGACCCTGGCGCTGGTTACGCCGTTATCTGCCCGGGACCATTATTCGATTCGCCGGGCGTTGGCCGGGCAGGACTACAACTCGGCCCTAGCGCTCACTAGACAGGAATTTGCCAGGGCTGGATCGGGCGAAGCGGCTAATTTAATCCGGTCTATTATTGCCTCTGCTCCGGCGGAGCAAATTCCTCCTTTGGTAGCAACCGCAGTTTTGGCAAATCTGCAGAACGGTCAAGAGGTCGTCCAAGCCGCGATCGAAGGGGCGTCTCGCTCGGAAAGGGCGGCAATCGTAACTTCGGTTTACTTTGCGCTGACCAGCAATCCTGGTACTCCGGAGCCTTTACTCGATTACGTTTCTAGTCTGATCTATTCCGGACCACCAACCCATCGGGTGCTAACCACACCGTGGTTCAACCAGGGGGCTTCGGTGGGACATCTTAAGTAGGCTGGCCTGGGATGTTTGGGCGGACCCATCGCCCGGGAGGGATCGCTGCCTGTCCGACATAGCCTTCTCTTCCTGGTTCCTTTTCTCCCGACTTAGGCGACGTCGGATCCTCGCGATCCGTTATTCCCGAAGCCGAGGGTGTGGTCTGATCGCGGACGAAAATACGCCTTTAGGTTGTCATACATCCTCGCGGCGCGCGGGGACGCGTGCCCTCCCCGAATTTGTCGCGCGCGAACTACCCTATCACCTGCGCTACAGCCTGAGCCTGGAGACATAGCTCCGCGGCTTTGAAGGCGTGTTCCTGCGTCATCGCGGATTCAGTTCCGTTGAGGCAATCCAGGATTAGCCGGCCAAAGAACGGGAAACCAACTTTGCCAGCGAGCGAGAACTGTTTCTCGCCATCCTGGTTCACGACAAACAGTTGATCGCCGCCGTCCTCCCGGGCAACGTCGATGTACTTCCTCATTTCGATGTAGCCGTCCGTCCCAAGGATAATGGTGCGGCCGTCACCCCAGGTCCGCAGACCGTTCGGAGTTAACCAATCCACTCGAAAATAGGAAGCCGTACCGTTATCAGCCACTAACGTAGCATCGCCAAAGTCTTCCAATTCCGGATACTTCTTATTGGCATAATTGGCCACCCGCGCCGATGTGACCTTGGCGTCGGCGGCCCCGGAATAGAAAAGGAACTGTTCAATCTGATGGCTGCCGATGTCACACAGTATCCCGCCGTACTTCGCCTTTTCGAAAAACCAAGCCGGACGTGACTCGGCATTTAGCCGATGGGGTCCCAGCCCCAACACCTGTACAACTCGGCCAATAGCGCCTTGCGCAACCAGGTCACCAGCGAACACCGCGCATTCCACGTGCAGGCGTTCGCTGTAGTAAACCATGTATTTCTTGCCCGTTTCAGCGGCTACCCGCTTGGCCTCGGTCAATTGGGCCAGCTGAGTGAACGGAGTTTTATCGGTAAAATAGTGTTTACCGGCCCGCATAACCTGACAGCCCAACGGCCCTCTTTCCGAAGGAACCGCTGCGGCGGCGACGAGCTGAATTTCCGAATCCTCCAGAACCTGATTAAGAGTGCGAGCAGGCTCGACTTGCGGAAATTTTTGCCGGAAAGCTTCTACTTTGGCGGGATCCGGATCAAAGACCCACTTCAGTTCACCGCCCGCTTCGGCCAACCCGTTGCATTGTCCAAAAATGTGGCCGTGATCGAGAGCAACTGCCGCGAATTTGAACTCGCCCGGCCGGCAAACCGGCGCCGGCTTACCTTTAGGCGCATAATCGTATCCTGTCTGACTCATGGTCTGTAATCAGAATAGCGGATAGCAAATAGCAAGAAAGGAGTTCAGGAGTTCAAGGAGTTGCAGGAGTTCAGGAGGCAACTATCGAGAGCTATGGACGGATCGCAAACGCCGCGTAAAGGGAGGTTTTGTCTTGCAATCCCTTGGTTGGGCTCATCCTGAACTCCTTCAGCGAAACGATTTGCTCATATCGTCTGAGGTCTCCCTCACGACCTTCGGCTTCTTGAGCGTGGATGAATCGATCAACTTGTGCAGATGTTTTTCGAACAAGGCGCCATCGATGGGAAGCGAGATGGTTCGGTCTTCCAGAGTTGAGAGCAGAAACGCATTGGTCAACTCCAGAGAATTGATTCCTTCTTCGGCCCTCGCGATCAGAGGGGTTCGATCTAAGATCGCGGCCACAAAATTTGTGAGAATTCCGTTGTGTTGGGGACCATGCCCCTCGATCGGGATCTTAACTTCCCAAACTGGTGGCACGGAGAACCGGCCCGGATCGGTGCGGGCAAACTCGCTCATCGGCACCTCGTTTCTGGTGAATAAGAATTGGTCGTCCTCGATCACTACCTTCCCCTTTTCGGCAGCCACTTCGAGACGGTTCGTGCCCGGCGCTTCACCGGTGGACGCAGTAAAGACGGTCGTCATGCCGTCTGGATATTCCAGATAGGCGGTTACATCGTCTTCGACTTCGATATGATGATATCGGCCAAAGTGACAGAATGCTCGAACCGTGGCCGGCATCCCAAAGATCCACTGGTACAGATCCAGATTGTGCGGGCATTGGTTGAGTAAGACCCCGCCTCCCTCGCCTGCCCAAGTCGCTCTCCAATCGCTGGATTCATAGTACGCGTCCGTTCGGAACCAATTGGTAATGGTCCAGTTGACTCGCCTGATCGCTCCGAGCTCGCCCGATTTTACCAGCCTGCGAAGCTTCAGAAAGAAAGGATCAGTCCTTTGGTTGAACATCGCGGCAAAGACCTGATCCGGTCTCCGATGAGCCGCGATCAATCGTTCCGCATCGGCTTTGTGGACCGAGATCGGTTTTTCGACCATCACATGGCGTCCGGATTCAAGCGCGTGGATTCCGGTGGTGGTATGCGCGTAGTGCGGGGTAGCAATTAATACGGCGTCTGTCTTAGACCGAGCTAAGAAATCATCCGCGGATTGAAACGCTTCTGCGCCTGAAAAGCGCTGCATGGTTTCTGGTCTGGGGTCGCAGACAGCCGTCAGCTCGCATCGTGGGATTTTGCCTTCCATAATGCTTCGCGCGTGCACGCTCCCCATCGAACCGACCCCGATGATTCCAAGTCTTACCGTTTCCATCCCCAATCCTCGCCCAAGGCTCGGATTTATGACAAATGACAAATGACAGATGACAAATTTTCCTATCCACCCAGGGACGGACTGCCGGAATTTGTCATTTAGAATCTGTTCCGGCGGCTGCCGGATCATTCCGTCGCGCTGTAAGCAGCGACCCCGCATCCGCGGGATCCAATTCGGAGAAAGCCCAAAACTCCGATACTCCGTTACTCCAACACTCCACTCGCCAGGATCCGAGGACGACGACGAGGACGAGAGCGAGAACGAAGCGCCTGACGAGCGCGGTGACCCTAAGGATCCCGCAGTCCGCCTACCCCGGGCATCGAAGTGGTCTGGTCCAGGTGCATATTGCAGTCGTACTCAACGTGGTATTGCAACCACGATGGAATGCAAGGGCAGTTCCTGCGGGCGGGATATCCAGAAGCCGTGGAGTACGAGTAGCCATTGTCCTTGGAGTAGCCGTTCTCTTTGGTGTACCCGTTTTGAGCGGTCTGGTTGCTATTACCACAACTAGGTTTCCAGAAAAGGAAAGGGAACGGGAGAGGAATACCCCAACTCAAACCGCCAGCTTCAGCCGGGTGTACCGAGCCAAGCAAGGCGCAGACACAGACGAGGAGAACAACAATTTTTTTCATCGGGCGGCGACGTTGATGCCTAGAGTCGCACATCCGGCAGAAAAAGGGAAGCAGCAGCATTGGGACCGGTATGCGGCCGAGTTGCCAAAAGGAAATGACAAATGACAGATTGGTGTCTTCATCCAGGGTCTGGCAGCGTCTTAAATTTGTCATCTGTCATCTGTCATTTGTCATTGACCGAGCTGAAAGCGAGGTAGCCCATGCGTATAACAGAAATTCGAGAAAAAACCGTCCCGATCGCTTCGCTTATCGCCAACGCCTTCATCGATTTTTCTAAGATGACCTGCTCCGTGGTAGCTGTTAGCACGGACGTCATCAGAGACGGGAAACCGCTTACCGGCTACGGATTCAATTCCAACGGGCGTTACGGGCAGGGATCACTGATTCGTGAACGCTTTGCAGCTCGTCTACTCGAAGCAGACCCGGAAACGCTGGTTGATCATCAGAATAACAATTTGGACCCGATGAAAATATGGGACCGAATGATGATCAATGAAAAGCCGGGCGGTCACGGTGAGCGTTCCGTAGCGGTTGGAACCATCGATATGGCGGTGTGGGATGTGGTCGCTAAGATCGCTGAAAAACCGCTGTTTGAGCTTCTGGCGGAGCGCTACGGGAATGGAACGGCTGACCCCAAGATCTTTGTTTACGCGGCCGGTGGTTACTACTATCCAGACAAAGGCGTTAAGGAGCTCAAAGCGGAGATGAGATCCTATCTCGAACGCGGCTATTCGGTGGTGAAGATGAAAATCGGAGGCGCTTCGCTCCCAGAAGATCTGAAACGAATCGAGGCGGTTCTCGAAGAATTGGGTAACGGGCAACAGTTAGCGGTCGATGCCAACGGCAGATTCGACCGGGAGACCGCGTTAACTTACGCTGATGCCCTCTCTGATTACCCACTTTTCTGGTTCGAAGAAGCCGGCGATCCACTCGATTACGAGCTCCAAAACGAGCTCGGCCGGCGGTATCCCGGCCCGATGGCGACGGGCGAAAACTTGTTCTCGATGCAAGATGCTCGGAACCTGATCCGTTATGGCGGGATGCGTCCAGATCGGGACTGGCTCCAGTTCGACTGCGCTCTGAGCTATGGGCTGGTCGAGTATCTTCGGACACTTCAAATGCTCAAAGATAATGGCTGGTCTTCACGCCGGTGCATTCCGCACGGCGGCCATCAAATGTCGTTGAATATCGCAGCAGGTCTCAGCCTCGGCGGAAACGAGTCTTACCCGGACCTGTTTCAACCCTACGGTGGATTCCCAGATGGGGTTTCGGTTGAGAATGGTTATGTGACTTTGCCACCTTTGCCCGGTATCGGCTTCGAAGGAAAGAGCGATCTTTATAGCGCGCTAAACTCGGTCTGAGATTCCGGCAGGGATCGCGTCCGGCGGCTGCCTTGGCACGTGCCGGACCCAGCGCCGGGAGGGATCGCGTCCCCGCGATCCGTTGTTCTCGAAGCCCACGACAGACCCGATCCAGCGTTATGCTATGTCCACAATGATAGACCAGTTCCCGGCGCGCGGGAACGCGCGCCCTCCCCTAGTCAGGTGCCTATCACACAATCTCCATAGGTTGACGCCTATGGGCGGCTGCTAGACTAGGCTAAGTATTTCAGCCCCGAAATGCTCCTGGGTAAACGCTTCGCGCCTCTCGTCTCCATCACTCCATCGCTCCATCACTCCGTTTCCCCAAACACTTCCTCGAAAAATGCGCGCATCGTTGCCCATGACCGGGCAGCGGCTTTAGCATTGTAACGCGCGTGCGGCAGGCCTGCTTTATCGGCGCCAGGGTTGGTGAAACTGTGCACCGTGCCTCCATAGAGATCCATCTGCCAATCTACCCCGCCGTTTCGCATCTCGTTCTCGAAATCGATCCGTTGTTCAAGCGGAATAACCGGATCATCCGCGCCAATACACACCAGGATTTTGCCCTCGATATTACTGGCATCCTGCGGGGCGACAGTGGCTAACCCACTGTGGAAACCGACCACACCGACGATCGGGTTTCCGCCACGGGCCAATTCCAGCGCCATGGTGCCGCCAAAACAATACCCGATGGCTGCGATTCGAGATGCATCGACCTCTGATCGCGCAACGAGCGCATCCAGCCCGCCTTTAGCCCGAGCCCGCATCTTAGCCGGTTCTTTTCTGAGGTTGTCTAAGATAGGACCCACTGACTTTAAATCCGCAAATAGTTTGCCGTCACCATGAAGATCGCAGGCGAGCGCGATATACCCTAGCTCGGCTAACCGTTGCGCTTGGTTTTTGGCATGTTGGCTAAGTCCAAACGCCTCAGGAAAAACCAAGATTCCGGGGCGACTCGCCGGGCCATCTTCGAAATAAAGATGGCTCTGCATTAAGAGGCCATCGGCCTCATAGCTGAGAACTTCCGTATGCATGGGGAGAGAGTGAATGGCAAATAGCAGATAGCAAATAGCAAAAGAAGGAGTGGAGTGTTGGAGTGTTGGAGTGTTGGAGTGTTGGAGTGTTGGAGTGTTGGAGTGTCGGAGTGTTGGAGTGTCGGAGTGTCGGAGTGTTCACCGAACCGAGGCGCGAAGCGCTGTCAGATTTTAGCCTAGGTTGAGTCTGCGAGGCCTAGGTTAGGTTAAGAAAAACGGCTAGCGCTGAAGGCGCGCAAGAAAACAAGGCATTGGTCATTGTCTTGCACGTGCAGGCCATTGCTCCATTATTCCGACACTCCAACACTCCGCGCGACAAGAATCGAGGACAGCCTGTCCGACGTAGCCTCCCGGAGTTTCAGACGACGGGGCGAAGTTGGAAGGACGACGACGAGAACGAAGCTCCTGGCGCTTACACCCTCGTCGCGTGCGCTGCTCGCAGTTCCTGAACGATGCTTTGCGGAGCCAGATAAGGCATCAATAAGGTCGCTACCAGGACCGGCAAGACGACAGCTTCCACCCCATCAAGCGCTACGTCCCCGGCCGCCCCAACACCCGGCAGCACAAACGCAAGCACGCTTTCGAACGGGACCTGGAGAAGCTGAATGATCCCCATGACAGCCAATCCTGCGCCCAAAGCCATAAACTTTGCCCGAGCAGAGACACGCCGGTCGCGAAGAAGCGCGTAACCTAGTGGCGCATTCATATTGCGTAAGCTCGTCCCTCGAACGACGGCACGCAAGGGGAAGGAGTTCACGAGGGAGGAGGAGTTCAACGAGTTCAGGAGTTGCAGGAGTTCAGAATGTGTAGCCGCACGCCGCCCGGAAATCAGACCTTCGGTTCTCTGTCACTTTCCCTTAGAAAAATCTTTGCGGCATTGTTGTGCAAACTTCTTAGCCGCCTTCTCCGTGCTTGCGCCTAATGACCGTTTGCACGGGCGACTGTACTGCGCTAGAGCCGATTCTTGAGGAAGTCTCGCGCCTTCTTGTTGCCTATACGAAAACTGTCAAAAGGAACAACTCCCGTATCATGCGCACTGATTTCGAATAAGAATTTCCTCGCAATTTCGTATCTGGCCCACGCTGAACTACTCCGCTACTCCTGGATGTCTTCCCGCTCGTTGTGGCAGGACGAATAGGCACACAATGATGAAAGCCGCAATGATCGCAGAAGCGAGTGGCCGGCTGAAGTTCAGGCCGCCGGCAGTGACCGGCTTATCTAGAAAGTCGCCGACGGTTGCACCGAACGGCCGCGTGAGAATGAATGCAGTCCAGAAGAGGAAAACGCGCGAGACGTTGGTCCACAAATAGAGCCCGCCGACGATGGCGAGACCGGCCGCGAAAACCAGCGCACCTCCTTCATAGCCGACTCCGGTGTCGGCCATCCAATCACCGAGCGCCGTGCCCAGCGTCTGCGAGAAAGTGATCGCCGCCCAATAGAAGCATTCGACCCTGGGTGTGGACACGGTGTTAACCGAGATAGTCCCCTCCGAAAAATGCCAAACACCGAGCGCCACCAGCAGACACACCAGAAGCAACGCGCTTCCCCCGGCATAGCCGATCCCCAGCGATCGATCGGCGAAATCCGCCATCGTAGTGCCGAAGGTCGTGGACGCAACGATCGTGGCCCAATAAAGGAACGGGTTAAATTTCTTCGCTAAGATTTGGGCAATCACCAGCACCACCAGGAAACCCAAGAAAAGCAAGGTCCCGGCGAGATAACCCCAATTGAAAGTCATCGTGACGGAATCCCCGCCCGTTTCTCCGAGCGTTGTTGCAGCGATCTTAATGATCCAAAATACCAGGGTGACCTCAGGAACCTTGCTAAGAGCTCCTTTCATGTCTTGGGTGGTCGCGTTCATTGATTAAAAGCTTCTGCCCAAATGCAGCCGGAACGTGACGCGGTTCCTTTGTGTTCGCAAATGAGGAGTCAATTGCGTTCAAGAACAACCACGCAACCTATTCCTTTTTCTGCTGACATAAGGCTGTCAGTTGGTCGCTCTAATCTCGCTGCGGTCCTAATCCCGAAACAAATCGGGATCAATCCCCAAGCAACGAAATAGAAGATCAGTACTAAATGAATAACCACGAACTTGGAGCCCGTACTTTAGAGTCAGCCATCGAGAACCTTCCCGATGAGAAATCCAGAGAGACAGCAGAAATTATGAGACGATTCAACGACGTGTTTCAGCGTCATGATCCCTCGGAGTTAAACAACCTCATAGCCGAAAACTGTGTGATCGAGAAGATTACACCGGGGCCCGATGGCGATCGCTGGATCGGACGTGACGCTTGCATTGAAAATTGGAAGGCCATCGCTACCGAGCCTGGAGCGCACTTTGATCTCGAGGAAACCTTCGCAGCCGGCGACCGCGCCATCATCCGCTGGTGCTATTGGTCGAGTGAAGGCCGGTCGACGCGCGGAGTTAACCTGATGCGGGTCCGCGACGGCCTCATCGTAGAAGCCATGGGGTACATCAAAGGCGGATAGCCGGGAGAAATATCTCACGCAAAGACGCAAAGCCGCGAAGAGGTGATTGGTGATTGGTGAATCGTGATTGGTGCGTTCGTCCCGCAAAGGCGCAAAGGGAAGATAAGAAATGGAATAGCCGCGAAAGAACGCAAAAAGAACCGGGAAATACAAAATCGCTCGTGGGTAGTCCTACGGACCTACCAATCACAATTCACCAATCACCAATCACCTCTTTTCGTTCGGGCCGCGTCGCCTCGCGGTCTTACCGTGCAGGCGTATATTTGGGTACAGGATGCTTCACCGAATTCTCGAATGGACCATACCGGCTTTGTGGCTCTTGTGGCTTGCTTACTGGCTCATTGAAGCCCGGAACACCGCCCCCACCCAAAAATCCGAATCGCTTCTGACTGGGGCTCTTTACCGGGGCGCAACTCTTGTCGGTATTTTTCTCATCTTCGGTCTCAGGCGAATAAAGAGCCAGCTCTGGCCAGTCACAGTTCCCGTCCTATGCGTTGGGGTGATCGTGGTCATTTGCGGCTTTTGGTTCGCCATTTGGGCCCGTCGACATCTGGGCCGGTATTGGAGCGCAAGGGTCACACTGAAAGAGGGACATCAGGTAATCGAGTCAGGACCCTACCGTTTAGTGCGTCACCCCATCTACACCGGCCTTCTGCTTAGCATGGCCGGAACCGTTATGACGATCGGAACCCTCCAAAGCGTGTGCGGTTGGGCAGTTCTGCTGGTTGCGTTAATATTCAAAATGGCTGCAGAAGAACGGCTGTTAACAGCCAATCTTGGACACGCGTATCAGGAGTATCAGAAACGAGTAAAGGCCCTGATTCCGGGTGTCATCTAAGAATCGCCTTCGCTAAGCTCGAGCGAACACGACAAACGGTGAACGGTGAACCGCAAACTGCCAACCGCGAACCGTGTGCATGCTTACACGCACCAATACACGCCCGATTTGCGTTCCATCAAACGAAAGTCGATCATGCCTCTGCGCAGGCTGGCCGTGTCTGGGTGGCGGCGCTTCAACAGAGCGTTAATCTCTTTCTCGGTGTATTCGCGGTGAGGTTCGATATCCTTGACGATGTGCTTGAGCACGACCAGAAACTTCTTCCGCTGCATCGGAAGCTGCCGCAGCGAACCGTCACTGTTGAAAAAATCCTTGAGCACCTTGCGATCGTACTCGTCGTAGGGAACGCGGTTCGGGTAAAATTTGTTGGTATCAGCGTCTTCCGGTAACAGAAGTCCGTGGTCTTTGCTCTGCAGTTGTTGCGCCGTGGCGCGCACCGCATCGAGACGTAGCCGATAAAACTTTTTGTGCCCCTCCGAGGTGGAGGTCACTAGTCCGGCATCGGCAAGCTTCGCCAAATGGTGCGAGACCGTCGCCGGCTTAATGCTCAGCAGCACCGCAAGCTCCTCCCCAGAGCGGGGCTCGGAGGCCAGCAGACCTGCCATCTTCAATCGCGTTTCGTCGGCAAGCGCTTTGAAGAAGGGCAGCAAATCGACATTGTTTTCAATCGCCACAAGATTAGACATTTGTCTAATCTTAACCTCAGCCCCTGTCTGTTGGCAAGCTTTCCTGTGCTCGGCTTAGCCTCGCACTGTGAGAAGTGAGAGGTGATCGGTGAGAGGTGAGAAGTGATTTGGCGCTGGGTGATGAAATGTCGACTGTTATGCGAGAGCCTGAGAGCGGGCGACGGATAGGATCCACCTTCGCCAAGCCTACGGCGCGATACGCTCTATGGGTAGCTAGAACTTACGCGTCGGACGCAAACTGTCTCCTCGTGGACTAAGCACGAGCGTCACCAATCACTTCTCACTTCTCACGTCTCACAGTGCGAGGCTAAGCCGAGCACAGTTTGGCCATGAGTTTCTTTACGTCCCGAAGGCTGGGCACATAGAGGGTCCCATCGGCCAAGCCCAGCAGTCTGTCGATGGCGATTCCATTGAGCCGCAAACGTCTGTGAAAAGCCCTAAGCCCCTCTTGCCTCTCCTTCTGCGTGGCGGCCCCGATCATCTGGGTAACGAAAGGGTGCGTATTTGCGGCCAGCTGTTGGAGCATGTCACCCACTCCCTCCGGATCGGTCGTATCGAAAATATGTTTTTTGACACCCTGGGTAATGATTTCGGTCAGAACCGGTCGGAACAACAATTCCGAAGCGGCAACAATGCGTTGATACAGCAACTGGTTCTCTGGTCGAAAGAGCGCGCCGAAAACAGCCCAGGCGCCAGGTGCTAACTCAGTTTTGATCCGCGTGCCTTTTGCCAGAAAGGCATTCAGGCGCTCCAAAGGATTCAGTTCACGATTTTTGAGGACATCGTCGAGATCAGCCAGCATTTGCCGAGAGAAGCGATCCGATAACGCAACCAGAAGCGCTTCCTTTGATAGGAAGTAGTGATAGAAAACGCCTTTCGAGATGCCGGCCTGGGCAATGATATCATTGAGACTGATGTGGTCATAACCGTGTGAAAGAAACAACGCCAACGCCTGGTCCAGAATTTCGGATCGTCGTACATCGGGATGTTTGATTACTCGGGGCATGCGTCTGTGCGTGTCGGCGTATGGGCGTATCGGCGTATCGGCGTGATGACTTCGCACCGGCGTCCTAAACGGAGGCTACGTCGGGCAAGGCTGGGTGGATCTTGACAATAGACCACTGGTCTATATAGTAGGCCAGTGGTCTAATAACAAGCGTTTTTCACTTGGTTTCCATTTAGATAACTAACTGAAATAGCTCTCTAAAATAAGTGCCTTTAAAACGACCGGGTTTTGTCGAAAACGGCATCCCGTTTCGGGGCGCCTAACCGGTCACGGAATTGAATTTATGCTGACGAAATCCCTCGTTCGAACCGTAGTGTGGTTAGTAGTTATCGCCATTTTGTTGTTCGTTCCAGCCGGTACCCTTAGCTGGACAGGTGGTTGGATCTTTCTCATCGAAACCGCTGTGATCAGCATCGTTTTGGGGATCTGGCTGGCCAAATATGATCCGGAGTTGCTTAAGGAACGGTTGCGTTCCCCGATCCAGAAAGAACAATCAACCCAAGACAAGATGGTGACCGGGCTGCTCGTATCGCTTTTTTTCGCTTGGTTCGTGTTTATGGCGCTCGATGCCGTTTGCTTCAAATGGTCTTCGGTTCCTGCCTGGCTCCAGATCCCAGGCGCTCTGGGTGTATTGGTTGCTTCTTATATCGGTTATCTGACGCTTCGGGAAAACACGTTTGCGGCGCTGGTAGTAAAGGTCCAAAAGGAACGGGACCAAACCGTCATTTCCACTGGTCCGTACCGTTATGTTCGCCATCCGATGTATGCCGGCATGCTCTTTTATTTACCCGGCGCTCCCCTGCTTCTTGGATCCTGGTGGGGACTTCTCTGGGGATGCGGCCTGCTGGGTCTATTCGTGCTTCGGGTTCTGATCGAAGAGGGCACCCTCAGAAAAGAACTACAGGGTTACAACGAATACGCTACTCGGGTACGCTATCGGCTTGTCCCCGGAGTGTGGTAAGTGGACCCTTCGTACTCGTCCTCGTCCTCGTCCTCGTCCTTCCGCCTTCGCCGACGCCTTGTCGTGGAGCGCGCCTCGCTTCCTCCGTCGCTAAAGCTATGAAGGACAAGTGCGAGGCCGACGTTGCGCGGGTGGCGATATAGAGAATGGGCTACGGCGGACAAGCTGTTCTCGAATCCGGTCGCGTGATGTGGAATTGATTTTGTGGAGAATTGTTCGCAACGCCGACTCGGCGCTGCGAATTCGATCTTCAATTCGGTACGGTCGTGTAACCGAAATTGTGAACTCCGGGTATGCCTCTCTACGCAGTGACCGGAGCTCCGAAGCCTGGATAAGGCGGAACCAGCAGCACAAAGGTTCCTCTCACTGCTCCGCCATACCCTCTGTTACCGTGCCAAGTAACCGTCATGGTGAATGATTGGGGAAGAGTACTACTTACTTGGACCCACCACGCCTTGTGCCTCGCATCATAATACTGCTGCGATGTCCAACCTGGGGCCTGAGCAATGGCAGCAAGTTGCCAGCAGATCAATACACCAACTACCAACAAGATCTTCAGATTTGAGCGAAGAGGCGTGCTCCTTATTCGTGGAACGTTGCCGAGCTCTCTCATAGCTTGCGTGTGCTTAGGCGGTTTTTATCAGATGCACGTTATCTTTGTCACGCCCTAGTGTGCTGAAAGATAAGTCAGTAACATTAAGTTAGGGAGGCTTCTAGATTGGCGAAGATGCTCTCGGGTGTGGCGGTCCACTGGAAGGGTTTTGGGTCCTGGTTGTGCTGGGCGATATAGTCGTCGATGGCTTGGATGAGATGTTTAACGGAACGGAAATTGCCACGGCGAATGGCTTGAGTAGTGATTTTGGCAAACCAGCGTTCGACCTGATTAATCCAGGAGCTGCCCGTAGGGGTAAAATGCAAAACGTATCGAGGTCGGCGGGCAAACCAGTTGCGCACTCGGGGCGTCTTGTGAGTGGCCAAATTATCCAGCACCAGGTGAATGGGAGCCGAGCCGGGGAATTTGGTATCGATGAGTTGCATAAATTTCAAGAATTCCTCTTCACGATGACGACTGTGGCATTTGCCAATGACTCGACCGGTCGCTACCTCGTAAGCGCTAAAGAGTGAAACCACCCCGTGACGATAATAGTCGTGGCTCTGGCGCTCTGGGTAGCCCGGCTTCATCGGCAAGATCAGCTGGGTTCTTTCTAGAGCTTGGGTTTGACTCTTTTCATCGACACACAGCACGATGGCCTTCTGCGGCGGATATAAATATAAGCCCACGATGTCGCGTACCTTTTCGACAAACATCGGATCGGTGCTGAGTTTGAAGCTCTTTACTAAGTGCGGCTTTAAACCGAAGGCTTGCCAGATCCGTCGAACCGAGTCTTGGGAAATGCCGGCTTCCTTAGCCATGAGCCAACTGCTCCAATGGGTTCTAGCAGCGGGCGTAGTCTCCAATGTCTTTGTCACCACTTCTTCTACTTTCTCATCGGAGATCTCTCGTGGCGCTCCGCTACGGGGCGCATCGACTAAGCCTTCCAAGGACTGCTCAATAAAGCGCCGCCTCCATTTCCCCACCATGTGCTGACAAACGCCTAATTCTTTGGCTACCTCCAGATTGCTTTTGCCTTGAGCACATTCCAATATCACTTTGGCTCGCAGCGCCAAACTCTGCTGACTACTAGGCCGCCGCTCGATTAACCTCAGTTTCTCTTCCTGCTCTTTGCTTAGTCTAATTGGTTTAACCGGTCGTCCCTTCGCCATCCTCCCATTATTACAGCTTGCCTACACTGATTACAACACTAATGTTACTGACTTATCTTTCAACACACTAGTGTCCTGTCCCATAAATAACGTGGCTTTCGCCGTCGGTCAGTTGGCTGTTTTTCAAGGCGCGAGCGAAGTGCCCATATCTGGTTCATACGGGTCGAGCGAGCAACGCGGAAAAACAGCCAACTGGCCACGGCCCGGAGGGTTGCGATGAAAATGGGCCGGCGGCTGCGTTGCTCGTCGGTTACGTATCGATCAAGATATGCGCCCTCTTACCGCCAGTCCGGCTCGGACCGCCTTGCCGGCGGCCCATTTTGATCGCAACGAAAGCCACGTTATTTATGGGACAGGACACTAGATACCTGATTCGATCAGCACGCCTACCAATCTGTCATTTGTCATCTGTCATTTGTCATTTGTTGATTAGCCAGCGTTAGCCCGAGGTTTTCGTTGCTGCCCGGTTTGACCTTACTTAGTCTGACCAATGAACCCCGCAGTGTTGGCTGAAATCCAGGCCCGTCTACGCCGTCTTGAGCGGCAAAATCGTATTCTAATCGGGTTGCTTTGCGCCCTGGCCGGCGCAGCTTCGATTGCCGCAACGAGCCGTTCCGGCGCGAGCATTACCGCCGATGAGATTCGCATCCCGCATTTTGTCCTCACCGATAATCATGGTAAACCGCTAGAGGAACAGCAGGGTATAAATGGCGTCGAATATCTTTCTTACTTGCCGCACCAAGTCGTTCAGCGGTGAGTTGTCTGCACCCGACAAAACGTACCGCAGGGCCGTCGTCGCGCCTCAAGTATCCCCAACCCGCTACGCGGGTGCTTTTCGGACTTGGCGCAGTACTCCAACACTCCCACACTCCATCACTCCGCGTGGCCGGATTCGAGGACGAGGACGACGACGAGGACGAGAACGAAGCGCCTTGTGAACGGGGAAAGACGGAATGTGAATTTGGGTTGAAGGTCAAGGTTTACGCGCGACTGTGACCTGACCGGCCGTTCGAGATTTCGGACTGAGCATTTCCAGAATAGAAAACTCATAAATTGCTTGTCACAAGCCACTTAGATAGACAGAAGCGCGGTGGCGCGCTAACTGCTTGGAGAGAACAAAAAAAATGACTCCTTCTCATTCAGATGCCCTCGTATTTTTCGGTGCTACCGGAGATCTGGCTTACAAGAAGATCTTTCCCGCCCTGCAAGCGATGACTAAACGCGGGCACTTGAATGTCCCGGTCATCGGTGTAGCAAAAGCGGGTTGGAACCTCGAACAACTCAAGGCCAGAGCGCGAGATAGCGTTGAGAAGCACGGAGGCATTGATACCGCCGCCTTTGAGAAGCTATCCAGCCTCTTGCGCTATGTGGACGGTGACTATCAGGACCCGGCGACATTTAAAGCCCTTCGCGAACAGTTAGGCGCAGCGAAGCGGCCGGCGCACTACCTCGCTATTCCGCCGGTGCTGTTCGGCTTAGTCGTTGAACAACTAGCAAAATCAGGCTGCCACGACGGCGCACGAGTTATTATTGAGAAACCTTTTGGCCGCAACCTGGCCTCAGCCCTGGATCTGAATCGAATTCTGCTCGGCGCGTTCGACGAGAAATCCATTTTCCGTATCGACCATTACCTGGGGAAGAGTCCTGTCCACAACCTGCTCTTTCTCCGGTTCGGCAACGCGCTGTTAGAGCCGTTTTGGAATCGGAACCACATCGAAAGTATGCAGATCACGATGGCGGAAGATTTTGGAGTTCAAGGCCGGGGCGCCTTCTATGATCAGACCGGGGCTGTCCGTGACGTGATTCAGAACCATCTGTTTCAGGTCCTGGCCAACCTGACAATGGAGCCGCCAGCAAGAACCGACAGCGAATCGGTGCGGGATGAAAAGGTAAAAGTTTTAAAGGCGATTCCGCCGCTTGAAACTAAGAACTTGGTCCGCGGTCAGTTTAAAGGCTACCGGAAGGAAAATAGCGTCGCACCCAACTCCCAAGTAGAGACTTTTGCGGCATTGCAACTGGAGATCGATTCGTGGCGCTGGAGAGGAGTGCCCTTCTACATTCGAGCAGGAAAATGTCTCCCGGTGACTTGTGCCGAAGTAATGGTGACACTTCGTCAACCGCCAACCATGTACCAAGGATTCGATCTGGTGAATAACCATTTCCGATTTCGCATTAGTCCCGAGGTCGTAGGGGCCTTTGGCGTGAACGTAATCGCGGCCGACGACGATAACACCAGCCGGCCGGTCGAGATGATAGTGAGTCATCACCCTGGCAAGGACGAGATGGATGCATATGAACGAGTCTTAGGCGACGCGATGGCGGGGGACGCGACGCTATTCGCTCGCGAAGACTACGTAGAAGAGGCATGGCGAATCGTTGATCCGGTCTTGGCGACGGAAACACCAGTCTATGAGTACGAGCCAAACACTTGGGGGCCGAGCGAAGTCGATCAAAAAGTCTCGCCGGCCGAGGGTTGGCATAACCCGATCTTGAAGACGTAGACCAGACAGGTGCCACTCGTGAGGTGTCCCGGAGGCACTAAATGATAGTGGCGATTCGACTGAGCTCGCCGAAGTCCTGGCAGTTCTCTGATATTTTTTGAAAGGATCGCTGAGCGGAGGCGTGAAAGGATAAGTAGCTAAGGAGATCAGTGGAGACTGTATTCGCACGGGTGTTCCTGTTGGTCGGAGTAGTATTCTTGATATCTGCTTGTACTACGTACAGCGAATCAACGGGCCGAGATGACCGGTCACAAGGTGGTTATTACGGAGGAGAAGCTGAATATCAAAGGACCGGACAAAACTCCGTGCTCCCAGGTTGGCGCCCACGCTATTACTGATAGCCCTGACTAGGCGTTTCGTCCTCGTTCTTCCGCCTTCGCCCACTCCTTGGTTGTGGAGCGCGCCTCGCTTCCTCCGTCGCTAAAGCTATGAAGGACAAGTGCGAGGCCGACTTCGAGCGGTTGGCAACATAGACCGTGGGCTACGGCGGACAGGCTGTCCTCGAATCCGGCCACGCGGAGTGCGGGAGTACTGCGCCAAGTCCGAAAAGCACCCGCGTAGACCTCGGGCTTTGGCGTCACACAGTACCCTCCGGGACAAAAACGCCTTTTAATCAAATATTTTGAATAAAAGGGTAACCCGCGATATGAGGTTATTCTCTTATGCGGAGAGAATCGCTTCTTTGGGTTTTATGGTCACTGTTCCTCCGATAAAATCACCACCGAAACAGACTTCGCGTCTTCGCCCCCTCACCAGGTTAGCAGCGACACCCTATTTTCTTCCCTTGGTGATCGCTGCCTTCTTCGTTGCACTTGGGAACGGGGTAGCCGGTTCGTACTTGACGCTGTTCGCGGTTGACAAGGCTCACCTGAGCCCCATCGGCCTGGGGATTTTTCTTACGATTGATGCTCTGAGCGGCGTGATCGTCAGCACGCGTTTCGGACACTGGTTCGATCGTGCACCAAGCCCGGTGCCTCTGGTCCTCTCGCTCCTGATGACCGTAAGCGCCTATGCACTTCTAAGTGTTACCACTAACTTTTATTTGCTCCTGCTTATCGCGGCTGTGCCGCTCGGCTCCAGCTTGGCGGTGTTCCCGCAACTCTTTGCCTTGGCCAAGGGCCACCTCGACCGAGTTGACGCCAATACAGCCGAGCGGGGAACCGCTATGATGCGCGCGACCTGGTCGATCGCCTGGGCGATTGGGCCGGCGTTGGGCGCGCTGGTAATCAATTGGTTTGATTTCTCCGGAGTGTTCATCGCCGAGGCGATCTTCGCGCTAGCAGCGACCATTATCGTCATTTCGGCGCGGGTGGACGCGGATCGGACGACGCCAAAGGCCCTAGATCTAGGACCAACCAGCCGAAGCAGGCGCCGTGTCGGCTTTGCTGTGGCGAGCCTACTCTTGTTCCATATGGCGATGTTTATGGGATCTTTCCCCCTCCCCATCGTCGCGACTCATGAGTTGGGAGGAACCAAAACAGACGTTGGACTAATCTTTAGCCTTTGCGCTTTTCTGGAGGTACCCGTAATGCTCGCTTTTGTACTTCGCCCAGTCGCCGCGGGCAATCGCGGCTGGATTTCGGCCGGATTCGTCGCCTTCATCGCCTATTTCTTAATGATAACGTGGGCCCCGTCGGTGTCGGTATTGCTAGCCGCCCAGTTGTTCCGGGCCATTGGCATCGGATTGATCGCCTTTCAGGGAATCAGTTACATGCAAGCGCTCATGCCAAATCAAGCAGGTTCAGCAACCGCCTTGTTTGCCAACACAGCCAACGCGGGTTTTCTGTTTGCCAGTCTCTCGACAGGAGGTTTGGCTCAAGCCTTTGGATATCGATCGACTTTTTTCGCGTGCGCGATCCTGAGTGTCTTGGGCTTAGTGATGATTCAGCTCCAGCCCAAGCCGGCCCGCTAGGGATGGGTCTGTCGCTTTCGTTCTCGTCCTCGTCCTCGATCTGGTTTGGCGGGACTGATGTGGAGTAGATTTTGTGGACGCGTGTGGGGTGTTTATCCCGGGTATCGAATTTTGTCCCGGAGGGACGTTGTGATGGTAGCCTGGCTCCACATCACCCCAACCCTCTCGAGGACGAGGACGAGGACGACGACGAGGACGAGAACGATTAAGACAGCCCTCAGTAAGCTGACGCCGTATCGCGTTGTTGCTGCGTGGGCCGTGCCGCCTTTACCTCCTGTTGAACCGCAGCAACGAAAATACGGATATCCGTTGATATCGTGGCCAGGTCAAAGCCCCGGCTCAGCATTTCGGACACCGCGGCTCCACTGCTACAATGGATACCAACGAACTTGTTCTTCTGCTTGGTGACCGAACGGATATGTTCAATCGCCTCAAGTACTTTCTGCTCGGTCACCATGATCGAAGGCGTAAAACCCATTGAGAGGGTCAGGTCCGCGGGCCCGATATAGATGCCGTCGATTTCAGGCACTGCCAGAATGTCCTCGAGGTGGTTAACCGCTGCTTCCGTTTCGATCATGGCAAAGGTTACGACCTGGTCGTTAGCGGCTTGGGTGTAGGATGGACCGAAAACATTCAGAGATCGGGTTGGGCCAAACGAGCGCACACCTCTTGGAGCGTATCGAGCGTATGAAGCGAATTTTTCTGCTTCTTCGCGATTGTTTATCATCGGGCAGATGATGGCCTCAAAACCTGCGTCGAGTGCTTTCATCACCGGGATCGGGTCGTTCCAAGGGACCCGGCAGATCGCCGGTACTCCGGCGCCGGCAATGGCTTGCAGCATCGTCAATGCGGTCTGGTAATCAATCAGGCCATGCTGCAGATCAATCGTGATCGAATCGAAACCTTGGCGGGCAAAGAACTCAGCCATGACCGGACTGGGAGCCGAACAAAAGCCGTTCACGAATTTTTTACCAGCATCAAGCCCCGTACGCAGCTGACCGAACGTTGACAGTGTAGGCATGTTTTTCACTCAACGGTACCGCGAAACGGCGAATGGGCGAATGGGCGTTTGGCGTTCGGCGTTTGGCGTTTGGCGTGCCTTGGAGCGCTGCCTCGCTTGCAAGGCCGAATCGGTCGGAACCGATAGGTTGTTTTATCACGCACTTACCCTAAGATTTCTAGGGCTGGCTAAGGAGTCACGGCGATACGGCGAACAGGCCGATACGCCAAACGCCGATACGCCGAACGCGTAATGAACAAGATCTTGGTTATCCAATCCCTTCGTCCCGAGGCGCTAAAAATTTTCGACGCCCGGAAAGACATATCCTACGAACTGGTCACTGATTGCTCCGAACAAAATCTTTCGGCCAGCGTAGGAGACGCCGACGCGATCACCGTCCGCACGGCGTTGATCACGGAACGCGTGCTGGATGCGGCTCCGCGACTGAAGGTGATCTCACGTCACGGTGTCGGTTACGACAACATCCCGGTCAGCAAATGCACGGAGCGAGGTATCCCCGTGACCATTGTCGGCTCGGTTAACGCGGTTTCTGTGGCCGAGCACACAATATTCCTGATGCTGGCGGCCGCCCGAGCCGGAATCCAACTCGACACGGCAACCAGGCGCGGTGACTTCGGCATTAGAAATCGCGTGACCGGCATTGAACTCAGCGGACTCAATCTCCTGATCATCGGGTTTGGCAGGGTCGGAAAACAGGTCGCGGCCAGGGCTCGTGCGTTCGGCATGAACATTTTGGTGTTCGATCCCTATTTACCGACGAATTCACAAAAGGACGTTCGGGTGTTCACCTCGCTCGAGAGTGCGCTACCGGAGGCAAACGTCGTTACCCTGCACACGCCGCTCACCGACGAAACGAAGGGTATGCTGGGTACGCGCGAACTTTCTTTGCTCCCCAAAGACGCAATCGTTGTCAATGCTAGCCGTGGCGGCGTGGTCGACGAAGCTGCCTTGCTGGCTGCGGTGAAAACGCGGCACCTTCACGGCGCCGGTCTGGACACATTTGAGCTGGAACCGCCTCCGGAAGACTCTCCGTTGTTCTTGGAACCGCGGATTGTCCTCAGCCCGCATACGGCCGCGATGACAGAAACGTCTCTTGCTGCCATGTCCCAGGTAACCGCCAAAAACGCTCTGGCAGGATTAGACGGAACGCTAGATCCAGCATTGGTCGTGAACCGCGCTGTTCTGAAGAGCCCGCCGCTTTGACCACAGACTCCCGCGTGATTCGGATGCCGCGAAGCAGCTATAGGTCATAGCCCTGGGTATGGTCGGGTTTGAGGTACGGGGACGGCGCGCTGCCTGTCCGCCATAGCTTTAGCGACGGAGGATCCCCGCGCGCCGCGAGGACGTGCCACCACGTTAAGACGTATTTTTCGTCCGCGACGAGAAAGCACGCTTGGTTCCGTTAACAATGGATCGCGAGGACGCGATCCCTCCCGGGCGACGCCCGCACTCGCCCGCCATGGTCATTTCTTCTGTCTTTGTGACCGTTGTGACCGTTGTGACCTTTCCGTATTGTGATTTTCCGTATCGTGTGAATCGAGTGTCGTTCTTTTTACCGGCGTTTCGCCCATTCGCCGTTTCGCCAGTGCGCCCATTCGCATAGGGTAGGCTCAGCCCCTCGCGGCTCGCCGCCGTTCGCTCTCCCGGATCGTCTCGCTCATATCGGAGACCGCACGAATGTCGAAGATGCTGCCCTGCTTCACGGCGGGATGATTTGACATCAGCTGTACGGCGTGATTCAAGTCCGTAGCTTCGAGAATTAAGATTCCACCCAGCTGCTCCTTCGTCTCGGTATACGGGCCGTCCGTGATGCTCACCTGGCCCTTTTGCAATCGTATCGTAATTGCGTCCCGCGGGCTTTCCAGCGCTTCGCCGCCGGCAAAGTGACCGTTCTTCCGCAAAACGTCGTCATAGGTGAAGCACTCATCCAGCATGGCGTTGCGCTCGCTTTCGGACATTGTCTCCCAGTGCTTCTCGTCGAAGTATCCAAGGCAGATGTATTTCATGTTTTTTTGTTCAGTTGGTTAGGTGGAATCTTCTTTCACCAGTTAGTCGTCCCGAGACATCGGAAATGGACAACGAAAGAAATTCAGCCTAACTCGGTCAATCGGCGTTCGAGAAACCGCCTTTCCGCCTCGTGACGCGCCAGGGTTAGGGCCATTTCATAGGAAGCCCGCGCTTTCGCCGTGCTTCCCTTTCGCCGCCACAAGTCCGCCCGCGCCGAGTGCGCCCAGTGGTAATCGGCCAAATCCCCGCGCGCGAGGATAGCGTCGATCAGCGCCAGACCGGCATCTGGGCCATCCCGCATTGCCAGCGCCACGGCACGATTCAATTCCACCACCGGCGACGGGTGCACACGCAGAAACACATCGTAAAAACGAACAATCCGCGCCCAATCGGTCGCTGCTGCGTCGGACGCATCGGCATGCACGGCCGCGATTGCCGCCTGAAGCGTGTACGCACCAAAACGGCGCAATGACAATGCCTTTCCCACCAAGACCTTTCCCTCCACAATTTGATCTCGATTCCAGAGCGCACGGTTCTGTTCCTCGAGCAAGATCAGATCGCCCGTTGGCGAGGTCCGCGCGACGCGTCGCGATTCCTGCAGCAGCATCAGCGCAAGGAGCCCCATCACTTCCGGTTCAGGCAAAAGTTCTGCTAGTAGCCGCCCCAGCCGGACGGCTTCGCCCGAGAGATCAGACCGGGTCACAGACTCACCTGAGGAAGCAGAGTATCCCTCGTTGAATACCAGGTAGATCACTTGGAGCACCGCGTCCAAGCGGTCCGGCAGTTCATCCGCGGACGGTACCTGATACGGAATACGCGCGTCACGGATCTTCGCTTTGGCACGTACGATGCGCTTAGCCAGTGTCGACGGAGCGGTGAGGAAAGCATGTGCGATCTCCTCGGTGGTTAATCCGCACACTTCCCTCAGCGTCAAGGCAACTCGGGCTTCCGGCGGCAGAGATGGATGACAACAAGTGAAAATCAGCCGAAGCCGGTCGTCCTCGATGCTCTCAGAGTCGAGGTCCACGACCTCGCGAGCCTCACCACCGAGTTTCTCCGCGATGGTCGCCTGCGACGCATCGAACCGGGCACGCCGCCGCATTGCGCCGATCGCCTTGAACCGGCCCGCCGTAATCAGCCACGCTCGGGGATTGGCCGGCATGCCCTGCTTCGGCCAGTGTTCGAGCGCAGCACTAAATGCGTCGTGTAGCGCGTCCTCTGCAAGTTCGAAGTCGCCGAGCAGGCGGATCAGGGTCGCAAGGATTCGCCGCGATTCCGAGCGATAAACGGCGTCCACTTTCTCTTGCACTTGTTGTGCGGGCAGCTCTCCCATCACGGCAGCACGTTCGCAGTGGGCCTTTGTGATCTTTCCGTATTGTGCAAATCGTTTGGGATGGTGGGATTTCTCCTAGTTTTTGATCGCCGGGGGCAAAACTCCCTTTGCTTGAAGATCGGCCAGCGCCTTTCTGACTTTATTGAATTCGTCCTGCCTGATGCTTTCCTGCTCGTCACTCGCGAGGTTATCAAAACCAGGATGATCGAAGTGTGCCTCGCGATCGATTTCAGCGCTGATCAATCGATACACTTCGGCAGATTCAGTCTCTGAAAGCGCCTGACCCGGGTGACTAGTGTAAATGCCCTTAATCTGTTGAATGAATTGGTTAAAAGCCGGATCTGTCTCGCCTGCTCCGGTTTTAGTAAAGGACGCGAATGCCAAGAGTGTTACAGCGCCCAACGTTAGAGTCAGTGTCTTCATGTGCCTGCCGTTCGTTTTACAAAGTGACCAGAATAAACTAAGTCCGGAAAGGCGGATCCTGTCAAAACAAGAAGAAGCGATCCGTCAGACTTTTCCCATCACGCGATAGCGATCCTCTCTTCAGCCAACGCGCTGTTAACCGCGACCGCTAGATCGCTACGAACTCGTGCCCAATCCTGATAACGGTCGGTCCAAGCGCGTAGCTGGAAAGTGATCGCCCCAGCGCTGAAATTCACGACGTAGACCTGGGGCGCCGGTTCACTAGCGACGCCGGGCTCGCTAGTGGCCGTGGTTCTGAGAAGCTCGGTCACCCGCTGGGAATCTGCACCTGGCAATACGTTAACCGAGACTTCGATGGCTCGGGCTCTATCCGAGAAAGTCCAGTTGGTCACTTGATTCGAAATCAATGCTCCGTTCGGCACGATGATTTCCGAACCTTGTCCGGTCCGGATGACACAAGCCCGGATACCAATCCGGCGTACCTCGCCTACTGTGCCGTCGATCTCGATGACATCCCCGATCTTGATGGGGCGTTCAAATAACAGGATCAAGCCGGAAACGAAGTTATTGATCACATTTTGTAATCCGAAACCGACCCCGACGCTGAATGCACCGGCTAAGATGGTAATCTTGGTAAGATCGATGCCCAAGGCTCCTAAAGCCGCGACAAAACCGACCAGCAGGATCGAATAATGGAGCATGGTCGAGATCGCGTAAGGGAGCCCGCGCTCGAGGCGGAAATGGTGATACACATCCTCTTCCAACAAAAAGCGCAAGAATTTCGAGACCAGAAACGCTGCCCATGCTGTGATCCCGAACGCCAGCAACCGGCCTAAAGAGAGCTCGAGCGAACCCATGCCGACCTTTGCATCCAATAGATCGCCGATTTTCGCGAGCGACGGATTAAGCAGACCGAAAAAGTTCAACATCAGATCCAGCCAGAAGAGGACCGCAAGAAACCCGAGCGCTCGGCAGGATCGCCGGTAGAGCATTCGACGGTGCAGCTGGACGGCGTGCAAAGCACCCAATGGCCGCACCTGTAAAGCAATGACCACAAAGCCATCGAGGACCCTGATAGCGACATAGAAGATAGCAGCTAAAAAGACGCCCCGGACAAAGACGATGGCTAAGAGGTTGGCCAAGTTTACATATCCCAGAATGTTCGCCAGGGCCGCTATCGGAAAAACGATGAGCCCTATTTTTGCGATAAGAAGTATCGCTCGGCTAAAACGATCCGGCGTTCCAGGCTTCGCGGTGGCCAACTTTCCGCCTTCGCCCAGCTTTGCCATAAGGGGTCCGCTTTCCCCCGGCTTCGGCGCGACAGGTCCGCCTTCGCCCAGCTTTGCCATAACGGGTCCGCTTTCTCCCAGCTTCGGCGCGACAGGTCCGCCTTCGCCCAGCTTTGCCATAACAGGTCCGCGTTCTCCCAGCTTCGGCGCAACGAGCCCACTACGAAGGAACCAGATTAGAAAAAGGAATCCGCCGCAAGTTTCGACCAAGAAAAAGAATCGGCCCAAGGAAGGCACTGATGCCGCCAGCAAACGAAGCTGGGTGATCAGATACAAGCCAACCAATGCATAAAGGATCGGGAACAGATTTCGTTCCAATAGACGGCGAAGAATCAGCACCGTAGGGACCAACGCGACAGCACCAACCAGAGCTTGGATCCAACGCGGCGCCTCCGAATAGAGTGCGGGGCCGAACAAGCTCGATAGAACAAAAGCCGTTGACACTGGGAGATCGAGAATCGATAACGCGCGTTCCAGCGCCGGTTCTGCTACGGCCGGCTTTCGTATTTGGCGTCGTAGCCACTGAATAAAGCCCGCTAATAACAGGATCAAGGCGGCATGCACAACGAAGGAGGAAGGACGCCGTTGGATAAAAGCGCTAGTTGCGCTCCATTGCGAAGAAAGGCTCTCGTCGCTCTGGGTTTGCAATTCGGTGGTTAAAGTGCTGGGCGCAGTCCAGATAGGCTGGCCGTCTCGCTCTAATAGATCTTTCAGCGCCTGACTTTGCGCTCGAGCGATCGCCGCAGTCGCTCTGCGGACCCGAGCCTCTTCCATTAAGAGGCTGCTTTGTAAGGTGAGAACCCGGGCACGATCTGATTCCGCCGTTCGATTGGTCTTGTCAATCCTCTCAACCACTTTTTGGACTCGTTGCAAGACGGCCGGCGGCATATTGATCTTAGGTGCTGATTCCAACGTTGGTTGCCAGACCTGATTCATCTGCCTCAGGCTGGCGAGTTGATCCTCCAAATTCGCGGCCCGTTGGGTCAAATCCTGCTCCGAGCTCGTCAGACTAGCAGTATACGTCTGCCAATTCGTTCTCAGTGGGTAAAGCAGATCCAGTGACGGGCTCCCGGCCAGAATTCTCGCATCCTCAGCCATCCTCGCTTTGACCTCAGCCTTCAGATTAGTAAGACCGACGTTGGTGGACTCCAGAGCCGCTCTGGCTTTAGAGAGAGTGTCCTCGATCTGATGGAGTTCACCAAAGGCAGACTCGGCTTCCGAAGGGACTTGATCTAGGGCGATGGGTGTGGAAGCCGCAGTTGCGGAGAGCGAAGGTGACGGCGACGCATCCTGGGCTTGGATTGTAGCGCTCACGAAGTTGAGAGCGAGCAACGCGGTGACAACAATTGATGGTTTACGGCGATTGGTCATGGTGTGCAGGAAAAACAAATTACAAATCACAGATGACCAATGACAGATGACAGCCCGATTGCGTTTCTCAAGTGGAGAGATTGAGAGATGCTCCTCTAGAGCGGCTTGCCCGACGTAGCCTCCTGGAGTTTCAGACGACAGGGCGAAGTCTGGCTCCCTTCCAGATCGAATGCCACCGCGCTGCACCCATCCGGCTTCAGCGACCCGAATTTCCGCCCTTAAAATCTCAAATCACAATATGGAAAGATCACAAAGGCCACAAAGACAGACGGTATTTTACGTTATGTTAAGACGTGACCCTATTTTATTTCCTTCTC
Organism: uncultured Verrucomicrobiae bacterium; assembly: GCA_963762565.1. Taxonomy (GTDB): domain Bacteria; phylum Verrucomicrobiota; class Verrucomicrobiia; order Chthoniobacterales; family JAFAMB01; genus JAFAVN01. Next base: position 1,089 of record CAVXLD010000005.1, on the reverse strand, counting down.
GTCCCACTTATTCGTCACAGCCAATCCCGGATCTTGTCTTGGTACCGTGTAAAGGAAACCGATAAACAAGAGAACGACACCAAGAACCATGAAACTGATTATCCTGTAAAACAGCTCTAACCCCAGACATCGAGTATAACGATTTTAGCTAAGGCGACCGTTATCAGGCCAAGCCCGGCAAAGCGATAAATGCGGAGCAGGAACGCGCTAGGCGGAAATCCTTACATTCTAAGAATCGATAATAATTTAGGAATTATCGGTTTTTGATAATAACCATCAAAGTGCGCCCATGAAGGGGCGGTCACAGCGATTTAGGCAAAAAATTTGAACTTTAGTCATTTACCGGACGAAAGCGCTCCGGCATAAGATGCAGATCCATGCGGTCTGGTGACCGCATCACTCAACTCAAAACCAGGAGAAAGTCTTGACCAAGATATCGTCAATACCGCTCTTAATCGCCTTAGTGATTCCGCCTCTGGCTGTAGCCGGCTCTTCCGCCTACGCCCAGACGGTGGCCACTGACGTACCCGCCGGCATTCATCTATCGAAAGACCTCGGCCGTGTCGATCCATCGACCGAGATCAACATCACGGTCCACCTTCAGCTCAGTGACAAAGCCGCATTCGACAGCGCTGTCGACGCGCTTTACGAACCGGCTTCGCCGACCTTCCACAAATGGATGACCAACGACGATCTCAAGAAGTACGCGCCCACTGAAGCGCAACGGTCGAGCGTGCGTCACGAACTCGAAGCACACGGATTGAAGATTATTTCCACCGACAAGCTCGGATTTATGATCCGGGCTCACGGCACAATCGCGAATGTGGAAAGCGCCTTTAACACCGAAATTCATCAGTTCGAGCACAACGGATTAACCTTCCGCGCGAACGTGCGTGACACCCGGCTAACCGGCGAGGCAGGGAATTTTGTTTACAGCGTGGCTGGTATCGAAAGCCACCAGATGCGGCCATTGGCGGTTCAAGCTGTAAATCTGCGCACCCAGCAACCACTACCATCAGTGGAAATCGACAAGACCGTAAAGGCTGCCGGATTCCCGGCGGGAAGCACCCCAAACCCTCTATCTGCGCC
>CAVXLD010000004.1:0-177773 GCA_963762565.1 uncultured Verrucomicrobiae bacterium | reverse complement strand
CTTAAAATCCGTTGGATCGAAAGGTCCGTGCGGGTTCGAGTCCCGCCATCGGCAGGGCCGCTGTAGGTTTTGGTTATAGGTTATAGGTTAAAAGTTTTAGGTTATAGGCTCGGAGTTGGGTGCGGCAGCAGAAGATTCGGTTTCCGAATCTTCTGCTGCTCTCGTTTTAGGGGGAATGTCTGGCGTGAGCCGACGCATGGCACCACTTGGTGGGGCGAGGCTCCCGAACAATCCACAGCCATGCCGAAGGGACATCGTTCCTTCGGTCCGGATAGCGGTGTTATACTGTGAAGCGCGCCGAGCCGTGGTCTATCGCTGGGCCACGGCTCGGCGGATTGTTTGGTATTTGTGCGTCAGCAGGCGAGGGCCGCTTTTAGGCTTTGCGAGGCATTTTAGGACGTCCAGGAGCCTCGCCCCACCAAAAAGGCAGGGCGGGCACGCGTATCACTTCTCACCAGCGACTTTACCCGGCTTTTCCAAGTGTCCGCCAAACTCGAAACGCATTGCGGATAGCATTTTGTCTTGGAAATCGGCTTCACCGCGGGAACTGAAACGCTCGTAGAGAGCGGTGGTGAGTACCGGAACAGGTACTCCCTCGTCGATTGCGGCTTTGATGGTCCATCGACCTTCACCGGAATCGGAGACGTGTCCGCTGAATTTCGCAAGGCCTGGATCTTTTAACAAAGCGATGGCCGTTAGGTCTAGTAGCCAAGAAGCGACCACACTGCCCCGACGCCATACTTCAGCGATGTCGCCGAGATTCATATCATATTGATACTGCTGCGGGTCCCGCAGCGGGGTCGTCTCGGCATCGATGGCGTGTGTCTGCTTACCAATGTTGGCATTGCGCAGAACACCCAGCCCTTCGGCGTAGGCGGCCATGATTCCGTACTCGATCCCATTGTGAACCATCTTAACGAAATGGCCGGCGCCATTAGGTCCGCAATGCAGGTAGCCTTCCTCGGCCGTGCCGCCGACTTTTTCGCGGCCTGGGGTACGAGGAATATCTCCAGGTCCGGGCGCCAATGTAGCGAAGATCGGGTCCAAATGTTTCACCACGCCCAGTTCGCCGCCGATCATCATACAATAGCCGCGCTCCAACCCCCAAACCCCGCCGCTAGTGCCGACATCAACGTAATGGATCTTTTTCGGAGCCAACTCCGTCGCGCGCCTGATATCGTCAACGTAATAAGAATTACCGCCGTCGATCAGGATATCATCGGGTTCTAACAATGGCGCCAGGTCCGCAATGGTTTTGTCAACGACTCCCGCGGGAACCATCAACCACACGGCGCGCGGCTTAGCCAGCTTACCGATAAAGTCGGCTAACGAGGTCGATCCGGTCGCTTTTTCTTGAGCTAACTCTTCGACTGTCTTTTGTGACATATCGAAGACCACGCACTCATGGCCGGCCCTTAACAACCGTCTAACCATGTTGGCGCCCATTCTGCCCAATCCGATCATTCCGAGTTGCATGCTAGGTTTCTTTCTTTTTCGTTATATTAGGTTTAAGAGCCAGCCGTCTTCTACGTCAGCTTTTCTGTTCGAGCCTTCTACTTGACCTTTTCCTACTCGATCTTTCTACTTGAGTTTTCGATACCGGCGAATCAGCGCATTGGTGGAACTATCGTGAGCCGGTGCGGGTTCCGTTTTTGATTCGAGTTCCGGGATGATGCGTTGAGCCAAAACTTTGCCGAGCTCGACGCCCCATTGATCGAACGAATCGATGTTCCAAACCGCCCCTTGGGTAAACACGCTGTGCTCATAGAGCGCGACCAACTTACCGAGTGCGCTTGGGGTCAGCTCCTGCGCCAGGATCGTGTTAGATGGCCGGTTTCCATCAAAAACCCGATGGGGTACCAGCCAATCCGCGGTTCCTTCCGCTTTGACTTGTTCGGGCGTCTTGCCAAAGGCTAAGGCTTCACTTTGGGCAAACACGTTGGCCAGGAGTATATCGTGATGGCGGCCTAAAGGATTGAGGGTTTCAACGAAAGCGATGAAGTCGCAAGGAATTAACCGAGTTCCTTGATGGATTAGTTGGTAGAACGAATGCTGGCCATTGGTTCCGGGTTCACCCCAGTAGATCGGCCCGGTCGCGTAATCGACGGTAGTTCCCTCAAGGGTCACGTGCTTACCGTTGCTTTCCATGGTCAGCTGCTGCAGATAGGCAGGGAACCGTTTCAGGTATTGTTCGTAAGGCAGAACTGCGACTGTCTCTGCCTTGAAGAAATCGTTGTACCATACCGCCAACAGGCCCAAGAGCACCGGTAGGTTTCGCTCGAAGGGCGCGGTGCGAAAATGTTCATCCATTTCATGAAAACCAGCGAGCAGCGCCCGGAAGTTGTCGGGACCAACCGCCAGCATGGTGGAAAGACCGATAGCGGAGTCCATCGAGTAACGGCCGCCTACCCAATCCCAGAACCCAAACATATTGGCGGTATCGATGCCGAATTCAGAGACTTTCGCCGCGTTAGTCGAGACGGCCACAAAATGTTTAGCCACCGCCTTGGTGTCGCCCCCCAGTCCCTGCAAGGACCAATCGCGTGCCGTGTGGGCATTGGTCATCGTTTCCAGCGTGGTGAACGTCTTTGAGGAGACAATGAAAAGAGTCTCTGCCGGGTCGAGACCTTGCACCGCTTCGGCGAAATCGGTCCCATCAACGTTGGAAACGAACCGGAAGGTCATTGACCGGTCGCTGTAATGTTTTAGAGCCTCATATGCCATCACTGGCCCCAGGTCTGAGCCGCCAATCCCGATATTGATCACATTGCGAATCCGTTTGCCGGTGTGGCCGGTCCAGGCGCCGCTACGAACTCGGTCCGAGAAGGCAGCCATTTTGTCGAGCACCTCATGCACCTCGGGAACGACATTCTGTCCATCGACCACTATCGATGCTCCTTTCGGCGCGCGTAGAGCAACGTGGAGAACCGCCCGATTTTCAGTGATATTGATCTTGTCGCCGCGGAACATTGCGTCGATGCGGGCTCGCAGACCACATTCGTCTGCCAACTCCAGAAGCAGCTTTACGGTCTCATCCGTAATCCGATTCTTAGAGTAATCTAAGTAGAGGCCGACCTCTTCGACGGCCAACCGTTCTCCGCGTCCTGGGTCGTCGCCGAATAGCTTGCGCAGATGCAAATCCCGGATTTTCCCATGATGAGCTTCAAGAGCCTTCCAGGCTGGGCGGCCCGAAAGTGACTGAATAGATGGCGTCATAGTCGTATGCTTTCGTTTCTACCTCGGTATCGATCTCGTGGAGCGGCCCCGCTTGCAAGGCATACTAAAGTATGAGTTCGCAATTAGCGGCCTTGAACGCCGGGCCTTCGTAATTTAGGGCTTATGCGCCCGGTAAGGTCCTTCGAACACGGTTTCAGCTAGTTTACGCCGGTCATTTGGAGTTTCCCGTTCTCGCAGCTTTTCCGGCAAATCTTCTTTGCGGCCCGGTTTGCCGATCACTGCCATTGCTTCGACTTTGAAATCTTCCGGGATGTTAAGCGCGGTCTTGGCTCTGTCGTAATCGAACCCCTGCATCCCATGAATCACCAATCCTTTCAGTGCGCCTTGTAACGCGAAGTTCTCCCAGGCGGCGCCCGTATCGAAAGAGTGAGTGGCGGCGGGCTCGCCATTGTGATCGAAGGTCGTCTTAGAAGCAAAAACGACCAAGGCAGCAGCATGCTTTGCCCAACTCTGATTGAACTCGACCAGCAGGTTTAAAAAGAGCGGCCAGTGCGGAGTATCCCGTCGCGCATAAAAGATTCGCCACGGCTGACCGTTAAAGGAAGAGGGGGCCCAACGGGCTGCCTCGAACAAGGTGAAGAGTTCCTCTTCAGTCAATGGCTCACCGGACATAGCCCGTGGGGACCACCGGTCGAGAAACAATGAATCTATGGGATAATCGGCCTTCCGTGTTTCGGTTCCTTTTTTCATAAGCTCAGCGTGCGATAGAGATAAAATCTCCAGATCTGTCGTTTACGCCAACACTTATGCGTCGCTATAAACTGGTAGGGCGAGGCTCCGGAATGACCTGAAGAGCTGCGCAGGGAGAACGGTGTTGCAGAAGATAGGGCAGGCAACACCTAACAACTGCCGAGCCGTAGCGTGCCTAACCCCTCGTGTTCGAGGCATTCAGGGCGCGTTTAAGAGTGGCATGTCCTGGGTCCGGCTCGGCGGGCACAGCGGCCTAATCTCACGCAGATTAGGGCTATCATTCCATTCCCCTGCTATTGTCCCGGGTCATTCGGGAGCCTCGCCCTACCAAGTTAGGCGTCGCCGTTATAGCGACGCCTTAAAGAACTCCACCGTTCGTTTCTCGATTTGCACCCTTAGTCCGGGGTCCAAAACCATGTGGGTGGAACCGGCGATCGGTAAGAATTGGAAGGAACGGCCCGCTTTTTCAAAGGCGTCCATCAGTTTGAGGCTGTGCCGGAAGTAGACATTATCGTCCGCGGTTCCGTGGATAATCAGAAGAGGCCGGTTCAGGTTCGGTGCATCGGCGATAAGTGACGAAGCCGTGTAGACGTCGTCACCTGGTAACCCCAAAAAGCGCTCGGTATAATGAGTATCGTAATCTAACCAATCGGTTACGGGAGCGCCTGCGACAGCTGCCTTAAAGATGTCCGGGCGCCGCAGCACTGCCAGGACTGACATATATCCACCGAAAGACCAACCGGTGATCCCCACTCTGGTCAGGTCCAACTCGGGATGCTTGGCTGCGAAGTTAGTCAGCGCGCTGACCTGGTCAGCTAAAGGTATCTCTCCGAACTTTTGATAGATTGCACGCTCCCAATCACGCCCGCGCCCGGGTGTTCCTCTTCCGTCGAATGACACCACCACAAACCCCTGGTCGGCCAGCCATTGGTCGATAAGATACGGTTCGGCGATCTTCTGGACCCGGTTATACCCGGGTCCGGCATACACATCCACGATCACCGGATATTTTTTCGAGGCATCGAAATTGCGCGGGCGAACAATCGAGCTGACAAATTTGCTCGAATTATCCGAGAATTCGATTCGAGGATAATAGGGCGGCTCTTCGGCCACGCTCGGTAGTTCTCCCAACACCGTTCCGTCGGTACGACGGACCAAAGTTTTGGCTAGCGAATCCGGAGCGCGAACGGTGTCGGCCAAAACGGAGGCGCCGTTCTCGCTTACCGAGATTGTATGGAAACCACCGGCCAGCCTGGTTAACTCGGCATCGTCCGGATTGGCCCGCCATAACTCACTCTCGGACGGATTGTTCCCCGCCAGGAAAAACAGATAGGATCCGGTCGCACCGGAGAAATGTTGTAAACCGCTTTTGGGAGGTACAACCACCCTATCCAAAGATCCATCCGGCCGCCGCAGTTCTAGCTCCCATGCCCCGTTTTTTTCACTGGTCCAGACAAACTCATGCGAAGGCAGCCAGGCCGGCACGCTTTGGTCGATATTCACCCAATCCGGATCATTCTCCCTTAGAAGCGGCCGGGTCGCGCCGGTTTGCAAGTCGACCTCGAGAAGTACTAATTCGTGTTGGTCCCGTGTCTCGACGGTTATGGTTAAGGGGCCAAACTTGGTGGGACTCACTCGCGCCAAATAAGGATACTTACTGCGATCCCATTCGATCCAACGCACGGGTTCTGCGTTGCCGGCGTTGTTGGCATTGGCGCCGCTGCCGGCGCTGTCTTCGGCATTGGCGAACGCTAAGCGCACGTCTACGTTTTCCTTTCCCGGGCGGGGGTAACGCGAGGGATACGGAGGATTCTGTGGCGCTGACGGATCTCCGACATACCAAACCTCGACCTTGGAGCTATCGTTGACTTGGTAAACGATCGTTCTGTTGTCCGGTAACCACCAAAAGCCTTTCGTCCTGGCCATCTCTTCTTGGGCTACAAATTCAGCCGTTCCGAATGACTTGGTTTCGGTGCCGCCGGTGTTTACGGCGTGTTCCTGATTAGTCTCCAGATCGTAGACGAACAGGTTGTAGTCCCGGACGTAAGCGATTTTTCGGCCGTCTGGTGAAAAAGTGGGATCGATCGCGTTCCCGGCTCCAGTTTTCAATTTGACTAAACTCTTGGTTCCAAGCCGATAGACGAAAAGAGCGCCTGGCAGTGTGAAACCGATCTGATTGCCATCTTCCGATAGAGCAAAGCTCGTGATACCGGTTACCTTGGTTCGGGTCCTTTCTTGCCGCATCTTTTCTTCCGGCGTTAAGCTCCCAGTCTGCTCTCCGAGCAGTTTCTCTGGTGCGGCCAATTGTTCGGTCCGACCGGATTCAACATCAAACCGATACAGACTGGTGGTTCGGTCACGCGGCGAATCCGATCGAAGAAAGATCACCGATTTTCCGTCCGCGGTCGGCATCGCCTCAATAGGACGTCCGAGCGAGAAATTCTGAGTTTCCGCCAGGGCTTGCAGGTAGTGATCACTATCGGAGCTCTGGCCAAATGCTGTTAACGCCGTCAGCGCCGTCAACGCCGACAGCGCGGAGAACGTGACCGGCGAGCGAAGTGTGGAAAGGGGACGCATTTCGGGCATCTTACCGCGAAGCGGTTCTACATCATAGCCCAGGTGAGTGCCAGATTTGCTTGCCGCGAAGTCCTCGCGGTGCGCGGGGACGCGCGCCCTCCCCGGATTTTCCACGCTGCGCACCGTTCACGTTCGTTCACTGCGTTCTCGGGGCCATCATGTGCAATGGTCATTGGTGAGCCATCGGTAGGTCGGGCTTGGCGCCAATCCAGTTCGAACCGTTAGATGGCTGCCACACCATAGACACGGCTCGGCGAGCGCATTGGTCCAAAACACATAATCGTCATTCGACGTCGCAGCCTCCGGGAAGTCTTTAAGGCCGTTCGGGAGCCCGCCTTCGCCAAGCCTATGGCGTGGCAGGCCCTCGCCCCACCGAGCTGGGCGTTGCGAACCTTGCGTCCAACCTAATCTCGGCCCATCCTGTATCTTCCCCTGTTACGATGGCGTCGATCAAGCCCCTAAAGATCCCGTTGTTTCGCTTGGCCAGCGGCCGCACTCAAGTTGACGATCGCCTCGGTATTTCTCTCCAGAAATTGGTGCAACGCGTGCCTTTCCGGCATATCCCTCATCGGCACGATTTTTATCATGTGGCCTGGATCGAGTCGGGAACCGGGACCTTCATCCAGGATGATCAGAGCTACCCGATCAAGGCAGGCAGTCTGATCTTTATCCCACCGGGCCAAGTGCATACCTGGGAAGCAAAAGACACTTTGCATGGATACATCCTTTCGATTGAACCCACGCTTCTCTTCAGCCAAACCGAGCGGCCCTATCGCTTGTTGCACGAGCTAACGCAATGGAGCGCGACCGCGAAAAGGCAGATCGAGGTCGGCGGCGCCTACGACCTGCTTAGAACAAAATTCGAAGATCTGGCTCGCGAGTTCTGCACCAGTGAAGAATTTCGAGACGAGATGCTTAGGACTCAGATTACGAGTATCCTCATTTCATTGCGCCGGCTTTGCCGAGGTCCAGGCGAAGTCGAAGCCACAGACCATTTTCGCCCGTTAACAAATCGGTTTCTGGCGCTGCTCGAAAAAGAACAGGGTAAATTTTATCGCGCCAATCATTTTGTCTCCGCCCTCTCGGTCGATTCGCGCGCCTTTGTTAACGCCGTCCTTTCCGAGACTGGAAAATCTCCTAGTGTTTGGATCCGGGATCGAACCTTGCTCGAAGCGCGCCGGCTCTTGACCTATACCGATCTCACCATTTCTGAGATCGCTTACCGGCTTAATTTTCGGAATGTCTCTTACTTCGTTCGATTCTATCGACGTCTGACCGGGACATCTCCAGGTGCGGCCCGAGCGAAAAGTGTCAAAGCCCCGTAGAAAAGTACCAAACATTTCCGTTTTGCTGAATGGCGGCCACGCACGAGACTAGTGTAACAGATCCGGTAACCGCCTCCCATATAGGATCTTCGCATTAACCGTCGTCAAGCGACTCGACTGGGCTGGTCGAAGTCCGATGGCGCGACAGATACGAAGGCCACCAAGGCGGCCGGAGAAAGCAACAGCCGCCATGAAGATTCAAATTAATGGCTCATCCTATGATGCATCACAGGGCGAACGGTTGGTTGATGTCATTAACCGGGTGACCAAAACGCTTCCCCAAGTCTGTTATCATCCACAGCTTGGCCCCATACAGACCTGCGATACCTGTTTGGTAGAAATCAACGGAACCCTGGCCAGAGCTTGTGGAACGCAGGTATCGGCCGGGATGGAAGTTTTTTCGGACTCGCCAAGAGCCAAAGCCGCACAAAACGAAGCGTTTGACCGGATTTTAGGGAATCACCTGCTCTACTGCACGGTTTGTGACAATAACAACGGCAATTGCACGGTTCATAACACGACTAAGCTCTTGCAAGTCGAGCATCAAAAAACGCCTTACCAGCCTAAACCGTATCAAGCCGATTATACCAATCCGTTCTACCGGTATGATCCGGACCAGTGCATTCTTTGCGGGCGTTGCGTAGAGGCCTGCCAGAATTTCCAGGTCAACGAGACGTTATCGATTCGATGGGAAGACCCACATCCGCGTGTTCTCTGGGACGGAGGAAAAACAATTGGCGAGTCTAGCTGTGTATCCTGCGGACACTGCGTGACCGTGTGCCCTTGTAACGCTCTAATGGAAAAGTCAATGCTGGGTGAAGCCGGCTACATGACGGCGACTCCGCAGAAGACGCTCAACGGGATGATTGATCTGGTAAAGGGTGTGGAGCCCGAGGTCGGCTATGGCTCGATTCTCAAGGTTTCAGAAGTGGAATCGGAAATGCGCGAGTCGCGAATTCGCCGGACAAAGACGGTCTGCACCTACTGCGGCGTTGGTTGCAGTTTCGAGGTTTGGACAAAAGGCCGTCACATCCTTAAGGTCGAACCCCTGGAAGGTCCCACCAACGGCATTTCCACCTGCGTAAAAGGCAAGTTCGGATGGGACTTCGTGAACGATAAAGAGCGGTTAACCAAACCACTGATCCGGGAGGGAAGTCGTTTTCGTGAGGCTACCTGGGATGAGGCGCTCGATTTCGTGGCCAGAAAGCTGACAGAGCTAAAGAAGGCGCATGGAGCAGACGCGCTCGGGTTCATTGCTTCGTCGAAATGCACAAATGAAGAAGCCTATTTGATGCAGAAACTCGCTCGGGCGGTGGTGGGTACTAACAATGTCGATAATTGTTCGCGGTACTGCCAATCACCCGCTACTGCGGGCTTGTTTCGAACCGTCGGTTACGGCGGCGACTCTGGCTCCGTCAAAGACATCGAAGCAGCTGGCTTAGTGATCATCGTTGGCGCGAATACGGCCGAAAGCCATCCAGTGCTGGCAACGCGGATCAAGCAGTCCCACAAGCTGCGGGGTCAAAAACTGATCGTGGCTGATCTCCGTAAAAATGAGATGGCGCGCAGGGCTGACATTCATCTGCAACCGCGTCCGGGGACGGATCTGGTTTGGTTGTCGGCCATAAGCCGTTATGTGATTGATCGCGGCCTCGCCAAGATGGAATTTATCAACGAATGGGTGAAGGATTTCGAGGATTATAAAAAGAGCCTGGAGCCGTTTACCATGGAGTTCGCAGAAACCGTCTGCGAGATTCCGAAAGCAACTCTTGAACAAGTGGCAGAGATGGTGGTCGCGGCCGATGGCGTCGCCATTTGTTGGGCGATGGGAGTGACTCAACATGCAAACGGATCGGATACATCAACCGCGATCTCCAATTTGTTGTTGGTAACCGGCAACTACATGCGTCCCGGCACGGGTGCTTATCCGTTGCGAGGCCATAACAATGTCCAAGGCGCTTCCGATATGGGAGCGATGCCGGATCGCTTTCCCGGGTACCAGTTGCTGAAGGACGCCGAAGCGCGCGGGCGTTTTGAAAAAGCCTGGCAGGTAACCATCTCGCCCGAACGAGGTCTGGACAATCATGAGATGGTCGACGCCATTTATGAGGGGAAACTCCGGGCCATGTATATGTACGGCGAAGAGATGGGCTTGGTAGATTCCAACGTCAAGCTGGTGGATGGCGCGTTTGAGAAACTCGAGTTCTTTGTGATGCAGGATATCTTTTTCACGGACACCTGCCGGTTTGCGGATGTGGTGTTGCCGGCTTCGCCGAGCTTTGAAAAAGAGGGGACTTTCACCAGCACGGAACGACGGATTCAGCGTCTTTATCAGGTGCTTGAGCCATTGGGCGATACGAAGCCGGATTGGCGAATCATCCAAGAGGTGGCGAACCGGTTAGGGGCGAATTGGAACTACCAGCATCCGTCTGAAATCATGACGGAAATTGCTTCACTTACCCCAATGTTTGCCGGTGTCACCTATGAGAGGCTTGAAGGCTACAAATGTCTGCAATGGCCGGTACATCCGGATGGCACTGACGAACCGTTGCTCTACACCAAGCAGTTCAATTTCCCCGATGGTAAAGCGCGGTTTTATCCGCTCCAATGGATCGAACCCTCGGAACAGGTTGATGCAGAGTTCGATCTCCACCTGAACAACGGCCGGCTACTGGAGCATTTCCATGAAGGGAACATGACCTATCGGGTTCAGGGGATTAAAGAGAAAACGCCGGATAACTGGGTGGAGATTTCACCGGAGCTGGCTGCCGAACGCAAGATAGAGAGCGGAGCTTGGGTTCAGCTTATCTCGCGGCGTGGTCAGGTGAAAGTCCGGGCGCTAGTGACCGATCGAGTGCACGGTCACGAACTTTATATGCCGATGAACTCGAGTGAACATCCGGTGAACCTGTTAACCAGTAGTTTCACTGACCGCACCACTCACACTCCGGCTTACAAAGAGACCGCGGTAAAATTAACTTTGCTCGGTGAACAGGGTGAATCACCGCTTCCCCGGAATAATTTCCGTTTCGGACATCCGACCCCTCAGCGTGGAGTAGAAGTTGAGCGGAAATGGAAACGCCCGGATTATCATCTGCCTGGAACGGGTAATGGAGCGGGCCAGCGAGCGGCGCTTCCTGTTTCGCCAAAGCTGCCAGGGAGCAACGCCAGCCCGGGGAACCAAGCGGGAACCGAAGCATCGGAGTAAGGTCATATGGCTGCACCCATCAAATTCGAACCACCTCCCCGGGATGCGCACGAAGAACTGCGTAGTCGCTTGGAACAGGCTCCGGCGGAACACGCGGAGGCATTGTTGGCGGTCTATGATTTACTTCAAGGGTTACACGACCGCGGCGTCCTGGATACATTGAAAGGGGCGGTGAGTTCCAGCGATTTTATACTAGAGGCGGCCGTGGAAACGGCGAATACACCGGAGAATATTCGGGCGATTCGGAATCTGCTTTTGTTGAGCAAGCTATTGGGCGGGATCGATCCCGATTTGCTGGCCCGTTTAGCTGGCGCGATCCCGGAAGGGATAGCCCAAGCCTCGGCTACGAAAGGAGAGGCGCCAGGGTTATTTGCTCTCCTGCGTAAATTCAACAGTCAGGATTGCCGCCGGGGTATGGCGTTTGCCGCGACTTTGCTGGAGAACCTGGGGAAAAAGTTGGGGGAGAACTAGAACACGCCAATGGCGGCGCGCGCCCCTGACCGTGGAGGGGAGCCGCTTTGTAGGTTGGCTGCTCTATTGGCGTCTTAACAGGCGGCTCCCGGGAACGTTCCAGGGTACGGCGATAACCCAGCGTGGTTTCTGTGTTTTGGCGTCGTCACGATTTTGCGCTGGGCGAGAACACGCTCTGGGCTGATCGCGGGAGCCGCCTGTTGCCGAGGGAACAGGCCAAAGCAAACGTTGCGAAAAAATAGGCGGGTTCGCGTGGGCGTGCGCCAAAGCGGCTCCCCTCCAGGGTGCGCCTTCGCCCCTTCGCCCCTTCGCCCTTTCGCCCTTTCGCCCTTTCTCCGCGTCGCCGCTAACTTAGCTTGATCTTATCCACAAGTCGGTACAATTGATCAGCTAACGCATGGAACTGCTTCGCTTAGATATAAGCCGGCCGGAGATGAGGCTCGGGGAAGTCTTGATTCCGTGGATAGTCGTGGTGGGCACGTTTGGGTTTCTGGCGGCTTGGCTAGTGATCGCCATCATGGAGCGCACCGGCCTCTCGCGGTACGTCTGGCATCTTCCTCTTTTCTTTCTGGCGCTCGTTGTGTTTTTGACCTCGGTGATCGGATGGATGTTTCAACCATGAAGGTTAGGCTTCTCAATTACTTCATTACGTTCGTTCTCATTGCGTTGGCGGTTTGGGCCGGCGTTTCGCTCTATTCCAACTATATAGAGAATCCTTGGACGAGAGATGGTCAGGTCCGCGCTAACGTTGTTGGAATCGCGCCCCGGGTTTCCGGGCCCATCATTAACATTCCACTCCGGGATAATCAGCGGGTGAAAAAAGGTGAACTGCTATTCCAGATTGATCCTTCCGATTTCAAGGCGCAGGTCGATGTCACGACGGGTCAGGTGCAAAATGCCGAGGCGAACCTAAAACAAAAGCAACAGGATCTCGACCGGCAGACCGATCTTTACCAAAAGCACGTTTCGGCCCAGCAGGATTTTCAGAATGCGCAGGATGCGTTTTTCGCTGCGCAGGCCCAAGTCGTGTCTGCCAAAGCCAATCTCGAGCTGGCTCAACTCAATCTAAGCTACACCACGGTTGTGGCCCCGGTGGACGGGTACGTTACGAATGTGAACACGAGCCCGGGCACCTACGTAACAGCAGGAAACCAATTGTTAGCTCTGGTTGACACTGATTCGTTCTGGGTGGCCGGCTACTTCAAAGAGACTCAGCTACCGCACATTCAAGTCGGGCAAAAAGCGAAAATCGTGATTATCGGTTACGAGAAAAAACCCTTCGAAGGCGTGGTTCGAAGTATCGGCTGGGGGATTTATGTGCAGGATGGCTCAGGTAGCACTTCCACCGGTCTGTTACCCTCGGTTAGCCAGACCATCGATTGGGTTCGTCTCCCTCAACGGTTCCCGGTGCGGATACACGTGACGGGAACACCGCCGGTCCCGTTAAGGATCGGCCAAACCATTTCGGTGTCGATGCTTCCAGAAGTTGAGTCGACGGAGGAAGCGAAGGAGAAGAAGGCGCCGTAGGAGAAACGTGTCGGCGTGTGGCCGTATCGGCGTATGGGCGTTCAATTGCATCGTAGCGTTTTCCGAACTGAGATAACTCAAAGAAACGTACGGGAATAATAAGATGATCCGGTTCGTTAGAGTTCGTATTTGTTGTTATGAGTCCTGACGCTTTTTGGCGCCGATATGCCAACAGGCTGACACGCCGATACGCCGATACGCCCATACGCCGATACGTCCTACTAGCTCCTAGATTCTAGCTCCTAGCTCCTTCTCTATGAGCTCCAAGACTGAAGCCATTCCTTTGCCGCGGAAATGGCATTGGCTGCTGCAAGATTTTTTTGGCGATCGCGCGGTAAGGAATGGGATAAAGACCGGGCTAGCTGGGCTATCAGCATTGCTCGTCACGCAGCTTTTGCGTTTGCCGCACGATAGTTGGGCCATCCTCACCGTGCTGGTGATGACCACCTCCCAATTCGTCGGCTCGATGGCGTTGAAGGCGGTGATGCGGGTTACGGGGACTATCGGTGGGGCGATCATCGGTGTCTGGATCGTCGGCGACTACACGTCGACGCCGGCGATCTTCTTGCCGCTCCTGTTTCTCGTGATGGCCATTAGCAGCTATAAGTTTGGCCAAGTCGGCGCTCGCCAAGTTCCCTATGCCTATTTCCTAGTCGGTCTGACAACGCTCACGGTGGTTACGAACGGGGTGCCGACTCCAGATCAGGCTTGGTATATCGGGCTGACTCGCACGGAGGAGATTTTAACGGGAGCCATGTGCGCGCTTCTAGTAATGACGATCATCTGGCCCCGTTACGCTCGAGAAGAGTTTATGGTGGCGAGTTGTGCTGCTCTAGCGACCATCACTGATTTTGTGTCACTCGAGAGTGCGGCGTATGCCGAAGGTCAGAAAGGCCCTGAGAAGATCGGAGAAATCCGGGCAGAGTTCTCGCACCGGTTAGCGGTTCTTAAAGACCTGTTAAATAACGGCAACCGGGAGAGCGTATTTTTTTCATCCCGGGTTTCCAATTACAATTCTTTCCTGGTCTCGCTGATAAGCCTATTTCATGGGTCCCTTTATCTGGCCGAAAAACGTCTTGTCGATATACCGATCGTCGAACGGCTGCGAGACGAGCTCGCGAAGGTAAGCGCGGCGATTAAGGAGGAAGGTGCGATCTTAAAGATGTTTCATCGCCCCGGCCGAAAACTCCCCTCGAGTTCTTTGAACGAAGCCATCGATGATCTCGAGCGCAAAGTGCTGAAGATTCGTACCGAGGGTTTTCTAAAGGCTCAACCTTTAGAGACGACCATGGCATTTGCTGGACATTTTGCCGCTCTCCGGTCTCTTCGCGACGAGTTCAATAATATCCGTGCCAATATCGAGGGTCTGCCGCGGACCGGCCAACCTCTACCGGAGTCCAAACCGCAATGGGATCTCTTACCTAGGATCGACTGGTTTTGGGTCAAGGTTGGAATTAAAGGAGCCCTCGCTGCAACCATTTCGGTCGTGTTACTGTTGTGGATCAATCCACCTGGTCCAGCCGCGTTGACCCTGATGGCTTGGACGATGACATTGTTCGGCCGACCGTATATTCGATCGGGTGGCACGGGCGATCTTCGAGCTTTTCAGAACGGCTTTAAAGGTTCGTTAGCGTTAATCGGATGCGCGATCGTGCTCCTTCTTACCACGCCGTACTTGTCGAATTACATCGTAATGAATCTGGTGTTGTTCGCGATTCTATTCGCGTTCGGCTACTGCTTGGCCAAAATCGGTGCAATCACGTTTTGGATTCAGATGGCCTTACTGACGATCAGCACCTTTGTCGGGCTCGATCCGCAACATCCGGTGCCGTCTCTCACGATTATCGAGACATTTCTTGGAATGATCGCCGGGTTAGCGATTGCGACCGTCGTCGGTAGGTTGCTTTGGCCCACGTTACCTCAGACCTTGCTCAGAGACGATCTACTTACTCTCTTCAAAGATACGAACGCCTTACTCCAGCGCGAACCAGATCAGGAGAGAGTTCAAACTCGGTTGGTGATTCTATCGGTAGAAGCGCTGCAAGCGGTTCGCCAGATTCGTAGTCACCGGTTTTCTGAAGAGGAAAGGGCGAGAGTTATCGCGTTGGTTCATCTGTTGCAAGCGGTGCCGAATCGGATCCGCCATCTTCTTTCGCACCGGCATCTTTTACCGGAAGTAACGGAAGAATTCTTGGGGCCGCCCTTCCAACAAATAGAAACAGAGTTCAGCCAGCTGTTGGAAGCATTTCGGGAAGCCTTTCGCAAAGAAGATTTTCAGCGCGATTTCCCCGGGTTGGATGGCGCGCTAGCGGAGATCGATCATATCGTTGAAGAGATTCGTGATCGAGGAATTCTTGACGGACACAGCTTAGAAGCACCTTTGCGAACGTTGGATCTCGTCGGCCGTTACCATGGAGTTGCGGAAGGGTTACATGAATGCGCGCAGCTGATCCGCGGTCTCCATATGCGGGAGTATTCTGGGGATTACGCGCTGTAGGCGTTTTGCAATCTTCGCTCCTTCTTTTTGCACTCCAAGTAGTCAGTGAGTCAGTGATCAGTAGAACAGTGATCAATTCAGAAATGGTCTTAGCGCTAACTCAAAATGGTTACTGACCTACTCGCCTACTGAGTACTTCATCGCGAGCACGAACGGCCCGCTAATCGCTCCGATTGTGCTATAATATCTTATGGAACAGTGTCTGCTCCCTGTTCGATTGGAGGTTACAAGCCTCAAGCAGACTTCTCGGGGGTTTTTATGAAGGTCGTATTCATTTTGTTCGCCATTGGCGTCTCGGCTTCGATGAGCTTAGAGGCTTCGGATGTCCATCAATCGCGAGCTGGATCTGCCGCGCTGGGTGGTCGCGTTCTAGCTTCCGACGGAAGGACGATGGCACATGGGCTCTACTATAACGGTTACAGGCCAGGAGAAGTCCGAGGCGATAGCGGGCCTCTGGTTTTCGATCCTCGGTCGAGGCAGAATCAGGCTGGTGCCGCACAAGACCCGACAAATAACGTTGCCAAGGCCAGAGCTAAAGACTCCGGGCCACAATTGAATGGTGCGAACTTGTCAGCGGCCTCTCAGTCGCTTTCGTCGTCTCAAGGAAGCGCCCAGAGGCGCATCAACTTACCTCCGGGAGTGAAACCCCAGTCTGCCACTCCAGCGGAACGATCACAGGCTGCTGCCAATATTAATCAGAAATTTCAACAGGCTGAGAACAAGATGGCGAACCAGCTGTGGCGTACACCCGACGGCAGAATCGACCGCAGAAACCGGCTCGAACAAAGCCGTGCTTATTTTATCGGGTTAATCGATTGGGGTTATCCTCTTTCTCTGCTTGATACTTGGTGCGACGACTTGTTAGACGATCAAGTCGACGTTGGGATGCCGGTCGATCTCATTGATTCATATTGGGGACAACCGGTTTCCACTCAAGAATACGAGGAATACTATACACCCTATCAACTGTGCACCTATCAGACTCCCGACGGCAATTATCGCCAGGTGAGTTTTCAGAACGGGGTAGTTGCTCAAGGGATGTGATTGGGTTGGCAGCCGCCGACCTTGGGAGGGATCGCGTCCTCGTCCGGCAGCTGCCGGATGGTTCACGTAGCGCCGCACAGACCAGATCGAGTGTCTAATCTAGATCCAAGAATTCCCAGAGTTGCTAGGCACTGAGTTGTTCAGCGGTGACGTTGGTCAATAGGATGGTCCAACCTAAAAGTTTGAGATAGCGTTTGGTGAGCTTTAGGGAGCGATCTTTTTTGGCGTTGACCCGAGCGCGCCGCCGACGCTGAGCGGCTAAGGCTGGGGGCAAGCGCAAAGCCACCAAACGCACCGGGAGTCGCTCTTGGGCGCCGAGCAGCAGCTGGGCACTGAGTTGATAATGGTTTTGCACTAAAGCCAAAAGCTCGACCGGCTTTTGAGTTTTGGGAACAAAGAAAACAAAATCGCTGCGGCAGCGACTCAAGAAATAGGCCCCGGCCTGGATGATCTGGCGCCAAACTTTAAAGACGGCGTAGCCCAGGTCGCGAATGACCAAGTCTCCGGGTTGGAGCAAACTTAAAATCAAGCTCGAGGCCTTCTGATCGTTGTCGGTCAGGGCACCGAGTTGGAAATGAAGCCAGCGTTGAGAACGCAGTTCAAAGACGGCTTGGATTTTGTGCAGACCTGTTCGCGGCGCGCGAGGACGTGTGCCCTCCCAGTGCTTCGAGAAGAAATGATCGCGGGGATCCGACGTCGCCAACACTGGGATAAAAGAAGCGCAGAAGAATAGGCTATGTCGGACAGGCAGCGATCCCTCCCTAAGTCAGATTAAGCAACTGAATACGAGGCGCGTAAGCCTCGTGTAAAACCAAAGCCGCGGCTCCGATTGCTCCGGCATCAGCTCCCAGTGCTGACCGTTTGATTGTGGGCAGCGGTTTACTTGGCATGGCTGAATTCGGAATTTCCTCGATGAGTCGCTCCACAAAATCGTTTCCCAATAACTCCAGGGTCTCGCCTCCTAACAAAATTAGCTCGGGATCCAGAATCGCGATTGCCTGTCCGAGGACGCTTCCTAAACGTTTGGCTGCAGATCGGACTACATCCCGGAAGATCGGGGCATTGCTGGTCGCGACTTCTTCAATGCTGATCGGGAGAATTGGAGCCTCTCTGTCGATGAGGTGATCACGATTGAGCGCCGCAATCCGTGCCTCCCGCAATATCGCCTCGCCTGTGCAATACACCTCCAAGCATCCACGTTTTCCGCAATGACACCGCGGCCCATTTGGGTCAATGACGATATGCCCGATCTGACCGATGTTGCCTCTCCAGCCTCGCACCGGGTGACCGTCAACCAAAATACCCAGGCCGATCCCGATCCCGACATAGAGATACAACACATTAAGGTAATTATCTCCGTGCCGGCACCATTGTTCTCCGAGGATGATGGCGGTTACGTCTTCATCCAATACCACGGGAAATCGCAATAGCTCTTCGAGCTCAGAGCGGATTGGATGGTTGACCCAGTCTCTCAGGTTGGGAACCGCCAGTAGACAACCGGCTTCGATGTCCAACGGCCCCGGTACTGCGAGGCCTGCGCCAAGCACTGATTCTCTGGTAATTCCTGTATTTGATAACGCCTCGTTAATGGCCTGTTGAATCACAGCCATGGCCGCCTGCGCATTCAAATCGGCGGTCATTGGAGTTCGGCTGCGCCAGAGAACCTGGGCATCGAAATTCGTGAGAACGATCGTGAGCTTGGCCCGGTCAATATGAATCCCGACGGCATAGGCAGCATTCGGATTGATTTCAAGTGAGCGCGATTGCCGAACACCATCTCCTAGCGGTTCGGCGCCTTCTCGGATGAGACCGGAATCGAGCAGATTACCGGTGATATTGGTAACGGTTTGGAAGCTGAGACCGGTCCGGTCAGAAATGTCGCGGCGCGAAATCGGTTTGCATTTTCGAATCAGATTGAGAACGACTGCGAGATTGTAGTCTTTGACCTTGAGAAGGTTGGTACCAGAAGGGATCATAAAGAACCGGCCGACGAGATTCCATTAAGTGGAATGAATCGTCAGGATAGTACATCGGAAATTAGGCAAATAAACCAATGAATTCTGCATATTTGGTGAGTTTTTGCCTTGTCTTATTCGATTGAATGGAATAATAACGGCTCGCTTCCGAAACTCCTTTCTGACGTTTACCCCCCAGACCCTATTAGATCTGAGAGCAGGAGCCAGTGTCCTCTCGGCCTGATGGCCGGTTGAATCGCCAGCAAGGATGCCGTCCAGAGAGTGCGTTAACAGCGCCACTTCTCCCGGCGTGTTCGGTGCACCAACTCTTTTTCAACCATGGATCGATTGAAAATGCGTTCATATGTCTCCCCCAGGATTCTCGCGGGAAGTACCTCCAAGTCCACGGTCGCGCGGCGGACGCCATTTATCTTTCCTCCTCCTAGCTCAACGCAGAGTTGTTGAGCTCTTATAAACCCAAGGAAGGCCTCATCCCGAAGCCCTCCTTTCTTTGCTTAAACCGCAATGAAAAACAAAGCCCCATCACACGGACGTCTTGAACAAAGGCTACGTCTACGACCGTCGCAAATCACGACGGCGCATCTTGCTGCAGCAAGCCTCGGCAAAACCACTCGCTCCCTCGCTTTAGCAACGGCCGGTTTGATGCTTAGCGCGTCGCCGTTGGTCGCCGGCGGAACGATCTCGCCGATATCGGATTCTCAAGTCAACGGTAGCGCCCAGATAGTTAACGGCGCCATCCAGTTGGTAAACGGATCGCCGAACGAAAATGGAAGCGCCTTTTACACTCAAAAGGTCAGTACCAGTAAATTCTCAACTCACTTCACTATACAATTGAGCAACGCGACCGCAGACGGATTTACTTTCTGTTTGCAGAACGATGCTACCACGGCGCTTGGCGCGCCGGGCCAGGGAAGCAACCTCGGGTTCGCTGATATCGGTCACAGTGCGGCGGTGGCGTTCGACATTTATGGAAACGGAACTCTGATCCCGACAACGAGTTTTATTGCCGACGGCAGTGTCTCTCCTTTCTGGGAATCGAACTTCAATCACAGTGGGATCGACATGATCGCGGGTGATCAAGTCAACGTGGATGTCTACTATGATGGCAAAACTTTGACCGTGATCGAGACCGACACCACGATCGGAAAATCGGCGCGACAGGACTATAAGGTCAATTTGAAATCCTTCATCGGAGCAACCAGCGCTTACGCCGGTTTCACGGGTGCCTGTGGAGACTTGACCTCCATCCAGAACATTGTGGCGTGGACCTGGGATGAAACCCCTGAAAGTGCTCCGCCCATCGGCAAGGTACCGGTTTCTGCGTCGGTCGATCCATTCATCGGTACCGGTAACGGCGGAAATACCTACCCTGGAGCAGTGGTTCCATTCGGAATGGTGCAGGCGACTCCAATAGATGATGTGAACCAGATCGGTGGTTACGATGAGAATACGCCGACCACTCTGCAGGCGTTGGCGCTGAACATGCTCAGCGGTCCAGGGATCCCTGATTATGGTGATGTTTGGTTCACCGCCACCACGGGTGCGTTTACCGATCCCACCAAGATCAGTTCTCCATTCTCTACTGCCGGAGAATCGGCATCTCCCGGGTACTATCAAGTGTTTCTCCGGAATTGGCTTACGAATGTAGAGGTTACCAGCGCGCTGCATTCGGCGATGGCCAGGTTCACGTTTCCTGCCGGACAAATGGCAAATGTAATGGTCCCCATCAGCCAGACGGCGACCCAATCGAGCCAATCAGCGCAAGTCCAAATCACCGGAAACAACGAGATAGACGGGTATGTAGTCGCGGGAAATTGGGGAGGGAACGTAAAGGTTTATTTTTGTATGCAGTTTGATCAGCCCTTCCAAGCTTATGGCACCTGGACAAACAGCACGGTTACACCCGGCTCATCTAGTGCGACCCAATCTGATTCCAGTACCCAGGTCGGCGCTTACGTTACGTTCCCGCAGAGCTCTAATTCACCGCTTGTGGTCCAGGCGAGGATCGGAATTTCCTACGTCGACGCAAATGGCGCCAAGAACAATGTTACTCAAGAAATTCCTAACTTTGATTTCGCGACGGTCGCGGCTGCGGCCCAAGCCACTTGGGAACAGGAATTGAGCAAACTCAAGGCAACGAGCAACGGCATAGATGCTGATTATACTGTGTTCTATACGGCGCTCTATCATGCGCTGTTAGGTCCAACAACCTGGAGCGATTTTGATGGCCGCTATCTTGGTTATGATCAACAGGTTCACACAGTGCCATCGGGGCATAATGCTATTTATGCCAATATCTCGGGTTGGGATATTTATCGCTCTGAAGTTCCTCTTCTGACCTTAGTTGAACCA
The DNA here is from genome assembly GCA_963762565.1 of uncultured Verrucomicrobiae bacterium. Classification (GTDB taxonomy): domain Bacteria; phylum Verrucomicrobiota; class Verrucomicrobiia; order Chthoniobacterales; family JAFAMB01; genus JAFAVN01. The sequence goes on along the minus strand of CAVXLD010000004.1, from coordinate 156,869 downwards.
AAAATGGCAGAGGACCTGGCCGAGACGATCGTTGAGATGTACGAGCAGCTTGGGTACATGGATCGTTGGCCATTCGCTAATTTCCCCACCGGAGTAATGACCGGTTATCCGATGACCATCATTCTCTCGGAGATCTGGAATGCGGGCCTGCATAACTTCGATATCGGGACTGCCTATAAAGGGATGTGGCAGGAAGCGATGAGCGGTGACGCAGAAGTGATCCAAAAGGTCGGTTGGCTTACCGATCCGTCCACCATGGAAGAGGACATGGAATCGTACGCCGCGTTAGCCACGGTTGCCGATTCTCTGGGCAAGTCGGCCGACGCAGTGAAATTGCGGAGCCTGGCTACCAAAGAGGCTAATATCTATAATCCGTCCACCGGCTTCCTTGAGCCGCGTTATCCGGATGGAAGCTGGCGGGCAAATTTCGATCCGACTTTGATCGAAGCAAACTATTATGATGGATACATTGAAGGATCCGCCTGGCATTATCTGTGGTTAGTCCCACAGGATGAAGCTGCGCTGATCCAACTCCAAGGCGGAGCCGGTACGTTCAACCAACGCCTGGACACGTTTTTCAACGATCCAACGTTACAATTCAACTTCGAAGGCGCGTATTACAACGCCTATAACGAGCCCGATCTCGAGGCTCCGTTTTTATATATCTACAGCGGTGAACCTTGGCAGACGCAAGCCGTGACGCGGCTCTTGCAGACCCAAGTTTACAACACGACCACTGGCGGTATCCCGGGCAATGATGATTTAGGAACCATGAGTGCTTGGTTTGTGCTCAGTGCTCTGGGCATCTATCAAGTCGATCCGTCATTACCTTATTTCGAGCTAACCAGCCCGTTATTCCCGCGAGTGGTGCTAACCCTGACCTCTCCATATCCAGGAAAAGAATTCATATTCCAAGCTGCCAAGGAGTCCGATACCGACGTTTATATCGGTTCAGCGGAACTTAGTGGCATCTCGCAGACAAATCCTTGGATAACCGCGAGTCAGATACAAGCCGGCGGCTCGTTGAGTGTGAGCCTCCAATCCACCCCCAACACGAAGTGGGGCCTGACTGCGCCTCCGTCGATTAGCACGGGGGTTCCCATGATTAGGCAGTAAGGCAAATTAGTTTAGGGCAAACTAGGGGGCGCCACTATCGTAGCATGGCTCGATAGTGGCGCTTTCCGTGGAGCGTTGCCTCGCTTGCGAGGCCGAAGGGGTCGCCACCCGTGGAGCGCTGCCTCGCTTCCGCCTTCGCCAAGCCTACGGCGCGACAGGTTGCGAGGCCGTGGTGAACAGGGGGCTGGCGCTTCGTTCCCACCCTCCTGATGAACCCGCGGCATCGCATCCCCAGGGCCTGGAGGGGAGCCGCTTTGTAGCTAGGCAGCTCTGCAGGTTAGTAGCAGGCGGCTCCCGGGAATTATCCATGGTGTTGCAGCTCTATCGGGTGTCCGTCAAGCGATGCGACATAGCACCGAACCGTTGGGCAAAACGACTCGTGGAGAAGCTCCCGGGAGCCGCCTGCTAGCATCCAATAGAACTGCAACGTTGCAAAGCGGCTCCCCTCCAGGTCTTGGGTCGCTTATGCGGGCCGGATCCGAAGACAAAAACGAGAACGAAGCGCCACGCTCTGTTCACCACGGCCTCGTCCCTCGGCCGCAAGCGAGGCAGCGCTCCACGGCACTCATTTCGTTGCGAAACAGTTGAGCCAGCTCACGGGTGCGTCGTCGTAGGCGCGTCCAGAAGAGCGCTCGATCTCCAGTGATGTCCAACTCGCCGCACCCTGGAAAATCTTTCGTAGATCGTCCAGTGATGGAAGAGCGCCCGTCCTTTGGCAATACGCTTCAGCTTCGTTATCGTAGAAGCGTAAGGTCTCGGCGTCCGCGGATTGACTCATTTCGCGCGTGGAAACGGCACCATTTTAGAACTATAGCAAAACCGTCAGATGCATATTACCGTTAAAGGCGCGGGCCGGATGTGCGGGCTACGATGCTGAATTCGTGGCACTCGCTGAACACCTGAAAGTTCCTTTGGTAACATATTACGAAAAGCTTTTGCGGCGCTGCCGTTCCGTCGCACGGAAAACCGGGTTGCGCCGTTAGCCTTTATCAGCAACACCTGCCGCGATTGCAATGTCCAAAACATTAGTCCAAAAAGCCAGACGCTTTGCCAAGCTGGCTCACGGTTTGGTTTTGAACAGCCAAGACCAACTGGGGCAGCGACGGAAAGGATCAAACGAGCCTTACACCAAGCATCTTGCTGAGGTCGCCAAACTGGTCGCTAATGGCGGTGGCGACGAAGCCCAAGTCGCAGCCGCTTGGCTTCACGACGTGGTCGAGGATACGCCAGTGTCTCTAAATCATATCCGGATGGTGTTCGGCGCGGATGTAGCCAAACTTGTCCAGGAGCTCACGGACAGGTTTACCAAGCACAACTATCCGGGCTTGAATCGACGCCAGCGGAAGGCAAAGGAAATGCAACGTTTATCCAAAATTAGCGACCGAGCGAAGACGATAAAATACGCTGACCTCGTATCGAACCTGGAAAGTGTTTCGGTTCTCGGCCCGAACTTTGGCGAAGTCTACACGAGAGAAGCAGCAGACGCATTAGAGCGGATGCAGGGCGGTAATGAGGCTTTACGCTCAACCGCGATAGCAGCAGTCGACCGCGCGCTGCGGTAAAGCCGAGATATGACTTACATCCCGAACTCGAATTATCCGCAGATTACGCAGATTACGCAGATTTCGGTTAGAGGCCTATCCACGGGTGCAGAGCTAGCGAAAAATGCGCCTTCGGATTCATGGCCCAGACATTCTAACAGTGATCTGCGGCGACAAAAATTGGGCCCAGCGCTTAATCCGAAGACAATCATTGGCCAGACCTCATCCGCTTCATTAGGCCTCTAACCGAAATCTGCGAAATCTGCGGATATTAACACCCTCTGATTTCGGTTCTCGGGATTAAAGGATCTACAGCCCCCTCCAGCTACGCCACTTGGTAACTAACCCATCACCATGGCTTTAGGATGATCTCCAGGTCTCGGCCTTTTCCAGCTAACAGTTCACTAACCGATTCTTCTGTAAGGTAAGTATCGACAACTTCAATCGGCCGGCCGTCGTCATGATGGCGGAGGGATACCATGTATCCATTGTGTATTCGGCAAATTGAGCTGGCGACCGTGATCGAGCAGTTGTGGACAAGGATCGGTGGCGACGACTTGCTCAGCGACATCGGCCATCTGAATTTGTCATCTGCCATCTGTCATTTGTCATTTATCTTTCGCCCTTATGCTGAATTCCGCCCGTCTCCGACTACGTCCTTGGCGAGAGGAAGATTTTCCGGCTTTCGCTGCTCTCAATGCGGATCCTGAGGTCATGGAGTTCTTCCCCAAATGCCTTAGTCGAGAAGAAAGCGATGCGTCCGCAGGACGGATCCGGGAGGGTATTGAGCGGCGTGGTTTTGGTTTCTGGGCAGTCGAAGTCCTTGGGGTGGCCGACTTTATCGGCTTCACCGGACTTTCGGTGCCGTCCTACGAAACGCATTTTACTCCGTGCGTCGAGATCGCCTGGAGGTTAGCCCGGAAATTTTGGGGATTCGGTTATGCTACTGAAGCTGCCCGCCTGGCTCTCGATTACGGCTTTCACGAGCTCAAGCTGGATCAGATCGTTTCTTTCACTTTTGTCGGAAACCTGAGATCCCGCAGAGTCATGGAACGCCTCGGCATGACCCACACCCCGCAAGATGATTTTGACCATCCGAGTTTGCCGGAAGGGCATCGCCTTCGACCTCATGTGCTGTACCGGATGAATCAAACTGCCTGGCTACAGGGTGAACGTGAGAAGTAGCCCAACTCGGGAAACCGGGGTGGAGGCAGGCAGAAACGATGCGTGACTTGCGACTGGTCGTTCTCCGACTTCGCTCTGTCGTCTGAAACTCCAGAAGCGTCGTCGGACAAGCCGGCGTTCCCGGCGATCTCGGCGTTGACGGCGTTGTTCCTCCATTGTCTGCTTCCAATCAGAAATTGCGCGAAGAACTGTGACGATCGGTATAGTGAGGTGCCGTCCGATTCTCTGACCCGGTGTGTTCTAACCGTTGAAGAACTCCACCAACGTCGGAGCATGCGCCTCCGCCTTCACCATGTGCGTCTGGCCCTCAAGCGTACGGTGCCGCGCATTCGGCAAGACGTTCGCGAGCGACCGATTCGCGTGGCGCATCCACGCAGGGCTTTTCCCACCGTCCATGACGAGCGTTGGTACCGTGACGCACGTCCACCTGTTGGCCGGCAGCGGCTCTCCTCGCTGATTGTCTTGCACGATCGCGCCGTCGTAAGGGAGCGTGTGGGCAACGGCTTTGAGCTTGGACCACACGGGCATCAATCGCATTAGTGCGATGACGAACCCTGGCAGACCAACCGCCTTCAAGAAGAACTTGACCGCGTCACTTCGGCGATTTGCCGCCACCGCCTCTTTGATTCGGACCCAATCGTCCGTCATTGCCGGATGGCTGTCGTCCACGATGAATGGCGCTTCGTACAGCGCGGCCTTCTTGATGCCAGTGAGGCGATTTGTCGCCTCGAGCGCAAGAACTGCACCGGAGGAAATGCCCCAGATAAACGCAGCGCCACCCGCTTCGTTGACGAGGGCTTCAATGTCTTCGACCTCACGCTCTACCGCATAGGGCGCCGCATTACCGCTGTCGCCTCGCCCCCGACGATCGTAGGTGAAGACGGTAAAGTGTTGCGCCAGCAGTTCGGCGAGCGGCTTACTCGGCCCTAAGCCTCGATAGCAGAGCGCGCCGTCGACCAAAACCACAGGCGGTCCGTCACCGACGCGCTCGAAAGCAATTGCAGTGCCATCCCTCGAGAACAGTTTTTCTGGTCGCGGTATTTGAGTTGCGGGTTTACGCGTCGGTCGATGATTCATGCAACTGGACAACGAATGAGCGGGCGCGTTTCGGACATTTACGCGCGCGATTGCTCCCGCTAGTTGAGATCCCGATATTTCCCACGCTACAAAGAGAATCGCGACGTCCCTCGGTTCTCATAGAGAAGTTTTGCGAGCACAATTGAACGTGTCGCGATTTTGCTAACGCGTCATTCCAAAGAGACGATGTAGATCCGCTGCTATTTGTTTACTCGGCGTCTAACAGTTATGCGTTTCGCCAGACTCGACACTCTTCTTGCCAATCTCGCGGTAGCCGGGATGGACGCCGGGAGTCAGACGCTGTTGTTGTGCAATTTTGTCCAACAATACCCAGAGGGTATCCGTCTCCTTTTCTGTTAATCCCGAGCATAGCGCGGCACGGTGATCCTGCGCGACTTCGGCAATCGCCTGCAATTTCTTTTTCCCGCGCGCAGTAAGATGCAGTGCGTAAAAGCGTCGATCATTGGGGCTGGCTTTGCGCTCGACCAGATTCATGCGCTGCATCTCATCCAAGACCGAAACCAGCCGGCTCTCGTACATGCCCAGACGTTTCGCGACGCCCTTTTGACTGATCCCGTTCTCAGCATTGATGATCCGAAGAATTCCGGCGTGTGCTGGAGTGAGCTTAAGCGGCTTCAACCTCTCGGCAAATAGGGTGGCGGCGTGCGCGCCGATCTGAGCTAGCAGAAAATCAACGCCCACGGTGTGAGCGGATGTTGAGGGAACTCTTGACATAGTAACGTATGATAATGATTATTAAATATAACTATAAATAATAATAACTAATTTCGGAGCCTCCACTATGAACCCGCCACCATCATCTCGTCCCAGCGCTCCTCGCCATCGTGGTCCCCATCTCGGCTTCGTCGCCACTGTCTTTGTGGTTCTCTTTCTAGCCGGACTTTATCCGGTAACGATGTTCGGCGGGAGCCCTTACTTCCCTGGCTCCTGGGAGACACCGAATACTATCGCTAACTTCTTTCGATGGCGTCCTGAATCCCTGGTAGTCTCTGCCTTTTTTCATTTTGGGGCTTCCATAACGCTCGGTATTTTCACCGCCACGATCGTGAGCCAGCTCTACTTTCTAGGTGTTCGCGCGGCCGGTCCTAATATTGCATTTTTCGGCGGCTTGATGACAGCCTTTAACGTGGCGACATCGGCGCTCGTGCTCTGGGCTGGCGCGCATCCCGGCATCGCGGAGAACCCAATGCTCGTGAACGCGCTCTATTACCTTTCATACGCGCTGGGCGGACCCGGCTTTTCAGTACCGTTCGGTCTTTTGATCGCCGGAGTGTCAATTCCCGCAGGGATTTTGAGGCTAGTCCCTAATTGGATCGCTATTCTGGGCGTCGTTCTTGCCGTTTTAGGGGAGTTGAGTTCGCTTAACCTTGTCTTTTCATGGACTCTTCCCCTCATTCCCCTCACCAGATTTCCCGGATTCATCTGGATGATTTTAGTGGCTTTTGCACTGCCACGCAGCCGGAAAGCCCTCGAGGAGCCGAGCTCCGGCTAGCCATCCCCATTTTCTCAACCGCTTGGTCAGCTAGCTCCACGGCGTCTGCAGTGGAATGCCATGCAGATCCTCTGCGAAGGGAATAACATCAACACCCGTATACAAAACGACACCGCGAACCCATTTCTTTCCGACTGCCTCTGCGAGTGCTCATAATCCGGTGACATCGTGCCCGGCCAGGGACTGTCAGTGAGATTCCGAGGGACGAACACGATCGAGAATCAACCATCGAATGGCTGATAATCAGCTAAAGTATTTGTCCCTTAAGCGAAATTCTTGCTTTCGGCGCTGGCGTGGTCGAGCATGCCTTAGTGGCTTGGCTACGTTCCCGTATCGGATTCTTGTTCTGCTCGCTGGCCTTCCTGCAGCTTCTGGGAGGTCACTGGGCAATTCTCCAAGTGGGAGCCTGGGCAGGCATGGTTGTGTCGTATAGCGAGCAAGGCGGGTTGATAGCCGGCCTTTCCCAAACCTTCGATGGGGTGCACCAGTGCCCCGTTTGTAAGGCCATCCAAGACGGTAAGAACCGAGAGCAAAAAAAGGCGCCGTTTCTGACAACGGAGCTGAAAAAAGATTACTTAGCCACCTGGAACAAATTCCGAATCTGGCGGGAATCGACTCAAGTCGTTTATCCCGAATTTGCGGAACAGCTTCGGGGCATTGTTACTGAGCCTGCGGTTCCGCCACCCCGCTCCTAGTTAAATCGTTCGAGGTCGGAGAGCTCGCCATTCGCGAGCTCGGGTTCCACTAAGGCATCTCCCGGTACTACCGTGCCTAGCCCTATCCGTTCGACAACAAATTTACTAGGGGTTTCATGTATTCAATTTATTCAGTGAGAGTGTTGGCAACCCTTGTCGTTGCTACACTGGTTTTTTTCAGTCTCACCACCAAGCTCGGTGCACATGGATTCGAGGGAGATCGGTTTTTCCCTCCAACGATTCAAACCGACGATCCTTTTGCCGTTGATGAACTTTCGTTGCCAATCATCTCCTTTTTCAATAATCCTGCTGGAGGTGGCGCTCCGAAGACTCTGAACATCGACATCAGCTCGGAGTTTGATAAGGAAATTTTCCCGAAGTTCGCGGTAGGAATTATTTTCAACTACATCGTTCTCAAGCCCCAGGGGCAGTCCTACCATGCAGGCTTCGACGATCTTGGGTTCAATTTTAAGTATCAACTATTCGAGAACGCGCCGCATGAGTTCATCTTCTCGGTCGGTGGAGAAGTCGACGTTGGCGGGACTGGCAGTCAGGCGATAGGCGCCCAGTCGTTCAGTACCTACACGCCGACCCTTTACGTCGGCAAGGGCTTCGGCGATCTACCTGACTCTCTCAAATTTATTAAGCCATTGGCTGTCACGGGCACGCTCGGATATGTCGTGCCAGGGGAATCCGTCAATCCCAATGCGATCAGTTGGGGATTAGCGGTCGAATATAGCATTCCCTATCTAGAACAACACATCCAGGAGATCGATTGGCTGCGCCCTGTGCGCAACGTTTTCCCGTTAGTGGAGTTCGCCATGACCAGTCCTTTGAACCATGGCGGCGGATACACTACCGGGACGGTCAATCCCGGATTTCTCTGGGAATCGCGCTATTTTCAACTCGGCGCCGAGGCAGTTATCCCAGTGAACCGGGCTACTGGTCCAAACGTCGGCGCGGTTGTTCAGGTCCAAGTCTACATCGATGACATCTGGCCCAAGATTTTCGGTTACCCTCTTTTCTTTAGAGAATCCAAATGAATACCAAACACCTAATCATTCTTTTAGCACTCTCACTAGTTTTTACACGCATCGCGGATGCGCACGCCTTTCTCGATCATGCAGATCCTAAGGTCGGGAGCACCATCCACGAACCTCCCTCCCAGGTAACCGTCTGGATGACCGAGGGTCTGGAGCCCGCGTTTAGCAAGCTCCAGGTTTTCGACGCTAAGGGCGCCGAAGTGGATAACAAAAATACCAAGGTCAATGGGAACACTATGACGGTTTCCCTGCCAAAGCTGGTCGAGGGGAAATACCGGGTTTCTTGGCAGGTCGTGGCCATCGATACCCACAGAACGTCTGGCACGTTCGATTTTACCATCCAATGAGCTTAGCAACGCCGACAACGCCGACGTCGCCGACAACGCCGACAGGGCCGGGAATGCAGTCTGGAAGCGCTTGGGCATTGGTACGGGCTCGGTTCCTGACCAGCAACGAACGAGATCGTTTCTGAACTAATCATGCTCTGGCTGGCGTTAGCACGGGCGATACATATCGGGGCGTCGATATTGTTGGCGGGAGTGTTTGCGTTCAGACTAGTCGTGCTGGCGCCAGTGGCAGCACGGCACGGACGCGTTGACCAATTTCAGCCGAGGTTCAAAGGCAGGTGGGGCCGCCTAGCGCTGGTTAGTTGGTCTACAATGGTCCTGTCCGCTTTGGTGTGGTTCGGCTTGGTGACTGTTTCAATGAGCGGCGCAGCCACGTTGCTTGACGTCACTCCGGACACGCTTCAGACCGTCCTGCTGCAGACTCACTTTGGAAATTTATGGGCGTTCCGGGTGGGCGGCTGCCTCATTCTTGGAATACTGATTTTCATCGGATTTGACGAGGTACTCACCGCGGCCTTGTCGTTCGCAATTCTCGCTTCATTGGCGGCCGCAGGGCACGCCGGTGCGATTGTCGGAAGCGGCGGACCGCTGCCATTGATAGGTGACATCGGTCACCTTATCGCAGCAGCCTTTTGGCCTGGTGGACTACTGCCACTTTTGCTCTTACTTTTTGGGCAATATCGAGGTCTTAACCAAAGTACTAATCGGTTTGCCGCGGATGTAGTTCGACGCTTTTCCGCCCTAAGCTTAATGGTAGTCGGGTTGCTGGTAGCGACGGGGCTTCTCAATACTTATTTTATTGTCGGCAGCCTTGGAGCGCTGTTCATGACAGACTATGGCCGATTGTTGCTCTTCAAAATTGCCTTATTCGTCCTGATGCTGTGTCTTGGCGCCTGGAACTTGTTGGTCTTAAAACCACGATTGTTTCGCGCCGCCATTGTAGAAAGCCAAACCGCTGAATCGGACGCGACGCCAATCCGGTTGCTGATCCGAAGTGTGGCCTGCGAGACTTTTTTGGCTGGCGGCGTCCTTCTGGTGATCGGATTTCTTGGCGCCACTCCACCACCGATGCACTAAGGTATGCAGTTCTCCGCCTTTTTCATCGTTCACGCATTTTCAACGAACCATTGCTATGAAACCGACTCCTCGACTAGCCGTAATCGCTTTGTTATTAGCTGCGACGAACGTATGGGCGAGCGCTTTTCTCGATCACGCTGAACCGGCCGTGGGAAGCACGGTTGATACGCCGCCGACCGAGATTAAGATCTGGTTTACAGAAAGTCTGGAGCCCGCGTTCTGTCAGATTCAACTCTTCGATCATCGCGGAAGGCCGGTGGTTACTCAAGACCGCGCCACGGTTGACTCCGATGACCCGTCCCTGTTGACGCTATCGGTTCCCGCTCTAGCTAGGGGAAGATATAAAGTCAGTTGGAGAGCTGTTTCCAGTGATAATCACATGACGGTGGGCACTTTTTCTTTCACGGTCCGGAAATCACGAAAGCAACCCAAACCGCAGACTTAATAATATCCGCAGATTTCGCAGATTACGCAGATTACGGTTTTAGGTCCGGGGCATCTGGCAAGGTAGAAAACTTTTCGGTCGGGATGACGCCTGGTTGTCGGATTGGATCTGACAGCGATCGGCAACTGCCGAGTCCGCAGCCGCTATACAACCAACCTTGTCTGGCCGCTTGGACTCAACCGAAGCTCCGACCGTAATCTGCGAAATCTGCGGATATTACTTAAATCAGCGGTTCCGTTTAGACTTGGCGGTCGCTCGCCCGCTGGGACGGGTGTATTTGATGGGCCGTCTCTTGGGCTCGATCTTCGTGACACCGGTTCCGTTCTTGAGCTCGAGGATTTGATCGCGCAGTAGGGCGGCCCGCTCATACTCCAGATTGGCAGCGGCTAATTGCATTTCTTCTTCCAGCTCGCGAAGAACCTCGGTCAAATCAAAATCGGCGCCGGATTCGCGAACGATAGATTCCTCGAGTTGTTTACCTCGGAGCATCGTGTGAAGGCTTTCCTGGACGGCGCGACGAACGCTCTTAGGGGTGATCCCATGTTGTTCGTTATACTCGGCCTGTTTGGCGCGCCGGAAATCCGTGATGGCGACCAGGCGTTGGATACTCTCGGTGAGGATGTCGGCGAAGAGGACGACCTCGCCGTTAACATGGCGAGCAGCTCGCCCCGCTGTCTGGATCAAGGAAGTCTGGCTGCGGAGAAAACCTTCCTTGTCGGCATCAAGGATACAAACCAGGCTAACCTCCGGTAAATCGAGGCCTTCTCGCAAAAGATTGATACCCACTAGAATATCGAAATCGCCGGCGCGTAACGATCGAAGAATTTCTACGCGTTCGATCGCGTCGATCTCGCTGTGCAGATAGCGAACCTTGAGGCCGACATCCCGCAAATAGTCCGTCAAATCTTCTGCCGTCCGTTTGGTCAGGGTCGTAATCAGCACTCGTTCACCCTTCTCCGACCGGCCGCGGCACAACTCGATGGTTTCATCGATTTGATTTTTCAAAGGGCGGATTGTGATGCGGGGATCCAATAACCCGGTTGGGCGGATAATCTGCTGCACGACTAAACGAGTTCCGGGAGTATGCACAGCAAGCTGGCCAGCCGCGCGTCCGGTTAGCATCGGTAACAGGACGGGCTCGGTTTCTTCCCGGCCAATCCGGTCTCGGGCGTGGGGAATATAAGACGCGTTTCCCACGATGCTGTTCTGGACCTCAAAGTCGGCCGGGGTCGCGCTGATGTAGAGAATCTGGTTGGTCATCTCCATGAATTCGGGAAAATTCAGCGGCCGGTTATCCAACGCGCTCGGTAACCGAAAGCCGTATTCGACCAGGGTGGTCTTTCGGGACCGGTCACCTTCATACATCCCGCCGATCTGCGGAATCGTGGCATGCGATTCGTCAACAATCAGGAAGAAATCTTTGGGGAAGAAGTCGAGCAGCGTGTAAGGACGTGAGCCCGGCTCGCGTCCGCTTAAATGCCGTGAATAATTCTCGATGCCGCTGCAAAATCCCATCTCCGAAAGCATCTCCAGGTCAAACTCGGTCCGCATCTTGATCCGTTGGGCCTCAAGCAGCTTGTGATTAGCCTCAAACCAAACCACGCGCTCGTCGAGCTCCCCCCGGATGGCGGTCAATGCTCGCCGCATCTTTTCGTAAGGTGTGACGAATTGTTTAGCCGGGAAAAATGTGTAGCGATCGAGACTCTCATTTGGTGAGCCAGTCAATGGATCGAAGCAGGTAATCAGATCGATTTCATCGCCGAAAAATTCGACCCGAATGGCTTCTTCGTCTGCTGTGGCCGGATGAACTTCCACTACGTCGCCGCGAACCCGAAACTTCCCTCGAGTCAGCGCCACATCGTTTCGTTCGTAAAGCATATCGACCAGCTTGGCCAGGAAGAGCTCGCGAGATAACGGTTGGCCCTTGAACACGTTGCAGACCATGTTGGCGTAATCCTCCGGCGAACCCAATCCGTATATGCAGGAGACACTGGCAACCACGATCACATCACGCCGGGAGAGGAGGGAACTCGTGGTAGAAAGCCGCAGCCGTTCGATCTCCTCATTGATGGATGAGTCTTTTTCAATGTAAGTGTCAGTCCTGGGGATGTACGCCTCGGGCTGATAGTAGTCGAAGTAACTGACGAAATATTCGACCGCATTCTTAGGGAAAAACTGTTTAAACTCGCTGTAGAGCTGAGCGGCTAAAGTCTTGTTATGAGAGATTACCAGGGTCGGCCTATCCAAGGTTGCCACTACGTTCGCGGCAGTGAAGGTTTTGCCAGAACCTGTAACCCCTAGAAGTGTTTGATGACGGTTACCGGCTTCCAGCGAGCGCACCAATTGTTCGACCGCAGACTCTTGGTCACCTTTAAGGGTATATTCAGAAGAAAGTTGGAATGACATTCTAATATGCCGGTTACGGCGCTTTTTCGTTCTCGTTCTCGTCGTCGTCCTCGTCCTCGAACTTTGATGATGCAGCCCCGTGATCGAAACCGACTCCTGATTCGACGCTTGACCTACAATCGCTGCGGAGCGCTGGGTTGTCGAGGACGAGGACGACGACGAGGACGATTACGATTGGATGATATCATCCATACTTGTCCTCGACCGTCACGGGATTACTTAGAACCCCTATCTTTTCGATCTCGATCTCAACCACGTCACCCGCCTTCAGGTATTGAGGCGGGTTCATGTAATTTCCGACCCCACTGGGTGTACCCGTCAAAATAACCGATCCGGCCAACAACGTTGTGGAGCCACTCAAGAACTCGATCAAAGCAGGTACATCAAAGATCAGATCGCTGGTATTAGTATCCTGACGTTTTTCTCCGTTAACTCGAGTTTGAAGGTGCAGCTCACCGGGGTTCGGAATTTCGTCCTTCGTGACCAGGACCGGCCCCATGGGGGCAAATGTATCGAAGCTTTTTCCCCGGCAAAATTGGCCTCCGCCGAATTTTTTCTGCCAATCTCTGGCCGAGACGTCATTTGCGATAGTATAGCCAAGGACAAAGTCGAGGGCGTTAGCCTTACTCACGTTCTTGCAATCGCGACCGATCACCACCGCTAACTCGCCTTCATAATCGACTTCAGTGCTGGGGAGACGGGTTGGAATCACGATCGGATCGCCGGGATTGGAGAGGCTATTGGGCGCCTTTATGAAAAGCATAGGGCGTTGAGGAAGCTGGATCCCTTGTTCCTGAGCGTGCCCTCGGTAGTTGAGCCCAATGCCGAGGATGACTCGCGGCTCGATCGGTGACAGCATTTTCACCATCTTGGCTTCCCGGTCTGTCACTTCGAAGCTATGAAGCAGGTCGCCGAGAATATCGAGGCAGGTGCCGTTCTTCTGTTCTGCAGCGTGGCGAACGTTTCCATCCTGTGCCAGGTAACGGACAATGCGCATCCCTAACCCATAAGGGAGGAGGGGGGTGGGGGCAAGGGGGAGGGGGAGGGTGAGAGATGAGAGGTGAAAGGTGATTGGTGATTGGTGATTTGGGGCGGGGCCCCTCTTTTGGTAGATGCCATGGTGTTGTCAGGCTGCCGGATCAACAGCAGCCTGACAAACAATGATTGAATACAAACTCAAGGCGGCACCGACCGCCGTAAGCCAGGAAAAGAACAGCCAAAAGGAAGCGAAGGCAAACCGGATCGTGCTGGGAGTCGATGCGCACCTAAAGAGCTATCAGGCGGCCCGCAAGATCGATAACGGGGCTGTGGGAGTAGCCCAGACATTCGGGAGCAAGGAAGCGTTGTTGCTTTACGTTGAGAAGCAGCGAGAGCAAGCCAAGGAAGTGGTGGTGGTCTACGAAGCCGGGCCGCTGGGGTACTCGCTGTATCGGCAGTTAAAGGCAAGCGGGATTGAGTGCCTGGTCTGTGCACCCCGCAGCGGAGAGCAGAAGAGGAAGCGGGGCAAGAACAACTCAATTGATGCGCGAACCTTAACCAGTGATCTGAGCAATTATCTCAATGGCAATGAGCAAGCGCTGCAACTGGTCAGAATACCGAGGGAGGCTCAAGAGCAGGCTCGAGTGGAAAGTCGCCAGCACGATGCGCTGGTGCAAGAACGCCAGCGCATCGGCGTCATGGGCAACTCCCTTTTGCTGAGCCAGGGCTACCAGAGCTGGAGCAATTGGTGGCGGCCCAAAGCTTTTGAGCACTTAAGCAAGGGGGTGGCGCCTTGGATTGTAAAACATCTTGGTCGCTGGGTTGGGATATTACGCGAGCTAGACCAGCAAATTGAGCAAGCCAAGGCAGAGCTAACCAAGCAGTACCAAGGCCCACGGCCAAAGGGGATGGGAGCTCCCAGCTTGGCGCAATTGAATGCTGAAGTACTGGATTGGAATCTTTACTCAACTGAACGCAAGATCGGCTGCTTAGCCGGGATGGTGCCCAGTGAATGGAGCAGCGGAGAGAGCCAACGCTTGGGTGCAATCACCAAAGTGGGACTACCGGCTCTGCGGCGCATCATCACCGAGATGGTCTGGCGGATGATCCTCTTCCAGCCCGAGTATAAAGCGGTGCAAAAATGGCGTGAGCTACTGGAGGGCTCTAACCGAGGACTGAAGAAAAAAGCCGTGGTGGCCATCGGCCGGCAACTGATCGTCGATATCTGGCGGCTACAAACCGGTCGTATTACTGCCCAGCAATTGGGTCTCATCATGATCGAGGGCTAAAACCATTTTAGAAGTGACCCGAAGACTCGGGTTTTAACTTGGGGCTCTGCCCCAAACCCCGGTTCGGGGGAAACAGGAGCAAGCTGGCGCCTCTAAAGAGGCCCCATGGTTAAGGGAGAAGCTGACACAGCACTAGACTAAACATTTTAACTCTGGACTTTGGAACGGCGCGCGCTCGTGCTCGCCCCTGGGCTTTAAAAGCCCGTTGGTAGATTGGGCGCGCTCGTTCCTCTTGAGCGATGCGTATAGAGCATCTTGCGCTGTCAAACCCTGACAGGCCGGATAGGAGGCTGCCTTGTCCCAATCGAGCTCGGAGACATGAGCCACAAGAGGAAACGTACCAACCGTCGCAAACCGGCTCGATCTCTGAACTAAAAATTTTGGCAACTACGTTGCTCTACAAAAGATGACAAACCGCTAAAAACACGCTGGGTAGCTTGACAACACCATAGGGGGGCGAGGCTCCCAAAAGACTTAGAAAGCCTCGCAAAGGAGGGCAGTTCTGACGAATCCATCTTTTGCCGCACCGATACATGCGCCGAGCCGTGGTCTATAGCAGGTGCACACCCCGGAAGTTGCCACATCAGGCGAAACGGCTCGGCACGATTGTCAGCGCACCCTTATTCTTCAGCGTCGAAACAGGTCGAGCGCTGGCATTAGCTTTGCGTCTTTCGGGAGCCTCGCCCTACCAAGGCATCGCCGCCACCAATCACTATTCACCAATCACCAATCACTTCTCACGCCTCGCCACTTACGACTCCGCGGTCGCCCACTCCGCTTTGGTGGTGGGACTTTGGTCGTGACTTTTGGTCAGGGCCGCCGGCTCGACCGGCGTGCTTCCGTCAGGTTCTGAGCCAGCGGAAGTCAGCGTTTGGCCGGCTTCGGCGGATTCTACCTTGGGGTTTGAAGACTCCTTGGAAGCTGGTTCCGGTTCCGGATTGAGCGGCGCCTCAGTTACTACGCTTTCGGTAGCCTGAATCTCCTGTTCATTAACCGGGGCGTGCTCTTGAACGGTTCCGTGTTCTTCGACAATTGGGTGTTCCTCAATCGGAGCGTGCTCTTGGACGGTTGCATGCGCTTCGACAGTTGGGTGTTCCTTAACCCGAGCGTGCTCTTGAATGGTCGCGTGCTCTTCAAGTTGTTCAACCGGCGCATGCTCCTCAACCGCTTGTTGGTCAACCGGCGCATGCTCGATAGGCGCTTGTGTTGCCGCCTCGACGTCGCGTGCAGGTTCTTCGGTAGTTACGACCTCTGTTGCGCCTTCGGCCTCATATGCCTCATCTGTGGCGGCCTCTTCTTGAGCGTCGGGCTCTTGGCTCGCACCCGGTTTCTCGACCATTTTTGGCGGTAAAGGCAAGTCTAGGGTGCCATCAGCGAACTCAATCACATGGCCCGCTTTTGCTAACCAAAGCAAATCCGTCGGCAGAATATTTTTTGCCTGTTGGTATTCGGGCGATTGGTCGTCGGTACTCTTGTCGCCCAGCAGCCGTTTCAGGACCTTCTCCGCCAACTGTTTCCGGGTAATTCTGGGGTAAGATCGCAGAGTCGCGAGTATCGCTTCCAAGCCCGGCGACACTTTGGCTTGGTTCGGGTCAAAGAGTTGAGGCCGGATCGTTGAGATGTAGAGAATGCGTTTCTTGTGTTTGAACACATGCAAACCGGCCTGATTTAAGCCGTGTCGAAGCGCTCCTGCCATCTGGGCCGGGAACCGATTTTCCCGTTCGCGGGCCCGGCGAATGGCTGCAATAATTGAGCGGTCGGGAAGATGGCGGGCGACGTCTCCCGATACCTCGGCGGCCAAACAGGGCTTGATCAATTTCTCGAGGTGATTGACCCGGAAATGTTGCTCCATCGCTGCCGCGCTTTCAAAAGCAGCAGGATTCTCCTCATCTTTTGTCGTGTAGGTGACGATCTTACGAGCTTCTTCTTTCCATTGGTTAACCAATTCCGGGTCGCTCGTGATCTCGATACTGCGGCGGTATTCCTCAAAACTCATCCGCCGGCTAAATCGCTGTTCGTACAGAGCACGGATTACCTTCTGAAAAGTATGATAATTCGTTGGTCCGAGCAGCCGTCCGGAAAGGCCACACCGGGCTACGGAAGTGAAATTTCCCTTAATTGGCTCCTTTTCAACGATATCGCTTGTATAAAAGTCATCCTTTTTTTCGCTAAACGCGATTCGCTCCAGGGCGGACATCTCCATCGCTACCGGACCATCGTCACTGAGCTGATAGATCATTACCGAATCGTTCAGGGAACGGATCCGGACCCGGTGCCGCTCCGGTCGTTCCAGGAACATCCTTGCCAGACCAAATAACGGATAAGCAGCGTGCCCCTGCTTGATCTGTTGGATCACTTTTGAGAAAGCGCGTTCCTCTGGCAAAAAGTCCACCTGAACGGCTGCCGGCTCGACTTGGTCCTGAACTGGTTCGTCGCGGCCCCGGCGGGCTCCGTCGCTAACTCGTTCAGGATGTGAGGATGCGTCTCGGTTCGATTGGCCGGGTGGCCGCACCGGCCGCGTCTGTGAAGCTGAAGCCGGACGATTTTGACCGGTGGCGTTCCGCCGAGCGGGACCTCCGGGACCTCCATCTCGCCGTTGGCGATTCTGAGTTGGCCGACCCGGTCGGTCGTCGCGTCTTTCCCTTCGGGCCCGATTGCCTCGACCCTCGGGTTCTACGTCCGCATAATCCGCGTAACGGTTTGCCGATTCCGATTCCTTTAGCCAATCGGGCGTTAAACGAAGATCGAGCGAGGGGAGGGGATCCGCCATGGTCGGGATACAGGTAACAAGTTCAGGGTAAAAAGTAAACTACTCGCGAGCCGATTGTAGTGGATGAAAGAGGGTCTAGGTTGGCTAATCCGGCAGATAGGTCAACACAAAAAGTGTCGAAAGAAGGTCGAAACACGCTCGGGCGACTGACCCCAAGAAAATAGTTGCTATTTAGTGCAATTATTTTAGTTGCCAACCTTAGGCTTCGTTATTAAGCGTAGCCGAGTCTTAACCAAAAGAGAAGAAACCGCGACTTATGTCAGAGAAATCCATCGAAGAGAAAGTGAAGGAGATCATCGTCGAGCAACTCGGCGTGAATCCTGAACAGGTGACTCCTAACGCTTCTTTCATTGAGGACCTCGGCGCTGACTCGCTGGATACGGTAGAACTCGTAATGGCCTTCGAAGAAGAATTCTCCGTCGAAGTTCCGGACGAAGATGCCGAGAAGCTCCAAACCGTCGGCGACGTTATCCGCTATATCGAAGAGCGAGCGAAGTAATTCCTTGGTCTCATCACTGGCCTCTTCATGGGGCCAGTTCGCAGTTTCGATTCAGAATCTGCACGAGCGGCGACCAATCGTTCTCGTTCTTCGTCCGCGTCCTCGTAAAGTTGGCCTTTGCTCTCTCAACGACCAAGGCGCGACTTGCCAGGTCATCTATCGTAAAGGTGACACACCGCCGAAACGTGATATGGCGCCAAACAAGCCGCCGGTCCCAACTATCTGCCGCCCGTTCAGGGCGGATCGTTTTGGAATGTATTCCTGGGGTTAAAACCCCAGGCTGAGTCCTGTCGTCCCTTCGGGACAAAAACCTCCCTGACACCTGTCCGCAAAATCGACTCCACCCCCACCCAAACTCTCGAGGACGAGACCCCTTACACCCCGCTCGCGTAAAACCCTTGTAAGGATGCCGATAAGGGAAGAGATTTGTTCCTCCTGAGAAATCGGCTACTGTTCAGGTCTTTTGCCGCCTATGTATAATGGGGACGATCTTCAATACGCGCTAGAGAACACTAAAGTCATCCATGCGCCCGACCGGCGGATCGAAACCTTTGGAGTCACCAGTTTCGATTTTTATTTGATATCCGAGCTCATGGATCGTGTAAACGAGATCCGAGTTCGTTCGGGTCGCATCCAGGCGGACAGACCGCAATTGGTTACTCCGGAGAACATGGCCAAATTGCTTCTAGAAGGCTTTGGTGAGGCCGCCAACCAATTCGCGCAGCTTCTTCAGTCAAGGAACGCAGCCTTCCTGAAGTACGGCTTTCAAATTCGTAAGGACGGTGTCAGCGAGCATATCCTTCATGATTCTTTGCCGGCGGTGGTGGATCGGGTAAATCAGGACGTTCCGGAAGGTCAAAGAGGTGGGAGCGCTATCATCCAAGGGGTTGACGAAGGCTGGGAAATCTGCCTGTTGAAGTTCACTTTGGAATTGGTCGAACAATCAGCACGAATTAATTGGTTTGATCTACGGCGACGCGGTTTGCTGTAGTGCCCTGTCCGCGAAATAGCATGGCTTTCGTTGCGATCAAAATGGGCCCGGCAGCTGCCGGACAAAAGCCATGTTATTTCGCGGACAGGGCACGAGCAAAGGAGGAGTAGCCTGAGCAACTGAATGAGCCTTCTTTGGAAACTCGGGGTCCTTGCCGGTTTGGTTTTAGTGATCTTTGGCGGCGGAGGTTTTGCTACCTATGAACTGTTTATTAAGAAAGCCACCCGCACGCCCGCCAAGGGTAACCAGGCAGTCGTTACTCCGACACCCGACCCTGGAATCGCCCTGTTGGAACAAGGAAAACAATTGATCGCTAAGGGCGATATCGAAAATGGTAAGCGCCTTCTGATTTCGATTTTTCAAAGTTTCCCAAAATCGGTAAAAGCCGATGAGGCCAGAAAGACGATTGGGGATATGAATATTCAGGACTTTTTTTCCCCTCAACCCTCGGCGGATAAGAAGGAGTATATCGTAGCTCGAGGGGACTCTATCGCCAAAATAGCCGCCAAGACAAAGGCTGCGCCCGAGTTGATTTTCAAGGCGAACGGTCTCGAGGGGCTAATGATCCAGCCTGGACAGAAATTTATTATTCCTAGTGGACAATTTACCCTTCAGATTTTCCTGGGAGCTCAGGCGGTTGAGCTCCTGAATCATGGCCAGTTTTTTCTGTGGTATAAGTCTCTCGACTTTAATCTGCCGCCTAATATTAAACCGGGTCAATTAAAGGTCATAGGTAAAGAAGCCTGGTCGGGAAACGCCCGAGTGTCTTTCGGCGAGAGGAAATTCATTGGCAGCAGTCGCTGGGTCGTACTTAGCCAAAACGGGATAACTTTGTATTCTGAAACCTCGCCCAACATACCAAATGTCACGAAACCACGATTCGGCATTCAGCTGGCTCCAGAGGACATGGAGGAGCTGTTTGCTCTCTTGCCGAAGGAAACACTGGTCACGATTAGCAAATGAAACCTTTAGAATTTGAGAAACCGATCGTCGACCTGGAGAGGCAGCTGGAGGAGCTCAAGAAACACTCGAAGTTGCAGGGCGTCGACCTCGCGAACGAGATCGCCGGGATGGAGCACAAGATTGAGGCCACCCGTAAGCAGATCTATGAAAATCTGAAAGCCTGGGAGCGAGTGCAGGTGGCAAGGTTGGACCAGCGTCCGTTTGCCTTGGATTACTTGAATCTGGCTTTCACCGATTTTACGGAGTTGCATGGAGACCGGCTGTTTGGCGACGACCAGGCAATGCCTTGCGGTCTGGCGTGTTTGGGTAGTTACCGATGTGTGGTTGTGAGCCATCAAAAAGGTCGGGGTACAAAAGAAAATATCCGCCGCAATTTCGGGAGCGCCCATCCTGAAGGATACCGCAAAGCGCTTCGCGTCATGCGCTTGGCCGCCAAATTCGGTCTGCCGATCGTTGCTCTGATTGATACGCCCGGCGCTTATCCGGGCGTCGGCGCAGAGGAACGGCATATCTCAGAATCGATTGCGGTGAACTTACGGGAAATGATGTTGTTACCGGTCCCGATCGTTGCGGTGGTTATTGGCGAGGGGGGGTCAGGCGGCGCATTAGGGATCGGGGTTGCCGACAGAGTGTTGATGCTGGAGAACGCCTATTACTCGGTTATCAGCCCGGAAGGGTGCGCAGCGATCCTTTGGAGGCATCGGAGTCATGCACCGGAAGCGGCGGAAGCACTCAAACTGACGGCCCGGGACCTGAAAGAGTTCAACGTTATCGATGAAGTGATTGAGGAACCGCTTGGCGGCGCTCATAAAGACCACGAAAAAGCAGCCGATAACTTCAAGACCGCCGTGCTCCGGCAGCTGGACGAACTCAGCAAGAAGTCAAAGAAACTCTTGCTCGAGGAACGCTATCAGAAGTTCAGAGCGATGGGCCAGGTGCTGGAAAGCTGACGGCCTCGCCTGAGGCTCGTCCGTATAGCCAATAGCCAATAGCCAATAGCCAACCCGATATACGAGCAGCGTTGATCAACCAGCGACGATGGTTGGCTATTGGCTATCGGCTATCGGTCATGCGGGCGAGCCTCAGGCGAGCCCGCCTTTGACCCTCGCGATATAGGCTGCCGCCGCCTTACTGATCGCTTCTCCTACCATGGCTTCGGGGTGGACATGCTTAGGGATGAACCACGGAGAATAACCAACCAGATCGTGGAACACTAAGATTTGGCCGTCACAATCTTTGCCTGATCCAATGCCGATGGTTGGTATCTTAATCGAGTGGGTGATCTCGTTGGCAACCCTGGGCGTCACTAACTCTAAAACGACCGCGAAGGCGCCGGCGTCCTCGACAGCTTTTGCATCCTCCAGGAGTAGTTGGCTCTCAACCGGTGTTTTACCTTTGATTTTATAACCGCCTTCTTCGCGGATATGCTGCGGCAACATCCCGATGTGCGCCATCACCGGCACGCCCGCACCGGCTATCGCCTTGATCTGTTCCACCCGTTTTGCGCCGCCCTCTAATTTCACTGCGTTAGCACCAGCAGAAATGAGCGTTTTCGCATTGGCGACAGCTTCAGCGGAATCGCGATACGTATCGATTGGCAAGTCGGCCACTAGGAGTGCGCGCTGGACGCCGCGGGAGACCGCCCGCAAATGGTGCAAAATGTCTTCGAGTCGAACCTCAGTTGTGTCTGGTCGACCTAACACAACCATGCCCATGGAATCCCCAACCAGCAGCACTTCTATCCCGGCTTCATCAAGGAGACGAGCAGTCGGATAGTCGTAAGCGGTTAATGCAGTAATCCCTTGGCTTTTCGCTTTCCGGACGATGTCAGGAGTAATGCGATTCATGTACAGAGTTCCTGGGGAACCTTCGTCACTTCTTCCTCAGTTTTCAAACCCATCAGTAAATGGCGGATCGAATGGGCTTGCCCGGGCAATACTAAGTCGGGGACAACTTCAGCCAGCGGCTCCAGCACAAATCGCCTCTGCGTGATTCGTGGATGCGGGATGATGATTTCAGGACTGTTCAGCGTCGAATTGCCGACGTAAAGCAGGTCCAGATCGATAGAACGAGGAGCGTTGCGGGGACGTTTCGAAGGCCGGCCAAGGGCCCGCTCGATTTGCAATAGTGAATCCAACAGAGCGATCGCGGGTCTGTCGTATTCAATCTCCATTACGGCGTTGAGATAAGAAGAAACGCCAGGAGGACTGTCCACCGGACTGGTTTCATAAATTGAAGAGCACCGGACGGCAGCCGGATCCGAGCTGAGATTGGCAACGTTGCGATAGGCTGCCCTGAGATTAGCCAATCGATCGCCGACATTGGAACCTAGGGCAATTCCGGAACGCATGGGGGAAAGGAGCTAGGAGCTAGAATCTAGGAGCTAGGAGGGCGTGTCGGGGCGAGCCCATTTTGGTGGGGCGAGGCTCCCGAAAGACCCAGAATAGCAATAGGGTCCAAAGTGCGTCGACGCCCTTGAGGAGTATGAGGTCGATTGAAGTGCCGAGCCGGAGGTCTGTAACGTAGTCGCCCCAGAACGGTGGCACGCATAACGGCTCGGCTCGCGTTTGGGCCCTTCCGTATGTAAAAGCAGCGAATCGCCCTAAACCCTGGTAATGATGTTCGGTCTCTCGGGAGCCTCGCCCCACCAATGTGTCGACAGCCCATAAGTCTCCTCCTAGCTCCTAGATTCTAACTCCTAGCTCCTAAACCAAGCACATCCCGCATCTCATACAGCCCCGGACTACGGCCGGCGATCCACCTGGCCGCTTGGATTGCTCCGCGAGCAAACGTTTCGCGGCTCGAAGCCTTGTGGGTCAACTCGAAGCGTTCACCGAGGCCGGCAAATAACACAGTATGTTCACCGATGATATCGCCGCCGCGAACGGCATGGATCCCGATCTCGTCAACCGGCCGCTGGCCCACTAAACCTTCACGGCCGTGCCGGGTGTTTTTCTCATAGCTCAAATGGCGGGCTGCGGCGATCAGTTCCGCCAGTCTTTTAGCCGTGCCGCTGGGAGCATCTTTCTTTAGCCGGTGATGTGACTCAACGATTTCCACGTCAAAATCTTGGCCTAGCTTGGCTGCCGCAGTCTCAGCCATCCAGAAGAGGAGATTTACTCCCAGGCTGAAGTTCGGAGCAAGAAGCACAGGACATCTCTGCGACACAAGATGAAGAGCTTCGATTTGTTCTTGAGTGTGCCCTGTGGTGCCAACGACCAAGGGGGTCTGATTTTCGGAGCAAAGCCTGGCAACGGCAATCGTGGCGGCCGGCGAGGTTACGTCGATCACGACGTCAGCCGACATGATCAACTTGTCGACTGGATCTTCTCGAGTCGCCCCTTTGACAGCTAAATCGGGCTGACCTTCGGCTATCTCAACGATAATCTTTCCGAGCCGTCCCAAGGCCCCATTAACAAGAAGCCTGAACGCCGGGGGTGGCGACCCCTTCGGCCTCGCAAGCGAGGCGCGCTCCACAATTGGCGAACCCTCCGGGGGTGGCGACCCCGTCGGCCTCGCAAGCGAGGCGCGCTCCACAGCCGGCTGACTCATATCAGCTTGCTGGCGGTCAGTGTCTTCTTGAGGCGAACGAGATTTGTTTCGTTCATCTCACAAAGCGGCAAGCGGTACTCCTCTTCAATCATTCCCATGAGATGAAGCGCCGCTTTCACCGGGATCGGATTGGATTCGATGAAAAGGTCCTTGAATATCGGGTACCAACGGAGGTGAAGATCTCGAGCTTCTTGCACCCTGCCGGCTGAAAACGCGTTCACCATGTCGGCGATCTGCTTCGGGATAATGTTAGAGGCGACACTGACTACGCCAACGGCTCCTGACGCCATGAACGGGATGGTTAACGGGTCGTCTCCGGAAAGAATAGTGAAGCTGGGTGGAAGAGCGTTCCGGAGCAGCGCAACCCGATCGCAACTGCCTCCGGCTTCTTTAATCGACACGATATTCGGGCATTCGCGCACGAGGCGAACGCAGGTTTCGACCGCAATCTCGCTGGCAGTGCGGCTCGGCACGTTATATAGCATCACGGGTACCTTGGCTTGCTCGCTGATGGCCTTGAAATGCCGGTACATCCCTTCCTGGGTCGGTTTATTGTAATAAGGGCTGGCTAACAAGATCCCATCGACGCCAAGCGCCGCCGCACCTACCGATAGATCGATCGCTTCCCTGGTCGAATTTGAGCCAGTGCCGGCAACGATTTTGCAACGTTTCGCCGCCTGTTCCACGGCGATCTTGATCACCTGTAAATGTTCATCGTGACCTAAGGTCGCTGCCTCACCGGTAGACCCAACCGGCACAATACCGTCGACCCCATTTTGGATCTGAAAATCGATCAGTTTTCGAAATGCGCCCTCGTCGATTGCACCATTCTTAAACGGAGTAACGATGGCGGTGTAAGTGCCAGTGAACATGTCTGGTTCTGTACGGCAGATTGGGGCTGCTCTCAAACGCGAAATCAATGGTAGGGCGAGGCTCCCGCACTACCCGCGCATCGCCAGGGTTCGGAATGGTCCGTTACTGTAGGTGATGCTTGGCCGATAGGCGTGCCGAGCCGCTACCCCTGATGTGCCACTTCTTGGGCCGCGATCACACTGCAGACCGCGGCTCGGCGGACCTCTCGACCCAGCGACGCGCACGAGCAGCGATGCGCACTGGACCCTGGTAACGAACTCGGTCTTTTGGGAGCCTCGCCCTACCGCAAAACGATCTCGTCCACCGGATAACTCGCTTCGCGCAAGAATTGATCCCAGGGGGGCAAACTCCGCATCCGGGCGCCGCTGCTGAATTCATCGGCCACAAATCGAAGCCTTTCCTGGAACAACCGCGCCGTTTGGCGTTCTTCATCTCGTGCGAAAGGCAGCTTGTTGAACTCGGCGACATCTCGATACCGGCGGATCATATCGTTCGCGGTCTGTTCGTACCCCGACACAACCTCCTCCAAGATCGACGAGTCGAGGCGGCAGCCTTCTTTTTCCAGATGGGTGAAAAGGGAAAGAGCGATATCGGCGACCATTCCGAGGAGACCCTCGGCTGGCCGCCCTGGATCAATGCTTTGATGCCGGTGATGGTAGCGCATTGCCAGATCCACCTGGCAGATCTCTTCCGGATCGATTAACCGGTAAGCTTCGCAGAGCCAGCCGATTTCCACGCCCCAACCGTTTTCCACCGATAAACTGGCCGCCACCCCGGTGGAAAGCGCGCACTCACCCGCAAGCGGGTAACGAAACGAATCGATAAAGTCGAGTAGCGGGACGTGACCAAGGGTGCGGCCTAAAGCGCGCACCAGTGGGATCATGAAAAGCCGGGTCGCCCGCCCGTAAAGCTGCTCTTGTACCCGGCTATAAAAACCCTTGCAGAACTGGTACTCCAGCCTAGCCACGGGTATCGCCAGAGAAACCGGCAAGGAAGCCGTATAATTTTGGATATCGCAGTCGTGGATGATCAATGCCTGCAATTCAGTGTGGCACAAGGCAAAGCCGAGGCCGGTCCAGAGATTTAATCCCTTTCCAGGAACCGCCGGTAGATTGCGGTCTCGCAGCCAGGAAACGAAGGCTGGTGAATCGTTCCCCAGGACAGTGTGCGGAGTCCGAAGTTGAGTCCAGAACTGAAGCGCCTCGCCCACATCCGACGTCTCGGAGAGCCTCGAGTTCCCAGCTCCATTAACCGAAACGATGACGTGTTCGAAGCAGGTGAGCCGGTTGAGCGTCTGGATCATATCGGCGAGTGCTTTGCTGCCGATATCCCGAAGATGACAGGGCAACAGCAATCCAAGGCCGGTTTCGTTTAGACCTTCACTTTCGACCGTCTCCGCTGGGTTGAGCCGGTGAAGCGTGCTGATCAAACCATGCTGGAAAAAGTCGCTCATTATCAGAGTAGGAATGGTAGTGCGAGGCTCCCGAACGATCTAGGAATTTACCAGGGTTTAATGTGTTTCGATGTCGAAGTGTAACATTAGGCCGATAGTCGTGCCGAGCCGCTGGTCTGTAGCGTGATCGTGTCTGAATCCGGGAGCGAGAAGGGATAGCGCCTCTTGGTTTTAGTTTTCACGCAAGAGTGCTTAACCGTGTCGTCTAACAGCAGAGATGGTTATTTGCACTAATCGGGCCGCGATAAAAACGCTTCTGTTTTCGCTGCTCTTTCTTTTTCTTCTGGCGGCCCCGGCACCTGCTCAGAGCGACATTGACGGCCCGATCGAGAGCTACGTCGCCCGGCTTAGCGCGAGGGATCACTTCAACAGTAACGGGCAAAGGCTGACTTCGGCGGCCGCCATCATTCGGCAAGATCGAGCGAATTTTTACGTCTACGGAATACGCGATCCCGAAGACGAAGCCGATTCATTTTTCCAAAGCAAAGAAAATCGCGCTCTGCTCGAGAGCATGCTTGAACGCGGACGAAGTGATCCGATGGCGATCCGGCGCGTGGTGAACGGGACCCCTGTTATCCGGGTCGACGTCTACCGGAACTTTCTAAACGTCACCGTAGTTTCGGACTGATTTGGTCATGCGAGCAATCAGTCTGACGATCTGGTCACTGATTCTGGCCGGGCGCTTGGCTTTTGCGCAGACCGAAGCCGTACCGGCCGCGGCTGCCCTTTTTCTGCGCTGTTACCCTACCACCCTGACCGGGTTCAGCAATAACCAACTTTTGTTCCAGAACGGTGCAAAAGTAGAGTTCGATGACGGCAAAAAGAAGGGTTTCGACGAGCTCTTGGCCCAGGCCACTCCATTAAACGAACTCGCACAAACGTACCCAATGGGCCCTGATTCCTACCAGGCGCCAGCATACAATTATGATCCCGGCCGCTTTCGGTGTGCCGCCTTCTTTCGGGCGATGTATGGAAGCAGCCCCAGCGAGGTCGAAGCCCATTTGGTGACCATTCCTTGGATGCCGCAGTCGACTCATGCCAAGGTCCGGATCACCTCGATCAACGGCGTGGATCGAGCGTTAGCAGCGGTATCAGCCGAACTGGATCAGCTCCCGGAAGAACAGAAAAAGTACGTTACCACCACCTCGGGAACCTATAACTGGCGACCGATTGCCGGAAGCGATCAGCTGAGCGCTCACTCGTTCGGTATCGCGATCGATATTAACAGCCAATACTCGGATTACTGGCGTTGGGCCAAACCCAGCGGTGACGGCAAAATAGTCTATCGAAATCGGATACCCCATTCCATCGTCGAGATTTTTGAACGGCACGGATTTGTCTGGGGCGGCAAATGGTATCACTACGATACAATGCATTTCGAATACCGCCCGGAGCTCCTAGGGCAGAAGTAGCGGGTCATCGCGAAGCCGCGGGAATCGTATTCGTCCTCGTCGTCGTCCTCGTCCTCGATTCGATGCGCATTGCCGTGGTCCAGCGGTGCCGAACGACTGTCGATGCCTTTGCGCTGGATCGGTCATCGCGCTGGTAAGCGGCACGCCCTGGGTGAACTGTCGAGGACGAGGACGACGACGAGAACGAGGACGATTTCCGGGGGCCGTTCACCACGGATGACGACAATTCCCCGGGACCTTCCTTTTGCTATCTGCTATCTGCTATTTGTTATTGCCGCATAGCGGCCCTCCCTATCAACCCCTGAACAATCCATCATGAATAAAGCTCGCATCATTCTTGACTCCGATTTTACCGTTGCCGAAATCGATCGCCGCCTGTTTGGGGCTTTTGTCGAGCACCTGGGGCGTTGTGTCTACACAGGAATCTTTGAACCGGGTCATCCGACCGCAGACAAGCACGGGTTCCGCTCGGACGTGCTTGAACTGGTGCGGGAATTGGGACCGACCATCATGCGATATCCGGGAGGAAATTTTCTCTCCGGCTACAATTGGGAAGATGGCGTTGGCCCAGTCGAATCTCGGCCGGCTCGGCTGGATCTGGCTTGGGCCAGCACTGAATCCAACCAGTTTGGTACTAACGAATTTATCACCTGGTGCCGCTTAGCCGGGATCGAACCGATGCTGGGCGTCAATTTAGGAACTCGGGGTCCGGACGAAGCGCGCGAGCTGCTCGAATATTGCAATCATCCAGGCGGTACCCGGCTTAGCGACCTCCGCAAGAGTCACGGGTATGACTGGCCGCACGGAGTTAAGTTTTGGTGTCTGGGAAACGAAATGGATGGACCTTGGCAGATCTGCCAGAAAACCGCGACCGAGTACGGACGGGCAGCAACGGAAGCTGCCAAGGTCATGAAATGGGTGGATTCGTCTATCCAATTAGCGGCTTGCGGATCATCGCACCGGGCGATGCCGACTTTCGGCGCCTGGGAATACGAGGTGATGGAGCACACCTTTGACCATGTCGACTTCTTATCGCTGCACATGTATTTCGCGAACCCGCACAAGGATAGTTCAGAGTTTTTTGCGAATATCGACATCATGGATCGCTTCATCAAAGAAGCAGCGGCGGTTTGCGATGCAGTAGCGGCTAAGCGGCGGTCACTGAAACGAATGAGCCTTTCGTTTGACGAATGGAATGTTTGGTACAAGGCGCGTTCGGATGAGGACCATCAGCAACCCGGGTGGCCGGCTGCGCCGCGATTAGTGGAAGAGGTTTACGACCTTATGGATGCGCTGATGGTGGGGGGAGCTCTCATCACCCTTTTAAACAATGCAGACCGGGTAAAGTGCGCCTGTCTGGCTCAACTTGTGAACGTTATCGGCGCCATCAAAACTGAGCCCGGTGGTCCGGCCTGGCGGCAAACCATTTTCCATCCATTCAAGCTGGTGGCGGAGCTGGCCCATGGCAGCGTGCTTCAAGCCAAGATCGATGCGCCGAGGATGAATACGACAACCGCGGGAGAAGTGCCTGGGCTCGTGGTCAGCGCCGTTTCTAATCCGGCCAAGCAGGCCGTGACCCTATTTATTTTGAACCGGAACCCGGATACCGAGATTGAGGTGGATGGCTTATTACGAGGGTTTCCCGCTTTCGGCAAAGCCGCCGGGCAAAGAGTGACTGGAAGCAATTTGCAACAGACGAACACCGCCAGTGCTCCAGACGCGGTTGTGCCCCAAGCCCATCAGGATTTCTCGTTGCGCGGTGATAGCTTCACGCTGCGAATGCCGGCGCTGTCTTGGGATGTACTGACCCTTAGCTACTGAAAAACCTGCTGAAGCGTGGACTTTTACAAATCATCCCTTGAAGACGGACCTTTTTCTTTTTATATCGAAATAATCCCCCGTTCCCCTTCCATGAAAACAGTTATTCCCGCTATTGCTGGTGCTTTTTGCCTTTCGGCGTTCGCTTCCGCAGCGCCGTTGGAACTGACTTATTGGGACTTCCTTGGTGGCGGAGATGGCATCCGCATGAAACAGATTGTTGAAGCGTTCAACAAAAGTCAGAGCGACATTCATGTCAATGAATCGACTCTGACTTGGGGCGAGCCATTCTACACCAAGGTCCATACCGGTGTGGTTGCCGGCCAGACCCCGGATGTGATGACCTACCATCTGTCGCATTTTCCGGCGGGTATTCAGGCCAAAGATTTGCGGCCGTTTACCACGGAAGAACTAGCGGCAGCCGGTCTCAAAGCTTCTGATTTCCAGGCTTCGTTGGTTCAAAGATCTCTTGAAATTAGCAAGACGTATGGAGGAACCGATCAACTGTTTGGCGTCCCTCTGGATATCCATACCCTCGTCCTGTATTACAATAAGACCGCTCTAGGTAAAGCAGGCTTGCTCGATGCTGACGGTAAACCCACCGGTCTCGATAGTCTCGCGGCGTTTACCAAGATGTTAACGGATGCTAAGACCAAGACTCATTTAATCCCAATTTCGGCCAATATTTTCTCTCAGGATCCAGCCTCTCTTTGGCGCATCTGGTACACCTTCTTCGTACAGCAGGGCGGGGATTTCGTTAAAAACGGCAAACTCAGCTTTGACGATGTGAACGTTCAGGGAATTAAGTCGTTACAGATCATGGCGGACTGGTCCAAGGAAGGCCTGATTCCGAAAAACGTCGGTTACGCGTCAATGGTGGCTCTTTTTACGGCCGCACGGTCCGATTTCATGATCAATGGTAACTGGGAGGTGCCGACCCTCGTTGACCTGAAAAAGTCGGGTAAGTTGCCTTTCGACTACGGAGTGGTGGCTTTCCCTAAGCTGTTCGATAACCAAGAAACCTGGGCCGATTCTCATCAGTTGGCGATTCCCAACAACGACAAAACTCCGCCTACTCCGGAAAAAGTGGCAGCGGCGCTCAAGTTTATCGCCTTCGTGGTTAAACAAGTGGATTGGGCTGGCGGCGGTCATATCCCTGCCTATCTGCCGGTACAAGAGAGTGACGCTTTTAAGCAGATGGTTCCCAACAACGAATATAGTGCTCAGGCAGCCAAAGATCTGGCGTTCGAGCCGACGCTGCCAATTTTCGGTGTTGGTGGACCGACATTTGTTCCCATCAGCAACTTCTTGGTGCCGGCGGTCAATGGACAGGCCCCCGTCGATCAGTCCATGAAACAGTTCACGGACGAGCTGGAAAAATTCCAGAAGCAGCAACAGTAACAGTCAAGTAACGCGCTACGCGTTCCCAAACTTACTCAGAGTCGGTTCCTCCCGCAATGCCGCCAGCTGAACCGAACGGCTCACAGAATAAGCGGAAGAGGAATGCCTGGGTCGCGTACGCGTTTGTTGGCCCGTTTCTGTTGTTCTACGTATTGTTCCTGATTTATCCGGCGTTGCGGGTCGTTTACCTGAGTTTAACGAACTCCGACATCGCCGGACAGGGCCATTTCACTGGGCTGGCTAACTACCACGAACTAATTTTCGACCAGGAATTTTGGGTGGCGGTGGGGCACACCGTTTATTTTGTTGTTTTGACGGTGGTTCCTAACACCGCCGTCGGGTTCTTTTTAGCGCTGCTTGTGTTGCGGTTGAAGCGCCTGCGTCTGCCGATCTTATCGGCTCTTTTCTTGCCCTACGTGCTTCCCGTGAGCGTTGTTACCAACTGCATCGCTCTTTGGATGTTAGATGCGAATTTTGGCATCGTGAATAATCTGCTCGGGACCAACACCGCTTGGTTCGGAGATGCTGGTTTTGCCATGCCGGGCGTCGCTTTGGTTACCATCTGGTGGACGGTTGGGTTTAACATGCTGCTGTTTATCGCCGGGCTCCAAAATATTCCGCTCGAATACTACGAAGCCGCAGCTCTCGATGGGGCTACCGGTTTCCAGCGGTTTCTATTTGTGACCTGTCCTTTGATCTGGCCTGTGGCTAGCCTGGTTCTGATTCTGCAGCTGATCGCTCAATTTAAAATCTTTGATCAGGTCTATCTGCTGACATTCGGCGGGCCGTCCAATGCTACCACGGTGGTGCTGCTTTACATGTACCGAGAGGCATTCCAACAGGGTCGAGGAGGATACGCCTCCGCGGTGGCGATAGCTCTCGTAGTAATCATTGTAGTTGTCTCCCTTGTTCAGTCGCGCCTGCTGCGCGTCAAACCGGTCAGATGAAAACCGGAAAACCATCGATCTTAGGAATTGTTTGCACTGTCTTTACGGTGATCCTCGCGATCGCGTGGCTCTTTCCGGTCTATTGGATGGGAGCCACCTCTCTGAAAGCTGAAACGGATACGATTGTTAACCCGCCCACCCTTTTTCCCTGGCCGCCTAACTTTGACGCTTTTGTCTATATTATCCAGAATAGCCCGTTCTTTCGCTGGTACCTCAATACTGTCATCACGTCAGTTAGTGTGACTTTCTTATGTATTCTCTGTTCCCTCATGTGCGCGTACGCGCTCTCCCGGCTTGAGTTTTGGGGAAAACGGTTGCTTTATGCGGCCTTGCTGGTGGGTTTTATGCTGCCCTTCGCCACGATGGCGGTTCCGCTGTTTATGTTTATGACGCAGCTCAATTTCGTGAATACCTTTGCCGGTTTAATTGCTCCGCAAGTGGCTACTCCGTTGGCGGTGATCGTCTTTAAGCAGTTCTTCGACGAAGTGCCTCGCGATTTTCGTGACGCCGCCCTGATCGATGGGGCGAGCGAGTTCAAGATTCTCTTCAAGATTTATCTACCCGTTAACTGGAGCATTGTCTGGGCGATGAGCATCATCATCTTTATCGGCGCTTGGAACAATTTCTTGTGGCCGCTGATTGTTACCAACTCGACTCCGATGCTCACGGTTCCGGTCGGGATGACTCAGGTTCAGTCAGCTTACGGGGTCGCTTTTGCTAAAATCTGCGCCACAGGTGTTTTAGCATCGATTCCGACGGCAGCCGCTTATCTGTTGTTCCAAAAGAGGGTCACGCAAGGCGTGATGGCTGCCGCCGGACTTAAATAGAGGGCTGGCGGGCTGGCTATTGAGCGGCTACCAGTTGGCTTGGCTCCACTATCGTACCGGACACAAGTACCACAGCGTAAAATTCTTGGCGTTGACCGCCGACCTCACCATTGAACTTCGCCAAGAAATAAGGAGCTGGTGATTCTTTAAGATCAACGCCGGTCAGAAACACATCACGGGCGCCGTAAAAGTCCTTTGCCCAAGTTATTGCGGCGACACCAGCTTGATGTTGTAGCTTCCCATGCAGGTCTTCGACCGGGGGCTGAGCTGCAAGATAGTCGTCTGGAAGATTGAAGACGTAAGTAACCGGTGCGCCGCCGGTGCTCGTCATGTTGAACTGTAATACTGGCTGTCCCGCGTTAGCGATCACCGCCCAGAATAGCCAGCCTAAAAGGATCAATCGTTTCATGTTATAGGTACGCATGTGAGGGACATGGAGGATCTAAAGGTCCAAATGATTTGTGATGGATCCACCAGCTGTGCACGCACCCCCGTCAATCGTTCTCGTCCTCGACTTTGGTAGGGCGAGGCTCCCGAATAGCGCGACGATTGACCAAGGGTGCACCGTGCGAACGCCGAGAGTTGAATGAGCAAGGCCGAAAGACGCGCCGAGCCGTGGCCCACGATGGACCACGGCTCGGCGCGATTCCAGACGTAACGGCGCGATAGAGGCGGGTATTACCGAACGCTTCGTTCGAACCGTTGGACAATTCGGGAGCCTCGCCCTAGCAAAGTCGAGGACGAGGACGAGAACGAGTGCGAACCGAGTTTGTCCTTCCTTGTGGACGCACGGCGCTCACCGATTCAGTTTGCACCTTGAGGCAAATAGACTATATCCCTAGGGAGAATAAGTATTTTCTAGGATTAGTCGCCATGTCATCAAAGAACGTTGAGGAAATCAAGGCTGAAAGCCGATCGCTGAGGGGCACGATCCAGGAGACCCTGGCCGATGACTCTAGCCACTTTCCCGAGGACGAATATCAGCTATTGAAGTTCCACGGAACCTATCAACAGGACGATCGCGATCAGCGGGCCGCCCGAAAAGCCCAAAATCAAGATAAAGCCTGGATGTTCATGGTGCGATCGAAATTGCCCGGCGGAGATTTGACCGCGGCCCAATATCTCGAACACGACAAGCTCGCAGGAGATCTCGGGAACGGCACCTTGCGCATCACGACCCGTCAAGGCTTCCAAACGCACGGTGTCCTGAAGGGCGATTTGAAAGAATGCATCCGGCGGATCAACGAGTCCGGAGTGACAACTTGGGGCGCTTGCGGCGACGTGGTACGAAATACGATCGCTCCGGCTACGCCGATCAACGATGCCCCCCATCGCGATACCCAGCGGTTGGCTAAGGAGATCAGCCAGGCATTCCTGCCGAGGTCAACGGCTTACGCCGATATCTGGCTGAACGGCGAGAAAATTCCTGTGGAGACGAGCTCTGGCTCATCCGAGGTGGCGGGCGCGAGCGAAGAACCGGTCTACGGAAAGCAGTATCTGCCTCGTAAATTTAAGATCGCGATCGCCATTCCACCTCGGAACGATGTCGACGTTTACGCAAACGACCTCGGCTTTCTAGCCCACGTCGAAAAAGGCGAGGTTAAAGGGTATACCGTTGTAGCAGGCGGCGGCTTCGGCATGACCCACGGCAAACAGGATACTTATCCGGCGTTGGCCAAACCATTAGCCTATGTACAACGCGACCAAGTGATCCAGACCGCGGTCGCCGTGGTTACGGTGCAACGCGACTTTGGTAATCGAACGGATCGGAAGCGTGCCCGGCTGAAATATCTGATCGAAGAGAAAGGGATTGAGTGGTTCAAACAGGAGGTACAGGCTCGCTTGTCTTTCGCTCTCCAGGCTCCCAAGGAGGTTCGGTGGGACACGGTTAGCGATCTATTGGGTTGGCACGAGCAGGGCGACGGAAAACTGTTCTGCGGGATTTGGATCCAGGAGGGAAGGATCAAGGACGGCGAGGGGACGAACATTCGGAGCGCTTTTGCCAAAATTGCAACCGAGTTCGGGTTTCCTGTTCGATTGACTACCAATTGTAACCTGAGCTTTTACAATATCGATCCATCGCAGAAAGCGGCGGTTGATAAGATCCTGGTTGAGCATGGTATCCCGCGGCCGGAAGACCTCACTCCGGTGCGTCAGCTGGCCCAGGCCTGTGTGGCGTTGCCGACCTGCGGTATGGCGCTGGCAGAGAGCGAGAGAGTTTTTCCCGGGGTCCTCGATAAGATCGAAGCGGTTATGACCGACCTGGGACTTTCTGAAGAACCGATTCTGATCCGGATGACTGGATGTCCCAACGGCTGTGCCCGCCCTTATAATGCGGATATCGCCTTCGTTGGCCGGGCGCCAGGGAAATATGCGCTTTATGTTGGCGGCGCGCTTACCGGCGAACGCTTGGTTGGTCTTCAGCAAAAATCTATCACGCTGGCAGAGATCCCGGACCGAGTCCGGGACCTTCTTGAAGAGTTTGTTCGGGAACGATTCCAAGGCGAAACCTTTACCGATTATTGGGGCAGAGCCCATGTGAACGGTCCGCGGCCGAAGCCGGAACAGTTTCACGTGGAAGCGCCGCGCGAGGGTGAGTTGGTAGCGCGGTAGGGGAGTAGGAGCGAAACGGCGAATGGGCGAATGGGCGAAGGGGCGATTAGGAGGCGCGACGCGCTCAAGGTGCGGCAGAACGCGCCTATTCAGAGTGCAAACTTATTGTAGGATACGACCCCTGTCTTTTTCGCACCTTCAGTTCGGAACGCCTTTCTAAAACCATACCTGGGGCGCGCAGACTCACCCGAGGCTTCAATCTAGCCAGCGCTTCGCAGCTCAGATCGCCCCATCGCCGTTTCGCCCATTCGCCGTTTCGCCCATTCGCCTCACCCCACCAAGGATGCATCGCATTTGACATCGTCGGCCCGGTCACGTAAGGGCAGACTCAATGGGAAAACAGCTCAACAAAGTCGAAAAGCGCCGTCGCCGTCGCGACTATCTGCAGAGAAAGAAAAACGCAGCCAAAGCCGCTAAACGCTAACGAACTCGCCTCAGGCTCGTTCGAATAGCCAATAGCTAAATAGCCGATAGCCAAGAACTGGCATTGATTTTTGGCTATTGGCTTTCGGCTATCGCGATGTGAGCGAGCCCAAGGCGAGGCTGGCCGCTTCCACCAATCACTCCTCACCTCTCACTTCTCACGTCTCACCGATGGGTAAACCCGTTATTCTGATCATCCGGGACGGTTGGGGGATTAATCCTCACGGTAAAGAAGGCGCCGAAGCGGATGGGAACGCGACCTTACTCGCTCGAACGCCATTTCACGATCAGCTGTACAAGACGTATCCGATGAGCCGTTTGAGCGCCAGCGGGATGGACGTCGGATTGCCGGACGGACAGATGGGTAATTCCGAAGTGGGTCACCTGAATCTCGGCGCTGGCCGGATTGTGTACCAAGATCTTACCCGGATTAATAAAGCGATTGAGGAAGGAGAGCTAAATCGGAACCCGGTTTTGGCGGAAGTTTTTTCCCAAGCGAAACAAGCACGGTTACATTTTCTGGGGCTAGTTTCGGATGGTGGTGTTCATAGCCATCAGGATCATTTGATCGGCTTGGTACAGGCTGCTGCTAAAGCGGGAGTGAAAGACATCCTTATCCACGCCGTCACCGATGGCCGCGATACTTCACCCACCGGTGGCGCTGGTTATCTCGAGACGGTTCAAAAAGGTATCCATGATACCGGCGCTAAGATCGCGACGGTGATCGGGCGTTATTTCGCAATGGACCGCGATAAACGCTGGGACCGAACCAAACTCGCATGGGATGCTATTGTTTGGGGGAAAGGCGAGGTTAGCCAGTCGGACGCAGAAGCGGCGGTTCGCAAACGCTACGAAACCGGCGAGACCGACGAATTCCTGAAGCCGTTAATCTTTGATCTGCCTGATCAGCAACGGGTTCGTGACGGTGACGTGGTGTTCTTCTTTAATTTTCGCGCGGACCGGGCTCGACAACTTTCCCGCGCATTTCTGTTTCCGGATTTCTCTGACTTCGATCGGGGAGCCTTTGTGCGCGTGCACTACGTGACCCTAACGGTCTACGA
Organism: uncultured Verrucomicrobiae bacterium; assembly: GCA_963762565.1. Lineage (GTDB taxonomy): Bacteria > Verrucomicrobiota > Verrucomicrobiia > Chthoniobacterales > JAFAMB01 > JAFAVN01. The sequence goes on along the minus strand of CAVXLD010000004.1, from coordinate 120,554 downwards.
TGAGACCTATCAATGTCCGGTGGTTTTTCATCCGCAATCGTTGGAGGAGATCCTGGGGAAAGTGGTGAGCGATACCGGGAAGCGCCAATTGCGGATCGCCGAGACGGAGAAATACCCGCACGTTACTTACTTCTTTAATGGTGGCGTTGAGAAACCATTCGACAAGGAAGACCGGGTGATCATCCCTTCGCCAAAGGTGGCCACTTACGATCTGAGGCCGGAAATGAGCGCGAGGGAAGTCACCAGCGAAGTCGTGAAGCGGCTCAAAGATTATGATCTGGTGATATTGAATTTTGCTAACCCGGACATGGTGGGCCATACCGGAGTGGTTGAGGCCGGTATTACGGCAGTGGAGACGATCGACGATTGTGTGCGTCAAGTGATCGAGGAAGTGCTCCGCGTAGATGGCAAAGCCTTGGTTACTGCCGATCATGGCAACTGTGAGTTGATGCGGAACCCGGACGGATCACCGAACACTGCTCATACCACTAACCTCGTTCATTTCCTTTATGTCGCTGCCGATGCCGATCAGTTCACTCTGAAGGACGGCATCTTAGCCGATGTGGCTCCGACTTTGTTAGAAATGCTAGGGTTATCACAGCCAAAGCAAATGACCGGCCATAGTCTGCTGCAGAAGAAGTAGCGGGGCATTCCACTGTCGCCGGGCAATCCAAGCCGCTCCGAACCTATAAGTCCTATAGGTCGTATAGGTCCCATCCTTTACCAGAGCCCGCAGCGCTGATCTTTCCAACACTAGCAGCCACCGCAGACTTAGCGCGTTGTAACAAATAGCGGCGACGCCAGGAACCACACCCCGGCACAGACTAGAACCAAGCCTGTTATCTGTGACAGGCGCCAGCTCTTTGGCGCGATGCGTTCCGACAGAGCGAACAAGGCAAGCAGCGCAATCCAAAGGAGATTCATAACACCGACCACGAAGAGCAGGACCATCAACAGCCAGCAGCATGCGGTGCAGAACCATCCGTGCTTCCATCCCATAAAAAACGCTCCGGCGCGCCCGTTGCGCCAATCGGTCATGAGGAAGGTCAAGGGTGATCGGCAATGAGCCAGACACGCGCTTTTTAGAGGCGAAAACTGGAAGGCGCCGGCGGCAATCAGAAATGCGCCGCTAACCAGCGAGTTATTAGTGGTCATCTGCGGGGATAGGAGCGTGGCGCCGTGTAGGATCCATTGGGCCACAGCGGCGCCGAGACTGAACGCGGTCCACACGGCAAAATATCCGGAAACAAAGAATGCCGTGGAAACATAGGGTTGCCCGCGTTCGGCTCGGGTACGTGCAACCTTCGAAAAAAGCAGAACCAATGGCGTGACTGCCGGCAGCATCATTGCCACCATCATCTCCGTCCACATCAGGAAAAGCGGTACTAGAGTTACCGGTGACCAGGGCGAGGCGTCTGGCCCGCCGAGCATCATTGACGCGCAGTGGCAGACGCCAGTGGCGGAGAATTTTGCTGCCTCGTCCGCCAGGTTATACCATGTCACGCCGGCAATACCGACCAGCGCAACGCCAACCACTAAACGGTCCCGCTGCGCCACCGCCTGGATCACGGTTTCCATTTGACCGCACTTCGGCTAGCCGGCGCTAGTTGTGGTAATGGACATCGGTCACGAAGCCTGCCTTATTCGTGTATTGGAAATTGATCGTGCCGCTCGAGACGCGGAGATCGTTTGCCGAAACCACTTCTGCACCCTTAAAAATAAATCCCGTAGCGTGTTCGATCCGGACAAATTCCGGATCACCTGTGACCGGATTTTTAACGGGCTCCAAATTGAAAGCGATATCCTCGCCGATTCGCGCCCGGCTATTACGCCCATCCAAATGAAATTCGAAAGGAACAAAACGGGTCGGTTGAACGGCAGAGAAGGTCGTGGCCAGGATCTCGAACGGGAGCCCTCCCAGCTTGCCGAAGGCGATATTCTCTAGTGCCTCACGTTGCTCTTGATTGGCGCGTTCGTCGATGAAGATCGTAACGGTTCCGCCGCCCAAGTGGATCGCCTTTGGCCAATGCGCGGCAAAACCCAGGCAGAGGCCATCCAACGAAACGTTCCCGCATTTACCGGTTTTAATTCGCCATGTCCCTGTGCCTTCACAGAAACCGGGTGTCGGCGGAGCGTTAAACTCGCACGGGCACCCGTAATCGCAATTACAAGCCTGGAGATAATCTGCGTCGAAATCCCAGGACAACGGAGCTGAAGATGACATAGTCGGGTCCTCTAGGAAGGAAGTGCAACTCTAGCACAACCCTATGGGCGTGAGTCAATTGCAAATGCCGGTAATAATCGCCCCAGCCCTCAACCTCTGCCTGGATACCGTCTTACCAGATCGCGCCTCGGAAGTGCTGCCGGATAAGGCGATCTTTTGTGATTAGTCTCACTCCCCGAGCTATCGCCTGTCCCACCATTAGCCGGTCAAATGGATCTCGGGTCCATCTTTGTGGCAAAGAAGCTGCCGCCACCTCGGCAAATGGCAGGTCGCACAATGAAAGGCCGAGCGAAGCTTCGAGTTCTTTGAAGATGGTCTCAGGTCCGATTTGTATTCGGCTAGTCTCCTCCAATAACGCCAATTCGAGCAACAATATCGGTGAGATTAGCAATGGCTCTGATTCGAGAAGCCTTCTAACGGCGCGGCTCAGACGCGCGTGTTCGCCGGCATATAGCCAAACGACGACGTGTGTATCAAGGTAGATCACCGCGCCAACCCTTCGACCAATCCATGTGAACCAAATCTTCAGGGTCCCCGACAATCACGTTACGTTTGACGAGATTATCCAGCTTACTTTTCTTTTCTTTGGGGACCAAAAGAAGCGTTTTCCCACCCCGGTCGATCTCGATTGGTTCCCCAGTCTTGAGCACGCGATCAAGTAGCCGATAAAGATCTGCCCGCAGCTGAGAAGGCTTTACGACCATGTCTAATCGATAACACTCACCGAAACGTACGTCAAAATCAATCACAACACGTACGTTTAGTCGCTATCCATGAGCTATTACTAACACGCCCAGCACGATAATCGAAGCCGCCGCCAAGCGTCGGTTCAGATTTTTCTCAGCGAACAAATGGCCACCAATAAACGCGCCGATCAACGTGCTGACTTCGCGCATGGGAGCGATCTGGCTAACTGGAGCGACAGTCATCACGGTTAGGATCAGGATGTAAGAGATCGGATTTGCGAGGGTCACACCCAATAACTCAGCTCGGTTCTTCGTCCAGTACCGGACGATATCTTTCCGCTGATACCAAACCGTTGGTGTCAACAGCAACGCCAGGATTGGATTGGCCAACAGATCTAACAGAACCGGCGAAACCTTGACCGAGCTGACCGCGTATTTGTCCCAGACCGTATAAGCGGCGATCGACAGGCCGGTTAAGAGGCCGGCAACGACCGCAGCAGTGATCCTTGGTCGCCCATCTGTCCTGCCCCCATTGGTCAAAAAGAAGATACCAACACCGATGGCTACAATCCCGAGAATTCCAAACCATCCCGGCCGCTCGCCTAAGATAATGATTGCTGCCAACGAGGAAAGCATGGGGCCGCTCCCCCGGGCGATCGGATACACTAATGAAATATCACCGACCCGATAACCCCATTGAAGAAAATAGTAGTAAGCGATGTGGATCACCGCGCTCCCCGCGATAAAGGCCAATTCGACGGAGCCCAGAGCCGGTCTTTCTGTCCAGATCACCCAGACGACCCAGGGCGCAAAGACGACCGTCTGAAAGATGCTAACGGACCAAGTAAACGATAATCCGCCCTGAACGCGTTTAAGTAAGATGTTCCAAAAGGCGTGAATAAAGGCGGCGAGAACGACCAGAGCAAAAATCGTGGGGATCATCTAAGGCACAAAGTCAGAGTTACTGGTTTCAGGTTGCAGACAGGACAAGCCGTATCTGCATCCGTGATCCCCCCGAGCCTTTTATGCCATCAGGTGCCAGCCATCGTTGGGCTCCTTTGAAAGCGAGCGACGACAGCTTTCTGTAGCGCTTGGTCCAGGCCCGCGCTCGTTCCCAAGTGCGACGGAACCCTAGCTACCTATCAGGAATGCATCACCCTAGGTGGTGAGTTGCAGCGGAGCAACCGGAAATTGGGGGTGAATCGGTCGGAACCGTGGAGCGCTGCCTCGCTGGCGAGGCCGTTGTGAACAGGGAGAGAGCGTCATGTCATGCCCCGACCCGTGCCGTGCTCTATCGTGGCGCATGTAGCTCGGACGCGAGATTTACACGAGGTCGTTGGAACCAGGTGGTGATCTAGAGTCTCCTATCGACCGCAACAGAGCGCAGACAAAAAAGTTGGGTGCGGAAAGCTATATCTCCCTGCTCACCACGGCCTCGCAAGCGAGGCAGCGCTCCACGGGTGGCGACCCCTTCGGGTCGCGCGGCCAATTGCAACCTGGATGCCCGAAGTTGAACTTGCTACGAGTACCTAACGCTAACCACCTATGCCCGACTTCATCGAGCTCGGGAACGAGCTTTATATTCACGCCGAATCTTCGCTGATCGATATCCAGACGCATGTCTTGATGCGGGGCGATCTGTTCGCGGTCTTTGACCGATGCGGCGATCTCCGTGCGCTCGCGACCGGCGGACATGGTCTCTTCTACAATGAATCGAGGCATCTTTCGAAATCGGTGCTGCGATTGGCGAACGGTTCGCTCGTATTGCTGAGTTCGATGGTTACAGAAGATAACGCCCGGCTGCTCGTCGATCTGACAAATTCAGATCTCGAGTTACCGGGTGACCGTAGATTGCGTCCCCGCGCTGTCCATGTTCAACGAACCAAGTTTCTTCTGGAAAACGAGTGCCGAGAAGAAATTTGCGTCCGCAACTATAGCCTCCTCCCAGTTGGCTTAGAGTTGGTCTTAGAGCTGGAAGCCGATTTCGCGGATATATTTGAAGTTCGAGGGTATCCGAGTAACAAACAGAGGCAACTGCTCAGCCCCGAGATAGGCCAAGCCTCTCTTAGCTTCTCGTATCAAGGCCTGGACAAAATCCTGCGAAAAACAACGATCGCATCAACGTTAAAACCGGTAGTGGTTGGCGCTTCAGAAATGCGTTTCCCGATCGAGCTCGAGCCGCAGGAGGAAAAGGTATTCAGTCTATCGGTCTCCTGTTCGGCAGGTGGGGAACAGTCATCATCTCGTCATCACGGCAACGTCAGGACGTCTGCACATGAGCAGATCGAAAGAGATAGCTGCGAGATTCGGACATCAAACGAAAAGTTCAATGACTGGATTGACCGTTCTCGAGCGGATCTTCAGATGCTGATCACGCGCACGCCGGAGGGCTTATATCCTTATGCCGGGATTCCCTGGTTCAGCACTCCCTTCGGACGAGACGGCATCATAACGGCCTTAGAATATCTCTGGGTCTATCCTGAGCTCGCCAAGGGCGTTCTCCGCTATCTGGCCGCCACCCAAGCGACGGAGCACAACCCGAACCAGGACGCCGAACCGGGTAAGATCCTGCACGAAACCCGCCAGAGTGAACTAGCTCGAATCGGAGAAGTTCCGTTTGGCCGCTATTACGGAAGTGCGGATTCGACCCCATTGTTCTTGTACCTCGCGGCGGCTTATTTCGAACGAACCGGAGACCTGGATTGCATCAAAGCGATCTGGCCAAATATCGAGCTGGCTCTGAGATGGATCGATCAATTTGGAGATCGGGACGGTGACGGTTTTATCGAGTATGGCCGCCGATCGCAAAATGGCTTGATCCATCAGTCCTGGAAAGATTCGTCTGATTCCGTTTTCCACGCCGATGGTGAACTGGCTGAGGGGCCGATCGCGATTTGTGAGCTGCAAGCTTATGTCTATGCCGCAAAACGAGGGATCGCTGGTTTGGCAAGGGTCTTAGGGCACAATGCGCAAGCGGAGCGCTTAGAGCGTGAAGCTGAGTCGCTCCGTCAACGGTTCGAGGACGCGTTTTGGTGTCAGGAAATTTCCTTTTACGCGTTAGCCTTAGATCGAGATAAACGTCAATGCCGGGTACGCAGTTCGAACGCTGGTCATTGTCTTTTCACGGGGATTGCCCAGCCGGATCGAGCGCGGGAACTGATCGATGCTTTCTCTGGAGAAAGCTTCTTTTCGGGCTGGGGTGTTCGCACGATTGCCAGCTCCGAAAAACGTTTTAGCCCCATGTCCTATCACAATGGTTCTGTCTGGCCGCACGACAACGCGTTGATCGGGTTTGGTTGTGCCCAGACGCCGCATAAAGAGCTTGCCTGCCAAATTTTGGCCGGCCTATTCGATGCTTCCGTTTTCCTCGATCTGCATCGGTTGCCAGAGTTGTTTTGCGGTTTCTCGAGACAACCAGGAATAGGACCTACGCTTTATCCGACGGCTTGTTCTCCCCAAGCCTGGGCAGCTGGAGCCGTATTCCTGCTCCTGCAAGCCTGTCTAGGTCTCAGTATTCGCGCGTCGGAAGCAACCCTTTATTTCCGCTATCCACGGTTACCAGAATCGTTACCGGAGGTGCGTATCCGGGGGCTTAGAGTGGGACAGACTTCCATCGATCTCGAAATACATCGGTCGAGCGAAGGCGTTACCCTCAGTCCCGCTGACCGGCCAGGTGGCCTGAAGGTTGTGATGATCAATTGAACGAGGTCTGGAGTCGGCATGGGTGCTACTGGGACTTCGTCCCGGAGGGACTGACTGAGGGTAGCCAGGCAGTTTACTGCCTGGGACACGTGCAAACCGAGATCCGTCCCGGAGGGTACGGTATGAGGAGCGTCCTCGGAGGTAACGTTCCCCTGGCGATTGGTCGTCGACTCCGGTGCCAAAGAATGTGCCCCAAAGAACGTAATCTTCTAGAGGTCGACGTCTCTCAGAATTCCAACATTTTCCAGCACATGCGACCGAAAATCGCCCGCAGAAGTGCTATACTTCTCTCCATGCCCGAAAACGTCTACTCTGTCCGGGTAGAAACGGGAGAAGGGGGCGAGACCTACCACTATCTTGTCGGTATCGAATGCGGCCTTCATCAGCTTACTAAGAGCGACTCAGCGCAGGCGTTCGTGCAAACCGTTTTTCTAGCCAAGCATACCACGGAGCGACGGGTCACCATTTACAATCCTGAGCCGTATAAGGAGGATGCGCTCCCAAACCTGCCAAGGGTAAATCAGGGCTGTGATTGTTGGACAATGGAACTTTTGCCCACTTAGCGGGCTTCGACACAAAGCCGAATCGACGTGGGCCAAAAAAAGACAATAATAGCCACGAAAGATCGCAAAGATCGCAAAAAAGTCCGACAGGGTACGAACGAAAACAGGTGAAAACCCAACCACAGCTGTGCCCAGATTTGCACCCCCTCCAAAGCCTCCGTTGCCTCTGTTACTTCTGTTGAATCTGTCTTTGTGTCCTTTGTGATCTTCTGTGAAATGCGTTTTCTGTCTCGCTGCCGGCACAATATTGCCCCTTGCGAATCCGGGGTTTTGCCTTAAGTGTTTCGTCCTCGCTTTACCGCGTGGTGTAACGGTAACACAGCGCCCTTTGGAGGCGTTATTCATGGTTCGAATCCATGCGCGGTAGCCAGACTTAAGTAGCTGTTAATCAATCGGTTACTGGCGCTTAATAACACAAGGTAGAAAGTGGGTCGCCATCTCTCTTCTCGTAAAATTTGCTGCGTTTGCTGCGTACATGCTGTAAACTGCGGCACAACATGAAGCGTCCCAAACCATTCAAGAAAGATGGCCGCTGGGTAGTGCAATATCCTGTCAGGCTTTCCAATAAAGCCGGTAAGCGCGAGATGGCGTATTTCGAGAGCGAAGACGCGGCTAAAAAGGATATTAAGAAAAGAGCGGGCGATGTCGAAGAGCACGGGCGCTCTATGGTGACCGCAGAAGAACGGACTTGGATTTGTTTTGCGCGTCAGCAATTGGGCGATCTCGGAAAGCTTGCCGAAGTCATCGCGCATTGGAAGGCGACAGGTTCGGGATCGATCGAGCCTATTACTGTACAGGATGCTGTTGTAGCATTTCAGGAATGGCATTTGCCGAAGGTTAGCAAGCGAACCGCATCAGACATACGCCACCGCCAAAAGACGTTTTCTGAAGCATTTCCCGACCGCTTAATGCACCAGATTCACAGCGGCGAACTTGAGACTTGGTTACACGGTCTAAAAGTTAAGAAAGGGAAGGGGAAGAAAAAGAGAGAGGTACCAGCGGAACCGTGGACCATCAGAAGCTACTTCAAGAGAATCAAGCCATTGTTTGACTATGGTGTGCGGCATCGATGGTTGATTGAGAACCCGATTGATTTACTGAAAGCGCCCGACGTTCCACACGTGGCACAGCAAGTCTATACCGGCATTAAATTCGGCGAGCTGTTGATACATGTGGCAGGCAATAGCGAAAAGCTTCCAAGTTGGTTGATCCCCGCATTGGCGCTGCAAGGGTTTGGCTGGTTTCGGACCTCTGAACTGGTCAAACTGTATGCTGCCGAAGACGTTCTGAAATGGGAAGATGTAGACTGGAAAAATAAGCGCATTCACGTTCGCGCTAGCGTCGGCAAAGCAACAAAACGCAAGGCAGGCAACGAAAGATTTGTGCCGATAACCGACGCTCTATTGCGGTGGATTGAGCCATACAAAGGCAGCGCCGGACCAATCGTGCCGGTGATGCATGTTGAGTTCAGCAAATGGTTGCGGTTGGTGCATCAGATTGCCGACGTCCAGATTATCCACAACGGCTTGCGACGTTCAGCGATATCGCATTGGCTGGCCGCGAATCCTGATGCGGGAATTGCGCAATTGTCGCGTTGGGCGGGCACGTCGGAGGCGACCATCAAAAGGCACTACTTAGAAGTGCTGACTCCGGAGACTGGCGCGCAATGGTTCAAGTTGCGCATGGTCGAAAGTCCCGAGGAGTTAGGCGAGGCGCTGAATCATTTACTCGGGCAAGAAAAGCCCGAATCCGACGAGGTAAAGCACAAAATCTCCTGACAACAGGCCGGTAATCAATCCGGCCTTTTTGTTGTCATAATGACAGCGCCGTGGTGGTTCGAACAGCCTATGCAGGCGACCAGCGGACGCCTCTGATACCCACCTCGTCGACATGATACTGAAATGAGATATAATTATTAAATATCTCAGCGCCAGGATCTTTCGGATCTGCCAAGAAAACAAGCGAAGTCACCATTAACACGATTCTGCCTTCCGATTTCGGAATAATACTAAGAAGCCTTTCGACAACTAAGTCGGCGACGGTTCGTACCCACATCTTCAAGATATCTCCGCCAATGGTTGTTATGTTTAATTGACTTGAGAAATGGCATCTCTCGGGTGTCCATCCCGAAACATCCGTGGCTCTCATAAGAAGTCGGTAAGAATCATGAACTTCTTCTAGCGTCTCCGCTTGGCGTTCGCGTTTTACTCTGAGGTAAAATCTAGGTTCGATTTCCGCTTCTAGCAGTTTCGCGAATCGTTCTTCTTCTGAAGTGGGGGGTCTATCCATAGCCGATTTTCGGTCGGACTGCCATACGTTTCAAGCTTATTACATTCAGTCCGCAACTAGGCTCGTCGTGACATTTGTTAGATTAACAAATAGTTTGAAATGACAACAGTCACTTGTTGTTTTGACTATACAAATCCAAGTTAGTTTCGTCTAACTTTCTTATGCTTTAAAATCGTCTTTAACCTTCAACTAACTTTTGAACCCTCGGCGTCTTCGCACGTCTAATGGTGTAGTTAATATTAAACGACAAAAAGTTAATTATCACGATGAACTACCAATTTAATCCGAACGACCTAGTCACTACTGAGAAAATGGCTCGTCAGGCGGGTATCTCGAAACTGATGGTCATATACCACATCCACAAAGGGAAGCTGCAGGCCACCCGTGTTGGCGGACGATTCTTTATCATGCCAGAAGATTCCAGAGATTATCTGAACCGGCGAGACGCAGGAGAATTCAAGCGAGGACGACCACGAAAGGACCGCAAACATGAGCCCGCCCGATGAGCCTATAAATGGAAACGCTCACCGAGCGAAGGTGAGCGGATCCGAGCAGCAACAAAACAAACTAAAGTGTTTCGATGGTAAACTATTCTCGTCGGTTTGCAAGCGGAGTCTTTCGCAAACGTCTCTTTTCGGAGACGTTTACCGTGACTATGTAGTCATGATCTCCCGAGACAATGCTGTCGGATATCGTGACTGCACGCCAGCGAGATGTTTTGGTACTGGTCAGTCTAACCAGCGAGACATATCCGGTACTGGTCTGTATAGTCTAGCGAGACATTTTAGCATGAGTCAGTACAGCGCCAGCGAGACATGCGAGCATGTCTCATATCTTCTTAGGTACTGCGCAACCGCAGCCGCTCCCAACGCGGGCGACGGAGTCGCGTTGTGCAGTACCCAAGAAGCCTTAAGAGGAATTATCTTTTCGAGACTGACTGACTCTCTATCGAACGATTGCGCTCCGGGGCACCAAACGCTGGCGCTACCGCGCCTCCCCCGCAAGGGGGGGCACGCGTTCGGACCCCATCGCGCTTTTTAATAGAAGGGGTCTCGGATGACAGCTGAAGTCAAAAAGGTAGACCCATCAACATTTGCTAGCGGCTGGTCGATACGAAACGAAAACGATTGGTTGGTAGCGATAGCTAGAGAGCACGCCAAAATAAAGTACCCCGGTTTCTATTCGTTATGTCCGGGGTGTCAATTTAGCGAGATCGAAGTTGATATGCTGAGCAAAGAGCAGTTAGCTTTTTGCAATGACTATTGGAACAATATTCTTGCGGGACCAAGTCAAGCCGCGTTAGCAGCCAGGAGAGCACTCACACGAGGCCGCCCGATTAAATGTCCTGAGTTGGATTCCAAGATATTCGTTATTGAATGGGACGCACAGAATAACCGGGCTAAGAAGGGCACCGGACAATGGTTGTCGTACCACGGCACCGAGCCAAGTTTTCGGTTCGGTATCTCGCCGAAGTCCGGCAAAATCGGCGACTGGAAGGTTGAAGACACACACCGAGATAAATTTAGCAAAATAACAGTCAGGTCATTGGCTGCTCTGTTAGAAGAAATAATGAAGATTTGCGGTTGTGACCGTGAAGCTGCGGAATCAATTCACCACACAGGAAGGAACAAAAAAGGATTCTTCGTTTCTCACGGCTCCAGTCTTTGGTCGGGCACTCACCCCAGCGTTGCTAACCCGAGCGATGCCGAGATTGAAAAGGCGAGAGCAGCGCTAGCCCAAGAGAAAGCGAGCCGCAAACCGAAGACCGACGTTCAGGTCAAGCTTTGGATATTGTTCGGCGCGATGCCAGAAACGCACGTCAACGATATACCAGGTTGGGTTATTAAGGACCCGCAGCGAATCGGTATTCTAGAGCAGTTTCAAGCGTCCTCACCGTCAACAGAGATTCGAGAAATGGATCTGGAGGAGTATGCGCACTACAAATGGCGCAACCTCTGCAACAGCGTGAGAGACGAAAACATGATGCCCGTCGTCAGAGTCGGACGCCGCCGATGGAAGGGAAAAAACTATGTCGAACCAGCCGAGGTGACAAAGGCGAAGGCTATCAAGTCTGAGAAAGCCCGTCAGCATGCCGAGGACGTTGCAGAAGTTGTGAAAATGGTTTGCGGTGATCCACAAACGCCGGAACCGGTGACCGATGTGCCCGATGTACCGCGAAGACTAACAAAAGAGGAATTTGCTGTCAGACAAGAACAAATCGACGAGAGAAAAGCGGACTTAATGCGTTATCTCAAAATAAAGAAAATGACAGTGGATCGCGGGTGCACCCCAAACGAAGCAGCAATTGCGGCTAATAAAATCGAGAGACTAGAGGCTGAATTGGAACGCGGATTGAAAAAATGAAGTGGACCGCCGAAGCATGCGCTAAGCGATTTGCGAACGTCTGGAGGGGCTTGTGGGCGGCTCAACAATGAAAAGGTCACTCTGCTCCAGCAGAATGACCTTTTCCCCCCCCTCTAACCGTTAAGCGCCCGAACGATCCGCGTTCCCTTGTTCGGGAGCAGGCACCGGGCACCTCATGGAGGCACCCAGATGCGAAGTCGGGCAATGCGTCCGTGCACGGTCCCCCGGGCTCCTATTCTAGTTCGCCGCTCCTTGCGCCTCTGTCTCTTTTTTTGTCCTAGAATCTCTAAAGACGTTCCGAATCGCCTACAAGACTTGCAGCGTTCTGGCGTTGCAATCAGCTTTGGGTTCACGTTTTGCCATACCCAAAAGCTCTCACAACGCTTTGCATTACATATTGGAGGGTTGCAGGGCGCTCTGGAAGACTCCCCTTCAAAGCGTGTTCGCTAACATTTTTCGAATTTAGAATCCAACCCAGGGATGGGAACCGAGAATTTTTTGTTTATATGGAGACACAAGGACGGCTCGACTGTGACGTTCAGCTCTCAGGGCCGGTCATCCACTGACTTGGAACAAGAGGCTTGGCTTAATTCGATGAATCATCTCTCTAGCTCCGTGCCAACGATCGCGCCTTATGTCCGACTGTGGCTTGAGCAAGAATGCCAGCTATTGGAAGCGCACAGGCCTGACTTGTAGGCGGCGAGCCCGAACGCAAAAGCCGCAGCGATTGGCGAGAGCCTCGTCCGCGTTGCTGGCCCCATGCCGACCGGCTGACGGCGCGATCAGCTTTCGCTTGACCTTCTGCAATACGCAAAAGCTTTTACAAGACTTTCAAATACATATTGGAGGGCGACGCCTTGTTAGGGAAATCTTAGATCCCCCCCCAAATCCGTGGGCAGCCTTTGAATTGATGATCTGACCGTACATTCTTAGACTGAGCACGAAGAAGGAGCCCGGAGAAAATTCGGGCTCCTTGTCTTTCAAAAGATCCGGGCCGCCCGTCGTTACTACTCGTCCGAGCCGCAGGGCCTACCGGGTGCGCGTTTCACTTGGTTGAAAATCTCAGCCTGAGTGTATTCTGGCCTTAGAGCCTCGCGGGCCTGCCTCGCCTCGCCAAAAGAGTCGAACGAATAGCCTGTAAACCCATCTGGGCCTAGAAACGAAAAGCTAGTGCGTTTCTGTGCTCGATGCTCCACCTCTTTAATCGGCGGCAACGTAATTTGCGGTGCTGCCGTTGCAATTGCAAGTTTGACTCTGGCGCGACATTTGGGCGGCTTGGGTAGCCTCGACACTCTAGCGACGTCCGCGCGTTTCGGTGGGCTGGCAGTGCGTTTAACGGGCTTACGCTCTCGTCCGCTAAGGCGACGCACAACGTGTTGGCGCAAGGATCGCGAAGCGGTTGGGTATAGTTCGGCGATTCTCTGTAAGATCGGATAGCGTTTGCCGTCTGGCGTTAACCAGATCAATCCGTTGAAGGACGCGGCGGCTAAAATTGCGTGAACTCGTGGATCGCCAACGATGGAATCGATTTTATTCGGCGTACTCATGCTTGAAATCGTAATTCTAAAACAGTGAACCTCGATCGCTAACCAAGGACGATCGAGGCTCTTGCAGCAACTAACTAACAATCTCCTCGATGCGGCCCGCGCGGTTACATTTTCTTTAGGCTTACAAGGAACCCGTTTGACATTTTGCCAAAACCATAACTTACCGCGCGCACCGACATCGATTAACAAGCTCTCGTACGATTCATCCCGAATTTAGCAACGGGTGGCGCATCGTTTTGCACCTATGTAGATCCGAGAGTCTCTATTTCAAATACAGTTAAGCCTTCAACGAGACTGAAGTGTATTTAGAATTATGCAAGATCCTTATTTCCAACTTCGACGCCAGGTAAAAGAGTGGCTTTTCGAGAATCAATGTAGCCAAGCCCGTTTATCTCGCACGTTAGGTTTTAGCGAAGGTTTGCTGTCGGGCTTCCTAGCTAACGACGTTGGTTTGAGCGTAGCTAACTTCACCCGGCTGAACGCGTTTACGTCCGCGCCTTGGATTAACCCGAATAAAGGCGCGAGGATTCTTCACAACACAAGCTATTCTAAGCCACTGCCGGATCTTGACTTAACCGATCAGATATGGCGGACACCAAAGAGTATCTAACCAACTTACAAGGCGAGATGCGTCAAGCCGAGTTTAAAGCGATTCAAGAGAAAACGAATTTGATATGAGTACAACAATCCAAGAACAACAGTTTAATCGAGCCGCAAAGAATTGGCTGAAGGCTGGCCGTCGAACAAGCTACATTCTCAATCATCAATCGGGGTTTAACGATGTGATGGGCACCAAGCAATTTGATGTAGGCAACGCTCCCGTCGATACGCAACGAGTTGACCAAGACGACATTGGCGATAGCGATTTTGACGGCAGCGTTCCTATGGAAGGTTCTAACGACGATAGCCCAATCTATGGTGCGATCGATATTTTGCAGAAGCACATCGAAAGTTTAGGTAACGCCGATTTGCTAAACATCTGGGCCTCAACGAGCGATGCGCTCAAAAAGACAGTTACTAGCGGAATGCAAAAAGGTGTGCCGAATCCAGACGGAAATACAAGACCGCCATTGCATGTCGGAGACAACACGGCGGCTTCAAACGCTGGGCCGCAAAAGTACATCAGTGTTGCGGACTTAGAAAACGCTGCTCGCAAACAAACGCAACTAACTTCGCGTATCGTCCACGCCGCAAAATTGTGATGACAACCTATACAACTAAATTCGGCGCATCACAAATTGACCGTGCGGCAGGTCTTATAAAGGGCGTTTGTCTGATATCCAGCAAAACGGGTGTTGCCGCTGGCCACAATCTGCACATTGATTCAAAAACGTTGCAGAGCTTTCTAACGGCTTGCCAAAGCAAAAAGACTTTGCGTTGCAAACTAGATCATCAAAATTCTGCCGCAAGCTTCGTAGGAACGCTGAGTAATTTCCGGTTGGACGGCGATTCTCTGCGCGCAGATTTACAACTTCTTCAGTCATCCGAGCATCGAAATTATGTACTCGAAATCGCGGATCGAATGCCCAAGGAATTTGGGCTGTCGGTCGAGTTCGTCCCAACGACGCAAACTATCGGCGGCAAAGACTTTGTGCGGTGTGAGTCAATTAGCGGGGCTGCGATCGTAAGTGACCCAGCCGCGACCAGTGGATTATTTTCTGACGGTGGTTTAGCCGCTACTAACTCTCGACAGTTGTTCCGGCTCAAGTTGTACCGAGCGGGCACAAGCGCAAGGGTGCAGTACAAATCCAGTGTCCTCAATGTGCCGAGACGACGCAGTTTCTAAGCCGCTTGGCAGCGTTCCACGATAACGCAGCCGATCGGTTAGACAAGCTTTGTGAATCGCTGGAGCCAAAGGATAATGTTTCTAGCGTTCCGACAGAGCAGCAATTCCAGGCTAGGCTTGAAGCGCAACGAGTCGAGTTAACGGAAAAATTCGAGAAGCAAGCTAATGTGTTAGCCTGTCGCCTCTTAGCAAAAACCGGAATCAATTGAGCCGCTTGCCCGAGCCGCAACCAACCGAAGGTGTTGGTATATTAGCGGCGCTAGACGGTATAACTGACGATACCGAACGGTCGCGCTTCTACCAAAAAAACAAATCAGCTATTCAAGCGGCATTCACCCGCTTGGGCGCTAAGTCTATCAAATTGCAGAACAGGTTAACAGCCAACGCTGGTATACAATAATTAAATATTATGACTCTGTGTGATCCCCTAGAAATAAAACATACACACGCCGATTTTCGCGATTGGTTCCTTTCAGCATCCAAAGAATTGAAGCGATTGGACGACGTGCACTACGAGATTTTGACAAACTATTTTCGCAGAGGAAACGGCGAGGTTGCAGAGATTCAACGCGAGCGAGAACTCTTCGATTTGAGGTTTGAGTTGATTGGTCTGAAACTGGCTTCTGAGGCTGTCTGGCATGTTTGGAAGCAGCACCGCGATAATATGCCAATAGCGGGTGCGTAATGATGTCGGAATTTCGTGAGGAATCAATCTTGGCGGTTCAGTGAATTGTTTCATTAGATCGGTAGCCGTTCGCCCTTCGTCGAAAACTCCCAATCTGCCACTTGTATCCAGAAGCATGGAAGCTGATTGAAGCAGGAAAGACTGCGAAATTTCCGATCTTGCAATAAGCATTGCAACTTGCTAGCATCGCCCGCCGTGGACACGCAGACTGTCATGCTGATTGGCCTTGTAGTACTCGTAATTGCTGGCCTGTGCGCCTTCCTTGCCTACAGAAAATCTATAAA
Organism: uncultured Verrucomicrobiae bacterium; assembly: GCA_963762565.1. Classification (GTDB taxonomy): domain Bacteria; phylum Verrucomicrobiota; class Verrucomicrobiia; order Chthoniobacterales; family JAFAMB01; genus JAFAVN01. The sequence goes on along the minus strand of CAVXLD010000004.1, from coordinate 104,424 downwards.
TGGGTTTTAAAGACCCGGCTTGGTGAGACAGCATCGAAGGCTCAAACGAGTCCAAAGACTCAGGCCGCTCTACTGGCCCTCAAGCGGCTGTGAGAGTCGAAGATGCCGTAAGCAGGCAAGGCGGTCTCACTGCGACCGACAAGACCTCCAGGGGTGCTCATGTTCAGAGAGTAGATCTTGAGAAGGATATAAACGTTTCCAGTGGTGCGAGCGACAGCGATTCTGGACCAAAAAAAGCATAGCCCCGGAGCCGGGGCAAAACGTTAGCCTTCATCAGGTCTATGCAGGCCATGACGTCATCGTGTACCAGCACTTTGGGCATAGTCTGTCTCTGAAAAGCCATGTCGAGCGGCCGCGAACCGGTCATCGTTTTCGAGCAAAATCAAAAATATCCTATCCTCAATTTTTCGATTCGGAATAGTGGCGAGTCCCGATCCAGATTACGGCCAGACCTGCGCTAAAACTGGCGTCTCTCAAAGACAATCACACCGAGGTTGAATATTTGCTGGGTCCGCGAGTAAAACTGGAATATTCGCTGAGTGCTGCAGAGACCGGTCTTTCGCAAAAGGTTTTCGGAGATGACCAAATATCTACTTAATCGTGACGAGAGCGAAGCGTTTCAAATTAGGCTTGAGGCGGAGAATTCGCTGAACCTGATTGATCTGGTTGTTGAGTATGTCTCCTCAGGTCCGATTCCGGCAGCGTCATTCCAAGCCGATCAAGTTGTTGTCGTCCACGCACCCGTAGGAGATAGCCCCACACCAAATTACGACGGTTCGATAGATCTCATTTTTCGCGCCCGAGCGTTAGAGGCACTGCTGAGGGACGAGGTTATACCCCTCTGGCAAGATAAGGTCTATTCCGATTGCGGATGGCTTTCGATACTATGGTTGCGCGGTGCCGCGTGTCTTTCAGTTGGTGACATAGAGGCGAATTGGGAGCGCCTAATATCGAAATTCACCGATCCCGAGGAGCAAGGGATCGTTCGAACTTCATTCGCTGAGTTTGGAGCGAAGGTCGGACTCCCGGAAACGGTTCGCAACTCTCTTCACGATTGGGCTGTGGTCCCCGGGAACATAGCTACCCTGCCGGTCTGGGATCTTGAGGCTTTTTCTCGGACGTTCCTAGAAGCTTTGGAGGCGATGGACGACCTCACCGAGGCTACCTCCAACAAGCTCTACACATCTATCGGAATCGTGGATTCAAATTTAGCAACTCTAGAAGGTCTCGACGTTCTGGGACTAGTATCCTTAATGGAGGTGACTCGCCAAGTAGTTGATAAAACGATTCAAGCGTTCTCAATTGAATGTTTGGAATACGTCCTGGCGTTGTGTGTTGTGGAGCCTGGGAATCCCATGTCGTGGCACGAACGACTAATCCTCTTGCTTAAAGCGCGTGGGAAATTCGGCGACACTCTAGAGCGCAAAAATGATTAAAATTTCAGAGTCTAAAATATCGCGCCATTTTGGCTTAAGTTTTGGACATCACTGAAAGAGAAATCAGATTTTCGGGCCTTCAGGTGGCGACCGGCCGCACCCCGCCTTTCGCGATCATTTGACGCTTATTTGGATTCGCATGATCGAGATACTAACGCCGATCCCGCTCTTGATTCCGACGAATTAGTCCGTTTCTCTGCGGCGAGAAAGTCTGAGAGCTTCCATCGGTCAGTTGTGTTTGCTGGCAACTGACCAAAGCTTATCAGTCCGGACAGAGGTTGCACGAAACCGATCATGTCCTAGTGAGGTACTGGACGGGCTGCTGCGTGATGACAATGGTCAGATTGAACGCGGGCAGTCTACAATCGCTCGGCCCGGCCAAGCGCGAAAGCCTGGAGGCCCTTAAGAGTGATCCTGAAGAGCGGGTTCGTAATGCTGTAGCGAAGAGGCTTTCGGAACGTCCATAAACGACACGATCTTAAACATGTAATGGGCTGGTGGGATCGCGAATTACGGCACTGTCATTCGATAAAGTCTCGGTAGCAGCTTTAGATCGGTGAATTTCGTACCTGTTGTAAGTATAAACTATTCCACTTTTAACGACGATATCGCAGCCAGTATTAAAATGGGTTATAACTGGTTTGTTCAACGCCGCCCAATCCGCCCACGGAAGTCGCGCAACAGCGGAACTGGATACCGAAAGGAATTGGGCTTGTATTCAGTAAGCAAAACGCTTGGCACGCCACGCATCTGTTCCGCACAAAGGCGAGTCTGTAACATTCTTAAGCGTAGTTATTGGATGAAGTGATAACGTTCACCAATCAAGTCCTACAAAGTCGTTCTTTGGGGATTGTCTCAACACACCCCCACGTGATGCTACTTCAAATTTCTGGTAAGCATGCTTGCGCGTGCGAAGCGAGTACGTCACTTACGTTTTCAAGATTTCTGAAATTTCATTAGAAACAGCAACTCGGCGCAACTTTCAAACAGTTGTTTGACTTTTCTCTAGAGAAACTAAGAATTCTTTCTCTTAGTTGCCAGAGTAGTTGGTGACAAGATAGATACCCCCGGCAACAGCGTCCGAGATCGCAAAACAGATAGGTGTTAACAAAGCAACTTTGTCTAAATGGCGCAAAAATCGGCTTAGGGTTGTCCGCCTCTCGAAGCTGGCGCTGAAGCAATCATTGAGTGGCATGACGCCACATTTGAAGATCGCGGGCCTAAAGCTTCAATTAATTACAACGACTTAGTCGTACAAGGTCGAAGCAATCGCTAGAAGACAGAGAACTATGGCTTGCCGTGGAAATCAGCAAACTGGAGAAACTGTAGGTGACCTTAAGCTACCTGGTGTTGCGGGCAGCAATTAAAGTGGTAGCCAATCAGGTATTGGCAATCCACTTGTAGATGATAAACTGGACTTTAACAAGAAGGTCTGTGGATATACACGACCCTAGGCTTAGGACCAGATGAAGCTTTTGTGGAATATTTACGCGTTATCTAGATGTTGTGGGATCGCTGGGAAGAAGTGATCCAAAGGGTGATGACGAAAAAGTTAGAATACAACCCTCTATCGAACTATTTCGAAGGGAGGGTTGTCGTCCTTCTGCGGGGGGATTGAGCTGGAAAAGGGTATCACCGATTTCCGTAGGATCAAGGCATAAATGGCTTCGGCTTAGACATGAATATCAGGGGGCTGCTTATTCCAGCCCAGACAGATGGTGTGAAGATCAAACAAGCGCGGGCAAGCTTGCGCGGATTAGCTGGATAGCTGTCTCTACGTCGCCCTGGTCATTCAGATGATGTAACCGCATCCAGCGTTGCCAGCTTCCATTGGCGCGCTGGCGACAAATCGAGTAGCCGTGTTCCTTGCGCTCAGACCCGCGAAACGTGCGGTCACCGATTTGGATCATAACGGGAGGGCTGAACTCATCTTTACCGTCGGAGGCTGAAAAACGATCCGACCGCTAAAACCCAACATTCGGGCCTGCCTGCTAAACTTCTGTGCCTCTTTCTTGTTTGCTGCGGTAACTAACGGGGTCATGCCCTCCTGACTTGCGATCACGTATTGCGCCAGCGTCGCCATATCGCCTCCCCAAAGATTTTATCTGGCCGCTGCGAATCATACGGATTGTTTCTTCGGCTCCTCCCGCCCCCTCCTCCTTCTTCCGCTAATCCTTAAAGCACATCGGATAACACGCTTCGCCATTTGCCATTAGGCCGTTGTGTTTCTACGGCCAAATATCTGTCGTAAGGGCCTCTATCCTCGGCGCGGGCGCTCACCCGGAATTCGCGGTCTCGGTTCGGTTCGGGAGCCAATGTTATTTGGTGGGTTTTCATTGGCGTGGAACAGTAACCTAACGAGAACGCAAAAAGAAAGATACAGACACAAAGAATGTTGCAATCTATTGCACTTATTGCAAATTGCTTTTGAGGCTGATTGCAGTTATTGCATGTTTGCTGATATTGCTCGATAGTAGTTGGTTCGATTCGCGCCCATGTCTTTGGTGAATTTGCAAAAACCGCCCGCGGCTGTGTATGAGCCTTTTCTTGAAGCGTGGGATAAATACGAAGACAGGAACAAATAATTATGGGACGACTTAAACCACATCGCGCCGGGAAGCGGGCTCACTGTAGACAGAAGCAAACAAAAAAGGCACAAGAGGAAGAATATTCCAAGAATTAGATTATGGCCATGAGCCCAGTACAGATGGCGATGGCAATGGCTTTTTCTTTTTGACGGCCTGGCTGGATACGGCGACCGGGTCGTCCTGACGAAGAACGGAAGCAGTTCGCCGCTTTAATGCGCAAAGTCGAAGCTGTTCGCATCCGTTGCGGGATGACGAAGACTGAGCTAGCCGCCGAATTAGGCGCAAACGTTGACGGCGTTCGCGCTTGGATGACTGGGCGCACGGTTGGGCGAAAGGAGACCGTCGCTAAAATCAACGATTACCTGAAGCGGAATCCAGTTTAGCTCGTCCGCATCGGTATTTTTAAGCCGTTGGCGGCGGGGAATAACTAATCCATTCGCCTTCCGGGAAATTTGTTTTCGTGTGACTGTGATATTCGATAACCCGCAGTTTTTGTGCCCGAAAGTCGTGGTCTTCGGGCGGATTAAAACCCGATTTTGTGCACACTTCTGAGACAGAATCGGCAGGGAGTTGTTCGCGGATTGTTCCGGCCCCAGGTCGTTTATATTCTACGGCCCACTCGATCGTTATTCTTAAAGCCCTTTTTGACTCTTCTTCGAAGTTCATGATTTTCGTTTTCTGGCTATTGATTGGGCGAGAATTCTTGCGGTGGGTGGGTAAAGAAACGGAGAGGCCCGACTTCTTCGTCTGTTGGCGCGCCTTGAATCGAGAGCCTCTTGCCGCCAAGTTTTCGTTTCCCGAACTCGCTTTGTATCACGTCAATTAACGCCCCCGAGAGAAATTCAGAGTATGGTCCTGTTGTCTCAAAGATCTTCGCTATGGTGTCCTCAAAAGCTTGGATGCGGTTTTTGGCGGAATTCTTTCCGACAATACCTTCAAGGATGGCGAGCGTTGACAGGCGCGACAACGTAAAGCCGATGCAACCTTGAGGATGAATAAAGATGTGGGAATCTCGATCCGTGATAACGCCCTTAAGTCGATCGATATTTATCTCCTCGGCGGCGTAGTGAAACCCGAGATGGTTGCGAATCTCACGGAACAGTTTGCTCATAACCTTCTTTCTGACCACGTCTCTGAGCTGCTTGGTCCTGTCCGATAATGGAAGCTTTTCCAAGACGCTTTTGTTGTCGCGCTCGCCCCTAATCAGACATTTCCAGCTTTCAAAGACTTTTCCGACAAGCGTTGTAGCAAGCAAGGCGGTAACAGCTTCACTTGCCTCCTCCTCTGGGGTTAAACGACTTGGCGGAGTATCTTGCACACCATGAGCGGCTTTTACCAAAAGGTGCATGAGCCAATTTGTTTCGTTCAAAAACACACCCAAGAGCACAATCTGAGAACGTCGCTCGGGCGACATATTCCAGAAATCCTCTACGGGTATGTCTGCCTTGTTGAGTGGAAATGGCTTCATTGGGATCGAGGTCCACAATATGTGCTTCTGAACACAAATTACAAGGAGAGATAAAAGCGAGGAGGATTTGCTCCCGTGACTTCAGCTATCTCTTCCTAATCCGTCTGAGTCCTCGAAGTTCAGGATATTCGCGAAATCTCGGCCATCGTACCCGGAATTGACGAGCCTCTTTGTTTTTGTGGCGATTGTGGTACCTTTCGGCTCGCAAATGTCCTCCGAATGGATCGCTGCAATCGCAGCAATATGGGCGGCTATCGCCACGACCTGGGCGGCGATAGCGACGTCAAAAGCGGTTGCCGCTACAAAAAAAGCACCTTTGGACGCGGCGCAGCTAACTGCGTCAATGCAATCCGCCACCGAAAAAGCGCGAGTAAAAATGTGGGTATTCGCCACCATCATGCAGCATCGCCATTTCATAGCCGAACCCGAATGCGTGAAGGCTCTTAACCTTATCGATACTGTTTTTCACGATGTTCCGAGTGTGCGGGATACTTGGGCACATCTCTATTCAGCGCTTAATGACCCGCGCAATTTTCCGGCTGCGGGGCCCACGCCATTAATCGATCAGAGGCGCACGGAATTGCTTATGAGTATCGCAAGGGACGTCGGTCTTGATTTCCGACCCGACGATTTCGCGCGCGTTTATCTTCCACAACCGATTGTTCACGATCTACAACTCCGTGACCTACAACGCCGTTCCGCCCTCAACGCTATGCTGGCGCAACCTCCCCCAGCTCCGCTCTTAACGCTGCCGGCTCAACGTGGCGATTCGGCTTAAGAGTAGGTATGCCAGAAACCAATAGCTAAAAATCTCGAATTGCTGCATACTGCTGCTTTTTTCAAGATTGCTAGGGAATATAATGCTCTTTGGAGGCGTTATTCATGGTTCGAATCCATGCGCGGTAGCCATTCGACGCGCCTGAGGCTTACTCGTGGCACGCCATCCGACGCAAACCGAGCGCATGGCGTTCAAGTCACTTGGGTGATTCCGGTTTTCGATCGGCGTGAGAACTGATTGCTGACACAATGATTACTGATTACTTAGAAGATGACGTTTGCCCCAGCCGCTGGCGTCCCTAAATCAACCCTTCGTCGAAGCCATAGGAACCAATATCAGGCCGATCGCATCGACCAGTGCGTGTACCACCATGCCGATGATTAGATTTTTCCGCAGTAGAAATAGAAGTGTGAGGAAAAGTCCTAGCACGCACGGGGTCAGAAGACTGGAAGTCCAGCCAAAGAGTCCTGCATTTGCAACCGTAAAAGCGGCCAGTGACAATAGCCCGGATAACCAGCGGTTCCCTATAAGCCGGGTTAGAACAGTAATTCCGAATCCTCGAAACAAAAATTCTTCGCAAACACCGGCGGTGATAACGAGCACGATGCGGAACGGTAACGGCAAAGAAATAATCGTTTTCACGAAGGACTTTGCGGAGCGGAGCTGGGAACGCGCTGGAAACTCCTGCTGCGACATTCCGACCACAAGGGTGGCGAGAGAATTGGCCAATCAACAGTCGCGGTACACGTAACCCCAATTCGGTGGGATTTAGACGCAACCATAACGCGATGATGCGACGATGCCGGTCGTCACCCACTGAACCAAGATCGACAGCGCCGCCTCGTGCAGTGGATTGGATTGATACTGGGACTATCAACTTTCGGAGAACGAACCCAAAAGCCAATACCAGGCCTATTGCCGCGACTATACGCTGTCGAAGATTCCATCCAATCCTCGCGCCTTCGCTGTCCATGGATCTCAAGGGAAGCAAAACGCTTTCCGATTGTAAAGACGACGGCCCTAGGGTGGGCTTTCGATGCGCGCTTCTTGACCCGGACCGCTCCGGTTGTCACAATCCTCACAAGGCGCTTCGTTCTCGTCCTCGTCGTCGTCCTCGAATCCGGCCACGCGGAGTGATGCCCGCCCGCATCGCTACGCGAAGTGTTGGGGGGGAGGTGGGAGTGTTGGAGTACTGCGCCAAGTCCGAAAAGCACCCGCGTAGCGGGCTGGAGGCGGTGAAAGGGCGATTAATGAACGTCCAAATCCAAGCAAAAACATGGCCACACTAGGATTGTTTTCCCCCGAATTTCCGACTGTCTCTCTCGACGCAAACCTCGACGCGATCGCGGCGACGGGCGCGACCGGGGTCCAATTCGATCTGGTTTCTGCCGTGGGTCACAGTTTTCCAGCCGAGCTTTCAGCACGTACGATCGAGGTCATTACTGAAGGCTTCTCTCGACGCCAGCTTACGCTGGCCGCCCTCTCCGGTACCTATAATATGATCGACCCCGATCCGCAGGCGCGTTTGGAGGGAGCGGAAGACTTGGACCGCTTGATTGCATGGGCTCCTCGCCTCGGCACCGAAGTTGTCACCTTGTGCACCGGGTCGCGCGACCCCGAGAGCATGTGGCGCAAGCACCCGGGTAACAACTCACCTGAGGCTTGGTCGGATCTGCTCGTACAGATCGAGAGGGCGGCAAAAGTCGCCGAAAAATACGGCGTAACGCTCGGGGTCGAACCTGAGATCGGTAACACGATAAACTCGGTACAGAAAGCTCGACGGCTTCTCGACGAAGTGAGGTCGTCGCAGCTGAAAATCGTGATGGACGGAGCCAATATTTTTCAACCTGGCCAATTGCCGAATATGCGGAAAGTACTCGACGAAGCATTCGATCTTCTCGGTCCCGACATTGCTCTGGCGCACGCGAAAGATCTTGATAAGGACGGGGAGGCTGGGCATCTCGCGGCCGGACGGGGACGGCTGGATTATCCCTACTACCTGGAACTTCTGAGGAAATCCGGTTTCGAGGGAACGATCATTCTGCATGCGCTGCAACCGGCTGAAGCCAAAGACAGGCTCGCATTTGTACGCAGCGTCGCCCCCGCGGGTTATCTCTAAAAAAGCGTGACCCTAATTCGTCACGCTTTGAAACCTCAAATCACAATACGGAAAGATGGCAAAGGACATTAAGACAAAAAATCTCACGCAAAGACGCAAAGACGCAAAGGAAGACGGATTTTCAACAGGAGGTAACAGAGGTAACGGAGATCTCTGTTTCCTCCCTTGCCTCCTGTGTAAGGCTTCTGTGGCTAAGTTTCCTCGGACGCAGAAAAGAGACAAAAGAATAGCGAACAGTGATTGTCGCTGCGTTTGTTCCTTGCTGCTTAAATCCGCCTTTGTCCCAAACCTTTGCGCCTTTGCGGCTTTGCGTGAGATTTTTCTGTCTTTGTGACCTTTGTGTTCTTTCCGTACTGTGCGAATCGAATTTAAATGCGTGTTGGTATCATCGGCTGCGGGAATATTTCAGACATCTATGTCAGAAACGCGAAACTCTTTCGCGATATCGAGATTGTCGCATGCTCCGACGTTAACCCTGCGGCGGCTGAACGATTAGCTAACAAATATTCGTTGCGAGAAACGAGTGTCAGGAACCTTCTTGCCGCCGACGACATCGAGATTGTACTCAATCTGACACTGCCTGCTACTCACGCGGAAGTTTCACGAGCCGCGATCGCCGCTGGAAAACACGTTTATAGTGAAAAGCCCTTGGCAACCTCCCTTGAGGACGCTGTTGCGTTGATGGAGGAGGCTGAGGCGAAGGGTCTGCGGGTAGGGTGTGCTCCGGATACGATTCTGGGGGCTGGCCTGCAGACTGCCAAAGCTCTGATCGATGAGGGGCGTGTCGGTCCCATCGTCACCGGGTTGGCAGCGGTCATGACCAAGGGAATGGAGCATTGGCACCCCAATCCGGTGGTGTTTTATCAAAAGGGCGCTGGCCCAGTGTTAGATCTCGGTCCGTACTATGTAGCTGCTTTGACGGCTCTTCTTGGTCCAGTTAGTGAGGTTCGAGCCGTAGGCCAGATCAGCCCGGTGGAGCGGCGTTTCGGCGAGGGACCTAAAAAAGGCGAGACCTTTTCGGTCGGTACCTTTACCACACTGAACACAATACTAACATTCTCGAGTGGAGCTATTGTCAGCTTCTTGGCCAGTTGGGACGTCTGGAAGCATGGGGTTCGACCGATCGAGCTGCACGGAACGTTGGCATCAATCCGCGTCCCGGATCCAGACACATTTGGAGGGGACGTGGAACTTTCCGCCAATAACAGACTGCTGAACATTCACGATCCAAACAGCGTGGCGTTAGCAAGCGACCAAGTAGACTGGCTCATTCACAAAACAGATGAAAAGCCATTTGGAGGGATCAACTATCCTTTAGGAAATCCAGTCGTAGCGAATTATCGTTCGCTTGGCCTTGCGGAAATGGCAACCGCCATAGTCGAAGGCCGGCCCCACCGGTGCTCAGGTCGCTTTGGGTTACACGCGCTGGCGGTAATGCTGGGGATTATAGACTCGGCTGAATCGGGCCGGGCCGTGAAGATAGGCGTTCCCGGCACAACCTTCCCGCGTCTTACCGATACAGAAGCGAAGCGCCTTCTGGTTTAGGTCCGTCCGAAAACACCAGTCGTACACGCGTCGATCTTACTAAGAGTCCCTTGTTCACCCCAGACTAAATAGAAGATTAAATATCCTGCAGATTAACGCAGATAACGCAGATGGCCCGTCTCGTAGAACGTATGATTCGGTTGTGTCGCTCGACTCATGCAGGTGCGGACAAGCGTTGTACCGGTATCACACCGTACCCTAACGGGACGTAACCCTTTTTCTAACCGGTTCCAGGCAGTAAACTGCCAGGCTACTATCATCTAGTCCCTACGGGACAAAAAACCTCCACGAGAGCTGTCCACATTTTCGAAGCCACATTAGGGGCAACATGCTCTTTCGAGCACTAGACGACACGAGCACGAGCACGATTTAAACACCGGGGGCTAAGAGCCTGGGCCGGCCCTGAGCTTGTCGAATGGTTGCGTTGCCAGAGCATCTCAGCGTATATCGCTGGATGTTTTCACACGTCGTGATCTTTTGGACCGACCCGAGCAAGCCCGACGCTCCTGATCAGGTGATCGCCGCGGCCAAGAAATACCTGGAATCAATCCCGGGCATTGTGAATTTCCACGTTGGAAAGATGGCAACCAGCCACCGCGACATCGTTGATGAGACCTACCAAGCTGCGCTGAACATCCACTTCGAGAGCAAACAAGCTCAAGATGATTACCAGGTTCATCCGCAACACTTGGAATTCGTGGAGCAGTGTAAACCACTCTTCGCCAAGGTCGTTGTCTACGACTTCGAATAGCCTTACTTCAGAGCCGAGACACCAAGAAGAACTTTTTTACAGAAGGCAACGAGAAACGAAGTTGATTATTGGTGTGTGGTTTTTGTTTGTTAGTTCGTTCTTTTGTAAATATTTTGTTCTCTTATGGTGAAATTTGTCTTTAGCGCCAATTGGCTGCTTTTGTGCCGTGCCTTCAACTCATACCTTCGTCTTAGTACATGGCGCCTGGCACGGCGGCTGGTGCTGGCGGCGGGTAATCGCGATCCTGCGCTCAGCCGGACACGTCGTTTTTGCTCCAACTCTGACCGGTTTCGGCGAACGCGTTCATTTGACTCGCCCGGATTTAACGATTGAAGATTTTGCCACTGATATCGTGAATGTGATCGCGGCCGAAGAGTTGAACGATATCATTCTGGTGGGGCACAGCTTTGGTGGCAATACTGTCTCGGCAGTGGCGGATCGGCTGCCGGAGCGGCTCAGGCGCCTGATTTATGTCGATACCGTGCTCCTCAGAGACGGGGAGAGCGGCTTCAGCCAACTCGATTCGGCTATCGTCGCTCGACGGATTGAACTCGCCGAAAAAAGTAGCGGAGGCATCACGATTCCGCCCCCTTCTCCAGAGGCCTTTGGTGTGACCGACCCGGCCGATGCTGAATGGCTGAGGCGACAATTGACTCCGCTCCCCGTCAACTGTTATCGGGCGCCCATCCAGCTAAAGCATCCTCTCGGAAATGGCATAAGCAAAACTTACATTGCTTGCACGAATCCAATTTACGAGCCGGCAGTTCCGACACATGAATGGGTAAGGGCTCAAACCGACTGGCGTTACTTGGAACTATCCACCGGCCACGACGCCATTGTCACGGATCCACGGGGATTGGCGGATTTGCTCGTTGGGTGCGTGTGATCGCTCGCAGCCCTTGTTCCCGAAGTGAGCAGTAAGCGGTAAGCGGTAAGCAGTTCTGATCCGAGCCGAGCCACGGCGGACACTGATTACTGATTACTTCGAAATAAGCGGAACAACTCGGCGCGCGGGGACGCGCGCCTTCCCTTGCCCGGGCCGTTACTACGGCGCGTTCTTCGAGCATCTTCTCCCCGGCAGGTGGCACGTTTTCGATGACCATTTCGTTACATTGAACTCGTTGTCTCCCCGCGGTCTGGTTTGCTTACCTCGCCGGGAAGCTCACCTCCCTTCGGGTTAGTAACACCTCAACCGGAAAGGAGGTGGCTCATCACAGCACACGGGTGCGCAGAAGAAACCTAGAAAAAGATGAATTATAGGACGACAACTGCAACGCTCGGCGGTATAGCCGCCAGTATTCTGTTGGCGCTTCCGGCGACAGCGGGAAGCATTAACAGCAACAACGTCTCCACGGTCAGCCATGTACTGCTGATATCGATTGATGGGATGCATCAATCTGATTTGGCTTGGTACGTCGAGACCCATCCCAAATCCACGTTAGCGGCGCTGATGGCTCAAGGCGTCGATTTCTCCAACGCCAGCACGCCCTTCCCTTCAGATTCGTTCCCGGGAATGGTAGGGCAGCTCACTGGAGGTAACCCTCGTACCACCGGTATCTATTATGATGACACCTGGAACCACGCGGTGTTCCCGGCAGGAACCACCAATTGTAGCGGACCGGTGCCTGGCGGTGAAGTGACCTACTTCGAAGCTCTAGACATCAACAAGGGCGCGCTCGACGCCGGTCAGGGCCTCGTGCCTGCCCCGGGAAAAAACCCTTGGGCTAACATTCTTGAGATGACCGGCAATCCCCTGTTGGTGATCAATCGCGCGAATCTGATCTTTAATCCTTCGACCTGTCTGCCGATCTACCCCAACACGTATCTGCAGGTAAACACCGTCTTCGAGGTAGCCCATGCCCACAACTTGTTGACGGCGTGGTCTGATAAACACCCGGCCTACATGATCCTGTCAGGACCGTCCGGCCAAGGTGTCGATGACTACTTTACGCCCGAGATTAATAGCAGCGCCATCAAGACCGATCCGATCGATCCAAACGCGAACGATTGGACAACGAACAATCTTTTCACTCAGCAGTATGACAACTACAAGGTGGAGGCCGTCGTTAACTGGATCAATGGGCATTCCCACGACGGTACGGGCAATCCTGGTACTCCGGCGATCTTTGGCATGAACTTCCAGACGGTTTCAACCGGTCAGAAGTTGCCGACTTCTCCAACCGAAGGCGATCCGTCGGGGAACGCCCAGGGCGGGTATCTGGCTGATGGTTTTACTCCTGGGGTTGTGTTAACCAACGCGCTCGATTTCGTTGACAAATCTCTGGGCGAGATGGTGAGCGCCCTCACCAGCCAGGGAATCCTCAGCGACACCGCGATCATTTTTTCGGCTAAACACGGACAGTGCCCGATGAATGTTGCTGCGCTTAACCGGATCAGCGACAGCCAAATTATCAGCGCGATGAACGCTGCCTGGGCTAAATCGCATGGCGCCGCGAAACCCTTGGTTGCACTCGGGACCGATGATGACGGGATGTTGCTCTGGCTCAACGATCGGTCTGCGGCCGCAACCGATTTTGCGAAACAGTTCCTTACTAAATACAACGATTCCTCGGCGAGTGTAGATGGTAAGCCCGTCAAGTCTGCGGGCCTGTCACAAATCTATACCGGCCAAGCTGCAGCCGAGCTTATCGGGGTCGATCAGATGGATCCTCGAGTCCCTGACGTGATCGGTCTGGCTCAGTACGGAGTTGTTTTTACGGGGGGTAAGGGCAAGATCGCCGAACACGGCGGTGATCACCTAGAGGATCGAAACGTGCCGATCCTGGTGGCATGGCCGGGAGCGATTGCTGGTTCGAATGTCACAACGCCGGTTGAGACCACGCAGATCGCCCCGACGATCCTGGAGCTGCTCGGGCTAAACCCAAGTGAGCTGCAGGCCGTCCAAATCGAAGGCACACAGCCGCTGTTCTAGGGCGCTGGGTGTTGGTAACCACGGAGCCGCCACTTCGTTTCTCGGAGTGGTTGGCTCGGTGAGAGGAGCTAGAATCTAGGAGCTAGGAGGGCGTGTGGTCCCCAATTTGGTGGGGCGAGGCTCCCGAAAAGCTGTGCGATTCACCAAGGGTAAACCGCACAGACGGCAAGAGGTCAATGTGCAAGGTCTAAAGACGCGCCGAGCCGTGGCCCACGGTATACCACGGCTCGGCGCGTTTCACGGCGTAACACTGCGGCGGGGCTGCGTGCTACAGAAATGCTTCGGCTAAACCGATTGGCTATTCGGGAGCCTCGCCCTACCGGGCGTTTCACGCCGCACGCCCTCCTAGATTCTAGCTCCTGGCTCCTCCCGTTTCCCCCTTTTGACATTTCCCAACCTACTTCGATATTCCGCGGGAGTGAGCAATCTGGACTTGAACAACTTGTTGGACGGGTGGTCGCATGAACCCGGACAGGTGAAAGCGCGTAAGATCGTGGGGAACGATGGACGTGAAAAGCTGCAGCTTCGGATTGATCTCGGCCTTATCCAGATGGAATTGCAGGGTCGACCGGACGGCGAGCGACCGTTCGGATATGAATCGTTGCTCCAATACCACCAGTCGCGAGCCAGTATGGCGCAGACTCGGGGTACCACGTATGAGCTGGGTGATGGCGATCTTGTCGCCCTACAGCAGGAGGCAGTGCAGTATTATCATCGTTACTTGAGTCTTTTTCAGTTGCAGGATTATCCGAACGTTGTCCGGGATACCGATCGAAATATCGAAGTGTGCGATTTTGTGACGAATCATGTTCGAGAAGAGGAATCCAGATGGGCATTCGAACAATTTCGTCCCTACATCGTGATGATGAATACGCGGGCTCGGGCATCGATTGAGGTCCAGGGTGGACGAGTCGGACAAGCGATCCGGGTCATTGAGAGCGGGATTCAACAGATCGAAAATTTCTACCGATCAATCAGCCAGCCAGAATGGATCGAAACCAGCTCGGAGCTTGCCTTTTTGAATGAATGGCTGTCCGAGGTTAAAGCGAACCTTCCATTAAGTCCGTTGGAATTGATGGAAAGAGATTTGGAACGCGCGATTGCAGATGAGGCTTACGAACGGGCGGCTGAACTGCGTGACGCGATCCAGAAACTCTCTCGTTCGCCGGGCAAAGGGTAGGTCGGTGTGCCTGGGGCTAGGCCCCATTTGGTGGGGCGAGGGTCCCGAACCACCGAAGGCGGTATCAGGGGGTAGCGTGTCCCTCTGTGAAACTATTTCGGTCGTTCGGGAGCCTCGCCCCACCAAAATCGGCCACGCCCCGGGGTCTTGCGCCTCCCCTTACCAATCCTTTACAACCTACCCGACCCCTTCCATATTTGGCATCCCATCGATGCCGCCCCTCTCGATCGGATCTCATATGAAATCCAGCCTTAGCGCATTTGCGACCCTGCTGTTCCCCTTAATCAGCATTGCCCAGTCGGACCACAATCCACAGAAGGCCCAGCCAATCCTGGCTGAGCTTCAGGAACAAGCGGCCAAGTTTAACACGTTACTTACCCCTCTGAACTGGGAAACCACGCCGGAGCAAATCGCCGCCGACGCCGATGCGGCGGTCGCGTCTGCCAATAAAAAATTGGACGATATCGGCAAGCTTACCGCCGGCCAGCTTACTTTCGAGAATACAATTCGAGCCCTGGATGACGTGACGTTCGAGCTGCAGACCGTTCATCACCGGCTCGATATTATCGAGCAGGCGCATCCCGACCCTAAGATGCGGGCTGCGGCCATCGACGCCGTCCAGAAGCTAAACGAGTTTGTGGTTGGGATCGACTATCGTGAAGACGTCTATCAATCGGTTCGTGCATTTGCCGACACCAAACCGCAGCTTAAGCCGGTAGAACAGCGTCTGTTAGACTTTACGTTGCGGGACTATAAACGAGCTGGATTAACGCTCGACGAAACGAAACGGAAAGAGGTCGAAGGCTTACGGAAACAAATCGCGTTTTGGGATACGCATTTTGCGGTTAACAGCAATAATGCCAGCGCCAAACTAACGTTTTCGAAAAATGATTTGGATGGAGTGCCGGATAACTTCCTTGCTCAGGTAAAAACCGGCGACGATCAATATACTGTCGATGCGAATGTTGCGCCGGAGTTTATGACGGTCGCTTCGAATTGCGTCAAAGAAGAGACACGCAAAAAACTACAAATCGCGCGAGACACCCGGGCTAAAGACAAGAATCTCCCGATTGCGGCGCGAGTCATTTCTTTGCGGGCACAACTGGCAACGCTCCTCGGCTACCAGTCTTGGGCGGATTATCAGACTGAGACCAGAATGGCTAAATCAGGGAGCAACGCTTTGGATTTCCTGGAAAGACTCAAGTCGGGTCTTCAGCCAAAATACGACGAGGAAATAGCAGAGTTTAAGAAGATAAAGGCAGGATTCCCCGGCTCCACCAATCCGGAGGTGAACCTTTGGGATTGGTACTTTGTCTCGAATCAGCTCGAGAAGCAAAAATACGCGATCGATGAGGAAGCTTTGCGAGTCTATTTCCCCATGGATCGGGTTCTGCAGGGAATGTTCACGGTGTATGAAAGGATCTTTGGGATCAAGATCGAACCGTTGGAGTCACCGGCAAAATATGTGGATGACCTGAAGCTCTACGCCATTATTGATGCGGCCACCAGCCAACCGCTTGGGCTGCTGTACATGGACCTATTCCCGAGACCCGGAAAGTATAACCATTTTGCTACCTTTTCCGGGATCGACGGCAAACTTCTGGCCGACGGAAAATATCAGCGACCGACAGCTGAGCTGATCTGCAATTTCCCGTCGCCGTCCGCGGACGCGCCATCCTTGTTGGATCATCAGGAAGTAACCACCATCTTTCACGAATTCGGTCATGCCATGCATGCGATCCTCACTACGGTGGATTATTCGAGTTTTTCCGGGCTGAATGTACCTCAGGATTTCGTTGAGGCGCCGTCCCAGATGTTGGAATACTTCACCTGGGATAAGAACGTATTGGATAGTTTCGCCGCAGATTATCGAGATCCCAGCAAAAAGATTCCGGCCGAGATCTTGTCAAAGCTGAAAGAAGCGGATCTCGCTACCAAGGCCTCCTGGTATCGTCGTCAGCTTTCTTTTGCTATCATGGATCTGAAACTGCATATGCCTCTGACGGCGGAGCAGAAGGCGAATCTTAACGGCTACGCCAATTCGGTTCTAGATGACGTATTCTTCCCGGGGGATCCCAGCAGTGCCATGCTCGCGTCGTTCGGACATCTTTTTGACGGCTATGATGCCGGTTACTACGGATACGCCTGGGCGGACGCAATCGCGGCGGATATGGCATCCGTTTTTCAAAAGGCTCCAGACGGATTTCTTGATCCCACCGTCGGACGCCGGTTACGCGATGATATTTATGCAGTCGGGAATTCGCGGGATGTATCCGAATCTGTCCAGCGTTTTCTAGGTCGCAAACAATCATTGCAACCTTTTCTAAAGAAGGTTGGCATTGAGTCAGGGACAATGTGATGAAGTTTGGTCCTAGCCCTTGTAATGAATCGAGACCCATTGCAGGGGAGGGCGCGCGTCCCCGCGCGCCGCGAGAACGTGTTCTAACTCAGGGCCATATTTTCGTCCATGGTAACAAAACGCGCTGGGCTTCGGTGACAACGGATCGCGGGGACGCGATCCCTCCCGGGGCTCGGCTTCGACACGCCGCTTTACTCACCGCCGTTTGTCTCTTCCTTGCCCCTGCTTCTTCTCTATTCGCCATGAGCCGGACTCTAGAAGAAGCAAACCGGCACAAGATCCTGCTCATCAATGAGATATCGGAGCCGCAAACTCTGGATCCACAAATTTGCCAAGGCCAGACTGAAGACGAAATCATCAATTCATTGATGGACGGCCTGGTTGAGAACGATGAATACGATCAAGCGAAGGTGGTGCCTGGTTTGGCCGATCATTGGGATCACAATGAAGATTATTCCTTATGGACATTCCATATTCGCGAGAATGCGAAGTGGTCAAACGGGGATCCGGTAACCGCGCAGGACTTTGTCGATTCTTACCGGCGTATTCTGACAGCGAGTTTAGGCGCAGTATATTCCGAAGCCCTGTTCATCATTAAGGGCGCGAAGGATTACTACGATCAAAAATTAACCGACTTTGATCAGGTCGGCGTTCACGCTGAGGATCCTCACACGCTCAAGATAGAACTGATCGGACCAACGCCGTATTTGTTATCCGCAATTCTGTACCCCTGCTGGTTTCCAGTTCATATGCCGACAATCCTCAAGTTCGGTAGGATGGATGAGCGCGGTACCAAGTGGACCTTGCCCAGCAACTACGTGGGAACAGGGCCTTTTAAATTAAAGATCTGGCGCCAAAATGATGTGATCGAAGTCGTGCGTAACCCGCTTTACTGGGATGCAACGACCGTCAAATTGAACGGGATCAACTTTTATTCGATCGAGAATTCCGATACCGCAGAGCGAGCATTCGAGGCCGGACAACTGCACAAGACCTTGGACGTTCCGTTAGATCGGATTCCTTATTACCGGCGGGAACATCCCGAGCTGATTCGGATCGATCCTTTCGTAGCCGACTACTTTTACCGTCTGAATACTAACCGAAAGCCATTGGATAATCCTAAGGTTCGATTGGCGCTGAATTTCGCAGTAAACCGGGAGGCGATTGTGACCAACATTACCAGGGCCAAGCAGCGCCCCGAGGCTGGTTTAGTGCCGCCGGGAATGGATGGTTATGAGCCGCTCGATGTGATTCATTATGACCCGGAGCGAGCCCGGCAATTGCTGGCAGAAGCCGGCTATCCGAACGGCAAGGGTTTTCCGAAGTTCAACATCCTGATCAATACCCACGAAGCCCATCGGGTGATCGCGGAGGCGATCCAACAGATGTGGAAGCAAGAATTGAACATTGATGTCGGCATCGAAAATCAGGAATGGAAAGTGTATCTGCAAAGTCAGAATTCGATGAATTATGACATTATCCGGGGCGGCTGGATCGGCGACTTCATGGATCCGGCCACGTTTCTGAATATATGGACAACCGGGAACGCCAACAATGCTACGGGCTGGAGCAATTCAACCTATGATCAGCTCATAGACCAAGCCGCGCATACCAGTGACCCGCAGAAACGTTTTGATGTTCTCCATGATGCAGAACGGTTGTTTTTAAGCGAGCCGCCCGTTGTTTGTATTTACTGGTATACGCGGGTTTATCTACTCGATCCGAGCGTGAAAAACTGGAATCCGCTGGCTCTGGACGTTCACAATTTCAAGTACCTCGACTTGGAAACGGAAGAGGGCACTGCTGCGCCGAAATAAAGGACAATATGATAAAGCCACTATCTCCCTTTGCGTGGGGGTGCGGCTTTTTTTGGTTGTTTGTAGGCTTTGGTCTAGAGGCGTTTGGGTCTAGCAAGACGCTGCAAGAAGCAAACCGGCATAAGATCCTTCTCATCAGCGAAGGCACAGAACCGCGGACGCTCGATCCTCAACTCATGCAGTCGGCGAGCGATTATCACATCGTCAACGCTTTGATGAGCGGGTTGGTTGAACTTGATGAATACGATCAGTCGAAACAGACCCCCGGATTGTCGGATCACTGGGAACACAACCAAGATTATTCGGCCTGGTTTTTTCACATCCGGGAGAATGCGAAATGGTCAAACGGCGACCCGGTCACAGCGCACGATTTCGTCGCTTCTTACCAACGGATTCTAACCGCCGGCTTGGGCTCACCTTATGTCGATTCCCTTTTTATTATGAAGGGAGCCAAAGACTATTATGGCGGGAAGCTAAAAGACTTCGATGAAGTTGGGGTACACGCCGACGATGACCGTACTTTGCGAATCGACTTGGTTGGACCAACCCCCTATTTCCTCTCTGTTTTGGTCAATCAATATTGGTTCCCGGTCCACATTCCAACCGTCCTGAAATATGGCAGAATCGACGAACGGGATACGAAGTGGACCGAGCCGGGCAATTACGTTGGGACCGGTCCATTTGTTTTGAAGACCTGGCGTCAGAATGACGTGATTGAAATGGTGCGGAACCCCTATTATTGGGACGCCGAGAACGTCAAGTTGATCGGGATCAACTTCTATTCAATTGAGAATGTCGATACGGAGGAGCGCGCCTTTCGAGCGGGACAGTTGCATAAGACCAGTTCAGTACCGCTGGACAAAGTTCCCTATTACCGGCGGGAACATCCAGAATTGATTCGGATTGATCCCTATGAAGCTGTTTATTACTATCGTCTTAACGTTGAGCGTAAGCCACTGGATGACCCCAAAGTTCGTCTGGCGTTAAACCTTGCGGTCGACCGTGACGCAATCGTCAGAAATATTCTGCGGGCCAAACAACTGCCGGCGACTGGCGTCACGCCACCGGGACTCGGAGATTATGAAGCTCTCGATCTCATCCATTATGATCCAGATCGAGCCCGACAGTTGTTGGCGCAGGCAGGCTACGCCAATGGACGAGGGTTTCCAAAATTCCGAATCTTGATAAATAGCAACCAATCCGTTCGGGCAATTACGGAGGCGATCCAGCAAATGTGGAAACAAGAATTGAATATTGACGTCGATATCGAGAATCAGGAGTGGAAAGTTTTGCAGGATACGGAGGATGCCATGAATTACGATATTGGCCGCTACTCGTGGATTGGCGACTTCATGGATCCAATAACCTTCCTGGGAATATGGACGACGGGGAACGGCAACAACAATACTCACTGGGCAGATCTCGACTATGACCAGCTATTGGACGAATCGGCCCATACCGGTGATCCAAAAAAGCGCTTCGATATCCTCCATGATGCGGAACGGCTCCTCCTGAGCGAACCACCGGCGGTTCTGGTCTACTGGCTCACACGATTTTACTTGATGGATCCGAGCGTGAAGAATTGGAATCCACTTGCTTTGGATGCTCACAACTACAAATACATCGATTTAGCCACGGAAGAGAACGGTGCTGCGCCGAAATGATTAAGGGGGAACATTGGGAGGGATCGCTGCCTGTCCGACATAGCCGTCTGTTGCTGGCTTGCTCTTCCCCAGGATTGGCGACGTCGGATCCTCGCGATCCGTTCTTTTCGAAGCCGCGCGTGTTCCGCTGGTCAGGGTTTGCTGAGGGCAGGAGTTGCAGACCCGAACACAGCGCGCGAGGATCCGACTTCGCCCACCAGAGCCGCGAACAAGCAAAAGACCAGAGGCTACGTCGGACAAGCTGCGCGCCCTCCCAGGTTCCTGCCACATGATCAAAATTATCATCGGGCGTTTGTTGCAGTTGATTCCGGTGCTTTGGATCCTGCTGACGCTGACTTTCTTCCTATCAAAAGCGGCTCCGGGTGGCCCGTTCAGCGCAGAGCGCCAAGCGACTCCCGAGGTTATCCAAAGGCTTAACGAGTATTACGGTCTGGATAAACCGCTCTGGCAGCAATACCTCGGTTATATTCAGAAAGTCGTGCGCTTGGATTTCGGCCCTTCTTACAGCTATCAGACGGAGACGGTCAACGAGGTGATCGCCCGAGCATTTCCGATTTCACTGCAAATCGGGACCCTGGCATTGGGTATCGCGCTCGTTATCGGGATCACCGCTGGGACCATCGCGGCGATGAATAAGAACAAATGGCTTGATTATTTGCCAATGACGTTGGCTATGGCCGGGATTTGCGTTCCTACTTTTGTGATGGGGCCGATCCTGGCTCTGTTTTTCGGCTTGAATCTAAACCTGGCGCCCGTCAGCGGCTGGTATGGTTTGGATTATACGCCGCTCCCTCCCCTGGTGCTGCCGGCGGTTACGCTCGGGTTGTTCTACGCTGCTTACATTGCCAGGCTGACCCGTGGGGGGATGCTCGACATTCTTAATCAGGACTTCATCCGAACGGCTCGGGCAAAAGGCGTTCCCACCTACCAAATCATTTTCAAACATACCATGAGAGGGGGGCTTATGCCGGTGGTCTCTTTTCTGGGACCGGCTTTTGCCGGACTGATTACCGGCTCCTTTGTCGTCGAAAAAGTTTTCAATGTCCCGGGGTTAGGTCAGGAATTTATCAAATCGGTTTTTAATCGCGATTATCCTTTGATTTTTGGCACCGTGGTTTTCTACGGGGCATTGATCGTTTTCTTCAATTTGGTCTCGGACGTGCTGCAATTGGCCATGGACCCTCGCGCTCGCCGTTAAAACGACAGAATGTCTATCGCACTAACCACCACTGCGCAGCCGGAGATCGAGCTGGTTCATGGCTCTTCGCTCTGGAGCGACGCGTGGTTCCGTTTAAAGAAGAATCACTTAGCGTTGTTCGGTCTCGGTTTTTTCCTGTTCATGACCGGCATCTGTTTGCTCGGCCCTTTCTTCACCGGTTACCGGTACGAAGATACGGATCTACCCCTAAAGGTCAGCCCGCCGCTAGATAAGATTATCTCGCGGATCGAAACCTTAAAGAATGGCGCACTGAAGCAGGACAACCTCGCCTTGAGTAACATCGAGGACGAATTTGTGGACTTACCGCGAGCAGACCGAAAGGCCATCGCGGAAAAGCTGGCCAGCGGGGAACAATATACAGCTGGAAACGTCCGATACAAACCATCGCAGCAACGGCATTTGTTCGGCACCGATTCGTTGGGCCGCGATCTACTAACCCGGGTGCTGATCGGTGGCCGGATCTCGTTGGCAGTGGGGTTCGCGGCCACGCTCGTTTCCGTTCTAATTGGTGTCATTTGGGGCGCCACTGCCGGCTTCGTTGGCGGCAAAATCGACAACCTGATGATGCGGATCGTTGACATCTTTTACGCTCTACCATTCACCGTCATCGTCATTCTTCTAATGGTGATGTTTGGTCGCAATTTCATTCTACTGTTTGTCGCCATCGGCGCTGTAGAATGGCTGACCATGGCGCGGATCGTTCGCGGCCAGATAATTTCGCTCAAACATCAGGAGTTCGTTGAAGCCGCCGTTTCTTTGGGTCTCAGCGGACCGAGGATTCTCTTTCGCCATCTGATTCCAAACGTCGCCAGTTCGATCATCATTTATGCCACCTTAACAGTTCCGAACGTGATGTTACTGGAGGCGGTGCTAAGTTTTCTGGGTCTTGGTGTTCCACCG
Organism: uncultured Verrucomicrobiae bacterium; assembly: GCA_963762565.1. Classification (GTDB taxonomy): domain Bacteria; phylum Verrucomicrobiota; class Verrucomicrobiia; order Chthoniobacterales; family JAFAMB01; genus JAFAVN01. Next base: position 81,668 of record CAVXLD010000004.1, on the reverse strand, counting down.
CCGATGAGTTCCTGGGGTGTCCTGATCAACGAGGGCGCCAGCGCCATCGAGACCAGTCCATGGCTGCTATGGATCCCTGCCGCTTTCTTTTCTTTAACCCTCTTTTCGCTGAATTTCCTGGGTGACGGCCTGCGAGATGCTCTCGATCCCAAATCAGCCAAAGACTAACCGCGAATGATGAATTTCACCACAGAGACACAGAGGACGCGGAGAAAAACCGAACCCCGAGTTTCCTGGTTGCGTCATTTTATTTTTATCAGTAACGGAAACATAATGTTCGAACGATCTAGCTATTCGCCTGGAACGATCTAAAAATCTATGAGCCAAGCGGAGAAACTGCACTTTATCTGCGTAAATCTGCGTCCATCTGCGGTTCCGTTTTTTCTCCGTGTTTCTGTGGTGAATTTCTATGCCTTTGCTTGAGGTAGAAAATTTGCGGACTTCGTTTTACACCCGAGCCGGTGTGGTCCGGGCTGTCGATGGAGTTTCGTTCTCTGTTGATGAAGGTGAGACACTAGGGATTGTCGGAGAATCCGGCTCCGGCAAATCGGTTACTTGTTATTCGATTCTTGGACTGATCCCGCAGCCGCCGGGCCGCATCGAATCTGGTACTGCCAGGTTTGCCGGAATCGATCTGCTAGACTGTCGCGGTAGCGATCTTCGACGGATCCGCGGCAAACGGATCTCGATGATTTTCCAGGACCCGATGACCTCGTTAAATCCCTATCTTCGGGTGTCCGATCAGCTGATGGAACCGCTGTTAGTTCATGAAAAGATCAGCCGGCGGCAGGCATTGAAGAAGGCAATTACCAGTTTGGAAGAGGTTGGGATTCAGGACGCGGCCAGAAGAGTTCATCTTTATCCGCATCAATTCTCTGGAGGAATGCGGCAGCGGGTCATGATCGCCATGGCCCTGATTAACCGCCCCGAAATTCTAATTGCAGACGAGCCTACGACAGCGCTCGATGTGACGGTTCAGGCGCAAATTCTTGAGCTGATCCGGCTACGGCAGAAAGACCTGGGAACAGCAGTAATCTTCGTTACTCATGATCTCGGGGTGGTGGCCTCGTTCTGTCGTCGAGTAAATGTTATGTATGCCGGGCGAGTGGCCGAATCGGGATTTACTGAGGATATTTTTGGGATGCCTTTACACCCTTATAACGCGGCTCTGCAACAATCGATCCCGGCTCTGCACCGTAAAGGCGAAACACTATTTACTATACCGGGCGCTCCGCCAGATCTCAGCCGGGTTCTGCCCGGATGTGCGTTTGCTCCGCGTTGTCCCTTTGCAGCCGATCTTTGCCGGAACACTGCGACTATTCTCGAAGAGCCGACCCCGGGTCACAGCACTTCATGTTCTCGCGTGCTCCGAGGCGAGGTTACCGACCTGCGATTAAAGCCTGTTCTAGCCGCCGTATAATGGTGTTCCTGTATCTCCAAGACCTGAAGACTCACTTTCCGATCTATCGGGGACTCGTTGCCCGGCGGCGAATCGGATCGGTCAAAGCGGTGGACGGAGTCACCGTCATGCTGCGAAAAGGTGAAATTCTCGGATTGGTTGGCGAATCCGGATGCGGCAAGTCCACGCTCGCACGGACGATTATGCAACTTCTCCGCAGCACCGACGGCGAAGTGTTTCTAGAGGGTAAGAGCCTCTCCCACCTCAGTTTCCGCGCTGTTCGCGCCGCCAGGGTCGATTTTCAAATGATCTTTCAGGATCCTTACGCGTCTCTCAATCCTCGGATGACAGTATTCGATACTTTGTCGGAGGCGATCCGGACGCGAAACAAATATCGGCGCAAAGAGATGGTAGCGAAGGTGACTGAGCTGATGGGAATGGTCGGCTTACCGGGAAATCAAATGCTTCGATATCCGCACGAGTTCTCCGGAGGCCAACGCCAACGAATCGCCATCGCTCGCGCCTTAGCTCCAAAACCGAAACTGGTGATTGCAGACGAGCCGGTGTCAGCCCTCGACGTATCGATTCAATCCCAGATTTTGAATCTGATCTTGAAACTATGCCGTGAGATGGAGCTCACCATGATCTTCATCTCCCATGACATTTCGGTGGTGAAATATATCTCTGACCGGATCGCCGTGATGTACCTGGGTAAGCTGGTTGAGGTCGGGCCCGCCAGTGAAGTGGTCGATCGCCCGTTGCATCCGTATACGCGGGCATTGGTTAGCGCCGTTCCAATTCCAAACCCGCAACTAGAGCGGCATCGTCAGCGCATTATTTTGCAGGGCGACCCGCCTTCTCCGTTGAATCCTCCGGCTGGTTGCAGTTTCCATCCGCGTTGTCCTTTCGCGATCGAGGCGTGTAAGCTCAAAGTTCCGGAATTAGCCAAGAAAGAGGGGGACCGGTTTGCGGCTTGTATTCGCCTTGGGGAAATTTAGATGAAAGCTGATTAATGAGAAGTTTGCACCGGGCAAAACATCGAGCGGTGAATTAGCGACGAGCGCGCTGTCATACCCAATCGGAGGGGCGTTGCATTTCGCGTTGTAGTTCTGACGTTTATCGACGCCCGTAAACGTTGCTGCTCGCACGTTTGGATAGACGCGACGCCCTGGTAACCACCCCGCCAAGCGTTGATGGAGGAGATACGTTCGCCATCTTTTGCACCTGAAAAAACAGTGTCAGACTATCATAACCTGATAATATGGAGTTATGATATCTCGCCCGAGACAGCACCCTCCTCATCTTCTTTCGCTGGAACGCGAAGCGATCATCTTGCTCCTAACAATCTGCACGAAGAACCGAAAACAAATCCTCGCCTGCGACGAAATGCACTCTCTCTTACGAGACGCCTGGCATTTTCATGATGACTATCCGGTTGGTCGCTACGTTATCATGCCGGAGCATATTCATCTGTTTGTCGGAGAAAACGATAGTTCCTTTGTTTCTTTGCCCGATTGGGTCGCCAAATGGAAAGGCTATGTGACTCGACGGTGGTTGCGATACGCGGACCGGCCAATCTGGCAACGAAGTTTTTGGACCGACAACTTCTTGGTTCAGCCGCCTATGAGTCCAAATGGATTTATGTTCGGTGGAACCCGGTACGCCATGGCTTGGTTGATCATCCGGATGATTGGCCGTTCCAGGGAGAAATGGTCCGTCTGTCGTGGTGATGCTTTCCCGGGGCGTCGCGTCTATCCGAGCGTGGAGGCTGATATGTTTAGTAGGTGCCGACGAGCGATAGAACTACAGCGCGGAATGCAACGCCCCTCCGGTCTCGGGGTGGATCGCGCTGGGGTAGGGATTCCTTTACATTCCCAGCACCGGATGCGGTTGATAGGGGGCCTCCAAATAGTTGATCTCGTCTTCGCTTAGGTGGACGTCGAGTGCTTTGACTGCTTCTTCCAGATGGTGCCGTTTAGTGGCTCCGATAATAGGAGAAGTGATGCCCGGCTTATGCAGCATCCAAGCCAACGCAACCTGGGCATTGCTAACACTCCGTCTCTTGGCTAGATCCGTGACTCGATCGACTACCTGATAGTGGCTTTCCTGGTAATAGAAGCGCTGTGCTGTGGCGTCAGTTTTTCCCCGTGTGGTTTCACCTTCGCCAGGTTTGGCTTCTTCAGAACGCGGGCGGTTTCCGGCGAGGAAACCGCGAGCTAATGGGCTCCACGGGATAACCCCGATTTTCTCTTCCCGGCAAAGCGGAATCATTTCCCGTTCCTCTTCGCGGTAAACCAGGTTGTAATGATTTTGCATCGAGATAAATCGGGGGAGACTGTTAGCGTCAGCCGCAGATAGAAATTTGGCGAATTCCCAGGCGTACATGCTGGAGGCGCCGATGTATAATGCTTTTCCCCGCTTAATCACATCGGAGAGCCCTTCCAATGTTTCTTCCATCGGGGTTGATGGGTCGTAGCGATGGATTTGATAAAGATCGACGTAATCGACACCAAGACGTTTCAGGCTGGCGTCGATCGCATGCCGGACGTGTTTCTTGGAGGTACCTTGCTCGTTGGGAGTCGTACCCGTTGGATAAAACACTTTCGTCGCAATGACGACCTCTTCCCGGCGTATGCCGAACTTTTTCAACGCCTGACCGAGGACCTCTTCACTCTTGCCCTGGGAATATAAGTCGGCGGTGTCAAAGAAGTTGATGCCGGCATCGATTGCTTGACGGTAAAAGGGGAAGGCAGCTTCTTCATCAAGAATCCAGGGCCGCGCTTTTGAACTGCCGTAACTCATACAGCCTAAGCAGAGCCGAGAGACTTTGAGTCCACTGTTGCCAAGGGCTACGAAATCCATGGAAATATCTTAAAGCACGATGCAAGAGGCTTGCCGACATCGAACTTCGGCAAGCTTGCTTACGGAATTTCCCCCAAAAGAAATAAAGCCCTATATAAATCTGCAGCGGGCAGCTGATGAATGAGCTGTAACCAAAGACGATACTATCTGCGTAAATCTGCGTCCATCTGCGGTTGGATCTTGGGCTTGCTCTGGTTGTGTCCCTGGAGTGCCACCGGTTCACCGCCAAATTTAAGGGAGGCTATCCGGGAACTGGCTTCCTGTGAGCAACTGGTAACGGTTACGACGAAGAGTTGGGATGACGTAAACGCTACTATTCGGCTGTACGAGCGGAGTACTGGCGATGGCTACCGTTGGCGGCCTTATGGCCGGCCTTTCCCTGCGGTAATCGGCCAGCATGGATTGGCTTGGGGCGTCGGTCTCCATGGCCACGGTGAACCAGGTGGACCGCAAAAGCGGGAAGGGGATTTGAAAGCACCGGCGGGGGTCTTTCGGTTCGGCCCCGTGTTCGGGATCGCTACTCCGGAGCAAGTGCGATTTCTCCGGTTACCCTATCGCGTGGTCACTGCATCCACAGAAGCGGTCGATGATCCAAAATCAAAATTCTACAATCAGATCGTGGATCGATCCAAAATTCAGCATCCGGATTGGACGAGTTCAGAATCGATGCTTCAGGTCGGAGGGCGTTACCGCCTCGGCGTAGTGATCGAGCACAATCCCACGGCGATTCCTGGATTTGGATCCTGCATCTTCCTTCATGTATGGGACCCGCGTTATCCGGGTACCACCGGATGCACTGCTACCGATTATGACCATCTATTTCGTCTATTGCGCTGGCTCGACCCAAAGAAGGGGCCGCTGATCGTGCAGCTCCCTATTAGCGAATATGAGGAGCTCAAGCTGCGTTGGGGATTACCAGCGCTTCGCGAATAGCTTGGAGGGGAGCCGCTTTGGCCTGTATCCCGCGAGCTCGTGACATTTCGTTTCGGGGCACAATCCGGCTGAGAGATGTGGCAACAGGCGGCTCCCGCGAATAACCCAGGATGTTGCATTAGGCTGTGGTTCAATCCGTGGTAGGGGGCGTGGACACCAGCGATAGAGCTGCCCAGGCGCTGGGTCAGTTCCCGGGAGCCGCCTGCTTTTCTGCGCATAGGCCGGGATCATATTGAGGCGAACTTGGAAGGTCGGCCCGGCGCGTGCCAAAGCGGCTCCCCTCCAGGCGCTGGGCGGCTTGTGCACGCTTAGCTTTCCACGAATCGTTTTAGTCTTGCCAGGACATCGTCCCATTGTTTCGAGACGCACTCCAAATAAGACTGAAGCTCCTTCAGCGGTTCTGACCTGAACTCGAAGAGACTTTCCCGTCCGACGCGAATACTCTTAACCACGCCAGCCTCTTCCAGCACCCGAAGATGTTTCGTGATAGCCTGCCGGGTCAGTGTCGATCCGTCGGCAAGCCGAGAGATGGACTGTGGCGCTCCGGTCGACAGTTTTTCAATCAAAACCAACCGGGCTTCCGCACCTAATGCCGCAAAAGCTGCTGCTCGGATCTTAAGCCCGCCCCGGCGGTTAATGTTTCGACTCATAGTTAGCGGCGTCTTAGGGCCTTTGCTTCAGATGACTCTCGATATTGCTCATCTGCTCCGTCCAACCGTCTTCGTTCATCCTGAAGGCTTCGAATTGGCGGTCCTTAGGTAGCGCGTCAAATCCGGATTCTGTCAGATATAACACGGTGCCGTTATCTTTTGGCTCGAGTCTGAACTCGACCAAGGTTGACGGCTCCTTGGAGTAATCGGCGTCAGGGTCGACAGCGTACGGATGCCAGGTGAACGAGAAAAGCCGTTCAGGTTCCAGTTTTTGTACGACGGCTTCCCATTTTAGATGTTCATAGCCGGGATAAGTGATATGGCCACGAGAGGTCTTGCCCGGTACGAACGGCCCTTCCAATTTAACCTGAAACCATTCCCCAAATTCACGGTAGTCAGTCAGCGCCCGCCAAACCCTGGAAATCGGGGCGTTGAGTTCGATTTGTTTTTCGATGCGGTTAGACATATGCAACTATTTAGTTGCTTTTTAGGGTAAGCGGGATTTGGGGATGCGCAACCTTTTTGTTGCGCGTTGGGGTGGGGTGAGCGTTCCGGCGTATGGCGGTGGGCGATGTGTGACCGCGGTGGGCCCTGCGACAAAATAGGACTTATATGATTCGGACCCTATAAGTCCCATCAGTCCTATAGGTCCTATCCGTTCGCAAAGCCCAGCGCATGCCCCCTCCTAGCTCCTGCCTCTGCCCCCTTGACTATCCTTAAAAAAATCGGATGAACCCAAAAACGATGCCCCCGAAACTCCATCACGTGGCCAACTTGTGGTCGCTGACCGATTATCCGTCGGCGGCCAAGCCTTGGTCGTTGGAAGAGCGACTCGATGCCGTTAAAGCTGCCGGCTTCGATGGTTTCACGGCTCAGCTCGGACCGAAGCATGCGCAAGAGGCGGAAAAGCGGCAGCTACTAGTTGTCGGCTATTTTGCGTCGGGCGATGAGACTAAGTTTTCGGACTTACTAAAAAGTCAAAAGGATGCCGGTGCACGGCATATCAATGTCCAGCTTGCCGACCATGATACTGCAGCAGACGAGGCTTTGCGTCTAACCCTCCAGTTGATGGAAAAAGCCGACCGGATCGGCGAGATAGAACCCGCCGTTGAGGTGCACCGGGATACCTGCACCGAGACCCCGGAAAAAACTTATGCCTTGGCCGACGGTTATTTCCGGAAAACTGGGAGACTGCTGCCGATGACCTGGGATTTTTCTCATCTGTCGGTGGTGAAACATTTGAGTCCGGAGAGTTACATCGAACGTCTTCTGGTCCGGCCGGATTTGATCCGCAGATCAACGCAATTTCATTTTCGGCCATTCAACGGGCATCATTGTCAGGTGCCGGTAACTCGTGGGGACGGGAGTTTGACCAAAGAACTGATGGAATGGCTACCTTTTGTTCGGGCAACGATGGCTGCCTGGTTGGGCTCGGACAAGGGTGAGGATCGAACAATGATAGCGGTGCCGGAGATGGGACCGGTTAAGGGAGGATACAACTTTGAACAGCTGCCAAACAGTTGGGAAGAAGCGGTTCGGCTCAGATCGTTACTGAACCAAGTGTGGCGCGAGGCGGTAGCCTGACCCGTCGGTAAAGCGGAAACTCCAGTAGAATTTCGGAAAGTGGATTGCCGGAAATGGCCAAGGTGCACTACTTCTTGGCGACGACCCCCAAGAGCAATTCTCTGCCGTTGAGCGAAATGCTTCGGGTAAGCGTGACCGCCCTATTGGTATGTTACCCGGCAGTTTAGCATCTCTGAAGATTGTAGTTGTGGATGATGATCCGATGATTCGAACGGTTGTCGGACGCTGCGTAACCCATTTCGGGGCGTCGGTAACACTTTGCGAGGATGCGGCTGAGGGCATGCAAGCCATAGGGCAAGTGCGCCCTCATGCCGTCTTGCTTGACCTCATCATGCCAGCGCAAGACGGGTTTTCTCTTCTGCGCCAGATAAGGGCTTTTGAGGACATCCATGACTGGCGCACCGGGATAGTCGTGATTACGGGTGTGCGCGATTCGGGTCTGGAACAGGAGCTGGAACAATCTGGGGTAACGTATTTGCCGAAACCGTTTACGCCCCAAGACCTGTTTAAAGCAATTCGTCAAGTGGTGAAGCCGTTGTCTCTGTCCGAAGAACGCTTGGCATCGGTGGAAAACACAGTTTGACCACGGATTGAGCTTGACCTTAGAACAAATTGCGCTCATCTGGAAGTTGCTTCGCGGCTCTTTGGGGTTTGTTTCTTGGGATTCTTCTTTCGGAGCGACTGCATGCTACGTACCGAGCAATGTGGCTTTGTGGATAGGCGGATCGAGACCTTCGATCCGGAAACCCTATTAGAAGTGATTCGTGATGGCCGCTTCGATCATCGGTTACTAGAAGGCGGCAGCTTCGATGTTCGCCACCGGCGCATCGTCTTCGGTAACTCGTCAGTCGATTGTGGTGACTATGACCCCGCGTTTGCTGTGAACGGACAATTTTCTGTCGATCAGATCTGTCTCGGATTCACCCCTCGCATTGAAAGGCCGGCTTGGTGCAATGGATTCAATATAGGAAGAGGGGAGATCATGTGTTTCGCGGAAGGGACCGAGCTCCAGTTCCGCAATGCGCCGCACACAAGCTGGCAAGTCGTTCTCACCGATCGAAAAGAACTTCAAGATATTGCCATGCTTCTGACCGGCCAGCCTTTGGAGCTGCCGGAGAAGGGAACCACCAACTTTCGGGTCCGTGATGAAGCCCGGGGCGTTTCATCCGCCATCGAACTGGCCTTAAGCGACCTTAGCAATCCGGAAACCTTGGCGGGCCCTGGTGCGAACAGCTTGTGCGAAGAGGTTGTAAACGAATTTGTTCGAGCAATCGCCAGTACTGGCGATGCACCTGGGCGAAGTCTGACCAGTTTTGCCGGGTATCGTTATGGAGCGATGCGGCGCGCGGAAGAATATCTGAGAGAACACATGGATCGGCCGTTCAGTAGCCGGGCGCTATGTCACGCCACTCACATGAGCGAGCGCAGTATCGAGATGCTCTTCAAAGAGGCGTACGGGGTATCGCCCCGAACTTGGTCGCAGCTAGCCCGGTTGAATGCCGCACGCTTCGAGCTTCTTCGGGCGGACGTCCGAAACGTGAGCGTGACTGGGGTGGCTACACGTTGGGGTTTTTATCACTTTGGCCGGTTCTCGGCCGCGTATCGGCGTCTATTTGGCGAAGTTCCGTCGGTAACCATCTTGAACCGGCGCCGGCGCGCCACCGTGCAGGGAATCGCGTTCACCGTAGTACGGTAGAGGGGATTCGGGGAGGGCGCGCTGCCTGTCCGACATAGCCTAAGGCATGCGATCGATTTTTCTGCCAACGGGGCGACGTCGGATCCCCGCGCGCCGCGAGAACGTGCCACCACCCGGCGGCGTATTTTCTTCCGCGGTCACAACACGTCCTCGGCTTCGGTAACAACTGATCGCGAGGACGCGATCCCTCCCGGGCGATGGGCCTTGCACTCAACCCAAGAACGAAGTGGTGACCGAAACCGGGGACGTGTTCTGATCCTGGAAGAAAATACGCCGCTGGGTGGTGGAACGTCGTCGCGGCGCGCGGGGCAGCGCGCCCTCCCCGATCCGAGAAACCACAGCCACCCGCATTTGCACCTCTCTCTCCACGCTCTATCCTGAGGGACACAGCTAACAACAAAATTTTTATATGCCAAAGATCGTTCGTTTTCATGAGGTCGGCGATGCTAGCGTATTGAAACTGGAAGAGTTACCAAAGCCGCAGCCCGGAGAAGGCGAAGCTTTGCTGAAGGTCGAGGCAATCGGCCTAAATCGCGCTGAGGTGATGTTCCGCACCGGCAAATACATTGATCAACCGGTTTTGCCGGCGCTAATCGGGTATGAAGCGTCGGGGATCATCGAGTCCGTTGGACCGGGAGTGACTGACCTGAAACCGGGTGACCGCGTCAGTTCGATCCCTGCCTTCCATATGAACGAATACGGTACTTACGGCGAATACGCGGTTTTGCCGGCCTACGCGCTTGCGCCTTATCCCCAGCGTCTGTCGGCGGTCGAAGGCACCTCGATCTGGATGCAGTACCTAACCGCCTATGGCGTCGTCGAGTTTGGCGGTTTGAAGAAAGGGCAACATTTCTTGATCACGGCTGCCGCCAGCAGCGTCGGCTTGGCCGCGATTCAGATCGCGAAACTCGTGGGCGCAACCTCGATCGCCACAACTCGAAACAAAGCGAAAGCAGAGGGGCTGTTGGATGCAGGAGCCGATTTTGTGATCAACACGGGAAGCGAAGATCTCGTCGGCCGGGTTGAAGAAATTACCGGCGGAAAGGGATTCGCTCTCGCCTTTGATCCGATCGCCGGCCCAGGCCTGGAAACGCTGGCGGAAGCGGCTGGTTACCAAGCAACGATTATGGAATACGGCGCGTTGGATCCTCGACCAACCCCGTATCCGTTGTTTGGAGGGCTTCGGAAAGGCCTCAGCATTCGCGGCTACACTATTTTCGAGATTCACAAGGACCCGGAGCGTTCTGCTCGGGCCAGAAAATTTGTCATCGAAGGGTTAACCGCTGGTGCGCTTAAACCGATCATCGCAAAAACCTTCAAGCTGGAAGAGATCGTAGAAGCACACCGTTATATGGAGTCCAACGACCAGATCGGCAAGATCGTGGTAACGGTGTGAAGAACTTGGTAGGCGCGGCTCCCGTAGAACCCAACTCTTCCGCGAAGGGTTCAGTCCGGGACAGGCCCTACGGTTCTGTTAGACTGGAACGCTTGCCGAGTCGCGGTGTTGCGCGATTCGAACGGGTTAATGCCGCCTAGTCTTATCAAGATTTGTGGGACGTTCCTGGTAAGCGGTGGGTGATGTATGTGCTGGGCCAGCGGCTCGGCAGTTTTTCGGAGTTGAGGACCGGCGATGATTGAGGATCAACCGCTTTGCGAGGCTCTTTCAGCATGAGGGAGCCTCGCCCCACCAAATATGGCTGCGCTTCGCCCTCTTTTTATGCAAACCCTAGCACTGGATGCGGCTGGTAAGGTTCCTCGAGGTATTTGATTTCCTCGTCACTGAGCTTGAGTTCCGATGCTTTGACTGCGTCCTCGATGTGATGCGGTTTTGTCGCTCCGATAATGGGTGAGGTGACGCCTGGTTTATGTAACATCCAAGCCAAAGCGATTTGTGCGTTCGGAATCCCATGTTTCTTGGCCAGTTCGGCGAGCCGATCGACCACTACATAATCGCTTTCCTGATAGTACATCCGATGGGCGAAATCATCGCTCTTGGCTCTGGTGGTGTCTCCTTTATCCCCGCGACTACGAGTCCCAGTCAAAAAGCCACGTGCTAACGGACTCCATGGGATGAGGCCGACTTTTTCCTCTCGGCAGAGCGGAATCATCTCCCGTTCCTCTTCGCGGTAAATCAGATTGTAGTGGTTTTGCATCGTAACGAACCGGGCATAGCCGTGGGTATCGGCTGCGTACAAGTATTTGGCGAATTCCCAGGCGTACATGCTGGATGCGCCGACGTATAACGCCTTTCCTTGCTGAACCACGTCAGTGAGAGCTTCGAGGGTCTCTTCGATTGGGGTGGTACGGTCGTTACGATGAATCTGATAAAGATCCACATAATCGACCCCGAGCCGTCGCAGACTGGCGTCGATGGCATGACGAATGTGTTTTTTGGAAGTGCCCCGTTCGTTAGGGGTCTCTCCCATGGGACTGTACACCTTGGTTGCGATCACCACTTCCTCGCGATGCACTCCAAACTTCTTTAGTGCTCGGCCGGTTACTTCTTCGCTGACGCCGTTAGAATAGATGTCGGCCGTATCGAAAAAATTAATGCCGGCATCCAGCGCCTGTCCGTAGAAAGGGAAAGAGGCATCTTCATCGAGAACCCAGTCCCTCCATTTCGAGGTGCCATAACTCATGCACCCCAGACAGATCCGCGATACTTTTAATCCAGTGTTTCCTAGAGATACGAAGTCCATAGCGTAATAAAACTACGATAAGCACAGATTACCGGTCGGTAAACCGTTCGCGTTAGACGTTAGCCGTTTGGCGTTTGGCGTTCGGCGTTCGGCGTTCGGCGCGGGGGGCGAGCGTTGGGCGATTCGAACGGATGGGACCCATGGGACTACTGGGACTAATGAGATACGACCCATAGGTCCCATAGGTCCTATAAGTCCCATTCGGTCGCGGAGCGGATTCGCGGCATCCTGTGCCATCGTTGGGCTACGCCCACAGTTGCTCACGCCAAACGCCGAACGCCAAACGCGTACCTACCGTCCAACGGCTACTTCGGTCCCTGCGCCTCGCTCGATCACACCGGCGACGCCTTTTCGGTTGCTCATTAGAGGTCCCATATTCCAAATGATGAAGCCTCCGTCACCTCGGGGTTTGATGGTCCGCTCCACGGTAAGTTGATGTGCGATCTCACTCGCGGGCCAACTGCTGAGCTTGTCCAGCGTAATGCTAGGATAAATCGGAACTCCCTGGGGATTCACTGCGGGACTGCGCCACCAAGCCAGTAAAGCCGAATAACTTTGCGGGCCCGCGTCTTGCCAATAAAGCTGTGGTGAGAGGTAATCGACCCAACCTTCACGTATCCATTTCACCGGATCGGCGTAAAGATCGCGATATTGATCCAATTCCGCATGGACCGAGGCAGGTTCTCCCCGGGTATAGATCCCAAAGGGGCTGACTCCAAACAAAGCGTGTGGCCGGACGGCTTTTACCGTTTCATGGAGTTCGCTAATCAGGAGATCGACGTTATGCCGACGCCAATCGTCCAGACTCAGCGTGCCACCTTCGGACCGATACCTTGCGAAAGTGTTGCTATCAGGAAAATACCCCCGCGGATTTGCTCGCGACGGATACGGATAAAAATAATCATCCAGGATAACGCCGGCGACGGCATAACGTTCGAGCAAGTCTCTGACCACGGCGGCCACATGCTTGCGCACGGCCGGATCACCCGGGTCGAGCCAGAGTGAAGAACCAACTCGACGTACGGCGCCGCTCAAAGTGTACGCTTCATGGGCTGAGGCTCGCGGTAGATTGGAATTAGTGGCCGCCCGATAGGGATTGATCCAGGCATGAATCGCAATGCCATAGCGGGATCCTTCCTGCAGAAAAACCTGCAAAGGATCGTAGCCCGGAGACTGGCCTTGAACCCCGGTCAAATAGCGGCTCCATGGCTCCAGCTCAGAACGATAGAGCGCGTCTCCTTCCGGCCGCACTTGGATCATCAACGCGTTCAGGCCCGCTTTTTTCGCGGTTTCAACGATGCTGGCTATTTGCCGTTCCTGTTCCTCGGCTGAAAGGCCAGGCCGGCTGGGAAAGTTGAGGTTGTAGACAGAAGCGACCCAAGCACCTCGAAAATCGCTAGCGTGGGCGTTCGAAAGAAAAAGAAGAGAACACGAAAGAACCACGGCGGCACTGCGAGACAACATATGCGTTGCAGGTTAACCGCAGCTGAGAGAGTTGCAATGCGAGAGGTATAGCCGGTAGGGCGAGGCTCCGGAATGACCGAAACAGATTCGCAAGGCGAAATGGCGTTTCAGTGGTTCATGGGACGCAAAGCCTAAGAGCTGCCGAGCCGTGGGTGGCGCCACCCACGGCTCGGCAGCTTTCAGGTGTCGCGTCCGATACACCAACGAAATGGATCGCGCGCTGCGAGCACTTCCCGGCTATTCCGGAGCCTCGCCCTACCAAAACCTCTTTCCCTGACCTGGAGCGGCCTCGCTCTCAAGGCCGCTCCAGGATTCCCCAACGTCATGCTGCTAACACCGGATCGAACCCACCTCGATAAGCTGAACACGGAATGATCACCAGATTGATCCGAGACACGCCCGGCAATGGTTGATACCCGTCCAATCCAGGTATTAACGCCAACAGAGGCCCACCGTCCTCCGCTGAAAGAGATGCTCCGTCCCGCTCCCACACCAGCCCGATCTCTTGGTGCTCAAGATCTGCGATCGGGACCGAAAAAGCTCTATCCGGAACGGACTGCGAACAAACGAACTCGATATAATGAGCTTGGCCGGATACGCCAACGAACTCGATCAGCTCGTTTAGGGAGCAGCCTTGCCACGATTCTTCGGTCGCTGAAAAACGGTCACCTTGCCGGCCGCCAAAAGATCGTTCGCTGAAATTCAAACGAAGGTCTTGCAGGTTAAATTGATGGGTGCGGCTAGCGAGACCAGCAACCGTCAGCCGAAAAGCATTGTCCCGGCTTTGGGCAACGAGGGCCGTGGAAGAATCGTGGGGGAACGCTTTCATTGGGCGCATAATACCCTACTTATTTAGTAGGGCAATCATTTTTCCACCAAAATGCTCAACTTTTTTTAGCCGCGAAAGCAGCGGAGCTCGCCTGAGGCTCGCTCCCATGACAAACGACAGATGACAGATGACAAATGACAAATATTGCGTCAAACCGGCGACCTGAAGCCGATCTGTCATTTGTGATTTGTTATCTGTCATGCGAACGAGCCTCAGGCGAGTTTCGCCTGTTTCGCCTATCACATCGCGGCGATACCGGGCGCTTGCGTGAACGATTCGTTACCAAGGTCACGATTTAGAAACTCTATCGCCAGCGCTCGATAGGAGATGGCCCCAATTCCATTTGGGTCATATTCGATGATGGGTTTACCGAAGCTTGGCGCTTCACCCAGTCGAACCGAACGCGGGATAATCGTTTGAAAAACCAGTTTCTTGAAGTGATTCCGTACTTCGTCGACGACTTGTTGGCTCAGATTGGTGCGGCCGTCGAACATGGTCATCACGATCCCGGCAATCGTAAGCGACGGATTCACCGCCCGGATCTGTTCGATGACGTGAACAATCTTGGAGAGACCTTCCAAGGCAAAATATTCGCATTGCAAAGGAATGATCAGTTGATCGGCTGCTGCCAAAGCATTGGTCATGAGAATGCCCAAGGATGGGGGACAATCCAGAAAAGCATAATCGAATGCGCTTTGGGATAGCATCGACCGGGTCGCCACTCTCAGGCGGGTAAGATGATCTTCCAGACGAGCAACCTCGACTTCTGCTCCTGCTAAATCGAGGTCTCCGGGGACCAGAGAAAGCCCCTTGTACCGGGTTATGGCAATCTTGTCTTCGACCTTGGCATAACCGATGAGCGCAGGATAAATGCTATTGCCAACACCATTCTCGAAGCCGATCGCGCTGGTGGCGTTAGCCTGAGGATCCAAGTCGATCAGTAATACGCGCTTGCCTTTCTCCGCTAAGCAGGCCGAAAGGTTCACTGCCGTGGTTGTCTTACCCACGCCCCCTTTCTGGTTGGCAACCGCGAAGAGTTTCATCGAACAGCTAGTTTGGTTCCAGGGAGGTAACAAGCAAAGGAGAATCTTTCGAGTCGCCCCGGCTCGGCAGCGTTCCGGTGTTGCATCCTCTATAGCGACGAGACATCTTTCGCCCCTGCGACGGTCGTGTGCTCTTTCCGGAGCCTCGCCCTACCAATTGCTGTTGACCTTAGACACATATGGATCGGATCGAAATCACCGAGCGTTTCTTGATGGATACCGGAGGGTGGCAAGCGATGAAACACGCTCGGGCGCTGCTTGAGATGGGGAGAGTGGTGAGCGCAGCCTACAATTCGCCCGTGCTTCGGGGTTTGGTGCGTGAAGGAACGACTGAGTATCGGGCGGGCCTTAAGATCCGGACGAAGACTGATATCGAAAACCTCTGTTCTTGCCGCGAGTCGCGAGACTGGGGGACAATCTGTGCGCATTCTCTAGCCGTCGGTCTTGCTTTCATCCGGCCCAAACCAGCGGTCGCAGCGCCAGCTCAAACGCCGGCTCCACCACGCGAAGTGAAGCCGGTTCTAAAGTTGGACGGAACCGAAAACCGGATTGAAGCGTATTTCATCTTGCCGCCCACCTTCCTCAACGGCTGGGACCGGAACCAGGTGATGATCGGGTGCGAAGTTGAGACTGGAGGGAAGAGGGTGTTAGCGAGCGCGCTTTCTAACGAGCGTTCTTATTCTTGCGCTGAGATGGATTTCCGCGCCTTGGAAGGCTTGCGGAACTATGCCGATGGACGGCTGCCAGGTATGCTGACACTTTCGCGGAACCAATTTCTGGAAGTGTTGGGGCTCCTGGTTCAACACCCGAGACTGACGCTTGGGCGAACCACATCGGTATCGGTCCGCGATGACGAAATTAAACCTCGGCTTAAAGTTGAGGAGCTAGCCGATCGCCGTCTGAAACTCAGCACTGAAGTCGGCCTCGCGAACCCGTCGCGAGCTCTTCTGGTGGGCATTAGCAGTGTATGGCAATGGGCGGAGAATCAGTTTCGCCCGGTGGCTCCAGGACTATCCAGCGCCTATTTCCAAGTGCTGTTGGAACCGGTGATTCTGGCGGCGGATCAAAGCGAAGGCTTTATCCTCCGAGAACTGCCGTCCTTGGCAGCCTTTTTTGAAATCGAAGGCCACGTTGATATTAAGGTTTCCGAGCCGGGTAAGCCTGAGATCTTTGGCACGTTCGAGGGTTCGCTCAATCATCTCACCGCCAAACTTCAATTCCTGTACGGCAAGCGCATGGTGACTTTCGGAGCGACACCGGCAACCGAGACCTTTGTCTACGAATTCGATTCAAAAACGTATTCAAGGAATATCGGGTTCGAACAAAACGCGGCCGGGACCTTGCGTGAGGCCGGCTTTCAAGGACCCAGCACCATGGGCGACTTCGTATTACAGGGACAAAATCCGATCCTGCGGTTTTTCGCAGTCGTTCTTCCTGAACTACAGAAAAAATGGAAAGTCTCGATCGGTTCGCGGTTCCAAAATGTGACCCAGCGTTTAGAGCGGATTACGCCGAAACTGGATGTAGTCAGCTCCGGAGAAGATTGGTTTGAACTGTCGTATAGCCTTGAGTCTGAACGCGGCGACCGTTTTTCGGGCGGTGATATCCAACGGTTACTGCAGGTCGGGCAAGGATTTACCAAGCTCCGGGATGGTACGCTGGCGGTATTTGACCCCGGCAAATTGGAGGAGTTCCGCAATATTATCCAGGACTGCTATCCGACTCAGTTTCAACCGGGCCGGTACCGCATCTCGCGTGCGCAAGCAGGGTTCATCGACGGTGCGGCCCGAGATCTTGGGGCGACAATTGGCGCGACGACGGAGTGGCGTCAGTGGACCGAATCGCAGCAACAGTTAAAGCCGCTGCAAACGCAGCCACTCGGTTCGCTTGAGACCGTGCTTCGCCCTTACCAGAAAGAAGGCGTTTATTGGCTTCATTTTCTGGCTGAGAACCGGTTGGGCGGAATTTTGGCGGATGAAATGGGCTTAGGAAAAACCGTGCAAATGCTCGCGTTTCTCAGAACCGTCGCGGGTACTTCGTTGATTGTGTGCCCGGCTTCCTTGCTATTTAACTGGCGCCGGGAAGCGGCTCGGTTCGTTCCTGAATTGAAGCTGCTGACACTGGAGGGGGGTGATCGGCACGCCCGCTTCAACGAACTTTCCCAGCATAATCTTGTGCTAACCAGCTATCCGTTGCTGCGGAGAGATTCTGGCCTATACCGCGACTTTCATTTTGGGGCAGTGGTATTAGATGAAGCGACCCATATCAAAAATCCGGACACTCAAAACGCGCAAGCGGCCATGGCGCTCCGAGCAAATCACCGGTTCGTGCTGACTGGCACTCCGGTGGAAAATTCAGTACGCGATCTTTGGTCGATCATGAATTTCGCGTTGCCCGGTTATCTAGGGGACCGGGACGAATTCAGGGAACGTTATGAGCTGCCAATTACCCGTGGTTCGCAGCCGGAGCGTGAACGATTGGCCAAAAGGCTCCGGCCGGTCATGTTGCGCCGGCTGAAACAAGAAGTGGCGCGCGACCTCCCCGCCAAGATCGAGCAAGTCGCTTTTTGTGATCTCACCGCTGAACAACGGGAACTCTACGCCAAGCTGCAACGAGAGGGCCGTCAGAAAGTCGAGACACTCGCCAGTGAGAAGAAAAGCGGCGCCGCTCGGGTTGCTATGCTCACCGTGTTACTTCGTTTGCGGCAGGTTTGCGGCGATCTCCGCTTATTGGGTCAAACGCCGGAAACCCGGTCGGGGAAATTAGATTTACTGATGGAGCTCATGGAAGAGGCAATGGACGGTGGCCACCGCATGCTCGTTTTCAGCCAGTTTGTCAGCATGCTGCGCCGGATCGAAGAGGAACTAAAAAACGATGGGATTAACTATTGTTATCTGGATGGCGAAACTAAGAATCGTGCCGCTGTGGTTGACCAGTTCCAATCGGGTGCAGAAATACCGGTTTTCTTGATCAGTTTGAAAGCCGGCGGCGTCGGTCTGAATCTGTCGGCTGCCGACACGGTCCTGCATGTTGATCCCTGGTGGAACCCCGCGGTCGAAGATCAAGCTACCGATCGCGCGCACCGCATTGGCCAGACCCAGGTTGTCACTTCATACAAGCTGATCACTCGCGGCACGGTCGAAGAAAAGATCTTGGATCTGCAAAAGAAAAAACGCGAAATCATCGATGCAACCGTGGAGAGCGAAGAACCGATGATGACCGGCCTTTCCGTCGAGGAAATCGCCAGTCTGCTGCAGTAGTGGAGCGATGCCTTCCCGCGGCCGCGTGGCACGTGCCGGACCCAGCGCTGGGAGGGGATCGCGTCCCCGCGATCCGTTGTTCCCGAAGCCGAGCGTGTTTGTCAGTCGAGTGATCGGAATAGGTCTGTAAGCTTGGCACGTCTTTGCGGCGCGCGAGGACGCGCGCCCTCCCGGTCAGGGGCCGGCCAACGCCTGCGCCCTTATGTTGACGCGCATGCGCGGCCGCGGGAAGGCAGCGCTTCATGGTTGCCTCCGCTTTTATTTGCCGGGCCCACAACTTTAGTGTTCGTTCACCACGTTTCCCCTGGAGAACCGAGCAAATGAAACTGGACTATGAAGATCAATGGACGGTGGTAGACGAATACCTCACGGATTTGCTGATCCCTTCCGATCCGGCGCTGGAAGCTGCTCTTAAGGATAGCGATGCTGCAGGGCTCCCGGCGATCAGTGTAACGCCCACCCAAGGGAAGCTTTTGTGGCTGTTCGCGCGGCTAATCGGAGCCCGCAAGATCTTAGAACTCGGTACACTAGGCGCCTATAGCACCATTTGGTTAGCTCGAGCTTTGCCTAAAGATGGGCGTTTGATCACTTTGGAAGCGAGCCCGGAACACGCCGAGGTAGCGAGCGCTAATCTTCGACGCGCTGGCCTAACCGACCGAGTCGAGCTCCGGGTGGGCCGGGGATTAGATCTTTTGCCGGGCTTGGCGACTGAAGGGATCGCACCGTTCGATTTCATTTTTATCGACGCCGATAAAGTTAGCACCGCTGATTATTTCGTCTGGGCGCTTAAACTGTCGCGCCCGGGTACCCTGATCATAACGGATAACGTGATCCGCAAAGGCGCTGTCGCCGATCCTGGGAGTAAAGATCCGAGCGTAGTGGGTATGCGTCGTTTCTTTGAGCTGCTCGCAAAGGAACAGGGAGTTTCTGCGACCGCCATTCAGACTGTGGGCAGCAAAGGATACGACGGTTTCGCGATTGCGATCGTGAACGGAGAGTAGTTTTAGGCTGGCAAAGTGATGGCCTCGAGGTGTTCCTGGCTCGCTACGCGGGTGCGAGTCGGGGAGGGCGCGCGTCCCCGCGCGCCGCGAGGACGTGTCAGCACCCAACGATGTATTTTCGTCCGCGATTAGAACCGTCCTCGGCTTCGACGACAACGGATCGCGAGGACGCGATCCCTCCCGGCGATGGGCGTAGCCGAAACCCACTAGAAACTACAACGTACGAACGTTATAGCCTCTTATGAAAGCGACCTTTCTTGGACACGCGACGGTTTATCTCGAGACCGATAAAACGAAGATTCTTATCGATCCGTTCCTCACGGGGAATCCTAAAGCGGGTGCAAAAGCAGATGATTTGGAGCCGGATTTTATCGTGCTGACGCACGGGCACAGCGATCATATTGCGGACGCGTTGCCCATTGCCAAACGTACGGGCGCCACAATCATTTCGACTTTTGAGTTGGCAAGTTGGTTGGGTACCCAGGGCGCAAAGGCGTCACCCCAGAATCACGGTGGCTGGTGCAAATATCCCTTCGGCGCCGTCAAATTCACCCAAGCGATCCACAGCTCATCGGTAACGGATGAGAATGGGCGTCCCATCTATCTTGGAGAACCGGCCGGAGTGATTATTCAGGTAGAAGGCAAAACCGTTTTTCACGCCGGTGATACTGCTCTTTTCTCGGACATGAAATTGATCGGGGACGATGCGGCGATCGACCTCGCGTTTCTGCCCATTGGCGAACATTTCGTTATGGGACCAAAGGACGCAGCCAAAGCGGTCGAATTCCTCCATCCAACGGTCGTCGTCCCGATCCACTACGGCACGTGGCCGCCTCTATTTGGCGACCCGAAAGAGTTTGCCCGCCTCGCCGAAGGCAAAGCGAAGGTTGCGATCCTGCAGCCCGGGGAAAGTGTGGAGGTGTGATTGGTGATTGGTGATTGGTGATTGGTGATTGGTGATTGGCGATTGGCGGGGCGAGGCTCCTGAGAGACCCAGTCTGTAGTCAAGGGAAAATCGCCTGCACTCAACCTATCATCGACCAACGCCAAAAGACGCGCCGACTTGTCCGACGTAGCTTTTCGGCGCTGTTAGTGATCTAGGTACAAAGTGAGAGCGAAGTCGGAGCCGTGGCCCATGATAGACCATGGCTCGGCGCGCTTGTGTACCTAGCTTGTAGTTGGCGAGGTTTAGGCAGCTGAGCCTTGTTCAACCGCTCGCTCTTTCGGGAGCCTCGCCCTTCCGGATATCAGCTGAGCGGGAAATTACTTGTCGGCAGTCTGCGTTCCCCCGGCTAACTCGCTTACCAGAGCCGGAACGTCGTAGCCGTGTTTTAGCGCTTCAAGAATCGCTCGAGAATCAACTGCGACAGCCCGTCCTTGTTTATCCGAATAAAGATAATCCCAAGGCAATGACTGAATGTTTGCGTCAAAGATGATGCCAACAAAATCGCCGTTCCGATTTATCACTGGGCTGCCGCTATTGCCGCCGACGATGTCTGTCGTGGCCACAAAGTCAAAGGGGGTTTTCGAGTCGATTACTGTACGCTTATTTACCCAGCGGGTTGGCAATGCGAATGGCGGGCGATTTTCGTGTTCATCGGCCCGCTGATACAATCCCGCAAAATTCGTAAATGTCGGGATCGTTTTTCCATCTTGCTCGTAGCCCTGCACGGTTCCGAAAGACAACCGTAAAGTGAAAGTTGCATCGGGCGGGAATTGGTCTGCCTCGAGTGCCAGTTTTGCTTTTGCGATTTCGGCGTATGCCTTATTCATCACCTCGTCCTGTTCCTCCATGGTCTCTCGCGCCTGGCGAGCAACCTGATCGGCTGCTTGCGCAAATTGAATCATTGGATCAGCAGCAGCTCTTAAGGCGGCAACGCCTCCGTCATAAAGCTGATGGCGAAATTGGACGTCCTTTAGCCGCGTGTTTTTCACTAACTCGTAAGCGCGGTCGTGAGGAGACTTCCCCTGCAGCAAGCCACGGACGACCGGGTCATCAACTCCGTAAGCGGAAACCAAACTAGTTAGCGCATCGCTGAGTGCCAGTATCTCTAAATCATCGTAGATCGGTGCTGCAGAGAACAACCCGAGCTCCAGGCTCGGTCGAGCGGAGTCGCGGTACTCGGGCAAGCGTTTCTCGTTTGGTTTTTCGCGTTCTTCAGTCGCGCGAACTAAAGCACGAGCAATCGCAAACAACTGACCGTCGAACCCTATCGGGTACGCTCCGAACGGTTCGAACACCGAAGTCCTCGCGTGGGAATTCTCATAGAACATAAACTTCACAATATTTTCCGGATCAGCAGAGATGGCCTTCTGAATCTCCGCATACGCATCCGGAATATTCGAAAAACGAGCGTCTTGAGCGGCAGCCGATTTCAATCCATTTTCATTTTCAGAGATCAGACGGAGCGATTCCGGATCGAGTAATCCGGCTAACAGACCGTCGCAGGCCTTTCTGGAATTCTGTATTTCCAAAAGGTAGTCTCGGGCCCGTCGTGCGTTTTCTATCGCGCGCGCGCTATAAGCGGTCAGGAAAACTTCTCTTCGTTTGAGGGCCGCCAAAATGGTCGGCAGGATAGTATCCCGTTCCTCTTCGATCGCGGCGACGGTACACATGCGATTGGTACTACTTGGATTTCCGCTCACGAAGACCAAGTCATGCTCAGATGGCCCGTCAACATTAACCCGCAGATAATGCTCAGGATGAACCGGTTGATTATTTTCGTATACGCGAAACAGACAGATATCCAAATCGTAGCGCGGATATTCGAAATTATCGGGATCGCCACCATAAGACGCTATTCCCTCCTCCGGCGCAAAAACCAGGCGCACATCGGTATATCGTTTATAGCGGTACAATTGATAACTGCCTCCTTCGAAAAGAGTCACCACGTCGCTGCGCAACCCAGTTCTTTTGGCCGACTCCTGCTCGATCTCGGCGATGACTTTTCGCCGTGCCGCCACGGCCTCCTCGGGTTTGCTGGCAGGGGGGACTGCGGCGTTGACTCGCCCGGTGACATCCTCGATTGACTCCAGAACGTTGAGTTCCAAGTCGTAACACCGCTTTTCCTCGGCCGGTGTGGCGGCGTAAAATCCGTCTCGAGTATAATTGTGCTGAGCGTCTCCGAATTCCTGCAAAGCGTCGGCCCCGACGTGCTGATTGGTGATGACTAAACCGTTCGCGGACACAAACGAACCGCTGGCTCCGTTGTCAAACCGAACGCTGCTCTTTTGGATGTGCTCCAACCAGGCTGCGTCTGGGGTAAAATGGTATTTTTCCTTCAATTGCTTCAGCGGCGGCGCGTTGAACAACCAAGCGCCCTGGTCTGCCTGGCTGCTGGGCGCCATCAACACCAGCGGGGATCCTGCCACTATGGCCATGATTCGGACGGAACAATGTTTCATACTGTTAAGTCGGGCGATCCGGTTCTCTGAACCCGGGAAGCAAAAGGATATCGTCTTCTGCGACCAACGAAAGCAATTCGAACTCTTTTTTCATGATGGCGAGGGTTGTCTGAAGGATGCTGGTCCGAATGTTTCCAAGAGCGGAAAACCGATCCGGCCAGAAGCGGTGGTGATGGTCTGGTCCGCTAAAATTTCGTCAAAAATTCAGGTTGAAACGGAAAGGATTCGATTTCATTTCTTTATCACAACGAAAACCAAACGAAAGTCGACCGTCCCCCTTAACGCCCCCCCACACGCAACCACCGGTGTTCCCCCGAACCGGCGCCACGCTTCGTCGTATCGTGGTGACCCTCATTTTTCGATCACTGATTACTGTTTACTGATTACTTCTGTGGCATGCCCCCGGTAACCTGACCCCTCACCAACCACCTCTCACATCTTATGAATCGTACCGTACGACTAACCACTGGCCAGGCTCTGACCCGATTCCTGGCTCGCCAATTCGTTGAACGCGACGGCCGTCAAAGCCGCTTTATCGAAGGGATTTGGGGTATCTTCGGGCACGGCAACGTCGCCGGCTTTGGTCAAGGCATCGTCGAGTTGGCTCGGGAAGAAGGGCTGCCCTTTTATCGACCTCAGAATGAACAGGCGATGGTCCACTTATCGGCTGCATTTGCCAAACATCGAAACCGGTTAGCGACGTTTGCCTGCACAACCTCAATTGGTCCCGGCGCCACGAACATGATTACCGGCGCCGCTGCGGCGAGCGTCAATCGGTTGCCCGTCCTGCTATTGCCCAGCGATTATTTCGCCAATCGTATTCCTGACCCGGTGCTTCAACAATTGGAGCATCCTCTGGAAAGAGATGTCAGCGTAAGTGATGCTTTCCGGCCGGTTTCGAAGTTTTTCGATCGCATCTCCCGACCCGAACAATTATTGGCCAGCTTACCGGAAGCCTTTCGTGTCTTGACCGATCCCGCAGAGACTGGCGCCGTCACCATTAGTTTGCCGGAAGATGTTCAGGCCGAAGCTTACGATTATCCGGTCGAATTTTTCGAGCGCCGGGTTTGGCATGTGCGCCGGCCATTGCCTGAGCCGGAGCTGATTCGTAAGGCGGCAGAGTTGATCGCCGGTGCGTCAAAACCGTTGATCGTTTCGGGTGGCGGTACCATTTACGCCGAGGCAGCCGAAGATTTGCGGGCCTTCGTGGAAGAGTTCGGGATCCCAATCAGCGAGACGCAAGCCGGGAAGGGGGTTCTCAATTGGAACCATGAGCTGAATGCTGGCCCGGTTGGATCAAACGGATCTACCAGTGCAAACCGGTTAGCTGTGGACGCGGATTTAGTGATCGCATTGGGCACCCGGCTGAGCGATTTCACCACCGCGTCGAAATCGGCTTACCAGAACCCGTCGGTCCGATTTATCGGCATCAATGTGGTGCCGATGGACGCGAATAAGCTAGCCGCGTTGCCGGTCGTGGCCGATGCGAAACGAGCGCTGGGTGCATTGAGCCAGGCGTTGCGCGAAAGCGGCTACAGAGGAACCAGCCAGGAATACCGGAGCCAGGTAAAATCGCTGAAGGCGGAGTGGGATGCCAAAGTCACTGACATACGCTCGGTAAAGAATGATACACCGGGCAAACTGGCTGAGACCGCCGTCATCGGATTAGTCAACGAAAGCTTCGGCGGCAAGGCGACCGTCGTTTGCGCGGCTGGTGGCCTGCCGGGCGAGCTACTCCGGCTCTGGCGGCCTGAGGATCCGAAAGCCTATCACCTCGAATACGGATATTCTTGCATGGGTTACGAGATCGCAGGTGGCCTGGGGGTGAAATTGGCGGAACCGGAACGGGAAGTCGTCGTGATGGTTGGGGACGGCTCTTATCTGATGATGAATTCCGAGATCGTGACCGCAGTCGCTGAAGGAATTCGGATCACGATTGTATTGGTCGACAACCACGGGTTCCAATGCATTCTCGGTTTGCAGCGGGCGGTCGGGGTAGCCGATTTCGGTAACGAACTCCGTTTCCGCGACGGGAAAGAGGGTGCACCGGCGGGCGATTATGTTCCGGTCGACTTCCAGAAACATGCGGCATCGATGGGCGCCCTATCCATCTTCGCGACCACTTCCAGCGAAGTGAAAGCGGCGCTGGAGAAAGCGCGTAAGTCAGACCGGATCACGGTAGTGGTGATCCCGGTCGATCCCGAAAACCGAATGCCGGGAATGGGAACCTGGTGGGATGTGCCGGTCGCAGAAGTTAGCTCGGCGGATCACACCAAGACAACCCGGGTGAACTACGAGGAAGCCACCAAGAAGCAGCGCCCGGTTTTAGCATGAAGCTCGCCACTGCGCCGGTTAATTGGAACAACGGAGACGTAACCGACTATCGGCCCTGGGTGCCTTATCCAGCGTTGTTGGATGAGATGGTGGCCGCGGGGTACGTTGCCACCGAATGGGGCATGAACATGGAGCGAGAAACCGCCAAGCTACGGTCCGACCTCCAGCAGCGGAGCCTGCAAATGCTGGGTGGCTTTGTTGGTTTGGAGCTGCGTAATCGTCAAAAACGTGAGGCCGAAATCGCTCGGGCAGTCGAGATCGGCCGGTTTTTCCAGTCGGCTGGAGGTGGCTACTTGATCGCAGCCGACAGCGGCGACGATCGACGTCGCGGTGAGGCCGGGCACGTTGATGCCAGCGGCGCCCTAACTGATGACCAATGGAAATCGCTCGGGACCGGACTAAACGATCTGGCCAAAGAACTGGCTTCGATTGGGGTACGGGTCGTTTTCCATAATCACGTCGGCACCTACGTAGAAACCGAGGAAGAAACCACCCGGCTCCTGGACGAAACGGACCCGGAGTTGGTGAGCTGGTGCCTGGACTGCGGCCATCTTGCTTACGGCGGCGGTGACAACCTGCGGGCACTAAAGAAATACGGTAACCGTGTCGGTTACGTTCATATCAAAGATGTCGACGGTCAGGTGCTCAAGGAGTCCCGGGAGAACGGTTGGAGTTTTGCTCAGGCCTTAAAATCCTACATCTTCGCTCCGCTGGGTGAGGGCATCGCGAGAGTGCCCGACGTCATCGATTCGCTGCGCCAAGCCGGCTACAACGGCTGGCTAGTGGTCGAACAAGACACTACCCCGGACGATCCTACCCAGATAGCGGCCAACAATCGACGCTACCTAGAACCACTGATCACATGAAACTAGATACCGATTATTCCGATCTCGAGGAACTATCGCGGCAAGGCCGTTGGTTGGTGCTTAGCACGGTTGCCGGAAGCGGCGCCGGCCATGTGGGCGGACCCATGTCAGCCATGGATCTGCTGATCAGCCTTTTCTTTCGGGGCATGGAGATCAGGCCGGAAGAACCGAAATGGCCGGAGCGCGACCGTTTCATTCTTTCCAAAGGTCATGCCGCCATCGGGCTATACACTGTGATGGCGCTCAGAGGATTTTTTCCAGTCGAAGAATTGAAGACATTCGACAAAGGCAATTCCCGGCTGCAAGGCCATCCAGACGTCACCAAGCTACCGGGTCTCGAAACATCTACCGGATCGTTGGGAATGGGGCTTTCGGTCGGGATCGGATTCGCCTTGGGGGCCCAGAAAAAACAGGAACGCTTTCATTCCTTTGTCATGATCGGGGACGGCGAACTGCAAGAGGGTATGATTTGGGAGGGACTCCACCTAGCCCCGCGTTATCAGCTAGGGAATCTGACCGCGATCCTGGATTCGAACGGGCTCCAACAGTTTGGCTGGTTGAAACAGAACGATGCTGACGGTCGAGGCGACCGGCGCGATCCCTGGAATAACGTGGATTTGCCGGCGATTTTCGCGAACCTGGGTTGGCGCGTCGTCCAGATCGACGGCCATCGCTTCGACGAAATCCTGCCCGCTATCCGGGAATGCAAAGCTCAACCGCCGGTTGGCCGCCCGACCATGATTGTAGCGCGCACGCTCAAAGGGAAAGGGTTGTCGTTCACCGAAGGGAAATTCGAATGGCATTCCAAGGTTGCGAACCCGGCTGAGCTCGACCTTGCCCGGCGTGAACTTCAGATCACGGAGGCTGCAAAATGAAAGCACTAAGAGATGTCTGGGCTGACACCCTGGTAGCTTTGGCGAAGGAAGATCAGCGGGTCGTGATGCTCGATGGAGATCTCGCGAATTCCACCAAAGCGGACAAATTCGCGGCTGCTCATCCGGACCGGTTTTTGGAGATGGGGATCGCTGAGCAAAACATGGTGGGCGTTGCGGTCGGTATGGCAGCGGTGGGCTTTGTTCCTTGGCTTTCGACTTTCACTGTCTTCTTCACTCATCGGGCGATTGATCCAATTCGGATGCTCGTTGCGCAGACCAACGCCAATGTAAAAATTGGTGCGGCTTACTCGGGGTTGATGACCGGTTACACCGGGAAAACGCACCACGATGTCGAGGACCTGGCCATCATGCGGGCGATGCCGGGGATGACCCTGCTGGCGCCGGCGGATCAATACGAATGCGCCGCTATGATTAAATGGGCCACAGAATATGAGGGCCCGGTCTATCTTCGACTGACTCGCGATGCCAGCGCGGATGTGTTTACGGCGGATTACCAATTCACTCTCGGTGAAATTCGTTGGCTGCGCCGGGGCGAGCATGCCCTGTTGATCTCGACCGGTCCGCAATCGTCTCGTTGTTTTGAAGCGGCGAACGAATTGGCGAAACAACAGATCGAGCTCGGCGTTCTCCACATTCCTTCGATTAAGCCTTTGAACGAGGCCGCATTGATAGACGCTTGTTCCGCTTACGACCTCATTTTCACCGTGGAAGAACATAGCATCTTCGGCGGGCTTGGCGGCCTGGTGGCTGAGCTGCTCTCCGCGAATTCTCCACGCCGGGTGATCCGCTACGGCCTCGAAGACAAATGGGGTGAATCTGCGCCCAACGATTTTCTGCTCGATAAATACGGGCTATCGGCCCTGCAGGTTTCACGACGGATCGCAGCTGATTTTCAAAACAAGAGATGAATACTAAACGAACTCGAGTTGCTCTGCTCGGCGCCGGCCGGATTGGCCAAGAGCATGCCAGGACATTGATCGGGTCTCCCAGTGTTTCCTTGACCACGGTTTGTGATGCCATTCTGGAAGCAGCGGAAAAGATTGCCGCCAAGGCTCCGGGCGCAAAAGCGATCAGCGATCCTGCCGAAGTCTTCGCATCAAAAGAGATCGATGCGGTCGTAATCTGTACCCCAACCGGCACCCACGCAGATTTGATTGAGGCCGGCGCGCGCTCCGGCAAAGCGGTGTTTTGTGAGAAGCCGGTTGCATTGGACCTGGAACGCACCAAGAAGGCGCTCCATGCGGTCGAGCAAGCCGCTATTCCTTTCCAAATCGGGTTCCAGCGAAGGTTTGATACCGGTTATGCGGAAGCTCGGAGAAAGATCGATCGAAACTTAATTGGCCGCATTGACCAATTCAGGTCGGTCGGCCGCGACCCGGCGCCGCCTCCTCGGGAATACCTTGAGACGAGCGGCGGACTCTTCTTGGATCAGATGATTCACGAGATTGATCTGGCTCGATTTCTGGTGGGCGAAGTAGAATCGGTCAGCGCCTGGGGAGCTGCCCGGTTCCTTAAAGATGCGGCCGACTTTGGTGATGTTGATACCGCGACCACCCTCTTGCGGTTTAAGAACGGAGCGCTCGGGGTGATCGAGAATTCACGTCGAGCGATCTACGGCTACGACATTGTAACCGAAGTATTCGGAGAACGCGGTAAACTGGTGGTTCACGCCGAACGCAAGAGCCCGTTGCGTCATTACCGGGAGGGGGGCTCCGAGGAAGATCATTTTTACTTCTTCATGGATCGATTCAAAGACGCGTTTCAAGCGGAGCTGGAGTCGTTCTTCGCTTGCGTGCAAGAAGGCCGTCCTCCAACGCCGGGCGCGGTCGATGCCGTCGAAGCATTGCGAATTGGGATTGCAGCGACTCGGAGCCATAAGGAAGGGCGTGTGGTTCGTCTAGAGGAGATTCAATGACCAAAGCGAAAGCGGAAATTGGCGTTGCGTTTCTCGGTTGCGGGCGGATGGGCGAGACTCATCTGCGAAATCTAGCGTCGATCAATGGTGTTCGCGTCAGGGTGGTAGCCGATCCGAATCTGAAGGCGGCTGAGCGTGGGCGCGAATTATCAGGTGCGGATTGGGCGATCGTCAGCACGGAAGAAGCAATTCTGGATCCATCGGTCGATGTCGTGATTATCGTTACCCCGACCGATACGCATGCCCGACTGATCGAGACCGCCGTGCAGGCTGGGAAAGCTGTGTTTAGCGAGAAGCCGATTGCCCTCGATTTGGCTGAGACAAAGAGGGTCGTTGATTTGATTCAAAAGAAGAGCGCTTTTGTGCAGCTCGGTTTCATGCGCCGCTATGACCCGGGTTACGCGGAGGCGAAGAAAAGGATTGATCAGGGAGAGCTCGGCCGCATCGAAACCTTTCGGGCTTTAAGCCGTGATACCTATCCGCCGCCGCTCAAGTTTCTGCTTCAAAGCGGCGGTTCCTTTCTGGACATGGCGGTTCACGATCTCGACTTGGCTCGGTTTTTGGTGGGTGAGGTTGAAGAGGTGTCCGCCTGGGGATCCGTGTTGATCGACGACCGCTTCGCCCAAGCCCAGGACTGCGATACGGCCGTTACCCTGCTCAAGTTTAAGAATGGAGCGTTAGGGGTTGTGGAAACGTCCCGGCGCTCAAAGTGGGGTTATGATATCCGGACGGAAGTAGCCGGTGCAGACGCCAAAGTTGTGATCGAAGCGCCGCAGAAAACGCCGATGACTTTGTCGCGCGAATTTGGCGCTCGCTACGATCATTACGAAAACTTTCCCGATCGTTTCGAGGCCGCGTATCGGCTGGAGTTACAAGCATTTTTTGAAGCGATCAAGTCCGGCCAAATGCCGTCTCCGGGCGCAGAAGACGCGCTCGAGACGCTGCGGCTGGCAATCGCGGCAAGTCGTAGTTGGAAGGAGAACCGCCCGGTTAAAGTTTCGGAGATACAGCCGTGAACCGCCATTATCGATCTAACTATTCGAATCCGTTTCGCATCAACGTTACGCCGAAGGAAGCCGAGTGGCGTTATCTTTCCTTCCGCGTCCTCGCTTTGGAGCCCGAGCAGACTCAACGGTTCAACACGGAAGAGTCAGAGTTTGTCGTCGTACCGCTGAGTGGTGAAGGGTTCTGTGCCTTTGGTGAGGAAGAGTTTTCATTCTCGCGGAGGTCGGTATTTGAGGAACTCACGGATATTTATTATCTCCCTCCCCGGAGCAATTTTTCGCTGCGAGCTGCCAAGTCGATCGAGGTGGCCATCGGTGGCGCTCCTGCTGAAGGTAAATTGCCGGCCCGGCGAATCTCAAAAGACGAGATCAAGACATCGGTGCGCGGTGACGCTAACGTGAAACGGGGCGTGAGTGCTCTGGCTGATTCCGACGAACTCACCGAGCGATTAACCGTTTACGAGATTCATACTCCGAGCGGCAATTGGTCGAGTTTTCCTCCCCATCGCCATGACACTCGCGATAATTCTTCTTACCACGAAGAGACCTATTACTATCGGTTGCGTCCGGAGAACGGTTTCGCGATTCAGCGGATCTATACTCGAGACACGGATCTAGATGTGGCGATTCCAGTTCAGAATGGTGATTTGGTCCTGATCCACGAAGGATACCACCCAGTTGTCAAAGCGCCGGGAACGAATGCCTATTACCTGAATTTTCTGGCCGGGGATGTCAGGAAGATAACCGCGATCAACGACCCGGAGTACGATTGGGTATCCCAAAATTGGGCCGGGAACCCAATTACGGTTCCAATGAAGGGCTGAGGGACGACGAGCATTAACTATTGCCTAGTCTAACATCGCGCCGAAAAGGTTGACTCGTAAGAAATAAGAGTTGGCGACAGATTCGTCTGGACGGGCGGAAAGCAGGCGCTTTCCGCCCACCGGGTCGATTACTTCAAGAATTGATCCACATTCGCCGAAGTCACGACGTCAACGCCGGTATCAACAACCGCAGGGACGGTTTTGCCTTCGGTAAGGTCATTCAGAATATCGACGCTCTTGACTCCCATCGCGTAGGGTCGTTGGCCGATCAGGCCATTGCAGGCGCCCTGTTTCACGATTTTGAGCTCTTCCGGCAAGGTGTCGAAAGAGATGACCACAAACTTCTTACTCTTGATGTCGTCAAGGTGCTTGCCCATTGCCCGCAGATAGGCTTCCGGAGCGCCGAAAAGAGGCCAGCCGCCCGAAAAGAAAAACCCATCCAGATCGGGGTACCGAGTCAAGGTGTCTTGGATGATCTGGATCGATTTTGCGGCGTCGTCATTGCAGGGGAAGGGTGAACCCGAGATTTCGGTGTAGTCACCTCCTGCCTCTTTCAATGCTTTACGAAATCCGTCGCCACGCTGGTTATGGTTTACGGAAGCCAAACCACCCGTAAGAACTGCAAATTTGCCTTTGGGTAACATCGACGCAAAGGCTTTGCCGCCTTCGTAGCCACCTTGTTCATTGTTCGTACCAACAAAACAGGTCCGTTGCGATTTGGGAGAGTCCGAGTCGAAACAGATCACTTTGATTCCTTTCTTAGTCGCAGATTCGATCACTCCAATCACGGCATCGCCGTCCATGGGAGCAACGGCAAAGCCATCGACACCGCGACTGACCAAATCCTGTAAGACTTGCACCTGTTTTGCGGCGTCGGCGGTGTCTGGACCCGTATAAATGACATTCACGCCCAGCTTGGCGCCTTCCTCCTTACAACCTTTTTCCACATCGTTGTAGAATGAGATGCTAATCGACTTCGGGACAATCGCGAAGGTCTTCTGTTTTCCGGCGGCATGGAGGCCTGCCGGCAAAGCGAGCGAGCAAACCGCCACGCCCGCCAAGAGAAACAATTTCTGGTTTGGCATAATTGGTAGTTGG
Source organism: uncultured Verrucomicrobiae bacterium (assembly GCA_963762565.1). Taxonomy (GTDB): domain Bacteria; phylum Verrucomicrobiota; class Verrucomicrobiia; order Chthoniobacterales; family JAFAMB01; genus JAFAVN01. The sequence goes on along the minus strand of CAVXLD010000004.1, from coordinate 49,906 downwards.
GGGATCCTGCATTTGGACCAATGCAGGAGATATTTACATCTAGATAGACGCTGCGCGTTTTATCTAAATGCTTGAATTGAAGAGAGCACATCCGTTAAGAGCTGGTTGCAAGCCTTTTCTGCAGGAATTTGTTTGAATCCCGTAAAAAATCCTCCATAACGCTGTGATTCGATTCTAGAATTCGAGATGAACTCCGAAGCCGTGGCGCCCCCCCATCCAGAAAAGACGTCACGCCGGCGGACTGTTCGCCTTCCCCGCGAGATAGGGATCCTTGGCGCCCTCATCTTGATGTTGCTCGTCCTGGCAATCTTTATCCCACAGTTTCGAAACCTCCAGAATATCGCCAATATTACGACGAATTTCTCGTTCGTTGGGATCGTGGCGATGGGTATGACCTGCGTCATCCTAACCGGCGGAATCGACCTTTCGGTGGGATCGGTGTTTGGCATGACGGCGGTGATCGTTGCCTATTTGTTAACCCATGGCGTGCCAGAGCCTCTTGCCATCCTCCTCAGCCTTTCGGCCGCCTGTTGTATCGGGCTCTTAAACGGGTTCTGTATCACCCAGCTTAAGATGTCTCCCTTTGTGCCAACGCTGGCCACCCTAGCCATCGCCAGAAGCTTTGCCCTCATCGTTACGCATGGACGACCGATTTCGATATTTGGCGACGAATACCGGTCTTTTCTCTGGATCGGTGGAGGCGATATTTTCGGGATCCCGAATCCATTTATTATTTTCTGTATCGCCAGCCTATTTTTCTGGATTCTGCTTTCGCGGACGGTTTGGGGTCGGTACGTCTACGCGGTAGGCGGAAGCGAGCGCACCGCGAGATTGACGGGTCTGCGGGTCGATCGCCTTAAGATTATCGTCTATATGTTGTGTGCGCTGATGGCCGGAATCGCCGGCCTCACTCAATTCAGTTACTTAGGAAGCGTGACGGCTGACATGGGTACTGGAAATGAGTTAGCCGTCATTGCTGCTACTGTGATCGGCGGAGCGAACCTGGCTGGCGGCGAAGGCACAATTCTGGGAACGGTGATCGGTGCGATTATTCTCGAAGTTCTGCGGAATGGTCTGCTGCTTTTTGGCATTGATCCCTATTGGCAAGGGGTCTTTGTCGGAGCAGTGATCATTCTGGCCGTATCGATCGACTATTTCCGCAAGCTTCTGCGGCACGATTAGCGCTTCGCGCATATCTCAATAGCCGATAGCCAATAGCCAATAGCCAACGAAAGATCGGCTTATCGATTTTGCCTGTGGATCATGCGTTCGACTTCCCAGAGAAACTAGAGATTCACAATACGGAAAGATCACAAAGGACACGAAGACTGAAACTGAAAATCAGACTCATACGATCGGTCTTTGTGGCCTTCGTGACCTTTCCGTATTGTGATCTTCGGTCTTGTGATCTTGGGGTTGATGCTCCACCGAGCTTACGCCCGTCCACATTCGATCCACGCCAAAGCGCACGACTTTCTTGCGACCGGCCCCTTGGCTATTGGCTATCGGCTATTGGTTATTCGCGCGAAGCGCGTGGGGCATCCGCCGACATCGGCGAGTCCTACTGTTTAGTTCCAAAAAATCGGCCTAACCCCCCGTCGGAGTTGCCCAGTTGAAACAGCCTCCATGCGGTAAACACAAATAGTACCGGAGTCGCTAACCACAAAATGACGCGGGCCGCGGTCAATACTAGGTGTCGGATGGCGAACACCTGCAACAGAGCCCCAGCTAAGAAGGCGATCAGCACCGCTTCACGCGGTGATTGCCGGACCTTCTCATCCAGCCGGCCGAAGAGGCGATCCACATTTTCAGCCGAAAATTCTGACGCTCCGACAGAAGAAGTAGTTTCTTGATTCATTAGAAGAGGTTGAACGGTCGATGCGGTTTGTTTTGGAAGCGAGAAACAATTTGTTTAATTGGCGTGTTGCGCAGAGAGGCGCCCAAGAATCCAACGGTCGCGTTAAGTTTGTCCCGAACTACCTTAGGCAGGCCTTCGCTGCGCTCTTCTACCCAATCCTCTAATTCGTGAAGAAAGCGATCTGTTGGGGTTTGAGCATGGAGTTGTACATAATATCGCCCTAAGAAATAGCCCGCCGCGATCAACAGAGCGGATCCTCCGACGACGATCGGAAGCCAGGGACCATTTTCACTTTTTAGATATTCCAGCGCGCTGGCCCCATCTCGTTTCGGTTCGCTTGTCCGGGGAGCGTGCACTTCGTCCTGCAGTGGATCTGGTTTGATTGGATCAGTCATGATACAGATTCCAGGTTTAATTTTCAGTTGCCGGGGTAAGCTCCGGCTTGCGAACATGATTCGCAAGTTACGAGTTTGGTGGATGGATCGGGCGCTAGAAACGGGCTATGAGGCGGGGCGTGGTAGGCGTGCAGACGGATACGGATAGGCTTATGGGACTGATGTGACTTATGGGACGCATCGCCCAGCGGTTCGACACGCTGGGCCACGGCTCGGCGCACGGACAGGCGTAGTTGCCGACAGCTCGTCGAAGACGCGGTGCTTCGCGAAATTTATATCGTAGTTCGGGAGCCTCGCCCTACCAATCACCAATCACCAATCACTTCTCACTTCCCACTTCTCACCTTCACGTGCACTTCCTCCTCGATGCTCTCCGACTTCACCCTGAGCTCGCGATTTATCTGACCGTTTCTTTCGGCTTTCTGATCGGGCGGACTAAGATCGCCGGCTTTACGCTCGGTAGCGTGACCGGCGTCCTGATTACGGCGCTGGTCGTCGGCCAACTTGATATTCCGGTATCGCCGGGGCTGAAGTCGGTCTTCTTTCTCCTCTTTCTTTTTGCCGTGGGCTATGGAGTCGGTCCTGAATTCGTCCGCGGTTTGCGGAAGGATGGTGTCTCCCAAGCGGTGTTCGCGGTCTTTGTTTGTCTGTTCTGTCTCGGCAGCGCAGTCCTGGTTGCCAAACTGTTCCGCTTCGATACTGGGTACGGCGCCGGTATGTTTGGAGGCGCCTGCACCGTCTCTGCTGTCCTCGGTGTCGGGGCGGATGCGATCAATCAGTTACCCCTCGGTCCTGAGCTCAAGCAGCGGTCGATAAATGAAATGTCGATCGCTTTTGCCGTGACCTATATTTTTGGAACTGCCGGTGTAGCCTGGTTTTTAGCCGCACTCGGTCCGAAAATACTTGGTGTCAATCTGGTCGATGCTTGTCGTAGCCTTGAAGCCAGGTTAGGCGGGGACGAACCTGATCCCTCGGTTCATTCGGCCTATCATCTCGTTGATGTTCGAGCGTATCAAATTACCGCTCCGGGGTTTCAGGAGCAGACAATCCGCGAATTCGAAAGCAAGTTTCCTGACCAAAGGCTGTTCGTTGAGCGACTACGGCGGGGCAAGAAAATCCTGGAATGTAGTCCGGAGACCAAGATCCAGTTGGGAGATATCCTAGCCATCGCTTCACGCACCGAAAACCTGATTGACGATTCCAGCCTGATCGGGGTCGAGGTATCCGACCCGGAATTACTAGACTATCCCGATGAGACGCTTGAGGTGATGGTCACGAACAAGGAGGTCGTAGGTACCACACTCGGAGCAATTGCCGAGCTGGGCGACGGCCAACGTTCTCGTGGGGTTTTTGTTCGTGATCTCTCTCGCGGAGGTCAACCGCTTCCTTTTAATAGCGGCGTCAAGATTGCCAAAGGTGATGTGTTGCGGATCAGCGGGAACCGGCGCGACGTAGAACGCATGGCGCAAAATATCGGTTTTCCGCTACGCGCCAGCCATGCGAGCGACCTGGTTCTCGTAGGGATTGGAATCTTCCTTGGCGCTCTTTTTGGTCTGCTGGGGGTTAGCGTGAACGGTATCCCAGTCAGCCTCAGTACTAGCGGTGGAACCTTGGTAGCCGGACTCGTTTTTGGATGGTTACGCTCGGTACACCCGACCTTTGGAAACATTCCCAACGCCGGGTTATGGGTATTCAATAACCTTGGCCTGACCATGTTTGTGGCGGTGGTCGGTCTGGAGGCCGGGCCGCTCTTTATCAAAGGTTTACAGGACGCCGGGGTCATGCTTTTGATTGCCGGGGCGATTGTAACTATCCTCCCGATGTACCTTGCTTTATTACTGGGCAAATACGTTTTTAAAATGCATCCCGGCGTTCTTTTGGGGGCTTGCGCCGGCGCCAGAGCCACGACAGCGGCTCTCGCTGCCGTCCAGGATGCGGCTCAAAGTCGTGTCCCAGCCCTTGGTTTCTCCGTATGTTTCGCCGTTGGCAATACTTTGCTGACGATCTGGGGCGTTGTAGTTGTACTCTTACTCCGTTGATGAATACGGGCTAGGAGACCATTGCCCGGGAGGGATCGCGTCCCCGCGATCCGAGGCTACGGAAGTCGAGGACTTGCTGTGATCGTAGACGAAAATACACCTTTAGGTTGTGGCAAGTCGTCGCAGCGCGCGAGGATCCGACGTCGCCCGCTTTGGCAGAAAAATCGACCGGATGCCTTAGGCTATGTCGGACAGGCAGCGCGCCCTCCCCGAATTGGAAGCTGGCAGAATCATAGAGTCAAAGTGGGCCACATGCCAAGGCGAGAAGCGCCCCCTCCTGGCTCCTGGATTCTGGCTCCTGGCTTCTTCAGCATTGACGCGTCGGACCATTCGGCGGAGTTTCCCTGGGTAAGGGACTTGGCCGGTATGAAGAACCAATTTAAGACACTTCGAGCGTCATCGCTGTACTGCCAGAAATGCAAAGTCGCCCGCCCGGTTCGAGAACGGCTATTGCTAGTCCTCCCCGACAGAGAGATTTACGATTATCTTTGTACGGAGTGCGGCAGTTCGGTGGGTTCCCGAGAAGTTCGGTCGGCCGAAGCCAACCGGCCGTCGCTCATTATTTAGGGCAGCGCTACACTGTCGCCAGCCACCTGTAGTACTTCTAAAGAATATGGGCTTGAGCCTCGCCTTATGGGGAATCAGCGCACTTCATTGTGCTACAGAGTAATATCTTAAAATATCATAAAAAAATAGTTGCTGAACTAACCCCAATTCTGATGGTGTGGCCCAATGGCAAAATATCGGGTCCTGATCTGTGCACCAGACGATGCCGATTTGGAATGCGAGCGAGCCGGCGAAGCCATGGCTCGTGTCGAAATGGAGTTCAAACCCAGAGTCGAATTAGAGCTCTGGCTTTGGTCTAGCCGATGGACTGAAAACAGTAAGTTCCCCTCTGCCCGACAATTTGATTTGGTTGCCTGTGTCTTACGGCGATCATCCTGCGTTTGGGGTGGGGAACGCCGGGAACCCGGAATGCCCCAGGATGTGGCCCAGGCGATGCCGAGGCGAGAGAATGGGAAAATTCCTGATTTTCTGGTTTTCGTCCACGCCGAGAGCGATGCGGCTGATTCGACGTCTCCCATGAACCAAATGGTATCGCCGTCGAAGGCGGTCGACTTGCTCCTGGGCAAGGTAGACCAGCGCGATTTCGAGTGGGAAAATAATTTTACTACCAGTATCAATTCGTACCGCAATTACGAGCAATTCGAGGCCACGTTTGAGCGATTGCTCCGCCTCCGGTTGGGCGAGAAGTTCCCCGCCGAAGGGCCTCATGCTTTCCCGAAAGGGAACGCCTTGCTGGAGCCGGACCACTTCTTTACCCGTTTTGGCACCGTCGCCAGCCGGGAGATCCTATCTTATATCAATGAGTGGCTAGCCGAAGTGAGGTCCAAATGGCGTAGGGAACGCCGTGGCGTCGCGTTGACTGCATTTGTTAGTGCGGCCACTTTAGCGACCGCGATAACGTTCGGCAGCGTGACCTTCTCTCGTTTTCAAAAATCGGAAACGAATCTGGCGGTAGCTCGTACTCAAAAAACGAATGCGGAAAAGACCGCTCGGGCTTCAGTGGCAGCAGCGGATAAAACGGCTCGGGACTCGATTGAAGCAAAATTGCAGTCTGAGCAGTTAATGCACCAGATCGTCAGCGACCTCGGGGAAAAGTTAAAACCCGTACGGCGAGCGGATCTGCTGGAGCCGTCGCTCAAAGCGGTCGAAACGTATGACGCAAAGAACGGAATCGAAGCCCAAAATACGTCGGTTCAAGTTTTACGGGTGGCCGCTCTGAACGACCAGGGTGATTTGCTTGCCGACGACAATAACCTGGACGGCGCCGTTAATGCGTACCAAGACGCTTGCCGGCTTCTCGAGGATCTGGTCAAACAGGAGCCGGCCAAGGATGAGTGGGTGGCAGAATGGGCGCAAAACCTTCTGAAGATGGGGAACATCTTCTCGACCCAAGGAAAGATCGGACAGGCCATGGAAAACTACCAGCGGGCCGCTGGGCTCTGGGAAAAGCTCGCTTCGGCCAAACCCACAGAGGTAGAACCGAAGAGCGAGTGGACCAAAGTTCTGGTTAAGCTGGGCGTCACCTTCATGGCTCAAAAAGATTGGGCCGGAGCACGTGGTCCGTTTGAGCAGGCGCGCGATATTCTGCGCGTTTTGGCGGAACGGGACGCACAGAATCCGGAGGCTTGGCTGCGGGTCCGGCAGATTTGCAATCAACTTGGCGATCTGGAGGTCAAAGCAGGTGACCTCGACCGGGCAGTTCGTGCCTATACTGATCAGTTAGCGGCGGGCCAAAGACTTGCGCAGCTCAGCCCTGGAGACATCTCTCAGCAGCGAGATATAGCGATTTGCCAGGAACGCATCGGCTACGTGCTGGAAGCGCAAGGCAAAATGGAAGATGCCTTGACCTACTACCAACAGGAATTAACCACGTTCGAGAATCTCCTGCATGGTAGTTCCTCCGACAGCAGTCTACGATTCGATCTAGCGGTCGCTTACCAAAACGTCGGCGGCATTTTACGCGAAGAAGGGAAGCCGGACTTGGCCTTGCCTAAGTTGGAGAAAGCGGTGGAGGTTGCTCAACAGCTGGCTAGTCAAGACTCTAAGGAAAAGAAGTATGAGCACCAGTTTTCAGTCTCTTTGCAAAATTACGGCAGTGTACTAGCAGACCTGGATAAAACCCCCGCTGCTTTACAAGCGTACGCTCAGAGCCAGGAGATTTGTGAACGCTTAGTGGCGGCGGCGCCGGGAGAGGCTGTTTATCAACAGGATTTAGCGGACTGCTTGGGCCGGGCGGGTGATCTGTACCGAGCAGATGGCAACTTGGCAAAGGCTCGCGCCAGCTATCAGCGGTGTCTTGAGATTAGTGAATCATTAGTTTCTCGGGATGAGGCCAACCCAGTTCGCCGGCAGCAGCTAGCACTGACTTTCCAACGTTTAGCCGAAGCAACGGCCCTTACTGATAAAGGCCAAGAAGCACTCGGATATTACAAGGTCAGTTGTGATATCTTCGAGCGTCTGCTTCAGACGAATGGCCGGAATGTAACTTGGCAGGAATTTCTGGCTAATGGCTACTTGCAAGCCGGCAAGCTCCTGCAGACGTCCGGTAAGACAGCTGATGCCACGACTCAATTCAACCAATCATTAAAGGTGCTCTTGAGTCTGCGGCAGATAAACCAGCTTGACGATTACGGCGTCAGCGTCTTGCTAGGATCTGAAGCAGCCCTCGGTAAGAAATTCTCGGCTGACGGCGGGGTAGTGGCAGAAGCGCAGTAAATCGTAGATTTACTGGTAGGGCGAGGCTCCCGAAAGACGTGAAACCGATCGCGAAGGGATTGGTGTACCGCGGTTGTTTGGTTCACGTGGCCTGTTGGCGTGCCGAGCTGGCCCTGGTGCAGCAGCAATAAAGATCTCTTCCGGGTTCGTTCCCTGGCGCAATCAGGAGACTTGGCGCACCCAGGGACCGGCTCGGCACGCCTGTCGACCTCGCAAACGAAAGAACGGCGGCAAATGAAATCGCTCTGTTTGATGGGTTTCGGTCTTTCGGGAGACCTCGCCCCAAGCCACCTCAATTGTCCAGCCAACAAGGCGACTTTTCCCAAAGCGCTTTGGTCGCTTGCCGGACCGGATCTCGCTTTTGGATGTGCCAAGGCACGTTCACAATCACGATACGATTCATGCTTTTAAGCAGAAGGACGGACCGAAGGATCCTTGCCCGCTGATTATGCAAAAAGCTGTAGTACCAATGCGATTCGATTAACTGTGGGATCAGGACAGCGATCGTGCGGTCCGGGTTATCTTTCTCTAAGCGCCAGATGTAATCCAGCGTCGGAGCGACCACATGTCGATAAGGTGATTCGATTACTTCCAGATGTGGCAACGGCAAGTTAACCTGGCTGATAGCGGGTTGAATCTGTTTTTCCCATTCCTCGCAGAAATCTTGCTGGCTGTTTTCCCGCTGAATATGAATGACGCTTACCTCTTCTGAGAGACTGTACGCGATTTGCAGTGCTTTTTCGGCCAGCGAATTGAGGGTCATGATCGGGATTACCGCCATCATTGGGCGCGGCCGTTTCAGTTTGATCGCATGGGTGAGCGTGAGCTCTTCGCCAACTTTCGTGTAATGGCGGTGAATCAGTAACATGAAGAGGTATAAACCCGGCAGCACCAGGAGCACTAACCAAGCGCCTTCAGCGAATTTCGTAACGATGACGATGAAAAACGTGACACCGGTCGCGACTGCTCCAATGGCATTAAGGATCACGCTGCCGGTTACCCCTGGCTGCTTCTTTCTCAGCCAATGCATCACCATGCCGGCTTGCGACAAAGTGAACGCCAGGAACGCCCCAACTGCGAACAGCGGGATCAGCCGGTCGGTTACTCCGTTGAAAACAAACAATAAGATACCGGACAATATCGTCAGTAAGATGATCCCTTCGGTAAAGACCAAGCGCCGGCCACGTACGGTGAACGAATAAGGAAGATAGCCGTCTTGAGCGATCGTCCGGCAGACCCGGGGGAAATCAGCAAAAGAAGTGTTCGCCGAAAGACAGAGCACTAACAGCACGGCAGCCATGGTTATATAGTAAAAGACTCCGCGGCCGACCACGGCCTGAGTCATCATGGACAAGATACTCTGATACTGGCTCGATCCTGGGTCGGTGGCATTGATGTGATATACCTGTACGAGGTAAGCCACGCCGATCAGCAGCAGGATTAAGATGGCAACGATAAGGGTTAGCGTCTTGCGAGCCGATCCTACGACCGGTTCTCGGAACGCTTGTACTCCATTGCTTACGGCTTCCACGCCGGTCATAGCGGTGCAGCCGGCAGCGAACGCTTTGAGGAAAAGCCAGAGCGAAATTGTTGTTGTTACCTGTGGGGCGGATGGCGGCGGTATAACTGCTTGCGGGTGTTGCCCGGTAATCAGCGACTGGAATACTCCCAGGATGATCACGATCCCCAGGGTAAAAACGAAAAGATAGGTCGGCGGCAGGAACGCGAGACCGGATTCGCGTAGTCCGCGAAGATTCATGAAAGAGAGCAACGCCAGCACCCCTAAGCACAGCCAGACCGTGTAAGGCTGCAGCGCCGGGAACGCGGAAACCAGAGCGCCAATTCCGGCTGAAATACCGACTGCTACATTTAGTGTGTAATCAATCATTAACGCGGCCGCGCCTAGCAAACCGGCTCGATCACCGAGATTCTCCTTGGCTACTGTGTAGGAGCCTGCGCCGCCCGGGTAAGCGGCGATTGTCTGGCGATAACTGAAATAAACGATGGCCAGAATAGCGGAGACCGCGATCGTAATGGGGAGCCCGAAACCGAGCCCTACCGCACCCAGAGGGATCAAGACAGTGAGCGCCGCTTCCGGTCCGTAAGCCGCGGAGCTTAGCGCATCCAGACCGAATACCGAGACACCTGAGATTGAACCAACTCGTTCTTGCTGGTCTTCACTGGTTGCCAGCGGACGGCCGAGGATGAAGTCGAGTAATTTCATTGGAGAGGTTGAGAGGTGAAGGTGAGAGGCGCGCCAGCAAGCAGTAATCAGCAATCAGTAATCAGTGGAAAGGCATGCATCCATTCGATGGCACTCGCTCCAGCCATTTTTTTGAGACGCTGAGGGATCCTGCATCAATCTTAAGCGGCACTTGCGGCTCGCCTCAACAACAAAGCTTGGTTACGGCTTGGCCTTACTCCTATCGCGGCTTCGTCTTAACCACTGATTACTGTCTTACTGATTACTTGGCTCACCCCGTGCGACGGGCCACGAATCCCCTCACAAGTGAGTTGCAGTAAGGTGCGTTACTGCTAAGGCATTGGGGATGCGTTTTCGGCCGGCTCCGCTCAGCTTTTGGGCGAATGTTATAACGGTGGCGATTTTTGTCCCACCGATCGTATTCCTTTGGATCGGATTTGGGCATGTTTCTCCATTAGCGGTCCTCCTTTATGCGCTAGCGATAGTTTGCGCGGTGTTGATCTTTATCAGCTGGGCGACCTCAACGCGCGAATATAGGGTGGACGGAAGCACCTTAGTGATCGTGCGTCGTTTGGGAGTCAATAAAAGTTACGAAATATTGGGTGTCGACGAGATTGCAATGAAGCGTCAACCACTTCGCCGGGCCTTTGCTTTTCAAGCGATTGGTGCGTATGGACCCTTCGGTTTTCACGGTCGATACCGGGCGATCGTCACCCGACCACCGGAAACTCCGGGCGGTCGATCTCGACGACGCCAGGAACAATTCCACGTCGCCTGCACCACGCTCCAAAAAGCGATCTATCTTCAAACCAAAGCCGGCGCGGTCGTGGTCTCGCCCCGGGAGATGCCTGAGATGTTGCAGGCATGCGGCGGGATTGCAGGTGAAGTGAGGGGCGGGGAGACGTGATTGGTGATTGGTGATTGGTAGGGCGAGGCTCCCCGAAAGACCCAGCGCTTAATCAAGGGAACACTGCCTGCACTGGACCAGTCGTTGAGCGGGGCCGAGAGTCGCGCCGAGCCGTGACCCACGATAGACCACGGCTCGGCGCGCTTAATAGACCTCGCTTGTTGATTGGTGAGGTTTACTTAGCTGAGCCTTGGTCAATCCCTCGCTCTTTCGGGAGCCTCTCCCTACCAGCCATCAGCCCCACCAACCACCAATCACTAATCACCAATCACGTTTTCGCTTCACGCGCCCACCTGTTCGCTAGCAGGCCGTTCACAAACAACTGCAGTGGGTGGTAAAACATGATCGGCAAAAGAATTAGGCTGAGGTCAGCGCGAGACCCGAAAATCAGCATTGCCAATGGCACTCCCATGGCGAGCGTTTTCTTCACCGAACAAAAGTAAACGGCGATCCCGTCTTCCCGGTTGAACTTCGCGGCTAAGGAAGTCAGATAAATCAACAGCGACATGATTGCGAAGAGGAGGACGACAGATAGAAGTACTCCCACGGTAAGAACGAGGCCGTATTTATCCCAGATTCGTTCGCTCACGGAGTCGCAGAACGCAGTATAAACAATAAATAGAATTACGGAATTACAGATCAGATTAACCCATGCTTTGTTGGCGTCGATCCAAGCCTGGATAAAACGTCGAAGGCCAACTCCCACGGCGAACGGAAGAAGCGTCAAACAGGTTATCTGAAACAGAAGCGGGCCGATCGGGCCCGATTGGCCGGTGGCCTGCATTAAGAAGCTAACCAACAAGGGCGTCAGCACGACACCGACGATGTTCGAAAACGCAGCGCTAAGAATCGCAGCGGCAGTATTTCCTCGTGCGACCGAGGTTAACACAACAGACGTTGATACCGTTGAAGGTAAGACACACAAATACAGGAAACCTTCTTGGATTCCGCGCGGTTCGTTGATCCAGATGTGCGGCTCTACCAGCTGAAAAGCGAGACCGACAATTGGAAAAATGACGAATGTAAAGACCTGAATAGTCACATGCAGCCGCCAATTTCCTGCGCCGCGTTTAACTTTCTCCAGAGGCATTGAGAGGCCCTGCAGAAACAGAATCAACGCGATGCCGAAATCGCTGATTAATTCGGGATGTAACCACCCTTTTCTCGAGCCTGGTTGCGGGAACAAAAAAGCGATGATGACCGCAGTGAATAGCCCAAGGACAAAACCGTTACGGCGAACCCAGGTCCAGACGGTGGCGCGCCAGTGGCCAGGCGAGCTCTGGGTTTTCGACGGCGCTGAGGTAATGGGCGGCATTCGTGAAAGGTGATTGGTGATTGGTGATTGGGAGGGCGAGGCTCCCCGAAAGACCCAGCAGTTAATCAAGGGAAAATTGCCTGTACTGGACCGATCGTTGGGCGAGGCCGAGGGACGCGCCGAGCCGTGGCCCATGATAGACCATGGCTCGGCGCGTTTTAAAGGCCTCGCTTGTTGATTGGTAAGGTTAAGCAGCTGAGCCTTGGTTAATCCCCCGCTCTTTCGGGAGCCTCGCCCTACCAGCCATCAGCCCCACCAATTGCCATTCACTAATCACCAATCATCTTTCACTCCCTGCATTATTCGGGCCAAAGAAAGTGTTCCAGCCGCAAACGCGTCAGGCGATTCTTGGCTTCTTCGGCTCGACTACTCGGAATTGCGGCCAGCTTTTGATAGATAGCAGCGGCCGATGCCCAAGATTTTTTGGACTCCAGAATCTGGGCGGCATCGAATCCCGCTCGGAAATACCAGATTTCGCCGGGTGCTCCGTAGTCAATGCTCAGGACGTCATAGTAAGCGGCTAAGGCATCATCCCATTGCCCGATTTTCTCGTAGCATTTTGCCTTTTTGTATAGGGCGCTCTGCCGGCAAACCGCCGAGACTCCCTCCAGCCCGGCCAACGAATCGAAGGTCTTGATGGCTTCGCGGTACTCGGCTTCATCCTTTGGTCCCAAGGTGAACTGAGCATCTCCTTTGGCGTCCATTGCTTCGCAACGGATGTCCACGGGAATGGTCTGATTCAGTAGATCGTTTAGCAGGATAATCGCTTCCCGATCCTGCAGAGCCTGTCTCTTGGTCAATGCCTGTTCGAGGCGTGCCCGGTAACGCAGTGGACCGTTAAGTTTGTAAACCTCCTCAAACAGCTGGACTGCATGGTCCATCGACGAAGAATTCATGCTCTTTCGAGCGGCTTCACCTGCCAGAAATAGAGCGGTTTCCAAAAGCGGTGAGTCAGGGTCCTCTTCAGCGACTAGTTCGAACTGGGTCTGGGCATTTGGATAATCGTCTTGGCGGAAATAAACCTCTCCGAGTTTGATCCGGATCTCCGGTCTGAAACGCGAGTGAGGATATTTTTGCAGAAAATCCTGAGCGAGGCGAGACACCGCGGTAATCGGCTGATGCTGGTCTTCGGCGGCAGCAAAAAATTCGAGTCGCGCCTTCTCTTCTTGGGTGACGCTATCGTCAGTTGACACTTGGGTCAGTTCGGATTTTAGCCGGCTGCGATCCGAAGGAGACTGGGTGAAAGCGATTTCAGCCAAGGCGAGATGAACTTGAGGCTTATAAGGATCCTCCGGAAAATCGACCAGAAATTGGCGCAAGTTTTTTTCTGCTAATGCGCTCCCGGTTTTAGCTTCTATCATCGCTTTTTCGAACTCTAGAGCTGCGCGCTCGGATTCAGTGTTGGGTAAGCTAGCCAAGGCTTCGAACGATTGGCGGTAGAGAGCCTCGTTACCAAGTCGGAGCGCGCAGGTGGCGGCATTATACAAAAAGCGGCTCTGGTCGGGGCCAGGTTCTTGACTGAGTCGTGTGTACAGATCGAATGCGGAAGTGAAATTCTTTCCCTGCACCAAAGCGTCCGCTAAAACTCCCTGCACGCCGGCTTGTTCTGCGGGATTGGCACGGGGATTCGCGGCTAGCCATTGGTTCGCGATCCCAACCGCTTCCCCGAAATTTCCATCTGCATCCAATTGTTGAGCCAGCGCGATAGCCGCCGCCCCGGCCAGTGGATGGCTGGCGTGGTCCGCAATGAACTGCCTCAGTAAATTTAGCCCGTTAGTGTGCGAACCGATCGTAAGTTCAAGCTTGCCAAGGTAGAATTGGGCCAATACGGGCCTGTCCGAGCCGACCTGTTTAGGATCTTCCTGTGACCAGCGGGTGAGATCATCCAGCGAAGGAGTTTGCTCGAGCAGATAGATAGAATATAAGGCCTGAAAAAGGTCTGGCAGATTCTCAGTCTGAGGCTGCTCGCCGATGATCTTTTCGACAATCGATTCGGCTTCCTCATACTCTTTTCGGGCGATGTAAACGTTCGCTAATCCGAGGTGAGCGATAGTGGCAACGCGCGAATCTTGTCCTGGTTCAGACGCTAACACCTGATTAAAGCTTTTCTGGGCCGCGTCCAGATCGCTTGTTACCAGCGAAAGACGGCCGGATAACGCCTCTTTTCTGGCCGCTTGCAACGGGTCGGGTTGGTTGACCTTGGCCAGTAGATCTTGGGCTGTCTTAAAATCAGAGAGTTGCAATTCCAATTCTGCCGCCAGCAAAAATGGCCTGGCATCGGCCAGAGCTTGATCGTTGACGAGCGGCGATAACGTCTGCAAAGCTTCGCGAGTAGCGCCTAACTGTTGCTGTGCCTCTGCGAGGCCGAGCCGGGCGTCGACGGCGTTACCCGCAACACTCGGATCCCGCAAAATCTCTGTCCACATCATTTCGGCCTCTTTCCAGCGACCGGAACGTAGCAATGCCTCAGCGCGGAAGCTGCGCCCGACGATTGAATTCAAAGCGGGCGCATCCAGGACCTCAAGGGCTTTAGCTGGCTGTCTAGTGGATAGGTAACATTTGGCCAACAAAAGCTTTGCTTCAGCGACGTGCTGGGCGCCGGGCGCAGCTAGATAGCTGCGAAGCTTTACAATACTGACCTCGGGAATTCCTTCCTGGTCGGCCTGAACCGCTTCGTCGTATAGGTCCGCGCAAGCAATGATCGGGAGAAGAGTGAGGCAACAGAAGATGGCGGCGAGTGTTGTACCTCGTCGTGAACGCGGGCCCATTGCTCGGGAGGGATCGCGTCCTCGCGATCCGTTGTTACCGAAGCCGAGGGCGTTGCATAATTGCCGACGAAAATACACCTTTGCATTGAGACGCGCCCTCGCGGCGCGCGGGGACGCGCGCCCTCCCGAATTTTCCGTTCGCTCCTCTACGAGCCCGTGCATTGTTCGAACATTCTCCGTAGATACCGCCCGGTGTGGCTGGCTTCTACCTCAGCAATGTATTCCGGCGGACCTTGAGCGATCACCAGTCCGCCGTCGACACCGCCTTCCGGTCCCAGATCGATAACCCAATCCGCGGTTTTAATCACTTCGAGGTTATGCTCAATCACGATCAAAGTATTTCCTTGGTTCCGAAGCTTTATCAGCACGTCGAGCAATTGGCGGATATCCGCGAAGTGGAGACCGGTCGTCGGTTCATCCAGGATGTACATTGTGCGTCCGGTCGCTTTTTTGGCGAGTTCGGCAGCCAATTTTACCCGTTGCGCTTCGCCTCCGGAAAGTTGGGTGCCAGACTGACCCAGCGTCAGGTATCCAAGGCCAACATCCACAAGCGGTTCCAAACGGTCGTAAATCGCGGGCACGTTGCGGAAGAACCTGGCGGCTTCATCAACCGACATCGCCAGGATATCGGCGATATTTTTTCCACGATACGTGATTTCCAGGGTCTCGCGGTTATAGCGGGCCCCGCGACAGATCTCGCACTCGACGTAGACATCCGCGAGAAAATGCATCTCGATTTTGATTAACCCGTCGCCCTGACAATTCTCGCAGCGACCGCCCTTCAGGTTAAAGCTAAACCGTCCGCTGTCGTAACCGCGTATCCGGGCGGTAGGCAATTGACTGAACAGCTCGCGGATAGGACCAAACGCTCCTGAGTAGGTCGCGGCGTTCGAGCGTGGCGTACGACCAATCGGACTTTGGTCGATGACAATGGCTTTGTCGACTTGGTCTAACCCGAGTAGGCGGTCGTGTGCGCCAGGTTTATCTTTAGACTGATAAAAGTGCCGGAATAGTGCCCGCCGGAGAATGTCATCGACCAAGGTTGATTTGCCGCTGCCGGAAACGCCGGTTACACACACCAAGCAGCCTAAGGGAAAAGAGATGGTGAGGTTCCGCAGGTTGTTTTCCCGAGCGCCCGTCACCGTCAGCCAACCTTCGGCGCCCGGGTCCGGCAAGCGGCCGCGATTGTACAATGTTCCGCGCGGCCGCACCCGAGATCGCGGCACCGGTATTTGGAGCGCTCCTTTGAGGTATTGGCCGGTTAGAGATTCTTCGCTGGCTTCGATATCGGCAACAGAGCCGGCTGCTACGATCTGACCTCCGCGTGGCCCGGCGCCCGGTCCAAGATCGATCACATAGTCAGCGGCGCGAATGGTGTCTTCGTCGTGCTCGACCACGACTACGGTATTTCCCATATCCCGAAGCCGCTTCAGGGTCTGGATCAGGCGATCGTTGTCGCGTTGATGTAAACCGATGCTAGGCTCATCCAAGACATAGAGGACGCCGGCTAGTCCCGACCCGATTTGGGTGCCCAGCCGGATACGCTGGGCTTCACCGCCGGAAAGTGTTCCACTCTCCCGATTCAAAGTAAGATATCCAAGGCCTACCTCAGCTAGAAAACGTAGCCGGGCCGTGATCTCCCTGAGCACCTCGGCCGCTACATGTTTCTGATGCTTAGAAAGGGCAATCTCGGCCAGGAAGCCTAGCGCGTTTTCAATCGTTAACTGGCAAAATTGATGAATGTTTACCTCGAAACCCTTGGAGTTTTCGATTGTGACCGCCAGAATTTCCGGGCGTAGCCGTGCTCCCTTACAAACTTCGCACGGCTGTCTGCCTTGGAAGCTCTTTAAGCGGGCACGAGTAAATTCGCTTTCGGTGTTTCTTTTCAATTGCTCCAGCTGAGCCAGAACACCTTCGAAGGGTTTTTCGACATCTCGGCTTCCGAACTTAAATCGCAGCGCCAGCTCACCGGTGCCATATAATACGGCCTCCCGGCAATTAGCGGACAAATCAGCGAACGGCGATTCTAGATTGCCCTTGTAAGCCTCCACCAAAGAGCCGAGCAGGGCTTGGTGGTAGGCATGGATGCGTTTGCTAGCTTTACGCCAGGGCGCAATGGCACCATCCCCCAAGGGTCGAGCCTGATCGGGAATCACAAGTTCGGGATCGAAATAGCTGACCGAACCGAGTCCTTGGCAATTCGGGCAGGCTCCAGCTAAGCTGTTGAACGAGAAATGCTTAGGCGTGAGTTCCTGTAAAATGAACTCAGTCTTCGGATTACAAAATTCGGTCGAGTAGGCTAGTTCCTCCCAGTCTTCCGTATTTGGCAGTTGCCGGCTGATAACGATTCGATTGGCGCCCCATTTTAAAGCAGTGTCGATTGAGTCGGCCAAACGGGTCCGGACTCCTTCCCGCAACACCAACCTGTCAACGACGATCTCGATCGTATGGCGGCTATCTTTCGCGAGGCGAATCGGTTCAGGCCGGGCTAGCTCAAAGATCTCTCCGTCGATTCGGACTCGAACAAAACCTTCTCGGCGGATCTTTTCCAAAACATCACGGAACTCTCCTACCTCATGGCGGACCACAGGCGCGATGACCAGGAACCTGGTTTCCTCCGGGTAAGTCAGAATTTGATCAACGATTTGTTGGGGCGTCTGTTTAAAGATTTTTTCCCCGGTAGCCGGATCATGCGGTTGGCCAATCGCCGAAAAAAGGAGCCGCAGATAGTCATAAATTTCCGTGGTGGTCGCGATAGTCGACCTCGGGTTCGCCACCGATCCGCGCTGCTCGATGGCAATCGCCGGAGACAAACCCTCAATGAAGTCGACATCCGGCTTTTCCATCTTATCGAGGAATTGCCGGGCGTACGCGGAGAGACTCTCCACGTATCGGCGCTGTCCTTCTGCGTAGAGCGTATCGAAAGCGAGCGAGGACTTGCCTGATCCGCTCATACCGGTTATGACAACCAGTCTTTCTCGCGGAAACTCGACGTTAACTCCTTTAAGGTTGTGCTGGCGAGCGCCTACAATGCGAATATTCTCCGCAGCCATCGGTAAAAGTAAAAACCCGTAAATTACCACCAAAGCACAAGACCGAGGCCGGGACCAGTGGTTTTGCGTGAACCCCTGGGAACATGAAATTTCACCACAGAGACACAGAGGGAGGAACCGCAGATGGACGCAGATACAGGGGGTTCCCTTCGTTCGCCTCGCAGGGTCAGGGCGGATTCTAACCGGCTAGCTGAACTGTCACTGGATTTGCTTTTTCGGCCCGAGGTCTGAAATCGGCAGCAAGAAATCCTTCGCGGTAGAATTAGGATCAACAGTAACCGAAGCCCTGCGTTTATCTGCGTAAATCTGCGTCCATCTGCGGTTGGTTCTTCCTCCGTGGCCTCTGTGTCTCTGTGGTGGAATTCTTAGGCCTTATCCGCTGATGTTGTACTTCTGGAGGCGCCGATAAAAGGCGCTCCGGCTCAATCCCAGGGCTTTAGCGGCAGTAATCGCGTTTCCGTTGTGCCGGTCGAGCGCTTTTCTGATGAGATGCGCTTCTACCGACTCGAGATCCATTTCTTCCAAAAGGTTCGCTCGGCTTTGCTGCGCCGTCTGTAGGCCGAGGTCTCCGGGTTGAATAACATCGGACCGCGACAATAGGACGGCTCTCTCCATGACGTGCCGAAGTTCACGAACATTTCCCGGCCAGTTGTGTTGGCACAGCGCATCCAATGCCTGAGAGGAGATCTCGCGGATTTTTTTGCGGTAACGCACAGCGAGTTCATCCAAGAATACTTTTGTTAGTGCCGGAATGTCCTCTCGGCGTTCGCGGACAGGAGGTAGATGGATCTGAATAGTATTCAAACGGAAGTAAAGGTCCTCTCGAAATTTTCCCGCTTCGATGTCCTTGATTAGGTCAGAGTTGGTCGCGCTAAGCAGCCGCGCATTCGCTTTCTGCGTCCGGGAAGAACCGACTCGCTCGAATTCGCCGGTCTCTAATACTCGCAGGATCTTGGCTTGTTGGGAGCCGGTTAGGTTGGCGATCTCGTCGAGGAATAGCGTCCCGCCGTCTGCAAGTTCGAATCGACCCACCCGATCGGATCGGGCATCTGTGAACGCACCCTTAACATGTCCGAACATTTCACTTTCGAACAACGTTTCCGGGATACCGCCCATGTTGACGCTGATCAATGGCTGCTGTACCCGGCTTGATAGCCGGTGAAGCATTCTCGCGACAACCCCTTTTCCGGTGCCATTCTCGCCCGTGATCAAAATGTTTGCTTCGGACGGCGCCACCTGTTCCACGATTCGTTGCACCTCCTGCATAGAGGGCGATAACGCCACAAAATCGGAGATTGGATTTTGGGCGTTTCTCAGCACCAGATTTTCCGCTTCCAGCCGCTCTTTGCCTTTCAAGGCCGCGCGCAACTGAATTTGGTTCCTTACGATCGATAGAAGCCGTTCGTTCTCCCATGGCTTTTGGAGAAAATCTCGAGCCCCCGCCTGAACCGCTTCGACGGCGAGTGGAATCGACGCCCAGGCGGTCATCACAACCACTGGTAGTGAGGGATCAATCTGCTGGACCCGTCTGAGTAAATCCAGACCATCCTGACCCGAGGTTCGGTCCGGATGATAATTCATGTCCATCAATAGCAGATCGAACTCGCTCTTACCCAGCGCAGCGATCGCGGCCTCCGGGCTTTCAACACCGGTCGTGTGGTACCCTTCCGCAGAACAAATGAATGAGAGTGCGCTCAATAACTCCGACTGATCATCAGCAATCAGGATTTTAGCGCGATTCGGCATTTTTCAGACAGGGCGCGAGATGTTCGGGTAGGCTCCCTTACCCCTTTAAGAAAGAGGGTTTACGGTCATTCGTAAAGCAGAATGCTCAGGCACGTTTGGCATTTGGCGTTCGGGGTTTGGCGTTCGGCGTGAGCACCTGTGGGCGTAGCCGGACGATGGCACAGGATGCCGGAATCCGCGTCGCGACCGAATGGGACGTATAGGACCTATGGGACCTATGGGTCATCTTATTAGTCCTATCAGTCCTAAAGGTGCCACCGCTTGCAGCGTCCAACGCGTACGCCGACGCGCCGACGCGCCAAACGCCAAACGCCAAACGCCAAACGCCAAACGCCGAACGCCGAACGCCAAACGCTAAACCCTCCTAAACCAAACCTTCGCCCGATCGATCTGAGCTCCACGCTCGATAAAGAATTGTTTCAAATCAGCTGTATAAAAGCTCCCATCCTCTTCCGGATTCATCCCTAGGAAAATTTCTCCGCCTGGCCGGAGGAATCGCTTCTGCAAATCGTCGAGAAAGAATGCCCACTCCTTTCGGGTCCAGAGATCGGAGCGTTTGTGGGCGTTGAAACAGATTGAAAAAGCCGTGACCATATCGAATCGCTCACCGAGATCGGGCAACGGTTCATAGGCATTGATCTCCCAAACCATCCTCTTCAGCCCAAACAGCTCGAAGAGCTCTGCGTACATGGGGGGTTCAGGAATGTCCAGGCCGACGCCTGAGTGTCCTAAGTGTCGAGCGACTAAAAGAAAATAGCCTGCTCCGCTGCCCAGATCTAAGATTCGCAACGGATTAGGACGAGCGTTCAACCGAAGCTCTTGTGCCCGCCGGATGTTAAGGGGAAGCCAACGGTCGGCATCTAAATACTTAGGCCAATGGGTCCGTTCGCCCGGAACCGAGAATTTCTCGCGGATTTTAGCGAAACCCGCCGAATCAATTCCCTTGATGATGTCCTGAGGATCTATCGGGTGCCGCCACCGGTGATATGCATTGCTGGCGCTCAACCAGGCGGTTCCGTCGACCAATTTCGAGATTTTCTGAGCAACACGCATTCTGTTAACGAAGAAATTTCACCACAAAGACACAGAGTAAACGAAGAAAAAGGCCAACCGCAGATGAACGCAGATTTATGCAGATTTAGATTGGGCGAGAAGACAGGCTTGAACCATGGTCATTCGCTCGGCCGAGCCACGGTGTAACAGAGAGAAATTATCCGCAGATTACGCAGATTACGCAGATTTCGTCCCGGGTTAAACAGCACCGCGAGGCAAAGCAGAACGTGCTGGCTACGAAAGATTTGTTTCTCTAGGGGGGTCGTATCAGAGCTCAACGCGTGATCTGCGGACAATTCCTGTTTTTGGTAGCGTTGCCCGATCGAACGCGTGTTTCGCTCTACGTATCGCCCGTCCGGCCTTTCTCATCTGCGTCAATCTGCTGCCTGTCGCGCCGAAGCTTGCGAAGGCGGATCCATCTGCGGTTGGTCTTTCTCCGTGTCTTATGTGTTCGGCCTTAGTTTGAGTCCCCATCTAAGGCTTGAACTTTGTCAGGACGAGAGTAGTCCCCCGGCTCTTGCGCTGATAGTCAACTTGATCAAACGCGTGACGGATCAAATGCAACCCCAGACCGCCTGGACGCACATGATCGAGCGGCCGGCCTTGGCCCACTTCGGCTTGGTCACCGAAATCTCTCAACCGAAACCGTATGCCGCCAGAGTAGGTTTGCAGCGATAAGGTGATCAGTTTGTCTTCCGCCAAATGGTAAGCATGCCGGATAATATTCGTGCACGCCTCGTCGACACCGAGCACCATGAGATCGACCTGAGGCGGCGGAAAACCTTGCTCTTGCAGAAATTGCCGGACACAAGTACGAACGAGACCCAAATTGGCCGGGTGACTGGCGAATTCGAGCTTCTTCATTTCAAACCGATAGCCAAAACTGTCATGTCATCGTGGGGAGGAACGTCTCCGCGGTAGTCCGCTTCCGCCTGTGCCAGAGCGGCAACCACCTTTAACAAATCGGTGCCTGACTCAGCCAGGACCTTTTTCACCCGTTCGGCGGACATCGGTTTTCGGTCCGCATTAAAGGATTCGATCAGGCCGTCCGTGTAAAAAACCGCGTGTGATCGCGGCAACAAATAGATCTTATTCAATTCGTAGGTCTGATCTCGAATAATACCCAAAGGCGGCGCGGCCAGGATAGGCGGTTCTTCCACGGTACCATCCTCGAAACGCAGCCAGGGAGGGCAATGGCCGGCTACAGCAAACTCGATAAGACGCTCTTCAGGAAAGATTCTTCCCAAGATGGCAGTGATAAACATTCCATGAATCGTGCGATCGCAAATCCGGTTGTTCCATTTCGCCAACGCATCCGTCGGGGACATTCCCCGGTGCACGATAAGGCGAAGCATGCTAATCGCTTGAGCCATCAATAGAGCCGCGGAAACTCCTTTTCCGGAAACATCTCCGACCACGAAATAGAACACTCCTTCGCTGCGCTCAAATACGTCGTAAAAATCGCCGGCGATATTGCGCGCCGGCCGATAGTGAGAAGCCACCGTCAGAAGTTCTGTTGAAGGCAGGACATCTGGCAGAAACGAATGCTGAATCTCCGTCGCCAACGCTAAATCTTTTTCTAGTTGCTTACGTTCCCGTTCCCGCTCGATGGCCCGCATTTTGGCGATCGCGGTTGCGACCAGGTTTCCATAGGCCTCGAATGCCTCCAGATCGAGGCGATCGAAATGCGGCTTATCAGATGGATTAAGGACCTGCAAAACGCCGATCTCCGTCTCTTGTTGAAACAGTGGGATGCACAGGATTGACCGGGTTACAAAACCGGAGCTGCGGTCGAGCTCCGGGTAGAAGCGCGCGTCTTTGTATGCATCCACAACTAAAACGCTGCGATGATTTTCTCGGACCCAGCTGGCGATACCCCTGCCTCGCGGGATTTTAATCGGATGAGATAGCGCGGCCTCGACCGGTCCGCGAGCGATCACAAGCTCCAGGTCGCCGGTCGATTCATTGATAAGAAAAAGAGAACTGGCTTCGGCGTGCATGACCCGACCTGCGACATCCAGAATCGCTGACAACAATTCGTTGAAATCCGTGATCGAATTAATCAGTGCGCTTACCTCCACCAAACCGCGGTAGATGTTCACCGAACGCTCAAGCTCGTCGACGGTCGCCGTCATGCGCACGCGATTATATCACGGGATCGGGAGGAAACGAAAGGATGGGAAAATGCCGGGTAACGGAGTGTTGGACATATCGAAGTATTGATAGGGCAGTCTACAAGCCAGATGCAGTCTCCGAGCCGGGGCGCGAATTTGGTCTGCAGGTTAGAAGCGCCGCCGTCGCCTGGAGGGGAGCCGCTTTGTATGCCGGCAGCTCTATAGGTATCTAGCAGGCGGCTCCCGAGAATTATCTATCGCGTGGTTTTGTTCCATCGTAAACATCCGAAAGATCTCGCGCAGGAACAAGACAACTCAGGGGCCGTTCCCGGGAGCCGCCTGCTGCAGACTGACAGAGCTGCTAACCTGCAAAGCGGCTCCCCTCCAGGATGCCCCAACGCTGCCCACTATTCACAACAAACGCGATAAAGTGTTGCAATCCCCACCGGTGGAGCGTATAACATGCCGGTTGTTATGCGTAGCTGGCGGTTAGTTTGTGCATCAGTCATTTTATTTGCTGGAATTGGTCATGCTCAGGTCACCGCTTATGCGGCTCTGCGAACTGTCGGTTCAAGCCGCGGAGAAAAAGTGCTGAGACAAGTTTTGGCCATCTCGGGCGAAGGATCGAACACTCAACCATCCCGTTGGAGAGTTTGGATTGATGATCCAGCTGCCCGCGGTGGAGTGCGTGAACTAGAGGTTTCGGGCGACCAAATTACTTCCGAACGAACACCGGTAAAGTCGGAATGGGCTGGCGGCAAAGATATGGATTTGGCCCGCCTTAATCTCGATTCGGACGGCGCTTACCAAGTAGCGACTCAAGAAGCGAAAGCGAAGGGGATTGAATTTTCTAAGGTACAATTTCAGTTAGCCGCCGACCGGGACAGCGGTAAACCTGGCTGGACTATCCAAATGACCGATGCCAAGGATCAACGAGTCGGCGCAATGAAGATCAACGCTGATTCTGGGACTACGGTGAGTTCGTCCTGGGGTCCCGACACTCCCAATTTGCTGGCGCAGCAACGAAAAGCGGAAAACTCAGATGAACGTTTTCTAAATAGCCAGGAATCACACACTAGCCCGGAATCACAAACGTCGGCTCGCCATACTCAAGACGAAGAAGTAACGCCGGCGGCAAAGGCGACGCCGGAGAGGCAAACGCCGCCGCGCTACGCGCAGGAGCAGCAGCAGGAACAGAATTACTCGGAAGATTCCAGTCAATCTGGTCAACAGTCTGGCTCCGTTACCGACCGCGCCGGGAACTTCGGTCGCAACGTTGTCAATCGCGTCGAGCGACCATTCCTGAGAGCCGGCGGTTGGATTCAGAAAAAATTCACTGGTCAGGATACAATCAGTCCGCCACGGACTAAAGATGACGACGATGACGACGACGACAATCGCTCGCACGACCAGTACAACCAGCCCGTGCGGCCGGTCCCGCAGTAAATCGTAGATTTACGGGTAGGGCGAGGCTCCCGAACCAGCTGAACGATTCGAGCAACGGATTAAAGGTCCCGCCGCTCTACCGCTAAAAACACCAAGCCGCCCGCCGAGCCGGGCCCTGGTGTGGCAGCACTAAGGATCTCTTCCAGGCGATATTCCTGCCGCAATCAGAAGAGGAGACGTGGCGCACCAAGGGTCACGGCTCGGCACGCCTGTCGACCTCGCAAACGAAAGAGCGCCGACAAGTGAAATCGCTCTGTTTAATGGGTTTCGGTCTTGCCGGAGCCTCGCCCTACCACGCGTTATCGGCCTCGCAAACCAAAGAGCGCCGGGAAGCGGCATCGCTGTGGTCAAGGGTTCAGGTCGTTTCAGGAGCCTCGCCCTACCAATCCTGCGCCGTTTGCCTCGACCGATAACATCGTTGACATTGTTGCGCTGACTCCATGCTTACAGAACAGGATGCGCTGAGTGCAATTCTAGCGGCGGTCCGGCCGTTGGAGACAGAAGAACTGCGGTTGTTCGAGGCTGGCGATCGCGTTTTGGCCGAAACGGTCTCAGCTCGAATCAGTCTACCGCGGTTCGACAACTCGTCGATGGACGGTTATGCAGTCCGGGCTGTTGACGCTGTAGCCGGAGCCGTGCTGCGCGTTACCGGTGAGCAACCGGCCGGTCCCGACCAGGGTCTGAAAGTAGAGATAGGGACTGCTGTGCGCGTGTATACCGGAGCCCCAATTCCGACCGGCGCAAACGCAGTCGTAATGCAAGAAGACTGCGATCGGAAAGGGGACCTTCTGACAATTAGGGAATCGGTAGCCCCTGGAGAATTTATTCGACTGCGCGGGGGAGATCTTTGTGAAGGACAGAAGATTACGGATGCCGGCGCTCGTCTAAACGGACCGTTGCTTGCGACTCTTGCTTCTCAAGGGATCGATCGAATCCGCGTCTTTCGTCAGCCGAAAGTGGCGATTCTGGCGACTGGCAGCGAATTGAAGAGCCCGGGAGAACCGCTTGGGCCGGGTGAGATTTACGAGACCAATCGGGTGATGTTACAGGAGTTGATCCGCAACGCTGGGGGGATACCCCTTCTATTCGATCCGGTGCCAGACGAGGAAGATGAACATCTCCGGGCCTTCGGGGAGGCAGCGTCCGACGATGTAATTGTGATCGCCGGCGGCGTTTCAGTGGGAGAGCGAGACTTAGTAAAATCGACCCTTAAGAAACTGGGATGCGATATCGAGCTCTGGCGCGTGGCGGTCCGACCGGGGAAGCCTTTTTTGTTTGGTCGATTGAACAAAAGATGGGTGTTTGGGTTGCCGGGTAATCCGGTCTCCGCCTTTGTGACGTTTTTGTTGTTCGTGCGACCTGCTCTTCTCGCGATGCAAGGTTGGCGAGGCGCCTCGCTGACTAAGACCCAAGCCATCCTGTCCAAGGCTGTGACCAACAAGGGGGAGCGTCCACATTATCTGCGAGGCTGCCTCGAGGCAGGCCGGTTCATGCCTTTCGAAAACCAGGAGTCTCATGCGCTGTTCGCCCTGTCGCGAGCAAACGCCCTGGTACGAGTGGGCGCCGGACAACAAATTCCGGAACAACAAACCGTAGAGGTGTTGTTATTGCCCTAGCCTGACTCCCCTATTCGGCAGACGCTGGATAACGATCCAGGCTGGTTATCCGCTTTCCGAAAGCGCAAGTAAAAAAACAAGATTGAATCCGAAAGATTCAGAACCCATAATTATTTATACAAATGGTTGCTCTAAAGGAAGGGTACGACCTTGCGAGTGAGGTTCGGCGTCTGAAGGTCGAACGTAACGCAGTTATCCTCGCGCATAACTATCAAGTGCCCGAAATCCAAGATGTTGCGGATTTTGTCGGGGATTCTCTGGGCCTCAGCTATCGAGCGAAAGAGACTGACGCAGATGTCATTGTTTTCTGCGGCGTCCATTTCATGGCCGAGACCGCCAAAATCGTTAATCCCAGCCGCACAGTCATTCTACCAGACCTGGAGGCAGGTTGTTCGCTTGCCGACTCATGTCCGGCTGACCAACTGGCCGATTTTCTAGGTAAGCACGCGGCGAAGAATTACTACGTGATTGCCTATATCAATTGTAGCGCCGGCGTTAAGGCCTTATCTGACATCATCTGTACCAGCGGTAACGCGGTCAAAGTGGTACAAAATGCGCCCACCGACCGAAATATTCTCTTTGTTCCAGACCAGAACTTAGGTTCCTGGGTGATGGAACAAACAGGCAGAAAGATGGATCTTTGGCGGGGGGCTTGTTACGTCCATGTTGAGTTTACCCAGAACAGTATTCAGAAGATTCGGGACGTGTATCCGGATGCGCCGGTTGTCGCTCATCCCGAATGCACCTATGCGGTGCGGATGCTGGCGGACGAAGTTTGTTCGACTGAAAAAATGGTGAGCTACTGCCGGAATTCGCCGGCGGAAGCCTTCATTATTGTGACCGAATCCGGGATGTTACATCGGCTGAGGAAGGAATTGCCGAATAAGGAATTTATCCCGGGGCCGACTGACCAGTGTTCGTGCGCCGATTGCCGGTTCATGAAACGCAACACCCTGGAAAAACTGCGGGATGCGTTGGATACGCTTCAACCCGAGATCATGCTTCCGGAAGCTATTAGAAAGCGAGCCGAGCAACCGATTCTGCGGATGCTTGAACTTAAGTGAAATTCGACGGCGCGGTGGTGATTGGAGCGGGGCCGGCGGGATTATGGGCAGCCGAGTCCCTGGGGATTGCCGGTATTAGTGTCTGGATTTTTGATCACAAACCGTCGCTTGGCCGAAAGTTCCTGGTGGCAGGTCGCGGAGGCCTTAATATTACGCACTCGGAAGAGCTCGACCTGTTCGCATCGCGCTATGACAATCCGAAACGTTGGGCCGCGATGTTGCAGCGGTTTCCGCCTCCTCGGCTCAAGAACTGGTTCGAGGAGTTAGGTGTACCGACCTATGTCGGGACGAGTGGCCGCGTATTTCCGCGCGCTATGCGCGCTCCTGAGATTCTGGAACGTTGGCTGGAGCGGCTCTACGAGCTGGGATGCGACATCCGCTTAGGCTATAAATTCCACCAACTTTCTGCGAACGGTCGCTCCCTTGAAGTTGTGTTTCAAAAGGGACAAGAGTTCTCGCCCGTGAACGCCTCAGCGGTAGTTTTTGGACTTGGCGGAGCTTCATGGCCCCAAACCGGCTCCGACGGCCAATGGACCCAGCAATTCGCCAACATGGGGGTCCACATCAACCCGTTTTCCCCTTCCAATGTCGGCTGGGAATACGATTGGTCTCCGGAATTCTTGCGTGTGGCAGAGGGTAAGCCTCTCAAAAATCTAGCGGTGACCTGCGCTGGGCAGAGGGTTAGAGGAGAGCTCCTGATCACGAAGTATGGGTTAGAAGGCGGAGCTCTATACCAACTGGGTCGCTGGCTAAAAACGGATTCTTCGATTGAAATCGACTTTAAACCCGATCTGACAGATGAAGAGCTCCAGAAAAAGTGGCGGAATGGTTATAGCTTGCAGGACGCCGCTTCTAAGTACTGGCGTTTGAGCCCCGCCGCGATGGCTTTGATCGATGAGACAATGAAGCCGTCAGACGTTAACTCATTGCTGGCGGCGGTCCGCCGCTGCAACCTTCGATTAAAACAACCTCGCCCGATTGGCGAAGCCATCTCTTCGGCCGGAGGCGTCGACTGGAACGAGCTCGACGATTATCTGATGCTTCGGCGAATCCCAGGTGTTTTCTGCGCTGGAGAGATGATTGACTGGGATGCGCCGACGGGAGGATATCTACTCCAGGGCTGCTACGCGACCGGCAAAATTGCCGGGGAAGGTGCGGTGAAGTGGATTGCGCAGGCCGCGGAGGCGTGAGAGCTTTCGCCACTCATTTCTGTGAATATGGAGCTGAAAATTGGTGATCCTGCCCCGACCTTTCAATCAACTGCGGTCGGGGGCATTTATGGAGCCGGACAACCGGTAAAGTTGAACGATTTCAAAGGATCGACGCTGGTTCTTTACTTTTATCCGAAGGACGATACGCCGGGGTGCACGCGCCAGGCGTGCGATCTTCGGGATACTTGGGGTGAAATTCAATCCCGGGCGGAGCTTTTTGGCGTCAGCGTCGACACCGCAGCGAGTCATGAGAAGTTCATCAAAAAACATGGACTCCCGTTCCCTCTGCTGAGCGATCCGGATAAAAACATGGTTCAGAGCTATGGCGTTTGGGTCGAAAAGAGCATGTACGGAAAGAAATATTTCGGAACCGAAAGGACCACGTTTGTGATCGGCCCGAACCTCCGAATCGTAAATATTTTGAAGAAGGTAAAGCCGGCTGAACACGTGACCCTGCTAGCCAAGGTGCTATTGGAACAAGCAGCGGCGTAACACTTAGCAGCGAGCGAGAACGAGCGCGATCGAGCGGGAACGCGGTAACGAACAAGGCAGTGATTGGGAACCTGGGCTGTGATCGTGGTGCGGCCAACAGCCATGAAATGGCGATACAGAATAGCCCAGGGCTTTAGCCCTGGGTGTGCCATATCCCAAGACCGCCCTGCAGGGGCGGCCCACCTGATTTACTGATCGCTCGCAGGTATGGCACAAGGATACAACTTCTGCCATCCATTCAGCAGCCCCAACCGCGTGGTTGCGGGGTGCAATTCCAACTTGGCGCAGTACTCCAAAACTCCGACACTCCAACACTCCGCGTTGCCGGAACCGAGGACGAGGACGACGACGAGGACGAGAACGAAGCGCTCCCATGAACCAGCAGTTGTTGCTTAATATCTACGAGAAGATCGAAAGTTTGGTCAGCCGCCTTCCCGGGCCGCTACAAAGTGCGGTGCTGAACGAATTGCGGCCGATTAAGCAGATCTTCATCGCTCAACGTCCAGCTCGCATTGCGTTACTTGGCCAAGCACCCGCCAATGCTTCGGCCCTTCTGTCGGCGCTTCTCGGCTCTGAGCTCAAATTGATCGATCCCAACCAGAGTTCTGGGTGGGTCAGCTACGAACAGAAAGGAAAAGGCGGATTCCGCGCACTAGACGCGCGCCGCTTAAATCAAGACAGCCGCGCTTGGGCTGATCTCACGAATGTTCTTGCGGAGGAAGCCCCGGACCTTTGCCTATTTTTGGTCGATGGAAGTAACCCGGGGAATCTCGGCGCTGTGACTGAACAGACTGTCAGGGTGTTGGACTTCGTTCGTGAGCGTTACGATCGCAAAGTCCCGCTGATCGGCGTCATTGATTTCCCGGCGACCATCCCTCAGGAAACGGTGGACAAACGTCGCCTTGAGCTGCGGTCCTGGCTCAGCAGCCAAGGTGTAATAGCGTCTCACTTTGTCCGCGCTGTGGCGGTATCGTCTTTTGTCCGGTTTCGCCAAGACGGTAGTCTTGATCCGGAGCGCGACGACAGGCGAAACATTCGCCTTCTAGGAGATTTATTGGCGCGGGAATTACCGGACGAAGCGCAAGTTGACATGGCGCGCTTGGTCGGAGCTAAGGCGCTGCAGACAGAGTTATCTATGCGTTTGGTTCGGTCCGTAACGGCGATCTCTGCCGCTGTGGGTGCACAGCCGATCCCTTTGGCGGATTTTCCGATCTTAACAACGCTGCAGTTCGCGATGGTAGCCGGCGTTATGCACATCGGCGGTCGCGAGTTCAGTCTACGAGCTGCCGCTGAGTTCGTGGGAGCGTTGGGAATGAATATTGGCGTTGGTATGGTTTTTCGCGAAGGCGCCCGCGCCGCCGTCAAAGTATTACCTGGCTGGGGGAATGCCATCTCCGGGGGGATCGCCGCCGCAGGTACCTATGGAATAGGCAGGGCGGCCACCTCTTACTTCGTCGACGGATTGCCTCTATCCGAAGTACGCCGTTTTCTTGGCCGGCGTCTCAAGCGTTTGAGAAAGCAAGCAGCCGCGGATTTGGAGGATGCGAAAGAAGGCGAGGCAAAGCCCCGGGGAAAAAAGAAAGGGATGTGAATAACTTGTTAAAAAGTTATCACTTTTTGAGGAAAACGTGGTAGCAACTGGCTTCCGATTGCCTTCTGCTGAGTGAAGATCTCTGAAATCTTGTCAACGTTGGAGAGGTTGGGAGCTTCGCCACGTAAGTCGCTCGGGCAAAACTTCTTACACGACAATAATCTCGCCCGTTGGATCGTTGAGCGTCTCGAATTGGAAGCAGGGGAGCACGTCTTGGAGATTGGCCCCGGCCTGGGTGCCCTGACCGAGTGGTTACCCTTAGATCGGGTGTCGGCAACTTTACTCGAAAAGGACCGTTTGTTCGCTTCGTTTCTACAGGAACGGTTTACTGGACCTTCTGTTGAGGTCAAGCTAGGCGACGCGCTTCTGTACGATAAGCGTGCCCTCTTTTGCAAAGGAGAGGTCAAGTTGGTCGGCAACTTACCTTACTACGTTTCAACGGCTCTCTTGTTCCATTTCTCGGCTGAGCCCTGTCCAATCTCCAGGATGATCTTGACGGTTCAAAAGGAGGTCGGCGACCGCCTCACCGCTTCGCCCAAATCGGGAGAGTACGGTTCCCTTTCTGTTCTGCTGCAACGCCGGTGGCAGATCAAGCGGCTGAGGGTGCTCCCTCCAAGTGTGTTTCTACCGCGACCCGAGGTCGATTCCGTGGTTGTCGAGCTCAGAAAAAAGCAGCCGATGGACGTGCCGGAAGTCGGTGAACAATGGTTCGAAAAAGTTGTGAGAGCCGGATTCTCCGAAAGAAGAAAGAAGCTGACCAACACGCTCGCTAAATTAATGCCCTCCAGGCTAGTGACTGAAGCTCTGGCCGCCGGAGGACTGAGTGGGCTGTCGCGAGCTGAGGAGCTGTCGCTTGAGTCCTGGGTGAACCTGGCTAGGCGTCTCGGATACTTTCGGGCGGAAGCCAGAGGTCAGCTTCACGCAGGGGCTCAAGCCGGACCGGCCGCATTACTCCAGGACTCCAATACTCCATCACTCCGGGCAGCCGGATTCGAGGACGAGAACGACGACGAGGACGAGAACGAAGCGCCGCGTGGGACTAGTACTTCGGCGACTCAAATCGGGGGGTCAGATCCGCGAGAGAGCCTACAAGTTGTGGATGAGCACGACAACCCGGTCCGAGGCGTCGAGCGGTCGACGGTGCACACTGAGAAACTATTGCATCGCGCTGTGCATATTTTCGTGCTGAACAGCGGAGGTGAAATGCTTCTGCAACGGCGCTCCTACCGTAAAGATACTTACCCTAGGAAATGGGATTCCAGCGCGGCTGGGCATGTCGATGTCGGAGAATCCTATACCGAATGCGCTAATCGGGAACTAGCCGAAGAGCTCGGGTTGATCGCTGAACCCACGGAGATCGGCCAAATTTCAGCCTCTGAAAAAACCGGTCATGAGTTCATTCGCATCTTCATGGTCCGAGCTGAAGAAATTGGCGAACTCAACGAACAAGAGATCGAAACCGGCGGGTTTTTCCCGTTAGCGATGGTTGACGAATGGATCCAAATGCGCCCTGAGGATTTTGCGTCTGGTTTCTTGGAATGCTATCGCGAAGTACGAGGTAGGGTAGGGGATGTGATTGGTGATTGGTGATTGGTCGCCGGTTCTGATGGTCAAGCTATAGGTCGTGGAGTCTATACGCCTTGGGTGATCTGGCGCCAGCGGAGCGCATTCATTGTGAATGGCGGTTCAGCACGACAAATCCAACGGCCGTGACATTGTTCTATCGGGCGTTCGATCCTCCTGTCTTTTTCGCGACCGGTCCACCGTCCGCTATAGGATCCCTTCTGGATCGAAATCCGCTGCCTCCGAAACTCTATCTGCATATTAAACCTGACGTCTTGGACTCAGTTAGTGAACGGTATCGTCGAGTGACGTCGAAGATGGGCGGCTAGTGGCCGCGGCCGAAACGCATCTGATCAACCGGGAAGAGAGTGTCGCCGCTATTGGGAACGTCTTTTGTCTTCCCCAGCATCGCGGGAAGGGACTGGGAGCGCGCGTCATCAGTGCGCTCGTTAATGCCCTGATAAAGGAAGGCATCCGGACCATCGGTCTGAACGTTAGCCCCGAAAATTCCGCTGTGCAGCTCTATCGCCGCCTCGGATTTTGAGAAGCGTGTTTGTATGTGGAAGGAACGGCCGGCGCGCTTCGCGAATAACGCGTGGCCTGGAGGGGAGCCGCTTCGTAGCGGGGCAGTTCTGTAAGTTGGCAGCAGGCGGCTCCCGCGAAGCGCCCATGGTTTGGCAATCACTTGTGCGGAAATCGGCAATCAAAGTGAAGCCGATAAAACAAACGCATCATGGGTACTTCTCGGGAGCCGCCTGCTGCCAACTTACAGAACTGCCATGTTACAAAGCGGCTCCCCTCCAGGTCATCGGCTATTCGCGAAGCGCACGCTCCTAGTCGAGAATAAACTCGATCCACCGGCCAATGTCATCGTGACCTTGTTCACCCTCCCTCCAGCCCAAATGTTGATAGAATTCGCGGGCATTCTTATTAGCCGATTGGCATTTCAGTTTGGCCGGCCGGGAAATGGTTCTGAGCGCTGTCTCTAGCAGGGCTCGACCAACGCCGACCCGGTGGAATTCCGGTAATACGTAGAGATGGTGAATGAAGTTCTCCGGCAACCAGATACCCACGAACCCAATGACTCCGTTTGCCGGATGGTCCGCAACCAGCAGTGATTCCCCAAGAGTGTCGGGACCGAAGTCACTCTGTTTGAATCTCTTGGGATTCACCCATAGAAACGTCGAGGCACGGACTCTGGTATAAATTTCCTGGCAGCGGGCTTCGTCGCATCGGGGCTCGAAGACGCGAATCCGCAGCCCGGTACCTAATGTTCCTGTAGTGGATGGCTCCATCTGTTAGGGCTGTGCCGGCCCAGCCCGGCATTTTGGATTTTTGCGATGAAAATCAGCTTTGTGCAAGTCGGCAGGCGAAAGGAGTTCGAGGGCACATGGTAGGGCGAGGCTCCCGAAAGAACTGAACGCGATCGGAACAGGAGACGTGGCACATCGAGGATGACGGCTCGGCACGCCTGCGACCTCGCAAACGAAAGGGCCTCGGCAAGTGAAGTCGCTGCGTTTAAGGTTTTCGGTCTTTCGGGAGCCTCGCCCTACCAGGCGCCCTTGTCTGCTGAAATGTCATAACCCCGATCGCCCTGAATAAACTCCCATCGCATTTCGTCCCATACCAATAGGAAACTATGAAAGCGAAAATTCTCATCATAGCGACGGTCGTTGGGCTAGGGATCACTACGGTGGCGCTCGGGGACGAAATCCAGTTCGTAACTCTTCCTCAAGCGGTACGGACTGCCGTTGTTCGCGAGACCAATATTCCAGATTACTCGCGAGTGACCAGGGTATACCAAGACCAGAATGGATTATATGAGGTAACCGTACGCAGAAACATCGATAACGAGGTGCTCTACCTCGAGCCGACCGGCTCTGTTGTGCGGGAGCAAACTGTGGCGTTAACTGCACCAGTCGTGCCGACGAGAGGAGTAGTAACTAGGACAGTTACAATTGAACAACCGACTGTCGATACTTTTGTCCGCGACCTGGATCAACCCGACCGGTTCCAGTTGATCGAGAAGAAAGGAATCAAGGAAGTCTATCTTGATAAACAAACGGGCCAACGCTGGAGGGTTGAGGTTAGACAAGTCCCCAAAGACTAGTCCGGACTCGGTAGCGACAGATTGAGGTTTGTTAATTTCTGTTGAAGAACACGTTAGCCCAGGAGGTATCCTCCTGGGCTACGGGTTACTTTTTCCTCGCTCTCTGAGTCTTTGTGGTGAATTTCTTTCTATGGTCGCCGTCGTAGTGCATCTTCAGGTTAAGCCAGAGTCTTTAGACCAATTCGTTGCAGAAACGAAAATGAACGCCCGAAACAGTCGGAAAGAGCCAGGCGTGGTTCGATTCGACGTGATTCAACAAGTGGATGATCCGAGCCGCTTCGTACTATTCGAGCTCTATCGCGATGACCAAGCGATCGAGGCTCACCGAGGCACTGCTCATTATGCGAAGTGGCGCGACGCCGTTCCCGTTTTTCTCGTCACCGAGAGAACCCGAGCAATCTACCGGGCCATAGAGGTTGATTAGGAGCTGGTAGGGCGAGGCTCCCGAATAGCCTCTGCGATCGCGCAGGGTGAAACGCCCTACCAACTCCCCGACTCCCCAGAGCCTACGTCGCGGCAGGCCTTGAACTCCTGAACTCCTGGGTTGATTTTCTACCGTGAGCTTCGAGTTGTCGGTTCCGGAAACGATCATTTTTGGCAAGGGCAGTTTCGCTCGACTAGGGCAATTGGTATCCGGTTTTGGAAGCCGAGCGCTGGTGGTACATGGTAAAAGTCCTGAGCGAGCCCACTCGGTAGAGGAGCTGTTGGCCAAATCGGAAATAGAAACCTGCCGGTATTCTGTCCAGAATGAACCTACGATCCACGACGTTGCCGAGGGGGTCGAAGAAGCAAGAGCGGAAGAGGTTGCACTAGTAATCGGGATCGGTGGCGGTAGCGTGATCGATGCAGCGAAGGCGATTTCCGGGTTGACGACTAACTCGGGTGATGTCCTCGAGTATTTGGAAGTGATCGGTCGAGGGAATGCCCTGACCAAGGCAGGATTGCCTTGTGTGGCGGTTCCCACGACCGCCGGCACCGGCGCGGAAGTGACTAAGAACGCGGTGATCGCGTCGCCCGAACATCAGATCAAAGTCAGCCTGCGCAGCCCGTTTCTTTTGCCGCGGGTTGCGTTGGTTGACCCGGAATTGACTTATTCTTTGCCTTCAAGTGTGACCATCGCGACGGGGTTGGATGCATTGACCCAGCTCATCGAGCCTTTTGTTTCGGTTCGAGCCAATCCTGCAACCGATGGACTCTGCCGGGAAGGAATCCCGCGGGTAGCGCGTTCACTGTTAAGGGCAGGACAGAACGGCAAAGACACAGAAGCCCGGGAAGACATGGCTTTAGCGAGTTTATTCGGAGGTCTAGCCTTGGCCAACGCAGGTTTGGGTACCGTCCACGGGTTTGCCGGACCGATTGGAGGCATGTTCAGCGCGCCTCACGGACTGGTCTGTGGGATTTTGCTCCCGTTTGTGATGGAGGCGAACATTGAGGCCCTACGTCAACGTGCGCCCGGTTCGATGGCGCTAAGCCGCTACCATGAGATCGGCCGGCTTTTGACCGGTTCTCCTCGATCCATTGCCGCAGATGGGCTGGCCTGGATAAAAGATGTCAGCCAGAAGTTAAATGTTCCGAAACTATCGTCTCTCGGCATCCCGCGAGAATCGATCAAAGACATCACGGCCAAGACTGCTATAGCGAGCAGCACAAAAGCGAACCCTATCGAACTAACGTTGCCTGAGCTGGAAGCGATCCTGGAGGCCGCATGGTAGAAGGGTTAGCAGTC
The DNA here is from genome assembly GCA_963762565.1 of uncultured Verrucomicrobiae bacterium. Classification (GTDB taxonomy): domain Bacteria; phylum Verrucomicrobiota; class Verrucomicrobiia; order Chthoniobacterales; family JAFAMB01; genus JAFAVN01. The sequence goes on along the minus strand of CAVXLD010000004.1, from coordinate 14,354 downwards.
AGCAGTCAGCAGTTAGCAGTTGGCGGCACGGGGGGTGTCTATAGGCGCTCATCTGTGTGCTTCACGGACCCGTCCAACACGGCTCGTGGGCACAACGACGCAGCCGCAAACTGCTAACTGCTAACTGCCCACGGGATCAGGGAGAACACGTATGCATCAAACTTTTCGCCGCGGATAAGCAATCGATTCCGCAGCAACCCTTCTCGAAGGGCACCAACCTTTTCAGCGACACGTTGGCTAGCCGTGTTGCCGGCCGCAATGATGATCTCGATCCTGATCAGTCCAAGTTGCGCAAAGCCGAATTGCGCCAGCAAGGCGGCTGTTTCAGTCGCGAACCCTTGTTTCGTTCGGGAAGTTCTGATCCAATAACCAATTGAGGCGTTACGATGCACCGGCCTGTCGTTGCCGATGCTGCACCCCCCCAATACTTGTCCAGTTCTGTGCTCAAAAATTGTAAAGCCGAACATAGAGTCTGCTTCCCAAGCCTTCCGGCAATGAGCAACCCACTGCTCTGTTTCGGCTATGGAATATTCGGGATGCATCCATTCCATCCACGGCGCAATCTCATTCCTCGACTCAATTATCGCGTCGTATAATTTCTTCGTTTGGCTCGCTTCTACAGGTACGAGCGAGATTCGTCCGCGATCGGAGATCGTTTCTGGGATGGAAAGCATGTCTCGGTGTAGCAAGTTTTGAAGCCAGGAACGAGCACGAGCAGAACGCCGCTACCCCTACCGCAACAACAAAACCATCACCGACCGGGCCGGGACATCAAAACTGACATTTGTGCCGTTGTGCTCAATGATCGATGTCGGGACTGCCTGTGGAGCGGGGCCGTGAGAATCAAATTGGCGCGCTAGCGTGACCTTTGCCGGCAACAGAGTGTTCAATATCCGTGCATCGATCTTCCTAGTTTCTTGGCTCAAGTTCGCGGTTGCCAGCACGAGGCTGCGCTCGGAACGCAGGCAAACAGACGCAAGACCGAAGGAAACCTGTTTCTGGCTGGCGACATCGCATTTGAGCGGGATGACGTCGGAGAACATCTGAAGAGCGGCCGCGACCGGTTTACGCTGGCCGTTCTCGTTGAGAAGACCAAATGCGTCCTGCGTCCAAGCCGGATCCTCCGCCTGCCAATACGACAATGAATTCGCACCGTCCCCGATGAGTTTTATCGCTTCGGCGACGACTGACACCGCGAAATCGGGCGAATCAGCTGCGTTGTTGTCGCTCCGAGTCCTCGGCCCCGAATCGTACGGCGGTCGATCCCAATTTGGGTTTTCGCTACTAAATTCTGTGATGGCTATCGGTAAATGATGGGCGTTAGCCAGTAACGTTAGCGGGGCTCCGGCGAACCCTGCGGGCTCGGGTCGTCTGACGGTGTCCATGTCGTGCCAGGAAAGTTGTTTTAAAAGGGAGATATGACCCGTTCGTTCCAGTACTTGAGTGTACGCCTCAACAGTCGATGAGGATCCAACGCCCGGTCCTTGAATGCCGACTGAGGCTAAACCGTATCGATCAAGGGTCGCGCGAGCAGCGAACACTAAGGCGTCGTATTGTTCCGGCGAAAATTCGGCGCCGCTTGCGCTATCCGGTTCATTGATTAGCTCGATCATGCGTGGCAGGAGCCGAATGCGTTTCGCATACAAAAGATGGGCCACGATCCAATTTGCGTAATCCTGGATGTTATCCGGATTGATTCTGAGGTGACTAATCTCGCTGTCTCCGTCGTTGATACACCAGACCGACGGAACCTGCCAAAAAACGAAATCTAATTTGAGATGTAGCTGGTTGATCTCGTCATGCAGCTGCGAATAGGCAGTGGTCTGATCTGCGTCCACGGCCTTGGTGATTTCCGACGAGATATCGGCAACCGACATATGATTCTTTAGTTGCTCGTCCGCGACTTTCGTGGTGAACCCGACGCGTACATACTTGACGTGCAAATCGCGCAATAGCGCATCGCGTTCGGCTAAATGATTGGTAGCCGGCCAGAGCTGTATCCCGAGTCCAGAGAAATTTCGCGCCGATGCAAAATCGAAGACCAGATTATCCTCGGCAGTGGCGCGTGGGACTAAAACGCAGGCGAGAATGGCGGCCATGCCGGCGGATCTGACGAAACAAACAACGTTCACCCGAAACGGTTAGCGTGTTCGGGGATGCGTTGCCAGTGGCTATTCAAGAATGAATTCGCCACAAAGACGCAAAGGACACCACGAAAAGGAAACCAATATAAATCCGCAGATTACGCAGAATACGCAGATTTCGGTCAAAGCCTGATCACTGTCGGGGAGGTACAACCCAGATCATTCCAGCGTCACCAGGCCCGTTTTGCACCTGGGTTTGCCACCGAAGCGACAAGACGAAATCTGCGTAATCTGTGTAATCTGCGGATTCTTTATTCGTTTTCTCTCTTCGTGCCGTGTTTCTTTTTGTGGTGATTGTTTTCAGCGAGGCAACTCAATACACATCTCGCTGATACCGGTGCTCTGCCTTCAGGCTTTTGATATACGCATCGGCTTCATCTGCGGATTTCTGGCCGGCTTTTTCCACGATGGTGCGTAGCGCGGCATCCACATCTTTCGCCATCCTTTGAGCATCGCCGCACACGTAGAAGTGCGCGCCTCCTTCAAGCCATGCCCAGATTTCCGAGGCATTTTCCAGCATCCGCTGCTGCACGTAGATTTTCTGAGCCTGATCTCGCGAAAAGGCGGTGTTGAACCGCGTCAGAACGCCGCTCTTTTTGAAACGGATCAGTTCTTCCTGATAAAGAAAGTCGGTGCGTTCTTTCTGGTCGCCGAAAAATAGCCAGTTGTGTCCGGTGGCGCCCACTGCTTCCCGTTCATATAGAAAGCCGCGGAACGGCGCGATACCGGTTCCAGGACCGACCATAATCACCGGTTTAGTTCGATCCTCTGGTAAGCGGAAATGGGCCGAGCGATGCACAAACGTCCCGAGTTTCTGATGGGCCCGATCAGCTAAGAAGGTGGAACAGACTCCTTTGCGTTTTCGGCCGTTGCTTTCGTAGCGAACGATAGAAATCGTCAGGTGAACCGAGTTGGCATGCGCTGCCGGACTGGAGGCGATCGAATAAAGGCGGGGCGCAAGCTTCTTCAGATGTGAAACAAATTCGGTGGCGCTGATTTTTGCGGATGAATGTTCCACTAACAGGTCCACGATTTCTCGCTGACCAACGAAAGCTTTGAGTTGGTTTGCGGCTGCCGGCTCTAATAGTTCTCTTAATGTCGGATCTGCGCTGCGTTCGGCGACGCACCGTAGGAGCCCAGAGGGAATCTTGGTAATTTCATAAAACTCCAGCAGCGCCTTGTGCAGAGACACCTCGGCCCCGTCGGGCGATGGCACACCTTCTTCGCCATCACAATTCAACGCCCTTAGGATGTCCTCTACTAGCGCGGGACAATTGGATGGCACGATCCCGAGTGCGTCACCGGCGGTATACTGCAGGCTCGATCCTTCAAGCGAAATCTCGAAATGACGGGTTTCCTTGGCCGAGCTTGGCGCCGTCAGTAGCCGATTAGCGGTCATTGAGGCAAGGAATGGGTGTTTCTTGTCGTAGACAATTTCTGGCGCCGATTTCTTGGAAACCGCAGAACCTGGCTCTGGAGCGAGCGGAAGCGCAACCTCGACCTTGGCTGGTTGCAGAGGAGAAGCTGTCTCGAGTACGGTCGCAACGCCGTGTCGCCAAGCTTCCGCGGCTGCCTCATAATCTACATCGCAATCGACTCTCTGATAGATTCGTTGGCCTCCAAGCGCCTCCAGGCGTGCGTCGATATCCTTACCGCACTGGCAAAAGCGATCGTAGTTCCGATCACCCAAGGCGAGCACCGAGTATCGAAGCTCCGGAAGACGCGGATGGGCAGGCGTGTTCAACTCCGTATAAAATGCCTTGGCACTGTCGGGTGGGTCTCCGTCGCCGAAAGTGCTGGTCACGATAAGGGCGTAGGTCTCTCCAGCAAGCGCACTGGATAAAACTTTGCTGACATTGACGGCCTGGGATTCGAAGCCGCGGCTTTGCAAATATTTCGCGGTTTGCTTTGCGACCGCTTCAGAATTTCCCGTTTCCGTCCCGAAATAGACGTTGACCCGGATCTTGGCTGGCGCCTTTGACGTGGCCGGTTGCTGCGAAAAAAGACCGGCTAAAAATCCGTTCAACCATGCCCTCTGTGCTGGACTGAACGGAGCATGTTCGGGAATGTAGGGTACCTGGACATCCATCTTCAGATTTAAAACAAGAGGAACTGGTCTAAGCGGGTTGCATACCAGTCTTGGAACCGGTGGAGGAAAAGGTGCGACTCGCAGGTGGTGGCTTATCTACCCGGAGGGCGGTCGAACTTTGTCCCGGAGGGACTCATGAAACGCTACCATCAGATAGTCCCTCCGGGACATTCTCCTATGAACGACTCAGTGTGGCGCTGATGACTCTTCAACGTCTTCGAGAGCCAAATCCAAGCAAGTTTTTGACCTTGATGACAAAAATGCGCCAGGAAGCCTCGGGCTAGTACTACCGGGCTTATTGCTTCGATTCTTTGGCCTGTCCCCGGCTACTTCGCCTGCTTAGCCTCCGTTGAATCGATAAACGGCAAAGGTGTTTTCTTGAGTCCCAGCTCAGCGTCGAGAAGGTTGCGTAGCTGATCGATGTTGCTCTTGAGCGCATTATAAGACTCGATCAGAGTCAAAGCCCCGGCGTGTAACGCATACGTGGTGTCGGCGGACGCGCCGGATCCGGGCTGAGGGTTATTTGTCGAGGCGCGAACATCCATCCGGTTATAGCCTTGATATTGATCAACGAGACGCTTGGCGAACATATAGGTTCGCACCAGGCTCGAGCGGAGTTGATCGTTCTCGATTAACCCGATGGTACCAGCGTTGCGGTCAAAAACCGAGAAGTAACTCTGATTGTAGGACCAATAGGGCAGCGGCTTTCGTTTGAGATCCAAATTTTCAATCGGCCCGCCTAGATCCTCGGCTACGATCATCCAGAGTTGCAAAATCTCCTCGCGTAAAGCGTGCAGGGTTCCTAAAACTCGATCTCGATCAGATGTCCGATTGCGTTGGCGCTCCGCTTCAGCTTGCTCGAAACGTGACTTGTTCACGTTTCGATACGCGGCGTTGGCTGCAATCACCGCTCCTCCCAATGCGATGATTGCCGCTACAAGAGTTGTTACCGCTTGCAGCCAAACCGAAGGCCCAAGCTGTGAAAAAAACTGCGATAGCGAGCTCCAAATTTCGTTCGTTAAAAGATGCGGGTCCATGAGCTATCGCGATTTTGCCTTTTTCGCTTTAATTGTTCAGCTTTTTTTTGCTCTATCGACTGGCTTAGCAAGTGAGTCACCTGAGATCGTCGATTTGATTCCGCAAGAATTGAAGGCGGTAGCGACCTTGCCCAAGGATACCGATGCTCGGGCGGAACTCTTTTCCAGGGAGGTCTTAGCTGCGAACCCTGAAGTGTATCAAACGCTTTGGCACGTCGATTCATCGCAGGTCAAGGCGTACGTAGGAAGGGTGCCGCTATACCTGGCCGGTATTCGAAGACTGCATGCTTTGTTTGAGAAGGAAGAACCGGCAATACTCGATCGTTTTTGTCAAGCTTTCCCGGAATTCGCTCCCGGTAAGGTGAAGATTTACTTGATGTTATCTCTTTTCAAATTCGACGCCAAAGTCCCGAGTGAGCATCCGGACTCGTTATTGATAGGCTTAGACGGGCTGGCGCGTTTTCACGGAACTGATGCGCCGTTGTCGGTGATTCTTTCGCATGAATTTTTTCATCTCTATCATTTCCAGGTTAATCCTTTGCCGAAAAATCCAGACGATCTACCGCTCTATCGGTTACTCTGGCAGGAGGGACTCGCAGTGTACGCGAGCCAACAGCTCAATGCCGGCGCATCCTTGGGAGACGTCCTGTTCGATCAAAGGTTAGCGGCGAACGGTCCAGCGTCCCTTCCGGCCGAAGCGAAACGCCTCCTGCTGTGTCTTGACTCACGTGAAGATGATGTTGCCGTCCATTTCCTTACCAAGCGCGAAGATGGAGAAGGTCCCGGCAGAATCGGCTACCTCATCGGCTACGATGTCGTCACCCGCTTAGCCCGGGACCGATCGTTGGCCAGCTTGGCCCGCCTTCGCGACCCAGGCCTGCGCTTTACCTTCCGCCGGGAGGTTTATCGCCTGGCGTACGGTAAGCCGTAAGAGGCGAAACGGCGAAACGGCGAAACGGCGAAAGGGCGAAAGGGCGACACGGATGACTGCGCCGGGCAGCGAGACCGGATGCGGCTAATGAAACAATTGGACCGAAGGCCAATGATCACATTGGTCCTATGAGATACATAGGTCGCATCCGTTCTCACGAAGCTCCCCGTGTTCCAGTCGCCCCTTCGCCGTTTCGCCCATTCGCCCTTTCGCAGCATCGCCCTTACTTACTGAACGAAAACCCTGCCGCACGGCGGTATCGCTAAAATCTTTTCCCAGCTTCGTGGCCTTGATCATCGCCTCCTTGTCGTGGAACGCCAAGCTACCGTCTGGCTTACGTGTCCAAGAACTCTTACTCTCTTTCAGGTAATCCACGTAGGCAATGGTCGCGTCGGCAAACTTGCTGGTGTTCTGGGCCAGGGTCAGATCGTCGTTAACCGAGCCTTGGGTCGTGAAAGCAGTGGCGACTTGAGTATTGAGCGGGTCCGCTACCCCGTTGTCGGCTAAGCGTTGGGCTAATTCCGCTGGCACTCCTTGAAAGAAGGCGACGGCGGTGTCGGAGGTCTGTTTCAGCTTGGTGGCCGCGTCTTTGAGCTTCGCTAGATCATCGTCTGTCTTGGCTTGGGCGAGCGGCTGAAAAATCAAAGCGACCTCATTGTCGGTTTCCACCGTCTCCGTCTCTTTGGCTTTGGAGATTTTATCCAACTCGCTGCTGAAGACGTTTAGGATCTTTTTGTTTGCGTCCGAAAGCGTACTGACATTCACTTTCATCAGGTTGAGGTAATCATCCGGGGTCTTAAGGTCGCCGGCGGCGCTAGCGGACGCCGATGCCGACGCAGAAGCCGAAGCCTCAGCATCGGCCTGTGCAAGCGTCTTTCCTCGGCTCGAAGCTTGAGCGAATCTCATGAGATTGATGAAGGGTGCTGGATTAAGAAACAGGTAAACCAGTCCCGCGATTACAAGAGCCATCACGATTAACGGCGCCATTCGCCCCAGCGAGCCGTGCGGTTTGTCAATTTGGGATTTTTTCAACTGCATAATGTTCGGATTGTTAGGGTGCGGGTTCGATTTATTCGAGGATCTTAGCGCTGACTTCTACGGCTTTGCTAGTAGCTAACCGAGAATTTTCTCACTTCCAATAGCTCTGGGTCTACGGAAAAAAGGGCAAGGAAGCAAGGGCAGGGGAACGACAATGAAGTAACCTACTTTTTTCGCCCTAGCATGTTATGTACCAGCGTTTTGTCAAATTGGGCCGGGCAAAAATTGTTACGGAACGTTCCCGGAAAATGCTTTGAGAAGGGTCTCGAAGCTGCTAGTTCTCGGAGCGAGCGCTCCCCTCTCTCAGCGCCGGGAAACTAGTTTCTGCTAAAAAAAGAAACGAATCATTGAACTAGCTAGACCATGGACCTGCTTCGCGTAAAACCGGTAGAACCGGCCACCACAGAAGAGAACCCGCTGCGCCCTGTGTTGGGGGGCTTACAACTCACGCTGTTGGGTATCGGATGTATCGTCGGTACCGGAATTTTTGTGATCACCGGGACCGCAGCCGCTGAGCATGCTGGTCCCGCCATTGTCTTGTCATTCATCATATCGGCGATTGGTTGTCTATGCGCCGGTTTTTGTTACGCAGAACTGGCATCGATGATCCCGCTTTGTGGTAGCGCTTATACCTACGCCTACTCAACCATCGGCGAAATCTTCGCCTGGATCATCGGCTGGGATCTAATCCTCGAGTATCTGGTCGGTTCGGCCACCGTAGCGGTTGGTTGGTCCGGTTACGTGGTTTCCTTCCTTTCCGGTATCGGTATCCATTTTCCAACCGCGCTGTGTAATGCGCCGCTACTGTTTAAAGGAGGTTGGGTCGCTTCCGGAGCTATTCTTAATCTGCCCGCAGTCCTGGTTGTCCTGGCTGTTACTGTACTTTTGGTAGTTGGGATCCGGGAATCGTCGGCGGTGAATGCCGTCATTGTGGCGGTAAAGGTGGTTATCATTCTGCTCTTCGTCGCCTTTTGTTTTCCTTACGTTCATCCGGAGAACTGGGCGCCCTTCATTCCTCCCACCACCGGTTTTGGTCAATTTGGCTGGACCGGGATCATGGCCGGCGCCGGCGTGATTTTCTATGCCTACATCGGGTTCGACGCGGTAACCACTGCTGCCCAAGAAACCAAAAAGCCGCAGCGTGATCTCCCCATTGGAATCCTAGCATCGCTGCTCATCTGTACGGTTCTTTATGTGATGGTGTCGCTGGTCCTAACCGGGGTGGTTAACTACAAACAACTCGATGTTCCGGCGCCGGTTGCTTTTGCGATTCAACAGGTCGGTCCATCCGTTGCCTGGCTGCGGCCTTTGGTCGAGCTTGGTGCAATCGCTGGGATTACCTCAGTGATCCTGGTGCTGCTCTTGGGCCAACCGCGAATATTCTACCGGATGGCTGTTGACGGGCTATTGCCGGGCGTTTTCGCCAAGGTCCATTCTAAGTTCAAGACGCCGCACGTAACCACCATTGTGACCGGGATCGTCGCTGCAACCCTGGCCGGCCTTTTCCCGATCGGCGTGCTCAGTGAGTTAGTCTCGATCGGGACTTTGCTCGCCTTCGTGATCGTCTGTATCAGCGTAATGGTGCTGCGCAAAACCCGTCCGGACCTGCCACGTCTATTCAAGACACCTCTGGTTCCTTTCGTGCCCATCGTAGGCGCCCTCCTTTGCTTTGCTCAAATGGTCTTCTTACCGCCAAGCACCTGGATCCGCCTGGTAGTCTGGCTGGTGATCGGCCTCGCGATTTATTTCGGGTACGGGTACAAGAAGAGCCGATTGAATGTTTAGCTGGTTAGCACTTGGTGGGGCGAGGCTCCCGAAAGACCTAAACGGCTGCACGAAGGAAGTTGACGTTTCGAAGATTCCAGATTTACGAGGCCGATGCGCGCGCCGACTTGTCCGACGTAGCACTGTGTGTTGTAGCTCTGTTGTCATCGAGCTTGTGAAGTCGGAGCCGGGCCCTGGACGTTTCGTCGCCCTGCGCAGTCCTGGGGGGTGGTCCGCTCCGGTTCCGTCAGGGTATGTTATGATCGGGCCTATGTGTGCACCCCCTGCATAACACATCGCAAGCCGAGGCCTATTCCACTTGTCAACCAATCGACATTATTCAGTCTGGACCATCCTAAGGCTCTTCGCCTTTTGGATCGCGATTTTAATTCCGTCCATTATCGAGCGAACATTACTGGATTCCAAAACTTATTACTTCCTTTATATCAGCCTGGCGTTGGTTTTCGTGATGTACGGCTTAAGCCTGCGCACGCTGTTCCACTTCCTGCAACAGACGAGACGAGAACCGATTTTCGTCACCATTGGGTACTTTCTCTGGTCTCTTTTTCTCTGCTGTATCCTGGCCTTCTTTGCCTTCCAATATGATCTGTTGCCACACGTGCCTGCCCCAACCGCGACTGGAAGCCGCCCTCTGATCGACTATCTGTATTATGAGATCATCACTTTCACGACGGTCGGTTACGGCGATATCATCCCCGCGACGGTGCACGCAAAGATTCTGGCCATGTTCACCGCTTTGTTTGGCGCCACTCACGGTGTCACATTTGTAGCCATCATTCTCCAAGCGCTGAGCCGGCCACCATCAAAAGGCAAAGAATGATTCAAACGCAGCGAATTGCGTCCTTCAATAATGATACCTGCACTGCAGGAAATGAATCCTCGCGTTATCGACCCGATAAACAAGACGATGCTCCTGCGTTATCCTGCGTGACCATATTCCTGAGCCGAGCGACCTGAGGGGTTCCGGTTTTCCAATTCCCTTGAAAGGATCTCGGCGAATCGCCTCAACGAGCTCCAACACTTTGGAGGCGGTCTTCGCCTGTGTTTTCACCCAATACCGTAAGTCCTCGATGAAATTAGGGTCAACGATCAGCAGGTAAGCCGGCCGCTCTTGCGATTTCATCTAGATCCATTTCTTCGCCCCCGCCACGGTAAGAGCGCAACAAGGCCTCTAGCAATCGCTTGGCGTTCTTAGGGGAGCGCAGCAGATGTGCGGTTTCCATCAACCCAGCGAGTTCGTCGGCAGGGATCATCGCCACTGGCTCAAAGCCTCGACGTTGTATCACGACCTCTTCTCGCGTGGATATCACTTCTTCGATTAAGCCCGCTAGATGCTCCCTGGCATCGCTGTATGACACCGTTTTCATCTTGTACAGAGATACTGTACAGGTTGAGCAGCGTCAACTAACTTGTTATTGGCCTAATTGGGTTGCGAGTCTGCAGTTCTAAACCGATCATGGGTTGTTGACTGTGAACCGTAGAATCACGCTATCCGCGGCCCGCATCTTGTCATGATCACCTTAGAATTCCTCGAAGAACAACTTCACGCTAGACCCTTTGTCCCCTTCGTCTTGGTCACCAATAGCGGCGATCGCTACTCCATAAAGACCCCCGATCACGCCGACTTACCTCCGCCGGATGAAGAGACCGGTGAACGTAACCCTTGGTTCATCGTATACAATCAACGTGGGATTCCCCGCTACCTCGCCTTGATCAATATCGCCACCGTCGAGCATCAGACTGGCGGTAACGGAAGCTAGTTACCGGTCAATGTCAGAATCAAGTAAATCTCGACGTCAGATCGCGGTCTTTTTGCTGCTTCTCTTTGTCTTTAGCGCGTTCTTCTATTCCCTGATTCTAATCGCCCATAAACTGGCAGCCGCGAGCGGCCTTTATGTTACTGGTCTCATGTGGTCGCCGGCGCTGGCTGCGTTTGCTACCCTTAAAGTGAATGGGCGGAAACTGTCGGACCTTGGCTGGAAATGGCCGGAGACACGATTTGCTGTCGCCAGTTGGTTTATTCCGCTCCTCTACACAACGATCGCCTATCTCATCATCTGGACCTTCGGGTTAGGAGGTTTTCCTAACCAAGAGTTCATGGGACACCTGGTTGAAGATATGGGCCTAAAGGCGTCCCCAACCGTATCGACCGTTGTCTATCTGCTTTTGATGGGCAGCTTTGGTATGGTTAGGAGTATCGCAAACGCCTTGGGTGAAGAGATCGGTTGGCGGGGGTTTCTGGTCCCGGAATTGTTTAAGACGACGGGTTTAACCGGAACTGCTCTGTTCAGCGGCCTAGTCTGGGCTTTGTGGCACTATCCGGTTTTGATCGGTGCAGATTACAATGCTGGCACCCCGACCTGGTACGGCCTGACCTGTTTTACGGTCCTGGTACTGGCTATTTCTTTTGTCTTCGCTTGGATGCGATTGAAATCGGGAAGTCTATGGACTGGCGCCCTCTTGCACGCCAGCCACAACCTTTACGTGCAAGGGATATTCAGTCCTTTGACCCGAAAATCCGGCAATGCCCCCTGGTTTATCGATGAGTTCGGAGCCGTATTGCCAATCGTGGTTGACGACTGGCGCGCCGCGGCAAGACGCTTGGTCAGTAGATCATGCCAGTCGCCTTCCAAATCGGCATGTATGCTTTTACTCGGGCTTTCAGCTCAGCCTCAGATGGTTCGTAGTGGTATTGGTGAAGTGGTTGCCAATCCCCGCCGATCAACACCGAGGTGTTGTATCTTTCGCCGCTCCGATCGAGTGAAAAAGGAGCGAAGACCCGGACCTTTATCCGCCAGCTTCTCCCATCAAACTGCTCTTCCCACTCGTATTGGGCGAGTTGCTCGGACTGCGTGAAAAAATTGGGTTGATCTGGGGACATATAGGCGACGACTTTTGCAGATTCAGCAGAGCCAATCAATAAAAACCATAATTTCTATAGAATTCCGTGACGCGAGAGTCGTGATGAGGAGCTAATGGCTTGGAATGGCAAAAGTTGAGTCTCTGTCGAAGGCAACGCGGCGCCGTTAAGATCCGGTAATAACAACGGTACGGAGCGTCCCGCAAAATGCGGGCGCCATTAAGATCGGTTGCGTAACAAAGGAATGCCAGCAACTCCGAAGGGGAGCCCGGCAACCTTACGGCTTTGATTGCCGGGTCCTTCGCTCATACTGCTACTTACGGCTGACTATGCGAGAAGGCGGCTACGCCAGAATAATCCAGCTTTATGCTTCGGGTCGCGACGTTTTTAATGCGCGGCAGCAAACCTAATTTTACTTCCGGGTCTGGAGGTTAAGGAGCCCTATGAAATCCATGAAAATTTCGGGGGCGGAGAGCTGGGCCGCGGCGCGAAAACCACGACGAGGGGTTGAGGGCGTGGAATGTGAAAAGTTGAATTCCTGGCTCAACCAATGCCCGGCGCCGTTAAGATAGGATCATAACCGCAACGGAAGCACTAGTGTGTTAGTGCTGGTGCAATTGCAGGTTCTAATGAACGGAGCCATTGGTACGTTGAAGCCCTGTCTACGAAAAAGAGACCGGCGGATAAGGTGAGCATGCCTGTCCCCCGGTCATTTCTTGATGCTTGCCTTGTCAGCAATCTTGTTTCGGCTGAAAAATAGGGCTGGCCTGCATGACGCCGTAAGCCATTCTCTCGCAGCGGATAGACAGGAGTTCGTCTCGCGGAAGGTCCTTGAGCCGGTCGAAATCAGGGGCGTCTTTCATTTGCTCAAGCAAGTGTTCCTTTGTCGTGCCGCTGCTAGTTTGATAGAGCCAATCGTACAGCTCGAGCGGATCCGTCATTGGCTTTTTGGGTCTTGGGTTGTATTGCCCAAAAAAGGTATCTCGGTGCCCGCGGTAGGCAGCCAATTCGGTCTCTGTAAGAGGAAGGTTGGCCAATGCGTTAGTTCCGTTTGGCAGCTCAAACAGACAAAAGGCTAATTTTTGTTCTTCGAGTACGTCTGCGTGGCGCAAAACGCCGACTAGTTCTGATCCGTCCTCAAAGGGGACGTGATATGTATTTCCGATAATGAGCCTCGGTAAATCCTCGCCAAGCGAAAACTCAGGAATTTGTCCGTCAAAGGTTGCGGGGATTTCAGTGTGATCCCGGATCGACTCGATCAGATCAAATATCTCTCTATGCTTGTCCCGAGAGTTTATCATCTCGCGGAGGTTGTTAAATTTCGCCAGGGCCTTTAGGTCCGGGATTTTAAATCCGTGTGCTCCAGCCCATCGCGGCATCGGAGATTCGGGAAAGTAAGCGTAGGGATTGTTTGTCACGACGAGATATGCCGGCGGCGCGGGCATTCCATCGACCTTTAGACCTTCGCGGGACTCGAGGACCTCGAGAATTTTTGTAACCAGCTCATCCCCATCTTCTCCGGTCATTTGCTCCGCAGTGTTCATCTCAATAAACACAAGGCGCTCATAATTCGCGTCCTTTGCCAAAGCACTGCGCAGCTGGCTTCCGATGTCGAGGTGCTGTTTCCCTTCCATTCGACACTTGGCTTCAACGGAGAACTTTCGCCCCGTGCGATATGTAGCCGTGAACTCGCAATGAGTGCTGGTTGTGTCGCCCTCGTTTTCAAATTCGATGGTGAATCCCCCCTTGATCAGTATTGCGGCCACCGTGGCTTCGTAGAGGGCGCCGTAAAAGTCGTCGGGTCTCCGACTTTTCATTCTTTCCAAGAGACTCGCCTGGATCTGCGAATTATGGCGCAACAAGTAAAGGTTATAGCCAAGGTCAAGTAGCAGACTTTCGGATCCCGAAGAGGGGCGGCCAACAATCCCGCCGGAACTATTGCTCGAAGCCTTGCTCATCTTCACGGCGCGCTCGATAACGGCTACAAGGGGATGCCGGGGTTCCTCAGTCCGCTGCATCTCAGCCTTCAGCCAGTCCCGTCCGAAAACGATTTGGATGTAGGAGATAACAAAATCGTGGAAATTTTTTCCTTTCTCCAGGCCAATAAGTTGCGATCCAACGGCAACGAATCGCCTGTCTCCCATTAAAGCCGAGATAATAGGGCGTCCCATACCCTGTTGTTTTTCTCGCTGCTTTTCCTGGGCAAGCGCCTGCTGAAGGATCTGTTCAACACCGAGCGGGGCAGCGATTTCCTGAGGCGGTACGGTCACCTTGCCGTGACAGTTCTTATATTTCTTACCGCTACCGCATGGACATGGTTCATTCCTGCCAGCTTTCGGCACATTGCCTCCAAAATACATGGCCTACGAGCCCTCTCCTAATTGCTTTAAATTTTAACGCGACTTTTCTGCGACTGAGCCACTCCTGGAATTGTTTTAACAGTTCAGATTCAACACCCGAGAATCCTTTA
>CAVXLD010000003.1:0-975671 GCA_963762565.1 uncultured Verrucomicrobiae bacterium | reverse complement strand
GCAGGGGTCGCCACCCGTGGAGCGCTGCCTCGCAAGCGAGGCCGATGGCGAGCATGGGGACATCGCGATGCATATCCCATTTTGTTCGGCGCGCTATTGGCGACATCTGTTGCTCCGCACACTGCAGAGCGTCGACGGACGATTGGCATGCCACACCTTCATCTTTGCTCACCATCGGCCTCGCAAGCGAGGCACGCTCCACGGGTGGCAGCCCCTACGATTCATCTGCTTGCACTCCAGGACCGCCTGAACTCCTTTTCCCCATGCCGACCGAAAATGAAACGAAGCCTCTCCGAGTAGTTGTGGTCACAGGCGCGGCTCAAGGGATTGGACGAGCCGTGGCGCGGGCCTTGGCCCAGCGGGGATTTGCACTTGCCTTGAACGATTTGCGTTCGCCGGTGGAAACACTGGCGGAGGTTCGGGAGATAACCCAATCCATGGAATTCATTGGCGATATCTCTAACGAGAATCTGGCCGTGAATTTTGGGGAACAAGTAAAGGCGAAATGGGGCAGAGTGGATGTGCTAGTGAATAATGCTGGTATCAGCTCGATCTCTCCGGCAGAAAATGTCTCGGCGACTCAATTTCGTCGCGTTCTTGAAGTGAATCTCCTTGCTCCCTTCATTCTCTGCCGTGTGTTCGGCTTGATGATGTTGGATCAGCGTTCCGGGAGTATCATCAACATTGCTTCGATCGCCGGCCTGGTGGGTATTGCCGACCGAGTGGCATACAACGCGTCGAAACATGGCGTGATCGGTCTTACCCGAACACTGGCAGCGGAATGGGGCGGCCGAGGAGTTCGTTGTAATGCTGTGTGCCCGGGTTGGGTAAAGACTCCCATGGACGTAGCGGACCAAGTCAGCAGTGGTTATAGCGACACGGACATCACGGATCGCGTGCCCATGGGGCGTTTTGCTTCGCCCGAGGACATCGCAGCCGCGGTTTCCTTTTTGGCAGATCCCGATCAGAGTGGCTTCATCAATGGCCAAGCAATCGCCGTCGATGGCGGCTGGACGACGGATGGATCGTGGGAAAGTTTGAGGCTGAAGCGGAGGGGATAGCCTGGAGGATTTCTTTAGCCGCGAAGCAACGAATATTTCACGGCAAACGGTTGAAACGCACCGTCAGTCCGTCGTGCCTCGGGCTTCCTTCCAACAGTGCGACATGCTCACGCTCTGTTTCATCGTCGGCCGGAAACATCGTCTCAATGCGCAATTCCTGGGCGGCAACCGTCTGCGGAGTGCCAACCGTTGTAACCATCGAAAAATAATTCAGCACTTTGTCATCTTTTCGGAAGCTGATCGGAATAATCGGGAGGATCGTCGCAGAACTGACGGTAGGGTCCGCATTACGTCGTCTTCCGGATAGGGTTCCCGTCAATCCGCTATTCGGCCGACGGGATGCTGATGCCGAACCGGTTCTCACGTCAGGATAAGCGAGCAAGGCAGCGAGTAAGTCTTTGGTTTGTGCGTCCATTACCCGACCAGTGGCTTCGGCATGCACCCGGTGAATCAGGCTACTCGCTACTTCGTCCCAATGCTCAACAAACGGGCGCATCCCATCTGGATCAAAGATCAAATGGAGCACATTGCGTGGAGCTTTGCGCCGTGACATGTCGATAAAGCAGTTGAAGAAACGAGGCCCTGAGTCATTCGTCATCAGCACATTCCAGTATCGATCCATCACCAAGGCCGGGAAGGGCTCATGCTGATTCAAGATACGTTCCAGTACTTTGGTTACGCTTTGCATTTCGGCTGAGTTCCAGGCTGCCTCGGAATAAACGGGGGCATAGCCCGCGCTCAGTAACAGGGTGTTTCGTTCGCGCAGAGGCACGTCCAAAACTTGGGCGATCTCTAACAACGTTTGGCGACTAGGGGTACTGCGTCCCGACTCGATAAAGCTGATATGTCGCTGGGATATGCCGGTTTCGATGGATAAATCCAATTGATTGCTCCCCCGAACATTCCGCCAGTGACGCAACATATTTCCGAGTTGATTACCGGCCGGTGCTGTAGCGGTCTTTCTTGAGCTCATTTGGAAATCAGATCGCACAACCAAGATGGGCGCCCCTTCCGCTGGAAACGGTAGGGGCGCCAAAACCTCATCGGTTGTCTTTGGTTTCACACTGAATTACGCCTTCCAGGCGTACTCTTGCAAGAACGCCTCCAGTGGCGGGTTCGTGATCTTGCCTGCGTAGTTCGTGATGGTCGATGCTGCCACGACGGCAACAACTTCAAGCACGTGCTCTTTTTCAAAACCGGCTTCCAGAAATGTTGCTGTATCATCGTCGGTCAGTTGGCCCCGCTTTTCGATCAACGCCTTCGCCAATCGAGAAAGCGCAGCATACCGTTGCTGTTTCGGTAGCCGTCGCTCGCGGATCGCCTGAACGTCTGCGGGATCTATCCCTTGTTTGAGAGCCAGCGCAGTGTGAAATGCGACCGGCCAGCTGGACGAGTTAGTCACCGCGTTAGTTAGGAGTAGGACTTGGACCTCAGCCTCAGCGAAACTCCCGCCATGAACATTTTGAAACACTCCCAGTAGCGAGTTCGCTAGGACAGGCGAATTCGCAACTGCTCCGGCGAGGTTGGGAACAAACCCTATCGCTCCTGTGAATAGCTCTAGCAAAGGTTTCGATTTTTCCGGTGCCGATTCAATTGTATGGATTTGGTAAGTAGTCATCTGTTTATCCTTGTTTGGTTGCTGATTTGCCCGCGCCTAATTGCGCTGCGCCTCCACTATCGCAATCGCCCGAGCGACCAGCAATTACCTCGGAGGTAATAAATTCGGAGGGGAGCTGCTTTGGCGTGTTGCCTAAGACCCCTCGAATTTCGTTCCAAGGCTGGATGCGTTCTCTGAACGAGGCCAACAAGCGGCTCCCGCGAATAACCCAAGGTGACGAAATCTACCCTGGGCGTTTCGATTCGTTTCCGGTCGGATCGGCAGAGTTGCAGGCGGCTGGGTAATTCTCGGGAGCCGCCTGTTGCATCGTTTCTCGGACAGATGAGCCTGGACGCGAATAATGTTGGGTCGTTTGGCGACACGCCAAAGCGGCTCCCCTCCAATCGGACTCCTTCCTGTTGCTATTTGTTTGCTGGGGGCGAGCTTCAAGACAGTTCGCGACGCGACACCCCTTAGAAGATACAAAGGAGCAACATCATGACTGAGACAAAGAAAGATGCGAGGCGGACGGTCATGGTTTCTGAACTGACCGACGGTATTTTGGATCCGGCTAAACCGATGCTTGGCCCGGTAGCGTCCGGAGGAACGATTGTTGGGAACACAGCGCCGGGCTGCTGGGGCCCGATGATCACCCCTAGAATCCGAGGCGGACATGAAGTGACCGTTCCCGTTTATGTGGAAGGAGCGGTGCCAGGTGATGCGGTAGTTCTTCGAATCCGTGATATTAATGTGACCTCGTTTGCGACAGCCTCGGGCCATGACCGTTGGGTCGAGGGCCATTTTCTGGGCGATCCTTACGCTGCTCCGAAGTGTCCGAGTTGTGGGACGCTCTATCCTGACACCTACGTCGAAGGCATCGGCCAACAAGCAGTGCGCTGCGTGAAATGTAACACGCCGGTTAATCCGTTTCAGATCGTGAATGGCTACACGGTAGTGTTCGATGAAACCCGGCAGGTTGGAGTCACGGTTCCGCAAGAGGCCGCAGAACGGATTGCGCGCTCCGCTAATCAATTCGCAGCTTTACCGGAGAGTTCGGCTCAACATTCGATTTTAACCTATGCCCCGCACGATCTGGTTGGGCTCACGGCCAGGTTACGTCCGTTTCTTGGACAGCTCGGAACCACCCCTGCTGTGAGGATGCCGGACTCACATAACGCCGGTGATTTCGGATTTTTCCTGATCGGTGCTCCGCACGACTATGCGATCACCGCAGAGCAGCTTGAGCTCAGAACGGATGGCCACATGGACGTTGATGCCGTCCGGCCAGGAGCAATTTTATTGGCTCCGGTGAAAGTACCTGGCGCCGGCATTTATTTTGGAGATATGCACGCGCTTCAAGGCGACGGCGAGATCGCCGGTCATACTATGGACGTTTCTGGAACCTTGACCTTAGAAGTAGAGCTGTTGAAAGGGCGCACACTGGAAGGACCGGTTTTGTTTCCGCTAATCGAGGACTTGCCTCCGTTAGCCCGGCCGTTTAGCCACGCCGAGAAAGATCGTGCGCAACGGCTGGCGAAAAAATGGGGAATTGATCAACTCGAAGAATCGGCCCCGATCTCAGTTATCGGTTCCGGGCCGGATCTGAATAAAGCGACTCAAGTCGGGCTTCGTCGCGCGGCTGAATTGCTCTCGCTAACCGTGCCGGAAGTGATGAATCGGGCAACGATCACAGGAGGAATCGAAATCGGCCGGCACCCAGGTGTGATCCAAGTGACTTTCCTCGCCCCATTGTCTGCATTAGAGAAGGCCGGATTGTTGCCGTTCGTCGAGGAACAGTACGGCGGCTGAACCGTGGAGCGCTGCCTCGCTTGCGAGGCCGAAGGGGTCGCCACCCGTGGAGCGTTGCCTCGCTTGCGAGGCCGTGGTTCGCGGGGGAAGTCGCTCAGTCAGTCCCTATCGCTGTCTGCGCTCTATCGCGCGACTTCTGCATCTTTAGACGCAAGAGCGCGGCCCGACCAAATGACTTCCACACCGATACCCTTGCTTACCACGGCCTCGCGAGGAGGCAGCGCTCCACGGCGCCGACCGCTTCGGCCTTGCAAGCAAGGCAGCGCTCCACGGTGCCGACCGCTTCGGCCTTGCAAGCAAGGCACGCTCCACGGCTCCGACCGAGTCGGCCTCGCGAGCGAGGCAGCGCCCCAGGGCCTTACTTGAGCCGGGAATCGAATTGGAACGGTTCAGCAGGACCGATAATAAGTTCCCCAAATCGCGGGTGTGCTGGATTGATCAGGTAATTGAACTCAGAATGGATGACTGCACTGGGCACTTTTAAAAGAAGGGACGTCTGACTTTCTACCCATTCATCGCCAACGGCTGCTGCTGCCACGGGTGGCGGATCTTCATGCCAGCCTGGTGGTAGCGCAGGAGGTTCGCTGACCAGGTCCGCTGCAAAATCGACTGGAATTAATACGAACGGGGTCCGGTAGAGATCATCCGGCTCGCTCACATGGACGAGAATTTCCAGTGTCGCCAGGGCAGCGCTACCGGCGACGTAAACGACGCGTACCCCCTCAGAATTCCAACGTCCTCCGTCGCGAAACGCGCCTTCTCCGTCAAAGGCGGTGTTGGCGAATCTCTCCTTACAGATTCGCCAAGCTCTCACGAAAATACGCCGTGTTCGATGCGTCCCAATAATTTCTCGACGTACCGGGCGCCGGGCTCAGTCTTCATAAACTCGAGAGGCGTTTTGCCTCCCAATGCTTTTGGACGAGATGAGAACCATCGGGCAGCACGCTCTTCATCCTCGAATACTTCGACCGCCTTTTGATAGACAGTGTAGAGGCGGATCACGCGCTCGGATTCGTCCTGGGCCAAAGGCTGATGCTCTTTTATCCGGCGATGTAAAGTCGTCTTGGCGATCTGGGCGAGCTCCGACAATCTGTCCTGTGAGATGTCTAATCGTTTGGCCAGGTCTAAGGCGACCCCCGGCTCCAAACCGCGAACCGCCAAGGCCGCCATTTTGACGTAATCCTTTAGATCAGTTGAACTGAGGCGATAATCCATTCTGTACTAATAAAAGCTCCATTTGGAACGAAGTCAAGCGAACTCAGCGCCGCCGAACGCCGGCACGCCAAACGCCAAACGCCAAACGCCAAACGCCAAAGGAATGCTGAACCTTCTGAATCCTTTGCAAGCTCAAATCGTGAGCCCTACGAGCTCCTTGAACTTCTTTTTTTCTATTTGGCACTCGTTGCCACGTCAAACATCAGCGACCAACGTGACTGGCGTAAGACCCAAACGCGCAAGTATCCAAGGGTGGACTTTTCGTTAGTTTGTGTGCCGTAAGTAAAACCGAGATTACCGGATGTGTCTCCACCGGCTTGCGAGAGACTTGTTCGTTTGCCTTTTTGCAAGTACAAAAAGACCGCGAAGTCGGGTTCTCCGGCCTGAAGGGGCTCGTTATCGCGTTCGAACACGGTCTCAGGGGAGGCAACGGAACGATAGACCTTGTCGAGGTCGAGAACACCATTGAACTGTTCGCGTTCGAAGGACAAAAGATCAGGCGGGCTGGCTTGGTCGGGCGGGTCTTGGTAGCTTTGAAAATCATCGGGCAGCTTCGGAGCGATACGCCCAGAAACCCCAATGTCGGCCGCCACCTTCCATCCTCCGTCGGTCTGAAGTTTCCAAATCGAAAGATAGTAGCCGTACGACTTATTGGCACCGCTTTGTAGAACGTAGGGGCCTGTACTCACGGCCAGCTGGTTGCTACTCGCCACCCGGACTATTTTCGGTTCCCAAGTCAACCGGACTTTGGTCGAGTTCTGCTCCTTTTCGAGGTCCGGACGGGCTAATCCCGGTTCAGGACTGAAACGGATGGCATCCGCCGCGAAATATTCGAGGAACGAATCCCGAATCCCGATTTCAGCGCAGCGCGCTGAAAAAGCGCGCTCGGTTTGGGCTACGACTTGAACAACTGATGCGTCATCGCCCCTGGCAAAAACGGCAAAAACTGACACAGCGAATAGAAGCCATAACGATCGCAAGTTTCTCATATCCAGTAATAAACGGAGCAGACTCAGGTAGGAATTAGCAGAATTAGAGCCAACATGAGAAGTGTGAAGTGAAAGGAGTTCAGGAGTTGCAGGAATTCGGGAGTTCAGGAGCCTGCTCTCGACGCTATAGGGTTGCTCCGAGATTCTCGGTCCAACGGAGTTTTGGTGCTTGCAATTTTGTTCGTCGACCAACCCTGAACTCCTTTCACTTCTCACTTTTTTCGCCGGGTTCCTCGGGCAAAGTTCCTCTAAGTGCGCCATTTACGATCAGAACCACGACACCCACAAAAGTGATACAACCGCCCGCGATTAAGAGAGGAATCGCGGCGAGCGTCCAAAGATTTTCTTCGGTCACGGGCTGAGCCAAGACGATAA
Organism: uncultured Verrucomicrobiae bacterium; assembly: GCA_963762565.1. GTDB lineage: Bacteria > Verrucomicrobiota > Verrucomicrobiia > Chthoniobacterales > JAFAMB01 > JAFAVN01. The sequence continues at coordinate 968,625 of CAVXLD010000003.1, read as the reverse complement.
ACGAAATGACGGCCAGTAATGAGCCAATCACAATTGAGATGATAGCAATCCACCAAAGGGGCCTTTGGCCGCGATGGGTCTTTTTATTAGCTGGTTCCTTCGATTGGTCCATCGGTTTTGAAGTAAGCAGTACATCGTCACTAAGACAGTATCAGCATCCTAGGGAGCGACCCGAACTGATTACTGACACACTGGTTACTGCTTACTGCTTACTGCTTACTGGCCCATCGGCTAGACCCGCAGCTGCGCGGCCAGAATGAAACAGGCCAGCGCAACAAGCACCGTGATCGCCAGGATCACAAATGAAGCCTGTTGATACCCCGGCAACGAAGCCCACCATTGTTCGGCGTGGATCACTGATACGTAGACCTTTCCAAACCCTTCTTCGATCTCGCGATCTGATTTTCGCTGATTTTCGAGTTGCATCGTGCTGGTCAACTCTTGTGACTGCTGGCTTTTCGCATCTCCCGCAGCAGCTTGTCCCCCGATCCAATAGATACCCTCAGCGGCAGCAAGGCCGATGACCAGCACGATCAGGCCGGTGAGATTGACTCTGGAGCGGTTCATGTCCGCTAGGCAAATAGCGGAGAACCGAAGGAGTTCAAGGCCTGCCGCGACGTAGGCCTTGCGAAGTCGGGGGGGTCGATTGGAGGGGAGCCGCTTTGGCGCGTGACCTAAGACCTAACGTTATTCGCGTCCCGCGCGCATGTGTCCGAAAATGGATGCAACAGGCGGCTCCCGGGGACTACCCAACGTGACGAACTTGCCAGGCGCGTTTCGACTCGGCTCCGCGCTAGCCTCGCCAGGCGGAACCGCGGATCACGCTACAGAAATTTATTGCCCGGAAAGCTGGATCCTTGTCTGCCAGGACATCCGTTTTTACGTTCCCAAAGGTCGTTTCAGGTTTGTGCTTAATCCCGTTATAGAACGTTTGGATGATGTCTTCCTTGAAGTGCTCGGTGCGCGGGTGTGCCTGCACAACCGCCTGGCGCTCGGCGTCACTGTACTCTGAGTAGGCGATACCGAGCACGTCCATTTCAACACCGGAAGTGACCAAGGCGATCACTGGGTGCATATGTTGCGGAATACCCGGCGTCGTGTGTAGAGCGATCGCAGTCCAGACTGTATCGATGTCCGACTGCGCGATCCCATGCCGGCGAAGAAAATCGCGAGCGGCATTGGCGCCATCGACCTCGAAGCGCTCGTTCTGGCTGCTGTGTTGATGAGTTAGTCCCATGTCGTGAAACATGGCGCCAGCGTAAAGTAACTCAGGATCAAACTTCAGGCCGCGGCGCTTACCGGCTAACGCTCCCCAATAATAAACCCGGCTGGAATGATGAAACAATAACGGGGATTCGGTGTCCCGAACCAGTTCCGTTACTTCATGTGCAAGTCTGCTGTCAGGGACAGTGATTCCTTCAATGGTAGTAATGGTCATTTGATTTCTCCGATTAATAAAACCTGGCGAAAGCTACGGGATAGAATAGCGTGTCTTCAATAAACGTAAGACGTTAAATTCTGCCATAACGGCCGAAAGCGTCGTCGATCCAGATATGCTCGTCGCTCGCGCCTTGAAGAACAGCCACCTGATCCGGCAGCTGCCTGGCAGCTGTTAGGCACGTGCCGGACGCGGCGCTGGGAGGGATCGCGTCCCCGTCCCACGGCTGCGGGATTGTTCCCGAAGCCGAGCGTGTTTGTCGATCGAGTGATCGGAATACGTCTGTAAGCCTGGCACGTCTTTGCGGCGCGCGAGGACGCGCGCCCTCCCGGTCAGGGGCCGGCCAACGCCTGGGCCCTTATGTTGACGCGCATGGGCAGCTTCCGGACGAAAGCCACGCTATTTATGGGACAGGACACTAGACTGCAAATGAAGAAGAAAATGACCATTGCCATCCTGGCTACTCCAGGAGTTCAATTGCTCGATGTGTCCGGTCCCCTTGATGTATTTGCCGAAGCCAACGCGCAAATGCGGGACGGATATTTATCAGCTAGGTGTGGTCGGCATATCGCTGGGAGCGATCCGTAGTTCGTCTGGTGTACGTCTAATGCCGGACGCGGTTGTTGGTCAGAAGCTCACTGAAAAAATAGATACGCTACTGGTAGCCGGCGCGCCGAACATGGCTGAAGCTTCAATCGACGGCCGCGTGGTCGATTGGCTGCGTGAGGTCGCACGCGGTGTTCGCCGTTATGGCTCCGTGTGCAGCGGGGCGTTTTTATTAGCAAGAGCCGGCCTGTTAAATGGGCGACGAGTAACAACCCACTGGGCAGTCGCCGATCGCCTAGCTCAGGGATTTCCTTCGGTCACGGTGGATCCGGACGCGCTGTTTGTTCGTGATGGACGGTTGAGAACTTCGGCCGGGGTGACAGCAGGACTGGATCTTTCGTTGGCGCTCGTTGAGGAGGATCTTGGACGGGAAGTTGCCATGAAAGTGGCCGCCCAACTCGTCATGTTCTTTAAAAGGCCAGGGGGACAGATGCAGTTCAGTCGTAAAGGCGAGGCTGTTCCTGTAGGCAGGTCTGCGCTGCAAGAAATTCAACGCTGGATCGCAGCGAATCCGGCTGAGGATCTCAGCATCGCTAACCTGGCGCGCAGAACCGGACTCAGTCCCCGTCATTTTGCGCGTCTGTTTCGCCAAGAGGTCGGAGTCACGCCCGCAGCGTGGGTACAAGAAGCGCGGGTAGCCGCTGCACGTCGGTTACTGGAGTCCGGCGACGCCTTTCCCAAACAAGTAGCCTGGCAATGCGGATTCGCTAACGCTGACACACTCCGTAGAGCGTTCGTGCATGCGGTCGGCGTCACCCCCGCTGAATACCGCAAAAGGATGATCGGAGCTACACGGGAGACGTGAGAAGTGAGAGGTAACTGGTGGCCGCTTTAGCAGCGAAGCTGCGGCTCATAAGAGTCCGGCGCCCGCCGGACGAAGCCCTAGGAGTCCGTAATAAAACGGCCGAGCGGACCCTGATTCACTGCCACGAGGCCTGGCACACCGGATGGAAATCAGGTTCGCACAATAAGGAAAGATCACAAAGGCAGAATAAGTGACCGTCCACAGGTTTGGACGGGGATAATAGCCGCCCACTTTCGGATCTTCTGTAAGACCCTAACGAGCTTCGTCCAGAATAACCCACAACACGGTTACCTTTGTGGTCTTTGTGATCTTTCCGTATTGTACGGAATGAATTTTGGGGAACCCGCCCTAAATGTCCAAGAGGAAGGTAGACGCGGGGACGTGACTTGACCTGACTGATCGGGCCTATGACCACAAAAAAGAAATTCATTGCTGGTTGCGCGATCGCCTGGGGAACGGTGATCGCTTTCCTTTTCTTCGGGAAACTCTGGCTCGGTGAGCTCGAATCGATACCGAAATCGGCGCTACTTTTTCTCTGGCTACTTGCGGTAATATTTTGGTGCGCTTTCGGCGTGGTGGGTCAGGCGGACCATCTTGCCGAGCTTCTTGGCGAACCTCTCGGTACCCTGGTATTGACACTCACGATTGTGATCATCGAGGTGGCGCTGATCAGCGCTTTAATGTTGAGCGCGCATTCGGCGCCGACGCTGGGCCGCGATACGATGTTCGCTGTCCTAATGATAGTCTTGAACGGGGTCGTGGGCTTGGCATTGCTCTTAGGCGGGCTGCGCCACCACGAGCAAGAATATAACCTTCAAGGCGCGGTCGCCTATCTTTCCGTCATCGTACCTCTCTCCGTCATTACGCTCATTTTGCCGAAGTTCACGGTCTCGACCGCCAATGCCACACTAAGCAACACCCAGTCCCTTTTCTTCTCCCTGTTTACCCTCCTCCTTTATGCGGTATTTTTAGCCGTTCAGACCGTTCGCCATCGGAGCTTCTTTATCGAGCCTTCCCTCGGGGTGACCTCTGGCCACTCGTTGGAACCTAATCCGGCGCAAACTAAGCCAACATTCAGAGAGGTGGGTTGGCACACGCTTTTACTCATCATTCAGATCTTGCCGATCGTGCTATTAGCCAAGCAACTGGCAAAGCTGCTTGATTACGGCGTCACGCTATTTCACGCTCCACCAGCTATCGGCGGCGTGCTAATTGCTTTGATTGTTTTCACCCCCGAGGGAATGAGCGCTTTGCGCGCCGCGCTCGACAACCAACTGCAACGCGCAGTTAACCTGTGTCTGGGTTCAACTGCCTCCACGATTGGCCTTACCGTACCAGCCGTGGTCAGCATCGGGTTTGTCACAGGTCAAACGGTTGTGCTCGGTATCGACAACGCTAGTGCTGTCCTGTTGGCGACGACCTTGCTCCTTAGCGTGATTACCTTTTGCGGATCACGGACGACGGTGCTGGAGGGTACAGTCCATCTGGTTGTCTTCGGCGTCTACATTGTTCTGATCTTCAGCCCGTGACCAAAGGCCTAAGGCGCAGGATCGGACTATTGAGACCCAGCTAAAAGCAGCGAAGAGGTTGGTTGATTCCGCAGTCCGAGCTGCGATCCGGGCGTTATCGCAAGTGCATTTTCCAAGAATTTGGCGATGATCGCGTGTCCCACCCGTGTCGGATGCGTGTCGTCCCAGAACATATACTGATCCGGATTTGCAACCACAGAACCGTACTGCCTAAAGGGGTTCGAGTTGGGGACGAACGCCGGGTCGGTCACATTCGTCAGTTTATAATCCTGAGGATTCATTAGTACCGCCTTAAAGGCCTGATAGGCGTCAAACGCGACTATCGTGATCCCTGTCAGTTGCGACTGCAATTGCATGAGGCGGGTTTGCAACAGTGGGTTATACATATTGATCAAGTCATTTGCTTTGTCTTGATACTTCGTACCACGATAGTTCGGTTTATCGCCAAGCGGTGGCAGGTTAGGAACTATAAAAGAACGGCCACCCGCGTTGTAAAGGGCTGTGACTGCAGCCGCGATGTTGTCACACATTTTTTGGGCCGTGATGGGAGTATCATCCTGGGTATAGTAAAGAACATCGTTGCCGCCGCTCCAGACCGTAAAAAGGGTCGTTTTGATATCCGGTATCTGGGCGTATTTAGTTGTCAGCAACGCTATGTAGAATTTGACTTGCTGTTGGAGGTTTGCCAGATAGTAATACGAGTAACCGGTGCCACTGGTTGATCCCGCCCACGCGAAGTCAGTTCCGTACAGGTTCGTCCCGTCATTACGCTGAAGAGCGTTCAAAGACATCTGTCTCGCCAGATTTTCGACCCAAAGCGGTCCGTTAGACCAGCGTCCTTGATCGTAATAGTAGGGGTTGTAGCCCGTGAGATCGTTTGGAAATATTGAAGCAGCAGTATTTCCGAGGTCGCTCAGACTGTCGCCAAAAGCGACGATGGCGGAAACTGTCGCGCTGTAGGCGGGCTGGCAGGAGATGCTGATGACAGCCGCGATGATGGCTAACATTCGATTCTGGCTCATATTTCTGGGAGGGAATTCTAGTGGACAATTTGTGCCAAATCGTCACCAGAGAGTCAACAATAGCTTGCTCGGAGTTCAGGAGTTCAGGGTGGTCCGAAGCACGAAATTGCAAGGATAAAGGTCCTTCGTCCGGGAATCTGGGAGCGATGCTATAGCGTCGATAACATGCTTCTGAACTCCTGAACTCCCCGACTCCGCAAGGCCTACGTCGCGGCAGGCCTTGAACTCCTCGAACTTCTTTTCCATATTTCCCCCCACCTTTTTTCGCATGGCTGAAAACCTAATTCACATTGCCAAGATCGCTCACGAGCTGAAACTGCAACCGAACCAGGTCCGAGCGGTTCGGGCGCTTCTGGACGATGGCGCCACAGTGCCGTTCATGGCTCGCTACCGAAAGGAAGCCACCGGGTCGCTTGACGAAGTTCAGATAGGCACAATTCGCGATCGCCTCGAGCAACTCCAGGAGGTCGATGAACGTCGGGAAGCAATTCTCAAGAGCTTAGAGGAACGCAATCTGTTGACCGATGAACTCAAGAAAAAATTGGGTGCAGCATCGACGTTGACTGTATTGGAGGACATCTATCAGCCGTTCCGGCCGAAGAAACGGACGCGCGCGACTATCGCCAAGGAAAAAGGGCTAGAACCGCTGGCCGATTTTCTTTTTCAAAATCAAGCAGATGCTGCTGTCGATCCCGTCAAGGAAGCGGACCGTTTTGTCGTTAAACGCGAAGAGGAAGAAAAATCCGTGGCAACTGTGGAAGATGCCCTCGCAGGTGCGCGAGACATTTTGGCCGAACGGATGAGCGATGATGAGAGCGCTAGAACCAGAATGCGAGAGTTGTTTCAAGCAAAAGGGGTTCTGAGCTCTAAGGTGATGACCGGGAAAGAGGAGGAAGGGGCAAAGTTTTCGGATTACTTTGATTGGAACGAACCCGCTGGCAAAGCGCCGTCTCATCGAATTCTGGCGATCCGGCGAGGTGAATCCGAAGGTTTTCTTTATTTTAGGATTCAACCGCCGGAAGAAGAAGGACTCGGCATTGTGGAATCGCTATTCGTTCGAGGAAAATCGCCGTGTGCCGAGCAGGTAAAATTGGCAGGCCACGATGGCTACAAGCGCCTGCTCAAAATATCCATGGAGACGGAGGCGCGGATCGCTTTGAAGAAACGGGCCGATGAAGAAGCGATCAAGGTTTTCAGCGACAACATTCGAGAGCTGCTCATGGCGGCGCCGTTGGGCCGGAAGAAAGTTTTGGCCATTGATCCCGGGTTCCGGACCGGTTGCAAAATTGTATGCTTGGATGCTCAGGGCAAACTTCTGCACCATGACGTGGTTTACCCGGAGCAGGGGAGCCGAAACGCGAGCGAGGCGGCCACAAAAATTCGCGCCTACTGCCAGCATTTTGGGATCGAGGCCGTCGCGATCGGTAACGGTACCGCCGGACGCGAGACCGAAATGTTTGTTCGCGGCTTGGACTTACCGAAAACGATCACCGTTGTAATGGTGAATGAAAGCGGCGCTTCCATCTATTCGGCCTCGGAAGTAGCCCGGCAAGAGTTTCCCGATAAGGACGTAACCGTACGCGGTGCTGTCTCTATCGGAAGGCGATTGATGGACCCGCTGGCGGAGTTAGTGAAGATCGATGCCAAATCGATTGGGGTTGGCCAATATCAGCACGATGTCGATCAGCGTGCTTTGAAACGGTCGCTCGATGACGTGGTAATGAGTTGTGTTAATAACGTCGGCGTCGAGTTGAACACGGCTAGTCCGCAGATCCTCGCTTATGTCTCCGGTTTAAATGCCCAACTTGCTGAAAACATTGTGACCTATCGCAATGAGAATGGGCCATTTGTCGACAGGCAACAGTTGTTAAACGTGCCCCGCCTGGGACCAAAGACGTTTCAACAGGCAGCGGGGTTCCTCCGGATCCGCGAGGGTACCCAGCCACTGGATGCAAGCGCAGTGCATCCCGAAAGTTATTCCATTGTGGATCGGATGGCCGCCGATCGCGGTTGTACCGTGAACGATCTGATGCGCGATGTTGCCTTACGCAAAGACATCCGGCTGGAGAGTTACATCACCGACGCGATCGGGCTTCCCACGCTAACCGACATCATGAGCGAGTTAGCAAAGCCGGGGCGCGATCCTCGCGAGCAATTCGAAGCCTTTTCGTTTACTGAAGGGATCAACAAACTTGAGGATCTAAAGCCGGGTCTAAAACTGCCTGGCATTGTTACAAATGTCACCGCTTTCGGCGCGTTTGTTGATATCGGAGTACACCAGGATGGTTTAGTGCATATCAGCCAGTTGAGTGATTCCTTCGTCAAAAATCCGGCGGACGTTGTGAAGGTACACCAAAAAGTGCAGGTAACTGTTGTGGAGGTGGATCTACCGCGAAAACGCATCGCTCTCTCGATGAAGAGCCGGCCCGAGATCGGATCGGCGTCGTCTAGATCGAGCGATCGCAGCCAAGGTGGTAAGGGACAATCAGGCGATCGCACCAGCTCAACGAAGCCGTCTCAATTTGGCGGCGATTGGTTTAGCCAAGCGCTGCGCAAGGGTGAGAAGTGATTAGTGAGAAGTGATCGGCGCCAGCCGTGGAGCGTGCCTCGCTTGCGAGGCCGATTCGGTCGGAACCCTGGAGCGTTGCCTCGCTTGCGAGGCCGTGGTTACCAGGGCGGAGGATGGGGCAGGCCGATCGTCAGGCCGTCCTGCTTGGCGGGACGAACTACGGGTCGCGACATATAGCGCTGACAGAACTTAGGTGTACCTCACGATGTTCCCTTGCTCACCGTCGGCCTCGCAAGCCAGGCACGCTCCACGGCGTCCACCTCTCACCTCTCACTTCTCACGTCCGTACCGCCCGCTGCCTGCAACGCATGCACCTCAGCCCAGTCGAGTTGCTTGGTAAGCTCGTAAGTGCGAAGCACAAACTCGTGGGCTTTCTGCCAAACGATCAGATCACGAAATGACTGTGCTGGTCTATTCATCCCGGGCTAATATTACGTAGTAATAACATAAGCAGGAGATGTTATGTAATATGATCGTCTTTCCTCCTGAACTCCTGCAACTCCCGAACTCCTGAACTCCTTTTCCCTTCGCGCCCTCAGTCCCGCTGCACAGTAATTGGCGTTCCGGCTTGCCCGGCGTAGAAGACGATCAGCTCGACTGGGCTCTCTGTCGTGAAACCTCGATGGGTAGTGCCGACTGTTTCCGGCAGAACCTCGCCAGTCCGGACCGTTATGTGTTCACCGGTCTCCCTCTTTTCCACGGTGAGTTGGCCGGAAAGAATGTAGCCAACGCTGATAACTGGGTGATAATGCCAATGTAACGATGTGTGTGGCGGAATCTTGATCCGCAGTACCGTCACTTGAGGCTGTCCAGTCGGATAACCTTTATAGACCGTTCCGTCCCAGGATTTCGTCGATTGCAATAGTTGCTCTACCGCAACCTGCGGCTCTTTCGCCATTACCGCACAGGGACCTGGCCAGAGAGTTGCACTCAATAATATCAAGCAATGCGTCAAACGAAGATTCATAGGTGTAGTGGGTAGCTGGAAATGCCCGGTACCGATTGCCCAAACACTCGAACAGAACAAGGGTCAAACCCTAATTCAGAAACGTTGGAAACAAAAAGCAAAGCAGGCCAAAGCAAATCACTGCAACAAATACGAGGACGGGCAGGCCGAGATCGATAAGCCAGTCTCTTTGGGATCCGCCAGGCCGGACATCCGGCTTGGCAAGAGCACCTCGACTGAGTGGCTCAACTGAGCTCGACGGAGTCTCTCCGAAGTCTTGGGGCGATGATCGCTCCCCCAATTGCCGTTGAAACTCTGTGTAGTACCAAATGCTATTCATCGGGTCCATTTCTACTTTTCCTCCCTCAAAATCCTTGTGATTGGTTTTGTCGTCGGAGCGCAATGAACGACAGAATCGGGCAACAACGCCGGTTTGCGTCTCAATGGCCGCAAACGTTGCGCGAACAAGCCTCTGGCTCTTACGGAGGAGCGCTGCCTCGCTTGCGAGGCCGACGGGGTCGCCACCCGTGGAGCGTGCCTCGCTTGCGAGGCCGACGGGGTCGCCACCCGTGGAGCGTGCCTCGCTTGCGAGGCCGATGGGGTCGCCACCCGTGGAGCGTGCCTCGCTTGCGAGGCCGACGGGGTCGCCACCCGTGGAGCGTGCCTCGCTTGCGAGGCCGACGGGGTCGCCACCCCTGGAGCGTGCCTCGCTCGCGAGGCCGACGGTGAACAAAGAGAAATTGCGAGGTACTTTTGAGGTGACGTCTGTGCTCTATGGCTGGGCCTGAAATCTGACGGACGCGAACGCCACCCCCGCGCCGAAACGGCGTTCGAGATCATATGAGGTAGAGCGCAGATGGGTCTCGGATGTTTCGCGCCATTCGCCCTGCTCTCCATCGGCCTCGCAAGCGAGGCACGCTCCACGGTGTCGCTCCACCCTACTCCTCGCGGAGTAACCGTGCTGGATCGACATACAGCGCTCGGCGCACCGGGCTAGCGACCGACAAGATTCCGGTGACGAGCACCGTTGCGGCCACAGCTAAAAGCACGAATGGGTCTTGGGCCGACGCTTGGTAAACAATGGCTGAGAGGATTTGGCTGCCGGCCACCCCTAGTAGAATCCCGACGACCGATCCGCACGCCAGCAACGTCAGCATACGGCCGAGTGCAGCCCATAGAATTTGTCTGCCGCGTGCACCGAGGGCAACCCGAATGCTGAGCTCACGTAACCGTCTACCGACAGTATAGGAAGCAACACTAAAAGTTCCGGTGACCGACAACAGCAAACCGAAAACACCAAACAGACTGAGGGCGACGGTCGCGATTTGAGACGGAAACATTGAAAGGCCCAGTTGGTTAGTCCACGAGCCGGAAACAAGGATCGGTACAGCCGGGTCGAGCTCCCGGATCACTTTGCGAATCGTGGCGGCCATTTCGGTGTTCGCATCGGCGGGCTGGGTTCGCACAATCAGAACTGTGCTGGTTTGCGGTTGTTGCGAGATCGGCAAGAACACCGCTGCCGCCGGATCTTCGCTGAGTGTCAGATATCTTCCATCAGCTACCAAGCCAACGATCTGGATTGGTTTACCGTCGGCGCGTTTGAAATAGCGGCCGATAACATCTTCGGAGTGGAACACTTCGCGCGCGAACTGGCGGTTTACAACCGCAACTGGCGACGTCTGTGGAGTGTCGAGAAAGCTCAGGTCACGTCCGGCCAGCAAGGCTGTTCCGGCGGCGCTCAAATAGCCGGGTGAAAGACTATACATGAAGGCGTTGTCAATCATGTTGGAGTCCTTGAACTCGGTTGTCGTATCCGAGTAGATAGCGGTCGTGTTCACCTCGAGCGACAGCGGGGTAGCATTTGTGTAGCCGGCTGCTTGCACGCCTGGAAGGCGAGAAACGCGGTCGAGCAATTCTCGTTGGAAATGTGCTGCCGCATCGCCATTGTAAGCGGCCCAACCCAAATCGAATTCGGTCCTAACGGTGTTAGCTGGATTGAATCCGACGTCCATGTTCATTGCTCTAGACAGCCCGCGCAGCGAGACAAAGGCAGCCGTCACTGTGATACAACAAAGAGCGATTTGAGCCGTTAACAACAGGTCCCGCGTCCAACCCCGGCGGGTAGAAGCTCGGCTACCGGTAGTCTTAATCGCTTCATTCGGATCGGTCTTGAAGATCTGTCGCAAGGGCATGAGCCCGAATAGAACCGCGGCCACGATCGAAATCAGCAATGCCGCCGCTATCAAAGACGGCTGGGGTACTACCAGAAACATGAAAGGAAATGGAGTAGGCGGGTGCCAGTTAGCCAACCCGGTTAACGCCAGCCACGCCAGCAAGCAAGCGCAGGCGCCCGCGATGATTGAAATCAACAAAGCCTCCACCAAAAGTTGCCGAAAAATGCGCCACCGGCTAGATCCGATGGCGATACGAATCGCAATCTCGCGGGTGCGGTCAAGTGTCCGCAACGCGAATAAACCGCCAAGATTCGCGCAGGCGGCTAACAACACGATCCCGGCTAGCACCATCATCCCGGTCAAAAAACCGTTTATTGGTCCCCCCAGAAACTCACCGGCGAATCCAGGACGAACCAATCGCAGTACCAGAGCATCTTCCTCAGCCGGGTACTGCCGCTTTATCCGATCGACGATCGTCTTCAGTTCGGCTTCCGCTTGCGGCAGGCCGGCGCCGTCTTTGATACGTACGATCGCTGTCTCGCTCCGTACGCGGCGATCTTCAAGCGTATCGGCACCCTCGGTTGATCCTTTGTTGGCCAGGGGCAAGAAAATATCAGGCTGAAAAAATTTCTCCGTCCCGTAGAAACCCTCGGGAGCAACTCCAACCACGGTATAAGATCGCTTGTTAATACGAACCTTCTTACCGATGATGTTAGGATCAGCGCCGAAATAGCTTTTCCATGCCGGCCAGCTCAGCACGACCGCATCAGAAGCGCCGGGATGGACATCATCAGCGGGTTGCAGTAGACGGCCTAGGAACGGGTTGATGCCGGTGACTTCGAAGTATTGCCCGCTCACCTCATAGGTCCAGACCGGTCGAGAGACACCATCCACTTCCAGGCCTACGTTGTAGATAGAAACCGCGCCGACCCCGGAAAACACCGTGTTATTGTCACGGACATCGCGTACTTCCGGATAACTGAAAATCGGATAGGCGTTAGTCTCTCGGGCCAGCTGCATCACCTGATCCGGATGCGGCACGTTTAACGGTCGTAGAATTAATCCCTGCAGAGCGCCAAAAACGATCACGTTAGCGGCGATCCCCAACGCCAGAATCACGACCGCCGTAAACGTAAAGCCGGGAGCATGGCGTAGCTGTCTGAAAGCGAATCGTAAATCTTGGAATAGGTTCATGGAACTCGTGGTCCGAGGTGCACAAATTATGCCAAAGGCAGTTGAACTCTATCTTGCCGCGGTTTTCGCAGGGGAAACCGGGGACCGACGTAAATTATCGTCTCAAATTGATATTCGCCTTTCTCATTCTGGGACTCACTGGGAGGTGAGACGTGAGAAGTGAGAGGTGAGAGGCGGGAGACGGGAGCGCGCGGCCTTTTGTAATCTGTCATTTGTCATCTGTCATTCCCTTGCTATCAGTTAATCGGCCGGCGCGCTAATAGCGCTGGCCGTACCCCAGCTCCAGTAGCTGCTTAAGAATTCTCGCAGTGGCCCCCCAGATATCGAAGGATTGATAACGATAATGATAGATAAAACCCTGCTTTCCGTCTGTTCTGGGCACAGCGGTGAAACAATCATGCTCGAGCAGAGCTGATACCGGTACGGAAAGAACCGCGCTGACTTCTTTTACGTTAGGCCTGAACTTGACAGGGGACATCAACATCCCAACAAACGGTGTGACCAGGTATCGGAACGCGACGACGACTTGGTCGAGTTGCCCAATGATCTGTACGTTTTCGCGACCAACTCCAATCTCCTCTTCGAGTTCTCGCAAAGCCGCGTCTAAAGCGTCTTGATCTTCACCCTTTATGTTTCCGCCCGGAAATGCGATCTCTCCGGCATGAGGGCCAGGCGTTGCCGCACGCTCAATCAGGGTTAGATAATGCTCTCCACCTACATCTTGAATCGGGACGATTACCGCCGCCGGCTTCAGCCCCGCGGTCGAGTCAGGCACCGGAGAATGACTACGGACACCTTCAATGACGCGGGTTGTTGTGTAGGACGGCATGCGCGAACTCGCCTGAAGCTCGTTCGCGAATAGCCAATAGCCAATAGCCGATCGCGGATCCCGCACGAGATGTGAGCCTGAAAATCCGTCTTTGCGACCTTTGCTGTGAAATTTTCCTTTGCTGTCTCTCGTGGAAATTCCTTGTGTTCGGTGTGGTCTATGCCGCGCTGTGTTGTTCTGTTCAATTTCCGATCTTTGCGTCTTGGCGCCGCGCCCGCATCGCTACGCGAAGCGTTGCGGGCATTGGGTCTTTGCGTGAGATTTACCGACTTTTATGGCAGTTCCACCCGGACCAAGCTGGCTTCAAACCGCTGTATTCTATCAAGTCTATCCTCAAAGCTTTTACGATTCTAATGGCGACGGCATCGGCGATTTGCCCGGTATCACCCAAAAGCTCGATTACATCCGTTCTATCGGTTGTAACACCGTTTGGTTGAACCCGATCTTCGAGTCCCCGTTTGGTGATGCCGGCTATGATATTGCCGATTTTTACAGGGTCGCTCCCCGATATGGCACAAACGAGGATTTCAAGAAGCTTTGTGCCGAGGCTCATCAGCGCGGCCTTCGGGTCTGTCTCGACTTGGTCGCCGGCCATACCTCCGTGCTGAGTCATTGGTTCCAAGAGTCTGCGCTCGACTGGCCTAATCGATACTCAAACTGGTATATCTGGACGCCGCCTGGGGAGAATGTTACCGGCTCCCAACCCTATCCCGGGCAAGATCGCCGGCCCGAGCGGTATCTACCGAATTTTTTTCATTTCCAACCGGCGCTCAACTACGGGTACGCCAATCCAAAGGCGCCTTGGCAACTTTCCACTACAGATCCTGCCTGTATCAGTGTGCGCGAGGAGCTCAAAAACATCATGAAATTCTGGTTGGATGCGGGCGCCGACGGTTTTCGAGTCGATCTGGCAGCCTCGCTGATTCGCAACGACCCGGACCATCAGGCAATCACCGCACTTTGGAATTATTATCGCGGTTGGCTCGACCAGGAGCATCCGGAAGCGGTCCTAATTTCTGAATGGAGTAATCCTGCCATTTCGGTTCCAGCCGGGTTTCATATCGACTTTCTGCTGCAGTTTGGCGAGCCCGCTTATGCGTTCCTCCTTGGCCCCAAATCGCAGGTGGAAGGAGACGGACGCAAGCCGGCGGCTTTTTTCGAACGGGCTGGGGGAGGCAACATTCAGGCCTTTCTGGGTAATTATCTTAAGCATTACATCGCGAGTAAATCTCACGGTTATATTTCACTTCCGACGGGCAATCACGATATGCCGCGAGCAACCTGGGGACGAGATACACAGCAAGTGCGCACTATCTTTGCCATGTTGCTAACCATGCCCGGCGTACCTTGCATCTACTACGGCGACGAGATTGGCATGAAGTTTTTGCCTGATTCGCCAAACAAAGAAGGGGGTTTACTCGATAATATCCAGCGTTGCGGTTCACGGACCCCGATGCAGTGGTCTAAGGAAAGGAACGCCGGCTTTTCAACTGCACCCGCGGAAAAGCTTTATCTGCCGATCGATCCATCCGACTCTCGGCCGGATGCTGCAACTCAGGAAAACGATCCCGGATCCCTGCTGAATTTTACCCGCGCATTGCTGAAACTGCGTCGTGAGCATCCTGCGCTTGCCAACCCGGCGCCCTTTCGGGCCCTGTATGGGGAGGAAAATCGGTACCCATTTGTTTACCTGCGTGAGGGGACCGACGAGCGCATAGTGGTCGCGATTAATCCAGCAGCACGAGCTTGTGCGGCTGATTTGGAAGAAAAGATTGAACTTGGTACGCTGCGTCCATTGCTGACCGAGCGCACGGTTCTCCATAATGGCCGCTTAGAGATGGCCCCTGTCTCGTTTGGTATCTTTGCAGTTGAATAAGACAGGAGCTTCGTTCTCGTCCTTCCTACTTCGCCAGCTCCCTAGTTGTGGAGCGCGCCTCGCTTGCGAGGCCGACTTCGAGCGGTTGGCAACATAGAGCATAGGCTTCGTCGGACAGGACTTCGGCGAGCTCAGTCGAGTCGCTGTCGTCGAATCCGGCCACGCGAAGCGATGTGGAGTCAAAAACGTGGACAGGTGTCAGGTTATTGGCCCGGAGGGACTAAATGAAGGTAGCCAGGCATGAAATGCCTGGGTAATCGGCAAACAGGTCCGTCCCGAAGGGAACGGTATGATCCGAGGGGCAGGTTTTGTCCACGGCTAAGACAATAGTAGAGCCTCGCCGAGCGATCATACCGTACCCTCCGGGACGGGTCGCCTGGGATGCGTTCCCAGGCATTTCATGCCTGGCTACCATCGTAAAGTCCCTTCGGGACAAAACCGGATCCGATACCTGTCCACATTTTCGAAGCCACGTCAGAGTAATGGAGTGCGGGAGTTTTGGAGTACTGCCCCAAGTCCGAAAAAGCACTCGCGTAGCAGGTTAAAGGTACTTAAGGAGCATTCTTTCTTCTATTCTGAGGTGGTCGCAATCGAGCCTGGCAAGTTCCCCGCCGGGAATGGTGAACCAGGGCTAGTAAAAAAATCAAACTCGAAGACAAGCAAACGCTGTCCTCAACGGCCTGTTTCGTTCGTTGTATGTGTGAAAATCATCACACGCCAACTAGAACAATGAATTCAGCAAATGATAGTTTGTTAGTTAAAGATCCAACATCTCCACGCTCTGTCTCCAAAGGAAGACTTTGGACTGGTAGAATTCTCAGCGCGTTACCTGCGCTCTTTCTGCTCATGGACGGTATCATGAAAATAATGAAACCGGACTTTGTGGTGAAAGCGACGGTTGAGCTCGGTTATCCGGAAGATGTTATTTTCGGCCTTGGGATCGTCGTATTGATTTGTGTCATTCTATATATCATCCCACAGACGTCTGTATTCGGAGCGATATTATTGACCGGGTACCTGGGAGGGGCCGTCGCCTCACACTTACGGCATGGCGACCCATTCTTCTCCCATGTCCTGTCCCCGGTCTACTTTGCGATGCTGCTCTGGGTGGGACTTTACCTGCGTGAACCGAGACTTTCCGCGCTGGTTCCGCTACGAAAGTAGCGCGAACCGCTTCGACTCCGCTGAACGGCGAACCGCAAACCGCGAACTGCGAACCCTAATACCCGGCCTTCTTACGGAATTCCATCACTTGATCCAGAGTCGCAAAAGCCGGTTTTCCGGGGAGATGCACCATTATCCCAACACAAGATTTAGCGAAGGCATCAGCGCCAAACTCGAACGCGATGCCTTGCTTCTTATCGTCATAGATTTTTGGGTTCTCTGATGACGGCGTTGCTTGCGGATACAAGCGCCCAAGTTCCTGGTCAGAATAGATGGTGTAGCCGTTGGCAGTATGATAAGCGCCGCCATCAACGTAGATCAGATCCACGGTAAATCCGTCCGCTGGTTCAACTCCAAGGGAACGGTTGCTCACTTTATGTACTGCGATTGTGGTTGGACGAAGCCTGGCTCGTACGCCGGGTCTATGTTTGAAGCGGATGTAAATCGACCAGTCCGGCAGAGCCAGGGTCGGCTCCGGATTTTGGGCATTCGCGCCCAGGCGCCACTCGCCGATCCGTTTACCAGGAACAATGAGTTCGTCGTCCGTTTGCTCGCATCTGGCCAGGCTGGGAAGGACAACAGTCGTCGCCAAAAGAAGCGGTAATAGAAACTTTCTCTTCAGCCGATTCGAGAGACCCGGCTCATTGTTCGTCCACGATAACATCGCGTGCATATCAAGCTATCCCGACTGCTGGTTTGAAAGTTTCATCGAAAGAGAACAGAAAATTAACACGAAGGCCACAACGACCGAATCTTCTTTGAAAGCCCGTCCTCAGGCCGCTGATGTGCATTTGTTGAATCGGTCGACCATGGTACGCGGAGCCTATTTACTCCGACTCATAACAAACTTCGAGCACGGCCTGTCGCGCCGTAGGCTTTGCGAAGGCGGAAGCACGAAAAAGCACGCCGACACGCCCACACGCGCCTCCCAGCTCCTTCTCTCTATTGAACTTTCTTATCCCCTGCTTTAGTAAGGGCCGCATGCGAGAAAGACTAACTAGAATTGCGCTTGGTTTGGCAGCGATAGCTCTGGGGTCTACCGCCGCCGGCGCCGCAACCCAAGTCGATCTGATCGATTGTTCCGGTCTACCGGGCGTAACCGTCCAAATCGGGACCAGCAAGCCGGTAAAGCTTCTTCTTGATACCGGCAACGCGGTATCGATCTTGAATTTGAACGATGCGAAGAGTTTGGGGTTAAGCGTCGAGCCTTACAAGACCCGGGACGGCAAGGTGATCCCAGACTATTTCACGACCACTGTTGAGAATGCCGCACTGGGCGCCTTAGGGCTTACGCATCTGACCTTTCTGGTCGTTGATCTCCAAAAAGCGATCGATCAGGGAACCTTCCCGGCAGCGGCAGGCACCATTTGTTATACTGCTCTTAAAGATCGCGTCGTCACAATCGATTACCTCCATCACAAGCTTCAGCTTTCTGAGGCCGGAGCCGAAGTTACTCCGCCTGAGACTGCCGGCACATTAAGCTTTCCTACCTTCGGACATCGAGGTCCGGCCATCGTTACCGCCACCGGATTTCTAGTGAACGGGCAACCTGTCACGATACAAATCGATACCCTGTTCACCGGGACTATGTTGATTTACTCCACTTCGGTCGACAAACTCGGCCTCAAAACCGAAGCAGGTTCGACCAAAATCCAAAAGTTTCCCTTTACCGACGGCGGTGTCGACATGGTCGAAGGCAAAGCCAAGGGAGAATCTTTTGCGAACAAGGACCTCATGAGTGACGCGCCGCTCTATTTCGCGACCGAAAAAGTACATCAACCGGACGGGATGTTCGATGGCACCGTCGGCCAGGCGCTCTTTAACGGTCGAAGCGTAACGCTCGACTTCCACACGAATCGGTTCTGGGTGGACTAGCTTGATTCGCGTGAGAGGTGAGAAGTGAGAAGTGAGAAGTGAGAAGGCCCGCCCTGAGCGTCTAGCAAGCTCGACACAGGCAAGCTGCAAGCGCGTCGAACGGGTGAGTCGTGGAAAGGCCGCCGCCACCCGCCCTGTGAGAGGTGCGACCGTCCCTAATTTGCTATCTGTAATCTGTCATTCGCTTCGCGCTTTGGCTATCGGCTATTGGCTATACGCGAAGCGTCAGCTCCATTTCTTTCCCATTTCGTCGAGACCGGCGTTCTGAAGGTCGGCCGGACTCATAACGACCCTGAACTCGACATCAGCGTTGAAAGTCAGGAAAAAAGGTTCGGCTAGGCTGGGAACCTTGGATGGATCCGGCAGGTCTACGATTACAATGGCGCCGCGGCGGCCACCTTGCTCCGTAAAATAAGTTGCCTCCGGTTTGATCTCGTCGAGAACGCGACCGATTTTCTGTCCGGCGGTGCCGTCTCTTACAAATGAATTAAATGGTTCGTGGGGGATGGTGACATTGAGGAGCATTCGCATACTAGGCGGAATCCTCTCAAACCACGATTAATTAATCGAGGGCAAATTGGTGCCTTGAGGACGCGCTTCGCGCTGTTCTGTATAGCCGCTTCGCGGCAAAATCCGACGGACAGCGCGCCGGGACGCGCGCCCTCCCTGCCGACGCCGCTTCGCTGCTGCAGCGCTTCGCCCTTCTTCCAACCGCCCATTTGTCATTTGTTATCTGTTCCGGCCGCCGCCGGATCATTCGCTTCGCGTTTTGGCTATTGGCTATTGGCTATTGGCTATTCGCGAAGCGTTCCGCGACTTGCTCAAGAGCTGCCCGGCGTTTGACCGCGGCTTTTCCCATGAGGCTGCGAACTCGAGCCAGGACATCGGCCGGGGCGCCATCGGGAGTACCAGCGTCAAAGGGTGGGGCAGGTGCGTACTCCAGTCCTAACTGTACGGATTGAGCAATAGTGGGATCGGTGAGCTCGGCGGCTACGGTTAAAGCGAAATCGATCCCGGCGGTGACTCCGCCGCCGGTGATGGTGTTATCGTCCCGAACTACCCGGCCAAGGTCAGGGATAGCGCCGAAGAGAGGCAAAAATTCGCGCCAAGCCCAATGGCACGCTGCCCGTTTTCCTTCCAATAGACCGGCGGCGCCGAGTATCAAGGAACCGGTGCAAACTGAGGTGATGTAGCGGGCGTTCTCTGCCAACAACTGGATAGCGGATAGATATCGCGGGTCCTGGATCGCATCCGTGCAACCGAACCCGCCGGGAACGCATAGCACATCACACCGATCAATCTGTTCCAGCGAGACTAGGTCGGAAAAGGTCAGGCCATCGCCGACGATCGATTTACCTTCGATCGAAGCCACTACCGGCTTTACACCCGGTAATCGGGAAAAGAACTGATGTGGACCGGTGAAATCGAGTTGGGTAACACCGGGGTAAATGGGGAATACAATGGTTAACGGACTAAAATTTGACATCGCTCTAACAAGGCAAAGAGTAGTTTGTCTGAAAGGACATAGATCCCTCATTTAACGTCATGACCCGCAAAGTTGGTTTTTTGGTGTTCCCGGAGTTTCAAATCCTGGATCTGACCGGGCCGTTAGCGGCATTCGAAATGCCGGGCCGACGGGTGACGCCGAAGCCATATCAACTTCATGTGCTATCCGAGTCAGGCGGACCCGTGAAAAGCTCATCGGGATTAGTGGTCGCTACCGAAAAGATCGGTTCATGGCGGTTTGATACTCTGATTACGGTCGGGGGACTAGGAACCCGTGAGGCAGGGCGCTCACCGGGACTAAAAAGATTTGTACAGAACGCGGCGAAGAACTGTAGGCGCGTGACCAGTGTTTGTTCAGGAACATTTATCCTGGCAGCAGCAGGGTTGTTAAGCGGGCTGCGAGTCACAACCCACTGGCGGGTGGCCGCTCTTTTACAAAGAAAATATCCGGGCATTCGCGTCGAGGGCGACCGGATCTTTGTGAAACAAGGTTCGATCTGGACTTCGGCAGGTGTGACTGCCGGCATCGATCTGGCATTGGCGTTGATCGAAGAAGATTTTGGTCAAGAAATGGCAAAAACCGTTGCTCAAGACCTCGTGGTCTATTATCGCCGGCCCGGCGGCCAATCGCAGTTCTCAGTCTTGCTCGAGCTGGAAGCACGCTCCGAGCGGATTCAGCGTGCGTTGAGTTATGTTCGCGCTCATCTTTCCAAGGTGACTTCGGTTGAGCAACTGGCGAAAGCGGCCGGGCTGAGTCCGCGCCAGTTCGGACGAGTGTTCCTGGCGGAGACCGGGCAAACCCCGAGCAAAGCGATCGAAAGGTTGCGAGCTGAAGCGGCTAAAACCCGGATCGAGAACAGCGACGAACCAATCGAAACGATCGCTCAGAGAGTCGGGTTCAGTGATCCGGAGCGTATGCGACGGGCCGTTGTCCGAACCTATGGCCATCCGCCGCAAGCGTTAAGAAGAATTGCGCGGGAGGGCGGCGCGGGAGCGCGGGGCGGAACGGTGAAAAGTGAAAGGTGAAAGGTGAGAGGCAGTAAGCAGTAAGCAGTAAGCGGTAAGCAGTAAGACAGAACGGAGTAACCACGTAGAACGCTCGATCCGCATTGCTGCAATACTTCAACACTCCGTTGCCCCAATTCCCCTTGAACTCCTTTATTTGCTATTTTCGGAACGCGCTCTTCCTCTGCCTGATCACGTCTTCACTCTCATCCCGCGCGGACACCGCGATTGCTGATTTTCGATCGATTCAGGGGAAATTGCAGACCGCTCGCAAGAATCACGATTGGTCTGGCAGCGTGGCCGGCGCCAAGAATTTAGTGGAACTGCTGAACGGAGCGCCGGACTCAATCCTTGAGCTCGTTCGAGCCAAAGTACACACCGGCGACTTTGCTGGCGCCTTTTCCGACCTGGAAAAGTTTGTTCAGATGGGCCAATCCACAGATCTGCTGACTGAGTCATCCGAATTTGCTCTGCTTCGCAAACAACCCGAATTCGCAAAGGTCCAGGATGGCATGGCAAAGAACCGGGTCGCGATTTCGCTGGGTAGAACCGCGTTACATTTGTCGGAACCGGCCTTGCTGCCAGAGGATTTAGACTACGACGCGAACACAAAGCGGTTCTTCATTACGACGGTTCGCGGGAAGAAGATAATCTCGGCAGATTTCGACGGCGCCATTAACGAGTTTGCCAAGGCGCCCGATGATTGGCCGCTACTAGCCATCAAGATCGATCCCAAGCGAAACCTCATATGGGCTACTGAGGTGGCGCTACGGGGCTTTGTGTTCGTGTCGGAATCGGATTGGGGTAGATCCGCAGTGCTTTGTTATGACCTGACAACCGGTAAGCTCTTGCACCGGATTGAAGGACCGCGCGGCAGCGCTCTAGGTGATATGACGCTGGCGCCTGACGGGGACGTGATCATCAGCGATGGTGACGGGGGCGGCGTCTACCGAGTAAAGGAAAGCAACGAGGGATTAGAACGCCTGGACGCGGGCGATTTTATTTCGCCCCAAACGCCGGCCTCTTATGAGGACGGAAAGAAAATTTTCGTGCCTGATTATTTACGCGGGATCGGTGTCCTGGAAGTTAGTACTAAACAGGTCCGCTGGTTGAGTACTGAAGATCGTTTTGCTCTCAATGGTATTGATGGCCTGTATCTAGACGGTCAGAAGTTGCTCGCGGTCCAAAACGGCACATCCCCCGAACGCGTTGTTGTTTTTCAACTGGACTCAGCTCTCACGAAAATTATAGCTGAGACGATAATCGAACGTTCAACCGACAGCCTGGGCGACCCAACGCACGGCGTCGTCGTAGGTGACGATTTTTACTACATTGCCAATTCTGGCTGGGACGTGATTGATTATCACGGCAACCTGAAGCCCGGCGCGCATCCCTCGGCAGCCCTTATCATGCGGGTTTCATTGAACGCGCCAGGCGAGGGGAAGGTGAAAAGTGAGAAGTGAGAAGTGAAAGGTGAGAGGCGGTGCAAGCATCTCATGGAAAGGGTCGCAGCGCCTCGCGCTTTTTCCGACCCAGAATGCAACTCCCTCCCGAGCGGGTGCCTTTCACCTTTCACCGGACGAGGGCCGCTTCCCCACCAATCACCAATCACCAATCACCAATCACTTCTCACTTCTCACTCCCCCTCTTCCTCCTTCCCACCCCGCTTATTTCCGTGTAAAAAGGCAAAGAAGAGAAGGGTGACTAATGAGCCGAACCGAGAGCCTGGCTGGTGTGCAAGCAGGTGAGTTCCGAACAACGAACTGGAGCGCTGTTTTGTTGTCCGCACAAAGTCAGCTTCCGGGTTCGCAATCGGCCCTCGCAGATCTTTGTCGTCTTTATTGGTATCCGCTCTACGCTTTCGTGCGACGCCGAGGGTATAGCGCTCAGGACGCTGAAGATTCGACCCAAGGGTTCTTCCTGAGTCTCCTTGAACGGAAATCGTTGAGAAAGGTCAGCCCCGAAAAAGGAAAGTTCCGTTCGTTCCTTTTGGTGTCATTGAAAAACTACCTGAACGACGCGTTTGATCGGACAAACAGTGTTAAGCGCGGTGGGCACATCGAGTTTGTTGGCATTGACCTGGAAAGCGGCGAAGAACGTTATCTTGGAGAGACCGCTAACCCACTGAATGCCGAAAGCGCGTTTGATGCGCGCTGGGCACTGACTCTGTTAACCCATGTAATCGACCGCCTCCGGGTCGAGTATACCTCACAGGGTAAGAAATCACTGTTCGACACGCTACAACCATTTCTAGATCCCAAGAATAGTAAAGAGTTACCTTCTTACGAGGAAGTTGCCAGGCAACTCCAAGGTACCCTCGGCGGCGCGAAAACCCTCATTCATCGTTTTCGAAAGAGACACAGCGAAATTTTGCGGGAGGAAGTCTCACGGACGGTCAGCGATCCCGCAACCGTAGATGAAGAAATTCATGCTCTCTGTGACGCACTAATCGCTTCGGACGGCCAGTTGGAGTGACTACGAAAGCTTGTCCAACCTGCGGAAAGCTGCTCGACGACGACCGCGTGTATTGTCCGGTCTGCGTTTTGCGCGCGGCTTTAGAGCCCGGTGATGCCGAGGCAAAAGCAGAGGAGCCGGAAAAGCCCGCTTTGCCGGCCGAAGACGCAGCGAACCGGCCGGGCGACCTGCGGTTTGGGCACTACGAAATCATGGTAGGCGACGATGGCAAACCGATGGAATTGGGGAGCGGCGCCATGGGGGTTACTTACAAAGCCATCGATGTCGAACTTCACTGCCCCGTCACCTTAAAGGTAATCAGTTCTCGCTATGTTCAGGACGACTCCGCTCGCGCCCGTTTTGTCCGGGAAGCCAGAGCGGCCGCCGCAGTACGAAATTCCAATGTCGCCAGCGTGTTTCATCTTGGAAAAACTGGCGAGAATTACTTTTACGCCATGGAATTTGTTTCAGGCGAAACCCTGGAACGGATCCTGAGCCAACCGGCCCATTTGAGCGTTCCGGAGGCATTGGAGATCGTGTCGCAAGTGGCGAATGGCCTGAGCGCGATCCAGAAGAATCACCTGGTTCATCGCGACCTTAAACCGAGTAACATCATGGTGAATCGCGAAGGAGGCGAGATCGAGAGTGTCAAAATTATCGACCTCGGATTAGCGAAATCGCTCGATGAAACAGAATCCAGGGGACTATCGATACCGGGTTCATTCGCCGGAACCCCGGCATACGCTAGCCCAGAACAGTTCTCCGGCGTCGGTGTAGACATCCGTTCGGATCTGTACTCGCTGGGGATTACGCTTTGGGAAATGCTGACCGGTGAACTGCCCTTTAAGGGTTCCGGCTCCGAATTGGTCTACCAACACCAGCATGGGGACTTGCCGCTGGCGGCTTTGTCGAAAGTTCCGCAACCCGTCGAAGCATTGCTTGAGGTAATGCTCGAGAAAAATCCGGCGGCTCGATTTCAGAGACCAGCCGAGCTAATCAAGGCGATCAAGATCGTCAACCAGGCGGTGGAATCGGGGAGGCATCTGAGCAAGGCCAATTTGCATTCAACCGTCGAGTGGCTGGCGCCGGTGAAGCGGGCCGGCGGAAAATGGTCGCCATTCTGGTGGCCTCGGCGTCGTAAACCAATTTCAAAGTGGCTGGTTGGTGCTGGTTTGCTAGTGGCGCTGGCGATAGGGGGAGGTCTGGTGCTTTGGATCATGGGGCGGCAGAATGAACAAAGCCGTCAATTGGCCGAGATCCGCGAAGCGATGGGCCAGATGATCACCCAATTTCCACAAAAGGAAGCTGATCAGCGGCAAGCCCAAACAAAACTAGATCCGGACGCAGCCCGGACCCGGGTCATTGAGGAATTAGCAAAACAATATGGATTAGATGCGGCCCTGGTGGAGAAGCAACTGCCGCGGTTTGCCGAACAGCTAAAACGCGCGCCCGGTTCAACAACCTACGAACGAGCCAGTGCTGCTTATGTTGCCAAGGACTACAACGAAGCCGAACGCCTCGCCTTGGTTGCCGCTGATGAAGCTCAGGGCGCGACCCCGCCAAAGAAGACGGAAGCGATTAAGGCTTTTGAGCTGGCTGCGTTGGCGGCCGAGAACCGCATTGACTATGCCGAGGCGTTGCTGCGACTGGATTCTGCCGAGAAACTCACCGACCGCAGCCGCGACCCGGTAGAGTGGGCCCGGGTGCAATTCGCGATTGGCGTCGTCCTGAATGATCAAGGAAAGTATTCCGACGCCGAACAACTGCTTCGTGAAGTGATAGCGGAGCGAGAACACGTACTGGGTCCGGAGAATCCCGATACGTTGAAAGCTTGCTACTGGCTGGCAGTCGTTCTCTGGGTTCAAGGCAAGAACGCTGAGGCCGAAAATGAGGACAGAGCGGTCATCAGTCTGCAAGAAAAGGTTCTCGGCGCCGAGAGTCCTGAAACCCTGAAAACCCGAAAAAACCTGGTGGCTGCGCTTCTGGATCAGGGCAAGTATGCAGAGGCCGAGGCCGAGTGTCGCGCAGCGCTGAAGATCAGCGAAAAGGTGCTGGGACCTGATGATCCTGACACCTTGAAAATGCGGATGGATCTGGCCCTCGCGTTCAATTACCAGGGCAAATGGCCAGAGGCTGAAGCCGAGTGTCGCGCGGTGCTCAAATTACAGGAGAAAGTGCTAGGCCCTGAGCACCCGGACACATTGGTTACCCGCGGAGATCTGGCCGTTATGTTGCATGAGCAAAATAAGCGGGCAGAAGCCGAGGCCGAGGATCGCGAGGTATTGAGACTTCGGGAACGAGTCCTTGGTCCTGAACATCCTGACACGCTGATGGGCCGGAGTAATCTGGCAGCGGGGCTGGCTGACGAGGGCAAATACGCCGAGGCTGAAGCGGAGGACCGTACTTTAATTAAGCTGAAAGAGAAGGTGTATGGTCCTGAGCATCCGGGCACCTTGTTAGTCCGCACCAGCCTGGCTGAAGTGCTGGGCTTCGAAGGCAAGTACGCTGAGGCCGAAGCCGAAGCTCGTGCGGTGATCGCGCTCGACGACAAAGTGTTTGGTCGCGAACATCCCTACACGCTTTTGGCGCGAACCGATCTTGCCGTGGTATTGGATGACGAAGGCAAACAGACCGAAGCCGAAGCCGAAGACCGCGCCGTGCTCCAACTTCGAGAAAAAGTGCTCGGCCCTGAGCACCCGGATACGTTGGTAACGCGTAGCCAGCTTGCCTTTGTGCTGGATGAAGAAGGCAAATCCGTAGAGGCAGAAACGGAAGACGGCGCCGTGCTCCAGCTGCAGGAGAAGGTAGCCGGGCCTGAAGAACCGAGCACCCTGCATACGCGCGATAATCTGGCCACCGCCCTCGAGCACCAAGGTAAACATGATGAAGCCGAGGTGGAGTATCGCCAGGCGCTCAAACTGAGAGAGAAAGTACTCGGTGTTGAACACCCGGACACACTCCAGACCTGTTTCAATCTGGCGCAATGCGTGCGGGCTCAGAACAAGACTCAAGAGGCAAATGAGTTAGCCCAAAGGGCAGCACAGGGTGCACGCAAGATCTTGGGTCAAGATCATCCGTTCACCAAGAAATGTGAGAGGCTGGTTGAGGAGCTGAAACCGAGCTAGGCGCGAAGCCGGACTTTGCTCTCCGCAGGGTGCAAATCGGGGAGGGCGCGCGTCCCCGCGCGCCGCGAGGACTCAGTTCCGGCAGGTAGTTAATCAATGGGCGCCAATCGACGATGGCATGCGCTGGGTCCGGCTCGGCAGCCCTGCGGCGCTGTCCGTTACGGGGTTTCGGAACAACAATCGCCTTGCGTGGCCCTTGAGGAAGCGCCGGAGCCTCGCCCCCCATCTTTTTTCTCTGAAACACGGTCCCCTTTTTTCCGTTGTACGGCCTGACGCCCGATTCGGTCGTTTATTTCCGGATGGCGTCACCAAAAAGATTATGAAAAGGCATGACATACGTTCTCCGGAGCCTCAACAAAGGGGAACCGGATCAATCCGGCTGAAACTTATTAGACAATTCCTCTTTCCGACTCTTGCCGTTCTCTTCGTCGCCTGCCCGGTCGGTCGGGCGATCGCGGAAGAAACGACCGATGGAATCACGACAGAGACCGCACCTACCAATAAGGTCGTGGCGACCGTCAATGTCGGTTCGGGGCCGCACGTGATTGTTCTCAGTCCGACGGCCGATCTTGCTTACGTGGGTAACTATTTGGGTAACTCGATATCGGTCATAGATACCACCACGAACAAGGTGACGACCACCTTTACCAGTGTTGGCGCTAGCCCGGACGGCATGGCGATTACCCCGGATGGGACAAAATTGTATGTATCCAATGACGTTTCCGCCGGGACAATCAGCGTCCTAAACGCGAGCACCGGGGCCCTCGAAAAAACAATAACCGTCGGTACTAACCCGCGGTATGTGTCGATCAGCCCGAATGGTAAATTGGTATACGTTGCCAATGAAGGGTCCGGGACTATCTCAGTCATCGAGACGAGCACAGAGACGGTGAAGACTGCAATCACCATCGGCGAACATGCCGCCTCGGCGACGTTTTCGAAGAATGGCGACCTAGCCTATGCCTGCGAAGACGGAAGTGGATTCGTTTATGTGATCGATACTGCTACCTCAAAGGTGGAGCACAGCATTTCCACCATCGGCGACCCATTGTATTGCGTGATGAATCCAAAAAACGCCTTGGTGTACTGCACAAATTTCAAACTGGCCACGATTTCAGTCATAAAGGGTGACAGCATAGTTAAGACGTTTGAGCCCGGTGAAGTTCCGAGTGTGCCGGCGATAACACCGAACGGCGCCTACTTGTATGTACCCCAGTATTATACCAGCGGGACTACTTACGGGAATACGGTCATTGTCGTTAGTACGGGCACTTATAAACAAGTCGGAAGTGCTATTACCGTCGGAACTGGGCCGGCCTGGATTGCTATGTCCAAGACAGGTAACCTGGCTTATTGCAGCAACTTCGGAGGTGACACCGTCTCGGTCATCCAGATCAAGCCAGCTCAGTGAGCTAGAGCATTAGCGTTTGGTTAGTGAAAAGCGAGGCACGCAGCGGGGAGCGTGCCTCGCTTCTGGCGCTAGTCCCCTCGGGATACCAAACCACCGCAGGGCCACATGATAAGGGGCTGTTATCTTTTGTGAAACCCGGCTCGTTTTTCTCCGTTGTATGGCCTGACGCTTGATTTGGTCCTCATTTCTGAATCAGGCGAATCAACAACTATGAAAGCCATTCTATCTATTCTTATCATTACGAGCGCAAGCTTATCCTCCCTTGTCGCCAGGGAGACCGTTGACTTAAAAAACATTGTTATCGCCACAATCGCTGTTGGCAGCCAGTCCTCGGCAATTATTGCCAGGCCAAGTGGTAAATATGTCTATGTCGCAAACGGCGCCAATATTTCGGCCATCGACGTGAGCACCAACACGGTTTCGTTTACATTCCCCACGAATGTTGAGAACCCTTCGGGAGCTAACGGATTGGCGTTTTCGCCTGACGAGAAGACACTCTATTCGACAAATGATGGCAATGTTGTCGATGTAATTTCGATGTCGAGGAAGAAAATTACGACAACTTATCCGACCGGGAATATTCCCAATGACTTAGCGGTGAGCCCGAATGGGACGCTGATCTATGTTCCTAATGCCTCGGACGGCACGGTCACCGTGATTTCTAACGGGACTGTGCTTAATCCGATCTCGGTCGGAGGAACTCCAACTGAAGTAGTGTTTACCTCGGACGGCACCGAGGCTTACCTGGTGAATGGCAACGTCGTCTCGGTTATCGATACCGCTAACAACACGGTGTCCACAACCATCCCCATCGCTACGGTGGCCACGGGTATAGCGATTTCACCGGATGGCGCCAACGTGTACATCGCCGCGAATGACGCCATCTATGAGATCGCGACCTCTAGCAATACCGTCACCAAAAGTATCTCGGTAACGAGCCCTAACGGGACTAACCTGTTGGTCTATCCAGCGGTGACTCCAAACGGGAAATTCCTTTATGTGCCGGACGCTGGGCAGCTATCCAATGGCAACTTAATTGAAGGTAATACGGTTGTGGTGCTGAATACCGTTACCGGGAAACTCATGGGATCACCTATCACGGTCGGTAACGTCCCGATCATGGCAGCAATTACGCCCAGCGGTAGGTACGCCTACATATCGAACGAGTACGATGGAACCGTGTCGGTAATCCAGATCAACTGAAGGCGCTGGGGCGGCGCCGTCACGCGCCCGCGGGCCGAGGCCGTCGTGGCCACCGGGTTGCTAAAGACTGAGAGAAGTGATCGGTCGTTGTGCGAAGCGAGGCATGCCTAGGGGCGGCCTCGCTTCTGTCTTTAGGGTCATAAATGAAAGGCCCGCAATCGGCGTGTGGAACGGAGGGGCGTCGCATTCCGGGTGGCAGTTGGGGGCGGGTCTCGACGCCTAAAATGTTCGCAGTTTCCGGGTTTGGATAAACGCGACGCCCCGGGGCTCAACGCCTACTC
This sequence comes from uncultured Verrucomicrobiae bacterium, assembly GCA_963762565.1. Classification (GTDB taxonomy): domain Bacteria; phylum Verrucomicrobiota; class Verrucomicrobiia; order Chthoniobacterales; family JAFAMB01; genus JAFAVN01. The sequence continues at coordinate 939,613 of CAVXLD010000003.1, read as the reverse complement.
GACACGTTAGTTGGCGAAGGCTGGTCGGCAGTGGCCACGCCCATAGGGAGCCGCCGTCGCCCCTGCCTTTCAGCGAGGCGCCCAACAGACCGTTTCTCGATCCTACGTCGGCAGATCTCTAATGCGGCTCCCCTCCGCAATGGGTGATGCACGCGCCATCTGCTGCGATGCGGCCCTTTTGAGAGGCCGTTGCGCCTGATCGCGTTTCTCAAAGTATATCCGCCGAGGTTTCTCTATCTCTTTCGGGTAGCCGCAGAATTCCTGAATTCTGCGGTGGTCTCAGATCAGCCTTTCTATGAAAAGACAAGATGGTCGATGGCGCAGCATCCTGCGCAGTGTTTTGCCCCTGGCGGCCGCCGCATGCTTGGCAGCCGTAATCCCTTCCGTGAGCGCACAACCCACCAATACGGTTATTGGAACAGTAGAAATCCCGCTGCCAGCGGGGATGGCCGTAACCCCGGACGGTAAATACGTCTATGTCGCGTCGAACGCGTATAATGCCCTTTACGTCATCGATACAGCAACGAATACCGTGGCACCTAATACGATTGCACTCGACGGCAATCCACAGTATCTGGCTATCTCCCGGAACGGAGAACAGGTGTTGGTGGCCGACCCTGGCAACTATAATGGCGGGGTTTGGACCTTGCCCGGAAACGTTTCCCAGATTGTTGGTGCTTCAACCGCGACCCCCAGCCTGGGCCGAACCTTCTCGGGGATGGGGCTATACCCCTATGATATCGGAATCAATCCTTCCAGCACCTTGGCTTGGGTAAGCGACCTTTTCCAAGCCCAGTGCGTCGTCATTGACCTCAAGAACAACACGGTGTTACCGCAGCCGGTCCAGACGGGTGACCAACCGTCCGGTCTCGTATTTGCAGACAAGGGAAAGTACACCTACGTAGTTAACTACGCCGATAACACAGTAGACAAGATCGATGTCGCCACTCAACTAATCGTCGGCGATCCGATACCGGTCGCTTCAGGTCCAACTGATATCAAGCTTTCGCCTGACGGCACAAAACTGTATGTGACGTGCTGGAGTGGTGCGGTTTCGGTGATCAGTACCGCCACCAACACGGTTACCGCGACCGTGCAAATCACGACGAGCACACTCGGCAACTATTGGTTAAAAAGCGCTCTTACCCCGGACGGTCTTTATCTCTATGTGCCTAATCAGAATGCTCAAAGCGTTGTGATGGTCAGCACTGCGACCAATGCGATCGTAGGGAGCCCTATCACGCTCGGCCAAACGCCCGGTGTTGTGGCAATCACCCCGAACGGCAAGTACGCGTATATCGTCCAGATGTACAATTGGACCGTCGCGATTGTCAAAATCACCGGAGGTTAGCCGGGTTGGCGGCTAACGGTTAGCGGTTTGCCGTAGGCGAGTCGGACCCGCGATTGTCAGCCAAATTTGTCATCTGTCATCTGTTATTTGTCATTTTCGCCAGTATATGCGACGCCGTTCCTCCTTCTATTTGGATAAAGGCGTTGAACCCTGCCTGAATTTTCAAGTCAACCCTGTCTTTCTATGAAAAATAGTTCTTGGTCGCTGCGAGGTTTAGCGACTGTTCTGATGCTTACGCAGCCGTTGTTTGGCTGGCCGCTGTACGCGTTAGCGGCGGATAGTTATTCTGCAAATTCACAAGCAAAATCGGTCGCTATAAATACCGACAACTCGCCGGCGTCTACCGTGACGGTGAATCGAACCGTACCACAGGTTGAGGCGCCGTCTGGATTTAAGCTTTCGGATACCCCGACCGACGACGAGGTCATCCGATGCAGCTTATTTAGCGAGCCGTTAGTACCGATGACTAAGCTGTCCGACTCCTTAGCGAAGGAGGAGAACAAGGAATTGTCGGTTGCTTTGCACCAATATGCCAGCCGGACCAATCCCGACGATGTATCGGCGCTGACGAGTTTCTGCGAACGTTACCCGGAATCGCGGTGGGGAGTGGGGCTGCTGTATAACTTAGGCCAGATCTACTATTTCCAGGGTTATTATTCCAAAGTCCTGGTGGCTTGGGAACAAGCGTGGGATGGAGGCAAAACGGCAACTGGCCCGGAGGCAGTTGCCTTAGTTAATCAGACTGTGACCGAGCTAGGCCGAATGTACGCCCGTTTAGGCAGGGTCAGCCAACTGGAAGAACTGTTGGGCGAGATTTCCTCGCGTCATTTCCTAGGTGGCGCCGCTGCGCAGGTAACCAATCTGAAGGATGCACTCGCTCTGATGAAACATGACCCGGCCCACTCTTTCCGCTGCGGGCCGTTAGCCCTGGCGGAGATTCGTTCGACCGAGCATCTCTCCGGCCCTGGTGACCAGAAGATCGCAGCGGAGGAATCGACCAGCAAAGGGTGTTCCTTAGTCCAGGTTGAGAACCTAGCCCTGGCCGCGGGTATGAAATACCAGATTGCCAAACGCGACCCCGGCGCACCGGTGATTACACCGGCGGTCATTCACTGGAAAGTGGGGCACTACGCGGCCTTGGTTACCGAGAAGAACGGCAAGTACCTCTCTAAGGATCTCACCTTCAACAACAATATCTGGGTCACACCTAAAGCGCTGGATGCAGAAGCCAGCGGCTATTTTCTTGTACCGTCAGGACCATTGCCTGCCGGTTGGCATTCCCTCGCGGCTGATCAGGTCGCCAGTGTGTGGGGCTGCGGCCAGACGAACAACAATGCGCCCGGTGGCGAAGGGGGCGATGATCCAGGCTGTGGCTGCGGTGGCGGCTTGGGCATGGCTCACTACGACGTAAAATTACAAGCAGTTAGTCTCACCGTGTTCGATACCCCGGAGGGATATAGTCCGCCGGTTGGTCCTGCTTCGATGTTTACGGTGCGTTATGAACAACGCGCGGACGGCCAGCCTGCTACCTTCAGCTTTTCGAATCTAGGGCCTAACTGGGTTCATGATTGGATGGCTTACGTAGTGGATGATCCAACGAATCCCGGGGCCGATGTGAACCTGTTTCCACCACGTGGCGGTTATCTCACCTTTAGCGGCTACAATACGACAAACCAAACTTACGCCATGGATGTCGTCAGCAACACCACGCTGGTGCTGACCTCCGCCACTAGTTATGAACGATTCTTTCCGGACGGCTCGGCCGAGATTTACGCGCAACCGAACGGCGTCAACGGTCCCGGCCGGCAGGTCTTCCTGACCGAGCTCGTAGACCCCCAAGGAAACAAGCTGACATTCACCTACGACAGCCAGTACCGGTTAGTAGGTGTGAAAGACGCGATTGGGCAGGTGACAAAGCTACATTACGCGCTGAAAACAGATCCACTACAAAATAACGTCAGTGACAGACCCCTTCGGGCGCACGGCTTATTTAACTTATACGAGCGTTAACGGGACACTAATGTTGTCTAGTACGAAGGACGTGGTCGGTATCCAATCGAAGTTCGAGTACGACGGCGGACTTGTTCATCAACTGACGACGCCATACGGTAAAACCCAATTCTATTTCGCTGAGAACTTTGGTGACATCGGAACGGGACGCTCAGTGGATATCTATGATCCCGCGGGCGGACATAGCCGGGTGGAGTATAATCAGGATGTCAATTACCCATTTAGCGATTCTCTGGTTCCGTCGGGGATGGACCTCTTTAACGAGTACCTCAATTACCGGGATACATTCTTCTGGGATCAGCACGCGATGGCAGTAGCGCCCTATGTCTACACCGAGGCGATGGTCTACCATTTCCAGCATACGCCTGATGGGGCATCGACTTCGCGCCTTTTAGAAGCTACCTGTAAGGCGCTCGAATCCCGAGTCTGGAGGAATTACCCAGGGCAAGGCCAATCCGCGTTCCAGAACGGGGTCTACATTGGAAAACCGTCCCTGGTTGGCAGAGTGCTGGATGCAAGCGGGACCACGCAGCTCGCGCAATACAGTTATAATTCTCTGGCCAACGTTACCGCGGTTGTAGACCCGGCAGGACGGAGCACGCAGTACACCTACGCGCCGAACGGGATCGATATAATCCAGACCCAGCAATGGGATGGATCGACCTATCAAACTACCATGTCCGCGGTGTATAACACCCAGCATCGCCCCACCCAAATCACCGATGCAGCGGGCCAGATAACGGACTTCAAGTACAATAGTTTTGGCGAGGTCACCAAGATCACCGATGCCAAACATGAGGTGACCACCTACAATTACGACACGCACGGCTACTTCAGAACGTGGTCAATGCTTTGAGCGGAACCCAAGCAAGTTTTACTTACGACACCTTCGGAAGAGTCCTGACCTATACGGACGCGGACGGGTTCACCAAGACCTATGGCTATGACAACCTGAACCGCATCACGAAGATCAGTTACCCGGACGGCACCAGCGACAGTTATCAATACCAGGCGATGAGCCTGATTCAATGGACCAATCGACTGAACAACGTTACGCACTACAAATACAATTCACTGCAACAGATGATCGAAGTGATTGATCCTCTGGGGCGGGATACTCAGTTCAGTTACTGCGGATGCGGCTCGCTCGATGCGATCACGGATGGAGATGGGAACACGACTACCTTTGTGCGAGACGTGGAAGAACGGTTGATCCAAAAGATTTATCCCGACAACTCCACGGTGAACTGCAATTACGACTTGGGCGGTCGATTAAGTTCTGTGGTTGATGCCAAGAATCAAACTACCACCTATACCCGCGGGGTTGATAATTTGCTTCGTGAGGTCACTTATGCTGCGCCCACTCCCGGGGTGGCATTCACCTACGATGCCTTCCGGCGTTTAGCTTCGATGACGGACGGAACGGGGACAACGACCTACAGTTATTGGAACGTTGGACAGCTGGGAGCTCTGCAGCTCGACGCGGAGGTGAGGCCGGCTGGTTATGGAACAATTTACCATAACTACGATCAATTAGGCCGTGTGGTAGAGGATCTGATCTACGATACAGCGGGTACCCTGGATAAACGAAGCTACACCTACGATGCCATTGGGCGAGTCACGCAGCAGGCGAATGGTCTAGGAACGTCGACGTATAAATATGTGGGTACCACTCCAATGCTGCAGACGCTGACCGAGCCGAACAAACAGACGTTCGGTTTTCAGTACTATGGCGCGACGGGAAATTTCTGGTTGCAAGAGATGCAGCAGGTAACTGGCAGTAATACGCTGAGCCATCAATACACGTATGACGCCATGGGCAACATGCTGAGCTGGCAACAGACGAACCCGGCAGATGGTACTGGAACCTGGAACTTGACCTATGATGCTGACAACGAGCTGTCGACGTTCAGCGCCACGGCGACGGCGGGTACCGGGCTGGCTTTGGGGCAGGGCAACTATACTTATGACCCAGGTATTAACCTCAAACAGGTCATAAGTAGCAGCACCTTAGGAGCGTTCCAAGGCGCCGTCTACCAGGTTAATGGCCTGAATCAGGTGACCTCGATCACTCCAGGAAGCTCGGGTAGCACCACGATCGGTTACGACGCCAACGGGAATGCGTTGAATGGTATCGCCGCTGTTTCTGCGAATCCGAAGACGGTGACCGGGGCGTTAACCTACACCTGGGATGGCGCAAACCGGCTGATCGGAATTGCCTACGCAGGGACCGGCAACTCGACGGCGTTTACCTATGACGGCGTTGGGCGGTTAGTACAGCTGACAGAGACGACCAACAGTAAGACCTCCAGCAACGCTCTGTATGTCTGGATGGGTAGAAACCTTGCGGAACAACGCACCACGAAAGGTACGATCACAAAAGAATATTTTCCACAAGGATTTAAGCAAGGTGCGACAGACTATTTCTATGGGAAAGATCATCTGGGTAGCACCCGTAACTTGACGGATATAACTGGCACGATCCAGACGCAGATTGATTACGGCTTGTATGGAGAATTGACGGAATTTAATGGAACGATTCATCCGGATATCGGGTATGCAGGACTGTTCTATCATCAACGGAGCGGACTGCATTTTGCTCTTGCTCGCGCCTACGATAACGGGCTCAAGCGCTGGTTAAATCGCGATCCAATTAGAGAAGTAGGCGGGATCAATCTGTATGCGTACGTCGGAGGTAGACCTACGTTCGGAATAGACCGGAGCGGGCTCGACTACAACGGAACGACTTCAGGAGCGGCGGCAACTGGGGAACGAATACCGGCAGCGGTGGCAACTGGGGAACCAATACCGGCAGCGGTGGCAACTGGGGAACCAATACCGGCAGTGGTGGTAACTGGGGAACCAATACCGGCAGCGGTGGTAACTGGGGAACCAATAACGGCAGTGGTGGTAACTGGGGAACCAATACCGGGAGTGGTGGTAACTTGGGAACCAATACAAACGGTCAATGTCCCTGGCAGCGCAATCCAAATCGGTCAAGGTCCCTGGCAGAGCAACATTCCCAGTGGCAATCAACAGAGCGGCGGTCAAGGAGATCAGGGTGGTGGTCAAGGAGATCAGGGCGGTGGTCAGAATGGCGGTCAGAATGGCGGCGGGTCCTGCCCCAACAACGACGGGGATCCTAATAACAACGGCGGTAGTGGTACGGGCGGTAGCGACAATAACAATAACAGACAATCACTAACAATAACCCTAATAATAATAATCCTACCGATGGCGGCCCAGGAAGCAATGGTACGCCCTATTGGCCAGGCCTGGTGCCGAACGGCAGCGACCCTTACAGCGGTTGGTCACCGATCTACGACAGCAATGGCAACTTAGTCGGCATGAACTCGTGGAACATTTGATGCGGCCATAAGCTGCTTGGATTCGACGCTCTGCTTTGCGAGGGAGCCGAGCACCGGTTGGGCGTTACAGCAACGCCCAAGCGGAGAGGAGTTCAGGAGTTCGAGGAGGGGAGCCGGGAGGGCGCGCGCCCCCGCGCGCCGCGAGGACGTGCCACAACCCGAAGGTGTATTTTCGTCCACAACAACACGTGCGCGACTTCGTTAACAAAGGATCGCGGGGGACGCGATCCCTCCCGGGCCAAGGCCCGCCCCATCCTGGCTCCTTCTCCTATCTCTGCGGCTATCCTCTCTGCTCAATTTCACACGAGCTTTCCATGCGCCAGTCTCGTCCTAGTATGCGGGTTTGACCGGTCATTGTCAGTTCCGTCCGTAGCCGGATATCGGCGCTGGAAGCGCCGATCTGTAGTTCGAAAACGCCGGGCTCGATAATCCGCTGGCCGGCCATGCCGGTGAAGTTCAGCATATCCACTGGGACGCGAAATGTTACTTCCGCGGTTTGCCCGGGTCTCAACCTAATCCGACCGAAAGCGCGGAGCTCTTTTACCGGGCGTACGACAGAGGCCAGGCAATCGCGAACGTAAAGCTGTGGGACTTCAATTCCGGCCCGTTCGCCGATGTTGATCAAAGTGAATGAAAGAACGATTTCGCCGGTCTCAATATCCACCGGATTTTGGGCCACTTTGAGGTCGCGGTATTCGAACTGGGTATAGGAAAGGCCGTAACCGAACGGGTAACGGCTTCCAAAATGCAAGGCGATCGGCGTGCCGGCGCTTTTCAGTTTATGGTTGTAAAAGTAAGGCATCGCACCGGCGCTTTTCGGGACTGAAACCGTTAATCGTCCGGTGGGCTCAACCCGGCCGGTAAGCACATCCACTAATCCCTGCCCACCTCTTTGGCCCCCAGAAAACGCCATCACCAGAGCGGCAACGCGTGACTCTAACCCACCGAGATTGTAAGGACGGCCGCCCGTGATTACCACAATAGTTGGCGTACCCGTGGCGACCACTGCCTCGACTAGTTGTTGCTGAACCCCGGGTAGGGTGAGGGAATCGGTATCGGAGCCTTCACCGACGGTGCCGGTCTGGAAAAGGCCAGCCAGGTCGCCCACGCACACGATCGCCACGTCCGCGCTTTTAGCGTTTGCGGCCGCAATCGGTATCATATCGAGCCGTTGCCAAATGGGAGGGGTACGATCGAGGATGTTATCACCGGTAACATCGCCCGGAAAAACCGGGGCGCCCCCCCGCCGTTCTCCCAGGATGGGACAGCCTTGAGTGTAACGAACATTCGCAGTGCCGAACTCCGCCTGGAATGCGACAAGCGGGGTTACGATGTCGCCGGCGTCTTCCGTCATATCATTAATGATGAGATGCACCGGGAAACTGTACCCGCTTAACAACGCCATCGGATCGGCTGCAGTCGGGCCGATCAGTGCGATCCGTTTTATTTTGCTCGGTCCAAGCGGAAGAATCCCATTGTTTTCGAGAATGACGACTGACTCCCGAGCAACCTCGCGGGCGACCTCGAGCGCCTCCGGGGTGCGCAGGGCAATTTGCTCTTCATCTGTATAGGGATGTTCAAACAAACCGAGACGAAATTTTTCGGTTAGCACCCGCGCTACGATCTCATCGATTCTTTCGAGCTTGATCTGTCCGCGATCCAGAGCGGTCTTAAGATTGACCGCGCAATCTTCGCCGGGCAATTCGATATCGAGCCCTGCATTGAAGGCGAGAGCGGCCGCTTCTGCCGAATCAGCCGCGATTTTGTGATCGCGATAGAGCAAGCTGATCCCGACATAGTCCGCCACCACTAGCCCATCAAAACCCCATTGGTCGCGCAGCACTTCGGTCAGCAAACGGCGGGAGCCATGGCACGGTTCATTGTCGATATCGTGATAGGCTGGCATAACCGATCCGGCATTGGCCTGTTTAACTGCCATCTCGAATGGCAGCAGAAAAATATCGTTAAGTGCCCGCCACCCCAAATGGACTGGTGCATGATTTCGGGCGCCTTCGCTGAACGAATGCCCGGCGAAATGTTTCAAGGTGGCCAGAAAATCGCGGCTCTGACCTTGTAATCCGCGCACATAACGAGTGGCCAGCACGCCGACGAGATATGGGTCTTCGCCGAAGGTCTCCTCGGTGCGACCCCAACGGACATCCCGGGAAACATCTAGCACCGGTGCTAACCCCTGGTGACACCCGACACTGCGCGCTTCCCGTCCGATGATTTCTCCTATTCTCTGAATCAGCTCCGGGTTCCAAGTCGATGAATAAGCCAGTGCAGAGGGAAACAGAGTTGATCCGCGCGCCATCAGACCGTTCAGACATTCCTCATGCGAAATGGCCGGGATACCGAGACGCGTTTCTTGGCAAAGAAATTGTTGTAGCCGGTTGAGTGCTCGAACTCCTTGTCGAGCATCAACCCCATGGCTCCCCAATGGACGCGTGATCTGGCCGAGTCCATCACTCAACAACCGCTGTATCCGGTCCGGATCACTACTCCGAGTGAATTCATCGTTGGCGCGAGGTCGATGATTGCCGTCTTCTGAAAGAATCAGCCAGAAGGCATGCATTTGAGCGATCTTTTCCTCGATGGTCATTCGAGCCAAAAGATCCTTCACGCGCTCGGAGACTGTTTTCGCTCTGTCCTGGTAGGGGTAGGCCATGGGGGCAAAATAGAGGAGCCAGGAGCCAGAATCCAGGAGAGGCGCCAAGCCGGGGAGGGCGCGCGTCCCCGCGCGCCGCGAGGACGGGCCACGACGGAAAGGCGTATTTTGTTCCGCGATTATCATGCCTGCCCGGCTTCGCTAATAAAGGATCGCGAGGCAGCGATCCCTCCCGAATTCACTTACCGGCCAGCTGTTCCAGGATCTGATACGCAATGGTAACTCGTTGATCGATAGGATAACTCTTGTTGGCTAGGATGATGATTCCCAACCGTTTTGCGGGGATGAATGCCACGTACGCTCCGAAACCGTTGGTCGAACCGGTTTTGTTCACCCACACATCTTCCCGAGGTTCCTGTGGCGGTGCTAATTGCGTAGCCGGCGCCGCTTTGAAGATCATCGTGGGCGAGTTGCCATCCAACAGAGTCTTGAGGTCGACCGGATATGCATACTGTTCCCAGATCAGGTCTTGAGTCATGACTCCGGCGGTGAAGTACGCAGTGTGGGTATCGATGATTGCGCGTTGCAGTTTGTCGTCCGGCTTGCTCGAATCCATATTCGCATCGATAAACCGAAGCATATCGGCGGCGGTGGTCCTAACACCATAGGTTTCACGCGATAGAAAGTCCGTTCCTTCCCTGGTGGGACCACCTTCCTCGGTATAGCCGACCGCGTAATCGGCCATCTTCGTTTTAGGAACGTCAATATACGTGCTGTTCATTCCTAAAGGGGAAAACACGTTTTGTTGCAGCAATTCGGCAAAATCCCCAGCCAGGCTTTTCGCTGTGATGAAGCCGAGCATACCAATACTAGGATTGGCATACGTTCTATAGGTCCCTGGCGCGTAGCGGGGCTGCCATGCCCGCAAGTAACTCATCAATTCATCCTCTGTTCGTATGCTCTCCGGGAGTTGCAACGGAAAACCTCCCGGCGTGTGCGTGCCGAGATAGAGGAGTGTTACGTCCCCGAATTTAGAGCCTTGGAGATCGGGCAAATATTTGCTGGCAGTATCTGCCAAGGAAAGGCATCCGCTGACCTGGGCGTAAGATGCTAACGTCGCGGTGAATGTTTTGCTGATCGATCCGAGCTCGAACAGCGTATCATTTGTGACCGGTTTTCGAGTCGTCCTCGATGCGACGCCATAGTTAAAGATGTATTGTTTGCCCGCAACGGTAAGACCGACCGCCATTCCCGCGATGCTGTAGTTCAGCATTACAGGTTGAACTGCCCGATCCACAATGCTCTTGATCGGATCCGGTCGATTATCAGCCGCGGCGCTAAGCACGGAGGATAGCCAGGTGGCCAGAAGGACGTTTCCCCTAACGATACTCTTTGTACGACGAACCATGCTGGAACAAGCATGACCAGGTACCGAGTTCAAGACCGTGTAAGAGGCGATAGCCGCGACGAGGCGCAAAAAGCGCAAAAAAAACGGAAGACAGATTTCTTACAGAAGCAAACGAAGGTAACGAAGGAAGGATCTTCTAAAGAAAGCTAGAAATCTTGAGCCTCAGGCCTTCGCTACCTTCGGTAAGAATCCCTTGGCGTGATCTTTTATCTTTGTGACCTTTGTGTTCTTCTGTTGAAATTCTTGTCCGCTTTTTCCGCGCCTTTTGTGCCTTTTCAGGGCTATTTGTTTCTGCCGAATGTATGACTGAGAACGAAATGGTTTCGGACCTCCATTGTAAGCTGGACCAGGAGAGCGCTGAGGATCGCTTTTCTGGCGCGGTATTAATTGCCAGGCGAGGACAACCCATTTTCGCCCAAGCTTATGGGTTGGCTGATCGTGAACGGGGAATCCCGAATACGCTTCAGACCCGGTTGCGAGTTGGTTCCATCAATAAGATGTTTACCGGAGTTGCGGTCGTACAGCTCGTGCAAGCCGGGAAACTTCAGCTGGTGGCTTCTTTAGGAGCCTACTTAACCGATTATCCGGATAAGGAGACAGCGTCGAAAGTAACAATTGAGCAATTACTAAGTCACACGGGAGGCACCGGTGATCTGTTCGGCCCAGAATACGAGGCTCATCGATTGGAGCTACGCACTCTGCAGGATTTCTTTGTGATGCTTTATGCAGACAGGAAATTGAGATTCGAGCCGGGTAGCCGCTGGGAATATAGTAACTACGGATACATACTACTGGGCGTGGTGATCGAGCGAGTTAGCGGTCAGAGTTACTACGACTATGTCCGCGACCATATCTATGTCCCTGCGGAGATGCGGTCTAGCGGTTCCGAGCCGGAAGATCAGTTCGTGCCTGATCGCAGCGTCGGTTACACCTGTGCAGCTGGGACGATGGTGAGCTCTAATATAGTTCCCTTGCCGTACCCGCGTCCGAATACCACTAGCTTGCCCTTTCGCGGCAGTTCAGCAGGCTGCGGTTATTCAACGGTTCATGACCTTTTGAGTTTCGCCATCGCTTTACAGGCCAAGAGACTGCTGAATGCTCACTACACCGAATTGGTCACGGCTGGAAGGGTCGAGACGGACCATGGTAGTCACTATGGATACGGCTTTGAAACTCGAACGGTGAACGGTCTGCGGGGTGTCGGTCACAGCGGTGGCGCGATTGGGATGAATGGTATCTTCGAGATGTTTCCGGATATCGGCTATCTGGTCGTCGTACTAGCAAACCTCGATCCTCCGGCGGCAGGCCGGATCTCAAGGATGATTACCGAGAGGCTCGAGATGGTTTGCACAAGCTCACAACGGGAACCGGAAATTTAACAGAAAAACACGAAATCTGTCTTCGTGTCCTTTGTGTCTTTGTGGTGAAATAATTCTGCCTTTGGGCGTAACATGAGTAAAATCGGACTAGGAATCGTTGCGGAACCTACCGGCTTGCTAACCCCCACGGAAGCACGGACACGCGTTGGGGATGGCTAGGCGATTGCCTGCCGATACGAGGTCGAGAATGGCAAGCCTTTTGATAGATCGCGGTCGTTTGCCGGCAAATTGGGTTCTGCGAGTTCCGCTAGTTTAGACGCGGACGGATTGAAAGCACCATTTGAGCTAATCAACCTGAATCGAGTCGAAAAGCGAAGGATGGTCAGTCCCGGCCGGCTCATCGACGCATTTTTTAAGGACTCTTGCGTACTCGTTTCGGACTGGAGGAAATCCAAAAGGGTCTGCACCCGTTCGTCAGCCGATAATATGTGTGTTATGACGGCCTCGAGCCTGGAGACTCCGCAGTTGGTTAAACGCAAGCGGTCCCCTGCGGCAAGCCCGTTCATGATTGCCTTCGTTTCTACACGCAGCGCCGCGATCACCTTTTCCTCCATCACTGCATGCTTTCCAGTGAAGCACACGACACCCCGAACACCAGATAGCTGCTCAACTGCCGCCAATATTTCGGTTGTAGGAAAGCGTGCAAAAAAATGTCCAGGGAATAACGCCTCGGCGAACAGCATACTTTTCCCAGAGACGTTCGAGCGCCGCCGGAATTGAATTCTCGGGCAGAAGACTTGTACATTTGGTAAAGCCTTCAAATGGGCCGCTGCTATGAACTCCTGTTTTCGTGCTGAACGCAGGCAATACCAACCAGGGGAACCGCGGTTCTGAGCCCAATGTTTTTCGAAGGAATCTTCTTCGACGGGGTAGGAGTCCGAAGACGGTGCCTGGGATGGTTTCATGGCCCCGTTCAATCTACTAAAGACCGGTGAGGCTAAAACTTTTGGAGTTTTGTTCTTAAGAACTTGCATTGTTTAACTTTTGCCTGGTTGTGGTCGGGCAAAACCACTACACTCCGAGATCACCGAGTCGATCTTCGCGCTGAGACTACGCGCCGCTAGCGGCATCCCTTAACGGCCAACCGAAGCCTCTTTCAAGGCCGATCTGCAGTGACGGCGAAATCAAAGTTCTTGGTGCTCTAGTTGCTGCTGCGCTCCCTTAGAAACTATGAAGATTCGGATCGGATTGATTCAAACCATTGGAATATAACTTGGTGATCGCCGCCGCAGGATACATATCCGCAGCGGGCCCGACCGTACGGTCTACTCCGGCGGACGCGATGCCCGATGAAGCCGCAATGATTGTGAGTGCTCGCCGTTGAGATCAAAGGCGTTAGCAGTCAGGCCCCGAATTTGAAGGCAAATGCTTAGCAATGCTAAAAGCATTCTAGAGCTGCTTCTTCGACCGGCGCCGAATCGCTCTCGTCTTGAGGCGGCTTCTCATCTTCCCTGGGTGATGTACTCTGCTCCCCGGCATCCTGAGAATATATTTGGCGCTAACGCTATCGAAGAAGCTCTCGCCAGTGGCGAGCCGTCTTTCAAACTCTTGGGGTGTGATTATCTGGGCCATCGTCGAGATTTAACCGCCAAAACGACGCGAGTTTCCGGACTCTCTAGAAATGTCATAGCTCTCAAAGCTATAAGAATACAAGCTGATTCCACGTTTGTATGCTTTTTCCCGGGGTTATAGGAGGTTTGGGGGGCGTTCATTGACATCAAGGGGCGGCATCTAACTCCTGAGCTAAGGCGTTAGTTTGGGCCCGAATCCTGTTCAAGAGCAGGCTTTGAAACAAGCGCAGTCCTATGTTTTTTGCCTTTAGATGGATTCACCGGGACGGTTCAGCCATCGGAGTTCTCACCGGAAGAGTGGCATTCGGATGACGGCGCGAAAAAAGACTGGCTGAATAAAGAAAGTGGTCAGTCTGATTGCTGGCCTATCATTCCTGGAACAATCCGGGGGTGGTTGCGCCAGAACTGCGAGCTGATCGAGTTCAGGGGTGTTGTTGCCGACGTTCCCTAGCCGGTTAACTGGTTGGGCGTGCCAAAGGTTTTCATTGCTATCGCGGGAACTGTAAGATGATTCTGCTTCTTTCGAAGAACTAAACCAGATCCGCTCTTCGTTTCCTTCGTTCGTTTGTGCTCAAAAATCCGTCTAAGTAATCCGACAACATGAGTAAAATTGGATTAGGAATCGTTGGGGGCGGGACCATTGCACTGCGGGTGCTGCGCCACTTGGTACAACCGGATGTGGCTGAGCGGGTGTCGTTAGCGGCGATTTGTGATCCGGTTGCTGACCGGGCCCGAGCAGCAGCCGAGAAATTTGGGATTGCTCGTTGGTTCAGTGATTACCAGGAGCTACTGGCCTGTGACGAGGTGGACGCGGTCACGATTGCTTCGCCAATCCATTTCCATTTCGACCAGGTTCGTCAGGCGCTATCGGCTTCCAAACACGTTCATTGCAACAAGACCATGGCCATTACCGCAGCTGAGGCCAAAGAACTTACGCGACTGGCTCGGGAGCGGAATCTCCGCCTTTTGCCTTCACCGGGAGAGATGCTTCGACCCCATAATCAGCAGATCAAAGAAATGATCGGCCGCGGGGATATCGGCTCGCTTTGCTGGGCAGTGTGTGGCGCAGCCTTTGGGACTTATCACGAGGACGAACATGAAAGGCAGGGTACCGATGTTCTCTCGAATATCGATCCGTCTTGGTATTTTCGTAAACCCGGAGGCGGTCCGCTCTACGATATGACGGTGTATTCGCTGACCGCTTTAACCGGAATCCTAGGTTCGGTGTTACGGGTCACGGCCCTATCCGGTACCCGGATCAAGGAGCGCGAGTTCCGCGGCAAGATGGTTGCCTGCGACGCGGACGATAACACGGTGATGCTCTTAGACTTTGGGGAGAACCTTTTTGCTTTTGTATACGGTACCGCCAGTGGAAGGGTGACTCAGGGGTTTAGCGGAAATTATTTCGGGACCCGCGGATCGATCGTTGGACTGACACTCAATGGGGAACCGCTGCAGTACCCCGGCGCCGACATCGCTCGCCAAGCTGCCGGCGCGTCTGGAGACCAGAGCCTTGGAAATCAATGGCTGCTGCCGCACATCAACGAATTCCATCGTGACCTTCCCGAGCAGCATGTGTTCGAAGATGTGATGCAGCTAATCGACTGGGTCACAGAAGGAAAACCGTCTTTAGTCACCCCTGAACACGCGACACATGTGATCGACATTATCGAAGCCGCATACCGCGCCAGTTCAACTGGCCAAACCCAAGCACTCACCACCACGGTAGATAAAGGGTAGGGGTAACAAGGAAAGCGATTCTCACACAAAGGCACAAAGACACTAAGAAAATGGAAAATTTAACAGGAAGGTCGCGAAGGACACAAAGACAGATTTTTAAACAGGAGGTAACAGAGGAAACAGAGGGTCGTCGACAACTAGTGTCCTGTCCCATAAATAACGTGGCTTTCGCCGTCGGTCAGTTGGCTGTTTTTCAAGGCGCGAGCGAAGCGCCCATATCTGGTTCATACGGGTCGAGCGAGCAACGCAGAAAAACAGCCAACTGGCCACGGCCCGGAGGGTTGCGATGAAAATGGGCCGGCGGCTGCGTTGCTCGTCGGTTACGTATCGATCTAGATATGCGCCCTCTACCGCCAGTCCGGCTCGGACCGCCTTGCCGACGGCCCATTTTGATCGCAACGAAAGCCACGTTACTTATGGGACAGGACACTAGCAGACTGTTGAAAAACCGATTTCAATGAGCCGCAGATTAGCCGCGAAGCGGCGGCTCATGATAGCCTAGCAAACTGTTAAAAGACGCCGGTTGGCTGTCCCGGAGGGACAAGGTAATAGCAGCCTGGCCTGGAGGGGAGCCGCTTTGGAACGAGCCTAAAGATCTCGTGATATTCTATCCATTGCGAGGAAAGCCAAATAGGGTGTTAAACAGGCGGCTCCCGGGAATTACCGCACGCAATGTTTCGTCCATAGTTCCGTTCGGAGATTGTTCATCCGGGCGTCGTGCCAACAAACCTAACACGCGTTGAAACGTTCCCGGGAGCCGCCTGTTTAAGGAGATTTCCGGTCATGCACGCGTCCAGGCAAACATCGCGGGATCTTCTGTTACGTGCCAAAGCGGCTCCCCTCCAGGCCAGAAGACATGCGTTTTTCAACAGTCTGCTAGGCTATTCCGACTTCCTTTTTTTGCGCTTTTTGTGCCGTCCGCCTTCGCAAGCTACGGCGCGACAAGTTTTCGCGGCTATTTGGTCGCAAATTCGTCCGCCAGATACTGTTCGGCTGCGGTCAGATCAAATTGATCTAACAAGAAAAAGCGGCGTCGGCTGCCATGCTTAAGTTCTCCAATTAGCAGAGGATCGAGGGCGCGTGGTACGGGATCCCGTAGAAGTGTGCTCTGCCAACGCTTCTGCTGATCTACAATCAGGTAGAGGTTATTGAACCGGTGTTTTGCGGCCAGCGCAATCTCGCGGGTCGAGCTCGGTAGAATGCCATCGAACTCGGCAGTTAAGATCAATTTCTTCCAAGGATAAAATCGGTTAAGCAGAAACTCGGCGATTAGATAAGAGAGAAATGTGCCCAGGCTCCATACTCCTATCACTAGGAACGGTAGCGCGGCTGGTTTAACGCCTGGATTATGCGACAAAAAAAAGGCTAGCAAGCCGGCGATTCCAATCAGCGCGGATACCTTAAACGCAATCCGTTCAGCCCGCATTCTGGCCGCATTGATTCTCTTCACAAATTCCTGGCTTCTGCCGAATGGAAGAAAACTGGTTAGGTCCCCAGGCTCACTGTCTGCAGAGACGGAAGTCATGGTGACTTCGGCGGTCAGACGGTTAGTGCCTCCCAGGTTGAATACCGCAAACACAGGAAGTTCAGCGCCGCTTTGCTGGTCTCGATAAATTTGCAAAAGCCCGTGTGGATTAAACCTTTGCCATTGCTGAACTTTAGTCGGCTTTTTCGCCAAGACTGCTTTTCCTTGTTCGGATTCTCTTTCCAGCGGAAAGAAATCGGGTGGACCATCCACCACGACGGACCGGCAGTAATTCTGCCGGAGCAGGGTGAGATTCTGGCTCATATTACCTCCAGGTGAACGTTACTTTCCTTCAGCCCATTTAGGTCGAGCAAAGCAGGGGAAACGGACTGGGGGATACTCCCGAATTTCGCCGAGTTTGTCCCTCGGCGCAAAAGGCAAATTTCACCACAAAGACACAAAGCACGCGAAGACAGAAAATGTCACAGGAAGGGCACAAAGGCCGCAAAGCCAGATTTCTTTGAGGAGAAGGCAACTAAGGTTTAAGAAAAGCAATCTTGACGCTCCGCTGACACTTTTCCCCTTGGTTGTCTCCCTTTGCTTCTGAATAAGGATCCGTCTTGGTGGCCTTTGCGGCCTTCCTGTCAAATTTTCTGTCTTTGTGTCCTTTGTGCCTTTGTGGTGAATATCCCTCTGTGTCTCTGTGGTGGATCCTAGTCGCGGTCGGGCTCGTATCGGAACGCGATGGAAAGACGGTTCCACGCATTGATACTCATCACGGCCAGGTTAAGATCAACCAGTTCCTGTTCGGAGAAAACGCGGGCGGCTTCAGCGTAGACTTCATCGGGCAAATGATGCAGAGAGATTAACGTCACCGCTTCCGCCCAGGCTAAGGCGGCGCGTTCTCGCTCCGAATATTCGGAATCGGATGCTTCCCTCCAGGCATTAAGCAGATGGATTCTTCGTTCAGCGACCCCCAGCTTCAGCGCGTCGCGGCGATGATAAATGATGCAGTAAGCACATCCATTGATCTGGGAGACTCGCAATTTTATCAATTCCCGCAGCTCAGGCTCGAGCGTCGATTTTCGCAGATGCCCTTCGATATCGTAGAGGCTCTTCAATGCCGGGCCCAGCAGCTGGTTCACTTTCGGTTGCTCCATGCGAGGTGAAACGGAGGTAGTGCTCATGTGGAAATATAATCAAGGAGTTCAAGGAGTGGTAGGGCGAGGCTCCAGAATGGTCGGAAAGAAGTCGCAGAGCGAGATAGCGTTTCGCCAAAATATGGGATGCAACACCTGAACGCTGCCGAGCCGGGGGCCCGCGTAACCCACGGCTCGGCCGCGCGTAGAAGTTGAACCTAATATACCGACGAGGCGTCACTCGACCCTGCGACCGTCGTGGCTCTTTCCGGAGCCTCGCCCTACCAACTACTCCATTACTTCTTAGTCAGGCCCGCTTCCCAATTGCGCATCTCTTCAACGAGTTTTTGATAGATACGGCCAACGGCTTCGGCTGGTAGCGGGCCATCTTTTGCTAGGGCTTCCGCGTTCTGGATCACGGCTTGTTCCCGGCTGGTATCGGTTACCTGAAGGTGTGCTTCTTGTTTAATGGCGCCAACCTCCTGGACTACGCGAGCGCGTTCCTGGATTAGGTCCACTAAGCGCTGATCAATCGAATCAATTTGCTGACGGCACGCTGCCAGACGTTCCTGGGCGCCAGCCTTGGCGCCTGCAACGAACAAAGACATAAAAGCGAGGAAAATTGGGATGGTTTTCATTTTAACTGCCGTATCTCACACAAAAGCACAAAGACACTAAGAGACAGAAAATTTAACAGGAAGGCCACAAAGGCCGCAAAGAAATGAACGATTGGTGATTTGGGATTCGCACGTTAGGCTTCCACAATAGGCGCGACGGGTGGACTAGCTTTTGAATGGCTAACCTCACATCAGAGTCTGCTAAAACTCGGTCTTTGCTACCTTTGCGGCCCTCTTGTTAAAGTTTCCGTTTCTTAGTGTCTTTGTGCCCTTGTGTGGGATTTTCTGTTCTTCGTTTTCTTCTGTTAATTCTTTGCTGGCCCATTCCCGGCTTTCTCTGATAAGTTTTTCGACCGCAATCATTTACATATGAAGGCTCTCCGGACTGTAATCGCTTTGATCATGGTGGCGTCCGGCCGCGCGGAGGCGAGCTATGTAGATGATCAGAGCGATTTGAATTTGGCCGTCTCACAGCTGCGTTCTGCGATGGGTAAACAGGCACGTGTGCGCGAGATGTGGATCCAACCTGGCGAAGTCAACGTCGAAGTACAGGATCCAGACAATCTTGGGCATTTGAATCGATGGCGTTTCGTTCGTATCGCAGGGATTCTCCCTTGGGTGTTCGGACCTGAGCACGCTGATTATCAGCGCGATCCTGATTTAGGGGCGAAGCTCTTCGATCTCGACGCGGTCGCATTTTCAGAGATGTCGAAATTGGAGAAATCGGCGATCAAACGTGCCGCGATCGCGGATGGGGCGGTCACGCTGATCGCGATCGTACGCGCGATACCGGTGTTATCGAAGGCAGTAGCGGGCGACATCTTTGTGTCGTTGCATATCGAGGGCGCTCGGGAACGTGCCGATGTAAACGCGAACGCTCAATGCGTGATTCTGGGCGGCGAGTTCAGTGAAACTGAGCATGCCAAGACTTTTAACCTGTTCAAAGAACCTGACCTGATTGCAGAGGCCGCAGCCGCCTTCCGTGACATGGTTGGCACCGGTCCCGTCCTGACCCAGGTCTGGGTCGAAGCGCGCAGTGTCGGCTTTGAAACCAATATCTCGACGGCGGAGCTTAAAAAACAGTTAGGCGCCGAAGCAACTTTTGGTTTCGAATGGGGCCTGGATGGGTTGGTGCAACGCATTCGCTACGCCGCGGACCAGCGTCTCGGCCGAACCCTAACGACGCAAACTCCGGAGAAGCCCTCCTTCAACATTGCCGATGTCGATTGGACCATCATCGCAAAGCTGGAGTCGGACGCGCTAGCCAAAGTCGCCATACCGAATTCCCAGGTTACCGGGTTGATCTTGACAAAATTGAATGCTGGCGGACAAGGCGGGCCAGTTGTCACGTGGGTTGTCGACGTCACGGCTCCAGATAGTAAGGTAACCGATGTTGTCGCCGATGCGAAAGGCGGGATAGAAACTGTCGTGTTACCTTCACCTTCACCTCAGTCACACCGATGAGAACTTCCTTTCTCTGTCTTTTAGTCTTGGCCGGACTAACGACTGGTGTACAGGCCCAGATTCCGAATACTTGGACTCAAGAAAAACTGAAAAAGGTGTACGACGTACCAGCCTAAAAAGACTCCTCCCCCGGTTGCCCGCTGATGCCCTAACCGGGGGAGGATAATCTAATCGATCGATTTTAGTCCTCGATCTCTACGCTGCGGTTAGCAAGTTTCAGATCGCTAGGCATCAACACTTTGGTCTCACCCGGGTAGGGGCGGGTGAAGTCCGTGGCGGAATACCAGATCGCATGGTTCAAGAAGGTTTCGTCGACCGAATCGGACTTGTTGAATTTGCCTTTGAACATTTCGTTTGAAGCACGGTTCCAGGCGACCTTGAGGTTGCTGACCGCGCTTGTGTTGGCCGCGTTCTTTGCGCTCGGGCTCGGGAATGTGTTCAGCGAAATCGTCGGTGGCAATGCGGTGAACGGCGCAATGTTAGCCGGCGTGTTGGTAAACGCGGTGCGCATCGGCGAGGCGACCAGATCGAACTCCGTCATCGGCGTCAAGCCGAGGATTTGTTCGATCGTACGGTCAATGCTGGCCGACGTGTAGGTAGTATGATCACCAACGCCGTTGCTCTGAATGGCGTACGGGCTGATGATCTGGACCGGTTGACGGTGGCCATCCACGTGGTCAACTCCATCCTGGGCGTCATCTTCTTCAACGAAGATTGCCGAAGTAGCCCAGTCTTTACTGTTGGTGATGGCTTGAACGATGCGTCCCAGCCCCAGGTCGTTGTCGGCCTGCGCGGCAGTCGGGATCGGATAGCCCGTCGAGTAGCCAGAGGTATGGTCATCCGGCAACCAGATAATAGTGAGGGCAGGCAGCGTGCCGGTACTTTCCTGATTGTTGAAGATCGGCAACCAGTAATCCACCCGGTATTGATCCGGAATGCCGGTGTTGAAGCTCGGGTAGTGCGGATCCAAAGCGGCGATTACTGACGGGACCGTGCTGCTCTCGGTGTCAGTGGTCGGTGTGATGGTGGTCGGGTTGGTCGGGATCTTGCCTTCCAAGTACTGCGAATAGGCGTACCAATCGGACCAGCTGTAATTGCCGTTGATGCTCTGACTGCCGCTCCACTCGCCGTACAGTTTGACGGTTAAACCTTGTGCCGTCGCTGCGTCCCAGAGGAAACCGCGCGGGGTGTAAACCATGGAGTCATACCCATTGCCGCCCGGATAACTGCGAATCCAGTCTGGGGACTGGCTTTCGTCGGCGTAGGCCGCAAGCGCGCTTACAATCCAGGGATGTCCATCCGCTGACTGCCGGGAAGGAGCGTAGACGTTGTCGAGCGTCGCGAAACGCTGCAGGAACGCGTGCTGGTTGGGCGTATAAGGCGCGAATACCGCGAGCGAAGCATTACCGTTAGCGGTCGCGACATCGCCGAACACCTGATCGTAGGTGCGGTTCTCTTTAATGATCAAGAACACGTGTTTGATCAGCGAAGGCTCGCCAATGTGTTCCGGGATAGCCACCGGGGTCGCATTCGGGTTAACGTATTTCTTGCCCACTTGAACGTTCTGCGTCAGGTCCCAGTGATTATTCTGCCAAACCTGCGTGGTATAGTCCGCCAGTTGAGTAACGGTCGGGATCGGGATGAGATTGACTGTGCCGGTATCCGGATGCGAATTGTAACCGGTATCGGAATACTCGTTCGTGACCGTGATACTGTCGGTGCCGATGCCCTTGTGGTTGGAAACCACGAGTTGATTATGGGCCTGGTCGAAAGCGACGGTGCTCGGCGTCGACGCCGTCGGAATGTAGCCTAGCACGGCATTGTTTTTCGGATCAGTCAGGTCAACCACCGCAACGGCGTTGACGGTGAACAGGGTCACATACAGAGTGTTTCCGTTGACCGCGATGCCGTTGGGGGTGGTCCCCAACGTGTTGGGCGTAAACCCGGAAATGCTGGGCAGCGGTACGCCTACATTGATAGTGTGCACTACCTTATTGGTGGTGGTGTCGACCACGGAAACAGTATCACTGTAAGCATTGGCGACATAGAGCAAACCATTGGCCAACGCCAGACCGGCCGGATGCAAGCCGACCCTGATGTTATTCTCGACCGTTAGCGTCTCGAGATTCACCACCGAGACGGTGCCGGTGCTGGCACTGTCGGTTGTCGGATCTGTAACGATCGGCACGCCAGATGAAAGATCGGTGAAATCACCGGACTTGGCGACACGTCCGCCTTCGTTGCTGACATAAGCGCGATTGCCGGACACCACAATGCTGTTAGGAACGTTACCAACCCGGATTTGTCTGACTAACTTTGGCTGCGCCTTGGTCAAGTCGATCACGGCAAGTGTGTTGTTCTGATTCAGCAAAACGTAGGCGGTGGTGCCGTCGGTCGAGAACGCCACACCCGCTGGATAGGCCGTGTTTGGGCTGTACATATTGGGATAAGTCGGCTTCGGCAGGGCGACTTGCGTTCCGCCGCTCAGCAATCCGGTGGTCGGATCAACGTTGGCGATGGTGACGTTGCTGCTATCTTGGCTGAACAACAGCTTGGTGCCGTCGGCCGAATAGGCAATGCCGGTAAATGAGCCGCTGCTATCGCCGGTCGGCGAAAAGGCTTGCAGCAGCTGGCCGCTGACGAGATCAAAGATCTGGACAGAGGAGGAGGCGCCCATCTGCAGCACGGCGGCCGTATTGGTGGAGGTGTTCGGGTTCAGCGCGAGCGCCTTACCGCGTGTCGGTGTACCCAACTTCACCAACGTGCCGGCAGGCGTGATGGTCTGATTGACCGACATCACGTATGAGCCGTCCGCTTGCGGACCCACGGTGTACGTAGGGTACGGGAGTGAAGGGGTTGCTAACGCCGGTCCAGCGACTACGAAAGCCGCTGGGCCGACGACGCCCTGGAGGAGGGCAGTAACGATTCCTTTCGTTAAAGAAGGACGATACATAGAGGCCGCTTACTTGCATTGGCGTAACAACGCTACAAGCGGAGCCCTGTAACAAATTCGTCACGGGCGACCGCAGCGAAACGTCTCTTAATAACAAATTGGTAAAGCGTTCTAAATAGGTTGTAATTAGTCGGTATCCAACGCGTTGTGCGTAGTCGCTGATCGTCACGAATTGCTATCAACAGGCCAAGACTAGAAAACAGTAGAAGCGAAAAGCCTGTCAGGATTGTCATTTTTGTATAGGTGTACCCTAGGTATCGGACTTGCCGCCAAGCGGCTATAGATCATATCCCAGGGTTTCAAACCTGGGTTTTGGTGCGGAAAGGTGCGTCGGGCGCCACTCGTGAGGCGCTTCGCTCTTAGAATGTGGGGGGCCCATCGCCGGGAGGGATCGCGTCCTCGCGATCCGTCGTGACCGAAACCGGGGACGTGTTTTGATCCCGGAAGAAAATACGCCGCTGGGTGGTAGCACGTCGTCGCGGCGCGCGGGGACGCGCGCCCTCCCGGAATTGCACCCCGCCAAAGCGGGGTTGGAGGTGCTTTCAGGGCGTGGATGGTCGTACGCCTGACCCAGGGCTGAAGGCCAAAGAAAGTTAAATCTCACGCAAAGACGCAAAGGCGCAAAGGGAAGAGCGGAGACAAACGTGAAAGGTGAAAAGTGAGAGGTGAAAGGTCACAGCGGGAGCATGGCATTCCGGCTATTGGCCTTGTCGCGTTGCAGCATTTCAACAGAAGGACACAAAGAGAGATATTTCTATAGAAGATAACGAAGGCTTCGACGTGAGCTCAGCCGAACGTCGTTCGGAATGCAACGTTCTCGGTAGATCTTTCAGCGATCACCTTTCACATCTCCTCTTAAACTTTGCGCCTTTGCGTCTTTGCGTGAGATTTTCTTTCTCTTATTAGCCAAGGCAACGGAGAGCGGCTTTTTTCATTCTTTGTAAATCGGCGCGGCTTTCACCGGCTCGGACGCGCAGGGCGACGCCATGCATCAAAGTAATGAGGAATCTGGCGGTGCCTTTCGCATCGAAATCAGGGGGGAGTTGCCTGTCACGAACGGCTTTCTTTAAGCGTTGTGCAACCGCTTGGTCGGCTTGGTTGACGAGCCCTTTGATTTCCTTAGCCAGGTTCGGTGGGAGTAGGGCGCTATCGGCAAAAGCACTCACTAATAAACAGCCACGCGGATGTCCCTTGCCGCAACCGCCGGCAATTCCGAGCTCGATAAATGCATTGACGGCTTCACGAATATCAGCATAACGATCCAAAGCCTGGACCGGTTCACTGAGTTTGCTGGAATATCTCCGGAGGACTTTGCGGAAGAGCATCTCTTTGTCTCCGAAGGCCGCGTAGAGACTAGGTTTTTTAACGCCAACGGCTTCAGCGATTTCGTCCAGGGAGGTGTTTTTGAACCCCTTTTCCCAGAAAAGCAGCAGCGACCGGTCCAGCGCCTCCTCCAGATCAAAACAGCGGGGACGGCCGCGAGCCGGGGACGAATGGATTTCTGTACTCATTAGTAAAGATTAGTTGACGAAACCACTCTTCTGCATTCTATACTAGCCGGTAAAGAAATGGAACTGAAAAATACAACTAGATTGCTTAAATGAATATTTTGAAAGACAAAGTAGCATTGGTGACCGGGGCAACGTCTGGAATCGGTCGGGAAACAGCCATTTTATTCGCTGGCGAAGGCGCAAAAGTGGTGGTGGCCGGCCGGCGAAAAGAAGAAGGAGAAGAAGTTGCCGCTTTGATTCGTAAGGCGGGCGGAACCGCTAAGTTCATTCAGGCCGACGTCTCTAAAGCGGATCAGGTTGAGCAACTCATTAACGAAACCGTTTCGACGTTCGGCACGCTCAATGTCGCATTTAACAACGCAGGAATAGAAGGCAAGTTTGGTGTGCCGCTGGCCGAACAAACAGGAGCTGTCTTTGATGAAGTCATCGGCATCAATCTCAAAGGAGCTTTTCTGAGCTTGAAATATGAAGCCGCAGTGATGCCTCCGGGTAGCTCCATCATCTTCAATTCAAGTATTGTCGCTGAAGTCGGTTTTGCCGGAGCTGCTGTTTATGCCGCCAGTAAAGGTGGCGTGAATGCGCTAGCCTTCAGCGCAGCCCTGGAATTGGCTAAGGCCGGGATCCGAGTCAACGTTCTCAGTCCGGGGGTTACTCTCACTGATATGGCTAGACGGGGGCTAGGCGATGACCAGTCAATCCAGAACTTGGCGACCAATATCATCCCGCTGGGACGGGCCGCGCAACCGATCGAAACAGCCCAGGCAGCGCTGTTCCTGGCCTCGGATCAATCTTCCTACATCACCGGCCAGGTGCTAAGAGTCGACGGCGGCTATACCGCGCAGTGATAAGGCCAGAGCCGAAATAGCCACAACCCAAGCATAGAAAATCTCACGCAAAGAAGCAAAGGCGCAAAGGTTAAGACCATGCAGGGCTGAGCGTTTTCGATTTCGAAGCGATGGATCGGGTCGGCTAGCGAAAAGAGGCCGAGCTCCCAAGAGAAGCGTTGGTTTAGAATTATTGTGTCCCCTGATCTCCTCGTGCTTTGCCCGGCACGTGCCTGTGCCTTAACCTTTGCGCCTTTGCGTGAGTTTATTCTGTCTTTGTGTCCTTTGTGATCTTCTGTGCACGTTTTCTGTTTCTTGGTGGTGAAGCTCTTTCGGGCACGGGACGCGAGCCGAGAAGGAGAATGTCCACTAGCCTGCGCGCGCTTTGAGCCCAGTCCGGGCTGGACGCCACGTTCGACACGCCGATGAGAGCCCGCAGCAAGTCAACTGGGTCGAGGTCGGACCGAATGTCACCGCTTTCGATCGCTCGGTTCACCAAATTGTCGATCGCGCCCTTGATCTGACTACCAGTCCATTCAAATAGCTTGGACGGTCCGCCCACAATGTTGTTCAGCGCAGGTGCGATCAGTTGTTTCGTTGCGATGTAGTCTACGAAGAGTAACATCCATGCTCGCAAGGCTTGGGCCGGAGGCATGGACTTGGCAAATTCGAGTTCGGCTGCAGCCAGTTTCTCTACTTCCGTGCGATAAACGGCCTCTAATAGAGCGTCCCGGGTGGGGAAGTGGCGGTACAGTGTCCCCGCGCCGATTCGCGCCCGGCGGGCCACATCATCCAGACTGACGTTCCCTCCGAACCGGGTGAACGCCACTTTGGCGATCTCCAAGATGCGCGTGCGGTTACGCAGTGCATCAGCACGCGGTTTGCGAGTAGGAGACTTGATGCGGGTTTTTGTGCGGGTCTTTGCCGGCATAGAAAATCACTTGCAAGCGGAGAAAGTCTCCACTTATGTATTGCGGAGACTCTCTCCGTTTATTAAACATTTATCAATAGGAGTAAGAAATGGCAAATCTATTTGGCCCGGCTTCAACCACCGATGAGGTCTTATCCGGTGTCGATCTTCACGGCAAACGCATCCTGGTTACCGGTGTTTCGGCTGGGATCGGGGTGGAAACGGCGCGATCTTTAGCAGCGCGCGGCGCCCAGGTTGTGGGTACAGCCCGGGATTTGAAGAAAGCGGAAACAAGCACCGCTCAAATCCGAAAGGATGCTGCGGCGAATGGCGGACAGTTTGAATTGGTCCAGCTCGACCTCGCTAATCTCAAAAGTGTGCGTGCCTGCGCGGACGAGCTCAAAGCCAAGGGTGAACCCTTCGACCTGGTCATCGCGAATGCCGGGGTGATGGCCACACCTTTCGGACATACCGCGGACGGATTTGAAACCCAGTTCGGTACTAATCACCTTGGCCACTTTGTCCTGGTTAATCGGGTTGCGCCATTGATGAGAACCGGATCTCGCCTGATCAACTTGTCTTCAGCGGGCCACCGTTACTCTAATGTTGACCTGGACGATCCGAACTTTGAACGGGCCACTTACGAACCGTTTGTGGCTTATGGGCGGTCGAAAACCGCAAATATTCAATTTGCGGTCGCCTTCGACGAGCGGCACCGGGAGCGATGGCGTCCGGGCGGCAGCTGTCCATCCAGGGATAATACACACCGAATTGACCCGTTACATGGATCCCGAATATATGAAAGGTTTGCTAGAGCAAATGGAGAAACAGCTTGCCGCCGAAGGTAAGGAACCTTTGCAATGGAAGACAGTCCAGCAGGGAGCGGCAACCTCCGTGTGGGCTGGGGTAGTGGCCAGCGCTGAGGAGATCGGGGGCAAGTATTGCGAGAACTGCCACGTTGCCCACCTCGTACCCGATGATGTCGACCTCGGCCCGGGCAGCGAAGGTATGCGCGGGTATGCGCTCGATTCCAAGACCGCCGCCGCGCTCTGGAAGAAGAGCGAGGAGATGGTCGGCGAATCGTTCTAAATAAAGACAAATCGCCGCAACCCGAGCGCAGAAAATCTCACGCAAAGACGCAAAGGCGCAAAGGTTAAGAAAGTTGCAAACCCTACGCAGACGTACGAGGGCATCGTCGGGAGATACTAATTCATAAGGGGCCGTTTCTTCGTGGCTCGGCCTTAGATTATCTTCGCCCGCCAATCCGATCCATCGCGTCGAAGTTGAAAACGCTCAGCCCGCATGGTCTTAACCTTTTGCGCCTTTGCGTCTTTGCGTGAGTTAATTCTTCCGCCGGGACCCCATGGTTCGGCGGATCACGGCGCCTTGAAGACAGTGCTCGCTTGCTTGATCTGTTCCAGCTCTTCCCAGCGACGATATAGCTCGGTCACTCGTTCTCTGGCCGTTTTTAGGTCCGCTTCCAACGTCGCATAGTCTTTACCGTGTTTTTTATAAAAGTCGGGATCGGCAAACACTTTTTCCAGGTCGATCACCTTGTCCTCGGCCTCCAGGATGGTGGCTTCGATCGTCTCCAGTTCACGTTCCTCTTTCCATTTGAGTTTGCGGGGCCGGTTAGTTACCGGAGCGACGGTTTTAGCAACAGGCGTTGGTGCGGCCGGCTTTGGCGGGAGCAAGCTTTGCTCTTCGGCTTTTTTTTGTAAATAGTAATCGTAGTTACCGACTGCGTATCGAACGATGGCGTCACCTTCGAACGCCAGAATTGCGGTTGCCACCCGGTTGAGAAAATAGCGGTCGTGGCTGATCACGATCACTGTTCCCAAAAAATCGATCAGGGCTTCCTCCAATAAACGCAATGTACCCAGATCGAGATCGTTGGTGGGTTCATCGAGAATCAACACGTTGCCGCCTTGTTTTAGCGTTTTCGCCAGTACCACCCGATTTCTTTCGCCACCGCTGAGCAGTTCTATCTTGGTGTTAATGCGATCTTCAGTGAACAGAAATCGACGGAGATACGAGCGTAAGGAAATCGTTTCTTCGCCGAGCCTGATAGACTCGTTGCCTCCGCCGATCTCCTGCCAAACCGTTTTCTGATCATCAAGTAATGTTCGATCTTGATCGACGTAGTTAATTTGTACGCGCGGGCCGAGCACTACCTCACCTTTAGTCGGCGGCAACTGACCTAGAATCACTTTGATCAGGCTGGTCTTGCCCAGACCGTTTGCGCCGATCACGCCAAGCTTTTCACCGGGTCTAAGATCCAGGTTTAGATCGTCGATCAGTTTTCTTCCGTTCCGGTCTAGCGTGATTTCTTTCAATTCGATTACCCGTTCACCCAATTTCGGCGGTGGCGGAATGATCAGTTCCGCTTCGGTTTCAGGAGCCGGCTCTTCCTGGGCGGCCATCTCGAAAAATTTTTCTACCCGGTCGATCGACTTCGTCCGGCGGGCACTGGGACTACGCCGAACCCATTCCAGTTCTCGTTTCAGAAATTTTTGGCGTTTACGTTCTTGTTGTTCCAAGGCTGCTTTTCGGGCGGCGCGAGTCAGCAAGAAGTCGGTGTAATTACCGGTGTATCGGAGGAATTTACCTTGGTCTAATTCAACGATCCCGGTGGCGATTTTATCCAAAAAATAACGATCGTGAGTGACGAAAAGGCAGGTGCCAGGATAGTGGGCAAGAAAATCCTCTAACCATTCGATGGCGGTGGTATCGAGGTGGTTGGTTGGCTCATCGAGAAGCAAGAGGTCGGGCTGCGAAACCAGTGCACGGCAGAGGGCAACGCGCCGTTTTTCGCCCCCTGACAAATCTCGTACCGTACGGTCGAGGGACGGAGCATGCAGATGTTCGACTAACGACTTGATGCGATGTTCGATCGTCCAGCCGCCAAGATGTTCAATTCGATCCAGCAAACGGGCGCTCCCGTCAGAGGCGGCCGGAGCCTGCTCGTATTGCTGGATCAAATCGAGTACGGTTTGGGCGCCAGCCATAATATTAGCATGCACCGTGGCGGCGTCCTCCAGCCGAAATTGCTGAGGCATGTATCCAACAATCAATTCGCGCCTGCGCACGACTTCTCCGGAATCGGGCAGCTCATGACCGGCCAGGATCTGGAGAAAGGTCGATTTGCCCGTTCCGTTGCGTCCGACCAAACCGAGACGTTCTCCTTCATCGATATTCAGGCTGGCTTCGTCCAGCACGGTTTGCGGCCCGTATCGCACCGTCAATTCCTTTGCGCTTATTACCGAGATTGGATCCGCCATCGGCAGAGTCTTACACGTTGCCGCTTATCTGACAAAGGCGCAGCGTCCAACCGGAGGGGAGCCGCTTTGGGTCGGACCCAAAGATCTCGCGAAATTCTTTCCAGTGCGAGGCAGACTAAATAGGGTGTTAAACAGGCGGCTCCCGGGAATTACCGCACGCGGCGTTTTGTCCATCGTTGTGCTTGGAGATTCTTCACTGCTCAACGGAGCGACAAACCTAACACGCATTGGAACGTTCCCGGGAGCCGCCTGTTTAAAAGGATTTGTGATCATGCACGCGCCGATACGAATATCGTGGGGTCGCTTGGTTACACTCCAAAGCGGCTCCCCTCCAGGCACATAGGACATTGAACTCCTTCAACTACGCCCCGCCGTGATCCTCTGCTGGCCGGCGAGCAAGAATTTCTCTGGTTACTAAAGTGTAATGATAAACGGCAGCTTTTTCGCCGTTATGAAATTGCAGGACTCGAACTAAAAGTTCGCGCTCTGTCTTGGTCAACCGGCGATTAAGGAGCAGGTGTTCGCGCCAAGTTGTAACCACTGCCTCTAGCCGAAACACCGACCGATCGGCGAGACTCTCGTAAAGTCGAACACTGGACGCACCGTTTCGTAGATAAATCAGGCGAAGCTCCCGTACTAACTCGAGGAACTGACTCCGTTTTTCCTGGTCGACCGTAACCTCAGCAACCACCGCGATGGGTCCGTCGTCGGGTCCGGGAGGATCAGAAAAGTCTGGGGTCCGCGGCGGGAGACCCGGCTCTATGTCGAGCGAACTAACGAAATCGAGCGACAACGGACCGGTTACACTCAGGTTGTAACAGACCAACAAAGCGGCGAGCAGGAGCGTATATTGAAAGCCGGTGAATTCTGCCAGGACGCCCCAGACTACGCCTCCGACTGCGATGCCGCCTTGAGAAACCATGATTTGAGCCGCGTTCAAACGACCACGGGTCCAGCCTGGCATCGCTTGCTGTGCGACCACCCAAATCTCCGAGCCTGCCAGAGTCCAGCAAGCGCCGGCGAGAGCCGCAACCACCATGAAGATCCCAAGGTCACGAACAGCGGCCATCAGAACATACACCGCAATCAGCAGCAGACTGGCTACGATTGTAACCTGATTGGAGCTGTAACGGGCTCGGGCTCTCGGTACGACATAGACTGCACCTAACAACCCTCCGACGGCCATGCTCGTAAACAGGATCCCAAGATGCGAGGAGGTTAGGTTAAGCGCTTTGAGGCCAATGGCCGGAAGGAGGGCTGGGATTACCGAGATCAGCAGCGAGAATAGGAAAGCGCGAATGAGAACAACTCGTACGCCGCGCGTGTATCGAACGTAACGAACCGTGCCAATGAACGACTCGAGCATACTCTCGGCCGAGTCTCTAAACCGTTTGTGCGGGTTGCGCCATTGCAGGACTGCCAGCAACACAAGGAGAAAAGCGGCCCCATTGAGAGCAAAAACGGAGTTCGCTCCGATCAAGGGAAGAAGGAGTCCTCCAAGAGCGGGCCCGATAACTCCCGAAATATTCATCTGCACGCCGCTCAAGGTCACTGCTGAAGGAAGCTCGTCCTTGGTTACCACATCGGGAATTACTGACGTCCAGGCGGGACCGTTGGCCGCGAAGCCGACCCCAAGCAAAAATACTCCAATCAATATTAAATAAGGATTCAACAATCTCAGCGACCCTAGTACCGCAAGTCCGGCAGCTGATAAAGCAAGCCAGACATGCATCACCATGAGAATCTTTTTTCGGTCAACCATGTCCGCCAGTGCACCGGCCGGCAGAGTCATAACAAAAAAAGGCAGCGCCGCCGCTGTGGACATCAGAGAGATCATCAGTGGCGAAGGCGACAGCGTGTTCATGACCCACGTGGCCGCCATATCGTGAGCCGAAACGCAGCAACCTGAGACAACGCTGGCCACCCACAAAATACGGAACGCGGGGTTGCGGAGCGCGGTCCAAATAGAGGTTGTGCTCATTGCCTCCTGGATGGTGGCCTAAACCGGTACTTCGGGGAAGCTTGAAAAGAGGAGTTCAGGAGTTCGGGAGTTCAAGGAGTTCAGGGAGAGGAGCCAGGAGCCAGAATCCAGGAGTCAGGAGATGCGGGGCCCAAGGCCCGGGAGGGATCGCGTCCCCGCGATCCTTTGTTAACGGAGCCGAGCACATGTGATAACCGCGGAACAAAATGCGCCCTTTGAGTTGTGGCATGTCCTCGCGGCGCGCGGGGACGCGCGCCCTCCCTGGGCCTCTCCTTGAACTCCTTTTTGTCACGACCGTCCCTCGAAATGCCTGGTTCCTTCAGTGACTAATGCGACGGCGCAGACAAAGCTGCTGATACAGATCATTAGCCAGAAGGATCGCCAAAAACCGGGTATTTCGACCACTGTAGTGAAGACCGCGGCCACGAATGAAATGACCCCGGCGAGGGTACCAAAACCGAATTCTGCTAAGACCCGTTTGTCGGCGACCAGGTCGGTTTTCGTCAGATAGTACTGGCTCGCGTTCTCATTACTGAAGGGTTGAATCTCGGTTTTCATACCGGACAATGGTGCGAGCCGCCGGGCTGAGCACAATCGTTTATTGTGATTGGATATCAATTGAGCTGATATCGAGACGGATCGCGCCGAAAGAGCGCACGGCCGTGGAGCGTGCCTCGCTTGCGAGGCCGTGGTGAGCAAAGTGATGAGGCGGGTCTCGTCGCCTTGCCTGACTGCGCTCTATCAAGCGTGAGGAGGCGGAGCCCTACGGTATAGAGCGCAGGCAACTATCGGTTTACTTCACGATTTAACCCGTGCTTACCACGGCCTCGCAAGCGAGGCAGCGCTCCACGGTGGATCGGGTCCACCAACGGACCCGATCCGGAGCATACGAATCGTTACTAATCGTCGTTACCGTTGGGGTTCGGTAAGGCGATCGACGTCGAGTAGGCGACCGTACCGTCAGTAGCCACTTGGTAAACATCGATTACGCCGTTATTGCCGTAATCAGATGCGTACAAATATTGGCCGTTTGGGGAATAAACCGCTCCCGTTAACGAAGGCTTGGCGCCGGTGTAAGGCAACAATTGTTGGAGCACGGTTCCTTTGGTCAGATCGAAGATCACAATCGGTCCACTAGAGAAGCCGGTGTTGCCATCGCCATTAATGACGACCGCGGTTTTGTGGTCGGGCCGGATAGCAATCACGCTGGGGCGTCCGATGACCGTAATTTGACGGCCGGCAGGCTCGATAACCTGTGAATCAGGTAACACGACGGACCCATTCTTTTGGAGACCGACGGTTTCGTTGGGTGGTACCGGCGGGGGAGTCGCGCGTAGCGCCGGTTACTTCGAGTTTGAATTCGTAGCGTTTTGACCAGCTCCAGGTGTAGGGAACCTAGGCTAACACTTGGATTTCGTCGTAGTTACGGACCAGGCGTAACACTTGGTTCGGTCCGAGCATCAGAGCATGCTAGCGAGATAAAACCTTGGACTCTGGCGGCCAATCCAAAGGATTTAGCAGGGTCAGCCACGATCGCCGAGTGTTTTGGACCAGGTAAGCAACGAATAGTGACTGGCGTTCTTTGAGTCAGGCGGGCTGAAGGTTGGGTCATGATTCTGGCCTGAGGAGTTTTAGAGGCGTGCCGGCTTTGGTGCCGCAGCGTTGTCGTCTTCGCGGGTCGGAACTCATCAGATTCCACCCATTCCGTAACAAAAGCAGGCTTGCTTCTAGCAGCGGGGAGCCAGTTAACTAGGCGCTGCCTATGAAAACGATGATAAGTCCGCGGTTTTGTCCTAAGCCGAGCCTGATCCTTTTTGTGCTGGGCTTGCTAAGCTCAAGTCCGATTTCCGGGTTCGCTTATACCCCGAAAAATACCGTGGTTGCGACCATTACTGTCGGGACATTGCCTTTCAGTTTGGCGGTCGGCCCTGATAGTAGCACGGTCTATGTCGGCAACGAAGTATCGAATTCGATTTCCGGTATCGATACCGCCACAAATGAAGTTGGTTTCACCATCAGTGTCAGCGGCCAGCCCTTCTATTTAGCGCTGACGCCTGACGGTAAGGGTATCTACTGCACGCTACTTAGCTCTAACGCTGATTTAGAGTTCTCAACGGTCACCCACCATTTGGTACAGAGTTACGCGACCGGGTCGAGCCCAGGCCCCCAGGCGATAAGCCCGGGCGGCAGCCTTGTCTATATCTCAAATTACAACGATGGTACGCTCACCGTCATTTCCAACGGAACCCTGTTATCGCCCATATCAGTCGGTGGGAACCCAACTGCGGTGATTTTTTCGCCGGATGGAAGCAAGGCGTATGTTGCGAATCAAACCTTCCCACCTTACTACATTAGTATCATCGATACCGCGACTAACACGGTGTCCGGAACTATTAACTCGAATGTGCCGTATCCATTTGGCGGTTTGGCGTTTTCGCCGAATGGCACGAAGCTTTATTTTACCGGAATTAGTTCGACCGGACAACCGGTAGTCGTGATCATCGATACCGCTACCAATACATTCACTGATACCATCGTGCTGCGGAAGAGCACTCGCCTTCTTCCTGGCCAACCAGCGATCACTCCAAACGGGAAGTTCCTCTATGTGCCATTGGGTAACGGCAGAAACTATCCGAGGGACGACACGGTTGCCATGATCAGAACAGCGACTAACAAGCTAGCTGGTCAGGTCGTTGTGGGAATCGACCCGACGTCTGTGGCGATCGCTCCGGATGGCAAGTATGCTTACGTCGCAAACTATCTAGGCGGAACGGTTTCGGTCATAGATATCACTCCGAAATAAGTGCCCGAAGCGCCTGATTAGCTACATCCTTAAGCTCCGGTAACGGTGACTTCGTCGGTCATGATCAAGCCCTCTTCGCACACCAAGGCGACTCCGCCATCGAGGAGGGCTGAACCGGTGTCGTTGTAGCGAATTAATGGAGTTCCACTCAGGGAACCTACGATCTCAGTTCCGTTCACCGCAAGATTGAACTGATATCGCTCTGACCAGCGCCAGCTATACGGAACCTCTGCTAACACCTCGATCCCATCGTAATTCCGGACTAGGCGCAATATCTGGTTCGGGCCAAGTAAGAGGGCGTAGTATCTAGATAACCCTTGGACCCGGGCGGCTAGTCCAAAGGATTGGGCCGGGTCCGAAATAATCGCGGATTGAACGGCATAGTTTTGCCAATCGCGTGAGCCTTGAATGAGCAGGCCGGTCCCGCTGTTTTGAGAGAGATGAAATGCTGATGCCCAGCGGGTGCCGGCATGATCGACGGCATTGACCCAGGCACGGAGCCACATTTTGCTGTTGCTCGTTGGACGTCGAAACGTGGTTGTGGGTGTTCCTGACCAGTCGATGTAATCGATGAATAAGCGGCCTTTAGCGGCGCCGTCGGCGCTAACCTCAAGTCCGAACTGGGCTATAGGTGCACCGTCCAGGTCTTCGATCTGCCATTGGAAATCTTGGGTGCGGCCAAAGTCGAGAGTGAACGACGGACCATGGTGATCGTTCAACTCGTCGTTGTTTCCATAGTAGGTCACGAACGGAGTGACACGGATCGGGCGCGAATTTGCAAGGTCAGCGATCACGCGACCCGTGACAATGTTTCCTGGGTGAAGCGTCGGGCACGCCATCAAACAATAGTGACTGGCATCTTTTGAATCAGGCGGGATGAAGGTTGGAGTCGCGATGGTGGCTGGAGGACCGCCCGGCGAAAGATTAAAATCGAGGGCGAGCACCCGTGCAGCGGCCTCCGTGGAGCGCGCCTCGCTTGCGAGGCCGATAGAAGAGACACCCGTGGAGCGTGCCTCGCTTGCGAGGCCGATAGAAGAGACACCCGTGGAGCGTGCCTCGCTTGCGCGGCCGATAGAAGAGACACCCGTGGAGCGCGCCTCGCTTGCGAGGCCGATAGAAGAGACACCCGTGGAGCGCGCCTCGCTTGCGAGGCCGATAGAAGAGACACCAGTATCTGTCAGCGCGACGTTCTCAAGGCGGGCGGTTGCCGCCCCGACGGAATCGGTTCCGACCGAGTCGGCCTCGCAAGCGAGGCGCGCTCCACATTGGAAGCCCTGAACAGAACCGGGGAGCGAGAAATGAAAACGAGCGCCGTTCTTGGGACTCGGGATGGAGGGCGCTTGGCCGAGTCGATCTGCCATACGGCAGATCTCATACGTCTCACGAACCGCATCCGTAATACAGCGGCCGCCATCGGCGGTAGACAGATAGAGACGGTCGGCAACGGCTTCACGCAGTTTTGGGTCGATCCCGGCTAACCCGTTCTTTATACCGATCAGACAGCCGACGTTACCCGAGTTACAGTCGGTGTCCCAACCAGATGTGTTCGCGATCATGAGGGCCCGACCAAAATTATCCTCAGAATAAAGCAAACTCAGGATGATGATCGCATGGTTGGGAACTACGTGACAGTTACCGGGAAACTTATCGTACCCGTATTTTTGTTCGATCCGTCCCCGGGTTACTCTCCAATCACCATCCTCCCGATGCCAATTACGGACATCGTTTACTAATTGGGCAATCAAACAGTTGGACGGAAGATATTTTAGGCCGGTCTCGATCAGCTGATCGATGCTGGGTTCTACGAAGGCTTGTGCTTCCATCGCTGCCACTAACTGAGCTGCATAAACCGCTTCACCGTCATGGCTCACTGAACCTGCTTTCCCAGCGAGCTCTGCGGCCAAGCGCGGGTTGCCGGGAGCGACTAAAGCCCAACCATCAATAAAGATCTGGGCGCCAATCTGTTCAGCCACGGTCTTACCGTTGGTGGCAATCGCACCGCTTTTCGGCGCCGAAATTCCGCCCTTTAATCTCAGAAAAGCGGTGTGCTCCGTCGAGTTACCCATACCGCCCCACCAGAGGATACTCCGGTTCTCGACAATATAGTTGAGCCAGGCTTGACCGATCTGTGCGGCGGTCAGCTCAGCGCTGCCACCGTGGTCCGGTAACGCACGCAAAAAAGTAAATGTGCCAGAAATATCGTCATCAGCGACTACCAATGGCACACCCAACCGTTCATGTTGGTAATCCCAGATCTCCCCAAGCTCCGACAAAATCCGTTGGTGCTTCCACCCTTCAAACGGCCGTCCGAGATAAACGCCAATGATCTTGCCGAGTACACCGGCGTAAACGCGTTCGAGATAATCAGAAGGAGACATCGGAAGAAGGTAGGAGTTCAGGAGTTCGGGAGTGGAACCAACAGAAGATCACAAAGATAGGATTTCAGAGCCTGATTAAACCTAATTCCTTCTTTATGACCTTTGTGATCTTCTGTGGCGGATTTTGTCTTCATAGAAATCTGCGTACATCTGCGGTTTAGATTTTTTTGGTTTCGCGTCTATTCGTAGCCTGTCCGACGAAGCATGCGCTCGACAGTGTGGTTAGGTCAGGGTTTGGCGAAGTCGGATTCATTCGCGGTTAGCCTTTGACCGAGCCGGCGGCCATGCCTTGGATGAAGCGGCGTTGCAAGAGAAGGAAGAAGGCGACGGCTGGAGCAACGATGATGATCGCAGCGGCCATAATCTCTCCCCAATCGCTGCTGTATTGGCCACCGAGAGTATAGAACCGGACTACAGCGGTCTGTTGATCATGGCTTTGCAGGAAGGTTGAAGAAATCAGGAATTCGTTCCAGATGTTCAATCCGGAAATTAATGCGACCGTCAGGATGCCGGGTGAAACTAAGGGGAGCAACACCCGGGTAAACACCTGCCAACGGTTAGCGCCGTCGATAACCGCGGCTTCTTCGAGTTCCTTGGGGATGGCGAGAAAGTACGTACGTAGGAGAAAGATAGCGAAGGGGCTAAAGACAGCGGTATAAACAAAAGAAAGAGCGAACACGTTGTCGATAAGGCCGAGGTGGGCGAACCCGAAATAAAGGGGGAATAAATAGAGCTGGATGGGTAGGGTAGTCGTTCCGAGAAAATAGGCGCTCACCCAACGTAATCCGGGTCCGACGCGGCGGGCCAGCGCGTACGCGGCGAGTGAGCAAGTGGAACAGATCAGAAGGACAGCAAAGCCGGTAGTTTCTGCGCTATTTAAGAGGGATCGCCCCAGTTGGGCATCGGTCCAGGCACGAGTGAAGTTTATCCATTGCAACGTGTTAGGAAGTGCGAGCGGATTTGCCACAATTTCGGTGCTCTTCTTTAGCGAACTGATCAGCATTAGCGAGAGCGGGAAAAGGGCGATCACGGCCGCAACCGCTAAGATGAAATAAGAGGCTAACAATGTGCCGCGTCCAAGATGCTGATTCATTTCACCACAGAGACACAGAGTTTACTGAAAAAATATTCACCACAGAGACACAGAGAGTAAAAAACAGAGATTTACGGATATCCAACAGAAGCGCACAAAGATCACGAAGACAGATAAGGTGTTGGCTAGTCTGATCTGTTCCTCTCTTTGTGGCCTTTGTGATCTTCTGTAAGAACGTTCGTATTGGCGCACTACAAAGAGACGTAAAACTTGGAGGCCATGATTTAAGGGACCCTTTGCCTTCTAAGATCCGTGTACTCTGTGTCTCTGTGGTAAACTTTGCCTTTTCGTTCATTGCAGTCCTTCCTTCTGTTGGATGCGGACGTAGAAGAACGTGGCGACCAAGCCGAAGAAACTGATGACCAGCGCCACCGCAGCGGCCGGTCCCATGGTGTAATTATAAAATGCGTATCGATAGGAGAGCGTGGAAAGCACTTCACTGGCATAGGCCGGGCCACCCTGAGTTAAGACATAGACGAAGTCGAATGCCAGGAATGACCAGATGATGGTCATGATCATCATTAAAGTGATAGTAGGCCGGATAGCGGGGATTAAGACAAATCGAAGCAGTTGAAAGAAGCCGGCTCCATCGATCACTGCTGCTTCAATCTGGGCAGCATCGACCTGACGAAATGCGGCCAAGAAAATCACGGCCAGGAATCCCCACCAATGCCAAAGATCGACGGAGGCTACGGCATACAGAGCGGTGGGCGGTTGGGTCAGCGGATCGGCTAGGTTAAGTCCGTAAACCTTTAACCACCCGACTATCCCTGATTCCGGGTTATAGATCATCCCTTGCCAGACCCGCGCTACCACCACCGTGGCGATAATCACCGGTAGGAAATAAACGACCTGAAAAAAGTTGCGCCCACGTTTTACAACTAATAACAGTGAGCCTGCGCCCAGCCCCATAACGATCGGGATCGTGAGAAAGATGAGCGTCCATTTGATGTTGTTAGACAGGGCGGAAAAGAAAACCGGATCGGCGAAAATCGCGCGGAAATTATCCAGGCCCACAAATGACGGCGCGGTTGCGCCGTCCCATTCGCAAAACGCCATGGCGATCGTCAGCAGTCCCGGGATCAAAATGATCGCCGCGTTAATAATGAGCGCCGGTAACAAGAACGGTACCGCAGAATTGCAGAACCGAACCGCGAATGGACGCGAATTGACACGAATAGGTTGAGCGCGGGAGACAGCAACGGCCATACGATCAGGTTAACATTCTAAATGGATCCACAGATTATACAGAGAAGTTAATATCCGCAGATTACGCAGATTACGCAGATTTACGCGTCGTAGCCGGGCCACACCGATGAGCGAAATGAATCGTGGGTTTTTCCGAGTCGGTGTCTGTCCTCAAAGGACCAGCAAGATCGCGCCCGGACACCTGATTTGTTTATCTAGCTGACGACATCAGTACCTAAACCGTAATCTGCGTAATCTGCGTAATCTGCGGATATTAAACCTTCTGTAATCTGCGGATCACACCTTCATCTGCGTAATCTGCGGTTCATCTTGGCGCAGGAGGCGGGACCTTGCCCTCGGCTAACTCCTTGGCGAATATCTCTTCCATCTTCTTCAAGTAATCGGCGGTTGTGACTTGGTTTAGCCAGACCTGTTCGATTCCGTGGATCAAGTAATCCTCGGTAGCCGGCGGCCAGAAAGTCCAGGTGGTATAGCCGTAGTTGCCCTCGGCGACGGCTTTGGAAAATGCCGTGAACGTTTTGGCGAAAATCGGGGAAACATTCTTTGTCAGTTTGGCTTCGTCGATCGAGGTCAGAGGCAGATTCCAGTCACCCGGCCAATCTTTGCTGATCCGATCATAGAAAGCGTCGGAATAAAGATAATCGAGAAAAGCAGCGGCGGCGTCGGGGTTAGCTGAGTCTTTGTTGATCGACATGGTACTACCGGTACCGATGGCGTACAGCGGATAGGGCACCCCATCCCGCAGGCTGGGGAAGGGAGCAACTCCAAGTTCTTGGCCGGTCTGCTTGAATGCGGCTACCATATTATCGAACGAGAACGTACCGTTCGGCGCCATACCCGCTTCGCCCTTGGCCAGCAGCAACGCTTGTTGGTCGCCCGTAAGAGAGAAATAGTTTTTGCCGAACCAACCTTTCTGGTACCAGTCCTTGAGCACATCGATCGCCCCGGCAAACACTGGATCTGTCCAGGGAATCTCGCCCTTCAACGCTTTATAGATGTTCTCGGGTCCAGCGTAGTGATTGAGCACAACCGTCACATGCCATTCGTTAGCAGCCCGCCAATCGCCGTTTCCGACTGAGAACGGCGTAATCCCTTTTGCGAGTAACGCTTCTCCGATGGTGTTGAGCTCAGCTATGGTTTTCGGCGGCGCCCAACCGTTCTTATCGAACAAGGTCTTATTATAGTAGAGGACCATGGTCTCGAACGTGCGCGGTAAGGCGTAGTTATGGCCTTGATATTCCCCCGTCCGAAGCACCGGAGTCAGTATCCGTTTATCGAGATTGTATTTCTTGATGTAGTCATCGAGCGGTAAAAGATGCCCTGACTGTACCAGTGCTAGAGTGGTGCTCGGGCCGGGAGTCATTATGATGTCGGGCCCTTTACCTGAGATCACCGCCATCCTGATCTTTTTGTCGCCAGTTCCGCCGGCTAGAACATCGAGGGTAAGCGGAGTCGTTGGATGGGCCGCGTTAAACGGCGCAACCAAATCCTTTTGCATGATCCGTTGTTGGTCCGGGTTTCCGCCGCGTTGATACCACAGACTGATGGGTCCATCGGCGTTGGCGACAGTGGACAGCGTAATCGCGGCAACCGCTCCGCCCACGAACCACAGATTAGGTATTATCCGCAGATTACGCAGATTACGCAGATTTCGGTTCTTGGTGAGGCTAAGTGTACGGGTAAAGAAGCCGGTAACCGAGGGAACGATATTGCTTTCTCGGGCGCAGTGTTCGGCCATTGAACGTAATCTGCGTAATCTGTGTAATCTGCGGATATTATTTCCGGGTTCTAGGGCGCCTTGGTTAGAGGACGTTTTGTTCATCGGGGCTTTCTGGGTTGGGGGCTTGGGGAGAAATTGGTTAAGCGGATTGGCGTTTTACGACTTCGAATGGCATCTCGCGTTGGCGGCCGGGAGTGCCGGGCGGTAATTGATCGATTCGTTCGAGCACCATTTCGGCGGCGACCCGGCCCAGTTCGTATTGGAACTGGCTAATGGTCGAAAGAGTAGGCGTAACAAAGCGAGCGGTGAAAATATCGTCGAACCCCAGAAGGGCGATGTCTTTTGGGATGGTCAGTTTCGCTTCCCGGATGGCGGCCATTGCGCCGAAAGCCATCAGATCGTTCCCGGCAAAGATGGCCGTCGGACGGGTGGCGGCCGAAAGAATTTGTTTGGTGGAGCGGTAGCCGCTCTCTTCATTGAAATCGCCACGGCTGACCAGCTGCGGT
The DNA here is from genome assembly GCA_963762565.1 of uncultured Verrucomicrobiae bacterium. Lineage (GTDB taxonomy): Bacteria > Verrucomicrobiota > Verrucomicrobiia > Chthoniobacterales > JAFAMB01 > JAFAVN01. The sequence continues at coordinate 898,324 of CAVXLD010000003.1, read as the reverse complement.
TTTAGACCGGCTTCATCCAGCGCTTGTAGATAACCGCTGACCCGGTTCCGTTCCGGTCCGCCGCTACCCGCGATCATAGCGATCCGGCGATGGCCGCCTTTGATGAGGTATTGGGTGCCCGCTTTGGCGCCGGCTGCATTATCGACAAAAAGATTATCCAGAGGCCAAGGCCCAATCTTTTTCGGGTTCGCTTCGATCCTGACCAGGGCGATTCTACGGTCGAGCAGCGGACGCAGATCGCGGGCGGTAAGATGAAAGAAAACCCCAATCACACCGTCAACCCGTCCTTCTAACAGGCGGTCGAGGCATTTGTGTTCCTTAGCCGGGAGCCCATCGGTGTTGTAGATGAGTACGTCATACCCGTTGGTTTCAGCGCTCTTTTGGGCGCCGCGCTCGAGAGCCGGGTAGAATGGGTTGGTGATATCGGGGACGATACAAGCAACGGTCTTTGTCCGCTGGGTACGCAAACTTTGAGCGACGCGGTTGGGGACATAGCCGAGCCTCTTCGCGGCGCGAAGGACTTTTTGTTGGGTAACGGGTGGTACGGACGCATCGCTGACCCGGTTGAGAACGAGGGAAACGGTCGCTTGAGAGACCTGAGCGAGTTTAGCGATGTCTTTCTGGGTAGGACGCACGGGGGGAAGTGATCAGTAAGCAGTAAGCAGTGGGTCAGTAATCAGTCCAAAACGGCGCTAATACGTATTAGTGATACGTATTAGTAGATAAATAGCAAACAGCAAATCTCCCGAGCGTCGCTGCCTCTTTGGTGGGGCGAGGGCCTGCCGCGCCGTAGGCTTGGCGTAGGCGGGCTCCCGAACGGCCTACCAACAGGAATCCAATCTTGGCGACGCCATCCGGCATATCCCATTGTTCGCCAAGCTGCGCGAGATCTGCATTTATCTGGTGCTCCGGAAACGTTGGAAGAACAGGACGCTGAGTGAGTTTCAGCGACAGTTTTTCGAGTCCGTGCGGCTGGGTGTGGTGGAAGATCGACCGTTTGTCGCTGAGAGGGGAGCTAGAATTTAGAATCTAGGAGCTAGTAAGCGCGTGCTAGCACTTCGTAATCGTTCTCGTCGTCGTCCTTCCGACTTCGCTAAGTTCCTGGTTGTGGAGCGCGCCTCGCTTGCGAGGCCGACTTCGAGCGGTTGGCAAAATAGAGCGTGGGCTTCGTCGGACAGGCTGTCCTCGATTTTGAAGGTATGGAGTCCCCTGGGCCGGCTACCCCGTTGCGGGTCGCGAAAGCCGTAGCCCGCAGAGATGCATAAACGGGACTGCCTTGAAATAGCTCTACCGCGCCATTGGGCATGGCGCGGTCTCAGTTCCAAACAAGCGATAGAGCCGATTTCGAGGACGACGACGAGAACGAGGACGATACCCGCCGCTGCGTCCCTCCTAGCTCCTAGATCTAGCTCCTAGCTCCTGGCGCGCCGTATTAGCGCGCCGCGCAGGCCGCTTCGAAGCGCTGGCGCATCTCCTCGAAGGATACATCCTCGACGTGAGACGCTAATCCCCAGCTATGTCCGAACGGATCGGTGAGCGTTCCGTAGCGGTCGCCCCACGGTTGATTTTCTAGGGGCATCCCCACTTCGGCGCCGGCTTTCACTGCCTGATCGTACAGGCTATCTACGTCTGCGACATAGAGATGGATCCGGACGGGGCTTCCACCAATGCTCTTCGGGCCGAGAGCACCCATCTGCGGGACCTCATCGTATAGGAAGAGAATTGAATCACCGATTTTGATTGCAGCATGTATAAGAGTGCTGCCATCCGGTGAAGGAACCCGGCAAAGCTCTTCCGCGCTAAAGGCCTTCTTATAGAATTCGATGGCCTGCGCCGCGTCTTTCACACAAAGGTGGGGCGTGATCGTGTGGGAGCCTTCCGGGATCGGGTTTACTTTCGTCGTCATGGTTTTCTTTTGGTATTGGGTTGTTGGGTTGATAACCAGGTTGCGGTTTCGATGAGATGACGAACGGGACCCGCGGATTTGGACACCGGATCCAAATTTTTTGTAGATTCTACATTGCAGCTACTGTGCGAGCGGGCTTTCGCATCAAAAAGTTCGGGGTTCCGAGTATCGGAATCTCATGCGTCAGTTCGAAACCAAACCGTTGATAGAAAGCAACATTTTTCAGGACGATCCGTCTCCAGGTAACCGGAGGTGGCGGTAAAGAACGCAAAGAGCGCAAAAAAAAAGAAAAACCGCGAAAGGACACGAAATAAACCCGAACAAAAAACCTCAACCGCAGATGAACACAGATTTACGCAGATGTGGTTCTGGGCTTGGGTCGCGGTGCTGATCGATTGAGACCATTTTCTCCGGTTACTCCGTATTTTATGCCTTCGCGGTATTCCCCGCTAGAGAATAATCTGCGTCCATCTGGGGTTCGTTTTCTCTGCGTTCCTTGCGAGAACCTATAACCTAAAACGTACAACCTATAACTTATAACTGAGTGGCGACCGCAGGAATTCGTCAACTTGCTGCCGGGTTGGGATACCACGTTGGCCGCCGGGTTGAGTTGCTTTCAGGCCGGCGGCGGCGGTGGCAAAACGGACGCACTCGTTCAGCGGTGCGCCTTGGACCAGAGCTGCCGCGTAGGCGCCGTGGAAAACATCGCCGCAGCCGGTGGTGTCGACCGCTTGTACTTTAAAAGCAGGTTGATGCCGTACAACACCGTCTCGCCCAAGGAACCAGCTTCCGGCAGTGCCACAGGTGACAACCACCGCCTGACAATCCCGGTGCCACACCGCTTTGGCAGCGGCTTCGGGAACTGTTTCGCCGGTGATTTTTTCTGCGAAATCCTGGGGAAGAACAATGTGATCGATTAACCGAAGCAGCTCGGGAAATTGTGGGTGACCAGAGTCTTCGAAATCAGCGACGATGGGAATCCCAGCGGCCCGGGCAATCGTGGCTGCCCGGATACATCCGGTCATCCCGTATTGATCAAGAAAAAGAATGCGCGCAGACCGGATCACCGGCTCGTCTGGCAGATGCTCATCGGCCCCGATACGGCCCTCGATTCGATAAAAGATATTTCGAGTACGAGGTTCCGTCGCAACGACGATCACGGCATGCGGCACCGGTGCGTCTTTGGCTCGTGGCGCGTGAGAAATATCGACACCTTCTCGCAGAAAATTTTCTTCCACGATCCGGGAGAGGTCATCGAAGCCCAATAACCCGGCAAAAGCGCAACGCGCACCCAACCGGGCAGCGGCCACCAAAGCTGTTCCCGTGAGCCCGCCACATTGGCGATCCCAGCTTAAGACTCGCGTCTTAGTATCGGCTGCCGGATACGACCCCGGCACATACAAGAGATCATCCACCGACACACAACCAATCCCTAGAATATCAAAGGCTTTCACCACAAAGATACAGAGTTCACAAAGACCTGACCATTAGACGATCCGTAGCGCGAGGAAGAACGGTTTATCCGCAGATTACAGAGAGAAGTTAATATCCGCAGATTACACAGATTACGCAGATTACGTTCGGCAGTCGGGCATGCGCCGCAGTTAAATAAGTCGCTACTAGGGGCTCGGCTTTTCCCTGTCCTCGAAAAGCAAAAGGCTATAAAGCAGAAAAGCATTTTTTTTGACAGAAGTCACCGTTGGGTGCCGATCTTCGCATGAGCCCCAGCACCATCGGAGCCCCAAAACGTAATCTGTGTAATCTGTGTAATCTGTGTAATCTGCGGATATTTAACTGTCTTTAGTGTCCGCTCTGCGGATATTTCCATCTCCTTTCATCTGCGGTTCAGTTTTCGCGGTCATTGGCGTCCATTCGCGGTTGATCTGCCAAGATGATTTCGACGTTTGCCTGAGTTAGGGCTTGGCGGAGGTCGGCCGGGGGTTCGGCATCGGTGACCAAGATATCGACTGCATTCAAGGGGGCCACCTGGGCAAAAGCGTTGAAACCGAATTTGGAAGAGTCCGCGACGACTATGGTGCGGCGGGCGAACGCGATCATGCTGGCCATCATGGGGGCTTCTTCCAAAAGAGTCGTAGAAAGCCCTCCCGCAGCGGTCAATCCCGTGACCCCAAGAACCGTCGTGTCAACGCTGATGTTACCCGATGCAAATCCAACCGCTCCTATCGTCGACCCTAGATTCCGGTTAAATACGCCGCCTAGAATGTAAACGCTTTCCACAGCTTCAGCGGGTAAAACGGAAAGCATGGTCACGTTATTCGTGACGATCGTGAGGTTCCGGCGAAGGCTAAGCCCGGCGGCAAAGGCAAAGGTGGTTGAGCCGCCATTGATGATCAGGGTCTCGCCATCGGAGATGAGCCGGGCTGCTGCCCGGCCAATCTGGGCTTTGGCATCTGCATTAGCGTTGGCTCGGGTGAGGAACGGTGTTTCCCGATGAACCAACAATGCGGCAGATACGGCGCCGCCATGTGTACGCAACAGTAATTTGCGCCGCTCAAGCTCCTGAAGATCGCGCCGGATGGTGTCGTCCGAGACATCAAAATGTCGGGCTAACTCTTCGACACTGACCTGGCCTCTGGCCTCGACCAATTGAAGCTCCTGGTGGCGCCGGGTAAGCGTCGCGTTCTGGTCTTTACTCATCAGGATGGAGGACAAATTTCACCACAAAGACACGAAGGACACAAAGGAAAGAGAAAAAGTCCAACCGCAAAACGGCCGCAGATTCACGCAGATATGGCGTAGCAAAATCTCGATCGGAGATCTCTATCTGCATACATCCGCCTCCGCAAAGCCTGCGGCGCGACAGGTTCTGTGGTTCGGCCTTCATGTCTGCTGTGCCGCCTGCTCAAGGGCTAGGTGAAGCTTCGCGGGCCAGGTCTATTTAGCGACACTCAACCCGGTAAACGTGAACAATCATGCGTGTAAAACGCAGGAATAGCCAGAACTATTTGCGTTAATCACGCACTAATGCTAGGGGTATTTGCGTGTTTCCTGCTTGATTAGGTCTAATTCAGAATCTCAAAACCATGTACGTCACTAAACCGCGTTTGTTCTTCGATTACGCATTTCGTAACCGATTCGCTGTCCCATCATTCAACGTGTGCAACCTGGAAATCGCTCGGGCTGTGATCGCGGCTGCCGAGGCTGAAGATGCGCCGGTGATTCTGCAGACCTACTTTGGCGATCTTTATTATGGCGGCTTCGACGTGCTGCCTCAGTTGTTGAGGCTCTTAGCCGAGCAAGCCCGGGTTCCGGTATTGGTTCACCAAGATCATCCGGATGCGGACGAAATGATTCTGCGGACACTACGGCGCGGCTATTACTCGGTGATGTATGACGGCGGCCATTTGCCTTTAGAAGAGAATATCGAAGGGGCCGCGACTATCGCCGAAATCGCTCACCCGATGGGAGCGGCCGTGGAAGCGGAGATTGGCCAATTTGGTGGCGAGGGTCAGGGCGGCAGAATCGAGAAAGCGTCGCCGGAAGAAGCCAAGCGAATGGTGGCGGAGAGCGGGATCGATACGCTGGCGGTCTCGGTGGGATCCGTGCATGGACAAAGCAGCCGGCTAGATCTGCCGCTGCTGGAAGAGATTGCTGAGGTTACTCCGGCGCCATTGGTATTACACGGAGGCAGCGGTATTCATCCGGACGACGTTCGTAAGGCGACCTCGATGAACGTCGTAAAGATTAACATTGGAGCGGACATTGTCCGAGCCTGGATGAACGGGTTGAAAGAAGGCGCACTCTTGGAGAGTGGGCATGAACCCCCGCATCTAGTGACGATGCGGCATGCCGAGGCGAAAGTGACTGAAGTCGCTCGGGCGAAGCTTTCGATCATGGGCGCATCGGATCGGGCAAAGCCGTTGTTGCGTGAATTCGAGGAAACCACCGCAGATTTGCCTGCGCAGTCCGCGGTCTCATTATCAGTCTAAGGAACGCGACCTTTTTTGGGGGTACCGAAACGATGGGGACTGGTAAAGCCAGTCCCCATCTTCTTTGCGGGGAGGGTGGGCTTGAAGAGGCGCGGATTCGAGATGGAGCGGTCCGCGGTCCGCGGCACGTAAGGGACGGTGGGCACTTGTCCCGAAGGGTCAACAGCACTAAGCCCGGGGTTTTAATCCGAGGTACCGAGTTGAAAAATGCCCGCCCCGAAGAGACGGTAAATTCGCTGCCCACATTTGCAGACGTCGGTCAATCCGGCTCGTCGATCACAATCGTCTTCCGCCCCTTCAGGGCGGCCTCATGTGTGGACGTTTTCCTGGGGTTAAAACCCCAGGCTGAGTCCTATTGTCCCTTCGGGACCGAAGCCCCATTACGCGACGGGTCCGCTATAGGACGGGTTCCTGGCAACAAATTGCCAGGCTACGCTCGTTCAGTCCCTTCGGGACGAATTCTACCAATCACCAATCACCAATCACGCTTCCTTTTTCCCCCGCGCGACCGCAGCCTCAAACGACCTGCGCATTAACTTGATCGCTTGGTCGATATCGACCTCGGTCCGGAGAAAGAAACTAATCCAGCCGCTGTCCGGCAAGATATGATGCGGCTCGGCTTGACCAGTACTCACAAGCTCGTCTCGGACCGGTTTTGGGAATGGGATATCGATCAGGCGGTCACCATGAATGTGCCCGAGTTCTCGTTTCCCTAGCATAAATGCAGTTCCTCCAAACCGGTAGGGAGCCAGGGTAATTCCTCCCCAAGAGCTCACCGCTTCGGTGATTCGTTTTTTGGCGTTTCTGACTGACATAGCGTTGAGGGGTGGATGGTTTCGTGATCGAGACGGTTGTTAGGGGTCGCGCAGATGAGACTTATAGGACCTATATGACCTATGGGACTCAGCCGGACTGAGCGCTGGTCCCTAAACGCTAGGCTTACCAGCGGCCGAGCGCTAACGGCAAACCGCAAACTGATAACCGTGAACTGTGAACTCAATTCGCTAGTCCGATGATTTTTTGGATTGAGGCGTGGTTTTCGCCGGCTTTGATCATGAAATCGGCGACGTCGGCGCGCGAGATGTTGAAACCGAACGATGGCAGGTGACCGATTTTTGTCCGGTACTTGCCGGTGGACGCTTTATTGGTCAATTGCGGTGGACGAACCAAGGTCCAATCGAGTCCGCTCTTCGCCACGATGTTTTCCATTTCGCCGGCATCGCGCACGACTCCCGGGAAAAACAGGCGACCGAAAAAATGGGCGGGCGGGATCATCGCATCTTTGAAAAGGAAAGCGGTTGATTCGATTACAACCCGCCGGACACCGGCCTTTTGCATTCCGTTGGTCAATGCGGCGGCAAAACGTTGGAGTAAGTCGGCGTCTGCTTTGGCGATCGGCAGACGGGGACCGAACGCGGATAGGACTGCCTCCTGGCCGGTCAGCACTTGTTCGAGTTCGGCGCTCTCCAGTAGATTTCCACGAACCACGGCGATGCGGTTTTCGAACTTCTTGAGTGGATCCGGGTTCCGAACAAAAGCTGTGACGGTGTGACCGCGTTCGACTGCCTGGGTAATGACGTGAAGCCCAGTAGCGCCGGTCGCGCCAAGTATCAGTAGTTTCATCGAGAGAGTAGACCGGGCAGGGGAACCGTTTGTGACATCGATTTGATCGTCGTCGATCAAATAATCGTGCTCGTGCTCCTCAAGGAACACGCGTCGTCGCCCGCCCAACGCCTGGAGGGGAGCCGCTTTGTAAGGTGGCAGTTCTACCCGGCGGCAGCCACCGAAAGCCTTCGGGGTTAGACAGGCGGCTCCCGGGAATTACCCAGCGTTAGACATACAAAAAGGACGTTGTGGCAGAATCCGCCGTTTTGGAAGCCAACCACACAACTGGCTAGCGCTGGACCGTGCGCGGGTGCCTGTCTACCCCGCAGGCTTTCGGTGGCTGCCGACTTACAGAGCTGCTAACCTACAAAGCGGCTCCCCTCCAGGCCCTGGGTGCTAGTCCACGCTTGCCTAGGATCAGCCCTCCCGCATATCCGGAATACGTGCCAGCTTGTCCGGATTAGTAACCACGAAAACGTCTTTGATTCGGCCCTTGCTGATGTTTACGGAAACAACCGAGAACGGTTTTCCTTGCACGTAACCGATTATGGCGCGTTTGCCGTTGATATGGGCAGCGTGGCCGACTAGGTCTTTGGGTGCGGTCTTCTCCATGCTTCGCAGGATCCCGCGAGCGACTTTTTCAGCGCCCTTGATTTGTTTCGGAAGAGCAATTGCTTTGCCTCCGCCATCGGAGTGGAGGACAACGTCACGAGCTAATAATGCGACTAGACCCTCCATGTCACCGGTGCGCGTCGCCTGCAGAAATCGGTCAAGCAGATCGGTGCTCTCTTGAATGTTGGCTTTGAATCGGCGACCAACCGCTCCCACATGTTGGCGAGCCCGGCGCAACACTTGCCGGCAGTTGGCTTCGCTTTGATCCAGAATTTCCGCAATTTCCGGATGTTTATAGTTAAATACCTCGTGGAGAAGGAATACCGCACGTTCAATTGGGGTCAGTCGTTCTAGTAACACTAGGAACGCCATCGAAAGTGATTCGTCGATTTTCAGCGTCCTGAGCGGATCGCTGTTTGGATCCGTTACGAGTGGTTCGGGTAGCCATTCGCCCACGTATTCCTCGCGTTGAACCCGGGCAGATTGAAGATGGTTCAGGCAGAGGCGGCTGATGATGGTCACTAGGAATGCTCGCGGTGAGCGAATATTCTGATCCGCGGATTGATGCCAGCGCATAAAGGTCTCCTGCAGCATGTCCTCGGCATCTGCGATCGTTCCAAGCATGCGATAAGCGATGGAGAAAAGTAGGCCACGGTATTGGTCGAAAGTGGCTAAGCGGATCGCATCATCCGGGGTGGCGGCCTGTGGCTTCTCGCTATGGTTCGAGTGGGTGTGGTTCATGGGGCGGTGCGAAGCGGTCAGCGCTTCGAAAATAGCGAATAGCAAAGGACGGAGTTCAAGGCCAGCCGCGACGTAGGCTTCGCGGAGTCGGGGAGTTGCAGGAGTTCAAGGAGTGAATGGTTTCCGGACCGAAGACCGGATGGGAGAACGTTCCGTGACAGAGGGACGCCCGTGGAGCGTTGCCTCGCTTGCGAGGCCGAAAGGGGTCTTAGGTGGGGCGAGGCTCCCGAACGACCGGTTATCTTTCGCCACGGTTCTGACTGGTCGTAATGAATCGTGGGCAACGCCGAGAGACGTGCCGAGCCGCGAAAGGCCCAGGGCTAATTTCGTTGCCACGTGCTATGCCAAGATGCGCTACTCGATCTATCCTACGGCCTCGCGTTTTGTCGGTGGCACATCAGGGGTCGGCGGCTCGGCACGTCTGTCGGCGCGGGCTTCCAGCGGCAGAAATCGATCGCCCTCGTTGAGGGCAGCCCCGGGCCGTTCGGGAGCCTCGCCCCACCAAATCACCACGGCCTCGCAAGCGAGGCAGCGCTCCACGGGCTGCCAGCCGCGCGCACTTTCGCTACCTCGTCGTGGATCCATTTCTGCGGCAAATGAAGGTACTTGATCATCGAACGTCCGCCATAGGTGTAGACCAGATGATAGTCGCCGTCGCTGGATCGGATCAGGGTGGGATAAGAGACACTGACATCTCTACGGTCGCCGAAACTGGTGAGGGGAGAAAAATGCTCACCATCTGCCGACCAGGCGACGCTCATGCCGAATCGGTGATTTGCGTCGGAGGTGTAGACGGCTAACACGCCGTCTTCGCAAGCGATAGCGTCAACCGCTGAGTCCGGGCTCGGCAAATTGATGGGCTTTGCCGGCGACCACTGGTTCAGTGAAGGATCCCATTTTGAAAATAGAACATGGCCGCCGCGCGGGTTTCGGAGATAAGCGACGACATCGCGATTATTCAGCGTGACCAGGCTAGGTTGGCTATTTTCCGGGCCGGGGATTTTTGCAGCGACACCTTTCTTGATGACCTGACCGTCGGCTAGGTTCAAACAAACGGTGTAGCCTTCCCAATGGAATAACCAGGAGGAGAGCGGGATCATGACCTGACCATCGGCTAGCTTCACCAACTTGCTCCGGGGTGACTGGCCAAAGCCGTCAATCAGCGTTTGTACCGGGGACCAATGCCGGCCGGAATCGTGCGATACGACAAAATCGACGTGTGCTCCTGACCAGCCCCCGATCGTAACGCCGGCAAAGAAAAGCCACAGGCATTGCTCGCGATCCAGGAAAAGGACGGTGTCCCCGACAGATTTGTTGGCGAACCAATGACCCTGTATTGGCGTTTGCGGCCGGACGATCACTTCGGGTTCAGTCCAACGATGGCTGCCCTTTACTAGTTGGGAACAGCAGATCCGCGCGTCAGGCGCAGCTTCGCTGGATGCCGCGTACCAGGTGCAAACTAGCGATCCGTCCGGGAGCTCAGCTAGCGATCCGCCATGGTTACAGGGCAATTCACCGGAAACGTTGATAAAGCAGCCTTCGAATTGCGCGTTGGCTCCTTCGGAATGGATCGAGCGTGAGAGTTCATCCAAGGAAGAAAAGCGAACCTGCTTTTCCGCAGACGCGTCCGGGGCGTCAAGCACCCCGCGGAAACACATAAACGCGAAAATGGTGGCTATCGGAATAAAGCCGGCAGGAAACGAAAGGACCGATTTACGGGTACGTTCATGGGCCCACGACTGGGTTCCTGTACGAGGGGCAGTTGGGATGAGCATGTTCGGCGATGGGGATGGAATTCGTCGCGAATCAATCGATTACGTGGGATGTGAACTGGCGGGAGAAATACTCGGGTAGTTTTGTTCCACCATTTTGTTTCCGTTGTTTCCCTTGGAGACCTCGAACATGAAAGGGGCCGAGAGTAGCGGGGTGGCATGCAAATGGCAATGAAGGAGTTCAAGGAGTTGCAGGAGTTCAAGGAGGCGCGAACGCGTGGAGCGTTGCCTCGCTTGCGAGGCCGTTGTGACCGAAGGTGAGGGCGAGGCCTGACGCATTGTCCGGCGGGACTGCTGCGGGGGTGAAAAGGCAGACAGACCGATCTAGAGCGCAGACAATGATGCGGTCGCGCCATAAGAGTTCTCCCTTGGTCCCGACGGCCTCGCAAGCGAGGCAGCGCTCCACGGCCTCCGCCTCGAACTCCTGCAACTCCTGAACTCCTACGAATTTGTCTTGCTTGGTTCTTCCAGAACGATTTACTTAAAAAAAGGGCTTTGGGGAAACGCCTTTCCGATTCCGAAGGAGAGCACCCATGAACATGTCCGTTAAGATTCGCGTCAACGGAGTCCTGCACGAAGCCGAGGTAGAGCCTCGTTTGTTGCTGGCTCAATTTTTAAGGGAAACGTGTGGCCTGACCGGTACGCACGTGGGATGCGAGACCAGCGTTTGCGGCGCGTGCACCGTCCTCGTTGACGGGCAAGCCGTTAAATCCTGTACCATGTTTGCCGTCCAGGCGGACGGCGCAGAAGTGACCACGGTCGAGGGTCTCGCTAGCAATGGCGACATGCACCCTGTCCAGGAAGGATTCTGGGAGTGCCACGGCCTGCAGTGCGGGTATTGCACACCGGGTATGATGATGACCGCAGTGCAACTCCTCGAACGCAACGATTCGCCGTCGCGCGACGAGATCCGGCATGCGCTCGATGGCAACCTCTGCCGATGCACAGGTTACACCCATATTATCGAAGCCGTTGAATATGCGGCAAAGAAAGGACGAGTCTAAAGATGTCCACTACCACCGAGAAACCCCCTCTAACAAAGTCTTCCCCGAAATATTTTGGGCGGGCAATGAAGCGGGTAGAAGACCCGCGGCTGCTCAAAGGCGAGGCGACCTATGTTGATGATTTACAGCTTGCAGGAGTAGTCCATGCCGAGTTCGTCCGGAGCCCGCACGCCAATGCGAACATCAAGTCCATAAATACCGAGGCTGCTAAGAATCTCCCCGGCGTTATCGGCGTGTTTACCGGAGCCGATATAAACGAGAAAGCAGGAACGATTCCGTGTGCCACCCCATTACCCGGTGGGAAATCGCCGGTGCATACGGTGTTAGCCAGCTCCCGAGTTTATTTTGTGGGCCATCCGGTTGCCGTGATTGTGGCCAAGACGCGAACGATTGCGCGAGATGCTCTGGAACTGGTCGAAGTCGATTACGAGCCGTTGCCGGCGGTGGTTGATCCGGAGAAGGCGTTAGAAACAGATGCGCCGCTGACCCATCCCGACCTCGGGACTAACGTGGCCTTTACCTGGGGTCTGGCGGGTGGCGACCTCGACGCTGCTTTCAAAGAGGCGGATCGGGTCCTTAAGCTCCGGATTCTTCATCAGCGCCTGACGCCGATGGCGCTTGAGCCGCGCGGCTGCGCGGCCTCCTGGCATTCGGGTGAGCAAACGCTCACCTTGTGGACATCAACCCAGATCCCGCATCTGATCCGGACACTGTTACCCGGAATGATCGGTATTCCGGAGAATAAGCTGCGCGTGGTCGCCCCCGAGGTTGGCGGCGGATTCGGGTCCAAGCTCAATCTTTACTCAGAAGAAGCCGTGGTCAGCCATCTGGCGATGCGCCTACAGCGGCCGATCAAATGGATCGAGGGCCGGCGGGAAAACGCTGCGGTTACGATCCACGGACGGGACCAGATCGGAGATCACGAGGTTGCGGTTAAGAACGACGGTTCGGTTTTAGCGATCCGATCGAAGATCATCGCCGATATCGGTTCTTATCTGCAGTTGCTCACTCCGGCGATCCCCACGCTTACCGGCTTGATGATTGGCGGTTGTTACAAGCTCAAAGCGGTCAAGGTCGACATCACCGGGGTTCACACCAATAAGATGTCAGCCGATGCTTATCGTGGCGCCGGCCGGCCAGAGGCAACCTATATCATCGAGCGAGTCATGGACTATGTGGCCGACGAGCTCGGTCTAGATCCGATAGAGATCCGGCTAAAGAACATGCCCGGTCCGGAAGAGTTCCCGTTCACGACCATTACCGGACTACAGTACGATAGCGGCAACTATCAGGCGGCGCTGGAGAAGGCGAAGGGACTAGCCCAATGGCCGCGATTGTTGAAAGAGCGTGAAAATGCCCGCGCGGAGGGTCGGCTGTTCGGGATCGGTATCTCGACATACGTTGAGATCTGCGCCCTCGGTCCTTCGAAGATCATGGCCGCAGGAGGCTGGGAATGGGGCTGTGTGAGGATCGAGATCTCCGGAAAAGTAACGGTGATTACCGGGGCAACGCCGCATGGACAAGGCCAAGAGACGAGTTTCGCTCAAATCGCAGCCGATCGACTAGGGATTCCGATTGAGGATGTCGTCGTTCTGCGTGGAGACACTGCTACCGCGCATTTCGGCCGGGACACTTATGGCAGCCGGGCGACCGCGCTCGGCGGGACGGCGATCGCGATGTCGATCGATAAGATTATCGAGAAAACCAAGACATTAGCGGCTGCGCTTTTGGAGGCGGCGCCGGCTGACATCGAGTTCGCCGACGGTAAGTTCTTCGTGCGCGGCAGCGAAGCGAAGAATATCGGTTGGGGTCAGCTGGCCAGCGAGGCCTACGTCGCGAAGAATCTGCCTCCTGGGTTTGAGCCGGGACTTGAGGCATCCAGTTTCTTCGAACCGCCTAACTGTACGTTCCCGTTCGGGACCCATATCTGTGCGGTGGAAGTGGATCGCGAGACCGGTCAGGTCAAGATCCTGAAATACACTGCGGTCGATGATTGCGGTAAACAGGTGAACCCGCTGCTCATTGAGGGCCAGGTACAAGGCGGCATCGCTCAATCCCTCGGCGCAGTGCTGATGGAACGAACGGTGTACGACGAGAACGGCCAATTATTAACCGGTGAATTCATGGATTACGCGATACCGCGCGCTTTGGATATACCGGAGTACGCGCTGGGCAGCACGGAGACACCGTCACCTTCAAATCTGCTTGGCGTGAAAGGGGTGGGCGAAGCCGGAACGATCGGTGCGACACCTTGTATTGGGAACGGGGTGATCGATGCGCTTTCGCCACTAGGGATTCTTCACCTGGATTTGCCATTCACACCTGAACGGGTGTGGCGGGCAATCCAAGAGAAAGGGGGTGCCTTATGATCCCGGCCGCATTTGATTATGTGAGGGCTTCCAGCCTGGACGAAGCGCTCGATCTGCTGGCTAAACATGGCGATGACGCGAAAATACTCGCAGGAGGCCATAGCTTGATTCCGGCGATGAAGCTCCGGTTGTCACAACCGAAGGTCCTCATCGATATTGGCCGGATCGCTGACCTGCGTTCGGTCAGCCGACAAAATGGGACGATTGCGATCGGCGCATTAACGACCCATTACGAAATCGAGTCATCCGACTTGCTCAAGGGATCCTGTCCGTTACTCCCCGAAGTAGCCGGGAAGATCGGCGATGTGCAGGTCCGCAACAAAGGGACCATCGGTGGGAGTTGTGTTCATGCGGATCCGGCGGGTGATTGGCCCGCCGCGATGCTGGCGCTCGACGCGGAGTTCGAGATCGCAGGCCCCAACGGGACCCGGACGGTCGCGGCGAAGGATTTCTTCGTGGATATTTTGACCTCGGCGGTCGGACCGAATGAGATTCTAAAATTCATCCATGTGCCGGCTACAGCCAGCACGGCCGCATACGTGAAGTTTGCCCAGAAGGCGAGCGGGTTTGCCATTGCCGGGGTAGCCGCCATTTTGGACAGGAACAAGAAGGAGGTTGCAGTGGCAGTCACTGGAGTTGCGGCCAAGGCTTATCGGGCAAAAGGGACCGAGTCGTTGCTTCGGGGGCAGGAGCCAACTGCCGACTCGATTGCAGCCGCGGCTGAGAAAGCGGCAGACGGGATCGATCCGCTCTCGGACATTCACGCATCGGCAGATTTCCGGGCGCATCTTGCGCGCGTACAAGCCAAACGAGCGCTGTGGGCTGCCGTGAGCCGGGGATAACTAAAATCAAAACCGAAATTTACGATCCGCAGAGAATTTCACCACAGAGACACAGAGTTAAGGCAAGTCGAACAACCGCAAATGGACGCAGGTGAAGATAAAATATCCGCAGATTACGCAGATTACGCTTCGAGTTTCGACTTCACCTGTTTGTTGAACAGCCGCTCTCTTTCGTGCGCCTCCGCTCACAGGGGCGATCAGACACTTAAACCTAATCTGCGTCAATCTGTGTCCATCTGCGGTTAAAAGCTTTTGTTTCTCGATCCTAAACGAAATCTGTGTAATCGGAGTAATCTGTGGATCTTTTCGGCTTCGGAATGGGATGAAGATTCAGGCGACATACGAATATAAGGCCCCACCCGAGAAACTATTCACAGCGCTCGTCGATCCCGCTGTTCTCCAGAAATGCATCGAGGGATGCGAGCAAATGGAGAAGACCGGAGAAGATAGCTACGATGCTAAACTGAGAATCGGTGTTGCCGGTATAAAAGGAAATTACACCGGCAAAGTCCGTATCTCCGAGAAAAGACCGCCGGAATCATTCACGCTTCAAGCGGAAGGTAACGGCGCCCCGGGGTGGGTGAAAGGAACCGCGAAAATTCAAATCACCCCAAAGGGCGAAGGAAGCGAACTCCAATGCGACGCCGATGGCCAAGTCGGCGGCTTGATCGCTGCCGTGGGGTCACGGCTGGTGGAAGCCGCGGGCAAAAAGATGCTGCAAGATTTTTTGCGGAAGATCGGCTACCAGATGGAAGAATCAAAATGATCCTCCGCTGTAGAGTTGTCCTTTTTGCCGGCCTGGTTGTTTGGTCGACTCTGGACCCTGGATTCGCTCAAGAACTAACCAGCCGGTCTCTGGCCGCAGAAGCCGGAGTTCCGGTAAACCGTATCGTCGCGACCATTCCTTTGGGATCCAACGTTTATCCAACCGGTATGGTAGTAAGTCCCGATGGCGAATCGGTCTACGTAACTGATTTCACAAACACCAACGGTATGGTCACGGTGATAAACACCGCGACGAATACGGTGAAATCCAGGATAACGATCGGCAGTGAGCCGCATGCTTTGACAATAACATCCGATGGAAAAGCTCTTTATGCGGCGAACGATTCCACCGTTTATGTCGTGTCGACCGTCTCGGGCACGGTCACGACGACTCTGTCGGTCTCACTCCCGATGGGGCTGACAGCGAGCCCGGATGGAAAGAAGATCTACGTCTGTACTCCCTTCCAAAATTCCGTCTCCATTATTGATACGGCCAACAATCAATTAATACCGAACGCAATCAAAGCCGGCGGTGATGAGATCGTGATAACGCCTAACGGTAACTTTGGTTACTTAATCTCAGAGCATGATATTTTTGTAATCAACTTAGCCAACGAACAGGTAACCACAACCATCCAACTACCGCTGAAAGCACGCCGTGCGATCCCTGGCTTCCTAACCATGAGCCCAAAGGGAAACAAACTCTTTATTAACACCCGGCGGTCGATCTGGGTGGTTGATACTAACACCAATCAAATGATTGGAAGGATTGCCATGCCCTACAGCGGGGGTTACCAGGGCCAACCTGGCATTACCCTCGATGGTAAGTTTCTTTATGAGCCGTTTACCGGTGCAGACGATGTCTTGATGGTTAACACTGTTTCCAATGAAATTGCCGGTAATCAGATCAACGTTCAGGCTCCCCAAGCGGTCGCGGCAGCGCCGGATGGGCGCCGCGCTTATATAATGGCTACTTCTCTGACCGGTAATGAGAGTTTCGAGGGTCGTGTATACGTCGTTGATATCCGGCCGAACTAGAAGGCAGGGATGACACCGTACCCTCAGGGACAAGGTGCCGCGCCGCTTCCACTAATCACCGAACAGCTCCCGGGACCGCCAACCGGTTAAGGCAAGGGCGGTTTCTCGCAGGGTTTTGCTTGGGATCGTGCCAGTATTGATGCCGGCGCCACCCAAGTTTTCCTTTTTTTCAACCAAAGCAACGTGTTTCCCAAACAGGGTTGCACGCCACGCGGCAGCCGCTCCCGCAGGACCGCCACCAATCACCACTAAGTCGTAAGCCTGATTGTCCATGACTAAACCGCAGATGTCAGCTCGGGCCCACCGAACCACAGATTTGGGGTGGCGTCACTAGAGAACGGAATGAAGAAAAAATATCCGCAGATTACGCAGATTTCGGTCTCGAGCCGGATATTGTCGCGGGGCATCACTAATCGCTGGGCCAGGAAAAATGTGTTTGTCACCTGTCAGTATTCGAGCGGCTCGGGACTCAGATCTCGAAGTGTTGGCATCCTTATATTACGCGCTCTGGCCGGACGCCTCTGCCGCGGAACGTTGTTGCGAAGTTACCGGAATAATGAGCGGAAACACTGGTATGCCAGCCACTAACCTCGTGGCTGAAACGATTGATGGGCGAGTCGCGGGATTCGTTCAGGTCGGTCTTCGCTCACACGCCGACGGGTGTGACACGTCTCGTCCAGTTGGCTTCATTGAAGGTTGGTACGTTGTTCCGGACTGCCGGCGAAAGGGAATTGGGCGGAGGCTGTTGGCCGCGGCTGAAGATTGGGCATCTAACCAGGGCTGCAAAGAGATGGGTTCGGATACCCAGATCGACAACGAAATTTCTCAAACTGCTCATCGGGCGTTAGGCTATCAAGTAGTGGATCGCTGCGTGCACTTCCGTAAGCCGCTATAACCTTTGCTAGGCGCTTCTCGGCACCCAGGCGACCGAGAATAGAGGCCACTCAACCGCAGATAGATGCAGATTTTGAGTGGCGTCGCGAGAGAACGGAATCAAGAGGAACGATCCGCAGATTGCGCAGATTACGCAGATTTCGTTTTAAGGTGTGGCACACCGCGGAAGAATAAACACATCGTTTCCAAGCGCCGCGGGTCCTAGTACCCCGCGACAAGATCCCGCTCCAGACCGAAATCTGCGTCTATCTGCGTCCATCTGCGGTTGGAGTCTTTTATTCGTGTTCATTTTAGCCTGTCGCGCCGTAGGCTCGGCGAAGGCGGATCCATTCGCGGTTTGAATCTTGAGGGGTCTCAGCCTAACAATGGGCGATGTCGGATAGCGAATTTGCCGGGAGAGTCATTCGATTGGCGGTCTACCCCGTTAAAGGTCTTGGTGGTCAGTTGCTCGAGACGGCAGAAGTTCAAGAACGTGGGCTCGCCTGGGACCGTCGCTGGATGTTGGTGGGGGAAGACCAACTGTTTCTATCTCAGCGGCAATTGCCAAAGATGGCAACCATCAAAGCGGCAATTACAGGCGCGGAGCTTTTGCTGATTCATGGGAACACCCGGATTACCGTTCCGGTTAAGCCTCCCGAGACCGCACCGAAAATCCAGGTGACCGTCTGGAATGATCAAGTGGAAGCAGCGTTACTGGCGGACCCGGGGCCTTGGTTATCACAGATCCTTAACTTTGAATGTAATCTCGTTTTTATGCCCGAGACGACGGGGCGCCCGGTGAATCCGAGGTTCGCTCGATCAGGGGACATTGTTGGGTTCGCTGATGGATACCCAGTCTTATTGATCGGCGAAGCCACGATAGCGGACCTGAATGCCCGGCTAAGCCAACCCGTGCCGATTGATCGTTTTCGGCCAAACATTGTGGTGTCCGGGCAAGAACCGTTCGCCGAAGATCAATGGGGCGAGTTTGAGGTTGGCTCGGCGCTGTTGTGCGGTACGAAAGCGAGCGCCCGTTGTTCGGTCCCGACAATCGATCAGCTTACTGGTGAACGAACCGGTCCGGAGCCGATTCGAACGTTGTCGAGTTACCGGCGGTTTGGCGAAGGAGTTTATTTCGGTCAGAACCTCACGGTCCGGCGAACGGGGAGGATTTCGTTGGGCGATGCGGTAAGGGTCAAGGGCACGATCGAGGCGGTGTACGCCTAGCGCTTCGCGCATAACCGATAGCCGATAGCCGATAGCCGATAGCCGCAAAAAGGCACAAAAAAAAAGACGAACCGCAGCCCCGAAATTCTCCGGGGTGAAATGGACGCAGATTTACGCAGATGATTTTCGAGGGAAGAATTCCACGAAAGAGCAAGAGACAAAGTTAGCGACGAATATGGTTTTCAATCGTTCAGAGACTTGATCGAAGCCCACAAACCAATCTGCGTACATCTGCGTTAATCTGCGGTTCGTCTTTTTTTGCGTTTTTTTGCGGCCATTGATTTTTGGGGGCGGGGGCGGATGGTCGTGACGACGCGCCTATCAGCGAAAGCCGCGCGGCGAAAAACTTTTCCGAAATCTTGCGGAAAACGGATAGCCAGCCGCGAGGCAAACCGAATACGCTTCTAAACTCCGCCAAACACGGACTATTGCGCAATGGGTGATCGAATCGGGTTGGTTATGATAATTGCAACGAGTTCAAAGAAAATCTTGCCGGCGGCCCGACTTGCGGGCTGGGCGCCGAGTCGTTTGTGCGTTTCGAGTCCCTTGAGACGAGTTCTAATCCGCCGTCAGAAACAGGATCAGGTCTATTATTTAGGTACCCGGTTACGACAGCACTTGATCACTCCGGGAGTTGAACAGTTCGTGGCCAGAACGCGGACGCTTGCCGATCCCTTTGACATTCTGTATCACACGAATCCGTGTTGTTAGTTCAGGATTTCAGGGTGGCGCGAACGACCAAGTTGCAAGGACAAAACTCCTTTTTTGCGAGAATCTCGAAGCAACCGGATAGCATCGGTAGCGGCCTCCTGAACTCCTTCAGCTAACCCCGCAGATAGCGGTTTAGAAAGTCGACGGTCCGTTGCCAGGCTAGCTTCGCCGCTGTTTCGTCGTAACGCGGAGTGGTATCATTATGGAACCCATGGTTTACACCGTCGTAAGTGTAGGCGGTATAGGTCACGTGATTGGCTTTCAGCGCAGCCTCGTATGCTGGCCATCCATCGGTGATGCGCGTATCCAGGGACGCATAGTGAAGGAGGAGAGGGGCTTTGATCTTGGCGGTATCTTCCGCGCTCGGTTGGCGTCCATAAAAGGCGACTGCTGCTCCAAGGTCGGGTAATCTCACCGCCAGACTATTAACCGTACCGCCGCCGAAACAGAACCCGACAGCGCCGATCTTTCCGCTACACTCGGGTCGGGCTTTCAACCAGGCGGCCGCGGCTACGAAATCTTCAAACATCTTGGTTGGATCTACGGTTTTGAAGAGAGCGGTTGCTTTCTCTTCGTCGCCAGGATATCCGCCAACCGAGGTGAGGCCATCGGGCGCAAAAGCGATAAAGTTCTCCGTCCCTAGACGGCGAGCCACATCTTCGATGTACGGATTCAGCCCGCGATTTTCATGGATGACCAATACCCCGGGCAATTTCTTTCCCGGCGCCGCGGGCCGAACGTAATAACCGCGAATATCGGTGTTGCCCTTAGGCGAGGGAACCGTTTCGTATTCCGTTACGAGACGCTTATCGTCCTTAGCGACTTGGTCGGCGAAGGCGTAGTTCGGCCGAAGAGCTTCCCAAATCGCCGTCGCGGTTAATCCTCCGATGGCATACTTTTTAGCAGCCTCAAGAAAGTCACGCCGGCTCATCTCGCCGTGCACGTAACGATCAAAGATGTTTAGGAGTTCTTGAGGGAAATCTGACGCTTTTTTGCGTTTCATAGCATTGGGCGCGGTTTGTGGGTTCTTTGGAGGGTAGCCGTCCCGCGCCTGCGGGATAGTTTAGCAGATCTATGGGTTGATCAAGGAGGCGGCGCCCGGAATGCTCGACACGCAACGTCACGTGCCCCGGAATCCTCCAATCGCGGCACCAGAGTTGGTCTTAATCGTCCTGCCGACTTCGCTCACTGATAGAACTGCCAACCGACGAGGTAAAGCTTCGTCGGGCAGGCTATGCGCGTCGCCCCGTCGAAGGGGCGGAAAGTTGTTGAGCGTATGATTACCCAACGTCTGGAGGGGAGCCGCTTTGGCGCGTATCTGACGGCGTCGCGATATTCGCCTCAACCTTAGCCTAATCGGAACGTGTGAAAACAAGCGGCTCCCGAGAACAACCCAGGGGTTTGCAGTTCTGCCCGGCCGAGGTCTGTAATCAACCGAAGCCACAAGGTTAATGCATCACGCTGGGTTATTCCCGGGAGCCGCCTGCTGCTCGCATTTCTTGGTCGAATCAGACGGTGTAACAAATATCGTAAGGTCGTCAGACACGCGCCAAAGCGGCTCCCCTCCAGACGTTGGGTAATCACATGCTTCAACAACGTTCCACCGCTCCCGACGGGACGACGAGGACGAGAACGACAGTTTTTGCGACGTGGTAAGTGCGGCGAGTGACCAACACGGCGAGGCCGCTAACACGCTGGTCTTTCAGCACGGAGAGAAAAACTGAGAGGCAACCACTGCTCCCCTGGCCAGTGATACATACGGTTCGCGCCTTTAACGAGCACATCGAATCGCTTGTAAGGCAGGCAATCATGCTCGTGGAGCCATTTAATAGTCAATCCAGCCTCAATTAACCCGGTAATGATTTCGCCAAGCGGATGAGCCCATTCATACCGGGTTGCATTCTGTAAAAGCTTCGTCGACGCATAGTCTTCGCGATCATCAAATCTTAGAGCTTTGCTGACAAAATAGGGGATAAAATAGTCGGGCAAGGCATTCTGCGTCCCTTTCTGATTATCGAACACGCCGGTGATGGGATGACCTTCCACCTGGTACAGGGAGCCACCCGGTTTGATAAAATGAGCCACGATCTCTGCCCAGCGCCGAATATCCGGCAACCAGCAGATTGCGCCCCAGTTCACAAAGACTAAATCGAATCTCTGGTCGAGAACCTTGGGAGCATCATAAAGGTCCGCCTCAATGAAACGGGCTCGATCTGCCAGTGACAACTCCGCAGCCAGATTTCGAGCCACGGCGATCGCTCTCGGAGAAAAATCGAGTCCGACGACCGTTGCTCCGCGCTGTGCCAAAGTAAGGGTATCCCGGCCGAAATGGCATTGCAGATGGAGAATATGAAGCCCGTCCACCGGGCCGATCTCCGCTTCTTCCAACGAGGTCAGTTTCCCGCTGCCATGCCGCAGCGCAGCCAAATCATATGACTCCGCATCGAGATGGAGATCGACTCTCTCGTCCCAATTAGCACGGTTGGCTTCATGCCATTCGGATTCGGACATGAGGGGATTGTAGCAGAACGATCCCGATTCCAGAAGACGGCACACCCATCAAGCGGTCGCTGGGCACTGGCGCGTTCCTATATCGTTCTCGTTCTCGTCCTCGTCCTCGAGAGGGCCTGTAGCACGCAAACCACCTACAGTGATTAACGCAAGTAATTCGCCGAAGTAATTCGCCGACCCTCGAAGAAAGCCGCGTTCTCGAGGACGACGACGACGAGAATGATAATGACCCTCCTGGCTCCTCTACCTGATTATTGATCACTGACCCACTGCTGAGTGCGGACTGCTCACCCGAACCTGCCAGGCGTATCCCAGAGGCGGAAGCCGCCGGCAAAGGCGTTATCGTTATCAATGATCCTGCAGCCGGGAGGAACGTCCTTCAGGTATTTCACGTTGCCTCCTCCCAGGGCGACATCTTCCGGTTCGAGTGCCGCGACCAATCGGGCGACCACATCTTCTACACAACGGCGCCATTTCTTTTTACCCAGGCGTTCCAAGCCACGGGTGCCGACGTAGTCTTCAAATGTCATTCTCTTATAAGGGAGCCGGCAAAGCTCGGTTGGCACCACAATTCCTTCTACGACCATGCTCGACCCGAGCCCAGTGCCGAGTCCAAGGAACAACATCTTGCCGCCTTGATAGCAGCCTAAGGCCTGCATGGCGGCGTCATTGATCATTTTGACCGGGTGTCCGAATGCACCTTTGTAATCAAATCCAACCCAGCCACGCCCGAGATTGAACGGCTCTTCCACCGGTTGATTCTGACGCACCGGTGCGGGGAACCCGATCGTGACCACGTCGTACTTCCAGTCCCGGGTGATCTCCTTCACTCCGTGCACCATCTGTGCGGCCGTGAATTTGGGACCGGACGCCAGCTTCCGGGATTCAGTTTTCCCCGTAGCAAGAACCTTTATGTTGTGCCCGCCAACATCAATCACGAGCACTTGCGCCGCCGTCTGCTCTGAGCTTTCAGTCACGTCAAACAGATATTACACCACATAGACTGAGAGAACACAAAGCCGAACCGCAGATTCGGGATCGTGAAGCAGACCTCAGCGGCGGATGGAGGACGATGAGCGCAGACTTTAATTATCCGCAGATTAGCAGATTACGCAGATTTCGGTTTAAGGTTGAGGCTGACCAGGGGCGAACGTATCGGCGTGTCGGCGTATGGGCGTATCGGCGCGAATACGTATCGGTATATCCACGCGGCAAAGTAGGATGCGGCGTATACTCGCTGCGAATGGATGGGACTTATGGGACCGATGCGACCAATATGATGCGACTTAATTCCCTTGAACGCCGACACGCCGATACGCCCACACGTCCATACGCTTTCTCCTAGCTACTAGCTCCTAGCTCCTAAATTATGATCCCGTGGGTTCGACTTTGAAGGTAAGCGGTATTTGCCAGGTGCCGGAGGCGTCTTTCTTGAATACCCATTTCTCCTTGACCCAGAAGGGCACGTCATAGTCGAGATAGGTGCCGGTCTTCGTACTCGCCGTGCAGGCTAGAATTTGGCCGCGATCCACTTGGACCGTAACCACTATTTTCAGAGTGACCTCGTGTTTTTGACGGTCTGCTTCCTTTTGCAGTTGCTGCCTAACCTGCGGCGCAAATGGCGGGTACGAAGTGTAGAAAGCGACCGATTTGACCGGATCGGGTCCGGGTATAGCCTTTGGCAGATGCAACATTATCGGCAGCGTAAAGGTTCCTTTTGCTTCCGGTTTGAAATGCCAGGTTTTTTGTACCCACTCGCAGATTTCGCCGTCGGCAGATTTGAACCCAGTGCTTTGAACCATGGCCGCAGATTGGACCTGGCCTTGGCTCACGGTCATCCCTACCCGGCAGTCGATCTCTGAGCCCGGTTTACCGGTTTCTCGTAACATCTCGTTCCAAGTCTCCCATTTTAACTGCGGGGCGGGTGATAGGAGAAGGACAGCGGTGTGCTGTCGACCATTTTCCTCTGCGCTCGCCTCTCCCGGCAGCAGGCTTAATACGCAGAGTAATAAGATAAGAACGAAGATTTTGAATCCGCGGATCATAAAGGATCGATCTGTGTTTAAGGCGGGCGATCCTATCCGATGGAATACGGATCAATCAATCCTGGCCACGAGTGGATCCGCCTTCGCCGAGCCTACGGCGCGACGGGCTACGAATGGACACGAAGAAAGACTGTTACCCGCGGATAGGGACCCTCAACCGCAGATGAACACAGATTTTATTTATCCGCAGATTACGCAGATTACGCAGATTTCGTTTTCAGGTTGAGGCTGACCAGGAGAGAAAAATCGTTTCCAGGTCCGGGTGCTACTCTTGGTCCGGTGCGCGACCGAAGCCCAACGCGAAATCTGCGGATAATTAATGTCTTTCTCCGTTAATCTGCGGTTCAGATTACGTTTTTGTTCCTCTCGATCTGTGTTGCTTCGACGTCTCATTCGCAGCTTGGCCGAGGAAGCTGTTCGGCGTGTTGGGTGGTTTGCTTTTGGATTGGCGAAAGCGGATGCATTCGCTGGCCGGCCTCGTACTTTGTGGTGCAATTTCTTTAACCGATGAAATATCAATCGATCAATCTTCGGCAAAAACTTGGGCTTTTGACGGAGCAATGGGCGCCCAGAGTCATCGCCGAGATGAACGACTATCAGTTCAAAGTTGTGAAGCTGGAAGGGGAGTTCATCTGGCATTCACATAAAGAAACTGACGAGACATTCCTGGTGCTGGAGGGCGATTTACGGATCGATTTCCGGGACGGCGCAGTGCAGATCGGGGCCGGAGAACTGTTCGTGGTTCCGAAAGGAGTCGAGCATAAGCCCTACGCAGCAAAAGAGGTAAGGCTCATGCTAATCGAGCCACGCGGCGTCCTTAACACCGGCGACACCGGCGGCGATCGCACCGCGCAGAACGATGTCTGGATCTGAACCGCGAATGGACGCGAAACTAAAACCGCGAATGGACACGAAAGACTCGAAGAAAGACCTCAACCGCAGCCCCGAAATTCTCCGGGGCTGCGGTTGAGGTCTTTCTTCGAATCAATTCGCGTCCATTCGCGGTTAGTATTCATCGTGCCGGCGCCACCAGGTGTAGGGCGGAGTTTGCGGCCAGCCGGCTGGGGAATTTTCCCAGGTTTCTTGCCGGCCGTAGGGGGTTAGATCGAGGAAACTCCAAACACTCCCCAGCGCATCAACGCCACGCCCGTCAATAAAATAAGTGCGATAGACGTTCTCCTCATCTCTGAGGAAGATACTGAGGCCGAATCCTTCGCCTTCAGGGGTGGTGACAGCGAAATCGCGATTAAAATCGCTGCCGTAAGAGGAGAACCAAGGGAGGGTCCACCCCATTCGCTTCTGATAAGCTTGGAGCTGAGGGAGCGGTGCGTGCGACACCAGAACAAAATTGACATTTCTGGCGTGAAAATGCGCTTGGTGTCCGACCTGATCGACAAACATTGAACAACCGGGGCAACCGGCATCAGGCCACCCATGGACCCCGGGAGCAAACATGAAATGATACAGGAGGAGTTGCTGTTTCCCGTCAAAAAGATCAACCAGGCTCGTTCTCCCGTTCGGACCTTCGAAAAAATATTGTTTATCGATCAGGACCATCGGTAAACGCCGGCGTTCGGCCGCCAGCGCGTCGTGGGCTCGGGTCGCGGCTTTTTCTTTAACGAGCAGTCTTTCCCGGGCAACAGCCCATTCTTCTGCGGACACGATTGGTGGGAGAGCAGTGGTTTTCATGGCTTAATTGATTTACAAACACGACGAACGGGAGGGGCGGTTCTGGACAATGGATTACACGAGCAGACTGTGCCCTCTTGCCCTTAGGTCGCCCTGCGGTTCGGCTTTCTTGATGGATTGAGGGAGTGGTGATAATCGAGAGGCTTGCAATTCCACCCAGCGTAATTACGGTACCTACATGGCGTCCGAGATTCTCAAGATGGTAGCGATTGGCAATTCCAGGGGTATCCGCATCCCCAGCAGCATCATTAAGCGCTACGGAATCAAGGATGAAGTTCAATTGGTAGAAACCGCCGAAGGACTCTTGTTGCGCCCGATCAGGTCCGAGAAACTGAGCCTGGAGGAAAGCTTTCGGGAGATGGCTAGTGACCCGGACGCGATAGCCGAAGCCGAATCACTCCAAGGTACTTTGGCAGACGGGCTTGAAGATGACGACCTGTCGGCGGGAGTCTCGCGGCGTTCGAGGAAAACAGCGAGGCCGTGATCTGGCCGATGAACGCGCTGCGCCGTAGGCTTTGCGGAGGCGGATTCTCGTGAGGATTATCCGGTATGGAATTTACTGGGTTTCATTAGACCCAACCTTGGGACGAGAACAGCAGAAGACGCGACCCTGTGTCGTCGTAAGTCCGGATGCCATGCACCAGACCGCGATGGCCGTGGTCTGCCCGTTAACCAGCAAGTTGCACCCTCACTGGGCTCACCGCCTGCAGGTGGTCTGTGCCGACAAACCAGCTGAAGTAATGGCGGATCAGATTAGGGCTGTCAGCCTTGCGAGGTTCGGGGCGTTCATCCAAAAGTTATCCGCACCTCGCGTAGTCCAGCTACAAGCGATTCTGACGAAACTTTACGGGATGTGACGGGAAGGAGCTCAAGAAGTTCAAGGAGTTGCAGGAGTTCGAGTAGGGATGAGCGGTGGAGTAATGGAGTAGCGGAGTGATGGAGTAGCGGAGTGTTGGTTTCGTTTCCTCTCTGTCCGTTCAAGATCGTTGGGCTGAGCTGCAAGAGGTGGTGCGGAGTTCGATTTGTCGGACAGGAATCACAACGCCGGGCCGGAACGCCACCGCTAAGTTGAACTTATTCAAGTACACCCGGCGGTTTTCTACATCTCTGAGAGATAGCCAAAGAATCTAATCATTCCGTGGTGGTCCCATTATTCTTTCCATGAAGACTCAAGATGGTCGACAGCGCAGTCTGCTGCGCTGGGTTTTGCCCCTGGCGGCCGCCGGATGCCTGGCAGCCGTAACAAATTCTGTGCACGCACAACCTACCAATACCATTCTTAAAACGGTAGAGGTGCCGCTACCCAGCGGTGTGGTTGTAACCCCGGACAATAAATACGTCTACGTCGTCTCTAACAACTACGACGCGCTCTACCGGATCGATATAAGCACCCAAACGGTAGAAAGCAATACGATCGCGCTCGGTGGCAACGCGCAATTCCTCGCGATCACACCGAAAGGAGGGGAGGTTCTGGTGGCTAACCCGGTGGACGGGTATAACGGCGGAATTTGGGGAGTGCCCGGAACAGTCTCTGTGATTACCGGCGCCCAATCCACTACTCCCAGCCTGAAACAAGTCATCGCCGGGATGGGGGTATACGCCAACTGTGTAGGAATTAATCCTACTGGTACGCAAGCATGGGTGGGCAACCAATTCGAAGGCGACTGCAGCGTCATCAATCTCCTGAAAAACACGGTATCACCGTATCCAATCCAAACAGGCGACGGTCCAGTCTGTATCAAGTTTACGGCGGACGGAAAGAACGCCTACGTGGTGAACTATTACGATAACACGGTCGACGAGATCAATGTCGCTACACAACTAATCGTAGGGAATCCGGTCCCGGTGGCGGAATATCCGACCCACATCGCCATCACTCCCGATGGTACAAAAGCGTATGTTTCCGGGTTTAGCGGATCGGTATCAGTGATCGACACTGCGACCAACACGGTGACAACGACGATAGCGATCACCACGAGCGAATACGGCAATTACTGGTTCGGCAGCGCGATGACTCCGGATGGTCTCTATCTCTATGTTCCGAATCAGAACGCTCAAACCGTCGTGATGATCAGTACCGCGACCGATACGATCGTGGGGAGCCCAATCACGCTTGGCCAGACGCCTGGGACTATCGCTATCTCGCCTAACGGAAAATTCGCTTACATCAACCAAATGTACAACTGGACCGTGGCAATCGTTAAGATCACGGGAGGGTAGTCGGGTTAACAGTTAGCAGTTCGCAGTTAGCGGTTTGCTGTCGGCCGTTGCCGTCCCTCGGATCCAGACTTATCGCACGGTCACAGTTTGCAATCGCCTCTTCAGTCTTTTTGCGTCGCTTTTCAGTGGGGGTGGCGCAGTACTGCTGATAGGCGATTTCAAAAAATCGTTCTCGATGACAGCCGTTAGACCTAAGTTAATCTGTAAGTTCTTCTTTTGTAGGATATTAAGTGGCTTCAACAAATTTTGAATTGACTAGAACCACAATTCTCGAAAGTCTCGCGTCGGTCATAAGTCAGAAAAAGAGGCGAAATGTATCGGCCAATCCCACTCAAACTAATTGCCTCGGTAGAAAAAAATCGCTCGTCGCTTTCGCAATGGCGGCGTTATTTTCTTCCCGGGCTAGCATTAGCGTGCTTTGCGACATCTACGCAAGGTAGTCCCATCGACAGTACACTGTTTACGACCTATACCTTGGGTTCTAATAACACCTCGGTTTATTGGTTGGTTTGCGGGTCGACCACGGAAAGCGATGGCTGTTATGGCGACGGCACCATGGGACCCTTTGGCAAAGTGGGGGCCTTACTGGAAGGAAGTCCACCCTACGACGATACGACCAGCACTGTCACTCGCGCAATTTTATGTAGTGGATGTTGCTAGTGGTAACAATTCAGCTGGCGTTGATCTTTATGTCTATAAGAAGACCGATGTGATCTCTTCGACCAACGATAACGTCACCGTCCTACTGAAGGACACGATCACTTTGCCGTTGAAGGGTGGAATCAACGCGCTGACTTTCATGGCGGCTAACAGCGACTACCTTTTTGTCGGTACGAACAGGACGGCTTACGCAGTTTTGGTGGCGAAAAAGGGGTTTGCAATCACTCAGACGCCGGGCTTCTCTCCGCCGCTCAATGTGTCTGCCATTACGGCTGATCCGTATGGATTTGTAACGGTGACGTCCGGCAGCTTTGTCACCGGCGCGACTGGCTTCTATACCTACCCTCCTAATAGCACCACATACACGGAAGACGGCGGGGGAGCGCGGTTTATGCTAAATACCACGCAGGCGGTTTTGCCTTCGACTTTTAAATGAGCGCGCTCGTTAATCCGTGAATAGTCCCATCGGAGACAGGAATGGCACCCGGTAAGTCGCGAAATCGCGATGATCTGTTGTCACGACGATCGAAGTGGGAATACGTCGCTGGAGATTCACCAAACATCCGTCGGCAAGATCCATGGCTGGCGCGAAAGTCTCGAGTTGGTCGAAGACGTCTGTGAATTCCGTGGGCAAGACCGGGACGATTTCTATCCGCTCTAGAAATCCGCGTAGTGCTGCAATGGCGCGCGGAGCATTTTCTAAGAGGTGCAAAGCCTCAGTGACACAAGGCTCGCAAGTAATTGCCCTACCTGTCAATTTCGGGAGAATGCGCTTTGCCCAGCCGTGATGTTCGTCAGAGCGATCGATAGCTGCGACAAGCGGCCCCGCATCAAACAGCAACGTTCTTGCGGAGGCGTCGACGGATTTTCTCACGTGGCGATCTTAATTTTGAATTTAGGGATACTAAACCAAAGAGATTCTCCAGATCTTCGAATGGGTGTGCAGGAGTCTTGGCGCGTTTAAAGAAGATGTATTCGGAATTATCATCCGCCTTGATCGACACTGTCTCTCCTCGATCGGCCGCTTTGCGGGCTTTGGCAAATTCCCGCTGAAATGTGGTGAGCGTCGTTTCCATGTTTCTAATCAGATTATCAGACTGATAATCTGAGTCAACAGGTGAGTGGTTCTGACTGCTTCATTGAATATTTGTCTGCCCAGAGTGCCAAGACAGTTCGTTTTTGCTGCTACCGGACTGATACCTTACCAGGTAATAGATACCGACGCCGTTATAAAGGTCTGGCGAGCCGGTGCATCGAACGCGGCAACGCATCCGTGTAGTAAGGCGAAAACGTACACCTCCCACAATTGGACCATGCCGGTGACCGTCAGGAGACCAAGTCCGAGGGCCAAAGCACGCATGGCAGCTTGAGTCGCAAGCAACAGGCGTTGCCGGTTCAGATGGTCGGCCGCAAACCCGGTAACCGGCATCAAAAGGATCTGCGGTCCAAACTGGAACGCCATTACTATACCGACTGCTGATCAAGGCGATACCCGCAAAGAATGCAATGAGGGCTGAGTCGCCGCCGTATCCGACTCTTCCTAGCCGACAGAGAATATAGCCAACGAGTAAATTAGACAGCGCCCAGACCACATTTCGTATCGGAGATGACAGGCCTTTTCCCGGTGGATTCGCAAATGGGGTCGGGAAGCGATCACCCGATATGCCGCGCACAAAATGGGGAACAAAGTTGGTGAAAAAGATTCCGGCAAAGAAAGCGGCAATGTAGTTAAACCAATTCATAGTGATTTTGAACTGTGGATCTGTGTCATTGTCTGGTTCAGGAGTGCGCCAGGCGTTTGATAATTTCTCCGGCTTTAAATAGGGTCTCCTGGTCTTCTACTTCGAGCTGAGCGATGGCTTGAGCGAGCCAGGTTTGTTTCGCAACTTTCCTGCTGTTGCGCACGGCAACACCCTTAGCCGTCAGTTCAATGTTTACCTGGCGGCCGTCGGTCGGGTGTGGTCTCCGTTGTACCAAAGCCAATTCTTCCAATGCCACGATGGTGGCGCCCATGGATTGCGGTCGCACACTTTCTGCGCGGGCCAGCTCCGCCGTGGTGGCAGGCCCATCTTTGGCTAGCCGTGCTAGCACAGCGTACTCCGTCAAAGAGAGCTCATGTTGAGCGGCCGCGGCTCGTACCCGGCGGATCACGTAATCTATGTAATCTGCGGATTTTCTTTTTCTGGCGCACGCACAATCAGCGCCGTCCTGCCTCCGATGGAAATGCGGTCGCCATCTTTGAGTTGAACTGGGGCATTAGCTGAGATGAGTTGACCGTTTAGCATTGTGCCGTTGCTAGAACCGACATCCATGAGAAAGGCGTTACCGTCGGCATCCAGTTCGATCTTGGCGTGGCGATGGGAAACCGCATCATCCCAATCGCAGGCGATCTCGGGATGAAGATTCCGTTTCTGGCTGGAGCGACCGATTTGGGTCACTTGGGTTTTTAGGGTTATCTCGGTCGAACTTTCGTAAGGAGCGCCAGGGGTACTGGCTTCCGGACCGGCTTCTTTGAAAATGCGGCACTCGACCCGCCAGGCGGCTCCAGTCGACTCACCGAAGGAAGGATCTGGAGGATTTGGTTCCGTCGCGAGCGGAGTGTCTGGGGGTAACTCAACCGGCGTCACTGGAGCCGTGGTTTCGAATTGGGGCGATACTCCTGGGATAGGTTCGTCGAGTTTCTCGCCGCAAACCGAGCAATAATCGTTGCTAGTACTAAGGTGACCGTTGGGACAGTTCATTTCTCGAAGCGCTTGTAGTTTCCTCGCTGCCCGAGTCCTGAGCAAGCTTGTAAGCAAGGCGGAGCTCGGTGGTCGCCAGCTCGACGTTCCCGTTGCGTTGGGCTTTAATCCTTTAGCGCGAGAATTTACGCAGATTACTTGTTGAGTCGAGCGTAGAGGCGAATCTGCGAAGGGGTCGCCGCCCGTGGAGCGCTGCCTCGCTTGCGAGGCCGATGCGGTCGGAGCCCGCGAAGCGCTCCACGGGTTCCGACTGCACCCAAGGCTCGCAAGGGTGGCACGCTCCGCAGTCGCTCGTGAATGGGTACCTTTGGGAACCACCATTCGCATTAAGAGGCGAAGGTTGATTATTAGACTCAGTATGAACCCACGGAAGGTTCTTGCTCCAATTCTGCTCGCCATCGGCTTGGTCGGAATCAATCCGTCTCTGACCCGCGCCGATACCAAACCCATCGAAATGAAACGCATCCATACCAGCGCGCAGGACGTCGCCGATCTTAAGGCGTTAGAAGATCGGTTTATTACGGCGTTTAGAGCGAAGGACGTGAATACGATCATGCAGCTCTGTGTACCGGACGAGAGTCTTGTCGTTTTCGATGTGACGCCACCTCTCGAGCGCAAAGGGGCTGACGCCTACCGCAAACGCACGTTTCTGTTCCGGTCGATCTACGGACAGGCAAAGCAGATATCGAATCGAGGCAGTAGGGCAGGGGTTAGGGGCTAGTGGGGATTGGACGTGGGGAGGGCGCGCGTCCCCGCGCGCTGCGAACAGGTCTGTAATTTGGGCCTTGTCAGACGCTGGCTCGGATCTCTGTTCAAGTCTGAGGATCCGGTTGTTTTAGCGAGCCGCTTCTTCGATTTCTTTCAACTCCTCGTCGGAAAGCACGATCTCTGCGGATTTCATGTTCTCTTCGAGATGAGCAACGGAGGATGTACCAGGGATGGGAAGCATTACGGGACTGCGATAAAGGAGCCAGGCAATGGACAACTGAGCCACGGTCGTGCCGTGGCGTTTTGCGATGGTGTCGAGTGTTCCACTGGGCTGAGCAAGTTTCCCGGCGGCCACAGGAAACCAGGGTATGAATCCCAGGTTATGCTTTTCGCAATACTCCAGCACATCTTCATGCTCCCGATCGCCAACATTGTACCGGTTTTGTACGCTGACGATTTCGAGCACTTTGCGAGCTTGATCGATTTCGGCCGGCTTCACTTCGCTCAGGCCAACGTGGCGGATTTTACCTGCTTTCTGAAGTTTGGCGATGACGCCTAACGATTCTTCCACCGGGACTTTGGGATCAATCCGGTGAAGCTGCCAAAGCTCAATGACGTCTGTCTTCAGACGACGAAGACTCAGCTCAACCTGTTGTTGAAGGTATTCCGGCCTTCCGACCGGTAGCCATTGGTCTGGACCCTGACGAGTTAAACCTGCTTTAGTCGCTATGACTAAACCCTTCGGAAAAGGGGCAAGGGCTTCGCCGATCAGACGTTCGCTGACTTCCGGACCGTAACTGTCGGCTGTATCAATAAAATTGACTCCCAGTTCCAACGCCCGTTTTAGGACGCGTTTCGCTTCTTCTGGGTTGTGAGGTTCACCCCAGATCCCGTTGCCGGTGATTCGCATTGCCCCGAAGCCGAGACGATTCACTTCCAAGTCCCCACCAATCTTAAATGTCTTTGCTGGTGTACTCACCTTTGTTGTCATGAAGCTAATCTAACATGATCCAAAGGATCCTCTCGCGGGCTTTTGCGCGTCCTGTCGCGGTTTTGCGACCAAATGAAAAAAGAGGATTTGCACAGTACGGAAAGATCACAAAGGCCACAAAGGTGACCCTGTTCGTTTTCTTGCTTTCAGATGACTTCCGACACTAAACTCGTGGCCCAGCTCGCTTTCGGCAGGAGTGGCTGAGCTTGAGCTCGCCAGGCCACACAGAACTTCATTATTCAACCTCGTCAGCACAAAAACAGCCATGAAACGTGTCACCGGTATCGGCGGAATCTTCTTTAAGTCCATAGACCCAAAGGCGCTCGGCGCGTGGTACAAGGAGCATCTCGGGATTGATGTACAAGAATGGGGTGGCGCCGCGTTCGAGTGGAAAGGGCCAGATAACCCGGATGGTGAGGGAACAACCGCCTGGAGCCTCTTCGCAGCAGATACGGAGCACTTTGCTCCCAGTTCGGCGCCGTTCATGATCAACTACCGCGTGGACGATTTGCCTGCCCTGCTTGCGGCGTTGCGCGCGGAAGGCGTGCAGGTTGACGAGAAGGTCGAAGAGTCCGAATTCGGCAAATTCGGTTGGGTGATCGATCCCGAAGGAAACAAGGTGGAGCTTTGGGAACCACCAGCCGGCCAATAAGGGTCCCCTCCCGAACGCCCATCGGCCTAACCACGCGCTCCAGGCGACGGCCTGCGGCTGTTTTCCGGTTCTCCCGAACCACCCGAGCAATAGCAGAGGAACTTTAGAGCCGTATTCGCCTTCGGGAATGAACCGACTCACTGAGGAAAGGGGAGCATAATGCGTAAAATTACGTATCGACCGGCGCTGGTTTTCTTCGTAAAACGTTCAGAACCAATGGTTAAAACCCATTAAAGCGAAAGAACGTCTAATGTTAAAACCTCTTCGAAAACTAACTGTTACCCTCGTCCTCTTGCTTAGCTGTACAGGAATTTACATGGCAAGGGGAGAAGCTCCTTACACGGAAGGTTCCGTTTATAGTGTCGCTTTCATCAAGACCAAGCCTGGCATGACGGATCAATATCTGAAGGGCTTGGCAGCGAATTCGAAGCCTCTCATAGCGGAGGAGAAAGCCGCAGGCATCGTTCTATCTTACAAGATTCTGCTGGGAGAAGCGGCTAATCCAGAGGATTTTGATCTCATTATCCTCATAGAATTCAAGAATATGGCCGCCTTCGACGGACTCCGTGAGAAAGTAGATGCGATTGAGCAGAAGCTCTTGGGAGCCGACGCGGACAAAAAGGACCAACAAGTCATGATCGACCGGGCCCAGATTCGGGAAATCTACGGTGGCAAGCTGATGCGCGAAATCACGCTGAAATAGCGTAGTAAGTCGTACCCAATGTGCAGAGCGACCCGCCATGATGCGCCGCTCTGTTCTCATGAGAGCAGTCCGAGGGTATCGGCGATAGGTGCCGGATACTTCGCGGATTGATTCCTTCGATGACATGACCAGGCTGAAGGCTCCGCCAGGGCGGAGGTCACGGCTCACCTGGCAATCGACCGCGCCCGGATAGGGGCTCATCCACCGAACCATCAAATCGGGTTTGGTCCACAGCTCGAAGATCTGCTCCGCCTCGGCCCTTAGGCGCCGGCGTATCTGCAGGATCGGGCCCGTCGTGTCATCGTGAACCATGCGTGCGATCCTTTGGCCCCAACTTGTGGTCCTTGTTGAGCTCGCGCAGCACGCGCTCCATCGCTTCTAGCCGCTCCTCCCAATAGCGGCGCATCCGCTCGATCCAGCCAAGGACCTCGTCCAGCGAACGGGTATTGATGGAGAGAATGTGGTCGCGCCCTTGCCGGTGCCGCTCGACCACGCCGCTCGCTTCCAGCACGCGGATATGTTTCGACACGGCGTTCAAGGACATAGGGAAGGGTTCGGCGAGCTCGGTCACGCGCGCCTCGCTGCGTGAGAGCCGTTCCACAATCGCCCGCCGCGTCGGATCGGCTAACGCGGCGAATGCCGCGTCGAGACGCGCGGTGCGCGAAGCCGCTTCCTTCCCGCCTTCCATCTTAATCATAACAATCTGTCCGCTTGATTCTAAAATATTCTACCAAAAGGTTGACAATTTTTCGAGTCGAACGATTTATTCAACCTTCCGGTTGAATATCATTAATAATGAAGAAGAATTCTATGCTAAATAAATCCGTTGTCGCTGCCACCGCAGCAGTGGCACTTCTGTCAGCTGCCGTCGCCCCGGCCCGGGCCGAGTCGGTCAAGAACGTCGTCATCGTGCACGGGGCCTTCGCCGACGGTTCCGGATGGCGGCAGGTCGCGGACATTCTGGTTAAAGACGGCTATACGGTCAGCGTGGTGCAGGAGCCGCTGACGCGCAGGTGACAGCGGCCGCCTGGCACCAGAAGAAGAGCTGGGCGCTGGTGGCGACTCGCGACCGCAACATTAATCCCGATCTCGAGCGCAGCATGGCCAAGCGGGCCGGCAGCGAAACGATCGAGGTTCCCGCCAGCCACGCGGTCTACCTTCCAAGCCAAATGAGGTGGCGGGTTTGATCGAACGGGCGGCAAAGGCTTCTACCCAGTAACCCTTCCATCCAACACGATTGATCGGCATTCGCGATGTTCCTCACAAGGCGCTTCGCTCTCCCGACTTCGCTCACTAACAGAGTTGCGAACCGATGGAGCAAAAGCTTCGTCGGGCAGGCTGTCCTCGTCGTCGTCCTTCCGACTTCGCCAACGCCTGGTTTGGAGCGCGCCTCGCTTGCGAGGCCGACCTCGAGCGGTAGGCAACACAGACCGTGGGCATGAGTTTCGCGGGCCGATGGATATCGCTGCGCAGCCGAAATCGAGGTTGGCTCAAGCTTCGGACGATAACGTAGAGCAGATTTCCCAGGAATTGCGCTAAAACCGAAGCAGCGAGCACGCCAACAACGACTTCCATCCCAACCAAGCCTCTCGGTATTAGGGGGTAAACAGCTTCCAATGCCCCTCGGAGACGACCTCGACAGTGCCGTCGGCCACTTTGATGGCGGTCTGATCGTCAATCGCGTACACCGGGACTGGTAGCCTCGCAGCCCATTTTTCCGCGTTAGCTGCGGAAGCGGCTGGGTGATCTTCGTGATCCAGGTGCGTAATCAACGCAAAGTCAACCAGTCCTGTTCCCTGAGCCGTGACGAAGATTCTTTTGATTTCTCCTTGGGCTGTTGCGAACACGATGTCTTCCGAGGTGAGCACGCTACCGCTGGCGCTGGGCGGGTTACGGTAGGTCTCTCCGAAGGTGGCGGACGCCGCCATACTCCCGGCGCTGACTCCCACATAGACCGAGTCCCCCCGCAGCGACGGCAACAGGTCTGCTAGTCCAGACTGCCGCATCCAGTGGCACAGATACAAGACATCGCCCCCCCAAAACAACAGGGCGTCAGCCTCCTCGACCGATGGGACCCAAGCTTTTTTATCGACACTGGGCAGCGCGGTGAGCTCAAGCACTCCCAACGATTTCCAACCCAGTTCGCACAATGGGATTTGGGCTTTTTTTCCGCAGATCGCCTGCCATGCCTGATGAGCACTGCCGGGGAAGGGGTATATCGCGGTGGGAATGAAGAGGGCGTTGGACTCGGCAATCGGCTTGCCCAGTAACTCGACTAGCGCGTCGTGGATGCTCGGGTTACTGATACCAGCGGAAGTGAGAAGAAGACGCATGATGCCTCTGTGTTAGTCATCATACTGAGCCATGCAAAGTTGTTTTTTCCGAGGGGGCGGCAAAACGGAGTCGCGTATACAACCGTCTTCCGCACCCGGTCCAGTGAAACTGGTTAGGAGAATCGAACAAGAAAAATTCGGAATTCATGTCCGAGCATGGCCCGCTCGTTCGTCGAGTATTTGAATCCAGCTAAAAAAACTAACACCAACTATGACTACGCAACGCAATCCAGTGAGAAAGCTCAAAATCATCGAACACATGTCACTGGACGGCGTGATCCAGGTCTCCGGCGAAGACGGCGATTTCCCCTACGGTGACTGGAGCGCTCCCTATCGGACACCCGCGGGCCGAGACGCACTCTTCGCCGAGTATGGCGGGAGCTTCGATCTGGTGCTTGGCCGTCGCACCTACGATATGTGGTCGGGCTTCTGGCCAAAGGCGCCGAGCAGTCCGTTCGCGGACGGCCTCAATGCGGCAAAAAAATATGTGGCTACCCACCGTCCGGAAAGTCTTGAATGGGGCCCGTTCGAGGGCCTTGGACCGGACATGATCGAGGGCATTCGCCGTATCAAGTCGCAGGACGGCCCGGACCTTATCCTCTCGGGTAGCATCACGCTGACATCGACGCTCCTCGAACATGGGCTTGCGGATGAAGTCCTGTTGGTCGTCTATCCCGTCCTGTTGGGCACGGGGAAGCGCCTCTTTGCGGAGGGAACCCCGCCACGGTCATTCGAGCTCGTCAGCACGAAAGCATTCCCGTCCGGCATCATCCTCAGTAATTACAAGGTCGCCGGGCCTTTGAAGACCGGATAGTTCGACGACTACTTCGCAAGGTCGCGTTGCAATTTCGTTCCGGCCGCCCGTTCTATCAGTAGGAAAACTGGGCACGTTGCTTCGCAATCATACGCATGCCGTACTTGGGACGGAGCGTGATTAACGGCTCAAGGGCGATCCGCTGATCGGGCGCAAGCGTAAAGCGCCACCTTTGTCCGACAGTCGCTATCACTAAAAGTCCAACGATCCAGGCAAAGCCTTCGCCGATACATTGGCGTGGCCCGCCACCGAATGGGAAGTAGGAATATTTTGGGCGCTGCGCAGCCGCCTCAGGTTTCCAACGATCAGGGTCAAAACACTCGGGATCCGGGAAAAATCGCGGATCGTGTTGCATGAGGTATTGACTGATAAAAATGAAAGACCCTGGAGGAAACCGGTAGTTCCCGACCCACCAAACGGTAGGATTGCGTCGGGCAACGATCCAGACCGGGGGATACAAACGTATCGCTTCACTCAGGACCATTCGGTTGTAGGGTAGCAAATCTAGATCGTTAACTGCCGGCAACTGTGCCCGCAAAACGGCGTCCAGTTCAGCATGCATTTTCTCTTCGGCCTCGGGATGCTGAGACAGAAGATACCAAGTCCAGGTCAGTGCGTGCGCAGTCGTTTCATGTCCAGCGATGAGCATGGTAACGATTTCGTCGCGGATCTCTTCGTCCGTCAGCGCTGGCGAGCCAGTTTCCTCGTCCCGAATTTGCAGGAGCGTAGAGAGTAGATCCTTTGCCGGAGAAGCGGCGTCTCGGCGTTCGCGGATCATCCGGTAAACAATGGCGTCAAAATGCTGGCGGGCGTCGTTGAACCGCCGAATCCTGCCTAACGCTATCTTATCAAGCAAATCGTCAATTACCGGCAGGGTACGGCAATGGATCATCTCTATTAGCGTGTTAGCGGCTCTTGCGATTTCATCGGTGCGTTCCGCGAGATCGACGCTGAGGAACGCCTTTAGGACAATCGCGAGAGTTAACCGCATCATCTCGTATTCAATGTCAAGCTCCTGGCCATCACGCCAGCCGGCGCACAGCCGCCTACATTCAGCCACGATGGTTAAACCCCATTGGCGCACGATCTCTTTGTGAAACGCAGGCGCCAGCATCCGTTTATGGCACCGATGGTAGTTACCTTGGCTGGTCAGGAGGCCTCGTTCCGACCAACCGTTTCAATCCCGGCGGAGTGGACCGCGCCATCTCGGTCTGCGGTGCACAAAGGATCGCCTTTATGTGATCCGGGTGATTGATCAAATAGTCATGCCGGCGCCCGAGTTGCATATGGACGATATCGCCATATTTTCGCGCCATAACCCCGAGCTCTTGTAGCGGGTTGCGTTGGCGCGATAAACAACAAGCCAGGACCGAGAATCCCTTTGGACCGGGAGGATGAGCCTGCGGTGAACGAACCGCGTTCTCGAGCTCCTGCGCCCGTAGATGGTCTCTTAGGTCTCCCTCACAAAATTTGATCGTTTGCCGCGTCCGTGGCCACGGATCGAATGTCATTTGTTGCCGTCGGTTTTGGGCGACGCCACGGACGGCTGGCGCCCTTAGTATTAAGAGATGTCGCGGCGTTCAAGGATATACTGTGAAAAATGCACGATCGGCAGTTTTCGAAGATGGGGGATGGGTGAATTACCTTCTGTGATGCGACGAAATGGAAATAATAGGAGAGTGGAACTTGTCGGACTTATCCCGAAGGGATGACAGGACTCAGCCTGGGGTTTTAACCCCAGGTTATCGATTCCAAAAGGCGGACCGCCCTGAAAGGGCGGTAGAAACCGCGTCAACCGCCTGAGATATCAAACGAAGCGACGAAGTGGGGAGGGCGTTGTAGGATGATGAATGGCAGATACTAGGACCGTTATTGCGCAGGCTTACTCCGCATTCAACAAGCGGGACATCGACGGTGCACTAGCACTGATGACGCAAGACGTGAGTTGGCCCAAGGCTTCGGAGGGCGGCAGAGTTGTCGGGAAGGAAGAGGTCCGCGCCTATTGGACTCGACAATGGCGTGAGTTCGATCCCCATGTCGAACCGCTTGCAATGAGCGATGAAAACGGAGGCAAGACCCGCGTCAGAGTGCAGCAACTCGTCAAGAGTCTTCAAGGCGATGTTCTTTCGGACAGCGAGGTCCTGCATGTCTTTACTCTGAACAACGGTCTTATTGAAGCCATGGACCTCGGTGATAAAGCCGACTCTAGCGGCAGTCCCTCTGCAGCGTTCGCCCACCGATCCTGAAATCTTTCCGATCACCCCTTCGACGCGCTTAGGCTTGCTCAGGGCAGGCTTCTCACTTCTCACTTCTCACCTTCTCCAGCCGTCTCAGAATGGGAAAGGCGGTTATCAATTTGGGACAGTCACCTGAAATAGTTCTCTGTTTCTGTCTAGGGAAACGGCCGCGAGATAGGGTGGAACCGCGTTTGGCATAATTCGTGCAATGCGGACCGCGAGCTCTATGAACCTTCTCCAAGATATACGGTTCGCCCTCCGACAATTGCGCCATTCTCCTGGTTTTGCCTTAACTGCAGTTGTGATCCTGTCGCTGGGGATCGCCGCTAATGTGATCGTTTTCGGCGTACTTCAGGGGCTGATCCTGCGGCCGTTGAATGTGCCGGGCCCGGATCGGGTGATGCAATTGGCCCGCGAGAGCAACGCGTATCCGGTTTTCAGTTATCCGGAAATACGGGATGTCCGGGATAGTAATACCGTGTTTTCCGGGGTTGGCGCGGTTTCTATCTATAATGTCGGCTTGGAAGCAGACGGGATCTCCCGGGCGGTTTGGACCTATGAGGTGAATGGACAATACTTCGACGTCGCCGGCATCACTCCGTTCCTGGGCCGTTTGTTGCAACCCGCTGATGACGCTCACCCCGGTGCTTCCGACGCGGTCGTCCTTACCTGGCCGGCATGGAAAAGCTATTTTGGGGCTGACCCGCACATTGTCGGTAAGAAGGTCCGTATCAACAAGCGGCCATACACAGTGGTTGGAGTTACGCCTGAAGGTTTCTATGGCACGGAGAAATATTTTCAGCCGGAGATTTTCATGCCCCTCGCTAACAAAGATTCAACCGAGGGAACCAACATTCTTGAGGACCGTCGCGTCGGGAGCATGATGTCCATCGTGCGTCTGAAAGATGGTGTCGGTTTGCCCCAGGCGGAGGCCGAACTGAAGACGATCGTTGATCGGATGAAACGCCAGTATCCGGTTGAGGAAGATGGTTTGGTATTAAGACTGGTTCGTCCTGGATTCCAGGGTGAGTTCTTGGGTGGACCGCTAAATGGGTTTTTAACCGGTGTAATGGTTTTAGCCGGAATCGTGTTGCTGGCCGCTTGCGCTAATCTCGGCAGTTTATTTGCGCTGCGAACATTAGACCGCACCCGCGAGATCGCGATTCGTATCGCCATCGGGTCTAACCGGTGGCGCATTTTCCGGCAAGTTTTGGTGGAGGCCTTGTTAATCTCAATCTTCGCCGGGGTCTGCGCTTGGGCGCTGGCGTGGCTGGCGTTGACCGGTTTAGCAAATTGGCATCCGCCCACTCCTTTGCCTTTCATTTTTCTGGTTGTACCCCAGCCGTCCTTGATCCTAGAGGCATTGCTGATTTCGATGGTCGCCGCGGTTCTGTTTGGGCTCATGCCGTTGCCACAGATTTTCAAGACCGATCCTAACGATGCGATTAAGAGTGCCGACAGCCGCCCTTCCACCGGGCGCTTTTGGGCGCTGCGAGACCTGTTATTAGCGGCCCAAATTGCGCTTTGTTGCGTCACGGTAACGGCTGCGTTCGTCTCGCTGCGCGGTTTGTCCCGGGCCATGAAAATGGATGTCGGGTTCAACCCGGCTAATACCCTGAGGACTGAGTTTGATTTGGGTTGGGCCGGTTACCATGGCGATTCAGCGGCCCGTTTCCAGCGTGAATTGCTGGACCGGGTATCGCGTCTACCGGGAGTGCAATTAGCCGGTTACGCGAATTCGACGCCGTTGTCGCTCAACCGAATAAACACGGTCGATATCTACTCGCAGACGACAACCGATTTCAAGGACTCCAACCGGATCGCCAACGCTTTCACGTATAGCTCCTCTCCCGGCTATTTCAGCGCCTCCGGAACAACCTTGCTGGCCGGACGCGATGTCAGCTATCTCGATACCCCACAAACGCCCCGAGTGGCAGTGGTAAATCGCGAGTTTGCCCGCGCAGTGTTCCACTCAGAAGTGGTGATCGGGCGCTATTTCAAACGCTCTTCCGGCACATCCTATCAAATCGTCGGGTTAGTAGGAGACGGAAAGTATTTAACACTCAGCGAAGACGCGTCACCGGCCGTATTCTTTCCTATCTCACAAGAGCCAGCTACGAATACCGTACTGATTATCCGGACCCAGCCCGGTGATCCGAACAACGAAATAGCCGCCAGTATTCGCAAAGCGATTCGGGATATGGACCCGGCGGTGCCGATACTTGACTCCGGCTCGTGGACGAGCCAGCTGGGACTTTCGCTGTTCCCCTCGCAAATGGCGACAGTTGCTCTCAGTGTGTTCGGCGGGTTCGGTCTATTGTTATCGGTTACTGGCACCTTCAGTGTCGCTTCGTACACCGTCGGTAAAAGGCTACGCGAGCTCAGCATTCGGGTCGCCCTGGGCGCACAGGGCAAGCAGATCCTGTGGGCGGCAC
The DNA here is from genome assembly GCA_963762565.1 of uncultured Verrucomicrobiae bacterium. Classification (GTDB taxonomy): domain Bacteria; phylum Verrucomicrobiota; class Verrucomicrobiia; order Chthoniobacterales; family JAFAMB01; genus JAFAVN01. The sequence goes on along the minus strand of CAVXLD010000003.1, from coordinate 856,170 downwards.
TTGGCCGTATGTTGATATTGCTCGCTTGCGGATCGGTCGTCGGTACTCTGCTGGGTGTGGCGGGCAGCCAGATTCTTTCTGCTGTTGTCTACCAAGCCTCAGCTCAGGACCCATTCGTCCTTTTGGCGGTTATGGCAACGCTGCTTATCACCGGCATTCTGTCGGTCGCCAGCCCAGTCCGCCGCGCCTTGCATGTCGATCCAGCGCGGCTGCTCAGGGAAGAGTAGCGAAGCTGGCCTCGACTCGATGGTCTCTACTCACTGCGCGGAGCCAGGCCGAGCCATGCTGATTGAAGCAGAGCATTCAAAGTGAGACTCGGAGATTTGCCCGGAAGACAATCTGCGAGGTGGAATGCCAGCGTCGAATTGAAGATGGCGTAGAATTGCACGCACCCACAGAAGGATCAACACGTTTATCTATATCCCCCCTCTTTTGGGCAACGGTAATGACCTCGGCGAGGGCACGCAAAATCTCAGACGCCTGCTTATCCAGTTCGGCCCGAACCTCTCCTCTATGAAACAAGAATTCGCGGCAGAATACCTTGGCGAGCTCTCGATCTTTTTCGTATGGAGCGATCAAGTCTTCAAGAAATCGCCGGACGGCTGGGAGAAACTTCCTGTTCGATTTCATGCGTCGTACAGCGGGTTCGAGTTCCCGATCAATGGCGTTGTGGAATAGCCTTAGCAGCAACTCGCTCTTGTCTGAGATGTAGAGGAAAAGAGTACCGACGGCGACGTCCGCTTCGTCTGCAATCTGCTGCTTTACTGAGGGCCATCATTTATGAGTATACTCATAAATAGACGGCTAGGTCGGTTAAGTTTCAATGCCGGGCAGCGGCGTCCTCGCCCGGCGAGTCCCTGCAAACAAAGGTGACCTGATGCCCACGGTTTCGAGACAAGAATTTAAGAGACTTCCTCTGCGCGTTCATACGGTTCTTGCGGGAGTCCCATTGCATGATGCCTGGGCTATCGATCTGGCCCACTGGCGTCCCGGGATTACTCTCCGTCAGTTCCTGAAGCTGTCGCCCCTGCCTGGCATGGGATTGTCTCCCTCGGTTCGAACCCTACTCCGGCTGCGCCGAAGGATCGGGAAGACCCTCGGTTGGGACCGACGATCGGACTTAGCTTCGACTCCGACGTTCGTTTCGCAAGTCCCGCCGGATGTTTGCGACCAATCAGTTATTCAACCCGGCACGCCGGAGGGGGACTTTCGCGTGGTATACAGTCTCCCCAATGAGCATCTCTCTGAGCTAAGAAACAAGCTTGTGCATGCAGCCTTATCGGTCGCCCTAATAGAAGATGAGAAGTTCTACCGGTTGTACCTAGGAGTGTTCGTCCTTAGCCTAAATCGGTTCACGCCTTACTACATGGCTGCCATCGCCCCTTTTCGCCATTGGATCGTGTATCCATCAATCCTGAACACCTTTCGGAAAAACTGGAACGACTGCTTCAGTGTAAACGAAGGGGAAGTGTGCCCACCCCTGGCCAAGCCGAGAATATGAGGATTGCAATAAACAAGCTTTATTTTCCGTTTCGTGCGCTGACGCCTTAATCAGGCGTTAAGGCCTGTCTCCATCGTCGTTGAAAGGCTTGGCCTCTGGGCGCTCGTCGGCTCGAGCCTTCCTCGCTTGTACCAGCGGAGCACACGGAGCGCCCGAAGCGTGTTCCACCGGCTCGGCTCCTCTACGGATTCGCCAAAGGGCAAGGCTAGCGCCTCGTCATACGCGCAGTCGAGGAGCCATCGACCGTCGTTCTGCCGCCTGCTTTCGATGATATCCACGGCATCGCTCATACGCGCGTCGGGCTGAACATCTGCCCGCCTGAAATAGTCGAGCGCACGGAGAATGTCGTAACGGTAGCCGGAGGGGAACGCCAACTCTAGGAACGCGGAATTGGCGATCTCGCCGGTGGAGCGCCGACGGAAGAGGCCACGCTCAAGCAGGTACTCCTCGCCGCGTTGCCGGGCTGATGCGATCTCAGGCACAAACCCGACCGCACGCTCGTACTCGATCAGCCCCTCCAGCACGCAGATCGTGGTGTGGAACGACGAGCGCGCACTCTTCGGCGCCTCGCAGTTCCAGCCGCCGTCCTCAAGCTGCTCGCCGACGAGACGGCGCGCGAGGCTTTCTGTGGGGCATCCGAGGTAGGCGCCGAGCCCGAGGGCGCCGCCGTTGATGCACGGCTCCACTTCACCCTCAAAGAACGTATTTCCTCCTGTCTCCGGCGAACGCAACTCCCAGCAGTCGCCTTCGTCGTTCCACCGAATGCCTCTCTCGAGCCGGGTCACCGCCGACTCGACGGCAGGTTCGGCGCGGTCGATGCCGGTCGCGCGCAAAAGGAGCAACGTAAAGAGAGTCGTCGACCAGATGGGCGCATCAGCCCGGCGCCACGATCCGTCCGGTCCCTGGTGGGCGAGAATTTCGGCGCCGAGCCCTTCGCGTGGGACGCGAGCACGTTCTGCCGCAACCGTCGCCGGGGAGGCGTCAGTGAGATCTCGCATCGCCTGCCAGCTTATTGCCGGATCCGAATCGAGCAGCCAATAGATGGCATCCATGCTGGCTATATTAACCGAGAGGCAGCTTGTCATCAACGTAGCGAAGCGGCGCCGCATCTTTGAGATGTCAGCGGATGGGCAGGCTCAGTTACGAAGTTCAAACGGGTGCTTCAAGTGGGAAGCTGCCTGAGTAGGTTCCGAGGCGTGACACGCTTGAAGGGGCAGGGGAACGGCCCTCCGAATAGCCGTCTGGTGAGTATAACCCGATGCTTCGGGGAAATCCTTCTCTGCAAGGGAAGTTTAGCCTTAGGGTCGAGTCTCAACAAGCAACAGAATTTACCGGCGTTTGGTCTTCGTTTTAAATCGGTGCTTTGTTGGTCAAGCCCCCGCATGCGACGCGCGACAAGAAGGGATGTCTGCTGACCAAGCTTCAGACGGCCGGAAGGGAAGAATGGTTGCCTGTGAGTATGGCTATTAACCGGGTTGTCTGGCTATCAAAGCCAGCCGTGCCACTAACAAACATCTGGAAGGTCTGTTGCTTATTAAGACTCGACCCCGCTGCAGTGCACCTTCTGGGTCTTGGCCGTCATGACGGCGACGATGCGATCGATGGAGTTTTCTTCGAGGAGAGTCCGCCACTCCCGCCAAAGGGAGGTCGCCGGCGCCGGCCGGTCTCCGATATACCGCTGCAGGTTGCGCCGGGCTAAGGCAAGAATCGTCTCGGGATTTTCACGAAGCTTCTTCGCGATCGGCTTATGCTGCGCGAGCTTGATTTGATTGAGAGTTTCGTGCGTCACGGTGTAAGCTTCCTCCAGTATAATAAGAGGCTGTCCGTTCCCAAGCAATATCGGGCAAGAGGCCGCCCGATGTTTCGCCGGCGTTTAAAGGTGGGTCCGCGTTAGCAGGATGAGTTAGAGAGTAGTGTCGCAACGACTCGTCGTTGGCCTCGAAGGGCTGCGTGATCCGGCGCTGCTATTCCACGAAAACTTTCGTATCAGATTCTAGGTAAAGAAAATCCGGATCAGCGTCTTGCAGTGTAATCAGGATCGACCCCGGGAAAATTCCCTGACTTACATCTTTAATAGTGACTATTTTGCCCTTGGCGTCCTGAACCCGATCCTCCGGCTGTAGCTTGTCTGCTCTCACCCACTTTTGTTTCTTATTCATTATTTCTCGTCGGCTGGTTCACTATGTGAGTCTTGAGCGTCGCGATCAATCCCGTGGCGCTAGCTGCGCTAACAATTTCTCAAAGCGCGGATCCTTCCGCAGTGGATCCCAATATGCATGGCGCTTTAGTTGGCCATAATAAATGCCGTTCGGCATTTTAGTCAGCGGACCCAAGGTGTTAAACGCTAGATCCAAGTCGTTGGTCCACGCGTAGACAACACCTAAGTTCATCAAAATACCCGGACCATACAGTGTATCTTTGGAGACTGGCAGTATTTCGGCAGCGCGCTTGGCTTCGGAAATGGCGGTTTGCTTGTTATTCAGTAAAGCGTCTAATACCGCTAACTGGCTCAGCAGAAGGGCATCCCGCGGTGACTTCAGGACCTGTAGATTCAATTGCTCTCGTGTCGAGGCGAACGCTGCAGTTGAGCTCGGGCGTTCTTCCCGAAGCCGTGATATGAGAACGGAGTAACATTCAACTGGCACCAGTCGAGGTGCGTAGGCAAAGTTGGCGACCTGGCCGCCCTTCATCTTTTCGATAAGTTGGGCTGCTTGATCCAAATCACGATCCGTCAAAGCCAACTCGAGTCGCGAAGAGAGAGCATCGCTAGTGCCGGCAACAGACGACGGGAGGGCACTGATCGCTGACCAAACTGCACTGGTATCTCCATTTTTTAGGAAGCCTGTATATACTTCTTTTTCGAGCTTAAGCATTGGCTGATCGGGTCGCAGCTCGATCACCCGATCATAGGCTTGTCCGGCAGCTCGAAACTGGCGTGCCACGTAGAGTGAAACGGCCAAGTCATATATATAGTCTGGATTGCCGGGGTCACGCGTAATCGCTTCATTGAGGTTTTCTATCGCTTCCTGCAACTTACCCTGCCGCCTATCAATAAGGGCTTGGTAGTACTTCGCCTCGGAATAATCGGGTAGACCGCGCCTGGCTAACGCCAGCTGCGCCCGGGCGCCTTCATAGTCCCGGTAGCCATAGTAAAGATGGCGTGCGCTGGCCAAATGAACCTCGGGAAGATCGGGCTGTAATCGCAAAGCAGTGTTCGCTGCTTGATCCGCCTTGGCCAGCCACTCGGGGCTGGGATCGAAGTTGAAATAGATTAGGTCGTACGCATGCTCGCTAGCGCAGTACGCAAGCGTAAACTTTGGGTCGAGGCGCAACGCTTTTTCGAAAAAACTAGCAGCGTCCCTCAGAAACTCTAGGTCCACGGAAAGTGCAGAAAGTTCGGCACTAAGAAGTCGCTCTTTCCCTCGGAGATAAAAGTCGTAGGCGTCTAGATTGTCGGTCGGTTTCGCTTCGATCGTTTTCTTTTCTGCCGCGGAAAGCGTCGCACTCAACTTGCTCGCGATGGTCTGGGCTACCTCGCTCTGGATGGCAAAGATGTCGGTCAGATCCCGATCATAACTATCAGCCCAAATCGTGTTGTCATTTCGGGCATCGACTAACTCGGTACTAACACGCACGTGATTTCCATCACGACGGACGGTGCCCTCCAGCACGTTTGCCACTCCTAGAGTGGTGGCGATCTGGCGCAGATCGCGTTTGGTGTCCGAGCGATACTGCATCACCGAGGTCCGGCTAGTGACTTTGAGTTGAGCAATTTTAGCCAGATTATTGAGAATCTCATCCTGCACTCCGTCCGCGAAGTAAGCATCATCTTTGTTTGGGCTGATGTTTTCAAAGGGCAGCACGGCGACACTTTTTTCGGTGGGTACCGCTTCGGTCACTCGCTGGTTAGACAAGAACCCTGCGTGGCCGAAAAAGAAAAACCGGGCGATGAGTCCTCCGACAAGGCATAAGCCGACACCCAGCACCCAGCGAACAGCCTGCCTTCTCGGCTTCCTTTTTGACGTGTTCGCGGTCACTTCAGCGCTGACCGATCGCAGCTCGTCCGCCGTCAATCGTGACCCGGAACCGATCGCTCCTCGAACCTTCGTTATCGCCTTCTGCAATTGAGCAGGATTTTGAAAACGCTGGCTAGGGTCCTTCGCAAGCAGGACGTCGATCAACGCCATAATGGGCTCCGGGATATTCCGCAGTTTGACTAAGGGCGGCGTGCCACGCTGATGTTGGTCCATCAATTCCGCGGCTGACCCTTGGAACGGAGGCTTACCGGAAAGCATTTCCCAAAGCGTTACCCCCAATGAATACAGATCAGAACGGATGTCCGTCCCAAGTCCGGCAAATTGTTCCGGACTAGCATAGGAGGGAGTTCCAATAAAACTTCCCGCGATCGAAAGCGTGTCCTCCGTGACTCCTTTCGCTAAGCCCAGGTCGATTATCTTGACGTTTTCCAATCGACCCTCCTCCCAGCTGAGCATGATATTGCTGGGCTTAATGTCGCGATGAACGAGATGCTGTTTGTGGATCGCAGTTAGCCCTGCAGCGACCTGCGTCACGATTTCGAGAGCCAGTTCGGTCTCCAACCGGCCGCCGCGACGGATGAGGGCTTCTAACGTTTCCCCATCCACAAACTCCATCGCATAAAAGTAATTCCCGCCGCTTTCTCCCAGATGATGCACCGTGGCTACATTCGGATGGTGGACGCTGGCTGCTGCTCGGGCTTCCCGCAGGAAACGGCTCCGGGCAGATTCATTCCCGATGAATTGTGCACTAATGATCTTGAGAGCCACCGGGCACCGGAGATGGGTATCAATGGCTTTGTAGGTGACTCCCATGCCACCGCGTCCGAGTTCGATCGACGTTCCATCTTCTTTTTTGAGAACCTGGTAGTGCTCAAAACAGAGCTCCGAAGAGGTATCCGAGACCGAGTCGCTTTGGGTTTCGACAGCACCGCGCAAGGCGCAAACGGGGCAGTACGGGCTATCGTCCGCCAACAGCGTACCGCACACCGAGCAGGCTCGTTTGGCCGGGGTTGTCGCCACCGTATGCTCCTTAGTGCGAGAATCTTACCCCGTTTGGTTTCTGATGCCGCATGAAAAATCGAGCCCATCAAAAGACTCAGGCCGCCCTGAAACTTTCCGCCTCAATCTTCTGTGTACCTATAGAGCGTCCGTCTCCACCTTCATTTTATTGGACTGGCTTTTCGGTCACCAAGGGCGGTACTCGCCTTCTATCATTTAAAGCGCCGCTGACCTGTTCCCATTGCTAAGCTTTTCCCAAGATCGATTTGCCGATGGAACTCAATTAACCTGCAGCAGGATCATTTCCTTGCTTGGCTCCAGCGCTTCCCCAAATCACAACAGGTTGTTCGTTGCGGCGCCTCAATTTGAATTCAGTGCCGGGACCAAAACAACGCAGCAATTCTAAAAGACGAGATTCAACGGCCGGAATCGTCGCGAAATCACAATCTAGCGCATCGCAAAGCTAACACTACGCTCTCGGTCACGACGGAAATTGTGCGCTCGGTGTCGATCTAGAAATCTCCAGCTCCTCCGGTGTCATGTCCGCCGGCACATTGGCAAACAAAGGCGTGCTCAGATAGCGTTCACCAGTGTCGGGTAACATGCACAATACGGTTGAGCCCTTCGGGGCGTCGGCACACACGCGCAAGGCTCCTGCGAAGGTGGCTCCGGCGGTGATTCCCACGAAGATGCCCTCCTTGCTGGCGAGCTCCGCCGAGCAACGGATCGCCTCGGCACCCGGCACGGCGATGATCCGGTGGATGATGTTCAGCTTCACGGCATCGGCGGTCAGCTTGGGGATGAAATCCGGTGTCCAACCCTGCATCGGGTGCGGCTTGAATGCCGGATGGGCGGCAGCCGGTGAACCGTCGGGATTGCGCGCCTGATCGATGCCGCTGCTCAGTAATTGCGCGTCTTCAGGCTCGCAGACGACGATCTTCGTCTGCGGCATCTCCTTGGCGAGTACTCGCGATACTCCCTTAAGCGTTCCGCCGGTGCCGTATCCAGTCACCCAGTAGTCAAGTCTCTCGCCCCTGAAATCCTCGACGATTTCTCGCGCTGTGGTCCGAGAATGCATGTCGGCATTGGCCTCGTTTTCGAACTGACGGGTTAGGAACCAACCGTGGGTGCGGGCAAGCTCGATCGCCTTGGTCACCATCGCCATACCGCGCCCTGCCTGCGGTGTCAGCACGACCTTGGCGCCGAGAAAGCGCATCAGCCTGCGCCGTTCGACGCTAAACTGCTCCGCCATCGTCACCACCAGCGGATAGCCCTTCTGCGCGCACACCATGGCAAGGCCGATGCCGGTATTGCCGCTTGTGGCCTCGATAACCGTCTGTCCGGGCTTGAGCTCGCCTGAGCGTTCTGCGGCCTCAATCACGCCGAGCGCAAGACGGTCCTTGACGGACCCCAGCGGATTGAACGCCTCAATCTTGACGAACAGGTTGATCCCGAGAGGTTTCAGCCTGTTGATCCGGACGACAGGCGTGTTTCCGACGGTGCCTAAGATGCTATCGAATTTGGCCATGGGTTCCTCTCATGTGTCCGCAATAGCCGGCTCGCTAAATGTGCTCAAGACTACACAATTGTCGAGCGATCGAAGTAGGCGTCTCACGTCTGGAGCAGGCCTGACGCCCGCAGCGCGTCAAGGAACAGGTCGCGTTCATGCGGCAGTAAGAACGGATAGGTGTCGTCGATATAGGCGACATCGAGGGTAGCCTGCAGCCGTGACAGCTCGACGGCGGCCGCCCGGGCGTTGTCGGTCTGTCCCTGCAGGTTCAGTGCGGCGACCAGGCGTTGGCGCGCTCGGACGTTGGCAGGTTGTGCGCGCACCGCCTTGTCGGCGAGCGAGATGGCCTCGTCATAGTTGCCTAGCAGCAGATGGCACAAACTCTGATCGGCAAGGGCCAGCGAACGGAAACGATAACGCGGGTCGAGGCGAAGAATCGCTTCGAGATGAGGCAGTGCCTCCGCTGGGCGACCAGAGAATTCGAGGATGCAGGCGAGCAAGTGTCTCGCAAGGGGGGCGCTCGGATTGAGCGTGACGGCGCGCTCCGTCCCATCGAGAGCGGACGAGAAATCGCGCTCCATCCACATCCGCCCCATGCCCCACAACCCTTGCGCCAGCCACTCGCGGTCGTCGCACGCGACCGCCTGTTCCGCTGCCTCGAGCGAAGCCCGTAACGCATCGCCGCGAGGAGTGACCCAGCCCAGGATGCCTTCATGATAATGGCACAGCGACAACAGCGACCATGCGCGTGCGGAGGATGGGTCGAGATCCAGCGCAAGTTTCAGCTGCTCGCGGGCCTCTTCATGGCAGGCCGGAGTCATTCGCTCCTGCAGGGACAAAGCCTTGAGAGCATGATCCCAGGCGCCAAGATCAGAGGGATGCTTGCGCGCTACGCGGCGCGTCTCCGCGCGATGGATCTCCGGCTCGATGCTGGCCACGATTCGTTCAGTGATCTCCTCCTGCACGAGAAAGACGTCAGCCATTGCACGATTGTAGCGCTCAGCAAACAGGTGGTGACCTGTAGCCGTCTCGATCAGCTGGACCGTGATGCGGAACTGATCTTCGGAACGCCGTGCGCTGCCTTCGACCAAATAGGCCGCTCCCAGCTCGCGCCCTATCTCCTTGGCGTTCTTGGGCTTGCCTTTGTAGGCAAAGGTTGAATTACGTGCCACTACCGGGAACCAGCGCCAATATGCGAGCGCGGTTATTATGTCCTCGGTAAGTCCATCGACGAAGTAGCCCTCTCCAGGATCGCTGCTCAGATTATCGAACGGTAAAACAGCAACTGCTCTGGTGTCAGCAAAGTCGGCTGGAAGTTGAAGGTTCCTTGGCATCGGCAGGACGCCAAGCTTGGCCAAGGCTACCTCGATTGCCGTGCCATTGGACACTAACTCGGTGTGCAGGCAGTCAAACGGTGGAGGAATATCGTTTGAGCTCACATCCTCGGCGCGGACGGGGATTAGAATTCGACGCGCGCGAGCTCGGCTGGCCTCGGAGCAGACCCAATCGGACTTTACCGAGCTCTGATCCCAAATGACGATTGCCGCCTTGGCCTGTGCAAGCTCGGACATGATCACGTCCCGGAAGCTATCGCCCGGCACCAGACTCGTGTCATACCAAACGCTAAAGCCCTTGGCCTGCAGCTCGTGGGCAAGCTGCTCGGCCTGAGAATGGCCCTTCTTTGAATAACTGATAAATATGTCTGTCACAGATCGCTCCAACGAAGTACTTCAACCCCTCCATCTCGGTTGCATAAACCCGATCTGTGCCCCGCTAACTGGTCTCCAATACTGGCTTGTTCCAACTCCGCAGACGGACCGCCGATACGGTAGAACGAATTTTGGCCACTGCAAGACTGGGTGAAGACATCGCACACCATCACAGAGGGATCGTGGCGATCTTCTCCGCCCCGATGCCGGGCATCTCGACGAATCCCCGCCGCGTCACGCGCCGGGCCTGATGTTCTGCTTGACCCGGAAGAGCTTCGCCGGATCGTATCTCATCTTCAGCGCCGCGAGCCGCCCGTAGGTTGAGTTACCGCCTGGGCGTCAAATGCTGATCCGCTAAATCTGTGTGGGAGCTGAGAATTACTTGAAGGGAAGGGGAATCGCCTCCGCCTATCCGTTGGTGAGTAAACCCGCGTTCTTTTTCGAACCCCGGTGGCGTGAGACCCTTTTTCTACGAGCGACGAGAGCTTGCCGGGCCGGAGGAGTACACAATCATGTGTCAAAAAGCAGGCCGCGTGACTGTCGGAGCAGTAGCAGCGAGTTTATTGGAGCCGGAATCTCCAAAATCGGCTTAGAGCGGGGTTTTTAAGCTCTCCGAGTATACTGACAGCAGGGCATTTCGGCGGCAGTACACAATTTTGCGCCAATCAATCACCAGTGGTCACGGGCGATGGGTCGTAGCTCCGGGATCGGGGATCGCGCCTTCTCGAGGACGAGGACGATTGGAGCGATCGTGGGAGCTGGAGGGGTTTGAGGCCATGGAAACCCACGGTAACGGCCACGCACCTTTCTATTTTATATGACATATATTGTATGATGTTATAGATATAGGCAACAAATCCAATGCCTTCCAGGGTTGTGAATAACTTGTGAACTCTTGGAATTTCCCGTCATGAGCCACTCTTCCGCGCTGAACTTATTGACAGCCTCCCGTGCTCAACGAGATATGGGTTCCGGGCGCTAATGAAACCGGATTATCTTTCAAAAGGGTTCGAGAAAATTTACGACGACCTCTCCTTCTTGATGCACTGCTTTCGCGAGGTGCTCGAGGAACTCGGCGAAATCGAGCTGGCGCAGTCGTTGCCATGGATCAGCCAGGTTAAGGTTTCGTCGGAACCGAACCCGCGGCTTTCTCAAACCTATTCCATCGCGTTTCAGCTTCTGAATATGGTTGAGGAGAATGTAGCCGCGCAGGTACGGCGGTCGCGCGAGTCGGATTTAGGTTTAGCCAGCGAGCCGGGCCTTTGGGCGGATCAATTAGAGCGCTTAAAGGAAGCCGGGATCAGCGAATCCGCCATTGCCGCTCAGTTGGCATCGACCCGGGTTGAACCGGTGCTGACTGCTCACCCGACCGAGGCCAAACGGCTCGCGGTCTTGGATCAGCACCGGGCCCTCTATTATCTTCTGGTTCAGCGGGAAAACCAGATGTACACCCCGCACGAACAGGTGGCGATTCGGGATGAAATCAAGGTCACCCTGGAACGTCTTTGGCGTACCGGAGAGGTTCATCGGACGAAGCCAATCGTGGCCGAGGAACGCCGGAATGTGTTGCATTATTTGCGGGATGTTTTCCCCATCGTCCTTCGGGACGTGGATCTTCGCCTGCGGCAATCCTGGTCAGAAGCGGGGTTTAGTCTGGAGGCGTTAAATTCGCCGGACCATTTTCCCCGGATCCGGTTCGGTACCTGGGTTGGCGGTGACCGCGACGGGCATCCGCTGGTGACAGCCCAAGTTACCCGGGAGACATTTTTCGAACTGCGCGAGGCGGCGCTAGCGACCTTGATCAGCGCGATGAACCGGGTGGTGGAACAATTGACTCTGTCCGGCAACGATCAAGTAGCTCCCCCTACTCTAGTTGAAGGCATCGAACGGCTTACAAAAGAAACTTCGATCGGGATTGAGCGCGTGCTGTATCGCGAAGAACCGTGGCGCCAGTTCGCATTTTTAATTCAGAAAAAAGTTCAGCAAACGCTTCAGGATCAAGGTTATCGCTCCACCAACGAGCTTAGAAATGACCTGTTTTTGCTGAGCACAGCCTTAGATGCGGTCGGCGCGACCCGTATCGCCCGCACCGAGGTTTGGCCGGTCATCCGGATTGTGGACGTTTTCGGGTTTCATGGCGCGGTTTTGGATATCCGGCAAAACAGCCAGTTTCATGATCAAGCGATTGCGCAGCTGTTAGCGGCGGCCGGCATCGTCCTGCCGAAACCGTATGCCGAACACACACAACAGGAACGGCTTCCCCTGCTCCTGGCCGAGTTGAATTCGCGTCGACCTTTCCTGGCGCCCGACGTGTCTATTGGACCGGAGGCAGACGCCGTCCTGAGTTGTTATCGCGTACTCAAAGAGTATCGGGACCGGTTTGGGCTACGCGGCATTGGTTCACTGATCGTCAGCATGACCCGAGGGGTCGCGGATCTTTTTGTGGTCTATCTTTTCGTTCGCGAGGTCGGTCTCTGGCGCGAAACCCCCGACGGGCCGGCGTCCGAGATCCATGTCGTTCCGCTGTTCGAAACGATTGAAGATCTGGAGGCCGCTCCTGCCATCGTGACAGAATATCTGCAGCATCCGTTCGTCCGGCGAAGTGTGGACCTGCAAGCTGAGATTCGGGGCAGCGAATATCCGGTGCAGCAGATCATGCTGGGCTATAGCGACAGCAATAAAGACTCCGGGATTTTCACCAGCCAATGGGCGCTGCACTGTGCTCAGAAAGAGATCACCAAAGTGGCAGATCATTGCGGGATTCAAGTCCGCTATTTCCACGGGCGCGGCGGCACGATCAGCCGAGGTGCAGGCCCCACCCACCGGTTCCTGGAAGCGCTCCCGCACAAAACCATCAGAGGCGACGTCCGTTTAACCGAACAAGGCGAGACCATTGCGCAGAAATACGCGAACCGGATCACAGCAGCCTACAACCTCGAGATTCTGCTGGCTGGTGTCAGCGGGATAACCCTGCGACAAAAGAACCAAGCGGAGCCTTTGGATCGAACCGGCGAGATCGCCTCCGAACTCTCGGAGGTGAGCCGGAACGCCTATCGCGACCTGCTGAATCATCCGAAGTTTATCGACTTTTTCCGGAGTGCGACCCCGATTGACGCGTTGGAACTGAGCAGCATTGGCTCACGCCCAAGCCGGCGAACGGGGCAACACACGCTAGCCGATCTGCGCGCTATTCCTTGGGTCTTCAGCTGGACGCAATCGCGGTACTACCTCCCTGGTTGGTTTGGAATCGGGACAGCGTTACAAGCGCTTGAACAGGGTGTGAGCAAGCGGAAACTGCTGTTGGAGCTAGGGAGAAGCTCGTCTTTTTTACGGTTTGTGCTGACAAATGCGGAGACCAATATTTGCAGTGCATCAGCATCTCTCATGGAAATGTATGCATCGTTATGTCCTGATGATGAGGGCATTAAACATGTTTATACTTTAATTAAAGAAGAATTTGATTTGACCTATAACCTGCTTTCTGAGGTGCTAGGCGGCGCTTCGGCCGATCGCCGGCCCCGCTTTACTAAGACTCTTCAGATCCGTGCGGATGGTCTTCGGGCTCTTCATGTGCAACAGGTCGGCCTGCTTCGAACCTGGCGGCAAGCGATAGCTGCGGGCGCGAATGCAGACGGGGATCGCCTATTCGCGGAGGTCATGGTCTCGATAAATGCGATCGCTAGCGGGCTAAGGACCACGGGGTAGGCGTGGCGTAAAATGGGGACGTACTAGCCGATCGATGGGGCCACGGGAGTAAGCAGTAAGCAGTGAGCAGTAAGCGGTATTCAGTAAGACAGTGATCAGTAGTCAGTAAAAGGGGTCCGCACACGAAACGGAAAAAATCGTACGCTTAGACCTTCCACGGATCATTCGACTAAAAGAAAACGCTCCAGAACTCGATTACAGCTCGTTTTACGGCAAAACCGGTACTGGAAGACCAACTGCTTGGTGACGGAGGTTGAGCGTTCCTCACGAGCACCTTCAACCCGCTGCGCGGGTGCAATTCTCCAGAAGGAACATTCGATTTGTGGTGCAGCCGCGCTTTTGGCCTGGTAAGGCAAGCGCACCAACGAGGAGGCTTGGCAAGTAATCCGAAGCCACAGTGGAGCTTAGTAGTAGCTAAGCCCGATCACGAGCATGGAATCAGACGCTGCGATCAATTCATTGGTGGCGGGGGAGCACCGAAGTGTTCCCCAAGACCCCGTTGGTGAGAGTGTCTCAATCTTTCGCCGTCTGAGCCAAGCCTCCTTCGTTGGCATTCCAACAATGAAAAAGAATAAAGGAGCAAAGCCAAAAACCAAGTCCGAAGGCAGTAAAGCTATTCACGAACCTAATCCGGATGCCGGCGGCATTGATCTGTCACCTACCGAGATCTGGGTGGCGGTTCCCCCGCAGCGAGCGCAAAACTCAGTGCGCAAGTTTGAAGCCTTCACCAAAGACTTGCTCGAGCTGGTACAGTGGTTGGTTCAATGCGGAGTGCGTACCGTGGCCATGGAAGCCACAGGAGTATACTGGATCCCCCTTTATCAGTTATTGGAGGATGCCAAGATCAAGGTCTGCCTGGTCAATGCACGGCATGTCAAAAACGTTCCGAGTCGCAAAAGCGATGTGCGGGATTGCCAATGGTTACAGTATCTGCTCAGCGTCGGTTTGCTCCGAGGCTCGTTTCGTCCGGCTCAAGCCGTTTGCGCCGCTCGCTCGATTTGGCGCTATCGCCAAGAGCTCATCACTAGGGCAGGGCAGTACATCCAGCATATGCAGGCAGCTCTGGATCAAATGAATATCAAGCTTCATTACGTCATTGACGACCTAACCGGACTGACTGGCCAAGCCATCATTGAAGCCATTTTAAAGGGCCAAAGAGATCCAGTACAATTAGCCAAATTGCGCGATAAACGCATCAAGGCACCCGAATCGACCATCGCCAAAGCCTTGGAAGGCGACTGGCGAAAAGAGCATCTCTTCGTACTACAAAAGGCTTGGGAGAGCTACCACCAGCTCCAGCACCAGATCCACCAATGTGATCAGGAGCTTTTAGCTTACGCCCGTAAGTTGGAAGCAGCCACTCGGTTGATCCAAGCGGCTAAAACGATGCGCTTAAGGCCCGAATTACTCGGCACCGAGCCGGATAGTAAAATGCCAGTCCAAAAGCCACCCAAGGTGCGCAAGAAAACTAGCAAGAATCAACCTCAGGGCCCCTGGAAAGAGGAGCTGGAGCGCTTCTTTAGCGTGGATCTCACGGCCATACCTGGCGTTAGCGTTCTGACCGGATTGACCCTCATGACAGAGTTAGGCAACGATTTTGAGTGCCTTCAAAACCGAGCACCATTTTGCCTCCTGGCTCTGTCTGTGCCCGGACAATGAAACCAGCGCTGGCAAAGTATTGCGTCGCCGTACTCGCCGCAGTCAGAACCGAGTCCGATATGCCTTGCGCATGGCAGCTTCCTCTTTACACCATGACAAAAGCTACTTAGGCCAAAAATACCGACGTTTACGCACCAGACTTGGAGCTCCCAAGGCCATCGTGGCCATGGCTCATCAACTGGCCAGAATCATTTGGACCCTGATCTCCCGACAATGGCCCTTTGATCACAGCGTTTTTGCTTACGAAGAAAAACTCAATGAGCAGCGCCAACTAAAACGCCTCAAGGCCTCCGCTCGCCAGATGGGCTATCAACTTGCTCCAATTGCGGCATGAAAAAATCCCGGCCAGACGTCCCGGTAGTTCGACCATGTTCCTGGTGAGTGCATTCGCCCTCCAGTCCACGAGGGAGAGAGCTCCTTACCGTACTTAAATTTCCGTTTCGTGTGCGCACCCCATCTGGAAGGATATCGCCGTCATTAGCCAATATACATATTGTAATATCAAGATATGTTTATATGATTTTATCCTGGCGATTCAAATTTCTCAAACCACGACCCTATCCCCGACATCGGATCAACTCCTATGCACAACGAAATAACGAAGAACACACGGGACAGCTATGATCGTTTGGCCGGCGAGTACGTTCGTCGAATTTACGAGGAATTGCAGCATAAGCCGCTCGATCAGCAACAGCTGAATGAATTTGCGGCACGAGTAAAGGGTGCCGTGTGCGATCTGGGTTGCGGCCCAGGACATGTCGCTCGTTATCTCTGGGAACAAGGAGTTCAGGTTTGCGGTATCGATTTAGCGCCCGGCATGGTCGACCAAGCCCGCCGGTTGAATCCGGGCATAGAGTTTGAGCAGGGCAACATGTTTGCGCTGGACACTCCCGATGCGACTTGGGCGGGTATCGTCGCGTTCTATTCTATCATTCACGTTCCTTCTGGTGAGCACCTGCTTATCTTTTCCGAGATGAGACGAGTTCTTCAACCAGACGGCATTTTGTTGCTAGCGTTCCATGTTGGAGACAAGGTCGTCCATTTCGTAGAATTATGGGGGCAGGCCGTATCGATCGATTTTCATTTCTTTCGCACCGAGGACGTAACTGACGCCCTGCGATCCGCCGGATTCGAGGTGGAAAAAATTGTCGAACGAGATCCTTATCCCGAAATCGAAGCTCAGACTCGCCGCGCATATATCCTGGCAAGTAACCGAGGTGCTTGAATGGTGAGCGATTCCATTCAAAGCTTGTAAAGAAAGCAGCCCGGATGAGTGTGAGCTTGCAGTTCAGTCCGTCTATCGCAGCGGGTTCATGTTCGGCCTATCACGTCTATGGTGCCTCATAGTGAGAGGCGAGAGGCACGAGGATTTGTCTCCCGACGACGTTACGCGTTTGCTGTTCTCCGGCCGAGCAGCAGGCCGGTCAGAATAAAGAAACATCCCGTAACGCCCTTGAGCAGCCGTTGCATAAAAAGCTGCCGAGACACCGCGCGACGGAGTGAAGCGGCCGCGAATGCGTAACCGGTCAGAACGACAGTTTCGACGCAGATTGTGACGATTCCGAAGACCAGAAATTGCGCAAACGGCGGATGGGTCCGGTCGATGAATTGCGGAAACAATGCAGTCCAGTAGAGTAATGCTTTCGGGTTACCTAGCTGTGTCGTAAGCCCTTGCGCTATTGGATGGAGACTTTTTGTCTGGGGCATTTTCGCCGCGACAGCTGTCGATCGGAACGCCGAAATCAGCAGCATAGCCCCGAGGAAGATGAGATAAACCACACCGCACCACCGCACCACTGTAAACAGCGGAGCACACGCCATTAGCAGAGCGGTAAGACCGGTGGCTGAGGCGAGCACGAAAACCGCGTTCCCAACTTCGATCCCCAAGGTTGCCTGCCAAGCCCGACCGAGCCCGCGGTCTAACGAGTACGAGGTTACCAGCATAACCGCTAAACCGGGCGTCAAAGCGGCCAGAAAAGTAACTCCAAGGAACATGGTAAAGAGCCCCACCAAAGGAGGTAATGTTGTTGATGAAAGATTGCAACTCCCTACCAGGTCGAAGACAGCCTGCCGCGCCGAAGGCTTGCCGGAGGCGGGAGGAACGCAGAACTCACCTACTGATTCACCTAGCAATTGAAGAACAGGATGAAGACCGATGGTGTCTTTGGCGGCCCGATCACTCAGGGTTTGATTCGAGATCGATCTTTGAGGGTGCTCTGATCGAGGAATAGAACTTATTAGCTGTTAGTCGCCATGTGGCGACGGATCGCTAACGAAAGCATGAATCTGGAAATACCGCTGAAGATCAGGCTGATGCCAACCAACGTCCCGATTACCCAGGCCGAGCTTGACGGCCAGTGGGCCCATATGAAGAAGCCTAGCAGAAGAGTTAGGATACCGTCGAAGAGCACCCAGCCGGCATGAGCGATTTTGCGGATGTGAAAGTAAAGGACAATTTCGATAATGCCTTCGACCAGGAGGAAGGCGCCGAGGAGAAGGGTGAGATAAGCGACGCCGGCTATTGGGTTCGCTAGCAAAAAGAAACCCGCGAATCCGTACAGGACCGCGAGCAGGACCTTCCACAGAAACCCGCCAATGCTGTGCGAATGAAAAGCAAATATCAAATGGGCTACGGCTGCGAACAGAATCAGCCAGGCGAGTAAAATTACAATGCCAGTAGATGTGGCCAACGGAAGAGTAATGGCTAGGAGGCCACAAATCACCATGAGTACCCCCCAAACCGTTGACCAACCACTTGCCTTTCTCACCGAACCGAGAAGAAGATCAGAGTTCATATTTTTCTTCGTTAAATTCAGTTTCCAGTAAGATAGAGCTAGTTGCACCGGCCTGAGATTGCTTTTCGATGCGCTCTCACTATTAATCAGAAAGTATTTTTGCTATTTTGACACTACGAGGCTGAAGGTGAGCCGTCCATGGAATTATAGTTCATTAACCGTGTCTGCTAGCTTCTTAAGGAAGAGGATAGCGACGAGGTCACGGGCCCGGCGTTCCTTCCTACCCAGGTCGAAGACGAGGATGAAACCGCTGGTGCCTCTGGCGCCCCGATCACCCAGGATTTGGTTCGAGATCGATCTTTGAGAGCGCTCTGATCGAGGAATAGTCTGACGTCAAGAAAAACGCTCTAGGATCCGATTAGAGCGCATTTGAGACGGTGCTCGCTATTCCATCATTGACGCTTGCTATTCCCGGGCGGAAATTCTGCCGGTTCACATTCAATCGACCAAACGCATCGCAATCTTCACAAGCAATTCACACGATGACCGGCGACGCATTGACGTAGTCCATTTCGAGAAGTCTCCGGGCTTCCCGAGCGTTCGGTAAAAGTATCAAATATGGCTTCAACCCGGGTTCTTACACCAGATGGGCACCAAGCGATACAAGGCTTGGCGCAACGCTATGGCGTCAGCGTCGACGCCGTGCGAACTCTCCTCTTTGCAGTGGCGGCGGGAGGCGGGACATTGGCGCAGTTTTACCACCCTGAATTGGGCGGCAACGGTCAGTGGATGAGCGGTGGAATGACTATGGTCGGCGACATGTTTAACCATGGCCTGAAAGCGACCGTGAGTGGGTTGTGCTCGGAGCTTTCATCGCTTCTCAGTTCTCAACAACTCTTTGTTCCACTGCCTAAGCAGAGCGAGGTCGGCGGCTTGATCGCTCCAGGCAATGCCTGGTGGCCCGCTGAGTTGGGCAACCCAAGCTCCAGCGGCGGGCAAAACGACGCACGCTACGCCTACTTTCCGCAAAGGCAGCGGCTCGCTATTTTGCACAACGGGAAGATCAGACTGTACAACACCCTGAACCACCAGATTACGGGCGTGCAGCAACAGCAGGGAGGCTACTCAGGCTCTCTAACGTTCAGCAGTCAATACGGAACGTTCGGCGTTGACACTCTGTCACTGGAAAGTCCTGGCGGGGGTGAGGCCGTCGCTGAACCCACCGCCCCATCCCAGGAGACTGCAGAGGCTGCAGCCGCTCCGGTCGCGATCTCGCGCCAGGGCTCTGGCAGCTCACTTCAATCTCACGACGACATCCTGAAGGCGCTTGAACGCATCGCCGACCTGCATCAGAAGGGTATTCTCTCCGACGACGAGTTCAAATCCAAGAAGACCGAATTGCTTTCGCGGTTATGAAACTTCGCTTTGAGGGAACGGAAAAACGAGATCCAAGGGTCACCTCTGAGTGTAAGATCGGCGGAGAGCGCAAAAACTCCCTTTGACTCGCCAGATTGGATCTTCGAAATCAAGCTCGATGGTTACCGGGCGATCACCGTTTTCGATGCGGCCGGCAAGCCGCACCTCTGGTCGCGAAACGGCCTGGCATTGGAAGCGAAATTCCCGGCCGTGGCGACCGCGGTCTCTAAGCTAAAGCTGCGCTCGACCATTCTCGATGGTGAAATTGTCGCCGTTGATAAAAATGGGATCCCGCGTTTTCAGCTTTTGCAAAGGTTCCAAAAGCAACCCACGGCGCCGACTCTCTCCTACGTCTTTGACGTCCTTTGGTATAACGGAGATGACCTTACGGGTAACCCGATGCGCCCAAAGGAAGCCGGAAGCATCTGGGTGCTGTCGTGCTCGGTGCTTACACCAATGGCGAACTCCGCCACTACGGCTACGCTGAATTAACCGCTGACGACCAGCTACGCCAGACCACGTTCCTAGGCTGGAGAGACGATAAGAAAGCGAAAGAAGTGGTTTTGGAACAGTCACAGATCGCTTAAACAGGACTGCGACCAGCGCATCCATCCTATATTCATTTGCGCCTAAGCACGTGGCCTCGAAACGCGACAGCGCCTATCCCCGGAGCGGTACGGTTAACACTCGAGAGTACCTGACACCTCTTTCAGGCGGAGGCTGATCTGCTAACTCCAGCTGGAGGATTTTGCTAACTTCGCGATTAAGCCACGAACTTACCCGTGCGGTATTCGGATTAAAATGGTGAGTGCCTCGCTATTCTTTTGCTTGGATTTTTCAGGCGCGGTATTGATTCGCCTCTCTACACTTGGGCGGGCTAATTAACGTAATCATGCGAAACGACGTCTTCCGATCGTTGATCCGACCGCACCTTGCCTAAGATAAAGCGCAGAGCGAGCAAGAGCATCGGAACCAACGTCTCCCTGCTCACCACGGCCTCGCAAGCGAGGCAGCGCTCCACGGGTGGCAACCCTGCTATTTCGCCTGAGCGTGGTTTTCGCTTCCGTTCTTACTTCTGGCCGGTCGTTGGGACTTCTTTTTCGGACGGGCGGTGCTGGCACGTTGTATTAGGGTCGGGACGATCGTGTAGGTCCGAGTGCTGCGCGCGGCGGAGCGGATTTCTTCAAGCAAACATTGAACACCAAGCTTACCGACCCTGGGGAAATCTTGGCGGATCGTGGTGAGCGGCGGCAAGAAATAACCGGATTCGGGGATATCGTCGAACCCGACAACCGAGATATCGTTCGGGACCGAGATACCGGCTTCGTGAAAGGCGCAAATTGCTCCCAACGCCATTTGATCGTTTGCCACGACCAAAGCCGTGAATTCGCCCCAGTGATCCTTTATCAGAGTCTGGGCTGCCTGAAATCCGCTTAGCGGTGACCAGTCCCCTTCCACACAAGGTCCGGGAATCAGGTTTGCTTCTTTCAAAGCGGAAAGCCATCCCTGATAACGTAAGCGACCTGGTCTCCAAGCCTGCGAAGCCCGGATACACGCAATTCGCCGGTGCCCAAGATTGATGAGATGCTCCGTCGCGATCCTGGAACCGCTCTTCTGTTGCACCATCACGGCAAGGGTCTTGAAATTAAGGTCTGAATCCATGGCCACTATCGGGATGTTCTGACAAAGACTGCGCAAGACACTCAGGTCCATCTCCAGCGGCAGATAGATCAAGATGCCGGCGACCCGATGCGAGCAGAGCTCATTCACTGCCCGGGAAATCTCGCTAATATTGGGGTCCAGTACCCCAGTAAACATGACCCTGTAACCGGCCTGCTTAGCTGATTCCTCGACGTTGACCATCATCTGGGAGGGTCCATAGAGTCCAATCGCGAAACCGACGTGACCAAGCACCGTTGAACGCCGGCTGACGAGATGACGCGCGGTCATATTGGGCCGGTAACCGAGTTGTTCGATGACGCGGAGAACCCGGGTACGAGTAGCTTCAGCGACCTCGGGCATCTCGTTGACCACCCGGGAGACGGTTTGATACGAGACGCCGCACCGGGCCGCGACATCTGTCATGGTAACTTCGCGATGATGAACTGCTCGAGACATTAGAGACGAATGCAAAAAGCAACTATTTGCCGAAAAAATCGGTGATGTCGAAGAAAACCGAGCGCTGTTTCCCGTTCTGATCGGTGATTTCCATCCGATCGTAGACCCGGCCTTTCTGGTTCACGAGTACCTGGCGTTTTAGAAACCAAGAAGCGAAGTGTTCGGATAGATACCGATGTTCGGCGCTGATGCCGTCGCTTTCGTGTTTGGCGCCGCTGATAACAACAGCGGATTCCAAAGAGCTGCCATTCCCACCAGTAAATTGCACTGGTCCTGCAAAGAGGGGCGAACCATTCATGATCAAGAAAAAGCTGATAAATCCGAGCGTTTTCAGAACGATAGTATAGTTCGCGGAGTTTGAGGAGTTCAAGCCGCGCTCCGCGAATAGCCGATAGCCGATAGCCAATAGCCAAAGGATGGGAGCCAATGAGCCGTTTTAGCGGTTCGGTGAATCGGCAATGTGGCGAACGCGAACCTTGATGCCCATTCCAGTAACCTCATCCTACCGTCGTCATTGGCTATTGGCTATTGGCTATTGGCTATTCGCGGAGCGAGCCTCAGGCGAGCTTCGCGCAACCTGTTCGATGTGCTTTCGAAAATCTGGGTCTTCTCCTTCTAAGAGCTCCGGTAAAGCTTTTCTGAAGTCCGTACGCTGGCACCATTCCCGCATGTAATCCTCCCACGAGGACCATAGCCGCTTGGTCTGTTTATCCATGTGTTCTTCGTAAACCAGGATATAGGCTCGTTCGAAGATCGAGACCAGGATTCCGAAAAGCGCCAGCCGGCGTTCTTTCTGTTCTTCGCTGAGCTCACGAAGCGGCGCCTGTTTGCTCAAGAGCTGCAGATCCGCATTATCGAGCACCAGTTTGAGAAAGTTCGTGTATTCGTCCGAGAGACGTTGATAGAGCTCTTCCTGGTCGGCGATCCGTTCTTTGCGGCGCTCGAAAACGTAAACCAGGATTGCGAAAGGCAGGGCAAAGGTCTCGACCAGGTAGAACGAGAACTCGACCGCGTTCATCCAACTCATTACGCGAACTCGCCTGAAGCTCGTTCGATGACAAATGACAAATGACAAATGACAGATCGAAACGCTGGGGAAAGTCCACCTGCTGTGGGACGCGCCGGTTTATCCAAGGGATGGCAAATTTGTCATTTGCCATCTGTCATCTGTCATTCGCGAGCGAGCCTACGGCGAGGTCGCGCTATTGTTTCCCGTTGATCGCATCGTCGAAAATTTTCAGGTCTTTTTCGACGATGTTGGGCGAGAGCTGCTGGTATTGCAGGCCGAGATAACTGGGCTGGAGGCCGCCTTCAACCAGATTATTCGATCCTCCCAGACTGAGGTTGAGGCCGCCATTGAACATCTGGATCGGTTTGTATTCCGGATGCAGTTTCTTATCCTGGGCAGCTTGTTTCTTTTCCGCGATGGCTTTATTAAACTCTTTCTGAGCCGCGTTGAACTCCTTCGAACTGGTCGAATCTTGGAGGAATGTCGGTTTTTCGCCGATAACCGTCAGCGCCGGTAGTTCGATCGATTTCGCGAGGGTCTTGGAGTATTTATCCCGGTCAGCTGGTTTCAAGTCATTGTACGAAAGCGCGGTTTCGCCTTCATCGCTTCGAATCAACATGGCCGAAGCGTTCCGAGTGAGAACCTCAACGTGGTGATACACTTTGCCGTCCGTCGCCGTGATGTCGTCGGCCTGAGCCGGCCGAGTCAAGAACGGCGCGAATGCAAAGAGGATGGCGTAGACGCAGAAAAGAAACGACTGCAACCCAAACCCGAAACACATCACGTGTACGGATAGATGACAACCGGACGGTGCGCGAGTCGTTTTTTTCCGGTTGCAATGTCTACTTAATTGATAGAGTTCCAATTGCGCCTATTCGCGACAAGGGATGAAACAACTGAAACGGTAGCGTCCTAGATATGGAGTTAAATCTGCAAGATGATCGCGCCCTGAAGAGTTTGGACATCGCCTTCAGCCCCCTCACCCCCCCACCCGCCGAGTGCAATTCGGACATAGCGCAATACTCCAGCACTCCAACACTCCATCACTCCGCGCGGCCGGATTCGAGGACGACGACGAGGACGAGAACGAGAACGAAGCGCTGGGTGAGCGCTGTCCTTTGTGGAGCATTTCTAGCGTTAGTTTCACTCACACACGCCGAAGACCAAAAATTGGCTGCGGTTCGTATTGGGTATCAGAAGTATGGCACGCTGAATGTTCTCAAGGCTGAGGGCAGCTTTGAGAAATCGTTAGCTGCGCGCGGGATCGCCGTAACCTGGATCCTTTTCCCGGCCGGCCCGCAACTCCTTGAAGCTTTGAATGCTGACGGTATCGACTTTGGAAATACTGGTGAAGCACCACCGATTTTCGCCCAAGCAGCGGGTGTGAACCTGGTTTATTTCGGCAATCAACCCCCATTTCCGAAAGGAGAAGGTGTGTTGGTCAAGAAGGACTCCCCGATTCAGAATGTGTCGGACCTGAAGGGGAAACGCATCGCGCTTAACAAAGGATCCAATGTCCATTTCTTTCTGGTAAAACTGCTGGAGAAGTATGGGCTTAAGATGGACGAGATAACCCCGGCGTATCTAACGCCGGCGGACGCCTGGGCGGCGCTCGAAGGAGGCAGTGTCGATGCCTGGGTCATCTGGGATCCGTATATGACGGCGGCCGTTGACAGGTCCGGTGCGCGTATTTTGCAGGATGCAGAAGGAGTCGCCGCGAATCGAGAATTCTTCCTGGCCGATCGTCGTTTCGCACAAGCGCACTCCGACATCTTGTTAGCTGTCCGGGATGCCGTTAACCGGTCTGGAACCTGGGTAACGACGAAGCCTGAGGAGGTAGTTCACTACTTGGCTCCGCAGCTCGGGATGAGCGAAGCAGTGATCAACAAAGTGGTCCGCGCCACGCCGTGGGGATTTCAATCCATCAGCGATCAGGTCGTTTCTGATCAACAGACGATCGGCGATACCTTTTTTGGGTTAAAACTGATTCCGAAAACGATCCAGGTCGCAGACGCTGTGGTGCGGATTCCAGACTAGCCCTAGCCCACAAGAACGAAACGTTAGATGAAATTACTCTGGTTTCTCCCAACTTTCGGCGATGGCCGGCACCTCGGGTCGGCTCTTGGAGCGCGAGATACCAACTTTGCCTATCTGCGCCAGATTGCTGAGGCGGTCGATAGCCTGGGTTTTTACGGTGCTTTATTGCCCACCGGCCGAACCTGCGATGACTCTTGGATCGCGGCGTCTGCGCTCATCTCGTGCACCCAACAGATGCGTTTTTTGATCGCGGTCCGGCCTGGATTAATGACGCCGACGATGGCCGCGCGAATGGTGGCGACATTCGACCAGTACTCCGGCGGCAGATTGCTGCTCAACGTTGTTACTGGCGGCGACCCGGTGGAACTTGCCGGAGACGGATTACATTTGAAACATGATGAGCGATACGCGCTGACGGGTGAGTTTCTCAAAATCTTTCGTCGGGTACTTGCGGGTGAGTCGGTCGATTTCAATGGCGCTTATTTGCAGGTGCAGGATGCAAAACTTTTTCGACCCGGCGTGCAAAAGCCATATCCAGAACTCTGGTTTGGCGGTGCTTCTCCGGCGGGCCATCGGATCGCAGCCGAGCATGTGGATGTCTCACTCACCTGGGGAGAACCACCTGATGCGGTTGCGGCTAAGATCGCTGAAGTACAGGAGTTAGCCGCCTCCTTCGGGAGATTTTTGCGGTTTGGTTTGCGGGTGCACGTCATCGTCCGTGAGACCGACAAAGAAGCCTGGCAAGCGGCGGATGATCTTTTGCGTTACGTTTCCGACGAAAGTATCGCTGCTGCCCAAAAGACTTTTGCGCGATTCGACTCCGAAGGGCAGAAACGAATGAGCCAACTGCACGGTGGGAGACGCGACCGCCTGGAAATTAGTCCGAATCTTTGGGCGGGAGTCGGCTTAGTCCGTGGCGGCGCCGGCACCGCGCTAGTCGGAAATCCGGAGACCGTGGCAACTCGAATGAAAGAATACGCCGCGCTCGGAATCGAGTGTTTTATTCTTTCGGGATACCCCAATTTGGAAGAGGCCTATCGGGTCGCGGAATTGCTGTTTCCTTTGCTGCCGGTGGACCATTTGCCGAAGCAAACTGCAGCGGCGTATTCCGGGCCGTTCGGGGATCATCGGTTGTAGGTTATGGGCGTTTCGTTCTCGTCCTCGTCGTCCTTCCGCCTTCGCCGACTCCTTGGTGTGGAGCGCGCCTCGCTTGCGAGGCCGACTTCGAGCGGTGGCAACATAGACCGTGGGCTACGGCGGACAGGCTGTCCTCGAATCCGGCCTCGCGGAGTGATGGAGTGCGGGAGTGTTGGAGTACTGCGCCAAGTCCGAAAAGCATCCGCGTAGCGGGTTGGCGATATTGAAACCGCGAAAGACATTGGTGGGGCGAGGCTCCCGTATGGCCTTTGGAGCATTCCAAGGGCTGCAACGTTGAGCCATGATTTCGTATTTAGGGCCAATCCGCCGCCGAGCCGCGCCCACGGTGTCGCTCTGATCCAGCGCCCGAACGTCCTACAAAGGTTGCGATTCGGGTCAACTGTGGATCTGGACAGGCGCTGGGCCGCGGCTAGGCAACCGTTCGCCGATGGTCGCCGCAGATCTGGTAAGCGCAATGGCCTTGATCAAGCTTTGAGGAAGATCCGGAGCCTCGCCCTACCAAAACTGTGGATGTGGCCACACGCCGGGCCGCGGCTCGGCGATCTTTCGGTGTTGTCCGCCATAGATTCGAGAAGGGCAACCGCCTTGGCATCCATTTCAGGAAGATCCGGAGCCCGCCTACGCCAAGCCTACGGCGCGGCAGGCCCTCGCCCCACCAATTAGGCGCAAAGAAACTGGGAGCGACTTCCGTCGTCTACTATATTGCCCGGCGGCTCAATTGAGCCGACGACGTTCGAGAAACGGTCCATTCAAAATGAATCGCTATTTTGTACTTCTCTTGGCGCTCTTCCCTTTTGCCGGTCTCGCGCAAGAAACTGACCAATCAACGGCCTCTCCTACTCCGTTCGTTCTTCCGACAGCAACTCCGCCACCGGCGCCGCAACCCGTTGCCGTGAAACTGACGGCGCAGGATCTAGAACCTTTCCTGGATGGGCTCATGAACGTGGAGTTGGCCAGGCGCAATATCGCCGGAGGCGTTGTTACCGTGGTTAAGGATGGACAAGTCTTGCTCTGCAAAGGTTTCGGTTACTCCGATTTCGCCCGCCGGCAAACGGTGGTGCCCGATCGTACCCTGTTTCGTCCTGGCTCAATTACCAAGCTTTTTACGGCTATCGCAGTAATGCAGTTGGTTGAGGATGGCAAAATCGACCTGGATCGGGACATTAATGACTACTTGGATTTCAAGATCCCAGCCACGTTCCTTCAGCCGATCACGATGCGGAACCTGCTCACCCACTCGGCAGGTTTTGATCTGCGGCTTCGAAATCTCTTTGTGAGCCGGCGCGAAGAGCTCCGTCCGCTGAGAGACTACTTGATCGCTGAAATGCCGGATCGGATTTACTCCCCGGGTGCTGTCCCTGCTTACTCTAATTACGGCTTGGCCCTCGCCGGCTACATCCTCGAAAGGGTATCCGGTGTGCCCTATAAGGAATATATCCGATATCAAATTTTCCGGCCTTTGCAGATGGAGCACAGCACCTTTGATCAACCGTTGCCGGAGGACTTGTTACCCGACCTGTCCAACGGATACAAAACGGCAACGGATGCGCCCGGTGGTTTCGAATATGTACAGGCGGTTCCGGCTGGCGCCCTTTCGACTACCGGTATCGATATGGGCCATTTCATGGCGGCGCTGTTGAATGAAGGAGCATTAGAAGGCGCTCAGATTATCAACCCGGATTCTCTGCAAAAAATGGAGGATCGTGTGTTAGTGCTTGATCCCAAACTAAATGCCATGGGCCTTGTATTCATAGAACGAAGGCCGGCCGGCCCGCGAATCATTGGACACGGAGGTGACACTGTCTACTTCCACAGCGATCTCATTCTTATTCCGGACGAAAAGGTCGGGTTTTTCGTTTCGCTCAACAGCGCCGGTAATGATAAAACACTAAATCCGGAAGAAATCGTTCAAGCATTCCTCGACCGGTACTATCCGGCTCCGGCCACCACAACGGAATCGATCACATCGCAAAGCAAAGACGGGGAGTTGGTGAAAGGTTATTACCAGCCGAGTATCCGGTCTGAATCCAGCATTCTGCGCTCGGTGGGACTAGCGCAGCAGGTTAAAGTGGATGCCGACGCAAACGGGGTCCTGACGATCGATTTGTTTAAAGACAACCGAGGAACAGTGATCCGGTGGCAGGAAGTCGCTCCTTTGATCTATCGCGAAGTTAATGGCGAACAGATGATTGGCTTTCGCCATGGCCAGAATGAAGAAATCTCGGATCTCGTCCCCTCTTGGCCGATCTGGGTATTTCAAAGGGTCAGCTTCACACAGTCCCGTCCGTTTGTGCTTTGGCTGGTCGGCGCGGCGGCTGCTCTGATTGGCATTACCGCTCTGTTGTTTCCGTTAGCCATGATCGTTCGGTGGCGATATCAGCGGCCTTTGTTCGAAAGCAATGCTGGAGCCAAGGTCTTGTATCTGCTTACCCGACTCTGGTGTTTGGTCATCGTCGCCTTTGCCGTCGCGGTCTTTCTGTTCTTTGCCAAGATCAGCAATAATGTAGCCCAGATCTCTTCTTCTCAGGACCGTTGGCTGAATACAATCCACTGGCTTGCCTGGATCGGCCCCGGCGGTGGTGTGGCCGTGATCGGAATTGCGACGTTGTATTTCTGGATCGGGCAACAGGGTACCGTGCTCAACCGGCTCCACACTTTGCTTTTGCTTGCCGCATGCGGGGTCCTGTTGTGGTTCGGTCAGACGTATCATTTCATGGACGGTTCATTGCGATTCTGATGATGAGGAGCTAGGAGCTAGGAGGTAGGAGGACGTGCTGCAGCTCGCAGACAGTCGTTCTCGTTCTCGTCGTCGTCCTCGAAAGAGTCGCGGGTTGATGCGGTGTGCGATCACCCAGCGCGTGGAGGGGAGCCGCTTTGGCGCGCAATAGGTGACCCCGCGATATTTGGTTCAGCGCTCCCTTGGCCAAAGAATATCGCAACAGGCGGCTCCCGCGAATAATCCAGCGGCTCGCAGCTCTACAGGCCGCGTTTAAACGAATCGAAAGTCACGGGTAAATGCATCACACTGGGTTGTTTCCGGGAGCCGCTTGTTTTCACACGCCTTGCCCGGATTGGCATTGCGACGAAATGTGCTAGGGCGGCGAGATGAGCGCCAAAGCGGCTCCCCTCCAGGCGCTGGGTGATCGCACACCGCATCGACCCGCAACTCTTTCGAGGACGACGACGACGAGAACGATTGTCGCCGAGCCGCAGCACGCCCTTCTAGCTCCTAGATTCTAGCTCCTAGCTCCTAGCTCCTCTTCCCCACGTTGGCCATGCTTCCAACGGAATTCCCAGGCGCCGGCCGTTCTCCAACACATTGGCGCTCATGAGATCGCGATAATAGTTGCTCCAACCTGACTCTGGTAATTGTTTGTAGCCGTGTCTGCCGCCACCGTCGGCATCGCCGTCCGGCATCTGGTAACCTCGCTTTGCGAAGTAGGCGCACGCACCGTGCAACCATTCATGTAGCCAGACTTCACCGATCCGCGGCACTTTCCAGGTCGCTGAGCGCGCGTTAGCGACAGTCGCGTAGGTTGCCCAATTCGACCAAGGACCGGCGGCAATAGCCAATCCCCAGCCAGCCGAGGGAATTGAGAGTCCTGCTGAAAAGTCGGTCTGCGGCCAAAGAACAAAGACGGAATCGTAACGATCACGCGGAGCAAACGAGTCGAGCTCCGGACGCGTGTCGTCTGGCGACGGCCAGTATTGATCAGGCCCGATCGCCGTCAAAGTGACGAGGCTTCGTTCCACCGACACCATGTCGCATTCGATAACCACCAACCCGTGAGTCAGTTCCGTAACTAATTCCGGAAAATGCCGAAATGATTCGATGGCATCTTCAACTTCGACATCCGAGAGCGAATGTCTGAAACTCCTGCCCTGAGATCTACCCACAAAGTCAATTCGCCGATAAACTAGCAAAAGTGCTTTTCTGGGTTCTACACACGGTTCTGGAATCATGACGTGACTCTTGGGCTTCGCTGACGTTCAAACTGAAGATAATATCCGCAGATTACGCAGATTACGCAGATTACGTTTCAAAGGCCGATTACATCAGGGTGCTAGAGACCTGTGCGTAGCTCAGCGGTTTCCATTGGTCTGCAGCGTGAACTAAGCCCAGAGCGAAATCTGCGTAATCTGCGTTAATCTGCGGATAATTTATCTTTGTCCGTGGATTCACGGTTGCGTGGTCGGCAGCTGCCGACATCTGGCGCGTTCGTACAGTTCACGGGTTACTTCGTCGGATACCTGGCGAAAATTTTCATACCATTGCCCTACCCCGACGAAGGCATCTGTGGCAATTATAGTAACGAAGTCATCCGCCACATTTCTGAGTTCTTCAGCGGTTGAAACCGGCGCGGTAGGGACAGCAATCACCACGCGTCGTGGATTCCGTGAACGCACCACTGCCACGGCGGCACGCATAGTGGAGCCGGTTGCAACGCCGTCATCGACCAGAATGACAATTTTCTCCGCCAGATCGAGTGGCGGAATGCTTCCTCGGTAGGTCTTTTCACGGCGATCCAATTCTATTTTTTCTGATTCAGTTACTCGATCAATGATCCATTGCGGGATCTGTAACCAATCGATGGTGTCATGGTTCAGCACGCGCACATCGCCGCTTGCAATTGCTCCCATGGCTAACTCTTCGTGATCAGGCACCCCTAGTTTGCGAACCACGATAATATCCAGCGGAACATTTAGGGACTTGGCAACCTCGAAGCCCACCGGCACCCCTCCCCGGGGTAATGCTAAAACCACAACGTCCGGATTATTAGCGTAACCGGCGAGTTTTTGAGCTAACAATTGACCCGCTGTAGACCGGTCTGGAAACCGCATACGTCGTTCCTGCCGGCATCCTTAGCTGCGTTCGTTTCCATCGACTTGTTCCCAGCAACGCGACCGGAGCGCCGGTCCGGAAAACGTAGTGCCTTAGGACCCGCTGTGCAACGCCGTCAGCGCCGGTAACGCCGGTAACGCCGGTCAGCATTGGTGGGGCGAGGGCCTGCCGCGCCGTAGGCTTGGCGGAGGCGGGCTCCGGTAATACCGACAGACGCCAACGGCGCATTTGATGTGCTCCACCTTTTCTCTGCGCTATGCCAGAAGGCTGCCGAGCCGTCGGGGCTGCGTATCATTGCACCGAGGAGGACGCGCTCGGCACCTTCGTGTTCCTTACACGATTAACCCAAGCACGGGAAAGCGCACTGGGCAGTGGCACACTACAGAACGCGGCTCGGCAGCCGTTAGGGGACGGCACGCCAAAAGGAACAAGTCGTCTTGAGCGTTGCGTGACACCTCCGGTATGCGGGAGCCTCGCCCCACCAAATGTCGGCGTTGGCGGCGATCACGGCGTTGTCGGCGTTCCGAAATGGGTGTACGCTTCTCCGGAACTTCGTTCCCCCAAACATCTGAGGTACTAGGCTATGAGCAGAAAGTCAGCCGACGTCTTCGCGCGCTATCTGGGTGCACAGTTTTCGCCCGTCGAGAAACCGGAAATACGACCAAAACCAGCTATCACCCTGTCGCGGCAAAGCGGCGCAGGGGCTTTAACGGTCGCTAATCTGGTTGCCGAACATTTGAACCTGGATTACCAGGGTGACCCTCCTCGTGCTTGGACGGTCTTCGATCGGAATCTGGCGCTACGCATCCTGCAAGAACATCAGCTGTCGACCAGCATGGAACGTTATATAGCGGAAGACGCTAAGCTCCCATTGACGGACGCATTGGAGTCCGTTCTGGGGCTACATCCCTCTTATTGGCTGCTGCGGCAGCATACGGTTGACACGATCCGCCGGCTGGCGGCGCAAGGAAATGTAATTTTGGTTGGGCGCGGCTCCAGCGCGATCACGGCGCAGCTTCCTCATGTCTTGCACGTCCGTTTAGTTGCTCCCCTTCCCGACCGGGTCCGAAATTTCGCGGACTATCATCAGCTCCCTCAGGACAAAGCGGAGCGACTAGTCCGGGAAACTGATGAACGCCGCCGCCGCTATGTTCGCACCTATTTCGAAGCTGATACGGAAGATCCGACCAATTACGATTTAACCATCAACACCGCTCGAAGCGGGTTCGGACTAGCGGCCCGTCTGATCGTCAATGTCTTGATTGAGAAATTGGCCCGGGGAACTCCGGCAACCCCCGCAACGCCGACATCGCCGGTATCGCCGTGAGCGCCGACAACGCCGATCCGCACGACCACCGAATCGCTGACACTTTCTCACTGAGAACGATAGAGCGCGGCAAGTAAGGGGCACGACTTGCCGATAACGCTCCGTTCACCACGGCCTCGCAAGCGAGGCAGCGCTCCACTAATCACCAATCACTTCTCACCTCTCACTCCGACTCTCGGCGCTATGGGTTAGCTCCGATCTGCATTACATCCAGAGAGGCTGCACCTTTTTTAAAGGTTTTAGCCGCTAACTTGTGCACCCGGGTGGTTGGATGGAAACCATCCCAAAACACATATTGATTCGGATGTTTGACCTCTTTGCCTGTGCTAGGGTGTGTTTAGGGCCGATGCGCTGCCGAGCCGCGTCCACGGTGTCGCTGTGATCCAGCGGACGAAGCTCCTACAAGTTTGCGATTCTGGTCAGCCATAGACCTGGGCACACGCTGGGCCGCGGCTCGGCGACCTTTCGGGGTCGTCCGCCATAGATTTAGAGCAGGCCAGCCGCCTTGGCATCGATTTAAGGAAGATCCGGAGCCTCGCCCCACCATTGTGCAGTCGGCCTCGCAAGCGAGGCAGCGCTCCACCGGTGGCTACCCCTTCGCCCTTTCGCCCATTCGCCGATACGCCCACACGCCGTTTCGCAACCCTACCCCGAATGGCTCGTGTGCTTCACGCGCTTCTTATGCTTCCTCGACGGTACGTATCGATCCGACTCTTTTGAAAGTGGCGCCCAGATTTCGGGCACGGGAGTAATGCCTTCGTCTCCGAGGCGGTACTGTTGCAGGATTCCATTCGCGATGCCGTTCGCGATCAATTCCCGGTAACTATCCTGGGCGACTTTTGCGTTGTCGGCCGGGTTCGTCAGAAAGGCGCATTCTACTAGCACACAAGGAATTTCCGGGTTCCGGGTCATCCGAAGCCGGCGACGAATGATTCCACTGTCAGCCTCCCCAGTGCTGCTGACCACAGCCCCCTGGATACGCATGGCGAGTCCGTGACTATTGGCGTGCCAGAAATAGGTCTGCACTCCATTCGGTTCCCTGCTGCCGGTCGCGTTATAGTGGATACTTACCAAGATTGCGCCAGCGCCCAGTTGATTACCCATGGCGACCCGATTGTCCAACTCCACAAAATGATCATCCTCCCGAGTCATTAAGGTGCGCAGACCGGCGCGCTTCAATTCGTCGCGAACGCGTTTCGCTGTATCGAGAGTGAGATCCTTTTCTCTTTGGAACGGAGTTAAGCGCCCACTGGTGCCACCGTTATCTTTACCTCCGTGTCCGGGGTCGATCATGACTGTGGTAAAGCCTCCTTTTGGCGCACCCAGACGGGAGCCGCTTGGACCACTCGCACAACCCACGAATAACGCCGGCAACGCCGTCACTGCCAACAACGCCGCCAACCTTAGGGCAGCGAGCGCCGACAATGCCGACAATGAAGTGTCGAGGCGTTTGAGTATCGGTTGGCGCGCCGTGGCCAGCCGTTTGGTTCCCCGTTTAGTTAGCTGCATTTGCTAGAATAGACGGCGGCTAAACCTCCGAGCGATGACCTTCCGCGTCGTATTCGTACGTCTTACCCTCGGCCTCTTCCCGCGTCTGTTTATGAGAGCCGTCGCAGAACGGCTGATTTTTCGATAACCCACACATACAGATCCAAACTGATTTGTCTTGCGGCGGGATCTCCTGCGGGCCTTGAGCAGATCGTAGTACTTTGCGCATAGCGTGTCTTAGCAGCGAAGCGCATCGTTCGCTAATGACAAATTCGAAACAGGAGTTCAAGCGATAGGAGCTAGGAGGTGGTGATTAGTGATTGGTGATTGGTAATTAGTGGTGAAGCCGTGGAACGCTGCTTCGCTTCTGCTTCGCCAAGCCTAGGGCCCAATGGGCAGCGAGGCCGAAGGTCTGGCCATTCTACCGATCACTAATCACCAATCACCAATCACCAATCACCCTTCACATCTCTGTCCCCGCCCTTGACGTCCCCCGCCACCTGCCGGAGGGCTAGTAAATGGTTTTCCCGCTTTCGGTTCTCGATCTTTCTCCGATCGCTGCCGGGTCGAAAGATTCTGAAGCGCTTATTAATACCTTGGATCTGGCCAAGGCCGCTGATCGGCTCGGGTACGTGCGCTATTGGCTGGCTGAACATCACAGCATTCCGAGCGTGGCCAGCACAGCGCCGCAGATTATGATCGGCCACGTCGCCTCGGTGACCAATCGGATCCGGGTCGGCGCCGGTGGGATTATGTTACCGAACCATGCTCCTTTGCGAGTAGCGGAAGAATTCCGGGTTCTGGAAGCGTTACATCCCGGGCGGATTGATCTTGGACTTGGACGAGCGCCCGGTTCGAGCCAGGCCACAGCGCTAGCGTTGCGGCGTTCGAGAGAGCGGTTGATGGTCGATGATTTCTCGGAACAGCTCGCAGAGCTGATCCATTATTTACGCGCTCCGGACACCGATGATTCGATCGAGGCAATCCCTCGGGATGTCCCTTCTCCTCCGATCTGGATGCTTGGATCGACGGAAGACGGCGCCCAGATTGCCGCGGACTTGGGGGTCGGATTTGCTTTTGCACACCATATCAACCCGGACTTGGCCGAATTTGCGACTCGAGTCTACCGGAAGACTTTCAAAGCAAGTGCTTGGCTGGATCGACCTCGGGTGATCCTGGCTCTGTCGGCGATCTGTGCCGAATCGGCGGACGCTGCGAACCGGCTTGCTTCCTCGCTTGAGCTGGCTTGGGTCCGCCTCCGCAGCGGTAAACCCGCTCCTTTCCCAAGTCCGGAAGATGCACAGAACTATCACTACAACGATTTGGAGCAACGCCTCGCTCAGGTCGCTCGCGCTCATTTCATGGCCGGTACACCCGCAGAACTCAAAACTCGCCTAATGACGCTCGCCGGCCGCTGCCAAGCCGATGAACTGATGGTGATGACGGTAGCGCATAGTCACGCTGCGAGAGTGCGGTCGTATGAGTTGCTGGCGGGGAGTTTCCAGCTGTAACGGCTGGAAACTGTGAGACGTGATTGGTGATTTGTGATTGGTGATTAGTGGGCGCGCTGGGCAGCGAGGTATCAAGCGGGGTGGCGCGAATGGGACCTATAAGACTAATGGGACTTATATGACGGAGAAGGCGGGAGCCAACCAATCACCAATCACAAATCACCTTTCACGATCTCCCCTCACCCTCTCGACCCTCGTACGCTATTAATATTGACCTGTACCGACGACACCCGTTTCCGGCCGGCAACCTCTTCGCCAGCGTCGCTCGAGAGTTTTAGGAAAGAGAACAATGAAATGCCAGCGATCAGGCTGACCGCAACAAACGCCGGCCAGAAATCCGGGATGGTAAGCTGTTGTTGACCGTGGGCGTTGAGCGTTAACTGCAAAGCCGCCGCACCGACCGTGATTCCTAAGCTTAAAGAAAGTTGTTGAGCGACACTCGACAGGCTCGTGGCCTGGCTCATTTCAGGCTGCTCAACTTCAGCAAAGGTCAACGCGTTGATGCAGGTGAACTGTAGCGATCGGAAGAAGCCGCCGACGAATAGAATACACGACATCAGCAGGATCGGGGTGGCTTGACTAAAAAATGCAGGCGCAAGCAGGGTGAGGGCGCAGATAAAGGCGTTGACGGTTAAGGTAACGCGAAACCCAAATTTTCGCAGAATCCAGCCGGCGGCGGTTTTCATGCCCATCGCGCCGATTGCCGCCACGAAGGTCATGAGTCCCGAACTCAGCGGACTGAAGCCAAATCCCAATTGAAACAACAACGGTAACAAAAGCGGCATCGAGCCAATACCGATCCGAAAAAGCGAGCCGCCGCCAACGCCCGCTCGAAAGGTCGGCAACCGGAACAACTTTAGGTCCAGAATCGGGTTAGGGGCGCGTCTCGCGTGTAGATAGTAAAGAACAGCGCAAGTAATCCCGACGACGAACAAAACGACGGTAAACTGGGCCGGGATAGCCGGGGTGTCGGCCGCACTGGATCCGGCCACCAAAGTGGAAAGCGCAAGTCCCGACAACACAAAACCAACGAAATCAAAGCGTTGTGAATTTTCTGACTGGAAATTTGGGATAAAGAGTGTGGCTAGGATCAAGCCCAGACCTGCGATGGGGAGGTTGATCCAGAAGATCCAGCGCCAAGTATAAAAGGTAGTAATAAATCCACCTAATGGCGGTCCCAGCACTGGCCCGATCAGCGCCGGGATCGTGAGCCAAGCTAGGGCGTTCACCATGTCGGCTCGGGAGACGCTCCGCAAGATAACCAACCGTCCGACCGGCACCATCATCGCTCCGCCGATGCCTTGTAACGCTCTAGCCGCTACCAAGAATTGGATGGAATTGGCCAGACCACAGAGCGCTGAACCCAGAGCGAATATAAGGATGGCCCAACGAAAGATCAGGCGTGCCCCCCAGCGGTCCGCCACCCAACCGGAAGCCGGAATAAACACTCCGAGTGTCAGCAGGTAGGAAGTGAGCGCTAACTTAAGTTGAATTGGACTCTGATGGAGATCGCCGGCGATGGCCGGTAAGGCTGTCGATAGGACCGTCGCATCCAGGTTCTCCATAAAGAGAGCGCAAGAGACGATCACTGGAACTAGAACTCTGAGTGGCAAACGAGATCCGACTTGGGAAAGAGCCATCATGGCGTAAGCATTCGCAATCGCATTCCTTGCCCGGAGACGCAACTGTGAGGCGAATCGGCGAGCGAGCGAACGAATGGGCGAAACGGCGATTGGGCGAAGGGGCGATGCGGAAAGCGATCCGTGGAGCGCTGCCTCGCTTGCGAGGCCGATGGTAGCAAGGGTGGTCGCGCGGTCCGCCTGTTATCTGTCTGCGCCTTGTCGTGCTAAACGCAGGCATCCCTGAATTCGCCGGCGGTTGTTATCCACTCAGAGCGGGTTCCCTGTCCTTGCACAGGGCACTTGTAGGCGGTGGGTTTGCGCTTCACGATCTCGCCTTGCTTACGATCGGCCTCGCAAGCGAGGCAGCGCTCCACGCGTGTCGCCCCTTCGCCGTTTCGCCCACTCGCCCATTCGCAAACACTACCTCTTCCGGTGACGTTCGAGCTTGATGTTGAGCGCTACCTCCTGTTCCTGGATACGGGTGCGCAATTCTTTTCTGCTCAACTCGTCGTTTGATTCCGCCAGGCGCTGCTTTAACCGACCGATCTCGCGCAAAAGTTCGACTTCCTCAGGTACATGTCCTGAGTTTCTGAGGAGCGAATAGGCCAAACGCAGATCTTCAGGCCAGCGAAAGTATTCATCCAAATCAAGTGGCTGCCCAGCGCCGGGCAAACGCTCATTTGGATTTTCCGCGAGCCATTTTTGAATCAGTTCTTCGATTGCTAGACGCACGGCTTGGAGTTCACGGTGCACAGTTCACTGTTCGCAATCTACGCTTTTAGTATCTGCACAAACGCGTCGCGGTCATTGACAATTCCGATCGTGGCGTGGTTCACGTCTTTCCACGCGGACCGCGAACGGAAAACAGCGAACCGTGAACCGCGAAATGCGCGTTACATGTCAGCAACGCTTCAATTTTCCCTCGTAACTTGCTCATTTGATTGGTTCAACAGGCTTCCAATCTGAGATCAACAATGATACACTCTTCTACTCAATGAAGGCATCCACATTCTGTTTTGGCGCAATTCTGGTTGCTGCTTCCCTGTTCACCTCCAAGGCCTTTGCGGTAACATTCGCGGTCCGGAGCGACAGTGGTACCCAATGTTATTCGCTAGAGGTTCCTGGAGGAATCACCCCGAAACCTAGTGCTCTGATCGATCCGGACGTGGCCTACAGCAAGTTGACCACGGTTAATCCAGGGTCGGCAGAAGTGGCTGCGGTGGGTTGGGCTGGCGGTCTGCTAGAGTTTGACAAGCCGTCCGGTGTTTCCAACTATCCAAATTCCTTAACCAACCTGGGTTCGAAAACTCCTGGAGGTTTCTATAACGCCGCATGGGTGCATCCGACCCATGTGGAGCGCGTCGAGGGACCGACCCCTTATTACCTGGTCGAAATGACTGGCGTAGTTGGGGGTGACCACCAAAAGCTATACGCAGCCGTTCTCGATGACGGCCGCTTGGTTCGCCCCGAAGTTGTTCCATGCGTGGAGACCCATCACGGTAAATGGGGAGGCGCTGAGACGAAAAAGTGGGGCGGCAAGAAGTGGGGCGGCAAGAAGTGGGGCGGCCACCAGTAGGCGGCTAGCATCCCTAAGCGTGTTCGAATCAAAAAATTAAGGCGGCCCTTTCGGGCCGCCTTTTTTCTCTTTTCCCTTTTCCCTTTCTTGGGGGCCTTAGCGGCAAATCGGTTAGCGGTCGAGTTGATGGACGTTCATGATCCTGAGCTCGCCCTGAGAATCTTGCTGGATCAGAAGGTAGAGCGTTGCGTTCCCCTGGGCGTGCCGGGA
The DNA here is from genome assembly GCA_963762565.1 of uncultured Verrucomicrobiae bacterium. Classification (GTDB taxonomy): domain Bacteria; phylum Verrucomicrobiota; class Verrucomicrobiia; order Chthoniobacterales; family JAFAMB01; genus JAFAVN01. Next base: position 818,000 of record CAVXLD010000003.1, on the reverse strand, counting down.
GCCGTCAGAGACTACCCAGCGGAACGGTTGATGGACAATAAATCGACCTCGGTGGCTAGAACGCTCTACGGTAGCTTCTCCCCGAGGCGTCCATTCTCGGATGGGCCACTCACGATGGTACTCCTCCGTGGAGGCCTCGAGACTCGCTGTATCAAGAACGCCTCTTCCGTAAAAACTGACCCGATCCGCAAAATATCCTCGCTGCACTGATGTATCATCGCTTGCCACCGTTCGCAGATACCCCAGAACAAACTCTTTCAACGGCTCCGCATTCCCGGAGGCTTCGCCATTTCGACTGGATGGCGACTCTGGAGGATTTGCCGTGTCGGATGAGCTAGTGGACGGCGATAGCGTCGGAGAGGCCTGTTGCGACGAGTACAGCCGAGCTTGCAAAGCCCTGAGCTGGCCAGCTGTATCGCCAGAACTCGCGTTGGCCTGCTTCAGCCTCTCCTGGGCATCCTTGAACTGGGCCTCCAGCGCACTCCGCTGGCTGTTTGCGAGATTGGCATTCTGTTGCGCTAGCAGCGCCTTGGTTTCCGCTTGCTTGAGCTGGCTTTGCAGGGCGTTTCGTTCGCTAGTCAATGAATCCAAATTCGCCTGAGCTTTCTGCTCTTTGTCCTGCTCTTGTTTTAGTTTGTCCTGCTCTTGTTTTAGTTGCGCCCGCAAAGCGCTAAGCTCACCAGAGGTATCGCCAGAATTCACCTGGGCTTGCTTGAACTTCTCTTCTCCCTCTTTAAGCTGCGTCTCAAGCGCGCTGCGCTGGCTGTTAACAAGGTCAACGCTCTGTTGTGCTAACACTGCTTTGGCTTCCGCTTGCCTGAGTTGGCTTTGCAGGGCGGTCCGCTCGCTCGTCAAAGAATCGGCGTTCGCCTGAGCTTTCTGCTCTTTGTCCTGCTCCTGTTTTAGTTGCGCCTGTAAAGCGCTAAACTGGTTAGCCGTAGCGTCAGAATCATCCTGGGCTTGCGTCAGCTTCTCTTGCGCCTCCTTAAGCTGGGTCTCTACCGTGTTGCGCTGCCTGCTAAAAAGATCAGCGTTCTGTTGTGCTAACGATGCTTTAGCTTCGGCTTGCTTAAGTTGGCTTTGCAGGGCGTTCCGCTCGCTTGTCAAAGAATCCGCATTTGCCTGCGCTTTCTTTCCCTTCTCCTGCTCCTGTTTCAATTGCGCCTGCAAAGCGCTAAGCTGGCCGGCTGCATCCCCCGAATTAGCCTGGGCTAGCTTCGCCTTTTCTTCGGTTGCCTCGAGTTGGTTTTGCAAAGCGATCCGTTCACTAGTTAACGAATCAGCGTTTGCCTGTGCTTTTTGTTCTTTGTCCTGCTCCTGCTTCAATTGTGCCTGCAAAGCGCTAAGCTGGCCGGCTGCGTCACCCGAATTCGCATGGGCTAATTTCAGCTTTTCTTCGGTAGCCTTAAGTTGGTTTTGCAGGGCGTTCCGTTCACTAGTTAACGAATTAGCGTTTGCCTGGGCTTTTTGCTCCTTGACTTGTTCCTGTTTCAGTTCCGCCTGCGAGGCGCTAAGCTGGCTGGCTGCATCACCAGAATTTGCCTGGGCTTGCTTCAACTTCTCGTTTGCCTGCTCGAGCTCGGTCTCCACCTCGCTCCGCCGGCTGTTAACAAGGTCGGCGTTCTGCTGTGCGAGCAAAGCTCGGGCTTCGGCTTGGTCCAGCTGATTTTGGAGAGCGTCTCTCTCGCTCGTCAAAGAATTCAAGTTTACGTACGCTTTCAGCTCTTTGTCTTGCTCCTGCTTCAGTTGCGCCTGCAAAGCACTAAGCTGGCCGGCTGCATCCCCCGAATCAGCCTGGGCTAGCTTCGCCTTTTCTTCGGTTGCCTCGAGTTGGTTTTGCAAAGCGATCCGTTCACTAGTTAACGAATCAGCGTTTGCCTGTGCTTTTTGTTCTTTGTCTTGCTCTTGCTTCAGTTGTGCCTGCAAAGCGCTAAGCTGGCCGGCAGCATCGCCCGAATTTGTCTGGGCTTGCTCAAGCTTTCCCTGGGTCGCCTTGAGTTGGTTTTGCAAGGCGTTCCGCTCACTGGTTAACGAATCGGCATTTGCCTGGGCTTTTTGTTCTTTGTCTTGCTCTTGCTTCAGTTGTGCCTGCAAAGCGCTAAGCTGGCCGGCAGCATCGCCCGAATTTGTCTGGGCTTGCTCAAGCTTTCCCTGGGTCGCCTTGAGTTGGTTTTGCAAGGCGTTCCGCTCACTGGTTAACGAATCGGCATTAGCCTGGTTTTTTTGCTCTTTGTCTTGCTCTTGCTTCAGTTGTGCCTGCAAAGCGCTAAGCTGGCCGGCGGTATCGCCCGAATTTGTCTGGGCTTGCTCAAGCTTTCCCTGGGTTGCCTTGAGTTGGTTTTGCAGGGCGTTCCGTTCACTCGTTAACGAATCGGCATTTGCTTGGGCTTTTTGCTCTTTGTCTTGCTCCTGCTTCAGTTGGACCTGTAAGGCGGTAAGCTGACTGGATGTATCTTCAAAATTTGCGTGGGCCTGCTTCAGCTTTTCCTCTGTTTCCTTCAGTTGAGCTTGCAGTGCCTTCCCGTTGCTATCACTCAACTCGGCGTCTTGCAGTTGCTTCAACTGGTCCCCTGCCGTCTTCAGTTCCGTTTCCAAAGCAGCGCGCTCTTGATTGGCGAGTTCCGCATTCTGTTGGGCCAATTGTACCTTCTCTTCTGCCTCCTTTAGCCGTGCTTCCAGTGCGGTCGTGTCTTCGCTACCAAGATGCTTATTCGGTTGAGCCGCTTGGACTTCTAGCTTGGCTTGATTGCCGGGATTGGCCGAGTTGAATCGTTGGGCAGCCAGGATTGCCGCAAAAAGGCCAAAAACGACCAGCGCTGCCAGCCCGAGATAAATTCGCGTCCCACCGTGTCGCTTTTGCTTGGCGAGGCTCCTACGAATGTAGTCTAACTGATTTTTGCTTAGTTCCGCGCCGAAATCTCTGACCAATGTCGCCGCTTCGGCCAAGGCGACTCGGTCGTAGAGCAAGTGATGACCGTGCTTCCCTCGACTGAGCCAAAGCCTTAGGCTTTCATCCAGCCGATCGCGCATCCTAAAAAACTGTTGGTCTTCAGACAACAACCGCGATAGCCTTGGCCAGCTTTTAAGCAACGCGTCCTGGGGGAGACTGATTAATCGGCAGTGTTTTGAATCAGTATCGGCGTTCAACAGTCCCTCGTTAGTCAGACGATCAATTACCGCTCTGGCCGCAGCGCTCTGGCGATCATTAAACTGGGGCGATGAAACGAGATCGTGGTAGGGAACCGGCCGCCGACGTAAGACGTTTTCCTTGGCGGCGCCAGGCGCCAGCAATTGGCGAATCAGGAGCTTAAAAACCTGCCGTTCATCGGGATTCAACGTTAAGTAGACGAACTCTCCATGTTGCGCTAACGCATTCTTGAATTCGCCCAATTGCGTATAATCAGACCAAAGCACCACCCCGTCTTTTCGTTCGAGCTGTTTATCGTATAATCTTGAAAGTACGTACTCCAGCAAAGGTAGCCGATCGGCGCTGTTCAACGCTCCATTGAGCAAGGACTCGTCCACGCCCCGACCTGTTTTAGAGTCCCGTTCGAAATGCAGACCTGCAGCCTCTGCGGGCAACCGGATCAGGTTGGCGATCTCGTGCTCTGCCGGCATTGGAAGTTCATACATTCCGCCACCGGAAGTCAGGTTTGCCAATTCAGGGAACCGCTGGTAATGCGCGTAAAATTCGGTGCGCAATGCAGCGATAACATAGACTCCCTCAGAATGAGCTAACGCCGACAGCGCGGCGATAAATTTCTGCTGCAGCACCGGCGAAACCCCGATGAACAAATCCTCCAGTTGATCCACAACGAGCGCCAGCCGCAGCTTCGACTTTCCCAACACCTCTGCTATCCGAGAAGCCGCTTTTTCCGGGTCTTTTCTCAATCGGGACGCCAGACTCAACGAATCGTCTGGCGCCGCGGGATCAGGAAGCTCTGGAAGAGCAAATTTCGCTGATAGAGCAGCGGTCAGTGTATCGATAGGATCCCCTATGCCAGGCCGGATGATCAGCCGGCGCCACGGGCCGTGGCCTACGGGAGTACCTCCCTGAGTCAACAGGGGAAGAACGCCCGCCCGAAGTAAGGAACTCTTTCCCGAACCGCTGGGACCAAGCACCAGCACGAAAGATTTTTTTGCCTTCGCCTGCTTCTTTAAAGCAGCGAGCACTTCCCCGATGGCTTTTGTTCTCCCGTAGTAAAAGGAAGCGTGTTCGAAATCAAAAAAGTCCAGCCCTCGAAAAGGGTTCGAGCGCCGAAGCCGGTTTTGCAATGGCGGTTTATTCGGGGCAACTCCGTCGTCTAACCGCTGGACCAGAAAATTGCGAAAATGCTGTCGGAACGAATTCGCGAATTCCTCCAAGCCTAGAAATCCATAGCACCGCTCGCGAAACTGTATTTCGTCCTCATTCTCCCATCTGGCGAAGAAATCCTGTACCGTGTCCCACTGCCGGCACATCTCTTCTCGTGCTTCTTTCGGTTCGAGCAGCGAATCGGGAGTCGCACGATTTCGGTAAACGCGTAACTTCTTGGGGTCAAAAATTCGGTGCGCCTGACCCAGGACGGGATCGATTTCGCCATTCGTTGCGAACCCAGCGCGACTGCCGTTCGGCAAGATTTGTTTCTCGACCGGGACGGATGAAAATCTCGACCACACTAGCCAAATGATGAGGTCATATTGGGTTAGATCCGGTTCCGCCAACTCATCTCTTGCTGACGTCGGATCGTCCCAAAAGAGAGGCAGAACGACCGGAGTTGATTCATCCTGAAGATCTGCAGGTCCGACGGCAGCGTCCTCCTTGGACCCCCGGAATGGATTGGAGTAAGAGACGCGGACCGGGAGAGCGAACTCCGCGGCGACCGAACGAAGCACTTGTTCGGTGATGGCACTTTCTGTTTGTACATCCGAGGCGGCAACAACCAAGACATCGATCGTTCTCGTGGTACTACCTGAAGTGATCTCTCTCATACAGTCGGAAGTGGCATCGATTCGAATTCAGCCAGGACAGAAGAACAGAAATCCTTTTGCTACTGAAACGGGGAGCAGGGCAGGCTGCCGCCTATGAAATTGGCACCCGATTCCCTGATACAAAGGGACGATAAGCCAAACCAGAAACCTAGTTCTTCCGGGACGGCAAAGCGAGCATTATGATCGTAAGAATGTGCGCTCTGTTATCGAAGGTCTGAATATTTTATTCAGTGCTGGTTTCTATATGGATCAGGAAGCAATGGAGCCCTCTCTCCGGACAAAGTCGTTCGGACACCTTGTTGATCTCCTATTCCGGACCTGGCGAGCTCCGACGACCCCGCTGATAACACCCAGAGAACGACTGGATGCTAAGCCGGGCGCTTTCGCTCAATATTCGGCAAGAAAACGGTCAACAGTCCTATCAGAGGCAAGAAAGCGCAGAGCTGGAATACGAATCGAATGTTGGTGAGATCGATGAGCTGGCCGAGCACCGCCGATCCGATTCCGCCCAGTCCGAAAGCGAAACCGAAGAAGAGACCGGAAACCAGGCCCACTTTTCCCGGCATCAATTCTTGAGCATAGACCAGAATCGCAGAAAAGGCTGACGAAAGGATAAAGCCGATGATGACGCTGAGAACCGCGGTCATCGGTAAGTTGGCACGGGGCAACAGCAAGGTAAACGGGGCTACCCCCAGAATCGACACCCAGATCACCCATTTTCGTCCGATACGGTCTCCAACCGGACCGCCGACGATCGTTCCAGCAGCGACCGAAAATGTAAATAGGAACAACATCAATTGGGCCTGCTGGATCGTGAGATGGAAACGATCGATCAAATAGAACGTGTAATAGCTGGTGATACTGGCCAGATAAAAAAACTTGGAGAAAATCAGTGCTACCAAGATGGCCAGCGAGGAAAGGATGGTTAGGCGAGACAGATGCACGCCGTCAGCCAGTCGCCGGCTCACGCTTTTAAGACGGAGAAGGTTGCTTTGATACCAGCGCCCGGCATTGAACAAAATGAAGATGGCAAGAAGCGCAAGCACCGAAAACCAGGCAATCTTACCTTGACCTCGGATACCTACGACCACAGCGGCCAAAAGCGGGCCCAGTGATGACCCAGTGTTACCCCCAACTTGAAACAAGGACTGAGCGAGACCGTAACGACCGCCGGAGGCCATTCGGGCAAGGCGCGACGCTTCGGGATGAAATACGGATGAGCCTAGTCCTACCAAGGCAGCCGCTCCAAGAATCATCCAATAACTGCTGGCCGCGGAGAGACAAATCAGGCCGATTAGACTGAACCCCATTCCAATCGTGAGCGAGAATGGCTGCGGCCGATGATCTGTGTACAGACCCACGACCGGCTGCAGCATGGAGGCAGTGATCTGAAACGTAAGAGTGATCAGACCGATCTGAGCGAAATTCAGATCAAAGGTGTCCTTCAGAACAGGATAAATAGCAGGGATAAGTGATTGGATCGTGTCGTTAAGCAGATGCGAAAAGCTAGCGGCAACGAGAATCGCGAAAATCGTTTTATTCTCGGTTCTAGGTAAGGCCGCACTTGCCTGACTGCTCCCTGTTTCGGTCTCCATGTCGCAAAGCGGTCAATTAAAGGGATGATGTCGCGGCGATCAAGCGCCGCGAAATAGGCGAAACGGCGAATGGGCGCACCGGCGAAAGGGCGAATGGGATGATAGGCCGGCCCCGATATTGGTGGGGCGAGGCTCCCGGGAGGCCGCAACATTCAACCAGGGAAAATGAACGGATACCAGTTGACTCGGATGGGCCAGGCCAGTAAGCGCGCCGAGCCGTAGTCCAGCGCTGGGTACGGCTCGGCGCGCATAGGGTGTACGACCTTCCTTTGTCACTCGAATACCAATCGTTCCACAAAACCCGGTGAGGCCTTTCGGGAGCCTCGCCCCACCAATGCTAGCTCGACTCCTCGCTGTATCGCCCTTTCGCCCCTTCGCCCATTCGCCGGTGCGCCCATTCGCCGTTTCGCGGTTTCGCCCTTGCCTCAATTTGCTATCTGCTATTTGCTATTTAGAATTCGCGCAGCGATGTCCTCCCCCGCCCCGTCCCGAAAATCTCAGATTCTCAACGTCATCCAAGTTTCGAGTGGGAACTTCTTGGAGATGTACGACTTCATGGTGTTCGGCTATTTCGCCGGCTCCATTGGAGAAGCATTCTTTCCGAGCGGCGACCATTTTGCTTCGTTGATGTTGTCACTGATGACGTTCGGCGCCGGTTTTCTGATGAGGCCGATCGGCGCCATCGTTTTGGGAGCATACATCGATCGCCACGGCCGGCGCGCCGGTCTTATTTTGACTCTGGCGCTGATGTCGGTCGGAACGTTTGGTTTAGCTTTCCTGCCCGGGTTTGCCGTGATCGGCCTGGCCGCACCTTTGTTGATCTTGTGTAGCCGGTTATTGCAAGGCTTTTCCGCGGGGGTCGAACTTGGCGGTGTTTCGGTTTACTTAGCGGAGCTGGCGACTCCCGGACATAAAGGATTTTATGTGAGCTGGCAATCGGCTAGCCAACAAGCCGCCGTGATGTTCACCGCCCTTCTGGGCGTCATCTTAGGAGCGTTGTTACCAGCTGAGGCGCTGGATCAATGGGGTTGGCGTATTCCTTTTATGATTGGGTGTCTGATCATCCCTGTCCTTTTTGTCCTCCGGCGGTTTTTGCCCGAAACCGAAGCATTCCGAGCTCGCAAACATCGTCCTAGTGCGGGCGAGATCTGGAAAACGCTGGTGCGGAATTGGGGCATTGTTCTAATCGGCGTGATGCTGGTCACAATGACCACGGTGTCCTTCTACCTGATCACCGCCTACACACCCACGTTCGGTAAACACGAGTTGCACCTTGCCCCCACGGCGTACCTCACGGTCACCCTGTGCGTCGGCCTCTCAAATTTTATCTTGTTGCCGATTATGGGAGCTCTGTCGGACCGGATCGGCCGGATCCCGATTTTGGCGGGCGCCACGATAGTGACGTTGCTAACCGCCTATCCAGCCATGCTCTGGTTAATAGCTGAGCCATCCTTCACCCGCCTTCTAATCGTTGAACTGTGGCTTTCGTTTCTATACGCCAGCTACAACGGGGCCATGGTGGTTACTTTGACCGAGATCATGCCGGAAGAGGTACGCACTGCCGGTTTCTCTTTAGCTTATAGTTTGGCGACGGCCTTATTCGGTGGTTTTACCCCGGCCATCTGTGAGTCTCTCATTAAAGCGACCGGGAACCAGGCAACGCCTGGTCTCTGGATGTCGGCCGCCGCCGTCCTCGGTCTCATCGCAACCGTGCTAGTCCGCCGGCGTGGAACAACGGGACCCGCAGAGGAGATGGGCGCTTCGTTCTCGTCGTCGTCCTCGTCCTCGAATCCGGCCGGGCGGCAACAGTGAAATGAAAACGCCTTGTTGCAGCTCCAGCGAGATCGTGTCGGATGCGCGGATTCGTGGGCACGCACGGCGGATTTTGTTAAATAATCTGACTTTGGCCGCAGCTTTCGGGCTGACTTGTTGGGTTGCCATCCACCTCAGCAACGCGCAACTAACCATCTTGCATAGCTTTGCTGATGGAACCGTGCCGAATGACGGAGCGGTCCCTGTTGGAGGACTAATCCAGGCGCCTAACGGTAGTTTCTACGGGACAACTACCAAGCAGGCTTCGGTCACGAAGTCTCGCACTGGCACCGTGTTCCAAATGAGCTCAGGCGGCCAGCTAACGATCATCCATCATTTCGACCCGGAGAGTGACTCTGCCCCAAAAGACAGCCTACTTTTCTATAAAGGGGGACTTTTCTACGTTTGCCCGAAGGGTATATTCCGAACCTCGCTGGAGGGCGACACCGTTTCGCCTGGATTCCCCTTCGGACGCATTTATCACCTGGTAGGGGCGCTCATCGTGGGTTCCGATGGCGATCTTCACGGCGCCCTCACCGAAGGAGCCGGTGGCATTTACGGACGGGAGCCACAGGCGCCTCATGACTTTACTTTCTTATACTTATTCTCCGGTTCGACGGGAGGGAATTCACCAACCGCGGGTTTGCTTTTGGGGCAAGATGGCAACTACTATGGCACGACGGCTTTTAGTTCCAATTCCGGCCTGGGCGGCACGATCTTCCAGGCGAGCCCGGCAGGAAGTGTCGCCTTTATTTATCAATTCCCGAGCCTGACTTCTCCAAACGCCGCTTTGATCCAAGATGCAGATGGCAGTTTCTATGGAACAGCTTTCGACGGCGGCCAATACGGCAGCGGTATCGTCTTCAAAATGACAACGAGTTTTGTCGTTACGACTCTCCACTCATTTGGGAATGGGCCCGACGGATCCGCGCCCAGCGGCCTCGTGTTGGGTCCGAATGGAAATTTGTATGGAACGACGCTCACGGGAGGGACCGCCAACAGGGGAACAGTGTACGAACTCCGGACCGACGGAAGTTCCTATTCGGTCTTGCACAACTTCGCGGATGGCAGCGTGTCGAACGACGGGATTACTCCTAACGGGCCGCTGGTCGTGGGTTCCGACAATAATCTTTACGGGACCACACAAGAAGGCGGTCCGCCGGTTTGGGGACGGTGTATAGAATCAGTCCTTAGGGCCTGGTGACTTTGTCTAAGAGAGACTAACGGAGCGAAGATGCGCCTTTTGAGTCGTCTCGTCTTCGCTGGAACGGGTGCAACCTCGCAAAACGCTGATTACTGGTTACTTGGCGGCCTCGATGACGCTATTTTGGGCCGCAGCGCTCCCCTTTTCCCCTTGATATCCGCTCACGAGTGCCCGCTATTCTGTCATGACCAGGATGCCTCATACTGACTTGGATGTCTTCCCGTTATCACTTGGTGGAAATGTGTTCGGATGGACTGCGAATGAAGAGCAGTCGTTCAAAGTTCTCGACGCTTACGCTGCAGCCGGTGGCAACTTCATCGACACCGCCGACATGTACTCTTGTTGGGCGCCGGGGAATTCGGGAGGCGAATCTGAAACCATCATTGGGCGTTGGATGAAAGCGCGCGGCAACCGCGGCAAGATGGTAGTCGCGACAAAGGTCGGAAACCTGCCTCGGCTGCTGGGCCTCTCCACGAAAACGGTTCAGCGCGCGGCGGAAGATTCGCTCGAACGCTTGCAAACGGACCACATCGACCTCTACTACGCGCACCAGGATGACCGGGCAACGCCTTTGGCCGAGACTTTGGCTGCGTTCGACGGTTTAGTCCGGTCCGGTAAAGTCCGGTACATAGCGGCCTCCAATTACAACGGCCCGCGGTTAGCCGAGGCCATCCGGATCTCTCGCAGGGAAGGCTTTGCCCAGTACGTGGCTCTGCAGCCGCACTACAACTTAATGGAACGAGGTAAGTATGAAGGGGAACTGGAAGAAACGGTTGCCGCCGAAGGGATCGTTTCGTTGCCCTATTTCTCTTTGGCTTCCGGGTTTCTGACCGGGAAATATCGGAACGACAGCAAGGTTGATAGCAAACGGGCGGAAGGCGCATCGGCCTACCTGAACGACAAAGGCCGGGGCGTTTTGAAAGCGCTCGACGAAATTGCGGCAACGCGAAAAGAAGCGGTCGCCACGATTGCGTTAGCCTGGCTAGCTGCCCAACCCACGGTGATCGCGCCGATCGCCAGCGCCAGGACCCCGGAACAACTCCCACCCTTGTTACGTTCGGCGGAGGTTCATCTAAGTAAGGAAGAGATAGTGAAGTTGTCCGCGGCGAGCGCTTAGCGCTGCGCGCATAGCCAATAGCCAATAGCTAAGGTATGGGCGTGTCGAGCGAAATGGGGCGAACGGAGCGCGAAAGGCTTCAGCCGCGAAGCGGCGGTTCATCATAGCCCTAGGGCGAAGCCCTAGGAATGGCAAAAATATCTTGAATCGCCGCTTCGCGGCTAAATCGCCGGTTTTGCTCTTACGCCGGGGCTGTAATCAGTTGTACGAGCACCGCGCCCAGAACAACAGGAGTGAGAACGGCTAACCCGATGAAGGCATAGCGGTACCGGGGCAAGCCATAGATCAGACCGTAGATAATTCCATAAATCAGGCCACCAAAGTGGGCGCCATTGCCGATGGCCAGCACGTGCATTTGAGTCAGTACCAGACAGAGTACAGCCCAGCCGATCAACATCGGAGCGTTCTTCTTAACGAACCACCACAGGAACGGATTGTTTGGTGATGCCCCGATCATAAACCCGAAGATACCGTAAACAACGCCTGAAAGCCCAATGCCGATGCCGTGTTCAAATATGATCTGAGCAGATGAAGCAACCCAAGCAAGGGCGATCAAAAGTATGCCATACCTAAACGATCCGTAGATCGTTTCTAGCAACCGGCCCAACACGGAAAACGCCATTAAATTGAACACGATGTGAGTTATCTGGCTGCGGCTATGCACCAGAGTCATGGTGAAGAGCGTCCAAAGCGCCGAGACGCCACCGGTCGCGATCGGGTTAACCAGTGTCGCTTCAACAGCGGGATAGTTGTTCAACTCCCAGAGAAAGACCAGCACGCACAAACCGATGACGGTGTAAGTAACAAACGGTGTTTTCTTCACCGCCTGTGATCCGCTCATTTCGTACTCCCTGATTGATTCAGCATCATTGTCGGTGAGGGATTACATGAAGGCGGGGCGAATGCAAATGGCAGCAGGAGCGATCGGCACCCTGGAGCGTTGCCTCGCTTGCGAGGCCGTTGCCCAATGGTGGGGCGAGGCTCCTGCATGGCCTTTGCAGCATTCCAGGGACTGCAACGTTGAACGAAGATTTGGTGTTTAGGGCCGATGCGTTGCCGAGCCGGGCCCACGGTGTCGCTACGATCCAGCGCACGAAGCTTTTACAAGGTTGCGATTCGGCTGAACCATAGACCTGGGCATACGCTGGGCCGCGGCTCGGCGACCTTTAGGGGTTGCCCGCGATAGATTGGAACAGGACAGCCGCCTTGGCATCCATTAAGGAAGATCCGGAGCCTCGCCCCACCAATGACCACGGCCTCGCAAGCGAGGCAGCGCTCCACGGGCTCCGACCGCCTCCTCGCCCTACCGATAGCTCCGCACCCGACTCAGCCAGCCGGGTAACCAACGTTCTTCATGCCGTTCCGGGGGCGCATTGTGAACTCGGCGAGTCAAGACCTGAGCGGCTGCGCTGCTGAATTGTTCTAACGCTGGTCCGTCATTCATTGTTTCCAGGACCTGCAACAGGCCCCATCCTTGGCCCTGGTAACGTTCGGTTGGCGACGTCCCCTCACCCTTGAAATTGACATAGTCGACGAGCGGATACATACCGCTCGAAGTTGCGGCCACGCGATAGAAGTTTTGCTTCACCTTGGCCTGTTCATCGGCCGGAACTGCCGCCAGCATTTTAGGTAATGCACCCTCGAGGCGGTTAGCGGCAAACCGGGCTTGCAGAGTAACCGTGTTGGCCAGAATTGTGCGCAATTCTTGCAACCGAGCGGAATGTAAATCCGCCAGGAAAGCGCTGCGATTGGGCCAGGGGCATCCGTGAGAATCAGCTAACCATGCCGGAAGGGTGACACCGGACTCTTTCAGGTAGGCCAGCAGTGGCGGAAAACTTTCTTCGAACGGCCCACGTTGACCGACCGGATACCAAATAAAATGGCCGATCCCGAGAGAAGCGAAATTCTCGCCGCTGTTCCAAGAGGTGAGCCCCGAAACCGTACCCGCGCATTCGATTTGCCAAAGGCGCCGGCCGATCTTGTCAGCTTGGGCATCGGAAAGATGCACACTTTGGCTTTGAACAGAGAGGGGTATTAACCCGACTAAGGCTCCGATCAGAAAGATGACCGTGTTTCTGGGATGATGCATGGCCCAAGAGTTACTCGGTCAGGGTTTGCTTGATCAAGGATTCAACAACTTGCCACAGGACCGGGGAACCCTCTTCGATACCACGGTTCTTGGTGAGTGCTTGCTCTTGCCGGATCCCATGCTCTTTCCAGCTGCCGCCTTGGGTGAAGACGTTATGAAGAATCGGCATCAGCCGATCCAACGCGAAAGCGAACTTTGCTTCCGGAGTTTGCCGATCCTCGAACTCTCGCCAGAGCGCCATAAAGCTTTGTGCCTGGTCCTCCGGTAAAACCCCAAAAAGCCGGTTAGCAGCGTCCTGTTCACGTGCTGCTTTGCCGACATTGCCCGCGTCGTCGTAAATGAAAGTATCACCGGCGTCGATCTCTACTAAGTCATGAACCAGAACCAGGCGAATCACTTTGCTGATGTCGATCTGCTCTTTGGCATGCTCGGCCAGCACCATCGCCGCCACCGCCAAGTGCCAGCTGTGTTCAGCCGAGTTTTCGTGCCGGCCGCTATCAATCAAATACGAGCGCCGTAATACGTTTTTGAGATCGTCGATCTCAAGGATGAATTGAAGCTGCTGCCGTAACCGTTTCGGGATGGATTCACCCAATTCTTTCCAGCGGGACATGGGACATCTATAGAGGAGCCGGGAGTCAGAATCCAGAGAGGCGCAACGGCGAGACGGCGAATGGGCGAAACGGCGAAGGGGCGAAGTGAGGCGATGCGGCCCGTGAAACGGTGGGGGAAAATCTCGGCGCGCCGCGGACGTCTTTTTGTCTGTGGATTCCGGAGCCGGAATGTGCGCCGAGATTTTCGCCCTACCGATCAGGGACCTCAATCGCCCATTCGCCGGTTCGCCCTTTCGCCGGTTCGCCTCTTCTTGCCAGGAGCCCCCAACCTGGAGTAAATAAGTGTTTTGAGGTCCAATCCTATTGCCATGTCGTCGGCGCGCGGTCCTGCGATCATCCGGAATCTTAACCGGTTCGATGTTCTGCATGCTATCCGGTTGCATGATAACCAAATCTCACGTTCTGAGTTGGCAGAAGTTACCGGGCTAAGCCAAGCCACCATTTCTAGTATTGTTAGCCATTTGATCAAGGAAGGAGCGTTGGTCGAGGAAGGGTCGCATCCTTTAGCGATCCGTGGCCGGGGTAGACCGCTGGTTTCTTTGCGCCTAGCGCCCGACTACATGCACGTGGCTGGAGTCAAGATCGCTACTCACCAGATCGTGACGTCGCTCACCGATTTCACCGGCAACGTGCTTACTTCGGAAAACATTTCTTGCGAGCCGCTTGAGTTTACCGCGTCGCAGCTCGCCGATTTCGTGGCAAAAGCGGTCCGAGCCTGCGTCAGGAAAGCTAAGATGGAGTTTTCCCAGGTCAGCGGGGTCGGTGTTGGTCTTCCGGGCTATGTCGATTGCGGATCTGGAACCGTGTACTGGAGCCCGGTCTTCCAAAGCCGGAATGTCGAATTTGGGGCAATGCTGAGTCCCAAGTTCGATGTACCTGTTTTTGTCGAAAACGACGCGAACCTGGTGACTCTGGCCGAACATTGGTTTGGCCTCGCGAAAGGACTCAAGCATGTCAGTGTCATCACAATCGAGCACGGCACCGGGAGCGGTCTCATTATTAATGGAAGCCTTTTCCGGGGAGCTCGCGGGATGGGCGCCGAATTCGGTCATACCAAGCTGGTGTTCGACGGCCCACTGTGTCAATGCGGGCAAACTGGGTGCATGGAAACGCATACCGCGGGTTTTGCTATCCTGCGGGAGGCTCAGGCGATCGGGTTTCGTATCCCTTCGAAAAAGCTGGATTACCACGACCGGCTTGACCTGTTACGCAAAGTCGTTGAACGAGCCGAGAGCGGCGATCAACGATATCGGAAGATCTTTCAAAGGATGGGTCAATATCTCGGGCTCGGCATCGCGAACTTGGTAAACCTCATTAATCCGGAGCGGGTTGTGGTGTGCGAAGGAGCGGTGACGTGCTCGCACCTCTACGGTGAAAGTCTCCGTTCGACGATCCGGGAAATGGTGATCGCGCCGCTAAGAGATAATTTCGATCTTATGATTCATCATTGGGGCGATGAAGTCTGGGCTCGAGGCGCAGCCAGTTTGGTGCTGCAAGAACTTGATCAGCGCGATACAACGCCGGCGGGTTACGTGGCTCCGAAGCCTGCTAAAGCGGCCAAAAGGCGGCGCAGGGTGGTGAAGGGCTCTGAGAGGTGATTAGTGATTGGCGCGGCCCAATTCGGGGAGGGCGCGCGTCCCCGCGCGCCGTGAAGGCGTGCCAACAACCCAAGGTGTGTTTTCCTCCACGATCACAACAAGTCCTGGGCTTCGGTAACCAAGGATCGCGAGGATCCGACGTCGCCAAAGCTGGGAGAAAAGAAACCAGGAAGAGAAGGCTATGTCGGACAGGCAGCGGTCCCTCCCGGGCGATGGGCGTGCCCACAATCCGAGAACGAGGTCTCACGGCTACCCATTGAATTACTTGACCACTGATTACTGACCACTGATTACTGATTACTGACTTTGAGTGTACCATCTGATCCAGGCATAGAATACAGTGTCGTAATCCCATTCTATAACGAGGAGACGAACATCGCCCCGGTACTGACCGAGCTTCGGGAAACCTTGGATCGCGACCATCGCGCTTACGAAGTCATCCTGGTTAATGACGGCAGTAGCGATGGTACGCTAAATCAAATGAAGGGGGTCGGTTCAACTTGGCCTGCAGTCCGAATCATTAATCTGCTCCAGAATGCCGGACAAGGAGCGGCTCTCTTTGCCGGAATCAAAAAAGCGTTTGGCCGAAACGTGATCCTGCTCGACGGCGATGGACAGAATGATCCCGGTGATATCGCGGAAGCGCTGCGTTTATTAGGGCGATACGAGTTCGTGGTTGGACACCGAGTGCATCGGCATGACGACCTGAAACGCAGGCTCATGTCTCAGTTTGCCAATTCTGTCCGCCGCTTTTTCACAAACGATGGGGTATCTGACACTGGCTGTGGATTAAAAGGATTCCATCGAGAAGTGGCTGATGCGTTTATTCCGATGCAGACGCTCTATTCCTTTATGCCTGCCTTGGCGAAAGCAGCCGGGTTTTCCATCGCCGAATTCCCCGTCAATCATCGCCCACGAAAATCCGGAGTCGCCAAGTACAACCTCCGTGTCTTTCTTTGGCGGCCCGCCGTTGATTTGCTTGGTGTCTGTTGGTTTTCGCGGAGAAGAGCGCGACGGGTGCCAGTGGAAGAGGTGGCGACGGAGGAAGTGATTGGTGAGAAGTGAGACGTGATTGGGGCCGCAGCCTTACCAATCACTAATCACCAATCACTTTTCACCTAGGATTTCAAACCGCTGCCCCTCCCCATCATGCACCTGAGCGAGGACGTGCAGATGCCGGTCGGCAAGGCGCGGGTCGGCGGCGAACGCTGGGGCTGCTGTCTCGGGCACTAGGAAATAGCGGGCATCGGCTAAGATATCGCTGACTGAAAGGAAATAGCGCACGTCCGGCTCCAGATAGTACCAGAAAGGCCGGTATTCGTTCTCTTGAACCCAGAGGATGGCGCCGGGAGGGAGTTCGTGCCGGATCCTGGCTGCGACTTCCCGGAACCCGTTCTTGGTCATTGCATCCACCCGGGGAACAATCGCAGCTCCATAGGTGATCATGCCGGCAGCGAAAACAAGTCCGGTGACCAAAGCTGCGCGTGCGGCTAGTTCCATCGGGTGAAAATCCTCAACCGATAAACGCTGACTCACCCAAGCGAGAATCATTGCACCAATACCAATCACCAGACCTACGAGCGAACCTGGGTTGATCCCGGCAATGAAAGGAATCGCCAACACTGCCGGGGTGCCCGCCAGCACCAGGACGGCATTAATCCATCGCCACCATTTCAGGTAGCCGTGCGTCAATGCATTGGTCTTTCCTTGAACGAAGACCTGCCCCAATAAAAGGCAGGGCACCACAAAAAGCGGGTAAATATAACGGGGAGAACCGCTTGGTAACAGGCACATCAACAAACAGGTGATCACCATGCCGAGACGGGCCCCATAGAAAATAGCCGCGGCTCGAAACCCCTGAGTGTCTCCAGCTGCCGCTCCGGTTCCGCGGCGTTCGATCCCGCTCGTCCACAGCAAGATTAGAAGCGGGGTCCAGGGCAAGAAATTCTTTAGCGTCTGCGGGAAATTCAGGAGCCAGGTCGAAAACCGGAAAGCTTCTGTCTCCGAAGCCCGTGAGGTGATTTGATGAATCCAGAATTGCCATACGCCGAGCGGACCATGTTGGCCGACCGCGAACGAACAGGGTATCGCCCAGAGGCTGAAGATGGCCAACATTAGTAGCAAGGCCAGCGCATGCGCGGGACGAAAGAGGAGTTTCAGGTCTTTGCCTGCGACCAGCACGGGGATAATCACACCGTAGAAAAAAATGAGATGAGTCGGTCCCTTTGTTAATAGACCCAGCGCCAGCAGGATGGCAGGCCAGATCCAGAGGCGCAAACCAATGGTCCCACCGTACCATCGAGCCAGCCAGATAACGAGCGCCAGGCCGGTTAACCCGATGTAAACCGCCTCCAATTCCGCCAGACGCCCGCACTCCAACACCGCGAGATTGGTAAGAAAGAAGATCGAAGCGATCAATCCGCCAAGACGCCCCAGCCAACGCTGACTACTTATCCCGATCCCGAGAGCTAAAGCCAGGGTTGCCAATGCCGATGGGAAACGCACTGCCCATTCCGACCTTCCACCAGTCAGTTTGAACATCCCGGCGATCAACCAATTTAAGAGGGGCGGCTTTCGCAGATACGGTAACTCCCCTACCCGTGGAACCAGCCAATCACCAGTTGCGATCATGTGAACTGCTGGCAGCGCCCGCCGCGGTTCTTCGTGCTTGAGCTCCACCGACCCGAGTCCCGGAAGATAAATGCCGGCCCAGATCAACACGGAGACCGCCAGAACCTGTAGCAGAGTCGGACGGGTCGTGATCTGGCGGACGACCTGAGCAATCGACGAAAATGGCATTTTTGAAAAGTCCTAGGGCTTTACCCCGGTCCGCCCCAAAAACAACTGAAAACAACACCAACCGCAGAACCTGTCGCGCCGCAGGCTTTGCGGAGGCGGATGACCGCAGATAGACGCAGATAAAACCGTCTAGGCGCGAAGCGCTGATGCGATGTGCGACCGCCCAGCGCGTGGAGGGGAGCCGCTTTGGAATGCACGAGGCGACCTCACGATATTTATTCCAGCGCTCAATCCGACCGAAAAATTTTGCAACAAGCGGCTCCCGCGAATAACCCAGAGCGAGGATTGACCCAAGGCCCGATCCGTTTATAACTCGGCGGTAGAGCAGCGAACCGTTGGGTCTATCCCGGGAGCCGCCTCTTGTCGCCTGTTTCGGCCGGATCAGAATTCAGACAAAATTCGCTAGGGCGGAGCGACGCACGCCAAAGCGGCTCCCCTCCAGGCACTGGCCAGTCGCACATCGCATCGCGCCTGCAAATTCAATCTGCGTCAATCTGCGGTTGGGTTTTAAGTCTTCGTAGCCTTGCGCAACGCACCATCTCGGGCTTGGATTCGCTAAGTCATGGATATTAAGAAAACCATTTATATACTGGGTGCAGGGGCAGTCGGATTCCCGTTGGCTGCTTACCTAACGCATGCGGGCAGGACCGTCGTGGCGGTGCGAACCAGTAGGAATGATGTGCCGCAGAGCATCGTCAACGTAATGGTCCAAGGTGGGACTGACCAGGTGACCACTCCAATCGAGACCATCTCGTTAGCTAAGCTTACCCATCTCGATGGAACCTTGGTGATCACGACTAAGTCCTATACTAACCAAGCGCTAGCGCTTGCCCTCAAAGAACGAAACGCAACCGGCCCGTTAGTGATTATGCAAAATGGTGTTGGGGTCGAGCGACCGTTCCTCGATGCCGGGTTCACGGCTGTCTACCGCTGCGTGCTTTATGTAACGACCCAGCCTACCTTTGAATTTCAGTTTTCGTTTCGCCCCATCACCGCATCGCCCATCGGCGTGATCGAAGGAACAGAAGCCGAGCTAGTCAAATGTGTCGAACAGTTGAATACCAACGCATTCCCGTTTCGGGCGGACGCAGATATCCAAAAGCAGATTTGGAAGAAAGCGGTTATCAACTCGGTATTCAATTCCATCTGTCCCCTGCTCGAGGTGGACAACGGCGTTTTTGTTCGGGATCAAGAAACGGCTGATCTGGCCCAGCGGGTAGTGAAGGAGTGCATCATGCTGACGGACCGGTTGAACGTTGGTCTCAGCGAAGCTGAGGTCATGCAGCAGATCATGGTCATCAGCACCGGATCGAAGCAGTTGATATCAACTCTTCAGGACATCAAGAATGGCAGACAGACCGAAATTGAGTCTTTGAATCTTGAGATTGCTCGGTTGGCAGCGTCGCTGCAACCGCCCCTCTATCTTCCGCAGACCGAACTGCTCGGCAAAATGATATTAGCAAAGTCGGTTTTGCATAGGAAAACGGTGTAGGCGAAAGGGCGATGCGGCGAGTAGGCGCGAAGCGCCTTTGTCCCGTAGGGAACGGTATGATTCGTGACGTCGCGATTGGTCTTCACCCACGACAACAGGAATGAATATTGCGAATCGATCACGCCGTACCCTAATGGGACGAATCCGTTGTTCGGCCGGTTCTCGGCAATAAATTGCCAGGACTTTCGGCGAGCTCGGTCGAGTCGCTACCATCATTCGATCCTACGGGACAAGAGCGGCTGGTTTTTGTTAGCCATTCTGTGGCCGGCGGAACTGCCGATGTTTACGACATAATTTTTGCGAGCATCGTAACCCGTTAACGTCCATTATTTTTGATAGTAGTCTCTAACGAACTAGATTCACGCGGCCGTGATTTTGCTTGTCACTACCTTTCCCGATCCTCTATCTACTCGCCCAGGACCTACGGACCATGGACTCGGAAGATTGGCGTTGTAACCGGTTTCGTCTCTTAAACCTTGACGCCAAAGGGGACACATCGACCGGTGCGCCCGTCGGAAATCCAATCACGGTCGGGAACCAGCCCGTGGCCGTGGCAATGTCTCACAACGGAGTGAAAGCATACGTGACTAACACTAGCGACAACACGGTGTCAGTGATCAAAATTTTTCCAGCTCAATAGCGAAAGGGCGAAAGACGGAAGACGAACCGCAGCCCGGAGATTCTCCGGGGTTAAATTAACGCAGATCATGCACAGGTCCGCAGACTAAGTAGAAGATCAAAATATCCGCAGATTACACAGATTTCGCGCTGGCCTTCGACTACGACGTAGACCGATAGATGCCGCTGAACCACTAGCGGTTTCCAATAACAAACCCAGGCTTAAACCATCCACAGATTTGAGTCATGGGCAGGTGACATCCAGCACCGCTGGGGGTCGTACCCGCGCCCCAAAAAGCTGCTTAGTCCCCGACATGAATCGACCGCCAACCGTAATCTGCGTAATCTGTGTAATCTGCGGATATTTAAGCTCTTACTTTAGTCTGCGGACCTGTCCGTAATCTGATCTGCGTCAATCTGCGTGCATCTGCGGTTAGTCTTTTCTCTCTTGGTTTCCATTCGCGTGTATTCGCGGTTAAGATTTGTCTCTGTGTCTTTGTGCTGATCGTCACGCCGGCACACAAACGCATACAACTTTCGGATGGTTCGGCCATCTTGCGTGATGGTCAATACCTTCCCAGCTTCTATCTTTGGAAAATCGTCCTTTAACGAAGTGGGAACTCGATTCGTTTCGGAAATGAAGATGGCGTCTTCGTGCGGATGTTCCTCACGATAAGTTGGCCAAAGGATCAGCTGGTTGTAAGGCGCACTGGACAAGGGCATGTAGGTGTCCGGTTGGCCCGGCAGATAGAATGAGAGTAACGACGCGGTCATATAGGCGTTAGCAATCACTACCTTTATGCCAGTCTCTGTTTCTATAGCAGAAACTTGAGCGGCGAGATCGCGTGCTCCCCGAGCTCGGTCGAGGGGATCTTTGCCTGGGGGCAGGTTCAACCATCGAGTCTCCTGCAAGCCAACGGTCTCGATCAGTGCGATCGCTAAGCCGGCGATCGCTAACCACCTCGCCCAGCGAACCTGCTTCATTAGTCTATCCCATTTTGCCGCCAGAAAAATAAAGCCGGCAACGTAGGCGGCAGCGGGCCAGTTCGCCTGACTAGCCTTTTGAAAACTGAGAAAGAAATAGAGCAGAAACAAAGGCAGAAAAAGTGCGAGCAAGAATCTGGTCTGACCTTCGTCATCCGTCGTTTTCAAGCTTGGCCAGAACAGAACCACAACGAGTGCAATAAAAATGGCCGGGGAGATGACCCCTGCTTGTCCTCCCAAAAAAACCAAGACGTCCAACGGACGGAAATGCGCCTTCTCATCTAAAGCACCCCGATGCGTCAGAAACCGGAGCGTCGGCCATTGGTGTTCCCAGTTCCAATAAATCACGGGGACTAGACAAAGGCCCACGACCAAGAGCATTACCAGAAAACGGCCGTTCAGGAGTTGTTTCCGGCTGGGACCATACCAGAGGCAAAAGAACGCGAACGAAATCAATTCAATGGCGCCGGTATACTTAGAGAGCGTACTGAGCCCGACCAAAATCCCGGTCACGATCCAGGGCAGCAACCGGGTTGAACCTTTAGCCCACCAGAAAGCGAATGCAGCAAACGTCCAAAAACAGATGAGCGGAGTGTCGATGGTCATGAGAATCGATCCCGCCGCAAACATCGGTGACAGACCCGCTAACAGGAGCGTCCAGAACCCGACCCGGTCCGAGAACAAACGCCGGGCCAACAGAAAGAGGCCGATCCCGGTCGCAGTGGAAAGAATCACCGCAAAAAATCTGACCCCAAAAGCAGTCTGACCGAACAACGCGGTTCCGGCAGCGATGAACCAGGCGATTACCGGCCCTTTATCTAAGTAAGCCAGATCAAGGCGACGCGACCACAGCCAATAATAAGCTTCATCCCCAACGAGCTCCAGCTGGGTGGAGTACCAGAGACGGTACAGGGTCACAGTCAGAAGAACCACTGTCAGAATCAGGTAGCGATTTTGGAACCAGGCGGGCCTGCCCTGAGCAAGCTGAAAGCGCGTCGAAGGGCTCATTACTGTGAGGACACGCTAGTGTTCGATGGCTCAGACTTCAGCGGGTTCCAACAAGGAGTGAACCCCAAGAAAAGCAATGCCGCGACGGGTTGAATGGCGTGGAGATAGTTATTCTGTCGAATCACAGGGACCCAAGCATTCAACGCTTCCGCCAAAAGAAGCAACCCATAAGCGGCCAGGGGAAGGAATTGAAACCAACCGAAGGGCTGTCGCTTTTGCATCACAGGCAATAGCGTTTGGGCGCAAGCAAACGCCACGGCCGGCGCTAAAAAGATATAAGTCGCCAGCTCGGTGGAAGGGCCGAATAGGGTGATCCAAAGGCAACCGACACTGAACGCGCTCCAAATCACTGCGGCTCGATTCCAGACCTTTGATCGCCACCAGCAAAAGACGGCAGCCGCTATCGCGGTAGCCGCTTGTAACACTGCGTAGGCGCCGACCGTGATCGGTACGTGGGCGATCCGGAGCAACAACCAAGCATCTCGCCATGAACCTAGCTCGGTTGAGATCCGGCGCTGGTCTGCTCCTAAGCTACGCCACCAATCGCCGTATTGATTGATCACATAATCAGGCCGCTGCAACACTAGGGAAAGGATGCCAAGGATCAGGATTCCCAGTACCAGCCGCCAACCGAGTTTCCGGGGCTCAATCACCGCTACTAGTAGGCCGATGGCTAACGGATAGATCTTGAAGAAGGCAGCGATTGAAATACAAGCCGCCGTTAAGGTCCAACGTTCATCTAACGCCGCCAGGCATCCGCAAATCAACAGGGCGATAATCAACGGGCTTGCTTGGCCATTGTTCAGGTTTCCGATGGATAATGGGAGGAGAAGCGCGAGAGCGAGGACGGCAGGGTAAACCGAGGACGAGGACCAGATCGAGGACGAGGACGACGACGAGAACAGCTTGCCCGACGAAGCCTTTGGCCCATTGGCTTCCAACTCGATTGGCTGGCGAAGTCGGGAGCACGACACGGTGTATCGGAGGAACCAGCAGACGACCGCGATCAGATACGCCAAGCCGGTGACTAAGCGCCAAAGAGCGGAGGCGGCCCCATCGGGGATCAACGCAAAAGGCGAAAACAATGCAGCAGCCAGCGGGCTATAAAGATATTTACCGACATGCGAATACAGCGGCTGCCCCGCTAGCCAAGCACGGCCCGCGTCCCTGAAAACCAAGAACACCGAGTTCTGATGCGGCGCAACCAGCCCCCGCATCGTCACCCCGAGGATCACCGCCAACCAAAGGCCGAAAACAATGAAAGCCGCTCGCCGGGGATTATTCACCACGAATGGACGCGAATTGACACGAATCAGAACCAAATCTCAACCGCAGATTAACGAACAAAAACGCGACTTTCGATGGTCCGCAGATCATGCAGAAGAGTAAATATCCGCAGATTACGCAGATTTTCGGTTGGCGGTCGATTGACGCCAGGGGCGGATGGCGACCCCAAGGTAGCGGCACGGTTCCATCCATAACTGGTGCGACTTGAACCCAGGCCAAAATCTACGGATGGGTCAAACCCATGGTTGGTCCTCGACATTGTTACCGCCACAACGGCTTGCATCGCGCAGCGCCGTAATCGAAGCGCCAGAACGAAATCTGCGTAATCTGCGTAATCTGCGGATATTTAATCTTCTTCCTAATCCGCGGATCACTTCATGTCTGCGTCCATCTGCGGTTAGGCCTCATTCTTTGTGTCCTCTGTGTCTCTGTAGTGAATTTCTGTCTTCATCGGGCGAAGCGCTCACGGATCTTCTGCGGGACGAACTCCATGTCAGAGGTTTCTTGGATCGCGAGACGGATCTGGGCATCCATAACGTCGGGAAGAACCGGGCTCTGGTATTCGGTAAGGCATTTCCTTAACGCTTCCATGACGGGCGCTTTGGTGGTTTGCACAAGCCGATAAACTTTCACCATGATTGACTCCGCTGCCCCGGGGGTAAGCAGATCCGGCACCGATATGCCTTCATAACTCGGAGCGAGCTCAAGTTCGTAGCGTTTCGCTAGCGAGCTAAGTAGCAGGTAACCTTCTTCCGGTGTCACTGTTGGAAAGATCGGAATTTTCAGGTCGATCCGGCCCGGTCGCTTTAGATCGACCTCGATCAAGTCCGGCCGGCTCGAAGCCAAGATCCAGACTAAGCGGCCGCGGTTTTCCGGACGGCTCATCTCGGCCGCCATCATGGAATAAATTCTACCGGATAAGCCGGCATCTTGTCCGCCTGTCTCGCGTTTACCCAACGCCTGGTCGGCTTCATCAATGAACACGTAACAACGGTCCAACGCTTGCAGCAGACGAAAAATCTTTTCCAGATTTCCTTCCGTGCTCCCCACCCAGCGGTCGCGAAAGTTCTTGATCTTAACCACGGGCACGCCGGCTTCACCGGCCAGACATTCTACCAAGTACGTCTTTCCCGTACCGACCGGACCACAGATCAGGTATCCCATCGGGATCGCTCGCAGATCGCCTACCTTCCAGAGGTCGAGATCCTGGCGCAGAATTTGTTTCAATTTCTCTTGGCCGTATAGATTGTTCAAGGTACGCCGCGGGGCGATGAACTCGATTAACCCCTGACATTCTTCTTCAACAATGATCCGTTTCTGCTCGACGACATCCTGCTCGTCTAATGGTTCCTTCTTGTATTGCCTGACCAATAGGAGACGATCCAAGCCGTTCATGGTGATCCCGGTGAGCCCTTGCGCCAGCCGTTCCGGATGCTCATTGAACGGGCCTAACGCTAGCGAAAACTTCTCTCGAGCCAGTGCGATTGCGACTTCCAGATCCTTGGTGGATGGAAACGGAATTTTGATTTTCGCGACCCGCGGATTATTTACCACGATTGGATGCAGATCGTTCAGGTTCTCGGTTAATAGACAGCTCACGATGGCTTGGCCTCGAAAGAACTCGCTACTGGCCCATTCCCGGAAAAGCAAGGCGAGCGCGTTTAAATCATAATTGAGCACACCGGGCACCGCCGGAGCCACCAGATGAGCCGATTCCACCATGGCGCCGACCGAGATATCGCCCCGATTCAATCTGGCCAAATTTGCGCAGTACCGTAGGAACCGGGTAATCAATTCGACCGCCGGTCGCGGCGCCCGGGGTAGTTCTGCGTTCATCTGCATGGGAGGCCATTCCTTGAACTTTTCCCCTCCTCGGTCGACCCGGAGACCGTTCCCCAGATCGTAGAGCAGGATGACGTCGAACTGCGGCATCAAGACCTCTTTGAGGAAATCCAAAAGTGCTCCGGAAGAGGTTCCATCGGTGGTGCCTAACAGAAAACGGTCATGGATATTGCCGTGGAGAATGAACTGGCTGGCAGCATCACTTTCATAAAGGGCCACCATCTCTTTCGCCCAGTCCGGCAATGTCTCTCTACGATAACTCATTAGGATGGTCGCTTATTGTGGTGGTGATCGGGGATCAAGCGGCTGGTTGTGGCGTGGCACGGATAGGACCTATGGGACTGATAGGACTTATATGTAGGACGCGGGTGTCGCACGACCGGGCCACGCCAAACGCCGAACCCCAAACGCCAAACGCCGAACGCCAAACGGCGAACGCCAAACGCCGAACGCTAAAGCTCACTGCGAGACCGGGCCCATGGTTTTGCTGCCGCCTTCGTCGGTTTTCTCGGGGGGCTGCTGGGTGGGTTGAAAGGCGATACCCTCGCTGGCTGCGAAGTCGGCTAGTGCTTGTTCTTCCAATGCCTTTTGCTCTGCCTCTTTCAAATGCAAACCCGTTGTGTCCAAGGAATCCCGGGCGACTCTTGCTTTACCCGCGGCAACCTCTCTTTCTTCTTCGACCATCTGGTGGAGGCGATCCAAAGTGTCCCCTGCTCCACCGATCTGCGTCACCATCCCGGAAGCCATCTGGGTGAGCTCGGCGGTCGCCTTCTTTATCTTGAGGTCATCCAGGCTGAACCGGAGCGCCTCGATTTTCGTCTGAGCATTCTTCACCGCCACGTCTCGGGCTCGAATCAGCTCTTGATAGGTCTTTTCCGCCTGCTCCAATTGCTTATGGTTTTCACCCAACTCCCTTTGAATGGTTTGTAACCGGAGGGCGAGTTGACCGGCTGCGTCCCGGCTATTGGCTCGCAGCATGGCGGTAGTCTTGGCGCGCAATTCCCTTTCTTCGGTCTCTAACTTTCTGACCTGAGTAATCAACCTTTCGCAAAGCCCGGCATGCGCGGCTAGTCCTTGGTTATATTGAGCAATCTGTTTGCGCAGGTTTTCCCTTTCGAGCTCTAAAAGCGCCTCAGGGTTCTGCTTCTCCAAGCCGCTAACAAACAAACCGAAGAAGCCCTTGATCAAATTTCCTAGTCGCTTGAACATGGTGGTTTATCGATTACCGCCGCTACGCTGCCATAATCCAAGCAAATTGTTAATTAAGGAGTTCAAGGCCCGCCGCGACGTAGGCTTTGCGGAGTCGGGGAGTACTAGGAGTTCAAGGAGTTCCGCCGGAGGGGAGCCGCCTGTTCTCACCCGTTTCGGCAAGACATGCCATAGAAGAAATAGCGTCAGGTCTTGAGGGACGCGGTAAAGCGGCTCCCCTCCAACTGAACTCTCAAAAGGACAATTTCGCGACGAACCGCAGATTGAAGAAGATTAAACATCCGCAGATTACGCAGATTTCGTCTTAGGCTTCGACTACGGTGCTGCGCGATGCAACGGTTATCCCGGTAGCAACACCGAGGATCAACCATAGGTTGAGTCCTCCGTGGATTTCACTCTGGGGTCAAGTCACATCAGTTGTTGACGGAAACCGAGCCGCTACCGTGAGGGTTTCTATCGACCTCCGGCGTTAATCGACCGCCAGCCGTAATCTGCGTAATCTGCGAAATCTGCGGATATTTAATCTGCTCTGTAATCTGCGGATCAGTCTCCAATCTGCGTCCATTTCACCCCGGAGGATTTAGGGGCTGCGGTTCGAGTTTTATTCGCGGTTTGCGGTTGAAAACGCCTCGACGGTTCGACATTTTCAACCTACCGTCAACGGCGCTTTTTACGCTGTCTACTCTGATCACGGAATAGGAGGCGAAATTGGTAAGCGATGCAGGGTGCTTTGTCAGAAGCGGTTCTATATGTTGAAGAGGATTGCTGGATGGATAGTCGCGTTAATCTGGTTCGCTGGGATTGAATCGAGTTCGGCTCAGAATGTTATCCCCGAACAGATAACCCCGCCTTTTGGTTTTCATTGGGGTGAATCCGAAAAACAACTCGAGACGACCATCAGCAGAGCCGAGGCTCACATTGTGAACCGGGAGGTGATCCAGGGCCGGGACGCCTGGACGGTAGAAGGTCTGCTCCAACCCAGTCTCAAACGCACCATCATTTATTTCGGGACCGAAAAGACCTTGGTGGAAGTGGAGCTCCAATATCAGCGACCGGAATGGGATCTGGTTGCCTATGAAGATTTTCTGAACAGCGCCCGGCAGAAACTGGAAGCTAAGTATGGCCCGCCAACTGTTCTCGCCCGAGATAAGAAACCGGAAGGTGACGTGATGGAGACACTGGTTGGTTATCAATGGCAACAACCAGGCAGCAGTATTCAGCTCTTCTTCTATTCGGCAGAGCGAAACACCGATGTTTATCGGGCGGTTAGTCTGCATTATCGAGCGGGATAGTTGGGGCGTATCGGCGTGTCGGCGTGTCGGCGTGGCGCTGCAGGCATATCGTCGTCGTTCTCCCAACGCCTGGAGGGGAGCCGTTTTGCCGCGTGGCAGACCGCCTCGCGATATTTGTTTCAGCGCTCAATCCAACCACGAAACGTTGCAACAGGCGGCTCCCGCGAATAACCCAGGGCGACGATTTACCGGGGCTCGTTTGGACAGGGTCGTAGAGCTGTGAACTGTTGGGTTGTTCCCGGGAGCCGCCTGTTTTTGCACCTTTCGGTTGGAGTCAGCGTTGAGACGAAATTTGCGAGGGCGGAGAGATTAACACCAAAGCGGCTCCCCTTCAGGCGCCAGGCATCAACGCGCCCCCTCTCAAGGACGACGACGAGGACGATTAAAGCCAGCCCGCACGACCTTCGAACTTGCCGGACGCGATCCCTCGGCGAACACTCATCGTATGAAGGACTCAGAAGGTTTCTCATTGCCTGGTTCCGAGCGCCAACTCCCTCCAAACGCAGAATTGGTCGGCCCCTGCCCGGCCGATACCCAGATCCAAGTCACGGTCTATCTCCGTTCCAAAGATCCCAGCGGGTTACAAGAATATGTCGACCAAATCTCCGGACCGGGGAGCCATACCTATCTAACGCCGCAACAATTCGCGCACAAATTCGGCGCCGATCCGGCCGATGTTGAGGCCGTAACGAATTATGGGGATAGCCAGCAACTTCAGATCATCGGTCACGATCTCGGACGCCGTTCCGTGACTTTATCGGGGACTGCGGCGCGTATGAACGAAGCATTTGGCGTGAATCTCCAGCACTACCGCTATGCCGGTGGTGTTTACCGGCTCCGGCAAGGGACCATCAGGATCCCGAACAGCTTTGCGAACATCATCACCGGTGTCTTCGGACTCGATAACCGGCCCCAAGCGCAGGCCCATTTTCGGGTCCTCAGCAAAAAGACGGCTGCTCCAGGAGCTGTTACGGCCGTGACTTATACTCCGCTGCAACTGGCAGCGGTTTACGATTTTCCCGGCGGATTTACCGGGCAGGGTGAGACGATCGGAATCATTGAGCTCGGCGGCGGCTATAACCAGACTGATCTCACAAATTATTTCCAGCAGCTGGGCGTCAGTCCGGCGCCAACGGTAACTGCGGTGTCGATCGATGGAGCCACCAACAGTCCTACAGGAAGTGCTGACGGGCCGGACGGCGAGGTGGAACTCGATATTGAAGTTGCCGGTTCGATTGCGCCCGGAGCCGCCATCAAAGTGTTCTTTGCGCCCAACACCGATCAAGGCTTTATCGACGCAGTCACGACCGCGGTAAACGATTCCACCGTAACCCTGATCTCGATCAGCTGGGGCGGTCCGGAATCGACTTGGACCACTCAGGCGTTTACGAGTTTCAACCAGGCTTTCCAAGATGCCGGCACCATGGGGAAAACGGTTTTTGTGGCAGCGGGTGATAGCGGGTCTTCCGACGGTGAAACGGACGGCCAGAATCATGTCGATTTCCCGGCTTCGTCTCCGTATGTGGTCGGGTGTGGCGGCACCACTCTGGAAGCCGATGTCACCACAAACACGATTACGTCAGAGGTCGTTTGGAATGAGACGGCCAGCGGCGAAGGGGCGACGGGTGGCGGTGTGAGCGATTATTTCCCGAAACCGTCCTACCAGGATTCGGTGAATGTCCCTGCCCCGACCACCTCCGGAGGAGGCCGCGGGGTACCCGATGTTGCCGCCGATGCCGACCCCGTCACCGGTTATCAAGTCATCATTGACGGGAGTTCGAACATATTCGGTGGAACCAGCGCCGTGGCGCCGCTTTATGCAGGGCTTTTCGCCCGGATTAATCAGGCGTTGATGCAACAAAACAAATCGCGGGTCGGGTATGTGAATGCTGCTCTGTACCAAAATCCGTCCGCGTTTAATGATATTGTGTCAGGGAATAACGGCGCGTTTAGCGCTGGGCCGGGTTGGGACGCCACGACGGGTCTTGGAAGCCCTGACGGCTCCAAGATTCTCACAGCGCTGGGGGGATAATAGCGACCCAGCGCAACCAACGCCCGCGGCAATCGTGCTCGTGCTCGTCCTCGTGCTCGATTCGATCCGCTCTGCCATAGCCCAGCGCTGCCGAATAAGTGTTGATTCGATCGCGCTGGGTAGACCAACGCCCGCTGAGGTGGCACGCGCTGGGTGAACTTTCGAGCACGAGGACGAGCATGAGCACGAGGACGATTGCCAGGGAACTTGGTTCACGAGGATTGAGCGTGTTAGCGTTGGGCTAGCGGTCCAACTTAAAAATATTCCGTTACACCCTCTTTTACTGTAGATCCGCTGCCCACTTGGCGTTAAACTTTGTTCTCATGAACCTCGAAGAAGATGTCGAGGTGGTCTGCCCTTACTGTGGAGCTATATTCACCGCGTTTGTGGACACCTCAGCTGGAGGGTATGCGACGATCGAAGACTGCCAGGTCTGTTGTCGTCCGATTGAATTAATCGTTGGATGTCACGCCGGAGTCATCGACCAGGTCGAGACCGCCCGAGCCTAGCCATTTCAGGACACCAGAGGCCAGAGTAGTGGCCACGGCCAATTTTCGCTTGCGTCGTGGTTGGGGTGACTCATATTGCCCGCTCCCCGTCAACGGCTAGGTAGCTCAGTTGGCAGAGCAGAGGACTGAAAATCCTCGTGTCGGCGGTTCGATTCCGCCCCTAGCCATTTTTAACGCCGGCAGCGCCGGGAACGCCGTCATCGCCGGGAACAGAGCCGTGGAGCGCTGCCTCGCTTGCGAGGCCGATCGGTCGGAGCCGTTTAGCCCTGAACTAGAAAAGTCAGAAACTGGAACCGGGTCGGCGGCCTGCCTCACCGGTTCCATTGAGTGCATTTCCGATGCTGATTGCGATTCGTTGGCGTCGCCGAACGAAACGGTCGGGCGTTACAAAGCAAGGTAGAGCTTTTAACTGATGAAACGCCTATTTCGGGCCACCCTCGTCATTATGTTCATGGGAAGACGATTGATGCAAAGGTACCGGCGTTTTCGTTTTGTCCTGCAATACCCGGGCCTACGGTGACGAACAGTTCGTTTCGTGCTCCATTGGCTGAGTTTCCGCCACCGAAGGCAATTGCCCAGGCTTGGTTGAAGACAATCTTGTTCCCGTGCTCGTCCAGTATCGTACCCAGAAACTCCCCGGTTTTAGGGCTGAACCCGTTGATGGTGCCTTTGATGGAGTTGTTTGAAACCAGCAGAAGATTGCTCAGCGGCCCAAAATTGCCAGGAGCGAGGGCAATGCCCCAGGGCTGATTTAGCGGCAGTCCGTGTATCAATGTCTTCACGAGGCTACCATCCTCGTTGAAGACGTCGACGAAACCGTTGGCACCCACGTTCGGTACAGCATAGGTGACGTAAACCAGGCCATTGATGTCCTGGATGCCAAATACCGAGTATTTCGATGGGATGCTCGGATCGCCAAACGACTTCACCAGCGTAAAGGTGCCGTCGAACATATCTATATGATTGTTGGTGTTGTCCGCCGCGTAGAGGAAGTTCCCCGAGGGATTGCTAGTGATGGCCAAGCCCGTGTACATGGCTTTGTTGGCCGAGTTGTCCACCGCGATGATCGATTGGTTGGCGTTCACGCCCGGTGCCCAGGCGCTGACCGTGCCGTCCAGGGTCGCAAAAATGAAAGCCGAGGCGTTGCCCTGGATCTGGAAATCCGTCTGCGATCCGTTGAAAACGAGTCCCGTCGGTGTGCCAGGGCCATTTAGGCCGGTCGGCGAGGCCGGTCCGTTTCCGGCGGTGGGAATCAAAACCCTAAGCCCCTGTGGTGTTCCGCTTCCATTGTAGAGAGTTGACCATCCCGAGAGGTTATCGCTGACCCACCAAGGCGATTTCGCGCCCCGGGCTAATCCCCAAGCGTTAACCAGCAGTGGATCGGTGTTCGGGGCATTCTCATCGATTTGATTCGAAACTAAATTCGTAAGGTGATATTGCGCGTGAGCCAGCGCCGAGACCATGAGAAGAACTAGGCCGACGCAAGCGGGGACTGCAGTCCTACAAACCTGCGTATTGAACTTCATAATGAACCGCATGGTTCCGATAAACTCTGACATAATTGTTTGTACTGTGGTTTTCTGGGTTGGGCGTGCCGTAGCGCACCTCTCATCTGTATGAGGCTGAAAATTGCGTTGACCACCGATCTATCGTCGTCACGATCGAGATCATGGGAATCATCAAGGGTCGGTTCCGGTTTGTGGCTGGTTGGGGTACTGACTTACTCCTCAACGTTGCAGACCGAGGGATACGCGTTTTATTCCCCAGCATCATTCGGTTTTCCCTTTTCGACGAACATCCAATAGACGGGGGTTGGCCATGGGACGTATCTGCAGATTGGACATGTCAACACAATCTGTTTCTGTTTTTTTGAATGTCTAAAGTTTGAGATAGTCCGTTGAGAAGCTTGAGACCACATTTGCCACCATGCCTGAAAATTCAGACTTGGCTGCGGCCGCTAGTTCGATCGCCAATGCTCACGAGATTATCACCAGTGTTCAGGTCTTGGCACACGTCCCGAATGTTCCGGACGAAGACACCCGAACATTGCTGCGGAGGCTGTTAGAAATATTGATCCTTCAGAACGAAGCCCTGGATAGCCTCAGGTCAGCGATTGAAAAGCAGACTAGAGTGTGACGACCGTCTAGGCTCAAGATTGAAATACCCTCTGCGGTTAGGTTTTCATTGTCCTTTCAGACGTGACCCTTATGGTAAGACGCGCCCAAGGAAACGAGACTCGCCCGTGGCGCTCATGGCTACCAAGAATGCATTTGTTTTAAGGGCTTTCATTACGGGAATCGTCTGCATCGTGATGGTGGGATTAGGCTGGCTTTCTGACCCTCTCACAGCAGGCGACCAGACTGGCGCGATATCGAGGCTCGTTGCCTGGTTCTCACTTGGGGCTGCCACGATCGCGTTGATCATCGCGATCTATTTCACTTGCCGAGCCCTTACGATCCGCGAGCCTCAAAAAGAATCTGACTTAGAGTTTGAAGGAGACGGCAGCCGTGAAAGCCCTGATCCGAATCGATGAGAGCTTTCGTGGCCTGGCTTTTGACGGCAATTGTCTGGCTGGTCCTTTGCCATTCCTCAGGGGCCGGAATTGACGAAACCCTAGACCAAGTACTCAAGCGCTATGGTCGTTGCCTGAAAACGCTGACCGCCGAGAACGGAAGGGTTTATCAGCTGTTCAACAAGGGCGGCTTCAGAATTCTCATCCATTTTTATGACGGCAGAGTGGACGAAATTAGCTACGACAAAGGCGCCGATCTCTTTGATGACGAACTCAAGGCGCTGATGCAGGAGAATGCGCCAGGTCAATGGGTTGGATCCGGCTGGCCTGTCAACAGTTGGCACAACGCGTCGGGAGTCAGTGCACGCTATTCCTTTGAACATCACTTGCTAGTGATAATGACTGACGCGGCAATGGAGCGCGAGAGGAAGTGAGGGTCGGGGCCAAGTCTTTAGCGAGCCGTTACGGACTTAACCCAGAAGGCCGCAAGCAGACATCGCCAAGGCGATGTCGGCGGAGAGGACACGAAGACAAAACCTTTAAACAGGAGCTAACAGAGGAAACGGAGGTTAGATCCGCCGACTTCCCAGCTGGCGGCTAAGACTCTTTCAGGTCTGTTGACGTTTTGGCTGAGCTCAGGGCATTCGGCCAGCTCAGTCCATTGTCGAAGCTTAGCTTTTCTTCTACTCCAAGCAGTCTGCCTTCGTGACCTTGTGTAAAATCCTCCAGCTTGCCGATTCTTAGTGCCCGTGACCGCCGCCGTGAACCCGCCGCCGTGAAACCCGCCGCCATGGAACCCGCCACGCCAGTAACCCCCGCGCCAGCCGCCCCAACCGCCGCCCCAGTAACCACCGCCCCAGCCCCAATAAGGATAGCCATAGCCCCAATAATAAGGATAATAACCACCCCCCCAGTATCCCGGGTAACCCCAACCGCCGCCATACCACCGGCCTCCATACCAGCCCCCACGCCAACGCGGCCACCCCAACCACCACCATGCCACCCACCGCCGTGCCAGCCGCCGCCTCCATGCCAACCGCCACCGCCTCCGTGCCAACCACCAGAGGCAAAGCTAGGCGCGGGCAGAAACAAGAGCGTTAACGCGACACACAACGAGAAAAACAGAGCTTTCACTTTCATAGAAGGACTCCTTTAATTGGATCCGTATCCCTACACATACCCACGGGTACTCTCCGCCAAAATGGCTCGTCCTGCAATTCCACAGTTGAGGGGTTTTGAGTCACTAGGCGCTTGGTTCTCGTCTAGTGAAAACCTAACCGCAGATTAACGCAGATGGACGCAGATTAGAGCCATCGAAGAAAGTTGCCCGGGTAAATCTATGGATTTTTTCGTGCTCGTACTCCGAGAATTTGGCGCGGGTAGAGGTTACACAGAAGGTACTTACTCATGACAAGGCTCTTACACTTGATCGAGGCGCTTCGGGTGAACGCTCCCTATCGAGCACGAGCACGATTTGGTTGCGGCTCTGCTTCTGTGTGGAATCCAATCGGGCACGGCAGCCTGTCTAGGCTGTGGCCCTGCGCCAATCCTACAGGTCGCGGATCATGTGGAAGTATTCTTCTCCGGCGAGTTCTCTGCGTTTGTTTACGCGGAATTGCAGCCGTTCGTACAACCGTTTGGCATCGGGATTGGTTACGTCGACAAGGAGGCCGATGCGTTTGCGGCCGACTTGACGTCCCCGCTCGCACACGGCTTCGATCAATTGCCGGCCAATTCCTCGTCCTTGGCAATTGCGATTCACGCTAACGGTATCCAAATAAAACTCATCCGGTTCGGCTTCAGTCGGGATTTTATAGTCGGAAGAGCCGGACTGTAGCTGGGCGGCTCTTTCCAAGGGTTCGTCCAGTTCCCTGGCCACGGACCCATCATAACTGATGGCGACACCGAGTATCCGCGGGCCTCCCACGTTCGGTTTCGATTCTTCTATGACCAACGCGTTTTGGTGACTGACACGATTCCCTTCCTCTTCAAAGAATCGCTCAAGAATCGACATGGCCTCAGCCAGAACCTTTGTTCCGGCCAGAACATACGCGATCGATCCGATCGCTTCTAGGATCAAGGGTAGGGCGTCCGGTGCGTCGTCGGGGAGCGCCTGGCGAATCATTTAGAGATCGTAGTCCAGGCGCGGCTGGTGTCTAGGGTATCGGTGAGGCGGTTTCGCGGTGGGTGGTGGCAGAGCTCGGGGGCAGAACTAATCGTGGGAGGTGGAACAGACAGGCTCTATGGGACCTATATGAAACCAGACGCGCTGCCCGAATCGCCTCACGGCTGCCGCTGCGGGCTCGTTTTCCTTCGTTTCCGCACTGATTACTGACCTACTGATTACTTTCCGCGCCACCCTCCTGGGCGCCTTCTCGCTGTTCAACTACTGGCCATGATCTTTGACCGATCGGGCGATCTCCGGTTTACGAGCGGGGTCCCCAAACCTCGCTTGCAGCTTGGCGGCGAGATCTGACACGAAGGTCTTGCCGTCGGCGGATTGCGTTTGGGTGCCAATAACGATTGACGATAAGCGGTTCTTCAAGCCAGCTCGCGTCGGAAACATAACGACGGCAACGATGTCTCCTCGCTTAACCTGAACACTGTTGAGAACGGTGTCTGGAGGCAACTTTTTAGCAGGAGGACTGACAATCGATACGCCTTTTATTTTGCCGACAACAGCAACCACCGCGTTGGGCGGAACGCTCGGATTGTGGCGGAGGTATACGTAGCTCTCCCAACCCACGCCACAACTGGACAAGAGTCCGGATAGGATAAGAAGTGGAATCAACCGCCTCGTCCGGAGAACGGTTCGCACTAAGCAACTGTTCATTTATAGAAAGGTCATCGGAAGCCACCCGCGACTTCGCAGGGTCCCTACCGCGCGATGGTATCTGGGTGCGTCTTTCTTGGCAATATCGCGATGAATAGGTTGTTCCTCATCAGGGCGCTTCGTGCTCGTCCTCGTCCTTGAATCCGTTCGAGCGGAGTGGCTTCGATTTTGTGGACAGCTGTCAGCTCTTTGTCCCGAAGGGACTATAGGACTTAGCCTGGGGTTTTAACCCCAGGTGTCGGTAGAATAAGGCGCCGCCCTGAAGAGGGCGGTAGAATCGGTTCCTCAGATAGTTAAGACGCTAACCAAACAAGCCGCCGGTCCCAACTTTCTGCCGCCCCTTCAGGGCGGATCGTTTTTGAACGTATTCCTGGGGTTAAAACCCCAGGCTGAGTCCTGTAGTCCCTTCGGGACAAAAACCTCCCTGAGCCCTGTCCGCAAAATCGAAGCCACCCCAAGGAGTCGGCGAAGGCGGAAGGACGACGACGAGAACGAGAACGAAGCCCTCACGGGGCGTTTTAGCGTTCCGATTTCCAAAAGAATCTGGCAGATGGAGTAGCGGGTACCGGGAGATGGCGGAAAAATGCAAGGTCGGCGATTTCTTGCGTGGGAAAGAGCAACCGGGTTGCGTGGCGTTTAACCATTACTCGGAAAAGGATGGTGATCGCGCCACGTTTTGGACGGTCGTACATTTGCCGGTAAGAACAGGTGGCTACAGCCAGGCCGGTTTCCTCGCGCACCTCCCGCGAGAGAGCTGATTTAAGTGATTCGCTTTGTTTGACTTTCCCACCGGGCAGTGTCCAATGCCTTCGGCCTAACGCTTGCCGAACGAATAGGACACCTCCTTGGTCATCTTCGATCCAGGCCAGGACGGAGACTTCTTTCTTTGGATTGAACGGGCGTCGAGCGATTTTTCCCATTCGAATGCGGGAATAGAAACCAAATTTTTTGGCGTTTTACAAGTGATTGCTAACTCTTCTTCTTTGAGGATCGAAATAATACGGCGATTTCATTAAACCTTGTAGCCAGCCACCGGATCTATGCTTTTTTTGGGCGTGGACACTACATCTGCGCCGATTTCTTCCCCCCGCGGCATTGACGCGGTCTACTACATGGTCAAGGACCTCGCTCGAGGGAGAAGGTTTTACGAGCAAGGACTCGGTTTTCAGCCAACGTTCGTCAACGAGGCCGGCGAATGGCAAGGAGTTGAATATACGCTACCGACCGGTCAAACCTTCGGGCTGGGTCTATCTAGTTCTTTTCCCTGGCGAGAGTGTGGCGGAGCAATGATTTCGGTCGAGGATGTCGAAGCATCCACGCAACGCGTGACTCAATTCGGTGGGAAAGTCCATGTACCAACGATCGAAGGCCCGGTCTGTTACGTGTCTCAATGCGAAGACAGTGAAGGGAACAGGTTTTCCTTGCACCGCCGAAAGGATGGGACCGTCGGCTAGACCAAATCTCCATCCCTGGCCGGCGCAATACTCCAGCACTCCGCGCGACCGGATTCGAGGACAGCTTGTCCGACGAAGCCCACGCTCTATGTTGCCAACCGCTCGAAGTCGGCCTCGCAAGCGA
Source organism: uncultured Verrucomicrobiae bacterium (assembly GCA_963762565.1). Classification (GTDB taxonomy): domain Bacteria; phylum Verrucomicrobiota; class Verrucomicrobiia; order Chthoniobacterales; family JAFAMB01; genus JAFAVN01. Next base: position 781,005 of record CAVXLD010000003.1, on the reverse strand, counting down.
GGCGCGCTCCACAACCAGAACATTGGCGAAGTCGGAAGAACGAAGTGCCGGGTGCCTAGCACCTAGCTATTTTCACCGCGGCTGATTTATAGGAGGGTTGGCGTGACCAGGGATCGAATGCTGGGAAGGTCAGTTGGTTAGTCGCTACGTAGTGCATCGGGATGAAGACCTGCCCCGGTGCGACCGTGCCCGTAACAAAGGCCACTGCTTCCAATTGGCCGCGCCGGGAACTGACCTGGACCAGTTCGCCGGTTTCTGTCCCTAATTGTTTGGCGTCGTCAGGATTGATCTCGATATAGATCTGGTCGGGATATAGCTTGCGTAGAACAGCTGATTTAGCGGTTCGCGATTGGGTATGCCATTGAGCCGAGGTTCCTCGTCCGGTTAAAAGGTAGAACGGGTATTCGGAATCCGGCAATTCCGGTGCGCGCGTTGGCTGATCAAATCGGAAACGGGCCCGGCCATCGCGATGAAAAAATCGGCCATCCTCGAACAGACGGCGTTGGTTAGGGACTTGGGGAGAGCCGATAGAATTGCTTTTCGCCGGGCCGTTCCCGGGAGCCGCTTGTTGATCGGGGTTTCCGGCCGGGTCAGCGTTGGAACTAAGTTCACGAGATCGTTTCGCACGTGCTAAAGCGGCTCCCCTCCAAGCTGGCGTTGTCGCCGGTTTGCCAGACGTAGCCTCCGGGAGTTTCAAACGACCGGGCGAAGTCTGGCGCACGTTGTTCTCCGGGTACGGCCATTGGATGCCGCCGGCGGCTTCGATCATGTGGTAATTTTCGATTCCGGTGATATCGCAGGGTTGGCCTCGGGTTACCTCTTTGATGATCTGAAAGACTGCTTCTGGAGAGGTCCAGCGCCGGAACAGATCACCGCAGCCCCAATATTGGGCGATCAACTTGAAAATATGGAAATCAGCGAGTGCTTCGCCGGGCGCCCGTGAGACTTTTTTTACTAACCCGATTCGCCGTTCTGAATTGATAAAGGTGCCCTCTTTCTCCCCCCACCCAGCCGCGGGTAATAGCAGGTGCGCCACCTGAGCCGTCTCCGTGGTGTGATACATGTCTTGCACCACGCAGAAATCGAGTTGTTTGGCGGCTTCGTGAAAACTCTTCTGATGGATCCAGGAATGGCCGGGATTTGTGGCAATGATCCATAGCCCTTTGATTTTGCCGTCAGCCACACCCTGCAAAATCTGGTCGTAGGCCAGGCTGTTCCGGGTCGGGATTAACTCAGGCCTGATGTGCAAAATATGAGCGACCTTGTCTCGATGGACCGGATCGGCAAAATCATGGCCGCCCAACAGGTTAGTGGTGTTGCTGAATAGCCGTGACCCCATCGCGTTGCATTGGCCGGTAATCGAGTTCGCTCCGGTCCCGGGCCGCCCGATGTTACCGGTCATTAACGCGAGATTGATGATGGCCTGCGCGGTCCGGGTTGCCTCGTGGCCCTGGTTCACGCCCATGGTCCACCAAAACGACACGCGACGGCCTCGATGAATGGTATCAGCCAGGCAAGCAAACTCGGCAGTGGTCAAACCGATCTTGGGTAAAACCCGCTCCGGAGAAATTTGGGTGACGTAGTCCGCGAACTCGGCAAACCCTTCAGTGTGCGCCTTAATAAACTCGCGCTTTAGCCATCCTCGTTTCATGAATCGATTCGCTAACGCGTAAAAGAGCAGAAGATCAGACTTTGGCTTAATCGCGTAATGCTGAGTGGCGGCCAGCGCCGTCTCGGTGGCCCGCGGATCAATCACAATGATTTCTGGGTTATGACGATTCCGGCAAATCCGCTGCCAAAGGATCGGGTGGGCGATGCAAAGATTTGAGCCGACCAAGACGATCACATCAGATTCTTCAAGGTCCTGATAGGTGTAGGGAGGCGCATCGAAACCAAAAGATTCTTTATAAGCCGTAACCGCTGTGGCCATGCATTGGCGGGTGTTACCGTCACCGTGAACCATCCCCATGCCGAACTTGGCCAGTGCACCCAAGAGCGCCATTTCTTCGGAAACAATTTGGCCGGTACTGATAAAAGCGACTGATTCCGGTCCGTGCTGTTCCATGATCGCTTTGAACCGAAGGGTGAATACTTGAAGGGCAGTATCCCAATCGACCGGCTCTAAATCTCCCTGCTTCCCGCGGAGCAGCGGCTTCGTCGCCCGGTCATGCGCGCTCAGCGGCGTCAACGCTTCCCAACCTTTAGGACAAGCCATGCCCAAGTTGACCGGATAATCGCGGTCCGGTGTCACATTAACGGCTTGCCCTTTCTTCAGATGAAGATTGAGGGAACATCCCGTGGAACAGAACCCACAGATCATTGACGTCACATCGTCCGGTTGCAACCGGGCGGGCACCTTGCCTAACCCGAACTCGCTCGGATGCAGCACCAGCTCCTGGGTCAATCGGCCGTCCCAGCGACGCAGAAAACTAGCCGCACGATTTAATAGAGGTCTTACGTTCATCCCTAACTACTTGGATTAGTAATCAGCAGGTCGCGTACCGGGCGCTGCGCGCTGCGCGCATAGCCGATAGCCAATAGCCAAATGGGCCGCGGCCCGTGGAGCGTTGCCTCGCTTGCGAGGCCGATGGTGAACAAGGAATATCGTGATGGATACCCAATTGTTGTCAGCGCTCTGTATCGCAGTTCAGGCCGTTTATACGCACGAGAGAGCGAAGCCCGTCTATTGGAGTGCCTCGTCCTCAGCCCTGCTCACCACGGCCTCGCAAGCGAGGCAACGCTCCACGCGTGGCGACCCCATTTTGGCTATCGGCTATTGGCTATTGGCTATTCGCGTAGCGATATGCCTGGCATGTGATCGGGGACTACCGCTTCAAAAAATAGAACGCGCTCTAAAATTTCTCCGGAAAGACACAGACAGAACGCAACCAATTTTACATTGAGAGGAAGTGTAGCGCCTAGTGCGAGCATCGGAATAACAACGCCGCCGAGTACTCCAAAGATGAAACGCCAGATTACGGTTGGGCTACAAGCCCGCAGCATGACCGAGGCGCTCCGTTTGTTTGGGCTCCGATCGGTGCTCCGGGCATGAATCAGGAGGAACCCGGCTTCGAAAACGAGTTTGAGCAACGATACCGCCATCAACCCGGTCGCAATTACCGCATCTCGATCACAAAAAGAAATCCGGCCCCTAGACCGAGTAATATCGCGGTCCCAGCGAATTTCGGAGCAGTCAACGCCCAGCGCCAAAAAGCGCGGCGGGTATCGACATACACCATGATCGAGCAATAAACAGCGACCGCACCGAGAACGATCAATGTGGTGAGCATAGCGTGATCAACCGCGGTGAAACACCCGAGAGCAGCTCGCAAGAACCAAACGTTCCATACCAGGCACGCAAATGCGTAAACACCAAACATCACAATTTCGCGGCTTAACCACGAAGTCCGAAAACCTAGAAACGCTTTCCAGGCCTGAAACGGCCGGCCTAAGTGAAATAAGCTGGCCCCGATTCCGGCAAGAAGGGTAAACACACCGGTCACGGTCAACAAAGAGGCGGCGGTGAGCTGGCTCGAGGCGGACGCGCTCCCGCCGTTCGTAGATTTAGGATGAGGAAAACAACGAAACAGCCGAGGGACCATTGGGTAAGACATAACATCGCCACTAAAGGCAGGTGTGCGTGCTCGCGTCTAATGGAGCGCTCAGGAGGAGTCTCCAAAGCGGCGGGTAACGGTGTTTGTCGCAGGTAACGCGTTGTGGGTTTGGTGTACCCAGAGTCAGTGGCGCCAGGCACGAGTGGACTGGGTGACTGCGCCAGGACCTCAGCCCGACTCACCTTGGTGATTCGGATCGCATGAGTGGGACAGGCTTGCACGCAAGCCGGAGCCTCCCCAACGCCAAGCCGTTGATGGCACATATCGCACTTCCGCACAATGCCGCGCGCCGGCGAATATTCGGGTACATCATACGGGCATTTGAAGATGCAATATTGGCAACCGATACATTGATCATCCAAGTGCCGCACAATGCCGGTTACTGGGTCCTTATCATAAGCATTTCACCGGGCACCCGAGTTGGCAAGCGGGCTCCAGACAATGATGGCAGGCAGCGGTGATTGTCTGTAGCACCGACCCGTCAACGGTTGAGCCGAAGAGGAGTCCGACGTCGCGCCAGGTTCATCATCAGCCTGTTCAGGCTATGGCAAGCGCTCACACACGCTTTACAACCTGAGCAAGAATCAAGATCTACCGTAAACGCGTATTGTTCGCCCTGCACCAGGTGCGGAAAGCGGGATCAGATCTTGATACTGAGACTAACTGAATCCCCCTCGCCAGCGTTTTGGATGCCTGCGACTAAACTCAGCTACCGGCGTGAAAAGCCGCTGTTCGGCGAGAGCCTCTTCAATCAGCTGCTTTGCGGTGATCGTTGATTTTGCCAGTTCCCCCATTACTCCACCACTCCGTTACTCCACTCACCTTTCCATTTACTCCGCGCTACATTTTTCCCAGGCGCCCTGCGTCCCCGAGCACGAGGACGAAAGAGGCCCCTATATCCGCGCATCAGCCATGGCTCCCCACGCGTCACGCCAACGAACTTTCACCAGGCCGAGAGCGCCCAATGCAACCAGACATAGAGCCGGAAAAATTAAGAACCCGAGCGTGAACGAGCCAGTCACGGCTTTGGAATAACCAAGTGAGCTCGCCAGATAAAAACCGCCGACTCCGCCGCCTGCGCCAACGAGGCCGGGCCATCAAGCCGATTTCTTTCCCGAAACGTTGAGGAAGCAGCTGAACCACTGCTCCATTAGCCATTCCCAGAGCTCCAGATGCAGCGGTGAAAGAACAGCAGTTTCGTCGCGATCTGGCTAGACAAGTATACTCAATATCAGGAACAAGGCTGCCCCGAAATAAAACCAATGGAGAACCCGGATACCGCCGAACCGGTCGGCAGTTCCACCGCCGATTGGCCGTAGGACAGCACCGGCAAAGGTGCAGACGGCGGCCAGGTCGCCGGCACTCACCGGAGAAATCGCGAATTCATCCTTAAAGATGAGGACGTACGAACTGGCGAGCCCAACAAAACCGCCGAAACTAACCGTATAATAAAAGCAGAACCAATGCGCGTCCTGATCACGTAACAAGGACAAGATAATCGGTTAACCGTCTGGGCGGAGCTCCGGTCCGCGGAACTCCCGCGCGAGACCAACACATAAATCACCAAAACAACCACCGCCGGGATCACGGCTAGCCCAAACACTGTTCGCCAGCCGTAGGCGGTCGCTAATCGAGGAGCAAGCAAGCTGTCGAGCACCACCCCGATGTTGCTGGCTCCAGCCAAACCAGCACGAACCCTTGAAGATTGGGCGGGTACCAACGTCCAGCTTGCGGTAAGGCGACTGCGAAACTTGCGCCGGCAAAACCTAAGATTGCACCGAGCGCGAGAGCCGCTGGAAATGAATTCAGCCCGATCGCCCACGCCAGGAGAAGACCGGCGATCACAATGAGTTGAGCCAGGATCCCGGTGTTCTTGGCGCCGATCCGGTCCACCAGCAAACCGAGCAAGATCCGCAAGACCGCGCCGGCCAAGATCGGGATCTGCGACCATCAACCCTTTCTGGTCCAGGCGATAATTTGAGGTATTCTCCAATTTGCGCCGCCAACGGACCGAGGACCGTCCAAACCATGAAACTCAGATCAAAATAAAGAAAAGCAGACAACAAAGTGGGCCAATGTCCCGTACGTCTTAGGTCAGCTAAATTCATAAACTGGCGAAAGAGACGGCTTACAGCGGGATGCGTGCCGCGCCGAGGCGTACTTTGGTGGGGCGAGGCTCCGGAACGGCCTAAAAAGTGTCGCAGAGCCGCTAGTCTATTGCGCCTATTGGTTCGTTGTGCCAGAAGACTGCCGAGCCGAGGGGCGCCACCCGTGGAGCGCTGCCTCGCTTGCGAGACCGAAGGGGTCGCCACCCGTGGAGCGCTGCCTCGCTTGCGAGGCCGAAGGGGTCGCCACCTCCGGGAGCGGTGAATACGCAAAGAGGCGTTCTGCCGTCCGCTGTCGCGTTTTTTGCGCAACGCTGTTCAAAAGCCGACAGGTGCGTTGCTTATGTGTGTGGGATTGGGCCGAAGGCCGGGAGGGATCGCGTCCCCGCGATCCGTTATTTGCGGAGCGACAGGTGTGTCCGGGATATGGCGAGATTAGACCGATTCGACGCCGTATGACTGGGTAACGACCCAACCACGATTCCAGGCCGTTAGATCTTGAAACGTCCTGGGCTCAGACGACGCGCGCCTCCTCGAACCACGGATCGCGAGGACGCGATCCCTCCCCATCTTCGATCGCCCCTTCGCCGGTTCGCCGGTGCGCCCAATCGCCCATTCGCCGTTACCTTGCCAACAACTGCCCTTTCAACACGGTCACAGCGCGTCCTTGCAAAACGGTCCGATCGCCTTGAACCGACAAGCGCAGTTCCCCACCCCGTTCGGAACATTGGAACGCTCGGAGTTCGGTCTTACCCAGCTTCGTTGCCCAGTACGGTCCGAGCACACAATGGGCGGAACCTGTTACCGGGTCTTCATCGATCCCTGCATCCGGGGCAAAGAACCGGGAAAAGAAATCGTATTCGTCACCGGGTTGCGCCTGGGTAGTCACGATGAGGCGGCCGCACCCGCTTTGGACTAACCGGGCAAAATCTGGCTTGATCCCTAGCAAAACTTCTTTGTTAGCGAGCTCTACCAGGTACCCGGAATCATATTTAGCCGCAAATAATGGTTCAGCCCCCAAGCCTTGACGGACTTCGGGCGGAGCATCCGAGTCGCTCACAAATCGGGAAGGAAAATTCATAGCAATCCAACCTGCCTCCTTCTGTTCGGCGGTTAGTCGCCCGCTCAAGGTCTCGAAATGAATAGGCTTAGAGCTGACTGCCTGACCTTCCTCCCATAAAACATGCGCCGAAGCTAACGTGGCGTGTCCACACAGTTTCACTTCTACCTTCGGCGTAAACCAACGAAGACGATAAATATGGTCGCCCTCAGAAAGCAGAAACGCCGTTTCTGAAAGGTTCATTTCTTTGGCAACCGATTGCATCCAGTCCGCTGATTGTTCCTGTTTAAGAACACAAACCGCAGCTGGATTTCCGGCGAACGGGACATTGGTAAATGCATCGACAACAGTGATCGGTTGAGCATCCATAAGCGTTTACAGCATTCAGGTCGGGCTCGGTAAAAGCAAGCGGCCGCCGACAGTGCAGCAGCACAGGCCGGATGATAACGGACCACATTCTGTCTGCTGACCCATCAGCGGCTGCCGGCGGAATGACAGATGACAGATGACAAATGACAGATTCGGAAACGCAGATGCGACCCAGCGCATCGTCCATTTGTCATCTGCCATTTGTCATTTGTCATTCGGCGAACGAGCTTCAGGCGAGTTCGCCGCATGTCCTATCTAACCCTGAAAGTTTTCCACCTGATCGCCTTAGCCTTAACCTTTATGGGGTTGGCTGGGGCGCTTGCTTATAATGCGGTTTCCCCGGGTCCTTCTACTACCCGGCGGATCTTTGCCATCTCGCACGGCATTGGACTGATTCTCCTCTTAATTACCGGATTCATCATGTTGATCCAACTCGGGATCGGCAAGAACCTACCGGGTTGGGTCTGGGGCAAGGTGATCATCTGGTTGTTGGCGGGCGCTTCCGCGGTTTTGGTCCGCCGTTTCGCCCGGTTCCAAGTATCCATGCTGGTGTACCTGGCCGTGCTCGTGGGGCTAGGAGCATGGCTCGCGCTGTATAAGCCATTCTAGCGCTACGCGCATAGCCAATAGCCAATAGCCGATAGCCGATAGCCAACCGACGAAGAGCGGCCTGGCAACATTTCAATGGCTGGGTCTTCCCTTTCGATTCGCTCGGAACCTCTAAAACCATCGCCGAAGAACCATTGGCTATCGGCTATTGGCTATTCGCGAAGCGTGGCCGCTCGGGCGGTTCCGACCCGAGCGGCCTGTTTTGCCATTCGGCTACGTTTTGGTTGCGGGTCATCCCCGCGCTGGCTCGCTATGTTGGGACTTCCGCACCGAGTGGATTGGAGGGTGTCCCGTTTCAGTATTAATGATTTTTGGAGACGCGGTTTCAGAAAAGGATTCTGAGCCTCGCGTTTTTCGTTTTTAAAACCTGGCCGGGCGCTGACTTCCTTAAGTGTTCCTGCCAGCAAGAAATTCCGCTAGAGCATCTGCCACGGTTGGTCGGACCGGCGACTCGTAAAACGGGAAGGCCGGAGAAGTGTTGACCTCGAAACAATAATACTCACCAGCCGGCGTTTCTTTCAGATCGATTCCGGCCATGGCGAGTCCAAGACTTTTTTCGCGAGTCTGACGCAATTGTTCTGGACGCCCGCAGGAAGGTTGGTGGGAACCATGGTCCGGGCATAGCCCTCCTGTCCCGCATACCGGTAGTCGACAGCATCACACTGGATCCGGACCGGAAACAGGCCCGGCTCGCCGATGACGTGCACCCGAATATTGTCGCCGGGAATATATTCCTGAAACTGGGTCGGACAGTTCTCCACGAGCGCCAAGCGTTCGAGATCTTCCTTGTTCATCAGCCGCACCATCGAACTTAGACCGCCAATGGATTTAAAGATCACCTTCCCATCGCATCCGTCGTAGAAATTTCGGGCGCTTTCAGGATCATTGGTGATCAGGGTTCGCGAAATATTGAAATCGAATTGGCGAATTATCAGGGCCTGATAAGGTTTGCTGCGATTTGAGTAGGTTGCCCCAGGCCGATTGACGACTCGGCACGGGAGGCTGTTCAGCATGGCGGCAAGTTGAACTCAGGCCGAGGGTAGGCTCCGCCAGTTGGTTTCGTTGTCTCTCCTGCTGCGTCCAATTCATCGACGTCGACGCTTCGAAAATAGACACCGCTAAGCTGTGCTAACTCGATCTTCCAATCCTTGGTCGATATTGACCCGGAAGGCCGGCCATCGGCCCAAATCCACTCTAAAGCAGATTCTCCCGGAAATTTGCCAAGGTCCAATACGTGATAATCAATCTTGAGCAGCGCCAGCCTGCAGCAAAGGAATGCAGTCACCGGCTCGGATGGGTCGCCACACACTAAAACCATGAGTCGGCTGCGGTACGCGAGGAGACTTCCCTTTTGGACGCAGTAATCAAACGGATCAGTTCAGTAACGATCTCCCGCCGGCTTGGCACGCAGAACCCATCGTACGTCGGGAATGGCTCTACTCCTGAAATCTTCGGCTTACCCAAGGAATCCGTAATCCGGCACGAGATAGCCAGACCAAGCGATTTGGTGAATTTAATTAGAGGACCGTTCGTGCATTCTAGCCTCTGCGGCGCCTTGGTCCCAGATAACCCGTGAACCGATTACGGCAACCGAATAGCAGGAAGCCGTTTGCTCGGCCCCCACGGCTATCAATTCCAGTCCGAAACGCTTACCCGCCCGCGCCAAAATTCCAATGATTCGATCGGCTCAAACCACAGCTCGGGAGGGTAACGGTTTATGACGGGGCAGCTTAATCCCCATACCCAACCGAGCAGAGCAGCTTCCTTTTCGGCATAGACATACACATCTTCGTTAAGCCCCTGCCCATCGTCCTGCATGAATGGATTCCTTTGCAAAATAACGCCAGAAATATCCTGATCGGAAATCATCTCTCCCGATTGCGACCGGTAGCTGGTTGCCCCCCTTTCAGAGCCTAGCCACCAGGACAGTTCCGCCGGACTGAGAAATAGCTCCGGTATCACTTGCACCCGGCATCCGCACTCTTGCAGCCCTCTGGCTAAGTCGATGCACAAAGCGTCTTGCGTGCGGCTAATTAATAGAATCAAGCGCAGCTATTCGCCAAAAACTTTGTTGAACGCAACTATGCCAGTCGTCCCGTGCCCAGGGTTAGCAGGCATGCTCGTAAATCGGAAGAAACGAGTTAGTATGAGAAGGTATTTCGGAGTCAGCGTGGCAACCGGGGTCTTCAGATGAGAATTCTTTATCGCCTCATCTTCTACATCGTTCTCGACTCCACCCGAGATGATGTATGATTTGGAATTCAAAGAGAATGTCGCTTGAGGTAGCAATTCGACAATATTGAGCAAGCTTAGTTGGCTTAACTTGGTAGTAAATGAGCGCTTGTTCGCCAATGCCTCACCCGGATTCGGGGATTCACCTTTCAACACATAAGAATCGCCCTTTATCTTAGTTCCACTTAGATAGGTATCGATCTGGAAACTGAATTGATCTAAGAGTCCGATGACGTCCCCAAGTGTAAGTTGCGCTAACGGTGTTGATAATCGGGGATCAGAACCTGTCTTGGTTGCAGTAATCCCGTATACCGCTACTGAGGTGGGCCTATGCGTGACCCGGTCGGTCACCAGCTTATGGAATGTCGGATAAGCATTCGGGAGGAACTTGGTAGCGAGATCTTCAAGGTTTCGTTTACCGAGCGGTAGCACTCCTCCGCCCTTTTTTGATTTTGTAAATGATGGGCCAGGCATGACAGTTGCGTTTCAAAAAATATATAAACCAAATCTCGTCAGAAGTTTCAATGCAGCAGTTGATCTCTCGTAGTGCATCAACAGTTTCCATACTCGCTATCGCGGACTTAAAAAATACGACGGGCCAACGTCTCACTAGCGAGAGTTTTTTTCGATCTCAACAATACGAGTTCGGGTTTCGTTGTCCCTCTTTCATCCCCCGCCACCAATTCCTTAAAGCTGTCATCTTGCTTAAAAACATCCAGGGAAGGATCATCGCGCAATAAGCTCAGCGCATTCGGTGACGGGATGATTGATACAGGGAAAAGCTGGCGCAAGATCTCGCTCGCTTCATTGTTGCGCCCCAGGAGACGGTCGCTGAAAGCGAGATAATATTTCGCGTCGCGATCAGTGGGATGGATGCTGAGAACTGCCTTCGCTCGCGTCTGCAGTGTCGTTGCCTCGGAACTGGCCTTGGTAATATTTCCCGATAATTGATAGGTAAGAGTCAGATGGAACTGGGACGAGAGATCGGTGGCGGCTTTCGCCTGTACCCCCTGAATCACGGATGCCCAATCGCCCAAACGTTCTGCGCATTCGATTCGTAAATCCAGAGCGGACGGACCGTAGGCGACTAGCTGGTCGGGTAGGTTTTTCAACGCCTCATACGCCGTTTGGTATTCGCGTCTTTGAACCAGCCGTTCACATTCTAGTAGTTTGCGTCGGTCGGGATCGCTTTCGAGCTGGATCGTTTTTTGCATCCATTTCTCGCGCAAGTCGTCTTCTCCGATGATAGCGCAGATATAAGCCAACAAATACGCTTTCCGAGGATCGTTGGGATCAAGAGAATAAGCTTTTCGCAGTAAGGCGTAAGCTTCCGGGCTTACCGCCGAATTTAACATCAAGCTACCGGCTCTGAAATTGACCTCGCTGTTGTTCGGCGCCAACCGCAAAGCTTGATTTACCGCCTCGGTTGCCTGGTCAAACAAGTTCTTCAACCAGGGCCCTGAGAGCACCACGCACGAGTACGCCTGATTCTGGTCTATCGATATTGCCTTTTTGCATTCATCAATGGCCGAATCCACCCAAAACGCTTCCTGACCAAATCGAACATATCGATCGATGTAGGCGCTCGCTAATCCTGCGTAGCTCTGGGCGAAGTTTGAATCCAATTCCAAGGCCTGGCGGAAAAGGTCTATCGCTTTCTCATTGTCGTCTTTGTGGCGAAGCCCGTAGTAAGCTTGAGCCTGAAGATACAGGTCATAAGCGGTGAAATTCTCCGTTGGCTTCCGCTGGATTTGATCGCGCTCCAGTGCCGTCAGCCGTACCTGCAGGGCGGCAGCCAGATTTTCAGCTACATCGGTCTGAATTGCGAATAGATCCTTCATTTCCCGGTTGTAGGCGGCACCCCAAATCCGCTTATTGCTTTTGCGTCATAGAGCACGGCGATGATTTTGATTTGATCATTCAACCGTTGGATGCTGCTCTCTAGGACGGTATCGACGTTTAGTTCCTTTCCGATCTCTTGCAGCGACTTCCTAGGAATTCCCGGCGTAGCTTTGTATCCCAGGACGGAGTCTCGCGAGATAACCCGAAGACTGGCCATTTTAGATAGCTCGAAAATCACCTCGGTAGTTAAGCCGTCGCTTAGATAATCGTTCTGTTTATCTCCGCCGACGTTATCAAACGGCAAGATTGCGACGGATCTTCCGGTCATCTCGGGAGCGGGCGCGCCTCGATAAAAATAAAAATAAGAGGCTAACGCGGCAGCTACAATGAGGCCGCTGCGCCGATGACATACCCTACCTTGCCTACGTAGAATCGGGCTCGGATCGGACCGGCACTCGCGGATGTCAGCGATTTTGGAGCTGTGAGATTCCGCTGCGTTGCTCGGAGTATTGCCAACAAGATCATCCGGCGTTTGCGGCCGGTCTTTCGGGTCTTTCTCCAGTACGTGCGTTAGCAACGCCACCACTGGCTGGGGGAAGTATTTTAATTTGCTGATCGGCAAGGGCGCTTGCAAGTGTTGAGCGGCTACTTCCGAAGGCGTTCCGATGAACGGCGCCGATTTAGTCAACATCTGCCACAAGGTTACCCCAACCGAGTATAGATCCGAGCGGATATCAACCGCCCCGCAGCTGATCTGTTCGGGACTAGCATACCTGGGGGTTCCCAAGAAAATCCCAGGCTCCGAAGCAGACGAGTCTTCAACGTCGCCAGTGGTCAACTTGACTAACCCGAAATCGATGACTTTCGCGGTTATCTGGCCGTGGCTGTCCCGAGTCAGGATAATGTTGGCAGGTTTGATGTCGCGATGAACGAGCCCAGCCTGATGAGCGGCGGCCAGCGCGGAAGTAATCTGGATGGTGATCTCTAGCGCTAACTTAGCGTCGAGCGGTCCATGCTGGGTGATATATGCGTCGAGGGTTTGTCCCTCGATTAACTCCATCGCGTAGAAATAGGAGGCCTCAGTCGACCCAAGATAGTAGATCGAGGCGACGTACGGGTGCCGCAACGATGCGGCGGCGCGGGCTTCCCGCAAGAACCGGTTCTTAAGCGATTCGTTATGGAGCAACCGGCTGGAAATCACTTTCAAAGCCACCTGCCGCCGTAAGGTTGTGTCCGAAGCTTTGTATGTGATCCCCATAGCTCCCCGGCCGAGCTCCACCGGCTTACCGTCGGCTCCGATCTCAACTTCGAAATGGGCGTATCGCCGTTGAAATTGTTCGGCGGTTAACAGACTGAGATCTGAGCCCTCATCCGAAAAGGAATCCAGTGAACTGCCGCTTGCCCGGCGAAGCATTTCGGCTCCCGGCGGCAGGGGTTGATCGGGCGGTAACCCTTGGGTCGCGCCGGAGGCAGACGACGCTTCTCCGGCGTTCGCGGGACCACCGGGTGACAAATCCGCCTCTCCCGCGTCCGCGGGACTACGGCGAGATAAACCAGGCTCGGGTTTTGGCGGCGGCTGGTTCTTTGGCTCGTCCGGTTCCGGCTCATCACCGGCGTTCATTTCAATCGCCGTCCTTCGGTCACCAGGAGCGCCTGATAGAGAGCGTGGATTTCCGCGTCGATATCCCCAGGATCAAGTAAAGTCTGGGATACTTCGTCGCGCAGCAACGCCGAGTAGCGCTTCCGCATCCGGAATACCAGGGTTTTAACTCCGGCGACCGTTAACCCTAGCTCGTTTGCCACCCCCTCATAGCTCTCGTTCAGATGCTCTCCTGTTAGATCAAGATAACCGCGAAGCCGATCGAACTGGGCGGTTTTACCGACCTGCCGGTATTCTTCGCCGAGCCGGACCATGGCTCGCTCGAGTAACAATTGCGCCCATTGCGCATCGAAAAAAACTTCGGCGGTTAGGTTATCCTTCGGCTCAATCTGGTCGCGTTCGTTCGTTTCCTGGGCATCGAGCGGCACTAACGCATTTCCTCCACCCCGTTTTGCTGCTCCGGCCCGGTGTCGTAGCGCGGAGATATGGTTCTGAAATGAGGCCAGCAAGAAAGAACGGAACCGGCCACGGTTGGGGTCGGCGTGTTTCAGACTCTCTTTATCCAGCAAATGCAGGAAGAAACCTTGGGTCAGGTCCTGGGCATCTTCATCGTTAAAACCTTTGTACCGGGCGAAGTGATAGAGCGGATACCAATAACGAGAACAGAACTCGGACAAAGACTGTTCATGCAGGGGCGATGTAACATCGCCAGACCGAAGCACTAAGTCCCAGCGAGTGGTATGGAACTGCATCCCTGCCGGCTGTTCCTTACTTTGCCTGGTATTCACCGCTTGTACCTCTCTAAACTTTCTAAGTGAAAGCACGCCGTGGGACAATGAATTTTCTTGTAATTTGCATGGGATGGGATCCGCCTTCGCCAAGCCTACGGCGCGACAGGCTCTATACGACTTATGGGACCTATAGGATAGTACGTAATAATGCCTATAGGACGCACGAATCCTGTCCGATTGTTAGGCGGCTAACCTCAGGCTCGGCCGCTTCTCAGGTATTGCGACCGAAACCTCAACAGGCACCTATTCCCGTTGCGATCTACTCTTGGTGGCAGAGGGAGCCTCGCCCTACCAAATATGCCGGATCCATCCTCCTAGCTCCTAGATTCTCGCTCCTAGCTCCTCTCCAAGAATTCCATGGCGGCGTCGACGCCGCCTTTTTTGAAGGGGACACCGAAAAGGGACAGACCTATCTCGACGCCGCACAAGGCGCCGCACAACATCAGATCGTTGAAATCGCCAAGGTGACCGATTCGGAATGCTCGGCCTTTAAGTTTTCCAAGGCCGGAACCCAACGACAGATTGAATTTATCGAGGACTAAACCGCGAAAGGCGGCTTCATCAAAGCCGTCCGGCAAAAAGATGGCGGTCAAAGAACTGCTGTATTCGCGCGGATCAGCACACACCAACTCGAGTCCCCAAGCGTTGACCGCAGATCGGGTCGCTTCAGCATGCCTCTGATGACGCTTAAATACTGAGTCCAGGCCCTCCTCATCCAGCAACATTGAGATGGCTTCACGCAGCCCGAATAACAGGTTGGTCGCTGGGGTATAGGGGAAAAAGCCCTGTTTGTTTGGCTCAACCATTTCTGTCCAGGACCAAAACGAACGCGGTAACCGGGCGGCGCCAGACGCTTCCAGCGCCTTTTGACTAACTGCGTTAAAGCCGAGTCCCGGCGGCAACATCAACCCTTTCTGAGAACCGCCGATACCGACGTCAACCCGCCATTCGTCATGCCGGTAATCGATGCTCCCAAGTGAGGAAATTGTATCTACCATGAGCAACGCCGGATGACCGGCTCGGTCCATGGCTTGTCGTACCTCCGCAATCTGGCTGGTAACGCCGGTCGAGGTTTCGTTATGGACGCACATCACCGCCTTGATCTCTTGGTGGACATCGTCGCGGAGCTTGGTTTCAACTGCTTCGGGCGATACGCCGTGGCGCCAATCGCCCGGGACAAAGTCGACGGTCACACCGAAGTTCGCCGCCAGCTTTCGCCAGAGCGTTCCGAAATGGCCGGTCTCGAACATCAGCACCCGATCGCCGGGTGATAAGGTGTTAACGATGGCGGCTTCCCAGGCGCCAGTTCCGCTTGATGGAAAGATGAAAACTTGGCCCAGCGAGGTCTGGAATATTCTTTTCATGCCCTCCAGACAGTCATGACCAAGCTGGGCAAAATCCTGGCTACGGTGATCAATCGTGGGACGATCAATGGCGCGGAGTACCCGATCAGGGACATTGGTCGGTCCTGGGATTTGGAGAAAATGGCGTCCGGGATGGCGTTTGCGGTTCACGGTGGTGGGGGCTAGCGATGGGTGGTGGGTCGGTCGTCGGTCATTGGTGGGTCATCGGGTGGCTCGGATGGGATCCGCCTTCGCCCAGCCTACGGCGCGACGGGCCCTTATAGGACTAATGGGACTTATATGACGCGTCTTCTCAACAGGAAACGAATCGCGACTCAACAGCCAACGGCGAACCGTGAACCGCGAACCGCGAACGGTCACTCCGGTATTGGCGGGTAGCTGGCTCGGAAGCGCTCGTAGGCGTCCTCGTCTGAGATCATGGCTTCGATCGCAGCGAAGATAGGTTCGGGGCGGTAAATACCGCTTAGCAGCGCGGTGTCTTCGATGTTGCTGCGGAGGAGAAAGGTTGGGCGTTGGTTGGCTGGTAACAGGCTGAATTCGGCGGTGCCGGCTTTTATGGCGTCGGCGGTTTTGTCGTCGTTGACCGCGCTTGCCAGCTCGGATGAGCTGATACCGGTTGCCTTTGCGGCGAGCTCTAGCGCAACCTCCAGACGTAGAATTGGCTTGCCCTCCATCAATCCTTCGGTCTTGAGGATCTCTCTCACGGCATCACCGTGACCGAGACGTTCGGCAGCCTGGATAACGGCATTTGGGACCCAGGTTGTTTGTCCGGGTTTCTCGATCCAGTTGTGATTGAATCGACGCCCGGTGACAAAGTCACACCGGTCGTAGTACCATTTCTCTTGTTCGAGACCGGCAGCCATTGGCTTACCGTCGTTAATCAATGCAATTTTTCGGACGATCGGTACTCGAGAGCCGTGGCGCTTGCTGATGGCGACGAGCACTTCGTCGCCCATGGCGCACCACATTGAACAAACGTCGTAGTAGTAAATGAGGTTCATAGTCGAGGGGGTCGAGGTTTGCTGTTACCAGTTTGCCATTTGCAGTTAGCGAGTACGGCTGTCAACGCCGTGTCATATAAGTCCCATTAGTCCCATAGAGGCCTGTCTGTGCCATCACTAGCGACCGCCGCCAACCACCGAGCTGGCCACCACCCAACGTCTGCCCCCCCGCTCAGTCTTCGGCTCGGTCGCCGGTGGGACACATCTTCATCCGGCAGGCGATATCCACCCCGACGCCGTACGGGATCACGCTGTTATCGGTGGCTAACACACCGCCGATCGGTAAGCCGTAGCCGATATGTGCATCCGGCATTAGTGCGCCGGCTAGTGAGACCGGTAACCGGCAAGCTTCGAGCATTTGGTTGACTGCCTCGGGCTCGATGCCCTGTCCCCAGATGAGTGGTGTCATGGTTTGGGGTGAGCGGTTAGCGGTTAGCGGTTAGACGCCGGGTGATGGTTCGTTTGTCGGTTGGTGGGCGTTGCTCGGGGTGGCACAAATGGGATCCGCCTTCGCCAAGCCTACGGCGCGACAGGCTCTATAGGACCAATGGGACTTATAGGACGAAGTGGCGACTGCTAACTGCTAACTGCTAACCGCAACCCCCTCACGCTTCTTCTGTGTCGTGAAATCGGCCGTAGTCAACGGAGAACCGGCCGTCGCCGTGCTCGGCGTAGATCTCGACGAACCGGCGGTTCCATAGAATCTCATCATGAGGGTAGTCAATCTGGCTTTGGATCGGGGCCGGGATCACGGTGTCGACGCACACAATGGATGCCAGGATGCGGCTGTCGCTCTTTTTTAGGTCCTCCGCGGTCATTCCATAGAGGGGGCTCTGTTCGGTAATCTGGTGGCGGATCGTTAAGGCAGCGGGAAAGGCAATGAGCCGATCGAAATCGAGTTTCAAAGTATGAAACCGGCGGACATCGGGATCTTCTTTTGTCGGCTCGCTTCGCACCAATATCACTCGAAACTCGGCTTCCACCATGGCGTGATGCCGGAGGTTTGCGACCCGGAGCATCAATGTGGGTACACCGTCAAACGGCCCAATCACGGCAAACTTGCTGAAAAGGATCCGGGCGGTTGGCCGCGAAAATCTTACAAAAATCAAGCCGGTGACGACTGCCATACCGAACATACCGATCATGATCTCGACTGTGGCGATGATGTGACCGTATAGGCTGTCTGGATACATATGGCCATAACCGACCGTCGCCAAGGTCTCAACACTGAAGAAGAAAGCGTCGGTGAGTGACCCGGGAGGTAACTCGGCGACGCTTTTTGGGCCGGCCCAATACAAAACCGCAAATACGAGGTTGACCAAGACATAGATGCCGAGGATCAAGGCCGCGAACTGCGGCCAGGTTAACGTCAAGATGTAGTGATAGGCATCGCGCCAGTCATATCGTTTGGTATTTAGTTTCAGGAATTCAAGATGGCCGGCTTTGACTGAGATCGGGGTGTTACGCATGTTTTTCATCGCTAGCGAAGGGGAATGTTGGTTACGAACCGGATTAGCCTAACCAGGCATCTGTATCTGGAAAACGGAAAACCTGGAGACGGTCTGAAGAAGACACCAATAGTCCTATAAAGATTTCGCTCCTCCGGAGCTGCCTGTGAACCACCGGTTGCTACCCATCTGTTAACGCCGTATTATTAGTGAAAATTGGCTTCGGTCTATCTTAGTTTTCTTCGCAAGTGTGGGCTACTGCTAGCAAATGGGATAGGTAGCATCTTCTGTTTGGGAACAGCCAGTGTGGCCGCTGGCCTCATGTACGGTGAAACGAGTACACCCCGGACTTTCTTGCTGCTGTTTATCATCCTGGCGTTTCTTTTCGGCGGCTTTTATCTCTTCTTCCGTTGTTTGAAGGTGATCTCACCAAAACGACGGATCCAGAGTTTTCCCACGGTTGATCCACCGCGAAGGCGTCCGTAGAGTTTGGGGTTTCGGGGGGTTTAGCCGTTGCGGGGTGGGTCGTTTACCAGTTGGTGGTGTCGCTCGGGTTGGCATGGATAGGACTTATGGGACCGATAGGACCTATATGACCGATGGGGGCTGATCGGTTCTTGCGCCGTATGGCGCATCTGAGGCATATAAGGCATATTCGAGGTTATGGATGTGACTGGGTCGCCAAAGTCTGCCGCTCGTGTGTCCTTTGAAGCTCTCCAACCGATCACTTCTCACCTCTCACCTCTCACTTCTCACCTTTAGAGTATGCACGTTGAACGATTCTTTGTTTCTGGACTGGCGCATGCGTCTTACGTTGTGACGTCGCACAACGAAGCGATTGTCATTGATCCGGAGCGGAGGGTGGATGGTTACTTGGACTATCTGGCCCAGAATAAGTTGTCACTGAAAGGCATCTTTCTAACGCATCCGCATGCAGATTTCGTGGCTGGGCACGCAGAATTGGCGGCGCGGACCGGGGCGCCGATTTTTATCTCGGAAAAAGCGCCTGCGACGTTCCCGCATCAGGATCTCAAAGAAGGTGACCGTTTCCATGTGGGTTCGCTTGAGATCGCGGTTTTGGCCACGCCCGGTCACTCACCGGATAGCGTCTGCCTTTGCGTATCCGAAGACGGCCGTGCGATCGCGGTGTTCACAGGCGACACGCTGTTCTCGGGCGATGTTGGCCGGCCCGATCTACGCGATCGCGAGCTTCCCGCGACTGAGCTCGCCACTTTGCTTTACGATTCGCTCTTCAACAAACTGTTAAAGCTTCCGGCTGATGTGAAGGTTTATCCTGCACACGGCGCTGGGTCCTTGTGCGGCCGCCAGATTTCATCGGCGCCATTCACTACCATCGGCGCAGAGATGGCAACCAACTGGGCTCTCCAGTTCAACGACCAACAGCAATTCGTCGATGCCATGATTAACAACTTGCCGGATCGTCCTCCTTATTTCAGCCGTTCGGTAACGATTAATCTGCACGGCGCCCCACCCTTTTCCGAGCTTGCTGAAGTCAAGCGCCTGGAAATATCCGAATTCGACGCATTAAGACAGGAGGGCGCTACGGTCCTGGATCTACGGGCCCCGGCTTTGTTTGGTGATGCGCATGTTGCCGGCAGTTTGAATATTGGGATCGCCAGTCCTTCTTTCGCCGTTTGGTGCGGCTTTTTTGTTAGCCCAGACCTGCCAATCTTATTAGTGGCAGACTATGAATCGGAGGTAAAACGCGCCCGGCTTGAACTGTCTAGGATCGGGTTTGATCAGATCCTGGGTTTTGTTCCCGCAGATGATTTAGGCGAAACCCTGCAGATTACGCAGATTGGCGCTCGAGATTTTGTTGAGCGATTGGAAAGCGGTCAACGACCGATGGTGCTCGATGTCAGGTCGGTCCCGGAATGGACCCAGGACCATGTGGAAGGCTCTGTGAACATCCCGTTGCCGCGACTTTCACAGCGGTCGGGTAGCTTTGCCCACAACGCGCCCCTGGTCATTCTGTGCGGGAGCGGCTACCGAAGTTCAATCGCAGCAAGTCTACTGGAAGCCGAAGGGTTCGAGCGCCTGAGTAACGTGATGGGCGGCATGCACGCAGTTCGCCACGCTACGCGTCCTCAGCTTGTTTCCCTCGAGCGGGCCGAGACAGCGCTAACGTGGGAGATTTGAGCTGGGCTGTGAGAAGTGATTGGTGAATAGTGATTGGTGATTGGTTGTCCCGTAGGGACTAGTGATCGTAGCCTGCAATTTGTTGCCAGGGAAAGGCGTCCGAAGATCCGTCCCGTAGGGTACGGTGTGATTCGCGGCATGAGTCCGGATTTGTCACCAAACATTCGCAGCCACGAAATGACTAAAGGCGCAGCGAACGAAGCCGCTAAGGTTAAACACTCAGACCGTACCCTCCGGGACGATTCCGGTGGCGGATTCCTCCTGGCAATAAATTGCGAGGTTACGATCTGCTAGTCCCTACGGGACAACCAATCACTTCTCACCAATCACCAATCACCTCTCGCGGCGCAGCCGCCACCCCCAGCGCGCTCTTGAGCAGCCCCGGTAACGCCTCGAATGGCGTGAAGGGTAAGTGATACCGTTCACGCAATTCGTCCGGACCGGTGAAGGTCACATGGACTTTACCGGCCTCTTCCCAAATCAACGCTTTCAGAGGAAGTTCCAGAGCGAGCTCTGGGTATTGTTCCATCAACGGCGTTCCCGCCTTTGGGTTCCCAAACAGAAGCAGGATGGTGGGCCGCAGCGTCATCCCAACGGCCGCAGCCTCGGCCGCTTGATCGATCCGCGCAAAAATCTTCATTCCTTTACCGGAAAGAAATGAAGCCAATAAATCCGCCGTTTGTTGCGAGGGATGCGGACTGATGAGATCCATGCGCTTCGCGAATAGCCAATAGCCGATAGCCGATAGCCGATACCGACTGGGGCCTCGGCAACCTTTGTCATTGCTCGCTATAGTTCCAGGTTAGGCCGCCGTCGATGACAATGGTGGTGCCGGTAATATAATCTGCGTCCGACGAGGCCAGAAAAGCTGCCACACCTGCGACGTCGCCGACCTGCCCTAGCCGGCCGAGCGGAATGTTGTCCAGCAGCGCCTTCAGCTTAGGCGGATCATTTAGGAGGGCGGTATTAATCGGCGTCTCGATCGCGCCCGGAGCGATGTTATTGACGGTAATTCCGTAAGGCGCTAGTTCGATCGATAGATTGCGCATCATCATTTTCATTCCGCCTTTGCTGGCGCAATAGGAAGTGAAATGCGGAAACGGCAGATCTTCGTGCACCGAGCTAACGTTGATGATTTTGCCCGGCTTTTTCACTGCCATGCGGTGCTGAACAAAGGCCTGGCTGGCAAAGTAGGCGCCTTTCAAATTGATCCCCAAAACCAGATCATAATCGCGCTCGGACGCTTCCCAGATCGAAGCATGCTTTTCCACGCCAGCGTTGTTGATCAGCACGTCCACGGCGCCAAAGTAGTCGATCGCTTGCTTCATCAGGCCATGAATCTGGTCGACCGATGAAATGTCGGCCTCCACGGCTAATCCTTTGCGGCCTTTTTCCTGAATCTTAGCGACGGTCTCCTTCGCCGGTTGCGGGTTCCCAACATAGTCGATAACGATACCTGCACCTTCATCGGCTAGCCGATAAGCGATCCCTTGGCCAATACCCTGGCCTCCCCCGGTGATGACCACCGTTTTTCCTTCGAGTTTCATAAGCGTTTGTAGATTGAAGTCCTTCCGCTGCGAAAGCCTCTAACCGCTTACCGGGTTTTGGCAAATAGAAAGGTGCCGAAACCGAAGACCGCTCATAAAATCGTGCTCGTGCGCAAAGCCCCCGACAATCGTCCTCGTTCTCGTCGTCGTCCTCGTCCTCGATTCGATGCGCTGTACCTAGCCCAGTGCGCGGAACAACTGATGATTCTATCGCGCTGGGTAGGTAACCATCCCGGGAAGCGGGAACGCGCTGGGAATGCTCGAGGACGCGGACGACGACGAGAACGAGAACGATCGCGAGGGGCTTCGAGCACGAGTTGGGGCAAGGCTCGTTCCCTCGCTAGCTTCTTGCCTGCGAACGTGATCCACTGAAGGAGCATGAAAAAGGATTTGTTTGATCTTACCGGCCAGGTGGGAGTGGTTATCGGGGCGACGGGCGTTCTCGGCGGAGCCATGAGCCAAGCCTTAGCCGGAGCTGGCGCCAGCGTGGCTGTGCTTGGGCGGAACACGGAACGCGGTCAAGCCAGGGTTAGAGCAATCCGAGAGAATGGCGGCACGGCAGATTTTTTTCTCGCGGACGCGTCGGACCGAAATTCGTTAAAGGCCGCAAAAGAAAAGATTATCGATCAATGGGGCGCGCCGACCATACTGGTAAACGCCGCGGGAGGAAACGATCCTAAGGTCACTGTGACCAAAGATCTGCCCTTCGAACAGATTCCAGCAGAAGATTGGCGCGCCAGTTTTGATCTCAATTTGACCGCGGGAGCTTTTCTACCTTGTCAGGAATTTGGAGCCGCTATGCAAGCGGCTGGCCATGGAAGTATCATCAATATCGCTAGTATCGCGGCCCATATTCCTTTGTCGCGGGTGGTCGCGTACGCGGCAGCCAAGGCGGCCCTGGTTAACATGACGCAATTCCTGGCTCGTGAATGGGCTCCGTATGGTGTGCGAGTAAACTCCGTTACGCCCGGATTTTTCCCGGGCGAACAAAATCGGCGTCTACTTTTCAATGAAAACGGTACACCGACCGAGAGAGGTCAGGCGATCATGAATCACACCCCGATGAAACGGTTTGGTGAGCCAGACGAGTTGGCCGGAGCGGTCATCTTTTTGGCCAGCTCAGCAGCCAGTGGCTTTGTCACCGGAATCGATCTACGAGTCGACGGCGGGTTTTTGGCTCAGACGCTGTGAGGGAAGGAGCGTTGGAGTGGCGAAGCGCTGGAGTAATGGAGTAACGGAGTATTGAAGCCGGCGTAGTCGCAGCGTGCGAAACCAGGGAGGGCGCGCTGCCTGTCCGACATAGCCTAAGGCATCCGATCGATTTTTCTCCCAACGGGGCGACGTCAGATCCCCGCGCGCCGCGAAGACGTGCCACAACCCTAAGGTGTATTTTGTCCGCGATCAGAACACGTCCTCGGCCTCGGTAACAATCCGGATCGCGAGGATCCGACGTCGCCAGCCCTGGGAAGAGGAAGCGCGCAACGAACGGCTATGTCGGACAGGCAGCGATCCCTCCCGGACTGCCCCTTACCTCCAGTACCAGCGGCCATGCGCCCAGTACCGGCCACGCCAGTAAGGATGCCCGTAGTAACGATAGCCACCGGGTCCCCAATAATAGCCGCCAGCGTAGTAACCTGGCCCCACCCAACCCGGACCCGGACCGTACCAGACGGGTACCGGAACTGGCAAAGGTATGGGGAAACCGATCCACCAACCTGCTTTCGCAGGCACCTGCGCAACCAGGTTTACGGCGAATACCAGCCCAAGAATTAGAACCAATTTTTTCATAGCGTGTTCACGGAGAATGACGATTCAGCCAGATGGCTTATTCACGAAGAATGACGAATCAGCCAGATATTGGTTACGTGTAACCTTGCATTGGACTCGCTGCACTAAAGATATCGATGAGCGGTGCGCATGCCAGTAAGCAGTAAGCAGTAAGCGGTAAGCAGTAAGCGGTAAGCAGCGCCAGTGGACGGAGTGGACTCAGTGGACAAAGTAGACGTAGTGGACACGCTCCGTTGCGGGCTACCCAGGACCGGCTGCCACCATGTCCACTACGTCCACACTGTGTCTACTCCGTCCACTAGTGCCCCACTTCCGCTCGTTGACGGCGCTGGCCCGGTTGTCCACCGTACCACCATGCTTGATCTGTTCGCGGCCTTCGATCGGGATCGGATGGCCAGCCGCCTGAAGGCCTTGGCAGAAGCGCAAATCTATGTCGGCACATCCTCTTGGAAATACGAAGGCTGGCTGGGAATGCTGTACGACCGCGCCAACTATGAGAACCGTTCCCGGTTCTCGAAAACCAGGTTCGAACAGGAATGTCTGAACGAATACAGCCAATACTTCCCAAGTGTCTGCGTCGATGCCGGCTACTATCGCTTTCCGGACGAACGTTATTTGGAAAAACTCGTCGGTCAGGTTCCGCCCAGTTTTAAGTTCACCTGGAAGGTCACCGATGAAATCACTTTTTTACGGTTTCCTAAACTGCTGCGTTTCGGCGATCGCCGGGGTCAGCTCAATCCAAATTTCCTGAATGCCGAGCTCTTTTACAATTCGTTCCTTCGGCTGCTGGAGCCGTATCGCGAGCAGATTGGATCTTTGATCTTCGAATTTGCTGAGTTTCGTCCCGGCGATTTCAAGGGTGTCGATGAATTCCTCGTCCAGCTGGATAAATTCTTGCAAGCCTTGCCGCCAGGTTGGCCCTATTCGGTCGAAATCCGAACCGAAAAATTCTTAACTGATGCTTATTTGGAGGTATTGGCCAAGCATGGCGTTGCTCATGTTTTAAGCCAATGGGCATATATGCCGGAAGTCAGCGAACAGCTTAAACGCCGTAAAATTTTCACCGCCGATTTCAGGGTGGCCCGATTCCTTTTGCGCCGGGGAAGGCCCTACGAAAGGGCAGTTCAGCTTTTTAGCCCTTATCGGGAAACCCGTGAAGTAAACGAAGACGCGCGGAGCTCAGCTCGCCGCCTAATTTTTGATCTCCCGCAGGAAGATGGGAAACCCCTCTTCTGCTACGTCAACAACCGACTAGAGGGAAATGCCTTGAATACCATCTGGAGTGTCGTTCATGGGGACTAGCCGCGAAGCTGCGACTCATGAGAGCCTAAGGTAATGCGTCGAGTGCGGCCCATCGCCGGGAGGGCGCGCGTCCCCGCGCGCCGCGAGGATTTGCCACCACCTAAGGGCATACTTTCGTCCGTGGTCACAATATGTCCTGGGCTTCGATAACAGCGGATCGCGGGGACGCGATCCCTCCCCGGGCCTATTATCGCCGCAGATAATCCGCCAATCGGCTTAGCGCCTCCGGGTCCCCGGCGGTGACGGCTATGATATCATCCAGAGCTTTTTGGTCTCGAGCGAACGAGCCATCAGCCAATAACCGTAGCCGGTCGTCGAAGTCGGGATCCAGCGCGATCCGGCCTGAGACCTCGGCTCCGAATCTGCCGAGGAAACCAAGTACGGCTCGAAATTGTTGTTCTTCTGTCATCGTATTAATCTTGGCCGCTCAGACTCCGCTTAGTAGTAGCACTGCCAGTGCGGTCCGGTGAAAAGACGCTCGATCGAAAGCCCAGTTGCACGAATTCGCTTGCCGGACAAAGTGCGGGCTGGATCGCTAATGCTCGTTCGACAGTTGACCTCGGAGGTGTTCCGCCAATCGCCTAAGCAATTCGGGGCTACCAACTAGTTCTTCGAGCAGGTAACTTCGCTCTTTAGGACCTAGCTTTCCGCTGGCGAGCGCCCTTAACCGGTCGTCGGCTTCAGCCGAAATATCGTCGGCCATTCGGCCAAATACCTCTTCAGACGCGTCATCCGAAAAGTGGAGCAGCGCGCCAAATTCTTCAAAATCCTGAGACGTGCCAAGTACATTCATTACATTTTTCCCTTGGGGAACAATTATTCGTTCCCTTTGGAAGGACTGCAGGTCGGGCTTCGATTGCAGGAAATTTGCAGGGGCGCGAGGAGCGGGCCGTCGGTTTTCGTCCTCGATTTTCGAGCGGTTGGTGCGTTGTGCGATCGCCCACCGCCCGGAGGGGAGCCGCTTTGGCATGCACGCGGCGACCTCGCGATATTTGTTCCAGCGCTCAATCCGACGAAAGAATCTCGCAACAGGCGGCTCCCGCGAATAACCCAGCGTGATGATTTACCCGTGGCTCCGATTCGTTTACAACCCGGCCGTAGAGTTGCAAACCGTTGGGTGGTTCCCGGGAGCCGCCTGTTTTTGCACGCTTCGGCCCGATTAGTGTTGAGAGGAAATTCGCGAGGGCGGAGAGATGAATGCCAAAGCGGCTCCCCTCCAGGCGGTGGGCAGCCGCGCATCGCATCAACGCACCAACCGCTCAAATCGAGGACGAGGACGACTTAATGCTCGCGCTGAAGGCACGAAGCCAGCAATTCCAGGCCGGCTCGGTTCCGGGAGACCTCCTCCAGCACCTGTTCACGTTCACTGTCATCGAGGGTGCCAGCTGCTAGACCGCGAATTTTTGCCTCCATTTCGGCGCCAAGCGACTCAGCCGATCGACCGCTCACTTCGGTCTCAAACCGTTCCAGGAAACCCATCACAGCCCTGAACTGATCTACTTCGTCCATGTCCAAATTTTGGCCTGCTTTGCAGGTTCAAAAGCTGTCAAAAATCGAGATCGATTCTGACGCACAAAGCCTCACGCAATCTTCCCAAGTAATCTCTAAGAAAGGATCAAGCAATTTAAGATTCCAAATTAGCCGCCGCTTAATGGCAAGTTTGGTTTGGTCAAGGTCGCGGCTGATGGTAGCGGCGTGACACCCCAACATTCTGGCGAGACGTTGCTGCTCAACGCTGTGTAAATAAACCAACCGGAGACAGACCGATTCCCTCGGGGTTAGACTTCGCAAGCTATCGGTTAAGGCATCGGCCAAAAGAGCGAGCACATCCGAGGCATTGTGGGGCTCTTCAGCGGGTCGATCGCTTCCGTTACCCGATAACGTGCCTTGATCCTGGTGCGGCTCAACTCCTCTCTCACGCTTCCGATAGCCCGGACCTCGCCACCAGCTTTTCAAGCGAGAGAGAGCTACAACCGTAATCCATGACCGCAAGGAAGCGCGGCCTTGGTACATCTCTAACAGCTTGATGGTTTTGCCATCACGGTCGACCCCAGCTAGAAGGTCGCCGGGCAAATCATCAATAATCTCGCGCGATTTTTCTTCAGAATCCGAGTCGGTACATTTCGAGAGGAGTACACCCAAAGCGTAAGGTAACTCGTCGAGGACCGCACTGACAGCCGCTGAGTCGCCGCGCAGCGCTGCCTGGGCGACAGTCAAATCGTCTTGGTTCGCCATACCGAAACTGAACGGGGCAGGATATTAGCGATGCTGACAAGAAAGTCTATGGAAAATGGCAGAAGAAGGAGCTAGGAGTTAGGATCTAGAAGGCTAGGAGGCGAGCGGGCGTGGTCGGCTAGTGGACGAAGTGGACCTCAGTGGACTGAGTGGACGTAGTGGCCCCAACCGGTGTACTCATAGAGGAAACGCAGCGCGTAACCAATCACTTCTCACCAATCACCTCTCACCGGTTCGGTATGTCTACTCGCCTGAACTTCCTGCCCGACGAGCGATTCGCACCGCTCCGTGCGCCGTTAACAGAACGTCTGCAGAGAATGGCGGATCTGATTACCCCAGAGAATTTCGGCAGCCTACTCGATTTTCGAACGGGAAATGTGCTGCGCGACGTGTTCGCGGCGGTCAACGCCGATGAAGGTAGTCTCTGGATCCTCGATCAGGCACGAGAACACCTCGTGATTGCGTACAATTCCGGTCCGAACGCCACAAACATTGTCGGGTTCAAGCAACCGCTGAACGCGGGGATCGTGAGCACCTCGTTTATTAGTGAACAGGGGTTCGCCGAGAACGAAGTTTACCGGCATGAACTTCACAGCGGTCTGCTGGATCAGAAACTCCGAGTTACGACCTACGCCATGATTGTCGTGCCGTTTTACATTTTGAACGCCTGCCGAGGGGTGGTTTCCTGTGTCCAACTGATCAATGTCCGGCAGGAGGACGGGCGCTCGGTACCGGTCGCTGGTTCACCTCCCGGCTTTACCATGGGTAATCTTGATACAGTCAAAAGGGCCGCCTTGGTTCTTACCGATCTCGTCAATTATCGACTTCTGCGCACCGGCATCGGCTGGGAAGCAAACTGATGAAGACCAGTTCTTGGATCACGGTCGAGCAGGCTCGTGATGCTCTAACGACTGGAACCGGTAAAGATATCAAGATTGCAGTGATCGATTCCGGAATCGAGGTCACTCACCCGGACTTAAATGGGCTGCAATTGACGGACGACATTCATGTGGTCGGGAGCGACTTACAGATAGTGGTTCGGTCTGGGGACGGCACCGATCTATTTGGGCACGGAACGGCGGTGGCAGCTATTATCCGTTCGCTAGCGCCCGAGGCGGCGATCGGTAGCTTCCGGGTACTAAACGAGAACAATGCCTCTCGCACGGATGTAATCTCCGAGGGCGTGAATCTGGCGTTGGACCACGACTACAAAATTCTTAATTGCAGCTTTGGTTGCGGAGTGGCGGAGCATATCCATCGATACAAAGCTTGGATTGATCTGGCCTATTTGAAGGGCGTTCACGTGGTAGCGGCTTGCAATAATTATGATTACTCCAGGCCCGAATGGCCCGGCTATTTCCCTTCGGTAATTACCTTCAATTACGGTGAACTGAAGGACAAAGAAGATTTTTACTATCGACCAGGAAACCTGGTCGAGTTTGTGGCTCGCGGCACCGGCTTTGAGGCGGCATGGAAGGGCGGTAAGCGACGTAGGATGCACGGCAGCAGCTTTGCTGCGCCACATGGAGCCGCCTTGCTGGCCCGGATCCTTTCGGTTTACCCAGATCTTGTGCCACTCCAAGCGAAGTCGTTGCTTCACCAGTTAGCCAAACCGTGGGAACTGGCTGGAAACGCCGGCAACGGGCGGGAACGATAGGATCGGCGCCCGTGGAGCGCTGCCTCGCTTGCGAGGCCGTGGTGAACAAAGGGGTAACGCTCGGGCCGCCCACGGTAGTCAACGCTCTGTTGTGGTTCTGTTGGCCCGAAAGCGGCATGGCCGCCTATCGCGCACTGCAGAGCGAAGTTAGAGCTCAGGCCTGCCACGCATTCAACCCTGCTTACCACGGCCTCGCAAGCGAGGCGCGCTCCACGGATCCCTGCAATCGCCGACTACCGCGGCGTCTTTCCGATAAAGACCGAGCCATTGTTGAACCAATTTTCCTATGCGCACCGACTCTATTATCTCCACGCCGATGGGGGCTGAAGGGCGGCCGTTGTCCTGGCGGTATCTTTCCTGGATAACGCTGGTTTTGGCTATTTTTCTTTGTTTCAGGCTGGGCTCAGCCGCGGCGGCGGCGATGTGCGGCAGTGGTTTCGTGATTCAACAGAACGGCTACATCTTGACGAACTACCACGTCATCAAGGATGCGACCCGAATTAGCGTCACGGTTCCTGGACGTGAGGCTATCTCTGCGCGGGTGGCTGCAAGCGACCAGGAAAACGATCTTGCTATCCTTCAAGTATCGCTGCGTAATTTGACGGCTTTGCCTATTGCCTCCTCCGAGGCGGTCCAGGTTCTCGATTCCATTATCGTGTTAGGATATCCGTTACCAGGCGAGCTCGGAACGGCTTTGTCGGCGTCCGATGGCAAGGTTAACGCCGTCAGAGAAGGCCGTACCAGCGGCGCACACTTATTCCAGATCGACGCTAATGTTAACCCGGGTAACAGCGGCGGACCACTGCTTAACAATCACGGAGAGGTGGTGGGAATCGTTGTGGCCAAAATCAACTCCCTCCAGTACGCAAAAGAAAACGGAACGCTACCGGAGCGGATTAACTTCGCTATTCCGATTAATGAAGCTCAAGTGCTGCTTCGCAAGATCATTCCTAATTTCACGCCCTCTAGCCGGCAAGAAGTGCTCACCGATCAGCAGGTGTTTCAATCCGCCAAAGGCTCAACCGTGCTGATTGTCGCGGATCAAACTGAAACCAGCCGGTCTACCTATGCAGAAAGTGAGGGAACGGGCTCCCTGGCTCGATTCATCACGGAGTTTGTTCGAGCCGGTGAAAGCAGCTCGGACGAGAGTCAAACCGAATACTACGCCTCACCTTGCGACTATTTCGAAAACGGACAATGCACCCATGAGTCGATTTACCGGGAACTGCAGGACTACGATCAAAAGTGGCCCTCGCGCCGATATGAATTGTTAGGCGTGCCGATGATCAATGTTACGGATCGGGGAGGTTCCTATGAAGTTAATTTCAAAGTCTCTTTTACCGTGCGGAATCAGGGAAAGGTCGTGAGCGGCGTCTGTTATTTTCGGGCCCATTTGGTTCGCAACCAGGACAGCTTTTTGATCACGGCAATCCGGGAGAAGTTCGCGGTAGACGGCAGCTAGAAGAGGCGAAACGGCGAAAGGGCGTGTGGGCGAAAAGGGCGAAGCGGCCGAAAGGGCATAGCGCCGCGCGGGTTCGGGAGAGGCCCTGGGCTCCGCGATCGGATGGGACCTATACGACCTATAGGACCTATAGGACTGATGAGGGGCTGGTCCTATAGGTCATATAAGTCCTATAAGTCCCATCTAATAGCAGGGCCCAACGCCCCCCGGGAACCCGCACGCCGACACGCCGCACCGGTCTGCGCCCTTTCGCCCTTTCGCCCACTCGCCCTTTCGCCTCCCTCTCGCCCTCTCGCCTTTTCGCCTCCCTCTCGCCTTTCTTGCAACCGAGGCGGCGACACGCGATGATCGGGCGGTAGATGCCTATTCTGGACGAGCTAATGCCCGCGCTGAAGTCCGTTCGCGGAATTCGCCGGTTTTGGTACGCGCGTTTTGAATGGTTTCCACGACTGGTGGCGCAATATCAGCAGGGCGATGACTCTGACGACAGACTCCCGTTCAGCAAGGATAGCTCGGTCTATACTCGCTTAGCGAAAGCCGCAACCCAGCTAGGCGAGAATCTGATCGCCTTGGAAATCGCGAGCGAGGGCAGCGAGAGCCTGGAGACTGCGTTTCGCCAGAAATTTCCGGAGATAGTAAAAAACCAACAAATCGATCTGGCGCGCGAACAAGCGATCGCCCTGTCGCGGCTAGGCTCGATTCGAGAAGCTCAAAAGATCCTGCGAGATCTGTTAGCGATCCGTGCCGAGGACGATAAATCGTTAAGCGCACTGGGACGGACTTACAAAGATCTGGCCAAATTTCCGGGGCCAGCTCGGGAGAAGTTTCTGGCCCGATCGCGAGCCTGCTATTTGCAGGCTTACGCGGTGAATGGAGAATACTATCCTGCCATAAACGCCTGTACCTTGTCACTCTGGCTGAACGACCGGGCAGCCGCTCGTAGATTGGCCGGAGAAGTGAAACAACTCTGCCTCGAATCGCTGGCTTCTAACCCGGATGACTACTGGGCCCTGGCATCAATGGCCGAGGCTGAGTTAGTGCTAAGCGCTGATGTGGGAGAGATTACTCAACCAACTTTTGAGTATTACCAAAAATATTCGCTGCTAATGCACCAAAAGCGGGGCTGGGGCGATTTAAGCTCGACTAGCAAACAAGCCAACCGAATCTGCGAATCGCTGGATTGGGACTTCGGCGCGCTCAAAAGGATCTTCCGTGTCCCGGGTGTCATCATTTTCTCCGGTCACATGGTTGATGCACCGGGCCGTGAAGTGCCTCGTTTCCCAGCCCAATACGTGGAGGCCGTCGAAGAACAGATACGCCTGACTCTCGATTCGCTTGACGCCCAGATCGGGATCTCGTCCGCGGCATGTGGTTCGGATCTGCTTTTCATCGAAGCAATGTTAGCCCGAGATGCCGATATTCAGGTGGTTCTTCCTTGGCGAAAAGAAGAGTTTAAGCAGACCAGCGTATTGATCGGTGGCCAGGTATGGGAACGGCGATTCGATCGGGCCCTCGAGGAGGCCACTTCCGTCACCTTCCTTTCTCAACAAGGCGCTCCTAGCGGGAATCTCGGTTATGTCTACTGCAACAACTGCATGAACGGGATGGCCCTGTTCCGGTCTGATAAACTGGCCTCGGATGTGCGGCCGATGGCGGTCTGGGACGGCCGGCGTGGAGACGGTCTAGGCGGCACTTCCAGTTTTGTGGACTTTTGGACGTCAAGAGGCCATGCGGTCGATGTAGTCGATCTGGAAAAGATCACGGCTGCTAAAACAAAGAATGAGAAGTTAGACCGGATTTCATTTGGAGAAATCACGGTCAGTGAAGGCCAGCAGACGATAAAGACACTTCTGTTTGCTGATGTTGTCGGTTACAGCAAGATCCCTGAAGACCAGATCAAGCACTTCGCTCCTGAATTTCTGGGAATGATTTCCTCGCTGATTTCGGAACCACCTCGCCCGGTACTGACCAACACCTGGGGTGATGCCATCTACTTCGTTTTCGATGAACCGGTGGCGGCAGGGGACGTCGCTCTGCGGCTGCTGGAGATGCTGAAGCAAGGAGGTTGGCGGCGACTGTTAACCGCTCCGCTCAACCTCAGGATCAGTCTCCATACCGGTCCGGTGATCCTTTGCCTTGACCCGGTCATTCGCCAAATCTCTTTCACCGGATCGCACGTCAGCCACGCTGCCCGTATCGAGCCGATTGTTCGCGAGGGCGAGGTCTGGGCAACCGAAGCGTTCGTTTCTTACGTTATTATCGATAGCCAGAGGCGGGATAAGCGCCGCCGGTTCGGGTTCGACTATCTTGGCCAGATTGATTTCGCCAAAAACTACGGTCGCTATCCCCTCTTCCGATTGAGCTCACCGATTACAGACGGTGCGGATACCGAGGTCGCAGAGCCATAGGAGCAAGCGTACTGTTGTCCCAATGAGACAGCGGCGCTGCATGCCAAAGGCCTGGAGGGGAGCCGCTTTGTAACTTGGCAACTCTGTAGGTTGGCAGCAAGCGGCTCCCGGGAACGTTCCTAGAGCTAAGCAGTTCCGTCAGCGGGTTCCAAATCGAAACGAGCCGTCGTTGATCCATGGCTAACGGTGGGCATTTCCCGGGAGCCGCCTGCTGGCACCCGACAGAACTGCCAAGCTACAAAGCGGCTCCCCTCCAAGTCTCGCCCAATCGGCCGCACCGAATGACAAATTAGTTTGCAAATAAAAGTCGTTCTGCCGTCATATCGATGGATGCCTGCTGGTATCGGCGGGCAAAAACAAATAGAAAGATAATTCAAATGGCTGAATCACTGAAACAAGAGCGTCAAACCAAAAAGACAGAGGGCGATCTCGACCCGACCAAACAGGGCAAAGAAAGAGCAGCATCGGAGGCCGGCACAGAGGTTGAGGGCCGGTCCGTTCTTATTTTTGTAGCCTGTCCGCACTGCGGCACTAATCGAATCATATCGCTCGACTACGAAGGCGAATGGTTCACCTGCGGTCAATGCCAGGGTACGTACCAGGTTGTTTCCTGATCTCGTCCATCAGCATCTCCAACCCGCTACGCGAGTGCTTTTCGGACTTGGCGCAGTACTCCAACACTCCGCGCGGCCGGATTCGAGGACAGCGTGTCCGACGAAGCCCATGGTCTATAAATTGCCAACCGCTGGAAGTCGGCCTCGCAAGCGAGGCGCGCTCCACAACTGGGACGTTGGCGAAGTCGGAAAGACGAGGGCGAGAACGAAGCGCCTGGTGAGTTCCCCCCAAACATTGGGGCTTGAATCTGCAGAGAGACATCCTCCAATTCGCCACAATTGAATTTCTCGTGCTGGGCCGAACAAATCGTCCAACGGGAATAGATGGCTGCCAAACCTGTTCAGCGGATCGAATGGGCCAAACTCTGGTTATGGAGTTGGCGACTCCTCGGCGTTTGCCGGCCGTTGGCTCTGTTATACGTCGTCGTATCGCTCGCAAGCTCGTTGGTTGGGAACGCCGCTACTCAATTTCTAGGTGAAGTAACCAGCCACCTCCAGCAGGTCGCTAATTGGCAAGACCGCCAAGGCGCTGCCAGAGATAAAAGGGAGAACGCTGGTTCAGTAACGACAGGGCCTGGCCCAGCCGGAACTGGGCAGACTCCAAGCGTCGAATCCGCCCAAGGACGGCAACAAGAGCAAAGCAGCGACGTAGTTCTTGGCTATTTCCTATGGATCCTGTTTGCGATCCTTGGAGTGGTTCTGGGTATCCCGGCAAAGTGGATAGGGACCAGAATGGATATCACGATGTCGAACTATCTGCGGAGCCAAGTGTTTGATCGGGTTCTCGGTCAATCTCCCGAGTTCTTCTTTGAATACAGCGGCGGAGAATTAGCCACGATCGTCAACACGCTGGCAGTCGAGACCCAGATGACGCTTCGCCAAATCTTGGTTGATCCAGTGATACAAGTGCTGCTTTTGGTTATCACCACCGGCCAGATGGCCTACAACTTTAGTAAGCTATCGGGCTGGATCGACCTTTTAGGTACCAGAGTGCCCACAGCTGCGGTCCTGATCCTGATTGTTCTGTTGGCTCTGGCTGCTCCCTGGCTGATGGGAAGGCTCGGTGAAAAGTTGTCCGGCGCCGGCCGGGAAGTTCAGCAAGCCTTGGCCGCACTCTCCAGTCTAGTCACCGGCGCAGTATTGTCTCCTGAAGAAATCCAGGCGATGCGATCTGAGAAGCTCTTTTCATCCAAGTATAAGAGTACTCTTGAAGAATCACTAAGGGCCAAGCTCCGCCAACAGACCTCCGTTAGCGCGATCAACATCCTGAACCAGACGCCAACCCTGGTCGTCCAAATTATTCTTCTCGGTCTAGGCCTATGGCTCGCGGTTCAGTCATACGGGACCGCGCCCATCGGCAATGTTTTAACTATCCTGCTCTTGGCGCCACTGATGGTGAACCCAATCAACGCGTTGTCCGGAAGCATGGTTATGCTTTTTAACGGTCTTGGTAGCATTGAACGCGTTGAATCCGTCCTTAAACGCAAGACCGGATCCGAGGAGCGGCCGGGCACAATCGCACCGGCCACACTCGAGCCGACCATAGAAGTGCGAGATCTGGCTTTTTCGTATCAACCGAACGCTAATCCGGTTTTTACTGGCTTGACCTTCCGGATACCCCCTGGGAGGCGGACCGGGTTCGTTGCGAAAATGGGCCAAGGCAAAACAACGTTTTTTAAACTGCTCCTTCGGTTCTATGATCCGCAGTCGGGTCAGATTTTGCTGGGTGGCCATCCGTCGACTGAATTCACCTTCGATAGCATCCGCCAACATGCGGTGATGATGTCGCAGTTCCCGGTGTTCTTCTATGGCAGCCTGCGTGATAACTTGCGTATGCCGAAACCCGAGGCCACAGATGACGAGCTTATCGCGCTCTGCCGGAGGACCGGCATCTGGGATATCCTGTCCACGAAACGTCCCGCAATCACCTTGGATACCGAGCTTGCCGCCGCACGCGCTTTGTCTGGCGGACAGAAAAAATTACTAGCCTTAACCCGTTGTCTGCTCCGGGACCCTACGTTCCTCTTGCTCGACGAACCGACCGTTGGGATGGATAACGAGGAGAAATTTTTACTGATCGACAAACTCCGAGACGCCACGAACGGGAAAACCGTCATGGTAGTCGACCACGACGTGAACTGGCTGTTACAATTCTGCGATTACTTCGTAGTAATCGACAAGGGATCCGTCGTGGAACAAGGAACGATGGAGGAGCTGTTACCCAACTGCGGCTTGCTATATAGCCTTTACCTGGCTACTCAGGGTTCACGGGCAACTGAAATCGCGACCCATGTCGCAAGAGGTAGCGAAAAGGCGAAGCGCGCTTAAGAACGCAAAGTCGATCGCGCGGAGATCTTCTCACCCTCATCCTCGTGCTCGTGCTCGTGCTCGAAAGGCGACAGACAAGATATGTCGCGATCCAGGACTAGGTCCGCCGGGTTTCGTTTTTGTCGTCGGAGTCTGCGCACGAGATGGCGTTGGAGCCGTTTTTTCGAGCACGAGGGCGAGCACGAGCACGAGGACGATGCCGAAAACCTAGCGCTTCGGTACCGGACAACGGCGTGCGTCTCTTGTGCCTTTGTTCGTAGGATTAGGAGCAAACAGCCTAATCTGCCACTGGTTCACCGATGCCGCTCAGGGAACAATTCTGTAGCCCCTTGAATTTGACCATTGCCTCATAGCCTGCTGATCCGCGGGTCTCAGATTGGAGCTTTCGAAGGATGCGGGCGATGTGCTGGTGAACGGTTCGAACGCTGATTCTTAGGATAGTGGCAATGACCCCGTCCTGTTTTCCTTTTATCACCCAGTGTAACACTTCGGCCTCTCGCGGAGTTAGTCCAATCCGCTCGAGATCCTGGGGGCCCGGAACGACCTCATCTGCGGCGATTCTCATCGCTTCTATGCGTTGAAGGTTCCGATGGGCCAGAGCCAAATGTGGGGCGGCCAAGCTTAGCAGGAGCGCTTCTTCGTCGGTGAAATCTTTGTCCCGGTTTACGGTGACCCCGGCGATATGCCCAGGGATGTCAAGCGTGACCACCGTTTGGTGGCGTATTTGGAGCGGTCTAAAAACGTCTAAGTAAAGGGCGGTCTGTTCAAACTGGCGTTGACTGATACAATCGGTGAGCCTGATCGCGCCTTTGGCGCCATTCAGCGCAATCGGGATGACCGGATTCGTCGGAACCAATTCCACAATCCGTTTCTTTATCTCGCAAGAGATTGGGACATTGTCGCTCGTCGCACTAATCACTTCCCCTGTCTTGACGTTGAATGTGTCCAATGAAAAAAGGCTGCCCTCGATCAAGTGGCCAAGCGCGTTAAACACGACGCCCGGGAATTGCTTTAAGTCCTCCGCGCCGTGGATCATTTCCAGGCTGCTCATCAAAGCCTGTACGCTTCGGACTGAAATTGATTCCACGGTAGTAGGAGCTTCGCTGGTTAAATCCTGCTAGTGCCAACCTCCTGCAGCCAAGCTTTCACTTATACAGGATAGCGCCTACAAACACACGCCAAAAAAGGCAGCCCGGAGGGACCATATGATAGTAGCCTGGCCGTTTACTGCCTGGGATGCCGCACGAACAAGTTTGGCTCACCGATTACCGCCCGTTACTCCTAGGCGACGCGCTTCGGCGAAATCGGCCTTGGCCTTATCCCCCTGCCCCAGTTTCTGGTAAGCCGTTGCCCGGTTATAGTATGCCCGGCCGTAGTTCGGATTGAGACGGATCGCTTCGTTAAAGTCGTTAATGGCGTCCTCAGGCTTTCCTTTCTCGGACAGAGCGATGCCTCGGTTATAGTACGCCAGCATGTAACTCTGGTCTCTCCGGATCGCTTCGTTATAGTCAGACATCGCGTGATCGACATCCTTTAAATCGTCATAGCACAAACCCCGGTTGTTATAAGCATCCAAGAAATTGTCGTTGATATCGATCGCATAGGAATAGTCGCTGATGGCTTTTTTATAGTTTCCTAAGGTCTGATAGCAAAGTGCGCGCATGTAATAAGCGTTGGCGTATCTCTGCTCGCGTTCGATCGCGGCCGAGAAATCAGAAATCGCCGGATCGTATTCCTTGGAGTAATAATGCAGCAGGCCGCGATTGTAGTAAGGATCGGCAAACTGCGGGTCTGCCTTCATGGCAGCGTCATAGTCGCTCAGCGCTTGCTGAACATTGCCCTTGTCGTAATAGGCTAGTCCCCGATTATTATAGGCCCGGGAAACGTTGCCGTTCAGGTGTAACGCCTGGTTGTAGTCTGCGATGGCGTTGTCGTACTGCTTCGTCTTCCAAAGCACGATTCCGCGGTCATTGTAATAGTCAGGATTATCCGGCCGCAAACGGATCGCCGTATTGTAGTCGCTTAGCGCTTGATCGTACTGCCCGAGATTCTTATAGCAGTTGCCGCGTTTGCTATAGGATTCAGCATTGCTTGGATCCAGTTGAATAGCCACGGAGTAATCACTGACTGCAGTCTGGTAGTCGCCTTGCGTTTCATGCGTCTGACCCGCTGCTAAGGCACTGGTTGCATCCGTCGGAGTCGAGGTCTCAGTAGGTTGCGGTTTGGGTGAAGGCGAGAATGCGGTTGGGCTGGGCACCTGTACAGCTACATGTTCTCTTTTTAGGCCTTGGCTGACGACATACGCTGCAACTAACCCAAAACAAACGAACGCGATCACCAGAAAGGCCAGGACCGCGATTACGATGATCACTGCCACCGGAGCTTTTCGCTTCGCCGGAGGCGGCACTCCCCCAACCGTTCCAGGGACGCTGCTGGGATGAGCAGGAAAACCGCTCTGCGGAGCGGCCCCTGTCGAGCCGGACTGTGTCCCGCCAGAGCTCGGGGTTTGCGCGCCAGAGCTCGGGGTTTGCGCGCCAGGGCCCGCCGGCTGAGAGACGCGGCTAACGAGCCTTTCCTCGCGGCGACCTGCCGGCGCTTGACTGCTCTGGCTGCTCGCCCGATCCAGCAAAATCTGAATGGTGGAGGCGAGCTGCTTCAGATGTTGCTCCAGCGGCGGCGTAAGAGCATCGAGCCAATGCGGTGAGCTGATATAATATTCCAGAGCTCGGGCTGGCGGCACATCTTCGATACGAAAAGGGATGATCGGGATACCATGATGTACCGCTCGCTCAACTTCGCGCTTCACTTGGTTCGAGCGATTTGCGTTCGAGGAAAAAATCAGGAGCATCCCGCGGCATTTCTCAAGTGCTTCAATGATCGCTTCTGCGTAGTCCATTCCCGGCAGAACATCGCGAGGTGCAATCCAACAACGGATCCCCGCAGATTCCAAGGCCGCACAGGCAGCATCTGCCGTGAGCTTATCCGCAATCGCGTAACTTATGAATACATCGACGCCCATAGCATCCAACGCTCCCAAAAGCATACGCTTTTGTAAGCGTTGGATGCTATCGCAGAATGCTCAGGCTACGCCAAGACCATTCTGCTGTGTGGAATCGGTACAAAATGGGTAAAGGCGGTTCGGTGACCTGCTGTTACCTTTCACTTTTCACCTTTCACCCCCGCACCACTTCAACACGCTTTGTGCTTCCCCACGCATCCCTCTCACCTCTCACCAATCACTTCTCACCCGTCACAGCCCAGGCGGATGTCGAAGTACATATCCATTAGCGGGCCGGGACCGGGTCTGCCAGCGTGGCCCGTGGGTATGATCACCGTAGCCCGTGTCAAAACGTAGGCCGGCGATCACTAGAAAAACGTGCCCCCTGCCTGCGTAGATCGTGACCCACCGCCCAGCGCCGTGGTCTCCGTATCCACGAAAAACTTGGGAAGGGGTCGGTGTCTCCAGCCGGCCGATCGCATGGAGAACATACGAAACCGCGCCGGAACAATCATAGCCGTTATCGTAGAATGTTCTATGACCACCTCCGTACCGGTACGGTTTACCGATCAACTCATTTCCCGCTGCGATTGCCTGTCGCACAATCGCTGGCGCTTTTGCTGGCGGGTTGGCTAAAGATCCTTCCACGTAGGCCGTGTAGGCAGGATTGTATTGATAAGAGTACGGGGGCGCCGTCTCACAGCCGGCCAGAACAAGCGCCAGGCCGATAGCAACAAACAGAAACTTCTTAGGCAGCACGGGCGCGATTCTGCCACAGGTGCAGAAACGCCGTCAACGGGAGGAAGGAGCTAGGAGGGTGTGCGCGATAGAAAATTGGTGGGGCGAGGCTCCCGAATAATCCAACGGATTCGCGGGCAGCAGACTTTTCTAACGTCCATCGTGCTGCTAGAGCGACAGGCCCGCCGAGCCGTGGTCCAGCGCTGGGTCCACGGCTCGGCGCGCACAACGGCCAAACGCAGCAAAATTCAGTTCAAAGTTGCAGTCCCCTGAATTGCCGACAAGAACGTGCGGGAGCCTCGCCCCACCAAGTTTGCTGCTGCGCACAGCCTCCTAGCTCCTAGATTCTACCTCCTAGCTCCTCACCAGAGCTCGTTTGCGTTCGAAAAGTTCTTTATAACCGGATCATAACGCGTCGGTTCAAGAATCGGGAGCAAGCGCCGGAGAATTGGATTGAACAACGAACTGGTTGCCCGGACATAGAGATCCAATGGCTCGAGGTCCATTCGAAAATGCAACTTGGGATCGTAGTTGAGTGGTGCACTGTGATAGTAGCGAATCCCATTTTCCATTGCCCAAATCACGGTATCTCGCCACGTGACAAAATAAAGGTGCCGGTCGAGCGCCACGGTATAGTCCAGTCCGATATAGTTGTCGCGTAGGACGCCGTCATGGACGATGCAGGAGGCGAAAGCCACGATCCGGCCTTCTATCCGCCAAATCAGAAACCGGCAACGATCCGGCATTCTCTTGCCCAATTCCGACAAGTAATTCGCGTTCAGTTCTTCGAATTTCTGAGCAGCGCGATCGTAAACGCCCCGGTAAAGCGGTAAGACTTCCTCGACGTAAGGTGTGATGTCAGTGACCACTTCAAATTGGATTGCTGGTCCGCTGGCGCTCTTGCGGAACTTACGGCGCAGGTTCTTCCGCATAGCGTGACTAAGTCTGGAGCTGAGGTACTCCTCAAAATTGCGAAAACTCAGTTCCATACCGGTGGCCGGCATGCTCGGTACCCGGGTAAATCCACCCGTAACCATCAAATCTAGAAATGGACGGTAACTCTTCGGATAGTCTTTGAAAACAATCATCCAGGCTCCGAGCGATCTGCTCACCTGGGGCAAAACCTCTTTGAGGCCATTCACCGTCCAGCCGATCTCGCCTGAGACCGTATCACAGGCGACGTCTCCTTCTCCGGCTGAACAACCAACCATGATCATGGGCAGCTTTAGAAAGGATGGTAAAAGCCTCCGGACCAACTCCGCCGAGCGGCGAACGAAGGCCGGTGTCCCTACCACCAAGTCCTGGCGCACCAACAGAAACGGCTGCACCGCTCTGGTCGTCCCGCTGGCATCCTTCAGCAGCAGAAAAAGGTGTTCAAACTGTTCTCCCAGGGCCGATCGAGTGATCTCGTAGTAGCGGTGATCGAGAGCATAGCGGCGAAATCCAAACTCGAAGGCCGGCTGGTCCTCTCGACCAACCTGATCCACCACCGCAACCGAGCCGAAAGAGGCGGGTAAGGACAACCTCGGCGAAAGGCGCGACGGTTCTTGTTGGGTCTCTTGTCCCAAGGTGTAGGAGCCAACCATCTTATTAAAAACCC
Source organism: uncultured Verrucomicrobiae bacterium (assembly GCA_963762565.1). Lineage (GTDB taxonomy): Bacteria > Verrucomicrobiota > Verrucomicrobiia > Chthoniobacterales > JAFAMB01 > JAFAVN01. The sequence continues at coordinate 740,133 of CAVXLD010000003.1, read as the reverse complement.
AAGATTTCAAAGCGAGGTTCCTAGTGCCAGGGTCCGGGAAAAGCAAACGGCAAATTTCTGGAGGGGAGCCGCTTTGGAGTTTTGTATAGGACCCGACGATATTTGGTATTTACGCCCGTGCGGCCAAGGTGTGCACGATAGCAGGCGGCTCCCGGGAATGTCTCCAGCGCGACGCTATGATCCCTCGTTCTGTTGCCTAAAGGCATTGACTAGCACCACTGCAGAACTTCTGCACGTTGAGACGCTCCCGGGAGCCGCCTGCTTTCATGTTTTCCGGTTGGGCTCGCTCTGGGAAGAATCCGCCGGTTTTTTACCGGACGCGCCAAAGCGGCTCCCCTCCAGTCACACTCGGCGCCTTCCATGCGGCGCCCCCAAATCCTGGATCGGTCCGAGGGGTACAATCCGGGTGGGATTGATGTCGTCGTGGGTGTAGTAGTAATGCCGCTTGATGTGGTCGAAATTAACGGTTTCAGCGATTCCTGGTTGTTGATACAAGTCACGTAAGTAGCTGAACAAGTTCTTGTAATCGACGATTCTACGTAAATTACATTTAAAATGTCCGTGGTAGACGGCATCGAATCGCACCAGGCTTACAAACAGCCGCCAATCGGTCTCTAACGGGGTGTTCCCGAAGAGAAATCGTCTTTGGGAAAGCCGTTCCTCCAGCAGGTCGAGTGTCTCAAACAGCCGTATGACCGATTTTTCGTACGCGCTTTGGGAGGTAGCAAATCCGGCCCGGTAAACGCCATTGTTGACCGTCTCATAGATCAATTCATTCAACTGGTCGATTTCCTTCCGGTGTTCCTCCGGGTAGAGATCGAGGCTGGCAGCGCCCAGGTTATCGAAGGCTGAGTTAAACATCCGCATCAGATCGTCATCGGAATTACTGACGATCAGTTTCTTCTCCCTATCCCACAGAACCGGCACCGTTACTCGGCCGTCGTAGTCCGGCTTAGTCAGCGAATAGGCTTCGCTCAGAAATTTGAATCCATTGATCGGATCCGCCGTGTGGCCCGGGCCCTCGCGGAAAGCCCAACCGCGATCATCGCGGATCGGGTCGACCACCGTCATCCCAATGATCTTTTCAAGCCGTTTGAGGTGCCTGACGATGATGATGCGACTGGCCCACGGACACGCCAACGATACGTAAAGGTGATAGCGGCCGGCGACTGCCGGATACCCAGAACTTCCGTCCGCTGTAACCCAGTCGCGAAACGCGTCCTCCTGGCGCTCAAACTCGCCCATGTCACTCTGTTCATCCGGAAACTGCGCAGATGCCATGCAGGAGTGTCATGCAAAGCGGTGGAGACGTAAAGAGGCCGAAAGATGTGATTGGTGACTAGTGATTAGTGATTGGTGGGGCTAGCGCCCTAATTTGGTGGGGCGAGGCTCCCGAATGGCCTCGACTGGTAAGCGAAGGATATGATGCGCGCCATGAAACAGGGTGCTCTTAGGCCAAAATGCGCGCCGAGCCGCGGTCTGGCGATGGGTCACGGCTCGGCACGTTTTTCGATCTAATCGCGCGAGTCAATTGGTGTGGATCGATTTCCCTGCTGAAGGGGCCCGGTCATTCGGGAGCCTCGCCCCACCAGCCATCGGCACCCGACCAATCACCAATCACCAATCACGAATCACCTCTTCTGCCCCCCGCTGTTCCATGGCAATCTGATCGCTGCGCAGGTCGTCTTCTGAGACGTTGTTTGGCAGCGATCCCGCTGTGGAGGTGATCGCGATCGCGACCACACTTGTGTAACGAGCAATAATGCTCAGTCCATCCGTACTTCCAATTCTACTCATATGTTCTCCTATCTGTTCGGGGGAACATTAGAGTCTTTGAACCTATCGACGGTCTTACGGGGCAGAACGTTTACCAATTAACCGGAACGGCCCTATAGGTGGGTGAACGCGTGCAAGGAGCGTGCCAACGCGGAGGGGGACGGCCGGTTCCCAGGGTGGGGAGGGCGCGCGTCCTCGCGCGCCGCGAAAATGTTTTAGGCGCTAGGACGCGATTTGTATCCCGGGCCGCTACACGCGAGCGACTTCGAGAACACGGATCGCGGGGACGCGATCCCTCCCCAGCTTGGAGCAAATAGCAGATAGCGGATAGCAAATATGTCCAGCTGCCCAGCGTCTCCGTACTTGCTATTTGCTATCTGCGATTTGCGATTTGCTCGTTCGGAACGAGCCTAAGGCGAGTCCCGTCCTGGCGGAAGAAAGCCAAAGCGGCTATCTTAGGTTCACCTTGTCTGGACCTCCGAATCCCCCCCGACTCGAATCCTTGATCGGTGATCGTCCCCAGCTCGACAGCTTGATCATCAACATTGAACTGACGCTAACCAGCATCATCCAAGGCGTCGCCCTTTCCTTTCTTTGCGAGAATGCGATCAGCGCGTTGCATCATGGCCGGATTCAGGATGTGCCATGCATCGCGAACGGCCTCCTCTTAATCCTTCTGTTTTGGTCCAGATCGGTCGGCCACACTCTGACATTGATTCGTTGGCCCCTGGATTTTACGCACAACTTTTTCTACTTCGGCGCCGCCTTCTTGGAGGCCGTCGCATTTGGCCAGCTCGGCAATTCTGTTGCCTGGTACGGAACACTCACCTGCTTTTCAATCGTCGTATGGTTTCTGTTCATCCTGGATCAGAGATTGATTTCCAGGCGCACAAAGGACGTAGCCGGTCGCGGGCTGGAACGATTGATGGTTCTGGTGCGCAAAGACCAAAATCTTAACATTTTTTGCCTCGTACCCGCACTGATCGCGTTTCATGCCGGCGCCGCCTGGTTTTGCTTTGAGGCAGGCGCGCGTTGGCCAGAGTGGGTCGTGCTGCCAGCCATCCTGCAATTCGTCTGTTTCCTGGCTTATCTGATCTATTTTCTGAGAATGATGACCGCTGCGACTCGCCTGATGCTTGTTTCGAGGAGCTAGGAGCTAGGAGCTAGGAGCTAGGAGCTAGGAGAGCGTCTCGGCCCCACCCACATTGGTCCCATAGGTCCTATCAGTCCCATTTGTTCGCCGCACCGAGCGCCATGAGTGCCCCCGGGGTATGCCATGCAATCCTCGCACACTCTCCTAGCTCCTAGATTCTAGATCCCAGCTCCTCGGAGCGAGCCTAAGCGAGCTCCGCTCGCTACCTCATCCTGGCAGGCTGACCGGTTGTTTCGAGAACAGAAAGCCAGAGATCCCCTTCGGGCTCAACTCGGCGCCGGCCATGGGTAACGAGATCAAATGGAATGTGAACGAATGATCCGTGCCATCTCCCTACTAACATATTCGTTCGCCCGCTCATTCCCGCATGGACAGCCGCTTGAGCCAACCGGGTGCAATAGACGTTGTCTTGCGCCGAGGCGGGCACACTTCTGATCAGGTAACTCGGGTCGACGTATTTCAGGTTTATCTCCATCCGGCGATCCGCAAAAAATTGGCTGACCTTCTCCTTCAGGAACAGGCCGATGTCGCCTAAGCGTATATTGCCGGATGCATCCGTTTCATTGCCGACTTGCATCAAATCTTGCCCGGCTCCTTCCGCCACTACGATCACGGCGTGTTTGCGTTGGGCGATGCGATGCCGGAGCGTTTCCAACAGGCCACGGCTGCCTTCTAACTCAAAGGGCACCTCTGGAATCAGACAGAAATTAACATGTTGAGCCGCCAAGGTGGCAAAACAACCAATGAACCCGGAATGACGCCCCATGAGCTTAACCAACCCGATCCCGTTCACCGCTCCGATCGCCTCCACATAGGCGGCGGTCACGGCTTTCACCGCCTCCGCAAATGCAGTCTCGAAGCCGAAACTCTTGTCGATATACATGATATCGTTATCGATCGTCTTCGGGATCCCGATCACGCTCTTAGGCAGGCCGCGCCGGCGAAGTTCGGCATTGATGGCGGCTGCACCCCGTAGCGTACCGTCGCCGCCGATGACGAACAGGATATCGACGTCCAGCTCCTCCAAATGATCAACCATCTCAGCGACATCTTGGGGGCCTCGTGAACTGCCCAAAACCGTGCCGCCGAAAGTGTGGATGGTAGAAACGGATTCGGGCCGAAGCGTCAACGGCACATGCCCGAAGCGCGGCACCAAGCCTTCGTATCCGTAGCGGATGCCGTAAATTCGCGTCGTGCCGTAGTGGTTGTAGAGCTCATTAACGATACCTCGGATGATATCGTTCTGACCGGGACAAAGACCGCCGCAGGTAACAATGGCCGCCGTTGCTTTCGGCGGATCGAAGAAAATTTTCTCGCGCGGCCCGGCTATTTCAAAACTTAAGGGAATTTCGCCCCGGCCAAACACTTCCTGCGAAGCTGGCAGCATGTCATCGTAGAGGACTCGGTGGCTTTCGCTTTTGAATCGCTCTGAATGCCCATGACGCAAGGGTGACAGATATTGCGCCTCTCCCAACGACTCAATCGACCATACCATGAGGATGCCTACCAAAAACAGCTGGCCCTTCTGCGCAAGCGGAAAGATCATCGGGACTCGCCTTAGGCTCCCTCCCGAAATAGCCAATAGCCAATAGCCGATGCATGCAGCGCCACGCCGAGTTATTGGCTATGGGCTATTGGCTATTGGCTATTCGGAGCGAGCCTAAGGCGAGCTCCGCTCGCTCACCAGTAGTTTCGGGCGTAGGGGCCATACGGCCCGTAAGGTCCTGGGCCATACGGAGCCGGGCCGTAAGGTCCGTAGGGTCGATAGGGCCCGTAAACGCGATAAACTTTTCGTACCACGCCCAATGCTACCAACGTTCGGGCATTAAGTCGCCCGGTCGGTTGAATGCCTCGCGACGCTTGAAATCTGCCGATTGCTTCCACCGTCCCTCCGCCGAGTTCCCCATCAACAGGTCCGTGATAATAGCCGGCTCGAGCGAGTTGCATCTGAACCCTGGCGACTAGGCGCGGTCGTCCCTGAGCAGGTGCTCGTCCATAGGGCGATCCACCGTAAGGCGACCCTCCATAATTGTTCCCATAGCCACCTCCACCAGAAGGGCCTCGGTTATAGCCTTGGCTTGGAGGTTCGTTTTCCGGCGTTTCTTCGTCCGGAGCTTCTTGAGGTGTCCGATAAGTCGGGGGTTGAGGCTGCACTCTCTGGTGAACCTCGGGTGAAGGTGAAGGTCGCGGAGTGGCTATATGCGGGCGAGGAGTCGGAGACGAAATTGCTCGCGGCGGCTGTGCTTGCGGCGCTGAGAGCTGCGGCCTCGGCGTGCTGCTTGGGGTGCTAGCACCGGTTTCGTTTCCGTGGCGAACCGCGTTTTGCGGAGGAGGAAACTCGTTGAGCTTTAGGCCCAAGGACCGCATGGTCTCATCGTTCAATCCGCCGGTGACCTTCAAACCGTAGCGTATTTGATAACGGCGAATCGCAGCATCGGTTTCCGAGCCTGGTTGCCCGGTTGCTTCTCCATAAAAGAACCCTTGATCCTTCAGTTTTTCCTGAACCGCTTTGGTCAAATCATCGGCCCAGGCGCTGGCCGAAAACAGAGCCAGTGCAAGAATAAGAAATAAAGTCTTCATGGCGAAACGGATTGGTTTCAACGTGTGTAGCCGTACTGACGCACACTACTGAATTTGGTTTCATAAGCGAGTCTTTCTCACGGGCGCGCGAGGGGCATCGTTCTCGTCCTCGTCGTCGTCCTCGAATCCGGTCGAGCGGAGTGATGGAGTGTTGGAGCAATCGAGTAGTGCGCCTAGTCCGAATCGCACGGCTTGCTCGCCTTCGGGACAAAAACCTGGCCTGATCTATATTTGACCACGCGACTTCAATGTCCGCGTTATTTTGGTATGCCTTTACCGAACGATGGGTTGCGCGTTTTCCGTCGGGCCGGAGGTCAAATTCTGGCCTGGATCGGGTTGCTGCTTCTCATCAGATCAGTTCTCATTGTACTGCATTTGTCGGCGAAATAGGTGAGCGCTTCGCAGGCCATGCGGGGTGGGATTCAGGGAGGGCGCGCGTCCCCGCGCGCCGCGAACAGGGCTGCGTCGTGAACCTAGTTAAGCGCCCGGCCTGGTCTGCCCTGGGCTTCGTTAAAGAAGGATCGCGAGGACGCGATCCCTCCCGGGTTTTCGGCCGGATTCGAGGACGGCCTGTCCGACGAAGCCCATGGTCTTTGTTGCCAACCGCTGGAAGTCGGCCTCGCAAGCGAGGCGCGCTCCACAACCGGGGCGTTGGCGAAGTCGGGAGAACGAAACGCCTCGCGAGCGATACTACTCTTTGTACTCAGACAACACCGCGCCGAGCTTTTCTTCGCTTAACTCCGTAAACGCGATGCGCGTCTTTGGCTTGCGCTCAAGAAGGGCGGCCTCGACCGAATAATCTTTCAATTGAGTCTTGAGGAAATTCTTTAGCTCGTCTGGTGGCGGAATATTGGCGTGGTCCTCATCCAGAGTATATAGGCCAACCCCCCAGGCTCTGACGGCCACTGCCAGCGCGGTTTTTAAGGGTCCAATGTCCTCGTTGCGGAGAAACAACGCGATCTGCTCGGCAGAACGCCGCGTTCCGGAGATTACCGCAAAGTGGTCTCTTCCCTTGCCTGCGGCCATGGAGTTGGCCTTCATAGAACCGTCATACTCGAGCGCCACAAAGAGATCGTCAGCCGGGGTAGCGCCGACCTCGGCAAACAACAACCGGGCCAGGTAGGGTGCGCCGTAAATCTGTTCAAAAGCCTGTTTTAACGCCGGGCTGAAACTGTAGGTCGCCATGCGACGCAAAGACACGTCACTAACTGATCGCGCGAATCCCTCAGTACCAGCCAGTTCGATCGCCATCATCCGAAGCCGCTCGATATCTCCGGGGTGACCAATTCCTCCGAGAGCGATTTGATCGTAGACCTCGAAGATTTTCTTACGGTCTTTGCCGAAGGTCAGAAGTAAGACTCCTTCCTGGCAACTCAATGCAATGGTGGGGCTGCCATTGGCGAGTTCGCTCTCGATATATTCGCGCCGATTCGCGATCGCCTCGACCCAACGATACGGTTCTTCAATCATGATGGTGGAAGCGCCGCTTGAAACAACGAAGAGAGAACATCATGCGATACTGTCGTGATACCGTCTTGGTTCACGATCTTCACGATCGGGAAGATTTTCCCCTGGCGGTCGATCCCACCGGTCGCGGTATCCGCTTCTGCCGCAGTATCCAGTGCTCGCAACGCGATCGTGATCGCGTCCTTCTGGTCCAGCTCTCGCAACGGCGTCTTTCCCCAGGCGTTCTCATAATACAGAATGCTCCGGACGGAAGGCCCGCCGGAACCGCTTGCGGCAAAATCGGTAGCCTCGAACTGGGCGCCCATCGCGTCATAGAAAAAAACTTTGGCCGGGTCGTCCGCGCCGTGATCGTAGGTAGCGAACAAGGGAACCACAACGCCAACCCCCTGTAACACCATCCCGAGGTTGTCCCTCAGCAGTTTGGAAAGCGCGCGTACTTTGCCTTCCACGCTCATTTCCTGCAATTGACTACGCCGATAAAACTGGAACGAATGCTCCAGCACGCGAGCCATTTCCCAGGCGGTAGCCGGTGATCCGGCAATGGCCATTACGGAGTGTCGGTCGATCTCAAGGACTTTGTCCGCTCGATCGTACATCACGATGTTGCCGGCGGTCGCTCGGCGGTCCCCGGCCACCAGGACTCCGTCGGAAAACTTGAACGCGAGAACCGTGGTCGCTTGCGTCTCTACAACAGCCGGGCGTCCGCCCGAAGCCGAAAGCTGTTCGTTGAGATGCTTTTGCTCTGGTAGCACACCGGTGCGCTTCAGCAGGGTCACGAAATCGCCCGCGTTCGCGGAATTCGATTCAAACAACTCCATTTTACTGGCCAGTCCGCTGCCGATAGCGCTTTGACTGGTTCGGATCGACTTTTCGCATCCGCTTCAACAAATCTTTCGTGTCCGGCTTAGAGACATCGGGACTCCGTGGCCCGTCTCCATCTCCTTGCTTAGGTTCCCAAGGTGCCGGTGCTGGTGGTTTTTGCGTCCTCTCGGGCATATTCGTACAGTACTTAGTTACAAATTGGAAAGCAACTCGGAGCAGTGCGGAGACTCGCCTTAGGCTCGCTCCGCATAGCAAATCGCAGATAGCAAATATTGCGCCTGGCAGCCAAACTCATTTGCGATTTGCTATTCGGGACGAACATCAGGCGAGTCCCGTCAGTCATGCTCGCTCCAGATGACAAATGACAAATGACAGATGACAAATTGTAGTGCGCAGCCATGGCCCATTTGTCATCTGGGATCTGTCATTTGTCATTGGCGGAGGAGCCTAAGGCGACTCCGCCGGCGATGGGCTGCCTGATCCAGGAATTTTCAGGGTCTGGCCGATCTGCAATTTTTTCGCATCCTGTATTTTATTGAGCTGCTCAATATCGTCGACGGTGACGCCATACTGTTTTGCGATCTGAATCAACGTTTCGCCTTTGGCTACAACGTGGGTGCGGACACCTCCCATTGCCGTCGGTGACGGATTATCGACACCGACCGTGCCTGGAACTGTTGCGCTCGGACTGGCTGCCGAAGCCTTTGGCACTGCTGAAGCCCTTGGCGCCGACATGGTCCCTTTGTCAACCGTGATTCCCTTTTCTCTCAAGATCTCCACCAAACGATTGACTTCAGCAGATAACCTGTTGATGCGATCGTCCTGTGATCTCAATTCAGCTTTGATGGCTTCAAGCTCGCCACTCGATGGGCCACCCTTTTCCTGAGCAGCCAGGAATGAAATGGGCGTCATCATGAAAGCGAGCGCCGTAGCCAAGCGTTTGCCGTCCATTGCCCATTTGTGTACAACTGTCAGCACCAGCATGCAACCGCTTTAGAATATCCAAGAAACTCCGCCAAAAAACCCGCGGCGCGGGCCATATTGAGGCGCAAACACTCCGATGCCGGACCCGGTGCGCAGCTCGTAAGCATTATTAAAGAGATTGGTGATATCAAACCGCACTTGGATCTTGCCGTATTCCGGCAAATTGAAGGTATGGCTCAGGCCTACGTTAAACACCCAATAGGCCGGGACTTCATCCGTGCTAGCGAACCCGCTGCGAAGGCCGTTGCCGTACAGCATATCACTGTACACGGTTGTGTTCATAAACGAGTACGAGACGCCGGCCGAAGCTGTGTAGCGTTGATCGTGATCGAGAAAAACCCAGTGATTCTGTATGAAGGCGACTTCGTCCGGTCCAAACTGAAATTGCCCGGAGCCAAGGGTTTTGCCGGTGCCACGCTCGAAGCCGAAATTCAAATACGCGTTAAATCCTTTCTCCGTATAATTGGCGGTTACTTCCGTGCCGTATTGGTTACCCTGTACATAGTTGAAAGGGGCAAAAATCAACGCGGCGCCGAACTGGCCTAAATCCAACAGGTCATGCGCTTCTTTATAATAGGTGTCCACTCCCATGGAAAAAGCGCTGGTGAACTGCTCAGTCAGGCCTGCGTCAAAATAATCTGCTTTCTCCGGCTGGACCGGAGAACTTATATTCACTGCAGCCTGATTGGTTGTACCGATGAACTTCGCCAGATCTCGATTAGCCACCAGTTCCAGCGGCGGCGGGGTAAAGTATTTGGAATACCCGGCATGCATTGTCAGGGTACTGGTTGCTTTTAAGACAATGTTAACCCGCGGACTAAGCTGATTTTCGTGTGCGTATTCATCAATGATGTCGAATCGGCCGCCGAAGTTAATGGTCAAAGGCGTAAATACACGCCATTCATCTTGTAAGTACCACCCGTAATAGAGGCCGGTCTTACTGCTGTCATCGGTGATATCGACAGGCACAGCCGAGCTTTGAAATCCGGGACCACCGGGGAAAACCAGGTTGTTGCTATCCGCGACTGCCTTTTCCACTGTCACCAGAAATCCCCCCCGGATAGTATGGTAGTCATTCAACCGCCAAGCCGCATCAAATTGAACCCCATTAGAAAAAATATTGTCATCAACCCGGCTGGCTATCCCGTTGAAGATCAGATCGCCCTGATTGTCCGGAGTGAATAATGTCGCACTATACCGGCTAAACACAGCCAGTTGAAAGGTCAGGTCATCGATCGTCTTTTGATACGCAAGGATGGCGTAATGGTTCTGCTCGTGCTGATTCTCGTTGAGGTTGATCGAGTTAAACTTGTCAGGCGCCGCATTCGCCAGCGTAAAGGCCGGTGTTTGGTTGGGGTTATTCGGGATTTGAAAGTCGGAGTAGGTGCCGCTTAGCAGCAATGTAATCCGGCTGGTGTCGTCAATGATATAAGAGAGATCCGCAAACAGTTTATATTGATCGGTGCGATCATGAATGGCGTAGGGTGAACCAGTTGTGTTTTCAATCCCGAGGTTGTTGGAATTATAACTTCCCACAACGAAATAGTTGAATCTTCCATATGACCCGCCCGATTCGAAACTTGGGTTAATCGTATCATGGGAACCGCCATACATAGATACCTCGCCACCGTTCAGATCCGGACCTTCCTTGGTCTGAATATCGATGATCCCGGTGGTGTAAAAACCGAACTGGGCTGGTAACGAGCCGGTAATCAAATCGACGTTCTGAACCAGGCGGGTATCAATCTCTTGACCGAAACCGGTGATCCCTTCTGGGATCACGACTCCGTCGATACGGTATTGGAGATTGGCATGTTCATCACGGACATGCAGTTGCCCGTAGGAATCTTGAGCGACTCCGGGTGCGCGCAGAATCACTTGGTTGAAAGTCGCGTTATCGCCTTGTGCTTCCCCCTGAATCTGCGTTTGGCCAATTGAATATTTCGTGGCGCCGAGATCCGGGACGATTTGGTCTCGGGCCTCATTGAGTTGGCCGATCACAGTGACGGTGTCCAACCCCTGAATGGCTTGAGTTGCGGGAGAGCCGGCTGGGTTACCGGGCGAAGGAGACGGGCTCGCGGACGCCGCCGGTGCTGAGCTTGTCGAAGGAGCCTGCTGTGCGGAGGTTGGCAAGGTCAAGCTGAGAAGGAGAAACGAAGCGGCACTAATTGCCAAAAAAAGGCGTAAATAGGAACAATGGTTAGGCACTGAAAGAAAAGGGTTCATTTGACTGGTCGTGAAAAAAGTTTTGCGACTGGCGGTTAGTGGCCGGAGTTCTGCCAACGCCGACGCGACGAGCCTTTTTATGTCCGGGTGAAGGCCCAATGCATTCCCCTACTCTGGGAACGGTGCGATCGTTGACGTGTGCATGCCAACCGGCTCCACAGGTCATTCCTCGCGGAGGGTGCCTCGCAATAAAGATTCTGCTCCTAAAGAGCTCTAAGATCAGGCAGAAATGAAGCACGCCCCGCGGAGCGCGGGTGGTCCACGTTCGAAGACACTTTGCCCGGTAAACAGCGCCGCAAGAATAATCGGGGGCAGACTGGGAGCGCGCCTAAGGAATGTGAATAGCGGTCCAGCAACCAGGCTGGGCAACACCGGAGAATGCAACAGCCCACCCCCAAGAAAGAGGGTAACCGCGCAATCATGATCCTCGTGATCGGCGTCCGGATGAACTAACTCGTGTAGTTGAGGCGAAACGGAAAGCGTTAAAGCCCACAGTACCGCGACGACGAGCAGGGCTCCGGTCCAGCGCTGACCTGTCTGGATCAGCGGACCAAGCCACGATAATCTCGTCACACGTCGAATCACCGGCCCGAGGATAGGAGAGTAGGAATCTTGATGCAAGTCATTTGCAATTAATTCCCGCCCTTACCCCTCTCATTACCATCTAAACCGCTACTTCCAAATTCTTCTCGCCCAAACACTTCAAATCTGAGAGAACCGGCGCATGGAAAAAGACCTCGAACACCTGAAGCTACTTGGCATTTTCCACTATATTTGGGGCGCACTATCCCTTGTTGGCGGGCTCGCGATCGGAGCTTACTTCCTCTTTATTGGTATCGTCCTGATGGCTAATCCATCGGCTACTTCGAGCTCTACAGACGAAAACGTCAACGCCGGTGTCGTGGGCGGGGTAATGATTGGTGTCGGTGTTATCCTTTTTATTATTGTGGTTATCTATGGAGTCCTGACCCTGATGGCAGGTGGGAAATATCGGAAGCATCAAGGTGGATACTGGTTCTGTTTCATCTTAGCGATCGTCACGTTGGTTATCGGAGGTATCCCGGGGATCGTGCTGGGAATCTTTTCGTTGATCGTTTTAAGCCGCGCATCCGTGAAGGCGCTCTTCAAGGGCGAAACCTTGCCAGGCCCAGGCACCCAGGTAGCCATGCCGCCGGTTTCCTAAGTGCTCGGCTTCGAATAGCTTGGAGGGGAGCCGCTTCGTAAGGTGGCAGTTCTATGGAATGGCAGCAGGCGGCTCCCGGGAATTACCCAACGTTAGCCCCGCGGGAGGAACGTCAGTTAAGAGTCTCAGCCGTGGACAGAACTGCGTAGCCCTGGAACGCGCTCGGGAGCCGCCTGTTGCAAACCTACAGAGCTGCTGACTAACAAAGCGGCTCCCCTCCAAGCCATTCAGGGCCTCGCCATACCAGGGCTCAAAGCGCTTTCAGCTCGGCAATATAGGGAACGTTGTCCTTGGCAAACGCAATCCAGACTGAGTGGGTATCCGGGTCAACCGCCACCGAGTGCGTTCCCTTTGGTGTCTCTACTTCGCCCAACGGTTTGGCGCCTTCGACCGTCTCTTCTAAAACGGACAGTTTACCTTGGCCACTCGCGCAGTAAATCCGTTGGTTTCCTGGATCGAACGCGATTTGATCGACGCCCGGCGCGATATCAACTGACTGTATACACACACCGGTAGTGCTATCCATGACCACCAACTTTCCGTTCCCACCGGCTGAGAACAATCGACGGGTTTTCGGGTCGATCGCAATCCCGTGCGGTTTTTCGGCGGGTAAAGTTGAGAAAGTTTGGGCGATAGTGTTTGCGGTCGGATCAATCACCAACATTACCGGTTTGGACTTGATGTTCTGAAAGAGCTCTTCAGAAACCGGGTCGTATAAAATGATTTCTGGGGCCGTCGGGATCGCGATTGTAGCCACAATTTTTTGGGCGGCAGGATCGATTACCCACAGATCTTCGCCGTCATCATGATCCACATACACCTTCCCGTTTTTCGGAAAATACGTCAGCGAGTCCGGTGGTCCCGGCAGGTCGACTGAGCCGCTCACATCCAGCGCTCTTCGATCGACCTCCACTAGTTTCTTTTGATCGCTGACCGCGACGTAGTAGCTGTCGTGGGCTGCATCAATGGCGACATCCTGAGCTGCCCCGGTCGTGACGCTTTTGATTAATTTTCCGTCCGGAAGATTGAAAACATCCAAAGACTTGTTGCCGGTATGATCTGCTAATAGCCGATGCAACGGCCGGTCGACTTCTAGAAGATCGAACCGGCCTTTTGTTCCCGGCACGGCAATGGGTTCCCCCAGAGTCAGCGGCGCCGCAAAAAGAGAGAGCGGACAAAGCGCTGTACCCAAAGCCAGGAGTCGATAAAAAACGTTCCAACAAGAAGCCAGTCGCTGGAGAGTTTGCATGATTTTTTGGCCGAACAGTACCCGGATTGGGTGCGGGGGGAAGGGGAAAAAAGGAGCTAGAATCTAGGAGCCAGGAGGAGGCGTGTGGGCCTGGATCGTCGTCGTTCTCGTCGTCGATAAAGCGTGGCGGGCTGACGCGACGTGCGATCGCCCAGGGCCTGGAGGGGAGCCGCTTTGGCGTGTATTAGGTGACCTCGCGATATTTGTTTCAGCGCTCCCTTCGGCCAAAGAATATCGCAACAGGCGGCTCCCGCGAATAATCCAGCGGTTTGCAGCTTTCCGGTCCGGGCTTGAAACGAATAGAAAGTCACAGGTAAATGCTTCACGCTGGGTTATTCCCGGGAGCCGCCCGTTTTCACACGCCCTGGCCGGACTAACATTGCGACGGAATCTGCTAGAGCGGCGAGATACGCGCCAAAGCGGCTCCCCTCCAGGCGCTGGGTGATCTTACGTCGCGTCGACCCACACCGCTTTCGAGGACGAGGACGAGAACGATTCCAGTGGCGTGGCGTGCCCAACCCCCCGGCTCGGCTATGCTGCTTCGTTCTCGGGTGCAACCAGATCGGGTACCGAATCCATCAAAGGTTGGTCACGTTTTGGAGCCTCGCCCTCCTGATACGTCCGCTTGCGATCAACCCTCTTCACCAATAGCTTCGGGCCATGCGTTGGATGTTTGTGATCGCTGCGACGGTGTTGTTCTCCACGGCGATGTTGGCGAATCCCCTGACGGTTGATTCTCTGCCGGGCGCGGTTCAGGCCAGTTTAAAGAAACTTCTGCAAAATCCCGAGGAGACAGTGGCCAATATTGACACTTACGACTGGGGTCCAGCCACTATTTATAAGATCAACATCACTCTCAACGGCAAGTTTTACCTCGAGGTGCACATCGCGGACACGGGGCAAGTCGTGCGCACCGACGAAAACCCAGACATCGCAGACAACGACGACGGCGACGATACCGACGCGAATGCCAGCCCGAGCCCCGCTAGCTCGCCTTAGGCTCGCTAGAATGACCGATAGCCAATAGCCGATAGCCAATAAGCCAATAGCCGATTGGGTTCAGCAGCCGCACCTTGGCTATTGGCTATCGGCTATTGGCTATTCGCGAACGAGCCTAAGGCGAGTTCGCGAGGTCTTCCGGGGAATTCCAGTTCCGGAACAAAGCCTTCTCGGCTGGGGCAATCGTTCGGATAGTTACGAGACCTTCCCGTTCCAACCGGCGAGCGAAAGTTTGGACGCTGCGCTCCCCTTGCTCCAACCAGGTGATGGCTAGTGTAGCCGCTTCCACAGGATACACCGCAACGACCGGTTCAACCGCCTGCGCAATCGCCGGTACGACCCCACAGCCAAGCGCCGAACCCTGAACCAGTGTTTTCAGGTACTCTGAATTCATATTGGGCAGGTCGACGGCCAAAACTAGCAACAACTCGGATTTAGCAGCCTCCAGACAACTCACGATACCGGCAAGCGGACCGGCATTTTCGATCCTGTCCGGTACCACCTTAGCATCGGGCGGATATTCAAGATCGGGCGATCCCGAAACCAATAACTCGACCGGTGCGAGTTGGCGTAGGACGTTCAACTGCCGTTTCCAGAGCGGTACCGGTTCTCCTTCCCAATCGATAACCAGAAGTCTTTTGTCGCGTCCCATCCGCCGAGAACGTCCCCCGGCCAGAAGAGCGGCTGAGAAATGAGGAAGCGCGGCCACAGAGAGAATAGCAAATAGCAAATAGCAAATAGCAAATCCAGCAGGGCCTTGGGTGAGGCACGCTCTGGGTATTTGCGGGAGCACAGTGTCCTTCAAGTAAGCGGTAAGCAGTAAGCCCTACTCCTGATTTTCGGACCTGCTTTTCCGCAGACAATGCTTACTGCTAACTGCTTACTGCTGACTTTGAATTGGACTTGCTTCGGACCCAACGCGTCCCGGACCCCGCCTGTCGGCTGCTGGATTTGCTATCTGCTATCTGCTATTTGCTATCGAGTAGGATGATGAACCGGATCGAAGAGAAATTCGCCGCTCTTAAAAGCGAGAATCGAAGCGCTTTTATTGTTTACATTACGGGCGGCGACCCAAGCCTGGAGAAAACCATTGAGATTGCGGCCACGCTTGAAAGGGCGGGAGCTGATATTCTGGAGATCGGCGTCCCGTTCTCAGACCCGTTGGCAGATGGAGTGGCCAATCAACTCGGGGCCCAACGGGCGCTTCAGGCCGGTACAACGCTGCCCAAACTCTTGTATACGATTTCTCTGATCCGGAGCAAGATCAGCCTGCCGATCGTCTTATACAGCTATCTCAACCCAATCTTCCAATATGGGTTCCGGCAGTTTGAAGAAGACGCGCTAGCCGCCGGTGTTGATGGACTCTTGCTACTGGACCTGCCCCCAGAAGAGGCGCTGGATTCAGTTGATGTTCAGCAGATGCATCGAATTCGACTGATCGCGCCCACTACGCCAGAAGAAAGGATCCGATCGATCACCGGGAGTGCCAGTGGCTTCGTCTACTACGTTTCTCGAGAGGGCGTAACCGGCGAGCGAGATGACCTAGCCGGTTCGATTCCCGAACGTCTCGCCCAGATTCGAAGACATACTTCTCTTCCGGTAGTGGTCGGTTTCGGTATCTCCAGCCCTGCGCAAGCCGCTCAGGTCGCGGAGTGGGCTGACGGCGTCGTGGTCGGAAGCGCGATTGTGCGCAAAATCGGCGAACTGGGCGACGATCCAGGGTTATCTCAGAAGCTCCTCGATTTTGTCACCCCAATTGCCGAGGCGGTGCATTCGGTGGTGAAAGGGTATCGCTAGCTTTGCTCGCCCAGACTTTGGTGGGGCGAGGCTCCGGATCTTCCACACACTTGTCGCAGGGAGACTGCGCCGGTCGAATCTGCAACGGCCGGTGTCGAACAGCTGCCGAGCCGTGGTCGAGCGTGCACCAGCTTCTTAGGAACTGAACAGGGGCCAAGGCAGGAAGCCCGGCCCAAACCATGCGTTGGCCGATGGCGAGCCAGGGGCGCGGCTCGGCGGCGTATCGGCCCAAATCGCCAATTCACGCTTGACGTTGCAGTCCCTGAAAATCCATCAAGGCCGAACGGGAGCCTCGCCCCACCAAGTTGGGTCCCTGTCCCCTCCTACGGCACCAGTTTCGGGAACAGCTTTTTACACTGTGCCGAAACGATCGGGTACTCCCACTTTTTGGCTTGGAACGCGTTGATAACCCCGAGGAGCCAGAGAATAAAGCCGCCGATCCACAAAACGAAGTACACAAGTGCCATCAGTAACGGACCGAGAATCGGAATGTGCACGAAGATTGCCGCCACAATCCAATAAGCAATCCAGAGGACAATCCAGACACAACCGAAAAATATGCTTTGAACAGCCCAGTGCCGAGCCAGCGAGTCCTTCTTCTCAATAAGGTAAAAGATCAGTCCGGTAATGGGCGGGACCAGGGCGGCAATTCCTGAGGCCAGATGGGACGCAAGCCCGGTATCGCTGTTCGGATTCGATGAAGGTGAAGAAGACATATTGGAATTGGTGTTTATCTAAGAAGCTTTTTCTTTAAGAGATCAAACGCAGACCATTGGGAAGATCGCCAACACTTACCGCACAGTTTTCTCCAGCTACGGAACCAATTTGGGAAACAGTTTCTTACACTGTTCCGAAATGATCGGGTATTCCCAGCGCTTACCCTGAAATCCGTTGATCAGGCCCAAAATCCAAAGGATCAGCCAGCAAATTTGCCAAGCCAATTGTAAAAGAAAGCCTAAAAAGCCGATATGGATCACTGATAGCACACCGGTGACAATCGACAGCACGATCGCTACAACGATTGAGGTGCCTCCAAAGAAGATCCCTTGAACAGCCCAGTGCCGGACCAACTGGTCCTTCTTTTCGATAAAGTAGAACACAATTCCGCCGATCAGCGGAAAAAGGGCACAGAGACCAGCCCCGAGATTGGAGGCTAGGCCAGTGTCGCTGCTGGGATTTGATGCGGGTGAAGACATAGCGCGTAGGTTTAGGAACTTGGTGGCAAGAGTGGAAGAGGACCTCGCGGCACGATCCTATGGCGACCCAATAGAAAGTCAAGATTTCGCGTGCTGATTTGTCGCGCATCGTTAAGTTTCCCGCCCTTATGCTAAGCGCCGGTATTGTTGGGCTGCCGAATGTCGGAAAATCGACCTTGTTTAATGCCGTAACTCGTACTCGAAAGGCGGAAGCAGCTAACTATCCCTTCTGCACCATCGAACCGAATCAGGGCGTCGTAACCGTTCCGGACGACCGGCTGACTCGGCTATCGACTCTTTCCAAGTCGCAGAAGACCATCCCCGCCGTTGTGGAATTTGTGGACATTGCCGGCTTGGTAAAGGGCGCGAGCCAGGGTGAAGGCCTCGGCAACCAATTTCTCAGTCATATTCGCGAGGTTGATGCAATTGTTCAGGTGGTTCGCTGCTTCGAAAGCAGCGAGATCCATCATGTCAGCGGCACGGTTGATCCACTCCGCGACATAGAAGTGGTCAACACGGAATTGATCCTGGCCGACCTCAGTACTCTGCAAAAGCGAGCGGAACGATTACAGAAACAGGTGAGGTCCGGGGATAAACAAGCCAAGGCCGAGGCGGCTCTGATCGAGAAACTCCTGCCGAGCCTCAACGACGGGTTGCCGGCTTCGGCCGTCTCGCTGTCCCAGGAAGAAACCGATTTATTGCGGACCTTTTTCTTATTAACCGCCAAGCCGACGATTTTTGCCTGTAACGTGGCAGAAACCGATCTGGCCGCTATGGCCTCGGAAACGTCGGCGCCGGCCGGGTACGTGGCTCAGGTCAACCAGTACGTCCAAACCCATCTCAATACGGAGGCTGTAGTGATCAGCGCCCAGATCGAAAGCGAACTAGTCGACCTGGACGCCGCAGAAGCCGCCGAGTACCTGGCCAGCCTTGGTGTCAAAGAGACCGGGATAGAAAACTTGATTCGTTCCGTCTATCATTTGTTGGGCTTACGCACCTATTTTACCACCGGGGAAAAAGAAACCCGGGCTTGGACGATCCATGCCGGAGATAAAGCGCCGGCAGCAGCCGGGGTCATTCATTCCGACTTCGAACGCGGCTTTATCGCGGCCGAGACAGTACGGTTCACCGACCTAGTCCAGCTAGGATCCTTTGCCAAAGCCCGTGAAGCAGGCAAGCTGCGAATCGAAGGAAAAGAGTACGTGGTTCAGGACGGAGACGTGATGGAATTCAGATTCAACGTTTAGGGTGGGTTGGTAGGGCGAAAGGTGATTGGTGATTCGTGATTGGTGATTCGTTGGACCGGCGGCCTTTTTGGCGGGCCGAGGCTCCAGAAGGACCCCAAGGTTTTGCAGGCGATTGATATTCACCCGACGACGGAATTGTCTAGGCCCCAACGCTCGCCGAGCCGTGGCCCAGCGCTGGATCACGGCTCGGCGCGTTTATAGGCCTTACTCATCACGCCAGCAGGTTTTACCGGTTCGCTCCGATGAAACGTGCAGCCTTTCGGGAGCCTCGCCCCACCAAAAGGGCGACAGCCCACTAATCACCAATCACTAATCACCTTTCACACCTCACCCCTCACCCCCTCCCCTTCCTTTGTGCGTGAGTTTCTCGGCGACTTGTATTACAATCACCGGCTAAGCAGTACCACCCAAACAATAACCCACTACACCAGCGCTCAGATACTCGGACACAGGATTACTTAGTTTCTTCCATGTTTTCCCACGACCGGCGCGTCTTACTCGGTACCTGCCTGCTGGTCCTCTTCGCCCCTATTGCCGCCCTGGCGGATCCTCTAGTTTCGTCGCTCAATCATGCGACCGAGCTAACCAACCAAGGCGAGAATCTCGGTCTTGAACAGAAGGTCGACGACGCCAGCGCTGCGTTCCAACAAGCAAGCACTCTCTATCAAACACTGGCGGATCAAAATCCCGGCGATATTCCGGTCCGCCAAGGTTTAGCGTCTTGCTATGAAAAGTTCGGCGACATGTTGGTAGCTAATAACCATTTGGACCGCGGACTGGCCAACTATCAGGAAAGCTTGGAAATCCGGCAGGCGTTGGCTGATCAAGATTCTGAGGATCCCGTCCGGTTGCACGACTTAGCAAAGAGCCTGGCCCGGATGGGTAGAGTTTCCCTTTTACGACATCAACTATCAAATAGCCTCCAATTCTATCAAAAAGCGTGTGCCGCCGGCGATCGCTTAGTAAGACAGAACCCGGAGAGCTATGACTGGGCCAGTGAACAGGCAATAAATCAAGATTGGGTGGGAGAGATTTTGCTTTTGCTGAGCAGTTATGACGAAGCCGCCGACGCCTATGGGCTGATCGTTGACACTGTCAAAACAATGCCTGATGCCGCAAACGCAAATCTTAGTTGGTTGGCGGAGCTAGCGGTCAATCTGGATGATGCCGCCGCGTTGATTGTAACTAAGGGAAAACCAGAGCAAGCAATACGAATCTTAGAGGTATCCAGGGATCTGCGGCAGCAAATGGTGGAACGCGACCAGGCCAATAAGGATTTCAAGCGAGACCTTGCCGTCGGTTTGGGAAACATCGCTTCTTTGTTAGTCGCACGGAGTGAACCTCTGGAAGCATTGCCAGTGTGCCAAGAAGCGGTTGATCTCCTGAATGCAATCAACGCGGCTGTTGACAACGGCAGCAGGGCTCAGCTCGCACTAGGGCATATTCTCGAGCAATACGGGCTGGCCGCCGAACAGTTGAATCGATATGACGAGGCGCTGGATCACTTCAACCAGAGCGCAACCATTCTGGAGCAAGCCCATGAGAAGCTGACTTCCGACCCTGACGTTAAAAAGGAACTATGCCGGGTCTTGTCGCGGTTTGGCTCTCTCCTGGTGACCAACCACCGTTACCCGGACGCACTTAGCGTATACGAACGCGCGCACAACGTTCTGACCGCTGCGTACCATGCGAACCCTGCCGACCCGAATTGGGGCGTCCAACTAACCGTCAATCTCGAAGCCATCGGTTACGTATTTTCCGCCCAGCAAATGGCAATCCAAGCCTTAAGCTCGTATAAAGAGGCCAGCTCCATTTTGGAAAAGCTGCGACAACTACACCCCGACAACCATGAGCTTGACGAGACCTTTGCCGGTACCGAGCTCACCCTGGGAAAACTTCTTCGGGACCACGGCGAATCAAAGGATGCCCGCCTTGCCTTCGAGCAATGCAGCCAGATCCTGTTTCGCCTTCGTGAAACCGGCCAACTCGATGAAGAGGGAGTCAATTGGTTGCACGAAGCAGATATGCAATTGCGGCAGCCGTTTTAGCGGCTCGCCTTAGGCTCGCCGAAGGAGTTAGGAGCTAGAATCTAGGAGCTAGGAGGAGGCGCCACCCCGTGGAGCGCTGCCTCGCTTGCGAGGCCGTGGTGAGCAAAGGAAAATCGTGGGCGGATCACCCATTGCCGTCGATGCCCTGTGTCGTTAGGTCCGCCTGGCTACGTCAAGTGCGCGGATAGACGAAAGTCGTGTC
The DNA here is from genome assembly GCA_963762565.1 of uncultured Verrucomicrobiae bacterium. GTDB lineage: Bacteria > Verrucomicrobiota > Verrucomicrobiia > Chthoniobacterales > JAFAMB01 > JAFAVN01. Next base: position 719,204 of record CAVXLD010000003.1, on the reverse strand, counting down.
CAATCTTCGCCCTTGCTCACCAACGGCCTCGCAAGCGAGGCAGCGCTCCACGGGTGGCGACCCCTGCGACACGCCCTCTCATGGCTCCTGCGGCGAGCCTAAGCGAGCCGCAGATTCCCGTTGGCGCTTTCTAATAAATCCATAAGGTCATCCATGCCGCAAATCGACGAATTCAGAATCGGTAGCTTCTGCTGGCCTGAACTCAGCACCAACGATCAGCAAGGAGCGAAAGCGTTCTATAGTAAGGTCTTTGGTTGGACGGCTGTGGATTTGCCGATCGGACCAGACCAGTTCTATTCGATGTTCCAGCTCGAACAGCGCGAGGTCGGCGCTGCCTGCACACTGAGGCAGGACCAAATAGAGCACGGTGTCATTCCCCATTGGATGTTATACGTGGCGGTAGAGAATGCCGACGCTACAAGCGGGAAAGCCGAATCGCTGGGCGCACGCGTTCTAGCGGCGCCATTCGATGTGTTTGACGCCGGGCGGATGGCGGTTATCCAAGATCCCACCGGTGCCGTATTTTCTATTTGGCAAGCCAAAACCAGTATCGGGATCCGTTTAACCGGGGTTGCCGGTACACTCTGTTGGGCGGACTTAGCGACTCCAGATCAGGCTGCAGCCGAGGCTTTCTACGGCTCTCTTTTCGGTTGGGAACTTAAACCGGGCGAGATCTATACCGGCTATCTTCACATCGTTAACCGCGGTGAATTCATCGGTGGTATTCCGCCGGCCAATTCGTTTGCTGGTGCGCCGCCTCACTGGTTGCCTTATTTCCTAGTGGCGAAATTGGAGCCCACCCTTGAGCAATTGAAGCAGGGCGGCGGTAAAGTCCTGGTTCCCGCAACTGAGATCGAGAAGGCGGGGCGATACGCTGTCGTACAAGACCCGCAAGGCGCTTTCTTCGCGTTTTTCGAGACGCAAACATCGGGCGCCTAGGCCGAAGCGAAGACAGAAAACGAACCGCAGCCCCGAAATTCTCCGGGGTGAAATGGACGCAGATTTACGCAGATTTTGATCTGGGCTTCGACTACCGGCCTCATCAGTTGGAACACGCCGCTCGATAATGTCTCTGACCCGCTCGTCATGATCGCCGCTAAAATGTATTCCGCGGACCATTCTTATCTGCGTACATCTGCGTCAATCTGCGGTTCTCCTTTGCGTCTCTAGATCGCAGCGATTACTAGATTTCTGATGAATCGATTCTGTTTTCGAATCACATTCCAAAACGAAGACGCGGCGTTTTATCAGTTTCACGTGTTCCCGCCGGTTGTACATATTCCCTGGGTCTCTGGCTGGGCACGCAAACGAAATGCCAGCACTCAATTGATTCTGGTGGAGTTGCAGGAGGAAGAAGATCGCTATCGATTTTTGGAACTTTGCTGCGAAAATCCACATGTTCTCAAGATCGAAGAAATCAGTGAGGACGAGTTCACTGCAACCCCATCGCAAGCCATTTAACCAAATTGGACCATGTCAGGGAAACCGCGGCCGAACTCTGTCAAGCTAAGCCGGAAGATACAGGTAACCAATCCTACTGGCTTGCATGCTCGCCCCACCAGTGAGCTCGTTCGCTGCGCGATGCGTTTTAAGAGCGTGATTACGGTGGAAGCAAACGGACGTCTTTGTTCTGCCATCAGCATCATGGATATCATGACCGCTGATATTCGTAGTGGTGCGGAAATTTTGGTTACCGCCGAAGGTTCGGATGCCGATCACGCCTTGGATGCCATCGAGAAGTGCCTTTCCGAGTTGTCGAAGAAAGGGCTGTGATTGGAAAAAGTGAAAGGTGAAACGTGAAAAGTGAAAGGTGCTCCAGGGATCCTGAACGCGCTGGCTTAGAAGGAACTTCTACGGCCCAGAAGACCTGCGGGACTATCGGGCATCGTCCCCGACCCCTGGGTATAAGTCGCTTTTCACCTTTCACTTTTCACCTTTCACCTTTCACCAAGCGACTCCTTCTATTGCTCGGCTTTTTGCTCCTAGCGTCGCCTTCCCTTCACGCGGCATCAGTCAGCGCCGGCGCATACCCGGCGGACCCGGCTAGCTATCACGATGACGACGTGACTTTTATCCCGGCGCAGCTCTGGGGGCGGGTTCAGAGTGATCCACTTAACCTGATCGCCACCGTCATTTTCGCATTGGCGATTACGCACACTTTTTTGGCCGCCCAATTCCAGAAACGTTCACGGAGTTTTGAACATCGATTGTTGCGGCTCGAGGAAGAACAGGCTGACCCGAACCTGGTAGTTGCGGAAGGGAAACGGGATCATCTGGTTTTCTGGGCTCAGTTCTACCATTTCATGGGAGAGATCGAAGCCGTCTTCGGGATCTGGTTGATTCCCCTTTTCCTCGCCATCATCCTATTCAAAGGCTGGGACGCTATGGTAGATTACGTCGGGCATGTCAACGTCGCGGACCCGGTCTTCGTCGTTGTGATCATGGCGATCGCCGGATCGTTACCTATCCTGCGATCGGCGGAAACCGCGATCTCGCAAGTCGCTAAACTCGGCCGAAGTTCGCCTGCCGCCTGGTGGATGTCGATCCTAACCATCGGACCGATCTTGGGGTCTTTTATCACCGAGCCCGCAGCCATGACCATTTGCGCCCTATTGCTCCGGCATCGTTTTTACAATTTGCATTCCAGCAGCCGGTTGAAATACGCCACGTTGGGATTGCTATTCGTCAATATTTCGGTCGGCGGCACGCTAACTCATTTCGCAGCTCCGCCCGTGGTACTCGCCGCCAGCGCTTGGAAATGGGACATGCCTTTCATGATGGCTAACTTTGGCTGGAAAGCGGTCATCGCGATCATTATCTCGAATATTCTATATTGGCTCGCGTTTCGAAAAGAGTTCAGCCGGCTTAATCAAGAACGGCGCGAATTTGGAGATGAAGAGGATCGAAGAAGAGTGCCTTGGTCTATCACGCTGATTCACCTGTTGTTCCTCGTCTGGACCGTTATTAGTGCGCATTATCCGGTGCTAGTGGTTCTCGGTTTCCTTTTCTTTCTCGCCTTTGTCTCAGCCACTCGGCATAACCAGCAAGGCATCGCTTTGCGGCCTCCTCTGTTAGTGGGATTTTTCTTGGCCTCCCTAGTCATCCATGGCGGCTGTCAATCCTGGTGGATCGGCCCCGTTCTCAAATCGCTTAGCCAATGGCCGCTGATGATCTGCGCCACCGCTCTCACGGCACTTAATGACAATGCCGCCATCACCTACCTGGCTACCCTTGTCCCTGGATTCCCTGACTCTTCGCGTTATGCCGTAATGGCCGGCGCCGTGACCGGGGGCGGTTTAACCGTGATCGCCAATGCCCCCAACCCGGCTGGCCAGAGCATTCTAGCTTCCCGTTTTGGCGAAGCCGGAATTTCCCCTCTCGGTCTATTCCTGGGCGCGCTTGTTCCGACCGTTATCGTGGGGCTGGCGTTTATGTTGTTGTGAAGGGGTCAATGCAGCGCTGCGTGAGTGAGGACTAGTTGAGCCTTCCGGTTACTGTCCACTCCGGAGAACTAGGCGCGAAGCGTTTACCCCGAAGCATTTCGGGGCTGCAAGATTTTAGCCTAGGCTGAGTCTGCGAGGCCTAGGTAACGGCCCCCCAGCGACGAAGCGCTGAAGGCGCGAAAGAACCGGAGTTCAATCCCAGACGTATCGTTCGTCGAAAGCAACCGGAGAAGAAGGCAGGAGAGCGATTGGGGCATGACCATAACATATAGGATAATAGTTATTATATATGCAACCCTGTTTCTTCCTCGCCTTCAGCGCTCTCGCTTTGGGGGAAATGGCTACCTAGGCCTCGCAGACTCAGCCTAGGCTAAAATCTACCAGCGCTTCGCGCCCTAAAACTTCCTCCGGCCGAAATTAATAACATGATTACGGTTTGTTCTTGCAAAGCCGTAGAACATCCTGCATATATCACAACATGTCTTACAGATGTTATTACGGCATGCCTCAACTCCCGAGCGATAGCCTCTCCCCTACCCATCCCCACCTCGTTCCCAAACCATGAGCTCTTCAAAAAAACAACCTCCTGCTCCTCCGCGTCAGGAGATGATCGATGCCGTCGCTGAAGCGATTCGTGATTTCGAGAAATTGGCGCCTGACCCGGAAATTGTGGGCGCATGTCCAGAGCTTCCCGGCGTCGTTTTGGACCGTATCCTCGGCAGAGCCCTGGATCGCCAAGGCGAAGAATACAAGACCGTCATCAAAGACTACAACCACATCCGGGAAGAATACTTCCAAGCTCTAGTCAATCATCCAATTGGCCGGACCTTGGCCCTACTCGCCGTCGGCCCGGATGGGGTGAAACTGATGGAAGCAGGCCGGAGCCCGTCTACGTTGATCGACTCCACCGCGCCACCCGAGCGGGCGGTGCGTGGCCGCCAGGTCACTTACAACTGCCATCACGTGATCCCCAAAAGTGTCGCTGTCGCTGGAGGCGACGCCGCGGTTAACCATCCCCGCAATTTTGTAATTGCGAATACCACTCGCCGGGGCCGTGATCAGTCACAAAATCCGCACCATCTCTGGCACAGCTTATTACTCCATGCCCAAACCCATAACGCACCGAACGCTGAGATTCCCATCTACGTAGTGCGACCATTGTTTCCCTTTTATCCTCCTGTCACCCAGGGGTTCAAGACCCCGGAACAGCTTCGGGAACATCTCAAGAATCTAGGAGCGCCTCCATTACCGGAAGTCTGGGAAAAGCGCATACTAGAATTCTCGAAAGCGACCGGGCACCGCGCCTACTCCGTCCCCAAAGAGTTCCACGACATTACTCGGGCGTTCGGCGAGTTCTACAGTAAGAAGAACAAAGACGAATCAGCTAAATTGACGGCGCGCGATGAACTCGCTCGCAAGGTGGAGGGTTTAACCGCAGAATGGCTTCCAGGCGACGCCTACGTGAACGGGCACCAACTTGGCCCCGACCATGTGCCGAAAAACAAGCTGCCGATCGTCGATTCCAACCTTACAGCCACTCCGGAAACACCGCCTCTGGCAAAAACAAAATCTAGTCGAAAACGAAGTCAAACCAGAATCGCCGCCGGACCGAAAGTAAACGCTGGCACTACCATTAAAGTCTAGCTATGAACCTCAACACCGACTTATTAAGCGAGCTCAGCGAGCTATTTCTCAACGATCTCCGAGCGTCCCAATACTACCTGCAATTATCGTCAGACGAGCGAACCAACCTGGAACACCGTCTGGCCCGCGATGCAGCCCGAGGCAACCGGCCGCTCCTTCCTGGAGCCCTGCCCGAAGACATCGAGCAAACAGAGCAGGCAGCGTACGACGAGCTGGGAATCGAGCTGCCGGTCGAACTTCGGGAGATCTTCGCCGCAGTAGATGGTTTCTCGGAAAATGGGGTCAGCCTCTTTGGTACCGACCAAGATCTTCCCGACGAACAGGCTTACGGCCCAACGATCGTGGCCGAAAATCTTTCCCTTTGGTCCGTTATGCCGGAAACCGCTGGAAAATACCTTTTTATTGGTGACTCGGATCTTTGGTATTTCGGTTTCGACTTAGGGGCTAAACAGTACGTGGTTCTGTCGCGGGTTACGTTAGCGCCGGTTCATGCCTTCGGTTCTGCTGCGGAGATGGTAAACGATATGCTGCAGCAGGCACTGCGAATCGACCCAGCACCCGACAAAGATTCGACGCCGATTGTCAATGATGCCGCTAAGCGCTGAGGTTCTGAAGGGCTTGGCTCTGCTCTTGCCATGGAATCGCCTCCGTCAATAAGGCGCTGCCAGCAGCGCTACTACAACCAGCTAGCCAAGAGAAGACATCGCTTTGCCAGGCGGCTCAGGTTTCTTCTCCTGGGCTTGAAACTGATTCACCCGTTCGGCCTACCTCTAGAAAAACTGGCAATCGCATTGATTCAAGAATGCGTAGCCCAGATTTGGCCCGAGTCCGAGCGCATGTCCTGCAGCGGAGAAACTTATTCGCAGCGACATGCGCTTGCCGTCAGTCTCAGCACAAGACCGGGGAACAAACGCGGAGTTTGAGGGGTAGGTTTGTCCCGTAGGGACTGAATGAAAGTAGCCTGGCATGAGATGCTGGAAAATGGCCCCCTATGCGAGCCGTCCCGGAGGGACCGAACGATGGTAGCCTGGCATGAAATGCCTGGAAAATAGCCCCCTATGCGACCCGTCCCAGAGGGACGGTATGATAGAGGTCCTGCCCGTAGCGCAATGCCCTCACGCATTCCTCACCCTCATGCGATGACACCTGGCGAAATCGGATAGGTAACACATAACATCACTCCTTAGTGTTATCACTATTAGCGATTTTTTGGATCATACGCTCTATGGCGAATACCTTCTCGTGCCTGCACATCCATTGTGTCTTTAGCACAAAAGAGCGCGTTCCCGTTTTGACTCCCGATATTAGAGAACGTCTTTGGCCTTACATAGGTGGCATTGCCAAACAGAATGGAATTGTTCCAAAATGCATCGGCGGCGCCGCAGATCATGTTCACCTCCTCCTCGCGCTCCCGACCACCATGGGAATAGCAAAAGCAGTTCAATTGATCAAAACAGGTTCGTCAGGCTGGATACATCAGACCTATCCGCATTTGCGGAACTTTGCCTGGCAGCAGGGGTACGGCGCCTTTAGCGTTGGCATATCGCAAATACCTGAAACCGTCTGTTACATCGAACGGCAGCTCGAACATCACCGAACCCGGACGTTTAAAGAAGAGTATCTAGCTTTTCTCAAGGGGCACGGCGGCAATCTTGACGAAAAATATCTCTGGGGCTAGCCGCCCCGATCATACCGTACCCTACGGGACGGGTCGGTTTGGGGCCTTTCCCAGGCATTTCATGCCAGGCTACCATCGTTCAGTCCCTTCGGGACGAGAGACACACGTCTCTTGACCTCGGGCTGAGTCCAGTCTCTTTGGGATGGTCCTCGAGTCCCTGCGAGACGAAGCCCGCCCAAACGATCATTCCCCCAACCCACATCACCCAGAGGTGCGGAAAATAGAGCGCAGATTCCATGAAAGCGCCTAACGCATCGACATTTGTCGAATTCTTGGTACACTCGGGGCCGATTTTTACTCTCTAGGGTATGGAGTAATTCGGGGAGGCCGACGTCAAGATACCAATACTTCTTATGGAACCGGTGCCAGAGAGATCCGATCCCGCGATACGAAAGACGACCGTACCTGGATATGATACGACCCAGGGCGATCAGCGAGCGATCAAACGCTTAGGGCCAAAGGTGGGCCAGGATCAATCCGATCGCCGCGGTTCGCGCTCGGGACGAGCCTATGTCCCCCAAACAGCGGCCTCTGGTATGTCGGATCAGCCGCAAAACGGTCACCCGGTGAAAAAGGACTGGCGAAAATCAGCGCTCATTTATTTGTTGGTGCTGATGGCCGCCGCAGGCATCGCCGGAGGCGGCTACTACGCGTGGCAGCACGCCGGAGCCACATCCACTTCTCAGGTCCTGATGTTGTCGGACGGCGACATTGATCAACAACTGACCCAACAGGCTCGGGATTCACTGCAACGCGGCGAAGTTCCTTCCTATCTCAGGAACACAAGCCAACAGGCGCTGGAGAAGATCAAGAACGGGGAGATGGACCTAACCCGGAAACAGTTGTTCGACCCGGCCAAGGCAAGCGGAATCATGGTCCACGTTTATGTGAGCATCGATGGGCAGCTAGCGCTTACGGACGTCTTAACCGAGGAACATCCAAAAACTACTATTGTCCCAGTCAGCCGGAAATCGGTCACTAATTTCCACTTCGTGGTCGATTCTGCCGGTCCTCAAGGAACGGTGACTTGCTTCGTTCCATCGAATGAGGGCATTGTTCTTCACACCCCTCCCCTCGCTACCGGCGGTCAGGCTAATTTAGAGATGCAACGCCGGTAAGCGCCTTAGGGCTAAATCAAATGAGTTCCCCGACGCATTCCTGGTTCGAGCGCAGCTCGGAACAGCCTCTAGCGCCCGCTATGCTGGCCGGCTTGATTGTTACGCTGTCAGGCGCCGTCATTGCTTTGAACCAAGTCAGCGCCTGGTTCTCCCCAGTTCTTCTTCTCCTGGCAATTGGCGGCCTGGTCTACGTCGCAATTCGGCAGATGGGCGCTGGGGTTCCTACTCCGTCTCGAGCGCGAGAAGAGAACTTCTCCAGGCTGGGCAACATCGATTTTGCCCAAACCGAACAGTGGCTAAAGACCAATGTTCGCGGACAGGACGAGGCGATCGAGATCGTGAGCTCAAGTTTACGCAGTCAGGTTGCCATTGCTCAGCCAGGACAACTCTTAGGATCCTTCTTGTTAGTCGGTCCAACTGGTACGGGAAAAACCTTCCTGCCACAGTTGCTGGCCCAAGCTTTGTACCCCGACAGCGATCCGGTAATCCTGCGGATGAATCAATACAAGACGCCTAACGATGTTCAGACGCTGCTCGGGCCGCCCCCGGGTATGCCTGGATATGAGGTGGGAGGCTCTCTCACCAGACCGGTGCTGATTAATCCGAAACGGGTGGTCATTTTGGATGAGCTAGAGAAGGCTCACCCCGATTTGCATCATTGCTTGTTCGACATATTGGACGCCGGCACTTGCCGCGAGAAAAGCAGCGGAAAAGAAGTCGATTTCAGCCAGTGCGTCTTCTTTGGGACCAGCAACGCCGGCGTAGAGGCACTGAGAAAATTGCGCCAAGAAATCAACCCAACCAAAGATCAAGCTCTATGGCTTGGACAGAGCCGCGATGCGCTAGTCGACAATGCGGGATTCGATCGCGCTTTTCTTGCCCGTTGGGCTCATATCATTCTCATGGACGAGCTCTCTGCGTACCATGTCGCCGAAGTCGCTTGCCTCCAGTTGGCTCGGTACTGGCGCGACTATGGGATCGAGTTGACCTATACTTCTCCCGAAATCCTGCTCGATACCGTCGCCAAGAATGTCGAGTTCAAACAGTACGGCGTCCGCCAGCTTGAGAATTATCTTAAGCAAACGACCAATTCCGCCATCGTGCAGGCGCGAACTTCGGGTTTTACTAAGGTTCGGCTAGAGGCCGGGCCGAATAACGAGCTGTTAATCCAACCCGTTCTGGAAGAAGAATTGGGTGCATCGGGAGTGTCAATGCAGTGAGAGGACTTGATTTTCGACTGTTAATCAAAAACCAGTGGGTCATCGTTTGCTCGCTGGTCGGGTTAGTCGCGCTGTGTACCACGGTGGTGGATATGTTCACGGGTAAATTCGTTTCGAGTACCAGCACCCAGACCACGAGCAGCACTCAGACCACCAATAACAACCAGACGACGACCAACAACCAGGTAACCTCGCAATCGCAAGTCCTCAGTAACCCGAAGCATGGACGGCAGTGGGTGCTCGATTCTACCGGAGCGGCAGATTCCGACGCTAAGGATTTTGCCCAAATTGTAAACAGCCTACAGGACGGTGACACCGTTCAGGTAAAACCCGGCAGTTATAACGGCCCGCTAGCTCTAGCGAAGTCAGTCGTTATCACCGGCGACACCGATCAAAAGACTGGCGTCCGGGCTTCAATCCACTATTCCGGCACCGGCTGTGTGATCACTGGCGGCCAGGTGACACTTCAGAATCTCGATTTCGGCGAAACATCAGAAGGCGGATCCGTCCTCATCTCAGCCATTTCGCAATCAGTTGTGCAAATCAAAAACTGCAATTTCGTTTCCCGGGGAAGCAATTGCATTGCGCTGTCAGACAATGCTCAGTTGACCTTGCAGGACAGTTCCCTGCGCTCGGTAGGCAAGGGGTTTGCCTGTACCGTCAAAGGATACGCTAAGGCCACTATCCAAGGTTGTACTTTCGAAGAAAACCTAAGGTGCGTCGATTGTACTGAACAGGGTTCCGTGGTCATAAACGACTCCAAATTCGATAATAATATTAGCGACTCTAAAGACGCCTCCCTGGTCTATTTCACCAGTACGGGATCTGCTGAGTTCAATCGCTGTACCTTTACGGAAAACACGGGCGTAGTCACGGATGCCCAGGGGATAATGATGTTAACAAACTGCCGTTTTGAAAAGAGCCGCGAGGGCTACTGGAAGTATACGGTGGCAGCAAGTACTTCTGAGCAGAATACTCCTGGAAAGCTCACCTTAACCGGCTGCGAGTTCGTTTCCAATCCAAGAGCGGTGCTGGTTTGGAACGGAGGTCAGCTTACGATGGACGGCTGCAAATTCCAAGGCTGCGGCCAAATTCCGAAAGGTGGCGATTCAGCGGCAAATTTCGCGAATCTCCTGGTTATCGGTCAGGGTTCGGTTGCTACCGTGACAAATACGACCTTCACTGATGTGCAATTCGCCGGCGTCTTAGTCGCTGATCAGGCGCAGGCTAGTTTGAAGGATATCACCATTCAGGGGGGCCAATACGGCGTCGATTTGGGTGTAAGTGCAGCCAACGTGGCAAAGGGCGGATCTGCTCAACTAGAGAATGTCACCTTGTCCGGCCAAGCCGGACAGGCGGCGCGGCTAACCCGGGCCAGCTATCTGAAGCTATTCAATTGCCATATCAATGGCGACGCCTGGGATAGCTCGATCTATGTCGATACCGGATCGATGCTCGAAATGGCCGGCTGCGATGTCAAAGGCGGAAAAGGAAACGGGTTAGAAACCGTGGGTTCGAATTCACAGGTGCACGGCCAGCAATGTCAGTTCCTGAGCTTCCAGGGTACGGGAGTCGTAGCCAGGAATGAGGCAAAAATCGCACTCACCAGTTGCACGTTGGAACAGAACGATATCGGTGCTCAGGCCACTGAAAGCTCCATGATCACCCTGGAAAACTCCACGATCGGATCTAACCGGACCTACGGAGTTTCGGCGCTCAACCGCGGTTATGTCAGCCTCACCAACACCACCTTCAGCGATCAACCGACCCAGAGCAACAAGGACGGTTTTTCCACAGTTCGGATTTCCGACAAACAAGCGGTGACCTCAAATGAGCGCGCCGAATAAAAGGCTTTCAAGGTTAATCTTTGTGTTCTCCGCGCCTTTGTGGTGAAATAGAAGTACTAACAATGGCTGACATCCGTGGCATGACAGATTGGGAGCAGCTCAAGCGGTTGCTCGAAAATCAGGATGATGACGGCAAGACCATGAGGATCGACGAGCCGGCGCTATTGGAGCATCTCCAGGCGCGGGTTAAAGGTCAGGATGTCATTATAAAAGATGTGGCCAGGTTGATTCGGCTACAGGCGGCCAAACAACAAAAGACTCGTCCAATTGCGAATCTGCTGTTCCTGGGCCCGACCGGCACCGGCAAGACCGAGTTAGCAAAAGCGATCGCCACTTTCCTTTTCAAAGAGGAAAAGGCCATGCTCCGTTTCGATTGCTCCGAGTTGAATGGCTCCCACTCTAAAGACCGGCTAATTGGTGTCCCCGCCGGCTACATCTCTTCCGAACAAGGCGGACAGCTCACCCGTCCGGTCATGGCCAGCCCAAGACGCTTGATCCTTTTTGATGAGATCGAAAAAGCCTACCCACCGGTGTTTGATCTGTTCCTGCAACTCATGGGTGAAGCACGTCTCACCGAACAAGGGAGCGGAAAAGCAGTCGATTTTTCGCAAACCATTATCGTTTTAACGAGTAATGCTAATGCAGAGCAGATTGGGCAGATCCAACGGGAAGTGACGGATTACCATGAAATGGTAAACTCGATTAAAACCTATCTGGCTGAATCAAAAGTGTTCCGCCCGGAGATCGTGGGACGAATTGACCGGGTATACGTCTTCCAGCCTTTGAGCGGTATGGTCATCGCCGAGATCGCTCTGCTCAAGATCGCCAAGTTAGCTGAACAATACCGGCTAAAAGTACATTTCGTGGCTCCCGAGCTATTGCTCCAGGCGTTAGCCGCTAACGAGAAGGTCAGCCGATTCGGTATTCGTGAGTTGGAACGAATCCTCGATGAGATGCTGGCTAACCAATTGTTGCAGGCGAAAGATCAAGGAGCACACGAGGTTGCTCTTGAAGCCAATGAAGCCGGCGAGGTCGTGGTGGTGCCGTCCGGCTAAACAGACTTAACGCAAAGACACGAAGCGGAGAAAACCAACCGCAGATGAACGCAGATTGACGCAGATAAGGTCAGCTCGCTAAAACCCGTATCGGGAATGAACACTGATCATTGCAAATTGGGCCCGACTTGTTCGCATCCTTCGCGGCTTGTTCGGCGAAGCCGCGGTTCGATTCTTAATCTGCGTACATCTGCGGTTAGGCTTTTATCTTCCTGGCTTCTGTGTCCTTAAAAGAAAGATCCTGAAATATGAAAGTGGCTCAGTTAACCACCGTCCTGCTGTTATCGGCAAGTATTCTGGCGCAACCGGCGAGTGCCGGTCCGTTCGATGCACTCAAGAATTTTTTTGTGCGGCCACAACCGCAATCTCATGCCGTTCATCATCACCCGGCTCATCCGAAAGACGCCAAGGAAGCACCGAACGACAATCCGGCCCACGATCCGGCCCAAACGGTTTCTCCGGCAGATCAGCAACCAAATGCTGGCCCCTCGCAGAACGTGCCAGCGACGCAGAACGCGCCAACTACCACCAACAGACCAGGCCGGCCGGCTATTGTTGCGGCGCCGCTGTTCTGAGGAGGCTTGTCCAGTAATCAGTTTAGGAGCTAGGAGGCGGCGCCGCCGTGGAGCGCTGCCTCGCTTGCGAGACCGTGGTGAGCAACGCTTATTACTTGACATGCCCATCGTCGGCCCACGCTTTTTTGTGTGAAGAGGCAAACTTTGCGATACAGAGCGCTGACCGAGATACGTATGTGTCGTGATTCATCCCTGCTCACCACGGCCTCGCAAGCGAGGCAGCGCTCCACGGGTAGCGCCCCCTTTGGCGCCCGCTCCTAGATCCTAGCTCCTAGATCCTAGCTCCTAAACTGGATACTGACCCACTGACTACTGATTACTACAATTTCCTGGCCGTCTATGGCACGCTCCGGCGTCGATCTCTGTTTCAGAAACTCCCCGGGGCGGCCTCACGGATTCAATTCTTCGGTTGCGGTTTGATCAGAGGCCGGCTCTTCTGGCAGAGGGCCTTTCCCGGGTTAGTCGAGGGTCCGGGAATGACTGCGATCGAGATATTTCGGGTTATCGATCCGGATGTGATCCGCACACTGGACTTCTACGAAGGATTCGATCCGGCGAATCCACGAGCGTCCCTCTTTATTCGCCGCCAAGTTCCTCTCGTAAGGCCGCGACTCTGGGCGTGGGTCTACTTCTTGAATCGAAATATACCCCTGGGCCGCGAGGTCGGAGAGAGAGCGGACTAATAGGGGCGCCGTTTTTAAAACGCTCGGCAGGCAACTTTCCAGTCCCGAACGATGGTGCAGCCTAAAGCATCCCCAGCCCCGTGTCCGCGATCCGGAACAAGCGCAATACTCCGGCACTCCAGTGTTCCACCAGTCCGCGTGCCCGGATTCGAGGACAGCGACTCGACTGAGCTCGCCGAAGTCCTGTCCGACGAAGCCCATGGTCTATGTTGCTAACCGCTGGAAGTCGACCTCGCAAGCGAGGCGCGCTCCACACCCGGGACGTTGGCGACGTCGGAAGGACGACGACGAGAACCAAGCCTCACTAGGCTACGGCGCTGGCCGGGCAACCACAGATGGAGCGTCCCAGAGCGGGTCGGGGGCATAGGGGCCATTGCATCTTAACCCTCTTCCCCAGCTATAGGTAAAAATCATCTCGCCGTGGATCTCGACCCCCTTGGGCGGCGGCTCAATCAAGTCGCTAGCTTTGGCGACATCCACCGGACCACGGCTCGCCGTGAGTCCTTGTCGTGAAACCTTTGGCTCAACCACCGAACCGTCCGGCAACACAATAGAGTAGTAGGTACTGTCCCTCGGTTGTCCGGGCGCCCTGAAAGCGATCAACCAGTAGCGCATCGGCATTGCTCGCTCTTGCGCGTTAGCAACGACAAGGCCTCCAATCCCGTAATATTCATCTGCCCAGAGTTTTGCGACTTTAACCGCCTTCGATTGGTCGATGCTAGCAGTAGTGGACACAGGGTTCGCCTCGAAACGATAGACCGTCTCTTGCCCATTTACGCTGGCATGACGATCCTGGAACAACAGCGCCGCCTGCACCGCGCTAGCTACGAAAAGTGCGACCATGGTGGTAAACCAGCAACGCATCCGCAGATTATAACGAGAGAGTCTCAATTCCTCCAGTGCGGAATTGGGCCTTACACAAACCTAACACACCTCTTGAATAACCTTACCTTCCATGTCGTCGGGAATCGGAACATCCAAGGTCCTCAGAACCGTAGGCGCAACATCTTGGATTTCCAAACCCGACAGCTTATGGCCTGCCATCGACGCGGTCGGCCTGACGATAAAGATTCCGTACTGTCCGTGATTGGCATCATCGGGACCGGTGTCGTTCTCAAAAGTATAGATCGAGCTCCGACCAACCGTACCGGCTGATCGCCAAGCTAGATTGCCGAAATAGGCCATTAGGTCCGGCGCAACCCCATTTCGGAATTTGTAAAGATCTTCAGGCCGCAACACTCTGGTTCCAATCGAGGCTCCGTTCGGATCTGGGATCGCCTCAATTTTCGCAGCTAGTTCTGTCCGCAGACTCTCGTACTGGGCGGCGTCAACTATCCCTTGAGGCTCTCGTCCACGCACGTTTAAGAAGATCCGAGAATAGTAGCCACCATCACCCCAAGCGCTTGTTTTAGACCAATCGATCTTCAACTTGGCAAATGGAGTCAACGTCGTCGGAGATTCCAGCAACGTAAGATAGCCCTCTCGAATTAACCACTCATTGATACAAATCGAGCCCTCCATCTTTTGAGCTCCGTGGTCAGAAACGATGAATACGGTAGTATCTTTGTCTGCCAGCTTTAATAACTCGCCGATCTGAGCATCGACAAATTGGTAGTAGTCAAAAATAGCGTTTTCGTAAGGGTTACCCGGACAATAGTTGCGATGGGTCTTATCCATGTAAGCCCAAAAAGCGTGTTGAATGCGGTCTACCCCAATCTCGACCATCATGAAAAAGTCCCATTCCTTTTCCGCCAGAAGATAACGCGCCAACTCGAATCGCTTGCGCGTCATTTCGAAGATCTCTTTCAGAATGGCTTCCTTTTTGTCCGACCTGAATTCTCGAACATCCAATAAGTATTCCCCAACGACCTTCGCAATTTCATGCTTGAATTCGCTCGGATAGGTATAGTCAGCCTTAATATCGGGCGTTAAGAAATCTCCAACCAGTATTCCGTTGACCGCCATGGGCGGAAAGGTCTGCGGTATCCCTATCAGAATGACTTTTTTGCCGTGCCGCGAAAGTATATCCCAAACCCGATCGACTTTGATAGCCGTGGAGTTAGCGATTAAGTGCTTATCGTAAGAATGGTCGGCTCGATTACGAAAGCCATAGACGCCGAGCGTACCGGGCTTCTTGGAAGACGTCATGACGGCCCATGCCGGTACGGTGATCGGCGGGTCGCATGACCGCAGCGGCCCGTATGCGCCTTGCTGAATGACAGAACGAATGTTGGGGAGCCGATCCAACCAACGCTCAAATACTAGCTCTGGCTCGGCACAGTCCAGGCCGATAACCATGGCTCGGCGGCGGCCCCGGTTCCACCATTTCACGGCCACGTGATTGTCCGATGGTCGAAGTCGTTTTCGTTGGTCGATGAGCACAGATTCATCCACTCAATTCCTGATGTTGAGTGCCGGTTCGGCGCCATCCTCGGCCGACCGGTGTTCCGTTCAGCAACCTCGAGTCCTTCTAATCTCGTTCCGCGCATATCTGAAACTTAAACTGTCCCCGGGAGAATAAAAAAGAGCGGTTCCCGGGGTCAAGAAGTAACCACGAAAGAACATCTTTATTTGCAAAAGTTTGGCAGCCCGGCCAGTTTTTCGTAGGCCCTAGTGCAGTAAGTTTAATGCTCATATAGCAGCTGGCTCGATTCTTTTTGTGAGGTCTTGTAGATCCAGCGGATCGGTGTAGAAGTCTGATTATAGGTGCGGATGTAGCGCATGAGCTTGCGCGCCAGGTCATTGACCGAAGTGAAGACCCCTCCGGTGATGACGTGGCGTTGAATCTTGGAAAACCAGATTTCGACTTGATTGAGCCAAGAGGAATAGGTTGGGGTGTAGTGAAGGCGGAGGTTGGGATGAGCCTCTAGGAAGCTAAAGACTTGCTTGGTTTTATGGGCGCCTAAATTGTCGGCGATCACGTGGATTGCGCGATCGGAAGGTTGACTAGCAAACGATTTGGCCGAGGAAGTCAACGAACTCGGCGCTGGTATGGCGCGGGCTGGCCTTGCCGAGTACTTCTCCGGGTTGAACGTTGAGCGCGGCATAGAGTGAAAGAGTGCCATGCCGATAGTACTCGAAACCGTGGCGTTCGGCCCGTCCGGGCGAAAGCGGCAGGACTGGATCCAACCGATCAAGGGCCTGGATAGCGCTTTTCTCATCGACGCAGAAGACTGCCGCATGCTGCGGTGGCTGAAGGTATAAGCCAATAATGTCGGCGGCTTTTTCTTCAAATTCCGGGTCATAACTAGCCATGTAAAAGCGCGAGCGGTATGGCTGCAGCCCGAATTGCTCACCGTCGACTAACTTACTCCGACAGCTTTGGCCAGTCGATAGCTACTCCAACCCCTTGCTCCCGCCGAGTCTGCGCAAAATCAAAACATCGGCGCGTTCGCCCCTACTTATGGCTTCGTGGTTACCATGTCGCTAAAGTCAAGTTGAGTCTCTCGCGTGATGATAACCGGAGGTAACGGTGTTTGCGTGAAATCGAAGCATTCCAGCATTGTGTTAGACATCGCGTCCCGTGCGGTCAGCGGGGGAAGCCCAAATTTCGTCTCGATTAATTTCAGGGGAGACGTCAGATCGTAATGGGTATGAACCACCCCCCTGTTAGAATAGGGAGAGATCACCAGCGCGGGGACGCGAATGCCGAAGCCGTACTCATCGGTTTGAACCGGCGGCACATGATCATAGAAGCCGCCTGAATCGTCCCAGGTCACTATGATCGTGCAGTTCTTCCAGTAACGGCTTCGCATCACTGCGTTGATTAACTCTGTAACATACCACATCCCTTTCTGAACATCACGGGGTGGGTGTTCGCTGAGGGCTCCTGGAGGCACCAGCCAGCAAACCTGGGGAAGGGTACCGTTTTTCAGGTCTTCGTAGAACTTCTCCGTTCGACCAAGATGCGAGTTCAAGGTCGAGTCATTGGCAAACTTTTTGAACCCCGGCATTGGTTTCCAAATACCCACCTCATATGGACTACCCGACCCTGAGTAGTACTTCCAAGTCACGCTGGATTGCCTCAGCAGCTCAATGATGCTTGGAAAGCTGAAATCCGCAATATTTCCATGCCCGAAATCTGTGACCAGCCCTCCGGATTGCGCGGCGACAGCATACAAGTGGTTCGGTGCGCTTGGACCCGCTAGTGAAGTAAAAAATCGGTCACACAACGTGAACTTGCGGGCATACTCCCAATAATTCGGGATGGTCGAGGAATCCAAGTAGCTGATTGAATAGATCACCCAGCTAGGCCGCTCGTTAACATTGGGTGGGCCGCTCCGATAGGGCTCGGACGCCAGTATGGCCTCGTTCTGCTCTTCTACCTGAGGAGCATCATCGTCCTCATCATCAGCAAAACCGAGAGGAGAAAGAACCTCCTGCATCGCTCCTGTCGCCGCCCGCGCCTGATTTCTCGGTTTAGGTCGAATACGGACCAGATTAGGATCGGGCGCCGGCGTGGGGACGCCTTGTCCATAATATCGTAAACCCAACGGCCATTCCGCCCAAAGAAACCCATCCATAGCGCCATTATCATACGCAATTTTTCCCGCTACCCAGGAATGCGTAAGATCGTGGGGGACGCTCGTTAGATGGGTAAGAAAAGGCTTTCTCGTGAGGGGGCCTCCTGGATAATCCGGAAGCAGAGTACCGGCGGGAATTCCGTTCGCACCGGGAAAGGTGCCGAAATAATTATCGAACGAATGATTCTCCTGAATGATATAGATGAAGTGTTCGATCGGGATAGCCGAGCTCTGCGCATTCACGCGCGGAAGTAGAAACAGCAATCCGACAACAACTAAGGCGGCCAGCCTTCCGCACCAGCAATGTTCTGTTCCACTCACGAGGCCCCGCGCTGTTCGCAATAAATAGGAACGCATAGTCTCCAACATCCTCCGTCAAAATTGGTGAAGACATGATCAAAGCCGAATCGACAGGGGTCGGCGAGGGGCTTCTCTTTCAGTCACAAGAAAATCCAGTTTCTAATTCTATTTGAGTTTCAGGGCTTCCTGGCTGCCATCTTGCCGAAGCCACACTCATCGATTTGAACCGGCGGCACATGATCGTAGAAACCACCATAGTCGTCCCACATCACGATGATCGCGCAATTCTGCCAAAGCTGCTTTGCATCACATGTGGTTCGGGAAACTTGGACCCGTTAATGCCGAAAAGAAAGCGTCACATAGCGTGAACTTGCTCGCGTACTCCCAGTAATTCGGGATGGTCGAGGATACGCATTCTTACGTACGTGAGCGGACAGTGTGACCTACTTGGCCGCGTCCCCGCGAATTCTCGTCTGTCACTGTCCGATCCTAACTGCGCTCTCGTGATCCCGGTTGAACATACGGTAAAAATCGATATTTACCGAAGACCCGGCCCGGCCATCCTTGGATACAACGATACGCGGGTACCGGTTAAAGTTATTAAGACCGACAAGACTGTAGTAGGACCATGCAAGATAGCCAGCCCAACCCCCGTCAAAAGCGCTTCTTACATAGTAATCGAGATGCCCCTCCATTTGCGAAGTCCCCTCTGTCATGATGAGCGGCTTATCCAATACAAGCCCGAATTTTCTGAACAGGTTGCTCTTGATATTTGCCACCGATTGGACTGTCCCATAGTCTGTATTCCCATCATCATTGTAGTGGGCCCCAAAAAGATCGGCTTTGACTCGGCCCACGACTAGGGGTAGCTGCCAAGGCCTTCCAAGGCCCGAAGGCATAACGAGATGCGCTTGATCGACACTCTTGATGGCATCATAAACTTCGTTCATAAAGGTCTGCATCTCCACGACGGAAACATTGGGATGATTCGAGACCTTTCCGGGTCCACCCATCGTAAAGCCCGTTACCGGATCGGTCCCCTGAACAACGTTGCCGGCTTCATTCATAATCTCCCAATACAAAACGGCGCTCGAACTTGCGCACCGTTTCACCAGAGGCTTAATAAAGTTCTCGATCAATAATCTTCTTTTTGCGGAGTCGCGGATCACTTCTGCATGACCTTGACCTAGCCCGGACGATCCGTCCTCATATCTCAGCCAGTGGTCACCGCAAATGAATCTGAAATCAAACAGCACCGGCACGATATAGACCTGGTTGCTTTGGGCCAGAGCAAGGACGCGATCGACATTTTGGAGAGCCGTCTTATCGATTCCCGTGCAATTGTCATGCCCGTCGAAAATTATGAACGACCTACCATCATCGCCAAAGAACCACCGTAACGCATGAATACCCACAGAGCGCGCGTCCTGAAGCTGCGCCTTAATGCCGTCGGCGTTAAAGCCAGTTGTGCCGGTGCGGATAGGAATTGAGGGCCGTTGAAGATCGTGCCCGTTTTCCCAGACCTCGGCATTACCCCTTTTTCCCTCCTTCGGCGTAGCGTAAGCGACGGTGGCAATCGTCTTCGTACCCAAATAAGGGCCGAGATCTAGGCCGCGAAAGCCATTGTACCAAGGATAATTCGCTCCCAACACGAAATAGCTCTTGCCATTCATTGGGAACCACAGGAGAACCTGCTGGGATTGAGCACGATCCGCGAGTACAGCAATGAAGGCAAAAAAGGAACTGAACAAAAAGGCAAATGCAAACTTCGAAGTCCTATTTGGCATTAAGACAGATTCCAAATGCTCTGAATACTATCAAGCACAACAACCGAACTTGACCCGATTCTTGGAGTATTTGCCAATAGCAGAACCTCCGCTGCCCCCCTGAGATGGCGGATCTTGTTCCTCGTCCCGCTCATCGAGCTTTTGAACTTGTTCCTTAGCGGTTTGCTATACAAGTCACGAACTTACTGCACTAGTTAAGCATGCGAACCATACTACAGCGCGGAGTGGACCCGACTGATCGCCTTGCGAGCCGCGGAAGCGCCGAAATAATACATCGACTCCAATTTACTTAACGCTTTCGCTTGAGAGATCAGATCGATTTGCTTTTGAACCTCGTCTCCATAGTGCGCCCGAGTCTCGTTAAAAATCGGGACGCCGTACTCATACAGCGCCACGTCGAACTGATTCCGTTCGCTGACTAAATCCACCGTACTGGCTGGCAAACTGGTCTTTTTAAGCCGGGTCTTCGTAACGTTAAACTTCGCGTATTTGGCGATCTGCCACCCAAAAATGATTTTCAGAATGGCCAGACCTTCGTCGAAACGCTCTGTCAGTCCCACTAGCGAAAAGTGCTGGTCGAGATTCGCCTTGGCCGTTTCCAGCATTTCGCTCGTGCAATCTCCCGCATGATAGTCGCCCACAAACGGTCGGCCCGAGAGATATTTGCATTGCACGTTGTGATTGGGAGACTGCCGAACGTACTCCTCAAGAGTCAATTTACTCACCCACCGATGCTTGGGATGCAGGAAATAGTTTCGAGCAAAGTAATAGGCTGAGATCACCCGTTCAACCGGGTCACGCAAAAAAGTGATATAAGTGGACGGTTGCGGCAGCCGAGTGTGAATGCCGAAAGGCATGTGACCTTTAAGGACTTGCATCCGGGCCAGCCGGCTGGCGGGCCAACGATTTAACTTTTGGTAAGACCAAAGAAAAAATATCGGATCAATGCTGAAAATGCGTAACGGATCGTACTCCCATTCAATAATCCGATTCAGCGTCGTGCCCCCGCATTTTGGCAAGTGAAGGAAAATGAGCGTGTTATCGTTATCCACAACTTTTTGCCCGCTCGTTACTTTCATTAGTGCCTCACAACAAAGAGACTAATCGGCTGGCGGCAGCCCGAAGCGCCATCGATCCCGTCTCAACCGCCACACTCAATGGATTCCTTTCGCCGCCAGTTTGGAAGCTAGCGGCCTCTTGTTCCAAATCGACTCCCAATCGATTCACTAAATCATTGAACATCACCATTCCAAATTCATAGAGCTCCCGGTCGAATCGATTGCGCTCCTCCGCAATCGCAATCAGCGCGGGATCGAAACTCTCTCGTTTCGGCCGGTTGCGTGATTTTCTATAGCTTGAGTAGGACGATAGTTTCCAGCCAAAGAGATGTTTCAACAAAACCAGACTCTGGGTGAAACGTTCTGTTAGCCCAACAAAACTAAAATAGCGGCACAGGTTTTCTCGCGCCCGTTGCAGCGTCTGCGCGTTGCTGCACCTATCCACGCTGGGATCAGGCGCTGCCGCTCCGGACCGTGTCATCTCGCGGAAAAGCGCTACTGGCCGGTACTCGCGTCGATCGATACCCGCGATTGTCTTGCATTGCAGATTGTTGTTCCAAGGAGCGATTTCAAGGAACCGCGCCAAATCGAGGTTCTCCTCGTTAATCCGCCGATAAAAAGGATTAAACCGGTTCGCTTTCGAGTAAGAGTAGGAAGAAATACAGCGCTCAATCGGATCGCGTAAAAAGGTAATATAGGTGGAAGGTTGAGGTAGGAACTTATGTAGGCCAAAACTCATGTGCCCCTTAACCACGCGCAACCCGGCCCTTCTGGCTTCTGATAATCGCTTAAAGTGATCAATGGACCAGTCGATTCGCTTACCTTCTATCGTATACACCAGGAACGGATTGTATTCGCGTTCGATAATACGGTTGAGAGTAGTTCCTGCCGTCTTGTGGATATGCAGAAAAAGAACTGCCGGCTGCTGAGGTGAGTTCTTCTCCGAATCCGAATTATGCATTGACCCCTTCCGATTTAACCCGTGATCGTCTTTCTGTTTGCTGTAAGCAACTACTGTGTTTGTATTTGCTGCGCCACGTTAGGAGTCGCCACCAGAAGGTCAACTTCGGCCTTGTAACTCAGATACACCACTTTCGCGTTTCGAGCGAGATATTGAATCACAGGAGGATTCTGATTGTCCGCCGGTCCCAACGGTACTTGCACGATCCAAAGACGCTTAAACCGGCTCCTTAAGTCCTCCAATTCTTCCAGACTGCGAATACAGGGGTATCCTCGGAATTTGTCCAGAAAATGCGGGATCTCCAACGCGCCGCTATAAGTGATTTTCTTGTCCAGCATCGTGTTTATTGAGTAGTCCACATTCATTCCGGTGTAGAACTCAAAAATGTGGGGAATAGCGACGATAAGACCATCTCCCGGTTCAAAATGCTGGACCACGTACTGCGCTGCCCCGCGATAGTCGGTTCGATAGATTCCCATGCGCTCACCGTAATAGGGTGTGGGGGCTGAACGAGAAAGCCGGTAAATATGAAGAATAAACCCGTTGGTGCTTAACACAAAGATAGTGAATACAGCGGCAGCTGCACCCCACCGGAGAACCGACGCTCCCTGCCTAACGATCCGGTCGCACAGTTTAAACATGATCCCAACGGCAGCCAGTATGAGCAGAGACTGGTAATCGTAAGAATACCGCACGGCGTAGGCCGGCAGAAACTCCGTGTACCACATCAGCATTAAGACAATCGACAAGAATAAATAGCGCAGCGCGCGATCCTTCCAACAAAACGCGATCCCAAAGATCACGAACAACGTCATTAAAACGTAGTTCTCAGCAAAAAGACAATAGTTCAGGTAGTACTGCGGGTCGTAGTGTGTGACGTCGAACCACACCGGTACTGGCGTGGTGACGTCTGATAAACTGATGCCCGTCTGCATGTAGGCGGGCAAGGAGGCTACCTGCCGATGGGCCAACTGCATTCCAACCGCAAACGACATAACCACGCAACATCGCCAGAGGTGCCAGTTCTTCATCCATTCGTACCGGGCCCACTGCATAGCGAATATACAGGCGAACAAAGTTGGCAGGATAAAGCCGGACCCCTCCCAGGTCAGATAGGCCAGAATAAAGCAGACGCTGGCAGCGGTAATAAAGCCGGCCCGCAAGTGCGCACCGCGATTTTTGATACCTTCATAAAAGCACCAAAATGTGGCCAACGAAAACATCTGCTCCTGCGAGGGCCAAAAGGCGTTATGACCCCAAAATATTCCGGTCGGGAACGTCGCGAAAATGAGCGACGCCGTTAACCCGACTCTCCAACCCATCATCCGAATGCCGACTATCCCAATGAGCGCAATAGTGATCGTTGAATAGATCAAAGCCGCGGTTCGGTAAGCTGATTCACTTTCACCGAGAAATTGCCTGGCCACCGAGATCGAATAGGAGACCAGCTCGTAAGTCGTAACCTCCTTCTCGAAACTGCCGAGTTGAATGAACGGATACCCCTTCTTTTGCACTCCATGCGAGAACTGGATCACGCCGAATTCATCCACATCGAGCGACATGGTCGTAAGTTGACGTACGCGGAGAGAGAAGCCCAACAGGACAATACAAACGAGAACTAGCGCCTTCCAATAGGTCCGTACCCAGCTTGCTCGGGGAGGCCGGAGCGAGGGCGCCGCCGCCGCGGTCTCTGCTTCCGCCGAACGCGGTTTACTACGAGGCAACAACAACAAGAGCTTTCCGGCCGCTAAAAGAAAAATCAGCCCCTCTGCAATTCGTGGTTTAAAACACCAGTTGTTTTGAAACCGAACATCGAAAGTAAGCAGCCAAAGGAAAAGCATCAAAATCAGGACGCAAAGATGGAACAGCGCGTCGCAGGTCCAAAGCTTTTCCACCGGCTGTCGGACCAGCGGCGCGACCAAGACGGAGGCCAGGATCCACAAAACTAGCGTCGCCGCCAAAACCCCGACCGCCACTGGCCCCCAGGTGGTGACCTTTTGCACATCGTAAACTGGGGTGACAGACGGCAGAGCGATAGTTTGCTCTAATGTGCCCCAGGGCTGATCTCCGTATTGAGCTACCACCACAGCTGGTTGCGCATCCGGGCTAAACAGCCTGGTCTTCCAGGTCGCATCGCTTTCAAAGCGTTGCAATCGCGCGGTTCCTAGAACCGTGTAACCGTCCACCAACAACAAAGCCGGTTGTAGGGTCTGGGAGCTAACCCGGATTGTGATCGAATTGGTGCCGTCGCGCATCCATCGGGTAATATTATAAGCCAGTAGCGTCGGCTGGACCACCGCCACCTGTACCGGACCGGTCCCGGTAGTTGCAATCTCGGTGGTAATCAGGCGTCCGTTAACAATTAAATCATAGTTCCCCGTAGCGGCGATCTGAATCCATGTCTCCAAGCGGTCGTTTGGCGCCTGCCATTCATAACTAAACGATGCTTGCCGTGGTGAACCATTCAGGGGCGCAATCCATTTGGCGGTAGGTCGCCTTTCGTACTGCTTTGGATCGATTGGCACAGACTCGATGACAGGAAAACGTTCACTAGCTGGAGCGATCTCCGCCAGTTTCCAAAATGAATCATCCAGCAGGACAGCGCTCCAGACATAACCGTTTAGAATTCCGTCCGGTGTACTCGATGCTCGCCAGCTCTGATCGGTGGGATCTGAGACGAACTCCTGGACGGGTGAACCCACCAAACCATAAAAGCCGCGCACCAGCAGTTGACCGGAGCCGGGAAAAGAGTAGCGATCAACTTCGATAGCAATGACGTTCTTCCCCGGCTTTAATACCTTCTTAAGATCGTAGAGCCGAGCGACGCACGTACTGTAGAAAGTGCGGGTACCAACTTGCTGATTGTTAACGTAAATCGTGTAGTTGTCGGTGGCCGCGACCTGAATCCAGGCCCGATCTACGGCAGCCGGCAGGTAAAGCGTCTTGCGGAAAAAGTTGTGTTGCGACGGAACCGTTGCCTGGATCCATTTGGCTTTACCGAAGTTCAGCCGGTAAAGATTCTGAGGCAGATCATAGAAAGTAACAATGCAAAAAAAGGCTAGCATTAGCCCGCAAGCGATCACCAAAAACAAGGAAAAGCCGCCCTGCCGAGTTTTGATGTATCTGGAAAATCTGGACTCTTTAAACATTATTAGTCCGATCCAACTAGCATTACTTACCTTCGATTACAGGCCCACGAAGGTATTGCTGTTCACTTCTTTTCATTAATTATTCTCTTGCAACGAGATCTCGTTCTGGGCGCCGATCAAGTCGCTAAGCCCGCGCCAATTCAACACATAGTCGATTAGGTACGAATGCCGGTAGGCAAGCTTTGCCAAAGCGCGCTCATTAAGCCGCATGTAGGCATCCCCGAGATTCGAATCCAGATTCGCTCGCGTCTCGGGATCGCGAACTCGTTTGATGAGACTCTCAATCAACGTGACTGACTGCTGATAACGCCCGGTTTGGAAATAAGCTCGCGAAAGACAGAACGCAGCCAAAAACTGCCCCTGGTCTTTAGCGAATGCATTGGCCCACGACGCCGCCGCCGCACCAATGGCTCCCTGGTGATAGAGCTCCTTGCCATACGCATTCCAAATATCTGCTTCGGTTGTTCTGACCAACTCCTCTAGTTGCGGAGAGATCTGTTGCGCTTTGGGAAGAATTCTTTCCAATTGTTGGACGGCTCCGGAAAAGTTGTTTTGCGAAACCAGCAGCTCTGCAAAATAGATTCCGTATTCGACGGTATCATTCCGGCCAAAACTGTAGTCGATCGCGCCAATCCGCTGATAGAGATCGGTGTGGATAGCGAACCATTTATCGAGTCGCATAGCGCTCCGATACCTGGAAATGGCCAGATCCAGTTCACCTTTGGCCTCTGCATCCTGCCCGCGCGCGACGGTGATCTGGGCAATGACCGGT
Source organism: uncultured Verrucomicrobiae bacterium (assembly GCA_963762565.1). GTDB lineage: Bacteria > Verrucomicrobiota > Verrucomicrobiia > Chthoniobacterales > JAFAMB01 > JAFAVN01. The sequence continues at coordinate 693,391 of CAVXLD010000003.1, read as the reverse complement.
CGTAAAGAAAACCCAATCGCCAACCCGATGGCGGCGAGCAGGGTCACCTTTACTAGTAAAGCCCGCTGCAGTCTGGTTTTTAATCGTTTCTTTGCGTAGAAGAAGGCCGCTATACCCACCGTTAACGTCAGATACCAGCCTCGCCCCATGAAGAAACGGGCCGTCACCAATCTGTCCCAAGCCGTGACAATCGAATTGGATAGCTGCGGTCCTTGCGCATTGCTCGCCTCTTTACCAAAATTGGTTGGCAGAAACTGATTCTCAAATTGTTGAATGCCGACAAACTGCGCCTCCTCATCGGCCAGTTCTTTGAGCAAATCCGCTTCCCCGAAGGCAAGCTGTAAAAGACCGCCGAAACAGAGCAACAACAAACCGGCGGCTACGATGGCAAAGCACCGCCAGTACTTCCGCGAATAGGCCACCGCTCCAGCCAGGATCAAGACCGCCGCCGCCACCCCAAACGAAAGGAGTGGACTCCCTGGCTTGCCAGTTACGTAGCCGAGCAATGGCGCATGTAGACCGCTGAGCCGGTCGGTAATGGTAAGCGCAACCCAGTGCGAGATTAGTACCAGTCCAGCCGCGCCCAGGCCGAAAAAATAGGCCCAGTTGTGTAAGAAAAAGAATAGGATTTTTTCCGCTAACCGCGCGAACCACAACCCGATCCCTATAAGCGAGTCTACTACCTTCTTCATTTCAGGGCCGGGGCCTGGCCAGTCCATTTTGCCAGAAACGGTTTAACAAATCCCAAGCCTTCCTTGGCGAGTCTCAGATCGCTCGGAGTAAATACACCCAATAAAAGCAGAATGAGTATGTAAACTACCATCGCGAGCAAGGTAGCCGGAATTAGCCAGATCACGGCCGCGCCCTGGATGAAATAGAGGCCGGCGCCGATACAAGCACTCGCCAGCGTTGGTCGCCACACAATCTTGGCAAATCCTATCGAAAACCCCAGCTGGCTCAGCTTGTTCCACCAAATAATCAGAGTGGCCGCTTCGCTGACGAAAAAAGCAATGCACGGCCCCAAATAGCCGAACATAGGGATTAACAAAAAATTCAGCCCGATCCGGATTCCGAGCGACAACAGCGAACTAACCATTAGGAATCGCTGTTTGTCCAATGCCGTTAAAAGGAACGGAAAAGGACTGGAAACGAAAAAGGGAAGAAACGCCACTCCTAACAGCTGCATTGCAGGTAAAGCCACCTGATACTTCTCGCCAAGCAATAAGGTGATTAATTTGCTCGAGAAAATCAGGAAGAGCGTCGCTACCGGAAAACCTGCCAGCACAAAAAATTTAACGCTCCGTTCATAGGCACTGTGTAAGGCCTGTTTTGCTTCCGGATTAACCGCTAGCCGGGAGTACATCGGATAGAGCGGAATCGCCAAAGTCTGTGGAATGAAGCGCAACGCCATCGATATCCGGTACGGACCGCTAAACAGCCCTACGGTGCGCAGATTGGTAAGCCAGGAAAGAATCATTACATCGACTTGCTGGGCCAAGAGGCGCACCATGGTTGCTCCACCCACCGGAATGGAATTGGTCAGCAAATACTTCCACATCGGCAGATCGATTCGCATTTTCGGCACTGCGTACCGGCGCACGACCATCCAACGATAGTAACAACAGAGCAAGATATTCGGAATCAGGTGCGCAAACACAATACCCACAAGCGCCAGACCCATTTTCAAGCCGATAAATATGAATCCGCAAAAGACAATCTTGTGGACGAGGAAGCCGAGTGCGTGAACTTCATTATCTTCTTGTGAGCGCAAGGCGGATCCGTACCCGGCGCAGTGGAAGAGCGAAAGCGTAGCTGCTCCCATCGCCACCGTCAGCAGTTTGATCTCCAAACTAAAATGGAGAAACGGAACGATCGCGATGATAATGAGCTCAACCGCGATCGATAACACCCAAATAAGCGACAGCGCTGCTCCCAAAATCTCCGCCATCTTCTCCGGCGTCTTAGCCAGTTCGCGCATCAAAATGTTGCTCAAACCGGTATCGGCTAAGAGCTGAAAGAAAACCGCGAAGGCTAGAATAAAAGAATAGATCCCGAAATCGTTTACGCTCACCGAACGAGCGATGAGCACGACCGCCGTTAACTGCAGCAAACCGCCGGCGCCGACGGCGAAGCCGCCAGCCAACACATTCTTAACGATGCGTTGTGATTGCTTCATCGGTTCCACACCCACACCCCGCCGGTCAACCGCTGGAGATTCGCGTACTGCACCCGTTCCTCAAGCCGGAGCAGGAGCAGTTGATCTTTGACCTCTAATAAACCCAGCTGCGCATCAACCAGTGCGAGCTGGGTCGCGATCCCCTGGTCATGCTCGGACTGAATGAGATCAACTTGCGTTTTAGCCTCAACATAGTTGCGCTCGAGATCCGCAAGGTTGGCTTCCGTCGTATGAATCGTGCTGATTTCAGTCAGGATTGCATCCCGCAAGGATAGCTGCACTTGTTCCAATTGCGCCTGAGCCGCCTTCAACAGATCCAAAGCTTCATGCTCACCCGAAAGCTTATGGCCAAAATCAAATATCGGAACTTCGACGCCGATCCCGGCATAGAATTGGTCCAAAGGGATCGCGCCGAAACCCGTTCCACCACCGTAGGTGGATTCAAAGTGCACCGACGGATAGAGCGCGGTCTCCGCCAGATGGTAGGTTTGTTTCGCCTCCACAATAGTCGCTCGTTGAATCGCAACCGCTGGATGCTTCTCGCTCACCTGGCTGAGAAGCTTCTCGACCGGAGGCAGCGTCGGAAGTAAGGGATCGGAAGTATCGATCCGGAGCTTTTGTGTCGTAGGCCGTCGCATCAGTTCGGCTAACATGCGCTCGCTATCTGCAGCCCGCTCCTGGCTTGCCGTCAGAGCCTGCTCGTTGGCCTCTAATTGCTCCTTTGCGACGTCCACCTGCTGCGGCAAAATCAGGTTCAGCCTCAGTTCTTCCTGAATGATCTCTAGCCGCTTCTTCGAATAGTCTACCGTTTGTTGGTCGAGATCCACCTTCGCGAGATAGGCTGTCGTATTGTAATAGACACTAACCAAGTTCGCGGTGACATCCTGGGCTGCTAGACGAGTCTCCCAGCTTTGTTTGTCGAACTTCGCTTTGGCTGTCGCCAATGCCGGAAAATTGTTCAATCCGAAGATACTGCCGTTCGCATAGAGCGGATATTCCAGCCTCAATTCCCCAGTGCCGACCCATCCCCAGCTTATCCGGTAAGGACCCCGACTTGTTGATTGCCGCGACGCACCGCGGGTGACGATCCCAGTAACATCAGGATCGTTGATCCCAAGAAGCGCCCAGGGGCCAGACGGGCTGCCGGACAAGCCCCCGAAACTTGCGTGACCGGTGAGAGTAGGCAGATAATTCGACCGGGCGTTCCAGATATTCTCTTTGTCGGCCGATAAGGTATACTGTTCTGACAGAAGTTTCGGATTTTCCTTGAGGCATTCGGCGATGCATTCGTGCAAGGTGAGGACCCCACCATGCACACTCTCGCTTGCGCCCCGTTTCGCAGTGCAAACCAAGACCCAAAACATCAGCAATAGCGGGACGGCTATTTTCATTTATTCCACGGACCTGACTGGTTAACGATGACCTTGTCCTTGTCGTGCAGCTCTTGCATACCAACCGTGACAACCTTCTCGCCTTCCTCCACCCCATCGAGTATCTCGGTCATTCCGTCCGCCATCAAACCTCGTCGAACATTTCGGATATGGGCCTGATTATCACTAACCACAAAGACAGTCGCTCTGTCTCCCACCGGGTCGATCACTGCCGTGCTTGGCACAGCCAAACCCATATGCTCATTCTGCAGCCGGGCGTAACCAGTTATACCGGGAATCAGACGTACATCTTCATTCGGGATGCTGATGTAAACCCCGAACGTCCTCGTAGTATCGTTAACCGCACCGTCGACTTTTACGACTTTGCCTTTGAAGATGACCCCGGGGAAACCATCGGTGCTCACGTCGCCTTCCATACCCAAATGGACAGACCCGATTTTTTCCTCTGAGACCTGCGCCACCATGTAGATCGGAGCAATTATGCCAAGTTTGAAGCCGGCGCTGCCGACGGAGGTTATCTCCCCAGGATTGACGTTACGCTGCAGAACAATCGCTGGAGCCGGGCTACTGATTTTGGTGGTAGTCAAATTGAACTGGGCTTCAACCAAGGCCTCTTGCGCAGCCGTGTCTGCGGTCCGGGCTTGTTCTACTTCTACGGCGGAAGCGTACCCTTTCGCCTGCATGGCCAACATTCGTTGGAGCTGCGCACTAGTGTGGTCGTGATTGGTCCGCGCGTGTTCTACGGCCGACAAGAAATACGTGTCATCCAATTGCGCCAGTAACGCCCCTTTCTGGACGACATTGCCCACGTCGACCGGGACGCTCAACACTCTCGCAACCACCCGATTGGTTAAGAAAGCATCGGTGCTCTCACCCATCGTGCCGCTCGCGCCAACCACTTCTCGCAACGTGGTAACCGCTGCTGGAAGTGTTTGTACCGGTATGGGTAAGCCAACCGGTCGCGCCTTGGTTGCATCGGTAAAAACCAAATATTTTAACATCACCGCGGCCGCTACCAAAACGATCAAGGTGAGGAGTATACCCAAAACGATATCGAACCATCGCCGACCTAGGTTGTGTCGTACTTCTTGTGAATCAATCATGAAAGTGAACGGCTAAACGCGGCCAAGGCTTACTACATCTTTACTGCCTTCCACAAGCTACTTTGTGAGCGCGTCATGTGTATAATGAATGACCGTAGGCAAGTGAAGTACATCCGCTTGGTAAATTTCGATGTATTTCATTCCGTAGGCTAAACCGATATCGATCGATCGCCGCAAGGTCGCTTCCGGGTCGCACGGCGCTTGCCGTCCGTTGTTGCGGCAAGTCGGGTCTCCGTAAGAAAACCACAACATCTGGCCGGCCACGTCTGGGCGGCTTTCCCAAAGAAGCTCAAAGTGCTTTAGGTTCGGGGATCCCGGCGGTGGAGTCGTTGCGGCCAGAGAATTTTTCTGTACGATGAAGCGTCCAGGATACCGTTTCCGTGCGTATTGGACCACGGCGCGTGCCACATAGTTCGGATTCGGGTCGAGCCGCCCATTTCTCCCCACCGCCAGCGTAACGCATTGTTTTGGGAAACTCTGCATCGTGGTGTCGATGATTTCCTTGCAAACGTCGATCAGTTTTTCCGGCGTGTATCCGATCGAATACCAATTCGCAACATCAACTCGGCTGTGCGGAACCGCCCAATCCCCGCTGTGTGAACTGGCGCAGATCGCCGCGACTACTCGGACCGCAGAATTGTCCGCGAAATGCTTCCCCACCGCCGCAATCATCGCCTTTTTCTGCGCTAGATAGGTAGGATCCCAATACACTGCAATCCTACCGGAACCGCCCTCCTGGAAACGGTTCTGGTTTTCGTAGGAAAGAGTTTGCACGCCTTTCTCAAAAATCCACGATGGAGTCCCTGGTCCCTCCGACAAAATGCGCAAGAGCACAACCTTGTCTGCATCCGCGGCCCGCCTTACCTCGGAATCCAAATAGCTCCAGTCAAAAACCCCCGGCGACTTTTCCAGCTCTCGCCACGGTTGTCGAATACTGATGCCATCGACATCGGCATCGCGGAGTACGGCGGGATCAGCCGGCTCGCTCTCTCTAGCCAAGCTAAAGACTCCCCTGGGAATGCCGCCAGCATCCGCAGCAAACAAATAGGAAGCAGGCAACCCCAACAGCACAGAACCTGTCACAAGAAGCGCGGCGCGGCATCTGGGCATTTTCAAGCTCATGCTGATCATCCTATTTCACAGGGCGCAGCCCGGCATATATGAGCTCGACTTTTTTCGCCAAGATTTTCCAATCGAAATTGTTTAAAACCGTTTCCCGCGCGTTTTTGCCCAGCATTTTTGCCAACGCCGGATCTTTTATCAGGGTGACGATTGCCTCCCCCATTTTTTCCCAATCGTGATCAGGCACAATCACGGCGTCATGGAGATGACGGACTCCTTTTGCGGACCCGGCGAAGCAGACGATGGCCTTCGCTGACATCATATAGTTCAAAAGCTTAATTGGATGCCCTGGGCATTCTGGGCGCGGTACCACTGTGACTGAGGCCATCGCCAGATAATTTGGCAATTCTTGCAGCTCGTGGGGACCGACGAAAAGCACGCTTTCGGAAATGCCGAGCGCCTTCGCCAGGTCAACATTCGTTTGATAATTCGGTTCACCACTTAGCGGGCTTACAATCATTAAAAGCGCGGCCGGCTCCGACTTGAGGACGATACTAAATGCGCGCAGCAGGTAATCCACCCGTTGAAACGCGCTGTTGATACCGGTGTACATCACAACTGGCCGGGATCCTACCGAGTATCTCTGTAGGAACTCACTGGGATCCGCCCCCGCAAACATGGCCGGCTTCACCCCGCATGGAATCATGGTGAGCCGCTCCTTTTTAACTCCCCTCCGGACGTACCAATCATTTAGCTCCGGGGTGACCGTAATGATGTGATCGGGAAACAGCGGCATCAGACTATCGAGCATGGTCGCCAAGAATTTAGCAAGGAAAGCCGGCTTTATGAACCCATAGGTATGCAGTTCGTCCAACATCAAATTGACGGCATTGTAGACCAGAGGTTTCCAAGTACAGAGTTTGCCAATGATTCCCGCCAGGCCGCCCTCGTAATTGTGAGCGTGAATAATCTCGATCTTTTCGTGCCAAATGACTTGGCACAACTTGATGACCAACAGAACGTCGATCCAGAGTTTTCGTGCATTGGGACCGACTTGCGGTCCACTCTTCTCTTGGACTCGCCCCGCCCGATGCAACCGGGCATTGCCTACCGGCAGATCATCACCCTCCGGATACGTAACTATATGGATGTCGTGCCCCATTTCAGAGAGCGTTTCTGCCAGTTCACGAATCGCTCCCGGTGACCCATAGTTCACTGGAAAAGGGCATGCAGCCACCATCGCAATCGAATACGATCTCATTTGGCGAAAATCAGTCGATATATCCAAGCGCCTTTAGGCGAGCCTCGATTTGAGAGGCTTCTTCCGCGGAGTAAGATTTGTCTCCGCCCTCTCCGCTGGTATCCGCAGTTGAGGCCACGAATTCAGCGGTGCGCTGCTGCGCAAATTCGGGATTGAACGCGTCCACCAGCACCCGTCCATCCATGTCTTCGGGAATTCTCTGGCCCATCAGGTGAAGAATGGTTGGCGCCATATCCACCAACCTGGCGCCCTCGATACAGGCTCCCGTTTTGAATGCTTTACCTCGCATGATCAGGATACCGGACTTCCGATGAGTACCGCCCCATTCCGGTTCCTGTACCGGTGCGCGGGGTTTGATCTGTATAACCGGCTGATCGCCATCTTCCGGAAAGCTAGGCTTTATTGAAAATGCGTTTTCGCTCCACCAGTCCAGAATGAGATCGGGAGCTTCTTTCGCATACGGCCCATGAAACAGCTCGTCGCGCCGATAAATTCGAGGAACTAACGATTGCCCGGTCCTCGGATCTTTCAACTCGCTTAGCTTCTGAGTAATAAGCGTCAATAGCGGTTCGTATTCTTCTTCGGAAACGATTCCGGCCGGCTTTTCGCTTTTCTTGTTGATCCAAATGCTAGGTGGCGAGGCCAAGATCTCGCTGCAATAGGCCTTAGTTCCCGACCAATCGATATTGGCAAACGAAGTGTAGGCGCCCTCGAATCGTTCGCGTAACCCCGGCAGCAGACCAGCTAGAAACTTTTTTTGATCTGGACTGAGCGTTCCGTAAAGCAGCTTATAGAGGCTCTTGATGACTTGCTGCTTTACCTTACCCAGGGCTGACTGTTTCTGTTCCCGGTACTTCAAGAGCCCGAGCTGAGCCAGAAACCGATTCAAGTGGATCACCCGATCGGACACCGGGCCGCCTCCGTGGTCAGACACCACTATTACCGTCGTATCCTCTGACAAATGCTCCAGGAACTTTCCCACTGCCCGGTCCAATCGTTGATAGACGCGAAGAACAGCCTCGCCGAACTGCTGGGCCCGGGATGCATCGTACATAAAATGCCCCGGATCCATGTACTGCCAGAAATGGTGCTGCACGGTGTCTATCGACATGAACGTGAACATCATGACTTCGGCGGGATGCTTTTCCAGCAGGTAGAGACCGAGCTTCGTCCATTGGTCATCGACCTGTTCCATCTCCGCCAGTACTTGGGCCCGCCGCGCATCCGTCGACATAAAGCCCAGGTGGGTAATGTCGAAGCGCAGCTTGCCCACCGCCTTATCTAACTCCTCCCGAAGTTCGGGCGGATAAATGAAAGCACTTTTCTCGGTTGGCGTATCCATACCGGAGATTTGGAAGCCGTTCAGCGGTTCCGGTGGGTACGTAAACGGAATATTGACTGAGCCTACCTTGATTCCGGCATCGGAAAGCAGACCAAAGAAGGTCCTCGAACGCCGCGACCCGGCGTTGGCATAACGCATCGCGTAGCTTCCTGGCTGCGGTTCCAGAAAATAAAAGATCCCATGTTTGCCGGGGTTCTTCCCGGTCATAAATGACGTCCACGCCGGCGGTGTTAGAGGCGGTATTGCCGATTCCAATTCACCGCTGGCGCCATTCGACGTTAGCAACCCAAGGTTAGGTAATAAGCCTTTCGCTGCCCATGGCCCGAGTAAATCCCACGTCGCGGAGTCCAGCCCAATGATTACAATCTTTGGATGTTCCATGTCCCTACGAATATCCCCTGAAGGCGGGAGCCACCCTTTGTAGTGCAATTCTGTTGAGAGTACTAGGTAAAAAATTGAAATTTCTCATCTCGCCGAACAGGACTTCGGCACTACTCTCAGGGCAGACCAACTCTGGATCGAGCAGAAAAGCTCGCCCGAGCCGGGACGCTCAAAAATGCAAAAGCAAGATCGCTAAGGTGTCGGGTTCGAAAACGGGCCGCGAGGAGTGGGTTTCTTGGATTTACCCGGGGCGTCAGCATTGTCGACAACGGTAGCCTTCGGTCTTCCGATTTCGGTGATGTCGTACATGTGAATCAATATTACCACTCCGGCGATACCAAGCAGGATCACCGGTAGATAGCACAGAACCCGTAAGACCTTTCTCATCGTGACAACCAAGCTTTCATCGCGGCTTCAGTGGTTCAAGGGCTTGAGCGAGTGAGTCCGAGCAATCCTCTAAGCACATAGGCGAGAATACCACCGTGCCGATAGTAATCGATTTCGACCGGAGTGTCGATGCGCAGGATTACCTCTAAGGTTTCAGTTGAGCCGTCCTTGCGTTCAATCCTTAAGGGCACCTTCTGCCTCGGGCGAATCTGATTGTCTAGTGACGTAATGTGATACACCTCAGAGCCATCCAGTCCCAGCGATTGCGCGCTTGTTCCATCAACAAACTGCAGCGGTAAAATCCCCATCCCCACCAGATTCGATCGATGGATCCTCTCGAAGCTCTGAGCGATCACGGCCTTGACCCCTAGCAGCAACGTGCCTTTGGCCGCCCAGTCGCGACTGGAACCTGTCCCATACTCGTGCCCGGCTATCACTACCAACGGTACGCCGTTTTCGCGATAGCGCACTGCCGCATCATAGATCGGCAGTTGTTCCCCCTCCGGATGGTAGATCGTTACGCCCCCTTCGACCCCGGGAACCATCAGGTTTTTGATCCGCACATTGGCAAAGGTACCTCGGGTCATCACGAGATCGTTCCCACGCCGGCTCCCGTAACTGTTGAAATCGACAGGCTTAATGCCCCGGCCGACCAAGTATTGGCCCGCGGGAGAACTCTGTTTGATAGCCCCGGCCGGCGAAATATGATCCGTCGTCACCGAGTCGCCAAAAATTCCCAAAGGCCGCGCCCCGGTAATATCAGCAATATCGTCAATCCCTAGGGAGAATTCGGCAAAATAGGGCGGGCTATGGATGTAGTCGCTCTTTTCATCCCACTTGTACGTCACTCCAGTTGTCGCCGGGACTTCGTTCCATTTCGGGTTCTGATCGGCAAAATCTCGGTAGAGCTGTCGAAAAACTTCCGGAGAAAGGGCCGATATCATGGCGTCCCTAACTTCGGCCAGGCTCGGCCAAAGTTCGCGGAGATAGACCTCTTTGCCATCGGCGTCTCGTCCCACAGGTTCGTGAGTGAGATCGATATCCACCTTTCCCGCCAAGGCAAAAGCCACTACTAACGGGGGCGACATCAAGAAATTGGCTTTGATGCTCTGATGAACGCGGGCTTCGAAATTCCGGTTCCCCGAAAGCACTGAAGCCGCCACCAAATCCTTCTCGGTAATAGCGCGTTCAATATTGGGATGCAGCGGCCCGGAATTGCCGATGCAGGTAGTACAGCCGTACCCCACGATATTGAAGCCCAGCCTATCAAGGTAAGGCTGTAACCCAGTCTTTGCCAGATAGTCGGTTACCACTCGTGAGCCCGGCGCGAGCGACGTCTTCACCGTCGGATTAACCTTTAGCCCGCGCTCGACCGCCTTCTTGGCGAGTAAACCTGCGGCCAGCATGACACTCGGGTTGCTGGTATTAGTGCAACTGGTGATCGCGGCGATCAGGACGCTGCCGTGGCCCACTGAGCCAGTCCGGCCGGGACCAGGCGCCGGTTGTTGCTCACCATTGACCGATACGGTCACCCTCTCACTCAATGCATCCGCTGTTTTCCCGTAGCCGCCCTCTTTCGCGGGCTTGCTGAAAAGCTCATGAAAATTGGACCCGAGATGCTCCAGGTCGATCCGATCTTGCGGCCGCTTGGGACCGGCTACACTCGGCTGCACCGTACCCAGATCCAGCTCCAGATCGACGCTGTAGTCGATTTGGCCTTTCGGCGGCATCCCGAACAATTGTTGCGCCCGAAAGTATTGTTCGAATCGGTCGACCGTTTCCTCGGAGCGTCCGGTTAGCCGAAAATAGTTTATCGATTCTGCGTCCACCGGGAAAAAGCCCATGGTAGCCCCATACTCGGGGGCCATATTCGCTATCGTTGCCCGGTCCGGTAGTGGCAATGAAGAAGCGCCTTCGCCGTAGAATTCCACGAATTTCCCGACCACCTTGGCGGCCCGCAACATTTGGGTCACGCGCAACGCCAGATCGGTCGCGGTTACCCCTTCTCTCAATTTGCCAGAGAGATGAACGCCGACGACTTCCGGGGTTAGAAAATAGACCGGTTGACCGAGCATCCCGGCTTCCGCCTCGATCCCCCCGACTCCCCAACCGACGATCCCTAGGCCATTGATCATCGTGGTATGCGAATCCGTGCCGACCAGCGTATCCGGATAACAGACTTCCTCACCTCCCGCGGTCGAACTCAGCACTCCCTTAGCCAGGTATTCCAGATTCACTTGGTGCACGATGCCGATGCCCGGCGGCACCACCTTGAAGGTTTCAAAGGCCTGTTGGCCCCACTTCAGAAATTCGTAACGTTCCCGGTTACGTTTGAACTCGTAATCCAGGTTCAAGCTTAACGCTTCTGCCGATCCGGCGAAATCGACCTGCACAGAGTGATCGACCACCAGATCTACCGGCACCAGCGGCTCGATCAATTTTGGATCTTTGCCCAGCGCCGCTACTGCGTCCCGCATCGCGGCTAGATCCACCAGCAGCGGCACACCGGTAAAGTCTTGAAGCACAATCCGCGCTACAATGAAGGGAATCTCTTCATTAGCCGGGTTCTTGGCGTTCCAGCGCGCCAAATTAAGCACATCCTTTTCCGCGATCTTTTTGCCGTCGCAATTCCGGAGCACGGATTCTAAGACAATCCGGATGCTCACGGGCAAGCGGGAGATCGCCGCAAGGCCGGCCTCTTCTAGCGCTGGCAATGAATAAAATTTCGCCGTTTTCCCCTGATGATATCTGAATGAGCGGACCGTCTGGGAGGATAACATCTCTATACTAACTCCTTCAATTTCAGCCCGATCGCATCAAAGTCCGGAAGGACTCTGGGGTCATCTGAGCTCTCGGAATATTGGATTACACCGTTACGATCGATCACAAACGCTGAGCGTTTGGCTACGCCGCCGAATGGGAGATTTTTGCTTGGGAAAAAGCTCGTGTACGCCACATCGTAGGCTTTCGCCACCGAGTGCTCGTAGTCGCTGAGCAGAGTGACCGTAATCTTCTCTTCCTGGGCCCAGGCCTCTTGAGAAAACGGACTATCACCGCTGATACCGTAAACGACCGTGTCGAGACCTTCGTAGGTCACAAGCCCTTCGGACACACTGCAGAACTCCGATGTACAGACGCTGGTAAAAGCCATCGGAACAAAGAGTAAAAGCGTATTGTTCTTACCAAAATTGTCGCTGAGCTTAACCAGCTTAATACCCTCGGCATTCTTGCTGCTGAGTTCGAAGTCAGGGGCTTTAGAACCGACTGGAAGTGCCATATTTGTTGAAATATAGAATGCGCCGGAGTGGGGTCAATGAAGAAGGAGCCAGGAGCCAGAATCTAGGAGCCAGGAGGGTGTGCGCGGATCGGTCATCGTCCTCGTCCTCGATAGTGGCGCGGGTCGATGCGATGTGCGATCACCCAGCGCCTGGAGGGGAGCCGCTTTGGCGTGTATCTCGCCGCCCTAGCACATTTCGTCGCAATGCTAGTCCGGCCAGGGCGTGTGAAAACAGGCGGCTCCCGGGAATAACCCAGCGTGAAACATTTGCCTGTGACTTTCGATTCGTTTAAGCCCGGAAAGCTGCGAACCGCTGGATTATGCGCGGGAGCCGCCTGTTGCGATATTCTTTGGCCGAAGGGAGCGCTGAAACAAATATCGCGAGGTCACCTAATACACGCCAAAGCGGCTCCCCTCCGGGCGCTGGGCGATCGCACGTCGCATCAGCCCGCCACGCTCTTGGAGGAAGAGGACGATTGCGATAGAGCTGCGTTCGCCTCTCCTAGCTCTTTCCCTACAGACACTTAATGCCCCCCTCGCGCAATGCACGCTGCAGGGCTTCGATATGCGCTTGATCCCTCGTCTCCACCACACAACTCACCTGCACGGCCGATACGTCGGCGGCGCAGAAGGTGCGATCGTGCGTGATCTCTTTCACGCTTGCGCCCACCGACGCAATCACCTTTGTGAGGGCGGCTAAACCCCCGGGGCGGTCGCTAATTGTGGCAATGAACCGGAATAGCCGGCCATCAGCGACCAGACCACGTTCGATCACTCGATTCAGGACACCCGGATCGATGTTGCCTCCGCAAAAAGGTAAGACCACACGTTTGCCCGCAAGCTCCGGTAATTTACCGCCGAGTAATGCGGCCAATGTCGAAGCGGCGGCCCCTTCAACTACGCTTTTCTCTAGTTCCAAGATCCGGAGGATCGCCAGAGCGATTTCATTCTCTGACACCACGACGAACTGATCAACCACTTCTCGAGCGATTTCGAAAGCGTTAACGCCTACCGCCGGCACGGCTAGACCATCGGCCAGAGTCGCCCCGTTTTTTACGCTAACCGGTTTCCCGGCGGCCAGAGCAGCCGCGAAACTCGGCGTGTTTTCGGCAGAAACCCCAATGACTTTTACTGTCGGTTTCAGTGCTTTTATGGCGAGGCCGACTCCCGCGATCAATCCTCCTCCACCTATGGGTACGAGAATCGCATCTAGTTCCGGCACTTGATCGAGGATTTCCAATGCCATCGTCCCTTGCCCGGCGATAATGTTCCAATCATCATAGCCATGGATGTAGGTAAGCTCCTTTTCCTGGGCCAATTGATCGGCTTTCTCGCGAGCTTCGGCAAAGCTGTTCCCCGCTACCACGACATTGGCGCTCAAACGTTGGCAAGTGGTGATCTTAATCAACGGCGCGTACTGAGGCATTACGACCGTCACGGGGATGCCCAGTAGTTTCCCGTGATAGGCGAGCCCCAGCGCGTGATTCCCCGCGGACGCGGCAACCACTCCAAGCCCGCGACGCTCGTCATTTAAAAGCAAAAGCGCATTTCGTGCCCCTCGTTCCTTAAAACTTCCGGTCCTCTGCAAGTGATCCAGTTTGCAAAAGATATCGGCGCCAACCGCCTCGGATAATGGTTCCGAGTGGGGACAGGGCGAATAGTAAATCCCACCCTTGATACGCCGTTTTGCCGCTTGAATGTCTGAGAGGGAGAGCATCTGGGCACTAAAGATACAGGAGCTAGGAGCTAGAATCTAGGAGCGAGGACAAGCGTGTTGGCGTATGGGCGTGAGAGCGCGATGGGTAACTGGATGCATTCAGGCGCAGGCACGGATGGGACTTATGGGACCTATGCGACTAGTGGGACTGCCCCCGATACCCCAGCATTTTGTCCTTTGATCTATTCCCTTTGTCCTCTCAAACGCTACCGGTTGACCCAGCGCACTCTCGCGCCGATACGCCGATACGCCCATACGCCGATACGCTTCTTCTGGCTCCTGGATTCTGACTCCTGGCTCCTATACAATGCTGGCCAAGGATGCACGATACCCCGGCCCCCCGCACGCAACATATCGATCTCGACGGCGCTTGGCCCTCGAACTCTGTCACATTAGATCGGACCTTGAGTTATCGCATCTGGGGCCCAAGGCTGCGTTACTGTGCACCCACAAGTATCGTCGAGAAATTTTTCGAAACCGTCCGTGAGGATCTAGTCCCCTTCACCCTTTATGGATCCGGCGATTTCCATCATTTAACGGCTCTCTGGCTACGGCAGATCAAGCAACCGTTCGTACTGATCTCTTTCGATAATCATCCCGATTGGGATACACGCCCACCGCATTGGTGTTGCGGTACCTGGATGAATCGCGCTTTAGAATCATCGCTTCTAAAAAGAGTCGCCATCTGGGGTTGCGCTAACTTTGAGCTTAATCCGCCTCATCGGTGGTTTGCCAATCACACGGCTCTACGATCGGGCAGACTAGAAGTATGGCCCTGGATCGATCGGTTCGGATGCTCGGCTCACAAGCGGTGGGAAGGTATCAAGCCCCAGAATTGGCAAGACCGATTCGCTGAGTTCGCCGCCGGGCTCATCAATACCCCGATCTATGTCACTATCGACATGGATTGCCTCAAACCAGAGACCGCTATCACGGACTGGGAACAAGGCCTTTTCACACCCGAAGATATCCGTTGGGCGTTAAGCAAGCTTCGCGAGTTCACCGCCGTTCTTGGAGGTGATCTGTGCGGAGCCCATTCGCCGGCCCAATTCACTCGCTGGACGCAACGCCAGACAGCGCTCATCGATCATCCGAAGAAACCGGCGCCCGATACGGAAAACTCTCAGCGTCTAAATTTAGCGGCAGCCGCACAAATCTGGCCGGCGCTGGTAGCGGAAGTGATTGGAGATTCGTGATTGGTGATTGGTTTGGCGAAGCTCCTGGGCGGTCAACAGTCAGCGTTCGTGATCATATAAGTCCCATTGGTCCTATAAGTCCCATCCGAGTCTGCACCCGACGTGTTCCCGAAGCGTGAAGCCAAGAAAGCCTCAGAGCAACTACGTTGTGGAAACGAGCACCGCGCCGACCGTAATCACGGCGATTCCCAGCATAAGCTGTGGCGTCAGTTTCTCTCGCAAAAAGAAGGAAGCGGCCACGGCCATCATCGGCCGGTCGATTGCTTCGATTGGAAAAATTTTGCTTAACGGAAAGTGCGGTAGCAGCGCCAACCAGAAAAAGAAACCGATCGCTCCACCGACCAAGCCGGCGCCGATCCACCCAGCTCGCCCCCAACCAACCACGTCGGGATGGCCCATTGCCCGCTTGAAACAGAGCTGACCGCCAATTGAGCTGCTGTTTGAGATAAGCAGCAACAAAAAGAAAAATAGGGTCATAACCTCTCCTCGAGCCGCGCCAAAGGCCGCGCGATGATGACGATCCCAAACGTAACCACCAAAATTCCCACCCAACGCACGAGCGAGATTTGCTCTCCCAAGAAAAACCAGCAACCAAGTGGGATGAGGACTTGTTGCGCCGCTGCCAGACTATAAGCGATGATCAACGGCACAAAACGTAGCGCTTGCAGCCAGGTAAACAGTCCGGCTATCATGCATCCGATCCCCAAACACACGGCCAAAGAACCAAAGCTGGCGAACCCTAGCAGCGATCCGCCGGGCGTCGCGTCGCTGCCCACCTTGAACAGGATTTGCGCAATCGAACAGAAAATCACGTTCAGACCAATGTGCACGTAAGGATTGACGTACCAGGCGGATTTTCGGACGATTTGCTCGGCGTTCAGAGCGGCGCGATCCGGTTCGGATGTAAGGGAAGGCATTGTGGAATGCAACCTCCTGCGAGGAAGCAGTTGCAAGTGTTCTCGCTTATGTTAAGCCTGTCAACGGCTATATGAAGATTTTGGCATTCACGAAGTATGACGCCATTCCCGTGCTTAGCGCGATAGCTCACGCGGGGTATTTGGTTACGCTGTTTCTCTTATTTCCGCATACCCCCCTGTGGATCATGCTGATATTGGGATTCATTTATTCCCTCAGCATCTCATGGAATATCAACGGGATTTCACACAACTTCATCCATAACCCGTACTTTAAATGGAAGCCGCTAAACTATGCTTTCAGTTGGTTGCTTTCCGTTACCATGGGATTCTCCCAACAATTTTACGATCTGGTGCATCATAAACATCATCAGGGAAACAGTGATCGCCCGGATGACACTGGTGAGACCGTTGATCCAATCTCAATTTACCGGCACGGGCATGACGAACTGCCGGAAAATGTCTGGACTTATGTTTTCCTAAGCTTCTTCCGCGATGATCCAAAACAGATTTATAGCGAGATCAAAAAGCGGAAACCGTTCAATGCCTACTTCGGAGTTTTTGAGATCGCTTCTTGGGTCGCGCTGGCGGTGATTGCCGGGATCTTAAACTGGAAATTTTTGCTCTTTTACGTGCCGTTCTATTATTTAGGTCATTGCCTCTCGTATCTTAATGGGTACTACCGCCATTTCGGTGGGAATCCGGAAGAACCGATCGCTTGGGGCGTGAGCAGCTACGGCAAACTGTATAACGCGATCTGGTTTAACAACGGCTATCACGCTGAGCACCATTACAAGCCGAAAGTGCATTGGACGAAGATGCATCAGCTGCACGAGCAGATCCGAGTAGAACAAGTTAAGGCCGGCGTCCACGTGATTAAGCCGCCCCACGCTCTCGGTTTCCTCGATTCCAATCAGCCGAAGCCTGACGCCGAAGTAGAGACGCAGGGAGCACCGACGGCGTAGGGCATGGCGGGCTCGCCTGAGGCTCGCCCAGGATAGCAGATAGCAAATAGCAAAAATTCCAGCAACACAACGGTGGGTAGCGTGTATCCCCGATTTGCTATTTGCGATTTTCTATTTGCTATTGCGGGCGAGCCTCAGGCGAACCCGCCGCCCCTACATGACGCGAGCAAGGGCCTCGTCGAGCGAGGCCCAGTCGACTCTCTGCGCGACCACACGGTAGATCGCGTGTAAAATAACGTTGGTGTGGTGGCAATAGTTGTTGAGCGGAACCAGCTTATGGCCCGTTTCAATTTTCACGTCATAAGACGATCGACCGCTGACAATGGCTGTAAAACCGCGGTCTAAAGCGACATCGACCGCGGCTTCCCATAAGCGGAAAAAAAGCATCCACTCTTTCGGCCGGCCGTAGTCCATGCCAATGTACAAATTGACCAGCCGCTCACCCTTGGCGAAACAGAGCCTGAATGCCACCATCTCGCCGGTGGCTTCTTCCCGGAGGATGATAAAAAGTGCGGCCTCTTTCTCAGCGAAGACTTCAAAAAACTTACGACTAAGTCTTTCAAATTTTGAAGTCGCTTTTTCATAGGTTTGCGAAAATAAGCCAAAAATTTTGTCGAGCGTCTTTGCGTCTGGACGCTGGACGACTTCTACACTAAGCGCTACCTGCTCCCTACTACGCTTAAGCTTGCTCTTCAGGTTGTACCGTCTGGACCTCTTCAGGGCCGCGAAATAGTCCTCTTTGCGATGTGAAGGCAATTCTAAGAGCGTGTTTGGCAGGCTAACTACGCGAAAAAGCCTTCGCCTTTGGGAGAGCCAGCGCATATCGGCAGAAGCGCTCTCAGGAAGATCTTTCCACACAATCAGAGAAGCACGAAGCTCGGCGGCTTTCGCTTCCAGCGCCATTTGCAGAGCAAGAAGGGCAGTACGCCGGTTAGCCTCGGAAATGAGACCAACTCTGCCTTCATCGAGGATCGGAGATCCGAGAAATAAGGTCCGCTGGCGCAGCACGGACGGCACGATCGTCCCAATGAGTCGCAAGAGCTGCAAGAATTCCTGCGGAGCAACTTCTTCGACCGGCATATCCATAACGAAAACCGGCGCTATTCCAACCGGAGAACCGAGATGCTTGATCAAGCCATAAAGGAACGTAAACTGGTCATCGATGCCGGATTGTTCCAGGGCCTCATACCACCAGCGACCCTCTACTGGGGGCTGAAAGCAGGTGTCCCACAGGTCAGCTGAAATCTGCGAGGCCTTGCTCAGGAACTCAACCTCGTAAGCTTCCATCTTCACGCGCGCGCTGCCACAAGACCAACGCCGACAAAAATCAAGCAAACCCCCATCCAGCGGGTTCGCGTCACCCTTTCCCGAAGGAGAAAGCGCGACATGAACGTGATCGAAATCAGGTTCAGGCTGCTGATCGCATAGGCGGCGCCGACATCGAGAAAGAGCAAGGCTTCAGAATAGATTGCTTTTTCCACCAGCAGAATCACAACGCCCAATGAAATCCAAAGATACCAACCGACAGCTCTCAAAACCGATTTCTTCAAGAACACCTGAGCCACGCCTTCAAGCAGCGCGCAAATGACCACTAGAAGCACACCAACTGCGGCTTGGCCAATCATGCCTCGCGTTCCTGGGGCGGTGTGACGTGATCCGTCTGACTGATGAACCAAACACCGGCAAGCACGCATAAGATACCTGCTATCTGAACCAGATCCGGTGGTTCCTTTAACAGAAAGACAGACAGACAAAAAACCGAAACATAACTCAGCGCGGTAACGGGTTGAGCAAAACTCAAATCTGCGTTGCCGAGAACCATCAACCAATTAAAAAATTGGCACGGCATCAACAACACGACGAACATAAAAAGAGGGCTGTGCAAAGCGGCCTGCACGTTCAGCCAAGGCGATCCATCGCTAGGTAAAGACACCACCGCAGATTTCCAAACCAGCTGCAGAACTGTATCGATTAGGATCGCTACGAATAGCCCCACCGCCAGTTTTAGGGGGAAATTCTTCCTTGTAGTCATTCGGGTATTTCTAATCATTTCTGTGAGTTTTGAACAACAGTACAGGCGAAATTTTTGGATCCTGGGCTTTACCAGAGGACCAACGGAGGGGCGTCGCATTCAGGGTTGCTATGCCGACTGCATCCGCGATCTAAAAATGAGCGCAGCGGTTTTTCCTGTGCCACAACCGCGACGCCCCGAAAACCTGTCGCGCCGTAGTCTGCGGAGGCGGAACCGTACCACGCCGCTTGAGGTCGCACGTTTGTGGTCTGTTCACGCGATCAGGGAGCCGCAGCTAATACGCGGCTGGGACGGAGAGCGCCGAGTTTGCGACAATGCCGGCGGCAGTAGAGGACGGAATGCGGCTCCCCTCCGTTCTGGGTGACGGATCACGTCAGACCAAAAAGTGGTCATAGCGCGGCGCGACAGCCGATCGGTTCTTCAACAGCCTCCTACCCTTTAACCTTTCGATTGTGGAGCTGGTTCGGTTACGGCTGACTCTAGCTGTCTAACAGTAGATGCTTCCTCAGACGAGGTAAGGAGCGTTGGCGATTCCTTCGGTTTGCACCAGGGGAGATCTGGGTCGAGGAATCCTAACGCGTGTGGCGGCGTTATTACCCGAACACCCTCCTGCCGCTGCAGCTCGCCAATTTCCTCGTGGAGCCGATGCATTTTGGTCCAATGTAACTTTGGCCTAAAATGGTGTTCGGCGTGGTAACCGTTGTTAAAGAAGAGCCAGTTGTAGAGCTGGTGGTAAGAGCTTACACCCCATGCGATCGGCTTGTCAGGATTGCCCCCGTAATGGAGGAAATAGCCGTTAAGATACGTGCAACAGTGCCCCAAATAATAGAACGGCAAAAAGAAGAGCCAGAATTTCCAGTCTAAAACCAAGCCGATAGCAATAGTCGCTCCTAAAATCGCGATTTCGGCAATTCCCCACCGGGCATCGACCCGGTTTTTCCTAATCATTTCCCTGTAAATCGCCTTTGGATCTTCTCGAAGATAACTGAGGAAAATGTAGCTCCAGGGATTTTCCGGCTCGCCATCGTGTCCGTGCCGATAGATGGAAATCCAGTCATGGCATTCCCCGTTCTCGTCAGGTCTATCGCTGTTCCCCATGTGATGACGATGATGCACATGTTTATAAAACGTTTGAGAAATCCCCAGAGTCACCGACTCCATGATGTTAAACAACCGGTTAACAATTCTGGAAGTAAAATACGGATTGTGAATTTGGTTGTGCGATATCCCATTGATGTTCCAGGAAACGCTCATCGAGTAGATGAGCCCCATACAAATTAGCAGCCACCAGGGCGCGTGCGGAAACACCAAGAAAAACGTGAGGACGTACGCAAAGTGAAGCGCTCCGCCTACGACAGGGATCGCATCCCATTTTGAATACATTAGAATCTTCATCTAAACTCCTTGTGAATTGTAAAGGGGTCGGTTAAAGCATCCGGAAACCTAACCAAAATGACATTTTTGCTCTGACGTTTCAATGATTAACTAGTCAAGCGGCACTATCCGGGGCGGCTTTTTTTATTGGGATCCGCCTCGAAGATTTGAAGATAGTAACTGCCGCGCTATTGATAACGTTTCTGACTGTCAAGCCTCTTCCCTCGAAATGAAACACGTTGTCATAACTGGAGTCTCTACCGGGATCGGATATGCCTGCGTCAAAGAGCTGCTCAGTCGCGAATTCCGAGTGTATGGCAACGTGCGGAGTCAACTCAATGCAGAACGTTTGCAGCGAGACTTTGGGGATAGATTTGTTCCACTGCTTTTTGACGTGACGGACGAAGCCGCGGTGCACGCTGCGGCGGCAAAGGTGAGCGAGTGTTTGGGGGTGGGTACTCTGGACGGCTTAGTTAACAATGCCGGGATCGAGGTTGCAGGTCCTCTGGGCTATCTTCCGACCGATCAGTTTCGGCGCCAACTCGAGGTCAACCTTGTCGGTCCGTTTATTGTGACGAAGGCGTTTCTGCCACTCCTGGGCGCGGATCCTGCAAGGAAGGGGAAGCCTGGGAGGATTGTTAATATTTCGTCGGCCAGTGGCAAGATTGCCGGTCCGTTTGGAGGCGCCTATGCCGCATCGAAGTTTGGTCTGGAAGGATTTTCCGAGAGCCTTCGGCGCGAACTTATTCTGTTTGGGGTCGATGTAATTATCATTGGCCCTGGCGCGGTAGTGACTCCAATCTGGCAAAAGTCTGACACCGGGTTGGCTGAACGGTTTCGCGAGACACCCTATGCGGAGGCATTAGCGAAGTTTGAAGGATACGCCGCGAAGGAAGCCGTTAGCGGCTATTCCGCAGACGTGATCGGAAGGGCGGTCTGGCGTGCTCTGACGGCTGCGAAACCGCGCGTACGCTACGCTATCGTTCCGAGTCGCCTGACGAACTGGATCATTCCGCAATTGCTCCCCATGAGAATACTCGACAGACTTGTGGCCGGTTTTATGGGAATACGGCGAAGGAATTAGTGCCTGTTCGTGCTCCGCACAGCTTCCTTCCGCCAAGTGCTACCTGCCTCCATGCGCGCTCTATGCTGAACTCCTCGAATCCTCGAAATCCTCAACTTGCATTTTGCAAATCTACGACGACGGCATCTTATAGCCTTATGAAGCCTACCAGCGTTCGAAAGAACCTCCTGTTCAATGGCGCCTTTCTCGCGATCCTGGCCGGGGTGTTGACACCGACGCTCAACGTTTCCGCGGATCCAGTTAGCGACCTCAGGTCACTATCGGCTCTGAAGGACGTGGACCTCTCCAAGTTGTCCGGGGACAACGTGGCAGCAGCGGGTGCGCCTATCAGCAGGCTGGCACGCGGGGTGTCAGTTCAGAGTGCCTACGTCGTACGGGCTGCCATCAAGACCACTCTCGGCCTTCTTCAACAATGGAATCCCACCCGGCATCCGGAGTTAAGGACCTATCTCCAAGGCAGCCTTTCATCGAGGCCTGGCCCCGAGAGTTTTCACAGCCTTGCATCTGCTCCCTCCAATACCTCCATTCGGGCATTTGTGGAAGCGACCGAGCAGCTCCCTGGCGACTCTTCAAAACTGCAGCTGAGTAGTGCGGAGATGAAAGAGTACTCCGGCGGAGCATCAGGCGGCGCAGGCACCATCTCCGGGCCGATATTGGCATTTTGGAGCCAGGTCCTGGCAGAACGAGCCAGGAATTTTGCATCTGGAGGACTCGCCTCTGCAGTGTCATATCAAACTGGCATCTCCCCGGCAACCGAAGTAGCTGAGCTGCTCGATAGCAGCGGCGACCTGCGCTCCCATTTTTCCCCGATTATTTCGGCGACCCCGGTCGGCGGAGGCGGCGGATCGTCCGCATCACTCTCTTGGCAGCTCTTTGACGCTAACGGCGAGGCGGCTGTCAGTTTGGACGCCTTCTACGCAAGACCGGTCGGTGACGGCTACCAGACGCTCGACCTCGGGTTTTATTCCAGCGGCGGCTATTACGCGGTCGTCACCTTGGAACAGCTCTGGCCGGTACAGGTAGACGGACGAGACGCAACCTTGATCTGGCGGGTCGACCTGGTTTCCGCAAAAGCCATTAGCGAATTGCGCGGAACGGAACGCCTTGGCTCAGGCGCTGCGATGATGCGCGACATACAAAAGACCGTCAGAGCATTTCTTAAAGATGCCTCCGGTGGCAGATAACCGGACTCGCCTAGGCTCGTCCGGAATAGCAAATAGCAGATAGAAAATAGCAAATCCCCTCCGGGCCCGGCGCTGGGTCGGAGGGAGTTCCATTTGCTATCTGCTATTTGCTATTTGCTATTCCGGACGAGCCTAAGGCGAGTCCGGCAGCGGCTGCAGGCGGGTTGACTTCACGTATTCGAGTTTGAGTCTGAGGCGGTCGTACTCCTTTTGCTGCTCAGGGCTGCGGTTATAGGTGAGCCAGGCAATGTTGGTGACTTCGAGAGGATCGCTGAGCAGGTCGTACATTTCCCACTGGCTCTCCACCGTTCCGTTCATGGCATAATACTCAGCCAGCTTGTACCGTTCTTCGCGAATGCTGACGATATGGTTTCGCGGCGAGATTCAGACAAGACACCCTACCGCAGCGTTTCTTCAATTACACCGGATCCGAGCACTTCTCCGATCAGTCGCGGTTCACCCGGCGCGTCTTCTTCTGGCGCCAGATCGAGGCTCCACCACCCGACGTCATGCCATTTGCCGAGCTTGAAACCGACTCGCTGATAGATTCCGATCGCACGAAACCCGACTTTCTCGTGGAGCCGGACACTGGCTTCATTCGGTAGAGTGACCCCGGCAAACGCCCGGTAGTAGCCGAGATATTGGCAGATCTTCGTTAGCGCACGGTATAGAGTCGTCCCGATTTCACGCCTTTTCGCCGCCGGCGCTACGTAAACGGTGAAATCGACCGACCATCGATAGGCCGCTCTCTCACGATGTTTGCTTGCATAAGCATAACCAAGTACATCCCCCGTTTCCGAAACCGCGACCAACCAAGGATATCGCGCCGCTGTCGCGCTGATCCGTTCCCGCATCGTTGCTTCATCCGGCGCCACCGTCTCAAACGAGACCGCCGTGTCGAGGCAAAACGGGGCATAAATTGCCGCGATCTGCTCTGCATCACCGGGACTAGCAAGGCGGAGAGTAAAGGAGTTCGAGGAGTTCAAGGACGTCACCCTCATAGCGGACAGCAAATTACAAGCCACCACACCGCCCGACGCGCGACCAATCACTAATCACCAATCACGTTTCACCCCTCACGCCCCATCCTCCTCCTCCCGGTGTTTCCACCAAGATTGCATCGCCAGCCGCCACATCGCGTTGGTCACAGCTACTCAGGATTTCTACAGTGCCGTCCTTTCTCAAAATAGAGGTCTTGCCGACCTCGCCCGAATTACCGCCTTCGAGACCAACCGGCGGTACAACTCGATGGTTAGCCAAGATCGCCACCTTCATCGGTTCACGGAATCGCAGCTTGCGAATGATACCGTCGCCTCCACGCCAATGGCCGTCCCCGCCGGAGTTATGCCGGATTTGGAATGCTTCTAATATTACCGGGTACCGGAGCTCTAACACTTCTGCATCAGTTAGCCGGGTGTTGGTCATGTGCGTGTGGACCGCAGAAGCACCCGGGAAATCGGGTCCCGCCCCTGCCCCGCCCCCGATCGTCTCATAATACTGATACCGATCGTTGCCAAAAGTCAGATTATTCATTGTTCCCTGACCCGCGGCCATTACACCAAGCGCACCGTAAAGTGCGTTAGCCACGGCTTGCGAAGTTTCGACGTTTCCGGCAACCACAGCCGCGGGCGGCTCCGGAGCCAGCATTGATCCCTGCGGCACAAAAATCGCCAAAGCGTCTAAGCAGCCGTCGTTCAAAGGGATCTCTTCTTTTATCAGCGTACGGAAAACATAAAGTACGACCGCATTAACAATCGCGGTTGGGGCATTGAAATTATCGGCTCTCTGAGCGGACGTACCGGTGAAATCGATCTCCGCCCGACGTTCCGTGAGATCGACGTTGATACGTACATGAATCTCTGCTCCCGAATCCATACGCTGCACGAAACGACCCGGTTTGAGACAATCGATCACCCGCCGCACCTGTTCGGCCGCGTTGGCTCGGACATGGTTCATGTATGCCTGAACCCCGTTGAGACCAAACTGCTTAACCAACACGGCGAGCTCACTTCCGCCTTTTTCGTTGGCTGCGATCTGGGCATGAAGATCCCCGATGTTTTGCGGAGTATTACGAGCTGGGTAGGGACCGCGTGCCAGCAATTCGATTAACTCTCGCTCACGAAAATGGCCTTGCTCGACCAGGAGAAAATCGGTAATGCGGATCCCTTCTTCGTCGATGCTTTTGCTGTCCGGCGGCATTGATCCAGGAGTAATGCCGCCGATGTCGGCGTGATGCCCGCGGCTGGCCAACCAAAAGGCGGGCCGGTCATCCGAAGCGAAGAAAGGTGTAACCACCGTAATGTCGGGTAGATGGGTGCCGCCCGCGAATGGGTCGTTGAGGGCGAACACATCGCCCTTGCGAACTGTATCGCCCCGTCGCCGAATGATCCAACGCACGGCTTCACCCATCGATCCCAGGTGAACGGGAATATGTGGTGCGTTCGCTACCAGCCTGCCTTCGGCATCGAATAAGGCGCACGAGAAATCGAGGCGTTCCTTGATGTTAACAGAGTAAGCAGAGTTTTGCAGAACCAGCCCCATTTGTTCCGCAATCGACATGAAAAGATTGTTAAATACCTCGAGTAGAACGGGATCTACCTCGGTACTAATAGCAGTGCGCATTGGCCGGGGAACCGTCCGCGTGAGCAAAAGGTCTAGTTCCTCGGTGATTTCTCCCTGCCAACCGGGCTCGATCACGGTACCCGTGGTTGGTTCGATAATTAACGCTGGCCCCACGATCTTCGAGCCGGCGCCGAGCTCTTCGCGATTGAAGACGGGCGTGGGCTGCCACCTACCAGCGAACATCACATTCGTGGAGCGCGCCTCGCTTGCGAGGCCGGCGGGGTGCCCACCCGTAGAATGCGCAACGCCTGCGATGCTGACCGATAGACTCGACTGAGCTCTTCGAACCCCCGCCGAAGTCCTACCGATCGCTTCCACGGATACGGCAGCGATTACCAGCCCCCGTTCGTTGGGATCCATCGTGAAGCCAAAGCGAGATTGATGGGCTGCCCGAAACGCTTCTGTCATGGCGGGAATACCATCCCCCTCGACCGCTATAGCAGTGTTCGTCCCCCGGTAACGGAGATGAAATCTCCGAAGAACTCTTTCTGTTTCGGAGTGTTGAAACTGCAACTCTTGCTGGGCTTCTGCTTCCAAGCCAGCCAATATTCGTTCGGCCTCGACCACGCCTTCCTGGTCCAACAGCCGTTCCACGGACGATTCACGAAGAGATCGAAGTTCGGCTAGACCAATGCCGTACGCGGACAAGACTCCCGCCAGCGGATGGATCAACACCCGCTCCATCCGCAACGCGTCTGCCACCGCGCAGGCATGCTGGCCCCCCGCTCCACCGAACGTAACCAGCGTGTACTGGGTGACATCGTAACCCCTTGCCACCGAAATCTTTTTAATCGCGTTTGCCATGTTCTCCACAGCGATCCGGAGAAAACCGCCGGCTAGTTCTTCGGGTTTTAGCGACTTGTGCGAACTCGCCTTGATCTGGGCGCTGAGCTCACGGAACGCCTCAGCGACTCGATCCTTATCAAGAGGTAAGTCGCCGCTGGGACCAAAGATTTTTGGAAAAAAAGTCGGCGGCAGCCGTCCCAACATCACATTACAATCTGTCACCGTAAGAGGGCCGCCCCGGCGATAAGCCGCCGGCCCAGGGTTGGCTCCGGCGCTTTCCGGACCAACGCTCAATCGGCCACCGTCAAACCAGCAGATTGAGCCGCCTCCGGCTGCCACCGTGTAGATGTGCATCATGGGAACGCAAATCCTCACCCCCGCGACTTCCGTCTCGAACCGGCGTTCAAACTCACCCGCAAAATGGGTAACGTCCGTCGACGTGCCACCCATATCAAAGGCGATTACCCGATTAATGCCGGCCCGATCAGCCACTTTGACTGCTCCGACAATTCCTCCGGCCGGCCCGGATAGAATAGAATTCTTGCCTTGAAAGCGAGCAGCATCAATAAGCCCGCCGTTCGACTGCATAAAAAATAAGGGGATCCCTGGGAGTGCCTGACGCAGTCCGTCGACGTATCTGCCAAGTACAGGCGAAAGATAGGCATCTACCACAGTGGTATCGCCCCGATTCACTAGGTTGATCAGCTGACTGGTTTCGTGGCTGGTCGATACTTGGGAAAATCCGAGCTCGCGAGCAAGGCGAGCGATGGCTTGCTCATGCTGCGGATAACGGTATCCATGCACACAGACAATAGCAGCGGCGCGAATACCTTCTGAGAGGGCTTGCTTAAGCGAGTCGCCAACGGCAATCAGATTAAGCGCCTCGAGTTCTTTACCTTCAGCCGAAAAACGTCCATCAACCTCGACAACCTTTTCGTAGAGTGGTTCGGGTAAAACAATGTTGAGGTCAAAGAGTCTAGGCCGTTGCTGTGTCCCGATTCTCAGCACGTCCGCCAGCCCGCGAGTGATCACTAACACTGTGGGCTCGCCTTTCCGCTCAAGCAGGGCATTGGTCGCCACGGTTGTGCCTAGCTTAACCGACGCGATCTTCTCCGCCGGAATCAGTTCATTGCGCTGCAGACCAAGCATCCGCCGGATTCCTTCTACCGAAGCGTCTGTATATTGCTCCGGGTTTTCGGATAACAATTTGGAGGACAAGATCCGCCCATCGGGCGAACACGCGACAATGTCGGTGAACGTTCCTCCTCGATCGATCCAGAATTGCCAGCGGTCAGAGTCGGCGGACATCGTCTATTGTGAACCCAGATTCCGGAGATGGAAAATCCAGAGATCAAATAGCGCGACAGAGCCGGAACCAAAAAGGCAAAGAAAAATCTCACGCAAAGACGCAAAGGCGCAAAGTCAAAACGGAGAAGATTTTCACAGAAGATCTCAAAGACACCCAAAACGTAATCGCGTATCACCTTCGGGAACTAGTGCGTCCTGTGATAAGGTGCGGAGCGGAGCGCCCACCCATACTCGCTAACGCGGCTGCACGTTACGTTTCACCTTTCACTCTCTTTTCTTTGCGTCTTTGCGTCTTTGCGTGAGATTTTTCAGTCAAACCTCGGCTATGTCACAGTCTTCCAGTCCAGTCTTTTCAACGGCTTCGGTTATCGGCTCAGGCCTGATGGGCACGGGCATCGCGGCGGTGTTCGCGGCGGCCAAAGTGAAGGTCACTCTGATCGACACTGATCAGCGGCGGCTGGACGAATCCCGAGGCAGGGTTCGCGGGATCGCCGCTGAACTTTTATCGGCCGAGCTAATCGACGAAAATCCGGAAACTGTCGCCGCAAGAGTTGTTTGCACGCCTGAGTTGGAGGCATGCAAAGAAAGCGAGCTGATCCTGGAAGCGATTTATGAAAATCTGGAAGCCAAACACGCATTGTACATCGTGCTAGAACAAATCGTTTCTACCTCCACGATCATCGGCAGCAACACATCGGGTCTGCTTCCTTCCGGGCTTTGCCGGCCCTTCCGCCATCCTGAACGATTTCTCGTGGTTCATTTCTGGAACCCGCCCCATGCGATCCCGTTGGTCGAGGTCGTACCGAATCCGGCGACCAAACCAGAGGTAACCGAGAAGGTCCTAGAATTTCTCCGCGCGGTTAAGACTGATCCGGTATTGGTGGCAAAGGAAATCCCGGGCTTTATCGGCAATCGCCTTCAGTACGCAGTACTGCGCGAGGCTCTCGCCATCGTCCGCTCTGGGGCAGCGACCCCGGAAGCCGTTGATACCGCTATGAAGGCCTCGCTCGGACCGCGTTATTCGGTGGTCGGCCCGATTGAAACAGCGGACCTCGGCGGACTGGATACGTTCTTTACCATTGCGAGCTATCTAATGCCGTTGCTGGCAAAAGACGAAGACGTCCTCCAATTGATGAAAGAAAAAGTCGCAGCCGGTAAGACCGGACTACGTTCCGGCGAAGGTTTCTATCCCTGGCCGGAAGAACGAGCCGCCGCCGTTATCGCTCGCCGCAATCGCGCGCTGCTACAGCACAGGAAAGAGGAGCTAGAATCTAGGAGCTAGGAGGGCGCATATACGCCAGTCCCATAGGTCCTATAGGTCCCATAAGTCCTATCCGTGGCTGGCCCCACGTGCGCAATACCCCTCTCTGCTACACCGTCCCAGCGCCTAGAAAGTACAAAAAATCCCAAACCGACCGCCGGTCTGATTGACACCAACGTTGCGGCGATAGATGTCGTCGTTGGAAACATGCTGGTATCCGCCCTCAATCAGAAAACCCCAATTCTTATTCATGAAGTAGCGGGCGCCCACTTTCCCCTGTAGGGTGAATTCAAACGGTCCGCCGATGATATTCTGACTCTGCTGAACGTAAAGATCGTTTCCACTAATTCCTAAGCTGGCGCCGATGTAAGGAACCAGCCGCCAGCCCGGCTGAATGAAGTTATAGTGCACATCCAGCGCGCCGCCGCCAAGAATCCCCGAATGCTCGCGGGTTGATTCCCAAAGAAAGAGATGCGCAAGTCCTTCAAAATTGCCCCGGTAAAAGTAGTTGCCCCACACCGGAAACATATAACCTAGCTGCAGGTCAGTCTCATTGAAGCTATAGAGGGGGTGACGTATTCTCGGCCACGCTGCCATGCTGTAAAATCCATCAGCAACAATCACGTCCCATTGCCCGCCGGTGATGAAATCCTCGTTCTGAGTTGGCCCAGTGACGACGGCTTTACTCGGGGATTCAGAGATCGTGGCGCTCCCCGCCATCGCTTTCGGTAGGTAAGGGAAAAGGGCGAGACCGGCGAAGGCGACCAGTACCAATTGGGCTTTGCTTTTTGAGCACATCATGAGGTGTTTTCTTTACTTGGATGAAGATCGGGGCGTTATAGAAGGTCGGATTTCAGGATGGTCGGTCTTTTTTCTGGATCTTGGCATCCCTCGTTTTTGATTTGAATTCAACTTTAATTTCGCCGCCGCTTTTTAAAATGCACGAACCCGCTAGTATCGCCATCCTCACCGGATTGTTCTTTACAGTCATGTTGCAGGAAGATTCGGCGGTCGTTAGTGGCGCTTTGCTAGCTCTAAATGGAGTAGTCCCTGCCTGGCAAGCTTTCCTCGCTTGTTTCCTCGGGATGTGGAGTAGCGATTTTACCATTTATTTACTGGTAAAGACCGGGGGCGCCAGGGCGCTCGACTCACGGTGGGGCCGCAGCCTCGTCTCTCGGGAAAAAGTCGAGTCAGCCTCGAGATGGTTCACCAGGTTTGGCGGGTTCGCGCTCATTTTTAGCCGGCTGGTTCTGGGAACGCGAACCGCCCTCTTAGTAGTATCCGGTCTGATGAGGTACCCGACGAGGCGCTTCTTGGTGGTAACCATGATTGGAGCACTGGGATGGCTCCTGCTTATATTCAGCCTTTTCGCCGTGTTCGGACCGCCATTCTTAGCCGTCTTTGGACTGAGATGGGTTATAGCGCTGGTTGCGCTAGTCTCGGGCGGCGGCACAACCGCCTTCATGGTTTTTCGAAAAAGAAAAGAGCGCCCACCCGAACCTAGCGCCTGCCCCTGATTGGAGGGGAGCCGCTTTGGCCCGTGGACCTGCCGCCCTGGCAAAATTTCTGGCTGCGTGGGTGAAGTCGCAAAATACAGTAAACAGGCGGCTCCCGGGAATAACCCAACGTTTGGCACCTCGGTGGCGCACCTGCAACTCATCGGGCCTGAGCAGAGCACACGCCTGAAAAGCACAACCCTGGGTAATTCGCGGGAGCCGCCTGCTTTCACGGTCTCCGGTTTCGGCGCTTTGCGGAACAAGTTTTGCGGGTCGTGGAGGCAGGTCCCAAAGCGGCTCCCCTCCAAGCGCTCCTTGAACTCCTTGAACTCCTCCCTTATGTCGGGAGCGTGTACGCCAATACGCCCACACGCCGATATCCCGTTACGGTCCAAATATGTCCGTAGATGCCGCGAAGACCGAAAGGCCTTCCGGACGGCCGGCAGTGCTCATTGCCACGGGAATCTTGCTCAGCCGGATTCTTGGTCTCGTCCGCGGGCGCGCGCTTGCCCACTACCTGGGTATTTCCGACGCCGCGGATGCCTTTAACGCAGCGTTGCGGATCCCTAACTTTCTGCAGAATCTTTTCGGTGAAGGGGTGTTATCGGCATCGTTCATCCCGGTTTACGCCCGCCTGCTCGGCGCGAAAGATGAGAAAGAGGCGGATCAAGTTGCGAGTGTCATTGGGTCTATCCTCGCGCTGCTGACCTCGACTTTGGTTCTACTCGGGATCCTTTTGGCGCCATTCCTGATCGAAGCCATCGCTCCCGGTTTTGTCGGTGCGAAAAGAGAGCTTACCGTCACCCTGGTTCGCATCATGTTTCCTGGGATTGGCGCCCTAGTCCTGTCCGCCTGGTGCCTGGGGATTCTAAATAGTCACGGTCATTTTTTTCTGTCGTACACGGCGCCGGTTGTTTGGAACGTCATGATCATTGCGGCGCTCCTGATCTTCCACGACGTCCCTACCCTGTCTCAGCTCACGATTTGGGTCGCCTGGGGTTCGGTCGCAGGTTGCTTCGGGCAGCTCGGGGTCCAATTACCCACGGTCTTCCGGGTTACTCGCCGGATTCGTTTCTCCCTAGACCTTGCTTCTCAACAAGTCCGTACTGTTTTTACTAGCTTCGGGCCGGTGTTTATCAGCCGCGGGGTTGTGCAGCTCAGCGCTTATATCGACAACCTTCTGGCCAGCCTTCTGCCTTCAGGGTCGGTTGCTCTTTTAACGAACGGACAAACCATCGCGTTGTTGCCGATCAGCCTATTCGGGATGTCGATTTCCGCCGCCGAGCTTCCCGCAATGTCTCGCGCTATTGGCAGCGATGAACAGGACTTGCGCCGCACGCTAGCGGAACGGTTAAACGCTGCCCTGCGCCGGATGGCGTTTTTTGTGATCCCTTCTTCCGCCGCTTTCTTGGCTTTGGGTGACACCATTGGAGCGGTGATCTATCAGACTGGCCTCTTCACGCATCAGGATGTCCTTTATCTCTGGGCGTTGCTGGCCGGCTCCGGCGTTGGCTTGCTGGCGTCGACCTTCGGCCGGCTTTGTTCTTCAACCTTTTACGCCCTGCGCGATACGCGAACACCTCTGAAGTTCGCGACTGTACGAGTCGTGCTCACGGTTATTCTCGGCTACCTTTTTGCGTTTCCTCTGCCGAAGTTGTTGCATCTCGATCCCAAGCTCGGGCTAGCGGGCCTCACTGCCTCCGCGGGTATCGCCGGTTGGATCGAGTTCTTGTTGTTGCGCCACACTCTCAGAAAAAGGGTAGATCATTTCTCCTTACCGCCCGGCTTAGCCACTCGTCTATGGGCCTCGGCGCTGTTAGCGGCTGCTATCGTCTTTCCCTTAAAACATTTCTTCACCGGACACCCGCTTGTAGCGGGAATCGTTTTGTTGCCCTGGTACGGGGCGCTCTACCTATGCGGAACACTCGCGTTCCGGGTACCGGAGGCTTGGGCGCTGTTTAACAAAGTGTTGGCCAAGGTGAAACGGCGGTAGGCTCCGGTAGGGCGAAAACCCGACTTCGCAAAGCGCCCTACCGTCACCCAATGATCGCGTCCAGATCGCTGGCTTTCAGAAACGGCCCGACCCGGCGCCCAGTCCGGTTCGCCAGAACCGTACAAGGTTTCCCTTCGGGCTCACCCAACGAATCGAGCACTAACACCGCCTCGTCGAAGTTCTCAGTACAAGTAAAATAACTTGTGGTGATCACGGTTCGAATACCGGCGGCGGCGGCGGCCAACAAACCGTTACGTGAGTCTTCGATCGCTATACTGCCATCTGCCGGAACGCCCACTTCGCGTAACGCATACTGATAGATATCCGGAGCCGGCTTTTTCTTTGGGACAATATCCCCGGCAAAGACTTTGAACTGCGAGGCCACAGTATCGCCAACAGTGAACCGAAGTACTGCTTCAACTGAAGGTTTCGCCGAGGTTGATGCTACCGCCAGCGACCAGCCCGCAGCCAATGCCTCCTCCGCTAGGCGTTTGACTCCCGTCCGCCCGGGAACGCTTCCTGAAGCAATGATCTCCTGATAAAGTGCGGTCTTTTGCCCATGCCACTGGGCCAAGAGTTCTTTCTGGGCCGCCTCATCTTTCGGGACTCGGTAGACCGCCTGAAATGCCGGCTCACTGAATAGCGCCCGCATGCGCTCTTTGCCGCCGCCAATCTTTAACTTTTCAGCATATTGTTCCTCATGCCAGCGCCAGGGAACCCCCGCCTTTTCCCACATACGATTGAACGCAACCAGGTGGCCATGACGCTCGGTGTCGGCGAGCACTCCGTCACAATCAAAAATCAGCGCCCTCATACATTTAGAATGACAGATCACAAATGACAGATGCCAAATGACTCGCTCTTTACGCGTACCTCGAGGAAGGCTCGGTATTTGTCATTTGTAATCTGTCATCTGCCATCTTGGATCGTCACGCTTGTCCGGCGCTCCCGAAGATATTCATGAACCCAGCGGCCATGCTCTTAACGCCTTCATGAACGGATTTCAGCAATTTGAGAGGATCGTATTCTTTCGGCTTACCTTCGAGATAACTCCGAAATCCGTCGGCGAACTGCATCTTTAGCTTGGTAGAAATGTTCACTTTCGCGCAACCGTTCTGTATTAGCCGGTGAAAGGTATCGTCCGATAGCCCGGTGCCACCGTGTAAAACGATGGGAACAGACTTTCGGGTCGTGATCTCTTTGACTCGATCGAAGTTAATCACCGGTTTCGTCGAATACATGCCGTGGGCCGTGCCAATGGCGGGAGCGAAACAATCGATCCCGGTTGCTTCGATGAACTCGATGCATTTATCGATCGGAACCAACTCGCCCTCCAGATCGCCGCCAACGCCGTCTTCAACGCCTTTCACCGCTTCCAGCTCGCCTTCAACCCCTGCCCCTAGCTTCTTGGCGAAACCGACCACCTCCTTCGTCTGACGCAAATTCTCTTCGTAGGTAAGATTAGAGGCGTCAAAGAGGGCTGAATTCCAGCCGGCTTTCAGACAGGTTTTGATCATTGCAACGTCCGGACAGTGATCGAGATGGAGAGTAGCTGGAATGGGGCGTTGAGAGGCTAGTTCCGTGAACGCCTCTCGAATTAATCGCGCTCCCCAGAATTTAACCGTCTTCACCGAGACCTGGATAATAACGGGTGAGCTGGTCTCAACCGCTGCGTCTAGAACCGCCATCATGGTCAGATCATCCACGATGTTAAACGCCCCAACCCCGTACCGTTTTTCAAAAGCAGGCCCTAAGATTTCTTTAAGCGAGACGACAGCCATAAGTTGAAAGGAGCTAGGAGCTAGGAGGACATGGCCTTCAACGAGTACCCCCGAGTAACCCGAAAAACACATGTGCAGCATAGCTCGCATTGGTCATATCATTCGCTGACAGCGGTTCCAGCTGCACCTCCTAGCTCCTAGATTCTAGCTCCAAGCCCCTGGGTTTTGTTGAACTAAAAGATCCTCACGGCGATTTCGGCTGGAGCATCCAAGAGTTGCTTAAGCTCGTCGTCCAAGCGCAACAAGGTGAGAGAAAACCCGGCCATCTCTAAGGATGTGCAATAATTTCCTACGTAGTTTCGCGCGATATTGTATCCGGCATCTGCGCAACGCTGCGCGGCTCGACGGTATAATAGATACAGCTCGCTGGGTGGAGTTCCCCCCAGGCCATTTATCATGAGGGCAACCTCGTCTCCTCGCTGGTAAGGAATATCCTTCGATACGGCGTCGAAAAGCTCATCAACTACCGCATCAGCGTTCGGCAGTGCAGCGCGACGCCGGCCTTTTTCGCCGTGGATACCAACCCCCATCTCCATCTCGCCGTCAGCCAGTTCGAAGATCGGTTTGTCTTTACCAGGCGGAGTGCACCCGGTAATCGCTACCCCCATCGTTCGAACCACGCTGACTACTTTCTCCCCTAATTTAACCAGATCCGCGAGTTCGGCTCCCTTGGCTGCAGCTGCACCGCAAGCTTTGATGACAAAGAAATTCCCCGCTACCCCGCGCCGGCCGACCGTCCAGGTGCTATCCATCACGGCTACGTCGTCATTGACTAGTACCACCCCGATCTTGAGGTCTTCCGCCTCGGCTAGCTCACGCGCCATTTCCCAAGCCGCCCGATCACCCGTGTAATTGTTGATCAGATGCAGAACGCCTTTCTTGGAGTTCATGAGGCGGGTGCATTCGAGCACATACTCCATTGGCGGAGCGGCAAACACATTTCCGGGACAAGCGGCATCCAGCATACCTGGGCCTACCGCCATCACGTGCGCCGGTTCATGACCGCTGCCTGAGCCCTGAATCACGGATACGAAGTTATCGTTGGGCCGATCTGCTCTATAGATACAATTGAATTTTGGTTGGTACTTCAACTTGTCAGGATTGGCTAATGCGATCCCCTCGAGCATTTCGGCAACGAAATTCTCCGGGGCATTCATGAATTTATTCATTTGGTCGCGACTTTTTTGGGTTGGGGGGTTGTGATGTGGACGAGAATTTTAGTGGGCGGGCTCGGTGCCAAGTTCGATAGCAACGGCTCGCAGCATCATCGCCACCGCGACGATGCCAGGATCCAGAGTTCCTATAGTCCGGTCGCCGGCATAGGATTGCCGTCCCCGCTTCGCCGTCCAATTGCGCGTACCCTCGATGGCATCTTCTGCAGCCGCAGCCGCGGCCCGGAAAGCGGGCACCAAATCACCGGGCGCCGCATGCGAGTATTCCTCCAATTTGTCAACGGCCGGGATCAGCGCATCCAACAAGGTCTTGTCGCCTTGCGATGCCTTGCCTCGCGCCTGCATGCCGGCGATTGCAGCCCGACCCATTACCACGAGGTCACTCAAATTGATCGTTTGTTTCTCTTTGGAATTGATACCGGCTCGAAGAAAAGCGGTTCCCCACATCGGTCCGGTGGTACCACCCGCACTTCCCGCAAAAGCCGAACCCACTTTCATTAAGAATGTCCCTATCGACGAACGATCGATGTCGCCATCGAGTTGGCGCAGCACGGCACGAAACCCATCCGCCAGGGTCTTGCCGAAATCGGCGTCACCCATTTCGCCATCTAAGTCGCAAAAAAATTTTTCGTTATCGAGTGATATTTTTGCAACCGTGCGGAGGGAACTTTCTATGTTTTCCAAGCTAAGGCTATTCATTCCTGGGGGAGTCACTTGCGGGTTGTCGACAGCTAAAACGCGGTATCCTGCAGATCCAGAGTAGTAGCGCGGGTTGAAACGGCAACGGGCGCTCTTAGTCAAACTGTTGACCGCGCTAACTTGCTCGAAGCTTTGTTATTTGTCATTCGGAACTAGCTTCAGGCGAGTCCCGGTCAGCAAGGTCTTCCCCTCACACCAGGTACCCTCAACCATGAGCCGATACGGGATAGCTGGAATACCGCGTTCGTTCCGATGCAGCATATCAACCAGCAGGTCAACCGCCATCACCCCGATCTGAAACGAGTTTTTCTTCATCCCCGAAAAGCCCTTACGCCCTTCATCAAGTGAATGAAAGGCAACGCCGATATCGGCTGGAACCCGATAGCCGGCTTTTCGCAATGAGACCAAAACCTCTGGCAACCGAGTCACGATAGCGTCCGGTCGATAGGCCGTGAACCAAGCGAGAAAGGATTCATCGTCCCATTGGTCCACGATCAGGGGCGGCAAACGGTTCTTACGATGAAGCTGATTCTGTTCCACTAAATAAGCCGCCAGCCAGTTGTGATCCACCCGTTCATCGTGATCCCGCCGGTTCACCAAGCCAAGACGTAGATAGCCACGCTGCTGCAGCTCTGAAAAGAGCTTCCCCATCGTCCGGTATTCATGGTTCGAAACGAGGTGCAACTTCGGCTCGATCAGTGTGTAGCCGAAGGTCACTGCGGCGAATCTGTGCCAGGCAATATCGATCGAACAGAGTCCTTCTTGCGGCGGTACTAGAAGTCCTTGGATATTGCGGGTCCAAAGTATCTCGCTCATTCGGGCTCCAGTCATACCCGGTGCCGCGAGCCAAAAGCATTCCACACGGTAGCCACGTTCTGCAGCGCGGGCAGCGGCGCCTTCAAAATAATCGCGATTGCAGGCCGAGTTTCGCCAGTCCCGTTCCGCGGCGTGGTTCGTCAACCAGGCAATGACACCGCGCCGTTCAGAGACTCGTTTTTTTTCTCGATAGGCGCATAACGCAGCTAACATCGCATCTGGCTGATAGCCGAGTTGATGAGCGATCTCTTGGATCCGCAACCGGGTCCCTTCCGGAATCCGTGGATGTTCGCGTAAAGCAAGCGAGACCGTCGAATAATGGCAGCCAGCTCGTTGAGCGATGTCGCGTAACGTCGTCCGAATCGGAAAACGTGCCATAGAGGTAACGTATCCACGATCGGCAGATCGGAGCGGGTTGCAAGTGGGGTTGGTAGGGCGAGGCTCCGGAATAGCCAAACAGGAATCGCAAGGGAAAGGCGAACTCCGCTGCTATATGAGATGCAACACATGAAAACTGCCGAGCCGTGGGTTGCGCGACGCACGGCTCGGCAGCTCCTAGACGGTGCGTTCGATATACCAGCGAATCGTCATTTTGCCCTGCGATTCCGGTTTGGCTATTCCGGAGCCTCGCCCTACCACGCTTCAACCAACGGTCCAGTGACTGAGGCTGGATTGGCCAAGGTCGAACTCGTATGGAACGGCCACCCCACCGAACTTCGGATACACAAATCTTGCAGCCGGACTATTCGCACGGGTAAGGCCGAATAGAACTTCGGCGCCACCCTGTGCTGCTAGCAATAATGATTCCTTCAGCAGCAGCGCACCAAAGCCGCGGCTCCGGTATTCCACAGTGATACAGGGGCCGGTTATCAAGTGATTATCGCTACCGGCACTGGTATCAACGATCGAGGCAGCAATGACTCGATTCCCGTGCGTAATCACCAAACAATCGCCTTCGCGATGGTGAGCGAATTTGTCCTCTACTTCCTGTTGCAGCCGCGGCATTAGCTTTGAGGCCACAACGTTCCAACAGGCTTCCTGAGCGAAGCAGCTCTTAATGACCTGGTGAATGAGTGACTTCTCCTGCCGGCTCGCCGTCCGGAGGCTGTAGGTCTCAGTTATGATGTACCGGCTGGTCTCAGGCAGATCTTTCGGGTCCCAACTGAACCGGGACCAGCCGATGGATTTCATTGCAACACGATGTTCTCCGAAAGCCGACTAATTAGCAAGTACCATCGGCAAAAGGGCCAAGACTCATGCGACGGCTCTGGGCCCCCTGCTTCGGCGTTACGGATAGGCGGTTCCCTCGTCCAGTTTTTCGTCTGGAGCTATAAGGATCTGGCTCTTACGGAGCAATTTTGCGACAGGCTGGCGGTAGAGAATTTTTTGTTTGAGGGGGGACACCGCCTTTCGCGATTGGTATAGCCAGTATAAACAGATAAGCGTCGTTAGTTAGTTCGGATCACCGCGTGCGATCGGGGTCGTCCTTGATGCACACCCACCATACACAGCCCAAGAGAGCAGAGCCCAAAAAGAGGAACATTCCCAAGGTCAGCATACGTCATGGTGATGCCGGAATTAGAGCGCATAGTCAAAAGGAAAGTGGTCACCTCATCAAAAAAATCTCACAACGGCTGCCCAACAGAGTGATGGAGTAACGGAGCAGTGGAGTAATGGAGTGGTGGAATGAGGCGTCGTGGCTATCGGCTCCGCAACCCAACTCGATCCGCGGCAATTCTAGAGGCATTACTCCGGCACTCCAGCACTCCATTACTCCAGCACTCGATTACTCCACTACTCCGTCGCTCCCTTCGCCGGCCAGCGTTTCAACGCCAAAGAAAACGCCAAGCACCTGCCGGTAAACCTCGCGCTTAAAGGGAGGCACCCATTGGATATTGAATTCCGATGGGACGATCCAACGGAGTGCACGAAACTCGGGATCGCTGGTTTCATGTTTAGGTCGATAACCCGCCAATAGTTCGACTAGAAAATAAATCTGTTCTTGGCCGTGAAACCCCTCCTTGGTCCTGCCCTCGCCAAACAGATAACGGTAAGGTCCCTTGCGCTCGATGATACGATAAGATCCACCGGAAAGGCCTACTTCCTCGAGTAGCTCTCGTTCGAGCGCTTGTTCAGGAGTCTCTCGCGGCTTGATGCCGCCTTGCGGGAATTGCCACGATCCGGGCCGGTCCGACCGCTCTCCTACCAGGATCTTATGGTCGGAACGCCGTATGATCGCAGCGACGTTGGGCCGGTAGATCGGCGTAGTAGTACCCATGCTTTTAGCGCCCGAGCAGATCCAGCAAGCTTTTGGCCTGGCTCTTTAGCTGATTAGACATCCCTTGAGAGAGTGCATCAGAGATCCGCTTGGAAAGATCCTCTTTCGGATCATTCAAAGGACCGGCGACCTGCATTTGAGCCCAACACAGGCCGTCTCGCTGCTCGGTAAAAACTTTCTGCTGAACCCCAGGTAACCAACCCAGAAGACTAGATGATAGGCCAATCGTCAGATTGGCTTTGATCTGGTCTCCGTCGATTGTACCACCTCCTTCAACCCTTAAGAGATCTTGGTATTTCACCGATAAATTCGAAAATTCTAAATGTTGACCATGGCCGTTGATCTGCACATCAACGCTGTCGAGCTGCCAATCGTTCAGTCCTATCTGCTTTACCAAGCTGCGCACTTTTCCGAATAAGAGCGACCAATCCAACTTGGCTTTGTCTAGATGTACGGCCCCCACAATTCGACCGGAGTCTGAATCTGCCAGGTCCCCAGTGAAATCCAGGCTCCCTGAAGCGAGTCCTTGGAGATGCCACTTCGTTGGCGGAAAGTCGCTCATCGAAAGTCCGGCCAGATCGCCGTGGAACTTGTATGGGCGCCTTCCCTGTAAATCGACCGATCCATTCACCGCGATTGAGCCGCCGGTCGGAACGACTAGTTTTGCTTGTGTCAGGGTGATTGCCGCTGACTGATAGGAACCCGCTGCCTGATCGACTTGGAAAGCAGGCCAGCCGCTGGAATTCAGCGTCCCTCCGTTAGCGGAGAAATCCCATTGTTTATCTCCCTGATGGACCGCCGCAGCCTGCATGCCTGTGATTTCGGCTGGTTTGTCGCCCGCGGACCAACGCAGGTTGATTTGATTTACCGACACTCGATGCACGTCGAATTTCGGCCGGAGAAAGCTGGGCAACTTAATGCCGAACGAATGGTGCTCCGGCGTTTTGCTATTCGGCGTATCAGGGGCCGGAGTTCCAATTACCAGATCAATGTTTTTAATCAGGACATCGTTGAAATCGCAGACACCCGAAAGAAGCCTCGGCCAATTTGGTCGAGCGGAAAGATCTTTTGCTTGGACAGAAGCGACATGGGTTTTTGATTTACCCTTGCCCGAATAATTGGCCGAATAAAGAGCGCCCCCGGTAGCGCTGATCGGAGCCAAGGTCCCGCCGGTTTGGAGAGCTCGATTGACACTGCCATTGATCCAGTGCCGGAAGATATTGCTGCCGAGAAAGAAAGATCCTCCAAACCAGGCCGCCCCCAGAATCAAAACGACGCCGACAAGTGCGATAAAAATAAAACGAAATACTTTCACAAGCTTTAAGACACATCAGCGCTCAAGGCGCAGGTCAATTAAACACGCGGCACAGTATGGAACCTGCCCAACGACGTCAACGGCGGCTGCCTGATTTGGTGGGGCGAGGCTCCGGAATGGCCGATAAAATCGAACAAGGCAAATCGGCTTCCTGAAGACATCGTAAGCAGCACCGACTTACCTGCCGAGCCGAGCCCAGGGTTTGCCACCTTCTTCGCGATGCCAGGCGCTGGGATCGGCTCGGCAGCGAATCGGTGCTGTTCACGGTATCTATACGAAGCCGATTTGCCCTGTCGATTTTCTCAGCCATTCGGGAGCCTCGCCCCACCAAGTATGTGCCCACGCAAAACATAAAGTCCGATGGCCACAACCGGAAAAAGAAACAAGGGCCAATAATTAGCGACTGGCGGGAAGGGATCGGCCACATCCACGTTTCCCTCAACGCTCGCATGTTCATCACCCCGTTGAACCGAAGCTCGCGCCTGCCAAACTCCGGCAGCCGGTATTTCTACGAGTGCACCGTAAAGCAGACGATTCGATGCTCCGGAATGGAGAAGCGGCACGGCTGCTAAATTCGCCGGCTGACTGACCACGCAACTGGGCGGATACCAGGCCGGTTGCGAATTTTGATGAACCCGCGCCGGCGTAAGCGCTAACATCACCGTCGCATCCATCACTGGCTGCCCGCTCTTCGCGTCTTGGATCAAAACACTAAAATCGATCTGACCCGCTCTTGGCAAAGGCGGTTCAGTAAAAAGCGTGATCTCGAACGGACCGCTCACCGAATGCAGCTGCACCGAGCCCCCATCCCCGAACGCATTACCCGCCAAACACAGCGAGATCAAAAGAATGACAAATGACAAATGACAGATGACAGATGACCAATTCAGCGGTCCGCACGAAGCACCGCGTTCCGTGTCTTGGGAGTCCATTTCGAAGAGCAATCTGTTTCGGCAGAGCCGAACGAATTTGTCATCCGTCATTTGCCATTTGTCATTCAATGCAGCATTCCCCGCATTTCCATCGGCTGAAAGACGATCCAAATCCCGCAGAGATAAAGCGAAGTAAGTAGAACGCCCCAGGGCAAAAAAGCACCCAGCGCTTTTCGGTTCGCTGCCACTAAGGCGCGCGAAACTTTCCAGGCAAAATACAAACTAGCCAGTAGCCCGAGATCCAATGCCAGGCATTGAAAATCCAGCAACTGCGGGATCGCGGGCATGCGCAGACTCCACCACGGCGAGCCGGTTGTAGCGATATGAAGGTCTAGAAAAACCCGTCGAATGACTGGAATCGGCGTCAGTAGAGCAGTGAAAAGATGAAACCCAAAATGGGCTAACCACATGGCGCAACCCAGCGGCGCGAAGGTCATGGCAAACCGGCATGTGATTGCCCGCCAAGATGTAGTGATAGCGCCGAACCGCCGGCTGACGAATGCGCAACCGGTGACAGCGACCAACGGCAATAATCCGAGCGCCAGGGCGAAGAAGATGAAAAGAATAACCGGGCGCGGAATCAGATCGAGCGTCAGACGAGAAAAGCTCAGGGCGTTTTCGACCGGTAAAGTCATCGAAGCAGCGTTGAGGAACGCGCCAAAAACGAGAACCAGTACCAGAACCGCCAAATCGGTTCTTTGAGCAAACCGGCCAATTGATGAACGAAACTGGTCCCGGACTAACGTACGGCCTGGTGTTACTGCGATGATCCCGATATTGTCATGCGGACATGCGCGCACGCAATCCAGGCAGAAGGTACAATCTAAATTGCTTTCTTTCTTTGGTTGAAACAGCCGTAATTCGCAGCCGCGTTGTTGCTCATTTCCTTTAATGCAATCAAACGACTTACAGCTGCGACAGACATCCACATCGCGCGTCTTCACTTCGAACGGTGAAACCAGCGACTGCACAAAGTGAAATTGGCCAATCGGACAGACGTATTTGCAGAAACTGGCGCCGCGGAAAAATCCATCCACAACGATGGCCGCCACAAAATATCCGATGATGACCCAAGCCGTGAGCCATGGACTATTCCACAAGCTAAAGGCTTCGTAAGACCAGAGGTAAATGCCGAGCAATGCAACCGAGATCCACTTCGTGCGTAGCCATCTTGGCCATTGCCGGTTCCCCGGCAGGATGCGCCGGGCAAGATCGCGAGCAAAGGTGAATGGACAAGCAAAACAAAAGAAGTTCCCGATCACGAGCAGAGCTAAGACGCTAAGGCCTCGCCAATGCGTCCAGGGTAATGTCCCGGCCAGATTCATTGGACCGATCTGCGGCCCAAAGAGTCCGTCGACCACAATGAATATGGCTAAGCCAAAAAGAACGCACTGAAGAACCCGTCGAAATGCGAGCGACCGGATCAATCGCCCTACCCAACGCAATGCGAGGAGATCAACTCCTTTGGTCTTAGATGACGCCGCTCTGCTTGCACCAAGGATCGGCTTCGTCCCGCGTCCGCTGGACGTTAGCGCCAGATTTCCGACCGGAGTTAGCCGCCTGGGGATCTGGCGCCTTGGAGAAAGAAATCGCATCGCCAGGATGCCGGCAGGGATGAGATAAATGATGGAGCCCGGCACCCACATGATCGCGCCAGCGGCATGCTGATCGCTTAGTGGGTTCATGCCCGGGAACTGAGGAACGAGGCTGTAAGTCGGATAGAGGACCCGATCGGAAAGAGTCAAGAAAGCTGACAAAACAGTGTTTGCAACGTCGGCAAGTAGAAGGTACGGGATGACGGCCCATTCCGGCCATTGCGGACGGCTGGGCCAAGGCAGAACCACAGGCCACCAAAAGAGGACACCCGATCCCAGGAAACAGGCGTGCTCAACCATGTGCCAGGTTGGTGAGCGTAAAGTCAGCTCATACAGCGGAGGAGCATGCCAGCCCAAAGTCATCACCACAAAGAGGATCCATGTGACCTTCGGGTGGGTTAACCATCGCCCCAACTTCTTGCATGCCGTCCAGAGCAGAAACGGACGAATCCACTCGCGAACAACCGGACGCGGAAGCCCGATTAATAGCGGCAAAAACGGGTTCGCCAGCAAAAAAAGTGGCGGTGCGATCATCATCAGCAGGAGGTGCTGGATCATGTGCACCTGGAGCAGAAGATTCGAGAAGGTATCCAGTGGCGAATCCAGTGCCAGAAAGACAGTGCCAACGCCTCCGAGAAACGACGCGAGGCGCCATCCGTCGAACCGGTGAGGAACCTGTTTCCGCAGCTTTAGCCAGCCACGAAAATAAATCAGCGCGAGGAATATCAGTCCAATCGTCGGCCAGAATTGGATCGACCAGGATCCAAAGACAGCATCGGCGACATCCTCCATATTCTTAAGTGATTAGTGAGAGGTGATTAGTGAGAAGTGAGAAGTGCGGTTCGGGCCGACGGATAACCCATCGACCAACTCACCATGCTGGGCATGACGCGGATAGGACTTATGGGACGAATGGGACCTATAAGTCACATTTGTCCTATAGGTCCCATCCGCGTCACACTCAGTGCGCACTACTTCGACGCGCAGTTTCCGATCACCGGCCGACCTCTCACTTCTCACCTCTCACTTCTCACTGCTCACCGCAACCCCCGCCGGCGTGACACTTGGCGTAGGCTGCGCTTCACCGATGGGCTTCAGCACCCCAACCGCTTCTCGCGCTGGCGGCACATTTGGCGGATGCAACGAACAGAGATAGGCAACCAATGCCCGTGTCTGCTCCGGAGACAAATTCCTGCCGAAAGCCGGCATGTTACCCCCGCCTTGGATCACTTGCCGGACCAATTGCGGATTGGTCAGACGCGTTGCTACCCGAGTCAGATCCGGGCCGCGATGCCCTCCTTCGCCGGCGATAGCGTGGCAGTTCCGGCATTGCTTATCTTGAAACACGACTGCCCCCTGAAGTTCTAACGGCGAGCGACCCTTCACGTACTCCGCCTTTATCGGCAACCCGCTCCAGGCATCCATGTGTGGTGACCATGGTCCGGTCATCCCTTCGTAGGTCAACATACCGACACCCAGGAAAGTCAGAATCACAGTGGCGACAGCGACTGGCCGCCGGCGCCAATGCTTTTCCCCTTCATTCGAGATGAAAGGAAGCCCGAATAACAGAAGCGCCGCGACGGTAGGAAAGATGAAG
Source organism: uncultured Verrucomicrobiae bacterium (assembly GCA_963762565.1). Classification (GTDB taxonomy): domain Bacteria; phylum Verrucomicrobiota; class Verrucomicrobiia; order Chthoniobacterales; family JAFAMB01; genus JAFAVN01. Next base: position 648,894 of record CAVXLD010000003.1, on the reverse strand, counting down.
AAAAGAAAAATCTCCGAGCCGTTCGGCAATAAGGCCGCAGCACCAAATAACCACAGAAAAGGATAATCCGGCTTCGCATCCGGAATAACCAATGATGGATCCGCTGGAATGCCGGGACCCTTTGGTCCGACAAAAAGGGTGAGTCCGACGATCACCAGAAGAAGAATCCCGTTAGCGACCACATCCTTATTAAGGATGGCTGCGAACGGTATCCCTTCGCGCTTAAGTATGCCGTGATAATACTGGTCGTATGTCCCCCGTTTTACCAGCACTCCCGGCTTAGGCTGCTCATTGATTCCTTTCCCGAGAACCAGGCGTAGATGCATAGTGACTAACGCCAACAGCGAACCGGGCAGGATGAAAACGTGCAGAGAAAAGAAACGGGACAAAACGTCAGTCCCGAGAATCGGTCCACCTAACAAAAGGTGGACCACCTGATCTCCAATAAAAGGGATGCGCCCGGCAACCGCAGCGCCGATCCCGACACCCCAATAAGCGTCGGCATCGAACCGCATGACTTGGCCGCTAAACGCTAAGCCGAGTGTCAAAACCAACAGCACACAGCCGGTTATCCAAGTGAGTTCACGCGGATACTTATAAGCGCCCCATAGGAATACTTGAGTCATGTGGCACATCATGACGATGACCATCATGGTCGAGCCCCAGTAATGCATGCCTCGCATAACCCAGCCCAACGGGTAAGTATAGTTAAGCAGTTCCAGGGTACGGTAGGCCTCGGCGGCAGACGGGACGTAGGCCATCGCCAGAAAGATGCCGGTCACAATCTGGATGACAAAACAGGTCAGCGTCATGCTGCCGAAAGTATAAAACCAGCTTCCTGTGCTCTTGGGAACTGGGTGCCCGGCGGTCTGCTCGTAGAGTTTGACTAGATGCAACCTGCTTTCGAACCAAAGCGCGATATTTTTTAGCGTCGTCATCATAGACATGACCTAAGCATTAGGATCCGCCAGGGTTGGCAGGACGCCGGCTTTGATAACCAAATCACCTTTTTCTACCTTGTGTTCGTAGACGTACAGACCCCGGGGAGGCGGACCCGCCGCGCGGCTGCCGTCTTCATAGTAGGCTCCTCCGTGACAAGGGCAGAGAAATAACTTTGATTGCTCGAACCAACGGACGGGACAGCCGAGGTGAGTGCAATTGACCGCAAAAACCGTGAAATTCTCACCTTGCATCCGCTTTACCCAGCAAGGGATATGAGCGGTGTTGCCATCCGCCTGCGTGCGGTAGGGGTTAATAAAAACCGCCATCCGGGTGGATTCTTCAGGGAATTGGTCGATAGACCCAAGTGATATCCAGGTCGGCGACTTCTTTTCAACGATGGCAGAAATAAAGTAACCGACGATTGGAATAGCAATGAGCGCGCCGGCGACCGCGTTAATACCTATACCCAGCTTCAGCAAGAAATCGCGCCGCGTTTCCTTCCAATCGTACTTGGGAATTTCGTGTGCACTACCTTCGTTTGGATCGCTAGCCATGGTCTATTGAGAAGAAGCGTTCGCGGTTGGTGAAACAGCTGCATTGGCTTCCTCGGCGGTTAGCCGATGTGAAGCCAACCAAGCGACGACATCCGCAATCTCTTCTGACGACATTGGATGGTCTTTTACAAATTCTTGGTAGTTCGGCATGCCTAGCTCGGGCCGGCCGGCAATGATGACGCTTCGTAAGTATTGGTCGGAAACCAAATGCAGGTAGTCAGGGTTAACGAGCGAGCCGGCTTTTCCTCCCTGGCCAGCTTGACCATGACAGTTCGCACAATATTGATTGTACACTTCTGACCCGTGGTTGGCGTCTCCCAGCGGGGCGGAATAGGCAGGCAAGTTCGGTTGTTGAACGGCTTTGCTAGTCAGGTTGTTAGCTAAAATGTCTATTTGCTCGTCAGTCAGATCACCTCCGTTGGCCTTGGCGAATCCCTGCATCGGAGTTCCCTTGATTCCGTCAGCGATGATCTTCCTCAGTATGTCTTTTGGGATCACTGCTAAAAAAAGAGGATTCTGCACGGAGAGGGCCGGCCCAATCGCCGCGTCGTCGCCATGACAGGCGCTGCAGTTGGTGCCAAAGAGAGTCTTAAAGTCCTTGACCGCTTCCGGCGGCTGCCAACGATCGCTCTCCTTAGGTTTACCAGGCAGTTGATCGCACCCGGAAACCGTTAAGAGGCCGGCCGCTGAACAGGCGTAGAACAAAATGCTTGGCCAGGAGAAGTTCATTGCTCTTCTTCGGCTTCCATTGCGTGCACACCCATGCGGGCCGCTAGCGACCAGGTTTGCATCGTCTCGACCTTTTGTGACTTGAAGACTACGTAACCACCAACGAGGCCAAACGAAATCTGGCAGATAATAAACCAGAACCAATTCACGTGAATAGCTAACGCTGGATTAACGATATCGAACATCGGAAACAGCATCGCCGTCCAAATCAGGGGAATAATAATCCCTCCCCAGAACCATTCGTAACGCGCGGGTAACATCGGCAGAAGTACGGTGTAGAGCATCCCAACCAGGATCGACAAAACTCCATGGCTCAGTACCGCAATGATAAAAGCAGATAAATGAAACTCGTTCAGCGTCGCCACGTTCGCTGTCTCCATCGTCGGAAGCCCAGCAGCCGCTAACAAGTTAATCGGGTACCAGATGCTATGCTCAAATATCAGGCCATAGAGCATGGCTAACACCGCCATAGCGGCTCCGCCGGCTAATCCCCCAGTGATCCCCGATGAATATCGGTGAACCCGGAGCGGGTAGTAGGCCCGGTGTCCCCCCATCCCTAATGACAAGTGACTGATACGGCGGGGTGAGACCTTGATCGCTGCTGGTCGTTTGGCCGGCTCCACAAACGGCACAAATTCGTGACTCGGTAACGGGAATAGGGCACGAAACCAACCGATCCCTCCAATAAGTCCTAGAAGAAATCCAACCATCGAAACTACAATGCTGGTGACGAATCCGCCCGCTATCAACATGATCCCTAGCGCGGCGATCATCGGCCAAGCAGTAGGGGTCGGTAGTTCCACGCCCTCGGCGTTCTGATGCTCAGAATGATGTTCGGTTTCCATTGGCGATTTATTGCATCCCGATGATGTAAACTACCGTCACAACCACGGCCCAGATCCCGTCCACGAAATGCCAGTACCAGGAGATCATCTCAATGTGCTCGTGGTGGCGTTCCTGGATGTTACCAGTCAAACTGGCCACTAAGATCAGGGTGAGTAATATCAAACCAACGATCACATGACTCGCGTGCAGGCCAACCAGGGAATAAAAAGTAGAGCCAAACAGGTTGGTGCTTAGAGTCAGATGATCGTGATAGATCAGGCCGTACCACTCGGTGCCGGTATAGATCAAAAATCCCAGGCCTAATAGCGCGGTGATCCCCCACCAAAGGTGAAAGCCGGTCTTGTCCCCCTTTTTTAGCCGCTGCTCTGCAACCACCACGGTTCCACTGCTGGAAAACAGAAAGAACGATCCCAGCCAAGGAAACTCTAAGACCTCCTTCGGATAGGGCGGATTCAAACTCTTCCCAATGTAAAACAAGTACGCCACCACGAAGATAGTGAACAGCGCAGACTCAGTCAGGATCACCAGGATTAACCCGACTTTTCGTGGAGACGGTAATTGCCACTCCGTTTCGGCCGTTGCTAATAGTTCAGTGCTCACAAATTCGGTAATTGATGGTTACTCAAACTTCCAATCCGGATCTTCAGGGTGTTTTAAATCCCAGAGTGGACGCCGGCTGCGCACTTCTGGTAGCTGTTCGAAATTGTAGTCGGGCGGCGGCGACGACGTCATCCACTCCAGCGTCCAAGCATCCCAAGGGTCGTCCCCGGCAATCTTTCCCTTTCGAGCTGAATAGATCATGTTCACGATGAAGATGATCGCGCCGACGGCTTGGATGAACGCGCCGATGGTGGAGAGCATATTGAGGAACTCCCAGCCTCGCCCTTCCTGGTAGGTGTAGATCCGGCGGGGCATACCCAGAAAACCTAAGAAGTGCTGCGGATCGAAGGTGAGATGGAACCCGATGGTGAACAGCCAGAAATGCCAAATTCCTAACCGCTTGTCTAGCATTCGGCCTGTCGCTTTAGGAAACCAATAGTAGAAGCCGGCAAAGACCCCAAAAACGATCCCACCAACAATGACATAGTGAAAGTGAGCGATAACAAAGTACGAATCGTTGAGCTGCCAATCAAAGGGCGCGCATCCCAACATGATGCCGGTCAATCCGGCGATGAGAAACTGGAACAAAAAGGCGATGCAAAAAAGCATCGGAATTTCTAACCGTATTTTCCCGCCGAACATGGTCCCAAGCCAATTGAAGATCTTAATACCAGTTGGGATCGCAATGACGAAAGTGGCAAAAGCGAAGAAGGTAACACTGAAAGAGTCCATCCCGATCGTGAACATATGGTGGGCCCATACGCCCGCGCTGATAAAACCAATCATTACGCTCGCCGCCACCATCATCGGGTAGCCGAAAATCGGCTTTCGCGAAAACACCGGGATCACTTCCGAAATAACTCCAAAGGCGGGTAATACCAGGATGTAGACCTCCGGATGACCGAAGATCCAGAAAAAGTGTTGCCATAAAACGGGCGACCCGCCGGCTTGAGCCTCGAAGAATTTCGCACCGAAGAATCGTTCCAGGACCAACATGATTTGGGCGGCGGATAGCGGCGGCATAAACATGATCACCAGAAACATCGTCACCAGGGCCAACCAGGTGAACAGCGGCATCCGGTAAAGGGTCATGCCCTTCGTGCGATAGCAGAAGATTGTGACCATGATGTTGACGCCGCCCGTGATACTGCCAACGCCGCTGACCAGCAGCCCCAGCGACCAAAAATCAATGTTATTCCCTGGCGAAAAAGCCCGGGAAGTCAGGGGGGCTAACGCAAACCAGGAGGCGTCCGGGGCCGCACCGGTCCCATATAGACCGGGACCAAAGATGTAACTCGTAAAAAGAAAGACGCCTCCAAAAAACGACGCCCAAAATGAAAACGCGTTTAGACGCGGAAACGCCATGTCCCTAGCGCCGATCTGGAGCGGCACGATGTAGTTGATTAACCCGAACACCATCAGCATCGCGAAGAAAAAGATCATCGTGGTGCCATGCATCGTGATCACGCCATTAAAGGTTTCCCCGTCCAGGAAGTGATTGTTCGGTACCGCTATTTGGGTACGAATCAGCACAGCCAGGATCCCGCCGGCAATGAAAAACAACCAACCCGATCCAAGGTACATGAAACCCAGTTTTTTATGATCTACCGTGAAAATCAGGTCCTGAATCCAGGCCGTCGGAGAACCGTGTTCTTGGCCCGGAGGAGCCGGCGCCAGTTCTGTTCCTATTTCCTTGAGTGTGGAAGTGGGGTTGGCCATAACGGGTCACTTGAGGGTTCGGAGATAAGCCACAATCGCGTCAACTTGTTTATCTGAGAGTTGCATGTTCGGCATGAGACAGCCGGCTTTTAGGGTCTGCGGATCCTTTACCCAGGTTCGCAGATTCTGTTCATCGTTGGGCGCCACCCCCGATCCAAGGGTTGCGCGACTGGCGAAATGCGTTAAGTCCGGAGCAAATACGCCGTTGGCTCCGCGCAGACCGTCAATGGTGTGGCAGGTCCCGCACGAATTCGCGATAAACTGCTTTTGCCCCTCCGCAGTTTGCGGATCAGGCGCCGGGGCCTGCTTCTGCGACTCCAGCCATTTTTGATAGACGTCCGGTTTATCCACTATGACCCGGATTAACATGTTGGCGTGTTGCTGCCCGCAGAGAACAGTGCAGTTTCCCAAATAGATGCCCGTGGAATAGGGCTCGATCCACATCGTATTTCGGTAGTTCGGAACCAACATGGTTTTCCCATTTAACTGGGGTACCCAAAATCCGTGGATCACGTCGGCCGACTCCAGAATCATTTCCGTGGGCACTCGATTTTTACGGTCACTGAGCGGCACATGAATTTCGTTAGCCGTCACAACGCCATGTTTAGGATAACGGATCTCCCACCAGAAACGGTGTCCTATGACGCGAATTTGTTCGGCTGCCGGCGGCATCTGATGATGTTCGATTTCACCAATCGTCCGAGCGGTGACCAAAACCAACATCACCACGATCAAGATTGGCGGCACCGTCCACGCGAGCTCAATCGCCGCGCTGCCGTAAACCTGCGGGGGTTCTTCATGGTCGTCCTCCGGACCCCGACGCCGATACCGGATAATCGCGTAGGTTAGCAGTCCGCCCACGATCAGAAAAATCCCGGCACAAACCGCCAGCACCAATAGCGAGATTGAGTAAAGCGTCTCGGCTGGCGCCGATAGTGGATCAAAAATGTTTTGGATTGCCCGGATTGTTGAATCCTGAGCCCGAGCAACGGGCGCCAATGAAAGGAACCCGACAAATGCCGCGACCGTAAAACCCAAGAGCACCCAGCCTCGTCCTGAGCCACGTATCGCAAGCGAGTACCTGGTGTATTGATGGTTGAGCACGATACTTGTTCTGACTCTTACCCACGCTTGCCTCGCGTAGCAACCAACACCTTGGTATTACGCGCGCATTTTTTATTTTCATGGACTGCTCCATCCGTCCATTAGTTTTTCTAATGAAAAGCAGATTTTTCATTAGGTTGGGCGAGGCTCCCGAACGTTCACGTCGGCTTCGCAGCGCTCGTGATGATTTCCGACCCTTCGGGTGGCCAGGCCGAATAACGGGCCGAGCCGGTCCCATGGTTTGCTACCGTCGAGCGCGGCTCGGCACGCCAATCGGTGTTGGTCACCAACCGGTTTGCAAAGATCCCAACGCTGCGAAAGCCAATCGTCGTTCGGGAGCCTCGCCCCACCAAAGCCTGCTCACCCATCCAGTCGTTTCGCCCACACGCCGATACGCCCATACGCCGGCACGCCCATACGCAATCCTCCCCCACTCTTGCGCTAGTCGTTGCCCTGAGGTAAGGGACAATTTCTCCAAATTTGGCGGCGTTCGGACTTCCGTGGCTGCCCTTCTCGAATAAAATGAACCTCGATTTTCGATACTCTAAGGATGGGCTTATTCCAGCCATTGTTCGCGAAGCAGACGCCCCGGGCCGGGTGCTGATGATGGGCTGGATGAACAGAGACTCCCTCGATAGGACTTTGGAGACCGGGTTTATGCACTTTTGGAGCCGGTCCCGGCAAAAGCTTTGGCTCAAAGGAGAGACGAGCGGCCACAAACAAAAGGTTGTGCGCTGGTTTACCGATTGTGATCGGGACACACTCCTTTTCGAGGTTGAACAAGTGGCGGGCGCTTGTCACACCGGTTATCGGTCCTGTTTCTTTCAAGAGCTCGATTTGCAAGGGCAACCCAAAGAAACGAAAGAAGAGAAGGTTTTTGACCCGACTGAGGTTTATAAAGAATGACCACGGCTCCACTCAATCCCCCCAGGGAAGCATTCCTCAAACTTGCTGAGCGCGGGAAGTTGGTCCCTGTTTACACCGAGTTCGTCGCCGATTACGAAACTCCGGTTGGAGTTCTGGAAAAGATCGACGACGGGCGGCGCTCTTTTTTGCTGGAGTCGGCGGAAACCAGTGATCACGTCGGCCGGTATTCGATCCTGGGGAGTTCTCCCCGGGTATACTTCGAGAGCCGGGGTTCCAAGATTCGCATCGAGGAGAACGGGACCGTCCGAGAATTCGAGACAGATAGTGATCCGTTAGCCGAGCTGCGGAAGCTCATGAGCCGGTATTCGTTTGTCGAATACCCGGGACTACCTCCGTTCGTTGGGGGAGCGGTCGGCTACATCGGCTACGATGTGGTCCGCTTTTTCGAGACAACGGTGTCGCCCTCCCCGCCCGACCAACTGAATGTTCCAGATTCGGTATTTATAATTACCGACACGTTCCTGGTATTCGATCATCGGTACCGGCGGCTGAAGATTTTTGCGCCGGCTTTCATTGATGAGAGAGGTCCGGAGGTCGCTTATGAGGAGGCCGGGGCCAAAATCGCCAAGATCGTGGAGCGGTTAGAATCCCCCACCCATCCCCGGCTGATGAACGCGGCCCAGGTTGCACCCAATCTTTCGCCGCAATCGAACACCAGCAAGGAGGACTTCTGCGATATTGTTCGGCGTTGTCAGGAACATATCCGGGCAGGGGACGTGTTTCAGATCGTTCCTTCGCAGCGGTTCCAAGCCAACTATAGCGGTAGTCCCATCTCACTCTACCGCGCTCTGCGCTTCGTGAACCCCTCTCCGTATATGTTTTATCTGCGGCTCGGGGAGAATTTCTCCCTAGTGGGCAGTTCACCAGAAGTGCATGTCCGGCTTCGTGATCGGAAAGTCGAGATCCGGCCGCTGGCTGGTACCCGGCGAAGAGGGGCCACACCCGAAGAAGACCAGGAGTTAGCGGCCGATCTATTAAAGGATCCAAAAGAGAGAGCCGAACACCTCATGCTGGTCGATTTGGCCCGAAATGATGTCGGGCGGATTTGCGAGTTCGGCTCTATTAAGGTCAGCGATTTCATGACCATCGAGCGGTACAGCCATGTCATGCACATCGTTTCCAACATCGAGGGCCTGTTGAAGTCCGGATCTGATGCTGACGACGTTATGCGGGCAACATTCCCGGCCGGAACGGTATCCGGAGCCCCTAAGGTAAGGGCCATGCAGCTGATCAACGAATTCGAGAAGGGAAAAAGAGGGGTTTATTCCGGAGCGATCGGCTATTTTGGGTTCGACGGGAATTTGGACTCCTGCATCGCCCTCAGAACCATCGTGTTGAAGGATGGTGTCGCATTCGCTCAGGCCGGTTGCGGCGTGGTCGCGGATTCGGTTCCCGAATCGGAATACCAGGAATGCGTCAATAAAGCGATGGCTCTGTTCCGAGCCATCGAAAGAGCTCAAGCCATTATATGATGCTCATCATCGACAATTACGATTCATTTACCTACAACCTGGTCCAATATTTTGGGGAGCTCGGAGCGGATCTGGTGGTTAAACGAAATGACCGGGTAACCCTGGATGAGGTTGCCCAGATGCATCCCGACCGGATTTGCATCTCGCCCGGACCGGGAACGCCTCTCGATGCCGGGATCAGCAACGATCTGATTCTGAAGTTTGGACCTACCACTCCGATTCTCGGCGTTTGCTTGGGGCACCAATGCATCGGACACGTTTTTGGAGGTGAAGTCGTCCGGGCAGACCGTCTCATGCACGGGAAGACATCCCCGATCGTACACGAAGGGGACGGCGTTTTTCGGACCCTACCGAACCCATTTGAAGCGACTCGGTATCACTCCCTAATCGTGCGAAGGGAAAGCCTCCCACCAGAGTTAGAGGTCACCGCTGAAACCACTCAGCGGGAGATCATGGGCCTGCGCCACCGGCGCTACCCGATTCAGGGTGTTCAATTTCACCCCGAGTCGATCATGACCTCCGTTGGTAAGCAGTTGCTGTTCAACTTCTTGAAGACATAGGCGAGCGCCGGTAGGGCGAAAACCTCGACGCGCCCAGGATGCAAGCTGCGCTACTGCGGGAACTCGCGTCGGGTTTGAGCCGCGCCGTGCGGAAGGCTCCGCCCACGGTGTCTCAGGATAAAATCGTTTGGGTTCGCGACAATTTTCCCGGGGGATGCCGGCCGCACGGCGCGGCTCAAATCCGGCGCGGATTAACCCTTGGAGACATCATTAACCTGGGCGCGCCGAGATTTTCGCTCTACCGGCGATGGAGCAGCCGCCACGAATCACCAATCACCTCTCACCAATCACTAATCACTAATCACTTTTCACCCTTCTCCCCTCACCTCTCCCCCTCTCTTCTCACCTCTCACGCGTAATTTCAGTCCGATCGTCCTGAAATTGATCGTTTGGGCCGTACTTTTGTCCAAGCACTAGTGAGTATTTCCGCAACTTTGCGGTATATTCGCGTATACATTTAGACGAAAAGAAAGCTGCTTGATTGCTCCTTTTTTGGTATTGAAGACGTAAACGTTATGTCAAAGCTCAAATCACTTCGAGAAGCGTTGGCGGTATCGCCGGCCAACGTTCCGTTGCTGATCCTGTACGCCCAGGCCTGTCTCGACGAGCTTAGCTTCGATGAGGCTCGACGGGCGTACGAGCAGGTGCTTACTCATGAGCCCGAGCGCGTAGAAGCAAAGCTGGGGATCGCTCAGTTGTTGCAACTGACCGGCCATATCTCGGAGGCGATCGTCCGGACCGAGGCACTAGTCCAGGCAGACCCTAAGCTGGCAGAAGGATGGTTATTACTTAGCCGGCTAGAGATTGCCGACGGCGACCGGCCATCCGCGTCTGGCCATTACGAAAACGCGATTCAGCTACGGCCCGCCCTTAGAGATAATGCTCTGGAAAAATTGCTCGGCCTCTCTGGCCGCACCGCCCCAGCGCCATCCGGAGCCAGTGTCGAGAAAGAGCTTTGGTCGGCTGACGAGGATGACTACGGTGACGAGTCCTCGGCAGAGCGTTTCATGGACGAAGTAAGCCGGCCCGCGATCTCCTTTGCGGACGTCGGCGGAATGGAAGAAGTCAAAGAAGAGATCCGGATGAAGATCATTTATCCGATCCAGAACCGCGACTTGTTCCGCGCCTATGGAAAGAAATTAGGAGGTGGCGTGCTGCTTTACGGGCCACCAGGCTGCGGCAAGACCCTGATCAGCCAGGCGACGGCCGGCGAGATCAGATCCAATTTCATCTCGGTAGCGCTCCATCAGATACTCGATCTCTACATCGGCAATAGTGAGAAAAATTTGCATCAGCTCTTCCAGCTCGCACGTGATCATGCGCCGACGATCCTGTTCTTCGATGAAGTCGATGCACTGGCGGCAGATCGAAAAGACTTAAGGGAAAGCGGTATGCGAACCCTGATCAACCAGTTTCTCGCCGAGATGGATGGTAATGTTGCTAACAACGAAGGCATTCTGATCCTGGGCGCCACCAACGCTCCTTGGCATCTCGACGCCGCTTTTCGGCGGCCCGGCCGGTTTGATCGGATCATTTTTATTCCGCCGCCCGACGAAGATGCTCGTATTGCGATCATCGAGCTAATGGCCAAGGAAAAGCCCGTCGAGCGGTTGGACGTGGCGACGTTAGCACGAAAGACCAAAGGGTTTTCGGGCGCCGACATCAAGGCGATGTTCGATATCACCACCGAACAAGCCTTGGCTCGCGCGATGCGCGAAGGCCGGGTGGTGCCGTTAACCACAGAAGATCTTTTGCAAACTGCACGGAACCTGCGCCCTTCGGCAAAGGCGTGGTTTGAGAGCGCCAAGAACTACGCTCTCTATGCCAACCAGAGCGGTTTCTACGACGATGTACTTTCGTTTTTGAATTTGCGAAAATAAGCTGAATCCGATCAAGAGCGTCTAACGTCTTTTTTTTTAACTCAGCAAAATGAATACGGCCCTCCAACGTGCAATGGTGCTGATTGAGCAAGGAAGGATGTCCGAGGCGGAGCCATTTCTACGAGACGCCATCGAACATGACCCCCAGAATGCCCGCGCGTTTTTCCTACTGGCCTGCTGCCTGACGAAACGGCCCGAGACCTATCGAGAAGCCGAACGAGCCGTCGACGAAGCGATGCGCCTGCGCCCAAACGATCCTCTAATTCATTGCCAACGCTCTTCGATACTGATTTTGCTGCACCGGCCAAAGGAGGCACTGAGCGCTGCTCGGGAGGCCCGCCGGCTCGATCCCGGAATTCCTCAACCCTACGCTGCGGAAGGCGCCGCGCTGCTGGCCCTAGGAAGAACCGCTGAAGCTGAATCTTCAGCTCGCCAGGCTTTGTCGATCGATCCCGAGTATGAGCCAGCCGGTAATCAGCTTTCTCATGCGCTCCGTTTACAAGGGAAGCGCATTGAAAACGAGCAACAGATAAGAGCACTCCTAGCTCGGAACCCCGAGAACGAACGCACCCATGTTGCAGCAGGATGGTCTGCGCTCCAACGCGGTAAAGCTCGTGACGCGGAAAAACACTTTTTCGAGGCGCTCAGATTGAACCCTGAAGCGGAGTACGCCCGAGACGGGCTGCTAACTGCGTTTCGTGCGCGTTCTCCGCTATATCGGATCTATCTCTATTACACCTTGAACCTTGAACGCCTACGGCGCTATTTGCGCTGGCCGTTCATACTAGGGCTGTTGTTGCTTTCGAGATTGGTCGCCGGCTTGTTCATGGGTGTTTACGCGCCGATCGGCTGGGGGTTGATCTTGTTGTATGTACTGTTCGGCCTTTGGATATGGGTCGCTCGGAGCGTCGGCAACCTGTTTCTCCTGTTCGACAATTTTGCCAGGCGAGCTCTAAGACCATCCGAGAAATGGGAGGCGTGCGTCGTTGGAGGTGGCGTCCTTTTGGGCCTACCCATGTTTGCCGTCGGGTTGTGCCATCATGATGTCGCTCTTCTCTTAGGAGTCACGTTGCTCGGTAGCGCTTTCCCGATGTCTCTCGTCTTCACTAACCCGTCCCGATTTGGGCGCATCCTGTTCATGATCTGCGGTAGCCTGGTCTATCTGCTTGGCCTGCTTGGCCTGTTCTGCCTCGAATCCGACTTCGACGTCCAAGACACGCTCGCTGCCACTGCATTCTGCGCCGTGATCCTCCTTTCGGTGGGTACCACCTGGCTCGGGAATATTCGGCAGCTGAGGCAGGCATAGCGGGAATCGTGATTGGTGATTAGTAATTGGTGATTGGTAGGGCCGCGGCCCTATTGTTGGGGTCAGGCTTCGGAATGATCTGGTACCCCGACGCCCGGAGGGGAGCCGCCTGTTGCGACATTCATTGGCCAGAAGAGCTCTGAACCAAATATCGCGAGGTCGCCTGCTAAACGCCAAAGCGGCTCCCCTCCGAGCGTTGGGTTACGTTGAACCTTTCGCGAGCCTCGCTCCACGATAAGAGGCGACAGCCTACCAATCACCAATCACTCACATCACCTTTCCCCGCCCCCACCGCCGTTTCCTCAAACTCGGCCGGCAGAACCACGGCAGCCCGATCCCGCACCTCCTCTAACGAGGCCTCTCGCCCAAGCTCCAAGCTCAGCGACGTCATGCGGACGCCGGTTAAGCCGCACGGGGTGATCGATAGGAATCCGTTCAGATCGGACGACACATTCAAGGCGAAGCCATGCATGGTGATCCAGCGACGAACACCGATCCCAATAGAGGCGATTTTGCGATTCTCGACCCAAACACCTGTCTTTCCTTCACAGAAAACCGCATCGATCCCAAAGCTTTCCACTAACCGAATTACGGCGGTTTCGAGGGAACGCAAATAGACATGCAGATCTTTCCCGCGCCTCTTGAGATCGAGAATTGGGTACCCAACAAGCTGACCCGGTCCATGATAGGTCGCCTGCCCACCGCGGTTAATCTCGAAAACCGGGTGTGGCAGATAGGCGCTATTCCCCAGACTCGACTTGTCTAGCCGCCGGCCAATCGTGTAGACCGGCTCGTGTTCGAGTAAAAAGAGTGTTTCTTCGCCGGTCCGATCGCAGTGTTCAAGGGCCTCTTCCTGCACCTTTACTCCTTCAGAAAACTCGATACGCCCTAACCAAACTACTTTCATAATCTTCGCGCACCTTGTAACGAACACAGCGGCGAATCCTGCATCTGCAAATGGGTCAACCCGATGGCCAGGGCGTCGGCTGCGTCTGATTGAGGGTTTTCGGTCAAACCGAGTAATGCTCGCACCATGAAGCCCACTTGGCTCTTTTGTGCAGCCCCTGTTCCCACGATTGCTTGTTTAACCCGTTTCGGGGGATATTCAAAAATATTCAGGCCGCGCTGGGCTGCAGCTAATAATGCGGAACCTCGAGCGGCGCCCAGAGTAACCGCGGTCCTGGAATTTTGAACGAAGATCACGCTTTCCACCGCGCAGACCTCCGGTTGATGTCGATCAATTAATTCCGAGACCTGCCGGTGAATCTCCACCAGGCATTGCGCCATCGGCACATCCGCCCTGATCTGGATAACCCCATACGCCAAAGAACGGATTTTTTGCTCCTGCTTTTCGAGGATCGCGAACCCGGAGCTTCTCAATGCCGGATCAAGAGCTAACAGCCGCATTGCCCGGAATCTATCGCAAATGATGGAGGGAGTACAGTCGGCTGGTTGCCGACGCTTCGTTCTCGTTCTCGAAAAGGTTGCTAGGATGATGGCGTGCTTTTTCCCACCGCCTGGAGGGGAGCCGCTTTGGGGCGTCATCTCACGACCTCGCGATATTTGCTTTAGCGCGCAATCTCACCAAAGAATGTATTCAACAGGCGGCTCCCGGGAATAACCCAGCATGGTGCATTTACCCCTGTTGGCCCCCCCATTCGTATCGACCTGGCTGATTACGCTGCAAACCGTTGGATCGTTCCCGGGAGCCGCCTGTTTTTCACACGTTCAGATCGGGCTAACGCTAAGGAAAATATCGCGAGGCTGGCCGGATACGCGCCAAAGCGGCTCCCCTCCAGGCGCTGGGAACAAACACCCTACCGGCCTGGCAACCTTTTCGAGGACAAGGACGACGACGGAAAAAGCCCTACAGATCCGACCAGTGCAATACCACTTTCCCGGATTGGCCCGACTTCATTAAGGCAAACGCGTCTTGAAATTCCAGGTACGGAAACCGGTGAGTGATGACTGGCGTAATATCAAGACCCGACTGAATCAGTGAGGTCATTTTGTACCAGGTCTCATACATTTCCCGACCATAGATGCCTTTGATGGTTAGCCCGTTAAAAACCACGATATCCCAATCAATTGCGGTCTCTTTGGATTGGATGCCTAGGAGGGCGAGCTTGCCGCCGTGACACATAACCTCGAGCATGTCATTTAAAGCCGCTCCATTGCCGGACATCTCCAAACCGACGTCGAATCCCTCCTTCATACCCAGGCTCTTCATTACCTGTTGGAGGGTGGTCGCTCGCGGATCGCATGCCACCGTGACCCCAAGCTGTTCGGCCAGCTTAAGCCGATAAGGGTTGATATCCGTGATCACAACATGACGCGCCCCCGCATGTTTGGCGATCGCGATCGCCATCAAACCGATCGGACCGGCTCCCGTGATCAACACATCCTCACCCAAGACATCAAACGACAAAGCGGTATGAACCGCGTTCCCCAATGGGTCAAAACAGGACAGCACCTCAAGCGGGATATTCGGATCGGCTGCCCAGACGTTAGTCTGCGGTACCACCACGAGTTCGGCAAACGCACCCGGCCGGTTAACGCCGATGCCGCTGGTGTTATTGCATAGGTGCCTGCGACCAGCTAAACAATTTCGGCAGCGACCGCAAACGACATGGCCTTCACCCGTGACGATCATTCCCGGGTGGAAATCATGCACGTGGCTGCCTACGTTTTGAATTACTCCGACAAATTCGTGCCCGATCACCATCGGAGTAGGAATCGTCTTTTGAGCCCAGTTATCCCATTCAAAAATGTGAACGTCGGTGCCGCAGATAGATGCACGGAGAACTCGGATAAGAACATCGAATTCGCCAACCTGAGGGACCGGGACCTCGTCCAGCCAAAGACCGGGTGCGCGCTCTTTCTTTACGAGCGCTTTCATCGTTTGCATACGGGTAAATTAAACGCAAAAAAGTCGTTCAACTCAGCCATTAAGCAAGCAGGGGCCTAATCGCCGGGGCTGAACTGGTAAATCGCGAAAGCAGCACCTTGCGGATCATTGCACCGCAACCCAATCACGGCGCGCGGTTTGCATTGGCTCCAATGTGCTGCCGCCAAGGGCGCGAACTCTGGCTAGAGACATTTCGATTTCTGAAACCGGGAAGAAAAATAGCCATTGCGCGTGGATACCGGGCAGCCGAGCCGAGTCCGTCATGCTTCCGCCGATCTTTCCAGATTCATCCCACGCGAACATCTGATGTGAACCCTGGCGCGGTCCCAAGTCGATCACTTCACCGCGAGTCCAACCGAAAAATCGGGCATACCAACCCAGGGCGACTCGTGGCCTCCCAGTCACCAATCACCTCTCACCAATCACTTTTTACCTCTGACAATTCACCTCTCATAAACCACCGCTCACCGATCGTCCCGACCGATGACCGCTTATCAAACGAGGGTACTCAGCTCGTTTTATTTGCGTCATTCTCTCCGTATGCAATGCAAACCTTTAATTATCTGCGTCGCCGCGCTCGCGGGTTTTGCCACGCTTAATGCGCAAGACCCGAGCGCCTCGGCGTCAGCGTCAGGGTCCGCCTCGGCAGAGACCGGTAAACCTCATGGATGGGGTCATCATCGTGAATTCGGGTTCTTTTTGAAACAATTGAATCTCACAGATGCCCAGAAACAACAGGTCAAACAATACTTCTCCGACAATAAGCAGGCCTTCAAAACCAACCTGCTGAATATGATGAAGGCGAAGCAAGCCGTTGATTCTGCCCTCGAGAAGAATCCAAGCGACGATGCGACCATTCGCTCGCTTTCAGCGAATGTAGCCAGCGCCCAGACCGAAATGTTAGCTCAGCGCGCAAAATTCGATGTGTTTCTGCAGTCGATTTTGACCACTGAGCAAAAGCAGACGCTGACCACGCTGCAACAGAAACGAGATGCAAGGATTCAGGCCCATATTGACCGTATGAGCCAGACTGGTAGTTGATAAAGCTTCTCTAGTTGGTTGGGCCAAAGCCAGACCGCGCGCCACCAAAGGCGCGCGGTTTTTTGGGAAATTCGGTAGGGCGAAAACCTCGGCGCGCCGAGATTTTCGCCCTACCGGTCCTCCTCCGCCCGTTTGCCACCAAGCTTCCTTTGAGCATGTTTCGGTAATGGAGTATCGTTTCTTAGGTCATACAGGATTGCGCGTCAGCGAGCTCTGCTTGGGCGCAATGACTTTCGGGCGTCAGAACGAGGCTACGGAAGAAGAGAGTCATGCGATGTTGGATCGATTTGTCGCTGTCGGTGGCAATTTTATTGATACCGCCAACGTTTATTCGACCGGCCTCTCTGAGGAAATCGTCGGGAGATGGTTACGCCGCCGGAGACGTGATGATCTCGTTATTGCCACTAAAGTCCGTTTTCCGATGGGACCCGGCCCCAACGACCTTGGTTTGAGCCGGAAACATATTCTGAGCTCGGTCGACGCGAGTCTGCAACGGTTACAAACAGACTACATTGACCTTTATCAGGTCCACTGTTGGGATCCGGCGACTCCTTTGGAGGAAACACTTTCTACCCTGAACGATCTCTTACGCCATGGTGCCGTACGCTATCTTGGAGTGAGCAATTTTAACGGCTGGCAGCTGCAGCGCGCGATCGATCTCAGCCGTGAAAAAGGCTGGGAAAGGTTCGTATGCCTGCAACCACAATACAATTTGCTGTGTCGTAGTACGGAATGGGAACTCATCCCCATCTCAGTTCGAGAAGGTTTAGGTGTGATCCCTTGGAGCCCACTGCGTGGCGGCTGGCTTTCCGGCAAGTTCCAGCGTGGTATGACCGCGCCACCAGACGATTCACGAGTTAAACTGGCTGAGGAAAAGGATTGGGGGGAAAAGTGGAGCGCCTACAACAACGAACATACGTGGACCGTGCTGGACGCTTTGCATGCCGTCGCCAGTAAGAGCGGGAAGACCGCGGCCCAAGTAGCAATCAATTGGTTGCTTCGGAAGCCCGGTGTCACCGCCCCAATCATCGGCGCCCGATCAATGCCTCAATTAGAAGCCAATCTTGGTTCGAGCGGATGGATTCTCTCCGAGGAGTACGTGAGGTATCTAGACGACGCGAGCGCGCTTGAGCCGCCCTATCCGTACGATTTCATAGCGAAGGCTGCAGGGCCGCGGGAGGCGTGAGGGGTGATTAGTGATTGGTGATTGGTGATTGGTGGGCTGTCGCCCTCTTTGTGGGGCGAAGCTCCCGAAAGATCTCGTAGCCCGGCGCCCGGAGGGGAGCCGCTTTGGCGTGTCTCTCGCCACCCTCGCAACTTTCGTTTCATCATTAGTCCGGCCGAGAGGTGCGAAAACAGGCGGCTCCCGGGAACTACCCATCGGTTCGCAGCTCTGCAGTCCGGGTGCAATCAGATCGGAGGCGCTGGG
This sequence comes from uncultured Verrucomicrobiae bacterium, assembly GCA_963762565.1. Classification (GTDB taxonomy): domain Bacteria; phylum Verrucomicrobiota; class Verrucomicrobiia; order Chthoniobacterales; family JAFAMB01; genus JAFAVN01. The sequence continues at coordinate 630,877 of CAVXLD010000003.1, read as the reverse complement.
TACATGCGTCTCGCTGGGTTATTCCCGGGAGCCGCCTGTTGCGACATTCATTGGCCAGAAGAGCTCTGAACCAAATATAGCGAGGTCGCCTGCTAAATGCCAAAGCGGCTCCCCTCCGAGCGTTGGGTTACATTCAACCTTTCGGGAGCCTTGCCCCACCAAATAGTGCACAGCTCCCACCAATCATCTTTCACCTCTCCCGCCCCCACCAATCACCAATCACTAATCACCTTCCGCCTCCCCCCCATTTCTGGGTTGCAAATCGATCTACACTCTATAGTGTTCAGTAGAACACTATGCCGTCCGGTAAGATTATTGAACTTCGACAGATCCTGGATGAACGCTACCCCAGGGAATTGCCCCCTCCTTCTTCCCTCTTATCTACCGGGATTGATTGCTTGGATCGGCCTTTAGATGGAGGCCTGCGACGGGGGGCGATCACTCAATTAGTCGCTCCCCTCCCCAGCTGTGGAAGTGCAGCTCTCTTGCATGATCTCATCGAATCCATGCAAGCCTCTTCCCAGTTTGTGGCTTTAATCGACGGCAAAAACAGTTTTGAGCCACTCGACGCAACGAATCTTTTGCTATGGATACGATGCAAAAATGTTTCTCAGGCAATTCGAGCCGCTGATTTAATCATCCGAGATGGCAACATCGTTCTTAGTATCCTGGATTTAAAACAGAACGAGGCACGCGAGTTAAGGAAAGTACCGGCCACTGCTTGGTACCGGTTACAACGGGTTACAGCCGAGATCGGCACAACGCTGTTGCTCGTCACTAGCTACTACATCTCCGGCAGCTCAATAGCCGCATTGCAGATCAATAACCCTCTCCAAATCGCTGATTTCGCTGAACTATCGTCCACGATCTCACAGAGCCGGCTAATTGATTTCATTTACCGAAAAAACCATCACCTGGAGCCTCAATATGCCCAAGCCTAAATTGTTTGCTGTTGTGCATACTCCTTATTTTCGGCTGCAATGCGCCCAACAAAGGCTGCTTAACGCCGAAATCGAATCCAATCGACAAACCAATCTCTCTTTATTTGGCGAGCAGGCGACAATTCCAAAGTCGGGGGATAAAATCCCGTCCGCTTTACTCAATGATTCGCAGATTATCGAAATCAATCCGATAGCTGATGCGGCTGGGGTGAGCATTGGGATTACTCCCAGCTTAGCTCTAGCCAGAGCACCCGAGTTGCAACTTTATGCCCCGGCTATTGAACAAGAAAACCAGCAACAAGAAGCGTTACTGCAACTTTGCTATCGATATTCACCTTTTATCGAAAATACTGCTCCCGGTGTCTGCACGCTCGATTTACGCGGCCGTAAAGATCAGCATCATGAATGGTGGGCTCGCGAACTTTTGGCTAACTGGAGAATTCTAGGTTTTACCGCGCAAATCGGAATTGGCCCTAACCCGGAACTGACGGAGCAAGCCGCCAAATTCGCTAACCCTTATTTAGCAGTTAACGCCGATAGCCAATTACTTCGGTCTCTTCCCCTGGAATCACTTGAGCCCTCTCATGAGCTTTTAGATATTTTACATAACTGGGGAATCGGGACCTTAGGCGAGCTAGTACGCTTACCTAGAGAAGATATTGGGGTGCGTCTAGGTCTGGAGGGGTTAGCGCTTTGGGATCGAGCAACGGGTCGTTCCACCAAGGTGCTCCATCATATGCATCCTCCGGAAACTTTTAGGGAAGCGATCGATCTGGATCAGCGGCTGGAGACGCTGGAACCACTGCTTTTCATTCTGAGACGTTCTTTGGAGCATCTCACTTTACGAGTGGAGGCGGTTTACCGGCTAGTAGCAGAGATCAGGTTACAACTGTTATTGGATAATGGAGATACCCTGGAACGTTCTCTGCAAATACCAGCACCCACTCGCGACATAACGGTCCTATTCCGGGTTCTGACCCAATATTTAGAGACCGTGCAAACCACTGCACCGGTAGTAGGATTTGTCTTAGAAGTATTCGCTAGTAACCCTGGGAAACATCAATTCGATCTATTTCAGAGCGGGCTAAAAGATCCTAACCGCTTCTTTAACACGCTCGCGCGATTAGCCGCTTTAGTTGGCAATAATCGAGTGGGAATCCCAGAAAAGATCGCTACTCATCGACCGGATAGCGTCCGTATGCAATTGCCAGCATTCGATTGGATGGATAAAACTTCTACCAAGATTAAACCGCCAAGAGTCGGCCCTGCTTTGCGTCGTTATCGTCCGCCGATCCCGGCTATGGTCGAACTTATCTCAGGGCGACCAGTCAGGATCCAAAGCCCATCAGTAAACGGCAAAATCAATAACCTGTCTGGTCCCTGGCATTCCTCCGGTGATTGGTGGGATACCAATCGTTGGGAGATCCAGGAATGGGATATCGAGCTGGCGCAAGGTGGACTCTATCGATTGACGTTATCAGCCGGCTCCTGGTCTATCACGGGGGGATACGACTGAAAAAGGAGCTAGGAGCTAGGAGGAGCGGCCGTTGGGAGAAACAAGCGGTTTCTTGAGAGAAGTTTTTAAGGGGTGGCTGAAATGGGACTTATGGGACACATGGGACCTATGTGTTATTGACTCCGAGCGAACCAATGTCTGTCGACCTCTCCTAGCTCCTAGATTCTAGCTCCTAGCTCCTCTCTCCCATGTACGTCGAACTACATGCTCGCAGCGCATTCAGCTTTTTACGAGGTAGTTCTTCTCCTGAAAACCTCGCTTACCTCGCTGCCGAACAGGAATTGCCGGCTCTAGCGTTGTGTGACCGAGATGGGGTCTTTGGTGCACCCCGATTCTACACAGCTGCTAAGGAAGCCGGTATCAGGCCATTGGTCGGAAGCGAGCTCACCATGACTGACGGCACGGTTTTACCAGTCCTGGTAAAATCCCGTATCGGTTATCAAAATCTTTGCCGACTGATATCGAGAGCAAAATTGCGATCGCCTAAAAACGAGAGCGCGATAGATTGGGCTGAACTCTCTGAATTTAGCGAAGGTCTAGTCTGTCTGACCGGCGACCAGGAAGGGCCGTTGCATCGAGCCTTGACTAGCGGTGATTTTGCCGGCGCAGATAAAAGTTTAGCCGATCTGAAACGTTGTTTTGATGTCGATCACTTATTTGTCGAGATCCAACGCCATCATCTACGAGATGAACCCTGGATCGAACTAAATTTGTTGCGGCTAGCCGAAAAACATCACTTAAAACTAGTCGCTACAAATGGAGTCCTTTACGCGACTCCGGATCAACGGATCGCTTTGGATGTATTTACCTGTGCGCTGAATCATACTCACCTGGATCTTGCCGGCCAGCTATTGGAGCCTAACACCGAGCGTCATTTAAAAAATGCGGCTATGATGTGCGCTCTTTTCAGCGACCTTCCTCAGGCAGTTGCCAATACTGCCGCTATCGCCAAGGAAGTAGAGTTTACTTTGGAAAATCTTGGTTATGAATTTCCCCGTTACTCTGTTCCTCCCGGGGAAACCATGGATAGCTTTCTTGAACAGACAACCTGGGACGGCGCCCGCCGGCTTTATCCAAAGATAACGAAAAAAGTTAGAAATCAGATCGAACGAGAGCTGGCTTTAATTCATAAATTAGGGTTCCCAGGTTATTTCCTCATTGTCTGGGATCTGATCCAGTTTTGCCGGAGTCAGAATATTATGGTGCAAGGTCGGGGTAGTGCGGCCAACAGCGCTGTTTGTTTTTGCTTAGGAATTACTCCGGTAGATCCCATCGGTAACCATCTATTATTCGAGCGATTTCTTAGTGAAGGCAGAAAAGGGTGGCCGGATATCGATCTGGATTTACCCAGTGGTGACCGGCGGGAAAGCGTTATCCAAGAGGTTTATCGGCGTTACAGTAGACTCGGAGCCGCCATGACAGCCAATGTCATCTGTTTTCGAGGACGCAGCTCCATGCGGGAGATTGGTAAAGCGCTCAATTTACCTGAAGATATCATGGATCGATTTTCCCGATTGCATCATAGCGGTGATTTTCCGCACACCTTAGAAGCTCGAGAACAACTTCGACAATCAGGACTATCCCTGAATAATCCTCGGGTCCCCACATTTCTGAATGCTTATCAAATGATCCAGGGGTTACCTCGTCATCTGGGCCAACATTCAGGTGGGATGGTGATTTCTCAAAATCATTTGGATTCGATTGTGCCACTGGAGAACGCCACTATGCCCAATCGAACCGTGATCCAATGGGACAAGGAAGACTGCGAAGATCTCGGGATAGTAAAAGTCGATTTGCTCGGACTGGGAATGATGGCGGCTTTACAGGACGCGATTGAAATTTGCTCTCAACGCGGTCACCCCATTGAGCTAGCGAAACTGCCAAAGGATGATCCGCAGACCTATGATATGCTTTGCGCCGCTGATACCGTTGGAGTGTTCCAGGTGGAAAGCCGTGCGCAAATGGCAACCCTGCCTCGGATGAAGCCTCGTCGGTTTTACGATCTCGTAATCGAAGTGGCCATTATCCGGCCAGGACCAATCCAAGGTCATCTGATGCATCCTTACTTAGCCAGGCGGGAAGGCACGGAGGAAATCACTTATTTAGATGAACGGTTAATCCCGGTTCTAGAGCGAACCTTGGGAGTCCCTCTTTTTCAAGAACAAATGCTCAAAATTGCCATGGTAATGGCTAACTTCACCGGCAATGAAGCGGAGGAATTACGACGGGCATTGAGCTTTCATCGATCCCAAGAACGGATGCAACGGGTCGCCAAAAAGCTTCGGAATGCGTTAACTGATAACCAGGTGAGTGAGGAAGTCTCTGAAAAGATCTTAGCCGCTATCTCTTCATTCGCACTCTATGGATTCCCGGAATCACACGCCATCAGTTTTGCTTTGATTGCTTACGCTAGTTCCTGGCTAAAGGTACATAGACCAGCCGAGTTCTATGTCAGCTTGCTGAATAATCAACCTATGGGTTTTTATGCTCCGGCTACTCTAATAAAGGACGCCCAGAGACATCAAATTCGGGTACTACCTGTATCAGTCACAGAGTCTGATTGGTTCTGTACCGTAATATCGGATAAAACTATCCGGCTAGGTTTTTGTTTAAGTCGGGGACTTAGCAGCCCCAACGTTCAACGCATGATCAATGAGCGTCAAAGCCGTCCGTTCCGGGATCTCGTTGATTTTAGGAAGCGAACCTATTTTGATCGCGACGAGCTAAGGGTTTTAGCCACTTCCGGCGCTCTCAATCCTTTAGCCAGCCACCGACGCCATGCTCTCTGGCTGGTTGAAGCTCCATACTATCAAGGAGAGCTTTTTACTCACTTGGATCAGCCGTCCGATCCCTTGCCGCAAATGGAACAAGTAGAACGTCTAACTGCTGATTATTCCACCATGCGTTTGACCGTGGGTAAGCATCCTCTTGCCTGTTTAAGGTCCACTTTACCGGATAACATCTGGCGTAGTATCGATTTACCTCAAGCGAGTAATGGGACCTTGCTACGAGTTGCCGGTATCGCCATCTGCAGGCAACGACCCGGCACGGCAAAAGGTTTTGTTTTTATCAGCTTGGAAGACGAAACCGGCATTAGCAACGTGATCGTTACGCCTAATATGTTCGAACGCTATCGTCTGATTATCACTCAAGAGAGCTTTTTATTAGTGGAAGGCATCCTTCAAAGTCGCCAGGGAGTAATTCATGTTCGCGCGAAGAACATAGAACGTTTACCTACCTTCGCGTTAGAGACTCCCAGCTCGCATGATTTTGGGTAGTTTAAAATGCGACGCTTTAGCCCGAAGCATTTCGGTGGACGTCCCGTCAATGCCCCGGGTCCTCATCCCCTAATTGAGCAACTTGGGACCACGATTTCTAAACTGTTTGGTCAACTTTGCCTGTTTTGTCGTGCCATTTTAATGCTAAGCTGTGCTCCATGCTGGAGCATCCTCCACAGGAATTTGCGCCCTCGGGTATAGCGGTGCTGCCGTCCCTGTCGTGGGGAAGCCATATCGGTCAGTTTTACAGCGTGGCGGCCGATTTGCGTGATGTGCTGGTACCCTACTTCAGAGCGGGGCTTGAGAACAACGAACTCTGCCTTTGGGTCACTAACGCGCCGTTCTGCCTAGACGACGCCCGCGCGGCGCTGCGAGCCGCCGTCCCTGATCTCGATGTTCGTGAACGTCGGGGGCAGATTGAAATACAGGATACGCGCAGCTTTTACGACCCCGACCAACCGCTCCAGTCGAAAGCCATTGTCGATGGACTGCTGCAACGTGAACAAAAAGCCCTTGCCGCCGGTTATCGCGGCCTGCGTACCAATGGCAATTGTGATGGGCAAACAAGGATCGCTGGAATACCTTTGTAGACTACGAATCGCACGTGCACAGGGCCGTTCCCGGGCAACGCCTTATCTGTATGTGCAGCTACTGCCATGACCGCCTCGGCCACGCGGAAGTCAGCGACATCATTGAACGTCACCATTTCGTCCTACGCAATCCAGGAGTCGATGGTAGCCCGCAAGCTCATGTCAACAATCATATGGTGCGCAGACCAATCGGTGCGACCGCCGGCGGCAGCTATTTCGATTTTCAGAACGATCTGGACGCGATCAAGGCCTTGTCTGCCGTGCCCACAATCCTCAAAAGCGTATGCCGTGTCACCGGAATGGGGTTTATCGCTATTGCGCGAGTTACCTCAGAGCGTTGGGTGTGTCTTGATGCCCATGACGCGATTGGCTTTGGGCTGAAGCCTGGGGACGAACTGCCGGTTACAACCACTTTGTGTCACGAAGTCCGGCAAGCCGGCCATGCTGTTATCATCAACCGGGTGGCGGAAAATGCCGCCTATTTCAATCACTGCGCGCCTTCGATGTATGGGTTTCAAAGCTATATTTCCGTGCCGATCTTTATGCGTGACGGCAGATTCTACGGCACACTTTGCGCGATCGACCCAGAACCGGCGAAACTTGGTGATCCGGTGGTGATTGGCATGTTCCGGACGTTCGCCGATTTGATCGCTTTTCAACTCGAAGCTGCCACCCGCCTGGCGACCGCGGAGGCAAATCTAGCGGAAGCCATCGCAAGCAAAAAATCGCAAGAATAGTATCGCCTGCTCGGCCTAGCTCCTGCGAAATCGGCGATGTCTAGAGAGCGACGGCCATCGGCTAAAACCATGACCAAACCCCTCTCGCAGTGTATCCGTTACACGGCCTCGACTGGGAAGCGAGCCTACCGCCAAACTCGTTCCGTTTCTCTCCGGAGCCAAGACCACCGCCCATTTACCAGAAAGTCTTTTAGCCATCACCCAATGTTTTCCTGCCCGCTGTTCTTTCCCGATAAACGCTTCGGTCCCCGCCAACTTTCGTAACAGATCAGACAGCAAAGCACGCGTTCCCGAGGCGTGACCTTTCAATTCCCGAGGCAAGCGCATCCAAGCCACTGCCAACCAGGCATAGACCGGTTCCGCTTCCGCATACTGACCTAGTTCATAGTAAATATCGGCCAATAGACCGGCCCACTCCCATAACCAGACTGCCTCTACCCCCAGGGCTGCCTTCGAGCCCGCCGAACCCAGCCAACAACTGAAGTGCCGGCGCGCGCCGCGATAGCCGCAAATCTCGATTGCTTGCCAGCAGATTTGCTCAGCACATGAGTATCTACCGGCAGCCAGTTCCGTGTCGTAGGTCCTCCGCAGCTCGATGAGCCTCGTATTTTCCATCTTGGATCTCCTCTGAATGTACTTATTACAGGTAAGTTCGCTGGTTAGCGTTCAAACATTAGAGATGACGTTCCTTAACCAATATACTTGCCGGAATTAACTAATACCTAATTTGGCGACGAAAGAGAAGGACGGATTGCGACGGTTAACAATAGGACGTATGGCTCCTATAGTGTCTCTAGAGCCTATATGCCTTATAGGCTAATTGGCCTTTCGCCAGCGAGCTACATCAACACGATAACGTTTGAGAACGCTCTGCGTGGACGAACACCCAAGGCTTGGAGGGGAGCCGCTTTGGTGTATCCCGCCAGCCTCGCAACATTCGTCTCATTACCAGTCCGGCCGAAACGCGCGAGAACAGGCGGCTCCCGGGATCGACCCGTCGGTTAGCAACTCCCTGGTGTCGGGCGTAAACGCATCGAAAGCGTTGAGTAATTGCCTCGCGCTGAGTTATGCCCGGGAGCTATGTTGCCAACCGCTCGAAGTCGGCCTCGCAAGCGAGGCGCGCTCCACAACCAGGAAGCCGGCGAAGTCGGAAGGACGACGACGAGGGCGAGACGAAGCGTTCCTACGACTCTATCCCTGCCAGGCAGATATATTTTATGGCCATATAATCATCCAGACCATACTTCGAGCCTTCGCGGCCATAACCGGATTCCTTTACTCCGCCAAAGGGCGCCATCACGTTTGAGATCAGTCCGGTATTTACGCCAACCATGCCGTAATCAAGAGCTTCAGCGACGCGCCAGACTCGGCCAATATCACGGCCATAGAAATAGCTCGCTAAACCGTAGGGCGTACTGTTGGCCAAGTCGATTACCTCGCTCTCATCTTCAAATGAATAGAGCGGCGCGACCGGCCCAAAGATCTCTTCCTGGAAAAAGCGCATTTTGGGCGTCGCTTTGGTGATCACAGTTGGCTCAAAAAACAATCCACCCAGCCCGTGAGGCCGACCACCGATGGTGACCTCAGCGCCTTTCTCGGTCGCATCAGCGATAAAAGACCGAGTCTTATCGACGGCTTCCCGGCTGATCAGTGGCCCGATGTCGACACCCGGTTCGAAGCCGCTCCCTACCTTTAAGTTAGCAACCTGCTTGGAAAATTTGTCCGTAAATTCATCAAACACCTTGTTGTGAATTAAGAAGCGGTTCGTGCAGATACAGGTTTGCCCGGCATTCCGGTACTTAGCCGCAATGGCGCCTTGCACCGCTTTGTCGACGTCCGCGTCAGCGAAGACAATGAAAGGCGCATTACCACCAAGCTCCATCGTAACTTTCTTCAGCGTGTCGGCGCTTTGTTTCGCGATCAATTTTCCGACCGGAGTTGACCCAGTAAAGGTGACTTTGCGGACATCCGGGTTGCCGGTTAGCTCTTTACCGATGGCGACCTCGTCCCCAGTCAGGACATTCACTGTTCCCGGCGGAAAACCGGCTTCTTCAGCCAAAACGCCCAGAGCTAAGGCGCATAGGGGCGTCTCGGTAGCCGGCTTGATGACGATGGTGCATCCGGCCGCCAGTGCTGGCCCCGCCTTCCGAGTGATCATGGCCAATGGAAAATTCCAGGGGGTAATCGCCGCGCAGACACCGACGCCTTGCTTAATCACAACAATCCGCTGATCCGGATTCGCATTCGGAATCACGTCCCCGTAGATGCGTTTTGCTTCCTCCGCGTACCACTCGAGATAAGCCGCCGCATAAGCCGCCTCTCCTTCCGATTCTTTCAAAGGCTTACCGCTCTCCGCGGTGGCTAGCTTGGCCAGATCGCCGGCGTTGGCCGTCATCAAGTCGAACCATTTTCTCAGCAACACCGAGCGTTGAACCGGAGTCTTTTTGCGCCAGGCAGGCAGCGCCTGATGGGCCTGATCGATTGCCCCTTTAGTCTCTTCGGTTCCAAAATACGGAACCCCAGCAATCCGTTCGCCTGAAGCCTTGTCCTCGACGTCGACAGTCTTATTTCCTTTAACCCAACTACCACCGACAAAACATTGCTCCCGCAAAAGATCCCGCTTTTTCAAAGTTTCGATAGGATTCATAGCAAAAGTGTCTTCTTCGTCCCTCCGGTTTACTCAAAGCCCGATTGTTGCGAGACGCAACCAAGATGGAGGCGCGAAGCGGTGAAGGAGTTTAGAGAGGCCCAACGCCTGGAGTGGAGCCGCTTTGGCGTGTATCTCTCCACCCTCGCGGCCTTTCCTCTCATCGTTAGTCCAGCCGAACCGTGTGAGAACAAGCGGCTCCCGGGAACGATCCATCGGGTGGCAGCTCTATGGTTCGGGTGTAAACGCATAGAAAGCGTTGGGTAAATGCCTCGCGCTGGGTTATTCCCGGGAGCCGCCCGCTGCTACATTGATTGGCCAGACGGCGCACTGAACCAGATATCGCGAGGTCACGGGCGACATGCCAAAGCGGCTCCCCTCCAGGCGTTGGGCCTAGGCTGAATTCTTTCCACCCGCGAAATGCTTCGGACCAAACACTTCGCGCCTCGAGCATCCCATACATTGACTTTCCTCGGTTCTGCGGTTGGTTGCTCATCCCGAACTCCGCTACGGCTACGAACAGTTAAAGGTTATACGTTTTAAGTTGTAGGTTTTAGGTTGAGACCTGAAGCGTCCTACGCGCGGCAACGCGCGACTTAAAACGTAAAACCTATAACGTGTAACTTATAACCTAAAACCTAAAACCTATAACGCATTGTGGCTGATCTCACTGAGTCCACCATCCTTGATCGACTGAAATTGGTGAAATTTCCCGGCTACAGCCGGGATATAGTCAGTTTCGGCTTGGTGAAAGAGATCAAGCTTTCGGGGGGCGACGTACTAGTGCGCCTCGCGGTCGCGACCAGTAATCCAGCGGTGCCGGAAGCGATCAAACGAGATGCCGAAAATGCGATTGGTACAATTCCGCGGGTAACGTCAGCTCGGATCGTCATCGATATCTCTAGCCCGCCGGACACCGGCAAGGGGATAGCTGGATCCGGGGCCACCGGCATCAGTGGTGTGAAACATGTCATCGCAGTAGCCAGCGGCAAGGGCGGCGTGGGAAAATCGACCGTGGCGGCGAACCTGGCTGCGGCTTTGCAACAGCGAGGATTGAAGACTGGCCTCTGTGACTGCGACATCTACGGGCCAAGCATAGCTTTGATGTTCGGAGCCACCCAGGAGCAACCCATGGCGACTTCCGACAACACGATCCTGCCAATCGAACGGTATGGGATCAAATTGATCTCGATGGGATCTCTGCTGGATGACAATTCACCCGCGATTTTGCGTGGCCCGATGGTAACTCGAGCTACCCAACAGTTTCTACGGCAAGTCGACTGGTCAGGGCTGGATTATCTGATTCTCGATCTGCCGCCGGGTACTGGCGATATCCAACTCACTATCGTACAAACAGTTGTGCTTTCCGGCGCCATAATCGTTACCACTCCTCAAGAAGTCGCCTTGATCGATGCCCGCAAGGCGAGCGCCATGTTCGCCAAAGTGAATGTTCGGGTGCTTGGTCTCGTCGAAAACATGAGCTTTTTCGTATCACCCAGCGATGGTAAGCGTTACGACATTTTTGGTTCTGGCGGCGGCAAACGCGAAGCCGCCCGTCTACAAGTTCCGTTGCTGGGAGAAGTGCCAATTGATGTGGCCACTCGGGAAGCTGGAGACCGTGGGATGCCAGTGGTTCTCGAAGATCCGAAAAGCAGCGTATCCTCTATCTTCCTTTCTATTGCAGACGAACTACGCCGCGGGGTGGAAAAGGCGGCATGAATTTGTTCGGAGTCCGAACAAAACGTCGGTTTTGATTTGACTCCTTAACAAAATTATCGACAGACTCCGGATTACCAAATCGATGGAACCCCCGAAAGAAGACGCCTCCGAGCTGGTTAAAAATTCAGTGTTGTATAAGGAGTTCTTAGCCGAGCGCGAAGAGATTCTGAGGCATAAGTGGATTGAAAGCGAAAAAGCCGGCTACGACATCGGCTTCGAGAGAGCCCTGCTAGACTGGATTGTTAAGCATCGCTCCGCTTGGCGCGAGCGCCGTCAGCGCGCAACTAAAGCGTAGCCTTTTTTACGCTGTCAGTTAAAGTAGGTGACCTTTAAGGCGATCCAGTGAGGTCGCGAAGGTGTGTTATGTCGAGCTCTGTATTGATCCTGGACGAGGACGAGATCGCCCGTTCCCTTCGCCGGATTGCTCACGAGATCCTCGAGCACAACCCTCATCCGGAGAATTGCTTAGTCGCCGGAATCCCGCAAAGGGGCGCCGCGCTCGCTCAACGCATCGCCCATCTGATCGGCCAAATCGAAGGCACACCTCCTGAAACCGGTATCGTGGACATCTCGATGCACCGAGATGACTTAAGCCTGCGTTCCCGCTTACCGAGGGTCCAGGAAACCAAGCTGCCACTTCATCTGGAAAACTTAACTCTGGTCTTGGTTGACGATGTCCTTTTTACCGGGCGGACCTGCCGCGCCGCCATGGATGCGATTAGCTCCTTCGGGCGTCCAGCTCGAATCCAGTATGCGGTCTTAATCGATCGGGGCCATCGAGAACTTCCCATCAGACCTGATTACGTCGGCAAAAGTCTACCCACCTCGCGCTCAGAGCTAGTCAAGGTGCGCTTGAGAGAAGTCGATCACGAAGTCGATTCCGTCCGCGTCGACAAGCCATGAAAACACCCGAGCCGACTTTGGATGCCAGGGAAGATTGGGTCCGCAAAGATCTCCTTAGTATCCGAGAGCTGGCGCCATCGGAAATCAATACTATCCTCGATTCCGCCGGAGCCTTTAAGACGGTAGGCGCCCGCGACATCAAAAAGGTGCCCGCATTACGGGGTAAGACGCTGGTTAATTTCTTCGTTGAACCGAGCACGCGAACCCGCACCTCTTTTGAACTCGCCGCATTCAGGTTAAGCGCGGACGTCGTCAACATTTCGGCTTCCAGCTCCAGCCTCCAAAAAGGGGAATCACTAAAGGACACTGCTCTCAATCTCCAGGCTCTACACGCAGATATAATCGTCTTGCGACACAGTGCGGCCGGCTCCTCGAAATTTTTGGCTGAGCGATTGGCCGCAAGCGTGATTAACGCAGGCGACGGTGCTCACGAGCATCCAACCCAGGCGCTGCTCGATGTGTTCACAATCCGGGAGAGACTTGGGCGAATTGAGGGCTTAAAAGTTGCCATTGTTGGAGACATCCTCTTTAGCCGGGTCGCTCGCTCAAATATCTGGGCCTTGAAGAAACTAGGCGCAAACGTGTTCTTAGTGGGGCCGAGTACGCTCGTGCCGCGCGCTTTTGAATCGATGGACGTTACCGTGGTTCGAAGCCTGGACGACATCCTCGGAGAGCTCGATGTGATAAACCTGCTCCGGATCCAGCACGAGCGGCAGCGTAAAGAATATTTCCCCACCCTAAACGAGTACGTGCGTTTCTTTGGCCTTACCAAAGAACGCGCCCAGCGACTTAAACCGCACTGTTTAGTCATGCATCCAGGGCCAATCAATCGGGGTGTCGAAATCGATAGTGATGTAGCCGACGGCTCTCAAAGCGTCATCCTCGACCAGGTCGCAAACGGTCTCGCCGTGCGTATGGCGGTCCTTTATCTCTGTTCAACGGCAGCAAGAAAACAGCGATGAAAGATCTTACGATTCGAGGCGGCCATGTGATCGATCCGGCCAACGGCCGAAATGAGATCGCAGATATTTATGTGGTCGACGGAAAGATCTCGGCCGAGCCGCCGCCAGAGAACTCTCCGGTCATTGGGGCCGAGAATTTGGTGGTGACGCCTGGTCTGATCGACATGCATGTCCACTTTCGTGAGCCGGGACAGACGCATAAAGAAACGCTGGCCACCGGAAGCCAGGCCGCGGCCGCCGGGGGGTTCACTTCGGTGGTATGCATGCCGAATACCAACCCACCAACCGACGGCCCGAGCGGAGTGGCTTGGATAATCGATCGGGCTCGCGAAACCGCACGAGTAAATGTTTTCCCGACTGGCGCTATAACCCGCGATTTGGCCGGCCAAGAAATGGCCCCGATCGGATCAATGGTGCAAGCCGGCATCGTGGCCATAACGGACGACGGGCATTGCGTCCAAAATCACGAGCTGATGCGCCGGGCGGTGGAATATGCCCGCATGTTTGATCTGGCGGTTTTGGATCACTGTCAGGACTACAATATGGTCGGTGACGGAGTCATGCATGAGGGCTACTGGAGCACCGTGCTTGGGCTACCCGGCTGGCCACGCGCGGGTGAAGAGATCATGGTGATGCGGAACATTCTCTTAGCCGAGCTGTGTTCCACGCGAATTCATTGCCAGCATTTGAGTTCAGCGGGTAGCGTCCGGTTGTTACGCAACGCCCGCGGACGAGGGATTCCCGTCACCGGTGAGCTGTGCCCTCATCATATCGCTCTCACGGACGAAACCATCTGCTCGTTTGATTCCAGCTTTAAAATGAATCCGCCGCTGCGCACGCAGGAGGATATCGATGCGCTGATCGAAGGCGTCGCTGATGGGACCATCACGATCCTGGCCAGCGATCATGCGCCTCACGCCGGTTTTGAAAAAGAAGTCGAATTCGACCAGGCGCCGTTCGGAATCATCGGGCTTGAGACTGAGCTTGCCCTTTTCTTGACCATTCTGCTCCACCGGGAAAAGGCCATTTCGCTTGAACAGCTGATCGCCATGTACACGGTCAACCCGGCGTATCTGATGAGGATCAGAAAAGGCACTCTAGCTGTCGGGGCAGACGCGGATATTACCTTTATCGATCCCGACCGCGAATGGACCTACAATAAAGAAGACACTTTGTCTCGGTCCCGTAACACGCCCTTTCAAGGCTGGAATTTGAAGGGACGAGCCGTGCGAACGATCGTGGCCGGCGAGACCGTCTGGGCGCTGTAGGGAGCGGGTCGGCGTATGGGCGTAACGGCGAAGCATTGGTGGGACGAGGCTCCCAAAAGACCGAAACATAATGGCGAAGTGAATGGCTTTCGCCAAGCGAAGCATACTGCTACTCCATACGCGGGCCGAGCCGTCGTCCAGCACTGGGCCACGGCTCGGCGTATTTATAGGCCTAGCTCATCGCGTGAGCTGGCAGGTACCGATTTCCCTGCTGAAACTTTACAGCCTTTCGGGAGCCTCGCCCCACCAAGCCAAAACACGCCCATACGCTACCGTTTGCGGCTAGCAAACTGCTTGTTATGGTTGACAACGTGGCGATAAGCGAAGCTCCTGAAATCGCGCCGGCTGCGGCAGCTGCTGGTGGTCGCATGGTCCAGATTACGTCTACCAGTGTGGGCCGGGCCTGGAGAGACTTGCAGGTGGAAACGATCGACCTTCCTGCCATCGAAAAAGGAAGGATCATGTCCGAAACGAAGGAGCCTCAGATCGTCTGGATTTTAGCGGGGAGTTGTCAATTCGAGGAACGCGAAATCGGTGGACGTTGGCTCACGACCAATATCACCAAAGGAGATTTCTTTCTCACCGCCCCAGGACCGCTCTACGAAATGCGCTGGAAGGTCATCGGACCTCTCCCGTATCAGGCGATGGTCGTGTCGCTCGCTCTCCCAGTCTTAACGCGAGCCATGAAAGATGTATTTGGCAAGGATGCGGAGGCGGTGAGCTTACGTGATATCTCCGGTTTCCAAGACGCTTTCCTGGCTAGCTTAATGGAACGTCTTTTAGTCGAGCTCCACCTTGGGCAGCGGGCCAGCCCGTTCTTCGTACAGGGCGCCGCTCAAGCCTTGGCTGTTCACCTGGCTCGCAACTACACTTTTGTTTCGGGACAAATGCAGGACCAACGCAAAGGCTGGGGTTTGCCGGGGTTCACGCTTCGCCGGATCTCCGATTTGATGGCCAGCAGTCTGGCAGATGACTTCTCGTTGGGCCGTTTGGCCCGGGAAGCCGAAATGAGCGAATTCCATTTTAGCCGGATGTTTAAGAGGACAACCGGGCGATCGCCTTCCCAATATTTCATCAGCCTGAAGATGGAACGAGCGAGGACCCTGCTACGCCAGACTCGCAGAAGCGTCATCGAAATCGGACTGGAACTGGGTTACACCAGCCCTAGCCACTTCGCTCAAGTGTTCCGGAGAGAGACCGGTTCGACCCCTGGGGCTTATCGAAGGCAGGCGTGATCGCGTGTGGACGGGATCGATCACAGGTCTCCGGAGATTTTGCGATCGATCCGAGAATGACAAATGACAGATGGCAAATGACAAATAGCCGGCTTTCTGCCGGAATCCCGGAAGGATGATTTTATTTGTCATCTGTCATTTCTCATTTGTCATTCTGGGTATGCCTGGCGAGCTTTCGCAGCCCTGAGACCCCCTAGTGAGGTTACCGTGAAAAAGAAACCAAAAACGCGCATCGACACGAATCCGAACGCGCCGCCTTTGTCCGGCCTCGGACCGGTACTCGAAAATCTGAACCTCGCGTTACCTGCTGATATAAGTCCGCCTGGGCCCAGCCCAGATGAACTCCTCTGGAAAATGGGACGGGTCCTGCTCCGGCGGGAAACCGCCCATCGAGGTGGAAAAACCGTCGTGATAGTCTACGATTTTGCCACTCACCTACCCGCTTCCATCATAGAGAAAGTGGCTAAAAAATTGCGTACGGCCTGCAGCACCGGCGGCACGGTAAAAGACAGGATCATTGAAGTTCAGGGCGACCAGGTCGCCAAAATCCGGGCGACGCTCGAAGCCGAAGGCTTCACCGTCGGAGGTGTCAAGTAAACGCCGAGATTTTCGCCCTGCCGCTGCTCTTTCCCGGCGTTTCATTCCTTAGGCATTTTTCGTGCTTGCCATAAGCCGCGACGGGCGTTGATGTAGCCGATCGCATCGGCGTTACGTCCGATGAACAAAAAGAAATTATGCATCCTATTAAGAGCTTCAATGTGTCGCCGCGCTTACCAGCAGCGCTTGAACCGCTCGACGAGATTGCCCGGAACCTCTGGTGGACTTGGGAACCGGACGCTCGCAAGCTTTTCCGCGATCTAGATCCTGCACTCTGGGACCGGACGAATCATAACCCGATCCGCATGCTGCAATTGTGCAAACAAGCGCGCTTAGTCGAGTTGGCCTCGGATGACAACTACCTGCGCGCCATGAAAGACGTTCATGAGAAGTTAGAGGCTTACATGGCGCGTACCGACACCTATCGGCGCTCGCGCCAGAATTCGATATGCATCGCCTATTTCTCGGCCGAATTCGGTTTCCACGAATCTGTGCCGAACTACTCAGGCGGACTTGGGATTCTATCCGGAGACCATTGCAAATCAGCGAGCGATCTCGATCTCAATTTTCATGCTGTCACCCTGCTCTATCGGCATGGCTACTTTAAACAGGAGATCAATAAGGACGGCTGGCAAGAAGCGGTCAGTTTGAACCAAAACTTTCACCACCTGCCGGTATCGGAGGCGCGAAACGGCGATCAGGTGGTTTCGGTTACCGTTGACATTCTAGGCCGGAAGGTAACCGCCAAAGTGTGGGTGCTCCAGATCGGCCGGATCCGGTTGCACCTGCTAGACACGGATGTTCAGCAAAATTCTCCGGAAGACAGATTGATCACCCAGCAGCTGTATGGCGGAGATTTAGAAATGCGAATCCGGCAAGAGGTCGTTTTGGGAGTCGGCGGTGTCCGCGCGCTCGACGCCCTCGGGATCAAGCCGGACGTGTATCACATGAACGAGGGGCACTCCGCCTTTCTATCGATTGAACGGATCCGCCAATATGCACAGACAAAGGGGCTGAATTATTACACGGCCCTCCAGGTGGTTGCTTCGTCGAATATTTTTACAACGCATACACCGGTTCCTGCTGGAAATGACGCATTTTCCAGGGAGATGATCGGCCGTTACCTGGGCGATTATCCACGCGATCTGGGAATCGCATTCGACGAGTTCTTTGGATTAGGACAGCCAGCGGTCAACCGCGACAATTCTTTCAGCATGACGATCTTGGCCCTGCGCACGAGCCGTCACGCGAACGGAGTCAGCAAGCTGCACGGAGAGGTTAGCCGGGGTTTGTGGAAAGATGTTTGGGCAGGGGTACCCTTTTCCGAGGTGCCGATTACCAGCATCACTAACGGTATCCACACCAAAACTTGGACGGCTCCGGAATTTCATCGGCTCTACGAAAGGTACTTAGGACCGGACTGGGAAGAACATCTAACGGACGGCGAATATTGGCGACGGGTGATCGATATACCCGATGAGGTCCTGTGGGGAACACATCAGTTACTGAAGGTCAGGCTGATCGAGTTCCTACGGGACCGCATTCGCATTCAGAGGACTCGCATCGGCGAATCGCCGGAGCAGTTGCGCAAGGTCAATAACCTCTTGCACCCTGAAATCTTGACCATCGGCTTTGCCCGCCGTTTCGCGACATACAAGCGAGGCACTCTCTTGCTAGCGAATAAGGAGCGGCTGCTCAAACTGATTCAGAACAAAGAGCGCCCGGTTCAGTTCGTCTTCGCCGGTAAATCTCATCCCAAAGACGAACCTGGTAAACGCTTCATTCAAGAGGTCTATCAGGCGTCACGGGAAGCAGGTTTGGAAGAAGCCTTAGTTTTCGTTGAGGACTACGACACCTACATCGGTCGCCGGCTTTACCAGGGGGTAGACATTTGGCTGAATAATCCACTTCGGCCATTGGAAGCCAGCGGCACCAGCGGCATGAAGCTGCCCCCAAACGGTGGCCTGAACTTCAGCGTTCTCGATGGGTGGTGGTGTGAAGGCTATAACGGAAGAAACGGATGGCCGATCGGACCGGAAATCAAGGGGGGCAGCGTCCAGTTCCAAACCGAAGTAGACATCGACAGCCTCTTTAACATTCTCGAAAACCAGATCATCCCGCTCTATTACGCAAAGCCGGATGGTAAGTTGCCGCTGGCCTGGCTCCAGCTGATGCGAGAATCCATTCGCAGCGTTACTCCGGTTTTCAACACTCATCGGATGGTCAAAGAGTACAACGAGCGTTTATATGAGGCGGCGGCTGCTTCTTTTCGCGCATTGTCGGCCCAAGGATGCGCAGCTGCGATTGAGCTGGCCGATTGGAAACACAAGACCAGGACCGATTGGGCGCAGGTCAAAATCCATGAAGTGGAGGTCGCTCCTCAAGGCAGTAGGTTATTTGTGGGAGAAAAGCTGACGATATCAGCCAATGTTTTCTTGGGCCCGGTCGATCCTTCCTATGTTCGGGTTCAGGCCTACATCGGAGCGACGGACAATGGCTCACTGGACCACCCGTATGCGGTCGATCTACCGCAATTTGAGAAGAAAGAGACCCCGGGTTGGTTCCGCTTCACCGGCGATATAACGACCTCTGATAGCGGCAGCTATGGATTCAACTTGCGCGTGATCCCGACCCATCCGCACTTGATCCAAGATCATGAATTACGATTGATCACTTGGGCGGGCTGACGCCGTGGAGCGCTGCCTCGCTTGCGAGGCCGAAGGGGTCGCCACCCCTGGAGCGCTGCCTCGCTTGCGAGGCCGTGGTGAACAAGGAAATGGCGTGACATGGCGCCCTTCCTCGTGCTGCGCTATATCGTTGACGATCGAAACAGAGGCGAAAACGGGAGATGTCATGTTGCAAAGTCTGAGTGGCAGCCAGGAATCGTCAACTGAATCGGCGCGATACAGAGCGTAGACAGCGAAGGATAATGTAACGATATCGCCCTGCTCACCACGGCCTCGCAAGCGAGGCAACGTTCCATTATACTAGCATCGTGTCTCCTGCCTTCTCGACCTGTTGGAATTCAGATCGTCATACTCGCGGAGACCGTATGCTCGAGGAGATATGGGAATTAGGGTTTCGGCAGGTCGAACTTGGTCACGGAATCAGAATATCTCTGATCCAAGGAATCGCGGATTTCCTCCGAGATCATGATTTAGTGATTACCAGCCTTCATAATTTCTGCCCTCTCCCGCTCGAGGTCTTTCACGCGTCACCGGATTGTCTGCAATGCACGTCGTCTGACGCTACCGAACGAAAGCGGGCCCAACGACACACCCTGGCGACGATCGATCTAGCAGTCAGATTCGGCGCGCCTTACGTGGTTTTGCATCTTGGCGTCGTGCCCATGCGAGATCCGACCAGAGCTCTGTCAAAGCTGATTTATCAAGGTCAGATTTTCGGAAGGACCTTTGTACAGACCAAGCTGCGCGCTCTGCGGCGACGCCAAAAGACCGACTTATATCCCCGGGTTCGGGATTGGCTGATTCCGGTCGTCGAACATGCCAAACAAGCCGGCATCAAGCTTGGCATCGAGAATCGCGCGGAGCTCGATACATTCCCAAACGAATACGAACTCAAGAAGCTCTTCGACGATTTTAAAGAACCGCTTCTCGGCCATTGGCATGATTTCGGCCATGCTCAGGTCAAGCATAACCTCACGCTCCAAGATCACGCAGAACAGTTGCAAGCAGCGGTTCCCCGGTTACTCGGCTGCCATGTGCATGACGTTATTTATCCCGATCGTGATCATCGAATTCCGTTGACCGGGACAGTTCCGTTCAAAGAACTCATCCCCATGATACCGGCGCACGCGCCATTGGTCTGGGAACTCACGCCTTCAGCGCAAGCCGAGGAGATTCGGAACGCGTTGCAACAATGGCTAGAGCTGTTTCACCAAGATGCCGGAAATGCCAATGCCAAGAACGCCGCTTGATAGCGGCGGCCAGGATTTGCAGACTCGGCCGCGAGTCACCATCCATTTCGCCGTCACCCTCGACGGGAAAGTCTCCACTCCGGGTCACACTCCGGCCCAGTTCACTTCGGCTCGCGATAAAAAACGCCTATTACAGGTGCGGTCTGAAAACGATGCGGTCATAGTCGCGAGAGGCACTCTGGAAACGGACCGGATGGCCTTGGGTTTACCGGACCCGGCTTTGCGCGTTCAACGACTGCATCGCGGCGCATCGGAAGAACCGCTCCGGGTCATCGTTTCCGCCACCGGCCAAATCAGTCTCGATCTTCCAATCTTCCAAAATCCAGGCGCGCCGATCGTGCTTTACACCACAAGCAAAATCCCCGCTCTGAAACGGATCGAGCTAGAGCAGCGAGTTACTATTCACAAGGCCGGCCAGGACCAAGTCGATCTCAACTATGTCATGAGTCATCTCTTTTCGCACTACCAGGTGCGCACGGTCGTCTGTGAAGGTGGCCCAACCCTGGTTAAATCTCTGGCAGAGGTTGACCTGATCGACAGGATCATTCTAACGGTAGCAGCCAAGCTCTTCGGCGGAAAATTGGCCCCAACTCTGACCGGATTACCGGGCAACTTTTTGCCTGCCAGCCGCCATTTTCGATTGGTCAACCACGAGATCGGTGATAACGAGTTCTACCTGATTTTGGAACACGAGGCATGCATACAGCGAACTCGATTGTGATGAACGCCCCCAAGCTGCGCATCTTTGAGGTCGCAGCCGATCTCGAGAAGTGGCCCACCTTTCTGCCTCACTATCGTTACATTCGTTACCTTGAGCGGGGCGCTAACCGGAATGTGGTCAAGATGGCGGCTCGGCGCGGGAATATTCCGTTGTCTTGGGTGTCTGAAGAAGTAATCGACCCTGAAAAATATGAGGTGCGTTTTCGTCATCTTAAGGCTTGGACCAAGGGAATGGAAGTGGTCTGGACTTTCGCCGAACAACCGTCCGGCGTGCTGGTATCAATCGCTCACGAGCTTCACTTCCGGGTTCCCCCACTCTCTCCCATCGCTGAACCAATCATTGGAGGTTTCTTCATTAGTTACGTCGCCAACCAGACGTTGAAACACATGAAAGCCTACGTGGAGAGCCTGTCGCGCCGTAGCCAAGGGGAAGCGCAGCCGTCGCGCCCAAGCGAAGCGGAGGCGGACCTGTCACGCCGTAGCCAAGGGGGAGCGCACCCGTCGCGCGCGAGCGAAGCGGAGGCGGATGCATGAGACGCGTTGTAGTGACCGGCCTTGGGCCGGTAACGCCAATCGGCATCGGCAAAGAGGCTTTTTGGCAAGGTATCCAGACGGGGAAATCAGCCATCGGTTCGGTAACGCGATTCGATCCCAGCCCTTTTAACGCTAAGGTCGCGGCCGAGATTCAAAATTGGGAACCGGGTCGATATTTTCCACCCCATCGCCTTAAGCGATTGGATCGGTACGCCCAATTTGCGGTGACTTCGGCAAAGCTCGCTCTGGATGATAGCGGGCTTTCTTTTTCGCCCGACAATCCACAAACCCGCGTCGGAGTCAGCTTCGGTAGCGCACTCGGAGGTGTGGCTAATGCCGAACATCAGCATGCTTCCTATGTCCATGGCGGCCCGAAAGCGGTCCATCAAACCATCGCGCTCCAAGTGTTTGGTGGCTCCGCTCACAGCAACATCGCAATTGAGTTCGGACTCCGCGGCGTCGGCACCACCAATTCGAACAGCTGTGCGAGCGGCAACGTGGCAATCGGTGAAGCATCCCGTTATATCCGGGATGGGTTCGCCGATGTGATCATCGCCGGAGCAGCCGAAGCTCCTCTAAGTCCGCTTTCCTACGGGGCGTTTGCTTTCATTAGAACAATGAGCCGGCAAGAAGCCCCGATCGCTTGCCGCCCGTTCGATCTTAATCGGGACGGCTTTGTAATGGGCGAAGGCGCGGCCAGTCTCATTCTCGAAGAGTACGAGCATGCCAGTGCTAGAGGTGCTCGCATTTACGCCGAAGTGGCTGGTTACAGCCTGAACAATGACGCGTTCCATATGACCACGCCGTTGCCCAGTGGTGAATCCTGCATCCGAGCAATGGAAGACGCCATGGCCGGAGCGCAGGTTAACCCGGACCAAATTGATTACATCAATGCCCACGCCAGCTCCACGCAATTGAACGACGCAAATGAATGCGCGTGTATCAGAAGTGTATTCGGGGCTAGCGCACAAAGTCTGGCGGTAAGCGGCACTAAGGCATATTACGGCCACCCTCTTGGCGCCAGCGCTGCGATTGAGGGCGTGATTTGCGCACTCGCCCTGCAGCACGGTTACATCCCGCCTACGCTAAATTTTCAAACCCCTGATCCGGCTTGCGACCTTGATGTCGTGCCGAACCAACCGCGCGAAAAGCGTCTCCGTTGCATCCTTAGCAACGCTTTCGGTTTCGGCGGCATCAACTCGTGCGTGGTGTTCAAGGCGGTGTGAAAAGGCACCGCCCAAGACCGGTAGGGCGAAAACCCGACTTCGCAAAGCCTACGTCGCGGCCAACCCTTAGGCCTGACACGATACAGAACAAGGCCGCGCCAAAGCGTAGCGGCGGCGGGTCTCGGCGCGCCCAGGATGACGCCATTTCTTGTCGGCCTTCCGCGCCGGATTTGAGCCGCGCCGTGCGTTTAGCAGCATCAAAGGTGGGTTTAAGATTGAACGCCCGCAATCGCATGCGGTCGAACAAAAACGGCCACACGGAGCGGCTCGAAACCGGCGCGATTTTTTATGCAACAGAAATCAAAGTCATGGGCGCGCCGAGTTTTTCGCCCTACCGGAGAACCGCTTTGCGCCCCCCTTCGCAAAAACCACAATCCATTTTACACTCCCGCCCTTCTAGGCAAGGTTCCGGCCTTACATACAGATGATTCGTAGTACACTTTTCGCTATCGCGTACTTGGTTGCCACGAGCGCGGTTGCCGATACTCCCAAGGTCGATGTCTACAAGAGCATTGTCCGTATCACGACAACGGCTCAGGAACCCGATTATCGAGTACCGTGGAATCCAGGCAGCATTTCAACAGGAATCGGCGCAGGATTTGTCATCGACGGCAACCGAATCCTGACGAACGCCCACGTGATCAGCAACGCCCGGTTCATTTCCGTTCAGAGAGAGAACGATCCTCGTCAATACAGCGGCCAGGTTCAATTCGTCGCGCACGACTGCGACCTGGCCATCGTCAAGATTTCAGATCCGAATTTTTTTAAGACGATGCTGCCCCTGCATTTGGGACCGTTACCGACGATCCAGAGCGGGGTAGACGTGTACGGTTACCCCATTGGCGGTGAACGAATCTCGGTCACCCAAGGCATTGTCTCGCGAATCGATTTCGAAAGCTATAGCCACTCAGGAGCCGACTCCCATCTCGCTGTCCAAATCGACGCTGCGATTAATCCGGGTAACTCAGGGGGTCCGGTGTTGCAGAACGGCAAAGTTGTAGGGATCGCCTTTCAAGGTTACTCCGGCGACGTCGCTCAAAACGTCGGGTTCATGATTCCGACACCGGTCATACAACGGTTTTTAGCCGATATCGCCAGCGGACATTACAACCGGTACGTCGACTGGTCGATTGTTGTGGAAGGCCTCACCAATGCCGCGGCGCGCCGGGCGCTAGGTCTTCCCGACGATGACACCGGAGTCTTGGTCAGCTCAATCGAAAGCGACGCCTGTGCCGCCGGCAAACTGCAACCCGGCGACGTCCTGCTCGCGGTCGATGGTCATCGCGTCATCAGCGACGAAACCGTTGAACTAGATGGCGAGAATGTCGACTTGGCTGAGATCATCGAGCGGAAACTGAAAGGTGACAAAGTTAACGTCGATCTATTGCGGAATCACCAGCGGCTCACTGCCGAGATCGAGTTAGAACCAAATAATTCCTACCTCATACAGGCTAACATCTTTGACGAGTATCCCCGTTTCGTCATGTTCGGCGGCCTAGTTTTCCAGCCGTTATCCAGGAACTTGATCGAAGCTTATCAAATCGAAGACCTGCGGGTGCGCTATTTCTACAACAACTTCATCAATGACGAGATCTTCAAGGAACATCCCCAAGTCATCATTCTCTCGAATATTCTGCCAGACCCTGTTAATGCCTACCTTTCTGAATTCCGTTATCAGATCGTGGACGAGATCAATGGCCATAAGATTCGCACCCTGGCCGACGCTGCAAACGCATTCGATGAAACCTCGGATTTCTATGTGATCAAGTTTATCGGAGCGAGTCGCCCGGCAGTACTTCAAAGGAGTGCGGTAGAAGAAGCGAAAGCACGCATCGGGGAAAATTATGGGGTACGCCTTGAGCGGAACCTGGGAGAGGAGACCCTTCGATGAGAGTTTTACTCTGTTTTCAGATACTAGTGTTGTTCACGGCATCTGCGTTAGCCGCCGAAAATCCTAGCCCCACCCCGGCGGGAACGCCGGCTCCGGAAGCGGGTCCATCGGCAGCACCCAAAGAGAGACTGGCAACAGAATTAAAAGGCGGTTCCGTACTCCGAGTAAACTCAACCAATCAGACATACGATTTCTTCCGTCCGTGGAGCAAGAAGGCGCCTTATAATCGGCGTGGTCTGGGCGCTGTCATCGACGGAGGGGAAGTTTTGGTGACCGCGGAGTTGGTCGAGGACAGCAATTTCATTGAACTGGAAAAACCAGATACGGGTGAACGAACCAGCGCCAAGGTTGCCGTTGTCGATTACGAAACGGACCTGGCGCTGCTAAAGCCCACCAGCTCGGATTTCCTGAAAGATCTCCAACCGCTGGACACCAGCCTGGATCCGAAAGTCGGAGACCATTTGTCTGTGGTCCAGTTGGAGGCGAACGGCACACCGGTGTCCACAGAGGCGCTCATGACCAGCGCTGAGGTAGGTCACTACGCACTGGAAGATTATAGCTATCTTCTGTTCAAGATGAGCTGTCCTCTGCAGTACCGAGACAACAGTTTCACGTTGCCGATTGTACAGGATCATCACCTGATCTCGATGCTCCTTCGGTATGATCCCCGTTCTCAGACCATCGAAGGCATCTCAACGCCGGTCATTCAACATTTTCTGAAGGAAGCCGACCATCAACCGTACCAAGGGTTCCCGAGCTTCGGCATCTCGTTTTCGCCGACCCGAGATCCGCAGTTCCGCCAGTATGAAAAGCTGGCCGATTCCGAAGGCGGTATCTACGTCGACGATGTCGAGCCCGACGCACCCGCTGCCCAGGCCGATATTCAAACCGGTGACGTCTTGTTATCGGTTGCCGGAAAGTCTATCGACTCAGACGGCGATTACGACGACTCGCTTTATGGCCGGCTCTCGATTACGCATCTCATCACCACGTTGTCGTACTCGGGCCAAAAAGTGCCGGTCACATTACTCCGGCATGGCGAACGCAAGGACGTCGTTGTGTCCTTGTTCCATAAACCGCCCCAAGATTACGTGATCGATCCATATATCATCGGGCGAGCTCCGCGCTACCTGATCTTGGGTGGGTTAGTTTTTGGAGAGCTTAGCCGCCAATATCTGCGAGAATGGGGACCGGCCTGGCAGAGGGAAGCTCCGCAGCGATTCGTATATTTCGATCATTACCAAGGCGATCTTTTTCCTAAGCCGCGTAAGATCGTTTTCTTAAGCCAGATCTTGCCAAACAACGATACCATCGGTTATCCGCAGCTGAATTATATGGCCGTCGAACGGGTCAATGGCCAACCGATCTATCGGCTGGAAGATGTGGCCAAAGCGATCGAGAAACCGATTAACGGATTTCACAAGATCGAATTCGATCTGGATCCCAAGGTGATGTATCTCGATGCCAACCAAGTCCAGCAGGACGCCGCCCAGCTCCAAAAAACGTATTCACTCCCTGCCATGCGTCGCTTCTGAACCGCGAGAGGCCAAAGCTTCAACCGCAGCCCCGAAATTCTCCGGGGTGAAATGGACGCAGATTTACGCAGATAGGTGAACCGCCGGATGTCGACTTGTGGAGCGTGCCTCGCTTGCGAGGCCGTGGTGACGCGGGGAAATGAATGGAGTGGGCCACTGCGCAGTCTGCGCTCTGTAGCGCAGTCGCGACGGGCGAGTACGGTTCTCGCCAGGTCATCACCGACTTTGGCTTCATGCTAAACAAGGGACAATTCTCCGATCGAAATTCGCAGAGTGCAGATCGCGCAGAGACGTGCTCACAATCTCGCCCTGGTTACCACGGCCTCGCAAGCGAGGCACGCTCCACAAGTTCGGCATCCTTCCGCGCCATCCGCGTAAATCTGCGTCCATTTCACCCCGGAGAATTTCGGGGCTGCGGTTGAATTTTCCGCCCTCGACGTGCCACCCCACTTTGGCTTAACTTCGCAGCCTGTCGCGCCGTAGGCTTGGCGCAGGCGGATCCATTCGTGTACATTCGCGGTTTAATTTCCTATGTCTGATCAGGGCTCTATTGGCGCAATATTCGATTGGGACGGAGTGGTCATCGACTCCTCCGCTCATCACGAGGAAAGTTGGGAAAGATTAGCCAAAGAAACCGGGCACAGCCTTCCGCCGGGCCACTTCAAGAAAGGGTTCGGGATGAAGAACGAAGTCATTATTCCGAATTTTCTGCAGTGGACTTTGGATCCAGCCGAGATTAACCGGCTTTCACTGCGGAAGGAGGCTCTCTACCGGGAGATCGTTCTGGAATGGGGCCTTGAGCCGTTAGCCGGTGTGGTGACGTGGTTGAGCCGGCTGAGGGATGCCGGAATCCCGTGCGCGATCGGCTCCTCGACGCATCGGCTGAACATTGAGACCGGTTTGAAATCGATCGGCCTCAAGGATCGCTTTCAAGCTATCATCACGGCTGAAGATGTCTCCCATGGTAAGCCCGATCCCGAGGTGTTCGTGAAAGCGGCAGGCCGTCTGAGCCTGCCTCCCGAGAGGTGCGTCGTTTTCGAGGACGCTTTGGTCGGAATCGAGGCAGCACATCGCGGCGGTATGAAAGTGGTAGCGGTCGCTACCACCAACTCAATTGACTTATTGAAGGGTGCAGATGTCGCCGTTCACCAACTCGACGAACTCAGCGTCGAAAGGCTGCGGCAGCTGATCGGAGACTCGCCTGCGAATGACAGATGACAGAATGACAAATGACAAATTTTGCCGGAACACGCTGGCCCCAACCAATATTTGTCATCTGTCATTTTTGATTTGTCATTTTTGAACGAGCCTCAGGCGAGTTCGGAAAGCCCATGGCAACCTCGAATTCAGACGGGTTCTCCTGAATCTCCAAGCGTCTCAGCGACGGCCTTATCTTGGTAAACACCGTCTTACAGAACTCAGCTTGCACACCTCCCGTGTGACCAGTCGAGCGATAGACCAGCCAAGCGGTCGAGCGTTCGACCTTAATCGACAGTTCCAACAAGAATGATGGTGGCTGCTCGCCGGACAGCTCTTTCTGGAGCAACGCTAATAAGCAGAACAAAAGCTGCTTGGCATTTACTTTGACCTCCGCATCGCTGGAACCAGCCGGCGTATTTATCTGAATGTGGCGCGGCAAGAAAAGCCGCAGTTTTGCCACGAGATATTCTCGTAACTCGCTTAGCCGGGTCATTTCCGGCCCGGCTTCGTCGGCCGTCAACAGATCAGCCATTGTCACCACAAAGTCACTGGCGGCTTTCGCGCCGTCCCTAATCAGCCAAAGACTTTCCCGTAGTTCACGATTCTCGATTCGCCGGGAGAGATGGGCATCGCTCACCGAGAGAATACCACCCACCCGATTGTTGAACTCGTGTACGGCCCGCTCGAGCACAAACCGCCAGACCGGCGAGCCACTGTCCTCTAATTCCTCCATGATCCAAACTTTTTAGATCCAATTATCTTAAGGGATGCCTGAGAAAATGGAATATGGTAAAATTACCTATTCCTCAATCCGTTTGAACACCTTACATTCAGCGCAAGGCTTTTATTCACAAACACTTAGAACAATTTAGCAGGATCAGCTACAAGAAGGACTATTAGGATTTTTTTTGCTCTTTTAATACTCTGGAGTTCTTCCCGACAGCGCTAGCCCGGAAACACGCGACGTAGCAGAAGAAACATTGGTGTCGAGGTATGGCCATCGAGAAAGTAATCGTCGTTGATGACGACGCCACAATTCGTCGCTCGCTTGAGTTGCAATTAAAAGGCAAACGTCTTGCGGTGGCCCTCTGCGCGACCATTAGCGAGGCCGAACGAACGGTTGCCGCGGAACCCTTTGACTTAATGTTTGTCGATGTGCGTTTGCCGGATGGCGACGGTACTGATCTCCTAGCCAGGCTAAGCAGCCAGCCGCGTAAGCCGGTCATTGTGATGATGACGGGGCACGGGTCAGTTGAGTCCGCCGTCAGTTGCATCCGGGCCGGAGCCTTCGATTACATCATCAAACCATTCTCCTCCGGGCAAATCGAGGTCGTCATGAACAAGGCGGCCAGCTTCATTCAGGCCCTTAAAGTCAACCAGGTTCTCTCGTACCAAGCAACCGACCCGGCGCCTTTGATCGGTGAAAGCCAGAGAATCCGCCAATTGCGTCAGCTGATCCAAAAGGTCGCTTCCACCGAAGCCACGGTTCTCATCGGCGGTGAGAATGGAACCGGCAAGGAGCTCGTTGCGACCGAGATCTTTCGGGCCAGTGCGCGTTCTGCCAAACCGTTTATCAAGGTCAATTGCGCAGCGATTTCTGACAACCTGATCGAAAGCGAGTTTTTTGGACACGAAAAAGGAGCTTTTACCGGGGCGACAGAAAAGAGAGAAGGCCGGTTCGAGCTCGCAGACCAGGGGACCATTCTGTTGGACGAAGTCAGTGAAATACCCCCGAGACTTCAGGCCAAGCTCTTGCGAGTGCTACAGGAACGCGAATTCGAAAGGGTCGGCGGAGGCCGCACGATACGCGTGAATGTGCGAGTGTTAGCAACCACCAACCGTGATTTGGCTACCTCAGTTGAGCGTCAGGAGTTCCGGCAGGACCTGTACTATCGCTTGAACGTTTTCCCGATCACCGTTCCGCCCCTGCGAGTGCGGAAGGAAGATATCCCTCTGCTGGTTGATGCTTTTCTAAAGAGGATTGCTCAGCGCACCGGTATTCACTCGCCCGCGGTGACACCACAAGCCATGGCCATCCTGATGGCATACGATTGGCCCGGCAATGTGCGCGAGCTACAGAATGTCATCGAACGGGCCGTGATTTTGCATGACCCAGAAGAAGGCATCAACGCGGAGGTTATGTCGCCTATGTTTCCAAACATCGACATCGGCGAACCGCCAATCGAGCGAATCACGCTCGCGTCCGGCACAACTTTGGCCTTCCCGGAAGAAGTGATTCCGCTCGAATCAGTCGAACGGGAATACATCATGCATGCGCTCCGGCAAGCGAAAGGCAATCGCACCCAAACCGCTCAGATGCTGGGGATCAGTATTCGAACCCTGCGGAATAAGCTGAATCAGCTGAAGGGCGAGGCCGAAGATGATGACAAATGACAATCCCAGATGACAGATCCTTACATTTGTCATTTGCAATTTGTCATTTGTCATCGCTTTTAGCGCATGAATCGTTTTGTTGATCAGGTTGCAGTTGTGACTGGAGCGGGCCGCGGAATTGGGCAAGCGATCGCCGAGCGCTTTGCCGCTGAAGGCGCGAAAGTCGCGGTCATTAGCCGGACCCAAGAGAACGCTCAAGCAACCGCCGACAGGCTTAACAACGAGAAACCGGAGACGGCCAGGGCTTATGCGGTCGATGTGGCCAATGCTCAAGCCGTGGCCACAGTCTGCAGTCAGATTCTCAAAGATTTTGGCCAGGTCATGATTCTCGTGAACAATGCCGGCATCACCCGCGACCGGCTGAGCATGCGTATGTCGGAAGAGGATTGGGACACGGTGGTGGATACCAACCTGAAAGGGGCCTTCCATTTCATTCAAAACCTTCAACGTCCGATGATGAAACAGCATTACGGCAGGATCATCAACATTACCTCGATCAGCGGACTGGTCGGACAAGCAGGACAGGTCAACTATTCGGCCAGCAAAGCCGGCCTCATCGGTTTAACCAAAGCCTTGGCCAAGGAAGTGTCTGGACGCCAAGTAACCGTTAACGCTGTAGCCCCTGGGTTTATCAGCACTGATATGACGAAAGAGTTGCCGGAAGCGGTTCGCCAGCAAATGCTCGACCACATCCCTTTGCGGTCGTTCGGCGACGTCGCAGACGTAGCCGCCGCAGTTGCGTTTCTCGCAAGCAAAGAAGCGAAGTACATCACGGGCCAGGTGCTGTCCGTTGACGGCGGTTTAGCCATGTAGACTTTGGTGGGTGGTGGGTGCGAGGTCTCCCTGCAGGACTGAAAACGGGTCGCGAATTGCCGAGCTTCGGCTTTGCTACCTAGCGGGGATCAAGCGTTTCAGTCAGTGTTCCCGATCCCGCGGCTGGTGACGGGATTGCCCTGGCGCTTCGCAAAAGATACAACGACTCCTGTTTTACCAGACCCTGACTTTGTTCCTTTCGAGCTGGGCTATATCGCCCAAGACAGGTTCGCGGCGCAGCGAATTTAGCCCCACTCCGGGGGAAGCGGCGGACAATTCAAGAACCTTCGCGGCTGCCCCTATTTACCGAGCCCCTGGGATGCTTGATTGATCGAATCGATCAGCGTCTGGCGGTCTGACCCGTTATAGTCCACAGCTAAGCTCGCTGCTTCTTGCAAAAGTGCTCTTGCCTTAAGCTCGTTATCATCGCCCTGGATTCTCGCCTTCCCGGTAGCCAACTTACAGAGCACAGCAATCAAATCACGCTTCGCCCCGGCGTTAAACTTATATTGGTCTGCCAGTGTTCGCCGCTGGTCCAAGCTTTGTTGGTACTCTTCAACGGCCGCATCCAATTTGCCTTGGGCTTTTAGCGCATCGCCAATTTTTGCGTGAATGGCAGATAACCCATCTCGAAACGTGGTATCGGAGTTATCCAATTCGACCAAGCCCTGCCGAAGCTTAAGACAGAGCTGGTATGAGCTCTGGGCTTCAGCTGGATGGCCTTGCCTCAACGCAACGTCTCCGATCTTCTCGTAGCTGGTTGATAGATCGTTTTGGTAAACGGTGCTTTTTGGGTCTTGCTCAACCAACCGCTTGTTGATTGCTAACCCTTGTTGATAAACGGCGGCAGCCTCGGCCAAATTGCCTTGCAGCAGAAAGACGTCTCCGACCTTGTTACAGGCCCAGGAAAGATCATCTTGCCAGCTCCCATTTGATCCATCTTCGTCGACCAACTGCTGAGCAATGGCTTGTGCCTGACGATAAGCGGAGAGCGCTTCTGGCAACTTGCTCTCCAGTTTGAAGACATCACCCAGGTTGGTGTAGCTGATCGAAAGATTGCGCTTCCAAAAGGTGTTGGACTTGTCTTGATCGACGAGCGAGCGGCGAATATTTAGGCACAATTGATAAGACTCAAGAGCGTCTGCAAGTTTGCCCTGATCCTTGAGCAGGTCGCCTACTTCCTCGTAACTGACCGAGAGATCGTTTTGCCAAGGGATGTTGGACTTATCGTGTTCAACTAAATGTTTAATGATTCTCAAGCCCTCTTCATAACCGTCCAGGCTTTCTGGAAACTGACCTTTTTCGTATAAAACGTCGGCAACTCGGTTGTAACTAGCCGAAAGATTGCGTTGCCATTCCGCGTTGGTTTTGTCTTGTTCGGCTAGCGCTCGCCGGATGTCGAGACTCGTTTGAAAGGCTTCGAGTGCCGCTTTCAGGTTGCCTCCCGACTCCTGGACATAGCCTATACCTTGATAACCATTAGCAAGATTAGATCGCCATTCAGTGTTCGAGGGATCCTGTTCTAACAAGTGTTGGCAGAATGCCAATCCTTGCCGGTAAGCATCGAGCGCCGCCTGTGAATCCCCTTTGGCTCTCAGCGCCTCCCCAAGCAAGATATAACCCGCCGCCAGATCGCCTTGCAAGCTGAAGTCTGATGGGGCCTTTTCGGCCAAGCTTTTTTTTATGCTCAAGCTTTGCTGATAGGCGTCTAGCGCTTGCGGCAGTTCACCTTTATCTTTCAAGACGTCACCAAGATTGGTCAGCATGACCGCTCGTTGCCGTAGCCGGCCCGAGGTCATTTGCTCGCTGGGTAAGCCGTCTAAATAAGCCTTAGCCCTGTCGGCAACATCCCCTAAAATCTTCAAGCGCCCGCTGGGCTTCAATTTGTCTCGCAAATCACCGAGCATGTAGTTGATCAATCCATCCGCCTGGTCACGCGCTGTGTTCGCCGCTTTGGCCTGTCTTTGCGCTTCACGCTCGGCCCCAAACGCAAAGATCGCTAGGCCGGTCATCACCAGTGCGACTGTGGAAGCCAGCGTAACTAAGCCGATCAAGTAACGCCGGCGTCTTTCCTGTTCACGCTGCTTTAGAGCAGCATAGTCAACCGCGATTAAGCCCGCGAGCAGCTTAAGTTTCGCGTTTAGTTTTCCGTCTTTCCCTTTCCGCGCGTCGCCCGCAATCGGCTCCGTCCGTTCCGGTGTGAGCACCCCGCTCGCGTCCATTCGGAATCGCAATGCTTCAGGGAAACACTCTTCTTCCGGCGACGCGCCATTCTTAGCTTCTGCGGCATTCGGTTCTCCCGCTGCGATTAAGGCCAGGACTCGGTCTTCCCGGTTCAAGCTCTTGAAATATTTGATCTCCTCGTTGACCCAACGAGAACCCGCAGCGCGGGGCGAACAGATCACGATCAGAGACCGTGATTGTTGGAGAGCACGCTGAATGTTGGCGCCGAGACTCGACGACGCGGAGAGCTCTTCCCGATCCCGAAATATTGGATAAAGCCGGCGCGGCACCGGACCAAAGATTCCGTTCTTACCGACTAGACGCTTGGGCACACGGTAGGTCTCCAGCGCCCGATGTAACCAATCACCCAGTCTTTTGTCGGCGTGGCTATAACTGATGAACGCCCAGTAACGATAGTCCGCTGATTCTCCGGTTCGGACCGAATCCCCATCCACTCTGGCTTCGGGCCTCAATACAACATCGCTTCCGCCGGAGGATCAGTGGGCACCACTTGAGCGGCCTTTAGCATCACTTTGGTCTGACTTCCGTTCGTAACGAACTCAGGTTGGCCGATCACCTTCACCCAACTCATGTCCGCAATCGAAACTGGCCCTCCCGCTTTCACCGGCACAGAAATCGGTCGCGCATCAGCTGCACAACAGACAATGAACATCCGGACAATCTTGAACTCGCTCTTGTCAGAGCCGGGTAGATATTGTCCGATCACTTCGACGGTTTTTCCGGAAAACATTTTGCGCAGACTCTCCTCTGTCTGGCTGTACAAAAGGTCGCTCACTTCCAAAGCAATGTTACCGTCAGGCGCTTTTGGTAGATATTGCTCGGCATCATCCTGAGAGCCTTGTCCGGTGGAGTTCTGACTCACCGTGTTCCCACTCCCATCTTGCGGCAAAGGCGGCTCGATTGAGCTCTCATCCTGATCTCCGCCTAATGCGGCTGAAGGAATGGCGGGTTGATTAGGGTCTTTCGCCGCAGTGCTGGCATCCTTCGCTACGTTGCGCACGGGAAGCCCGCTGACATCCTGTACAAAACCCCGATTTAAGATCGCCTGTTGATCATAGCTATCCTTCGAAAACACGGTGCCGGCTACCAATGGTACTGTGATCACTCCCAAAGCCAGCATCGCCCGAACTGGGTTACGCGGATTGCTGTGAATACATTGCCCGTCGACGCAGCAGTCCATCGATCTCTTGGTAACAAGATAGATAGCACCAGCAACGCAGAAGCCGATCCCACCCGCCAGTTCCCACAGACGAAATGCGGGATGCAGATATTGGTCGATACGACCGTTAATAAAAAAGGCGATCAGCACGCCACCCAACCCTAACAACGTAATTCCGTTAAAAAGCTTAGCGGCCCAAGTTCGCATAGACGGCTGGCAAAAACGCGACGCAGAGTACCCCTACAATAATAAAAAGTCCAACGCCCAGCGCGATGACTGCGCGTTTCTTTAGCAACGAGCTGTACAGAAAAGGGAGCTTAAAATTGAACATCGGCCCGAATATGAGAAACGCCATTCGTGCCGGTAGCGGGAACGAGGTAAACGTAGCCGCGATGAAAGCATCTGACGAACTGCACAAGGTCAAGATTCCCGCGATCACCATCATGGCGACGACCGACGGGATCGGGCTCGATGCCCAAGGCAAGATAATCCGTTGATCGACCGCAGTATTGAAAACGGACGCGACCGCTGCCCCGATCATGAAATAGATGGCCGTGTCGATAAAGTCGTCGCTCGCAAGTTGCACGGCTCCAATCAGGCGTTGTCTAATCGATACGCTCCGACTGACGTCTGGCGCGTCCGGCATCGCGGCAATACTTAAGGTGGTTCGCCGCCGACCTGTTCGCGTTGCGACCGCCTGATTGCCTAACAGCCGGGCGGGATCCAGCCGGGACACGACGAGCCCGACTATCACCGCTACCAAGTAACCGCTAATTAATCGCACAACGGTAGTCAGCCCAGGTTGTTGGGCGCGGAAAGCCGCGTAGGTGCTGATCGCCACCAATGGATTAACGATTGGCGAGGCCAGCATATAGGTAAGGCCGCAATACAGCGGAAGCCCTTTGTCCAACAGCCGTCGAACCACCGGCACGACACCGCATTCGCAAACCGGAAAGATCAGACCCAACAGACCGCTGACCAACGTCGCCAGAAAACGGTTCTTCGGCAGAAACCGAGTAATGAACCGGGAAGGTACAAACGCCGCAATAAATCCGGAGATCAACGATCCCACTAAGACAAAGGGCAGCCCTTCAAACGCCAGCGCCAGGAACGAATACCAAAAGTTCTGCCAACTAAAATGAAACCAGTTCATTCAACGAACCGCGAATGGAAACGAATGAACCCGAATAAACACGGGACACAACAATTTTAACCGCAGACCCGAAATTCTCCGGGGTGAAATGAACGCGGACTTACGCAGATCCGAAAGGGGAGAAGATTAGTGGACAGAGTAGACACTGTGGACGGAGTGGACTGAGTGGACGAGTGGACGCCACTGGCGTCGCCAACGTGTAGAGTGCGAGGCAGCGCGTGCTCCACTAGGTCCACTCCGTCAACTAGGTCCACTTCGTCCACTGCCTTCTCCCGGTTCTTTAATCTCCGGTCCAGCCGCGGATAAAGCTTTCGATCAGCTCCGGCAACTCGTCGCTGTAGCCGCCTTCCAAGACCGCTGCTGCGGGAATATTGGTTTCGCGAAGCCAGGTACCGAACCGGTAAAAATGGTCGGCTTCGAGTCGTAAGTTGGTTATTGGGTCGTTGAGATAGGCGTCGAAGCCTGCTGAGACGAGCAATAAATCCGGCCGAAAAGCCACCAACCGATCTAGAGCTTCTCTGACCTTGTCAGCGTGCATTTCGCCGTCCGTCATCGGTGGAACCGGCCAGTTGAGAATGTTCTGAAAAGAATGAGTCCCGGTCCCCGGATACCCAGGATATTGGTGAATCGATGCAAACAAGATGCGTTCATTTCCCGTAACGATCGCTTCGGTGCCGTTGCCATGATGCGCATCAAAATCCCAGATCGCGACCCGCTCGCATCCGTCCCTAAGGGCAACCAGAGCTGCCACCGCAATCGAGTTCAGATAACAAAATCCCATGGCCTGTGCTCGCTTGGCATGATGTCCCGGCGGCCGGAGAAGGGAAAACGCTGGCTCGCCCTTCCTGGCTGACTCCACCGCCATCAGAGCGCCGCCAGTCGCGCGCCTCGCATGTTGATCGATCTCTGGATAATATGGGGTATCTATATCGAAATCGATGGGCTGACGCAGTCTGGCCAGATGTGCCTCATCATGCGCTAGTAACAGGGCCTTATCGTCTGCGATTAACGGCCGTTCCCAAACCAGTTGCGGTAGAACCTTCTTGAGATGCGGGACAGTGCTCAGCAGACGTTCCGGCCGTTCCGGATGCTGGCTTTCTCCATATTTCGTTGCGGCATCATCGAAAATGATCTTCATCGTTTTAAGGGACGAACAAACTTCAAAGCCGTTTGTGTCGGCGAAAACGAAACTACCTTAACATCTTTTAATCCTGCAGCTCTGCCCGCTAAAATGACACTGGATTCCGGAATGTGAGACTGCCCTTTCGGATAGACGATCCAAAGAGCCCCACGTTCATTTAAGCGCGGAAGCAGGTCAGGAATCTTTGGAAGTTCGTCTGCTTTTTGCGCTCCCCAGAAGAGTAAGTCGCATTGGGCTTTGCTTCTAGCCGCCACCAATACTATTCCTGAACGGTCCAGCTCGGCTTCAAACTCGGCATCCAATAAATTCATCAGCACAACTTCGCTACCGGCTTTAACCCCGAGCTTCTCAGCCCGCGACTTCGGATGCAGGATCTTTTCGGCCCAGATCCCAGCCTTTTCGCCAAGTTCGAGTCGAAGCTCGCCTTCCGGACCACACAAGCTAAGCGTCCCCTTATTAGCAACGACCTTCGCCAAATCCCGAAAGAAGATTTTGCAGCGAAAATCGCCTCGGAAGAGGACATGATCAGATTCCAAAAGCGCTTTCCCATCACTATGCCGGTCCCCAAAACGTGCTCGACAGTTGATCTCGTAGCCCATTTTACTCACCCTTGTCCAATCGCTGCCTGCTCATGGAACTGATTGGCAACCGCTCGCAGGTAGCTCTCCATGCTTGAGGCATATCCCAGAAAGAAACGAGCGACGAACCTGAAAATGATATTGTAGATTTCACCTCGTTCAGTGATGCGCAGAACGCAGCCACCCTCTGCCGGTTTGATCTCGTAGGTCCACGTACCGCCGAACGGCAGGTTTTTATCGGCAATCCTCGTTACTAGCCGCGAAGGCGCAGATTCTTCGGCCACTTCATAGGTCATGGATTTCCCATCGCCGGTGACTTCCCGCCACCGTCGCAGGCTGTCGTTCGCAGGTAGGTTGATACTCTCTTTTACGTCCGGCCGCCAATTTGGTGGTCCGGAAATCAAGGCGAACACTTCACTGGGTGTCTTTTTCAATCGCATGGACCGCGACACAGTGTGTTGTATTGGCAGAGACGCAGCCACTGCCACCAAGACCACAACGATCAATAAAGCAAACGCTGCGGCGTATAGAGCTATTTTCATTTCGGTTCCTCGGTTCCTTTGAGAGATGCCCTCAGCTCCTCCGCCGCGTGGGCGAAAAGAGCCAGCCCGCGTAAAGCCGCCACCCGATCGATCGGCGAGAGCCGTTCCAGCAAAGCCTCCACCAAAGCCGGGTCGAGCACCGATTGCTGTTGCTTGATTCGTACCCCGGCTCGGGTCAGCCGAATCTGGACCCGGCGCGCATCTTTCTGGTCGCGCTCTCGCCGTACATAACCGGCATCGACCAAGCGCTGAATCGAAAGGGACATGGTCGAAGCCGTGACACCCAAATGGTTTGCCAAAGTGAAAAGACTCGTGCCGTCGACCTCATCGAGATGATCCAGGATGCTCGCCTGGTGAGCACTTAGGACCTTCTTGGTCTTGGGATCACGGACGTGACGGCGATGGCAGGCAAAATAGATGCGAGCATACCAGCCGATGAGTTTATCGACATCCGGGACCATCGGTGAGACATAAAACAAATTACTTTGATTTGTCAAACCAAATTAATAGGCAGGCGTGTGTGCTTGCCAGGCCGTAGGGGTCGCCACCCGTGGAGCGCTGCCTCGCTTGCGAGGCCGATGGTGAGCAGGGGAAATCGTCAAGCAGATCCAATTTTTGTCGGCGCTCTATTGCGGACACTGCTTTTACCCACTGCAGAGCACCGACAGTCCGTAGGCCCAACCCGCCGTCATCCTTGCTCACCATCGGCCTCGCAAGCGAGGCAACGCTCCACGGGTGGCGCCCCCACGGCCTCGCAAGCGAGGCGCGCTCCAGTATTTCCAACGACCACTTGCGTGGGTTCTTCTGTCGGTCTTCATTCCTAACTCACGCGGATCGGCCCGCTGGGCCGCGTCCTACAGTATGAACAAGCAGCTTATCGCCATTTCCATTAGCATGTCTACTAGCTCGCTCGCGTCCGCTGAACCCGCCCCTTTGATTCCTCTACGCGATTTCTTTCGCAATCCCACAACGACTTTTTATCAAGTCTCGCCGTCCGGCGATTATACCGCGTTCCTACGCCCTTACGAGAACCGCCTGAACGTTTGGATCCAACCTCGAAAAGGCGGCGAACCGCAGAGAGTAACCGGTGTGACCGACCGCGACATCACGGCCTATTTTTGGAAGACCGACCAGTATATCCTGTTTATCCGCGATTCTGGCGGAGACGAGAACTATCACCTCTACGCAGCAGACCGCGATGGGAAAAGTGTACGCGATCTAACTCCGTTCGAGAGCATACAGACTCGTATGATCGACGATCTGCCTTTGAACCCGAAAGAGGTGATCATCGGCCTGAACCGGCGCAACAAAGAGATCTTTGACGCTTACCGTCTCAACGTCGAGACCGGTGATCTGCAGTTGGCTGCAGAAAACCCGGGAAATATCTCCGACTGGATCACCGATCACGATGGCAACATCCGTGCCGCCAGTACCACTGACGGGGTTAACACCAGCCTGCTATTCCGAAAGTCTGAAGGCGATCCTTGGAAACCCGTTCTCACTACAAGCTTCAAAGAGGCGTTCACGCCGGCGTTTTTCACTTTTGATGATCAGCGCCTGTATGGCACCTCGAATATCGGGCGGGACAAAGCTGCAGCCGTCGAACTGGATCCTGCGACGGGCAAAGAAACCAAACTGATCTTTGAGCACCAGGATGTCGATATCTCGTCGCTCGCCTTTTCCCGGAAACGTAAAGTTTTAACTGAGGCCACTTACACCACTTGGCGCACCGAACGTCATTGCTTCGACGCCCAATCGGAGGAGCGCTTTGAAGATCTCAAACAAAAGCTGCCGGGTTATGAAGTCTTCATTATCTCGGGAAACGACGACGAGAATGTGTTCGTGGTGCGCACTATGAATGATCGTTCGATGGGCGCCTTTTATCTGTATGACGGGGCCTCGAAAGAATTGACGAAGCTCGCCGATAGGGCGCCATGGCTGCACGAGAATGACCTTTGTGAGATGAAGCCGATCGATTACCAGGCGCGGGACGGACTTACGGTTCATGGCTATCTGACGCTACCTAACGGCAGGGAACCGAAGAACCTACCGGTGGTGGTCAACCCGCACGGCGGACCGTGGGTTCGCGACAGCTGGATGTTTAATCCCGAGGTGCAATTTCTGGCTAACCGAGGATATGCGGTTCTGCAGATGAACTTCCGCGGCTCCGTTGGGTACGGTCGCAAATTCTGGGAACTCGGATTTAAAGAATGGGGCGGCAAAATGCAGGATGATATCACCGATGGGGTGAATTGGCTGATTAAGCAGGGAATCGCGGATCCGAAGCGGGTTGCGATTTATGGAGGAAGCTACGGAGGATATGCCGTGCTTGAAGGCTTGGTCAAAGAACCCCGACTTTTCGCAGCCGGCGTTGATTATGTCGGTGTCTCGAACCTGTTCACTTTCCTAAAGACCATCCCACCCT
Organism: uncultured Verrucomicrobiae bacterium; assembly: GCA_963762565.1. Taxonomy (GTDB): domain Bacteria; phylum Verrucomicrobiota; class Verrucomicrobiia; order Chthoniobacterales; family JAFAMB01; genus JAFAVN01. The sequence goes on along the minus strand of CAVXLD010000003.1, from coordinate 590,992 downwards.
ACTGGAAACCCATGCTTGATATGATCTATGAGATGCTTGGTGACCCGGACAAAGACAAGGCTTGGTTCCAGGAACATTCGCCCGCTCTGAACGCTGATCGGATCGAGACTCCGCTCTTTGTAGCCCAAGGCGCTAAAGACCCTCGAGTCAACATCAACGAGTCAAACCAGATCGTGGAAGCACTGCGAAAACGCGGCGTTCAGGTGGAATACATGGTCAAAGACAACGAGGGTCACGGCTTCCTAAACGAAGAAAACCGCTTCGATTTCTATACCGCGATGGAGAAGTTTTTAGCGGAACACCTTAGACCCGAGGCAGCAAAGAGTTGATTGGCTGTTCTCAATGTCAGTCGAGTGGTGCGGATGGGACCTATGGGACACATGGGACTTATGCGAGCCACCTGGTCTAGAACCTTTTCTCGAATATTTCGTATCTCTATCTGTCAAAATGGATGTTCTTTCACATTTCTTAACGCCAACAATGCCTTCAACGAACCGCAGCGACTCCACTGGGCTTGCCCGCCCTCAACGAAACCGCGCCCCAGGACGGTTTCCCTTTCACTTTTCACCTTTCACCTTTCACTTTTCACGCCTCGCCCGTTACCTCTCACTTCTCACCTCTCACCTCTCACTTCTCACAACGGCGGCCCTAGCGGCCGAGGACAGCGTTCCTCCGAAGCTCCCGCTTCAGGACTTCTTTCGTAACCCACAGGCCGCCGGATATACCCTATCTGATGACGGCAAAAATTTGGCGTTTCTGGCGCCGTGGCAAAACCGTTTAAATGTTTGGCTTCAGAGCGCAGCCGGAGGTGAAGCCAAACGCCTGACGGATGTGACTGATCGCGACCTCGCTGGGGTATCCTGGAAAGGTAACGACACAATTCTGTTCGAGAAGGACAACGGCGGAGACGAAAATTACCATCTTTTTGCCGTCTCGCGCACGGGCGGTGAACCGCGTGATCTAACCCCGTTTCCGGGGGTAAAGGTGTCCGTTATCGACGATTTAGAGGACGATCCGACTCATGTCCTGATCCAGACAAATCAGAGAGACAAAGAGGTGTTTGACGCCTACCGGTTGGACGTTCTAACCGGCAAATCGCAATTAGTGGCGCAGAATCCCGGAAACATCAATGCTTGGATCACGGACTGGCAGGGTCAGATTCGTGCCGCCACCACCACGGACGGCGTCAATACCAGCTTACTCTATCGCAAGACAGAACAGGACCCCTGGAAAACGGTTCTAACCACGAATTTTCGAGAAACCTTCGATCCAGAATGTTTCACTTTCGATAATAAGAATCTCTATGGCGTCTCGAATATCGGCCGCGACAAAGCCGCAGCCGTAGAGTTCGACCCGGAGTCAGGCAAAGAGGTCCGGATCATCTACGAGAATCCCGAGGTCGATGTCTCTCACATCGGCTACTCGAAAAAGCGGAAGGTGTTGACCTTCGTCACTTATGACGATTGGAAAGCAGAAATCGCGTTTTTGGACCCACAAACTGAAGCTGCTTACCAGAAGCTGCGCGACCAATTGCCGGGCTACGAAGTAGCTCGAGTGAGCGCGGACCGAGACGAACAAAACTTCGTGGTGCGCACCAGCAGCGACCGGACGTTGGGTTCCTATTATCTCTTCAACGTCGGCACCGGGGATCTGCGAAAGTTGAGTGACCTTGGGCCATGGATAAAAGAGAATCAGATGGCGGAAATTAAGCCCGTCGAATATCAAACACGCGATGGGGTCACAATTCATGGCTACTTAACTTTGCCCAAAGGCCGCGACCCAAAACATCTGCCAGTGATCGTTAACCCGCATGGCGGACCATGGGCCCGAGACGAATGGGGCTTTAACCCTGAGGTGCAATTTCTCGCAAACCGAGGTTACGCCGTGTTCCAACCGAATTATCGGGGGTCGACTGGGTACGGCAGGAAATTTTGGGAATTGAGCTTCAAACAATGGGGAGGCTCAATGCAGGACGATATCACCGACGGTACGAAGTGGCTGATCCAACAAGGGATCGCCGATCCGACCCGGATTGCGATCTACGGCGCAAGCTACGGTGGCTATGCCGTACTGGAGGCCCTGGTGAAAGAACCCGACCTCTACGCTGCCGGGGTTGATTACGTCGGAGTTTCTAACCTCTTGAACTTCTTGGATACGATTCCGCCCTATTGGAAACCAGAACTCGATATGATGCACGCCATGATCGGGGACCCAGAAAAAGATCGGACTTGGCTGACAGATCATTCCCCCGCTCTTAACGCCGACAAGATTCAGAAACCACTGTTCGTAGCCCAGGGAGCAAACGATCCCAGAGTCAACATCGACGAGTCGAACCAGATTGTAGCCGCGCTGCGAAAACGAGGGATTACCATCGAGTACATGGTCAAGCAAAATGAAGGCCATGGGTTCAGCAACCAGGAGAACCAATTCGATTTTTATAGCGCGATGGAAAAATTCCTGGACCAGCATTTAAGCCAGTCGAGTCCAAAGACCGCCTCGCGATAGGGAATTTTGGTGGGGCGAGGCTCCGGCACGGCCACGAAAGTCGAACGGAGTAAAATCGGGTGCGTATCGGTGCCGGTGAACAAGGCCGATTCGCTGCCGAGCCGGGCCCAGCGTCTGGCGCCGTCGAGGACGTGGCAAATCGTTGGTCCCGGCTCGGCCGCGTTTTGGTCCATGCCTACCCTTAGTTGAGGCAAGCCAAGTCGCCCTGTTCGATTTTCTCGGCCGTTCCGGAGCCTCGCCCCACCAAGCTGGCGCATCCTTCATGGCGCCGAGGTTTTCGCCCTACCGCCGTTGACGACCAACTCAACGCAGGGAATAAGGCACGGCATGCGAGGCATCAGTTTGGTCCTTCTCTTTTCCCTCACGATCCCGACGATCCGGTTAGCGGCACAAACACCTGCTCCCAGCAGCACTCCCCCGGAACCAATTTCGCTACAGGTTGATGCGACCGACGTCGCAGCCCGAAAGCTACTGCACTCACATCTCAGCATACCGGTCACACCAGGTCCCCTCACTCTGTATTATCCCAAATGGATCCCTGGCGAACATGCGCCCACCGGTCCGATCGACGGCGTCGTTGGTATGAAGTTTACCGTAAACGGTCAGCCAATCCCCTGGAGACGCGATCTGGTCGATCTGTACGCATTCCATTGCGAGGTGCCAGCAGGAGCCACGCATATAGAGGTCTCTCTCGATTTTGCAATCCCAGTCGAACCCGGTGCATTCTCCACGGAGGCGTCTGCGTCCGCCAAGCTGGCGATGATCAACTGGTATGAGTTGCTTGTTTATCCGGCAGGTTTCAAGACCAGCGATCTCACCTTCCAGGCAGAATTGAGGTTGCCGGAACACTGGCAATTCGGCACTGCCCTGCCGATTCTCGAGAACGGGAATCCGGTGCGATTCCGCCCGGTATCTTTGACCACGCTAGCCGATTCGCCGCTCGTTGCCGGGCTCTATTATCGCCATGTCGAACTCATTACCACGGCGCCCACCAACGAAATGGATATCGTGGCGGACAGTAGGGAGGCGTTGGAACTCCCGGATGCGAAGATTGCCGAATACAAACGCCTGGTGACAGAAGCCGGCGCACTTTTCTCCGCCACCCACTACGAACATTATCACTTCCTCGTTTCCCTGAGCGACCAGACCTTCCACGACGGAATCGAACATCACGAGTCCAGCTTGAATGCGGCCCCCGAAGATTACTTCACGGACAAAGACCAGTTAGATGCCGCTTCTGACCTTTTGCCGCACGAGTTCGTTCACTCTTGGAATGGCAAATACCGCCGTCCGGCCGACCTAGCCACCCCGGATTTCCAGCAGCCGATGCGAGACGATTTGCTATGGGTGTACGAAGGAGCAACCGAATATCTTGGCAGTTTTGTTCTAACCGCCCGCTCTGGTCTACGTTCCCCTGAGTTAAGCAGAGACTGGCTGGCATTCTACGCAGCTGCAATGGACACCACAAGCGGACGGCAATGGCGTAATCTCCAGGATACCGCCGACGATGCATCGCGTCTTTATGCCGCGCCGGACGAATGGGAAAACCGGCGTCGCGCGGTCGATTTTTATCCGGAAGGAGTGCTGCTATGGCTGGAAGCAGATACGATCATCCGGCAGCAAACGAATGGTCAACGCTCCCTCGATGATTTTTGCCATGCTTTCCATGGCGGCCAGAGCGGTCCCCCGATGCTAAAAACGTACACGTTTGATGATGTAATCCAGACGCTCAATTCGGTAGCTCCCTATGATTGGCAGAAATTCTGGCTGACTCGCCTGAACTCCACGTCGCCACACGCCCCGCTAAACGGAATCACCGCTGCCGGCTGGAAACTAGTCTATTCAGACAAGAGAAACCTTCCCATGGACGTGGCCGCGAGAGAGAAGAAACGTTGCAACGAACTCTTGTCGATCGGTCTGCTCTTGGACGAAGACGGCACCATCACTGATGTCGCTGCCAATAGCCCGGCCGACATCGCTAAATTGGCCCCGAGTATGAAAGTCGTAGCAGTGAATTCGCGTGCATATTCCGTGGACCGCCTACGCGGAGCAATCAAAGACGCAACTAAGTCAGAATCTGCCCCGATCGAGTTGATCGTCACCAACTCGGACTATTTCGAGACGGTGCACATCGATTACCACGGCGGCCTGCGTTATCCGCATCTGGAGCGAACCGAGGGCCAGGCGGATCTGCTAGGCGCTATCATTGCTCCGCACGCGCGGTGAGGCGGTTCGTTCTCAGATTGTGTGCAGACTCATCGCCCGGGAGGGATCGCGTCCTCGCGATCCGTTGTCACCGAAGCCCGGCGTATTGTGATCAATGAGGAAAATACCCCCAGGGGGGTTCTGGCACGTCTTCGCGGCGCGCGGGGACGCGCGCCCTCCCCTCTGCTCACCTACTCACTCACCCCTGGATCCTGGCTCCAGACTCCTCTTCCCTGGTCCCATTGAGGCGCAATACCGTCGAGGCCACAACAAAAAGGCCTCCAGCCAATGACAAAAGAGCGATCGGAAGACTTGTCCTGCTCGAGATGAAGCCAACCAAAGGCGGACCGATCAAGAACCCCAGGTAACCGGTAGCAAAAACCGATGACGTTGCTTGCTCGATCTCCCCGCCAGCCCGTTTGGCAGCTAACGAGAAAAGCAAGGGCACCAGGTTAGCGATTCCGAAACCCGCTAAACCAAAGGCGCCGATGCTTACCCACGGCGTCGGTGCAAAAGAGGCGATACCGAGGCAGATCGCCGAGACCGCGGCACTCCCTACGATCACGGTCTTGCGTCCAAAACTCCTCGCCAGAGTGTCGCCGGCGAATCTGCCAATCGTCATAAACAGTGCGAACGCATTGTACCCGAATACCGTCATGTATTCGCTGACATGATAACTCGTTCGAAGATGAACGCCGGCCCAATCCGCCACCGCTCCTTCGGTCATCATCACGAGCAGGCATAGTAATCCGAAAACCGCTAGGATCCCCCTCGGAAAACTTAAAACGGACCCACCGCCGGCCCCAGCTCCCGTTCGGAGCAAGCCACCGCGCGCGAATAGGGTTAGAGAAACGCCGAGCACGGCAATCAATGGCAAATGCGCCCAAGTCCAAGCTGGAGCCGCCAGAAACAGGCTGCCACACAACGAACCACACCAGCAGCTTAAGCTCCAAAAGGCGTGAAAGGACGACATTACCGGCTTCCTGATCAGGCTCTCGTAGGATGCAGCCTGGCTGTTCATCGCGATGTCCATCAACCCATTACCGGCTCCCAGGAACAACAATGAACCTGCCAAGGACCAAAAGTTCGTGGCGATCCCAGGCCCGATAAGGGAGATCGGGAAAACGATTCCTGCCAGAATCGCGATCTTGCGGGAGCCATACTTGGACATCAGCCAGCCGCTGATCCACATCGTGGCCAGAGCCCCCAGCCCGGCACAGAGGAGCGCTAGCCCTAGCATCTGGTCATTTAGCCCTAAGTGCTCTTTCAAGAGAGGGATATGGGATATCCAGCTCGACATACCCAGCCCATTTGCCACAAAGAGCGCAATCGTCGCGATACGAAGAGAACGATGTTCGTCCAAGTAAAAGAAGTCCTTTATAGTGTCCTGTCCCATAAATAACGTGGCTTTCGCCGTCGGCCAGTTGGCTGTTTTTCAAGGCGCGAGCGAAGCGCCCATATCTGGTTCATAAGGGTCGAGCGAGCAGCGCGGAAAAACAGCCAATTGGCCACGGCCCGGAGGGTTGCGATGAAAATGGGCCGGCGGCTGCGTTGCTCGTCGGTTACGTATCAATCTAGATATGCGCCCTCTACCGCCAGTCCAGCTCGGACCGCCTTGCCGGCGGCCCATTTTGATCGCAACGAAAGCCACGCTATTTATGGGACAGGACACCAGTTCTCAGACTACACAAACCCCGTCGATTCGGAGCTGCTCAATTTCCTTCGGGTCTGCTCCTGCTTCGACAAAGGCGTTGCTAAGGATCCTTGCCGGCCCAACTACGAAAGGCGCCATTTTTCCGAACTTCTCCGCTGAAATGACCGCTGCAACCGTGCCTGCACAACGGATCAGAGCCTGTTTTAGTTCTAACTCTTCCACCGAAAATGTTGAAACCCCCACATGCCGATGAACAGCACAGACGCCTAGGTAGCAAAGGTCAGCCCGAAAATCGCTTATTTCTTTGACGGCTCGTACCCCGGTAGTCACTAGTTCCCGGGCCAAAATTCTGCCGCCAAGAACGATCACTTCAACCAAAGGCAGCTCAGAAAGCGCCGTCGCCACCGGAAGGCTTGGTGTGACCGCCGTAAATGGCAGCTCACGTGGGATCGAGCGAATCAGTTCCTGGTTTGTGCTCCCGCCATCGAATAAAACGACGTTCCTCGACTGAATCAGCGCCACAGCCTTTTGCGCTAGCTCCGGCTTGAGGGAAGACGGCTGGGCGGAACGCTCTGTGACTTTCGGCGGAAACGGAGCAGCGCGCAATGCGCCGCCATGGACCCGCCGAGCCAACCCTTCTGCAACCAACTGATTGAGGTCTCTACGCACTGTGTCCACGGAGACTCGCAATGAAGTAGCCAAGTCCGCCGCGATCACTTTGCCATGGTTGGTCAAAGCTTCCAGAATCCGTTCCCGGCGCTCGATAGGGAACAATTCTAGGTCGGGAGCTGCTGTATCATGCACGATTGGGCGCCAAAGTACGGTTTGATGCATGATTCGTCAAGATATTTCATGATCTCTCCTGATTTTGCCGTAATGCGCCGTATAGCGCCAGACAATGCGTCTTTCTCGGCGTAAGTCGCTTATGAGGTGAGAGATACGTATGTCAACTAATAGACGCCGTGGACTCGGTGGACCGAATGCATGCCCATCGCCGGGAGGGGATCGCGTCCCCGCGATCCCTTGTCAACGAAGCCGTGCGCGTATTGCATTCGAGGATGAAAAGACACTTTTTAGGTGGGCACGTCCTCGCGGCGCGCGGGGACGCGCGCCCTCCCCAGTCCCTCTCAACGCAGCACCAGTTCCGCGATTTGCAAAGCGTTAAAGGCAGCTCCTTTCAGGAGCTGGTCCCCGCAGGTCCAGAATGCTAGCCCGTTCTCGAATGCCCAATCGATGCGCAGACGGCCCACGGCACACTCCTTTTTGCCTGAACAAGTGATCGGCATCGGGTATTCCAAGCGGGCCGGGTCGTCGACCAGGGCAATGCCTGGCGCCTTAGCCAGAACGTCACGTGCATGGTCCACGGAGACGTGTTTGGCGAATTCCGCTGTTATCGCCACGGAATGCGATCGGTAAACCGGCACCCGAACACAGGTGATGGAAGCGCGAAACGTCGGATGATGCATAATCTTCCGGCTCTCGTTCCGAAACTTTTCTTCCTCTTTGGTGTAACCGGACTCGAGAAAGATGTCGACCTGCGGTAAGACGTTGAACGCAATCGGGTGCGGAAACACGCTTTGCTTGACCGGTTGATCCGCCAAATAGGCTTCTGTCTGACTCGTCAGCTCGGCAATTGCCTTGGCCCCGGCGCCAGAAACAGCCTGAAAACTTGTGGCAACCACCCGATTGACGTGAAATGCTTTATGGAGCGGATAAAGCGCCATTAAAGCGACAATCGTCGTGCAGTTTGGCACCGCAATCGTGCCTTTGTGCGCTCCAGCATCGTCTGGATTAATCTCCGGAATTACCAGCGGTACTTCCGAATCCATCCGGAAGGCGGACGAATTATCCACCACGACGGCTCCCTGCTTCACCGCCGCCGGCGCAAATTCCCTCGAAGTGCCGGCGCCTGCGCTGAAGAACGCCAGATCAACGCCGGCGAACGAATCAGTTTTCAACTCCTCCACAGTCAGCGAATCTCCCTTAAACTTGAGCTGTTTCCCCGCAGATTTGGCCGAGGCCAGGAGCTTCAAGTTCTTGACAGGAAGGTCTCCTTCTTCGAGCAACTTAATAAATTCAACGCCAACCGCACCGGTAGCGCCCGCTATTGCCAAATTGAAACCGTTAGCCATGGAAGGAGCATGAACGTAGCGTGCAAAAATCACTCGCGCTACGGGAATGAGCAGCTGATCGGGCAAGCAGCGAGTCGTGGATGCATCAGGATGCGCAACCAAGACATAATTCAGTTGTTTGATCTGATAGACGTCGGGACGGAAGTCGAGATCTTGCCATGAAGGCCCTATTGCCCCGGAAAATCCACCTTAATTGCTTCGGATTGACCCTTTTACTTCTGCGGCCCGTCGGGTTCGAATTTACAAAAATGCATTTGTCTGAACCAAACGTTCAGCCTAATACCAACATGCTGCTAGCTAGGAAAGGAGGCGAGAGATAAATACAATGAAGATCGTGAAGTGCATCACCTTGGCGGCTTTTGCCGCTCTGGCCCTCGGAATGTCGGCCTGCCACAGTAACAATACCCCACCCCCGGCACCGGCGAAGACGACCACCGGTTACTCGAAGTAGGCCTGCGCCTCGGAGAGTATTTGATACCCGCCTCAGCGATCTGAGGCGGGTTTTCCTCTCTTAAGACTCACGTACTGCGAGTTGGCGATCGAAAATCGCCATTCGAAGTCAGGAGATTTTGTAATGCCGACTCGCCGGTCGACGACTACGGCCGGCTGTTTCGAGTTTCGGCTCAGCGAAACACCAGGGATGGAGAAAAAATCTTGCCCGTGCCATTGAGCGGTGATCCCCATTGCCTGGGTAAGCTTACCCGGGCCGGAGCAAAGCGTTTTGTCCTGATTTACACGACGTCTCCGTCTCATCACATCTAGACCCGACACCGGCTGCAGCGCCCGGATGAGGACAAATCCACGCAAATCGCCGCCTTTGGTCAGAAAATTCAGCAGCCAATGCACTCCGTAGTTTAGATAGATATACACGGTCCCAGGGGGCAGATCTCGGATAAAGGTCCGGGTCGTCGGCCGTACAAATGCGTGGGATGCCTCGTCTCCGTGTTCCGCATAGGCCTCCGTTTCTACAATGATGCCGGCTGTTTCGCCCCACGTCAGCGTGCACCCCAGCATTTCTCTGGCACAAACCAGCGGCGGCCGCTCAAAGAACTGTCTCGTCAGGGTCTCGTTCTGCATCGATCTCTAGTCTTTGAAAGGCGTAAGGTCACATAAGTCCTATTAGTCCCATAGGTCCCATTCGTGACATACCCCTGAAGCCGAAAGAAACCAAGATTACCACGACCAGAGCGCGATTTCCTAGAGCCCCGAGGGATGATCCAGGAAAACCCAGGGCACCTCGAAAACGCTCGCCACGCGACCCGCCAGCGCTTTTACTCCGCCCGTCTCCGTCGCATAATGCCCGGCATAGATCAGATTGATTCCCAACTCCTCGGCCATCGTGAACGTGTGATGCGGCCCTTCGCCGGTAATAAAAGTATCCACGCCCTCGTTCTTAGCCTGCGCCAGCTCAGATCCGCCGCCTCCTGTGACGATGCCAACTCTTTTGACACGATCGGGACCCGCATGACAATGCCAGACCGTTCGGGCAAATTTCTGTTCGATTCTCCCCAGTAATGTCGCGTAATCAATCTCGACACCGGAGAAACAGCCCACGGAACGGCCCTTGAATTCGAAGAACGGCTCTACTGGCATCAATCCGAGCTCCGCCGCGAGCAGAACGTTGTTCCCAATCTCAGGATGAGCATCCAACGGAAGGTGGGCGCTGTAGATCGCGAGGTTCGCTCCGATTGCTTTGGCCAGCTTCCGATAGCCATGACCTGCGATTGGCGCACAACCACCCCAGAATAATCCGTGGTGAACCAGCAACAGATCCACCTCTTCGGCGATTGCCATCTCAACCACCCGCAAACCCGAGTCGACCGCTGCGCCGATCTTCGTGACCCGGCCCGAGTTTTCGAGTTGTAGCCCGTTAAATGCGTTCGGGTAATCCGGAAATGCCGGAATGTCCAAGAGGCGGTCCAAGTATTCCGTGATCGCTGGTAGTGCTGCGTGAGTCGGAGAATTCATCGGCGTCCGACGTAATAAATAGGCGAGTTCGAGGAGCTTAGATCTCCACTCTCGGAACGATTTGCCCCGCGTAGGCAATCGAGAGCCGTTTTACTCCTTTTATTCTCTTCGCAATCGAGCGCACTTGGGCCAAGATGCGCACAAGAACCAGCTCGTTCCGGTAACCGACCGAGTATGAATACTCCGGTTTCACCGCCATGTGGAGCAGCGCCAGTGTGTCTTCACCAGTCCTCGTGTAGACAACCACCCCAGCCAGGTCCTTTTCTCGGCCGCGGTCCATGAATGCGTATAACGTCTGCACTTCTCGCCCTTCAATCCCGATTCTGATTTGCTCGTGTTCCACGATGATCTTCGGGAATCCGTAACTAAGAATTGAAGCGTTTATCCCCGATTCATGTTCGCCCTGCTGCGGGTGGAAAAACATCAGCGCTTCTAACTCTTCCCGGCGGTCAACCGGCAAAGAAGACGAAAACGTCAGGTTTACCACAAGTCCTTTGCTTAGGCGTGACCGGCCCCTATGTCAACAGCTCGGCTGGATGGCAAAATCGTCAACGATTGCCAGCCAGCCGGGCTATAGCCAGGAAGTCGAACCCAGAGTTCCTCAAATGCTGATCATTTTTGAACGTTGCGGGCTCGACTTCCTGGCTGCGGGTGGTTATCGTTGGGCGATTTCCCCCAGTATGATTCAGCAAGTAGCCCAGAAGCGCAAAAAACGCCTCTTGCAACTACGTGAAGCACAGCGCCGCCGGCGGACCCGCCTCAAGGAAGAGCATAAAGCCTTTCTTCAGATAATCCTCACCGAAGACATGCAAGCCGCTTTGCGGAAGCTGAGTGCGTCACGCGATATCCCCATGCACCTTTGTGCTGCCGAGCTCATCGAGGAAGGGCTCGAACGATACAACCTAGAACCGCTGATAACCTCAGCGCCTACATTGGAAAGTGCGAATGGCCCGGAATCCATCCCTCGACCCAAATCGGAGGTCATCGAGCCGACGCTAACCGACTAATACCTGTGGAGCGCCGCCTCGCTTGCGAGGCCGTGGTGAGCAAGGCGATACAGTTCACTTACGCCATTTCTTTGTCTACGCTCTGTAACGGGCCGATTTGCAGCTCGAAGTGCTAATCGTTGCCGCGGATAGAAACCTGCCCAGAGCCTCGATCGGCTGACAATAGAGCCAGCAAAGGCAAGTGTAGCGTGTGACGTCAGTCGCCCCGTCACCACGGCCTGGCAAGCGAGGCAGCGCTCCAGGGTTACGACCAAACGCCGCACGCCCGCATAGCTTAATAGGGTGGCCGCCTGACTTTGCATCAATTTGACGCGTTGGGCGGCAGGGGTTTAGTTGCTATGCGAGCCAAGGAACAAGCCGTTACAGGGCTCGCACAAACCAGTTTCCTTGATGAAATTCTATGGCTTACGAACTTCCTCCTCTACCCTATCCAACTAACGCTCTGGAGCCACATATTGATGCCAAGACGATGGAAATCCATCATGACAAGCATCACCAAGCGTATATTACCAACGCAAATAATGCGCTAAAGGACCACCCGGATTTAGCTGCGAAGCCTGTCAACGAGCTTATCGCTAATCTTAGCCAGGTACCCGAATCGATTCGGACCGCAGTACGGAACAACGCAGGCGGTCACTCTAACCACTCGTTCTTTTGGAAAATTATGGCTCCGAACGCCGGCGGTACTCCAAAGGGAAAACTGGCCGACGCGATTACTGCGACTTTCGGCAGCATTGACGCATTTAAAGAGAAATTTCAGGCGGCCGGCGCCGGTAGATTTGGCAGCGGTTGGGCGTGGCTAGTGGTGAATAAAGAAGGCAACCTCGAAGTCATCTCTACTCCAAACCAGGATAGCCCGATTATGGATGGTTTGAAACCGGTCATTGGTCTCGATGTTTGGGAACATTCCTACTACCTGCTCTACCAAAATCGGCGACCTGACTACCTGAAGGCTTGGTGGAACGTCGTCAGCTGGGACCAAGCCGAACAGAACTTCCTGGCCGCTAAATAACGTTAAAACGCCGGTAGGGCGAAAATCTCGGCGCGCCGTGGATGGACCATTCTAACCACGTGTATGCGCGCCGGATTTGAGCCATGCGTGCGCGGCGACATCCAGCCCGTCATCGCTCTCAGGACCAGCGAGTCCAGCGAGGTAGCAACCCCACGGCGCGGCTCAAATCCGGGGCGTATACTCGTGACCTGAATGGCCCGTCCACGGCGCGCCGAGATTTTCGCCCTACCAGCCTGCGCCCTTTACAAATGACTGATGCATTTGTAGAGGGTGCAAACTGTGGCATACCTCAACGATAACTATCTTAAGCTTAAGGCTGGTTACCTATTCCCAGAAATTGCTCGCCGGGTGAGACAGTTCGGCGAAGAGAAGCCGGACCTGAGCAAGAAGATCATTCGTTGCGGAATCGGGGACGTCACCGAGCCATTACCTGCAGCCGCCATTGAGGCGATGCATCGTGCAGTAGACGAACTGGCTCGTCGAGAATCCTTTCGCGGGTATGGGCCGGAGCAAGGTTATGAATTTCTCCGGAATGCAATCGTCGAAAATGACTATCGCTCCCGCGGACTCGAAGTGGCTACGGACGAAATCTTTGTGTCGGATGGTTCCAAATGTGATTGCGCAAATATCCTCGATATTTTTGGGCCGCAGAATCGGATTGCAGTCATGGATCCGGTTTACCCGGTGTACGTCGATACCAATGTTATGGCCGGTCACACTGGAGAAGCGGACTCGGCCGGCGCCTACTCCGGTTTCGTCTATTTGCGGTGTAACGAAACAAACGGCTTTGTTCCCGCGCCGCCCAAAGAAAAAGTCGACCTGATTTATCTTTGTTATCCAAACAATCCCACGGGAGCAACGGCTACCCGGGACCAGTTGAACGAGTGGGTCGATTACGCGCTGGCTTCCCAAGCAATCATACTCTTCGATGCGGCTTACGAAGCGTATATTACGGAGCCCGAAATACCCCACTCTATCTACGAGATACCGGGGGCTAGAAAATGTGCCATCGAGTTTCGCAGTTTTTCCAAGAATGGTGGATTCACCGGTGTCCGCTGCGGGTTTACCGTCTTGCCGAAAGAATTGTCAGCCACCACTCAATCGGGCGAGAGCAGACCGTTACATCCGCTTTGGCACCGTCGATTCAGCACCAAATTCAACAGCGTCAGCTATCCAGTCCAGCGCGGAGCAGAGTCCCTCTACTCCAAGGCCGGCCGAGAACAGATTCGATCCCTGATTGATCACTATCTCGGAAATGCGCGCCTGCTGGTGGCCGCCCTCCAGAAGACCGGTCTGAGCGTTTATGGCGGAATCAATGCTCCCTACTTGTGGGTGAAAGCCCCGTCCGGCTACGGGAGTTGGGCCGTGTTTGATAAGATTCTAAACGAGATCCAGGTGGTAATCACCCCAGGGGCGGGATTCGGCGCCCAAGGAGAAGGTTTCTTCCGGGTCTCCGCCTTTAATTCCCGCGAAAATGCTGAAGTCGTAGCCGAGCGGTTCCAGAACGTAAAATGGTAGCGGAACTCGCCTTAGGCTCGTTCCAATAACAGATCACAGATGACAAATGACAAATGGACCAGGTCCGGGCTCCATAATTTTGTCATCTGTCATTTGTCATTTGTCATTGAAGGAGCCTAAGGCGAGTTCCGCCTTCTTTTGCCTAACGCCAATATCCGGCTAGGTTAAAAAACTATTTTAGGATCTCTGACTACCGACCGATGTTCTCATCCGTAATCAGCTCATCACCTGAGACCACAGACAAGAAAACCCTGTACGCAGAGATCCTTCGCGCGTTGCCAGCGGTACTGGCCGGCGAGACCGACTTCATCGCGAATCTCGCTAACGCCGCCGCGTTACTTTTCTGGAGCCTGCCTGCTGTTAACTGGGCCGGCTTTTATCTCCTTAAGGACCAAGAGCTGGTACTCGGCCCGTTTCAAGGAAGAATCGCCTGCGTCCGGATCAAACTTGGTCAAGGCGTCTGCGGAACCGCCGCTGAACAACGCCAAGCAGTAGCGGTAGCGAACGTCCACGAATTTCCAGGCCACATCGCCTGCGATAGCGCTTCAAACTCCGAGATCGTCCTCCCGATAATTAAAAGCGACGCGTTAATCGGCGTTCTCGATATCGATAGCCCCGAGTTCGCTCGCTTCGACGACCAGGACGAAGCCGAACTCCAAAAATTCGTCCAAATCCTAACCGCCGCGATCTGATCCAGCGAGCCAGCCTAAACCTGCAACTTATAACCTAAAACTTATAACCTAAAACCCGTAACTGTTTCATGCCTCAGTCTCTTTCTCTCCCTGACAATCTGCCCGTTCCACAAGATGATGGGGCATGTGGTCACCTCGCGGGCCTGAAGATGCCTCAGGTAGCGCTGCTCACCACCGCCGGATCCACCATCGATTTCTCAAGCCTCACCGGTCGAAGCGTTATTTTTTGTTACCCGAAAACAGGCCTGCCTGGAAAAGAACCGTCGGCGGTCTGGAACGAAATTCCAGGGGCACGAGGATGCACGCCACAGAATTGTGGGTTCCGAGACGAGTACGCTAATGTGCAGCGGGCGGGCGTGAAACAGGTGTTCGGGCTAAGCACCCAGAGTTCCAGCTATCAACGAGAAGCCGCCGAACGGCTGCATTTACCCTATCTGCTCGTTTCCGATGAAAAACTGGCCTTCACTCATACACTGAACCTGCCCACATTTGACTTTGATGGCGAAACCCTGATTAAACGCCTCACCTTGATCGTTGATGATGCGGTGATTACTCACGTTCTCTATCCGGTATTTCCGCCGGACAAAAGTGCGGCTGATACTCTCGCGTGGATCAAACAGCACCCGGTGTAGCCGGGTGACCGTCGAGCTGGCTCGAATCCGCGCTTTTATGGTCAACTATTCCGGGGCTCAGTTTTGAAATCGCTGGCTGACTTTCAACAGCTCATTCCCAACACGGCGCTCGAGCCTCTAGCCGCTGAGGTCGTATCGGTGGACGAAAAAGGGTTGACCCTGCGAATCCCCATCACAAACGCGACTCGGCAACCATTCGGCCTCTTACACGGCGGCATTAGCCTGCTGCTGGCGGAAAGCGCTGCCAGCATGCATTCAGCTTGGGATATTAATCCTGAAGAAGTGATACCGGTCGGAATCGAGATCAACGGCTCACATCTGCGTTCGGCAACCTCAGGCCACGTCATTGCCGTTGCCCGCGTCTTGCGCCGATCACACGCTCTCGCGGTTCACTCCGTACAAATCATCCACGAAGAAACCAAGAACCAGCTCTGCGAGTGCCGGGTGACTAATTATTATAAGCGGCGTTGAGAAAGACGCCCGGACGTAACGGCTTTTAGGGCCTAGTCGCGGATAGGACCTATGGGACTTATGTGATTATCGCAGCGCCGCTCTGCGCCACCAATCACCTCTCACGAATCACTGCTCACTTCTCACTGATTACGCCTCCCCCCCTCCCGACATCGTCAACAGCTCAGGATAGTGGTTGCGGGCTACCGCCTCGCATTTCGCTAAGATCTCATTGGCCGATGTCATGGCGCGGATCTCGGCGGCGAGTTGGGCGCATTCTTTCGCGTTCAACGTCTGAACTGCTTTCTTCACGCGCGGCACCAGACCAGGGCTAGCGCTCAGTTCATCAACCCCTAGGCCGACGAGTAGCGGCGTCAAAGTCACCTCACCCGCCATCTCCCCGCAGACACCGACCCAAATATCGTTCGAGTGCGCCGCCTCTACCGTCATCTCCAAAAGACGAACAATGGCGGGATGCGTCGGCTCATAAAGATGGGCAATGCGCTCATTCACCCGGTCGACCGCCACGGTGTATTGAATCAAATCGTTCGTACCGATACTAAAGAAGTCCGCTTCCTTGGCCAGAGCGTCAGCCACTAAGACAGCGCTCGGTATTTCGATCATGATACCGATCTCCATCTCCTCGTTAAACGCGACCCCATCCTCACGCAGCTCAGCCCGGCAACTTTCTAAGACCTCATTGGCTTGGCGCAGCTCGGATAGACCCGAAATCATGGGATACATAAGGCTCACATTACCACCCACACTCGCGCGCAGAATCGCTCGAAGCTGAGCCTTGAAGATATCCGGTCGGTCCAGACAAAACCGGATCGCTCGGCAACCCAGAAACGGATTGATCTCCATCGGCATGTGAGAATGACTCAGAAACTTGTCTCCACCTAAGTCCAAGGTGCGAATAATGACGCTGTGCGGGTGGATGGCCTGAGCAACCGCTTGGTAGGCCCGGAACTGATCTTCCTCGTTTGGCAGTTCAGTCTTGTTCAGGAAAAAAAACTCAGTTCGATAGAGCCCGACACCCCTGGCGCCAGCCTGGTTGACGAGATTCACATCCTCGGGAAGCTCGATATTTGCCGAAAGGATAATCTCCGTGCCGTCGGTGGTGATACACGCGGTCTCCCTGAGGGTGGTCAACTGCTCTTCCACCTTCTCCAGGCGTACCTCTAATTCTCCGTACTCCCACAGGGCCTGATCTGCTGGATTGAGAATCAACAACCCAGTATTGCCATCCAACAGAATGTGATCGCCGTTTTTAAGACGTGTACTGGCGTCTTTCAGGCCCACTACAGCCGGGATATTCAACGACCGAGCCATGATGGCCGTGTGCGAAGTCCGGCTCCCAATATCCGTGGCGATACCGAGCACAAACTGCCGATTCAAATTAGCTGCATCAGACGGAGTAAGATTATGGGCCAGGATGATGTGCGGCTCCTCCATCTGTGATAGCGGCCGTCCGGATCGACCGAGCAGATTGCGGATGATCCGTTTAGTGACGTCGTGGATATCGAAGGCCCGCTCCCTCAGATAGGGATCATCGATCTCGCTCAGCGTGCGGGCATAACGGTTGGCGACCTCGGAAAAGATAAACTCTACATTCCACAGATCGCGCTGCAGAGTGCGTAACACCTCGTCAATCAGCGTGTGATCTTCGACCACCAGGAGATGCGCATCGAAGATACTTGCGTCCTTGGCGCCGATTGCCTCCGCGATCTTCTGCTGCATCTCCAGGATCTGCGCCCGGGTGGCAATAAGAGCAGCCTCGAACCGAGCAATTTCTGCCGGCACGTCGCTGCTATCTATCTTCTTCTTCGGTGGTTCTTCATCCTCGGGATGGTGGATGAAGACAGTGCCGCGACTAATTCCGGCGGAAACGCCGACACCTCGAAGCCGTACTTCCTCATCACTCATTTCGCGATCAGAACCTAATGAAAGAAACGGAAGATTCGATTAGAAAGAAAGGTTTTGCGTAAAATGTAGCGCCCTAAACGTCATTCCTCATTAAACTTGCCTTCAATCAGCGTCTCAAGCTCTTGCACCGCTTTGTCGGCATCGGAACCTTCTGCGGAAATCAATAGCTTCGTTCCCTGACCGGCAGCCAGCATCATTAGTCCCATGATGCTTTTGCCATTCACCTGTTCCCCGTCTTTTTCGACCCAAATCTCAGCCCGATGCTTATTCGCGACCCGGACAAACATCGCGGCAGGGCGAGCGTGGAGACCAAGCTTGTTCACGATGGTCACCTCTCGCTTAACTTTTTCTGGCCCCGAACGTTTGTTCAATAACCCCATTTACTTCTCCTTGTTCTTTTGCATCAAGCTCAATAGCCGCTGATTAAATTCCACTGCGCTGTTTTGGCCCAAACTTTTTAGCTTCTGGTCCAGCGCCCCAACTTCCACCAAACGGGCAAGGTCTCGCCCGGTACGTACCGGAATGGTGATATGGGGAATACGAATCCCGAGGATGTCATAATATTCCCGTTCAAGTCCAATCCTATCAACCTCTTCCAGTTCGTGCCAATCCACGAGGGTTACGACTAAGTCAAGGCGCTTCTCCAGGCGTATACTGCCGACGCCAAAGATGGATGCAACATTGATGATGCCGAGACCTCGCACTTCCATGTGATATCGGGTCAGGTCGGGAGCTGTACCGACTAACTCTCGTCCCTCGATCGCCCGGAATCGGGTCACATCGTCGCTGACCAGGCTGTGGCCCCGTTCAATCAGGCCCAACACGCATTCGCTCTTGCCAATTCCACTACTTCCCCGAATCAGGGTTCCTATCCCCATAATATCGACCATGCTGCCATGTTCGGTACAGGTCGGCGCGAAATCCATCTCCAGGGCGATCGTGGCCGCGTTGATGAATCGCATCGTGACCAGCGGGGTCCGGAATATGGCCACATGATGTTCAGCAGCTGCCTCAAGTAGACCACGCGGTACCGGAAGACTGCGCGAGACCACTACACACGGGATGTGTTGAGCGCAGAGCTGGAAACAACGCGCGCGCTCTTCCGCCTCGTCGAGACTTTTCAAATAACTCGATTCGGCGTTCCCTAGGACTTGGATCCGTTTTCCGGCGAAGTAGACAAAAAAACCGGAAAGCGCTAGGCCGGGCCGATTAATGGTTGGCTCCCGGACTTTGCGGTCAAACCCAATTGCCGGCCCGACTAATTTGAGCTGAAGAGCTTCCGCGTGCCGGCTGTAAAACTCACCGACCTCGATGAACGGACGTTTGCCTTTGATCATCGGGCGGATAAATCATTTGGCTCGATGGAACGGTAGGGACGAGCCTCTGCTCGTCCGTTGGCACGTGTCCTCCGATGATTCAGCATGGCCGCGGTTGTTAAAATCAAGGGACGAGCCGGAGCTCGTCCCTACCTCATCTTCTCACAAAGTCAGTGAGTCTGTCGGTCACTCAGTTCGTCAATGGCTGCGCGAACGCGTTAGGTGAAAGTTGGCTCAATCAGGCCGAAGTCGCCATGCTTTCGTCGATACAGCACACTCACTTTTTCCGTTTTCGCATTCAGAAAAACCAGGAATTGTTTCTTCGAAAACTCCATCTGCAAAACCGCTTCCTCAGGTGACATCGGTTTTACCGGATATTTCTCGGTTTGGATCAATTCGGGCTCGCCGCTTACCTTTTCCTCGTTTTCAAACTCCTCGATTGAAGTGCCGTCCAATGCCGCTTTGCTTGTGAGCCAGCGCCACTTAGCTGAGTTCTCAGCCATCTCACGTCCTAGTTGTTGCCGTCCTGGACGATGGTTGCGCATTATTAAGCGGGTCTTACACTTCCGCATTTGCCGGGCAATGCGCAGCATAACCTGATCGATCGACGCGTACATGTCATTCGACGTGGAGCTCGCTTCTAGAGTGATGTGATTGCTGCAGTGCAAAATCACTTCCGCTTGATGCCGATATTTCTGCACATCAAGAATAACCTGCACCTCAATAATTTTGGGGTAATCAAGGTGAAGCGTTGATGCCTTCCGACGGCAATACTCCTTCATTGCCTCGGTAACGCTGACATGTCTTCCGGTTACTTGGATCGATGGGTTTGCATTTCTAATCTGCATGGGAACCCTTTCTGGTTGTTTGTTTGCCGATCATCAGCCGCTCCAACGACGGCAGTTGCGAGATCTCGCAAGTCAGTCGCTGGTGCGAGCGGAACTGACCGGCAACGATTTGGCTTGTTCTTCCGGGAAGAGAACCGTCTCTCTTTCCGTCACATGCGAAAACGTTCACCCAAATAGAGTTGGCGACTAATCGGGTCATTAATCAAAAATTCTCGGCTACCCTGGCTTTCAACCCGGCCATCGTAAACTAGGTAGGCTCGGTCCACGATCTCGAGCGTTTCGCGGACGTTATGGTCGGTAATCAGAATGGACAGGCCGGAGCTCCGCAAATTTGAGATATGCTGCTGGATCTCAGCGACGGCAATCGGATCAACGCCGCTAAAGGGTTCATCCAGCATGATCATCTGCGGATTCGTGACCAACGAACGTGCGATCGTTAGCCGCCTTTTTTCACCGCCGCTGAGAGTCAACGCTTGGTTCCTGGCCAAATTTTCGATGCCAAACTGGCGGAGCAGCTGCTCGCAGCGCTGCTTCTTCTCTCGGCGCTTACCTGGCAGCATCTCGAGAATCGCCATGATATTTTGCTCGACGGTCAGTTTTCGAAAGATCGACTCTTCCTGCGGCAGATACCCCATCCCCATTCTGGCCCGGCGATGCATCGCGAAGCGAGTGACATCGCGATTATCAAAGAAAACTCGACCACCGTTCGGCCGCACAAGACCCACAATAAGATAAAAAGTCGTCGTTTTACCAGCACCATTTGGTCCTAATAGCCCCACGACCTCCCCACGATTCACATGAATATCGATTCCGTTAACGACAGCCCGGCCCCCATAGATCTTGACCAATTTCTCGGTCCTCAGAATAGCCTCGCTGACCTTATCCTCAGTCGAGAGGAGCGGTACCGGGGCGGTCGTCAGGTTAGTGGATAGCATTATTCTTCTGAGCGTTATCCGGATCGAGTCTCCTCTGCGAGTTGTTTGGGCCCAGTTGAGGCTCTCCGGGAGAGGGGGAAGGGGAAGGCGACTGCATCGTTTTCTTGTCTTCAATAACAGTCCTACTAGGACCGAAAGTCTGCAACCGTCCGTCTCGGTAAAGGATCATACGGGTACCTTCTTCGGTGGCGATATGCGTATTCACTCCCTGGGTCACTTGCGGCCAGCCGATTAAAGTAACGGCATCCTGTTTCGCATTATAAATCGCTTTTTGAGCTCGCCCGGTGTCCAGTACCGGCGGCGTAGCGCCGGGGCTGGCGGACGGGGTTCCCTCGCCGAACACTCCGGTGCTTCCAAAGGTCTTCGCCTCCGGAGTCACAGCGGTGTTCGCAACCGGTGTCGTCCGAGGACTGCCACTGGCATCGGCGGTCTGTGTTTTGTCCTTCGACTGATTCACGTGAACAATGATGACATTTCCATCGGCATGAGCTTCCTTAATACCACCCCCGTCCTCCTGCTTGTTCATCCACACAGTCAGCTTGTCTGTGGTCATCGTGAATTGAGGGTCGATCACCTTGACGCTCCCTACAAAAGTCGCCGTATGAGCGTTGCCGTCAAAATCCGACTCCTCTTTCGCAGTAATTTCCGTGGGACCTTTGTTTTCCGAGTCCTCAGTCCCGAACGCGCCCGGCGTTTTCTTGGCGTCGGCCGTACCCTTTTCCGTCCCCTTTTTATTTGTTCCGGCTGCGGAACCCGCCGCGTGGGCCGAAGCTCGTGCGCTAGGTTTTGGAGAACCCGTAGTCTGCGCCCAGACGAGGCCAGGACAAAAGCCAATAACTAAGAACCAAATAAGTCTACTTCTGTTCATTGGCCGATACTTCTTCCGGGTTCTTCTTCTTTAGCTCATCCCGATTAAAGATAATCAAGGTGACGTTCTTGATCACTTTTCCCTGGCGCGTCTTAGTGTTGAATACGGCGCTGTCCCCAGTGAGCCGGAAGTCAGCTCGGGTAATGATCACCGGATCATGGGTCGTTATGACGTTCGTCTCCGTATTCATTACGGAGTTGACCATTTCAACCTTCGCGCTCGGCTCTCCCGTTTGCTCGTCGTAGGTTTGAATCGTCGAATTGTGCATCTCGACATTGGCTTGGTCCAGCCGGCGTACCTTTTCTACGTCCACCACGGCTTGCAGTTTTCCGTCATCATTTCGAATCGGCAGCCTCAATCCCTTGGCATCGTGGCCCACCGGTATCGGAATATCGATCTTACGGTCCGGTTTCGGTTGTTTCGGTTTATCAGCCCATAGCTCTACCCCGGTGAGCCCTACAAGGCCGAGAATCGCGACGAGCTTAATGCACGATTTCATGGATCCGTTGTAGTTGAGACAATAAATTGGGTAATTCTTTTAAAGGGATTTGGTTCGGCCCATCCGAGAGCGCCTTGGCCGGGTCAATATGCGTCTCAATGAAGATCCCGTCACACCCCGCAGCCACTGCCGCCCTCGCCAGAACTGGAGCCAACTCCCCGTCACCGCCGGTTGCGTCACCGGCGCTCCCCGGTCGCTGCACGGAATGCGTCGCATCGAAAATCACGGGATAGCCCTGTTGTTTGATCCAGTACAACGAACGCATGTCAGCCACAAGATTATTGTAGCCAAAGCTTACGCCCCTCTCTGTGAAGACGTAGCTCTTGCAACCAAAGTTTTCTAATTTTTCGGCTATATTTCGAACGTCCCACGGAGCCAAAAATTGTCCCTTTTTTACATTGACCGGTCTCCCCGTCTCCGCGGCCGCCCGAATCAGGTCGGTCTGACGGCAAAGAAAGGCCGGGATCTGTAGCAAGTCGACGTAATCGGCGGCGCGTTTCGCTTCCTCCGGCGAGTGGACATCGGTCGTAACCGGTACTTTGAACTTATCACCAACCGCTCGGAGGAGTTTGCAACCTTCTTCGACCCCAAAACCACGGTACGATTTTGCAGATGTCCTGTTGGCTTTGTCGTAGGAGGCCTTGAAAATCCAAGACAGCTGTCGCGACTGCGCCAGGCTAGACAGCTCCTCTGCCATCGTCCACAGGAACGCCTCCGATTCGATGACACACGGCCCCAGAATAAAAAGCGGCCTGGCTCCGCCGGTCTGAACCGACCCAACCGTAAACGTACGCGTCAAGAGCCGTAACTTTTTACAAATTTCCGTTTACCGTCGCCTTCGGCGCCGGTTCCAGTGGCTTCACCAATGGGAGAACCCTGACTTTCAGCCTCCGGTTTCGAGGGGCTGACTGGTTCCGGTGCTGGACTCACTGAGCCGCCCGACCGCTGCCTTTGAGCGACTTCTACAAAGGCGATCTGCAGATTCGCCAACGCATTTGCCAAGATCCGGCCTTCGTCGTGGGTCAGATTGCCCTTGGTCTTCTCTTGGATCATGACCAGTTGATCGATCAACAACTGCGCCATATCCAGATTCACTTCCGCCTTTCCGGTCTGTGGATGCGGGATTTGCCCAAGCATAAACGCCGCATTCTGGGCTTGCATCATCACAAACTCGATGAATCGCTGCGCCATTTCGCCCGAAGAAACGGGCGTGTTTTGGTATTCTGCCATACAAAACTCCTGATGATCTAAGACTTTACAATCACCGTTGTGGCCGGTTTATCCATCAAATATTTGTGACATACCCCCAGCAAATCTTGGGTCGTCAGTTCTTCGATCTGTCTCTGGCGTTGGTCAAAGTAGTCCAGACTGAATCCGTACAACTGGTTGAGCGTTAGACTGTGGCAATAGGACTCCAGATTTTGTTTCTGGAATCCCAACTGGGCTAGCAGCTTCTTCTTAGACCGGCGCAATTCTTCTTCAGATAAGCCGTCTGACGCCAGCGCGTCGATTTCTTCGTGGTACAGCTTCGCCACCTCTTCCGCCGTCTCTGGAGCCGTAGCGGCATACATTGTAAATAGACCCGGCGCCAAGCCCAGCGCCAGAGAGGTTCCGACAGAATAAGCGAGTCCCAGCTCCTCTCGGAGTTTAACAAAGAAGCGCGAGCTGGCATCCCCGGCCGCTTCATCCAGAGCTTCAAAAGCGACCCGGTCAGGATCAGACAGAGTACAGGCAAGATACCCCATGGTTACGAATGCCTGATGTTTTTCGTTCCGTTCCACGATTGTCTGCGCCGCAAACGGCTTCACCGCCGGCATGTCGAATGAGTAGCCAGCAGGCCGCTGCGGGAGCGATCCAACAGTTTGGCAAAGCTCTTTCCACAATTTCTCTTCATCAAAATGGCCGCAGATACCGAGAGCCCAGGCCGTGCTGGTTTTCACCCACTCGTGGAGCTGGGTCAGATCCGCGCGCTCAATGTTAGCGACGCTCGCCGTGGTCCCCAGCGGGTTCGCGGCGTAGGGATGACTCCCATAGATGGCGCTCCGCAACGTGTTGCGCGCGATTACACCGGACTGTGACTCGTCCGCCTCGATGGCCGCGATCTGGCTCGCTCTCTCCCTCTCGATCGCATCCTCTGGAAACGTGGGCCCTGACAAAATCTCTGTAAATAGGGTCAGTACTCGCCCGAAATCGTCCGACAGCGAACCGAAGCCAAAACGAAAGGAGTTGTAACCGGAATCCCCGAAAAGAGAACCGCCTAAGCTCTCGACCATGTCCGCGATCTCTTGAGCGCTCCTTTTCGCGGTTCCTTTCAACAAGCACTGGGTGTAGAGCCGGCCAATCCCACCTCTTTTCGGCGGTTCCGTCAGCACGCCTCCTGCCGATACCAGGGTCCCATGCAGAAGGGGTAGCCGGTCGTCGGGAATTAGCACCACCGGCACGCCGTTCGGTAATACTCGGACCTGGTTCTTCTTTTCAGGCAGGCTCCGCGTTGATGCGCTCCGCGCCAAGGTCTTGGGACGCACCGAGACGACGTTCAGACTGTCCTCCTTTAGATAACGATCAAATACTGCTTGGACTTGCTCGAAGGATACGGCCTCGACCCGCTCGAGATAACGTCGGTTAAACTTGAGATTTCTGGTGTAAAGCCAGTTTAGCCCAATATCCGACGCGACGCCTCGCACGCTTTGCAACTGTTCTAAAGCGCTCACCCAAATAATCCGCTTGGCTTTAGCGAGCCCATCTGCACCCAGGCCCTGCTTTCTCCAAGCTGCAAGTTTAGTGAGTACTATCTCATCGATCCCATCAATATTCTCAATCGGGCACGTCCCAGATACCGTTAGTAATCCCGGAAAAGCCGGAGTGAAGGCATATGCCCCGATTGAATGAACCACTCCTAGTTTTTCCCGCACTTCCTCGAAAAGAAACGAGCTGGCCCCGCCGCCCAGCAGGATAGAAAGCACATCGAGCGCAGGTACATCCTGATGGAAGACCGCGGGCACATGCCATGCCAGGTTAAAATAACCAATTGCTGTCTCAAAAGACTCCGTCTCATCACGCCGGCCCACCTGCGGAGGCTCGGCCGGAATTACCATTGGCGCCGCCGGCCTTGGCGATACGGCTCCGAAGCTCCTCTGAACCCACCCCTGCACCTGCTCCACCTGGACATCACCCGAAACCACTACAAAAACGTTCTCCGGAACATAGCGGCGCCTGTAATAGGCTAACAGGGTCTCCCTGTCGATCTGGTCGAAGCTCCGGCGCAAACCGATAACTGGGTAACGGCACGGATGCACTTGATAGGCCGTAGCGAAAGTCAGATGGCTCAAAGTTCGATCCGGATCGTCATAGCCCAAATCGAACTCCCGCCGGATGACATCCATCTCCCGGCTCATTTCTTCTTCGTCGATTACCGACTCGAATAACATGTCGGCCACAAGATCCAAAGCGGTCGAGACTGCAGCAGCCGGGCAATCCACCCAAAAAACCGTGCGATCGAACGAGGTATAGGCATTCAGGTATCCGCCGGCTTGATGAATTTCCCCGCTAATCTCTTTAGCGCTTCGTTTGGCTGTCCCCTTGAAAAGCATGTGCTCGAGCAAATGGGTTAGGCCGCCACCGACCCACTCCCCCTCGTGCACGCTGCCGGTTTCACACCAAACCTGCACACTGGCTACATTGGCGTAGTGATCCGGTGCTATTAATAGAGTCAGACCGTTTGCCAGGGTGGATTTTTCCACCGAAATCTCAGGAGCATCCATTAGTTGCGCCCGAAGCTACGATCTTTTCGCGGTGCTGGTTTTTAGCGGCTCGAAGGGAGCAACAAAAGCTTCCTGAAAGTCCACGCCGTCTTGGAAATCTCCCGGGCTGTCAGAGTCTGTTTTGCCGAAGACTCCGGCACCGATCAGATTGAACACAATGTCTCCTACATCCTGAGAAGATGTAACCCGCCAGTATTCGAAAACAGTCATTGCCATCGGGCCGAACTCCTTCAAAGCGTATTGCTGGAACCCCGCCATCAATTCCTTTGCTGTCACATGGACGTTGAGACCCGTTTGGCTGCGCTTATTTTGCTTGATCGTAAATTCCAGCGCCTCCTTTACGAACTCATAAGCGGCTGCTTCGAACCGCGGATCTTTTCTTACAATCTCCTCGACGATTTCGTTGAACGATTTCTGCATTACCTGCTGTTTTCTAAGAGTGGCGGAGCCGGGGTGGCGGCGTCGCGAAAGTGTTTCACGATCGCTCCGACGAAAATAGCGGACAAGAATAGGATTATAAAGATTTGTTCCCTTCGCGTCAGGCGAAACACCGGCCCAATATACGAAAGTCCCCTGTTTTGTCATCCGTTGTTCGTTTCGTGGCTGCTCGCTGGTTTTCTGGGACAATCAGCGGCCCGCATCGGCCCTCGGCAATCGTTCTCGTCCTCGTCCTCGAAAGAGTGTGGGTTGCTGCGATGCGCGATCACCCAGCGCCTGGAGGGGAGCCGCTTTGGCACGCATCTGGCCGCCCTAGCACATTTTGTCGCAATGCCAGTCCAGCCGGAACGTGCGAAAACAGGCGGCTCCCGGGAAGGACCCAGTGTGATGCATTTACCCGTGACTTTCGATTCGTTTAAGCGCGGCCTGTAGAGCTGCGAGCCGCTGGGTTATTCGCGGGAGCCGCTTGTTGCGATATTCTTTGGCCAAGGGAGCGCTGAACCAAATATTGCGAGGTCACCTTACGCGCGCCAAAGCGGCTCCCCTCCACGCGCTGGGTGATCGCACACCGCGCCGACCCGTCAAACCTTTCGAGCACGAGGACGATGGGCCCCGCCGCCCCCTTACTGCTCCGGTTCCAGCCTCACCAAACCCTTCTCGAACTCCACTTTGCGGAATCGATTAAGCGTTTCTCGCTCGATACCGAACCCGTTCCAGAGCTCCCCAAAGAATGGGTACTGGACTATCCGCATGAATGCCGGCGCGATTGCTAGCCGGCCGATTGCGCCGCCGCGGTTGTCGAATGCGGGTCGCCCGAAGTCTTCCCGCGCGCTGTACCGGCCATTTAGATAAATCGGGTAACCAAAAATCGAGTACCGGGTGAAGACCAAGCAGACCCCTGGCTGAAAAGAAATGACCACGCCATCGAAGCGGCTGATATTATCGAACAGAAAACCGCGTGGAGCCGTCCGTTGCGCCAAATAATCGTTTATTTCGCCCTGGGCTAGCTCAGCCACATCACTGCCCCGCGACGCTTTGGCCTGGGCAATCACCTGCATCACGGCAAGCCCATTCCCTGCAGATTGGGGTGCCGGCAATCCCTCCGGCGCCTCGCAAATTGTGATCAGGCAGCCGACTAAGAAGCTGGCAATGAGGACTCCAACGACTCGATTCAGAAAATGTCGGAGACCAGCGTCAAACTTTTCCAGCGATGCCGCTGTAGCCTTGGGCGATGCCGCTGTAGCCTTGGGCGATGCAGTGTAAGCCTTGGGCGATGCAGTGTAAGCCTTGGGCGATTCCTTCGATGCTTTAGGTTTAGCAGGGGCACTGCCACCGCTTTCTTTCTCCGCAGGCGGCTTGGTCGACTTCCCGGACATACCTACGAATCGGTCGCGACCGTATTGGTCACGCCCGAGTTATGGTCTATGATCCCAATTGATTAAGTAATCAGTAATCGGTGAATCGGTTCCGGCAAACGACACCCGGTCTTCAGTCAAGGCTGTGCAACTGATTACTGATGATCACTGACTTACTGATTCCTGCAATAGAGACCTAACTTTCGGACTTTGAGGTGCTTCCGCCTGAACTCTTTTCTTGACTGGTTTTCGGGGCGCTACTCTCAGTCTTGGCCCCGCCGCTTTCTTTGCTG
Organism: uncultured Verrucomicrobiae bacterium; assembly: GCA_963762565.1. GTDB lineage: Bacteria > Verrucomicrobiota > Verrucomicrobiia > Chthoniobacterales > JAFAMB01 > JAFAVN01. The sequence goes on along the minus strand of CAVXLD010000003.1, from coordinate 562,978 downwards.
CCGCTCTCCTTTTTGGCAGCCTCAGTGTAGCTTTTGCTCCTGTAGTCTGTGATGTAAAATCCTGAGCCCTTGAAGATAAGACCTGCGCCGGTACCAAGTAACCGCTTCACTTTCCCTTGACCCCACGTTTCCATCCGGCACTGCTGCTGCGGGCAAACCTGCAGCGCGTCATCCTTCATGGATTGAAACAATTCGAACGTTTCGTTACACTTCTCGCAGCGGTATTCGTACGTCGGCATAGCTCTAACGAGACTTCATATAGCAGATGGCGCAGGCTGAGGCAATGACGGGTACGAGCCGGGGAGGGTGATTAGTGATTAGTGATTGGTGATCGGTGATTGGTGGTGGAGCCACACGGCCAATGGGACTTATGTGAAGTATAGGGTTTCGCTGTTGCCCATTTTGCGACCGTCCACGTCCCAGTAACCAATCACCAATCACTAATCACCTAGATTCTCTCCCCTGGCTCCTCCGCATACTTGACCTTTTAGTCTAAGACCATTATTGAACTTTCGTCGTTGTTTATGAGTCTAAGAGTTTTCGCGGCTGTCGCCGTTTTGGTAGCTTTTGTAGCGGGGTGTGAAAATGGTGAAACCTCTCGCCTGAACAACCCGAATACTCCTTATTTAGCGGCAACAAGTGGTTCTGCCGCTTCTCAAGGAACATCCGGATACGATCCGATTTCTTATTGGGACGGTGATGGAGTAGCTGGCGCACCGTCGGTAGAGATCCATCTCAGTGAAGAACGCGCCTATTTTTATAAAGGCGGCCAACTTGTCGGCGTGTCCCAGCTCTCGACTGGCCGGGAGGGTCATGATACCCCGCCTGGAAGTTATAAGATCATCCAAAAGGACGTGAATCACGCCTCCAGTCTTTACGGTGACTACGTCGATGCCCAGGGCAACATGATTCAGAAAGATGTCGAACTGGGTAAAGACCCAAAACCTCCCGGAGCTATCTTCAAAGGCGCTCCGATGCCTTATTTCATGCGGATCACGGGCGGAGTCGGCATGCACGAAGGCTATCTGCCCGGTTATCCAGCGTCCCACGGTTGCATCCGCATGCCCGGCAAAATGGCCCAGATTTTCTTCGCCAATGTCGCACTCGGGACCCCGGTAACGGTTTACCGATAAGACAAAATCTAAACCGCGAATGGACGCGAAAACGGAAAACCGAACCGCAGATTAACGCAGATGTACGCAGATTAGAGTCAATGGCGTAGTCGAAGCCGAATCCAAAATCTGCGTAAATCTGCGTCCATTTCACCCCGGAGAATTTCGGGGCTGCGGTTTCGCTTTTATTGGCGTTCATTCGTGTCCATTCGCGGTTAGTCTTAGGGTTTCTCGCGTGAAATTTTGGCTACTTCTGTCGGCGCCGGCGGATCCAATGATAAATGGCGAGAATCAGAATCGCCCCGAGCAGTGAGGAGATGAATCCTGCCGGTTGAAGTGGGTTACTGCTCGTAAATTTGTGTTCAAAGAAATACGTGCCGATAAAAAAGGCGACAAACGAACCAGCGATTCCGATTAATATAGTGGTCAAACAGCCCCCACGCTCCCGACCCGGAACAATCAGTTTCGCTAATGCCCCGACTAGAAAGCCAATCACTATCGCGCCTAGGATCTCGAAGAAAATCATAGCGTCTCCCTTGCGATAAAACCCCTCCCCAAATCCGAAAGCAACCCATTTTCCCGATCCCTGCCCACAATCAATGTTCGCCGCAAAGGCACAAAGAGATGAAGGCTAACCACGAATAGACGAGAATAAAAATCTAACCGCAGATGGACGCAGATTTACGCAGATTTTGGCCTGGGTTTCGTCCACGCCACTGACTCTAATCTGCGTACATCTGCGTTAATTTCACCCCGGAGACTTTCGGGGCTGCGGTTCGCTTTCCGTTTTCGCATCCATTCGCGGTTTAGATTCGGCTTTGTGTCTTCGCGGGTTTGTGGTCAAATTTCTGCTTCTATGGTCACTTCCGAACAGGTAATTCGTTGGTTGGAACGGTTTACGGGGCTTCTAGCCGAAAACAAAGATTATCTTACCCAACTCGACGCCGCGATCGGAGATGCCGACCACGGAGCCAATATGGATCGTGGGTTTCAAGCCGTGTTGGCAAAAAAGTCCGAGCTCGAGGGTAAAGATATCACCACAGTCCTCAAGACCGTAGCGATGACTCTTTTATCCACAGTCGGCGGAGCCAGCGGGCCGCTCTATGGCACCTTTTTTCTACAGGCCTCCATGGCGGCCGGAGGCAAGTCTGAAATCTCCGCAGAAGAATTCGGCCTCCTCCTCGAGAAAGCGCTAGCCGGGATCCTCCAGCGCGGTAAAGCTGCCCTCGGCGATAAGACGATGGTAGACGCTCTCCAGCCGGCGGTTGAAGCCTATCAAGCCACACTGAAATCCGGTAAACCATTTGCGGATGCCCTGTTAGCAGCGTCTAACGCCGCCGAAAAAGGAATGGAAAGCACCGTCCCGTTGCTTGCCAAAAAAGGCCGCGCCAGCTATCTCGGCGAACGAAGCATCGGCCACCAGGATCCGGGATCGACTTCGGTTAACCTCCTGTTTCGTGCCGCGCGAGAAACCCTCGTGTGAGAAGTGAGAAGTGAGAGGTGAGAAGTGAGAGGTAGTCAGCGGCCGTGCCGAATCACAGTGGGAACAGTGTGATCCGTGACAGACGAGAATGATGTCCGTTTTGCGGGCCATCACCCTCCGCCACCAATCACTTCTCACCTCTCACATCTCACTTCTCACCTCCCCATCTCGCCAGCGATTGCGCGTGGAAATGCCCCTTACGCAAACGGCGGAGCAGCCCGTAACGGGGGCTTAAGAGGTAGCTTGCCAGAAATAAGATTCCCAGCACCAACACGATACATGCTCCGGCTGGTAGATCGGTCCAATCAGAGACCAATAGCCCTAGTAGCGATGCGAAGGCGCCAAGCAAACCGCTTAGCCAGAACATGACCGAAAAGGAATCCACAAAGAGATAAACGGTTGCGGCCGGCCCGATCAATGTTCCCAAGGCAAGGATGATTCCCACCGCGCGCAACGAAGAAATCATTGCCAGCACCAGCACAACCATTAAGAGATATTTCAGGGTTCTGACCGGGACTCCTTGGGTCGAAGCGATTGACGGCTCGAACAACATCAGAAGGAATGGCCGCTGGAGCAGCACCAACAGCGGAAGCACAAAGAACGTGATCCCATAGGTTAAGTACAGGTCGCCATCGCTAAGTCCCAGGATATTGCCGAAAAGGTATTCTGTAATCCCGATCTGTGCCGGAGCTAGCCTTAACAATGCTTGCCCTAACGAGAACGCACAAGCGAACAACAAGCCCAGAGCGGTATCTTCTTTTATCCGGGTGCTATTGGCGATAATCTGGGTGCCTAGCGCAACCAAAAGCGCCGCCAGAAAAGCGCCTGCCACCAGCGTAGCCGGCGCCAGCCCAAAAAGAAGAATGGCGATCGCCAAACCCGGTAATAGCGAATGAGATATCGCGTCCGCCATCAACGAAAGCCGGCGCAGAACGACGAAAACACTTAAAACGCCGTTAGTGAACCCGATCAGAACCGCCGCAAAGAGCGGACGCAACATATCCTGCGCGTAGAAGAGGTGCAGCCAGCCGTTCGACATCAGGTGCTTGCTCCGGAAAAAGTGTGCGTTCCGAACGTTCGCCCGATGGTGTCTTCACTGAACGCTTGCTCGGTCGGACCGTATGCCACGAGCTCTCCGTTCAACAAGATAACCTCGTCAAACAGCGTGGGCACCATCCTTAGATCGTGATGCGAGACAATTAAGAGATTCCCTTGCCCAGCCAGCCTTTTCAAGATCTGGCCAAACAGATCTTGCGAGGGCCGGTCCAGCCCGGTAAATGGCTCGTCCAGCAAGAAAACGTGCGCATCTTGGGCCAAGGAGCGAGCAAGAAAAGCTCGTTGTTGTTGGCCCCCGGACAACGCACTGATTTGTCTTTCGGCCAGATCGACCAGCTCCATTGCTTCAAGGGCCTTATCAACTTTTTCCCGGTCGATTCCTCGAAACGGCCTCCACCAGCCTAAAGCTGAGTAGCGGCCCATTTCCACCAGGCCTCTAACCGTGGTAGGGAAATCCCAATCGACCGCGGATCTTTGCGGCAGGTAGGCTGTGTAACTTCCTGGCCCTTGCTTGTGATTGTGGCCGCCAAACTCGATGGTGCCGGTCTCCATGGGTACCAAACCCGCCAGCGCTTTCAGAAACGATGTCTTACCGGCTCCGTTCGGCCCCAACAACCCGACACACCGTCCGCAATGCAGCCTTAGATCGACATGATGCACCGCCGGAACTCGGCGATAACTGACCGTCAGATCTTTGATTGCCAAAACGTGCTCAGGTTTCACTTTTTTGCTTTTTGCGCCTTCCGCCTTCGCCAGCTACGGCGCGACAAGTTTTCGCGGCTATTCATCTTCTCTGAACGTGACGACGTCGCTCGCCGTTCCTTGGCCCCATAGCGTCTTATGTATCGCAGTCCCGTCCGGTAACGACAACGTGATCTCGATCGCCGCTAAAGCTTGAGTCTGCCAGGCTGCATCCACCACCAGGTCAATTCCTTCCTTGGGAAAATCAATATCGAAATCCTTTGCCAGCTCGGGAGTCGTGGCTTCTTCCGCCCACAATGTCTTCCCCAAAAATGTAATTTTAAATCGGCATGGCACCGCGGTGGTCCTCATGGCCAGATGCACCTGTTTCTCAGGCGATGAAACGACCGGACGCTCGGGAGGCCTTTGTTCTCTTTTTGTGAGACGATGCAGCGGAATCAACAATAGCAAAAGGACAGCTACTACCAAAACCGCCTGGGCCAGTGGCGATCCCCTCATTTCAGAGCGTCGACGATCGTGTTGACGTTATGCCGGAACATGCTGGCGTACGTCGCGCCGTCCCCCAGCCCCAATCCATCGGCATAAAGGCTACCGCCAATTTTCGCCCCGCTTTCGCGAGTAATCTCCACACTCACCTTCGGGTTAAGCGTGTTCTCCAAAAAGATCGCTTTTACCCCCTGCTTCTTGATCTCCGCGATCAACCCGGTCACATGGCTGACAGACGGTTCCTGATCGGTTGTCATGCCCTCGATTGAGTCGATCTGAAACCCGTAATCTTTCGCAAAGTATTGGAACGCGTCGTGCGAAGTCACCAATTTACGCTGATTGCGCGGAAGCTCCGCCACCTTCCGTCTGACCCATGAATCGAGCTCCTTGAGCGCGGTCAGATAAGCCTGCGCTCCGGCTAGATAATCGGCAGTGTGCTGCCCGTCTAGATGTATCAACGCATCCCGCACAATCACCGTCGCTTTTTCCGTTTCCGAGACGCTATTCCACCAGTGGGGATCTTGCGTCGTTTCTTTTTGGGCCTCTTTCTCTTCGTCAGTCGGCCTGGTTAAACTAGGAAGTTTGTCACCAACCGTCAGCACTTGCACATGCTTCGGCAAAGCGTCACTCAGATTCTGCAAATAGCTCGCTTCCATCCCTTTTCCGCTCAAGAGAACGAGATCGGCTGTCGACGCCGCGTTCAGGTCTCCGGGCGTTAATTGGTACTCGTGTGGATCCTGCCCGGGTTTGATCAGACCGGCGACCGTCACATCCTTCCCGCCCACTTTCTGTGCAATTTCCGTGAGAACAGTGGAGAAAGAAGCGACCTTGATTTCGGCCTGCAGTTTAGGGGTTGAAAAGACGAGAAAACAGACGCAAAAAGAGGCGAAGGCACGGCCCATCGCGAAACATTCTCCCGTTGCAACTTACTTGCAACAATAAAGAGCTCCCACTGCAACTTTCGCCTGCCAGGTGTTGTTTTTCCCTCTGTGGCAAGGTAATATAGCCAATCGTGAAACTTTCTAAGCGGGGCGAGTACGCCCTCCGGGCGCTGATTGATTTTGGGCTGGCACAAGCACTCGGTAAGCCGCTTCTCCAAGTGAATGAACTCGCTTCTAAGGAAGAATTGCCCGTCAAGTTTTTGGAGCAAATCCTGATGCAGCTCAAAGGAGCAGGCTATTTGGATAGTCGCCGTGGCAAACATGGCGGTTACCTCCTCGCCAAACCTCCGGAAGAGATTGTCATCGGTCATGTGGTCCGATTAATCGACGGACCGCTCGCGCCGATCGCCTGCGTGAGCCAAATGGCCTACGAGCGTTGTACTTGTCCGGACGAAGAGCATTGTGGGTTACGGATGCTCATGTCTGACGTTCGCAATGCCATCGCCAACATTTTGGATCGGTTTACCCTGGCTCAAATCGTCGAGGTTACGCTTCGCAAAATGCGGCGAGATAAAGTCCCGTTGCCATTTGCCGCCAAAGCGCTTCGCCCCGAAGAAGGCGCCGAGCTCGAGGTGCTGGAATCGTAGCCTGGTAGGGCGAGGCTCCAATGTAACCTCGAAACGGTCGCAACGCTCCGCGCCCATTTGACGCCCATGATTGCGTTCGGCCTCTACGCCGCCGAGCCGCGCCCCCTGATTTGCTACCTCGCCCGGACCGACATCAGAAACCATCACCTCCGATACAGCGCGAACCCAAACCCGAGAGGGATCGCGTGCTCGCGATCCGCTGTTAGTGAAGCCGCGGACCTATTTGTGATCGCAGATGAAAATAAACCTTTAGGCTGGGGCACGGCCTCGCAGCGCGACGACTTGCGCCTGAATTGCCGGCGCAGTCTCCGGCTTCTCCAGGAGCGTACTCAGTGTTTGTTCATCCGCGCTCAATGAAGCCTAGCCCGGCAAAAAATACGATTCGATCCTTTTGTTTTTTGAGTCCCTTCCGGTGCGTCGGCAAAGCCGTGTGTTGAGTCACACGCCCGGAGCCTGGAGGGGAGCCGCTTTGGCGCACATCTTGTCACCCTCGCACACTTCGCCTCATCATTCGTCCAGGTAAGACATGTGAGAACAGGCGGCTCCCACGAACGACCCAGCGATTCGCTGCTCTGTAGCCGCGCGTAAACGGTCCCAAACCCCGGGGTTCACACATTCGCCCTGGGCTATTCTCGGGAGCCGCCCGCTGCAATATCCTTTCTCCGAATGGAGCGCTGAGACGAAATCGCGAGGGTCGCCTGATACATGACAAAGCGGCTCCCCTCCAGGTGCTGTGTGATCACACACCGCGCGGCAGCATCGACCGCTAAAACCTAAAAGGCCCGACCATTTCGGCTTTACCCGATCAAAAGAGTATGCTTTTCTCTAATCCCGATGCATTTGGTCGGGTTCTTTATGCGATCGCTCCTCCGATGTCTCGCCATTCTCTCTCTTGTCGGCACGCTTGTAACCCATGTGTCGGCAGACGCCATCCATCTCCTCAACGTTTCCTACGATCCAACTCGCGAACTCTACGAAGAATTTAACCAGGCCTTCGCCCAGGATTACCTGAGTAAGACCGGTAAACAGGTTGTGATAGACCAGTCTCACGGAGGTTCGGGCAAACAGGCTCGATCAGTGATCGACGGACTTGAAGCCGATATCGTGACCTTGGGTCTTGCCGCAGATATCGATGCCCTTCACGACAATGGAAACCTCGTCGCCTCTGACTGGCAGGCGAAATTTCCGCAGAATAGCTGCCCCTACACTTCCACCATCGTGCTCCTGGTCAGAAAGGGGAACCCAAAAGGGATAAAGGATTGGCCGGACCTGATTAAACCGGGCATCCAGGTCATCACGCCAAACCCGAAAACCTCTAGCGGAGGCAGATGGAATTTCATCGCGGCCTGGGGTTACGCGCTGAAAGCCAATCAGAATGACGAAGCCAAAGCCAAAGAGTTTGTTACCGCCCTCTATAAGAATGTTCCGGTGCTAGATTCCGGTGCGCGCGGATCAACCACTACCTTTGTGCAACGGGAGCTGGGAGATGTTCTCATTGCTTGGGAGAACGAAGCCTATCTTAGCTTCAAAGAATTTGGGGCAGACAAATTCGTGATTGTCAATCCGTCGGTCAGTGTCCTGGCTGAACCTCCGGTAGCGGTAGTGGATAAGGTGGTGGACAAAAAAGGAACCCGCGACGCTGCCACGGCCTACCTGCAATATCTCTACACTCCAGTTGGCCAAGAGATCATTGCCAAGAATTTCTATCGGCCGATCGATCCCCAGATCTACGCGAAGTACAGCAAACAATTCCCAAATATCGAGATGTTTACGATCGATAAGTTCTTTGGCGGATGGAAGTCTGCGCAACCCAAGTTCTTCGCTGACGGCGGCATCTTCGATCAGATCTACCAACCTAAATGACCAATTCTGTTCCCTTCAGTCTCTGGTGGCGGCGCCAAGTCCTTCCCGGGTTCGGTTTGAGCCTGGGGTTTACGCTTGTTTACCTGAGTCTGATTGTCCTGATCCCGCTAGCGGCGCTTTTCATCAAGGCGTCCGGGATCGGGTTTGACGGATTCATCGCCACCATCTTGAACCCGCGGGTTCTGGCCGCTTTTCAACTCAGCTTTTCGGTCTCGTTCTACGCTGCATTGGTCAACATATTCTTGGGTACAATCCTGGCCTGGGTATTGGTCCGTTATCGGTTTCCCGGCCGTCGATTCTTAGATGCCATTGTGGACTTTCCGTTCGCATTGCCCACAGCGGTTGCCGGTATCGCTCTGACCGCCATTTATTCAGCGAACGGCTGGATTGGTGGCCCCGTTCAGATGCTCACCGGTTGGAAATTGACCTTTACTCCGATGGGCATTTTTCTAGCGCTCGTTTTTATTGGCTTCCCCTTTGTGGTCCGAACGGTTCAACCCGTATTGGCGGATCTCAATATCGAGTTTGAAGAAGCAGCGGCTAGCTTAGGAGCATCACGCCTCCAGACTATTGTTCGGATCGTCATTCCTGAGCTGATCCCGGCCGCTCTCACCGGCTTCACCGTGGCATTTGCCCGGGCGCTTGGGGAATACGGGTCGGTCGTTTTCATCTCCGGTAATATGCCGATGAAAACCGAGATCGTACCGCTGCTGATCATGATGGAGCTTGATCAGTTCCATTATACCGAAGCCACGGTCATCGCGGTGATGATGCTCGTTGTTTCGCTAATCTTACTTTTCCTCATCAATGGGTTGCAGCGCTGGGGAAAACTCCGGGGCGAGTTTGCTTAAACGATGGAAAACACCAGTCCGATTCCCATTAGCCATCCTGCTGTCCGCGATCCCTGGATAGTGAAAGCAGTCCTTCTGGTCGCGGCGGTCGCTTTCGCGATCTTATTCCTGCTAGTCCCGCTCTTGGCCGTGTTCTTTGAAGCTTTCCAAAAGGGCATTACCGGCTACCTGGCGGCTTTCGCGAAGCCAGCATCGTTGTCTGCCATTCAGCTTACCCTGCTGGTCGCTGCAATTGCAGTCCCCGCCAACCTGATTTTTGGCGTCGCCGCCTCTTGGGCCGTTGCTAAGTTTAACTTCCCCGGTAAGACGGTTCTCATTTCTCTCATCGATCTGCCGTTCTCAATTTCACCGGTCACATCCGGTCTGGTGTTTGTTCTGCTATTCGGCGCTCGCGGCTGGTTCGGACCCCTGCTTAGCGCCTGGAACATTAAAATCATTTTTGCTGTTCCGGGGATCGTGCTCGCTACCATCTTTGTCACTTTTCCGTTTGTCGCTCGTGAGCTGATACCGCTGCTAACATCCCAAGGTAGCGACGAAGAACAAGCCGCGCTCTCCTTAGGCGCCAACGGGTGGCAAACCTTTTGGCGGATCACTTTGCCCAAGGCGCGCTGGGGCATTCTCTATGGCGTGATCTTGTGTAACGCACGCGCCATGGGCGAGTTCGGGGCGGTTTCCGTGGTGTCCGGACATATCCGGGGGCTCACCAATACCATCCCTCTTCACGTCGAGGTCTTGTACAACGACTACGATTACGTTGGCGCTTTCGCCGTTGCGTCGCTGCTCACATTGCTCGCCCTTTTCACCCTCATGATCAAAGGATTTCTCACTTGGCGCAGACCCGATCTCGTCCCCGGCTGATTCAAACCAATCTGAACTCCTAAACTCCTTTGAACTAACTCCTTCCAAGAATGCGCATCGAAGCAAAACAACTAGTCCGGCGATTTGGCGCTATTAGCGCGTTGGATGGCGTTTCTCTGAACGTCGATGACGGCGAGCTAGTAGCCTTGCTTGGCCCTTCCGGCTCCGGAAAAACCACGCTGCTCCGGTTAGTGGCCGGGCTCGATTTTCCGGATTCCGGTCGCATCTTGTTTGATGACGTCGATGCCACTTCGCTCCCGATCCAAAAACGCCGCGTTGGCTTCGTCTTTCAGCATTATGCCTTGTTTCGGCACATGAGCGTGGCCAAAAATGTTGCCTTCGGTCTCGAGGTAAACCGCCGCCAGTTTCAAATGAGCCGGCGCGAAATACAGGACCGAGTCAGTGAACTGTTGCGCTTGGTCCGGTTGTCCGGTTTCGAAGATCGCAGCCCTCACCAGCTCTCCGGCGGTCAACGCCAACGAGTCGCCTTGGCTCGAGCCCTTGCCATCAAGCCTCGCATTCTCCTCCTCGATGAACCTTTTGGCGCCCTGGACGCCAAGGTGCGCAAAGAATTACGCGCCTGGGTTCGCACCCTGCAACAAGAGTTGAAGATCACAACGATCTTCGTCACTCACGACCAGGAAGAAGCGCTCGATCTAGCTGATCGCGTCGTCGTCATGAACCACGCTCAGATCGAGCAGATCGGTACCCCGTCTGAAGTACACGATTTCCCAGCTACACCTTTCGTTGCAGAGTTCTTGCGCGGAAGCTCAGCGCTACACGCCAGCAGCTAAAACCCTTCGGGCCGTATCACAGATAGGACTTACGCGACCTATAAGTCCTATCTGTCTCATAAGCATCTCCAACCCGCTACGCGGGTGCTTTTCGGACTTGGCGCAGTACTCCAACACTCCCACACTCCATCACTCCGCGTGGCCGGATTCGAGGACGACGGCGAGGACGAGAACGAGAACGAAGCGCCTTGTGAGTCCTATTCGTGCCAGGACCTACCTGGTTCTTTCCGCCCACTAACCCTCCAGGACCCTAGACGCCCCTCCTTGAACTCCTAGTATAATTGGCCTTATCGAAGCCGCAGGAAGTGGCTATTTACCGGGCGGACATTTTTCGCTACCAATTCCCAGCCACATTTCAGATCGCCGACCCGGCGTTCTTCGCAGTCATCAAAACAAACTATGAGACTCCACCGGCTCTTCTTCGCGTTAAGCTTCTTTTTGCTAGGCATTCAGCTAATCGCTTGGGCAGACCAGCCAACCTCAATCAATCAGGATCGCGATGACCAACATGATTTCGATTTTAATATCGGCACCTGGAAACTTCATAATCGACGGTTACGCAACCCGCTGACCGGCTCGAACAATTGGGTCGAGTTCGGCGGAACTTCTGTTGCCCAGAAAATCTGGGACGGCCGCGCAAATATGGATGAAGACGAGTTCAATGATCCCGCCGGCCGCATCCAAGGGTTAACATTGCGGCTCTACGACCCGAGCACCCGCCTTTGGAGCATCTTTTTTGCGAACAGCAGAAAAGGAAGCTTAGGCTTGCCGCCGACCGTCGGCCGTTTTGTCGGTGACCGCCGAGGTGAGTTCTACGACTACGAAATCTACGACGGTAAAGCCGTTTTGGTCCGCTATCTCTATCTGATTAACAGCCTCGACTCGTACCGATGGGAACAAGCATTCTCGCCCGATGGAGGTAAGACCTGGGAAACGAATTGGACCATCGATTGCGACCGCGTAAAAGACGGCGGCAGCACCGCGGGTACAAAAACCACAAAGGAGCAGTAACGCCGCCCTCTCCTTGAACTCCTTGAACTCCTCGAACTCCTAGTATTTCAGGATCCTCGACAAAAACTGCCGAGTCACTTCCTCTCTCGGCTGATCCAGCACCTGCGCAGGCGGGCCACACTCAACGATCCGTCCCTGGCTCAGGATCGCAATCTGATCAGCCACCCGATGCGCGAACCCCATCTGATGCGTCACCAGCAAAAAATCGCGGCCTTCTTCTCGGAGCTCCTCGATCAGGTCTAACACCTCACCCGTCATCTCGGGATCCAAAGCGGAAGTAGGTTCATCAAACAAAAGTAGCTTGGGCCGTATCGCCACCGCCCGCGCAATAGCGATCCGTTGCCGTTGGCCACCGGAAAGCTGAGCCGGTTGCTTATGCGCGTGCTCCATCAATTGAAAGCGCTCCAGGATCTCCTCCGCCATCATCCGAGCCTCCTGAGGCGCATGATGATGCACCTTCTCCAAAGGCAACGTGACATTCGCAAACGCAGTCAGATGCGGGAACAAGTTGAAGCTCTGAAACACCGTTCCCACGGTGCGGCGATGCTCTCGCAGCAATTTTTCCTCAAAGACGATCTCGTTGTCATTCAACCAAACCTCGCCTTGGTCGGGTCGTTCCAGGCCTGCGATTACGCGAAGTAACGTCGATTTGCCGCCACCCGAGGGACCAATCAACGCGAGGGTATGGACCTTTTCTAGTGATAACGAGATGTTATCTAACACGACTTGCTGGCCGAAACTCTTTCTCAGATTCTGGATCCTAAGTTTCATTCTCTAGAAATTTGTCTGCTCGTAACTTTATTTGACGTGGTTCGGTTTTGTCCGAAGGTCGGCTATGTTCCAGAGGTTGTCGGCGTGGTGGCATTGGAGCATGAAGTTCGTGCTCCTACCTGTCTATGTGGCTTCTCTCCTGTTCTGGATCTCGACATGGATCACTGAAATGAATCCGTCACAGCGCAGCGACAAATTAGGCGAAGGATTAGTATATGGCGCAGCATTTGTAGTTCAGCTAGCCGGAGCGCTGTTGAATGCCGTGTCTCATTCAAGCGAATAAGCGCCAGGCTCGCGACGCTTTCAGGAGCCTGGTCTTCCATTACATTTCTAAGTTTCAAATTTGGTCCTCCGCTCCAGCCATTGAGTCCAAAGCGTAATTGGCAATGTGAGTACCAGGTAACCAACAGCCAGCGGAATATAGGTTTCAAACAGACTATAGGTCAGTCCCCCAACCTGTTGCGCACTCCAGGTAAATTCTCCGATCGAAATCACAGAGAGCAGCGATGAATCTTTAATCATCGAAGCGAACATACCGGCCAATCCCGGTAGGATGACACGGATAGCCTGCGGAAAAATCACATATCGATAGGTCTGGACCCGGGTCAAACCGATCGCCCGCGCCGACTCCAGTTGCGATGCCCCAATGCTCTCAATTCCTCCGCGAACAATCTCACTGATAAAAGCGCCGTAGCAGATCGCGAGTGTGGCCACGCCTACCACCAGGCGGTTCTCCAGATGAATCGCGGATGCCACCACATAGAATCCAAAAGAGACCTGCACCAGAAGCGGTGTCCCCCTTAGCGTCTCCACATAAATCCGCCCTAGCGCCCTTAGCACAAAGAAACCCGAGCGCCGCACCATGGCTACCGCCACGCCCAGCACCGTACTCAGGACCAACGCGACCGCGGAAACTCCGATAGTGGTGAACCAGCCCCTCCAAAAGAAACCGGCGTAGCTACTCACCGCATCCCAGTTCCAATTGTATCGCAGGCTGGCAAACGCGAACCACGCCACCAGAGACAAAAGCAAGAAAGCCAATACCCAATTGATGGTGACGGCCCACCACGCCGGCCGCATCAAGCGCTCCTCCGGCGATTGCCAAAAACAGCGTCGAAAACCCCGCCAAACCCGAACCGCAGAACTGGTCGTCGCTACTCTAGCCATGCATTAAGAAGGGATTCATCCGCAGATTACGCAGATTACGGTTCGGACTTGGCGCGGCTTTTCAGATAAAAACATCTTTGTGGCTCGGTCACGTCTTCTGTAACCCTGGGCAACATAGGAACCTGAAAACGAAATCTGCGTAATCTGCGGATAATCAACCTGCCTTGAGTCTTCGAAATCTGCGGTTCGTCTTTGCTCTTCGCGTCAATTCGTATCCATTCGCGGTTGGCGGTTAGAGTTTAGCGTTCACGCGTTGCAGGCAATCCAGTAAATAGGGAACCAATTGCTTCTTTCGCGAGACGATATTGTTTAGCTCGTACAGATTCGGCCCGAGATTTGGATAATGGATCAGCTCTTGGAACTCCGGCGGAGCCGCGATCAACAACCGCGAATTTTGGGTGTTCACATCGGTGACCAATAACGAGCTGAAATAAGCGTCGTTTTTCTTTCGATACTCTTCCAGCGCGTCAAACAACGCCGCCTTTTTGTCATCGAAATAAGCAAAACTCAGCTCCTCGATTTGAGCCACACTGAACCGGAAACCGCTCTCTTCGTAATCTTTGCAATCGGCTACCACCACATCCTTCGGCGCCAGGCTCAACAGCGGCGATCCTACGCTGAACATCTCCTTGGCCAGCTCGTCCGCCTTCACCCCGGCGATCCTGCTCAAGTCTTGCAACACCTGCGCATCAACCGGCGTCGCGGTCGGTGAAGTCAGATTGAGCGTATCGGAAATCAGGCCCGCCATTAACAGCCCCGCGATCGGCGGTTTGATGGCGATCCCGAACTGCTGGTAGCAAAGAGTGACGATCGTACTAGTCGATCCCACCGGATTGTTCCAGAAAAGGATCGGCACATCCGTCCGAAAGCTCCCCAGACGATGATGATCCAGCACTTCGATGATCGGGATCTCATCAGCTCCTTTGACCGCTTGCGTCATCTCGTTGTGATCGACCAGGATCAGCTGGCGCGGCACCGTCCTCAAAAAATCGCTCTTGGACAGGATCCCCACCAACCGTTTGTCCTCGCCCAGCACCGGAAATATGAAGAAATCAGGCGCATTGGCCGCGATTTTCCGGGCCGCCTGTAGGGTGGTCTCTGCGGTGAAACTCGTGAAGTTCGGCTCTACGAACTGATCGACCCGCACGCTACTCCGGGAAAGCAAAACCGACGTCGCTGTGTCAAATCGACTCGAGATTAAACAAGCGCCCGCGTTATTAGCGGCGAGTCGGACGTCGGCCGAAACCCCTAACCCGCCGGTGACTACAATCGTTTTGACGCCCTCTCGGATGGCGGCCAGTTGGACATCGTCGCGGTCGCCCACAAATAGAACGATCTTTCCGCTATCATAGTGCTGAAACCGTCCCAAAAAGGCTTCCAGCGTCATCGCGGCGACCATGATGATCAACTGGCGTTCTTCCGTGTCAGCTTTGCCGGCCAGGATATTCCCTTCTAAGGCCTGAGCCAGATCCGCGATCGAAGCGTTTATCAGCCGAGAACTGCTCGTTTCTTCTCGCGAAGGAAACAGGTGGTTCGTGATTTTCCAGGCGGATAGCAAACCGAGACAACGGTCTTCATCGTCCACCACCGGCAATCCCCGCAACCGCTTTTGCTCGATGGAATTGATTGCCTTATTGATGGTCGAGTGGTGCAGCACCGATACCACTTTCGTTTCCATCAGGTCGCCAACTTTCGGGGTCACATCCCCGATAAACTCCGGCGCCGGTACACCGAACTTTTCGAGCACAAAGTCAATGCGCTCATTCGTGTTTCCGGCGCGCGCCACCAATACGTCGGGCATGCCGAGTTCTCGCTTTAGTTCCCCGTAAGCAATCGCGGAAAAGATCGAATCCATGTCGGGGTTGCGATGGCCAATGACGATAGTTTGCATGCGATTTGCTGCTAAAAATTAACGACTATCGGTAAGCGACAGCAAATCGGAAAGCAATGAGAGGGATGAAATGTACTCAAATCGCCAGCTCTTGAGCTAGGCAAAGGACCACCCCATCAATAGGTTACGACGAGTTGGCGAAAAAGTTGCATTTCATGCAATATGCAACTAAACCTAGCGGTACAATCGACAACAAATCATTTGAAATCCCTAAAATCTGTAGCACTGTCACAATGAAAGTTTTTTCGGATTGTTCTGGGGGGAACAGCAGCCCTTCGTATCCAGCGGATGCGGGGGGCTGTATTTTTTTTAGGCCTGCACCGTTAGGTGCTTCGTACTCGTACTCGTTCTCGTCGTCGTCCTCGTCCTCGATTTCAGCCGCGCGGAGTGTTGGAGTGCCGGCGTAATGGAGTGTTGGATCCGCCGTTCTCGAAGTCCACGACAGACCCGATCCAGCGTAAGACTGAGTTACGGAACTATTGACCCGTTCGCGGCGCGCGGGGACGCGCGCCCTCCCACGTTTTGTTCCGTTCGCGCTCGTTCCCGCTCGTTCGACCCTGTATCATCCGTGTAATGACCCGGAAGCGTTTTTCCTGGCCTCTCGCCTTCGTCTTGATCGCGCTGATAGGCGCTGTTTTGGTTTACTTTGTTTTCGACCGCATCACCTCCTGGCCCGAACGCGCCTTTGCTTCCTTCACGCACGAATCGGCTGCCAGCGTCGCAAAACTCCGCGATGTCCTGGCAGATACCTTCCAGTTTCGACCTCGCATGGTGGTTCGGAACAAAGTCTTTTATGAGTCCTCTCAGGAGGTCATGCAACTCACCGTATTGACCAAGGACACCCAGGTAATGCACGAAAGCGATCAAAGCTGGCTAGGAAGCACAAAACATATTCGGATCCGGGCAACTTTTCGATTACATGCCGGGTTCGACCTCGATAAAGAATGCCAGGTAGCTGTGCAGGGAACCACCGTCACCGTGACTCTGCCGCCGGCAAAAATCCTGAGCGCCGAAGTCGTTCATTGGGACGTCGAAGAACTCCAAGATGGTCTTTGGAACAAAATTCAACCCCAAGATGTCACCACCGAGTTGAACGCTCTGCCGAAAATCGCCGAGGCGCAGGCACCCGATCTACCCGCAGAAGCCCAGCATGCCTTCGAACGAGAATTGTCAGACAAATTGAAACCGCTTGGCTACCAGGTAAAGGTCGAGACCAAGCAAATGACAAATAACAAATGACAAATGACAGATGCGGGGTTCCGGTAGGACGAAAACCCGACTTCGCAAGGCCTACGTCGCGGCCAGTCTCAAGGCGGGTCTCTATCCACAGCTGGGCCGCGCCAAAGCGTAGCGGCGGCGGGGCTCGGCGCGCCGCAGACGATTTTTCTCCAGTGTTTTCCCGCGCCGGATTTGAGCCGCAGCGGGTAGCCGCCACCCCGCAGAAATCGGCAACGCGCTCCGACAATGCAACCCACAGACGTTGCCGCGGGCTTCTATCTGTCATTTGTCATCTGTCATTTGTCATTCTTTTGGCTAGTTGCGCGACTCGCCCCACGTTCCGAACCGTCGTTGTCGATCCCGGGCACGGAGGACACGATCCGGGAGAAAACCAGCGCGGTGTGTTGCCAGAGAAAATCTGGACCCTCGACCTGGCGTACCGCCTCAAAAGTCGTTTAGAACAAGCCGGTTTTAACGTGGTGATGACCCGGCAATCCGATTTGTTTGTCCCGTTAGAGAACCGGGTTCTAATTTCGAATTCTCAGCCCAACGTTATATTTGTCAGTCTCCACTTTAACGGCACGCCGAACCGCGACATTCAAGGGCTGGAAACCTATTACGACACAAACCGCAGCGCTAAACTGGCCGCCAAGGTTCAACAAAGTATTCTGCAACTGCCTGGCGCCGTTGATCGTCGGGTGAAAACCGCCCCCTATTTTGTGATCCGCTACAACACGAATCCGGCGATCCTGGTCGAAGGCGGATTCCTGAGTAATCCGATTGAGTCCCGACGGATCGCTTCCCAAGCCTACCGGGACGCCTTAGCCGAGCAAATCTACCAAGGCATCGTCGCCTATCGCGGCAGAACCCCGCTGCAGGAGACGAGCACCGCTCAACGTTAGAACACATGAGTCCTATAGGTCCCATAGGTCCTATCCGTGGCTCGTCCCTCGATTGGCCACGCCCAGACTCCTACCCTTCCCCTTGCTATCTTCCTTCTGTCATCTGTCATTTGTCATTCATCGGGCTATGACTGCCGCCAATAAGATCACCCTGGCCCGGATCGGCCTGATTCCAGCCTTTGTCTGGTTGGCATGGGCTTACGGCCGATCGTTCGCCGATGGTCAGCCGATCGAGCCCTATCGGTTTGCCGCTATCGCCATCTTTTTAATCGCAGCGTGCATGGATGGTCTCGATGGCTTCGTTGCCCGTCAGTTCCATCAGCAGAGCCGTCTCGGCGCCATTTTGGATCCGATCGCCGACAAGGGATTAGTTGCAGCAGCTCTGCTTGTGCTCGCTCTTTCAGGTTGGCCTCATAGCCTCCCTTTCTGGTTCCCTTGCGCCGTCATTGGCCGGGACGTGGTACTAGCGATCGGCTTTACCGCCTTAACCCGGTTGATCGACCAAGTCGACATCCATCCCAGCCCGATCGGAAAAATTGCGACTGTATTTCAATTGACCTCAATCCTCTGGGTCCTCTTCCGTATCCCCCTCTTTTTGGATGCCATGGTCTTCATCGCCGCGTCCCTCACCCTCATTTCAGGAACCGGCTACGTCCTGGATGGTATCCGGCAGCTACGCGCTTCTTCAGTGAGAAGTGAGAGGTGAGAAGTGAGAAGTGATTGGTATAAATTCGCCTGTCGGCTATCTTCGCAGCCCTGAAACGCCTGCCATATAAGTCGTATAAGTCCTATAGGTCCCATCCGTCGTCCGTCCCTCGGTGGTGCTTCTCACCTCTCAGCAATCACTTCTCACTTCTCACTCACCCCAAACCGGGTATAACGTTTGCTGCACTGCAATGGCTAAAGTGCCAACGGTTGCCATAGTCGGACGTCCAAACGTCGGCAAATCAGCTTTGTTTAATCGCCTCTTACGGCGACGCGTTGCCATTGTTCATGACCAACCCGGCGTAACCCGGGACCGATTAGCTGCGGATTTTGAGCTCGATGACCGCCGGGTGACTCTGATTGACACCGGTGGAATCGGAGCAGCCATGGGCGATTCTTTGGACGATCAAGTTCAGGCTGAAGCCGAACTCGCCATGCAGATAGCGGACACAATCATTTTCGTTACCGACGGCGCTGCCGGACTAACGCCCATCGACGAACTGCTGGCTAAGCAACTCCGTAAAACGAGAAAACCGATCCTGGTCGCCGTTAATAAAATTGATCACGCTAAACATGAACTCTTCGACACGGAATTCTCCCAACTCGGTTTCGAACATATCTTCCCCGTAAGCGCGGAGCACGGACGGGGGATTGCTGACCTTACGGATGCTTTGAAGGCAGGATTGTGGAGCCAATCCCCACTTGAGAACGGTGAAGAACAGGTCCCCGAAGCGATTAAACTCGCGATTGTCGGACGACCTAATGTCGGGAAATCATCGCTAATAAACGCTATCCTGCAGGATCAACGAACCATCGTCAGCCACATAGCCGGGACCACTCGCGATGCCATCGATATTCCCTATCGTCGCGACGAGAGAGACTTTGTCTTAATTGACACCGCCGGTATCCGGCCCCGGAGCAAACAAAACACTTCGGTGGAAGTCTTTAGCGTGATGCGCTCCGAAAAAAGCATCGAACGAGCCGATATTTGCGCCCTAGTGGTTGATGCGGTCGACGGCATCACCGCTCAGGACAAGAAGATCGCAGGGTTGATCCAGGAGAACGAGAAACCCTGTTTAGTGGTCGTCAACAAGTTGGACCTGGTAAAACCATCGAATCGGGTCCGAGATTTCGTTGAAGCGGTGCTCGGCCAAATCCGCTCCAACCTTTTCTTCCTGACTTACGCACCCATTGATGTCCTTTCTGCTCACACGCGAGAAAATCTCGACCGCCTGTTCAAGAGCATCGATAAGATCGAGAAACATTCTCAACGTTCTCTTGGCACTGGGCCGCTCAATCGGTTGCTGCAGACGGCGATGGAAGCGCATCCTCCCCCCTTAAGAAGTAATCGCCGCTTAAAGCTTCTTTACGCAACTCAAATCGATCCGACCAACGCGCCCGGCATCAAACCGCCGGCGTTCATCTTATTTGTCAACGATCCCGCCGCACTGACAGACGATTATCGCCGGTACCTCGAGTCCAAAATCCGTGAGCACTTAGGCTACTATGGCCTGCCGATTCTGTTCCGGCTGCGGTCGCGCCGGTGAAAAAATAACAAATGACAGATGACAGATGACAAATTGGCCGGGGGCGAAAATCTGTCATTTGTCATCTGTCATTTGTCATTTCATGGTTCACCGCGCGCCAGACGCGCACTGTGAACCATGAAAAGCCGTTGGAACGATCAAGATGCTGCTCAGTTCAAAACCGACCTGGAACAGCGGGTTTATACTTCTCGTCTTTTAGGCAGCGATTCGTCCCTGGTCTTACATGGCGGCGGTAACACCTCGGTGAAGTTGACCGAAACCAACCTTTTCGGCAACGCGGTCGACCTTCTGTATGTGAAAGGCAGTGGTTGGGATTTATCTACTATTGAAGCCGCTGGATTCGCTCCGGTACGCATGGAGCATTTGCTGCGACTATCCCATTTAAAGGAGCTGAGTGATTCTCAAATGGCCAACGAACTTCGGATGGCCACCACCAGGGCAGGAGCTCCGGCCCCAAGTGTCGAAGCCATCCTGCACGCTATTCTTCCTTATAAGTTTGTTGATCACACCCACTCCGATGCTCTGGCGTCGATCGTTAATCTGCCCTCTGCTTGCGAACGCTTATCTGAGATCTACGGCGATCGGGTCGTAACAATCCCGTATGTGATGCCGGGATTCGCATTATCTAGGACCTGCGCAGAAATCTTTCCCAAAGCAGCCACCCAAAACACCATCGGGATGGTGCTGCTTAACCACGGTATTTTCTGTTTTGGTGCAACCGCCAGAGAATCGTACGAACGGATGATCGAACTGGTTGACCTGGCGGAAGGTTACCTCCAGAAACACAACTGCTGGGAGATCACGTACCAGGCCGCGGGCCCAAGTCCCGCACCAGCGCGGTTCGAGATTGCCGCGCTACGAAACGCGATTGCTTCCGCTGCCGGTAAACCGACGATCTTGTCGCTTCATGACGAAGCTAAATTTTTGGCTTTCGCCCGGCGAAAAGATCTCGATGTGATTGCAACCAAGGGACCAGCCACACCAGATCATGTGATCCGCACAAAAAGGATTCCGCTGCTTGGCCGGAACGTAAAGCAATACACACAAGCCTATAGGGAATACTTCAACACCAACGCCGCACGATCAAAACGATCTCTGCAAATGCTCGATCCGGCGCCTCGCATCGTTTTGGATCCAGAGCTCGGAATGATCAGCATCGGCAAAAGTGCCGAAGAAGCTGCCATTGCTGCCGAGTTATATGATCATACCATCGACGTCATCTCACGCGCCGTGGTTTTAGACACATGGCAACCCGTCACTCCGGATCAAGCGTTCGATGTTGAATACTGGGAACTCGAACAGGCAAAACTCGGTAAAGCCGGGGCGTCCAAGCCGTTGCTCGGCGAGGTTGCACTGGTAACCGGGGCCGGATCTGGCATCGGGAAAGCGTGTGCGGAAGAACTCATCCAACGCGGCGCTGCTGTGGTCGCTCTCGATATCAATCCGGCGGAGGAAGGCTTGGCGGAGACGGGCAAATCGTTCCTCGGTATCCAGTGCGACGTTGCCGACGAAGATGCTTTAGCTGTTGCCCTGGAAAGCTCTGTCCGCAGGTTTGGCGGCTTGGATATGTTAGTCTTAAACGCCGGCATTTTCCCTTCCAGCAAACGCATTGAAGACCTCGATCTTGCCACTTGGCACGGCACGATGCGCGTCAATCTCGACGCCAATTTATCCCTGCTTCGTTTGACCTATCCTTTGCTGCGGTTGGCTCCAAATGGCGGCCGCGTCGTCATCAACGCTTCCAAAAATGTGCCGGCTCCTGGCCCGGGCCAAGGCGCTTATTCGAGTTCTAAGAGCGCGCTTACTCAATTGGCTCGGGTCGCTGCTCTCGAATGGGGTAAAGACAAAATCCGCGTCAACATTGTCCACCCTAACGCTGTATTCGATACCGGTCTGTGGACTCCCGAAGTCCTTCAGCAACGAGCTGCCAGCTACGGTTTGTCTGTCGAGGACTATAAACGCAATAACGTCCTCGGAACTGAGGTCACTAGCAAGATCGTCGCCCGCGTCATCGTCGAACTCTGCGGCCCTACATTCTGCGCAACCACCGGCGCCCAAATCCCCATCGACGGCGGCAACGACAGGGTCATTTAGGTTTGGTAGGGCGAGGCTCCTGAAAGACCGATACGTTTTCGCAGAGATCAAAGCTTGCCGCCGCCGACACCAAGTCAACGCCGACTCGCTGCCGAGCCGTTGAGGTTGCGCGTGTTTGCGGGCACTTGGCGACAGATCTTAAATCGCTCCGGGGACATGGCACATCAGGGGTCCCGGCTCGGCCGCGTAGAGGCCCATCACATTCACTTGCCTCAGAATGCTCGCAACGTTGCGGACATTTCGAGGCCTCATTGGAGCCTCGCCCTACCAACCCGCTACAGCCTTCTCAGCTCCTGCCTCAATCGCTCGACTTCCTGCATCAGATCCAGCACGATTCGCAGCCCGGGACCTTCCAATCGCATCTCCGTTCGTAAACTTTGGATCCGGCGCAGCCAATAGATTCCATCCTCATCAAATAACGGTTCCCCGTCGTCCTTGTAACTGATGGCTCTTACCAATCCTTCCCGCAAATAGGCGCGTATGCCGTCCGGATCGACCGCAGTGTACTCCGCCGCAGTCCGGACATCGTACAATTTACCGGTGTCCGGATTAATCACCGTCAATCGCAGGTACTCCGTCCTCTCGTGGCTGCTTTCACCGCTCATAAAAAACCGCAGTAATCAGTAATCAGTAATCAGTGCTGGCCAAGTCTATTAAAAAGGCGCCGTTCGCAAAATTTTCTGCGTACATCTGCGTTAATCTGCGGTTGAATTCTTCTTCCTCAAGCTCGCGGGTCAAATTTAGAACCTTTGGCCAGTTCTTCCCATAACCGGCGTTCATCGGCTGTAACGGTTTTTGGAACCTCAATCCGTACCACGGCATAAATGTTCCCTCGTTTTCCATCCGAGCCAGTCAAACCCAGGTTGGCAAGCCGAAAAGTCGCTCCGTTGACGGTACCGGCTGGAACCTTCAGCTTCGCATGCCCATCCAGTGTTGGGATATTCACGCTGGACCCCAACACGGCTTCCCATGGCGCCAGTTCGAGATCATAGTAAAGGTCTGCGTCTTGCCACCGGAAATCGGGATGTTTCTGGAAAGAAATCCGCAGGAACAAATCGCCGCCATTTTCTCCCTGACCGGCCAATCGGATTCGCTGGCCCTCCCGAATCCCAGCTGGGATTTTTACCTTATAGGTGTCCGTCTTCGACGCTTGCCCAGTTTGATTCCCTCGCTGCAAAGTGATCGTCCGAGTCGAACCATGTAGCGCCTCGGAAAGGCCGACCAACATGTCCGCTTCAACATCGCGCTTTCGCGGACGCCGCGCTGTCTCCGCTTCGAACTCAACGTCCGGCGCCCCGGCGTACGATCGCCGGGTACCAAAGAATTGTTCGAAAAAGTCGCTGAACCCGGTACCACCGAAATGAAACTCGGCGCCTTCCTCATACGGTCCCTGATGAAAGGTCCAACCTTCCGGTGCACCTCCGGGAGCTCCGGCAAACTCGCCACTTTGCCAAGCCGCCCCTAAACGATCGTATTTCGTGCGTTTCTCCGGATCACTCAAAACCTCGTACGCTTCATTGATCTCCTTAATTTTCTCTTCGCCTTCCTTTTTGTCCTTTGCGACATCTGGATGATATTTCCGTGCCAGCTTTCGATAAGCAGACCGGATCTCATCCGCCGTGGCGGTTTTGCTAACGCCGAGTGTCTCGTAATAGTCCCTGAATTGCGTAGGCATAGTTTGAGGAGCTAGGGCCTGTCACGCCATAGCGTAGCGAAGGCGGAAGCTAGAATCTAGGATCTAGGACGTTCCTCGCCATCCCTCAATGTAGCGTGCAAAAATGATTTTCAAGGCGGGGTGTGGTCGCAGGGTGCAAATCGGGGAGGGCGCGCTGCCTGTCCGACATAGCCTGAGGCAACCAATCGATTTTTCTCCCAGCGGGGCGACGTCGGATCCCCGCGCGCCGCAAGGACGTGCCACGACCCAAAGGTGTATTTTTGTCCGGGATTAGAACGTCGAACGTGCACGCCCAAGTCGAGGACAGCCTGTCCGAGAAGCCCATGGTCTATGTTGCCAACGCTGGAACGGCCTCGCAAGCGAGGCGCGCTCCACAACCGGGACGCTGGCGAAGTCGGAAGGACGAGAACGAAACGGAAACGCTGGGACACTCCACCACCTACCACCAATCACCAATCACTTCTCACCCTTCCCCCCTCTCACGCATACCCATTAGCCTTGAACCACCCTATCGCATCCCGCAACGTCTCCTGTACCTCTCTAAACCGGATCCCTAACTCGCGTTCGCTCTTTTGATGATCGTAATGATGGCGACCGGCTTCCTTAATCAGAAGCTGGACTGTTGCCCAACTGATCAATGCAGGTTGGTGAGTGATCCGAGCTCGAAGCTCGCCGATGGCTCCAAGCAGATACAGGGCTGCCATTGGTACTTTATTACGAGGCGCCCGGATCCCAGAGGCCCGCTCTAACTCATTAAACAGATTTTCCATGGTTACCGCTCTCCCGGCCGCCAGATAACGGTCACCTCGTTTTCCGCTTTCCGCGACTCGGATGGCGACGTCGGCCACGTCTCTTACATCCACCACCGAGAAGGACCCGGGCGGAATACCAGGCAATTTTCTTTTCAAAAAATCGAGCACGGTTTGGCCGGCACCGGTCGGCCCGCTGTCACCCGGGCCATGCATCCAGCCAGGTAATACGAACGCCGTCCAAAAATCCGGATGCGACCCCAAAAACTTGAACACTTCCTGATCAGAAAGGATTTTGCTTCGTTGATAGTCATCGGCCTCACTCTCCAGGCGTAACATCGTCTCATCCGCCACTTCTCCGGGCCGGCCGCGCAGCGTCGCCGTTGAACTGATCTGCACGAACCGGCGAATCCCAGCCCGATAACAGGCTTGGAGAAGGTTCGCGGTTCCCACCACATTAGTGGTATAGAGTTGGTCCCAATGTTTGCCCCCTTTATAATTATCCCGAAAATAGGCTGCGGTGTGAAAAACCAGGTCGACACCTGGCAAGCGATCTACAAACGTTTTCGGATCGTTGATGTCACCCGCTACAATTTCTAAACCTAAGGAGCCGAACTGCTTTTCCGCTTTCTCTTTGGATCTAACCAAAGCTCTGACCGTGACTCCCTTTTTTGCCAACTCGCGAACGAGGTTACTCCCTAGTAGCCCGGTAGCTCCGGTTACCAGCGCCGTCTGCCCGGGAACAGCCTTCCAGCCTGATTGCTCGGGCTTAGCCGCGGACAATGCCGGCGCTGCCTCCGCTGTGATGTCTTGGTTCACATCCGTCATATATACGAGTATATATTCGTATATTAAGCAAATGCGAGTTTTTATTCGTGAATAAAAATACCTCCCGTCTATCCGTCCACCCGCCCATACGCAAACACGCCGATACGCCGATACGCCCACACGCCGACACGCTTCCGGCTCCTCCCCGGCGCCAAGCCCGGGGCCAACGCCGGATCGATCAATTGCTCGATGCCGCTGACACGGTCTTTGCTCAGGTCGGATATGAACGAGCTACCACCAACGCTATCTGTGCACAGGCCGGCGTATCTCCTGGGACCCTCTATCAATTCTTCCCCAATAAACAGGCTATTGCTGACGCCTTAGCGGCTCGTTATCTCGAGCGTTTACCCGAAACCCATCGCGCCGCTTTCGATATCGCTTCAGCCGATGCGCCGCTTGCAGAACTGATTGCGCATCTCGTGGACCCTTTTATTTCTCTTCAGCGCCAGGGGCCGGGTCTCGAAGCTCTATTAACTGGATCAGTGATCTCAGATGAATTGACTGCCAGCATCGACGGCTTAAAACAGCACGTAGAAAAGAGCTTGGCCGCATTGTTCCGAGCCCACTGCCCCGCCGCCAATCGCGCCGAAATTAACCGAGCCGCCGCCACCTCTGTTCAGCTGGTCAAAGCGTTCCTGCATTCCGCCGTTACTGGCACCCCCAAACAGCAAAAAGAAGGAATCCAGGAGCTGAAAACAGTCCTGTTCCGGTACCTTGAGCCGATACTGAAGAAATGACAGATGACAAATTAGCGATCTGGACCGAACACAGCCGAAAGTCGCTCACGGGCGGCCGGGACTTTGATCGCCTTTATGTTAGGCCCGGGACAATCTGTCATCTGTCATTTGTCATTTGTCATTCGCGGCGGCCCTCGAAGCCGCCGCAATGGCCGCAGTACCGCGACCGCCGTCGCCGCGGCAACCAGGTCCAGCACGATCATGACCGAGAACACCACGATCCAGCTCTTGGTTGCTTCATGGAGCCACGCCGCTAGCGGTCCCCCGAATACCGACCCTACCCCTTGCGCCATATAAAGAAAACCGTAGTTCGTCGTGGCGTACCGCTCGCCAAAGGTGTCGGTTAAGGTCGACGGGAATAAAGAAAAAATTTCGCCCCAACCGAAAAAAACGACCCCTGATAACAGCACAAATAACAACGGATTTTCTCGAGTCGATAACCAAACGAACATGGCCACACCTTCTGAACCGAAGGCCAGGCCCATCGTCTGTTCCCGGCCGATGCGGTCGGAAAGCCAGCCGAAAAACGGGCGAGTTAAGCCATTCGTAAACCGATCAATGGTTAGCGCCAACGGCAGAGCCGCGGTTCCGAATACCATCGCGTTGGCCACACCAAAATCTTTCGCAAAAGCGGCCATCTGCGAGATCACCATAAGCCCCGAAGTCGACATCATGGTCATCATGAGAAACATCACCCAGAAAATAGGTGAAAGCAGCATCGTGCTTGGACCAACTCCCATACCCGGTAGCGATGGCGGCCCGCTCGTCCGTGACTGCGTTTCCGGTGGCCGTCTCATTCCCTGAGCTGCCAGCAGTCCGACCACACCGAAGATCACGCCAAACCTGATCAACGTTTGCTGGTAGCCAACACCGCTAATCGCGGAAGCGATCGGATAAGTCGTAATGATTGCTCCCATGCCATAGCCGGCAGCAACGATTCCACAAGCCAACCCTCGCCGATCCGGGAACCAGCGAGCCATGAGCCCTACCACCCCCACGTAGATGATGCCGGTGCCGATCCCACCAAAGAGTCCGTAAGTGAGGTAAAGCTCGAAGGTGCTTCTCGCGCCGGCCGCAAACACCCAGCTTAGACCTGTAAGCATTGCGCCAATTGAGAGAAGGACGCGCGGGCCAAAAACGTCCACCAGATAACCTTGAAAAGGCGATAAAAAAGTCTGTAAAACGATCAGAACCGAGAAGGTCACCTGGACCTCTGCCAACGTCGCATTTAAATGCCCGGTTAAAGGCGTCGTGAACAATGTCCATACATATTGCGAGCTCGAGATCGCCATCATACAAACCAACCCCCATCCGAGCTGCCACCAACGATTGACGCGGGCAATCGCCGGACCCTCAGCGAGAATCATTTCCGCCATACCGCCGGTCTAAGAGCACGGATCATGCCCAGGCGCGATTCGCCAAATGACAGATGACACATGACAAATTGGGCGATGGGGTCGCTCCATATCTGTCATTTGTAATTTGTCATCTGTCATGCGGATGAGCCTAAGCGAGTCCGCTTTTGGTTTGCTATCCACTCAGCGATCCTGGCATTATCCCTGCTGTCAACGGGTCTGCGATTGGAACAAAGCGGTTTTATTTGGAGTCACGAGGAACACGGATCTTTCATCCGTGCTGAAAGCGCCGACGTCTCTCTCCTTTTCGATTCATGCGCGCGCCGCTGGACGTTAAGGATTTACAAACGCCAAACTTGCTTCGGCAATCCTGTGACCTACGAGATCGCGTTTAAGGAACGCTATGGCCCAACCGTCGAGCAAGCGATCGCTCTCGCTAACGATATTCTCCTGGTGGAGCTGCAATGATCCAATGCGGTCGGAACCGTGAGCGCTGCCTCGCTTGCGAGGCCGTAGGGGTCGCCACCCGTGGAGGGGAGCCGCTTTGGTGCTATCCGCCACGCCCCCGCGAATCCAGGTCAATTACGTGATACGACCCCAGAATGATATAGCAGGCGGCCCCCGAGAATGGCCGAGCGATCTGCACTTCTACTGACCCAGTTTGAACGCGTTGACCAAGAACATCGCGCTGGGTCATTCTCGGGAGCCGCCCGTTTAAAGCCCTTCTTGGCGGTACAAGACACCCGACCTTGAATTCGCTACGTCGTCTAACCAAGTGCCAAAGCGGCTCCCCTCCGGGGTGGCGAACCCTACGGCTTCGCAAGCGAGGCAACGCTCCACGGGTGGCGACCCCTCGCTCCCTCAACCTTGCAAATACTTCACCAACATTTCCCGGCACTGATCAAGCCGCTTATATCGCGCTACCGCAGCCGGCATCGTCTCCAGGTTCATCGCCAATCGTGAACCCAACTCCGGAGCCGCTTTCACCTCCTCGATCGGCACATGAAACACTCTGATACCGAACAACAATGCGGCCGCCGAAATCGCGGTTAGCACTTGCCACTCAACCCGTAAGTGAACTGTCCGCGGATCTACGGAAGCCCCGATCGCCGCGATCTTGTGCCGCGGATGTTGATCGAGCGCCGACGCCCCAGTCAGTCCCCAGTTCGTCCGCTGAAAGAATTGGCCAACATCAATCCTCGATAACAACTTCGAAATATTTGCCCCTAAATCCTCATTCAGACCCGGCACCGGCGCATGAGTCAGAAACAAACTCTTGCCGATTTTCTCCCTTAAACTCCATCCGGAAGGAAAACAGACACACCCGCCCCACACCTGATGCGGCGCCGCGCGATCTAAGATCACAAAATCAGGCTCCCAGCTTCGCCCCAAAGTCTCGATCGTCTCGGTATTCGCCCCCGGCTCCAATCCGTTAACAAAATCCTGCAGCACTGACCAAACCGCTTCATCCCAGACCGGCTGCAGATAATCGCTAAGGCTTGAGTCCAGTGCTCGCTGTCTGAACTCGAGCAACTGATCCCCTTGCCCGTTCCGAAAAAACTCCGCCGGTTCCACTGCCCCAATCCCCAGCGAGAACCGAAACTCCCCCGCAGAAAATAGCTTCTCAACCGCGAATGGACTCGAATGCACGCGAAAAATAAGGGTTTAACCGCAGATGGACGACGATGACGGCAGATTAGAGGTTATCCGCAGATTACGCAGACTACGTTTCAAAGGCCTATTACACCAAAGAGCAAGAGACTCTTTTCGTAGCTCAACGGTTTCCATTGGTCTGCAGCGTGAACTAAGTCTTGAGCGAAATCTGCGTAATCTGCGGATAATTTTTATTTTAACGGTTTTTCAACGGCGCTGGCGACGGCAGATCCCCTCCTGTACCTGCGAGCAGGCCCACCAAAGTCTCGTATTTACCGTCCGGGATCAGGGTGACCTCTGCTCCTCCCTTGGTAATACGGTCAACCTCTAAGGTCTCGAACACGGCATTCAATACATCCGGATCCTGACCGATCTCGCGGAGTGCTTCGCCTACTAACTGGGGCCGGACCGAGCGCGCCTTGGCAAACTCAGTGGCAGCCTGGCGGTCGGCCGCGCTGGTAATGATATCCACCTGGTTACTGCCTGCTTGCCGGATCGCCGAGGTGACCTGCCGCAACCGGTTAACCACTTTTTGCTCGATTTGCCGGATCATCTCCGCATCCCGGAAATGGACTTTCCTGACGTAAATTGAACCTAACTCATAACCCCATTCTTGCGACTTAGGTGATACTTCCTGCCGAACTAAGCGGCTCATTTCATGCCGGTCCTCCAGCAGCTTTTCCAAAGGCATATTACTAAGCGAACGGACGGTAGCATTCGCCACATTCGCTTTTAACGAACCTCGGGGATCAACATTCTTAAATAAGAAATCAACCGGATTCTTGATCCGCATTTCGTACCAAACCCCAACCCCCATCGGGGTTCCTTCCTCGGAGTTCACCGGGTTACTTCGCAAATACTCCTGATCGAGGCGAAGATCGATTTCATACACTCGCCCAAAAAACCGCACTAACGCAGCCTGCGGCCCCAAGGTTAGCCAAAGCAAATGCAACCCCGGTTGATCAACGACCCCTAATACCTTGCCAAACAAAACGTACATCTTACACCGGCCCTCGTTCACGGTGGTGTAAAAGTTGATGCCCTTTAGCACGCCTAGAGCAAGCGGAACGGTAAATATAGAGAGGAGAAACGTGACAATAAAAAGGATAATAAAGGTCATCTCTCCTCCTTTCGGGTTAGCACCACTCGGTTGGCTTTAGAAAACAGATCGAGGCGAACGTTACGCAAGTAAGCCGGTAAGGCATGTTCGCCGCTATTTTTCAGTTCGGCAATCTGCTGGGCTATCCAACGCAGCGGCTGTACCTCGGCTTGGGCCCGGTTAGTCTCAATCTCTACTGCCCGCTTAGACTGTTCTATCTTTTGATCAGCGGACGCCTGGGCCACACTAATCTTGGACGAGACTTCGTTGTGAGCGGTATTGATAGCCGCTAACGCCGATTCAATCTCCGGCGGCGGATCGATCCCCGTGATTAACGATGCGTCCAATACCATGCCGTATCGCGCCGCTGACGACTGACATTGCTGATCCATTTGATCGTTAAGATCATTCAAATTCTTGCGCAGATCGTTGATGGACACACCGACTTTAGCCAGAGTTTCGCTAGTCGGTTCGTTGACGTCGACCGTGGGATCCTTGATCACCGGGGCTTCGTAATTCGCGATTCGTTCCCGAAGAATCGAGATGAAATACCCAAGGACATGACTGATTGGCCGCTTAACGCCGAACAAGTACGCGTAAATGTTCTGTTCGCTGATCCGATAGCGAACCTGTCCCGTTAAACCGATGTTCAATTGATCCTTCGTGACCGCTTCTAAAATGGTGCCGTTTGCATTGGCGCCGGGCGTATCCGGATCAAAAGCGATATTGATGGTTTGGATCGCAGTCGACGCCTTATAGACCCGTTGCCACGGCATCCGCAGGTAGGGCCCGCCGGGACCAACCACCCGAACCTGGGGATAAACATACCTTTCCCGATGTTCAGGGCTCAAACTCTGAGCGATCGGCAGGTCGAGCGTTGTCCGCTGGCCAAGCCGTTCCGCCCGGCCAAAATTCGTCACCACGGCGCGCTCGTTTTGGTTCACTGTGTAAACGCCGCCCAAGAGACAGTAGATCAACAAGTACGCTATGATCCCAGCCAGTATACCGAGGAAGGCTTGGATAACGGTAAAGTCCATAGGCTCAGCGTTATAATTGATGCGTCCGTCGTTGAGCAAGCCTCATCGGGGAAACCTACAGAGCGAAAACCGAAGAGGAATAGCCGCAAAAAGGCCCAAAAGGCACAAAAATAGGGTCGCCACCCGTGGAGCGCGCCTCGCTTGCGAGGCCGATGGTGAACAAAGAAATACTGTAAGGTAACACCTTCGTGCATGCTGCGCTCTATCGTCCGAGGTCTGACCTCTATTGGTACAGTACAGAGCGTGGATAATGGAGGAGCGGATCGCGCGGTGTCTCCCTGTTCACCATCGGCCTTGCAAGCAAGGCAGCGCTCCACGGGGTGGCGACCCCTAGTTTTTTGCGCCTTTTGCGCCTTTTTGCGGCTATTCTTTCTTAAAAAACGCTACGCTCAGATACCCCCAACGAACTAAGAATATGAGCGATTCAACCGAACAAACCTTCGACGAATTTCTCGAAACTACGGATCTACGGTCTTGGGACCGCAATTACATGAAATGGTACGGCTCCATTGTCATTAAACCTGCCGCCTCGCCGGATCCGTTTTCATTCACTCTCGTTGTGTACCTTACAGACGCTCACGAAAAACGATCCGGCACCTGTCACGTTCTCGCGTGGCGCCAAGACCGGCAGACCCTCTGCCTGATCAAGAGTGTCCAGTGCGCCGAACCCTTTCATGAAGACAATCGTTTACGGGGTGTAGATAAGGCTCGGAACGACCTGTTATCACTGCAAGAACCAACTGACTCGGTTCCATCTCTGCTAATCGAGACGTTGCTCGACGACCGGTTCCGATCAGATATTTTCAGGAACCTGCAAGACCCGGAACAACGCCTCGGCACCTTACACTGGCTTCAAGACCAGCAACTCTCCGTCTACCGTCTCATGTCCGGTCCGGACAGGTCCCGCGGCATGTTCCAAAAAGCCATGTTTCCGTTAAGACCTGATCCCCAGAAATATTATGAGCGAAGCGAACATCCGGACGCTACTCAGCAACAGCCCCGGCAATATCAAGATCGATTCGGTAAAAAACACTGAATTGCCTATTTCTCGCCGGACATTGCTAACAACATCTCTGTCGCCTCATTCAGTATTGATGCAGGTCCGCGACGTTGAAGAACAATCGGCATTTTATTCGGTTACGCCCTTTTACGTATTGCCTTGACTAATTCGTTTTCAGTAACCTGCGGCCATGTTACTGAAAACGATCGGATATCATATCTCAGCAGGAGTTATCCTGTTTTCTCTATCAACCGCCCTGGTGCCTCAGAATGCAGCCGCTCAAAGCTCTACCCAAGTGCTGACTCCGTTCGGCTATCGGGATGCCGCGAACGTCCACTTCGTTCCACAAGGGTTTAGTTTAACCACCATGCCGGATGGCCATATCCGCATGGAGAACCCAAAAACTGGCGCCCACGTCGATTTTCCTGTTCCGGACGTCACCGAATCCAGAGTTCCGTTCACCGACAACGGCTGGATTACTTACGCGAGCTGGCTCAACAGAACGGGAAGCCCGGTTAAATCTTTTACCACCACCTGGACTGTCCCTCCGGCGCCCTCGACCTACGATGGACAAACCCTTTTCCAATTTAACTCTATCGAACCGAATAGCGGCACGGCCATCCTGCAGCCGGTATTACAATATGGGCCCAGCGCCGCGGGAGGCGGGAAAGACTGGGCAGTTGCTAGTTGGTACGTAACTGGAAACCAAGCCTACTATTCATCGTTGGTCACAGTCAGCGTTGGTCAGTCGTTAACTGGGGTCATTACTTATGTCGGAAAAACCAACAAGAAGTTTGACTACACTTGTGAATTCACGGGCATCAGCGGAACTGATTTCTCGATCAATCAAATCGCGCAATTGACATGGTGCACCGAAACCCTCGAAGTTTACAGCGTCGACGAATGCTCCCAATTTCCTAACACCGCCTACTCCCAGATGTCGAAAATGAACGTCCGAACCAACAAGGGGACACCGTCGATTAACTGGGGAGTTACCAACGCCGCGACCAGTTGTGGTGTTCAAACCACGGTCGTCACCAACGGCGCCACCGACGCCGCGGTCAATATCTATTATTGATCTTACCAATCCTCGAACGACGCGCCATCAGCGCGTCGTTCGACCCTCTCCCCGAACTGCGCTGTAGTTACAATCTGGGGTTGAAAACGTCTCTAGGTTGTTCCGCGCGCACAGGGAGCCGCAGCAGTCCACGCGTTTCGGCCCACCTCGCCATAATTCCTTTTTCTCGGTCCAAGGACGGAACGATTTTAATGCGGCTCCCCTCCGCAAGGGGTGGTGCGTGCACACCGCCTGTTAACTTGACGCCTATGGCAGCTGCCAGACTTAAATACCCCACCGCTCCGCCGCGTTAGACGCACTATCATTTTTGTCAATAGAAACGCCCTATTTTTCTGATTTCCGAAGCCGAAGCCGGTAAAATAGAGTGGCGACGTGCGCCGTAAATCCGCAGAGCCATTTGGCTACCGACGAATCCGTTTCTCAGCGTTGTAAGCTCCGCCCTCTTGTTTGCTTTAATTGTCGGATGCCGCAAAGAGCGAGCTGACACGCTTCGCGTAGGATTCCTGAGCAGCAGTGAATCCGTTAGGCAACAGCTTTTGGCAATCACCCCGGCCGGCACTCCATTCAGGACCGTCTTACAATTTGCGGAAAAGGAAGCTCGAGAGCACGAGCCATCGATATTGCCACTCGTTCAGACCCAACCCGTCTATCGGTACCGTTATCTGGCGAACCGAGGACGTGAAGTGACCTCTATTGGTGTCAAACGACTCGGTTTTGAGTCTACCTACAGGGTCCTTTTCGGTCTGACTACTTACAGCGTAAAAGCGGAGTACGGCTTCGACGAGAGCAATCGTCTGGTCGATATCGTGGTGTATCTGAGAACTCCCATGAGCGAGTTGTAGTTGTAGGTATGATCAAAAAAATGGTTCCGCTACTTCTCCTGTGTGGATTCCTGTCAGGATGTATGCTCGGCTGGAGGAGTGGCGTAAATGTGCTCCGCCTGGAACCCCTTGGACGGGGTGAAGTCATTGCCGTGGTCAGTAGGTTGAACGGAGTTTCCGTTGATAGTCTGCCTCCCAAAGGCTTACCGCAAGGCGGCAATTGGCGGCGCATAAACGTAAGGCGGGGGAACGTCGTCGCGCTCGTTTCGTTTCCAACTCCCGAGGCACGCAAGTATTTTTATGACATAAGCATTGACACTTCGTCGCGATCGGCAGAAGGAAAGACTTTCGTCAAAGATCTGGCTGACGCCCTACAAAAGAAGTTCGGTGACCCGTCCGTTGTACCGCAGGTTGAACGCATAGTTAACGACGGCGGGCCGTAGAACGAAGACAAAGCTTTTGAGCTATAACATAGAGCGCAAAAAAATAAGGACCTGATGTGCGGTCCGGCGCTGCTCACACGGCCTCGCAAGCGAGGCAACGCTCCACGGGCCAGCGCTTCGCGCCTCCCCCGATCACCTCTCACCTCTCACGCCAGGGTGTCAGGGGGCTACTGAACGGCGATTCCCCAAGGTGCGGTTAGTCCCGAGATGAGGCTGGCGTTAATCACTGCTCCCGTTTTGGCATTGTATTCACCAACCGTACCGCCGCCATAGTTAACCACGTAGAGGGTATCGTTTAGTATAGCGATTTGGGTCGGAAAATTCAGCCCGGTAATGAAGCTAGCTTTAATCGCCGCTCCCGTCTTGACGTTGTATTCACTAATTGTGCCGGCGCTCAAGCTGGTCACAAAAAGGTCGTCGTTCAAGACCGCAACCCCATACGGATTCGGCTTCTTCAGCGTCAGCGCTGCCTTTGCCGCTCCGGTGGAGATGGCGTATTTGTCAAGCTTGCTCTGGCCCTCTTCCGCCACGAAAAGAATGGTGTTGAACACTCCGAGTCCGATACTGCTGGCGGCTGGCAGCTTCTTGATGAAAGGCACCTTAATCGCCGCGCCCGTGCTGGCATTGTATTTGCCGACCGTGGCGTTGGAGATGTTCGCCACGAACAGGTCTGTACCCGACAAGGCAAGGCCGATCGGCTGGAAGTTCGTGCCCGTGATAAAGCTCTGATTAATGGCCGCCCCTGTTGATGCGTTGTATTTACCGACTGATCCGGCTTCGTTCGCAACCAGAAGATCGCTGCCGGACAGCAAGAGAGCGTTAGGGGTGTTCAGCCCGGTTATGAAGTCGGCCTTGATGAGTGCTCCGGTGCTCGCATTGTATTCGCTCACAATCCCTGCTTGCACTTGACTGACATAGAGCTGGGCGCCGGCCCGTGTTGGCATGGCCAAAACCGCGGCACCAGTAATTGAGAGTAGACAGAGGGCGCGAATAAGCAGCCTCTTATTGAAACTAATACTTATCTTCATGGAGGGGGTTCCCTTTTTTGGAAGCAAAACAACCGCCAAACCGAGGACCCGTTTGGAAGTTAAAGCTATCCAAGATTCCATCGGGAAAATGCCCCGGCGTCAAGCTAGTTCCGCCCTCTCGTCGAACCGGATCTGAAATTTCACAGGAAGATCACAAAGGCCACAAAGACAGACTTTAAACAGAAGGCTTCCGCGGTACCCACCGATCGAAACAAAAGAGCGCAAATGAAAGCCTAACCGCAGAGAGACGCGGATGGCGGTCGGGCAAGTGTTGCAGCTCCGGATTAAGCGTTGGATCGGGTTTTTAATATCCGCAGATTACGCAGATTTCGGTTTTCGGTTCGGACGTTGCCCAGGGTTACTAAAACCTGATCCAGCCACAAAGATCTATTTATCTGACAAAGCCGAGCCCGAGCCCAAACCGTAATCTGCGTAATTTTACCCCGGAGAATTTCGGGGCTGCGTTAATCTGCGGATAATCAACCTGTCTTCATGTTCGTCCCGCCAGAATTCTGAGATCTGGTCTGGGCGGACTAGTGACGCGGATGGCCGTCGGGCAGTCATCCAGCTGTCGAAGTCTCCCGTTCAAATGTGTCTTGTCTTGCCGTCTGGCTGGTCGGATTGCCGTAAACCATAATCCATGGCACAATTTATGGTATGGACGTTACCATAACTATGGACTCAGCCGGACGTATCGTCTTGCCAAAGACGGTCCGGGAACTCCTCCACTTGCGAGGGGGCGCGAAGTTGATGTTAAAGGTTTCGGCCAGCAAAATCGAACTATCGCCCCAGGCGGACGACCAGGTAAAGGTGACTCGGCGGGGCGACCGCCTGGTCATCGTTGGTCCGCCCAAAGGCCTAAATGCAGCCGAAGCCATCCAAGCAGACCGCGAGGATCAAGACCAACAGGTTATTCGACGGGTGCGTCGATCAAGATGAGTGCGGCGTTAGATTCATCGGTTTTGATCGCCGCTCTGGTTGAGGCTGAGCTGCACCATGATGCCTGTGGACAGTTGCTTGATCCGCCTCGGAAGCATGTCTATGCGCATGCCCTAGGCGAAGTCTACAGTGTTTTAACCGGCGGTCGATTAGGTTTTCGAGTGTCGCCAGAAATCGCGATCCAGCTCCTTGAGCAAAGCGTGCTCCCTAATGTTGAAGTAGTTACGCTGTCCGCCAGAGAACTGATCGCCAGCCTTAAAGAGGCTCCCTTGCACGGAGTACGCGGTGCCGCGATTTACGACTATCTGCACCTCGCGGCAGCACGCAAAGCCAAAGCTGACCGCATCTATACGCTGGATGTGGCAAACTTTCAGGCGTTCCATCGGCCGGGAGATCCGGAAGCAACCCTTCCAGACGAGGCGCAATGAAGCGCTAAGGAAGGCGCTCCCCAGCCGACGAGAACTGCGTATGGAACGCGACAAAGGGAAAAGAAACCGCAGCCCCGAAATTCTCCGGGGTGAAATGGACGCAGATTTACGCAGATTTTGACTCTGGGCTCCGGCTACGCCCCTGACTATAATCTGCGTACATCTGCTTAATCTGCGGTTGGGTTTGTATTGGTTGTTAATTCGCGGCCTGCCACGCCGTCGGCCTTGCGAACGCGGGTCCATTCGCGGTTGTCGTCAAAGCCTCCTGTTTAAAGAAGTCTTTGTGGCCTTTGCGATCTTGCTGTGAAAGTTTCTTCGAAATGTCAGGATTAAATAACCGGATTGCGTTGGTCACCGGCGGCTCGCGCGGCATCGGCAAGGCGATTGCTTTAGCGCTCGCTAACTTGGGTGCCGGGGTCGCCGTGAACTATCGCGAACGCGCTGAAGAGGCGGCTTCTGTGGTCGAAACGATTCATAGAAGCCAGCGGCCGCGCTCTCGCCATAGCTGCCGATGTGTCGATCGCTCGGAGATTTCGATTGACCGCCGCAGTTACTCTCGCCCCCTACGTTTCCTTTCCCCTCCAAGCATAATCAGGGTGGAATCCGACGAAAAGTCCAATGTACTCCGGGTGACGAAAATCCGCGTAGGGCAAACGAAAGGAGTCTCGAGCTGGGACATCGATTCCAGAGTTAACGAACTACGGGACAAATTAGCCGAAGCCCTCCCTGGATTGGCGATAAAGATCGTCACTATGCGGGCCGAGGGCCAAACGGATTTATTCCGATTAGGCTGTTACACATCAGTGCTAACTCCTTCCGGTCGGCAAGCTGTCCAGCGCCTGGAGGGGAGCCGCTTTGGCGCATTACCTTTCCACCCTCGCGAATTCGTCCCAACACTAATCCGGCCGAAACGTGCAAAAACAGGCGGCTCCCGGGAATAATCCAGCGCTTCGCAGCTTTGTGGCCAGGTGTAAACGATCCCGAGCCACAGATAAAACATTGCCCTGGGTTATTCCCGGGAGCCGCCTGTTGCGACATTTCTCAGCCGGATTGAGCGCTGAAACAACTATTGCGAGGCCGTCTGCTTCGCGCCAAAGCGGCTCCCCTCCAGGCGCTGGGAACCGCCTATCGAATCGACGTGCCACGCCCCAATGAGGACAGCCTGTTCGCCGTAGCCCAGGGTCTATGTAGCCAACCGCTGGAAGTCGGCCTCGCAAGCGAGGCGCGCTCCACAACCGGGACGTTGGCGAAGGCGGAAGGACGACGATTACGATGGAGCCGCGACACCGCCTCCTAGCTCCTAGATTCTAGCTCCGAGCTCCTTGCTAACTGCCTTCAAGGAGGCTCTGGAGATACTCTTTTTGCTCCTTTATTAGATCGAGGAGCGCCGAAGGCAGATCCTCATTTAATGCGCTCCCCCCTACCGCCCCGCCGGCATAAGCTCGCATCAGAGCCTCGGCATCTCGCCATTTGATCCAAGCCCTTCCGACTTCGCCAACGCCTGGTTGTGGAGCGCGCCTCGCTTGCGAGGCCGACTCCGAGCGGTTGGCAACATAGAGCGTAGCATTGCCTATAAGTGACTCACAATCAAGGTATTCCACCCTATTTAGTATTGGCGTTCCTATCAACCCGTGGCAGGTTGTTGGCAGTTTGTATGCGCCCCTTTCTACCCCTGCTCTTGATAACTTTATCGGCGGGCTGCGCTCATCAATCTCAGTGGAATTGTGATGGAGTAACATCACCGGACCAAAAGCTGATGGCCTGTATCTCGTCGTTCGGGAATCCTTCCCCCCTGAATGAATCTGTCGTCGAAATTCACGATGTAAGTAATCGCGTTCTTGCTACCGACAATTTCCGGTCGAGTACCCAATCCAACGGCCGGAATCTTCAGAAGACGGCCTGGACACCAGATTCCCAGTTCTTCGTGTGCAGCACGGCCAGTTCCGGCGGCCATTCCCCATGGAATTGGCAAACCTACTTTTACAACCGCACAACCAACAAATTCCTGCAGTTAGATAATTTTACCGGACCGATTATTAAGCGCGATTTCACGATCTCCCCTCCTGATTGGATAGAAGTAACCGTCCAAGGTACCAAGGCAGACCCCACCGACATTGTAACCGGCCACAAAGTAAAGCGACAGCTAAGCGGCTTACATTAGAGTTAGCGCCGCGGGATCGATTTTTCTTTCAGCCCCCAGATTGTTTTTGAATCCTTCCTCCGCCGGGCCGAAGGTAACACATGAAAATCGCTGGCACGATCAGCGGGATTCTGGCGCGAAAGGGCTCGACCGTGTGGTCGATAGCACCAACCGCGATGGTATTCGACGCCATCGCCTTGATGGCGGACAAAAACATCGGAGCCCTCCCGGTGTTAGAAAACAACAGGCTGATTGGAATCATCTCCGAGCGCGATTATACCCGGAAAGTCATCCTCAAGGGAAAATCCTCACAGGAGACTCGCGTGGAGGAGATAATGACTCAGGATCTCGTAACCGCAGATCCGACCGACTCGGTGGTCGATTGCATGCGAGTTATGACCGAAGAGCGGGTGCGACATCTGCCGGTCATAAAAGGAGCTAAGATGGTCGGAGTTCTCTCGATCGGTGATCTGGTTAAGTGCCTCATTTCGGCCCAGGCAGAGACGATCGATAACCTCGAACAGTACCTCACCGGCGCTATCCTCGACTGACCGGTCCGGTGGCTGCCCACGCGCGTCAACCTAAGGGCCCGGATGTCTTCGTCCCGTAGGGACGGTGTGATTCAGCCTGCCGGATCTTGATATGCCAAATGAAGCCGCACCAGAACCAATGAGATCAAACCATCTCTACGAGACGGACTCATTTTTCTTACCTATTCCAGGCAGTAAACTGCCAGGTCGCCTTCGCAGACTACGGCGCACCCGAAGCTTTTGATTTTGCACGACCAACCCCAGCGATCGCGACGTAGGCCTTGCGGAGTCGGGCTACTATCATCCAGTCACTCCG
The DNA here is from genome assembly GCA_963762565.1 of uncultured Verrucomicrobiae bacterium. Taxonomy (GTDB): domain Bacteria; phylum Verrucomicrobiota; class Verrucomicrobiia; order Chthoniobacterales; family JAFAMB01; genus JAFAVN01. The sequence goes on along the minus strand of CAVXLD010000003.1, from coordinate 523,083 downwards.
GGACAAAGCTAACCTTTCCTTAGGCGCCGAAATATTGATCTATTTTTGACCTCAAGAAGCGCACTGACTCACTCAGTTCGTCCATCCCGTGCATCCCGTCTTCGATAGAGATCCATGAGTTAAATCCAACTTCACGCAATATTGTGAAGATAGTGTCATAGTCATTAAGTCCCTTCCCGATGACGCCATGCGCCAGGCGGTTGGCGTAGCCGATCTCGTTCTCTTCTTTACGTAAATCTTCGAGCGTGCCGCTGGTGAGATAACGGTCGCTGGCATGCATCGATACCACCCGATGTTTAATCCTTGTAAGGAGTTGGATTGGATCTTCACCGGCTAACATCGTGTTGGAAGGATCGAAATTCACTCCGAACCAAGGCGAATCGATCTGTTCCACAATCTCCAGGAAAACATCCATCTTTTGGGCGAACTCGGGGTACCGCCAAAAGCTATCTTTATAGTGGTTCTCCAGGGTTAGGACGACCCCCTGCTTCTCTGCAAAAGGTAACAGTGACTTGATAATTTTTACTACCTGAGATACGCCGGCTTCACGCGACAGACCTGGATAGCGTTGGCCTGAAAGTACGCGACAAAACTTTCCTCCAAGAAATGCAGTCAGCTCGATCATCCGCTTTTCCCGTTCGATTTCTACATTCAACAGTTCGGGATCCGGCTGCGTAAAATCCGGTGAACAACACAGCATCGGCATTTCTAACCCATGCTTTTGCAGGCGATCTTTCACCTGGCCGAGAAACGCCTGATCGTCGTTCAAGAACCCGGAATAAAATTCAAGCCCATCGACCGCAAGAGTGGACGCCATTTCGATCCAATCGACCAGCGTCATCGTGTGTCGAACACAGAGTTCTTGTATGAAGCACTTGGGAAAAGCAGCCAGTTTCGGTTTCATCGCCGAAGACAACCATAGCCGCGAAAACAGAAAACGAACCGCAGATTTCGCTTTCAATCTGAGTCGCGCGACAGCGCAAGAGAGAACTTGTCGGTACGAAAGATTTATTTGTATGGCCGGCCGTATCAAAGCTCAAAACGAAATCTGCGTAATCTGTGTAATCTGCGGATCTTTCCCGTTTTCAGAGTGTTCCACGATCCGCAGCGTGTTTCGCTATACCGTATTGGTCGTCCGGACCTCATCATCTGCGTAAATCCGCCTCCGCAAAGGCCTACGGCGCGACAGGTTCCGCCTCCGCAGCCTACGGCGCGACAGGTTCCGCCTCCGCAAAGGCCTACGGCGCGACAGGTTCCGCCTCCGCAAAGGCCTACGGCGCGACAGGTTCTGCGTCCATTTCACCCCGGAGAATTTCGGGGCTGCGGTTCGTTTCCGAGCTTCGGTATCCGGTTGCCGATGAAATTGGGTAACGTAAGCTCACATATGGCAATCGTACTTCAGTTGGATAAGGCCGGGAATCCAATCCCGGAAATAACTTGCGACGGTTGCGGTGGGCTGATCAAGGACCACAAGGACGGCGTCGCGATTCTGGAGGCTCCTAGTGCGGAACCGGAAAAAGTTCTAAAGCCCATTTTTCTTTGTAGGGGTTGCGAAGAAAAGACCGAGCGACCCGGCAAGCAACGGCGAAAAATGCCGATCGACCAATTCCTAGTCCAGGTGGCGCACAATGTTCAACTGATGCCAAACGATCTCGAGGCCGTTGGGCGAAGAATGATGGACGAGAAATACTGGTAGCGGCGCCGGCGCTGCGCCTACAGCAAATAGCAAATCGCCGGGACCGGCGAACAGGGTCGTTTCTTGAGGGCTCGTTGCCCAATCAGCTTTCAAACAGAAGGCCACAAAGCAGCTTAGCCGCAGCCAAAGCACAGAAAATCTCAGGCAAAGACGCAAAGGCGCAAAGCTTAAGACAGCTGCTAACCTCACTGCAAAAGGACGAGGGCATGATGGGGATAGAATCATTCATAAGGAGCCGTTCCTTAGTGGCTCGGCCCTCAGATTAACTTCGCTCGCCAACTCGATCTATCGCGTCGAAATCGAAAACCACATGTAATCGAGTCGTTCCGGGATAATCCGCATCAACTCTCTTTCGCTGCGCACATTATCCAAAAACAGCAACAGCATCATCTTTCATAATGACCACTGGATCTTCTGAAATATTGCCTTTAGTGCCGTAGAATTTTGCGATTCCGTACCATTACGGCAACGGACCGTTAAGACGTGACCCTGTAGGTTAATAGAAGATTCTCTCTCCCTGCAAAGACGTTCCGACCAAGAGGTTCGATCAGGCACGTGTGATTCCGGAGGCTACTGGTCCAGCTCGATACGCCGGTTTTTCGAATCGATAGTCACCACGAAATGACGCAATACTTCGTATCCGATATTACCCGTGGAAGGGCCAGGACCAGGGCGTGCATCGCTGAAGCTCACCTCTCCAGCGTCAAGCTTATACTTGCCCACTTCGATCACCCCGTGCACGCGCGCAATCGAAACCGGGAACTCGCCCCCGCCGCCCGTGCGCACTTTGCCGGATTCCTTCGGCTCCGTCGCCAGGGGCAGCTCCGTAAGGAACTTCACTGGAAGCGTCAGTCCATAGGGAGAGCCTGTGTCCAAGTCGACTTGCGTGTCATGGCCGGCAACCCGAATCGGAACGGTGGGCAAAAGGTGGTCTTCGCTGTATTGAAAAATGCTCTTCGAATCGGCTCCCGCGAGCGATCCCTTCTTGATTGAGATTCGTTTGCCGCGATAGTCGTAGGTAAGCAAATAGCCGGGAAAGCTTGCAGCGGTCAAAACGCCGCGGGGAGCGTCTCCGCCTACGGAAAATGCACCCGAAGGCATCATGCCCGCAATCACATCTTCCAGCACCGCGTTGCCGATGCGAACTTCGTGAATAGCGACGATCCGCGGCGGCGTTCCAGCGCCCCTTGCGACCACGTGCATGTCCCCTGGTGCCGACAATGACAACTGGCGGCTCAATTCCTCACTGATCACCGTCATTGTTGCGCCCGTGTCGAGGATAAAGGGAAACGGCCCCTTTCCGTTGATTCTCAGTTCGACTACCGGCCTTCCTCCCATGTCCTGCATCGGGACCGTAACGCCATCCGCGGGCACCTTGATGCTTGCCGGCTCGGGAACCTGCGGGCCGACGCGCACCTGAGCCTGCAGCTGGGACGAACACGCGATCGTGGCTGCCAGGATTGCTATTGGAACTTTCTTAGGCAATGGATCTCACTCTCCTCCACCCAGTGTTTAAATCTGTAGACAGAGTATTTTTGAATCTATTATACTGAATGGATACAGAATGCAGACTATTATTATTCATTCTACTAAAGAACAGTGGTTCGCGCGGTCTCGAAGACTGGTGAGCACTTTGGACGGAGGAAACTTCGGTGATCGATGAAATTGACCGCAAGATCATCCGAAGCCTGGTTAGCGACGGGCGGATTAGCTTCCGCGATCTAGGCGAACGCATCCACCTAAGTCCGAATGCTACGGCGGAACGCGTTCGCCGAATGCAGTCGAGCGGGGTGATAGGCGGCTTTGGTGCGGTGGTGAACTGGCCGCACTTAGGTTATGCTGTGGAGGCGTACATCGATGTGAGACTCCAGCCTGGGAGGAGCGCGCAGAATTTTGAGACTGAGGTGGCGAAGATTCCTGGGATCGTGAGCGCCGCGATTGTGACGGGCGATTTCGACTTTCGCGTTCGAGTCGCGTGCCGGGATCAGTCCGACCTCGTGCGCGTGATCGAGACGCTTCGGGCGCGAGCAGGAGTTCAATGGACAAACAGCGCTGTCATCTGCCACGAGATCAACGTCAGCGACAGATTGGCGTGATTTGGGCAACAACCCCTCGTGAGGTGTCCCCAATCACGAGACCTTGTAGCCTTTAGCTTTGCTTCCGGAATCTCAATGACTACGACGTGGATGCCATGGTACGACATCCTTCTGTTCTTCCTTCGAATAGGGCTCACCAAAATATGGGAACTCGCTCCGGATCCGATTGCGATCAGGGGCCGCGCCGTGCTGGAGCTCCCTGTTTGTCGCCAATGTAAGCATCACATCCATAACATCATCACCCAGTGGCCTCCCATTGAATCCCGCGACATTAAATGCAGCTACCGTTCCTAATTCATAGGGCAAGGTGTTCGGGCATAGTCGAGCGACCACTTCCTTTCCGTATTCTTCCGGGTTCGTGACAGATCCGGCGTAGGTAGTCATCTTCTGGGTATAGTCTGCGATGTATCCCGAGAATAAAGCGATGTCATCTGATGGCGCCGATTTGTTGAAGGTCTCTTTCACCTCTTGGTTGCCGGGATCGTTGAGAAAGAGGTGCGTGACCATCGGCAGGCCCCAGCGTGACACCTGCACCTCGGGAGCATGGCCGTAAAGTGACACGGTGGCCCAGGCGTGGACCGTTCCCTTGCCGATCAGTTGGTTTGGGACTTCGAGAACAATCGCAGTGATATTGCGATGGTAGAAGAAGTTCTGGCGATGGCGCAGGAACGCATCGCCGTCAAACCTGTGTTCGTTGTAAAAGGCATTCTGAAGATCACGCGTTGCGACAGCGGCAGCAGCGAACAGATCGGGAGCGATTCCGACGAAGGCGCGAACACCGGACTGGCTATGGACTTTGCCCGTGTCCCCTTCTATCAGAAGGTCGCCCTTCTCCCCGCCAATAGCCTCGCCAGTGGCTCTACGAACCTGAAACTTCTGAACATGGACATGCTCGTCCCCATTCACATGTCTCGGTTCGTTGAACCTGAACTTGAAGACAACGTCTTCGCGAGCGTCACCAGTCAGGTCCAGGCGGAAGGCATACAAACCCTCAATGTGAAGGGTATCCGGTCCAGAGAGGATAACATCAGGATTGACGGTCATCGCCATCACCGTTGTGTCGGGAGCGCCCTGAAACAGATAGAAATCACACACGTTCAGGCTTGGATCCTCTTTCGAAAGTTTGGTATCGAAATGATGGGACATAGGTTTTCCTCTCTGCCGCTAATCCTGGTTCATCTCTTGCCGGTCCGAAGACCCTGGAACCGTGGCGCGCTGCGGAGGTAGCACAACTCGTCCTTCTGTTAGCGGGAACTGCATGCGGAAAAGGGCTGCCAACATGGCTACGGAGTTGTCACTCCAAAGTCCGCGGTGACCCCAAATGATATCCTTTGGCACCCTGACAATCCAGAAGGGTTGACGGGCATTACCCGAATAAACGAATTGCCAGCGTCGCCAAATTTCTTTGCCGGTAGATGGCCTCTCCTCGTCCGGATTATAGTCACCGTTCCGGCAGAAACGGTCTTCGTGGCCGTCGTTACGCTCGCTGGTGTAAAAGATTCTGTCTTTGATGTTTTCCCTGATATTGGCTTCGAACGCCCTATTCTCCTTTGCCCTTAGATCGCTTGGCGCAGTCGTTTCTCCAAGAGGCACAACGTGGAAATTGACTAGGTATGGGTTGTTGCCGGGCGTCCGAGTGTCGAACACCTCTTCAGATACTTTGGTTCCGTGCCGGCCGGGCACTGATACCTTATCCCAATGAAACCTAAGATTGAGGGTGTTGTAAAGCGTCGTACCGACGGGGAAGTAGGCGCCGGTCGCCTCATCGTTTTCTGATTGCAAGATGGTCAGGAAGGGATGGTTTTCCTCTATAACCGTACCGCTTTCTAGAGATGTTCGAGCTACATAGGCATGCCGTTTTTCGTCATATTTATAAAGGTAATTCAGTTCCGACATCAATTGCCGAGCCCCAATAGAACTATCCGCTGAATTGAATATCACCGCCATTGTCCCATGGGCTGGAATTGCGGACGCCGTTGCTGCTCGCATCGAGAATGGAGTGGGAAATTGTATTCCCTAGTACCAGTCCGCCAAAAGAATGACCTAGCAGCACACAATGATGATATTTCTTAGCTGGCGAGCGAGCAGTTAAGGCGATCTCGCTGATGGCGGCTAAACAGCTGTTTTGCGAGGCTACGGTTTGACCGGTAGCTTTGCGGCTCCAGAACGTGAGTAAATTCAACCCGGGCACAGTCACGTCTTTGCCCCGCCATGCGATATAGACGCCGATCACGTTAATCTTTCGGCCTGTCATCTCGGGAAAACCCGATACGGTATCGATAAAATGTTCGAACCGGCAAACATCCCTGGAAACGGCGTTGTTTTGCCAGCCGTGGATGTAAACGAAGAGCAGTGGACGGTCCGCTTTATCGATGACTTGGAGAGCAGCCGCTAATTGCGATGGATCCAACATCGAGCCTTGATCCCCGAATTCGATTATTGCCAGTTTGTAGCGACCGTCTTTAGGTCCTCTTACCGAGTTGAAAGGTTCACCCGATGTATTCGCGTGATAAGGACCATAAGCGGCACAGCCCGTGATAAAGATCGCAAAGACGACTGTCGCGACGAGCACACAAGCCGAACCAAGAATCCTCGACGTTTTAGGGTTGGTTTTCGGCTGCAGTCCGCGGCCGCCACGGAGGGATCCCTCGTCCTCTTTATTCGCGAGATCAGTGGTGAGCCAGGCGCCGCTCGCTGCAGTCTGTTTGGTCTTATTGATGTGGTGCATTGCCGCTAAATCCGCGCAGTGTATTGCGTCGAGCCTGGAAATGCTACAACCGAAATGCTTTAAGAGCGCGTCCGCCTAAGCCGCCGTCGTCACTTTCAGGCGACCGCTCAAATTGCCATTCCATGTGTTCCAAGCTCTAGCTAAACTCGCTCAGTGAACAACGATACCTTAGTAGAAATCCGAGCCCGGCTTCACCGTCTTGAACGGCACAATCGCATTTTGATCGTCGCGCTTTGCGCAATTGTTGGCTTCGCCTCCATCGCAGCCACGAATCACTCAGCGTCCATCGTCACCGCTGCCGAAGTGCGGACCCCCCACTTAACCCTGGTCGATAACCACGGCAAAACTCTGTTTGAAGCGCAGTGCATCGACGACCATCTTTATCTCAAAGACTACGCTGGTACAGTTACTAACTATGGGAAGTGGTGATTGACGCAATGGAATGCTGGCCGAATTGGGGAGGCATGTCAGGGTCATATCTTAACAAGTCACAACCAATCCACCTTAAATGTTGCTTGTTAAGGGCGTGTTGCCCAATTAATAACCATTATAGTATTGCTTTGCTGGTTACAGATTTGATAGTGTATTGTTCCCATGATGGACGAAGAAGACTCGCAGGTTCCGATCTGGAGCTATCGGGTCAATTTAGATAAGCGGGTGCGGGATTTTTATTTAACGATCATCCACTGCGGCGGATCAGGGCGGCGTTAGATTTGAGTTTTGTGCGTAAGGAGGTAGCGCACACTTATGGGCGAAGAGGCAACAAGTCGGTTCCGCCCGAAGTGATTGTCCGGATGATGTTGTTGTTATTCTTGGATGATATCAAGAGCGAGCGGGAGCTGATGCGCATCATCCCTGAACGGCTGGATTACCTTTGGTTTCTTGGCTATGGGCTAGACGATCAGATTCCCGACCACAGTGTGTTGAGCAAGGCGCGCAAGCGCTGGGGTAAAGAAGTGTTTGTCTCGCTATTTAGCCGGGTAGTGCAGCAGTGCGTGGAGGCTGGTCTGGTAGAAGGCCGTAAGATCCACGTGGATGCGAGCCTAGTGGAGGCCGATGCCAATCTGGGTTCAGTTAAGCCCCTGTCTGCGGAGACGCTCAATGCCATCGAGCAAACTGCCAAAGAGCAAGTGCAAAAGCTCGATGAACACGACCAAGACCAAGATCCGCCATCAGGGGACAGCGGCAGCGGCGGTTCTGCCATTGGCCAATACTCCAAATCTACCAATCGCCAGTTCCGCAGTACGACCGACCCGGATGCGACTCTAGTTCGACACGCCGGCCTAAAGAGCCGCTTACGCTATAAGACTCATCGAGTAGTCGACGATGCCCATGAGATCATCACCGCCGTAGAGACCACCACCGGTGCGGTCGACGAAGCCTCGCAACTGTTGAGGCTCATTGAAGCTCATGAAGATACTACCGATCAAGCAGTGCGAACTGTGATTGCTGATGCGCGTTACGGCAGCGTCAGCAACCTGATTAGCTGTCAAAAAGCGGGGATTAAAGCCCATGTGAAGCTGCTGGGGGAGTCGATCCGAGGTAAGGGACGAAGCGAGGGCATTTATTCCGACGAGCATTTTAGATACGATGCACAGACTAATACCTATCTCTGTCCCGCCAAGCAGATCATGAAAGCCAGGCGCTTACACCCCAAGCGCTTGACCTGGGAATATGTCACCGCCAAGGGGACCTGTTTAGTGTGCAAGCTGCGCGCCTTGTGCACTCGTTCCCGCACCGGACGCACCATTCACCGCCATCGGGATCAAGCCTGGTTAGAAAAGGCTCGCAAAATTGCTAACTCCAAGGCTGCTAAAGCCGACCTTAAACGCCGCCAACATCTCATGGAAAGGAGCTTTGCCGACGCCGCCAATCGTCATGGGCTCAAGCGTTCTCGTTGGCGTGGACTTTGGAAGCAAGCTATCCAAGACTTACTCATTGCTACGGTACAGAACCTGAGAAAACTCCTCAGGCATCTCTCCCAAACCAACCCTGCGCTAGCCTATCGCCTTACTCAGTTGCTCCGCTGGCTCACCCGGCTCCTTCACCCGATTTCAACCTCCTTCTTGCCAAGCTAACCCTTCGCCAAACCTTCCAATTACTAACCCAAAATCCTCATACTAATTAGGCGCTATTGGGCAACAGCCCCTTTAACAAGTCACAACCAATCCACCTTAAATGTTGCTTGTTAAGACGTGACCCTACTTTCAGCTGACTCTGCGTCCGGGCCACAGCGTCAGTAAACCGTTTGAACCGCAGCAAAAATATATGATCACGGCTGTGCCGCGTGCCTTCTTGATGCTGGTCGCACTCTGCTCCGCCTGTTTGGCGATCACCCCGAGCGACCTTTTGATACATCTGCCGACGCAATATTTTAACGACTAGAGTCAGGTACTGAAACCGGCCACAGCGGCCAGCTTGAACCACGCTTTGGCTAATTTTGAACGAGAAACGTCTAACCAGATTCTGGTTGTAATCTTCCCGGATTGGCCGCCTGATCTGGTTTTTGATGATTATGCGCAGAAGCTGTTTCACGCAGCTAAGATTGGTCAACAAGGGAAGGACAACGGTGTCCTGGTGCTTTTATCGCTCAAGGAAGGAAGAATTAGGATTCATACTGGACGAGGTTTCGAGAAAGGAGCCCTTCCTAACGCCTTATGCGCGCAAATCATCGCTGAGGATTTCGCACCACAATTTCGCAAGGGAAATCTTGATGAAAGCTTAAGGCAAGGTTTGGCAGCAATTATGTCAGCAACGCGTGACGCATTTAAATTTTGATCGCAACGAAAGCCACGTTATTTATGGGACAGGACACTAAATTCCAAATCGGTGCAAACCTAGGAATCCAATTGGAAGTTGAGTCTGCCCATGTTCGGCAAGATCCGCTAAGGCTTCTCCCACTACTGTAGCAAATTTAAAGCCGTGGCCGCTGAAACCGCAAGCGACGAACACAGAGTCGGAATTCTGATAGCGGTCGATAATAAAGTGTGAGTCGGGACTATTTTCGTAGAGACAGACAGACATCGAAAGCAATGGCCCGCTTGCATCCGGCAAAAATCGCTTAAGCGCGGGCAGAAAGTCATTTTCATCACCAAGGGTTGCGCTACGCACGCACAAATCTGGGTCTGTCAGAATCCCAGGCGAGTGATGTGCGACTTTGACCCCAGGTCTATCAGAGAGCATCGGAAAGCCGTAATGCAGAGCCTGATTTTCATGGGCGATCGCCCATATCGGAAAGCGTCCAAGCTCAAATTGCTCAGGTTTTCTTGGCCAAACCCAGCCAACAATTTGTCGGGTTACTTTTACGTTAACGCCGATGTCCAACATCAGCTTACCGGTCCAGGCACCACCACAAAAGATCAGCCGCCTTGCTTGATAGATAGCGCGATCTGTCTTCACTGTCGCTCCTGAACCAGTAGTCTTCCAGTCTAGAACCTTCTCGCAACCGTGGATTTCCGCACCGTGACGTATCGCCAAACCCGTGTTGACCGATATCGATAGTTCTGGCCGAAGCAGACCGCCTTCCGGCTCATATATCCCAGTGTACTCTTCTGGCACTTCAAATTGCGGAAATCGATCTGCCACCATCGAACGATCCAATTTCTCATACGGCAGATCGAACGTTTCGGCTGATCTTATTGATCCAGTTACAAGATCTGATTCCGACTGTCCCAGATACAGACCGCCTGTTATATACAAAAGCTTCTGACCAGATAGTGATTCAGCTTCTCGCCAAAGATGATATGAACGACGTAGAAGGGGGACGTAATCTGGGTGCTCGTAATATGCTAAACGGATGGCTCGCGTATCGCCATGCGAACTCCCAAGGGTGTTCGGAATGCCAAACTGCTCTAAGCCAAGGACGCGAAGGCCGCGACGCGCCAAATGAAAGCACGTACAAGCGCCCATGGCACCGACACCTACTACAATTACCTCAAACTGGTTGGACATCGCAGATCAGTACCATCAGGATTGGAGAGAGAAAATTGGATTGGGCGTTCCAGCGAGCACGCTTTTAAGTGAGGGAGACCTTGTTCTTTAGTCATTGGTACTGTTCCACTTATCGTAGAAAGTGCTCTTCCACATCTAGGATTGACGTGTTGGCGGCGCCTCAGTAATAACGGAGCCGACTACCATGAACAGTGGGTTGCCCGGAGACCTTGGGGCGGCGGTGGGCCCGAAATCGGTCCAAGAGTACATCGACGAAACGCCAGTATGGCGCGATGGCACCGTGCTGCAGACGACGCCAATGACCGGCATGCAATGGCGTATCTGGACACTAGCGGCCGCCGGGAAATTCTTCGAAGGGTTAGTCGTTTTCATGACCGGTGTCGCGATGCCGCTCATTTCTGATGAGTTCCGGATGAGCCCTGCCCAACATGGCGTCGTCGGTGCAGCGAGCCTATTTGGCATCCTGGTCGGCGCGGTCGGTCTTGGCAGCTTGTCGGACCATTTTGGTCGGAAGCGGATGTTCGTTATCGAGATGTTCATCTTCATGATCTTCCTGTGCCTTCTTGTAGTGAGCCCCAGTTATCTCTGGCTGGTTGTCTTCCTGTTCGGTATCGGCGTTGCTCTCGGCTGCGACTACCCGACCGCGCACTTGATCATTTCCGAAAGTATTCCCAGCAGCCTGCGCGGTCGACTAGTGCTGGCTGCCTTCGGATTCCAGGCGCTCGGTGCGCTAACCGGCACGGCAGTAGGCTACGTTATCCTAAAGAACCTCCCTCAGATCGGCGCTTGGCGCTGGATGTATGCGACGGCAATCGTACCGGGGCTCGTGGTCACCGTTGGCCGTCTTTCCATTACCGAAAGTGCGCACTGGCTACTCGCGCGCGGTAAAATCGAGTTGGCTAAGCAGCAGACAGCTCGGCTGCTGCGGCGCACCCCTCCTTACCCCCGCGGTGTTACGCTGGGCGGCGGTTATAGACAAGCCACCGGGGATCATAGGCAAAACCGCGGCTACGGGGCTCTATTCAGCAAGCACAACCGGCGCGCGACGATCCTGGCGTCGGTGCCTTGGTTCTTACAGGATCTCGGGACTTATGGAATCGGGATCTTTACACCCGCGATCCTCGCAGCCTCAATCGGTCACAAGACTAAGTATGTGCGCAACCTGGCCGAGCTCATCAACAACGACATCCTGGCCGCGAGAGGCGCGGCCCTGATCGACATCTTGCTGATCGTGGGCGTTATTTGCGCCATCCTGCTCGCCGATCGAGTCGGCAGGATCCGGCTGCAGATAATCGGCTTTGCTGGCTGCGCCGCCGGTCTGTTGCTGGCCTCGTTTTCCGGCTTTTGCACCGGAGAACTGCATGTTCTGCTGATCTTTCTCGGCTTCATGTTGTTCAACTTCATGACCAATCTCGGTCCGAACGCGCAGACCTACTTGCTAGCTGGTGAGGTCTTCCCGACGCCTGTGCGCGGGATGGGCGCGGGATTCGCCGCTGCGTTTGCCAAGATCGGCGCTGTCATGACCGCGTTCCTGTTTCCAATCCTGCTGGCTGATATAGGAACCCAGACGCTACTTTATATCCTGGTCGGAACATCTTTGTTGGGTGCGGCGGTCACCCGGGCTTTCCAGATCGAGACCGCTGGAATCAATTTGGAAACGATCGGCAAGTAGACAGCGCCTCAGAGAGCAATATTAATCACCGAGACTGTGCCATCGGCATAGTTAGAAACGTATGCCCGTCTGGCATTCGACGAAATCGCGATGGCATACGGTTGGAGACCCACCGTAATTGGGTTTCCGGTAACTTGACTTGTCCTAGTATCGATCATCAGCACGGTGGTGCTGCCACCAGTAAAAATAGGTAAATACAGATAGAGACCGTTTGGGGTTAGCGCTGGGGTATTAAATCCACTGGATTCCGGTAGTGTGATCTTTCTTTTTCCCGTTCCACTCGTAAAAAGGACCTGTATGTAGGTACTATCACCGGTAACAAACAATTTTGCGCCGTTGGGTAGGAGCGCAAGACCTCCGGCATGGAGCTGGGAAGTAGCCAAGGTACCGGATATGCTTTGGGTCGTTGTGTCGATCACAGTAACTGCGGTAGCTGGATCGTTCACTTCGTAGGCGTGGTTGCCATCCGCTGTGAATACGAGCGACTGGGGAAACCCGCCTACATTGATCGTGGTCGACAAAACCTGATTGGTTTGAGTATCTATAATCGCGATTATCCCATTACCCTCTTCGTAATTGCAGAGGACATAGAGCTGGGTTCCGTCCGGGCTCATTGCCAGATAGCTTGGCCCCTCGCTTAAAGCTAAGTCCTGCGTAACGGTGTTGCTCGCAGTATCGAATACAGAAACGCTTGAGGCATAGTAATTGGCGATGTACAGCGTACTCCCATCTGGTTTGATCGCTAGAGCGCCTGGCGAGTTGTTCAAAGGCACATTAAGCGCAACGGTATTGGTCTTAGTGTCTATTTCGGAAAGTGAGATTGAACCACCGTTGGCAACGTAGACAAAGCTGGTATTGGGGGTAACCACGATTCCCTGGGGAGCACTGCCAACGGGCACGGTGGCGATGACCTTGTTCATCGGCAGCCTTGTAACCAAAGGTCCGCCGGATTGGTCCTGCGCCCATACCGGCGTCATAGCGGAAGAAATGATTAACAGAGCGAACGTGATGGCGGCGAGGTTAAGATTGAGAGGCAGATACAATCTGATTTTTTCGGAGTTTTTCATGTCACACGCGCCAAATCGACGCTTTCTATGGGTATTCAGGTTGCACAGACAGAGGATCATCACCGTCTGAGCTTTTCCTTAGAGATGCCGACCAAAGGAACATATACTCAAAAAATTATATTTTTTCTTAGACCTAATGGAAGCCGGTTCGCATCGGATATTCTTGCTTTCGCCGGCAAACGTCGGGGCTGTTGCCCAATTATCTCAAAGGCGCGAAGCGTTTACCCCGAAGCATTTCGGGGCTGATAGATTTTAGCCTAGCAAACTGTTGAAAAAACGCATGTCTGCTGGCCTGGAGGGGAGCCGCTTTGGCACGTAACAGAAGACCCCGCGATATTTGCCTGGACGCGTGCATGACCGGAAATCTCCTTAAACAGGCGGCTCCCGGGAACGTTTCAACGCGCGTTAGGTTTGTTGGCACGACGCCCGGATGAACAATCTCCGAACGGAACTATGGACAAAACATTCGTGCGGTAATTCCCGGGAGCCGCCTGTTTAACACCCTATTTTGCGTTCCTCGCAATGGATAGAATATCACGAGATCTTTAGGCTCGTTCCAAAGCGGCTCCCCTCCAGGCCAGGCTGCTATTACCTTGTCCCTCCGGGACGGACACCTGCGTTTTTCGACAGTCTGCTAGGCTGAGTCTGCGAGGCCTCACCCCGGTTACTTGCTAGTAAGTGTCTTCGGTTTCACTCTCAACAACCGCAAAGTGGCGACGAAAAAGAGCGGCACAAAAAAGATGGCCAAGACCGTGGCGGAAAGCATACCCCCGATGGTGCCTGTCCCGATTGCATTTTGACCGCCGCTTGGACGGCTCGGAAAAGGCTCGCCACGAGAGAGCGCACCTGTTAATTCCTCGAGCCTAGTCCCCTTCAATACCTATTACCAGCTCATGAGTGAATCTCCCTCTGCGGCCGCGAAGGGCCGGCCTGTCATAATTACGATTATCTGTATCCTCGCCTTTATCGGTGTCCTATTTGCTATTCCTCTGGTTTTTTCCAGCTACGCGTCGCAGATCGGCTCTTGGTATCCACCCTTCTGGCGGTTAGCACGTTAGTAGGACTGGTTTCGCTCATCGGCTTCTGGTTGATGCGGCTGTGGGGCCTTTATCTTTACTGCGCGCTTTTTGTCCTCAACCAGATTGTGCTCACGATGATGCATGTGTGGACGCCGGTCGCGTTGTTCTTGCCCTTAGTCATTATCATCATCGGCTTCTGTTATCGGGCCAGGATGCGGTGAGAACGGTAGGCGAACAAACATCGCGAAAATCTGTTGCTGGTTAAGACTCGATCCTGTCAATGATTATCCTACGGTCGCGATGACCGTATTGGTCGCAGTACTGATCCCTTGACTGACCCCTTTTGTCTCAACGGCCCTCTGTTTCCCGTTCTTTATCTGGGAACGAATAAGCAATTGGCTGGAAGATGATGGCTCGTCATCCAGCAAACATTGCGAGCAATTGGCGAAAAGATTTACGCTCCATGCTATTCGTGAAAGCCTCGTTTTCGCCTTTAACCATTTCTTCGACTACCTTTGGATCGACCGATTCTCCGAGCCGGTAACCGTTTCTGTCCGCGACAATGTTTCGCTGGCCGGTCTCATCAGCCTGAAAACCTAAAGGGTACGCGGCTAGAAAGCCCTTCATGTGCTCAAGAACTTCTCTATAACGAATTGGCATCGTTTGGAATGCTAACAAACAGCCGGTAATAATTGCGAGCCAGTAAATTGCCCCTCGTTCTGACTGCCTTCAAAGGTTCAAACCGCAAAAGAAGCATTGGTCGGATGCACAGTTCCGCGGACGGATACCACGTTGCTTATACATCAGGGACCAACGCCAACGGGGTGATCCTGGCAAGCGCCACGCTGAACGGTGGCAGCACCTTGTACGGAGTCCAGCTCGTGCCCGAAGACTAGAAGTCTTTGCGCCCTTGGAAATCGGGTTCCGATAGCAAATGGGTGCAATCCGCAGCGTTTCCCTAGGAAAATGCGACGCCGAAAAGAGCGCCCAGGTTTATTTCGCGTCAAGGCCGTAAATCCAGCCTGCGGTTTGAAAGCGAACGCCCGAATGGAGGTGTAGGTTTTCTACGCCGACACGCTAGGGCTCTTTCAAACACTCGAATATTATGAACAGAGTAAGTCACTTCATAGCAATAGCCGTCCTCAGCCTTTGCTTTTTCACAGTGAGTAGAGGAGACGAGATCCAATCTACGATGCAGCCGATTGGACAAGTGGTTACGACCACGACGATCAAGACAGTGCCATCTCAGATTATTATAAACCAGGACGGGATCCGTGCGATCGGCACGCGGTACCATTTGCTCAAGGGAGACCGTGACAAAGCAACCTACCGCGATCTCCAGACCGGTCACAAGATCAAGATTGAAATACACGATTAACGTGTGAAAACAAATCGATCCCCGAAGGATCGATGATAACAGGAGAGGCGGCCGTTGGAGCTGCCGCGGCTCTGTTTGAGTCTACAGACCAAAATTCGTTCACCCAGTCAACGTTCTGAGTTCGGAATAGCTTAATACTCTGAGTGCCGCGCAAATGTGTTCCTACCAAGGAGACTTAGGTATCAGTTCGATGACGGCTGATCGGATTCCCCGGCTAGAGAAATCTCGATCTTAAGTTTGGTATCCGGTTCGACTTTGGCTTTCGTCTTAAAGTAGAACTCATCGCGTTCCATTAGGATTGGTTCCGCAGCCACGAGTCTCGCGATCTCGTTCGGCTCAATAATTTTGGTCACATATATTTCTTCGAAGCCCTTGGGCACGCATAGCACTGCGTGAACTGAAAATGTTCGGGATTCCAGGCCCTCCACTTCGCTGTGAGGGTTTTCTATACAGGTCATTACTATGGCTTCTGCGGTTTCACCCATTAATTACCGACCTTTTGCTGGAGTGCCGTCGATACCAATAACTGTCAGCCGAGGCTTCGGGTAATAGTCGTCCCTATTCGCCACCCAAGAAGCAACTCGCTTCTTGTGTTCTTCTATCGCTTCGAGCAAATCATCATAGGTTTGAATCTCATAATCCCACGGAGGAGCGTCTTCCCCTAAATCTGAATACCACTTCTTGGCGGCATCGGCGGCCTCAGAGAGGCTTTCGTAGGTCTCAGAGCGCTGTCCTTCAAAAAGCGTGATGATCATAAGTACTACTCCGCGTTAGTCCAGGAAGCCCTCAGCAAGGTTCGCTACTCCTTGCCTGACCGGCCTTATTGAGATCGCTCGTCGATGGGCAACGGCTGGAACGCTTTCAACCTCGGCTTCCGATATTCGCCTGCGCCCTCGCCTTGAATCTCGCTCTGGCGACAAAAATGCCTGCGATGCTTGATCGACAATGCCGATTCTGAAATGCCCAGAACCTGACCTCGGGCGGATCAACTTGCTCGCCGAGTACGAACACGAAGTCAAACTGTCAGAAATCGTTGACTGGCCCCTTTTGTCTCGCTAACTCAAAAGCATGGAGATCAAAGAGCCATTGGCGCAGAATGCAGGATTATGAGCGTTCAAGTCTATGGGTGCAATCACGTGGCGATCGAGGTTGATGATCTTGCAAAGGCGCAAGCGTTTTACGAGGACGTCTTCGAACTTAAACTTAAGTCGCGTGGCGAAGGTAATGCGTTTTTCAAGCTCGGGAATCATCAGTTTCTCGCTATGACCCAGGTTGATCAGGTTCGCGACAAGGGCGGCTGGCATTTTGGCCTAATTGTTCGGGATGAGCGGCAACTCGCGGAGGTGAGAGACAAAGTCACGCAGAAATACGGGTTACAACTAATTCCCGGATTTCGGTGCGCTTTTCGCGACCCGTTCAATAATCGGATTGATGTGGTCGACCTTCACGACGAGTCCCTAGTGTGGCTATTGCCATACCAAGAAGTTCAGGAAGCAGGCATTCGTTTCAGCGATTAAGCTTTACGCAGGCATCCGAGATCAAACCGAATACCAGTATAACGCTCCACTTCGCCAGGCACGGGAAGTTTGTCCATATCTTGGCCCTCTTCCTCCCTGATCAGAGCAGCCAGTTCTATTTGGTTGTAAGAGTCTTTGCCGTTTTCCGTAGCAAACAGCGCTTGAAACGAAAATGCGACCATCAAAAACGACATTTGCAGCTTTTCTCGTCTAGAACGCGTTGTCTCTTGATCAGCTTTGAAGATTTCGGACGAACCGAGTACGGATTGGAAGGACGGTAGATAAACGGGAATATATTACTCTCCTGTCCGAAAAACCGTGGTTGAGTTTGTGGAACAAGAATCGAGACGCGTCTGCCCCATTTGTGGGGCGCAAATTGTCGACGGCTTAGGGCTTTGTCCGGTTTGCGCTTTCCGGGGTGCCCTCGCCGACCAAGCCGCGACCACCGAGTTACATTTAGACCCGACTGGTTTGTCGCCGGATTTTCGGTTTGAACACTACCAGCTTGTTACTCGCGAGGATGGAAAGCCGCTTGAACTAGGTCGAGGCGCTATGGGAGTGACCTATAAGGCGATCGATGTGAATCTCCAAACCGTCGTGGCGTTGAAGGTGATCAACTCGCGGCTTCTTGGCGACGAATCAGCCCGGCGACGATTCGTACGAGAGGCACGGGCGGCGGCAAGTGTACGGCATCCGAACGTTGCTTCTGTATTTCACCTCGGAAAGAGCGTCACTAGCTACTTCTACGCGATGGAGTTTGTAGAGGGTGAGACTCTGGAGAATCTCATCAAACGCTCTGGCAGGCTTGAAGTAAAGCTCGCATTGGAAATCGCAACTCAAGTCGCAGCAGGTTTGGGCGCGATCCATGAAAGAGGTCTCGTTCACCGCGACATCAAACCTAGCAATGTCATGGTTGCAATGAAGAACGGGGGATCTACCAGTGCGAAGATTATCGACCTTGGCCTCGCCAAGGTAGCTATCGAGCCAGCCGATGCAGTTGTTTCCACGGCGGGCGCTTTTATTGGAACACCAGCGTTCGCAAGTCCAGAGCAATTTGCCGGCCTCGCAGTAGATATCCGTTCTGACCTTTATTCGCTGGGCATAGTGCTTTGGAACATGCTCACCGACAAAGTTCCATTTACGGGATCTGTGCCTGAGCTTATGTACCAACATCTATACAAACGCTTCCCCATTGAGCAACTTGCCGCGTTCCACGGTCCGGTGGTTGATCTCATCGAGAGGCTTCTTGAGAAAGATCCTACAAAGCGCTTTCAGACCCCGAAAGAACTCTCGAACGCGCTATCGAAAACGTCCGCGAAGGGTAGGCGCACTATTGGACGACGAAAGCTGTTGGCGAGTCCTACGCAAAGGCTTGGCTCTCAAGCAAAAGAACAGCCTGTACCCAGAGCTCGAAAGAGAAGTATTGCCGTTTTGCCATTTGAGACGCTTAGCCGCGGTCCCCGCAACAGTTACTTTGCAGACGGTATTCACGACGAGATTCTATCCAGCCTCGCCAAAGTATCCCAACTCAAGGTAATCAGTCGGACCTCGGTAATGACATTTCGCCCTACTGGAGCGCGGGACCTGCGGTCAATCGCTCGCGTGCTCGGAGTAGCTAATGTTGTCGAGGGTACCGTGAGAAGAGAAGATAATCGCGTTCGAATTACAATTCGGCTTGTCAATGCTCTAACAGACCAAGCTCTCTGGTCCGAGAGCTATGACCGGGATCTGACTGATATTTTCGCCATTCAGAGCGAAGTAGCTCAGACCATCGCCACCAAGTTGACCGCTACGCTTTCTCCGCAAGAGAAGCAGAGCATTGAAGCGAAGCTAACAGAAAATCTCGAAGCGTACGATCTTTACCTACGGGCAAAGGAATTGATCGACTATGCAGATGTTAACGCTGTCCTGACGGGCTATGAAAAGCCACTTCGCGATGCGATAAATTTACTTGATCAGGCGGTACAACTCGACCCGAAGTTCACGCTCGCCTACTGCGCGGAGGCTTACGTGCACGATGGTCTTTATAGGCACGATCCGACTCCTAATCGACGCTCCTTGGGAGATACAGCGGTGAACAACGCGCTGCGCTTGCAACCCGACCTTCCAGAAGTGCACTATGCGTATGCCCACCACCTTTATGTCAGCTATCGTGATTACGAAAGGGCGCGCGTGCAGCTAGCCATCGCCAGGCGCGGTATGCCCAATAACACTGAGGTGATGACTCTCCAGGCATTGATGGATCGCCGGCAGGGCAACTTTGAAAAAGCAATTCAGGAATTGAAAGCAGCGATCACTCTCGACCCACGCAATCCGATGACTGAGTTGCCAAATTCGCTTCAGATGGCGCGTCAGCTTTCTGCCGCCGGAGAGGCGTACGATCGGGCGATCGATCTCGCTCCCGATCACCCAGAACTCAAGGTTCTAAAGGCGTATTATGTAACCTTAGCCAACACAGGAGACGGTACTGCGTTGCGTTCGGCGCTTGCGGCGCTTCCGCTGTCGATAGCAGAGGATCGGGATGTTGTCACCTGGCGCCTGGGCTGCGCGTTATATGATCGTGATTGGCACCAGGCAATTAGACTGGTCGAGGAGTTGAAGGGCGGTGATGACGAAGGTGGTTTTGCTTATATGGAGGTGCCGGTTCCGGCTGGGTGTTATCTCATTCTTATTGCCCGAATGCAGGGACAACAGCCGGACGACAATTTTGGCTTTGCGGAAACACGGGAACAATTAAATCAGAGGGTCCAGGAGTCACAAGGGGATGCGAAAGCTAAGTTGCTCACCCAATTGGCTGTGGTCGATGCTCTCTTGGGGAAGAAACAAGACGCGACTGCGGAAGGCAAACGTGCCGTAGATATGTTGCCGATCAGCAGGGACGCAGTGGATGGGCCGGGTCTTCTGATAAATTTAGCGGTTGTTTATGCTTGGACCGGTGAGCCTGACCTCGCTTTTGAAACGTTAAGTTCGTTGACGAAAACGCCGAGCGGCATTTACTACAGCAATTTGAAGCTCGATCCCATGTGGGATCCTCTACGTGAGGATCCACGATATAAAACACTGTTAGCTGAATTGGCGCCAAGAGATTAGGGCAGTCTCTGTAAGCGCAGCTCACGTGGAAGAATTAGGCAGATGTCGAGCTGCACCAAATTAGCCTAGTGCACTCTGGTTGCACCGCATTCCCGCTCTCTATCCGGGTCTCGTCCTTTCCTTCGCGAACTAAGGGGACCCAGGAAAAGCACAGGAAAAGGGGTCAGTCACAGGAAAAGGGGTCAGTCAACAATTCTTGACAATCTTGATCCATCCTTTAATTCGCGAGTCGCTCTGACCTTTCAGCTCTCTTTCGAATCGCCGCACCAAGGGGTCAAAAGGGGTCAGTCAACAATTCTTGACAATCTTGACCCATCCTTTAATTCGCGAGTCGCTCTGACCTTTCAGCTCTCTTTCGAATCGCCGCACCTGCTGGCTAACATTTGCCGCGCTGCGCATGTTAAGGCGATCGGCAATCCAGCTTTGACTCATCGTGGTCGAACGGGCTATCGCCCATGCGAGACTCACCTTCCGGGTTTCGCTGCCTTTACTGGCTTTAAGTTGGTCCTCGCTCAGGCCAAGCGCCTCGAGTCCCTGGCGAATTAAGTCGCTGGCGCTAACTTGGGCGTGATCGCGCCATTGACGAGTGGCACGCCGGTTGCGATTACGTAGCCTGCTCAATGGTTCTGCCGCCAAATCCAACAGCTTTTGCCTAAACGCTTCACCGCCCCAGTACCAGCCACGACGCAGCGTACTATTCAGCGACTGACCATCTCGCACTATCCAACCGCACTTTTCTGCCTCCTCAGCGATGGCGCGTTGCTCCAAACGCTCAATTAATGCTTTTCGCCCACTGACGGTGTCTTTGAGGCCGAAGGCGGCAAAAGAGCGCTCAGTCGCGCACCATGCTGGCCGGCGATTGGGCCCGGCGGAATACACCTGGGTAAGGCTGCTCCAGGGATAGTCCAATAAACCTACCCCTTCCTTCGGATCGACCAACCTGGCTCGAACTGGGTTTAGATGGATATAATCCCAAAGGTTTGCAAAGTAGTCTGAATCCAGGTCGTTCTCGATCAGAACCGCTTTATAGCGGCCGCCAAAGACATGACCCCAGAGCTTATGCCGATGATTTAGCCGCCGGGTATAGGTGTTCTGTACCCAGCGCATTCCTGCGACCAAGTTGGGTTGCGGCGTTTCCACTAGCCAGTGGTAGTGGTTACTCATTAACACCCAGGCATGGATCCGCCATCCCGTCTTCGCGCAGACTTGGCCCAAACTTCGCAGGATCTGCTCTCGGTCCTTGTCATCCACAAAGATGCTCTCGCCTCGGTCCCCTCGCGCCATCACATGATAAAAGGCTCCAGGATACTCAACTCGAACCTGTCTCGGCATTACCCCCTCAGTTCGTCACATGATACCATTTGTCAAGATTTGTTGACTGACCCCTTTTGTCGGATGCAAGTTTTGGGCTTATTCCGCCTGTACCGGGATCCGGCGCGTATTCGGCCCAAGCTTGACGTGTCGGAGCTCGTTTGGTTGTCAGCGCGGCGTCGATCCACGTGCGCGACACATGGCAGTAGGCCACGGCCTCCGCAACCTTCAGCAACCGGTCTTTCTCCGGCGCAAAGGTTAAAGGATTGGCGTTTGGTTGGGGTCGGACGAGGCCGCCGCGCGGCGGTATGAGCGCTAAATGCAGGACGCCGATTTTGTAGGCGCGGAACACCCTCTCCTAGCCCCAAAGCACTAGTCCGTTAGTACCGAGGTGTAATTGCAGGCTCTAATGAACGGAGCCATAGGTAGGTCGCAGAAGCCCTATCCACCCAAAAAAGACCGGCGGATAAGGTGAGCAGGAACCTTTCCGCCGGTCATTTCTTGATTTTCGTTCCAAGTTATCCAAGAATTCGCCCGAATCGTGCCGCGGAAACGGAACACGAAGGACGAACGAGACGCGGTTGTCGGGCGTCTCTGTGATTTTCTTCGCCTCGACTACAACACGACGACCGAACTGGCTCGCAGGCTTGGCGTAAGAGCCCAGACGCTCTATGCGTGGCTTTCGCATGCCAGCCGGCCGGCGCGACCGGATCGCATCAAGCGTGCGCGGCGTTGTTGGAGGTCTGAGGAGTGGGCTTTTGCCTCCTCAAAATAAAGACGCTCGCCGGCCAAGGTCTAGAAGTCCGGCGAGCGCTGAGATGCTCGCATCCGCCCTACTAATCCTTGGGAAGTATTTCGCTAACAGGGCACGGTCTCCAATATGTATTGCGAACAGTTGTAACAGTTTCTGCGTATGGCAAATGGTTAGTCGGCGAGGGATTGCCAAGCCGCGGCGTTGTCCGTTTTGCAAAACAGAAAGCGAATGGGGTCAGTCAATTTGACTGACCCCTTTTGTCTCACTTTTGCTGCAGCCAAGCACTTAACGTTGGGAAAGGAAGAGCGCGACAAGCAGGCTTCGAACTTGGTACGATGTCAGGATCGTATGAAAACGCTCTTGCGCTTACCGTTCTTGGCGTTGCCTTTTGCTCTGGTGATCCTGACAGGGTGCGCGACACCTGTCACAAGCCTGGGGACGGTGCATGCCGGAATGAGCGAGGACGAAGTTATAAGCATTCTTGGCGAACCCTATGGCAGGGAACTTCACGATGGCGCTGAGATTTTGATCTACGATTTGGCAACTGATCAAGTTCGGGCCGCGATGTACAGCGGCATGCTACGATCTTTGAATCTTAGCAAACAATTCTATCGTTTTGAGTTCGTAGATGGCCGCCTTAAGTCTTACTACATGATCGAAAAGCCGTAGGGTGCAGAAAGCGAAAGGGGTCAGTCAAATTGACTGACCCCTTTTGTTCTCCTCCGCTAACCGGTTATGTTTGACCGATTCGGCGCGCCGACGAAGTTCAGTGTACGTAGTCGTCGTCCGTCTGGGCGACGTAGAGTGGAGTTCCTACAAACACTTCCTTACCGTCAATCGTTCCCACCAATAGTCTTCGCACCAGAAACTCTACTCGCGTTCGAACATTTCCTATGGGAAAGCGTTCAGCGACACGCTCAAGAATCTCCCGTTCTGTCCGAGACGAAGTTTCAATCAGGGGTTTCTTCTCTTCCTTTCCCTCGATATCGTGGACAATAAAGTCGTGCCAATCCAACATAACGTGATGAAGAATCATAGCCAACATTGAGAACGAAGAACCTCCGAAGTCACGGTCCGGTTTAGAACCAATGAGATGGTCGGCGGAGCCAGTTAGCAGAAAATAGGCATCTCCTTTGTCGCCGACGAACACAACCGCACCAGGAGCGGGCATTGTAACAGACACCTCTTCGGCACCAGAAACCCAGGGAGCCGGCTCAATCAATGAGCCTATTCGTTGGCTCTCTCTCAAATATCGCTCTACCACGAGAAGGCGGCTAACCCGATCATCCAGGCTATCGCGTTCAGTCTTTAGTTTTGCCGTCAAAATCTTGATATCAAAACCGATTTCAGCGGTGATCTTTTGTTTCGCCTTCAGCGGGATCTGCGGCAGCAACATGTCAACCTTGGAATCCGAGATATATTGATAGAATCTCATTCTGGATGGCGACCGAGCCAGCCTGTTTATCATAACTAGAATGGACGTGTCGAGATTTCTCCTGCCTCGCTCAACGTTCCACCTGTACGTCACTCGGCGTATTGACTGCGAAAGGGGTCAGTCAATTTGACTGACCCCTTTCACGTTCACTCCGCTCCGTGTTCGTTAACTTAAGGGCGATTGCACGAGAAGTAACAACACAATAAGATAACGTTTCTTTATTTTGCTTGTTTTTTATCGTTTATTATTCCCTTTGCTTTCTTTTTCTTCCTTTTTCTTGTGCCGGAAGAACGAGCGCGCTGACCGAGTGATTTGGCTTGCCTATAATTCTGATAAACTCCAGAATTGCAAGGCAGAAAACTCATAACAAAAATAATGTATGGTGCTAGTTTACTTGTTTTTCTCCCTCGAATTGCCTCTGCAAGCAAAAAAAGGTGCACGAAACTAGGAGGTTACGAAGCTATTGTAATTATGGCTAGCGGAAGTAGTATGGAACAACTCACCTCCTCCGTTGCGCTCCCTCTTCTGTGCCAGTATTTTGCACGCTAAAGCGTCAGCGACTTTAACCATCACTGACGCCGATTCTCTTGGGGGCATTATGGCAAAACACCTTCAAATTGTTGTCAACGACGCATTTTGGTATCAGGGCGACAGGGATGGCGAACGGCTCTGTTCGTATCGACAAGCCGGGAACACGCCAAAATACCAGATCACTCTCATAGCAGGCGGTGGAGTGGTATTAGACATTTTTCCTGACGATCATCCGAAGCACAAGTTTTTCGATCCAACCGAAGAGGCCGACCCTATCATACAGGCGATGCGCT
The DNA here is from genome assembly GCA_963762565.1 of uncultured Verrucomicrobiae bacterium. Classification (GTDB taxonomy): domain Bacteria; phylum Verrucomicrobiota; class Verrucomicrobiia; order Chthoniobacterales; family JAFAMB01; genus JAFAVN01. The sequence continues at coordinate 498,545 of CAVXLD010000003.1, read as the reverse complement.
ACGCGGAAGGGTACGATGCAGAGCATTACCCGCCTTAACCTGGCAAGCGCGAGAAAACCATCGCGATTTCGCGTCGACGCGGTAACGGCCAGAAAGTTGCGAGCAGAGGCTGGCCGGCGAGACGAAAACTTGGTTGAGAACAAACTTTCTTTCTTAGCCGCAGCCAGTTCAATCCGCGCTTTAAGCGCTCGCTTTCTCTCAGTGTTTATTTGCCGCTGAATAGCTAGCTTTTCCTCGGTTCGCTGGCGATCGCGCACTAAGTGGTCAAGCATCTGTTGCGGTGTAACCGTGAATTTATCGCCCTAGTTCCTGCTTTGGAGCTATCCGCGTTGTCCGTGGTACGCCGAAACGGTTCGGTGCTGCCGCCAGCAGTAACTTCTGGCTGCCAAGAACCACGGCATTACCGATGACGCGCACGCCAAGAAGTTTGCCGACATGTTTGCGATGCATGCAAGCGCGATGATTTGGGCACACTAAGATAGCGCTGACTCTAGAGCCCGATGGCGGAGGGACGCTATTTTAGGCACCAAGGCACTACAATTGGCCAAGCCCCATCGTGTATCGAATCCAACGATGGACAACATCTTCGGGTTGCCTGTCGTCGCCGTTCCCGGTTTTCAGAGTACGAAAGGCAGGCTTGAAGTGCCACGGGTCGACTAAGAATTCGCGATGAATGAGCTGGGGATGGCTCACTATGCGCTAGTTTGATGCTGTTGACGCAGTAACGGTCCCGACAAGCTGCGCCGAACTCGCGTTCGAGATGCTCCCAAAGGTTGTTTTGAATGTGGTCGTTATCGAGCAAGGTATTGTCCACATCGACCAGAAAGACGACAGGGAACCGTCCACTCATACCGTTGCGCCTCCAATGTACTCATAGGCTCAAGTTGACCTTGCCCCAAAACCAAAGCTAGCATCGCCATAGCACTCTAATTCTGGATCTCGGTAAGGAATGATCTGACCCCAAAAAAGCCTGCCCAGCTTAAGACTTTTCAAACGCCCTCTCATGACTGAGGTAAAGGGATTGACTTTAAAAGCGTCTGAGCTGTTTCTATGATTAGAACGTCAACTTGGTTTGCATTACGCAACCCGACCTTTCGAGCACTCTGGGCTGCAAACATCGTTTCAGGATGTTGCGTTTCTGCTCATGACACCACAGCGCTTTGGCCGGAAGGAGAGCGTGGCTAACATCAATGATTTCCTAAAGCGAAAATCCGGGGGGACTGGCTTGATTGATCGAGACCGCAGCCTCATCAAGAAACAGCTAGAGCAAATCTCGGGATGCCAAAATGATTAAAAAGACGGCTGAGCAACAGCTGGCGAAACTAATAGTCAGCCAGAAGTCGGATCGAATCGATGTCGTGACGGCTGCGGCGCAGGATGCCACTGATAGTAAGACAGCTAGGGTGAATTTTACCACAATACCCAGCAGGCCGGATTCAATTTCTCGGTCCTGTCGAAGCGGCTCTCTCACCCTCCTGGCACCGCTATTTAGCCAACTGATGAAACAAGCCGCAGCGCCAAAGATGATCATCGTAGGCACTTCCTCCGGCTTCATGGCAAGGGAACCAATCGGTGGGATGAAATAATAATCCAGAGCGAGCCATGATAGCACGGCGGCAAAAAGACCAGGCAAAAGCCCACCATACCAGCTGCTCAACATCACGGAGCAAAAGAAGATAGCGGAACTATACTTTAGCGCTGGCCCTAGCCATAGCGTGCTAATGACGGCAAAACAGACGGCAATTACAGGTATTACGTAACGATAAAGGGAAAACCCGGCACGCATCACCCAAAGATCGCAGCCGGTCGTCGATTAGGCGCTGAATTCCAGATTGGGTTTTTAATCCACTTGGCCAGCACGATCACAGACGCACGCGACAAACCCTTGCGTGAAATCACTCTGGTTCACGTCGAACTTGAAGACATCGGCTGCCGGTAACGGCAGAACCTAAGACGTTGATGCAGCTAATCTTTGAAGGCCAGCGTGACGACCTGGATCGGCTCAACGAAGAGCTACGGAGAAAGGTATTTGAGAGCCTCGATTTTTAGAAGTCTCCAAAGAGATGCTGGACCAGCTAGTTCAGTACCCTTTGATTTTTAATTCCGTGAGCGAACATTCAAATCGCAAAGTCCTTAGCTAAAGATCGAGGCTTGGGCTATTCTAGTGGAGTGACGAGCGGAGAATTCAAAGCCTTACCCTACAGTATCGGCACTAGCGGTAGGCCAGCGGTCGATATCTTAGGTTTGGCAATTCAGATAGCCAACAACCTGCAATGGGCCGGGGAGCGCAGGAAAGTGTGGTTGGCATCAGTCGATAGGTACGCAAATGCCTTCGCTTTTGATCCGAAGCCAAGGCTGGTGCTGTAAGTGGGCGAAGTCGTCACTCGTTTTCACACGTTCCCCTAGACGAGCTCACCAACGCTCTAGAATCGTTTAAGAGCGCAGTTGTATCCGGTGCTAGCGTTCGGTTACGTCGCCGGGAAATTGATCAAGAAAGACGGCAGCTAGAAGATACTACCGGTCACATAGGCATCATATTTGGCTTGATCAAAATCGAATCATTACTCCCTTCGGAAAGCTCGCCTTGGATACGTGAGGCAACGCTCGTTTGCGTTCCTCTTGTGGTGTTGATCGTCACGATATAAGGATTTTCCTCGTCAGCATTCCGAAACAGAACCTGCACAACACCATTCCCCGCCTGGTAATCGTCAAACGTTTCAATACGCAGAAACTGCAGAAAGCGAAAGGGGTCAGTCAACAATTTCTGACAGAACCCGACCTCGGCCGGATCAACTTGCTCGCTGAGTACGAACACGAAGTCAAACTGTCAGAAATTGTTGACTGCCCCCTTTTGTCTCACTCTAATTCCCGGATTTCGGTGCGCTTTTCGCGACTCGTTCAATAATCGGATTGATGTGGTCGACCTTCACGACGAGTCCCTAATGTGGCTATTGCCATACCAAGAAGTTCAGGAAGCAGGCATTCGTTTAAGCGATTAACTGTAGGGAGCCGCGAACATGATCGTAATCTGCTCACTGGGTCTGTGATGCGAGTGGCGTGACAGGCCTGGGGAAGCTGGCAACGGCCGCACGGTCGGTATTCGGTAAGGAGGCAGACTTCGGCTGGCGCTGTCACTCAGCACTAAAAGCGATTACGGGCGTTCCAGCACTACCTCTTTAGGCTTCTTATCGTCCCGCCAGCCCAAGAACGTTGTCTGTCGCAACTGCTCATCATCCGTCAATTCTGCGTACTCAATTTCACAAACAAGCTTGGGCTGCACCCATTGGATTTTCTCTTTGATGTTTGGAGGATTTACGAATGGAGACTTATCAGTGAAGTAGGGGTTCATTCGCTCAACGGCTTCCTTCAATCCCTTTTCGCTGAAGCCGGAGCCAGCATAGCCATAATGCCGGAGCTTTCCTCCAGTGTAAGCGCCGATAACGACCGCGCCTAGATGCTTTCGGCTGCCTTTGGGTGCTGTAAATCCACCGACAACGAATTCCTGTTGTAACCGAGCTTTGATCTTAAGCCAATCGGGGCTTCGCTTCCCTGGGCGGTAAATGCTTTCTTTTCGTTTGGCAATTATACCTTCCATCCCCTTCTCTTTAACCAGTTGAAACAGCGCTTTTCCTTCATTCTGGACATAAGTGCCAAGCTGGATTCCAGGCCCCGGCCTTATGATGCGTTCTAACAATGCTCGCCGCTCCAAGATGGTCTGGCTGGTGATGTCGACACCATCACGCCAAGGCACATCGAACACCTATTCAGGTGATGATGCGCGAATTTACTATAAAGAACACATTGACGAACGAGTCGTACTGTTTTGGGACATATCCGACTCTTTCGTGAAAAAATACTGTGGCCCATTTCGAGAATTAGCCGTCGATGCTTTAAAGGATTTCTGTTCAGGCAATTTCGATTGTGTTGCTCGATTAAATGAATGCGGAGAGTTCGAAACAGTTATAGACCCGTTCGTGCTATCTTAATTGAGGGTGGGCAAATCACTATGGCCCGTCCGGTACATTTGTCAGTAAGAGCCTGACGAGATAGGTGGTGCGTGGAATTTGTAGTCGGTCAGCCGCTACAGAAACCCCCTCCCTGGCCCCACAAAGTCGCTAGGGATTTTCTTTTTGTCGAGGTCCCGCCTATCGTGCCGTAGCCTGCGGTCGTTCCTAGAGCCACCGGCCAGAGCGCTGTCATCGTGAAAACCTAGCTGCCGCACGCCTCCCGACAGCGTTACCTACTAACAAGACGGTCCATCTGATTTGCGGTGCCATGATAGAAGTGCCGCCGCCAGCACTGAAATCCGCTCGCTCAAAGGCAGACGGCTTTGATCCACGAAGAAGGTTAGTGTGAACCGTTGCTGAGATTGTTCCAGCTTTGGAGAAGACGATGACAACCGACACCTGGTTGACCAATGGGTCAGTCAACAAATTCTGACAGAATCCGTCGGATCCCGATTAACTGATCGGGGCGCCGGCGTTTTAGGCGACAATGCCGATTCTGAAATGCTGAGAACCTGACCTCGGCCGGATCAACTTGCTCGCCGAGTACGAACACGAAGTCAAACTGTCAGAAATTGTTGACTGACCCCTTTTGGCCCTGCGGGCAAAGATAACGACTACGCCACTGCGAATGGTTACCTTTGTCAGGACGGTCATTGGTACATTTTAGATAAGCTGCACAGTTCCACGGACGGATACCACGTTGCTTATACCTCAGGGATCAACGCCAACGGGGTGATCCCGGCAAGCGCCACGCTCAACGGTGGCAGCACCTTCTACGGAGTCCAGCTCGTTCCGGAAGACTAGAAGTCTTTGCGCCTGCGTCCGTTGCCGGTCCGGCAGCCGCCTGACGCGCTGACGGTGCTGACGGCGTTGTATATGCATCCGGCGGGTCCGCATTACCCGTCAAGATGTGAGACTTGAAGTCAGCGACCCTTTGCCAGGCCGCTGTAAGGCTTGTTAATGTGTTGAAGATTTAGGGCGTGTTGCCCAATTAATAACCATTATAGTATTGCTTTGCTGGTTACAGATTTGATAGTGTATTGTTCCCATGATGGACGAAGAAGACTCGCAGGTTCCGATCTGGAGCTATCGGGTCAATTTAGATAAGCGGGTGCGGGACGATCATCCACTGCGGCGGATCAGGGCGGCGTTAGATTTGAGTTTTGTGCGTAAGGAGGTAGCGCACACTTATGGGCGAAGAGGCAACAAGTCGGTTCCGCCCGAAGTGATTGTCCGGATGATGTTGTTGTTATTCTTGGATGATATCAAGAGCGAGCGGGAGCTGATGCGCATCATCCCTGAACGGCTGGATTACCTTTGGTTTCTTGGCTATGGGCTAGACGATCAGATTCCCGACCACAGTGTGTTGAGCAAGGCGCGCAAGCGCTGGGGTAAAGAAGTGTTTGTCTCGCTATTTAGCCGGGTAGTGCAGCAGTGCGTGGAGGCTGGTCTGGTAGAAGGCCGTAAGATCCACGTGGATGCGAGCCTAGTGGAGGCCGATGCCAATCTGGGTTCAGTTAAGCCCCTGTCTGCGGAGACGCTCAATGCCATCGAGCAAACTGCCAAAGAGCAAGTGCAAAAGCTCGATGAACCCGACCAAGACCAAGATCCGCCATCAGGGGACAGCGGCAGCGGCGGTTCTGCCATTGGCCAATACTCCAAAACCAATCGCCAGTTCCGCAGTACGACCGACCCGGATGCGACTCTAGTTCGACACGCCGGCCTAAAGAGCCGCTTACGCTATAAGACTCATCGAGTAGTCGACGATGCCCATGAGATCATCACCGCCGTAGAGACCACCACCGGTGCGGTCGACGAAGCCTCGCAACTGTTGAGGCTCATTGAAGCTCATGAAGATACTACCGATCAAGCAGTGCGAACTGTGATTGCTGATGCGCGTTACGGCAGCGTCAGCAACCTGATTAGCTGTCAAAAAGCGGGGATTAAAGCCCATGTGAAGCTGCTGGGGGAGTCGATCCGAGGTAAGGGACGAAGCGAGGGCATTTATTCCGACGAGCATTTTAGATACGATGCACAGACTAATACCTACCTCTGTCCCGCCAAGCAGATCATGAAAGCCAGGCGCTTACACCCCAAGCGCTTGACCTGGGAATATGTCACCGCCAAGGGGACCTGTTTAGTGTGCAAGCTGCGCGCCTTGTGCACTCGTTCCCGCACCGGACGCACCATTCACCGCCATCGGGATCAAGCCTGGTTAGAAAAGGCTCGCAAAATTGCTAACTCCAAGGCTGCTAAAGCCGACCTTAAACGCCGCCAACATCTCATGGAAAGGAGCTTTGCCGACGCCGCCAATCGTCATGGGCTCAAGCGTTCTCGTTGGCGTGGACTTTGGAAGCAAGCTATCCAAGACTTACTCATTGCTACGGTACAGAACCTGAGAAAACTCCTCAGGCATCTCTCCCAAACCAACCCTGCGCTAGCCTATCGCCTTACTCAGTTGCTCCGCTGGCTCACCCGGCTCCTTCACCCGATTTCAACCTCCTTCTTGCCAAGCTAACCCTTCGCCAAACCTTCCAATTACTAACCCAAAATTCTCATACTAATTAGGCGCTATTGGGCAACAGCCCCGATTTAGACGCGACCCTCGTTGTGATTACCGAATGCCCACGCCACCATCAGCGGGAACTCTTCTCGCCAGAATGCGCCACCGTGCGACCCAGTTCGCTCATTCATGACGACATCCGCATCTGCATCGCTCAGCGCCTTCGCCCACCTCCTTGCATTCTCCAGGAAGAACGGCTCCTGTGTGCCAGCGACAAAGTATGTGCGCGGAAGCGGACTCGGCATAATGCCAGGCGGCTTGTAACCGCCGCCAGGCGAGGCGCACAAGACCGCACCGTAGACATGTGGATGCCGAATCCCAAGAGCGAGGGCCAGCTCTCCACCCGCCGAGACGCCGAACACTGCGATACGTTCAGCGGGCAGCGCCACGCCAAACCGCGACTCCGTCCATCGGCGAACGTCCTCGACGAAGAACTTCTCATGTGCCGCGAACCGGTCCGGCTCAAAGCCCGGTGAGTACTCATGGAGCCGAAGCGTCTGATCAGTCACCCCATGTACACCGACGATCATTGTGGACGGTACGTTGGCCTTCTCGAGCAACCGGCCCCACTTCGAGATTTCCTGACCGTCACCGGCGAAGACGATTGCTTCGGGTGGGTCCGGTGGAACGTACACCGTGACCTGCCTTCCTCCGTCGTAGTCGAGCATGTCGGTGTCAAACTCTCCCGAGACTGCGCCGGTGGGCTGGGCGGGCGCTCCGTCGGACTCACTCAGCTTGCGGTTGATGTGATTGCGTGCTTGCTTTTTCATGGCCTTGTCGCCAAGCAAGGGCGACCACCGCTATATCCCTACATCATCTTCCCGGCGCTGACGGCGTTGTCACTGCATCCGGCGGGGCTCGAACCCACAACCTTTGGCTCCGGAGGCCAACGCTCTATCCAGTTGAGCTACGGATGCGGCAGGTTTTGACAATAGGGTCGGTGAGAAACCCCGTCAAAAAAAATTCACCACAGAGACACAGAGAACACAGAGTTTGGAGAAGACCTTGCTTGGATTTGATCGTGGGCTTTACCGGATTCTCCGACCTCCAGTACACGGGACTCGGCAAACCTAAATTTTCACAGCAAAGGTCTCAAAGATCGGACACCTTGAACAGGAGGAAAGGGAGGCTTCGACCTGAGCTCAGCCGAACGGTAACAAAGGTAGACGATCTGCTATCGGGCAAATCTCGATTCCAGCTACCCCGTTACCTCTGTTAGCCCCTGTTTAAAATTCGATCTTTGTGGCCTTTGAGACCTTTGCTGTGAAAATTTTCAGTTTAGTGTCCCCAAAGGAGTGGAGACCGGGGATGCGGCGCCGTCCCAGCTCAACTTTTACCTAACCTCTGTCTCCAACCTCCGTGTTCTCTGTGTCTCTGTAATTCTGCGTCTTGGCGTCCTTTGCGTACTCGGCGCGAGATTTTATCTTGGGCTTCGTGGCGCTTTTCGAGCACAGCCTGTCCGACGAAGCCCATGGTCTAGGTTGCCATCCGCTCGAGGTCGGCCTCGCAAGCGAGGCGCGCTCCACAACCTGGACGCTGGCGAAGTCGGAAGCACGAGCACGGCCTGCCGCGCGGTAGGCTTGGCGGAGGCGGGAGGACGATTCGGTTACACCGAGACGGCGGCGCCGACCTGGCGCATCACCCAGAGATTGGTCGGGATAACCTGAATAATCCAGTCCAGGACCGGAGCGAATACCGGTAGGTTTGGGTGACCGACATGAGACGGTAAAACCAGCAGGTTCGCTTCGCTCGATTGGATGAATTCGCAGGCGGTAAACCCGGTGTTACCGCGCACCGAACGGCTATCCAGGCTCACGCCGGTTTGCCGGTCGCCTATCCATTCAGTCAACGCATCTTCTACCGCCGGGAGTTCGTTCCCGAGCGCTTTCTCCTTAGCTTCGGCGAACGTGCTCTGTACATGCAGGAGAGTCACTTCTTGGGCCCCGATTTTCTCGGCAAACTCTGTACTCCGAAGAAATGTCTCCCGGCTGAACGGACTAAAATCCGGGATGGCAACAAAGATCTGTGCCGGTTGTACGGCTTGTTCCTCAGGCGCCACAAAGAGCAAGAGATCGCAGGGCGCCTGAACCAGCAACTTGCGGGCAACATCACCGGTAAAATTCCGGTGTAAACTTTCATGTTCCAGTGCACCCGCAATCAGCAAATCAATCTGATTTTCGCTTTGAACCCGTAAAATTGCTTCGGACGCTTCCCCACTTTCGAAATGGATTGGTGACCCGGAAGGCAAGTCCAGCACTTGCAGCGCCGCTTTGAATCGGGACAATTTCTCCGGCGTTTCTTCCGCTGCATGAATGAGATGCAACGGGCTATCGAATAATCGACTGATCCTGGCTGCTTCTGCTAAAACAGCTAGGAAACGCGGGGAAAAAGTGGTGGCGACTCCGATGCGGCGGTACACAGCTGTGCAGGATACTTTACTTCGCTCGGGGCAACAACTGTTCAAAAAAGGAGTTCAAGGAGTTCGAGGAGTTCAAGAATCCTGAGGTCAGGGATCTATCATCCTCCGGCGCGGCACTCGCAGACGCTTGACGCCGTCTGCTCCTTGAACTCGGTGGCCGATTTTCTGTCGCGCCTTCAGCATCTCCAATCCGCCAAGGCGGATGCTTTTCGGGGAGGGCGCGCGTCCCCGCGCGCCGCGAGGACCTGCCACCCACCCGCGATCAAAACACGTTCGCGGTTTCTATCACAACGGATCGCGAGGACGCGATCCCTCCCGGCAACACTCCCACACTCCCCACCCGCAACGCTTCGCGTAGCGATGCGGGTGGGCATCACTCCGCGTGGCCGGATTCGAGGACAGCTTGTCCGACGAAGCCCATGGACTATGTTGCCAACCGCTCGAAGTCGGCCTCGCAAGCGAGGCGCGCTCCACAACCGGGACGTTGGCGAAGTCGGAAGGACGACGACGAGGACAGCCTGCCCGTCGTAGCTTGTTGTCTGTAAGCTGCAACCCCTGTTCGCCAGCGAAGTCGGGAGAACGAAGCGCCTTGTGAGCGCTAAACGCTTCGCGCCTCCTCCTCGGCCCTACCAATCACCTCTCACCAATCACCAATCACTTCTCACCGCGAAGCGCCGCCGTACTTCGCCCGCAAATACTCAATCCGGTACTTCGCTTTGGTCGGTTCACCGGTGGCGCGGGTCATCAGGTCATTCGGCAAATAACGGCGGCCATACCGGTGGACATTGTTCCGGAGCCAATCCAACAATGGACGGTATTCACCGCGGACCAACGCATCGTTCAATCCGGCGATATCGGTGGAAGCACGATTCATCAATTGGGCGGCATTGAGATTTCCCAAGGTGTACGTCGGGAAATAACCGAGCATGCCCATGCTCCAATGGATATCTTGCAGTACGCCGACTCGATCGTTCGGGACCTTGATCCCAAAAAACTCGGCGAAGCGTTCGTTCCAAAGCGCCGGCAGATCGGGTACGGCGATGGTCCCTTCAATCAGACCGACTTCGATCTCAAACCGTAAGAGGATATGGAGGTCGTAAGTGACTTCGTCCGCTTCCACTCGGATAAGCGACGGACGGACTTGTTGTACTCCTCGTATAACCGTTGCTGGGTCGAATCGCTTCAGATCCGTTAAACAACGGACCGCTTCCGGATACCAACGGTCCCAAAAGGAAGCGCTGCGGCCCACGTGATTTTCCCAAAGCCGCGATTGGGATTCATGGATACCGAGCGACACCGCACTTCCTAAAGGGGTTCCAAAAGCTTCCTTCGGTAGTCCTTGCTCGTAAAGAGCGTGCCCGGTCTCATGCATGATCCCGTAAAGCGACATCTGGAACAGATTTTCATTGTACCGGGTCGTGATTCTCTGATCGTCCGGCCCTAGCGTCGTGGCAAAAGGATGAGTGGTGGTATCGATCCGGCCACCATCAAAATCGTAACCAAGCGCCGACGAAATCAGTTGGTTAAACGCTTGTTGCTCAGCGACAGGGTAATGGCCAGCAAGTGGCTCATGGTCAGAAGCTTCTGAGCCGATCGCTCGGACCAGGTCCACCAGAGCCGATTTCAATTCCGCGAACAGCGGCCGGATGTAACTGACCGTCGCACCCGCCTCGAACTGGTCCAACAAAGCGTCGTACGGGGACGCTTTATAGCCGAACAGGTCGGCCTTCTGTTTGTTCAGATCCACCATCTTCTGCAAGTGCGGTTGGAACCCGGCGAAATTGCCGGCCAGACGAGCCTCTTTCCACGCTTCCCGGGCCAGAGCGGCGGACCGTTCGAAGTCTTCAACGAAACTAACCGGCAACTTAGTGGCTAAATCGTAATCATGCCGCCAATTATAAACATTGGCCTCCTCATCCGAGTCCTTAGGATAACCGGCCTGTTCGCACGCACTCAGCCATTCCCCCACCTCCGGAGCCGTGCTAAGCACATGGGCTTTGGAAGCTAAATAACTGAGCTGCTCCGCTCGATATCGAACGCCTTTTTTCGGTAAGTACGTCTCTTCGTCCCAATTGAGGATCGATGAGGTCGAAGTGAGTAGGCGTGCCTCCTTAAACCGTTCCAAAAGCTTTTGATAGGGGTCCATGGGGAGAAAGGAGACCGGGGACGGGTCAGCCGCAAGCGGTAATCAGTAAGCAGTAAGCAGTAAGCAGTGGAGGAGCTAGGAGAGGCTGACCTGCAGGAATCGTTCTCGTCCTCGTCGTCGTCCTCGTCCTCGGAAGAGGCCGGCACGTCGATGCGGCGTATTGTCGCCCAACGTCTGGAGGGGAGCCGCTTTAGCGCGTACCTCAGCCGGTCCCGCGATATTTGGCTCAGCGGTAGCCCAACCGGAACGTGTGAAAACAGGCGGCTCCCGGGAACGACCCAGGGGTTTGCAGTTATACCTGGCCTGGGTCCACAATGAACCGAAGCCGTTAGGGCAGATGCATCGCGCTGGGTTATTCCCCGCGTACCCCTTCTACCTCCTAGCTCCACTTCGAGAACTGATCAGAACGAAACCCCAAAGAGTCACCGCACAACCTATCCCCGCTACCAAGTCAGAAACCCTAACCGTGCCGGCGCCAGCTTGCTTTGACGGCAACCAAATCAGTGAAACGAGGGCCACCAAACACATGGCGGCCCCCACCCAATGATGGATCGACGTATGAAAAGCGGCGCCCATGCCAAAGAAATGAACACCGACAACGAGCCCTAGCCAGGGCAGACCGAAACGCCCCTGACCGAGTTGATTCAAAAGAGCAATGCCGGCAACTCCGGCAACTATCTCAAAGGCGACCCATCCCAGAAGATTTTCCAATTCGGAGGCTGGCTTCTCGCGTCACAGCCCTTGGAGAAGAACAAAAATGATGAACCACGTAAAGCGACATCTGCTATTTGCTATTTTCGTCCCATGAGCCAACCACCGATTGAACGAAAAGAACTTCTGAAAGCGGTTTTCAAAAACGGCGTTTTCACTTCGGCGGATGTGCGTGAAATCCGGTTGCAACCGGGACAACAGTCGGGGCGTCATCTGCACCCCTGCGCCGTATTAGGATATATCGTAGAAGGAACCGCCACCTACCAGATCGAGGGTGAACGCGAGCAAATTCTACCTGCCGGGTCTGCCTTCCATGAGCCTGCGGGCGCCATCATTGCGAATTTCGGAAATGCCTCCAACTCAGAATCGATGACCTTCGTCGCGTTTTACCTGCTCAACGGCGATCAGGCATTAATTGAGATGCTGGAGCCAAAGTAATTAATTTACGCTGTTAGGGCGAGGCTCCCGAATGACCTTTGACGGTTCGCGAAGGAATAAACTTACCGATGCACGTGGTGCTGCTAGGCCAATGCGCCCGCCGAGCCGTGGTTTGCGCGGATCCCGGCTCGGCAGGCTTAACGGTATAGAAGGATCGTCCGGTCAGAGCGCGTCGGTCGCTCCGCGAACCTATTAAGGTCGTTCGGGAGCCTCGCCCTACCAGCTCCCCTTTTTCCCCTTTCGCTTCCGCCGACCTTCGGCATAGTGTCGGGGTCCGATCTGCAGGCACGTAACTATCAGGCACTTTGTATTTAATGCTGAAACCTGTCCGGCGAATTCATTTTATTGGTATCTGCGGAACCGCTATGGGAGCGGTCGCTGCCGCCATCCGTGATCGTGGGTACGTTGTCTCCGGCTCCGACGACAATGTCTATCCTCCAATGTCAACCTTCCTGGCCACAAAGGAGATCCCAATTGCCAGCGGGTTTCGTCCGGAGAATCTGCCTCCCGATGTCGACTTAGTGATAATCGGTAATGCGATCTCGAGAGGGAACCCGGAACTGGAAGCGGTCCTAGATCGGAACCTTTTGTACCGGTCACTTCCGGAGACGCTAAAAGAATTCTTTTTGCAGGGAAAACAAAACGTTGTGGTCACCGGAACCCACGGGAAAACGACCACGACTTCGTTACTAACCTGGATTTTTCGGACGGCTGATTTGGATCCAGGTTTCCTAATCGGTGGGATCGCGAAGGACTTGGGACAGGGCGCGGCGTTCCCTGATTCTCCCTATTTCGTGATTGAAGGTGACGAATACGACACCGCCTTTTTCGACAAGCGCTCAAAGTTTTTGCATTACTTACCTCAAACGTTAGTAATCAATAACGTCGAGTTCGATCACGCAGACATCTTTCAGAACTTAGAGGAGATCCTGGTCAGCTTCCGACGTCTGGTAAACATAGTCCCGCACAGCGGCCGGATTTTCATCAACGGGGATGACCCGCGCTGCGCCGCGGTTACCGATCATTCATTCGCTCCTGTCTATACCGTTGGGTTGGCGGAATCGGCTAACATTCGGATAACAAACGTTGAATATCATGAGTACGGCTCGGCTTTCACGCTGGGCGCTGACAGGTTTGAAATGCAACTGTTGGGTGCATTCAACGTCCGTAATGCTACGATGGCGATCTCGGTTGCGCGGACTTACGGGATTCCAACGGAGGTCATTCAAAAAGCCGTCAGGAGTTTCAGCGGGGTGGCCAGGAGGCAGGACGTGCGTGGAGAAGTAAACGGAATCAAGGTTATCGACGATTTCGGGCATCATCCAACCGCGATTAAAGAGACCCTGCTTGCGTTGCGTTGCCGCTATCCCAAGGGCCGGCTTTGGGCCATCTTTGAACCCAGAACTAACACCACGCGGCGGGCGGTGTTTCAGTCTGAATTAGCAGCGGCGCTCGGTCTGGCGGACGGAGTGATCATGGCGCCGGTAGCCCGGCTCGATCAACTACCGGTTAATGAGCGGTTAGACCCGGCTAAAGTGATCCAGACGATCAAAGACGCCGGTAAGCCAGCTTTTTGCGAGGCCGGCGTCGATGAAATCGTAAAACGGGTCAAACCATTGGCCAGCTCTGGTGACGCGGTAGTGGTATTTAGTAATGGCGGCTTCGGCGGTATCCACGATAAGTTGCTGAAAGAATTAGCCGCTGGATGACGTTCGATTTTCAAACCCATCGCGCTCACGATTATCTCTATCTTGCTCGTCGGTGGAAGAGCTTGGCGCGCAGGGCGCAGCTCGGTTGCGAGTCTTTCGCCACTTCCGACCAGTACGAACTTCTCTGTGTCCGCTCCCCTGCGCTTGAAACCACGGAGGGAATCTATCTCTCGGCCGGGATTCACGGCGATGAACCCGCTTCCACCGAAGGTCTCTATCTGTGGGCCGAATTGAACCTGAAGTACCTTCGCCGTTTGCCGTTGTTCCTTCTGCCTTGTTTAAATCCTTGGGGCCTGGTTCATAACACTCGAGTCGACGCTGACGGCCGTGACCTTAATCGTAGCTATCACTTGGACAACGTCCCCGAGATCAAGGCTCAGAAGGAATTGTTAAAAGGTTACTCTTTTTCCCTGTCCATGTGTTTGCATGAGGACTATGACGCTCAGGGAGTTTATCTGTACGAAGTCAGGCAGGGAGGATCGGCTGACCGTCCTATCGGCCTCGAATTACTCACTGCGGCCGGCTATTACGTGCCGATCGATCTCCGGAAAAAGATCGAGGGCCGTAGGGCCCTCCAAGGCTCGATCAAACGTCGCATCCGGGTAAAACAATATCCAGTGATGCCCGAGGCCGCCTATCTCGCCTTCAATCATAGTCACCACACGATTACCTTCGAAACGCCGTCTGAATATGAGTTAAGCTCACGGGTACAAGCGCATGCTGCGGCTATTCAGCGAGCGGTCGAGATTGTGCTCGGTTAGCCTCGCACGTGAGAAGTGAGAGGTGATTGGTGAGAGGTGAGAAGTGGTTGGGTGTTGGGTGATGGCGAGTCGCCCGCAAAGTGAGAGTCCGGGAGCCAGCCACAAATGGGATCCGCCTCCGCCAAGCCTACGGCGCGACAGGCTCTATGGGACAGATGGGACTTATGGGACGGACGCAAGCGGTTGCAGCGTGACCTGCGCGAGAGCGTTACCAATCACTTCTCACCTCTCACCTCTCACTTCTCACAGTGCTAGGCTAAGCCGAGCACAGGCTAGCCGCCGGCCGCCCCCTCGCCCCCCGGCTTGGTCATTTCTACCGGATCTAACGCCGCGGCTAATTGATCTTCGGGTAAGATTTTCTTTTCCCGGCAAAGCGTGCGGACGGTTTTCCCGGTCTTTACGCTCTCCTTAGCAATCTCGGCGGCACGATCGTAACCGATTATCGGGGCTAGACTGGTTACCAGCGCCATACTTTGTTCCACTAATTCTTCGCAATGTTCCCGGTTGGCGGTTATCCCGGATATACATTTATCCTGGAACACGCGCATGACGTTGGTCAGTAAGCGGATGCTCTCTAAAACATTGTGCGCGATCATCGGCATCATCACGTTGAGCTCCAGCTGTCCGGTGGCGCCGCCCCAACACACCGCGGTGTCATTACCGAAGACCTGGGCACAAACCTGAACTACCGCTTCACACATCACCGGATTCACTTTCCCCGGCATGATTGAGCTTCCCGGTTGGGTGGCCGGCAGTTGCAGCTCGCCGATCCCGCATCGGGGTCCGCTGCTCAAGAGTCGAATATCATTCGCGATTTTGAATAGACTGACCGCAATCGTGCGTAATTGGGCGCTGGCTTCTACCAAGCCGTCTTTGGCTCCTTGCGCTTCAAAATGATTTCTTGCCTCTCTGAAGGCAACACCTGTCCGGTTCCACAAGTACCCCATTACTTTACCCGCAAATTCCGGATGGCTATTGAGTCCGGTGCCGACCGCGGTTCCACCCAGCGCCAGTTCTTCAACGGCGGCGATCGCGTTACCGGCGCGCAGCTTACCGTATTCGACCTGCTTGGCGTATCCGCTCAATTCTTGTCCCAGCCGGACCGGAGTGGCATCCATCAAGTGCGTTCGCCCGATCTTGATGACGTCCCAGAACTCTTGCGCCTTCGTCTCTAAGCCTTGTTGCAAATGATCCAACGCCGGCATCAACTCGCTCCGAATCGATTCCGCCACCGCGATATGAATGGAGGTCGGGATCACGTCGTTGCTCGACTGGCTCATATTGACGTGATCATTGGGATGAACCGGCTCTTTCGAACCGATCGGTTTACCGGCCATTAGGCTGCACCGGTTGGCGATCACCTCGTTGGCGTTCATGTTGGTGCTGGTGCCGGACCCAGTCTGGAAAATGTCGATGGGAAACTGAGCGTCCCAACGCCCATCGATCACTTCTTCCGCAGCCTGGGCAATGAGCTGAGCTCGGTTCTCTTCCAGCTTACCGAGATCTCGATTAGCGAGTGCCGCTGACCATTTCACTAAGCCGAGTGCGCGAATAAATGGCCGGCTAAATCGGTAACCACTAATAGGAAAATTAAGCACCGCCCTTTGGGTGGTAGCGCCATACAGCGCATCACCCGGCACCTCCATCGTGCCCATGGAATCTTTTTCGATACGATTTTGCATTAGTTTAGCGTCCTGTTTTCCGAATTCGCCTTAGGCTCACTAGAAATGGCAAATGACAGATGACAAATCACAGATTCGGAGATCCTTCGGTCACCTGCAGTCTATCTCTGACATTTGTCATCCGTCATCTGTCATTTGTCATGCGGACGAGCTTCAGGGCGAGTCCGCCTGTATCGCGGCCAAAAAACGTTCTATTGACGAACCTGTCGTAATCTCATAACAATCCTACATTCAAATTCAACTGGATCTGCTAAGCCGATATTTGTGAGCGAGCCCCCGAACCATAATCTGCTGACGGTTAAAGAAACAGCGGAATACCTAAGAATCCCTCTCCCAACCGTTTACTACTTGGTCCAGCGAGGTCAGATCCCGGCAATTCAGATCGGAGGACGATGGCGGATTAAGAAATCGTCGCTGGATCGCGATATCTTGCACCAGGATAAGCAGGGACAACCCACCGTTCTCGTGGTGGACGACGATCCCGGGTTACAAGAGCTATTCCGAAATTTCCTGAAGAAAGTTGGGTTTAGCCGGGTCGTGGTCGGCACAGCCAAGGACGCGATTGCCAGCCTGAAAAAACAGAAATTTGATCTGATGTTCTTGGACCTCCAGCTTCCTGATGCACCAGGAGACCAAGTTTATCGGAACGCCAAGCAGATTGATCCCGACCTTAATGTGATTGTGATCACTGGGTATCCGGATTCCGAGGTTCTTGATCGCATCTTGCAGATTAGCCCAGTCACCGTTTTGAAGAAGCCTTTAAAGATCGATCAGCTCAATCAAACGGTGAAAATTCTCGGCCACACGGGACCGCGATTAGGGGTGTAACGCTCCTGCCCGAACGTTATTAGCGTGCAGCTCCGATGCCGCGAAGGGGCGAAACGGCGACTCGGCGAATGGGCGCGCCGGCGAAATCGCCCCATCGCCGTGTCGCCCATTCGCCGTTTCGCCTCCGCCACCACCCAGATTGCGAAACGCACGCCCACCCCTCTACCACCCCACAAAGTCCAATCTAAGTAATAAAGTACGTGAGATTTTCCAACTCGATCGCCAGGTTCACGTTGTTGACCACCACATGCGGCGGAACCTGCAAGATCAACGGCGAGAAGTTCAGAATAGCTTGTATCCCCGCTTCCACCAGCTGATTGGTCACCTCTTGTGCCGCAACCCCTGGGACCGCTAAAATCGCTAATTTGATACTGTGTTCCCGGACGAACTCTTTCATTTGTTCGACGGGCTGAATCGGCACCTTGCAATTATCGGTTTTTACTCCCTCGGGCCGGCTATCAAAAGCGGCTACGATTTCGAACCCCTCCTTGGCGAACCCGTCATAGCGCAACAAAGCGGAACCAAGGTTCCCGGCCCCGACGAGGATCACCGGTTGAAACCGGGTGGTTCTTAAGACGCCGGTAAGCTTCGCCAGCAAAGAATCGACCTTATAACCCAGTCCACGAGTCCCGAATTGGCCGAAATAGGTCAGATCTTTGCGGAGTTGAGTCGGCTTCACACCGGCTGCTTTCGCTAACGCGTCCGACGAAACTGTCTCAATTCGGTTCTGATTGAGGCGTTCCAATACCCGATAGTAAAGCGACAGACGATAGACAGCCTTGCGCGGTATGACCAACTTCGGCACGCCTGAAAATTACCGATGGACTTGAATAGCGTCAATGACAACGCCGACAGCGCCGGGAGCGGAGCGATGGGCGAAGCAATTTGGTGGGGCGAGGCTCCCGAACGACCTTGCGGGCTTGGCGGAGAGATTAAGCTCGCGGCAACAAGGCGTCTGGCTATGGGGATAAGCGCGCCGAGCCGGGCCCAGCGCTGGACCGCGGCTCGGCGCGCTTACCGACCTAGCCGCAATGTTGCCCGCTCAAAATCTAATCCTCCGCGAAATCGCAACATTCTGCGGGAACCTCGCCCCACCAAAGAAAGCCAGGGGGCGAATGGGCGAAACGGGGATAACGCCCTGACTGGGAGGGCGCGCGTCCTCGCGCGCCGCGAAGATGTTCCTCCCCTGTGAACGTATGTAAATCCGCGATATCAAAGGGCGGTCGGCTCCGCGAACGATCCGGCAGCTGCCGGACGAGGACGCGATCCCTCCCACGCCCGAACAATCGCTCCGATCGCCTCCAACCCTGAGACCAAACTGGGACCCGCTTGCAAGATGATCTCCGGCGCTAACTCATAAATGTGGCCATCGCGCACGGCATCGATCGCCTCAAATCCCTCTCGAGCGCGGATCGAGTCGATGTCGACCGGTTTGCCACACCAGCTAGCCAAGATAATCTGTGGGTTCGCCGCCACCACGTCTCTTATCTCTACAGTCCGTTGCTCAGCTTTCTTTGCCGAACGGCCGGCAAAAATATCGTTGCCGCCTGCCATGTGGATGATTTCCGAAATCCAGGGGATTCCCGAAATCATCGGCCGGTCCCATTCCTCGAAATAAATCCGGGGCCGGATCGCCGGAGAATAGGTCCGCTCCAGCAGTTCTGTAAGGAATCGGTCCGCCAGCTGTTTACCTGCCTCTACCCGGCCGAGCACTCGGCCCAATAACCGAACTGAGTCCGCTACTCCAGCTACCGTGAAATGATTCAATGCTAATACCGGTACCCCAGCCCGGATCAGATCCTCCGCTAAACCAGCCTGAACATCGGAAAACGTGATCACCAGCTCAGGATCCACTCGAATGATGTTTTCGATGTTGCCCCGTGAAAACCCGGAGACGATCGGTTTTTCGGGCTTCTTTGGAGCAAAGGAGGAGACACCGACCACATCCCCCTCGGCTCCTAGCCGAAAGCAGATGTCGGCCGCCTCAGCGCTCAAACAAACAATCCGCACAACCTGAAACTTATAACCTAAAACCTTGAATTGTTGAGTGCGGGGTAACCAGACGAGTCACAATCGCTTTGAAATTCGCGGCCTCAATCTTACACCCCTCAGCGAAGTCATCCGGCCCATGCTCGATCAAGACAATCCAACAAAAGGTGGCTCCCAAGAAAACAATAAACCAGGCCAAAAGACGAAAGACCGTGGGGAGCATGCGACAAATGATCAGCATTCGCCGGGAAAAGGAAAGCCAGAATTGGGGTGGTGAGCGCCGTGAGGTGGCGCGAAAGTAAGAAGTAAGAAGTAAGAAGTAAGCAGTAAGCAGTAAGCGGTTTGGGAGCGAGCAGGGGGCCGCCACCCGTGGAGCGTTGCCTCGCTTGCGAGGCCGTCGTGAGCAAGGCTCATAAGGTGACATGCGGATCGTCGGCCCACGCTCTTTCGGGTGATAGGCCTACGTTGTGCGATACAGAGCGCCTGCCGACACCAAGGTACGCGTTTGCCAGGTCCCTTGCTCACCACGGCCTCGCAAGCGAGGCAGCGCTCCACGGGTGGCGACCCCCCTAGCTCCGATACTGCTTACTGCTTACCGCTTACCGCTTACTCTCACGCCACCCCTTTTCGCCCCCCACTCCGGCTTGGCTTACCACGCCATTTTAGCTTAACTTGCCAGCGTGAGTTATCAGGTTTTTGCGCGCAAATATCGGCCACAGATCTTTGACGATGTTTTGGGTCAAGACCATGTGGTGCAGACTTTGAAGAACGCGATCCAACAGCGTCGACTGGCCCACGCTTATTTGTTTGTTGGTCCGAGAGGGACGGGAAAGACCTCGACGGCCAGGATCTTGGCAAAAGCACTGAATTGCGTACACGGCCCTACCCCGACCCCGTGCGGCGTTTGCGATTCTTGCCGGGAAATCGCGTTAGGTATCAGCTTGGATGTCCTCGAGATCGACGGCGCGAGCAATAACAGCGTCGATCAAGTGCGGGAGCTTCGGGACAACGTCCGGTTCGCCCCTGTCCGAGGGCGTTACAAGGTCTATATCATCGATGAGGTCCACATGCTCACCCAGCAGGCTTTCAACGCCCTGCTGAAAACCCTGGAGGAACCGCCGCAACACGTGATTTTCGTGTTTGCCACGACCGAACCACACAAGGTTCTACCGACGATCCTGAGCCGTTGCCAGCGATTCGATCTTCACCGGATTCCGCCTCGGATTATTGCCGAGCATTTGAATTTCATCGCGATCCAGGAAGGCGTCACCTTGGCCACTGCTGCTTCCAATGCCATCGCCGCCGCTGCCGATGGTGGGCTGCGGGATGCCGAGTCCATGCTGGATCAGTTGGTGGCATTTTGCGGGGCGTCCATTGCCGAGGAACAGGTACTGGAGGTTTTCGGCCTCACCGCTGAGCAAGTCGTGCTCGATCTCACCCAAGCCATCATTACCCGCGAATCCACAAAAGCATTGCACCTGATCCAAGCGCAGCAAGAAGCCGGTAAAGACCTTTCCAAGCTGTTATCGGATCTGCTGAATTTTTTGCGCTCGCTGTTGATCGCTCAAGTTGATGCCGGCAGCTTACAAGACGAGCAGAGTGAGAAAGCGAAAGCGGTCACCACCAGCCTGAAAGCGAAGCTGAGCACAGGGCAGCTCCTGAGGTTGATGGAGATTCTCTCTGAGGTCGAACCGACCCTGAAATGGGCGACTAACAAAAAGCTACACCTGGAGCTAGCAATAATCCGAGCAGTCCAAAGTCTGGCCGAGGTTGGCTTTGATCAGGTCCTGGACGCACTGGAAGAGTTGCGGCAGGGGCCCTCAAATCCGCCCTCCAGCGGAAAGAGCAAAACGGCCCCCCTGGTGATTGAACCTGCGCGCACCCTGGAAACACCAGACTTCGCCCCGTCTTCGAAACTCCAGACTTCGCCTCGTCGTTTAGACTCCGAGAGGCTACCTCCGGCAAGCCGGGAGGCTACGTCGGGCAGGCCGGGAACGAGCGAGAACGCCGGCGCCGTGAAGGCTCAGCATGAACCCGTATCGGAAAAACGCGCGGCGACTACCGATGAGAACACAGCCGTCGAAGCGGTACGGACGCCTGAGGCGCCTGTGATTGAACCAGAAATAGCAGGGACCAGCTCCGGCTCGTCGGAGTCGGGACCGCAAACCGTCGACCCAAAAGCGGATGAGCACAAGCTCATCCCTACCGCGTCCGCAACGGGGGCGCCGGATCTTAATCGGCTCTGGATCGACATTGTAACGGAAGTGCGCAAAAGCCGGCCCTTGATCCAAGAGTATTTCACCGTCGCGGTACCGGTAAGCCTGTTACATCATGAGCTCCGGCTAGGGTTCGCCTCTCAGCATGGCATGGCGATGGAGACGTTGTTAAGGCCAAACAACCGTAAATACATCGAACAACTGTTAACCGAGAGATTAGGCGAACCAACGAGTATCAAAGGAGAGACTCGGGATGATTTAGTTCCGATCGTTTTCCCGGAGAAAACCGAGCCGGCAACCAATGCCGAGGACAATTTCAAAAATGATCCCTTAATTCAAAAAGCTCTGGAAATCTTCCAGGCTGAGATACAGGCTGCTGACTAACAATGAATATCCAAAAAATGATGAAGCAGGCTGCCAAAATGCAGGAGGAATTAACTGCAGCCCTAGCCACTAAGACGGTGGATGTGAATGTCGGCGGCGGCAACGTTACCGTTACGGCGAACGGCCTAGGGGATATTCTTGCTATCAAAATCTCCAAACAGGTTGTCGATCCCGAAGACGTCGAGATGCTCGAAGATTTGATCCTGACCGGCGTCAAACAAGCTATTGAGAAAGGCAAAGGCCTGGCCCAATCCGAAATGGGCAAGATGACCGCAGGGTTAGGTTTGCCCCCCGGACTCGCCTGAGGCTCCTCCGGGAATAGCCAATAGCCAATAGCCGATAGCCAATAGAAATCACCCCTCCGACCCAGCGCTGGGTTCGGCCGAGTTTCCCTTGGCTATTGGCTATCGGCTATTGGCTATACCGGAGGAGCCTAAGGCGACTCCGGTCAGCCGCCGACCATCCAGCGCACGATCTCATCCGAATTCGTGGATTGGGCTGCGGCTTCACCAACTTTTTTCCCGCGACGCAAGACGACGATTCGATCGCTCACCGCGAAGATATCGATCAGGTTATGGGAGATAAAGATCACCCCTACCCCGCTCTGTTTCAGGCTCTTGATCAAGGCGATCACTTTACGTTGTTCGGGCACACCGAGCGCAGCCGTTGGTTCGTCCATGATCAATACCTTGGCCTTCCAATGAATCGCCCGGCCGATAGCAACCGCTTGACGTTGTCCGCCGGACATCGAACGCAGTGGTAAATCGAAACGGTTGATTCGGATATCGAGAACCCGAATCGCATCCGCCGCTTCCCTACTCATCTTTTTCCGATCTAGTACGGGTAAACCGAACACCCGTTTCATCGGTTCTCGCCCAAGGAATACATTCGCTCCTACATCAAGATTATCCGCTAACGCCAAGTCCTGATAGATGGTCTCGATTCCTTGTTCCCGGGCTTTTTGCGGGTTCTCGAACGTGACCTCGGCGCCGTTGTACCGGATCTTTCCTTCGTCCGCGTGATGGACTCCGGAGATTACTTTGATCAGCGTCGATTTACCGGCGCCGTTGTCCCCCGCCAAAGCCAGCACTTCGCCGGGAAACAAATCCATCGATACATTTTCGAGAGCGTGGACTCCTCCGAAGCGTTTGGAAACAGATTCGACTTGTAGAATGGGTTGTTCACTCATCGGACCTGCCTCCGCTTAATTGTTTCTGCGTTGTCTGATCGACCAGCACTGAGATAATAATCACAATTCCGACTGCTACAAATTGCCAAAACGGTTCCACGTTCACAAAGACCAAACCGTATTGAATAACCGCGATAATTAATGCGCCAATCACGGTCCCGGTGATCGTTCCTGAGCCGCCGAAAAGACTGGCTCCGCCGATAACCACCGCCGCGATGCTATCCAACAACAGCGGTTCACCGGCTTGAGCTGCCCCGGCGGTAAATCGAGCTGTGTAAAGGATTCCGCCAATGCCGGCAGCCAGGGAAGAAAGAATGTAAAGCGCGATCGTATTGCGAGAAACATTGATCCCCGCTCGCAGTGAAGCCTGCCGGCTCCCGCCGATGGCGTACACGTGCTGGCCGAACCGGCTTTGCGAGAGCATAAACATCATACCACAAGTCAAGGCAATCGTGATCAAGACGGTAATAGGAATAGAAAGCAACGACTCGTTGCCGATGTAGGTCACCACGGGGTTAGAGATCGGAACCGTGGTGCCGCGGGCGAGTAGATAAGCGACCCCTCGAGCTACTCCATACATTCCCAGAGTACCGATAAAAGGCGGGATCCGTAGTTTCGCAATCAGTAGCCCATTGATCAACCCTGGTATCGCCGAAGCAAGCAAGGCCACAACCGCAGCCACGACCATGGCCAGCGGGTCCCAAAGCACGCCGGTGCTGAGGTTGAGAATCTGGGAAAAAACGACCGCCGCTAAGCCCATGGTAAAGCCAACGGAAAGATCGATGCCGCCGGAAATGACCACAAACGTTTGGCCCAAAGCCAAGAGAAGCGGGCCGACGGTGAACACCGCAATCGAAGACAAGTTAAAGGGGTTGAATAGAAAGGTTGTATTGTAGGCGATTCGCGCCCAAACCTCGAACCCGACCAGCAAGAAACCGAGAAAAATCCAGGCCCGCATCGAGGTCACCCAGGTGCGGAACGAGGCGGCCCAGGTTGTCCGTTCCGAGGCCGGCTCATCTCCGTGGTTTACTGTTTCCGGTTTGCCGTTAGTCGTTGGCAGTTGGCTCATTCGGTGCGCGTTTGGCGTTCGGCGTT
This sequence comes from uncultured Verrucomicrobiae bacterium, assembly GCA_963762565.1. Lineage (GTDB taxonomy): Bacteria > Verrucomicrobiota > Verrucomicrobiia > Chthoniobacterales > JAFAMB01 > JAFAVN01. The sequence continues at coordinate 474,408 of CAVXLD010000003.1, read as the reverse complement.
TGGCGTTTGGCGTTTGGCGTTTGGCGTTCGGCGGTCTCGTCCTCGTCGTCCTCGTTCTCGAAAATAGGGAGGGCGCGCGTCCCCGCGCGCCGTCACCGTGTTGCCTCGCCATTGGACATTTTAAAAACCCCTGGTCGGAACCAACGGATCGCGGGGTCGCGATCCCTCCCCTTCGTCCTGAAGGGCGGGTCAACTCCTAGACCCTAGTCGGAATAAATGAACTTCTTCACGTTGGGGTCATCAACGTTGCTCTTATCGATCACCGTAAACCCGGTGCCAATCAGCGGAGGAACAGATTGGCCAGTTAGGTGCGCGTAAGCAGTAACCACCCCGTAAAAGCCGATCTCAGCCGGGTGTTGGGCAATCGCAATGTCGATGTTGCCGGCTTTGATATCCGACACGATCGATTGCGGTGCATCAAAAGCCACCACTTTGATCTTGCCTTGGGCATTTGCCTGTTTGACGCCGTTGGCAGCACCGGTGGCAGAGAAGAGGTTAGCTCCAAACACCCCCGCTAAGTCCGAGTTCCGGGCGTACACCGATTGAAATTGGGCGGCCGCTTTGTTGGCGTCGTCGTCGTTAAACTGGGTCTCCAGCACCGTAATATTCGGGTACTTCTTCATCTCCTCTTTGAACCCTTCTTCACGCTGGTCCGTGGTGGAGATATTGGGCTTTACATTCGAGACATAGACTTTTCCTTTTTCGCCAATCGCTTTGGCCAAAGCTCTGGCGGCAATCTGTCCACCCCCAATGTTGTCCGAGGCAATGTAGGAGAGCGGAAAATCAGCGTCTCCGGTGCCGGTCTGGTAGTGTCCAGTTCCGATGAAGGTATCAACCGTGATAACGGAAATACCGCTGTCCGATGCCTTCTTTAGCGGGCTAACGAGCTGAACTTTGTCGGTCGGCGCGATCAAAATCGCATCGGGTTTACGGCCAATGATGGCGTTCAACACCGGAACTTGGGTGACTGGGTTGAAATCGGACGCACCTTGGAACACAAGGTTTACTCCCAAAGCGTCGGCAGCCGCCTGAGCGCCTTTGTGCATGGTGATATAAAAGGCATCGGTCGTGAGACCCGGAATTAGCGCGATGGTATACTTCTTATCGGCTGCGGAAGCGGGATCGTTCCATCCGGCAAAAAGGAGGAGCGTGCTCGCAAGGAGGCTAGCTTTAGTTTGCCAACGTTTCATAGAGGGGGGTGGGAATATTCTCTCACCAAAAAAACCGGGGATCTCGGAACGTTCGTCGCCTGGCTCACTACCAGCAGCAAGAGGGTTCAAACGATGAAACCAGCACCAGTTTTTCTAGCTCAAGGGAATTGGGGGTTTAATTTCAGCCTACTAAAAGAGTCCTTATCTTGGACCCGTCAATAATAAACTAGAATATTACGAGTAATCCTCGTGCCCTGTCCCACAAATAGCATGGCTTTCGCCGTCGGTGAGTTGGCTGTTTTTCAAGGCGGTGCGAGCCGCACTGGCGCTAACGACGAGCATATCTAAATTGATACGTGAGGAGCGAGCAACGCGGAAAAACAGCCAACTGACCCCGGCCCGGAGGGTTGCGATGAAAATGGGCCGGCGGCTGCGTTGCTCGTCGGTCACGTATCGATCAAGTTATGCTCCGCTCTTACCGCAAGTCCGGCTCGGACCGTCTTGCCGGCGGCCAATTTTGATCGCAATGAAAGCCATGTTATTTATGGGACAGGGCACTAGTTGGGAGATTTCTCGTTCGGGGGTTGGGTTGATTTGTGGGACTTAGTTTTTTGGGGGAATGATAATCGTCTTAATCCCCTGCCGCGACCAGGCCAGCTCAAGCGCTTCTTGATAGTCCTTTAGGGGAAACTCATGGGTAACGAGCTGATCGACCTTAACCTTGCCGCTCTCGAGGTAGTCTAGGGCTCGCGGAAAACAGTCGATTTGCGCAAAAGACCCCTTGATCGCGAGTTCGCGACGCTGAATCTCAGCCAGCCTGAAGCGACCCAGCGCGTCGTCAGGATAAACTCCGTAAATCAGGATGGTTCCACGGCGGCGTACGAACCTCATGGCATCTTCCGCCATGGGGGCCGCTCCGGTCGCTTCCACGACGTAATCGAATCCATTCGGGCTAAGCTCATCCAACCGGCGTCGGTGGACCTCTGGATCTTTACGATCGACAGGCACTACTTCGTCAGCAGCCAACCGGCCGATAAGGTCGAGTTTTAGTCCCGCCGGAGCCGCCACCGTTAGTTTTGCCGCGCCGTTGAGCTTAAGCAGCTGGGCTAACACTTGCCCGGTCGGCCCGGCGCCAAACAGGAGAACACTGCTTCCAGGCTTCACCGCTAGCACTTCCATGCCGTGAACGGCGCAAGCCGTTGGCTCGATCATCGCCGCTTCCCGAACTGAAAGCTTGTTGACGGGAAACGCCAGATCGCCTTTCACTTTGATGTACTCAGCAAACGCCCCGTTAATCTCGACTCCGATTCCGCCGAGATTCTCGCAAAGCAGGAAATCGCCGCGCTTACAATAAAAGCAGTAACCGCAGGCCTGGGTTGTGCTGGCCGTCGCGCGTTGCCCTTTGCTGAAGCCTTTCACCTCAGAACCCAGCTCAACAATCTCACCAGAAAATTCGTGCCCGGGTATCAGCGGAAATCGAGCTCCGAATTCTCCTTCGTGTACGTGAAGATCAGTCCCGCAGACCCCGCACGCATCCACGCGCAACAAGACTTCGTCCGAAGCGATCTGAGGGACATCAACCTCGCGATATTCGAATTTCCGGGGAGAATCGTAAACGATCGCTTTCATAAGCGGGCGCAACAAACGGGGATCAACCGCGAATGGACACGAATAGACGCGAAAAAGGAAAGCGAACCACAGATTGACGCAGATATACGCAGATTAGAGTCACCGGCGTCGTCGAAGGCCAGCATCCATCTGCGGTCACTTTTTTATTCGCGTTCATTCGCGGTTTAGGTTCGTATTCGTTTCCTTTGTGCCTTTGTGGTGAAGATTTGGGGGAAGGGCAGGCAGGCACGCTTAGTTTGTTGTAACCCGCAACAAAGTCAACCGATTTTCTCCAGATCTTCTAGAAAATCTACGTTCGGCACACTGAAGATTCGATCATACACCAGCGCCGCTCCGCCCAACGCTGAACTGTCTCTCCCAAATCCAGAAACCGTTATTTCGAGATCCTCGACCGTAGGGAAATGCCGTTCGGCTAAACGATGTCTGACGTCCTGCTCGACAAACGGGAAGAGCTCGGAAAGCGCGCCGGCCAATACCACCAGTCTCGGGTTAAAGAGATCGCCTAGATTCCGAATCGCCAGGGTCAGCCATTCTCCCCAGGTTTTTATGGTCTTTTTCGCTAACGGGTCTCCTTTTCTAAGATCGCGGAACAGCGCACCCAAGTTTTGTGCCTCTCCGCCTGCTCGCCGATAAGCCGACAGCAGACCGTCCCGGCCCAGTTGAGTCTCGAGGAATCCCATCCTTTCATCTCTCCGGTTCTTCGCCGGATCCAAAGTGAGATGCCCAATTTCGCCGGCTAAACCGTTACTTCCTCTGAAGACCTTGCGATCGACAATCACCCCGGCGCCTACCCCAACGTCGAGAAAAAGTAAGCAAATATCACTCTGGCCTGCCCGCCTGCCGAATGAGAGCTCGGCTAGGGCCGCTCCCTTAGCGTCATTTTCCACGAACACCGGAATATCCAGGTGCGGCTGCAGCATCCCCTTGAGATCCACCCGGTCCCAGCCAAGCGTTGGGGCTATCCGAATCACACCTTGAGCGTCAACGAGGGCGGAGACAGCGACGCCGATCCCCTGAAGCCGAGTCGAGTTTCTAAGCTCATCGCGCCACACGCGGTGCACCAGATCGATCAGCACCTTCGAGACGGCGCCAGGTTCGCTGGACCGCAACTTAGCCGTCTGCCGATGTGTGATCGATCCCTCAAGGTTGATCAGGACCAAATGAACCCGCTCCGCGCCGATCTCGGCCCCGAGAAAATAGGCGCCTTCAGGATTCAGCTTTAAGCCAGTACCCGGACGGCCGGTTGCTTGGGTCACGAAAGGTTCACCGGCTTCCATGATGAGCTCCTGTTTTAGCAACTCACCGGTCACAAACGTTAAAGTTGATCGGTTTAGACTAAGAAAACGCGCCAGCTCCGCTCGAGAAAGGGTCCCCTGCTCCTTAAGCAGCCTCAAGGCGCGAGCCTGGTTGATATGTCGAACAAGATCTGGCTTTGCCATCGAGCACCGCAAAGATCGGGTTCAAAGCGATAATCGCAACTCGGAGAAAAATCTCACGCAAAGCAGACTTCGCCCCATCTCACCCTTTAGCTTCGTCGGCCAGGGACGCAAAGGCGCCAAGAGAAGACAAAAATAGCCGCAAAACTTGTCGCGCCGTAGGCCTTGCGAAGGCGGAAGAGCGCAAAGAACGCCAAAAAAACAACCGCGAATGCATGCGAACGCACGCGAATAAAAACTCAACCGCAGCCCCGAAATTCTCCGGGGTGAAATGGACGCAGATTTACGCAGATTATTTTCTAGGGACGAATTGCACGAAAGAGCAAGAGGTACCGTTACTGACGAATATGGCTTTCAATCGATCAGCAGTGTGATCGAAGCCGACGACCACATCTGCGTATATCTGCGTCAATCTTGCGGTTCGTCTTTTTTTGCGTTCTTTGCGCTCTTCCGCCTTCGCAAGGCCTACGGCGCGACAAGTTTTGCGGCTATTCATCTGCTCTCGCGACTCTCACAACCAAAACGCTCTTCGCTCCGCCACTTGGATAGACGCGACGCCCGGGAATGGCCCTTGATTTGCATCATCCTAGACGTTAAGTGATGCGGAACCGTAACGGTTGCGTTTTTCGCTTGAATCAGAGGGCGTGCGGGCTACGTTCTCCGCCCACTGATAGAATCCGGAGTAGCTCAGTGGTAGAGCGGTCGGCTGTTAACCGATTGGTCGTAGGTTCGAATCCTACCTCCGGAGCCATTCTCGGCCGCGAGAAAGAGATTCTCAACGCCCGCGTCGATAGCAAATCAGGGACCGTTCCCTGGGCGTCGCGTCTATCCAAACGGCATAACTGCAGCAATCTGAGGCGTCGACATCCGTATGAACTAAGACACGGAACGCAACGCCCCTCCGACTCGGCTTTGGGACACCTCTTTTCCCGCGCGTCGCGAGCGGACACTAATGGGCCCGGCATGTCACCGGCCCACCAATCACTAATCACTAATCACCAATCACTTCTCCGCGTCACTCTTGCCCGAACTTTTTGATATCGTCGGGAGCAGTCTTGGCCGCCGTTTTCCCCTCGCCTTGAACCATGACGCGGATCTGTTCAACGACCTCCGGGTTTGCCAGGGTACTGACGTCACCGGTATCCATGTGGTTGGAGATGGCGGCCAAGACGCGGCGCATGATCTTACCAGAGCGCGTCTTCGGCATATCGGGAACCACCCGGACGGCCTTGGGTCGCGCGATCTTGCCGATAGAAGTCTCGATTGTATGGACCAGCTTCTCTTGAATGGCCTTGTTCGGCTGCACGCCTTTCTTAAGCGAAATGTATACCTCCGGCACTCGGCCTTTGACATCGTCCACAACCGGCACAACGGCCGCTTCAGCGACTTCGTCTACACTAAGGCAGGCCGATTCGAGTTCCTTGGTTCCGAGACGGTGTCCAGCGACGTTGATCACGTCATCAATACGGCCGAGAATTCGGAAGTACCCGTCTGATGCTAGCAATGCACCGTCATTGGCAAAATAGGGCCAATCGCGCCAATCCTTGCTCTCCTTATTCTTGCAATATTTCTTGTAATAAGTCGCAACGAACCGATCCGGATCTCGCCAGACCGTTTGGAAGATTCCCGGCCACGGGTTCTTTATGCAAATGTTCCCTGCCCGACCTGAACCAGCCGGTACTTCGTCTCCGTTCTCGTCTAAGATCACAGGGAAAATCCCCGGCAATGGCGGCCCGGCTGAACCCGGCTTCATCGGATCCAAGCCAGGCTTAGTACTGCACAGAAAGCCCCCGTTTTCCGTTTGCCACCAGGTGTCTACGATAACGGCTTCTTTTTTCCCGACCACGTCATAATACCAGCGCCATACGTCGGGCTCGATGGGCTCGCCCACCGTGGTCATGTGTTTGAAATGATAGTTGTATTTGGCGGGCTCGTCCGGGCCTGCTTTCCGCAGCATCCGGACCGCAGTCGGCGAGGTGTGGAAAATGTTCACATTTAGCCGTTCCGCGATTCGCCAAGGACGCCCGGCGTCGGGATAGACAGGCACTCCCTCAAAGACCACGCTTGTGGCCGCTAAGGCCAAGGGACCGTATACAATATAGGAGTGCCCGGTAATCCAGCCGATGTCCGCCATACACCAGTAGACATCTTCAGGATGGATGTCCTGGATATACTTTGAGGTGCCCGCCACATAGGATAGGTATCCTCCCGTTCCGTGCTGGCAACCTTTCGGTCGTCCAGTCGTCCCGCTCGTGTACATGAGGAACAAAGGCGCTTCCGCAGGCATCGATACCGGGGCGACCTTCTTGCCAACGAAATCCTTCATGACTTCGCGCAGGTCATAATCACGACCGGCAACAAACGGAGTGGAGGTAGCGCTTTTGTCTTTAAACCGTCTCCATACCAGAACCTTGTCGACCTTCTGTCCGGCCGCCTCGGCCGTCTTCACTGCGATGTCCGCGTTCACCTTGTGGTCGATCACTTTTCCACTCCGGTAATAACCATCCATGGTGATCAGCACCCGGCTTTGTGAATCCTCGATCCGCACTCCACAAGCCTCGCCGCTGAATCCGCCAAATACTTCCGAATGGATGATGCCGAGACGCGCGCACGCCAACATTGTGATCGGCAGTTCGGGCACCATGGGAAGATGCAGCGTTACCCTATCGCCGGTCTTCAGGCCGGCAAAATCCCGCAGCATCACCGCAACCTCGTTGACCCGCTGCCAAAGCTCCTGATAGGTGATGGCTTCGTGCCCCTCCTCTTCAGGTTCGGGCACGAAGATCAACGCGGCCTTATTCTTGTATTTAGCCAGGTGGCGGTCCACGCAATTGTAGCAAGCGTTAAGCTTACCGCCCACAAACCACTTCCAGAATGGTGCGTTACTCGTGTCCAACGTGGTGTGCCAATACTGGTCCCACGTAAGCATGTCGGCATACTCTTTGAAGCATTCTGGAAACTTATCCAAACTGAATCGCTCGTTAACTGCGGGGTCGTTCAGGTTCGCCTGTCCCACGAATTTAGGCGAGGGTCGGTAATATTCTTCTTCCTTCCAATGAACCGCAATTTGGGCTTCACTGACTTCTTCATCGGGCGTGGGTTTGTCTGGCATGGGGAGTTCCTTTCAGGTCGCTTCTTTGCGGCTGCTTATCAAGTCTTTTTGGTGGATGCAAGGGCTTCGTTTCTCGTCCTCGTCGTCGTCCTTCCGCCTTCGCCAACGCCTGGTTGTGGAGCGCGCCTCGCTTGCGAGGCCGACTTCGAGCGGTTGGCAACATAGAGCATAGGCTTCGTCGGACAGGCTGTCCTCGAATCCGGCCACGCGGAGTGTGGGAAAGTTAGCTGTCCGCAGGGGCCGAAAAAGCCGTTGCGATAACGCTTTTGCACACAACGTGTTACCTGGGAGGTACACTGAACTAATCAATTGCAGATATACAAGCGCATATCGCCTTCCGATACAATCGCGCTACGATAGAATAATTCGCGCCAAGTCTGTATCACGGGCAGGCTCTACGCATGGGAGGGATCGCGTCCCCGTCCCGCGGCCGCGGGATTGTTGCCCATGCCCAGCACGTTTTGTAATCCAGGATGACAATACACGTTCGGGTTCTAAACACGTCCTCGCGGCGCGCGAGGACGCGCGCCCTCCCCGAATTACACCCCCTCGCGCAATCTAGGCAACCCGCATCCCTGGCAATGATGCCTAGAAAACAAACGGGCCCGCGTTACCCGCGGGCCCGAACTAGAACCAACAACCTTTTTTAGCTGCAAGCCGTCAACCCGCCAGCGACAAACCACAAACCGTCAACTATAAACTCGTCAGGCCAACGCAGGATCTGGCCCTTCTGGCACCGCCTCCTCTGCTCCGGTGGTCTCGCTGCGGATATCGCGGTTCTTGGTCTCCCGAATGAACACTCCACCAATGATCAGCGTCATCAACGCTACCCCGATCGGATACCAGAAGCCCGCATAAATGTTGCCGGTGGCTGCCGTAATCGACGCGATGATCAAAGGCAAAAATCCACCAAACCAGCCGTTACCAATATGGTACGGGAACGACATTGACGTGTAGCGGATCCTGGTCGGAAACAGTTCAACCAAAAACGCGGCAATCGGTCCGTAAACCATGGTCACATAGACGATGAACACCAGGAGAACGAGCTCAGCGCCAATGTAATTAACCTCAGCCGGATTTGCCGCCTTTGGATAGCCCGCTGCGGTTACCGCCGCTTCGTAGTCGGCATCTTTGAATCCGGTCAAAGCTTTGTCGCCTACCGTTAACGAAACCGGAGCGTCCGGTAGAGCCGGTTGTATTTCGAAGGGAACACCGCGCTTGGCCAGATAGACTCGCGCTTTGGCGCTCACAGCCGCGTCACCCGTCGGCTGATACTGTTGGAACGCGTCGACGATCGTTACCCAAATCTTATTTCCGAACCCGCTAAACTCGCTGGTATGTAGTACGACCGGCGATTTCTGCTGCGCCGCTTCCAGCGCCGGGTTCACACAACCAGTTAGGGCATGAAAAAGCGGGATGTACGTAACCACCGCCAGTAGGCAAGCCGCCAGCATAATCGGTTTGCGGCCGATACGATCCGACAGCCAACCGAAAAATAAGAAAAGCGGGAATGCGACCAGCAACGAGAACCCGATCAAGTAATAAGCGATCTCGTAGTTAAGTTTCAGGACGCCGGTCAAAAAGAAAAGGGCTTGGAACTGGCCGGTGTACCAAATGACTCCCTGGCCGGCGGTAGCTCCAAATAGGGCTAACCAAACATAACGCGCATTGGGTTGGGTAAAGAAACTATCGCGCAACGGGGTTTTAGAGGCTCTCCCCTGGGCCTTAATCTCGGCAAAGATTGGCGACTCCTGCAGTTTCAAGCGGATATAAACGGAGATACCTAGGAGAATGACCGACAAGAGGAATGGAATACGCCATCCCCACGCCTTGAAATCGGCTTCCGCAAGCGACCTCCTCAGGATCAAAATAATCACCAATGCCAGGAAAAAACCAATGGTAGCAGTGGTTTGAATCCAGCTGGTGAACAGTCCTCTCTTCCCCTTCGGGGCATGTTCCGCCACGTACGTGGCCGCACCACCATACTCGCCGCCGAGCGCCAGACCTTGCGCGAGACGCAGGGTTACTAATAGAATCGGCGCCCAAATACCGATCCCGGGCCAACCACCTGCCGGCGCATAAGTCGGCAAAAGTCCAACCAACGCCGTGGATAGACCCATGACCACGATCGTGATTAGAAACGTGTATTTGCGCCCGACGATGTCACCAATCCGTCCGAACACAATCGCGCCAAACGGCCTCACACCAAATCCTGCGCCGAATGTCGCTAACGCAGCCAGATTCGAGGCGACCGGATTGCCGGAGGGAAAAAATAAGCCGCTAAAAAACAGCGCCAGAACCGCGTAAAGATAAAAATCGTACCATTCGAAAACAGTACCGAGAGATGAGGCGATGATGACCAACCGATGTTTGGCTTGAAGTTCACCATTCGACTGCGAAACAGCGTCAGAAGTTGACATAATTTTCTGGGGGGTCCGCTTTCCCGTTAGCGAGTCTCTGGGAACGATTCCGAAGGATTCCGGATTGGTCCCAAGGCCTCGTCTCCGGTCAGCTTGGGTGGTGATTATGTATCAACCATCCGGTAGGTCAAGACTGAATCGGGGTCCGACTTGGTACGGCGAGGCTCCCGTACAACCCAAAGAAGCCGCAAGGGTAATGGCTCAGGCGAATCCCTGATCTGCAGCTCGAACAGACCGCCGAGCCGCCGCCCATGATCCAACCGAAGCGAAAAGGCACCCTACTCTTGATTCGTGCTTATTTCGCGCATTCGTGGTTGGGTTCCCTCGTGCACTCTGCGATACAGAAACGTCATCGTGTATTGTGGCGTCCTGGGATCTCGGCTCGGCAGTGCCGGACGTGGCACATCACGAATCAGATTGTTTTACAGACCTTGCGAGGCATTTCGGTCGCAGTGGAGCCTCGCCCTACCACCGCAACCTAATGCGTCAGTATCTTCGACAAAAATTGTCGCGCACGATCGGTAGCAGGATTTTCGAAGAACGTTTGTTTCGGCTGGTCCTCCACTATTTCACCGCGATCCATGAAGATCACCCGATCGGCGACTCGCTTAGCGAAGCCCATCTCGTGAGTGACCACTAGCATGGTCATCCCGGATTGAGCTAAATTCACCATCACATCCAAGACCTCGTTAATCATTTCCGGATCCAAAGCTGAAGTTGGTTCATCAAATAGCATCGCGACCGGGTCCATCGCCAGTGCCCGCGCAATCGCGACTCGTTGTTGCTGCCCGCCGGAAAGCTGAGCCGGAAATTTCGGCCGTTGCTCCGCCAGTCCTACCATCTCGAGTAACTGAACCGCCTTATCTACCGCTTGCTGCTTGGATCTACCCAGCACCCGGCATTGAGCGAGCGTGATATTGTTCAAAATGGTTAGATGAGGAAAAAGCTCGAAATGCTGAAACACCATCCCAACGCGTGCTCTTAGTTTTGGTAAATCGGTCTTTCGAGCTGACACGGAAAGACCATCCACGAAAATCTCACCCTCTTGGATTGTCTCCAGCCCATTCACGCACTTGATTAAGGTCGATTTACCTGAGCCCGAAGGCCCGCAGATGACGACCACCTCGCCCTTCTGAACCTCAGTTGAACATTTGTTCAAAGCCTGGAACTCACCATACCATTTCGAAACGTTCCGGATCGATATCGTGCCGCTTTGCTGGTCGCTTTGAATCATGTTTCAGGAACATTCACGGTTAAGAAGCTAGCTTCTTCTGCATTTGCCGGACACAACCGGACGCACACGTACAAATCACGAGATAGACTGCTCCCGCAAAAAGAATGAGCTCATTGAGGGTGCCGTCGCGGTTTCCAATGTTATAGGCCCTCCGAAAAAAATCATCCAGGCTGATGACATAGACGAGCGTCGTATCCTGAAAAAGAATAATTGCCTGGGTCAATAGGAGCGGTGTCATGCGGCGCAAAGCCTGGGGAATGATCACCAATCGCATCACTTGACCCCGGCTCATGCCGAGCGCTAAAGCGGCATTGAATTGCCCTTCGGTCACGCTCAAGATCCCGGCCCGGATAATCTCGGCATAATACGAAGCCTCAAAAAGCGAGAAAGCGGTGAGCGCGGTAAGAAACCGCAATTCCAATTGCTTACCGGGAAAAAGCAGACCGGCGACCAGGGGAATCAAGATTAGATGGAACCAGAATAAAACCATCACCAATGGGATTGAGCGGAAGACCGTCACATAACCGGCAGCTAGCCACGAAAGAAGCCGGTTGGCCGACAATCGCATCATTGCCAGCAGGGTGCCGATGAGGATGGCGATGAGTACAGCGATCAGGGTAATCTGAAGGGTGGTTACCATGCCCTGCCAAAGAAAAGGCAGGGAGCGAGAAATCGAGCTCCAGTCAAAAGGCATACTATTTCCGGCCCCCCAGGAAACCGGGTAAAGCCGTGGATCGCTCCAAGATTCGCGCAGCCAGCATCACCACCAGATTGAGCGCTGCATACAACACAGTAGCGGCAGTGAACGCTTCATAAATCCTCGACGTCATATCGGCCATGGTGGCGCTGCGTTGGGCTAGCTCGACATATCCGATGGTGGAGGCGACCGCGGTGTTCTTTATCAGGTTCAAAAACTCGGAGGTCAGCGTCGGGATTAGAATGCGGTACGCAACCGGAAGTAAAACCAGGACGTAGACCTGTCTTCTGCGCAAACCGAGCGCCAGACCCGCTCCCAGCTGGCCAGGCCCAAGTGCTCCGATCCCGGAACGAACTTGTTCCGCAATTCGAGCTGCGGTGAATAGCCCAAGACAAGCCGTGCCGCTCGCGAATTCCTGCCACACGGGCGTCAATTGTTGTTTGAACCAATCACCGAGAATCGGCGTGAGATCAGGAATCACGAAGAACCAAACAAACAGTTGCACCAACAAGGGCACATTTCTAAAGAGCTCAACGTAGCAAGTTCCGATGCTTGGTAAGACTCGGCCTGGTAGTGTCCGCATCACGCCCACGATCGATCCAACCACAAAGGCCACCACCCAGCTGGCCAAGGCCAAAAGTAAACTCCAGCCTAGGCCGAACAACAGATAGGTCAGGTTATTTATTGCGCCTTCCGGACTCGGCTGCAGGAAGACGTTGAAGTCGAACGCGGCTATCAGCGCCGACGGTGAGAAGTGAGAGGTGAGAAGTGAGAAGTGATTGGCCTGCGACAAGGCCGTAAACGCGCCAAATGAAGTAAGAACCAGGGTGTGCAAGATAGAGGAGTTAAAAAGTTAATACTTGGGCCTCGGAGCGAGATCATTGCCATCCTTGATCGCGATCGAAGGACGGCGTCGTTCACCTCTCACTTCTCACATCTCACCTCTCACTTCTCACTTCTCACTGAAGAGGTTTATCGTTCGGATTCTCAAAGAGCGCCTTCATGTCGTCGCTAATCGGGAGATTCAGATTGAGCCCCTTCGGCGGGATCGGCGACATGAACCACTTATTATAAAGAGTTGCTGCAGTTCCGTTTTTTTCCGCTTCCGCGATCGCGGCATCCGCCACCGCCTTAAATTCCGTGTCGTCCTTCTTTAGCATCATTCCATAGGCTTCTCTGGACTGCGGAGTGCCCACGATCATCCAGTCGCTTGGATTCCGAGCCTTAGCGCGTTCCCCCGCCAACAACGCGTCATCCAGCATAAAAGCGGCTGCTCGTCCGCTCTGAAGAATCAGAAAGGATTCCCCATGGTCTTTGGCGGCGATGATTTGCATTCCCATGTTGTCCTTATCGTTCATTTCCCGGATCAACTTTTCCGATGTCGTCCCTGCCGTCACCACTACGTTCTTGCCCTTCAGATCGGAAAAATCCTTGATACCGGAGTTCTTGTTGACGAGCAACCGGGTGCTGATCATGAAAAATGTGTCCGAAAAACTAACCTGCTGTTCCCGCTCGAGGTTGTTCGTCGTCGAGCCCGACTCCAGATCAATCGAACCGTTTTGTATCAGCGGGATGCGCGTTTGCGAGGTGACCGGGACGAGTTTTACGCGCAGGTTTGGCAGATTCAGCTTCTGTTTCACCGCTGCCACTACCAGATTAGCCAGGTCTTGGGAGTAGCCGACCACCTGGTTGTTCTCATCGTAGTACGAGAACGGAATGGACGATTCGCGGGTGCCGATCACGATCACGCCGGCATCTTTGATCTTCTGCAAAGTTCCACCCGGTTTTTCCTGACCTAGAACCGGAATCGAGAGGCAGCAAACGCTAAGGAGGAGGAACAAAAGTCGGTGCGGTTTCATGGTGATGTTCAAGAATGTTTCGTTGTGAAAAATGGGAATAGCCTCATTCGGCCAGACCGCGCCGAAGAATTTCCAGATCAATTTCCACACCAAGCCGCTGGTAGCGCAAGTGATCTAAATCGGCGTTCTCCCCTTTGCCTTCCTTGATTTGCTTCTCCAAGTTGTCTTCGGCTTCCGCGTAAATCTCGAGTTGCTTCTGCAGAACGTCCGCCCGTCCTTCCGGGCTTTGTGCTAAATCCGCCTGCGCAGCTAGAACCCGCTGGCCCACATCGATCAGGTCATAAAGCTTGATCAGGCCTTTCTTGAACAAAGTATAGCGATCTTTCGCCTCGGTGAGCGCCATGTTGAATCGCATTTTCTTGAGGCGAATCAGCTGGGTGTCGTCGTCCTTAATGATGAGAGGCGGGCTGTTCAACACTTCGGTCACCTTGGGACTCGTCTGGACCTTGATATTTTGACCCGGCGGGAGTTCCGCTTTTTCGGGATGAGCGGTACCTGCTTGAGCCGGTGTGCTACTCGGCTTCGCTTCGTGGGTGGGGGCCGGCGTGGCTTGAGCTGCCGGCGTGCCCTGAGCTTCAGCTCTCTCAAAGCTGGACCAACCAAATAGTACCAACGAAAAAACTCCGGAGATTATCCCCGGCCAAGCAGACCCACAGACGCGCTCACGCGTCGAACTCCCTATGTTGTCTAGAGGCTCAATGTCCATAATAAGGCGCATGCCGACCCGGACTATAACGAGGCGACTCCTCGTGTGAGAAGTGAGAAGTGATTGGTGATTGGTGGAAAGAGGGGTCGCCACCCCGTGGAGCGCTGCCTCGCTTGCGAGGCCGTGGTAAGCAAGGAGATTTCTTCTATGCTGTCCTTCCTCGTGCAGCGCTTTATTATTTATCGGTTAAGAACGGCGACCGAGACCGAGACGCAATGTGTTCCGAGGCAACAGCCGCCCTTTCGCAACCGGTAACCCGTCACGGCTACCGCACGTATACACTTTTGACCGCTACGCGTTCTAGGCGTGATTTTTGCAGATTGGAATTTAGTTTTCCCTATGCAGAGAAGTTGGTTCCTATCCCTGTTTTTAGTGGTGGCGATGACCACACCGGCGATTGGTCGAGCCGATGTATGGGCCCCGGTCGGTCGAGTCGTCAGCGCATCCTATGGCGTCTACGGCCACTACGTCGACGTAACCGGAATCGTACGTCGCTACGTGTTGCCCGCCGCCGAGATGGACGTGGAAAACAAAACTTTCGGGTTTGACCCCTATAAAGGCGAGACGAAATACCTCAATCTGGTGATCGATACGCCGAGAGGTCGTTTCCAGAGAGTTTACGAAGAAGGCGACACGATCCGCTTTTGGGGATACTAGGGCGGGGTGCGGTTAGGAGTTATGGGTTAGGCGTTGCGGGTTGCGAGTTACGATTGCCGCGTATCGTTCAGGGGAGGGATCGCGTCCCCGCGATCCGTTTTTCGCGAAGCCGAGCGCAGACCAAGCAAGGCGTTCGGTATTTCAACGATACAGACCCATTCGCGGCGCGCGAGGACGCGCGCCCTTCCACGTCAGGGACCTGCCACACGCACATCGTCAAGCCGCGCTCCAGAAGAGACTCGCCCTTTCGCCCACTCGCCCCTTCGCCGTTTCGCACCCTACTGCCGCCTCGCGATCTCTTGTTCGCGCTTGCGCCGGTCGATCACGAAAGTGTTGTTGTCGCCGTAGAGAGTCCACGGACCAGGGGGAACTTCTGCCGATTCGACAAACTTCCAATCTGTCATGTCGGTCGGTTGCCCGTGAAGATAATCCCGCACGGCCGGTGATATATCCAGCCCGGCTCCCCGATTGAGGTTGGGCCGAGGTCGATCATTCCCGAACACATATTCCCAATGGTCGGTCTGAAACGGACCTACATCTTCCCATTGGGCATAGCATGTCCGGTTTCCTTTTCGCACCGCCAGCCAGCGTCCTTTCAATACCGTCTGTCCCGACCTGACAAACGTCGCTTTGAACCAAGGAATTATTTTTGGGGCCTCCGGTTTGGTTTTTCCACCGGCTACATCATTGTACGGCAGCGCGATGTAAAACGGGTTTTGCCGGGGAACAAATTTCACCGGCAAAAATCCCTGGCGGTCGCCGCTCTGAGGGAGATCCAGTCCCCCGTAGTTACGCGACCAATTCAAATCCCAGGCGCTTGCTTCATTCGGTACTGGATTATTTCCGCTCGACGTCTCGCCGATCCAGAAGGTCGTGGTGACGATATCGGTGTGCCAAAAATATTTGCCGGTATTCGTATCGGCAAGGCCGCGTTGGAAGCCGCCTGGCTCCAATTTGAAGAGCACTTCTTCCCGCAGCTTCATTGCGTTATCGATAAAGCTATTCGGTGTCTCAGCTCCTCCTTGCGCTGCCGGCTGGGAGTTCGAGGTAACGACCAATCCAAAAAATATCTGCAAAAACAACCCGGGGGTCCTCATGACCGTACAAAAAAAGGTTTGCTAAACTATTGAGTGGGAGAGGGATGTCAACCCTGCGGTCGGCACCCGTGGAGCGCGCCTCGCTTGCGAGGCCGTGGTGAGCAAGGGGATACCATCGGGCAGGCCGTTCACCTATCTACGCTCTGTCTCGCGCTGGTTGAAACCGGTACCCGATCCTGCATGCGAACACGATGTCTCCTAACTTCGTCGCTGTTCTCAATTGCTAAACAATAGAGCGCTGCGCTCAAAAGGACAGCACCTGACGAAATCTCCCTGCTCACCACGGCCTCGCAAGCGAGGCAGCGCTCCACGGGTGGCGACCCCTCACCTCGCCCAACCAATCACCAATCACCAATCACCCTCTCACAGCATTCCCAAGCCGCTTCACCCGCTTATCTCCAAGTACGTCCGCGAAGCGAGATTCCCGCTCGCCGGATCGTATCGTTCGATTCGCATCTGTTTCAGGAACCATTTGCCCTCGATTTTCTGGCCTGAAATCACCTCAAATTTTTTTAGCACCCGACCCTGCGTATCGAAGGCTTCTGCGCGCAACAGCGCACCACTTTCCTTGGCGACCCAGACTCTAACAGAAGCGTAGGCGATGGCGGGGTTATTCTGCTGCAACAAAATCATCCAACACGGAAACGTCCGGATGTTCTGTTCACCTTCGACCCGGGAATTTTTCCAATACAAGAAGCGCAAAGCTAAATCCTGATAGGTGATATCAGTCCCGCGGACGGAATCGTTCAATCTTGCACCGCTGATGGTGCGTTCCCTGTCCCCGGACTGCAAAGTCAGGTTTGATCCGTTATCATTCAGGGTGAGCCGCAATACTTCGGTCGGGTTGCTGAAACTAAAAATCAATTCATCGCTTCCCGCTCGCAGCTTGAACAGAACAGTGGTTCCATCTTGTTTACGTAGACGTCCGTCTAGCTCCTGAGAGATATCAGCCAACCGAATCCCGCTTAAGATCTGGGCCGCTTGTTCATCCGCGCGAGCTACGCTCTGGCTGATCAACACAACCGCGAGAAGGCCCAGAGCCAATTTCTTTACTTGTTTCATCAATAACCAATCCTTAGCTTACGCTCGCTCCGCTCGCAAAATGGCGAACGTGGATGGCCGATGCAGGCTGACCAGAGATGGACACCAAGCTTCTTTTTCTCATCAACAGACAATGGACAAACCCATTCCTAGACTGGCTGATGGCCATAATGTCCAACTTCGACCTGTGGCGGCCGCTTCTGTTCATTTTAATCCCCTTGCTATTGTGGCGGGGCGGGTTTCGCTGGCGAGCCTTCATCTTTGCAACCTTGATTACTCTGGGCGTAGCCGACGGGATCTTCACCCAAATCACTAAGCACTTGGTGGACCGCCCACGCCCTGTGCAAGCGCTAGCAGACGTCCGAGAAGTCGCTCTCGTTCGGACCCATCCGCAGGTACTCGCCGTTTTTAGAGCTCCGGATGTTCTCTTCTCCCCGGATCCGAGCGAGCAGATCACTGGCCGGTCGTTCCCTTCCGGACATGCCGTTAATAATTCCCTGCTCGCCACGCTCGCGATCCTATTCTTCGGACGCTTGGGCGCCCTTTACATCTTTCCAGCCGCCTTGATCTGCTACTCTCGCATCTATTGTGGCTCTCATTGGCCTTCGGATATCCTAATTTCCGTGTTCGCAGGGGTAGGTTTCGCACTAACCTGTTTCACCCTTCTGACTTATTTTTATCGTAAGGTAACCGCTCGCTGGTTTCCCAGATTTCATTCGCTCCATCCAGAGTTAGTTCCTCCAGTCCCAAGATGACGTCGCGGTCGGCGACTTCGCTCTTTCGTTTGAACCTCCATATGCTTCGTCGGACAAGCTGGATTCTCTTCTCGTTTCTGCTCGCTCTTACATGCGCCAGACTCGTCTGGGGCGCCTACTCTGAGCTTTCGCCTGATGAAGCCTATTATTACTTGTGGGCGCAACACCCGAACGTTTGCTATTACTCCAATGGACCTGGCGTTGCTTTGTCCATTCTTCTTAGCGCCTCGATCTTAGGGCATTCCGAGCTAGGCGTTCGATTGTTGAGCCCTTGGTTGGCTTTTGGGACCTCGTTACTTCTCTATTTCCTAGCCCGCCAACTCTACCGAGAGCGCATTGCGTTCTGGCTGGTAGTCCTTCTCAATCTCACGCCGTTCTTCAACCTGCAAGCGAGTTTCATCGGCATAGATTCCCTCTCACTCTTTTTCTGGACCGCAGCCGTGGCAACCTTCTGGTCAGCGGTTCAAGAGCGCTCAAATCGCCTCCCATTTTGGGCACTAACCGGATTTCTTATTGGCTGTGGTTTTCTTTCTAACTACCAAAACGCTTTTGAGCTGATCTCGGTCCTCATTTTTTTGCTTACCTCCGCAAAACATCGCCGCGAATTCCGACGACCCGGCGTTTACGTTCTGTTTGGCGTGTTTTGCTTATTCCTGGCCGCGCCGATCATTTGGAACCTGCGGCACGACTGGATCGGACTCGTTCCGTTATCGAGCGAGATTGGATCCCGTGCGCATCTACCGGCTCGCTTATGCGCTGTCTTCCAAGTTATCGGACATCAACTGCTGCTTTGGTCACCGCTCTTTTTGGTCGCCTTGATCACAGCCGTGATCGCCTCGATACCGAGAGCGCTCCGCAGTACTAAGGTCTCTTTTCTTTTAAGCTTCGGTTGGCCGATCCTGCTCATCGGTTTGATTGTGATCCTTCAACATTTGACTCAACCCTCCTGGATAGCCCTCGGATTTGTGAGTTTGAGCGTGCTGGCGGTTGCCTGGTGGCTCGATGTACCCCCGCCGAACAGAATCCTCCGCATCGTTGCGGTGGTTGCATTAGTAACCGCAGCAGGTAGTTCGTTGCTGGCTTTGGACACCGATTTACTCCGAATTACCGGTATCAATTTCGCTTATTCATCCGATCCCACGGCCGGCCTCCATGGCTGGAAAACCGCCGGGACAGAGATCGGACGATTCAGGAGGGCCTTTGAACAAAAGCTGGGCGAGCAGGTGTTCTTGATCGGTAACCGTTATCAAACGGCAGCTGCGGTGTCCTTTTATTTGCCGGATCCGAGGGCCGAAGATCCCGGTCATCCGCCGATCTACATTCCGGAGTCGCAAAATATTGAGAACGAGTTTTCTTTTTGGCCCCGATACGATGAGTTTGTTGAGCCGGCGGATAAATCAGAGATAAACTCGCTTTTTAGCGAACAAGCCGGAGTGAACCCATTTATTAATCGCACCGCCCTCTATATCACCGACGCGCCTGAGGAAACACCTCCTCAGAATTTGCAAAATTCGTTTACCCGTTGGGAGTTAGTTGATCATTTCCAAGTCAATCGACGAAACGAACCGTTGCACGAGTTTCGTATCTTTGCGTGCTATCAATACCAGACGCTGCCGCTGTGAACCAAAGCCCGGAGATCTCCATCATTGTCCCGGTCTACAATGAGGCCGCCAGCTTGCCGCAGCTTCAGGCCGAGCTCTTTTCGGTGATGCGGGATTACGACCATGAATTCCTGTTCGTCGATGACGGGTCGACCGATGATTCAGCCAAGCAAATCCAGCGATCGCCGCGCATTCGCGTGCTCCAATTTGTGAGCAATTGTGGCCAGAGCGCCGCTATCTACGCAGGATTAGCCATGGCGCGCGGCCGCGTCCTTGTTCTCCTGGATAGCGATCTGCAGAACGATCCTAATGATATCCCGCGCCTACTGGAGGAAATCGAGAAGGGTGCCGACCTCGTTTGCGGCTACCGAGCTAAACGGCAGGATAACTGGTTCAAAAAACTCCAAAGTACGATTGCTAACGGAATTCGGAGCCGGTTTACAAAAGACGGGGTCCGCGATACCGGCTGTACCTTAAAGGCGATGCGACGAGAATGCCGGGAAGCGTTGATTCCGTTCTATGGTATGCACCGATTTTTGCCGGCATTGATCAAAGGGATGGGTTACAAACTGGTGGAAATTCCGGTCAATCATCGGCCGCGGCGCCACGGCGCCAGCAAGTACACTTTCGGAAATCGCGCCCTCCGCGCGACCATCGATATGTTCGGTGTTCGCTGGCTTTTATCTAGACAGATCAAAATACGGCTCAAAGATGCTGAGGAAGAGGAAAGCCGTGGCCAAAAATCAGACTGAACTGCCAGTTGATGTCGCGATGCGTTGGTCTGTCGGCGTCAGCGTCGGCATGGTTCTGATGAAAGTCGCTGGCTACCTGCTGACGAATTCGGCCGCGGTGCTGGGCGACGCTGCAGAAGCCGTTGTCCATATCGTGGGGGTCCTATTCGCAGCTTACAGCCTCCGCCTCTCGCATAAACCGGCCGATGAGACCCATCGTTATGGTCACGCTAAAATCGGTTTCTTTTCCGCCGGCGTTGAAGGGACCATGATTGTGGTCGCCGCTCTCTTCATCTACGACGAATCCATTGGAAAACTGGTACAACCTGAGCCGTTGACCCACATTCCCGCTGGTCTCTTGCTGAGCGGCATCGCGGCTGCCGGAAATGGTCTTCTCGGGCTCGCTCTGTTACGAGTAGCGAAACGGCACCATTCTTTGATTTTAGAGGCCAACGGTAAACATACGTTCGCCGACTGTTGGACCTCTCTCGCCGTTCTCGCGACCCTGTTTCTAGCCGGAATCCTTCACTGGACCTGGCTGGACCCGATCATCGGTATCCTGGTCGCGACGAACATCGTGGTGACCGGTATCAGGTTAGTCCATTCCAGTTTCTCCGGCCTGATGGATGAGGCCGATCCAAAGGTGCAGAAATTCATCATCGAAATCCTGGATCGAGAAACTGAGCGCCGGCGTATTTCCTATCACAACCTGCGCCACCGTGATTTAGGCGATACGCAATGGGTAGAATTTCACCTGGTGTTTCCAGCCGGCGTGCTACTAAGCGATGCCCACCGGATCGCAACCGAGATTGAAGACGTGCTTGGCTCCAAAGTAACCCCGAAAGCTAAGGTCACTACGCATCTTGAGAGCGCCCTCGATCACCACATTTTGCATCGAGCGGGCGACTAGCCGGCCTCGCCTTAGGCTCGGCCGGAATGACAAATAGCAGATAGCAGATTGGCGCTGGGTCCGCAGGGTCCCTGATTGGTGGGGCGAGGGCCTGCCGCGCCGTAGGCTTGGCGTAGGCGGGCTCCCGAACGACCCTGCCCTGTTCGCAGCGAGGATCATCGGTTGCCGCTGGGACGAGAACCGGGCCGAGTGACTGCCGAGCCGCCGACCCCTGATGCACGTCCACCCAAACACGACGCCGTCGCCCAGATCGATTGTTACATCTCCGCACAACCCTTGAACCGAAAATAAACGCTGGGCTTTTCGCGGCTCGGCACGCGATCGACCTTGCTCGCTATTTGTCAAGCCAAGCCGACGGTGCCGCGAAAGCCAGTCGGCCGTTCGGGAGCCTCGCCCCAGCAAACTTGGTCAACCTTCGACAGCTTACCACCCTAACCGGCGTGCCCAAGCGGGCACACCGATCCGCGATCGATCGACGCCGACGGCGTCCACCAATCACCAATCACTTCTTTTCGAGCGCAGCCTGGGCTGCGGCCAAGCGAGCCACCGGAATCCGGAACGGGCTGCAGCTCACATAATCCAGGCCAAGCGTATGGCAGAATTTAACGCTGTTCGGATCGCCGCCGTGTTCGCCACAGATGCCGAGCTTGATGTCCGGCCGGGTCTTACGACCTTGATCCCGCGCGATCTCCATGAGCTTCCCAACGCCGCTTCGGTCGATAGTGGCAAACGGATTGTTCTTGACGATCTCGAGCTCCTGATAATGGGGCAAGAAACTGCCAGAATCGTCCCGGCTCATACCAAGCGTGGTCTGGGTCAGGTCGTTCGTACCAAAGCTGAAGAATTGCGCATCCTTCGCGATTTCATCGGCCACGATCGCGCCACGCGGGATCTCAATCATGGTGCCGACTAAGTAGTTCAGCTTCACCTTATTCGCCTTCGATACTTCCGCGGCGACCCGATGAACAATCTCCAGCTGAAGCGCTAGCTCCTTCGGGAAACCGACCAACGGAATCATGACTTCCGGTTTTACTTTGATCCCGGACTTTTGGACTTCGACCGCGGCTTGAAAGATCGCCCGCGCCTGCATCTCGGTCACCTCAGGGAAACTAATTCCGAGACGGCAGCCACGATGTCCGAGCATCGGATTGAATTCATGGAGTTCCTCAACTCGACGAGCGATCCGCTCCGCCGGCACTCCGAGCTTCTTGGCCAGGTCCGCTTGCTGAGCTTCCGTGTGCGGTAAAAACTCATGCAATGGCGGATCCAACAGACGGATTGTGGCCGGTAGACCCTTCAACTCTTTGAAAATACCGACAAAGTCTTCCTTCTGATACGGCAGCAGTTTTTCCAAGGCCTCTTTTCGTTCTTCCAGTGTCTGCGCCAGGATCATCTCCCGCATCGCATCGATACGATCTCCTTCGAAGAACATGTGCTCGGTTCGGCAAAGTCCAATCCCTTTGGCGCCAAACGCGATTGCGGTCGCTACCTGTTCAGGAGTGTCTGCATTGGTCCGGACATCGAGCTTGCGGAGCTTGTCCGCCCAGCTCATCAACGACGAGAATTCCTGATAGACCTGGCTCTTCTTCGGATCGAGTTTCTTTTCGACCAGCACTTGTACAACTTCGGAAGCGGCGGTCTTCACCTCACCCGCATAGACCTCACCGACGGTACCGTCGATGGAGATGAAATCGCCTTGCTTTAAGGTCAGGTCTCCCGCGGTCAGCGTTTGGGCGGTGTAATCGATGCGCAGAGCCGAGGCGCCGCACACGCACACTTTACCCATCTGACGCGCCACCAGCGCAGCGTGCGACGAAACCCCGCCGCGCGCCGTTAGAATCCCTTCTGCCGCAATCATTCCACGCAAATCCTCAGGTGAGGTTTCAATACGTGCGAGAATCACGGGTTCGCCTTTGTGCGCCATATCAACCGCGTCCTTCGCGTTGAACACCAACCGCCCCGTCGCTGCACCGGGACCAGCCGGTAGACCAGTCGCAATTTTTTTGGCTTGTTTGACGCTGTTTCGGTCGAAAATCGGCGCCAAAAGATGCGAGAGAGAATCAGCCGGAATGCGAGCTACCGCTTCCTCCTTCTTAATTAACTTCTCCGCTACCATGTCGGTCGCAATCCGCACGGCCGCCAAGCCGGTGCGTTTGCCGTTTCGGGTTTGCAGAATGTAAAGCTTGTTTTCTTCGACCGTGAACTCGAGGTCCTGCATGTCCCGGAAATGGTGCTCCAGAGTGCTGCGTACTTTGAGCAGTTCTTTATGGGCAGCCGGCATCTCCTTCGCCAGGTGCGCCACCGGGTGCGGCGTTCGCACACCTGCCACCACATCTTCACCCTGAGCGTTGATCAGGTATTCACCGTAGAAGACTTTCTCTCCGCTGGCCGGATCCCGGGTAAACGCAACCCCGGTCGCACTGTTCTCGCCCCGATTTCCAAACACCATCGTCTGCACGTTCACTGCGGTTCCCCATTCGTGAGGAATCCCGTATTTCCGGCGGTAGACGATCGCCCGGTCATTGTTCCAGGAACCAAACACAGCTCCAATCGAGCCCCAGAGTTGTTGCTGCGGATCCTGCGGAAATGTCTTCCCAGTGCGCTCTTTAATGAGTTGCTTAAAGCGTTCGACCAAGGTTTGCAGATCTTCAACCGACAGGTCGGTGTCTTTCTCTGCACCGGCCTCATGTTTAACCTCTTCGATCACTGTCTCGAACGGTTCGTGGTCTTCGTCCGGGCCTTTTTGCACTCCCATGACCACGTCTCCATACATCTGCAGGAAACGGCGATAAGAATCCCAAGCGAAACGGGGGTTACCGCTCTTCTCGGCGACGATCTCCACCACTTCGTCATTCATCCCCAGGTTCAAAATCGTGTCCATCATCCCCGGCATCGAGTCGCGTGCGCCGGAACGGACAGACAGCAACAGCGGATTGTCACGATCACCCAGTTTCTTGCCGACCGACTTCTCGATCTTGCGCAATGACGAAGCAACCTGGTCCTCGAGCTCAGAAGGATAGGTCTTCTTGTTGTCGTAGAAATAAGTGCAGACTTCGGTCGTAATGGTAAAACCCGGAGGAACCGGCAGCCCGATACGAGTCATCTCATGCAGATTGGCTCCTTTCCCTCCGAGCAAAGGCTTCATCGAGCCGTTGCCGTCCGCCTTGCCATCACCAAAGTAGTAAACGTAGCGGGTCTTTTTGGTGGATGCAGTTTTTTCAGCCTTTTTCTTGCTCGAGCGCTGCTCCTTGAGAGCGGGCCTTTTCTTGAGTTTTCTTGCCATAAAAAGATTAGGGGTCGGTGACGAATACAGGCTGACGCGGGGCCGTTCCTCGCCGTCAGAACGGTCAAACTAACGAAGCGTCGGGGTGTGTCAATGGCCCGCGCCGGTCTCAAATGGATCCGTCATTTGAGACCGGCGCGGGCTATGGCCGCAGAATGGTCCGCTACCGCCGGGCCATTCTGCGGCAGCGGTCGAAGACTCACGCAGCGCAGTCGTCTTGAAGACGGCGTCATGGGTCGTTCACAGACACGAAAACCCCTCAGAGCGGATTGAATAAGGGCCCGTGAAAGAAGCAAAAATATGCTGGCGTTAGCCAGTGTATTTTTGCCGTAGCCTGCATCGCTTAAAAATGTCTCAGCATTTTTAAGCGATGCAGGCTTGGGGGGAATCTTCTTTTTTCAGGCGCTCACACGCCTGCAGAGAGTTATCAGGAAGCTGCCGGAACTCGATCCGCCGATTGAATCACTTCGCCCGCGGCGGACATAAAGTCGTCCAAACCCGTACTCGGAATGATGATCGTATTACGCCTGCCATGCGCTTCTTCAGTAATCCGCATAAACCGGCCGCGTTCGTTCTCTCGGAACTCTATATAGAAATGCTTACGCTCAACCTGCAACTCTCTGGTTACGATGACATTGTCCATGACATTTTTTTGGAGGGATACCGATACCATTACACCATTTGGCGCCTTGGACTGAAACCAAAGCTTGTTTTAGAGAATCTTCTTAAGTGCCACAAAATCTGAGCTACGTAAATAGCAAATATGTAACGAATTCGACTTTACGCCTCAGTCGCTCACTACCGTGAAGTCGATCTGTTGTTTAAATCGGTCTACTCGCGAAACTCTTACCCAAATATGATCTCCAGCTTGGTAGATGCGCTGCCGATTTCGGCCCACTAATCGCCGCCGAACAGCATCAAACCTGAAAAAATCGTCTTCTAGTGAGCTGACGTGAACGAGCCCGGTCATCAAGATCTCCGGCACTTCTACTAACAGTCCATAGTTACGAACTTCAGATACGATACCAGCAAATCGATGCGGTTTCCTAACTAGTGATTCTAGAAATTCTAGTTTTTTTAAGCGCGTCGCTTCCCGTTCCGCTTCCGCTGCCAACCGCTCAGTCAAAGCCAGATGTTCGCACACTGACTCTAACTGATTCGAACGCACTAACTGTTTCCCAGCATTTTCTACGATCCAACTCCCGTTTCGGCGTCCAAGTAAAACGTTAAATGCCCGGTGAGTCAGCAGGTCTGCATACCGCCGAATCGGGCTCGTGAAATGGCTGTAATCGGATTTAGCTAATCCGTAGTGTCCTAGTGGTAATGGCGAATAACCAGCTTTTTTAAGGCTCCGAAGTAAATTCACTTTCAAAGCTGCCTCATTTTCTCGCCCCTCAATCTTCTTCAACAGCTTTTGCATCTCGGTTCGCTGGCTCAGATCTCCGGCCTGGATCCCGTGCGATAGGAGAAATTCGCGAAACTCCATCAATTTGTCCGGATCCGGATCATCATGCACTCGATAGACGCTAACAGTCTTATGAATCTTGGTCTCACGCCCGACGATCTCATTGGCCAGGAGCATGAATTCTTCGATCAACTGGTGAGAGATGTCGTTGACCTCCTGGATCACGCCGACCCCGCGCCCGTTCGCATCAACCTTCACTCTGACCTCCGGCATATCCAGGTCGAGAGCGCCGTTCTGAAACCGTTTTTGACGCAACTTCGACGCCAGCTCCCAAGCCTGTTTCAAGTTCCGGGTTAACTCATCTTTGTGGTGGCCGTTTAAGCGTTCATACGCTTCTCCGTATGTTAACCGGCTTCCGCTCCGAATGACGGTTGCAGCAAATTTGTGTCCTTTCGGTTTCCCCGTCCGGTCAAAGTAGACCAGTACACTCTTCGTGAGATGATCTTCGTCCGGGCGCAAGCTACAAACACCGTTGGATAATCGCTCCGGCAACATCGGAATCACCCGATCAGGTAAATAGACGCTATTGCCACGCTGATAGGCTTCCTGGTCCAACGCGGAGTGCGGCCTGACATAATGCGATACGTCGGCGATGTGAACACCGACTTCCCATCCGTCGTCGGTGGGAACAACGTGAATCGCATCGTCGAAATCCCGGGCGTCATCCGGGTCGATCGTGAACACCGGCAGATGGCGGACATCAAGCCGTTTATCGAGCTCAGCCTGAGAAATTTCGGCCGGAATCTCGCCTGCTTCATTGAGCACTGCCTTAGGGAAATCCGTAGGTAATCCGTGCTTCTTGATGATACCGAGCACCTCGACTCTCGGGTCTTTCGACGACCCCAGAACTTCGATGATCTCGCCCTCCGGGCTGACATGCCGGTTTTCCCAAGCGCTCAGGCGCACCACTACCTTGTCATTAATCGCCGGCTTTCGTCCGGTTGCATCTGGAGTCAGCGGCACATAAATGTCGTGAACCAGATACGGGTCATCCGGAACCACATAAAAGAACTTCTGGGTCTGCTGAAGAGTCCCCACGACGCGAGTATTAACGCGCTCCAAAATTTTGATGACTTTGCCGGCCCGCTTTCGCCGCTCACGAATCAGGGTGACTTCTTCATCGTTAATCCGTGCCACCACCCGGTCACGATGGAGCGCCGTACTGGTCTGGCTCGCCGGAATATAGACGTCCCCCTGCCCATCGCCCGTCTCATTCAGCACGTAACCGAACCCTTGCGGGTTGATCAGAATCGTCCCTACGATCAGATCAGCCGCCCGCGGTAAAACGTAGCGATCCTTCCGGATTCGCGTGATTTTTCCTGCCGATTCGAGCTCCGCAAGCAGTTTTCTGAAACGCGCTCGCTCATCGACCGAAACACCAAGCTTCTTCGCCAAATCGGTCTTGTTCAGCGGCTGATATTTATTGCTGCCCAGAAAGCTCAATACACGCTGATCAAGCGGCTGAGCCACACCTTTAGAAACACCCATTAATCATTCTGCCCGTAAAAGGGCACAACGATAGTAGCCTGGATTCGCGTTGATGTCGAACACGACCGCGAATGGACGCGAATAAAAAACAGAACGTCGCTGACCCAGCGCCTGGAGGGGAGCCGCTTTATAACGCCGCAGCTCTGTGAGTTGGCAGCCACCGAAAGCCTTCGGGGTAGACAGGCGGCTCCCGGGAACGTCCCAGTGGCGCGCAGCTCTATCGGCAAATTGCGACAGCCATCAGCCATCTTCTAACGCCGGTTCTGTAGCCGGCAAAATTTTCTCAGCGCCGTTTGAGCCATTGTTCTTCGGCTTGCGTCATTGCCTAAAGCGGCTACCATCTTCATCCATCCTATTGGTCGAGTTCCGGCCTGAACCAATTGTCATACGCGGGTGTAGTTCAATGGTAGAACGGTAGCTTCCCAAGCTACACACGAGGGTTCGATTCCCTTCACCCGCTTTCGCCCGCTCGTCCCTCGCGGGCTACAGCGCGGCAGGCCCCCCTTTCGCCAACCCCGTTGACGGCTCATACCCAAAGGGCGAAAGCGTCGCGCCCCTGTTAAGAAGAAACAGGTGCCCGGCGGCTGCGTGGCGGCTTTGGGACCGCTACCGAGGAGGTTCCGAAACGGGAACGCTCAAACCCGCTCCAGCCCCCTTCAAAAAAAACACTCTTTTTCGAGTATATCGGCGCTGGTTTCCAATCTCCAGGTAATGAGCACGTTACCGATGATTCCAGGGTTCGTGGTAACGAGAAAGACCCTAAAAATGAATAGACTCGATCAAAATAATCACGATTCAGGCGGGCGCTTGCTTTGCCTGGGATCATCAATAAAGCGGGCTGTTAGTCTCAGCTCCTTAGCCATTTCGATTGCTGCCGTTCTTCCGGTGACTCCGGCACAGGCGTCGCCTGAGTCGCATAGCCTGTATCGTCCGGATCTGTTGCACACGGATATTACGCAGACGGTCTCGGAGTTCGGAGCTGCGAAACTGGCGTTCTACAGGCAGACCGCCGATAACACCGCTCCGAGCACGACATTCAGTTATGCACAGTAGGGGTATGCCGCCGTTACCCCGCCGGCGACTGCCAATCACTTCACCGTTACCGCGGTTAAGACCCTAAAGTTGACTACCACCGATCAGCAGAATTTTTTCGGGCTCCTCGCCTATGCGACGTCGACCGATTTAGACGCTGCCTTTCCTGTGGGAGATGCCTACACCTTCACCGCGCGAGGCGGCTCGTTCGCGGGCGAATCGGGTACACTTCCGATCAATGCTGATAACTATCCGGCCATACCCTATCTGATCGACAATAGCTTTCGCCAAGCCAAGCAGATCAATCCGAATGCGGATTTTACTTTAAACTTGGGCTACACTACTACCGGCGCTCCTTCAACTGAGATCAAGCTTGTCATTCTTCCGCTCGGGCAGGGAACTAAATCCACTCAATCACTCTACCAGGAATATGTCGTCGGCGGCACGACCCCTTCATTTGTCATCCCGCAGGCGATCATTGATTCTCTCGAGACGGGTGTCGTTTACACGGCGGAACTCATTAACTTCAATACCAGTGACATTCCATCCAGCGGATCGTGGCCCCTCGCCGCAACTTTCGATGGCTGGGAATCAGCCACGTTTTTTCACTTAGAAGTGCAATAACGAGGGACGAGCTCCGGCACGTCAGGAGAAGGATTCAGGAGCCATGAGGTGTTCTGCCACACGTCGATTATTCTAATTACCTATCCGACCAAGCCAAAAAATAGTGAGTTGAGGCAAAGGGGCACAAGCGAAAGGCAACAAACAGTCAGCCAAACAGCTGGGGAGCGCTCTTTAATCCCCATACGGCCTCTTCGACCTCTTCGCCCCGGTCTCCGGACCGAGTTCGCGCCGCAACAAATTGTCTCTGAAGAGAAACAGGTACGGCTTAAAGCCGGTATACTTGCCTTGCTGATTCTTCGCATTGATCAGCACGTCGACCTCGTAGCCATAATAGATCACACCCCCTAGCTCCTCCGGATCACGAAACCAATTGGGATACGGTTCCGTGAACTTGTATTCAGCAGTTCTCCAATAGAAGAAGGTCGGATCCATGTGGTCCCGAATCGCCTTACGGTAATCGATCGAGAGAGGTGCTCCATAATCGGCGTCAGCGGTCGCCCGCGCGCTTGGTCGTTCAGCGCAACCTGCGATCATTCCCATCAGGATGATGGCTGCCAGTCTTTTCAGTGATTGCATCAGGTTCATTAGGCAAGCAAATGCGAGGCCGACAGTGTAAAGCAGCGTTTCGGCTTTGCGAGTTCCAAAGCGCCAAAAAAACTCATGACGTGTTCGGCCCGAAAAAATTAACAGCGATTTCCCGCAAATTAAGGAATGACAAATCCGGGAGCACGAACGAAAAGGTGAGAAGCTAATCTCCGGACGGATCCAAGCAACCTTATGCAAATAGTGCGGCAGCTGAAGGTGTTGCGGAAGCGCGCATCAAGAGGCAGGTCGCTGCGTTTTTTGTATTGGCGGTCATTTTAACCGGTGAAATAACTGTCTCTTTTACCGGCGGCCTCATCGTGCGTAATCCGTGGCTGCCCAACTATCTGGTTGACCGGGTCAGCGGACGCTCTGGGGAGGTCACCACCCAGAATGTAAAGCCGCCTCCGCCGCCAAGCACGGCCATCGAGTATCTAAACCTCATGAATTACGACGAAAAGGCCCTTACACCCGCCGAGCGGACCGTGGCATCGATTTTAAACAACGCCGTCGCTCACCTCGACATGCGGAAACCGCCTTTTCAAATCTTTAGCCAGCAGATCCTGCCTAAGATAGAAACCGTTCAACCCGGCGAAGACCTCAGCAAAGTTCGGGCTGCAGTCCAGCAATGTCAGGACATCGCAAATTCTGCGGTGCATTACTACCAAGACTTATCAGAGCAACTAATCGCGAAGCTGAAGGCGGCAGGCGTGCCCGCTGCCACCGCGCATGAAACGGCTGCGACCTTTGCCAAGTGGGCGCAAGTTGTAGGGAACGTGCCATGGCCTACCGAAGTTAGTAAAGCCTGCGCCAGCATCACCACGCTGTTAGATGTCCTTTCTGAAAATTCCAAGCAATGGACACGCCAAAGCGACGGCCACCTCTTATTCACCAGCCAACAGCTACTCGACCAGTACAACACCGCCACCACTGATCTCAACGCCGCGATCAAAGCCATAAATGGCGGATAGGCAACGCCGAGCAGTCGAACACGAGGGGTAGTAGTGTTTAGGGGCTCCGCGATTGGATAGGACTTATGGGACTTATATGATTTGTCGGAATCCGATCGCGTTCCCAAGCTCCCGTCAACCGCTAACAGCTAGCCGGTTCGCGGTTAGCGGTTAGCCAGTCCGTTGTGGGAGCCGCGTCCCCTGGTGAAACATATAAGTCCCATAGGTCCCATAAGTCCTATCCGATCGCGGAGCCGTTGGCCATCCCTGCCCCTGACACCCCAAGCAACTACCACGCCCCCCTTCACCCTTCCCCCAACTGCCCTTTCGCCCAGTCTAGATCCCATTCCAAGCTTGGGTTCTGTCCCTGCTCCCGGAGCAAGTTGGTAAGAATTTCTATGCTGGCCTTGAAGTTCCGTGTCGCGCCGGCGATATCGCCCTGCGCCTTCAGCACACCGCCCAAGCGGGCGTGAATGATCGATAGCTCGCGCAGCCAGGAACGATTCATGGGATCTTGGCTAACCAATTTAAACATGAGTTGCAATGAGCCTGCATAGGTGCGTTCAGCGCCTCTCAAATCGCCTTGCGCTTCTAATACTTCGCCGAGCTTCCCATAAGTGGCCAATAGGCTGCGCTGCCATGGGACATCGCCCGGGTTTCGCTTAGCTAAACTGTGTTGGACTTCGAGCAACCGCCTGAACTGAGTCCGCGCCCCGTGCAGGTCCCCTTGTGCTAACAACAGGTCTCCTAGCTTCTCGTAGCCAGCCGAAAGAGCGCCTTGCCAAGCACTATTCTCGGAATCTTGCTTGACCATCTTCTGGCCGATTTCGAGCGAACGCACATATTTCGCCTGGGCGCCATTCATGTCGCCCTGGGCTAATAACCGGTCCCCCTGATTTTGCAGTAGTGCAGCCAATCGGCTCAACCCCTCTGGATCCTGTTGACCGAACCCGAACCTTTCATAATAAGCTTCCACCATTCCTTGTGCTTCCTCGACGATGTCGAGCTGGCCCAGCGGCTCGAGCCTATTCCTGAGCTGGTCGACCAGATGATTAAGGATTTGTTCGACGCCTTTCCGCGCCGCAACCGCTTGGTCCTCGCCTTCGACCGACAAATCTCTTTGCACCCTCAGCTCGTGCGCCCTCCAAATTGCGGCGCCGGCAACCGCAGTTAATACCGCGATGATGCCGGCCACGACCATTCCTCCGTAGTTATTTCGGCCCGCTGAATTCCCCTGGTCAGAGTATTCGGGAGAAGGCATGGGCGTTGCCTTTAAAAAGTTTTCTTTAGGGAAACTTTGGGCCGCACCGGTAGCCGGCCAAATCCAGCCGCAGGCGATCAGACTACCAGCGGCAAAAGCGCTTGCTAGATAACAACCAGAGAATCTCTTGGTTTGTCCAACAATCGACATCTTTGGTTTGCAGTTAGCGGTAAACGGTTCGCGGTTAACGGTTGCTGGCCTTTTGGGCCCGGGGACTGAAAATCGTATCGGAAACACAAGCCGATAACTTGCTAACTGGTAGCCGCAAATTGCTAGCCGCCAACCGCAAACCGTAACGTGTCGACCGCAAATTCCTCCCGCCGGCAATAGAAAACGGCCAACCGCTAACGTATCTCGCGTAAATTCGTTCCTCGGGTTTCCGGTAAAGCGACTGCCGCAATCATCATTAAGAGATAGGCGGCGGCGGCGTAAATCCCGATCGCCTGCCCTAGAGGCAGACGCGCCGACAACAGTCCGACCAGTAAAGGGAACCCGGCGGCGACTCCTCGACCAAAATTGTAGCAAAAGCCCTGCGCGTTGCCCCGGATTTCAGTTGGAAAGAGCTCGGTAAAGAAAGCGCCCATCCCGCTGAATACACCGCTGGCAAAAAAGCCAAGCGGAAAACCAAGCACGAGCATCAAGCTGTCGCTAATTGGTATTTCCGTATAGGTCACCACCACCAGAACGGAGCCAACCGCGAACAGAATAAAGTTCGAGCGCCGGCCAATCAGGTCTGAGAGATAGGCGGACACCAGATACCCGGTAAAAGAACCAATGATGATCACCGCCAGGTAGCCGCCGCTGCTGAGAATCGTCAGGCCTCGCTCCTTTTGCAGAAACGTCGGTAACCAGGTGGTAATCGCATAATAACCACCCTGGGCTCCCACGGCCAGTAATGCGCCGAGTACTGTCCGGCGAATAACGCCAGGTCTAAAAATCGCCAAGGCACGCCCCCGCTCTTCGGGAGTTCTTTGTTCCCGATAAATATCCGGTTCCGGGACTGAACGCCGGACAAAGAAAATGAACAAGGCTGGCAATATGCCGACAAAAAACAACGCTCTCCAAGCGTACTCGCGGGGTATGACCTGGAAAAAAATCGTAGCCAGCAGCGCAGCGATCCCCCAACCCACGGACCAAGAACTCTGCACCGCGCCAACCGCCTTTCCCCGATGATCGCTCCGGATTACCTCTGCCGCTAGGACAGAACCGGCAGCCCATTCCCCGCCGAAACCAAGACCCTGTAGACTGCGAGCAATTAAAAGCCAGATAAAGCCGGTCGAAAGTCCTTGAAGAAAAGTAAAGCCGGCAAACCAAGCAATGGTGACCTGCAACATTAATACCCGCCCATACCGATCGGCCAGGATGCCAGTGATCCATCCGCCGAAGGCTGAAAACAGCAACGTGCAGGTTGCCACCAACCCGGCGTCACCGGGCGTTAATTTCCAAACCGAGATCAGCGTCGGGATGACGAAGCTGTAGATCTGGACGTCCATACCGTCCAGACCGAATCCACCGAAGCATGCCCAAAACGTTTTTTGCTCACGCGACGTTAGTTCTCGGTACCATCGGAACATGCGGGCCAGCAGTTATGCTCAGAAGATCGCGGCTAGATAAATAAAATCAATCAGCGGGTGCCTCAGCCCGGAAACAGGGCATCGTGAGCGGCCCCGAGCTCTTTCACTTCCTCGTCCGAAAGCTGGACCAACGGCGGCCGCACCTTGAGCCAGCGATTATTCTCTGAACGATGCGATAAAAGCGCTTTCACCGCAGGCGTCACCGGGTATTTCAGGATCGCAGTAATAAGATCGGCTACTCGCGAATCATCCTTGCCCCGTTCGACCAGTGGCAAAAGAACCGCCGGAAATAGGTTCGCGAGTCCGGATATGGCCCCGCTGGCGCCAAGCCGAACCGCGGGCGCGAGATGCCGCTCATCCCCAATCAAGATAGAAAGATCGGCGTGGGCACCCAGAAGCGATTCCGTAAACGGCCAATCACCCCCCGAGTCTTTAACCCCTGTAATGACTCCGGGAAAAGCTGCCTTTAAACGGCTGATCAGATCAACCGAGAGCGGCACCTGGGTCACCGAGGGAATATGATAAAGGATCACCCCTAGCACATTCCCCGCTATCTTTTCCAGGACCCGGGCAAACCAATCGTACAGCCCGTCCTGCCGCACACCCTTGAAATAGAAGGGCGGGGCCAACAAAACTCGGCCACATCCACTGTCGCTGAGAATTGTGATTTGCTCGACTGCGTCCCCGATCGATGCAGACGCGATACCGCCTATAATTTCTTTGTGCGGATCGATCTCGGCAGCCAACAGGGCTCCCAGCATTTTCGCGCGCTCAGCCAGGCTAATCGAAGCTCCTTCACCAGTCGTGCCAAAAACGGTTACGCTGGAACACCCCCCAGCCAGACAGGATCGCGCATGCGTGACCAGAAGACGGTAATCGATCGATCCGTCTTCATTAAGAGGTAATGCCAAGGCACAGGACAAACCAAATCGGAGACTAGATTCCATCGGATGATTTACGGTTTGCGGTTGGCAGATAGCCCTTATCTGCTAACAGCGAATTTGGGCTTATCAACAGCGTTTTCAGAAAGACTACTCTCAACAAAAGCTTTTGCTGGGCCGCGGCGACCAGCTTAGCTTGATAACCGATTTGGCAACCGAAACGCTCCCAAGGAGAAACGCACCTATTACTCTAACCGATCTAGGAAACCTCTGTTCAGATCTCGAATGCTTCAAGTTGCCCTCGGCTGTGGGCGATCTTAAGACGGACGCGTTCGCCTTCTGGAATGCTTCTTTCTGCGAGAGAATGGGCCTGACGGACGCAGAATTAGCTCAAGTAAAGCTCAGCGCTTTTGTCCGCTACGATGAGCAACTCGCCGATCTGAGCCAAGGAGTAGCGCGCACCGATTGCCTGTTTGGGTCATTGCCCTGCGCCATCAAAAGGCCCGCCAATGACGGAATACTGCCGGCATCCGCAATCAAAAACGAGCACGGTCTATTGCTGCTTCTGGTAGATTCTCCCGCTCACGATCTCAAGTTTGAGGGGTATGTCCAAGGCCGCATTGTCGGGCGGGAAGAAGAAGCGAACCGGATGCGAAAATTTTTCCACGACCTGCTAAGCTCAAAGATTCTAGTGGCGTCATTCCTAGCGCATTCGATCCAAGACAAGCTGGCTCGACGAGAGGCGCCAGAGATCAATGACCTACACAAAGTTACGAACCTATTGGATGAAGTTATCGACGCTATCGTCCAAGGTTTCGGACGCTCGTCATGAAAAAGCTAGTCATCATCGTTGCGGTTTTGCTGACCTTGGCCCTAGCCGGTTACGTCGTCTCTCCATTCTTCTACGTCTCCTCGCTTAAGAGCGCCTTTCTAGCCGGCGATGCGAATAAACTCGCGGATCTAGTCGATTTTGCCGCCTTGCGGGATTCACTGAAAGAACAGTTTGCGACCATTCTTACTCAACAATCAAAAGAAAGCTCAGACTCGAGCCAAAGTCCTTTTGGGGCGCTGACTGCTTTTGTGGGCCCAGTGTTTCTTAATAAAGCCGTCGACACGTATTGCACTCCCGATGCCGTCGCGGGCTTCGTTAAAAAAAATAATCAGGTCCAAAATAATAGTCATTCCTTCTTCAAGATTCCCGGGCCGTCAGATCTTGACTGGTCTAAGCTTAAGAACTTTTCATTTACCGGCCCGACAAGTTTTCGGATCGGAACCAACCACATCACGTTATTTGCCCGTCTGGAAGGTTTTGGCTGGAAGGTCTACCGCCTCGAGGTCTCGCCGGATTTCCTTGATGAATCGGTTGGTGGAGGCTAGGCCTGCAGCCTTTTCGTCCTCATTCTCGTCGTCCCGCCATCTTTGGAGGGGAGCCGCTTTGTAACATGGCAGTTCTGTATCTCGGCAGCCACCGAAAGCCTCCGGGGTAGACAGGCGGCTCCCGGGAATGGTCGAGCGCTTGGCAGATCTATCGGCAGCGCGAGAATTGGGAACCTGGGACCGCGACCACCGGGCAAAGCAACACGCTGGGTTATTCGCGGGAGCCGCCTGTCTACCCCGAAGGCTTTCGGTGGCTAGCAACCTACAGGAGCTGCTGGCCTACAAAGCGGCTCCCCTCCAGGCCCTCTCGACGACGAGGACGAGAACGACATAAAGCGCTACGCTGCCTCCGAAAGCCGTGCCGTCTCGGCTGCCTGGCCGCAGAATCGGCGTATGGCGTCTCCTAATCGTGCTTCTGTTGCCACCGTTAGCGATGGCGGCTGATCTCCAACAAAAACCCAGTTCTTTACCCCGACATGGACTGGCGACA
Organism: uncultured Verrucomicrobiae bacterium; assembly: GCA_963762565.1. Classification (GTDB taxonomy): domain Bacteria; phylum Verrucomicrobiota; class Verrucomicrobiia; order Chthoniobacterales; family JAFAMB01; genus JAFAVN01. Next base: position 438,365 of record CAVXLD010000003.1, on the reverse strand, counting down.
GCGATACGTGAGCGGCTAAGCGCTCAAGATTGGCGGCCAGTGACCGCTCCAGGTCTTGCATCTCACCAACAAAACCCCCGGAACCGACTACCATCACCGGTTTGTATTGAAAAACGCGGTCGGGCAAGCAATCGAGGAGCGCCTTTAAAGAACCGCTCCAGTCGTCCTTTGGTACCGGCGCGAGCAAGAGAATTCCGCGGGCATTTCGGATGAGCCCCGCCAGATCGTGCCAACGAGCTGCCGCTTCAGGTGCTTCCGGCTTCAAATCAACTGCGTAAACGCTTCTGAGCTCAACTTGGTACGGGTACAAGTGCCGGCCTAAAGCCTGGAGTAAAAAGCCAGGTCTCGAGAATTTGGTAGGATGTCCGGAGATGGCGAGAAGGTAACTCATAAACAAGACTTTTGGTGTTTGTGCCTAAGGGGGATGACTGGCCCGGGGAGCTAGAGGACGTGTTGGCAGTCGCCGCCTTAGCGGTCAGACCAACAGCGTACCGCCGGTGCACACGCCCAGAGCTGCATCGACGGATGTGAACGATGCTTCTTAGCCGATTTAATGGCGTGGCGTGGTATCACGGTGTGTAGGACCATAGCGCACCGACGAGAAATGCAAGTGCTTTTTCCTGTTGAAGATGATGGCGGGGCCAGGCTCCCGTGCGTTCGTGCCGGCCCCTGATCCGGGAGGGCGCGCTGCCTGTCCGACATAGCCTGGTGCATTCAGATGATTTTCTCCCACCGGGGCAACGTCGGATCCTCGCGCGCCGCGAAGATGTTGCGTGTTCAAAAACATAATTTAACCTTCGATTGCCAAAGACGCCCAGCTCCGGAAACGATCCGGCGTCTGCCGGACGGATAAGTCTTGAATAACCCGCTGCGAAACCGGATCTTTATGGCTGCATGCAGGCTGCCTACGACCTTGTGGTAATTGGAGGAGCGATCGCTGGGGCATCCACTGCCTTTCTGGTGAAACGGCAGCATCCCTTGTTACGGGTACTGATCATCGAAAAGAGCGACCAGTTTGATCGAAAGGTCGGTGAATCCACCAGCGAAGTGGGTGCGTGCTTCCTGACCCGAGTTTTGAACCTATCCAACCATCTGGGTCACGAGCAAATCACGAAGTCCGGCCTCCGTATGTGGTTCTATCGTGATAGCCACGACTCCTATACCCGCTGTACCGAGATCGGGCCCAAACATCAGACGCGGCTGCATGCCTTCCAGCTGGATCGTTCGAAGCTGGATGAGGCCATCCTGCAGAAGGCTTTGCACGTCGGGTGCGAGCTCTGGCGACCGGCCAAGGTCATGGACCTGGAATTAGGCGGTGAAGGCAACAATCGAATCGAAGTACGACTCAATGATGAAACTCACGTTGTCTCAGCCCGCTGGGTCGTCGACGCCACTGGTCGCAACGCGGTGGTCCCCAGGAAGCTCAAGCTATTCCGGCCTTTAGATACCCACCCTATCAACGCGATTTGGGCTCGCTTTCGTAAGACCACGGATTTGGATGGTCCGGAAATATGGGAGACAGCTCCCGGGTTTGCCGAGTCGTGCTGGGCCATGCGCCAATGGGCCACCAATCATCTAATGGGTTATGGCTGGTGGGGTTGGTTAATTCCACTGAAGGGCGGCGATTGCAGTGTTGGCTTAGTTTACGATCAACGGCTGTTCGAATTACCTCCGGGCCCGAACCTGGGCGAACGGCTGAAGAGCCATCTGATGACGCATCCCATGGGCAAGAAGGCCCTTTGTGATGCGGAATGTATCGAGAATGATGTGCACGCTCGCTCGAACCTTGCCTACTACTCCGCTCAGACCATGGGTGATGGTTGGGCGTTGGTCGGTGATGCCGCCGGCTTCCTTGATCCTCTCTATAGCCAGGGATTCGATTTTATTTCCTACACCTGCTACGCCACTTTCGAAATTCTGAGTGATCGCTTCGCCGGCAAAGACATCACCCAGGCGCGAGACAGGTACAACCAATTGTACCAAGAACAATTTCACACTTGGTTCGAGAGCATTTACAAAGATAAATACTATTATCTGGGTGACGCCGATCTCATGACGGTTGCGTTCTACTTGGACATCGGCGCCTATTTCATCGGACCGGTCGGGCAAGCCTACAGTAATCGGCCCCATCGTTATTCGGCATTGCCTTACGCCGGACCAATCGGCGGAATGTTTGGCAAATTTATGCGATGCTATAACGCTCGCCTGGCCGCCATCGCTAAGCGTCGGATCGCCGCCGGAACCTACGGTTTGCATAATCTCGATTCCCGCCTCTTCCTGCCAGGGTTTGTCCCTGGTCCCGGATCCTTAAGGTTCATGTTGACCGGCATCCGCAAATGGCTGGAGGTTGAGTTGAAGAACAAATTCTCGCGACCTCGACCCGATACGGTCCCCGGCATCGGCCAAGCCACACCAGTGGCGAGGGGTTAGCGGTTAGTCCCATGAGAGCATGTCCCACCGAATCATATAGGTCCCATAGGTCCTATCAGTCCCATTCCTTCGCGGAGCCAAAAACCTTCCCATCAGCCCTGGAACCGCAACGCCTAACCGCTAGGCGCCGTTTTCCAGCTTTACTTCGCCCGACGAACAAGAGATAAGAGTCGCTTCGTAAGCCGTTTCCAGGAGCTCGTGTGCGTGCTTGTACGCTACACGCACCACGCGGGTCCCATAACCGGCAATCCAGCCGAACGATAAGAAATGAAACTACCGAACCTCTTCGAGAAAGATATCGTCCCGAGTCTCTACACGGCTGGCCAAATCATTTTTGAAGAAGGCCAGGATCGCGACTTTATGTACGTAGTAAAGAAGGGAGAAGTCGATATTGTGATTCGCGGTCACGTTGTCGAGACCGTTGGTGAAGACGGCTTTTTTGGAGAATTAGCCTTAATCGATCGAGCTCCTCGCAGCGCTGCAGCGATCGCCAGGACCGATTGCACTCTCATCAAGATCGACGAAAGGCAGTTCCTCTACTTAGTTCAGGAGACGCCGTTCTTCGCCCTAATCGTTATGCGCACCATGGCGGGACGCATCCGTCGCCGGAACGCGCAGACCATCCCCTGACGTGGAGCGTGCCTTGCTTGCAAGGCCGTGGTGAGAAATTCAGTTACATAGTCTAGGCATTTGTTTTCAAGAAATCTCGAAGCGATCGAAGCAACCGATCATCTCTAGCAGGATCAAACGGCCGGCTTTCTCGGTCAGCCTTCGGATAGGCGAAGACAGGACCAAACCGGTATTCATTCGCCTCCGACATCCTACGGGGAAAAATATGGACATGGAGCGCCGGTTCAGTATTTCCCAGGATTTCATAGTTGATCCGATAAGCATCGGTCGTAGCTAGAAGCGCGTCACCGATAGCGGTCATGTCCAAAAGAAATTGTGCCCGTTGGTCCGGCGCTAAATCGTTAAGAGAGGGAACCAGCGGATCCGGCAGCAGCAAACTGTAACCGGCAATAAACTGCGAATCTCCCAGCACCGCCCATCCTGACTTAAGTCGACAGATCACCTGTGGACTCAGCCCACGTCTCGCTAGTTCGACTCGCTCGTGGATGAGCGTGCTCATGCGGTCCTTAAGAAGCACCTTCCACCATCAACATCTTTCGCTTGAGCGCCACCCGGCTTAGCTCACGCACCTTCACATATTCCGGCGATTGATACCAAGCTTTCGCCTGTTCCCAGGAGGGAAATTCTACCACGATCGTCCGTTCTAATGCCCATTCTCCCTCCAAGCTCTCCCATGCCCCACCTCGAACAAGATAACGCCCGCCATACTGGTTGATCGTTTTCTCGGCCAATTTTCTGTACACCTCCATTGTAACCGGATCCACAACTTCAGAAACCTCAGAGATTACGTACGCTGCCATTAGCCCTTCTTACCACCGGTTCAGCCAGGGTCCAATTTTGGTGGGGCGCGCTTCGTCCGATCCCGGGAGGGCGCGCGTCCCGACTACGCAAGGCCTTCGCCGCGGCTAGGTTCTTTGGCGTTATCAAACCTGGAGCCAGGGCGCGACATAGCGAAGCGGCGGCAGCCTCGCGCGCTGCGAAGACTTTCTATAACCCACTTACGTAATCTGTTTGCCGGGTTTCCAACCCGCTCGGCTCCGATCACGGATCGCGGGGACGCGATCCCTCCCTGCTTGCCTCGCCGCAACAACACTCAACGAGGCACGCTCCAGGATTCCAATCACCTCTCACTGATTACTGAGTACTGATAAGAACTCTTCCAAAGCCGGCGAACGGACCGCTTCTCGTCGCGTAATGAACACCGTGTCAACCCGGGCTTCCGACGCCGCCAGCCGATGAACCGCCACCTCCCGGCGTTTGGCGTATGGTTCAACCACCGATAACGGCATCATGGTGATACCGAGACCGGCGCTAACACATCCCAGAATCCCTTCCAGGGTACCCATCTCGAGTTGATTGACCAAACTCACACCACGACCAGCTAGAAACCGCTCCAATTTCTGGCGATAAGAACAGCCCACCCGAAAAACAAACAATTTGGGCATTGTCCCTTCCTGTAAGGCAGCAGGCACCGATTTGTGCTCAGGGGAGCTCACCAACACGAGTTCCTCCACAAAACTCACTGTCTCATCCAGCTCATCCACCTCCACCGGCCCAGCCACAAAAGCTCCGTCCAATCGATATTCCAGAACCGCTTGCATCAGGGTCCGCGTAGTTCCGGTCTCAATGGCCAAATCAACATTGCGATGAGCGGGTACATATTTTCTTAGTAGGCTGGGTAGACGCGCCGCCGCGGTGGTCTCCAACGATCCTATTCGTAACGCTCCCCGGATCGCTCCGTCCGACGCCACGGCAGCCTTGGCCTTCTGCAGAAGCACATCCAGTTGGTGCGCGTACGGCAGCAAATCGCGCCCCGACCGGGTCAACGATACTCCATGATGGTGCCGCTGAAACAGCGACACCCCCAATTCCTCCTCCAATAAACGGAGCCGGGTCGTCACGTTGGACTGCACCGTATTCAGTCTGCTCGCGGCTTTGGTAATGCTGCCGTGCCTGGCCACAGCGGCAAAGAGATTAAGATCGGAGACTTGCATAGCAATCAATAAATCAGATGGATTCTATTTCAAAGAATCATTTTATAAGATGGCTCCAGTGATTTAGTTCTCCGGCCATGGTGGATACAACCGACCGTCTTGGCTTAGACATGCCGGTATTAGAATCGAAAGCGGACCGGAGTCGCCCGAGGACGCTATTTGCGGTTTGTTTTGGATTCTTCTTGGTTCTACTCGATACCACGGCCCTCAACATTGCTACGCCGGCCCTGGGCCATGAGTTTGGCAACCGTATCAGCGATCTCCAATGGGTGGTGAACAGCTACACGTTAGTGTTTGCTAGCTTACTGCTGGCGGCGGGCGCAATCGGAGACCGCGCCGGGATCAAACGGTCCTATCAGGTCGGTTTGATCTTATTCACAGGCGCCTCGCTCTTATCGGCCTTGTCCACCTCTTTGCCCGTGCTGATTTTCGCTCGTGTCATGCAGGGACTTGGCGCCGCCATCATGGTCCCGGCTTCACTCGCCATTTTGTCGCATACCTTTCCAGATCCGGTAGAACGCGGTCACGCCGTCAGTTCCTGGGCGAATACTGCCAGCCTCGGCTTTGCGGCTGGCCCGGTTTTAGGTGGGATACTGACTGCTTGGATCGGCTGGCGAAGTATCTTTTGGCTAAACATTCCGGTCGGCATAGTCGCGATATGGCTAAACCACTGCTGGATCAAAGAAGCCCGTGTCGATTCTCCTCGCCGCATCGACTGGCCAGGCCAAGCCACCCTGGGATCCGCTTTACTTGCTCTCACCTACGGTTTGATCGAGGCCGGTCGCCAAGGCTGCAGCAGCGCCTTCGCCCTGGCAGGATTTGGTTGCTTCTTCTTTTCGGCTGCTCTCTTCGTCTGGCTCGAACGCCGCAGCGATCATCCGGTGCTTCCTGGTTTTCTGTTCTCTAAGACTACCTTCTCGGCTTGCATCAGCGTCGGTTTCATCCTGAATTTTTGTATGTACGGCATTCTGTTTGCGGAATCCGTTTACCTCCAAAATGGCCTGTCCCTAGGAGCTTTCACTGCCGGGGCGGTGATCACCCCGTTTACACTAGTACCGACGATTGTGAGCCGGGTGCTTGGCCATAAGAACGGGCTTCGGTATTTGCGCCCGCGAATCTCCCTCGGGTTTGCTGCAGCCGCGATCGGCTCTGCCGCGCTGGTGGCTAGCACTTTCTTTCCCGCGCTCTGGCTCACCGCTGCCGGACTTGGGGTATTAGGCGCCGCGATGGGTTCGATCATGCCTGCGATGACGGCCGGTGTTTTGATCTCATCCGATCCTAAACACTCAGGCCTTGCCTCGGGCCTCCTAAATTCCGCCCGCCAAGTCGGTGGTACCATAGGCGTAGCCTTACTGGGCACCATCATGCAGTCATTCTCCCTGACAACTGGTTTCGCCTGGGCCACAGGTCTCACCGTGGTGGTACTGCTAGCGGCTGCTCACATGAGTGGGCGATTGTTGCCGAGGAGCTAGTTGAGGCGTAACGGCGCACCGGCATAGTGGACTAAGTGGACGGAGTAGACTTAGTGGACCGAGTGGACGCGCCAGCTTCACGGCATCCACTTTGTCTACTACGTCAACTTAGTCCACTCCGTCCACTCGCCGTTTCGCTCCTCACGACACCGCAACCGGCTTCCCCCGAAAACGGCTCACCGTCTCAGGCTGCGCTACCTTACAACTCACCGGCGGCAGGCCTCGCACTAGCAATTCCAGATCGCTCAACACCATATCCCCGATCTCGATGAAGGCTTCCGGCATACCGCCGGCCCGGTGAGCGGATAGCACGGTGTTCTCCAGATCCCGAATTGGATGATCAGGAGAAAGGGGTTCTTCAGGGAACACGTCGGTAGCGACTCGCAGCCGTCCGTTGCGAACTGCATCAGTCAAAGCTTCAAAATCGACCACTGCCGCCCGGCTCATCAAGACGAAGAGGCCGCCGGGCCGGATAAGAGCCAATTCACGGGGACCCAAAAATCCTTGGTTCTCCGTGGTCACACCCGCAAAGACAAAGACGGCATCCGACCAGGACAAAACCTCTTCCAAACTCGCGGGAACACAATCATAACGCAAAATTTCCCGGCTAGGAAGCCAGGGGTCATGCACTTTTACTGGACAACGAAACGGTTGCACCAACGGACGAAACGCGCGCCCTAAATCGCCAAACCCGATAATACCTACCCTGAGCCCAGTGAACAAATGACAACCTTGATTGCTCGTGAGTCCGTAATCTTCAGTTCTGGTTTTGAATTTTCCATGATTGCGACTGATGCCCCGGACCAAATCGAGCGCCAAACCTAGAGCACTCTCCGCCACGGCTACGGCAAAAGCCGGACTCGCAATGAGCACTCTAATCCCGCGCTCAAAACAGCATTGATAATCGACATTAGGAAGAAAATTTCCCTCCACATTGAAAATAGCGCGCAGCTTAGGCGCTCGATTTAAGCGCTCCCGAGGTAGATCAGTTTGACCAACGAGTATCTCACTTTCCGGCAACGCCTGCTCCACCGTCTCAGCCGGCATTCGTCCGGTATCAAATACTGTCAGCTCAGCGATTTCAGCCAAGCGCCGTTGCACCTCCGGCCTGAAAATCATGTCCATCGTCCGGGGCTGCGGATCTATGAGTATCTTCGTTTTGCTCATGGTTTGAATTATTCTTTTAACCCGAAAACCGGCCGTAATGCTTCGTATAAAACGCCGGTGGCAACCCCGATCAACGCTGCATCCTGGGTCAGCCGTGCCCGCTCCACTCGTGGATAAAACAATCGATCATCCACTCCTTCGGCTTGCCGTATCTTCGATAACGCCTCTACCAGGTCGTCCAATAAAACGCTCGGCGCCGGGCCTCCTAACAGCACTACCTCCGGATTCAAGAGCGGAGCCAGAACTGGCAGAACCATCCAAAATCTGCGCGCTGCCTGATTCACCCAACGCCGATACCGCTCCTTTTTCTCCTTGCGAATCATTTCTACCAAGACATCCGGCGCCCTCGCTTTCCAGTCTGCCGGTCCCAAATCCCGGAGAAAGGCTGAGAGGGAAAAATAGGTCTCCAAACAGCCTCTGCGACCACATTCACAGAGGCGAGCGGTCTTGCGCTGTTCCGTCTCCAGAATCGCCGGCAGATGGGCAATCTCTCCTGCTAATCCATCGGTCCCACCAAAATGCCGCCCGCGATAGATAATCCCACAGCCTAACCCAATGCCGAAATAGACGTAAGCCAGACATCGTGGTGCCTGACCGAATCGTTCCCAATATTCGCCGACCGCAGCCGCATGGGAGTCCGTTTGTATCAGAAAAACTTGTCGAGCAGCGGTCGTACGGCCGCGGGACGCGGCGGAACCTGTCGCGCCATAGCTTGCGGAGGCGGAACCTGTCGCGCCGTAGCTTGCGGAGGCGGAAACCGGATCGGAAAGCCTCCGAAATGCTTCTTTGACTCTTAGTCCTCTCCAGCCTTCAGCCAGTAAAAGGTGGGGATGATCGATCTGGTCCCGAATGGCATCATATAGCCCGCAAAAAGCGATTCCCATCCCGAGCAAATGTCCATCGACGCCGGGGATGTCTCTAAACTCTTTCACGAACTTGCCTAAGGTCTTCAATGCTTGAGTTGGCGATGGTGAAAGAACCGAGACCGATCTTCTCGCTAATGGTTCTCCGGCCAGATTGAGGATCAGTCCCGAGATATGATCACGATCAATCTGTAGCCCAACGCTACAGGCAGCATCGCCGCGCAATTCGAACGGTACCGACTGAGCCCCCCGGGTTGTTAATCGCTGAGGAGGCAACTTCCGAACCCAGCGGCGTCTATGCAACCGATCCAAAATGTTCGCGACAGTCTGAAAGGTCAGGCCGGTCCGCACCGCAATTTCCGCACGGGTGAGCTGCCGATGCAGTTGAAATAGGTGGAGAACCAATTGCGTGTTGTGCGATCGCTGAAGGATCGCATTGATACCGGGAGTCTCCTGTCCGATATCCACCGGAGCGAACCACGGATCCTTTGGAAGGGTCTTAGAAGAATTGTGCATATGCGGCTGCAGCCCCCACAGATTGTGGTTTTCCTTCCGTGCTGCCGGACGAAGTCAACTGCTATCAATTGGACTGTCTGGGGGACCGTGAGAAGCTGACTTATCTAGCAATCCTGTCTTGACAAGGCTAAATCCCGATTCATGTTCACTTGAACATTAGCTCGACCCATCACCCTCGTCCCACACCCGTCGTCCCACCCCCTCCTCCCACACAACACTCCCAGCGCCCATCAACGCAATACCCGTTCCAACACCAAGGCCAGGCTACTCGCTTAAGCCATCTAAAACCCAAAACGTTAAAAAACCAACTCCAACTAGTTCAACCCATTCAAATCATATGGCCACTCAACCGATCCCGGAAGGTTACCATTCAATTACGCCGAGTTTTTGTGTCGAAGGCGCCCAACAATTCATCGATTTCATCAAATTCGTTTTTAACGCCCAAGATCGCTTTAAAATGGACGGACCCGACGGAAAGATCATGCATGCCGAACTGAGCATTGGCGATTCGGCGTTGATGGTTGGCGACGCGATGCCTCAATGGCCGGCGAAACAGAATTCGCTGTATGTTTACGTCGACGACGTAGACGCGGCTTACGAGCGCGCGCTTAAGTCAGGCGCGACGTCGGTTCGAGCACCGCAGAACGCCTTCTACGGCGATCGTAACGCATCAGTCCAAGACCCATTCGGCAATCTCTGGGGCATTGCGACCCACGTGGAAGATGTGCCTCCTGATGAGCTCAAGAAGAGAGCCGAAGCATTCCAAAAAGAGTGCGCTACCGCTGGCCAATCATAAGCTAGCCAACTGGGATAAAGCGCTGAATCGCAGGGATGAGACCACTCATCCCTGCGCCGACCGGATCCTTACCTGCCGCAGCGGGTTATAGATCATTACCTGGGCTATGCCGAACTTTCCCTGCTAAGCCTCTAGATTAGAAAAACGCTGACCCTAACGATCTCTCAAAAACGATGCTCAAAATAAACACCAACACTCTCTCGGAGATTTCTTGGTCGTCGCCCAAAGGAAAATTTGTGGGAGCCGGCAAAGAGGTGTCCGAAGCTCTAGGCCGCGATCCTTATTCGACCGACCTCAACCGGCGTCACCCGTTTGATGTCGAGATCTGTCGCATTCCGCCGGGTAAAACCCCTTATCCTTACGGCTCTCATAGTGCGCAATGGGAGTTCTACCACGTCATTTCAGGCGCTGGTAAGGTCCGCCACCAGGATGGCATGACTGACATTGAATCGGGCGATGCTTTCCTTTTCAAACCAGGAGAACCGCATCAGCTTATCAATGACGGTCCCCAGGACCTCATCGTCTATGTGGTAGCCGACAATCCCATCGGTGAGTCAACCTACTTCCCGGACAGTAACAAATGGGTAGTGCAGTCACCGGAACGAAAGATTATCCGGTCTGGCGACCTCGATTACTTCGACGGGGAAGAATAAGAAACAGCCGGCTAAAGCCCCAGCAGCCTGTTGAAAAACGGAGCTCTTCTGTCCCGGAGGGACAAATCGATGGTAGCCTGGCACGAAGTGCCTGGGGAGGCATCCCCAAGCGGATCCGTCCCATAGGGACGGTATGATTGGCGACTGCTAGGCGTGAAACGGATCTTTAATGCAAACCTCAGTTCGCGGTTGGAGGCCCTCGGACATCGCCTCATCGGTGTTACTCGATCATACCGTCCCTATGGGACGGGTCATAATCTGGCCGTAATTCCAGGCACTTCGTGCCAGGCTACCATCGGTTTGTCCCTCTGGGACGGAAGAACCGGTTTTTCAACACTCCATCACTCCACCGCCTCTACCACTCCGCGCACCCGAATTCGAGGACAAGGACAGCCTGCCCGCCATAGCTTTTAGGTTGCACGTTATAAGCTCCATTGCCAGCGACGGCGGGACGACGAGGGCGGGAACGAAGCCGCTTTTAGCTGCTTGCGCTTTCGAAATGGCAGACTCCGGGATACTTTCACAGCCAATTGGAAGCCAGCATGAACGAGTCTGACCGATTGGCCCGGGACAAAGCCGTACTTCGAGAGCGCGAGGACTCGATGCGCCTGCTTATCGAGAGTTTGCAGGAATATGCGATTTTCCTGCTCGACGCTACCGGTCGCGTGGCCACATGGAACGCGGGAGCCGCGCGAATCAAGGGATACCGCGCCAACGAGATCATCGGGAAACACTTTTCCTGTTTTTTTCCCGAGGAGGACAGAGCTGCCGGGAAACCGGCGCAAATATTGAATAATGCTCTGGTCTACGGCCAGGCCCAGGATGAGGGGTGGCGCTTTCGCAAAGACGGTCAAAGATTCTGGGCCAGGGTGACGGTCAGTAGAGTGTTGGACCACGACGGTCGTCTACTCGGCTTCAGCGAAGTCACCAGAGACAGGACCGAGCGGCGAAGAATCGAACTGGCCCTATATGAGAAAAATATTGAACTCCAAAGAACGTTGGAAGCCAGGGACATGTTTTTGGCAAACATGTCACACGAACTCAGAACGCCGCTCAACGGCATTATCGGTTTTGCGGAGTTCTTAGCCGATGAAAAACCAGGAACTGTCAATCCGAAGCAGAAAGAATACCTGGAAGACATTCTGCATAGCGGGAAACACCTGCTGCACGTCATCAACGATGTCCTCGACCTCGCCAAAGTGGTGGCAGGAAAAATGGAACTCTCGGCTGAGTCGTTCTCGATCGCAAAAGCCATCGATGATGTCTATGCCGCCCTCGAACTGACCGCTCAGAAAAAGCAGCTGCAGATCAAGATTCAACTGGACCCTGATTTTGATGAAGTGACGCTCGACCGGAACCGCTTTAAACAGGTCCTATATAATCTTTTTGCGAATGCGGTTAAGTTCACGGACGACGGCGGCACGGTTGAAGTGACCACGATCAAAATCGAGCAGGGCCGTTTTCGACTGGTCGTTGCGGATACCGGAATCGGGATCAAGCCTGAAGATGTGAAACGTCTGTTCAAGGAGTTCGAGCAGATCAACTCAGGGCAACGCCGAGGGCAGGGAACAGGATTAGGCTTGGCGTTGACCCGAAGAATTGTTGAATTGCAATCGGGCACAATTGACGTTGAGAGCGAATTCGGCAAAGGAACAAAATTCACGATTGTGCTGCCCATGGTTCTACCGCCCCTTGACTCAGACTCCCTATCTTGAAACCAAACGATATAGAACCGGACGCTGCAAAAACTGCGGCCACCATTTTGGTGGTGGACGATAACCCGATCAATTTGAAATTGGTCTCCGATCTGCTCGCCTTTGAAGGTTATCGCGTGCTAAAGGCTGCCGATGGCGAGGAGGCTGCGGCCACCGTCAAAAGGGATCCTCCGGAGCTTATCCTTTTGGATGTCGACCTTCCCGGGATCGACGGCTTGACTCTCACTAAGAAACTGAAAAACGACCCGCCAACAGCAGATATCGTTATCGTGGCGCTAACCGCATTCGCCATGAAAGCAGACCGGCAAAGAGCCATTGCAGCGGGGTGCGATGCGTACGTAACTAAGCCAATCAACACTCGGGAACTACCGGCGCAAGTCGCCGATCTGTTGCAGCGCCGGAGAAACCAAAAACGTAACGAGTGAATGGAGGACGCCTATTAAAGTACTGGCTGTAGAAGATAATCCGTTGCACCTCAAGCTGGTCCACGTTGTGTTGAGCGCTGCCGGTCACCGAGTGAGTGGAGCAAGAGGAGCAAGCCAAGCGATCGAGTCCATTAATCGCGACAAGCCCGAGATCATCATTGTCGACTTATCCCTTCCGGACAGCGACGGATTATCGCTCGTCCGTCTATTGCGATCTGACCCGCACTCCGGAAAAATCCCCGTCTTAGCCGTCACGTTTTACCCGGAGCGGTACACGCGCGAAGACGCGATGGCAGCCGGTTGCGATGCCTACGTCGTAAAACCCATCAGTACGCGAACACTACCGGACTTGGTCACGCAGATCGCTGCCGCGAGGTAAGCGGTGAGAGGTGAAAGGTGAAAAGGACGGCGCGTCGCGCCGGGTCGATAAGACCTACAACGCCGGCACGTTCTACTTCTCATTTTTTCCGCGGCTTTGACTTTGAACCCGCCAGGACGACAGTTTGCCAACTACCCCCTCCCCCTGTGATCCCTGCGAATGAGCGCCAGGAATTTTTAAGCACCATCCCGATCTTTGCCGGGCTCAATCAAGCCGCGTTATCCGAATTGGCAAACCAGGTTGAAGACGTCGCCGTTCAGAAAAACGATGTCATTGTCAGGGAAGGTGAAGCCGGCAATCGGATGTTCATTATTCATTCCGGCCGGGTGGAAGTTCTCAAATATTTAGACCAACCCCACGAGACCGTGCTGGCTGTCTTCGGACCGCGCGATTTTCTCGGAGAAATGTCCATGATCGAATGCGTGACCCGCTCGGCCTCGCTGCGGGCAATAGAAGAGACTTTTCTTTTCGCGTTGAAAGGGACCGACCTCTATCGTCTCTATCGCCATCAACCGGATCAGTACGCCATTGTGATATTGAATATCGCCCGCGATCTCTCCCGGCGGCTGCGATCGATCGATGAAAGATTCGCCGCGATTCGTCACTAGCCTGAATGCGTCTATGCATTCAGGCTCAGGCCATCCAATTCCCTCCATCCACTCCGTACGTTTGCGCAATGACGTAGTCCGAATCTTCTGAAGCAAGAAAGACGGCACAGCCAGCAACTTCTTCCGGCTGCCCCATTCGCCCGAACGGAATCTGTCGGCTAACTTGACGTTTCTTTTCTCCAACAGGTAGATTTTCGAGTCGAGCAAACTCGCGATCGACCACATCCCACATGGGCGTATCGATAATCCCGGGCGCAATGGCGTTCACATTGATTCCGTGTTTGATCAAGGCTAGACCTGCTGATTGGGTGAGACTGATGACCGCGGCCTTGGTTGCACAGTAAGCCGCGCCCAGGCGCTCGCCGCGGCGACCGGCTTGGCTCGCTAAGTTAATGATCTTGCCGCCGCGCCCTTGTTTGATCATCTGTTTTGCGACCGCCTGCATAGTGAAGAATGTGCCGTCGACGTTGATGGAAAAAAGAGTGGACCATTGCTGTCGAGAGACCTCCGTAATGGGCGTCAAAGCGTAAATGGCGGCGCAGCTAACCAGGATATCAATACCGCCGGCTCGGTCTGCGACAACCGCGACTAACCGATCAATCGATTCTTGCTCCGTCACATCCAATGGAACACTGAACGAGCCTGCCCCAAGGCTTTTCGCTAAAACTTCGGCGGCAGCGGCATCACGATCGGCAACCACCATGCGCGCGCCCTCATCAAAGAATCGTTTTACAATCGCTTTTCCGATCCCGCTCGCTCCCCCGGTTACGATGGCAACTTTGTCTGCGAGTTTCATGGTGGACATCAATCCCATAGGGAACCCGCCACTGACAAGCGTAGCGTGGAAGAGGAATCTCACGCCAAGGGTGAACTGGGTGAGATGTGATTAGTGATTGGTTAGACGCGCGCCTTGCGGCTCTAGCGCCCCCCCGCAGGCGAGCGTCGGCTTTCACCATCACCCACTCTTTATCTGCGTGAATCTGCGTTCATCTGCGGTTCGTTTTCTCTTCTCTTTGCGCCTTTGCGTCTTTGCGTGAGATTTCTCCCCTTTCCCGAAAATGGCACACCATGGCGAGAAATGGACGATTTTTCGCACACCCAAGGAACGCAATCGGGCGTGTCTCCTAGGAAGAATCATCTGGCACACTATGTGCTTATCTTAAAGAGCGTGTTTATTATGAAGTACGGACAATTCCACACGCTCCACGGAGCGATTAAGGAAAGGGTGGGATCGATCAGAAAGCTGAAAACGCGCTGAGCTCTCAAATCCAGCAACCCGCTGAATCGGCGAAGGAGAACTGATTCCTTCGAAGGGAGAGACTCCTCCAAGCTCTCTCAGAGTCCGACGCACGAGCCGAGCAGCCTCAACTGCTCGAACGATAAAGCGTTACAGAGGACTGCTGTTTTCAAACGGAAACAACTCAGCCGGACTGAGAGCGCGCCCACCAGAATGGGAAAAGGGGAACGATGAAACGAATTATACTAGCGGCATTCATTCTTAGCGGCGCCAGCCTGTTTGTTAGCGCCGTTTCATTCAGCCAGGAGCCTTTGCATTATCGTCTAGCCAGCGACCCGGCGATTCATGGCAAAGGCAAAGATGGCGCATGCATGGACTACGCCCTGGCTCTTTCTTCAAAACTTGCAGCGAACGGGATTCATGGCCGGCTCATCTTTTATCGATGGCATATTCGTGACACCGAGATCACCGGAAGTCACGTGTTCGTAGTGTATAACCTGCCAGACAAATCTGAGTGGATTGTCGACAATGAAAAGGATCACCCTCGTGAAGTGCCGGCAGATTCCAGCTCGATGCAACTTGTCTATCTTTTAAGTAACGAACGCACCGCTCCTGTAGATGTAGAACTACAAGAGGGATTAAATCATCTCAGCTTTTTTTGAGCGTTGGGAGGGACGGCCTAATCGGGAGGGCGCGCGTCCCCCCGCGCCGCGAGGACGTGCCACGAACCAAAAGGTGTAATTGCGTCCGCAATCACGGCAGGCACTCGGTTTCGGTAAGAACGGATCGCGAGGACGCGATCCCTCCCGGCGATGGACCCATCCTCACGCTTCGTACGCCATATACTCCGGCAGCCACTGCGACTCAGTTACCACCCGCCGGAATTCCGCCTCCTCAACATGGGGAGCGAGGCCTTCTTGCTGTGCCGCCTTTCCAACCGCGAACGCTATCTCGCGAGCAATATCTCGGAGATTCTCAACACCGGGCAACAACGAAGCCGTTGGATCTTTGATCGCAGGCGAATGCTCACCTAAAGCGGTCGCCGCCGCCAGGAGCATCTTGTCTGTGACGCGTTGCGCTTGCGACGCAACTAAACCAAGGCCAACCGCGGGGAAAATGTAGACATTGTTGCACTGAGCGATGTCGATTTCCTTTCCGGCATACTTTACCGGACGAAACGGCGAACCGGTCGCAATCAGCGCTCTCCCCTCGGTCCAAGAAATCAGATCGGCCGGATCCGCTTCAGAATGGCTAGTCGGGTTAGACAATGGAAATATAATCGGGCGCTCGGTCTTTCTAGCCATCTCGCCCACAAGTGGCTCCGAAAAGATTCCGTGCACCGTCGAAAGACCAATCAGTACAGTCGCATTAATCTTGCTGATCACCTCGGCTAGCGAGGGATTGCCCTGCTCATCTCGAGCCCAACCAGCGACCTCGTTTGCGTCTCGGGCGTATCCCTTTTGTTCCTCAGTTAGATCGCGACGTTGCGAATTTAGCAATCCGTCCTTATCGACGATCCAAAACCGGCTCCGCGCTTCTTTCTCGGAAAGACCGTCGGATAACATGGCAAATCGCAGATAATCAGCGACACCAATAGCGGCTGAGCCTGCCCCGACAAAAACGATTTGATGATCCGAGATTTTCTTCTTTGCGACTTTAGACGCTCCCATGATTGCGCCCAGCGTAACCGCGGCAGTACCCTGGATATCATCGTTGAATGTGAGCAATTCATTTTGATAGCGCAGCAGGAGGGGCCGCGCATTATGAGTCGCAAAATCCTCCCATTGCAGACAGGCTTTGGGTAACTCCGCCTTAACCGCATTCACAACGCGATCGACAAAATCGTAATACTCCGATCCAGTTATTCTTTCGTGCCGCCAGCCGAGATACTCTGGATCAGCTAGCCGTTCCTTATTATTCGTACCGACATCGAGAACAATCGGTAATGTCCGGGTTGGATGAATACCGCCAATCAACGAATAGAGCGACAGTTTTCCGATCGGAATACCTAAGCCGCCAAAGCCTTGATCCCCAAGTCCCAGGATCCGTTCCCCATCGGTTACCACGATCACGTCGACTTCAGGATTCGGACGATTGCGCAATATCTGCTCGATCGAATCTCTTAACGGGTATGAAATTGCCAAACCTCGAGGACGCCGGTAAATGTGGCTGAATTGTTGGCAAGCCAGTCCCACCGTCGGCGTGTAGACCATCGGCATCATCTCTACCACGTGCTCAAGCATTAGACGGTAGAACAAGGTTTCGTTGTTATCCTGCAACTGGCGCAGATAGATATGCCGTTCCAAATCGGTATCCTTTGCTCCGTACGCCTGGTATGCACGTTCTGCCTGCTCGGCTAGCGTCTCAACTTGCGGAGGTAACAACCCGTGCAAACCAAACCTATCTCGTTCCGGTTCGCTAAAGGCCGTTCCCTTGTTCAAAAGCGGCGTATCCAGTAAATCCATACCGCGCAGGGCGGCGGGGACTCTCACGGTCTTCTGATTTGGCATAGTTAGTCTCGGGGGTTCGCGATCAAAGTCGGCATTGAGCCAGATTTTGTCATCTCGATTTATGCAGCGCCCCTTCGCTCGCGAGGCCGAAGGGGTCGCCCCCCATGGAGCGTTGCCTCGCTTGCGAGGCCGAAGGGGTCGCCACCCGTGGAGCGTTGCCTCGCTTGCGAGGCCGAAGGGGTCGCCACCCGTGGAGCGCTGCCTCGCTTGCGAGGCCGAAGGGGTCGCCACCCGTGGAGCGTTGCCTCGCTTGCGAGGCCGAAGGGGTCGCCACCCGTGGAGCGTTGCCTCGCTTGCGAGGCCGAAGGGGTCGCCACCCGTGGAGCGTTGCCTCGCTTGCGAGGCCGTGGTGAGCAGAGAGACATCACGTTACCCACGCCGTCCCTTTCTAGGTTCTGTATCCCGTTTGTTTTGGATCGCTACCCATCTGCAAGAACTGCGTCCCGCAATAGTTAGTTCGTTTCTCGTGGCAAACGATAGAGCCTGCCAGGGGAAAGGGCATCATATGATTGCCCCCCCGCTCACCACGGCCTCGCAAGCGAGGCAGCGCTCCACGGCTTCGCCTTTATTCTCGAAACCAGCTACCCCTCGCTTTGAATGCCGCCTGAAACGTATTGGAGCCGTCGGTCGAGGAACATTTGACTCGAAAAAACAGGCATGAATGATTGCCCTATGAAGGGTCATCTCCTATTGGTCGCAGCCGTTTTGGGTTTGGGTGCGCTGGTTTCGCTCGCCGGCTGCGCCGACGACTCAGGCTGGAATACCGGATTCATGGGCGCCCCGATGAATTCAAACGCGACGCCAAGCGATACCTATCGCTGACGGCCGGAAGCCAATTGCAAACAGCAAACCGCTTAAACCAACCGCTGCGGTCGGACGCTGGGTTTTTCGCGGGAGCCGCTTGTTTAAATGCTTACAGAACTGCTGCACTACAAAGCGGCTCCCCTCCGAGCGCTTGGCCGTCACGGCTGCGACCGCTAACGGCCAACCCCCTAACTGCCAGCCGTCACGACCAACGCTAGGTTCGGTCCCGATGGAACCCGCACAACCACTTCGTTACCCCGAGACGTCGTGATGATCTGGTATTTCACCGCCGTCCCACCAAGTGTGACCGATGTCGGTTTAGTGCCAGCCGGTATCACGTAGCCAAGTTGGACATTGTACCCGGCCGGCCCGGACAACGTTGTGGTATATTGACTCCCATTCTGGCTCGCGCTCACCGCAATGGTTCCATTGCCAACCCGAAGATTGGTCACCGACAGCGTCGGCCAGCTCGACGGAAGTCTGGCTTTCCGCGATTGGTCTGATTATTGCAGCCGCGTTTGCCGCCGGCGTCTGGTTTTTTACGGCGAATCACCGCGCGGGCTTCCGAAGTAGATATTCGAGATCGATTCGATCTTTTTCGCGATCCCCTTGCTTCAGCCGAATCATGAGACCGCGATTCGCAAACGGGATTTCAACTCCACCGATCGTGCGGAAGGTGACATCGTCTTTCCCATCGGTGTAAGTCACACCGCAGGCCATTGTCATGAGGTCAACCGTAACCTCGTCATTCACCCGGACCACCACCCAGTCTCGCAGATCTTCTTCCGGCCCCAGTTCGTCAATGGCGCGCTCCGGCAAAATCCGGAGCGCTTGACGAACGAGTTGCTGATTTTCGATGGAAGGTTCGACTAATAAATCGATGTCTTCGGTTACCCGAACGAGTCCGAGCTCGTTCATGGCTAATCCGCCAATGACGATATACTTCGCCTGAAGCCGGTTGAGCTCAGCGCAGAGCCGTACCAGATCGCTACCTTCGGGGGGACGAGTCGCTTCGGCCATGCTCTAGATCGGCGTAAGAACGAAACCGTTCAACCGGCGCCGGTTTCGGTTTTCCGCGCAAAAACGGTCGCAGGTTGCGCTGCAAGCGATCAAATCGCTCCCAATGATCCTCCCTCACCCGGCCAACTTCGCGGATCTTTTCTTCTGTTGCACGTGGCGCCATCGTGGGTTCTTCAAGCGTCAAAGTCGACCAAATGACGCAAATGACAACGGAATCGTCATTTGTCTCGCTAGATCCTGACGGCGCCCCGTCCGATTCTAGTTCCGCTCGCCATTTACAGACGAAACAGCTAAAACACCCCTGGCAATGCCCGGCAAGGTCTTCATCAGCCACTCCAGCAAGGACCAAGAGATCGCTGATGCGATCCGCCAACACCTTGAATCAAAGGGAGTGCCCTGTTGGATCGCTCCGCGCGATATCGAACCAGGAGCCGATTGGACCGAAGGCATTATGCGCGGCATTGCCAGTTCCCGAATTTTCGTGCTGGTGTTCTCCGGCAACGCAAATAATTCAGATCATGTCCGCCGGGAAGTGGGCAAGGCATTCTCTTTGCACTTACCGGTGATCCCGTTTCGCACTGAAGCGATCGAGCCGCGCGATAGTTTGGGATATTTCTTGGAGTCC
Source organism: uncultured Verrucomicrobiae bacterium (assembly GCA_963762565.1). Lineage (GTDB taxonomy): Bacteria > Verrucomicrobiota > Verrucomicrobiia > Chthoniobacterales > JAFAMB01 > JAFAVN01. The sequence continues at coordinate 418,521 of CAVXLD010000003.1, read as the reverse complement.
GTGCATTGGCTGGACGCGACCAAGCCGCCGGTGGAGCAACATCTTCCGGTTCTAACCGAAAGAGTAAAAGCTTTGCTGAATAGTGGACGGCAAACGCCGCCGCAGGAATCCTCTCTAACCGATAGACCCAAGCCTGGGCCTATCCCAGCCCCAAAAAGGAACCGGTGGCTTTCCCCGATTGGCCTAATTGTTGCCGCCGCTATTATCGCTGCCGGCGTCTGGTTCTTTACGACGAACCACCGTAAACCGAATCAATCGAACCCGCTCCCTACGGCTACCAACATTTCGCCAAAGAGCATTGCGGTCCTCCCTTTCGAAAGCCTCAGCGAAAACAAAGAAGACACTTATTTCGCCGACGGCGTCCAGGATGAGATCCTGAACGATGTGGCTAAGGTCGCCCAACTCACCGTTATCAGCCGAACCTCGGTCATGCAATATCGCGCCGGCCAAAAGCGCGATCTCCGCCAGGTCGCCAACGCCCTCGGTGTCGCCAATATCTTAGAAGGAACCGTTCGCCGCAATGCTAACCGGGTCCGGATCAGCACCGAGTTGGTTGATGCTCTCCAGGATAAAACCATTTGGGCGGATAGTTTTGATCGGGATCTTACCGATATCTTCGCGATCCAGAGCGAGGTAGCTCAAACCATCGCTACTAAACTGGCGGCAACCCTTTCGCCGGAAGAAAAGCGGAACAGCCATCCAGCTTGATCCAAAGTTCACGCTGGCCTATTGCCGAATTGCGTACGCGCAAGACCAACTTTATGTGAATTACGATCCGACGCCGGAACGGCGCGCCTTGGCAGAGGCAGCCCTTAGCCGCGCGCTAGCCTTAGAACCGGACCTACCCGAGGTTCATCTCACCTACGCCCACCACATCGACCGCATCGATCTCGACTATGAGCGGGCACGGGAACAACTCTCTATCGCCCGACGCGGCCTCCCGAACGACGCCGTGGCCATAGCGCTCGAGGCCGACATTGATCGCCGCCAAGGACAATGGGAAAAAGCGATCCAGGAGCTTAAAGACGCCATCACCCGGGACCCACGTAATTCAACTTTCGTTCAAAAGCTCGCGTTCACTTTTTCTTACACGCGCCAGTTTCGTGACGCCGAGCAGATGTTCGACCGCCTGATCGAGCTCAGGCCGGACGAGCCGCTCCTTAAGACGGCAAAGGCATTATATGTAAACTATTATGAGACCGGGGATGACTCGGCTTTCTGGACGGTGATCGCAGCGTTCCCGGCGTCGATGGCAGACGATCGAGCTGCGATCAACTTGCAACTCATGTTTGCCCTCGTTGATCGTGATTGGGTGCGAACAAAAGAATTCATCACAAAGATGAATGGCGGCGACGATGAAACCGATTTCGCTTACGCAGGGAGCACGGTTCCAGTTGACTGTTATTCCATCTTGCTCGCCCGGCTTCAAAGAGAACCAATCAGCGCAGATGCGAGCTTCGCCGGAGCGAGAGAACAGTTAAATCAAAAGGTCCAAAAGTCCCCTGGAAGGGCCGATTTGCTCAGCCAGTTAGCAGTAGTTGACGCCCTGCTCAATAACAAAAAAACCGCCATCGCAGAAGCAAAACGCGCGGTCGAAATGTTGCCAATCTCCAAGGACGCGTTAGATGGCTCCTTGATCGAGTTGAATTTGGCCGTTGTTTATGGTTGGACTAACGAGTTAGACCTTGCCTTTGAGACGCTGAATTCTTTGGCCAAGGTACCAGGGGAGCTAAACTATGGCACATTGAAGCGTGACCCCTATTGGGAGCCTCTCGGGCAGGATCCGCGGTACGAGAAGTTGTTAGCAGAATTGGCGCCGCGAGGCTAAACAATTGTCCTCGGGATTTTCGTCTTATCGGACACCGAGCTCAGGCAATCCAGAAGCCGCTTGCATTCACCACATATAAGCCCAATTATATTACATGGCTCAGGTTACCATTTATCTGGACAAAGAAACGGAAAAGAAAGCCCGTACGGCAGCGAGCCGCACGGGAAAATCTTTGTCTGCTTGGCTGCGGGAAATCATTCAGACCGCTCCCGAGGGAAAATGGCCCCCCGGATTCGCCGAGCTTTTCGGCTCGTTTGACAATGACAAATTTGTTGCGCCGAAACGAGTGAAGCCTGAACCCGTCAAATGGTAGAGACCGATGATCCGCTTCCTGGACACGGACATCTGTGTTGCGTTCCTACGGGGCACTTCCACCGGCGTCCGGGATCGTCTACTGCAGTACCCAAAAAGTACGATCCGTCTGCCAGCGATGGTCGCGGCCGAGCTTTACTTTGGTCTGGAAAAGTCTAAATCGTCACGACACCAGGCCTCGGCCGTACAACAATTCGTTGGATCATTCCAAATCGCATCATTTGATCACAATGCAGCCGCCCAATATGGCCGCGTACGAGCATTGCTGGAAAGTAAGGGCCAGCCGATTGGCGCAAACGATTACTTGGTAGCAGCCACCGTCCTCGCCGAGAAAGGAATCCTGGTTACGGGAAACGTCAAGGAATTGAAGAAGGTGCCAGGTTTGAAGGTCGAAAACTGGCTCGCTAGATGATACTCTGAGCGGCGTCGCCACCCGTGGAGCGCTGCCTCGCTTGCGAGGCCGTGGCGAACAAGGGGAAACTTGGAGCAGGACTGAGCTCGATCCGCGCTCTGAACTGCTTGATAGGCCTCCTTGTCAGTATCAGACCACGAGAGCACTGCAGAGCGAGGATATAGCTCAGGCCCACACAAGGTATTCGCCCTGCTCACCACGGCCTCGCAAGCGAGGCAACGCTCCACGGGTGGCGACCCCTTGGGCCTCGCCCTTTGCGATCTTTTACGCTCGTCAGAGTCGCATCATGCGAACACTACACGGCGACGTAAAATAGGACCTCGTCATAATCTACTGAATACACGTGACTTACGCTAACAACCCAAACCCCCGGCACGCAAATCGCTATAAGTGCCACTTCGCGATTTATCGCAGTTCTCATTAATGAAATTGCCAGAGACCGTCTTTGCTATACCGACTTACCGTTTACGTGATGTTCCCGAAACGATTGAGGCTTACGACGAACATTTTTGGACCAACGGCCATTCGGTCAAAATGCTCGTCTTCGATGATTCCAGCCTCGCAAATCACGAAAAATACTTTCCTAAACTCGAGAAGACGAGGACCGTCAACGACCTCTATTACATTGGCCCTCGAGAGAAAGAGCAGTTCTTGAAGTTCCTGAACAAGAAACTGCGCGACCGAAAACTCGAGTCCCTGGTCCGGACGCTGTTCCGGCCAAGTTACGGCGGCAACCGTAACTTTTCTCTTATTTACACCTTGGGTTCATTCCTGGTCAGCGCTGACGACGATATGCGTCCCTACGCGCTAGTGGAAAGCAGCCCGGAATCGCTTCGGCCGGATGAAATCAGCCGTGGCCACTTAAAGAAGAACGGCGATAACGGTTACATCGAAAAATCATTCGATATCTTGATGTCCTTTAAAGATGTCCTCGGCAAAAAGGTCAGCGAAGTGCCGGACAACTTCGAAGCCGGTAACCTGATAATCGATACTTCGATGGATTTGGAAACGAATGTCACCAAAGAGTTCGCCATCGAAAATTCGCTGCTTTTGGAACGAGGACCCGTCTCCAAAAACGCGGTGGTAAAGATTGCTCAAACCTTTCGCACCGGCACCAACGATATCGACGCGCTGGATTACTTGGAGATGTATCTGCATGACCAGAACCAGCAGCATAACGATCTGCATGAGCTCGACGCGGTCTACGTCCTCGAAAACTTCCGCCCCGCTGTAACCAACAAAAACTGGCGAATCGATTGCGGCGTCGCCGGCTATGATAATCGTTTGGGCTTGCCGCCTTTCTTTCCTACCCGGCTCCGGTTCGAAGACTACATCTACCGGTTATGGATCCAACAGGACGGTATTGTCACAGCTCACATCGATGCAGCCCAGACGCATGTTAAGAACAACTACATGCGAAGTCCGTTAGCGATGGATGTATTCAACGAGGAGATATGTACTCTGCTTAAGAAAAAGATTAAGTCCTCACTTGAGAGCGTTGATGATTTGTCGATCCGCTTTGACTACGAGGGCGAAGTAAGCCTGCAGGATAGTGAAGAGATTTTGGAGCGCATTTCCGCGGTACACGCGCGCGTCCTGCAAGCGGCCGCCGTCACTAAAATCCCTGAACGCAAACAGGCTCTTCTACTCTTTGCCGAGACCTTGGCGCGTTCATTTTACGGATTTGAACCGGATTTCTTTCAACAAAACGTCTCCCGCATTGTCGATGACGTAGTGAGCCAGATCCACGCGGCCCTCGAGATTTGGCCGACCCTGGTCGAGATCTGTTATTTTCATAAAGACAAACGCGAATTTCCTCAGACCAAGGTCCAAAACAGAAAATTAAAGCGTCGGAGCGGGATAGTGATTGAGCGGTAGGGATGAGCAATGCCCGCGCCTGGAGGGATCGCGTCCTCGCGATCCGTTGTTCTCGAAGCCCAAGATAGATCCGATTGAGCGTTGGGTTACACCGACAATACAGACCTGTTCGCGGCGCGCGAGGACGTGCGCCCTCCCCGTCGGGGGTGATCACATCGATTCCTTACGTCAACGCGCGTGCACCGACGCGGGGCATTGTTGGACCCAGCGCTGGGAGAGATCGCGTCCTCGCGATCAGTCGTTCTCGAAGCCCAAGATAGACCCGATTGAGCGTAGGATTACACCGACAATACAGACCTGTTCGCGGCGCGCGAGGACGCGCGCCCTCCCCGTCAGGGTTGATCACATCGATTCCTTACGTCAACGCGCGCGCACCGACGCGGGGCATTGTTGGACCCAGCGCTGGGAGGGATCGCGTCCTCGCGATCAGTCGTTCTCGAAGCCCAAGATAGACCCGATTGAGCGTAGGATTACACCGACAATACAGACCTGTTCGCGGCGCGCGAGGACGCGCGCCCTCCCCGTCCGGGGTGATCACATCGATTCCTTACGTCAACGCGCGCGCACCGACGCGGGGCATTGTTGGACCCAGCGCTGGGAGGGATCGCGTCCTCGCGATCAGTCGTTCTCGAAGCCCAAGATAGACCCGACTGAGCGTTGGGTTACACCGCCAATACAGACCTGTTCGCGGCGCGCGAGGACGCGCGCCCTCCCGGATCTCCCGTGACGACAAAATACTAAAAATCGGCTAACCTCCGCGCCGGGAACATCGATGACTCAGCTTCGAGAAAGCATCAAAGCATCAACTACAGCCGGCGAAGCGATGCCCTGGTGGCGCCACGATTGGGTCTTTGCCCTGCTCTTGTTTGTTCTCACCGCCCTCGCCTACTTTCCTGCACTGAATGGAAGCCCCATCTGGGACGACGACGCTCACATTACCCGCCCCGATTTACGTTCCTGGGACGGACTGGTCAAGATCTGGACCCAGCCGGGTAGCACCCAACAATATTATCCTTTGGTCCATACGTTCTTTTGGGTCGAGCACCAGCTTTGGGGCAACTCACCCGTAGGCTATCACCTGGTCAATATCGTCCTCCAGTGCCTTTCGGCCCTCCTCCTGCTCAAGATCTTGCGCCGGCTTGAGATTCCGGGAACATGGTTAGCGGCCGCTATCTTCGCTCTTCATCCTGTTCAAGTCGAATCCGTCGCTTGGATCTCAGAACTTAAGAACACACTTTCGGGCGTTTTCTATCTCGGCTCCGGATTGGTCTATCTCGAGTTCGATCGCACCCGTAAACTTGGCCCATACTTAACGGCCATTGCACTTTTTCTATTAGGACTCCTATCGAAAACCGTCATCGCCACTCTTCCCGCCGCACTGCTTCTCATCTTTTGGTGGAAACGAGGGAAATTATCCTTAAAACGCGACGCGTTGCCGCTTTTCCCTTTCTTCGTTCTTGGCATAGCGGCAGCGTCCGTTACCGCCTGGATCGAGCGAAGCCTTATCGGCGCTGAAGGCTCAGCCTACGCATTCTCGTTAATCGAACGCGTTCTCATTGCGGGACGGGTTACCTGCTTTTATCTGGGCAAACTGCTTTGGCCGTTAGACCTGATTTTCATTTATCCGCGCTGGCAGGTCAGCCAATCCGTCTGGTGGCAATACCTATTCCCGGTCGCACTAGGGCTGACCTTGGCCATACTCGTCTGGTTAAGCCGTTGGCGGCGCGCACCGTTAGCTGGAATGCTCTTCTTCATCGGAACGTTGTTTCCGGTGCTGGGTTTTTTTAACGTTTATCCTTTCCGGTATTCATTAGTAGCAGATCATTTCCAATATCTGGCTCTGCTTGGCATCATCGTCCCGATATCGGCCGGGATCACACTGCTGCTTGAACACTTGCAGCCGTGGCACCGTTGGACCGGATATACACTGTGCGGCCTCTTATTGATCACCATGACTCTGCTGAGTCACACCCAGAGTGGGATTTATCAAGACGTCGAAACCGTGTGGCAGACAACCATCAGAAAGAATCCGACCGCGTGGATGGCTCATAATAACCTGGGCGCACTTCTTCTAAAGAAGGGGCAACTCGACGAGGCCATCGACCACTTTAGTAAAGCGATCGAGATCAAACCGGATGAAGCTAGCGCCTATGCCAATCTCGGTAACGCGCTGCTCAATAAAGGAGAACTCGGTGAAGCGATTTACCAATATCAAAAAGCGGTTGAATTAAAACCGGGTGAAGCCGGCGTTCATTACAATCTCGCCAACGCGCTGCTGGCTCGAGGTGAAGTTGATGACGCAATTACTGAGTACCAGTCGACGCTGGCAATCAATCCGAATAACGCAGACGCCCACAACAATCTTGGCGCCGTTTTACTTCAACAGGGAAAGCTTGACGAAGCAATCGATCACTACCAGAAGGCACTCGAAATTAATCCTCAAGATGTGCGGGCGGAAGGTAACCTCGCCTGGGCATTGGCTACATCGCCGCAATCAACTATTCGAAAAGCGATCGCGGTGAAATTGGCCGAACGCGCCAACGAAGCTACCAGTGGCACGAATCCTTTGGTACTCCGCATCCTGGCGGCAGCCTATGCCCAGCAAGGACAATTCTCTGAAGCAATCGAAACCGCAGAACACGCGCTAAAACTTGCAACGGACCAGAGAAACTCGGCGCTAGCAAACGCGCTCCAGTCCGAGCTCGATCATTACCGGAACGGATTGCCTTACCGGTCTGCAAAGTAACGATATTTGGTAGGGCGAGGCTCCCGAAACAGCGAATGGGCGAAACGGCGAATACACACGCGACGCGCTGTGACGGAACGCTCTGTAGACGCTTTCAGCGCTTACCCTCTGGTTTTCGATGTCATTGGCCTTATAGCCTCTAGGTTATTGTCTTCACAGCGCCTTGCGCCTTGGTTCGCCCTCTCGCCGTTTCGCCCATTCGCCGATTCGCCGGTCCGCCTTTCGGGAGCTTCGCCCTACCAACTACCGGGATCGGCAATCCTCGCTGTGGAACCCCTGGCCCGATAGACCTTGAACTGTTTTGGTTCATTTATCGTCGTCTCCACGCGCAAAATCAGGCTCTGCTTGTCATAGAGCTTAATTGAGTTAGCGTTGACACTATGGCGTATGCGTATCTCTTCGGGCCGTTGCTTTAGGGTTCTGGTTATCTGAGCCTCAGAGCTATGGGCCGGCGCTGGCCAAGGAAGCGCAGCACGTCGGGACTGGCATAACTACTAATGCCGTGATGTAAAAACTGTCGGTAAAGTGCAGCCAGACTCCTTCATCTTTAAAAAGCAGATCCGTAGCGTACTCGCTTTGGCCTCACTCCAGTATAGCCCTCCGGTGAAGACTGGACTATCGAGGTGGTCGTTTGACCGAACGCTTAAAAACGGTCCAGCAGCTGATCCAAGTTCTCCAGAGCTTTGATGTACGCCTTGATGATAAAACAATCTTCCCCGGTGACCCGATGCGCCTCGACCACTTGAGGCAGGTCGTTAGCGTAAGAAACCAACTCTGTACCCGTACGTGCATCAGCCCAAAATCGGCGTGCAGGAAGTAGTGGTAAAAGTGGGTACACATCCGAGGCTCAATCACCAGATGAATCTCTTTTTTGGCTCGATCACCCCGCACCATAGACCTGCAATTTTGTTCAGCTGTCCCGGCATTGGACGCACTCGAATGTAAACACAGATCGGATAACCCAACGCCCGCGGATCGATTTCCATCCACCAACGGCGAATCACGCCCGTGTCGGCTAGCCGTTGTAAACGTTCCCGTACGGTTGGAGCGGACAAATCGACTTGCCGGGCAAGCTCGCTGATCCCCAAGCGAGGGTCATTCTCCAGGCACTTGAGAATCGCCAAATCCCGCGCATCTAAATCCGATTTACCATTTTGATAACTTTTCACGAAGTTATTCTCATATTCAGAAAAAGATTCGTCTGATTGATTACAGTTCCAGTATAGCTTTAGCCGTTCTATCTACCTAAAATGGTAAATGCATTTTAGGGTTTTGCCAACAACTGACCTTGAAACGCGTTTATCTCGGTGGCCACCACTTTCCTTTTTCCTGATCAGCGCGGTCTTTCATTACCTCGGACCGGCCTTTGCCGTAATCCTCTTCAGGGACGTCGCACCACTGGGTGTCGCCTGGTTGCGGATCGCAACGGCTGCGGCCGTCTTCGCCCTCTTCCGAAAACCTTGGCGCGTCTTCTTAGCGTTGGATCGCCGGGATCGACACCGCATTATCGCGTTCGGCGTTGTTCTGGCCGCGATGAACAGCTGTTTCTATCTTTCGATCTCGGTGCTGCCATTGGGCACGGTGGGCGCGATTGAATTTCTCGGTCCGATTCTGCTGGCCGTTTCCCAATTCCGAACCCCTCGTAACTTTGTGAGCTTAGGTCTAGCCGTGGCCGGCGTCTATTTTCTTACCCGGATCGAGATTAAGAACGCAGTCGTCGGGTATTTCTTCGCTTTCGCCAATTGCGCCCTTTTCATGCTGTATGTATCGATTGGACATGCTATCGCTTCGAGCAGCGTCATTGCAGGAGCCGATGCCATCGGCTCAGCGATGCTGGTCGCCATGATAACGATTATCCCCATCGGGATCCGGGATGCCAGGGTCGCGTTCGTGAGTCCCGTCCTTCTAGCTGCTGCCGCCGGAGTCGGCATCTCCTCCTCGGTTATCCCCTACGTGTGCGACCAACTCGCCATGAAGAAGCTACCGGCCGCGAGTTTCTCGCTTCTGTTATCCCTTCTCCCCGCTACCGCCACCGCGATGGGTATCATTGTTTTGCGACAATTCCCATCCGGCCCACAACTGGTTGGCCTGGCATTGGTAGTCGCCGGGGTAGCACTGCATCGGGCGGAGAAAGGGCGTGAGGGAGCAAATTTGGTGGGGCGAGGCTCCCGCAGTACCGACAGGTCTTCGCAGCGCAGTTGACGTATCTCGACGCATCGTATCGAACGCCATGCGCGCGCCGAGCCGCGATTGACCCAGCGCTGATTCCGTTCTCAAGGATTATTCTCGAGGCCGCCAACGTGATCCCATTCCGGCGTTGCGTTGGGTGAGAGCGCGTCATGGGTCGGCGGCTCGGCGCGCGCCGGACCTTGGACTACCAGGGATAGCAACCGCTCGGCGCCGCCGCGAACAGCGTTAGATCGTTCGGGAGCCTCGCCCCACCAGTTACGAGGCCCTCAGGCCGTTGACGTCCTCCCGCCACCGCACTAGGCTGACTCACACGTGGACCCCCGCATTCTCCAAGAATTTCGCGACGTTGTCGGCGATCGCGGACTGATCAGCTCCCCCGAACAATTAAAGACCTACGAGTGCGATGGGCTAACCATCTTTCGCGTGTTGCCGGATGCAGTGCTGCTACCAAGCTCAACCGAACAAGTGCAAGGAGTCGTGCGCGTCTGTCATCGGGCCGAAATTCCATTCGTGGCGCGAGGCTCTGGTACTGGATTGAGCGGAGGCGCTTTGCCAGTGAAGAACGGCGTGGTGATCAGCACTGCTCGGATGAATCGGATTCTGGAAGTCGATTTACCTAACGCTCGGATGGTGGTTGAGCCCGGCGTGATCAATCTGGAGGTAACCGAGCGGGTCGCACCCTATGGATTCTTTTATGCACCGGATCCTTCATCACAATCAGTCTGCAGTATCGGTGGGAATGTGGCGGAAAACGCCGGCGGCGCTCACTGCCTGAAATACGGTTTTACAACCACGCATGTGCTGGGGTTGGAAGTGGTGCTACCGGACGGGTCGCTTGCCCATTTAGGTGGCAGAGCACTCGACGCCCCTGGTTACGATCTCACCGGAGTCTTTGTCGGTTCAGAGGGAACCTTAGGTATCGCCACCAAAGTCATCCTCCGCATCGTCAAACGTCCGGAATGCATTCACACCTTGCTGGCTGCGTTTGGTTCCACGATGGAGGCAGGAGTTGCGGTTAGCGATATCATCGGCGCAGGCATGTTACCGGCCGCAATCGAGATGATGGACAACCTGGCTATTCAAGCAGCTGAAGCCGCCGTGCATGCCAATTATCCAAACTGTGGTGGCTTATTGTTGGTTGAGCTCGACGGCCCGATTGCGGAAGTCGAAGCCCTCATGCCGCAAGTCGACGCGATCTGCCGCAAGTGCGGCGCCACGGAGATTCGGGTAGCCCAAACCGATGCTGAACGCGCCTTGGTTTGGAAAGGCCGCAAAGCGGCGTTCGCCGCTGTCGGCCGCATCTCGCCTAATTATATTGTGCAGGACGGCGTGATTCCGCGCACCGCGCTGCCCCGGATTATGAGGGAGATCGAGCGGCTCGGCGCCGAATCCGGAGTCAGAGTCGCTAATGTGTTTCACGCCGGCGACGGGAATCTGCATCCTTTAGTGCTTTATGATCGGAGAATAGAAGGACAAGAGCATGCCGCAGAAACGCTGGCGAACCGCATCCTGGAACTTTGTATTGAGGCGGGCGGTTCAATCACCGGTGAGCACGGCGTCGGCGAAGAGAAAAAGATGATGATGTCGAAGATGTATGCTGAGCCCGATCTGGAAACAATGCAACGGGTGCGCTGCGCTTTCGACCCGAAACAACTTTCGAATCCGACCAAGGTTTTTCCGCGTCCACGACTTTGCGGCGAAGAGCCGGGAAAATATGAGCCTCATCCTTTGGAGGTGGCCGGAATAGCAGAGCGTTTCTAAGATGGCGGCCCCACTGTCAACTTCGGGAACGAACGCAGGGATCGCAAGCTCATTGGCGGATCTCAGCGCTATCGGAAACGCGGAACAATGGCGAGACGCCGGAGCGGGTGACATCGTGGCCGGCATCCAGCCGCAGCTGGTCTTCGAGCCGGCAAATGAAACCGAACTGGCTGCTGTCCTGGGTAACGCCGATGCCGCCGGACTCAGTGTAATACCGCGCGGCGGCGGCTCCAAGAATAGTTGGGGCAACCCGCCAACCCGGGCGGACCTTATTCTTTCAACCGCGCGGCTCAACCGGGTTATCGAACATGCCTGGGCTGATCTGACCGTCAGCGTGGAAGCCGGGTGCACTATCGGGAAACTTCAACAGACCCTGGCTCAACATGGACAACACGTTGCGGTGGATCCTTTGTGGCCCGAGCAAGCGACCATCGGCGGCATCCTTTCCACCAACGATAGCGGGACCTTGCGGATACGGTACGGTGCGCTGCGCGATCTGGTTATCGGCACGACGATTGCCTTGCCCGACGGCACTCTGGCATCGAGTGGTGGCAAAGTCGTAAAAAACGTGGCCGGATATGACCTTCCGAAACTGGTCACCGGAGCGCTGGGCACACTGGGCGTTATTACCCGGGCCATATTTCGGTTGCATCCCCTGCCCCGGAATATTCTGTCGTTCACATTCGAGGCTCAGAACCCGGCCGATGCTAACCGCTTATTGTTAGCAGTTCAGGATTCCAAGCTCGCACACACGGGGTTGCAGATCCGATCTGCATCGGAAACATTGCCTGCGATCGATATTCGTTTTGACGGAACCGAGGCCGGCCTCGCCGCCCAAACCGAGAGCTTACGAAAACTGGCGGGGGTGGCCAAGGAAACTGAATCCAGCGATAAAGTCTGGCAAGCGCGCCAAGACCTCTTCGATGAAACGGCTTCACTAAACAAGAACACGACGGGGCCGATACCGGCAGCGATCGCTAAGTTCAGCGTGCTGCCCACAGCCATCGCTGACACCTGCAAGCAAGTCTGCGACTTGGCGAGGTTTGGAGGGGTCGATTGGCGTGCGGTAGTGCAAGGAACAGGCCTGGGGTGGGTCCGGCTCGAGGCACGGAATCCGATGGCCATTCACCAAATGCTGCAGGCACTCCGTTCCGAGCTGGAACGGACTGGCGGGTCGCTGGCCGTGGCACATCGACCGCCGGACATGCCGGCCATCGATGCGTGGGGAAATTGCGGCGATACCCTGCCTCTGATGCTGAGTATTAAGGAACAACTCGACCCGCGAAAGACACTGAATCCCGGACGATTCGTCGGAGGAATTTGATGCCTGAATCAGCGACATTGCATCCAGCCAGAATAAGCGCTTACGACGCTCATCATCCGCCGGCAAGCGAGCTCATCGACCAATGCGTTCACTGCGGTTTTTGCCTGCCGGTGTGTCCTACTTATATCCTTTGGAAAGAGGAGATGGATTCGCCCCGCGGCCGTATCTATCTGATGAAGATGGCCGCCGAAGGCGATGCGTCCATCAACAAAACCTGGGTCGGACATTTCGACGCTTGCCTTGGTTGCATGGCCTGCATGACCGCCTGCCCTTCCGGTGTTGACTACGGAAAACTGATCGAAGCAACCCGCGCCCAGATCGAACGCCGTTACGAGCGACCTGCCGCCGAAAAACGATTTCGCCAGTTCTTGTTCAGCACGTTTACCCGGCCGGAACGGCTGCGCTTGTTAGCCTTGCCGCTTCGTCTCTATCAGCAGACCGGGCTGGATAAACTAGTTCGACGCCTTGGTATCCCGAAACTGCTGCCGAAACGGTTTCAGGCTATGGAAGCGTTGTTACCGCGCGTCCCGGCACAGGAGAGAGTCCCTGAATTGAGTCCGGCCCAAGGCGAGAAACGGCGCCGAGTGGGTTTATTACTAGGCTGTGTTCAGCGCGTCTTTTTCCCGCAGGTAAACGCGGCCACGGCGCGGGTGCTGGCCGCGGAAGGCTGTGAAGTGGTGGCTCCGGAGGCCCAACCCTGTTGCGGCGCCCTGCTGGTTCACACAGGCGAAGAAGAACAGGCGATACGGTTCGCCCGACGAACCATCGACCTATTTGAAAAGGCTGAGGTCGACACCGTGATCATCAATGCCGCCGGGTGCGGTTCGAATATGAAAGACTACGGCCACCTGCTACGGGATGACCCGGAATATGCCGAACGCGCGAAAACATTTTCAGCCAAATGCCGTGACATTTTCGAATTCCTAGCCGAACTGGAGCCCCGCGCGCAACGACATCCCTTGCCGATCCGCGTTGCTTACCACGATGCTTGTCATCTGCAGCATGCGCAAAAAATCCGGTCACAGCCCCGGACTGTGCTTACCGGTATCCCGAACCTGGAAATCCTGGAGATCCCCGAAGCTGCCGTCTGCTGCGGCTCTGCCGGCATTTACAACCTTGTTCAACCCGAAGCTGCCGCCGAGCTCGGTGATCGCAAGGTGAGTCACGTCGCCGAGGTGAACCCGGACATGGTCGTATCAGCTAACCCTGGATGCCTCCTCCAGCTTCAATCGGCCCTGGCTCGGGCAGGACGCAAGGTGCCCGTTCATCACGGTATAGAGCTCGTTGATGCATCGATTCGTGGCGTTCGACTTTGATTTCGTTGCTTACGGAGTTGGTGGAACGAAATTCCTGGGATGAGTTTAGCTGTTGGCGGGATGTGCCCGCCGTGGCGAGTTAGAAATGGTGGAGCGTGCCTCGCTTTCCAGGCCGAATCGGTCGGAACCGTGGAGCGTGCCTCGCTTGCGAGGCCGTGGTGAACAAAGGGATTACCCGCATTCAATCACCCTGTCTGACTGCGCTCTACAAGGTGTGAAGACACGGCGGCATAGAGGGCAGACAACAATGGGTTACTTCACGATTTCTCCCCTGCTCACCACGGCCTCGCAAGTGAGGCACGCTCCACGATTGTCACAATGCACCCTGCAGAATGAGTTTTATCTTCCCTGCAGTTTGCACGATAGTAAGAGCTTATTAATCAGCAGCCAGAGGACGCCCCCCCTCGAAAAACTACACTCCAACCAGCGAGGGCATAAAATCCGCTTGTATCGCGGCACTTAAAGATCGAAACAGCGCTTCGTAAATTAACATCGACCGAATCGTGCGGGTGGCATAGATTGCCCCGCACTTCGCGGTCGCCCTAGATCCACACCCCGGATAGTAGATTCGTACCGACCGAATGAGTGTTCAGACGACAAATCTAAAAACCAAACCCGCTCCACCCTCTACCCCTAAGCGGAGCCGATTTCTTCGAGTGCTGATCTGGATTGCGGTGTTGGGGTTATTCGCGCTTGGGTTCTACCTGATCTCGATGCCCAAGGAAGCGCCGAAGGGGCGCGTGGTTGGAGCCACCATGATCACCACAGCCACGGCAACGAAGGGAGACATTGGCGACTACCTGGACGCCATCGGAACCGTGACCCCGGTCTACACCGCTTCCATTTTCAGTCAGGTGACTGGGGTGGTAACCAAGGTGAACTATCAGGAAGGCCAAATCGTTAAGCAAGGTGATCCGCTTGTCGATATTGATGACCGCCAATACCAGGCACAGTTAGTACAGGCGCAAGGCGCCCTCCAACGAGATCAGAACGTATTAGGGCAGGCCCAAATGGACCTTCAACGCTATCGCGATGCTTGGGCCCGGAACGGTGTCGCTAAACAAATTCTGGACGACCAGGAGAAGCTGGTGCTCCAGGAACAAGGAACGGTAAAAAATGATGAAGGAGCAGTCCAGTTTGACCAGCTCCAGGTCGAATATTGTCATATCGCCGCTCCGATCCCGGGACGGGTTGGACTACGTCCCATCGATCCTGGGAACCTGGTAACCGCCGGCACCAGCTCGAGCAGCAGTAGCTCTACGCCATTGGTGGTTATCACCCAGATCCAACCGATCACGGTAGTGTTTACTATCGCGGAAGATAACCTGGACCAAGTTGAGGAGCAGCTGCGCAACGGCGCCAAGCTTACGGTTGATGTCTATGATCGGGCAGCACAAAAGAAACTGGCAACCGGCGAGTTAATTGCGGTGGATAACCAGATCGACACTACCACCGGCACGGTGAAAGTCCGGGCGAGTTTTCCCAACACTGACTTTGCCCTGTTCCCCAATCAATTTGTCAACGCGCGTCTGCTAGTAAAAACGCTGCAGGGCGTGACATTGGTTCCATCCTCAACCATCCAGCAAAATGGTCAGACGTCGTTTGTGTATGTCGTTCAAGACAACGTCGCCCATTTGAAGAACATCAAGCCGGGAGTCTCCGATAACGGGCTAACCCAGGTCGATGGAATTAATCCCGGCGATGTGCTGGCCGACAGTAGCTTCGACAAACTACAGGACAACAGCAAGGTCACCGTTGCACCCGGCAAGCCTGGGCCTGGTGGCCCGCAAAAACAAGGGAGTCCAGACAAACAGGATAACCAAAAGCAGGGCGGTGGTCAGAAACAGCACGGCAGTCAGGGTACATGAGTCCGTCCAGCCCATTTATCCTGCGACCAGTAGCAACGTCGCTGCTAATGGTCGCCATCTTCCTGACCGGTGCCGTTGCTTATTTACAACTCCCGGTCTCTGCTTTGCCGCAGGTTGATTATCCGACCATTCAGGTGGTCACATTTTATCCGGGCGCCAGTCCGGATGTAGTCGCGACCACGGTCACTGCGCCGCTCGAACGCCAATTCGGGCAAATGCCGGGACTGAACCAGATGACGTCGAGCAGTTCCGGCGGGACATCGGTGATCGTGTTGCAATTTACGTTGACCCTCAAACTCGATGTCGCCGAGGAAGAAGTTCAGGCTGCCATCAACGCCTCCCAAAGCTTGCTGCCGGCTAACCTGCCGGCACCACCAGTTTATAATAAGACGAATCCGGCCGACGCCCCAGTGATCACGCTGGCGATCACTTCGGATGCGATGCCACTTAACCAAGTGGAGGACTTGGTTGATACCCGTCTGGCGCCTAAGATCGCGCAGTTGAGCGGGGTCGGTCTGGTCAGCATAAGTGGTGGTCAAAAACCCGCGGTGCGCATTCAGGTTAACCCTACCGCCCTGTCGTCTTACGGCATCAATTTGGAGGACGTGCGAACCGCCTTGGTGGACACCAGCTTGAACGCGGCCAAAGGCAATTTCGACGGTCCACGCCAGAACTTCCAGATCGATGCCAACGATCAGCTGGTCAGCAGCAATGACTATCACAACGTGGTTGTCGCTTACCGGAACGGCGCTCCCGTCATGCTGACCGACGTGGCCCGGGTTATCGATGGCGTCGAGAACAACCAGCAAGCGGCCTGGATGAATACCACGCCGGCCGTAATTCTGAATGTGCAACGGCAGCCCGGCGCTAACACGATCAGCGTGGTAAACAGTATTAAACACCTTTTGCCGAGCCTTCAATCCAGTCTGCCGGCCAGTATCCGGATCACCACCCTTACCGACCTCACCACCGCCATTAACGCGTCCGTAGCAGATGTAGAGTTTGAATTGATGCTAACCATCGGTTTGGTCGTGATGGTCATCTTTCTCTTCTTACGAAGTCTTTCGGCCACGATCATCCCCAGCGTCGCGGTGCCTTTGTCGTTAGTGGGCACTTTCGCGGCCATGTATTTTCTCGGGTACAGCCTGGACAACCTGTCGCTAATGGCCCTCACCATTGCCACCGGGTTTGTGGTGGATGACGCCATCGTGATGATCGAAAACATCACCCGCTACATCGAAGAGGGCGAACCACCAATGCAAGCGGCTCTAAAGGGTGCGGAGCAGATCGGATTTACCATTCTTTCATTAACCGTATCCCTGATTGCCGTACTGATTCCGCTGCTCTTTATGGGCGACGTGGTTGGACGTCTCTTCCGAGAATTCGCGGTTACCTTGGCAGTGACAATCGTCATCTCGGCGGTGGTTTCTTTGACCTTAACGCCGATGATGACCGCTCGCATTGTTAAGCATAAGCCGGAAGCCCAGCAAGGCAGATTCTACCGGCTGTCCGAGCGCGCTTTTGAAGGCATGATCGCGTTTTACGGACGCACCCTGAAGATCGTTCTCCAACATCAGGGACTCACCCTCGTTGTCGCGGTCGTAACTCTAGTCTTTACCGTCTACCTCTACATCGTCATCCCGAAAGGCTTTTTCCCAGCCCAGGATACCGGTGTGATTCAAGGGATTACGCAAGCACCGCCGACCATCGGGTCCAAGGAGATGGCGGTGAAACAACAAGAACTAGCCAAGGTCGTTCTCCAAGACCCGGCGGTGGAAAGCCTCTCCTCTTTTATCGGTGCAGACGGAACTAACACCACGATCAACAGCGGGAGAATGTCGATCAATCTCAAGCCGCTGGAAGAACGCGTTAGTGCGGCCGATGTTATTCGCCGGCTAACGCCAAAACTGGAACAGGTCCAAGGAATCCACCTGTACATGACTCCGGTCCAGAACATCACAGTGGATGATCGGGTGAGCCGGGCCCAGTTCCAGTTCACACTGGAAGGTCCAGACGCCACGGAATTGACCACTTGGACTGACCGTTTTGTCGATCGCCTTAAGACATTGCCACAACTGGAGAGTGTCGCCACCGATCAACAACCGGGAGGACTCGCCGTCCGTTTAAAGATCGATCGAGTTACGGCCTCGCGACTGGGCATCGCGCCGAACGCCATCGACAACACGCTGTACGACGCATTTGGTCAGCGACAGATCAATACGATGTACACGCAGGTCAATCAGTACCACGTCCTGCTGGAAGTTGAGCCGTCATTCAGGATAGACCCATCCAACCTGAATCAGATTTATATTCAGGCTAACACTTCTCAAGGGACGAGTGGCCCCGGGGCGTCTACCTCCTTCTCAGCCTCGGGTTCATCCTCGGCTGGTTCAAATGCTCTAACCGGTCCCGTTCTTTATACTTCGGCAGCCAACACGTTGAACCCACCCGGGAACGCTCTGTCAAACAAGACCGCTAGCACCGGCGCCACTTCAGCCGGCTCGACCAGTTCCACATTGAGCAACCTGGTTCCGTTGAGCGCGTTTTGCCATTTCGAAAACACAACCGAACTCCTCGCAATCAATCACCAGGGTCAATTCCCCGCGGTCACCGTTTCGTTCAATCTCTCCCCGAACACCTCGCTTGGCGAAGCCATATCACTAGTCGAGAAAACGCAAAAGGACCTGCACATGCCCGCCAGCATCCAGGCTGGTTTCCAAGGTACAGCCGCATCATTTCAAGCCTCACTGACTAACGAGCCGATACTCATTCTGGCTGCTTTGATCACCGTCTACCTCGTCCTGGGGATCCTCTACGAAAACTTCATTCACCCCATCACCATTTTGTCGACGTTGCCCTCTGCCTGTGTGGGCGCGCTGTTAGCCTTGATTCTCTTTCATGAGGACCTCGGTGTGGTCGCTATCATCGGACTGGTTCTATTGCTCGGCATTGTCAAAAAGAACGGCATCATGATTGTCGACTTCGCTCTGCAAGCGTCCAGACAGCGAGGGAAAAATGCTACTGAAGCGGCTTACGAGGCCTGTTTGTTGCGCTTTCGTCCCATCATGATGACCACAATGGCCGCCCTATTGGCCGGTGTACCATTGGCGTTTGGCTCAGGATTCGGTTCCGAAATACGCCGTCCGCTCGGTATCGCGATGGTAGGAGGACTGATATTTAGCCAAGTCCTGACGCTTTACACCACTCCGGTTATTTACATCTTTTTTGACAATCTCTCGCGCCGCTTTTCACGCAAGCAGCGCGATCCTGAAAACGGAGGCGAGTTCAGCGAACCAGCACACGGATGAACTTCTCGGAAACGTTCATTCGTCGTCCGGTGGGGACGACCTTGATCACCGTCGGCATCGCGTTTGCCGGAGCGATTGCCTACTCGGTGCTGCCCGTGTCTCCTTTGCCCCAAGTGGATTTTCCCACCATTTCCGTCAGTGCCAGTTTGCCAGGAGGCAGCGCCGAGATCATGGCCTCGTCCGTTGCCACTCCTTTGGAGCGACAATTCGGTCATATCGCCGGCGTTACGGAAATGACGTCAGCCAGTTCGCTGGGCACCACATCAATTACCATCCAATTTGACCTCAGCCGCAACATCGATGGCGCCGCTCGAGATGTGCAAGCGGCTATCAATGCTGCCCGCACTTATCTACCTGCAAACTTGCCGTCGAATCCGACCTATCGAAAGGTCAATCCCGCCGACGCGCCGATCATGATTCTTGCTCTTACCTCGGACAAATACGGCGCGGCTAAGATGTATGACGAAGCCTCCACCGTCATTCAACAAAAGCTCTCGCAAGTTAAGGGTGTCGGCCAGGTGAACGTTGGAGGGGGCGCGTTGCCATCCGTGCGGGTGGATGTTAACCCGACCCAATTAGCTAACTACGGCCTCAGCATGGCAAATGTGCAGTCGATCTTAAGCGTGCAGAACGCCGATCTCCCAAAGGGTCAACTCACTGATGGAAATATCACCAGGGACATCTTAGCCAACGACCAGATTTTCCATGCTGAGGAATATAAACCCCTGATTGTCGGTTATAGCAACGGCGCGGCCGTGCACTTATCGGACGTTGCCCAAGTGACAGACTCCGTTCAGAACATCCGCGCCGGCGGCTTTCTAAATGGCCAACGTGCCGTCACCCTGATCATCTTCCGGGAACCGGGAGCCAATATCATCAACACGGTAGGCCGGCTGCGAGGCCAGATCCCCTGGATCAAAGCGTCAATCCCGGAAGGGATCGATGTGACCGTGGTGATGGATCGAACCACCACAATTCGCGCTTCGGTCGAAGACGTTGAGCGAACGCTCATGCTTTCGGTGGTTCTCGTAATCGTAGTCGTTTTTGTCTTTCTGCGTAATCCTCGGGCTACGCTCATCCCGGCTGTCGCCGTTCCAGTCTCACTCATCGGCACCTGCGCAGTAATGTATCTGTTCGGCTACAGCATCGATAACCTGTCTTTAATGGCGCTGACCATTTCGACAGGGTTTGTGGTCGACGATGCCATCGTCGTCATGGAAAACATCACGCGCTACCTGGAAGGAGGCATGAAACCGCTGGAAGCTGCGCTCCGGGGTACGCAGCAAATGGGTTTCACCGTCTTTTCAATCAGTATATCGCTGATTGCCGTCTTCATCCCTCTTTTAGCCATGGGCGGAATCGTCGGCCGTCTATTTCGGGAGTTCGCTGTTACCCTCTCGACTGCCATTCTGGTGTCGATGTTCATCTCACTGACCACGACCCCCATGATGTGCGCCTACATTTTAAAAAGCGAACGCACCAAGAAACATGGTCGGCTTTACCGAGCTAACGAACAGGCGTTTAACTGGGTGCAATCTATTTATCGCCGCAGCCTGGTCTGGGTTCTCGACAATCCGACCCTGCCGCTGGTGGTCTTGTTGCTTTTGATTGGGCTCAATGTGGTGCTGATCACTAATATGCCGAAAGGCTTTTTCCCGCAGCAAGACACCGGCGCCATCGTTGGTGGAGTTCAAGGTCCACAGGATTCATCCTTTGCCACCATTAACAACGCGATTCAACAGATCGGTAAAGTGATTAAGAACGATCCCGGCGTAGCTAACGTCATCGAGTTCACCGGTGGTCAAGGCGCGACGAATACTGCGTTTGTTTACATTTCCCTTAAACCTTTGGCCGAACGGAAGGTTGATGCCGCTACCATCATCAATCGTCTGCGTCCCCAACTGAGCCGTCTGCCGGTCGCATCCGTATTCCTCCAAGCGGCACAGGACATCCGTATCGGGGGCCGCGGCAGCAACGCTCTATATCAGTATACGATTCAATCCGACAGCGCGAAAGAGCTCGCTCATTGGGGACCGATCCTGATGAACGCCATGCGAGGGATACCAGGATTTCAAGATGTTAACTCGGACCAACAGAATGGTGGCCGGGATGAATATCTCACTTACGATCGAACGACCGCGGCTAAGTTAGGATTGACGGTTCAGAACCTAGATACCGCGCTTTACGACGCATTTGGTCAAGCCGAGGTATCCGTGATCTACACCCAATTGAACCAGTACTATGTCGTCTTGGAAGTGGCGCCACCCTACTTTCAAAGCCCGGAGAACTTCAAGGATGTATACCTGGTGTCTTCTTCAAACAACGGTCACATCCCCCTCTTTGCGTTAACCACGAACCAGGCGAATACCATTCCCCTGGCCATTAATCATACGGGTTTATTCCCGTCGGTAACGGTTTCATTTAATCTGGCGCCAAACATGTCTCTCAGTGATGCCACCACCCAGATCACGAATATGCAGAGACAGCTTGGAATGCCATCTTCTATCCAAGGTTTTTATGCCGGTACCCTCCTCGGTTACCAACAGTCGCTGGGTACAATGCCGCTCCTGGTACTAACGGCGCTGCTCGCCGTTTATATCGTTCTCGGGATTCTCTACGAAAATCTGGTGCATCCCATCACGATTATATCCACTTTGCCGTCCGCCGGTGTAGGCGCCATGCTGGCGCTAACCATTGGGAACAGCGATCTGAACGTGATCTCGATTATCGGCATCGTACTGCTGATCGGAATCGTAAAAAAGAACGCGATCATGATGATCGACTTCGCCCTGCAAGCGGAGCGCCTGGAAGGAAAAGGTACCGCGGACGCGATCTTTGAAGCCTGCATGCTGCGCTTTCGCCCGATCATGATGACGACGATGTGCGCCCTGTTCGGCGCATTACCGTTGGCGCTAGGCACCGGTACCGGTTCAGAGCTGCGACGCCCGCTTGGAATCAGCATTGTCGGCGGCCTCATTGTGAGCCAACTCCTAACGCTGTATACCACCCCCGTTCTTTACCTCGCGTTCGACCGCCTCCGGCTGCGAATAAAAGGCGAGAAACCCGATGTGTTTCATCATGGAGAGGCAACCGCGTGACGTGGAAATAGACGCCGCTGGCCGGGCATTTCGTCCTCGTTCTCGTCGTCGTCCTCGTCCTCGAAATCGGGGCGCTGGAGTATTGAGGAATGCAGGTCTGTTTTGGATCGCCTCGATAGTCCGGCACTCCGACATAGCGCTCGGCCTGAGTCGAGGACGAGGACGAGGACGACGACGAGGACGAGAACGATGCGCCCCGCACTCAGCTAGAAAGCTTTTGACCATCAACTAACCGATGAGTTACTTCCAACCAACATTCCGGATCTGTCTCTGCGTCATGCTGTCCACCTTAACGGGATGCATATTAGTGGGTCCGAGATACCATAGGCCGGCCGCTACCCAGGAACCGCTACCATCCACTTACAAAGAGATTCCCGCTCACTATAAAAATTCCGAAGGTTGGGATATCGCCCAACCGCGAGATGCGATGTTGCGCGGAGAATGGTGGAGAGTTTTCAATGATCCGGATCTGAATGCGCTGGAAGATCAACTCAATATCAATAACCAGAACATTAAAGAGTTCTTCCAGAACTTCATGGAAGCCCGGGCGCTAATCGCGGAAGCCAACGCCCAGCTTTATCCTACTCTTACCGCTAACGCCTCCTGGACCAAGGCACGCACCCCGCCGCTCAACCCGATCACTACTATCCTGTCCACATTGGAAATCTCATGGGCGGCTGATGTCTGGGGTAAAGTCAGGAACGCGATCCGGTCAGCCCAATATACCGCGCAGCTCAGCGCCGCTGACCTGGAGAATGAGAAATTAACCGAACAGGCTACCCTGGCCACGCTTTACTTCCAGATTCGCGGCCAGGACACGCTACAGAAACTTTTTAACGATACCATCGTTGCTTTCGAAAAGGCGCTCGCTTACAACCAAGTCCAGTACGAAACCGGAATCACGGATAAGATTTCGGTTGTAGAAGCTCAGAACACCCTGCAAAACGCCGAGGCCACAGCCACTAATATCGGCGTTGCTCGAGCCCAATTCGAACATGCTATCGCCGTATTACTCGGTAGAGTCGCTTCTAACTTTTCCATTCCAGTCAGAACTTTACATCGGGAGCCGCCTCGGATCCCGGTCGGTGTTCCCTCCCAATTACTGGAACGCAGACCCGATATCGCCGGTGCGGAACGGACGATGGCATCTGCTAACGCGCAAATCGGCGAGGCTTATGCCGCCTATTTCCCAACTTTCGAGTTGAGTTCTGACGCGGGATTTCAGAGCCAGCATTTCAGCAATCTATTTCATTCGTCAAACCGCACTTGGTCAATCGGTCCGTCCGCCTCTGAAACCATATTTGATGCGGGTCTTCGGACTGCGACGGTTCATCAATTCATTGCCACCTATAACTCTGATTTGTACGCCTACCGGCAGACTGTGCTCACCGCCTTTCAACAGACAGAAGATGCCCTGGCCGAAATCCGTCTGTACTCCAAACAATTGCGGGAACAGCGCGACGCTGAGAAATCCGCCGAAGAGTTTTTGACCCTGGAGATGAGCCGATACCAAACCGGGATCGATCCGTACGTTGATGTGGTCACTGCTCAGACCACCCTGCTTACCGACCAGCAAGCCGTCATCACTGTCCAAGTTTTACAGATGACCAGCGCGGTATCCCTGGTTGAAGCGCTTGGTGGCGGTTGGGATGTTTCACATTTGCCGACTCCCTCCCAGGTCTCCAAGTGGCCGACGCATGAGGAAAGTGCAATTCAGCAATAGCCTAATTTTTCGTGCTCGTGCTCGTGCTCGTGCTCGAATCGGGGGTCAGATGTGGAGTCAATTTTTTTGCGAACAGCTGTCCATATTTTTCGCCTCCAAATCAAATCCAATTGTAGGTTAGAGCCGGCAAAAGGTTGCTCTTTACGCGCTGACCCAAGTTCAGATAACCTGAATTGCCCGGTTCCGGCTCTTGGCCGTGCGTTCCCTCTGGCAGGACTTCGGAACTTGGTCGTTTACTGCTCCAAACTCAGCTCCTCTCTGCAAACCTATGAAGCCTGTTCCCCCATCTCTCGTTTCTATTCCTACCTTTAGCAGCACCGCGGTCGCCGATTCCGAAACCTGCATTGCCACACGGCTTGGATGCTAGGACTACCACTACGGGAGATCTGCAATGTTCCAACAAATTCTCAATCCCGCTGGTAATCAGGCGTTGACCTGGTTGGTCGCGCTCATACCTGTCGTTGCGCTCCTCGTAATGTTGGCTGTCTTTCGAGTGTCCGCTTGGCTTTCCACTCTAATCGGTTCGATCATTACATTTTTATTGGCTGTTTTGGTCTGGCAAATGCCTTTTGCCGAAGGTATCCGCGCTTATCTGTACGGTTCCGCTACCGGTGTCTGGGCCGTCGACTGGATCACCCTCTGGGGTGTCATCTTGTTCAATACCCTGGTGGTAACCGGTGTCTTTGAAAAATTCCGGCGTTGGCTGGTTGCTCACGGGACCGCGGACGTGCGCGTCCAAGCGATGTTATTCGCCTGGGCATTCGGAGCGCTTCTCGAAGGGTTAGTCGGCTTCGGTTACCCTTGGGCATTCGTTGCTCCGATCTTGATCTCACTTGGTATCCCGGATCTTGATGCGATCCGGGTCGCCGCTATCGCTAACAACGCCCCGGTCTCTTACGGAGCTCTCGGAGCGCCCATTATCGCTTTGGCTGCGGTGACCGGGCTCCCGCTGCTGCAGCTCTCCGGTTCTGTCGGCCATATTGTTGCCATACTAGCGCTGCTCCCACCTTGGATTCTGATCTACCTCGTCAGCGGCAAGAAAGGATTTCGCGAAGGCTGGCCTCTGGCCATTGTCGGTTCTCTCGGCTACATCGCCGGTCAGTTCCCAGTCGCGGTTTACCTGGGCCCCTACCTGCCGGACGTGTCTGGATCGATCGTCTGTTTTGCGGCGCTCTTAATCCTGCTCAAGTTTTGGCGGCCAAAAACCGTCCTCGGTTACGGTGGTGTCGCTCTATCGGAAGCCGATCAAACCCGGTCCGCGGGTTCCGCTGAACGGTTGCCCCAAAAGGACGTTTTTCTGGCCTGGTTGCCATTCTTCGTTCTGGTGGTCATCGTCGTCCTCTGGACCGGACCTTGGTCACTCCTGCCTAAGTATGTGCCATTCAAACTTTCTGTTGATGCCGCATCTTCGATTTCCCAAGGAAGTAAAGTATCGGCCGCGTTCGCTTGGGGACCTTTTTCCGGCGGAACCGCCATTATGGCCTCTTGGATCGTGATCGCCCTACTCCTTAGGCTCAAGGGAGCTCAGTTCGGCGAGGTGATGAAGAAGACCTGGCACCAGATGTGGGGCGCTTTTCTCGTCGGTTTCTTTATTTTCGGCCTGGCGTTTGTATTTAATTTTTCGGGTATGGCCGGCTCCCTTGCGTTCGGGTTTTCCAAACTCGGCGCCTGGTTCATCGTGGTGGCGCCGATCCTGGGTTGGATTGGGGTCGCCCTTTCTGGCAGCAATACCTCGACCAACGCTATGTTCGGTGCGTTCCAAGCTACAGTTGGCAAGTTGTTAGGTTTCCCACCGCTGCTGTTGCCAACCTTGAACTCGGTCGGAGCCGAAGTTGGCAAACCGGTAGCGCCGCAAACAGCGAGCGTCGGCGTATCCACCAGCCGGTTTGTGCGGAATGAAGGCGCTGTTATTCGGCATAACATGGTCTGGACGTTGGTCCTGCTGGTTTACCTGATATTGATCGGCGTTTTGTTCTACCTGTTCTTCCCCCACATAATGACAGTTGGTTAGTCGGCGCGTTTGGCGTTTGGCGTTCGGCGTTCGCCTTTTCGTGCTCGTCCGTCGTCCTCGTCCTCGTCCTCGAAAGTGGTTGTTAGCAGCAAAGACTGGCTAAACTCCTGGAAAGCGCTTCCCCCGATTTGCAGCCGCGTAGCGCGGTTAAAGATCCCTCGTGAGGCGCTTCGCCCTTGGATTGTGTGTAGGCCCATCGCCCGGGAGGGATCGCGTCCCTGCGATCCGTTGTGACCGAAACCGAGGGCGCGTTGTGATCGGCGGACGAAAATACATCTTTGGGTTGTAGCACGTCCTCGCGGCGCGCGGGTACGCGCGCCCTCCCCGATTTGCACCCTGCAAACACCGGGGTTGGAGATGCTTTCAGGGCGATCTCCGGCTACGAACCTTCTTAGACTCAACTCCAGTTGCAGGCTAGAGTTGTGCATATGGCGACGGCGGTGTCAGGCGTACCCATGGTCAGCACGCGTCCTACCATTCTCAAGCGACTGGGTATTCCCCCTCAGCTTGCCTGGGGATATCTTGGTCTCTTGCTGTTCATGATCGGCGACGGAATCGAAGCCGGTTACCTTGCGCCTTTTCTCAACGGCATTGGTGTTTCTCAGGTCAAAATCGCTTTGATGTTCACCCTTTACGGTCTGGCTGCCGCTCTCGCTGCGCGACTGTCAGGCGCTCTAGCGGACACCGTCGGCGCCCGCGTGGTGATGTGGCTCGGGGTTGCCATCTGGGCGTTTTTCGAAGTTATTTTTCTCGTTTTTGGAGTCGCCTTCTCCGATCGCGACCTCCTTGTGTTGAGCTATTTTCTTCGCGGCCTTGGTTACCCACTTTTCGCGTACGGGTTCCTGGTTTGTGTCGCTGCAGTCACGCCTCCGAAACGGTTAGGTTCTGCTGTCGGTTGGTTCTGGTTCGCGTTTACTGCCGGGTTACCGACACTCGGCTCCCTTTTGGCTAGTTATACAATCCCGCTCATCGGCCAATATGCGACCTTCTGGTGCTCGCTCGTGTTCGTAATCATTGGGGGCATCATCATGTTGCTCGGCCTGCCTCGGGCGGTTGGCGCTCCTCCGGTGAGAGCGGAGGTTCAACACCATCGGAAAGCGTTATTCGCCGCTATCAGTATCGCCTGGGAAAAACCGAAGGTAGTCCTCGGTTCAATTGTCCGGATGATTAATACCGCACCACAGTTCGGTTTCCTGCTTTTCCTGCCATCGTTCTATGTCGGAACACTCGGGTTTACCTTGAGCCAGTGGCTGCAGGTGTTGAGTTGGATGTTCTTCAGCAACATTATCTGTGACCTGGCCCTGGGCATGATCGGGGACCGCCTCGGCTGGCGCAGAACCGTGGCCTATATCGGTGGGATCGGTTGTACTATCACGACACTACTTCTTTATTATTTGCCGCTCAGGTTTCCCGGAAACTATCTGGTGGCGGTGGTAAGCGCCATGCTTTACGGCGCCACCCTGGCCGGTTACGTGCCGCTGTCGGCGATCATGCCGTGCCTTGCTCCGGAAAATCCTGGTGCGGCGATCTCGATGCTAAATCTAGGCGCAGGCGCGAGCGTGTGGCTTGGACCTGCCATTGTCGGATGTTTTCTCAGTCTTTGCGGGATACGAGGCGTGATCTGGATCTTCGCTGCGCTCTATGCGCTCAGCGCGATCCTCGCCCTATTCTTAACAGCCCCGGAGTACGAGAGACCGGATGGAAGCATAGAAACTCAACGACCGCTTGGCGGTTTTTCTTTTGCGGCGGCCGGTTCTCTCCTTGGGCATCCACCAATAATGACTCTACTACCAGAAGAGATCGAGTTGATCCTCTTTGACCTGGGAGGGACGATCTACGACGATGAAACATTCACCCGCGCACTATTGCGCGCTGCGCGGGAGCTGAATCCGAGTTTGGAGGAACACGAGTTCTGGGCGGTGTACGACGAACAGCGCGGCCAATCATCCGGATCGTTGCGCACTGCCATCGCAAAACGGTTCGTCCCCGGGGGTGACCGCGCTACTCTCGTTGCGCTGGCACACAAATATTGGGAATATCCGGCCTCTACCCTCTATCCTGACGTGAAGCCGGCATTGAGTAGCCTGGCTCAGAGGTTCAAGCTTGGGTTAGTCGCCAACGCAGGCGCAGCCGCAAAAAAAGCGCTGCGCAGAGATGGGCTCGACCGGTTCTTTAGTGTTATTATCCTCTCAGAGGAAGCAGGTATCGAGAAACCGGACGAAGCAATCTTCCGGCTGACGCTGGAGCACGCTGGTGTTCCGGCAGATCGCGCCATTCACGTTGGTAACCGGTTGGACAACGATATTCGACCCGCACAGCGCATAGGAATGAAGACCATCTGGTTATTGCGCGGAGACTCTCCGCCCGCGCCCACTCTCGAACAGCTCTGCGAACCGGACGCCGTGATCATCTCGCTGAACGGAGTTGGCGTTGCCCTCTCGCGATTGCGAAAAGAGAACCTTTCAGTGGTCTAAGAATCAACAGGCTCAGAAATCCGGGCCATCGCTCGGGAGGGATCGCGCCTTCGCGATCCGTCGTTACCGAAGCCCAGGACGTGTTGTGACCGCTGAGGAAAACACACCTTGGGAATGCGCCACGTCCTCGCGGCGCGCGGGGACACGCGCCCTCCTCGAATTACACCCCGCGAATGTGGGGTTGGGGTGCTTTTAGGATTCCTCAAGCACCTACGCTGTTGCTCCTCCTCATTTAGAGGCCGCCACTTTCACCGGCTCAGCAATCTTCACCGGCGAACCATCTATGATCGAATCGGACGGATCCAGAATTACGCTGTCCCCTGCCGTCAAGCCATTCAACACTTCGACTGTACTCCCATAGTCGTGACCGATCGTGATCGGAACTAACTTCACCTGCCCGTCTCGCACGACTGCCACGCGTAACCCCTCGGCTCGAAATAACAAGGTATTGGTCGGAACCGTGACGGCCCCTGCCGCCGAGGGGAGCTTCAAATACACAAATGCGTAGGCTCCAGGTAGCAAACGCCCGGTAGGATTATCGACATCGACCTCCACTCGCAAGGTCCGAGAGGCTTGATCGATCGAATTAGAATCTCGGACTAGTATACCGGTAAACTTTTCTCCAGGAAACGCATCCAGACTTAGCGTCACCGTCTCGCCGGACTTGATCGCCGCCGCATAAACTTCCGGCACAGAAATATAAACCCGGAGTTTGCCCACAGCAGCCAGATGGAACAATTCCTTCGGAGCCGTATTATCTCCCTGAATCAGGTCTCCAATGTCCGTGTTCCGCGCCGTAATCACGCCATCGAATGGCGCGTACACATGCTCAAACTCTTGCAGTTTTTGCAACCGGGCTACGTTCGCTCTGGCCGAATCAGCGGTTGCGCGTTTGGCGTTTAGATCGCTAACTGCTTGATCTCGCTCCTGTTTCGAGACGACACTCGACTTCTCTAAATAGACCCAGCGGTCCGCCGTGACCTGCGCTAATTGGAGATTCGCTTCTGCTGTTTTTACCTGGTTCTCGGCTTGATCCAATTGCTCGTCTAACTCGGGTGTCTCGATCTCCGCCAGAAGTTGTCCTCGCTTAACCCGAGCGCCGATATCGAAATACCATTGTTTTAGATAACCGCTCGTCCGGGCATAAATCGGGGCATCCGTGAAAGCCTGCGTGTTGCCGGGTAATTCAATTGCCTGGGCATCGGAACCACTCGTCGGATGCACGACATTAACCACCGCAGTCGACGTGAGTTTGACGGTCTTTTCCAGTTTTTTCTCAGCATCGAGCCGAGAATTGATTCCGGAGTAAATCCAAAAAGCGAACCCTGCGATCAAGATAGCGCCTCCGATAATGATTGGTCGCCGAGTTTGCGATCGCTTGGGCGAGGTAACTTTGGCGACCTGGGTCGCGACTTCCGACGGCAACCCAGCCATGGTTTCGTGCGATTCAATTGGCATTTTCTCTACTCCTCTTTTTTAGCTGTTAGTTACCGGGTCCGATTGCCCGGCTGCACTGGCGTCGACCCTCGAGGCGTACGTGGAGCGCGCCTCGCTTGCGAGGCCGACCCTCGAGGCGCGATAATGCAGCATACTGAAAACCGAAGGAACGAAGACCAAGGTAGCGACCGTCGCAGCCAGTAACCCCCCGATCACAGCCCGGCCTAACGGCGCGTTTTGTTCACCGCCGTCCCCTAGTCCAAGAGCCATCGGAATCATGCCGATGATCATCGCCAGGGCGGTCATTACCACCGGACGGAACCGAGTTGCTCCCGCTTCGACAGCCGCGCGTACCGAATCTCCGTGTTCCCGTAAACGCTCTTTAGCAAAAGAAACCACTAAGATGCTGTTGGCAGTCGCGATTCCCATACACATCAACGCTCCCATTAGAGCCGGGACGCTGAGCGTGGTATGCGTCAAAAACAGAAAAACAACGATACCAGTCAGGGCAGCCGGTAACGCGGTAATGATAATGAATGGATCCAGCCACGATTGAAAGTTAATGACGATCAACATGTAAACCAGCACCACGGCTAACCCCAAGCCTGTCAAAAGGCCGGTATACGAGCTGTCCATGGTTCGCACTTGGCCGCGGATCGTTAGGAACGTACCGCGCGGAAGTTGTGACCGGCTATTATCGACGATCTTTTGCACGTCCCGGCTCACTGCACCCAAATCTCGGTCCTGGACCGCCCCGTAAATATCAATGACCCGGCGGATGTTGTAGTGGGTGATTAATCCCATCTCGTGGCCACGGCTGACGGAGGCGATGTCTCCCAATATCTCGGTGTTACTTCCGCTGGCCGCCGGGAGCGGAATATTGAGGAGGTCGTTTATTGACTGGAATCGATATTGAGGGGTCTGAGCCACTAAGTTGTAATTGACTCCGTTCTTCCAGTTCATAAAGAACAACGGAGTTATCTGAAAACTCCCGCTCAGAGCGTTCAATGCGCTGTTAGCAACATTCTGCTCTGTGTAGCCAGCTTGGAGCGCTTTTACCCGGTCAACCGCGACATCCAACGTCGGATAGTCCAGTGGCTGCTGTACCCTCAGAT
This sequence comes from uncultured Verrucomicrobiae bacterium, assembly GCA_963762565.1. Taxonomy (GTDB): domain Bacteria; phylum Verrucomicrobiota; class Verrucomicrobiia; order Chthoniobacterales; family JAFAMB01; genus JAFAVN01. Next base: position 387,720 of record CAVXLD010000003.1, on the reverse strand, counting down.
CAACCAAGCCCGGAACCTGCCGCATCTTGGCCATTAGCTTCTCAGCGATCTGTTGGCTTGCCACCACATCATTGCCTTCAACCTGGACATCGATCGGAGACGGAAGACCAAAATCAAGAATCTGCGTCACAATATCAGCCGGCAAAAAGTAGAAGGTGACGCCGGGAAACCGCTGCGGCAGCAGAACCCGAAGGTCCCGAACATAATCAGCCACCGGACTATGATTCTGGCGGAGCGATACCAATACGTCGCCATCGTTTGCGCCTAACACCCCCGAGGTTGAGTGCATGGTATTGTACGGGCTATAGGGCAAACCGATGTTATCCAGGATGTTGTCCATCTCTTTGGCTGGAATGTTTTGCCGGATAACGTCCTCAACCAAGTCGAACAAACGCGCGGTCTCTTCAATTCGGGTCCCAGTCCTAGCGCGAACATGCAGAATGAATTGACCACTATCGGTGTCAGGAAAAAAGTCCTGGCCTAGCCACGGCACCAGGAAAACCCCGCATAGACAGGCCCCAAGAAACGCCGGGATAAATAGCTTGCGATGAGCCACCAAACTGGTGAGCAATCCGCTATAGCTGTTTCGAACTAACTCGAACCCTTTTTCGAACCCGTGTTGCAGACGGGCAAAGATGTTTTTCGGATTCGGCTCATGATGTTTGGCCTTCAATAGATACATCGCTAACGTAGGAACTAACGTTCGCGAGAGGACGTACGAGGCCAGCATGGCAAACACCACGGCTTCTGCCAGGGGGACGAAAAGATAACGCGCGACCCCGTCCAAGAGAAACATGGGAAGAAAAACGATACAGATACAGAGGGTAGAGACTAAGGCCGGTACGGCAATCTGGGCTGCGCCTTCTAAAATGCCATCGTGAAGGGAACGTCCCTGCCTTAGTACCCGCTCGATATTCTCGATCGTGACCGTAGCATCATCGACTAGTATCCCAACCGCCAGGGCCAAGCCTCCCAGCGTCATGATATTGATCGTTTCGCCAAGAAGGCTGATGATCATTATTGAGGTCAAAATCGATAGCGGTATAGAGACAGCAATGATCAGGGTGCTCCGCCAACTCCCTAGGAATAAAAGGATCATGAGCCCGGTTAACGCTGCCGCAATCACCGCCTCCCGGATAACCCCGTTCACCGCACTCTGTACGAAAATGCTTTGATCTGCCAAAGGCGTCATTTTCAGCGCCGGCGGAACAATGGTAGCCACGCGCGGGAGTAGAGTTTTTACGCCGCTCACCACACTGAGAGTCGATGCGTTTCCCGCTTTGAGGATACTCATCAGCACACCACGTCGGCCATCCTGGCGAACCACGTTCGTCTGTAGCGCAAACCCGTCGCTAGCCGTAGCGACGTCTCGCAGATAAACCGTGGTATCGCCCACCTGCTTGATCGGTAGATTGTTCAGTTCGGCCACGGTCCGAGGATACGTGTTGGCCCGGATATCCAATTCGCTCTGACCCAGCTTCACGGTGCCAGACGGGAGCACCAGGCTTTGGGCATTCACTGCGCTGAGAACATCCGTCGGCGAAATGTTTCTCGCCTGCATCAGGTTGTGATCCAGATTGATCATCACCTGACGCTGCTTGCCGCCGTAGGGAAGAGGAATCACCGCTCCCGGAACCGTGATCATTTGCGTCCGGACAAAATTCAGTGCCAGGTCATTCAATTGTTGTTCGGAGAGACCCTGACCGGAGAGTCCAAGTTGAAGAATCGGTACGCTAGAAGCGCTGAAATTAATAATCTCAGGCGGCTGAATACTCGATGGCAGCAATCGCAGCGCAAATTGAGAAGCGCTGACCACCTGAGAGTTCGCTCGATCCAAGCTCGCATGCGGTTGCAGAAAGATTTTGATGACGGAGGCACCGTTATAGCTCGTGGATTCTATGTGCTCGATATTATCAACCAGCGTAGTGAGCACTTTCTCGTAAGGCGTGGTCAACCGCCCCTCGATATCTTCCGGGTTCAGGCCAGTATAGGTCCACGCGACCGAGATCACCGGAATATCGATGTTCGGGAAAATGTCCGTGGGCGTCCGCAGGATGATCAACGGGCTCAACACAAAGATCAGAAGTGCGAACACGATAAAGGTATACGGCCGAGTGAGAGCGAGTTTAACGATCCACATAGAGCACCTAGGTAGGCACGAGCGTTAAGCAAAGAGAATTACGCATCGGAGAATACAGGGATATCCCCTTACTTGACCGTTCTGTCAAGTGGTACGGCGAAAAACCCGACTTCGCAAGGCCTACGTCGCGGCCAATCTCAAGGCGTGACACAACGCAGGGCCGGGCCGCGCCAAAGCGTAGCGGCGGCGGGTCTCGGCGCGCCCAGGACGTTGCCACCTCTAAGGATGAATTTCGCGCCGGATTTGAGCCGTGCCGTGGGGATCGCCCGCTCCACGGCGCGGCAAAATCAAAGCATTGCGTTCGAGATGATTTGTGACCGATGCCGGGCCCACGGCGCGGCTCAAAACCGGCGCGAATTACCCAATACCGAAACGCAATCAGGGGCGCGCCGAGTTTTTCGCCCTACCGATCATCGCTTCTTGCCCAACTCCGGATTATACGCAATCCCCAACAAGACCGACCGCAGCGTCGCTGCCTCGTCCTTGCCAAAAACCTTCTCAAACCGTTCCTGGGCCGTTTGCCAATACGGCTCCGCCTCCTTAAACTTGGCGATCCCCAGTTTGGTCAGCGCGATCAACCGGACTCGGCGATCTCTTGGATCCGTTAACAGGGTGACAAAATCGTCCCGCTCCAGAGGCCGCAAATTCTGCCCTAACGTCGATCGATCCAGCACCAGCTCCTCCGCCAGCTCTTGCACACTCGGCAACGCCGCACCTCTTCGGTTCAACGCCGACAGAATTCCGTATTGGCACTGTCTCAGACCAGTTGGCGCTATTATGGTGTCGTACATGTGCAGCAGGCGCCGGCCGGCTCTCCTGACGGCGCCAGCGTTGCATCGAGTGGTCCAGACCTGCGTTGGCGCCTCAAGCTCGTCGTCTTTAGTGGATCTTTTCTTTCGAATACTCAAATGACCTCGCAAAACCGATATAAGGGGGCGTCCCCTAATCTGTAGCAGCTATTCTATAGCTTCGTTCGGTCGGTCCTGCAAATGCCGAACCTACGTTGGTAGAGCGATAAGGACAGCGCAGCAGTTACAGACCATAAAGGGTTGCAAACACGCCGAGTATTGAGCGGACCGAACGCCTGGAGGGGAGCCGCTTTGTAGCCTGGCAGCTCTATGGGGTTAGTCGGGGTAGCAGGCGGCTCCCGGGAACGTCTCGAGGTGTGGCAGTTCTATGGGCGCTGTAGCCGCGGCACAGAACAGGCGCGATGGGCGAAACATCGCGTTGGGTAACTCCCGGGAGCCGCTTGTCTACCCCGAAGGCTTTCGGTGGCTGCTAACCGATAGAGCTGCCAGCTTGTAAAGCGGCTCCCCTCCAGGCCGGTGGCGCGGTATTAAATCGCCGCCCCATCGTACGTACCGCTTCCTCGGTCGCGGGTCCCAACCCCTCGCAAAGATACCTCTCCGACTCCGGCAACGAGATCCGATAAATTTCTCCGGCCAACCGATACGCGTCATCTCCAATCCAGGGATTGGGCAACAATTCATTCGGCAATAGCGGATCGTGTAAAACGATTCGCCGGAACGAGTGGATGAGCAGCACCCGGATCGCGAGCCACTCCCAACCGGACAACCGCGCGCCACGAGCTAAGACCGATTTCAACTTGGCAAAGTCGCGCTCGAATCTTTTGTATGCCCCGGCAACCTGTCTCAGGTTCCAGGTTCCATTCACTAGCTCGCGGATCACGCACATGCCCAATTGATCCGTTGTGGCGCCGCTAAAACTGATGACCTTTCCTCTTACTTCTGAGCGATCGAATATCTCGCTCAACGCTTCAACGCGGACCGTGGGATGCGCGAACAGCTGCGGGGTCAGTTGCCGGACGCCCTCCCATTCCAATTCCTGCTTCACCTTGAGCCGGCGCGGAACGGTCAGATGTTCATTTGGAATCAGAATGAATGTCCAGGTTCCGTCCCAGGCAGCCGCTGGGCGTCGATACACCTTTTCATAGGCGTGTTCGAGTCTTCGAAAGCCGGTACGAGTCAAGCGATAGGAACTTTCTCGGCCATTCCGAGTCGTCTCCAACCAATCCTCCTTGACCAAGCGGAATACACTGGTTCGGACCGAGCGTTCGTTGACGTCAAAAGGACCGAGCAATTCGATCAAGTTCTTTAACCGAATCGCCCCTCCCCGCGGTGCGATCGCGTCTCCGAAGATTGAAACCACCAGAGATTTTGCCCGGGGAGGATCCATCGCCAGAGTCCGGCGAATCCAGAGCTCAATGGTAGAAATTCGGCGTTGCAGGTCGGGGGTACGGGCCACAGTCAGAACGATCTATTTGATACACTATTCTCTTTGACTAATCAATTCTTGTATCATAACGTCACAATCGCTGACAGAGCCGCAACGCTTCGATTTTTGAAGCCGAGGTACAGCGAACGCAGAGGAACCGTCCCTCCCTTCTCTCTGTGAACTCTGTGTCTCTGAAGCAAGATTCGTTTCGTTGCGGTGGGCCTTACCATTGATCCCCCTTATGTACGCACAGATGGTCAAAGTCGACGCAATCGGCGACGAATCATCCCCTGAATTAGCCGCGTTCCAGGCGCGCATCGATGCGGGCGACACTATCGAAGCTCGGGATTGGATGCCGGAAGGCTATCGCAAAACTTTAATCCGGCAGATCTCGCAACACGCGCATTCCGAAATCGTGGGTCAGTTGCCGGAGGCTAACTGGATCACGCGTGCTCCTAGCTTGCAGCGTAAGGCCATCTTGTTAGCCAAAGTCCAGGACGAAGCCGGTCACGGTCTTTATCTTTACGGTGCGGCCGAGACTTTAGGCATCACCCGGGAACAACTGGTCAATGACCTGTTGGTGGGGAAAGCGAAGTATTCCAGCATCTTCAACTATCCTACCCTTACCTGGGCAGATATCGGCGCCATTGGTTGGTTAGTGGACGGCGCGGCTATCATGAATCAGATCCCGTTGTGCCGCTGTTCATACGGCCCCTACGCGAGGGCGATGATTCGGATCTGTAAGGAAGAAAGTTTTCATCAACGCCAGGGTTTCGAGATAATGACGGTCATGGCCCGAGGGACCGGGGCTCAACGAAGTATGGCCCAAGACGCGCTGAACCGTTGGTGGTGGCCTTCGCTCATGATGTTTGGCCCGCCTGACGCCCAATCCTCGCATACCGCCGAGTCGGTCCGTTGGAAAATCAAATTGCTGACTAACGATCAGCTTCGGCAACGATTCATCGACCAGACCGTGCCTCAGGCCGAGTACCTCGATCTGACTGTTCCTGATCCGGATTTAAAATGGAACGAGGAGACCGGACACTACGATTTCGGGGAGATCGACTGGGCAGAATTTTATAGTGTCATCAAGGGAAATGGTCCCTGCAATGTCCAACGTCTACGAACCCGCCGCCAAGCTCATGCCGATGGCGCCTGGGTCCGGGAAGCAGCCAATGCCTATGCGCGCAAGCGCTCGGCCATAGCAAATAGCAGATAGCAAATTAGCAAATGGTTCCGCAACAAGTTCACTACCATTTTCAATGGTCGACAGTGTTTCGAGCACACTTGGGCTTGTCCATTTGCTATTTGCTATCTGCTATCTGTTATTCCCCTGCTTCCTCCTCGGCTATTGGCTATCCCGCGGCGCGCGGGGATCCGACTTCGCCGAGCAAAAGAAAAGACAACCGCAGGGCCGCAGGCTATGTCGGACAGGCTGCGCGCCCTCCCTGCCTATGAATGATTGGCCACTGTGGGAAATTTTCGTTCGGAGCCAGAATGGACTCTCTCATAAACACGTGGGCAGTCTGCACGCAGCCGACGCTAAGATGGCAATCGAAAATGCTCGCGACGTTTACGCCCGGCGGAACGAAGGAATCAGCATCTGGGTGGTCCGATCCGCAGACCTGTACGCGAGCGATCCCGCCGATAAAGACGCCTTTTTTGACCCGGCCAAGAACAAGATCTATCGCCATCCGACGTTTTACACCGTGCCGCCGGAGGTCAAGCATCTTTAAGGCTTACGAAATAGCAAATAGCAGATAGCAGATAGCAAATTGGCTCACCGAGCATGAGAAAAGAGACGACAACTCCGCACCCGGCGCTGTCCACTAATTTGCTATTTGCGATTTGCGATTTGCGATCTATTCTTCCAATGATGCCTCCACCTCCCAGCGCTCAGAACCCCCGCCTCGAGTTCGTCCTCCGGCTGGCCGACAACTGTCTCATCTTGAGCCAGCGCCTCGGTGAATGGTGCGGACATGGGCCGGAGCTGGAAGAGGATATGGCTTTAACTAACATCGCGCTGGATCTCAACGGTCAGGCGCAGAACTGGCTGGAATACGCCGCTGAATTGGAAGGCCGCCAGCGGACACCAGACATACTTGCCTTCCTTCGAGATGCGGGCGACTTCAGGAACTGTCTTTTGCTGGAACAGCCCAACCAGGATTTTGCCTACACCATGGCTCGTCAGTTCTACTTTGATACCTGGCACCATTTAGCGCTAACTGATTTGCTGGACTCAACCGATCAACGGATTCGAGAGATCAGCGAAAAGAGTCTAAAAGAAGTCACCTATCATCTACGCCACAGCAGCGGGTGGGTGATTCGCTTGGGAGACGGAACCGACGAAAGCAACCGCAGGATCCAAAAAGCGATAGACGATCTTTGGTGTTACACGGGTGAATTATATAAACCTGACTCGGTCGATGAGGCCATGTGGGGGGAGCGAATCGGCCTGGACTTGAACAAAATTGGCTACGGATTGGCTGTCTAGCGTGAGAGCCGTCCTCACCGAGGCTACCCTGCAAATCCCTGAATCGGATTGGATGCACACCGGCGGCAAGTACGGCATTCACACCGAGGCGCTGGGCTATTTGTTAGCTGAGATGCAGTTTCTGCAGCGTGCCTATCCCCAAGCTAAATGGTAACTGCCATGCTGACGAGCTTACCATCGCTAGAAGAAATTTGGACTTGGTTAGACTCAGTCAACGACCCCGAAATTCCCGTATTGTCAGTCATTGATTTAGGGATTGTGCGCAAGGTTAAATGGATCGAGGAAAACGGCAGCTCGACCTTGGTTGTCAACGTCACCCCGACTTACTCCGGTTGTCCGGCTATAGCCGTCATCAAAAACGACATTCAACGGGAGCTGCAACAGCGAGGCATAAACCGAGTCCGCATAGAAACGCAGCTTTCGCCGGCTTGGACAACGGACTGGATGACCAAACGCGGAAGGACTCGATTGCTAGAATACGGTATTGCACCGCCTGGACCTTGCGCGCGTCTCTCCCGCAGCTTCCAGCGGCAATCCGGTGAAGGCGCAACACTCCAACACTCCACTACTCCATCACTCCGTCCGCAAGAAGTCGAGCACAGCTTGTCCGACGAAGCCCGAGCTCAATGTTGCCAACCGCTCGAAGTCGGCCTCGCAAGCGAGGCGCGCTCCACAACAGGAGGTTGGCGAAGTCGGAAGCACGAGCACGAAGCCCCTGGTGCACAGGATGACGCCATTTGTTGTCCGCGTTGCGGCTCATCTGACACGCGAGTCGTCAGCCAGTTCGGTTCGACTCCCTGCAAAGCCTTTTACATCTGTAACTCTTGCCTGGAACCATTCGATTACTTCAAATGTCACTGAACTCGACGAAGGTCGCGACCACGGTCTCTCCAGCCACCGTTTTTTTCCCGTTGGAAGTTGCCGACGTTCGCTTGGATACAGCCGACTCCCTTCTCGTGACTTTTGCGGTTCCCGACGTGCTAAGACCAAAGTTCTCCTTTGGTCCCGGGCAACACCTGATCCTACGAGCGATCATCAATGGAACTGAGGTGCGCCGTCCTTACTCCATCTGCGCCGCAGTTCAAGACGACGCTCTGCGAATTGCGATCAAACGGGCGCCCAATGGCCTGTTTTCGAACTGGGCATTTACGGAATTAAAGCCCGGCACTATGATCGAGATCATGCCGCCGACCGGCCGCTTCGGGGTGCCGCTATCAGCCGCCGAGCGCCACAACTACGTCGCCTTTGCCGCCGGCAGCGGTATCACTCCAGTATTTTCTATTATCAAGTCAACGTTGATCGCCGAACCGAAGAGCGAATTTACTCTCTTTTATGGTAACCGATCTACCGGCTCCGTCATGCTGCGGAATGAACTAGGTGACCTTAAGGACCGCTTTGTTAACCGGCTTACTCTGGTCCACATACTAACTCGCGAAAGACAAGAGAGCGATCTGCTATATGGCCGAATTGACTACTCGAAGTCCCGCGATTTACTGAAACGCTGGGTCCCTGGGAATAATATCGATAACGCTTTCATCTGTGGCCCTGCCTCGATGCGCGAAGAAGTCAAGGCCGCTTTGCGATCCGAAGGGTTACCGGACGCCAAGATCAGGACAGAACTATTTGCCGCCCCCAAGAACGGCGTCGGCATTGATCAGGTCCCAGCGCCAGAACAGCAGTGTGCCGTCACCATCATTTTAGATGGCATCGAGCATCAATTTACCATGCCGCGAGAGACAGAATCAGTGCTAAAGGCAGGGTTACGCCACGGACTGGAATTGCGTTATGGTTGCCAAGGGGGTGTTTGCGCAAGTTGCCGGGCCCATCTCCGCACCGGGCAAGTGGAGATGCATGCTCACTACGGGTTAGAAGACTACGAAATCGATCGCGGATTTATTCTGACCTGTCAAAGCTATCCTAGAACTAACGAGCTCGTAGTCGATTTCGACAAAATCCACTAACCAGAGTAACAATTATGTCTAACTCTTTCTTTTCTACTCATCAACAGCTCCTGAAGGACGCTGTGCAAGCCATTGAGAAGCGGACTTATTGGAGCGCGTTCCCAGAGATTCCGAGCGGCAAGATTTATGGTGAGACTGCTAACGAATCCGGGAAAGCAGCGTTCGAATCCAGGCTCCATCATCCGTATCCTCTCAACCTTCCGGCGACCGTTGGTCAAACTGGCTCGGAGCGGTCGCCCTACGGTTTCCCTTTGGAAATCACTTATCCCAAAGTTGACCTCGACCCGCTCTTGAAGACAATGCTCGCCGCGCAAAAACCTTGGCGCGCGGCAGACCCGGAAACCTGGGTTGGGGTTTGCCTTGAAATCCTCCAGCGCCTGAACCGGCGAAGCTTCGAGATGGCTTACTCAGTCATGCACACCACCGGCCAAGGCTTCATGATGGCTTTCCAAGCCGGAGGACCCCATGCGCAAGATAGAGGTCTCGAGGCAGTGGCTTATGCATGGACCGAACTTAATCATGTCCCCAAAACCGCGTACTGGGAAAAACCGCAAGGCAAGAACGAGCCCTTAAAACTGAACAAACAGTTTAAAATCGTCCCCCGTGGTATCGGCTTGGTCATCGGTTGTTCTACCTTCCCGACCTGGAATGCGTACCCAGGTTTCTTTGCTAACTTGGCGACAGGAAACGCAGTAATCGTAAAACCGCATCCCGGTGCGATTCTTCCCTTGGCCTTAACTGTCGAAACTGCGCGCCAAGTCCTGACGGAAGCCGGTTTCGATCCGAACATCGTCACCCTCGTCGCCCATGATCCAAATGACGACACCCCCAAAAAGCTCGCTTTGCGTCCGGAAATTAAAATTATCGATTTCACCGGAAGCACCAGGAACGGAGAATGGCTGGAGAAAGAAGCCAGACAGGCCACGGTTTATACCGAGAAAGCCGGTGTAAATCAGGTTGTAATTGATTCCACAAATGATTTTGCCGGAATGGTCAAGAACCTGGCTTTCTCGATCTCGCTCTATTCCGGTCAAATGTGCACTGCCCCTCAAAATCTTTACATTCCCAAGGACGGAGTGGAGACGCCTGATGGACATCTCTCTTTTGACCAAGTTGTCCAAGGCCTCGCCGATAGTCTTGCTAAACTCCTTGGTGACCCCGCCCGGGCAGTCGAAATTCTCGGAGCAATCCAGAGTGAAGCAACCCTGGATCGCTTGGAAGGCGCTCGCAAACTAGGCAAAATTATTTCCGATACCCAAAGCATTAGCCATCCGCAATTTCCCGACGCCTGCGTGCGGACCCCCCTGCTCGTTCAATTAACGGCATCCGACCACGACTATTACTTACAAGAATGTTTCGGCCCGATTGTGTTCGTTATTCCCGTGGACACTGCCGAACAAGCACTAGAGCTGTCACGCATGACTTCTCTTCGCTGCGGCTCCCTGACGTTCGCGGTCTACTCAACCAAGGAATCTCTCTTACACGCGGCCGGCGAAATCGCGGCCGAGGCCGGCGTCAGTTTGTCGTGCAACCTCACCGGCGGAATCTACGTAAACCAATCTGCCGCCTTCAGCGACTATCACGGCACTGGAGCCAATCCAGCCGCTAACGCCAGCCTAACCGATAGCGCCTTTGTCGCGAACCGCTTCCGCATCATCGAAACCAGAATTCCAGTCTAACCAAATCCTCCATTACTCCAATCCTCCATTATTCCATCTCCCCAACGGCTCGGCGCATTTCGGACCTCAACCTCCTGGGTCATTCCGGGATCTCTACTCCGTGCAATCGGGAGCCTCGCTACCAATCCGCCTCCCCTACCTTCATCCTCCATCCTATGTCTAACATCTATTCCATCGACGATATCACCCCGGTAGTGGATCCGGCAGCGTTCGTTCATCCAACCGCGGTTCTCATTGGCGACGTTATTATCGGCCCCGGCTGTTACATCGGCCCGGGCGCATCCCTTCGGGGCGACATGGGAAGGATCGTGATAGAGGCAGGCAGCAATCTTCAAGATGGTTGCGTGGTGCATACCTATCCGAATATGGAAGTAACGGTCGAGGCAGGCGGACATATCGGTCACGGTGCAATTCTGCATGGGTGTAGAATCGGTAAAAACGCCATGATCGGCATGAACGCCGTGGTGATGGATGAAGTGGAGATCGGTGAATCCTCGCTGGTGGCCGCACTATCTTTTGTGAAGGCCGGCATGTTCGTTCCTCCCCGGATGTTGGTTGCCGGGATCCCAGGCAGACTTGTGCGTGAACTAACCGAAGAAGAGGTCGCCACCAAAACAACAGGGACCGGGGTTTATCAAATGTTGACCAAACGTTCGCTAGCCACTATGCGAGCCTGCGAACCCCTGACCCAACCGGAACCAAATCGTCGCCGGTTTCAGCTCCCCAGATATGACCCACCCGCAAAGGAGCTCCATGACATTTTTGCTTCTGGCTTCCGCCAACTATGAGCTATCAAAACATTCTCTGCGAGACTCGTGGCCCGGTTGGGATTCTGATCTTAAATCGGCCCGAGAGGCGCAACGCACTTTCTACGGCGTTGATGCGTGAGGTCGTGCACGCACTGCAAGAATGGGAGGCGGACGATGCGATAGGGGCAATGATTCTAATGGGAAATGATAAAGCCTTCGCTGCCGGAGCGGACATCCAGGAGATGCAAGATCAGACCTTTGCCGCTCTCCTTCTACAGGACTTTCCCGAAGGTCGCGGCGGCGCCTGGACCCGGGTCTCCGCAATTCGAAAACCGATCATCGCTGCTGTTTCCGGGTATGCCCTTGGTGGAGGGTGCGAGCTAGCGATGGCATGCGATTTTATCATTGCCGCTGACAACGCTAAGTTCGGTCAACCCGAGGTCATGATCGGGGCGATGCCCGGGGCCGGCGGCACCCAAAGACTTACCAGACTCATCGGGAAATCGAAAGCCATGGAGATGTGTCTGACCGGTCGATTCATCGATGCCAACGAGGCCGAACGCGCCGGATTGGTCAGTCGAGTGGTTCCACTCGCTGATCTGAAAGAGGAAGCCATCCGTACCGCAACTAAAATCGCATCTCTTTCTCGGCCAAGTGTGATGATGATCAAAGACGCGGTTAACGCCGCCTATGAGCTACCGCTGACGGAAGGGCTAAGGGTAGAACGACGCAGCTTCCAAGCAACCTTTGCACTCGAAGATCAGAAAGAAGGCATGGCAGCCTTTTTAGAGAAACGTGAACCGAGATTCAAAAACAAATAGGAGTTCAGGAGTTGCAGAAGTTCAGGAGTTCAGGAGACCACCGCGCTGATCTCGTATTCAGGTCACCGCAACTTTTTCTGTCTCGCCATTTCTTTAACCGCCCCATGCTGAACTCCTGAACCTCCTATGTTTCAAACTATTCTTCTCGATCTTAAGGACGACATCGCTCGGTTGACGCTTAACCGTCCCGACAAGCTCAACAGCTTCAACGAAGCGATGCATCTGGAAGTGCGCGAAGCGCTTGAGCAGGTGAAGGAGCAGCGCGTACGCGTGCTATTGATGACTGGAGCTGGACGCGCTTTCTGCGCCGGGCAGGATCTCGCAGACAGAAACACCAAGACCGGAGAAGGCGCGATCGATTTAGGCGATAGTATTGAGAAATACTATGCGCCGTTGGTGCGTACACTCCGCGCTCTTCCTTTACCTGTGGTCGCCGGGGTTAACGGAGTTGCTGCCGGAGCCGGAGTAAGCTTGGCCCTGGCTTGTGATCTCGTGATCGCAACTAAGTCTGCCAGCTTTATCCAGTCATTTGCTAAACTCGGTCTAATTCCTGACACCGGTGGAACCTTCTTTTTGCCTAGATTGGTTGGCACTGCGAGAGCACTGGGGCTCGCTCTGCTAGGTGAACGGCTTTCCGCCGAGCAAGCCGCGGCTTGGGGTTTGATCTGGCGCTGCGTCGAGGACGAAGCGTTCAAGGCCAGCATCGAAGAATTGCTTAATACCCTGGCCATAGCGCCAACCAAGGGGCTCGCGTATACAAAAGCAGCAATTAATAGTTCGATTGGTTTGTTGCTGGACAAACAGCTCGATCTGGAACGCGACTATATGCGGGAGCTCGGGCGCAGTAATGATTTTCGGGAAGGGGTTACGGCATTTTTAGAGAAGAGGCCTCCGAAGTTTACGGGGACGTGAAAGCAATACTACAACACTCCATTACTCCGCCGCTCCATTACTCCGTTCCCGCTTTCTCGAGGACGAGGACGACGACGAGAACGAGGACGAGCCCCTGATACCCTTGCATGCTGACAACACTCCCCAGACCTAAATTCGCTGCCAAACAGCCGATCCCGCCGGATACGGTGGTCGGGATCATCGGTGCAGGGACCATGGGCGCAGGAATCGCCGAGGTAGCTGCTTGCGGGGGGCATCCAGTCAAAATCTTCGACTCGGTTCCAGAGGCTGTTACTCGGGCGCTGGAAAAGGTTAATCGTAGTCTGAACAAGTCTGTGGGGAAAGGTAAATTGACTGCCCGCGCGGCCGAAGAGATCGAGCGACGGATCGCGCCCGTCACCAGTCTTTTTGGCCTTGGTGATGCCGGGTTAGTAATCGAGGCCGTCGTTGAAGACCTCGACACCAAGAAACGACTTATCCAGGACTTGGAGAATATCCTTTCAAAGGAGTCGATTATCGCCAGCAATACCTCCTCGTTTTCGATTACCAAACTGGCAGCCGGACTTGTCTATCCAAATCGAGTGATCGGGATGCATTTCTTTAACCCGGCGCAGATCATGGAACTCGTGGAGGTCGTTTCCGGACTATCGACAGACGAAACTACTCTGTCGATTGTTTTGGAGACGGTTAAGACATGGGACAAAATCCCAGTCCAAGCCAATTCTACACCGGGGTTCATTGTTAACCGTGTCGCTCGCCCGTTTTATGCCGAAGCTCTCCGTCTGGTGACAGAAGGGAGCGATCCCGTCACGATCGATTATGTCATGCGTGAAGCCGGACGGTTTCCTATGGGACCGTTTGAGTTGATGGATCTGATCGGCAACGATGTTAACTTTGCGGTTACCCAGTCGGTATTTGATGGTTTCTATCAGAACCCGAAGTTCATGCCTTCGGTTTATCAGAAAGAGCTGGTGGAGGGGGGATTCTATGGACGTAAGACCGGACGCGGTTTTTATGACTACGGTGAGGACTCGACTAAGAGTGAACCTCCGCTGGAAATGCGACACTCGGTTCCCCATGAGGTCTGGCTGTCGGCCGGTGATTCGCTCACGAACGGATTGTTAACTCGTCTGCGAAAGGCGTTCCCTGGCGCCGGACGTATCGCAAGAGCAGAGGGCGATTTAGTGGCGATGGTCGATCAAGCAAACGTGCGCCTGACCGACGGGAGGACCGCCGCCCAAATCGCGTTCGAAGAGAACCAACCTAACACCGTGCTGGTTGATCTAGCTTTTGACTATGAGAGCGCCGGAGCTATAGCACTGTCGCCTGCGCCTCGGTGTAGCGAAAAGGCATACCAATCAGCGGTGGCTCTATTTCAAGCAGCCGGTTACGAGGTCGTTACTTTGGATGACGTGCCGGGTTTAGCCGTCATGCGAACGGTATCCATGCTGATAAATGAAGCAGCAGACACGGCTCTGCAAAAAGTCGCAACCTGTGGCGATATCGATTTGGCGATGCGGAAGGGAACACGTTACCCGGCCGGCCCGTTTGAATGGAGTCGCAAGATCGGGCTTCGACGCATCCGAGACGTTCTCCATAACCTCTCGGTCTATTACGGCGAAGACCGTTACCGAACCTCTCCTTTGATCACGCGCACCCTCTGGACGGGGAAACAGTTAGATGAACTTTAGTACGTTATGGAAAAACTGGCCCAGCGAGGGCCTTTCAATCCCGGAGGGATGGAACGATGGTAGCCTGGCACGAAGTGCCTGGGAAGGCCGCACCCAGCGATCCGCCCCGTTAGGGTACGCTGTGAGTTCATTACCCCTGAGCAACGAACTTGCACGAAAGCCATGCTATTTATGAGACATGACACTAGATCCGACGAGACAAGATTAGCCGAACGTGTAGCGGAAGGAATGCTTGCGCAAGACGCCATGTCGCGCGCTCTCGGTATTAGTATTGTCGAAATTCGCCCCGGGTACGCTCGCCTCAAGATGACGGTCCGGCCTGATATGTCGAACAGCCATTCGATCTGTC
Source organism: uncultured Verrucomicrobiae bacterium (assembly GCA_963762565.1). Taxonomy (GTDB): domain Bacteria; phylum Verrucomicrobiota; class Verrucomicrobiia; order Chthoniobacterales; family JAFAMB01; genus JAFAVN01. Next base: position 372,710 of record CAVXLD010000003.1, on the reverse strand, counting down.
ATGGAGGTGTAATTTTCACCTTAGCAGATAGCGCCTTTGCCTTTGCCTGTAACAGCTACAACCGAAGCACAGTAGCCTCCGGAGGCTCAATCGACTTTGTCACCCCGGCGCGGATCGGAGATGAACTAACCGCCGAAGCAACCGAGCGCGCGCTGCCCGGCCGTCTAGGCCTCTATGATGTTGTCGTCACCAATCAATCTGGTCACCCCGTCGCCTTCTTCCGAGGCCGATCCTACCGAATCACAGGGGAGACGGTCGCGGCAAGCGCGAATAGCCAATAGCCAATAGCCAATAGCCAATAGCCAATAGCCAATAGCCAATAGCAAATAGCAAATGTCTCGCGGGTAACACCTCTCACCCTCTTCTCACTTCTCACTTCTCACCTCTCACCCTCCCCCTATGTCCCCCCAAACACTCAGCGCTGCCTCCTTCGAGCCGATCGAGCAGGCTAGCCAAGACGAACTCAGAGCGCTGCAGCTCAAACGCTTAAAATGGTCGTTGCAGCATGCCTACGATCGAGTGCGCCACTACCGCGAGAGGTTTAGTGCGCTAGGTCTGCATCCGAGCAACCTGAGGACCTTGGAAGATCTCAACAAGTTCCCGTTCACGGTAAAAGAAGACCTGCGCCGCAACTATCCTTTTGGGATGATAGCTGTGCCTCGGGAAGAAATCATTCGCATTCACGCATCGAGCGGCACAACCGGTAAACCGACGATCGTCGCTTACACGCGAAACGATATCGACAATTGGAGCACTTTGATGGCTCGCTCGATTCGAGCAGCGGGCGGGCGGCCCGGTCAGATCGTGTTGGTTTCCTATGGTTACGGATTATTTACCGGCGGCCTGGGCGCGCATTACGGGGCTGAACGCCTGGGCTGTGCTGTTATCCCGATGTCGGGAGGACAGACGGAGAAACAAGTTCAGATGATTACGGACCTGCAGCCTAGCGTCGTCATGATGACACCTTCGTACATGTTGACCATCGCAGACGAGTTCGCGCGCCAGGGGCTCGACGCGACGAAGAGCTCCCTGCGAGTTGGGATCTTTGGGGCCGAGCCGTGGTCTGAATCTCTCCGCGCCGAAATCGAAAGCCGATTCCATCTCGATGCGGTCGATATCTACGGATTGTCAGAGATAATGGGACCCGGCGTGGCTTGCGAGTGCGTCGAGACCAAAGATGGGTTGGTTATTTGGGAGGACCATTTTTATCCGGAAATTATTGATCCGGAAACAGGCGCCGGTGTGCCGGACGGAACCTATGGAGAACTGGTCTTGACCTCTTTAACCAAGGAAGCGCTTCCCTTGATCCGGTATCGCACCCGGGACCTTGCCCGGTTACTGCCTCCGACTGCTCGCTCGATGCGACGCATCGGCAGAATCGTCGGTCGCTCGGATGATATGCTGATTATTCGGGGAGTGAACGTGTTCCCATCGCAAATCGAGGAATTGATCGTCAAACACCCGAAGCTTTCGCCGCATTATTTATTGGTGGTGTCCCGGGTGGATCGCTTGGACGAGCTTGAAGTAAGGGTCGAAGCTCGCGTCACTTTAAGCCAAACCGAGGAGCTGCAGTTAGCAAACGAGCTCCGGCATCAGATAAAGAACTGGGTCGGAGTGACCGCAGCTGTCACGCCCGTACCGCCAGGTAACATCGAGCGTGTCGTGGTTGGCAAAGCCAAACGCGTCATCGACAAACGGCCAAAATCGAAGGACGTATCCAACGATCGGGGATCGAAGGAACCTGCCCGGAGCCGGTGACCGGGAGGGCGCGCGTCCTCGCGCGCTGTGACGGCGATGCAACACCCTATGCTCGGCTAACCCCTTGGTTGAGAACACGCTGGGCTTGGCGAACGGCGGATCGCGAGGACGCGATCCATCCCACGCTCCCCGCTACCGGACAGCCAAGTCCGTTGCACCTAACAAACCCCAGGACTTCAGGTGGTCGATCGCGGTTTCAACACCGTTCTCGGCGCGAATTTCTTGGCCGAGCGCCGCTGCTCTTTCCCTCATGGTCCGGTTCTGAACGCGACTTATGCCGGAGGCAAGCTGTTCGGTCGTGACCGTATCGCGATTCAAATGCGGCGCGGCGACCCCGAGTTTTTCGAGCTGGACTGACCAGAATGCCTGCTCGGTGATAAACGGTAGAATCAAAAGCTGTTCTTTAAGCATCCCTAGTTCCTCTCCTGAGTTCCTAATTCCTGTGTTAGGTGGAAAACGAAGGCCGTTGTATAAACCACAATTAAGAAGTCAATCCATATTGCGCATAATTTCTATAATGCAGTGTGCTGCGGATGTGCGACTCCAATCCTCGCAAATCGCTGCATGTGAGTCCGACTTGGCGATTTACTCCAACACTCCGGCACTCCAAGACTCCATCACTCCGCGCGACCGGATCCGAGGACGAGGACGACGACGAGGACGAAGGCCAGATGCGCCCAAGAGACGTTTTCCCGATGCATTCGGTATCCGCGATGGTTATAGTCCAAGTCCCCTATGAAAGTGTACGCGGCGATTGCTGAAGCAATTCACAAGGAAGGCGCTGACACCATTTTCGGTGTGATGGGCAATGCGAACATGTATCTGATTGGCGAGCTTTGCGGCAAGTACGGCTTTAAGTTCGTCCAAGCGAAACATGAGCAGAGCGCGACCTCCATGGCAGACGGTTATGCTCGAGTGAGCGGGAAGATAGGCATTGCCACGGTTACGCAAGGACCTGGGTTCACTAATTCCATCACGTCGTTAGTGGCGGCTCGCGCTCATCGCACCCCCTTACTGATGTTGGCGGGGCACGCACCGCTTAGTGATCCATTCAACATGCAAGGATTAGTGGACCAGAATGCGATGGCCATTCAAGCGACCCAAGCGGGCGTCGTATTGAATCACCCGAAAGCAGTCGATTACGTTCTGGGAGAAGCGTTTAGACATCTCAGGGCGAAAGAAGGTCCGTTCGTACTGAATCTACCCCAAGATATACAGGCAGCCGATGTTCCTATTCCAGACTGGAGCTATCGTCCGGTCTACAAAGCACCGGAGCCGCAACCACCGGGGGCCGACGATCTGGAAGCCGCCGCAAAAATGATAGAGGGCGCTAACCGGCCGGTGATCATTTGCGGGTTAGGCGCGCGCGCCGCCCATGCCGAACCCGAAGTGTTAGCGCTGGCAAAATACCTCGGTGCTCCCGTTGCCGTGACCTTGCCCGCAAAGGGGATGTGTTCCGATTACTCACTCTATTTGGGCGTAAGCGGCGGCCTCGGCACCGGCCTGGCGAACGACGTCTTGAATGAAGCCGACCTTGCGATCGCGATTGGCGCCAGTCTTAATCCTTGGACCACACAAAACCGCGCCGTCCTACAAAATAAAAAAGTGATTCAGATAGACCGGCGACATAACGCTTTCGGTTTTTACACGCCGGTCGATGTCGGCCTGGAAGGAGATGCCCGCATCGCTCTGCTGGCTCTACTGAAGAGGCTCCAAGAGACCCGGACTGCTCCTCGCCAACCTGACGATCAGACCATCCAAAAGATAAAGCAGTTCTCTTTCGTTCGCCCCGATTTTGAAGATGGTGGTTCGGTCGATCCCCGGCGCGCGGTTTGGTATGTGGAGGATAGACTGCCAAAACGCGACCGGATCATCGTGATCGACGGTGGCCACGCCGGTTTAGTCTCTCAACAAATTCTTACCTCGCCCAATGCCGACAGCTGGGGCAACGGCTGGGATTTCGGATCGATCGGACAAGGGTTATCCATCGCCATTGGAGCTTGTTTCGCCCGGCCCGGAGAACGCGTCACTCATGTCACCGCCGATGCGGCTTTCATGATGAACGTGGCTGATTTTTATACGGCAGTCGCGTTCCACCTTCCTCTCACGGTCATCATTCTCAACGATCAGGCTGTCGGTCAGGAGAAACACGATCTCGTGCGTAAAGAGATCGATCCTACACTGGCTGACACTCCGCAACCAGACTTCGATCGCTTGGCGGAAGGTTTCGGCGCCAAAGGTTTCCGGGTCACCCACCCGGAGGAGCTTGACCGAATCGATGCCGCATTAGCGGTCGAAGAAGGCCCTGTGGTTGTGGATGTCCGGATCAATGGTGATTACGAGCTCCCGCTGAGTCAAGAAATCGCCCGCCAATTTGCCAAAGGCGGATAGCGCGCAACCCGTGGAGCGTGCCTCGCTTGCAAGGCCGAAAGGGGTCGCAACCCGTGGAGCGTGCCTCGCTTGCGAGGCCGAAAGGGGTCGCCACCCGCGGAGCGCTGCCTCGCTTGCGAGGCCGAAAGGGGTCGCCACCCGTGGAGCGCTGCCTCGCTTGCGAGGCCGAAAGGGGTCGCCACCCGTGGAGCGCTTGCCTCGCTTGCGAGGCCGACAGCGGTCGACACCCTGGAGCGCACCTCGCCGGTGCGAAAAAACCTCGCACAAAGGGTCATTCACAATTCTTGATCGACTCGACCAATTCTCATCAGAGGTGCTTTAGGGTCATCTCCATGAAAGTGCGCCAATTCTGGCCGTCCGAGCTGCTCTCCCCGGTCTCGGACCACGCTCCTGTTTGATCCAGTTTTATGGTAAACCGCACCCGTCCGCCACGGTTATCCTGATAGCCCCACTCCAACGTTTGATCGGCGACCTCGGCTTCGGTCTCTACGGTTGATAAGGAGCCTCGGTCGGCGCGGTAGGCTTGCCACCGGAAAGTGTGAGATTGATCGTCATAGTGGGCGAGAGCGAGAGCGCTATGCACAGTGATCGCTTCTCCGTTTGCACCCTTGCTCTGACCTGAGCCCTCAAAAACCAGCATCAATCCGCCGAGCTTCATCTGGACATTCTCCCTTTCGGTAAACGCCCGGCGCTGTCCTGGAGCGTATTCGAAATATCCAGTGCCTTCCCACTGACCAACGAGGAAGGCCAGCTTTCTCATCTCCGTTAACTGCGTTGACTCGTTGTCCTGAGAAAATCCAGAGGACCACAAGAAACAAAGAGAAAGCAGCGCTATGATCGTCTTCATCGCTGCCGAGCTAGCACACCGGGCAGCAATCGTCTTGTAGATTTGCGACACGTTACGGTTCAGCGGCGCAGAAAGCCGTGTTCGATCCTGCGTACCCTTCGTTCAAACGATGTAGGCAGGTGTCCGGTTAGCGCGTTCAACTCGTGGGTCAGGTGGGACTGATCGGTATAACCCGCGTCGGCAGCCAGGCCAGCCCAGTCTGTTAGCTCCCTACCAAGCATTGCGACCGTTGTGCTTCGTAAGCGCCGGACACGGGCAAACTGTTTGGGCGTCAATCCAACGGCTTGGTTGAAACGCCTCTGCAGTTGGCGCTCGCTGAGCCCAACAGCCAGCGCTACCTCTTCTATCTTGGCTCTACCGCCGGTGTTGTCGATGAAATGCGCCGCGGCAGCAACTTTACCATCAATGTGCTGGCGGAGAAGCGTGCCCAGGACCTGTTCATACCCAATGATGGCATCGGCAAAACATTTGCTGCCCTCAAGTGCGTAGAGCAACGCACGGTCAAGTTCTGGACTAATAACAGCACCGGACTCCGCCCTATCCCGCAGTATGCAAGGTGCGCAGCCGGTGACGGCTTGAACTGCGGCCGGTTGAAGCCGGACGCCCCACCACACTTCTCCAGGCCGTACGGGTACCACTCGAGACCTGATGGTGGGTCCGATAACCTTTAGTCCTGGCGCTAAACGCATGGACTTTCCACAGTAGGATAACAAGGTGCAACCGTCCGGAAAAACGTAGTGGTAACGCGGTCCCGGCACTGTCTCGGATACCGCGAATTCCCAAAACGACAAGACCAAAGGGGCCAAGCCGAATGATGGCAGTGATTCACGGTAGTGCATTCGAAAGCTCCCTAGAAGCAAAAGTGAAACAAAAGCCAGCGCGGATTGCCAGCTTAAGCTCGAACGTCCGGGGATTTACACGTGTGAGAAAAAGGGGCTAGTCAGATTCTTGGTAAATGTCTTCGATACAGTAAGTTGGTATAAAAGTCCGCCTGCCATCTGCCCGATTTCGCCCCATGTCTGAGGATAATGCCCCCGCGCCTATGTCGTCTGACAAATGCTATACCGACTATCACCTTGGCAACACCGACGCAGAACACGAGCGACTGATCCGCCAAGGTATCCGGCTTGCTCCGGTTACCGAGCGATTTTTCCGAGAAGCGGGGATCGGATCTGGGCAACTGGTCTTAGATCTTGGCGCAGGGGTCGGCGACGTAGCTATGCTCGTCGCCAGGATAGTAGGTCCTTCGGGAAAGGTAGTAGCGATCGAGCGGGACGGCCGTACGATTAACCGGGCTCGGGCTCGGGCCGCGGACGCAGGTCTGGGCAACATTGAATTTGTGCAAACCGATCTGACCGAGTATTCGACACACTTAATCTTTGATGCAGCAGTTGGTCGTTACATTCTACAGTTTCTTCCCGACCCGGTCGACGCGTTGCGTTCTGTAGCGCAACGAATTCGTCCTGGCGGCATTCTTCCGTTTCAAGAAGGATCCTGGATCCCATTTCTTGCGCTTTCGAGGCACTTGCCTCTTTGGTACGCGAGTGTTTCGTTACTCCACGAGACAGGGATCCGTGCCGGCGTGAATTTGGAGATGGGCCCCGGTTTGCACAAAGCCTTCCAAGATGCCGGGCTGCCAGCCCCGCATATGCGGTTGGAAATAGAGTTGGCAAGTGATCCAGACTTCACTCGATGGGTTTCTGATTCCCTACGAAGCGTCCTTCCACAAATTCAAAAGCTCACCTTATCCATCGAGGCTCTGGGCGATCTTGATACGCTCCAAGAGCGGCTGCAAAACGAGGTTGCGATGTCAAACACGGTTGTACCCTGGATCGGACTGGTAGCAGCCTGGTGCCGCAATCCCGAGAGGCGTAAGCCGTAAGAGGATAACGGTGCCGGGAGCCAACCCTCTACTTCCACAACGGGGCAATCACTTCCGCACAGCTCATCAGGAGCTGTTCGGTTTGTTCATCAAAGGCGTTCGTCCGCTCGCTTTCCACGTCGATTGTTCCAATAACCTTCTCCCCTTGGCCATCAAGAATCGGCACGATGATTTCAGAACGAGTTGAATCGAATGCCGTCAAGTAACGTGGATCCGCGGCCACGTCGCCAACATTGATGACTCTTCGCTGTTGAATCGCGGCGCCTGTCAGGCCTTTGCCAATCGGGAACCGGGGATATTCCGGCACACCTGTTCCATCCCAGACCAAGTTCACCACTTCACCCGCTTGTCTGTCTATTTCATAAAGACCAACCCAACGGTAGTTGCCGGTGTTTAGGATCAGTACGGCAATTCCTTGCAGTTTTTGAATTCGAGGAGCGGCAGCAGATACTCTCTTTCGAAGTTCCTCTAACCAAGCGCTATCAGGGGTCATGTCACAAACTGGCGTGCCCAAAAACCAAACGCAACTACGGTGGCGCTTCGCAACGACTTCGGGATGCCACTCGTTAGGCGCTTCGTTCTTGGAATGTGCGTAGGCCCATCGCCGGGAGGGATCGCGTCCTCGTCCGGCGGCTGCACGATTGTGACCGAAGCCGAGCGCCCGTTTTAATCCACCGGTAAATTACACCTTTAAGTTGTGCCACGTTCTCGCGGCGCGCGGGGACGCGCGCCCTCCCCTATTCGCGAAGCGCTGGCCGCTAGCAATCCACCCGGCATACAACTTTTATGCATTATGTTATTAAGATCTTGCAAGACAGCAAACCCTTTCTATACTGGTTGCGGCCATGCACCCGAAAGAGAGAGAGATTCGCGAGGTCGCGACGAAGCCGCCTTTTATCCCGTTCACTCTTGTGACCGCCAGCGGTGAGCGATATAAGGTGCCGACGCCCGATCACATTTCCTTCTTCCCCGAAACTGACGAGGACGGTGTCCTGCAGGCCGAAGAAGAAAGAGCTCAGTGCTTTATCGTGTTCGGGAAAGGCTCCCGCCAGCGCCTTCTCTTTTTCGACACGATCACCGCTATCGATCTTGGTAGCGCGCCGAGTCCGCTTGCAGGACAATAAGATCGATCAACGCCCAATATCTGGAGGGGAGCCGCTTTGTAGGTTGGCAAGGTCTATCGGTTGGCAGCAGGCGGCTCCCGGGAATTACCGCTGGTTCAGTTTGTCCAGCGGCTCTGGCTCTCGTGGTCTGCTTACGACCGGATCCGATGAAGCTGAGACGCGCTGGGTAATGCTCGGGAGCCGCCTGATAGCAACTGATAGACTTGCTAACCTACAAAGCGGCTCCCCTCCAGGCATTGGGCGCTGATCAGCCCTAAGATCTTAAGCGAGCTTGCCTTTAAAACTTCTTCTCCAGCTCAAAATAGAAGAAACGACCAATCGAAGTTGCGGTCTGCGGATCATACCCCATGAAGGTGTCGGCAAACGGCGGTGGCGTATCAAAGACGTTATTGATCCCGAAAGTAATCTTGCTGCCCGCTAACCAGTATCGAATCCAGGTGTTGTGCGCTCCTTCAGCCTTGGGGGCGATAGCGGCTTCTCCAGCCAAACTCTTGCCATCTTTACCATAGCCTGGTTGCGGAGTCTCCGGAGTGATCTCAACCGGTTTTCCAAACTCATAAGAAATTTGCCAATCCAGCGTCGTCCAACTGCCGATCTCATGCACCGAGCCATTCGGCTGTACTGTAGCTCCTCCTAGAACCCCGTAATAGTTATCCAACTGGTCATGTTCCGGCCCCACATAGTTCAAGGTTAGCCCGGTTCTAAACGTATCAATGCCAAAAAGCGTCTTTGTGTAGAAAGCGCTGGAGGTTGACTTAATCTCCGGCAAGGTGAACGTGCCTTGCTCCGGGATCACCGGACTCGGTTGCAAACTAATTGTGCCGAAACCTGAAACGATGGCGCTGTTGTTATTGATCGGCTGGACCGCATAATTATAAAGATAAGTCCAGTCCGTCTCGAGGTCGATTTTCCCCCAGCCGTATTCTTTGGTCGAATAGCTGGCCCCAAAACTGATTCCATCGACTAACGTTTCTCCCAGATTAACAAACGGATCGTCGATGTATTTAATCGTCCCATTGGGTAGGCGGGCCACTAGGTTCGGAAAAAACTGCTCCTCATTGAGCAGTTGTTGGGCGTCGAGTAGACTGACCTGGTTTCCTCTTTGAATCTGAAAATACTCTATGTTAGCGCTGAAGCCATTCGCCCACCCCCACCAGCTATGCTGCGGGTCACTGGATCCGGGCGACCATACTGCTCCGGCATAGTAACCATAAGAGGTCTCCGGTTTTAAATGGGGATTTCCAGACTGGCGCACTTCATAGGTCTGCTCTCCGAGACTGGGATTCTTTGGGTCGACCAGATCATCAAAGGCAAAGGAGGTGCCGCTGTACAACTCGGTGAGTGAAGGCGCCCGGAATCCCTCAGAGTAGGAAAAGCGAAAGGTGAGGTCGTCGAACGGCTTGTAAAGCACCGCGAACTTCGGTTTTTCGGTTGAGCCGAAATCGTTGTAGTTGTCGTACCTTTCGGAAGCAACGAATTGCAGACTGCGAGCGCCTGGCCATGACCAGCGGTTACCGAGGATGGGAATAGAGAGTTCATAATAAGCACTCTCCCAGTAGCGCTTGCCGATTCCGTTGATCGCAGCGCCGAGGCCTACCACGTCAAATGATGCTGTGTAAGGGTCCACTCGCGAAACATAGTCTTGGCTGTTATACTCCAGACCGAGTCCCAAGGTGATTGGTCCGCTGGGCAAATCAATCAGGTCGCCGCCGCCTCGCACTGCCCACGTCAATTGGCTGCTTCTCACATCTTGAAACTGGGTAATCCGAATCCCGTTGGCTAGACCGCCATTGGGATTTGCGACCGCCCCTTGGTCAACGAACGGATTGTAAAACTGGCCGCCGTATCCCGGTAAGGTTCCGGCCAGCGCCTCGTTCAGCTTAGAGTCGGCGACCTCATTAGAACTATAAGCTGTCCCGTCGCTTTCAGCGTAGAGAAAGCTAAAGTCTACCGTCCAGTTCTTTGGCAGGAACAGCGTGACTCCCGAAACTGTCCGATAGGTCTTAACCACTGCATCTTGAGATTGCAGCCCAACCTCGTTGAGGGTCTGTCCCAGTGGCTGAAGTGGTATCCCGAAGGGATTATAGGGGTTGTTAGCCGGAATTGTGATTGGATCCGCCTGAGTCGGCTGGGAGGCATAGTCGACATTGACTTCCTCATTCCGCTGGAAGGAAAACTCTTCGTACAGCCTCAACCAATTCGCGAAATCGTACTTGATCTTATCGTAGGTGCCGTACCGCTCTTCCCGGGGGACGGTCTCGAGACCCTGGACGGTGTTTAACAGGTTAGACGGCCCATTGATGATAAAATCATTCTTAGTAATCTGCGGTCCTTTGGTTCCAGGGATGACCGTGTAAGTGTTACCGGCGGCGTCGCCAAAAGAACCGGCAAAACTGTCGGTCAAAGGCTGGTCGTAATACGACCCGAATTGTGAGTGCAACAACTGCGAACTATAAGAACGATCTCGGGAGAAGATGGGACTCAGATCGTAAAAATCGAACGTAGCCAGCACGCTGATTTTCGAATTCTCGCTAAGTTTTTCGCTGAATCCACTTACCGCCGAGATATGAAAGGTATTGGCATCGCCGTAGCGGCTTTCGCCATAGTAAAACCTTAGGTCTGATCCGGTGTATTCATCTTTCAAGATGATGTTCACGACCCCGGCGATCGCGTCAGAGCCATAGGTCGCACTCGCGCCGTCCTTCAGCACTTCAATCCGGTCAATCGCAGCCAGGGGAATCGAATTAAGATCAACAAAGCCTTCGGTCCCGAACTGGGCATACGGATAGGTCGCTTGTCTCCGGCCGTCAATCAGCACCAAGGTCGCATTAGCGCCGAGACCGTAGAGGTTCACTGCAGAGCCCCCCTCGGCCGTGCTTTCACCGGCGTTCAATGACGGAGTAAATCCAGCGAAATTTTGCGGCAATCTCAACAGGACATCGGCCGTCGTTTGATCGCCTTGTTTGGTAATAAAATCTTGGTCGAGTGTGGTGACCGGTTCCGGTCCCTCCCCGATTCGCGGAACGATATATCCAGTAACCGTCATTTGACCGAGCTGTTGATCATCCGCATCGGCGGGCGAGCGGCCTGGGGCGTTTGAGTCCGGCGCGGTTGGGTCCGGGGCTGTCGCTTGAGCCAGAGCAAGCGACCAGCTCGTTAGCGCTACCGCTGTGATAAACAATTTCTGCAGATCAGAAGACAACACTGACATCCTTGACAGTTTGAAGGGGTATCCTAAGCGCATCGCCGCCCATATAGGATCAGGTTCCCGGGTCTTAAAACCAGAATTTTGTGACAAGATTGTCACTATCTTCAGGAACCCGAATCGCCGCGACCCGTGGAGCGTGCCTCGCTTGCGAGGCCGTGGTAAGCAAACGAACACCATGACGCAGATCCTATCTCTGTCTGCGCCCTATTTCGTGGCCGGTTGCTTCCTTATAATAAACGCAAGAGTGCAGCCAACTCATGTTTCCGCCATCCCTTCAACCTTGTTCACCACGGCCTCGCAAGCGAGGCGCGCTCCACGGCTGCGGCCTCCTGACTCCTGGCTCCTCTCCTTGAACTTCTTGAACTCCTCGACTCCTTTCCTCCAATGAAGTCGCCCCCGATCCCCCTGCCACCTCCTATCTTGATGCTCGTTTTGCTCCTGCTCTCCGCTTTGCTGACTTCCGTTGCGCCGATTGCCTTCTTAACGATCCCATTTCATGGCGCGATTGCCACGCTCTTCATTTTGGCCGGAGTCGGGTCCGCGGCCGCCGGTTTTTTCTCGTTCAAGTCTCGGCGCACGCCGGTTCGACCGGGAGCAGAACCGACTCAATTGGTGCTGAGCGGACCCTATCGAATTACTCGGAATCCGATGTATCTCGGATTACTACTCATCTCTATCGGATGCTTATTCGCGTTCGAATCGCTTTGGTTCCTTATTCCGCCAATTGTCTTTTTCGGGCTAATAAACTTTCGGCTGATCCCGTTCGAAGAACAGCTGCTCCACGAGCATTTTGGGGTGGAATACGATGCCTACCGCAAACGAGTCCGCCGTTGGTTGTGAATAGCCTGCGCCGCGGTCGGGCGAATGCCCGAGGAGCGCCGCAGGCTTACCCTTGCAATCTCGCCCGAGAGATGGTGGATTAAGTGAGATGCGCCAAGCTACCGCTAAAGCAAATGAAGATTGGCGGGAAAGGTTTCACCAGATCCACACGGAAAAGGGTCTGGTTAAAGCGATTCAATACCTGAGGAATACCGGTATCGAGCCTTCCGAGATCCGCTTGTTCCTAGAGCAGGAAAGGGCAGCCGGCCGGATCCCCAAGTTGCCAGAACCGTAACTCTAGGTTCTAGGCTATAGGTTATAGGTTATAGGTTTTAAGTTTTAGGTTGGGCTTGTAACCCTTGGCATGGCTGCCTGGCGATTCTTCCGTCCTGGCCTCGAACGTCCAGCTTAGGACCTAAAACTTAAAACCTATAACCTATAACGTATTAGGCGCTTTTTCTCCGCAGCCCGTCGAAGTAGACGATCACGATGATCAGGAAACCGGTAATAACCAGTTGCCAATAGGAGTTCACGTTCAGCAGATTGCAGCCATTATTGATCGTGGCCAGGATGAAGGCGCCGAGCAGCGGTCCATGGACTGATCCAATGGCACCAAAGAGACTGGTGCCGCCAATTACAGACGAGGCGATCGCCTGCAGTTCCCAACCCTCTGCCTGGGTCGCCATCCCTATGCCGATACGCGACGCCAACAGCACGCCGACAAAAGCTGCAGTCATCGCAGAGAGTATGTAAGCGAGGTAAATCATGAATCGGGTATTGACCCCGGAAAGCCGAGCCGCTTCTGTATTCGAGCCAACCGCAAACAAGTACCGGCCGAACCTGCTGTGATGCAGGAATACGTACGCTGGAATTCCTACCAGCAACACCATCCAGAAAAGATTCGGTAACGGCAGGAAGCCCAGACCCGGCAACCAGATAGCGCCCAGGTCGCCATACGAGAAGCTTGTAAATGCAGTATTGTCGATGGAGACCGTGCTGCCGCCGGTTAAGATCAGTCCGAGACCGCGTAGGACTGTCATTGTGGCCAACGTCATAATAAAGGGCGGCAACCCGAGCTTAGTGATACCGAACGCGTGGAAACTGCCGATTATAAAACCGACAACCAGGACAATGAGGACGACTGCAGGAATTGGGTAACTCTGCTTAAACAGCAAGGCCGTGATGACGGTGCAGAAAGCGGCCACCGCGCCAACCGAGAGATCGATACCTGCGGTAATGATGACGAACGTTTCCCCCATCGCCAGGATCGCGATCATCGAGCCCTGGCGCAGGAGGTTCGGGATATTGATATGAGTAAAGAAGTTTTTGGTCGTGAACGCCAGCGTTACCCACAAAAGCACCAGAAGGATAACCAGCGTCAGGTTGAATAACATTCCGAGACGCGCTCTGCGTTTCGTTGCCGCTACCTCAAGCACTTCGGAAGCCTCAACACTCATTTCTTTTCTTTCTCTAAAAAATGCTCCATGCGTTCAAGTTCCTATTGCCTCAGTCAAAATCGTTTCATGCAACACTTTTTCGCTAACGTGCGCGGCCTCATGCGTCGCCACCAATCTGCCCCGGCGAAACACGTGTAGCGTGTCACAAATGTCATAGACCTCTGGAAGGTAGGAAGAAATCAGAATGATCCCCGCCCCCGCCTTCAGTAGCTGGGCGAAGAGCTTGTAAATCTCCGCCTTGGTGCCTACGTCAACTCCCGTGGTCGGCTCATCGAATATGAACAACTGCGCTCCATGGTTGAGCCATTTACCCACCACAATCTTCTGCTGGTTACCGCCGGAGAGACTTGACGCAAGGGAATTGCGCGACGCGGTTTTGATTTGCACGTTGCGGATTTGCCGATCAGCCGCTTCAGATTCTGCAAACGGATTTATCACCGGTCCTTTGGTCAGGCGCTTGTAGATCGGCAGGTTGAGATTGAGAGCGACCGGAAGATTCAGACAGAGCCCCTGGTCTCGCCGGCTTTCTGGCACCAGAGCGATACCAAGCGCAATCGCCTTCTTTTCTTTGCGGACCTCAACCGGCTGACCTTTCCAAAAAATCTGCCCGCCGGTTTTTGGGAACCGGCCAAACAGACTCTGCACAAACTCGCTGCGCCCGGCCCCAATCAGGCCGTAAAGCCCGATCACTTCACCTGCCCGGACACGGATGGAAACATCCTTAAATCCTTTGCCGCTCAAATGCTCCGTCCGCAGGATCTCCGAGCCAAACGGAATCGTCTCTTTGTAATGAACTTGATCAAGCGAGCGATTGATCATGCCGGCGATGAGCGCTTGTTCATTCGTCTCGGCAACCCGCCGGGTGGATACCAGTTGGCCATCGCGCAGAATCGAGACCCGGTCTGCCAGCTGGAACACTTCTTCCAGACGATGCGAAATGTAGATGATGGTAACCCCGCGCTTTTTCAACCGGCGGATCAACGCAAACAGCTGGCCGACCTCGCGCCGAGTCAGATACGCGGTTGGCTCATCGAAAATCAGAAATTTGGTACCACGCATGGTGGCGCGGGCGGCGGCGACTAGTTGCTGCTGGCCGATGGTCAAGGTGGAAAGCAGAGCGCCGGCCGGCAATTTGAACCCGAGTTCGTTGAGGATCCGCTGGGCTTCTCGCACCATCGCACCGTGCTGCAGAAGTCCGAACCGCTCTTTTTCGTCGCCGAGAAACAGGTTGCCGGCCACCGTGAGATGACGACAAAGAACAACCTCTTGGTGCACCGCGTTGATGCCTAGATTGATGGCCTCATGAGGAGTCGCCAGAGCCACGGGCCGCCCTTCCCAGTCCACCTCACCGGCCGTGCGCGGGTACACGCCGGTAAGGAGTTTGATTAAGGTGGATTTACCCGCGCCGTTTTCACCGACGATCGCGTGAATCTCGCCGCGATCGAAAGCAAGGTCGACCGTTTTCAGCGCATGGGTAGCGCCGAATCGTTTATCGAGGCCCTTCAGAACCAGGATCGGCGCGGCTCCATTCGCCGCGCCAATTTTCTGATCTCCGTCCTCGGCGTCCGGATTTGTCGACGGCCGATCTGTCATCCAGGTCGCAACGTCTTAGGATTCCGAGGGGTTTTTAATAGGATCCAGCAGGTGCTTGCACTTCGGCGTATCCATGTTCGCCTTAGTAATAGCCGTTACACCCGTATCCACTGTGGCCGGAACTTTCTCTCCCTTCGAAGCCGCCAGAGCGGTCTTGACTCCGTCATAGCCCATCCGGAATGGATCCTGGATGATCAAGGCGTAAATCGTCCCGTCTTTCAAGTATCCGATCAGCTTATCGTCGGAGTCGAAACCGATCAGTTTGATCTTGTCAGCAGCTTTGTTCTCAGCAATGGCTTGGCCCGCTCCCTGCGCCATAATCAGATTGGAAGCAAAAATACCGCGGAGATTTGGGTTGGCCGTGATCAGATCGGTCGTGATATTCAGCCCGGTCGTAGCCATACCATCGGCGACTTTGTCGGCAACCAGTTTCAAACCCGGATACTTGGCCAGCTCTTCCTTGAAGCCCTTGGCCCGCTGGTCCAACGAACCAACGCCAGGTAACGAGGTGATGAGCGCGACGTCGCCTTCGGCCTTACCGTACTTTTGTTTGATTGCCTCCGCCAAGGAGTCCGCCGCGACCCGGCCGGCCTGTGTGTTATCGGTCTGGAGGAAGGAAACGAACGCGTTTGTGTCCGCGGCCGAATCGATCCCGATGATCTTGACCTGCTTAGCCGCTTCCTCGATCGGCTTTCCAAGAGCGTGGAACTGGGTTGGGGCAATCACGATCGCAGCCGGGTGCTCAGAAACAGCGTTCTCAAGAATCCCAATCTGACCGTTAATGTCAGACTCGGATTGCGCTCCAAGTTCAGGCACATCGACGTTGAGGTCCTTAGCCGCCTTGCGAGCACCGGCAAAAACAATCTGCCAATAATTCGAGGTCGTGTCCTTTACAATACAAGGAATTTTCGGTTTTTGAGCTAGAGCCGTGGGCGGTTGAGCCACACCAGCGGCGAAGATTGCGCCGGCGAGACCAATTAAGGCCCGGCGGCTCAGAATCGAGCTGAAGAGTTTCATTTGGGGGTGAGCTTGCTAATTACAACGCCGTAACTATGGATTTACTCCGGCAGGGCCGGCGTCTGCCATACCGAACGATTCTTTAAATAAGCGATAATGCTTCTACAGACAAGGGTGTAGGCTGAAGAAAACGAAACCCAGACGTTGACGAGGCGGAAACGGAAGCATTTCGGGGGTTTGCCATCCTGGGTTCACGGAATCCAACAGAATTGGTCTGGCCAATTAACTGGTAAGACCAGGCCTGGATCGCTGGCAAATCCGTCCAAGGATTCGCCAGCGATCCAGGATGACAAATGACAAATATCAGATGACAGATCGCCGGTTATCAGAATCCTCGAGGAGCCTTTGTCATCTGTCATTTGTCATCTGGCATTTGTCATTTGTCATTCTGAATATCTTCTGCCGGGTTTGCCAGGGTCTCAGATTTTCAGACCACCTCGATCATCGCCTTCACCACCCCGCTACCGGGCTTGGTCCAGAGCGGGAATTCGGTCACCACGTCGGGGAGCAAAGCTCGGTGCGTGATCCAGGGTGATGTATCGATTCTATTCGCTTCGATCAGGGTGATGATGCGGGTAAAATCGTCCGGACGCGCGTTTCTGCTAGCCAGAATCGTCAGCTCGCGGCGATGAAAATTAGGGTCATTGAAAGCGACTTCTCCTTGAACCAGACCCACAAAAATCAGGCGACCGCCGTTCGCCGGATATTCAAACGCGCTGGCCATCGATCGTCCATTGCCGGTGGCGTCGAAAACGGCAGTGGGTAAATCCCCTGACGTTATCTCTGCTAACGCCGCCAGCACATTTTCACGGGAAGCATCGATCGTGTAGGGAACGTTAAGCCGGCTCCGGCAAAACTCGAGACGGTGTGGACTAATATCCAAGACGATGACCTGGGCTCCGGCTTCGATAGCGAATTGCACCACCCCAAGCCCAATCGGCCCGGCGCCGATCACCAAAACAAATTCATTGCTTTCCAGAGCCGCCCGATCGACCGCGTGGCAACCGATCGCCAGCGTTTCGACTAGCGCCAACTGATCCAGGGCCAGGCTCTCGGAAAAATGGAGTTTACGGATTGGGCAGAACCAACCTTTCGCGCATCCCGCCGTCGACGTGAACTCCAAGCACTAGCAATTTAACGCAGCAATTAGGTTTCCCATGGCGGCACGCAATGCAGGTTCCGCAATTGAGGTAAGGCTCAACCGCGCAAAACTGGCCGCGTCGAATTCCTTCGGCAGGTCCGCCCAACTCCAATACCTCGACCCCGAGCTCATGACCAAGGATTCGAGGATAACTAAAAAACGGCTGATCGCCCCTGAAAGCATGCATGTCGGTTCCACAAACGCCAATCCGGTGAACCCGAACCAGGGCCTCGTCGGGTTGCAGCTGCGTGGAAGCCGGGTCAAGGGTTACCGGAGCGAAGCGGCCAGGTGCTTCCAGACGAATCGCTTTCATGAAACAGCCCAGCCGGGCGAATCGCTAGCGGGGCCTACTAACAAGTCGCGATGCTCTGACCGGCCGCGGGTAAAGTTGAAATTGTGGATGGGCTTGAGTACGTCCAGCACCTCGGCAAGCCGACTCTGATCTATCGGTTCTTCGACGTAGGCAATGTTGTCGCGGATATTGCTCGGGCGCGCGGTGCTCACGAGGGTGGTGGCGATGCCGGGCTGCGAGCAGGCGAACTGGATAGCAAGTTTCACGATATCTATCCCCCGGGTTTGGCAGTATTCGACCGCTTTTCGGCAGCCATCGATGATCAGTTTGCTCGCCGGATGCCAGGCGGGAGCGCCTTGTGGAGTCAATAACCCCATCCCGGTCGGAGACGCGTTGATCACACCGACCCCCCTTTTCGTCAGATAGGGCAGCAACTCAAGCAAAGAGTGGTCATTCAATTCGTAGTGACAAAACGAAAGGATCGTATCCACTTGGTTTTCCCCCGCGTTATCCAGAACATTCGGGAAGACCCGGAGCGGCAGACCGGTAATCCCAATAAAACGAGCTAATCCTACCTCTTTCAAGCGGCGCAGAGTGGGAAGAGTCTCCTCCAAAATTTGGTTGCGATCAGCAAACTCAATGTCGTGGCATTGAACTAAATCCACATAGTCGACACCAAGCCTGCTCAAGCTTTGGTGCAGGCTCCGTTCCGTGCGGGCAGCTGAATAATCATAGTCCCCTCTCGCCTCACTGTAAGAACCCACCTTCGTCGCCAGATAATAGCGATCACGGGCGATTCCTTTGAGCGCCTTCCCCAGGTTCGTTTCTGCCAGGGTCTCACCATAAGCGGGCGAGACATCGAAGAAGTTAATGCCGCCATCTAAAGCGGCTCGCACCGTCTTAAGACAGTCATCCGGATCGACCGGATGGAAGACACCTCCTAAAGAAGACGCTCCGAAACCTAGAACAGATACCTCAAGTCCCGTATTCCCCAGCTCGCGGTATTCCATGGCTTAACCTCAAAGCGCACTTCGGCTAGCCGAAGATTGGCTTAATATGCCGTTCGAGCAGGTTCTGCGTCACATTGCGGGCAATAACCGCCTCGTTTGCTTGTAGCGCCTGAAGAAACCGTTCACCCATTCCGGCCGCGACTTTGAAGGCGATGTGCAGCATCTGCCGAAAGTTAGGATTGTAACTCGGGCACGATTGCACATGGCGGAGCGTTTCCGTATAGGTTTTCGAATCCCAGGACGAGACGGTTTCGGGATCAGGTAATTGCGCTCTATCGATATCTATAACCGGGGCATAGGGCGCACTGAGCTCATCGAACCTGGCGAACGCCTGGCGATAGATTTCTTTCGCAATTTCCAGCCCCTCAACTCCGGCTTCCGCTAGCCCGATCAATTCTTCTAACCAGGTAGTGCCAGCTGTCTTGAGATGTAAAGGGGCGTCCTTCCTTTTGATCAGGCGATTGATGATGGGGTAAATCGCGAATTTGTCGCTCCCAGAATGGACGCTCAGTTTCAAGGTTGGCGGAAGACCAAACTCCGGGATGGCAAAAGCAATTACGGACAGATCCTCATCAAATTCTTTCTCAAACTGCGCGAGATCGCCGCGGTAATCGATTCCCTTGTTAAACCGCCCGGTGAATTTTGGAGCGATCGTTTGCACGGGAATCCCTTCGGTTTGGATCATTGCTAAAATGAGCAGGAGCTCCACCGGCGTCTGGGCAGTAGACGTTTCGTCTACCGAGATCTCGGTAACAAAATGATCCACCCCTTTTTGAGCAGCAATTGCGCGGTAAATGCGACCCGCTTCCTGCATGGCAAGTTGAAACTTGCGAGCCGCAGCCCGCAACCCGGCTTCACCAATTTCGAATGGGCGTTGGATGCCGGGGATAGTGAAGGTGTTACCAAAGCGCCGGGCCGCTTCAACGAAACTTTCTTCCGCGTCAGGGCCGGCAGTCTGGCCGGCGAAATCTGCTACATCGATAGTGAAAAAATTGCTAGCGGAAATAAACCCTTCCACATTTTTGAGGCTGATATGATCAGCATCCACATAATACGAGCCGGTCCAATTCAGCGCCTTCACGGCGGCGTCCGCCTCTGCCCGCACGTCAGCCGGTTTCGTTTTGATTAAAACGTGTTCGCGGTGGGACTTGTTCCAAACCGGAAAAACGTTGATCCCCACCTCCCTGGCCCGAACCAACGCTTCGAGCTGAGCTCGGCCCTGGTGTGCGAAGCGATCGCCAATGCCGATAGTATAGGGTTCAATGCTCAACATGGTACAAAATTGGTCTTACCACTTGACCCCCCCCGATACTGGAAGACACAGGAGGAGTCAAGGAGTTCGAGGAGTTCAGGAGCCAGAATCCAGGAGGTGATGGGTCGATTCGCGTCTGGAGGGGAGCCGCTTTGTAGCGTGGCGATAGACCCGACGGCAATTGCTCTATAGCATGTCTGGCCGAAACGGGCGATAAACAGGCGGCTCCCGGGAACGATCCAGCGTTTTGCTGCTCTATTAGCCTATCCTGCGGAGACACTGGGTCAATGCATCACGCCGGGTAATTCTCGGGAGCCGCCTGTTCTCCCCTTTCCCAGTCGCAACACGTGATACGGCTAAATGCCCCCTCGTCTTGCGCCACACAATAAAGCGGCTCCCCTCCATTTATGCTACTCTCTTACCAATGGCGTTTCGCGTCATATCTCCCCGTCGCATCTATCAAGAGATTGCTCTCCAGATTCGGACCCATATTGAAAATGGAGAATTCCCCAGCGGATCACGCTTACCTTCCGAACGAGAACTAGCTCAACAGCTTAAAGTTTCCCGACCGTCGGTCCGAGAAGCCTTGATTGCGCTGGAGGTAGAAGGCCTGGTCGAAGTACGGACAGGTTCTGGTGTTTTCGTTTGCAAGCCGCAGCGCGCTTTCCCCTACCACGCCCCCAGCGAGGGTCCGTTAGAAATTATGCGGGCTCGGATGGCGATTGAGGGTGAAACCGCGGCCATGGCAGCTCGCCACATCCGGGCCCCCCAGGTACGAGAAATGGAGAGCATCTTAGAAACCATGGATCCTGACCTGAATAATCAGGGATCATATCTTCCGGCCGATCGCGCCTTCCATCTTTATATCGCGGAGACTGCCGGAAACGGCGTCCTGGTTCGGATTGTGGCCGAGCTTTTCGACGCTCGCCATTCTCCCATGGGAGTTCAATTTCAGAAGCATTTTGAGAACACCCGTACCTGGAGACAAGCTCTGGCAGAGCATAAGCTGGTCGTAACCGCATTGGCATCCCGAAATCCGGATTTGGCTAGAGAAGCCATGCAAAAGCATTTGCGAAATTCGCATAACCGGTTCGCCCGCCAGATCGGAGGAGGGGCGTGACAAGGAGTCTGGAGGGGAGCCGCTTTGTAGGTTGGCAGGTCTATAGCTTGTTAGCAGGCGGCTCCCGGGAAATACCCAGCGCCTTGACTTGGCCCTGAGGTCTCGAAATTCAGAATCAAGATTCGCCCCACACGTAGAACTAAGGCGTTATAGGTAATTCCCGGGAGCCGCCTGCTAACAACCTACAGATCTGCCATATTACAAAGCGGCTCCCCTCCAAGCTCCTTGAACTCCTCGAACTCCTCATTACGCTTCCCCCGTGCAAGTTACCTGCGTCTGCGATGCTAAAGCGATATTGGGCGAAGGCCCTTACTGGGATGTAACCGATCAACGTCTCTATTGGGTGGATATCAAAGGAAGGCTAATCCACCGCTTTGATCCCGCCACCGGCCAGGATGAAACGTGGTCAACCCCTGAGGTCGTCGGTTCACTGGCGGTTAGAGCAAAGGGCGGTTTGGTGATGGCGCTGCAATCAGGACTTTATTTCTTCAATCTAACCACTAGCGAGGCTACTCCGGTAGTTCTGCCGCCGGGTCATCCAAGCCATAACCGTTTCAACGACGGAAAAGTGGATCGTCAGGGCCGGTTTTGGGCGGGTAGCATGGACGACCTGGAAGAGGAAGCCAGCGGCGGGTTGTTCCGCTTAGATACGAACCTCAACTGCGAGCAGCTGGTTGACCAAATCACGATCTCCAATTCACTTTGCTGGAGCCCTGACAGCCGTACTTTGTATTACTCCGACAGCACTCAACGCACGGTCTGGGCGTGGGATTTTGAGGTCGACTCGGGCCAGATTTCAAACCGGCGCATTTTTGTCGAGCTCCCTTCAACCGACGGCGTCCCTGACGGGGCGACGGTCGATATTGAAGGTTGCTTTTGGCTCTCGGTATGGGGCGCGTGGGAAGTTAGACGTTACGATCCGAAGGGCCGTCTTGATCAAACCGTAAGAATGCCTGTCCAACAGCCGAGCTGCCCAATGTTCGGAGGGCGTGGCTTAGATACCATCTACGTCACTTCAGCGTCCAAAGGGTTATCGGAGAAAGAGCGGTTAGCCCAGCCGCAAGCGGGCAGCCTGTTCGCCTTCCAGCCCGGCGTTAAAGGATTACCGGAAATGCGGTTTCAGGGGTGAGAGGAAGGGAATAGCCGCAAAAAGGCACAAAAGGCGCAAAAAAGGTTGGGCGAGGATAGGCTCCCGTGGAGCGTGCCTCGCTTGCGAGGCCGTGGTAAGCAGGGGAACAAAGCGCTGAGCCGATCGCCTCGTCTAAGTGCGCTCTTTCGTGTGTGAAGAGCCGGTTATGCACGACATAGAGCCAGACCAAAATGGGGTGGCATCATGATTCCCCTTGCTCACCACGGCCTCGCAAGCGAGGCACGCTCCACGAGGTCCCCTAAGCCTTCTCTTTTTTTGCGCTTTTTGCGCCTTTTTGCGGCTATTTCTTCTCCGTTTTCTCTCTATTTCCCCGCCGGAGCCAAAAACAAATAAATAGCCCGATACGGAACACTCTTCTTCTCATCGGCTTGAGTCGGAGTCTCGCTCGGCGCAGCTCCTCCGATCGTTGAAACCCGCGCTACGTATTGCACCCCGGAAAAGAGGCCATTACCTTCAGAACTCACTTCCAAAAGCAGCCACGCGGCGCTCTTTGGGTCCGGTGATTTCCAATTCTGTAACGGCGGCTTAATTGCCTTCACTTCGCTCCCATCGTTCGCCTTCCAGCGAGGTCCCACCGAATGCAGGCCGACCAGTTGGCCGTCCAGTGTTTCTAATTTCGCGTCCGGCCCAACCAGGCTCCAACCCAAACTCCCATTTGCCTGAGCTTTTGCCTCATAGATTTGAACTCCCTCCGCCTGCAACGCGGTCACAATCCGCGTGTGGTCAGGGACAGAAATCCCGCTGTCTTCCGCTAGACCCCGTTGCCAGGGCGCCGACACCCACAGACTCACACCAACCGCTATTGCCGCGTACCTGTTCATGATTGCTTATCGCGTTTATCGGTTCCCAGATTCAAGCTTTCATCTCACGCGCTGCCAAAGAATGTGGACGTCTTGGCATTAGAAGATGTCGATAACATGCGTGCTGTTCGGAATCCGGAATTCAGCCAGCTTGTCGCCCGTAGACTCAATCTAGTGTGCTGTCCCATAAATAACATGGCTTTCGTTGCGATCAAAATGGGCCGCCGGCAAGGCGGTCCGAGCCGGACTGGCGGTAGAGGGCGCATATCTTGATCGATACGTAACCGACGAGCAACGCAGCCGCCGGCCCATTTTCATCGCAACCCTCCGGGCCGTGGCCAGTTGGCTGTTTTTCCGCGTTGCTCGCTCGACCCGTATGAACCAGATATGGGCGCTTCGCTCGCGCCTTGAAAAACAGCCAACTGGCCGACGGCGAAAGCCATGTTATTTATGGGACAGCACACTAGATGCTTAGCGATCTTCGGACCCTTTGAGATGAAAATGTTTATTCAGTTTTCTGCCGTATAACGTGTAGCCATCTTGTAAGGCGCCGCAGTTAGCCGCGTATGAGCTCACCCTCTGGGGAAATCGCGACTCGAACATGAAGGCTAAAGTATTTTCTAATCGCCGCGGTTCTAGTTTGATATTGGAGGCCTTTTCGAATGTGTCGACATCTGGACCATGGGGCAACATCATGTTATGCAGGCTAATACCGCCCGGAGTAAAGCCACCCCCGGTTTTTGCGTCATAGACCCCGTAGATCAAGCCCATGAATTCACTCATCACATTCATGTGGTACCAAGGCGGTCGGAACGTATTTTCCGTAACTAACCAGCGATCCGGAAAGATCACAAAATCGATGTTGGCAGTACCCGGCGTTTCCGACGGCGAAGCTAGTACCGTGAAAATGGAAGGATCGGCGTGATCGAACAAAATCGGACCCACCGGCGAATATTTGCGAAGATCATATTTATACGGGGCATAGTTTCCGTGCCATGCGATGACATCCAAAGGTGAATGATTGATCTCAGTCATCCAAACCGAACCACCCCATTTGACAAATAGCTTTGAATCCGCGTCGCGATCTTCGTAGGCAGCGATCGGGGTCAGGAAATCCCGTTGGTTTGCCAGACAATTGGCTCCAATCGGGCCGCGTTCCGGAAGCGCGAAAGCGCCTCCATAATTCTCGCACAGATAGCCGCGCGCAGTGGTCTCAAATAGCTCAACTCGGATCTTAACTCCCCGGGGGATTACGGCGATCTCACCGGGTTCGATGTCAATGATGCCGAACTCTGTGGCAAAACGGAGCTTTCCTTCCTGTGGGACAATCAGCATCTCGCCGTCAGCGTTATAGAAATATTCATCGTCCATCGACCGGGTGATGAAATAAAGATGCGCGCCCATACCAGAGTGGGTCGCGGCATCTCCGGCAGTGGTCATCGTACGAATGCCGGTAATAAAATTCAGAGGTTCATTCGGAATCGGAATCGGGTCCCAGCGCAGCGGCGAAATTGGCAGTTCGACTTCCACACAGGGAGCTGTCTTCCAAAAACTACTATCGACTTTGCTGAACCTACCCCAATGCGCCAGGGTCGGGCGAATCCGATATAACCAGGAACGCTCGTTGGTTTTCCGAGGAGCAGTAAAGGGAGAACCGGAAATCTGCTCCGCATACAAACCATAAGCACATTGCTGTGGCGAATTTCGCCCAACTGGAAGAGCGCCTTCTAAAGCTTCGGTTTCGAACCCGTTACCGAATCCGGACATGTATCCTGGGTAAATATTCGACCCAGGTCGTGAGATAAGACTCGGAGAAACTCGCGTGTGCGATGGGAGAGTGGCGGCGGAGTTCATAAGTGATTAAACGAAAACAGTTCGAAGGCGATGAGGAATACACCAAGTCAGGGCGAGATAGAGACAACATGACCAATAAAGCATAGCTTTAAGCGACGGGCGGCCTTTTCGCGGCTATTCCTTTCCCGTGCCCCTTCCCGGCTCCACAACCGAATCACCGTCCTCCCTTGGCGGCTTTGCCTGAGATTTTCTGTTCCTTTCCTATTTCATCCGATCAAACGTCTTCTGCAGGACCTCGACATCGCTGGCGTGATTAAGCTTGGCTCGAGTGGACTCTATCCATTTTTGTTCCAGCGCATTCTTGGTCGGACGATCGATCTCATAGAACACCCCAAAAAGACCGGGGAACGCCAGGTCTGCTAACCGATACGCGGCGATTTCGTCGGTTACATCGTGTCGGGGCTCATCTTCCGGAGTGTCGTCCCATTTCTTTTCGTCGATCACTTTGAACTCGCCCCCTTTGCGCGGATTACCGGCATCGAATGCCCCCGGGAAAAACTCAATACATTCGGACAAACATTCGATTACGGAAAAGCCGTCATGATCCATTGCCCGCTCGATCATTTGAATCATGTGATTAACCTGGGTTGCGTGAGTCCGGGCGACGAAGGTGGCGCCGGCGGCAATCAGCTTCTTGATCGGGTTAACCGGATGATCTATCGCCCCGGTGGGATCGGTTTTTGATTTGTATCCGATCGGCGATGTTGGCGAGGTCTGTTTCTTTGTCAGACCATAGACGAAGTTGTCCATAATGACATAAGTCAGGTTGACATTTTTCCTGGCGCCATGCTCCAAGTGGTTGCCGCCAATCGAAAATCCGTCGCCATCGCCGCCAAACAGAAAGACGTGCAACTCGGGACGCGCCAGACTGATCGCTGAAGCCAGCGGAACCGAGCGCCCATGAATAAAGTGAGCGCCGTGTGTGTTGACGAAATACGGGAATCGCGAGGAACAGCCAATCCCGGCCAGCGTCACGATATTTTCATGAGGTAGCTGGCGTTTTTCTAAGACTTTATAAAAAGAGGCCAGCACCGCGAAATCGCCGCAGGCCGGACACCAGGTGGGATGATCGGCGGTAACCGCCTTTTTGGTCAGTTTCTCACGTTCCGGCGCCACCGGAGGGACAGCATCAAGTGGATTCATTTAAGGGCTCCTTCCAAAATTTCGCGAACTCGGAATGTTAAGCCATCGGTCTTGGTGAAACTTTCAATCTTTGGGTTACAGAATCGTGCTCTCAGCAGCACAGCCAGCTGGCCGTAGCCGTACAATCCCTGGTCATTCATCTCTACGACCACAATTCGTTTGAAACGGTCGAAGATGGCTTCCAAGCCCCTGGGCAGTGGATGGAGATGTCTTAAATGTAAGGAGGAGAGACTCTCCCCGCGACCTCGAGCTTGGTTGACTGCTTCTGAGATCGGACCATAAGTGGAGCCCCAACCCACTAACAGCGTTTCGCCTTGGGGATCGCCATGAACCGGCGGAAGCGGCAACTCATCGGCCAGTTGTTGGTACTTCTTTCGCCGCTTGGCCGTCATCGCGGTATGGAGCCGGGCAGACGCCGTCGGGTGGCCCATTTCGTCGTGTTCGAGACCGGTCACGACCGGATATTTTCCGTCTAACATCCGCGTACCGGGCGGCGCATGCTGAGTAATCTGATCCAGCGGATACGGCTTTACGCCCGGCGAGCGCGGATTCAGGTCCGGCTTCGGATCCAACATTACTTCCGACAAATTCGGTTCATCGAATGCCTCGATTCTGGTCGCAAGCGACGTGTCACTCAGAATAAAAACCGGCGTGCTGTATTTACGTGCGATGCGGGCTGCTTCTATCGCGATATAAAAACAGTCTTCAACGGTAGCGGCGGCCAAAACGACGCGCGGACTATCGCCATGTCCTCCAAAAACCGCTTGATGCAGATCGCTCTGCTCCACATTCGTCGGCAATCCCGTACTGGGCCCGCCCCGTTGCACATTGATTACGATCAGTGGAATCTCGGCCATTGAGGCCCAACCGATCGCCTCAGCCTTGAGCGAAATACCGGGCCCTGCGCTACCAGTTACCGCTAACCATCCCGAATAAGAGAATCCCAGAGCCAGAGAAACCGCGGCTAACTCATCTTCGGCCTGAACAAACAAGCCGCCATATTTCGGCAGCTCCGACCGCAGCATTTCCATGATGGACGACCAGGGTGTGATTGGGTAACCAGCTCCGTACCGGACGCCCGCCGCGATCAAGCCGTAGGCTAAGGCCTGGTTTCCGTCCATCGTGACCTGAGCGCGCTCCGTTTTTCGTGGGCTCGGTTCGAACTCGTACAGATGAGTTAAAACGTTGCTGACGGGATAGGCGTAGCCTGCCTGAAAAGCGGTAATCGCGGTGTTCACCACGCTCTCGTCCTTGCCGCCGAACCGCTCGCGAATCAGCCCCTTCAGCTTGTCTGCGTTCAGCCGGAAAATGCTGGCCAATAGACCAAGCACGAAAATGTTCTTCCCTTTATCTTTGGCGGTACCGCCCAAAGCCTCAACCGTAAGCCCGGTGATCGGCACGCCAACATACACGAACCGTTTATCGTCGAGGTTTGGCTGAACTTGATCCGAATCGTAGAGCAACACGCCGCCTTCTTTCAGGAAATCGATGTGGTCCGTGTAGCTATGCTGGTAAAAAGCTACGAGAAAATCCGCTTCGTCACCCGCGGAAAGCACTTCACCGGACCCGATTCGCACCTGGAAAATCGAAGGGCCACCCGAAATGGTTGAAGGAATGGTCATGTAGGTCATGACATCTTGAGCGCTTCGC
Organism: uncultured Verrucomicrobiae bacterium; assembly: GCA_963762565.1. Classification (GTDB taxonomy): domain Bacteria; phylum Verrucomicrobiota; class Verrucomicrobiia; order Chthoniobacterales; family JAFAMB01; genus JAFAVN01. The sequence continues at coordinate 345,202 of CAVXLD010000003.1, read as the reverse complement.
CCGGCTAGCCGGGCAAGAAACGCGCCGGCGGTCTGGATACCGTCTTGCGAATTGCCAGCCAAACGGATGACAGCATCGCGGATATTTTCTGGTCGCAGGTCGGCACGTCCTGCGGAACTCGGAGGAGCCGATTCAGGCAAAACTGGGGAGGAACTCACGGTGTGGGGTTTGCGAACGCTAATAGAACAGGTGGGGCATTGTCAATGTGGGCCTAAAAGGAGTACAGAGAGAGGAGCCAGGAGGATGTGGCGCGATTCACGTGTGGAGGGGAGCCGCTTTGCCGTATGGCTATAGACCCGACGGCATTTGCTCGATAGGATGTCTGGCCGAAACGGGTGAGAAACAGGCGGCTCCCGGGAACGATCCAGCGTTTTGCTGCTCTATTAGCCTATCCTGCAGAGACACTGGGTCAAAGCACAGCGCCGGGTAATTCTCGGGAGCCGCCTGCTCTCACCCTTCCCAGTCCAAACACGTAGCAGGAGAAGATGCCGTCAGTTCTTGCGGCAAGCGTTAAAGCGGCTCCCCTCCAGGCGCCACCTCGGATTCCCCTACCGCCGGCCACGCCACAATTCCAGTTTTTCTAAGAATCCGAGTATATCGCTACGGTTGCGTCATCCCTAATTCTTGTAAGGAGCACCGCAATGAGTTGGTCCGGTAGCTCTCGGGAAGGAAGCACACCCCGGCGGGGAGTCGCGACGATCGGGAATTCAGAACATGAAACAAATACAGAGCAAAAATGCTTTTTTCCCTAAGCTGCCGTTTTGTCCCGGAATCCTGGCCAAGAGGAATCCTGGCATCGGCCGCCTCTTAGTCTTAATCGGGATCGCCATGCTAGTTGTCGGCCGCGCGGAAGCCCAAGGGGCTTATTATTGGGGGGCAGACAAAATGGTGTTCTATAAGCAGACTGAGAACGCCCAAGTTCCAACCGAAATCAAAAAGTACGCCGTCTACGGCCAGGCGGACATCACCGGGGCGACAGCGACGTCGTTTACCGTTTCCACAGTTAAGAGTTTTACCTTGAAAGGAATAGGGGAAGAATTCTTTGGCATCGCTCTTTACAAGACCCACACCGCACTCACCGCGGCGTTTCCGGTTGGTGATGCCTACAAATTTACGGCCCATGGCGGCAGCCTGCAGGGCGAGTCGGATGATCTCCCGATCAATGCCGACGCCTACAACGAGACCAGTGTTACTACCGGCGGATCATTCAGTAGCGCCGAAAATTTCGACGGATTTTCAATCGATTACCTATTTTGTTCTGCGCGTCGTGAATTAGGGAAGGACGAAAACTTGTACCGGTTAACGCAGGCGCCGCAGAACGTGCGCCTGCGCACTAGTGTCCTGTCATAAGTAACATGCGACAGGACACTAAGCTACATGAACGGCCTGGACGAGATTGGTTAACGACTCCTTGGCATCGCCATAAAGCATCTCGCAGTTCGGCTTAAAGAAGAGCGGATTAACCAGTCCGGAGAACCCCTTCCCTTGTCCTCGTTTCAAGACCACAACCGTTTTGGCGCGGTCGACTTCTAGAATTGGCATTCCGGCAATGATACTCTTCGGGTTATCCCGCGCATCGGGATTAACGACATCATTGGCGCCGATCACTATTGCCACGTCCGTGGAGGGAAACTCCGGGTTGATCACTTCCAGCTCCTGCAACTGTGAGTAAGGAACGTTTGCTTCCGCCAACAAAACATTCATGTGCCCGGGCATCCGTCCAGCTACCGGATGAATCGCATATTTTACGGTGACCCCACGCTTTTCCAAGGCATCGGCGAGTTGACGCAGCACGTGCTGGGCCTGAGCGGTAGCCATACCGTAACCGGGCACGAACACAGCCTGCCGGGCGTAAGCCAACAGGATGGCTACATCTTCGATATTGGTCGCGTGCATCTCGCCCGTGCCCGACTCCACCGTCTCGGAGACGCTGCCGAACGCTCCAAATAACACATTCGTGATCGAGCGGTTCATCGCTTTGCACATCACGATGGAAAGAATGAATCCGGACCCACCGTCCAGCATACCCGCGATAATCAAAACGTTGTTACCGATCACCATCCCCGTGGCCGCCGAAGCTAAGCCCGCGTAGGAATTGAGCAGCGCAATCACAACCGGCATGTCGGCAGCTCCAATCGGTAATACGAGCAAAACGCCAAAAACGAACGAAAGCAGCAACATCAGATAGAAGAGTTCAGCGTGCCCCGGAAAAACTTGTAACAAGATGAAACAGAGGACGGTTATCCCCAATAGAGATAGGTTAAAGATGTTCTGTCCCTTGTAAGTCAGCGGAGCACCTGGCAATACACCCTGTAATTTGGCGCAGGCGATGAGACTGCCGGTTGTGGTTAACGAACCGAGCAAAACCTCAAAACTCAGAGCCGGCATCTTGATCGGCCCGAGACCGGCACCGTGCAAGTAATACTCGGAAACACCTACCAGAGAAGCAGCCAAAGCGCCAAAAGCGTGCGACAACGCCGTCCGTTGCGGCATCGCGGTCATGGGAACCATTAACCCCATCGGCAGCCCAATCGCGCAGCCAATAACCAACCCCGCCAGGATCCACTCGTAACTGACGATTTCACGGTTTACCAGAGTCCCGATAATCGCCAGCAACATCCCGACTTCGGCCAGGTGCATACCTCGCCGGGCCGATTCCGGATGGCTGAGACCGCGCAGTCCGAGAACGAAAAGCACGGACGCGACGATATAGCTGAGCTCAGTGAAAAGGATGCGTGGCTCCACTGATCATTTCTCCTCTTTAACGGGCGGCGCCACCCGTCGTTTAAACATCTTCAGCATGCGATCTGTGAGAATGAATCCGCTTACCACATTAGTGGTAGAACAGATCACCGCGCATAATCCCAGGATCGCGCTGACTAATGTTTGATGGGCTCCGGCCGTCACTAACGAACCCACCAATGAAATACCGGAGATCGCGTTAGTGGCAGACATCAAGGGCGTGTGTAGCAGGGAGGGAACCCTGGAAATAACTTGGTAGCCCAGAAATGCGGCTAGAATGAGGACATAGAATGTCGCTAATAGAATTTCAGGTTGCATGCTCGCTGGGGGGAACTTGAGACGTGAGAGGTGAGAAGTGATTGGTGATTGGTGAGAGAGCGGTGCAACCGCATTTGCTATCTGCTATTTGCTATTTGCTATTTGCTATTTTGGCTTCGGCTAGGCCTGCACTGCGCCATACGCGGCTTTAATCGTTTCGCTCACGATCTGACCGCCGTGGGTTATGACGCAGGCCTTAAGGATTTCGTTGTTGAGATCTAGACCGAAGGTCTTGCTTTCCTTATTCCAAAAATGCTGCACAAAAGCGCAGAGGTTATTTGAATACATCTCGCTAGCGTGACCGGAGACGCGACCGGCAAGATTGCCAAATCCGATAATCTTGACTCCGTTCAGGCTCACTTCCTGATCGCGCACCGCGCCTTCAACATTGCCGCCCGTCTCGACCGCTGTATCTACGACCACGCTGCCCGGGCGCATTCGGCGCACCATTTCCGAAGTGACAATCATCGGCGCTTTTCTCCCAAAGACCTGTGCTGCTGTGACAACGATATCGGCTAAGGCCACGTGCTCAGCCATGAGCTCCCGCTGTTTTTGCAACTGTTCCGGCGTCAACGGTTTTGCATACCCGCCGGCGGTCTCACCGGTCTCGCCCAAATCGAGCTTAACGAATTTGGCTCCCAACGATTTCACCTGATCTTCAACCACCGGTCTGGTGTCGAAGGCTTCTACCCACGCTCCTAAACGGCGCCCCGTAGCGATTGCCTGCAAGCCGGCAACACCAACGCCAATGACGAACATCCGTAACGGTTTGATCGTGCCGGCAGCCGTGGTCATCATCGGCAGAATGCGATTGATACCGGCCGCTGCCAAAATCACGGCTACGTAGCCGACCAGATTCGCTTGCGAACTCAAGACGTCCATCGGCTGAGAAACCGTCACTCGCGGAATCATTTCCATGCTGATTGCCGTAACCTGCGCCTCCGCCAGGCGCGAAACCAGTTTCTGCTCGTTAAACGGATCCAGCAGACTGACATGAATCGCGGTTGGGCTTAAGTAATCGACTTCCTCAATCGGCGGTTTCCGAACTCGAAGAATCAGCTCGGCCTCTCTGAGAGATTGGATTCGATCCGCGCTCAGGCGAGCACCGGCTTTTTCGTAATCCTCATCTGTCCAATTGATGCCGGCGCCAAGCCCCTTTTCCACTTCGACCCCGGCCCCGAGCTTGCTGAGCTTCGCAGCACCGCCGGGAGCGATCGCAACTCGCGTTTCGCCCGGATACACTTCTTTAGGAACAAAAATTCGCATGGGCTTTCAGCAATCGACTGGTTTCCACCGACCATAGTAAAAAACCAGCGATGGAAAGCGACAAGCGGGCCGGACCGGCGGAGCTACTGCGAGCGCTGCGATCATAGTTTTGGGGGGAAATTGGGGGGAATTTTGTCTGGCTGGGGGGAAGTTTGCTCGGATGATGCCTAAATATTTTCGAAACATCAAGTGCCAGAGAAACGGGAACGCGTCTTTTCATCGGCGATCGTTTCATCTCAAGCCGTACAAAGCTGGAGCCCAAGGCCCCGCCGAAGTCCTTTCGCCTCGGTTTCTGAGGCGCCACCCGTGCTGATCAACTCCGGCCTAGCGGTGGCGGCGATCGCCACCATCTCACTATTCGAAATCGTCTTGGAAAGCGGTCCGATGAGCCGTGATACCCTGACTCGCGCGAGAGAATTTCGCCAAATAGCTTTGCCGTTATCGATTGCTAACTCGCTGAGCAGCCCGTCTTGAAGTTGGTAAACTTCGTTGCAGCCCTTTTGAGTTTTGCGTTGCTACCAACCGCCGCACCGTGGTCTTGGTTAAACGAACCTTGTTAATGATTCGCTTTCCGCGGAAACAAGTATTCCTGTTCGTTCTATCGTCCGCCATGAACACCTGTTCCTATCTTACCAGCGTCCTGATTTTTGGTTCGTAGCGGCAACGGCATTGGGACCTCCCCGCCCAATAAGCCATTCGCTAAGGTCCTCACAGAGGACCTCTCCCGCGCGCCCTCCGGATTCAATAGCGTCAGAAACCACCAAAGGAGGATTAGTTGCTTACAGACCACAAATAACGGCAACATCCAATCGCCAAGGAATCGCTGCCACCCGGTCGCATCGTCGGGGATGAACAGAGTGATGAGGCCAACGGGTAGTCCGATGAACAAGACTGCTGGCACAACCGGACGCCGTTGGGGATGACGGAGCGTGGCAATAGCGAAGAAGGCGTTTGCCGGCAGTATAGAGAATATCCCAATGAGGCCGAGCTGCGAATCGATGGTCGCGTACCCGATACCAAAAGGATCCGCCAGCTGGTACGTCCCGGACATAAGTTCGAGCTCAATAACGATACTGAAACTCGACGCGGCCAGTCCAATAAACACGGAAAGAAAGCCAGCGATTGCATAGGGACGATTATCAGCTGCCAATAACCAAGCGAAGATCGCATAGAAACCGATCTCAAACGCGTTTTGGCAGAGCATGAATCCATTAGAAACGCGCCAAAATACCGACGGACCGGGATGAGCTGCCAAAAGGTCGACGGGAGCAGGCAGTGCGCCGCTGACCAAGGAAGCAACCATGAACGCCACTTCGAACGAAATAAGGACGCAGGCGAGCTTAAGTAAACGCGCTTTCTTGTCCATAGGGGGAAACTTGCTTAGTCTACCATAGCGAAGACCGCCTTAAACTCGAGGTTCGTAGCAAAGGCGATTATCTAGTCAGAACAGCTACTATCATCGTTGTGATATTAATGGTAGAGAGCCAGGTTTAGGCCGATTGGACCGGCTAAGCAACTCACCTATACTTCGTTCAACCGCAAAAAATTTGCCGAAAACCTATGACGACTATCGCTGATCGCGCTGCTGGAGCCGTCCTCGGAGCTTTAATCGGGGATGCCTTAGGACTTGGTCCTCACTGGTACTACGACCTCGCTGAGCTGCGGAAGGAATACGGAGATTGGGTCGACGATTATGTGGATCCTAAGCCCGGACGATATCATGCCGGGATGCAAGGTGGCCAGTTGGACCAGACGGGCTTGCTACTCGTAATGTTACTTCGCTCGGTCGTTGAGCATCGTGAATATGTTGAAGAAGATTTTACTCGCCGGGTCGACGAAGAATTGTTCCCCCTGCTTGACGGCACCCCGATGAATGGCCCAGGCGGCTACACTAGCCAATCGATCCGGGAAGCATTCAGACGCCGGGTTCAACAGAAGAAGAGCTGGAAAGAAACCGGAGGCCACGCGGATACTACCGAGGCCGCAGAACGCGCGATCCCTCTGGCGGCACGTTACGCTAAAGATCCAGCAGCCGTGGCACGTTTGGTTGCAGGCCATTGCGCTCTAACCCAAGCGGATGAAGCCATTGTCGCGATGTCCACCGCCTACAACTGCGTCTTGGCGGCCTTAGTCCGCGGCGAACCGCTCGACGAGAATCTTTCCGATAAGTTGATGGCGTTGGTAAAGCACGGACAGCTGCCTTTTCACGCCGTCACCGGTAACGATTTGGGCGTCCCTCGGCCCGGTGATCCCGACCCGCCCAGAGCCGGCAAATTTTCGTCGCCTGACGCGTTGTTGACTCCATCCCACATGGCTGAGGCGGCTCGCGACCCAGGGATTCGCATCGAACCCGCGTGGAAGGCTTCCATCGTGTACGGCATGCCTTGCGCGATTTATCACCAATTGCCCGCAGCCTATTACCTGGCCGCCAGGTTCAACGATAATTTTGAGCTCGCTGTTCTCCATGCCATCAACGGCGGCGGCCAAAACATGTCTCGTGCTTGTCTAACCGGCGCCCTGGTCGGAGCGCAGGTTGGATTGTCCGGGATTCCGAAACGGTTTGTCGAAGGACTTCAAGGACACGAGGAACTGGTTTCTTTGTGCGAGAAACTAGGGGAGTTAGCGGAGGGGTAAGGCGCCGAGGAGCCTTCGTTCTCGTCCTCTCACGGAAGTGGACTGAGTGGACCTAGTAGACGGAGTGGACCTGGTGGCCCTCAGATCTGGGCGCCCATCCACTTCGTCCACTAGGTCTACTCAGTCCACTCAGTCCACTCAGTCCACTCCACGCGACGACGACCAGCATCAACACTAGCAACGCCAACCCGAATAGTGTACAGACCCGAACGGAACCCCCTTTTGTAACCCTTCGCCTTACCTCTATCCATCATGCTCGCCAAACCACGAATAAACCGGCTCTTCGCCGCTGACGGTAAATGTTTCGATGTCGCGATCGATCACGGATTCTTTAATGAAGCCGCTTTCCTGGCTGGGATCGAGAACATGCACTCAGCTATCCAAACGGTTCTATCCGCGGGCCCCGATGCGGTCCAGCTAACCGTCGGTCAAGCGCCTCTGTTGCAATCAGTGCGTGGCAAGCAGAAGCCAGCGCTCGTGCTCCGGACCGACGTGGCGAACGTCTACGGTAAGACGTTGCCATCTTATCTTTTCAGCCGAATGATCGATGATCCGGTGAAGCAAGCACTTCGCTTGGATGCGGCTTGTCTTTGCGTGAATTTGTTTCTGCTGCCAGACCAACCCGAGGTGCATGCCGAATGCATCGAGAACATTTGCCTGCTTAAACCGGTAGCCGACGAATACGGGGTGCCATTGATGGTTGAGCCATTGGTCATGCAAGACAATCAGAAGGCAGGCGGTTATATGGTCGACGGTGATATCGACAAGATCATGGGACTCGTGCGGCAAGCAGTCGAGCTCGGCGCCGACATCATCAAGGCTGACCCTTGCACTGATATCACCGAATATCACCGAGTGGTCGAGGTAGCCGGCGCTATCCCCATCTTGGTTCGCGGCGGCGGCAAGGCGTCCGATACGGAAATCATCGAACGAACGGTTGAGCTTATGCGGCAGGGGGCCAAGGGAATTGTTTACGGACGCAACGTCATCCAACATGAAAAGCCGGCCGCGATGACCCGCGCGTTGATGAGTATCGTTCATGATAGTGTCGATACCAAACAGGCGCTCGGCATCCTGGCCGAGAACTGAAATCAATGAGCACAGAAATCCGTTTTGGAGTTATCGGCCTCGGGTTGATGGGACGAGAATTCGCGAGCGCCGCAGCCCGCTGGATTCATCTCAACAATGTGGATGTCCGCCCGGTGCTGGTGGCAGCATGTGACACCAACGAAAAAGCTTTTGACTGGTTTCGGGCCAGCGTTCCCACTCTCCGGTTTACCACCACTGATTATCACGAATTGCTCGCTCGGCCGGAGGTTGACGCCATCTATTGCGCCGTCCCGCACAATCTGCATGCTCAGGTTTACTGCGATATTATTCAGGCCGGTAAACATCTCCTTGGCGAGAAGCCATTCGGCATCGATCTAGCCGCTAACGAAAAGATCAACGACACCATCGCCGCTCACCCAAAAGCCTTTGTCCGTTGCTCATCTGAACTTCCGTTTTATCCCGGCGGAATCGCCATTATCCGGTCCTTGCTGGAAGATGACTTCGGCGAATTCGTCGAAGTCGAAAGCGGTTTATTACATTCGTCTGACTTGAATCCGGAAAAACCGATCAACTGGAAACGCATGATAGAATTTAACGGCGAGTACGGTTGTATGGGAGATCTCGGGATGCACACATTGCATGTGCCATTAAGGTTTGGATGGTTCCCTCGCCGGGTACACGCTCAACTGACCAAGATCGTAAAGGAAAGACCGGACGGTAAAGGAGGCATGGCGCCCTGTCGTACGTGGGACAACGCTACTATTTTCGGCGAAGTCGAAGCGCACGGTGATCACGCTTTTCCGATCACGTTGCACACCAAACGCATTGCCCCGGGAGAAACCAATACCTGGTTCTTAAAAGTGATAGGAACCAAGAGATCGATGGCTTTCTCCACCAAATATCCTCGTACGCTCCAAGTCATGGAGTACAAACCAGGGGGAGTACAGGCCTGGCAACAGATCGACCTAGGCTATCAAAGCGCTTATCCCACGATCACGGGTGCGATTTTCGAGTTTGGTTTCACCGATAGCATCCTGCAAATGTGGGCGACCTTTTGCGATGAACTGGTGCATGGCCGAGGCGGCATGCACCAACCTTTCTATTGTGTCACCCCCGAGGAAGCGCATCAAAGCCACTTGATTTTCACGGAAGCACTGCGCTCGCGTGCTGCAGGTGGCACGGGGACTCGGTAACGAATACCAGCGAAGTGGTGCGAGAGTAGTCAGTAAGCAGTAAGCAGTGTGACGAGCTAGGAGCTAGAATCTAGGAGCTAGTAAGAGGCATATGGGTACATTGACATGTGCGCGCACGTGAAATCCGTGGGCGCTGCGGTTGGATAGGACTTATGCGACTAATGGGACTAATGAGGTCACGCTCGTACTCTCCTAGCTCCTAGATTCTAGCTCCTAGATTATCCTAGCTCCTAGCTCCTAGCTCCTAGCTCCTAGCTCCTAGCTTCTATCTTCTGGCTCCTGATTACCTACTAGATTCTAGCTCCTCACACTGCTTACTGCTTACTGCTACCCCCGCTATGGAAAATCCAAACGTTCTTCGCTTCACCGGATTCGCCGACATCTACGACCAATACCGGCCAAAGCCGCCGGAGATCATCGCTGACCTTTTGCTGCAATTGGCCGGAATGAATCGCGCCGATCATGTCGTTGATCTGGGTTGCGGCACCGGGCTCTCAACTCTGATCTGGATGGATCGGACAAAATCGATTACTGGGATCGAGCCCTCACCTGATATGCGGGCGGTGGCAGCGCAACGGCCGGAATGGGCACATTCAGAGACCCATGCTCAATTCGTGGGCGCAGAAGCCCATCAAACCGGTCTGGCGGAGCAGAGCGTCGATATCGTTACCGCTTCGCAATCGTTTCATTGGATGGATCCAGTAATTACTTTGGCCGAAATCGCCCGGGTCCTACGTCCCGGCGGAGTCTTTGCCGCCTACGACTGCGATTGGCCTCCGGTATGTGATCCGGTTGCAGACGCCGCTTTTACCCAGTGTCATCGACACGCGGACGAATTGTTGGCCGAAACCGGGATCAGCAAAGCCAAAAAGTGGCCCAAGAATCAGCATCTGGAACAGATCAAAAAGAGCGGCCATTTTCGGTACACCCGAGATTTGGCCTGTCTGAATACGGATTCCGGTGACAGCGATCGTTTCGTCGGTTTGGTGAGGAGCCAGGGAAGCATCGCGGATTTGCTTAAACACGGGTATACCGAGGCCAACATCGGCCTGGATCGCTTGCGGGAAACCGTGCAGCAACGCTTAGGTAATCGGACCACGCGATGGTTCTGGTGTTACCGTATCCGAGTGGGGATTAAGTGAAAGAAGTGACACCCGTGGAGCGCGCCTCGCTTGCGAGGCCGAAAGGGGTCGCCACCCGTGGAGCGCGCCTCGCTTGCGAGGCCGATGGTGAGCAAGGGAGTATCGTGGTGTAAGCGCGTTTGCTTTCAGCGCTCGATTTCGGATATCTGCCGCTCCACGGACTAAATAGCGCCGACAAATGATAGGCGGGTCACACCAACCACCTTGCTTACCGTCGGCCTCGCCAGCAAGGCGCGCTCCACGGGTGTCCCCGCTCACCGAGCCGTGCCCTTCGCGAAGCATTTTCGGCGATTCGGGAGCCTCGCCCCATCAACCAATCACCAATCACTAATCACGTTTCACTGACGCGCCGTTATAGCGCGTCGCACTGCGGCCAACGGCGCGTTATCATCAAAAACGATATGGCCGTTCTGCTGATTCACACCGAGCTCCTTCCACAGGCCGTCGAGGTCGACGGTAACTGGCGTGGCCTTCATTTGTTCGTACAGATCGTGTAAGACTGGAACGCCAGTCGCCTTATCCCCAATGGCAATGGCGCGTTCGAGGGGCCATTCCGACTCGATGTTACCTTCTGCTAACACCGCGCGGAGGGCATCTTCCAACCCCTTCCGGTTATGGGTCCGTTCTCGAATCTGAACGTCCGCTAACAGACAAAAGATCGCGCCTCCCCAATAAGTACGTCCCCAGGTATGGGTATAGTCCAGACCGCGATCTCCTGCGGCCGGTTGCCCTTGAGGCATATCTCGAACCATATCGCCCCATACTTTCTCCGGGGTCAATTCACCGATGCGAGTCCTGGCGATCGGCTCAATATAGACCGCCTGCCCTTCCTCAATCCAGTGATGCTCCTCTTCCTGGCTTGGAAATGCCAAATGCACCATCTCATGGGTCGTTACCCAGTCTTCGGCAAAATCAGCAGCCGTACTCTCCTTACCGACACCAAGCCTGATACGGGCTCCGTCCCAGCCAGAAGCATGGCCGCCGCTCACTCCTTTCCCGAAATGCGGAGAGACATCGATCCGCACCTTTTGCACCGGATAGCGACCGTAATAGTTAACGATCGCTTTCGCCGACAGTTTGATCCTGTCGAGAACAAGCTGGCGGAGAGCGTCGGATATCGGCGAATCGAAGACGACGTCGATTTGCGAGCCGGCGATCTGCAGGCTGGTATTCTGACCGGAAGCAGGAATGGCCGCAGCGAAACAGAGGAAAACCCAGGTAAACGCGAGGTACTTCATTTGGGGTGGCACCAAAGTAATCAGTAAATCAGTGTGACACTAATCAGTAACTTGATGCCTCGCCTGAGGGCTCTATTCCCAAACGCGCCCTAACTGATTACTGTTTTACTGATTACTTCCGGGCCACCTCTCAGCACGATTTTTCGCCCACCTAATTCACCACGTTCACCGCCGGCTTGCCCGTGAGATAATCGGCAATCGTGCGAACCGCGCTAGCGCGCAATTGTTCGCTCGATTCCTCAGAATACCAGGCGATGTGCGGGCTCAGCACTACCCCGGGCAAATCGAAATACTCTGGGGGAACAGCGGGCTCATGTTCAAATACGTCCAGACCCGCTCCCGACAACTTTCGCTCGCGCAAACCCGCTGCCAGAGCGGCACTATCGATTAGGCCTCCGCGACTGACGTTGACCAAAATCGGGTGACGTTGCATCCAGCCGATGGTTTCTTTATTAATAAGATGATGCGTCTTTTCGCTGAGCGGGAGATGCAAACTGATCAAATCGGCTGTCTCAAGAAGAGGCCGCAAATCCTGGGGATTTGCTCCGCGTTTCTCGATCTGGTCCGGGGTTAGCCCCGGATCATAGGCAGCCACCTCGCGAACGAATGGCTTGATCCTGGCAGCAAATTGGGCGCCGATCCGGCCAATCCCGACGACACCAACCTTCTGTTTACTGAGGCGGCGGATCGGCCACTCCGTTTGATACCCCCATCCCTTTTGTCTGACCTTCCGGTCGTAAGAAAGGATTCGGCGATGGACGGCAAAGAGTAACGCCACAGCATGGTTGGCCACTTCCTCAACGCCGTAATCCGGAACGTTGCAGACCACAATACTCCGTTCCCGACAAGCAACCCCATCGACGACGTCAAAACCGACCCCAAGCCGAACCACAATCCTGCAGCGTGTTAGGTAGCTTACCGTTTCTCGCGTGATTGGCGTCGTGTCGGTCAGAATCGCATCAATCTGGTCGCTCACCGATGCGATGTCTGCGTCGCTGTGGGCCTTGAACCGGACAAGCTCAATCCCGGTTCCTTTTAGTACAGTTTCCTCCAGATCGAGTTCCGGATAAGTGGGATTCAGGTAGAAAAGCTTCACAGAGGGAATAGCAAATAGTAGATAGCAAATAGCAAATTGAGAAATCGCCGGCGCCCGGCGATTGTACCAACTGGCGTAATGCCAGCCCTTTGCTATTTTCTATTTGCGATTTGCTATTGTCGGTTATGTCTCTGCGGGAATACGCAAGAAAACGGAATTTCGAGCAAACAGCGGAACCAACTGACCGCAGCCGGGCTAAAAAGTCGACTAAATCCCGGTTTGTGATTCAGAAGCATGCCGCTACCCGCCTTCACTACGATTTCAGGCTGGAGATGGACGGAACCTTGAAGTCCTGGGCCGTGCCGAAAGGGATTCCTCTGATAAAAGGTGAGAAACGGCTTGCCGTACATGTGGAAGACCATCCCCTCGCCTATGCTGACTTCGAGGGAACAATCCCAAAAGGCCAGTACGGTGGCGGGACAGTCATGGTTTGGGACTTCGGCACCTACGAATTCTCAGAACGGTATCCGGCCAAAACCTTGGAGAGCGGCCAGCTACATATCGTTCTACATGGCAAAAAACTGGAGGGCGAATGGGGCTTGGTACGTTTGAAATCGGAAGAAAATCAATGGCTCCTGATCAAGGCCGGTTCTGACGCAAAACCGATCTCAAAAGAACTGGACGACACCTCGGCGCTTTCAAACAAAACCATGGCAGAGATTGCCCAGACGGACGCGACCTGGGAGTCGCGACCGGCACGGAATAAGAAAAAACGACGTTTGTTGAGCGGCCCGGTGGTCATGCCCAAGTTTGTGGAACCAATGCAGGCGAAGCCCGTTTCAAAGCCGCCCCCCGGCGACTGGTCATATGAGCTCAAGTTTGATGGTTACAGAGCCCTGGCTTTGAAAGGCGGCGGCGAGGTTCGTTTGTTGTCGCGAAACGAAAAGGATTTGGGAAAAAAGTTTTATCCAGTGGTGGACGCCGTCGCCGAATTGGACTGCCGTGACGCCATTCTGGACGGCGAGATTGTTGCGCTAGACGATTCCGGCCGCCCATCTTTCCAACACCTGCAGGCTTTTGAGAAAGGCGAGGAACGGCCTCCCCTTTTTTATTACGTCTTTGATCTATTGCAATTGGACGGGGAAGATTTGCGGGCACGACCGCTCTCGGAACGAAAAGCACTTCTGAAAGAGCTGGTGGAAGATGGCCCCGAAACGCTCCGCTATTCCGTTCCATTCGACGTCGACTTGGAAGAGTTGTTGGAGAAAGCCAGGTCATTCGGCTTGGAGGGATTGCTCGGAAAGCAAGTTGGTTCCCAGTACGAAAGCGGCAAAAGAACCGGTACCTGGATCAAGCTTAAGCTGGTTTCGGACCAGGAATTCGTGATTGGCGGTTACACACCTCCGGGCGGAGGTCGGAAGTATTTTGGTGCCGTAATCGTTGGCTATTTCGTGGGCAAACAGCTTCACTTCGCCGCCAAAGTCGGCAGCGGATTCTCCGAGAAGAGTCTTAAAGAACTGCATCATCAATTTGAGCAACTCGCTCGTGACGATTGCCCCTTTGTTAATCTGCCTGAAAAACGGAACCAACGCTGGGGTCAGGCGATAACGCCGGCTGAAATGCTCCGTTGCCATTGGGTTAACCCGAAGCTCGTCTGCCAAGTGAAATTCAGCGAATGGACCCAGGACGATAAGCTAAGGCAACCGGTCTTCCTAGGCCTCCGAACCGATAAAGAAGCCCACGAAGTCGTACGGGAATAACACATGGCAAACAAAACCTTAGTCGAGGTCGACGGGCGCAAGCTCTCGCTGACCAACCTGGATAAAGTTTTCTATCCGGCGGCCGGCTTTACCAAAGCCGATATGATTCACTATTACGTCCAGGTTGCACCGTATCTGCTGCCCCATCTGAAGGATCGCGCGATCACGATGAAACGGTACCCCGATGGTGTCGAGGGCGAATACTTTTACGAAAAAGAGGCACCTTCCCACCGGCCGAAATGGATCGAAACAACCAAGGTGGCAAAGGGGTCGGGCGCTCACATCAACTACTGTATGCTTAACAGTTTGCCTTCGCTGGTCTGGGCGGCAAACCTCGCCGATTTAGAGCTACACACTTTTTTGCATCGGGCGCCATTGGAGGATCGCCCAACCATGATGGCTTTTGACTTGGATCCCGGTCCTCCGGCCGACATTGTCCTGTGCTGTGAGGTAGCCCTGCGCCTTAAAAGCATCTTTGATGAACTCGATCTGCAATCGTTTGCCAAGACCTCGGGTTCTAAGGGGTTGCAAGTCTATGTGCCGTTGAATACACCGACGACTTACGAAAAAACCAAAACCTTTGCCCGCACTCTGGCCGGGCTATTAGAGGAGGAGCATCCTGGTGACGTTGTCTCCAACATGAAAAAGAGCTCTCGCCAGGGAAAAGTCTTTATCGACTGGAGCCAGAACGACGACCACAAAACGACTATCACGGTCTACTCATTGCGCGCTAAGGAACAACCAACTGCATCGGCGCCGGTCTTCTGGGAGGAAGTGGGGCAATGTGCCCGCAACGGTGAACCGCTGAGCTTCACTTCGGCGGAGGTCCTCGTTCGCACTGAAAAGCAGGGCGATATTTTTGCTCCCGTCCTTTCACTGAAGCAGAAATTGCCATCGGCAACGAAGCTGAAGGCGTGATGGGCTGCCTGTATATCATGATAGGCACCCGGTACGGCCGGGTGTCCTCGTCCTCGAAAAGGCAAGCACGCCGATAAAGGTGTGTTTGTTCCCAACGCCTGGAGGGGAGCCGCTTTGGCGCGTCATTCACGACCTCGCGCTATTTCTTCTGCCGCCCGATTTGGACAAAGAATGTGGTAACAGGCGGCTCCCGCGGATTACCCAGCGTGAGGTGTTCAACTGATCGCGTCCGATGCGTTTAGACCCAGCCGTCCAGAGCTGCAAATCGCTGGGTAGTTCCCGGGAGCCGCTTGTTTTCACACGTTCAGATCGGCCTAATTTTGAGGCGAACATCGCGAGGGTGGCGAGATACGCACCAAAGCGGCTCCCCTCCAGACGTTGGGCGATCACACATTTTAGGGAGATTCACCGCCCTATCGGTGACGAGGACGACGAGAACGAGCTTCGAGCCTTTTCACCTTTCACTTTTCAACTTTCACCTTTACCTATCTCCCGTATATGAGCACAGAGGTCTTTACCCTGAAAAATGCCCAGGGAGCAGAAGTGCAAATTACCAACTTCGGCGCTCGGGTGATCTCAATCAAAGTTCCGGATCGAGAAGGCAGGCTTGGGGACGTGGTTCTTGGGTTCGATTCTGTAGCCAGTTACCAAGGCCCGAATCCTTATTTCGGCGGTATCGTCGGGCGATACGCCAACCGGATCGCCAAAGGCAAGTTCACTCTTGGAGGAGTCACCCATCAACTGGCGACGAACGACCGGGGGAATCATCTCCATGGTGGTCTAAAAGGATTCGACAACGCCGTCTGGGCGCCACGCCTCGGCGCGTCCACCCAGTTACACTTAACCTACGAAAGCTTGGATGGAGAAGAAGGGTATCCCGGTACTTTGTTAACCAAAGCAACTTATTCGCTCACGGAGGATAACGGGCTGGTCATCGAGCTCCGAGCAACCACCGACAAACCTACCGTCGTCAATCTGGCTAACCACAGCTACTTCAATCTCTCAGGTGACGCCACGAAAAGCATTCTCGATCACGAAATTCAAATCAATGCCGATCGATTCACACCCACCGATGATAAATCGATTCCCACCGGAGAATTGGCATCTGTCGCCGGTACACCCTTTGATTTTCGCGCCTCGACCCCGATCGGCGCGCGGATCGCTGAGAAAGATCAACAATTGGTTTACGGTTTCGGATACGATCACAACTGGGTCCTGAATAAGGCCAATCCAACCGACCTTTTTCTGGCGGCAAAGGTGCTGGATCCCTTGTCCGGCAGGCAACTAGAAGTACTTACCACTGAACCGGCGCTGCAGTTTTATTCTGGCAACCTGCTCGATGGATCGGTCACCGGTAAAGGAGGAGTTCGCTATGAGAAGTACGCGGGCATCTGTCTCGAGACGCAGCATTTCCCGGATTCGCCGAATCAACCCTCTTTTCCTTCGACCGAGCTAAAACCTGGCCAGGAATATTATCATCGGGTCATCTACCGCTTTTCCGTGACAAAATCGTAACGACTTCGAAAAGGTTGGGTTCCCAGATCCGGATAAAGTAGTGCCTCGTGCAGGCATGGCTTATGAACCGTCTTTGTAATCTTCTTCGCTTTCGGTCGACTTCGATCCTGGTAGTGGCAGCCCTGTCCTTTTGGCTCCCGGACTCGGCATTCTCCCGGAACGTCATCATTTTTGTCGCGGACGGCCTGCGGCACGACTCAGTTAATCCAGAGGATGCGCCTACCTTGTACCAGCTTCGCCAGGAAGGAACCAATTTCTCCAACAGCCACGCTGTATTCCCCACGTTCACGACACCGAACGCGTCCGCCATCGCGACCGGTCACTATCTCGGGGATACCGGCGATTTCAGTAATACCCTCTATCCAGGTTTCCCCATTCCCTTGGTCAACGGGGTAACAACTCCCTATACCGTGACCCCGTTTATCGAGAACGACGCCGTGTTGGGCTGCATCGACGATCATTTCGGCGGCAATTATTTGGACGAGGAAACGCTGTTGCACCACGCGCGCCAGCACGGTTTCCTAACGGCAGCCATCGGGAAGATCGGACCGACGCTAATCCAAGACGCATCTGCCGGGGCCTCCAAAGATGGAGGCGTGCCCATCCCTGATACTGTAATTATCGACGACAGCACCGGTAAGCCAGGAGGCATTCCGCTCGACCCGAAACTACTGAGTGCGTTGACGAAAGCGGGTCTCGGCGGCGTTGCTCCAGACCGATCTAACAATCAACCAAAGAGCCACCAGAATAACGGGAACCCAGGTAATAGTACGACACCGGGAACCTCTGCGCCCAACTTCGTGCAACAGCAATACTTCGTTGATTGCCTGACGGACGCTGTTTTGCCCACGTTCGCTCTAGAGGGGAAGCCATTCGTGGTGGTTTACTGGTCCAGAGACCCGGACGGCACTCAGCATTTTCAAGGCGACAGCCTGAATCAACTTCAGCCCGGAATTAATGGTCCCACTTCGAAGAAAGCGGTGAAGAACGCGGACAACAATCTTCGGCAAATCCTTGACTATTTGAAGATGTCGAACCTGGATCGCGACACTGATATCTTTGTCACGTCGGATCACGGGTTTTCTACCATCACTAAGCACGATCTCGATCCCACCGGCACGACCGTTACCAATAGTTTTGCCAGCCAAAGGACTTACCAGGGCGTTCCGAAAGGATATCTTCCGCCAGGTTTCGTTGCGATCGACATCGCTCATGCGCTTGACCTTCCGTTGTACGATCCGGACAAGACGCTCTATCGTCATGGACAGCTCTCATATTACAAGGTCGTCGGCGGGTCCGGATCCGAAACACCGCCTGAGGGCGAGGAGGAACGGCCTGTCGCTGGTGACGGACTCATTGGTGGCGCCGGGACGGTTGACGATCCTGCTGAGGCAAAGGTGATTGTGGCGGCCAATGGAGGTTCGGATCTCGTTTATCTTCCGGATCACGATGCGGGAACCCTGAAGCAAATTGTCGACTTCTTGACCACTGAAGATTATGTGAGCGGTCTATTCGTCAATTCGCGCTACCAAGATGTACCGGGTGCGTTGTTGCTCAAAGACATCAACTTGGAGGGCGCTACTGCAGTACCTACACCGGATCTTGTTATCAATTTCCGTAGTTTCGCTGCCGATCCCACGAAACCGATGATGACCGCCGTCACGGTTTGCGACACGACTCTCCAGGAGGGTCAAGGGATGCACGGCAGCTTCAACCGAGCGGATACATTTAATAATATGGCAGCGTGCGGTCCCGATTTTAAGAAACAATTCGAGGATAAAGCGCCCGTCGGAAATACCGATGTCGCGTTGACGCTAGCATCGATTCTAAAACTCGAAATCCCGTACAAAGGGAACCTTCCTGGCCGAGTCTTGACAGAAGCGTTGGTAGACGGCCCGCCCAATGTTGAATGGACGAAAACCAAGAAATCCTCCGCAGCAGCCAAGAACGGCAAGCAGACTGTGGTCTATTTGCAGAAAACCGGTGACACGCTGTATTTCGATGCCGCCGGCTTCCCGGGATGGACTGTTGGGCTAGAAGAGGATGAAAAGTGATTAGTGATTAGTGAGTGGTGATAGGTGGGCAGGAGCGGTAAAGCTTCGGCGAGCGCAGGGGAGACCCGAAAAGGATCCTAGCGAACAGGGCTTACAGAATCAATAGGACTTACTCGACACGGCCGCAGCTCTCACTAATCACCAATCACTTCTCACTAATAATCCGTATCCTTCCCAGCCTTAATCGCGGTTTCGAGAGCGACCGCCAATTTTGGATCCAGTTGTTTCAACGTGGCCAGATCCTTTTGTGCGTCCTCTTTTCTACCCATTTCTACAAAGAGCACACCGCGATATTCATAGGCTCGGGCTAGCTTTGGATTTAACCGCAGTGCGGTGTTGTAGTGCTGCAAGGAACTGGCAAAATTCTCCGGACTCTGCTTCCGCAGGCAATAGGCGAGATTGTTGTGCGCTTCAGCCAGGTTCGGATTCGCTTTCAATGCTGCCTCGAATTTTACCTGCGCGGCGGCGAATTTTTTGGCGTTCATCAACGCCACGCCTTCGTTGTAGGGCGTCACCGCATCCGCGGTCTTCTGGGGCACTTGCGGTACTTGTTGTTGCGGTTGAGGCAACGACCTGCTGCCGGCAGCAAAAACAGCCGGCGCACCGGCCGTAGATAGGAACAGAAAGCTAATCGCTAGCAAACGATTCATGGCCAAAGGTCTACGCACCGGCGACGAATGGCAAGCGCGGCTTGGTAGGCCATATCCGCGAAATGGCACGGGAAGTAATCAGTGTGTCAGCAATCGGTTTAGGAGGTAGGAGCTAGAATCTAGGAGCTGGGAGAGCGCACGCGCAGCTCTATCGTAGTCGTCCTCGAAAGTGGCGCGTGTGCCGATGCGACGTATGCTCGCCCAGCGCCTGGAGGGGAGCCGCTTTGGCGTGTATCTCGCCGCCCTAGCACATTTCGTCGCAATGCTAGGTCGGCCAGGGCGTGTAAAAACAGGCGGCTCCCGGGAATAACCCAGCGTGAAGCTTCTACCCGTGACTTTCGATTCGTTTAAGCCCGGACCAGAAAGCTGCAAACCACTGATCTATTCGCGGGAGCCGCCCGTTACGATATTCTTTGGCCGAAGGGAGCGCCGAAACAAATATCGCGAGGTCACCTAGGACACGCCAAAGCGGCTCCCCTCCAGGCGCTAGGCGATCGCACGTCGCATCAGCCCACCATGCTTTTCAAGGACGAGGACGATTGCGATAGATCTCCGTTCGCCTCTCCTAGTGTCCTGTCCCATAAATAACGTGGCTTTCGCCGTCGGTCAGGTGGCTGTTTTTCAAGGCGCGAGCGAAGCGCCCATATCTGATTCATACGGGTCGAGCGAGCAACGCGGAAAAACAGCCAACTGGCCACGGCCCGGAGGGTTGCGATGAGAATGGGCCGGCGGCTGCGTTGCTCGTCGGTTACGTATCGATCTAGATATGCGCCCTCCTCCCGCCTTGCCGGCGGCCCATTTTGATCGCAACGAAAGCCACGTTATTTATGGGACAGGACACTAGCTCCTAAACTGATTACCCCACTACAAGGCTTTCTCCGAAGCGAACGGACAGGGCACACTGCCCCGCTCGATTTGCAGCGTTGAATGCGGGATGCCGAACTCTGTGGCGAGCGCCTGAGAAATCCTTTGAATTTCTTCGTCGGAACAGTCGTGATTCGGCATTACCAGATGAGCGGTCAGCGCGGGTTCGGTCGTACTCAACGGCCAAATATGCAGATCGTGTACCTCGGCAACTTCCGGCCACGACTCAAGGAACGCCTTAACTTTCTTTGGATCGATCGAAGCCGGGACCGCATCTAAAGAGAGATCAACTGACTCTCGGAGTAACCCCCATGTGCCCCAGAAAATGATGGCGGTTATCGCTAGGCTCAAGACTGGATCGATCCAAGACCACTGAGTCGCTAAAATCAGGAGGCCACCCAGAACCACTCCGGCAGAGACAACCGTATCTGCCGCCATATGGAGAAAGGCGGCACGCACATTGAGATCCTCTTTCTGGCCGCCGGCGAACAGCATCGCTGTGACACCGTTTACCGCGATCCCACTTAACGCCACAATCACTACGGTCCAGCCAGAGACCGGCTCTGGATGCCCAAATCGTTGGATGGCCTCCCAAGCGATCGCGCCGATCGCGAACAGGAGAAACAGTGCGTTAAAAAGGGCCGCCAAGATCGACGACCGTCGCATCCCGTAGGTTCGGCGAACGCTCGGTGCGCGCCTGGACAAAGCGAATGCTCCCCAAGCTAGAGACAGTCCTAGCACGTCGCTCAGGTTATGGCCCGCATCCGCCACTAAGGCCAGAGAGTTAACCGCGAACCCAAACCCAGCTTCGATTACGACGAACGCCAGGTTCAAGACGACCCCGACCATAAAGCGCCAACCAAAATCAGCCGGAGCATGGTTGTGCGCGTCGGCACCTTCTTCGGAATGGTGATGATCGTGGGCCATGTCAGAGAGAGTAGTCAGCAATCAGCAAAACAGTAATCAGTTCAGGAGCTAGGAGCTAGAATCTAGGAGCTAGGAGGGGCGATCGATCGTGCACAGCGGAGCCGGCGTGAGACTCGCTCCACAGGCACATTCGGTTGCTAGCGCCGGTCGTTGATAGGCCATGACGCCCCTACTAGCTCCTAGATTCTAGCTCCTAGCTCCTAAACTCAGGTCAGCCGCGTTTCGCCTTTCTCAAACGCCGAAAGCACCTCCTCCGGCGTCTCCGCGGTCTCCAGTGTCTTGCGGAGTTCTTTTTCCCGGAATGCCCTCATCAGAACACCGACCAGCCTTAAGTAATCCGCATCCATGGTCTCCGGAATGCCGATCACGAGGACAAATCGAATGCTGGCTTGCCCGCGGCGGATGGGCTGAGCTAAACGCCCGAACGCCATCACCATCGATGTCACAGTATCGGTGCGATTATGCGGGATGGTCAAACCAAGGCCGATATTGACCTTTTGGCTGCGCGCGCACTCCGCCAGGGTTTCGACAAACCCCGGCCAGTCGACGATACGATTATCGCCTCGCAACGAATCGGTAACCTCCTTTATCGCCTCTTCTCGGGTCGTTGCATTGACGTCCAATAGGATTTGCTTGGGCAGCAATGTCTCTCTGATCCGATTCATATGGCGCTTCCACTCCAACCCAGTTTCGCGCGCAACACGCCGGCAAAGGTGAAATTGCTCGGAAACACCAGGGGTAAAGTGACGTCGGCAGCTTTGACGGTTACGTCGTCTCCGATATGAAAATGAATCGGCTCCTGACCATCGATACTCAGCGAAATCGGTTGCTGAGCGCTTCGATGGCTGGCTTTCAATCGAATCGTAGAACGGTTCGATACCACTACGGAACGGTTTGTTAGTACGTGCGGGCAGATCGGCGTCACCACGAAAACACCCGAGTTCGGTATCACAATGGGGCCGCCGGCAGAAAGTGAGTAAGCGGTTGACCCGGTGGAGGTTGCTACGATCAGGCCATCAGCATTGTACTCCGTGAGACAGACTTGATCGATCGTCACTTCGATCTGCACCAGTCGAGAACGGTCGCCCCGGCTCACAACCACGTCGTTTAGGCCGAGTCGCGAAACGATCTGCCCACCCGGACCACGCACAGTTGCTTCCAACAACGTGCGCTCTTCCGTGCGGTAGTCGCCTGACGCTAAAGCTTTAGCGGCTTCGGCAAAGCTAGGGCCGCCGAAACCGGTCAAAAAACCGAGCGACCCGAAATTAATCCCCATAACCGGCTTCATTTTGCCGCGCAGATCGCGCACCAAGCGAAGCAGGGTGCCATCGCCGCCGATAGTCAGGAAAAGGTCGACCTGGTCACGGAGCTGATCCACAGTCAGGCCCTTGAGACCGATTAACTCGGCCGATTTTTCCTCAATCAAGGTCTTGATGCCGACCTTTTGCAGACACTGATAGAGGTCCTGCAGCGAGTCTCCAGCTCCTGGTTTTCGCCAATGCGCGTATAACCCTAACGTCAACGAAGACATGCTAAATATTCCTGGTTCCCTTTCGTACCCAGAGTCGGAGAAGGGATGACTCCGCGCCACTCTCGCGCCAATTGATGTACGACAAACTCCTTTATTTTCGACACTGCGGCTAGGCGATCAGCCTCCTCGCGGACGATGCCGCCCTTACCGACTCGATGGGGGTCCAATTCAAACTGGGGTTTAATAAGCACGATGGCCTCGCCGTTGCGCTGCAAGAGCTTTAGAACGTTATCTAACACCAGGGTTAAGGAGATGAAAGAGAGATCAGCAACGGCAAGATCGAAGCCAGCGCCAACTTGCTCCCCGGTAATAAACCGGGCATTGGCTCCCTCGATGGTAGTTACCCTCGGATCAGAACGAATTTTCCAAGCCAGCTGATTGTGCCCGACGTCTACCGCCACCACGTCGGCAGCCCCCCGCTGCAGGAGACAATCCGTGAAACCACCTGTGGAAGCCCCAACGTCAAGACAATGCCACCCCAACGGATCGATCTGAAAAAAATCAAGAGCCGCCTCCAACTTAAGACCCCCGCGACTCACGTAACGCTCGCGCTCGGCCACCCGGATGGGGGCTTCCGGCAAAACCAATAACCCCGGCTTGTCTGATACTCGCTCGTTCACCAGAACCCGACCGGCCAGTATCGATCGCTGTGCCCGTTCCCGGGATTCAAAATGACCTAGATCAACCAATAATTTGTCCAGGCGAACTTTCTTGGCGGCCGCCATTTTTTGATCCTTCTTCCGAGGTTTCTTTGGTAACTTTACGCTTGAATAAAGATTTAATCCGCCAAATCTATTCGGTCCCATCCGGGCGCGTCTCTATTTATGCCATCAGAAGAACTTAAGGAGCAAATCAAGGACATGTTGATCACAAACCTTATGCTCCGAACTCCAAAAGAAGAAATCGCTAACGACTTGCCCCTTTTTGGCCCGGACGGCCTGGGCTTAGACTCGATTGACGCTTTGCAACTGGTCGTCAGCATCGAAAAGGCCTTCGGTGTTGGAGTGCCAAACTCTGATGTCGCTCGAGTCGCGTTAGCGTCGGTTAACACGATTCACGACTATATCCTCGAACAGACAGGCCGTAGCGCCGCTTAGGTCGGGTTGCAGCCCCGTTTTTGGTGGGGCGAGGCTCCCGAAAGACCTTGCGATTTTCGCGAAGGATTAAATGCCAGCGCCAGAAGAGAGGCACAGCTAGGACGATAATCGGCCGAGCCGGGACCCAGCGCTGGGACACGGCTCGGCACGCTTATCGTCCCGGTTACACGTCTTCTAGGGGAAACCTTCGTACCTTCCGCGAAGATCGTAGGGTCATTCGGGAGCCTCGCCCCCCTATGGTGTTGTCAAGCTACCCAGCGTGTTTTTAGCGGTTTGTCATCTTTTGTAGAGCAACGTAGTTGCCAAAATTTTTAGTTCAGAGATCGAGCCGGTTTGCGACGGTTGGTACGTTTCCTCTTGTGGCTCATGTCTCCGAGCTCGATTGGGACAAGGCAGCCTCCTATCCGGCCTGTCAGGGTTTGACAGCGCAAGATGCTCTATACGCATCGCTCAAGAGGAACGAGCGCGCCCAATCTACCAACGGGCTTTTAAAGCCCAGGGGCGAGCACGAGCGCGCGCCGTTCCAAAGTCCAGAGTTAAAATGTTTAGTCTAGTGCTGTGTCAGCTTCTCCCTTAACCATGGGGCCTCTTTAGAGGCGCCAGCTTGCTCCTGTTTCCCCCGAACCGGGGTTTGGGGCAGAGCCCCAAGTTAAAACCCGAGTCTTCGGGTCACTTCTAAAATGGTTTTAGCCCTCGATCATGATGAGACCCAATTGCTGGGCAGTAATACGACCGGTTTGTAGCCGCCAGATATCGACGATCAGTTGCCGGCCGATGGCCACCACGGCTTTTTTCTTCAGTCCTCGGTTAGAGCCCTCCAGTAGCTCACGCCATTTTTGCACCGCTTTATACTCGGGCTGGAAGAGGATCATCCGCCAGACCATCTCGGTGATGATGCGCCGCAGAGCCGGTAGTCCCACTTTGGTGATTGCACCCAAGCGTTGGCTCTCTCCGCTGCTCCATTCACTGGGCACCATCCCGGCTAAGCAGCCGATCTTGCGTTCAGTTGAGTAAAGATTCCAATCCAGTACTTCAGCATTCAATTGCGCCAAGCTGGGAGCTCCCATCCCCTTTGGCCGTGGGCCTTGGTACTGCTTGGTTAGCTCTGCCTTGGCTTGCTCAATTTGCTGGTCTAGCTCGCGTAATATCCCAACCCAGCGACCAAGATGTTTTACAATCCAAGGCGCCACCCCCTTGCTTAAGTGCTCAAAAGCTTTGGGCCGCCACCAATTGCTCCAGCTCTGGTAGCCCTGGCTCAGCAAAAGGGAGTTGCCCATGACGCCGATGCGCTGGCGTTCTTGCACCAGCGCATCGTGCTGGCGACTTTCCACTCGAGCCTGCTCTTGAGCCTCCCTCGGTATTCTGACCAGTTGCAGCGCTTGCTCATTGCCATTGAGATAATTGCTCAGATCACTGGTTAAGGTTCGCGCATCAATTGAGTTGTTCTTGCCCCGCTTCCTCTTCTGCTCTCCGCTGCGGGGTGCACAGACCAGGCACTCAATCCCGCTTGCCTTTAACTGCCGATACAGCGAGTACCCCAGCGGCCCGGCTTCGTAGACCACCACCACTTCCTTGGCTTGCTCTCGCTGCTTCTCAACGTAAAGCAACAACGCTTCCTTGCTCCCGAATGTCTGGGCTACTCCCACAGCCCCGTTATCGATCTTGCGGGCCGCCTGATAGCTCTTTAGGTGCGCATCGACTCCCAGCACGATCCGGTTTGCCTTCGCTTCCTTTTGGCTGTTCTTTTCCTGGCTTACGGCGGTCGGTGCCGCCTTGAGTTTGTATTCAATCATTGTTTGTCAGGCTGCTGTTGATCCGGCAGCCTGACAACACCATGGCATCTACCAAAAGAGGGCCCAGCAAAGTGGGTCACAAATTACCGCTCCGCGGCCGCATTAATTCCATCAATCAACAGACGCATCCGGCCGAAATTCCGGCGGTGGGGACCGCAGATTAGCCTTGGCATATGGAGAGTATCCGGCTCGTTCTTCTCCGGTTTTAACGGGGTCGTAACCGCCAATGGACGTTTCTCAAAAAGATCGGCAAATTCCTGATTCAAGCGTTCTACTGCTTGATCGGTAAGGGGTTTCTGCAACCGGAACACGAGCTGCTCACCAACCCAGCGGTAGGAATGAAAATTCCGGTAGAACCCCACGATTTCCTTCAGTGCGACGGTCACATCGTCTGTAACGCTGAACAGATGAAAATCATCCGCCGAAACCAGACCCTCCTTCAAGAGATGGTCCTGAAGAAAATGAATCCATGTCGTCCAGTAGTCCCCTCCGGGTTTATCAACCAGGACCATCGGTATGATTCGGGATTTCCCAGTCTGCATTAACGTCAGACATTCGAAGCCTTCATCCATCGTGCCGAACCCGCCCGGGAACAACGCCAACGCGTGACTTTCCTTCAGGAAGTTGAGTTTCCGGGTAAAGAAGTAGTTAAAATTCACAAGTTTCGGGTCGCCGTCGATGATCTCGTTTGCTCGCTGTTCAAACGGTAAACGAATATTCAGGCCAAAGCTGTGCTCCCGCCCGGCACCCCGCTGAGCCGCTCCCATGATCCCGTCCCCACCTCCAGTGACGATCATGTAGCCCTCGCTTCGCATCGCCGAAGCAAACTTTTCGGCCGCTAAAAACTCGGGAGCGGTGGGCGCGGTCCGGGCAGACCCAAAGACGGCGACCTTGCGCACTCCCTGATAGGGAGCAAAAACCTTCGACGCTACTCGCAGCTCTTTTAAAGACCGATTGATCATCTTGAGATCAGCGACCGGCACAGCGTCACGGCCCATGCGCAAAGCCGTCACAATCATTTCTGCGATCAACTCCGGCGAGTCCTTGACTCCCCAGTCCACCAACAACTCCCGGATACGCCGATCGAACTCTTCATCCCCGGACGACGCAAATGCTGCATGCAGTGCGTGTATCCCACCCGCCGTAAAATCTTGCACGCCCAGATCTAGAACGAGATTGGGTCCTCCGCAACCCTGGGGCTCGCTTAGGCTCGCCTGGTGAGAAGTGAGAGGTGATTGGTGAGAAGTGATTGGTGGGGTCCGCCGGGGTGGCAGCGCGACGGAGACTTATGTGGCCTATGGGACATGGCTGTGACGTTCCCTGGCGTACCAGCACGAACGATCACGAATCACTTCTCACCTCTCACGTCTCACCTCTCACTCTCACAGGGCGAGCCTAAGGCGAGCCCTACAGGATGGTGTGAAGTAGCCCGTAAATGCCTACGGTTAGAGCGGCCAGCGAGTCGCCTGCAATCAGGCCTCCTCCTACGAGCGAAGTGGTACTCATATCAGACGGAAGTCCCTGGGCTGCAGTGGTGGCACACGCGGCGGGGACACCTAGAATATCGTTTGAACCGTCCGAAGCCTGACTGTCTCGCAAAGCGGCCGACCGCCGAGCGGAGAGAAATGACGTTAACCCATTGTAAAGGGCAGAGATCACACCGCCGGCAGTCCACCAAAGGACGGTTGGTATCTCGACAAATCCACCGAAGGAAGATGCATAAGGACTCGATAAAAAGACGGCATCCAAAAGAAAATCAGTCACTTTGCCAGTACGTGACCCGTCCACGAACTGCTTGTATCCACCGTTGCCCTTTATCAGTTTGCGACAGATCTGAATCAAAAGGCCAAGCCCAATCCCCAGCCACAATGCGGTCATCACATACGGTTGCGAGGTGGTAATTCCTCTCAGGGCGCCAACAAACTTGTAAGTCATGGCAGATTGCCACTTCTCAGCCCCCGGCAGATGCGGATTACTATACTGATCTTGAGTCAGGATTGGGTAAGCGCTCATGAAGAGCTTAGCTAAGACAACGGCCAGGACCGCGCCCATCGCGATCCCAATAACTTGGTAGCGAAACTGTAGCACCCGATTCGTGCCAAGACGCCAGCCGGTCGATCGATCCTGCTGCATATCACCCCCTTCGCTGCAGGCGATCAGAACGATTGAAGCAGCCAATAGACCGACTCCAGGGTCGCGTAATCCCAAGGCTACCATCAAAAAAATGCTCAGTACGAAGGCGCTGGAAATCGGGTTCCAGTCCGAAATCCCCAGTGAAATACCATTAACGAGAACAAAGAGAAAAGAGAGCAGGACGGCGATCACCAAAAAGTACCAGGGCTGATGCAAGACCTGGCTACCGACCACAACAATGGCGATTCCCCAGAACAAGACCCACACTAAAAGTCCGACCTGGTTGACCCGTTTCCAATCTTCCTGCGCCACGGCTTCACCGCTCTTTTCTATGAACCGCCGCACGGCCTGAATCAGAATGAGGGTAATATCGATAATCGCGGCGCCCAAGATTGTGCCCAGCGAGATAATGAAACCGATTTTTCGAAACGGATCATGCGGGCCAAGCCAACCCATGGCCACCAAATGAGGGGTTTGCCAGACTCCAATCAGCGCGACCACAAGCGCCGGAATTGCGATCCGCGCTCCAACGATCATGCCGGCACCTAGCGTGGACGCAGAAATACCGGCTTTCTCCAGCACGCCAACACCCGAGGTGGAAAGACCAAAACGCGTGAAAAAGGAGAGGTTGAGCGAGGATACCCCGATGACATAGCCGCTGACCATACCGCCGCCCAATTTCGCGACCGATCGCTTAAGCAGCTCGCGATCAGTTAGCGCCCGCAGGATATTCGCAACCGCGAACCCGGACGGGAACATAAGCTGCATTCGATCAACCAAGATCGGCGTATAAAGCATTCCAACACCAACGCCGAACATCCCGATACACATAAAGTAGAGCACCATTTCCCAGGCTGGTGGTTGCGGTAAGCCCAGCCACGTCATGGCCTGCGCCAGCACTGCCATCCCGCACATACCAGCCACCGACGCCGCCATAGTCTGGATATAGTTGGCCCCATGCTTTCCCTCCGGCCCATATCCCAACGTCACCGCACTCCCGAGAATCCCCGCCAAAACCTGGCCACCCACGAAAAACCCGATCGAAAAATTCATGAACGCCGCCGAGATACCTCCCAGAGGGCCCAGGATGAATATGGCAACTATCGCCAGCAGCAGATAGTAGCCACGCGACCCAATGGCCGGTAAGAAACGGGGGCGCTTGCTGAGATTCGTCGATGGTTTTTCTACTGGGGGAGCCGTAATGGGATCGCTCATAAGAATTTGAAGGGGGGAGCAAGGATCATACCGATGTGTGCGATGGAGCACAAGGGGAGCTTACGCGTGAGAAGTGAGAAGTGATTAGTGAGAAGTGAGAGGTAGCACGAAGCAAGCGGTTAGGACTAATCAGTCTTGCCGTTTCCTAGCACTCTACCGTCCAGGTGACCGCCAGCACACTTCTCACGTCTCACCAATCACTTCTCACTTCTCACAACCGGGCTCTCGTGCTAAGAGCTCGGTTCCGCATGATTGTTATCCTTAAGCCGCATTCGACCGAGAAAGAGATCCAGGACGTTATAGAGGAGGTGGCAAAGCTGGGTTATACACCCCACCCGATCCGGGGTGCTTTGCAAACCGTGGTAGCGGCAATCGGCGACGAACGCTTTCATCAGACACTCGAATCGCTCAACGCATTGACTCAAGTAGAGCGTGTGCTGCGAGTCCAAAAACGTTACAAACTCGTCAGCCGAGAATCAGCCGGAACCGATACCGTGGTCGACGTCGACGGAATTAAAGTTGGAGGAAAGAATTTCGTGATAATGGCGGGCCCCTGCAGCGTGGAGTCCGAAGACCAGCTATTGGCTACCGCTCGGGCGGTTCGCAAACGCGGCGCCAGCATTCTGCGCGGCGGCGCCTACAA
Organism: uncultured Verrucomicrobiae bacterium; assembly: GCA_963762565.1. Taxonomy (GTDB): domain Bacteria; phylum Verrucomicrobiota; class Verrucomicrobiia; order Chthoniobacterales; family JAFAMB01; genus JAFAVN01. The sequence continues at coordinate 315,483 of CAVXLD010000003.1, read as the reverse complement.
ACCGCGAACCTCGCCTTATGAATTCCAGGGATTAGGTAAGGAGGGTCTGCGCATCTTGGACGTGGCTCGCCGGGAAACCGGACTCAAGATCATCACTGAAGTCCTTAGCGAACGGGACGTTGAACACGTGGCAGAAGTCGCTGATATCCTCCAAATCGGCGCCCGTAACGCTCAAAATTTCCAGCTCCTGATCGAGTGTGCTCGGTCCCAGAAACCGGTGCTCTTGAAACGCGGCATGAACCAGAGAATTGAAGAATGGATGCTTGCCGCCGAATACCTGCTGGCAAACGGCAATTCTCGCGTCCTCCTTTGCGAGCGAGGTATACGGACATTCGAAACCTATACTCGTAACACTCTTGATCTTTCCGCCGTCGCCGTTGCCAAAAAAGAATCTCATCTTCCCGTCATCGTTGACCCCAGCCAGGGCTGTGGACGGGCGGACTTAGTAAAGGTGCTATGTCGCGGCGCCGTCGCGGTGGGCGCAGACGGCCTCCTAATCGAGGTCCATCCTAACCCCGCTGAAGCCTTGAGCGATGGCCAACAGCAAGTCGATTTTGCCACCTTCGGCGACCTGGTTAACGGAGATTGCACCGTTCTTGCAGGCAGCAGAGCGGGAGCTGGTTTGACTACCTAAGGGCGTGGTCGAAGGGCGGTAAGCGGTAAGCGGTAAGCAGTACAGTAGTACAGTAGTACGGCGGCTCCCTCGGCCGTTCAGCCTTGGTCGAACTGCCTACCGCTCTACCGCTCACCGACCTTTCGCACGACTCACTCGCTCAATCACTTCCCTCACTCCCCGCGGTACGCCTTATCCAGCGTGGCAATATCCAGCTTCTGCATCTGCCACACTGCTTTCAGCACTCTGTCCTTTCGCGCTGGATCTTCTTCTGAAATTAATTCTTCAATCGAGGAAGGAACGATCTGCCAAGACAGCCCGTATCTGTCCTTTAGCCAGCCACACTCACTTGTCTCCCCCCCTTCGGACAACTTTTCCCAAAAATAATCTATCTCCTCCTGGGTATCACACTTGACCCAAAACGAGATGGCCTCGGTAAAACTGAAGTGCGGTCCGCCGTTCAAGGCCACGAATTCTTCGCCATCGAGCACAAACTTCACGGTCATTACCCTCCCTTCTTTTCCGCCGGATTCCTTTGGGTAATAATTGATACTCAACACCTTGGAGTTCTTGAAAATTGAGACATAAAAATTCGCTGCCTGTTCGGCTTGGTCATCGAACCACAAAAATGGAATGATCTTTTTTTGCATAAGTATTCTGGTTTCTCTGTCTGTTGGACCCACAGTCCTTTCACGGAGACGACGAACAACTCACTGGAATCGGGACATTATGTGTAAAACTAGACTCGCAGGTCTGGCCCGGATGGGACCCGCCTCCGCCAAGCCTACGGCGCGGCAGGCTTAATGGGACTGATGTGACCTATGTATCGCTGATAGAGAACGCCATCAACGCCGATATCACCGTGAACCTTCGACCACGTCCCGCCACCAATCACCAATCACCAATCACCAATCACCGATTAGTGATTACTGATTCTGATTACTGATTACTGATTACTTTATTCGACTGCCGCCCTCTCCTCCTCTATTTTCTCGCGAGAATGTCTTCTCATTTTGATGTCGCAATTATTGGAGGAGGTCCGGCTGGGAGTGTCGCCGGGTCAGTGCTGGCTCGACACGGACGTACCGTCGTCATTTTTGAGCGGGAAAAATTTCCCAGATTTCAGGTTGGCGAATCCACCATTCCAGCCAGCTTAGAGACACTGCAAAGGATCGGGGTCAAAGAGAAGATTGACCAAGCCGGTTTTCTCACCAAGCACGGCGGTGAGATCGTTTCAGCTTGTGGCGGCGCCCGGGCAAAGTTCTTCTTCCGTAACGCGCTCAATCCGCGCTGGAAAACGGCCTATCAGATCGATCGGATGACTTTCGACGATATCCTGCTCAGGCACGCCCAGAGCTTAGGCTGCGAAGTCAGGGAAGAGACCAGGGTAGAGTCGGTCGAGTTCACCCCCGAAGGCGCGACCCTCCAATGTAAGGATAATCCGGCACCCACTCACGCTTCTTACGTGATCGACTGCACTGGGAGAAGCAGCTTGCTCGCTAACCGGTTTCGCCTCAAGCAACCTTTCCCTCATCTGAAGAAGTTCTCTGTTTTTTCTTACTATCAACGGAGCACAAAATCGAACGACCCGGAGGACGCCTACACCCGCATGATCCGAGGCGCCGAAGGCTGGTTTTGGGTCATCCCGATCGCCGACGGAAAAATCAGCGTTGGCGTGGTGATGGACTTAGAGAAATTCAACCGGCTCAAACTTTCCCCGGAGGACGCTCTTAATCGAACCATCGAAGAGCAACCCGAGGTGCGGAAATGGGTAGAAAATACGACCCGCTACATGCCGGTGTTTGCGACGGCGGATTTCTCCTATGCGGTAAGCCAGCTCACGGGAAACCGTTGGCTTTTGGCCGGAGATGCCGCGGGCTTCCTGGACCCGGTTTTCAGCAGTGGCATCTACATCGCCATTTATTCCGGCGAGAAAGCCGGTGAGACCATCAATACCGTGCTAAACGATCCGGGGAAGAAAAGCGCTGCCTATCGCCGGTACGATCGCGCAGTGCAAAAACGCTTGGGTTCATACCTGAAGCTAACTTCGGCTTGGTACACCAAAGAGTTCATCGAGATCTTTCTCCATCCGCGGGAAATGTTGAACATGGTGCCGATAGTGAACTCAGTTCTAGGAGGTAACCCACCACGGACGATCCAGGAAAAATTGGTGATGAAGCTCTTTTACTTCCTGGTCTATCTCCAAGGTCGCACCGGCAAATTGGTGCCGCAGTTAACTTTGCAGCCTGAACCGGCACCAGCGCCTGCTCGTCCGGAGGAGCTAGAAGCTAGGATCTAGGAGCGAGGAGAGGCGCTTTAGAAATCGTTCTCGTCCTCGTCGTCGTCCTCGTTCTCGATAAGGCGCGCGCTAGGAGCACCGATGTGACAAACCGAGACGTATTCGCGAGGATCAAGTTTCGTCGGTAACTCGAAAATACCCACATAAAACACACGTCTCGAGGACGAGGACGAGGACGATTACGAGCCCGTGGCGCGCCCCTACCGGCCTCCTAGCTCCTTCGAAACGAGCAGGCGGTCTTCTCAATTATTTGACTTAGTCAACTATTTAGTTGACTCTATCAACTATATTTACTTTATCGCCATGATTGCACCAGCGCCTACTCTTTCGCCAGCCGACTCCCGCATCGCTGCATTTCGCCGATTTAACCGTTTCTACACTCAGAAAATAGGCGTCCTCGAAAACAGCTATCTCCAAAGCCCGTTTTCTTTGGCCGAGGCGCGCGTCCTGTACGAGTTAGCCCAGCGGGAGGAAACCACCGCTAGCGAGATCAGTGCCAGCCTCGGATTCGATATGGGCTATCTCAGCCGCATTCTCGCCAAACTTCAGGAACAAGAGCTCATTAAGAGATCTCCGGCAGAGCAAGACGCCCGCCAACGCGTGATTCAAGTGACGGCCAAAGGGAAAAAAACGGTTAGCGCCCTGGATTCGCGCTCTGAGGACCAAGCCGGTGCGCTGCTTGCGCGGTTAACCGATCCTCAGCTAGCCGGGGTCTTGCAAGCCATGTCCCGGATCCAATCCACACTCGGAGATCCGCCGCCAGCAAGCGAGCCTTATGTTATCCGGACCCATCGTACGGGTGACCTAGCCTGGATTGTTTATCGGCACGCTGTTCTCTACAGCCAAGAGTACGGCTGGCACCAAGGCTTTGAAGAGTTGGTGATGGAGATCGCAGCCGCCTTTCTTAAGAACTACGACCCGACCTGCGAACGCTGCTGGGTAGCGGAACGATCCGGCGAAATCCTCGGCTGCGTCATGCTCGTCAGAAAATCCAAACGAGTCGCCCAGTTGCGGCTCCTGCTGGTTGAACCATCCGCTCGCGGCCTTGGCATCGGCAAACGTTTGGTCGAAGAATGCATCCGTTTTTCGCGGGAAACAGGCTACAAGAAGATCATGCTCTGGACCCAGGACGTCCTTACTGCCGCTCGAGCAATCTATAAGAAAGCCGGTTTCAAACTAATCGGCGCCTACAGTAACGAGGATTTCGGGCCCCGGGTGACATCGGAGACGTGGGAGCTCACGCTGCGCGGTGAGGCCGCTCCGCGGTGAGAAGTGATTGGTGATTGGTGATTGGTGATTGGTAGCCCCTGGCGGCGTATCGCGGCTTTGCCAACCTATAGGTCGTATAGGTCCCATAGGTCCTATTCGTCATCAGAGATACTGCGCTTAGGTCTTACCACTGACTAGTTTCGCCCTGGACAACCTCTCACTTCTCACCAATCACTTCTCACTAATCAAGCGAAGCACATCACCTGCCGTATGGACTTACCCTCTGCCAGACGGTCGAACGCTTCATTCAGCTCTTCCAAGCCGACGGTCTCGCTCAATAATTTATCGATCGGTAATTTTCCTTGCTGATAAAGAGCGATATACCTTGGGATATCGCGAGCCGGCACACAGGAACCCACATAACTCCCTTTCAAAGTCCGTTCTTCAGCCACTAATTGGGCTGGCGAAATCGACAATTGCTGTGTCGGATGCGGCAGGCTCGCAGTCACCGTTGTACCGCCCCTTCGCGTGACCTCATAAGCGAGCTTCAAGGCAGGCACCGAACTCGCCATTTCAAAAGAGAAGTCCACCCCGCCCCGGGTTAAGTCGCGGACCTCATTAACTGTATCGGGACCCACCAAAACCGTGCGGGTCGCTCCTAGTTTCGCGGCGACGGTAAGCTTTTCCGGATTGGTATCGATCGCGACAATATCGGCGGCCCCTACCGCATTAGCAGCCAATAACGCGCATAATCCGACCCCGCCAAGACCAACCACCGCCACGTTGCAACCAGCCGGCACTTTCGCAGTGTTGACGACCGCGCCGACGCCCGTCATTACCGCACAACCGAAGAGAGCGGCTTCCCGAGCCGGCAGGGTATTGTCTACCTTCACGGCGGAACGGCGCGAAACGACTGCGTACTCGGCAAACGCTGAGACACCTAAATGATGATAAAGCGGTTCCTTATGTCGGGAGATCCGTTTGGCGCCAGACAGGAGGGTGCCCGCCACGTTCGCTTTTGCGGCCGGTTCACACAATCCGGGACGCCCTTCCATACAGGGAACGCATGCCCCGCACGACGGGACAAACGCCAGAACCACCTGATCCCCTGGCCGTAAATCGGTGACTCCATCACCACACTCAACGACCTCACCCGCCGCCTCGTGTCCGATCACCATCGGGACCGGCCGCGGCCGATCTCCGTTTATCACTGACAAATCCGAATGACAGAGCCCGGTGGCCTTAATCCGCAGAAGCAATTCACCTGGCCCAGGAGGTTCCAAATCGACTTCTTCAATGATCAACGGCTTTGAGTCAATGTAGGGTCGTGAGCGGCCCATCTCCTGCAGGACAGCGGCTTTCATAGCGTCAAATAAAGTCAGTAATCAGTGATCAGTAAAACAGTAACCAGTTTAGGAGCTAGCAGCTAGGAGGAGGCGGCCGGTAGGGCGAAAATCTCGGCGCGCCCCGGACGGACCATTGAGATCACGCATATACGCGCCGGATTTGAGCCGCACGGTGGAGTTGCCATCTCGCTGGCCTCGATGGTCCTGGAACGACGCTGTCCTGGATGTTGAAACGCGCACGCCTGGCTCAAATCCGGCGCGTAAACGTCGAGAGAAGTGGTCCATCCCGGGCGCGCCGAGATTTTCGCCCTACCGGCCCGCCACCTCCTGGCTCCTGCACTGCTTACTGCTTACTGACCAGTTCGCCTTCGCCAATCCGTCCGATTTCTTGTAAGACCGGCAGCATGACACGCACGCTGATGACTGTGGCCGCTCGGAGACGTGACTCATCCGCTAACCGAGCTCGCCGCTTACGCCGAATCGCCGGATGAATTGGGGTTCCAATACGGCAAGGCTGAAATTTGCCGCTCCAAAGCAAAGGCGTTCTTGAGCGAAAGGTCGTGGATGCGATCGCTCAAAGACTCGAGGCGCGGTGACTCCTGCACATCGACCGCTCGCTGCGCGAAAATAGCCGATTAATTGTGTTCAGCGTCCGCTTGCATGCGAAGAAGTCTGCCCTTATAAAAGGGGGCGGTTCCGCTTGCTACGTGTTGCCTGCTGGCAAAACCGGCATGCAGTGGAGTACGCGGAAAACGAAACGATGGTTCGCCAGGTCCCCTCAAAACAAAGCCTTTTTCGACGAAGCCTCGTATTTGGAGGCAGCGCCGGCCTGCTCGTACTGACTTTCCTTTGGGCAGGACGCCTACTCGGTCAGGAAAGTAACACATGGTCTGAGTCTCAGATCGATAGCAGCCGATTCGAGAGAGAGATCGAGCGGTTGGAGGCGAACATCTTTGATCCGCCCCCAGGCCCAATCGTTTTTTATGGCAGTTCTTCGTTTCGCCTCTGGAAATCCCTGGAACAAGACTTTCGGTCTTATGAAGTGCTGAACTGCGGGTTCGGCGGAGCCTGCATTGCCGACTGTGTTACCTTCGCGCCGCGCCTAATCCTACCTCTCAAACCTTCCGCCGTGGTCCTCTATGCCGGCGACAACGATCTGGCGTTGGGGATATCGGCCGAACAAGCATTCGATTCGTTCTGCCAACTCTTTCATATTCTACGTGACGGTGCTGATAGTTCTCAGAAGCCGTTCATTGCTTTTGTGTCAGTAAAGGCGTGTCCCGCTCGAATGCGTTTTCTGGCCAGCATCCAACGGTATAATGCTTTGGTCCGCGAGTTTATTAGTCAACAACCTGGCTGCGATTTTATCGATCTCTATTCGGATTTACTTGGGCCGGATAAGAAGCCTCTGATCAAGCTCTTCCGAAACGACCAGCTCCATCTCAGCACCGACGGCTACCAGATCCTGCGGCGCGATATTGCCCAGTTCCTGCGCGACGACTTCGCCAAACACCTGGCCACGCAGTAAGGGTTCAGGGCTGGCAGTTTGCGGTTTGCAGTTAGCCTTTGGCCGTTCACGGTCAGCCTCGGGCCATTCACCCTTTCTGGTGAACGTCGCTGTAATCCTAAAGTCTTATAGGTTCAATGCCACCGTGTGCTATATTCGCTTCTTGCGTCCTGGACGCATTACTGGCAACCGCAAACTGTGAACCGCAAATCATAACTCTTTTGTGACCCAACGCGGGTTTCTGCGTCAGCAGTGGAGTACTGGGCAGCCGAACTGCGGGTGGCAAAACGCAATCGAAAGAAGGATATTTACAACCTGACTGGACAATTCAAGGCATGAGTTACGGGGAAGAATCAGCTCTGCCGGAATGGCACAAGTCCTGCCTATCTCAATACTTCTGATTGTTATGAAGCGAATGGTAGAACTAGACGTTCTGCGGGGTTTTCTGCTGCTGATGATGGTGGTTAACCATTCGCCTACCCCGCTACGCGCGATCACGGACCAGGCGGTCGGATTCTTTTCCACGGCCGAGCCTTTCGTTTTTATTTCGGCGCTCTTGGCAGGCTTGATCTTCCAAAAGCGCAGAGAAAAGTCAGGCTTCGCCGCTGCGCGAGCCGCTACTCTGCAGCGAGCGCTACGCATCTACCGGGCGCATTTGATAACGTTGTTTGTCGTGTTCGCGGTCGGGAGCCTCTTTTTGGCGGAGGTGCCCGGTATTCGCTACATCCTCAATAAATTCTTTGATTCGCCGACGTTCGCAGTGGCGGGGTCCGTAGCGTTGTTGTTCCAACCGCCGTTGCTCGATATTTTGCCGATGTACGTCATTTTTTCACTGCTCACACCGCTGGCGTTTTGGGTGGCAGACCGGTTCAGCTGGAGAGCGGTGTTCGCGACTAGCCTGGGTGTCTGGGCACTCTCACAGTTTAATATGCGGGAGTTCCTGACGGCGCCGATCCGGGACCTGGCCTTTGTCCAAATTGGGCCATTTGATCTTTTTTCCTGGCAATTTCTTTGGGTCACCGGGTTGATGTTTGGGCGCTCGCTTCAGCAGGAGAAACCCATTCTCCGCTTCTCGCGACGCACCGAGACCGTCCTACTTGTGATCACGATCGGATTTACGCTCAGCCGATGGACCTGTGCCTATTTCAATGTGGATGCGAGTGGCACGTTCTGGTTTCTCGACAAGTGGCACCTCGGCCCCCTGCGACTGCTCGACTTCTTCTTAGTGGCTTGGTTTGCAGCTAAGGCCCTGCCGTACCTGCGCCGGTGGAGAGAGTACTTGCGGCCTCTCAGCGCCGTGGGTCAAAACATGCTGCCGATCTTCTCCACCGAAGTCTGCTTATCGATCTTTGTGATTGGCTGGATCAGCGTGCGGCATCACTCGGTGGACGCCTTTGCAACCTTCCTGTTGTTCATTCAGGTCCTGATCGCATTTGTGGTCGGCCTGTCATTGGAATACTGGAAAGCTCGAAGCGTACCCGTACGGGCCCTCGGTCCGGCGCCAAGCGCGGCTTGAACGGAGTTTTTTCTGGCGACAGCCGCCCAGTAGTCCTAGTTTCCGGGCCACTGATATGTCCTGGAAACGCGCTCAGACGCACGCCGAGTCAATGCTACAAAACCTTGGTCTCCCTCCCGAAAAAAAAGGAGGCCGCAAAGATCTTAGGGGTAAGCGGCTAGTCCTTGTTGACGACGGGCTCAACCCCTACCGGACCATGTGTTTCACTGTGGCTGCTAAAATAGTACGCAAGCGCGGCGGCGAAGTTGAGACGGTCAAACCGGCGGACGGTGAGCCGTCACACGCCAAGATCGTTGAGGATCAGATGCCGCAGGCACCTCCGCGTTCTCCGGGGAGCCCGGCGCTGCGTTCCGGAAGAACGCCGCAACGGAGGTAAGGCGAGGCGGTAGGGCGAAAATCTCGGCGCGCCATGGACGGACCATTCAGATCAGGTGTATACGCGCCGGATTTGAGCCGCGTCGTGGGGTTCCTACCTCCCTGGCTTCGATGGTCCTGAGAACGATGACGTGCTCGATGTGGCAGCGCGTACGCATGGCTCAAATCCGGCGCGTAGGCATCGATAGAAATGGCGTGTCATGGGCGCGCCGAGATTTTCGCCCTACCGGCCCCGTTTCGCCCATTCGCCGGTGCGCCCTTTCGCCCAATCGCCCAATCGCCCACACGCCTACACCAGTCCCTTCTGCTCCACCAGCAGGCTCTCAGGCGTGATGGGCAAATCTCTGACCCGGATCCCGGTGGCGTTATAGATCGCGTTAGCGATTGCTGCCGGCACTCCCGCGATCCCGATTTCGCCAATCCCCCGGACGCCGAGCGGATTGAAGGTCGTGTCCGGAAAATTGAGGAACTCGACGTCGATGTGAGGAATGTCGGCGTTGGTTGGCACCAAATACTCGGCCAGGTTGCGATTAGTGATGCAACCGTTGTTGCGATCGACTTTTGTCGCCTCGAGCAATCCCATCCCGATGCCGAATACGATGCCGCCAATTACCTGACTACGCGCGGTCTTCTGACTAACAATGGCGCCGGCGTCCATGACACTGGTGAAACGGCTGACTCGGGCTTCGCCAGTCCATTCGTTCACGCGGACCTCGCAGAATTGTGCTCCGAACGAAAGAAAACCGTACTGATGTTCTTCTTCACCCGGAGACGCGCTTCCGGTGCCTTCTACGGCGGAACGATCCAACGCCGACAAGACGGTTTCGAAAGGAACCGATTTGTCGCCTGCACGCAGGACGCCGTTATAATAAGAAACCTGATCCGCTTTCAGGCCAAAGAGCGGCGACTTGGGACCATTGATCGCGACGCTGATCAGCTTTTTCTTGGCCGCTTCAATCGCAGGCAACACGGCGGGTGAAACGCTCGCGGTCGAAGTCGAACCACCCGCTCCCGGAGAGATCGTTAATGCCGAATCGCCGAGGTAGGGTCGTATCCGTTCTATCGGGATGCCAAGCTCCTCCGAAGCAACGACGGCCAAGACCGTGTACATACCAGTCCCAAGATCATGCGTTGCGCTGGACACGCTGACGTTCCCATCGCTTTCAAACCGGATCTTTACTTCAGCACGCCTTCGGTGTGCGGGGTAAAGAGCAGTGGCCATTCCTTGGCCAACTAGCCAATCGCCGTCCCGCATCGACCGAGGCTGCGGATTTCGTCGTGACCAGCCGAACTTGTCTGCGCCTACTCGGTAACATTCGTCCAAATGCTTCGATGACCAGGGCAACTTCTCAACGGGGTCGACGGTCGCGTAATTTCGGAGACGAAGCTCAAGCGGATCCAGGCCAAGCTTAATCGCGAGCTCGTCCATCGCCGATTCCAAGGCGAACATGCCGGGTGCGACTCCCGGAGCACGCATAAAGGTGCCCGGCGCATAGTCGAGTGGGACGATCTGATGGCTCACCAGGATATTCGGCGATTTGTACAAAGCTAATGATGTTCGATGAGCGGCGACCTCCGCGAAGAACTTCACCCGCGAGCTCGACGAATACGCTTCGTGCTTAAGCGCTGTTAGAGTCCCCTGTTTGCTCGAGCCTAAAGTCACGATTTGTCTGACCGAGGGCCGATGGCCGACCGACGTAAACATCTGCTCTCGCGTCAGTACCGTTTTCACCGGCCGGTTCAATACCCGGGCCGCAGCCGCGGTCAGCGGCGAGTGCATCCACATTGAGCCTTTGCAACCGAAAGCGCCTCCGACGAACGGACAGAGCACACGCACATCCGCCTCATCAATGCCCAATACTGCTGCGAGATTCCGCTGTTGTCCCTGAACCCACTGAGTCGCATCATAGATCGTTAACCGATCACCATTCCATACCGCGAGGGTTGCATGCGGCTCCATCGGGTTATGATTTTCGATCGGGCTGTTGTAGGTCGCTGAAACCAGGACCTCCGCTTTTCGAAACACCTCATCGATAGACGACACTCCCTCATCCAGAATCGCTACGGTCGCGTCCATACCGGCTACGGATTTCGGCGCATACGCTTTGTCCATACCCGCTTGCATGTCAACCACCGCGGGCTGAGTCTGGTAAAGGGTCTTTACCAGCCGAGCTGCATCTCTGGCTGCTTCAAAGCTCTCCGCCACAACTAGTCCAATCGTTTGACCAAAATAAGAAACCACCGTGTTTTGGAGAAGCGGAAGGAAATCGCCCGAGTTCGCGCCTTCATCGCTACCCGTGAGTGGCGCATAGATCTTCACCGGATTAAAGGGCGTAAAAACCGCCAATACGCCGGGGCTATTCTGAGCCGCCGTAACGTCCATCGACTGAATTCGGCCTTTGGCAATCGAGCTCTGCAGAAGATACCCGTAACAAACGTTCGGCACCGCGTGATCCGCCGGGTAAAGCGCGCGGCCCGTCACCTTCAATTTACCGTCAACTCGATCAACAGAGCTGGTAGAAAAATTCTTTTCCATACTCAGGCTGCACCTCCTACCTGTATCAGCGCACGCGTTAGCGTCCGTTTAAGCAAAGTTACTTTGAACGCGTTTTGACCCAGCGGCCGCGTTCCCTTGCTGGCGACCTCCGCGGCACGCTGGAAGGTATCTTGGCCGGCTTGCTTTCCGATGAGCGCCTGCGCCACCTCCGGTAGCAGCCAGGGTTTGGTCCCGACGCCGCCGGCGGCAACTCGCGCGTCCCGAATGGTTTGGCCGTCGAGATCGAGCGCAATAGCTGCCGAGCAAAGCGCGAATTCGTAGGACTCGCGGTCTCGAATCTTGAGATAGGCGGAACGCTGGTACCAACCCGTGTACGGGACAGTGACCTCCGTGATGAGCTCTCCCGGTTCGATGTCATGTTCGCGATCGGGGGTATCACCCGGCAACAGATAAAAATCGTCCAGCTTGATCGATCTAGTTCCTTTGGGTCCCTGCAGTTTGATGCTCGCGTCCAGAGCCACTAACGCCACAGCTAAATCGCTTGGATGCGTCGCGCAACAAGCGTTACCAACCCCCAGAATGGCATGCATCCGGTTCTCCCCAGAAAACGCCGGGCAACCGCTGCCCGGAACGCGCTTGTTGCAAGGCATATCCACATCGCGGAAATAGGCGCAACGGGTCCGCTGCATAAGGTTCCCGCCAATCGACGCCATGTTCCGAAGCTGGGCCGACGCGCTTTTCAAGAGAGCTTGCGAGACGACTGGAAAATGCTCCACAACTTCAGGCTGCTCGGCAACGTAAGCCATTTTCTCCAAAGCCCCGATCCTTAACCCAGCGGCGTCGAGGGTGATACCTCGCATCGGCAACTGGTTGATATCGACCAGCTGCTTCGGGTCCATCACATCGATCTTCATGAGATCGACGAGATTGGTACCGCCGGCGATAAAGGCAGTTTGTGTTCCGGTAGAAATCGCTTCCTGGGTCGATCCCGCCATTTTGTAGGCAAAAGCTTTCATGACTAAGCAGCCCCCTTTCCGTTGGCCGCCGCCAGCTTGATGGCATCGACGATGTTCGGATAAGCGCCACATCGACAAATGTTCCCGGACATGAACTCCCGGATCTCGGCGTCTGTCTTAATATGGCCTTCCCGAATGCATCCGACGGCCGACATGATTTGGCCGGGTGTGCAATATCCACACTGAAATCCGTCACAGGTAACAAACGCAGCTTGAACCGGATGCAATTCGTCACCCTTAGCCAAGCCCTCGATGGTAGTGATCTCTTTTCCTTGAGACATCACCGCGAGCGTTAGGCAGGAAACCACCCTGGTACCATCTACTAACACAGTACAAGCGCCGCACGCACCTTGGTCACAGCCTTTCTTAGTGCCCGGGAGGTCTAGCCGCTCCCGTAGCGCATCTAGCAGTGTCACTCGTGGATCCACCCGCAGTTTTCGAGTGGCCCCATTTATCCGAAGTGTGATGTCGACAAGAGTATCTTGTTCCGGACCTTGATCCGGTCCTCGGGCTGGCTCGGTAGTCTCACTAACTCCACGGGACATCGGCGTTACCACGCTCAACCCGGCAGATAAGGCTGCTAGCTGAGAAATAAAACGACGCCTGGAGGAACCTATTTCTTCAGAAGCCGTAGAACACGGCGGGGACAAACGGTCTGGTTTGCGCTGCATTGATACTTCCTTGCAAGATTGAATCCCTACCGACGTCCTGTCACTGAAGTCCCCTCGATTTTAGTCGAAGCCACTTCGCCCCGCGCATCTCATTCCGCGCAATTTCCCGTCTCAGGCCGCCAGTCCCTAACTCCAACTTTCAAACTAACAAATAAAGAAAAACACGGGCTCCGCAGCGGCACAAGGGCTCGCTCCCTTATGAGAATCACTCTCACAATGGATGCGCGCAATTCGCAAGAAATCGTGCTCTTCGCAAGGGAAACATGCCATCGCTAAGCGACGCATCCTCGTCCTCGATCGCGGTTTGGCGGGTCGATGCGATGTGCGGTCGCCCAGCGCCTGGAGGGGAGCCGCTTTGGCGTGCATATTGTTCCTCTCGCAACTTTCGCCCCAACGCTAGTCCAGCCGGAACGCGCGAAAACAGGCGGCTCCCGGGAAGGACCCATCGGATCCCAGCTCGATAGTTCGTGTCTGAACCAATCGGAATCCATGGGTAAATTCATGGCGCTGGGCTATTCCCGGGAGCCGCCCGTTGCAACATTCTTTGGTCCGAACGGAGCCTGAAACAAATATTGCGAGGTCCTGTGATACGCGCCAAAGCGGCTCCCCTCCAAACGCTGGGCGATCGCACGTCGCATCGACCCACGCTCTTTCGCGGACGAGGACGACGACGATTGGGCACTCCACATACCCCAACGGATTACCGCCAACCGACCCTAAAGATCGCTAGAAACGCTCATTAGGCCACGTAGGTTTCGACTATGAGTACTCCAATTCGAGTTGGCGTAATTGGGCTCGGGATCATCGGGTCGCGGGTCACCAAAAATCTGCGGAAGAAAGGGTTCGACGTTTATGTATGGAATCGGACGCCGAAACCTGAACTAAATTTCGTGAGTTCACCGGCTGAGGTGGCGAAGGCTGCGCAGATCATTCAAATCTTTGTTTCCAACGACGCCGCGGTTCTGGAAACGCTGGCGGCGCTTCGCCCCGCATTAACAGCAGATCATCTTCTCTTGATTCATTCGACGATCTCGCCAGAGACCGTGCGCAAAGCAAAAGAGGCAGTGGCGTCAACCGGCGCACACCTGGTCGATGCGCCTTTCACCGGAAGCAAAGGAGCCGCGGAGAATGGTCAAATTGTGTATTATCTGGCAGGCGACAAGGTTGACCTGGAGCGGGCAGAACCTGTGCTGGAAGCTTCGCGCAAAACGCTCGTTTACTTCAGCCGGTTTGGAGATGCTAGCCTCATTAAGATTGCAACTAACATGGTTACAGCTGCCATCGTGCAAGCATTGACGGAGGCCCTCACCATAACAGAACGCGCCGGCATCGATTCGGCAGAATTAGTCGCCGCTATCGAGAACAATGCGTGCCGTTCAGGGGTCAGTGATTTCAAGCTCAAAGCGATCATCGCCCGAGACTTTGACCCCAATTTTTCGCTGATGAATATGTTCAAAGATTCGCGCCTGGCGCTGGATCTGGCCAAAAGCCTCGGGGTACAGCTCCCTCTGGCTGAAACGGTCAACCGCCTCTTTGCTGAAGCCGATGGCAAAGGCTGGTCACAGCAGGATTTCGCGGTGGCGTCGAATTTGATTCGAGACCAAGGCCGATAGTAAGCGAAACGGCGAGACGGCGAAGGGGCGAAAGGGCGTAAAATCTCGGGGCGCCGAGAGCGACACGGCGAACAGGCCCAACGCCCGCCCGTCTCATCCATCTCTTAGCCGATTCGCCGGTGCGCCCTTTCGCCGTTTCCCTCATGGCGCGCCGAGACCCGCCGCCGCTACGCTTTGGCGCGGCCTGTTCTGCATCGTGTCACGCCTAAAGGTTGGCCGCGACGTAGGCTTTGCGAAGTCGGGTTTTCGCCCTACCGACCCCTGGGTACCCTGGGGCTTTTATCGACGCCCTCCAGGCCGGCACACCCCCCTAAATTCCCCCTTTTTAACACTTCCAGGATTGCCGAGCGGCATCAAATCAAGGTACAAGAGGTGTTTTATGCGCACGTTTCTCTGCCTCCTCGCCCTATTAGCTATCGCGGCCACGCCGCTGGCGTACTCCCAAAACGCAACTCCAAGTCCGGCCGCTTCGGCTAGTCCAAAGAAGCGGTCGCACAAAGCCAGTACCAGCCCCAGTCCGGCGGCCGCCGTAACCAATGCCACCCCTGCGGCAAGTGCGACTCCTAAGAAACGGTCCAGGAAGGAAGCCACTGCGGCTGCCTCTCCTGCGACCACTCCTGCTCCGGCTGCGCCGGCTGCCACGCCGGCGCCATCCGCAACCGCAAAGCACTCGATGTTTGGTTTCTTGCACGCCAGCCCGACTCCGGCGCCGGTTGCAAACCAGCCGCAAGCTCCGGCAGCCAGCAACCCAGGTACTCCTGGCAACGGTCAAGTCTGGGTTAATACCGACTCACATGTCTACCACAAGGCCGGTTCCCGGTTCTATGGTAAGACCAAGCAAGGTAAGTACATGAGCGAAGCGGACGCCATCAAAGAAGGCGATCACGCCGCGAAAAACGGGGAATAGCTAACGGCAAGACGATTAACTCGTCCGAAGTTTTGTTAGCGCCGGTCACCCGACCGGCGCTGTTTTTTTGGTAGGGCGAGGCTCCTCTTTTGTCTGAAAGCATTAATCAGTAAAGGAGCTAGAATCTAGAAGCTAGGAGAGGCGCTGGTAGGGGCTTTGGTGGGCGAGGCTCCCGCAGAGCCCAGCGATTGACCTACTGACCTACTGATTACTGATTACTTTTGGCCAATGCGGATCCGGTCGCTACATAACGCTTTTGTTATTGGGTACCGAGAAGCAATTTTGTTGCTCATCGGAGGCGGCATGGCGCTGCTTTTCGGCTTGATCTTTACGGCTGGAGGAGGCAGCGCTCTGACCCAAGAGTACAAATTCCTGACCAATTCAACTACCGGCATCGCCGAAATCGTAGGTAAAGTGCGGGCTGGGCCGAACGACTTCTTTGTCGATTGTCGGTTATTATTAAGCGGCCCTGGGAAAGTTAATTACGACAAGAGGTTATCGGTTTACGCCGGGCTCTGGCAAAACCTGCATAAGGGCCAGTCTTTGAACGTCGAGTACTTAAGAGACGATCCGGCCGATATGCGGCTCCCTGGCTCGATGGGAAACCTTGGTGACTCGCTTCTGCATCTGTTAGTCGGGGTGTTTCTGGTAATCATTGGAACGATCGCAGTGATTTTTGCGATTCAGTTCTTGGCCAGGGGTGAGGGCTCGTGAGGCGCTTCGTCCTTTGAATGCGTGCCGCCCAACGCCCGGGAGGGATCGCGTCCTCGCGATCCGTTGTCAACGAAGCTGAGAACGTGTCGTAATCGTGGACAAAAATACAGCTTTTGGGTTGTGGCAAGTCCTCTCGGCCCGCGGGGATCCGACGTCGCCGCGCTGGGAGAAAAATCGATTTGGTTGCCTCAGGCTATGTCGGACAGGCAGCGCGCCCTCCCCGATTTGCACCCTGCGACCGCGCGGGGTTGGAACGGTAGACCGTACGAACGCCAAGGGATGAGTAAGCAAGGCCGATAGACGCGCCGAGCCGTGGCCCACAACAGACCACGGCTCGGCGCGATTTAAGACCTAACAGCATGACATGGCATGACAGTACCAATCGGTTCGCTCGAAGGTTGGGATTATTCGGGAGCCTCGCCCCAGCAAAGTTGCCCTCTCCTAGCTCCTAGATTCTAGCTCCTCGCTCCTGAAACTGTTTACTGACCTACTGATTACTGATTACTTTGATCCTACTCCCAGCGAAAGAATGCCGCCCCAAATGCAGGCAGCCCCAATTTAGCGCCTACTCGCTCCGACTGAAATCCGTGACCCTCGATCTGTCGCCAGCCGTCGGTAATCGGCTTTGAGGTTTCTTTATTTGAAAGGTTGAAAACGCAGAGAATCCGTTCTTCTTCGTAGATTCGCTCAAAGCTCAGAACTGGATCCGTAGAACTTCCGCCGCCGCCATCCTGGCCAGGGCGGACAGGCAAGAGCGCGAGGGAGCCCTGTATGATTGCGGGGTGCTGTTTACGCCACCCGATGAACTGGCGAGCAAAGCGCAGAACAGAATTCGGGTCTTCTCCCTGTGCATCCACCGCCAGCGCTCTGTGCACTGGGGAGACCGGCAACCACGGTTTGACGCCGCTAAACCCGGCATTTGGCAAGTCCGATGTCCATGGAATCGGCGTACGACAGCCATCGCGACCCTTGAAATCAGGCCAGAACTCGATGCCGTACGGGTCTTGCAAGTCTTCGAATGGGACATCGGCTTGCGGCAAGCCTAGTTCCTCTCCTTGATACAGACAGGCGCCGCCTCGCAGCGAAAGCATAATGCCCAGGAGCAACTTAGCCAGGGAACGATCGTCGCCGCTAAGCTCGCCTAGTATTCCGAAGCGGCTAACCACCCGTATATTGTCGTGGTTACTCATAGCCCAGGTCGTCCAACCCGTCCCTAGAACCGATTCGGTCTTTTCAATGACGCTTCGCAGAAAGCCGCAACTGAAGACCAGTTGCATCAACTCGAAGTTGTAACAGCTATGGAGATGCTGGCCCGTGCGGGTGTATTTCGCGCTGACAGTGATCATATCCACATCAGCGATTTCCCCGATAAGATAACGGTCCTGGTACAAGTCAATGAGAGCGCGGAGCTCAGCTAATAGCTCAAGCGTATGCGGTTGATCCCGGGTGTAGATCGCTTCCTGCCAGGAAAATGGATTGTTGGAATCAGCGAACCGCAAAGGCCGAGCATCGGCCGGGCGAGCCGGATTATCTCTTAAATCGCGGTCATGCACCAGCGTCGTGATCGCATCAAGACGAAACCCGTCCACGCCCGCATCCAACCAAAAACGCGCTTCAGCAAACATGGCCTCAACGACCGGGCGATGGTGCCAATTGAGATTGGGTTGGCTGCGCAAGAAATGGTGCAGATAATATTGCTGGCGCCGGGAATCCCACTGCCAAGCGGAGCCACCAAACACCGAAAGCCAATTGTTCGGCGGTGTACCGTCCGGTTTGGGATCTGCCCAAACATACCAATCAGCCTTCGGCTTACTGCTATTTTGGCGGCTCTCTTTAAACCAGGGATGTTCATCCGAGGTGTGCGGTAATACCAGGTCGATAATGACCTTGATCCCTCGCTTGTGCGCGCCCGCGATCAGGACGCCGAAGTCGGCGTTGCTGCCGAAGATCGGATCGACAGTGCGATAGTCGGCGACGTCATATCCGAAGTCACGCATGGGCGATTTGTAGAAAGGAGAGACCCAGATGGCGTCAACACCCAGCGAGCGGATGTAATCGAGCTTGGCATTGATTCCAGGGATATCACCGGTCCCGTCCCCGTTCCCGTCAAAGAAGCTCCGAGGATAAATCTGATAGATAACTGCTCCTCGCCACCATTCTGATTGCATGAAGTGGTCGGTATGCGGCAAATCCCCCGGTGTCAAGGGACAGCGAAAGGACGATATGGCGAAGGGGCGAAAGGGCGCACAGGCGAATATCGCCGAACACAGCGCCCATGCACACCGCGCGATTTATCGTCGATATAAGACATCCCGCCAACCCACCATGGTGGTGACATATAGGTCCTATAAGTCATATAGGTCGTATCCCCACCACGCCGCAGCGCTCGCCCCACCGATCTCTCACCCACCCCCCTGACTCACCCCACTAATACGTCGCTCGGCCGCCCGTCAGATCGAACGTAAATCCGGTAGTAAAACTACACGCCGGCGAGACGATGAACTCCACCATCGCCACTAACTCCTCTAACGACCCGCAACGGTTCATGGGAATCTTGGCGGTCATGTATTTTACTTGCTCCGACGGCATCGCCGCCACCATCGGTGTCTCAATCACCGCCGGGGCGAGAGCGTTCACGGTAACACCCGTACCGGCGACTTCTTTACCCTGGACTTTCGCCATTCCGATCACTGCCGCCTTAGAAGCGGAATAGGCTAACATCCCGGCGTTGCCTTCTTTACCGGCAATGGAAGCGATATGAAGTATCCGTCCGTAGCCGCGGCTGATCATGCCCGGCAACGCGGCTTTGCTGGTGAAATAAGAACCAAAAAAGTTAACCCGGAAGACCTGCTCCACGTCAGCCGGGTCGGTCTCCGGGCTCTTGATATTGGTTTTACCGGTAATGCCGGCGCTGTTGACTAGTACGTCAATCACCAGATCCTGGGTAAACGCTGCCGTTACCTGTTCCAACTGGGTGACATCACAAACCACCGGCGCGAAGTTGCCAAGGCTGGATTGCAGCTCTCGGAGCGCGATCTCGTTGGTATCGACGCCCCGGACCTGTGCACCCAAATGGGCGAACCGGGCGCAAATTGCACGCCCCAGCCCGGAAGCCGCCCCGGTGACCACAATATTCTGCGTTGTCCAATCCTGATGCATAATGCTAGGGTATTTAAATCAGCTACCGAAATAATTCGCTGGCGCGCCGATTCGCTCGCCAAACGACCTTTTGGAGCTAATAGTCATCCATCATAACTACCCCCATAAACAAAAGTATGAAAAAAACCGATTTCTCACCCAGCACCGGCCTCACTCGTAGGCAGGCCCTCCGCCGCGCCGCGGGCGCCGGCGTTCTGGCCTCGCTTTCCTCGTTGGCAGGATTTGGAGTAACCAGCGCGGAGGCAGCCGAGGAAGCCCTGGGCAAGTTCCCCAAGCATCCCCAATGGAAATTCGTGTTTGTAAACCACGTAACCACCAACCCGTTCTTTGTTCCTACCCGTTACGGGGCGGAGGATGCCTGCGCACTTCTGGGCTGCAGCTATCAATGGACTGGGTCAGAGAAATCGATCGCCACCGATATGGTCAACTCCATGAATACGGCCATATCAGCAAAGGCAGACGGAATCGCGGTTTGTCTGGTTGATCAGACCGCGTTCAATGATCCGACTGATACTGCTTTAAAAGCCGGTATTCCGGTCGTGTCTTACAATGCGGATGCGAAAGGCAACAACCGCATGTGTTACATCGGCCAGGACCTTTTTGCGTCCGGTAAGGGACTCGGCGAACGTATTGTTCAATCCGTTGGGGAAGGCGACGTCGTGGGTTTCATCGCGACGCCTGGTCAGCTGAACATTCAGCCTCGGTTAGATGGCGCCAAAGAAGCGATTAAGGAGTCAGGCAAAAACATTAATCTGACCGAGATCGCGACCGGACCGACCGTCAACGAAGAGCTTACGCGAATCCAAGCCTATTTCACCGGTCATAACGATCTCAAAGGGATGTTTGCGGTGGACGCGGGTAGTACGCAGGGCGTTGCCCAAACGATGGCGGCAAACGGTTTGGCGGCCAAGGGCGTTCACGCTGGTGGCTTTGATTTGCTGCCGGTATCGTTGTCCGCAATCAAGAAAGGCGATTTGGACTTCACCATCGACCAGCAACCTTATCTCCAGGGATTCTATACAACGATGGTTCTTTTCATGATCAAGATCTCCGGTGGGCTGTGCGGGTCCGCGGAAATCAACACAGGATTGAAATTCGTCACCAAAGACAGCGTCGATCCGTATTTGAGCACTCAGAGCCGGTACGAGGGCAGCAGCGCGCAGGAAAAGGTGTTGCCGCATACGGGCGCTTACTAGAAAATCGGATCTTCCGCTGTGCCCACAGAACCGCCTAAATCTGTAGCGGAATCCCAAGCTACGCCCAAGCGACCCAGTCGCTTGGGCGTGCTCGGACGCTCATTCTTACACTCCCGCGAAGCCAGCATTCTGATCGCCGGCATCCTTTTGGTGATCTATTTTCAGAGCACTGCGCCAGCTTTCCTGTCGTGGAGCAATATCGGAAATTTGGTCACCTTTGCCGCAGCCGTGGCCATCCTCGCAGCCGGCGAGGTCATGGTCATAATCAGCGGCGAATTTGACCTTTCGGTTGGTATGGTCTACGCCCTCGCGCCTTTTGTGATGTATTATGCACATCAAGCTGGGGTGCCATACGTCTTGGCGATTGTACTAGGGATGGCAGCGGGGGCAGTCGTTGGGCTAATCAATGGGCTGATCACCGTGGGACTCCAGATCCCGTCGTTTATCACCACCTTAGGAACCCTCTTCATGATCAACGGGTTCACCCTGACGATCTCCGGTGGCTTCCCGGTCCAACCTGAGCCGGACCCATTGATTTTCGCTGTCTTTGGGGGCAACCTCAGTGGTTTTCCGGTCTCTCAATTGCTCTGGGCAGTCGCAATCACCGCTTTGTTCCAGTTCATTCTGGTCAAGACGCGCTGGGGATTGCATACGGTGGCCACGGGCGGCAATCTGCTTGGCGCCGCCGAGGTCGGCATCAGAATCGCCCGCATCAAGATTGGAAACTTTATGATCTGCAGCATGCTCGGCGCCTTTGCTGGGATCCTGGACACCTTCCGGATCAGCTCGGCGGATCCGCTGGCTGGTGGAACCGACTATATGTTCAGGGCTACGGCTTCGGCTGTCATCGGTGGAACCCTTCTGACCGGAGGCTCGGGAACAGTGATTGGCGCCTTCCTTGGTGCGGTCGTGCTGGGTATCTTATCCGATGGGTTCACCCTGTCAGGCGTTAGCGCTTATACGTTCGATATGATCCTGGGAGGAGCCATCCTGGTCACAATGATCATTAATGTTCGCCTCAGTAAACTGCGGGCTGCAGGAGGTGGGAAATGAGCGAAGAAGCTTTGCGGACGGAAAGTATTTCTAAGTCGTTCGGCCGTGTCACCGCTCTTCGAGATGTTTCGATTCGCGTAATGAAGGGCGAGGTCTTGGGGCTTCTCGGTGACAATGGCGCCGGCAAATCGACTTTGATGAAAATCCTGACCGGCTTTCACAAGCCTAGCACCGGAAAGATCTTTTTTGAGGGTAAGGAGATCGAGCTGAAATCCGTCAGCCATGCCAGAGCGTTGGGAATCGAACCGGTCTACCAAGACTTGGCTCTCATCAACGATGTCAATGTTTATCGGAATATGTTTCTGCAGAAGGAATTGATGTCGAACAAGTTTTTCCAAATCCTGGACGATCGGGAGATGCGAAGACAAGCGCAGGAACACTTGAAACAGATGCGGGTTAATATTCCTTCCGTGGACGTCGAGATTTCGAAGCTTTCGGGCGGGCAGCGCCAGGCAATTGCGGTGGCGCGGTCTGTTTATGCCAACGCCAAGGTGTTACTGCTGGATGAGCCCACCGCCGCGATGGGCGTTAAAGAGAGCGCGATGATTTTAGATGTGATCCGTCAGCTCAAGGAGACGGCGAATGTGGCAGTGATCATCGTTGCCCACAACTACGCCCACGTCTTTGATGTCTGCGACCGAGTTAATCTCTTGCAGAATGGCAAGATCACTTTCGATCGCGCCACCAAAGAAACTTCGATCGACGAACTCATGAACCTTGTGCTTCACGAGATGCGTGAGGCTCGGGAACAGATCCATCATTAGGCGAAACGGCGAAAGGGCGAGCCGGCGCACCGGCGAATGCTGCGCTCCACTGGGACCTATAGGTCATATAGGTCCCATAGGTCCTATCCGTTGCCCCGCCACTGCCGTCGTTTCCTCCCACCGACCCTCGCCCTTTCGCCGTTTCGCCCCCCCCTTTCGCCTACTTCCCGGCGCCAGAATTCTCGATCAGCTTCTCCCATTCGCTATCGGACTCCACCTGGACGGCTCCTTGTTGCAACGCCCAAGCAACAAAGCCTTCCGGAGCGTTTTTAACGCTCAGTAGGTTCGCTAGCTTGAGCCCCTTGATTCCTTTCCATTTGATATCCTTCAGATCGCAATTGCGCAGATCGGCCCGGCTAAAGTCCGTATCTTCGCAATCGGCGCCACCCAAGTTGCAACCGGTGAGATCGGCGTCAGCCAACATGGCATATTGGAGACTGGTTTTCACAAACGAGCCATTTCTAATATTAGCCGAGGTTAGATCGGCATAGTCCAGATCAGCCCGATCAAAAACGCCGGATCGTAGATCAGCGCTCCGTAGACTCGCTCGCGCCAGATTCGCCCGCTGCAGCTGGACCCCTTGTAGGAACGCACCGCTAACATCGACTCCGACTAGGTCGACATGGTCAGCTGCCAACTCCTGGAGAGCCTCTTTTCTGCCACCGCTGCCCCCCTTGCCCTGCGCCGTGTTAATCACCTGCCAAGCCTGATACTGCTTCTGTTTCTCTCGGTCACCGCTCTCGGCGAAATACAGAATGACCCCTAGAAGGATGGAGAAGGTGCCGAGGTAGTCTAGCACTTCTAGAAACGACCAATTCCCGAGCAGATACGATAGCCACTCCCAAATCCATTCAGCCGCGAAGAAAGGTCGCAACCATGGGTACCGGGTCCGTTGCATGTGATCTTTAAACGAACCTGGGCGGCGTCGAGCTCTATAAATATACATAGGGAGTTAGGCTTTTGCTTCGATGGTTCGACGAACTTGCCAGCGGTTCAAACCCTTCTATTCGATTCGACCCACATCAGCGATGCTATCAATAGAACAGGTTGGGCAGCCCTCTTATTCCTACTCGTATCAACCGTGGTTTGTAATTCACTGTTTTCTAACCTTAAGCTCGAATTCTCGATTCTCGGGAATAAGATTATGCTGGATCGGATCATCTTCCTCGGAGCTTAGGCTCCTGGAAATTGAAAAGCAGTTCAACACAACACCTCAGAAATCGAAAAAATCATAACATGAAGCCATCAAAAGCGATGATCGCCGGCGCTGCCGTTGCCGGTTTGTTGACCGGGTCTCTTGCAGTGCAAACGTACGCAGCCAGCGTCCAGGGCAAGGCTGGAACCTCCGTCCGCACTCTTGCCGACTCCGACAAGGGAACGCACTCCTGTAAGGGCCAAAATTCGTGTAAAGGCCAAGGCGGATGCAAGACTAGCGATAATGGCTGCAAAGGTAAGAACTCTTGCAAGGGCAAGGGTGGATGCGCCACCAACAAAAAAGGCTAAAAACATTCAGAACAGCATCATTCTGTCTTCTGGTGTTCTAAAACTATAGCGCGCTGACAGGGCGCCGCCCGATTACCTCGGCGGCGCCCTTAGGAAACCCCGTCAGCGCGGGGATCGGCGTGAACTCTGGGAACGACCGTGCGGAGCCACAAGAATCTGAATCCCTCCTACCGCCCTCCCTACTGAATCACTGATTACTGATTACTCAAATACCCTGGGTAATTCCCGGGAGCCGCCTGTCCACCCCGAAGCCTTTCGGCGGCTGCCAATCGATAGACCTGCCAACCGACAAAGCGGCTCCCCTCCAGCGCGCATCACCTCTCACCTCTCACCTTCTCACTTCCCACCTCCAAAATGCCTGCCAACGAGTTTAACGGATTTACTGACTACGGAATCGGCATCGGCCTGCGCGTTCCTCACTATCGGCATATTCTGGCGAAGAAGCCGGTCGTCGATTGGTTCGAGATCATCTCTGAAAATTTCATGGTCGACGCCGGTCGCCCATTGGAAGTGTTGGATCAAATCTTGGAGCAGTATCGAGTCGTCCAACATGGCGTTGCTGTTTACTTCGGGTCCGCCGACGATCTGGACAAAACGCATCTGAAGAAACTTAAACGGTTAGTTCGCCGGACAAACACTCCCTGGCTCTCCGATCATCTCTGCTGGGGAAGCGTTGATGGCCGCTACACCCACGACCTTTTGCCGATGCCATACACTTTTGCGGTCGCTAAGCATACCGCGGAAAAGATCAAGGCAGCCCGTGACTATCTGGAAGTACCAATCTGCGTCGAGAACGTCAGCAGCTATGCTGAGTATCACGCCTCGGAAATGACCGAATGGGAGTTCCTCAGTGAGGTCGTTGAACTGGCTGATTGCGGAATTCTGTTAGATGTAAACAACATTTATGTTTCGTCTAAGAATCATAACTTCAATCCTTACGACTACCTGGATAACATCCCCCATCATCGCGTCGGGCAGGTGCATATTGCCGGGCATTCTAAATTCGAGAAATACATCCTGGATACCCACGACAATCCCGTACTCGACCCCGTTTGGAAGATGTACGGGCACGCGATGAAGCGAATCGGAAACACCGCTACCTTGCTTGAATGGGACGATCGGATTCCTACCTTTGATGAGGTCCACCATGAAGCGCTCAAAGCCAACAAATTCCGCGAATCCGTCATCGCCGCCAGTTAAGCCCGTGCACTCTCGCGACGATTTACGCGAGCTGCAGCGAACCATGGCTAGCGCTCTCTTTCGGCCACTAACTCCTCGCTGGGGAATGCAGAAAAGTTGGACGGATGGACGGCCTACTCGCCACGTAGCAGCCGAGTTTATCAAGCCGAACGACCGGCTCAGTTCGTTTGAGCGACTGGAAATCTACAACCGGCAATACTGGTTCCGGGTCTTAGATTGCCTGCACGACGATTACCCGGGGTTACGCTCGATCCTTGGTACCAAGAAATTTACTCGTCTTGCGACCGCCTATCTGACGAAATACCAATCGAATTCTTATACCTTACGCGACCTGGGCGATCGCTTGGAGCAATTCATCCGGGAAGAGCCGGGTTGGACAACTCCACATGAACTTTTGGCCGTGGACATGGCTCAATTCGAATGGGCCCAGACGGTAGCTTTCGACGACCCATCGAAGCGCCCAGTAACGGCGGACGATATCCTGGGCACATCGCCGGACGAACTAACCCTCTCTCTACAACCCTATCTCTCGCTATTACTATTAAACTACGCCGTGGACGATTTCTTGATCGGAGTGAAGAAAAATGACGAAGACGCATTGCGGACAGAAGCCAGCAACGCGATCCATTCCGCACCCCGGGCTTCCGGCCGCCGCAAGCCGGTGCGGCTTCCTAAGAAGCAGCAGATTTTCCTGGCTGTGCATCGCTACGAAAATCAGGTCTACTCAAAGCGCCTGGAACCTGAGGAGTACCAAATACTAACTGCCATTAGTCGCGGCGAAACCGTGGCGGCTGCCTGTGAGGCAGCGATCTCGCAAAGCGCTAAGACCGATTTGAATTGGACAGATACCATTAAAAACTGTTTTGATACCTGGACTGCACTCGGCTGGTTTTCTTTATCACGATGAGCACAGAAGCCCAACCAGTAACTCGCACGTCTTCCTCGTCGGGGGGGTTTGGTAGATTTTGTCAATCAGTTCTACTACTTCTCATCCGAATCTATTTTTTCTGGCAGTTGTTCAAAATTGGACGAGCTAAACTGGAGCACATCCAAACGCCGATAGGGTTTTTCACGAAGCTGGGGATCCCTTATCCGGAAATCAGCGCGTACGTCGTCGGTGCGACCGAGTGTTTCGGCGGTATCCTGATCGTGGCCGGCCTAGGATCACGACTTGCGGCGATCCCGGTAACAATTGCCATGGCCGTTGCCTTGTGGGTCCCAGACCAGGGCAATGCCATCCTAAATATCTGGGGTCATCCGGACAAATTTCTAAACGCCGCCCCATTCCCGTTCTTCCTGGCAGCACTGATTGTCCTCTGCTTCGGCCCCGGATGGTTCTCCCTGGACGCGATATTCGGAAGACTCTTTCGGCGTCGACGGGAGGAGTAGGTTGGTAGGGATGCGCTCAAGTGATTCGTAGGGCGAGGCTCCCGAATGGCCGTAAGGTTTCGGCAGGGAAATCCGCATATGCCAATTGACGTCGACGGGTTAGGCCGATAAACGCGCCGAGCCATGGCCCAGCGCTGAACCACGGCTCGGCGCGCCTAGGATGCAGCAGTATCCTTCGTCAGGTGAATACCGATGGCTTCCGCGAATACCTTCAGGTCATTCGGGAGCCTCGCCCTACCACGGCGTCGCCTCCCCTACCCCGCCACCATCCCCAACGCTTGCCTTACCCCTGAATCCAGCTCTTCCGGAGTCGGCCGACGTCCCATCCAGCCGACATAGCCGTCTGGCCGGAGTAACGCTGCACTGCCGCCGCCGACCGCCCATTGTTTCCAAAGAGCACCCCCTCCAGCGCACGCGTACGCTCCGTCTCTTCTAATCTTCTCGCCGGGAAACAGCGCAGCGACCCTTAAATCATGTATGTCCTGAAAAAGCTGCGCTATCTCACCTTGGTTCCAACTTGGTAGCCTCCCATCATCAAACAATAAAAGCGCGGGACCAGGGCCAACCAGATCTAACAGCCGTAAACTCTTGCCCCTGGGATCAATCAAATTGCCGTCTGGAGCCCGTTTCCCAAGCCAGGGCCCTCTCCCTGACAAAATTGTTGATCGAGAATAAGTAGCGTCGAGCATCCCCGCCCTCGGCGCCACTATCGAGAATAAGCCAAGCCGCGGAAGCGCCCAGAGGGCCGCTGGCGCCAGCTTCCGAATAAAACTTGGACCGAGGAGAATCGCCCGGGTCAGAAAGTCGGTATAAGTATCGACTGTCTTGATGATTACTTCTCGCCGCTCCGTTTCGTAGGAGGCCAACAGGGCCTCGGCATCAGCCCCAGCCAGAACTCGGGCTAGTTTCCAAGCTAAATTGTGGGCGTCTTGAATGCCGCTGTTCATTCCCTGACCACCTGCCGGACTGTTGATATGTGCAGCATCGCCGGCCAAAAGAACTCGCTCCTGGCGAAAATGACGGCTTGTGCGGCAATGGATATGAAAAACGCTGGACCAAAGGGGTTCAAAAGGGCCCGGACCGAATAGTTGATGAACACGTCGTTCGATACTAGCCGGCTCTACCGCTGCTGCATCGGTTTCCCCGGGCTCCAGGGTAGAGATGAACCGCCAATGTTGGGGTTGATAGCGAAGACCCGCCAATCCTCCATGCTGGACCGGGGCCAACAACGGCCACGGCAGCTGGTCCCGTTCATCTTGAAGCCGAATGTCCCCTAGCAACATTCGCGCCGGGTACGTTTTCCCTTCGAGCTCCCACCCCAAGGCCTCCCGAACGGTGCTGCGAGCACCGTCACATCCGATCAGGTATCGGCCGCGGTGAGTCTCGGAAACGCCACCGGGTCCGGTCACTTTTAAAGTCACCCCATCGGGATCCTGCTCGAATCCGGTGGCCTGGCGCCCAAACAAGACCTCCGTCAGACCCGATGCTTTTACCGCTTCCAAGAGCACCTCTTCGGTTCGATTCTGTGGAAGAATCAAGACCCCTCCGGCTGAGGTAATTTGTTTGAAAATGCTTAGATCGACTACGGCAAACGGTTTGGTCTTGCCAGCCACCCATACGTCCACCCGACTCAATAGGTCACCCGCTTTGACAAATTGATCGTAGATTCCCCAATTTCGGAAGATTTCCAGCGTGCGAGGTAAGATACCCAACGCTCGTGAGTGAGGGTCGAGCCGCGTTTTCGACTCGAAAAGGATGCTCCTTACTTGCTGCCGCGCCAGCCCCAGGGCTAGCGATAACCCCACTGGGCCGCCTCCAACGATGAGAACCGGTACATCGTTCATTCCTAACCAATCTCGTGCCACCCGGGAGGAGTTCAAGGAATGACAAATGACAGATAACAAATGACAAATCGCCGGGGTGCGGTCTGGCGTTGGAACCCGCGCTCCGCCGGCTATTTGTCATCTGTCATTTGTCATCTATCATTTCGAGGCCCCCCAACTTCCCCCTTGCGCGCAAAGAATCCCCGGCGTTAACTTGTGTTTTGCAGGGGAGCCTTTGGCTGAGATTCGCGGTTCGGCCGTGAAACCCTTTGAACCTGATGCGGGTAATGCCGCCGAAGGGAGCGGAAGGTGGTCCGTCCTGCGTTGCTAAAGACGATGACCACACCGTACTTCCAAAAGAGCCGTCGGATCTACGTTAGCGGCGAGCTGCATCCCACAGTTGCGGTCGCATTCCGACAAATCGAACAATCCGCTAGCAGGCATCCGGACGGAACTGAGAGCCAAAATCCGCCGCTCCAGGTGTACGACACCAGTGGTCCGTGGGGTGATCCCGCCATTACCAATCTGGATATCAGAGAAGGGCTTCCGGCGCTGCGCAGCCCCTGGATACTAGGTCGTGGTGATGTAGCCGAATATGACGGCCGCACGGCTCGTCCTCAAGACGACGGCTATCTAAGCCAGGTGCACGCGACCAGGGCCAAAAACGGCTCCGGTATTTTTCCGGGGCTCACGCGGCAGCCGGTGCGAGCAGCAGCCGGACATCCCGTAACCCAACTCTGGTACGCTCGACAGGGAATCATTACACCAGAGATGGAGTATATCGCCATCCGAGAAAATCTTGGACATTCGCTCGAGAACACGAATGGCAATGGCAGCCCGCCCGCGTCCGCCGCGGCGGAAGCGTTGCGGGCGGGTCATCATCCAGGAGAACCTTTCGGAGCCCGTATTCCGAGACAGATTACTCCGGAGTTTGTTCGCTCCGAGGTCGCTCGCGGAAGAGCGATTATTCCGGCAAACGTAAATCATCCCGAAGCCGAACCGATGATCATCGGACGCAACTTCCTTGTGAAGATCAACGCGAACATTGGCAACTCCGCTGTTGCTTCCAGCATCGAGGAAGAAGTCGAAAAGATGCGTTGGGCTACTCTTTGGGGTGCCGACACGGTGATGGATCTCTCGACCGGGAAGAACATTCATACGACGCGAGAATGGATTCTTCGCAACAGCCCGGTCCCCATCGGCACGGTCCCCATCTATCAAGCCTTGGAGAAAGTCGGCGGCCGAGCCGAAGAACTAACCTGGGAGATCTATCGTGACACGTTAGTCGAACAGGCCGAGCAAGGGGTTGACTACTTCACAGTTCACGCCGGCGTGCTGCTGCGGTTTGTCCCACTCACCGCGAAACGTAAAACGGGCATTGTGTCTCGAGGTGGTTCCATCCTGGCAAAATGGTGCCTCGCCCATCATCAGGAGAACTTTCTCTACACTCATTGGGACGAGATTTGCGAGATCATGGCTGCCTACGATGTGACCTTTTCGATCGGCGATGGTCTTCGTCCGGGCTCCATTGCTGACGCCAACGATGAAGCTCAATTTGCAGAGCTTTACGCTCAAGGTGAGCTAACTCGCCGAGCCTGGGAACATGGTGTCCAGGTCATGAATGAGGGCCCCGGTCATATCCCGATGCAGATGATCAAGGAGAATATGGACAAGCAACTGGAGTGGTGCCACGAAGCGCCGTTCTATACGCTAGGGCCGTTAACCACTGATATCGCACCAGGGTACGATCACATAACCAGCGCGATCGGGGCCGCCATGATTGGCTGGTACGGGACCGCGATGCTCTGTTACGTGACTCCAAAAGAACATCTTGGCTTACCGAATCGCGATGACGTTAAGCAGGGTGTGATTGCCTATAAGATCGCAGCTCACGCTGCCGATCTAGCCAAAGGTCACCCCAGCGCCCAGTATCGCGACGATGCGATTAGTCAGGCCCGTTTCGAGTTTCGCTGGGAAGACCAATTCAACTTGAGTCTGGATCCGGAAACCGCCCGCAATTTCCATGACGCGACTTTGCCCCAGGACAGCGCGAAAACTGCCCATTTCTGCTCCATGTGCGGGCCTCACTTCTGTTCGATGAAGATCACCGAGGAGGTACGCAAATACGCGGCCGAAACCGGCGTTTCCGCCAACGAAGCCATCAGCACAGGCTTACACCAAAAAGCCGAAGAATTCGCCGCCTCCGGCGGCGAGATTTATCGCTGAGAAGCGGGACGCTGCGGTTGAAGCCGCGAAACGAGGCGGCACCCGTGGAGCGTGCCTCG
The DNA here is from genome assembly GCA_963762565.1 of uncultured Verrucomicrobiae bacterium. Taxonomy (GTDB): domain Bacteria; phylum Verrucomicrobiota; class Verrucomicrobiia; order Chthoniobacterales; family JAFAMB01; genus JAFAVN01. The sequence continues at coordinate 284,828 of CAVXLD010000003.1, read as the reverse complement.
CTTGCGAGGCCGACGGTGAGCAAAGATGACGGTGTAGTAGGGCTATGGGTTGCCCGCGCTCTTCAGTGTGCGGAGAGGCAGATCTCGCCGATAGAGCAACGACAAAAATGGGGTCTGCTTCGCGGTCTTCCCTTGCTCACCATCGGCCTCGCAAGCGAGGCAGCGCTCCACGGTTGTCGCCGCTAATACGACACCGGACCGGGCTGATCCGACTGGTCCTGAGAAGAATCCACAAACTGGCTGATTTTGGGATCGTTAGATCTCTCTACTAAGACATAGTTGCATTGGGTGTTGCACCAAACGTAGACTCGATACCCGTCGACGGAGCGTTGGCTGTAGCTCACCGGCGCTTGTTTGGGTGGCCAGCAGTAAATCATCAATACGTCGTCACCCCGCTTGTAAACTAGAGCTACCACCGCTCGCTTATCGAGCCAGGCCACTCGCCCTCCTTTCAATTCATACCCAAGATCGCGCAGATCAATCGCCGGTGGCGAAAAGCCGATCTGGTTGGAAAACCAGGGCTTTAAAACGCTAAAATCTGCAGAAGCTAGCTCTACCAAAGGCTCAGCCGAAACTGATTCTGAATAGTCGGTCACAGCTTCTTTCGAAAGCTCCTTACCATGGTCAGGGGCCAAGGCTAAGAAGCCCACCCCCGCGCCGAGAACCAGCACTGCCGCCGCGCCAATCCAGGCGTGCCGAAGCAGGCTAAACGATGGTTTCGCTCGGTAACGATGCGTAATGCTCAGGACTCTTGCCCGCAATTGCAGGGGTGCTTTGAAGCGGGGTGCGTGTCTCTTGAAAAGTGAACGAAACTCTCGAATCTCCCAAACTGCGTCCTGGCAAGCCAAGCAGTCGCGAAGATGCGCTTCCAAATCGCGTTCAACACTGGCCTTAAGCTCCCCATCGACAAACGCATCTAGGTACAAACTCGCTAACTCACAATTCATCTAGCAGGCAGCCTTTTAAGCATGGGTAAACAACTTGTTTGCGAATCCGTGCACTTGGCAAGATGAGCGTTCTGTTCCATCCGTCTTCCTGACCACGCGGCGGCAGTCTTATTCCCTTTTTTCTCACAAAAACCACAGTTTTTGACCAGCCGTCTGCGGGGAAAAAGCTGGGCCTGAGACGTCAAAATCGCTATAAAAACTGGCGTCCCCTTTGGCTAGATAAGGTGTTCGTTTGCAGGAGGAAATGAAGACAGGGCGTGGTCGGTCGGTTATTGCCGCAGACCACTCAAACTATGAACCAGAAACAGAGAGAAGCTTTGGTTGATTTGCTTTTATTGGGAATGTTCGCCGACGGCTCTTTTGAAGGTCAGCGACGACCAAAAATTAACTTCGGTGATTGAGGAGATTGGTTGGGAATCCTACCAGACTCCGGATCTCTATTTTCAATCCGCTATTGCGAAAGCCAGAGACGCCGCGGATACGGAAGCGAGAACTCTCGCTCGTCTCAAGAAAATAAACGACGGCCTCGCCAGTGACGATATTCGACATCTGGCAATTGAGCGTCTTGAGCAGTTCTTACGTCTACATGGTGAGCCCGGCCTGGAAGAGTCCAGGTTTCTAGAACTCGCGAAAGCGAATCTTCACTTGGTAGGGCGAGGCTCCGGAACGTTCTAAGCCCTTTCGCAAGGCGGCGTGCTCATCCGACTGATTCGCAAACAGGATCAGCACGCCGCCGAGCCGTAGCTGGAACGCCTCCTGATTGTTTCAGCGGGAAGAAATGGTGTTCCAGAGAACTTCCCGGTACAACCACTAACTAAGGTTGACCGATATACGGGTAGCCCGAAACAATCAGGAAACGTTCACGCCACGGCTCGGCGGCGCAGGGCGTAACACATCTGCAGACGTGGCAAATCAGTCGCCTTGCGCGAAAGGGCATTGGACGTTCTGGAGCCTCGCCCTACCAGTAAGCGTCGAGGCTTACTCGTTGGTGCTACCACCCAGCAAGGTCCGGCGCGCGAAACGCTCGTTGCTCTGACGGCGAAGAATGACAAACGTGTTATTATCACCGTACATCGCCCATGGCCCTTGCGGAACTTCCCTAAATTCCACAAACTTCCAATCGCAGAGGTCCTTGCTGCCGAGACCAAGATAATCACGAACCGCTGGCGAAACATCCAGCCCGGCGCCTTGGTTCAAATTCGGCCGCGGACGCTCATTCCCAAAGACGTATTGCCAATGATCCGTGCGGAACGGGCCGCAATCTTCCCACTGGCAATAACATACTCTCGCACCGTGTCGAATGGCGATCCAGCGACCTTTCAATACGGTTTGCCCGTCTCTAACAAAAGCTTGTTTAAACCAAGGAATCACCTGAGCTGCTTCAGGCTTGGTGCGGCCGCCTTCTATATCATTGTAAGGCAGCGCACAATAAAACGGATTCTGCCGCGGAACAAAACTCACTGGAACAAAGTTGCGACGGCCAGCCGGGTCAGGATTGTCGTACCCGCCGTAGCTCGAACTCCAGTACTTGTCCCAAGAACTACGATCATTTGGAACGGGATTGTTTCCGGATGGCCGCTCGCCAATCCAGAAAATCGTGGTCACGATATTCCCTTTCCATCCGTAACGGCCAGGACCGCTAAACACAGCATTGTTTCGCCCCATCAGAGAAGGACCGGTTTCGTAGCGCGGTCCGTCGCCCTGAAATACGGTCTTGGTGGGTGACATAATCACCTTGGGCTCCACCTTCAGGAGCGCGTTCTCTCGCAGCTTCATCGCGTACTTTGCGAAGTCTGTACTACTTTCATACTGCGATTGAGCGATTGCATTGCCACCAACAGAAAGTAAGACCAGCGCTGAGAGAAATTTCGCCAGCATGGGAAACGGTTTTGTCCTTTTTACGGGCACTCGGGGCAAAAGAGCAAGTGAAATCTGCATTCGTTGAGGTAAAACGGCCGGTTTTCGGACAGATCCAGCCGGGATTGGGGCCTACTATTAGCTTTTTTTAGACAATTTCAATAGCGCGGAGGCGGAAAAATCCCGTCTGAGGATTTTTCCGCCTCCGCGCTTTGGGCCATAGAATGACGCTGGCGTGTCAATTTAATGGCCGAATTTCCGTGAACGTCCACGCCCAGACCCCTGGGAAGCCGCTTCCCAAGCCGCAGGGCTGTCAACGCAGCCGGACAGCTCTGCGGCCATAGCCTGAATTGCTTTGGTCGGGCGAACGCCGGCCAAAGCAATTCAGGCTTAGTAGCGAAATAAAATCGTGTCCCGAAGATAATTGGTGTCGTCGAGCGCCGGATAGTCCAAAGTGAAATGGAGTCCCCGGCTTTCTCTGCGCGACAGAGCGGAATCGACGATCAGACTCGCCACTGTACACAGGTTACGTAGCTCCAGAAGATCGGTCGTGGGCTTAAAATCCCAGTAAAATTCTTGGATCTCTCGCTGCAGATTGCGCAACCGGGTGCTGGCTCGCTGAAGCCGCTTACTCGTTCTCACGATCCCCACGTAGTCCCACATCAGCCGGCGAACCTCGTCCCAGTTGTGATAGATGACCACCAATTCGTCCACGTCTTGAGCGTGACCGGGCCGCCACGGCGGCAAATGAATTTCTTGATGATATTTAGCGTATTTCGGCCGCAACAGCGCTACCGAGCAGCGTTTCGCCAGCACGACCGCTTCTAAGAGCGAGTTGCTCGCCAATCGGTTTGCTCCATGTAAGCCCGTGCTGGCAACTTCTCCGATGGCGAATAGCCCGCGCAAGGTGGTGGCGCCATCCAAGTCTGCTTTGATGCCGCCGCATTGATAGTGCGCGGCCGGGACAATCGGTATCGGCTGCTTGGTGATATCGATTCCAAAACCAAAACAGGTCTCGAAAATGTTGGGGAAACGGTCCTTGATGAAGTCAGCCGGCTTGTGCGTGATATCCAGGAACATACAAGGCGCTCCCGACCGTTTCATCTCCGCGTCGATCGCGCGCGCGACGATATCGCGCGGAGCCAGCGCCCCCCGGCTATCGTATTTCTTCATGAACTCGCGGCCGCTGGCATCGATCAGTTTGCCGCCCTCGCCCCGAACCGCTTCGGTGATAAGAAAAGAGCGCGCCTCCGGATGATAAAGACACGTGGGATGAAACTGGATGAACTCCATATTGGCGATCGCGGCTCCGGCTCGCCAAGCCATCGCTACCCCGTCCCCGGTCGCTACGTTCGGGTTCGTGGTATAGAGATAGACTTTACCGCAACCCCCGGTCGCCAAAATTAATCGATCGGTCCGCAGCGGGGAGACTTCCCCGGTATTTTCGTCGAGCACGTAGATACCCACTACCCGGTCTTCAGTGGTATAACCGAGTTTACCTGTGGTGATCAGGTCGATCGCCATGTGGTTCTGCAGCACCACGACTTCCGACGTCGCTTCCGCGGCCGCCACCAGCCGTTGCTCAATTTCGCGTCCGGTGGTGTCGTGATAATGCAATACCCGGCGCTTTGAGTGGCCACCCTCTTTTCCGAGATCCAGTTCGCGATGTCCGTCTTCTAATACCCGTTCATCAAAGTGAACGCCCAGCTCCATGAGATCGTGGATGGCGGACGGACCTTCAGTCACAATGGTCGTGACCGCATCCTGATGGCACAAGCCGGCTCCGGCCACCAAAGTATCTTTGATATGCAGATCGAACGAATCTTCTGCACTGGTGACGGCAGCGACACCGCCTTGGGCCCAAGCCGTGTTGGAGTCGGGCAGATTTCGCTTCGTCACCATTGCCACCGTTCCGAACTTCGATAGCCTAAGCGCCAGTGAGAGACCGGCGATTCCGCTCCCCACGATTACAAAGTCAAACTGCTTCATTGGATTAATCGGTTATCAATGAGCCTGGTCTTTCCGAAGAAAACCGCGGCGGCCAAGAGCAAAGGCGGTTTCAGCCGCGCCAACGGCTCCAGACTGGTTGGATCAACGACGGTGACGTAATCGATCTTTGCTAGCGGCGCGCTTTGGATCTTCTGTTTCATCCAGTTCACAAGCTTAGCGGAGGAGACCATCCCCTCGCGGACCTTTTGTTCAGCCAGGAAAAAGGTTTGCTGAATGATCGGTGCTTGGCTCCGCTCTTCCTTCGTCAGATAGCTGTTCCTGGAACTCATGGCGAGACCATCCGGTTCCCGGACCGTCGGATACGCTTCAAGCACCACAGGAAAATTAAGGTCCCGAACCATTCGCCGTAGGATCGCCAATTGCTGAAAGTCTTTTTCTCCAAAGACGGCAATATCGGGCCGGACGAGATTAAACAGCTTGCTAACCACCAAACACACCCCATCGAAGTGCCCGGGTCGCGAGGCGCCGCACATGACCTGAGAAAGTTTCGTCTCTATCAAGGTAATCGAACGATCAGGATAGTACATGTCCGCCGTTACCGGAGCGAAAAGGATGTCACAGCCTTCTCTTCGGAGCAGGGAGCCGTCCCTTGCAAATGGCCGCGGATACCGCGCCAAGTCCTCGTTAGGCCCAAACTGGGTCGGGTTAACAAAGACGCTAGCGACCACCCTGCCTTTGGTTCCGGCAAGCTTTCGCGCCCGCCGGACCAGCGCGAGATGCCCCTCATGCAGAGCGCCCATCGTTGGGACAAAAACCACGGGCCGGGGGAGTTTGGAGACAAGCTTTTGTATCTTAAGAGGCTCTCTAACAATTCGCATCTGCGGAGCGGTGCATCGCTGCATGCCGCCAATAAAGAAAAACCGGGATCGCTAGTTCGGCAAGTTGTGGCGCTGACAGATAAATGGACTTAGTGGACAAAAGTGGACGGAGTGGACACAGGGTGATCCGCCGGAGGCGGCTACGCGCCGACGGGCGAAGCCGGCCTCCACTAAGTCTACTTCGTCCACTCAGTCCACTTATTGTCCACTTAGACGCCGCCTGCCCGCACGCGCACACGCCTATAGCCCTCACGCCGTCACGAGACTCGCCGGCGCTTTCTTCGCTGAAAGTTGCAGAAGGCCTCTCAACGGGATCGCTGTCCACTTCGGGCGATTATTCAACTCATACCGCAATTCGTACATCGCCTTCAAAATCGCATAACTGCGCAGCAGCAACCGTAGATCCGTTCGATCTGCCGGCACAAATGTTGCCGTACCTGCAGTCTCCAGGTACGCATTCAGGAACACTTGACCCGCGCGAGTCGCCCATATATCGGCAAACGCGCCCAGTGTTTCCCGATCTTGAGGTCGAACCGTGCGTGACTGCAATAGTCCGTAGTGCGCCGCGTAATGGAACGAACGGAACATTCCGGCCACATCGATCAGGGCAGAGCGTTTCAACCGGCGTTCTCCCAGTGCGCGGGCCGGCTCACCTTCGAAGTCCAGAATCACGTAGTCCTTTCCCGTATAAAGGACCTGGCCCAAATGGTAATCCCCATGGATACGAATCTTCGAAGCCTGGATCGTATCTTGAAGGAGGTATTCGTGGGAACCAGTCAAAGCGTCTGCCCAGTGCAAAACCTGCTCGGCCAATGCTCTCGGATACTCCTCCAATGTTCCCAGCAGGCGGGTTAAAAGCGCCAGCGCGTGTTTGGTGTCAGTGCGAATCGATTGATAAACCGAGCGCTGATGCTGCAAAGAAAAAGGTTCTGGCCGAAAATCGGCTGACTCCTGGTCGGAAGCGAGCGCCAAATGCATCTCCGCGGTCCGTTGCCCCAGCAAACGCATCGCCTCCAGGTGAACACCCTCGATCAAAGTTAAGTACGGATCCGGAATCGGATCCCACCAGGTTGCATTCGGTGGCGCATCCAAAGTTGGTTCGGCCAAAATACGATCAAAATAACGGTCAACCGCAGCCAGAGTTTGGGACCAGCCGTCCTGCTCGTTGCTGGTAAACCCTTGAGCCATCACCAGCGCCGCCGGATCCTGACCACGGGATAAATACTGAAGATCACCCAAATAGGTCGGCACATGTTCGAACCCGCACCGCTCGCTTAGCTGTTTCGTAACCTCGAGGTCGGGATTCAGCCCTTCATCGAGCTTCCTGAATAATTTCAGGTAAATCTTTTCTCCAAAAATAATCGAGCTATTGCTCTGCTCCACTTTCAACACTTTGGACGAAGTAGGGCGTCCTTCGGCCAGCAAATCATGCAACCCTTTTGACTGGGCCGGAACTAGGCGTCCGGACTTTCCGGCCACGATCGTGTTATCGGCCATCAGATTCAGCAAAGCACCTTGGAAACTTTCGGAAGCAATCGCATCGGTCAACAGGTCACCCTCAGTTCCCACCCTCGCGATTACCGCGGCCGGATATTCCACCTCGATAGCTCGCGCTTCGTCGCCGGATACCAGCTTGATCGGAAGACAATAAAGATCGCGCGCTCCTTCAGAAAAGTTAACTGCTATGACCAAGAGTTGCGTGCGGTCGACCTGCGCAAAGTCGATCGTGTCGATCAGGTTGACGCTGACAATGCTGCGCGCCTTACTCCGATACCACCGGCATCGCTGCATGTAGGAAGTTAGGTCGCGTTCCAAAAAGCGAGCTCCAGCATTGCTTTGCCACCAGGACGGTGTGCCGTCGAAAGTGATGGTAGGCAAAACCAATTCACCCTCGGCCCTACCGACGTCCGGCGGCACCAGTAGGAGCCAAAAGAAGCTGTTTGGACCCAAGGTGATCGGATAAAGCGCATCCTTGATCACCGGAAACCGGCCGTGACCGAATGCGTCCTCTGGTGTCCAGCCGGTCCAATCCTTCAAATCTAGTTCCACCGCTTGGGAAAAGCGTGAAAGATTGATGACCACCAACATGGTTTGGGTTTCATAAGTGCGGGTAAAAGCCAGGACCTTGTTGTTAGTCGGGGCTAACATGTGAAAATCGCCCGCCCCCAGCGCCGGGAACCGTTTGCGAATCGCGATGATCCGGCGCATCCACCACAGAAACGAAGACAAGTTCGTTTCCTGAACTTCTACGTTGATCGCTTCGTAGTGGAATTCCGGATCAATGTTTACCGGCAGATACAACGAGTGCGGGTTCGCTCGGGAAAAGCCTGCGTTCTTGTCCGCACTCCATTGCATCGGCGTGCGCACCCCATTCCGGTCCCCCAAATAGATATTGTCCCCCATCCCGACCTCGTCGCCGTAATAAAGGATCGGGCTTCCCGGCATGGAAAAGAGCACCCCATGAATCAATTCCAATTTTTTCCGGTTGTTGTTGAGTAGCGGGGCTAACCGGCGACGAATCCCTAAATTCAAGCGAGCCCGCGAATCCCGAGCGTAAACCCGGTACATATAATCCCGCTCCTCTTCCGTAACCATCTCCAGAGTCAGTTCGTCGTGGTTACGGAGAAAGATTGCCCATTGGCAATTGTCCGGAATGCTCGGTGTCTGGTCTAGAATGTCGACAATGGGATAGCGATCTTCCATGTGCAGAGACATGTAGATCCTGGGCATTATCGGGAAATTGAACGCCATGTGGCACTCATTCCCTTTTCCAAAATAAGCGACGGCATCGTCCGGCCACTGGTTCGCTTCCGCCAGCAACATCCGGTCCTGGTACTTCTGATCGATGTGATCCCGTACCTCTTGGAGATAGGCGTGCGTCTCCGGTAAGTTCTCGCAGCTCGTCCCTTCCCGCTCGACCAGATAGGGAACCGCATCTAATCGCAGCCCGTCGACACCCATATCCAGCCAAAAATCGACCACGTTGAACATGGCGGCTCTGACCTCTGGATTGTCATAATTGAGGTCGGGCTGATGCGAATAAAACCGGTGCCAGAAATAAGAGCCGGCCACGGGATCAAAGCTCCAGTTGCTAGACTCGGTGTCCTTAAAGATGATCCGAGCCTCGCTATATTTCTGCGGGTCATCCGACCAAACGTAGTAGTCTCGCCAAGGGTCACCTGCCACAGCCCGGCGGGACCGTTGAAACCAGATATGCTGATCGCTGGTGTGATTCAGGACCAGCTCGGTGATTACCCGGAGCCCAGCGCTATGGGCCGCTTCCAGGAACTGCCTAAAATCGTCCAACGTCCCGTATGACGGATTGACGTTGTAGTAGTCAGAGATGTCGTAACCATCATCCTTCAGGGGAGACGGATAGAACGGAAGCAGCCAAATGGCCGTTACCCCAAGATTCTTCAGGTAATCCAGCTTACTGAATAGTCCCTGAAAATCTCCAATTCCGTCGTTATTCGCGTCGCAAAAGGTCTTAATATGAAGCTGATAAATGATGGCCTCTTTGAACCAAACCGAGCTAGCTGGTTTGGCGACTTCCTTTGTCTCAGTGGTTGGGATCTGCATCGCTAATTGGTTGGAAGTTGGCGGTTTGCGGTTCATCAGTCGGCCGTCAGGACACAAAGGGCAAACTCGAACAGCCATAACGTCTTATCGGTGAACTGATTCCCGTCAAGTCGCCCAGGCAAGATGCTCGACCTGTGCTGGAGTGGACCACCGCCAACGGCCAACTGTAAACCGCCAACGGCTAACCGCCAACTCGTCAGGGGAACAGGCCTCGATCGGTCCGAGCCCGCATCACTTTCTCTACTCCGATCGCCATGGCAGCGATCCGATGCGGAACCTTTTCTTCCTTCGCCCGCTTGATCACCGAGGTAAAGGATTGCTCCAATACCCGAAACAACCGGTCGACCACCTCTGTCTCCCTCCAGAAGAAACTCTGCAAGCTTTGGACCCATTCAAAGTAAGACACGATGACTCCGCCCGCGTTGCATAAGATATCGGGAATGACGAAGATTTCTTGCCAGCGATCGAAAAAGATCTTGTCGGCCTCCACCGTGGTAGGGCCATTGGCAGCTTCTGCCAGAATCCGGCACTGGATCTGCCCCGCGTTCTTGCCGTGAATCACACCGCTGACCGCCGCCGGTACCAGGACATCGCAAGGTATGGTTAACAATTCCTCAGGCGAAAAGCTCTCCACCTCCGGGAACCCTTGGAGGGATCCATGTTCGGTCGCGTATTTTTCTGCTGCCCGTATATCAATCCCCTCTTCGTTTCTGTAAGCGCCAGAAACATCGCTGACCGCAATGACTTTCATCCCATTCTTGTATGCCAGGCCCCGGGCTGCAATCGACCCCACGTTTCCGAACCCCTGGATCACCGCGGTCCCGCCGACCAATTTAAAATTAATGAGGTGGGCAGCTCTTTCGATTAAATAAACGACCCCACGCCCCGTCGATTCTCGCCGGCCATACGTGCCCCCAATACTCATAGGCTTTCCGGTCACGATCTCTGGAACCGCATACCCTTGATGGGACGAGTAGGTGTCCATAAACCAAGCCATCACCTGCTCATTTGTCCCCATATCCGGCCCCATGATGTCGGTACGTGGCCCGATAAAGGGAATCATTTCTTGCATATAACGCCGGGAAACACGCTCCAGTTCCCCTGCACTCAATGACCGCGGATCGCAAGATACCCCGCCTTTAGCTCCTCCATACGGGAGCCCGGCTAAAGCACACTTCCAGCTCATCCACATAGCCAAGGCAGCGACCTCGCCGATGTTTACTGACGTTGAAAACCGCGTCCCCCCTTTTGTGGGTCCGGTCGAGAGATGGTGTTGCACCCGATACCCTTCGAACACGCGAACAGAGCCGTCGTCCATCCGGACGGGCACCGCGACGGTGATGGACCGTTTTGGAAACATGAGCCGATCTCGGAGGGCAGGCGGGATATTGATGTAGTCGGCGATCAGTTTGAATTGGTCGCATGCCATTTGGAAAGTCGGGTCAGAATAGATGTGCTGCATAAAAGGGATCTGAAGACAACAAAGGCCGCACGCAGTGCGGCCCTCTTCAATTAGGGGGTCTGTTCAACGGTCCTATTAAAGGATCCACGGTTGAGCAAGAATGTCGCGCAAATCGGAAATTGGCAAGTCTTGTGCACGCCGTGTCGGCCTTGAACGCGTGGGTGCAAAGTACGAACTGGGCGCTGCGAGCGGATGGGACTTATAGGACTGATGGGACTTATATGGGCTAACCTATAGGTCCTATAGGTCCCATAGGTCCTATTCGTTCACAGCGCCCAGCACACGCCGTACCCCACGTCCTATTACGCCGAGACGCCAACGCGCTCCTTGAACTCCTTGAACTCCTCCCATACCCTTGCTGTCTCCGTGCAAACCCAAGCTCGACCATGGCACGAAATTCTGGACTCTCGCGGCCGGCCGCGGAAGCAATACCAGCCACTGCTTGAACACCTTGAGCGTCACTATTCGGCCGCCGATCTAAAAGAGCTGGAGGAACGTCTAGACGCGACCCTGCGCGAATTGGGTATCGCCTTCGAGGGATCCAATTCCAACCAGCAAAACACCTGGTTCTCTGATTTGCTCCCGCACATTTTCCTACCGGACGAGTGGGAATTGCTTGAGAAAGGCTTCCAACAACGGATTCGTGCCTTCGAGTTGTTCCTCCTGGACGTCTATGGTCAACGCGAAATCCTCCGTGAAGGCGCACTCCCTATTCCGTTATTGCTAGGCAGCCCCCATTTCCACCGCAGCGCCGTTGGGCTGCGTCCTCCGCAGGGTGCGTACCTGCATTTGAGCGGCCTCGCTATCTGCCGAAACCCGGAAGGAAAGCTAACGGTCAAAAATCATTATTTCGGAAATGCTTCGGGGCTCTCCTACATGATCCAGAATCGGCGACTGTTGGCCAGGGTCGTACCCGACCTGTTCGAGCATCATCCAGTGGAATCGGTCGCTCAGTTACCGACCGAAATTCTTATGCGGCTACGGACGATGTCCAATCTGGCTGACCCGGCGGTTGTTTTACTGACTCCTGGAGTAGCCAGCGCCGTCTACTCCGAACACAGCTTTCTCGCCCGGAGAATGGGTATCCCGCTCGTACAGGGCGAAGACCTGTTAGTTCTCGACGGCAGCCTCTTCCTCAAAACGGTTTCGGGCCTGGAACGAGTCGATGTCGTCTATTCACGTGTTGCTGATCCCTGGCTGGACCCATTGGTTTTCAATACCGACAGCCGGCTAGGGGTACCGGGTCTGGTCCATTGCCTACGTAAGGGAACGGTTACTCTCGTGAACGCCGTCGGATCCCATCTGGCCGACGACCGAAGCCTATTACATTTCGCTAGCGCCATTATCCGGTTCTACCTCGGGGAATGGCCCATCTTGCCGACGTTGACGACCTATTGGCTGGGAGATCTGGACCAAAGGGAGATGGTCCTGGGGAGCCTCGACTCGTTTCAAATTAGATCCCTTACCGGTGAGCGGTTCCTCGCGTTACACCAGTCCGAGAAAGGTCCTCTGGAGATCGAGAATGAGGTTCGCAAGGCCCCGCATCTTTATGTGGCGCAGCCCGTCGATGACACCGCGCGAACGCTTTGCTTCGTTAAAGGGAAAGAAGTTGAACGACTTCAGGATCACATCGTCTACGGCATGCGCGAAGGTAACTCCTTCAACGTCTTTCCGGGTGCGCTCACTCGTTTGTCGTCATCGACCAAGGGGCGCACCGAGTCGGAACATGGCGGCGGCAGCAAAGACACCTGGGTGTTAAGTCCACATGCAGCGGCGCCGGCGGTAGCGCCTGCTTTTCGGCGCCCCTGGATATTGCCGACCCGTCAAGTGACTAGCCGGGTTGCGGAGGGGTTTTATTGGTTAGGCCGGTATCTCGAGCGCGCTTTGCATATCGCCAAAATGATCCAATACATCGAGACGATTGAGATGGAAGAGCTTACCTTGGCGGAGCGGAAGCTCTATCGTCCGATCTGGAACCAACTGCTCCCTCCCCTGGAAACCTCTGGGCGCCGCGGCCGACGTGGCATCAATAGTGTTAAGGAACGCTACCACTTAATGCTCGACCCGGAACAAGCCGGGTCGGTGACAACCATGATCCGGCGCGCACTAGCCAACGCCAGCTCCCTACTCGAAGTAATTAGTCCGGAAGGCTGGTCTGTCCTTTCGCTATTGCGAGGTCAGTTTCAACGGCGGCGCCTGCAAGAGGATGCGCTGGAAGCCGAGGCTCGAAGAACAACCCGCCGGATCTCGGAAGCGGTTCTTGCCTATATCCCTCAGTTCTTTGCCACCGCTCAGCAGACCATGTTAGCGGACGACGGCTGGCGCTTTTGCGAGCTTGGGATGTACGTGGAACGGGCAATCACGACAGCCAACGCCGCCTTCAGCGTGGCTTCCTCGGTCCGCCGGACAAACGAAGCCCGTCCCGCCTTGGATATCGAGCTTTCTGTCTTTTTACGATTGCTGGGCTGCCGCGACTCCTATCGCCGCATCTACCAGACACGCTCCGAGCCAGCGCCGGTTCTAGAATTCCTCTGGCAAAACCCGGCCATGCCGCGCTCCGTGATGTATGCGCTTGAACACTGTACCGCCCTCTTGAGCGCGTCGCTGCCGAAGAATTCTTCGCAGGCCCGCGTGGCGCTCAATTTCCTGGAAGACTTAGTTCGCCAGATCCGGCGCCTCGATTGGTATTCGTTTTTCCTCGAATCCGAAGAAAGCCCAGGCCGGGTACTGCAAGCCGATGAGCTCGTCGGGCTCACCAATCGTCTGTTCGACGAAATTCAACAAGTCCATTACGTCATCGCCGACAACTTCCTGACTCACCAAAGCATCATCTCCGAGCCCGAACCCACGTTGTTTGGCTAGAGGTTTTAAGTTTTAGGTTTCAAGTTCGAAGTTGTAAACACGCAGCGCGCAAAGCCCCCAGCGCCTGGAGGGGAGCCGCTTTATCACGAGGCAGCTCCTTGATTTTGCTAGCAAGCGGCTCCCGAGAACGGCTCCTCGTTTTGCAGTTCTATCGCGAACGCGTATCGACCTTTCGGAACAGAGGCGCTGGGTAAAGACATTACGCTGGGTTATTCCCGGGAGCCGCCTGCTAGATGGTTTCCCTTATCTCCGGGCGTGTTATCTCCGCTCCCGGTCGCGGTTTCAGAACGCACAAAAGCGGCTCCCCTCCAGGCGTAGGGCATGCGACACTCATTGGTTCTTGAGGAGCACGAGCACGAGCACGAAATGCCGAACGCCAAACGCCGAACGCCGAACGTCAACGCCCATTCGCTCCTAGATTCTACCTCCTACCTCCTGTATCCTCTGCTCACCCCCCAAGATGAGCGCCAGTCTTCGAGCCAAGGAATTCTGCACACAGGCTTTAACCGATCGCGACAGTTTTTGGACTGAACAAGCCAAAGCCATCCACTGGCAACGTCCATTCGACCAAGTTTGCGATTTTAGCCGACCGCCTTTCTCGCGGTGGTTCGTCGGCGGCAAAACCAATATTTGCTACAATGCGGTGGATCGACATTTGCCGGCTCGGGCCGCACAACCCGCTCTTTATTTTATTTCTACGGAAGTAGAAACGGAGAGAACCTACACATTACAAGAGCTTTACGACGAGGTAAATACTTTTGCCGCCGTGCTTCGATCGCTCGGCCTTAAGCGGGGTGATCGTGCCGTTATCTATTTGCCGATGATTCCCGAGGCGGCGTTCTCCATGCTGGCTTGCGTCCGGCTCGGCATCATCCATTCGGTCGTATTCGCCGGTTTTGCGCCCGCCAGCTTAGCCACTCGCATTGATGACGCTGAGGCTGCAGTGTTGATCACGGCTGATATTGGGTTGCGCGGTGGTAAAGTGGTTCCTCTTAAACAATTGGCCGACGAAGCAGTCGCTCTGACTAAGCTCCCGCCGAAAAACGTCCTGGTCTGTAACCGAGGACTAGACCCGAAGATCTCGTGGACTGAGGGCCGAGACGTCGATTACGCAACCCTTCGCCAAGCGCACGAGAAAGAGGCTGTGCCGGTCGAATGGCTGGATTCTACCGAGAGCAGCTATCTTCTTTATACCTCCGGCACGACCGCCAAGCCAAAGGGAGTACAGCGTGATACCGGCGGGTATGCCGTCGCCCTGGCCACCTCGATGAGATACCTGTTTGCCGGTGAACCCGGCCAGGTCATGTTCACCGCCGCCGATGTAGGTTGGGCGGTTGGACATTCATATGGCGTCTATGGACCGCTGATCCATGGAATGACCACGATCTTTTACGAAGGACTGCCGATCAAACCGGACGGCGGGATCTGGTGGAAGATCGTGGAGCGGTTCCGCGCTTCGGTCATGTTCACCTCCCCCACTGCCATCCGGACCCTGAAGAGGCAAGATCCGGCGCTGCTAAAGAAATACGATACCAGCAGTCTGCAACGCCTTTATCTGGCCGGAGAACCCCTGGATGAACCAAGTTGGTCCTGGATCAGCGAAGCGCTCGGCATCCCAGTCATCGACAACTACTGGCAGACCGAGACTGGCTGGCCTGTCCTGGCTCTCCTGCCTAAGATCGAAGCCCCACACATCAAGCCCGGCTCTCCCGGTATCGCCATGCCCGGATACGATGCCAAAATCGTCGATCCCGTCACCGGCAAGACGCTGCCGCCAAATGAAAAAGGCATCCTCGCCTTAGGCCTCCCCCTGCCCCCAGGATGTATGCCAACGATCTGGAAAAGCGATCAGGTATTCGCAAACCATTATTGCGGCCAATTCTCTGAAGCCCACCTTTACTCGACTTTCGATTACGCGATTCAGGACGAAGACGGTTATTTCTTTATCCTTGGGCGTTCCGACGATGTGATAAACGTCGCTGGCCACCGATTGGGAAGCCGGGAAATCGAGGAGACGATTTGCTCACATCCGCAGGTCGCCGAAGCTGCGGCTGTGGGGGCAAGCGACGAGCTAAAGGGCCAAGCGGTTCATTGCTTCGTTGTAGCCAAACAGGATTTGGCGGATGCCGAGAGCCAAACCCGTTTACAGAAAGAAATCGAATCAGTCGTGGTCTCGCAGCTCGGAGCTTTCTCGCGGCCTGCCGCAATTCATATCATCCGCGCTCTTCCCAAGACCCGGTCAGGCAAAATCCTCCGTCGAGCAATCTTGGCCGCCGCCGAAGGCCGGGAGACCGGAGACCTGAGCACCCTCGAGGACCCAGTGGCGTTAGAGGCGATACGGGAGATTATCCGCCAGCGGGCGGGCGCGTAAGGAACGAATGGGCGAAAGGGCGCACCGGCGAATGGGCGACACGTCGAAATGCGCCCGGTAGGGCGAAAACCCGACTTCGCAAAGCCTACGTCGCGGCCGGCGTTCGGGTGTGACAAGTTGCAGAACAGGGCCGCGCCAAAGCGTAGCGGCGGCGGGTCTCGGCGCGTGCAAGCATAGCGTGAATAGCCCATCCGCGGCGCGCCGAGATTTTCGCCCTACCGCCGTTTCGCCCACTCGCCCACTCGCCCCCGCTTGCGTTCCTCCCATGCATGGCATAAGAACCCGTCCAGGGCATGCTCTTCCGCGTTTCTCATGTTACCGATTACCATTACACGGCGCCAGTGGCGGAAGCGTATCTCGAGCTCCGGTTGAAACCGCTCAATCGGCGGGATCAGGCGGTCAAGAGGCATACGCTCACTTTAGATCCGACCGTAACTCCGTCCGATTACGAAGATTACTTTGGGAATCAAGTATCGGTTATTTCACTCCCGTTCCGGCACTCTCGCCTGGTTATCGAAAGCGAAGCCGTCGTCAGCACCACCCGCTCACCTCTGCCCGAACCGAGCTTGGCGCTCAGCGTCCAAGAATCCCGGCAAATCCTTACTTCCACGCTGCCTTTCTCCTTCGACTATTTGCAGCCCACAGAAATGGTCAAAATTGGAAGAGATGCCACGCAATGGGCCAAACGGTACCTTCGGGGAAACGGGATCGTCCGTGAAGGCCTTGAACAACTGAACCGCAGTATCTACGAGACTTTCGAGTACGAACAAGGTTCAACCAAATTTTCGACTGATGTGGGTTTCGTCTGGAAAGCTCGAAAAGGAGTATGTCAAGACTTTGCCCATATCATGCTCAGCGTGCTTCGAACCGCCGGGTTACCCGCCCGATACGTCTGCGGGTATATCGAAACGTCGCCGCCGCCGTCGACCGGTAACGGCTTGCCGGTGTTGGTTGGCTCAGTGGCAACGCATGCCTGGGTCGAAGTGCTGGTCCCCGGACAAACATGGGTTGCGTTGGATCCAACCAACAACTGTTGGTGTGGTGAGCAACATATCGCGGTTTCCTTCGGACGAGACGCGAGCGACGCCGCTCCCGTGCGTGGCACATTTAAAGGCGCCGGCAGCCAATCCATTAAGGTCAGGGTCCGAGTGCGACGTCTGAAAACCTCCCCGCCCGCAACGGGCGTTGCCTAACGCTACACGTATGACAAATGACAGATTACATCGAGGTAACGCGCAGAACATGAAAAAACCTCGAAACGGCGAAAGGGCGAAACGGCGAAGGGGCGACTCGCAGACACGCCCATTCGCCGTTTCGCCGTTTCGCCGTTTCGCCCACTCGCCCACTCGCCGTTTCGCCGTTTCGCCTCCTTAACCATGCGTATCCAAATCGAAAACTGTATGAAGTACAGTTACGAAAAGCCGGTCAGCTTTTCGCCGCATCGGATCCGTCTCTACCCGCGGACAGACCAAGCGATCATAACCCATCGATTGGAGACGCTGATTAACGTTACCGGTGATGTCCACTATCGCCGGGATCTTTTCGATAACCTGGTCGCAAATTGTTTTTTCCCTCAGCCGGCAGATACCTTGGAGCTCCGTACCCGGCTGGACGTCGAGCTATGGCCAAAGAACCCGTTTCATTTTCTTTTGGCGCCACGCGCAACCGAAATTCCTTTTACCTATTCGGCCGAGGAAGCCAAAGTTTTGGAGCCCTTTTTGACCGTGAAACCCGAGGAGGATTTCGATCCTGACCATCTCTGGCGCTTTGGAAACAAACGGGACACGGTCGAGGCGCTGGTCGAACTCGCCCAAGTTCTGCACAACGAGATCGCTTACGAGGTGCGCGAAGATGGAGATGCTCGGTTACCGGCGAAAACGCTTGAGCTACGATCCGGCGCGTGCCGGGATACCGCCCTGCTCTGCGCAACCATTATGCGGAAACAGGGCCTGGCCGTACGATTGGTCAGCGGATTCCTATGCGATTTCCAAGTCGATGTTCCTGATCGCCGGCCTGAAAGTGCTCTTCATGCCTGGGTCGAGGTATTCCTGCCGGGGGCCGGATGGGTCGGCATCGATCCAACCAACGGGTCTTTTTGCGATCATCGATTCATTCCCACCGCGGTTGGGGTGTCGCTAATCGATGTAGCACCAATCGAAGGCAGCTACTTCGGACAGGAAAAAATTCCCGGCACATTCGAATCAAGACTTCAGGTGGGTCTGTTTACCCAGGAAGATCCTCTTCAGATTGCCGGCCAGGTTGAGCAGGTCCTGCAAACCAAAAGCGTGCTGCTCACCATGGGTGGTGAACCGACCTATGTACCCGAAGATCCCGAAGGACCGGAGTGGAATTTCGCGGCGGTTGGTCCTACCAAACTGCTTTACGCGTACGCGTTTGCTCGGGCCGTCGAGAAAGAGGTTTGGCCAGGTTCGCTGTTGCTCTATTCTCCGGGTAAACTTTACCCCGGTGAAGTGAATCCTCGCTGGGCGGTACATGTTCTGCGCCCGGAAAAGCCATTCGAGCTCTCCGGAGAAGCCCGGGAAGACAAGCCGGATGAACGGGTGGCTAAACTATTTCGGGACGGTGTTGTCCAAAAGCTCGGTCTAGAAGATCGTTGGCTGAAGGCCGTCGACCCGAAAGAACCAAAAAAATCGGTCTGGGTCTTACCGCTCGATCACCAAGAGGATCGATGGCGGACGGAAAAATGGAACCTCCGTAGATTCGAGCTCACGCCAGCCGAAGGACCAAGCGGTCTACGCCTACCGATGCAGGACCTGCCTCCAGAAGCTTTACGGCGAGCAATGGTCATCGACCTGGCTTCGGATCATGTGGAGTTATTTCTTCCACCCCTGTTGGCTGGTCCGTTCGAACAGTTGATCCGCATCTGCTCGGAGCTCCTCCAATCCGTTTCCGTAAATTGGCAGGGGTACGCGCCTGTCGACACCCCGCCTAGCTGGTCACACCTGGTTTTTACAGCAGATCCCGGTGTACTGGAAGTCAATCTACCGGCGTGCTTGTCCTGGCAAGAATACGGAGACTGGGTCGATCGATTGTCGAGAATCGCTTCCTCGATCGGGTTACGAGCTCACAAGGAGAGTACTACGATTTTCGGGACGGGAGGCGGAAACCATGTTCTGTTTGGTGGCGCCACGCTTGAACAGAACCCTTTCTTCGCTCGCCCAGTTTGGCTCGCATCGATCTTGCGTTATTGGCAGCGTCATCCCTCGCTATCGTATTTGTTTACCGGCGCCTACGTTGGACCTTCCGCACAAGCCCCCCGACCAGATGAGAGCGGTCAACGCTTGCTCGATCTGGAACTCGCTTATCGCCAACTCGAAAAACTACCCGCAGGAGATCAACGCGGCGCGATCAGCGAAATCGTGCGCCATCTCCATACCGATAGCAGCGGGAACCCGCACCGGAGCGAAATCAGTTTTGACAAGTTCTGGAGTCCACCGAGCGGATTTCTCGGACTGATCGAGTTCAGGGCCGTTGAAAGTTTACCCAGGACGGATTGGATCTCCGGTGTTGCCCTCTTGTTCCGCTCACTGTTGGCTTATCTTCTGGAGAAGCCTTACCAAACCAGCTTGAAGGACTGGGGAGATCATCTGCATGATCGGTACTTTTTGCCAACCCCGCTTTGGATGGATCTCAGCGACGTGCTTACCGATCTGGCGGAGTTCGGTTTCGCTTTCGATCCCGCCATCTTCCGACAAATTTGGGATTGGCGATTTGCTCTTCTGCTCACCTTTGAAGGATTAACCGTTAGGCGAGCGTTAGAGGCTTGGCCGCTGCTTTCTGACACACCGATTGATGGTGGCACCACCAGCCGATTCGTCGATACCTCGATAGGACGTCTAGAGTTCGCTATTAGTACGGATACGCATCGTAACTATGCCATTTACATTAACGGCAGAGAACTCTCATTCCGCTCGCTCTCACCGCGAGAATTAGTGGCCGGCTTACGCTACCGCGCGACCGCTTTATATCCATCGCTGCATCCCAAGATTTCGGTTCAGCTGCCCCTTGAGCTTACCGTCGTGAACCGCGAAACGGATCAACCACTCCGCCGGTTCAGTCTTAATGCAGGTCAATCCGCCTTCACCGAGCAGGACCCCGGCGAGCTGATCCGCCGACCACCACTGGAACCCGGCGTACCCGATCTCATGACCTGCGATCTGCGCATTGAGGAGTCGCTGTTCCGGGAAAATTAAGATTGGTAGGGCGAGGCTCCGGAATAGCCGAATAGACTCGCGGTGCCAAGCGGCGTCTCGTTGGTCAGTAGGATACCACGTCTCCACGCTGCCGAGCCGTGGGTCGCGCAACCCACGGCTCGGCAGCTTTCATGCGTGGCGCCCTATAAACCAACGAAACGTCATTTCGCCCTGCGATCCCTATTCGGCTATTCCGGAGCCTCGCCCTACCAATCTAACCCCAGCAGAGCCTGCAACCCCAACACATACCCTGCCGCCCCGAACCCGCAGATCACACCGGTCGCTACCTGAGAAACGTATGACCGATGACGAAAATGTTCCCGCCGATGAACATTCGACAAATGGATTTCTATCACCGGGACCTGGACGGCGCTTAACGCATCCCGGATCGCAATCGAAGTGTGCGTGTAGGCGGCCGGATTAATCAGAATTCCTTGGCTCTTTTTCCCGGCATCCTGGATCCAATCAATCAACTGGCCCTCGTGATTGCTTTGGAGAAACTCGATCTCCAGCCCATGCTTCGACCCAAAATTCCGGCAGGACTCCTCGATCTCAGCCAGCGTGGTTTTCCCGTAAATCTCGGGCTCACGAGTGCCAAGCAAATTCAGATTCGGACCATTCAGGATATAAACTGTCTTCACACGTATTAGCTGACCAACCTAACAACTTACACAGAAGATCACAAAGACCAGGAAGACAAAAACGAATTAACCGCAGATGGACGCAGATTTACGCAGATTTGGCCGTCAGGTTGATCGCCGCCAACGAGCTAGAGGCGCTGGTGCTATCAGAGCGGTTTCAAAGGCTCAGCCGCTAAGTCCGGCCTTGAAACGAAATCTGCGTAATCTGCGGATAATCCTTTCTCTCCGTGATCGGCGGATTCGCGTCCATTCGCGGTTGGTCTTTTGTCTGCGTCAATCTGCGTTCATCTGCGGTTGACCTCCTCCGGGATGAATTGGGCAAAATGTTCCGGTGTTACTTTCCTCTCGCCCAACGCAACACCGATCTGCCGAACCTCGTCCAGGAACTCGACTGCATCCATCGGATGCACATGGGCTGGATTAACATTTGGTAAACCGAGCCAATCTAGGCCCGCTCGAGACAGCTCAGCATTATAGCGTACGTAACTAAACAACTTCGGACTACCGGGAATGCCCTTACCCCGAACATCGCCAATCTCCGAATCCAGTGGTTCCCCCTCCAACGTCTCGCCAAAGATCCGGCAGAGGAAATCTTGTTCTTGTTGGGCAGCTGCCAGGAGCGAAGCGGGTACTCGGCTGGCATGATATAGGATATTCATTTCCTGCGGACTCAGGTTGGCCTCAGTCCCGGTACTGTTGCCGCTGCCAACCGACATTAACAGGAGCCGATCAACACCGACCTCCCAACCCAATCGGTAAACCTCAGCGGTAGCCATCAAGAAAAGCTGGAAAGCCGGGTTGTGGTACATGGTCATAGCGCCGTCCACAAAGACAAACGATCGAGTCCCGATGTTGATTACTTCCGGCGGAAAATAAGTTGGCGCAGCTGTGCTGGCCCGAACCAGCTGCCACAATGGCAGTTCCAAGTTACAGTCGGGCAGCCGGCGGTCGTTATACATTGCTGCCGGGTTATTACAGACCGGCCAAGGCGAGCTAGTACTGGCATTCGATAAAACCAGCATCAGCAAGGTTTGGAGACGGTCCGAGCCCAATTTGGCGTCGCCGAATAACCCGCGCAAACGGGCCGAAAGCGCATCATTGCGAAACTTAGAGTGCCACCTTTCCCAAAGCCTAGCCTTGAGAAACATGTCTGGACAAGAGGCGACAAAGAACGTCCTGATATCGTCCATTGATTTCCCCATCGCAATCAGAGCAGCGATGATGGCGCCACAACTTGTCCCTCCTACGTAATCAAAGAAATCAGCCAGGACCAACGCTGGTTGACCGGTGAGGCCACGCAGCTCTTTTTCGACCCTGGCTAGCACCTCGATACTGATCAGCCCTCGCATCCCGCCGCCATCGCAAGCCAAAAGCCGGCGACTGCGCTTAGGGGCTAGTTTGGATCGAAAACTCATGGCCAGGCGTGCCGTTCACTACACGGCCGTCTCGTATACCCGGGAGTTAGATCTACGCCAAGATGAAAAACTCACGCAAAGACGCAAAGCCGCAAAGTTTAAGACATTCAACAGAAGATCACGAAGGACACAAAGACAGACTTTTTGAAAAAGGGGAAGTATATAGCATGTGCCGAAGGCAAAGCCGATTTGGGTCAGAACCTCCGTTACCTCTGTTAGCTCCTGTTTGAAATCTGCCTCTGTGTCCTTTGTGATCTTCTGTGAAATGCCTTAACCCTTGCGCCTTTGCGTCTTTGCGTGAGATTTTTCTTCTTTCGTGCGGAGAGCCGCCAAACTACAAAAGGCTTAAATCCCCTATGAATGACCTGGTTAGACACGCCAATCGACGTGCTTTTCTCGCGGCTTGCGCCGGCATCGGCGTGACCTCCAATTTTTTTGCCGGCGCTCTGTACGCGCTGGCTTCGCAAAACCCGACGATGCAGATCGACGACACCATGATCGATGAGGCCGCATTTTTGGCCGGGGTCTCCATCACGCCAGGTCAGAAGAAAGATATGCTGGTAAAGCTTAATCAGCAGCTGCGCGGGATCAAAGCCGTACGCAAACTTAATCTGAAAAATGATGTGCCCCCGGCTTATCGATTCGATCCGCTCCTCGTCTCGCGATTTCCCACCGAGACGGAACCGGTACGAACTGCCAAGGCGATTAGCGAGGCGCCAAACATCGCGGATTCGGAAGTCCCAAAGGATCTCGAGCAGCTTGCCTATTCCCCGGTGCGGGAGTTAGGAGACCTTTTAAGACGGCAAAAGATCAAGGCAGTCGACCTTACCCAAATGTATTTGGCTCGACTCAAGCGCCTTGATTCGCGGCTTCATTTTCTCATCACCCTGACTGACGAGCGCGCCATAGCCCAGGCAAAGGAAGTCGATCGAGAGATTGCCGCCGGTCGCTACCGTGGACCGCTTCATGGAATTCCTTGGGGCGCCAAGGATCTGCTTGCCGTTAAAGATTATCCCACCACTTGGGGTGCAGGCGGGTTTCAGGAACAAGCCTTCGATGCCGATGCGACCGTGGTTAAACGCTTGGACGAAGCGGGCGCTATCCTGGTGGCAAAACTCACTCTTGGCGCGCTGGCCATGGGTGACAAATGGTTCGGCGGCAGGACTCGAAACCCGTGGAATCCCGATCAAGGCTCAAGCGGTTCATCGGCGGGCTCAGCCTCTGCAACTGCAACCGGATGCCTCGGGTTCGCGATCGGATCTGAGACCCTCGGTTCGATCTCCTCTCCCTCAACTCGCTGCGCCACCAGCGGTTACCGACCAACTTTTGGTTTTGTACCTCGCACCGGAGCGATGGCTCTGGCCTGGACGATGGATAAACTCGGACCGATCTGCCGCTCCGTGGAAGACTGTGCGTTGGTGATGCAAGCGATCTACGGCCCGGACGGCTCCGATCTCACCGTTCATGCAGCCCCGTTTTCTTGGGACGCAAAATTCGATTGGCGTTCACTCAAGGTCGGTTATGCCAAGAGCGCCTTTGAACCACCGAAACAAGACGATACTCCGCCGGACGACGCCAGCCCAGAGGAGTTGAAAGAATGGGATGACGGAAAGGCGGATCGCGCCGCTGCTCGGGCCCGCGCCGATTACGACCGCCAGTACGATGTGGCCACACTCGGACGCCTCAAAAAAATGGGCATCGATCTTCAGCCGGTCGAGCTCCCTGATTTTCCCGTCGACGCCATCGCCAACCTTCTCACCGCGGAAGCAGCGGCCGCCTTCGATGATCTAACCCTGAGCGGACGAGATGCCCTTCTTACAGAGCAAGGCTCGGAGGATTGGCCCAACTTGTTCCGGGTTAGCCGATTCTTTCCAGCAGTTGATTATATCCAGGCCAACCGGGCTCGAACTGAGTTGATGCGCGCTATGGCCGAAATCTTCTCCAAAGTCGATGTGATTGTGGTCCCTTCATCGTCAGGCACGCAGCTAACCATCACCAATCTCACCGGACACCCCGCCGTCATCGTTCCAAATGGTATCCGAGGCCAGGACGCTCCTAAACCGCCTGCGATCGACACCGGCGACGACGACAGCATCGGTGGACCCGGTACACCGCTCAGCATTACTTTCCTCGGCAACCTTTATCAGGACCCGAAGCTCCTGTCCTTCGCCCGCGCCTATCAAACCACGTCCGGCTTTGTGAATCTGAGGCCACCAGGGTTTTAAATGAACGCCGGCTTTCGCTTTCGCCGCCGCGGGGTGCAATTCGGGGAGGGCGCGCTGCCTGTCCGACATAGCCTGAGGCAACCAAATCGATTTTTCTCCCAGCGCGGCGACGTCGGATCCCCGCGCGCCGCGATGACGCGGCTTGAGACCGCCGGGAGAAACGCAAAGAGGCATGAAATGAGAAGCCTTACCCAATGGATCCCGGCTTTCATTGGCGCTGGAGAGTAAGTTTTCAACGGCCGGCAACCGGCGTAGCAGCACTAATGACGCCGAGAAATGATTGACACTTCATACAAGTCCATCTAAGTATTTCCAGTTTTCGTTACATCTCTTACATTACGATATACCTATGTCAACTGATGCTTCGGATTCGCGCTGTTGCTTCTTACATTTGCCTTTCATCGCATCTATTTGGCGCCCCGGGTTTGTGATCGCGAATCGTCCCGCGTCCAACACAACCCAATAAAGAGCTTGCGATTGGCATTTTGGATTACGACAATTCGGGGAGGGCGCGCGTCCCCGCGCGCCGCGATGACGTGCCACCACCCACCGGCGTATTTTCGTCCACGATCAAAACACGTCTCCGGTTTGGGTCACAATCCGGCAGCTGCCGTACGAGGACGCGATCCCTCCCGGCGATGGGCCCACCACACTCCAAAAACGAGGCGCCTCACGACGAACTCTTCAATTTCCCAAAGCTTCACCTACAGCATACACCAGCACCGCGGCTGCTTGTCCCCCCTTTGCTGGAGCTGCTACGTATAGTCGATCAGAACTCGGCCACCAATAACCAGTTCGCGCGCCTGCGCCGTAACCGTTCTGCCGCGGGCTCGTAATGGTCTGGATCATCTTGGCGAAAAATGTCGATCGCGCCGTCACCGCCGACTATGTAAATGCATCGCCTTTTTTCGTCGTAGAAGACCTCGTCAGCATCACCGACCGCCGCTAGTGTCTGGATAACCTGGCCCGAGTTTGCGTTTAAGATCACCAATCGCGCAGGTAATCGACATCCGACGAAAAGCCTTCGATTCGCCCGGTCCAAGGCCATTGGGTAGTTTGCAAAAGAAAGACCCAAGGCCCATTTCCCAACTACCGCACGCTTCTTCCAATCGATGACCGCGACACCCAATTGTTTAGGAACATTTACGTAGACCCGGTCCGCGGCTTCATCGAACTGGAACGATTCCGGGTGGCTGCCCAACGAGATCGTTCCAACTTTTTGGCCTGAGGAATCGATAGTGCCGATCCCGCCGCTTCCAAACCCTACGCAGATATCTCCAGATTTGGTATCGACGCGGAGGTTATCGGCGTCATCACCAAAATCGACCGTCGATTCCAGATCCAGGGATTTCCCATCGTAAATGCGCACCTTACCGTCACCGCCCGTAGCCACAAAGAGCTGATTGCGTGCAGCGTCATAGAGAACCCCCTGCGGCTCTTTCAGCCCTTTAATCTCAGAACTGCGCTCCCCGCGCCCCACATCGAGAACCTCGACCGACCCGTTTCCCAAGGCGACTACGAACAGACGGTTTCCTTGAATATCAGCCGAAAAATGATCGATCCTTCCTATGACGCCTGGTAACGGAATTTTTTGCTCCAACTTTAACGAGCCGGGATTTTGTCCGCGGCTTGAGACCGCCGGGAACGCAAAGAGGCATGAAATGAGAAGCCTTACCCAGTGGATCCCGGCTTTCACCGGCGATGGAGAGTAAGTTTTCATGGCCGGCAACCGGCGTAGCAGCACTAATGACGCCGAGAAATGATTGACACTTCATATAAGTCCACCTAAGTATTTCCAGTTTACGTTACATCTCTTACATTACGATATACCTATGTCAACTGATGCTTCGGATTCGCGCTGTCTTCAAAAGATCATGAACAATGATCCTATGGGAGACGCTGCCCCCGCAAATTCGGCAACGCCCGCACCCCGAATCCGCGACCTCGTTGGCTATTTTCTCCGATTAGGCACCCTGGTTTTGGTGGTCCGGTAGCATTGTGCGGCTTGATGGAAAAAGAGCTCCAGGAGCGCGGTTGGCTGACCAAGCAAGAGATGAGAGATGCAATCGCGATCTCCCAAGCCCTTCCGGACCTCTTGCCATCCGGTCGGCATTTTCGCTTCGTATCTTCGCGGCGGTTTCTGGGGCGCATGGGCAGGAGGCTGGCCTTCATTCTGCCTAACTTTTTGATCGTAGCCGTGCTAGCTGCTCTCTATGTCCATTTCGGCGGGCTATCGTGGATGACTGCTATTTTTTATGGTGTTAGCCCTGCCGTCATCGCGCTGATCCTTCATTCATGCTGGCGACTGTCAAAGCTAGGCATGGAAGATTGGTTGCAGTGGTCATTGCAACCATCTGTTTTGTCATCACCATCGTCTTTCGAGCGGAGTGGCGGTGCTCTTTGTCGGTGCGGGCATTATCGGGATACTCCATTACGGTTCTTTTCTTAGACCACGCAAGGCGCCGCCAGCTTCGGGAGCGGTCGCGCTGATCCCCATAAGCGCGGTAGCGCCAGCCGGCAACCGCCACTCTCGGCCACTTGTTCACTTTTTTCTTTAAAGCAGGCAGCCTCACGTTTGGCAGCGGCTGGTCATCGTGCCATTCCTAGAAAAAGGACTAGTCCAGCAAACCGGTTGGCTCAACGGCCGCGAGTTTTTCGTCGCGGTTGCGGTCGGCATGCTCAGTCCCGGACCGGTGGTCATCACCGCAACGTTTGTCGGCTATCTGGTGGCTGGCTTTTGGGGATCGTTGGTTGCGACTGTCTGAATCTTCCTACCTTCGTTCCTGCTCATCCTTTTTGTTGCGCCGATCCTCACTCTACATCGCAACAATTTGATCGTGCAAGGGTTCGTAAAAGGGGCTTACGCAGCTGCCATCGCACGATCTTAGGAGCCTGTGTGCTGTTGGTAAGATTGCCATCGGAGACTGGCTTACCGCCTTGATCGCTCTAGGCAGCCTCGTCATTTTGTTCAAGTGGAAGTCAGTAACCCCTTGCTCGTCGCCGTAACCGCCGTTATCGGCTTGATCGCCTTCCCTCTGCTCCAACCAAACTGCGTTCTGCTGCAGTAGACAGAGAGATAGCCCTCAAGAGATATCCCTTTGCTGTTTATCCGGCGTTTTGCTGTTCATTTTGCTGGTTGTACTGTATGCCAAGGGCGTCCAGCAACTTGGGATCAATCTTCCCGTTAGCAGACAACCCATGATCCGATTGAAACTGCCGGATCGCTTCAAGACTGCTGGAACCGAGCACGCCGTCAATCTGCCCGTGATAATAACCGTCATCGGTCAGTTTGTTTGAACTGACATAGCCAGATCGCTCCAGTACTCCTTAGATCCGTACTGCGAATCGCTCGGCGGTGGGTCATCATAGTCGGCAGAGTAATCATAACCGTACGGGTAACCGTAACCGTAGTAGTCATACGGTACGCCCATCCATCCCAACCCCACCACCACGGTCCGCCCCACCCCCACCCTGGCCACCAACCAAAAGCGCCGAAGTTAAACCCAACGAAGAAATGATGGTTGAAGAAGAAACGAGATCGTCCCGGTCAAAACGACCAAATCGATCGTCTCTGTCAAAACGACCAAAACGGTCGTCCCGGTCAAAACGATTGTTATGGAACCGATCGAAGTTATGGCTTCGAGAGGCGAGATTCTGGTGCGATGCAAAATGATTCGTTCCGTTGGCTAAAATTCATTCCGTTGTGGCTAAAATTCGTTCCATTGCGGCTAAAGAAACGAGATCCCATCGCTGAGCGATTGTGCATCATCATCCCTCGCCCACCAAACCCTCTGCCCATGCCACCCATCCCATGCCCGCCTCCCATACCACCGCGGCCCCCGCCGCCCATTGAGCTCGCAGCGGCCGTTTGCAGTGGAATCGTTAACAGCGCGGCCACGGCTGCTGGCAGCAACCAGCGGAAAACACTGACCCACTCATAAATTACAACTCCATGAGAAAACCACTGGCAGCTTTCTCGGGTTTATTGGCTTAAAGTGTGTGACTCTCCGCAGCTCGCCGAGCCGGAATTTCTCGGGGAGCACCCGTCTCGGTGGCCCATCGTAAAAGCGGTTCAGCGATGTGCCAATGCCAGTCGAGGCGCAAACGTACTGAACCGCCTCCAACTGATAGGACTCCCTTTTCATGATTTTATTCACAACTTGCCTAAGTTCAACTTCTGCTGTGCCTTGGAGAAATCTCGTTCTCAAAAGTCTTTGCGCGCTTGGCTATTCTGCCCCAGTTAGTGTATTGAACCCGCTGTTCCGCTGAATCCGTTCCATCCCTCAAATGCGCGTTGGCCAGCTTGCCAGATCCGTCGGCGTCAATGTCGAGACTATCCGATATTATCAAAGGATCGTCTGATCGACCTTCCTGCGAAGCCGTACGGTGGCTACCGTTCTTACAACGATCAAGATCTGCGGCGGCTGCGTTTCATCCGCCGCGCTCAGCACCTCGGATTTTCACTCGCGGATATTCGCGCGCTGCTCGAGCTATCCAGCTCTGACTGCCAACAAGTTCAAAAACTCGCTCTAGAAAACCTAGATTCGGTCAAGAAAACTCACACAGTTACGGAGGATACAGGCCGCTCTCTCTAAAACATCTCTGTGCGCGAAACGCCGAGATCCTGAAGCTTGCCCGATTATTGAAAGCCTGGCTGAATGATCAGAGCGGCCTTACTCCGTACTCTACTCCGGAGTGTAGGATGCCTACCGAGAACGATTCATCCTATGCACAGAACCAGATTGACCACCGGCTTTCTTGCACTGCTGAGTGCCACGTGTGCTCTAGCCGAAGACGCGATCGTCAAAGCAAGAACAGGAGACGTCACCTTTTTCGCAGTACATTCAGATGCGAAGCCGCTCCGCAAATCGTTGCGGCAGCATATCTAAACCATTCTACTCGAGCTCGAGCATGACCCAGCAATTAGCGAGGCCTAGCTCAACGCACGGGAACATATTAGCCGTTGTCTGTCCGAAACCTCCAACCGCGAATCAATCACCAAGCGTACATCTATTTTGAAAAAAACGAGTGTCTTTTAATGAGTTAACCATTGTCTCTGATGCTACAGAGTCTAAAAGCTTCACTGCCATAACCGACTCGTACCGCAGCGCTGACATCTATGCTCTTAGCAAATAGAAGCGCGAACATCTCGCAGCGATAGTGCGCCGCGTAAGAGCCAATATCACCCTGACATCAGAAACTACGCACTGAATTTATCCAAACGCTTCAACACCGTTTTTTATCTCGCAAACGCACATCCGCAAACGCAGCAACTCATTCAACATCTCAACATCGCACAGCAATCTTAACCAGAAAAACCAAACGCTAAAACAACATTTACTAAAAATCAAACCCTTACCCTTAACAAACACAACAACCTACTCCAATTACCTTTCCGTCTCAGATTAGAGATACCCATATCAGGCGCAAACAAAAACATTCTTTTTACTAAAATCAGCTCTGCTGCGCTATACTTATTCTTTAACTCTCATATCTCTTCTCACTCTTTAACCTCTCACTACCCTTCCACTTCTATTCCTTTCATCGCATCTATTGCCCCCGGGTTTGTGATCGCGAATCGTCCCGCGTCCAACACAACCCAATAAAGAGCTTGCGATTGGCATTTTGGATTACGTCCGCACTTGCTTTCGGCTTGATCGCTTTGCCTTGGCTTATCCCTCTCTTCTACTTACACTGAATAATTCGCGTAATTTTACCCCGAAGAATGTTCCCCCGAACCCCGAAAACCTCCGGGGGAACAGCTTTCGGGGTTCGGGGCTGTGTAATCTGCATCTATTTCATCTTCGAGATCTGCTGTGAACACGCCCATCTTGGAGTCTGAGCTAGTTTGTCCGATCTGCGGTTTCGCGAAGCGCGAGACCATGCCGATCGACTCCTGCCAGTTCTTTTACGAATGCACGAGCTGTCACACCCTGCTTCGCCCCAAGCCGGGTGACTGCTGCGTGTTCTGTTCATACGGCTCAGTAAAGTGCCCGTCCATACAGGGCCCGGCGTGTTGCGCTTCGAGAGACCAGGGCTAAAGCCCCATAAACGCTAAGACAGGAAATAGCCGGAGCAGGTCAAAGGGTTGGTGGGGCGAGGCTCCGGATCTTCCTTAATGGCTGAGCAAGGCGCCTGAAGTTGTCTCTCTTTATAGCAGGAAGGGCCGAAAAATTGCCGAGCCGCGGTCCAGCGCCTGGCAATGCCCATCATGAACTAGGGCGGGCCAAATAATCGAACCTAAGTATTATGCAAAACCTTGGATCAAAGCGACACCATGGGTCCGGCTCGGCGGGCGCAACACCCGAAAATACCTCATGTTTGTTCGGGCCGCAGTCCCTGAAAAAGCTCTCAGACCGCGCGGGAGCCTCGCCCCACCAAACTTAGCTTAGTGAGCCGGAGCGCGTTGCTCACAACCGATAGCGAGCTGAAGGACATGGCCGCGCCGGCGATCATCGGGTTAAGCAAAAGCCCGACAAATGGATAAAGAATTCCCGCTGCGATCGGAACTCCCAGCAGGTTGTAGATAAAGGCGAAGAACAAGTTCTGGCGGATATTTTGCATAACCTGCTTACTGAGAATTAACGCCATAGCGATCCCGTTCAGATCTCCCCTCAATAAGGTTATACCGGCGTTTTGCATGGCGACGTCGGTACCGGTGCCCATGGCGATACCTACGTCCGCGGCGGCTAAAGCCGGCGCATCATTAATTCCGTCGCCCGCCACCGCTACCTTCGCGCCTTTTGCCTTCAATTCCTGCACCAGCCGCTGT
Source organism: uncultured Verrucomicrobiae bacterium (assembly GCA_963762565.1). Lineage (GTDB taxonomy): Bacteria > Verrucomicrobiota > Verrucomicrobiia > Chthoniobacterales > JAFAMB01 > JAFAVN01. The sequence continues at coordinate 253,655 of CAVXLD010000003.1, read as the reverse complement.
TTATCTTCCGGTTTAAGGCCGGCTCGCACCTCGTCGATGCGTAATCGCTGCGCAACGACTTGAGCCGTTCTTGGATTATCGCCGGTTGCCATCACAATGGTAATGCCCATAGCATGGAGCTGCTGGATTGCGCTCGCCGTCGTGTCCTTGACCGGATCGGCAATCCCGATTATCCCGACCGCTCGGCCCGCGCTCGCTACCCAAACCACACTTCTTGCCTGATCGCTCAGTTGATCCGCTCGGTCGGTTAGTTCGTCCGAAACGTTAACTCCGTTCCCTAGTAAGAAGTCGCGGTTCCCCACTAACACGTCGCTATCATCTACTACCCCCTTGATACCCGCCCCGGTTATCGATTGGAACTTCTCCGCTTCTCGCAGGTGGATACCTCTCTGCTTCGCCTCGCTGACAACCGCGCCAGCTAACGGATGCTCGCTGTGAACCTCAACCGCCGCCGCCAATGACAACAAAGCGTTTTCCTCAAATCCGGCGGAACTGACTAAATCTGTGATCTGCGGTTTCCCAACCGTCAAGGTACCCGTTTTGTCTACGATTAGATGGGTAATTTTTTCCGCGGTTTCCAGAGCCTCAGCGTTCTTTACTAATATACCGGCTTGCGCACCGCGCCCCACCCCCACCATGATTGACATGGGAGTAGCAAGACCAAGCGCACAGGGACACGCGATGATCAGCACGGCCACCGCATTGACCACAGCGAATCCGAACGCTGGCGGAGGACCCCAAATCGCCCAAATCAACGCCGTGAGAATCGAGACTGCAATGACAGCCGGAACAAAGTACCCTGCGACTTGATCCGCCACTTTTTGAATTGGCGCCCGGCTACGTTGCGCGTCCGCGACCATCTGTACGATCTGAGAGAGAACCGTCTCTGACCCGGTTTTTTCAACCCGCATCACAAAGCTACCGGTCTGATTCAGGGTTGCGCCAATAACTTTGTCACCGGCGTTTTTTTCAACCGGTAGCGACTCACCGGTTAGCATGGATTCGTCCACTGAGCTCGCCCCATCGGTGATCGTTCCGTCTACTGGAACCTTCTCCCCTGGTCGCACTCGAACCAGATGCTCCGGTTCCAACGCCTCGAGCGGCACCTCTTCTTCGACGCCCGCCTCGGTTAAACGGTGGGCCGTCTTCGGGGCCAAACCGAGTAGCCCTTCGATGGCCTTACCTGTCCGTCGCCGCGCCCTTGCCTCCAGCCATTGGCCAAGCAAGACCAGCACAGTAATCACGGCGGCAGCCTCAAAATAAAGATCCAACTCGCCACGATGCTTAAACGATTCCGGGAAAACGCCCGGCGACACCGTCGCGATCGCGCTGTAAAGATAAGCAGCCCCAACACCGAGCCCAATCAACGTAAACATATTGAGGCTCCGATTGACGACCGAGCGCCACGCCCGCACGAAAAAGATGCCGCCGCACCAGAATACCACCACGGTCGCCAGCGCGAGCTGAATCCACTCGTTAATCGGCGCCGGCACCAGGTGGCCGAGACCTAAGCCCGGAACCATCTTCCCGACTGAAAGAAAGAGGATCGGCACCGTAAGTATCGCGCCCAGCCAAAACTTTCCGGCCAGGGATTCGGCCTCGGAATCTCCACTCTCACCCAATCCGGCCGTTTTGAGCTCCAGCGCCATCCCGCAGATCGGGCAATCGCCGGGATGATCCCGCTCGATCTGGGGATGCATCGGACAGGTATAAATCGCCTTACCTGCAGACGCGCGATAGCTGGGATTGGGTTCCAGCGACATCCCACACTTCGGACAATCGCCAGGTTCTTCCGACTCGACTCCCGGACACATCGGGCAATAATAGGGCTTGGTTTCTGTTTCCGATGCGGAAGTTACAGGCGCGGCGTGAGCGCAATGATGCCCCTCGTGATGATGTCCGTCGTGACCGTGCCCCTCAACCGGCATTTGCCGAACCGAGTCGTTCCCATGCCTCTCTTGCATGAGCTAAGGTAGCCCTGACTCCTACGGTTCTTCTATGATCACCATCATAAAAGAACCATTTTTTCTATTCGGAATCTATCGAACCTTCAGCCGCAAATTTGTACAACCGTTTCGACGACAGGATCTCGATGCGTCCGCGCTCGGTGGCGATGATTTTCGCCTCGACCAGCTGGCGCGAAAACCGGATCGCGGACTCAACCGTGGTACCAGCCAATTTAGCCAACGTGACCCTGCTTTCCGGGATCTCCGGACCAAATTTCTCAAAGAGGTAAACCAATGCGCCCGCAATTCGCATCGGAACATCTTCAATAGTCAAACCTCGCATGTGTTGGGCATGACAAAGGCGCATACAGGTGTCAGCTAACACTTCCTTCATGAAACGCGGATTCCGGGCCAGGAGATCGTGCATTTCCCGGATTGGAAAATGGATCACTCTAGCCGCCTCCAAGGCAACCGCCGTCACCGGATACCGCGGGCAGTCGGCGTAGAAAACCGCACCGAACAAATCTTGAGGTATGGCTAACTCGATCATGAATTCGTGACCCTTGGTGGTCAGCTTTACCAGCTGCACCTGGCCGGTCACAACCACCCAGACATCCGTCGCGTCCTCGCCCTCGTGATAGAGAACTTCAGCCCCGGCATAATCCCGCAAGTTGGCGATTCCGGCGAGCCCTTCTTGCGAGGTCTCATCAAGCACTTTGAGCAGGCGGTGTTGACTGACAACGTTGAACGCTTGGGAAAACTGCTTCATTAAATAGTCGCCTCAGCGCAAAACGAACTACGTTTTCGTGACCTCTTTCTCTTTTTTTTTTTTTTTTTTTTTTTTTTTTCTTTTTTTTTTTTTTTTTTCTTTTTCTTTTTTTTTTTTTTTTTTCGGTTTGGCTCAACAAAGTCAGAACATACCCCGTTCTCTTTTTTCTTCTTTTTCCTCTTTTCTATAACTTTTACATTATCTTTACAACTCCTTCCTATCTAAAAACCTTCACTTTATCCACTAACCTATCATTAATATTCTTTCACCTATCATATTACTTAATCATCTCATTTTCACACTTAATTCTTACACAAATCTAAATATTAAATCATCTCTTAACTTTTCGCTTCCCTCCCTACCGTCATTTGCTGCTGATACATTTAATCTAATTTAAGCTGAGTCTACCTTTAATTTTTTCTACCTCTTTTTATCAACTAAATCTCTCTATCCTACACCTCTTTCAAAAACATTCAATATCAAACCCCCTCCTCATTACTCCTCCTTTAAATACCTAATTAATCTCTCAAAACCTATACATCCATTCTTTCTAAATCACCTTTATCTACTCACATCCTACCTTCCCTCTCTTTCTCTTTCTTACCATCTCTCATCACTCCATCTCTCATTACACCACTCCATCGCTCCGTTTACTCTGTCTGATCACTCGGCCCGCCTTCAGATCATTCGTACTTTAGCACGATACCGGACCTGGCGCTCTATCAACACATACACCTAACCGAACAACCATCGCTCTCTTCTACCTCCTCCCCTTCTTATCTCTTGGGCCCAATCAACGCCAGAACATACCCCATCACTCCATCAGCTACTTACTCCACCACTCCATCGCTCCGTTATCTCGATCACTCTTTGGCCCGTTTAACACCCAGAATTCGAGCACGACCGGAGTAATTCTCCCTCATCCTAGTCCGTCACAACTTTCCGTTAAACCTCAAGATCTTTCTCACTATCACAGACACAATCCTCACACTACTCACCTTACTACACCATACCGGCCTTAAACCCACGACTAGTCTAAGTCATCACCATCACCACGTAACACTCCAGCCCGAGACCCACGAATCGTGGAATACGAGCGCGAAAAGACTCCAACTTTGGTGTGGCTCAGCGAGATTCTTTTCATACAATGATCAAATTGAGGCCGCTTTGCCAGGTTCACGGGACGCATCGCGAGTGCTGCTTGGGTTGATGAAAGAACTCACTATAGAGTGGCCGCCACGGAGGCATCATGAATCATGAAACAGCGTGTTCACAGGCTCAAGAGATAAGCAACCGGGTGCTAGCGCCGGCGGCCCGGCAAAATGATAAAGAAGGTCGTTTCTCAACGGAGGCCATCGAAGCCTTGGGAAACGCCGGGCTGCTCGGGCTGATGTTACCGGCAGACCTTGGTGGCGCAGCTCTCGGACCGAGAGCATTTGCGGCGGTTACCGCAACCCTGGCGGAGTCCGATGCATCGGTAGCAATGGTGTATCTGATGCATATCTGTGCCACCGCAACCATCGCTGCGGCACGCCCAGGAGCCGGCATTGCCCAGACCCTTAAAGACATCGCCGGTGGCCAGCATTTGTCCACGCTCGCGTTCAGCGAATCTGGCTCCCGAAGTCACTTTTGGGCGCCAATCTCTCGCGCGCGCCGCAACGGCGCCGGCGTCTACATCACAGCCAAGAAGTCGTGGGTAACGAGCGCTGGTTGCGCCCACAGTTACGTAGTGTCGACGCTTGCGCCCGAAGGAACAGGTCCTACCGATTCCACACTATACCTGGTTCCCGCTAGTTTGCGCGGGCTTTCAATAGCGGGCGCTTGGGATGGGTTGGGGTTGCGCGCAAACGCGTCCGCTCCGATGACATTCGATGGATGCGAGGTCCCTTTGGAGCTCCAGCTCACCGACGACGCGAAAGGTTTCCCAGCCATGTTAAACGTGGTAATGCCGCTGTTTTGCCTGGGTACGGCGGCCGTCGCCCTAGGTCTCTGTCGCGCCGCGGTCGCAGCCACGGCCACGCATCTCAAGACCGCTCGGTTCGAGCATCTCGGACAAACACTCGGAGAAAGCTTACCCACATTGCGCGCCCAGCTCGCCACCATGCAGATCGATACCGATGGCCTTTCCGCGCGCATCGACGACTTGGTTGACCATCTTGAGCGGCCGCGGGATACGACCATGTTACGCGTGCTTGAGACCAAAGCTGCCGGCGGCGACACTGCTATCGGCGTCACTTCGACCGCCATGCGAGTGTGCGGTGGTTCAGCCTTCTCTAAACACCTGAATGTTGAGCGGCTATTCCGTGATGCTCAAGCGGGCGCCGTGATGGCGCCGACGGGTGATGTCCTCCGGGAATTTATTGGAAAGGCAGTTCTAGGAATCCCGCTGTTCTGACCGCAAAAACTCCACCCAGCACTCCAACACTGCGGTACTCCAACACTGCAGTACTCCAATACTCCAATACTCCGTCCCCCGTTTTATGAGCCGAACAATCTGGATAGGCGCAGTGGCATATGATCCCAAAGTGGTCACCATCTGGGAAGGCATGCGACGTTACTTTCACGAAGAAGCGCACCTGCCTGTCGAGGTCATCCTCTTCCAGAGTTACGAAAAGCAGGTGGCCGCGCTGCTTTCCCAACCTGGCGATCCTACGCCGCGCATTGACATCGCCTGGAACACCAACCTGGCGTACCTTCAAGCCGAGACCTGGAGCAAGGAATCCTGCCGGCCGATCGCAATGCGCGACACCGATATCGGTTGGACCACCAAGATCGTAGCGGCCAGCGGCGGGCCGGTCGCTTCGCTGGCTGATCTCAGAAATCGCACTCTGGCTCTTGGCAGCCGCGACAGCGGTCATGCTGCCATTTTGCCAGCCTATTTTCTAGAGGGCGAAGGTCTGATTGAAGGAAAGGACTACCAAACGGTGCGCTTCAATAGTGATCTCGGGAAACATGGTGACACGGGCACAAGTGAAGTCGAAGTTGTTCGAGCTGCGCTTGATGGCCGCGCCGATGCCGGCGCCATCGGCAGTCCCTTCTGGAAGACGGTCCAGGCTCAGCACTTGGTACCCGAAGGCGCGCTCACCGAGATCTGGACCTCACCGCCGTTCAATCACTGCATGTTTACGGCGCGGGCTGATCTTGATCCGTCATTAGCCAAAGACTTCGCTGAAGCCTTATCCGGCATGAGCTACGATAATCCAAACCATCGTGTCGTGCTCGAAGCCGAAGGCCTGCATCACTGGGAATCACCGCATCTCGACGGGTACGAGGCATTGCGCCAAGCAGCGGCCAAACAGGGGTTTTTTGAGCGATAAGGCTCTGGCTAGGCTGCCGTTCAGCGATAGACCGCTATCGCGCTTTACCGGTGGACTTGCGAACGATCAATTCCACCGCAAGAACTGAATGCCGGTTTTCCTCGGCCTGGCCGTCGAGCATTTCCAAGAGAAACTTAGCTGCGCGCCGCCCCTTTTCTTCCGAATCTTGCCGAACAGTAGTCAGTGCAGGTTCTATCCTGCTCGCTTCTGGCACATCATCAAAACCGGCAACAGAAACGTCGTACGGCACCTTGAATCCAGATTCTTTCAACTGTTCGATCGCTCCGATCGCAAGCATATCAGAGAATGCGAGGATTGCCGTCGGCTTAAACTCAGCGGCCAGAAAAGCGGCCATCGCGCGCCTACCGAACAAGGTTGCGCTATGTTTGCCTTCGAATATTCGGACGTGACGGCTAAGGTCAATATTAGCCGCTTCCAGGGCTTGACGGTAACCAATCAATCGCTCTTTTTCCGGATAATAGAAACCGTGTTCGAGGCGACTCCAATCGCTTAAGCCTTCGCGAAAATCTTCCGCGAGCCGGCTGCTGATAATGCCGAAGCGTTTGTGCCCGAGTTGGATCAGATGCTCGGCCAGGGCGCGTGCCCCCGAGCGGTCGCGAACCCGGACCGTGGTGCAATCGGGGCGAGTCGGGTAGTCGACGAATACTGCCGGCAGCCGGCGATCCTTCACAACTTGCACCAGGGGAGTGTTGATCGGAGGACAATACAAAATGATGCCGTCGACCGCTGCGTTTCGAACAGTTTCAGAATTTGCAGTCGCGCTGTAGGGAAGGAGCAGGAGTCCGAGTCCGCGGCTTTCTAGGGCTCGAGCAATTCCTTGCAGGAATTGTTGAGACGCCGGGTCATTGATCCCGAACTCTAGAGACTCCTTGTAGACAAAGCCAATAGTATTGGTCGACATCCGGCGAAGGTTTCGGGCAACAGGATTAGCGCCGCTGTATCCGAGTTCGCGAGCGATAGCCAGAACTCGTTCCCGTACTTCGGGTGAGAGTTGATCCGGGTGATTAAAAGCGTTGGAAACGGTTGCGGTAGAAACGCCGGCAGCGACAGCGACCGCTTTAATGGTCGGCTTTTTCTGGGAGGAAGTTTTATCAAATTCTGCTTGCATTCTAAATCGATTTAGTAAATCGTTTAAGATAGAAACGAAAAGGAACACTATTCAGAAAGGAATTTATTACAATGAATGCTGCTATTCTCTCTCGTTGGTTTACCGGGCCAGCCTCCCCCAAGGAGCATCGATCTGCAATTGCCAACCATGCAATCCGGCGCCTGAACACCAGATTTGTCCCGATCTCCGACGCACAACCCGGTGAGCGGCCGCCTAACCCGGTTGCCGATAAACTGTCTGTGAACCAAGTCCGCCTCGCAGCCCTGATGGCGGTCGTCCTGCGGCTTTGAGCGCTGCCACTCACAAGGCGCTTCGTTCTCGTCCTCGTCGTCGTCCTTCCGCCTTCGCCGATTCATCGTTGTGGAGCGCGCCTCGCTTGCGAGGCCGACATTGAGCGGGTGGCGACATAAAGATTGGGCTGCGGCGGACAGGCTGTCCTCGAATCCGCCCTCGCCCGCCGGTTACCTGAAAGCGAGCGGCTTGGAGGGGTGACCATATGAAACCAAAATTTGAGTACGCTAGGAGAAGAAATCTCCTCGGCCGGGGCAACGGATCATTTATCCGCCGAAACGAGCCGCATCAGGCAGCGGACAATTCCCGAGGTGAGGATTTCCGCCGGGACACACCGACACTGCTGTGCTACGCAGTGCTGGCGGCCTTCGCCTTCTGGCGGTACGCGTTCGGCCTCGCGCCGGCGCTGCTGCGAGCAGAAATGCATTTTTCCTACACCTTGGTAGGAGCGTACTCCGCGCTGTGGGGATTCGGCACGGTCCTTGTCGGGGTAAGCTTCGCCGCGATGGCGCGCCGGTTGCCTCGAGCGGTGCTGCTGTGGGGCTCGGCGGCAGGCGCCACGGCCGGCGCCGGCCTCTTCGCCGCAACCCACACCATCGCACTTACCCTGCTCGGCGCCGCAGTGCTCGGCTTCGCCGGCACGATCCTACTCACCTGCACCCAGGTGATCTTGTCTGACCGACACGGTGAAGGCCGCGACCGCGCACTGACCGAAGCCAACATCGGCGCCTCCGCCTGCGCGGTGCTCGCCCCGCTCCTTCTTGGCCTGCTGCAGGGCGCCTCCGGAGGCTGGCGCGTGGCGATGGTTCTGCCCGCCTTTGTCCTAGCCGGCCTCTACCTGCGCTGGCGGCACCAGCCACTGTCCGCAGCCCCTGAAGGGCGGCGCATCGAAAGTGGGGAGCGGCTAACGTTGGCCTGCTGGCTACTGGCCACTCTGGCCGCTGGCGGCATGGCGGTCGAGTTTTGCATGGTCTACTTCGGCGCTGAATTGTTAACCTCTGCCGGGCTGCGCACTGCCCAGGCCGCCATCGCGATGAGTGCCTTCTATCTCGGCAGCCTGGCCGGCCGCGTCGGAGGAGCGTGGCTCACCCGCCGCGCCGGGCGGGCCGTCCCGCTGCTGTGCATATCGCTGGCCGTCACGGCTGCCGGGTTCCTGCTGTTCTGGCTCGCCGGCCAGCCCGTCCTCATGATCGCCGGGCTGTTCTTCTGTGGGTTGGGCGTCGCCAATCTCTGGCCTCTCTCGCTTGCCTTGACCCTGGCCGCTGCGCCCAGAAATGCTGACGCCGCCAGCGCCCGCACGCAGCTAGTCGGCGGCGCGTTCGTCATCGCCGCTCCCTACCTCCTGGGCAGCCTCTCCGACCACCTCGGACTGCACGCCGCATTCACCATCGAGCCAGTGCTCATCGGGATATGCACACTCCTGCTCCTTGCCGGACTCCGTCTCCCACGTCCCTCGGGGGGAGACATGGGCTAACCACAGCACGCTCGATTAGCACGGATTCACGCACAATTAAAGATCGTCGCCAACTTACGCCGGTGTTCGTTTTCGCGTTCGAACGCAGCGCGCACTGCTGCAAAAGCCTCGGCCAAAGGAAAGATATTCGAGGTGACCAGCAGGTCTGGGTCATCGGCTCCCACGGGATGCCAGTAGACACCGTCCGCGGCGATAGTGACTTCCGGCACTAGATCAGCCCGTGCGAGCGCAATCCCTTCGCTGGCGAAACCTCGGAGCACGATACGGCGAATCACCCGGTCCTCCTCCTTAATGTCGCGACCGTCCAGGAACCGGCGGAACTCGTCTGCCTCATCATCACTCGAGACGGTTGCTGCCAATCGCACCCGGAACCCCTCCCTCCGAGCCGATTCGATCCCGTTCAAAGCGCGCTCCCAACTCCCCTTTCCCCGATGGTAATCGTGTCGTTCCGGGGTCGGACTGTCTAAACTGATCTGCAGCGTCAAGCGGTCCTTCGGCAGCGAACGAACCGTTTCAAGGCGTCGCCCGGAAAAAAGCCCGCCGTTCGTGAGTACAGTCGTCAGAGCCGTCGCGGTGCAGGCAGCCAGAATATCGCCGATATCACTGAGCAGAAACGGTTCACCGCCGGTCACAAAAATTTCACGGACGCCGAGCCCGGCTGCCTCGCTAGCTATCTGCCGGACTCGAACAAGGCCAAGCTCGCGCCTTGGAGCTTTTGGCGATGACCGCACACAACAATAGTTACAATGTAAGTTACAATCGAAATTCGTGTAGAGCCAAAGACGTGAGCCGATTGGACGATCGGTGGTGTCTTCCGCCGGAGCCTCCCCACACCGGATGACCCAACGCATGCCACCAGTCTCGAAACTCGACTCAATCAGAGTATTGCGCGTGAAACGGCACCAGGTTTCAAGGTCTGACCCAATAGCCGCTTCCTGGCCAATGACCGCAATCAGATCGCCGGGTCGACATCGGCGTAATGCGGCGATAAGCACGGGCAGCAATCCAGTAGCAAACGACTTTGTGCCGGCGTCGACTTCGATGTTTGCTTTGGCTTGCATAACGGCTTCCGGGTTCCACGCTCCTACATTTTAAATTCGCCCCGGGTGTGATCTGCGTCCCTAGTTTAATAGCTCTGCGGCTTTAATCGAAATCAAAATATCCGCCAAAAGCCAAATTCGCGATCGCCTTCTACGAAAGCAGCCGAACCAATCGCCGCCAGAAACCGCCGCTGGCGGGCTCATCCTTACCTCGCAGCAAGATCGCATCTAAGCCCAAGCTGCGTCCAGGTCCTGGCTCCCGAGGCATTGGTTATGCGCGCGGCGTCAGGCTCACCCGAAGGAACGTCGCTGCGATCCGGAAAGCCGCTAGAACGGTTCCTTTGACTGTACCAGAAACCTTGGAAATACCGCCACGGCGCCGGCGATGATTGACCGGGACTTCTAAGATCCGGGCATGCTTTTGCGCTACTAGCATCTGCATTTCCAGGTTCCAGCCGTAAGTTTCCTCTCGCATCGGCAATGACTGCAACAGCTCCGTTCGGATCGCCCGAAAAGGAGACATATCGCTAAAATTCACGCCGTAACGAACCCGCAACAACCGACCAGCCAAGTAGGCAGCCACGATCTGTTGCGGATTAAGACTACCGGGTTCCCGCATCCCGCGGGTACGCGACCCGATCACAAAATCAAAATGGCCCTCTTGAATTGGTCGAACCAAATAGCCCATAAATTCCGGGCAATCACTCCCGTCGCCATCGATGAACACAACGATATCGGCGCCTGTTCTAATTGCGGCCTCCATCCCGGCTCGGCAGGCTCTGCCGTACCCGCGAATCGGCTGAGCAACTACCGTCGCTCCCGCCTCAGTCGCCATTCGGGCGGTGGCGTCGGTGCTTCCATTGTCAACTACGATGATGTGGTCCACCACAGTCCGTGGAATCGAGCGGACGACTTCCCCAATGACCTCAGCTTCGTTGAGTGCGGGAATGACCAAGCACACCATCTAGGCCGCCATCTTTACGGGCTAGAATAGTAAATAGCAAATAGCAGATAGCAAATAGTGGGAGGGCGCGCGTCCCCGCGCGCCGCGAACAGGTCTATAATTTTCGGTGTAATGCAGCGCGTGATCGGGTCTGTCATGGACTTCGAAAACAACCGATCGCGAGGACGCGATCCCTCCCGGCGATGGGCCCTGTTCATCTCAGGAGGACAAGAACGAAGTGCCACTCTTCGCTTTGCTATCTACTTTCTGCTATTTGCTATTCCTCCCGCACTCTCTGTAGAATTCCCTTCTCCCGTAGAATGGTTTCCGCAGCAGCAAAGTACTCCTTGATGCTTCCTTGTTCGCGGATCCAGCCGAGATACCGTTCTATCCCTTCTCCCAAACTGACCTCCGGCGTATAACCTGCCTTTCGGATCAGGGTCGTATCAGATATCAAATGCCGCATCTCACCCGGTCGAAATTCCTGGTTCATGATCGGCTGGAGCGGTATGTTTAGCGCCTCAGAAATCATTTCAGCGATTCGCTTAATCGTAACCGCTTGACCACTCCCGACGTTCACCGCCTTGCCGTCTAGTTGGTCGGTAGTCGCAGCCAAAAAATTGGCGCGAGCGATGTCTTCGACAAAGCTGAAATCGCGGGTTTGCTCGCCATCTTCATAGATAACCGGCGCGAGATGATTGAGTAATCTTGTACAGAAAATAGCAATGACGCCGGTGTAAGGGTTAAATATCGATTGGCGCGGTCCGAAGGTACAGGAGTAACGCAATGCTACGCTCGGAATTCCAACCTGCCGTCCCCAGGTTAACACGAGTTTTTCCTGATCCACCTTGGTAATGGCATAGACGGTTTCGCCTCCCAACGGCGCAAACTCCGGTGTGGGTACCGATTTTGTGGGACTCTGGCAGATCGGGCAATGGACTGAGAAATCGCCACGCCGGAGTTGCTCAACCGGTCGGAGGCCGGGAAACACCATGCCATGGTGGGCGCACTCCCCTGCTCCTTCCGGATAAACTGCTTGCGAAGAAGCCACAATAACTTTCCGGATGCCGAGCCTTTTCTCCCGAATAATTTCGAGCAGTTGAGCCGTTCCGAAACTATTTACAGCCACATACTTCGTGATCTCGGGCATATAACCTCCGTAAGCCGCTTCGTGAAACACGACATCGATTTCGTCTAGAACCGACTCCACTACTTCGCGATCGCGAATGTCCCCGTTTACGAACTCCGCTCCGTTCTCGATCGCGGCTTGAAGCCAAGGCGGCTTGCCCTGCCGATGAGTTTGCGGCTCGAGATTATCCAATACCCGGACCGCCCAACCTTTCGCCAGCAGCAGATCCACAATGTGCGAACCGATGAGTCCGGCCCCGCCGGTGACTAGCGCTCGTTCTCTTTGAGGGTGTGACGGCATCAGAGTGAGAGTGAAGTGAAAGGTGAAAGGTGAAAAGTAAAGCACCCGACCGTGGAGCGCGCCTCGCTTGCGAGGCCGATGCGGTCGGAGACCGAATCAAACCGGGCCTGAACCCTTCCTCCTTACCACTCCGATCCGATGCCCTACCCATGCCACTATCAGCAGACCAAAAAACGGAAGAAAAAGCCGGGACTGGAACCGGAAAAGATCACCCTCCGACTGCTCTAACAGCGAACGGTAGAGAGGCCAGGCGATCAACGTAAGCGCGAGTACAGCCGAACTGGGAACGAAACAGAGGAAAAAGACTAACCAAGTATAGTACCACGGGTAATATGGAGAGAGGAAAGCGGAAAAGGTCACCGCCAAGACAAACCCGGAAAAGATCCATTGACTCCTGAATTCGTCCTCTTCTTTCCCGAAAGGAATCTGCCGATAAAATGCCCAAACTGCGAGTATTCCCAGGCCACCCAACGCAATCGCAGTGAAAACCCGTGGCGGGAATTCGTGCACCACCCCGCACCAATCTAATACATAATCGATCAGGTCCAGAAGATAGTAGCGGCCACCATTCTGCAGCCCCTCTTCCTGGGCATATTGGGGTAGAAAGCCAAGGACTCCCTTCCCGGCGGCAAACAGATATGCCAGGTAGCAAACGATGATCGTGATTAAGAACGCAATGGGCAATTTCTTGCCCCACCGACGATAGATTGCCGGCAGCAGAATGACCGGAATAAACTTAACTAGCGTTGCGGCTCCTAACGCAACCCCGGCGACGCCGAATTTCCGATGAACCCTCGCTAGCACGGCGATCGCGATAAAACAAATCATCAGTGCGTCGATATGCCCGGAAGCACCAAATTCGACAATCGGCAGGGGATGCCATGCGTAAACGATCACGCGCTCTGCCGGTTGACCGATCGCTCTAAGAGTAGCCACTACCAACCCCATCGTCGCCAGGTCTATCAGCACAACCACGGCTTTGAATCCGGGGACGGTCTGGGTCACCCGAGTGACAACGAGGAAAAAAATCTGGGCGACAGGCGGATAGATTGTGTGAGCATAAGTCTTTCGATTGATGTTCGGATAAATCGAATCGTCGCGCAGCGACTTAAGTCTTGGATCGACTGGTAGATAAAGATAAGGATTGATGCCGGCTCCCTGGACCCGTCCATCCCAGATATAACGATAAATATCCGTCGAGAGTCGCGGAGGATCCAAGGGAACAAGGATGAACCGAAACAGTGCACCCCCGATCAGGATTACAACGAGAGTGCTTCGTGGAAATCGCTTTTGCCGAAACGTCCACCAAACCGCGAACGCAAACGGAATTCCGGATATCAAGAGCCAAAAGAGCTCCCAGTAGAAGCGGTTGTCGCGATGCGCACCAAAAAAACAGAGCTCGACAATCAACAGCAGAACCCCGAACGCGATGAGGATTAGAAGCCACCGTTTCCCGGCGCTCTCGGCGTTCACGGTGTTAATGGCGTTCACGGCGTTCCGTTGGGCCAGATGCGGCGGTACCTTCTCTTGCCAACATCTCGTTAAGGAACGCTCTCGTGTTTGGAGCAGGCGCCCCTTTTGGCGCCGCCTCTTTTGCACGCTCCGGAAATAGTTCGGATAAGAGGCGTTCTAGGGAGAACTGATCATCCACATCGTACCAGGCAGGCAGTGTAATCGCCGGCACGGCAATTTCCTTGGCCCTTTCTATCGTTTGGTCACAGACCCGATCCGCGTCCCAGGTGATATCCTGAAAGAGCCTGACGTGCGCTTCCCGCATCCCTATGGCGTAATAACCGCCATCCGTGCTCGGCCCGATAAGGACTCGATCATTACCCTCCTTAAGAGCGGCCGCCATTTCTTGCAGGTAAGAAAGCGGAAGAGTAGGACTATCGGAGTCTATTAGACAAACCGCCCCGAATCCCACAGAGAAAAGGTCCTGAACTGCGCCTAATAACCGAGCGCCAAAATCGGTCTCGCGCTGGGCGATCATTTTGAATCCGGATGGTAAAAGTTGTTCAAGCTCATGCTCGGTTCCAACTGGCGTGTAAACCGCAACCCCGACCACAAGAGAGTCTTGGCGCCGCAAAGCTTCGATCGTCGCGCTGGTGTCTTTTAAAAAGCAACGACTGATACCAGCCGCTTCTTCCGGAGAGAACGGAGGGCAAAGGCGAGTTTTGGAGCGCCCGTTCCGAGGCGTCTTAATCATAATGCCCATCGCGCATTTGCCCACCAGAGCAGGATTCTTGCAGGCCGGACTCAATATCTCAGGTTTCATTCTTTTTGGCTTCTTGCCCTTTTTTACCTCATCACCTATCATCCCACATCCTCCATCTACTATTTACTATTTCACCTTTCACTACCGGATTAACGACCTGCCAGCAACGCTCAAAGATCCTGGCCAGGCAGCGCAATCTTTTGGTTGAGAGCGGATCATTCGTGGAGCAAGAGTTTCACGAATGCGTTTTTGGCGCGCGAGATTTTTAAATTCGATGGTTGCTGTCGTGGCAGCTCTCGCGTGGTTTACGTCGACTCAACATTGTTTGCTAAGGGTGCTGACGGCCACTCAAGGCACGGCTGCTTCCGCCTGCCATTGTTCGGAACACTGCCACGGCGCCGGTGCTCAGGAGAATGGCCAATCCACGATGTTAGCCTGCTGCCAAGGGCTTCTCAGTCCAGCGCTGGAACTCGCTCAAAGCAAGGTGCGCACAAGTACAACCACGGTATTCCTTCCAGGTGCACGCCAGCATTTTTCATTAAGAGAGCATTTGCTAGCGAGCGCTATTCCCCGGGTGTACCGGATTACCCAGATACCGGCAATCACCAATCACTTCGCACTTCGCACCTCTCACTATCCCTTGTGCCCGTGCCTGTGATGCAGATCCGGATAATGCGGGTGCGAATGAAACAGTTCCTGATGCCGATGCATGTGTGAATGCGGTTCACCAGGCGGATCAGTTGGGGCATGGACATGCTGGTGATGCTCATCATGCCAGTGCAGATGTTCGTGTGTCGTGGGTTCGTGACGGTGCAAATGGACATGGCGTTCAGTGAGATGAAGCCAAACGCCCAAGACCATCAGGCCACCGGCAATCCAGTGAAGGACGAACGACAATTTCGAGCAGTCACCCTAGCAGAAAAACGTTTGGTCCTGAAGCTACTGGAGGCAGATTTTCCCTGGGAATACCGAATTGAAGCTCCAATTATCCGAAACATTGGTTAGAAGAATTGAAGAAACAGGCACTTTGCTCTTTCACGTTCGATCCGACCTGCTGGCTCCCGTCAATCACAGAGTACCGGTTGAGGCTTGGTATTCAGATGTGGATACAGAACCGCTCGTTGGTCCCTTTGTGAGAATCCTTCTCCACGCTGTCGCCTTGAAGCTATTCGAATTGGAGATTTATAAGGATGATGGATCTCCAATCATTAAAGAACCCCAGCTTGCCGCACTAACAGTGTTTTCTCCGGACTCGCCCGGTCGTTAAGGGTTACGGGTGGCCTGCAGGCTGGGTTTGTGCCACGAATATGAAAAGCACCTTCCGCCAATTGGCGCCCGCTGCGATTTGCCTGTTTGTTCTCTTCGTAGGCGCGGGACGAGAAAATCGACCGACCGTTTACCGGCTCAGGTTGTTTCGTCGGCGAAGGCATCTATGCGAAACGGTTGATCAATTCTTCTGCCAGGCCTGCTAGATCCCACTTTGGAAAAGTAAAAATTCTAATAGTTTTTGGAATAATCAGCGTATTCCGTGGTCTTCAGTGACGGAGCGAACCGTAACCACGGTTCGAGCAGCAGTCCAGCTCCAGCAATCAGCAAAGCTATTCTGAAGACTGTCGATACCCCCCGTCACACACCCTGTCGGGCGTCTGTTCTCTCGTCGGCTAAATCCAGCGATAGCCGAATTCAACCAACGGTTAGTTTGAAAAGGTTGAGCCTCCTCGTTTTGCCTATCTTACTTGTTTGGTTGGAAAGCCCTATCCCTTTGCATGCACAAAGCTTTACGATAACCGATTTAGGAGCGCTGCCAAGAAACACCACGACTAATGCTTATGGCCTCAACAGTCTTGGACAGGCCGTGGGCACATCGGATAGCGGTGCTGCGACCGCGACCTTGTTCAGCAACGGAACGGTCACGAATATGAACACGCTTAACGCAAGCGCTTCTGTCGCCACATCAATTGGCAGTTCCAGCGAAGCAGCCGGCTATAACATCTTTGATTCGGATCCGAATCCTATCTTTCGAGCTTTTTTGTATAGCAACGGCAGTATGACCGATATCCAATCGGACTCATTGTTCCCTTCGGGCACTCAGGCCTGGGGAATAAATAGCTCTGGAATGGTAGTAGGCCAAGGCTGGGTGAATAGCTCTAGTTTTCACGCCTTCTTGTACACCGGCGGAAACATGATCGATTTGGGTGGCGGGTATCAGGCTTCGGCTGCTGCGATCAACGATGCGGGGCAGATCGTCGGCAATGGCACAACCGCTGGGGCTTTCCGGTATTTTAATGGGAAGATGACCTCATTGGGCTTCCCCGTTGGCGCGTCTGCGCTCTAGCGCTTTTGCTATTGATAGCACCGGTAAGCTAATCGCCCCGCGCCATTTATATCGGCGCAACGTCGCATGCCGCCCTACACAAGAACGGCAGATGGGTAGACCTGGGAGCGTTCCCGGGGGCCTTGGGCACCTCGGCCAGAGGAGTGAACAGTTACGCCCAGGTTGTCGGTACCGCCATATTTCCGGTTAAGAGTTATCATCCATTCAAACCTGGCAAGCACGTTGGGTTTATCTACAGTAACCACACTTTGGTCGACCTAAATACGCTGATCCCCACTAACTCCGGGTTTACCATCACCGATGCACTCGGCACCAATGATCCTGGTCAGATCCTCTGCAACGCGACAAATTCGAGCGGTGCCAAACGCGCCGTCATGTTGACTCCGAAATAATGCGATAGACCGAGATCACCGTCTTGCGCTCGTAAAATCTAGCAAAAGACATCGTGGGTCCAAAGGTAGGTGGCCCGCGCATCTCCGAAATAGCTGAGGGCCGGTCCCTGACCGGCCCCCTTTTGCGGCAGGATAGGCTATGTGATTTCGACTAAAGACCGCGAGATACGCGGATTATTTCCAAACAACTTAAATTTTCTCGTTTGACTGGCGCCGCGGAGGCGCCTATCCCGCCCCTATCGAGGGCTAGGATAGGCCCGCTGTGTGACCAGCTAGAAAACGTCCTGAAATTCTTTAGCTGTCGTTGCTCTTAAAGTACGAACTAACCATTTGCGGCGTCTGCGTCGGTTGCCATCTGAGCTAACAGTTCAAAGAACTGTCCGCTTTGGCCGGCGAAAAGGTTCATTGCAGTTAGGAAATTCATTGCCCCGGTGGCGGCCCCTTGTGTCTCTGTCGGACGGACAATGGAGCAAATCGGTAAGCTTGAACTCAGGAATGGGCAGGGCTCCGGCATTATCAGGTTCCCCTGCAGTGATTGTGGCTGGTTTGTTGTAAGATCAACAAAGGTTACTACCGATCCCGTGATCGGATCCGTATTAGTCAGCGGAGTTGCGTTACCTGCTTTGTCTTGCCAAGTCTGGAAATGCATTGCTTCAGTCGGACCTATACTCAGTACGACCCGTAACACCTCAGGATCCTGCACGCGTTGGGCCAACGAAGGGTAGAGACTGGTACCGCCCTGCTCAATTGTAGCAAAATGAAACCCAGCCGTGAACGCAATTGCTTTCAGGTGTGTAGTCGGGTTGCCAATGCTACTTCCTGCTGTATCTGCGTCGGTTCGGGGAATCGCTGTCCGATTCTTAATTCCCTGCGGCCGGTTTTGAGCTTGGCCAAACTTAAATCCAGGATCAAGATCAGGATTCCTAGCGTCGCTGCGATAACGTGTCCAAAAGCTCGTGTCTACATTGAGCGCGGTCAGGTTCGTGAGTCGTAACTTTCCTGACGACCCCTGGGCTGTACTCCCTTTAAGCGTACGGAAGGTATGCCCATTTAATAGATCGAGATCGGCCGTGGAGGCCCCTCTCGATGCTAAGTAGGCGCGGATAAAGGCGGCATGAGTGATCTCGTCGTCTGTGTTGTCATGGACGTATTGGGCCATATCACTGTCCAGAATGCCCAAAGCGTCGGTGTAAAAGGGATTCCCGCCTGTCATTCTCGCAAACTCATTGTCTTGCGTTCCTCCCAACTCCCAATACTGGATCCAAAGATCGCTTTCCAGAATCTCGGCGGCACCTAAAAAAGTTAAAATCGCTGCATCGCCGCTTGATATAGGTCCGCTTGCATTGGTACTGGCTCCTTTGGCCCGGTTGGCCAACATCGCTGTCATGGGTAGCAATAGGGCGCTCGTGGCGCCGAACCCCTTAAGAAATGAACGACGTTTTAAGCCGTGACTGGCCGCTTGATTTCCGCCAAAGCCGTCAAGTGACGGGAGCTGTGACGAAGAGGTCACAGAATGCTTGTCTGATGTGCTCATAGGTTCTGTTAGGTTTCTTCAAAAGAGGGGGAGGCGATTTCAACCCGGGGAGGCGATTTTAAGCCGAGCTAGATAATTCGATCGCTTCACCAAGGAAGACTACAGGCCTGCATGCTTATTCCCGGAAAACTGATTGTGGCCGTATACACATTAAGTGATCGTGACCTCGATAAGTTCACAGATCGGATCCGAGACTAAGTGCAGTGGATCCCGGCCACTCAAAAACTTCAAACATTTCAATAGTTTTTTGAAATAATCAGCAGATTTCTCAGTCTTAAGTAGTGGAGCGAACCGTCTCCACGCTTCGAGAAGCATCAGGCGCTAATAACTGGCGAAAGTTATTATGAAGACTGGAAATACCCCCCGTTTTTCCCTCTGTGCGGCGTATCTTTTGTCGTCGGCTAAATCGAGCCGACGAATGCGGTCTATGGTTGGTTTAAGAAGGCTGAGTCTCCGCCTTCTGCCTATCTTACTTGTTTGGGTAGAAAGCTCTATCCATTTGCACGCACAAACCTATACCATCGCCGATTTAGGAGCGCTGCCAGGGAACACGACGACAAAGGCCTATGGCCTCAACAATCTCGGTCAGGCAGTGGGTACATCGGACAGTGGTGCGGCGATCGCGACTTTGTTCAGCAACGGTAAGGCCACGAATATGAATACGCTGAACGCCAGCGTTTCCGTCGCCACTGCAATCAGCGGCTCCGGCCAAGCGACAGGCTATAACATCTTTTATTCGAATCCGAGCCCTACTTTCCGAGCCTTTGTGTACAGCAACGGAAGCATGACGGACATCCAATCGGACTCTCTATTTCCTTCAGGCACTCAGCCCACTGGAATAAATAGCTCGGGGACGGTGGTAGGCGTAGGTTGGGTAACCAACTACAGCTATCACACTTTTTTGTACGCGGGTGGACACATGACCGATTTAGGCTTTCCGGATTGGCCTTCCGCGATCAACGATGTAGGGCAGATCGTCGGCACCAGTGGTACGAGTACTGTGGCTTTCCTATATTCGAACGGGAAGATGATCTCATTGGGCTTCCCCGCGAGCACGAACGGATCGAGGCCGACGCTATTGATAGCACCGGCAAACTAATCGCCGGCGCTCTTTTTTTTCGCAAGCGGACCCACCCATGCCGCCGTATACAACAACGGAAAGTGGGTTGACTTAGGAGCTTTTCCTGGGGCAACCTCGGGGAACTTGGCCACCGGAGTCAACAGCTCGGCACAGGTTGTCGGGACCGCTTTCTTTCCGGTTCAGAGCTATCATCCTTTCAGGCCAGGGAAGCACGTTGCCTTTATCTATAGTAACGGCGGGTTGGTTGACCTGGACACGCTCGTTTCCTCCAACTCCGGCTTTACCATCACCGATGCTGTCGGAATCAATGATCTCGGTCAGATCCTCTGCAACGCGAAAAATTCGAGCGGTGTACAACGCGCCGTCGTGTTAACTCCAAAATAGCATCGGTTAGACCGAAACGCCAACGTCTTGCACCGAACAAGCTCTGGCAGCTTGCGGTTTTACCAATAACTCGACAGGAAGCACCTTTCTGACAAGTGCTGAGCTGTATACGGCATAGCTCGGTCTCGACAGGGTGCCGGGATCGCTGGATCTTTCTGGCGCGTCGACCTACCAATCACCAATCACTAATCACTTCTCACCTATCACTTTCCCGTCTCACTCTCGCGATCGCGGTGAAAGAGGCTATAAAGCGCAGGCAATACGAAGAGCGTCAAAAGCGTCGAACTAATGATCCCTCCAATCACCACAGTAGCCAGCGGACGTTGAACCTCAGCCCCACGCCCGGTGGCGACCGCCATAGGAACAAACCCCAGCGATGCGACCAATGCGGTCATCAGAACCGGCCTGAGCCTGGTCAGGGAGCCAGCTCGAATCGCCTCATGGAGACGTTTCCTTCGGCGCGTAGCCGTCGAATAAAGCTGATCATTACTGCGCCGTTTAGAATCGCTACTCCACTCAACGCGATAAAACCTACCCCGGCAGAAATGGAAAAAGGAATTCCCCGCAGCCAGAGCGCTAGAATTCCACCGGTCAGAGCGAGCGGAACACCAGTATAAATTAGCAAGGCGTCCGTGGTTGTCCCGAAGGCCATAAACAAAAGTACAAAAATTAGAAGCAATGCCAGCGGAACCACCACTGTTAGCCGTTTAGTAGCGCTTTGAAGCTGCTCGAATTGCCCACCCCATTCCATCCAATAACCGGTCGGAAGTCTTACCTGCGCCTCGATTTTACGTCGGGCTTCGTCAACAAAGGATCCAATGTCTCGACCCCGGACATCGCATGTCACGACAATGCGCCGTTTACCGTCCTCTCGGTTGATCTGGTTTGGTCCCGATTTGATTTCGAAGTTCGCGACCTCGCTTAAAGGGACATAGTTGGGTCCACTCGCCGAAACGGCTCGATCATTGGACGCCCCTCTTCTGCGGCAGGTAACAAAATCGGAATTCTTTTGATCGCATCGAGATTATCACGCAGGGCTTCCGGAAGCCGAACGACGATTGGGAACCGACGATCACCTTGAAAAAACTCTCCAGCGCTCTCTCCCGAAATCGCGGTTTCGATAATCTGCTGCACGTCGTTCACACTTAATCCCAAGCGCGAGATGACCTCGCGTTTGGGCTCAATGGTCAGAAAAGGCAAGCCGGCGACTCGTTCGAGATTAACTCCTTCCACGCCAGATACCCGAGTTAGCAGGGAAGCAATTTTCTGACCCGCCTTTTGCAATTCGTCCAGGTCATCGCCAAAGACCTTGATCGCAACATCTCCCTTCACACCGGATATCAATTCATTCATGCGCATTTGAACCGGCTGCGAAAGCTCAATCTTGTTACCAATATAACTGTGGATAACGTCGTTTATCTCCCGAGCTACCGCGTCTTTCGGCTTGCTGGAATCAGGCCACTCTTTGCGCGGTTTCAACATCACGTAGCCGTCCCCAATGCTAGGCGGCTGAGCGTCGGTGGCGACTTCTGCAGTTCCAATTCGGGTAAAAACTTCTTTCACCTCTGGGACCTTGAGTAAAGCGCTCTCCAGACTCTTCTGCATCTCAACAGCTTGGGTAAGACCCGTTCCAGGAATTCGGTTAATCGATAGCGCAAAATCACCTTCATCGAGGCTAGGGATAAATTCTGCCCCGATCCGGGTCCCGAGAACAGCGCATAGGCCAGCCAAGCTGACAGCCGTAACCAAAACCACTGCGCGATTTTTGAGAGAAAAGTTCAGTAGAGGCAGATAAAAGCTTTTGGCCCACCGGATGAGGATGCCCTCTTTTTCTTTCATCCTGCCGCTGAGAAAAATCGCAACACTTGCTGGAACAAAAGTAAGGGAAAACACCATTGCTCCGAGCAGCGCGAATAACACTGTCCGCGCCATGGGAATAAACATTTTTCCTTCAACGCCGCTCAAACTGAGAATCGGCAAATAGACCACCATGATGATGAAGGACCCAAAGATGCTCGGGGTAATCACTTCTTTCGTTGCCCGGAACACGGTATCCAGCCGTTCGGCCCGATTTAGCAAACGCCCAAGTCGCTGCTGCTCTTCGGACAACTTGCGCACACAATTCTCCACGATAATAACAGCTCCATCAACGATGATGCCGAAATCGAGGGCGCCGAGACTCATTAAGTTCGCGCTGATTTTGGTCTGGACCATCCCGGTGATGGTAAAGAGCATGGAGAGCGGAATGATAGCGGCTACTATCAGTGCCGCTCTGACATTCCCGAGCAACGCAAAAAGAACCACCACCACCAGCGCTGCCCCCTCAAAAAGGTTCTGCTGGACAGTTTCAATTGTAGCATCGACCAAGTTAGTTCGGTCGTAGACCGTCGTGGCGGCGATTCCAGGCGGTAGAATTTGGTTAATCTCCTTTATCCTCTGGCTGACTCGATTCGCAACGGCTCGGGAGTTCTCACCAATCAGCATGAAAGCTGTCCCGAGCACCGCTTCTTCGCCGTTCCTGGTTGCAGCACCGGTTCGCAACTCGCTCGCCTCAACCACGTCAGCTACGTCCCCTACTCGTATTGCCTGGCCGTCCCTCGTAGAGACAACAATTCCTCGGATATCAGAAAGCGTCCTTACCTGGCCAGGGGAACGAATGAGGTATTGCTCGCCATTCTTCTCGATGTAGCCAGCACCGATGTTGCTATTATTTTTTTCCAGCGCATCAACCAAGTCGCGAAAGGTCAGTCGAAATGCTACGAGCCGGTCTGGGTACGGGGTGACATGATACTGCTTTTCAAAACCACCAATGCTATTTACTTCGACCACCCCGGGGACATTCTTAAGCCGCGGCTTGATGACCCAGTCTTGGATCTCGCGCAGATCAGTCAACGTGTAGGAGGATCCATCGCGCTTTTTAGCTCCCGGTTTGGCATCGACCGTCCATAGATAGATTTCGCCAAGACCTGTGGCAATCGGGCCGAGCTCTGGCCTGACGTGCTCCGGAAGATCCTCTTCTGCTTCACGCAAACGTTCTGCGATCAGTTGCCGGGCCAGGTAGATGTCGGTTCCCTCCCTAAAAACCACCGTGACCTGCGACAGCCCATAGTAGCTCAACGAGCGCGTGCTCTCGAGGCTCGGGAGGCCCGCCATTGCAGCCTCAATCGGATAGGTAATCTGTTGCTCAATCTCTGGTGCAGAAAGCCCGTAGGCAGCGGTATTGATTTGGACCTGGACGTTGGTGATGTCGGGTACTGCATCGATCGGTAAGCGCCCAAATTCGTACGCGCCAAGACCAGCTACCCCCAATGTGGCAAGCAGAACAAGCCATCGGTAACGAATTGAAAAGCTGATAACCTGTTCAATCACGACTTGAGACCTCACTAATAGACAGTTGCAAACCAACCGGCATCGCGCTCAGTCCGAGTCCTGAACCTCACTCTTGCCGAGCTCTGCCTTGAGCAGAAAGCTATTTCCGGCAACGTAACGATCGCCGGCGTTCAGGCCCGATAACACCTGTACGTAACTGCCGTCGTTTGTACCGAGCTCAACCTCTCGCGCTTCGAACACAACGCCTTCCGCGGTAAAGATCACCGTCTTTTCATTGACGTTCTGAATCGCACTTGGCCGCACCGCGACCGGCGCCTCGATTTCTTCGACAAAGAGTTCGCCAGTCACGAACAATCCTGGTCGGAGCAGCCCGTCCGGATTTGGGACAACAGCTCGTGCCAACGTCGACTGCGTATTTTCAGATCCAAAAGGCGCGATATAACTGATTTTACTTCTGGTACTAAGATTGTCCGCGTAATCAATCTGAACAACCTGGCCCAGTTTCACACGCTTGGAATCCCGCGGGAAAACGCTGAAATCGACCCAGACCGTGCTGAGATCAGCCACCATGAAGATCGGTTTATCATCTCGCGCGAGCTCGCCAATCGTGACCTCTTTTTTTATGATCGTTCCGGAAATGTCTGAATTCACCTGATAGTCGCGCAGGCTTTCGCTGCTTTCAATCAAGGCCAGCGCTTCACCTTTTTGCACCCGGTCGCCCAGGCCCTTGTACACCGCCTTGACGACGCCGGGATAACGCGCAGATACATTCGCCATCGCATCCTCGTTAAAGGTGATTTTGCCGGTTAATTCCAGCGACACATTGATCTTGGCCGGGCCGGCTACCTCCACATCCAACTTCGCGTTCTTGGCTTGCTTCTCACTCAGTTCAACGCGCCCAAGTTCGTTCGGTTCTGGCCCTTCTCTAATATTGGTTCCGCCAGCTTTGCGCTCGTCTTTATCTTTTTCGGCAGAGTTCGCTTGCATTTCGGCCATCTCTGGGCGCTGCTCCGCTGCCCGGGTTCGCCAGCCGGCGAATTGCAAAAGTCCGACTAAGACTGGAAGCAAGAGAACCTGCTTGTTCATGTGCGAAAACAGTCTACCGGTTACTTTTGAGACGTCCAAACGCATTACTTGGTTAGATTTGAGGATAGCAGAGAACGAACCTGTCGGAATAAAACCAAGAATAAATGGTCAATTCTAAGTGAGAGAACAACAGGCACGATTTGAAGAATTGGTTCTGCCTCACTTGGATGCCGCCTATCGGCTCGCACGACTGTTGGTCAAACGCGATGAAGACGCGCAGGATATTGTTCAGGACGCCTACATCAAAGCTCTAAAGGCTTTCGAAGGATTTCGCGGAGGCAATGCTCGAGCGTGGATACTCATGATCGTCCGAAACACGGCATTTACTTGGCTCAAGAGACATCACGCCGACAACAATTTAGTCCCGTTCGACGAAACAGTTCATCAGCCACCGACCCAGGAGTCACTTCCCGAGTCGTCCTACGAAGAGCGGGTCCGCCAGCTCCATGAGGCATTGGCCAAGCTGCCAGTCGAGTTTCGGGAAATATTGGTGCTCCGTGATATCGAAGGGTGGTCGTACAAGGAATTAGCATCAGCGCTGAACCTGCCGCCAGGGACGGTCATGTCCCGGTTAAGTCGGGCCCGCCTACAGCTGCGCGAAGAAATCGCGAAAGTTCAACCCAGGGAATCATGAAATGAAGTGCGAAGAAATCAATCACTTCATAGATGCCTACTTGGACGGCGAACTCGAGTTTGTCCGAGAGGAAGAGCTGGAGCAGCATTTGGTCAACTGCCAATCGTGTCGGTCTCTCTTAGAAGAACGCCGGGCATTTAGAGCCTTCTTCGTCACCGCCCTCAGCCAGTATAAAGCGCCCCCTCAACTGGAGGCGAGGGTTTTGGCTGCGATCCGGCCTAGGCCGGCGAAGGAAAAGTTTTCCTTCAGGCGGCAGCCGTGGATCTATGCCACCGCGGTGGTGGCAATCAGCGTCTGGCTGGCTTTGAGAATACTTTTCCCGGACGCTGAGAAAGAGCTTTCAAGAGAAGCGGTTTTGCTTCATTCCCGCTCGCTTTCCACGTCTCATTTGGTAGATGTCGCTTCGCCGAATCCGGTGGTTGTCAAGCCATGGCTAACTGCGAGACTCGATTTCGCTCCGCCGCTGGTCGGTTCGCCGGCTTCCGGGTATTCCCTTATTGGAGGGCGGGTGGATGAAATTGAAAATCGCTCAGTCGCGACCGTCATTTACAAACATGACAACAATGTTGTCAGCTTGTTCTGCTGGCCGCCAGATAAGGAACACTTGTCCACAAGCGAGCGATCAATTGACGGTTACCGGGTCTCCACTTGGAGTAATGCGCAGTGTAACTACGTTCTGGTTTCCAAGTTAAGCGATCAAGCCATGCATGACTTTATGGACTCGTTCCGAGTCCGCATTCAGTCAGGAGCGTACTTTTAAGCACAGGCGTGTATCGAAGTGCCGCGAAGCGGCTTAAGACTATAGCCCAGGGCTTCAGCCCTGGGTTCGCTTGGTTAGAGAGGTGCCCTGAAAGCGGCACCCGAGGTTGGCACCACCGATAAAATCGACGCATAAGCGCCTGAATAAGCCTCTCGGCCGCCGCTTTCAGGGCGAATCTCGAAACCTCCCAACCCAGGGTTAAAACCCTGGGCTAATCTCTGCTACCCGCCGCGGCGGGTAAATTCCAGCACACCCCTACGGCGCCGACTTTGTCTTTTTCTGTCCCTTTCCGGGGTAGGTTATTGATACCGTTCCATTAGATGGCAACTCCACCGGTCCCGCCGTAAGCGCATCGATTTGAGAGGCCGCTTTCTGGAAATCCGAGAGGGCTCGAACGTACTGGGTGCGCGTTTCAATATAGCTCTTCTGAGCATCGAGGACATCTAGCTGGCTAAAGCGACCCGTCGCATATCCCTCTGTAGTTTGCTCAACCACGCTTTTGGCCCCCGGCAACACCGTGTCGCGGAGAATACGGACTTCTTCTGCGGCCCGCTGTAAGGTCTGGTAAGCTTCATTGAGCTCAGCGTATGCTTCGGCCTCAGCGGTCGCCCGTTCGTCACTGGTCTTTGCAACGTTTGCCTCTGCCTCTGCGATTTTCCCTTGATTTTGATTCCAAAGCGGCAGCGGAATTGAGAATCCGGCTACCACCGACATATCTGCATGATTTGCTCCAAGCAAACGAGGACCAGCATTTACCGTCAGATCCGGCTTTGCTTCTGCGCGAGCAAGATTCAGAGTAGCCTCACGTTTTTGGCGTTCCGTCGCCCATTTCGCTAGCTCCGGATTCGCTTGCAGCTTCGCCTTCAGGGATTCTAGGGAAGGAATCGGTCTCAATTGTTCCAGATTTCCTGATACCCTCGCGAAGGTTGCCTTCTTTGCCCCCCATTGAGCTGCCAGATTCACACGGGCTGCCTCCAAATCGTGGGTGGCCTCTGTCAGCTCAATCCGAGCCTTTGCTACCTCCGTATTTGTTCGGATCAGTTCAACGCTCGATGCTTGCCCCGCTTCGACCCTTTTTTGGGTTACAGGTATTTCTCGTTCGGCTAGCTGAACGTTCTCCTCGGCCAAACTGACCTTTCGTTGCCCGCTTAGCACGTCGATGAAGGCGAGACTAGTTGCTTTGAGAACATCCAATCGCTTTACCTGATAATCCCATTCCGCCGCCCGGCGATCCAACCGCGCCTCCCTAACGCGCGAGCCTCTCTTTCCTCCGAGTTCGATCAGTTGGCTAAGCACAAGCGTGTTCTGCATGCTCTCAGTAGCCGACTGTACCCCAGCCCTCGTAAAATCCTCGCCGTCCCAACTGATCTCGGGGTTCGGGACAAGCTTAGCCTGAAGGATGCGTGCTTCGGCGGCCCGGATGTCCCAAGAGAAAGCAGCCAACTGTGGACTACGTTCCAGTGTTAAGGCTAAGGCACGTGCCAAAGTGATGGACTCGCCTGACTCTTGCGGCTGCGACCCGAATGCACACACAGCATAGGCAATAGCAAGTGAAAGCAAGCAGCAAAACGGCTTTATCCGAAAACACCCGGACTGAACGTGAGAAGCGATAGACACTCTTTCAAAAAGACCAAGTACGTCATTACAGAATTTCGGGCTTTAGAATCAACAAATTCGGTTCTTAGTTCCAGTGCTTGCCACATTGAAAGTTTTTTTCTCCGGACTCACCGGGTCGTTAAGGGTTAAGGATTGCTTGGTTCTTGGCGCCAATCGGCACCGCTGGCAGCGAAGCCGGCGAGGGAGTGTGATCCGCGTAGGTGTCCCAGTTGGAACTGATTTCTTTTACGACGATGCTGCCGATTTCATAAACGTCGCTCAGCGCTTCCACGAAACCAGACAAGCCGCCTGAATTATCACTGGCCAGGAACTCAGCCGGAGTCTCACCCTCAGGCTGAATGGTGTAGTCGCTGGCGCTGCGAAGCACCAGGAGACGATTCTGGTCGGCGCGGCCAACTTGGGACAGAAATTGGAGCGCTTGCCCCACGCCGGCGTCCTCAAAATCAGACATCGCGAAGCTGCCCTTTTTGAGGGTCCAATAGGAAATCCAGTTTTCGGCCCGCGTATTCAAGAGGTCGCCGATCCAGAAAGTATCAGCAGCGAGATCGTCGCCCTCCAACACGAAAGGAGGTAGCAGAGCAATGGGATAGCTCGGGTAACCAGCGCGGACTTTTCGGAGAGTGGGGTCATCCGGCAACTGGGTGTCTTTGGTCAATTTGAATGCCCAATCGGCGAGTGAGGCATTGAGCTGAAAAACCTGCTGAACACCATTGGAATTGAACGGTTGGGAGGGCCTTCCATAAGGTTTCGAACGCCCCAATGGGACGAAACCGGTAGACCATCGTCTTGGAATCTGTCTGGCATCGATTTCATAGGCAAGATCACCGTCCACAACGAATTTGGCCCAAGCGGTCGAGGCCACGCTGCCTTTGTTTGGATCGACTCCGGCAATAGCGGCCACAATCCAGTACGCCTTCGAGAGATCAAACCGTGGGTCCATGCCCAGGCCCATGATTGAAGCCGCCGCATGGGATTTGCCTTCGCCAGTGACGATGCCGAGGACTTGGAGCTCAGGGTTGTAACGCAGGTGGTGGTAACCTTGTGGGAAAGGAATAGTCTCACGCAAAGGTAGGTTGAGAACCCAATTGCCGAGTTCTCCCCCGGTCGGATCGTCGTCTTTACCGTTTTGGAAGGTAGTAATGACCACGACTTTCACCGGAATACGGTCCTCGGCCTGAGATGAAACGGCGAAAAACGCCGGTATGGCCATCGCGAAAAAGGCTGTGCATTGAATGAACTTCATATGCTTTGCTCTTTGGTTGTCGGGTTTGTATTGGCTTGGCTTGCGGGCATCCCTAGAAAACAGGGCGAGCTCGCACAAGCCACGGAGGTTATCCAAACCAGGCTTATGTTTTCCAGACTTATTCGGATGAGCTATAATTCCGAGCGAGCCTTCCCCAATCGAACCGACCTGAATCAATGTTGATGGCGATGATGAAGATCCGGGTAGTGCGGATGTGCGTGGGTCAACTCCTCATGCCGATGCTGATGTGAATGCGGTTCGCCCGGCGGATCCGTCGGTAAGTGAGCGTGTTGATGATGCTCATCGTGCGAGTGAAGATGCTCGTGGGTGATTGGGTCATGACGGTGTAAATGAACATGGCGTTCAGTGAGATGAAGCCAAATGCCCAAGACCATCAGTCCGCCCGCAATCCAGAAAAGGAACGACACGTGTTCATGCAGGATCAGTAATGACAACAGAGCACCGATGAACGGCGCGGTAGAAAAATAGGCGCCAGTCCTGGCCGTGCCGATGTGCCGGAGAGCTAATACAAAAAAGGTAAGACTAACACCATAGCTTAAGAACCCGAGCAGACCCGCCGCAACCAGCCCGATCGTCGAAGGCAATCGCGCGCCGATCGAAACTGCTAACAATACGTTTGTGGTACCCGCAACCAGCCCTTTAATACAAGCCACCTGCGCGGGGTCGGCCGCGGAGACTTTGCGAGTCAGATTGTTATCGATAGCCCAGCCTAAACAGGCGCCGACGATGCCGATGGCGCCCCAGGGTATGCCTAGCTCGGATCGCGATTGCCAGGATAGCAAGACTCCACCCAGAAGGATTGCCGCCATACCCAGCATAATTCGTTGGTCGAAATTCTCCTTGAAAACGAACCAGGCCAGCAGCGCCGTGAACACGCCTTCCAAGTTCAGCAGCAGCGAAGCAGAAGACGCAGGAGTAACCGCCAATCCCTGCATCAAAAGAATCGGGGCAACCACGCCGCCGGCTAAAATCGCGGCTGCCAGCCACGGCAAATCTTTGAAACCTAATTGTGCTTCCTGACTCTTTGCCTTGAGTATCAAGCGCTGAAAACCAATCCACAGGGTCAAGCCGA
The DNA here is from genome assembly GCA_963762565.1 of uncultured Verrucomicrobiae bacterium. Classification (GTDB taxonomy): domain Bacteria; phylum Verrucomicrobiota; class Verrucomicrobiia; order Chthoniobacterales; family JAFAMB01; genus JAFAVN01. Next base: position 223,613 of record CAVXLD010000003.1, on the reverse strand, counting down.
TGCCCGAACCCAAATAAAGGAGACCAGCTAACAACAGCGGATTGATCTGGCCAAGCAGCCATTTGCTGAAAGGCGTACTCGCCCCAAACAGCACCGCTGCCAAAAACGCCACCGTCACCCCTCTTGTGCGTTCCGCCATTTTCATCCAATAGTCAGCCTATCCTGCCACGATTGTTCGGCAACTGACGGCTTGCGGCTCCATCGCCCGGGAGGGATCGCTGCCTGTCCGCCATAGCCCTGGTTTTAATCACCGTTTTCTTAAACAAAATGGCGACGGCGGATCCTCGCGATCCGACTTTCGCAAAGCCCATCGTGTTCCCAACCCTGGGTTACTCGACGCCCTGAGGTGTTGCCACGCTTTCGCGGCGCGCGGGGATCCGACGTCGCCCCTGTGGGAGAAAATCATCCGGATGCACCAGGCTATGTCGGACAGGCAGCGCGCCCTCCCCGATTTGCACCATGCGACCTCGCTGGGGTGGGCGCGCCAACCTCTGCCCAGCGGCCATTTGCTATCTGCTATTTGCTATTTGCTATTCAGGAGGCCACCAGCGCTCCTCCACACGAACTGCCTGCTCCCGCCGTGCATCCGAAACAGTGGTTACCCACCATAATTGCTTGGCCGGCCAGTTGCTCCGGATCGAGGTCCCAAACGAAGAGCGGTTTTCCTTTACCCCGTTGCATCCCCAATTGTTGATTAAAGTCGCAATCATAGACCTCGCCTCGCCAGCCGACACTGAGGGTGTTCCGACACATAAGACCGGCGACGGAAGCAGGATTGAAGGCTTCCATCAGCAAATCCGTATAGGCGTCCAGTTTATCATTGTGTCTTAGCCGAGCGGCAAATCGTCCGATAGGCATGTTGGTGATGGTGTAAAGCCGGTTAAAATCGACGTCGAAGTTCAGCTTCAGTTCGCGTTTATAATCCGCCTCAAGTTCGGTCTGGTCTGGCGGCAGAAAGTCGCCGTTCGGGTTGTAAACCAAATCAAGCGTCAGATCTGGCCGACGAGCGTAACCGAGACGATTGAGGAGCTGGAGACCGCGGATACTGAGGTCAAAAACGCCGTCTCCACGCTGGGCATTGACATTCGCCGGCTGATAACAAGGCATGGAAGCGACAATCTTCACCCGCTGAACAGCCAGAAACTCAGCAACCCATTCGTAGCCGGGTTCAAGTAGAATTGTCAGGTTGCACCTGTCGATAATCTTTTCGACCTGTGGCATCTGCCGGATCTTTTCGACAAGATAACGAAAGTCCGGCGCCATCTCTGGTGCGCCTCCCGTGATATCCACGATCGGAATGTTGGTAACCGCTAACCAGCTAAGAATTCGCTCGACGGTCTCGCGGGTGATAACCTCTTTACGTTTCGGCCCGGCATTGACATGACAATGAACACAAGTGAGGTCGCATAGTTTGCCGAGGTTCAGCTGCAAAATCTCGGTCCGGCTTCGGCGCAAGGTTAGACCGTGAGCCGTCAAGGTCCCAGAAAAGCTTTGCCTATCCACTCGACTATTGGTGGGCGTAGTCACAAGACAGTGAAGAAGCATAGCTGCAAAAGAGCGCAAGGAACGCAAAAAAAAGTTTGGTGGGGCGAGGCTCCGGTCCGGGGAGGGATCGCGTCCTCGCGATCCATGGTTGCCGAAGCCGAGTACGTGTTCCGATCGCGGACAAAAATACACGTTTGGGTTGTGGCACGTCCTCACGGCGCGCGGGGATCCGACGTCGCCCCGCTCGAAGAAAAACCGATTGGATGCATAAGGCTATGTCGGACAGGCAGCGCGCCCTCCCCCAATTTGCCTCGCCCGGCCAAGCTTTTTCGCTCCTTCGCTCCTTCGCTGTTTCGCCCTTTCGCACAATTACCGCTCCCGCCGATAATACCAGCGATGCAAGGCGCGAGGCTCAATCCCAAGATAGAAAAGGCCGATCAGCGCCGCGTTCCGTATCGCCGTTCTCCAGGTACCGGACCGCCGGGGCGGTGACCATAGTGGCGGATCCAGCAATTCAACGCGGCCAGCGCGCCGCAGGCGCCGGGAAAATTCGACGTCTTCCATCAAAGGGAAATTGGCGAACCCACCCATCTCTCGAAAGACCGTGGACCTCACAAATAGAGATTGATCACCAAACAGCGGTCCAGCAAAGCGGCTGATAGCCCGCACCAATGGCTCTCGCCATAGCATTCTCGCCGGATGAAATCGGCGATGAAAAGCGCCTCCCACGATTTGCTCATTTTTCGCTGCTTCCGCCAGCGCAGCCAAATGTTCAGGCTTTAGCTCAGAATCGGCATGATGAAAGCAAAGCAATTCTCCCCGGGCAACGCTCGCGCCCAGATTCTGTTGCCTGCCGCGTGATGGTTGATTGCAGGGAATCAATCGGATCGCCCCTTGCCGATCCAAATCTGTGAGCACTTCGCCAGGACGAACTGCCACCACGATCCATTCGCAAAGCTCACTAGCACTTGGCAAGCCATTCACTAACTCGGCTACCAAGTCGTCGTCTCCCCAAACCGGAACAATGATGCTGATCAAAGGACGCACAGCTGATTAAAGTCACCGGCGCCTCGACGTTTGCCAAGCCTGGAGGGGAGCCGCTTTGGAATTTATCGTACGGTCTCGCGCTGTTCGTTTCAGTGCTTCATCCGGCCAAAAAATGTCACAACATGCGGCTCCCGGAAACCACCCAGCGTGCTGCATTTAGCCTGCGCCTTCCGATTTCGTTCACGCCCCACCGATAGAACTGCAGACCGTTGGGCCGTTCTCGGGAGCCGCCTGTTTTTCACGCGCTTAGGCCGCACGCGCGTTGAGACGAACTTTGCGAGGGTGGCGATATACGGGCCAAAGCGGCTCCCCTCCAGAAGTTGAGCAAACACGGAGCTTTGCGTGAGATTTAGACTTTTTGGGTTTCGGCTCCGCCCCGCTCCTCACACCACCGCCTGGTAAACCAGGTTCGTGAACCGCTCGAACAGACCGTGTTCGTCGTATGGGAAGTGTTGGCTGAAGACGAGCAGTACCAGTTCTTCTGTCCGGTCCATGACGCACAGAGTAGTCGCTTTACCGCTCCAGCCAAATGCACCCAGCGTTCCTAATGTACCGGCTAACCCATTATTGATGCGGACTGCGACTCCCAGTCCAAAGCCGTATCCTTGGGTAAAGGGCTGGTCCACCACCGGTTTGCCTGCAAGATGATCAACTGTCATCTGCTCAAACGTTTTTCGGCCCAGGATTCTTACCCCGTCGAGCTCACCTCCGTTACACAACATCTGCGCGAAACGGCTGTAATCTTCGATCGTCGAAAATAGACCTGAACCGCCCATCGGAAAATCCTTTCGTCCCTCGATCTCTTCAAATTCGAAACGTTGGACGGGCTGAAGCTCTCCGTTTTTGCCGTGCTCATAAACCTTGGCCAAGCGATCGAGTTTCTCCGGGCCGACACTGAACCCGGTATCCGTCATCCCAAGTGGATCCAAGATCCGTTCTTTGACAAAGAGATCGAATGATTGGCCGCTAACGACCTCCACGACGCGCGCCAAAATGTCGGTCGAGAAACCATATTGGAACATGAGCCCTGGCTCTCTCTTTAGCGGTAGCGTCGCTAACATTCTGACCAGATCCGCCAATGACTCAGCTTTTTCCAAACCAGCGCCCTGATAAATCTCGTCGATTAGCCCTTCCTTATCCCCGTAAGTAAATCCGGTGGTATGAGTGAACAAATGATGAACGTCGATTGGGACATTGGCTGCAATTAGTTCCGGATGCTGCGCAGTGCCGCCCACCAGGATCTGCATCTCGTTGAACTCAGGCAGATATTGTTTGATGGGATGTTGCAAACCCAGTTTCCCTTCTTCGATAAGGGTCAGAGCCGCCACACTCGTGATTATTTTGGTCAGAGAATAAATCCGGACGATCGAATCGCCCTGCATCGGTGCTCCTGTCTGCCGGTCTCGCAGTCCAACCGCAAAAAAATCCGCTACTCGGCCTTTGCGAAGCAAGAGGACGCTGATACCAGCGTGTTTCTCGTCGCCGACGAACGATTCGATTTGCCGATGAAGCCGTTCAAGCCGTTGAGGTGAGAACCCGAGCTTTGTGGCGTCAGATAACGTTGGAGCTGTAGTCACAGGGCACCGTAGCGTGAAAGGTAAAAAGTGAAAGGCCTCGTGGAGCGCTGCCTCGCTTGCGAGGCCGTGGTGAGCAAGGCGTGATGTTAGACAAACCCACATCCTATCTGCGCTCTATGTCACGTGGGTTCGAGAGTCTGCCCCACTGTTGGACCACAATTCGCACTAAAGAGGGCCGACAAATGATAGGCCTGCTGAATCGTTACCCCTTGCTCACCACGGCCTCGCAAGCGAGGCGCGCTCCACGGGTGGCGACCCCTTCGGCCTCGCAAGCGAGGCGCGCTCCACGGGTGGCGACCCCTTTCGGCCTCGCAAGCGAGGCAGCGCTCCACGGGGGTCACCTCTCACTTCCCATTGATAAAATCTCGGACACTGCCGATCCACAAACCGGGCTGGTCCTCAAAAGCGATATGACCCGAATTTGGCAAGATGACCAGTTTCGAGCCGGCGATCTTTTCATGCATTTCCTTGGAAAGAGACGGATCACATTCATCATGATCGCCGCAGATAACCAGGGTCGGCACTTTGATTGTGGGTAAACGGTCCACGTACTCGGCCGAACTCAGGTTGCCGTCGATCACGAATTCGCCATTTGAGCCCCACATCTCGCGGTAGAGTTCCCAGTTCATCCCTGCGTTGTCCGTGGTGGGATCGTAGTTCGAATCAGGATGAGCTCCAAAAAGGAACGGGAAATAACCGTCGCCCCAAGCCAGTTTTTCGTATTCCTCAGAGTAACGGCCATGCTCCCAAATCGCTCCCTTACCGTAAAGGCCCGCCTTCTCCAATTCGTCGAGTCGAGCCAATTTGTCGGCCGGCATTTGCGCCTTCTCGTGCGCCAGGACCTCGTTCATCTGTTTGGCTGAAGGGAAAGTCGATGCCAGGATGAGATGAGTGAGGTTTCCCTGATATTTGAGTGCGTAAGCCTGAGCTAGCTCTCCCCCATAGCTATGCCCGAGTAAGCTGATCTTACTGAGTCCCAGCGCGGTGCGGACCGCTTCCACGTCCTCCACCATGTTCTCGATAGTGTATTGATGGACATCTTCGAGACGTTCAGAACGGCCGCATCCGCGCTCGTCAATGAAGATGAGCCGATTCGTTCGCGCCAAAGGCAGTAACCAAGGCAGAAAATAATCGTGTGAAGCGCCGGGGCCGCCATGCACCACCAGAAGAGGTGAACCATGACCCATCTCGACGTAATAGATCATCACACCGTGGGCATCGACGTAACCTTCCTGAATGGGGTAAACATTCGGTCCGGCCGCGGATACCGGCGTCGCCAATGCGAGGACAGCCGAAAGCATGAAAAGCAGGCTTAGAGAACACTTCATGGGCCCATCTATGCCCGATCGACAGCCAGACCGCAGCAACTTTCTGGCGAAGCTAAGGTAACCGAAGGAGTAGTCGAGCCGCTACGCGGCAATGACAAATAGCAAAGAAGGATTGGAGTGGTGGAAACTTGGTGGGGCCATGTTCGCCTCTTGCAACCGTAGCGGCTCGAGGCGACGTTGGGGATCTTTAAGCTTTCGTTGTATGACGATTACTGTTTCCCCCGAAGATCCCAGTACTGCCGAAGCCCAAGCGCTGTTGAGTGCCTTTGTCGACGAGGTCCGGCACCGGTATGATGCGGCTCCAGCGGATGTCGGTTATTTCGATCCGTCCCTGGTTTCAGGGCCAAAAAGCGCCTTCTTGGTCGCACGAGTTGAGGGCCGGGCTGTCGGCTGCGGCGCCTTGGTCCCCATGGAAGACGATGTTGTCGAAATTAAGCGCATGTTCGTTCTTCCGAACGAACGAGGACATGGTATCGCCAAGAAAATCCTGGACGGGTTACAAAGTCTTGCCCAGGGGTTCGATTACGATCGTATCCGTCTCGAGACTGGTACTAAACAGCCTGAATCGATCGCCCTGTATGGTAAGTCAGGCTTTTATCGGATACCAAACTTCCCGCCGTTCGAGAACGATAGTACCGCCCTCTGTTTCGAGAAACGGATTTGACAGGAGCTAGGAGCTAGAATCTAGGAGCTAGGCGGATCGGTCTAATAGCCCAAGGTCGGAGGGGCGTTGCATTCCGTGTTCTCGGGTCGCCGGTATCTCGACGCGGGAATCGTCTACAGCTCGCTCGTTCGGATAGACGCGACGCCCTGGGGCACGGAGCACGTTCGGCAACCTGGGCGTGGATAATGTCTTGGGTTGTTCCACGCGTATGGGAGCCACGGCCGAATACGGTTTAGGTCGGGCCCAGTAGCAGACCGGATCGTCGTCTGGAGGTCGGAGGTCTCTAATGTGGCTCCCCTCCGCGGTCGAACAACGCGGAATGCAAGGCTCCTGGCAACCACTCTCAAAAAATCCCGCGATCTGTACCTGTCCGACATGCGGATTCACGGCTACCATTCTCAAGCAAACCCCATCACTCCATTACTCCGCCACTCCACCAATCCACGTCCCATCCCTTCCCACCCATGGAAACCATCGAAGATCGTTTAGTTAAGCTTGGAATTACATTGCCGCCTTTGCCGCAGGCGATGGCGAACTACGTGCCGTTCACCCGGGCCGATAATCTTCTTTACGTCTCCGGCCAAGGGCCAAAGACAAAGGATGGCGATTGGGTTCACGGACAAGTCGGTAAGGATCTCACCAAAGAACAAGGCTATGAAGCTGCCCGATTGTGCGGAATTCAGATCTTGGCCGTGATTAACGGCGCACTCGGTTCCTTAATTCGCGTGAAACGAATTCTTAAGGTTAACGGATTCGTAAATTCTGCCCCAGAATTTGGAGATCAACCGGCGGTCATCAACGGTTGTTCCGACCTTTTTGTTGAGTTGCTCGGTGACGCCGGCCGGCATGCTCGGACATCAATCGGAGTCGGTAGCCTCCCCCAGGGCATCGCCGTTGAGATCGAGGCGATCATCGATGTTCTCCCAGGCTAGTAGAAGACACCTTAACCGCAGCCCCGAAATTCTCCGGGGTGAAATGAACGCAGATTTACGCAGATAGAGACGCCAATAAATAGGGAAGCGCTGGATGGGGATGACCAGGGCACTCGGCTAAATTTGCTATCTGCTATTTGCTATTTCTTCATGCTCTCGTCCACGCTTAAACAGCTCCGGACAACCGCAGAATTTGTTCACAGCATTCTGCCGCCGACGCCGCAAATCTGTTGGCCGTTGCTCTGCCAACGAACCGGCGCCGAGGTTTGGGTTAAGCACGAGAACCATCAACCGGTGGGCTCGTTTAAGGTACGCGGCGGCTTAGTTTACATGAACGAGCTCAAGCAGCGAGAGCCCGACGTAACGGGTGTGATCACGGCCACGCGAGGCAATCATGGTCAAAGTATCGCTTTCGCCGCTCAAAGTACCGGGCTGCGCGCCGTGATCGTTGTCCCGCACGGGAACAGCGTAGAGAAGAACGCCGCCATGCAGGCGCTCGGCGCTGACTTGATCGTCCGCGGAAAAGATTTTCAAGAAGCACTAGAGTACGCTGCGGTACTCGCCGAAAAAGAGAGGCTGCATTTCGTCCCTTCTTTTGACGAAGCACTCGTCCGCGGCGTCGCCAGCTATGCCCTGGAGTTGTTCGATAATGTCTCTGGTTTGGACACGGTTTATGTTCCAATCGGTATGGGGTCGGGAGTCTGCGGTGTGGTCGCAGCTCGGAACGCCCTGGGACTCAAGACCGAGGTTATCGGTGTCTGTGCTACTGGCGCGCCGGCTTTCGCCCTCTCTTTTGAGGCTAAGCGCCAAATCACTACCGAGACCGTCAATACCATGGCAGACGGGATTAGCTGCCGAGTTCCGGATCTAAACGCTTTGGACGTCATTCTCAACGGGGTCGCTCGCATTGTGTCAGTCACTGACGACGAGATCGGCGGTGCGATCCGTTATCTCTTCGCTGATACCCACAATGCAGCGGAAGGCGCTGCTGCCGCGCCGTTAGCAGCGCTCCTGCAAGAACGCGCCCAAATGCAGGGCCGGCGGGTCGCCGTCATCCACAGCGGCGGCAACATCGATAGCGACCTGTTTGCCGCCACACTCGCCGCCCCCTGAACCGCAGATGAAGAGATGGATTATCCGCAGATTACGCAGATTTCGCAGATTTCGCTTCTAGGCGCGGGATGCTGCCGGGTAAAACAGAGCGCGGATGCTGCGAGGTGATGTGTTTATCGTGCCACCGCCTCGCAGACCCAGAACGTAATCTGCGTAATCTGCGTAATCCGCGGATAATCTAATCTCTTCATCTGCGGTTCAGATGTGGTCTTCACCCTTGGTAGCGACCTTTTCATGCAATGACTCCGCTATCTTGTCGAAGTCAGCCGCCACCGACGCGGCTTTCGAATCAAGGCTCCAGCAGAATATCCGATAGAAATTGTCGCGGCCTTCGAAATAGGTGATGCGATAGACGATTCGCAGTCGATCGACTTCGCCACGCACGAGCTGACGGACGGCGGACCTTCCGTTGATCGACATCGAAGTCGGCGGTTCTACTTGAGGCGTCTGGATTTTCTGTCGCAACGAATCGGTATAATCCTTGGCGAAATCATCCAAGCCTCCCGCGTAGTCTTGCTTCGAGTGTACAAAGACGAGAACATATTCATTCCCAGTCGGGTCTTTGGAGCCGAGCACGGCTTCTTTACTTAGATCCCCGCAATCAACCCAAGATTTAGGCACGGAGATTTCGCAAGAACCATCCTTAGCCTGAACCGTCTGCATCTGGCCTGCTTTAGATGAGCTGGATTCTAAACCGGCAGCCAAGGAGATTAGAAACCAGAGCACGACCAAACAGGATTGCAATGCAAAGGCAATTGCCATCACAACGCCGCACCCCTTACCGGTTCCTGTCTTTGCCCGGACGGCAATAACAATTCCAACGATCGCTAGTCCCAGCAGCACAAGGATAGCCGCCGCCTGCAAGCCTAGGCTCACATAAAAGCTGGAGTTATGCGTTATATCTTGGGATCCCATCGCACCCCTCTTACCACGATTAACCGCGAATGGACACGAAGGACCACGACCAAAAATCTAACCGCAGATGAAGAGATTGGATTATCCGCAGATTACACAGATTACGCAGATTTCGGTCGCAGTCGGGTATACCACTAACTTAAACAAGCCTTTTGTAGCGGCACGGCTTTCCGTGTTCTCGGAAGCAAAAGGTTACAAAGAAAAGGCGCTTTTAAAGACAGGCCAACGTTGGGAACCGAGCCAGGAATGAACCCCGATCGGGCCGCAGCCACAAAACGAAATCTGCGTAATCTGCGTAATCTGCGGATATTTAAATTTTCTCTAATCTGCGGTTCGTTTTCCGTCTTCGTGTCCTTTGTGTCTTTGTGGTGAAAATTCCTCCGTGTTCTCTGTGTCTCTGTGGTGAATATTAGCTTTATGAGCCAGGCGGTTATTTCAAAAACGGCTGAGGCAGGAACCACTCTCGGTGCCAGAGATGTCCAAAGTCTGATCGAACAGGTTTGCCCCTCTAAAGATTACCGGGGAAAACGCGTCCTACTGATTATCCCGGACGGAACTCGCACCGCTCCGATTGGGCTTCTATTCAAGACGTTGCATGCTCAGATCGGTTCGGTAACGAGCGCGTTTGACGTGTTGATCGCGCTGGGGACCCATCCTCCCATGAGCGAAGAAGCCATCTGCGAGCGCTTAGAAATCTCGAGCAGCGAACGGTCCACTCAGTACGGAAATGTCGGCGTATTTAATCATCATTGGGACAATCCGGATTCACTTCAGCCAATCGGTGTCATTCCAGAACAGGAAATAGCTGCGCTTTCGAATGGTCTCTTCTCGATGCCGGTGGAAGTGAAGATAAACCGGCGCTTGTTTGAATATGATCAAGTGATCATCGTGGGCCCGGTCTTCCCGCACGAGGTCGTCGGCTTTTCCGGCGGCAACAAATATCTGTTCCCGGGTGTCTCAGGTCCCGAGGTTCTGAATTTTTTCCACTGGCTCGGCGCCGTTATCACCAACCCAATGATCATCGGGCACAAGTGGACTCCGGTGCGCCGAGTTGTGGATCGATCCGCCGCAATGGTTCAGATCAGCAAACTTTGTTTTTGCCTCGTAGTCGATCACGGAGAACTGGCCGGTATCTTTGCGGGGTCGCCTGAAGCCACCTGGCCTGAAGCCAGCGAGTTATCCCGGCGGTATCATATCACGTACAAAGACAAACCGTTTCACACCATCTTATCGTGCGCCCCGCCGATGTACGACGAGATGTGGGTAGCAGGTAAGTGCATGTATAAGCTGGAGCCGGTCTTGGCCGACGGCGGAGAGCTTATTATTTATGCGCCGCACCTGAAAGAGATCTCGGTGACCCACGGTAAGCTGATAGAAGAAATCGGTTACCATTGCCGGGACTATTTTTTGAAGCAGTGGGACAAGTTTAAGCATTATCCTTGGGGCGTGCTGGCCCATTCCACTCATGTCCATGGGATTGGCACCTACGAGAACGGCGTAGAAAAAGCGCGCGCCCGGGTCACGCTGGCGACGCAACTTTCACCCGAGCTCTGCCGGAAAATCAATTTCGGTTACCGCAACCCGGATGAAATTCGAGCGGAAGACTACGCCAACCGCGAAGATGAGGGCGTCCTGTTAGTCCCAAAAGCCGGAGAAATGTTGTTCCGCCTACGCGAATCTCCAGACTGGGCGAAAGGGGCTGGATAGATTTTGATGGGGCGAGGCTCCCGAACGTTCCACCAGATTTCCCGAAGCAGCCAAGGTCGTCTTGCTGGATCGTTTGATTAGGCCTACAAGCGCGCCGAGCCGTGACCCAGCACTGGACGCGGCTCGGCGCGTATACCGGCCTAACAAATTGATTGAACGCGAAGCAAGCTTGTTTGCTTCGGGGGATCCGTAGTTGGTTCAGGAGCCTCGCCCCACCAAAGTTTGCCTACTTCACCACCGCGTCCTTCACCGAAAGCTTTTGCGGGATTAGCTTCAATTCGTAAAACGTATCGGCGATTCGTTGTTGGTCGGCCAGCACGGCGTCATCGATCGGTTTGTAGACGTGCTGGTAGTGACGGAGACTCGCCTCGATAATATCAGGATCGAGTCCCTGAATCGGGGCCAATTCGTTTGCGGCTTGCGAATAATTGTTCCGGACCCATTGCCCAACTTCACCCAGCTCTTGTATCACGATTTTTAGGACTTCGGGATTCTGCTCGGCAAAACTGCGCGTGCTGACGAAATATTGATGCCGATTGACGATTCCCTTCGCCGTGGTCAGTACGCGAGCCCCAAGCTGTCTCTGCGCCGCGACGAAAAAAGGACCCCAAATCGCCCAGGCATCGATGGCGCCATTCTGAAAAGCCGCCCGGGCATCCGCAGGAGTCAAGTAAGCAGCCTGAATGTCACCATACTTCAACCCGGCGTCTTCCAGCGCCTTCACCACCAGCCAATGCACATCGGATCCTTTGTTGAAAGCAACCTTTTTCCCCTTTAGATCGGCGATCGTCTGAATTGGCGAATCTTTCGGCACCAAAATCCCTTCGGCCTCGGGAGAGGGCAACTCGTACGCGGTATAAACCAGGGGCGCTCCGGCCGCTAAAGCAAAAACCGGCGGCACTTCGCCGACATATCCGAAATCGATTGAGCCGAGGTTCAATCCCTCCAAAAGTTGCGGACCGGCAGCGAACTCGAGCCATTTCACGTCGACGTGTGACGGCGCGAGCTTCTTTTCCAGCGTGCCATGAGCCTTCAGCAAGACCAACGTGCTGGCCGCCTTTTGGTATCCGATCCGGAGAGTCAACGCGTTACAAGCGATGGGACTCACGAGGATAGCAGCAGCGAACCAGCGGAGTATCGGAGTTACGCAGTGTCGGAGTTTTGGGATGATGCGGTTCGGCAGGTTCATCGGTTACGCCACAATGCCTACCATACCAGTAGGATATAGACAAGCGGCTAGAATTTGGTGGGGCGAGGCTCCCGCACGATCCTTTCGGCTTTCCAGAGACTACTGCACTTGAACCACGGTTTTACGCATTGGGCCGATGCGCCGCCGAGCCGGGTCTATCACGGGGTCGGGCCCTAAGACGTCGAACGTGGTTCCGTCTTCACCCGCCGCCCTTCAATCGATTAACCCAACGTGGCACACGCTGGGTCTCGGCTCGGCAACTCTTCGGCACTGCAGACGGACATACAGCAAACGCGACTCGCGTTGCGCACCCTCTCAGGCCCTTCGGGAGCCTCGCCCTACCAATCAATCCCCCACCAGCTTCTCTTTCACATACCGAAAACTCATTTCCAGCGAATCGAACGCGTTTCGCTGGGTGAAATCCTGTTCCACTACGAACCATTGGCAGCCGGCCTTTTCCGCTTCGGTAACCAGAATTTGAAAATCGAGGTTACCGTAACCAACCTCGGCCATAAAAGGCGGATCATTATGTTTCGCCGGCACCCCGTAATCTTTCATGTGTAGGCTTACCAGCTTACTGCCTAGTCGCTGGATCCATCGTTCGAGACTGACGCCACCGTATTGCGCCCAATAAGTATCGAACTCGAACGACATAGCCGGAGCGCGTTTCTGCAGAATTTCGAACACCAGCTCACCATCAAGCCGGGAAAACTCAAAAGCATGATTATGATAAGCCAGAATCAGATCGTGCCCGACGAGAACCGCGGCGGCCTTCTCAAGCTGGTCGGCTAAACGATTAACTCGCTCCCCCGAACTCAGGTCGACTCCACCGGGAAAAGCGTATACCCCAAGCTTCGCCCCTACCGTCTGCAATTTTTCCACCATCGCCTTTGGTTCTTCCAACAGCGTCTTGCCCGGCAGATGCGCGGCAGCGACCGCGACGCCCGCATCCCGGCAGATGGCCGCAACCTCTTTGTCGCTGATCGTATTGGAAGGAATCAGCTCAACCGCTTGATAACCGATCGCTTTCAAGCGTTCGACACTCTTGGCAAACGAAGCTGAGTCCGAAAGATAATCTCGGACGGTGTAAAGCTGGGCGGCGACTTGTGAGAGTTTCATCGTGTGAATGTGTCCATTTCTTGTTTTGTTTCCGGCCTAATGCGCGGCCACTAATTCAGGAAAATAATACCTGATATGTTGACCCGACTTAAGGCTATCAATGAAGGTGGCAACCTCTTCCTTCATCCCAACCATGCAGCCGTGAGCGGTCGCGACGGATACATGCCAAAAAATGAGGTGCTGAGCAAATCGATCGGCGTCCGGATCCTTTAGCCAATAGAGCCCGAGTAGAGCATAGCACTTGGCTTGGTCGTTTCCCCCTTCCCAGAGAGAATGAAACAACGCGGCCTTATTCGGGTCGTTCACGAGTTCAAGAAAAAGGGTGTCGCTGGGCGACCGGCTTCCCACAACTCCGACCCCGCCAAAGGGAAAAAATGGGGCCTTTTCGAGCTGTTTAAGCGCTTCGGAGGGATTCGCTAAACCAATTCCGGTAACAAACGGGAACAGGCAACAGAATATTACGAGACTGATTCTTCTCATGGATCGCATGATCATAGGCCGGCAAGCCGTGAGAATCGATATGCCGGATTTACAAACTTGCTTACGCTTAAGCCGCATAATCCACAAATCACGGATTCCACGCGCAAGGTTTCGGAGTTTTTTTCCGAGTAAACGCGCCGACGCCCGAAATGATCAGCCGTGCGGGCGATGTGGCGAGGGGAGGGATCGCGTCCCCGCGCGCCGCGAAGACGTTCCAAACCTACCGGTTTATTGGATTCCTCTTTACCCAAACCCGCCCATCTCCGCGAACAACGGATCGCGAGGACGCGATCCCTCCCCTCGCCCTTTCGCCCTTTCGCCCTTTCGCCCTTTGGCCCTTTCGCCGTTCCGCCCCCTGTCGCTTCCCAGAGATTAATCCGGCGCAAAACCAAATTTAAGGAATAGAGCGATGCTCACTTTTCGCCTCGGTTCTCGATCGGGATCGGCCCTAGGCCGGCTAACAGCTTCTGAAAACGCGGTTCCCAACGAAGAGCATCCCACGTTGGTGATTTGCTGAGATCACCGTAGGTAAGACCGTTAGGAACATTCTGCAGCGCTTCTAACTGCTCCAAAGCTAAATTCTTTTCTCCTAACCAGAGATAGACCTGAGCTCGATTCACCAAAAGCGGCGGACCGTCCACCGCGTCTTTGCTCATCGGCCTCATGGCAACGGCTTGGGTTGCCTCCTGAATTGCTTCGTCTTTCCGACCAAGAGCAGCGTCCGTTATGGCCAGCGACATCAACGGAACCGGATCATCCGCCCATTTCTGGACCTTCGTTAGATAATAGGTTCGCGCCTTTTCATACGGATTCCTAGCCCCCGCTTCGTCACTCTTTGAGCGGGCGATCCAGCCTTGCAGATCGTTTCGAGACGTAAACTGTCCGGCGTCATTACTGAATTCTTCGGCCCGATCTGCGTCTAGAATCTTCTGGGCTCCGGCAAAATCGCGGTTGGCTAGTGCGCACATAATTTTCAGCGGCGTTGCTGTTCCATTCGGATGTAATGATCCGCTCGGGTCGTCAAAGATGGCCTGGTAGGCCGACGTATCGCCTTTCTCCTGCCATAGAATCTCCGCCCGCATCTGCTCGACAACGTTTGGGAATGATGAACCCGTGGAAGCAGCCTGATCGAGAACCCGAAGCGCTTCAGCGTAATCGCGATGGCGCTGGTACAAGGTTATCTGGTCCTCGAGCATTGTGTGAATCTTCGGATTGATCTCGTATGCCTTTTGATAGCTCGTTAGCGCATCCTTCCATTGCCCAAGGCAGCAACTAAACTCGCCGATCAGAAGATAGGCCCGATGTGCCTGTACCGTTGACTGCGTAGCGATTTTCGCTTCTTCCAGAGCACGCTTAAAATCGCGCTCAGTCGAAAACACGTGAATCGCCATTTCCAAATGAACGTCAGGATTATCGGGCTGCAGTTTTAGCGCGGTGTTAATGGCCGCTTCCGCTAGTGCCCGGCGACCCGGGCTATAATCGGCTCTCATCGTGTAGAGCCCATCATCAGCCACGGCCAACTCTTCCCAAGCGGCAAAAAAATTAGGATCGCGCCTGGTTGCCTCTTCCAACAATCTGACCATCGTAAAATAAGGTTCCGCTCCGCTTTGTTCGTCGGCATGCTGCATGAGATCGGTCGCGTGCAAATAAAGCTCGTAAGCAATCGGGTCATTCGAAGCCGCCTTTCCGATTGGTTTTGCGGGTGTCTCGTTCCTGACATTCAGAGCGTAGATTAGTATTCCGATTCCCGCGATCAGCGCGATTCCCACTGCCAGCGCTAAGCCCCTAACCGATCTCCAGTTAACCTTTTCTCTCTGCTTCAGATCCGCCACTTCCTGTTTGCACTTGGCAATTGCCATGCTGAGGGCAGTTCCGTTTTGCGGTCGGTTTGCCGGATCGGCGCTCAAGAGCGCGCCGACCAATTCCCGCACCGGCAAAGGCATTCCGGCCTTCTTAAGTCGTTCGACCGGCTTCTCGCTGTTCTTCAGCCCGTCCGCGACACCGCCAATTTCGTTTGCCCGGAAGGCAACCGTCCCAGTCAGCAAATAGAAGAACGTGCTGCCGAGAGAAAAATAATCCGAACGATGGTCTATCGGGGCGCCGGAAAACTGTTCCGGACTCGCAAATGCTGGCGTCCCCAGAAATCCGGATTGGGTAATCGTAACGGTGTCCGCATTATCTCCGATTGACTTGGCCAGACCAAAGTCAATGATCTTTACCTTAGTCCCCGGCCCGTTCAATAGCATCAGGTTTGCCGGCTTGAGATCCCGATGCACTAGCCCGTGCTTTTCCGCAGCTCCCAGGGCGTCTGCCACCTGACTTACCACTTCCAGCGCCTCCGCAACCGGTAGCGGGCCGCTGCGTTGGATTCGTTTAGCCAGGGTCTCGCCCTCCACGAATTCCATCGTATAAAAGCATTGGCCGTCCGATCTAACCCCATAGTACAGGACGCTGGCAACATGGGGATGTCTCAGCCGGGCTGCGGCGCGAGCCTCCCGTAAAAAACGCTCCTGCAAAATCTTTTCTCCCGGCGTTCGCCAATTAATGACCTTTAGCGCGACCGGGAACTGTAAGGTCCTGTCAACCGCTTGATAGGTTATCCCCATTGAACCGCGTCCCAATTCGACCAACGATCCATCCGGATGCGTCAAAATCTCGTAGTGATCAAACCGCGCGTCTGCATCCATCGCCATTTGGTCGTCAGGAGCTACAGCCGGCGCCAGGAGACAGCTGAAACAATACCCCGAGTAAGAATCCTCCGAAGCGATCTGGGCTCCACAATGCCGGCAAACAGCGAGATTCGGCGGACCGGCAGGACCCATAATTCCGATAACGCATTAGCGGAAAAGCAGACTACGGGCAATCGCTAACCTCTCCTGCCACCCGGTGCCTAGTGTCCTGTCCCATAAGTAACGTGGCTTTCGCCCGGCAGCCGCCTTGCCGGCGGCCCATTTTGATCGCAACGAAAGCCACGTTATTTATGGGACAGGACACAAGTTCAAGCCGCCAAATAACCGCTTTGTAAGGATTCCCGCAGCGCTTGTATCTCTTGCTCGAAATCCGCCGAACTGACCACCGTTCTCGCGACCTCCGCCCGCAGTAGTTCCCGGTAGCGCGCTCTCATTCGATGAATCGTTAACTTGACTGCCCCCAGGGTTAACCCAGTCCGCTCCGCGATCTCCTGGTAAGAAGCATCTTCGCCATCAATCAAGAACCCACGGATTTGCTCGAATAAGCCCGCTTTTCCCGCCGACTCCATCTCCGTCTTTAGACGGTTGACCGTGCCTTGGATCAGCGTTGCCGCCCAGCGTGCGTCAAAGACTTGTTCCGCGTTTTGTCTCTGATCCGTCAATTGATATTTGGCCTCGGCAGTTTCATCATCGATAAAAATCATTCTGGCATGACCCCCGCGCTTTTCGGTTCTCGCCCGTTCTTCAGCATGTTGCAGAAAGAACTGCAGGGATCCTAAAAGAAAGCTACGAAACTTCCCCCGATTGGGATCTGCCCGGATAAACGCATTCTTCTCCGAGAGATGGAGAAAGAAGTCTTGAGTTAAATCCTGAGCATCTTGACGGGCATAACCTCGTCGCCGGATGAATGCATAGACCGGGTGACAATAACTGCGATACAGATCCTCGAAGGCGGCACGGTTCTGCTGGTCCTCTGCTGCCGCCGCGGAGACCAAGCTCCATTGTGTGGTTTCGAATCGTAGACTCCCGCCGGCAGTGGAACTCAGCCAGTCAGCCATTTGGCGAAGGATGTAAACAAAAGCGCGAAGAGCGTTCAAGCCTGGAGGGGAGCCGCTTTGTAATTTCGAAGTTCTGCATGTTGGCAGCAGGCGGCTCCCGAGTACGGCCCAGCGCTAAGCAGTTCTGTTGTTTCTACAGCTGCCACTATCGACTAGCCTCACGACACAGTTTTCGTGAAACTCCGCCGGAGCAGTTCGGGAAAGTGAAATATGCGCAAACACAAAAAACTGGAACGAGACTTCTCCCGGGTAACCTCGATTCTTCTGGCTATGGCATTTATCGCGCCGCTGATTGGCGCCGCTCAGACCAACTTTCCCCTGCGTATTCGGGGTAACGCCAACCTTAACCTCAACTACGCCGATGGTATCCTGTCCGTCGAGTTTCGGCCTGCTACCGCGAAGGCAGATTCCGGACTGCAACCCGGTGAAGGTTCCTGGTTAGATCGTGCCCTGAACCGGAACGAACCCCACGTCTTGAAACAGAAGCTATCTGAAGACGAGGCTCAATCGGCCACTAGCTATCTGCGAAATCCGGATCACTACGCGACATTTTATTGTGCCAATACCAACCAAGGTTATTTCCAGGCAGCCAACTCCGAACCGTTCGTTCCCCAGTCAGTGGCCGCTCAACCTCCTAATGCCGCAGCAAACGCCGCTCCGGCAAGTCAGGTCGCTGATGGGAGCGACGCTTTGCCGACCTTCAGCAACCCGGACGTGAACGCGTTCATCAAAACCTACGAGCAGTTCGCCAAAGATTATCTCGATGCAATCAAAGCCATGAATAGCGGCGACGACTCCAAGATCCAAGCCATGGCTGATCGATCCGCAACCATGTTGGACACGATCCCCAAGATCGCCGCCCTTCTAAAGGAAGACGAGAAAACCAAATACACCGCTTACCTGAACGGCTGGAAAGACAAACTCGAGGCCGCCACCAAGAAGTAATGCCAAAGCTACTCCACTCCTGTTCAAAAACGTTGGCGGCGTTGCCGGCGATGACGGCGCTGGCGGCGATGTCGGCGTTATTAACCCTCAGCAGCCACGCAACCCCGATCGAAACCTTCTCCGACTATGTCGTTTCCGAGAGCGGCCACTATTTATTTGCCACCGTCGATTCGCACCAGGATCCGCCGGTGCATCGGGTCTTTGTTATCGAGACAGCAAATCCAGAGCAAAAGTCGGCTATCGGTGACGACTTCCAGGGCAAAGGCTTTGCCGGCGTCTACTACTCGAAGGATGAACGCTGGCTCTGCGTTAACCTGGGCGTCGGAATTCATGGGGCTGGATGCTACCTGTTCAAGCACGTTGCTGAACGCCGGTTCGATGAGCTGAATACCGCCGATCTCAACGCCAAAATAAAATCCACGTTCGAGAACAGTGCCCGTCCTGGGTTTACTTTCGATTCCGTCTACGGCCAATATTGGAAAGACGATTCGTTGGTTCTCGTCGCTAACGGTCGAGGACAGAAAGACGGCAATTTCTATGATGATAAAATGTTTTTGGAGTACCAGCCGGCTAACGGGCAAATCATCGCGCTAAGCAGACATTTCGTCTGGCCGATGTCGGCCCTCGTCCGCGAAAACGTGGATTCTGAGTATGAAAGATTTGAAGCTGCGGCTTTAAAGGCCTACGAGGAGTCGCTCCAGCATCAGCTAAAGGTAATTTACGGGCTCCTTTGGCAAAAGCTTGATACCGATGCCAAAGCCAAACTGGCAGCAGAACAGCAGCAATGGGAGCTCGAACGAGACAAAAAACCGCCCGGACGCTACGAAAGAGACTCGTTTGTCCAACAACGGATTAACACGCTAACCGGGAAGTTCTTGGAGTAACGGGAGGGCGCGCTGCCTGTCCGACATAGCCTTAAGGGATCCGATCGATTTTCCTCCCAACGGGGCGACGTCGGATCTCCGCGCGCCGCGAGGACGTGCCATAACCTAGAGGGGTATTTCGTCCAGGATTAGAAAAGGTCCTCGGCGTCGGTAACAACTACGCGGGCCGCGATTCGGACCAACCGCATTACTCCGACACTCCCGTACTCCATCAATCCGCACCGCCGGATTCGAGGACAGCCTGTCCGACGAAGCCCAAGCTCTATAGTGCCGATCGCTCGAAGTCGGCCTCGCAAGCGAGGCGCGCTCCACAACCAGGACGTTGGCGAAGTCGGAAGGACGACGACGAGAACGAGAACGAAACCTCACGCGTGCCGATGTCGCAGAACATACTCAACCACAAACAGGCAAACCGTGTTTGCGACCAATGCCGCGGCGCCGATATGCACACCATAAACAACGCCTACTCCCTCAAACGCAAAAACCGCTAATAGAACCAAAGCCACCACGATACCTGCCGCCACGCTCGCCGGATGCGGCGGACGCGTTCGTAATGAAAGGATGACTCCGGGAAACAGCTGCGTAGTTCCGCTATAACTGATCAACAACAGACCGACCAAGCTAGCCCGGTTATAGACCCAAAGACCAAAGGCGAGCACCGCCATCAACACAATCCAAAGTCTCGTCCAAGACGTGACTCGGTCCTCCGAAACCCTGAACACGTTTCGCGAAAGCAAGCTCGCCGCCGCCAGAATCTGGGCCGACGCAGGGACCAACCCGGCTAAACAGCCGGCACCGGCAATAATCCCGAGGACCCAGGATGGGTAATGCTCTTGTACCACCAGCATAAACGATTGATCCGCCTCGGTTCCTTTGAGTCCAGGCTTCATCAGGAGAGCGGTGAATCCGGCAAAAAACACCAGCAACAACATCAACTGGTAGAATGGTAAAATCATCGCGTTACGCCTGATCGTGTTCGGACTGCTGGCAGCTAAATTGGCGGCGAACGCGTGTGGATACATGAAGCCGCCCAGACCGGATAGTAACACGGTGGAAACGAACCACACGGTTCCAAAATTGTCCGTCCCATTCGCCAACGTCATCCAGTGCGGCTCAACTTTAAGGACGGCGTCAATGACGCCTTTTGGAGAACCAAAGAATTGGATGGGCAACACAATGCCGGCAAACACAACCCCCGCCAACACCAGAGCGTCTTTGATCAGGCTAGCCCAGGCCGCCCCGCGAAGACCGGCGACCGAGACAAAGCCAACAATCAGCGCAAAAGCCGTCCCGGCCGCCCACACCGAGTTGACAGTGCCGTAACCGGCGATCTGTAACAGGATCTGAATCCCGGTCAGCTGCAACGTGATATAGGGAATAAGAAAAACCACCCCCACCAGCGCGGTCAAGAGCCCAAGACCCCGGCTTTGATATTTGTAACCGATATAGTCGGCGTTTGTCAGGAGACCTTCGCGCTGAGCAATCCTCCACACCGGCGGGAAATAGAAAAAAAGTGTGATGCAGGAGACGGTCAGATAGCAAATGATATAAAACGCCGGGGCGCCTTTGCCATAAGCCCAACCCGCCGCGCCTAAAAAAGTGAAGCTAGTATAGATCTCCCCGGCGCTCAGTAACCAAAGAAAGATCACGCCAAACGACCGACCACCCAGGATAAATTGGGACGGACTCATCCGGACCCTGCGTACCCCAAAAATCCCGAACCCGATGGTGATCAGTATCACCAAGAGGACGATGAGAAGCGCAGTCAAACTATTCATCGACGCTTCCTTAGCCGGTCCGCGATAAAGAGAAAGGCCGGCGTCATTAGAACCCAGAAAACACAATAGGCGAGCAAGAACGGGAGACCGAAGATCCGTGGTTCGAGCTGATTCGCCAAGAACGGCCCAAACACTAAGGCACAGAAAGGGATCATCGCGACGATAACTGAACCAAACGTGATCCCATCTTCCCCCCAATGATCAGGCTCATGCTCGCGCCCCATTTAGCAACCCTGCACGAAACCGGCAAAAGGTGAAAGGCGAAAAGTGATTGTGGAGCGCGCCTCGCTTGCGAGGCCGAGGGGTCGCCACTATTGGTGGGGCGAGGCTGAAGCGGTCGGGACCCGTGGAGCGCGCCTCGCTTGCGAGGCCGTGGTGAACAAAGGACATTGATGCAACCAGGATCGTGGTCGCCTTACGCTCTGTCGTATGGAACGGTAGGGTCGAGACTATAGAGTGAGAGTGTAGAACATCGTGGGATTTACCTAACCATCTCCCCTTGTTCACCACGGCCTCGCAAGCGAGGCAGCGCTCCAAGTTCACCTGAGCCTCGCCGACCCGAATGAGCTCGTCGAAGTCTTGCCGAAGGCCCCAACCTAATCGTCAATCAACCGAGAAGCCCCTGGCATTCTTGCCGGATTGGTAAACGTATGCTTCCGCAAATCAAATTCGTACTGCCAGTCCACACCATCATCGCCCAGGTGAGGCTCTACGTCAGGCCGTACAGTAAAAGCCATGACCAGCGCATCCGGCTTCCATTCAACGAAATGAATGTCTGCATAGGAATCGTCCGGCACATGGAAAAGGCTCATAGCCAAGTCGCCAAACGACTCCCGGGCTGGATACCGTTGCAGATGCAACGGCGTGATCTGGATAACTTGGTAGAGAAAAGCGTCTATTAGTCTCTTCTCTCGGTTCGTATGCACCCTCCAAGTAATTTGCAAGATCCAACGCGAATCCGGCGAAATAAAGAGGTCTGAGCCATAGGTATTGCCCTTGCTCGTGTCTCCAGGATTCGCGTTGGCCAACTGCTGCCGCGAATTATCAGCATTTGCGATCGCAACCGGTACTTCGACGTCGGTGAACTCAACCCGTAGATCCTGTTTCGCTGAGATCACTGTAAGATCATCCCGCCAGTCGGTAATGGAATCCTTAGAGACAGCCTTCGGTTCATAGTGAATCAACCCAAGCCGTCCGGCCAACTGATCCAGGTCATTCGCACGCATCTCGTCGACGTAATTCGAGACTAGCTGCGAAAGCTGCCCTTTAGTACCCGGACCGTGGCTTTCCAAAAAAGTTTCTGTCTCTCCCAAATAACCGAGCCATGCCTTCTGAGCCAAGATCCAAGGACCAGTTAGGTACGTGAACTTGCCGACAACCTGCTCGCGATAATAGTTATATTGCCGCCAGCACGCCCACTCCCATTTTGGGTTCGCCGAAAGCGAATTGGGATCAAATGGTGATCCGTCGGCTGCGAGTTGACGCAGCGCTTGCAGCTGCGCGTCGGTAAGTTTTTCAACAGTGGCACGTCGCGCTGGCTCGTCCGGTTTTGTCTTGCCTACAATCCAGGCTTCCAAATTAGCGCGTGCGTCGCGATAGCTTACCCAGGCACGTTCCCAGTTTCGAAGGTCTGATATGAACGCCACGTCGTTGCCGTGCTCCTTGATAAGTTTTTCATAGGTCGAGTTCAAATTGGTATCGATCGATTCCTTAGCAGACAAACCCATTCTGGAACCCATCAGAGCAAGGGCTAGAAGCGTGAGTCGACAAGTCCACAATTTCAGGACAGCGCGCATCAACCTTTGACAGAATCGTTTCATATCGTCCTTTCCCTTATCCGACACTAAAAGTTTCATTGTATCTCTGGTTCCAGGTTTAGCGGGACATTTGGGCGAGAATTTGGGACACTCGGCCGAATGCAATGGTTAATTCCTGGACTTATTAGCGCAGGATTTATTGGGCTGGCTCTCTTTCTTCTGACAAAAGAGATCAGGTTTTCGCTCGGGCAAGCAACAGCGAAAGCCAACGTTGTCGGCAAAGACTTTTATTTGGACAATACTATCGGTCCCGATTGGAGGTTGCCGGGTTTCTATCTGCTGTGTGAAGTGGGCGCTACGGACGCGAAACCGGCTTGTCAGGGCACGGTAAGAATCAATTTTTTCAGTTGGTTAACGATGCAAAATGGACAGCAAATCGGTATCCGCTATAACCGAAGCGATGGGCGTGATATGAGGTTGTCTCGTAGCCTGGGTAATTGGCCGGCCTGCGCTTTTCTGTTTATCGTTGGCGGGATCCAGGTCTTCATGGCGCTGAAAGCGCTAAAATAAAATCGGCGGCTGTAAGACAGCCGCCGATTCACGCACAGTTAACTTCCCTTCTTCCTTTGCTCGTCCGCAAGCGTCCGATACTGCCAGAGCCCCGGCCTACTTATTTCGTGATTTCTTTGCGCCTTTGCGCCCTTGCGTGCGTTTTTTCTTCTTTATTTCTTCTTTGGCGTAGGCTTCGGTTTCGGTTTTGGTGGGGCAGGCTTGTTAGCAGGCGGCTTTGGTTTGTTACTGGTTGTAGGATGTCCGCCTTTGCTGGACCCGGTCTTCGGGCTTGGATGACGCTCAATCCGATTTTCAGTGCGAGATCCAGAGGAAGTCGTCCGATGTTCCGTCTTTAACACTCGCGGACTTTGCTGCGGCGTAGGTGTCGCATGCGCTTTTGCCGCCTCCTGGCTTTCGACGGTTTGATGACGAGATCCCTCATTAGAATTCTTCTCCACTTCACTCGGTTTCGGTGTTGCGCCGGGCGTCACATTTTTCACCGGCGTTCCGCTAGCATACGGATTGTTCGGCCGCGAAAGATCCTGGAATGTTCTTTGCGGCGTCGGAGTAGTTCGTGGAGTTGCGCTTGGAAATTGGTTTGGTGTCCCTCGCGGAGTCGATAGATGGATGGGTGTACCTTTCGGCGTTTCTTTAGGAGTCGGCTTTGGCCGCGGCGTCGGCCATTTCGGCGGCTTGCCCGGGTGCCAAGGCGGCTTTTCCGGCGGCTTATGCCAAGGCGGTTTCGGCCAGTGATGCCAGTGCTGTCCAGTCCAATAAAGCGCTCCGCCGGCTAACGGCAACGACCACAAACCCAAGGGCGCAAACCAGCCTCCGGTCCAAGCGACGGAACTAACATCTCCAGAGGTAAAAACCGGCGCATCAGGGCCACCCGGCGGATCCGAGGTAACCCCAACCGGTATCGCCAAATATGCGGCTAACCGCCCATCCAAGGTAGTGCCGAACCCAGCGATCCAACCTTGGTTATTTATCCCGTTCGCCACATCCAAGGCGGAAAAACCGGCCTGCCGCATATTGATTGCCGCCTGTGTCAGGTCGCTCATCTGACCATTGTTATACACAAAGGCACGCTTCTGGTTGTCCGAATCACTTTCACCGACGATTTGCCCGGTGTTGTTCACCCCGCGGGCAAAACTGGCATTCGTAAAACCGGGCAGCGTGCCGAGATCCTTCATCGCACCACTATCGAAAACGAAGGCATGGATTGTTCCCCCAGTCATCTGACTGTCACCCACGATGAGGCCGTTCACATTGATAGCCAGCGCTTCGCTATTTGCGCCTCCCAGACTACCAAGATCGGTTAGTTGCCCTGAGGCATACAGGAAGGCGTGAGTAGCGCCATCAGCGTTCTGGTACCGGCCAACGATCTGCCCTGAGTCGTTGACTCCGTAAGCGGTCTCCAGCAGGCTTGATGCGGTCGATTCAATCCCGAGATCTTGGGCGGTTTGATTCGTGAAGATCACGGGCCGATGGCTGTCGCCCTGTGTCTCGCTATCCCCTGCACCCTCTGCCGAACTATTGATCGAGAACGCTTCGCTGTTTGACCCCCCAGGCAATGTTCCCAGCGGAGTCAGACCCGCTTCTGCCGTATACAGAAAAGCGATCCGTTGACCATTATTGTCCGCGCTGTAGCCGATCACCCGGTTGTCGTTATCGACCGCCGTCGCGACTGTGGCCTGACCTCCGAACGATCCGAGATCGTTCATCGAATCATCCGCATAATTGTACAAGAAACCGATCGCGATGGTGTCTTGATAACTATAGCCGATCACATTGCCGGAATCATTTAACCCAAAGGCGGCGCTGTTATAACCGTCCGCCGTTGGCAGGTGAATAATTCGGTACCTCGTTTGCGCTGTTCCGCTGCTGGCGAGAAGGCAGCTAACCAGGAGCAGCGCCGCCAGAACGCGTAGATTCGCGCTCAGAACCCGCCGAAATTGATGTTGCATATTTCAGACTTCCCGAATTCCCTGGCGAAAGTTTTATCATTTTTTTCGGAAAGGTTGCGAGACTGATCGGGGAATTTAAGCCGGATCCAACCGTGTCCGCGCGCAATTCGGGGAGGGCGCGCTGCCTGTCCGACATAGCCTGGTGCATCCAGATGATTTTCTCCCACAGGGGCGACGTCGGATCCCCGCGCGCCGCGAGGACGTGCCAAAACCCAAACATGTATTTTCGTCCACGATCACGACACATCCTCGACCTCGGTAACAACGGATCGCGAGGACGCGATCCCTCCCGGGCGATGGGGCAACGCCAACTGCTAACTGCTAACTCCCGGTCGAAGGATAGATGTTCAGAACATAACCTTCGCCTTCCTCCAAATGAGCATACATCGCATTCAGGACGGCCTTGCCGCCCTTCTGGCCAACCCAGCTCTTGTCATCGGATCTGGCTGGATGTGCGTCTTGACCTACCGACCAATTTAACTCCGGGCCGCTTTCATGCAGTAACTGCTTAATCTCAGCGTCTGAGAACGGTCCGTGGTCCAGCTTTGAGTAATAGACCGCCGTGGCCGTGTGCGTGTTCGTAGAAATACGCACGCTAACGTCTAACTTTCCCGATACGAAATGATATTGAATCACCCCGGGGTCAATGTTCCTGTTTGGTGCCGACACGGGCTTGCCATACTGCTGCTCACATTGCTCCAGAGTACGGCCGATCTGCGCTTCGCTTTGCCCACTGAGCGCAACCGATGCCATTAATGCTAAGACGATTTTCTTCATAAACTCATTCCTTATTGGAACTAATCAGCGCAAAACCTAAGAGTGCGAGCTGGTTAACCCACAATCTGGGGATCGCACCCCCAACCTTCGACGGAATTGCGTCATATCCGAATTATCCCGAGTCTAAAGCTGAACGTTTCATGCTTTGTTGCCACGATTTCAAGGTGACACGAATAAGATCCCCAATAGCCGGCGGTCTCATCTTCGAAGTGCGTGCAGAACGAGGCCGGTGCTGTGACGGTTATCCAAATTCAGTAGTTTGGTCGGACGAGGCTACCCGGTGACCCAGCAATGGTCTTAGCGGTTTATAAGTCCAGTATCCCGCTCTACCCTTTGCTGCTTGAATACATAGCAAAAAAAATAGTACAACCAAGTTATGAAACTGAAACATCTAGTCCTGCTGGCTGGAGTGGCGGTCTCACTACCGGCGACGCTGTATTCTGCGAAAGCAAATACTTCTGTAATCACAATCACTTCTCTACCTTACAAAGTCACTGCCTCCGGCGAATATATCGTCGAGAGTGATCTGACGGCTAAGTCAGGCGACAATGGCATCACGATCGCTTCGGATGTAAACAACGTCGTGATCAACCTCAATGGCCACATGCTTTTCGGTTCTGGTGGGACCGGCGTTATATGCAGCAACTCCACCAATGTGACTGTGAGAAACGGCATCATATCGGGATTCGGCAACGGTATCAGTTTTACCGGTTCGGAATTCTTCCTGAACGGGTTAAAGGTCATCGTGTCTGAGAAGGGAGTAGGTCTGACAGGCACGAATTGTGTCGTTGCGAGCTGTGTTATTGTTTCCTCTAACGCCAGCAATGTACAGCCGGGCATATCAATGGACTGTGCGGAAAGTCAAGTTAGCGACAGCCAAGTTAGCGGGTTTAACGTGGGGGTTGAGGAGACCGGGAGCGACAACGCCATGATCCATAATTTCTTGACGGACTGCGGTACCGGTCTGTCACTGAGCTCGGGTGATAAGTATCAGGGTAATGTCACCACAAGATGCGGCACCCCGTTTTCCGGCGGAACGGCTGTGGGTGGGGAGAACGGTTAGCCAGCGCTCAAAGCAACTTCAACCCGCTACACGAGTGCAATTCGGAGGGCCGGAATCCGCTAGGGATGAGCTTCTGCTCATTCTTATATAAAACACCGGGAACTACCAACCACAAATCACCAATCACCAATCGCCTTGCCTTCTCCAAGCAAACCTTTTTGCGTTCCTTGCGTTCTTTCGCGGCTATTACTGACTTTTCACGTCTCACTTCTCACCATTCACTTCTCGCCGCCTCTGTTCTCAATAGGAATCGGCCCAAGGCTCGATAGTACCTGTTGAAACCGCGGCTCAGAACGCAAAGCATCCCAGGTCGGCACTTTGGCAAGGTAGCCGTAGGTGAGCGCGCGCGGGACTTGTTCCAGCGTCTCGAGTTGTCTTAGCGCCTGTTCGCGTTCGCCTACCCACAGGTAAACCTGGGCGAGATCTTCAGCCAGCAACGGACCTTCCATCGCATTTTGATCGATCGGACGTTTGGCCACGGCTCCACGCGCCTCAGCAATGGCCTCGTCTTTGCGCCCGATCCCTGCGTCCGTGATCGCGAGCACCATTAGTGGATTTGGATCATCCGGCCACTTCTCGACATAGGCTTGTTGCAACGGCCGCGCCTTCATATAGATCTCTCTGGACGCCTTCTCATTTCCGGCGCATCGCTCGATCCAGGCAAGCATATACTCCCGGGAAAAAAACTTCTTGTCACCCGCTTCAAATTCTTGCCTGGGATCATCAGTTAGGAATTTGCGCGCGGCATCAAAATTGCCGTCTGCGAGAGCGCACTGGATCTTCAGGAGAGTGGCTCGCCCAATGGCGCGGAGCGGGCCGACGGGTGGGTCGAGCAAGGTGTGACAAGCAGAAGTATCCCCTTTCTCCTGCCACGCGATGGCAGCACGAGTGAAGTCGATCGAGCTGGCGCTAATGCCGGCTGTCGCCGAATCGCTTAGCAGCCGCTTCAGATCATCGTACCGACGATGATATTGATAGATATCGTTCCTCTGCGTGATTAACTCGCGGCTCTTCGGGTCGAGCATAATCGCTTTTTCGGTATTTTTTACCGCGTCTCGCCATTTGCCTTGGCTCGCATCAACTTTCGCTAACAACCCGATGAGCTTACTCGAGTTTGGCAGCGTCTGGCGCGCAATCTCTAACTCGCGACGGACGGCAGTATAATCACTGCGCGTGGCCATAAGATGGATCGCCAGGGCTAAATGAACCTGCCCCGAATCAGGGTGCAGTCGCATCGCTTGGTCGATGGCAGTCTGGGCAGCAGCTCGCCGGCTATCACTGTGATCAGCATCGTACCAATAGAGATCATCGTGTGCTTCGGCGAGCAGGCACCAGGCTAATACAAAGTTCGGGTCGCGTGTCGTCGCTTCGTCCAACAATCGTACCGCAGTATACAGCGGATCCCATTGCTGGATCGATTCGTCGTAGTTCTGGAACAATTGCTTCGCTTGCAGATAGAGCTGGTATGCGACTACGTCATGAGTCGGCGCTTCTTCTATCGATTCCTTCTCTTTCGGAGAAAGCTGCGCTCGTACTTCCTGCGATATTTCCTGAGCGATCTGTGTCTGAATCGTAAAAACATTAGCCAAATTCCCCTCGTAACGTTCTGCCCAGACCTCGCGTCCAGTCGTGGCTTCTACCAGTTGAGCGGTTACTCGGAGTTGATCGCCAGCGCGCCTGACACTGCCACTAACGAGGTAGTGTACGTGGAGCGCCGAACCGATCTCGGCCGGGGAGGGTCGATTGGCCGGGCTCCGGTAGGTTTGGACACTGCCGCGACTGATGACCTGCAGGTCGGCCACTTTTGCCAGGTTAGTCAGAATTTCATCCTGAACGCCGTCTGAAAAGTAAGACTCGTCCGTGCTCGGACTGAAATTGTCGAACGGCAGCACCGCAATCGATTTTGCTGACGCTGCCGTAGGCTCAGCGGTAAAGAAATAGACTGCTGCTCCGGCGATGAGCAGCAAACCAAGGGCCGCAATAATTCCTACCGCCAATCCGCCTCTCTTCGGCGATGGAGTCTTCGCAACACCGATTTTGCGTTGGCAATTGGCAATGGCTTCATTCAGAGCCCGTCCAGTTTGCGGCCGCTTTGCTGGATCCGCAGTCAACAGCGATGCCACCAAATCTCTGACCGGACGCGGGACCGCCGCCGCTCTCAAGCGATCCAGCGGAACTGTCCCCGTACCGATCTGTTCTCCTAACTCTTTCAGTCGATCTGCCTTAAAGGGCGGCTTTCCAGTTAGTGCGTAAAACAGGGTGCTCCCCAACGAGAAATAGTCCGAACGCTGATCGATCTCCGCTCCGGCGAACTGTTCCGGACTGGCAAACGCCGGCGTCCCGACAAAACCATCCTGCGTAAGCGAATCAGTACTCCCATCTTCGCCGACGAGTTTCACTAAGCCAAAATCGATCACCTTTGCGTTGATTCCATCGCCCTTCACCAACATCAGATTTGCCGGCTTTAGATCTCGATGCACTAGCCCCTGTTGCTCAGCGGCTGTTAATGCGTTGGCAACCTGAGCGATCATCTCCAATGCGTCTTCTACAGGCAGTGGACCACTGCGTTCCACGCGGGTTGCCAGCGTTTCCCCATCAACAAATTCCATAGTGTAGAAGCACTGCCCGCCGCCCTGGACACCATAATAAAGGACGCTAGCGACGTGCGGATGCCGTAGCCTGGCTGCCGCTTGCGCTTCGCGCAGAAATCGCTCCCGATTTACTGGCGCGCCTGCCACTGTGGGATTGATTACCTTCAACGCCACCGGAAACCGCAACTTAACGTCGACCGCCTTGTAGGTAACACCCATTGCTCCGCGTCCGAGCTCGACGAAAGATCCATCCGGGTGGGTGAGAATCTCGTAATGGTCGAACCTGATGTTCTCTTCAGCCAGGCGGTCGCTGGAGGAATCCAGCGCCGGCGTCAATAAACAACCGAAGCAATAACCGCTGTAAGAATCCTCAGGCCGGATGCGCGCGCCGCAGCTTCGGCAGACACCGGTCTCTGGGATAGCAGCAGAACTCCCCATATATCGATAACCCCCAATCTACAGAAAAAAGGGGGCATTGGCGAGCTATAGCTATTCCCGAATTTATTGAAACCCTAGGCCGTATAGCACCTGAGTCCTTCCCTGAAGTCGGGCTCGACACTTCTCTCAGAAACGTCCCGGCAAATCTTCGGGAGAACAGAATAAATGACCAGCATCTGCCTCCAATCGCAGCCGCCGGCTGCCTTTGATCGAGCCCGCCTCACCGTCCAACGCACTAGCGATGTCCGATTCCGAGCCGGTGCTCCCAGGTAGATCAAGTCGCCCAATCAAACTAAACAAACCGTGCATCGAGCACCTGTGGAAAGAAAAGAAGAATGAAGACGAAGAAAACCAAGACAGGCACATCCCGGATAGCCTGGATCAGTTTATTATGGATGGCCGCGGTAGCACCGGTCGTGGCTAAGCCCGTTAACACCATATTGACCACCATAACCGGATTAGACGAGCCGTATGGAGTCGTCGTGTCTCCGGACAGCAGTACTGCCTACGTCGCTGAACACGGAAGCAATTACGTTGCAGCGATCAATGCGACGACCTACGCCGTTACCCAACACGGGCTTACGGGCTATTACGTCACGGATTTGGCTCTATCGCCAAATGGAGAAACGCTGTGGGTTACCGACGACCAACCTACCGGGTATGTTATTGGTTTCAGCACCTCCAATTTCCAACAAACAACCGACACGCTCACCGGAACCAGTAATCCGTTCGGATTAGCAGTTAGTCCCAACGGAAACGAGCTCTATGTCGCCTCTCAAGGAGATAACAAGGTTTATGTTTACTCTACCGCCGGCTCGGGATCCCTCATTAAATCACTTAAGGTAGGAATTAATCCGGCCGATATTGCTTTCACGCCGAACGGTGAGGCAGCTTACGTGACGAATATTTCCAGCTCCACGGTGTCTGTCATTAATGTCGCAACGAACAAGATCAAAGGACTTCCGATCAGTGTTGGAGAGGACCCGTGCGGCATTAATATCTCGCCGAGTGGCACGATCGTTTATGTGGTAAACCTTACTTCAGTTTCGGTCATCAAGGATAGAGAGATCATCGCCACCGTCGACCTCTCCAGCTACGGCGCTCACACTGGATATTTTTCCGCGCTGACGCCGGACGGCAAATATCTCTACGTGCCGATGGATCAGACTGATTCCAAAGACGGGAGCGTTGCCGTTATCAACACCGCGACCAAGGCTGTGGCCACTAAGTTCACGGTTGGGATTGGGCCTGTTGCCGTCGCCATCGCGCCGAACGGCGAGCAGGCGTATGTCACTAACTATACCGACGGCTCTGTCACGGTGGTCCGAATCACGGAATAATCCGCGCAGATCACACGCACCGCTTTTGGGTAGTTGAACTTGAGTATCTAGGAGTGGATCAGTGGCCTGGAATTGATCCACTCGAGTGCCTTGAGGTTGCGGGGACGCTGCATTTCATCTAATTCCTGAAACTTTGCCGAATGAATGCGGGAGTATATTACAGCATGAATAAATCGCTTTCGCAATTACTCCTGACGGTCATCGTGTCGTTGATTTTTGCGGGCCTTGCGCCAGGACAGAAGGCGCCAGCCGGTTATTCTCAGGCGGACTACGAACAAGGCCTGGCCGATGCCCAAAAGGATACCAGCCACGGCGTTCTTGCATATGAGTTCGCCGGACTCCCCGCCCCAACGGACGATGAGTTAATCCGGCTGATGAAGGAGCGCTATAACATCGAAATGCGCCGGGTGGCTGGTGATGAGGTCCTAATCGACAGAATCAGCCATATGATCGGCTACAACGAGATCGCGTTGCCAGAGATCCAGCGCCGCTTTGGTAAAGATATTCTCCAAAAGGTCGCCGACGAAGCGAAAGCGAACTACGAAAAAGAGCATAAACAATAGGCCAAGACGTTCAGGGGTCGTCACCCGTGGAGCGCTGCCTCGCTTGCGAGGCCTTGGTGAACAGGGCGAGCTCGTAAGTCATACCCACATTGTGTCCCCGCTCTGTATCGTCGCTTGACTTCGTGCGTTCGTCCCCATTTGGACCCAAGATGCCTAATTGAACACGCGCAAGAGCGCTGATAGGCGATAGGTCTGACCCGAGGTTGTCTTTGTTCACCACGGCCTCGCAAGCGAGGCAGCGCTCCACGGGTGGCGACCCGATCACCATTGGCTATCGGCTATTGGCTATCGGCTATCGAACGAGCCTAAGCGAGTTCAGCCCGGCAGATAGCCGCTTCGCAAGGACGCGCGCAGCGCCTGAATCTCTTGATCGAAATCCGCTGAACTGACCACCGTTCTCGCGATCTCCGCCCGTAGCAGTTCGCGGTAACGCACTCTCATCCGATGAATGGTTAATCTGACTGCTCCCAGCGTTAATCCGGTGCTTTCCGCGACTTCTTGGTAGGATCGATCTTCACCCTCAATTAAAAAACCCCGGATTTGTTCGAATAAGTCCGCTTTACCCTGCCATTCCATCTCGGTTTTGAGGCGATCGACCGTCGATCGAATCAGTGTTGCCGCCCAACGCGCATCATAGACTTGCTCCGCGTTTTGTTTGGGATCGGCTAACTGATAACTTGCCTCGGCCGTCTCATCGTCGAGAAAGACCATCGCCGCGCGGCCGCCACGTTTCTCCGCTCTGGCCCGTTCATCAGCATGCTGCAAAAAGAATTCGAGAGCTCCTAAAAGGAAACTGCGAAATTTTCCTCGATTCGGATCTGCCCGAACAAATGCATTTTTTTCCAAGAGATGAAGGAAGAAGTCCTGGGTCAAGTCTTGGGCATCCTGGCGAGCATAACCCCGTCGCCGAATAAACGCGTAAACCGCATGAGAATAAGCGCGGTAAAGATCCTCGAAGGCAGCCCGGCTGCGTTCGTTCCCCGCCGCTGCCGCAGCCGAGACCAAGCTCCATTGGGTGGTGTCGAATCGCAGGTTTCCACCGGCGCTCGAGCTCAGCCAGTCAGCCATGGCTTAGGCATGTAATCAAAAACGCGCGGTGCATTCAAGCCGAGAAGGGGTCTGGAGGTGATTAGTGATTAGTGATTAGTGATTAGTGACTAGTGATTGGTCAGAGGCGAAAAGCGAAAGCAAACGGCCGACCGCAGTGATTCGCTAGGGGCGGCTCGATTCAGGGCTAGCGAGGCTTAGTAAGGACAAGCAAGGCCCGCTCCACGAGCTGCCTTCCACCAATCACGAATCACCAATCACTAATCACCTTTGCCCTATCGCCCGACTAATCCGTGTTCCCGTTCTCCAGCACTTCTGCCACTTGCTCCTGGGTCGCAATATTACTTTGGCCGGGTGGATGAACCATTATCGCGATACAGGGCGAATCACCACCGGGAGCAGCGCTAAACTCGAAAGCGATCCCTGCTTTCACATCGTCGAAAATTGTAGGTGTATCTGCCGGCGGCGCAACCGCAGGAAAACTCTTCCGGATCTGGTTCAGCGTACTGCCGACCGCGATGCCGTTAGCCGTTCGAAATCGAGTAGCAGTCGACCGGATCAGATCGATGGTCACACCGTCTGCCGGCTGCGCGTCAATGGCTCCGTTATTAACCGTGTGAACAAAGAACGTGTCGAATCGCCCCCCAGGCCGAAACCATTTCCACACCTGGTGGGTCTGAGACATTCCTCGATCAATCCGATAGGGCTTGCCGAGCTTTCCCAATTCCGGCGTGCCGTTGGGACCAAGAGATACGCCGGCTAGGCTAGCGCCCGGCATAATCGAAGCCCCCTCTGTCCCGGTCCCGCCAGCCAGCACGGGGCTGGTGATCAATAGCACCGCGGCGACCTGAACCATTTTGAAAAGCTTCATTTCAAATTTTCCCGGTCTGTGAACCGCACCCGCCAATGTCTGGCTCCTAATCTCAAAACCGTTTCCACAAGCAATAAAATTTTTCATCGATACTGCTTTCCCGGCTTTTTCCGCGAGAGTTTCACAACAACGGATGAAAATGACAGATGACAGATAGTTGGCCTCAGCCTTCTCGTCTCCCTGCATTTGTCATTTGTCATCTGTCATTTTCATCCTTCTCCCCAACTACTCCTTGGCTCCATTCTCGAGCACTTCGGCTACCTGCTGCTGGGTCGCAATATTACTCTGGCCCGGTGGATGCACCATGATGGCGATGCAGATCGAGTGGCCGATAGGCGCATCGCTAAATTCGAACGCGATTCCCCGCTTCAGGTCATCGAAAATCGTTGGTGTCCCTTCAACCGGACCAACATTGGGAAAACTCTTCCGGATTTGATCGAGCGTACTCCCGACCCGAATCCCGTCTGCGGTTCGAAACCGAGTTATCGTCGTACGGATCAAATCGATGCTCACTCCATCGGCCGGCTTCGCATCAATGACTCCATTATTCACTGTATGAATGAAGAACGTCTCTAATCTTCCATCCGGCCTGGACCACTTCCAGACCTGTCGTGTCTGTGACATCCCGCGATCAATCCGGTAGGGCCTACCTAGCTTTTTTAGTTGTTGCAATCCGTCGGGGCCGAGAGATGTGCCGGCGATACTTGACCCAGGCACAATCGATAGATCTTCGGACGCGCCAAACACCTGGCCGGCCAGCGGAATAAGCGCTGAAAACAAAATCGCTCTGAATAGGTTCATGTTATTCATTTTCCCGGTGGATCCGTTCAATGGTCCGATCCTTTTTTCAAGAGTTCCTTTACTTGTTCGAGAGTCATGATCCGGCTTTGCCCGGGCAAATGAACCATAAGCGCAATACAGGGCGGTCCTTTAAGTTTTCGATTCCGCTGGGACCAAGGTGAAATCGACCAATTCGCGCTCCAGGCTGAATTCCCATCCACTGGATGGGCGGCCCAGCGCAGATGCGGCGGCCACCGGCTGCGGCCGGTCCCGCGGTACCGAGAGCCGCGACGACCGCGATCGCTGTGAGAACTGTCGCAAAGATCTTCATAACACCTATTTCCCGGGTCGGGGGTCCTAGGTTTCACAAAATTAAAGAAATACCCCGGATGGGAGCCTTCGACGCACGCAATCTTGCTCAGGCAGGCCGATGCGACTAGTGGGACCATTCGGTTCAACGGCCTGCCTGCCGCCATATCACCTTTCACTCTTCAACCTGCTACGCAGTGCGATTCCGCGAAGGGACACTACTCCAACACTCCACACTCCATCACTCAGCTCGGCCGGATTCGAGGACGAGGACGAGAACGAAGGGCCTCGTGAGCCATGGCATCACAGTCCAAGCTCACTCAGCCCCGGGTGATCCGCCGGACGAGGACCAGCTGGCCATAAGAACTTACGATCGGCGGCCTTAATCGGAACATCATTAATGCTGGCTTCTCTGCGGCGCATGAGACCGTTGTCGTCGAATTCCCATTGCTCGTTCCCATGGGCTCGAAACCAATTCCCGGAATCATCATGCCATTCATATTGGAATCGGACCGAGATCCGGTTTTCATGAAAGGCCCATAGCTCTTTTATCAAGCGGTAGTCCATTTCTTTGGCCCATTTGCGCCGGAGAAACTCGATAATGGCTGGCCGCCCATTGAAGAACTCAGCACGGTTGCGCCAGCGGCTATCGGCTGTGTAGGCGAGGGCAACACGTTCCGGGTCGCGTGAATTCCAAGCGTCCTCGGCTAAACGAGCTTTTTGTATCGCGGTTTCGAGAGTGAATGGAGGAAGCGGTGGTTTAGTTTCCATAGGGAGAGGAGAAATGAAGGTGATTAGTGATTGGTGATTGGCAAAACGGGCCTCGTGGAGCGCTGCCTCGCTTGCGAGGCCGATGGTGAGCAAAGATAACTCACATGGCGGGCCCCTCGTCTATCAGCGCTAACAAATGCTTTCCCGACACCGCCACGTCCCGCGTAGCTCGAATCACGACCCCGAATGGATTGAGATT
This sequence comes from uncultured Verrucomicrobiae bacterium, assembly GCA_963762565.1. Taxonomy (GTDB): domain Bacteria; phylum Verrucomicrobiota; class Verrucomicrobiia; order Chthoniobacterales; family JAFAMB01; genus JAFAVN01. Next base: position 187,677 of record CAVXLD010000003.1, on the reverse strand, counting down.
TCCTGTCGAGTAGTGTGTTCATAAGATTAAGTCCTCGCATCCGACCAGGTAATGCACAAGGCATGCCCAAGTCGGATGAAGATCCCAAGTTTCTGATAAGCAATCACATGTGGATTTAACGAGCAGTATCTCGAACGACAATTCTTCACCTGAAGCAACGGGAATTCGTGAAAATTTACGAAACTGCGAACCGCCAACCACCAAACGCCGAACGCCGAACGCCAAACGCCGAACGCCTCTCGAGGAAACCGCTTGCAAACCGGCCAGAAACAAAGAATCTCCAGCGCAATATATGTTCGTTACTAAACCTCGCTTGTTTCTCGCCTACGTGTTTGAAAACCGGTTCGCGGTCCCATCGTTCAATGTGAGCAACCTCGAAATGGCGCGAGCGGTGATCGAAGCAGCCGAGCTGGAGAGTGCTCCGGTAATGGTTCAAACCGATTTTATTAACTTCGATTACGGCGGAATTGATGAGCTATCGGCTATTATTCGTACCCTGGCCGAGAAAGCGGCTGCACCCGTCTTGATGCACCAGGATCATCCCGGAAAAGACGAGAACATTTTTCGGACCTTACGCCGTGGATATCACTCCGTGATGTATGATGGCGGCCATTTGCCTTTGGCCGAGAACATTGCCGGCACTGCCCGTTTTGCCGAGGCAGCTCACGCGGTTGGGGCGATTCTGGAGACCGAGATTGGCCAGTTCGGCGGCGAATATCAGGGCGGACGCGCCGTCACCGCGGCTGCCCACGACACGGCTGAGATGGTGCAGAAGGGCGGCGCCGATACCCTGGCGGTCTCAGTGGGATCGATGCACGGCCAACAAAGCCGGCTCGATCTCGATCTGTTGACCAATATCGCCCAGGCCACCCGTATCCCTTTGGTTTTGCACGGCGGCAGCGGCATTCACCCCGATGATATCAAGGTCGCAACCGAATTGAATGTTTACAAAGTCAATATCGGAGCTGCTCTGATCCGTGGCTTTGTGGAAGGCTTAGAAGAAGCGGCCAAGCTACCGACAGACTGGGAACCACGCCATCAACAAATCCTACGATACGTCACCAACAAGTTGCGCGATATCGCCCGGCATCGGCTTTCGCTTTTCCGAGCCTCCGGCCACGGTAAAAAGCTGCTCGAACAACTGGCCTCGGCCAAGGGAGACCTCACCCAGCGAGTCGAGCGGAGGTGAGGAAGGTCTCGGCGAAAGGGCGAAACGGCGAATGGGCGAGTGGCGAAGGGCCGGTAGGGCGAAAATCTCGGCGCGCCCATGACAAGCCATTTCTATTGATGTTTACGCGCCGGATTTGAGCCATGCGTGCGCGCTGCAACGTCCAACACGCATCCGTTCTCAGGACGATCGAGCCAGCGAGGTGGCAACCGCACGGCGCGGCTCAAATCCGGCGCGCATAGACGTACCCTGAATGGTCGAACCCACGGCGCGCCGAGATTTTCGCCCTACCGGCCCGCGTCTTTCGCCCCTTCGCCGTTTCGCCCTTTCGCCCACTCGCCGCTTCGCCCCCCTAGCCCCTAAAAAAAGCCCGTAGGCCAGCATGGACTACAGCGGAAATTTGCTATTTGCGACCGCTTCCGCCACCCACTCGACCGTCTTCCGCAAGTACCAGTCTTCAAATCGGTTTAGGATTCCCGCCGCCAGTTCGGACAAGGGAACCCGCTTTCTGGCGAAATCGTCCAAAGCGGATGTCGGGTACCCTTCGATTTGGGGCGCCGAACGGACATTCATCCCAATACCCAGCACTTGAAAATTCCAGGCGTTGCATGTTTCCAATAGAAACCCAGCCAGTTTGCCGCCGCCTAACACCAAGTCATTAGGTGGCTTAATAGCGATCGGGTCATCAATCCAGGTTTCGGCAGCTTCAGCGGCGGCCAATGCCGCCATTTGGACCAAAACCGGCCATCGCTCAACCGGCAATGTCGATCGCAGCAAGATTGAAAACCAAAGACCTTGATTACCCTGAGACACCCAATTGCGTCCGTGCGTTCCCCGCCCCGCCGTTTGTTGTTCTGCAAAGAAGACTACCCCTTCGCTGGCTTTGCCGACGCCGGCCTGCCGCGCCAAATCATTGGTCGATCTCGTTTCCCGAAAGACGTAGACCTCGCGTCCAATCGTATGCGTCGTCAGTCGTGCTCCAACGCTTTGCGGCCGAACCGCGTCCGGCTCGGACAAAAGTCGAATGGTTCCAGCCTTCTGTTCAAAGCAATAACCGTCGCGCTCGAGCGACTCAATCACGCTCTGCAAGCTGGCCGTGTCACCACCAAATCGTTCGATTAGGTCGGTTGACGTCGTTTCCGCATTGGATTCTAGAAGCGATCGCAGTACGTCGATTTCGCGTCGATCAATCATGGTGAAAAGCAGATTATTTGTCAGATGGAGATCGCGCGCCAGGCCGAATGTCCTGCGGCCCGGCAGGCTCTATGTGACTCATGCGACCTATGAGTTTCCCTTATAAGTCCCATTGGTCCTATAGGTCCTATCTGCGCGCACCGCCCAGCGCACACCCAGTCTCCCGGTCTATCAACACCGCCCGGCGAGCGTCGCCCCCCCAAAAAATCCCAACGTGAACTTTGAACCGGAAGCGGTTACTTAATCTACCGAAACGCTTAACCACTCCCCTCCGCCGACAGATGGCCACCCTAAAGTCTAAACTCAATCCGACCTCTGACGAATTCAAAGCAAACGCGGCGGCTATGCAATCAGCCGTCGACGATCTGCGAGTCATCGCAAAAAAGCTGGCTGAGGGCGGCGGCGAAGAAGCACGCCGAAAACACTTGGGTCGGGGTAAGCTACTCCCCAGAGAGCGCGTTCAACGATTGCTCGACCCCGGAACTCCGTTTCTCGAACTCTCGCAATTGGCCGCTTACGGAATGTACCACGATGCCGCGCCCGGCGCCGGCGTGATCACAGGGATCGGCCGTATCTCGGGGAAAGAATGCGTTATTGTTTGTAACGATGCGACGGTGAAAGGCGGCACGTATTATCCGATCTCCGTCAAAAAACATTTGCGCGCCCAGGAAATCGCAGAACAGAATCGTCTTCCCTGCGTATATCTGGTCGACTCCGGCGGCGCCAATCTCCCGAACCAAGACGAAGTGTTTCCGGATCGAGACCATTTCGGAAGGATCTTTTACAACCAAGCGAACCTGTCGGCTCAAGGAATTCCGCAAATCGCTCTGGTAATGGGCTCCTGTACGGCGGGCGGCGCTTATGTGCCGGCCATGTGTGATGAGTCGATCATTGTTAAGAACCAGGGCACCATCTTTCTAGGAGGCCCGCCGCTGGTAAAAGCCGCCATTGGCGAAGAGGTCACCGCCGAGGAGCTTGGCGGCGGCGACGTTCACGCGCGATTATCCGGCGTGGCCGATCATCTCGCTCAAGATGATTCCCACGCGCTGGCTATAGCCCGCAATATCGTCGGTAACTTGAACCACCGAAAAACAGCTCAACTCGAATGCCGCCCTCCTCGAGAACCCGGCGCCGATCCGGCAGAGCTTTACGGCGTCATTCCGGCGGACTCGCGCAAACCGTATGATGTCCGTGAATTGATCCTCCGGATCGTCGATGGATCTGAGTTTGATGAGTTTAAAGCCTTATACGGCGCCACATTAGTTTGCGGGTTCACTCACGTTTGGGGTTACCCAGTCGGCGTGCTTGCAAACAATGGGATTCTTTTCTCTGAATCCGCGCAAAAAGGCGCTCATTTCATCGAGCTCTGCTGCCAACGACGTGTCCCGCTTGTCTTCCTCCAAAACATTGCCGGGTTTATGGTCGGTAAAAAATATGAGAACGAAGGCATTGCCCGGCACGGCGCGAAGATGGTCACCGCGGTAGCCACCGCCCAAGTACCGAAATTTACGGTGATTGTCGGCGGTTCGTTCGGAGCCGGGAACTACGGGATGTGTGGACGCGCCTATTCACCTCGGTTCCTTTGGATGTGGCCGAACGCTCGGATCTCAGTGATGGGAGGAGAACAGGCGGCGACCGTTTTGGCGAGGGTCAAACGTGACGCTATCGAGGCTAAGGGAGGTCAATGGACCGCAGATGAAGAGACGGAATTTAAGGCGCCGATCCGGGAGCAGTACGAACGGCAAGGCCATCCTTACTACGCCAGCGCGCGGCTTTGGGACGACGGAATCATCGATCCCCTTGATACCCGGCTCGTGCTAGGCCTCGGCATATCCGCCGCCCTAAATGCTACCATTCCGGAACCCCGCTTCAGTCTTTTCCGCATGTGAGGCTTCGCGGAGGAAAACATTATTTCACCACGGAGACACAGAGTTCACAAAGACCGGAATAAGAGTTCTTTTCTCTTTTTTTCTCTTTCTCTCCGTGGTCTCTGTGTCTCTGTGGTGAAATTAATGTTTTCTGCAGGCTAGGTTCACCCCCAACCCTTCAGGAGCTCTCATGAATTGGCATACCTTAGATGTCACTATCTCCGGTGCAGTCGCCACCGTCACACTGAATCGCCCTAGAGTGCACAACGCCTTTAACGAGACAGCAATCAAAGAATTAGAGCACAGCTTCCGCATGTTTGGGGATCGCGATGAGGTGCGGGTGATCGTGCTAACTGGTTCCGGCACCACTTTCTGTGCGGGTGCGGATCTGAGCTGGATGAAGCGAATGGCGGAGATTCCTTACCAAGAGAACTTCGCGGACGCCTATCGCCTCGCCACCATGTTACGCACGCTCTACCATTGTCCGAAGCCGGTTATTGCGCGGGTGCAAGGAGATGCTTATGGAGGCGGACTCGGACTAATTGCGGTTGCGGATATCGCCATCGCTAGTAGCAAGGCCAGCTTTGGGTTTTCCGAGGTGAAGCTTGGTCTGATGCCGGCGGTGATCAGCCCTTTCGTGATTCAAGCAATTGGTAGCCGCGCTGCCCGTCGTTATTTTGTCACCGGCGAAAGATTTACTGCTCAAGAAGCGTGTCGGATTGGCTTGGTACATGAGGTTGTCACTCCGGATGTCTTGGATGCGAGACTCAACTCGATCGTCACTCAGATCACGCAAAACGGCCCACAAGCCGTGATCCAATCGAAACGGCTGATCCAAGACATCGATTTGCTATCGGAAAAGCTCGCTGTCGATACCGCCGAGCGAATCGCGCGACTGCGTGGCTCCGAAGAGGCTCGCGAAGGCGTCCAAGCCTTTCTAGAAAAACGGCGCCCCAGTTGGGTCAAGACTCAACAGAATGACAAATAACAAATGACAGATGACAGATTCGTCCGGGGAGTGATCGCGTCCTCGTCCGGCAGCCGCCGGATCGTTCCCAGAGCGTTGCCTGTTCCTAGCCCAGGACCCATCGACCTCTAGCAGCATGCACCAGCTTCACAGCGCGCGAGGACGCGCGCCCTCCCTCACCGTCCAATGTTCCGCAAAATCCTGATTGCTAATCGAGGCGAGATCGCTTGCCGCATCGCGGCAACTGCCTCCAGGCTCGGTATTCGGACGGTTGCCGTTTATTCGGATGTCGACAAGAACTCCAAACACGTCAGCGTCTGCGACGAAGCGTTTGGCATTGGCGGCACAACCGCCAGCGAAAGTTATCTTTCGATCCCATCTATCCTAAGAGCTGCCCGCGAGAGCCGAGCCGAAGCGATCCACCCCGGTTACGGCTTCCTGGCAGAGAACGCGGAGTTCGCCGAGGCCTGCGTTGCTTCTGGGCTCGTTTTTGTGGGGCCACCAGCGGCTGCCATCCACGCCATGGGCGACAAAAGCACCGCTAAATCAATGATGACCAAGGCGGGGGTTCCTGTTCTCCCAGGTTATCACGGTGAAAATCAAGCACCCACTTTCCTGCGCTCTCAAGCCGAGGTGATCGGATACCCCGTCATGCTGAAAGCGCGGGCAGGCGGCGGTGGCAAAGGGATGCGGGTGGTTCACGGAACCGCAGAGTTCGACGATCTGTTGGCTGCTTGCCGCCGTGAAGCTAAGAACAGTTTTGGAGACGATAGCATCCTGATCGAGAAGTATCTCGACCGGCCACGCCACATCGAGGTACAGGTCTTTGCCGATACGCGCGGTAATTGTGTCTACCTCTTCGAGAGAGATTGTTCCGTTCAACGGCGCCATCAAAAGATCATTGAAGAATCACCCGCCCCTGGGCTCACCGAATCCCAACGCCGGTTGATCGGCGAAACCGCTGTGGCTGCAGCTCGCGCAGTTAACTATACAGGTGCGGGAACTATCGAGTTCCTGTTCGATCGGGACTCTAAGTTCTATTTCCTGGAAATGAACACCCGATTGCAGGTCGAACATCCTGTGACGGAGATGATCACCGCCCAAGACCTGGTCGAATGGCAACTCCTGGTGGCAGCCGGAGCTCCCCTACCTCAGCCGCAAGCTCAACTTCAATTTCGGGGCCACGCCATCGAGGCCCGTATCTACGCCGAGAAACCGAGCTCAGGCTTCCTACCCTCAACCGGTACCTTGGAGGTATTCAAAACTCCGGAAGCCGTCCATTTTAAAGTACCTTCGTCTCCGGAGATGGCTCCAATTCGCCTTGACGCTGGGGTGCGCAAAGGCGACACCGTCACTCCCTATTACGATCCGCTTTTGGCCAAGCTCGTCGTGTGGGGCAAAGATCGAGCGGAAGCAGTTACCCGTTTGCACGACGCGCTCGATGATTCTGTTGTGCTGGGATTAGAGACAAACCTACCGTTCTTGCGCCGGCTAAGTCGTTTGCCGGATTTCAGTACCGCTAATCTCGACACCGGTTTGATTGCGCGGAACGAAAGCTTTTTGTTAACTTCTGATGAAGTGATCCGGTTTCCTTACGTTGTGCTGGCTACAGCCGCTTTGCTAAAAGGCGAAGAACAAGACCGTCGTATTGAGAACGGCGATCTTTATTCGCCCTGGGCTACGACGTCAGGTTGGCGTCTGAACGCTACCTATACTCGGCGTCTATCGTGGTCGGCCAGCAACCAAACTGTGGATGCAGTCCTGACCTATCCAACCGCAACTGCGAAGCCCGCACGATTCCACCTGGAAGCAAACGGAGAGTCCGACCACTTCGAAATTCAAGAGTATCACGACGGCCGCTTAGTCGTTTTAATCGGTGACCGCCGATCAACCGGCCGGGTTTATCAAAAAAACAATATCTTCGATCTGTCGGCCGATGGCGAGCATGTGACTCTCACTCTGATCGATCCTCTTGCCTACGACGTACTGCTCGGTCCGCCAGAGACTCAACTGACTGCTCCGATGCCGGGTCGTATTGTGGCGGTGCTAGTGCAGGAAGGCCAGACAGTCACGAAAGGGACTCCCTTAGTGGTAATGGAAGCAATGAAAATGGAACACACCATCGTTGCTTTGGTTGACGGCCGCGTCGATCAAGTATTAGTCAATGTCGCCGACCAAGTCCCCGAGGGTGCCCAACTCCTCCACTTCACGCCCAAAAAACCTGACTAAGTGATCCGCAGATTACGCAGGACCTGTCGCGCCGTAGACTTTGCGGAGGCGGATTACGTTTTGAGGCGGTACCGCCCGTGGAGCGTGCCTCGCTTGCGAGGCCGTGGTAATCAGGGCGGACGGTTTGGAAGGCGCTTCATCGGGCTGCGCTCTTGTTTCTGTGCAGAGGCGAAAATCGCGTTATAGAGTGCAGATAGCGATGGAAGGCAGTTCTCGATTGTGCGTTGCTCACCCACGGCCTCGCAAGCGAGGCACGCTCCACCGCTTGGCACCTCCTAATACCGAAATCTGCGTAATCTGCGGATAATTTAAATCTGTGGCTTCCATGACTAGTTCCGTCAAAATCGTCGAAGTGGGTCCAAGGGACGGCTTGCAGAACGAGAAATCTGAAATCTCGACCGAGATTAAAATCGAGTTGATCAACCGTCTGAGCGCTGCCGGGTTTGCTAACATCGAGGCCACCTCGTTTGTTTCCCCGAAATGGGTTCCTCAATTGGCGGACGCTGCTGAAGTGATGGAACGGATTACGCGGCGACCTGGGGCTATCTACTCGGTTCTTGCGCCGAATCTGCAAGGAGCACGGAACGCTGTCGCGGCTAAGGCAGATGAGGTCGTAATTTTCACCGCGGCCAGCGAGACCTTTTGTCAGAAGAATATTAATTGCACGATTGATCAGTCATTTGAACGCTACGCGGCCGTTGCAGACGTCGCCAAGCCCAACGGCGTCCGCCTGCGTGGCAGTATCTCTTGTTCCTTTGGCTGCCCCTATGAAGGGGATGTTCCGATTAGTTCGGTTACTCGGGTAGTAAATCGGTTAGCCGCTCTCGGATGTGACGAGATCGATTTAGCAGATACCATCGGCATTGGGACGGTAAGGCGGGTTAGAGAACTAGTGCCCGCAGCCAGCCAAGAATTCCCAATCGCCAGACTGGCTGGCCATTACCATGATACGTTTGGTCAAGCTTTGGCGAATATCTTGGCTAGCCTGGATGCGGGTTTAGCAATCTTCCATAGTTCAGTAGCCGGGCTTGGCGGCTGTCCCTATGCGCCGGGCGCTACTGGCAATGTGGCAACCGAGGACGTGCTCTATTTGTTGCAAGGCCTAGGCGTTGAGGCGGGTATCAACCTGGATGAAGTCGCTGCGATTGGTGACTTCATCTGTAGCGCGATTCGTCGACCGAATGCGTCAAAAGCGGGTTCTGCGTTGTTGAGCAAAAGAGCAACTCGTACAGCGTCGTAGGCGCCTGTCTCGTCCTCGTCCTCGGAATATTGGGGTGGCGCGTCGTTTCACTGAGAGCCGCCTGCCATGCGACGCCTCGTAGGCTACCTGATGCTACGTCCGCAGGCAAGTAATCACCGATCAGCTTTCACCTTTTCACTTTCTCCCGGCTGTGCTCTTTTGCGGCTAATCACGTTGGGAAACTCTATGCGCACCCGCGATTCAAGATTTTGGCTTCTTCTGTGCTTAATCACTGTCCTCCTGCCGGGCCGCTTGTCCGCGGATGAAGGCCTTTGGCTCTTCAACAATCTGCCGGTTAAGCAACTCCAAGAAAAATATCACTTCACCCCGACAGCCGATTGGCTGGAGCATCTCCAAAAGAGCAGCGTCCGGGTTGGCCGCGCCAGCGGATCCTTTGTATCGCAGAATGGCTTGGTCCTGACCAACCATCACGTCGGGTCTGACAGTCTGCAGAAACTAAGTGACGCGACTCATAATTATCTGGCCGACGGATTCTACGCCCACACGTTGTCCGAGGAGAAACAGTGTCCGGACCTGGAACTGGATGTTCTGCAGTCAATTCAGGATGTAACCGAACGAGTTAACGCTGCCGTGACGCCGTCCATGAACGCGGGTCAGGCCTTTCTCGCCCGGAACCGCGTGATTGCCGACATCGAACAGGAGTCACAAAACGCTACGGGCCTCTACAGTGAAGTGGTAAAGCTGTATGGAGGCGGAAGTTATCAACTCTATCGGTACAAGCGTTATACCGATGTCCGCCTGGTCTTTGCTCCCGAGAAACGGATCGCGTTCTACGGAGGAGATCCCGATAATTTTGAGTATCCCCGCTTCGATCTGGATATCTGTCTCTTTCGAGCTTACGAGAACGGGCAACCGGCTCATGTGGAGAATTATTTGAAGATTAACCCGCAGGGTCCGGCCGAAAACGACCTGGTGTTCGTGTCCGGCCATCCGGGACGTACGAATCGGCAGTTGACCGTTTCGGCTCTCACGAATCTGCGGGACCGCGTGCTGCCGTTACAGCTGCAGACTTATTATCGCCGCGAGGTGTTATTGGCTGCTTTCGGAGCCCACTCCCTGGAGAATCAACGCCGGATTGATAGCGATCTGTTCGGCATTCGTAACTCGCGGAAACGCGGTAACGGTCAGCTGGCGGCTCTACTCTCTCCCGAATTTTTTGGGGAGCGCGTTGAAGACGAAAGAGCTTTTCGCACCCAATTGCAGACCCAATCCACGCTGCAGCCCGCCTTGGAGGCATATAACCGCATCGAACAAGCCGAGACTGAAATGGCTAAGGCATTGGTTGGCGGCTTCCTTTTCGAAGGAGAATGGCGCCGGGGAGCACAAGGATTCGACAGTCGACTATTCAAGATAGCCCGTACGTTGGTTCGGGCTGCCGTCGAGCATCCAAAACCAAATGGAGAACGGTTAGCCGAATTCCGGGACTCAAATCGTCAACCTCTTGAATTACAGCTCTTCTCGCCGGCGCCGATCTATGATGACGTCGAAGAACTAGAACTATCGAATTCGCTGACTGATCTTGCAACGCGCCTCGGCCCGGAGGACCCACTAGTAAAGGAAATCTTGGCTGGTAAATCTCCCAGTGAACGCGCCCGCGAGCTAGTCAGCGGGACGAAACTGAAGGACGTCGCCGTTAGGCGCCAACTCTACGAAGGAGGCGCCGCCGCCTTGAAGGATTACCAAGATCCGATGATTGAACTGGCGTCTCTGGTTGACCCAACCTCACGACGTCTTCGCCGTATTTTTGACGAGACCGGCGAGGCGGAACAACAGGCCTACGCCCAGATCGCCCGCGCGAGGTTCGCCCTGAAAGGAAATGAGATCTACCCGGACGGCACCAGCACCCTCCGCCTGTCGTTCGGCGCAGTCAGTGGTTACCAGGAAGATGAACAAACCATTCCCGCTTTCACGACCTTTGCCGGTCTTTTTCAGCGCGCCAACGATCATCAGAACCACGAGCCGTTCGATCTCCCCCCACGCTGGATCGACCGGCATGATAAGCTGAATCTCCAGACCCGCTTCAATTTCGTCACTACTGCGGATGTCGTTGGCGGAAATAGCGGTAGCCCCGTAGTAAATGAAGCCGGAGAACTCGTCGGTTTAATCTTCGATGGCAACATCGAGTCGTTGGCGGGTGATTTTGCTTACAGCGACCAACGAAGCCGATCTGTCGCTGTCGATTCAGCAGCGATCCTCGAAGCACTCGACAAAATGTACGACGCCAAACCTTTGGTCGATGAACTCGTTCAAGGAAAGCCTGCTAGCCGTTGATCTTTGGTAGGGCGAGGCTCCCGAAAGACCTAAGACGGATATCAACGAAGCCGACCCACCGAGACCGTTTAGCGACCTAGGCCGATAAGCTGCCGAGCCGTTGGTCGAGCGCGCACCACGGCTCGGCGCGATGATAGGCGTTTCATCTGAATGGGTGTCGGACTGCCAATCGCGCTGCGAAGCCCCTTAGGTCTTTCGGGAGCCTCGCCCTACCAGCTACTCAAGCTACTCAACCTTCTCGCACAAGTAGGTAGCGATTGTCGGAGAAAGAAATTCTGAATTCCGAATGGCAAATCCTGCGCGCTGAATCATTGCCTCCATCATCCAGGAGTAAGTGCTGTACTCATCGCGCACGTGCCCTTCGAAGTCTTTTTTTGAAAAACTGATTCCTGATTCGGATGCTCGGTCAATCCATTGCTGGATCGCTGTATTGTAGGATTCCGGCTGAAACGAAAACACCACATCCTCCAAATAAAAACCACCTCCCAATTGGAGGAATCGGTTGATTCGACCCAGAGCAACTATTTTCCAAAAATCCGGCAAATGATGCAGAGCAAATTTCGCAACCACGAAACTCACCGGCGCATCTCGGTGCTCGTAGGTAAGAAATCCTGCATGATGAAATGTGACGTTGGCTACCCCGATTTTGCCTAACCGCTCGCTCGCATACTCGATCATTGCTCGAGACACATCCACCGCGTGTACATGCCGGCAAACTCTGGCAGCAGCTTCAACGAAAGCGCCCGTCCCCGCACCATATTCAATCAAAGTATCTTTCTCGGAAATTCCTAGGAAACGGACAATCTGGCTTTCTGCGTCGAGATCTGTCCCTTGTTGTCCATCGTAGAGTTTGACCTGAACAGGATCGTGGAAATCCAAGGCGAAGCCGTGGAACTCGTCATATTGCCAATCCGGAGAATCTTGCATCCTAATCCTGGTATACAACCGGGCTGCATCGCCGCCACACGTTTTTCACGCCGGTCGTGGAGCGCAAGGATGACGATGTGACTAGCCTATCATTGTTCAGCGCTCTTGAATGTCACTCTAAGCGTCCCGGTCGCATCACATATAGACCCCCAGGTCATATCCGGATATAGAGCGCTGATAGCATTGGGTTCGTCCCGGAATCTCGCGTTGCTTACCACGGCCTCGCAAGCGAGGCACGCTCCACGGCTCGCGCCTCTCACCTCTCACCTCTCACTTTTCACCTTTCACCTCCCCCCTAATGTGGTTTACTGCATTGTCATCGAAAGAAGCTAATGAAAGGCCAGTCGGGGCGAACCAGATCCAGAAACGGAGCGAATTTAGAGCACGCCCATTTACTCAATCAACGAGTGATCTTGGAGATTGTGCGGCTGCACGGGCCCGTCTCTAGAGTCGATGTTGCGCGCTTGACCGGTCTGACTAACCAGACCGTCTTCAATATTGTTGACGGTCTTAGTCAAACCGGGCTAATCCGAGATTTTGGCCGAAAAGTTGCCGAGCGCGGCCAGCCGGCAAAACTATTCGATATAAACGCGGATGCAGCGTTCTCGGTAGGACTGCATCTGGAACGCGATCATATTGCCAGTGTACTGGTTGACTTCAAAGGCGTGATCCGATCTCGCACCTATCGAGCCGAGCATCTTACCACCCCGGCAGACGCCTTGAAACAGGCGTTGAGCTCCATTCGCGAACTTCGCCAGAAAAACCATCGCAAACGAATCTTAGGGCTCGGAATCGCCCTCCCTGGCCCAATGGATTTTCAGCACGGCAAAGTTGTTTTCTCGCCAAACTTTCCCGGATGGGAACAGGTGAAGGTGCAGGATTACTTCAGCCGGAGCACTAAGTTGCCCGTGGTAGTAGATAACGATGCTACTGCCGCTGCGATCGGAGAAAGCTGGTATGGGGCCGGCAAGTCTTTGGATAGTTTTGTTTATATCTATGTCGGAGTCGGCGTGGGTGGCGGCATCATCGTCAATGGGCGTCCTTATCGTGGTTTTAGAGGCGGCTCCGGGGAACTGGGACATCTCGTAGTCGATAAGAGACGGAACGCGAGGTCGTGCGGGTGTGGTAAGCGCGGCTGCCTCGAGGCCTACCTTTCTCTAACTTCGCTAACCCAACGCTTGCACGAGGCCGGGATCGACACGCGTAGCCTAACCAAAATTGTCGATCTTTTCGAACAAGGAAACGAGGTCGTTTTAGATTGGTTAAAGACCGCCGCGTCGTATCTGACGCTGATCATCGGTGATCTCCTGCTCCTCTTCGACCCGGAGGCCATTGTGATCGGCGGTCACTTACCCGGCCCTCTCCTGTCTTATCTGGTGGAACGTTGCGCCAGGATTGGTCAGAAAAACGGACGAGTCGACCGTGGTCATATCCGAATTCTCCAAGGGATGCTTCAGGACGAAGCAGCCGCCCTGGGAGCAGCTGTCCTGCCCATAGACGACCTGATCGCTCCTAACTACGAGCGGATCACCGCAGGCCAACATCCTAGCCTGCTGGAGCTCTGGGATTCTGGGGATAGATTGGTAGGGCGAGGCTCCTGAGGCTGGCACGTTTACAGAGCGTGTTTTTTCCCAACGCCTGGAGGGGAGCCGCTTTGGCGCATCACTAAAGACCTCGCGGTATTTGTTTCAGCGCGCGATTTGGCCAAAGAATTAGGCAACAGGCGGCTCCCGGGAATTACCCAGCGTGATGTTTGGCCAATAGGTTCCGATTCGTTATGGACCCCGGCCGACTACAGTAGCAAACCGCTGGGTCGTTCCCGGGAGCCGCCTGTTCTCACAACCTCCGGTTGGACAAACATTGGAACGAACATCACGGGGTGAACCAGACACGAGCCAAAGCGGCTCCCCTCCAGGCGTTGGGAACAAACGCATCAAGCCAACGTGCCAGCCTCGGGAGCCTCGCCCTACCAACTCGCAAAAATACTTCAATTTGAAAGAATTATTCCTTGCCAAACCCCATTTCTTCTGAGAAGAAATTGAACCTCCCCCGATCATGGTGCGTCGTCGGTCGGACTAGAGCAGGGCGAGCGGCGAACCGAATCTTTCGGATCACCGGGCGCCAGGCAGGTTGATCGACGACCCACCGGATCAATCACTAACCTCATTAATCCTTATGGAACACCCGGAAACGGATTTTTCGTGGGTTTCACATCACTCCGGCCCCACCTCCTCCTCGCGGGCCGTATCAGTAATCGGTGCATCGGCAGTATTAAACTTGGATCAGGATCTCGGTTTCAGCCGGCGCTAACAGCAGTTCTCACATAAGGACAGCGCAGCCTGTTCCCGACCCTACGAAGTACCCTCCTATGAAGACGTCTCTTCTGTCTCGTCTTACCGTCAGCGGACTATTTTTATGTCTGCTGAGTGCCCATGCTCAACAGAGCCAAAGCACAGTCAGCTCAAAACTAAGCCCAAGCACAGTTAGTTCACGAGTAAATAAGATCTTGAAAGAGTTCACCGTTGACGATGCGCTCAGCTACATCGGCGGTACGGGCTTTTTCGACTTCAAACCAATCCCAGTCAACGACTTTTCTCCCCTCAATCCGCAGCTCTATCAAACGGACGGACCGCTGGGTGTTCGCCGGAACGAACCTAGCATTCGGTTCCCTTCCGGACTAACCTTGGCCGCTACCTGGAATCCGGACCGCGCTCACGATCAAGGCGTTTCCATGGGACGTGACGCTCGCGCCCGGGGATACTTCAGCATTCTTGGCCCGGGGATGGATTTCTATCGGGTACCAATGGGCGGTAGAAATTTCGAATACATGACGGGTGAAGACCCGTTCCTGGGAGCCCAACTCAATCCATCGGAGATTGAAGGTATCCAGGCTCAAGGAGTCTGGGCTTGCGCCAAACACTTCGTTTGCAACGACGAAGAAGAGAACCGGACCAACGTGCATATAATCGTAGACGAGCGCACGCTCCGAGAGATCTATCTGCCACCGTTCGAAGCCGCGGTTAAAGTAGGTCACGTAGCAACCGTCATGGGGGCGTATAACGCCGTGGATAGCGCCGGGTACGACGCTTTTTGCTGTGAAAACCCCTTCCTGTTGACCACAATTCTCAGGAGTGAATGGGGCTTCACCGGGATTCTGATGTCAGACTACGATGCCATCCACGACGGGCTAACCGCCGCGTTGGCTGGATGCGACATCGACCTACCATCCGGTAGCTTCATGAATCAGCAGACGCTATCCCCCTGGATTCCGAGCCCGCTGACATTCGCAGATCTCGATCTTAAGGTGCAACACATCTTGACGGGTGCGATCTCGTACGGGTTTCTGAACCGACAACAGTTGAAAACCTCTATCCCATTGGATGATCCGTTTAGCGAACAGGCAACATTGAATGTCGCACGGGAAGGGTTAATTCTGCTGCAGAACAACGGGAATCTTCTGCCGCTTAACAAGAACACGGTTAAGAAGATCGCCGTTATCGGAAATCTGGCTGAGTATGCTCCTCCAACCGGATTCGGCAGTTCCTATGTCACCCCGATCGAGTACGTCAGTGAACTGGATGGCATCAAGTCTGAAGTTGGCGCAAACACAGAAGTCGATTTCATCTCGGTTTGCTCGCTTGATCCAGCCAATACGATCTGGCAGTACAGCAACAACGGTGAAATTACCCAGGGCCTGCAGGCTTCTTACTACACGAGCAACGATCTTTCCGGATCGCCAGCAGTTACTCGAGTAGATAACGAAGTTAACTTTGATTGGGACATCGATCCAATTCCGGTGTCGACCAACCAAGGTAGCTTCTCGGCCAAATGGGTCGGTCAAATTGTCGTCCCTACGTCTGGTGATTATGTGTTCAAGCTGCGCGGAGACGGCGGATTGCGGTTTATTATCGGGACCACCGCCACCAACGGGACCGCCATCTTTGATAACTTTAACAGTCCTACGACCCCTCCAGTCGGTTATGGTCCAACTCCTGCCTACTCCGCTAAAGCGACCTTAACCGCTGGAACCTACTATATTGAAATCGATTACCGTCGTGTTGGCGGATTTTTTGACACCTTCGAGCAAGGCGGCCTAACCGGTATGCAGGTCAGCTACGCGTCGTTAGAGCCCCCCTCGACCATCGCTGGTTATAACGCCGTCATTATCGCTGCCGGCATCAGCAATGAATATGAAGGTGAAGGAGAGGATCGGTCGTTTACACTCCCGGAATTCCAGGATGAACTCATCACGAACGTTTCTACCGCCAACCCGCGCACCGTGGTTGTCTTTCACGGCGGTGGCAACTTCGATTCCGAGCAGTGGATTAATCAGGTTGACGGCTTGGTGGAAGCATTCTATCCGGGCCAGCTTGGTGGTCAGGCATTGGCTGAAATCCTGTTCGGGGACGTCAATCCTTCCGGCAAATTGCCGATTACGATGGAGAAACGAGCCCAAGACAATCCTGCCTATGGCACCTTCCCTAATCCGGTTAATCAGCATCCCGACTCGATTAGCTATAGTGAAGGTGTTTTCGTCGGCTATCGCGGATATGACAAGAAAGGAATCCAGCCGCTGTTCCCGTTCGGGTTCGGCTTGTCCTATACGACATTCGAGTTTTCGAATCTGAGCGTCACACCTACCTATAACGGAACAGGATCTGTTACCGCAACCTTCACCGTTACCAATACTGGCAAGGTGGCCGGTGCGGAAGTGGCTCAGTTATACATTGGGGAGAAGAACCCTCCGGTTAAGCGTCCACCAAGAGAGCTAAAAGGCTTCCTGAAAACGAAAGTCTTGGCGCCGGGGGCATCGCAGAATATAACGTTACAACTGGATCAGCGTTCCTTCGAGTATTGGAACGTCAATACCGAGATGTGGGACGCTCCCAAAGACACTTACACTGTCTGGGTTGGATCTTCCTCTCAGGTCAGTGATCTGCCTCTAACAGGCACGATTAGCGTAACCAAAGAATTCACTTCGAATCCGTAGAGTGGCGGTGGGTGAAAAATGCAGCCGGGCGCAAGCGCAAGCTTGCGCCCGGCTTTGCTTTCACCTCGTCAAGAAACGCTAGGGCGCGTTCCTAGAGTAGGGAGGGATCGCGTCCCGCGGTCCGTCGTTTGCGGAGCCAGGCATATTCAAAAGCTGAGGATTGGTTCCGCATCAACACGTCTAAGGCGCGCGGGGACACGCGCCTCCCAAAATCGCTACCCTCTGCATTTGTCATCGGGCATGATCGCGATACCGTGACAGCCCATGCCAACGATTCCCATTACGCCTTATTCCCTCGGGGTCTGTTACTATCCGGAACAATGGGACCGCTCCAAATGGCCGGACGATCTTAGCGCGATGCGGGATCTGGGTATTCGTTATGTCCGGGTCGGAGAATTTGCTTGGAGCCGCCTGGAACCGGCGCCCGGGAAATACCAGTTCGGCTGGCTGCAAGAGGTGCTGGATCTGGCGGCCGCCCGGGGCTTATCCGTGGTGCTCGGCACTCCCACCGCGACCCCACCAAAATGGTTAGTCGACCAGATGCCGGACATGTTGGCCGTCGACCAACAGGGAAGACCGAAAATCTTCGGTTCTCGTCGTCATTATTGCTTTTCGCATGGAGGTTTCCGAAGCGAAGCGGCCAGGATCGTAACCAAGCTCGCCGAGACATTCGGCGAACATAGCGCCATCGCCGCCTGGCAAACGGACAATGAATATGGTTGTCATGACACGACCCTCAGTTATTCGGCCGCGGCGCGGATCGGCTTTAGAAAATGGTTACAGGATAAGTATCAAACGATTGCCAGTCTCAACCAGGCCTGGGGCAATGTGTTCTGGAGCATGGAGTACCAGAGTTTCGACGAGATCGAGTTGCCCAACCTGACCGTGACCGAACCTAACCCGGCGCACGTTTTGGATTTTCGGCGGTTCAGTTCGGATCAGGTGAAAACCTTCAACCGGGAGCAGGTGGCGATCATCCGCCCTTTATCTCCGGGGCGCACGATCCTTCATAATTTTATGGGTGATTTTCTGGCATTCGACCATTTCGACCTTGCTCGCGATTTGGACGCCGCCAGTTGGGATTCGTATCCCCTCGGAGCTCTGACTCTGCTCGACGTGCCGGAAGCGCATAAGCGTAAATTCCTGCGATCCGGGGACCCCGATTTTCCAGCCTTTCACCATGATCTCTATCGGACCTGCGGCCGGGGCCGTTGGTGGGTGATGGAACAACAGCCAGGGCCAGTCAACTGGGCTTCTTACAATCCATCTCCCCATTCGGGAATGGTGCGGCTCTGGACGCACGAGGCATTTGCGCACGGAGCCGAGGTCGTCAGCTACTTTCGTTGGCGTCAAGCGCCTTTCGCCCAGGAACAGATGCATTCGGGAATTAATCGGCCCGATGGCAGCCCGGATATTGCGGCGGAGGAGATTCGCCAGACCGCGAAAGAATTAGCCGACGCTGCGCTTAGGCATGACCGGCAAAGCGAGACTGCCCCAGTCGCGTTGATCTTTGATTACGAGGCTGATTGGACATTGAGCATCCAACCTCAACGCGAAGCTTTCGACTATTTCACGTTGGCGCTGTCGTTCTACCGATCAGCGCGCCGGCTTGGCCTCAATGTCGATATTCTACCGCAAAGCGCCGACCTCGATGGGTATAAATTAGTTCTAGTACCAAGCTTACCAATCATGCGGCCCGAGCTCATTGCGTCTCTCAAAAGGTTCCCTGGCGCCGCACTGTTTGGCCCCCGCACGGGCTCAAAAACACCAGATTTCCAAATTCCTCCGAACCTTCCCCCAGGACCGCTCCAAGACATCCTTCCTATGCGGGTAGTACGTGTGGAATCGTTGCCGGACTTCGAGACCGTTCCTCTGTCCTGGAAGGGGGTAAGTTATCAATGCCGATTCTGGCTGGAACGAATTGAGACCCGAGCAACACCTTGGATTACGTCGGCGAACGGAGACGGGATCGCTTTCACTCACGAATCGTTCACTTATCTGGCAAGCGTGCCCGAACAATCGTTGTTGGATGCGATAGTGGAAGACATCGTGTCTCGAACCAATTTACCAACGATGCCGCTACCCGAAGGGCTCCGAACCCGAGTAAACAGAAACCTCCGTTACTTTTTCAACTACGGCTCGACCAAGGTTTCGCTGCCGCTACCAAAAGAAACCAAGTTCGTTCTCGGCGGTCCCGAGCTGCCCGTCGCAGGAGTCGCAATAGCCTGCCTGCCTAGCGAATCATAACAATTCGCGAGGCAGGCAGGCTAAACCGAGAACCACTCAATCACGCCCTGAGCCACCAGCTTTGCTCTGGCCCCTTCGCTCTTGTCTTGATAAACAACAAGCTCCGGTGGAATCTCCTCTTCTTTAAACTTTCTCGAGATTCGGAGCGCCCCGAGCTGTTTTAAGTGAGTTTCAAAACGGTTCGTAACCGATGGGTTCTCGGTTAGAACGTTGGACGGCGTGGGGCGATATTTGTCCAGCCACGCTTTGAACATATCGACAAGTTGAGCGTCGGAAAAGGCTTTCCAATCGATCCGGAACACGGTTTCCCACATCGATGCGTTGACCTGATGCACGGGCCACCCCAATTTTTCCCGCGAAACCGCCAGCGCTTCTGACCAACCTTCCCCCGACGGACCGGTCGCTCCGGCTCGGCTCACCGGACGTAGACCTTCCGGACTAAGTTGCGTCATCGCGAAGAAAGACAGCTTTTTCAAGTGAGCGATCTTAGGGTCGTCCTTAGCTGACCAGCGTAACCGTCTCCTTCGTTCTTCTGCTGGAATTTGCAGATACGGTTTATCGGGCCATTCTGGCCAAAGCATGAAGGTTCTTGCCGGGTCAGTCATCAACTCTTCGTGAGCGGTTGACCACGGCGTTGATAGATAGTAGTCGAACCCGTTGCTAACGCCCGCAGGAATACCTGGGCGGTCGTTAGCGCACATCTCGCGCAGGCTTTTGCTCTCACGCGAATATTCGTAGAAATAGCAAGGCGCCAGCTCATCCGCAGGGCAATCCACGAACATGGCCCAAAGCTCTCTGGGAAACGCTGTCATAATATGGAGTTCTCCGGTTGCTTGTTTGGATTCAATAGCGAGGCAGATCTGGGATTTTCAAGGATTTTTTGCAATCGGTTTTAGGCTTGTTCTTTTCCTTGTACCTTGTATAAATCGTCGCGGTTTATCCTGAAGGACTGCTTTTCGCAAGAAAACCGACAACGACGATAATAACTAGCCATGACGGCATTAACTGATCGCGCGCTTTGCTGGCGGCGGATCATGGACAATAACAGCCTCGAGTATGCTGTCGCCCGGGGATTGACTTTGGGCGTCGAGTTGACCGGCACAATTGTCGCCATCCATGAGAACGCTCCGTTAGAGGTTCATTACCGGATCGAATGCGACGCCGATTGGCGGACCCGAACCGTCTCAATCGAACAACGTCTTGGTCTAGAACGGTCGGCTTTGTCGCTCTCCGTGGACAGCGATAGCAATTGGAGTGTCCATGGCTCGGGTGCTATCGACACCTTGACCGGCTGCCTCGACGTTGACCTTGAGCTGTCACCGATCACGAATAGTTTACCCATCAAGCGCCTTAACCTCGCTGTCGGCCAATCGGAAGAAATCGCCGCCGCGTGGATTCGGTTCCCGTCGCTAGAGATAGTCTACGCCCGCCAGTCTTATGAACGTTTGTCCGACCGGACCTATCGCTACCGGAGCCTCGCCAGTGGTTTTACCGCCCTAATCGATGTCGATGAGACTGGGCTCACCGTTCGTTACGAAGGGATTTGGGAGCGAATTGGGGAGGCCTGAAAGAGACCACCTTCGTTCTCGTCGCCCGATGAACACGGGCCCATCGACGGGAGGGATCGCAGCCTGTCCGACATAGCCTTCGGTTTGGGGCTTCTTTTCTCCTAGCTTTGGCGAAGTCGGATCCTCGCGATCCGCGGTTCGGAGAGCCCAGGACAGACCAGTGCGAGCGTTTGCGTGTATCCACCATGCAGACCTGTTCGCGGCGCGCGGGGACGCGCGCCCTCCCGCACCACTCCATCACTCCGCGCCCCCCGTTTTCCCGTTGACTCCCACAACGCGTCACCCAAATTCGTTTTAGCCCCTAATACGCTATGAATCCCAATCTCTCGCGAAGACACGCGATCGGCTTGCTCGGCCTCGGCGCAGCCGCCATCGGCCTACAGTCCCGGGCAGAAGCGGCGATGATACCGAACCGGTCCAACCCAGGTTATTACCGATTCAATGTCGGCGACTTCCAGCTCACGGTTTTCAACGACGGCTATAAGATTTTTCAACCAGTCCAGCCTTTCTGGGCGTCGGAGGCGACCCCTGATGAACTCAATTCCGCTCTGGAAGCCGATTTTCTGCCGACCGACCATGTTCTGAACTACTACAATGTGGTTCTGATCGATAACGGAAAAGATGTACTGCTCTGCGACACCGGGTTCGGAAAGTTGTTGCCCACCACTGCTGGTCACTTGTTAGCCCAGCTCGCCGTTGCCGGTTATCGTCCCAATCAAATCACAGCGGTTCTATTATCGCATGTTCACCCGGATCATCACGGGGGATTGCTCGGCACCGACAACAAACCGGTCTTTCCATCGGCCCAACATTTCATCAACGAAACGGAGTGGGACTTCTGGATCCAGAAAGAGCCGGACCTCTCCAAGACTTTAATGAAAGAGGAAGATAGAAAACTGTATGCTCAGCGTGCTCAAGATACCTTGTTAACACTCGAATCCCGATTCCACAAGTTTCAGGCCGGAAACGAAATAGTAGAAGGTGTCACGACAGAATTGGCGCCTGGCCATACCGCCGGTCATACCATCCTCCATATCCAATCCGGTGACGACGAGCTGGTTCATATCGTCGACCTCGCCCATAACTACGTCATTATGTTTCATAATCCGGACTGGACCATTGGGGTTGACTCCGATCCTGAGCAGGCAGCTGCAACCCGCAAAAGCGTCTTCGAAAAGCTAGCTGCGGCGCGCACCAGGGTAATTGGTTATCACCTCCCCTTCCCCGGCATCGGCCATATCCGCAAGAAAGATCAAGGCTTTGAATGGGTCCCGGAACCGTGGAAACAAGTTTAGTGAGAGGTGATTGGTGACAAGTGATTTGTAGGGCGGATCGCCGCCTCTTTGGTGGGGCGAGGCGACCCGCAACGCGGGCAATGACAAATAGCAAATAGCAGATAGCAAATGCGGCAGAAACCCGGCGACAGTGGAGGGGAGGCGCTTTACCGGCTGGCAGCTCTTTGAGTATCTAGCAGGCGCCTCCCGGGAGTAACCCAGCGCTAACCACCGCCCATCGCATCCTCAAATTCATCTCGCATGTAAACGATTGGGTGGTCGCGGTTACGGGCTCAAAATCTTCTCCATAAACACCAAATCCAGCCAGCGTTCGAACTTCCAACCGATCTCACGAAAGTGAGCGATTGGATCGAAACCGGCCTTTCGGTGGAGAGCGAGACTCGCTTCATTGGTAGCATCGATTCCAGCCACCATGGCGTGGTAGCCCGCCGCCTGAGCCGCGCTTAGGAGCGATCCTAGCAACGCCGTCCCGGCGCCCTTTCGCCGGTAACCAGAATCGACGTAAAGCGAGTTTTCAACTGTGTACTGATAGGCCGGCCAGGGACGAAACGGTCCAAAAGAACCGAACCCGATTATCCTGGCGCCATCATGGGCGACAAAAATCGGTAAGCTTTGTGCCCGCTTAGTTTCGAACCATTGCCGCTGCGCATCGCTTGTTCGCGGCTGATAATCATACACAGCCGTTGTGTTGATAATCGCGTCGTTGTAGATGGCGAGCATCGCATCCAAATCATTGGTCTCCGCGGGCCGGATTTCTATTTTCATGTCGCTTTTTTCACAATGACCAGATAGCGGCAGCTAACCGGTCCTCTATTATGGAAGTGGAGGGTTAAATTCGTCGGCATTAACAGACAGTCCCAGGTTCCTAGCTGATATTCTTTGTCCCCAACGCCCAGATGGAGGTGGCCTTTGATAGGCACAACGTGCTGGTCATAACGTAAATAACGTTGAGGATCGTAACTCACGCTGGCGCCTGGAGGGAGATCGATACGAACGATCTCAACCGGCGAATTCGCCAGATCAGGCGAAATCATCGTTCTGATCAGCCCGGTGGCAGGATCTTGCCAGCGGGTTTGGTCTTTGGCTCTAACCAGCGGCGAAGCCGATTCTTCGGCATTGGCGATTAAAGAGGAGAGCGTCAGACCGAGCCCATTACAAAGGCGCCCCAGCAGAGCAGCCGTCGGGCTGGCAGCAGAGCGTTCTACTTTCGAGATCATGGCCCGGCTAACACCGGATCGTTCCGCTAAATCCGCCAGAGAGAGCCCGTTAGCCAGGCGACGCTGCTTCAACTGGGCGGCGATCCTCTGCTCAATTCCGGGCTGATTAGCTTTCACTGTCTTGTTTCCGATATGCAATTTATTTCTATTATAGTAGAATCAACTCGTCAAGAAAAAGGCCATTGAGGGCGATGCCGCGCAAGGGAGGGATCGCGTCCTCGCGATCCGCCGTTCGCAAACCCCAGCGTGTTCCAAACCCAGGGTTAATCGACGCCTCTTATGTTGCACCGCCTTCCCAGCGCGCGAGGACGCGCGCCCTCCCGGTCTTGGGCGATGCCACGCAAGGGAGGGATCGCGTCCTCGCGATCCGCCGTTCGCAAAGCCCAGCGTGTTCCAAACCCAGGGTTAATCGAGGCCTCATTTGTTGCACCGCCTTCCCAGCGCGCGAGGACGCGCGCCCTCCCGGGTTTCGGCGCCGCCGCGCAACGGAGGGACCGCGTCCTCGCGATCCGCCGTTCGCAAAGCCCAGCGTGTTCCAAACCCAGGGTTAATCGACGCCTCTTATGTTGCACCGCCTTCCCAGCGCGCGAGGACGCGCGCCCTCCCGGTCTTGGGCGATGCCGCGCAAGGGAGGGATCGCGTCCTCGCGATCCGTCGTTCGCAAAGCCATGCGGCTCCCCTCCGACTGGGTGAAGCAACACGCTCTGTTTATTAACAGTCGAACAACGCATCCACCGCGCGCGCGAACGCGCTCGCCGGTGGACCGGGTGGACTCACCCGTTTCGCGGCTTTAATGGCGGCTTGGTTACCGTGCCCCATAGCAACACCTAGCCCTGCCCAAGTCAGCATTGCGACATCATTTTCTCCGTCACCGAACGCCAAAACTTCTTCCTGGCGGACCCCATACTCGGCCGCCACTTTGGCCAGGGCTGTCGCCTTACTGATTCCCCGAGGCATGAACTCCAGGTTCTCCTTCTCGGTTGCAAGGACGTCCACTTTGTCCGAATAATGGGCCGACATTTCGGGCCTAATCTTGACTAGGAGGAGCGGGTCTCCATACCAAACAAGCTTTAGCGCCCTACGACCGTCCAGTTGCTCCAGAGCCGGCAAAATCTCGGCTCGCTCACCGACCCGCGACTCGTAGAGATCAATCCAACGATTATGACGCTCGGCAACGTATAAGTGGTCCAGGTGATAATAGATCGTCTGAATGTCGTTCTTCTCCGCATCGCTGAGAATCTGACGGGTCACGCTCTGAGGCAGGAAATGAGCTTCAACCACATTCCCGCTTTCCCCGTCTCGAATCAGGCCGCCCTGGCATGCAATAATCGGGCCGGTCAGTCCCAATTCCCGCTGGAAACGAACACTGTTCTGATGGCGGCGACCAGATGCGATGATCACGACTACCCCGCGGTCCCGTAGCCGTCGAACCGCTGCCGCGTTCTCAGGCCCAACCTGTTTGTCCGGTCCAAGCAAAGTCCCGTCCAAGTCAACTGCGGCCAAGCGAAACGAGAACCCCTTCCCTGTGTTCTGAGCTGATATTTGGTCCATTGCTATATCCTTGCAGAGTTACCCTATTCTGGATCGCCCGAAAATCCCATCGACATTTGCGATGGCGGTAATGTTAAAAGATCAATCTTGATCTTTTTGCTTCGTGAAGGGACCTAACAGATGTGACCACGAGCTTGCCACGGGTACTAATATTTAACGCGGGTTTCATTCCGGTTTTGGTCCTTTGTCTTGGTGCAACCGCCTATTTCGTCCAGAGAGAGTTCCGTCAACTCGCCGAACAGCAGGTGCTTGAAAATGCTCAGCTCATGATGGAAACCGCCAAGGCTTCACGCGTGTATACGACCGAGCAAATCGAACCTCTGTTGACCCACGAGGAAGCCAGAGTTGCTGAGGGGGTAAAAACCCTGAATGAGGTCCTCAACACGCAGTTCCCACAGGCCTTACAACAAGCGATTTCCGGGCTTTCCAACGCAAAGGAGAGACAGACTCTCCAGGTCCTTTCAGAGCAAATCGTGCAAAACGTTAAACAACAACCTCGCAGTGTCCAGGAGCCAGAGTTTGCTGCCCAATCGATTCCATTTTACGCCGCAACCGAAGCCTTCAATTACTTCCGAAAACGATATCCTGATTATTCCTATAAAGAAGCAACGCTTAACCCAACCAACCCGCGCGATAGGACTGTGGCCTGGGAGGCTGACATAGTGAATATCTTTAACAAGACACCTTCTAAAACTGAGGTCGTTGGTTATCGGGACACTCCTGAGGGTCCATCACTCTATTATAGCGCGCCGATCCGCGTCGATAGTCAGAGCTGTCTCGCTTGCCACGGTAACGCCGAGGATGCCCCGCACGAAATGACCAAGATCTACGGAAAAGATAACGGTTTTGGTTGGAAGCTTAACGATATTGTCGGAGCCCAAATTGTCAGCGTTCCCGCCAGGCTGGTTAACGAGTCAGCTGATGCCGCAGTAAAGCGAGTTCTCTGCTGGCTCGCCGCCGGATATGCATTCGTCTTTGTCGCGGTGAACCTGGGTGTCTATTTCCTCGCCCGGCGCGCGTAGGGAGGGATCGCGCCCTCGCGATCAGTGGTTCGCGAAGCCGAGCGTCTTCCGAACCCAGGGTTAATCGACGCCTAATATGTTGCACCCCGTTTCCAGCGCGCGAGGACGCGCGCCCTCCCTTCACACCGCCCCGCCGTGATGGTTCGCAGTCGCCTGTGCTACCTCAAACAACCGCACGCGGAACGCATCCGGTTCGATGATCGTAACGCGAGATCCAAACGAGAGAAACCAGCCCATATACCAATCCCAGTTACCAGCCTCGATCACGAAGGTGACGTCATTTTCCGCGCGCGCTTCTCGCACAATCTTGAATGGCGCTTCCTTACGAACCCGCTCGGCAGTCACTGCGTCGACTCGGATTACGGCTGTTACCGTCGTCCTTGTCTGGTCCGATCGCTGCAGGAATTCGTCGAGCGAAAAGTTCGTGCGCGGTTCGAAGCGTTCAGGCACAACCGCTAGCTCCTGAATTCGGTCTGTCCGGAAATCCCTATAATCCTTGCGCATGCGGCACCAAGCAATCAAATGCCAGCGATCTCCATAGTAGGTCAGCCCCATGGGTTCGATCTGGCGTGGGAAAGATTCGGCCTTGCCGGCGCCACAATAAGAAATTCGCAACACGGTGCGTTCGGCCAAGGCCTTTTGGATGGCGAAGAGACTGGCTGACCGCGTAGGCCGCGGACTGGTCGGCAGCGACATCCGGCTCTCGAGCCGAGTGATATGGTCCTGATGATCCGGCGGCAAAACGGCTCGGATCTTCGCCAAAGCAGAACCCATCGGCGACATCAACGACTTGTCGGCGAAGCGATCCATCAGCAGATTGGCTGTGATCAGTGCGGTCGCTTCTTCGGTAGTGAAATGCACAGGTGGAAGATGATACCCTCTTACGATGCTGTACCCGACGCCGGCCTCACCGACGATCGGGACACCCGCTTCCGCCAAAGCGGCAATGTCCCGATAAACCGTCCGAATACTGGTGGCAAACTCATCGGCAATATCCTCGGCGCGGGTCACCCTGCGCCCTTGGAGATGGATCAGGATAGCGACCAGTCTGTCGATGCGATTCACTCGTCATAACTTAACTTCTTTTTTAGTTTGGACGAGTCTGGTCTGCAGCAGATTGGCGGGTATACGCACTGAGCACTTCATTGGCCGCCTGAGCTGAAGGGGCAAAGCCAGCACCCCTCCGAGAGGAATCTCCCAGGCTTACAATCCCAACCAAGACGACGGTTAGGGCGGCAGCGGAAATCAGCGAATAAGCAAACCGCTCTAGCGGGCCAAGTACCTCTGCCCGGTTCCTTCGCTGACTCGCGGCTCTGAGCATCGCCAACTCATTTTCGCGCGCTCTCGGGCTCTCATCGATTTGAGCGATCCGCCGATCGCGTACGGACAAGAAATCGGTAACGCAAAGCGACGAACCGATCCGCGGTTCCTTTAGATACGCCTTCCGACCTTCAAATACCCCTGATCTGGTGATAGTAGTCATGTAGCTCCTGTTGGTTCAGTTTTTCGAATTGGGCTGATCGGCACGACTGGCCCAATCAACAACAGAAGCAGGCTATCACGCAGCCATGACAACCCTATGTCAGGAGGTTTTAAGGCCCGTAAAAGGCCGAAATCGTCCTCGTGCTCGTCGTCGTCCTTCCGCCTTCGCCGACTCCTTATTGTGGAGCGCGCCTCGCTTGCGAGGCCGACGTAGCGCGGGTAGCGATACAGAGAGCCGGCTATGGCGGACAAGCTGTCCTCGAAAAAACGGTTGCACGCCCCCAACGTAATCCAGCCCCTTGACAATGAAAAACCGAGCGCCGTGGAGGGGAGCCGCTTTGTAGGTCGCTAGGTCTATCCGTTCGCAGCAAGCGGCTCCCGGGAACGGCTCCAGGCTTTGCAGCGATTTGGACGGGCAACGGTCAGGTAGCGTTGGGTACAAATGGTACGCTGGGTTATTCCCGGGAGCCGCCTGTCTAACCCCGAAGGCTTTCGGTGGCTGCCAACAATCTAGACCTGCCATCTTACAAAGCGGCTCCCCTCCAGGTCGCGGCTTCGCGGACACGCTCGGAGGATCAACGCGGCACGTCTTTTCGAGGACAGCTTTGTCCGCCATAGCCCACTCTCTATATCGCCACCCGCTCTACGTCGGCCTCGCAAGCGAGGCGCGCTCCTCAATAAGGAGTCGGCGAAGGCGGAAGGACGAGGACGACAGCCAACCGCTATCCAACCACCCGTTTCCCGCCGACCCAGACCCCGTGTACTTTGAACTCGTCATCGAACAGGACTAAATCAGCGTTTTTCGCTCTAGCGATAGAGCCGAACAGCTTTTCCTTACCCAGGACCCGAGCGGGAGTCAGGCTCGCCATCCGAACCACTTCGAACAGCGGAAGACCGACCACTTGCACCATAAATCGGACCAGATCGATGGTTCGCGCCAGGCTTCCGGCCAAGGCGGATCCATCCGCCAGCATCCCGAAGCCGTCACTGACTTTGCAGTCGAGGCGGCCCAGGCGGAATTCATAGCCAACCGGCAGCCCTGCCCCAGCCAATGCGTCGGTAATCAACGCAATTCGATCGGGTCCTTTTGCGTTGTACGCCATCCGCGTGAGCGTGGGCAGAACGTGAAACCCATCGGCAACCAACTCGCAAAACAGGCTCTCGTCGGCCAAAGCATATTCCAGCACGCCAGGCTGCCGAAAAATCCCCTTTTTTGTAGCTGACGACATCGCATTAAAGAGATGGGTCACCTTCGTGAGACCAGCTTCAACCGCCTTTTGAACCTCCTCTCCAGTCGCTTCGGTGTGGCCTGCACTCATGCGAATGCCGGCGTTAGAGGCTGCCGAAATAAACTCTAAGGCGTTTGGTAACTCCGGCGCTATCGTGATCTGAGAGATCGCGGACGCACGGGTAAGGACCCACTGAGTGTCGGCCTTAGTGGGCGGTCTCATCAAGCTGGGATCTTGCGCCCCCGCTTTCCCCCGAGCCAAATGCGGCCCCTCCAAGTGTAGCGGGAAGAGCCGGCAACGGGTTAGCGATTGGGCCTGCTGCCACCGCGAGATCACGGACTCGAACCTCTCGTAGGTCGCAGTGGCTGCGGTTGGGCAGAGCGATGTGGTGCCGCCAGTCAGATGAAATGAGGCCGCGTCAGCGAATCCCTCCGGAGTTGCGTCAAGAAAATCAAACCCCCGTCCACCATGAATATGGAGATCGATGAACCCAGGGGACAAAAAAAGACCCCGGGCGTCGATATCCTCGTCCGTCTGGATGGGAGCACTTTGCCCAATTCCTGCAATGAAACCAGACTCAAAGCTCACCCATCCTGACTGCAGCACCTGATCCTCGAGAATTACCCGGGCGTTATCTATACAAACCACGACGTTCCACTAGTGTGGAGTGCGGTCTCTTGCAAGGGGAGGGATCGCTGCCTGTCCGACATAGCCTTCTGTTTTGAGGCTCTTTTTCTTCGAGATGTTGGCGACGTCGGATCCTCGCGATCCGTTTCCGAAGCGCGGCAGGTTCCAAACCGAGAACCAACCGAGGCCTTTCGTCTGATGGCACGCGCAAAAAAAAAGCGCGCGGGGACGCGCGCCTCCGGATCCGGGTTCAAACAAGCTTTAGCGGCACTCCGAATCCGTTCTTCGGGTAACCATCTTTCTACATGGTGCTCATTGCCTTAGGTATGGGCCAAACTTTCGCTTTTGTTCGTGCCAGCGTTTCTCTAATTCCTTCCGTCCCTCAACAACATGACGGCTCGTTGCCGAATCAACGGCGCCGGCGAGCGGAACATTTGGATGTGTTGTCATCGGCCGTCCGAAAACCAGGACCCCATCTCGCGTGTGGAACCCTTCACCGATAAACCTGGCGGCTGTAAAGATCACAATCAACGGCGCTGGCCACGCCAACATCCAGATCACTGGTGCGTTGCTGCTCGCGGCTACGATGGCGCCGACCAACGCGAGTACTAATATCAATAGCCACAATACGAAGAGGCCGTTCAAATTCTCACGCTTTCGCTGCCGGCCCACTAGTATTGTTGCGTCTTCTTTCATCATGGCTGTCTCCTGATCCTCAAGGTGTTATACGAACGACTGGGGCTATTTATTCCCGTCCAATCGCTCGCTTCGCCACAGTAGAGGGCCACGATGACAGCCCTATGTCAGCAGCTTTTGAGGCCTGTAATAGGCCGAAATCGTCCTCGTCCTTCGTCGTCGTCCTCGTCCTCGAAAAATCCGTTCTTCCCACGGTACGAACCCAGGACGGCGCGCTGGGAATGGACCTGGGGAAATTCAATGCGTTTGAAGCTGGGACGCGTATTCGAGGACAGCCTGTCCGCCGTAGCCAACGGTCTATGTTGCCAACCGCTCGAAGTCGGCCTCGCAAGCGAGGCGCGCTCCACAACCAAGGAGTCGGCGAAGGCGGAAGGACGACGACGAGGATGAGAACGATTTTGCAACCCCCCACTTCTCACCTCTCACTTCTCACGTGACGAGCGGACGCTCGTCACACAGTCCGTTCCAGAAAGTGTTCCAGCACCTCCGCGGGACTAAGCTTGGTAAAATCACATGGCACAGTCTTCTGGATCCGCTCTCGGGCCGCCGGAGGTAATTCGTTCAGTATTTGCAAATTGATTTCCTTCGGCGCAGCCAACCAACATCCGTTCTTGGCATTCTGCTGGATGATCTGGGTGATCCTGACAGCAATCTGACGAATCAGACGTCGTTTGGATTCGAGCTTAAGATTTTGGTCATCCGCCTTTGGCGCACTCCGACTTTTTTGCGTTGGTGATCCATGTCTGCCCGCAAAATCCGTGACTCGATCCTTTATCCGGCTATGCGCCTCATCCAGCACCACCTGCTGGAGCTGTTGTAGGCGCGGAGTTCGCTGTGGACTCAGCTCAATTCGATACGCCCTGACTAGACCAAGATCGACGACGATGATGAGTTTGTCTTTCATGGATCGCTACGGAATAGACACAATCTGGAGCAATTCTTTCAAATTTCCCAAGACATTATCTTCCCGCTTCGTTCGTTCTCGTCCTTCCGCCTTCGCCGACTCCTTGGTTGTGGAGCGCGCCTCGCTTGCGAGGCCGACTTCGAGCGGTTGGCAACATGGAGCCTCTAGGCTACGGCGGACAGGCTGTCCTCGAATCCGGCCACGCGGAGTGTTGGAGTATTGGAGTATTGCGCCAAGTCCGAAAAGCACCCCGCGGACGCGGGGTTGGAGATGCTGAAGGCGCACGAGGCGGGAGGGATCGCGTCCTCGCCCGGCACCTGCCGGATCGTGACCGAAACCGGGGGCGTGTTTTGATCCCGGAAGAAAATAGGCCGCTTGGTGGTGGCACGTCCTCGCGGCGCGCGAGGACGCGCCCTCCCCGAATTGCACCCCGATAAGGCGGGGTTGGAAGTGCTTTCAGGGCGCATTTGTTAATCGCGTAACCCAGGGCTTTAGCCAGGTTAAAACCCCAGGCTGAGTCCTGTAGTCTCTTCGGGACAAAAAACCTCCCTGACTATAGGACTCATTTCACCCCTTCACTCTTCTGTCGTAAGAAAGGATTTTCGGTCCTTTGCTGTTCCTCAGGAGTCAGACACTCGCGCAGATCAGCTTCGATCTCCTGCACCGTATGTGTTGATGTATGAATGTGGTGTTCCCGGTCGTATTCTTCCAACAAGCGTTGATAGGCGTGGCACATAATCGCCAGCCGGGCGAGAACATAGACAGAAATAATCGCCTGTCCTTCCCGAACGGGACACATTTGTTTCGCCAGCGAGCGAAGACTCTCCTCATTTAATATAAAACTTTCGCGCTTAGCGGTGCTCAGCGCGGCGCTATTAATGTGCACCATTATTTCCTGAGCCACGAAATCGATCCTGACGGCGAATCGCAGTAGATCCCGTCCTTCAAACGAAAGGTACAACGCTTCATCTGCCTGGTTCTCGGCGTAGAGCTCAGCCCCGCGCCGTTGCACATCGATCAACCAATTCCCAACGAGCTTTTTCAGTGATTCCGTATTGCTCATATGTTGCCTCAGACCGTCGCAAAAATGTCGGCGGTTTTACGTTACGGAGCTATTGAGCCGGGGCAACTATGCGCTTGAATCCTGATCTAGCCTAGCTCTGTTTCTTACATGGGACGATTCATTATCCTTTCCGGTCCGTCCTGTGTCGGCAAAGGCCCGCTTCACCACGCGTTCTTAAAATTTTATCCCGAATCAGCCGCGAGTTTGCGCAAGCTCGTGCTTTACAATTGTCGTTCCCCCCGACCCGGCGAAATCGATGGCAAAGACTATTGGTTCCGACCGCGAGAAGAAATCGAAACCTTCCGCAAACGAGAAAATTTTATTGTTCTTGATGTGCGAGGAGACCTGCAAGCCGTCGATTTAAGTGATCTCGATCGGGCCTCTGCGACGGGCGAGCTCTTTTTCGAGGGCAATCCTTTTGTCGGGCGGAGACTGCAGGAAGCGCTGACGGCAAAAGTGAATCTGCTGACCGTTTTTCTCTCGCCCCTGTCGCGCGCGGAGATCGTATTTTTGAAATCACGCAACGTCTCGTTGCCGGATTTTCTGACCGATGTGATGCGTCACAAGCTGTTGCGGCGCACCCAACGGCAAAAAGGGACTTTGTCCCTGAAGGATCTCGAAAACATCGAACGCCGCGCGACAAGCGCATACACCGAATTGAAAGACGCTTGGCATTTCGATTATGTCATCCCAAACCACGACGGCGAAGACAGCGAGCATTGGGACGCCTTCTACTATCCAGTCGGTGATGCGCTTAAAACTTTGCTCGCATTCGCAGACTTGATCGCTGGGAAGGTGCCGGTAACAGCCGAAAAATGGGACGAAGATCTCGTGGCCTAACTGCAGGCCCATAAGCTTCTTTCGCGCCTCGTACCCAATCACCAATCACCAATCACTTATCACTTCTCACTTCTCACGTGCGCGGCTAGCCGAGCACACTAAACCGTCACCGGTCTATGGAAACTGCTCACCCTATGTATGTACTCCAACGCGTCGATTACCTCCTGTCTCGAAAGCAGAACATCTTCTACGACTACTGGCGGCGCACTATTTGGGACATTGCGCGGGTTTAAGCTTTGAGCTCTCAATTCCAATTCTTGTTTCCGCCGGCGCCAGGCTCCTTGGCTGCCCATACCCACAATGATCGGGTCTAGCGATTCTTTGTCTCGCAGCATCGAAGCCAACTCGCCAGGCTCAAACTGACGGTTCGACATAAGTTGGTTAAATACCTGCGTGAAACGCTCCTGTTGCCCGTTGTCGGCGACGAAGCAACCAAAGATATAATTTCGAATGGCAAACAACGCGTCCGGCACCAGACATGCACTGCCGGAAATAATCAGGGTCAAGGAACAATTCTCCGAAGCACCCAAGATGAGCGCATAACGCTTGATCGTCGCGTTCGGAAAAAGCGATTCTATATTTTCATGCACCTTGCGAAGATTGTATTGCTCAAATAGTTCTGACCGTGGAGCCGACACAATTGCGACTACGGACAAAGCTTTTCCAAACAAGGCCAAGTCTCGCAGCTGTTCGATCGAGTTATTCTTGCGGCAGGCCTCGATTGTCGCCTGGTAATCCTCAAATTTG
This sequence comes from uncultured Verrucomicrobiae bacterium, assembly GCA_963762565.1. Lineage (GTDB taxonomy): Bacteria > Verrucomicrobiota > Verrucomicrobiia > Chthoniobacterales > JAFAMB01 > JAFAVN01. Next base: position 154,314 of record CAVXLD010000003.1, on the reverse strand, counting down.
TTTGGAAGCAGGCTAATACCTTCAAAAACTTCATTGTCCGAATTATACGAGGCAGGAGAAACCGCTCGCAGGAACAGCTGTCCGAAATCTTCATGCCCGAATTGCTCGGCGTACCCAATCACGGCTGTGCCGCTTAACGAATTCTCCAAGTCGTTAATATCAAGCTTCGTCGTATCATCGAGACTGATGCCTGCCGCATTCATTGCGGGAATTACCTTTGGATCCGTGATCCGATAATCTTCGACCAACGCTTGTGCGGTCAGCAGGTTAAAGAGTTGCCGAGCCACATATTTGTTCGCGAGCTGCTCAGCCTTGACCGCGTATATTTCGGAAGAAAAGCGTTCACCAAGCGCGTGATGAACCACCGTGTTCGACACCAGTAACAAACAATTAAATGTCGGTAGCGGCATGCCCGTCGCGGGATCGAAGCTTTGTTCGAAGCGATTCAGCGAAGCCAAGTACTCGCACAAAAGGCGGCCAGCGTTGTAATGCTGGGAATGCGCGGTCCTCAAAATATCCGGAAGAACAGCGACACCAACGCTGCACAGCGCCTCTGTATATTCCCGCGTTGACTGCCCGGTTGGGCGTTGCCGCTTTACGTTGACCATTCGGGCTTGTTGTTGAGCCCGGCCAAACACCGGCGCCATACCGGATCCCGATCCGCCGCCCGCGCTAAATAGATAGAAAAAAAGGCGGGAGGCATTGGCCGCCAACCCGGAAGAATCGACGAGGTAGCTCCGGTGGCGAGCCCAAGGCGTTTCAGGTTTTGCCTCGGCCAAGAGCGCCAAGGTCGCCAAATAATGTCCTACGACGGGGATATTGCCAGCACCGCCCCGGTTAAGCCAATCGAGCTCCGTGATCCCGAACCTGAGCGCGCCTTGGGTAAGCGTCGGATTCGCCACCTTGATTCTTTGCGTGGTATCCCCGTCCAGGTCGGCCGTGAGAATGACTGGGTCGACCAGAAACACCTGATCACGATCAGATTTTTCTCCAAAGAGGCGTTCCCAGAATGAAGGCGCGTCCGCTTTTCCGTTGGCAGATCGAGTATGGCTTGATTCCGATCTTTTCTCAGCGGGCGACTGGCGCTTTGCCATGGCGCGCCCACGACGTGATAGTTCTTTTATTCCAATCTTCCGTTGTTCGTACACCAGATTGGCCAGGTCGATGGCGATATTCGTTCCGCACCGGCCCATCCCAATAATTCCCACGGTCGGCAGGGCTACATCGCCGGCGTGGTCCCGTGACGATTTAGGATGCTGCTTCAGACTCTGGGCGAAGGCTTTCAGCCGTTGCAGAATGTCTTCGACATTAAACTGCGTCACGGTGTTTGTAATTTCGGCAAGAATTAATCCCTCAGGCGTCGGCCTTACCGTTTCTTCAGCTCCTGAGACGGACTCGTTTACGTTCAATTCGGTCGCATTCATGTACAGATATCGGGAGTTCCCTTCAGTCTAGATGTGCCCACTCGCGGAGCAAGGGACGAACGCGAGAATTTTCGATCGTCGAACAAAAAGAAGCCGCGAAACGCATGATTCGAGGTTGTAACTAACAATCCTATACCGTGTTATAGGTCTGGTTCGCATCCTGAGCTGTACCAGAGGAGGAACGGAGGGGCGTTGCATTCAGAGTTGCTATACCGATCGCGTCTGCGACCTAAGAGTAAGCGCAACGTTTGTCCTGTGCCACAACCGCGACGCCCCGAAGACCGTACCAAGCCGTTTGAGGTTGCACGTTTGGGGGTCTGGTCAAGCGATCAAGGGAGCCGCAGATAATACATGCTTGAGACGCGGAGCGTCGTGTATGGAAGAACGCCGGCGATGATAGAGCGCGGAATGCGGCTCCTCTCCGTTTCGGCGATGGGTGCAGTCCCAACCGGGTCTACTCGACCACGATGATTGAATCAAGGTCAGGAGCCGTCTCTTTGGAAACCGAAGAAATCGTGATCGTATTCGAACCCTGCCGGAGGTCCAGATTTACATTGGCTACGCCAACGACATCCGAATTTCCCGGATTGCCGCTCGTCGAAAGAAAATTCACAACCACCGCTTTTGATGAACTGGCTTTGATATCAGCCGATGCCGCCGACCCGGAGAGATACAATATCAACAGTGAGTGAGCTCCACCGCTGGCAATGGACACGTCAAACGTAACCGTGTAATTGCCTCCTTGGCTAACCGAGAGTTTCTTTCCGTCGGTGCCCTCAGGCGAGGCGACGATTGCGACGTCCTTGCCGGTAAATTTCGCCGCGTCTGCCAGGTACTGAGTGGTGGTTGCTGGGACCGTGATCGAATCGATGTCAGGCGCGTAGGAACCGCCAGACCCGGAAATCGTTATCGTATTGTAGCCGGCGTTGAGCAGCACCGGCTGAGTGATCGCCCCAAGCGTCGAAAAAGAGCCGGTGCTAGGAAACGTTACGGTCACCGCCGCTCCATTGTTAACGCTGATTGTGCTGGGGCGAGCCGGATCTGTGAAATACAGAATCGAGAGGGTGTAGGTGCCGGCCTTTGCTGCATAAACATTCCCGAATACGATCGATCCCCCATTTCCAATGTAGCTTGCCTTGGTACCGTCGCTGCAAGTATTGGCTTGCGCATACACAGCTGAACCCAGCAGCTGCGAATTCGGGCCGTTCACCAGATATTGCGTTATCGGCGCCATAGGCGTCACCTTTAGGAGCTGGCTCTGATATGCCGAAAGGCTGAAAGGCAGCGGACCCGGAATTTGGTATCCGCCATCCTCATTTGGGGTTCCGATGAGGTTAACTCCGTTCCAGAGGTCGCGGACCATTACCGGTCCTGGGATGCCAAAGAGCGACCAAACGGTTGTCCCGGTCTGCGTATTTCCTGACGGATTGGATGCCAGAACGACGAAACTGCTGTCAGCTTCCTTAGCCCGCCAGGTTTCAGGCTGAGTCCCATTCGGATCGCTATTCAAATAATCCACCACCGGAGCTGCCTGGACCCCCGCCTGATCAACCGCGATCACCTCACTAGTATGTAGCAAGGAGTAATCGTAGGAATCGGTATTACTGGTCAGATCAGTTCCTAGTATGAGGGGCGCTGCCGTAACACACCACCAGCTGAACAGCGTTTGCCGTTCGTTTTGCGTGAACGCGCTGCCGTCCGAATTTATTCCGTCCAGTGACCCGTTTCCGATCTCTAATGAATCCGGATCCGGCCAGCGGCCAGGGGCCGAAAACGCAGTCCACTGCGGCATTGACTGAAAATGATTGAGGACTTTACTCCAACTTGTCAGCGGATAAACCGAACTGTGATAGTACTCAACGTCGCCAGTGATACGCCAGCTATTGGCGTACGCTTCCCAAGTGGTCGCCGCATTCAGACTGAGCGAGTTAGAAAGAGCAAAATGAATCTCTCGCCCGCTCTTATTTAGCGCTTGCGACCAGGCAATCACATCGGGGACATCCCAAGTTCCTACCCCGTCCAATTTTATGTAGTCGACACCCCAAGACGCAAGAAGTTTAGCCCAGGAGTCAATGAATGCCTGTGCTCCCGGCTTGGTGAAGTCGATATAATAGTTAACGTTGCCGAAATTGTAATTGATCTCATATTGGGGAACATCGGCGATGTCTTTGGCCGTATAGTGAGTGCCTTCAATCGGAGTATTCGCCTTAACGGCGGCCACGGGAATACCAGGCGTGATATACATCCCGAATTTCAGTCCCAGGCTATGAATGTAGGCGCCGAGCGCCGCCATTCCGTCCGGGAATGTTATGGGATCAGGAACCCAACGACCGTAAGCGTCCACCGTGACCCGCGGATCTAGGTACCAGAAATCGTCGAGATTGACATATTGAAACCCGCTGGATTGCAGATTCTGGTGCATTGCCAGAGCCTGCGCTTTGATGATCGCTTCCGTCGGGCCTCTTCGGACAAAGCTCCAACTGCTCCATCCTAGCTGAGGCGCCAGAGAAACACCATTATTCTCGGCGAATGCCGAAACCATCAAACTGCTAACAGCCAACATAGAGGCTGCTAAGACTCCCAAAGCGCGACCGAGGGAAAAACGTCGCGCCACCGGCCGACAACGTGACATAGGTAACTCTTTTAAAAACTGGGGGGAATCACGGCCATCCGGTTCCGTGACCGCTTAAAGCTCGGCGGGACCATCGCAGATGGCGGTGCTTGAGTTCAAGAAAAAAGTCCAATCTTTCTTGGCGAAAACCCCGATGCGACGGCTGTCAGAGCCGCTTCGTGAATTGGCCCGTAAACCAAGCGCCCTTTTTGCTATTTGCTATTTGCTATTCTCAAACCGTGCGCCTCCGCCGTGCGACGCTCAAGTTCCCGCAGCACAGCCAGTTCCTCTTCGGTTGGTGGCTGAGTTAACCGTAGATCCTCCGATATTTTCAGGTCCCAGCCCGTTCTTGCGCGAATTTCGTCGATTTCCTGGCCCGGGTGAATATTCGCAAGGGTTAGTTCCTGCGTGTTCTGATCTGGACAAAAAATTCCAAGGTCGGTGATGACTACAACCGGACCTTTTCCTGGCAAGCCGAGGCGCTTCCGATAGTCGCCACCGTCTCCATGACCAACCGAGGTCACAAAATCCAGGCGTTCAACAAACGTCTTGCGGGCCTGCTTTAGCACGAGGTAAACCTCCCCGGCTGAACCCGCGATTTCCGGAGCACCGCCCGCGCCGGGCAATCGAACCCTCGGATGCTCGTAGCTCCCGATTACCGTAGTATTGATATTTGCAAATCGATCAATCTGGGCGGCGCCGAGGAATCCAACATCAATTTTTCCGCCCTGGAGCCAGAAGCTGAAAATCTCACCGGTCGAAACCGTCGTATCCGCTGTCACCGAAAGTTCGCCGTCACCGATCGAGAGAGGAAGAACCGAGGGTTTGGCGCCGATCGGCCCGGATTCATAAATCAGGACAAGGTCAGGAGCATGGGTTAGTCGGGCCAGGTTAGCGGCCTTCGAGGGAAGCCCGATCCCGACGAAACAAACTGCCTGGTCCCGAAGCATTCGCGCCGCCGAAACCGTCATAATCTCGTCTGCTGTGTAGTCCATCTCCTAAGAATCTTTCTTACAGAAGATCACAAAGGCCACAAAGACAGAGGTTCTTTACAGAAGGTAACTAAGATAACGAAGGAAAGAGGTCAAAAGTGGCACAGAAACCTCTCGCCTCAGTCCTTCGTTTGCTTCGTTAGCTTCTGTGAAAAATTTTCTGTCTTTGTGCCCTTCTGTGGTTTGTGTGTGCTTTATTTGGGTGTTGCGGAACCTGCCAGGACGTTGAGCTTCATCCAGCTCAGAAATTCTTCGCGTGACCTGCTGATCTCATCCCACGCTTGATAAAAGCGGTTGTCCCGCTCGTAATAACCTTGCGCGTACGACGGATACGCTCCTCCTGGAGCCAAACAAACCGCCGAGACCACCCAACTCGGTAATACGCAGGCGTTTGGAGGCGGCTCAAGCCGGTCAACAATTTCTTCGACAGTCACGATCGCGCGTTTGGAAGCGAGCACGACTTCTTTCTGCACTCCGATAATTCCCCAGATCAGGACGTTGCCTTCCCGATCGGCCTTTTGAGCATGGATCACGGCAACGTCGGGCCTAATGGCAGGAACCGCTGCCAGGATCTCACCAGTAAAGGGACAGGTGATAGACTTAATCTTCGGATTCACTTTAGGTAGATCCGTTCCGGTAAATCCGCGGAGAATTCCAAAAGGTAAACCGGCCGCACCGGCACTGTAGGCTTGTACCATGCCGGCATGGCTGAACTCTTCGATCTCAAGCTTTGCCGGCCATTGTTGTTCTACCGCGTCGCGCAGGCGGTGAAGAGAACCCACGCCCGGATTACCTCCCCAGGAGAACACCAATTTGGCTGCAATCCCCATCCCAATCATTTGATCGTAAATGAGGTCCGGTGTCAGACGGACCAGGGTCAGGTTCTTTTTCTGTTGCCGGATGATTTCGTGTCCGGCTGTGAACGGAATTAGGTGGGTGAATCCTTCGCAAGCCACCCGATCGCCGTCGTTGACTAGTTCCGCGACCGCGTCGGCCAGTGGGAGGATTTTAGCCATGGTACTCAGGAGATGAGTAACGCCCACTTGAGATTGGGTGCGGAAAATGGGGCTTCGTCATAAGCAGGTCGATGCTTGCGGGTCGGCATTTGCGTCCCAAGAATCTTTTTTACAGAAGATCACAAAGGCCACAAGACAGAGGTTCTCTACAGAAGGTAACGAAGATAACGAAGGAAAGAGGTCAAAAGTGGCGCAGAAACCTGTCACCTTAGCCCTTTGTTTGCTTCGTTAGCTTCTGTAAGAAATTTTCTGTGCCGCTACCGTTCGTATAACGAACAGTTGTCCGAAAATCGTATTCGGGCCGCCCAGGTTGTCAAGCCAAGGCGCCAGGAGACCTCGCTTTTCGATTGCTCCGAGCCCCCGGTTCAACTAAGAAAAAGGGGTTCCTAAGTTCGAATACCGAACGGCCCGGCCGCTCGGTCTACGGGATCCAGAACAACCTCTAGATACGTGCCCAAGCAGACCTCTCCTCCATCCTTTGCTGCTACCCCCGATTTTGTCGTTTCACTGGCTAGAGGAATTGAAATCATCAAAGCGTTCGGTGTCCAAGACCTCAAACCGCAGGCTCGATCTAGCCTGCGTGATCCGGACGCGTTGACCTTGAGCGAAGTCGCAGAGAGAACCGGCTTGGCGCGCGCTGTCGTCCGGCGCTTCTTATACACGCTGGTGCAACTAGGATATGTCACCACCGATGGAAAATATTTTCGACTCACCGCTAAGATTCTCGATCTTGGGTTCGCTTATCTTTCCTCGTTTTCATTGCCCAAGATCGCGGAGCGTTTCCTCGAAGAAGTCACCCACGAGACGAAAGAATCATCCTCGGCATCGGTTTTGGATGGCCAGGACATTGTCTACGTCGCTCGGGTCCAAACGCGGCGCATCATGTCTGTATCCATAGGCATTGGCAGCCGGCTGCCCGCGTTCTGTACCTCTATGGGCAGAGCTCTATTGGCTAACTTGCCGCCGGAAGCGCTCGAACACTATTTCAAAATCGCCGTCCTCAGCCGGTTCACTGAACGGACCATTTGCCAGCCCGAGCTGCTGCGCAAAGAGTTGAAGACTGTTGCCCGCCAGGGATACGCGTTAGTGGACCAGGAATTGGAAATAGGCCTGCGTTCGTTAGCGGTACCGATTTTTTCCAGAGGCGGCAAAGCGGTGGCTGCGATCAATATTGGCACTCAGGCGCCGCGTACGTCTAAAACCGAACTCTTGCAGCAATTCCTGCCGATTCTACAGAGAGCCGCCAAGAATATTTCTTCCTGTCTCGGCCATCTTGGTTGAGGTAGTCGGCCATCGTGGAGGGATCGCTGCCTGTCCGCCATAGCCTGCACGAACAGGGAAATAATGGGACGCAATCTAGGCGACGGCGGATCCTCGCGATCCGCCGTTCGCGAAGCCCGGCGTCTCCCAAACCCAGGGTTAATCGACGCCTCATCTGTTGCACCGCCTTCCCAGCGCGCGGGGACACGCGCCCTCCCGGATCTTGGGCCGATCATTTCCTGTGCATTATCTACTGCACAGGCAGATTGGTATGCGATATTTCGCGTTTGACAGGTAGGAGAGAACGCCGCAGCCTGTTTGGCGGCTATCGTACAGGCGTTCGTTTAACGAACATCCGAGCTTACGACCATGTTTACCCCGCTTCGTCCCTATCGAAAACCTGTTCTCGGCGTTCACCCACCCCATCTCCACCCGGATTATATCTCTTCGGTTAAACGTGCGCCCAGCCAGCCGCTGGTACCTATCCCGCAGACTCTTTCGGAGGTCACCGGTCCGCGCTTCCAAGCGCATCAGCTTAAGGCTGGCGCCGATTTAACCCTGCACGGCGATGCCCCTCCTCTGGGACAGAAGATCCTGGTCTCGGGCAGAGTCCTCGATGAAGACGGGAGACCACTCCCCCATACGCTGCTTGAAATCTGGCAGGCCAATTCAGCCGGACGCTACCGGCACCGCGTCGATCAGCATGACGCGCCGCTGGACCCAAATTTTATCGGCAAAGGGCAGCTCATCACGGATGACGAAGGCCGCTATCAGTTTTTTACCATTAAGCCAGGCGCGTACCCGTGGCGGAATCATCCGAATGCATGGCGTCCGGCTCATATTCATTTTTCGTTGTTTGGTCCCGCTTTCGCTACCCGCCTTGTAACCCAGATGTATTTTCCGGGGGATTCGCTGATTCCTTTCGATCCAATTTTCAACGGCATCCGCGACGAAGCCGCCCGGCAACGGTTAATCTCGGTCTTTGACTGGCAGACCACCATCCCGGAGCAGGCGCTCAGTTTCAAATTTGACATCGTATTGCGGGGTCGACTTGCCACTCCGATGGAGAACCGCCCATGACCGATCGCGCTCCGGGCAATGCACTACTGCTACTCGCAGCCTCGCAAACAGTCGGTCCATTCTTCGAGATTGGTTTTGAGGATCTTTACCAGACTGACCTCACAGTTCCTGGTGTAGCCGGGACCATCATCACAGTGCAGGGCCGGATCCTGGATGCGGATCGATTGCCCGTGCCGGATGCAGTGATTGAGATTTGGCAGGCGAACAGTTTCGGAAAATATGTTCACCCGGAAGACGAGCAGGATAAACCGCTCGAACCAGGGTTCAGCGGCTTCGGCCGGTGTCCAACAGACCCGGATGGAACTTTCATATTCCGCACCGTTAAACCGGGTCCGGTGCCTTCGTCGACCGGGGTCCCACAAGCACCCCATATCAATGTGTCGATCTTTATGCGGGGATTACTCGATCGCTTAGTTACGCGGATTTATTTCCTGGGAGACGAGCGGAATAACACCGATGAAATAGTGAAATTGATCGAGCCAGCACGCCGCTCCACCCTTTTTGCTCGACCCGAAGTTTCCGATCCGAACTCCTACGTGTGGAACGTGATTCTGCAGGGCCCGGGTGAAACCGTCTTCTTCGATTTCTGAGAGCCTTTCACGGCCGTTATGTTCGATCAACTATTCACGGACTCCGAAATCGAGGCGCTCTTGACGGATGAAGCGATCATCCGAGCGATGTTGCGGTTCGAAGCGGCTCTCGCTCAGGCGCAGGCGGACGTTAGATTGATTCCTGCTGAGCAAGCAAGTCTGATCACCCGCGTATGCGACGAGGCCCGAATCGACCAACAAAAGATTATCGCCGCAGCCAAAAATGCAGGTAACCCCGCCATTCCCCTGGTGAAAGAATTAACCGCCCTGGTGCGCGAAACTGGCGAAACCGGTGGAGCAGCGGCACATCATGTGCACGCTGGAGCCACCAGTCAAGATGTCATCGACAGCGCAGAGATGCTGCAGCTCAAGGCGGCACTGTTCGTGTTAGACAATGGTTTGGGCCGTTTGCAGGACCGGCTGGCGGGCCTCGCAGGCGAACACCGGGGAACCGTGATGATAGGCCGGACCCTGCTCCAGCAGGCCCGCCCAATTTCTTTTGGATTCAAAGTCGCCGGCTGGCTCGATCAGCTGATCCGCTGCAGACAACATCTCAGGCGAGCGCGCACGTCTGCGACAGTTCTACAGTTCGGCGGCGCCGTAGGTACGCTGGCCGCGAGCGGGGACCGAGGGTTAGCGGTGTTGACCAGACTGGCGGAACGCTTGGGACTGGCCGAACCCGTCATCACATGGCACACAGCCCGTGATCGGTTACTCGAGATTGCAGCGAGCCTGGCTATGCTGGCCGGCTGCCTGAACAAGATTGCAATGGACGCCGCGCTGTTGATGCAGACCGAGGTCGGCGAGTTAGTTGAAGAAGGCGGCGAGGGCAAGGGCGGTTCTTCAGCCATGCCGCACAAGAGAAATCCGATCGCGCCGACAATGATCATCGCCGCCTGCACCCGGATTCCAGGGCTGCTGGCTACGATGGCGGCTTCGATGGTGCAGGAACATGAACGAGCCGTTGGTCATTGGCATAGCGAATGGGGGCCGCTGACCGAAATGCTCCGTTTAACCGGCGGAGCTGTTCAAAATGCGAATGCTCTTTTCTCCGGCTTAAAAATTGATGCAGCTCGAATGCGCGAGAATATCGATGCGACGCACGGGTTGGTTTATGCTGAAGACGTTTCGGTTCGCCTGGCGCAGTATGTCGGCAAACCGGAAGCCGATCGCGTGATCAAGCTGGCCTGCCAACGCGCCAAGCAGAAAGAGCTGCATTTGCATGAGGTCCTGGTACAGGATCCGAGCATCACCAAATGGCTGGATCAAAATTCACTTGACCGGATCTTTCTTCCCGAGAACGCGCTTGGCGCTGCGGATGAGTTTATTAACCGGGTGTTGCGCCTAACGTCCCAGCGACCCGATCCGGAGAAGAAGCATGCATAACCGTGGCTTCGCCAGCGCCGTCTTGGATTTTCTATTGAAGGATCATTAACGTGGACGAAAAAAAGCGTTACAACCAAGGCCGAAAGACCAGGCGCGCGGTTCTCGGAAATGAGCATGTTCGGCGTGCGGACGCGAAACTGACCGACTTTAACCGGCCGTTCCAGGAGTTTATTACCCGGTATGCCTGGGGCGAGATCTGGGAAAGGCCAGGGTTAACTCGCCGCGAACGCAGCCTGATCACGCTCGCAATGTTAGTGGCTCTTAATCGCGAACCAGAGTTTCGGATGCATATTCGAGCGGCCCTAAATAACGGGGTAATCGTTGAAGAAATCCGCGAACTTCTGCTTCACGCCGGCATCTATTGCGGGTTACCCGGCGCGAACGCAGCAATTCACGCTGCTGAAGAAGTGATCGCAGAGAGATTGGGTCCGACCGACTCGGCGGCGCCAGACTCTAGATAATACCTACTGATAACATGTTTCACTACTTACCCGAAGCTCGTCCCCGAATAGCAAATAGCAGATAGCAAATAGCAAATTGATCCGCCAACCAGCGCCCGATAGTTCGGGCGCCTCTTTTGCTATCTGCTATTTGCTATTTGCTATTTCGGCAGCGAGCCTCAGGCGAGCTGGCGTATGCGCACACAAGTCGCGATCATTGGAGCCGGACCTGCAGGACTACTACTCTCCCACCTGCTTTCGCTGGAGAACGTAGAATCGATCGTCTTGGAAGATAAAAGCCGCTCGTACGTTGAGTCGCGCATCCGGGCGGGTGTGCTCGAGCATGGGACAGCGCAGCTCCTGTCTGACTGTGGGATTGGAGACCGAATGAAAAAAGAAGCGATGCCGCATGGAGGAATTAACCTGGGGTTTTCCGGTCGGCTTCACCGGATTGATTTCACGAGTCTTACGGGGAAGGCAATCATGGTTTACGGGCAACACGAAGTGGTAAAAGATCTGATCGCAGCCCGCATTAGTCGCGGCGGCCAGATTTTCTTCGAGGTGACGGAGGTTGCTCTCCACGGGACCGCGACCAACCAACCCAGAGTCAGTTTTCGTTATCAAGGACAGAACCAGGAGATCACTTGTGATTGGATCGCCGGTTGCGATGGGTTTCACGGCGTGTCGCGAACAGCAGTTCCGCACGGGACACTAACCTTCTTTGAGAAGACTTATCCGTTTGCCTGGTTGGGCATATTGGCGGAAGCGGCGCCGAGCTGGGAAGAACTGATCTACGCAAATCATGAGGACGGGTTTTCGCTTTTCAGCATGCGATCGCCGAAAATTACCCGGCTTTACCTTCAGTGCCGCCCGGATGAAGATTTATCGCTGTGGTCCGATGACCGGATCTGGGAGAACCTCGAAAAGCGCCTCGCGTTTCCCGGAGACAAACGCGTCCGGCGCGGAGCGATTCTTCAGAAGAGTGTGACCCCGATGAGAAGCTTTGTTGCCGAACCGATGCAATACGGCCGTTTATTTCTGGCGGGCGATGCCGCTCATGTAGTTCCGCCCACCGGCGCTAAGGGTATGAATCTTGCCGTCGGTGATGTTTGGTTGTTAGCCCGAGCTCTGGTCAGTTTCTACCAAAAAGGCCAGAGCTCTCTATTGGATTCCTATTCTAACCGTTGTCTGCGAAGAGTATGGAAAGCACAGAGGTTTTCCTGGTGGATGACCAGCCTGATGCACCGGTTCGATCATAATGATGCGTTCGAATATAAACGCCAGTTAGCAGAGTTAGATTATCTGACAACGTCCTCTGCCGCAGCCACCGCGTTGGCCGAAAATTATGTTGGCCTTCCCTGGGAGGACTGACAGTGGAGCTAGAATCTAGGAGCTAGGACGGGCGTTTTGGCCGGAATCGTTCTCGTCCTCGTCGTCGTCCTCGTCCTCGATGAGCGAGCGTTTTCTCCGAACGTTTTCGAATTGCCTGCGATGCAATCTTCGCGAACACGCCTGGGTTTGCGACATCGATACTGCTCACACGCTCATCGAGGACGACGACGAAAGAACGAGAACGAACCCCTGGGTGCGCGTCTGCCAGGTGCTAGCTCCACACTCGAGTCGCTACTATCCTATCGTCCCTCCTGGACACGAACTAATCATGATACGCAGTGGCGTTGCGGAACGGATTATAAACACCAAAGCTATTGGGTGCTGGTGCGTACACGAATCCGTAGAGATCTTTCTTATAATCGACCGGCTCGAGAATCAGGCCAGTGTAACGAGCAGCCTTAGTATACTCGATCAGAATTCTAGCTGTCCCATCAATCCCCCACATCTGCCAACCTGAACCTAAAAATCCGCCATTAGGATAAAGCTGTTCCAGGTTCCCCATCGCATGGAAACAATTGATGGCCACCCCGTCCTTACGGTAAAGACGGTCATCGGCTATATAGCGGATTTTTCCTTCGTCGAGCAGCTGTTTCCTTCTCACTCCAAGATCAAACCCCACTTTCTTGATCTCGTAAGGTCCCCACATTCCCACTGCAACTTTCTCGTTCACCGCTAGCTTTAGTGTCTCAAACAGGTTGCAGTTTCTTCCGGCGACGGGCGAACATGTCTCCAGGCTCGGAAAGATGCGGCTGCCAAGTCGATCGAACACGCAGAGGTGCGTATTCGTGAGGAAATCGTGCGGTACCCAGCTAATGGTAAATGCCTCAAATTTTCGGTTCGTATCCTTCCCTCGTCTTAATCCCGGGGTGTACTTGGGTTCCTTTTGATCGGCGAACACGCGGATCACCGAGATGAAGGAGTGCGAAGAGTCGGGCCTATGGTTTCTGTCCTGGTAAGCGAAAGGAATGATGAAATAGCGGTCTTGCCGGCTCTCTCCCGGTCCCAGGCGAGCTAAGATCTTGGCCCTAATCCGGTTCACGACCTGATCCGCCAAGGGTGTTTGGTAATTCGAGTAATCGATGTCCGGTTTTAGCCATCCCGCGTGAACCGGAACGCCCCAGCAGAGCAGAAACAAAGCGCAGGTGGCGAACCAACCGCGAATGCGTCTTTCTCGCCGACCGATTTTTCTCCCTACCCCGGACCTGAAGGGCCGCACCCGAGAGTCTTCTTTATTTACCAGGTAGTTCGTCAGCGTGGAGCGCGCGTCTTTCATTCTTTGAAGCAAAGATTAACAGTCTGAAGCGCGATTATTAATGTGCATTAGGGGAATACACAATATTGAAAACTAGGCTGCCGAGCCGCGGGTGGCGCAACCCACGGCTCGGCACGCGAAGAACGGTCGCACACCTTGGGATTCGGCCAGGTCATTTCCCCTGCAGAGAGTTCAAGGTCGTACGGGAGCCTCGCCCTACCGCCCATTTTGATCGCAACGAAAGCGATGCTATTAATGGGACAGGAGATTAGGCCTATGAATACCATCAATCGCGAGGAGCTGAAGCAGAAGATCGACCGAAGAGACGAATTCACGCTGGTGAATTGTCTGGACGAGTGGATGTTTCGCGAAAAGCGAATCCCGGGTTCGATTCGGTTCGAAAAAGCGTTTTTTCAGACGCTCAACCCGAAGGTGGAACTGATCGTCTACTGCTCCAACCCTGGTTGCACAGCCAGCGTTCTGGTCTATCACCAGTTCGTCGAACACGGTTTCAAAAATGTGTTGCACTATCCGGGAGGCATCGCGGATTGGGAAGACGGCGGGTATCCCTTTGAAGGCGAAGGCCTCCCCAGAAGACATTAATTCCCTCTGGGAACGCAATTCCCTTTGGGAACGGGTATGACGCCGGTTTTCTTAAACGGGATATTTTAGGGTCATTTTCTGCACGTCCGATACCATTGTTTGAATCGCTGCAATCTGAACTCTTATCTTCTGCTCTAACTCCTCCAGTTTGGCGTTTTCTCCGGTATCACTTTGTCGGGAATAGTAGTTTAAATGGTCAAATAGCCTTTTGGCAGACCCGTACGTACGGATAATGTTCTCCCGCAAAACTCGGTCCTCGATTTTTCCAAGCATCGCAGCATTCGATTCGAAAACGGCGAAATAATTCCTCGATAACGGTCCGCGAATCTGAAAAGCCAACTCTTGCGCGTCGTCGGCTTGCTGCAATCTGTCTAAGAAGTCGTGCTTTAGGACGGTTAGTTCGGTTCCGATCGCCTGAAGGATGCTGTTAACCGCCCGACGCTCCCCCTCTAGATCTCTCCGGCGCTGATGTTCTGCCGCTTGGTTCTGTGCGCGAAGGGCGTATCTTCCGGCAATCCATCCGCCAACAATCGCGGCCAGGAGAGAGACGGTACAAGTGAGAAGGATCTCCATGTTCGGCATTACATTGTGTGTAACACCGCACCCGCGGATAGTCGATCAACGACAGCCCAGTGCAATACTCCAACACTCCAGTACTCCATGATCCGCAAGCCCGCACTCGAGAACAGCCTGTCCGACGAAGCCCACGCTCTATGTTACCTACCTCCCGAAGTCGGCCTCGCAAGCGAGGCGCGCTCCACAACCAGGCGTTGGCGAAGTCGGAAGGACGACGACGAGGACGAGAACGAAGCGATGGAGTACTGCCAGTAATCTCAAATCCCTTTAATCTCCCCACCGTCGATGCGGACTGAAGTTCCGGTCAGCCATTTCGCCGCCGGAGACACCAGAAAGGCGATTAAGTCAGCGACCTCTTCTGGCGCGCCATAACGGCTAATACCTATCTCCGCGGGAAACTTCTTCGTGGCTTCCTCAACTGTCATTCCATGGGCCGGCGCCCATTTTTCCATAAAAGTCTTCCGGCGGTGAGTCATTACTGGCCCCGGGACAAGGCTATTAACTTGCACCCCGTCCTTTATGCCTTGCTCGGCAAACGCCTTGGCCATGGCAATGATGGCGGCGTTGATGGCGGCCACAGCAGCAAAGCCAGGTTTCGGATCTAAAGCCGCACTCCCGGACATCAGAACGACCGACCCTTGTGAGGCTCTAAGAGCGTCCCAAGCTGAGATCGTCAACCGGCGAGCCCCATGGAACTTTAACTCCATGCCGTCTTGCCACTGCTCGTCCGTCATCTCGAAGAGACCGATCTGTGGTACTGCCCCAGCGATGTTGACCAGGGCATCGATCCTTCCAAACCGAGCAAGCGTTTGGTTCACTAAATTCTCAGCGGACTCCTTGGTCCGTAAATCAAGCGCGGCGCTCAGCGATTCAGCTCCACTCTCCTTAATCTCAGCCGCAACTTCCCGGAGCGCTTCCGCATTGCGAGCGGCAAGAACCACTCCCGAGAAATCCTTCGCCAGGCGCATCGCTGTGGCCCGGCCAATTCCCTGACTCGCACCCGTGACTATCGCAACTGCCTCTTTCATTCTTGCTTTTCCTTTATTTCGCTGACCGATGTTCCGGGCCGACTAAGAGATCAGCGTTTCGCCGGCGGCTTCTCGGATGATATCAACTACTTCTTCGGGCGCTGTCTGGAGCGGAGTATGATCGACCGCTCTCACCCTGATCTTGGCGGACATACGTTCAGCCATGAACTGCTGAGTCTTTGGATTTATCATACGGTCTTCAGTCGCGATCAGGAACCAGGAAGGCTTCGATCTCCAACCTGGCTTCGGGGATGGCTCTTGAATGCAACGGACAGACAACGGCCTTTGCACCGCGGTATTTATAGCCTTCACCTCCTTCGAAGCATTTTGGGCAAAGGCGTTCAGAAACCCCGAGTCTGGCATCCAAATCAAACCGTGCGCATCCGGCTGCACGTGAGGAGCCTGTGGATGAGGCGGCTCGCGAAAGAATACGTCAGACACGCTCTCGCCCTCATCCGGAGCGAGCGCTGCGATATACACCAACGATTTGACTCGCTCGTTTTTTGTTCCCGCGATTACCGCACCGGCATACGCGTGCGCAGCCAGCAATACTGGACCTTCAGTGCGCTCTAGAACCCGATCTAAGGCCGCAATATCTTCGGATAGAGACGTTAGCGGGATCGGCGCGCATATCACCTCCAGACCGTCGTTCAGCAAAGGCAGCACAACCCGACTCCAACTGCTGCCATCCGCCCATGCCCCGTGGACGAGAACTACCGTCGCTTTGTTAGAAAATGCACTCATATTCTGTTTACTCTTTATTCCGTTGTAGGCTGAAACTGAATCACAACACGCTCGCCAGCTCCAGACCGCCGCCGCCTTCGCATGTCAACGGGGTTTTCATACGGGTTCCGGTGGCCAGCACGGTCGCTGTGAATCGTTATCGATCGTTCTTTTAGTAACTTTTCCATTATACTTGGTACAGTTACTCTATCCGTGTCAAACTGAGAAACCTTCAACAGATTACATGCCAACTTATACCCTCGGGCTCGATTTTGCCTGGGTATCAGATGATTATGCCTCCAAGATGCCATGCTCCGACTCGTACGACGGTTCGTACTTACGGACTTTCGTCTACTGTGTCTCCGAACCGACATGGACAAAGTCTTGTCTAAGCTTGTCGACTCATTAGTTTTCACAACCCAACACAAATCGAAATAACCTTTGCGAGCTGTTCCGTATAGTTATTGGTCAAAGCCGCCCATAACCTGCTTTCAAGCTGACAAAACACCGACGGCTTCGGAAATCAGCTGATCTGCCGGCGCGCTTCTACACTCGTTAAAACGCCTCTCAGTTGCTCTTTAGCACGTGACAGCCGAAACATGACCGTCCCAATCGGTATTTGCAGGGTGGTTGATATTTCCCTGTACGAGAGGTCCGCGACATAAAACAATTCCAGCACAGTCCGATAATCCTCCCCCAGCTCGGATAGTGCACATAGGATCACACGGGAATCCACGGGCAGCGTTCCGGTTGGATCATCCCTCGACTGCGGCTGGTCATTTGCGTTCAGCTCAACCTCACGATGCGAACGCCGTCTGCGCACCGTCTGAAAAACTGCTCTACGAAGGGTAGTAAATAACCAGGACTTGATTTTGTCGGGTTCCCGCACTTGCTCGTTTCGCTGGCAGAGGTTTAAGAAGGCCTCTTGGGTGAGATCCGCCGCGTCATCTTCGCTGTGGGTCAAGGACAAGGCGAACCGGTACACGGGTTCATACAACTCGGAAACAACCCGCTCGATAACCAGCCGATTTTTCACCGAAATAGACCCAAGAACCGGCATACCGAGAGACCGGCCAGCTGAGTCACGCCAATGAGGCGATCACTGAATCGCACAGAAACAGAAGCTTAGAACTTCCCGGTCTGGACTAGCTCGCTTAAGAACGAGCGAATTTCATCGGATATCTCCTGTACATGGGTTTCCAGCGCGAAATGGCCCGTGTCGTAAAAGACTACTTTTGCAGACGGGATATCTCGGCGAAATGCCTCGGCGCCAGGCGGAATAAAGAACGGATCGTTTTTTCCCCAGGCGGCCAGCAGCGGCGGTTGATATTCACGGAAGTATTCCTGGAATGTTGAGTACAACTTTACATTGCTGGCGTAGTCCAGGAAAAGGTCGAGTTGAATTTCGACGTTACCAGGACGCTGTAGCAGAGCCGTATCCAGCCAGTATGCCTCCGGCTCAACCAACAATGGATCGCTCACTCCATGGACGTACTGCCACTTCGTTCCCTCGAAACCGACAAACTGGCGAAGCACTTCGCGATTGGCGGGACTCGGATCCTTCCAGTATTTCTTGATTGGATCCCAAGCGTCGCCCAGGCCCTCCACATAACCATTTCCGTTCTGCGATATGATCGCAGCAACCCGTTCGGGATGAGCCATAGCAAGGCGAAAGCCGGTTGGCGCGCCGTAATCGAACACGTAGATAGCATAGCGCTTCAGGTTCAGCGCCTCCACAAACGCGTTAATCGTGACCCCGAGATCGTCGAAGGTGTACTGGTATTGCCGCGCAGCCGGCACCTCGGTAAACCCAAAGCCGGGGAGATCCGGCGCAATCAACCGGAACGAGGACGCCAACCGCGGCATCACATGCCGAAACATGTGTGAAGACGTGGGGTAACCGTGCAGCAACAAAAGCACGGGACCGTCAACCGGTCCTGCCTCTCGGTAAAAGATCTTGATTCCGTCGGCCTCGACAGTGTGGAGCCCGATGGTTGGAAGGTTCGATGTATTCATGGTGGTTTGTTCAGTGGATTCAGTTGTGCGAGCGAACAACGGTCTGAGCCTCCCTGGTGTCGCCGAAACGCCCACGCCGGTCAGCCGGAACAACTCTTTTCAGAAATCCTGTTCTTAGGAGCTCAGTAGCCACATTCGTTTTCATCTCAGCGGTACTTCTCCTCGCTCCAGATAGACCAGTCAATAACCTTTCTCGAAATCTTCTACAGGTTATTAGGTTCATCTTCACGCATGAATCCACCAACATCTTTCATGCCAAAGTTAACTCGATTGATCCGTATGCTCCGCAGATCTAGCCGAGCATTGACTCAATCCAAAGTGACCGTGGTTCGAATTTTGGTACCTACGAATTTTCGTCCCCGCCCACTAATGTCTAATAACCTCTTACATGATATTAACACAGTTATTGGCCCGAAAAATGTTACAGAGATCGCCTCTGGGACCACGAAAACAAAGAAACTCAAACCCAACCGCAGATGAATCCGCCGCCGCTTCGCTTTGGCGCGACAGGTGCAAATAAACGCAGATTTCGTTCTGACCTTTGATATGGCCTGGCGATAAAAATACGTCTGTCATAGCGACACGTTCTCCTTTAACTCGCGGTGCTAACTCAGCCCCTGAGCGAATTCTGCGCAATTTGTGTAATCTGCGGATCTTTACCGTTTTCCGGCGTTCGTCGATCCAACGACCGGTTTCGCTCTATCGATTAGCGCGACGAGCATCCTATCTGCGTACATCTGCGCCTGTGTCGCGCCATAGCGAAGCGGCGGCGGATTAATCTGCGGTTGAAGTCTTTCTTTTCGCTTTCGTGTTCATTCCCGATCTAGCTGGCGATTTGCGTCTCTTTACGGCGCGTTGCCGATGAGCTTCCTGTTTTGCCCGGTTACCACAGACCGCCATGCTGCACCAACGTCTGGCACGTCCGTTCGTGCGGTCGAGAAATAAGAAGGTACAGATTTTGCCCTCGCATCCTTTCACCAGAGAGAAATCTTCCGAGCAGACCAGATCAGCCAGCGCCTCCGCGATCGGCAGAAGTAAGGCGTTCGGTGTGACCCAGCGCCGCAGACGCCGCAACTCGAACCCAGACGAAGCTGGCGGCTTCTCGCGACCAGCAGATCTAGGGACAATTGCTCCGTAACCTTCGTCGCGCTCCAGTACCCGATTTAACGGTTCCAGCTGACTCAATACTTTGGCGGTCAAGGGACGTCCCTTGCGTGAGAGAACAAAGCCGCGAAACCATTCGCGTAAGGCACGCGCTTGGGCCGCCACTTCGTTGAGTTCCCCCGGGAATGAGTTTGCCCGGATAACCTCCACTTGGGTCGAGTCGATAAGCTTCGCTTCCAGCAGCCAGGCCAAAAGGTCCTCTCCATTGGCAATCCACTCAACAACCACTTCTACTGGGGTCCCAATCGAGTTGAGGAAATCCAGACCAAGGTGATCTGCGACGAACATCGGCGGAGGACGATGGTCAGAGTTGCCAAACTTATTTTTTGGGACGCCGTCCTTCATCGCGATGCAGTAAAACATATCATGGTGATCTACCCGCTTAAATGACTGGTCCCCACGCTGATCCAAGATGAAGATGAAGTAGTTGACTCGATCTCTTCTCTCAAACCCTTAGATAGCACGGTTGAAAAGCTAAGCCTTATGAAAACGAAAATGACAGTGGCGCAGATTAGCAAAGCAGGCGGCGATTTTGAGTTGGTTGAACGGGATATTCCCGAACCAAGCGCCGGCCAGGTGCGAATAAAGGTGGAAGCCTGTGGCATTTGTCACAGCGATGCGATAGTCAAAGATGGTTTCTGGCCGGGCCTGCAGTATCCGCGGGTGCCAGGGCACGAAATTGCTGGCCGCGTTGACGCTCCTGGGGCCGGAGTCACGAACTGGAAAACTGGCGATCGCGTTGGCGTCGGCTGGCATGGCGGCCACGACTTCGTTTGTGAGGAATGCCGGCGTGGCGACTTCACCATGTGTGTTAATCGCAAGATAACTGGGATCGACTACGATGGGGGCTACGCCGAATACGTGATCGCACCGCAGGAAGCACTCGCGGCCATTCCGGACCAGGTACCGGCCGAAGAAGCTGGACCATTCATGTGCGCGGGTGTGACGGTCTTTAACGCCTTGCGTCACTCCGGCGCGCGTCCCGGCGACGTCGTTGCTGTGCAGGGGATTGGCGGCCTCGGCCATCTTGGTATTCAATACGCTCGCAAAATGGGGTTCAAAACCGTGGCGCTCGGACGTGGCGCGGACAAGGAACCGCTCGCGAGAAAACTCGGTGCGCATCATTACATCGATTCGGCGGCTCTCGATACGGTGGCTGAATTGCAGAAGCTCGGCGGCGCGCGTGTGATCCTGGCGACCGCTCCCAACGCTAAGGCGATCTCCGACGTGGTTGCTGGATTGGGCATAGATGGCAATCTCTTGATTCCGGCTGCGCCCAACGATCCGCTCACCGTGGGCATGTTTCCGTTATTGATGGGCCGCCGGAGAATCTCGGGCTGGTATTCCGGCTCCGCCCACGATTCTCAGGACACCTTAGAATTCAGTGCGCTGAGCGATGTGCATCCCATGATCGAGAAATTTCCTCTTAGCAGCGTCAAGGAAGCCTATGAGCAAATGCACAGCGGCAAGGTTCGCTTCCGCGTTGTTCTTATGATGGAAGGTTGAGGGTGAAAGCCACTTCGTCCCTGGATTGAGCCAGGCCCACCGTTAGGGAGGGATCGCGTCCTCGCGATCTGTTGTTACCGAAGGCGAGGACATGTTGCGAATGCGAAACGTAGATAAGCCTTTGGGTCGTGGCACATCTTCGCGGCGCGCGGGGACGCGCGCCCTCCCCGATCTGAACCCTGCGGCCCCACCGGGTTTGAGCTGCTTTAGGGCGCTGAGAAGTTCTGGCAGTGCACTAACCAAGGCGGCGCTAGCGATTCGTGGCCGTGCGGCAGACCTGAAATGCCAACCAAGAGTAAAGCTTATGATCAGCATTAAACGAGTCTATGACCCGCCTGCGAAAGAGGACGGTTCTCGATTCCTTGTGGAACGTCTTTGGCCGCGCGGGATGAAAAAGGAAGCCTTACATATGACAGCCTGGTGCAAACAGGTAGCGCCTAGTACCGAGCTGCGTCAGTGGTTCAGCCATGATCCCGCCAAATGGAAAGAATTCCAACGCCGGTACCGGGCCGAGCTGGCCGGTAACCGGGCTGCCTGCCAACCATTGTTCGACGCCGCTCAACAGGGCGACATCACGCTCTTGTACAGCGCGCATGACACCGACCACAATAGTGCTTTGGTGCTGAAATCCTACCTCGAGGAAGGCCTGACCCCAAAAAAAAGCGCGAGATAGGGCAGTTCGGTCGGTCTATTGATCCGTCGTCATCCATGGCCGAGGACGGAGGGGAGCCGCATTGGTGTGGCGCCCTGGATCGCGTGACCAGACCGGCAAACGTGCAACCTCAAGCGCCGTAGCACATTAGTCGGGGCGTCGCGGTTGTGGCACAAGAAAACGCTGCGCTCATTCTTAGGTCGCAGCGCACTCGGCATAGCAAGCGTGAATGCCGCGTCCCTCCGCTGGTCCTCTGGTACGCCTTAGGATCCATGAACTTCGATAGGTAACGCCTATAGTCCCAATGGGAAATATGTATTGGAACAGTGGGATTCCCTGATGGTACATCGCGGGTAGTAAGACAAATGCGAATCGCTCGTTCGAGCGATTGGTAAGCCGCGGCTTGTGTGATACGTCACCTGAAACTGAAGGATTATATATGGCACAGGAAAAAGAGACTCAAACCGAAGCGAAGTGTCCGTTCCATCACGCCAATGGCGCAGGAACGTCGAACCGAGACTGGTGGCCGGAACAACTGAATCTGGGAATTCTGCATCAGCACTCCTCGCTGTCGAATCCGCTGGGCGAGGAATTCAATTACGCAGAAGAGTTCAAAACCCTTGATCTGGATGCGGTGATTCAGGACCTCAAGACCTTGATGACGGATTCCCAGGACTGGTGGCCGGCTGACTTCGGGCACTACGGGGGGTTGTTCATTCGTATGGCGTGGCACAGTGCAGGCACTTACCGCATCGGTGACGGTCGCGGCGGGGCCGGCAGAGGCCAGCAACGTTTCGCGCCCCTCAATAGTTGGCCCGACAATGTCAGCCTCGACAAAGCGCGCAGGCTGCTGTGGCCAATCAAGCAGAAGTACGGCCGGAAGATTTCCTGGGCCGATCTGATAATCCTCACCGGCAACGTGGCCTTGGAAACGATGGGCTTTAAGACCTTCGGGTTCGCGGGCGGACGTCCGGATGTTTGGGAACCGGATCAGGACGTTTATTGGGGTTCCGAGACCACCTGGCTGGGCACCGACAAACGCTACTCCGGCGAACGCGATCTCGAAAATCCGCTCGCTGCCACCACCATGGGTTTGATTTATGTCAATCCGGAAGGCCCAGAAGGTAAACCTGATCCAGTGGCAGCGGCCCACGATATTCGTGTGACTTTCGCTCGTATGGCGATGAATGACGAAGAAACCGTTGCCCTGATTGCAGGCGGCCACAGCTTCGGCAAGACTCACGGTGCGGGCCCCAACGCTGAGGTCGGACCTGAGCCTGAGAGTGCTCCCGTTGAGGAGCAAGGTCTTGGGTGGAAATACGGCTATCGCACGGGCAAGGGAGCGGATGCGTTAACCAGCGGCCTCGAAGTGACCTGGAGTACGACGCCGACGAAGTGGAGTAACGACTTCTTTAGACACCTGTTTACCTATGACTGGGAACTGACCAAAAGCCCCGCCGGCGCCTATCAATGGAAGCCGAAGGGTGACTCCGTGACGGTGCCGGACGCACATGACGCGTCTAAACGCCACGCGCCGGCGATGTTGACTACCGACCTCTCGCTGCGCTTTGACCCGGTCTATGAAAAGATTTCTCGGCGTTTCTACGAAAATCCTGACCAGTTGGCAGATGCCTTCGCTCGCGCCTGGTTCAAGCTGACGCATCGCGACTTGGGGCCGCGTGCCCGCTACCTCGGCCCGCTGGTGCCGGCGGAAGAACTGATCTGGCAGGACCCGGTTCCGGCAGTTGATCATGCGCTGGTCAATGATAAGGACGTCGAAGTGCTGAAGGCCAAGGTTCTCGCGTCCGGCTTGTCCGTCTCACAGCTAGTTACCACGGCCTGGACTTCGGCTTCCACCTTCCGCGGCGGTGACAAACGCGGTGGTGCCAACGGCGCCCGGATCAGTCTCGCTCCGCAGAAGGACTGGGAAGTGAACCAGCCCGCAGAGCTGGCGCAGGTGATCGCCAAGCTCCAAGCGATTCAGAAAGAGTTCAATTCCGCGCAGAACGGCGGTAAGAAGATCTCTCTAGCCGATCTTATCGTACTCGCTGGCTCGGCCGGCGTTGAGGCCGCAGCGAAGAAAGCCGGTCACGACGTTAAAGTTCCGTTCGCGCCGGGCCGCACCGATGCTTCGCAGCAGCAGACCGACGTTGAGTCGTTTGCCGTGCTGGAACCACGGGCGGACGGCTTCCGCAACTATGTCCGCGCCGGACTTGAGGGTTACGCCGCCAACTTGCTGATCGACAAGGCTCAATTGCTGACCTTGACCGCTCCCGAAATGACGGTCTTGATCGGCGGCTTACGAGCGTTGGGCGCGAACTATGGCCATACCCAGTACGGTGTCTTCACCAAACGGCCTGAGACCCTTACGAATGACTTCTTTGTCAACTTACTCGACATGCGCACGAAGTGGCAAAAGTCTTCCAAAGAAGGCGTGCTGGAGGGACGGGATCGCAGCACAGGCGACCTTAAGTGGACCGCCACGGTGGTTGACCTCGTCTTTGGATCGAACTCGCAACTCCGTGCTCTTGCCGAAGTCTATGGAAGCGGCGATGCCCAGCAAAAGTTCGTGCAGGACTTCGTAGCTGCCTGGACAAAGGTGATGAACCTAGATCGTTTCGATCTCGCCTGAGATCAACTCGCTGAGGCTCGTCGAATAGCAAATAGCAGATAGCAAATAGCAAATGCGATCGCTAAACCGCGTTGGATAGCTCGAGGGCCCCTTTGCTATTTGCTATTTTCTATTTGCTATTGGCGAGTCTCGGCGAGCTACCTGCCTCCCATTACGAACATCGTTTTCCAGTGTGTTGTAAAAGTAAAATCAGAACCCGACCCTTAACCCCTAACTTATTCCCTCATTTCGTATGATCGCGAATCATTCTAGTACGTTTTCAATGACCCGTTCCCGTTTTTATTTCTGTGCGTTCAGCAGCATGCTGCTGGTGGCCGCTGCATCCACGAGTTACGCGGACAATACTTTTTCTGCGGCCGATAAAGCGTTTGTCGCCAAGGTTTCCCAAGGTGGAATGTTTGAAATCGAACTGGCCAAGGTTGCTGAAACTAAAGCCACAACCCAGGACCTCCAGGATCAAGCCAACACAGAGGAACATGATCACACCCTGGTGGGCAACAAACTAAAATCGATCATGGAAGCCAACGGCATGGAATTCCCCACTGCGCTCAACGCCGAGTTTCAGGCGCGTCTCGATAAACTAAGCGCGTTATCCGGAGCGGCATTCGATGCTGCCTACCTGCACGCGATGGAACAGATCCATCATATTGATGGCGCCGCATTCCAACAGGAAAGCATCGGCGGCTCTAACCCCGACCTGAAAGCTTTTGCGGCCGAAACCCACCGCATCGTACTCCGCCATCTAGGAGAACTCGGCGCCACGGCGCGCTGAGGAGCGACTCGCGCGACTCGCTGAGGCTCGTCGCCATGGGGCGTGGGAGTGGGTGTGACTCGACCGGTAACCGTGACTGCAGGCAACTGGTTAGCGGCTCTCGTCGCTGGGACCACTATCAGAAGGAGGTTGCAGACAACCAGCAACGGGCCACAGCAATAACTAACCATGTATGCGGGCAGATCCGCCCGTCGGAGGTTAAGGCGCGTATCCATACGAGTAGCTACTGAATCCTGGAGGTGATGCTAACAACCGACGATACCCAAAACTCGGTCTGAGCCAAAGACTTCTGCGACCAGTTTTGCAAACAAAGCGAGAGGGTCAAATGGGGCGGGTTAACCTTACGAGATTACTAAGAGCGTTAGCAGTAACCTAGTGTGCTGTCCCATAAATAACATGGCTTTCGTTGCGATCAAAATGGGCCGCCGGCAAGGCGGTCCGAGCCGGACTGGCGGTAGAGGGCGCATATCTTGATCGATACGTAACCTACGAGCAACGCAGCCGCCGGCCCATTTTCATCGCAACCCTCCGGGCCGTGGCCAGTTGGCTGTTTTTCCTCGTTGCTCGCTCGACCCGTATGAACCAGATATGGGCGCTTCGCTCGCGCCTTGAAAAACAGCCAACTGGCCGACGGCGAAAGCTCCGCGCGCTCGTTCGGTCGATCCGCGCCACCCAATACTCCAACGCTCCAACGCTCCAACACTTCACTACTCCACCGCTCCAACCCCCCACTCGTTTGTCTTCTACCCTGCTCGCGGCTAGCTTCCTCTAATGATCGCGAGACTTTGGCGCGGCTGGGCCGCCAACGAGCAGAACGCAGATCTCTACGAAGAGTTTCTTCGTTCCACTTTTCTGCCTCCTCTTAAAGAAATCGACGGTTACCACGGCGTGTCCGTTCTCCGGCGCAATGTCGGAGACGAAATCGAATTTGTGACCATAACCCGTTTCTCTTCCGTCGACGCTATTCGCAGGTTCGCCGGCGACGACTATGAGGCGGCCCATGTCGCCCCAAGGGCGAAGGAACTCTTAAAGCACTTCGACGCACGTTGTCTCCATCTCGACCTGGTTATCGAACAATAGGAGGCCTTCGCGTGAGTCTATCTGCGCAATATCTAAGTCCATCCGCGGCTTGTCTTTGCCGTGAAATCGCGCATTTACTTTCACTAGCACATCAGATAGAAGAGAAGTCCCCCTGTGATGAGGTACCTCCTGCTCAGCTCGCTGTCCGCTATCGCCTGGCTCGTTGTTTTCGGCCCACTACACACTTCCGCTGCACCCAAGCCGGCTGAATCGGACAAACCCAATTTCAGCGGCAACTGGACCCTGGACTTGAGAGCGTCAAGTTCACTCGACACGCTGATGAGCCACCTCGGAGCCAGTTTCATCGACCGAAAATACGCCGCCTGGACCAAGCTTAAGGCCATCTTGCGTCAAAGTGACGACGTGCTGACGATAGAAGCCCGCGGACCTGCCTTCGCTTTTAATCAGACCCTTTACCTCGACGGACGCAGTGACACAAGCGCCCTACAACTCTTGGGAGCGACTTCCGTCAACGCTAAAACGACTTGGTCCAAGGACAAAAGACAACTCGTCGAGACTCATCAGATCAGAACCAAACAGGGTAAAGACGGCCAACTGATTATCAAAAGGGCGCTGACAGATGACGGCAACACCATAGAGGTTGCTTACAGCCTAAAGCTCGGCGCAGAACCAGACCAAACCTCTGCCCGCCAAATCTGGCACAAGGACGCTTAAGAACATTAGTGTCCTGTCCCATAAATAACGTGGCTTTCGTTGCGATCAAAATGGGCCGCCTTCACCGAAACCGGCGAAAGGATGCCCGAAGATCTTCGGCCAGAAGCTCCGGCTCTTCTGCGGCCGCGAAATGGCCTCCGCAAGGCATCTCGGTCCAATGCTGCACGTTGTACCCACGCTCGATCCAGCCCCGAGGAGGGAAAGGCAGTTCTTTGGGAAAATGGGCGACAGCTGTGGGCGCATGGATGAATTCCCCTTTACCGAACTGGAGCGGAGCTTTTCTGCCCTCAAAATACAGGCGGAACGAGGAGTGAATCGTCTGCGTCATCCAATAGAGTGTTATATTCGCTAAGAGTTCGTCCGGTGTAAATCTGCGGTAAACGTCACCGTCGCAATCGGACCACTCACGGAACTTTTCCAGAATCCAGGCGGCCAACCCGGCCGGGGAATCGTTCAGCCCGTAAGCGGCCGTTTGCGGTCGTGTTCGCTGAACATGGGAGTAAGCGCCCCGTTCATCCGCCCAGTGGCCTAGCACTTTAAAGAACTCTTCTTCTGCTGAAGTGAGTTTTGCGCTCGGCTCCAGAAACGGCCGGTAAGAACCGGGAATGTAGTTCAGATGAAGAGCCATGATCGCGATCAGGGTGACGCAGTCCCAGGGCCGTGCTCACCCCAGCACCCAGGTCCCCTCCCTGGGCGGCAAAACGCTTATACCCGAGTTCGTTCATAAGACCCGTCCACAACTCAGCAACGCGAAACACATTCACACCGGTAACAGCTGGCCGGTCGGAAAACCCGTAGCCGGGTAGCGACGGAATCACCACGTCAAACGCATCTGACGACCTCCCGCCGTAGCTGGCCGGGTCTGTCAACAATGGAATGATGCGCATCATCTCAACAAATGATCCAGGCCACCCATGGGTCAGGATCAACGGGATCGGCGCGGGGCCTTTACCCCGTTCATAAATGAAGTGGATCCCAAGATCTTCTGACGAGTACCGATAATGATGAAACGCTGAGAATCTTTCGACCTGAGCCTTCCAATCGAAACGGTCTCGCCAGTATTCGCAGATCTGCCGCAGAAAGCTTAAGTTCACCCCATACTCCCAATTGGCTCCTGGGATTTCATCCGGCCAACGTGTTCGCCGTAATCGATCACGGAGATCGTCCACTGCCGGTTGCGAGAAAGGGATAGTGAAGGGTTCGATGCCCATAAGTTTGAAAACCGGATTAGCTGCTAAAAGGCACAGAGAAATCTCACGCAAAGACGCAAAGGCGCAAAGGTTAAGAGAGGTGAAAGGTGATCGGTAGTCGCGGAGCCGGGCAGGAGAGGAGCCGCATTGGAGAGATGCTAGTGTCCTGTCCCATAAATAACGTGGCTTTCGTTGCGATCAAAATGGGCCGCCGGCAAGGCGCGAGGAGGGCGCATATCTAGATCGATACGTAACCGACGAGCAACGCAGCCGCCGGCCCATTTTCATCGCAACCCTCCGGGCCGTGGCCAGTTGGCTGTTTTTCCGCGTTGCTCGCTCGACCCGTATGAACCAGATATGGGCACTTCGCTCGCGCCTTGAAAAACAGCCAACTGACCGACGGCGAAAGCCATGTTACTTATGGGACAGGACACTAGGCGTTAGTTTTGAAATGGTCTACGCTCTCCCATCACCAATCACTTTTCCCCCGTCTTACCTTTGCGTCTTTGCGTCTTTGCGTGAGATTTTTCTTCTATGAGAAACGTCCTGATCGCGTTGCTGAGCGCCACCGCGATTGTCCCTCTCTTATCCGCTGTCACTGTCGTCCCCAAGAATAGCACTGACGAAGACGCAGGACGGATACAAGAAGCTACCGACGAGGTTGCAGCTGAACTAGATAGCGACCAAGCCAACTATTACAACGTAGCAAATCAGGTTCATGCGAGGGTCACTGAAGTGACCAACGATACCAGAGACGACCATCAATTGATCCGGATGCACTGGACGGCCAGTACTGAAGTTTGGATCCGGGCATTCAAGCTTCAGTTCACCTATTTTGACCAGAACCGTAAACCCATCAAAACCGAGACCCGGTGGATATGTTGCCCGGACGAAGAAGGATCATTTAACATGATTCCGCCCAATTCCCCGATCGATGCGTGGCATGAGCTCACTTTGCCGACCGAGGACGCAAACAAGTTAAAATCAGTGACGGTAGCAGTCGAGCTGGCGTACGAATCCGATTAAATTGCTGTTCCCGGTTCGTCGCTTTTCTCGGTTTCATCTAGTGGCAAGACTCCGTCTGTCATCCAGCAGTTGATGTAGTCGCCTTTTGTCTGCTTCGAGAGGATAAAGACATAGTATACCTTGGATCCGCCCGCACTCATAACCCGCACGAGTACACGGGCCCTAGTGTCTTGGATAGCCACTTTGAGTACCGAGCTTTCGGGGGCATTTATAAGCGAAGAATACTGTGGCCCATGTACAATGCCGGTGAAATGCTCAAGAGGCCCGACCGCTGCTTTGTTCTCAGGAGAGGCAAACCGGAACGTCTTTTCAATTCCAGCGTCAGCGGTGGGAACGTCGTTCGCGCGCAGCGCCGCCAATTGGAACTCAACCACATCACGCGGACTGAGCTTCGGGTCCGGATGTAAATCCGCAGGGACCGATTCGCTGTAGACCGAGTGGGCCAAACCGTAAGCCAACACCAAGCTGAGCAGCCAGAACTTCGTCATTCGCGATCAGTTTTCCTTTGTGTTCTTAGCGATCTTCTGTGAATCCTTTTTTCTTTGCCCTTTCGCTAACCGAGGCTACTCCCGGATCTGAATAATCGTTAACGTCTCACCATTCGCAACTGTACCGCCGTTAGTTAACAAAGCAGACTCGCCGTTTGGAGCAATGGTTGATATGTCTTTGCCGTACAGCGTTGATTGAACGCAAACCAATAGCGCCGCGTTTTCCTGCCTGGCAATTTTCATTAACGCCTCGCGCCAAGGATGTTGCTTCCCTGAAAAAAGCAATCGAACGCCTATAAATTCCATGTTTGCAATATATATGCTTGACAGCGATTCCGCCCCCACGTAAAACGGCGGCCCCGCAGTTAACCACCCCCCCTAACCCGCATTATTTATGAGTCACCCAATTCGAGGGACCTCGAGGACGTGGATCGCCATTACGACATCTTGCTGCGCGAGTGTTGCAATTCTGCTCGGTTTCTTCGTCATCAGCGCATACGGAGAAAGCATAAAAACCGACACCACGGTTACGACATCCGGATTCGTCCTGAAGATCGACGGAAAGCTTTTTGCCATTAAAGGGATGAACTACGCGCCCGTTCCGACTGGCGCGGAGCCAAAGTTTATGCCTTACGGCGATTATTTCATACCCTATTACAAGAACGTTTGGAAATCCGACGTCGATAACATGCGTGCGGCCGGCGTCAACATGATCAAGTTGTATGCCGGGAATCCTGACCTTAACGCGGGAAACCCCGGCACAGCCGGGAATTGGAAACAATTTCTCGACTACTGCTACCATGGCGGAAACGAACCCATTTATGTGATGATGTTTTCCTACACCCAGGGCGGCGTGATCAGGGACGGCGGATCGGGTTTAGACGGTTACATCACGGCGTACGAAAAACTCGTAAAGAGCACGGTCACGCACCCGGCGGTTGTTGGTTACATGATTGGCAATGAGATCTACGATGGCGTAACCGGCAACGCGCAGTTTTGGACCAATTTCGGAAAATTGATCGATGCAGCGAACGCCGCTGGTCTCAGCCAGGGCAAGAAACCGTTCCTCACGACTGCGACCAACGACAACTTCACGCCGGAAGCAAGTTGGCCGGCCATCGTAAAGGGCGAACAGTCGGGCAAACTCAAGAATATTGACGCATGGACCATCAACATCTATCGCGGTCCATATTTTGGCGGGACCGGCAGCGGCTCGCCTTTTATCCAGTACGCGCAGGTAATGAATTCATTAGGTGTGATAAAGCCCTTGATCATCGGCGAATGGGGCACGCCTCACACCACCAGGCCTGCTCCCCCCAACTACGGGACAGAATGCGTATTGCCCATCAAAAATCTTGATGATGTGCCGAAAAGCCAAATGGGCGCCGGCAATCCTTATTACGATGCCCTACCTGTCGCGGACTTCCTGACCTCAGTATGGAATGCAATTACCGCCAATATCGGCGCGAAATCGGCCCAAGTGTGCGTGGGCGGATTTGTTTTTATATGGTCGGATGAATATTACAAAGCCAACAACCCCAGTGTTCAGCAAGGTGGCCCGAATGGTGAATTCATGGGTGGTTCTCTCGCCGGCAGCTATTATGATGAGGCCGGGTTCGGTGTCACTAGTAGCGTGGATCAATCCCTCTACGGCGGCAGCAATCCGAACATCACCCGAAAGCTGTTTAAGGGTTACGATGCGGTGAAAACATTCTACAACGCCTCATCGCATACCGGAGGCGATCTTTACTGAAATCGGTTAGAGCTAATTTTTCTCTTTGCTACCCGAAGGTTCTTTTCCAGGCTCAACCCTTCCATGAGTAAACGCCAGATATCTTCATACACACTGTCGAGCTTTGGATTAGTCCACTCCATGGCGTGGGCTGGGTGATGGAACGGAAACGTTGCAAACAGGATCGCCTGACTCGCTGCCACCGGATCGACCTGGCGAAAGGTACCTTCTTCAACTCCGGAGTTAATGATCGCCGCCCCCAACTGGACTAGTTCGTCCACGTGAGCGGCGACGATGGATTGAGCTCCGGCCGAGAGCAATCGGTAAGCGCTGAAGAGCTGGGGATCAGCTGCTGCCCGCCTTCGTTTGATGCTAATCAAGGTATCGAAGAGTTGGCGAAGACGCTTCGGCGCCGGACCCGGCCGGGCTACGACCGCCCGGAGCGGAGGCATCGTCTCGTCTACCCAACGCTGAACGACCAGATCCCGAAGTTCCGCTTTGGTCTTTACGTGCCGGTAAACAGCGGCGTGGCTCACGCCAAGCGCCCGCGCCACATCGACCACCGTGGCTTTTTCCGGGCCGAACCGCCGCAACACATCCTCGGCGGTGGCCACAATGCGGTCGCGAGTGAGAATTGTTGAACGATTCGAACTCAAGGTTGCGCCGCTTCGGTCTGGTTAGCGAGCTGATCTAACACCGTCAAAGCATCGGGTGGAAGCGTTAATTCAGCAGCTGCGAGGTTCTCCCGCAGATGTTCCACCGATGAGGTGCCCGGTATTAACAGCATATTCGAGGAACGCTGCAACAACCAAGCAAGAGCAACTTGCATCGGCGTCACGTTGAGGCTCTGAGCCACGTCGGATAAGGCCGACGACTGCAAGGGGTTAAAGCCACCGAGCGGAAAGAACGGCACGTAAGCGATGCCCTGTTTTTCTAGTTCGTCTATCAACGGATCGTCGGCTCGGTGAGCAACGTTGTACGCATTCTGCACGCAAACAATTTCGACCATTCTTCGCGCGTCTTCGATTTGTTTCCGGGTAACGTTGCTCAGACCGATGTGACGAATGAAGCCCTTCTGTTGGAGCTCGGCCAGCGTGCTCAACGGCCCCTCCAACGATCCCTCGGCCGGTCCATGCACGTCGAACATGCTCCGCAGGTTCACCACATCGAGCGCGTCGAGCCCGAGATTGCGCAAATTATCATGCACCGCCTGAGTCAGCTCTTCGGGTGACATGGCCGGAATCCAAGAGCCATCTGCACCCCGGCGGGCGCTGACTTTGGTGACGATCACCAGATCTTCCGGGTACGGATGGAGCGCGCGCCGGATAAGCTGGTTTGTGATATGCGGACCATAAAAATCACTGGTATCGATATGGTTGACACCACTGGCCACCACCTCACGCAACACGGCAATGGCGCCGTCGATATCGCGGGGCGGACCCCAGACGAGTTTGTTTCCATCGCGTCCGGCTAGCTGCATGGCGCCGTAGCCCATGGGCCGAACGGTGAGCGACGTACCAGAAAAGGTGAACTGACCGCCAAGCTTGGAAGTATTCATTCGTGGTTTACTCATTTATGCTTTGCCCCGCTAATAGCCCTAGTTTATACAGATGTCAAATATTGAAATCTGTAACTTGAAACCTGTAAGTGGTCCTTTCCAATTCGCGCGGAGTGGCTATTTGCCCGAAGCAGTGTTCGGTCTATTTCTGCTAAGAAAATATGAGACTCAGGAAGCCTCTGATTTGGTTAGCTCTTCTGTTCTTGACCAATCCGATCACGATGTTCGCTCAGTCAACCGAGGGAAAGACATTAACGGGCGTGTGGGAAGTAAAGATAGAGGCTGGCGGGGTAGCACCACCGCCTTTACTAAGTTTAGCCATTTTCGGCGGGGACGGCAGTTTTACCACGACTGGCAATAGCAAGATTGATGTCGCCGGCCTGGCAGATCAACGCGGTCCTGGGTTCGGGCGATGGGCTCAAGCGGGCAACAGAGATTTCAAACTGACTTTCTATGCGGTTCTCTTGAAGGAAGGCGCAGTGAACGGATACATGCGAGTCAGCAGCACTTTGACCTTGTCCGAGTCAGGGAACGACTTTATCTCGAAGGGGTGTCACGTCGAATTCTTGGATCAGAATTGGAACGTGAGGGACAGCGACGACGATCAGGTTAGCGGCAAAAGACTGGACACACCATAAACGCCCCAGAGTGATGGCCGCGCCCGCAATGCTTCGCTTAGCGATGCGTGCGGGAGTGATCAGTGATGGAACTGCCGAGTCGGTGGCGCTTTCCGAGCGGACCGAAGCCGGCTCAGGCACGGGTCTTCTTACAGTGATTCCTGGGATTATAGTGAGTACCGTTGGATATGGCGGCGTCACCAAAAAGTGTTTTAAATTCGATTGGATATCTTACGCTCACTGCGGTTCTCCTATGGCGATGCCGTCGAAACAAGAGTTATCTTTCTCAAATTGGGCTAAGTTTGAAAGTCAGAACGCCGCAGTTGCTGGCGAGTTATTGGTTAGTAGCCTCACCGACTCGGCCGATTATTACGTGCGAGGGTTGGGCTTCGAGTGGATCCGGCAGAGCCCTAACGCCTTGGAGCTAGCCTTAGGAGAAATGCGCGTAACCTTGAAAGAAACGACCCGGCCCGACCTTGAGCGCTCTTCAGTCACCTTATTCTGCCCGGATGCCGCTTTTCTTTATGATCGACTGAGGACGCGGGGCATGCGCCTGAGAGGGCAGCTGACTAGTAAACCGTTCGGAGTTCTAAACTTTTGCGCCCTAGATTTAGACGGTAACGAAATTCGTTTTTCCAATCGCCCTGGTGGCGAATTTGGCAAGCCTGCTCTGGAGCTGTCTTATTGCACTTATCCATGTGACGACGCCACGATTCTGGAGGCGGCAGAGCGAAGCTATCAGGCCCTGCAGGAGTACGAGATCCTCGACTCCCTTGTGCCCGGGGCTTTCCACGCCCTTACTGAGTTCGCCGCAGCTAGTTTTCGTACGGATCGCGCAATGATTACGCTCATCGATCGTAATCGCCAGTGGTTCGCGTCCCACTACGGCTGTTCAAAATCCGAGATGCCTCTCGACTGTTCTATTTGCGCGCATGTTGCCGCCCTGCGCATGCCAGTTGTAATTCAGGACGCCAGACGGGACCAGCAATGGAGAAACCATCCGGGATTCAGAGAAGATGTCCGATTTTATGCTGGCGTTCCCCTCTTCGCGCAGGATCGAGTTGCTGTCGGTGCGCTGTGTATTGTGCACAGAAAGCCGAAGCGTTTCACGCGAGCTAATATGCAACAGTTAAGTTCTCTCGCGACAATAGCGAATTGCATGCTCGAAAAGATGCGGTTGTACGCCAAGATTGGAAGGTGCTGTCCGTAAGACTAGTACCGCATCTGAGTACCAATCATTCACAATCGGTGATTACCGCAATCCTTAGCGGGATCATTCGGGGTCTCTCAGCAAGCGATTCCTGCTGAAAAACCAGCCGATAGACCTATGAGCGCAAATCCGCCCGCTTCAGAATACCTATTATTGTTCCGCAATAACGCTTGGTACCAAGGCCTGGCTCCTGAGGTGATCGAAGAAAGCATGAATCGATTCACAGCCTGGGCCGACCAACTAGTCAGAGAGGGCAAGTTGAAAAGCGGTGGCCCTCTCGAGACCAACGGAAAAACCCTGGCGAGCAGGAATATGGTGATCGATGGGCCGTTTGCCGAATCGAAAGAAGCGGTTGCAGGCTTCTTTGTTATTCAAGCAACCAGTTTAGAGGAAGCGGTGGAGACGGCTAAAGGATGTCCTGGACTAGACGTTGGACAGACCGTTGAGGTCCGGGCGTTCACCACTGATCCATTCGAAAAAGAGATCGCTCAGATGGCTAAAGGAGATAGGAGCTAGAATCTAGGAGCTAGGAGAGGCGCTGGGGCTAGGTCAGCACAAGCGACATGGCACGATGGGCGTTATAAGATTGTCGGGACTCATCAGGCCGCGCTTACAGCTCCCGGTTTTGTTCGCAATTCTGAATGCGCGCTTCCTAGCTCCTAGCTCCTAGCTCCTAGCTCCTGTCCTCACCACGGCAGCGGTCCGTCCTCGTTCGAGAACGTGCCGGTCGGACCGTTCGCGTCTAGGAGCGCGAGGCGCACGGGTTCATGAGCTCCCTCCTCGACACTCCGCGTGCCCGTATAGTTGTTGAGCTTCGTCTTGGTGTAACCCGGGCAGGCAGCATTAACCTTGATCCCGGTCGACTCCAACTCGATCGCCATGGCGACGGTCATAGAATTGAGAGCCGTCTTCGAGGCCGGATACACGGGGCCGAAAATCGAGCGGTAGGGGTAGGCCGGGTCCGAGTTCCGTGTCAACGAGCCAACGCCGCTCGACACGTTGACAATGCGCGCCGCCGGCGCCTCGCGCAGGAGCGGCAGCAGTGCCTGGGTAACGGCTATGACACCGAATACGTTGGTCTCGAACACTGCACGCATTTCATCGAGCGACACAACACTCGGGCGGGTCGACTTAGCGTAGTCCTGGACGGTCTCGTCCGGCTGCAGCCGTCGCGTATGCGTGATGGCCGCGTTGTTGACGAGCACATCGAGGCGGCCAAACTCGTTCCGGACGCGCTCCGCCGCGGCAGCGATGGAAGCCTGATCCGTCACGTCGAGCTGGAGGGCATGGGCCTCTCCTTCGATCGTCTTGACCGCTTCTTCTCCTCGCGCATAGTCCCGCGAGCCGACCAGGACAGTGAAGTTCTTTGCGGCCAGATCCTTTGCGATCTGGAGGCCAATCCCTTGATTTGCCCCGGTAATCAGAGCGACGGGTTTGTTCTGCATAGTAATCTCCTTTTTTAAATCGTTGTGTGGCCAACACCGTCCACCTGTGTTAAAGAGGATAAACGGAACAGCCTTCCACTTTATACGGAACAATGTTCCGCTTGTCAAACGGTGATCCGGTGAAAAGGAAGACGCAAAAACAAGGGGATGACTCGGAGGCCCGTGATGGCGTCAAGCGACGCCTGCGCGCCGACGCACAACGCAACTTTGATACGCTGCTCCGCTCGGCCATGATGGTGTTCGCAAGGTCCGGCGTGGATGCTCCGGTGCGAGAAATCGCCGAGAAAGCCGGCGTCGGCATCGGCACGGTTTACCGGCACTTTCCGCAGCGCTCGGACCTGATCGTGGCTGTCTTTCGCCGTGAGGTCGATGGCTGCGCAGACGCGGCAGCGATCCTGGCGAGCAAACATGAACCCGGGGAAGCGCTAGCTCGATGGATGCAGCGTTACGTCGACTTCATTTCCGCAAAACGCGGACTGGCAGCAGCTCTGCATTCGGGCGACCCGGCATATGACAATTTACCCGCCTACTTTCAAAAGCGACTCCGGCCCGCACTCCAGAGCTTGCTTGAAGCAGCCGTTGCGGCCGGCGAAGTGCGCCCCGGCGTCGAACCAGACGACCTATTAAAAGCGGTCGCGCGCCTCAGTTCGCCGGCTGGCGATAGCGATCCATTGCTCGCCCGGCGCTTGGTAGCTCTACTGGTAGACGGCCTACGGTACGGTGCCCGCCGATGAGGCGCTCGTTCTCGTCCTCGAATCCGGGAGAGATCGCTGCCTGTCCGACACAGCCTTCTCTCTGCAGGTCTTTCTTGCAAGCGTTGGCGACGTCGGATCCCCGCGATCCGTCTTTACCGAAGCCCCGCGAGAGACCAGGTCCAACGTTTTAGGTAGCTTCACAACGCAGACCTGTTCGCGGCGCGCGAGGACGCGCGCCCTCCCTCAATTGCAACGCGCGACCGCCGCGATGGCCGCCATGGCCGCTATGGCCGCTTTACACAGCGGCCTTGATCTGCTCAAGCAGCGGCGCGATGAACTCTTCGAGTGACACTTTTCCTTGAACTACTTGGATCGTTCCCCCCGCGTGAACAAAGGTTACATCAGTGATCCCAATAAAGCCGAGGATGAGCCGAAGATAAGGCGTTACGTAGTTATAGCTTTCCATGCCGGACGCTTTGTCATAAACGCCACCGCTCGCAATTGTCACTAGCACTTTTCGACCTTTGGCCAGTCCCTCAGGACCCGAGGCGCCATATTGGAAAGTCTTTCCTGCTCGCACGACGTGGTCGATCCACGCTTTCAGCACGGCTGGCACCCCAAAGTTGTACATAGGGGTACCAACTATGATCTCATCGGCCTCCAATAATTCCGCGATGAGCGTGTCTGAAATCGCCAACGCCCTCTTGTGATCGTCCGCCACCTGGTCCGGTGGACTAAACGCGCCCATGATCCAGTCGAGATCGACAAAGGTCATTTCGGTCTTAGTGAGATCTCTTTCGATGATTTTTCCACCGGGATATCTGGTTTTCCAGGCAGCTACCGCTGCTTGGCTAAGTTGACGAGAGATCGAAAAATCGCCGCGTGGACTAGCATCGAGATGGAGCAATGTAGGCATAAAGCTACTTCAATTGTGGTTAGATGATAAAGTGAAAGCCGCACTAGCGGCTTTCAGCATGACTTCCCTGTATCGATATCACTCCTATCCACGCATATTATATCGATGTCAATACATATATTCAACTGGCGCCGCCCGCCCTTCGTCACCGGATACCTACTTCAATCGCTCATCGGAGATGAATGCTTTCAAGCTCCGGCAGCAAGATAACGCTTCCCTGTTCGGGTGGTCGGTGCGGGCGATGATCGCGGTCACAGATTCGCAGGCTGAGCTCAACGCACCTTTCTGACCGCAGAAGTCCAACGTAGAAAAAACCACTTTTTCTTCTTGCCTCGGCCGGTCAGTAGATATGGGTTCTGCTCTCGTGGCAGCTTTGCGGTATTCATAAGTGAATGAGTGAACAGAACCACGGACTAACCGTTACTAGTTGCTAATTGTCCGAACTGCCGGAATCGCCATGCGAGCCACGACCCAGGGGTCTACCGAAACGACGCCTGCATTCATTCAGTCCCTTCGGGACAAAATCCGGAGGAGCATTAACCTCCGTTTCCTCTGTTAGCTCCTGTTCAAAAAGATTTCTCTGTGATCTTTCTGTCCTCCTGTGCGAACGCCGATCCGGTTCTCGCTAAACGACGAGCGTACCTTTATCCAGAACCAGTTCACCATCGACGAAGAGCGTGGCGTTCCGGATGAGGCCGTCGAGATGAATGGGTACGTTTACAGTGCCTCCCATCCCCGCGTTGTTACCGAGAGCGATGTGGACAGTACCTAAAACTTTTTCGTCCTCTAGAATATAACCTGAGACGATTGCCCGATCGTTAGTGCCTACTCCCAACTCAGCGATGTTATAGGCATCGGGCCCTTGGGCAGCGAGATAGCCTTCAAGCCTCTGGGACGCCGCCGAGGTTGAGACGATCCGGGCAATACCGCCTTCGACCTGCAATTCGATCGGCTCCGCTAGTTTGCCGAGATCGGCGACCGATCCATCGAACACAAGCTTGCCATTCGTCGTGCCTTCCATGGGTGCGAAGAAAGCCTCACCCGCCGGTAGGTTGCCAAACTCTCCTCGTTGGGTCAGCAGCCCGGTGTCGGCGCCCACAGTCCTACCTTGGCGTTCCAGTTCAAGGCTGGTGCCGAGCTCGCTCTCAACTTTGAACTTTGAGCCTCGGCTTAACTTTTCGGCGACACGTTTGGTGAGAGCAGCAATGTTTCCATAATCGGCCGCCAGACAGCGGATCATCATTTCTTTGGTTATGCTTGGCAGGCTAGCCATCCGTGCGCCTCGCGCGGACGCGTTCCGGCGCGCTCGGGTATGCGAAAGCGACTTGGTCGTTGGACAAAGAACGACGTTACTTTCTGCCATGAGTTGCGCGATTGGCGCCGGCGGTTCCTCACCGCTGGTCTTGCGCGGGAGCATCTCAGCGAAAATCACCTCTGCTCCTTTGCCTCGAGCTTGTTCCCAAAAAGCGCGGGCAATCTCAATCCGCTCGGGAGCACCGCTGTCGGTTACAATAGAGACGATCTCGCCGGCTTGGATGGCCAGACAGTGTTCCACAACGTTCCGAGCAGCTTGAGCTAATGCAGTGTCGATTTGATCCATGGTTCAATTAGACTCCCTAGTGTTTTCTCCATCAGGTGCAACTCCAAGATAGCGCATCGCTTCAATACTCCATCACTCCAATACTCCGCGTGGCCGGATTCGAGCACGAGGACGAGGACGAGCACGAAGGGCCTTCACGGAACCAGAATCGGTTTACCTTTGATCTTGGACTCGTCAATGTCTCGATAAACCCGAGGCCCTTCCTCCAATGAAAAGGTTTCAGCACGCGGGGCAGGAAAGATGCCAGACTCGATCCCCGGGGTGAGCTGGCGAAGAATTTCGGCCGTCTCCTCGAAACCGAGTTTGAGCGAATCCACCCCCAGCAGCCTCGATTCGTTGTGATAAAAATCCACGAGATTGAAGCTTACCCGGGGCTGCGAACCCGAGCTGATCGACACTTGGCGTCCACGCAAAGCCAGAGCGGCGAGACATTTTTCAAACATGGGTCCACCAACCACGTCCAACAACACGTCGGCTCCCTGGCCGTTAGTCAGCTTTCTCGTTTCGGTGGCTAGATCAACGCCCTCAAGACTGATCCAATCATCAACCGGGAGCGTACCGGAAGCGGGTATGTCCGAGGCTTTTCTGGAAGTACCAATGACCCGCGCTCCGAACTTGTGTGCAATGCGAGCGGCCGCACTTCCAACGGCGCCAGT
This sequence comes from uncultured Verrucomicrobiae bacterium, assembly GCA_963762565.1. Classification (GTDB taxonomy): domain Bacteria; phylum Verrucomicrobiota; class Verrucomicrobiia; order Chthoniobacterales; family JAFAMB01; genus JAFAVN01. The sequence goes on along the minus strand of CAVXLD010000003.1, from coordinate 114,311 downwards.
CGTTCCCAGGATTAACGCCGTCTCTCCCGACTGGATTTGCGCGGCGTTGACCACCGCTGCCCAAGCTGTGATGTAGGCTACGCCGATTCCCGCGGCTTCAGCAAAACTCAGGTTCTTCGGCAACGGAAGCACTCCTGTCGCAGGGACGACGACATACTCCGCGTGACTGCCGTCCCGCCCGAAGCCGAGATTCCCACCAGAACCGAACACGGATTGACCCAAGAGTGCATCCGGCCCCTCAGTCACGATCCCGGCAAAATCGCGTCCGGGAATTCGCGGGACCGTGGTCTCGTGCATCTTGCCCTGCACGTTCTTCACATCGCTGGGATTGATAGCCGCCGCTTTCACCTGCACCAAAGCCTCGCCTGCCGCCGGCTTTGGCGATGCCACCTCCTCAACCCGCAGATTATCCAAACTGCCAGTCTCAAAAAACTTTAGCGCTCGCATGTTAATGTTATCCAAATTATCTAACTGCTAGGATGCGGTTGCGAACGGATACACCATTTATTTTGCAGCACCCTTAGCGAAACATCGGAGGTATACGATGAAACCAGATATGCCATCCCCGCCGGGGCCCGTGCCGTCCTACGGTATCATCGAAAATATCGACGACGTCACCCAAATCGTTCTTCGCGCCATGTCGGGCGCTCCGACCCCACGCCTGCGGGAGGTGATGACCGCTTTCGTAAGCCACTTGCACGCTTTCGCCCGCGAGGTGCGGCTGACGCAGGACGAGTACGATTTTGCGATCGATTTCCTCAACCGGATCGGCAAGGCCACCACTGACATCCACAATGAGGGCATTCTCTTCGCCGATGCAGTCGGGTTCTCCACCCTTGTTGTCCTCATGAACAATGGCGGAAAAGGCCCGACGGAAACCGCCGCCGCCTTGCTCGGGCCGTTCTGGCGCGACAACTCACCTGAAACGCCGAACGGCCGTAGCATCGTGCGCTCGCCCACGACCGGTCCCGAGCTATTCGCTAACCTCCGCGTCACAGATCCCGATGGTCAGCCGATCCAGGGGGCAGAGGTCGATGTCTGGCAGGCTTCGCCCGCCGGTTTTTACGAGAACCAGGACCCGGAGCAAGCGGACATGAATCTGCGGGGGCGGTTTTATACTGATGAAAACGGGAAATTCTGGTTCCGCTCCGTCAAGCCTGCCTGCTACCCTGTGCCGACACACGGACCAACGGGGGAAATGCTGCGTGCCCAGCAGCGCCACTGTTACCGCCCGGCCCATCTTCATTTCCTCGGCTTCAAGCCAGGCTACAAGACACTGATCACCCAGGTCTTCGTCGATGACGACGAACGCCTGGAAAGCGATGTGGTGTTTGGTGTCACCAAAGATCTTATTGGCCGCTATCTCCGCCACAACGCGAATGAGACGCCGCCAGCGCCAGAAGTGAAGGCGCCCTGGTACACTCTTGAATACAGCTTGATCATGCAACCGGGCGAGGCCAAGCGACCGATTCCCCCGATCAAGTAGAGGGCGCAATCACAGCGCTGCGGCCCGACATCTGCACACTCGACCTCAACACGATGAATTCCGCCGGCCAGGTCGTCATCAACACGCCGCGTAACGTGCGCCGCATGGCGCGCATCATCCGCGAGGCCGGAGTGAAACCGGAGATCGAGTTGTTTGATTCCGGCGACATCGCCCTGCTGCAAGACCTCATCGCGGATAGCACGCTGGATCCGGCCCCGCTCTGCTCCATCGTCATGGGTGTGAAATATGGCTTTCAGCCGTTGCCAGAGACGGTGCTCTACGCCAGATCCCTGTTACCGCAAGGCGCCCAGTTCACCGCGATCGGCATCGGCCGGAGTGTCTTCACCGCGGCGACCCAGAGCTATCTCGCCGGCGGGCATGTCCGTGTCGGTCTCGAGGACGGCATCTATCTCTCCCGCGGCGTGCTCGCGTCGAGCAACGCGGCAATGGTCACAAAGGTTCGCGGCATCGTTGAGGCGCTCGGCGCCGATATCGCTACCTCAGCACAGGCTCGCCACATGCTTGGCCTGCCCCATCACGCCACCTGATCCCAGGACCCGGCCTGTTGCTAGTGTCCTGTCCCATAAGTAACATGGCTTTCGCCGTCTCCGCTGACGAGTTGTCGCAGTGCCTCCCGCGTCGATTCCAATATTTCATCGGACAGTGTTTGATCCGACACCGCCCGCGCCAGCTCAAGGGCCCCAAGTAATGCGGACACGGTGAGGATCGCTTTTCGTCGGGCTGCGCTTTCCTCGGGAGGCAGCAAATTTGCAAACAGCTCGAGACTGCTTTTGACCTTTTCGGTCAGGAGAGAACGAATATGTTTACTGCCTCGGGCGATGTCGCATGCCAGTGCGCTTACCGGACATCCGGTGCCGGGATGATCACGATGAGCCTCGCTCAGATAGGAATCGACCAGGCTACCGTAGGTCAACGCGGCCTCGCCCGACTCGGCCGCCAACAATTGTTTTTGCAAGGGTCCGGTGGCGGCCTTGACTGATTCGGCTACCAGATCGTCGCGGGAATCGAAGTGCTTATAAAAGCCGCCAACGGTAAGGCCGATCTCTTTCATCAGATCGGCAATGGCGACGCCGGCAAGGCCCTTCTCGCGGAAACGTTTGGAGGCGGTGCGGACGATACGGTCATGAGTTTTAATTTTCTGATCTTGTGAATAGCCCATAACGGAAAACTGATTTGACTACCATAGATTATATACATAATCTGTTTGGATGATAAGTATAATCTTGTTCGTAGCCTCATTGGCCCTTATTGCCGGCGGAGCTTCGACGTTTTGGGACCCCATTTTACCCACTCTTGCATACTCCCATCGTTACACCGTTCCAGCCGAGAGGTTTGCTTATGAAGTGGGCGAAGCCCAAGGATTGCGACGACAAACGGTCTAGCGCTCACAAGGTGCTTCGTTCTCGTCCTCGTCGTCGTCCTCGTCCTCGAATCCGGCACGCGGAGTGATGCCCGCCCGCATCGCTACGCGAAGCGTTGCGGGCGGGGAGTGTGGAGTGTTGGAGTACTGCGCCAAGTCCGAAAAGCATCCGCCTTGGCGGATTGGAGATGCTGAAGGCGCGTGTCAATGTGCGCGTTTAGCCGGTTTTCTCGCCTTGGTCCTATTTGCCCAGCAAGACACATATCGGGCGAACTCCCCTACCCGTTCGAGTGGGAAATAAACACCCGTCGCGGTACTAGCTGGGAAACGTGAAACAGTGGAATTCTAAGTTAGAAAAGAGAATTCCATGTCCAACAAGATCGCTAACACGAAGCCGGGAAGCCTCCGCACTAACCATGCCTTGCAGGATAGTCAACAATCCGTCACCGCAGACCCAAGCGCGTCTGCCTTATACGTTACTCGCCGAATGGCATTGGGTACTGCCTTACTCGGCCTGGTTGGAGGACCTATCGCCGGCTTGCTGCTGGAGCTTGCCAGTTCGGAAGCCCAAGCCGGCCCAATCAGTCCGAACGAAACTTTCGTCGTACAGCCAAACGAGATTCAATTTAAGCCGTGGGAAGGTCTGCCTTCCGGCAGCGGCGAGATGGCAATGATGTATGGCGACCTGAACAAGCCCGGCCCATACCTGGTCTTGATGAAGTGGAACCCGGGCTGGTTCAGTGCGCCACACAACTACAGAACGGACCGTATCTGCGTGGTTCTGTCCGGAACGTGGTGGGTCAACAGCGGCTCGGACTTCACTCCCGTACAGGCCGTACCGGTTCGCGCCGGAGGATTTGTTCTGCGCCACGCACGCACCTGGCACTACGACGGTGTGCCCGCCGAAGGAAAAGAGCCAGTGATCATCGCGGTCTTCGGCGAGGGCCCAGTGGACATCCGTCTCGTGGACCCTACGCAACCGTCCTGGCGGCGAGTTTCGTGACGTTTGGCGTTTGGCGTTCGGCGTTCGGCGTTCGGCGCTTCGTTCTCGTCCTCCTAACAAATACGGACCTACATCCGGGAGGGATCGCGTCCTCCGACGAAAATACACCTTTGAGGAATGGCACGTCCTCGCGGCGCGCGGGGACGCGCGCCCTCCCCGAATACGTAACCACGGGCCCATCGCCGGGAGGGATCGCGTCCTCGCGATCCGTTGTTAACGAAGCCGAGCACTTGTTTTAATCACCGACGAAAATACGCCCTGGGCTGTGGCACATCCTCGCGGCGCGCGGGGACGCGCGCCCTCCCCAAATTGCACCGAGACCGCGTGGCTCCGCGCAGAGCGCCGATGAGAAATAGTTTGCCTTCCTAGATCTGCGCTTCGATAGCTGCCTTATCTATTACCGACCACACTTCGTAAATCTTTTCTGCTCGAAATTCGTAGAAAACGTTTTCGGTAAAAGAAACTCTCTTCCCGCTTACCGGGAGGCCAAGGAAGTTTCCCTTTGGAGAACAGTTGAATGCCAGCCGGCTTGCTATGTAAGGCGGGTCGCAAATTAGCAATTGGATATTAAAACGAAGATTAGGAATTTCCTCGAAATCTCCCTCCAACATCTTGCGATAGCCTTGTAAGCGGATCTGCTTTCCGTTGTAGTACACTTCGTCGTGAACGAACTGTTCCAGCCTCTGCCAGTCCTGCTTATTAAGACAGTCGATATAGTCTCCGTAAATGGCGGACAGATCTGTTTTAGTCATGGCATTTGCTCCTCTGTCTTCACACAGAACGCCACAAAGGCACCCGTGAATAGGCACAAATGAACGCCAAGGAAAACCTAACCGCAGATGGACGCAGATTTCGGCTTGGACTTCGACTACGCCATTGACCCCGATCTGCGTCCATCTGCGTTAATCTGCGGTTCGTTTTCTCTTCTTACGTCCCTTGGTGTCCATTCGCGGTTACCTCTGTGGCCTTCTGTGTGAAAGATAATTGGGCGACCTCTATTCAACGCTGTCGTGCAGATAGTGATCAGGAATTGGATTGTCGGACCGTTCTGAATCCCAGTACATCTGGACGATGTACCAACGGTTGTCGCTGTTTAATAGCTCAAATGATTTGATGCCGCGTGCCACGGGCTTGGTACTGTTGGGATCGAAGCGCGACTCGTAGGTTGAGTAGACGTGCGCCATGACGCCGAAGCGCTCGATTTGGTTAGCCAGATTGCGGTCGAAGAATCCCTTGGAAACGGTCTGAGAGTCAGAGATATCCGCATACTCGTCGGGCGATAGAAATATCACATCTGCAGCTCGGGAAGAGCCTGGGGGACGACTCGCAACGATGCGTCCTGCGGGCACGAATAAGGAACGCAAACGATCCCGATTCAATTTTCCTCCGGCCGGCGCTGAAATCGCGTCACAGAACGCTCGCACCGTACTTTCGATGGTGGCAACATCGGCCTCATTCGCTCTTGGCCAATCTGGATGCGATTTAAGATCGGGCAGATGAGCCTGCGCCGGACTTGGGGATGAACTCTGAGCAAACAAGAGAGTCGCGTCGCAGACAAACAGAAAGAGTGTGACGACCCAAATAGGAATCTTCATGAGCTTCGGATCTATTAATCCTACTTTTGGTGTCCTGTCCCATAAATAACGTGGCGTTCGGCGTTTGGCGTTTGGCGCTGCGAGCGGATGGGACCTATAGGACTCACAAGGCGCTTCGTTCTCGTCCTCGTCGTCGTCCTCGTCCTCGAATCCGGCCACGCGGAGTGATGGAGTGTGGGAGTGTTGGAGTACTGCGCCAAGTCCGAAAAGCACCCGCGTAGCGGGTTGGAGATACTGATGGGACTAATAGGATGACCCATAGGTCCCATAGGTCCTATAAAGCCTGCCGCGCCGTAGGCTTGGCGGAGGCGGGTCCCATTCGGTCGCAGCGCGGATTCGCGGCATCCTGTGCCATCGTCCGGCTACGCCCACATTGCTCGCCCGCCGAACGCCAAACGCCGAACGCTTTGATTCGCGCAGAACTTGAAGCTACTGCTTTAAAAAGTGTAGCTCATCCAAGTAGAAAAATAATCGACATCCTTCGTTCCCCCCTGGCTGGTTAGAAATCCTCCTCGAGAGAAATGATAGTAGCTTAGGGAAATGGACAGATGTCTGCCTATTTGCTGGGTAACAAGTAGCTCAGGCGATGCCCCGACGTATCGCCGGTTGTTGCTCGAGCCCGGAACGATTACCCCACCGGGTGTGTTGTATAATCCATCAGCGGTATCCTCGCGCCAAACGAACAAGGTCTTCAGATAGACGCCTAAAGTTGCCGTAGGGTGTAAGTCGAGTTCTGGCTGGACAATGATCGCGTTGGCCGGACCAATCTGTCCCACCAAGCTCCCGCCATAGTAATAACCCGCCGGAAACATCGCATTAAAGGTCTCCAACCGTCCGTTACCACCGCCGCTCGAGATCTGCAGACTGCTAGCGATTCTGGGCGCCCACGGAAGATTGAACAGCTTGTACCCGGCATCAATCGCGGCGCTGAACGCGCTGATCTGCCTCCCAGCGAAGCTTCCAAATTGGTAAACGCCAAACAGGTTAAAATCGAGTCCGTTGATGTGGTGCGCTCTCCATAGTCGTCCACCGACTGAATGACGAACCTCGTCCCCAATACCTTCATTAAACCTCGCATCGCTATGTTGAAACCCAATATAAAACAGGTCCAAACTGATGTTATTGAACGCCGCCGCCGTGGACTTGGTCGTCAGAGGAAAAGTTGAATACAGACCCCAGACGGTCTCATTACTCCAACCTGGATCGTTATCAAAGTAACCGGATCGGTCCGCATCAACCCGTAGCGCAAAGAGATCCACCCGGCCTTGGGGCGAGTTAAGAGTCAGGCGAGCACCATCAAAGCTCTGTTCAGAATTCGGCCCTTCACGGACGGCCAGGAGTCTTTCGTCCCCAAAATCGATCTCTTGTCGCCCGAGTCTAAGCTTGAGCCAACTCGTGTCCGCCGACAGATTTGTTCGAGGATAACTGAAATCGACAAACGCTTGACTAAAGTCGAGCCGTTTTCGATCGATTGGGCGCGGCCCGGGTTGCCGTCCTTCTTCCTCGGACGTTTTAAGTTGTACGAAGGCGCGAAAGAACGGCCCGAAATGCCAATCGTTATGCAGCATGATACGCTGCAGCCAGTAGCCGTGGTTATTTACAGAACCTAACCCGAAGTTATCGTTTTCAATAAACTCATACTGTTCGCGGATATCGCCACCAAGAGAGACAAAGTAAAATTGACCCCAGTCAAAAAGCGGGATGTATTTTATCAGATCCAGGGCCTCAGTTCGATTGGCTGGATTGGCCAGGAAGCTATAATCTTCATCGTAGCGCAAAAGAGTATAAGTCGGTGAGACTGGGTAGCCCGAAACGATTGACTCCGGTTGGATCGCAGTGTCCTGAACCGACAACGAATTATTAAGGGCCGGTTGGGCGCCCATTGCGCTTGGGATCAGTGCGAGCGACGCGGACGCGCTCAAGATCAGTGGGAAATTAGCGAAAGCTTTCACCGGACTTAGCAGATTCTTGGAAGACCGACGCCTTCCGGTTTGTCCCAAAGGGACTATAGAACTCAGCCCGGGGTTTTAACCCCGGGTATCGACGAAAAAAACGTCCGCCCCGAAGGGGCGGGAGATATCCATTACACATTTCGCTCGTCTTTTAACCCGATAATGCGCCGCCATCGCGATTAGTTCCGCATAGCCTATGTGTTAGTACCTCTCGATGTCGTTGAATAATCTCCCGCAGCCATGCGGCAAGTAACGCCCCCACCATTGGGGCAAGCAAATACACCCAAAGAAAATTTGTCTGGCTCGACAGCGTAGCCGGCCCAAATTGGCGAGCCGGATTCACGCTGCCCCCAGTGGAGGTGCCGAGCACCGCAATCGCTATTCCGATCGCTCCACCTACAATCCAAGGGACAAGCGGGGCAAGCCGGGGAACTGCCAGACAAGAGCCTACCAGCAGAACGATGATCGCCATACTGACGGTCTCCGCCGTGAACAGTGTCACGGTCGACCAACCTGGTCCGGGCTGTAGCACCGCGTAAGCAACAGGCCCTGCTGCTACGACCGGACCCCAGACCACACGGGCTGCTACCCCTCCAAGAACGGACCCGAGCAGCTGGGCGATGATATAGGGCACTACACCAACTCCAGGGAAGACACCGAATCGCCACATCGCAAGAGAGATGGCTGGATTCATGTGTCCCCCGCTCATCCTTCCCGGTGGACTGAGGATCAGCCCGGCTATCAGGATCCCTACGGCCACACCCACGATCAACAGCTCCGCATGGATGTCCGGCACCATTTGAGAAATCAGTGAAGGCCCGATTACCCACCTGACGATGCTGACCACGCCAAAAAGCATGAGAAAAGTCAGGACCAGCTCGAGCAGGCTGTCTCGAAGGATTCGGGCAAATGGTAATTGTGGGTTAGTCACGCTCGCGGCCTTCGTTGTCAGATTGAATGCCGGCCCACCGCCCGGGAGGGATCGCTGCCTGTCCGACATAGCCTTCTCTTCCTGGTTCCTTTTCTCCCAGCTTCGGCGACGTCGGACCCTCGCGATCCGTCGTTAACGGAGCCGAGCACGTATTCCAACGACCGGCGAAATGCATCTTTGGGTTATGGCACGTCGTCGCGGCGCGCGAGGACGCGCGCCCTCCCGGTTTGCCACCGCCCTCGTTTCACTGCATCGTCGCGGAGGCATAGGGAGTGGCGCTGCGCCGAGCCACTTGCGCAGCCATGGCCTCAATACCTTCGTGGACTTGTTTTGCAGCGCTCTCGAAGAACGTCGGTCCCGCTTCAATGACGATATCCTCTATACTGAAATTGGGCGCGAGTTCCTGCTCCTGGAGACGTTTCTCCGTGTCATATGCGGAAAGCATTTGCTCGATAAAAACCCGGTCACCTTCGCCGACGTCGATAGTACTGTTGCCTTCATCCCGAATGACGGGCGCCCAAGCAACGTGCTTGGCCTGAAGTCGAACGGCTTCGCGAGCCGCGATGCGCCCCACTACCCGGAGTGAATCCAGCGACAAATCTTTTTCGTCGCCCAACCCAATCACCATAAAACGCTTGGCAGGAATTGAGCCTGCGGACGGGGTGAAAAGGATTGTTTCTCCGAGTTCGCCGACAAACTCATCACGATTTCGCAACCCGGAGAGTAAGCCATGCAAGTGCTGATCGGTATCTTTGGCGGCTCCCTGGTAGGTGTCACCGTCGGGCTTGTGTTTGAAGAGACAGATAATTTGGAGATCGGCCGGTTCTGAATAGGGGCCGGCCATTTTGACTGAAACCTTCAAGCCATGCGGCCCGTCGAAAGTCTTTTCGGCCGGTGCGGTGTTATCCGCAGCAAAAGCCGCTGCATAGACAAGAAGCAATGCGCCAACTGCAAAGATGTTTTTCATAGGTGGTTGGATTTTGCCTGCAATTTTTCGCTGCCTGCCGCGCCGTAACAGATGGATTGGCGGTTCAAATTCGTGTGCATTCGCGTTTCTTATTCGTGTTAATTCGCGGTTGTGATTTCGTAGCCTGCCGCGCCGTAGGCTTGGCGAAGGCGGGTTCAGAAGCCAAAACATTCGCAGCCGCCATCGAGAAGACCGCGCGGTCCAAGCATCCACTGCGGTATATTTGAGGGATTGCGTCGAGCCGCCTGCTCTCCATGATGCTCATGCCCACAACAGCCATGCATGTGCAACTCGTGTTCCTGTTTCCAATATCCCGGATAGTGACGAACCGGTGACCAATCTGGCATCACCGGAAGATCATCTGGATCGAGTGGTTTAAATTCCTGGGCTGCGTAAACTGCCTTCCCACCCACGATAGTTAACACCGACTCGAGCGATTTTATTTCCTCTTCGGGAATCGCGAAGTAGTCGTCACTCAGGACGGCTAGATCTGCTAGTTGACCCGGCGAGATTGCGCCGCGTTTTCCTTCGTCCCGAGACATCCAGGTGCTGCCCTGAGTGTAGAGACGTAACGCTTCTTCCCGCGAGAGCAATGCGTTATTCGGATAAAGCTGAAGTCCTCCCACGGTTTTTCCCGCCGTCATCCAATACAGGGAAACGAAAGGGTTGTAGCTGGCGACTCGAGTGGCGTCAGTGCCGGCTCCAACCGGTACGCCCATTTCCAACATGCGCCGCAGAGGCGGGGTACGCTGAGCCGCTTTCGCACCATAGCGATCGACGAAGTATTCCCCTTGGAACGCCATCCGATGTTGAATGGCGATCCCGCCTCCGAGTGCTTTCACTCGCTCGATGTTGCGATCCGATATCGTCTCGCAATGATCGAAGAACCAATGCAGCCCATCGAGAGGCACATCGTGATTAACCCTTTCATAGATGTTCAAGAAACGGTCGATCGATTCCTCGTAGGTCGCGTGGATCCGGAACGGCCATCGATTTTCGGCCAGAAAGCGAACAACGCGCTCTAACTCGCTCTCAAGTTTTTCCGGAAGGTCAGGGCGTGGCTCCAAGAAGTCCTCGAAATCTGCCGCCGAGAAAACTAACATTTCCCCCGCTCCATTGCATCGGAACATGTCGTCACCTTGGCCCGGCTTAACGACCTTCGACCAGCGCACAAAATCTTCTAACTCACCGCCTGGTTTTTGGGTGAAAAGATTGTAAGCGATGCGAACCGTCATCTCACCGCGCTGATGAAGTTGTTGGATGATCTCGTAGTCTTCTGGATAATTCTGAAATCCGCCTCCTGCGTCGCATACACTGGTTACTCCGAGACGGTTGAGCTCCCGCATGAAATGCCGGGTGGAATTATACTGGTATTCTGGTGGAAGTTTCGGCCCCTTGGCGAGCGTGGCGTAGAGGATCGCTGCATTGGGACGGGCGACCAACATACCGGTCGGATTACCAGCCTTGTCCCGTATGATCTCGCCTCCCGGTGGATTGGGCGTATCTTTCGTATAGCCGCACGCCTTCAGTGCCGCACGATTGAGCAAGGCCCGACAGTACAAATGGAGAACGAAGACCGGTGTATCCGGTGCGGCGGCGTTGATCTCCTCCAAGGTTGGCATTCTCCGCTCAACGAACTGAAATTCAGTCCATCCCCCCACCACCCGCACCCATTGGGGTGCAGGTGTTCTGGCAGCTTGCGCACGCAGCATCTCCAAAGCGAGGGACAATGAAGGTACCCCCTCCCAACGCAGCTCCATATTGTAATTTAGACCGCCGCGAATGACGTGCAGATGCGAATCATAGAGACCAGGAATCACTCTTCGTCCTTTTAGGTCGACGACTTTCGTCTGCGGCCCTCGCTCGAATTCTGCGGAATTGTCGACTCCGGCAATTTTGTCGCCAACAATCACAACCTCGGTAGCCGAAGGGTACTGTGAATCGAGCGTCGTGATTCGCCCATTTTGCAGGATAAGGTCAGCAATCTGCTTCATGAAAGCTCTCGGTGAATGCTAGTGAGCAGCTTTCTTCGGCACGATTTGCGGTTTCGCAGCCGATTGCGGAGCGTGGTGAACCATGGTGTAGGCGTATTCCACGCCGACCCCGTAGGCGCCGGCCTGCGGCTTCAATAGATCCATCAACTGATTGTAGTGTTCGCGCTTGGCCCAATCCCTCTGCCATTCGAGTAATGCCGGAATCGTCGTCAGTCGGACTGCGCCCGCTTGCACCATTCGCGACAAAGCAGCTTCGTGAGCCGCCGGGGAAGTCGCCCCACAACAATCTTCAACCACGTAAATGTTATATCCGGCGCCGAGCATCTCGATCGCTGGCCAGGTCACGCAGACCTCGGTCCAGAGGCCGCACAAGAGGATATTCTTTTTACCGGTAGCCTCGATCGCTGCCCGGAACCCGGGCTCATCCCAGGAATTCATGGAACTTCGCTCAATGACGGGTTGTCCTGGAAAAACGTTGAGAAGTTGAGGCCAAACATAACCGCTAAAGGATTCCGTTTCGACGGCGGTGAGGACTACTGGGACGCCGAATTCCTTGGCGACTTTGGCAAGCAGCGTCACATTATTGATGAGCAAAGCTCGGTCAATACTGGCAACGCCAAATGTCATTTGTGGTTGGTGATCGATGAAGACAATAGCGCTGTCTTCCGGGGTGTATAGTTTATGGTATTGGCTCATAGTCTGCGATTTATTAGTAGTTCTGATAATTTAAACTTTTTGGTGGCAGGGTCTGCCCTGCGACGATGCTTCTGGGGTTTAGCTATGTGTAGAACGCGCTCATCACATTGCGTGCCAAGCATTTCTAACGCACGGTTAGTGCCTCTACAGCAGAGACTTACGCACTAAAGTTGAACCTGTCGACACGGTACGGTATCCCGAACTTACGAAATTTAGTATCGCCTTACGCCAAATGTCATTTGCGGTTGGTGATCGATGAAGACAAATAGCGCTGTCTTTCGGAGTATAGAGTTTGTGGTATCGACTCATTGTTTCTTTTCTACAACCAACTAGCTATCCATTTGAACTAACGTTCGACCGTGCCGGCAATAGCCGACGCCCGCTGCTTTGGGACGACTGTCCTAAGGAAAGAACTAGCCCCCGCCGATGAAAGGGAAAATTACTTTGTTGCTTGGCTAACCATACCCGTCAGATATGCTGCCGAAATGGAACTCCGCCATCTGCGCTACTTCGTTGCTGTTGCGGAATTGCAAAATATAACTCGCGCGGCAGCGAAGCTGCATGTCTCGCAACCTCCATTGAGCCGCCAAATTCGGGATCTCGAAGACGAACTTGGCGTTGCCCTGTTCGAGCACAGCGCCAAAGCATTGCGGCTGACCGATGCCGGGCGAGCGTTCTTACCGGAGGCGCGCGCGGCACTGCAGCGAGTGGACGATGCGGTGCAAACGGCGAAAATCGTTGGCAGTGGACAGCGCGGCGAGATTCAGGTCGGCTACGCGCCTTCATTAGCGGTGGAACTTCTTCCGCGTGCTCTGAAATATTTCCACGAGTCTAGTCCCGGCGTACAGGTGGGGCTTCACGATTTGTCGACTCAAGAAATGCTTCTTGGTCTAGTCGACGGAACATTACAGGTTGCGCTGCTGGAGTCGCTATCAATCAAAGTCACAGCCGGCTTGGTTTTTGAGGAACTGCAGCGCTACCCGTTCTGTCTGGCCGTACATCCGGCGCATCCACTGGCGCGCGTGCGCAAAGTCGGATTGGAACAAATCGCAAAGGAACGTCTTCTTGCGGTCACGCTTTCCGAGTATCCCGATTATCACGAAATTATTGACCGCGTGTTTGCACCGCTGAATCGCCCGCCAGAAATTGCGGAAGAATTCGACAGCGCCACCAGCCTTATCGCTGCACTCGAGGGGGGTCGGGGCGTCGCCCTAGTGTCACAAGCCCTCACCTGCTTCGCCGGGCCGCGACTAAAGTTTCGCCCCCTTCGTCCTTCGCCCCCGCCGCTCATTGTGGGTATCGCCTACAGGAAGTCGAAGCGTTCGACATCGACCACAAATTTCATAGCCGCCGCCAAGCAGGCCGGGTCTCACCGGCCGCCACTTCTGCAAGAACTCGAAGCAACCGGATAGCCAAAATAGTGGCCCCCTGACTCCCCCTGTAACTCCTGAACTCCTGCACCTATGAATATGTCCGCACCAACCTCCGGACTGGTAACGAGAACTGAAAGACCGCTCCGCGTGGCTCGTTCGGCTTCGCCCAGAGGCGTCCTCCATGAGCTTCCACAATCGTCCGGCTGATCGTTAGGCCGATGCCGAGACCCTGAGGTTTCGTCGTATAAAAGGCTTCGAAAAGTTGATTGAGATGTTCCGGATCGGGGCCCGGTCCCGAGTCTCGAACCTCGACCGTAATATCTCCTGGACTAGGGAAATGCTGGTAACCATCCCGATTGTCTGTTTGCAGCGGATTTTTACATAGCGTCTACTCGGCTGGGCACGCCTTCAATCGGGTCTACAAGCCGCTTCTCGACGAGCTCGGTCTCACTTATCCGCAATATCTCGTGATGCTCTCCCTTTGGGGCAAAGACGACCAAACCGTCGGAGAACTGGGAGAAACCCTCTTTCTAGAATCGAGTACCCTCGCTCCTCAAGCGCCTCGAGGCCATCGAGTATCTTAGCCGCAACCGGGATCCTGCCGATGAACGCCAGGTCCGAGTTCGCTTGACGAATGCCGGCCGCGCCCTGCAAAAGAAAGCCCGCGGCATCCCGCAATGTATTCTCGCGGCGAGTGGCCTTTCTCTTGCGGATCTGCGCAAACTTCTACGCGAGATCAAGGCCGTGCGGCAGAGTTTGCTGAAATCGGTCAAGTAATGTTGGCGGCACTAAATGCGAGTATCGCTCTCACTCGAGTGCCTTTAGCGCTGCACTGCTTCAGATTCTCGAACCCGCTACGCGGGTGCGTTTCGGACTTAGCGCAGTACTCCAACGCTCCATCACTCCATCGCTCCGCGTGTCGGATTCGAGGACGAGGACGACGACGAGGACGAGAACGAAGTGCCTTTTAAGATTCTCGAAAGGTATTCATCCGGCGGAGATACATCTGCGTCGTTGTCGATCGTCGCCTCCACCAATGCCGGCCGGTCCGCGATGCGCCAAGCCGCCTCAAGCGCAGGGCGCACCTCTTCCGGCCGCGCGCAGGCGAAACCGGCGCCTCCACAGGCTTCGGCGAATCGGACAAAGTCAATTGGTTGTAGCTCAGTTCCGAACGGTGGAATACCGAGTGTCTGATCCTCGCTAACTATCCGTGAGTAGTGATCGTTTTTCAGCACGATCACCTTAATCGGAAGCTTATACTTTACTGCGGTGGCGAATTCTCCCATCAACATGGTAAAGCCGCCGTCCCCCACGAAGGCGACGCACTGCCGCTGCGGATAGGCGAATTGTGCGCCGATCACAAAAGGGAGTCCACACGCCATGGTGGAGAGGTTTCCGCCAGCTACCAGTTTCTGGGTTGTCACCATGGAGATATGGCGGGCAGCAAAGAACGTGTTAGCTCCGCAATCGCAGGTAATTATGGCATCGGGAGCGAGCAGCTCTGATAACTGACGCGCCACAAATTGCGGTTGGAGCGGCAGTTTTGAACTCGTCTCGATCCGATGCAATCCCTCATTCCATTCGCTCATCTTGGCTTGGATCTGTTCAAGAAAAGTGCGATCTGTTTGCGGCTCTAAGAGCGGCAGCAAATCCGCCAGCGTCCGACGCACGTCGCCCACGATGGCAACATCAACGGCGGCACGCAGCCCGAGGCGCGTCGGGTCACGGTCGATTTGCACAATGCGAGCCTGTCCGGGCTTGGGGTAGTAGTGTAACCAGGGCATAGTTGAGCCGGCGATGAGCAAAGTATCACAGCCCCGCATGGCTGCGGATGAAGCCGTGGTGCCAAACTCTCCGATGCCGCCCGTGGAGTACGGAAAAGAGTCGGAAATGACCGCTTTACCAAGAAACGCTTTGGCCACCGGCGCGGCCCGGCGGGCTGCGACGGCCTCTACCTCCTTGGTCGCCCCGAGTGCACCTTGACCAACCAGAAGGACGGTACGGCGTCCGGCGTTGAGCAAATCGGCGGCTGCCCGGACCGCATCGGGTGCGGGCGCCTCGACCTGTGGCACCCAACTCGACGCCGAGGCCGGCTGCACATCCGCGCCAAGCGATTCGTCGTCATCAGCAAGCCGTTTGGTTTGTACATCGATAGGAAAACTGAGATGAGCTACCCCTCGATACGCGAGGGCAGCGCGGCGCGCAGTGTCCGCGACCAAAAGCAAATGGTACGGACTGGTAATCAGTTCGTTGTAAACTCCGCTCGTGAGGTCTTCATACAGGCTGATCGTATCCACGCCCTGCGTAAATCGGGTGCCCAATAGCGCGCGAGGCGGCGCGCCGGTGATGGCCAAGACCGGAGCTCCATCGAATTTGGCATCGTAAAGCCCGTTGAGTAGGTGCACTGCTCCCGGGCCTGCTGTGCTGAGGCAAACGCCCAACTTACCCGTAACCTTCGCGTAACCACCCGCCATAAAAGCAGCACCTTCTTCATGACGGACCAGGATGAAGCGAATTTCGTCTTGGCGCCGCCGGATTGCGTCCATGACGTGCGCAATCTTATCGCCGGGGAGGCCGAAAACCACCTGTACACCCCATTCAACTAACTTCTCGACCAAAAGATCAGCGGTGGTTGCGCCAGCCGGCCGAGACCGGTCTTGAGTTAAATCGGTCTGTTGAGACTTAGTCCGTTCTTCAGGTGAGGAAGCCTCTTTTCCGAGGACCGAGGAAGCAGCAAACAGGGCTCCGCCGCGAATGGTCCGACCGAGAAATTCGCGGCGGCTGCTGCGGCCGGGGTTAGCCGGATGATCACCTTCGGAAGGGAGTTCGCCAAAGTTCATATCGGAGACAGAGATACATTTGATTGCGCAGCCGACGCTTACGCCTAGAAGCAACTGACCGTACGATTCGGCCGCGCCTGATGCTATTGGACTAAGGTATTGGTCCACCGGGATTTGTACGCAGGTGCTGGCGCGAACGGATTCTAAGATTGTTGAAAAACGGAGCCTCATCGACGCATAGTCTCTAGCAACGAAGTTGCGACTCATGATAGCCTAGGGCGGAGCCCTAGGAACCCATTGAAAATGGGCCACGCACTGAAGGTGCGTTTCAATTATCGGCGCGGCCCCGATATGCGTTTGGCCAGGCAACAGGATCGAAGCACGCACGCAAAATTGATACGCGCCTTCAGCGCTAAACCCCTTATTATCTTATTCCTAGGGCTTCGCCCTAGGCTATCATGAATCGCCGCTTCGCGGCTAAACCTCGTCGCCTATCCGTTTTTCAACAGTCTGCTAGGGTGAGCTTGCGAGCCCTACGCTAAAATCTATCAGCCCCGAAAGGATCCTCTTTTTGAAAACGATTGATCTGGTAAAGCTGGCCCTGTTGTCCATGCAGCGGAATTCATGGGAACAAGGCGTCGCGATGGATGCTTTTTTCGAACAGGGCGACCGCGATGTGGTCATCGCACTCGCTAAAGAAGCCGCTAACCGCAGAATGCCGGACGGCCGCCCCGCCATGATCCGTCCGGACGAAGGGATAACCGATCCGTGCAGCGTCGGAGAAACATTGATTTTTTCCTTTCGGGAAACGGACGATAAGGATCTGGGAGATGCGTGTGACTCCCTCTTGAACTGGGCGCTCAAATCAGCGCCCCGAAATCATAATGGAGTGGTGTATCACACTCCGAATCGTCCGGAATTTTGGATTGACTCCATGTATATGCTGCCGCCGTATCTGGCAGCCGCGGGCCATCCGGAAGAAGCGCTCCGTCAAATCGATGGCTATCGGACCGCGTTGTTTGACCAGCAAAGAGGGCTGTTCAGTCATCGATGGGACGACGAAAAGCAGGCGTTCGTGCGAAAAGACTTTTGGGGCATCGGAAACGGTTGGGCTGCCGCCGGGCTCGCTAGAACAATTGACCTGCTGCCTGAAACAATGTCCTCGCAAAAACAAGAACTAGTACAGATCACACGCTCGCTCGTTGACTCCTTATTAGAATACAAGCGGTCTGATTGGCTGTTTCACGATGTTGTCGATGATCCCGGAAGCTTCATGGAGGTGAATTTATCGCAAATGTTGGCCTACACCATTTATCGTGGGTTGGCTACGGGGTGGCTGCCCGACGAATATGAAGAACCCGCACGCTCGCTTAAGCAGGCCGTTTCTGGCAAAGTGGACCGATTCGGCCTCGTGCAGGGTGTTTGCGGATCGCCGCATTTTGATAAGCCCGGCGTCGCGGCGGAGGGCCAAGCCTTTTACTTGCTGTTAGACGCTGCGGCGCAAAGATGGGCGCATTCCAGCCAAACCCGCCGTTGATGGGATATTTTCTGTGTGCCGGCTCTTAAAAGCCTTTGACCAGACTTTTTGTCCCCGACTTGCTTCTGAGACAACGCTAGACGACCATCGCATTTATAATGCCCACTCTCATGCGAGTTGAATTTTCACGAGGTCTTCGTCCTGATTCGCCACGTTTCGTCCTGATGATCGAAATCCCGGACACGGCGGTGGCCGACCTTAACGCCAGAAAAATCAGCCTCGAAACGAGAGCCTACGAAATAGCATCAGAAATCAGGTACGCGGATGGCTCAAACAAACCAGAATACCACATGAGCTTGGTGTCTTGTACCAAAGGAAAGGTAAAAAACCTTGAGTCGCTTGGTGAGCCCACCTCGCTGGCTGATGATGGGTGCCGCGCGTGGGTCATTAAGAAGCCATCCCATCTTCAGGAGCTTCTTGATAAACGTGGGCAAGCAAGACAAAAAAATCCGGGCGCGAGCGTTTAAGGTGGACAATGGTCTGGGTTTTCCCAGAAAAACATTTCTCTCCATCGCCACCGATGAAGGTTTGGCTGCTAAGCTAAGACGCCACGCCTCCGAAAGAGGCTTTTCTTGCTATTTATCGAATCTGATCGAAGTTTTCGCCCGCGATTGTGCTTAGTTGATTGCCGGTGGCTGGTTGGTTCTAAGCGCAGCTTGCTGTTTCTTTATATGAAACCAGGAAAAATTGATTCCGATAAAATGAACGACTCTGCTCAGGCGCTGTGGGGGGAATTAGTCGGCATCGATGATTTAACTGGCCAGGAGAGGACTTTCACTGTCTACAAGTGCAGCGGTAGTCTTCTAATCATTAGTGATACAGGATGTGAGCGTCTCGCCGGCCCCGACCACGGCTTAAGCAAAACCCGTATTTTTCAGGAGGTCATGAATCAGTTCAGCGTACATGCTGTACGACGCACATCCTCGTTTGATGCCCTACCAGGTTGAGGCAATGTTCCAGATCCCCCTATGTTTTCTCGGTTTCCTTTCAAAAGAGTTAATTGGCTCGTTAGTTCATTCCTCATCAGTACCCTGTTTCTTTCGCTCACGGCGGTACCGGTTTATCTCTACTTCTTCGGAATCGACGCATTCCAAGTTGTATTGTTTTTCTTCATGCTTTTTGCATGCGGGTTCTCTATCACCTTAGGGTACCATCGCCTATTTTCGCATCTAAGTTTTCGGGCACATTGGCTTGTGCGTCTATTCATAGTCGTCTTCGGAGCTGGCGCGTTTGAAAGTTCTGTCCTCTGGTGGTCTTCCGAACATCGAAATCATCATAAGCACGTGGATCACGACGATGACCTCTATAGTATCTCGAGAGGCCTGTTCTGGGCGCACATGGGTTGGCTGATGTTCAAGTTGAGACCGGAAACCGATTTGGAGAACGTCGCTGATTTGAAAAAAGATCCACTTCTCCTCTGGCAGCATCGCCACATCAACATCATTGCTTTCGCGACGGCCTTCGTTTTCCCTTGCGCCATCGCTTTTGCCTGGGGTGGCTGGAGACCAGCGCTGGGAGCTCTGCTGGTTGCAGGGGTGCTACGTGTGGTTGTTCTTCAGCATTGTACCTTTTGTATTAATTCGCTCTGTCACTACCTCGGTTCGCAACCGTATTCGTCTAAATGCAGCGCCCGCGACTCATGGCTGATGGCGATTATCACTTTGGGAGAAGGCTACCACAACTACCATCACGAGTTTCAGCACGACTACCGCAACGGGGTAAAGTCGTGGCAGATCGACCCGACCAAATGGATTATATGGCTCCTTTCCAAGATCGGCCTGGTCAAGCAGCTTCGCACCGTCCCATCGGAGAAGATCATTCTAAGCGAACTCGCTGAAGCGGAACGGAAACTCCGAGAACATCTGACCAACAGCGCCCTCTCCGTACGAACCGCAGAGCATATCAGAGGGAGCTACCAGAGGTTGCAGGCCGCTGCACGGGAATGGACCGAGCATCGGGCAAATGATATTGTGATCACCCGCGAAGCGTTGGCCCGCTTACGCCGGGAAATTCGCTTGGCCCTGCGCATCCGGCGTCAGCCAGAATCGTCTTATCCCTCCTAGAAATTCCTTAGCGTTCAGCGCTGAAGGCGCTTCGTTCTCGTTCTAGTCGTCGTCCTTCCGACTTCGCCAACGTCTGGTTGTGGAGCGCGCCTCGCTTGCGAGGCCGACCTCGAGCGCTTGGCAACATAGAACGTGGGCTTCGTCGGACAGGCTGTCCTCGAATCCGGCCAAGCGGAGTAGCAGCAGCTGGCACGCCACCAGGACCCAGCCCGGAGGGGCGTTGCATTCCGCGTCTTAAGATCTATCGGATGTCGGCGCAAACAGACCGTTTGCTGGGATGGCGTTCGATGAGATGCGACGCCCCAGAACCCAACGCACGCTCAACACGCTGGGGTTGATAGCGTCTCTAGGTTGTTCCACGCGCACAGGGAGCCGCAGCAGTCCACGCGTTTGGGCCCATCTCGCTATAATTCCTTTTCTCGGTCCAAGGACGGAACCATTTTAATGCGGCTCCCCTCCGCAAGGGGTGGTGCGTGCACGCCGCCTGCTGCTACGCCCCTTAAGTTGACGCCTATGGGCCGCTAACGAGACCACACGAAACGCCCGAGTGGGCTTGAACGCCCGGGGTTCTTCAGCGCAATCACTTCGGACATCTAAAACAAATTCTCTGCGAGTTTTACCTTTATCCAATGTTTAAGACGCGCCCGTCTGTAACATAATCCCTTCCACAATCGTGACGATACCTCGAACGAGGGAGTTTTATTTCGTCCAGTAGCAGCAACCAAAAACCTTGCGTCCGCGTTTTTGCACGAACGGGTAGTATCTGATTTTTTTTGTAATGACCCAGAACAAGATCAAATGGTCTCCGTTTGCTTAGAGAACAGCCACCCACCAACAACCGCCAAATTTCGGCAAGGAATCATTCGCACCTCCAGCATCTCCAATCCGCCAAGGCGGATGCTTTTCGGACTTGGCGCAGTACTCCAACACTCCCACACTCCATCACTCCGCGTGTCCGGACTCGAGGACAGCCTGTCCGACGAAGCCCATGGTCTATGTTGCCAACCGCTGGAAGTCGGCCTCGCAAGCGAGGCGCGCTCCACAACCGGGACGTGGGCGAAGTCGGAAGGGCGAGGACGAGAACGAAGCGCCTTGCGAGTGCTCTCAAGTTAGGCACCCAAGAACTAACATTCGCACAACAGAAAGCACTATGAACGAAACATATAAGGCGATCGAGGTCACAGAGCCCGGAAAATTCTCTCTGGCAAACAAGCCACTCAGAGATCCTGGTCCGGGGCAGGTTCGCATTCGGGTCGCAGCTTGCGGAGTCTGTCACTCCGATGCCGGTACGGTTGATGGACTATTTGCCATCGAATGGCCGAGGGTTCCCGGCCATGAGGTCGTAGGAAAGATCGATGCGCTCGGGTCCGGTGTTCAAGGTTGGACGGTCGGCCAGCGTGTGGGGGTTGGGTTCCTGGCGGGCTCTTGCGGTTATTGCGAGTTCTGCCGCAACGGCGACCTGGTGAACTGTAAAAATCAGGAATTTACCGGGATCCACCATGACGGCGGATACGCCGAAGTGATGATCGCAAAAGCGAGCGGGCTGGTCTCCATCCCTGACGATCTGTCATCGGCTGCCGCTGCTCCCCTACTTTGTGCAGGCATTACGACGTTCAGCGCTCTCCGAGACGCCCGGGCAAAGGTCGGCGATGTTGTTGCGGTGCTTGGCATCGGCGGTTTGGGCCATCTAGGAGTCCAATACGCTCGCCACATGGGGTTTCAGGTTGTTGCAATTGCCCGCGGCGCCGACAAGGCGGACCGGGCCAAGAAGCTCGGTGCTCACCACTATATCGACACCGCTGCTACCGATCCCGTTGCGGCTTTGCAGGCGCTCGGCGGCGCACAGGTTATCCTGATAACAGCTTCCAGCGGTAAGGTCGTTTCTCAAACCTTCAAGGGACTGCGTCCAAATGGAACCGCGATCGTTGTCGGCATCGGACCAGAGCCGATTCAAGTGTCGAGCATGGACCTAATATTTGGGAGCCGCAAGCTGGAAGGCGCTCTCACTGGTGATCCGGCAACCGGTGATGCAACCCTTCGTTTCAGTGCTCTAAGCGGCGTCTCCGCCATGATCGAAACGGTTCCGCTCGAGAAAGCGCCAGAGGCCTACGCCAAGATGATAGCCGGAAACGCTCGGTTTCGCATGGTCCTCACCATGGATGAAAGTAGAAAAGCTGGCGAACGGGTTGGATGGCGTAGCCCGCGCGCGCAAGGAACATCTGCGGATTGATCTCTTGAATCAGCCATACACCAGTGTTGGCTATCGCCTGTCTCAGCTGTACAAGGGTTTCCTCAAAATCGAAGCGAGAAACAATCACCTCTTGATGGGTTGGCGACGAATCCGCCCCATAGCTCACAGGTTGAAGATTATCCATGATCGATTCTACTACTGAACTCTCAGGCAACAAAGTCAGGTGGAATCGAACGCGGCTAATGTCCATATTCCGCAAATCTTCACCAAAGCAAAAATGCCGCCTTGCCTATCTGTTTCCTCTGTCTGTACCTTGCCCCGCCATAAGGGCAAGTTCATATGCACGCGCCGGTTTTGATAGATTCCGGCGCGTGCCTTCTTTAGCTTCGTCCGCCAGTGAGGAGCTGAATTAGCTTTTCGGGTTGTCCCTGGTCACATTGGCAACAAAATTCGGCTCCCAAGTCTTGCCGCCGTCCTCGGAGAATGACTGTTCAAAACGATGGGAGTTCGGAGTGATATCGGACCAGACGATTCGAACTAGAATGGCCCTGCCGTTTAACGTCTCTTAGTCATAAAATTCGGCACGTCCGTTCTTGAACTCGCCGATTGCCGGCACGCTCAAGATGCCGTCGGCGCTGCTTGCGAAATTAAGGGTCCACTGGTGAGTCTCAGGACGATACAAAGCTAACTGCATATCTTCGACATGGCCGTTCGGACCATCGGCTTCAACCTCCTCGACCTGAGCCCGGCCATCCCAAATCTTTCTTACATGCATTGTTAGAATGTCCTATATGCGTTGTATGCATATAAGAAAAATTGGCCTTTCACATCCCCGCATGATGGGTCCGGATGAGTCGATCGATGCTTCGCTCGTACTCGCGTCGCCAACGAAGAAACTCGAGGCGATGTCCGATTGCGTAGATCTCAACCGCTACTTCGAAGAGTACAATAATCATCTCAACAGCGCGTTTGAGTACCGAAGTGTGATGCCAGTAAACCAACGCAATGGACAAACAGATCAACACACACAACGCCACAATCATTACCGCTGCGCGCTCAGGAAACGTCAGCTTGGGCCGGCGCGACCAAAACCAATGGGCCCGAGCGAGCTCTGTGTCACCAAGTTCGAATAAATCGAGGCCGGTTAAGTCAGGTAATAGTAGCGGAGGTAGTTCTTCGTACTTCCAAACCGGTTCCGCGGTAAGATCTCTCCATATAGCCGAGAGCCCGTCCTTTCGATATTCTACATTTGCACTCACCCCGTCCCCGCCTCCTAGCCGCTCATTTGATGCGCTCCCCCGCGACTGCGGATTGCCTTGGGTCGAAAGCAACACTGTCCGGTGTTTTCTTAAGGCAGTTCGCGATAAACGCTCTGCATTAAGAAGACTTAGTTATCCTGCTTTGATAGATCGAGAGATGGGCGAACGCGGCGTCAAGAAGCGGTGTGGTAATCCGAGCCCCTCGTGCCTGCGCCACCAGGTCAACGATAATTTGCTCGGCTTCGACCAGGGCGCCGTTCTGCAGATCCCGGTACATCGACGATGTCACCGTTGACTCTTTCTCCGTCAATAGCGCTTGCGTGTCGGTCAGAAACACATCGCTCGGCTTTTTGCCAACGGCAGTGACGACAGCCGTTACCTCATCGAGAAACCGCAGCGAGAAGTCGGTTCCGCCAGGCGCACGCGCAATATCGCCGATATTACCGCGCATTAAACAAGTGATACCGCCGATGGTAGCCAGGAGAACCCACTTCTCCCACATTTCGCGCTCGATCGTTCGTGACAGTCTGGCATCGAATCCGGCCCCTTGCATAACCTCGTCGAGTCGATCGGTCCGCAATGATCGATCTCCGCTCATTTCTCCATAGGTTAACTCTTGGAGTTTCCTGAGTTGAACAATCCGACCTCGATCGTCGACAATGGTTGCGACCTTGCAGACGCCCCCGACCACCGAATTCTTGCCGAAACGAGCGGCGAGTACGTTCAGATGCCTCATGCCATTGAGAACTGGCAGGATCATCGTCTCGGGCCCAACGGCGCCGGCGAGATCGTCAAGGGCTGATTCCAGCGAGAACCCCTTGACTGCGACTAATACGGCATCGAACGGCGCTGCGATTTCGCCGGCAACGACGAGGTTCGGCCAGATCGTGACATCACCGTGTGGGCTGATGATCTGAAGACCGTTCAATCGCAACTGCTCAGCCCGCTTCGGTCGTACTAGAAAGGTTACGTCGCGTCCGGCCTCTGCCAGCCGGCCTCCGAAATATCCACCCGTTGATCCTGCGCCCACAACCAGAATACGCATCATTCTACCTCTACTTTCGTGATTAAGAGTTGCTTAGCGACATCTTTACCCTTGCGAAAATCAATACGAACCAATGGCATAGTTTTTCCTGCGTTTAAGCACGGCAATAGTTCGACCATCAAACCGGGTGGCCAGATCCTTGCATATGCTTTCATCACATAATACTTGCATATGCAATTACTCAGTCAAATAGCTCTATGGAAGATTCGATAATGCCCAAAGGAATAATCCGAATTCTCCGGCCAGCCGGGGATTGCCTAATTGACTTAGAACGCGCGAAGCAGCGCCTGTCCTGGGTCAGGTTGTGTTCAGGAGGAGCTAGGAGGTAGGAGCTAGGAGCTAGGAGTGGCGTCGCGGCTCCCGGATAGTCGTTCTCGTCCTCGTCGTCGTCCTCGTCCTCGACAGGCGTGGCGCGTTCATGGGATGCGCGACTGCCCAGCGCCTTTGGCGATGCTTTTTTCGAAAGCGCGAACAAAGTCGCCGGTGACGAGGAATTGCATTGCCTCACGCAAGGCTTCGGATTTTCCCCGGCCAAAAGCTACTTCGAAGCCGCGTTGTGCGTTCTCCCAAAGCCTGTCGGATTCAGAAAGGCGGGCGTTGCCGGCCGATGTAAGCTTGGCGACCCGATTGCGCCGGTCATCGGGATCGACATCGATAGAGATCAGGCCGTCTCTTTCTAATGGTTTGAGCGTGTGCGCAAGCGCCCCGGCGTCCATGATCAACGCCTCGGCTAGATTACCGACGGTGGTTGGCTCGCTTCGGCGGATCTGGGCGAGGATCGCTCTTTGCGTGGTTTTCAGGCCGCTCGGCGCTAAGGCAACATCGTAAAGCTGGGAAATCCGGCGAGAAGCCTTTCGCAGCGCGGTGCAATTGCAATGGCTGTGTTGAGAGTTTGGCTGGTTAGACTTGGGCATGGTGGATTTATAGGAATATCTTTTGACTGATTACCAGCATATGCAAGTAATATCGGTATATACTTGCATATGCAAGTATAGAAACACGAGGAAGAAAGTTCTATGCCACTAGTTCGGATTGATGTTCGCAAAGGTAAGGATGCCGCCTACCGGCAGAAAATAGGCCGGGTCGTCTATGAGGCGCTGGTGGGGGTCGGCGTCCCCAAAGATGACCGTTTCCAGGTCATTAGTGAGTACGATGCCGATAGCTTTCTTTTTGACCCCGATTACATCGATATCCATCGCACCGACAACCTCGTGATCATCCAGATCACCTGGAATGAAGGACGGAACCCGGAACAAAAAAAGGCGCTCTACAAGGCGATCGCCGACGGCCTGTACTCCGCGGTTGGGCTTCGGCGTGAAGACGTCTTCATTAATCTGATTGAAGTCAAAAAAGAGAATTGGTCTTTCGGTAACGGCATCGCCCAGTACGCGGTCTGAACGGAAGGGGTGTGGAGTAATGGAGTAATGGAGTAATGGGAGTAATGGAGTAATGGAGTAATGGAGTAATGGAGTAATGGAGTAATGGAGTATTGGAGTAATGGAGTATTGGAGTAATGGAGTATTGGAGTAATGGAGTATTGGAGTGATGGAGTAATTCAATCTCTGCGCACGTTCCAGAATGCCTGTCGTGCCCGTTTGTTGCATGTTTCTGTAAGGGTTTTAAACATCGCGGTAGTGTTTCGAGCACCACTCCACCACTCCATTACTCCATCACTCCGCCCCTCCACCCCTCCCCATGCCCACCTATACAGTAACCGTAGCTAACCTGTCGCTCACAACCGAGCAGGAAAACTCCATTGCTGAGGCGATCACCGAATCTCATCACGTCAACACCGGCGCACCCGCTTTCTTCGCTCAGGTACTTTTCAACGCGGTTGCCGTTGAGTTCGGACGGGTCCTGCCAGCGCCCGGAGCCGAGCAGGCAGGGCCTCAAGGACTCAGTCCAGAAAAGATCCGCGAACTGACAGATGCTGGCGCATTGGATTGACGCTTCTGAGGAACGATCTGCTTTTCTGTTCTTGATCGAATCTAGTGTGCTGTCCCATAAGTAACATGGCTTTCGCCGTCGGTCAGTTGGCTGTTTTTCAAGGCGCGAGCGAAGTGCCCATATCTGGTTCATACGGGTCGAGCGAGCAACGCGGAAGAACAGCCAACTGGCCACGGCCCGGAGGGTTGCGATGAAAATGGGCCGGCGGCTGCGTTGCTCGTCGGTTACGTATCAATCTAGATATGCGCCCTCTACCGCCAGTCCGGCTCGGACCGCCTTGCCGGCGGCCCATTTTGATCGCAACGAAAGCCATGTTATTTATGGGACAGCACACTATTGACTCACTTGCATTCGGCCTGTGCATTGTGAAAATATGAGGCATGCGTGACACGCATTTGCGAGATGTTGACCTGAATCTGCTGCGCACGATCCAACCATTGTTAGAAGAGCGGCACATCAGCCGCGCGGCAAAACGTGCTTTCTTAAGCCAGCCCGCGATGAGCCGCGCATTGAACAGACTGCGGGCAACCTTTGGCGATCCTCTGCTGGTTCGTTCCGATGGCACCTATGAACGCACACCGAGAGGTGAACGGGTACTGCGCGAGACCGAAGCGATCATGCGTCGCCTGAATGCTCTCGTGACCGACCAGGAATTTATCCCTGGACGGAGTCGCGAGCGCTTTCGAATAGCAATGACAGACCACGGCTCGACGATTCTGCTGCCCAATGTGCTCGAGCGACTACGGAGAGACGCGCCTGACTCTGAATTAGTCCTGAGCGCAGTTGGACCGCAAACCTATGAAGAGGTTGCGGCCGGCCGGATTGATCTGATTCTTTGCGCAGAAGACGTTCCGCCTGCGCTGGAAAACGAGATCGTTTTGAACCTCGACTTTGTCTGTCTCGTCGGCGCCCGCCAACGAATAAAGGGCCGCAGACTTACACTGAAACAATATTTAGAACTACCGCATGCGATGGTTCTGACCGGTGATGGTCATCAAGCAATGATCGACCAGCCGCTCAAAGCACTCAGTCAAAAACGCCAGGTTGCACTCAGAATTCCGTTTTATATTCCTGCCGTTCTCGCAATAGCACAGACGGACCTGGTGCTCACCATCCCGCGCACCTTGGCGAACGTGATCAAACAGATATCGACTCTACGGACGATCGAACCTCCTCGCGAGCTAAAGGCGTTTCCCTACTTCATGAGCTGGCATCCACGCCTAACGAATGAGCCTGCACATCTGTGGCTGCGTGATCAGATTCGTATCGCGGCTCGCAGCATTCGCGACAGATCACGTCACAGCCAGAAGCAGCTTAACAAACGGCCATTAGCGCCTCGTCTAACTACTATTTTAGAAGACGAACCAAACAACCTCGTAGCCTGACAAGTTGTTGCCCAGTTGACTTAGAAGGCGTCGCGAAGCGTTTACCCCGGAGCACGTCGGGGCTGAAAGGTTATAGTCTAGTCCGGCAGCTGCCGGCAGCTGCCGGATTGAAAACGGGGCCCTTCTGTCCCGGAGGGACAAATCGATGGTAGCCTGGCACGAAGTGCCTGGGAAGGCGTCCCCCAAGCGGATCCGTCCTGTAGGGACGGTATGATTGGCGATTGCTAGGCGTGAGACGGATCTTTAATGCAAGTCTCAGTTCGCGGTTGGAGGCCCTCGGACATCGCCCCATCGATGTTACTCGATCATACCGTCCCTTATAGGTGGTCCGAAGTTATTCATCGATCTGGGGCCAAAGCCCCCAAAAAGAGCTTTGGAGCGTGAGCGAGCCCAGATTGTGAATAACTTCGCCCAAGGCGCGTCAGCCACCACGAATAACCGTCCCCTTCGGTAACGAATCCCCGTAGAGTTTCGGGTGGCTGATCAGCCTGGAGTGCAGAACAATACTCAGGCCGTGACGAACTCGCCCAAGTGCGATTTACGTCTCACTATAAGGGTTTGTCGTCACTCTGGGCGTCGCCAGTGTTTGTTGTAATCAATTTAGTTTAAAGCCAGCCATGTCTAGCACTAGCAATCAAAAAACCATTAGTGCTTTTGTCGGAATCGACTGGGCAGATCAAAAACATGATATCGCTCTGCGAGCGGCCGCCGAGGAAGCCAAGCTGGAGGGTCGCAGCATTGAGAGCCAGCCGGAAGCTTTGAGCGACTGGGTCTTGGAACTGCGAGAACGCTTTGGTTCTGAAGGTAAAATCCTGATCTGCCTGGAACAGAGTCGGGGAGCACTGATTCATTTCTTAATGGGTTATGACTGTTTTGAGCTCTACCCCATTAATCCAAAACAGCTCGACAACTACCGCAAAGCCTTTCGGCCTAGCGGCGCTAAGGATGATCCCAGTGATGCGCAGCTACTTTGTCAATTTGTTAGTCTGCACTACCAGCAGTTGCATCCCTGGCGGCCCGACGACGAGCAAACCCGTAAGTTAGCGCTTCTTTGTGAAAAGCGGCGCCAAGCCGTCGATGCTCGCAGCGCTTTGAGCAATCAGCTCAAAAGCGAACTAAAGGCCTTTTTTCCTCTGGCTCTGGCCGTATTGGATAACGATCTGACCACGGTCTTAGCGGCGGATTTTTTGCTCAACTGGCCCAACTTCGAGTCGCTCAAAAAGGCCTCCACTCACAAACTGCGCAGATTCTTTTATGGCCATCAGTGCCGGAGTGAACAAAAGATTCAAGCCCGCATCCAACGCGTGGAGACCGGCCAACCTCTGACTCGGGATAAAGCCATCATTGACGCAGGGACTTTGACCACCCTCATGTTAGCCCAGCAGCTCAAAGCAATGGCCCCTTATATTGTCCTGTACGAAAAAGAAATTGCCCAGCTTTTTGCTCAGCATCCCGACAGCACTTTATTCAACAATCTCCCAGGAGCCGGAGAGGCGCTGGGCCCGCGTTTGCTCAGCGCTTTCGGCTCCGACCGGGACCGTTTCACTAGCCCACTGGAGGCACTGAGCTTCTTTGGTATCGCTCCAGTCACTGAACGCAGCGGCAAAAGCTCTCGGGTTCATTTCCGCTGGGCTTGTCCGAAATTTGTGCGCCAATCTTTTCATGAGTTTGCCAGCCACTCGGTGGGCTTCTGTGATTGGGCCAAGGTTTTTTATGACCAACAAAAGGCCAAAGGTAAAGGCCATCATGCCGCGGTGCGTGCTCTGGCTTACAAATGGATCCGTATTCTTTTCCGTTGCTGGAAAACCCGTCAACCCTACGACCCACAACTTTATCTCACCGCCCTCGCTAAACGCGATTCTCCACTCGCCGCGGTGAAAAACTCTTCCTAAAAAAACTTGCAGACCACCTCAGGCTCTCTACGGGACGGGTCATAATTTGCCGTAATTCCAGGCACTTCGTGCCAGGCTACCATCGGTTTGTCCCTCCGGGACAAAAGAACCGGTCTCTCAACAGCCTGCCTAGGGTCAATACAACCAGAGTGCGCTAAGCTGGGTTAAGACAAAAAATACAGCAATTGAGACAGCGAACCGCTAGCCCTTCCAATCTTGATGTCTAGTAACTGATCAAATGAATGAAAATAGCGATCTATGGCGCGAATTCACAGATGGATTCCTGCTCAAACAGGCTGACGCTGGCGACCACCTTCTGGGTCAAGAATGTTTTGACTATCGCCCAACCCAAGAAGAAATGAAGGCGCTTGCACTAGAAGGGCACTCGTTACTGTTCATCGATTGCCTGAAAGGCAAGTGAGCATGTGACCGACTCGGAGTGCTTGTCACGGGCTGGTGTAGCGTCCCTAATCACATGAATGGTAGTTCACCTCGACCGTTGCTTAACCAGAAGAGGATCGCACTTGTTGCTCATGATAATCAGAAAGAGAAGCTGGCACGTTGGGCATCAAGACAAAGGCAACGACTCGTCGAACAATTGCCCAGCTAGACCGCGATCATTCCGCCATCTACCACCAGCTCGGCGCCGGCAACAAAGCTGCTGTCGTCTGAAGCCAAGAAAACAACCGCTTTAGCGATTTCATCGGGTTGACCCACACGTCCCAGCGGGATTAGGGTCGCCTGCTGAGCAGCGAATTCCGTGATTTGCTCTTCGTTGCCCAGGCTTCTATATCCCTCAGTCGGCACCGTGCCGGGGCTGATAGCGTTAACCCTAATTTTACGCTGCTTTAAGTCGGTGGTCCAGGTGCGGGCAAAGGAACGAACGGCCGCTTTCGTGGCGCTGTAAACGCTGAAGGCTTCCATGCCAATTGAGGCGGCGATCGAGGCGTTCAGGATGATAGATCCCCCATCCTTCAACAGCGGAAGCGCTTTCTGAACGGTAAAGAGCAGGCCTTTGACGTTGATGTTGAAGATCTGATCGAAATGTTCCTCCGTGATGGCGCCCAGTGGAGCGAAACTGCCTCCCCCGGCGTTCGCGAAAACGATATCGAGGTGGCCTTTCTCTTTTTGGATGGTGGCGTAGAGCCGATCTAGGTCCGCAAGATTAGAGACATCACCTTGAACACCGAGGACATTCTTGCCTAGGCGTTTGACGGCGGAATCGAGCTCAGCCTTTCGACGGCCGGTGATAACGACGTCTGCTCCTTCGCTCAGAAAGCGCTCAGCAGTGGCAAAGCCGAGGCCAGTGGTTCCGCCGGTGATAAGAGCTATTTTTCCGTTTAATTTACTCATGAGGTTCTTTCTTTGTGGGTTTAGATTAGAGTCAATTGTTTCTTTTTCCGTAACAATAATGACCAAGGCCGTTGCGCCTGACCTGGACCCGGTCCGATTATTTTTTGCGTAAATCCGCGATTACCTGCGCCAGGCTGATCCGGCTCAAACGTTGTTCCAGAGCTTGCTGGGTCTCATTTAGAACCCGGCCCATAGCCGATTTGATATTGCGACTTACAGTGCAACTTTTTTCGGCCGGGTATTGATGGATGGCGAAAGCTTTTGGTGCGTCAACGGCCCGATAAATTTCGAGCAGAGAGATATCACCGGCCCGCCGGGCGAGCCAACAGGCCCCCCCTTTCCCCGTGGCGGTCGTGACCAAGCCCGCCTTGGACAACTTCGCCAGGATCCGCCGGACGAAGCTGGCGCTAGTGTTCACACTTCCGGCAATGGCGGCCGAGTTGACTTCCTCACCCTCTGCCCGCCCCAAGCAAGCCATGATGTGGGCTGCAATAGAGAACTGGGTGTTGGTCGCCATATTGTTAAGATAATAGTAACAGTAAACGACAAGTCAAGCGGCCCTTTCAACCAAATACAAATTTATCACAGCGATACAGAATTCACTTAGGTTTTGACAATTTCGCTCTCGAGCACCCTTCGGAAGGACTCAAGAAGCTTTTCAAGCTCCTCTTGTTAGCCTTGCTCCCGGTCGCAGCTCTCGCATTCAACGGATCGCGCTTCTGTATCAACGACGCCCCACAATCGTGACCCACGCGGCCAGGCAGGCGAGCTTCTGCTCCTTCCGCCACGGCTTTCCGGCGGTCGCGCCCAGCCTCTTCAGGTGCGAGTCGATCTCCGTCGTCGACAGGCCGAGCGTCTCCGCCGCGACTCCGGGGAGCGACTTCTCGTCCAGCTCGGCAGCGTCGATCCCGCATCGGCGGAAGGCGAAACGAAGCGCCTCGCGGACAGCCAAGCCCTCTGCGACCGGCACATGTTCCGCGAAGGCGAGACTGTACTTGAGGAGGTCGATGATCCAGCCGCTACGATTGACGAGCAATGCTGCAACGATCGGCCGACGCCCCGCTTTCTCCAGCTCACCGATGATGTGTTGGAGGACCTTTGCCGCCAGCTCGTCCTGCCGTCTGCGCCCCTCCGCTACAACAGCAACCGCCTCCGCCGAAGCTCCCTGCGAAGCAGCCGCCATCTGGAACGCGACACGGTAGGGCTCCAATGAAAGTCTGTCGCCATCGGCGCTGGTTTTGAGGAACGTGGAGACCAGGACGCGAGGTGCGCCTTTGTCGACCATAAGGCCGACCGCTACGGCGCCCCCTTTGGAGGCACGCAACCCGACGCCGATGAGGGCGCTAACGGGAGGACCGGCCTCTCCCGACACCACGCCTGGCGCCAATGCTACTGAACCGGCAACGGGTAAGTCTGTTGGCATGTCTGCGCCTCCCACTCCTCCGCTTCAGCAGTCATAAATGAACGATCAGTCATAATCAAGCTAGTGTCCTGTCCCATAAATAACGTGGCTTTCGCCGTCGGCCAGTTGGCTGTTTTCCAAGGCGCGAGCGAAGCGCCCATATCTGGTTCATAAGGGTCGAGCGAGCAACGCGGAAAAACAGCCAATTGGCCGCGAATAAACTCCAAAGAAAACCTAACCGCCGCCCCGAAATTCTCCGGGGTGAAATTAACATAGATGTACGCAGATTGGAGTCGGGGCTTGGCCGAAGCCCAGATAGAATATCTGCGTAAATCTGCGTCGATTTCACCCCGGAGAATTTCGGGGCTGCGTTAGATTGTCCGTTTTCGCATCTATTCTCGGTTGCCGATCGAGCTACAAATAGATCGCAACTCGCAACCTATTTTGGTAGGCATAAAGGAAACATGAGACAGTCCATTGTCGTTACCCTATTTCTCTCCACTCTCTGTGGACTATGGACGGAGACCAGTTCCGCAGCGATATCCCCGGAAAAAGTGGTGGCCGAGCTTTATGCCGCACATAAAAATGAGAAGGCCGACCCCTTGCTATACCCGGCCAGCAAGAAACTGTTGGGCATCTATTTTGAGAAAAGTCTATTGTCTCTGTTTTTAAAAGACCAATCGGAATCTCACGGTGAAGTCGGGAAACTGGATTTTGATCCCCTTTACCATGCACAGGATTTTGACATCAAAAACTTCTCGGTCGCACTCGTCTCCGAGAAGAAGGATTCGGCCGAAGTTGCGGCCTCCTTCAAAAACATCGATACCAACGAAAGAATCGTGTTCTTACTATCGAACACCGCGCAAGGTTGGAGAATAACTGACATCAAGTATTCCGATGGGCAAACCCTCAAGGGAATTCTGAAGTAACGGCGACCGCAATGCCCTTGCCAAAACAATCCCCCACGACAGAATTAACTATGAGCGCATTTTCGCGTCGTTCCGATCTTCGCCTTCGCGAATCATACGAATTGTTTCTTCGGCTTCGGCGCTGTCCCTGCAAACAAGATTCGACAACACGTTTGCCCATTCGCCACTCGGCCTTTGCGCTTCGACGGTCAAATATCGGTCGTAGGGCGATAACGCGGGCGCTACTCGGAATTCGCGGGTTTGGTTCGGTTCGGTAGTGACTGGCATTCGGTGAGTTTTCATTGGTGTGGACAGTAACCTAAACTCAGACTTCAAGCAACACTGAGAGATGATGTTGCAATATATTGCGCTTATTGCAAAGCCCGCTCTCGAGGCTGATTGCTGTTATTGCATATTTGCTGATATTGCTCGATGGTAGTTCGTTCGATTCGCGCCCATGTCTTTGGTGAATTTGCAAAATTCGTCCGCGGCTGTGTATGAGCCTTTTCTTGAAGCGTGGGATAGATACGAAGACAGGAACAAATAATTATGGGACGACTTAAACCACATCGCGCCGGGAAGCGGGCTCACTGTAGACAGAAGCAAAAGGGGCACAAGAGGAAGAATATTCCAAGAATTAGATTATGGACATCTACGCAGTAACAGACGGCGATGGCAGACCGCTTTTTCTTTTTGACGGCCTGGCTGGATACGGCGACCGGGTCGTCGTGACGAAGAGCGAAAGCAGTTCGCCGCTTTAATGCGCAAAGTCGAAGCCGTGCGCATGTGCTACGGAATGTCGAAGACTGAGCTAGCCGCCGAATTATGCGCGAACGTTGACGGAGTTCGGGCTTGGATGACGGGGCGCACGATAGGCAGAAAGTAAACGGTTACGTTGCCTCGATCGGATCGAGGTGAGATGATTTGGTTTTATGAGCCAGAGCCAGCTTGATAAAATTGAGGATACGCTCAATGACCTGAGAGACGACTTAGCTGTTTTGATCGCACTAAGCAAATCGGACGTTGTTGAAGAGGCATCGAAGATCGTCGTAAACGAGGCTTACGCAGAAAAGAACTTTCAAGATATGTGCCGAAAATTCATTGGGAGACACACCAGGCGAGTGAGATCGGGCAAATAGGCCCGAACTGTAGCTCTAGAAGCGTTCAAGAGCGAGGTTGCAGCCGGTGCTTGCGTTGGTAAATGCCATATGGCAGGCTGATTAAGGAGTAAATGCGGATAGCGGGGAAAGCCAAAAATAAGGGTTTCACCATTCCAAGCATTTCATGCGGTTCAAGCATTCTAAAGCCGGGGCGCGAGAATCCGAATCGTGATAGCTGAACGATACCTTTATTTCTTTTGTCAGACGTTCCGGCAAATTTTCTCCGATAATTGTGCATCGAACCATACCCCCAGAGCTCGGGTCGCTAGAAGGCCGCACAGCAAATAAGAGTCTCTCCGGATCTCTATTATGAAAGAAGTGCATCCGAGAATATCGAAGGAGTTTTGTCGGGGTTGGGTCAGTGGATTCGCAAATGAACGGTCCATCCGCAGGCGCCGTCTTTCGGATAAACTGATTGGTCGGTGGTCGATTGGCTCCTAGCTTCGGAGGGTTTGGAGCCTCGATGACGGACTCTGGAGAGCTGGCTTGTTGGATGAGCAGGTCACCGAAAGCTTCAAGCTCGATTCTTAGATTCTCGGCTGGTCGGACTCCATTAGAGTGCAGCGTGAATCCGACGACCTTCTTTTGATGGTTTAAGTTGAAGTCGAAATGAACGTTACTGAGGAAGTTTCTGAGCCTATCCAGCCATTCTGAATATCTACGGTTGTGCTCAGCAAATTCTCCAGAACCTACAATTCTTTGCTTGTAAGCGTGCTGCGTTCCAGGATCCAGTTTGGTCGTTTCGTTCGGAAAGCGCTTCGTACTCTCACCAATCAATTCCTCAATCTGAGGTCCGGTCAAAACAGTGAAGCACGGGACGTCGAGACAAATGCTTTCCTGATCAACCTTCGGATCATCTCCGGCCCATAAATCAATGCTGGCGAACTGTGTTCGCAATCGCTGGTTTTCTTGAGTCAGGGAGTCTATTTTTTTGTCCCTTTCGTCGTTCTCCGAAGGTAGCAACCACAACTCGGGCGTTTCCAGGCAAGCCAAACCCTTCCTCGTTGCGGTTCTTATCGGCCCAAGGTCGTGGCTTAGAAGCATTACGTCGGTATCACGATTTGCATTGCTAAAAGCTAAGGCCTCGGCTACCAGCCGGTGGTCGCTACGGGACAGATCAATGTCGGAAAAGTCCTGCGTGTCTTCCCAATTTTCCGGTGCCAACTCCAGTGTTACGTTCGGATTGGTTTGCTTGATCACTATTCTTTCGAGGGGACGCAAAATCTTGCGAAAGCGAGCGCAAGCCGTCCTGGCTCGTTTCGATCTTCGGCTGTTGCCGTCACTCTTGAGCCTATCTAATTCGTCGAAGACAGCGTTAGCCACGATAAGCCTGATGCTGCTGTGAGGACTAATCTCGTTCCATGGCAACTCCTCGAGCAGCTTGCACTGGATAAAAACGTTGGTATCAAGGAAAACCGCGCTCTCTGACATAAACTTTATTCCGTCGCAAGCCTTAGCTGGACTAGCAGGCCTCGAACTAATCAAAGTGGAACCTAGCAAAAAAGGCCGTGGATAGCCTCAGAGATTTTTGGGATATGAATGGGGTTGACGCTTTAAGAGGTGATATTAAAGCGTTAAAACTGAAGCTTTCGCGCGTCCCCCGCGCCTCAATACGTCATTCTACGTATTGCCAAGCGAAGGCTAAATCGAATTTAGTTCTTCGATGACCCAATTCGTACACGTGCAAGAATCTGGATCTTTTGAGATTAAAGAACATGAAGTAAATAGTGTGCTGATATCACGGACTGGTCAGCATAATACTCTCGAGCATATCACCCACATAGGAAACAATGATTCGCTCTGGAAAATTAGCCGGGGATCGGCTGTACGGAGAATCGAAGGCGGAAACGAGGAATTCTACACTTTCAAGATCTTCAAGACTCAGAAGGTGTACCTCTACGTGGTTAGGCCGACCGGAAGACCTGCATACGTCGAAACCCAAGCAGACGGCATTTTGAGCGATAACCTCTTGTCACTGCCCGCGTGCACTCCCGAATGCGTAGACAAAAGCGCGTCGAATTTGCTGTAGATACGGTTGAAGACTAAGCAAACGCCACAATTTTTCGCGTGCCTTTTTTCGGCGGCATGATCGCCCAGAACCTCGCGGCCCGATCGGGATTTTCTCGGCTCTTTTTCTCTGATATCCTCTGCGCTATGACCGAAGAAGAACAAGAGTGTGCTATTGGAACTCTTGGCAGAACACGAAGTACACAATATGACCGAGGTTTACGCTTTATACGATACATGCTCAGCGGCAGAATGGGACCGCCATACAGAGGGATTAAAGAACATCGAAACGTTATAGACTACATAAGTGCCACCGCAATAATCAGGCTGCTGGAGTGACTTGAACTATGACCATCATCGAAGAAAAAAACGCTTTCTATAATGATCTGCGATCGGCAGGAGACGCAGAAGAAGTGATTAGTATACTGGAGGGTGGCGGTACAGGAGGTACAGCCTTACACGCCACCG
The DNA here is from genome assembly GCA_963762565.1 of uncultured Verrucomicrobiae bacterium. GTDB lineage: Bacteria > Verrucomicrobiota > Verrucomicrobiia > Chthoniobacterales > JAFAMB01 > JAFAVN01. The sequence goes on along the minus strand of CAVXLD010000003.1, from coordinate 77,536 downwards.
GTGGCATGCTTCACTTCGGCGTATCGGATTGGGCAAATTTTCAGCGTATCGCATCGGCGATAAGAGGATTGCGGAAAGGACCACTAGCGGATTCGCCGAAGGTGCATATCGAAGGCTTCGATCCGGCGACCAGAACCAAAGACGAACTTTTCATTTCTCATTCCGGCGATGGGATCCGTGTTTTAGAGCAGATGGGTGATTCGGGCGGCGTTAGGGATATTTAGGGAAGCTTAGTGATCCAGACCCGGCATCCTTTTTCTGTCGAAAAGTCAGGGCTACGCTTCGCGAAATCCTGTGGCAATAGTGGCTGCGGATTAGCACGGAACAAAAAATGAAATTCAGGCGGTAAGCCTGGTGTCCGTGGATAGTCACCCAAACTAAGCTTGTAGGAGATATGCTCTTTATCTCTTTCGGTGAGGTAACCTAGAATCGATGCCTGATCTATCCCTGGTGAATCAATGACGAAATACCCTAAAGGCGTTGAACCTTTTAAAACATCCATTCTAACGAGCGGCATAAGGCTTTTAGTGTCTCCCCCTGCGCGATTGTGAATGCCTCGCTCTACCCAGTTTTCTGACTGGACGCCTTTCCCGGTATGCCCACTCATTCCTTGATGAGGGGGTGCAATCTATGCCCTTTTGGTTCGTTGGTTTCCGGTTGCTCTGGCAAATCAAAATCATCCATGGTCTGGCAGCAACTAGACTTTTTTCGCACTTTGCAAGTGAAAAATTCACCGGCGCCTAATCCCGGTCCAGATAACGCCGCTAGTGCTCTTGTGGACCATTTGCAACAACAAGCCGAGCACGGTAATTTGCGGGGTGATACGTTACCTGTCGAGGCCGTACCCGCTGAAACGGTCGGAACTGCCGAGACATCTGGAGCCGCCACCGATGCTGTCCGAGAGGGAGAAGGAGAAGCGTCGCCGGTATCTGAAACTAACCGGGAAGCTGCCGGAGAGATCCCTAATCTTGAGGCGCCGTATACCGGGCCTGACCCGAGAAATGATCAACGAAATTACGACGATCTTTCAGGTGCCGAACGCCGAGCGGTCGCCTTGACCAGGTCCTTTGTAATCTCGTGTACCTCGAAGTTCGTGGACGAAAAAAAACTTGAGCGCCGTCACTGTATCGATCCTTTATTGATGATGAATTCACTAGCCACAGTCATAAACGTTCAGGAAGACGCCGACGGCTATTGCGCAACGCTCAATCTTAAGCCAGGCAACCTAGGACGCGTCGAGCTTATACTTAGGGGCATTTGCGCGGAGGCCGACGCTTCTCCTGTTTCGGACATAGACCCCGACACACACTCATTCGCAATTTCTGGTGCAGGCAAATCTCCGCTTAAAGTAGGAGACCAAGTACCGTTCAAAGCGGTCGATGATCCGATGACGTTCTAAAACTTCACCTGGGGAAGGAAGAAGCCGAAATAACGGAGTGGATAGGGAGGCTGATTAAGGTATGACTTATGCCGAAGCACATAAGAGAGATTATCAACAATCCGTTTTGGTACATAGGCGGCAAGACCGGCGAACGGCTTTTTTCACATCGACACGTCGGTAATATGCCCAAGTATCAAATCATGCTCATGGTTGGCGATGCAGCGGTATTAGACATTTTGCCTGATGATTTTAAGGCGGAAAAGGTGACCAAGATTTTCGATTCCGTTCAAGAGGGTGACGCCCTAAAGCAGGCAATGGAGTACGCGGAGAAATACGAGGCAAAGCATTCCCAGTCTTGGCTATCGTAAGACTGAAATAAAACACCCCCACACTCCATCACTCCGCGTGGCCGGATTCGAGGACAGCCTGTCCGACGAAGCCTAAGCTCTATGTTGCCAACCGCTCGAAGTCGGCCTCGCAAGCGAGGCGCGCTCCACAATCAGGACGTTGGCGAAGTCGGAAGGACGACGACGAGGACGAGAACGAAGCGCGTTGTGAGCGCTGGATACGTCCCCTGCTGCTAGATCTCTGCTAGCGCTATCATGCGCTGGGACTCGACATCCCAAACCTTCAAACGCAAACAACGAAAGATCTCCATCGGATGCAGCGAGGTTGTCTTGGCCACCCGCAATTCGGGTACATTTCTCAGGACTTCCGGCAACCGGTAGAACGGAATGCGCGCGTTCAAATGGTGGATATGGTGATAACCGATATTGGCGGTAAACCATCCCATAATTGGCCCGGTTCGCAAAAAACTGGAGGACTGCAAGGCGGCTTTGTGATACGTCCAGCCAGCCGCGTCGTTGAACACTACGTCTGGGAAATTGTGTTGTGCGTAAAACAAGTAGGAGCCGATCGCGCCGGCGATTAAAACTGGGACCAGTTGTGTTAACAGGAGCGCCTGCCAACCAAACATCAACGTAAGCGTTACCCCGACGGCGACATGGATCACCAGCGCGATCAGACAATCGTAATGTTCGCGCGGCTTGCGGAGTAGTGGAAAAACACACATTCCACCAAGAAAAATAAAAATGTAGCCGAACAAGATCGTGAACGGGTGACGAAAAAATAGGTATTGCGTCCGTACAGCCCACGATGATTTCAAGAACTGGTCCTTAGTCATTATTGGGAAAGACCCGATATTGGAACCACGCAGCTTGGAGTTGTGATTGTGATGATGATTGTGGGAGCTGGTCCAAATGCTCGACGGACTAAGGGAGAGAATTCCAAAGATCCTCATCAAAGCGTCGGCTAGCCCGGACTTGGCCAAAATCGCCTGATGCTGCTGGTCGTGATAGATCACGAAAAGCCTCAGGAGCAACAAACCGCTGAGAACGCTGCAGGCGATCTGTCCTATCGCATCAAAGTTCCAATGCGTACCGGCGATTGCAGCAATTAAAAGGCTCCCCGTGGACAGAATACACCACCAGCTCCTCCTTGGCTCATCGGCCGCGTACGGTCTTGTTGCTAAAATCAGTTCCTTACCTTCCCTAACGGATGAGTGAATCAGGCGAACAGGCTCCCTGACGATACCAGCTTTGTCAAATCCCCGCTCGAAGTGAACGTCATGATGACAGATCAGCTGTCTTGCAGAATATCTCTAACGGCCCGGCCTTCCCCTGGCGCTCGATGTTCGGCCCCCTTCTACCCTGCGTCCAAGACGGCTCTCAACGCTATGCCGCTCGCCATGCGATTGAGTTAGAGTCGACTGGGATCAAGGTCAATCTAACGGTGGAACCTATGATAAATCCGTTGCATGCCCGGAATGCGAACTTCCATTTTATGGAACAGTCGCGGCGGCGCAAGCGAAACCCCGGGACCATAGCCATGGCCTCGAAACGCATGGCTACAGTCTCTGCCGCATCCGAAAAAACCAATCAACCGAAGGTCATCGAAAAGCTGCATCTTCCGGTATACTTAAGAGCGGTTGGCTGGGCGGCGGCCGCTATCATGGCGCTCGCTACCATCGGAATGTTTCTTACCTCGGGGTAAAAACCAGCTAGAAATTCATCCGCAAAAGGAGTCTCCATGGAGAATCGATGGTTTAAAAATGCGGTTATTTATTGCGTCGACGTTGACACGTTTCGCGACGGCAACGGCGATGGTATCGGAGATTTTATTGGGTTGCGACAGGCGTTAAGTTATTTAGCTGGCTTGGGCGTAACCTGCATCTGGTTACTTCCATTCTACAACTCGCCGGATCGGGATAATGGATACGACATCACCGACTATCTGTCGGTTCATCCACATTTGGGCGATCTTGGCGATTTCGCCGCTTTCATGTGTGAAGCGAATGATCGCGGCATTCGCGTGATCATCGATCTGGTGGTCAACCACACCTCCGACCAACATCCTTGGTTTCAAGCCGCTCGTCGTAACGATCCTAAATACTACGGTTACTATGTTTGGCGAAAGGATGACCCAGGCGATACATCGGCCCAAGCTGCGTTCCCGGGCAAGGAATCCGGTGTCTGGAAATTTGACAAGCTGGCGAAGGCTTACTATTTCCATCGGTTTTATTCGTATCAACCCGATCTCAATACAGGGAACCCGACGGTGCGCGACGAAATCAAGAAGGTCATGGGTTTTTGGCTGGCGTTGGGCGTCTCCGGCTTCCGCGTGGACGCTGCGCCTTTCGTGATAGCGTACAAGGGACCGGATGCGGAGAAGCAGCCACATGAGTCGTTTGATTACTTGGAAGAATTTCGCGAGTTCCTTCGCTGGAAGACCGGCGATGCAATTTTGGTGGCAGAAGCGAACGTCGCTCCCGATCAGATTTTGAACTATTTCGGCGAGCGGGGTCAACGAATGACGATGGTGATTAATTTCTTCGTCAATCCCCATCTTTTTCTAGCTATCGCCGAGCAATCACCGGAACCGATCGAGCGTGCTCTTCGCCAATTACCTCAGATACCGATCCTGAGTCACTGGGCTTATTTCGTAAGAAATCATGATGAACTGGACCTTAGCCGTTTGAGCCAGTCGGAACGCGAAATTTGTTTTCGCGCTTTTGGTCCGAAGCCAACCATGCAAATTTATCAACGAGGCATTCGGCGCCGGTTGGCGCCAATGCTCGGTGGGCGCCTCGATCTGCAGCTACTGCTTTATAGTTTGATCTTCACTGTCCCGGGGACGCCAATTCTTTGGTACGGCGAGGAGATCGGCATGGGTGAAGATCTCAATCAAGCAGAACGAAATAGTGTTCGGACACCAATGCAATGGACAGCGGACATGAATGCGGGCTTTTCCACAGCAGATCCAGCGAGCCTCGTCCGTCCGGTGATTGACAAAGGCGCATTCAGCTATCGAAAAGTTAATGTGCAAGCTCAGCGGCGCGATCCCAAGTCGCTATTGAACTATTTAGAGCGGATGATTAGAACCCGTAAAGAATACCCGGAATTCAGTACTGGAACCTATCGTGTCCTGGAAACGACTGAACCGACTAAAATTTTTGCCCACAGTTGTCAGGATGAAAACGGGAACGCGGTCATCGCCGCCCATAACCTAACCGGCGCTTCGGTTAAAGTTGTTATCAAGCTTTGGGAGAAAACGTTTGATCATTTCATTCACCTCTTTGATGAGCGCCCGAATGAGAAAATAAAGAAGGCGGAGATCAGCTTAGAATTACCAGCGTTTGGGTTCAGTTGGCTTCGGTTGCGGCAGAAGACGCAGATTTAGGACAAGCGTCGTTTTGATAGGACGGCAGGTCGTAATCTAGACGCGGAAAGCAATTCTACGGTTCCCGACTGGAGCCAGAGCACCCGATGCGATGGAAAGGTCGAGAAGATTGAGTGGAACCGGCGCGGACCGGGCTTTTCAAGCTGTCGTACGTGATACGGAGGTCAGCGAGAATCGCCTCCCGCTGACCCCGTTGTTCGCTTTTGCGGGCCGGCACTGCTGCCCAGCGACGCAGGCCAAAAAGGTTCGATCCGCAGCGCTTATGTGGTTTTCCCTATTTCGAATTAATCGTTCAGATCGTTTCAACCCAGCAATTGTTGATGCGCACCCCGAGGGCGCCAGTTTAGGGCAAGCCGACACCGGGGGTCATGACGGCAGAGGCGAAACCGGTGTACAAAAAGATTGAGTTGGTCGGTTCCCCTTCACACGGCATCGAAAACGCAGTGAACAATGCGATCAACCGGGAATTAACGAGATTTAGCGAGAATGGGAAAGGTTGATCTCCGTTGTTTGGTGAATTCGCGCATTACCAAACAGAGAGTCCACCAAATAACCCGGCCATGTCGCGTCGGACCATCGAATGGTCCACGCGTTAATTGATTTGGCTCCGCCTACGCGGCTGGTGCCTCGCCCGCTGATTTCGTTTTCCGGCACAACCAAATTGTCATCGATCCTGCGAGAAGGACGATTCCCACTACTAAAAAACATTCGCTGAAAGCCATGACAAAAGAAGATAGCTGTACCGAGCTCTGCAGGGTTTTGTAAACGCGCTTCATCGCTAAGACAGGGTCACCGCCCTGCCTCGTGAACTGTGCTGCCTGAGAGTTGAGAAATCGCTGAACCTCCAGGCTGTAAATCGTCACCCGTTCACCGATCCGAAAATCGTGAAACTGCTCCCGCTGAGTGATCATGGTGCTTAGGAGGGCCGTACCGACGCTTCCGCCAAGGTTGCGAGCGATATTGAAAAGCGCAGAGCCATCACCCTGTTGCTCCCTCGCCAAGGCGGCCGTTGCGATCGCAGAGAGAGGCACGATTGTAAACGGCTGCCCTAAAGCTCTGATCACGTTAGCCAGTTGGAATTGCGGTCCACCAAATTGAGGCGCCATGTGAGTGTTAAGAAAGCAGCTTGCACCAAAGATGGCGGCGCCGAAAAAAACGATAAGTCTTAAGTCGATCATTTTCATCAGACGCGGAACAAATGGAAAGATTAGCAGTTGCGGTAGACCGATTAAAACCATGTACTCCCCGGTTTGGCGAGCGCTGTATTGCTGAACTTGTTCCAGGTACTGGGGTAGCAGAAAAACGGAACCGTAAAGCCCGGCTCCCATTACGAAATTAACGATACTAGCAAAAGCCAGATTTCGATCGCGAAACAACCGAAGATTTACAACCGGTCTTTTGACAACGAACTCGATGATCAGGAAGAGCGGTATGAAAATCGCGGCCAGTTCAAAGCAATGTTGGATGAAGATACTGCCAAACCAGTCTTGATTTTGGCCCTCTTCTAAAAAAGCAATGAAGGAACCGAGACCAATGGCCATGCAGACGATTCCAATCCAATCGCCCTGTCGCAGTAGCTTAAGATTGAGCGGTTGCGCGTCAATCGAATAGACAATCGCGACGAGCATCACGGCGCCTGGAAGGAAATTAATATAAAATACCATCTGCCATCCGAAATTATCCGTCAGTAGGCCACCAATATAGGGACCCACCGCCGGCGCCAGCGTCGCTGTTATTCCAAAGAGCGCCAAGCCGAGCGGACGTTTATTCGGAGGCAACATTGTGTTAGCCACCGTGAATGAAACGGGAATCATCACGCCCCCAGTAAATCCTTGCAGCGCCCGAAAGATCACCATCTGAGTCAACTCTGTCGCGGTGCCACAGAGTCCTGAGAACACCAGGAAAAGTGCGACGTTGCCGAGCAGATACCAGCGTAAACCGAAAACTCGCGCTAACCACGCTGTCAACGGTATGGTAACGATCTCTCCAATCAGGTAACTTGTCGAAATCCATGAGGCTTCAACTGATGTCGCAGCAATACCTCCAGTAATTTCGCGCAACGAGGCGTTAGTGATTTGGATATCGAGAACTGCCATAAAGGCTCCTAGCATGGAGCCCAGAACGGCGATCCAAGTACGAATAGTTACCCTTTGGTCTGATGGATCCGGCACGGCAATTTTGCGAGTTAATTCGGTACAGAAGATCCGACACAAACGCGATCAATAGCCCCTGGCTTGGACCGAAAATCGCTGTCCAGGTTTACCAGCCAAATTTCTCCTTGGTGCCGACCATGGTGCATTCAGTGATTCATGTCTGGCTGCTTTTCCTCGGGCATTGGGCGGGACGGCTCCGTCAACGCGATGGAGGGCTCGCAAGATAGTCCCGGAACAATGCTCCCGGAAAACTCACCCAAGCTGGCTGGATCAAAGACAATCTTCACCGGAACGCGCTGCACAATTTTAATGAAGTTTCCTGTAGCATTGTCCGGCGGCAGCAGAGCATAGGTCGCTCCACTTCCTGGTTGGACGCTATCCACCCAACCCCTGAATTCTTGGTGCGGGAAGGCATCGATTCTAATCGCAACCGGCTGGCCCACGCGGACTTTTTCCATTTGAGTTTCTTTGAGATTTGCGACCACCCAGACATCAGATTCCGAGATGGCCATGAGAGCCTGTCCCGGTTGGACTCGATTGCCGCTCTCGACCGTACGTTGTGCGACGCGACCGTTAGTCGGTGACACGATTTTTGTATAGGAGAGATTAAGTGATGCCTGATTGACCTCTTCCTGCGCCTGCCGGACCTGAGCGCGCGCAGCCTTGATCTGAGCGTCGGCCAAGGCAACCTGTGCCTCCGCTCCAGTGACTTGCTTTTTTGCGGCATCTAAAGAGGCGTTGCTGGTGCGGGCGGCCTGATTCGCATGATCCATATCCTGAGGTGAAATCACATGGTTTTTCAGTAGTTCGGCATTCCGGTTCTGGTCGGCATTCGCGTTGTCGGCGTTAGCTTGTGCGCTTGCAAGACTGCCTTGGGTCTGACCTACGTTTGCCTTCGCTACCTGTAGCTGAGCTTCCCCTTGCGCAACGGCCGCCTCCGCCGAATTGAGATTTGCTTCAGCTTGTCTCAGGCTAACCTCATAATCGCGCGGGTCCAGTTCGACCAGAATCTGTCCCGCCTTGACTCGAACATTGTCGTCAACCAGGACACGCTGCACGGTGCCATTGATCCTGGGGCTGACCTGATGGATGTGATTGGTCGTGTAAGCGTCCTCAGCGGATTCGTGGGTGCTCGCATACTGCCAATAGCGATTCCCAAAATAACTGGCGACCAGCAGAACAAGGACAGCGAGGATAATCCACTTGATCGACATTCGTCGCGTTTCGCGTCGCGATTTTGGGCTTTTCTCCTGGTGATCCTGATCTCCGTCAGCCCCGAAACCCGCCTTCGTTTCCTTGTCGGCCGGCTCACTGCGTTTGAAGTCGGACTGATTCGATTGCCGAGTTTCCATCCGGTCCATCCGATTTTCCCCATCATCAATGTTTCGCTTTCGCCTCTAACCTTTTCGCTTCTCCCCGAAGCGGCGGACTTAAACTACGTCCCAGGGCAGCGACGCTTCGCTCGAGCTGTTAGGTTAAATCGGGTCCCTGCACGTTAGGATTCGCTTCTCCGGTTGAAACAGCTGGTCCCAAAACTTAGTGAGCGCCGGGACCAAGTTGGCAAAAGAATGCCTTAGAAGCCAGACCATCGCTGAGGCTGTGCACGAATCATAATCACAGCAAAAGTTGCAAACTCTTAAAAATTATGGGAACAATCACGCACTCGATAGAAGTAAACGCACCGCTACAAAGGGTCTATGATCAATGGACCCACTTTGAAGAGTTCCCCCGCTTCATGGAGGGTGTAGACGAAGTCAGGGAAGTGCGACCAAATCAGCTCTTTTGGAAAGCGAAGATTGGCGGCATAGAAAAGCAATGGGAAGCAGAAATTTCTGAGCAGGTTCCCAACGAAAGAATCGCATGGCAAAGTGTAGGCGGAACGCCAAATAGGGGCGCGGTCACTTTTGAGGCGCTAGAGGTTTCGCGAACCCGGGTCACGTTGACGATGGAATATGAGCCGGAGGGATTTGTCGAGAAGGCTGCGGATGTGCTGGGCATTCCTTTTAGCGAAGTTGAGAGTGACCTTAACCGATTCCGAGAATTCATGGAAAACGGAGGAAGCGAGACCGGCACGAGGAGGGGCCCGATTGAGGCATTCGAGACCCCCGGCTCGACCGAACCGAACCTGGTAGGGGCGCACACCTCAAGTGTCGAACAACCGGCTGAGCAGAAGCCCTCATTTCAAGACCGAGAGATACCGCCGGCAGCCATCATTACGGAAGCGATAGCATCGGGGATGGGGAAAACCGGCGGCGCCCCGATTGCTGGGGAAGGAGATGAAACTCGCCCGATAGAAGAGCATGGCACCGTCATTGCAGACACGCCCAGACCCCTCGCCATTGAGGGATCTACCGTCGAGGAAAACATAGGAATCGACCCGGGCGACGCGAATGCTCCAGCGCCTACGCATGAACAAATCGCGCGTCGAGCCTTTGAACTTTATTTAGAGCGGGGTGAGACGCCGGGCGACGAACGCGATGACTGGCTGAGAGCGGAGAAGGAGTTATCCTACAGAGGGCGCGACCAGAGATCGACTTAGGGAGCTTCTATTTTTATCTTCCAGATTCGCCGGCCTTGAGAATGAGATCAGCGACCTCGCGTGGGTGCGAGATCAGTGAGAGATGGCCAGCCTTGATCTCAATGGTCTGCGCGTTCATGCGCTTGGCCCATGATTCGCTCCAAGTCCGGGTTGATAGTGCGGTCCTCAGGGGATACCGCCATGGGTCACGAAAAGAAAGAGGGTGAAGCCGCCGATCGAGACTCGGCCTAGCCTTACCCTGACAGAAGCACCTTTACGCGGGTCCTACGCGCCGAGGTCACTACCTCCCCAAAAGGAGAGCTCTCAATCTTAGTAAATCATGGAATTTCAAATTGCCTGCCGTCTGGGCTACCAGGTTATCGGTGCGGCCTCGTTTCTTTTCAATGTGACGGCGGTCCGCAATTCGTTCCAAAGGGTCATCACAGAGGATCTCCGGGTAACAGGGACGGGAGCACCAAAGGAGCTACTGAACGGCGAGCAGCGCTTGCATCGCGTCGCTGTAACGAACGGTCGCCTCGAACTCGCTTACAATGCGGTGGTTTCCATCGAACCTGAATTGCTGGAAGACAAAGGGCTGGATGTCGCTCCGTTGCACGAACTTCCCTTAGAAGCGCTCCTATTTCTGTACCCGAGTCGGTTCTGCCAATCGGACCTGCTCGCTCGTTTCGCGACGCGCGAGTTTACCAACATCGAGTCCGGTTTTGAGCGACTAACCCGAATCTGCAACTGGATCTATGAGTACGTCGAATATCTGCAGGGTACGACCAACTCGAGTACGTCCGCTTTTGATACTGCCACCCAAAGAGCGGGGGTGTGCCGTGACTTCGCCCATCTAGGAATCGCCCTTTGTCGCGCGCTTGGAATCCCGGCGCGTTTTGTGAGTGCTTACGCGTATGGACTTAATCCGCCGGACTTTCATGCTCATTTTGAGGCGTTTCTCGGCGGACGTTGGATTCTCGCGGATCCGACTCGACTGTCGCCCCAGTCGAGCTTTATCAGGATCGGGCAAGGGAGGGACGCGGCAGACACGTCGTTTGCGACGATTTTTGGCAACGCGATTCTAACCGAAATGCAGATTTCCAATGAATTAGTGAATTCCGGATCTCAGCCGCCACCGTACGTTGACAGACCGATTTCTAACTGCCCAACTTGATGGCCTCGGCCTCAGTCCCGATTGGGTGCTTACTTCCCGGCTAAATGAGCAATTCCTTCATAACAAATTGCTCTAGTTAGTAAGAGTCGATCGATCCTTGGCTGGCGTTCTTTGCGAATGGCCTATTGACTACAGTTTTTCGAGTTCTTCAGCCGGCAAGCTAGCGATGCTCTGCTTTGCCGCCTTGATTACTTCTTCGATGGCTTCAGGAGCGCGGAGATATCAAAGTTCTCCTTGATGCGACTGGGAGTTTTGGATGTGGTTAGAAGGGCCGTGCCGCCTTGCACCGCCCATGCGAGCAGCACTTGGGCAAGGTTTTGTTAACTTTCTTGTCGAACTGAAAAACCGCTCCTCGAGGCGCCGGATTGCCTGGGCTCAGCTCTCCATCATAAGAACAGCGCGAAAGCGCACCTTACCGCCTTTCATGTGTTCGTAAGCGTCGGCCACGCGGCTAAAAGGGAATTTCTCGATCATGGGATGTACGTCGCTCAGTGCGCTGAATTCCAATGTGTCCTGAGAGTCGCGGGCGGTGCCGGCATACCAGCCCGCGATTTGCCGGCGGCCCATTATCAACGGAAACATGCCAACGGTGAGCGGATCGTTGGGCGCGGCCGGAATTAGGAGATTGCCATTTATACCCAGTCCACCGACTACGTCAGAGATTGCCTTCGCGCTTGGCGCCGTTCCCAAAATCACTCGCGCGCCGCCAAGCTTCTGCAGTTCAGCCACCGTATCGACGGCAGACGAATCGATGTAATGATGTGCGCCGAGCTTTATCGCAAGCGGTTCTATGTCTTTGCCACGTCCGAGCGCAACGGTTTTAAATCCCATTTTGCGGGCGTACTGCACACCGAGATGCCCGAGACCGCCGATTCCTTGCACCGCGACGACGTCACCGGGACGTGCGCCCGAGTTGCGCAGAGCGTTGAAGACCGTCACACCCGCGCACATGAATGGTCCGGCTTCTTCCGCCGGTAATTGGTCGGGAATCGTTGCGAGTGTTTCTGCGGGTACGACGACGTATTCGGCGTAACCCCCGTCGTAGTCGATACCTGTCACCTTTCGATTAACGCACATCGCGAAATCTCCGCGTCGACATTCATCGCATACGAAATCATGGCCACCGTGCCAGCCGACGCCCACTCGATCGCCTATTTTCCAGGTCGAGACTCCCTGTCCAAGAGCGTCAAGCTGGCCGGCGATTTCGTGGCCCGGGACACGTGGATATTGCAGGCCGGGCCACTGTCCTTCTTTTACAAAGATATCGCTGTGGCAGACCCCACAAGCCTCTACCTTTACGCGCACCTGGCCCGGACCCGGTTCGGGAATATCGCGTTCCACCAACTCAAAATCCCCGCCTGGCTTGCCAATCTGAGCGACTTTCATTTTCGTATTCATGACGAGCTTAGTGACTATCCTTTCTTGTCTAACTTTTGATAAAAGAGGTCGATCTCTTGAAGTATTCTTCGCATCAATTTTCCATGAGCAGATGACCTGTCCCCATTTCAATCATCAGAGCGGGCACGATTCAGACTTGGCGCATTACTCCGACACTCCATTACTCCAATACTCCGTTCGCCAGGATTCGAGGACAGCCTGTCCGCCGTAGCCCGGGCTCTATGTTGCCGACCGCTCGAAGTCGGCCTCGCAAGCGAGGCGCGCTCCACAACCGGACGTTGGCGAAGTCGGAAGGACGACGACGAGGACGAGAACGAAGTCCTGGTAAGGTGTCGAGAGCATTGCTCACAGTCCAAACGTCTCCAGCAACCGCAGCCAAATCTCACTAATCGTGGGATAAGCTGGCACGGCATGCCAAAGTCGATCAAGGGGGACGGCTCCGACAATCGCGATGGTTGCCGCGTGGAGCAGTTCAGCCACCGATGGCCCTACTAACGTCATGCCAACGATCACGTTGCGGTCCGTGTCTACAACCATTCGTGCCTGACCGGTGTAGGCATCGGCGTAAAGCGACGCGCCGGTGACCCGGCCGATCTCGTAGTCGACGGCACGCACGGTCATGCCGCGAGCTCGTGCTTGCTGTTCGGTTAGTCCGACAATGGTAACCTCCGGTTCAGTGAAGATGACTTGGGGCACAGCTACGGTGTCGGCAGTCGCCGCGTGGCGTGACCAGGGCGCGGGGTTAGAATCATTCAGCTTGCCCGCAGCGCGCGCCACAATCGCGTCGCCACAGATCCGAGCCTGATATTTTCCCATGTGGGTGAGCAATGCGCGATGGTTGACGTCTCCGGCAGCGTACAACCAACCTCCAGCGACTGCCTGAACGCGCATGCTATCATCCACCTCTAGCCACGAGCCAGGTTCAAGGCCCACCGTCTCAAGCCCGAGATTGTCAGTCTTCGGCCGGCGTCCCGTAGCCACAAGTATCTCATCGGCGACAATGGTTTTGCCACTATCCAAGGAGAGCTCCACATCCCCATCTACATTCCCTTCAACGCGAAGAACGGTTGTTCCGGTCAAAACCGTTACGCCCCGTCGCTCAAAGGCGCTCTGCAGGATAGCGCTGGCAAACGGTTCAGAGTTTGGAATGAGCCGCGGTCCGCGCTCGATGATCGTGACCTCCTGAGTCCCGAGACGCGACCAAGCTGTCCCCATCTCGCATGCGACCACACCGCCCCCAATGATCGCCAGCCGGTTGGGTGCTTCTCTGGCGCTGGTTGCCTCCCGACTTGTCCACGGCCTAGCTTCGGCCAATCCGGGAGTCGCAGGAATTGCCGCGCCACTTCCCGTGCAGACAGCGACCGCATGGCGCGCAATTAACTCGATGGTGGAGCCATTCTTTTCAGTTACTATCACCTTGCGCTCGCCGTCTAGACGAGCGTGTCCTCGGACAAGATCGATCTTGGCGTTGCGCAGCCAATCGCTCTGACCTTTGTCATTCCAGTGAGCAGTTAAGGAGTCACGTCTAGCGAATATTTGGGCTACGTCCAAACTCCCGGTGATCGCCTCCCGGGCTCCAGCAACGCTTTGTGCGGCAGTCACGGCTTGGAGCGGTCGCAGCAGCGCTTTACTTGGTACGCACGCCCAATAGGAACATTCGCCCCCGACGAGATCAGCCTCGACAATGACAGCCCGCAAGCCTCCTTTGACTGCCCGGTCTGCTACATTCTCTCCGGTCGACCCAGCTCCAATGACGATCACGTCATACTCTTTAGCTGCCATAAGTCTCCTTCACTGCGTCGGAACCTTCGGTCGCGAGACGGCATTCCCTCAACGCCACAAAGTGCGTCCCCTCAGCGAGGCATTCCTTGCAAGATACAGGCGTCTTTAGCGGCGGAAAATCCGCCGCCGTTAAATACTGCAAGTGTTCACATGACTTAGCCATTAGATTGATCTTTCTTTGATTCACCCACGGCAGTTATCTGTTGACCACAACAAGGCTGTTATTTGTTAAACCTGGTGATTGGTGAGAACCGCCTAAGCATTTAGCTTGCCACCACTCAGCGACTCGCTGAACTGCTCCGTAGGAGTAAAATCTTTATAGTTAGGGCAACCTAAAAGCGAAGAGCTCCGCCAGGAGCGGCATCTGAGATGGTACCATGAGATTTCGCTCCTACGGAGCTGGTCCCCTTTTTTGTTGGGCCCTGAGCTATAAAGATCCGGCTCCTCCGGAGCCGTTTTTCAACAGTCTGCTTAGGACGGAAAATCGGACGGACTGAATTTCGTCCTTCACGCTGGCGTGTCACGCTGGCGTGGTTTAAAGGATGCCATCGCTCGTTATCCGTCATTTTTGAAGCCTAAGAAGGATTGGCACAGAAAGTGATTAGCAGGGAGCAGCCAGACGGAAACGTAAACAACCCAGTTAACCAACCTAAAGCATGGAGGTATTAAATGCCGCTTCAAGACATAGTTCGATCTGATGATCCACCGAGCAACCCTGAAACGACTAGCCAATTCCGCTCGCCGGCAGGAACATCGAACGGGACTGGAGTCGCTACCACGCCGGGCTCTGAAATGGGCCGAACAGAAGATCTCCGAGATCGGTACCGATTTACCCGCGAGTTCAGCGAAAAATTGCGCGAGACCCTTGAGCCCGAGGATTGCGTTGTTCAAACCATGCCTGAGGCGAGCCCGGTAAAGTGGCACCTTGCGCACACGAGCTGGTTCTTTGAAACCTTCGTTCTTAAAGCAGCTTTACCGAATTACAATCCGGACGCGCAATACGCCTACCTGTTCAACTCTTACTATAATTCAGCCGGCAAAATGCACTGCCGGCCAAAACGTGGTCTCATTTCCCGGCCGACTTTGGGCGAGACACTGGAGTATCGTCGCCGGGTTGACGACCTTATGGAGGCGGTGTTTGAAAAGCCAGCTGTCTTAGAAAAATTCGCGCCGGTTATCAGGCTGGGTGTTCAACATGAACAGCAACATCAGGAGCTGATATTAACGGATATCAAGCATGTGTTTTCCGAAAACCCGCTCCGGCCGGTTTTTCGTGAACTTTCCGGCACGCCTAAATCCGCTCCAGTCGCATCAATGTCGCCGCTGTCGTTTCCGGCGGGAGTTCACGAGGTTGGCTATCAAGGCGCTGGGTTCCATTTCGATAACGAAGGTCCACGTCATCGCCAATTTGTGGAGGCTTTCCAGCTCATGCCGCGACTAGTTACCAACAGCGAGTATCTCGAATTTATCGAGGATGGCGGTTATCGGCGACCTGAGTTCTGGCTTTCGCTCGGCTGGTACACCGTGAACGAGCAGCGCTGGGAGGCGCCGCTCTATTGGGAGAAACGCGACGAGAGTTGGTGGATTTTCACATTGGCTGGTATGCGTGAACTGGATACGGACGAACCAGTCTGTCACGTGAGCTATTTCGAAGCCGACGCGTTTGCGCGCTGGGCGAAAGCGCGTTTGCCAAGTGAATTTGAATGGGAGGTAGCGGCGGCGGATTTGCCATATGCGGGAAACTTTGCGGAAACCAATCGCTTTCATCCGCAACCGCTTGATGAGACGGCCACCCGCCAGCCGCTTGCCCAAATGTTTGGCGACGTTTGGGAATGGACAAGTAGTTCCTACTCTCCCTACCCAGGATACGCTCCCACGGCCGGCGCCCTTGGCGAATACAACGGCAAATTCATGTGTAACCAGTACGTCCTACGGGGCGGGTCGTGCGCCACCTCACAGTCACACATCCGCAAGACGTACCGTAACTTTTTCCCGCCTAATGCACGCTGGCAGTTCACGGGACTCCGCCTCGCCAGAAGCGTTGCTTAGCTTGGAACCGAAATAGCCACCTCAAGAAACTCTTCTCGCGATGAAAATCCTTAGCGCCCCTTCTTTGCACGACTTCGAACCTTCAGCGGACAGGTTCTTCGACGAGCTTTCTCTTGGCCTGTCGCGAAACCCGAAGTCTATACCGTCAAAATTCTTCTACGACAAAACCGGTTGCGAGCTTTTTGATCAGATTTGTTGCCTCGACGAATACTACCCTACCCGCACTGAGATGCTGATCTTGCGAGACAATGTCGCCGAGATCTGCACGCTGTTCGGCCCGGAGTGTCGCTTGATTGAGCTTGGCAGTGGTAGCAGTGCAAAAACCCGAGTTTTGTTAGATCACCTGTACGAACCGGGCGCGTACGTGCCAATCGATATTGCGCGGGACCATTTACTCCAATCAACCGCCAGACTTGCACGCATTTATCCGGAACTCCGCATAACTCCGATCTGTGCTGACTTTACCGGCGCACTAACGTTACCGAAGCCGTCATACGCAATGCAGCGGACAGTCGCTTTTTTTCCGGGTTCAACCATTGGCAATCTTGAGCCTACCGAAGCGGAGAAGTTTCTCAGCCGGATTGCGAGCCTCTGCGGCGTCGGTGGCGGCCTCTTAATCGGCGTAGATCTAAAAAAGGACCGGCTCACGCTTGAACGTGCTTACAATGACGCGCGTGGTATTACAGCCTCATTCAACCTAAACCTGCTCACCCGCATTAATCGTTCATTTAATGCTGAGATTCGCAGTGACCAGTTTCAGCACTATGCGTTTTACAGCAAAGAATTTGGCAGAATCGAGATGCATCTGGTCAGCTTGGTCGATCAGACGGTACAGTTGAACGGGACACCCTTTGTCTTCGAGCAGGGAGAACACATTGTCACTGAATACTCGTACAAATACACCGTGCGGGAGTTTGCCAAACTTGCGGCCCGTTCGGGATGGACCGTCAAAAGGTTCTGGACCGACCCGGCGAGACTGTTCAGCGTTCAGTACCTGACAGTCCGCTGAATGATTAACAGAAAAATTCACCACAAAGACGCAAAGGACACCAAGACTGACTTTCAGAGCAGTCGAGATTTAGCCGTTTCCTAACTTTGTGATCTTTGTGTCTTTGTGGTTAATCGCCTTCGCAAATGATCAAACTCAGTTCTGTGAGTAAGACCTTCGGCAGGACGGTCGTTCTTCATGAAACAAATCTGGATGTGCCGACCGGCGATATCACTATGCTGATCGGTCCGAGTGGCTGCGGCAAATCGACTATTTTAAAACTAATCATGGGGTTGCTTGAGCCTACCGGCGGCTCAATCGAGATTGGCGGCGAGCGGGTTTCGCCGGCGAATATTCTGCGTTTGCGGCGGCGGATCGGGTATGTGATCCAGGAAGGAGGACTCTTCGCTCATTTGACAGCCCGACAAAACGTACTGCTAATGGCAAAGCATCTGAAAGAGCCGGTGGAGCGCATGGAACCCCGCCTGCGGGAACTCTGTGAGCTGACTCATTTCCCCGAAGATGCGCTTCGGCGCTATCCAGTCGAACTTTCCGGAGGCCAGCGTCAACGGGTGAGCCTCATGCGCGCACTCATGCTGAAACCATCGGTACTGCTGCTCGATGAACCATTTGGCGCGCTTGATCCGATGGTGCGCGCCCGTCTGCAGGATGAGTTGAAAGAAATTTTCAAGCGCCTGCAACAAACGATTATGATGGTTACTCATGATATGGCTGAGGCCGGTTTTTTAGCGAGCCGCATCGTGTTGCTGAACGAAGGCCGGGTTGTCCAATCGGGAACGCTCGACGACTTGAGAACCAGGCCAGCCTCGGAATTCGTCCGTGACTTTCTACACGCGCAGCGCGGTCTGGCGGAGCTATGAAATCGCCGGACATCCTTTTAGCGGTTTTAGTCTTCTGCTCGACGGCCCAGCCCCAGACGATTGTAGTCGGCTCAAAGAGATTTACCGAGTCCTACGTGTTGGCTGAGATTGCCAAGACTGCTTTGCAGAACGCCGGCTTCACTGTCCAACACAAGCAGGGAATGGGCGGCACGATCATCTTATGGGAAGCGTTGCTCGGAGCCGAAATTGCGCTCTACCCCGAATACACCGGCACAATCGACGAGGAAATTTTGAAGACAAAGCAACCGCTGAGCACAGACGAAATGCGTAGCCTGCTTCGGGGAAAGGGTGTTGGCATGACCGGGGAGCTTGGTTTCGACAACACCTATGCGTTGGTCATGGAGCGAGATCGGGCGGGCAAACTAGGCATCCGCAAGATCAGCGACCTCCGCAAATATCCTGAGCTGAACATCGGCCTGACACACGAGTTCCTCGACCGCCAGGATGGCTGGGCGCCGCTCAGCGCTCGCTATGACTTACAGATGCGCAACGTCCGCGGGATCGACCACGCGCTCGGCTACGCTGCGTTGGCCAATGGCTCGATTGACGTCAAGGACGCCTACTCGACCGACGCCAGAATCGCAGAAAACAACCTCATTGTGCTCGATGATGATCTTCATTTCTTCCCACAGTACAAAGCCGTTTTTCTCTACCGGCTCGGCACAGATCCTCGCGCTGTGACCGCGCTAGAGAAGCTTGCCGGCACGCTGGACACAACGCGTATTACGCGCTTGAATGCCCAAGCGGAACGGACAAAAAACTACGCGCTGGCCGCGGCGCTCTACTTCGGCCAAAAACCAGAACCTGTGACCGGCGGGCTCGCCGAAAAAATCGCGGGTTGGACATGGCAGCATCTGAAATTGGTGGGGGCTTCGTTGTTGCTGGCGATTATTGTCGGCATCCCGCTTGGCATCCGCGCGAGTCGGCCAGGACCAATCAGCGATTTCATTCTCGGCGCAATCGGAATGATCCAAACCATCCCGTCGCTTGCCTTGCTGGCGTTGCTCGTGCCGCTCCCCTTCTTCGGGATCAGCCCGACAACAGCGATTTTCGCTCTGTTTTTGTATAGCCTCTTGCCCATCGTCCGGAACACCGCCACCGGTTTACAGGAGATTCCGACAGCGGTCCGGGAATCCGCTGCCGGACTGGGACTAGAACCGAATGCCCAACTTTGGAAAGTTTTTTTGCCGCTCGCCTCACGCACGATTCTGGCCGGGATAAAAACCAGTGCGATTATTGACGTCGGCGCGGCTACCGTGGCAGCCCTCATCGGCGCCGGCGGCCTGGGAGAACCAATTATCAGCGGGCTTAACCTGAATGATTCCAAGACCATCTTGGAGGGCGCGATTCCCGCGGCTTTGCTAGCGTTGGCGGTTCAGTTTTTTTTCGACGGACTGGACCGCGTCTTCGTCCCGAAAGGTCTGCGGCTCAAACAATAAGTTATAAGTTATAAGTTGTAGGTTTTAAGTTGTGAGTTCCGCTTACAGCCTTTGAGTGCGCCTCAATGTTCCCGAGCTTTGGAACTGCAAAACGCCCAACCTAAAACTTACAACTTAAAACCTACAACCTATAACCTATAACCCAATGGCACCCCGGCTTACATCCGTTAACGTTGGTCTTCCGCGCGAGATTACCTGGCGCGGTAAAACCATCCGCACCGGCATCTGGAAGAATCCAGTGGTTAGTCGCGTGATCGTTCGAAAACTGAATATCGATGGTGACGGCCAGGGAGACCTGGCCGGCCACGGGGGCGTGAACCGCGCGGTAATGGTTTACCAGCTCGATTCCTACCGCTATTGGGAGCGTCAACTTAGCCGACATGACTTTTCGTATGGACAATTCGGTGAAAACTTCACTGTGGAAGGCTTGCCAGATGCTGAAGTCTGCATTGGCGACCGTTATCGCATCGGCGCCGCATTATTCGAAGTATCGCAACCGCGGGTTACCTGTTATCGCCTCGGCATCCGCTTGGACGAACCGCAAATGGCAGCGCTGGTGGTGGCGCATCATCGGCCGGGTTTTTACCTTCGAGTCCTGGAAGAAGGTGAAGTTGGAGCCGGTGATGAAATTGTAAAGGTCGCGGAAGGCTCAGAGCGAATGAATGTCGCCGAGATAGATGGACTGCTTTATCTGCCGAATCATGCTTCCGAGCAATTAGAGCGTGCATTACGCATCCGAGCCTTGAGCCAGGGATGGCAGGATTCATTTCAATCGATGCTGCAAAACAAGAAAGGCGAGACCCCGGAGCAGGCAAACCCAGGGCTCACGCCAGAGAGCGGCCCACCGCCTTCCTGGCCGGGATTCCGGCAGCTAAAAGTCTCTCGTATCAAGCGGGAGAGCGCCAGCGTAGTTTCGTTAACCCTAACTCCTGCTGATAATCGCCCGCTCGTTGCCGCTCTGCCCGGTCAGTTTATTATCTTGCGCATACAACCGAAACCCGACAGTCCAGTTCTGTTGCGCAACTACTCGCTTTCGGATTTACCCGGTGGGGACCAGTACCGGGTGAGTATCAAGCTGGAGGTGAACGGCGCCGCCAGTACCTACTTGCAGAATCAAGTTAGGCTGGGTGATTTGCTCGATGTGGCTGCGCCGAGGGGGAATTTCACGCTGCAACCCGGCACGAAGCCAGTGGTGTTAGTCAGTGCGGGTGTTGGTGCAACTCCAGTATTGGCAATGCTGCATTCGCTGGCTCATGAAATCTCATCGCGTGAAGTCTGGTGGCTTTTCGGCGCTCGTAATGGCGATGAGCACCCATTTGCGGGGGAGTCACACGACCTGATCAAAGCATTACCCAACGGCAGAAGATTTATTGCATACAGTCGCCCCCGATCTGGAGATCGTCTGGGCATACATTTCGACTATACAGGACAAATCACGGTCGAAGTGCTCGAAAAGCTGGGTACGCCCTCCGATGCGGACTTTTACCTGTGCGGGCCTACGGGGTTTATGCGGGATTTAAGAGAGGGACTAGTGGCCTGGGGCGTTTCAGACGACCGGGTGCACACGGAGATTTTCGGCCCGGGAAAATCGATAACGCCCGGTGTCGTCGATCAATCGCAGGCACCTCCACACCCCCCGGAGGGGCCTGTGGGTTCGGGTCCACGAGTTTCGTTTGTGCGCAGCGGCCTCAATGTGTGTTGGAACCTAAAGTTTTCTAGCCTTCTCGATTTCGCGGAAGCCTGTGACGTGCCGGTGCGCTGGGCGTGCCGCACAGGAGTCTGCCACACTTGCGAAAGCGGCTTGATCTCGGGCACAGTCGACTACCAGCCTAAACCTCTCGAGCCGCCCACCCAAGGCAATGTGTTGATCTGTTGCTCCCAACCTAAAGGCGACGTGGTAATCGACTTATAGCGGGCGTCTGTGACAGGGCCCGCATTGTCCCGGAGGGACCGCGTGAAGGTAGCCTGGCATGAAATGCCTGGAAGATGCCCCCGAAGCGATCCGTCCCGGAGGGACGGTATGATGGGGTCCTCGCTGGTGGAACCGCATTTACGCTTATCTCACACGGAAATTGATGACGCGTTTTGAATTCGGATCTAATATAAGCACATATTAATTTGTTGTTGTCATCTTCCAGGATTTGGATTAAATCCCTTCCCGATGTCGAACACTTTCTCGTGTCTAAACATCCATTGTGTCTTTAGCACAAAAGAGCGCACTCCGGTCTTGGTTCCAGATCTCAGGGAACGCCTTTGGCCATAGATGGGTGGCATCGCAAGACAGAATGGAATTTTCCCAAAATGCATCGGTGGTGTCGCGGATCATGTCCACCTTCTACTTGCACTGCCGACCACAATGGGAATTGCAAAAGCGATGAAATTAATAAAAACAGGGTCGGCCGGCTGGATACATCACACGTTTCCACACTTGCGAAACTTTGCCTGGCAGCAAGGCTACGGCGCCTTTAGCGTTGGCATTCGTCAGGTAGCTGAAACCATCCAATACATCGAACAGCAGCTTGAACATCACCGAACCCGGACTTTTAAAGACGAATATTTAGCGTTTCTCAAAAACCACGGCGGCAATCTCGATGACAAATACCTCTGGGACTAGACGCCGATCATACCGTACCCTCCGGGACGGGGCCCTTTTGGCCACAGTTCCCCAGGCATTTCATGCCAGGCTACCTTCACTCGGTCCCTCCGGGACAGTCAGAGAGGTCAGGTGCATTCCTTATTATGTTCCCAGCTCCACCCGCGTCATCCCCGTGCCGATCTGAATCGAGCATTCCGAAACGGGAAATACGAGACCCGAAATCCTAGTCCTGCTCACCCAAGGTTTTGGGCGTACGTTTTGCCGTAGGGATAGAAGAGTTCCTTCCGGCCTTGTTGCCACGCCACTTTGAATTCGGGCTCCGTGATGTCCCAGTCCGGCCGGCATTTCTTGGTAACGGCTCGTAAATCCTGGCGGAGATCTTCCATCGTGGGCCGGCCGAAGAACCAGTAGCCGTTGTAGATCTTGTATACGACAAGGCCAGGTTCGAGGACAATGACGTATGGGATCATCGGATTGTGAAGAGGATCGGTGTACTCGGCGATGTCGAGATCCTTCTGGACTTTAC
Organism: uncultured Verrucomicrobiae bacterium; assembly: GCA_963762565.1. Classification (GTDB taxonomy): domain Bacteria; phylum Verrucomicrobiota; class Verrucomicrobiia; order Chthoniobacterales; family JAFAMB01; genus JAFAVN01. The sequence goes on along the minus strand of CAVXLD010000003.1, from coordinate 54,892 downwards.
GCCCCGGGTCAGAAAGGAAAGGCCAGTGGGCACCCACTCCGGTGCGATATTCATTCGTCTCTGTGATATTGTCAGTGCTGATCGTGACCAGCCGGCAATAGCCAACCTCTAGTTCACGATTGAGTTGAAGAAGCCCTTCAGCGTACCGGCGGTCCTTGGGGCAGAAACCTCCGCGGCTGAGTACGAGAACCATTGGATGTTGTCCTTGTATTTCGGAGAGCTTCCGACGCTTCGCGGCGTGATCGGGAAGCTCATAGTCGGGGAAGATTGCGGGAATAATGTCTGATCGCATATACGGCCACCTTTCTTGTCAGGACATGATGCGGACTTGGACGAATTGATGCCGGCTCGTCTTGATTGCGAACGGGCTCAAAGCCGGCCTCGCAAGCGAGGCGCGCTCCACAACCAAGGAGTCGGCGAAGTCGGAAGGACAAAACGCCGGCCGCGTCACTGAATCTGCTGAACCCATTGGCTCCGCCAGGCCGGCGCTTCGAAGGGATCCGCAAAATATTGTGTCTCGTGAACGACCTTTCCGTTGCGGAACTCCATAATACTCACGGTGTACGCTGGTCGCCCTTGGTACGTGATGGTGTATTCCGTGATCCAGAGATCACCGTTTCCGATAATTCGCCGGACGTTAAAGCCTGACGGCTTGCCGGGATGATGACTTCGCAAGGCTTGCAAATTTCTTCGTCCGAGGATTCGCTCGCCTGACTGCGGATAATCACAGATGGCATCGTCATCGTAAATATCGTGTTCCGCGTTGGCATCGCCGGCTGCCGACGCCTGCCAGTGCCCGTCCAGGGCTTCGCGTATTTGCTCTTCTTGCATGGACTGCTCTACTTGCTGTTCGTTCATGTTCACCTTCCTCTTGGAATAAACCCGGGGACGCCGGTCTCCACGACTGCGTTAAATCTTTGCCGCGTCGTGATGCCTTCACTAATCTCTTTCATCGCGTCTTCAGGGAGCGTGGAGATATCAAAGTTCTCTTTGATGCGGCTCGGGGTTTTGGAAGTGGTAAGTAGGGCCGTGCCGCGTTGTATCGCCCATGCGAGCAGCACTTGGGCCGGGGTCTTGTTCACTCTCTTGGCGATGGAGGTAATCACAGGATCATCCAACAACCTGGGGTCTGAACTATGACCTAAGGCCGCAAAAGCCTGGAACACGATACCGTTCTGTTGGCAGAACTCGACCAGGTCCCACTGCGGGAGATAGGGATGCGATTCTACGTGAACCACGGCGGGCTTTATCCTGGCGGACTCAAAAATCTCTTTGGTCTGTTCCAGAGTCACGTCCGACAAACCGATAGCCTTACACCTGCCCTCATCCACCAGACTCTCCAACGCCCGCCACGTATCCAGCAACGTTATCCCTTCGTCATAAATCACTTTGCCATTCTCGTCCCTCGGGTCTTGCTCGTCTCCCGGTTGAAAGGCAAACGGGGTGTGGATCAAATAAAGGTCGACGTAGTCGAGTTGGAGTCGCTTTAGACTCCCATCGAAAGCCGGTTTGACCCGTTTAGGGCGGTGGTTGCTGTTCCAGAGTTTCGTGGCAATAAACACATCCTCTCGCTTAATCTTCCCCTCCTTGAATACCTCCTGTACGGCTTCGCCTACCTCTTTTTCATTTCGGTATCGTTCTGCAGAGTCGAGTTGCCGAAATCCCGCTTCCAGGGCGGCTATGGTCGCCTTTATGGTTTCGACGGGGTCGGGAATCAGTGTGCCAAAACCTAACGCGGGGATCGCACCAGATCCATGCGCGAGGGGTATCGTCGTATAGCGAAGGTTGTCGGGTTCTGTTGTCATTTCCATATGTCTCAGTTGGTTAAGGAATAACGCTCACATTTTCTGCCCGTGCACCGTGCGAAATTGTCACCGAGGCAGTCTCACCCATTCGCAGCTCGGTTCGCCCCGAATTGGCGACCTGAATGCGTACGGGAAACCTTTGTCCCCGAGGGACTGAATGATTCATCTTCCTCTTGGAATATACCCGGGCACCCCCGTCTCCACGACTGAGTTAAATCTTTGCCGGGTCTGGATTCCCTCACTAATCTCTTTCATTGCGTCTTCGGGAAGCCTGGAGATATCAAAGTTCTCCTTGATGCGGCTCGGGGTTTTGGATTTGGTAAGGAGGGCAGTGCCGCGTTGCACCCCCCATGCGAGTAGCACTTGGCTAGGGGTTTTGTGCACCCTCTTGGCGATTGAGGTAACGACAGGATCGTCTACCAACTTGGGTTCTGAACTATGACCCAAGGCCGAAAAAGCTTGGAGCACGATACCATTCTGCTGGCAGAACTCGAGCAACTCCCATTCTGGGAGATAGGGATGGGCTTCTACGTGAACAACGGCAGGCTTTACTCTCGCGGATTCAAAAATCTCTTTCACCTGTTCCAAACTCACGTCCGACAATCCGATGGCCCTGCACCTGCCCTCGTCGACGAGACTCTCCAAAGCTCGCCAGGTATCCACCAACGTCACCCCATCATCATAAATTACTTTGCCGTTCTCGTCCCTCGGGTCTTGCTCCTCTCCAGGTTGAAAGGCAAACGGAGTGTGGGGTAAATAGAGGTCGACGTAGTCGAGTTGGAGTCGCTTTAGACTCGCATCGAAAGCGGGTCTGACCCGTTCCGGACGGTGGTTGGTGTTCCAGAGTTTCGCGGCAACAAACACGTCTTCTCGTTTAATCTTCCCCTGCTTGAACACCTTCTGCATGCCCTCGCCTACCTGTTTTTCATTTCGGTATCGGTCTGCGGTATCGAGTTGACGAAATCCTGCTTCCAGCGCGGCGATGGTCGCCTTCACGGTGTCGGCGGGGTCGGGAATCAGTGTGCCAAAACCTAGTGCGGGGATCACACCCGATCCATGTGTGAGGGGTATCTTCGTATAGCAAAGGTTGTCGCGTTCTGTTGTCGTCTCCATAGATATCAGTTTAGTTGGCAGTAATGCTCATATTTTCTGCCCGTGCACCGTGCGAAATTGTGACCGAGGCAGTCTGCCCCATTCGCAGCTCGGTGCGCCCCGAATTGGCGACCTGAATGCGTACTGGAAACCTCTGTGGTAGTCGGACCCAGTCGATTGTAGGACTGACCGAGGGCAGCAAGGCTGTGCCTTGACCTGCCGAACCGTCCGTCACAAAGATGCCCCAACCCACGCTGCGAACTCTGCCCGTAAAAGGTTGATCTTCATTCCCCATCAGGGAGATTATCGCGGTATCACCAGTAGAGATGTGGCGGAGTTGCGTTTCCTTAAAATACGCGGCGATCCAGTACGAATCCCTGTCTACCAGCGCCATAATTTGCTCTCCCGTCGATGCATAGGCGCCCTCGCTGACATCCAGGTTCGTTACCTCGCCGTTCACCGTCGCATAAATCTTCGTGTAACTAAGTCTCAGTTGAGCCGTTAGTAGATTCGCTTTCGCTGCAGCGAGATTAGCTTTCGCCGTGTCGCAATTATCCTGCGCGTCCTGGTAATCCTTCAAGGGATTTACCTTCTTCTGAAACAACGCAGTCTGTCTGTCTAGCTCCTGCTTCTTCTCCGTTAAGTCTGCCTCTGCAGCCAGTACCTGTGCCTTAGCCTGCTCAACGGCGGCACTGTAATCCGCGGGATCAATCTCAAAAAGAAGATCTCCCCGCTTAACCTGCTGATTATCAATCACAGCAATCCGGATGATCGGTCCGGGCACCCGCGGGGCGATGCCCACCACGTTGGCGCGGACTTGCCCATCTCGGGTCCAGGGATCATCCGTATAATGATGATATTCAGTCCAAATGATCCAACCGGCAGCCGCAGCAATCGCCACCGTGAAGCCATAAGCCAATATCTTTTTAATCATAGATTCACCAACCAATCTGTTAAGCCAGCCAACAGGACGCTCAACGCGATAAAGAAGAGCGAGATGTTTCCGAAATAGCGAGTGAGTCGAAAACGCTCTAGAATAGCAACGATAAACCAAGCTATCACGAAGCCGACGACTCCGGCTACCAAACTCAAAGGGACGAGAAAACCGAGAATGTTGAACTCGGGATGTGATACGTTCATAAGCAGTAAGATTTACGACTCAATTGTTTATAGTGTGTGGGAAGTAAGATCATAAAATCTGGTCGGAGTTTTCAGTATAACCTCTAGAGGAAGTAGTCTCCTGAGTACTCGGCTAACCGGAGGCTTGAAGCGATGTCACCGCACAGCCGCATGAGCTCCGCCGTCACCAAATACTCATGCACATCTATTAAGGTTTCGGGCGCCGAACTATTCGAAGACGGATGCGATGGATCAGTTACGGTCAGGCCTTCTAGCCTCTGCTTCAGGTGGTTAATTAGGCCTTGAACAGAAGGTAGAGCCTTCTGGCTGTCTGGCTGGCGAAAAAAACGGCCGAGAGCATCCATCCAGGTTCTAAAATCCTGGTGCAAACCATCCAAATAGAACCCTAATTCTTGGGAATCGATGAACTTGCCCCGAATCGATGTCAGACGCGGCAGTTGGGCCGATATGCACATCAAAACGGGAATCAGCCGGGTCCATTTCGCCTGTTCTTGCCGTAGAAAACCGTTGACTCCGAGTACTGCCGTTGTTCGGGCGATGTCCAATGGCAGAGCCGACAGGGTAGAATTGATACTGCGCATTGACTCAGCCGGGTTCTCGGCCAAAGCCGATTTGGCAGCGTCACAAAATCGGACGGTAGCTTCTTTCAACTCTTTCTGGGGCAATCTTGGCCATAACACCCGCGCTATGGTCACGCCCACGGTAAAGCCGGTTATCACCCCTAAGCAGCTCTCCACAATCTCTGCGAAGAGAACTGGCTTTTGCGTATTGAGAGCGACTAGAACCAAAGCGAGGAAAATCGTTCCTAACATCCAGAAGGCCAGCCCGGAAGTCTTCGAGGCGAAATAACCATGGGCAAACAGAATGCAGAACAGGATTAGATTCATGAACCAGTAGTTCGACAGGAAAGGTGTCAGCACGAGTAAGCCAAGGAATGCCACGATTCCGTATAAAGCCATCAGCAGCAGGTTGCGAAACGCCCGGATATGTCCTGGACGTCCGGAGGGGATTTGGTAGGAGGTAAAAATTACTGCCAGCCAGGCGGCGACTGGCAAAATGCTCCCTCCCGGCAGATGAAGCCATTCAACTAAAAATAAGCTGACGACAGTGACCAGCCCTCCTTTGACTCCAACAATGACCAGACGTCGATCGATTTTCCGCTGAGTCCTAGAGGGATGAGATGGAAGCACCGTGTCTGGCTCGGAGCGCTGTAACTGGTTCGGCAAATCGTAGAGGCTCACCAACTCATTCTGCATGCGGCGAAAAGCATTCCAACAACGCAAATAAGCCGCTAGTTGATCGGCCGGCAGCTCCTGAAGCTCACCGGCTCGACCCCAGTGATTGATTTCGTCATCCAACGTTTGGAACGCAGTCGCGAGGATAGACGGATCCGAGGTGCGCCCAACGTTCGCGAAGCCGTGCTTCAATAAATCTTGGGCCGCTTCCAATTGGTTCCGGAATCGTCCGTCTAGCACTTTCCAGTCAAGCCCCGATCGGCTCAGAATAGATACGGCTTGGAAAAGGTTTCGAAGTGAATTTAGGACTTTTTGAAGAACAGCCGTATTGGCTCTGAAGTATAAGCTTTCACGTCGTTCAGCTAGCAAAAGGCTGTCCAGCGACAGGAGCTTCCGCAGCACGGCGGTTTGCCCCTCCATTACTTCAGAACTAAAACCAATTCCTTCCTTGATGTTTTGGAGCTCAGCATTGGTTAGATGCTCAAGTTGATCGACCGCGGAGCGCGCGACTTGCTGAAATTCATGCCGCGGACTCCGCGGCCGGAACAATGAATTCACAATTAAAACAGCCCCGATTCCGACAAAGGTTTCTTCGACGCGGCTAAGTGCAATAAACCAGGCCTGGTCCGGTTGGGTTAGGGCGCTGCTTTCGACGATAATCAGGGTGACCCCGATCAAGAAATAGAGATAAGGAGGCATCCCTGAGCCGAGCTGGCCCACCTTGTAACTGGCCAAACTCATAACCAGGAACGTCACACTCAAAAAGAAGATGGGAGCAGATAAGTAGTCGCTCACCAGCCAGACAGCCAGGCTGGCGCCAGCCAGGGTGCCGACCAACCGGAAGAGCGACTTGAGTGCGATCGACCCAGGATGCGGATGCACCATCATTAATACCATCACGGTGAACGGAGCCCACTCGGGGTATTGCAGACGAAGAGCTTGGGCGACAAATAGCGAGAGAACACCGGCCAGCCCGACCTTCAAGGCGTGCACCACGAACATGCGGTCCTTCCACTCAAGTTGTTGGGCGGATGCTTCAGAAGACGCTTTCAGCTCCTTAGACTTGCTGTTACTCAGAGACGTTCCCGCCACATCGTAGCTCTGTTTGATGAGCGCCAGCGTAAGGCCGAGGCCGATTCCGCTGGAAGCTCCCGTTACAATTGCGACCGGCTTTTGTGTGCTGTTCATACTATGTTCGTCCTGATAGCGATGTTTGCGAAGTGAGAACGAGGCTTTGGGAACAGTTGCTGAAGCAATGAAGGTTAGTTAGTTGAACGTCTTAAAGTTGCAGTTGCCAAACCCATAGAACAGGTTGCGTGCCAATCTCGATTTTCAGCTGCTAATTGCTGTCCATCAGGTGCATTACCAACGGGCGGAATGGATCTGCTCCTTTCCCTTGAGGCGCGTGCGCCCTGCCGGTCCAGGACGATTTTTGAAACGGGCCGGTTTTCGTACCGGTGATACTGTCCCTCCCGTGATTTCGTTGCCCCGGGGAGCGATTTCGACAGAAATTCGACGCCGCGAAGGCCAAAACCTTTTCGCTGTGCTGCAGAAGGCTGGCTGGAAAATCAAAGGCGCCGACGGAGCCGCAGAGCTTCCGGGGCTGAGTCCCACCACTTTGTTCGCCCGGATACAAAAGATTGGTTTGAAACGACCGGCATTAAACGAGTGCGTCGAGTCATGAGTAGGAGGCGTACCGTCCGGCGGCTGTCGGATCATTGCCCCATGGAGCGCTGCCTCGCTTGCGAGGCCGATGATGAACAGGGGGAAATCGCGAGGCAGGCCTGGTTTCGACCAAACGCTTTATGTCTCAGCGCCCCGCTTCATTGCGGTCAACAGCCCAGCCTGCCGACGTACAACCGTTACCCTGTCAGCTCCGCTCACCATCGGCCTCGCAAGCGAGGCAACGCTCCACGGCTTCGCCTTATGTTTGCGCGCACGCGCAGCTGCCGCATCATTTGGCCGAGAGACGTCCGGGTCGTAAAGACTCGCCTTAGTTCACCGCTAAGCAAAGACTAGGCTTTTCAAGAGTGTGCTGTGCTAGGCCGTCTGAAACCCATCTTTTCTATCCGGGCAGACAGAGTAGTGGGACTCACCCCCAAAAGCTCGGCGGCTCCGCCGATACCTTTGATTTTCCAGCCCGTCTTGTGGAGCACAATGGAAAGATTCTCCCGTTCGCGGCGGCGTATTTCAGCTTCGGTTACGTATCCGGCATCGCTGTTGCCGCCATTCGCCGGCTCCCGGGAGGTTAGTTCCGCCGACGTGTTACTCATTGGCAGATCAAACTGCAAAGCACCACCTTGGGCAAAGATAGCAGCTCTTTGAATCACATTACATAACTCGCGGATGTTGCCCGGCCAATCGTAGTTGAGCAGCGTCTCTATCCCGGCTTGAGTCAACCTCGGTCTCGGACACTTGAGTTCTTTTACTGCTGTCTCAATAAAATGGGATGCGAGCAATGGAATATCGTCTTTGCGGTCCCGAAGCGGTACCACTTTAATTGGAAAAACATTCAATCGATAATAAAGATCTTCCCGGAAGCGGCCGGCTTCGATCTCTTTTTTGAGATCCCGGTTAGTCGCGGCGACGATTCGAACATCCGCGGTTCTGCTTGTAGTATCTCCTACCCTTTCGTAAGACTTCTCCTGCAGCACACGAAGCAATTTGCTTTGTAGTTCCAGTGGAATTTCGCCAACCTCGTCTAGAAACAGAGTTCCACCACAGGCCGCCTCGAATCGCCCAATTCGGTCTCTCACCGCGCTAGTAAACGCACCTCTGACGTGCCCGAAGAACTCGCTTTCGAACAATTCTTTTGGTATTGAGCTGCAATTGACCCGAACCAGAGGCTTGTCTCTCCGCAGGCTGTGTTGGTGAATGGCGCGCGTGATGAGCTCTTTCCCGGTTCCAGTTTCACCCAAGATCAAGACGGTCGCATTGCTCGCGGCAACCATCGCGACCTGGCGCAACACGTTACGCAACGCTGGACTCCCGCCCACGATCTCCGAAAAATCCGTTTCCTGGCCCGGCTTCTCTTCTGAGCAGGTTCCGCCTTCAGCGGTTTCCCCTTTTTCGACTAGCGCCCCACGCTGAATCGCCTGGTTTACGGTACGAAGCAGATCCACATCGCTGCAGGGCTTAGTAAGAAATTCAAAAGCTCCCGCCTTCATGGCACGAACACTCGTTGGAATGTCGCCGTGACCCGTCATGAATATAATGGGGATCTGAGAATCGGCGCCAAGTTCTCGTTGCAGCTCAAGACCAGTTATTCCCGGCATTCGTACATCGAGCACGATACAGCTGGGACTTTCCGAACGCCGGCTGGTCAGAAACTCCTGTGCCGAAGCAAATGTCTGTACTCTCAGTCCGGCCGAGCGGAACAAATTCCACAGGCTTTCCCGAATCAAAGCGTCGTCATCGACTACACAGACGAATGGATTATGCGTGTTCATGGTTAACCTTTCCGGCCAGCCGCAAGTTTCTCGCGAACAAGCCTAACTGTTTGGCATCATATGTTTTTCAAAGCTTTATCAATTGCGTTAAGTAGATCTTCCTCATCAAAGGGCTTATTCAAAAACGCCACTGCACCCGCTGCGAGAGCTTGCGTTCGTTGATGTCCACTTTCATGCGCGGTCATAAAAATGATCGGCACGTCGGAATTGGCCGTAGCCAGCTGACGTTGGAGCTCTGGTCCGCTCATTCCTGGTAGGCATACATCAAGCAGCAGACAGTCGGTCTCACCCAGTTGATTTGATTTCAGGAACGCTTCAGCCGAACAGAACCCCCGAGCGCGCAAGCCGGCTGATCGGATGAGGTTGTCGAGCGATCTTCTGAGGGTGTCGTCATCGTCCACGATCGAAATAAGCGGAATACTTGCCATAGCCTGCGTTTATTCAAACATCGTTAGCCTCGATTGCTAACTTGCCTTCCGGGATCCGTGCGCAATGCAGGCTGACAGCAGCACAGTGACGTTAAAAAGCGAGAATTTCTACTCTTCCTTGGTAAAGGCGACTACGCCTTTCGTACTATTATTCCGAGTCTATCGGCCATCCTGACCAGCTCGGGCAACGAACCGGCTCCCATCTTCTCCATCACTTGATGGCGTTGAATTTTGACGGTGGTTTCGCTGGTACCGAGTTCTGCTCCAATCTGCTTATTGAGCAGGCCTGCCACCACTCTTTCCATGACTTCGCGCTCGCGCGGAGTAAGCGATGCAAAACGCCGGCGCAGCTCGTCGGTTACCGCCTGTTGCTCGCGAGCTTTCCGGCTTCGGTCCAGCGCCTCCTGAATTGCGTCGAGCAGATCCTGGTCACGAAAAGGCTTAGTTAAGAACTCAACCGCTCCGGCCTTCATCGCACGTACCGACATCGGGATATCGCCGTGCCCAGTCATGAAAATGATGGGAATTTCCAGATCGGCCTCGGAAGCTTGTTTCTGCAAGTCGAGACCGCTCAGCCCCGGCATACGCACATCGAGCACCAGGCAACTGGGCGCGTCCGGATGCTGGCTTTGCACAAACTCTTGAGCCGATGCGAACAGCTCAACTCGCAGCCCAACCGACCGAATGAGGTTCCTCAGTGACTCGCGCATCTGCGCGTCATCATCGACAATGAAAACCGTTGGCTCAGCCTGGGGCATATTAGTAAGCGGTGAGCAGTAAATAGTAAGCGGTAAGCGGTAAGCAGTAAGCAGCGCTCGACGTCTCTAAGCTAAAAGAATTCGTCGATCGAAGGGTCCTCCCGCACGCGATCATCTCCAATGACAAAAGCGGATGATCTTTCGATCATGCCATTTAAAAGGCGCCCGATTTCTAGTAATCTTTCGTTCATTTTCTCGGCCTGATCGTTAGTAAGATATTCGCAGGTATAAGAGGTTCTGAGCTGGTGTACCGTCTCGCATATAATGGCGACATCGCCGCCGGTCAGTTGGCTGTTTTTCAAGGCGCGAACGACGAGCATATCTGAATTGATACGTGAGGAGCGAGCAACGCGGAAAAACAGCCAACTGGCCACGGCCCGGAGGGTTGCGATGAAAATGGGCCGGCGGCTGCGTTGCTCGTCGGTTACGTATCGATCCAGATATGCGCCCTCCTCGCGCCTTGCCGGCGGCCCATTTTGATCGCAACGATGTCACCATTATATGCGAGACGGTACACTTATGCTGCGCCTCTAAGCGTTCGGCATCTGCGTCGGTAAGCTTACTTACGAAATGCTTCTCGTACCGTCGTTTACCCCAGGCGTCTGCAATGTTGGCTCCCACCGACCTTATAGCCCGGCGAAACTGGTCGGTTAAAGAGTACATCTCTTCTTTAGGAAATTGCTTCGTCACTTCAAAAATTTCTTTGCTCAGCTTAAAACTCGTCCGATACGCAAGGAGATCTGTATAATCCTTAACGAAGCCTCTACTCAACGACCGAACCGTTCCATCTGATTCACTCATAGAAACCCGCTCACTGCTTACTATTTACTGCTTACCTCTTACTGCTTACCTCTTACTGCTTACCGCTTACTGCTTACTGCTTACCTCTTACTGCTCGCTGCTTACCTCTGACCGCTCAATCGCCTCGGCAAAAGTCGGTAACGTAAATTGAAACAGAGCGCCTTTGGGCGCATTTGCCTCCGCCCACAGGCGTCCTCCGTGAGCCTCGATAATCGACCGGCTGATTCCCAACCCCATGCCCAGGCCTTGAGGTTTAGTCGTATAAAAGGTATCGAACAGACGATTAAGGCTGTTCATATCGAGTCCGGGTCCCGAATCGCGGACCGCGATTAATACGTGCTCCGAGTTGTCGGAGAGTTCAATGGTTCGTTCCGAACTCACCCGCAATATTCGCGAACCCTCTTCGATTTCAGCCATCGCTTCGATCGCATTGATCAGTAAATTGAGAATGACCTGTTGCAATTGGACCCTATCTCCGATGATCAGCGGTAGATCGTCCGTGAGCTGAGTCTGTAGCCTCACATTGTTAGAGTGCAGCGCGTTGCGGACCAAGGCGAAGACTTCACGAATCGTTTCATTGATCTCGAGTGGTTCCTTTTGCGGCGGCGCCTTCTTGGCGAGTGCACGAATCCCAGCGATGATTTCGCCAGCTCGACGCACATTTCCGATCACGAGCGAGGCAGATTGTCGCGCCTCCTCTGGTTCATTGGCTGCCATCCAGCGTAAACAGGCGCCAGCATTATTAAGCGCTGCGCTCAGCGGCTGATTGACTTCGTGCGCGATCGACGCGGTCAACTCTCCCATGGTGACCACCCGGGAGACGTGAGCCAGCTCCGCCTGGGACTCTCGCAGGTCCGTTTCGCGGCGCCGCAATGCCTCCTCGCTGCGCTTCCGTTCGCTCAAATCGACCACAAAAGAAACCCCCTCATTCTGTTCTTCTTCGAAAACGGCGGAGCCAACTAGAACCGGTGCCCGGCTGCCGTCGCTTCGGAAATATTCCTTCTCGTATGGTTGAATAGTCCCAGTCGTCTTTAGCTGGGTTAGGTTGCGGTCAGTAAGGTCGCGCCACTCTGGGGGGGTCATGTCAATCCAGCTCAGACGACCCGATACGAGGTCTTCACGGCTGTAGTTCACCAGGTTGAGAAACGCTTCATTTGCCTCAATAATCTGACCTTCAACCTTCCAGATGAAGATTCCGATAATATTAGCGTCGACTAAACGCCGAATCCTTGCCTCACGTGCCCCTAGATCGCGGTAAAGACGGGTGTTCTCCAGGCAAATCGCGGCTTGGGACGCGAGCAATTTCAAAACCGCGATGCGGGTTGGTGTGAAGACGTACGGCGCCAGATTGTTTTCTAGATAGAGCACGCCGATCACTTTGGTCTGTTTGATTAGCGGCAGACAGAGAACTGAGCGGAGTTGGTGTTTACGGAAGTAGTCATCGTTCCAGAACGGGTTTTGGACTAAGGCATCGTCGAGAATCACGCTCTCACTGGCGCGCACGACATAATGAATGATCGATTCTGGCAGCTCAGCTTCTGCGATGCACCCGCCCGCATCCACCGCGGCGGACGCGTTGCGGTCGGGTGCTTCTCGTAACCTCACTATGACAGTGTCGCCGCTCGTCCTGGCTTCCGCCTCGATGAGGTGCTCAGCGTCTCGCGAAAGAATTAACAGGCCGCGTTCAGCACCAGCGTGCTCAAGGGCCGTGCGCATTAGCGTGTCGATCAATTTGTGCGTGACGATCTCGCCCGACACTGCTTGCGAGACTTTGATCACGGTAGCCAGATCCAGGTGTTCGACCGGTGCGCCAATGGTGCTCGTTGGACCCGAGGCTTGCTCTTCCCCCCTAAGGTGCGGATATAACTCTTCGAGCTGCCGCACCTTTCCGTCAGCACCCCAGCGAAGATAGTCGTACCGAGCTTTCCGCAAGTACGCACGCGCGACGAAATCGAAACCGCGTGCCAGGTAGAAACGCGCGGCAAGCTCGCTGGCGAGCGCTTCATTCTGGACAAACCCGTTGGCATTGGAGGAGCGGATGGCCTGTTCGTAAAGACGCTCAGCATCGAGCTCGCGGCCTTGGATGCGAGCGATCTCGGCGCCCACTAGGGCCGCGCGGTTCTCGAAATTCTCAGGGCAATTCTCCGCCCACGTCGTGAGGAGCTGGTGATGAGCTGCCAGCGCCTCCAAATGCTCGGACCGTTCCTCCACCAAGACCTTGTCGCAATGCGCTGCCCGGGCAAGAGCGCCGTAGAAATGGTACTCGGCGTGCTCGAATTGAGCCGGTGCGGTCCAAAGCAACGACGCAATCTTCGATGCGGCCACAATGCCTGACGCACCATCGCCGGCGTACACGCAAGCTTGCAGCTTGCGAACCCAGTAATAGCACGCGCCTATGGCCAGCTGGGGATTGTTCTCCAGATGTTGGGCAAAGCGCTCCTCATCGAATTCCACGTCATTGAAGGAAGTGAAGTCCGGCGTCCGCCCTCGGAGCATCCGGATCAGCCTTAGCTGCCCGGTAATGCAATCGATGGCGAGACCGAAACACACTTTGCGCGCAAACTCGAGCCCATCCTCGGCCTCCCGCTCGACTTCGCTGAGCGGATCTCCCGCGGCGAAACGATTCGTGATTAGGTCAATGCAGCTATAGGTCGCGTAAGACAGGTCGCCGGCATCCCGCGCTGCCAGGAACCCGCGTCGCAGGGCGTCGCGAGAGATCTGCAAGGGTTGCGTCCAATGGGCCACGTGAACGGCAAAAACGACGTACACACGAGCCTTGAAACGATCCAGCCCATGCTTTTCGACCAGCTTGAGGCCAAGCTTGCCGAAACGGAAGCCAGCCTCGTATTTTCCGAAATATGTTCCCAGCACGCCGCCCAACCACTCATAAGCAAGGCAAGATCCGTCGCAGTTGCCGTGCTCCAGGCTGAGTGTCGCCATGCGACCGACGATAAGTCGGCAAAGATTTAAATCCGTGAACAAGGCCGGTATCGTCAGCACGGTGAGGACGTCCATGGTAGCGGACTTTTCCGCGTCGCTCATTAGCGGCAGATCGAGCATCGCCTCAATCGGGCGAGAACCGAGCTCCAACCACAGACGGGAATACTCCTGCTGAACGTGATCCGCTGTTGGATGAGCCGGCCACTCGTCGTCAACCCGCCGTAGATAGTCGAGCCCTACCTCTACGGCGCTGTCGCTCTGGTCCAGGGTCGTATAGAGATTGATCCGCATGCAGCTGACGGCCGCAGACTCGAAGATGCTCTGTGCCCGAGTCGACAGCGCCGAGAGATGCTCTTCGGCTAACGCCAACTTCCCTGTCAGATACTCGCACTCAGCATGATTGAGCTCGATCTGGAACGTGAGCTGGTTGCACTCTTCCCATGCGTTCTCCCCCAGCAGCGTACGCCCGGCCGTGAGATATCGCAAAGCTGAGGCATACGCAGTTGCCGATTTGGCTCGCTTTCCCGCCACAAGATTGAGCTCAGCAACCTGCTCGCGCTCCCCTTGCGTCACAATCAGCGCGGTGCCGCGGTAGAACTGGTTGACGATCTCAAAGATCCTTTCCTCCAGCTTATCTCCAGGGGTGAGCACGCGGAGTATCCTGCCTATTCGGACATGGGCTTCAGCGCGTAATTTTTCCGGGATCAGTGAATAGGCCGCTTCCTGTACACGGTCGTGGCCAAAAATATAGGAATCTTCGGAACGCCTGATATACTCGAGACGCACCGCCTCCCACAAGTTCGAGTGGAGCTCCTCCTCCGAAGTCGCGCAAACGGCTGAAAGCGTTTTGATCTCGGCGCTGTTTCCAAGGCAGGCAAACTCTTGCAGGGCTTTCTGAGTTTCGCCGGGCAAGCGATTCACCTTTCCAATCATGAGGTCCACCACATTATCGGTGTAACCCTTATCGTGAATGTGACTAAGGTCCCAAGACCACCTACCACTGCCATGCTCGAAGGTGAGCAACGCCTCCTCCACCAGCGCATGAATAAACTGGATGACGAAAAATGGATTGCCAGCAGTCTTTTCCTGAACGAGCTGCGCCAGCGGGGTGGCACGCTCCGGTTCGCAGTGAAGAGCATCCGCAATCAATCGTCCCAAATCCTCACGGGCTAGCGGGGCGAGGATGATTTCGTGCACTGTCGCTCCAGCTTGGCGGATTGCTTCGAGCTTGCGCATCAGCGGATGGACGGAATCTACTTCGTTGTCTCGGTAGGCGCCGATCAACATCAAATGTTGCACGTCCCATTGGGTCGATAAGTCCTCAAACAGGTCGAGAGTGGCTCCGTCGAGCCACTGCAAATCGTCCAGAAATAGCGCCAACGGGTGCTCGGGTCGGGCGAAGACGCTAATGAATCGCCGGAATACGAGCTGGAACCGGCGTTGTGCGTCTTGAGCAGGAAGTTCTGGGACTGGTGGCTGCAGACCGAGGATGAGCGCTAACTCGGGGATCAGGTCTACAATGAGCTGTCCATTTTGGCCCAGTGCTTCTCGAAAAGCATCACTCCATCGACTCAGCTCAGCGTCGCTCCTACCGAGAAGTGACCGGACTAGGCCCTGGAAGGCCTGGGCTAGCGTTGAGTAAGGGATGTCACGTTTGTACTGGTCAACCTTGCCCGAGGCGAAAAAGCCGCGCTGCGGAATCAGTGCCTGGTGAAGCTCGTTGACCACCGAAGATTTGCCGATCCCTGAATAGCCGGACACGAGTACTATTTCAGGCCTACCGCTAGCGACCACACGTCCGAAGGAGGCGAGCAAGATATTGATTTCTCGGGCTCGTCCGTACAATTTTTCAGGAATCAACAGCTGATTCGGTATGTCATACTCGCCAAGCGGGAACTCAGGGATCTCACAGGGCACTTCGTACTCCCGACTTCGCTCAGTGACAGAGCTCCCAACCGAGGAAGGTAAAGCTTCGTCGGGCAGGCTGTCCTCGTCCTCCATTCCTGCTGCCGGAGCCGGGAGGGCGCGCTGCCTGTCCGACGTAGCCTCAGCGACTGGTATCGTTTCCTCCCCGAACTGGCGAAGTCGGATCCCCGCGCGCAGAAGAGACGGATCGCGAGGATCCGCCGTCGCCATAGATGAGCCCTGCATCTCGGACGGAGCACCACTTGAGCGGCTATGGCGGACAGGCTGCGATCCCTCCAGTTCGCTCAGGCAGCGTCGAAGATCAGCCTCAACCCCCGCCGCTGTCTGGTACCGCTCCTCGGCTGTTTTGGCGAGCAACTTCATGACTACGGCTGAGACAGCCGCCGGGACACTGTTGAGCCGCTCGCTGGGGGAGATCGGCTTTCTGGCGATGTGACAGTGCACCCATTCCATCGGGTCAGACGCCATGAAAGGAAGAGCGCCAGTTAGCATTTCGTAAAGTGACACTCCGAACGCATAGAGATCGCTGCGGCGATCGGTGGAACGATTCATTCGTCCAGTCTGCTCGGGCGCCATGTAGGCGAGCGTTCCTGCCACCAGCTCGGGAGGCTTGGCGGTTTGGCGTTCGCGTGGGAGCCGCGATGCAATACCAAAACCTTTCAGCCAGCAGCGTCCCGTGAGGGGATTAGCCAGGACATTAGCTGGCTTAATATCCTTGTGGATGATGCCCCGCTGATGCAAGCGATCGATTACGTCTGAAAGCTCGACCGCCAGGCGCAACCCAAAAACCAATTCCAATGGTTGACCGAGGAGTTGATCGAGAGGTACACCGCCCGGATCCTCTAAGACGAGCACGGTACGGTTCCAGTGATGAGTGATCGCAAGCGGCCGGGCAGCCCAAGCGGGTTCCAGCTCTTCTCTGAGAGAATATTCGTGCTCCAGCCGTTTCAGAGTTTCCGGCGCCGGATATTCTACAGCCGGCGAAAGCACCAGAATCCGAGAGTCATCGTGCTCGCTCCTGCCGCGATAAAGGTTAAGCTCTTTATCATTCCGCAGCAGCTCGAGGCTATATGTTGAGAGCTCAATCACAGAACCGACTCCAGCGACCTGCAGGTTATACTGGTCTTTAGTTGATTCATCAATTATCCAAACAAGAGGTTATTTTCTTTCATCGATTTGCCCTCTGTCGAACCGCACTGAAGGCTGGTAAACGGTTCGCAGCTACTAATCGATAGCCCGCCCTCACGGTGACTTCTTTGTCGCACCACCAAAGACCCAGAGGGGGCCATATTCTATTGGACCTTGGTCCAGGACCGCTAAGACGTGTGGCTCAGCATCGGTATAAGGATCTCGGTGTGGCAGCAACCGCTGAATTCAATCCCAGCGTTTCTCAGGCACTCCTCCCAAAGCAGGCTTATCGGATCGCCGAGCGCCCACGATTTTGACGCCAGCATTTGTTGAAGGCCAAATCCGGGCCATAGGGCATAGCCCGCTGGGACCAAGGTCCAATAGAGTTTAGCGCCGTTCGGGTCTCTGATTGATGACGCAAAGTAGACCTCGTGAAACCGCGTTCGCACGTCTTTTGAAAGGCTAAGTCTATGAATGATAACAGTCCTCTAATCTGTGTAATCGATGACGAATCGGCGATCCGGGAAAGTGTTAGCTTCCTGCTCCACTCAGCGGGCCTGAAGGTGCGGGCATTTTCCTCGGCGCAGGAGTTTTTGACTAATCCGCCCGTGGAGGCGCTCGGCTGCCTGGTGGTCGATGTACAACTACCGGGAATAAGCGGCCTTGATCTGCAAGAAGAACTGGTCCGCCGGGATGCTAAAATTCCGATTATTTTCGTCACTGGTCACGGCGACATTCCAATGAGTGTGCGCGCTATGAAAGCGGGCGCCATCGAATTTCTGACCAAGCCTTTCAGCGATGAAGACTTGCTCAGAGCAATTGACCAGGCGATCGACCTGGGTCGTCAGATTGAGCCGTCAAAAATTCAGTCGAATCGAGAGCCGCCCTGCCCTGAAGACGAACTGCGCAACGAAATCACTTTTTCCGGAATAGTAGGCAAGGGCGCAGCGTTGCGTCGCCTAATGAAGCAGATCGACATGGTCGCTCCCATTGATTCGACCGTCTTGATTCTTGGCGAAACCGGAACCGGAAAAGAGCTCATCGTTCAGGCTATTCACGAGCGCAGCCGGCGGAGAGACAAACCCTTGGTTCGGGTTAGTTGCGCTTCAATCCCAAAGGAATTGTTTGAAAGCGAATTCTTTGGCCATGCCAGGGGAGCGTTCACCGGCGCGATCAAAGATCGGGCTGGGCGCTTCGAGGTCGCCGAGGGCGGAACCCTGTTCTTGGACGAGGTCGGCGAAATCCCCCTGCAACTACAGAGCAAACTCTTGCGCGTTCTGCAGGAGAAATCTTACGAACGGGTAGGCGAGGAGAAGACCCGGTACGCCGATGTGCGAATCGTGGCGGCCACTAATCGAGATTTAAAGAAAGAGGTGACCGAGGGCCGTTTTCGCGAAGATCTCTTTTACCGTCTCAATGTTTTCCCGTTGAAAGTTGCCGCCCTAAGGGAGCGCAAAGAAGACATCCCCCTTTTGACAACGCACTTCGTCGAATCGTTGTTCAAAGAACTCGGATGTCCAAAGCCGAGACTAACCCGGCCGGGCATAGAAACCCTCTTGGCTTACGATTGGCCGGGCAACATCCGAGAACTGCGAAATGTTATCGAACGCGCCGTCATTTCTGCCCGGGGCGGTTTGTTGGAGTTTGATGTCCCGGCGTTTGGTGCCTCAATCGATCCAACGTGTGTTGCGCCAAGGGATATAGACCAGGCCGAACCGGAATACCTCACTGAGATAGAAATGCAACGTCGCCAGCGCCAGAACCTTCTTGCTGTGATGCAGAAGGCTGGCTGGAAAATCAAGGGCGCCGGTGGAGCCGCCGAGCTTTTGGGCGTGAGTCCCACCACTTTGTTCGCCCGGATGGAAAAGATGGGTTTGAAACGACCGGCTTTAAATCAGTGCGTGGAGTCATGAGTAGGAGGCTTTTTTGGCCATGAAATGGCCTGACAGAATAGCCCAGGTCTTCAGGCCTGGGAGAAGCCGCACCGGAGAGGTCGCCCTGAAAGGGCGACCGACAGGCGAGAGTTTGAATACAGACATAACGGTATCGACTTCTACGCGTGATGACCACACCGATTCGGTCGCCCCTTCAGGTCGGATGCTAAAATGAAGTGACCCAGGCCTGAAGGCCTGGGTTATTCTCTTAGGCCATTTCATGGCCGCTGCAGTCAGCTGCCGGGTCATCAGGCCGAGAACCGGCCGAGTGTTGGGTGATTTTAAACCCGAGACACCCTACGGTTCTGCGCTGGCAACACGAACTGGAAGGTTGCACCAACATCGGCATTCGGCGTTGCCCATAGTCGTCCGCCATGCGCTTCCACGATGGAACGACTGATGGCCAACCCCATACCCATGCCTTCTGCTTTTGTTGTGTAAAAGGCTTCGAAAAGCTTCGGTTGGTCCTCCGCCGGTAGGCCGACACCTGAGTCCGTCACCGCGATCAGAATGAACACCTTGCCCTCCGAGACATGGGACTGCGCCTCGATAGAAAGATGTCGGCAGTCTTCTGGAACTTGGTGCATCGCCTCCATACCATTTATCACCAAATTTAATAACACCTGCTGCAGCTGGATCCGGTCCCCCATGACCGGGTCCAGATTGTCGGCTAAAACGGCTTTTAGTACTATCCGGCGTGCATTTAACTCGTGTCGAACTAATGGCAAGATCTCAGTCACCAGGTCCTTGACCTCCAACACCACCATCTCAGGAAGGGCCTTCTTCGAATGCGCCCGAATCTGGGCAATGATAGCACTCGCTCGATTGGCATCATTTACAATCTCCGACAAGGCAGTGGCGATATCAGTTAGGTCAGCAGGCCCGCTCGTGATAAGTCTTAGGCACGCATTTCCATAATTAACGATTGCCCCAAGCGGCTGGTTAATTTCATGCGCGATCGAGCTGGTTATCTCGCCCATGGTCATAATTCGCGTCACATGGGTCAGTTCAGCCTCTCTCGAGCGCAGGTCTTCTTGCGCTTGTTTTAGCTCCGTGATGTCCGTGGCAATGCCGCAAATCGCGTACGGCTCGTTGGCTTGATCGCGCAGCAGAAATTTAACGACAACATAGTAACGGTCGCTTGCCTTCCACGGCACAACCTCTTCAAACTGCATGGGTGCACCGGTTTCGATGACCTGCCGGTCGTTTGCTCTGAGCGTTTCGGCCACATCATGCGGGTGAACGTCAAAATCGGTTTTACCTCGGATTTGATCGCGTCCAATACCAAAAAGGCGTTCATATTCGCGGTTGACTAGAACGTACCGGAGTTCCAGATCCTTGATAAAAACGAGTGCAGTTGTGTTGTCGACGATGGCTTGCAAACGCTGCTCGCTCACCCGAAGGGCCTCCTCCGATCGCTTGCGGTCCGTAAGATCGCGTACGATGCCGGTGAAGAAATGCTTGTCTCCGCGTGCGTCCTCGCCAAACGAGATCTCGATTGGGAATTCTCGACCGCTCTTGTGCAGGCCGACCAGCTCAACGGCTCTCCAACGGATGTGCCTTTGACCCGTGGCCAAATACCTCCTAAAAGAGGTCAGATGCAGCTGCCGGAAACGCTCGGGCATGAGAACGGTAAGGTTTTTGCCCAGCATTTCGGCTGGCTCGTAGCCAAACATTTGCCCGGCGGCGGGATTTACGTACCGGATGGCGCTTTGGTCATCGATAGAGATGATCCCGTCTGAGGCCGTCTCCGCCAAGGTGTTGAACCGGCTTTCGTTATCGGTCTCTTGCTCGAGCTCGCCGCCTTTGGCAGCCGTCTCCAGCTCATCGAGAACACTGAAAAGGAGCTCGACGGCCTCTCGTACCTGACTTTCGCTGCCAGGCGGACCGAACTCCGACAGCTCCGCCAGGCGCTGCCGCGCCGTCGCGATCCGCTCGATGGAGACTCTCCCCTTCATCCGAAGCTTTTCTGGCCCAAGAAGATATGCCAGGAGGTTTCTGTGGGCCACATCATTTCTCGCGTCAGCCTACATCGGGCGCTTCGTTCTCGTCCTCGTCGTCGTCCTCGTCCTCGAATCCGGCCACGCTGAGTGATGGAGTGCGGGAGTGTTGGAGTACTGCGCCAAGTCCGAAAAGCACCGCGTAGCGGGTTGGAGATGCTGAAGACGCGCAAGGCAACGTCCCTCCGGGCCGTGGCCAATCGACAGCTGCCGGACGAAAGGCACGCCATTTACGGGACAGGACACTAAGAACTAAGACCAAAGTCCAATAGACCGGGACCAAGGTCCAACCGGCAACAGGCTATCGGATGCGCTATCGTGCAGAATTCAAGAAGTCTAGAATCAATCAAGTGTCTAACAGTAGTGTCAACTTATCCACCGCCCCGCTGGTTTGCATCGTGGACGACGATCCCTCGATGGCAGGCTCGACCCGATTCCTTGTTCGCTCTTTTGGTTTCAGGGCCGAAGCCTTTCTGTCTGCTCAGCAGTTTCTCGATTCAGGCCTGGTCGAAGAGACGAAGTGCTTAGTTCTAATCCTCGACCTTCGGATGCCCGGAATTGATGGCTTGGAATTGCAACGAACTCTGACGAGCGATAACAAACGCATTCCGATCATTTTTATCTCTGCCCGTGCGACCGACGACGAGCGGACAGAAGCCATCGCCGGAGGTGCGGTGGATTTCCTGGCCAAGCCTTTCAGCGAAGATGCATTGTTCAACGCCCTCCAACGAGCGCTTAATCAAGCCTAATTGACAATAGCGAACAGCGGAGCTTTTTGGTAAGATCCACAGCGAAGATTTCTATTTGCTATCCTCAACGCTAAACGTGAAAGAGCCGGGAAATCCATCGAGCGTGTTTGTCGTTGACGACGACAACTCTTTCCGCAGATCCACTGAGTTTTTGATCCGGTCGGCTGGTTTCGATGTCCAAGGCTTCAGTTCGGCGGAGGAATTCTTGCGAAGTCATCGACCGGACGTGCCTTCGTGTCTAATACTCGATGTCCGTCTGCCGCATCTAAGTGGTCTCGACCTGCAGCGCCGATTGTTCAAAACCGATGCCGAAATTCCGATCATTTTCATCACGGGTCACGGCGACATCCCGATGACGGTTCAAGCCATGAAGTCCGGCGCGGCTGAATTTTTGACTAAGCCATTCCGGGAACAGGAACTCTTAGACGCAGTCCGTCGAGCCATCGATTCTGACCGGGCTGCGCGCTTGCGACGGGCAAAGCTGGCGGATTTGCGCCGCCAATATGAATCGCTCACGCCGCGAGAGCGCGAAGTAATGGGACGGGTTGTACGAGGAATGCTTAACAAGCAGATCGCCAGTGAAATCGGGACCGCGGAAAAAACAGTGAAGGTACACCGGGCCCACGTCATGCAGAAAATGGGTGCGACTTCTTTGGCCGAACTCGTGCAGATGAGTCAAAAGCTTCTCGGATAACGAGGGTTTCGACCACCACTTGCGCTAGTGACAACGCTGGACGAGCCTCGCAGTAGGAATGTCTACTTTAATGCGGGTTGAATTTTCACGTGGTCTTCGTCATGATTCGCCACGTTTTGTCCTGATGATCGAAATCCCCGACAGCGCGGTGGCCGAACTTAACGCGAGAAAAATCAGCCTCGAAACGAGAGCTTATGAAATAGCGGCAGAAATCAGGTCCGCCGATTCTTCGAGCAAACCCGATTCTCACATGAGCTTGATGTCTTGTACTAGAGGAAAGATCAAGAACCTTGAGTCGCTTGGCGTACCTAGTTTGCTGGCTCAAGACGCGTGCCGCGCCTGGGTCATTAAAAGGCCATCTCCGCTTCAGGAGCTCCTTGATAAACGTTGGCAATCAAAACAAAAAAATCCCGGCTCCAAGAGTTAGAAGAAATAGCGCTTTCGCTTCCGAAGAGGCCTTAACCAGAGAACCTCTGGAAATAAGCTCCTTGCTATCTATTGAATCTGATCGAGCTTACACCCCTCGATTGTTCTCAGTTGATTGCCGTTGGATTTTCGATGGGGTGAGCCTTGTTGCTGGTTCGAAACCCGACGCTCGGGAACGGCTCTGTGACTACCTTCGAAACTAATATGAAATTATACGTAGGTAATCTCTCCGTCTCCACGACCGAAAGCGCACTGCGTGATCTGTTCTCAGCTCACGGCACCGTCACTGAAGTTCACATTGTAACCGATCGCATGAGCGGCGAATCCCGAGGTTTTGCATTCGTCACTATGGGAAATCGTCACGAAGGCCAAGCTGCTATCACTCGGCTAGAAGGTCATTCCATCGACGGCCGCAATTTGACTGTGAATGAGGCGCGTCCAAAGAACGATGACCGCTCAAGCGGTAATTTTGAGCGTCGTCGCCGCTAATTCGATTTAAGTGCGGCTTTTTTCTATGGCGTAAGACGCAAACCCTCGTTTTGACATCAGCCCGATTGAGCCCATGCCCCAGGCGCTATATTTTGAAATTACGCTGGAACCTCATCTGAAGCGTTCCGGTCAGGCGACTGGAAGAAAGATTCTTTTTCTTGCTGAAGTCCCCATAAGCAATGCAAAAGAGGCCTCGGAAGCACCGGACGATGATGGTGCGGTTTATGAGGCGGCCGGAAAACTAGCCGGGGATCTGACGTGCCGGGCCATGACAGGTGCAGCCCATCAACTCGGTGAAGATGAAATGCGGGTCTCTTTCCATTCACTGCCCCGCGTGTCGAATGATTTGATGGACCGCCATCCGGATGCTGAACAAGACGGTGTGCGAGTTTGGCTGGTTGGTGCTCGTCCTGAATGAGCCCTTTTCCTGCCCGACGAGTTACCGTAGTCAATAATCTGTGAAGAACTAAACGGCCTACCAATTATGACATCCATCCACGCAACGGTCCTTTCGGCGGAGAGATTCCGTGATCAATATCGCCTCATTGTCCAACTGGTTCCTTCTGAGTTTGCGGGTCCGTTCGAAAGGCTACGGTTCAAGAAGAATCCCTACTGCGGCTCGTTTGGTACTTCTGTTGACAAAAGCTGGTTGACGCTGGACTACCGCAAAGACCCCAGCTTCAAAGCCGGTCAGGCGTTTCCGCTGTGGAGGACCGATTAGGGGGCAGGAGGCGGAGAGACGAGTGGGCGCACCGGCGAATGGGCGCACATCCGCGCGACGGGCTCGATGAGCTCGAGGCGTTTCCTGCGTCAAGGCGAACGGATAGACTTATGCGGTTCGCCGCCTCGCCGTTTCGCCCATTCGCCGTTTCGCCCATTCGTCTCTCAGCTCTGGCTCGTGAACTGATTACCGATCACTGATTACTAATTACTGGTTTCTAAGCTGTCCGGATGCAGGCTTGTCTCAACGTCTTTACGAATTTAGAGACAACTCCAGACTCAAGTTCGTTTCTCTTCCAAACAGCCCCAAGAGGTATTCTAATAGGTTTGGGCGCCACCAAATCTCTAAAGACAACCTCGCGCGCTGGGAACCTTCTGACCGGTTCACTGACCAGTGCGATGCCAAGGCCAGCGGCCACAAGGGCCAGAGCGCTCCCCACCCCGTCCGCCTCCCTCACAATGTGCGGAGTAAATCCGGACCGGTGACAGACGGTGTGCAACCAATCGCCGTAGGCGGGGTACATCCGATTTAGACCAATGAACGGTTGCTCTTTCAGCATCGGCAACCGGATCTCTGACTGACCAGCTTGCGGATGCGACTTTGGCAGGGCTACTGCGACCGGGTGCTCTATGAGCAACTCAGCGCTCAGCAACTCAAGGATCGGCCGATCACTGAGGACTAGAATGCCGACCGCGATGCGGCCCTCAAGCAATGCCCGTTCTTGTTCTATCGCGTCCATCTCCACACAATCAATGACGATGCCCGGCGACTCCTTGTGCCAATGCTCTAGCGCGCGACCGAGGAAGTCGTGTGTGAGCGCCGCCATATGGCCGACGGTTAGCTCCCCGAGCTCCCCTCTATTGATTCGCTGGGCTTTTTTGACCGCCTGATCACAGGCTTCCAAGATCCCGCGCGCATCAATCAAGAACGCTTTTCCGGCTGCCGTCAACGCAACGCCTTTTCGCTCGCGCTGGAACAGATTAATTCCGAGTTCACCTTCAAGGTCCTGGATCTGTTTGCTGAATGGCGGCTGCGACACATTCAGCCGACCCGCCGCGTGGGTAAAATTTAACTCTTCGGCAGCAGCGACAAAGTATTCCAGGTGACGCAGTTTCATTCACAGCGAGCTCTGCTCGCCCGTGTCCGGGCCATCGCGTTTGCGCGATTCGTGAATCAACCCGAGCAAGAAAGATCCTTTTAAGGACCATACTTCCGCTATATCGGAAAGCAACGGGGAACACTTCGAAAAGAGTATTGGGAAACGCGCTTATCCAAGGCCACTTGGGTCTCGGCCAGGTATATGACACGCAGGATTCCACATATGGAAAACGACAACGTCGAACTTCTTCGATTGGGCCGGAGGATCCAGACGGAACGTAAGCTTCTCGGGCTCACCCAAAACGACTTTGCTAAGGATTGCGGATTAAACCGGAGTCACTTTGGGGGAATCGAGCGAGGTGAACGAAATCTTACTTTCTTGATCCTCTGCAAAATTTGTAGCCAGCTACGCTGCGACGTCGCTCGGATAACTCAAGGCATCCCGCGTTTGTCTTACCTCCGCGATCCTAAACTGCGCTGATCGCGTCCTGGAGTCTAGGAAACGCCGGCATCGCTGCGGGCGCTCGGAACGGAAAACCGTCGGAGGCCTGCTCCGTAGGAGCTAATCTTTATTAGCTCTCCCTGACCCGAAATCAGGCCCAACCAATCTCCCTGGCCGTGTTCAGCAGAATCTTTTTCAGCTGTTCGTTTACCGAAAATCGTTGACTGCTGAGTTCTATAGAATCAGCAATGCTCATTCCCCCTGGATGCCGCTCGCTGGCCGCTTTCCAGTCCATCAGCATTTCAATGAGGTCGAGAAGCGACATGCCATCAATCCCGTTCGGATAGTGTTCCGGATGATGAGTGTTATGGACATAGTGATGGTCAAGCGCCACTTTCAAGTCCGTTAACGATTGTTTGTACTCTTCCCCCTCATAGGTAATCACTGCGAGTCGGTTACCGACCGCGTCAAAAATTGCTTTCTCCGGATGTTCCAATTTGGAGGCGTCGTGGTTCGATCCGCGCTCCAAAAGGTTAATGGCGCACTGACCCAGGAGAAACCGTACCCGGTTGATGTGCAAGGTCGTGTCTATCGTACTATCGTAATTCATCGGCCAGCTTGGCAACGCACTTCACACTAACCGTCTTAGCTGGAAGTTGTCGCCGTTATTGATCTTCTTCTCGCTACAGCGTCTAAATGCGGTAACCTTCAAACCTGTTAGCTGAGCCGGATCTCTACCAATACTCTTTTGGAAGAGCTAAACGTCTAAAATGATATGGGAGATTCCGACGAATTGAGGTGACACTTGCAAACGGCTGTGACACAACCACATCTCTCGAGAGCGGATTTGTAAATCTGTCCGGCCAAATTATCAACCAGCACCATGTTTCCACGAATTCCCTTCCATCGAGTCAATTGGCTCGTGAGCTCATTTCTGATCGGGACGCTGTTCCTTTCAATCACGGCCGTGCCAGTGTACCTCTGGTTCTTTGGCATTGATCGATTTCAGATCGTTCTTTTCTTTGCCATGCTGGCTGCTTGCGGATTCTCTATCACCTTAGGGTACCATCGACTTTTTTCTCATTTGACTTTCCAGGCTCACTGGATCGTGCGGTTCTTTACGGTCATCTTCGGCGCTGCTGCATTTGAGAATTCCGTTCTTCTTTGGTCCTGCGAACATCGCAGCCATCATAAGCATGTGGATCACGATGACGATCCTTATTGTATCAGCAAAGGTCTCTTTTATGCCCACATGGGCTGGCTGATGTTCAAGCTAAAGCCGCTGCCGTGTTTCGATAATGTAGCGGATCTCAAAAAGGATCCACTCTTGGTATGGCAAGATCGCTACATTCACTTGATCGCAGTGCTCGTCGCTTTCGGGGTTCCGGCGAGTATCGGTTTTTTGTGGGGCGGCTGGAAAGCAGCTCTCGGCGCTTTCCTAATCGCTGGCGTGTTACGGGTGGTGACGCTGCAACACGCTACCTTTTGCATCAATTCGCTCTGCCATTATATCGGTGCGCAACCGTATTCTTCAAAATGCAGCGCCCGCGATTCATGGATCCTGGCGATCCTTACTTTCGGTGAAGGTTATCATAACTATCATCACGAGTTTCAGCACGATTACCGGAATGGCGTTAAACCCTGGCAGATCGATCCGACGAAATGGATCATCTGGGTCCTTTCCAAGATCGGGCTGGTCCGTAACCTGCGCAGAGTCTCGACAGAAAAGATCGTACTAGCTGAACTTGCAGAAGCGAAGCTTCGTCTCGAGGTGACGCTAGCCAACCCGGCTCTCCCCGAAGCCAGTGCCACTCATATTGCCAGCGCTTATCAGACGCTAATGGAAACCGCTCAATGGTGGAACCAACGCAAAGCCGAGCAGCTCGAAGTGACGCGCGAAATGCTGGTCAGCGTCCGTAACAAAATTCGGGTTGCAACCAGTTCCCTACGGATACCGGGCCTGCGCCGGCGCCAAACAGCTTAGCGGCTGAAGGTACTTATCCCGGATCAGTCACAATCTTGATCGTTAAGACTGTGGCTTTGCCGGGGAACGTTCACCTGGATAGATAGGCGGCAGCCGAATCTAGGGGAACCTCTGAGAAAGACGTTTATGAATAATACAGATAAACTTAACAGAGCAGTCGACGACGCAATGGAGCAGGTGGCGGTCGCGCTTGAAAACGTAAAGGCGCACGCGATCTCGACCGCGGAGGAAATCGGCCGAGCGACGCGAAGAACCATGCATAACACGCAGGGAGCGACAGAGGAAGCGTGGAGCGACGCCGCATCAGGAGCTAAAGTCTTACGGTCCCGGGTTGAGTTATACCTGCAAGAACAGCCGCTCCATACCATCGTCCTGGCACTTGCTACTGGCTGTCTGCTCAGTCTGGTTCTTCTGTTTTTCCGCATGAACCGTAAGGAGCCGCCCACGTTGAAGAAAGCTGCACCTTTGCGTTAACCAGCCGAAATCGCAGGGCACCTTCTGAACTCGAACACTCCGTTCTAGCTCCGTCAGTAAACTGGATGACGTATCTCAAAATCAGGTCATCTGCGTCGTCGGCGATTTACTGAATTTCTCCCGCCTGAGAAAACGGATGTCACGCGGACATCCTTTCGCCATAACGGAAAGCAACAGGGAACGCTTCGAAAAGAGTATTGGGAAACCTATTCACCCGGGGCGACTTACTCTCGGCAGGTTTCGTGATAAATAGGATTTCAAACATGGCAAATGACAACGTTGAACTCCTCCGATTGGGGCGTAGAATCCAAGCGGAACGCAAGCTTCTCGGGCTTACCCAAAACGGCTTCGCCAGGGATTGTGGACTGAACAGGAGTCACTTTGGTGGAATCGAGCGAGGCGAACGAAATCTGACTTTCGTGGTGCTCTGCAAAATCTGTTCCCGGTTACGCTGCGATATCGCCAATGTGACCCGCGGCATTCCGCGGTCGTCTTACATTCGCGAGCCATAACTGCGATGATCGCATCAGGAGATTACCCGTCACGATGACACTCAGTCAGAGCCAACCGATCTCCTTAGAAGAAAGCATACCCGGTTGATATGCAAAGTTGTGTCTAACGTCCTGAGCCTTATGACGAGAGTTTCGCGCCGCCGGAAGTGATGGGCTGACTAAACGGGGGGAGCCTTTTCCTCGAATCGGACCGCCTCCGCTCGAGTCGAGAGTTGAGCAGCCGTGTCCGTCTTGTTCGAAATCAATTGATGATTCGGGTGGTAGATTTCCGTTCTAAAGATCGGAATCTCTCTCGGTGCCTCGATTCCGATTTTGACGGTGTCACGGTCGATCCTGGTTACTCTGATGTGAATAGTATCGCCAATTACGATTCCCTCTTGCACTCTTCTTGACAGAATTAACATCCTCTTCGCTTTCTACTTTGTCTGTTTCACTCAGCTTGTCGCTCTTCCACTTCTGCACCCTTAAAAAACGGAGCCTCGACCTACCAACGGATTGATTCGGTGGAAGGCCGGCTGCCAAAAATTGACGATTGATGGCATAATAATACGGGGGCAGACACAGCCAATCTCACCCGTTTCAACGGCTTGCCAGCATACTCTTTTTAACGCGTTACCGTTGCCTTTGCGTATGACAAAAGCTTCCGGGGACTAAGAGCTAGATCGTCACGACTATTGTGCCTAAGCCTGGTTAATGACTACAGGCAGTCCACATGACCTCTCAAGGTTAAGGCGCATCGAGCGACGCTACCTCTAGCCCAACTATTCTGCCGACCCCATGCTATTCCACGCTGCGATCGCCTGTGCGCGCGGCAGTAGCGACACTTGGAAGCGGCACTCTCGACACATGATGGAAACAGAGCGCGTGGAGTTCGGATTGTTCTCAACCCAAATCTCCCGCGAGTGGCACATGGGACACGCCATTAGAGCTTTATCAAGCCCTGGCAGCAGTCCGAGAGCCTCGATGGATCCACGGTTATTGCAGCTTTTCATGACTCCGCTGGCGTTCTCGGTTTAGAACACCTTTGTTCAAAGGATTTCATTGTTCATGGTTTTCCACGATCTCCGTCTGCCGCGCGTGCGCGGCCCAACCAAGCGGGCGTTAGGTTAAGTCACGAGTGCTTGCTCCTTGGCGCTGCTTACATATCGCGAAGCAGGCTGGCTGCTCTTGGAGGCTTCCAGCATCTTGTTGCGAATAACATCGAATTCGGACCAAAGCGTCGAATCTTCGACTGAAGGCAGAGTGACAGCCTCGCCCTGGTCAAGGCCCGCGAGTGCCGCGTCGACGCAGTCCTCGGCGGTCATAACCGTGGCTTGGTCTATCGCATCCGAGTCTATTCCTGCCACATCCCAGATTTGAATCCCATACTGCTTTTGCAGGTCTTGCGCGAGGATGTGTAGCCGATCTTTACGCCGCGCCACCAGGAGAAGGTCGTATCCCCGCTTTGCTAGACGGTCCGCGTAGACCTTTCCAAGTCCGGACGATGCTCCGGTAACGACCGCAATTCCTCCGCCCAAAGCTTCTCCATCGATGTTCTTAGTATTCATAAGCACTTGTTCTTCCGTGTTTGTTCGAGCATCGTCCCGGTTCCGACCTAGTTACCTATACTCATAAGGTCCAGTTACGGTTGTATTGCGGTATGGCCCCCAACCGTGGGTTAACGTTCCGCCGCAGATGGCTGGCTAATCGAAAAATGCCAAAGGAAAACAGAGTAGGCAATCTTCCGCGCTTCGCCCGGTAGCGGCCAAAACGGATTCAGCGCCGTCGGCCAACTGCTTAGCGTTGCGCGATCTGACAATTGAGGGCACTGGCGATTCCCTGATTTGCTATTTCCTTGAGACCCAGCAGATGCTGGTCAACGTCATCCACTGTTTCTCGGAAATCGCAGCGCATAAATGCCTTCGGTAGCTTGTCATCTACCGGACTTCTTCCACTTTCCGAGCGTCTTTTGAAGCCTGCCCCACAGCTCATCCGCCTTACCTTGCGAAAACCTTCCGAAGTGCTGTTTAAGCTTTCCCTTCATCACGTTCCAGGAGCCTTTCATTTGAAGCTTGTTCATGGTTGTGTAGACATTTATAAGCTGCCTGTGTTTGATCCAGTTCTCGTCCCCACCAGGTCAGGGTAGGTCCGGCGACCACAATGGCAATGCCTATGCGAGGCTTCCTGCCGAGCACATGGGACACGCCGTTGCGTTTGAGTATGACTAATGTACAGAACCCGGGTCAACCATGGCAAAATCGGCCGACGGCGCGACAAACCACCCCGGTTTCGATAATAGTAGGCGACATTTGACCCGTAGCAGTGTATTCTGGAGCCGGGATTTCGAACCGCCGCTCTCTCCAAAAGCTACCCAAGCTAACCGTCAATCGACGCACATCGAAGTTCGGGGAAGCTAACTTCTCCAGAAGCCACCCACACTGGGCGGAAGCAGAAAAAAACCAGCGGCGTCATAACGCCGAGAAGGTACAAAATGGATAACACGATAAGCAAAAGCAACGATCTAATGTTTAATGGTACACTCAACGGCGACATTGCTGCCGCAGGCGAACTTACTCTTGGACCAAACGCCGACATTCACGGAGAAGTTAGGGCTCGATCCCTAAAACTTTCCGGCAAAGTTCGTGGGAACGTCTTCATCGGAGATACTTGTAAAATCTTCTCAAGTGCCGTGTTGATTGGCGACTTGAAAGCTAACCGGCTAGTCCTGGAAGAAGGTGCATCCTTTTTAGGACACTCCCGAGTGGGTCCAACGCGAGTGTCAGCGTTGGCAGCCAGGATTTAACGAGAGTTAGGTAAGAATGGGAAGGGGCGTGGCACCGTGACCAAAGGCAATAACTATCCCTCCGATGATCTTCGTAAATTCGTAAGAAATGTTATTGGCGCCGATTACCAATTCGGCAAAACACCTTAATAAAGATTGGTTAGAAGAACCAAAACGTTGGTCCTCATTTTTCAGGATCGGCAAATCAAGGCAAAAGCACTAACTAGTGTCCTGTCCCATAAATAACGTGACTTTCGCCGTCGGTCAGTTGGCTGTTTTTCAAGGCGCGAGCGAAGCGCCCATATCCGGTTCATACGGGTCGAGCGAGCAACGCGGAAAAACAGCCAACTGGCCAGGGCCCGGAGGGTTGCGATGAAAATGAGCCGGCGGCCGCGTTGCTCGTCGGTTACGTATCGATCTAGATATGCGCCCTCCTCGCGCCTTGCCGGCGGCCCATTTTGATCGCAACGAAAGCCACGTTATTTATGGGACAGGACACTAGAGTCCTTCAGCGATTAGCTGAGGCGGGGTATGAAGCAACTTCCGCGCGGATCTTTGATCAGATGCAAAACGCGCTTGAAGAAGTGGCTACCAGTCTCGGGGCGACCGATGTAGATAATGGCGGCATCCTTGAGCCGGTCCTGGCAGAGGGTAATGATGCGCTTACGCGCGTCATCCTCCAACGCGTCGAGGGCTTCGTCGATAATCAGCCAGCGCGGCTTGTGCAGCAAGATACGAGCGAAGACCAAGCATTGCTGCTCGTCATAGGTGAGTTCCCTTTCCCAGCGCTCGACACTGTCGAGCGAAGAGGAAAGGCGATTCAAGCCGGCGCACTGGAGCACAGCTACCAGTTCCTCGTCTTTGTAAGTGGTGTCGGGTGAGAGATAGGTCAGCGCTGCGCGCAGGGTTCCCAGCGGCACATACGGCTCGCGCATCATGAACATCACCCCATCCGACGACGGCAGCGCGACCCGGCCCGAGCCCCAGGGCCACAAGCCCGCGATCGCCCGGAACAGAAGAGTTTTGCCGGTGCCGGGCTCAGCGACGATGAGCACGCGGTCGCCCGGCGTAATCTCTACCTGCTGCTCGCTCAGCATGGTGCAGCCGGTGGGGGTGGCGACCTGCAAGTTCTCGAAGGTGATCGTGCCAGCTGGTGCTTCGATGAATTCGATCCGGTTCTCGGTCGCCCCGAGTGTGTCCATGCTCACCACCATCTGGCGGAAATTCGCTATCCGCAGTAGCGTGGCCCGCCAGTCGGCGAGGTTACTGAAATTGTCGATGAACCACCGCAGGGTCTGTTGCACTTGATTGAAGGCGCCGACGGCCATCATCAATGCGCCGAAGGAAAGATCTCTCCCGAAGTACCCAGGAGCCGCCACGATGATCGGCACGATGATCGTGAACCAGCCGTAGCCTGCCGTGACCCAGGTGAGCCGAGTGCTCGCGTTGACGATCCGCCACATGGCGCGCAGAACGTGCTCTAGCCCGGTAGTCAGGCGCTGGTTTTCATCCTGTTCGCCGCCGGCGAGCGACACGGCGTCAATATGCTCGTTGAGGTGAACAAGCGCGAAGCGCAATTCGGCCTCCTGAGCGTAGCGCTCGGCATTGAACTGGATCAGCGGACGGCCGACTCGCCAGCTGAGCCAGGAGCCAGTGCCGGCGGAGGCCAGGGCGCACCAGACCATGTAGCCGGGAATTGCGAAGCTGCGCCCGCCCAAATGCAAAGGCACGTTTCCTGAAAGGATCCACAGAACCCCAATGAAGCTGCCAAGAAGGAGCGAAGACTGCAGGAGCCCGATTCCAAGATCGGCCGTCAGCTCGGTCAGATGCCGAGCGTCCTCGTGGATGCGCTGGTCTGGGTTGGTACCCATCTCGCCGGCATTAACGAGGCGAAAGGCGCGCCGAGGCTTCAGCCACTCGTTGAGTAGATCGCGCACGAGTCCTTCGCGTAGCTTGACCTTGGTCGCCTGGTTGAGCCAGGCCTGCGCCACGTTCAAGACCAAAAGCCCGCCGGCAATGACTCCGAAGACCATGAGCTGGCCAAGGAACTCGCGAAAATCCTTGTGCGCGAGTGCATCGTAGAATGGTCGGTTCCAGGCATTGAGCCTGATCTGGCCGTAGGCCGTAGCGCCGATGACGGCAAAGAGGGCGACGCCGAGCAGCACGATCTTATTCCGCTGTGGCGACGCAATGAGCGCTTGGAAAACCATTAACATCTGCGGAGCGAGACGCCCGCCGACCGG
This sequence comes from uncultured Verrucomicrobiae bacterium, assembly GCA_963762565.1. Classification (GTDB taxonomy): domain Bacteria; phylum Verrucomicrobiota; class Verrucomicrobiia; order Chthoniobacterales; family JAFAMB01; genus JAFAVN01. Next base: position 21,663 of record CAVXLD010000003.1, on the reverse strand, counting down.
CGGTGTCGCCGCGGTCGCGAGCGCGTCGGACACCTTGCTGGATCGATCTGCTTTAGAACCCGTTTTCATCTTGTCGAGGCTTACCCAAATAATGGGGTAACTTTCCTATTTGTGCGATATCCTACGCTCACCCTGCTCAATTTTCTTCATAACGGAAAGCAATCGGAACGCTTCGAAAAGAATATTGGCAAACTCCCCCGAGGCCGGCGTTCGCCTCTTTCATATGTAAGACGCGCTAGCAACACTTCGAAATAGGTATGCGTGTTACGCCCTCCGAGGGACGAAACTTCATGCGAGGCTGCTCTCTATTGCCCCATTTCACTTACAAGAAAGTGTCTATGAAAACGTTGATCATATTTCTGTTAGGCCTGACAATCGGCGGAGTGGCAATGCTGTTCCTTCCGAACACGCGACGTGACGAATTTAACGCGGAGATTCGCACTCAAACGGGAGCACTCCAGGCCCACCTACAGCAATTTGGCAACCAATTTAAAGGCGAGAAGCAGTCGAAAACAGAGACCAACTCTCCCACCCCGGCGCCAACTGTAGCAGGCCGCAGTTAGTGATGATGTAACAGGAAACCTCCTTGATGCTCTTGGTCGTTTCTGGATGGCGCGAGCTAAGGAGGACTTGAGGCTGGATCTAACCTTACAACGCTCCAAGACCACCGCCGACTTTCCCGGCCCCGACTGTAGGCAAGCTTCGGCGCTTCACCCGGTAGCGGCCAAAACGGATTCAGCGCCGTGGGCGAACTACCTAGCGTTGCGCGATCGGACAATTGAGGGCACTGGCGATTCCCTGATTTGCTATTTCCTTGAGAGGAAGGACGTCACGCTTTGAAAGAAAAAGAGCAGACTCACAAAGAGAACTGCGATCAACGTCGCCAGAATCCCCGATAGCGATTGGTAGCACGCTCCAATCTTCGATCGTAAAGTCCCCGCTCTTGATTTCGGCTCGATCCGGGCGCTCTCGTCTCCTCCCCGCCAGCTGTTTATTGTATTTTGTGCCGGACGACTCATCTCATCAACTCCGTTTCTCTATCGTCGACAGAAGCCAGCAGGTGCTCGTCAACGTCGTCCACTGTTTCTCGGTGATCGCAACGCATAAATACCTTCGGTAGACATGATGAATCTCAGCCGGTTCAATTGCTAACACGCATACTCTTTTACACGCGTTGCCGTTGCCTTTGGCTATGACACTGCTCTCAAGATCACCTAGTGGATCGAATTATCGATATTCCGCTCCAACAAGTTCCAGAGCCAACGGTCCATGCTGTTCGGCGCTGGGGTACCCATCTCGCGAATTTGAAAGGCGTGAGGAGCGTTCTCTCTGAGGAATCTTGCGGCCCTGATGAACTTGAACGAAGGCGTTGCTCGCTCGCCCACAAAGGTGGGATGTTCCAGGATCAGGTTCATTGCCGCCTCCAGGCTAGAAGAATAAGAAAGTTCCGAGTCAATCTTGTCGTGCTCCTTTTCGTAGATCGTACCGGAATTTCTAAGCAGCATAAGTACCTGACTGTATAAAAATAACTTTCCCAGCAATCCGCGAGGTTGTCCAATACCGTTCTCGAAGCGTTGCTGTCACTTTTACGTATGACAAAAGTCACCCAATGATGCCTCGCGACTTCCCTACCTGCTCTCAGCGTTGGCTACCTGCTGGTTTGGAGTGACCGCAATTTATGCAATCGATCCTGCTTCCCCGATTGGACTATGGAACGTGTTAGCCAAATCAATCGACGTCGAAGCTAAAGTCTGACCCTTCACGCCGGCAGAACACGGTTCCAAGTAAGAATTCGTACTGACTGAATAAAGGCGGCGCTCGACGCCGCCTTTCCTTTTTAGCGAGAGCCGCCCACAGCTGTCGCTTCGGGTCGTCCCTTACTCACGTCGCTAAATATACGTCGAAGGCCTAGCTTTTGTCATACGCAAAGGCAACGGCAACGCGTTGATAAGAGTATGCGTGCCGGTAATCTAATCGGGTGAGATTCATTGCGTCTGCCATGCCGTATTCCTCACCTGACTGGAGGCCGCGACTTATGAAAACTATTTTGATTAGCTTGTGCGCTCTAAGCGTATTTGCAGGTCTAACTTCGAAGACACTAGCTCAGCCGGTTAGGATTACGTTGCGCCCGGCAACGAGTGATTCGTACTGGACTTGGAGTGACCAATATCAGTGTTGGGTCTGGAGCGGGCCTGAATTTCAAGGCGATTATCAAGGGCATTCGTTTTTTAAAGAGCACTTTCTGAATCACCAATTTTTTAATTTCTTCGAAAATACGCCCGCGATTTTCTTGGATCCCACTCCTTCTTCTCTTCCAGCGGAGGGTATTGTCCTAATCCGGAGAAAGTGATCTCTCCGTAAATTTCTGCGATAGCTGAAAGCAATCGGAACACTTCGAAAAGAGTGTTAGAGAGGTTCAGAGGCACGGGTAAGTTAGTCGTGTCTTTATGCTCTAGACAGCTGGCCTGATGCGAGGCTTCGCACCGGAGTCTCGGCTAACGAGGCAAATGCCTTTGCCGGGAGGGGTGGTTCATCTGCCGAGGTGCAAGAGAAGGATAAAACCCCCAAGAACGAAATGTATGAGTGAAGGTGCCGTAGAAATCAAGGATTTGGTGAAGACCTATGTGGATGACCGGGGCCGCGCAACATTCACAGCAGTTAAGAATATCAGCCTGCACGTCGAGAACGGAGAATTCATGGTCCTTGTCGGACCTTCGGGGTGCGGAAAGTCGACTACTCTTCGTATGGTCGCCGGTCTTGAAAAGATAACGAGCGGGACGATCTCGATCGGTAGCCGGGTAGTGAATGAGCTTGAACCGAAAGATCGCGGGATAGCGATGGTCTTCCAGAACTATGCGCTCTATCCACACATGACCATCTTCAACAACATGGCGTTCGGCCTTCAATTGGCAAAGAAGAAAAAGAATTTCATTTTGGAAACCGTAGGACGAACCGCAAAGGCGCTCGGTCTCGACCACATGCTGGATCGCAAACCAAGCGCGCTCTCGGGCGGTCAGCGCCAGCGCGTTGCTCTCGGTCGCGCTATCGTGCGAAGTCCGATTGTATTCCTCTTCGACGAGCCGTTGTCCAACCTGGACGCGAAGATGCGTGTCCAGATGCGCTCGGAGATCTCCCGCTTGCACGCTGAGCTGGGTTCCACAATGATTTACGTGACCCACGACCAGATCGAAGCGATGACCATGGGTGATCGCATCTGCGTCATGCGAGACGGCCTCATCATGCAGGTAGCCGATCCCCTGACTCTTTACCGGCAGCCCGAAAATCTCTTTGTGGCGGGCTTCATTGGTGGTCCGCCAATGAACCTCCTCAAAGGGAAGGTCCAACGGCGCGATGGCGGTTTATTCTTTGTAGAAGCGGGCGAGAAAGACGCTCTGACATTCCCTCTCAAAAGCCGCCTGGAACCTCTCGCGAATAGATACATCGATAAAGAAATCGTTTTCGGCATTCGTCCCGAACACATCAGTAACGAACCGAAGGAGGGATCCAGTGTGCCGGTTACTTTGACCGTTGATATCGCCGAACCGATGGGTTCGGAGTCGCTGGTGTACCTGAAGGCAGGCACAGGTAACCTGATCGCTCGAATTCACGGCGAACATCTATTTCATTTGGGTGAACAAGTCACCGTCCAGCTCGACCTCGAAAAGGTCTCTTTGTTTGATGTCGAAACCGAAAAAGTGATTCGATAACACCCATTTTGCGCCAGAATTTGAACGCTGAGAGATCCGTCCAAATTGCGCCATGAGTTATTCGAGGTTGTCGCGTTTTCGAAGTCAGACGGCGACTTCTATTTACAAGCGCGGCGGGTCAAACCGTCTCCCGAGGATCGCAGGGGGCCTAGCGGGTGGATACGGCCGCCGTGCCAATACCGGTCAGCGATCGGAATATTATTTCTTCTGATTGTGGCCGCCGATCACAATGGTTATCGCTGCGCCTAGTAGAAGTATCGCGGAGATAATCAGTGATTCTCGAGCGCCGGTAATAAACGCGTTCTCCCGAGCTGCCAGCGATCCAAACAGGGCTACGCCCAGGACGCTGCCTGTTTGTCTCGTGGCGTTGAGAACACCAGCCGCGATCCCTTTGAACGCGCCTTTTCTGCGCTGCCGAGCAGCGTTGACGTGAGAGGCGGTACCAAAAGTCCCAAGCCGCCACCGATCGCAACAAGCTGCACGCATATCAACCAATAATTTGTGCCCCGATCGATGCCGATGAGGGTAACGCACCCCGCAGCCGCAATTGCTGCGCCGGTCGCAATGATTGCTGGCGCGCCAAATCGCTCACTCGCGCGTGCCGCCAACTTGGTCTCTCTGCGTTCATTTGTTCCATTGAATGTTGTCCAATTGGATTTACTTCCCAATTCCTAACCCTGCGCGGCTTTCTGAAAATCAGGTGCATCCCCCATGGATGGTCAGAATACGAGTAGCACCCAGTGCGACGAGACCCTGGTGAATTGTTGCGGTACGATCCAGCGAAAGTCAATCTGCCCGGCTCTTCGCTATTAAGACGTAGAGGTGCGCTCCCAGCGTCCGGAGGCCTTTTCGTTTTACCGGCGTCGCGAAAACCAATAACCGCCTCCGCCACCAAATAGGATTACAAGGACGATGATAATAAGTATGGTACTCATGCAGCAACTCTCGTCCTGTTTAATCAACTACTCCCATACCCTTATCCACGGGTTAGCACGACCTTTACGTATCACGGAAGCGAGAATGATAATCCCAAATCGTGGAGTCTTAAAAGATAGCCGCCGGAGGTGTTGTTACCAGCTGTTTTGTCCAGAGCGATGATTGTTAATATGGGCAACTGCCATACCCGACGGGCATGAGCATCATGCCCGCGAGCGCCTCTTCGTTAAGATGCATCAACTTGTGAATTGAGTCTCGGCCTATCCCCTCGCAATCGGCCCCTGCGAGCCTTCGGCTTTTTCATACGGAAGACACACTAGCAACACTTCGAAATAGGTATGCGTGTTACGCCCTCCGAGGGACGAAACTTCGTGCGAGGCTACTCTGTTGCCCCAGTTCGTTTAGAACAAGGTATCTATGAAAGCGCAGCTAGTGATGATGTAAAAGGAAACCTCCTATCCAAAACAAAAATCTCTTAGAGGAAGAGTCGTCGCCTCGAATCCGTCTCCGCGCTGCAGGCCACGTTTTATGCAGAATTGTGCTCCGAAGTCGTTAGTGCGGAGATCGAGAGCCAAACGAAAGCAAATCATTATGAAAACCGAAACCACGGATCAGCCCATCCTTAAATCGATTCAGCGTCTCACGATGGACGAGCGCCGCCTGTCCGAGCAAGAGGTGCCCACCGATACCGATCATACGCGCCTGTCAGAAATCAATGTTGAATTGGATCAATGCTGGGACCTATTGCGCCAGCGCCAGGCCCTGCGCGATGCCGGGGGAGATCCGAATGACGCGGATAATGCGGCAGCCGGAGATCGTCGAAAACTACGAAGGATGATATGAATCTTATGAAGAACATTCTAAAGGAGAACGCAGCATCCTTTGATCGCGGGAGGTCGCTTTTGGATCAGCACTCGATAGAAATTCAGCCATATGGAATGATCGCGAAGCTGCCCTTACTTTGGCCGGAATACTCTGACGCAATGCCGAATGGTTTCTGCCTCGGCGGGCACAGTGGGCGACCGGAGCGGTGGCGTCATGACGGAAGTCGATGGGTCGCCGCTGAACCGTCCAGATACGGTTTCTGCGTTTGGGGATACGACAACGACACGCCCGAGGTTGTTCGCCTGGGTGTGAATCTTTCCGGGCGCGAAGTCGAACGTCTCGCCGATCTTTTCCTCGCCGTCGGCATTCAGGACAACGGACGCCTTTTTGGTGCCATTACATGAGCGCAACCCGTATACTCGATCCGCTTCACCGGCTTCTGCTATACCGTTATCGATGAGTTACTGTTACCTTTGAGTCTCACGAAGCGAGCGCTCAGTGGGTCCGGTCGAACTATTTTAAAAGACAGGAAACGCGTTGGACTAGTCGACAGCATAGCTATTCTGGCCTTCCTGCGGGGCGCACTTTGGCCGCCAGATCGGAAAAGGTTGGGCTAATGACGGCCACAAAGCGACTATCCGAATAAGTGCTGTCCCATACCTAAAGAAAACGGTAACGCGTCGAAAAGGGTATAGGAAAATCTGATCGCGCGGTCCGATGGTTTGGTGTCTCACAGTTTCGCCCTGCAGCGAATACCAACAACCCGAGCCGATCTGAATACAGAACCAAAAGGAGAACAGTCGGATAAGCGAAACACAGCGGTTGCGCCGTCAACGTCAAGATAAATAGTGAGCCGCAGCACACCCCTTTGAACATGAAAGACATTCTATGACCACAACAAATAATCTTCAGAGAGCAGCCGACGATGTAAAGGATCAGGTAGTGACTGCGATTGAAAACGCGAAGACGCAAGCAACCGCGACCGCGGATGAAATTGGTCGTGCAGCGCGAAAAACGATACACGACGCACAGGGAGCGACGGAGGAGGCGTGGACCGACGCCACGTCAAGAGCAAAGAATCTACAATCCCAGGTGGTAGTTTACCTCCGAAATCAGCCGTTAAATAAGATTATAATCGCATTCGCGGCGGGCTTCCTGCTGAGTGTGCTTCTTCTCTTTTTCCGCACGAACCGAAGATAACAACGGGGAGCCACTAGCGCGACCGCTAATAAGGCGCAACGGTTAACATTCACCACATACCACGCGCCTTCTCGCAGTTAGCTCTCCAGGCTCAGTTACAACGATTTGGCGACCAATCTAAAGGCTTTAACCAGCCGAAGACAGAGAACAACTCTCCAACCCGGCGCCAAGTGTAACGGGCCGCAGTTAGAGAACGCAACATCCTTGATCGCGCGAGACCGCTTTTGGATCAGCACTCGATAGAAATTCAGCCATACGAAATGATCGCGAAGCGCGCAGCGCCGTTCAGGAATGATACCACCAAATATTTCACTTCATGGCCACGAGACGATGCGGGCCGGGTTACTCCGAGCCGTTGATGTCCTCACCGATTCGGTCACGGAAAGGTCGGCCTACCCGTCTCTCAACGGTGACCAAGGTGTTCACCTAGTTCGCACCACCATCAAGAGGTTAAGAGCCTTGCTGCGTTTGATTCGGCCCGCTCTCAATCCGGTATTCTTCAACAATGAGAACACGCGCCTAAAAAGTGCCGCTGGACTTTTGTCTTTCGCACGCGACGCTGAAGTTGCTCGGGGAACTCTGAAGAAGCTACCGGTTTCGAACCAAAGCGATGAAGACGCCGTGCGATCTGTTCTCTCTGGATTTGAGAAACAAGTTGAGCTCCCAAATGATCTTGACCTTACCATGGCTGAGGTCAGACGTCGTCTCGAACAAACCAGGCGCAATTTTCACCGGTTAAAATTGCGCGGGACAGAACGAGAGATCCTCGAGACCGGTTTGCGAGCTATATATCGACAGGGTCGTAAGCGAATGAAAGTCGCTATTGAGCAAGGGCAAGATAGCGCATTTCATCGCTGGCGTATCCGGGCTAAGAATCTGTACTATGGGCTGCAGTTTCTGGAATCCGTCTGGCCCAGCCAGCTCCATCGACTAATTGAGCGCCTCGCCGAATTTCAAGATCAGATTGGTGTCGACCACGACGTGGCAGTTTTGCGAGCAAGGCTAAATAAATCGCCGGACGCGTTCGGCGGCCGGGAAACGGTGCAGCGCGTTGTTGGTTGCTTAGATAGCCAGACCGGCAAACTTCGGCGAGCTGCCGTACCGCTTGGTCGGAGAATCTGGCGCCAAAAGTCGCGCCAGTTCGCGAGCAAGATTGCCCGCCATTGGGACAAAAGCTAAGCGGTTTTAGCCAACCCGCGACAGGCCTCGATCGGGCGAGCCTTTGTTCCGAAACGGCTTATCGCGAAAGCGGACGCGCTGCTTCGTTATAGAACACAGAAATCGGATCGGTCTCTATAATAGTAGGCGACATCTCACCGATAGCGGTGTAGTCTAAAGCTGGGATTTCGAACCGCCGCTCTCTCCAAAGCTACCCCAGCTAACCGTCAAATCGACGCAAATCGAAGTTCGGGGAACCTAAGCTCAGTAGACAAGACAGAAAGCCTGAAATGGCGTGCTTGCGTCGAGAAATTACAAATGAACGCATTCACAGCCAAAAATGAGCAGGCTTTCTTTGACGCCCGCGAAGCGATTAGGTGTTGAGCCAAACGCGATGACTGAGCCCGAATAAGAGAGGATTAAAATGAACTTTACCCATAGAGGAACAATCGGTGGAGATAGTACTATGCAAATTCGTCTTTGGCGACAGGGCAAAAAGACGGTGGCTGTCTTTGACGGCGAATCCCGTGTCAGCCGACAGAAGAGAATTAACCAGGACGATAACTTCTGGATTTCGAACCGTCGGCTACCAAAGCTAATCTTAAAGCCGATGCAAATCGAAACGGGTATCCCCCGACTTCGCTTGCAAACGCGAGGATGCTACCATTAGCCAATTTACGAGGTAATATGAGAACATTTCTTTTAACAATGGCGATTTTCGCTGCGGTATTTGTATCAAACCTATTCTGGCTAGTGGTAATTGGACTAGTGATTGAAGGTTTTTACGCTCAAGGTGCCTTATTAATGATTATGTCCCCTTTCGTCTTCAAAAAGGAAAGTGCAGAATAAGTGAAACGGTAACTAAAAGCGACCAGGCTTTGTCCAGGTGAAATTTTCTACGATCATGAGATACACCATCAACTTTAGTGACGGAGTCAAAAAGGACTGTTTGACGTCAAACGGTGCCATTCGGGTGATTGCCTTTCGCCACCGAGTGACGCCCGCTGATCTGATCACGGACACGACTGAAGAGAGAATCTTAGTGCGGCTTTATCCTGGGGAGAATACCATTGCAGAAGTTATTGCTTCGACTTTGCCCTAACACCAAGAAGTAGGCGACAACCCTCTCCAAAGCTACCCCAGGCTAACACCGTCAAATCGAGGCTTAATCGCAAAATCGCACCATGACCAAAGGCAATGATCATCGTGACCTTGTCCTTGTTTACCTAGATGTACTTCTGAGAATGGGCACCGCCTTATTCGTCGTCCTCTCGCCCGATGGCGCTCTCCAGACGCGGTGCGAAGAATTGCTCCAGAGGATCTCTCAGATGATCTTCGTAAATTCGTAAGAAATGTTATTGCCGACGATTAGGAAGCTTAAAGCTCTATCCAATCCTGAGGCGCTTGAACACAGGGACTTTGGCAAAGTCCAAGATGAACGCAAAGACGGCCGCTGCCACGAGTGTTCCTCCTACAACGAGTATCGGCAGAGAAGTCATGCCGATCCCGCAAGTCGCCAGTGTTGAGGCGATCGCCAGATCAACCACAGACGAGCCGATGAGCCACCGGCTGGGACGACAGGACCCCAGGTGCTGGCGTTCACGATTCGTATAGGTCGTTGCTTGATTTCCAAACACGATGAGTATGAAAGCCAGAGTTCTTAGCGCTTCGATTCCAAAACCCAGGTAGAATTTGCCCACGACCAGGACGGCCGCACAAAAGATGAGTTCGGCGATTCCGATGAAGACACCGGCGATGGTCAATTCGCCGACCCGCCAGGCATTGGGCATCGGGGAAGGTCGCACGTTGTCCGTCGTCAGGGACATACCAAGGAGGTCGCCGGTGAGCATGATAATCACCATTAGCATTGGAGTCAGGATCGCGTGCCCGGTCATGACCAGACCCACCGCCAGGAAGAGCACCTGCACCGTTTTTTTGTTAACCGAGTTCAGCGCATAAGTCAGAATGCGCTGGAACGTTACGCGGCCTTCTTTTACTGAAGCAACGATCCCGCCAAGTCCTGGTGTGGTCAGCACGACGCCGGCCGCCGACTTGGCAACATCGGTAGCGGTTGACACTGCAATTCCCATCTGCGCCTGGCGCAACGCTGGCGCGTCGTTGGCGCCGTCGCCGCACATCCCGACGGTGAGGCCCCCCTTCTGGAACGCCTTAACCAGATTGTACTTTCCTTCCGGGAGTACGCCAGCGAAGACAGCGAAATCCTCGGGGTGTAAACCGGCGGGGATTGGTCCGGGTGGACAGACCGTTCCATCTAAACCGACCGCACGAGCCACGATCGCTGCCGTCGCAGCGGCATCCCCTGTCACCATTACGGTGCGGACGCCCAACGCGCGCAACTCCGTAATGAGCGCCGCCGAATCCGCTCGAGGCGGATCGCTGAGGGCGATGATTCCAGCTAGCTTCACCGCCTCCGGCGGACCCACGGCGACAGCCAGCACCCGGAAACCCTGTGCCTCTAGTTGGTTCGCTATGATGGCCGCATCGGGTGGTGGTTGCGTGAGGCCGATGACCGCGGCAAAGGCTCCCTTGACAGCACTCACCGTGGCGGCGGCCGGATCCACAGCTAATGCCTCGGACATCTTCGTGGCGGAATCGAAAGGCACAAATTTAATCAGTCTCGGTAGATCAGAGGCGATGACCTGCAAGGCAGCCAGCGAATGGCAGCGTCCACGGGATCCTGCCCGCCATCTGAGCTTGCGAGGGCGGCAAATCCGAGGACGTGCGATTCGTCAAAGCCGAGCATAGGTCGCACTGCGGTCACCTTCAGCTCGTTGCACGTCAAGGTGCCAGTTTTATCCACGCATAGAACCTCGATGCTGGCTGCTTCATCCAGGGCGGAGAGCCGCGTTGGCAGGACGCCCAGATGGGCCAGAGCTCGGGCGCCCAGCGCCGCCGCCAGGGTAAAGGTGGCAGGCAGCGCGACCGGAATCGACGCCAGAATCGCCGTGAGCACCAGGGGAATAATCTCACCCAGCGGCAGCTTGAGAGTGTAGGCATAACCGACCAGCAACAGGGTGATGACGCCGTTGAAAATGGCGAGATTGCGGACCACCCGCAGAACGGCCTTCTGTTGGGAACTTTCGACGTGCGCGGTGCGAACCAACTCCGCCGTGCGTCCAAACTTTGTGCGTGCTCCGGTCGCCGTAACCTCTGCCACGGCTTCGCCGCGCCGCACCAACGCTCCCGCATAGGTTTGTAGACCTGGCCCCGCCTCGATGGGTATTGATTCCCCGGTTAGCATGGACTGATCGAGCAGGATCTCGCCGTCGGTCAGCCGCACGTCGGCGGCGACCACCGCGCCGACTGATAGCTTCACGATATCGCCAGGAACGAGTTCGGCAGCGGGCACGGTCAACCAAACGTTATCGCGACGGACCGACGCGTTTAGCGCAAGCCGCGATTTCAGCGCGGCAAGAGTCGCCTGAGCACGCCCTTCCTGGAGAAAGCCGAGAGCGGCATTGAACACCAACAGACCCGTGATGATCGTGGCTTCGACATATTTGCCAAGCACGAGCTCGAGCACGATGGCAGCCTCGAGCATCCATGGAACCGGCGCCCAGAACTTGGTCAATGCTCTGCCTAATGGTCGCAGAGCCGTGTCGGGCACTGCGTTTGGACCGAACTTCTCGAGCCGGTGGTGGGCTTCATCGCTCGCTAGGCCGGTTGAGACAGGGACGTTCTTAACGGAGGCTGCCGGAGTGATTGGAGAACTAATGTCGGGCGGGCGTTTCGAGTCCACCTTGGCCTTTTCTTCGCGATCAGCTCTTTTTCCGCGATTTTTGCGCGTTCGCCCGATTGGTCTGCTGCCTCTTCACCGAATTCCAGCGCGCGGTTCGAATCTTTTCTTTGCCCCTTTCGGCGCCACGTTGGTGATCTGAACCGCTGCTTGTTCCACTGTAACGGGCTGATTATTCATTTGCTTCCTTCGGCAATCGAGCCGATCGCGGTTCGCAACATCTCGAGCTCTGTGAGGAATTTCACTCGGATCGACGAGTTTCCACCATACATTGCGCGAAGGGTTACACTTGCCTTCGCGTATAACCAGCCTGCTTTTCAAAGACAAGCTTCACTCAATGTAACGACGTAAACCTAAGCCGCCTTGAGGTGGCTGTGTATGTGTGGCGTTTATCGACTCAAGCTCCTGGAAAATGACGGACAAGTTCACGATCGCTCGACGATAAATTGGATCGTCCAGAATTGCTGCTAGACCGATCAAGCTCATTGCGAGGCGCTTTTCAGGCGCATCGCCTTCTGTTTTTCTTGCGGGACCGGGTTGTTTCTGAAGGCTCATTGGATCTTGTGCCGCTGACGGGTTTCATGATTTGGCGCAGGCGCTTCAATAAATCCGTGTAAGTCAGTATAAATAGTCAAAAGGTCCAGACGAGCTTCAACGAAGGTTCTGCGTGATCATCTGTCTCGCTGATATCGCTTGCTCAAAAAAGTCCAATCCCGTACTGCCGCGAAGAGTTGCCAGGCAAGCATGCACCGAAATGCGAGTCGCAGGGCCGAGCCTTCGAACGGCGCCATCAGAGCGCATTCCGGATTTACTATTTGCGCCAACCGCTCATCAATTAGCGCGCTGATTCTATCTGGAAACTGCCGCTCGCAGCGGAGAGAGACTATGACGGGCATTCTCCGTGCCCCAGTCTGCACATCTCGGGATAGCCTGAGGGATTGCATACATTCAATCTCGATACGAACTGGAGAAAACTTGATGCCCGACTCTAGACCTACTTTCCCAGGCTGGCCGCCGACTCTTCCCCACTCGGATAATTCCGATCCTCATAGAATGATTCCCTGAAACCGACCATGGACCTCGGCCCGTTTCTTGCGAGTTTCCAATACTTTTCTAGAAGTTTTACTATCGCTTTTGGATATGGCAGAACGCCGTGACGCTACTAATGGAAGTATTGCATGTTGGCAGGCTTGAACTCGCTAAGCTGGGTCGACTGATACGCCGGAACCAGGTCGATGGCGAATGTGCCGGCGATGGCCACAAAGTGACTAACCGATTAGTCCTGTCCCATACCTAAAGAAAGCGGTAACGCATCGAAAAGGGTATAGGGAAATCTTATCGCGCGATCTGACAGTAGGGTTGTCCTAATAAACAAGCCTCTTGGAACAAAACAGCGGCTATTCAGCTAAATGTCCTAGCGATCGCCGAGTCAGATGAGCAGCAAAACCCTATCTAATGTCGGGACGATTATTTCGGTGCGCGGCAGTGTCGTCGATGTTTGGTTCGCAAATCATCTGCCTCCCATTAATTCGTTGCTGCACACGGGCAGAGACGAACAAATGGTCATCGAGGTATGGGCGCAGTTAAGCGCACACGCTGTGCGAGGAATTGCCTTAACCCCTACCCAAGGGCTCGCCCGCGGTATGGCGGTAACCGACACAGGGGGCCCTTTGAAAGCTCCGGTGGGGAAAGGGATTCTCTCCCGCATGTTCGACGTGTTTGGCCGCGTGATCGACCGAGGCGAAACGCTCTCAGACATCGAGTGGCGCTCGGTACATCGAATGCCTCCATCTTTAGCGGAACGTTCAACGAAATCGGAAATCTTTGAAACCGGCATAAAAGCTATCGACGTGCTGGTGCCGCTGGAACGCGGCGGCAAAGCTGGACTTTTTGGCGGAGCGGGCGTGGGTAAGACCGTCCTGCTGACAGAGATGATCCACAATGTGGTCGGGCATCACGACGGCGTCAGTATTTTTTGCGGCATCGGCGAACGTTGCCGCGAAGGTCAGGAGCTTTACCAGGAAATGAAGGAAGCGGGTGTGCTGCCCAACATGGTAATGATTTTCGGACAAATGAACGAGCCGCCGGGAAGCCGGTTCCGCGTGGGAAATGCGGCGCTCACGATGGCCGAATATTTTCGGGACGACCAACATCGCGACGTTCTCCTGCTCATCGACAATATTTTTCGATTTATTCAAGCAGGCTCGGAGGTTTCCGGACTCATGGGCCAAATGCCCTCGCGTCTCGGCTATCAGCCTACCATGGGGACCGAGCTGTCCGGGTTGGAGGAACGCATCGCCAACACCGCAACCGGCGCCATCACCTCCATCCAGGCCGTCTATGTTCCAGCAGACGATTTCACCGATCCGGCCGCGGTGCATACCTTCTCACATCTTTCCGCTTCCATCGTGCTATCCCGTGATCGGGCCAGCGAAGGACTTTTCCCGGCCATCGATGCGCTTCAATCGAGTTCCAAAATGGCGACTCCCGGTATCGCGGGTGAACGGCATTACAACCTCGCGCAGGAAATGCGCCGGACCCTGGCCCAGTATGAGGAACTCAAGGATATCATCGCGATGCTGGGGCTTGAGCAACTTTCCTCCCAAGACCGGAAGGTCGTCGCGCGTGCGCGCCGATTGGAACGGTTTCTCACCCAACCCTTTTTCACTACCGAGCAGTTCAGTGGAATCAAAGGAAAAACCGTGAGCCTGAAAGATTCCCTCGATGGTTGCGAACGCATCTTGAAAGATGAGTTCGAGGAGTATCCGGAAGGCAGTCTTTACATGATTGGTGCGATCGATGAAGCGAAGAAGCCTGCTGCATCCAAACAGGCTAAGAAGGAGGCTCCTCGTGCCGCCATCGTGCATGCAGCTTAAGATCCTACTGCCTTCTCGTATTTTCGGCCAGATAGACGATGTGACCCATATCGTGGCGCAAACCCGACAGGGTTCGTTTGGCATCCTGCCACATCGGCTCGACTGCGTGGCGACGCTTGCACCAAGCATTCTGAGCTATGCCACCGAAACCGAGGGCGACGTCTATGTCGCCATCGACCAAGGTGTGCTGGCGAAGATGGGGGCTGAGGTGCTGGTTTCCGTACGGCACGCGATCGGTGGGGCTGATCTCGGCGAGCTCCGCCAAGCTGTCGAGCGGGAGTTTCTGACCCTGGATGATCGGGAGAAGATCATACGAACGGCCATGGCACAACTAGAGAGCGTAATAGTCCGTCGCTTTGCGGAGTTTCATCATGCGTGAAAATTCCGAAACGACGTCCGAAAGCCGCGAAACTGCTTTCAGTCGGAAAGTTGGCGCGCTCGAAGCCCGAAAACTCAAGGCAAAGCGTCGAGGCGTGCAGGGCATTTGGTTTGGGCTCGGGATGTTTGGCTTGATTGGCTGGGCAGTGGCCATTCCCACCCTGCTGGGAGTTCTGCTTGGCATCTTTATTGATAAGCAGTATCCGGGAATTCATTCCTGGACGTTGTCGTTACTCATCATCGGCCTGTTTATCGGGTGCCTAAATGCCTGGCATTGGGTAGCCAAGGAAGAAAAGGCGATTCGAGAGGATGAGGAGAAAAAAGATGAGTGACGTTAGCATTTTATCCGTAAGCCTGATGGAGGGTGTTTTGATCGGTGCGTTTTTCTTCGGTGGTCTTTGGTGGACGGTACAGAAGAGCCTGACCTCCAATAATCCGGTCTTGTGGTTTTTCGGCAGCACGCTGCTGCGTACAGGTTTAGCGATGACTGGATTCTATTTTACCGCGCGTGGCGACTGGCGAAACCTCCTAGTCTGTCTGCTTGGATTCGTCATCGCACGTGCGGTGGTGACCCGGCTCACCCGGACGACCAAGAAAGGAATCCATGCACCTTAGTACCGACCAAACTATCTTTTGGCAGCAAGGCTTCCTCAAACTCAATGCGACCATCGTCTATACCTGGGGCCTCATACTCGTGCTGGCGGTTGGCTCGAAACTGATCACGCGTCGACTCACCGCGGGGATATCCATTTCGCGTTGGCAATGTGCCTTGGAAATCATTGTCCTCGGCATGAAGAAACAAATCGAAGAGGTCGGGTTGAGACAACCAGAGAAATATCTAGGGTTTGTCGGCACCCTTTTCCTGTTCATCGCCATCGCCAACCTTTTCACGATTTTACCTGGGTACGAACCGCCGACAGGCTCGCTTTCGACGACTGCGGCCCTGGCTCTCTGCGTGTTTGTGGCCGTGCCGTTCTACGGCATCAAGGAACGTGGGTGGGGCGGCTATCTCAAATCCTACCTGCAACCAACCGTGATTATGTTGCCCTTTAATATCATCAGCGAATTTTCACGGACGCTGGCGTTAGCCGTCCGGTTATTCGGCAACATGATGAGCGGAACGATGATTCTCAGTATCCTGCTGATCGTCACCCCTTTCCTTTTTCCCGCGGTGATGAGCGCGCTCGGCCTCCTGACCGGTATGGTCCAAGCCTATATTTTTAGCATCCTGGCCCTGGTTTACATCGCAGCCGCCACGGGTACCGAAGGCGGGCAACTCGAGAAGAAGACATCCTAACGAAACGACAAAATATGGACAACATGACTATCATCGCGGCTGCATCGATCCTCTCCGCCGGGCTCACTATGGCCATCGGCGCCGTGGGGCCAGGACTTGGCCAAGGTCGGGCCGTGGCAGCGGCGTTGAGCGCGCTAGCCCAACAGCCCGATGCCTCTTCAACCATCACGCGAACATTGTTCGTGGGGTTGGCCATGATCGAATCGATGGCGATCTATTGTTTCGTTATTTCGATGATCCTCATCTTCGCCAACCCTTTTTGGAACCACGTCATCACCCAGGCGGCAGGGAAGTAAAACATGCTCATCGATTGGTTCACGGTTGCGGCACAAGCGGTCAACTTCCTGATTTTGGTCTGGCTGTTGAAGCGATTTCTTTACAAGCCCGTTCTTGCGGCGATCGACCAGCGGGAAAAGCGGATTGAGACCCAACTTCAAGATGCAGAAAAGAAGAAAACGGAGGCTCTGCAGGAGCAAACCGATTTCCTGCATAAGAATGAGGAATTCGATCAGCAACGCTCCGCGCTGCTCCTCCAAGCCACAAGTGCGGCAAAAAACGAGCGCGAAAGATTCCTCGAAAGAGCACGCACGGATTCTGAAGAACTACGTTCTAAGTTGCAGAAATCCGTTTACGACGAAATGGAGAACTTGAACGGGAAAATTGGAACGCTCGCCCTAAAGGAAGTCTTTTCCATCGCTCGAAAGACTCTTGCCGATTTAGCGGATGTGGGCCTTGAAGAGCGCATAACGGACATCTTTCTCCATCGTCTGCGCGACATGAATGAAAAGCAAATAGAGCAGCTAAAGGGAGGGTCTCATGCCGCGTCGGAAGCCGCCCTAGTGCGCAGTACGTTCGAGCTTGGCTCTCCGCAAAAAACGGCGATTGAAGCGATCGTCAAATCGATCTTCGGTGAAGAAACCCAAATTAAGTTTGAGACCAGGCCCGATTTGATCAGCGGGATCGAGTTGACGGCGAATGGGCAAAAGATCGCTTGGAGTATCGCCGATTATCTGAAATCGCTGACCAGCTCGGTGGACCGGCTGCTGGAGCCCAAATTTGATCCTGAGCCTGTCGCCCAAAAGGCTCTACCCCTACCCCATGCCGCGTGATTCCTTGCTCACCGCGGTCGATCGCTCTTTCGCAGGAATGAAACAGGCGAGAGAAGCATTTGTACCCTCATTCTCCGCCCATGAGACGGGTACAATCACCACGGTTTCGACGGGCATTGCGACGGTCGTCGGGCTGCCCGATGTCGGGTTTGAGGAGTTAATTCGGTTCCCGGGCGATCTCTATGGCATCGCCTTCAACGTTGACGCAGGGGAGATCGGCGTCGTCCTGCTTGGCGATTGTTCGCACCTACAGTCGGGCGATGAAGTTGAGCGCACCGGTCGCGTGATGGATGTGGGTGTCGGTGACGAACTGCTGGGCCGGGTGATTGATCCGCTTGGGAGGCCCCTGGATAACAAAGATTCCGTTGCTACACGAAAACGTCTTCCCATCGAGCGTGATGCCAAAGCAATCATGGATCGTGCGCCGGTTACCGTCCCCTTGCAGACGGGGATCAAGGTCATCGACGCTCTGGTTCCAGTGGGGCGGGGTCAACGCGAGCTAATTTTAGGTGACCGCCAGACGGGAAAGACCGCTATCGCCCTGGACTCTATTCTGAACCAACGCGACCAGAACGTTCTCTGCATCTACTGTGCAATCGGCCAACGCGCTTCTGCGGTGGCCAAGGTTATTGCCGAACTTCGAGCGGGCGGCGCAATGGACTATACCGTCGTTATGGTCAGCGAAGGCAACGATCCTCCCGGATTGGCTTATATCGCGCCGTATGCCGCGACCAGCGTCGCGGAACACTTCATGGAAGCGGGGCGCGACGTTCTCATTGTTTACGACGATCTGACGCAGCACGCGCGCGCTTATCGCGAGCTTTCTCTTCTGCTTCGGAGACCACCTGGTCGCGAAGCCTTTCCTGGCGATATTTTCTACATCCATTCGCGGCTGCTCGAACGGGCCACCCATTTGCGGAAGGAACTTGGCGGCGGTTCGCTCACGGCCCTGCCTATCATCGAAACTGAGGCGCAGGATATCGCCGCCTATATCCCGACCAATCTCATCTCCATCACCGACGGCCAGCTCTACCTTTCGCCCACGCTCTTCGAATTGGGAACGTTGCCGGCCGTTGACGTGGCGAAGTCCGTTTCCCGCGTCGGGGGAAAAGCGCAACTTGCGGCCTATCACGCCATCGCGGGAAATCTTAAACTGGCTTATTCTCAATTCGAGGAGCTCGAAACCTTCTCCCGATTCGGCTCCCGCCTCGACGAAACCACTCGCAAGGTAGTCAACCACGGCCAGCGTATCCGCGCCTGTCTCGAGCAGACGGAATGCGCGCCAGTATCTGTGGTTGAACAAATCAGTGTGCTTCTGGCGCTGACCGAGGAACTGTTCGATAGCGTTCCGCTCGGCCAGATGCGAGAAGCAGAACGGGCTCTTTGCGCAGCCTCAATGCAGATTGCGCCGGACGTGAGAGAGCGTTTCGTTTCCGATCACAAACTTGATGACGCGGATCGAGAAACGGTCCTGAAAGTCGCTCGCCAATCACTGGCGCCGTTTCAAAAGAAGCCATGAGTGATACCCAGGTTAGTCTGCGGCGCAAAATCGATGGCGCCGTGAAGCTCGAATCCGTCGTCCGTACGATGAAGGCCGTAGCCGCTTCCAGCATCGGTCAATACGAAGCAGCCGTGCGTGCGCTGGCCGATTACGAATTTTCCGTGAAGCTCGGCTTGAGTGTCTGCTTCCGCCAAGCGGGACCTTTTGCCGCGCATTCCAGCAGGGAGACAATCGGGGGAGTTGTTGGAGCGATCGTCTTTGGCTCCGATCAGGGATTGGTGGGACAATTTAACGAAACCATGGCGGAGTTCGTAGAGAAGTCCCTGGAAACGTTGCCGGGCGAAAAGAGAATATGGGCGGTGGGCGAACGCCTTTATGCGCGTTTAGCAGATGCAGGTCTTCCGTTGGCCGGCAAGTTTGCCGTTCCGAGTTCTGTCAATGCGATTACGTCGCTGGTCAGCCAACTTCAAGTGGCCGGTGAAGAGCAGGGAGCTGGCGGGTGCGCACAGGTCTGTGTCTTTCATCTCAGGCCCACGTCCGGCGCGCTTTGTGAGCCGGTAAGCCAACGATTGCTTCCGCTTGACAAACAGTGGCAACAGGATCTCGCTGAAATTCGCTGGCCGACTAACAGTCTGCCCGAACTTTTCGGTCATAACGAAACGGCGTTGGCCGCTTTTATCCGCGAATATCTTTTCATCTCGCTCTTCAAAGCCTGTGCCGAGTCTTTAGCCAGCGAAAACGCTAGCCGTCTCGCGGCCATGCAGCGCGCGGAGAAGAATATCGATTCGTTGTTGAGCGACTTGAACCGAACCTTTTACCGGCTGCGCCAAAGTTCGATTGACGAGGAACTCTTCGATGTGATTGCCGGTTTCAATGCTCTCTCGCAAAATGCGTCCAACACTCGCGCGCGGTGAGGCTAGGTTCATTTAACAACGGGGAAGCGCAACCGAGAGATCGACGAAATCTTGAGCGTTCACCGGAATGCTCTTGCGGACTCCCATGAACGTAGTACAGTACTGCTAACACGGAGGCAACGTGTCATCTTGGAGCGATCGGCACCAAGAGTTCTTAACAGAGTCCGCCATTCGGTGCTCATGCTCTGTTTAATTACGCCAGAAGCCGGATCCTTCGTCATACCTAGGGGCAACGCTAACCCCGTGGATAAAGAGTATGAGAAAAGTTGATTGAAACGCTGGGCACAACAAAAGAGCCTCCAGGTAAAAAAAGATTACTAACTAATTGAAACACATTATGAAATTTTCATCTCTACACGATCTCTACCTTGAGCAACTCAAAGATCTGCACAGCGCAGAAACGCAGCTGATAACGGTATGGCCGAAGATGGCCAAAGTGGCAACCAAGCCGGAATTGAAATCTGCTTTCACCACACATTTGACGCAAACCAAGGAACAGTTGGTGCGCCTGAATAAAATTAGCACCAAACTAGGAAAACCTTTCACCGGTCACACCTGCGCAGCAATGAAAGGCCTTATTGAAGAGGGTAACGAGTGGATGGAAGAGAATGCCGCCCCGGAGGTCATGGATGCAGGTCTCATCGCGGCAGCGCAGCGCGTCGAACACTATGAAATGGCTGGATACGGCACCGTTCACAACTTTTCTCAGCTGTTAGGTGAGAAAGAAGCAACGGGACTTTTAGCGGAAACTCTGCAAGAAGCAGAGGCAGCTAACAAACAGCTGAAGGTGTTAGCCAAATCAATCGACGTCGAAGCTAAAGTCTGACCCCTTACACGGCAGAACACGGTCCCAGGTAGGAATTCGTAGTAACTGAACAAAGGCGGCGTTCGACGCCGCCTTTCCGTTTTAGCGCGAGCCGGCTACAGCCTCGGGTCCCGCTTTACTCACGCCGTTGAATAGACGTCGAAGCCCGGCTGAGGAAATAAGGATGCACCGGTCCGCACCTCCTCGCACTGCCTCAAAACGTCACGGTTTTGAGGGCGTAATCAACTGGCTCACCAGCCGTTCTGCCACCGCCCATGCGTCTTCAAACTCTTCGATGACCGACTCTATTATCGGCGGCGGGCGCCAGCATAGCGGACCCTTTCTAGTAAGTTAACTTTAGCCTCCCGGAGATGCTAGCGCGATATCAATCCGCAATCCTGTCAGGTTTCGTTCTGATGCTCGACTTTCGTCATTCCCAAGGTACCGAGGGTCGTTCCACCCCTGAAAGTTCGGAGAAAAGAAGCCGTTCTCGTTTACACGAAGATCCCCACCTAAAAGCAGGCAACCGTTTCCGCTCTGGACGATTCAGTAACCGAGCCAAGCCTCGGGTTTTCGCCGAACGTTTTCGTCCAGGGTGTCCTTAGTCCCGAGATCGACCCGCCAAAATCCAAGCGGCAACTGAAACGTGGTCGGGAAGCAATAGATCAAGGCGGCGTCGCCATACCAAAAACCGACAGTAACACTTCGGTAAGTGTATTGGAGAACCTAACGGATCCGGGAAAAATTCACACTGCCCGATAAGAAACGATGTCGCCCATCACACAAATAGCTTTCCTCGGGGATCGTCTTCCGCGCCAGCGCTGCTTCGAATGGTTCCTCGGTCGCAACGATCTCGGGCCGTCACTCTACGATTCGAGTACGGGTGCCTGTTGCGATGCGTTGCATCCCGATCGGGTTAATCAAAACCAAGGAGCTGAATCTACTCTCGTTTTCCAGCTTGCGTTGGCCGAGATGAATCGAGCCGAATCGCTGCTCGTTAGAGAAACCAAAAGGTCAGGAATACCAGCATGGTCCACCGATGGCCCGCGCTCACTCAGCAACTCCTCCATGTCCCGAATCCCGAGTACCAACCGAGGGCAGGAGGATGACCTCCGGTTCAAATTGGCGCCAATTGAAAAGATCGCCAATTAAGGAATAGCGACCAGACGGTACCCCTTAGGCGCCTGGCCGAGCACATAG
>CAVXLD010000002.1:0-101139 GCA_963762565.1 uncultured Verrucomicrobiae bacterium | reverse complement strand
TCCTTTGACTGACCCCTTTCGCTCACAAGAGTAGGGAATAAAAATCCAGGCCTAGTGCTCTTTTAGGGGAGGTCAGAATTATGCTCAAATATAAAAGTGCATTCGTACATCGGGTGCTCAGCAAACAATTCTTGCTTAGGACGATCATCGCCTTTATCGCTGCTTGCCCGATGTTAAGGGTCTGCGGGCAAGAAGGGGCGGACCGGATCACACCTGACACGCTGCCCAAAAACGAAGTCGTTGCTACGCTTATGGTAGGGGCGGGTCCCAACCTGATCGTCGTCAATCCGGACAATATTTTTGTGTACGTCGTGAACCAAAACGATAACACGATTTCAGAGATCTACGCGCCGAGCAAAATCGTTGTGAAGTCCTTTTCCGCGGGTGCTAACCCAATCGGAATGGCGATTACACCCGATGGGACAGAAGTTTACGTCACCAATTCTATTAGTCCCGGCACCGTGACTGTTCTCAACGCCAGCACCGGTACTCTCCTGAATCAGATAGCGGGGTTGGGCAACAAACCGAAGTTCTTGGCGATTAGCCCAGACGGAAAGCAGGCTTATGTGCCGAATGTGAATTCTGGGACTGTGTCAGTGATTGATACGAAAACCAAAACGGTTACCAAAAGTATTGCAATCGGAACCTCGGCCGAGGCCGTAGCGTTTACCCCGGATGGGAGGACCGCCTACGTGTGCGACGGCAATGACAATGCCGTTTTTGTGATCGACACGGCAGCGCAGGCGGTGATCGGTTCTGGGATCAAGACAACCAATCCAAATTTTTGTGTCGTAAACCCAAAAGGCGAGGAGGATGTTTACGTGGTTAGTCTCGCCAAGAGGGCGTTCGTGGTCATCCAGGATAACAAAGTCATCAAGAACATCAAAGAGAGTAATTATCCCGGGTATTGTGCGGTGACGCCAGACGGTAAATATCTTTACCTACCGTTGAATTCGAGCAATTCGGGACCGAGCAACAAGGTCATTATGGTCAGTACGACGACTTACAAGACAGTGGGAAAGCCAATCACGGTTGGGTTTCAGCCACGGGCGGTAGCGATTACCCCTGACCAAAAGTTTGCCTACGTGACTAACTACCAGGACGACACGGTGTCCGTTATCGATATTCAACCTGGAAAGCTCAGCCAGAGTGTTTCTAAAGCCAGGTAATACGGGCGGTTCTTCAAAGGCCCCGCTGTCACGGATCGCTTCTAAGAATGAGTGGGCTTCCTTGAACGTTGACGGGTGACGAAAAATTTTGGGGTGCGAAACAATGCGGAGGAACGCGACCTCAACGAGATGTGGAAAGGTGATCGAAGTCGGTTGGTTCAGCCTTCCTTGTAACAAGCGTTTCAGCAAACGGTGATCAAGATGGTCCGGCCGAAATGCGCCGATGAGGATATTAGCGTCAACCACATCCATTATCGGTTCCTGGCTGTCGAAAGGTCATGGGCTAAATCTGCGGCCTCGATCAGCTCCGGCAACGTTTTCGAAGGCGATAACAGACCGCCTCTGGCAGAGGAAACTGGTAAACGAACTCGCCGTCGAGGCCGGCGCGACGGTTTTTCGCGCAGTTTTGCGCGAAGGGCTTCTTCTAGAAGCTGAGTAAGACTGATCCCAAGGATCGCAGCTTTTGCTTTGGCTTCACGATAAAGAGCGTCATCGATCCGCAACGTCGTTTGCATGACAGAAATCTGTCACGCGCTTAACCGCCATCAACTAAGATTTCCGGCTACTCCCTTTTTTGGCCGCGGTTTTGCTTGGCTTTCTCTCGCGGATCTGTTTGGCTAAGGTTCCTCCGCGTTATTGTTCCTCTTAGAGAATTGTGAGCACCTAATCTAATGGCCAAACGTGCGGGACCGAAAACGCGCAGGATGTCGCCAAGTAGACGGGCGGTCAGCCGTCTAGAACGCTTAAAAGAACTTAGCTCTCGGGTCCCTGGGCCGCGAACCGGGAATCTGCCCGTCTTGGCTGAGGAAGAAGCGGTTCAAATCTTAGATCCGGCTTCGTCTAATCGTTCCGAGCAACCGAATCTAATTCCGACCTATCTCCCGGCTCGGATGATTAACGAGTTCGTTTATTGTCCGCGCTTGTTCTACTACGAGCAGGTGGAAGGCGTATTTGTGGAGAACGCTGACACGATTCGCGGTTCACAAGGACATAAACGTGTCGATCTAGGCTCTGGCTCTTTACCAAGCGCTCCGGCCAAGGGAGACGGAGGGCAGGGGAAGCCTGGCGAGGACTTGTCCTCCGGCGCCTTGGCGAAGGAAGACATTATCCATTCGCGTTCTGTTGAGCTGGCTTCCGATCGGCTCGGAGTAGTGTGCAAGATGGATCTGGTTGAAATTCGTACCGATCTCTTCAGCAATGTGCAGGTTTGTCCGGTTGAATATAAAGCCGGTACCCCTAGAGAGGGTGAGAACGGGATCGAGCTCTGGGATACCGATAAGATCCAGTTAGTTCTGCAATGCCTAATCCTTCGAGATAACGGGTACGACTGCAAAGAAGGGATTCTTTATTATCGCGGCACGAAACAGCGTGTGCGGTTGGAAATCACACCCGAGATCGAGAATTGGGCGATCGAGATCATAGCCAGAGCTCGAGCTTGTGCGGAGGGTGAACGACCTGCTCCGCTCGTCGCGTCACCGAAATGTGTGCGTTGTTCACTGGCGCCGGTGTGTCTCCCGGATGAAACCAATTTTCTGCGTCAACTTGGTCCTGATACAGACCCATCGGTAAAGACAGAAGGGGACAACGAGTTTAATTTTACTGGGCGCAGATCCCTGGCAGCCCGCGATGAACGGCGTGTTCTTTACCTGAATTCGCCCGGCTTGAACGTCGGCAGGAAAGGGGAGGTATTGGAGATCCGCGACAAGAAAACCGTCCTACAAGAAGTCCGGATCCGGGACATCAATCATCTAGGTATTTTCGGTAATATCCAAGTTTCAACTCAAGTCGTACAAGAACTTTGCGATCAGGAAGTCCCGATTACATTCTTCTCGGGCGGCGGCTGGTTCTACGGGATTACTCATGGACTCGGTCTAACTAATGTCTTTACCCGGATCGCTCAATTCGGTGTGGCCGCGCAAGAGCGCCAATGCCTGCTTTTTTCCAGATCCTTTGTTGCCGGCAAAATCCGGAATCAACGGACGATGTTGATGCGAAACCATGAGGAACCACCCACGCCTTTATTGAACCGGTTGCGTCAGGCAGTGAATGATGCACTCCTGGCCAAGAGCTTGAATGAACTTCTCGGGATCGAAGGCGCAGCGGCAGCAAACTATTTCGGCGCTTTCGCCGGAATGTTGAAACCTGAATCCGACGACTCCCTAACTTTCGACTTTCGAGCACGTAACCGGCGACCGCCGCGGGACCCGGTCAACGCGCTGCTTTCCCTTGGTTACAGCTTATTAGCAAAGGATTGCGCGATCGCCGCTGCTGCCGTCGGGTTCGATCCCTATGTCGGTTTCTATCATCAACCTCGGTTTGGGCGCCCGGCGTTAGCGCTCGATATCATGGAAGAATTCCGGCCGTTAATCGCGGATTCAGTGGCCGTGACCCTGGTTAATAATCGGATGCTGGATGAATCTCATTTTGTTCGAGCTGGGAACGCAACCAATCTCACCGCGCGGGGACGAAAGATCTTCTTTGAAGCGTATGAGGCCCGGTTAACCAGTGTCGTGACCCATCCGGTGTTCGATTATAAAGTCTGTTACCGGCGCGCTATCGAGCTCCAGTTCCGGCTTCTAGCCCGAGTGTTAACCGGAGAGGTCGCAATTTATCGGCCTTTTGTGACCCGATGAGAAATACTTATATCGTCTGTTACGATGTGGCCGATCCCAAACGACTCCGTCGGGTGTTCAAGGTTTGCAAAGATTTCGGTCAACACCTTCAGTTCTCGGTTTTTGAATGCGATCTTACTCCCGGCGAGAAGCTTCAATTTGAAGAGAAGCTGGTTGGAGAAATTAAACGGGAAGAAGATCAGGTTTTATTTATACGCCTCGGGCCGGCTGAGCAACGAGGTCAACGCGAAATCACGGCCATAGGGATCCCTTATATCAATGTGGATACGGCGTGTTTCGTGGTGTGAATTTCTTTGACATTTTGGTCGCGAGCGGTCTGGTGATGAAGAAGTCGTTGAGAGCGCTCGCGATGTAATCGAATTACGAGGAGAAAACTGTTCAAGAGAACATGATAGAATTTGGATGGTTAATTAAAGGCCGGAACCGAATGCAAGGTACCGCTCGCGAGATCGCTGTGTGCCCATTGCGGCTGAGCGGGTTAGCGAGAGGCTATTTCCGCGGCTAACAAGCCGCGGCCCCATTGAAGCGCATAGCTCGACGATCGGCTAGCTGCGATTCGCGTCCGAGATTTCCGCGGCTAACAAGCCGCGGCCCCATTGAAGCGTATCGATTCGCAGTCCGTACGAGCGCATATCGGCTAATTTCCGCGGCTAACAAGCCGCGGCCCCATTGAAGCACTATCGATGATCTGTCAGGCTGATGCTGACGCGATTTCCGCGGCTAACAAGCCGCGGCCCCATTGAAGCGTGATCTGCGACGCTATCGAGCCGATAGCCGTCGATTTCCGCGGCTAACAAGCCGCGGCCCCATTGAAGCGCATGCCGATAGCATGTCGTGCGATCGGACCGGCTGATTTCCGCGGCTAACAAGCCGCGGCCCCATTGAAGCCGCTTGATGCGACTGTCGGCATGATCGAGCTCGTCGACATTTCCGCGGCTAACAAGCCGCGGCCCCATTGAAGCACGTAATCGCGTCACTGGATGCCAGCGTCGACTCAGATTTCCGCGGCTAACAAGCCGCGGCCCCATTGAAGCATGCATCGATCGTCGATGCTGCATGCGACTCAGCTCGATCGATTTCCGCGGCTAACAAGCCGCGGCCCCATTGAAGCTGCATTGATCGCGATGTCGCGATCGACAGCGACGTACGCATTTCCGCGGCTAACAAGCCGCGGCCCCATTGAAGCAAGCATGCAGTCGACACGCTATGCGACGAGCACTAGCGATTTCCGCGGCTAACAAGCCGCGGCCCCATTGAAGCGTCATGATCGCGCATCAGCTGTGACCATGCCGATGACGCATTTCCGCGGCTAACAAGCCGCGGCCCCATTGAAGCAGCTATTCGGCATGTCATCGCGATACTCGCTAGCGCGTACATTTCCGCGGCTAACAAGCCGCGGCCCCATTGAAGCGATTCAGCGATCGACGTCGAGCGTCATCGCTGGCATCGATTTCCGCGGCTAACAAGCCGCGGCCCCATTGAAGCATGATCAGTGACTCGCAACGCTGACGCATCTCGATGCATTTCCGCGGCTAACAAGCCGCGGCCCCATTGAAGCGAGATTGCGTATCGCTGAGCTGTCGCGCCAGTCGATCGATTTCCGCGGCTAACAAGCCGCGGCCCCATTGAAGCGTCATCGATGTCGCGATCGATGCTCGTCAGCTGATCCGCATTTCCGCGGCTAACAAGCCGCGGCCCCATTGAAGCGTCGATTGCATTGCGTCTAGTCCGATCGCTCGGATCGGTATTTCCGCGGCTAACAAGCCGCGGCCCCATTGAAGCTGCGATTGACGCTCAGCATGCTCGATCGCAGCCGGTCATATTTCCGCGGCTAACAAGCCGCGGCCCCATTGAAGCACGTCAGCTGATGCGCATTGTCAGCGATCGCATGCGACATTTCCGCGGCTAACAAGCCGCGGCCCCATTGAAGCCTGTCGATCCGACGCATGACTCGGCAGCTATCGGCGATATTTCCGCGGCTAACAAGCCGCGGCCCCATTGAAGCATGCCATCAGACGTTACGGTAACTGCCGCATGACCGCAATTTCCGCGGCTAACAAGCCGCGGCCCCATTGAAGCGATCGTGGACCGTGACTAGCGCTCGCGACATCGCGACAATTTCCGCGGCTAACAAGCCGCGGCCCCATTGAAGCCGATCAACTTCGATGCATGACACTCACCGACTCAGTCGAATTTCCGCGGCTAACAAGCCGCGGCCCCATTGAAGCGATCGTCTCGATCGTCGAACGCAGCATCGATCGATGCATTTCCGCGGCTAACAAGCCGCGGCCCCATTGAAGCCGTTGACGCCGCTATGCATCGAACTGCAGGCTGACATTTCCGCGGCTAACAAGCCGCGGCCCCATTGAAGCGATGCTGCGTCAGCGATAGCTGCACGCGATGAGTCGCGATTTCCGCGGCTAACAAGCCGCGGCCCCATTGAAGCGTACCGTGCCGTAGCGATCTCGCGTCGGTACATTGACGATTTCCGCGGCTAACAAGCCGCGGCCCCATTGAAGCAGTCTAGCGTCTGGCATCGTTAGGCTCGCATTCGCAGCATTTCCGCGGCTAACAAGCCGCGGCCCCATTGAAGCACTGTGTCAGCATCGCTAGGCGATCACGCTCGACGTGATTTCCGCGGCTAACAAGCCGCGGCCCCATTGAAGCTGTATCGGTTCGCAGCGTCTCGATGCAGTCCAGCTCGACATTTCCGCGGCTAACAAGCCGCGGCCCCATTGAAGCTGACGCTCAGCGTGCTCGACTCGATGGATTCGTCGACGCATTTCCGCGGCTAACAAGCCGCGGCCCCATTGAAGCTGTCGTAGCATCGCTGATTCATCGACCGGTCGATGCACATTTCCGCGGCTAACAAGCCGCGGCCCCATTGAAGCGTATCGATGCTCGTGACCATGCTCGCATAGCGACTCGATCGATTTCCGCGGCTAACAAGCCGCGGCCCCATTGAAGCGTACATGTCGACTGCCGTATGCCGTAGAACTAGCGTAGCATTTCCGCGGCTAACAAGCCGCGGCCCCATTGAAGCTACGTCGATGACGCGCCATGATGCCAGTCAAGTCGATGCATTTCCGCGGCTAACAAGCCGCGGCCCCATTGAAGCACGCTATCGGTCTGCATCTAGATCGACAGTCGATCGAGCATTTCCGCGGCTAACAAGCCGCGGCCCCATTGAAGCAGCTATAGCTCGACGCTGATCGACGGAGCGTAGCTCGAATTTCCGCGGCTAACAAGCCGCGGCCCCATTGAAGCACGATCTACGCGTCGATCGCAGATCGTCGATGACTGCACGATTTCCGCGGCTAACAAGCCGCGGCCCCATTGAAGCATGACTCGACGGCACCGATCGGATCTTAGCGTCGACGAATTTCCGCGGCTAACAAGCCGCGGCCCCATTGAAGCGTCTACGACTCGCGATGCCAGTGACGGCATGCGAGCTATTTCCGCGGCTAACAAGCCGCGGCCCCATTGAAGCCAGTGATAGGCTGCGCTGATCGCTCGACATTGTCGCGATTTCCGCGGCTAACAAGCCGCGGCCCCATTGAAGCATTCAGTGATGGCGCTGCAGCTCGGACCTCCAGTTCGACATTTCCGCGGCTAACAAGCCGCGGCCCCATTGAAGCTGAATCTGCTCGGCACCGAAGCTGTTACGTTCAGGCGATTTCCGCGGCTAACAAGCCGCGGCCCCATTGAAGCTACGTTACAACTCACTGGTGGCACGATCTCGCAGGCAGATTTCCGCGGCTAACAAGCCGCGGCCCCATTGAAGCGACAAGTCGCCGACAGTCCATCGACCTGTAACGGCAGATTTCCGCGGCTAACAAGCCGCGGCCCCATTGAAGCGTCGCTCGAATATGCGGTGCGACATGCCCTCCGAGGCTTGATTTCCGCGGCTAACAAGCCGCGGCCCCATTGAAGCTTGAGCGAGTCAGGGACGGGCGTCTACTCTCGTAAACATTTCCGCGGCTAACAAGCCGCGGCCGCGTTGAGGCTGCGGACAAGCGGGATGGCTGTCTTTTCGTCGCTTCGTGTCTTTGTCTGAAATTTGAGCCGCTGGGGAGCTTTGGCAATCAGCGATGCTTCTCCAGAAAATCTTGAGCATCCTTCGCATCTCCAGCGCTACCAAAAGCTTCAACCCCAACCCGGCTTTGCTCCGCTGGTCCCGTTGCTTCCGTCGTTTTACCAGTTTCCTGGTACAGTTTCGCTTGGGCTCAATTGGGCAGCGTAAAGGGCTCCGGGACTGTTCCCGGACTTTGCCAATTGGACGGCCTGCTCAGCATACTGAATCGCTTCAGCAGAATGTTTTTGTTCGCCTTCTCTTTTGTCGCCGACAGCCCATCTTGAAGCACTCTATTGGCCTCCTCCCATTTTCCCGCCTCAGCGAATCGCCGCGATTGCATCACGACGCTGGCTACTGGATCCGCCAAGCTCGTTTTTGCAGGTATCGAGTAGGGCGGCGGCAAAGCTTGCGGTCGTGAAGACCAACAACAGATTTCGACCAATCATGGTGATATCTCCGACGGACTGTATCAGCATTACGAAATTCTTACGGTCCCCAGGGTTGTTTCCGCGAATTGCGCGGTGAGGGAGTTTGGACGACAAGGCTAAGCAGTGGTCAATGTCAAAATGATGAGCCGCCGTCTGAAGTGGGTGCTGATCTCTACAGCTTGTCTGCTGCTCGGCGCTTGCGCGCACAAACCAGCTCCGGCCGGACCTCAGTATCCTGCGCTTCCCGAGCAATCGGTTCGGTTATTAGCTGCTGCGCCCAGCCCGCCTTTCGCTCAACTTGGAGTGGTCACGATTCAGGATCGCCTGGAAGCCATGTCAGGTGATACTTGGTCGCAGGTTCGGACCATGGCGGCACAGAGCGGCGCGAACGGCGTATTCGTCCGCCAACAAAAGACCTTTTGGTATCGAGACCCGCAGACCAAACAGCGCGTAAGGATCCACCGAACAGTTTATCAGCTCGTCTACATTCCTTAACCGCGAATGGACGAAAAGATGGAAGAAACAACCACAGATGAATCCGCCGCAAGATGGACCAGACCGGTCCTGACCGTCGCCCTCGAAAGGTGTGGCCTGTTGAAAAGGCGTTTTTGTTCCCAACGCGTGGAGGGGAGCCGCTTTGGCATGTAGCAGACGACCTCGCGATATTTGTTTTAGGGTTCAGTTCGACCAAAAATGTCACAACAGGCGGCTCCCGGGAATAATCCAGCGCGATGATTTTACCCGCAGTTCCGACTCGTTTACACTCGGCCGTAGAGCTGCAAACCGCTGGGGTCACTCGCGGGAGCCGCCTGATTTTGCACGTTTCGGCCGGATTAGTGTTGAGACGAAATTCGCGAGGGCGGGAAGATACGCGCCAAAGCGGCTCCCCTCCAGGCGCAGGGCAATCGCGTATCGCTTCAACGTGCCACGCCCTTTCGAGGACGCGGACGATTGAGAGGTCCGACTCATCTTGCGACGGGTCCATCTGCGGTTGTTTTCTTTTGTGTTCGCGTCCATTCGCAGCCTGTCCGCCATAGCTTGAGATTAAGAGATATCTCCCTTGACTTATTTTCGTGCGAAGGCGGATCTATTCGCGGTTGCTATGTCCGACTCTGGTTCTCTCACTGCTGACGAAGTGATTCGGTTGTTACAGCTCCAGGCGCACCCGGAAGGCGGGTATTTCCGGGAGACGTTCCGCGATGCCAAAAAAGTAGAGGAAAGATCGGCATCGACCGCGATCTATTTTTTGCTCAAACAGGGTGAAATTTCCGGTTGGCATCGCATCGATGCGGTTGAGGTGTGGCATTGGTACGGCGGCGCCCCGATCCGGTTACAGATCAGGGAGGGGGAAGGCCCAGTTGAAACCGTTCTGCTTGGGAACGACTTACTGAAGAATGAACGTCCTCAAGCCATTGTTCCAGCCTTCCGATGGCAAACGGCGGAAACGCTCGGAGCCTGGACATTAGTGGGGTGTACTGTTGCGCCAGGATTTGAGTTTGCCGGGTTTGAAATGGCTTGAAGCCTGCCTTGCGTCTGGCCGCTTCTGAAAGCCTTTTGGCGTTCGGAGGGACCTGTGAGCTCCGTAGTAGCGAAATCTTTATAGCCTCGACATCGGCAAATTCGCATTAGCTCGGTAGGAGTGGCATCGAATCGAAATCTGCAGAGCGTCATCGGCTCCCCACGTCTGCATCGTTGTGTGCGGAAAGGTCGGTTCTCAGATCTCTACCGAGACGCTACTGATTGCGAAAATCGGAATAAAATGTTCTTCGTCCTCGCCGTCACCGTAAACAGTCACGTTTGTACCTTTGCCGGAAGGGTTTAAAGAAATATAATTTCCGGCTCGGATCCTAAGTGCGCGGCCGTCGTTCAAATGCAGGACAAAAGCTTGGCCGGAATGCTTAAGTTCCAAGAGTCTTTCCGCGATTGTCATGTCGACCCTCCTATTATTCGCGAATTCCTCTTGGCTGACCAGAGAAGATGCGGCGGCCTCGCGTGTCAAGTCGTGGTTCACCAGGGGCTTTCGGCTCGGCGCGCAATTGACGTAATAACACCGCTCGACGTGCAATACCTGGTGCTCTGGGGAACCGTTGGGCTATTCGGGAGCCTCGCCCTACCACCACTAATCACTTCTCACCAACACGCGGCCGCCTTCTCCTACGGAGCAACCGCAGGAGAAGGGTTGTCCTCCTTTCTGATTGGTTGCAGGTTTCTCTTATTCTTGGGAAGCGCTTTCGGCCGGAGCAGGGGCGTTTTTCTTGGCCCGCAGCCGGGCGATCCGTTCAGCATTAGCTGTTTCCCAGGTCTGCGCCTGATCAGGAGTCAGAACGGCCTTTACGTTGCTAATGTATTGGTCGTGTAATTCCTTTCGTTTAGCTCTCTTTTCGGCGGTGGTCGTACTGGCGTCCGCCTTCACGACTTGCACAGCGTCGACGTAGGTACTGATGATTGGTGTAACCTTGTTCTCTTCGTCAGGGGTTAAGGTGACACTCTTTCGTAGCATGGTGAGCTCCCGCTTCTTGAGGGAATCGGGAGAAACCGACCGCTTCTTAGGGAAGTTGGATGGGGCGACCGGACTGGGTTGCTGGCTAGCATTGGATTGAACGTCTGGTTTGGGAGCCGTTGCTTGGTCGACTGGATCCGCGTACGCCGAAACCAAGGTGCCGGCGACGAGGGCAGCGAACAAAGCTCTGGATACAGATGTGATTTGCATATGGGGTGGATCTTAGCGTGATTCTTATTATATACAAGATTAAATAACGTTATTTGTAAGTGGTTTAACATTTGATCGATTGATCGAAATAACGGATGCAACGAGCAGCGAAGTTCGCGGTTTGGTGAAAGCCCAGGTAGTGTCGGACTTGACCGCGAATCGGCTTGAGATTGCTCGACGCGAGGTAAGCGCGCCTCCCTGTCCACCGTAGTTAATGGGAAGGTGGTACGAAGAAGGAAAAGCTTCCCAAACCCCGTGCGGTCGCGGAGGGCGCGCGTCCCCGCGCGCCGCGAGGACGTGCCTCAACCTAAAGGCGTATTTCGGTCTGAGATCGCAACGTGCCCCGTTTCGGTAATAGGGGATCGCCAGGATCCGCCGTCGCCAATCTTGTCCACGAAAACCGTGATTGGTACCAGGGCTAAGGCGGACAGGCAGCGATCCCTCCCTTGCGACGGGCGTCAACTCAATTCAAGACCACGCGCCCCGAGCGGCTTTGCCGCTCCTAGATTCCCGAGCCGGGCTGATTCGATCCCTGCTCGAATTTTTCGTCTTGTTCCTGATTGCCGTTCTGGTTCTGAACTTTAGCCTGATTTTGAGCGGCTCTCGCGTTCTTCAAAGCTTGTTTTTGTTCCAGCGTCAGTAGCGATCGCAGTTGCCGGTTGTACGCTTGGCGCAGTTCTTTTTGCTTGGCCTTCTTTGCGTCGGGTTGCAGCGAGCTATCACTTCTCACCGCCACTAATTGGTCGACGAAATTGCTGATGACAGGAGTGATCTTGGTTTGCTGATCTTGGGTTAGCTGACAGATTTGCTGTAGCCGCGCTAACTGGCGCTGCTTGATCTTGTCAGGATTCATGTGTCCCTGCCTGGCCGGCGCGACTCCTTGCGCTCCAGGGTTTGCGGGACTCGCGGAAGGTGCACCGTTCGGACTATTGTCTTGGCCTAGCGCGGGTACGCTCGCACAAGCGCAAATAATCGATAAACCTAGTGCTTGAGCGAATAATTTGCGGAAGAGAGATCCTGTTTCCATGTTGTTCCTGCTTTCGTTTCAGTGTTGGTTATTTGAGTGAATTGACGGTCTGGCGTTCGCAACAGTTACTAATAGACACGAATTATGGCGCCGCTAACGCGAGTTTCATTGATCGAGGGTGATATAACGAAACTGCAAGTCGATGCCGTGGTAAACGCTGCGAATACGTCCTTGCTCGGTGGCGGAGGTGTCGATGGAGCTATTCACCGTGCGGCCGGCCCGGAACTATTAGCGGAGTGCCGAACTTTAGGAGGATGTCCAACGGGCGAAGCGAGGATTACGGCCGCGTACCGTTTACCTGCGAGACACGTCATTCATACGGCCGGACCTATCTGGGGTGGCGGGACTCGGGGCGAGCCGGAGCTTCTTGCTCGCTGTTATCGAAACTCGCTGGCATTGGCGACAAAACATCAGGTGCGAACAATCGCCTTTCCGGCGATCAGTTGTGGAATCTACGGTTATCCTATTCAGAATGCTTGCCAGATCGCCGTGGGTGAGACGACGGCCTATCTCAAAACCAATCAGCTCCCCGAAAGCGTCATTTTTGTTTGTTTTGGACGCGAGATTTACGATGCGTACCAAGCGGCGCTTAATGCTTCGCTGTGAGACGTGAGAAGTGAGAGGTGAGAAGCGATTGGTGGTGCAGTCTTGGCGCTTGGTGGCCGGATCGCCCCAGGGTCGGGAGGGATCGCGTCCCCGCGATTCCTATGTTCCTTGGTACCGGGGGTTTGTTCCATGCGGCGATTGAATGCCGCGTTTTCGGCGCTGCCGGCGCTCCCGGAATTAGAATCGGGCTGGTGGGATTCGAACCCACGGCCTCCACGTCCCGAACGTGGCGCTCTACCAAGCTGAGCCACAGCCCGCCGAAAAGAAGCGTAGAGTAGATCGACCCATGGGCGAGGTCAACCGCAGATTCCTACAAACGCTGCGACTACCGAACTAAAAATCATCGGAAGAAAGAACCGTGGAACCGAAAGGTTAAAGATCCGCAGATTACGCAGATTTCGTGCTGGACCCTGAATCTTTCCGTGAAAATGAAAAACACGTGTCCCGCCGGCTCGTGTTTTTGGTACACCGCAGCGCACAACCTCAAAACGTAATCTGCGTAATCTGTGTAATCTGCGGATTTTATCTCCGTCTCCTCTGTCTCCTTGGCCGACGTAGCTAAAAGGGCCGCAATGGGGCGAAGTCTGCCCTGTGGTGAAGTTAATGAGCGGGTGCGATCGGCATCCCTGTAATGACGCTTTCGACCGCTTCGATCGTTGTCTTTTTCGGGTCGATATCGTCTGCTACGGTTTTGCCTCGACGCAGCACGATGATCCGGTCGACCACCAGAAACACGTGGTAGATGTTATGCGCGATCAGGATGCAGGAGTGTCCCGAGTCTCGAGCGCTGCGAACGAATCGAAGTACACCCTGAGTTTCTTCGACCCCTAGATTGTTGGTCGGTTCGTCCAGAATAATCAAGTCGCTCTCGAAATGCATCGCTCGGGCGATAGCGACGGCTTGGCGTTCCCCTCCGGACAACGCGTTGATTGGGGTGGTCGGCGGGATTTCTTTCTTTATGCCGACCTGTTTGAGCAGCTTACCGGCGACCTCGTTCATCGTGTCCTGATCCAACCGATCAAAGAAACGCGGCGCCTTTACGGGCTCGCGTCCGAGAAACAGGTTGCGAGCGATAGAGAGTTGGGAAATCAGAGCCGAATCTTGATAGATGGTCTCAATGCCCAATGCCATGGCGTCCGTGGTATTCCGAATTTTTACCCGGTTGCCATGCATGTAGATATCTCCGCTGTCGGCTCGTAGTGCGCCCGAAAGGATCTTGATCAGGGTCGATTTACCCGCGCCATTATCCCCTAATAAGCCGACAATTTCGCTCCGGTTTACGGACAGGCTCACATCGTTCAAGGCCTGCACCCGTCCGAAGAATTTATTGATACGGTCCATTCGGACCAGTTCCTCAGGCATAAAATAAACAAGGGTTCACCACAAAGGCACAAAGAACACGAAGCCAGACTTGAATGTAAGCCTTTGGTTTCCCAACCTTCGCGTCCTTTGTGTCTTTGTGGTGATTTTATTGTCTTAGGTTCCCGCGTGATGCCGGCGTTCGAGCCAGGAATGGAGGGCCATCATGGCCAGGATGATTCCGCCGATAAAAATATTGTAGGCCAGACCGGGGACACCGATCAGTACGATGCCGTTGCGCATTGTACGCAAGATCAAGACGCCAATGACCGTGCCAATGATGGTACCGCGTCCGCCGGTTAGCGACGTCCCTCCAATTACCACCATTGCGATCACCTCCAGCTCATATCCCGTGCCGCTATTCGGGTTCGCCGCCGAGACTCGGATAGAGCTAGTGATGCCGGCCCAGGCGGAGATTACTGCGGACAAAACAAACAAAGCGATTTTGGTTTGAGTTACCTTGACTCCCCGGGCGCGAGCGGCATCCGGGTTCCCGCCAGCCGCTTGTATCCAGTTGCCGGCCTTCGACTGGGTAAGCATGTACCCGAGAATCACGGCAAACAGGATGAACCAGAGCAGGGAAGCATAGATGCTGAGATCGCCAAATGTGAATTCGCCTACCAAGATCTTCATCAAGGGAGAGTCTGCCGTCCAAGTCCGCTGCGGGAAACCGTCCGTGATGTAAAGGGCGATTCCCCTGACGACCAAGAGCATGCCCAAAGTGACCAAGAACGACGGAATCTTCAGGTAGGTAACGAACCAACCGTTGGCCAGACCAACAAGGACCGCGAAAAGAATCGCGACTACGAACCCGACCTCAAGCGGAGCGATGTGGGCATTGTAGAAAGTCCACATGATGATCGGCGCAAAGCCGAACACCGACCCGACCGACAAGTCGAATTCGCCGGCGGTCATGAGCAAAGTCATCCCCAAGGTGATCATGCCGAGCTCCGGAGTGAACGCCAGCAGATTGCTGATGTTCCCTGCCGAAAGGAAAGCGGAAGACCGCGAGCTAAACGCTACGATCTCTACCACCAACAGAACAAACGGCCCGAACTCAGGCTTGGAGATGACTTTTTGTAGGAACGAGGATCTGCCCAATTATTTGTGCCCCGCGCCCTGCATGATCTTGAGGTAGGTGGCGGCTTTGTCCTTTTCGTACAAAGTACCGACGTTGATGTCGAATCCTGGCGGGATGCCACTGGCGGCCATCGATGCCATAGAGAGGGCCAAATAGCTGGTTGCCTGCGGGTCTTGCCACATCGCCGCGTTCACATAGCCATCCAAGACTTCCTGAGCGGTGTCAATTGAGTTGCCCCATCCGACCACCGGTATCGCACCGGCTTTAACGTGAACTTGATCGAAAACCCGCTTGATGCTGCCCGTGACCAAGTCACCCAGGCCGATGATCCCTTTAATTTTACTTTTGTTAGCCGTCAGATAATCCGACATGCGACTAATGATTTCCGCCTGATCCAGCTTAGTCTCAGTGATCTCGTAAGTGATCCCTAGCGGCTTAAATACCTGATCGATGCCCTGGGTTTCCAAGGTCTGGTAAGTGGCGCCCGGCACTTCGACCGGCATCCAGACAAAGTCCCCTTTTTTGACGAAGTTATGATCGACGAGATACTGAGCCCAGCGATGGCCAATCGCCACATTGTCTCCGCCAACGTAGGCATCGCGACCGCTGGTCTTATCCTCCGTGTTCATGATGATCACCGGAATTCCGGCAGCGTGAGCTTCAGCGATAACCTTGGTCAGACTTCCGGGATCGGGAGTACTGGTAACGATCCCTCTGGCTTTGGCCGCGATTGCGGCTCGCACTGCTTCTTGCTGTGAGGGAACATCGCCGCTATGGAACGAAGTCCGGACATCATTCCCGGTGTCTTTTGCCCATTGCTCCGCTCCTTGGAGGAAATAGGTCCAGACCGGGTCGGTCGGCGAGCCATGCGAAATCCAATAGTAGACGGCTTTGTCCGCAGCCGAGGCATTGATAGGCGCAAACATCGTCGTGATGGCGCCGAGAATCGGCAAAGAAAGCCCAATTCCTTTGGCCATGGACTTTCCAGTTATCGAAGACAGCCCCAGTCGGGCTGCCCAACTTAGCAGAACGCGTGTTCTCATATTTTGGGGGAGTTGATCCGGCGACCGGGACGAAAGATCCGGTGCGGGAGTTGGTATAATGAACAACGTTGTAAGATAATCGGAAGTAAAAAGAACAATGTGATGTGATTGTGATTAGTGATTGGGTGGGGCGAGGCTCCCGATCAATCTGAAACCTGCTGCAGAGTGAAATAGCATGTCTCGACCATCGTTGGGTTGTGCCGGACGGTGGCCGAGCCGCGGCCCATCGTGTAGCACCCCCGATGAAGCGATATCGGACCGGAGAGTATCTTACGGGATGCCTCTCGCTGGGTCCGGTTCGGCGGGCGAGTCAGTCCCACAGAATGACGTGATCTGCTCAAACCGGGGGCTCTGCGATTATATGTCTGCCAATCGGGAGCCTCGCCCCACCAACCAATCACCAATCACCAATCACCAATCACTAATCACTAATCACTTCTGGCCACCCCGAACCGCTCGAAAGTAATCAGCCAGCCCCTGTGCTACCCCGTCAGCATATTCCGCGTAGATGTTCTTGTGCATCACTCCGTTGAATTCTCGCAGACCATCGTATTCTCCCGCCTGGAATCGGTCGAAGAAGTCGTGGCTGTTCATCACGTAACATTCTACGTAAGCAACCGGGCAATGGTACAAACGGTTGGCCAATAGATTCCGAGCCCAGACGTAGCCGCTGGCGCCGACCGCATGCGCGTTGTCGCTGTCATAATGGTATGCAGGCAACTTCGTGGCGTCGGAAAGAGAATGGGCAACGCTTTCGGCGATACCTAGTTCTTCGTCGAAAGACTGGCTCAATAGTTTCAGTAGCATCTGATAGCGGACGTCGGCGTAAGCCAATTCGGATTCAGCGTAGGCGCCATTCACCATCAAATGCAGATGGTCGATATCGGTCAAAGTTGGGTTGGCCGGGTCGCCCCAAGGCTCCGCGTTAAAATGAAGGCAAAGAGTGAGGTCTGGCTTCAGGATGCGATTGACCCGCCTGGCTCTTTCATGAATTTCCGCTACCCGGTAAAACAGACGTTCGGCCTCCCACGTGATAGAATGCTCTTTTTCCGGGTCGGCCGGACCCTTGTAAGTTTGCAAGATAGGCTGAACACCCAGCGATTTTAGTGAAGCCCGCGCCTCTGAGCGAAGATCGTCAGGGCGCAAAGAGGTGACGGGTCCCGGCTTTGAATGAACGAAAACGACTTTAGCGCCAAGTTCCTGCAAGCGCGGGGCTAAACGTTTCGCGGTTTGCAGAGTCAGATCTCCCTCCCTGATCGGCTCGGAGTTACCGATCTGAAACCAACGTTCTTCCATTTTTGCCCAGGGGCCGCCTAGATGTCCCGGGTCGAGCGCGATCGTCAGCCCGGTCAAGGGCTTGTCATTGTTGGCCGGAAGCGTTTTCGGATCGTGCCAGAACTTTGGGATCGGCTTTCCACCGTCCTTGGCGAACCTCAGCTTCAGCCAGTGGCCGCCCGAGGGCTGAATTTCGGCGTAATCCGGCTCCACCTTAATCCATTTTTGGGCTGTACCGCCCACTGCGTAGACATCGTTCAACAGGCGAAAGAATTGGTCGTGGGTGATTGTTCCCTGGAACTTTTGAAGACGAGCCCAGTTAGGCGGACTGCTGAGGGGCGTGAGAGGATCGGCGGAGGCTGGTTTGAAGGCCGCAATTTCGAGCATGATTACGAGGACGAGCACCAAGAGTTTGGAAACACTCGGCGCGTAAACGTTGCCCAACGCCTGGAGGGGAGCCGCTTTGTAGTTCGGCAGTTCTGCAAGTTGGCAGCAAGCGGCTCCCGGGAACGGCCAATGGGTACGCAGTTCTAGAGGCAATGTTCGCATCGACCCTTCGGAGCAGAGTCGTTTTGTGAAGGGATCACGCTGGGCTCTTCCCGGGAGCCGCCTGTTAGCCATCCGATAGAACTGCCGCACCGCAAAGCGGCTCCCCTCCAGGACTTGGGCATGCAATGCGGTGGCGCTCATTTGATCTTGATTCGAAGTGCCTTCCCAGCATACCAGATTTGCTTCAGTTTGGTTCCACCCTTATATAAAAGTAATTACTGGCGGTAGGCGATGCTTCGACTTCTTTTTCTTGGCGACATCATTGGGGAGCCCGGGCGCAGGGCGGTTATCGAGATGTTGCCGACCCTAAAATCCGCCTGGGGTATTGATTTTGCCGTCGCAAACGGAGAAAACGTTGCTGCCGGGCGAGGGATAACGCCGAAACTCGCGATCGACTTGCTGCGTTGCGGAGTGGCCGTCATTACGACGGGAGACCACGTGTGGGATCAGAAAGAGGTGGTTTCGTTCATCGACACAGAGCCCCGGTTACTGCGTCCGATCAATTATCCCGAAGGGACTCCCGGGGGAGGATCGATCATCTTAGAAACCGCAAAAGGCAAAGTCGGAGTAATCAATGTCCAGGGACGAACTTTTATGCTGCCGGCCCTCGAGAATCCGTTTCGACGGGTCTGGGATGAGGTCGAACAGATCCGGACGCAAACGCCGGTCATTTTCGTAGACGTTCATGCCGAGACTACTAGTGAAAAGATCGCCCTTGGGCGGTTCCTGGACGGGAAGGTTTCGGTCGTGGCTGGCACCCATACGCATGTACAGACGGCAGACGACCAGATTTTTCCAGGTGGAACAGCGTTCATTTGCGATGCTGGAATGTGTGGACCGACCGAGTCTGTCCTGGGGCGTGAGATTCAACCGATCGTTCAGCGATTCTATAGCAGTATGCCCATCAATTTCCCGGTGGCGAAGGGCGAGGTGAAACTGCATGGATTGATGGTCGATATCGACGAAGAAACCGGCCGGGCAATGTCGGTGCAGCGTATTGCCGAGACTTATCGGTCTGGGCCCCCAGCCTCCGTAGAAACCCGGGAGACGGCAACCCGGGAGACGGCAAGCCGGGAAGAGCAATCGGTTACCCCATAACAGGCGCGGTTTCTTGGCTCTCTCGGGCAGCGACCGTCGCTGCCCGAGAGAGCCAAGAAGCCGCGCCTGCTCTAGAATCCTGTTGACGCTAATGCGCTCTTTGTTAAGTTTCGGGCTCGCTTGACGGACCTTGAGTAGCGATCGATAGGCTTTATTTGCGGGATTAGCGACTGATTAGCCTTTTGGTTGGTATCAATTTCCGGCAGGAAAAGTCGGCCGATTCACCCTGTGTGCAACTCGTCCGACAGAAAATAACATATGCCCATGTAGCTCAGTTGGTAGAGCACGTCCTTGGTAAGGACGAGGTCACCGGTTCAATCCCGGTCATGGGCTCCATGTCCTTACTGAAAAAGACCTTAGATTACTAAATAGAAGATAGAGCAAGAAGGAGACCTTAAATGGCGAAGGATAAATTCGAACGATCCAAACCGCACGTGAACATCGGCACTATCGGACATGTGGACCATGGTAAGACCACTTTGACTGCCGCAATCACGACGGTACTGGCCGAGAAGGGCATGGCGCAGGCAACGCGGTACGATCAAATTGATAATGCTCCTGAAGAAAAGGAGCGTGGTATTACGATCAACACGGCGCACGTTGAATATTCAACGGCTAACCGCCACTACGCGCATGTCGATTGTCCCGGTCATGCTGACTACGTGAAGAACATGATTACGGGTGCGGCGCAGATGGACGGCGCTATTCTCGTTGTCTCCGCTGCGGATGGACCTATGCCGCAGACCCGTGAACATATTCTGCTGGCGCGCCAAGTCGGCGTGCCGTCGATCGTTGTGTTCTTAAATAAATGCGACATGGTCGATGACCCGGAATTGCTGGACTTGGTTGAGATGGAGGTTCGGGACCTGCTTTCCCAGTATGAATTTCCTGGTGATACCATCCCGATTGTAAAGGGAAGCGCACTCAAGGCGCTGGAAGGTGATCCCAAATATAAGGAAAACATCTACCAACTGATGGCTGCGGTCGACGAATACATCCCGCTGCCGGAGCGGCCGATTGATCAGCCGTTTTTGATGCCGATCGAAGACGTGTTCAACATTGAAGGTCGAGGCACTGTGGTGACCGGCCGAGTTGAGCGCGGAATCCTCAAGAAAATGGAGGAAGTCGAGATTGTCGGAATCCGTCCGACCGTGAAGACAACGGTGACCGATATCGAAATGTTCCGAAAATTGTTGGATGAAGCTCGGGCTGGTGACAATGTCGGTGTGTTGTTGCGAGGTGTAAAAAAAGAAGACGTGGAACGAGGCCAAGTCGTAGCGAAACCGGGGACGATCACTCCTCACAAGAGATTTAAGGGTGAGGTTTATGTCCTGAGTAAGGAGGAAGGCGGACGGCATACGCCATTCTTCACGAATTATCGCCCGCAGTTTTACTTCCGGACGACCGATGTGACCGGTACCGTGAAACTGCCGGATGGCGTCGAAATGGTGATGCCGGGAGATAACGTGTCGGTCGAGGTGGAGTTGATTACTCCTATCGCGATGGAAAAGACCATCCGTTTCGCTATCCGTGAAGGTGGCCGTACGGTGGGCGCCGGTCGAGTCTCCGATATTCTTGACGAACCCGCTTCGAAAAAATAGAGGTTAAAATTTGAGGTCCGGCAGTCAATGGCGTGCCCTAGCGAAGCTACGACTGCCATGCCGGGCCATTCCTCTTGGTGGGGCTAGGGTTTTTTGGGTAAAGTGAAGCTCCTGCCAAGCCGTTTGATTAAAGCAGTGAACTTTTTTAGGTCAGTAGCTCAATTGGTAGAGCAGCGGTCTCCAAAACCGCCGGTTGGGGGTTCGAGTCCCTCCTGACCTGATTCCCCGTCTATCCCTATGTTTGGTTTCTTTCGAAATATTGGTCGTTTCGTTGGTGAAGTGCGCGGGGAGTTGGTGAAGGCGAGCTGGCCTTGGGACCCTAAAGAACACGGGGTCAGAAAATACCGGGAATTGATTGATTCCACCACGGTTGTGGTTATCGCGATGCTGTTATTGAGCGGCTACATCGCGTTCTGGGATTTTGTGATGGTTAAAGTAGTTGGTTGGCTGGTGCCCTGAGTCCTGGAGCGTGCCTCGCTTGCGAGGCCGACGTAATTATGAGTGAGCCCGATAAAGATCAATGGTTTGTGGTGCACGTTCTGTCAGGCCAGGAACAGAAGGTCTACGAGAGTCTGACCCGGCGAATCAAGACCGAGGAAATGGGCGACCTGGTCTATGAAGTCCTGATTCCGACCGAGCGCGTTTCTGAGATTAAGCGCGGTAAACGCACCGAGACGACTCGCAAATTTTTCCCGGGTTATCTCATCGTCAATATGTACCTGCTGGATAAGCAGAACCAGCTGGTAGACCGGACTTGGTATTTCATCCGTGAAACCCCAGGCGTCCTCGGATTTGCCGGGACTAAGGATCGCCCCATACCGATGCGGCCTCAAGAGG
The DNA here is from genome assembly GCA_963762565.1 of uncultured Verrucomicrobiae bacterium. Taxonomy (GTDB): domain Bacteria; phylum Verrucomicrobiota; class Verrucomicrobiia; order Chthoniobacterales; family JAFAMB01; genus JAFAVN01. Next base: position 79,648 of record CAVXLD010000002.1, on the reverse strand, counting down.
TCGAAAGTATGCTGGCCCAGATCCGAGAGCGCGAAGATAAGGTTAAGCCGAAGGTTAGCTTTGAGGTGGGGGAAACAGTTAAAGTGGCAGACGGACCGTTTCAGAACCAGAGCGGTGTCGTTGAAGAAATTGATCCTGATCGTGGCAAACTGCGTGTTTCGGTCAGCATCTTTGGCCGTTCTACGCCGGTCGAGTTGGAGTATTGGCAGGTCGAACGCAGTTGAAGAATAGCAAATAGGCGGGGCTTGCCCGCCACCAATCACCTCTCATCAATCACTTCTCGCCTCTCACTTAAAGCAGCCCGGGGTACCGGGGAATAGAAAACTAAAACAATGGCAAAGGAAATCGTCGCAACGATTAAGCTTCAGATCCCGGCCGGGCAAGCAAACCCAGCACCGCCGGTTGGACCCGCGCTGGGTCAGAACGGTGTCAACATCATGGCGTTCTGCAAAGAGTTTAACGCCGCCACTCAGAAACAGGCTGGAGACATCCTGCCGGTCGTAATCACCGTTTATAAAGACAAGTCTTTTACCTTCATCACCAAGGCGCCCCCAGCAGCTATTCTGCTGAAGAAGGCCGCGAACATTGCAGCTGGATCTAAAGAGCCGGGTAAAACCAAGGTTGGTCAGCTCACCAAGAAAGACGTCATGGAGATCGTTAAGGTCAAGATAAAGGATATGAATGCCCGGTCCGAAGAGGCAGCTTATCGGACATTGGTTGGTACTGCTCGGCAAATGGGCATCGATGTGGTAGAGTAGCTGTCCTCGCCGGAGGCTCGGACAGATGACAAATGACAAATTGCAAATGACAAATTCGGAAACCCGTCTACGGCCGGCGCCGTTTAAGATTTGTCATCTGTCATTTGTCATTTGTCATTCCGACGAGCTTCGGGCGATCGGAGGAGATCGTTCGCAATAGGTAAAGAAAACAGAGAACAGACGCAGGAGGTCCGACCCGTCAGACCGCTAGGACTGCAAAAGAAATGAAACTAAAAGATCGAAGTAAACGTTACCGGTCTTGTGCGGAACTAGTGGATTCGCAGAAGGCCTATTCGCTTCCGGAGGCAGTTGACCTCCTGAAGAAACTGCCGCCGACAAAGTTCGACCAGACGGTCACGCTCTCTTTTAAGCTAGGCGTTGACCCCCGGCAGTCTGATCAGATGGTTCGCGGGACTTGCCCTTTGCCGCATGGCAGCGGTAAGACGGTGCGAGTACTGGTTTTTGCGCAAGGTCAAGCCGCAACCGCAGCGAAAGAAGCCGGCGCGGAGTATGTCGGATTCGAAGACCTCATCAAACAGTGCCAGGCCGGGTTCCAAGATTTTGATGTCGCCATTGCCACTCCGGCAGCGATGTCGGAAGTACGCAAACTAGGTAAAATTCTAGGTCCGCGCGGTCTTATGCCTAATCCGAAGACCGGTACCGTGACCGAGGATACGGCCAAGGCTATCCGCGAAGTAAAAGCTGGCCGGGTTGAATTTAAGCTAGATAAGAACGGCAATGTGGCTGTTCCGATGGGCAAATTCTCATTTGCTCCAGATGCCCTGGTGGCGAACGGAAGCGCGGTGATTGATGCGGTGGTCAAAGCACGTCCGCCGGCTGCCAAAGGCAAGTTTGTTCATAGTATTACCGTCAGCGCAACCATGACACCGGGCCTGCGGCTGGATGCGGCTACTTACAACCGATAGGGGGAAGCGAAAATGAGACCTGAAAAGACCACGATTGTTGAAGATTTGTCTGCGCGACTGAACGCGTCCCCGTTCCTGATCGTTACCGAATACACCGGGATGAATGTACTGCAGTTTGCAGAGCTCCGGAATCGTCTGGCCGGGGCCGGTGCCCAGTGCAAGGTTGTTAAGAATACGTTTTTGCGCCGGGCGGCGGCTGAAGTCGGTTTCCCAGATCTGAGCAAGGATTTGACTGGCCAGACTGCGATTGTTACTGGCGAAAGCGACGTTTGCGCCGCAGCAAAGGTCCTGAAAACCTTCTCGTCTGAATTCCAGAGGCCGGTGGTGCGACTTGGCGTACTAGATCATGCGGTTCTTTCGAAGGAGCAAATCCAGGCGCTGGCCGACCTCCCAGCGAAGCCTGTGTTGCAGGCCCAGCTCCTTGGGGTATTGATGTCACCGCTACAGAAGCTGGTTACCGTGCTGAACGAACCGGGTGCATCGCTAGCTCGGTTGCTGAAGGCGAGATTCGAAAAGGAGGGCGGCGCGGAAGAGGTGAAAGGTGATGAACAGATTTTAGCCTAGGCTGAGTTTTAACCAGGCCTAGGACAAAACGAGGCGCGAAGAAGCCGCGCGCCCTGGCAAAAAACAACTGGTTCCTCGTCGGGTTCTGCAGCTGCGGAATCTTAAATGCTCCTGAGGCTTCGGAAGCGCGACGATACCGAAGAGAAAAATATGGCAGATACAGAACAACTCGTACAACAGCTCAGCGGATTGACCGTTTTGGAGATCGCTGACCTGGTCAAGAAACTCGAAGAAAAATGGGGTGTCAGCGCGGCAGCGCCAGTGGCGGTAGCAGCGCCGGCGGCCGGAGCTGGCGGAGCGGCGGCGGCGCCTGCAGCCGAGGAAAAGATCGCATTCGACGTGATCCTTAAAGAAGTCGGCGGTAACAAAATCGCCGTCATTAAGGAAGTGCGCGCCGCAGTGTCCGGTTTAGGACTCGCGGAAGCTAAGGCCCTGGTAGAGAGCGCGCCTAAACCGGTTAAGGAAGGCGTCACCAAGCAGGAAGCCGAAGAGATCAAGAAGAAGATCGAAGCGGCTGGCGCCAAGGTCGAGATCAAGTAGACGGAGTAGACGGCGCTTTAACTCTCAGGATTCATTGAACCGGGCGCAGATGTCTTTCTGCGCCCGTTTTTTTGTGCGGAAACCGTGGAGCGCTGCCTCGCTTGCGAGGCCGGGAACAATGGTGGGGCGAGGCTCCCGAAAGACCAAATGCAGTTATCAGGGTTGCCGATGCTTCGATGCCTCTACGGGAGACTAGGCTGGAAAGCGGCCGAGCCGGTCCCTTGACGACCGAAGCTCCACGGTCTTGGCAACCCCATAGACCACGGCTCGGCAGCGCTGCAGAGTCGCACGCTTTGGGTTAAACGCAGCAAACCGCTCCGCGAAAGCCTGATGTAATTACGGAGCCTCGCCCCACCATTCTTGCCGGCCTCGCAAGCGAGGCAGCGCTCCACGGAGACCCTTCTCCCGCCAAAACCGCTTGCGACTGGGGCGGAATCGGTTAGAGTGTTAGCTCGTTGACCGCGGGGGAACTCGAGATATCACTCGCTCGTTTAACACATTCAGCACAATTCAAAGCTCCAGACGTGAGGCAAAGTTGACAGGCCTTGCGAGTGGGGCTATTTGTGTTCCCCTTTGGCGTTTTTGCCAGCAAGGGAGCCTTAACAGAGTGAACCGGTACTAAAGTACCGATCGGTTGGAAGAGAAAAGCATCCGTATGTCAGAGCGTATTTATTTCGGAAAGATCAAAGAAGCTGTCGAGCCGCCAAACCTAATTGAAGTGCAGCTCAATTCGTACGTTGAGTTTCTCCAAAAGGACGTGCCGCCCAGCAAACGCAAGAACGTCGGCCTGCAGGCGGTCTTTAGAGAAGTTTTCCCGATCCAAAGCTACGATGACAAAGTCGTACTCGATTTCGCGAGCTACGATATTGGTGACCCGAAAATGTCGGCTCTGGATTGTCAGCGCGAAGGGCAAACCTTCAGCGCGCCGCTGCATGTCACTTTTCAGCTCAAGGACGAGAAAGGGACCAAAGAAGAGAAGGTTTACATGGGCGAGATCCCGCTCATGACGCCCCAGGGCACCTTTGTGATTAATGGCGCCGAGCGCGTTGTGGTGAGCCAATTGCATCGCTCCCCCGGTATCGCGTTCGAGTCCAGCATCCACCTTAACGGTAAGGTTCTCTATAGCTTCCGAATTATTCCGGATCGTGGTTCCTGGCTGGAAGTTCAATTCGATACCAACGACCTGCTTTACATCTATCTCGACCGCCGGAAACGCCGCCGGAAGTTCCTCGCGACTACCTTTCTACGGGCGATCGGTTACGGGTCGGACGAACAGATTATCAAGGTCTTCTATCAGATCGAAAAGCTTTCCCTCAAAGCGACCATCGACGAAGAACAGCTCAACACCAAGGTGTTGATCGCTGATGTGCGAGATGGTGAAATCACCGTGGCGCGCGCATTTGAGCCGCTCACCAAGGCGACCATCCAACAGGTCTTGTCACTGGGAATCACCGAGGTCGATGTCGTCGACACGAAAGACGACGACACCATTATTAAGTCGATCAAGAAAGATCCGGCCCACGATGAGGAAGAAGCGTTACGGGATATCTATCGACGTCTGCGGCCTGGCGATCCTCCGACCATCCCAAACGCACGCGGTTTGTTGCGACGGTTGTTCTTTGATCCGAAGAAGTACGATCTAGGGCGAGTCGGACGTTACAAAATCAATCAGAAGCTCAGTATCGAGGTTGATTTGACCGAACGGACTCTCACCACGCAGGACTTCATCGGAGCGATGAAATACCTCGTGAATTTGCGAAAAGGAGAAGGACTCCTCGATGATATTGATCACCTCGGTAGCCGCCGAGTTCGAACCGTTGGGGAGTTGCTGGCGAATCAGTGCCGGGTCGGTTTGGCTCGTACCGAGCGCTTGGTGAAAGAGCGGATGACGCTCTTTGACGTGAACATCGACGGGATGACTCCACAAAAGCTGATCAATCCAAAAGCGTTGAGTGCCGTCATTCGCGATTTCTTTGGCCGGTCACAGCTCAGCCAGTTCATGGATCAAACGAATCCGCTGGCGGAATTGACCCATAAACGACGTCTTTCCGCCCTTGGCCCTGGAGGTTTGAGCCGCGATCGAGCCGGGTTCGAAGTTCGTGACGTTCATCCGTCTCACTATGGACGTATTTGTCCGATTGAGACGCCGGAAGGTCCGAACATCGGTTTGATCAGCTCCATGAGCACCTTTGCCCGGATAAATGAATTCGGGTTTATCGAGACGCCCTATCGGAAAGTTGAGAGTGGGCGAGTAACCGGCCACATCGACTACCTGACGGCCGATCGCGAGGAGAACTACGTCGTTGCTCAGGCGAATGCGCCTATCGAGAAGAATGGAGCTTTTATCGACGAGAAAGTTTCTTGCCGATTCCGGGGCGACTTCGTGGAGGTTGAACCATCGAGGATCCATTACATGGACATCTCCCCGAAACAGCTGGTTTCAGTTGCTGCCGGGTTGATTCCTTTCTTGGAGCACGACGATGCAAACCGGGCGTTGATGGGATCTAACATGCAGCGCCAAGGTGTACCGCTGATCCGGTCGGAGTCACCACTAGTCGGTACCGGCCTTGAGGGAAAGGTGGCTCGAGATTCGAAAGCAGTCATCGTAGCAGAAGGGGACGGGACCGTCGCCTCGGTTACAGCGGAGCAAATTGTTACGACTAAGGATGGCAGGCTTCCTGAGTTGAAGAAGCGCCCAATGAGCCGGCCTGAAGACGGCTTGTATGTTTACGAGCTCCGCAAGTTCATGCGGTCGAATGCCGGTACCTGCATTAACCAGAAACCGATTGTCAGCAAAGGAGACAAGATCGCCAAGGGACAGGTAATCGCGGACGGACCGAACACAGAAAACGGGGAGCTGGCGCTCGGCCGAAACGTGTTGGTCGCGTTTATGCCGTGGAACGGCTACAACTTCGAGGACGCGATTCTTATCTCTGAGAAAGTGGTTAAGGAGGATATTTATACTTCTATCCACATCGACGAGTTCGAGATCGGGGCGCGCGATACCAAGCTGGGCCCGGAAGAGATCACTCGGGATATACCAAACGTCAGCGAAGAAGCATTGCGGAATCTCGGGTCTGATGGCGTCATCCGGGTCGGAGCCGAAGTTAAACCCGGAGACATCCTCGTAGGCAAGATTACGCCTAAGAGCGAAACCGAGCTTGCTCCGGAAGAAAGATTGTTGCGCGCGATTTTCGGTGAGAAAGCGGCCGATGTTAAAGACACTTCTCTGACGGTGCCGTCCGGGACCTACGGGATCGTGATGGACGTGAAGGTCTCATCCCGGAAAGAGGTTCAGAAACAAAAACTCACTCCAGCCGAGACCAAGCGTCAAGCCAGACAAATCGGCGAAGACTATCGTAAAAAGAAAGAGGAGCTGCACGAAGAACTTACGGAAGCACTATCGAACATCCTATTGGGCGAAAAGATCCCGTTGGATGTGGTGAATGCTGAAACCGGGGAGATCATCATCCCGGCGAACCGGAAGATCACCAAGACGCTGCTACGGAAGTTGGCCGGAGTATACGATCATATTGACATCGATCCGAGCCCGATCCGGAATAAGATCCGGGAGATCATCAGTTCTTTCGAACATAAGTTTGCCGAGCTCGATCTCGAGAAAGATCGATCGCTCGACCGAATTGAGAGCGGTGACGATATCGATCCCGGCATCATCAAGCAGGTTAAGGTTTATATCGCCAGTAAGCGCAAACTGAGTGTTGGCGACAAGATGGCGGGGCGTCACGGAAACAAGGGGGTTGTGGCTAAGATCGTGCCGGAAGAAGACATGCCGTTCCTTAGTGACGGAACTCCGGTCGAGATTGTGCTCAATCCGCTTGGTGTGCCGAGCCGAATGAATGTGGGACAAGTGCTGGAAACACACTTGGGAGTTGCCGCTAAGGCTCTCGGATTCAAAGTGGCGACGCCGGTTTTTGACGGAATTGATGAGCCCGAAGTTCGCAAGTATCTCACCGAAGCGAAGAAGATCGATGGGTTTACCTGGGTGAATGAAAACGGTAAATCGACCCTTTACGATGGTCGCACCGGCGATTCGTTCGATCAACAAGTCGTGGTCGGGTACATCTACATGTTGAAACTGGGGCACTTGGTTGCTGACAAGATCCACGCTCGAGCGGTTGGTCCTTACTCGTTGGTAACCCAGCAGCCGTTGGGAGGAAAAGCCCAATATGGCGGACAGCGATTCGGGGAAATGGAGGTATGGGCCTTGGAGGCGTATGGCGCCGCTTATACCCTCCAAGAATTGCTGACCGTAAAATCCGATGACGTGCAAGGCCGGACCCGAATTTACGAGTCTATCGTCAAAGGTGACAACTCACTTGAGGCCGGCACTCCGGAGTCATTCAACGTTTTGATTAAGGAAATGCAGAGCCTGGGCTTAGACGTGAAGGTGGGCGGGAAACCGCAGACCTTCCTGGACACCACCTTGGATGTCGCTGCCGTGGCGGCCGGATAATGCCCGAAATGCTGTTTTGAAAGTTTTAACTAACACACTCGAGGTTCGCGGTTCCCGAGCGTCACTTAGCACTTTGTTATCCTGAAAACCCGCGGTCAAAGCTATGAATGAAACGAATCTTCGCGAACTTCTTGGGGAAGAGCGCTCGGTCGGTTTCGACCAAGTAGGAATCAGTGTGGCATCGCCGGATGCCATCCGCTCTTGGAGTAAAGGTGAGGTAAAGAATCCAGAGACGATCAATTACCGAACCTTTAAACCGGAAAAAGGAGGCCTTTTCTGCGAGCGCATTTTCGGTCCGACCCGAGATTGGGAATGCTCGTGCGGTAAGTACAAACGGATTAAGCACAAGGGTGTGATCTGCGACCGTTGCGGCGTTGAGGTAACACTTTCTCGCGTCCGGCGTGAGCGCATGGGGCATATCGAGCTGGCTGTCCCGGTGTCCCATATCTGGTTTTATAAATGCATGCCGTCCCGGATCGGTCTCATGCTGGACATGAGCTCGCGACAATTGGAGCGGGTTATCTACTACGAGGATTATATCGTTATTGATCCTGGCCAGACGCAACTGCAGAAGTGCCAGCTCTTAAACGAGCAAGAATATCGGGAAGCCCAGGAACAGTACGGGGAAACCTTCAAAGCGGGTATGGGAGCAGAAGCTATCAAGATTCTGCTTTCTCAGATCGACCTCCGCCAACTCAACCTTGAGTTGGAAGAGGCGATGAATAACACCAAGAGCAAACAGATCCGCAAGAAATTAGCAAAGCGGCTCAAGTTGGTGCAGGGATTTATCAATTCTCATTCCCGGCCGGAATGGATGATCTTGGATGTGTTGCCGGTGATCCCGCCGGATCTGCGGCCGTTGGTGCCTCTCGAAGGGGGCCGGTTTGCTACCTCGGATCTGAACGATCTTTACCGGCGCGTTATTAACCGGAACAATCGGTTAAAGAATCTCCTGCAGCTCAAGACGCCGGACGTCATTATCCGGAACGAGAAACGGATGTTGCAAGAGGCGGTTGACGCCCTGTTCGATAATGGGCGCCATGGCCGGGCCGTTACCGGCGCCGGAAACCGTCCGCTGAAATCGTTGAGCGACATGTTGAAGGGTAAAGGAGGCCGGTTCCGCCAGAATCTGTTAGGAAAGCGTGTCGATTATTCAGGTCGTTCCGTTATTGTGATCGGACCGGAACTGAAACTGCACCAGTGCGGTTTGCCAAAGAAGATGGCGCTCGTGCTTTTCGAGCCGTTCATCATCCGCCGGTTGAAAGAGTTGGGATACGTCCACACGGTCCGTAGCGCTAAGAAAATGATCGAAGCGCAGAAACCCGAAGTTTGGGACATACTCGAAGAGGTGACGCGCGGTCATCCAGTGCTGCTGAACCGAGCACCAACCTTGCACCGGTTATCGATTCAGGCGTTTGAGCCGTTACTGATCGAGGGCGAGGCGATCCGGATCCATCCGTTGGTCTGTACGGCATACAACGCAGACTTTGACGGTGACCAAATGGCGGTGCACGTGCCGCTGTCTGTGGAAGCGCAGATGGAAGCCCGCCTGTTGATGTTAGCGCCGAACAACATCTTCTCGCCTTCCAGCGGGAAACCGATTACCACTCCGTCCCAGGATATTGTACTGGGCTGTTACTATCTAACGCAGGAACCGCGCAAGGTTACTCAACCCGGTGAGCGCTTACGTCGCTTCCATGAGTTAGCTGAGATCGAGTTCGGTCTAGCTGAAGGCGCCGTCAAGATTCATGAAAGGGTCAGGTTCCTAAATCCGGACTTCGGCCGAACAACGACGTACGGTAATCCGCGGGACAAGGAAATCGAGACGACGGCCGGCCGGGTTATCTTTAACGGTATCTGGCCTAAGGAACTTGGTTTCTTTAATAAGACCGCCGCCAAGAAACAGCTTAGCGATATCATCTGGCGTACCTACCAGGTCTCTGGACAACAGAAGACCGTAGAGACGCTCGACCGGCTCAAAGAGCTTGGGTTCCACTGGGCGACGAAGGCGGGGGTATCGATCGGGATCACCGACATGATTATCCCGAACGAGAAGAAGACCGAGCTGGATAAGGCGTACAAAGAGATTGCAGTCGTCGATAAGCAGTATCGCAGCGGTATCATCACCGAGGGTGAGAGATACAATAAGATCATCGATATCTGGACCCAGGCTGGTGAAGAGATTTCGAACGTGATGTTCCGTACCCTGCAGCATAACGAGGGGCGTAAGGAATTGAACCCGGTCTATTTGATGCAGGATTCAGGGGCGCGAGGTAACCGCCAACAGATAAAACAGCTCGCCGGAATGCGAGGGCTGATGGCCAAGCCATCAGGGGAAATCATCGAGCGACCGATTACGTCAAACTTCCGTGAGGGTCTTAGCGTGCTTGAGTACTTCATTTCGACGCACGGCGCGCGTAAGGGCTTAGCGGACACCGCGTTGAAGACCGCCGACTCTGGTTATCTCACCAGAAAGCTGGTCGATGCGGCGCAGGACGTAATCATTGTTGAGGACGACTGCGGAACGGCTAACGGCATCGCTGTTCGCCCGATCTATGAAGGTGACGATGAAGTGGTCGACTTGGCTGCCCGAATTGTGGGGCGGGTAAGTTGCGAGACGATTACCGATCCGGTTTCGAAAGAGACCATCATCAAGACCAACCAATTGATCGAGGAACCGCAGGCGCAGGCTCTGATGAAGATCGGTGTCGAGCAACTTAAGATTCGCTCGGTGTTAACTTGCGAATCGAAGCGGGCAGTGTGCGCTCGCTGCTATGGACGTAACCTGGCTACCGGTCAAATGGTGAAATTAGGGGAAGCAGTAGGCATCATTGCTGCCCAGAGCATTGGCGAGCCTGGTACCCAGTTGACCATGCGTACGTTCCACATCGGTGGTACTGCGACCCAGCTCTTCAAACAGCCGATCATCAAGGCCAAGAACGAAGGTCAAGTTCAGTTCAATGATCTTCGGGTGGTCCAATCAGTCGATGGCAACTACATCGCTTTGAACAAGAATGGATCGATCTCGGTTCATGGGAAAGATGGCCGGGAGCTGGAACGCTACAATGTTGTGGTTGGCTCGGTCATTTCTGTCGGAGATGGCAAACAGGTCAAGAAAGGCGATGTCTTCGTCCAGTGGGATCCGTATAACGTCCCGATCCTGACGGAGAAACCCGGTAAGGTTGAGTTCCGTGACATGATCGCAGGGGTAACCGTGAGAAAGGAGATCGACGAAACCACCGGCCTGTTGGGTACAGTCGTGATCGAGCACAAGGAAGATCTGCACCCGCAGATTGTGATCTTTAACGATTCCAACAAGGAAATCGCCAGCTACGCGATCCCGGCCGGTGCGCACGTCGTCGTCCCGGACGAAGGCATGGTCCCGGCGGGTACGCTCTTAGCGAAAACTCCGAGAAAGATCGCTAAAACGAAAGACATCACCGGAGGTCTACCGCGAGTTGCCGAGCTATTCGAAGCCCGACGTCCGAAGGATGCGGCAGAAATTGCCAAGATCGATGGTTTAGTCGAGTTCGGCGGCACTGTCCGTGGCAAACGTCGGCTGATCCTTCGAGATGCCACTACCGGCCAAGAAGAAGAGCACCTGATTCCGTTGAACAAGCACATTATCGTCTTCAAAGGCGATGTTGTTAAGAAGGGATCCCAGCTCACCGAAGGTCCGATTGTGCCCCACGAAATTCTTGACGTGTGCGGACCGCAGGATCTGCAGGAACATCTAGTGAACGAGGTCCAAGAGGTCTATCGGTTGCAGGGTGTCGAAATTAACGACAAGCATATCGAGATCATTGTCCGGCAGATGCTGCGGAAGGTGAAGATTACTGAGCCTGGCGATACCTCTCTGCTTTGGGGTGATCAGGTTGAGCGGCTCCAGTTCGAGAAAGAGAATCGGCGGGTTGTCGAACAAGGCGGTAAGCCGGCCGAAGCGGTGCCGGTTCTGCTAGGTATCACCAAGGCGTCTCTGGAGACTGACAGCTTTATTTCGGCTGCTTCGTTCCAGGATACCACCCGGGTACTCACGGAAGCCGCTACCCTCGGAAAGATCGATTATTTACGCGGGTTCAAGGAAAACGTGATCATGGGACACCTGATCCCAGCCGGCACCGGTTTCAGCGATCATCGCAACGTGAAAACCCTCGAAATGGTGGTTCCTCAAGCCGAAATGGCGCCGGAGGAAGCAGAGCCTGCAGTGGGATAGTTCGTTTGGGCATGGACGGCAGCTGGAGACGCGCGCGACCACCCATCAGGGAGGGCGCGCGTCCCGACTACGCAAGGCCTTCGTCGCGGCCAGGGTCTATGGCGTTATCAAACCCGCAGACAGGGCGCGCCATAGCGAAGCGGCGGCGGCCTCGCGCGCCGCGAGCGTGTATTTGCGCCTTGCCGTGCATTTTCACCCTCGGTCGTCCAAAGTGCTGGGCTTCGGGAACAACGGATCGCGGGGACGCGATCCCTCCCGGTCTTGGGCCAGCGGACACGCTATCTTCTTAGCATGTCTATCGCGACTAAAACAGGAGATGCCGGGCAGACGGCTTTGATGTACGGACGCCGCGTTCCTAAAATGAACCGGCGCGTCGAAGCCTACGGTACGGTAGATGAGCTCAATGCTGCGCTTGGCTTAGTACGAGCCACAACCAAAGCAGAACTGATTCATAAGACGGTTCTAGCCGTCCAAAAGGAATTGGTCATTTTGATGGGAGAGTTGGCGGTCGCCGACGAAGACCGCGAACGTTATCAACGGGATGGGTACGAGATCGTTACTACCCCGATGGTCGAGCGTCTGACCTCGGTCGTCGACGACCTGGAACAAAATCATCATATCTCGTTCAAGCGCTGGGCGACGCCTGGGCATACTCTGGATGCCGCCGCTCTCGATGTCGCCCGAACCGTTTGCCGCCGGGCCGAACGTCGTGTGGTCGAACTAGCTGACAGCGCGGAATATGTGAATCCGGAAACTGTCCGTTATCTGAACCGCCTGTCGGACGTACTGTGGTTATTTGCGCGGTATGCGGAGGGCGAGAGCGGAGCGCAGTCGTGAGCGGGCGGTCGAGGCAAACTCACTTGGGGGCGCGCTCAAAATGGCTAAAAAGACAGCCGCTATTGGCTCAGCTATTCATGCTGTGCCTTGACGGCGCCGCTATCAATTCCGATCGTCAATACGGTTGTGACTCGTTTCCCTAGACTGCTTAAATCCACGCCTGTGCCGTTTGCAGTGAGTGTGAACTGGTTGTTACCGAGGGGAACAATCGTAATGTCGTAGCTCACTCCTTTGATTGTTCCGTCGAATGCGAAGCTGCCATCGGGCATCTGAGTGAAGTCGCCAGCCGGAATCATTACTGAATGGGTCCCGATCTTTAGAGTGATTTTTTCGGTGACAGGATCAATCCCGTTGCTGTTTGCGCCAAGCGTGAAGGAATCGCTAAGATCGAAGGTTGGCGGTGGTCCTACCGTGGTGGTGAGAGTTGCCGAGGAGGCGGCAAAGGGGACCAATGGGGTCACAACCACCGAAAACGGCCCGCTTCCCGCAGCAAAGGGCGAACCTGGAACGGATGTCAGGGCGCCGTTTGAACCGATGCTGTAGGCCAGGAGGGTATTGGCGCTGAAACCTGTCGTGTAGGCGAACTTGGCTGTGGGATCTATTGCCACTGAAATGGTAAAGCTCCCCGGAAAGGGCGAACCTGGAACGGGTGTCAGCGCGCCGTTTGCACCGATGCTGTAGGCGAAGACGCCGTCGACTTCGCTCCCCACGTAGGCGAACTGGCCTGTTGGGTCAACCGTCACCGATTCTGTCCCGCCTCCCGCCGCAAAGGGCGAACCTCTAACGGGTGTCAGCGCGCCGTTTGCACCGATCCTGTAAGCCGAGATGGTATTGTCCCCCAAGTTTGCCACGTAGGCGAACTTGCCTGTTGGGTTTACCGTCACTCTAATGGACTCGCTCCCCGCCGCAAAGGGTGAACCCGTGACGGGCGTTAGGGCCCCGTTTGCATCGATGCTGTAAGCCGAGACGGAGTTGCCGAACGAGTTTGCCACGTAGGCAAACTTGCCTGTCGGATCTACCACCACTGAATCGGATCCCGGCCCCGCCGCAAAGGGAGAACCTGAGATAGGGGTCAAGGCCCCGTTTGCACCGATTGTATAAGCGGAGACGGTATTGTCCTGCTCGTTTGCCACGTAGACGAACTTGGCTTTTGGGTCCACCGCCACTGACTCGGGTTCGTTGCCCGCCGCAAAGGGAGAACCTGGGACAGGCGTTAGTGCGCCGTTTGCGCCAATGCTGTAAGCCGAGACGCTGCCGGGGATGTCCTCGTTCACCACGTAAGCGAACTTAGCTGTCGGGTCTACCGCCACCGACGCCGGATCCCTCCCCGCCGCAAAGGGAGAACCTGAGACGGCCGTCAGGGCGCCGTTTGCGCCGAGGCTGTAGCCCGAGACATTATTACTGTTCGTATTTGCCACGTAGACGAACTGAGCATGCAACGGTGCCGCCATGACGACAAAGCCGGCGGCTAGAGTTGACACCACGGCGAGGCGGGCTCGTAGTGATCGGTTACGGTGTAAACTAACGCGGGCAAGTGCCCGAACCTTCGCGAGGTCGGTTCTCATAGATTGGATTTTTGTTTTTGGCAGTGGTAAGGTTCGTGGTGGCTTTAGCTCCCCTTGATCGCTAAAGAGATGGGGAAATGGGTTGAGATATACCCAGGAATCTGGATCTTTTTCCACTTGCACCGTTTTGGTGCATGAACCATAGTCACCGACTCCGGCCAAAACCGGGATCCTACTCGTCGAATACCGTATGTCTTCACTGGAATTAATGACCGAGCTCCTCGAGGCAGGGGTTCATTTTGGGCATCAAACCAAGCGCTGGAACCCGAAGATGAAGCCCTTCATCTTCGAGCAAAGGAACTCGATCTATATCATTAATTTGTCCGAGACGGTAAGGCAGCTGCACGGCGCTACCGAGTTTTTATCGGGTGTAGCGCGAGGTGGTGGTAAGGTCCTTTTTATCGGTTGCAAGAAACAAGCTCAGGAAGCGGTTAAAGAAGCAGCTCACGCTTGCGGTCAATTTTACGTGAATCAGCGCTGGTTGGGTGGCACCCTGACCAATCTTACTACTATTCGCAAGAGCGTAGCCCGGCTGACCTATCTCGAGCAGATCGAGCAATCGCCGGAATATTCCCAAATGGGCAAACAAGAGCTTTCGGCACTACGCCGGGAAGCTGAGAAGCTCCGCAGAAACCTGGAAGGGATTCGCACCATGTCGAGCCTGCCCGATGCCTTGGTCATCATTGATACGATGCGAGAGGGCATTGCCGTGGCTGAAGCGAAGAGGCTTCGTATCCCCACCGTCGCCATCGTTGACACCAACGCCGATCCCGACCTAGTGACCTACCCGATCGCTGGTAATGATGATGCCATTCGCGCGATTCGGGTCATTCTGCAGAAATTGGTAGACGCGATTTACACCGCTTCCCACGAACAAGAGAAAACTAGCGCTGCAGCACTCGCCGCCGTCGCTGGATAGGAAACTTCTTCGCCTCCTGGCCTAGGAGGCCGGGAAGCTTGATTGTCACGCTTATGTCAGACGTAAGTCCCACTCTGGTCAAACAACTTCGCGAAAAGACAAACGCTGGTATGATGGATTGCAAGAAAGCCCTGGTTGAGGCCGGCGGCGATCTTGAAAAAGCAGAGGATATTCTTCGAAAAAAAGGCATTGCTAGCGCTTCCAAAAAGGCCAGCCGGTCTGTGAAGGAAGGCGTGGTTGCATCCTACATCCATTTGCATGGCAAAGTGGGCGTTCTGGTGGAAGTGAATTGTGAAACCGACTTTGTCGCCAAGAACGACATCTTCCGTGAGCTCGTCAAAGATCTCACCCTTCATATCGCGGCCGCCCATCCGATCTATGTCGTACGGGATGAGGTGCCTGAAGCCCTAGTCGAGCGGGAACGCGAAATCTATCGGGAACAAGTGAAGGGTAAACCCGCCAACGTCGTCGAGAAAATCGTGGACGGTAAACTTGATAAGTTTTACGGCAGCGTCTGTTTACTTGATCAAGCTTTCATCAAGGACCCGGATAAAACGATTAAGGACCTCGTTGCATCGAAAATCGCTGAACTTGGCGAGAACATCGTCATCCGCCGGTTTGCCCGATTTGCCGTCGGTGAAGAGGTAGAAGCGGCAGCGTAGAAGGAGCGACAGGGCGAACGCTTTGGTGGGGCGAGGCTCCCGAATGGCCTGTTCGCCTTCGCGAAGAACTGAATGTTCTTGGCCCAAACCGTGATTAGACCGTCAATCGCGCCGAGCCGTTGGGTTGGCGCGTCTTAGGTCCGGCTCGGCAGCTTTTCAGGTCCCGCATGTCCTATAGGCATGTCGGGCAAAAGCTCTCCGCAGATATAGGCAGGCCGTTCCGGAGCCTCGCCCTACCTGCACTCCCACTACAAACCCCATTGCAGTTTGCTCAACGATTCGTTATATCCGCCTAATGAAACGGCGGCTGTTCCTTTCCCTGTGCTCCTTTCTGGGGCTGTGTCTTCCTGCCTTTTCGCAGGATACCATCAAAATCGGCGAGTTTGGTTCTTTAACCGGCGACAACGCCAGCTTTGGCACTTCGCAAAACGAAGGAGTCCAAATGGCGGTGGAAGAAATCAATAATGCCGGCGGTGTTCTCGGCAAAAAGATCGATCTGACGGTCGAGGACAATCAGACCAAGCAGGGCCAGACGACCACGATCGTCCGAAAGCTGATTTCTCAGGATCATGTCGTGGCGTTGATCGGAGAAGTTGCTTCTTCGAAGACTCTGGAAGCAGCACCGGTCGCCCAAGAGAACAAGATCCCTCTAATCGCCACGGCGGCCACGAATCCGAAGGTGACTCAAGTTGGTGACTACATTTTCCGGGTCTGTTTTATTGATGACTTTCAGGCGGTCGTGATCGCGCGTTTTGTGCTGGAAAAGCTGCACAAGAACAAAGTCGCTTTCATGACGGATGTGAAACAGGACTACAGCGTCGGGCTCACCCAGTTCGCCAAAGATTATTTCCTGAAAAACGGCGGCCAGATCGTCAAGGAACAGAGCTATAGCTCCGGGGACAAGGATTTCCGCGCGCAACTGACCGATATCAAGTCGGCTAACCCGGATGTCATCATTATAACCGGTTATTATCCGGAGGTCTCCCTGATCGTTCGGCAAGGCCGGCAGCTCGGTATCAAAGCCGCCTTCTGCGGTGGCGATGGTTGGGACGGAGCTTCGTTGATCCCTGTGGCCGGCAAGGCGATTGAAGGCTCCTACTTCTCGAACCATTTCTCCACGGAAGGCAAATCGCCTGCTGTTCAAGAATTCGTCCAGAAATACAAACAGAAATACAATGGCAAGCTACCCGACGCTTTCGCTGCCCTCGGTTACGACGCCGTTAATCTGCTGGCTGACGCGATCAAACGAGCGGGAGGTACGGATCCGGAGAAATTGCGCGACGCCATCGCCAGCACCAAAGATTTCCCAGGGGTAACCGGCAGTATCACGATCAATCCTGAGCGAAATGCCAATAAGTCCGCCGTGATCATCACGATCAAAGACGGCGCCCAGCACTATTTCGAAACGATAGAACCGAAATAAGCCAGCTGAAACGGCTGGCTTCGTGAGAGGTGAGAAGTGAGACGTGAGAAGTGATTGGCGGTGTATGCCGAATGGGGCCGACTTGCTGGGGCGAGAGCTTGCCGCGCCGTAGGCTTGGCGGAGGCGGGCTCCGGAACGGCCTAGAAGGGCCAAAAGCGGAACCATCACAGCCGAATACTTCTCTTCCAATGTCTCAAACCTGCCGAGCCGTACACCCCTGGTGAGCCGCGGCTCGGCGCGTTGTTAGGCGTTGCGTATCTTGCCCTATGAGGAACTGTTTGCCCTGCGAAACCCTTAGGGACTTGCGGGAGCCTCGCCCCACCAGTCCGAGACGACTCACCGTCTTTTACCAATCACAAATCACCAATCACCTTTCCTGCACGTTGCGGAGGATATCCCGGCTGCTCCTGGCCGACCTTTCACCTTTCACTTCTCTCGTCTCACTTCTCACGATTTTCCTCTTCGCCCTGCCCGCGGTCGCCCAAATCAAGATCGGCGCTGTCAGCTGTGTCAGTGGTCCGCTCTCTACTTTCGGTGTCTCCAGTATTCGAGGTGCGCGGATGGCGGCGGAGGAGATCAACGCCAAGGGCGGTGTTCTGGGGCAGCCGATCGACCTGATTGTTGACGACAATGGTTCAAAGGCGGGAGAGACGGCGCGGATAGCCCGGAAATTCCTGTCCCAAGACCATGTGGTAGCGATTCTCGGCGACCTTACGTCGTCTGCGACCATGGAAGCTGCTCCTTTGGCCCAGGAAGCCCATGTTCCCCTGATCACACCCACGGCCACCGCAATTTCCGTCACTAAAGTGGGCGATTACGTGTTTCGAAGTTGTTTTACTGATCCGTTTACCGGGCGGATTATGGCCCGATTTGCCATCGATCATCTTAATGCTCGGCGTGCGGTTATCCTGACCGACGTCAAACAAGACTACAGTATCGGCGTAAGCGCAGAACTGAGCTCTTATTACCGCCAACAAGGAGGACAAGTTCTGGAAGAATTCAGTTTCAGTAGTGGTGATACCGATTTTCGGGCGCAGCTTTCATCGTTAAAAAGCCTGCAACCCGATGTGGTTTTTGTGCCGGCGTACTACACCGAAGCCGCCTTAATCTTAAGGGAGGCCCGTCAACTAGGAGTAAAAGCGCCATTCGTGGGCGGTGAAGGTTGGGATAGTCCTTCCTTGGTCTCCGTCGCGGGAAAGAGCGCTGACGGGAGTTTCTATACCAATCATTTTTCTCCAGATGACCCGGAGCCGTTGGTCCAAACTTTTGTCCGGGCTTATAAAGCCAAGTACGGGACGTCCCCTGACGCCCTAGCTGCGTTGTGGTATGACGGTGCCGGACTGCTGGCCGATGCCATCCGGAGAGCCGGCTCCGCCGAACCGGCTAAGATCCGGGACGCCCTTGCCACAACGAAAGGTTTTCCGGGTGTGACGGGCAATATTTCGCTGGACGAACAACGCAACGCGAGTAAGCCGGTGGTCGTCGTCACTATCGCAAACGGTCAGGTCAAAATGGTGCAGAGGGTGGAACCGTGAACGGGTTTGCGGTTAAAAATTCTGGCCTAAATACCTGAAATGCGCTGAATATAGGCCCCAGGCAAGCGGGACGAGCTCAGGGATCCACGATCAATCGATGGCACAAGTCATACTTTTCCTACAGCAGCTACTAAACGGCCTCTCGCTGGGTTCGATCTATGCTCTGATCGCCCTCGGCTACACCATGGTGTACGGGGTCTTACGGTTCATTAATTTCGCGCATGGCGATGTCTATATGCTGGGTGCGTATGCCGGTTTCGCCATTACGAACTTGCTCTACAAGTTCATCCCTTTGGACCAGTTCAATGCGATCAGTCGGCACACGTTCGTCCCGATATTTGCTTGCACCGCGATCGTGATGCTGGGTGCGATGATTTTCTGCGCCATCCTTGGCGTAGCAATCGAGCGGATCGCTTATCGACCGTTACGGGACCGACCCCGATTGACGGTACTAATCACCGCCATTGGCGTCTCTCTGTTCTTACAAAACATGACCCAGTTCTTCGTTGGGGCTCAGCCGCAAGCCTTCAAACAGCTGATCCCAGTTCGAGCGATCGAGGGCCTGGGAGATCTCACGGTATTGAGCAGTCAAGCGGCGATTATCATCTCAACCATTGTGCTTATGGTATTCCTCCGATTGATCGTCATGAAGACGAAACTCGGTCTGGCAATGAGAGCGTTGTCCGTAAACCCAACCGCTTGTTCTCTGATGGGCGTGAACAACGGACTCGTGATTTCGTTCACTTTTGCGCTTGGCTCAGCTTTGGCAGCTGCTGCTGGAATTTTAGTGGCGATGGATTCGCCTTCGATCAATCCCCTGATGGGTAATTTGCCAGGGATAAAAGCGTTCGTGGCGGCTGTACTGGGTGGCATCGGAAACATTAACGGAGCGGTCGTAGGCGGATTAATTATCGGGGTTTTGGAGACGCTGGTGGTAGGATATTCCAACGATTTAGCGAACTGGTTTCCTTTCCTCCACTATTTGTTTCCCGAGGGCTTGTCTCAACTTCGCGACGCCATCGCTTTCGCGGTGCTTATCATTATCTTGCTCTTCAAGCCAACAGGCATTTTCGGTCGCGTTGAACGGGAAAAAGTATGAGCCGAGCGCGTACGATCCTGGGGGTCTTTCTGCTTCTTCTCTATGTGTTTGCGCTTACCGGCGAGCGCCCGTTTGCGGCCCATTTAGCTTATTACTACGACATCCTGATCAACATCGGGATTAATGTGGTTCTCGCTGTTAGTTTGAACCTGGTAAACGGTTATACCGGGCAATTTTCTTTGGGTCATGCCGGTTTTATGGCGGTGGGCGCCTACGCGGCCGGCAGTTGGACCGCTCACTTGGGTCCAGGTCTAGTCAACTTTTTGGCGGGATCAAACGGCATTCTGACTTTCGTGTTAAAGCCGTTTCCATTTTTGCAGCCGTTTGCGCTTCCAACCGCGGTCGCAGACAATCTGGATTTGGCAATTGCGACTCTGTTCGGCGGTTTTCTGGCTGCCCTGGCCGGCCTGGCGGTCGGTATCCCGTCGCTGAGGTTGCGAGGTGACTATCTCGCTATTGTGACCCTCGGGTTCGGAGAAATCATTCGTACGCTCATTCTGAATATTGATTTCCTAGGTGCAGCTCGCGGCATGAGCGTGACGGGGACTTATACCAACATGTTTTGGACGTTCGGCATTGCTGCCGTTGCCGTCTATATCGTCCTCGGTTTGGTAAACTCCACTTATGGCCGCGCTTTTCTGACTGTCCGTGACGATGAAGTGGCCGCTGAAGCCATGGGGATCAATACCACGAAATATAAAGTGATTGCGTTTGTGGTTGGCGCCTTTTTCGCCGGCACTGCCGGCTCTTTGTTTGCTCATTACACCGGGTATTTGACTCCGGAAGGATTTAACTTTTTTAAGTCAGTTGATGTGGTCGTGATGGTCATTCTCGGCGGCATGGGCAGTACGACCGGAGTGATACTCGCGGCAATTCTCCTGACTATCTTGCCGGAACTATTGCGGGCATTGGCGCACACCGACTTCGTGCCGGCCTTCCAGAAAGCGCTCGAGAGCGTCATCCCAATCCACTTGCCACCATTACAAGGGCTTTTAGAGAATCGTTTGATCCTTTATTCGCTCCTCTTGATCATCATGATGCTTACTCGACCGCAGGGGTTGTTTGGAGATTTAGCCGGTAGCCGCAAACGAGTGGCTTCACCTGCTTCAAAGTAATGGATGCCTTATTGAAAGTTGATTGCTGCACCATCCGTTTTGGCGGTCTCACGGCAGTATCGAACTTCAATATGTCGATCGGGAACCGTGAGCTGGTGGGCTTGATCGGACCAAACGGCGCGGGAAAGACTACGGTCTTCAATATGATCACCGGCGTCTATCAACCCACTGAAGGATCAATCTTTCTTAACGGCGAACTTCTGAATGGTTTGAAGCCGTTTAATATTACGGCCCGCGGGATCGCGCGAACTTTCCAAAATATCCGTCTCTTCGTTTCATTGACCGTGTTCGATAACGTGCGGGCTGCTTTTAACCTGCATCTCAAACATGGTCCTATTCACGCTCTGACCCGTGGCGCCAAATTTAAGCGGGAAGAAACTGACATCGAAGCGCAAGCCATGGACCTGTTAAAGATCTTTAACCTGGATCGCTTTCGCGATGTCATGTGTAAAAGTCTGCCGTATGGCGACCAGCGCCGCCTGGAGATCGTCCGGGCGCTCGCCACTAAGCCGCGGCTCTTACTGTTGGACGAGCCGGCCGCTGGTATGAATCCGACCGAGAAGAGCGCTCTCATGAATCTCATCGAATTCATTCAGGAGAAATTCGACATCTCGGTGTTGCTGGTGGAGCACGATATGCGCGTGGTCATGGGCATCTGCAAACGAATCTACGTCTTAGACTATGGCCTAGCCATCGCCGAGGGAGCCCCCGAAGAAATCCGGCGCGACCCCAAGGTGATTCAAGCCTACTTGGGGGAGTGAATAATAGCAGATAGCACATAGCAAATGCGGTCCTCAAAAATTTGTCATCTGTCATTGCTGCCATGTTAGAAGCTAAAGACCTCGAGGTGGCCTACGGCTCGATCACGGCCCTTCACCGGATTAATATTCGGGTGGAGAAAGGGAAGATCGTGACGTTGATCGGGAGCAACGGCGCCGGCAAATCCACCACGTTACGCTCGGTATCAGGGTTGTTGCGGGTAAAGAGTGGGCAGATTCAACTCGAGGGCAAAGACATAACTAACTGGGCGCCTCACCTGATTGTCGGCCTGGGAATAACCCAGGTCCCGGAGGGCCGGATGATTTTTCCGAACCTGACAGTTGTAGAAAATCTCCAGATGGGAGCTTATCGCCGGAAAAACAACGGCGAACTCAAGACCGACTATGAATACGTGTACTCGATCTTTCCACGCTTGAAAGAGCGTGAAAAGCAAGTGGCAGGCACGTTGAGCGGAGGCGAACAACAGATGCTAGCGATTGGTCGCGCTCTGATGAGTAAACCGGCCTATTTGATGTTAGATGAGCCGTCGCTTGGCATTGCTCCTCTTCTGGTCCGAACCATTTTCGAAAAGATCGTCGAAATCAATCGGCAGCTCGGCATCACGATTCTGTTGGTTGAACAGAACGCGAACCTAGCCTTGGAAATCTCCAATTACGGTTACGTGCTCGAAACCGGTCGGGTAATTTTGGAAGACAAATCGGAAAATCTTAAAGCCAATAGCTTAGTCCGCGAATCTTACCTCGGCGGAGCGTAGGGGGCGAATCGGCGAAACGGCGCACCGGCGAAAGGGCGATGGCCGCGATGCGAGGCGCGGCGACGACGAGCGCCCGGAGGGGGGCCGCTTTGGCTCGTGCCTTACGACCTTCGATATTTGTTATATCGCGAGGCTGATCTCAAAACGTGAAAGCAGGCGGCTCCCGGGAATTACCCAACGCAATGTTTCGCCCACCGATTTCATTCGTCTTTTGCCCGAGCGGTGGAGCTACACCCCGCTGGGCTATTCGCGGGAGCCGCCTGTTAAGCACATTTCTCTGTCGTGCTCATGATTGAGCAAAGTTGGGGTGGCTTTTGCGGCACGCGCCAAAGCGGCTCCCCTCCGGGCGCTTGTCGTCGCTGTGCCCATTCGCCGAGACGCCGATACGCCGATACGCCGTTTCGCCCTTTCGCCGTTTCGCCCTTTCGCCGGTGCGCTCTTTCGCCCATTCGCTAGATTCTCGCTCCTAGCTCCTTTATCCTCTTATCATGGCCCGCGAGTACCAGCTCAAGCACTTGCCCTCAGTTTCGAGCAGTAGCATCGATTACCGCGCGGAACTTAACGACCAGCAGTACGCAGCGGTGACTTCGGGGCCTGGTCCCTCTCTGGTCTTGGCAGGAGCGGGCAGCGGCAAAACGCGTACCCTGACCTACCGCGTTGCCTGGTTGCTCGATAACGGCGTGGAGCCGCAGTCAATTCTTTTGCTGACCTTTACCAACAAGGCCGCACGCGAGATGCTAACTCGGGTTCAATCGTTGGTGCCGCTAGAAACCACCGCGATCTGGGGTGGAACTTTCCATTCAGTTGGGAACCGGTTGCTGCGAAAACATGCTCTCGAGATCGGTTTCCGGCCCGGGTACAGCATCATGGACCGGGAAGACCAGGAAGACCTCTTGACTGCCGTTGTTGCTAGCGAGGAAGTTGATACTACGCAGGTCCGTTTCCCGACTGGAGAAGTACTGGGAGACCTCTATAGCTTTGCCCTGAACACCGATCGCCCGCTGCCGCAGGTGATCGCGGAACGTTACCGGCGGTTTCTTCCGCTCACCAACCAAATCGAGTGGATTCAGAAACGGTATGAGGAACGGAAACGAGCGGCCAACGCGATGGATTTCGATGATTTGCTCATTAAGATCGTCGAGCTATTCAAGACGAAGCCGGAGATCGCCGAATTCTATCAGCGCTATTTTCAATTCATTCTAGTCGACGAATACCAGGATACGAATCGGCTCCAGTCCGAGTTCATTGATCTGCTGGCAGCCCGTCATCAAAGCGTAATGGTGGTGGGCGACGATGCGCAATCGATCTACTCGTGGCGCGGCGCCAACTATCAGAACATCCTGGATTTTCCCAAACGTTATCCCGCGGCCGCGATCTACAAGATTGAGACGAACTATCGTAGCGTACCGGAAGTCTTGCAGGTAGCCAACGCCGCGATTCGTCCGAATGCTCGTCAATTCTCGAAGGTGCTACGGCCGGACAGAAAAGGCACCGAATTGAAACCAGCGCTGGTGCCTTTACTTGATAACAATCAACAGGCCGTGTTTGTGGCGCAGCGTATTCTGGAGTTGCGCGACGAAGGGGTAGACTTGGAAGAAATCGCGGTGCTTTACCGCTCTCATTTTCAATCTTTGGAGGTGCAACTGGCGTTAACCCGTGCCGGGATCCCTTACTCGATTACCAGCGGTCTGCGTTTCTTCGAACAGGCTCATATCAAAGATGTGGCTGCCTTCATGAAGTTTGTTACCAATCCGTCGGATGAAGTCGCCTTTAAACGAATGGTTCGGCTGCTTCCAGGAATCGCTGCGCGTAACGCTGAAAAACTGTGGGAACAAATCAACCTGGCCCCGTCCGAAACCAGAACTACTTTTGGCGCTTGGTTGGAGATAGGGAAAGCGCCGGCGAAAGCGCAAAGGGCTTGGGAGCAGCTTCGGCATACTCTGGACGAGATCGCGCCCGAGAAAAAACCGGTTCCACCGACTACCATGATCCACAGCATTCTCGAAGCGATCTACGACGACTACCTGAAGTCCAAGTATTCCAACCATGAACAACGCCGCGAGGATCTTACGGCGTTAGAGAATTTTGCTCGCGGGTTCACCGATCCGGTCGAGTTTCTTAGTCAGCTCTCCCTGATGGCGACCGGTGAGACCGAACAACTCACTACCCAAGACGAGGATCGGGAACGAGTGACCCTTTCCACGGTTCACCAAGCAAAAGGTCTCGAATGGCAGGCGGTGTTCATCGTTTGGCTGACCGACGGGATGTTCCCCAGTGCCCGGTCTTTGGAGTCCACCGACAACGTCGAGGAAGAGCGCCGGCTTTTCTATGTGGCTATCACCCGGGCGAAAGACCAGCTCTATTTTCTTTATCCGGCGATTTGGCCAAACGGCAATCTCGACCAGCGGGTCCAACGTCCTTCTCGGTTCTTGGGAGAGATTCCGGGCGAGTTGTGCGAGGAGTGGAGGGTTGGGTTCTGAAGGCGTTTGGGCGTGTCGGCGAATGAGCGAATGGGCGATGCGTGATGCAGCCCCTGATCGGTAGGGCGGAAAACTGGTGGGGCGAGGCTCCCGAAAGATCCAACGCGCTCGCGAAGCATCCGGCGAATTCGGGCCGGATATCATTGTTAAGCCGTTGAGCCTGCCGAGCCGCGTCTATCGCTGGGTCTCGGCTCAGCGCGTTTACAGGCCTCGCTGACTATTCAGCTAGGTTGTTTTGCAGATTTTCCCTGCTCAATGCCTGGGCCTTCGGGAGCCTCGCCCCACCAGTTTTTCGCCCTGCCGTGACAATTCTCTCTTTTATCCTAAACATTCTGCTGCAATTTCGGAGCGAGAATTTGTACACTGGGGAAGGTACAGTTCTCCGAAGCCAGTCTAGCTAGTGAAGTGGTATATCAGATCAGTCTATACCCCGGTCGTAGGGGAGCAGTGGGATAACCGCGAGGTTTTCGCCCGGATTAGCGCGCACCTGCGGGGCAAAGCAAACCGGCCAGAAGCGGAAACCGAACATTTACTGTCCCTAATCCGACTGTTTCTAATCGGCTCGCGAACGCGTTACGTGCAGTGTCCGCGTTTCCTTGATCTGGCTTCTTTCGAAGACCATGCCGCTGCTTTTGCCGCCGCCGTGACTGAGTCAATCGGCACACTCAGCAAAGAAGTGAGGTCGGCCGGTTCCGAAGCGTTTGACGCAGTGATCGGAGTTTCCAGTGTGGGACAACTTTTGCCCGGGATCGCTGACCGGTTAGCGTCCAGCTTACGATCTCAGGTCAAAAGCGACGCCCTGTTGCTGGACTTAGGCAACGGAGGGTGCACCGCTAGCTCTCGAGCTCTTCAACTTGCCTCGACCCTCGATAGCCACCATCGGAACGTCTTGGTTGCGGTGGTTGAACCGACCTCCACGTTAGCAGACCCGTTGTCCGTAGATCGATCCAATTGGCAAGGGATCTGTACCTTTGGGGACGGCGCCTCCGGCATTTGGCTTTCTACTGACCCGACTGGAGCGTTGGCTGAACTCGGTCCAATCAATTCGTCGCATCGCGGGGACGCAGACCTGATTCGCTGGGATTATAGCTCGAATTACTATCGTTTTAGCGTTTCCGATTTCGAGGGTTTCGATCGGAAGGTTAGGACGGGTCTCTTGGGTGCGCTCAGCGAAATCGATTGGGCAGACACGAAAGATAGCCTCTGGGCAGTCCATCCCGCGGGAATGATGTTGCTTTTGAGTGTAGCCAAGCGGATCGGTCTCGATAGAGCCCGTCTCGAACCATCGATTCGACATTTTCGCACTTTCTCAAATATGAGCAGCGCCAGTATTTTGCACATTCTGAGGGATCTATTGGATCAGGCGCAGCCCGGCCAACCAATCCGGTGGCTATCGATGGGAGCCGGTTTCCACGTCATCTATGGCAGTTGCACCAAGCTATGATTGATCGGCAAGCGGTCCTTGATGCGATAAGACAGTTTGTCACTGCCCACTTTCCGGCGGTCCCTGTCGACCGCTTGGAAACCTTGCGCGCTGGTGATGTTATCCAACAAAGCCTGGAATTGGTGGAGTTGGTGCTGCACCTCGAGGAAAAACTGGGTATCGAGATCAATATCAATGAGTTGGGCGAGAGCCTGGTGGTTCAGAATTTTGGGAACTTGGCGGACGAGCTGGTAAGGAGCGAAGGGAAGAAGGCGTGATCAAGCAAAGGGCGAATGGGCGAAACGGCGAATGGGCGAGCGGGCGATGGGGACGTTCGGTAGGGCGAAAAACTCGGCGTGCCGAGGGTAATACTCCTTCTATGACGCATCCGCGCCGGTTTTGAGCCGTGCCGTGCGTGTGGTTTGCCGGGGATGCACCGCGAAACCGACGCTCCGATCGCATTGGATTTCAAAAGGTGGCGAACCAGAGGTCGCGGCTCAAAACCGGGGCGACGGGGCTGGTGCTGAATTCATACCCTCGGCGCGCCTAGTTTTTCGCCCTACCGGTGTTGGGCTGATCCGCGTTTTGTCGGCGTTTATCGGACGTTGCGCCGGTTCGCCTATTCGCCATTTCGCAAATTGCGCTTGCACAGGGAGACTTATCTTTTATCTTCCTGACTCCCTAATTATTATGGCCATGAGTGATAATATTGATCTGAGCGCGTTCCGGCTGCACGATAAGGATACCGGCAGCGCCGACGTCCAAGTCGCGCTATTGACCCGCCGGATCAATCAGTTGACCGATCACTTGAAGGTCTATCGCAAAGATCACTCTTCCCGGCGCGGACTATTGAAGCTGGTCGCCACTCGCAGAAGTCTGTTGGATTATTTGAAGCGCACCCAGCAGGACCGGTACAAGTCCGTGATCGAAAAGCTTAATCTTCGGAAGTGATGGCGCGGTTGAGACTAGGCCGATGGGAGAGAAGCTCCGAGGAGCTATAGGCCTTGTCTGATCTTTTCTTTTTCACTTTCAAAAAAGGGGTATTTTACCGCATGGGCGGAGTTTCCGAGCCATGCTTCCACGGATGGATGTCTCTTGGTTTGACATCCGAAAGCACCCTTCTGGCAATGGCCGGAGGGTAATCTTAACAAAACCCTTCGATGGTCCCTATACACTGGCGTTGATCTTAGGTCTGAGTCCCGGGAAAACGCGGGATTCAGACCTACGAGCAACGGCCCGGATAGGCGATCGTTCGCAGGTTCAACTTCGAAATGATAACGAAAGTCTCAAAAACTATCGGATCTAGCGATCTCACGATCGAGACCGGTAAAATAGCAAGATTAGCCGACGGATCAGTAACGGTTCGGTCAGGCGAAACATTGATTCTAGTGGCTGCCGTCTCCGCGACCTCGGTTAAGGAAGGCCAGGATTTCTTCCCTTTAACCGTTGATTATCGCGAAAAAGCGGCTGCGGTCGGTAAATTCCCGGGGGGATATTTCAAGAGAGAAGGGCGCCCGACAGAAAAGGAAACGCTGACCGCCAGGATGACCGATCGTCCGCTTCGGCCATTGTTCCCGAAAGGATATTTTTACGATACCCAAGTAATCAGCGTGTTGCTGAGTGCGGACGGCGAGAATGATCCTGATATTCTCAGCATCAATGGCGCCTCTGCGGCATTGTGTGTTTCAGATATCCCTTTCGCCGGTCCAATCGGGGCCGTCCGGGTGGGTCGAGTGGACGGACAACTGGTCGTCAATCCGACTCACAGCCAGCGGCAACTCAGCGACCTCGATCTCGTTTACGTCGGCAATGAAAACGACGTCGTCATGATCGAAGGCTCTGCCGATGAGTTAAGCGAAGAAGAATTCATCAAAGCCCTCGAATTTGCTCAAGGATTCGTGAGCGAGATCACCGCCATGCAAAAGGAGTTGACCGCCGGCGCGGGCAAACCCAAGCGAAACGCCGAGCTTCTAACGGTTCGGGATGATCTCCTGGAGATTGCTTATCAAGTGGCAGGCGACCGCATTGAGGCTGCTCTTTATACGCCAGGTAAAGTCGCTCGGAGCAAAGCCGTGGATGCGTTGAGCAAAGAGGTAAAACAGGCAATTCTGGCCAAATACCCGGATGCGACGCCTTTCGAGATCTCGCAAGCGTTCGACTACCTACAGAAAAAGGCATTCCGAATCAGTATCCTGGATAAGAAGGTTCGATGTGATGGCCGAGGCTTCTTTGATATCCGCCCGTTGAGCGCCGAGGTTGGTTTGCTGCCGCGCTCCCATGGTTCAGCTCTATTCCAGCGCGGTGAAACCCAGGCGATGGCTTTAGCTACGCTGGCTTCGTCTGAGGAAGCTCAAATGATTGATGCTTATACGGGGGGCGAACTCAGCAAACGTTTCATTTTGCACTATAACTTTCCGCCCTTCAGCGTGGGAGAGACGGGCAGAGTCGGGAGCACTAGCCGTCGCGAGATTGGGCACGGCGCATTGGCGGAACGTTCTATCGCGCCAGTCATTCCTGGCGAGACCGTTTTCCCGTACGCCATTCGCATCAGCAGCGAAGTGATGGAATCGAACGGCTCGACTTCAATGGCTAGTGTTTGCGCGGGCGTGATGGCTCTTATGGATGCCGGCGTTCCCATCCGCAAGCCGGTGGCAGGGATTTCGGTTGGATTAGTGACCGAATACGAAGCCGAGCATTTGAAACGCTACACGACGCTAACCGATATCATTGGATCGGAAGATCATTTTGGCGATATGGACTTTAAGCTTTGTGGTACCAGAGACGGTATTACCGGCTTCCAGCTCGATTTAAAACTCCCGGGCGTTTCGCACGCCATCATGACCGAAGCGATTCGCCAAGCTCGTGAGGCCAGGATGAAAGTCCTCGACGTCATGCACGAAGCAATCAACGCTCCGCGTAAAGAACTCAGCCAATACGCGCCCCGGATCGAGACCATCAAGATCCATCCGGATAAAATCGGGCTTCTTATCGGACCCGGTGGTAAGACGATTAAGGGGATCGTGGCGGAGACCGGCGCTGAAATTAACATCGACGATGATGGCTCCGTGCACATCTATTCATCGAGCCGCGACAGCTTGAATCGCGCGAAGGAAATCATCTCCGGGATGACGAAGGAAATCGAGGTCGGCGAGAGCTATCACGGCCGCGTTGTTTCCATCAAGGAGTTCGGCGCATTTATTGAAGTGTTGCCCGGTAAAGACGGTCTGGTGCATATCTCTGAGTTAGCCGATTTCCGGGTCAAGAATGTAGAAGACGTGGTTAAGGTCGGCGACCTAGTCTGGGTAAAGTGCATCGGCATCGACGAAAAAGGCCGGGTAAAACTCAGCCGTAAAGCCGCGATGAAAGAGCGGAATGCCGAAGCAGAATCGGCTTTGGAAGAAAGCTCACAATAGGGACGAGCCCTCCTGGCGCCCGAAAAGGAGCTAGGAGCTAGAATCTAGGATCTAGAAGGCGGCGCCGGGAAGCCGGTGGCCGCCTTTTGCCTATAGCCATGAAATGGTCCCGCACAAGAGCCCAGCGGGTTTGGCTCGTGGGGGCGTCCCGTCGTTCTTAGATTGAGTGCAGGCCCATCGCCCGGCAGGGATCGCGTCCTCGTCCGGCAGCTGCCGGATTGTGACCGAAGCCAAGGGACAGGTTGTGATTTCGGACACAAATACGCCCTTGGGTTGTGGTAACTTCTCGCGGCGCGCGCAAGGACCCGCCTTCGCCGAGCGAAAGAACAAATAACCTCAAGACCACAGGCTTCGTCGGACAGGCTGCGCGCCCTCCCCCTATTTGCACCCACAGGCCGATGTTAGTGCTTAATAACATTTCACTCTCAGGGGCTGGGCACCGGCTGCGTTGCCTCGACCGAGACATATAGGTCCCATATGTCCTGTAAAGCCTGTCGCGACGTAGGCTTGGCGAAGGCGGATCTTATTCGTTCTCACGCAGTGGCGCACCCGCTTTCGCAGCATCCCTGGCCCCACCATCCACCATCCCGACATAACGTTCTTTCTCTGAGTTTTATCCTTCGCTACTTCCGAAATTCGTGAAAGTTCGCGTGTAAAACGATTTGCAATTTAATCATTTTCTCATTTGACGGAACGTTCGCTCGTCAATTACTGGATATGTCGTCAACAGACCAGAACTCGGGGTTAGGGACGCGTTGAAAATTTGGTTGCCTAATGGATTCGACGCAATATTCTCAACCGCCATCAGGTCTCTGACGGTGCGGTTTGAGAACGAGAATTTTAACCCCCAAAACAAGGCTGCAATTCGGATCCCAAGGCTGTATGCATTTGCGCGGATCCGGGTAACCCCCTTGCCGTCGAATGGCTAACTTTTTCCCTCGCTGGACAAATTATTTAGCAATTAAACTCGTCTTTTGTCTCCTCGTGGTCGGAGGAGCAGCGTCTGCCGCTTACTGGTGGTATTTAACCCCAGAGTATATGCGCCAGGGCTACCAGCCCGTGCAGCCGGTGCCATTTCCTCACGAGATCCATGTGAACGAGCTCGGCATGGATTGCCGGTATTGCCACAGCAACGTTCAAGTTTCCTCAGCGTCGAACGTACCGACTACCCAAACCTGCATGAATTGCCATTCTGAGGTGCAGAAAGATAATCCCAAGCTATGGGCGGTTAAACAAAGCTGGGAAACCGGGCAGCCGATGCACTGGGTCCGGGTCCATCAGATACCTGATTTCGCCTATTTCAACCATGCAGTTCACGTTAATCGCGGGATCAGCTGCGTCAGCTGTCACGGCGACGTGAACCACATGGATGTGGTCTACCAGCATGAACCGTTGAGCATGGGTTGGTGCCTAAACTGCCATCGGCATCCGGAAGAAAACCTGCGCCCAGTTAATCAGGTGTTCAATCTCGACTGGAAACCTTCCAACGGCGAAACGCAGGAACAGATTGGAACCGAGCTAAAGAAGCAGTGGAACATTAACCCGCCGCAAAACTGCGCCGGTTGTCACCGATAATGAAGAGGATTTTTCAACATCCCCCCGAACCCGCGACCGGCCGGCGTTATTGGCGTGGACTCGAGGAGCTAGCAGAAACTCCTGAGTTCAAGAGTTGGCTGGAGCGCGAGTTTCCCGAGGGAGCGGCCGAACTGGAGATGGACGGCGTCTCCCGGCGTAATTTCATGCGTTTGATGGGAGCATCCCTGGCGCTGGCCGGGGTTGGACTCAGCGGCTGCCGGCGTCCGGAGACCTACATTGTTCCCTACACCAAAAGTGTTGAATGGTTGATCCCGGGTAAGGCCCTTCTTTACACCACTTCGATGCCTCGCCGGTTCGGCGGCATGCCATTGGTTGCTACCACTTTCGAGGGAAGACCTACCAAGCTCGAAGGTAACCCTCTAGTTCCAGGTTATAACGGAGGGACGGATCTTTTCGCCCAGGCGTCGATCCTGAACTTGTACGATCCGGATCGCGCCCGCTTCTTCCGCGAAAAGGGGGCTGAAAGCACCGCTGAGAAGTTTGAGGCCTATCTAAAACAGGTTCGCAATGAGTTGCAGCAGAACGGAGGGGCCGGTTTTGCGTTGTTGTTTGATGAACAATGGTCACCGACGCGCGACCGGGCTCTTAAGAAGTTGCAGCAAGACTTTCCCCAAGCCCGGTTCTATTACGATGAACCGCTCGGCAATGACGAGATCAATCCGGTGGTTGAAGCGCTGTTCGGCGCTGACGTTGCCCTACGGGCGAACTTGGCTAACGCCGATGTGATCCTTTCGCTCGATGCCGATTTCCTGGGCCTCGAGCAGACCTTAGATAACATTAAAGCTTTTAGTGCTCGCCGCCGGGTTCGAGGTTCGACCGAAGCCGTAAACCGGCTCTATTCGGTGGAGAACCGGTTCACTATTACCGGCGGAATGGCGGATCACCGATTACGGTGCCCTGCCGCCCATATTCCTTCTTTTGCGGTTGCGCTCGCGAACAAGGTGGCGGCAGCGACGGGCGACCAAGATTTGACCTCGCTGGCCGGCCAGTTCAAAACCACGGTCACCTTTGACGAAAAATGGGTTACCGAGTGCGCCAACGATCTGGTGGCTCGCAAAGGCAAGAGCCTAGTGTTGTTGGGCAACCGATACCCAGCTGCGATTCAAGCGTTAGCCTATGCGATAAATAATGCGCTGGGGGCGTTTGGTTCTACCATTCAGGTGCTGACCGCTCCGAAGATAAAAGGCGGCACCATTGAAGACCTAGCCAAGGATGTTAAAGCCGGGACCGTAAAGCGGTTGTTCATTCTGGCTGGCAATCCGGCATATACAGCACCTGCGGATCTGCAGTGGGCCGAGCAAGTTCAGAAGCAGGTACCTGAGGTCGTCCAACTTGGTTACTGGGAAAACGAGACCTCAGATAATCTCCGATGGTTCGTTCCTGAGGCCCATTATCTGGAGGGATGGGGAGATCAACGCGATCCCACCGGGACTTATCTGCCGGTTCAACCAATGATCTTACCGCTGTTTGGCGGTTGGTCGCAGCTGGACCTGTTGACCAAACTGGCGGCCATCCCGAGCGGACTGGAAGCAGTCCGGGAAACCTTTAAAGCGTTTGCCGGTACCGGCGATTTCGAAGAAGCGTGGACCGCGTTATTGCGCCACGGATATACGGCCGACACGGCTTATCAGGCTAGCCCGGCAAAACCTAACTTCGGCAGTGTCTCCGGGTTATTGGGAACAGCGACCGCGCTTCCGGGTCCGGTCAGTGCTAACGCCTTGGAAATTGTTTTTGCCGGTGACTACAAAGTTGAGGATGGGCGTTACACCAACAACGCCTGGCTAATGGAAATGCCCGACCCCATCACCAAGTTGACCTGGGATAACGGGGTCCAGGTTAGTCCGGTCACGGCGACAGCCCTTGGGCTAGCCGAGCGAGACTTGGTCGAGATCACGGTCGGAGATCGCAAAGTTAAGGCGGCCGTGCTGATCTCACCCGGCCATGCAGATAATTCACTAACGTTCACGCTGGGCTATGGCCGAGACAAGGTAGGCCGGATCGGTGAAGGCAGCGGGTTTAACGCTTACAAACTGCGCACGACTGCAGCCCTTTATTTCGCTACGGGTGTAAGTATCAAATTGCTGCAGAGCGATGGATATAAACTGATTCGCACTCAACTCCATCATAGCATGGAGGGTCGCGCCTTGGTTCGGGAAGGCTCGCTCGAGGATTATGAGAAGAACCCGGCATTCGCCAAGAAGATGTGGATGGATGCCGAGATCCCGCCGAACATTTCGCTTTATTCGCATCCACCACTGAACGCTCCCAATCAATGGGCCATGGTGGTTGATCTGAATACCTGTATCGGCTGTTCCGCTTGCGTGATCGCTTGCCAGGCAGAGAACAACATCCCGATAGTTGGTAAGGATCAATGTGAACGCGGCCGGGAGATGCAGTGGATGCGGATCGACCGCTATTTTTCCAGTGCTGATGGGGATGTGCATAATCCGCACCTCGACGACGACCCTGAGATGGTGGTTGAGCCGATGATGTGCCAGCATTGCGAAAGCGCGCCCTGTGAAACGGTCTGCCCGGTGAACGCCACGGTTCACAGCGAAGAGGGATTGAATGTGATGGTCTACAATCGCTGTGTCGGGACCCGGTACTGCTCCAACA
The DNA here is from genome assembly GCA_963762565.1 of uncultured Verrucomicrobiae bacterium. Taxonomy (GTDB): domain Bacteria; phylum Verrucomicrobiota; class Verrucomicrobiia; order Chthoniobacterales; family JAFAMB01; genus JAFAVN01. Next base: position 45,956 of record CAVXLD010000002.1, on the reverse strand, counting down.
ACTGCCCGTTCAAGGTCCGCCGGTTCAATTTCTTCAATTACAACGATCGCTCGGTAACAGATAAGCTCGAATGGGGTTTACCTGGGTTCCAAGGCAAGCAGACACTTATCCTTGGGCCGCTCGCGAAGTGGGGAATGGATGAGATCTCCAAGTTGCAGAAGAATCCGAATGTCACGGTGCGCAGCCGTGGCGTCATGGAGAAATGCACTTATTGCGTCCAGCGGATTGAGACCGCCAAGATTTCCCAACGAATCAAGGCAGGTGTCACCGGAGATCTATCGCTTCCGACTGATAGCGTGCGGACCGCTTGCCAAGAGGCTTGTCCAGCGGAAGCGATCGTTTTTGGGGATATGAAAAATCCCGAGAGCCAGGTCGCGAAGGAACGCCAATTACCGCAGGAATACCATTTGCTCGAGTACCTTAACATCCAGACGCGCACGGGTTATCTCGCCAGGCTGCGCAACCCGAATCCAAAGATGCCGGGAGCCGCCAAAGTCGGGAAGATCAACGCCGAACACGAAGACAACGAGCAGGAACGAACACAAACTAGCGTACCAACCGGAGGAAACGCATAATGGCTGAAACGCAGGTCTCTGCCCCTAAGATGGTTCCTTTTGTGGAACGCATGCCGCGTCCACCGTACGTCGAAAACAACCGCTCGATGGCGTGGATCACCGATCTGATCGCGGGCGTTCCCGAGAGTAAGACACCGCTCTGGTGGTTTATCGCCATCGGCATTACCGGCTCGATAGCCGCTTTCGGTGTCTTTTGTATCTTTTACCTCTTGTTTACCGGGGTTGGCGTCTGGGGTAACAATATTCCGGTTGGTTGGGCATTCGGGATTACCAACTTCGTCTTCTGGATCGGCATTGGACACGCCGGTACCCTTATCTCCGCGATTCTCCTATTAACTCGCCAGAAATGGCGGACTGCAGTCAACCGCTCTGCCGAAGCAATGACGCTGTTTGCGGTCATGTGCGCCGCTATTTTCCCTGGGATCCATGTGGGCAGAATCTGGATGGCCTGGTTTCTCGCCCCTGTACCTGTTCCGAATTGGATCTGGCCCAACTTCCGCAGCCCGTTGATGTGGGACGTCTTTGCGGTCTCGACCTACTTCACGGTCTCGGTCTTATTCTGGTTTCTGGGTCTGGTACCTGATCTGGCAACCCTGCGGGACCGAGCGAAGAGTAAAGTCGGAAAAGTTGTGTACGGGATATTGGCCCTCGGCTGGCGCGGAGGGAATCGCCAGTGGCGGCACTACGAAATGGCTTACCTGGTCCTGGCCGGTATTTCCACGCCGCTAGTGCTCTCGGTCCACTCAACGGTGTCCTTCGACTTCGCTACGTCAATCCTACCGGGATGGCACACCACGATTTTCCCGCCCTATTTCGTTGCGGGCGCCATCTTCGGCGGTTTCGCCATGGTGTTGACCCTTTTGATGCCGGCTCGGTCGATCTACAAGCTGCATGATGTAATCACCTGGAATCACATCGATGTGATGTGCAAGATCATCCTGCTGACCGGGTCGATTGTCGGTTACGCCTATAGCATGGAGTTTTTCGTGGCGTACTACGGAGCAAACCCATTTGAACGCTTTGCTTTTATCAACCGCTACTTTGGCCCTTACTGGTGGGCCTCGTGGTCGATGTTCACCTGCAATGTGATTATGCCCCAACTGTTCTGGGTGCGCGCATTCAGGCGTAACGTAATTACAGTTATTTTCGTTGCCATGTGTGTGAACTGCGGGATGTGGTTCGAGCGGTTCGTCATCTTCGTCATCTCGTTGACTCGCGACTTCCTGCCTTCGAGCTGGGGCACGTACTACCCGACCTGGGTCGATATTTGGACCTTTATCGGAACAATCGGAATCTTCGTTACGCTCTTTCTCTTGTTCATTCGCTTTTTGCCGATGGTGGCGATGTCTGAGGTTAGATCAGTCTTACCGGAAGCGGATCCTCATTATGAACCGCCAGTGCCGCATCAAGACACTGCGGATGAAGATTTAGGGGAGGCACGCGCATGACCGCAGCTGCTCTTAAACAAGAACCATTTGCCGCGATCGCAGAATTCGGGTCGGCCGCCGAACTCTACCACGCTGCCGAGACAGTCCGGGATAAAGGGTTCCGGTTTTGGGATGTTCACTCACCATTTCCTATCCACGGAATGAACAAGGCGATGGGGTTGGGTAGATCGTACCTCGGTTACATCATCTTTTGTGGCGGTTTTACCGGGTTTGCCACCGCGGTCGCCTTGGAGTTCATCCCATCATCATTTCTCTACCCGCTGATTGTTCACGGAAAGCCGGTGAACTTTTTCACGGTTCCGGCTTTTTTCCCGGTCATGTTTGAGCTAACCATTTTGCTCTCCGCCTTCACCGCCTTCTTCGGTGTTTTTGTGCTGAACCGGTTACCGCGGTTTCATCATCCGTTATTTGGCTATCCCTCCTTTAGGCGTGTTACCAGGGACTCTTTCTTTCTGGTGATCGAAGCGGTTGACCCCCGTTTCTCCGAGACCGGCACGGTGGAGTTCCTCACTGAGATCGGCGGGAAAGAAGCAACGCTCATTTACGACGATAATGATTAAGAATTTCCTGATTGGATTTGGCTTGCTTTGCGTCGTGACCGTCGGATTGCTCGGCACTCGAGGCGAAAGGCATGCTGCTCCTCCGATCGAGTTCTTTAGCGATATGAAGCGTCAGTCGAAGGTGAAATACCAAAAACCGAGCGACTTTTTCGCTGACGGCGCAGGCTCCAGGTATCCAGTCGGAGGGACTATTCCTATGGGTTACGATATCCCAGGGCATCCCTTCCAAAACTCCGGCGTACCCAATGACATCATGTCGCCGTTTGGCGAGTTCAGCGCCGGCACCGATTATTATAACACGGGAAAGATGGGAGAAAATTGGGGGACCGGAATGCCGGGAGCAGATCCAGGTAACAGCGGATCTGCTACAGAGAGGCCATGACGTGTTCAATATTGACTGCGCGGTCTGTCACGGCGCCACCGGGATCGGTAATGGGATCACTTCGAAATACGGTCTTCTGAGCATCGCGAACTATCACCAGGATAAGTACCGAGAGATGGCCGACGGCCAGATCTTTGACACCATCACGCACGGTCACAACACGATGATGGCTTATGGAGACAAGGTTACCGTCAAGGATCGTTGGGCGATTATTGCCTATATCCGTGCTCTGCAACGAAGCCAAAATGCCACCATCAATGATGTACCAGAAGAGTCAACGTGCCGCCTTGGAGGCTCAAAAATGAGTAATCATTCGCATGTCCCAGCTCCGGAGACATTCCAATCCAAGGGGATGTCCCGGTTTATGATCGCTTTGCTGGCGATGGGCCTCATCTCGTTGGTCGGCGCGCTGTTACTCGGGTTTTTGCTCCAGCGGGCAGCCAGGAAAGACATCAATTCATATTTTCCTGGTTATTCGCTTTCCTCTATTTCTTCACCATCCTGATTGGTTGTCTGTTCTGGATTTTATTGCATCACGCGACCGACTCGGGCTGGGGCATTGTCGTACGGCGGCAGATGGAAAATCTCGCGGCCTTGGTTCCGTGGATGCTGATTTTCTTTATCCCGATTTTTTTGCTGCGGTACGACCTTTGGCAGTGGCTTACGGACATCCACAAACCGCATCTGGAGCCGGGGTTAAGAGACAAATTATCTTACTTCAACCTGCACCTTGGACCGATCGAGGTTCCATTCTTCTGGGTTCGGGCCGTGCTTTACTTCGCCTACTTCATGGGAGCGGCGTTTTACTTCCGCCGCACCTCGATCAAACAGGACGGCGACGGCGATCCGAAGCGATCGATCCAGATGCGCGGTTTTTCGTTTCCCGGACTCATTCTTTTTGCGGTGTGTACGACTTTGATGGCGTTCGACTGGATGGCAGTCCCTGGATTATCGCTGGGCTTCTACCATGTGGGGAGTTTATATTTTTGCCGGATCAGCGGGGGCGAGCATGTCCCTGATTATTCTCGTGGTGTTCGGCTTGAAGAACGCGGGTTACCTCAGTTTCGTTAACGAGGAGCACTATCACATCATGGGTAAGCTCCTTTTCTGCTTCTCGATCTTTTGGGGATACATCGGGTTCGCCCAATACATGTTGATTTGGTACGGCAACATTCCCGAGGAGACCGAGTGGTTTCTTCGACGGAATGTCGAGTCCTGGAATACCCTCAGCACCGCGACTGGTGGTTGGACGTTTCTTTATCCCATTCCTTTATTTGTTGTTTGAATACACCAAGCGGAACTCAAAATTCCTGGCCGCTATTTCGGTTTGGGTGCTGATCATGCATTTGCTGGATATGTACGTCACCATTATGCCGTTCGTTCATCCAACCGGATTTCAACCCATCCTCTCGATGTTCTGTGCGTTTTTGCTATTGGTTGCCCGCTCGCGTTCATTTTCCTAAGAACGTTGGGCAAGGCGTACCTATTTCCAGCCAAGGACCCGCGGTTGTTGGAATCTTTAAAGCTGAGCAATTGATCCTATGTCCGAAGCCGTCGAATCCCACAAAACCGGTCACGCCGGAGTCCCGCAGACGCGGGAGAAGCGGGAAGTTTCTACTCTGACCGTTGTTACGACATTGGTGATGCTGCTGGTCTTTTTAGGCCTGGTTTGGATCGTGTTCCTACAAAAGCAAGCGATCCCCACTAGCACCGATGAAACCCGAGCGGAGCGGTTGAAGAATCTGGCTCAGTTAAACGCGGATAATCAGAAGATCCTGACGACCTATCATTGGGTAGATAAATCGAAAGGGATTGTTGGTATCCCGATTAACCGGGCGATGGAATTAGTGCTGAAGGATTTGTCCGCGAACCATCCGCATGCAGCCGGCCCGGTTAACCCGCCAACGGCGAGTCCAACTCCAGCGGCGAGTCCGGCTCCGGCAGCCGCCAACCCAAGTCGCAGCCGCTAGTAACGCCGCCAGCAAACCCGGCGCCTTCAGCCAGTGCTACCCCAGCACCTTCACCTGCTAGCTCACCCAGTTCGAGCCCGGAGCCGACTGCTAGCGCTTCGCCGTCTACGTCACCCACCGGCCATTAAAATGAATGTTGGAATGATAAGACCTAATTTGGTGGGGCGACGCTCTAATCTGGTAGGGCGAGGCTCCCGATCGACCGACAATTGTTTACAGAGTTCGCGACGGTTTAAATCCCCGAATTTTGCTAGGCCGATGAACCCGCCGAGCCGTTGGCCCAAGATGTGCCACCTGTCTGGACGCGATTCTAACCTCCAGAGGGTCTTTCAGTTTTCATCGCCCTGGGTCCGGCTCCGACTACGCCTCGTACATAGCTCTGTGGGCGAAAATGCGCGGAGCTACGTCGGACAAGTCGGCAAGCCATTCGGCCTTTCGCACCGTGAGGCTGGGATAGACCGTAAGCCCTGCGAATATCAGTCGGGCATTCGGGAGCCTCGCCCCACCAACAATCGGCCTGCGACCTCTCCCTTCTCACCTCCCACCTCTCATTTCTCACCTCCGGGATATGCCTGTTCCTAACCAAATAGCGGACCTTCAAGTGAGTCGGGTTGCAACCGGCAACGGCTCTGTTTTGCGCGGTCCTATCCTGCTATTCTTTGTCTCTGGCCTTTTCTGGCTCGTAATAGCGGCGGCGCTGTGGACATTGTCCGCGTTCCAGGCGGCGGATCCATTTGCGCCGTTAGTTTTTCCCGATGTTGCCTGGCTGACGTATGGCCGCGTCTACCCAGTCGCCATGGATTTGCTCGTGTATGGCTGGGCATCCATGGTCGGTGTTGGAGCCGCCATTTGGATCTTAGACAGCATGGCCGAGAATCCGCTTCCCGGAGGTTACCTGCCATTGTGGGCGGCGATTATTTGGAATCTTGGCCTGGTGTTTGGTGTTTGGGGCGTATTGGGTGGTGGCAGCACCGGAAGAGAATGGCTGGAATTCCCGCTGTATGCCGCGTTTCCGATCTGGCTGGCAGAAATCATCATGGCGATTTGGGCGGTCGCACTAGTTATTGGCCGGCGAAGTAAAGGCGGCTACATTTCCCAGGCGTTTTTACTGATTGCGTTTATCTCTTTTGCCTGGGCTTACGGAAGCGCGAACGATTTCCTACAATTCGTTAAAGTGGGCGGCCCGGCCGAACCAGCGATTCAATGGTGGTATTTTGGTTGTCTGATTAGTCTGTGGTTAACCCCCTTAGGTATCGGGATCGTCTACCATTTTGTGCCTTTATTGATCGGGCGCCCTCTTTATAGCGCAAAACTAGCGGTCATCAGCTTCTGGGGGATGCTCGCATTTGGCGGTTGGACCGGAATCGCGCAGATCCTCGGTGGACCTATTCCGGCCTGGATCCAGACCGCTAGCGTTGTGGCCAATGTGTTGCTGGTGGTGCCGATCCTGGCGTTTGCGACCAACCTTCATCTCACCATGAAGGGTTCATTCGACCTGATTAAACCGAACCTAGCCTTACGGTTTCTTGTGACCGGCGGTATGGTGTTTGGTTTGGCGGGGATCTGGAACGCCATCACAACCTTTCGATCAGTAAACCGGATTCTGGAATTTACCTGGGCCATTACCGCTCGTACCGATCTCTTCTTGATCGGCTTTGTAACCTTGGTCTGTTTCGGAGCGATTTATTATATCCTGCCGCGATTAATCGGACGCTCCTGGAAGTACACCAAACTGATTCAAGTGCATTTCTGGCTATCTATTGTTGCTCTTGGGATGCTGGTCTTTGATCTAACCATTGCCGGGGTGCTTCAAGGATTTGGCCTAATCGATCCGAAAGTTCCGTTTGCTGCGGTGATCGATCTTTCCAAACCATTTCTACTTGGCTACGAGCTCGCAGCCGTTTTTATCGGACTTTCCGCGTTGCTGGGCCTAGGCGCCTTACTGACCGTCTTTGTGAATCCGGCCTGGGCCCCTGATTCTGAAGAAATTCCCGAACCGGTGATCAATGAGGAGGTATCAGTAGCGTGAATCGGCTAAGCAAGATTATCGGCGGCACGTTTGTCCTATTCGGACTCTCGTGGTGGGGATTAGCCGTCTACCCATACCTTTCCTTTGCTACGCTGAAAGAAAATGTCGATCCGAACACGAAAGAGGTAGCTCCTCCCGATGTACCCGGCGCTGCGCAACAGGGGTACCGCGTGTATGCGGCCAACGGTTGCATTTCCTGTCATTCCCAGTTTGTCCGCGACAAGAGCGAAGGTAGCGATATCGACCGGGAATGGGGTAAGCGCCGAACCGTGGCTCGGGATTACATCAAGGACGGTCAAGTTTTCTGGGGCGTTTCTCGGTTTGGTCCTGACCTGACTAACGTTGGTGTCCGGCAAAAGGATGCCCAATGGTTTTATCGGTACTTGTACGACCCACGATTGTTCGACCCGGAGACGACAATGCCTTCTTATCGGTGGCTATTCCAGGACCAAGCCATCGTGGGACAAGCGTCACAAAACGCGTTGAAGCTGGAGGGGGCAGATGCTCCACGACCTGGTCATGAAGTTGTACCGACTGCTGAAGCGGAAGCGCTAGTTGCTTACCTGCTTTCACTCAAGCGGGACTACGCTTTACCGGAAGCTCCGGCCCCACAACAATGAGCTCTCACGAAGAACACTTAGAGACACCCGGACCAAGCGAAACGGTGAAGGGGCGAGACGGCGAGACGGCGATCAACGATCCGACCGTGCCCATGGTAGGAGACGGAGTGATTCCGCGATGGTTGATTGGTTTGATTTTCTTCGGCCTATTCTGGTCGGGTGCTTATCTTTTCTCTTACAGCGGAGGCTTCAGCGCCGACGTGTTCGATTATTTGCCGAAATTCGGTCCGCTCACTTCAGGGCCTCAGTCCGCTCCTGATCCAAAAGTGATTGGGAAAGCACTGTTCTCCGCGAATTGCATTACCTGCCACCAAGCGACTGGACAGGGTTTACCTGGCCAATATCCACCGTTAGCCGGCTCAGAGATCGTGTTAGGTGACGCCAGCAACCGTCTCATTGCGGTTGTGCTTAAGGGTTTACAAGGCCCAGTAACCATCAGGGGCCAAAGCGTTAATAATTCGATGCAAGCTTGGGAAGGCCAATACACGGATTCTCAACTGGCCGATATTCTGACCTATGTTCGTTCGGATTGGGGTAACAACGGGCCGCCGATCCCGCCTGAAGCAGTAAAACAGATGCGCGACGAATTGAAGGATCGGAAGGAACAATGGACTTACGCCGAACTTATGAACTTGCCGGGCAAAGATGTGGCCAAGGCTGGGGGATCAGAACAGCAAGCGGCGAATAAACCAGCGCCTGGAGCGTCACCGGCAAGCCAACCGGCGGGTAGCGCTTCACCGGCTCCCCAACAGAGATGATGATAGCGACACAGATATTTGGTGAGGTAGGGCCCACATTTGGTGGGGCGAGGCTCCCGAACGGCCTGGAAGTGATCAACAGGGACTATGGCTTGAGCGATCAAATGGTGGGAGTACGCCGAATGACCCGCCGAGCCGTTGGGACCAAGGTGGTGCAGTTGCTTGACCTGACTCTTTTGCCGCGATTAGGAACGTGGTACGCCATGGGCCAGCGGCTCGGCGCGTCTGTCAACTTCGATCAAATGCAAGGGCCGCATTCGCTCTGGGTCTTATGGAAATGGTTTGGCCGTTCAGGAGCCTCGCCCCACCAAGTCTTGCGGCGACGGACCACTCTGATGACAAAGAGCAAAACCTTCGTACCGTATTTCAAATACCTCGTCGTCCCCTTATGAGTTTCTGGCGATCCTCTCTTGCTCGATGCAGCCTGGTGCTGGCGGTTCTGTTGACAGGCCTAGGTACCTGTTGGGCCGATCCACGGACTTCGAACCTTTGGTGGATGCCGGAGAACGTCACCGAAGGCGGCGTGTACATCGACCAGCTGATTTACTTCATCCTGTACCTGACCGGTATTGTTTTTGTTATAACCCAGATCGTCTACATTTTCTTCATCGTTAAATACCGAGCCCGGAAGGGTGTGCCCGCGACTTATAGTCACGGGAATAACCGGCTCGAGATAATCTGGACCGCGGTTCCGACCGCGATCTTCATCGGGCTATGGGGCTACAGCAATCACGTTTGGTCGGATGTTCTGCATTCAACGCCACCCGCAAATTCCCTACAGGTAGGGGTTGCCGCTTACCAGTTTGGCTTCTCTTTTCAATACCCGGGCACAGACAATAAACTCGGCAAGGCTGAGGCCAGCTTTGTTTCCAACGACAACCCGTTCGGAAATGACCCGGATGACCCCGACGCGAAGGACAATTTCACTTCATCCGTTCTGGAGATCCCGGTCAACCGGCCCGTTCACATCCGGATGGATTCCAAGGACGTCATCCACGGGTTTTATGTTCCTCAATTTCGGGTCTATCAGGACATTGTGCCGGGACGCATGATCGATTGGGTCTGGTTCACTCCGACCAAGATTGGAACCTACCAACTAGCGTGCAACCAGCTCTGCGGATCCGGCCACTACAACATGAAGGCGGACATTGCCGTCGTGTCCGAAGCTGATTTCGAAAAATGGTATCAAGAGAAAGCAAAGGCCGTTCAACCACAGGCTGGCGCGAAACTCTCGAGTGTAACCGAAACGAAAGATCAATAGAGTAAGTATGTCTCAAACCATCGCGCATAGTGGGGCTGAGGCGCACGCCGAAACGGCTCACCACCACCACGAGCTCAGCTTCTTCAATAAATATATCTGGTCTGAAGATCACAAGACGATCGCGATCCAGTATCTCTTCGCCAGTTTGTTCTTTTTGATGATTGGCGGACTACTGGCCATGGGCGTCCGCTATCAATTGGCTTTCTCGGGCGCTCCGATCCCATTGATAGGCACTTTGCTGCCAAAGTGGTTGGTCACGGATGCGGGCGCTATCCAACCTCAGGGATACAACGGGTTGGTTACCATGCATGCCACCGTGATGGTCTTCCTGGTGGTGATGCCTTTGTTGGTGGGCGTCTTCGGGAACTTCCTGATCCCGCTTAAAATCGGTGCTCCCGACATGGCGTTCCCATTCTTTAACGCTCTGTCGTTTTGGATGTTTTTCGCTTCCGGCATCATCCTACTTTCCAGCTTCTTGGTGCCGACTGGGTTTCCTGCCGCCGGCTGGACCTCGTACGCCCCTCTCTCGGCGAATGGAGCCTATAATGGCAGCGGAGAGGGCCAAAGTCTCTGGTGCATCGGGATCTTCATAAACGGCTTAGCATCGATTGCCGGCGCGGTTAATTACATCACCACGATTATCAACATGCGTGCACCCGGTATGAAAATGTTCCGGTTGCCGCTTCCGGTCTGGGCACTTTTCATCACGGCGATTTTGTTGCTGCTAGCGGTTCCCGTTCTTTCCGCGGCGGCGGCCATGCTGTTTTTCGATCTTAACTTCGGCACTTCATTCTTTGAGGCGAAAAATTACGGTCAGCCTTTGATGTGGCAACACCTCTTCTGGTTCTTTGGCCATCCGGAAGTTTACATTTTGATTCTTCCGGCCATGGGTCTGGTGTCGGAAATGTTAGCCGTTTTCTCGCGAAAACCGATCTTTGGATACAAAGCGATGGTTTATGCGATGTCCGCGATCGGCATATTGGGGTTCGTCGTTTGGGGGCACCACATGTTCGTCAGCGGAATGAACCTGATGTTATCGTCGGCGTTCTCATTCTCGACCATGTTGATTGCGGTTCCTTCGGCGATTAAGACTTTTAACTGGCTAGGAACAGTCTGGGGTGGTTCGATCCGGTTCACGACCTCCATGTGCTTTGCCCTCGCGTTCGTGTCCATGTTCGTCATTGGAGGTCTCAGCGGAATTTACATGGCCTCCACACCGGTCGACCTTTTCATTCACCATACTTATTTCATCGTCGCCCACATTCACTACGTCCTGTTCGGCGGCAGTTTGTTCGGGATCTTTGGGGCCATCTACTTTTGGTATCCGAAAATGTTCGGACACATGATGAACGAGTTCTGGGGCAAAGTGCATTTCGTTTTGTCGTTCATGTTCTTCAACCTCACCTTTTTCCCGATGCACAACCTGGGGTTGAACGGGATGCCGCGCCGGATAGCGGACCCAAGTCTCTATTCCTTCCTTCAGAGCCAGCAGCCGCTGCAGATTTTCGTCAGTCTGAGCGCGTTCGGTCTAGGGGCATCTACGATTATTTTCTTCGTGAATTTCGTGTACAGCATGTTCAAGGGACCGAAAGCCCCCAGGAATCCCTGGAATTCAACGACTTTGGAATGGACGCTCCCGTCGCCTCCCGGGCACGGGAATTTCCCAGTCACTCCGACTGTTTACAATGGCCCTTACGAGTATAGCGTTCCCGGTATGGACCAGGATTTCTTGCCTCAAAACCAGCCGGCGCCGGAGACCGCACGATTTGTGGCGCATTAGTGGACAATGGCCGCTTACTCGCTTCCGCCGACGCTGCGCTCTGGCGCGACAAATCCGAAAAGATTGTTGCACTGGTATGCGGTGGCAGCGGCGGCTAGCGTTCTGCTCCTGATTTGCAGTGGCGGGCTAGTTACCAGCCACGAAGCGGGCATGTCGGTGCCCGACTGGCCGAATAGTTTCGGCTATAACATGTTTTTTTTCCCGGTGTCCCGCTGGGTGGGCGGCGTTTTGTTCGAGCATACCCACCGGCTAATTGCGAGCGGCGTTGGCCTGTTGACCGTGGCGCTCTGCGTGGCCCTGTTCATAATCGAGGAGCGCCGGTGGGTCAAAACGCTCGGTGTCATTGCCGTCGCCGCCGTGGTCGTGCAAGGGGTTTTGGGAGGATTGCGGGTGACCGAAAACAATGCCTTGCTTGGTCTCTTTCATGGCTGTTTGGCTCAAAGCTTTTTCGCGTTAATGGCAACCATTGCGTTGGTCACATCCCGGTTTTGGGAGCAACTCGAACGAACGAGAATAAGCGGCAACGAGCGAGCGCGAACGGCCGGAAACCAACCAATCACCAATCACCAATCACCAATCACGTCCCGTATCTCACCTCTCACCTCTTACCGCCGCTGGACGATCGTGGTGACAGCAATGGTCTTTGTGCAGCTCATTTTGGGAGCGTCCATGCGCCATTCACATGCGGGGCTCTCGATCACCGACTTTCCTGCCAGTTACGGGCAGCTGTTCCCGCCTTTGGATGCCGCTAGTCTTGCGCGGATCAATGAGGCCCGTGGGGCTGCGTCTCAACCCTATACGTCTGCAGCTTTGATTTTGCTTCAGTACGTGCACCGGCTATTGGCCTTGGTGGTCGTGGCCGGCTTGTGCGCAACCTCGGTTCGCTTGCTGCGCGAACGTTCGTTGCCGATGTTTTTCCGGCGCTGCGCTTCGGTGTGGATGCTCCTTGTGGGTGTGCAGTTCTGTCTTGGTGCTTGGACCGTCCTCAGCAATAAGGCCGCTGATATCGCTACTGCTCACGTGGCCTGCGGGGCATTGACGCTGATGCTCGGCGTCCTCCTGGCCGTAGGACTCAGCGGGCTCATGCGATATAATACGAACGGACTATCGCCTTCTGGCGTTACCCGGGGTATAGAGCTGGGAACCGTATGAGCACACTCTCGGAACAGACCCATCTGCCAGGACTCCATGCCCCTCAGCCAAAGCTGCCGGCGAGTAGCTTGGCCGCCGATATTTTGGTGCTCGTAAAGGCCCGATTGACGTCCATGGTTTTGGTCACAACGCTGGTCGGCTTCCTCTTCGGCTGGCGCGGTCCGATCGATTGGTTGTTGCTCTTTCATACCCTGTTCGGAACCTTTCTCGCCGCGGCCGGCGCCTCGGCTTTAAATCAAGCCTTTGAGTGTGACTACGATGCGCGGATGCGTCGTACTAAGAACCGGCCGATCCCGACTCACCGAATCTCTCGGGATAGCGGCTTGTTTATCGGTGTTGTCACCAGCGCTGTCGGGGTTGTGTACCTCAGCGTCACCACAAACTTGCTGGCCGCTCTGCTGGCAGCATTGACTATTGGTACTTACGTCTTCGTTTATACGCCTCTTAAGAGAGTGACGACCCTGAACACGATCGTCGGAGCGGTTCCAGGCGCTCTCCCACCGGTGATTGGTTGGGCGGCCGCTCGCGGTGAGGCCGGATTGGAAAGCTGGCTCCTGTTCACCATCCTCTTTCTTTGGCAGATGCCTCATTTTCTGGCGATTGCCTGGTTGTACCGGGATGACTACCGGCAAGCCGGCTTTCGGATGCTCAGCAGTCAGGATACCGAATGCCGTCTCACCGGCCGGCTGGCGCTACTTTACAGTATGGGATTGCTGTCAGTCAGCTTGCTGCCCTTCGTTTTAGGACTGACTAGCTTTTGGTACGTGCCGGTCGCTTTGGTCGCTGGACTCGCTTTTTCGATCGTGGCCTTCGTTTTCGCTTTGCATGGCACCGAACGCGCCGCTCGCCGGCTCTTCCTAATGTCGATCTTTTATTTGCCGGTCACGCTTGGATGCCTGGTCTTGGCGCGAGCGTAAATGGACGAAGAGCTAAGAAAACGTAATCGCCGGATGCTGATCGCCTTAACGATTTTTGCTGTTCTTCTAACCCTGCTCGTTCTTGTTTGGAAATTGTCGATCTATCATAAAGCCTGAGTATGAGTGCCTCTGCTATCGCCATCGATGCTGCCCCCCATAAAGTTGGCCCGAACGTCGTTCGTTTTGGCATGCTCACGTTTCTGGCTTCAGAAGCGATGCTGTTTTCAGGCCTGATTTGTGGATACATGGTTCTCCGCGCGGGTGCTGGCTCCGCCTGGCAGATGCCCGAGGGCTTAAAAGGCGGCTTCGTTCTGATCAAGACCATCGCAGCCACCTTGTGCCTCATCGGTAGTAGTTTTACGCTGCACTTCAGCGAAGCGCGTCTGATCAAGGGAACTCGATACGGCAAACTGCTGCTGGTACTTACCATCGTGCTAGGCACGCTCTTCCTCTGCAACCAAGCCGATGAATGGAGAAACCTTTTTCACGAAGGGTTCTGGTTCAATACGGCGGGGATCATGGGCTCCTGTTTTTTCGTGCTCACCGGATTTCACGGCTGTCACGTCGCCATCGGCGTGATCCTCTTGATCACTAGTTTGATCAGAGCGCTCACCGGTAATATCACACCCCAGAAGCATGGATTCCTCGAGTGCACTGGCCTTTATTGGCACTTTGTTGATATCGTCTGGGTGTTCCTGTTCACGATTCTGTATATTTTGTAGCCCACGACCATGAAATGGTCCGACAGAATAGCCCTGGGTGTCGGGTAGCATAAGATCCGCGCTGAAAGTGGCGGTCGAGGTCGGTTTTGGTCCTGAATTCGCACGGCGCGCCCCAATATCGGATGCCATCGTGAGGCGCTTGGCTCATAGATCAAGTATAGGCCCATCGCCCGGGAGGGATCGCGTCCTCGCGATCCGTGATTGCCGAAGCCGAGGAGGTGTTATGATCGCTGATGGAAATACCCTTTGGGTTGTGGCACGTCCTCGCGGCGCGCGGGGATCCTCCGTCGCTAAAGCTATGGCGGACAGGCAGCGCGCCCTCCCCGATTTGCACCCTGCGAACGCCCGGGGGTTGGAGATGCTTTCAGGGGCACCTCTGGATGAGTTTGGGGACCTGCGTGAGCAGCTCTACCGAAAAGTAGAATCCACGCCAAGTGGCGGGTGCTTACATCAGCTACGGAGACCGGCAGACCAATGCTGCTTGGGACCTTGTTCGGGAGGATCCGCGTTTTGAGAAATTGTTAGCCGTGCTAGCACCGCGGGATTGATGTCAGTGTATGAACGTGCGGTAAAGCAAAGCAGCACAGAAGGCCATTATGCCGAGCAGATATAGCGCAGCCAAGATCGCGGCAGCCCCATGCACAATCAGGCCTAAGCGCCAGATGGAAGGCCGTATCCCAGCAAGCATTGCGCCGATCTTGCGCTTTGTTGAAACTGCTGGCTGAGCTGGTTCCCATGCTCGTTTTTCCCGTGAACCGATCGAGCTTTCCCTGGTTAACTCGCCCGTCGAAGCGACTCGACTGAGCTTGCCGAAGTCCTTGGCGAAGGAGGTTTTTGTTTCCCGATTCGCTAAAGGATTTTTTGTCTGTGCTGGCTGGAACAGAGGTTCAGTGGGGTCGATGGAATAGATATTGGCGGACATGTTTTTTCCGGTTTGGTTTGTTTGGCCTCACTGAGTAAAGACGAAGCCAGATACCAAAGTTGTTGGATTTGTAGCGCAAGCTTTTCGGGGAGGGATCGCGTCCTCGCGATCAGTTGTTCCCGAAGTCCACAACAGACCCAACCCAGCGTTAGCCTAGGTCCCAAATTATAGACCTGTTCGCGGCGCGCGAGGACGCGCGCCTTCCCAGGCCGGCGGGCCGCCATAAACTGTGGCTGATCACCTATCGGTTTGTGCTTTGATCATGGGCGCTGCCGAGACGCCAAGGTCTTCGTACCTTGACCCTTCACGTTATCATGAAACGATATCGTCGTGAGGACAGCGGGTGCGAATTCCCTACTAAGATCAATTATCCTCACGCCAAAGCCGTATCAGATCATGCAGGATCGTTTAGCTAGATTCCGGGTAGGTGATCCAAGAGTGATTGGTACACTTATTATCCTGGCTCTGAGCGCAGCAAAGGCATCCGAGCTCCCGGATCTGCAAAAGGTAATCGGAAAGCCACTGAAAACTGCAATCGACCAATTTCCCGGAGGAACCACGACTTATTCAACTCGGCCGAATCGTTCCCTATACGAATTACGCGGGTGGCGCGGTCTATCGGTTCTCCTATTTGATACGACGCCGGTGAAAGGGGATTCAGTGACACCGGAACAAGCGTTGATCACATCGGTAACGGTGCAATTCGGCGAGTCTCAGCGTATCAGTCCAGGTCAAGCCGCTGAGTTCCTAAAGCAAAATCTAGGTCTCGACGTCATTACCGGTCACGAACGATATGATGCGAAACAGAATTTCCTGGAATACACGCAGGTGGGGCCACAGAACCGGACCGTCTATTTTGAGGCGTATCAAATTCCAATCCATCTTAAGAATGGTGGGGTTGAGCTCCGGCCTGACCACGTCGAACCAATTAAGAGGAGAGCTGCTCAGATATTGATTCGCTGAGCCAGCGTTGACTTGAACTGCGTCATCATAGGACGATATCGCAATGATGGACTGATTGTTGATCTGCCCGATGTAACAAATCCTGAGCGTTCGGATGCATATAGCAAAAAGTCCATGGCGTTTCTCGGGCGGAAGCTGTCCGCCGAGCAATCGCCATGTTTCTTCCGAAACGCTCGCAGCGGAGGTTGGATTTAAGTAATCATCCAGCGTTCGGTGCATGGAAGCATCGGAAGGTTCGATTCCGTTGAGTTTCAGCGAAAGCTGCGAGAAGAGTGGGGTAAGCGCTCGTGAAGGCGGTGTTTGATACCAACATCGTCATTGATCTGCTAAACGGTATTCTCGAATGCAAACAAAGAGGTTGGACGATACTCGCAGGTGGCGATTTCCCGCATCAGCTGGATTGAGGTTTTAACCGGCGTTCGCGATCATGAAGATCAGACTCAAGTTGAGAGCCTCCTCGCGTATTTCGAAATGATCGATGCTGGTACGAGGCCGTAGCGAGGCGATCGATTGAGCTCCGAAATACAGTATCGACTCAAAGAGCCTGACGCGATCGTCTTTGCTTTCTCGCGAAGGTTCGCGAGAGGGTACTCGTCACGCGCGATTTAGACGACTTTCCCGCTGGGGACCCCTCCATTAGAGTACTCCTACTCGTCAAGATTCAACGTCTATCTTCCGGCAGTTCTTGCCTCGAATTGAAAGTGGAGGCAGATCCGACATTCCGGAGGAAGGAGGGTAGGGATTTAGTAGGCAAACTCAATTCAATTACGGTGCCTCTCTCCCGGCGACGTTTAGGGGGAGTAGTCGTTTTCGCGATTGGCTTGGTTGCTCGTGATGTCAGCTCATGATAGAATTTTGTATCATGAGGACTGCAACGGTCGCGGATAGTGGTGGAGCTCATGGTCGAGGTTACACTCTATTTGCGCAACCATTTCCGCCGGATATCGGCCTGGATTGAAGATGGCGAACCGGTTGCCATCATTAAGCGCGGCAAGCTCTTCGCCAGGCTGCTCCCTGTGACGGAGGAAAGACCTGGAACTAAGGTCGATTTTCGGGCCCAACGAAGACGGATTTGGGGTCGCAGGGTTTTCTCGTCAAAGGAAGTGGAAGCGATGAACCAGGCTGAGGCTGAAGGTGAAGAGGGATGAAAGCATTCGCTGACACCTCATTTCTGTACGCACTCTACCGGCAACAGGATAACTCACATTTAGCGGACGCTTTCGTGTTGAGAAGTAGAGAACCGATTCACGCGTCTTCCCTAGTGATCTCCGAATTCCGCCAGTCTGCTCGTTTTCAAGTGTTTCGACACTCAAAAGATCGCTCGACGGGTTTTTCAAAACGAGCAGCCAATCAGATGCTCGATGTTCTGCAAGAAAACATTAACGGCGGCGCGATCCTACTCATCCCGGTTCAATGGCCGGAGGTTCATAGCACGGCCGAACGTCTCAGCGCCCAATATACGCTGGCCGGCGGTCATCGAGCTCTGGATATTCTGCATGTGGCCACGGCGTTGCGAGCTCGAAGCCGAGCAGCTGCTCACATTCGATGCAAATCAATCGGCTCTGGCCCGAGCAGCCGGCCTAGAAGTAGCTCCTTAAGCTGGGCTCTGGATCGGATCTAACGTCTTTTCCGTCTGGCCCGGGTAAACAGCCAATCCTTCGAATCCAGTGCGACCTTCGCGATCTCCCCTCAACCAGATCATTGGCGCGACAATTCTGCTCGTAGTTGCCGGAGTCCTTTTCTTTCCAGCATACCTTTATTGGAACGGGTCGATCCGCCATTCGGTAACCGCTCTTGCAATGTGTGGTCCGGCTCCACGGTACGAGACTAGCGACCAAACTGGCCGGCCGATCGGGACTACCGAACTCTCGGGGATCATCTGGGTTGCCGGTTTTGTCAATTTTAGTAGGCCAGACGAAGCCGAACTACTCTGCGGCAAGTTTGCGGAGCTCGACCAGAATTTCCGGGGAGTGCAGGGACTGACCTTGGTCTCGTTCTTTATCGGGGCAGAGAAGAACGCGCTGAAAGATTATGCTCAGCGTTACGAAGCCTCTGACCATTGGCATCTTGTTCTTATCCCTGAAGGTGCCCCCGGGCTGGTTCAAGATTGGGCCTCAGCGATCGCAGGATGCCGGGGTAGAATAGGGGCGGAGAATCTTTTCGTGCTGATTGACCGGCAAGGCAAAATACGAAACGTCTACGATGCTACTGCGCCGGAGACTGTTCAGAAAATCCTGATCGACGTCGGCAACCTTTTGCGGGCCGAACGGTAGAAAGGGAGGACGCACTCCCATCCCTGGTTCCTATTTCGGGTTTATCGATTGCACGACCGCGCGAAATAGCACATTTTCCGGTATGCGGCTATTTCTCGCTACGTTGATTGGTGCGGTGTTGGCGAACGCACCTGCGGTAATGGCTTGTGAAGGCTGTAAAGAACCTTCGAGTGTGGCAGGCAACGGAGGCGTTGACGGGATCAGCTTCGGTTTTTCCGCGAGTGTTGTTTTCATGCTGATCATGGTCGGATCTATTCTGAGCGGTTTGGCTTGGATGATGGCGCGGAGTTGTCGGCAATTGGATGAGGCTCATCGATCTGCCTCTGCCCAATCAAACTGGTCGTCCTAAGGATTTCCTAATGCAAACCGAGCGGAGCTTGGTGTACCGTCTCGCATATAACGGTGACCCGCAGAGGCGGATTGTGATCATGTCGGTCCGGCAGTTGCCGGACGCTGGGAGGGAACCTATTTGAATCAGTACGTAAACCCGATCCCGGGGCAACGAGACAATCGCCGGACCATTTTTATCGAAACCCTGCGGATCGTGGTCAGGTGGCTGGTTGTCAGCGCTGTTCGGTCTGTAGATGCCGGATTAAGGAATGCTCGTCGCTGGTACGTTGAACAACAACAACAGGCAACTGATTCGCGGGGAGCTCGTCATTTTATGCGAGGATTGGCGCTGGCTCTGCGAAACGGACAGGTCGCCAAATGGATCTCGATTGCCGGCCATCCGTTTGTTTTCTCGCCAATCGTAGCACTTCTTGTCGGAGCATCTCTTTTCGGCCCGCTTGAGTCTGTGATCGGCCTTGTGACAGTGATCCTTTGCTGCCTGCTCCCCGCGTCGCTGTATATCCTCCGAAAAGTTCGGATTGGCCAATGGAGCGATCTCGATGTTTCTGCGCGGAAAGACAGGCCCCAGCTTTTCTTGATCGGTTTCGCGTTCTTACTATTGACCGTGCTGGTGCTTACAGTCACCGGTCAGCCCATCATTTATGCGCGCGGTTGTCTCGCAGCAATGATCCTCATCGTAGGCGGCTGGTTTCTGAATCGATGGTTGAAACCGTCAATGCACGCTGCATTCGCGATGCTGACCGCATGCTCGTTGTGGCCGTTGAGCGCGCCGCTAGCCGTAGTGGCGATGCTCTTTGCCGTCGCTGTAGGCTGGTCTCGGGTCGAACTTCGGCGCCATACGTGGCTGGAGGTCGGGGTAGGCCTGGTGTTGGGAATCTTGGTTTGCCGGTTGATTTTGGCTTAGGAACGACAACTTGGCGGGGCGAGGCTCCCTAAAGACCAAAGGACAGTAGCAGTCGCTGAAACGTGACGGGTCAAGGGAACGGCTCGGCACGATTTCTGGCCTAACATTGGTCTGGGGAATCGGATCATCTTATCCCTCCGATCATATCTGTATGTCTTGGCACCGCACAGGAGCCTCGCCCCACCAACCCGGGACTTGCGCGACACCCCGTCAACTATTAGAAGTCCTGATAAGTGACTCCGAATGCGGTGTTTTCCCGGTTTGGCGTTCCCGATGAACATGTTTGATATGCGTCCCCCGGGCTCCTGGTTTGATCGTCAAAGAAAAATGGGCAAATTCACAGCGGTACGGGCCTAAAAAGGGGGCGCGATCGGTTTTGATGTTTCTTCATTGGCTTCCGTCAGTCTTTAGCAGTGTGATCCGAGAGAACTTTTTCTGTTCCCGGCGCTCGATCTCGCTCGTTCTGTGTGCGTTGGCGCTCGCCGCCTGCAACAACGAGAAAATCTCGGTCTATCGGATCCCGAAAGAGAATAACCAGGTGTCGCTGCAAAGCGGTTCAGGAAGTTTGGCGCCCCCGGCGCCGGCGAATCCGGCTAGCTGGACCAAACCGGATGCCTGGACTGAAAAGGCCTTAAGCGAGATGCGCTTGGGCAGCTTTGACGTCAAAGGCAGCGACGGTGAATCGGCTGACGTATCGGTGACAGCGTTTCCGGGTGATGCGGGCGGCTTGGATTCCAATGTCAATCGTTGGCGTGAACAGGTGCATCAGCCTTCACTTCAAGGGGACCAGCTCGCTCAGAGCTGGCAGGAAGAAACGGTGGACGGGGTCCCGACCGTAATCGTGGATCTCCAAAGTCCGGCCGGCGCGGAAAAGGTGAGCGCGATTCTTGGGGCAGTGATGAGAACGGCCGACAGAACCTGGTTCATAAAGATGAGCGGCCCTGCGGATCTGTTGAAGGCGCAAAAAGATAATTTCTTGGGATTTGTGCACTCGTTCCACTTTCCGTCCGCGCCTGCGGAACAACCGCAACAGCGAAAGCAGCAGGAAGAACCGCCCGCGAGCAACGTGAAATCAACCAATGATAAGTAGAGAAGGCCAACGCTCGCTAGCAGGGGTGCCGACAACGCAGGGAAACGTTCCCGCTTCCGAAGGACAGAGAACGTCGGTAACAGTATTGCTAAAGAATGTGTTGAAGCCATTCGCCTCGCTGCGACTAACTATCGTCTGCCTGGCCTGCGCGATGTTCATTGTTTTTGTGGGGACATTGGATCAAGTGCAGATCGGTGTTTATGAAGCTCAGCTGCGTTATTTTAAGAGCTTCTTCCTATACTTCACGCTGCCGGGGAGCAATTTCCGCATTCCTTATTTTCCGGGAGGCTACACCCTGGGCGCGGTCCTCTTGGTTAACCTGATCGCGGCGCACGTTTCTCGTTTCAAATTCAGTTGGAAAAAGTCTGGTATTTTAATCCTCCATTCGGGCCTGATCTTGCTACTGATCGGGCAGCTTGTGACCAGCATTTTCGAAGAAGAGAGCCAGATCCAACTCGATCAAGGGCAAACCAAGAACTATTCAGAGAGCCCTTATTTTGATGAGCTGGCCATTATCGATCAATCGAAACCGGACTCGGACCAGGTGATCAGCGTCCCGGCCGGCCGGCTGGTGAAAGGTCAGACAATTTCCTTACCTGTCGATGACCTGCAATTGCGGGTGGATGAATCGTATGAGAACGCGGCGCTGATCAATCCCAATCAATTGCCTTCGCCGACCTACCCGCACCTGCGACTCGGGCCGATGGCAGTAGCAGTCGCGATTCCAAAGACCTACAAACAAAATGAGCGGAACCAGCCAACGGCCGCGGTCACCCTGTTTAAAGATGGTAAATCGGTTGGCTCCTGGGCATTATCGAGCGGCTTTCCGCAACCGGTCCAATTCAAGGTTGGTTCGGATCCTTTTACAATCGTGTTTCGGCCCAGGCGGTATTACCGGCCCTTCTCGATCACTTTGGAAGAGTTTAATCATGATCGTTATGCCGGCACCGATATCGCCAAGAACTTTTCCAGTAAGGTCCGATTAATTGACCCATCGACTCATGAAAACCGCGAAGCGCTGATCTACATGAATCATCCGTTGTGGTATTCCGATCTGATTCTTTATCAGGCTGGTTTTGGGAATAATGATCACACCACGGTTCTTCAGGTTATGAAAAATCCGAGCCGGTTAGTGCCGTACGTCGCGTGCGGCCTGATGGCTCTCGGATTAGTGATCCAGTTCGGCATGCATCTGGTTAGTTTTGTGAGGAGGCGCGTGATCGCATGAAGCGGATTATTCCCTGGATCATTTTTGTCGTGTTTGCGGGATGGGCTCTCTCCCAAATGATCCCGAAGAAGGCGAAAAGCGGGTTTGATGTCGCCGGCTTCGGGAAGTTACCTGTCCTGGCGGGCGGCCGAGTACTGCCGATGGATACGTTGGCCCGGGTTTCTCTGCTGCAGATGAACCACCACGGCGTCGAAGAAACCGCCGAGAACCAGAAGGCGGCTCAAAAGCCGTCGCAAATTGAATGGTTGCTCGACGTGCTAATGCTGCCTGAACACGCGGATACCGCAAAAGTCTTCGAGGTGAATAATCCGGATATTCTCGACCTGTTCGGATGGCGGAAGGCGGGAACTTATTCGTTTAACGATTTCCAACCTTTCTTTGCCCGGATTGAAGAACAGGCAGGTCAAGCTGAGCAGACCGATGCCGACGCGCGGAATGCATTTCAACGCGGCATTGTCCGGTTACGCGAAGTCCTGCGCCTCTATGTCCAGCTTAGGAATACGGTTGAACCGCAGGACTCACCGGATTTCGGAAAAGAAGTCCAAGTTTTTCAGCAAGCGATTAAACCCGGCATCGATGCGCTTCAGAACCGGGATGCAGGGAAGCCATACGACGATCAGGCGTTCCAGCGAATTCTGCTCTTTACTCACAGATACCAAAGTCTGACTCAGGCGAAATACGCCTACGCGATTCCGAACCCTGACGGCAAAACAGAAAATGACAGGTGGTCTCCAATCTCCGAAGCACTACTAAGCGCGATTGGCACTGGCCAAATCCCGTATCCAGTCACGGCCTACGGGCGGATGGTCTCGGCCTATCGCAATGGTGATTCGGCCGCCTTTAACCAGACTCTGAGTGAGTATCAGCAGTATTTACAAAAGAATGTTAGTCAGGAACTCAACCGGCCGACGTTGGAGTACTTCTTCAACTCGGCCCAACCATTCTATCAGTCGCTGGTCCTATACTTGGTTGTCTTTTTGCTGGCCCTCTTTTCCTGGTTGGTCTGGCCAAAGACCTTGGGCCAATCCGCGTTCCTATTGCTCGGATTCGCTTTCGCTATTCACACGGCCGGTTTGGCCCTGCGAATGTACATTCAGGGGCGTCCGCCCGTCACGAATTTATACAGTTCAGCCATATTTGTTGGCTGGGCTACCGTTCTGTTTTGCTTAGTGCTCGAGCGCATTTATCGGAATGGAATCGGAAGTGTGTGCGGTGCGGTTATCGGTTTTAGCACGCTCTTAATCGCCCAGAACTTGCAGTTTGATGGCGACACGATGGAAATGCTGAGAGCGGTGCTCGACACCAACGCCTGGTTGGCGACTCACGTCGTTGGCGAGGTCCTCGGTTATTCCGCCGTTTTTCTCGCTGGGTTGATTGGGATCATCTACATCTTTCGCGGAGTATTTACGACGTCGTTTGATGAGACTGCTTCAAAAACCTTAGGCCGGATGATCTATGGCGTTGTTTGCTTCGCTACGCTGTTTAGTTTAGTGGCGACAGTCCTCGGCGGAATCTGGGCCGATCAATCTTGGGGCCGATTCTGGGGTTGGGATCCAAAAGAAAACGGAGCCCTTTTAGTGGTGCTCTGGAATGCGATTATTCTGCATGCGCGCTGGGGCGGCTATGCTCGAGAGCGTGGCATAGCCGTGTTGGCAGTATTTGGGAATGTCATTGGTAGTCTTTCCTGGTTTGGCGTTAACATGTTAGGCGTTGGTCTTCACTCCTACGGATTCATCGACCAGGCGTTTGGGCCGCTGCTAGGCTTTGTTGCCAGTCAGCTCGTTATCATGGGCATCGGTCTGCTGCCGCTGAAATATTGGCGCGGAATCCGTGCGCGCGAACGGCGCGTAGCGGAGGCGGCCGTGGTGCCGGCACACGCTCTGCCGCAGTGAGGTGGGGAAGGTGATTAGTGATTGGTAATTGGTAATTGGTGATTGGTAGGGCGAGGCTCCGGAACGACCGGATGGTATTAGCAGGGTTTCAGACGATTCGAAGCCGGACGCGGCAATAGGCCAGAAACCTGCCGAGCCGTTGTCCCTGATGTGTCCCTTTCACGGTCTAGCGACCTCATAGACCCACGGCTCGGCACGCTTATCGGCCTATTAGCAACAGGGGGTATCGAGCGGTCGCACCCCCCCTGGCAACGGCCTTAGGTCTTTCGGGAGCCTCGCCCCACCAAATGCAAGGCCCTTCGCCCCCCAATCCCCAATCACTTTTTACCCTAGCCGAGCACGGCATCGATGCTCACTTCGAGCGTCCGTGGCGGGCGTCCGAGTACATGCTGGATATCCGCCGTCGGCCCGCTTGCTCCACCCTTCTTCTCCAGTTCCCGCAGGTCATTCACGAAATCGGCGACCCAATCCGGCAGGCCGGCTCCAATCATCGCCTGCTTGGCCTGAACCGGATCGATATCAATATATTTCACCGGCTTCCCGAGTTTTGTACTCAGTGCGGTGGCGACTTCTGCATAACTCAAAGCTTTGGGCCCGGTGAGTACATACTTTTTGCCCACGTGACCTTCCTCGGTGAGGACAGCAGCCGCGACCTCAGCGACGTCTTCCTCATCGACCATAGCGACGCGGCCGTCGCCAATGGTTGAATAGAAGGCGCCTTGCGAGGGCACCGTTGGTAATATTGAGCGGATATTAAAACGGGCGAGATCGGTAGGTTGAAGATGAGTCCACGCGATCCCGGATGATTCCAGGGTTTGCTCTGCTTCCCAGTGCCAACGGAACAGATCGACCGGAGCGGTGGAGTTCGCGCCGGAAACGGATAAATTCACGATCCGCTCCACACCGTTTTGTTTAGCGGTTCGGATGAAATTACTTTTCCATTCAGCAGTTTCTAGTGCGACCGGTACCAGCAAAAAAGCCGAGTCAATCCCGGTAAAACAATCTGCCAATGATCCTGGATCGCCGAAGTCGCCCTGTACAATCTCTGCGCCGCGCGATTGCAAATCCGCTACGACTTGATCCTGCTTTTTTGGATTGCGAACCATCAAGCGTATCTTCCTGCCTTGTCGAAGGAGATGCTGAGCTAAAGGAGTGCCGATATTTCCTGGTGTGCCGGTTACAAGAATCATAGTGGTTCGTTTGTGTAGTTAGCTGTTATCAGTGAATAGGATGGGGGGCCTGTAAATAGGCCCATCGTTCCGCCAGTTTCCCGCTGGCGATTCGCCAAATTACGATTCCGGTGAATTCAATTGCTTCGCCGGTTTGCGCCTCAGTTGCCTGCCAGCGGTTTCGAACCACGACTTTGTCTCCCTCGGCAATGATATCTTCAATTGTGACTCGAAGGTCCGGATAACGCTTGAACGCCACCGCTAGATAGGTTTTCGGGCCATTCGGTCCCGGATCGGTTCCAGCTGGGGCATCAGTTCCATGCTCGCGATAATCGCTGGCAAAATTCCGATCCGCGATCTCGAGGTTTTTCTGATTAACGAACTCTTCGAAATGGCGGCGGACGAAAGTCTTATTCTCCTCAATTGACATAAGATGGCTCGTCTTGGGGTTAGTTGGTAAGAGGTAACGCTCGGGCGCTAGTATCTTAAGTAGCGGTGTAAGGTCGACAAGACCGCACTTTTTCGTTACGTAGGCACTAACTGGTTACCTATGGCCACTACCCGGAATCGCACGGAAGCCTGTCCCATCGAAGAATTCATGGATATGTTACGAGGTCGCTGGAAGGTCTTCATTCTTTGGGAGCTGATACAAAAGCCTCGCCGCTCCAGCGAGTTAAGAAGGAGCATCCCGCCAGTTACCCAGAAGGTCTTTGTAGAACAGATTCGAGATCTGGAGGAGAGCGGCCTGGTCAAGCGAACCATCTATCCAACAGTACCGCCGCGTGTGGAATACGAAGTGACCCCGCTTGGTCAGTCACTTCGGGAGATCCTCAAAAACATGTGTCACTGGTCATCAGAGAACATGGAGAAGGTTCACGACCACCGGCGGACAAGACAGCTGGAGCCGGCTGATAACTAATCACCTCTCACCCCACCAATCACTTCTCACTAGCCCTCCGCCGGCCGTCTTTTCTGCCGGTCTCGAGCTTTCGGTTCACTTCGCGCACGATGCGGCTGGCTAGTTTTGCCCTATGTTGGTCGACGAAATTCCGGGCCGCTATAGGGTCCTTCGTGCCGAGCCGGCGCAGAGCCCAGGACAACGCCTTGACGATCATGTCATCACGATCACCGACGAGCATCCGGCAAATCTCCAGAGTGCGTCCGGTGGACTCCTCAGCAGGGGGCTGTCCGTTCAGTGCGAGGGTGCTGACTAACGCCGCCCGGCGCAACCAGCGATTAGGTGACCTTGCCCAGGTCTTTATTTTGGAATCGTTGATGCGTTCTCCCGCCCACGCGGGTCCGGAAATAGAACATCCGAACGAGTCAACTTCACTCCAACTGGCGATGCCGTCCGCGAGCTGTTCGATTTCTGGCCAAGTGATCTTCTCCATGGTCGCGGGATGATATTGAACGAGTTCGTAGGGGACGAATCGGTGAACTCGTCCGTTGGTGATCAGAGTGAGGGCACCTTCAATAATGACCGAGCGGTCGAGGCCGGTGATCTGCCCCGAAACCCGTTTTCGTATCGCCCGTAGCACCGGGACGGTGGATGATTTCGCCAATGCGGCTTGATTCTCTATCTGAACAACGAGTTCTTTGGCGGTAGTACAGGGCATATTTTGGAGGACCGCACGCGATCCGTCCATGTTTACCGTTTTGTGTTGCTTGGAAAACGTAAAAAATCGCGATCCGCTATGACCGAAGCCGAGGACATGTTGTGATTCGGATAAAAAGACGCCCTTGGGTTGTGGGACGCTTCCCGCGGCGCGCGAGGATCCGACGTCGCCACGCTCGGTGAAAAATCGATTGGATGCGTCAGGCTATGTCGGACAGGCAGCGCGCCCTCCCCGATTTGCACCCTGCGAGGCCGCGAGGTTGGAGACACTTTCAGGGGCCGAAGAACCCAGGGCTAAAGCCCTGGGCTATGGTGTTTAACCGCTTCGTGGTAGATCATTCTTACCCAATCATTTGCTGGAGAATCCGCTATAAACGGCTTCTGTATGCCTAACCATGGCCACTCCCACCGGATCTCACAAACCTCGCGTCCTGGTCGTTGGTTCCTCTAACACTGATTTGGTCGTGTTCTGTGAGCGCTTACCGAAACCCGGAGAGACCGTGTTGGGTGGGGAGTTCAAAATGTTTGGTGGCGGCAAGGGGGCGAACCAGGCGGTGGCTGCCGCCCGGGCGGGTGGAGACGTAACCTTCCTTGGAGCCTACGGAGACGACACTTTTGGCGCCGCCTCTCGCGAACGTCTTTCTAAAGAGGGGATCCGGCTGGACTACTTCAAGTGTGTGGAGGGCACGCCTAGCGGCGTGGCGCTGATTTTAGTTGATGGAGTTACTCGGGACAACCTGATCGCCGTCGCGAAATCTGCGAACGAAGCGGTCGACTCAGCGATGATTTCTAGCGCCCGCGGTGTGTTTGAAGCTGCGGATGTTGTGATCTCTCAGTTGGAGATCCGGGACGAAGCGGTCGAGGCCGTTTGCCGGATCTGCAAAGAAGTGGGCAAGCCTTTGGTCTTGAATCCGGCGCCGACCCGACCCTTGTCGAAGGTAATCTATGAGAGCGTGGAGATCTTGATCGTTAACGAGCACGAGGTGCGCACTCTGAGTGGCATCGAAGATATCGACGCAGCCACGGCTTGGTTTCAGACGCAGGGCTGCCGAGTGGTGGTCGTCACCCTGGGAGCGGAAGGCGCGACTTATGTCAGCTTTTCGGACGGAAAACATGGCTCGGTGCCCGCGACTAAGGTTGTACCCGTGGATACCACTGGAGCGGGCGACTGTTTTGTTGGCTGGCTTGGAGTTGGTATCGCTGAAGGGCTGAGCCTCGAGGATACCGTGCGGCGTGCGACCGTGGCCGCGTCCTTGAAGACGACGCGACCAGGCGCACAGGATGGAATGCCCTATCGGAAAGATGTGGTGAAGTGAGGCCAGGAGCCAGGAGCTAGAATCTAGGAGCTAGGAGGGCGCGGCGCCATGGATGTGGCGCTTCGTAATCGTTGTCTAGTTGCCATGCGCGGCACAGCCGCAGCCCGGCGGATGATAGCGGCCACAGCCTTGGACCTCGCCTCCCTTGCCATACATATCGTGCGGCCGCGCCCAATCGGGCAGTGAATGGTAGGGACCGGTTTCGTTACGGCCCTTAGGCATCGCGTCGAGAATGCCATAGATTCCAAGGACTTCTTCTCCTCCGCGAGCGTAAGCCGAGTAGGTGTGAAAGATTTCGCTCGCTTCATTCCTGTAAAAAACGCTTCGGCCAGACAGGTCTTCAACGTCAATTGTCCATTCGGGCGCGGGTTGAAAATTGTACTGGGCTCGGCCGGCGAGGACGTCCTCTGGTTTGAACGAAACGTTGAAGTCAAAGTTGAAATCGTTGGCGAACGAGGAGACCCAGAGGGCCTTCCAATCCATTCGCTTCCGGACGATTTCGATCTCCTCGATTGGCGCGCGGGCGACCACAGCGTAACTGACATCATGATTCTCAAGATGCGGAAGAATCCCATCCATGTGATCGACTTCGAGCGAGCATCCCACACACTGGTGTTGCACCCCCGGGGCCATCATGAAGTGCTTGATGTAAAGTTGACTGCGTCCTTGAAACAGGTCTGACAAGGTCAACTTTCTTTCTGGCCCGTCAAAAATGTACTCCTTCCTCACTCGCACCCAGGGGAGTCTCTGCCGCTCGGCTCTCAGTTCATCACGTAGCCGACTAAACGCCTTCTCTTTGAGCAGGAGCTGCTGACGCGCAAGAATCCATCTGTCCGGCGATACAATTTCGTTGTTTTGCATATTATTCTCGAGTTCAAACCTTCGACGAATGAGACCGCCGCACTTAGGACGGACACTTAGAGAAATTCTGGCAAATTTATGATTCAGGGATTCACCCTGATCCGGACCGCGGGCGTAATAGGGGCCGGTCGCCGCTATGGGTGGGGCATTAGAATGACAGATTACAGATGACAAATGACAGATTGGGAGCTCGGGGGAGCTATACAGCGACGAAAGGCGACAATTTGTCATCTGTCATCCGTCATTTGTCATTCTCCTTATTCTCCTTGCAGTTCCGCTCCTAGGTAGAAATAGTTCGGCGTTGCCGTTTTCCGGCAGATTTGATGAAAAACCGTTTCCTTTGGATCCTCCCACTGCTTGTTTTTTTGTGTTCGCTCTCCCCGGCAAAAGACTGGAAAACCGTTCGGTTCGGCGTAGATCCCAGCTACGCCCCATTTGAATCAAAAGCGCCGAGCGGCGAATTAGTCGGGTTCGATATCGATCTGGGCAACGCTCTTTGCGCAAAGATGGGCGCTAAGGCCGTCTGGGTAGAGAATGATTTCGATGGCATGATACCGGCCCTGCAAGCCCGCAAGATCGACGGGATTCTTTCGTCCTTAGCGGAGACCGAGAAAAGAAAAAGGCAGATCGATTTCACCGATATGCTTTTTGCCACACCAACCAGAATGGTGGCGAAAACCGGATCCACTCTTTTGCCGACTCCCGAGTCGCTTAAGGGAAAGTCAGTTGGAGTCGAGCAGGGAACCGTCCAGGAAACGTACGCTAAGACTTATTGGGAGCCAAAGGGCGTGACCATTGTCTCTTATCAGAACCAGGACCAAGTCTACGCTGACCTCAGATCGGGCAGACTCGACTCTGCGCTCCAAGATGAAATCCAGGCGCAACAGGGTTTTCTGAAGAGTCCGCAGGGTGAGGGTTTTGCTTTCGCGGGGCCTGACGTAGTTGACGACGAAATCCTGGGGAAGGGTTCAGCCATTGGCTTGCGCAAATCCGATCAAGATTTGAAAGCTGCATTAAATCAAGCGCTGAAAGCGATCCACCAAGACGGGACGTATCAGGAGCTAGAGAAAAAGTACTTCGATTTTGATGTTGCCCCAAAATAGTTC
Organism: uncultured Verrucomicrobiae bacterium; assembly: GCA_963762565.1. Taxonomy (GTDB): domain Bacteria; phylum Verrucomicrobiota; class Verrucomicrobiia; order Chthoniobacterales; family JAFAMB01; genus JAFAVN01. The sequence continues at coordinate 16,092 of CAVXLD010000002.1, read as the reverse complement.
CGTTTGGCGTTTGGCGTTTGGCGTTCGGCGTTTGGGCGTTTCTAGTGCCACATCGAGCTATCCGGAGTCCGGACTTCTTTCGTCGAAGAGTGGCGTTCATCCACTTTCCAAAGACCGCTATTCCTTAAGCGGCCGGGAGACAGCGCCAGGTCGAACGCCAAACGCCGAACGCCGAACGCCAAACGCCGAACGCCGAACGCCAAACGCCAAACGCCGAACGCCAAACGCCAAACGGATCCCGTGAGCGGATATTTGCAACAGCTTCTGGCGGGAACGGTGGTCACCATTGAACTGGCGGCTGTTTCCCTTTTGATTGCTTTCGTTCTCGGGCTGCTCGGCGCAGCTGCCAAGCTCTCGTCGAATCCTTGGTTGGCCATCGCTGGATCTGCATATACCACCTTGATCCGCGCCGTTCCGGATCTGGTGCTCATGCTCCTCCTGTATTACAGCGTTCAAAACTGGGTAAACGCAATCACCGACCTATTGGGCCAACCACAGATTGATATCGATCCGTTCCTCGCCGGTGTCTCTGTACTAGGCTTTATTTACGGCGCTTACTTTACTGAGACGATCAGGGGCGCGGTGAAAGCAGTTCCCCGTGGCCAATTGGAAGCTGCCGCAGCGTTTGGTTTGACGGCGTGGCAGATCTTTTCCCGAATCTTATTTCCGCAGATGATGCGGTTTGCGTTGCCTGGTATCAGTAACAATTGGCAAGTGATCCTCAAAGCCACTGCACTGGTCTCGATTATCAATCTTCACGAAGTGATTTATGCTGCCGAGGCGGCCATCAAGGGCTCAAGTTGGCCGGGAGGTGCGCACGTCCTTTTTTATCTATCGATAGTCGCCTTGCTCTATCTGCTGTTGACAACCGTTTCTAACTTTGTGTTTGCCTATCTCGAAAAGCGGTATGCTGCTGGCTTCGAGCGAATGGCTGGATGATTGACCTAATCAAACAATATTGGCAGCCGTTCCTGTGGGGTTCGCCGAACCATATTTCTGGTTTGGCGATGACCTTATGGTTAACGGTCGCGTCCTGTGTGATGGGGTTCATACTCTCCTTGCCCTTATCCGTCGTCAAAGCGGCCGGTCCTTCCTGGATGCGTTGGCCTATTTGGGTCTTTACGTTCGTGTTTCGCGGGACACCGCTTTACGTGCAGTTATTGATCATCTATTCCGCTCTTTATGGGCTCGATTTTGTTAGGAATACGCCGGGTCTCGGCCCGTTCTTTAAAGATGCGCTAAACTGCACGATTCTCGCCTTCACCGTAAACACATGTGCGTACACGACCGAACTACTTGCTGGAGCGGTGAAAGCGACGCCTCGCGGTGAAATGGAAGCAGCTCGCTCTCTCGGGTTCGTCGGGATAAGTCTATACCTTCGGATTGTTTTGCCGTCTGCTTTGCGCCGGGCTTTACCGGCCTATAGTAACGAAGTTCTTCTGATGCTCCATGCCACCACTCTGGCTTCTACCGCGACGGTTCCGGATATTCTGAAGGTTGCTCGAGACGCCAACGCCGATTATTACCTGCCCTTCCCAGCCTTTGGTATTGCTGCGATTCTTTATGCTTGTTTATCGCTGACTATTATTTCGTTGTTCCGAAAAGCGGAACGGAAATGGCTAAGACATCTCTCGACGACCTGAGGTTCAAGTGATTCCCGGTTCATGAACAAACTGGCGGCTGAAAATATTCATAAACGCTATGGCGCAACCGAGGTGTTGAAAGGAGTTAGCTTGGCTGCACGCCCGGGAGAGGTGATCAGCATTCTGGGCTCGAGCGGCTCCGGCAAAAGTACCTTCCTGCGCTGCATCAATCTGTTGGAACAACCGAACCAAGGAAAGATCTGGTTAGATGATCAGGAGATTAAACTTCGCCCGGGTAAACACGGAATGTTAAGGGCGGAAAACCCACGAGCTTTGCAACAACTGCGAACCAAAGTGGCGATGGTGTTTCAAAGTTTTAATCTTTGGTCGCACCTGAACGTATTGCAGAACATTATCGAGGCGCCGATACATGTAAAAAAAGTACCGAAACCGGACGCAATAGCGAAAGCCCGCGCGAACTTGGCCAAGGTTGGTCTGAGCGACGCGGTGGAGAACAAATATCCCGCCCAACTTTCAGGTGGCCAACAACAGCGAGTTGCCATTGCCAGAGCGCTCACCATGGACCCCGAAGTCATGTTATTCGATGAACCGACCTCTGCCCTAGACCCTGAACTGGTCGGCGAAGTTCTAAAGGTAATCCAGGCGCTAGCAACCGAAGGCCGGACCATGATCATCGTGACACACGAAATTAATTTCGCGCGGCATGTCTCAAGTCGGGTTGTGTTTTTGTCTGAGGGTAGAATCGAAGAAGAAGGCCCACCTGGCGAAGTGCTGGAGCGGCCGAGGAGCGAGCGGCTTTTACAGTTTCTGTCTGGCACTCGGTGGCACGCAGACACGTGACGGCGCGTGTGGGCGTGGGTGGAACGCGCTGGGCTCTGCGAACGGATGGGACCTATAGCCTATAGGACTTATAGGACCGGACCTATAAGTCGTATAGGTCCCATAAGTCCTATCCTTTCGCAGAGCCCCTCACCGACTGCTACTCCGCGTGCCACTACGCCCCCAGTATCTCAGTCAGATGATCCAGGCAGATCTGGGACCAACCCTCTAGCAGCTCGCGTTCGGCCGACAATTGGCCCGGCGGCAAGAATTCCACCTGTGTGATGGCGCTTTCGCGCTTAACCGCCTCGGGCGCATCCAGCTCTAGGACGTGGACTACGCCCAGGTGCACTTGGCCGACCTCGGTCGAATCGTCGTTAATCAAGCCGACGATCCGATGTGATCGCGGAGCTGAGATTTGGACTTCCTCATCAATCTCGCGTTGGACTCCGGCGAGATACGCTTGGTGATCAAGCGCGAATAAGCCTTCATCCTGATCGTTCATGTGGCCGCCGATACCGATCGAGTATTTAGCGACTAACCGTTGTTCGCCCGAGCTTTTGCCGCGCCGATACCGAAGGATTTGACCGCGTGCGGCGATCAGCGCGTAAGGGATTATTTGTTTTAGGCTCGGATCAGTTTCCGCTGAGGAACGTGCTGCGAAAAAGTTGTTCTCTCGATCCAGCAGCGATGGAAGATAATGATCCACGTTCGATGAAAAACCTTGAAATGAGCCGAGCGAATCAAAGAGCGCTCGCCGAACCACCAAAATCATTTCTTCTTTCATTCGTATTCTCCGTTGTAATCCCTGTTACGGTGACGTGGGTCGCGACCTTCATCCAGGTCGAGGTAATCGAACATGGTTTCAATGTCGGTCCGATCTTCGAATCCGCTTTCTTTTAATCGTTCTTTCAAACGGGCAGAAGTCCCATCTCGCCAGCCTTTCTTTCGCACCCAGTCGTTCCACGTCGAGATTTCCTCATCCGTGGGTGTTCGCCCTCGAGTAAAACACCATTGCAAAAGTTCTTCGTCGGTTCCTCCTTGGAGAACGCGTTCGGTGAATTCGTTGTAATCCACCCTGAGAAATCGGCAAGTTCTCCCATCGAAACCCAAGCCTAGCACCTGCTGGTAATCGCCAGGCAGAAGGTTAGCCGCGTTGAGCCGGATCTTATCGATCATCCGGGCAAAATAATAGAGACCGCCGGTCTTAACGTAGGGACTGCGGAGGTTTTCAACCTTCATCGATTTTGCACAACCGTACATGAGGCCGAGGAGGTCACAAATGATTTGGTTCGGGAAGGTAGGGCGAGGCTCCCGAAAGACCTGAAACGGATTCCCTACGCAATTCCGTTTTCCCGAACGGACGATTTGCGATGTCGAAACGCCCGCCGAGCCGTGGCCGCGCGCAATCCCCGGCTCGGCACACGGCTTGGTGTTGCTCACGATTCAAATCCGGAAAATCTTGGCGCTGTGCGAACCCGTTCAGGCCGTTCGGGAGCCTCGCCCTACCAACTGCTTGAACTCCTCGAACTCCTGAACTCCTATACTCTCATGACTCAAAGACCTCGCCACTTCGCCAGTGACAATAATGCCGGGATCTCTCCCGAGGTGCTAGCGGCTATTACCGAGGCTAACCAGGGACACGTTGTTGGCTATGGCCACGATGATTACACCGAACGTGCCCAAGCAGCGGTCAGCGAGATCTTTGAGCAGCAATGTGCGGTTTTCTTCGTCTCAAATGGCACCAGCGCGAATTGCCTGGCCCTGAGCGCCTTTCTGCACAGTTATCATGCAGTGATTGCCCACGAGCATTCGCATTTGGAGACGGATGAATGCAACGCTTTGGGTCACTTTGTAGCTGGCGCTAAAGCTGTCCCGGTGAGCGGACCCAATGGCAAGATCGATCCGGATGCGATGATTGAGATCGTTAAGTCGCAACGCCCGGTGCATGGTTCTTTACCGCGGGCCGTGTCGTTGACCAACCTTTCCGAACTGGGCACGATCTATCGGCCCGAAGAAGTCCGGACGATTGCCGATGCCGCCAAACGGCTTGGATTAATTGTTCATGTGGATGGAGCCCGGTTTGGTAACGCGGTCGCCTCGATTGGCTGTTCTCCCGCTGACTTGACTTGGCGATCGGGAGTCGATGTCCTGAGTTTTGGTGGGACCAAGAACGGGCTCGGCTTTGGAGAGGCCATTGTTTTCTTTGACCCCTCCGCGGCTGCTGCCTTCGAATATCGACTAAAACAAAGCGGCCAGCTTGCCTCGAAAATGCGATTCTTGTCGGCGCCGTGGCTTGGTTACCTCAAGGACGGTCGATGGCTTGAACGAGCCAGGCATGCCAACCAGATGGCGGAACGACTGGAGCAGGGAATTCGGGGACTGCCGCAAGTTGAGATCCTTTATCCAAGGGAAGGCAACGCGGTGTTTGCCAAAGTCCCCGATGAGGCCGTCCGCAAGCTCCATGAACGAGGTTGGCGGTTTTATAATGACGTGGGCCCTGACCGAGCCGCCCGATTGATGTGCTCGTGGGATACCACCGAAGAGGATGTAAGGGAGTTTGTGGAAGACGTGAAAGTTGCGTTAGGGCGGCCGGGACTCGCCTGAGGCTCGCCCGGAATAGCAAATAGAAAATAGCACATAGCAAAGGGAGCCCCCCTGGAGCCCAGCGCTCGGTGAGGAGACGATTTGCTATTTGCTATCTGCTATTTGCTATTCCGGGACGAGCCTCAGGCGAGTCCCGGCTCTACGGCAGAATATAAAAGCTGTTCATGAACCCGCGCACATCGTTGTCCTGTAACGGATTATCGAAAGCGGTCGTTAGGCCGGCGACCTGATAAACGAGCCCGTGGTAAAAAAACATATCAACCACCATCGCGTAGTTGCGGCCGTTAAAACGGTGCCTTCCAATCAAGCGAAAGCCCTCAACGCCGTGCTGGGTGATTTTTTGCGTCTTGTCGAGAAATCCTAGCCCGGGACCGAAGAACGATTTGTCGAGCTGCTCCACGCTCTTTTCATCGAGTACGAAATGAGGCTTGTCGTTTTCATCCACCACCCCGATATAAACGATTCCGCTGTAGTCCTGGCGACGTGCTCCAGCCAAGACACCGCCTTCGTTTGCCGGCAGCATGGCATACCACTGGTGGACATAGGTGCCGTCGGGGAGGTTGACCTGGCAATAGTATTCCGATGATTTCCAAATGGCCGCCCCCGCCTGTGGCGCCAGTTCGCTGAACCCGGCCAAGAGGCACACAAACGCAAGAAGACGGCGTATCATTTTAGTCTGGGGACGGGAGGGAGACTATACGGTCTCTGTGGTGAAATTGGTTGGGTTTAGATCACAACGCCCGTCTTGTCATGGGTAGCTGAACCAATTTGGCAAAGCTGGTCGAGCGTCTCGCCAAACAGTTCATATAAGTGCTTTAATCGGGCAAGGTTTTTGATCTCGCCGCGGGCCTGGAATAGCAGTTCGCCGACCCCTTCCGGAAAATCAGCCGAATACCAACCGCTGTGTTTACTGGCGTTGAAAAAGACGTTAGGCTGGTCGCACAGCAGGTCTCGGATCTTTTGGACCGAAAATAACTTCTTCGCTTGTCCGAGATTATTGCTTTTGACTATAAACGCGTCGTCGAAGTCCGCGACGCCGAGTTGTACATCCGAGTCGTCAGCTGCGTGTTGATCTTCGAAACTGCCTACCCGGAAAACGGTAAAAATGAAGCCGTCTTTGTTTACAAAAGGAGCACGCAGCCGGGTATAAGTCACATTTTGGTGATCTTTGTAGGTGTCTAAGGTGACAATCCAGTCTCCCACCTTGGCTCTTACCTTACTTTGGCCGAGCCAAAATCCGCCATCATAGAAGTCTCCCCCTACTTCATCAGCGAGTTTTTCCCAAATTTCATCGCGGGTTGGTCCGAAGAATCGATCAAGTATGGCCATAGGTGTCGGGTGGTGAGAAGGTGTAACAGTTAATCAAGTTTCGTGCCGGGAAAAGCTCTTTTTGGGCCAGAAATCGGTCGGGGACCGAGGTGGAGATCCTACGCGCTAGGTCTGGGCTCGAAAAAGATTACCGGGTAGGCAGTCCCGGCAGTGCGCAAGAAAACGGCGGCCGCCTATGGCAGCCGCCGGATCGCTTTTCTAATTAATTGTATCAATACCGGGTTACGAGTTTACGGACTGGGTCACGTAAATCTTGGGTGTAGCCGATATAAAAATGTGCCGGCGTAGAGATCGATTCGAGGATGTAGACGTAATGCATCTTGGTTACCAGTCCGCCTTCGTCCCTATCAGCGGGACTCCGGCGCGACGCTTTCGCCCTTTGGGTATGAGCCGTCAACGAGTTTGGCGAAAGCGGGTGACGAGACTCGAACTCGCGACATCTTCCTTGGCAAGGAAATAGCCGTCCTTGGGATGATGCCCGTTTCTCTCGAGTAGAATGGGAAGCAATAGGAAAGAATTGGAAACAATTGGTAACGATTTGTAAGCTATTCGGTGACTTAGTCACCATTACTTTGTTGCTTAAATAGCGGATGATTTGTTAGCCTTTTGTGGAATGAGAACCCCTGAACTTGAGCCGGTCAAAGTAGACGGAAGGAAGCGACCGTGGCGTCTAAACGTTCCCGCGTCGATGGCACAGGACGGGAAGCGGCAGCAATTGTTTTTCGAGACGAAGGATGACGCGGATCACCACGCCTTGACGCTACAATTCGGCCAAAAGTCCTTCGGCGATCTGATCTACAGACTGAAGCCGCACCAGATGGCTGAATGCGTTAAGGCATTCGAACTCCTCGAGCCGATCGGTATTGGACTCTTGGTTGCCGTAAATAGCTTTCTGGCAGACCACGCTCGCCGGACCGCATCGAAGAGCCTTGGAGAGGTTTGGGAGCTCATTCCTGGCCTCACGCAAGCGGTTGTCGGCGGATTACCTCGCCTCCCTCGCTCACACCAAGGCCAAGGTTGAGCACTTGATGGTGCGATCGGTTGTCGACGTTACCGCCGATGAGCTCGAGGCCGCCTTGACAGGCTCCGCTCCGGCGACTCGCGACCTTCGAATCAATCGGCTCCGCACGGTCCGGAAATCACGCCGTCAAAAAGGGTTGGCTTCAATCGAATCCCGGCGACCGTCTCGACCTGTCCGGGCAGCAAGAAAGGTGAAGTTTCGATCTATACCGTCGACAACGAAGTCACAACGATCCTGGAGTGGGTCCGCACCAATGACGCGGATTTCGCGTCGTTCGTCGTGGCGTGCTGCTTCGCCGGTCTGCGACCAGAGAACGAGGCATTCAGCATCAAGTGGGCGGATATCCACCTTGACGCGCCAGAGCCTCATCTGGTGGTGCGTGCTGACACATCAAAGACGCGGGAACGCCGGACGGTCGACCTTTCCGCAAATGCTGTGGCGTGGTTGCGTGCCGTCCGGCCAAAAGATGCCGCTGGTCGAGTGTTCCCGTTCTCCGCGTCGACGCTCGCACGCAAACGCGCCGACCTTGTCGAGAAAGCTAATGTGACGTGGTTAAAGGATGGCTTTAGGCACACGTTCGCTTCTGCGCACATGGCGAAGCATGGTGACGCAACTAAGACCATGTTGGCGCTTGGTCAGAAGGATCTTAAGATGATCTGGCAGGCATTACTACCGCCACATGACCGCAGAAGAGGCAGAGAAGTTTTGGGCGCTTGTGCCGAAAAGCTAAGGGTTAGTGCGCGCGCGGGCGGCGCGGAACTGAAAGCAGTCCGCCGCCATTGACGCCGCCATTGACAAACCGTTTCAAATCAGGGCAGATATGGATTCAATGGCTGACACCTACCCGATCCGAATTCCCGATCGGCTCCCAAAAATATCGTATCCATGCCCAGATACAGACAGCCCCTTCGAGGTTCGCTTTGTCTCAAACGTTCCATCTCAGGCTGTGCTAGGAATGGTATATCGAAAAACTACGGCCAGAGTTTCCCGGCGTTACCACCCTGCCTTTGGCAGCGATGCCTGAGGCAACAATACAGGCGAACCCCACTCTACTTTTCCAAGCACATTACCGGCTGGAAGGGGAAAGGTTTGTCATGCTCGTGGGTCCACGGAGTGTTTCTGTTGCGATAAAGGGAGCGTATCCGGGTTGGAATGCGATGTTTCCGAAGTTTATCGAAATCATCGACAAGGTCCTCCAAACAGAACTGATAGCCAATCCAGGTCGGTTCGGGCTGAGATACAGTAAATTTTTTCCCGCGGGACGTCTTGAGCAGGCTGGTGCTTTCTTTTTCTATCCAGAACCAATCCATTAGCGGGAGGGAAACGTTCTTCAAAACGATTCTTGATTGGAACACTTTGAAGGTAATCCTTCAGGTCGGAAAGGACGTGCTCGTAACCAATAACGTAACCGGACAGGTCGCGACGGGGTCTGTGATAGATATTGATTGTTTCACAACGCCAAACAACAGCACCCTTGATAGGCAAATTAGGGAATTCCTCGAAGTTGCTTACACCGCAGAAAAGCAACTGTTCTTTGGTTTGCTCAATCCTGATTTCCTCGACGAATTTCACCCTGAATATGATGTCTCAACCACTTAGCGCACCTTATCAAGTCGCCACGACGCCGGACGATTTAGCCGCGTTGACTGGACCTGGACTCGTTCCAGACGCAGGGACCTTACGGATACATGCTTATTATACACTCGCCACCACCGTATCCGGCCAAGGGTACGTGTTTTACACAGCCAACATCTACATGGAGACAACCATTCAACTCTCAGTCCTTCAGGTCTTTGGGAAAAAACTTTTGGAGAACACCGAAGACTTGCCGCCGCAAATAGCCGATTTGTTGAATCGTCGGTTTTCAGAACTGCTATGAGGTATGTCGGAATTGCTGGAGGACATTCAGAGACATCTACCTCAGTATCTCTCTGCTCCAGCAAGCACGGCGCTTTTTAGCGAATTTACACAGTTCCCGGCGAACATTGATTCGAGGATCTACACTTCGTATCTGGAGAACGAAAGAACGATATTCCAGGGGGATGGTCTATCCGATCTACCAACTGGAGATTTGCCAGCAAACACGTTGAGCCGAGCTCGTGTCATGGTGTTATCGAATACCTGTGACGTCTCGCCCGAAAACGAACGGAAACTAGGGGCGTGCTTAATTTACTGCCCGATTATTCGTCTTTCCGCCTACGAAAATATGCTCAGTTCGGAGGGAACTCCAGGGTTAAGCGATCATATAGCGGCTATTCGTCAGCAGAAGATATCGAACATGTTTTACCTTCCTGAAAACCAGAGGCTTGGCAGCGAAGGAATCGCCATGCTTGATCGTATAAATAACTGTGATCTAAGTGCCATCGATCTGGCTTCGGTTCTACAAGGGCGCTTATTTACACTTAGCAACTATGGCTTTTATCTGTTTCTGTTTAAATTATCCATTCATCTGACAAGGATTCGCGAGGGAGTCAGCAGAAATCCTCCTTCGGAAACTTAGAATCGGAAACAGAATTAAGCTCTACTTCTCCGCTAGCGCGATCACCGTAGGGGACAGCGCCGTCCGGGCGCATGCCGATGCCAGCGAGATTACCGGCTTACCGAGAGACAACTTCGAGGTGTACAAGATCTCGAAAGAGGAGTTCGAGGAGTACCGGTCCGGCACTACCACGGAACGATTACGAAAGCTGATGCGGTGAAGCATTTGGGTTGGCGCGTCGAAAGGGTAGGCACTCTCCTAGTTATTGATCGCTATCGCCTTTTCTGCTTAACTCGCCAATCCACGCTAGCGAATCCAACAAATGAAGAAAACGTTCTTAGTAATTGTCCTCGCCACTCTAGCCATCTCTGCTACTGCCGGAACCTCGGATAAGATCGTCCTCGAGAACCCTTGATAGTCGCCGCTACGAAGGACGAGGCCAAGAACCTAGATCAGATGATCAATGACGGCGACAAGGACGGCATAAGCGCTGAATACAAGCAAGGCGTGCTGGCCGTCATTAAGCCAGGGGAAACCGTCTACGTGGTCGATATCGGCTGGGATGGTGTCGACACCCTTCGCTATCACGGCCAAGTCTGTTACGCGCCCAACCATGAAGTGCATATGATCATTTACGGCAACCAGTAACAGCCTGGAAATTGGCAGACTCACCTCCAACCAATGAAACGACTATTACTAGCTGCCGCGCTGCTTACGGCATCTTTTGCAAGCGCTGGCGACATGCCGCCAGAAATTGCTTCAATCCCGATGCCGCCGTCTCTAAGGGGGACGCAGAGGGATTCTCCGCGTTCTTCAGTATGCCTGATTTTCTTCGCGCAAAGGTTTTCAACGTCGACACGGTCGCGGATCACCATTTTATAGCCGGATTGGCTGCTGCCTACGCGCTTCAGGACAAGATTAAATCGCAAGATCTGGCCGATTTTATGGTCGGATTCATTAAGTCTTTCACTAAGCAAGTGGAGGACGACAAAGCAGCGCCAGACGGCATCCTGAAAAACTACCCGCCAACAAACAAATAACCAGCACAGACATTGCCGCGCTCCGCTCGACGTCAATGCTTTCTTGACGATATGTAAGGAATAGCAACACGCGCAAGGCAACGAAGCAACAAAGGGCGGTCATCGAAAGGTGGTCGCCTTTTCGCTTTCTGCCCCATCTTTGATTTCCTCTCGTCGCCATGAAGAAAGTCTGCTAGGACGACTTGCGCAATCATTATCATGAAATCGTTCTCCCTCCTGTGCGCGTGCCTATTCCTCCTTTGCGCGTGTGCGTCTCACGAATTTCATCCTTATGTCGGACAACAAGATAAAGTGGCCGACCTCTCCTGGCGCATTCGTCGATTCTCAGTACGCTGTACCGGTTTATTACGGATACCCGTCCAGAGCCTACGCAGTCGTCGGATTTCTCGAGGAAACTAGCCACGGCCGGTTTTCAGACGCGGTAGAGGATGCGGCAAATTCCGCCAAGAAACTTGGCGCTGACGCCGTATTAGTAGAATCACACGGCAAAAGCTCCGAAGCTGTTGGAGCATTCACCAATGGCACGATCACGCCGATGGGAGCAGGTGCAACCGTTACCGGCACGACGGTCATCGCTCGTCACCACACTGACAGGGCGACCGTGGTCTTGATCAGTGGCTTTAGTCAAAGACTTGCTTCGGCAGACGGTCGCCATGGTCTCTTCCTCGCATCTGACGCTACAATGAAATACCTCCTCTACATTCTTACCATGATCCTTGGATTAGCGATCACGCCTGAGATTTCACCTCGGGCTTGCGGAGATACCTCCGACCTAGATCGACCGAAGTATCAATTCAAAGGACCATACGTTCAGCGCCAGAAAGATCCGATTTCTTTTGATCGGCCTATAACATGTGTCTTTCAGACCTACTCCGTTGCTGGATACGAAAAAAAGGAGATTTTATACAAGGATTCAGAGATTCTAGAGCGAGCAGATATTACGCCCGATGAAGCTCCCAGCGTCTGGAAAATCACCCTGCACGACAAAACTGCGGATTTAATCATCGCAGGAGGTGGCTTGGAAACCATCACAAATGAAACGTGGACCGTTGTATCGAAAACCAGTAATTACCTTATACTTTCCAACGTGGGAGATGAGGGAGAAACAGTTCGCACCATAACGATTAACGCGCGGTATGGAACATTCGTTCAGTGCTTCAATGGAGAATTGTTTGGCGTGAACCACGGAGCGATCTCATGGGGTTATTGCACCAATCACTGACGCCCGGTCCTGTACGTTAGGTTAGGCTTATAAAAAAGTCGCCAGCGTGTTTCAAACGGCTTAGAAGTGCCTATTCCGCCTCTATCTGCGAACATCATGCCGCTGGCAGTTGTGTCGGTGTTGCATTCGCTATGACTGTAGCGGTTCCGCCATCTCGACGGACGCCATGCCGACAAAGTTAAATTATCTCTTTGCTCTTTCTGTTGCTGCCGCCAAGCTCTTAGCCAGATTATTCAAGCGAGTAATCCGCCGGTTGTCGTAGTCGGCAACGTCCTGATCGGCTCCATCCGCGTTATCGCCTTCGTTGTCCTCGTCCTGGTTATCATCGCTGACGCCAGTTACGTCATCGGGCGCCATCCCTCGGGTAGAGGCTCCCCACAGTGGGGGCAGGCGAGACTTTGCGACGTTTCCGCGCGCTTGGCAGCTCGTGCCATTGACTTTGATAGTAGATCTAATCGTGAGTGGCTATTCATTTGAAATTCTCTGCAAGGATCGTTTGAAGGTCGCGGAGGAGCTCGGAGGCTCGGCTCTTAACCTGTTCAATGCTCGCGTTGAAATTCCGCTGCCCTAACTTGGCGTAGAACTGCGAAGCAAATCGCTCCAGTTTCAACCGGATCGAGATCTGCAAGTCTTTTTGCGTCGTTGGAGACAGTCTTGAAAATTCGGTGTCGAACTTATCGCGTGCTCGATCGGTGGAAAATCTGTCGATCAGTTGCCGCGCAATTCCCGAGACCTTTGTCTCTGCCTCGACGATAAACCGCTTGTAGCCTTCCGCGGGTGAGCCCTCCAAACGTAGGCCGCTTAACTCCTGCTCAGCCTGTGTGAGTTCTGCTCTTAGCTCAGAGATTCGCTTCTCCAAAGCTTTGTGAGAAGCATAAAAGCTGTCCAAATCAGCCGACACGGTTTCATAGTTGGATCCGGCTCCTTCGATATCTGCGACGAGGTCGTTGACCGCTTCGCGTAATTCTTCGACCGTGGGCGTTTCCGGTTTGGCAAAACGTTGCTCTGGTTGGGGTAGCGGGGTGATCGTTCGCGTCTCGACCTTGTTATTCGTAACATCGTGCCGCGTGATCGTATATGCTTCTTGTTCCATGCCTTCTTTCGTTGTTAGGAGTTTGAGTACTTCTCGGCAGCTTCGCGGAGCGCTTCGGCGAGTATCTTCTTTGCCTCATCCCTGGAATAGAGAGACTGCGGTCGTCTTGCGCTATGCAACTGTGCAAAGAGGTTAATCGTTTCGTGTAAGCGTGAGCTCGACGGTGCGCGGATCTCTCTCCGCTTCAACTGCCAGCTGGTTAATCGTGCTGAGTGCTTGACTCATACCACCAACAAGAGTGTCAACTCTTACCGCATTATTAGCTGACATTGCGCGGAAGTAGTGAGTGATCCGCATAGCAAGGAGGAAATTCGCCTCAGTCAGGAACGCCGAGACGGCATTATTAACTTTCTTCTCGATTACCTCACTGGAGACCAGATCGACTCGAAGACTTTGGGACACTTCCGCTTTATCGCTGAGATGTTCGGCATTACCGCGAAGGTCAGGAAACGACCAAAGCGTCATCGATTCAAGGCCGCGAGAATTAGCACTGAGCATCGCCTTGGCTTCGTTGAACGTTGCCGTGAGTGACGAACCTGTCGAGCCAACCGTTCGCCAGCTGGAACGTAGAGAGGCTCGGAAGCTTCCAGGCAATTCGAGGCATGCCTCGCCGGTAAGAACGATGCTGATGGTGGCGCGTGTGGTGCTGAGCCGGTCAAGCCAGTCAAACCTCCATCGATCCACAATCGCCTGCGCTTCACTGTCGCCCGAGCAACTGAACGCGTCCGCAAGGCATCCAATGAGCGCCAAGCGCGTTGGCGAGCTAAGGCGAAGGCTGTGTAAGCCACCCGCGACCGATGACGTGAAAAGAGGACCGGCAGTTTTCTACCAGGGGTGGAAGTGTCGCGCCCTGCTCAGTCTGTGAAAAACAAGAAGCCGTGGGTCACGCCCGCCGCGTCGAAAAAGATTCCCGCGACTGTGCCGGCCGGGTTGATAGCCGCGCCTGCCGTCCCAGTGGAGCCTGGCACATCGATCGTGGTGAGGGCCCGTTGGGAGCCAGCAGGAAGCCGTAGAAAGTGGGGGTGGCATAGTATCCCGTGAGCGTGCCTGCGGGGTTAATCGCGTAGACTTGGAGATATTGGGAGCCAGGGATGTCGAAAGTGGTTAGGTTCCGTTCGCGGCCCGCACGAAGCCATGCGCACGTTACTTGCGTCAACGTAATTTCCTGCGGTCGTACCCGCCGGATTGATGCAGACGGGGATGCCGGGAAAATTAGTCGTGATGCAGGTCCCGTCAAGCCGCAGACCATGGAAGAGGACGGTCGTGGTATTGAAATCTCCTGTAAGGGTTCCCGCCGGGTTGATCGCTAGGACTTCGGTGAATGTCGAGCCGGGGACATCGATCGTGGTGAGGGTGCCGTTCCTCTCGCGCAGGAAGCCGTGCTCGGTGAGCTCGGGATATAAACGGAGTACGTTCCTGCGATCGCCCCCGATGGGTTGATGCTTGGCGGAGCGCCGTCAATTTGGTAGATGCTGTTGAGTATGACACCGCTCGGCGCGTCGAAGCTGGTGAAGGCCCCCCCTGCGGTTCGCATGAAGCCGTGGGTCACGCCCGCCGCGTCGTTGTAGGCCCCAGTGAGCGTTCCCGCGGGATTGATGGCTGTAGCCGTGGTGAGTGTGGAGCCCGGCGGGTCGAACGTAGTGAAGCTGCCGTCAGCATTGCGCAGGAAGCCGCGCTGCGCACCGCTTGAATCGCTGGCAGATCCGAGGACCACTCCCGCCGCGGTAATGGCCGAAGGCACGGTAAACGTTGAGCCCGGCGGGTCGAGGTCACGAAGTGTCCTGCGTGCGGCGGGTGTTGGGCAAAGGCTGGCACAGCAAAGCTGATTGCCAATCCCATTAGGGCGACTACTGAGCGGATTTTCATTGGTTCTCCCGAGGGGTTTAGGACGATTCGTCGCCAAACGACCTGCTTCGAGATTTCTGAGGCTTCAGGACCTCCGTGTTGCAAGGGGTCAGAAGGAATGCCTTAGTCAAGGCGCTCTGAGCGACTTCGAAAGAAACGACCTGGTACGCTCTGTGTCAATAGGACAGTTCCTCGACACGGACACAGCGAGCGACAGTCTCTGACGACGGCTTTAGTGAATTATCTGGGCGCTAATTCTGCGGTCTCCAATCGTCGGACGGCAGATTAATCAAGAGAGAGAAGAACTCTTTGTTAATCGCCCACTTGTAATTCGAATAGCATGAGAGATTGTGATCGACGGCGTACCGCAGGGGGTTCTTGTTAGCCGCTACGAACTGACCGCGAATGGTAAGCTCAGAGACGCGGTTGGTTGGATTAAGTGCCTCGGCAAGTCCGTCGCGGTCGGTGATCGTGTCGCGGTATTGGCGGTAAAGGTCGCGAGTCTCATTGTCTGAAATGTCGGTGTAAGGGTAGGTCTTCACTCTGGAAAGGGCGAAAATGTCGAGTCGACGTCGGAGGATCGACACATCGTAGAATTCCGTTTCTGGCCAAAACCAGTCCGCCACAGTAGGCAAAATCCGCCTTCCCGTGTCGTCGTCGGACCCCAAAAAACACGCAAAAATGTGCAAAAATATCGCGCTCAGACTGTCACCGCGGTCGATGACGTGTCAGGAAGACCCATCGAACCCCGCAGAGGGTGCTACCTATCCCCTAAAGCGTCACTTCAATGTATCAGCCGTATTAGGGTTGCCCCGCGTCTCGCTTGCTGTGTGGGTTGCGCGTTCCTTATGCCGACATAAACGGCAACGTCGAGGCGGGTGACTGGCGAGCGCCTCGCTTATCGACTCTCGGGTACAGGAACGCGAACCGGTAGCGCCATGCGTTCTCGGCCTCGAGTTGTGCTTTGGTCACTCGTTCCCAGCCTGGAACGCCGTCAAGAGGATGTCGCTTTTGGGTTGCTTGCCTGGCTTTC
>CAVXLD010000001.1:0-1505128 GCA_963762565.1 uncultured Verrucomicrobiae bacterium | reverse complement strand
ATCGTTACGCCCTCGCTGAACCAAGGTCGCTTCCTGGCTGAAACACTCGACAGTGTGCTCGTTCAAGACTACTCGAACCTGGACTACATTGTCATGGATGGCGGCAGCACGGACGAGAGCTTTGCCGTGATCCAGGCGCGAGCAAACTGCCTCGCTTTCTGGCAATCGAAACCCGACCATGGACAGGCCGACGCCATTAATCGCGGTTTCCAGCGTGCGCGTGGCGACGTGTTCGGCTGGCTCAATAGCGATGACCTCTACTGGGGCGATACTCTATCGACGGTCGCGAATGCCTTGGCAGCGCACGTTAATGAGGCGGTTGTTTTTTATGGCGGCTGCGAGTTGTTCCAAGACAGTACGAGCCGGGTCGAACGCCGGTCGGCGGTACCTTTCGACGCAAAGCGACTGCAGATTACCGATTTTCTTGATCAACCCAGCGTCTTCTTTACGCGCACAGCTTGGGAACTGGTGGGTCCGCTCGACGAATCTCTTCACTATGCGTTTGATTGGGACTGGTTTCTCCGAGCAGCCAAACGCTGCCGTTTTCAGCGGTGTGATCAGTTGCTGTCACGCTATCGGATTCATCGCCAACACAAGACGGGAACGGGCGGACTCCGGCGCTGGGAAGAACTGTGTGAAGTTGTCCGCCGGCATTCGCCGGATGAGATCATTCGTCACTATCAATATCTATTAGCGTGTCCTGATGCGCGTTGGTGGCTCAACAAACGGATGCGGCTGGCGCAGCGGTTTGGACGATTCCTCCCAGATCCGGTCAGTGACGTGTTGGGAACTCTCTGTGCACCGCCTTTTTGGCTGCTGCCGGAGGGGATTTCCCGGGCGATGCTATGGGAAATATCCGGCATTCGTTAGAAAAGAAGGATGTCCTTCTTCTCTGCTACGAGCTCGCCGGAATACAGACGGTCAGCGACTGCCTCGGCTGCGCGCGCTTCCAGCAGATCGGAGTTGAGCACCGGGGTGATTGGTTGCTCAATATGGTCCGTCTTCCTTGACCAATAGAGGTGAGCCGAAGTGATCAATGATCGGACCCCGTCGCGCCAGCTATTACTGAAGGTTTCTCTAGCATCTACTACTGCCGGCCCGAATCCCAGCCAACGGCGTTTTCTGAGGTCCCGGTGAGACTCAAGTAGTTCCTCTCGAAAATATTCATGGAGGAGCCGGTCATTTTCACTTGCGGCTAGCACCCGTTGTCCCACTTCGTCCTCCGGTGTAAGCCACTCCGGAGTCGAAATTTCACGACTTGTGTTGAGCTTCAGGTCATGATCGAAATAAACCCTCGTTCCCCGCTCCAGCAGCCGATCTGCCAGTACTTCCAGGCTCTTTTTCATTTCCTCCACGATGCCGACAAAGTGAAAGCCGGT
Organism: uncultured Verrucomicrobiae bacterium; assembly: GCA_963762565.1. Lineage (GTDB taxonomy): Bacteria > Verrucomicrobiota > Verrucomicrobiia > Chthoniobacterales > JAFAMB01 > JAFAVN01. The sequence goes on along the minus strand of CAVXLD010000001.1, from coordinate 1,503,749 downwards.
TAAGATATGGTGAGCCATCTCATAGCTGTTCAAACCCTTCCGATTGCCATCCGAGAGCCCAAATGAATCCCCAGCTTCTGGATTACAGAGAAACCGGGTCTGAGGGCACAAATCCTGGATGGCTGCCTCTTCGTCCAGGTATTTTTCGGCTAGTTCTCTGAGGGTTAAGTGAGGGGCTTCCTCGGGCCACAAACGACGCATCGGTTCGGGCAGAGACCCGAAATTGCGCTGTACATATTTGAGTTGCGAAATGAAGGCGTCTTCCGGTCTCCGCAAAAATGTTACTAAGAACGTTGGCCGAGCGCCGACGCTCAAAGGAAAACTCCTTAAGTGATGCGAAGAGATCGATCGCAGATCGGGAAAGATCTCAAGAAGGCTTTCCAACGTCTCTCTCCCTAGAATGTAGAATGGATCAGGATGGTAATGATGAAGATGGAAAAATTCGAACGTGTTCCTGAATCCAGCGCTGATGGTTGTCCCGGCTGTTTTTGGGATATGGCAATGTAAAATGAGAGGCGCCACCGGTGGTCTTTGAGAGCTCATGTTTCTGTTGCTAGGTGTCCTGTCCCATAAATAACGTGGCTTTCGTCCGGCAGCTGCCGGATCAGTTGGCTGTTTTTCAAGGCGCGAGCGACGAGCATATCTAGATTGATACGTAAGGAGCGAGCAACGCGGAAAAACAGCCAACTGGCCACGGCCCGGAGGGTTGCGATGAAAATGGGCCGGCGGCTGCGTTGCTCGTCGGTCACGTATCGATTTAGATATGCTCCGCTTCTCACGCCTTGCCGGCGGCCCATTTTGATCGCAACGAAAGCCATGTTATTTATGGGACAGGACACTGAATGACAGTCCATTGTTGAGTAGCAAAGGGCAGTTTTCCGAGCTGCATGGTTTGGCCAAGGACCATTGGGACAACGTTCGAAGAACGAGGAAGGCGTCTTACTGGCCCGAACAAGAATGCTGCTGGTTGTTATCGTAAGGCTTTCGGTTATTCGTTTGGTCTGGGCAACAGAAAATGTGGCGAACGGCCCCGGGGAAGCGGTCGAACAGTCTAAACCACGAGTGTCCTGTCCCATAAATAACATGGCTTTCGTTGCGATCAAAATGGGCCGCCGGCAAGGCGAAAGCCATGTTATTTATGGGACAGGACACCAGGTTTCTGCCTCCTGCCATAAGCGACTCGTCCACTTGCTTTCTCGCTTGCTGCTGCCGGAGATTAGTGGACCAAACCGGGAACCTTCATCTGATCCGCGACCGGTTTGGCCGCCCGCAACTCTAGTAGATCGGAACAAAGCGGGGTTGTGAACGGCTTCTCAGTGTGATCGGTTTGTCTCGAAAAATAAAGCTGCGCCGAATTGGCCAAGGACCTGGTCCCAGTACGCCAGGAGATGCCAAATGCCTGCTTGGCGTCGGTCGCCGCCGGCTTAAATCCCAACCATCGCCGCTTTCGAAGGTCGCAATGTGATTTTAGCAGGCTTACGCGATATTCCTCGTGCAACAGGCGATCACTGGCGCTGGCTTCCAGCACGCGCCGCCCTACTTCGTCATCGGGAGTGAGCCAGGCTGGTCTGGCCTTGGCCTGACTGCTATTCAACTTTAGCCGCAAATCAAAGTACGCCCTGATTCCGCAGGCCAAAAGCAGGTCGGTTAGTACTTCTAAGCTTTTCTTCATCTCCTCAACGATCCCGACAAAATGGAATCCGTTCAGAATCGAAGAGGCCATCTCATATGAAGCCGCACCGTACTTGTGGCCGTCTCCAAATCCGAGCTTGGCTGCAGCCGTGGGATTACAGAAAAAACGTGTCTGCGGACAGTAATCTTGAAAAGCTGCGACTCCGTCCAGGTATTGGCGGGCTAGTTCGCGGAGAGGCAATCCCGGCGTATGTCTTGGCCAAGCACTCTTAATTTCAGCCGATAAAAATGAAAACTCGCGCTGGACGAACCTTAGTTGCGAGACAAAAACGTCTTCTGGTCTCCGCAGGAAAGTGACGAGGAATGTCGGCCGACCGCCGACGCCGAGCGGAAAGCTTCTTAAGTGATGGGAGGAGATGGATAGTAAGGCCGGATTGATTTCCAGCAGGTCCTCCAAAACCTCTGGCGTCAAGATATACAGCGGATCAGGATGATAATGATGGATGTGGCAAAGCTCAAACGATCGTTTCAAGCCGGCACTGACCGTGATTCCAGCGGTTTTCGGAATGTGGCAATGCAGGATGAGCGGAACATCCGATCTTCCCTTTAAGTTTGTACCTGGCGCAATCATCGGGTGTTGACCAGCATGGTTTATACCAGGGCGACCAACTGAAAACGCCAAGCGAACCTGGCGGTTGAGTATACGACTAAGTATACGATTAAGGAGCCGGTCTACCGAGAGCACCCTAGGACCAGGAGTAGCCTTAGCGCAACCGAAAAATCCGGTTGAGATGGTGAGGAAACGCCGGTAACCTCTGGGCCTTGTCTTGCCAGATGCCGGCATAGCTCAGCTGGTAGAGCAGCTGACTTGTAATCAGCAGGTCACCGGTTCGAATCCGGTTGCCGGCTTCCATCGATAAACCCCATCTCATGAAGGACTTAGCTCAAGCTCGATAACACCATTCGCTGTCTGTTGCGCCAAATTACTCACACTAAGGTCACGCTAAAATTCCAGAGTGAGCCAGCTTTGCCCCCCTTTTCAGTCGCCTTTGCCTGTGTCCACATTTCTTCCTTCTCCTGGAATCGTCGCCACACCTCGTTGCGGAATGCATTCGCTCACTGCCTCCTCATTATCCGGATCGATCCCCTTGCTTTCGGCAAACCGCCGGTAGGCTATGCGCTTCGGTGCCCCGAACTTTGGATCCCCCCCTTTTGAGTCAACCAGTTTCCAGTTGATCGGTACATCGAACTCCGCGATCTCAGCTGGCGTCAGGTACTCGAGCAGCAGCCGCTTCTGTTCCATATGGAACATTGCGGAGCGGGCCAGACCGCGGGCGACGAGTTCGTGGAATCCGTAGTCGCCCCAGCGCACTTCTTCTGGCAGCTCGATGTATTTGAGCGTTTTCTTGGACCGTTCTTCAGGATCTTCGCCGGGCTTAAACTCATCACGGGGTGGGTGTTCGCTGAGGGCTCCTGGAGGCATCAGCCAGCAAACCTGGAGGGCACCGTTTTTCAGATGAACGGCGCGAACAAGCGCTTGAAGCGTTCGGGCGAGTGCTGCTTCGGCGCTACGGCGGGTCTCGGAGGTCGCCAATGTCAGAATCCTAAAACCAGCTGACTGCTCACCTAAGGTAACAGGACATTAACTTGACGATAGGAAACGAGTAGACTACCACTTTCACTACAAATGCGACGAACCAGGTCGCGTTAGTGTTTGCTCCTAAATCGATCTCAACCATCCGGTTAGAAACTCTCGCCTATGAGAAAGCTCAGAAATCCGGCACTACCCGTACTGGCTTTTACAGTAATCGGCGCCAGTGCTCTCCTAGTATCGCCCGGTGCAGGCCAGGAACCGGCAGAACGTCTAACGCCTCAAAATAGTCTGCCTAAGAACAAGGTAGTCGCAACTGTGTCGGTCGGGGTCTTCCCTTTGAGCTTGGCCACAACTCCGAAAGGGGATGAAGTTTACGTCCCTAATTCGCATAGTTACACCATCTCAGTAATACAGACGTCGACTAACAGCGTAATCGCAACGATTCCGGTAGGGAACACGCCAACCCACGTGGCGATTAGTCCGGACGGCGGACTCGCCTATGTCAGCAACACCGGTAGTCACTCGGTGTCTGTCATTTCCACCATAAACAAGACCGTGCTCTACAAGTTCAACGTGATTTCCTATTTTCCGGAGGGTCTCGCGGTCAGCCCGGATGGCAAACAGCTTTACGTTGCTAGTTCCGGTTACCCGTTTTATGGCGGATTTATCTCCATCATTAATACGAATTCGTTAGTGCTCCTAAACGTATTCAAACCGGGTGGTGATCCCGAGGAAGTCCGTTTCTCCCCGGACGGAAAATACGTTTATGCGCTAAGTCTGCGTGGGATGGGCCACGGGTATATTTGTAAGATCGACACTGCCTCGCAGACGATCGTACAGACCGGAATTGGGTCCGCGGATTTCACCGGGCAGCCCACTGGACTCACCATTAGCCCGGATGGAAGCACTTTGTACGCGTCGAACCCGTTTACTTTCGTTTTGGCCTTTAACGCGGCGGATGGTTCGTTAGAGAAGAAAATTCACATCTTCCCTGGAGAAACGACGGAGCGGCAGATCTATAATCCAGTTGTTACCCCGAACGGGAAGTTTTTGTACGTGCCGGATACGTACCGAGGCACGGTGACCATGGTAGATACTGCCTCCAAAAAAGTGGTGGGTTCCCCGATCAAGGTAGGTGCCTTCCCGATGTATCTGGCGCCGACTCCGGATGGCCATTATCTGTATGTAAGCAATGAAGCCGACGACACGGTTTCGGTGGTCGATATTAGCGAGTGAGCTTGTCAATTGCATGTAGTACCGCATCGGGGCATTGACGAAGCGAGCCCCGTAGCCAACCGGCATATCTAGCGAGGACCGGGAAACGGAACGCCTTTAAACCATCGGTTAGCGAAGGAGAGCTGAACCGATCTGTCCTGACGACAATAGTATGCTTGCTAAACCGATTCTATTTGTACCGACGGCTCGTCGATGGGCTTTGCCGATGTTGACGTTGGATATGCTCCTGATGGTTGTCTCCTCCTGCCTAGCTCAGACGGAACCGGCCTCGGCCGCCAACGTCGGTGTTCCAATAAATAAAGTGATCGCAACCGTGACCACACAGCCGGATGCGGTTTGTATCACCGTCAGTCCCGATAGCGGCACGGTGTACGTCGCTAATGGAATATCCAATAATGTGACCGTGATTGACGCCACCAATAACTACAACGTCAAGGCAACCATCGCGGGTCTGTATGCTGATTATTATCTAACACTCAGTGGAGATGGGAAAACCTTGTATGTTTCCAATGCTACTGGGTTTGGGACCGTTTCAGTGATCGATACAACGCAGCCCAACTATCCGATCACGGCAACACTCGACGCTGGTAGATCACCGCAGGGGTTAGCGGTGACACCGGACGGAACAGAGCTTTATGTGACGGATTTCGGCGACCAAGCCCGTGGAATTAAGGGCGCCGTTTCCGTGTTTGACACCGCCACCAACAAGCTCAAGCAAAGGATCGACAGTAAGGGAGCGCCAATTGCGGTGCTCTTTACTAGGAACGGAAAACAAGCCGATATACTTAATTCCGTCGGAACCGGGTTCGTCCAATTCATCGATACGGCGACCGGTGGAGTTTCTACTTCCGTCGGCGCGGCGGGAGACATCTTTTATCCTTATGGAATGGTCAGCAATACCCGCTCCACCGAACTGTATATCACGGATCAGGAGAATTATCTGGCGGTGTGCAACGCCGCCGATGGAGTGATAACCCGAAAAATTTTAGCCGTGCCGGGCATCTACGCCACCTTACGCTTGGGGCAGCCTGCGTTGACGCCAAATGGAAGGTTCTTGTACGTGCCATACTCGTACAACTTACGATCGACCAGACCTAACAACCAGGTCGGGATGATTGATGTTAGAGCCGGAAAAGTTCTCGGAAAACTGATCACCGTGGGTAATTACCCTGCTTGGGCACAAAGCTCCCCCGACGGAAAGACCCTCTACGTTGCCAATTCCAATGACGGAACGGTGACGGTGATCGATATATCGCAGTAGGGGATTTAATGCCGCCACTGGGTGAGATCCTGATCTTGAAACGGCATAGGGCGTGCTTTCCGCAAGTAGCTCGATCGGCAACTGGAGCGGCGAAATATCTTGACGATCAAGCAATGGAAGGATGGCGACGAATTTCGGCGTGGAATCAACGGCCCGGAACGCCTATGAATTCGGAATCTTATCCTAAAGGCACACCATGACATCGTCCTCCGGCAAGGATCCGGTTCGGCTCCAAAGTTTCACGCCAGCGACGCGTGCGAAACCGGCACGAGCAATGTCGCAGACGGCTGAGGCAACGCTGGCTTCTTCTAACGACGCTGGTGGATTACAAAGATTCGAGAGATCGCATGCACGAACACTAAGGGCTTCAGCGTCTAGGTAACGCAATCGCTCGGGATACGATTGCGATTCCCCTGACTCGTAAGGAGCGAGCTGAGCAGAGGGCCCAGCGGCCGAAGCTCGATCCGAAGGAGATCGACAAAAACTCCTATCGCGCCCCGGCGGCTCGCGAGCGGTCACCGCGCGACATGCCGCGAAGACGGTCCCCTGCTTGGGTTGCCGTTAGTTTTGTTCTGCCAAGACGAAACATTGAGGGGCTAACCCTTCTCACCAAGGGCGCTTTGAACCACTTGTTCCAGGAACACGGACTATCGCAGTTTTGCGTGGAGGAAGCCAAACCTGTGCCTGGCCGAGTGCGTCGTTTTGTTGTCCTCAAGGATTAGCAGCAGGCGAGGCAGTGGTGCGTGCAGGCTTCACGTGGGCGCGGTATAACTTCCCCTCGCTCCACCGAAAGAGTGCTCCTGGTGTTAGCTGATTGTATTCTTCCAGGGTGCTGATTCTAGGGATCTTTTCTGTCGCTTGCATGTACGCATTCTTGGCTTCTTGAGCAAAACAGCGTGGAAAAAACCTATCGTCCGGGTAGCGGTGCCACGCTTCTTGCCAACTTTCGGCTTCCGCTTGCCCTGAATTATATCCGGCGCTCGCAAGATATTGACCGAACTGCCGCCCTGGTTGAGCGTCTTCGATCCCAAAATTGGCGATCGTAATGCGGCGCCTTTTGCCATCGACTTTGCTGACCATGTACCCCGTTTTAGTCCCGCTTGGGTTGTCCGGTCCATAGGTCTCCATGTCCGCCGCCCGGACAGGGAGGACTAAGGAAAGAATCGCTGCCGCCGTGACAATTAGTTTCTTCATGGCGTCCGGCAAATCGGAACACTACTTCCACGATTGGATTAACGATCCACGTTCTAGCAACTAATACGCGACCATAATAGTAGTGTTAATTGCCCGGGTAAATCCCTGGCAACGCCGCGCTAGTCTATTCACTGACACTCGATCTCCGACTAGCGACCATGTCTTTTGGAATGCATCGCCCAGCTCAATAAGGCGGCCTCGTGTTACGCAAATTTTACGCTAAAAATGCCACAAATACTAGATTTTCTGTAATTCAGGTGATTTAGTAGTAGCTGTCGTTGTCGGCTCGCCTGTTTAGGCGGGAATAGGTGTTGTTGATGCTAGGGATCTTCGACTGCTCCCGCCAAGGCCAAACGCCGGCAACCTCACACCTAATCTAGCTCTATGAAAACACAGAAGGTTCCATACGCCAGAACCAGAATCATCTCCTCGGTTCTATGCTTGGCAGCTCTATCAGCTGTGTCCTACCAGCAACTCCGAGCCGCCCCGACCTCGGTCAATCCGGACTATAGCGTTTCAGTGTTTGCACCGCCTCCTGCCGCGTTCACCAATCCCGATTCGATCGCCGAACACCTCGGTTATATCTTTGTATCCTATACTAATAATGCCGCACCGGATGGCAGCTCCGGGAACAGTAACATCATTCAATATTCCTCCACCGGCACGCCTATCCGGACTTACGAAATCGCCGGTTCAAACGACGGTCTTAAATACAATCCGTTCGATACCAGTCTTTGGGCGCTTCGAAACCAGGATGGCAACCCCGCGCTCACACGCATTGATTTCCCCAGCGGGACGTTGAAGAATTATGTTTACGCGAATGCCCCCCTTCATGGGGGCGGCTACGACGATGTGGTCTTCGTCAATGACCAGGCGTTCCTGAGCGCATCCAACCCTAAACTCAATGCTCAGGGCCAAAACATCTATCCATCAATCGTCAAAGCAACCATCGTTGGAAATAAGATTTACGTTGCACCCGTGCTTCTAGGAAATGCGACCTTGACCGACGTCACGACCGGTAAGCCGACTGTGTCACCGCAGTCTGATCCCGACTCCCTGACACTTGATCCTTCGGGTGATTTGGTACTCGATAGCCAAAACGATGGCGATCTCATTTTCCTCAGGGGACCCGGTTTTCCTAATCAGGTAGGCTTCCGCTTGCATCTCAGCGATGGCACAGCGAATCAGGTAATGGTGGACGACACCGTCTTTCCTTCAGCAACTCACGGCACCATCTACGTCGCTGATACCAGCGCGAACACAGTGTATGCGGTGACCAGCAATGCGGTCCCACCTAACGCCGCTTTTTCGGCCAGCAACAGTGACGGTACCCTGGTCAGAACTGACCTAGTTACCGGTAAAGTGATCCCGATCGTGACTGGTTTTATGAGTCCGCACGGAGCTCTCTTCGTCCCGGCCTTACCCCAGATACGTTTACAACGGGGAACGTCGCCTTTAGTTTATTCGTCTAAAGAAGTGTCAACCACCTTCATAATTGATCGAACAGGCGACATCAGTCAGGCTCTCACGGTTTATCTCAGAGTTACCGATCATGCGAAAACGGATCCATCCACAATGAGCCACTTGGTACAAGTTGTGATCCCAGCAGGTAAATCGCGGTTAACGACCCTCGTTAAATTAGACTCTATCAGTGACCTGAACGAAGATAACGGTCAGCAACAGTGCGTCGTCACGGTCGACCCGTATCCAACCTATGACGTCATACCGTACGTTAACGACGGCGGGTCTCAGGTAATCGTGATCCCAGTTCCGGGTAGCTAACCCGCATTCGTCTCGACAACTGAGCCTAAGGCTGAACGGCCGCTCTAGTCTTTTCTAGAGCGGCCTCTGCTTTATTAAGATCCGACCCTTTGCGGGGTTTCCATCTCCTGATGCTTGAGCCCGAACTCGGCTTCGTGGCTCATTCCGTTATAGAACCATGTGGCCAACCAAATTCCACATGCCAAAATCAAGACCAGAACAGCGAATTGCCAAATTTTCATCGCTTCCCTCCCTAAAAATCCTGGCGAATTCATCACGCCTTGACGCGATTTCAAGCAGATATTCGCCAGGTTACGGAAAATTCACGGTCCCCATTGAAGAAGACGCGATAGGCGCCTCCGCCTGCCCGGACGGGATGCTTGAAGACTTAAGGCGATCCTTGAGTTCTGGTCTACCAAGTGCCTCCAGCATCCTTAGGACGGTACCGCGCGCCAGTGGTGATGACAACGATGGTCCGAGAATGATCCGCTCGACGATCTTTGAAAGACTAACATCCGTTTCGAGCGATAACGTAAAGCTGGGATTCATCGGGGCTAACAGCCAGACCCGCAGGCCCTTTGCCCACCTTAATGGTATTCGTTACTGTCAGCGTTTGGGTGGAAATAACCGAAATAGTGTTGTGAGCATCTTTACTCACAAAGACACTTGCGCCGTCTGGCGTGATGGCGACGAACGCTGGAGTATTGCGACCTCCGCCGGCGATGCTGGAAGCGGGACGACAACGTCCTGCGGTGGCTTAGCTCTGAAGATCCGACCCCAATGGGGACTGTTAATTTTCCGTCACCTAGCGAACATCTGCTTGAAATCGCTTCAAGGCATGGTGAATTCGCTGGGGGTTTCAATGGAAGCGATGAAAATCTGGCAATTCGCCGTTCTGGTCTTGATATTGGCAGGTGCCGTTTGGCTGTCCACGTGGCTCTACGCCGGGATGAGCCACGAAGTCGAATTCGTCCTTAAGCATCAGGAAATGTAAGCCCCCTTAAGCGTATGAAGTCCGTTGCTCATCGGTGCATCTGCTTATCACGACTTTACGCACTTTCCATTGCGGTCCCAGGGAGTAGATAATCCAGGGCGCTCGTCGGTTGACCTGGTTGAGGAAAACGGGTTCAGTGATTCTTACGAGTCGGTGAAGCGTTTTGTGCGCAAGCTGAGACCAACGCGCCGGGAGCGAATTTACCGATTGGAATGTCAGCCCGGCGAAGAGGTGCAGCCGGATTTTGGTCTTGGAGCACCGATTGATACGGGCCAAGGTAAAAGTCGGCGCAGTTGACAGCTCTGTCACTGAGCGAAGTCGGGAGAACGAAAAGCGCCTCGCCTGGCTCGCCCTCCCCCAGGAATCGGTTGAAGAAAAACGGACGTCCAGGAGTCTAAAGGCTCAGATGTCTGTCACAGAACAAGTGCATCGATCCAGCTCGATGCGCGACTTTAGTTTCTAACCCTTCGATCTGTTTCTTGTCGTCGTTATGCACCCTTCTCGCCTTCACTATTTGCTCAATTCCGCTCGGGAAGCCGGGCTTTGCTTCGCGCTGACCTTGGCGCTCATCGCGCCGGTCTCAGCCCAGGATCACTATAAAATTATCGGTTTGCCCACCCCGGCGGGTTACGACAGCTCAGCTCTTGGTTTGAACGATAGTGGCAACGTTGTCGGGTACAGTTTTCAGGGCGACCAGTATCAAGCGTTCCTCTATTCCCAAAATAACGGGTCCTCAAGCGAAGTCGGGTCTCTCGGGGGCCAAATGAATGCAGCCTGTGCGATCAATAGCTCCGATCAAGTCGTTGGGTATAGCCAGGATGCAAATGGGAATTTAAGCGCGTTCATCTACACCAAAGACGGCGGCATTAAAGCCCTGGGGTCCCTTGATGGTGGTGTCAGCAGTGAAGCGTTCGGGATAAATAATTCTGGGCAGGCTGTAGGCGACAGCCAGAACGCGACGGATGATCATCGACCGGCGCTATTCGATGGTGGCGGCGTAAAAGATCTTAACATCGATGTTGCCCAAAACTCGAACGCGTTCCGGACTGCGTACGCAATTAACGATGCAGGACAGGTGGCCGGCCGAACCGACACGGATCAGGGCGAAATCCATGGCTTCGTATTGGCGTCGCCCGGCGGGGATCTCAAAGATATCGGTACTTTAGGTGGGACCAACAGTGAAGCGCTGGCCATTAACAAATCCGGCGAAGTGGTCGGTGACGCCGAGACTTCGAAAGGCACGCCGCACGCATTCCTTTATCGCAAAAACTCAACGCGCGACTTGGGGACTCTTCCCGGATTCGACGCTGCAAGTTTCGCCAGAGCCATCAATGACCAGGGCGAGGTGGTAGGAGACAGCGAAAGCGCGGATCAGAAACGGGCATTCGTTTATAGCAACGGCCAGATGTTGGAGCTGGATAAGCTGGCTAGTAACCTAGGTGGCTCCGGTTTCGCCTCGCTAGACGTGGCCTATGGACTCAACAACCGCGGCTGGATCGCCGGGTATGGTACCGCTACGGACGGCCGGACAATTGCGTTCTTAGCCGTGCCGGAAGGAGAAGCAGGGGCGGTCCCGCCAGCTCAAGTTCAGCCTCAAGCGCCCCAACCTGCAGCCCAATCAGAAGGCGGCCGCGACGATTACAGCGTCTTCTATTCTCGACTTTCGGAGGACGGCGATTGGGTCGAGACGGGCGATTATGGGTACGTCTTTTGCCCGCACGTTGCTCGAGGTGGTGACTGGGGTCCCTATCGCGATGGCCACTGGGTTTGGACTGATCGCGGCTGGTTCTGGTATTCGAACGAACGTTTCGGTTGGGCGACGTATCACTATGGACGCTGGGTCCGGATCGAGGGTCAAGGCTGGTGCTGGGTACCGGGGAACGAATGGGCGCCGGCTTGGGTTTCGTGGCGTCAAAGCAACGACTATGTCGGTTGGGCGCCGCTACCGCCGGATGCCGGGCTGAGCGTCAATGTGGGGATCTCAGGTTGGGCTGATAGTTATTATGGAATCGGGCCGGCTGCTTACAGCTTCGTCAACGTCAAGAGCTGGAACCAGCCAAGTTATTTGCGGGTCATCGCGCCTCCAGCTCAGAACATCCAAATCATCCGCCAGACCACGAACATCACCAACATCCGGATTCAAAACACGATCATCAACAATTTCGGTCCGAAGGTGGAAACGGTTGGGCAATGGACAAACCAGAAAATTGTACCGACCAAAGTCGTCTTTAGCTCCAATCGGCAGGCCGGCTATGGCGCGACCGTGCGAGGATCTGAGCTCCAAGTAGTCGCACCCGCAGAAAAATTGCGAGCGGTTTCGAAGGTGGAACCGCAAGTGAAAACGCGTCTGGCCAAAGCGGAAGTGGACAACGGCTGGAAGAACGTGAATCCGGCAGAGCAAGCAGAGCTGCGAAAGAAATTTGCCGAACAGAATCCTCCACCAAAAGAGCAACCGCCGAAGCAGGCGCTGGCTAAGCCGACATTTGTTCGAGAAACTAAGAATCTTAACCCGCCTCCGGGAGGCCAACCTCAACGTTCGCAGGCAACACCGACGGTGGCCCAGGCGGCCAAGCGACCCGAAGGTGCTGGGGGTAGAGGCTGGAATACGGTGCCGCCGAACCTGATCGGGAGTCAGAAGCAGGGAGGTCAACACTTCCAGAAAACGTTACCAGGTCGGAGCGCTCCCAACAGTGCGGTAACCCCAGGAAACGCGGAACAAAGGTTACGGGGCAGAGGTCAGCCATCGGCGACGCCGGCAGCGCCGGGTCAACCGGAGCGGAGAGAGACACCACCTCAGGCTGGTGCTTTCGTGCCGCCCAAAAACGAGCAGCACCCGGAAAAAGCGGGCCAGAATCCGAGCCCTGGTAATGAGGGTAGCAAACCCACGCCTGGCGCTGGCGTCGGAGAGAAAACCACGGGTCAACGAGCTCCAAAAGAGGCGACCACTCCAAAGATAGAAACACCGAAGCCGGAGGAACCGACGAAACCTGAAGCTTCACCGAGGAGCGAGTCGATTCGGAAACAAGAAGGTGCGCTCAAGCCTGAAGGTTCACCAAAGAACGAAACGATCCGAAAAGAGGAAGGCGGTCCGAAGCCCGAGAACCCGGCAAAAGAAGAACGCTCGCCGAAGGGTGAGTCCTTCAAGAAAGAAGAAGCACCCAAGGTAGCCAACCCACCGAAGGAAGAGCGGTCTCCGAAGACCGAACCCGCGAAAAAAGAGCAGGCGGCGCCAAAGGAGAACCCACCAAAAGAGGAGCGCAGCCCGAAGAGCGAGCCGGCGAGGAAAGAAGAGGCTGCGCCGAAGGAGAACAAACCGCAACAAGAACGCGAGCCAAAGGGTGAACCGGTGAAGAAGGAAGAAGGCGCACCCAAGCCCGAAAATCGGGAGAACAAAGGCCCCGCTTCTCAGGGTCAAAGACCCGAGGCGCCGGAAAAGGAGAAAGGCAAGGGCAAAGAAAAAGGATCGCCGACGCCGTAATGGCGAATGGGCGAAACGGCGATACGGCGTATGGGTGATAAGCCGGAACGGCGTGGTTAGCGGCGCCGTTTTCGTCGGTGTTCACCAGGTCTACTACGTCCACTGAGTCCACTCCCGTCTACTTTCCTGGCAGTGCGTCGTACATTCGGCAGCCGCTAGCGAAACTTCCCTTCCTTTTGCGATGGACATCGGAACGGTATCGGTGCAACTCTGTCCCCGAGAGCGAACTTGCGCCATGGATTGTCGCCCAATTTCCCGTACAGCTCTAAAAAAGGGGTTACTAGTACTTGCTGGGCTTGGCGTCTTTGGTTGCGAACAAAAGCCGGCCGCCCAAGCTCCTCCTCCGCCGATGGTGACGGTGGCCAAGCCGATCAAAAAAGAGATCGTTGAATGGCTTAATTTCACGGCTCAGACGCAAGCCGTCGATACGGTCACCATCATACCGCGGGTCACCGGCTACATCGATAACATTACTTTTAAAGAAGGAGACATCGTTGATTTTGGCGATCTCCTGTTTGTAATCGATCCTCGTCCTTATCAGGCAGCGCTTGACCAGGCCAAGGGGCAGTTAGAGCAAGCGATCGCTCAGCAAAAGCTAAACGACGCGAATCTGGAACGCGCCAAGGATTTGTTAGCCAAGAAAGTGATCGCCCAGCAGGATTACGACACAACTGCAGCTCAGAAATATGTAGCAGATGCCACGGTCATAGCCAACCAAGCCTCGGTAGAATCGGCGCAGCTGAACCTAAGCTTCACCCAGATTCGGTCGCCCATCCACGGTCGCATCGGAGTTCAGTTGGTTAATCGGGGCAACCTAGTGGCAGCGAATACAACCCAACTAACCACACTCGTCAGTATCGACCCGATCTATGCCTATTTCTACGTCGATGAAGCATCGGTGATACGCTACAGGCAAGCGGTCAAAGCTGGAAAATGGCCAAACGCCGGGCAACCGCTGCCGGTCTGGCTTCACCTTGAGACCGAGGAAGGATATCCCCACCAAGGAGTGATCGATTTCGTCAGTAACACGTTCGATCCAAATACCAGTACATTGCAGTTACGTGGCCGGTTTCCAAACTTGGACGGCTACCTAATTCCAGGTGCTTTCGGTACGGTTCGAATAGCCGGTACACCTAAGTTTGAGGGGGTACTGATAGCAGATCGCGCGATAGGGACCGACCAAAACCAGAAGTTCGTGGTGGTTGTCCAAGCAGACGGTCTCACGAAGTATCAAACCGTGGAGACAGGACCGATCGTGGATGGTCTGCGTGTGGTCAGGAGCGGCCTTACAGGCGACGAAACAATCATCGTAGAGGGCGTCGGTAAGGTCCGGCCAAACGTTAAAGTAAATGCCGAAACGACGGATATGACAAAGTACGCTTCCCAAGAGTTAGCAATGGACGTCCATATCAACGCCGGGAGCGCCGAGAACGCCGTCAACGCCGGGAACGATAAGAACCGGCTGAGCGCGTCCATGACAAATCGGTCGCCTAGTAACGGTAGGCACCAATAGCGAAAACGAAGGAGTTCAAGGAGTTCAAGGAGTTCAAGGAGTTCAAGGAGTTCAAGGAGTTCAAGGAGTTCAAGGAGTTCAAGGAGATACCGAGGTACGAATCGAGCCAATTCTTCAAGTAAAAACGGACCAATGACGAACCGGAACGCGATACTGAAAGTCGTAGCAGTGCGGACGGCAGTCTCCTTGTACTCCTCGAACTCCTTGTACTCCTTTTGTAGGAGGTCGGCTTGAAGTTCTCCCACTTCTTCATTGACCGGCCGATCTTTGCGATGGCGCTGTCCATCCTGATCGTATTGGCAGGAGGAATCGCGTACTTAGCATTGCCAGTCTCTCAATATCCGGAGATAGCGCCGCCGACGGTGCAAATTTCGGCGACCTATCCGGGAGCGGATCCCGAGACGTTGGCTGAGACCGTGGCTACACCCATTGAAGAACAAGTCAATGGAGTGGAGAACATGCTCTACATCTCGTCGCAGATGACCAACAATGGGGCTGTTACGATTACGGTTACATTTGCCCTGGGGACAGACGTCGATACTGACCAAGTCCTGGTGCAGAACCGGGTATCCGTTGCGCTGCCGCGCCTTCCTCAGGAGGTGCAGGCGATTGGAGTCACCACTCAGAAGCAGTCACCTGACCTGATGATGGTGGTGCATTTGCTCTCACCTGATAATACCTACGGGCAGGAGTACATCAGCAACTATGCGCTGATCCAGGTGAGGGATCCGTTGTCGAGATTGACCGGGATAGGCAACGTTCAGATCTTCGGCGAGCGCGATTATAGCATGCGGCTTTGGCTGGACCCGAACAAGATGTATGCGCGCGGGCTGACTACGGATGATGTGGTTTCGGCAGTACAAGGGCAGAACATCCAAGTAGCGGCCGGACAACTGGGCGCCCCGCCCGCTCCCAAAGGGACCGCTTTTACCCTCACGATTAATACGCTGGGCCGATTAGTGACCCCGGACCAGTTTAAACAAATCGTCGTCAAAAGAGGATCGAATGGACAGATCGTTTACCTTGCCGATGTCTCCGATGTCGAACTTGGCGCCCAGGATTACAGCACTACCTCCAGTCTCGACGGTAAACCCGCAGTGGCGCTCGGCATCTTCCAGTTACCCGGGTCGAACGCGTTAAAGGCGTCGCAAGCGGTCCGGGCCAAAATGAAGGAGCTGAGCGCCTCTTTTCCGCCTGGTCTGGAATACACGATCGTTTATGACCCCACCCAGTTCGTTCAACAATCGGTTGAAGCGGTTTATCACACCCTGTTTGAGGCAATCATTCTGGTTTTGATCGTCGTATTGATTTTCCTACAGACCTGGCGGGCTACGATTATTCCTTTACTGGCGGTTCCGGTATCATTGATCGGGACCTTCGCCGTCATGGCGGCAATGGGGTTTTCCCTCAACAACCTTTCACTGTTCGGTCTCGTGTTAGCGATCGGTATCGTGGTCGATGACGCTATTGTGGTGGTTGAGAACGTAGAACGAAATCTTGAGGAAGGATTGGAGCCCAAAGCGGCGACGCGCAAAGCCATGGATGAAGTTGGCGGCGCCGTAGTGGCCATTGCCGTTGTTTTGAGCGCAGTATTTATCCCGACGGCCTTTGTTAGCGGCATCACCGGCCAGTTCTATCGTCAGTTCGCATTGACTATTGCGGTGTCTACCCTGATCTCGGCCTTCAATTCTTTAACCTTGAGCCCGGCACTGGCGGCTATGCTTCTGAAAGAAAAGGGGGCCAAGAAGGATCTATTTGCCCGAGTTTTGGATTTTCTGTTTGGTTGGTTTTTTCGAGGGTTTAACCGCGTATTTTCCGCCACTACCAAGGGGTATTCCCGGGTGGTAGGCAGGCTGTTGCGCTTGGCTGGGGTCGTACTAGTTGTTTATGCCGGCCTCTTATTTTTAACGGGACTAGAATTCAAAACCGTACCCGGCGGGTTTATCCCAACCCAAGACCAGGGTTATGTGATTATTCTGGCACAATTGCCGGACGGAGCGTCGTTACAACGAACGGATGCGGTCCTGGAACAACTTTCCGGTATTGTACGCAAGATCCCCGGGGTGGAGCACTCCGTCGAGATCGGCGGGTTTTCCGGGTTGGACGGTACAACCCGCTCAAATTCCGGCACGGTGTTCGCAACACTAAAGCCTTTTGAAGAGCGGGAGAATGACCCGGCTCAGTCCATGAACGCAATCCTGGGGGCTGTGCGCCGGAACGTGAATCAGATTACTGACGCTTTTGTATTGGCATTTCCTCCACCGCCGGTCCGAGGAGTCGGCAATGCCGGTGGGTTTAACCTGGAAATAGAAGACCGCCGGTCGGCTGGTCTGGCGCAACTGTACGATGCAACCAATGCCGTCATCGCCAAAGCCAGCCAACAACCTGGTCTAGTCGGGTTGTATACAAGCTACCGGTACAATGTTCCGCAGATCTATCTCGATATTGATCGAAAGAAAGCTGAAACCTTAAACGTTCCAGTTAACTCCGTTTTTTCGGCGCTCCAAACCTATCTCGGTTCAACCTACATTAACGATTTCAATTTTTTAGGCCGAGTTTATCAGGTAAACGGCCAAGCCCTTCCCCAGTTTCGAGATAGTGTTGATAACATCCGCCAGCTTTATACCAGAAACAATTCTGGTGCCATGGTGCCGCTGGGCACATTAATGAACATCCGGGAAACAGCGGGTCCGGATAAAGTCATGCATTACAATCTTTATCCCTCCGCTGACATCAACGGGGCTACGCTGCCCGGAATTAGCTCCGGGCAAGCCATCCAAGCGATGGAACAGATTTGCCGGGATACACTTCCTCCGCAGTTCGGCATTGAATGGACTCAGTTGTCCCTTCAGGAGATTTTAGCGGGAAACAGTGCCGTTTATATTTTCCCGCTGTGTGTCGTGTTCGTATTTCTCGTCCTTTCTGCGTTATATGAAAGCTGGGCGTTGCCGGCATCCATTATTCTCATCGTGCCGATGTGTTTGCTGGCCGCGATCACCGGCGTGCACATCCGGGGGATGGATGATAACATTTTCACGCAGATCGGGTTCGTCGTGCTGGTCGGATTAGCGTGCAAGAACGCGATTTTGATTGTGGAGTTTGCCAGAGACGAGGTCAGTCGCGGACAGGACCGGCTCACGGCAGCAGCCGATGCGGCGCGTTTGCGTCTACGGCCTATTTTGATGACGTCGTTCGCATTCACGCTCGGTGTGTTGCCTTTGGCCGTCGCTAAAGGACCAGGCTCCGAGACGCGCCAGGCACTTGGCACTGCTGTTTTCAGCGGGATGATCGGCGTGACCCTCTTTGGAATCTTTTTAACTCCGGTCTTCTTCTCAGTCATTATGAAGTTCTTCGGACCGCGCCGGGCGGCGAATGGGCGAGAGGGCGCACCGGCGAATGGGCGAGATGGCGCTGAGACGAAATCGCCAGAGTAAAGGCGAGTGGGCGAAACGGCGAAACGGCGAAACGGCGACGGGGCGAATGCGAGCGAACGCTTGGATGCTGCCACGGGTTAGACGCGTGGGACCAATGGGTCCCCATTCCAAAACTCCTATCTGTCCCATAGAGCCGGTCGCGCCGTAGGCTTTGCGAAGGCGGATTCCATCCGTTCCACTTCACACAGTCCCGAGTCACACCCATGCGTCTCCATACCCCCTCGCGCCTCGCCCCTTCGCCGGTGCGCCGTTTCGCCGCATCGTCCCCTGCGAAACCACAGTAAATTAACCCTACTGCGCAAGTATTCTAAACGGTTCCGCCGAGCCGTCAACGGCCCAAACGAGCCTAAGGCGACTGAAAGGGCCAGAGTCCAGGGGTCGCCAATTCCACGAGGTTACCTTCAGGGTCGCGAAAATAGAGACTGCGACCGCCTTTCTTCCATCGGACTTCGCTCTCAAGCTTAATGTTTTTAGCGGCGAGTTTCGCTTTCCACGGTTCATAGGAATCGGCTGAAATCGCGAAAGCCAAATGCAACCTTCCGTCGCCGCCGTGAGGAGGAATCAGTCCCCCTCCCGTATCTACCGGGTGCGCATTCGCTCCCTTCTTGAAAAGCAGCAATACTCCTTTTCCCGGCACTTCCAGTGCAGCAAAAATTGCATCGTGCACAGTGCTACCGCTGAGCAACGAAAACCCGAAAAGATCCTGATAAAAACGCGATCCTTTTCCAACGTCTTCGAGATAGAGCGCGGTCTCAAGCAGGCCGGCGATCTCACTCGCCTGAGGCTCGTTCACATAGCCAATAGCCGATAAACGATAGCCAATAGCAAGTGGTGAGTACGCGTCCTGATTGGCTATTGGCTTTCGGCTATTGATCATTCGCTGACGAGTCTAAGCGAGTCAGCGATTGCCTATCCGGCAGTTTCGGCTAAATGGCAAGGGCACAACTATGCTCCAAATTTCTTTGCGTGAGCCTGCGAGTTTGCTGATTTTGTTGGCGAGCGGTACGATGCTCCTGGGACAAACCCCTAAGCCATCTCCGTCGGAATCGGCGAAGCCAAACCCATCGGCCAAAGACGAGAAATCATCTGAGTTTGAGCCGCCTCCGCCAGTGGTGACCGAGCACAGCCTGACTCTACCGGACGGAAAAAGTCTAAGATACAAGGCTATTACGGGTTATTTGCTGCTCAGGGACACCAGTGCTGAGCAAAATCAAGCACAGGAAGCGGCGAGCGAAGATGCGGAGCCGGACGCTGGCGCCGAGCACAAGAAGACCGAGAAACCGGTTGACCCAACCAAAGGAAAACCGAAAGCGCAGGTGTTCTTTGTAGCCTATGTGGCAGAAGACGTTGGCGATCCGGCGGCCCGGCCTTTGACATTTGCGTTCAATGGCGGCCCCGGTTCGTCCTCTATCTGGTTGCATTTGGGTGGAATAGGCCCGCGTCGAACCCAACTGTCCGATGCCGGAGAAGCGCTGCCTCCGCCAAGCAAGCTCGTGGACAACGAGAGTACCTGGCTGCCAAAGACCGATTTGGTGTTTATTGATCCGGTGAGCACCGGGTACAGCCGTCCGGCGCCGGGCGAAGAAGCCAAGCAGTTCTGGGGTTACAAAGAGGATATCCAAAGTGTGGGCGACTTTATTCGCCTTTGGACGACAAAATATGGTCGATGGGCATCACCGAAATTTATTGCCGGTGAAAGCTACGGCACAACTAGAGCCGCCGGACTGAGCGACTACTTGGAAAGCCGTTACGGGCTTTATTTGAATGGGATCGTGCTGATTAGTTCTGTGCTGAATTTTCAAGCCATAGATTTCAGCCCGGGTAACGATCAACCTTACCCCTTATTCTTGCCTTCCTATGCCTCGGCCGCTTGGTATCACAAAAAACTCTCGCCTGATCTCGAACAGCTGACGCTCCCGGACCTTCTCTCTAAGGTGGAACAATTTGCGCAGGACGATTATGCGCACGCGTTGTCCAGAGGAGACCGGCTTTCTCCAGATGAAAAAAGCACCGTGGCTGCTCAACTCGCTCGGTTCACGGGACTGAGCCAACAGCGATTCCTTCAACTTAGCCTGCGGGAATCTGATCATTTATTTTTCAACGACCTTTTGCGGGATCAAAACCGATCGTTGGGTCGATTCGACAGCCGGTTTACTGGCATTCGCAGCTATCCCGGAACCGATCGCGACGATTCGGACCCGAGCGATGAAGCCGTAGACGGTCCGTTTACGTCTGCATTCTACACCTACGTGCGTCAGGATCTAAAATACGAAAGCGAGTTGCCGTACGAGCGGATCGCCGAGGTTCACCCCTGGACGCTGGCTCGCAACAAGTATTTGGATGTTGCCCAGGACTTGAAAAAAGCCATGGACCGGAATCGTTACCTCAGGGTGATGGTGTGTTGCGGTTACTTTGATTTAGCAACCCCGTACTTTGCGGCCGAAAGCGTGGTGCATAACATGAACCTCGATCCGGCTGTCAGGAATAACATCCAGCTCGATTTCTATGGATGCGGGCACATGGTGTATCTCGAAACCGCCTCGCGCAAAAAGTTGAAGACCGACTTTGACCAGTTCGTGGATTCGGCTTTGAGCATGGAACCGGTGCCGAGTGCTAGCCGAGATGTTAAATAAAGAGATGGGCGGGACCCGCGGTGGCGTGCCCGCCGGTCTGACGGTTGAGGACAAGCTTATAAACGTTACCTTGAAGAAAGCGGCGGAATGGGTTGAACTGGAGCTGAACCAAGCTCCGGTTTCTAACCCATCGACTGGCTCTGGAGCCGCTGTCTTAAAATGATGAAGAAACGGGTTCTGATCATGTCCACCAGCGCGGGGACCGGGCACGTCCGCGCCGGTGAGGCACTCACCAAAGCTTTTCGAGGAGATCCCAGAGTCGGTGAAGTCGTACATAGCGACGCTTTGCATTTCACCAATAAGCTTTTCCGCGACTTTTATTCGAAGCTTTATGCCCGTTTGGTTCAGACGGCTCCCGATTTTCTCGGCTGGTGGTACAAGCAGAGCGATGAACCCTGGAAAACCGATGGCATGCGCCTGATGCTCGATCGGCTAAATACCGGGCCTCTGGTAAAATTTATTCGCAAATTTGATCCCCACATCACCGTCTGCACACACTTCATGCCGGCGGGAATCATCTCGGATCTTATCGCCAAGAATCGGCTAGATGCGCATCTATCGATCGTGGTGACCGATTTGGATTTTCACGCCATGTGGTTGTCCCGCATGTTTCATCGCTATTTTGTGGCGATTGAAGAAACCAGAGCGCACCTGGAGATGTTGGGCCTGCCAACAGATAGGATAACGGTTTCAGGCATCCCGATTGACCCCGAATTTGCTTCTCCGATTGACCGAGTTGCGACCCGGCTGAGCTACCGGCTACATCCCACTCGGCCCACTTTGCTTTTGTCGGCTGGAGCTCTGGGAGTTGGTCCGGCCGAATTCGTCGTTGACCGGATTAAACAGCTGCGCAACAAGGTGCAGACGCTGGTGGTGTGCGGGAGAAGCACCGAGACGAGGGACCTCGTGCAGCGGGCAGCCGGTTACGGTAACGAGAACTTCAAGGTCTTCGGTTATACCGATCGGATGCCGGATCTGATGAAAATCTCCGATCTCTTCATCGGTAAGCCCGGCGGGCTGACCAGTGCCGAAGCGCTTACCTGTGGGTTGCCCATGGTGATTGTGAGCCCGATCCCGGGCCAGGAAGAGAGAAATAGTGATCATCTGCTTGAGGATGGCGTGGCCGTGAAATGCAACGAGATGACCACTATCCCCTACAAGATCGATGCTCTGTTAGACAATCCGGAGCGACTGGATCAGATGCGGAACCGGGCGTTCGCTTTGAGCCGGCCGGACGCCGCCCGTTGTATTGTCGACACGTTAGTATCCGATAACGTATCTGCTTTGGAAGTGACCGATGATGACGCCGAAGCGATTACTATCGCTGCGGCTAAAGAACGAGACACAAAATTCCGGTGAGCTATGGAGGATCTGCTCTGGGGTGTCGCCACATCCGCTTATCAGTCAGAAGGAGGCTACAACGGGCCCGGGCAGCCGCAGACTAACTGGGGTGAGGCCGAACGTCGCGGCGACGTGGTACCGGCCGGACTAGCAGCAGACTTCTGGAACCGGTACCCGGAGGACTTTGGGCGCAGCAAGGCGTTAGGACTGAACTCGTTTCGTCTAGGCATCGAGTGGAGTCGAATTCAGCCCACATTTGCCGGCCAGCCAGGTCCACCGCCTCCATTCAGTGATGTGGCAGTAGAACATTACGTTGAAATGCTGGCCGAATGCCGCCGGAACGGCTTGGAGCCGGTGGTAACACTGCACCACTTTGTCCATCCGGCTTGGTTGGGATCCGACCCTTGGCTACAGCCGGAGATCGTCGACCTGTTTGGCCGGTACATTGAATACACGGTTCTGCAGATCAATCGGGCGCTAGCGGATCGCCATGGGCTGGCCCCAATCAAGTACTACATTACCATAAACGAACCGAATATGCTGGTGCTCAACACCTACCTGGGCACCCAATTCCCGGGACGCAAGGGAGTTGGCGCCGGTTTCCATAATGTAGCCGCGGCCACCCGGCAAATTCTGCGGGCGCACGTGCGAGCCTACAACCTGATTCATAGTATTTATGAACAGAACGGCTGGTCCCCTCCATTAATTACCTGTAACAACTATTGCACCGATCTTTATTGGTCGGACAAAATCATGTTGGATCTGCTTTGCGTACGGGAACGCGGAGTCCGAGCATCTCAATTGCGCGATTACGTCTACGCCAAGATCCACGAGTTCGAGAACGCCTTTGAAGAGGCGCGGATCCCGTTGGTGAAAGACATCCCGTATCTCTTCGGTTCGTTAGCCAAGCGTCTCAGTAACTGGGTCGGTTACAAAACATTCTCACCGGATTTCTTCTCGAGTTTGGTGGACGATATCTATTCGGCGCCTCGGCCCGTTACCTTCGATTATCTCGGCCTGGATTACTACGATCCTTTCGCTGCGCATGTCTTCCGTCTACCGGTCTGGTGGGATCACGAGTTTAAGGATAAAAACTTTCGGGCCTGGCTCATGAACAATATCACCAGCAAATGGTGGGATTGGCGAGTATTGCCCGCAGGCATGCGTTTCTTTTGCGAACACTACAGTAAAGATTACGCTGATCGTCCGGTATTGATCGCCGAGAATGGGATGGCTTTACGCCGCCGGTTAGATAACCGAATCACTTTGCGCCGAGATCGCATGACCCGGAGTCAATTTCTGCGGGTGCATATCGATGAAGTCGTTAGCATCGCGCAAGCCGGGATTCCCCTTATCGGCTACTTGCACTGGTCCTTGTTCGACAACTATGAGTGGGGTTCCTTCACGCCGCGGTTCGGGCTTTACTCGATCGACTATCAGCACGGCCGCGATCGCTCGGCCGAGGATCATTTGGGTGACCGTCCCTCTTTGACGTATGCCGAGCTGGTGGAGTCCGCCCGGCGACGTTTGCTGGGAGGAAGCGAAGCGCCGGGGGAGGAGCTAGGAGCTAGAATCTAGGAGCTAGGTTTGGGGCGTATCGGCGTGGAACGCGCGTAGGACGTAACTCACATAAGTCCTATTGGTCCCATAAAGCCGGTCGCGCCTTAGGCTTCGCGGAGGCGGATCCTATCCGAGCCAAGCTCTATCGCGCGCCTGACCGAAAAGGTCGGCATCACCAAACCGCGTCCGAATTGAGGACGAGTACGAAGCCAAGCCGCCGAAGGGCTACCCGCCAACCGCCAATCGTTCGGCCGGCGTTTCCGGAAATCGCGCAACCCGTTTGCCGAGAGCAAACCCTTCTCTTTGCTTTTTGATTTTTCGGATCTCAACCGATTCGCCATCGAGGATCACCGCCAGCGCGCCAAAATGGGGAACGTAGCTGCCGGTGTTGATCACGGTGATGTGGCCGCGCCGCCAAACCCCGGGATAGTGAGTGTGGCCAATGACAACATACTTGGCGTCCGGACGGAATAGATCACATAAGCGCGCCGCTAAGGTCGGCGTTTGTATCCACGCGCCGAGGATCATAAATGGACGGTGAGGAGGCCAAAAGTGATTCATTAGCACCCGTAGCCCTGGCGCTATGGGACGTTCGCTAGTTACCGGCTCTTCCATCAATTGCATTTTGATCGAAGTCCTTTTTGTGGCCAGTAAGCGTTTTTCAAAATTCAGTAGCGCTTCCGGGCCAAGACGAGCTAACGCCCGAAGATGAACCTTTCGATAAGCTAATGCTTGCCGGCTCCAGGGAGCGATACCCAGAAAAAGGATATCACCATGAGTCACCAGGATCCGCCCATCCATCAAATCCAAATGATCAGTTTTTGAAATGCAGGGATCATGGTTCCCATTGATGAAGGTGGCCCGGCATCCAATAGAATGACAAAGCCGGGCAACGACTGCCGCCAGGTTCCGGCCCACCGGCCGGTCGACCGCAGTCCGCATCTCGACAGTATCGCCATTAAAAATGACTGACCGCGCCTCTTTCAAAATGGGAACTAGCTCTTGCGGGTCGCGAATCTGAGACGCCCGATGACCCAGGTGAAGATCGGAAATGATGATCGTCGGCTCCACAGCGGTACTCATCCGGCATCTCCCACCACACTGACCGCTATCGACCGTTGCGTAGGGCGAAGACGATGCGTCGGTATCGTAAAAGCTGCGCTAAAAGTCTTCACCATACGCCCACCGAACGAGCCGCAACGACTTCGGGTTTGGAAGTAGCCCGGGTTCCATCTGGTTCATAACATACGCGAACGCAACGTTGTTCTCAGGATCGGCAAATGCAAGGCTGCCTCCAGCCCCTGGTTGCCCGAACGCCGACAAGGAGGGACCAAACAAACTGCGTATTTTTTTCCCCGAGTTCGAGATCGGGTCTTTCATGAATCCGGCCGCGAACGCTGTCGGGATCCGAAGAATACTATCGGTGCCGGACGCAACCGTCTGAGAAATCTCAGTGATTCGCTCGGAGCTGAAAAAGGTAGGCTCGCAAAAGGTGCGATAATAGAACTTAGCCAGCGATTCCGCGGTACCAATACCGCCGAAAGATGGGAAAACCTGCGTGCGCATCTCAGGCCGGTTCATGACCGACGGAACCATGAGACCAGCCGGGGTGGAAAACGCTTTGAAGGTCAGCGAATCTTGGTTGGCGAGCTCATCATAAAATGTGTCTTCATCAGAACCATCCCGGGCACGGTGGGCAGCGTAGATAGGAGCTACCTCTTCGACCAGTTCTTCCGGTAAGCCGATCCAGAGATCGAGCTCGAGCGGAGTAGCAAAAACCTCGTGAAAATAGGCGCCCACATTGATCCCGGATATCCGCCGGACGAGTTCATCGACCAGGAATCCATAAGTTCTCGCGTGATAGCCATGAGCCGAGCCGGGCTTCCAGAAAGGCTCTTGCTGGGCGAGCGTCTCGGTGACCTGTTCGCGGTCAAGAAACTGAATTTCACGGTTGCGCAGGGCCGGTTGGCCGGATTGATGCGACACTATATGCAATAGAGTGGTGTCCTCTTTTCCATTCTCTGCGTACTCCGGCCAAAAGTCGGCTGCTCGCCGGGTGAGCATAATCTTTTCCCGCTCGCACAGATGTAGGAGACAAGCTGAAGCGAGCCCCTTTGTAGCCGACCAGATCAATACCCGGGTTTGGGTGGTCCATTTCCTGGTCTTGTGCCGGTCCCAAAAACCGCCGGCAAGCGAAGCCACCATCTGGCCATCCCGCCAAAGGCAAACCGATGCGCCGAGTTCGTCGTACTTGGTGAAATTTTCTTGGAAGAGCTCGGTAAGAGACATGACGCGTTTGGCGTTTGGCGTTTGGCGTTTGGCGTTTGGCGTTTGGCGTTTGGCGTTTGGCGTTTGGCGTTTTTTTGGTGGTTTTCTGTCAGCAGATGGCAGTCCAGGGGATTAGCACGAATGGGACTTATGGGACTAATGGGACCTATATGTGTTTCTGGGTTTTGTGCTATGCCCAATAGGCGACGGCGCTCTCAACGGCCAACGGCAAACCGGAAACTGACAACCGCTTAACCGCAAACCTTTTACAGCTCGTCCCGAATTGGATTCAGATCGGGGTCTTGACGGGCGATTTCACGGAACCCTTTGTTTAGTCGAAAACTGGCTCTTAGGTAAGCTTTGGCCTGGTCAAGATTACCGAGGACAGTTTCGTAGCAACCGAGGTTGTAGTAGTAAATTGGCTCCTCCAACAATGAGGGTGGACCATTCAAAAGTGTTTCCTTTGCTCTCTGGGTTTCTCCGAGTTCGTGCAGGCAGAAGGCAGCGTGAATGAAACCGTAACTCTCGCTAGGATAGATCTCGGCGATCCTGCGGCTGAGTTTTAGTGCTGCGCTCCAGTCTCGGATCTGCAAAATGATCTGCACCCGCATCCGGAGACTCTCCAGCCGTTCCTGCTCTTCAGGCGGGAGTTGGTCCAACTCGGACAGCGCTTCAGAATACATCCCCAGTTCCGCGTACCCTTCCGCGGCTCGGATTTGCTGCTCAAAACTCATCTAGCCTGAATTGCTAGGTGTAATCTTTGCGGGTTACGAAGCCACTGCTGCTTCAGGATGATCGATTAGATAAATGCGGCGCACATGCCGGCCACCCTCAAAAGGGGTATCCAGCCACACCCTGACGATGTGCAGAGCTTCTTCCTCGGAAATCGTGCGCTGGCCCAACGAAAGGACGTTGCCGTCATTGTGTAACCG
Source organism: uncultured Verrucomicrobiae bacterium (assembly GCA_963762565.1). Classification (GTDB taxonomy): domain Bacteria; phylum Verrucomicrobiota; class Verrucomicrobiia; order Chthoniobacterales; family JAFAMB01; genus JAFAVN01. Next base: position 1,476,918 of record CAVXLD010000001.1, on the reverse strand, counting down.
ATGCCATTTCGCTACCTGCTCGTTCCAGCAGAGTCCGCATCGGATCCCGGCGATCCGGTTGGCCGTAATCGCTTCTCCGTTTCCAGATCCTCCTAAGACGATACCGCGTTCGGCTTCACCGCGAGCCACCGCTTCGGCTGCCGGTCTTATAAACAAAGGATAGTCGCATGGTTCCTCGGAATCCGTTCCAAAATCTAAAACCTCATGGCCCATTTCCTTGAGCATTCCTTTAATCTTCTCTTTATAGCGAAACCCGGCGTGGTCAGAGCCAATCGAGATCTTCATAGGCCCAACTTTGGGGTAGGAGTTCAAGGAGTTCAAGGAGAGGTTGGTAGGGCGAAAACCTCGGCGCGCCCATGGTATTGCATCATCGTTTCGTCTAATCGCGCCGGGTTTGAGCCGCTCCGTGCGTGTGGCAGCGCCAAAGTCCGGCGAATCGGGCGTTTGATTGCGGTTCGCCCAGGATGGAACAGCCCCACGGCGCGGCTCAAAACCGGCGCGATTTAACGCAACCAGCGAACCGAATCAGCGGCGCGCCGAGTTTTTCGCCCTACCGGCCTCACCCCCGCCCCGGCAACTCCTGCGGCGTCACTAGAAAATTCAATATTTCTGTCCCTCTAACAACGGTCAGCACGGATCGTTGCCCGATTTCGCTGCCGACCAGGAAACGGTGAAGGTCATCGATTGAACTCACCGGGTTACTTTTGAAAGAAATAATAATGTCGCCCTCTCTAAGACCGGACAAATCGACTGGGCCGCCCTGCTCCACGCCGGCAATTAAGACGCCGGCCTCCTGGTCGAGGCGATGAAACCGAGTGATTTTCGGATGCAATGGAACATTTTGACCGGCAAGGCCGAGATAGCTCCGGCGGATCTTGCCGTCTTTGATCAGCCAGCCGGCAACCAGCTGGACGGTATTCGCTGCTATAGCAAAACAGAGTCCTTGAGCTGGCAGAATCACAGCCGTATTAACGCCGATCACCTGTCCACGTGAATTAACCAGTGGACCTCCGGAATTGCCGGGGTTAAGCGCGGCGTCTGTCTGAAGGATATCGTCCATCAGCCGGCCCGATTGCGCTCGCATCGATCGACCAAGCGCGCTCACGACACCGGCAGTTACACTCTGTTGAAAACCGTAAGGACTCCCGATCGCGACCGCGATCTGGCCAACTCGCAGTTTCTTCGAATCGGCGAACTCAAGACTGGGGAGCTGGCTCGCGCCGATCCGCAGTACAGCGAGGTCCGTGTCCGGGTCTTCCCCGACCAGTTTCGCGGCAAAAGTGCGGGTATCCGACAGAATGACCTCGATTTTGCGAGCACCGTGTACCACGTGGCTGTTGGTTAAAATAAAGCCGTCCGGTGCGATAAAAAATCCGCTCCCGCTTCCTTCGCCGCGGGGTCCGGTCTCGACATGGATATTGACGACCGCCGGAGCAACCTGAGTCACCACTGAGCTGATGGTTCGTGAATAGGAGTCGAGCAACGAATCGTCCCCGGAACCATCCGGCCCGGTGGCGCGTTGATCTATTTTATTTTCCCCGGGGGCCAGAGCCTGGGAATAAAAAGGTTTTACAAGCATTCTAAGTCCCTTCCTAGGCACAATATGTAACCCATACAATTACAAATCAAGAGCCGGAGTTGCTGGTGAAGGGGTTGCGCCTTCACCAGCAACTCCGGCTAGTAGCGGACGTGGTAAGGAGATTGCACCGATCCTGAGGCGTCCTAAAACGCCTCAACATTTCTGTGGACGCTTCAGACTCGGTGCAATCTCCTTACCACGTCCGCTAAAGAGATCATTTCCAGCTCGTGGGAGAACGAGCGGTTAACCCGTCGTTCAACATACCCGAGCACTTTTTTGATTCCTTGACCAACCGGACAGTCTGGTGACGGCGGATTAGGGTGTTGACCAAACATTTCCCGTGATTCCACTGCCGAATGAATCTGCCAAAGCGAGATATTCTTGGCGGGTTTGGCTAGCACGGCGCCTCCTTGCGGGCCTCGCGCTGTCCGGATTAACCCCGCATTCTGCAGATCGATCAGCAGACGACGAATCACCACCGGGTTGGTGTTAACCGTTTCAGCCAGACTGGCAGACGAAGCGCATCTGTTCGCGTTGGCGAGAACCGCCATTACATGAACAGCAAATGCAAATCGACAGCTCTGCATATTGCGTATGTAACATAGGGAATTACTTTAGAACTGTCGATTCGTTTTTCCGTGATAGCGGAAAGGAATCAATTTAACCATCTTTACGCTTGCCACCGTGCCGCGGGGCGCAAATGGGGGAGGGCGCGCGTCCTCGCGCGCCGCGAAGACGTACTACAACCCAAAGGTGTATTCTTGTCCGAAATCACGACACGTCCTTGGCTTCGGTCAAGACGGATCGCGAGGACGCGATCCCTCCCGGGTGATCGGCCTGCAACTCAATCCGAGAACGAAGCGCCTCATGAGGGCGGCGGTTAGTCGCCCCTGGTTTGTCCTTCCGCATGATGATGCCGGTGCGGCGTTTCATGAGGAGACGTTTTGCTCGGCTTGGCTGCAGGGCTACTAGCACTGGGTGTCGGAGTCGGCGTCGTTGATGGGCTGGATAACGCTGACGGACCGGCTGTCGCCGACGGTGTCGGACTGCCGGTGGCGGCCGGGGAACCGGTCGGGGTCGGGGTCGGGTTCCCGGTTACGGTCGAGCTTGGGCTGGCGGTCGGAGTAGGAGAAGGCGAGGGGGTAGGAGTGGCCAAGATATCGGTCCATTCCCACAATTGACCGGAAGTGCCGCCAATCTCGTTCAACAGCGTTTCACAACGCTCGTGCATCTTTTTCAGATCCGGTGGGCCTGGAACCGGATCTGCCGTTGCCGGGAAAACCAAATAGGTGACGTTCAGGTTGGATGCCGGCCGGTTGTAAGCGTTAGCGCGAGGATCTAACTGAGTCGCCAAGCGCAGCGATCCTTCGCCGATCTTGTAGGAGGGGCCCACATCACCCAGAACCGCCGGATACAGTTTGTCTCCGTAGATGACCACCACGTAATCGCCGAGCTTCGGTAAGAACGCATGATTGGCTTGCCGGAGTATAAACCCTGGTAGCACCACGAAAGGATCCGCTTTAGAGATGAGAAAACTGAAATGCTTCAGGTCACCGATTTCCCGTTGCAGAGTCTCAATCTGTTCATGTAATGCTTTCTTGCGCTCGGCCGATACCGTTTTCAGGGTAAGCTCGGTTTCAGTTTGCTTTAGCTTGTTTTGCCAATCGCCCAAGAACTCGCTTGGTTGATCGGTCCGCTTTGGCCAACGGTAGCTAGTATATGGTTGGAAATTGGCCGAAGAACCGTCGACCTCCACTGTCCGATCTGAGTCAGAACCGTCTGCGTTGACATCCATATCGCTTTGGATGAGCAACACTTTGCGGGCAGATTGTGGGTAGGTCAGTTCCAGGATGGTGTTACAATCGAAGAAATTGTGTTTCGAAAGCAGCTGTTCCAGCCGGCCAAGCTCGCGGCCTAAAGACTCCACCTTGAGCTGATACAGGCCATAATAGAAGTCCGAGACTTTGCTGGTAGGCAGCATCGCGGCCAGCCCCGGTAAAATGGTAGGTAACGTAGGAGCCGGTTCGCTGAGTTCCTGGATCGTCTGCGCGGCTTTCGGAACGCGTACCTGAACTTGCAAGTCTAGTACGTAAGAATCAAGCATCCGGCGTTCGACGGAAGCGATGTCCCCGATCCCGGATTCCACATGGGAATGAACCTCAACTCCGTTAAACAGCCGGGCGACCTCTTTATGTGAATACGGAATGATTGCCTCCGGTAATGGAGTGGGCGTTGGTGTTGGAGTAGGAGGCGGCGTCACAGTAAGACTCGGTGTGGGCGAAGGGGAAGCCGAAGGCGGCGGATTGAATTTCGGACCTGGGCAACCTGCGAGCAGGAGGCAGGTCGAGAGCAATAGGGACAAACGGCCCAGCGCTTGGAGGGGAGCCGCTTTGTAATTGGGCTGCTCTGCCAGTCGGCAGCAGGCGGCTCCCGAGAACTGCCCAGCGTCTCGCGAATTTACCATGATGCCTTCCAGTGGCTCGCTCTTTGAAGGGGGCACTTGGGTAATGGTGCCATGTTCGGCTACTCCCGGGAGCCGCTTGCTGCCATCCGATAGAACTACCAAACTACAAAGCGGCTCCCCTCCAAGATTTGGGGACGCAACGCCGCTGTGTTCAGTAGGCGGACGACTACGAAAAACGAAGTTCTTGAGAAGGCTGCGAAACCGCATGGACCTTCTATTAATGGATTAGATGTCGCACGGTCAAAGCGATGCACACCAGGCTGAGCAGAATCATGGGGATAGCAGGCATCGGCTTTCTGCTTGCCACAAATGAGCGGCCAAAGTGAGCCAGCAATAAAAGACTGACCACGATCGCGATAACGTAAGGAATGAACCCTCGGGCAAGAATACCGGCCAAGATTAACAGGGCCCCGGACACGCCGCCGGCGATAATTGAAGCTTTGCTACGCGCACGAGCGTACCCTAGTGCGCCGCCCAGGATACAGATGATACCAAAAATGAGATAATAGTAAGCAGTCACTAAATCAGCCTGAGAGAGGATTAGATATGGGAGGGCATCTTGGCTCCAATATCGGGACGCAGATTCGCTCTTGGCGCGCCCTCTCGTCGCCGCTGCAGATCGTAGATTAAGCGTTTTATGAACATTGGGGTGAAGAGCATCAGCGTTACTATGAATCGCAGCGCGATTCCGGGGACCAGACGCGGACGGTCCCGGGCGACGCTGGTCAATGCCTCTTGCACAACTGTTTGCACCGGGACGGTAATGGAATCGGGTGGCACACGTCGTTCTGTGCCTGGACGCACCGCTACGGAGCCGAATTCGGTTGAGACTGGTCCCGGACAAAGCACGGTGACAGAAATATTTGATGATCTGAGCTCGGCTCTTAGAGCTTCGCTGAAACTAGTAACGTAGGCCTTGGTCGCAGCGTAAACCGCGAAGGTCGGCACCGGAAGAAACCCGGCTACCGAACTAACATTCAAGATAGCGCCACAACCGGATTTACCCATCGAAGGAAGAATTCGGTATGTCAGATAAGTCAAAGCTTCAATGTTGACGCGGAGCATCGCGTTCACTTTGTCCCACTCACTATCGATGAACGGGCCCCAATCCCCGAGGCCGGCGTTATTGATGAGCAGATCGACGGCTAAACCGCTTTCCTCCAGCCAATCGCAGAACTTGGCTAAATCATCATGGTTTCGGAGGTCGAGAGCACGATAGAAAACATCTAGATTCGGATTGATCACCTTCAGCTCCAGTTCCAGAGCTTCCAAACGATCGGCCCGGCGAGCCACCAGAATCATAGAATCTACCACCGGAGCCAGCTGGCGAGCGAACTCGCGGCCAATTCCTGCCGACGCGCCGGTGACCAGAACCGTGCAACCGGCGAAATAACTGGTGCTCATTCGATCAGGTTAGCCGGAACCTTCGTGCCGTCAATCGGGGCTTCGCGAGCTCCGCATTGCCAATAGCCAATAGCCGATAGCCAAAGGGGATGACAAATGACAGATGACAAATGACAAATTGGCGGTAACACGCCATCTTTTGCTTGTTCGCTCTATCTGAGGAGTCGAGGACGATCGTAAAATATGGGAAGCACCTTGGCGTTAGAATCGTATGCAGTCATCGGTGAGGAACTTGCCATCCGCTGGAAAGATGGCGTGGAGAGTTACATTCGCCTGGATGAGTTGCGCCGGAGGTGTCCATGCGCGGTTTGCGCCGGAGAGAAAGATCTGTTAGGACGGCAATACGGAGGGTCGCCAACTTGGTCTGCGGACAGTTTCGTGTTGAAATCGTGCGCTCCAATCGGTGGCTATGCACTTCAACCGGTATGGGCTGACGGCCATAGCTCCGGGATTTATTCATACGAGTATTTGAGGTCTTTGGATCCGGGGCCGGAATAGCCAGAGCCTGGGTCATTCCCGGGAGCCGCTTGCTGCCAAGCTACAGAGCTGCCACACTACAAAGCGGCTCCCCTCCAGGCTGCCGTCAGAGCCGGACTGAATAGCAAATAGCAGATAGCAAATTGTCCGCGAACCGAGCGCTGGGCAGTTCAAAAGCCCCATTTGCTATTTGCGATCTGCTATTTGCTATTCTGTCACAGCAGCTGGTACGGATCGACATCGATACTCACCTGCACATCATCTGGAAACGAAAGGCTATCGATCACTTCGCGGATCGTTCGTGAGAGCCGGAGGATAGCCCGGGTACGCAACAAGATCTGGAACCGATAAAACCCTTTCACCCGTTCGATTTGGGCGGGAACGACGGAGTGAAGCGTCACCGATGAGTCAATCTTCTCGCCCAAACGGCGGTGGAGCGTCTCCGCTGTGAATTCCGCTAATCTCTGGTGTTCAGATTTGATCTGGAGCAAAACGAGATGATTAAACGGGGGATATTCGCAGCGTTCACGGAATTCGCGTTCTTGATCCCAAAAACCGTCGAAATCATGGTGCCGGGCGAACTGGATCGAAGGGCTGAATGGTGTCGCCGTCTGTACGAAGACTTCTCCCGGGGTCTCACCTCGACCGGCCCGGCCTGCTACCTGCGTCAGCAATTGAAAGGTGCGTTCGCCCGCCCGGAAGTCCGGGATATGGAGCCCAATATCGGCGTTGATGATCCCCACCAGCGTCACCTTGGGAAAATCCAGCCCTTTGGCGATCATCTGCGTACCGATCAGGATATCAATCTTGCCGCTACGAAAGGAATTGAGGGTCTTTCGATAAGCATCTTTTCGCGACATAGAGTCCGCATCCATGCGGACGGCGCGTGCCGTGGGAAAGATTTTCTCCACTAGTTCGATGACTTTCTCAGTGCCATATCCGCTGTAGCGAATACCAGGGTCGCCACAGCCCGGACATTTCTTTGGCGCGACCGCTTGATAACCGCAGAGATGGCATTTCAAGCGGTTCTCAGTCATATGAAAGGTCAAGGGGATGCTGCAGTTAGCACATTCGCACACATACCCGCATTTCGAGCAGAGCAGAGAAGAAGCGAATCCGCGCCGATTAAGAAAGAGGATCGTTTGTTCGCTTTTTTGCAGACGATCTTCGATGGCCTGCGTTAAACGCCGGGAAAGGATCGAAGGATGTTTACTCTTAGCAAATTCTTGCCGGAGATCGACTATCCGGATTAAAGGCAGTTGCCGATCGTCCACCCGAGTGGTTAACCGAGCTAGCTCATACTTTCCGGTGCGAGCATTGTGATAACTTTCCAGTGAGGGTGTGGCCGAGCCGAGCAAGACCGCGCACCCCTCAATCTGACCGCGTACCACCGCTAGGTCCCTCGCCTGATAACGCGGGGTTTCCTCCTGCTTATAAGAGTTCTCATGTTCTTCATCCACCACGATCAGGGCCAGGTCTTTTACGGGAGCAAACACCGCGCTGCGGGCGCCGATAGCGACCCGCGCTGCGCTTCTTCGCAACCGGTGCCATTCGTCGTGTCGTTCACCTGCTGAGAGGTGGCTATGTAAGACCGCAATCAACTCACGAGGAAATCTCGATTTAAACCGTTCCACCGTTTGCGGAGTCAGCGAGATCTCGGGTACTAACACCAAGGCGCCGCGCCCCAGGTCGAGACAGTGCTGAATCGCTTGAAGGTAGATCTCGGTCTTGCCACTGCCCGTAATCCCGTGAAGCAGAATCGGTTTACTTTTGCCGCGATCGATCGCTTCGTTCAACATCGTCAGAATGCTGAGTTGCCCGGGATTAAGCCGGAGGGGAGCGGTGGACGCATATTCCTCCCCTTGAGACGGATCGCGTTCGGCGTTCAGCATCTGCAGGGTCAGCCAGCCTTGATTTACCAATTGTTTGATGGTGCGATCACTGGTAGCAGCGGCTTCGAGTAGCTCAGCCCATCGGATCGGCCCAGTGAATTGTAAGGCTACTTCAAGAACTTCCGCCTGCCGTGGGGCTCGCACCTTGAGTTGTTCCACAATGTCCTTGGCTGCGGGCAGGTTAACCGAGAGCCAACGCTCGCGTTTGAACGTACCGGACCGGATCACTTGAGGTAGCGCGCAACGGATCGCGGCGTCCAGGGGACAACAGTAATACTCCGCCATCCAGCGGCTAAGCTCTAGCATCCGGGGATCAAGAACCGGTTCTTCTGAAACCAGGGCGGCAACATTCTTGATCCCGGGCGCAGTCGATTCATCGACCAGCGCAACGACGGTGGCCAAACTGTCTCTCGAACGCAAAGGGACCTTGACCCGGGAGCCGACATGGACCTTGCTTTCCCATGGTGGTGGGACGAGATAATCTAGTTCTTTGTTGGTCGGGTCATCCGTGACCACCCGCGCATAGAGCGACATCGTTTGTTTACCAATGGCGTCCAGGTCAGAACGAAGTCAAATCCGGCGTCTACCCAGCTTACTGGTTAGTTGGTTGATTAAACTGGCCCTGGTACTGCTTTTATCGGCGGTAGCGGCGGTAGGATACTTGGTTCTGCGCACCAAAGACCCGCTCTATGTAGTTCGCGAGCTGAAGAATTGGAGCGACTTCAAACAGTACGATAGCTTGATAACTCAGATCGCCAACGAACATCTGTTAGATCCGCGTCTGGTGAAAGCGGTGGTATGGCGAGAAAGCCAGTTCCAAACCGATATGGTCGGCAGAAACAATGAGAGGGGCCTCATGCAGGTCTCGGAAATCGCCGCTCGTGAGTGGGCAAAGTCGAACGCGGTTCCCAATTTTGAGCCGAATCAATTGTTTAATCCTGAGGTTAACTTGGAAATCGGGTGCTGGTACTTGAGCAAGGCGTTACAACGATGGAACTCGCAGACGGAGCCGGTCCCCTTTGCGTTGGCCGAATACAACGCGGGTAAAAGCCGAGTCGACCGTTGGATTCGGGTCGCCTTACAACGAAATAAGCAGCCGCTCAGTGCGGAGGCATTCGAAGACAGTATCGATTTTCCGTCGACCGCGCACTACGTCAGGACGATCCTGGCGAGGTACGATTATTACAAACGCCGAGGACCATTGGCGGGGGAGAATCAGCAAACGTCGGCAGCGGAGTGAGGGGCGAAAAGGGCGAAAAGGGCGAATGGGCGAAACGGCGCGCCGGCGAAAACGCCCGGTAGGGCGAAAATCTCGGCGCGGGGCCACCACAGCCACTTCGCTGGCTCAACCGCGCCGGATTTGAGCCATGCGTGCGCGTCGCATCGCCTAGGGCGTTATCGCTTTCGGTTACTGTCTCAACCCTCGACATGGCACACGCACGGCGCGGCTCAAATCCGGCGCGCACAAATGCAGTATGAATAGCTCATGCCCGGCGCGCCGAGATTTTCGCCCTACCGGCCTTTCGCTGCTTATCACCCGATCAGGAACGTACAGAGATAAAGCCCTGAGGCGCGTTCTTCATGCCGTTCAACGGAAGCACCGAGAAGAGTCTCGAACATTTCTTTTTCTAGTCGCCTGACCAATGGAAAAGCATCCAAGAGATCCAGAATCGGGGAATGGTATTCCTGGATCATCAGCTCGGGTCCTTTCACCACTTCGGCTAGATGGCCTTCCGCATCGCGTAGGCGCGCTAAGGCTTCGGCCCTGGCTTCTGGAGTATCGCCCCGTAGACTGCGCGCGTAATTTTCTGCTTTCTTTCGGAAGAGCGCGAGCAGGAGTTTGTCAGAGGCAGTTGCTCCAAACAGCTGCCGAGCGGCGTGCAAAATTTCGATGGTGCTGACGTTCGTTTCAGCCGGGAAGAATACGCCTGCTTTTGGTGTCAACCGATAGACCAACTCCGGACGTCCAACTGGTTTGGGCCGGCGCCAGGTATCCACCACGCCTTGCTTTTCCAATTCTGCGCAATGCTGTTTAACGCCCATGTAGCTGAGGCCAAGTCGACTTGCTATTTCCGTGACTGCCAACCCTCTGGTCTTCTTTAACAGATGGATAATCCGCAATCTTTGGGAGCGACCTAGTTCGCTAATCCGCGACCGTCGCAACTTAGGTCTTGTCCGTTCTGATGTACCGTCTCGCATAGTGAGTAACTGCCGGAACAGAAGTTTTAAACGGGAGATAACAGAGGAAACGGAGATTTATAAGGACCCGCGTGCCAATGGCGGCAAGTCTTCCCTCTGTTTGCTCTGTTCCCTCCTGTTAAAATGAGTTCTTAAAATGAGTTCTTATAAAGCCGGAAGGCCGAAGTTTTGCAACTTCGGCCTTCGCAACAAGGAGAGAGAACTGGGGGTACGACTTATTTACCAGATTTAACGATAGAATAGGTCTTTATTCCGCGGCGGTCCAGCAAAAGCAATAGATTGGTTTTATTTTTTTGATCGCCAAGCGCCTTCTGCAGAGTATCCAGCGATGAGACCGGGGTTTTTCCGACCTCGGTGATCACATCGCCAGGCTGGATATCGGCGATTGCTGCCGGGCTGTTCGGCTCGACTGCTACCACTACCAATCCAGAATCGGTTTTTAGCCCTAAATCGCGTTTCAGATCCGGTGTCAATTCCTGTAGCTGAAGACCAAAACTGGTGTTAGCCACCGGCGCCTGTGTCGGAGTTGGCTCAGCTCCCGCCAAACTTTTTGGCTCGACGGGCAGCTCCTCAGTCCGAACACCGACTACTAGACGTTTGCCGCTTCGCCAAATGCCAAGGTTGACCTGATCACCTACTTTCTTTTTCAGGATCTCTCGTTGCAGCTCGCGCGCGGACGCGACCTCAACTCCATCCACCTCCGTGATTACGTCGGCTGGCCGGAGATCACTCTTGGCGGCAGGGGTGTTGGCCTGCACGGTTCGGATCACAACCCCTTTATCGACGCCTTTTGAAACGTCCGCCCGGTTTTCGCCGTTCAGCGATTCAATGATGATGCCTAGCCACGGTCTGACAATCTTTCCGGTCGCAATGAGCTGATCGCTCACCTGCTTGAAAAGGTTGCTGGAGATCGCGAATCCGAGCCCTCGATTCAGTCCGTGGATCAGAGTATTCATCCCGATCACTTTGCCATCGATATCACACAATGGACCTCCGCTGTTACCCGGGTTTATCGCCGCGTCAGTCTGAATGTAGTCTTCGTACTTGTCGGCCAGGAGCTCATTGCGCCCTTTCGCGCTAACCACCCCGGTGGTGAACGTGTATTCGAACTTGTACGGAGTGCCGATCGCACAAACCAGTTGGCCTACTTTGACCTGATCGCTATCTCCGACATCCACCACCGGCAGGTTCGTCCCATCGATCTTGATGACGGCAACATCCGTCCTATCGTCAGCTCCAATCAACCGAGCCGGTAACACCCGGCCGTCTTTAAGCTTTACCTGAATCTTATCGGCCCCTTCGATGACGTGGTTGTTGGTTAGTATGTAACCGTCGGAACGTACAATAAACCCGGACCCTTCACTTTGGTCGGGTTGGTCGCCCCCTTCATCACCTTGCGGGCCATGGAAGAAATCGAAACCCTCAAATGGGTTGTTGCCGTTGCCCGGGTTAGCGTTCTTGCTGATGTCGATCACGACGACGGTAGGAGCAACGTGGTCATAGACAGACTCGAGCGCGTCGTTTAGCTGATGAACCAGGTCATGGGCGCTGTTTCCAGTGCCCTGACAGAGGGCGGATGAATCGAGGAGCAACCCGAGACCCGCGATAGCGAAACCCACCGTGAAAACCCGAGCGACGTTCATATGTCTAAAATCATGTAGTGTACAGCGAGAGTGCGGAGCTGATCCAGCGCGCCAGTAGAACCGATCGCACTAGCCAGCGCCGCTGACAAATGCGTAATAGCATTTGTCAGCGGCGCTGGCTGGGGCAGAGGATCAGCCGGCTATCGCCGGCTGATCCTCTGCTAATAAACTCGGGAGCAAGGGGGTCAAGCCTGCGTTGTCCAGGCCAATCCGGAGCTTTGACGCAAATCGATTTTTTATAGACGAAAAATCACATAGCCTGCGCCGCCGGGGAAATGCAGACCATTTGCCCGGCGGCGCAGGCTAATTGACAAGAACCCAGCGGTCCTTAGATTTGTACCAATTAGTCAAGAAATGACCGAATCCATTGTAGTTTCGAACGACCAGCAATTTACCTCACACGCTCCCGGCTACTGGCCAGATGTTCCGTCCGAGCTTTGGAACGACTGGAAGTGGCAACTCAAGAATCGAGTGGCGACTCTAGAAGCGCTCGAATCGAAAATCCGGCTCACGAAAGAAGAGCGTGCCGGTGTGCTGCTGGCAGGGCAGAAATTAGCTTTTGCTGTCACTCCGCACTTTTTCAATTTGATTGATCCGGAAGACCCGGAATGCCCGATTCGAAGGCAAGTAATTCCCAGAATCGAAGAATCCTTCCGCGCCCCTTGGGAGGTGGCGGACCCGTGTGGCGAAGATTCCCACATGCCGGTTCCGGGCCTGGTACACCGATACCCGGACCGGGTGCTCTTTCTGGTAACTGACCGATGCGCGTCGTATTGCCGCTACTGCACTCGCAGCCGCGTGGTCAGCGGAGTTGGTGAACAAGAACTGCAAACCGACTTCGAGGAAATCTATGCTTACTTGCGTTCACACACCGAAGTCCGCGACGTCCTTATTTCTGGTGGAGATGCTTTGCTGTTTTCCGATGATAAACTGAAAGGCATCCTGACCCGGCTCAGGGAGATTCCTCATATCGAGTTTCTCCGGATCGGCACCCGGGTGCCGATTTTTCTTCCCCAGAGGATCACGGACGCGTTTTGCCGGATGCTGCAGCAGTTTCATCCGTTGTGGATGAGTGTGCATGTCAATCATCCCCGAGAATTGACAACCGAGGTAAAAACGGCTTTGGAAAAATTGGCAGACCATGGGGTTCCGCTCGGTAACCAAAGCGTTCTTTTGAGAGGGGTTAATGATGATGCAGAGGTCATGCGGACCTTGGTGCAGAAGCTGTTAAAGTGCCGCGTTCGCCCGTATTACCTCTATCAGTGCGACCTGATTCACGGTTCTTCGCATCTGCGGACCTCGGTGGCCAAAGGGATCGATATTATCGAGTCGTTACGTGGACACACCTCGGGCTACGCGGTCCCACAATTTGTTATCGATGCTCCCGGAGGCGGCGGCAAAGTGCCGATTAACCCCGATTACGTCTTGTTCCATGATCAGGATAAGGTCGTGATTCGCAATTACGAGGGCAAGATATTCGAATATCCCGAGGTGGCCGAGAAACCCAAGTTCCAGCGGGTAATAGAGCCAGCGGACGAGTTGTTGTTCTCGTAAGTTCTCGAATCGGGGGATAGCCGCAAAAGAGCCAAAGAAGTGAGCGCCGCCCTCGGCCTGGAGGGGAGCCGCTTTGGGGCGTATGCGATGGCCCGTCGGCATTCTCCGCAAAGCGAGTGCAACTCGAAGAGGTGAAAGCAGGCGGCTCCCGCGAAGTATCCAGCGTGATGTTCTTACCCTAGGCCTCTCTTATCCCAACCGTCAGGAATCAACCCGTAGCCGTGCAGCCGTTCGCGGGAGCCGCCTGCTGCCAACCAGCAGAGCTGCCAACCTACAAAGCGGCTCCCCTCCGTGCCCTGTGTCGCGATAACCGCTAGCGCAGCGACGCATTCCCACGGATCATATTCAATGGCAGGTATCGTCGTCCGGCCACGGGCGCGCATTTTTCATGGGCATGATTGGGTATTCAACACCGAGGTGCTGAAGGTATTTGGTGACCCAGAAGCAGGATCTGTCGTTTCTCTAAAGGATGGGCGCGACCAAATGTTGGGCAGCGCAATTTATAATCCACATTCGCAGATCGTGGCGCGTCGATTCTCTCGGCGTCGCGAAAAACTTGATCTGGATTTTTTCGTTCGACGTATCCGGCAGGCCCATGAGCTCCGCCAACAATGGACGCTCGACCGCGACCCTGGCCGATTGGTGTGGAGCGAGAGTGACGGGCTCCCCGGGCTGATTGTGGATCGCTACGGCAGTAATTTAGTGATCCAGACTTTGACCGTCGCCATGGATCAGCGGAAAGAACTGGTCGTTCAGGCACTCGATTCTCTGTTTTCGCCTACTTCAATCATCGAGCGTAACGATGCCCCGGTGCGACGAGCAGAGGGCATGGAACTCAAAACGGGCGTCCTCAAAGGCGAAGCACCACCGCGTCTGACCATGAGTATCGCCGGAATGGATTTTGAGTTAGAGCTTTTGAGCGGGCAAAAGACCGGGTTTTATCTCGATCAGATCGACAACTATAACGAGGTGGCCCAGCTGGCGTCCGGGAAACGGGTGCTGGATTGTTTTGCCAACCAAGGCGCCTTTGCCATTGCGTGCGCTAAAAACGGCGCGGAGTCGGTGACAGCTGTCGAGATTAGTGAACCTCTGGCAGCGGCTATCGAAACCAATGCGCGACTGAATCATGTCTCATTGACCGTTTATCCGAAGAACGTTTTCGATTTTTTAACGGAGCAGGTCGCTAGACAGGAAAGCTATGACTTGATCATCTTGGATCCGCCATCGTTTACCCGGTCACGTGAAACCTTAGAGGGGGCTCGTCGTGGCTACAAAGAGATTCATTTGCGAGCTATCCAGCTGCTGGCGCCACAAGGTCTGTTGGTGACGTTCTCCTGTTCACACCATATCAGTCAGTCCGCCCTTTCGGATATTGTCGTGGATGCCAGCGTCGACGCCAGAAGACACTTGCGCCGGATCAAATCGCTGTCCCAACCCCTCGATCACCCGATCCTGCCCCATCTTCCAGAGACCGAATATCTGAAGGGATTTGTTTTTCAGTTGTTACCAGGACGCTAGGGCGAAGGGGGAATCGTTCTCGTTCTCGTCGTCGTCCTCGTCCTCGATTTGGGTCTTCAGGTGGTGGCGGTCGCTTTGGTCAGAGGCGCGATGGAGCGCATGGCACGGATAGGACGTATAGGACGTATGGGACCTATAGGACCTATAGGACTAATATGACTCAGACCCTAGTCGCATCGCTAAGCGGTCCACACCCATTCGAGGACGACGACGAGGACGAGAACGATTGCGACCCGGTGTGGCCATGCGCGTAGACCTCATCCACTCGCTTTGAAAACTCTGTTCTATACTCTTGACAGAAGGTTTTCCGGTCGCGGAACGGTGATTTCTCGGATATTGTCCAGGGATGTCGGAAAGTACGAAAGAGCCGTTCCTCGATCTCTCGAACGGCGACCCACCCTCGCCGGATGAACTAGACGATAAGGTTCAGCGTGCCCAAGAACAGCTCCTGCAACTGAAACGCCAGCAGGAAGCGATCGAGCGACAGAAACGCGAGCTGGAAGAGCTCAGCCGAAAGCAAGACGAGCTGGAAAAAGGGCGCGCAGAGATGATCGAAAAACTGAGTCGGTCCCTGGTGGTGATCGAACGCCAGACTTACGAAAGCGAGAAGCGGGTCGAGCAGCTTAGGTCTTCGACGACTGCTTTCACGCAGCACCTGCACACGCTGGAGCGAATTAATCCAAAGGCCTGGAACAATGGCGACTTGCATCGCGAATTGAGCAAAGCCTTAAGCGCGGTGGACGATGCCAGGACCGAATATTCGAAGTCGATTACTAAAATAAATGCCGAGTCGGAGGCCGAGGTCCTCGAACCAATGGGAACGTCTGATTTTGCGGAGTACCCGACCGACGACGGGAGTTTTGTCACGTGGTTTAAGAGGGGCTTAGCATTTACGCTGCCTCTCATCATTTTTGGATTGATCGCGCTGGCAATACTCTTTATCGCGCACGCTGCCTTTGCCAGGTGATGCACCGCAAACAATTCCGCCAAACGCCGATCGATTCTCAGAAAGAACAACTGGCCAAGCAAGAGGAAGCGTTGCGGAGGGAAATGGCCGAGTTGGAGAAGGTCATTTCCGACGCGCCTAAACTTGCCGAGGAAAGGTTGGAACAGGACCGCCAGGAACGAATCGCGCGCGCGAGCACTCGGCGGAGCCCTTTGGATTCACCGGATATTCTCGAGGATGTTCGGCATCAATCCGATGTTTTAATCGACAGGCCGCCCAGACCCCGCCGGGCACAACGCCGGGCCGCCCGGCTCCGGTTGGTTGCTCTGCTCGGCGCCGTGATCGTTGCGGGAAGTATCGTGGTGTATCTCGTCATGCAGCTCATGAACCATTTGTAACGCCGACAAAACCCTTATCGCCGTCATCGCCGGCATCTGATCTCGTTGTCGGCGTTGTCGGCGATCGCGGCGGTCCCGGCGTTGCTAAGGGCGTTGACGGCGTTTCTAGGGCGTTCTATTCGTTAAGGCTTCTCGATGAACGCAGAAAAATTCAACGTGCGATATTTGGCCGGGCTTGCTCGGATAAAGCTGGAGCCTGCGGAAATTGCCACTTTCGAGTCGCAGCTTGGCCATGTGCTCGAGCATGTCGAGAAGCTTAACCAACTCGATGTCAGCCAGGTCGAACCGACTGCCCACAGTTTCCCGATCTATAACATCTTTCGTGAGGACCAGACCCGGCCCTGCCTCGAGCGGGAAGCCGCGCTGGCAAACGCCCCGCGTCAGGCTCAAGGATTATTCATCGTAACTAAAGTGGTGGAATAACGTGGGATTGTCTTCACTCACCGTTCACGAGGCTCTGGACCTGCTTCGGCGGAAAGAGATATCGCCGAAAGAGATTGTCGAAGCGCTAATCAGACGAATCGAACAGGTCGACGAAGTGGTTCACGGATACTTATCGTTCGATCCGCAGCGCGCTTTGGAGGAGGCGGAGCACGCGGACGTTTCTCTTCCGCTGGGAGGTATTCCCATTGCCATCAAGGATGTCGTCAGTGTTAAAGGTCATCCCTGCGGCTGCGCTTCCAAGATTTTAAAAGGCTATACCGCTCCGTTCGACGCCACCGTAATCAAAAAATTGCGAGCAGCGGGCGCCATCCCTTTCGGCCGGACGAACATGGACGAGTTCGCCATGGGGTCGTCTACGGAAAATTCTGCATTCGGGCCGACCCATAACCCTTGGGACCCGGAACGAGCGCCCGGCGGTTCAAGTGGCGGGTCCTCCGCGGTGGTCGCTGCCGATGAAGCATTGGCTGCGCTTGGCTCTGATACCGGAGGCTCGATTCGTCAACCCGCTGCCCTTTGCGGCTGCGTGGGCGTCAAACCGACTTATGGGCGCGTTTCCCGTTATGGTTTGGTCGCGTTTGCTTCGTCTTTGGACCAGATCGGACCGCTCGCAAAGGACGTCCGTGACGCGGCACTTATCATGAACGTCATCAGTGGGGTGGATCCGTGCGATTCAACAACGTTGGATGCGCCGGTTCCTGATTACACAGCGGATCTGGACCAAGGAGTAAGGGGGCTTACTCTCGGGTTGCCCAAAGAATATTTCATTGAAGGTCTGGATCCTCAGGTTGAAGAAACAGTGCGAGCTGCCGTTGCTCGCTACGAAAAGCTGGGTGCGAAGGTCGTCGATATTTCGCTGCCCCACACCGAGTATGCCCTGAGCACTTACTACATCATCGCTCCAGCTGAGGCTTCAGCCAATCTCGCCCGATTCGATGGTGTCCGTTATGGCTTCCGGGCTGAAGGAACCACTGGTTTGCTGGATCATTATGGCAAGACCCGGGAGGAGGGTTTCGGACAGGAAGTAAAACGGCGGATCATCCTGGGTACTTATGCTCTGAGCTCCGGCTATTACGATGCCTACTATTTGCGTGCTCAGAAAGTAAGGACCTTGATTCGGCGCGATTTTGATGACGCTTTTGCCAAAGTTGACGCCATTCTGTGCCCGACTTCCCCGATTCCAGCGTTCAAACTGGGCGAGCGGACCGGTGACCCGCTGCAAATGTATCTGGCGGATATTTTCACTTTGGCTGCGAACATGGCCGGGATTTGCGGGATTAGTATCCCGTGTGGTTTCGCCGAGGTTGAAGGAAAGAAATTGCCGATCGGATTGCAAATCCTAGGCAAAGCACTGGACGAAGCCACCGTGTTGCGAGTGGCACACGCTTATGAGCAGAACACCGATTGGCATCTGGCGAAGCCACTCTTGGGTGAGAGGTGAGAAGTGAGAGGTGAGAAGTGATTGGTGAGAGGCCTGCCCCGAGCAAGCATCGAGCGGGTCGAATGGGTGAGAAGCGAGGGTAGGTTGCACCCGGGCTTTGACCGGCGGCAGCTCTATCATTTGCCTGTTCGTGGGCTCCCCCATTTAGTCCCATAGGTCCTATAAAGCCTGTCGCGACGTAGGCTTTGCGAAGGCGGATCCCATCCGTGCCTAGTCCCAGGTGTTCGCTGGGCCAGGTCGAACCCCAACCCCAGCCCCTCACACTTTCACCACCGGAACGGGATAACGCAGCCTTAATTCATTCTCCAACAAGATCTCCACGTAGTGCAGACCATATCGCTGGAACTGTACCCCCGTAAACAAATTGACGTTGGTGACATGGCTCTCCAGTTCTTTTAATTCGAACTCAATTTGGGACTCCGCCAATACCTGCTCTTCGTCGGCGCCCAAGATCCGGGATACTTGTCGAAAACGACCAATGCCGCTAGACCACCGGGTCCAGACGCACAGCTTCAGGATCGCCACTGGCAGCACCCTGGCAGGAATCATATTTATGATGCCGACCAGCGTCTGCATACCGTTAACTTCCTGCCTGACATCTTCACAAATCAATGAGGCCTGCAGGTCGGGAGAAACGGTAGTCACCTCGTCCATAGCCAAGACAGACTGAATAAGGCGCGCCGGCGTTTGGGTGCGGACGCGGGAGCGTATCGGCGTAGACCACGGCGACCGGATAGCAAACAGGTGACCATGCTCAAACGGCTGCCTCTCCCCGCTCCTCGGTTCGAATACGAATCGCCTCCTCGATCGAAATTACGAAGACTTTGCCGTCACCGATTTTCCCCGTTCGAGCGGTTCGCACGATGGTCTCGACCGTCCGCTGTACTCGATCGTCAGATACGACAATCTCAAATTTTACTTTTGGAAGAAAATCGACCGTGTACTCGCTGCCCCGATAAATCTCAGTGTGCCCTTTTTGGCGTCCGAACCCTTTCACTTCGCTGACGGTCATTCCTTCGATGCCAATCTCCGTCAAGGCCTCTTTGACGTCCTCCATTTTGAAGGGTTTAACGATCGCCTCGATTTTCTTCATAACTTCGTCAAGGTGAGATAGCGGGTACAAAAAAGCAAGAAAGGAGCTAGGAGTGCGACACGACGAACCGGCGAATGGGCGTAACGGCGCGGTAGCGTGGGGCTCTGAGTACTGGGAGTACGTGCGGCGGGCGAACGGATGGGACTTATGGGACTGATAAGACTAATGTGAGTGCTTCACTTATATGCCACTTTTGCTCACTGGCGCGCCGAAACCGTGACGCGTCCGTTCGCCGTTTCGCTCAGTCGCCCTTTCGCCGTTTCGCCTCCTAGCTAGCTCCTTTCTTGCTAAGCGCGATTTGCCGCACCACCTCGGGCAGAAGGTCGTGTTCGGCTTCCTGGATTCTGGCGTGTAATGAAGCGGGGGTATCGTCAGGTTGGATGGCCACTTCCCGTTGACCTAAGACGTGGCCGGCATCGACTGCAGCGTCAACGTAATGAACCGTGCAGCCAGTGACTTTTTCTCCCGCTTCCAAAGCCCGTTTCCATGCCTCTAACCCCTTATATTTTGGCAATAGAGAAGGATGGATATTGATGATCGATTTAGAGAAAGCTTTCAGCAGTGGCTCCTTCAAAACTCGCATAAACCCGGCCAGAACCACTAACTCCACCCCGGCTTCCTGCAGCAGTCTCACGATATCCTGCTCTACCTCCGTCTCCAGGCGCGTCCGGTATTTGCCAGGGTTCACGAAAAGAGCCGGCACCTGAAAATCTCGCGCGTAAGAGAGGATACCGGCATCAGGCACATCCGAAATCACGAGCCGAACCTCAGCGGGCAATTTCCCGTCAATGATTTGCTCCATAATAGCCTTGAAATTGGAGCCCTTACCGGAGCCAAGCACCCCAAGCTTTATTCGCCTGTTCATGTGTTCTGGATACCTTCGATTAGCCGGGTCGTAGACCGGCCAGGCACAAGTGGCACAATCTTGATCTCGGCGCCTACTGAGCGTAGCGCATCGACCTCACTCCGGTCCAGGCCATCTATGGAGTAATCTCCTCCTTTAACATAGAAATCTGGCCGCAAAAGAGTGATCAACCGGCTTGCGCGCATCTCCTGAAAAATCACGACATGGTCCACTACGGCTAACGCTGCTAAGATTTCCGCTCGATCGGCCTCTGAATTGATTGGTCTGCCGGGTCCTTTTAACTGGCGCACCGAATCGTCGCTGTTTAATCCAACCACCAGAATATCTCCTAGCTGCTTCGCAGCCGTTAGATAACGGATATGGCCGACGTGCAGGATGTCGAAGCAACCGTTGGTGAATACAACTCGTTGCTGCGCGTAACTCTTCCTGATGATGGCTGCCTCGGCCTCAGGCACGATCTTGCCTAACATGTTAAAACCCGGCGTTTTCAGTTGCAGTACCACTTTCTAAAAGTAAGTCTAACCCAATTCAAATTCATCCAATCCTATGCGTGACCCGCGTTATGACCAGTTAGCCGAAGTTCTGACCGGGTTTTCCACCCGTCTACAAAGCGGAGAAAAAGTCCTTATCGACTCTTTTGACGCGCCGCCTGAGATCGTCATTGCTCTGATTCGGAAGGCCCGCGAAAAAGGCGCAATTCCTTTGGCTAACCTGCAAAGCCACGCTATCAACCGGGAATTGCTTCGAGAAGCCGAAGAGAGCCAGTACGAATTGATGGCTGAGTACGAGATGGTCAGGATGAAAGGGGTTATCGCGTACATAGCGGTCCGCGGCAGCCATAACATCACCGAACAATCGGATGTTCCACCGGATCGGATGAAGCTGGCCATGAAGCTACTGAAACCGGTGCTCGATCAGCGGGTCTACCAGACAAAGTGGGTAGTTTTACGCTGGCCGACATCTTCCATGGCCCAGATGGCAGGGATGAGCACGGAAGCATTTGAAGATTTCTTTTTTCGAGTGTGCACCTTGAACTATTCGAAAATGGCAGCCGCCATGAAACCGTTGGTGGCTCTGATGAACGATACCGATCGGGTCCGAATCACTGGCCCGGGGACCGATTTGAACTTTAGTATTCGAGGCATTTCGACGGTGCCCTGCAGCGGATCGCATAATATTCCCGACGGGGAGGTATTCACTTGTCCGGTCCGGGATTCAGTTCAGGGCCAGGTCCAATATAACGCGCCAACCATCTATCAAGGTGTCGCCTTCGATTCGATAAAGCTCACATTTAAAGACGGGCGAATAACGGACGCCATCGGCAGCAATACCGCTCGGATCAATGAGATCCTCGACACCGACGACGGAGCACGGTTCATCGGCGAGTTTGCTCTTGGGTTCAATCCCTTCATCCTCGAACCAATGCGCGACATCTTGTTCGATGAAAAGATCGCCGGCTCATTCCATTTCACCCCAGGGCAAGCCTATGAGGAGGCGGATAACGGCAATCGAAGCCAGGTTCACTGGGATCTGGTTTGTATCCAGCGTCCGGAATACGGCGGTGGTGAAATCTACTTCGATAAGAAGCTGATCAGAAAAGACGGCAAATTCGTTCTAGAGGAATTAAAGGCGCTGAATCCGGAGAATCTGGTTTAGGGGGAGGGATCGCGTCCCCGCGATCCGCCGTTATCGAAGCCGGTCGCAATCTTGCCACGAGCGACGTAAATACACTCTCAGGCTTGGAACGTCTTCGCGGCGCGCGAGGACGCGCGCCCTCCCTTACGCCTCACGCTTCCCTCAACACCGGAAAGATCGCCAGAATCTCTTCTCTGGTCGGGCGGCGAATGGAGTGGATGTACACGCTGCGCACGGCGTCCCGGATGGTCACCGTGAAACGCTCCTGGTCGTGTTTCCCGATCAACGCGCCTCCCAAAGGCGAGCTATAAGGAATCGGAAGGATGTCGCCTTCATTGGGGATATGATGGTCGCGTGCGCCTGCAACCAGGAACTTCTCGCGTTCACCATCTAGATCGATCACCACTACGGCGCCCAGCTCGACGACTTCCGCAACGCTGTCGCTGGCCCAAGTTAGCGGATCCACGAGACGATGCCCCTCTTTCAACAATTGATCCATTTCCCGGGTCAATCGCCGTTGTATCCGGCCCATGGTCCGAAACTTTTCTTTAGCTGCCTGGTAAGGGGCGTTCTCGCTCAGATCTCCGTCCAGCTTCGCAACTTTCGCTTCACGCAAGGCGTCATTCTTTTGCGCCTGCGCAGATTCAAAATGGTCGCCAAGCTCCCAGGCACTGACCGTGGATAGAATGATCTTCTCTTTCACGTCCGGAAAATGTGCTCAAAGCTGAAAATCTCACGCAAAGACGCCAAGACGCAAAGGAAAGACAGAAGGCAAAATTAGCCGCGAAAGATCGCAAAGAACGCAAAGAAAGTTGGTAGGGCTAGGCTCCGGAAAAACCCAAAGAGGTCGCAGGGGGAATGAAGCCTCGCCCTACCGGGGCTGTCTTTTTTTTGCGTTTTTTGCGTTCTTTCGCGGCTATTCCGGCTTTCTTCTTCGAACTTTGCGCCTTGGCGTCTTTGCGTGAGATTTTTTGTCTTCGCTACGCCTGCTGTTCTAACCACGTTCGGATCAATCTCCGCGCGATTGTGTCCAGGTGAGGCATGCGGGTGGAAAGCCGCGCTAGTAGGGTCCGGGTCTCTTCAACGCTAAACCAGCGGACATCCGCCAGTTCGCTCCCACAAACAATCTCAGTTGTAACTGCCTCGGCGAAAAACCCTAACATCAGAGACTGCGGAAACGGCCAAGGTTGAGACCTGAAATAGCGCAGGTTTTGGATCTCGATCCCGCTTTCTTCTTTTACTTCCCGGACGACGGCCTGTTCTGCGCTTTCTCCGGCCTCGACGAATCCAGCTAACGTTGAATAGACGCCTTCGGGCCAGCTGGGCTGCCGCCCTAGCAAACAGAAACCGGGTCGATGAACGAGCATGATCGTCGCTGGATCACTGCGGGGGAAATACTGGTGCTTACATCCCGGATTGGTACACACCATGACATGGCCGCCCTCAGTATCGACCGTTGGACTTCCACAACGGCTGCAAAATCGCTGGGTATCGTGCCAGTGGACTAAAGCCCGCGAATAGAGCAAAGCGCTCCGTTCATCCGGGGTTAACGTTCCCTTGAATTCGCGAAGCTGAACAAAAGCGGATGAGTCGCCAACGCCGATCGCGCGCAAGGCTGCCTCCTCGGTATCCGCGCCAGCCACATTCACGGCAAACAAGCCTACACCATCCGGGCGCAACCCTAGAAAAATCGGGGTCGCTAAATGTTTGGCCTGGGCTGCCGGAACTAAAATTGGCTTTCCCAGACCGTTCTGACCAAACAAGTTCTGACCGCGCCAAGTCACGATAAACTCGGCTCCATTATCCAGAAGCTCTGCCAATCTCTTAGAGTCGAGCCTGAGCTCTACGGCTCGTTCCATTATCTCAAATCGAGATGGATCAGTTGATGGTTCCATGGCGAAAGTCTCCCCCCAAAGAAGAAACGGGATTGCTTTAAGCGTCAACGCCCTAATCGTGAGCCGTCGACGGCTCTCGTAATCGTCCTCGATTTGCGCGATGCAGGCCCCTTCCGTGCGCTGGCCACAACCGCGCTCGACAACGACGAGAACGATTACGAGTTAAGACTCGCTCCACGAAATCCTTGGGACAAGCGGCCGTCCCGCGCTAAAGTCGTCTCCATCGGATGGAGCAGCAATCGATCGAAGTTGTTCAGCGGCTAGACAGTTACCTGGAAGAAACCGAACCTAAACTCATCGCATTCCGGCGTCACATTCATCAACACCCGGAGCTCAGCGGCCAAGAGACAAACACGGCTCGTTTCATCAGCCAAGTTCTCGCTGGTGCGGCGATCCCGCACCGATTGGCTGCGAACGGGCGTGGCATCATTGGCGATATTGTGCGCTCGCCCGATCCGGGAGCTCCGGTTATTGCGCTGCGAGCAGACATCGATGCCTTACCGATTCCGGAGGAAACCGACACCCTTTATCGCTCGAACAACCCCGGGGTAATGCACGCCTGCGGTCACGATGCGCATACCGCCATGCTGTTGACGACAGCCCTGGCGCTTAAGCAGGAAAATAAATTACCATTCTCTTGGCGCATCATCTTCCAGCCTAGCGAAGAAGAGGGGCAGGGCGCTCAACAATTGATACAGGAAGGCGCACTGGAGAGCGTTGACGGCATCCTGGCTCTGCATGTCGATCCGAATCGACAAAAAGGGAAGGTTGGAGTTACTCCCGGCCCCCGGAGCGCTTTTTGTCGCGATTTTGCGATCGAAGTCCACGGACGAGGAGGGCACGCCGCCCGGCCGTATTCCACTATCGATCCGATTGCGGCAGCCGCTCATCTGGTCACTCTAATCTATCAAGCCCTGCCACGGAGTTCCGATACCCGAGATCCTCTGGTGATAACGATTGGCATGATCCAGGGTGGACACACCAGCAACGTGATCCCGGATTTAGTTACATTAAAAGGAACTATCCGCGCTCTTCGAGGGGAGGTCGCGATCGACGCCAGTGCAACCCTCGAACGACTTTCGGAGGCGACCGCGCGGGCATTTAAAGCCGATATAAAGGTGACATTTAGAAGTCTGTTGAACGGGATGGTGAACGACGAACACACGGCTATCGCCTGCGCCGCAGTCGCTCGCGAGTTCCTGGGCTCCGAAAACGTGATCAGCAATGATCCACCGAGCCTCGGGGGCGAGGATTTCGCCGATTACACCGCGAAAGTGCCTGGCTGTATGATGACCTTGGGCACAGCTTTTCCGGAAAGAAAAGTAACACCAGTGCACACTGCCACTTTCGACCTCAATGAATCCGCTTTGTTATTTGGGCCTAAGCTCCTGGTGCGATGCCTACTGCATTGGGGCAAAAAGGGAGCGACAGCGTGATCTTTATCAAGCTAGGTTACGATATTGCCCTGGGTCTCCCAGCTGCCACCACCATCGTCTTCGTATTACGCGTTCATCCTTCTCGTGGCGCCGATTTGGTAACCCCCGAGAATTTCCGGGTTGAGCCGAGTTTGCCCATTGAAGAGTATCTCGACGGATTCGGGAACCGCTGTGGCCGCGTGAATGCGCTCATGGGCAACATCCGGTTTATCAACGAGGCAGTGATACGTGATTTGGGCGAGCCTGATCCTTGCTTTCCCGCCGAGCTCCAGAATGATGTTACTTCCTTGCCCCTCGAGACACTGGCTTTCGTTCTTCCCAGCCGATACTGCGAAGTGGATAGCGAATTGCTCGACTTTGCCTGGTCCACCTTCGGATCAACCCCGACCGGTTGGCACCGGGTGCAAGCGGTCTGTGACTTTGTCCACCGGCATATCCGATTTGACTACCTGCAAGCGAGGTCCAACCGCACGGCCCTTGAGGCTTTTCATGAACGGGTCGGTGTTTGCCGCGACTTTACCCACTTGGCGATCACATTGTGCCGTTGCCTCAATTTCCCTGCGCGCTACGTGACCGGCTATCTGGGCGATATCGGGGTTCCTGCCACCCCGGATCCAATGGATTTCAGCGCTTGGTTCGAGGTTTTTCTAGGCAACCGGTGGTACACATTTGATGCTCGACACAACGCGCGCCGGATCGGTCGAGTTGTGATTGGCCGCGGCCGCGATGCTGGCGATGTCCCCATCGCTATGGCGTTTGGAAGGCATACTCTAGAGCATTTTCGGGTCACCACTGAAGAAATTGAGCAGGTAGAACCGGGATCGCGCTAACTTTTCAGTTGCGGAATACCCGTTCTTCTGGTTCAGTCTCGACCTCTCTTGAAAGGAGGCAATATGATCAAAACGCGCACCGATTGGTATCACTCGCAGCGTCGCATTGTCGGATTGCCCTTCTTCGGGATGGCCAAGCCGTAAATCCTCCGCTTTTCCGCCGCAATCGCGGCGTATTTCGTTCGGTCAACCTGAGTCGTGCTGAGCGCGGCTCACGGTGAATCTCAATCAACCTGTAACTCGATCAGAGGTTATGCCTCTGTCGGTTCGCTGTTACCAACCCTCCATGATTACGACAGAACAGCCTGAAAGTGCCAAGACGACCCAGCAAAGGGCCGTCAGCTCCGATTTGCAGAGTGAAAAGATCATCGATTTCTTTACTGCCCGGCGAGCTTTCTTAAAAGAAGCCGAGGCGGAGGACCGATTACTCGGGCTAGAAGAAACGGTTCGCTTGGCTGCGGAGCAAAGAAGGCGTTGTATCCGCTTGCCGGATCCGTTCGGGGACGCCGTGCTGCTGTTCTTTTTGATAGCAGTGGTGTTATTGGCGCTCCTAGTTATTGCCGGCTTTGGGTGAAAGTAGGAAATGCGAGTAAGCGAACCGGCGATAGGGCGAAGCGGCGAATGGGCGAAAGTGTGACCGGAGCCTCGGGGTGGTAGGGCGAGGCTCCGGAACTAGGCCTGATGTTCGCCGGGTCTCCGGCGGTTCTCGACCAGATCCTGAACCAGGCTGATGCTGCCGAGCCGCTGCCCAGCGCTAATGCACCTAAGGGATCGGGGACTGGTCCAAACAGATTCGGGCTTACGAGATCGCGCCTAATGGAAAGCGGGCCGTGTTCGAAGCCCGCGGCGATATCTTCGACCGTCTAAAGAGGTGGCATGCGACGGGTCCGGCTCGGCAGGGTCTCGGCCCAGTGAGTGACAATCGCGGCGAACATAATTCGCCTTGCATGGCACCTTAGTCCTTTCCGGAGCCTCGCCCCACCAACACTGATTCTAGGTCGCTGCGACCTCCACCTTTTTGCCGGCGAGTTCTGCCAGAAATTCTTCGTGAGTCAGCGGATGGGAGAACATCGGAAAGTCATGTGCGATCGCATTTTGGTGGGCTTCTTCGCTAACAGTGGCCGCACAATCTTTGAGAGTAACAACATTGTAGCCTAGTTCGTAGGCAGTCCGCATGGTTGACTCGACGCAGCAATTCGTCAGGAAACCGGCTATTGCTACGTTCTCGATCTTTCGGCTCCGTAGAATGAAATCGAGATTCGTGGTCGCGAATCCGTCTAGTCCGCGTTTCCCCTCGACTACGATATCAGTTGCGTCCGGCTTTAGCGCATCAACAATTTCTGCTCCCCAAGTCCCTTTCTGGAACGTCTCACCGTCTTTGCAGCCTTTGAGGATGCCATATGGTGAATTGCTGATCTCCCGAAAATCGGGCGCGAACTGAATGGGAACGTGAACGATAATTGCGCCTGCGTTTCTCGCTTCATTAACTGTAGCGACCGTGTTCTCCAGCATGCCGGTCGATTCCATGACTGGCTTCACTGCATCATGAAGTTTGCCACCCTGTGAGGTGAAATCGTTCTGGAACTCAATGAGGACTACTGCAGTAGTTTTTGCGTTCATAGGTCTGATGGGGATTCCTAGCAAGGTCTTACTAGTCTGGAGGTTGTCAATGCCGGGAGAGCAGACGAAACCGCGAAACGGCGAGTGGGCGAAAGGGCGACCGAACGTGTGGGCGAACAGCCCTCGCCGTTTCGCCTGCTCGCCCATTCGCCGTTTCGCTGTCTCAGCTCCTGTCCCATTGCCTCAGTCCGAAACATCATTATATCTTAATGCATGGCCCCCAATGCTGACCTGGCCGTTGATTCTATCGAATGGTATAACCTGCACGCTGAATCCGTAATCGAACGTCACGAATCGATCCGGGCTACCGACGCAAATGCCTGGTTGCGAAAGGATCTCCCCAGACCGCCGGCGCACGTTCTTGATGTTGGGGCCGGTCCAGGGCGAGACGCAGCTTGGCTTTGCTCGCTTGGTCACAAGGTGGTGGCGGTAGAGCCGTCCAGGCGAATGACGGCCCATGCCAAACGCCTTGGGCGTTGTCGCAATGTCGAATGGATCGACGATCGCTTACCTCAACTCGCCAAAGTTTCTGCTCGAAAATCTCGCTTCGATTTTATCCTTTCGAACGCGATGTGGATGCACCTGGCGCCGGACGAAAGAGCGCCCGCCATCGCTTCTCTTATCGGACTGCTCTCACCCGGAGGGAAGTTAGCGATCGCCTTTAGCCAAGGAACACCTCAAGCAAATAGGCCCTTTTTCGAATGTCAGGGAGAAGAGATTCTCGATATCGCGCTGAACGAAGGCGCTCAGCTTGTTAAGTTCAGAAAAGGAGTTCATGTGTCGATGTCTCCTCCCGTTGTCCAGATACTGCTACGGCAACCGGTTTAAGCCCCGAAGGCTTAGTCGGGATTCGTCCTCGTCGTCGTCCTCGTCCTCGAATCGGTGCGAACCACGGGCTACGCGACCGGATGGGACCTATATGACCTATGGGACTTATATGTTCTCCATAGCGGCTTTTTTTACCGGTTCGCGCAGCGTCCAGCCCAGTTGTCCCAAACCGACGCCCAGGACGATTGGACGATTACCAGTCGTGCTGCCCCTACGCCCCAAGGTATCGCGTTAAAGCCGCCCTAGCCCCTTCGCCGTATAAATAGCGCATCGCGTCGCGTAGCTCGTTCAGGAACAACGCTGACTGCGTTAAAGCGGCTGGGAACAATTCCGAGATTTCCAGCAATGGACCCGGGTCCTCCTTGCCTTTCAGAGCGCGCTCTTTTAACCGCTCTTTAAGCGGATCGATAATCTGCAGCTCGCGACCATGATCATCGGTGCCGGTGAGATACCGGAACCAAGTCGCCACCGTAAAGATCAACAACCGATTTGGCGTACCGGAACTCAGACTATCGACGATCGATGGGAGAATGAACTTTGGGATCCGCGCTGACCCTTCGGTCGCCAACCGGACCAAGGTATCTTTAATCGCAGGATTGGAGAACCGGCGGATCAGGGTCCGTTTATAATCGTCCAGGTCAATACCGGGTACCGGATCTAAGATAGGCGTGACCTCGTCATCCATCATGCGCTGTACAAGGCGTACGATCTCCGCGTCACCCATGGTTTCGTCGGCATATTGATACCCTACTAACATGCCGATGTAGCACATGGTTTGATGACTGGCGTTCAAGAGACGCATTTTCATCTTCTCATAGGGCAACACATCGGAAGTCATTTCTGCGCCGGCCTCTTCCCAGGCGGGGCGGCCATGGAGGAAATGGTCCTCGATTACCCACTGGCGGAATGCCTCCGGTACGACCGGCCAAGCATCATCGATACCAAATTTTTCTCGTACAAACTCGCGGTGAGCGTCTGTGGTTGCCGGCGTGATGCGATCCACCATGCTGTTCGGAAACGCTCCATTTCTTTCCAGCCAGTTCCGGAGCGCAGGATCCCGAAGCTCAGCGAATGCCAGGAGCATACGTTTAGAGATCTCCCCGTTACTCTGCACATTGTCACATGACATGATGGTGAATGGCGGTTGACCTCGCTCCCGCCTCCGATTCAAAGCCTCGATTAGGTACCCGAACGAGCAATCCGGTTTATGCGGATGCTCGAGATCGTGTTTGATATCCGGGTGTTGATCGTCGAATTCGCCGGTCGCTTGGTTCAGATAATAACCGCCTTCGGTAATGGTCAGCGAAACGATCTTGGTTGCCGGAGCCGCTAATTTCTCTAGGACGGCTTCTCGATTCTCAGGGGCGTAAAGAAAATTGACTATCGAACCGATCACTCTGGCCTGATCCTGCCCCAGCTCGCGCTCGACGACTGTGTACAGGTAGTCTTGATCCCGGAGAACGTCCCGCAGCCGAACGTCGTGAGGCAAAAGTCCAATCCCACACAACCCCCACTCCAAATTATCTCTCTTTTGCAGGAGATCGTCTGCGTAAACCGCTTGATGCGCCCGATGGAAACCGCCGACGCCCACGTGACAGATCGACTGGCCAACTTCTTTCCGATTGTAAGTCGGTACGCCCACCTCCGGTGGGAGTAAATTCAGATTTGCTTCTCTAAGGGGGGTTACTTTTAAGGCCATGGCTGGTAGAGGATCGCGTCTTAATGTCGATCAGCCAACGATTCAGGACAAGGTTTGTTACTCCAGCCCGATCGAAATTCGTCAACTCGGCCAGTTCCGTCGAATCTCTGTCGAATCACGCATCCGGTATCGTTAGCAAGCAAATGTAGACTGATCGACGGCTCGGCCGAGATGGTCTTAACCCGGTGAACGTCATTATGAGGCGGTATGAGCTCATAAAACTCGCCCGGCTTCAATACCCGCAGAAAACGCCGATTCATCCGCACGCTGTCGCCCGGATGTAAATGATCGTGCTGTTCTACTTCGAATTCTTCTTCCTCCTGTTCTCCCTGGTAAAGTCCGACCAAACCCCAGGCCAGGTGATTATGGATAGGGGTGGTAACCCCAGGCGGCACAACCAGAGCGAAAAGCGACAGGTCTTTGGCTGAAGATTGGAAGAGCAACCACGACGCAATCCCGCCGCCCATCCCGCTGTTCGGGTTGATCTCCCGGAACTCTGCCGGTAGCCACGATCGGTCTTCCAGCAGCTTCCGGTAGGGCGATCTTAGACTGGCCAGGCGCTTATGTACGTCGGATTCGCGCTCCAGCGCCGACTGAACTTCAGCGATGAAAGCGTGGACCGAAGGTTCCTGAACAAAAAACTCGCCACCGCTCATCGCTTGAATCTCAGAAGCTTACCGAGGGTTGTCAATGGGAGGAAACCCGTGGAGCGTGCCTCGCTTGCGAGGCCGTGGTGATCAAGGGAACACCGTGATTCAGAACACATCTCGGTCGGTGCTCTATGTCGCGACCTTCTCCTATAGACACGAAAAAGCCAGCCCGCCAATGCGCGTGACTACATCGTCCGCTTTGCTCACCACGGCCTCGCAAGCGAGGCACGCTCCACGGCTACCTTCCGCTTTCAGCTTTGCGGCGGATTCTGCAATTCTGGCCCCATCATGATGCGGAATTTCTTCTTCGCGTCTGCGGTGTAGCGTGTCGCCTCATAGAGCGAGGACCGTTTGCCGTCCGGCTCAGTGACCGTGATTCGGAAGACGTGCGTACTTTCAGCCGGGGTAAATAGCCAGGGAACCAGGGCCGGTGTTGCTCGGATCAGTGGGCCTTGCCCGCTCCATTGTAGTTCTTCGATCTGGGGATGTTCATCTTTGCTTAGCAAAACTGGTCTTCTGCCGGTTACGTCTTCTACTTCGACAACCGCCAACTGGGTCTCCGGTCTCGGCCGGATCGCGAATTGCCAGCGAACAAAGTTCCTTCCCTCCGTTCGATAAGTAGTCAGACCCGCTTCTACCACCGCAAACCGATCGTTCTCAGATCTAGCGAATTCATTTCCGACGCGCTTGAAGGTGACGACTCTGTGGCCGCCGATAGAAATCTGTTCAGTGACCTCCTGGTGAGTACAACCAACAAGACCGAGAAGGATCACCAACCAGATTGGGGTTCGCATAGATTACTTTGGGCACGAACGGCGAAGAGAACAACCGCAGATGAAAGCAGGACGAAGAAACCACGAATGGACACGAATGAACACGAATACGGGTTTCTCCGAGATTCGTGGGTCGGCGGGCAGGCGGTTAGCGGATCGAACGATTCGGGATGAATCCCGAGCGCCAAATATTGATACATCATTATTATATGTTATAGCATTTCGTGAAGCAGAAAGCAGCGCCTCAGATCCTTTTTAAGGAGGTCTACTCTATTGTGGGTGCGGCGATCGAGGTTTTACGGGAGCTTGGCCACGGGATTCATGAAAAACCCTATGAGCGGGCTTTGGCGGTCGAATTCCAGCTTCGTGACATGCCCTATCAGCAACAAAGGCCTTTTGATATTATCTACAAGAAGGTCAAGGTCGGCCAATTCACTCCAGACCTAGTCGTCCTTGGCAGGATCATCGTAGATACCAAAGTGATCGATAAGAATACCAACCATGAAAGAGGGCAAATGCTGAATTACCTCAAGATCAGCCGATTACCGGTTGGAATAATCCTCAACTTTAAGTACGCAAAATTGGAATGGGAACGTCTCATTAGTACCGATTGCCGCAACCCCGACGATCTGGAGTGCGCTTGAAGACACATTATTCGCGTCTATTCGTGTCCATTCGCGGTTCAAATCTGCGTCCATTTCACCCCGGAGAATTTCGGGGCTGCGGTTGGATTTCTTCCTAGCTGCTGAGTGTTTCGGCCGTGGCTAATTCGGTAAGTTCTTCACCTTGGATATAAGTTTTCCCCCGGTACCAGCGAGCGACAAAAACGTATAGGACCGCTGTTGCCAGCATTAGCAGCGTGAAAAATTGAAACCACCCAGCGTTTTCAAGATTGAGACCCAGCGGCTTAAGCGTTGGAACGAGCTTATGAATGAATGCGGTGAACAAATTTCCGAGAGAAACCACTAACAACCAGACCGCCATAATGGCGCTCTTCATCTTTGGTGGCGCCTGGGTATAAGAAAACTCTAAACCGGTTATTGAAACCATCGTTTCGCTCGCGGTCAGGAATACGTAGGCTAACAACTGCCATCCGACATTCGGAGTCTCGCCGGCATCAATCCGAACCTGTAACCACCAAACAATGGCAAATGCGATTGCCATGACGAACAGGCCGATACCGATCTTGCGCAGTGGAGTTAACGGAAACACCCGATTGATGAGCGGATAAACGACGTAGCTAAACAGGGGGATAAAAATCAAAATCAAAATAGCGTTAGCGTCGGACACTTGAGCCGCTAAGAATTTCATTCCGAAATGCCAGCCAAACAGCTGGATATCGAATAAATTTAAATTCAGGTGTTCGGCTTGCAGCGTCCATTCGATTCCGGCGCTTTGATCCCATAGGGCCCAAAAAATCGCGACGAACAGGTAGATCAAGAACAATTGGCCGATGGCAGAGCGGCCTTCGCGACTTACGGCTTCACGGACGAAACCAAGGCCGCCAGGTCGGACATGTACGAATTTCTTGCGGCCCAGCCAAAACACGATGGTGGCAATCACCATGAACACGCCCGGTAGCCCAAAGGCATAGTGCGGGCCAAATCTTGGATTATCGAGTAAGATCGGGCAGACCCAGATGGAGACGAACGAGCCGACATTGATAGAGAAGTAGAACCAGGAGAACACCCTGGGGAGCAGGTGCTTGTTTCCTTGACCGAATTGATCCCCCACATTGGCCGAAACACACGGCTTAATGCCGCCGGCGCCAAACGAAATTAATAGCAGACCTAAGAATAACCCCAGACGCGTATCGTCCAAAGCCAAAGAAAAGTGGCCGAAACAATAGACGATTGATAGATAAAAGATCGTCCTGAATTTCCCTATAACTCCGTCCGATAAGAGCGCACCGAGGATCGGTAGCAAATATACCGCGGAAACAAAAAGATGGCTCCAGGAGCCAGCTTCGTCATCGCCCATCACAGCCAGGTGGCCGCTCCGATCCAACAGGTATTTCGTCATGAAAACCGTGAGAATCGACCGCATCCCATAAAAACTGAAGCGTTCCGCTGCCTCATTTCCGATGATGTAAGGCACACCGGGGGGCATCGTGGTCCGCTGTTGATCCGGTAAGGTAAGATATTTTCCGCCGGTACGAGCAGGAGCTGCAGTTGCTCCCGAAGATGAGACAGGATCGGACATAAGCCGAAGATTCTGCGTTTCATCGAAAATTTTCAACCGTTAATAGGCTCGACGGATGCGGAGAACGAAATCAACCGCAGACAGACGCAGATTTACCCAGATAATGGGGTGGGAGCGCCAGTTCGCTTTTATGCACCTCTAATCTTGATTCGCGTTTGTTCCCGTCCAAAGCGTTTGTTCGGATTGGCTTTTATCTGCGTTAATCTGCGTCCATTTGCGGTTAAGCTTTCTTTTGGGTCACGATTATCCCCTGGAAGCTCCTGGATTCTGGCTCCTGGATTCTATATCCTTCCTCTTCAATGCTCCGTCTGCTCAACCATCCGCTGGGCGCGCACATCATGACCCATTTGCGCGATCGGACAACTAAACCGGTTACTTTCCGGACGTTGACCTACCAAATCGGTCTGTTGCTGGCGTTGGAATCGACCCGGAACCTGCAGACTAAGGAAACCGTAATCGAGACGCCGTTAGAAACGTATCGCGGGGCGGTTTTGGGTGATTCTTTGGTGCTAGTTCCTATCTTGCGAGCCGCTATCGGTTTAGTGCAGCCGTTCACTGACCTGTTTCCGGATGTCAGTATCGGTTATGTCGGATTAGAGCGCGATCATGAGACGGCGGTTGCCCGGAACTATTACTGTAAACTTCCTCCGTTAGCTGGCCGGCATGTCTTGATTGTCGATCCGATGTTGGCAACTGGCGGTTCCGCAGTGCAAACCGTCCGGCTGGTTCAAGAGAATGGTGGGCAGAACATTTCGGTTGTGTGTGTGGTGGCAGCGCCGGAAGGGGTCAAAGCCGTAGAAGCAGTGGATCCGTCCATCCAGATTTTTGCTGCCGCTCTCGACCGGGAACTGAACGCACAAAGATATATTTTGCCGGGGCTAGGTGACTATGGTGACCGGCTTTATGGGACGTAGTCGGCGTGTCGGATGTTT
The DNA here is from genome assembly GCA_963762565.1 of uncultured Verrucomicrobiae bacterium. Classification (GTDB taxonomy): domain Bacteria; phylum Verrucomicrobiota; class Verrucomicrobiia; order Chthoniobacterales; family JAFAMB01; genus JAFAVN01. Next base: position 1,442,504 of record CAVXLD010000001.1, on the reverse strand, counting down.
GGGTGAACGAAGTTCAGCGTTGGTGGGGCGAGGCTCCGGAACGGGCTAGAACTTGGGGCGAAGGTTAGCTGGGTGAGTGTATTTGTGACGGGTTGGGCCCGTACGCTGCCGAGCCGTTGCCCAGCGCGGTGCAGCTGAAACTGTTTGTGGGTGATTTTGGCGTTCCTGGGTGTTGGCGAATCAGGATCGCGGCTCGGCAGCGTATCGGCCCGAGACACATTGCGGTGGAACCCCGCGAAAAGCCTTGGAAATATCAGCGCCCGTTCCGGAGCCTCGCCCCACCAGCCCTGGGCTTCGATACGCCGTTACGCCGACACGCCCACACGTTTCTTCCGCAGTAGTCTCACAGTCTCCCGGCCTTCGCGTCCCGGATAAGCTGTGTTCGGCTTGAACTCCTCGACGAGACTAAAGTGCGGACTAAAAAGATTCTCGAGCTCTTCTTTAGCAACGCCGAACGGCGGACCTCCGCCCTCGGGGACTTCGTCTCCGGGATCCCATGGATTCAAAAAGAAGATCGCCAGCAGTTGTCCATCCGGTTTAAGCGCTGAAACCGCCATTTTTATGTAATCAAGGCGTTGTTCCGGTTGAATTGCGCAGAAACAAGTGTGCTCAAAAAGCCAATCAAAGCGGCACTGCAGCGACTGGGGTAAAGCAAAGATGTCAGCCGACTGAAATACTTCGCGGCCGACACTAGGATATTTTATGGCTTCGCTTAGAGCGGTTATGGAAATGTCAATGCCGACCACCGTACTCTTTGGGGAAGCGGCAGCGATCGCGCGAACGTCATGTCCGTGGCCGCACCCCGGTACGAGCACCTCTCCTTCTAGTGGGCCGCGCATCCGTAACCATTCCAATAGCGGAGGAGCAGGCGCCCCTTTCTCCCAAGGCGTTTCCTTCGCTTGATAGAGCTCGTCCCATTTCATCGCTTCGCGAATAGCAAATAGAACAAGATGGCGCCTTTCGCGAATCACAAATCACCATGAAGAGAAGCCGAATGCAGAACAAAGAAAGGACCTAGACCAGTACTCCAAAACTCCTGTACTCCATTACTCCGCGGGACCGGATTCGAGAACGAGAAAGAAGCTTCTGCATATTGACGCCAAGGACCAGCTACCGGACCGTCACCGTCGAGAACGGTTCGACCAATCACAACCGATGAAACAAAAGACGGAGATTAATGGAAGAAAGATCGCCTACGCGTTGCTTGGGCCAGAGAGCGCGCCGGCTGTCGTGCTGGGCCACTCCTTGGGAGCCAGTGCCGAGATGTGGGGGTATCAGTTACCTCTCTTAACCTCGAAATTCCGGGTTCTGGTTTACGACCTACCGGGTCATGGCGACAGCGACCCTCCAGTCGGGCAGGATTCTTTCGATGATTTCGCTAATGAACTGGCTGCGCTTCTCGATCACGTGGGAATAAAGAGGATAGCTTTGGTGGGACTTTCAATCGGTGGCATGATCGCCCAACATTTCGCATTCCTTTATCCGGACCGGCTCTACGCCTTAGTCCTTTGCAGCACCGGCTGCCAGACCAATGAAACCGGAAGAAAAATCTTCGAGGATCGCATCGCCGATGTGAACGAGCGAGGAATCGAGACGCAGGTCGATGCTAGCATGACCAGATGGTTTACACCCGCATTCGCGGCAGCTGCTCCTGCCACCATCGATTGGGTTAGAAGCTTGTACCGAAAGACATCACCAGCCGGATTCATCAACGGTTGTCGAGCTATCCAGGAACTGGATACCCTCGATCGACTCTCGAGCATAACCGTACCCACGCTCGTGGTTCCCGGTGAATTTGATCAAGCGTTTCCCGAGAGCGTTTCGAAAACCATTCAATCCAGGATCAAAAACGCCCAATTAAAGTTCCTGACCGGCGCGGCTCACATTGGCAACATTGAACAGGCGCACCAGTTCAACGAGATCATTATCAAATTTTTAGCTGAGGTCCTGCCCTGAAATCGGATATATCAGGGTCAAAACTCTGATATCTCAGCCTCACCCATGGGCACACCAGATCAGCTATTCCTGCCGTTTGCAGAGGTGTCCGCCTTAGCCAAGGCTACGGCGCGACAGGCTTTCACGTACCGGGTACGTGAAAATCGCCGGGCAAAACGAATTATCTTACGCGTAACCGTTACGCACGGTCTCGAGGTCGTGGTTCCATCGGCTGCCGCCCGCCGCCAAATACCCGAGGTCTTAGCGAAGAACCGGACCTGGATTGAACGAGCACTGAAAAGACTTTGCGATGAGCAATTGGCAGCCAACCGGGAGCTGAAGACGCCTCCGGAGACTATTTCGTTACCGGCAATCGCTGAAACCTGGACGATCAGTCAGGAGCATATCATCGGAGCAAGTCCCCAACTAGAAGAGCGTCCGCGACATCATCTTCATTTGCGCGGCGATTGGCGGGATAACACCTGGCGGACAGTTTTGCGCGCCTGGTTAATCGCTCGGGCGGAAAAAGTATTCAGCGTTTGGCTTAAACAACTGAGCGAACGAACACGGCTCACCTATTCTCGATTTACGGTAAGGTTACAAAAGACTCGTTGGGGCAGTTGTTCCAGAAGCGGAAATATTAGTCTGAATGCTCGCCTATTATTCGTGGCGCCGGAAATTGCCACCTATGTGCTGCTGCATGAACTTTGCCATACCAAGGAACTGAATCACTCCATTCGATTCTGGAAGTTAGTCGAACGGTTCGAACCAAACTGGCGCAAGTTAGACCGCGCGCTCGCCGATGCGTCACGGACCCTGCCGCGTTGGGCCATGTGAGAGAGACCAACCGCAGATGAACGCAGCCCCGAAATTCTCCGGGGTGAAATTTACGCAGATAGAGGGAGCCAAAGACAAAGGCAAGCCGCGAATGGACGCGAATAGAAATTATTGCGGGGACATGCATCGCGCCTCGCCGTGGAGCAGCCGAGGAAGCGTTCTTAATATCCGCAGATTACGCAGATTACGCAGATTTCGTTTGGGGTGTTGATACGACCGGCGGTCGGAGAAACGCGACACGAGGACGCGGTCTCACTAGCCTGACCGCTTACATTCGCTCCCAGATCGTAATCTGCGTAATCTGTGTAATCTGCGGATCATTTTATCTGCAGCTTTCCCGCCATACCTTTAGCGACGGCTGCTTCCATCTGCGGTTGTGGTTTGTATGTGTTCGGCGTAACTCAACTTCGTGTCCATTCGCGTGCATTCGCGGTTTCTCTTCCTCTTGCTCGGGCTCTTGCCAATCGCTTGCAGCCGGCCCCTTCCTCCGGCAACTGCGGATAACTATTTCAGTTGGGGCATTGCGCACCAAGTTCGAGGCGATCTCGCCGGAGCCATCAATCTTTTCACTAAAGCCATCGAGCTGCGCAAAGACTTTGCGGCAGCTTATTATCGTCGGGCCAACGCTAAACAGAGCCTACCGGATTTGGTTGGAGCCATCGCCGATTACGACAAAACTATTCAGATAGCACCGTCATTTTTTATGGCCTACCTAGGCAGAGGTAGCGCAAAGCAAGCGCAGTCCGATTTCGATGGTGCTTTGGCCGACTACAACAAAGTGATCAACATTAGTCCGCAGTTTGGCGTCGCGTACGTCAGTCGCGGCAGTCTGAAACAAGAGCGCAAAGACTTGCGGGGAGCTATTGAGGACTATACCAAAGCGGTGGAATATAGCCCTCAGTTTGATCAAGCCTTCATCAGACGCGCCCGAGCAAACCGGCTGCTGAAAGCGTTCCCGGCGGCGCTGGCCGATTACGAAGAAGCCATCAGACTCCAGAACAAATGGATTGAGTCCGAGCACACCAACGAATTACATAAGGTGTTCGTCCTGAATTTTAGCGGTGCGCTGAATAGTTATAAGCACGAACAAAATCTGATCAAAAGCCGGGCCAACCTCTATTTCTGGGAGGGCATTACTAAGATGGACGTGGGGGACTACGACGGAGCCCAGACCGACTTAACAAAGGTTATCAAAGTCGATCCGCGGATGGCCAGTGCGTATGTGCAGCGAGGCCGAGCTAAGCACGAGAATTATGATTCGGCAGGTGCGATCGCCGATTACAATCGAGCCTTGCAGATTAAGCCACAGGACGCTTCCGCTCTCGCTCTGCGGGGGTTTGCCGACTGGGACCTGGGTGATACCGCTGCCGCGTTAACCGACGAGAACGCTCAAGTCCAGTTGCGGCCCGAATCCGCGGCCGCTTACTTGGATCGTGGGGCCATTCGGGTTCGGCGTGGTGACCTTGATCAAGCTGAGAGCGATTTCAACAAAGCGCTCGAATTGGATCCAAAACAGGCCGCCGGCTACCGTTATCGCGGCTTTCTCCGAGGGGCTAAAGGAGATCTGACCGGCGCGCTGGCAGATTATGACGCCGCGGTAAAAATCGATACGACGGATGCTGTCGGCTACAATGGACGGGCGGTGATTAAGTTAGCGGACGCTAATTTGGATGGCGCATTCACGGACCTAAAACAGGCGCTCGAGCGAGCGCAAACCGATCGGGTTCGTTTCTACGGTCAAATCTATCTCTGGATGATTCTGGCCCAACAAAACCGGGTCGCGGAAGCTAACCAACGCCTAACCGACTATCTCCAAAGTAATCAGTTACGTAACTCTCAGTTGTGGTTGAAGACGATTGCGGCCTTCTTGCTGGACAAGACAGATGAGGCGTCGCTCTTGGCAGCGGCCAAAACCGGGCGTAGCGGCGTCGCTATTCGGGGACAGACATGCGAAGGATGGTTTTTTGCCGGGCTTAAACGCCAACTGGCAGGGGATCGAGAAAAAGCCGCAGATTATTACGCCCGATGCGTTGCTACCAACCAGACTACTTACAACGAATACCTTTTAGCCAAGGCAAAGCTGACAAAAGAGTAAAACCGGTAACAGACCAACCGCAGATGAACCAGCCGTCGCTAAAGCTATGGCGGGCCAGCTGCAGATGGAATGATCCGCAGATTACGCAGATTTCGGTTTTGGGCGGATCTAAGCGCCGGTGGGAAAAGTACTAAACGGTTCCGGCATGAAGGTTGTGTTTAGAATAACTAGCGTCCATTCGCGGTTGTTTTTTTGCCGCTCGCTAATCTGCGTTAATCTGCGTCAATCTGCGGTTGGATTTAGTCTGTTGTCTTCGCTCTGCAAAGTCGGGTTGTGGGGCAAATAGCGGAGGGTCACCAAGGCGCCAACCAGGTAGATAATGCTGGAGATGATCATGCCCCAGCGAAAACCGGCAACCAGGCCGGGTGCAGCTGTGAGCAATGAACCGAGCATCGCTACGCCGGCGGCTGCGCCAATCTGGCGTCCGGTGTTTAACGTTGCCGAGGCCAGACCTACTTGAGACCGATCAACCGATGCCAATACGACCGTGGTCAGAGGCGGTAAGATAAGCGGTACCCCAGCGCCAACGCATAGCAATGGGAGAAGTAAGCCCGAGTAGGCGGTGGTGGCGTCGGTGGCAAATGCGAGCCAGAAAAAGCCTATCCCGCCGACGATAAACCCGACCACAATCGGAAACCGCATTCCGCGCCATACGCCGAGTCTGCCAGCAAAAACGTTCATCACCGTGAGCAACCCTGTAACCGGTAAGAAAGCGAATCCTGTCTCCAAAGGGGTTAAGTGACGAGCCTGTTGGAAATAAATACTGAGCGTAAAGATCAGTCCGTAAAACGAGAAACTCAGGAGAAGGCCGAGGAAGGTCGAAACGGTGAATTGTGTGGATTGAAAAAGGGTTAACGGCAACATCGGGTGGGATTGTCGCTTCTCGACCGCAAAAAATAGGAGAGCTAATCCAACGAAAGCAGCACTTAAAGTTATGATTCCTGGAGAAAGCCATCCCCAATTGGTTCCTTCGATCAGAACTGTGGTGAGCGAAGCGAGCGCAAATAGACTGACCAGCTGCCCCGGCCAATCGATTCGTTGCCCAAGACGCGGCTGCTCATTCTGAATGTAGCTACAGGTCAAGAAAAGCGCAGCTAAACCGATTGGAACGTTGACATAAAAAATACTGCGCCAACCAAAACTGTGTACAAGAAAACCACCGATGACTGGACCGGCAGCGACTGAAGCTCCACCGCTCCCCGCCCACCAGCCGAACGCCTTCGCTCGTTGGGCTGGATCATCGTATGCATGATTCAACAGTGTCAGCGAACAGGGGATAATCAGCGATGCGCCGATCCCTTGGAGGATGCGGGCGCCGATCAATGCCGGCAGGCTGCCGGCGGCGCCACAAACGACTGAGGCGATCGTGAATAAAAGAAATCCGACTGCAAAAACCTTTTTGTTTCCGAAGCGATCTCCGGCGGTGCCGGCGCTGAGAAGAAAGCTGGCAAAGGCGACTGTATAGGCATCGACAATCCACTGAAGATCGCTGAGTCTGCCGCCCAGACCCGAGGCTATTGGTCTCAGCGCGACATTGACGATCGAAATGTCGAGCAGAACGACCACGCACCCCAGACAAACAATGAATGCAGTTAAGTTTGAACGACTGCGGTCCGGTTCCCTCGCGTCGAGAACGTTCTCAACACAATCAGACATCCCGGTCCCTGCGCTCCCTCTTCCTGATCCGACGCGTTTTTGGTATCATTATGGTGTGATTAATACCAAAGCTGATAGGGCGGTTCTGTCAACGTTGGGAGAAGACCGTGAAAGGTGAAAGGGTGCCCGGGGTTGGTGGGGCGAGGCTCCGGAACGGCCGAGGAGCGCGCACAAGGCGACTCGCGTTCGGCCGAGATTGTTGCACACCGGGCCGACACATTGCCGAGCCGGGCCCATAGTTTGCCACCCCTAAAGACGTTCGACCGACCCAAAACTCACTTCAGCCAGCCAAGGTTTAAGCTGCACAGCGCTGGGCCCGGCTCGGCAGCGAATCGGCCTTGCTCACCCTGCCGTCGCGGTCCGCGAATAGCTTCGCAAACACCAGCGGCGGTTCCGGAGCCTCGCCCCACCAACCCTGAGCCTTTCACTTTTCACCTTTAACCGGCGTCTCCGCCTTACTAACCAGCGCTCCTCCTCGCTCCGCCGCCGGAATCTCCAACAAATCCTCCTCGTCGGGTTCCAACTCGTGTTCGGCGTCTTCTTCCAAGACATCTTCGACGAAGCCAACACAGTTTTCGAGGATCATGGCGATTCCTTGGCCAACACCGATGCACATTGTGCAAAGTGCGTATCGCCCGCTGATAACCTCGAGTTGGTTTACCGCCGCAGTTGCTAAACGGGCACCGCTGGCTCCCAATGGATGCCCGATGGCGATAGCGCCACCATTCGGATTAAGGTGAGGAGCGTCATCGGGTAAACCTAGTTCGCGGAGTACCGCCAAGGCTTGGGCAGCGAAAGCTTCATTTAATTCGATAACATCCATTTCCGAGAGCTCCAGGTTAGCCATCGTCAGCACTTTCCGGGTTGCGGGGACAGGCGCCATCCCCATGATTCTCGGCTCAATCCCAGCCGCCGCTGCACCAACTACCCGAGCGCGCGGGGTTAATCGGTATTTGATCAAAGCGCGTTCGGATACAAGTAAAACCGCGCCGGCTCCGTCATTGATGCCCGAGGCGTTCCCGGCAGTAACTGTACCGCTGGGCTTCACCACCGTCCGGAGCCTGGATAATGCCTCCAAGGTTGTATTCGGTCTTGGATGTTCATCGGTAGTGACAATTTGCGGCTCACCCTTTTTTTGGGGGACTTCGACCGGAACCACTTGGCGGGCGAAAAAGCCGGTTTTGTTAGCGGCTGCCCAACGTTGATGGCTGCGCAATGCGAACGCATCCTGATCTTCTCGATTAATCCGGAATTGTTCCGCCACGTTTTCGGCGGTCTCAGGCATCGAATCGATCCCGTAAAGCTTCTGCATCCGTGGGTTCACGAACCGCCAACCAATCGTGGTATCGTAGATTTCTGCTGTGCGGCTGAAAGCGGTCTCGGATTTCGCCAACACAAACGGTGCGCGTGACATGCTTTCGACACCACCTGCAATGATCAGATCCGCTTCTCCGGATTTAATCGCTCGGGCCGCGGTGGCGATGGCGTCCAAGCTCGAACCGCAAAGACGGTTAACCGTTGTTCCAGGTACTGTCTCTGGTAACCCAGCCAACAAAAGAGCCATTCTCGCGACATTGCGGTTATCTTCACCCGCTTGATTGGTACACCCGAAGATCACATCGTCGACCGCCGACCAATCGACGGTCGAGTTTCGTTCGATCAGTGCGCGGATCGGAATGGCGGCTAGATCATCGGCTCGAATAGACGCTAAGACTCCGCCATAACGGCCGAATGGGGTTCGTATTGCGTCACAAATAAAAACGTCGTTCATTTTGTCCCTGTGACCAGGTTGGAACGGTCCTTACGCCAATCTCGCCTGATTACTGCTCTGGATCAAAGCTTCTATGCAAACGGTATCACAGGGAAAGAAACCTGCCGCGATGGCCGTCGAGGCCAACCAAGAGGAGGCCAGAATACGAGGGCGGGCTCTCAAACTTATTTCGCGCTGGGCCCAAACTGCTTTACTGGCTGGCTTCTGGTCCGCCGCGCTGCTGCAGGCGCAGACAGTTGGCGGAGCTCAAGCTCCACGGTTGGTGATTTTCGACAACGACTTTTTCGGTCCAGCCAGCACTAATCTCCAGGCGGCCGCGCTCCTATTAAACAGTCCCGACATCAAACCACTCGGTCTGACAGTGGTCACCGGTGATGGTTGGAGGGATGAAGAAGTAGCTCACACGCTAAGGTTCTTGGAGATTTTGGGCCGGACCGACGTTCCGGTGGTTCCAGGTGCAGTTTTCCCTTTGGTGAACACAAAAACCAAGGAACATGCTTGGGAGAAATCATTCGGAATTATTCCCTGGAAAGGCGCTTGGAATGATCCAAAAGAAGGACTATTTCCTGACTATAAACCTCACGGTCCTTTCGAGGTACCGCATCTCGATGAGGGTGAGCCGTCGACTAAGGCAGCCAACGAAATCGCGGCAAGTTTTCTGATCCGGCAAGTTCACCAGTACCCGCATCAAGTCACCATTGTCGCGGCGGGACCGCTCACCAACCTGGCATTGGCGATCCGGCTCGATCCGGAGTTCGCTTCACTAGCGAAAGAACTAATCTTTATGGGAGGCCTGATCGGCGGCATTTCTAAGGCAACCGGCAATCCTGATTTCGGCTCCGACTTTAACTTACTGTTCGATCCAGAGGCTGCGGAAATTGTGCTGGCCGCAGATTGGCCGGCAATTACGGCAGTTGGTGATGTTACTAACGAAACGATGTTCAGCGACGAACTGGTTAAAAGGATCGCCGAAAAGAAGACACCGCTAACCGAATACATCGCCAGGTATGCAGAAAAAGGTGTGCCTTTGTGGGACGAACTAACTGTTGGTATCTTTGTTGATCCGACCTTGGTCACGAAACAAACCGCGGTGACAATGGACGTCGATCTGAGCCATGGCCCAGCATACGGCGCCGCCCGAATCTGGTCGGATCAGGTTGCTCCGCATCTAGGCGAACGAAAGGTCAACGTCGTCCAAGACGTCGATGTGAAGCGGTTTATCGATGAATTTGTGACCGCGATGCAAGCAACGCCAGAGAAGTGAACGAGGAGTTCAGGAGTTCAGCCTGGGGGCGATCCCAGAATTGCAAGCACAAAGGCCCCGTGAACCAGGAACGTGAGAACCGAGTACCTACGATGGAGGGTCCTGAACTCCTGCAACTCCTGAACTCCTTCTAATGCTTCGTGCCCGACTCCAGAATGCTTTTTAGAACATTGAAAGCGGCGACTTGTTTTCCCTTTTCCAGGGCTTCCATCGCTGCCCGCACCCGGCGTTTGATTTCTTTGACTTCGTCGCTTTCGGGGGCCGGTTGCTTCTCGGGTTCAGGAGCTTCGAATTTAACGACTTTATCTTCCGAGGGCGATTTCCCGGGTTGCTGATCTGCTTTCTTTTCTTCGGGCGGCCCTTTCTTGCCTGGTTTAGCAGCGCCGGGATTAGGCATTACGGTCGGAATCTGCCGATCAGTCTGCTTTGCAGACTCAATGCCCTTCGTGGTCGACGCCGCCTCGCCCGGTTCTTCCGCTGATGGCTTAACCGGTTCTTTTCTGATTGGTTCCTTTTTCGGAGCGGGAGCGTCCTCGAGTAGCTCGTATTTGATCCCGACGATGCGTTGACCCAAGAACGGTTTCAACGGTTTTGGGAATACAAGAAACTGACGGGATCGTCCCTGTTCAAAGCCGACGACACCATGATCGGTACCGCCGGACTCTTGATAGAGCGTCATGACTCGATCCGTCTTAATCGCCGCCTGCAACGTCTTGTCTTTGGCGGGGTCGATCAGCAGCAAATGAATGTCCGGTTTCCCGCAAGCCTCAACAACCTTTGCAAAGCGGACGGTGCTCACGACGAAGACACGGTTCTCAGTCAGGGAAATCGGTTCCCAACGACAATTCCTCCCATTGTTCGATAGTCCCGGAAAGATAGGTTAGCTTCTCTCGGGCCATGTCCACGGCTCTCTTACCCAAAAAGAGATTGCGCGGCGGTTGGTCAGCCTCAACGATCGTGATGATTGCTTCGGCAGCCCGAACCGGATCACCAGGCTGTTTCCCGCTACGCTCCGCGATCTCACGGCTACGCGCGCCAGCGGTACCCACATACTCGGGTATCGACCCTTTGGCCACTTTCAACGAGCGGCCTGCCCAATCTGTGCGGAAAGGGCCAGGCTCAATGGCGGTTACCCGAATACCCAAAGGTTCTACTTCTTTGGCTAGAGCCTCCGATAGACCTTCAACGGCAAACTTAGTGGCTGCGTAATAGCCGACGCTTGGATTCGCCACCAGGCCACCGATAGAACTGATATTCACAATGTGCCCAGCGCCCCGAGCTCTCATCCCGGGCAGTACGGCTTTTGTGACCGCTACCAAGCCGAAAAAATTGGTCTCAAACATGGCGCGTACTTCGTCTGCTTCGCCCTCTTCGACTGCGGCCAGATAACCGTACCCAGCGTTATTAACCAACACATCAATTTGACCGAAAAACTTTTCGGCGGCAGCAACCGACGATGCGACTTGCTTTGGCTGGTTCACGTCTAACGCCAGCGCCAATCCCCTGTCCTTGTAGCAGCCAACCAGGTCCTGAATCTGATCGGGGTTACGTGCCGTCACGGCCACGCGCTCGCCCCGTTTCAAAAGCATCTCTGCTAATACCCTGCCGAAGCCGGTTGACGAGCCGGTAATGAACCACGCGCGAGAAGTCTTTGTATCCGAAGCCATGGTGCACAAATAGGCCAGGAATCGTCCCTCATCCAAAATAAATCCAGAGTGGACGAAAGTGGACTAAGTGGACTAAGTGGACGTGGTGGACACAGTGGACGGGAGTGGACGTTTCGCGTCTCGCCCAAATGATCCGTGCACGCCGCTTACGGTGTCCACTACGTCCACCCGGTCCACTCCCGTCCACTGTGTCCAGTCCGTCCACTCATCGGTCCGAGCCCGGCCTCGCCTTCCCGCTACAACAGCACTCCAGTAATCCCCAGATAAATCAGCAACACCGCAACATCCGTCGCCGCCAAGGTGATCGGGCCGGCGGCGATGGTAGGATCGAGCTTCGCCACGCGTAACAAGGTCGGGATACTGATGCCGAGTAAACAGGAGGCGCCCACCCCGATTGCCAAGCTTGCGCTGATGACGGTCGCAGGCCAAAGCGCATGGTCCACTATCAAGACGACGATAAACACCACAATACCGGTGGCGGCCGCGAGAGGCATCGCGGTTACTACCTCCCGTTTGCACGTGTTGAAGAACCACATTGGTGTAACATTTCGCAGCCTTAACGTTTCCAAAACGAGGGCCAAGGATTGCACCGCTACACTTTCTCCCATTGATAATATGAGGGTCATGAAAAAGGCCACTACTAACGTGTGTTGGAGCGTCTTCTCGTGCGCCTGCGCAACAAAGGCGCACACCGTTCCTCCAGCGATTGTGACCAGTAACCATGGGAAACGAAAGCGGAACACCTGTAACGGTGAGGCCGATCGCGCTTGAGCGATGTGAAAGCCGATCGCCTGGAATAGGTCATCGCTCCTCTCTGTCTCGGGGATTCCGAAGACTTCCTCGTTAAACAAGTTAATGTCGACGACGCCCTTGAGCCGCCGTTCTCGATCGACAATCGGAAACGCCAAAAATTTGTGCAGGACAAAAAATTCGCAGGCCTCGAGCACGGTGGCGCTTTCTGGAATCGCGATGACTTGCCGGATCATCACATCGGCGAGAGACTCGTCCGGTTGCGATGTGAGCAGCGCGCGCGTTTGCAGTACCCCAACGAGGCGGGATGCCTCATCGACCACATAGAAATAGATCAACGATTGTCCCGGTGAACGGTAATCTCGAATGAAGTCTAACGCTTCGCTGACCCGCATGTTCTGAGAGAGTTGGACGAAATCACGCCGCACAAACTCGCGGATCGGGAGTTGCATGTGGTCAGCCTGCATTGTTCACAAATGCATTGACGAGCCGCCACCCGCAATCAAGCTTGCTGTTTTTCGTGACCGCCATCAGAAAGGATTCGGTTGTTCCAGTTTATTTCGGTACCTGAGCTCACGAAGACAATAATCGCGTCATTCGTGGGCGGACTAACGTTGATTGGCATCATGACGCGTCCGTTCCGCTGGAATGAGGCGACAATCGCGATGGGTGGGGCGAGTCTGCTGCTCTTACTCGGCCTTATCAGCCCGGCCGATGCCTTTTTTACTCTCTGCCGGGACTGGAACACCTTCCTCTTCTTTCTCGGCATGATGAGCTTGTCCGCCTTGGCGGAGGCAGCCGGTCTCTTTGATTGGCTGGCAGTTCAAGCGGCGCGCCTGGCCCAGCAAAGTGCCCGGCGGTTGTTCCTGAACATCTTCCTCCTAGGGACCTTGATCTCAATGATCCTGTCCAACGATGCAACCGCTTTGATCCTAACCCCGGTTGTCTATGTCCTGGTCACGAAACTGCGCCTGCCGATTTTACCTTATCTGTTTGCTTGTACCTTCATCGCTGATACCGCCTCGTTTTTGTTACCGGTCAGTAATCCCATCAATATTATTATCCTGTCCCATTTTCCTCTCGATCTTTTAACCTTCTTACGCTTGTTGCTGCTGCCGAGTCTGGTTGTCATCGGAATTAATATCGGGATTTTCTTTCTGCTTTATCGCGACGAGCTCCAGGGACAGTTCAAGGCCGAGCGTTTGCCCTCGGCTAATGAAACGATCAAACATCGCGCCTATTTTCGGTACACTTGTTTGGTTTTGATCGGTGTCGCGGTGGCATACGTGCTGGCGTCGGCCGCACGGATTCCCCTCTCACTGGTCGCGGGCGGAGCCGCTTTTTTGTTACTAGTGGGAGCGCTCAGCTGGAAACAGAGTACGCTGCGCGAGACCGGCAAACGGATCTCTTGGTCTATCTTCGGGTTCATCGCCGGCATGTCCATTGTGATCCGGGCGATCGAAGATACCGGACTCGCCGCCGGCTTCGGCAATTGGCTATTACAGCTTTCAGGAGGAAACAGTTTTGGGGCGGTGATGGTAGGGACAGCCGGAGCGGCGCTGGGCACGAACCTAATCAACAATATCCCGATGGCGGTGATGATGAGTTCCGCTTTGGGAAGTATTCAACATGCACCGGTGGCCGTTCAACATGGATTCCTCGCCGCCACGATGTTTGGTTGCGATCTCGGACCAAATCTCACCACTGTCGGTTCGTTGGCCACCGTCTTATGGTTGCTGATCTTGCGCCGGCAAGGCATCGATGTCTCCGGTCTCGATTATTTTAAGGTCGGTGTGATAGTTACTCCGATCATGTTGCTCGCCGGAGCACTCACTATCTGGTTACTGCTGTAGCAGAAAAGAAGAAGGAGCGAAGCGATGCGCGTACTCTGTTGCCTCGACGGAACCAACCTTGAATCGATCGGCAGAGCGACGGCCTTGCTCACGCCGGCCGGATTGTCCCTGGGTGTTATTTACGTGATTGATAAGGGACCGCATCATGACATCGAGCATACTCGCGAGCGGTTTTTTCGGCCGCCTGGTCCGCCGCCCCGTCGAGAACATCAAATGGTGGAAGTAGAACAAACTTCGGCCCGGGAAATCATCGAAGAAAGCTTACGCTACCTATCTGGGGCTGAGGTTTTGCAACGCGAGGGGCGACCGGAACGCGAGATTGTCAACGCCGCAGCCGAGTGGGGCGCCGACCTAATCATCATTTGTCCGCGAGCCGAGTATAAAGACAAGCATAAGATTGGCCCGAAATCAGTAGGGCACGTCGCGCGGTTCGTGCTTGATCATGCTCCCTGCCCCGTGTTGCTGGTACGGCCGTCAAATCGAGAACAGTTTCCGCTCAAACCGTGAAGGTTGCGGGTTAAGGGTTACGAGTTGCGGGTTACGCGTTGCCGTTTTGACCGAAGCCACACGGCGCCTCGGCGCGCATTAGGACCCCGATCGATAGGATTTATATGCGCCGCTAGCTCCGGCAAACTCGCAACCCGAAGCCCGCAACTCACCCCTCTTCTTCTGCGACTCGCCGGTGTACCAAGCGCAACCAGCGGGTGTAATCACGCCGGCAGGAGATCCACTTGTGATGGATTTTCCACAAGATAAAAACGGCTGGTCCTTCGGCACAGATCGCGCAAACGAACCAGGTTAAACCGAGGTCAGCGGGTGAAATCAGGCACAGGAGCGGCAACGTGGGTATGAGAATAGAAATAGCGCTCCAGAACAAAAGCCATAAACGATAGCCACGCATCCGGCAGTATAAGAACGAGGCTCGCTCCAATTCCGGTTGCAACGAGCGAACGGGGCGAAAGTCCTGCACTAGTTGGCTGAAGAACAATCGGGGTGCAAGTCCGCCATAGACTCGGGTCAACTCGTCGACCGAATCCGTCTTTTCCGGATGACGGAAATCTGGACTCCCGTTATTTAAATCCGCCGATGACATAACTGAGGGGAATGTTAACGGTAATCAAACCTCTACGTCCCGAGCCCGAATGTCAATCCGAAGTCGCTTAGGCTCCTTCGGAATAAACGATAGCCGATAGCCAATAGCCAAGTCGATCTGCTGTAAACCCCGCACAGGGCCGATCAGGACCATTCGCTATTGGCTATCGGCTATTGTCGATTGGCTATTCCGAAGGACCCGTGGTTTGCTGCTGCATGAGCGGGGAACCTCACACAAATCGGCTGATCAGCGAAAGATCGCCCTACTTGCTCCAACACGCGCACAACCCGGTGGACTGGTATCCATGGGGAGAAGAGGCCTTCGCCAACGCGCGATCTGAGAACAAACTGATTTTTCTGTCGATCGGATATTCGACCTGCCATTGGTGCCACGTCATGGAGCACGAATCGTTCGAAAACCCTGCCATCGCCGCCCTCCTCAACGAGCACTTTATCAGCATTAAGGTCGACCGCGAAGAACGACCTGATGTTGATCGGGTCTACATGCTCTTTGTACAAAGTACCACTGGCTCCGGTGGTTGGCCGATGAGTGTGTTCCTGACACCCACGATCCAACCGTTTTTGGGAGGCACGTATTATCCACCGGATGATCGATATGGCCGTCCGGGCTTTGGTTCTTTGTTGACCCGTCTGGCCGACATCTGGGCAAAACAACCCGAAAAGATTGTCGAGCAAGGCAATCGGTTCACCGACGCGATCCAATCTTATCTAGTCAATACGTCCGCCAAAGATATCTCGGCGCCGCGCGAAGAATGGCTCGACCTGGGCTATCAACAACTGGCTCAGGGCTTCGACCCGGACGAAGGGGGATTCAGTCCTGCCCCTAAGTTTCCGCGTCCAGCCGTCTTCAATTTTCTTTTCCGGTATTGGTACCGAACGGGTTCAGATCAAGCCCGGGATATGGCCTTGTTCAGCCTCAAAAAAATGGCGGATGGCGGGATGTATGATCACCTGGGTGGCGGCTTTCACCGATACTCGGTCGATGCGCGCTGGCACGTGCCCCATTTTGAAAAAATGTTGTACGATCAGGCCCAATTGGCAGTCGTCTACTTAGAAGCGTTCCAAATCTCTCAGGACAGTTGGTTTGCGCAAGTTGCGCGTGAAACCTTGGCCTATATCAAACGAGACCTGACCTCTTCTGTAGGCGGGTTCTATTCCGCGGAAGATGCCGATAGTTTGCCTAGCGCCGAGGCGGATCACAAACGAGAAGGTGCCTTTTACGTTTGGACCGCTGACGAAATTAATGAGTACCTGACGCCGGACGAAGCCACCGTGTTTCGCCGTACTTTTGGAGTGGAACAGGCAGGAAACGTCTCTCCTGACAGTGACCCGCACGGTGAGTTAGGCAGCCAAAATGTTCTGTTCCGACAAACTGAACCGGAGTTGGTGGCGAAGCTCACGGGTAAGCCCGTGGATGTTATCCAACAGCTTTTGGCGTCAGCTCAAAAGAAATTGTTCGAAATTCGTTCTCGCCGTCCGCGTCCGCACCTGGACGATAAAATCGTCACCGCTTGGAACGGGATGACGATTACGGCATTCGCCAAGGCTTATCAGGTATTGGGAGAGGTGCAGCATCTAGAAACGGCGCAACGAGCCGCAGATTTCATTCAACGTCACCTTTACCATAAGCGTTTACTGCGCAGCTATCGTGAAGGTCCGAGTTCGATTTACGCGTTTGCCGAGGATTACGCGTTTCTCATCCAAGGTTTATTGGACTTGTACGAGGCAGACTTTGATACCCGATGGTTGCGTTGGGCGGGTGAGCTCCAGGTGCAAATGGGAGCTTTATTTGCTGATCCGAAAGGCGGCTATTTCAGCACCGAAGAAGGGGCGGCGGATATCTTGTTTCGGTTAAGAGATGACCATGATGGCGCCGAGCCGGCGGCTAACTCCGTTGCTGCGATGAACCTGCTCCGGCTGGGTTGGATCTTTGACCTAACGGAGTTCCGAGACGGTGCTTACCGGATCATGACCAGCTACGCCGCTGTCCTGGAGCGGAGCCCTGCTGCGGTACCTCAAATGCTGGCGGCATTGTGTGGATTGTTGGCGGAGCCGGTCCAAGTGGTGATCGCCACTCAGGACAAGAATGAAGAACCCCTAATCAAAGTGATTGGCCAACTCTTCTCACCAGACAAAATCGTACTCTACGCCGATGAAAGCGATTCTTGGCTTTCTCAGCATATGCCGGCGCTTAAAGGCATGAGGCTGATTGATGGTAAAGCCGCCGCCTATGTTTGCCGGCATTTTGCTTGTGAACCGCCGGTCACGACGACGGACGACCTCCGAACTCGCCTGAAGGAGGTTCGGAATAGCAAATAGCAAATCGTCTGCTGGAGTAGCGCTGGCCCGTTTGTGACCTCGTTTGCTATCTGCTATTTGCTATTTGCTATTCGCTGACGAGCCTAGAGCGAGTTAGCGCGCTGACTATGGATCCGAAGAACCACGCTCCAACCCTGGAAACGACCGAGCGAGTAATGTTTTTTGATACCGATGCCGGAGGGGTTGTTCATAACATTGCTTACCTGCGTTTCATCGAAACCAACCGGTCGTTACTGGCGGAAAAGTTGGGGTGGAAGCTCGGAGAAATGATGGACCTGCAAGAATGTCCGGTGGTGGTGAGGACTGAGATCGATTACCGCCGTCCGGCCCGGCTTTGGGATAAGCTGGTTGTACACGGACAGTTAGAAAAATTCGAGCGATCCCGGTTCTGGTGCGCGTTCACGATCAGGCGAGAGGCCGGTAATGAATTGCTGATCACCTGCAGACAGATGTTGGTGGTCGTCAAGCTCCCCGACATGAAAGTCATGCGATTGCCGGCGCACTGGGAATTGGAGTTTGGTCATCTGAAGAGTTAGCGCGCGACCGCAAGTGTCGTACTCCCGACTTCGCTCACCGCCCGAGCTGCTTCCCTATAAACCTAAAGGTTCGTCGGGCAGGCTGTTGTCGTCGTCGAAAGCGGTTTTCGTTCCAGCGTACGGATTTGCTCTCTCGCGCTGGAGGGGAGCCGCTTTGTAGCTTTGCTAGCTCTATCGGTTGCTAGCCTCGAAAGCTTTCGGGGCTAGCAGGCGGCTCCCGGGAACGGTCCCTGATTGCGTTCGTTTTATCGGCTCTTCAAAGCTGTTTTGCCCAACCAACCCAGCGGTAATGGTACATGCTGGGTTCTTCCCGGGAGCCGCTTGCTGCCACCTCATAGAGCTGCCCTGCGATAAAGCGGCTCCCCTCCAGTGCTGCAGACCATTCGAAGCGCTGTAGCGCTCACTTGGCTCCGACCAATCGCACGATCCCATCGGAGAAATCCATCGCTCCGGCGAGTAATTCTTTGCCGAAGGAAGCGAAAGTGACATCGCGGCTGGCCAGAATCAGCATCAAGCTCAGGACCAAGAAATTCAGCAGATAGATCACCATCATGGAGAAGAAGGTTCCATGCTCGATCAGGTCGCTCTGTCCGTTCCACAGCATCCACAGGGTAAAAGTGATATGGAACATCCAGGTGAATCCGATACATCCGAAGAGCCAGCGATGATATGGCTCTAGATCGAAGAACAACCCTAGACCACCGTAAATTCCGAAGACGATAACGCTGTAAATCGGACAAAAATACGGAGCCAATGCGATCCATAAATTGGTGGTATCCGTCACGATATGGCCGCCGTCAGAGCCAATCCGAAATTCGCGCACTTTTCCGCCCATCAACCAGACCCAAAGAGCATGGGTCAACTCGTGACCGAACACGTACATCACCATCGGCTTGGGCAACCCGACAAACGCGATTAGCCAGAGAACGGCTCCGAGAGAAAAGAACCAGAATTCTTCGGAGAGCCAGAAGGAGTGATTAATAGTGGCTTGCGAGAAACTACAAAAAAATGCTCGAGTCAATATCCAGGCGACCGGCAAGAGGAAGAGGCCGATCACCTGTTTAAGCCAGCGGATGGGAATAGCGAGCTCTTGCCTTGTTGGCGCTCGGCTCTGCTTGTAAAGAGCGCTGCTCTTTAATTTGCGCCGTTTCGTGGTCATGGAAACGAGCGATGGTAGGGCGAGGCTCCAATCAGACCGAAATGGTCTGCAAGGCGACTACGCAGATCTGGTCGAAAAATAAGCCGGAACGAAAAACTGCCGAGCCGTGACCCCTGGTTAGCCACCAAGGATTGTCGAGGTAGGGGACTGAACTTACTTGGTCGCAAATGGTCTGAGCTCACATCCTGGAAACGGCTCGGCGGCGTCTTGGCGCGGCACGCGGGGTCTTCGCGTTAGTTGCATACCTTTTGCTCAACTTTTTAGGTTGGTCCGGAGCCTCGCCCTACCACGGCGTTCCTCAGGCCCGTCCCATGTACGCACCTGTGCGAGTATCGACCCGAATCAGTTCACCTTCTTTAATGAACAAAGGTACCTGAACCATTTTGCCGGTCTCCAGCTTAGCCGATTTTTGCACATTGGTGGCGCTATCGCCTCGCAGACCTTCCGGCGCTTCGACCACCTTTAATGTCACCGACGAAGGTAACTCGACCTCAACTGCTTTCCCCTCCGCGTAAAGCACGTCCACGGCGAGATTCTCCGTCAAAAACTCGTTCGCACTGGCTAGAAGTTCTGCGTTCAGTGTCTCCGTTTCGTAGGTCTCCGGATCCATGAAAACGTAGCCGTCTTGATCCTTATAACTGTACTCTAGTTTCCGGCGGTTCACGTCGACCAGTTCCACGGTTTCGGTCGAGCTAAAGCGAACGTTGCTGGATTTGCCGGTCCGAATGCTTCTCAGGGTCGCCTGCACGAAGGCCCGAAGATTACCCGGGGTGCGATGTTGAACGTCAAGAATGACGGCGATATCGCCGTTGTAACGAAGAGCCATTCCTTTGCGGAGGTCATTTGCTGCTGCCATAAAAAACGATTACCCGACGCTAAATTAGCTTATCACGAAAAGACGGTAACAATTACAGAAGGTTTAACTTCGTCAAATCCTGTGAATCGACAATGCCGACTGGGTGATTCCTGTCGTCGACTACCACTAAATCGTCAATTCGATGTTGTGCCAGAACGTTGAGCACTTCAACCGCGAGACGATTAACACCGATAGTGACCGGATGTTTATTCATGTACTGAGCTACCGGATCCCCGGTCATTGCCGGGTTACGCTCAAACGAACGGACAAAATCTCCGTGGGTAAAGATCCCGGCTAATTTGCCGTCTGCGTTCACCACCACAGCCAGGCCGGCCCGGCATTCATTCATTGTATGTAACACCCCTAAGACATCCGTATCCGGCGCAACGACCGCCATCCGATCTTCCGGGCGCATTACATCGGTGACCCGTTGTAGGAGCACTCTCCCTAGGCGGCCACCCGGATGAAATTTAGCGAAATCCTCTCGTTGAAAGCCTCTCGCTTCGAGCAAAGCCATGGCCAAAGCGTCTCCCAGTGCGAGCATGGCTGTGGTACTAGCCGTAGGCGCCAGATTTAAAGGGCAGGCTTCCTGTTGGACGGAGCAATCTAACACGATGTTACTGTGTCTCGCTAAGGTTGAAGACAGCATCCCGGTGAAAGCGATCATCTGGACATCAAAGCGTTTTAAGGCTGGCAGAATGTTTAATAACTCCGCGGTCTCGCCACCGTAACTTAGCGCTAATACGGCATCACCAGCGCTAACAATGCCGAGATCGCCGTGCAGAGCGTTCAGTGGATTCAAAACTACGGCCGGAGATCCGGTGCTGGTCAATGTGGCTGCTATCTTCTCGCCGACCTGACCCGATTTGCCTACGCCCAAGACGATCACCTTCTTGCCCGTTTCCACGGTGGTGCGTAGCAATTCAACCGCTTGGCTGAACCGATCGTCGAGGCGATCAACCAGGCGTTTCAATTCCTCGATCTCGAGATTGATCACGAGTTTACCGCGTTCGAGGTGAGTCATGGGAGGAAATAGCAAATAGCGAATAAAAAATAGCAATATTTATTTTCCACTTGCCCAAGCCTAGGGACGAAGCTTATCGAGGCGAGTCCTGTGACCGACTTAGCGCCAGGCGACGGGCTTAGACAACCTGTCTCAACTTCCGAAGCTCTGAAGAAAGCGCACTTAAAACGATGGTGGCTCCCCGCGCTTCTTTTAGGTTTTGCTATCGCCTACTACGCGACGTACGCGTTGTCCGGGCTAGACTTGGGTGGGGAAGGCGGAACCACCGCGGTGTATGCGCAAAGGTTGCTGCAAGGGCAACGACCCTTTGTTGATACCTTCCTCGGCTACAACTTGCTCTGGTTCTATCCGCTCGTTTGGCTGTTTCAGGTCTTCGGGCCGAATTTTACGGTCGTACGCATCTTCTTTTTTGGCCTTTCGATCGTCACTGGGTTGCTGGCTTATCGGTCCGTTCGCCGGGTTTCCGACTCGAGCGCGCTGGCCTTCGGTTGCGCCCTGGTTTTGATCTTGATACCCGGAATCCAGTTTCGTAATTACCTTGGTCTTCTCGGCGTCGGCAATCTGGCGGCATTGTTAGAAGCTTTCGCATTACCGCACCCTTCTCCTAAATATCGTGTGATCTGGGTTATCGTTGCGGCGCTGGCCGTAGCGCTCACTTTTTTGATCCGGATCGATCTTGGTATTTTCTTTTGCGGGGTGGCATTGGCGAGTGCGGTGGCTTATTTGCTCCTAGGAGGGGGCGATGTCCGGCGGCGCATCAATATTACTCTGCTGACCGTTGTCGCGTTACCGGTGACCTTTCTGGTGGTGCATTTACCGGTCACTTATTATGCGGAGCAACACGGTTTTGCTGGCGCTTTTTGGGAGAATTATCTGAGCTATTGGCAGTTTATTGAGGGGAAAGCGGTGAGTGTCGCTAGTCTGAAACCGGCTCCGGCGAGGCATCCTTTAGAACTGTCGCCACCTATCCAACCTGTGGCCAATGCGACCCCGGCAGCGCGGGTCGCTGATCGGTCAGAACGAAAATTGCCGGCCTGGACGCAGATGTTCACGGAAAAGTTCGGCAAAAAACGGATCCTGGTTTTCCTATTGTACTATCCCCTTTTGAGCGGGGCTATCCTGGCGGTTGCCGCTCTATTCTTGGCGGTTTCCGGGATGAGGAGAAACCGGGCTGATGAAAAAAGTGAAGCGCTGGTTCTAGCCATCGGCCTGGGCTCCGCCTTCACGTTGTTCCCGCAATATTTCTTTTTCCGGCCGGACCCACAACACTTGAGTGAAATGATGTGTCCGCTCCTGGTGCTTTCCGCCTGTTCCTTTGAGATGGCACTCCGGCGTTGGAGGTCTCCACAGCGGTGGTTGCGCTGGAGTACCCGGCTATGGATGCTCCTTTTGCTAGTACAGTTATGGTTTTATCTGGATTACGGGTTAGCGGTCCCGTGGATGGGATCAATTGGTCGCAAGAAGCCGCACGAAGAATTGTTTCGAGCTGACAACGGTGTCCTGGCCTATCTAACGAAAGAGCAAAAGACGGAATACGATGGTCTGTATCAGGTTGTGACCAAGAATTCAGCACCGAACGATTGGGTCATTTGTTATCCGTACGCGCCGACAGTCAACTTCATGACCAATCGCCGAAGTTATCTTTATAATTTGTATGTCGATAATGCCACTCGGCCCACGACGTTTGATACGGAGACAATCGCCGCGATTGAAGAGAAGAAACCCTCTGTGATCTTAATCAACGATGATCCGATCAATGCTACCGAATCTTCCCGATTCAGTGTATGGGCGGCAGCGTCCTTAGCCTACATCAAAAGCCATTACCGTTATGTGGGTACCTATGTGCGGAACGACGTGTATGTTGCGCCGAGTCAGTAGGCGAGAGGGCGAATGGGCGAAGGGGCGAGCGAAGCTCGGCTTTTGTAGGGCGAGGGTCCGGAAACCATGCTGATATTTCCAAGGCTACTAACGGGTTTCTACGATAGTTTGTGCAAGACCAATTCGCTGCCGAGCCGCGGCCCCTGATGCGTCAATAGCCAGGAATCAATGGGGCACTCCAAAAGCCGGTTCCGGTTGCGTCGCGCTGGGCCCGACTCGGCAGTGAATCGGACTTTTGCAGACTGTAATATGGAAAATCGCCGGCAGCTTTGCGGACCTCAACCCTAATTCCGGAGCCTCGCCCTACCAACGTCCAGCTTCGGTCGCGCCCATTCGCCCGTTCGCCGATACGCCCGCTCGTCTACAGCAGCGCCCGCAGCACCCCTAGGTTGACCCGGTCCTCTGCCAGGTCTTCGCCTTTCGGGGTTTCCAAGACTTTCGGGATCTGGCTGAATTGCTCTGAACGCATGATTTCACGGAAGGGAGCGAGACCGATTTTTCCTTTACCGATGTGCTCATGGCGGTCGACCCTGGAACCAAGCGGCGCTTTGGAATCGTTTAAATGCCAGGCTGCCAGACGTGCAGATCCAATCTCTTTCTCGAATTCAGCAAACACAGTCCAAAACTTCTTTGGTGTAGAAATATCGTACCCGGCGGCGAACAGATGGGCAGTATCCAAACACACCAAGAGACGCTTCGGGTAGCGGCAACGATCAATTATGGTGGCTAATTCCACGAAACTTCTGCCCAGGGTACTGCCTTGGCCAGCGGTTGCTTCAAGGGCGATTTTACAACGCCCTTTCGGCAGTGACGCAAAAACGAAGTCCAAACTTTCGGCGATACGCGCCAATCCGGTATCCGCGCCCTCTCCCATGTGAGCGCCCGGATGCATTACCAGGAACGGAAGCCTCAGCTGATCAGCTCTTTCCAGCTCGGCTTTCAAGGCAAGCCGCGACCGCTCAAAAGTCACCGGGTCTATGGCGCAAAGATTGATCAGATAACTGGAGTGACCGAACACGATGTTCGGCCGATAAGCAGAGTTTGCGAAAGTTTCAAGCTCAGTGTTGCTGAAATCCTTGGCAAACCATTGCATGTTGTTCTTCACGAAAATCTGTATCGCGGTACAACCGACGGAATGACCCCGTTCCAGCGCTTTAGCTGGTCCACCGGCGATTGACATATGGGCACCGAGCAGGGGAGGTAGGGGTGGCGAAGTTTTACGTGGAGAGGGCATTAGGAGGGGTGGTTAGCCGTGAAAAGTGAAAAGTGATTGGTGATTAGTGATTGGTCTGCGGGTGCGCTTGTCTACCCGATCGCTCGAACACTTTCGTTCCATTACTCCAACACTCCGCTACTCCATCACTCCTGTCGCCCGCTCCGATCTCGCTGTTGGCTTGTCAATCCCGATGCGGGAAAACGAGCTCCCAGTCTGGATCGGTGATGCTGCCCGTGACCCGAGCAATAGCGGCTTCTTGGTCGAGATGGCCTGACAGCTGGGTTGCACCAGTGCTCAGATCAACCGACCCAGACAGGTCGACAACATGTTCGCCAGAAACTAAACTCAACTGGCTGATTTTGAGGAGGCCGAGATCGACGACGAACTCGACCTCCAACTGTCCAAGCCGGTTAAACCCCGCGGAAACCAGCTTCTTGAACCCAGGTTCGACAAAATGCAGCTGACTTAAGTCGCCCGTCTCCAGTGTTAATTTACCTTCCGCTCGGTCCCGAGTCGAATCGGAAGCATCAAATCCACTCTTTAACCATCCGCTGAGTTCTCCTTCCCAGCCGGCTAGAAAAGTGGAGCGAATCCTAAGATCGGACAGAGAAACGCGATTGAAGTTGACCGCGGAGTCGAGAGTGGCGTTCGGATGCGATTGTTGGACAGTGACGGAACATTGACCCTGACCAATTCGGCCGTTGGGTATCGTAAGCTCAGTTTCGTCTTGGTTCTGACGCAGGTCCGCGCTGGCGCTGGCAAACGGCATTTCCAAAAGCCCGCACCGAAAGACAACTCCGGAGTCTGCATCGATATGCATGGAAAGCTCGGCTCGGCCATTTTGTTCATTCGACTTGAGGTTGAGCGCGGGTGCTTGTGAAAATTGAAAATGGTCGAGTAAAGGCAGAAACGAAGGCGCGAACCAAGCTGCGATGGCGGCCGGCTGTAAGTGTGCTTCGGCCTCTAACTGAGCCAGTTTCTTGCTCCGCAGATTAAAAACAAACGAGCATTTGGCCACGCCTTCAGCGCGAGAGATGCGGACATTTTCAAAAGAAATTTGCCAGGGTTTCAGGCGAAAGGCGCCAGAGCCGGAATCGATGGAAACGCCCCGAAACCGACTGGGGCCGAGCCAACATTGACCGCTACCGTTAAGTCGCCGGATTTCGGGGCTCGAGCCCTGTAAATCGATTTGCACAACGGGCGGCGCTTGAAATTCCCAATCGGCTAATAGCGACAAGAAAGCGGTCGGGAGCAGCGGGGTTATCGCTTTTGGATTGAGCGCAGAATGGAGTCGCAGACGAAATTCTTGTGGCCGATCAATCACTTCGCCTGTCACGGTCCCAGTTCGATGCGTCAGCTCGACGTTAGAAGCCATCCAAGACTTACCTCGCCTGGAAAATTCAGCGCGTAACCCCTGAAAGGTAACTCCTCGAACGGAGAACTGTTCCAAACTTAGTTTTCCAATGATCTCGGGTTCCCAGTTTCGCAGGAGAGCGCCTTCCAGCTCAAACTCGGGCGGCTGCGCAAACTCCCATTCACGTAACCAGTCAAACCCGGGCTCGTCCCGAAACAGTTGCGCGAGATCGATTGTACTCCGAACCTGAAACTTCTTTTCACCGGTAGTGACATCCCATGTGCCGAGAGCAAACAGTTCGCCACGGGAATCGGTTACATGCAAAGAGTGAAGAGAAAGCCGCTGATTCTCAAAGCTGAATTTGGCAGCAAGGTCTTTTAGCTCCGCGCTGCTTTTCTTGACATCTGGGGCAACTAAGCTGCCATCACTGATCCGCCAATCTCGCGGGTTCGCCAGGTCCATCT
This sequence comes from uncultured Verrucomicrobiae bacterium, assembly GCA_963762565.1. Lineage (GTDB taxonomy): Bacteria > Verrucomicrobiota > Verrucomicrobiia > Chthoniobacterales > JAFAMB01 > JAFAVN01. The sequence goes on along the minus strand of CAVXLD010000001.1, from coordinate 1,416,757 downwards.
GAAAAGAGAAGCTCAGCACCGCCGGCTCCGGGTAACGCATCCTGCGAAGCTCGTGAAAGAGATTGGCAATGAACTTGATAGTGACATCCGACGGATCCGGGTCGTTTGCCACCGCGGCTACCGCCGTAGAGATGTTCCCAGGATGAATCAGAGTCGCCGCTGCATTGATGCGGATCCCGTACAACTGAGCTGATGCCTGTCTCACTTCGATCCGACCCGGAAACAAATAGATACGGGAATGGAAATCTGTGACCCGAACCTTGCCGCTCTGCGGTGATCGAAAGTTAAGCGGAACAATCAGAGTCGCGCCGCTCAGATCCACGGAATTAAGGGCCGGCTCATGTTGAAAAAGGTTAGCGTAATTGATATCGAGCGAGACCTGATTGATCTCAGCCAGGAGATTCTCTTCTTCCTTGTTGTTAAATATTTGTACGTCCCGCGCAATCAAACCTCGGAACGGATCCAAGGTGATCTTGCCGACGTCGATGTAGAGACCGTACCGAGCGAACTCTTTTTCCAGGAGAGACCGCCAATGGCGCCCCAACCCCTTGGTGTATCCATACCAACCAAGCCAGACGAGTCCCGCACACACCATCACCAGAAACAGCCAGCGGGTAATGCGAAGGAAACTCTTAAGCATCGCTGGGGTGATCATCGGTCAAAGATGCCGTTTGGGAAAGGGGCGTGGCAAAAGGTGAAGGGTGACAGGTGAAAGGTGATTGGTGATTGGTGGGCGGCTGGTAGGGAGAGGCTCCCGAAAGACGCAGCGGGTCAGCGCGGAAAGGAATGCTCACCTTTCGAGCGTTTACCACGCCTGAAGACGCGCCGAGCCGTGGCCGCTGGTGCGACAACCTACGTGGAATCGATAGGATCAACCAACAAGCCATTTCAGCTGCATGGCGCTGGGCCCGGCTCGGCAGCGACTCGGCCTCGTGGATGTCGTCGCAGAGACCGCGGCAACCTTCGGAAATATCGGCGCTTGTTCGGGAGCCTCGCCCTACCAGGGCGTCGGGCAAGCTCACATCGGGATCCACGGACTAGAGAAAATGTTTCCAAGATGGCCCATAATTTGCTAAAGATTAAGTCCCGATGATTCAACCGAACTGTCGGGCCAGGTTTACCGCTGAGGATTTTGAATTCGTGGTTCGAGTTCTCGGGCGGGACAACCGGCAAAAAGTCAGCCTAGTCGAACTTTTGACCGATCCCGAAACTCGGGATCAGATCTTGGACCACGAGAGTCTCTATCGGGCGATCCTCGAAAATACGGGCAACCTGACCATTTCGCCGCAGTTTTACTTTTACATTCTGTCGAGGTTGGTATTGCGCCGGGTTGGTATTGAGGAGCGAGTATTGAGCGATTACGTGGCGGCGCTCCTGGAGAAGTTTTCCAGTACGCGCCAGATGCGAGGACCGGTCGCGGAGGGGCCGGCGACCTATTTGTCCGATCTATTGCTGGCATTGAAGGACGCTTCGCCATACCAGGCTTTTTTGATTCAATCCCATGTAGGCAACTACGCGCTTTTCGTCACCGGCATCTTTCACGAAAATATCGAATCGCGCCGGCACCGAGGGGCGCCGAGCTGTTCGTTCTATGAGGAGCTGGGCAGGACCAGTTTTCATGCCGCCGCTTCGCATGGCGTGGCCAAGAAGTTTGAGCTGGGTCCCATACTTGAGACGCTGTCGGACCGTTTCCGAGACTGTCGTCTGGCTCTGAACAAGCTGGCCGACGAGCTAGTCGATCTGGGAGACCATCGTTATTGCCAAACCGTAATTTGATATGAACCCTACACTTTTCAGCGAACTGCAGCGTTTGTTCGAACGCACCTACGCAAATGTCGGGATCAATCTGGAAGACTGCCTAATTGATCGTTCGCGGTGTGCACACTTATCGCGTTTAGCAGGCGCATCCTCGCGAGAACTAAGCGATTTGGCGCGTACTTTCCTCAGGACGGCGGACGATCGGCTGTACGTTGGGATCTATTATTCCAGCTGGTTGATCGAGCAATTGGAGAAATACGATCCAAGAAGCGGCCTTTCGAATACGAACATTCGATCTCTCATCATGTTCGTGGAAGAGATCAATCACGCATTACATGCGGCGCTCCAGTTTAAAGCTGGTTTACGCCGCATCGATAGCGAAGACTTTGCCCGAAACTTAGAGCTGCAAGGTATGGTCGATACCTACCTCGTCCTGTTGCTCTACGTAGCGTTTTTCCGCCGTAGCCAAAGGGTGTCTCGAACCGACCGGCGTTGGCTTCGGTTTCATCTGTTCGAATCACGGTCTGGTAACGCCTATCGGGATGCTAATCTGCGAGCGCGTTACATGGAAACCAGTGAGCTGGCATCGCAATACACGCATTTCCTTGATTCCCTGAACGGCGTACGACGCGTCGAAGAAATTAGAAATTTTCACACGCTGAGTTATGACCAGAAAAAGAAACATATCCTGGCGCTCATGAACGGACCCGCGGAAGCGAGTTAGGCGTTAGCGGTTTGCATTTGGCTAGCCGGTCCTGGTGGCTGCTGAAAGCTTCCATCAGTCCCATAGGCGCCATAAAGCCTGCCGCGCCGTAGGCTTGGCGGAGGCGGGTCCCATTCGATCCAGGCTATTGAGCGTACCCCGTGCTGAGACGAATCAAGAGCCCAGCGCTCGACCCCTTAAACCTCTAGTAGTTGACCTTCACCCATATCTTCCTCTACAACCCATGGCAGAATGAAGATTTGGATAAATCGGGCTGGGCAAAATCTCGGTACCTACACGATTGAAGAGGTGCAACGCGGCCTTGATCAGGGACAGTTCGTTGCTACTGATCTAGCCTGGCAAGAAGGAATGGAGAGCTGGAAACCGCTTTCCGAGTTTCCTGGGGTTCACATTCCTGCTGCGCCGGTCGAACCCGCAACACCGGCTTATCCTACTCCGCCACTTAGCGACGCCATCGTGCCCGGCGCCGCTCGTCCCGACGTGGCGCCGGCGTGGGAACGTCGCCCAGCAGAAAAACTGTTTCCGGCGTTTTTCATGACGATTCGAGACGTTTTATTCGAACCTCATCTGACCTTTCCGCGAATGCCGGTCGATGGCCGGCTGATTCCGCCGACCACTTTCCTTTTGTTGTTACAGTTCACGGTAGGCTTAGTCTCTTACGGGATCTTGATTGCTCTGGAGTTGGTTCAACTCCCTTATGTTTCCAAAGCTTTCTCGGGTTCAGAAGAGCTCAGAAATTTCAATTTTCCGGTCTGGGCCCTATTGATTCTGATCCCTGGGGCTTTTATTCTCTATGTCGCCATTTGGTTGGGTTTCAATTTCCTAATGGCAGGGATTCATCACCTGATCCTCATGCTGCTGGGCGGGGCAAACAAAGGATACGATGCTACCTACAAGGTCGTCTGTTATTCTTACTCAGCACATGTCTTTAGCTTGATCCCGTTCTGTGGAGGTTTTGCGGTAATCCCGTTCTTCTTCGTTTCCAGCATCATCGGACTTTCAAAAGTGCACGGGATTGAAGGGTGGAAGGCCTCGGTGGCGATGCTGGCGCCGTATGTGGTTTGTTGTTTGATGGTGGGTGGCCTTTACATCGGTATAATTGCGATGGCGGTGTCACACTCCCAACAATCGTGAAAGCATTCAGCGCCCGCCCGCTAGCACCCAGGGAGATTGATTTCGAACCCTGGTTCCTGTTCGCGACGGCTAGCTTCGGGTTCGGCTGTCTGTCCTGGCTCGCGCTACGATTACCTTGGCCGGTTTGTTTGTTCCGCCACACTTTCGGCGTTCCCTGTCCGACCTGTGGCGCAACTCGAAGCGCGTTAGCATTGGCGCATGGCGATATCGGTCTGGCATTTCGCACCAATCCCTTGATGTGCTTGGTGTACCTGGGCATAATTATTTTCGATATCTACGCGACTACCGTGCTGGTGTTTCGAATGAAACGGCTCAGGTTACATCCCATCCCATTGCAGGTTCAGCGTGTATTGCGTGTGATAACGGTCGGCCTGGTGATAGGCAACTGGATCTATTTGCTCCTCTATCTTCGATAGATCATCTAGATCGTCGGTTTCAGACAATACCCGACCGATCGAAAAACGAGGGCTCACTTCATGTTGTTGCGCGCAGAATAACTCGAGCCGTTCTAACCCGACGCGTTCCATTTCAGCTAGAGCGAGCTCCTGAGTATTACAGTCGCGGCTGAGATGACCTAAAATCACTCGTTCCAAACCATCTCCGGCAATCTCCGCTACCAAGGTCGCCGCGGCCCGATTCGAAAGGTGGCCGTGGCGGGAAAGAATACGCTGTTTCACCGACCACGGTCTTTTAGGATCGTCTTGCAGCTTGCGTTCGTCGTGATTGGTCTCGACAACCAGCGTGTGCACTTCGCGAATTCGTTCCCGGACCATCTTAGTGGCGAAGCCGAGATCCGTGAGGAATCCTATTGAACCATAACCACTTGAAGCGATGAGCCCCACCGGATCTACGGCGTCATGCGGCACATAAAAAGTCTGAACATCCAGGTCCTGAATCGTAAACGAGGTTCCGGTGCTGAATATCGTCCAGGGCGCATTTGGAGCTATTCCTTGCGCCCTGATGGCCTCGGCCGTCAGCCGGTTAGAATAAATCGGGACCCTGAACTTACTACTGAACACGTCTAAGCCGGCGATGTGATCGCCGTGCTCGTGCGTGAGTAGAATCGCGTTCAAGCTGTCCGGAGTAACACCAAGAGCTCCCAGGCGATGGCAAATTTGTCTCGCGCTGAAACCGACGTCGACCAGTATCCGGCAATTCTCCGTTGTGATAAGCGCACTGTTTCCGCCGCTGCCACTTCCAAGAATCGCGAGCTCGAACACAGCTTCCTTCTTATCGCAGATCTTGAACACTGCCAAGCAAGAGTGTTCATAAAAACGCAATATTTTGTGTCGGTGGGCTCTCAGATGTCCATTTGTAGTGGGATACGAGACACGGGACGCGACCGGGGAGGGGGAGGGCGCGCGTCCTCGCGCGCTGCGAGGACGTGCCACCACTCAAAAGGTATTTCGGTCCGCGATCACAACACGTCCTCGGCTTCGGTCACCATCCCGCAGCTGCCTGGCAGCTGCCGGACCAGGACGCAATCCCCCCGGGCGCTGGGCGATAATCCGATGTATTTTAGACCTGAACGCGATGCTCGAATATCCGAACGCTAAGAACGTTGCCATCCTGGGCGATACTCATGGTCTCTTTCGTCCGGAACTGACGGAACATCTCGGAAACGTCGACCTGATCCTGCATTCGGGAGACGTCGGGCAGCTGACGGTTCTGCACCGGCTGAAGCAATATGCTCCCGTGGTTGCCGTTCAGGGAAACGTTGATGATCATCTGAAGGACCTGCCAGAGACGGAATTGGTCTCAATTCGTGGTCACTTGGTATATGTGCTCCATGTCCTAGCTAACCTGGACTTGGATCCCGCGGTGGCTGGCTTCGCTATGCTAGTATCCGGCCATTCACACCGGCCCCTGATTCGCAAGGCTAAGGGGGTGCTTTACGTGAATCCGGGCAGCGTAGGTCCGCGCCGGTTTAAACTGCCAGTCTGTTTTGTCAAAGCGGATTTTAGCGAAGCCGGGATCGAGACAAAGCTGGTTCAACTCATCCCTTGAACCGTGCGGTCTTCCGTGGATCCTCGACCCCGTAGCGTGCAGAAGCCGTCCAGCGCCTGGAGGGGAGCCGCTTTGGCGCGCGCCGGGCCGACCTTCTAAGTTTCGCCTGAATATGGCCCCCGGCCGATGCGCGTAGAAAGCAGGCGGCTCCCGGGAACTCACCCAGCGCTCGCGCAGGTCTACTGATGGTGTCCAAGCCGATTCCACAGATTGAGCCACAGCATAATTGCATCATCCTGGGTTATTCGCGGGAGCCGCCTGTTGCGACCTCTTTTAGCCAGATTGTGCCCTGAAACGAATATCGCGAGCGCGAGGCATACAGGCCAAAGCGGCTCCCCTCCAGGCGTTGGGCGAGCGACGACGCGTGTTCCTTAAGAGGAGGAGAACGAAGCCGTGGCGGTGCAGCATCGCCCAAGTCTTTATTTGCTATTTGCGATCTGCTATTTGCTATTCTTGCTGTGCCAGAACTTGCCGAAGTAGAACAGAACCGCCGGGTTTGGCATCGTGGCCAAGGCAATAAAATCCTGGCGGTCTCCGTGCAGAACGTTCGATCACCGGTCTGGCGCGGCGTACGTTCAGCCGATCTGGTAGCAGCTTTAACCGGCAAACCTTTGACCGGCTCAGAGACCCACGGGAAACAGATGCTCTTTCAATTTGGACGGGATGTCTGGCTAGGAATCCATCTGGGTATGACCGGCCAGCTTACCGTGGAGACGGCCGGCTACCAGCCTCAAAAGCACGACCATTTGGTCCTACGGCAAGCACGCCACTCGTTGGTCTTCTCCGATCAACGGCGTTTCGGCCGGCTACGACTAACCCAAGGGGTAGACCAACCGACGTGGTGGACGCGGTTGCCGCCACCGATTTTGTCAGACCGGTTTACGGTGGACTGGGTAACCGAATTTTGTGCCCGAAGAAAGCGCACCCCGCTCAAGCCATTGCTTTTGATGCAGGACCGATTTCCGGGAATCGGCAACTGGATGGCCGATGAGATCCTTTGGCGGGCAAAATCACACCCAAAGATCTTAGCCGGAGCGCTGTCACCAACCGCAGTCAAAAAACTTTATCAAGCGATCCGTCGAGTCACCGTTTCAGCCATGAACGAGGTGGACAAGAATTGGGAGTTTCCGTCCACCTGGCTATTTTCCCATCGCTGGAAAGATGGTGGCCGCTGTCCCAGATGCGGAACGAGCCTGCTGCGCGAAAAGATCGGCGGCCGCACTACTTGCTGGTGTTCCCACTGCCAGCCCTTCCCCGATGCGTCCTCGGCTTCAGAAGCAAAACGGTCCCGTCCTTCGCGGACGGGACCGTAAAACCTGCGCTTGGCGTGCGGCTAACTGGGCGGTCAGGGCTTTTTCTTAACGGCGGAAGACAATAACGCTTCTACCGCATCGAACGCGTTCACCAATCCATAGCCATCCGGCAACAATGCTCCGTTGTTTGGATTCGTGATACCGGTGCCGAAAGTGTTTTGCAGCGTGCCCTGAACAGTATCCTTGAAGCTACCACAGAACTTCGCAGTAAAGGTTACTGCGCCTTCCGAATCTGCCGAGCTGCCACCGGAGGCTGCGAGCTTTACTTCCGGCTTGACTCTAAAGCTGACGGAAACACCGCTGGTAAACACGCCCGGGGTAAAGTTGAGAGTCAACTTCGCTTTTCCAGCACCGGGATTCGGTACCAGCGTAATGTCCGAGGCAGAAATTCCAATCAGCGTACCGAGCTCAGGCACATAGTTGGGCGAATTGCTGTTATAGACCAAGCCCGCGGCTTTTCCATTTAATGTGATGCTGTTGAGTGACTGACCGGAAGCACCCAAAAAGCTCACGGTAAAGAAGTTTCCGCTGGCAGATGAGTTGGCGCCGTCTTGGGCCGTGCCCTGGGCGGTCACCGATACGAAACCGCTCGAACTTGAAGCCAACGCTGAGCTGAACAACGGATCAACATCGCGCGGCGGAGCGGTTTGTTCTAACAAATCTTTTACGTCAGCGGGATGAATCGAACCGGGCCCGCCTGCTACCTGGACGATCAAGGCCGCAACTCCGGCGATATGCGGAGCGGCACAGCTGGTACCAAAGAAAGAGAATTGGTTCGTTTCATATGGACCACCGAAAAATGTTGTACCAACCCCGTCGACCCCGGCCACTTCGGGTTTCAATCGATAGGTGGGAGCACTCAGTCGATTTTGGTTTTGATCAAAATAGATCGCAGCCGGTCCTGGGGAGGAATAGTCTTCGATCTGAGGTTGATAATGGTTAGTATCCGTCCAGTCATAGACATAGGCGGCTACTCCAATCGCTGAGTCCGCGGCGGGGTGCCCGAAGAGCGTGGGCACATCCAATGGATAATAGTGGAAATAGGGTCCGGTTAGCTGGCCCGCCCCGTCCAGGGTGGTGTAGAAAGCGATCTGATGGCTGGAAGGAGAAGGCGGTGAACCAGCCTTCTTCTTACCCTCGGTGATCGCGATTTGGTAGGTCGTATTGTTCGATAAATAGCCGATACCTTGAAGAGGTTGTTGGACTGAGAATGCGTCGGTTGTGCTGCTGAATTGCGGCAAAAAGTTGCCATCTTGGTCGAACACCAGGAAATTGTAGCTGTCAGTGATGCCGTTTGCTTCATCAAACGGATCATCCCATTGCATGAAGATGGCGTATCCGAAAGTGCCATCGGCCGGAATGGATGGTACGCTCACAGTAGTAGCAGGTTCGAATCCGCCGTTCGAATTCCAGTTGTGCCAGCCACCCGAGGTTAGCGATTTAGGCACCTGACCAAGCTGCAGATTTCCATATCCCTGTTTGCGAACCTGCGAATCCGGGACCGGACGATAAGTGCTGCGATAGCCGTTATTGGAATCGTTGCCAGCCGAAGACGCGTACACCGCTGGGTGCCCCGGCAGCGTGGTGCTTTCAGAGACGGTATTGACGGCGGTAGCTAAAAGACCGTCGGAAAAGACCGGTTCGTCATAATAAGTAACATCATCAACGATGACGTCACAGTTCGCTACCGCCCGAAGGGCTACTATATTGTTGGCGAAACCCACCTCACTGATGAACGCGGTAGCAAAGGCTAAGTTACAATGAGGAGCGCAATCATAGACGACTTGGCATAAGGCCCGGCCTTCATCAGTGCCTGGATTACCTACGCCACCGAAATCCTGAAGAACATTAACCACCGGTAAATCGTGGGTCTTTACATCCTCAGCCGCCGTCGTCGCTGGTGGGTTGCTGGTATTATATTGGGCGGTGTTAAAACTATCGGATAGGACGCCGACTGTGATCCCATCCCCCTTATATCCTAGTTTGTTCACCTTATCGGTTTGCAAAACCACGGTGCCCTCCGAGGTCACGCTGCCAACGCTAACTCCCGGCCGATGCTCCATCGTCAGGGCACGGACTCCTGCCAGCTTGGCTACGTTCGGAATCTGGGTGACCGGCATGTACGCTGCGATGATACCCTTGCGATACGTCGAGTTTTCATCAAGAGCACCGATCCCGAAGGCGCCGAGAGCCGCCTTAACCGATCCAAGGGATTGCGACCCGTCCAGATAGACGTGCACCAAAACCCGGTTCTGAGCATCAAACCGCGGTCCGCCACCAAGATGGATTAGCATCCGGCCGTTGAACGCCGGCACTACATTTTGGGCCTGGATTGACGCATTATTCGGCGTTGCTCCTTCGGCGTTCTGGTCGACCAGATGCTGCAATGCGGAATCAATATTCGCGATCTGCGAAGATTCGGCACCAAGACAATATGCCGGCGTGGCCGCGAGGACTACCGCTGCGGCTAAGCCGGCTGTAGCCGCTACCAACCAGGCGCGGCGAAATGATAACGTGAAGCGTGGGTTCATGGATTTGATCAACACTCTGCGGGTCTACTTGCGTTTCAGACTTCTAACAGCAACCAATCGGCCATGCTGTGAAGACCGAGCCGCCCTAGCAATCAAAAAGTGCAAAAAGGTTCGCCATTTCTGATACCGGAGCGGCAAAGCCCGGGTCGGGTTGATCTAATACCAGAACCACCGTTCTCAATCATCAAAATGACTCATCGCTCGGAAAAACTGATAACGGTCGTCCAGCTCAGTTCGAGACAAGGTTTTCAAGCGTTCAAGACTGAACGATTCAACGCAAAAGCTGGCCAGAATACTTCCGTGGACGACCGCTCGCTTTAAATCCGCGAACTCGATCGCCGGCCGGCCCACGCTCGACAGGTATCCGGCTAATCCACCTGCAAAAGTGTCTCCGGCGCCAGTCGGGTCTTTGAGCCGCTCCACTGGGTACGCACCGCAACTGAAGAACTCATTTCGCGAAAGCAAAAGACAACCATGCTCCCCTTTTTTCACGGCGACGTACTTCGGACCCAGGTCCAAGATTTTGCGGGCCGCTCGGACCAGATTGTCGTCCTCGGTCAATTGCCGGGCTTCACCGTCGTTCAAAACCAGGAGATCGATCCGCTTAAGCAGTTTCAATAATTCCTGGCGTGCCGTTGTGATCCACAGATCCATCGTATCGGCCACCACAAATTCCCGGTGCTCGACTTGATCGAGTACATGGTTCTGCAGATTTGGGCCGATGTTACCGAGCAGAATGATCCGGGTGGCTCGATAAGCCGGAGGCAGAGTCGGGGTGAAGGTCTCAAATACATTGAGCTCGGTGTACAAAGTTTGCCGCTTGTTCATATCGGCTTCATACTCGCCTCCCCAACGAAACGTTTTGCCATCCACGATTTGCAAACCGGTGAGATCGATCTGGCGCTGCCGAAATAGATCCAGGTGCGCGTGAGGAAAATCGGACCCCACGATGCCCACCAGGTTAACGCCATCGAAAAAGCTGGCGCTGACCGATGCATAAGAGGCTGACCCACCCATCAGATCGACCCGTTTCTCAGTCTGAGTTTTTATGTCGTCGAGAGCTATAGAACCAACGATTAAGACTGGCATAAGGGTCAATAAGTGGAGCATCAGCCGCACCAATGCCAGCGGTTTTTCAATGAGAGGAACGCGTTGCATGCCCCGCGTCCGGAGGGGAGCCGCTTTGTAGGTGGCAAGGTCTGTCCGATGCTAGCAGGCGGCTCCCGGGAATGACCCAGGGCGTGTGATTGATCCCGGGCTTTCTTCCAAGAGGCGTTCCCTCAATTCAAAGGCAGCCATTTAGAAACGAAACGTCGAATGGGAATTAAGAAAAACCTACAGAACGAAATCACACGCTGGGTGATTCCCGGGAGTCGCCTGCTAGCATCGGATAGAGCTGCCCACCTATAAAGCGGCTCCCCTCCAGCCCGTATCGCCCCGGCTTCACAGATCCGCTTTGATGGCCCGTACTTTTGCGTATGGATCGTGCGCGGTCAGCAGATCCGATACGATACAGACGCGTTCAGCTCCCGCGTCTGTCACTTTTCGGAGATTGTCCTCTTTTATTCCTCCAATACAGAAAACCGGAATCCGGACCTGAGTATGGAGTTTGCGGAGGCTGGATAAACCGATAGCAACTGCGTCCGGCTTGGTTGGAGTAGGGAACAGAGGTCCGTAGCCGATATAATCAGCGCCTTCTTTTTCAGCCGCGAGCGCTTGCTCAATGGAATGAGTGGATCGACCAACAATGACTGGGCGTCCCGCTATTTGGCGGGCTTCAGCGATGCTGCCATCCTCTTGACCAAGATGGCATCCTTCCGCGGGTACATCGGTTAACAGCTGCGGATAATCATTCAGAATGAATGGCACCCCGGCAGGTTGCGTAATGGCCACCATTAGTTGCGCTAGGCGCCGGACTTCATCCAAAGGAAACTCCTTGGCACGCAGCTGGAGAAGATCAATGCCGCCTCGAACCAGTTTCTTAGTCATGTCGGTGACTGCGTCTGGTTTGACGTACCCGAGGTCGACAATCCCGTACACGAAACAATGTTCTAATGCGTTCACTTAAATAGTCGCTACTTCGGTATATCCAAGTGTTTCATGCCCACAAGCCTCTCGACAAAACCGGTATCGAATTCGCCGCGAACAAAAGCCGCGTCCTGCATGATCTTTACGTGAAATGGAATGGTAGTCTTAATGCCGGTGATCAGATACTCGCTCAATGCGCGCGCCATCCGGCGAACCGTCGAGTATCGAGTCGAGCCGACACAGATCAACTTCGCGATCAAAGAATCGTAATAAGGCGGGATGGCGTATTTCGAGTAAACATGCGAATCGATTCGAACACCCCGGCCGCCCGGAGCATAGTAAAGATCGATGGTTCCTGGAGAAGGCTGAAAATTGTTATCCGGATCTTCAGCATTGATCCGGCATTCAATGGCATGGCTACGCGGCAGGGCCTCGGCAACGTGCAATGAGAGATGCTCACCGGCAGCAATGCGAATCTGCTCACGAACCAGGTCGCATCCGTAAACTTCTTCGGTCACGGGATGTTCTACCTGGATCCGGGTGTTCATCTCCATGAAATAAAAATCGCCGTTCTTATCGACCAGGTATTCTATGGTGCCGGCGTTTTCATAGCCCACGGAGGCTGCTAGACCCACGGAACATTTCGCCATTCGCTTCCGGAGATCGTCATCCAATAGCTGGGAAGGACATTCCTCCACAATCTTTTGGTTTCGTCGCTGGATAGAGCAATCGCGTTCACCGAGATGCACGAGACGGCCATGGCTATCACCGATGACCTGAAACTCGATATGATGCGGGTGCTCGATCAATTTCTCGATATAAACATCGCCGTTGCCAAAAGCCTTCTCGGCCTCCGTCCTGGCTGAGTGAAACGCTTGGATTAAACTCCCGTCGTTGTGGGCTGGGCGCATACCGCGGCCACCACCACCAGCGACGGCTTTCAGCATCACCGGATAACCGATCTTTTTAGCGATCCGTAACGCGCTCTTTTCTGAATCGATGATGCCATCACTACCTGGACAAACCGGAACGCCGGCTTTGCGAGCTTGTTCGCGAGCCGCGTTTTTATTTCCCATGGTTCGGATCGCTGCCGGCGAAGGCCCGATAAACTTGATGTTACAACTAGCGCAAACCTCGGCAAAATGGGCGTTCTCGGCTAGGAACCCGTACCCGGGATGAATCGCATCGACGTCTGTGATCTCAGCTGCACTAATGATCCGATCGATCTTAAGATAGCTTTCCGCGCTCTGAGCCGGCCCAATACACACGGCTTCGTCAGCCAATTGTACGTGCAATGAATCGACATCAGCCTCGGAATAAATCGCGACCGTAGCGATCCCGAGTTCTTTACAGGCGCGGATGATGCGGAGCGCGATCTCGCCCCGGTTAGCAATAAGGACTTTACTAAACACGCTACTTAACGCGGATCAACGGTTGGCCAAATTGTACCGGAGTACCATTCTCAACCAAGATCTCGGCAATGACGCCTTTGATCTCGGCCTTTATCTCATTCATGACCTTCATGGCTTCGATGATGCACACCAATGATTCTTCGTTGATCTCCTGTCCGACTTCTACATACGGTGCGGAATCGGGCGACGACGCCCGATAAAACGTCCCCACCATGGGCGACAAAATCTCCTTTAACGGTGTCGATCCGCCGGTAGCCGCTGTTGGGCTTTCTGCCACATTGGCCGGCATAGGCCCGGCTTGTGGTAGCGGTCCAGTGGCTACGACGCTATGCGGTAGAATGACAGCAGGAGAAGGTGATCGATGAGCTTCCAGCTCGATCTTGAACCCGTCACGCTCCAGCCTGAAAACAGCCAGATCGTTCTTTTTCATCAAATCGATGATGGCTTTGATATCGTCGAGCTCCAAAATGATATTCTCCTCGTTGTGGGCTGCATTCCGCCTTCGTCCCTATTACCGGGACTACGACGCGACAGGGGTTCCGCCTTCGCTCCGCTATCGCGGCGACAAGCTTACGCACCGGTCATAAGATTGCGCAAGCAGCTTTGCAATTCCGGCGCATATCGTCACACTGTTTGAATACCGCCGCAAATCTGGATTAATGAAAGCCCTAACCATTCGTCTGAACCGGCATGTGACCGCACTGCGGGCATGTCGCAAATGTCCGAACATGGTTTCCGGACCAGTCAGCGGTGGAGCCGTTATCAGTCGAGTTATTTTGGTGGGGCAAGCGCCCGGGGTAAAAGAACCAATCTTGGGAAGGCCGTTCGCGTGGACAGCGGGTAAGACCATGTTCAAATGGTTCGCTGACACTTTAAGTATCGATGAGGATTGTTTCCGATCGACGGTATATATGGCGGCAGTTTGCCGCTGTTTCCCCGGTAAAACCGCGGTGGGGGGTGATCGCGTACCATCCAAAGAAGAGGTGGCGAATTGCAGCGAATGGTTGGCTGCAGAAATAAAAATCCTGTCTCCGGAACTCATCATTCCAGTCGGCAAATTAGCGATCGGCCAGTTTATCCAACCGGTGCCGCCATTGACCGACTTAATTGGAACCAAATGGACCCTAGAAAAATTCGGACATCGGTTCGATATCGTGCCGCTTCCACACCCGTCCGGCGCCTCACCGTGGCACCGGATCGAGCCGGGGAAGAGTCTGACGCAACGGGCGCTGGAGATGATTCGTGATCACCCGGCGTGGGGGAGGCGGTGTGAGAGGTGATTGGTGATTAGTGATTGGTGGGATCGGCTTCGCCTTCTCTATGGAAGCGTCGTCCCTTCTAACACCGACCAGATGGTTCGAACAGCTAGACTGGTTGCGTTGACATTATGAACCCGGAAAATGCCTGCTCCATGCTGAATGCCGGCCACCACGCAGGCCATGGTTCCAGCATCACGGTCTTTAGGGTCCGGCAGATCGAGAACCTCTCCGATGACGGTCTTACGTGATACCGGTAAAAGAATCAATCGCTCAAACCGAGTCAAGCGGCCTAGCTCCCGGAAAATCCGGAGATTGTCGGGGCGCTGTTTGGCAAAGTCGATCCCTGGGTCAAGAATGATCGCTTCTCGGGATAAGCCGGCTTTAGTTGCCTCTGCGATTTTGCGCGCAAAGAAATCGTCCAACGTTTCCATGATATCGGCGTACTGGACGTGGAAGTGAGGCACCTTTGGTTCGCCCACCGAATGCATAATTACTAGAGCTGCTCCGTATTCTGCCGCCGCCGCCGCGTTCTCATTGCCGGCTAGCGCGCCAATATCATTGATGATGTCGATTCCGAGCGGGAGCAAAGCGCGAAGCACACCTGGTCGCCACGTATTCAAAGAGAGCATGGGAGGAAAAATCTGTTCGCTATCAACCGGAGTAACGGCCGCGTGGCACTCCGCGAATCTGGTCACAAACGGTGTTACGCGCGAGATTTCCTCCGCGACAGAGATCGGGCCGCGATTTGTACGGGCGCTTTCGCCGCCAACATCAATGATGTCGGCGCCGTCGCTGACTAAGCATCGGGCCTGAGCGATTGCCTGGCCTACGTCCAAACTGCCGTCCCCAGAAAACGAATCATCATTGATGTTCACAATGCCCATCACTAAAGGCCGGCGCGGGAACGATACCTCATGACGCAATGTTTTAAGGAGCATCTTAGCGGGTCGTTGTACGCCACTACGTTACATAAGTCACATAGAGCCTATCGAGAATGACAGATGACAAATGACAAATGACAAATTCCAGCAGCCACCCCGGTTGGTCGATCTGTCATCTGTCATCTGTCATCTGTCATATTCTAGTCCCAGCCGTGACCGGAGGACTTGGCGCGCCTGACACCCGCCCCTCAAAGTTCCACCGCGGAACGTCTTCGCCCCACCCACCGAACCACTTCGCGGTAACCGGCTTCCCTGGCACGAGCGGCCGCTACGTCGAACCCGGCCCCAATTTCAGCAGGTGAATGCGAATCCGAATTAATGACCAGCGGGATACCGGCTTTAGCAGCCAGTTCCAGAAACTGTTGGGCCGGATAAACCTCGTTTGCTGGCTTACGCAGTCCGGCGGTGTTGATCTCAAAAGCGACATTGGCCTCATGCAGCGCTTGAATTGCCGGCTCGTAATAACGACCTAGGTCGCCTTTCGGCCGGTGGCCGAATTTCTTAGGTAAATCCGGATGGGCAACAAAATCGAAGAGTCCACTGCGGACACACTGAACAAAAAGCTCCCAGTACCGGTCCCAGATCGATTCCACCGAATCTTCAGTGAACCGAAATAGGTGCTTGGGATTGTCCACGTCCCAGCCAGAACTAAGATAATGGACGCTACCGATCAGGTAATCCCATTGCGCTAATCCGGCCAGTGTCTCAATCCAGCTTTCGCGCCCCGGAATAAAATCGCATTCCAGGCCGAGCCGGACGGGGAATCCGGATGCGCGCGCTTTCGCCACAAAATCGAAGTAGCGCGGAAGCTCCTCATAAGTCATGCGCCAGTCATCGAAAGGTTCGGGCATGGGGTTGTGATCAGCGAAACCGATCTCAACCAGGCCCGCCCGTTTCGCTGCTTCGATAAACTCTGCCGGGGTTCCCTCCGCGTGCCGGCACAGAGGCGTGTGCACGTGGTAGTCAGTTAACGGTCCCATAGAGACGTCTACTTCGCGTAGGAAAGAACAAGGGGCAAGCTGCGGCGTGGCCCACCCTGGGAGGGCGCGCGTCCCCGCGCGCCGGGAAGACGGAGCAGCGCAATTAGCGTCGAGTAACCCTGGGTTCGGAACACGCTGGTCGTCGAGACGGCGGATCGCGAGGACGCGATCCCTCCCGGGCGCTACTGGCTTACCACCACGTTCACTACCCGGTTCGGTACAATCACAATTTTTCGAACGGTTTTACCGGCCGTACTCTCTTTGACTTTCGGGGCAGCCAAGGCCAACTCTTCCAGAGTCTTGTTATCGAGATCCTTGCGAACGGCGATCTTGTCCCGAAGCTTCCCGTTCACTTGGACGATAATTTCTACCTCGTCCTCGATCAAATAAGCGGCATCCCAGACCGGCCAAGGTTGTTGAGAAATTTGCCCGGAGAAAATTGAGAACCGTTGGCCTAGCCGTTGCCAGAGCTCCTCGGACAAATGAGGAGCGAACGGATTCAGCAAAATCAACAACGTGCGCAACGCCGTTACCGGCCGCCGGTCGGCGGTGGTGAAGGTGTTAACATAGATCATCATCTGGGAGATCGCCGTGTTGAAGGCCAAAGATTCGATGTCTTCGGTGACCTTCTTGATGGTGACATGAATGACCTTGTTTTGTTGTGGATCCGGCTCAACCTCGCTCAAATTCGGCGACATTTCCCAGGTTCCTTCCTGGTTCTCGATCATGGCGAGGCGCCACACCCTGGCCAGGAATCGGTAGACTCCTTCGACGCCGGCCATGCTCCACGGTTTCGTCGCTTCGAGCGGTCCCATGAACATCTCGTACAGACGCAGTGAGTCCGCGCCGTACTCGCCGATGATTTCATCCGGGCTGATCACGTTACCCCGGCTTTTGGACATCTTCTGGTTATCTTCGCCGAGGATCATTCCCTGGTTAACTAACCGTTGAAAGGGTTCAACGGTGGATACATACCCCAGATCAAACAGGGCTTTATGCCAAAATCGCGCGTACAACAGATGCAAAACGGCATGCTCGGTTCCACCTACGTAAAGATCGACTCCACCGGGCTTCCCGCCGCCCATCCAATAGCGTTCAGCCTCTGCGTCTACGAATCGCTGTTGATCGCCAGGCGAAATGTAACGCAGATAATACCAGCAGGACCCGGCCCACTGCGGCATCGTGTTCAGTTCTCGCCGGGCACCGTCCGAGAGCTCGACCCAGTCCTTCGCTTTCGAAAGCGGCGGCTCGATCGTGCCCGTTGGTCGATAATCCTCCAGTGGCGGAGGAATTACCGGAAGATCGGCCTCAGTAAGCGCCTCATGACGGCTGTTTCGCCAAACGATGGGGAACGGTTCGCCCCAGTAACGTTGCCTGGAAAACAGCCAGTCCCGCAGTTTGTAGTTTACCGACCTCTTCCCTAACTCGCGCTCTTGCAGCCAATCGATAACCTTAGCCTTAGCTTCGTCGGTGGGCAGTCCATTTAAGAAATCAGAGTTAATGGCAGTTCCGGAACCGGCGAAACACCCTTCAACGGGGCTTGGCGGCTCGATCACTTGACGGATCTCGAGGCCGAACTTTTGCGCAAACTCGAAATCGCGCTCGTCATGTGCGGGAACGGCCATGATGGCCCCCGTGCCGTAGCTGGAAAGAACGTAATCCGCGATCCAGATCGGAATCTTTTGGTCGTTGACAGGATTAATCGCGAACCCGCCGGTAAAAACTCCCGTCTTTTCCTTGGCTAGGTTTGTCCTTTCCAAGTCTGACTTTTGCGCGACCTCGGCTCGGTAGGCGTCAACGGCAGCACGCTGAGGAGCCGTGGTAATTTTATCCACCAACTCGTGCTCCGGCGCTAACACCATGTAGGTGGCGCCAAACAGGGTATCTGGGCGAGTAGTGAAAACGGTGATCTTCGCCTTTCGTCGCGGGATCCGGAAATCAACCTCTGCGCCTTCACTTCGTCCAATCCAGTTTCGTTGCAGCAATTTGATTGATTCGGGCCAATCTAGTCCGGCGAGCTCGTCCACCAGACGATCCGCATATGCTGTGATGCGCAACATCCATTGGCGCATCGGGCGGCGAATCACCGGAAACCCGCCGACCTCGCTTTTACCGTCGACCACCTCTTCATTGGCTAGGACCGTACCTAACTGAGGACACCAATTGACCGGCGCCTCGGCAACATAGGCTAGACGGTGTTGATCCAGATACTCTCGCCGGGCCTCAGCGGATTCTTCCGAATGAGTCGCTTTTCGTTCCGCTTCCAAGTCAGCGATTGGTCGTGCCTTCTTTTTGATGGGATCGAACCAGGAGTTATATAGCTGCAGGAAAATCCACTGGGTCCAACGAAAATAGCCGGGATCAGTTGTATTGATCTCCCGGCTCCAATCGAAACTGAGGCCGATCCGGGTCAGCTGTTGCTTAAACCGGGCGACGTTTTGTGCGGTCGCTACGGAAGGGTGTTGGCCGGTCTTGATCGCAAACTGTTCGGCTGGGAGCCCAAACGCGTCCCAACCCATTGGATGCAGAACATTGAACCCTCGCATCCGTTTGTAGCGAGAGAGAATATCAGTTGCTGAATAGCCCTCCGGATGTCCAACGTGAAGCCCCTCCCCACTGGGATAAGGGAACATATCCAGCACGTAAAACTTCGGTCTCGCCGGATCGAAGCCCGGTTCACCTGGGTTAGCGACCTGGAAAGTCTTTTGCTCTTCCCAAAGGTGTTGCCACTTCGGCTCGAAATCGGAGAATGGATACTGTTTTCGTCTCTCACTCATTTGTTTTGTGACCCGGGAGGAGCAACTTTCGGGGTGTCATGTCACGATGCAAACACTTTTAGTTGCAACCTGGAACACACATAAGACAAAGGAAATCGGTCAAATGTTGGGTCCCGCGTGGGAGGTTCGCGATCTCACCGCCATGGCAAACGCGCCCAAAGTAGATGAAACCGGTTCAACTTTCGCTGAGAACGCGGCTCTGAAGGCGGTCGCTATCTCTGAGGCGTTTTCAGACCTGGTTTTAGCTGATGATTCCGGTTTGACCGTCGATGCGTTGAATGGAGAGCCAGGGGCGTATTCCGCGCGATTCGCGGGCGAAGGAGCCACAGACGCGCAGAACCGCCAAAAGCTCATCGGGCGGTTGAAGACGCTACCAGCTCAAGAATTCCCGGCTCGTTTTCAATGTGAGATGGTTCTGGCCAGCAACGGCGAGATACTGGGCTCGTTTTCGGGTACGGTGGAGGGAATCGTGGTCGCTTTCGAGCGTGGCGACCAGGGATTCGGCTACGATTCGATGTTCATCCCGGCCGGCTACAATCAGACCTTCGCGGAATTGCCGAGTGAAATAAAAAACACTCTCAGCCATCGCGCCCGGGCACTCGCGCAAGCGGTGGCGTTCTTACAGAACGAATAGCCAATAGCCGATAGCCAATGCGCAAAGCGAGAAAAATGGCGCTCGGCCTGCGCCACGAAATGAATTCGATGGGTAGAAGTTGCTCGGGGAATAGTTTTATTGGCGATCGGCTATTGGCGATCGGCTATTATTCACAATGAAGCTGCTGGTTACCGCTGATCTCCACCTCGTCCGGGTCTGGCGCCCGATCGTGCTTGCCACGCTCGCCCGATGGGTGCGGGAGGCGGGCCCTGACGCACTGCTGATCGCAGGAGATCTAGCGGTGGCGGCTGAGGCGGATACGGCCCTGTGCGAACTTCGCCGCCTTTTTCCTCATGGGCCCATCATCGTTGTGCTTGGTAACCATGATTTCTGGGGTGGCGCCGCTGCTGGGTGTAGAACCTTGGGAGCGACCTTGGAACAGTTCTGGCAAACTCCAGCCCAGCGATACGACGTGACGCTGCTGGACCAAGAGAATTTCTGCTTTGAGGAACTAGTATTCGTGGGAGGCTACGGCCATTACGATCTCGGTTTCGCCGTTCCCGAGCTACGCTACGAGGGGAAAATTGTCACCCGCGACCATTATTTACGTGGCCGGCCGCCGATCGATACGACACTTCGTTGGCGCGACTTCGATTGGATGCCAAGGTCAGCGGATGTTCTCACAGTTGCTCATGCGCAGGTGGAAGCTGTCCAAGCCAGGATCTTGGCAACGGATTCTGCCCGGATTTTTATAACGCTGCATACTCCCCCGTTTGAAGAGCTTTTGGGGATTCCGGATTCCTCGATGCTTGACCCGGAAAACCCGCCGATTCGCGCCTTTTTCCGAGCGTATTTGGGCAACCGGGCGATGGGCGAAATGTTGCGACCTTATTCGACCCGAATCGCTGGTTTAGTGTGCGGGCACACCCATCGGGCGGCAGGACCTCTCGATTTGAGCGGCTTTGCTGGAGTCAACGTCGGGTCTGATTACGGCGCGCCTCGCGGCTTGGTGGTTGATACCGAAGAACCGTCACTGGGGATGCGCTCAATCACTGAACTCATGGTATGATGTGTCATCTTAAGGAGGGCGCTGATGAAGCCCATTGACGAGAGCCTCCTCTACGATCATCTTCCCCACTCCCGGGGGGGACTATGGATAAGATTCGGAACATCGCAATTATTGCGCACGTTGATCACGGTAAAACCACTTTAGTTGATCAATTGCTTCGGCAATCGGGCACCTTTCGCGCCAACCAAAAGGTCGAGGAACGAGTCATGGACTCGATGGATCTCGAGCGCGAAAAAGGCATCACCATCAAGGCCAAGAACGCGGCGTTCAGGTACCACGGCTATCACGTCAATATTGTGGATACGCCCGGCCACGCGGATTTTGGGGGCGAGGTCGAACGCATCATGAAGATGGTTGATGGCGTGCTTTTAGTGGTCGATTCTCATGATGGACCGCAAGCACAAACAAAATTTGTGTTGCGTAAGGCACTGCAGAACCATGCCCAGCCCATCGTGGTGATCAATAAGATCGATCGAGAAAACGCGCGCCCACACAAAGTGTTGGACATGGTCTTCGATCTTTTCGTCGAGCTAAACGCCACCGATGAGCAGCTTGATTTCCCGGTGATTTACGCCAGCGCGAAGGAGGGATACGCCATTCGCGATATTGAAGAGCCCCATAAGGATATGGAGCCTCTGTTCGAGGCGATCATCAAACAGATCCCGCCTCCACCAGTGGCGAAAGAGACCTATTTCCAAATGCCGGTCTCGAATCTGGATTACAGCGATTACCTGGGCCGTCTTGCCTTTGGCCGGATTATTAGCGGCCGGATCTCGGTTGGCGATTCCTCGGTTCTGATCCACAAGGACGGCCGCCGGGAGCGCGCTACTGTGACCGCGTTGTTCGGCCATGAAGGCTTGGAACGGGTTGAGATAAAACATGCGGGCGCCGGCGATATTATCGGGTTGGCTGGCTTTGAAGAGGTAGCGATCGGTGAAACCATTACCGATAAGGAAGAACGCCCAGCCGTCGAGTTTATGGACATCGATCCTCCTACGATCCAAATGAATTTCGTGGTTAACGATTCGCCGTTAGCCGGTAGAGAGGGAAAATTCCTGACGGCTCGCCACATCAAAGAGCGCTTGGTGCGCGAGTGCCGGACCAATGTGTCTTTGCAATTTGAGGAAACTGAGGTGGCCGGAGTTTTCACCGTGAGCGCGCGAGGCGAGATGCAGATCGCGATCCTGGTTGAGCAAATGCGCCGCGAAGGCTTTGAATTGCTGGTGTCGCGTCCGGAAGTCATCTACCACCGGAACGCTCAAGGCGAGCTCCTTGAGCCTTTGGAGACGCTGTACGTCGACGTACCAAATGACAACTTAGGCGACATTCTCCAGTCGTTGGCGGGCAGGAAAGCTGAAATCGTCAATATGAGCCATCACCCGCACAGCGTTCTGGTCGAGGTCGTGATTCCGACGCGGGGGTTGATCGGTTTCGAGACAGACCTGGTGAATATTACACGCGGTCTCGGCTCAATGAGCCATATCTTCAAGGAATACGGGTCATACAAGGGAGAAATCTCCAGCCGGTCAAACGGTGTATTGGTGGCAATGGAAGGAGGGGGATCGACCGCCTACGCCCTCAATAACGTTCAGGAGCGAGGCAGGCTCTTTATCGGTCCACAAGAAGAAGTGTACGAGGGAATGATCGTAGGGGAAAACGCTCGACCCGACGATTTGACCGTTAATCCTTGTAAAGCAAAGCATCTCACCAATATGCGAAGCCAAGGGGACGGAAAAGGCATTCAGCTGGCGCCGCCTTTAAAGATGAGCTTAGAGCGCGCTCTCGAGTACATTACCCAGGACGAGTTCGTGGAAGTAACCCCGAGAAATCTTCGGTTACGAAAGAAGATTTTGCAGTCGATCGCCCGGAAACGGGCTGCTAGCCCCCAGAAAGTAGCAGTCTAGCCGGCCGCGATAAATCGTACTCGTCCTTCGTCGTCGTCCTCGTCCTCGAAGGCTTGGCTTGGCTCTACAGAGGCCTCTCGTTCGACGGCGGAAAGATTGAATTCGGCGTGGTTGACTTGTGCTGGAGCGTCCCTCGGCCTCGGGCCTCGAGGACGACGACGAATGGACGAGTACGATTTGGTGGCGAAGCCAGCGCTCTTGACAAAGCCGCGGGCATAGGGTTGTATGTCGCATCGCAGATTAACGCGCCAGCCGGCGTTTTTTCACCAGGCTGTTGTCTCCTCATCGGTCAGAGGCGCGGAATTGCTGAACCTTTTTAACCCTGTCCTCAATCTATTTTTGCCCGAATCTATGGCGGGTCATAGCAAGTGGTCTAAAGTTAAGCGCTTTAAGGGCGCTCTCGACGCGAAACGCGGCAAACTTTTTAGCAAACTCTCAAAAGAAATCATGGTAGCTGCTCGAACGGGCGGCGGTATCGATTTGAATCCGCGCCTGAGATCGGCGGTGCTAGCCGCTCGCGCCCAAAACATGCCTAATGACACGATAGAACGAGCGATCAAGAAGGGAACCGGCGAAATTGGCGGCGGAATGGTCGAGGAACTGGTCTATGAAGGTTACGGCCCCGGCGGTCTGGCTCTCCTAGTAGAGGCGGCAACCGATAATAAAAATCGGACAGCACAGGATATTCGCAGTATTTTTAGTAAGAATCACGGAAACCTGGCAGCCTCCGGAGCCGTCGCTTATTTGTTCAAAAGGAAAGGTCAACTCACTGTGCCAAAGGAGTCGGCCGAAGAAGATCGTTTGTTGGAAATTGTGCTTGAGGCCGGCGCAGAAGATTTGGCCTCAGACGATGAATTTCATATCGTCACGACTTCACCAGATCACCTTTATACGGTCGGAGAAGCGATCCGGCAAAACGCTATACCGATCGATTCACAAAAACTAACTTTCGTTCCTGAAACTACCGTCACCATTCATGAGCAGGCTCTGGCCGAACAAATTATTCGTCTCTGTGAAACGCTAGAAGAGAATGATGATGTTCAAAATGTACACGGCAATTTCGATATCTCCGAGGAGTTAGCAACCAAGCTGGCGGACTAAGAGTTAGACTCGATTTAGAACTGAATTAAGGAAAATTTCGTTGGATGTTATGGCAGACTTAGATGAGCAGTCGGCAGTCGTTAGTGAGGAAGTTACACCCGAGAAAAAGGTGAAACGGGCTCGAGCAGCGGCCGCGGCGACTAACAAGAAGACAACCAGCGGCAAGACTGGTGCTAGGCGGGTCAAGAAACCGGTAGCCAAGAATCAGGAGGCCGAGTTGAATCTGGCCCCGGTAGAAGCCTCCCCGGAATCTCCCCGTAACCATCAAACCGCTCCGCGAGTGGATACAGTGGTTACCGAAGCTAAATCCGATCCTACCCCGATAATTGAACGGAGTGCGGAACCGGCATCCATCAGCGGTGACAATGGTAGAGAAAATGTTCAGCCAGAGGCGGCGACGATTACCGAACCGACGCGACCGGAACCGGTCTATGGCGAGGGCTTAATCGAAGTCTCTGGCAAAGGATTCGGGTTCTTGCGTGATCCTAAGAGAAATTATGTTCAATCTCCCCAAGACATTTTTGTAACCCCGGAAGTGGTTAGAAAACATGCCTTACGAGATGGCTTGTGGATAAAAGGTGAGATTCGGCGCGGTAGCCGTGGGTCGCAGCTTTTTAGGCTAACCGAAATCAACGAAGAACACCCGGACCGATACCGGAATTTGCCGGTATTTGAAGAGCTAACCTCGCTGAATCCGAAGAGCCGGATTCGGTTAGAAACGGTTCCGGATCGTTATACCACCCGAGTAATGGACCTGATGACCCCGGTGGGTAAAGGCCAGCGCGGACTCATCGTGGCGCCGCCCCGCACAGGAAAAACCACGCTCCTTCAGCATATCGCGGACGCGGTTGTGCGGAATCATCCGGAAGTTTATCTGATTATTTTGCTGGTCGACGAGCGCCCAGAGGAAGTGACCGAGATCCGGCGAACAGTCCCGCAAGCGGATATCATGGCCAGCTCGAATGATAGCGATATCAAAAGCCATACCCGGATCGCACAGCTGGCCATCGAGCGGGCCAAGCGTTTGGTGGAAGCCGGCAAAGATGCGTTCGTGTTGATGGATTCGTTGACCCGAATCGGTCGCGCCTTTAACAACGCGATGTCGAACAGCGGACGCACCATGAGCGGCGGTATGGATGCAAGAGCCATGGAAATCCCACGGAAACTATTCGCTGCAGCTCGAAACACCGAAGAAGCGGGTTCGCTTACCATTATGGCCACGGCGTTGATTGAGACCGGTTCCAAGATGGATGAGCTCATCTTCCAGGAGTTCAAAGGTACTGGAAATATGGAGATGGTTTTGGACCGCCAGGTCAGCGATCAGCGGGTGTACCCAGCCATAGATATTTTCAAGTCTGGTACTCGGCGAGAAGAATTATTGATCCCGGCTAACGACCTGGAGAAGATCAATACGATCCGGCGAGGCTTGGCCGGCCATCGGCCAGTCGAAGCCATCGAACGCCTGCTTTCGTTTTTGAAGAAATTCCCGACTAACGCCCAGATGCTGCGGGAGATTCCGGGGTAGGGCGAAAGCCGAACGAATTTTTCTCCTTACCGCGAAGCTCCATTCCGGTGTAGTTTCGCGTAGGCCGTGAAAGCGCCGCACCAAAAAACGGACGTAGAAGAAGTCGAATGCGAAGTTTTGCCGGCTGATCGTAAGCATCACGGCACCACCGAGATTGACGCCGCCATCGGCGGGGTCGCTCATGTCATGGATTCTCTGTTCCGGGTGCCAGGGACGAAATTCCGGTTTGGCGCTAACCCGCTCATCGGCTTTATCCCGGTGGTCGGCGACCAGATCGATGCGGTAATCTCCGCTTCGGTTCTTTTACGTAGTGTAAAGCACCGTCTACCCAAGATCGTTTTGGCCCGGATGGGTCTGAACGTATTGTTGAATGCTCTTTTTCAAGGAATCCCCGTCATCGGAGATTTCGTGACTTTTATTTTCAAAGCGAATCAGCAAAATTACCGGTTGCTCCAGAAATATGCGGGTCAAGGTAACCCCGTCACCCGAGGAGATTGGATATTCGTTTTCGGAATCATCGGCGGCAGTTTCGCACTGGCAATCCTGCTCTCGTCTCTTTTGGTGTACGCGGTCGTTAGCCAGTTTAGGACATGGTAAGGGCCTGGTAGAGGCGATTGTTTTGGTGGGGCGAGGCTCCCGAACAATCCATGGTTAGGTCGAAAGTTCGTGCTCCTTGCGGCCGACTAGGTTAATTACACCATTAAACGCGCCGAGCCGTGGTCTATCGTGGGCCACGGCTCGCCGCACGTATCGGCCTTGTGGATCGATGGGTTGGTGTCCCCGCAAGCTGCTCTGGGAGAGTCGTTTGGCATTTCGGGAGCCTCGCCCCACCAATAGAGATCATCGAGAGCCTTGTTCCAGCGGGTTCATTAAAAAATTAGTTCCGCTCACTGGACGAATCTCCCTGCAATGTGTTTACTAAGGGGCGAGTTACTCACCGTGGAGGTCAGTCCCCCTATGCAGCCAAGGTCGGCACATGGTCGTCTCCCGGTCGTGCCATTCAGACATGCCTAGTCTCAACCAGATGCGTGTGAGCGTGTATCAGCATTTATGAATACAGTGTATCTAGTCGCCAACGGCGACCTTCGCCTTTCGGCAAATCAGAAGTGCGAACCGGCCCAAGCGGCGATGGAAAAAGCGCTCGTAGAGGCCATCCAAAAAGAGGGGTTCTCAGTCAAGCGCGCCCACCCCTTCGATCAGAAGAAGGGTCACGGCTTTATCGATAGCCAGAAAATGGGGATGCAGGTGTTTCGGACTATTCCGAAAGATGCGCCGGTCGTCGTGGCGGAGTCTGTCTGGCAATATAGCCAACACATTTTGCCGGGCCTTTTTGCGCACCAGGGAACAAAGCTGACCGTAGCCAACTGGAGCGGTACTTGGCCTGGCTTAGTTGGCCTGCTAAATCTCAACGGTGGGCTGACCAAGGCTGGGATCAAGTACAGCAGCCTATGGAGTGAAGAATTTCGAGATAAATTTTTCGTCAAAAAGCTAAGGCAATGGTTAGCCTCAGATAAGGTCAATCATGACACTTCCCACGTAATGAAATTCAAGGAAGTGAAGATCCCGGGTGAGCCCAGAAGACTGGGAGAACGGTTAGCCACTTCCATCCGCGAACAACAGTACATCTTGGGTGTGTTCGATGAAGGCTGCATGGGGATGTACAACGCCATTATTCCTGATGAACTGCTGAGCCCGCTGGGAATTTTCAAAGAGCGACTTAGCCAATCGACGCTCTACGCCAGGATGTTAACTATCCCGGATGAAGAAGCGCACCGAGTGTACGACTGGTTGGTTAAAAAAGGAGTCAAGTTTAACTACGGCCCCAACGAGGAAACTGACCTGACTGAATCTCAGGTATTGCAACAGTGTAAGATGTATGTGGCCGCGACCCGGATAGCGTCCGAGTTCGGCTGCGCGGCTATCGGCATCCAATACCAACAGGGACTGAAGGATCTGACTCCGGCGTCCGACCTGGTGGAAGGGCTTTTGAATAACAGCGACCGGCCACCGGTTTACGATGAAGTCACCGGCCAAGAGCTTTATGCCGGGCAACCGTTGCCTCATTTCAACGAGGTGGATGAATGCGCCGGACTCGACGCCTTAATTACGAAAGAAGTATGGAACGAGTTGAAACTGCCGCCGGAGACCACGTTGCACGACCTGCGCTGGGGCCGGCAATATCAAGATGATAAATTGGACGCCTACGTATGGGTGTTCTTGATCAGTGGCGGTGCACCACCTAATCACTTCATTAATGGTTACGGGGGTACCTCCAGCGAACGGCAGCCTCCCATGTATTTCCGTTTGGGCGGTGGAACTTGCAAAGGCGTCAGTAAGCCAGGCTGGACCGTTTGGAGCCGGATTTTTATCGATGACGGCGATCTTTGCTTTGATACCGGGATTGGTGAGGTGGTGAAATTGCCAGAAAAAGAAACTCAGGAACGCTGGGCGTTAACCACCCCGCAATGGCCTATTATGCATGCCGTGCTCCACGGAATAACGCGAGATCAAATGATGGCTCGGCACAAATCCAATCATATCCAGGTAGCCTACGCCAATGATCGAGGCAGTGCTCGCACGGCCATGTTTGCCAAGGCTGCTGTTATGTCTGAGCTAGGTCTGAAAGTGCACTTCTGCGGAGAATTCTAGCTGGTAGGGCGAGGCTCCGGAATAGGATTTTGGTGGGGCGAGGCTCCCGAAAAACCCATAGTTAAGACGAAGTCTGTGGTGCTTCCCGCTGGACAGCGTGGTCACACCATTAAACGCGCCGAGCCGTGGTCTATCGTGGGCCACGGCTCGGCGCACCTCTGGGCGTTGCTGATCCAAAGGTTAGCGTCTATGCGCTCTGCTCTGGGAGAATTGATTGGCATTTCGGGAGCCTCGCCCCACCAAAAGAGACCTTTTCCTGAGCCCCGCCCTACCACTCCTGTCCCTTGAACTCCTCGAACTCCTGGGCGACACGGTACACCAGATGTCATTTGATCAATCGGCAGTTCTGCCAGAGCTGTTAGCCCTTTCTCACGAGTTTGGGGAGAGCGGTCTCGTTATCCTGGGCGAAGGGAATACATCCTGTCGCGTCGATGAGCAGACGTTCTTCGTCAAATCCAGCGGTAGTAGTCTGCAAACCTTGACTGCCAACCAGTTAACTCTTTGCCGGTTTGAGCGGTTGCTCGCATTGATGGACCGGGATGACGTGTCGGATACTGAGGTCGAGACCTGTTTGCTAGAGTGCCGTAGCCATTCGGCCGCTTTCAAACCCTCGGTGGAGACATTTTTCCATGCTTACTTGCTGAGTCTGCCGGAAATTAATTTCGTCGGTCACGCTCACCCGATCCAAGTTAATCGAATTCTTTGCTCCGGATTGGCCAGAACCTTCAGCGAAAATCGGCAATGCCCGGATGAAATCGTCTGTTGTGGACCAATATCGTTGCTGATTCCCTACGTTGATCCGGGTCTGGCTTTAGCTAAGCGGATCCGCAAAGATGTGGAGGAATTCCGCCGAACGCACGGCAGATTGCCTCGGGTGATCTTGCTACGGAATCATGGAGTCATCACCATAGGTTCGTCCGCCCAAGCGGTGCGAGCCGCAATGTTAATGACGGTAAAAGCGGCCGAGATTTTCAGCGGCGCCCATTTACTGGGCGGTCTCCGGCATCTACCGGCCACAGAGATCGAACGGATCGAGAATCGCCAGGATGAAGAATACCGGCGAAAGATGCTGAGGATCTGAGTTGGGGGTGCACCACAAGTAGACAAAAGTGGACGTAGTGGACCAAGTAGACGGAGTAGACAACGCTTTCCCGAACTTTGACGTCGACGAGTTCACTCGGTCCACTTTGTCCACTGCGTCCACTTTCACCGCAGGCCCGCGCGGTACCATGTCTGGTGGCTTTTCTTCGGGAAACTATCTCGCCTCCGCTAGGAACGACTCCACCTCGGCCCTGGTCGGGTTCGCATCGGCGGCTCCATAACGCGTAGCGACGATGGCAGCTGCGGCGTTAGCAAATCGGGCGATCGGCTGTAGTTGCTCCGCGGTCATACTCGCGATCTCCTTTGCGGTCTTGCCTGCCAGTTGAGCCAGGATTGCCGCCATGAAACAGTCTCCGCAGCCGGTGGTCTCGACCACTTTAACCGGGAAGCTGGGCACACCGACCAATTTCTCGCCATCGCGATAAATAGCAGCCCCGTCTGCACCGCGTGTGACGATGACCAGAGAGCCGACCGGTACCCGGAGCAACGGCACAGCTTCATCCGGATCGTCGACCCGAGTTAAAAAAGCGAGTTCTTCATCGCTGACCTTCAGCACGGCGACCTTTTCGGCCAGGCGCAACAACCGGGTGAGGTAGGTGGCCTCATCTGAAATCAGCGACTTACGAATCGTCGGATCAAGCGATACCGGAACTCCCTGCGCGGTGAACCGATCGACCACCGATAGATAGGCTGACGCGGTAGGTTCCTGGGCGAGCACGATACCGCCGCAATGATAAAACGAGTAACGCTTCGGATCGATTGGTTTGAGCTCGGCCGTCCGAAGAGATGGATCCGCAGCATTGTCACGGTAAAACCGAAAATCGACCTTGCCGGCCGCATCCACGGCCACAAATGCCAACGTGGTCTTTGTACCCGGTTCCCGGACGATCAGGTCAACTTCGATCCCTTCATTCTTCAAGAAATCGACCAACGCCTCGCCAAATTGATCGTCGCCGACCTTTCCTACGAACGCCGCTGGCGTGTCTAAACGACGAATTCCAACCGCGATGTTAAACGGGGAGCCGCCCGGCCTCTTCTGAAAAGTTTTCGTCCCGCCGAGCCCGGCGCCGGGATCCGCCGAAATCAAATCGTACAAGGCTTCGCCGCCGACGAGAACGGGGAGAACATTGCTCATAAGAGAGAGGGTTCTAAGTTTTAAGCTATAGGTTTCAAGTTTTAAGTTGTTGGCCTGACGCGGGGGAGGCGCTCCGGCGAGATGCCCGGTGAAACATAAAACCAGCAACCTTAAACTTAAAACTTAGAACTTGGAACTTGGAACTTAGAGCTTGTGTCTCAATCACCTTGGTAAGTCTGGTGATTGGAATACAATTTTAGCCGATCCTGCATGCCTCCTATCTGTTCGGCTCGTTCCGACTTGTCCAAAGCCTGCATGGCTAGCTGCTGGTAGCGAACCGCTTGTCCGAAATTCCCGGCGGCCGCGTAGGCGGCAGCCAGGGTATCGATCGAGTAAGCATTGGTCCAATGGTTTAAGCCGCAACATTTCTGGGCTAGCGACACCGCCCTGTGAGGATTGCGGACACGAGGTTCCGGAGCTGTCGCCAACAGCCAAGCCAGGTCATTCAAACTGGTGGTATCACTTGGATCAATGTGAATCGCAGTTTCCAAAGCTCGCCTCGCGTCCTCGTACCGATGAGCGTCGATACACGTGCGAGCTTTGCTACTGTAAAGCTGCCCGAGCAAGGCTTGGTTCACATTGCTCTTGCGAGCCAGTTTTATGCTCTCATCGATTTGCTGAAGAGCATCATCCTGACGCTTCACCAAAACTAAAACGGCAGCCTTCAAAAAATGAGCCCGCCAGTTGTCAGGATTTGAGGCAATAATCGAGTCGATCCGAGCGAGCGCCTCATTTGGTTTGCCGGATTCAGCGAGCTTGAATGCCTCGTCTAAGCGAGCTTGGCCGATGCTCATTCGCTGTTGCCATATCTCGCCCCAGCCGTTAGCCGTCTGGCCTCGCAAAGGCTTACTCGAGAACAAGCAGAGAGCCGCCAGAATAAAAATTCGCCACCAAAACGTACCGGATCGTGTATGCTTCATAATTTTCCGCCATGCAGCGAACCTTTTCTTCACTCCGCACACCGGTTTTCGGGGTCCTATATTTTTCCCTTATAGCACTTCCGTGCGCAAAGGCCAACGAGTCAACGGACGGAGTCGTGTTGAGTCGCACTACCGGGAATCATCTTTTTGCGCCGGTACTTGTCAACCGAAAGCCGGCCTGGTTTGCCGTAGATACTGGCGCGGCACTGACCATTGTCGACAAGAAGAAAGCACAGCAGCTCGGTCTGGCTGCCCTGGGCAAAACCGTTGAGCTGCCGAACCAGATCGAGGTCAACGACCGGGTCGTACCGGTTGCAAATCTGCAAAATTTGAGGCTGGGTACGCAAAGCCTTGGTTCGGGGCCGGTTGCGCTGATCGATCTAACGTCTTTCCGCGCCAGGCTTCGTACGGATGGTACGGCCGTACCAATGGATGGCATCCTGGGACTGGACATCCTGGAACGCTACAAAGCGATTATCGACTGTGCCCAGCAACGCATCTACATGCAGATGGGCTCGTCCCCGTCTGAATTAGCCGGTGTGCAGTTGGATATCCGGAAACGCCATCTCAAATCGATTCCCATGCGCATCGCTCGCTCAGGAGCGCTTGAGATCGAAGGAAGCTTAAACGGAAAGCGTTACAGTTTTGTGGTTGATACGGGTGGTTTTACCACCCTGCTGCCTGTTGAAGTCGCTACGGCAGCCGGCATCCCGATCATTCATACCGGCGTCAACGCTAAGGGGATCCATTCCAAAACGAGAGCGGTCTGGGCAGGAATCGCTCCTCAGATGAGTATCGGTAAATATAGCCTTGGAACGACTGTGGTCGGAATTACGGCGTTGCCGCCTGGACCAGAAGATCTTCGATACCAGTTTGGCGGTTTACTCGGCGCCGATTTCTTTTTCCAACACCACGGCATTATCGACGTCGGCAACCAGAAACTGTATTTCTCTGAGCTCGCAGCTGGGGGGTAGGACGAGGACGATTCGGCCTGGCGGCCCCGCCCCTCCCAAAAAATAAGACCCGCAGGTTACTGCGGGTCTTTAAAGTTAGACCGTTTTCCCAGCCGGAAAACTACTGCGGGGTAGCGCTGGCGCTGGCGCTAGCAGAAGCTTTCGCGTGATGGGTGTGGTGATGCGTGGCGTGATGCTTCTTGGCAGTAGCAGAAGCTTCAGCGCTAGCAGAAGGGGCTGGTGTAGGATCGGCTGCAAATGCTGCAACGCTGAGGCCCAACACCGCCGTGAGCAGAAGAATAACTTTGTTCATGATGTTGATAAACAGTTGTTAAGGTTTTTCCCACGTTTGCTTTTTCTCCGATCGGTCGACAAGAGGTGATATTGCACCCAATCAACCAACCAGAGATAACCTGCGGCCGCCAAAAACCCAGGTTCGGGCGAAGCAGATTGTGTCGAAGTCGTTCGCGTTCCCAGCGATCACTTCACTCGCCGCTCCCGGGCGAATTCGCAGTCGCTCTCACACACGTTACTTCACACGACGTAACCCAAGAAACGTACGGAAGTTTCGAAAATAGTTTTCGAGGAGTTCGATAGGGCGAGGCTCCGGACGGGTCAATTCAACAAAAATGGGGCACCTTGTTGACACCGTTCGGTATTTCGGGAGCCTCGCCCTACCAGCTCCTTGAACTCCTCGAACCTCTCTGTTACCTGAAATTGCACTTTTTCAGGATTTTACTTAAAAGCTCATGGCCAGTCTCACCCTCTCGAAAATCATCAAGTGTTACGGTAAGACGGAGGTTATCCACAGTGTCGATCTGGAAGTCGCCGACGGCGAATTCGTCGTTTTGGTAGGTCCTTCCGGTTGTGGTAAATCGACCCTGTTGAGGATCATCGCTGGTCTCGAGGAGGTAAACGAGGGCGAGGTTTACATTGGCGGCCAGCTGATGAACGAAGTCGACCCGGCAAAGCGAGGCGTCGCCATGGTCTTCCAGTCCTACGCGCTGTACCCCCATATGTCGGTCGCAGACAATATGGGCTTCGGTTTACGAATGGCCGGTCGCCCAAAGCAAGAAATTCGAGAGCGGGTCGCCAGGGCTGCAGACATCCTTCAGTTGACACCTTATCTGAAACGACGACCTAAAGAACTCTCCGGCGGGCAAAAGCAGCGCGTCGCAATCGGGAGGGCGATTGTGAGGGAACCGGAGATTTTCCTGTTCGACGAACCGTTATCCAACTTAGACGCCGAGTTGCGCGTCCAGATGCGAATCGAGCTTTCGAAGCTGCATAGTGGTCTGCAAACCACCATGATTTACGTTACCCATGATCAGGTCGAAGCCATGACCTTAGCGGAGAAAATTGTCGTCTTAAATGACGGCAGTGTCGAACAGATCGGATCACCACGGGATCTTTACTCGCGTCCGGTCAACCTTTTTGTAGCCGGCTTTATCGGAGCGCCCAGAATGAATTTTCTTAAGGTGAAGGTCGTGGAGAACCGGTTAGGTGAAATCACTTTGGAAAGCGACGATTTCCTCGGGGGCACTTTATCGGTGCCATTGAGCGGTGAGGTTCAGGTTGCACCAGGATCTGAGGCTACCTTGGGTATTCGGCCGGAACATCTAAAGGTGGTGCCGCAGGCCTCAGGAAAAGGCCTGCTGACAATCGAAGTCGTCGAAGCGCTGGGAGAATCAACCTACGTCCACGGTCTCACCCCGGCCAATAACCGGCTGACTATTGCCTTACGAGGATTTAACGACCTTCGCCACGCTGACTCGGTTGGTTTCGATTTCGACTTAGGAAACGTGCATCTGTTCGATTCGGCGGGAAATGCGATCTGAGGAAACGCAAAGGAGCTGGGAGCCTGGGAGCGGAAAGGGCTCACTAGAGAGCGGAGATCCTGGGCATAGCAAGAAAAGGCGCTGAATTTTTCGAGGTACCGTGTCGAAATCGGTTACCCGTAAGACGTCAGCATTGTGGAGCTGGTTCTGTTGGCCGGTTCGAAACTGATCTTCTTGCTATGAAATACATGCTGATATTCCACGGCTCTAAAGCTGATTTTGATCTGCGCACCGATCCGGTAAAGGGGCCGGTTTTCTGGGGCGAGTTCATGGCCTATGTAAAGGCAATTCAAGACTCCGGTATCATGGTCTCTGGTGCCGGCCTGGAAGTTCCGGAGAATGGCAAAATTGTCCGTATCCGGGAAGGTAAAAACCAGGTAGAAGATGGCCCTTACGCCGAGGCCAAAGAATCGCTGGCCGGCTTCTTTCTAGTTGAAGTGCCGAACATGGAGACAGCGGTAGATTGGGGCGGGGCGTTGCCCGTGGGCGATGCACGGCACGGTCGAAGTGCGGGGGGTTTTAGCACCAGGCGGCAGATAGGGCGCTCTTTTCGCCTTGCCCAGTGCTGATGTACGTTGTGTCTCCAAACCCCCAGGGCCGTAGGACATTGGCCGGTCGGCAGGCTTCTCGCGATGAACGCAGCCACTACGCACTCCGCTATCGAAAACGTCCTCCGGCAGTCGTACGGTCAGATCATCGCTTATCTGGCGGCGCGCTCTGGTGACGTAGCCGGCGCGGAAGACGCTTTGAGCGACGCTTTTGTGGCCGCCTTGCAGCGCTGGCCGGTGGATGGAGTCCCGGATAAACCCGAGGCGTGGCTTCTCCGAGCTGCGCGGAACCGGATCATCGATAACGCTCGCCATGAAAAAGTTCGGTTACGTTCGGCCGAACCGCTCCAACAAATCGCCGAGGAGGCTCAAACGATGGCCATAAACCATGATTCTTTCCCAGATGAACGCCTCAAGCTGATGTTCGTCTGCGCCCACCCGTCCATTGACGTCGTTGCGCGGACTCCTTTGATGTTACAGACCGTCCTTGGTATCGATGCGGCCCGGATTGCCTCCGCGTTTCTAGTCTCGCCGAAGGCAATGAGTCAGCGGCTAGTCCGTGCCAAAACTAAAATACGCGACGCCGCCATTCCTTTTCGGGTTCCGGAACCGCAAGAATGGGGTGAAAGGCTCACGTTTGTCCTGGATGCGATCTATGCCGCCTACACTACGGGTTGGGAAAACCCATCCGACGCAATATCTAGCGACGGAGCTCTGGCGGAAGAAGCGATCGTTTTAGGACGAGTGATGGTGAGCTTGATGCCATCCGAACCAGAACCGCATGGCCTACTCGCCTTGATGTTGCATTGCCAGGCGCACCGACACGCCAGGCGTGGCGAGGAGGGCCACTTTATTCCGCTCGATAAGCAGGACACAGATAAGTGGTCGCGACCTCTCATTTCGGAAGCAGAAGAGCATTTGAGCGTTGCTGCTGGCTTTAGCCGGATGGGACGGTTTCAACTGGAGGCTGCCATACAGTCGGTGCACGCCCAGCGGGCAGTGACCGGCGAAACCGACTGGCAAGCGATCGCATTGCTTTACGAAGGATTAGTCCGAGTCGCCCCCGGAATCGGTTCACTAGTCGGTAGAGCGGTCGCCCTAGCGCAGGCGGGTGATCCTGGAGCGGGTCTTACTGCCCTCGCTGAAATCTCACCGGATCGTATAGGCAGTTATCAGCCTTACTGGGCCGCACGCGCTTTTCTCCTGCATTCGCTGGGAAACGACGCCGAGGCGCGCAATGCTTGGCAGCGAGCCATCGGCTTGACCGAAGACCCCGCGCTTCGGCAGTATCTGATGGAGCGGATAGCGGAGTCCGGTTGAGAGGACGACTCCCCGCGAGTTGGGTAGCTCTTTGAAGTCGAGTACGAGGCCGACGACGAGAACGATTACCACCGGATCTGGCGGATGGGGAGGGATTCGAACCCTCGGTACCTTGCGGTACACACGCTTTCCAGGCGTGCCCAATCGACCGCTCTGGCACCCATCCGAAACGAGCCTACGAGTTTGGTATCGATTAGTCGCTCTTGCAACCTGAAATAAGCGCTGTCAGGAGCCATGTTCGCCAGGAGGTCCCCGGGCGTCGCATCTATCCAATCGCAATACGTGCGGACCATTTAAAGCGCCGATAGGCACTCGCCAAGTCCGAAAAGCACCCGCGTAGCCGGTTGGAGAGGCTGAGGGTGAAAAGTGAAAGGTAGAGCGGCGTCCCGTGGACCTGAGCAGGGACGTCGCATTCCGCTCTGTAGCTCGCATCACTCCATCACTCCATCACTCCATCACTCCGCGTGGCCGGATTCGAGGACGAGGACGACGACGAGGACGAGAACGAAGCGCCTTGTGAGCCTCTCATTTCTCGCCAATCACTTCTCACTTCTCACCTGCGGAGCCTCGGGCGAGAGTTGCTCTGCGATCGCCTTGAGTTCCGTCTCCAGCTCGGATTGGCTTTCGGTTAGCATTTCCAGCTTCAGTTGATAACGATGGAGCTGGATTAAGGCGTGGTTCACCTGACCTCTCAGTTCCGCCGATTGCGCCTGAATTTCCTGGCTCTGCTGTTCAAGCTCGGTCTGACGGGCGGCCAACTCGGCTGGCGCCCGATTATTGAGATCGAATTTTCTAGGCGATCCTTTCCGGGCGTTCCGTAATGCCTCGGTCAATTTCGACGTAGCTGCTTCCAAAAAGTGCAGCGATGGCCCGTGATATTCCGGCACCGTGACCGTTTGCCCGCAATGCACGCAGGGGAAGGACAACCCGGCCCCTTCCAAGTCGACAACCAGCTCTCCCTGACAGTGCGGACATTCAAAAACAATGTCTCGTTCTGTTATTTCCAACCCTTCACGCTCGATTTGTCCTGGGTTTTCAAGCGGATTAGGAGTGTCTCGTGGTGCAGGGTCGGTCATCGGCGCCAGTGTTCCGTTTTGACGAGAGTGCCGCCTGAAGTGGGGTAAATCAAGCGACCGCTGGAATTTCGCCGCAAACCAGGACGGTCGGTTTTAAATTCTCCATAATCATTTCTTTGCGGCCTTTGCGGCCTTGCTGTGTAAAGCATTTTTGGCGCACCCCAGTGTGCCACGCGCGCCAAGATGACGCAGAATCAGGCGCTCGGATTAAACGTAATTAAATGTAACTCGTTTATAATGAATGGCTTATAGCATTGGTTATCGATTGGCACGAGAGCGGCTACCAGTTTTCCTGCGATTTTATGGCTAAGATTCTAGGTATCGATCTTGGCACCACAAACTCCTGTATGTCGGTTATGGAGGGTGGTGAACCAGTTGTAATTGAAAACTCTGAAGGCGGGCGGACGACTCCTTCGATTGTTGCCTTCACGAAAAGCGGAGAACGGCTCGTCGGTCAAGCAGCGAAACGACAAGCGGTCACCAACGCTAAGAACACGATTTTCTCAATCAAGCGTTTCATGGGACGGAAGTTCGATGAAGTGCAAGGGGAAGCCAGACGGGTTCCCTACAAGATTGTAAAAGCTGCTAACGGTGATGCTAATGTCGAAGTCGAAGTCGGATCTGAGAAGAAGACATTCTCGCCGCCAGAGATATCGGCGATGATCCTCGGCAAACTGAAGGCCGATGCAGAGGCGAAGCTCGGCGAAACGATCACTCAGGCGGTTATCACGGTTCCGGCCTATTTCAACGATTCTCAACGAAACGCCACCAAAGACGCCGGCAAGATCGCCGGGCTGGAGGTTCTGAGAATCATTAATGAGCCGACGGCGGCTTCGTTGGCCTACGGTCTGGACAAGAAAAAGGACGAGAAGATCGCCGTCTACGACCTAGGCGGTGGTACTTTCGACATTTCAGTGTTGGAAATCGGCGATGGAGTCTTTGAAGTCCGCGCGACCAACGGAGACACCCACTTAGGTGGTGACGACTGGGATGCGAAGGTCATGGACTGGATCATCGCGGAGTTTAAGGCTGACACCGGGATTGATTTGAGTTTACAGGCAGACGCGATTCAACGGATCAAAGAAGAAGCGGAAAAAGCGAAGATCGCGCTCTCATCGTCCCAAGAATACGAGATCAACCTGCCCTTTATTACTGCCGACGCGAGCGGTCCGAAACATATCCAAAAGAAACTCACGCGAGCCAAACTGGAGCAGCTCACTGACGACCTTTTCCAACGAACGGTGGGGCCGGTCAAAGATTGTCTGCGGGAGGCGAAGCTGACGGCCAGCGAGATGAATGAGCTCGTGCTGGTCGGTGGTATGACGCGTATGCCCAAAGTGATCGAAACGGCGCGCAGCTTGATCGGGAAAGAGCCGCACAAAGGGGTTAACCCGGACGAAGTAGTGGCTGTTGGTGCCGCCATTCAAGGCGGTGTACTGCGGGGAGACGTTAAGGACGTCTTGCTGCTCGATGTCACGCCGCTCAGCTTGGCGATCGAAACCTTGGGCGGCGTTGCCACCAAGATGATTCCGCGCAACACGACGATCCCGACCCGGAAATCCGAGATTTTCTCGACGGCAACAGACAGCCAGCCGGGTGTGGAAATCAAAGTTGTGCAGGGTGAGCGCGAGTTTGCCCGCGACAATAAGAGTCTAGGGACCTTCCATTTGGACGGCATCCCGCCGGCCCCTCGCGGCGTTCCTCAAATCGAAGTGACCTTCGATATCGATGCCAACGGCATTTTGAACGTATCAGCTAAAGATCTTGGCACCGGCAAGGAACAGAAGATCGCGATCACGGGTTCGAGTGGATTGTCTAAGGACGAGATCGAGAAGATGCGCCAGGATGCAGAAGCTCACGCAGAAGACGACAAGCGAGCTAGAGAACTAGCCGAGATCAGAAACAACGCCGACAATCTAGCGTACCAATGCGAGAAACAGCTTAACGAGCTGGGTGAGAAACTTTCTGCTGACCAGAAACAAACGGTCCAGGATGCAATTAAAGAGGTGCGCGAGGCGTTGAAAGGCGAAGATAGCGATGCTATCAAGCGAGCTACCGAGAGTCTGCAGAGCAAATTCCAAGCAGTCAGTGCTGAACTGTACAAGCAAGCCGCGGCAAATCAGCCGGGCGGCGCCAGCAGCGGCACCGATACCACGGGTACCACGGGTTCCGCAGAGCCGAAGCAAGAGGGTAAACCAGGCGATCACGTGGTTGATGCCGATTTCGAGGTAGTTGACGAAGACAAGAAGAAATCCTAACGCTAACTTTTGAAGTGTTTCCGGTTGAGCCTGCATCCCATCCTTCGCTGCAGCTCAACCGGTGCATCATAAACCGCAAAGCAAAAGAAGGATAAATTAGTTTATGGCAATTAACGTAAAACCGCTCGGCGATCGGGTGTTAGTGCAGCCGCTCGAAGAGAAGGAATTAAAAAAAGGAGGCATCATTATTCCTGACACGGCAAAAGAGAAGCCGCAGGAAGGAACAGTGGTCGCTCTCGGAACGGGGAAACTCGACGACAACGGGAAGAAAGTCGAATTCAACGTCAAAGTCGGCGACAAGGTGCTGATCTCCAAGTATGGCGGCACCGAAATCAAGATCGACGGCGATAACTATCTAATTATGCGCGAGGACGACATCCTTGGCATCCTTGGATAACAACGAACATTAATATCGATACTCAACTTACTTTATGGCAGCTAAACAATTGCAATTCGACGAATCAGCTCGTCAAGCACTGCTGCGTGGCGTAGAGAAACTCGCCAGAGCAGTGAAGGCGACGCTGGGACCATCGGGCCGAAACGTCATCCTGGATAAGAAATTCGGCAGCCCGACCATCACGAAAGATGGCGTTACGGTAGCGAAGGAAATCGAGCTCGAGGACTCGTATGAAAATATGGGCGCACAGCTGGTCCGCGAGGTCGCTTCCAAGACTTCGGATCTGGCTGGTGATGGCACCACCACCGCGACGGTTTTAGCCGAGGCGATCTTCCGCGAAGGTTTGAAGAACGTCACGGCCGGCGCCAACCCGACCTCCTTGCAACGCGGTATTCAAAAGGCGGTCGATGCGATCGTGGAAGAGCTCAAGAAGATCTCCAAAAAGGTCTCCGATCGGACCGAAATCGCTCAAGTCGCTACGGTGTCTGCTAACTGGGACCAGACCATCGGCGAAATCATCGCTGACGCCATGGACAAGGTCGGCAAAGACGGCACGATCACGGTTGAAGAAGCCAAGTCGATCGAGACCACCTTGGAAGTTGTGGAAGGCATGCAGTTCGATAAAGGCTACCTTTCACCTTACTTCGTGACCAATGCGGAGAGCATGGAAGCGGCGTTGGAAAATGCTTATATCCTGATCCACGAGAAGAAGATCTCGAGCCTCAAGGACCTGCTGCCGGTACTCGAAAAAGTGGCCAAGGCTGGCCGTCCGCTATTGATTATCGCTGAAGATGTTGAGGGCGAAGCTCTAGCGACGCTGGTCGTGAACAAGTTGCGTGGCACGCTCCAGGTTGCTGCCGTCAAAGCTCCCGGATTCGGCGATCGCCGCAAAGCGATGCTCGAAGACATCGCGGTTCTCACTGGCGGCCGTTGCTTGACCGAGGACCTCGGTATCAAGTTGGAAAACATTAACCTCGACGACCTGGGTAAGGCCAAGCGCATTACCATCGACAAAGAGAACACCACGATTGTTGAAGGTGAAGGTTCTACGGCTGATATCCAAGGCCGGGTGAATCAAATTCGCCGTCAGATCGAAGAAACCACCTCCGACTATGATCGGGAGAAGTTGCAAGAACGTCTCGCGAAATTGGCCGGTGGCGTCGCCGTAATCAATGTTGGTGCTGCTACCGAAACCGAAATGAAGGAGAAGAAAGCTCGGGTGGAAGATGCGCTGCATGCCACTCGCGCCGCGGTTGAGGAAGGTATTGTGGCCGGGGGCGGTGTGGCTTTGATCCGGGCCCAGAAAGCTCTGGACTCACTTAAGTTGACCGGAGACGAAAAAGTTGGTCTCGAGATCGTGCATCGCGCTGTTGAATCGCCGTTGCGCCAGCTCGCTAACAATGCCGGCCGCGAAGGTGCGTTGATTGTCCAGGAAGTGAAATCTCGCAAGGGTAACGAAGGTTACAATGTGGCGACCAACGAGTACGAAGACCTGTTGAAAGCTGGTGTTGTCGACCCGACCAAGGTGACCAGAACCGCGCTGCAAAATGCGGCTTCTATCTCCGGGTTGCTGTTGATGACTGAAGCCCTGGTGACAGAATTGCCGGAGAAAGATAAACCGGCTGGTGCCCCGGGTGGTGGAATGCCCGGTATGGGCGGCATGGACTACTAAGAGAGCAGTCCAGCTAAGCACTTCGAAAACCCGTCCCGCCGTAAGGTTGGGCGGGTTTTCTTTTGTGGAGCGCGCCTCGCGTGCGAGGCCGTGGTAAGCAAGGAGAGAGCGTACGTACGCACGTCTTTCCGTCGTCTGCGCTCTGTATCTGGCTTCCGAGGGCGTCTCAAGAAAAAAGCAGTAGAATGCTCCGGCGTAAACGGAGTATTCTACTCACAGCTGGTATCGCTACCAAATGCAGATAATTTGGAAGCCAAACCGGCTAAGGAAAGGATTTTTGCGACCGGTGAATCGATCGATAGAGGCAGCAAGGGAGCGCTAACTCCTATGGACTGGCTCAAGTTTTTCGTCCTAGTTCTTTCGGGCGTCTTCGCAGTCTATCAATATGCGATGGTGAGGCATGATCTGGTTAGCCATCATTCCCCGGATTTGCCTAGCCAGCATGAGCCTTCGAACCTCGATACCATCGTGTATGTTCTGTTGTTGGGGGGAGACCTTTTGGCGACGGTGATCTACGCATTGCGCTTCGGTTCCGGTGGCGTTGCTAATGCCACTGCTTGGGGAGCGGTCTTTTGTCTCAGTGTCTGTCTAGTGATCGCCATCTGGTGGGTGATTCCATTCCGAGATCTACCGCCGGAACAGGATTTGAGCGGTATCCCTTTCCCGGTCTCCGGTGAACAAACCTTGCGAATTGTCCGCATTATCTCGGCGGTCTTCTTTCTCCTCGGGTTTCTCCTGCTCTGCGCCTCAGTCTCGGCTTAACCAGCCTATTCAGATTGAAATCTCTTTTTCGTGGATTAAACGAACGGAGGATATGGATACGGATCTGCGCGCAAAACGTGCCTCTTTTCGGGCTCTCCATCAGGAGGGATGCTTTGTCTTACCGAACCCTTGGGACCTAGGCGGAATCAGACGGCTCGAGAAGGCCGGGTTCAAGGCGCTGGCTTCGACCAGCGCCGGCGCTGCCTGGGCTATTGGACGAAATGACGGCGAACTGTCGCTCGACGAGGTGCTGACGCATTTACGTTTCCTCTCTGCCGCCACGGATCTACCGATTAACGCCGATTTCGAAGCCGGTTTTGCCGATGAGCCGGAGGATGTCGCGGCGAACGTCACTCTTGCCCTCGACACAGGTGTGGCTGGCCTCTCGATCGAGGATCGAACCGGCCGTTCTCTTTACGA
This sequence comes from uncultured Verrucomicrobiae bacterium, assembly GCA_963762565.1. Lineage (GTDB taxonomy): Bacteria > Verrucomicrobiota > Verrucomicrobiia > Chthoniobacterales > JAFAMB01 > JAFAVN01. The sequence goes on along the minus strand of CAVXLD010000001.1, from coordinate 1,374,650 downwards.
ATTACGGCTGGCAGTAAATCGAATCAAAGCAGCGCGAGAGGCGATCACGAAATCGGGCCACGACGTTATTTTGGTTGCCCGGTCGGAAGGGTTTCTCATTGGACAGACGGATCTTGCGGCGACTATCGAGCGACTTGTGGCTTACGCAAATGCCGGAGCCGATTGTTTGTATGCTCCTGGTATCAGAGATCTTTCGGCGATGGCTGAATTGGTTTCGGCCGTGGCGCCGAAGCCAGTAAATGCGCTGCTGATGGGACCCGAGATGCGCGTTGCCAGCTTGGCAGACATTGGTGTGAGGCGGGTGAGCACCGGCGGCGGTTTAGCGGCCGCGGCTTGGCGAGGATTCGATGATGCTCTGCGGCTCCTGATCGAAAAAGGAACCTTGCCCAAGCGGGAATAGACGACTCTCTTTGCCAGCCTGGAAAGCGATATCGGGGCTGCTCAGGTCGTTGGCGCGTCTTTCGCGGCCCTAACTATAGAGGCCAATGCAAAAGGCCGCTCAAGCCGACGATTATCAGGTAAAGCGCCACGATGAAGTTTAACAGCCGCGGCATGATTAGAATCAGAACGCCCGCTATCAAAGCCACGACTGGCCCTAAAGAAAACGAAAGAGTCACTGCCGCTAACCAGGTCAAGTTTTCCATAGATCTTTCCTACCTTAAGATCGCTTTGCTATTACCAGATGGTCGTCTGTAACACAAGCCCGGCCATCGGTTTATCGGCGCGCGAATTCTACAAAAGCATGGTAGTGAAGCCTTAGTAAGCGGAAAAGAGCCACCCGATCAACATTTCTCAGGGCGATGAAGCGAGGTGCGACGCTGCGCGATGGTTGATGCCGTTCAGGCTGAAACCAAGCTAGACGCAACGCAGCTGAACTTGAACCCGGAAACACCCGTGGGAATAAATTATGGGGTGAGGCGTTTACTACTTGAGAGCCTCAGGAGAGACAGATGGGACGCCGGCTATGCAATCAAAGTCAAATCCAACGCCAGATCCAGGGTTGATCGGCTTATACACGGGGTTCAGGAAAATCGCCGTTTTAACGTTACTCCTAGCCTCCGCAATCTCACCGAGCGCGAGTAGAGCGGACGAAGGAACGGCTCCAGTGGGACTCTGGAAAACCCAAGATGCAGAGATCGAAATTTTTGAAGTGGATGGAACGCTGAGTGGAAAGATCGCCGCGTTGAACAAAGAATACACGTCGGACGGGATTGAAAAAACCGACATCTCGAATCCGGATCCGGCGAAAAGGAACCGGCCCCTTATCGGGTTGGTTTTCATGACCGGCTTCACCCCGGAAGGATCAGGAAAATGGGACCACGGAACTGTTTACGATCCTAAGTCGGGAAACACCTACTCTTCTTTTCTGGAGTATAGCGGCGGCGACACGCTAAAGCTGAGGGGCTATATCGGGATCTCCCTACTCGGTCGGACAGCGGTTTGGACCAAGGTAAAGGAATCAGTCGCGAAACAGCCGGCCGAATGACTAATTGCGAACAAGGGAGACATGAGAACTCTCGTGGCCTTCCTGTTGGGATTGATAATTGGAGGAGCAGCGGTCTTGTTTCTCCCGGATCCGAGGAGAAATGAGCTCAACGCTGAGGTCCGGACGCAGACAGATGCTTTGCAAGCGGAACTCCATCAGTTTGGCGACCAGCTTAAGACTCTTTCGCTGCCCAAACCGGGGAACTCTTCTCCCTCCCCCTCGCCATCAGCAACCGGAACCCAGTGAACGGTACTGTGTGCCAAAGCCGGGCTGGCCCTTCAGCATCTCCAACCGCACAAGATGCTTCGTTCTTGTCTGTTAATGGTCGCGGGTCACGGCGTCCGGGAGGGATCGCGTCCTCGCGATCCGTTGTTCGCGAAGCCCAGGATAGACCAGATCCAGCGCTTAGCCTGCTTCACGACCGATACCTGTCCGCGGCGCGCGAGGACGCGCGCCCTCCCCAGATTTGCAACCCTGCTCGGATTCGTCGAGGTTAGTGGAGTCGTTTGGCTAAGGCGGGCCCGTTTGCGGTCACGTTTTGTTTGTGACCAGGCTCACCAGGCTTGTGCTCGTCGCCAGTCCGTTTCCTGGGCGCAACTGCTTTACCTCCGTCTCTCCATAGTTCCCAGTACACGCTTAGACGCTCCACAAATCGAGCCGGCTTCTCCACATAGATCATCCGAGCGCGATTGAGGGAAAACAGCTTAAGCCGCTGCCGTCGCCGATCGATCGTGCGCAGGAGCGCCTGCCGTGCGTTAACGTGTCCTTCGGTATCAGCCGGCTCGAAAGGCAACTCTATGAGCTTTTGCTGGATCAGGGCAAAGTCGTGATCGTCGCCTAAGCCGTCAGAAATCTCGTCTAGCGCATCGATCCAGGCGTGAAGAGCGGACGGCCAAATCTTTCTGAGTAGTCTCAGCTGGTAACCCAGCGCTTTGGCTTGCTTACGAATCTCGTGCCAAAGCTCATCCGTGGCATTCTCCATCCCAATCGTCTCGACGATCCGATAGTGCTGGCGCCCTCGCCGGTAAGTCCGTTCCAAGCCAGTTGCCAACAGCATACTCCCGCGCTGTATAACGCCAGTGGCAAATACCCATTCGGGAATCCGAGCGCGCATACTCGACAACATCTCTGTAACCGTCTTGAGTTCGCGATGGGTTAAAGAACGAGCGGATTCAGTTTGGAGTTGCTGTCTGATTCGGTCGATAATTTGTCGACCGGCGGGATGCAACGCTTCTCCTTTCGGTTGTTCGTGAGTGCCGAAAAGTTTCTCTAGAGACTCTAGTAAAGCCTCGGCGTCGCGGCTGCTTGAGAGCGTCCGGCCAGCGTCACGCAAGACCAGGTTCTCCTGGCCTCGGGTGGCCTTGGCCAAATGCCCACGAGCCAACTGAAGAAGAGCGCGCAAGCTCTTCAGATCTTTTCTAATCTCATGTACATCTTCAGCGCTTGGCCGCGGCTTAATCCCGGCGGCCATGATCGCTTGCTCCAGCCGTTCACTTGCGACGCGTTTTAACCCGTCAATCGGCGTTTCGTGATTTTCAAATCGAAAAGCCATAGTGGACCAAAGGCCAAAGAGTAGCCTTTATTCTGCTAAAATGCGCAAGCATTTCGAGGCGTCCAGGAAAACGGTAGGGATCCGGCTGCTGTCGGACTGCTACCGAGGGCGGGGACATCCAGGGCTTTTCAGCAGGATAGTTTAAACGATAAGACCCAGGATCGAATACGTTCGGCCCTGGGTCGATCAATAATCGCTGCGCCGGCTCAGTCGGGTAAACGACGCAGATCAAGCCGGCGGGCTGCGTAACGCAGCTATTTCGTCGCGTCCACGACCTTCTGGGCGCAACCGGTTACGAATGTTTGAAATTTGGTCGCTTCATCAGGCTTCACTTTGCCGGCCACCTGACTCGCTTCAGATTGCAGTTCGGGCAGTTTTGTCTGCAGCGCCGTGATTTTGCTGTTGTCGCCTGTTTTCATGGCTTTGTACGCGTCAAGGTAGTCGCTCACAAACTGGGCGTACGTTTTCACGAAGGTGTTTACTGCCGGATCGCTAAACGTCGGAACATCGTCACCAAGAGCACGGCTGGCAATGAAGCTGCCCACCGCCATACAGGCGATAACCAAACAGAGATTTCGAAGGGTGTAGTAGAGTTTTTTCATTTGAGTTTGGCGGGGACTTGATTGACTAGCTTTTTCTACTTGGTACCGTCAATCATTTTCTCCGTGTAAGTCGTAATAAATAGTTCGTATCTTTGAACTTCCTCCGGCTTAGATTGTAGTTTTTCTGCCACTTCTGCGATCTCATCTTGCAACTTTTTCACCTGGGTCTTTAACTGGTTGAACGCGGCTGGATTACCAGTCTTCGCGGCGTTATAGGCTTCAATATACTTTTTTACAAAATCGGCATACTGACTGACGAATTCGTTCACTTTGGCATCGCTGAACTTGGGCAATTCATCTGCCTGAACCCGCGCCGCGAGAGGCCATAGGAGCAGGGCCAAAGCTGGAGCAAGAAAGACCTTTGTGACTGTCTTATGCAAGCCGCTCTTTTTAAGCGACTCGCCCGAGCAAAAGCAATGCTGTTTTACTGGACTAGCCGAGATTTAGCCTTTGACTGCGCCAGCGGTCAGACCTTCAACGATCCGGTACTGGAATATCATAACCAGGATCACCAACGGAATCGTAACCACCATTGAGGCGGCCATGATGGAGCCCCACGGCTGCTCAAAGGAGCTTGCGCCCGTGAATTGAGAGATTACGACTGGGACCGTTTTCATGTTGTCCGTGATCGTGAAGGTCAACGCGAACAAGAATTCGTTCCAAGCGGCAATGAATGCCAGTAGCCCAGTCGAAACCAGTCCCGGCATCGTGAGAGGAAGCAAGATTTCCCAGAACACTTTGAGCGGCGACGCACCATCTACATAGGCTGCCTCTTCGAGCTCCTTAGGCAGACTACGAAAATATTGGGTCATGACCCAGATGGTGAACGGCATGGTGAAGATCAGATAAGTCAGCACCAGTCCCTGCCGGCTGTTAAACATGTCCAGCGTTCTGAGCATTACAAATAGGCCGGAAAGAATCGCGATCTGGGGGAACATCGTCATCGTGAGGACCAGGTAAAGTACCGGCCCTTTGAACCGAAACGGAAGCCGCCCCAATGCATACGCACAAACACTACCGAGACCCAGTGCGATCAAAACTGTTAAGCCGGCTACGATTACCGAGTTGACCAAGCTCTGGACAAACCTTTGCTCCTTGAACACTTCTATGTAGTGGTCCAGCGTCAGCGCGTTCGGAATGAGCTTGGTTGAGAACAATTCATTGCTTGGCCGGAACGATGAAAGCAGCGCCCAGAAAAACGGGAACAAATTGAATACAATGATCACAACCACGAGTACGTAAAACAAAATGCGCAAGACCGTGGCTTTGGTATCGGCTTTCTTGGTGGCGCCTTGGGTGGTCGGGGCCTCTAACGTGGCGACAGTTTTAGTAGTGCTCATTCGAAACTTGTCCGGCTGAAACGAGTGTACAGGATGACAAACAACATGATCACGATGAGGATGATCACCGACGTGGCCGAACCCACACCCGCATCCAGAAACGAGACCAGCTGTTGCTGGTTATAAACTGCCATCGTCTCGAGATTTCCCTGACCTCCGACCATTACATAAAAAATGTCGAACACCCGGAGGGCGTCGAGGGTTCGAAATACCAGGGCCACCAATAGAGTTGGCGTAACTAAGGGGAGCGTGATCGCCCAGAATTGGCGCACCTTGTTGGCGCCGTCGATCGATCCTGCCTCGTAGAGGTCTTTAGGAATTAACTGGAGCCCAGCTAATAATAGCAATGCCATGAAAGGCGTTGCTTTCCATACATCGACCGCGATGATCACCGGCAACGCGGTCGCCGGAGTTGCCAGCCAGGCTATTTTCTGGGGCAGAATATGCAGATCGGTAAGGACGATATTTACGACCCCATAGATATCGTTGACCATCCAGCTCCAAACCTTTGACGAAACCACGGTCGGAATTGCCCAAGGAACTAAAATCGCAACTCGCAATATGGTTCGCCCTTTAAATTTCGAGTTCGCCACCATGGCGACGGTCAGACCCAAGACACACTCCAGAATAACCGAGACTACAGTAAAGATGAGTGTGTTGCTGACCGCACTCCACCAATCCGGGTCGCTCAAAACGTAAGAGTAGTTGTCCCACCCGACGAAGCTTGGCGGGGTGACCCCGTCAAGCTTGTACTTCATAAACGAGTACACGAAAACCTGGATCGTCGGGTACGCGATGATTACCAGGACAACCAGAACGGATGGCGTGATCAGCCACCACGCTAGCCGTTTCTGACGGGCGTAGAGATCGATTTCTTTGATCACTGCTCGGTGTCCAGTTGTAGGGCTATCGCACCAGTCGTTTTCCTACTTGCTCGACCTTCTTAACCGCGTCCGCCGCGCTTTCAGTACCACTGAGAACCTGGTTCACATTCTGAAAGAAAGCAGTTGAGATCTGGTTGTAATCAGCCCCGGTTACCGTGGACGGCCGGGCGACCGCATTCGACAAAACCTCGGGAATATTCTTGAACCAGGGGTTCTTCGCTAAGATATCAGGATCGCTGTAGAGCGCCGGCCGGGTCGGCAACTCGCTGATCTCAATCGCACGTTGCTTCTGAATCTCAGCTGAGCTTAGGTATTTAACCAGGTCCGCTGCGACATCCGCGTTTTTGGAATAAGTCGAAACCATCAATTGCCAGCCGCCAAGGCACGCCGCGTTTTTGCCGTCAGGCCCTGGACCCTTAGGAAGTACGGATACGTCGAATTTTCCTGAGATTGGGCTCTTCGGATCCTGGCCTAATGAATAAGCGTAGGGCCAGTTCCGCATAAAGGCAGCTTTGCCGTCCTGCCAAACGTTTCGAGCCGGCTCTTCGTCGTAAGTCACCACACCGGCAGGAGCGATCGTACCGACCCAACTGTGCGCCTCTTCAAGTGCCTTGATGGCATTTGGATTATTTATGCTGACCTTCTTGTCCGGTTCGATGATGGTCCCACCTCCGTAGCTGTAGACCCACTCAAGCGCATCACAGGTCACGGTCTCGCTGGACTTACCTTGAAAAACGAAGCCGTAGAAATCGCTTTGACCGGCTTTACGTTCGCCGTCCATGATCTTCTTGGCCATCTCGGTCAAATCTACCCAGGTCTTCGGCGGATCGGAATACCCGTATTTCTGCAGAAGGTCGGTGCGGTAATACAGAATGCCTGCATCCGTGAATAACGGAATAGACACGAGCTTACCCTTGACGGTGTTGTTTTGGATGATGCGCGGAAAATACTGGCTGAGATCGTCCTCTTTATAATACTTCTTGAGATCCACAGCGTGGGGCGCGCAAATGCCCTGCCAAATGACGTCTACCTGGTAGATATCAACATCTCCGCTCCTAGCCGCCCAGTACTGTTCAAATGTTTGTAGAGCCTGGGTCGTGTCATTCGGCCGGCTGATCAGCTGCACAGTATTTCCGGTCTTTTGCGCCCATTGGTCACACACCTTCTTCATGAAGTCTAATTCCGCCCCGCCGGGAGGCCCGGCGAAATGGAGCGTTACTCCTGCGTATAAGGCGGCAGGCATAAAGACCGCCGCAGCTGCGGCCAAGAAAGAACGGGGCAGAATGCGCCCGTATGAGGGGAGTTTGTTACTGTTCATTGGGGGTTTCTAGAACAAGAATGGAGTCTGTATTCAGTTAACAGTCGTCAAAGTGAGGTGTCAAGCTCAGGTCCAGATAACAACAACGCTTTGTCCGCGCCGTACAAGCTTGGGGCGGTTTGGGTTGCATGTTGGCAAAAATGGCCAGAGTTTGCGTTTCCCACCAATGGCGATCTAGTGGGGTCTTGATGATGTCTGGGAATCAAAGACTAACGGTTAGGTGGCATGCGTGTACTCGTAATTGACGATCAAAAGAATATCCGGCAAGCGTTTGCTACCGCGATCGAATCCGCTAATCACGCTGTGGCGACGGCGAGCACGAGCGCTGAAGCCCTGAAACTGGTCAATGACGAAGAGTTTCATGCCATCCTCTTGGATCTAAAACTGCAGGAGGAAAGCGGCCTGGATTTGTTGGCCGAACTTCTGCGCTTGGCGCCGAGCACGCCGGTGGTCATCGTTACCGCCTATGCGTCGATAGAAACCGCTGTGGAAGCGATGCGGCGTGGTGCTTTCGATTTCTTAGCCAAACCCTGCACTCCCGAACAAGTCCGCCAGGTCCTGGAAAAGATCGAGCGGACCCGACGGCTCCAAAACCGGGTCTTGGAGCTTGAGACCCGATTGAGAACCGAAGCGCCGGACGTCGATCTCGAGTCAGAGGCGCCGGCAATGGAGAAGGTTCTCAATATCGCGATAAAAGCCGCCGTCAGCGAGGCCAATGTTTTGCTCCTTGGCGAAAGCGGCACTGGGAAAAGCGTACTTGCCCGGGCTATGCATGAACGAAGCTCCCGGGCGAAAGCCCCCTTTGTCACGGTCAGCTGCCCTAGTCTTTCCCGGGACCTCTTGGAGAGCGAGCTTTTTGGGCATGTAAAAGGGGCTTTCACCGGCGCGCTCACTGAGACCGTGGGTAAGGTGACCGTGGCTGAAGGCGGGACCTTATTTCTTGATGAGATCGGGGATTTGCCTTCCGAGATTCAAGCTAAGCTCTTACGTCTGCTTCAAGAAAAGGAATACGAAAGAGTCGGCGACACCCGATCGCGCCGCGCCGATGTGCGAATCATTTCCGCGACAAATAAAGACCTCGGTCCGGCTGTCACCGCCGGGCGCTTCCGAGAGGACCTCTATTATCGGTTGAACGTTATTTCGATTCATATTCCGCCTTTGCGCGATCGCAGCGTTGATGTGCAGCGGATCGCAGAGAAACAACTCCAATTCTTTTCCAGACGATCCGGCAAACTCGGTCTCACCTTTTCTCCGGAGGCAATGCAAGCAATGCGGGCATACTCTTGGCCAGGTAACTTGAGAGAGCTGCGGAACGTTATCGAGAGAGCTGTGATTCTCGCGGAGACCGATCGAATCGAAGCCGGCGACCTAGGAGATATCGCTCAGAATACCGCCGAATTTCGTCTCGGAGGTAGAGTCAGCCTCGAGGAAGTCGAGAACGAGCACATCCGGAAAGTTCTGGCGAACTCCCGGACGATTGATGAGGCTGCGCATATCCTTCAAATCGACCCAGCTACCCTTTATCGACGCAAAAAACGCCTCTGAGGGGGGGCGAAAGGGTGAGATGGGAGGGCGCGCGTCCCCGCGCGCCGCGAATAGGCCGATAATTTGGGAACTGCTTTGACGCTGGATTGGGTCTGTCGTGGACTTCGATAATCCGCGGCCGCGGGACGAGGACGCGATCCCTCCCGGCGATGGGCTCGCGTTCATTGGGAGGACGCGCGCCCTTCCCTCGCGTTCGAACCGCCAGCCGCGAAGTTACTCGCAGTTTGCGACCCTTTCGGTTCGGAATCTCGCAAGATACGACCGGCGAGCTCGCCAAAATGGCGCATACCACTATCCGGTCCCTAGGGGAGACACAAAACTTTGAACAGTGATTCTTAGGGTGGCACAGCTCCAGCTTCTTAGGACTGCCCGCGCGTCGCGTTAGGGTTAAGGTTTGAGATGAAAAGGCGTATTTTTCTAGGGCTAGCCCCGATTTTGGTCCTGCTCGCAGGCATCGGCATCTACGCCATCGTGTTGCTCAAAGCCCTGGGCGGAAAAATCGACCTCACGCTAAAAGAGAACTATCGGAGCGTGGTGGCCGGGCGCCGGATGAGAGAGAGCCTGCAGGCGATGGATTCAGGGCTCGTCTTGACCTTGATCGGTGAAACCGAAATGGGGATCAAAGTCTATCAGCAGAACCAAGAGGTTTTCGCCAAGAATCTGGTAGCTGAGGAACACAACATCACCCTGCCAGGCGAGCAGCAATTAGCTGATACCCTCCGGCAAGACTTCACCACTTACCAATCCGACGTTCAGCGCTTCAACGACGAGCCTGGAACGGATCAAAAGCGCCAGTTCTACTTTTCGACAGTTCTGCCTCTGGGAACCAAGATCAAAGACACGGCCCAGCAGGTTATTCGTATCAACGAAGAGAACATGTTGAATGAAAACCAGGGAGCGCGCTCATTAAGCACAAATTCCAGCCGCTACCTTTCGTTAGCGGTCGCGATCGGGATCGCCGCTAGTTTATTTTTCGCGTACTGGTTGCAGCGTTCAATTGTTCGATCGCTGCATAGGTTGACCTCAGTCGCCAAAGAGCTGGGGGAGGGTAACCTCGACCAACTGGTGCCGGTGTCTGGGCATGACGAAATGAGCCAGCTGGCTGCTGCGTTCAACAAGTTGGCGTCGAAGCTGCGCGCCTATCGGCAAGTCACTACTGACCAGGTCCTTCAGGCCAGGCAAATGACCGAGATCACGCTCTCTGCGTTTCCTGACCCGATCTTCGCTTATACCCCAGACAAAAAATTTAGTTTCACGAACCCGGCTGCGGAACGCCTTTTGGCCAAGCTGAACGGGCATCTACCGGATGCGTTGCTGCCGGAAGTCGAAAACGTCCTGCGAGGTGCCCCTGATTTCTTACCCGCCAGCTTCGAAAAAGCCATCTCCCTTAGGCTACACGGATACGATCTTCATCTGCTTCCTCGTATCATCGGGATGCGGGACGAGACGGGTAATCTGTTCGGCGCCGCCATGATCCTGCAAGATGTCACTCGTTTTCGTCTGATGGACGAAGTGAAGACCAATTTGGTTTCGACGGTTAGCCACGAGTTAAAAACGCCGTTGACCAGCATCCGCATGGGGTTGCATTTGCTCTTGGAGGAGCGAATCGGATCGCTGAACACAAAACAGACCGAACTCATGCTGGCGGCCCGCGAGGATTCGGAGCGGTTGCTCAAGATAATTAATGATCTTCTGGACCTGGCGCGGCTAGAATCTGATACCGCTCAGAGCACGTTCCAGAAGGTTTATCCCAAGACGTTGATTACGAGCGTGGTGCAGGATCTGGAACCCACCGTTGAAGCCCACGGTAGCCGCCTGAAATTCGAAGCGGAACCGGACCTTGAGCCGGTGGCTGTCGACCTTCAACAGATCCGGCACGTATTCTCTAACCTGGTTTCAAACGCCGCTAAACATTCGCAGCCGGGGAGTGAGATATTAATTCGGGCCAAACGGATTGGGGACGGAATTAGATTTTCTGTAATCGACCGCGGTAACGGTATACCCTTGGAGTATCAATCCAAGATTTTCGAACGGTTCTACCGGATTCCCGGGACTGAACGCGGCGGAGTTGGCTTGGGATTAGCTATCGCACGCGAGATCGTGCTAAGCCATGGCGGCACCATTGGTTTGGAAAGCCGGTCTGGGGAAGGAAGCGAGTTCTACTTCGATCTCCCTCTGGCAGAACGAAAGGCGGCATGAAACGGATTCTTATCGTCGATGACGAACCCAATGTCCGGTTGAACTACCGGGTCACTTTAGAGCTGGAGGGGTACGAGGTTGATGAGACCGGGCTAAGCACCGAAGGACTCAAGAAGCTGAAAGTCGATAAATTTGACCTGGTCATTCTGGATATGCGGATGCCCAGGATGGGCGGCCTCGATCTGTTGGCTGCCATGCGCGCGCAAAGAATTAACATACCGGCGATCATTATTACCGCCTTCAGTGATGTGCCTAACGCGGTGCGTGCAATCCAACTTGGGGCGAGCGACTTCTTGCAAAAACCGCTCACGCCCGAGGATCTGCGCCAGGTGGTGCAGGAAGTTCTCGCTCGCAACGATCAGTCCGGAAAAAAAGCCGAGGTGATAGATTTCGAGCGCTCGGCCAGCGAAGCACGCCGCCTGATGGAGACAGGCGATCTGGGAGCTGCTAAAGGACACGTCCTGCACGCGATTGAACTCAATACTAACTCACCCGATAGTTTCAATTTAGCCGGCGAGTTGGCGGAACGAACCGGCGATATCGAGCGCGCCCGCAAGCTCTTCGAAGCGGCCATAAAACTGGATGGAAACAATGTTGCCGCCAAAGAAGGACTGCGCCGGGTCTTCCAAGCGCTTCATCCCGCCGAGCCGATCGAACCGCGCCGCACCCAAGCCAATCATCCTGATTAACCCGCGCCTAAGGAAACTCAAAGAAACTAACCTATCATTATGGCTGATATTATTTATATCGGAATCTCTATCGGATCGTTCGTCGTTCTGACGCTTTTCGCGTGGGGCTGTAAAAATGTCTAGTTTTATAAACTGACTCTCTATGGAAAATGTACTCGTCGGTATCGTTTCAATCGGACTTATCGTCTACCTGATCTTCAGCATGATTCGGCCGGAGAAGTTTTAACCGCCGCTTTAAATTAAATAGAACATGAACATCCTAGGCTGGCTGGAATTGGCGATCTATTTGATCGTCCTCTTAGCGATTACTAAACCGCTCGGTATCTATCTCGTTCAGGTCTTGGACACCCAGGGCAAGACCTTCCTGGATCCGGTGGTTAAACCCGTGGAAAGGCTCACTTATCGGCTCTTTGGAGTCGATCCGGAAAAAGAGCAATCCTGGCTTCAGTACACCATCGCGATGTTGGTGTTCACCGCGGTTACGGTTTTGTTTACTTACGGAATTCTGCGTCTGCAGGGCTTCCTACCTCTAAACCAGGATCCGAAAACATTTCAGGCGGTTACCGACCACATCGCGTTCAACACGGCGATTAGCTTTTCTACCAATACTAACTGGCAGAGTTATTCCGGGGAATCGACCATGAGCTATTTCTCTCAAATGGTCGGTTTGGCTCTGCACAATTTTATGTCCGCAGCCGTCGGTATCGCCGTAGCGGCTGCAGTCGTCCGTGGGATTGCTCGTCATACCGCTAAAACCCTCGGCAATTTCTGGGTGGATCTGGTTCGGATCACTTACTACCTGCTGTTACCGATCTGCATAGTCTACGCCGTATTCTTGGTCTGGCAGGGAGTACCGCAGAACTTCAAACCGTATCAAACGGCTAAGGTGGTGGAGGCGCAAAAGGTCCAGGTTCCCAAGAAGGACGCGAATGGCAATCCCGTGAACGACGCCAAAGGCAATCCGGTTATGGAGGAGCAAACGGTCGATTCGCAAACCATCACCGAAGGACCGATGGCTTCGCAAATGGCGATTAAGATGCTAGGCACCAACGGTGGCGGATTTCTTAACGCTAATGCTGCGCATCCGTTCGAAAACCCGACGCCGCTCTCCAATTTCATTCAGATGCTCTCTATCTTCGCTATTCCCAGCGCCCTCACTTACTACCTCGGACGAATGATAAAGAGCCAGAAACATGGCTGGGCGGTCTGGACTACGATGGCTTTAGTGTTTGTCATCGGTTTTGTCATTTGTTGGGGATGCGAAGCCGCGGGTAACCCGCAGGTAACAGCGCTTGGAGTTAATCATGCGGACGGCAACATGGAGGGTAAGGAAGTACGGTTCGGTATTACGAACTCCGCACTTTTTGCCACCATTACGACTGATGCCTCCTGCGGCGCCGTGAACTCAATGCACGATTCCTTCACTCCGCTCGGCGGACTAATCCCGATGCTCAATATTCAACTAGGCGAGATTATTTTCGGCGGTGTGGGCGCCGGACTCTATGGGATGATTCTCTTCGTGGTACTAGCGGTCTTCATCGCCGGCCTAATGGTAGGCCGAACACCCGAATATCTGGGAAAGAAGATCGAATCTTATGACGTGAAGATGGCGGCATTCGGAATTTTGTTGATGTCTTTCTCTATTTTAGGTTTTTCCGGCTGGGCATCGGTCACGGATTGGGGGCAGGCCGGGCGGAATAATCTGGGGCCACACGGCCTGAGCGAGATCTTGTATGCTTTTACTTCCTGTACCGGAAACAATGGGAGCGCATTTGCCGGACTAACCGCTGCTCCCACCAACGGAGATCCGCATTACGATATTACCCTGGGATTCGCGATGTTAGTTGGGCGATTTGGGATGATTATCCCGGTCATGGCTCTGGCCGGCTCGCTAGCTCGCAAGAAACTGGTCGCGACTGGAGCGGGAACCTTCCCAGTAAGTGGTCCCATATTCGTTATTTTGCTGATCGGCACCATTCTGTTAGTGGGTGCTCTCACATTTTTCCCGGCCTTGTCTCTGGGGCCAATCCTGGAGCACTTCCTGATGTACGGAGGTAAAACCTACTAAGCGGTTAAACCAAGCGAACGAGTTAACGGACCTGAAAGTTATCTATGGCTGCAAAGCAACATTCTATTTTTGATCCGTCGATCGTAGTGCCGGCGATTGGGGAGTCATTCAAGAAACTCAATCCGGTCACGCTCGCCAGAAACCCGGTCATGTTCGTGACGGAAGTTGGCGCGGCGATCACAACCGTGGTCTTATTTGAAGGTCGCGGCGACCTTCTGTTTTTGACCCAGATTGCGCTCTGGCTTTGGTTCACGGTTCTATTCGCCAACTTCGCTGAGGCAATGGCCGAGGGGCGCGGTAAAGCCCAAGCCAAAGCTTTACGAGCGACTCGAACCCAGACATTTGCCAACCGGTTGACAAACGGTAGCGATCAGACTGAGCAGGTGGCAGCGGAACAGCTGCGCAAAGAGGACATCGTCCTGGTCAAGGCCGGTGAATTAATTCCGGGTGACGGCGACGTGATCGAAGGCGCAGCAACGGTGGACGAATCGGCTATCACCGGAGAATCTGCACCGGTGATTCGTGAAGCCGGTGGTGACCGCAGCGCGGTTACTGGAGGAACGAAGGTTCTCTCGGACATTCTCAAGATCCGAATTACCTCGAATCCGGGTGAGACCTTTCTGGATCGAATGATTAGTTTGGTTGAAGGCGCAGCAAGGCAGAAAACACCGAACGAAATTGCGCTCACCATTTTGTTGTCGGCCTTGACCCTGATTTTCCTGATCGCGATGATGTCGATGAAGGCTTACGGGATCTATTCCGGTGTCGATTTCTCGATCCCGGTGCTGGTTGCGCTTTTAGTTTGTTTAATCCCGACCACAATCGGCGGTCTGTTAAGCGCAATCGGGATCGCCGGTATTGATCGTCTCGTTCAGAAGAATGTTTTGGCTATGAGCGGCCGTTCGGTCGAAGCATCTGGCGATGTCGACGTTTTGTTACTGGACAAGACCGGCACTATCACCCTGGGCAATCGCCAGGCAACCGAGTTCCTGCCTGCCCCGAATGTGGACCGGCAGACTCTAGCGGACGCAGCTCAACTCGCTTCGTTAGCGGACGAAACTCCGGAGGGGAGAAGTATCGTTGTGCTCGCCAAAGGTCTTGGTATTCGAGGGCGTGAGATTCATGAATTAGGACACGCCGATTTTATCCCGTTCACGGCCCAAACCCGAATGAGCGGTGTGGATATCGACCACTCGAGCTATCGGAAAGGGGCTGCCGACGCAGTTCGCAAATTTGTCGGTGGAAAGTTGCCGGAAGCGGTCGAGAAAGATGTGGTCACGATCTCCAGTGAAGGCGCTACGCCGCTCGTGGTCGCTCGTAACGCGGAAGTGCTCGGAACTATCCGTCTGAAAGATATCGTTAAAGGGGGCTTAGCTGACCGATTCGAGCGGTTCCGGGCAATGGGTATTAAGACCGTGATGATTACCGGTGACAACCGGTTAACCGCGGCCGCGATTGCCAAAGAAGCTGGGGTTGATGATTTCCTGTACGAAGCGAAGCCGGAAGATAAACTGGCCCGGATTCGGGAGGAACAAGCGCAAGGACACCTGGTGGCGATGACGGGAGACGGCACCAATGACGCACCGGCGTTAGCTCAAGCGGATGTGGGTGTGGCTATGAATACCGGAACGCAAGCCGCTAAAGAAGCCGGCAACATGGTCGATCTGGATTCCAACCCGACCAAGCTGATTGAAATCGTTGAGATCGGTAAACAGCTCTTAATCACCCGCGGTGCGCTAACCACCTTCAGCATTGCGAACGATGTGGCCAAGTATTTCGCCATCATTCCGGCCATGTTGATGGAGAAATTCCCTTTGATCGCTCCCCTCAACGTCATGGGGTTAAAGACGACTAATAGCGCGATTCTCAGCGCGGTTATTTTCAATGCCGTGATCATCGTGGCGTTGATCCCGCTGGCGTTGAAGGGCGTAAAGTTCCGGCCTTTGGGAGCAGCTAAAATCTTGCAGCGAAATCTACTGATCTACGGACTTGGCGGCATCATCCTGCCGTTTATCGGGATTAAGCTGATCGACATGTTCATCACCTTTATTCACCTCGCTTAACACTCTCAGAAGACAATGAAAACTTTTCTCTTGGATCTCAAGACCTCGATTATCGCCACCATCGTCCTGGCGATTATCTGCAGTGGCCTCTACCCGTTGGTAATCTGGGCGATTGGCCAAGTGGTTTTTCCGTATCAAGCTAACGGCAGCCTAATCGAAGCGAAAGACGGCACCATCGTGGGGTCGGCTTTGCTAGCTCAGGGGTTTAGCGGTGAGAAATATTTCCAGCCGCGCCCGTCTTCTGCCGGCACAGGTTATGACCCGACGGCGTCTGGCGGTTCCAACTTGGGCCCGACATCGCAGAAGTTGATCGACCAGATCAAACAAAACGTTGAAGCCTATCGCAAAGAAAACGGGTTAGCGGACAGTATTCTGGTTCCCGCTGACGCGGTGACCGCATCCGGAAGCGGCCTGGACCCACATATCAGCGCCGAAAACGCGTTGCTACAGGCGCCTCGGGTGGCTAAAGCCCGTAACCTCGACATCGCGGTGGTTAAGAAGGCGATTCAGGCCGCCACCGAGCATTCTTTTTTGCGGATCGGCGGTGAGCCCGGAGTCAACGTTCTGAAATTAAATCTGGCTTTGGATAATCTGCCCGCGCCAGCCGGCAGCTAGCGCCCGGCCTCCGAACATACCCCGCGCTTGCACACACCAGTGGACCTAGTGGACAACAGTTGACTGAGTGGACAGAGTCCGTCCCTGCCGCCCCGCGGTCGGTGTCCACTCCTGTCTACTACGTCCACTCGAGTCCACTGTCGTTCTTCCGGGGGAAAGTCCGGCCAACCTCTGGCTAGAGTTTATGGTTTTGATCGGGTATCTATTACCTAACTCATGGCAACGGTCGAAAACGATAAGCTGCGGCCTAGCGCAGACGAGTTTCTTTCGATTATCCGGCAGCAACAGACCGGCAAATTGAAGATCTATTTAGGACCCTGCCCTGGAGTCGGCAAAACCTACCAGATGTTAATCGAAGGCAACCGCCTGAAACGGCGTGGCATCGACGTGGTCATCGGGTATGTAGAACCGCATGAGCGGCCGGAGACTCAGGCGCAAATAGGTGATTTGGAGATCGTGCCGCCGCTGGTCGCCCAATATCACGGCATCACTTTAAGCGAGATGGATCTTGATGCCGTTATCCGGCGGAAACCGACCGTGGCGCTGGTTGATGAACTTGCCCACACCAATGCTCCTCAAAGCCGGAACCGGAAACGCTACGAGGATGTAGAAGACCTGCTACGGGAAGGGATCAATGTCATTACCACGGTCAACATCCAGCATTTTGAGTCGCTCTATAACGTAGTGGAAGATGCGACCGGGGTCCGAGTGAAGGAACGGGTTCCAGATGAGATTATCGCGCGCGCCGATCAAGTCGTGAACGTCGATTTGCCGGCTGAAGACCTGCAAGAGAGGTTACAAGCAGGAAAGATCTATCCGAATGAGCGTATCTCGGCTGCTCTAGACCACTTTTTCACGACTAAGAATCTTACCCGGCTCCGGGAGATGACGCTGAGCGAAACCGCCAATTTGCTTGACCGGAAGGAACGGATCGCGGCTGAGCAAGGACCAAATGTCAATGCTCTGGGGCAAGTGATGGTGGCGGTCAGCAGCCAAGGGCCGGACCCCGGCCGATTATTGCGTAAGACGGCGCGACTGGCCGCCCAATTGAACGCCGAATGGTATGCGGTTTATGTTCGGACCCCTCAAGAATCAGCGGTACGCATCGACGCGGCTGTTCAGCGGCGAGTGGCTGACACTTTGGAGACCGCTCAAAAAATGGGCGGATTGGTTATCTCGTTGAAGCACGATAACGTCGCCCAAGCCTTGGTTTCTTTCGCCAAAGAGTACGGGATTACCCACGTTATTTTAGGCCGGCCAAAACCGAGAAAATTTCATTTGGTCGGTGGCTCGATGCACGAAATCCTGATGCGTGAATTGCCCGATGTTGATCTGGTAATCGTGTAGGCGCTGGGCCGACTCCTCTTTCGCATCCATTCACGGTTCGTTAATCTGCGTTCATCTGCGGTTAAGCTCTTGCTTGTTGTTTAGGCTTATTCTTGTTTAGCAAACAGCTCCTCTCGCAGTTGCTCGTTTTCTTCGTATCGGGGTGTTCGGGCCCCAAGGTTTTCCGGGCGCCATCCGCTGCGCGTTGAGCAAATGCCTTTGCTTCCGATGTTTTGCCTTCAGCTCGCAAACAACTCGCAAGATTAAAACAAGTCTCCAGCGTGTCCGGATGTTCGACGCCGAGTACTTTCTCTCTAAGCGTCAGGACGTTTCGATATTCAGTTTCTGCCTCAGGATACCTGCCTTGCTCCGCGATCGCGTTAGCCAGATTATTGCGCGTATCCAGCGCGCTAGGATGTTCGGGGCCGCGCAATTTCTCTTCGAGGCTGAAGACTTGTCGTTCCTCCGTCTCCGCCTCGCTATACCTTCCTTGATGGAGGAGCACGGCAGCCAGATTTGCCCGTGTATCTAGTGTATCCGGATGTTGGGGTCCCAAAACTTTCTCGTCGAGCTTCAGCACCTCTCGTTCTTCGGTTTCCGCCTCGGCAGATTGCCTTCTTTATCCAGGAGTTCTGCCAAGTTGCCGCGGGTGGACAACGTATTGGGATGTTCTGGGCCGAACGCTTTCTGGTCCAACTTCACCAGAGCCCGAAACTGCGTCTCCGATTCAATATATTTTCCCTCGGCGGCAAGAGTGCTGGCTAGATTGTTGCGGGTACCAAGTGTGTCTTGATGCTCCGGGCCGAGCACTTTTTCCTTGAGCTTGAGCACGGCGCGGAACTCGGTTTCGGCATCGGCATATTTACCTTCGGCAAAGAATAAAGCTCCAAGATTGTTGCGGGCTTTCAGGGTGTCAGGGTGCTCTGGACCGAGCGCCTTTTCTTTGAGTGCGAGCAGTACCCGAATCACCTCTTCGTCCTCCGCATATTTACCTTGGTAATACAATGCGTTTTCCAGCTGGCTGCGTGTCGCCAAGCTGTCGGGATGTTCTGGACCAAGCACGCGTTCACGTTCCTTCAACACCTCGCGGCAAAGGCTCTCGGCATCGCTATTTTGCCCTCGATCGTACTGGACCATGCCGATGCCGAACTGCACTCGAGCCCATTCCAATGGGTCGCGGGTGCGATCTGTTAGCTTCTCGGCGTCTTGGAAACGGGCTAAAGCATCCACATAATCGATGCGCTTCTCCGCAGACCAACCAGCCAGTTCAAAAGCTCGGATCGCCTCGGAGTTCTTAGGCGGACTGGCACGTTGAGCCTCATCGGCTGCAGCCAGTGCAAGTCTTTCCGCTTCGCTGTAGTCCTTGGCGACATACGCTGCGTTGGCTCGCTCGTACATGCTGGCGTTAGGAGACTTTCTCAATTGTTCGGCGAAACGAGGCAGTTGTTCTCTCAGCGCGACGGGATCCAGTCCCAGCTGCTTGCCGAGCTCTTCGTAAGTGCGGTCCTCCAGTTGCTCCGATTTTTGGCCAGGCTGTTCGCGGCTTACCTTGCTCTGCACCTCGGCAAAGGAATTGACGCCTTCTTGCAGCTTATCGAGTCGTGCCTGGAGGGCATCGAGCCGTTGATTCGCCTGCTCCTGTTGTTGATTTGCTTGGCGCTGACTCTCTAACAGCCACAGACTTAGACCGACACTGGCCAAAAGCAGTATCGCAACTGACGCTGCCCATCGTTTAACGCCGCGTCGCAGACGAGTAAGGTCGTCTCGCAGCTTGAGCACGCTGTTTTCCAGACCTTCTTTGGTGCTGAGTGAATGGTAAAGATGGGCATCGGCTTTCAGCCGATCTCGATACACTTTCTGTAGTTCCTGTTTCTCGGCTACCTCCGTTTCATGCGAATCGGTAGGAAAACTTTCGTCAAGGAAGAGATACCAGACTCTCTTTCCTCTGCTGCTAGCGTAGAGCGCTTCGTATTGGGTGTAACTGACCCGGCCGAATTGATCGTCCGTCGTGGGCGGTTCAGCGCCGTAGCATTCGCCCACCAATTGTACCAAGCCTTTGCAGGAGTCGATGTGGCGACGCAGCATTGACCGCAGGTCGCCTGCTTCTGTGCCGAAGATTTCCTGCCAATCGGAGTCGTAGCCCAAAAAGGTTAGGGTATTGGCTACTAGCTGCCGGGCGCTTCTCAGCTCGCAGCTAACGGCCGAGATGAAGATCGCAGGGCGTGGCGACATGCCAGGGTCGTTACCTGAGGTTCTCAAGTCTAACTCGGAAACCGCCTCAGATCACCATCCCCTTGCGATATTTTCTTCTTTAACGGGCCTCTAACCGAATGCTCCCGTTCGTGGTTTTCGCCTCTAAACGATGAGAACCGGCGCCAAGTTTCGCCTCAAGAGTCTCTCCTACGATTCCTTTGTTTACCTTATTAGCGGGTAGGTTCGAACTGATTCGGCCGACGGTGGTGCCTGCCTCGATTAAAGCGTCGGCAGACTTTGGGAGAGCCAGGGTGATAGATCCGTTCGTGGTGCGAAGATGGCCGTCGCCTGCTAAATCAGTACAGACGGCGCTGATGGAGCCATTTGTGGTATCGAGGGAGAAGGAACCCTTGAGGCTAGTCGCGGTGATCGCGCCATTTTCGGATTTCATGGTTACATCACCATCGATGCCTTCCGCTGAGATGCTCCCATTGGCCGTCTTGGCCAGAAGGCGACCAATATCTTTCGGTAACACGACTTGATAGGAAACCCCGCCATTGTGTAGTCCAGGAGGATTGACGGTTCGAACCTCGATCGAGTCGTTTCCCTGCTTTATATCGATTCGGATTGCGTCCAAGTCAGTTTGACTTTCGGCATGTTTGGTGGCGGTTATTTCGACGTTGTTCCGGTCCGAGGAACCAATCGCGATCGTTCCATTTGCGTCCTCGATCGTAAACTTGCCTCCATTGGCCAGCGGATAGTTGTAGTTCTCGACTTTAGTGACTTGCCCGGCCCAGATCGCCAATGGAAAACTGAACAGGGTCAAGAGGAGCAACGCAAAAACAGGTCGGTTCGTCATAATCATTCCTTGTTTCTCCCACTACACCGGAAAAGCGGCAAAAGTTGGCAACAATTTTCAAGGTGCCGTATTTTACCACAGCCTTCCGCTCCCGAAGGCCTACGCTATGCCCGCTGAAGATGAACCGATTCGCATAAGCCTGAAACAGGAGGTCGTGTGTCCAGAGGACAGCGGGCACCGGTTTCCTCTACGCGAAGGCCTAGCCGAATCCACGATTCACCGGATGCAACGCGAGTGGTCCGAAGAGCAGGAACGAGAGCTAGCCCGGGCCCGGGATCAGATTGGCCGCGAATTTTCGGAGCGAGAAAAAACGCTGGAACGGGAACTTCACCAACTAGCCGAGGAGATTACCAGTTGGCGAAACCGGGAAGGGACGCTGCTGGCTGAGCGGGCAAAATTCGAAAAGGAGAGGGCGGAACAGGCGATCAATCTGGCTAAACAGATCGAGGCGGAGCGAGAAGCGATCAGCCAAGCAGCTCGCACTGAAGAGTTGCAGCGGGCAAAAACTCGCGAACAAATCCTCAAGGATCAGTTGGATGGGCAAACCCAGTTGATACAGGAGATTCGGAGCCAGTTAACGCAGAAGAACGCGGCCGAGATTAATCTGAGACAAGCGATCGAAGAATTGAAACTGAGCCATCAGGAAGCCTTAGTAAAAGCTTCCAGTGACGCCCGCCAGGCTGCCGCTGCCGAAGCGCTGCTAAAAGCTGAACAGGAGATGAAGCAACGGTTTGAGGAAGAACTGGAATCGTTGCGGCTAAAACAGCGGGAATTGGAGAAGCAACGGGACGACGCGAAGCAGGTGGCGGAGGACCTTCGCCGAAGAATGACTCAAGGCTCACAGCAAACTCAAGGAGAAGTGCTTGAACTGATCCTGGAACGCGAGTTAGCCCACCGCTTCGGATCAGACCGGATCGAGCCGATCTCAAAAGGGGTGTTTGGCGCGGACGTGATTCAACACGTTCTGTCGCCGGATGGGCGGCTCTGCGGTTCAATAACCTGGGAAACGAAGAACGCCCAGAACTGGAATCCGAGATGGCTGGAGAAACTGCGAAGCGATATGATCGCCAACAAATCAGAATTTGGAGTTCTGGTTTCGACAGTTTTGCCGGAAGGGGTCAAGCATTTTGGCTCAATCGATGGTCTTTGGATTTGCGATCTCACGGTTTGGCCGATTCTCGCGTCCACACTTCGGCAACAATTAATAGCCCTAACCTTCGCTCGGTTATCGGCTCAAGGCAGAGATACAAAAATGGAGGTCGTTTATCGTTATCTAACCGGCCCGGAGTTCAGAGAGAGGGTAAACGCCATATTGAGGACATTTGTGGGGATGAAGGAACAATTGGATCGGGAAAAACGTGCCCTCATCAAACACTGGGGCGCAAGAGAGAAACAGATCGAGACGGTGATTGATGGCCTCTCTGGAATGTACGGTGATCTACAGGGCATTATCGGCAGCACATCCCTCCCCGAAATCTCCAGCTTGAAACTCGAAGACGAAAATCAAGAACCGAGGCTGTTATAGGGTCCGGAGCATCGGCGGCTCCGCGTCCTGCGATGGGCGCCGCTCACTGGGGGACTAGGATTGTATGACAAATGACAGATAACAAATGACAAATTGAGCCACCGCCCTCGGTAATTTGTCATCTGTCATTTGTCATTTGTCATTCCTCTCGGTTCGTCCTCTTATAAGGCCGTGAGAAGAAATTGGATATTTCTGGCTTCCTTGGTCCTCTTATCACCCGCGGGTCCGGCTTTAGGTCAGGAAAAATCGCTGCCGGATCATTACGACGCCCCCCTTGGGACCTGTTTTGAGGACCTGAAATATCCTTATCCGACGGCATTCCTAAACCTTCATGTGGAAGGCCAGGATGTGCGGATGTGTTTCATGGATGTACAGCCGCCCAAAAATCCTAATGGACGAACTGTTCTGCTATTACATGGCAAAAATTTCTGGGGCGCTTACTGGAGCGATACCATCAAGTTCCTGACCGATCGCGGCTACCGGGTTGTGGTTCCGGACCAAATTGGATTCGGCAAATCCTCGAAACCCGACCTTCACTATAGCTTCGATTTCATGGCGGAGAACACAGCGGGTCTCCTCGATCTGTTAGGGATACCGAAAGCGGTGGTAGTGGGCCATTCGATGGGTGGGATGCTCGGGATCCGGTTTGCGCGCCTTTATCCGGGGCGAACTGAGGCGCTGGTTTTGGAAGATCCCATTGGCTTGGAGGACTATCGATTGGTCGTACCACCGGCCCCGTTGGAATCGCTTTATCAGCGAGAGCTGAACACCAGTTTGGAGGATTATCGCAAGTACGTACAAAGCTACTTCGTGCATTATCCCCCGGAAAAAGCCGAGATTTATGTTGAACCACGTATAGGGGTGACTTTGAGCGGTGACTTCCCGCGCTGGGCTCGGGTAGCCGCACTGACGGATTTGATGATCTATGAACAACCCATCTGTTACGAATTCGCCGAGATAAAAGTCCCAACCCTTTTAATTGTCGGTCAAGAGGACCACACTGCCGTGGGAAAGGACCGAGCACCGATCGACTTGCGGCGTAACCTTGGAAACGTGGCCGAACTGGCGAGAAAGGCGGCGACTCAAATTCCGGGTGCGAAATTGGTGGAGATTCCCGGCGTAGGCCATATCCCGCATCTGGAGGCGACGGACCAATTTCATCAAGCACTCGAAGATTTTCTGCACAAATGAGTATTTCGCGACGATACCCGCTACTAGTATATAGCCAGAGGTGAAGCCGGCAGCCGAGTATAAGGCGTCCGGACGTCGAATCGGCACAGTATGGTTTTTGTTTGTTGCGCGACTCAAGATGAAGCGGCTGGAGAAGCCGTTCGGGCAAGCTTGGAGAACAACGGCCTGAAATGCTTCCTCTCGAATCCTGGTTTGGCGCCGGTCGAATCCTTGACCAGTCGCGGTAGTGAAGCGATTCGGGACGCGCGGGTCTTTTTGCTGATTTTGAGCCAGCAATCGAACCGCTCGGCAGAGGTCCGTCAACAGCTTGAAACCGCTGCCCATTTTAAGCTCCCATTGCTTGCGTTCCGAGTTGAGCCGGTTCAGCCCGCCGATGACCTTTCCTATTTTCTCTGGGAAAAGCGCCTGGTTGACGGATTCGAAAGTCCTTTGGAAGCGCATCTTCCTGATCTGTTGCGGCACATCAAGGAGTTGTTGAAATCCGAGGAGGAACCTGCTGCGGAGGGCGATTCTGCGGGCCAAGCCCATCCGGCGGCCTCAGCGCAGGCCCAGACTTTTGCCAATTTCCGCATTTTGCGAAAACCCGATGGATCCCTGTATCGGTTGGGTCAGGGTGGTATGGGCGTTACTTACAAGGCGATCGATACCACCTTGGATCGGCCGGTGGCGCTCAAACTAATTGCTGCCGAGTTACTAAAAAGCACCAAAGCGAGGCAGCGATTCCTTCGGGAGGCCAAAGCAGCCGCCAAACTAGTGCACCCGAACGTAGCCACGGTCTTCCAGTTTGGGGAAGAGGGAGATGCTTACTTCTACGCGATGGAATTTTTAGAGGGAGAAGATCTCGAGCGCTACGTGCGCGGCCGCGGTCCCATGAGTCCAAGGGACGCGTTGCTGGTCACGCATCAGGTAGCGCAAGCCTTGGAGGCCGCTCAGTCCCATCAACTGATCCATCGCGATATCAAGCCGGGGAACATCATGACCCGGGCCAACCGTTTAGGCGATCTAGAGGTCAAACTAATTGATTTCGGTTTGGCCAGGTTAACCGATCCGTCTGACTCTGATGCGGGCCAAATTACTCACTCCCAGGACTTCGTAGGCAGCCCCGCCTTTGCTAGTCCTGAACAATGTGAAATGAACGGCTCCCTGGACACTCGATCGGACATTTATTCGCTCGGCGTCACACTTTGGTACCTGCTTTTGGGGAAGCTCCCTTTCACAGGGACAGTTGGCCAGTTGTTGGTTGCGCATGCTGTGAAAGCGCCGCCCTGGAGTGACCTGGAGAGTGTCCCGGTAGCCGTTGCAGACCTTCTGCGGCGGATGCTGGCGAAGGACCCAATAGAGCGTCCACAAACGCCGGATGAACTGCAAGAAGCCGTTGAAAAAGTGATTGCCGCTCTTCCCGGTCAGCCGGCTGCGACAAGGATCGGGCGGTCACTTTCGACAAGTTCAAGGATACAATCCGCTTCGGAACTAACCTTCATCCCGGCCGATTCGGCAGGCTCAGGGCAAGCGGGCTCTCCTCAGGTTCAATTTGGATCGCCCGAAGCAGCGGTTCGTCCAGGTCAATCCGACGGCTATCGGAAGGTGAGTGTGGGTGCGGTCTTAGCGGAGCGTTACTTGGTTATAAAGGAGATACGCGAAGGAATCGGCGGCCGCCTCTTTCTGGCAAAGGATGAAAAGGTGACTGGCCGTCAACCAGCCGGCGTAGCGCTGAAACTATTGCATCCGACCATCGCATCGGACGTCAGCCTGATGAACCGGGTCGACAACGAGATCGGCGCTATTCGCGGCGCGATCGATCCGCATGTTCTCCGCTATTTCAGTTTCGAGAACGAGGTCTCGACGCCGTTCCTGGTAAGAGAATGGGTACATGGATTTCTTCTTTACGATCTACTCCGCTGGAGGCGGGCCTGTCGAATCGCGGAAGTGATGAAGCTGCTGCAACCGATAGCAGCGACCTTAGATTTCATAGCCGAACACGGTCTCGGTCTCGTGGACGTCAGCGCTCGAAAGATATTTGTCAACTGCCCGGGCGATATCGATCCGGGCGCTTTTTCTACTCTGGGTCAGAATAACATCGAGGATTGGGACCGGTGCGAAGTGAAATTGAATCCGCTTAGCCTCGGGCCTTTGATCCTCCATAACCGGCAATCGCGCGGTAACCAGACGCTCATCCCTTCGAGCCGAATCTTGTCGTTAACTCAGGCCGAAACCGGGATTCGCGGGGTGAAGGCAGTCCGTTTATTTGGTCGCCTCATTTACGAGCTGCTCAGCGGCCATCCTCTGGCTGACACCGGAGGAATCCCGCCGAAGTACACCCCTCTCTCCGCCCTAAACGAGGCGGGCAATGCCGTCCTGCATCGAGCGTGTACGCGTTCCGATCACCCATTTGTTGACTGTGAGGATTTCTGGCGAGCGCTCCGGGAGAGCATCGAATCAACCGGGGGTATGCCCGCAACTCCGTATCCGCATCCAGAGCGAACGGCGACCCCAGTTCCAGAGCAACCGTCGCGAAGCGTGAAAACGCCGCCGCCAGCCAGTAACCTTCCCGTCCCCGGTCGACCGGCTATGGTCGAGCAACCGCCGGTTCAGCCGGCAGCGCCAACTCCGGTTCGGACTGCGGCGCCACCGCCGGTCGAACTGCCGAAACTTGATCGTCATCCCAGCCTAAGCGCAACGAAAGAAAAACCGTGGGAAAACAGCCTCGGTATGAGATTCGTGCCCGTAGCCGGAGTCTGTTTCTGCATCTGGGATACCCGCTTGCAAGACTTCGAACAATTTGTTGAGCACAGCGATTATCAAACCTCTGACAAATGGAGAGAGCCTGGTTTTAAGCAGGGTCCGGATCATCCGGTGGTGAACGTGAGTTGGGACGATGCCCTGGCTTTTTGTAATTGGTTGACCAACCGAGAACGAGGTTTGGGATTGTTGCCTGCTAGCATGAGCTACCGATTGCCGACCGATTTGGAATGGAGCAATGCCGTTGGCCTGGGCACAGAGCCCGGAAATACACCGGAACAGAAGAAAGGAAAAATCAAGGTGTATCCCTGGGGGTTGGGTTGGCCGCCGCCGCCCGGGTCGGGCAATTTTTGCGGTGAAGAAACGAAGGGTGGTCGTTCCAGTTGGCCCGTGATTTCGGGCTATAACGACGGTTACCCTAGAACGAGTCCGGTCAGCGCGTTCTCGCCCAATCGTTACGGTCTTCATGATATGGGAGGGAACGTCTGGCAATGGTGTGAAGACTGGCACAACACGAGCCGGTTTCGCCGAGTGCTCCGAGGCGCTTCCTGGCTCAATGAACATCCTGACGATCTGCTATTGTCGCATCGTCGCGACGATACGCCCACTAGCCGCCGGGATAATTACGGCTTTCGGTGTGTGCTGGGTTAGCGGTTTGCGCTTGCCGTCCGGAACTAGGAGGGAGCGCTGCAGCTCAGCGACAGTCGTTCTCGTCCTCGTCGTCGTCCTCGTCCTCGAAAAGCGAAATTTCGCCCAAGATTGTGTAAGACCTAGGACTTTCGATTTTTGCCAGAGATTGGCTCTGCAACCGATGCAACTCGGCGAGCAAACCCACCACTTTCCGAGGACGAGAACGACGACGAGGACGAGAATGATTACCTTAGAGCCACGACACGCTCTTCTAGCTCCTAGATTCTAGCTCCAGATGACTTCCAGCGGGTTGACGGAACAGAGCGTCCGCGCCAAGCTTAACGCCGTTATGGCTCGGCTTAGCTTAATCTTGTGTGTCCTTTGCTTTTCGGCCGCCGCGGCGCTTGCTCAGAACTACGACGAACACATCGTCGTGACCGGCGCACCGTCACTCATGGAATGGGAAAAGTATAAGATCGAACCTCACGACAATTGGTGGATGAACTTTGTCCGAGCCAGCCGGATCCGGATCGCTCAACTCCGCGAACAGTACGGTCCCTCAGCCTACATTACTTGGATGGTGTACGGCCCAGGGTACAAGCGGCGGCAGGCTCAGGAGAAAGAGAACTTGTTTGGTATCATCGATTCTGTACGCACCACGTATAATCTCAAGCTGATCTATTTTAAGACCGCGGACGATGTCTGTGATTATCTCAACCGCGGCGAAGATCGCTCCTTATACAAGATTGCTTCATTCGATTATTTCGGCCATTCGAACCGCGCTTGCTTTATGTTCGACTACAGCAGCCAGATTGGCAGCGCATCTAAGTGCTGGTTGCACGAAAGCGAGCTCAAAGAGAAGCTTCATCGCGGGATATTCGCCAAGAACGCTCAAGTTCAGTCCTGGGGATGTTACACGGCACTAAGCATGTCGGGTCTATGGAGAGCGGCTACCGGAGCGAAAATGATTGGGGCAACCTGCAAAACCCAATACATGACGAACGAACTTCCTGTCCTGGTCTCAAGTAACGGCAAATGGTCGGCCGGAGATTAATGGTTTGCAGTTCCTTCGCGCCGTACTCCATAACTCCATCGCTCCAACACCCCGCCCCGATTTTCCAACGCCGGCATGACACTCCCTGAACTACAAGAAATCTATTCTCAACCTTTCTTCGACCTGATCTCACAGGCGCGCTCGGTGTATCTCGAACATTGGTCGCGGGACGAGGTCCAACTTTGCACCTTGCTGAGCATTAAGACCGGCGGATGCAGTGAAGACTGCGCCTACTGTGCACAGAGCGCCCGCTACTCCACCGGGGTGGAAGCCGGCCGCCTAATGAAGACCGAAGAGGTTCTGAAGTTAGCGGAACGAGCCAGGGAAAATGGCTCCACTCGATTCTGTATGGGTGCTGCCTGGAAGGGCGTCCGAGAAGGCGAGGCGAAATTCGAGCAAGTCTTAGATATCGTCCGAAACGTCAGCCGTCTCGGCATGGAGGTCTGCGTCACGTTAGGCCATCTCGGGTCGTCTGAGGCGAAGAAGCTGAAAGAAGCGGGAGTTACTGCCTACAATCATAACCTCGACACGTCGGAAGAATTCTACCGGGAGATAGTTTCCACCCATACCTTTCAAGATCGGCTGGATACGATCAAAGCGGTTCAGTTGGCCGGTATCTCTGTCTGCTGCGGCGGTATCATTGGGATGGGAGAATCAGAAACCGACCGTCTGAAAATGTTAGAAGTACTGACTAGCTTTGATCCGACACCGGAAAGTGTGCCGATCAATTGCCTGATCCCGATGCCGGGGACTCCATTGGAAGCGCAACCGCCGGTTGATGTATTCGAGCTGGTCCGATTGATAGCCACCACCAGGATCGTTCTGCCAAAAGCGCGGGTCCGCATGTCCGCCGGGAGGACTCGGCTATCCAAGGAAGCACAAGCGCTCTGCTTTTTTGCTGGTGCCAATTCGATTTTCTACGGAAGCAAGCTCTTGACCGCTGCGAATCCGGGGGTGGATGAGGATCGGGAGCTGCTGCAGGCGTTAGGCCTGCAGAATAGACAATAGCCAATAGCCGATAGCAAAGGGGGCAAAATAGAGCGTTGCGTTTACATAAACAAACACTATTATTTTGCGTTGTATGGCTAAGTATGAGCGTTTCGAAGATCTGCCCGTCTGGCAAGAAGCCGCTCGATTGTACAACGCCGTACTGGATCTGCTGGAGGACCTCAACTGCCCATTGACCTCGGGATTTCGAAACCAGCTGGATCGAGCGGGGCTTTCTGTTTCCAATAATATCGCGGAAGGCTTTGAACGCGCCTCAACCAAAGAGTTGGTGGGATACCTGGGAATTGCTCGAGGCTCGGCGGGTGAAGTCCGTTCGATGATAGCAGTAGTTAAAAATCGCCGGCGCCTGGCGGAATTGAGCGGGCAATTTGTCCTAATTCTCGAATTGGCCAAATCCTGTGCGCGCCAGATTACGGCCTGGATCACTTCAATCGAGGATTCTTCGGTCAAAGGCAAACGCTACCGCTCACAGGCGGGAATTAAGGAATCGCTCAGTGAATTCCGAAAGCCGACCCGCCCGGAGTAACGCTGGGACCGAGACCCCATCGGCTATTGGCTATTTGCTATTGGGTATGGTTCTACTGTAAGTAGAAACCCGATGGTCAATTTGATCATCCCTGATAAGTGGCAACAGGACGCGGTCAAGCTGTTGCGCGAGGGAAAAGACGTAGTGGTTCATGCCCCCACGGGCGCGGGGAAAACGTACATATTCGAGCTATTGTACGAATCCCTCAAAGGCCAGGCGGTTTTTACCGTCCCGACTCGAGCATTGGCTAATGACAAGCTGGCTGAGTGGCGGGCTCGAGGGTGGGATGTGGGTATTTCGACGGGTGATTTGGCTGAGAACCTCGATGCGCGGGTTGTGGTAGCAACCTTGGAGACTCAAAAGGGACGTTTTCTCCATCGGGACGGTCCGAGGCTGCTGGTGGTCGATGAATATCAACTCATCGCTGATCCAATTCGCGGAACCGGTTATGAAATTATCCTCTCGCTGGCGCCGCCGGAGACCCAGCTACTTCTCTTGAGCGGCAGTGTCGGGAACCCGGCTGACGTGGTGGAATGGCTGCGCCGCATCGGGCGACCGGCCGAATTGATCTCTCATCAACAACGGCCGGTCCAGCTGGATGAGGTGATGCTGAGCGATCTCCCGGTTGCGGCGCCAGGAATGGTTCGTGGCTATTGGCCGAAACTGATTAGCAGAGCGCTGCTCGCCGATCTCGGGCCACTGCTGATCTTCGCGCCACGGCGGCAAATGGCCGAAGACCTGGCTACGGCACTCTCGTCGACGCTACCGCTCGACGAGCCCTTATCCCTAACCCAGGAACAGCAGGCGTTGACCGGCGACCGGTTAGGGAAATTGTTGCGGAACAGGGTCGCATTCCACCACAGCGGACTTAGCTATGCGGTACGGGCGGGCATCGTTGAACCATTGGCGAAACGGGGACAACTACGAGTGGTCGTGGCAACTATGGGGCTGGCGGCGGGCATTAACTTTTCGATGCGTTCAGTCCTCGTCACCGGGACTCAATACCAGGCCGGCAATTTTCAACGGCAAGTGCGTCCCGATGAACTATTACAAATGTTTGGCCGGGCTGGCCGCCGCGGACTGGACGAGTTCGGCTACGTTTTAGTCACGCCGGATATCCCCCGGCTGCACGACGCTCACCCCCTCAAATTAAGGAGAGCAGAGCCGGTGGACTGGCCGACTATGATCGGGGTGATGCGCCAGGCGGCCTTACGCGACGAGGACCCTTTTTTGAAAGCCAGGCAGCTAATCGCTGGGCTTTTTTCATCCAGACCCCTGACTGTTGGCGTCGAGAGCTTTTATGCCGTTAAGGAAAATTCGGCAAGCGATCCGCTCTGTGGCCTGCCGGTCGATGGCGAACGAGCGCGGCTGGTCCGAAGACACGATCGGGAAATGCTTACGCCGGAGGGACTTTGGGAGCCGCTGCCCGCCCCTGGCGAGGCTGGCTTGGGCGAGCTGTTGGTTCGATTGCCGACCGGACATTGGCGGCCCGCTTTGACGGTGGCTGCTATTGCTCAAAAGCACGGATTCGGCGCCCTTTGTAAGATCAGGTTTGGTGAACCCGTTCGACAAGCTCAGGACGGGCCCACGGGGCAGACTCAGGTCCGGCAGCCGTTTGAATACGGCAGAGAAATCCCGCTTGCAGCCGAAAAAAGAGGAAGTTGGTTGGCGGCCAAATGGCTGCGGAAGCTTCTTCGTGAACGGTTTCCTTTGCTGGCTGCCGTCAATGGTTGGAAACCAGAAGAATTCTTAAAGCAAGTGCTACCGATTGTGGAAGCCGAGATGAGTGGGCGGCTCCATGAACAGTGCGTCCGAGACGGGATGATTTTTGGCCGGTTCCGGTTTGCCGGCTTACCGGTCACCGGTTATCGAGACGGCCGCGGCCGTATCTTGGAAAACCCCGAGACCCGCCGAACTTATCCAGCGGTTTGCCAGCCTTGTGCGCTAAAAGCGGATTGTGAGGCTCTGGAGCTTTCGGTTTCACCCGCGTTAGCTTGGCGACAACTTGGTCTGGTGGATCAGAGAGGGGTTCCCACCCGTCGCGGGATTATCTTCAGTTTTTTCAATCAGGGAGAGGGCCTGGCGATCGCTGCTGCTCTTGAAGAGTCGGATTATCCAATCGAGGACTTGGTTTTTGATTTAGCCAATCTTCGTGTCGGGCATCGGTTTTCTTTGGATGAAACCTATTCCCATGGACGATTAGGTGCGGTTTGCCAAACGGTCTATCAGCGGGGTGAGTACTCAGGTTACCTCGAGATGGGGCTGCCCATTGCGTATGGGCCAGGAGGTTCAGAAGTGGTGCGGGAAGTCGTGGCACATCAGGTACCTCGCCATCGGCTGGTCAGCGAGAGCGTGCGCTACGGGGATATCGAACGAGCGCTTACTGAATGGCGAAGTTTGCTGCGGCAGATCACACAAGCGCCCGCTTACGATTGGGACCGCTGGTTGCAGTTGCGGGAGATGGCTTCAAGGTATGTGCATTCCACCAGGAGCCCAGCCCGTGATCCGTTGCCTCAATTGGCTCCCGCTCAGAGTCAACGGTACACCGGGCGATTTATCTCACGCCTAGCAAGATCAGCCTAAGACCTAATGTCACCCGAAAACACCTCGGACTATAGCTACCGGTTCGGCTATGTTGTCTGCGCCGTTTTCTTAATTTGCTTCATCCTGATGACCTGCGCGGTCGTTAGCGATGCTTTTCATCGGCGCGAGCTGGAGCAGGTGGTTCCTGAGATGGCGCGCGCTGGAGCTGTCGGGCCGAGTAATCAGTAAGCAGTAAGCAGTGTCAGGAGCGAGAATCTAGGAGGTGATCCAGCGTGTGGTGGCAGGTCGTTCTCGTCCTCGTTCTCGAGAGAGGGTTGTGCGGTCAACGAGAAGCCGAGCGCGACTGGAGGGGAGCCGCTTTATAGGTCGCTAGTTCTATCACGTCGCAGCAAGCGGCTCCCGGGAACGGCTCCAGGTTTTGCAGGGATTTGGGCGTGTCTGTATCGATTCGCGGATAGCGTTGGGCACAAATGCTACGCTGGGTGATCCCCGGGAGCCGCCTGCTGCAAACCCATAGAGCTGCAATCTTACAAAGCGGCTCCCCTCCAGATTGGGGCTCTGCAGACGCTGCTCGGACGATCAACCTGGCAGGCTGCTGTAGTCTTTTCAAGGACGAGAGACGAGTACGATAAGCTCTCGCCCGGAATCACGCTGCACCTTTCCGGGACCGCAGTGCGTAAACCAGAAACGCAATTCCGACCACGAACATAAATAGAGACAAAAATTGTCCCCGGGTGAATGGGCCGGTTAACGGCGCGTCGGGTTCTCGGAATTGCTCCCCGATGATTCGCATCGTCGGGTACAGAAGAAAGAAACAGCCGGTGGTTATGCCATTGGGTTGTCGAAACCGGAGGCGAACGGTGATTAGACAAATAAAAAGCAGCAAGCCTTCAAGGAACGCCTCGTAAAGTTGGCTCGGATGTCTTGGAGTCAGAAACTGGGCAAGTACGTCCCGGACCTGCGGATTCGTACGAGCCGCAGCGATGATTGCCCTGATGGGGTCTGCTGCCTGCACAATGGCCGGGTCCACGGCCTCGCATTTTCCGATGACAGCATTGACCTTATCGGCTGGGAAGCTGGGATCGAGTAGCTCGGAAGGAAATTGCATGGCCCAGGGTACGGTTGTGGGTCGCCCGTAAAGCTCACCGTTAATGAAATTGGCTAGCCGGCCGAACATTAATCCGAGTGGCGCCGCCGCCACCAGGTTGTCACCGATTCCTGTCCAGGAAATGTGATGTCGACGAGCGTAAATAAACGAAAAGATCACTAGTCCCAGAATTCCGCCGTGACTGGCCATTCCTCCGTCCCAAACTTGAAATATCTCCAAAGGATGAAAGATCATCTGAGGCCGATAAAAGAGAACGTAGCCAAGACGTCCGCCAACTAGAACGCCGAAGACAGCCGCAAAAAAGATGAAGTCGGCTACCTGGGATTCGGCGAGGGGGCCGTACCCTTTTCGAGCAAGCCATTTCAGGAGGAAAAAAGCGGCGACAAATCCCGCCAGATAGGCGGTACCGTACCAACGGATACCAATATCTCCATAGAACCGAACCAGAAAAGGGTCGAGGTGATGAACGTAAAACGCGAGCCACATAGGCGGGACGAACGTAACGAGACGTTCGAGGAGTTCAAGGAGATGGTAGGGCGAGGCTCCCGAAAGACCTTCAACAGTTCGCGGAGCCCGATGTTCCGTCCCGGATTTCGCGGTGCGACGTCAAGCAGCCCGCCGAGCCGTGGGTCGCGCAGCGCACGGCTCGGCAGGTCAACAGTCGTAACTGCACCTTTAGAAATGAGGCATCAGTATCCCCGCGAACAGGCTTGGGCCGTTCGGGAGCCTCGCCCTACCAACTCCTTGAACTCCTGAACTCCTTCCCCTTTATTTCCTATGATGCAGGAAATCGGCAGAATCGCGATGATCGTCGGGATAGTTCTTGCGATCGGAGGCGCGCTTTTGTGGAAGTTCCCTGGCTGGTTTGGCTGGATGGGGCGTCTGCCGGGCGATATCTCGGTTCAAAAAGGGAACTTCTCTTTCTATTTCCCGCTGGTGACGTGCATTTTAATCAGCATCGTCCTCACGTTATTGAGCTGGCTGTTCAGACGTTGAGAATGACAGATGACAAATTTTCCCGCCAAGCGCCGTAGTCTCGCGGCGATCTGTCATTTGTCACTTTGTCATTTAGGAACGTTAGCGTTCCTGCCTAATTCCCTCTGGCGAGACCTTTATATTCGGGCATGCATCAATCCAGCGTGGTCTATCCGGAGTCGCCCATCCGATGCCGTTTCGGATCACTTGCAGAACCTCTGGTTGCCGGTATGTGGGAAAGGTTTCGTGACCTGGCCGGAAATAAAAGATCTTTCCAGCGCCACGCCGCCAACAGCAGCCCGATCGAAAGACTTCTCCACCTTGGAACCAGGAAATAAAAACTAATTCGTCCGGATTAGGGATACCAAAAGGCTCCGAATACATTTCCTCGTGTGGGATCTCAAAGTAAGCCGGTAGATCGCGGGCAATGGGGTGCCCTGGCTGGCAGACCCAGACCCGCTCTTTTTCACCGGCTTCACGCCAACCCAACGAACAGGTGGTCCCGAGCAATCTTTGAAAGACCTTCGAATAGTGCCCTGAGTGCAGCACCACTAGTCCCATTCCTTCCAGAACCCGCTTTCGGACCCGTTCCACGATCTCATCCTCAACTTGCTTGTGCGCTAGATGCCCCCACCAAACCAGGACATCGGTAGCGTCCAATCGGTCGACCGATAGGCCATGCTCTTTTTCCTCCAGCGTCGCCGTTTCGCAGATCAACGCGGAGTCATGAGCAAAAGCGGTCGCTAACTGAGCATGGATTCCTTGCGGATAGACAGCTGCAACCGCTGGGTCCTTTTTTTCGTGAATGTATTCGTTCCAAAAGATAACGCGGGTAGGGTTCACTGTGGGATTCACTCTGTCTGAAAACCACAGTTTCGGAAAAATGACAAATGACAGATGACAAATGACAAATTGAATAGCCAATAGCCAAGGCAATCTCCTGATTGGCTATCGACTATTCGCGACAGCGTGGCTATCGCCTATTCGCGACGCGTGGCGATTTGCAATTGGCTATTCGATTTGTCATCTGTCATTTGTCATCTGTCATTCTGTCTCATGCGCTCCCACCAGCAACCGTACGAAGATTACGAACGCATCATCGAGATCGACTTCCTGAGGGCAACCGAGGCGGCCGCTTTGAACACTCTGCCGTGGATCGGACGGGGTGAAAAGGAGAAGGCCGACGCTGCGGCCTGCGATGCGATCCGCGGTATGTTCGACCTCATGAACATTTGTGGAGAGGTGGTGATTGGAGAGGGGATCAAGGATAATGCTCCCGGGATATTTAAAGGAGAACACCTTGGAACCTGGTCGCCTGGCAGCCATAAATTCGATTTGGCGCTCGATCCGATTGACGGCACCACCAATGTCTCAAAAGGGCTCCCGGGTTCGATCTGCTGCATCGCCGCCGCCTCTCCCGAACACGATATTGGGGTCTCGTTGAAAGATATCCCCACGTTCTACATGATGAAGCTGGCCTATGGTTTGAAGGTGGTGCGCTATATGCAACGGACCGGGATTCAGACGATCTCAATCTTGAACCCGATCGAAGAAATTATTCCCCTGGTTGCCAAGGCCCTGCGTAAAAGGGTCCAGGATCTATCGGTCGTTATTCTGGACCGGCCCCGCCACCAGAAACTGGTGGAAGCAGTCCGTTCTACCGGCGCCATGGTGCGCATGATTTCAGATGGCGATATCACTGCAGCGATAGCGCCCTCGATAGCTGACAGTGGCGTAGATCTCTATGTCGGAATTGGCGGGTCTCCCGAAGCGGTACTGGCTGCGGCCGCAATTCGCTGTTTGGGCGGCGATTTACAGACCGTGATGTGGCCCCGAGACAGCGCGGAAGAGCAAGCAGTGATGGAGGCGGGATACCGAAGCGAATTGGGCAAGGTCTTCTATGCCAAGGATCTCGCCCAGGGCGATAACATCATCTTTTGCGCCACAGGCATTAGCGACAATCCATTGTTGCGGGGTGTCCGGGTGCGTGGTCATACCGCGGTCACTCATTCCGTTCTGATGCGTGCTCGCAGCCGCACGGTACGAATGATCGAGGCTTACCACGATCTCGTTCAGAAAACCATCCGTCTGCGCTCAACCAAACGCGAAACCTCGATTTAGTAGGAGACAGAATTCACCACAGAGACACAGAGGTCACAAAGAACAAAAACCAAAAAGCCTCATCTTGGATTGGTCCTTTGTGGCCTCCGTGTCTTTGTGGTGAATTCTGTCTTCCGCGATGAGATCCACGAAAGTAGCCGTAACTTTGGCCTGCGTGGCGACCGCTGGAATCGGCGTGGCGATATCTCTGGCCATTACTTGGCTCTGGCTTAGTCAAACAACGGATCACTGGGAGCAACTCGGGCCTGAGTTGCTCAAAATCTGGGTTAGTTCTTTGGCGGTGACCGCCGGGGTTGTTGCCATCCCGGTCTTGATTGTCACTCGCCGAATCAATCGCCCGGTTGAGCAGGTGGCCAACGCCTTGGCGGAACGGAGAATATCGAGCTCGGACCTGTTGGCATTGGGATCCTTGAACCGCGATCGAGAGTATCAGAAGCTGGTCGCAGAAATTACCGATCTAATGGAAGTTTTAAGGGAGAGCCAGGCTCGTCTGGATCACTATGCAGCCAAAGTCGCTCATGAGCTGCGGGGCCCACTCACATCCCTTCAGCTACATCTCGACTATGCGGCGAAGCAGCTTGATCCGCAGTTTCTGGACTTTATGACGGGAGAAATCCGCCGGTTGACCGAGTATGTCGATACTGCGCTTTTCCTTGCGAAAGTCGCCGAACACAAAATTCGTCCGGTTAAAACCAGGCAAAAGGTCGCCAAGTCTGTGCAGGCGATAGTGGCGCCTTACGAGCTCCAGGCCGCGGCCCAACAGCGCAAGCTTTCTATTGACCTACCGCCAGAGTTGGAAGCCGAGTTGGATGAAAAGATCTTCGGATTGATCCTTCACAATCTGCTCTCCAACGCTTTTTCTCACGGGGTAGGGGAGATCCGGTTGCGATCACGCGCCTGCAATGAAGCATTGACCCTGTTTGTTCTGAATCGGGTAGGCACCAAGACGAATACTGAAACGGGAACCGGGATTGGTTTACGCATGGTCGAAAGTCTAGCCCAGGCGCACGACCTGACGTTTGGTAGCCGGCGGGTCTTTAACTGCTACGGAGCAATGTTGCGGATACCGACTTTGGCTCGCGCCGGGGCGGCTGTCCCGCAAAAATAAAGACTCAACTCCGCCATCGGCTCTGCCCTTGGCGTTCACGGCGATCTCGGCGCTCCTGGCGTTTTCCTTTGTCCGTGATGTCGGACTTTGTCGCCACCGAGAGTGCAAACTAACCACAAGAAAATGCTATATTTTCCACAATTATTCGCGAAAAATATAAGAGAGCAGAGTTCTTGAAATCATGGCACGTGCAGTCCAACCCGGTTTCGCTCGCAATCTGAACCAACCACTCATCCTGGTGGCTGATGACGAACCGTTTATTTTGCAGTACATCGAGCGCGTCCTGCAGCTGGCGAACTATGGGGTCATCACTGCAGCCACAGTGGAGGATGCCTGGAAGATCTTGGAACAGCGACAATCCGAAATCGAGCTCGTGCTTACCGACATCGTTATGCCCGGGCCCGTTGATGGCCTGGAACTAGCAGAGAAGATTCATCAGCTCGCCCCCGGCCTGCCCGTCTTGTTTATAACCGGGGCATTATCTGAGTCAGATCCTCGTGCCGCGGTGATGGTCGAAAAACAGCTGCTATTAAGGAAGCCGTTCTTTCCAAAGCAACTGGTCGAGTTTGTCGGAGCGCAAATGCACCGAGAACCGTCGTCTCGTGTGGCACGGTAGGCGGTTTTCGTCCTCGTCCTCGATGAATGCGAACCGACATGACCCATAAGTCACATTAGCCCTATCGAGCTTGTCCCGCGGTGGGCTTGGCGAAGGCGGATCCCATCCGTATTCTGCGGACGCGCGTCGATTCATCGAGCACGAGGACGAAAAACCGCCTCTATCCCGGCCCTGATGTCCTGATCGCTACGACTCTAAGCTGGATTTGAATCTGGTCGCGATAAACTGCGGGCTCCAGATAAAACGCGACGTCCCAAGGCGGCGCCGGCAATGGTTCACTAAAATTAAACTCGATGGCGCGTAACAGGCGACCGTTATGGCGTAGCCCAAAGACCCGATGTTTTTCCTTCAAGACTTTTATGTCGCCGGTTGGTTCTCCTCGTTGCAATAGCAACAATGGCTGCCAGTTCCCCAGCCCAAAAGGTTGCAACCGTTCGTGCGCGACCAGGAAATCGTAGTTGATTTCGCTCCCGTTAACTAACGCGTCGATCTGCAGCCTGGGCAATAGTTGTTCCGCACTGAGCGTATTTTTGGCAACCGCTCTGAACGCGCCTGCAAAAACAGCAAGTTGCTCAAAAGGTAGTGAAAACCCAGCCGCCATTTCGTGGCCGCCGTACTGGGTCAGTGAACCGCAGCACCCGTCTAGCGCTTGCACCAATGAAAATCCAGGGATGCTGCGGCCGCTACCTTTACCGACCCCTTCCTGGTCAAATCCGATAACCAAGGCCGGACGATAATACTGACGAACTAGACGAGCCGCTACAATCCCGACCACCCCGGGATGCCAGCCGGCCTCACCTACCACGATCGCGCAATGAGACGCCAAATCCGGATCCTGTTCCAGAAGCCGGCAAGCGGCATCGAACGTCTGTTGTTCCAGTTCCTGGCGAGCTCGATTTTGTTGATCAAGTTCGGCGGATAGAGAAGCTGCGACGTCATCGTCGGAGGTCAGGAGTAAGTTCAGTGCAGCTTCCGCTAAGCCGAGACGACCGGCTGCGTTTAGTCGCGGCCCGAGGCGAAACCCCACATCGTCCGGCCGTACCGGAAAGTTGATTCCAGCGACCCGCATCAAAGTTTTAACACCAACCCACTGGGTGGTTTCGAGCTGTTTCAACCCATGATAGACAAGGAGCCGATTTTCGGCGACCAACGGAACCAGATCAGCAATGGTGCCGATGGCAACGAGATCGAGGTACTGTTTCAAATCGAGATCGGGGATTCGTCGCTCTTTGAGTAGGGCGTGGCATAACTTGAATACCAACCCCACCGTACAGAAATATCTGTGGTCGGTCCCAGTCTTCGGATTGATGAAGGCGTGGCATTTAGGCGGGGCATGTTGAACCTCGTGGTGATCGATTACCACGACGTCGATTCCAGTCGCTTCAATCTCCGTGATGCGCTCAGCCGATGAGGTGCCGCAATCCAACGCAATCAGCAATTGAGGGTGATGCGCTTGAAGACACCGGGAAACACCGTCTGCCGTCAAGCCATACCCTTCCTCAACCCGCATCGGCAGAAATAAAGCAGGACTGGCTCCATAGGCTTGCAACACGCGGGCGAGCAAGGTTAGCGAAGTGATCCCGTCAACGTCGTAATCTCCGTATAGAACGATCCGTTCCTGTCGATCAACCGCCTGAAAGATACGCTCGACGGCCGCCTTCATGCCTGCCAGGAGAAAGGGGTCAGACAGTTCACGAAGCCGTGGCCATAGAAAACTGCGAATCGCCTCGGCATCTTGAAATCCTCTGCGACTCAAGAGCCGAAGAATCGAAATCGGTAGCCGAAGTTCCGCCGCGAGTGCAGCCAGGTCGCTGCGATCAGCGGCTGCGGTAAGGTCCCAGAGGTAGTTCAAGGGCGGTTGGGCGAAAACCTCGGCGCGCCGAGCGCATTGTTTCTAACTTGATCTTCCCGCGCCGGGTTTGAGCCGCGACCCGATGTGTGGCGTTCTCCCTCGACGGACGCGAACCAAGCATCCAGGTTCAGGGCGATCTCGGATGAGCTTAGCCGCACGGCGCGGCTCAAACCCGGCGCGATCCGCCCAAGAGTAATGGTCGCGTCCTCGGCGCGCCGAGGTTTTCGCCCTACCGAACTTCTTTCACAGCCGTACATGAATTCCATGTTCGGAAAGAAACCGTTTGGCGTCCGCTACGGAATACTCGCCAAAATGAAATATGCTGGCGGCCAGCACGGCGTCCGCGTGTCCCTCGCGAAGTACTTTCTCCAAATGTTCCAAACTACCCGCGCCCCCGCTGGCGATGACGGGAATCGTGACTGCTGAGCTGACCGCTGCGGTCAGCGCCAGATCGTAACCATCTTTAGTCCCGTCTGCATCCATACTCGTAAGTAATATTTCCCCTGCGCCAAGCCTTGACGCAGTTAAGGCCCATTCGATCGCGTCAAGCTCGGTCGGTTTGCGGCCGCCATGAGTATAAACCCTCCAACCGCCTGTGGGCTCTTTCTTGGCGTCGATCGCCACCACAATACATTGAACACCAAACGCTTCAGCCGCTTCACTGATCAGCGTGGGCCGTTGGATCGCTGCCGTGTTCATGCTCACCTTGTCTGCTCCCGCCAACAACATATCGCGGACATCGATCAGACTCCGAATGCCGCCCCCGACGGTAAGCGGCATAAAACATTGTTCGGCTGTGCGTTCCACCACATCGATCATTGTTCTCCGATGATCAGAACTGGCAGTGATATCGAGAAAAACCAGCTCGTCAGCGCCTTGCCGATTGTACTCTTTTGCACATTCCACCGGATCACCAGCATCCCGGAGTTGTACAAATTTCGTGCCTTTCACGACGCGGCCCTCGGTCACATCGAGACAAGGAATGATTCGTTTAGCAAGCATATCCCCCGGGCATAATCAGCAAGGAGTTCGGGAAGTTCAAGGAGTTCGGTAGGGCGAGGCTCCTGAAGAACCTTGAACAGGGCGCGAAGCCCGGGCTCCCGCTCCAGAATCTCGCGACGCTATGTCGAGCGGCCCGCCGAGCCGTGGGTCGCGCAGGACACGGCTCGGCGGGTCACCAGTAGTAACTACGCGTTTAGAAAATAGGGCATCAGTATCCCCGCTAACCGGTTTAGGTCGTTCGGGAGCCTCGCCCTACCAACTCCTTGAACTCCTTCAACTCCTTCCTATTTTACCCCCGTGTTGTTCGGACTCTTAGATCGCTATTTGCTCAAGAACTTTTTATTGTTCTTTTTCTACGCGATCTTCGGGATCTTGGGCATTTGGTTGGTCTACCAGCTTGGCGTCGAGGGCCCAAGGTTTGCGGAACTGCACCTCTCGTTCCGGGTCATCCTACTGTACTACCTGCAGCAGGTGCCGTACATGCTGGTCCTCTGGATGCCGCTCGCAGTCCTACTGGGTCTGCTCTACGTCCTGACCAGGATGTCGCGCCGAAACGAGATCGTGGCCATGCTGGGCGCCGGGAGAAGTGTGCCCAGAGTG
This sequence comes from uncultured Verrucomicrobiae bacterium, assembly GCA_963762565.1. Lineage (GTDB taxonomy): Bacteria > Verrucomicrobiota > Verrucomicrobiia > Chthoniobacterales > JAFAMB01 > JAFAVN01. The sequence goes on along the minus strand of CAVXLD010000001.1, from coordinate 1,333,312 downwards.
CTAATGCCCTTAATCGTCTTTGGATTGGTTCTCAGCTGCGTCTGCGGATATCTGAATTACGAGTTGGCGCCTACGGGGTACTACGTGATGAACAACCGGATGGACGAAGTTTCCAAGGGACATTCTAAGGTCACGTATCTGGATGGCCACGTTTACGTTAATCGGAGACAGCATCGAATCTGGTTTATCCAGTTGCTCAATACCAAAACGAGCGAGGTCAAAGGCTTGGAAATCACCCAGCAGGACGACAACGAGGTTATCCAGTGGGTCGCGTACGCAGCATCCGCCATTCATCATGGAAACAAGTGGATCTTGTACGACGGCAAGATCTCATATGTAGATGCAGACGGGAATGTTACGGACGAAGAATTCTTCGACAAAAAAGAAGAACCAGATTGGTCAGAAACGATCTGGCAATTAGGTAGCTCAGCGCTCAACGGCCGGATGATGACAGTGCCTGAGCTTCAGCACTACTTAAGGGTCAACTCGGATTTTCCTAGCAGCGTACTGGCTGAATATCGGACCCAGTTTTGGGACCGTTTTGCTGTGCCGGTTAATGTTCTGGTGGTAGTGCTAATCGCCAGCCCGCTTTGTGTCATTTTCTCCCGGCGCGGCGCGCTTGGGGGTGTGGCAGCAGGCTTGTTTCTGTTTCTAGCGCTTTTCGGCGCGGGACAAATTTTTGCCGCGTTAGGAGCAGGTTCACGAGTTTCCCCGCTGGTAGCCGCTTGGACACCGCCAGTTGTGTTCTTCCTGCTTGGAGTCGGCCTGGTGTATCTACGCTCTACGAACCGGCCGATTCCGTTTCTGGGGTAGCAGCGGCGGAAGAGTCCTTTTCCCAGAGCCGCGATCGCAGAGCGGCCAGGGCGGCAGCCGTTTCGGCCTGCTTCTTACTTGAACCCTCGCCGGAACCGAGCTCGGCGTTGTCCCAAATCACTTTAGCGATAAACAGTTTTTGATGTTCGGGTCCGGTTTGCGAAATAATCTCATAGACCGGGCTTTTAGCCGAGATCGCTTGTAGAATCTCTTGCAGCTGGCCTTTAGGATTCACTTCTAAAGGCTGTAAAGCCAGGCGTTGGATGTCTTCGTGTGCTTCCTCAAGTATAAAACGCCGTACGACCTCGAGGTTGCTATCGAGGTACATTGCACCCACTAGCGCTTCGAAGGCGTCCGCCAGGATCGAGGCTCTTTCCCGGCCGCCACTGGCCTCTTCTCCTCGACCCATCATCAAATAAGTGCCCAAGCCGATACTCAAGGCGTGAACCTTAAGACCTTCGCGCGAGACGAGACGCGACCGCAGCTTGGTAAGCTGTCCCTCGCTAAAATGCGGGAATAGTCGGAAGAGATGCTCGGTAAAGATCAATTGGAGCACTGCATCACCGAGAAACTCCAGCCTTTGATTATCGAAATGATGTCGCTGTGTTTCATGGCCGAGGCTCGGGTGAGTGAGCGCTTCGGCCAAAAGCAGCGAGTTTCGGAACTTATATCCGATGCGTTGTTCTAGGGGGTTCATCAACTAAAGCGTAGTCGGACTACCTGGCTACGACTTAGGAAATGATGATTGACCAATCGGAGCAAGACTGATTTCAACCTGTAACTTCCTAAAGAATTATCCACCTCTTCTTACTGATGCTCCATCTCTGGATTAAACCGGATGGAGCTCGCGCGCGGACGATTTTTGGTAGCCGAATAGATGCCGCTCCTTAATTAGAGCCGCTACTTTTGCTGGTACAGCGCTCTCCCAGCCACTCCCGCCGTTTTGAATCTTAGCCAGGACGTCACGCGAGAAAATGTCCATAATCGAGGGATCGAAGCCGACGATAGGAGCAATATAACGGTTCTCCATAAGATGAGCGTAAAGATTCCTGAGATTAAGCGCGACCTGTAGATTGGTCGCATTGATCCAGACATCTGTAGGCAGTGCCAGAGCCTTGGAATCCGGCACGGGACAATCAGCCTTTAGGCAATAACGGTCGTAGGCGCTCTTTCTCATGGGGTAAGCATAGAGCTTGGTCGACCCTTTAAAGAGACGGCCCACCGCTTCCAGAATGCCGCCATCGAGGCTGTCGTAGTACTTCTCATTAAAGATCTCCAGCAGGTTATTTATGCCCATTACAACCCCAACCATTTCCTTCGTATAACGGCGCAAGTAGGAAGTAAGCCGGAAAAACTCAAAATAACCCGAGATCAGAACATTGTATCCGATGCCGGCGAGAGTATCTACTCTCGCCAGGAAGTCTTCGTGGTCAAGATTGCCTGAGGCCAGCAAATTATGCATCGTCAGCTCCATCAAGACCACGGTTTCTCTACCCACCACAGCGGGTTCCTGCAAAAACTGAGCTAGCGCGCATTTGAGCATATCGTCGTTCACCAGGGTAACTGGGCGGAAACTGCCTCTTTCGACGACGATCGTTTTCTTGTGCAGTACTTCGGATGGTTGCATCACCGCGCCATCGGGGTTGAACAACACCGCATTGGTGAGCCCATACTCAACCAGCTTCAGGCTCATTAACCGATTGTCGACATTCACAAACAGCGGGCCGCTGAAGGTGATCATATCGACTTCAATCCGATCCACGGTAAGGTTATCAGCCAGGGATTGAATAAATTTGTCTTGATCGGTTAGATAAAAAAAAGCGCCATAAATCAGATTGACGCCGATGATGCCCAAGGCCTGTTGTTGCAGGAGATTTTCTTTGTCCCACATCCGAACGTGCATCACGATATCGCTCGGCTCCGAATTGGGCTGCCCCTGAAACCGGATTCCCAGCCATCCATGGCATTCGTTCGTGCCCTTGAAATTTCTGGCCGCCACCGTGTCGCCAAAAACAAAAAACTCCGTTTGATCGCCCCGCAGGGCTTTGAGGCGTTCCAGCAGTAACTCATACTCGTGCTCTAGCATCAAGCCGAGTCGTTCCCGGGAAACATAGCGAGCGGACTTGCCATAGATCGCGTCGCTGAATTTCATGTCATACGCGGAGATCGATTTCGCCACTGTGCCGGCGGCTCCCCCCGCCTGGAAAAAATGGCGTGCAACCTCCTGTCCAGCTCCGATTTCGGCGAACGTCCCATATTTAGACTCAGCCAGATTAATGGTCAGGGCCTTACGATTCGTGGTGAGAAGTTCAGAAGACATGGCGGCGTTAATCTTAGTCTAGAATGGCGCAAACACCATCACAGGATTTTAACGATATTGATACGGAAAGGTCTCAACTTATACTCTCAATCTAACTTGCTATTTGTATGGTCGCGCTCAGGGTAAGGGATTAGCTGGTGATTGTTTTTCCCGTCTCAGAACGAAAAGCCAGGGCGTTGCAGAGCAAGATGGATGCCTTGGGTTGCCACGAAAGGGACCTCGAAGAGAGTTTCCGCGGAACCTCTATCACAATCCTCCATCGGCCGACTGGTATCAGGGTGCGCTGCAACCGGGAGAGAAGCCAGGCTTTGAATCGATTCTTTGCCCGGCGCTTGTTGGTGGAAGAGTTAGAAGCTCAGGCCCAGAATAAGACTCGTCATGAAATGAAAGCCGAGCAGCTTCGCGAAAAAAAGGGAAGAAGCAAGAAACCGCGGGTTGACCGAAGTCTATCTCAGTTCCATCTACGCCCCGAAAAGCAGCCAACCGTGTCACCAGCTATAGAAACCCTGCTTAAGCAGTGGGACGCTTGCAACAGCTCCGGCCAGGATAGCTAAAGAGGGCGGGGGGCCTTCAGCTACAGGAGCGAGCCACTTTATCAGGTAAACCTGACGTGGCTACACGGGTGCACCCTTCAAGGCTTCGGCCTGGCGAAGAGCGGGTGACAATTTAGCGACTTTCTGCCGCATTACTTTTCCCGCTTTAAACTTGACCGTCGCACGAGGGGGGATCTTGAAGCTACTTCCTGGCTGATTCGGGTTTCTTCCAACCCGCTCCTTCGTCAGTCGTACTTCGAATATACCGAAGTTTCTTAACTCTACATCCTCGCCTCGGGCCAGGCTGTCTGTGATCAGGTCTAGCGTCCGTTGGACGACGTCGAAGACCTGATGTTGGACTAAGCCTGTATCGTTACTGATTCTTACAACGATCTCCCGCTTCGTTAGGTTTGGCATTTGAACTCCTTTCGATCGTTCGTCTATCCTGGCATTAGCGGTCGCCTAGCAACCGTCAGTCCCGGAGGCTCAACTCCGTTAACTTCGGGACTGAATTAAGTCAAAGTAGCTACAAGAACGGGGGTGAGGCAAGGGATTATCGCATTTCATCCCTATGATTTGGAGAACTCAAAGACGCTGGAAACCCTTGTATTTAAGGGGACCGACGCGGTTTGCGGTGGGCAATCAGCGACGATCTGGCACGAGTCTTGCCTTTCACGAGGTCGGAAGTAGGGCACTTTGTACCGCTCCGGTTTCACGGCGTGGAAATCACCTCCCCAGCAGTCCGGAAATGCATCTTCGCGACTTGGCGCAAAGTTTCCTCTCCGTGTTTGGCCACAATCGCTCTGGCAGCGGCTTTGACCCCGGCAGAGACTCCCTTTGGCAGAGTGATCCCGAGGTCTTTACCTTTCCGGTCTAACCAGCGGACGAACTTTTCCCTAGCCAGAATGGAAGCCCCCGCGACCGCAATATCAGACTCCGCCTTAGTACGTTGTTCCACGTTGATCTTGCTCCCGGCGGACAACAAAGCGCGCTGAACTACACGCTCGTTCGCAAATTTATCAGATAGCGCCCGCGGGCAGTCCGGTCGTTCCCCTAAAAGGTTTTCAATCACCCTGGCATGACCCCAGCCAAGCAGATCGTTCAAATTGTTAAAACGCTCATACAATTCGTTGTATTTTTCGGGGCCAATCAAGACTACGTTAGTGCTGATAACAGGAGTGCTGCGGATCAGTTCGGCCAGCTGCATGATCCTTTGGTCCGACGAGATCCGTTTGCTGTCCATAACTCCCGCATCAAGTAGCTGCCGCGCGATCGACCGATCAACAAAGACGCCGGCAATCACCAACGGACCGAAGAAATCGCCTTTTCCGCTTTCGTCGATCCCGAAGTGGGGCTCGAACATCGCAGGCTGCAAAACCTCTTCGTACCCAAGCCGGGCCTCTCCTGTGATCTTCGGCTCGAGCTCGAATTTAACGAAATCCTCGGTTCCTTTTCCTTGAACGACAACCTTCGGGCCCTTTTCGTACACCGCGATGGAGAGTTTGCCTTTGCTGGCGAAAAAGAGCATGTATGGGCGGCTGATGAACTCAAAGCCTTGCTCTGCCAATAGCTCTCTTAGTTTCTCGGCTTGGGTGGCGCTTAAAGGTAACGTGAACGAAGTCACCCGCTGAGCATGAATCAGGTTGAGCTGCAAAGCACGCGGTTTCGGGCGTCCTTGATAGCTTGGTATCGGCTTAATGGCAGGCGCCTCCCGTGGAGAACGACCACAGACCCCTATCGAATTCTGGTGTCAGAAATGATGCTGCAGCAGACCCAGGTGGTTACAGTCCTTCCGTACTACGATCGCTGGTTTGAATTGTTTCCAACTCTGGAGTCACTGGCGCATGCTGACGAAACCGATGTGCTTCGTGCATGGCAAGGACTGGGATACTATTCCCGTGCCCGGCACCTGCACAAGTGCGCTCGCTGGGTTGTGGAGCACTGCGGCGGCGAACTGCCTCGTAATGTAAATGCTCTCCTGAAATTGCCGGGTATCGGCCGTTACACGGCGGGCGCAGTTGCCAGTTTCGCTTTTAATCTGCCGGCTCCTATCCTGGATGGGAATGTAAGCCGGGTTTTGGCTCGTCTGATCGACCTTGTCATCCCTATCGACCGCGAACCCGGCAAAAGCACTCTCTGGGAACTGGCCGAGCGGTTGGTTACGGGTCCGGAACCCGGGACATTCAACTCGGCGCTGATGGAGCTAGGAGCACTGATCTGTACTTCGCGGGCTCCAGCCTGTGAAAGTTGCCCGGTTCGGACGCATTGCCGGGCTCAGAGTCCAGAGAGAATTCCTCGCAAGAGCGCCAAGGCCGAAGTAGTGCCTAGGCAAGAAAACTATAGGTGGATTCGTCGTGGAGATCATGTCCTGCTTAGAAAATGTGCCGGTCCCCGATGGAAAGGGATGTGGACATTGCCGTTGGCCGATGAGGTGGAAAGCGACGAAATCCCGGTCTTTCAGATGCGGCACTCGGTAACCCGATTCCTCATTCACCTGCAGGTTTTCTCTGGACCGGCCCCAGTCGTGTTAGCGCCTGATAACTGTTATCACCCGATCAAAGATCTTGCCGGTCTTCCTATGCCGACACCGCATCGGAAGAGTCTGGATGCGTTGCTCGCGGAAGGCGAAACGGCGAATGGGCGAAAGGGCGAAGGGGCGACCCAAGCCCAGCGCTGGTAGGGCGAGGCTCCGGAACGGCCGATTGTATTCGCGAAGCATCTGGTGGGAATGGACGACATCGGGAGCAAGATCGACTCGCTGCCGAGCCGACCCAGCGGTAAGCAGCCGGAATAGGGTTCGAGTTGGTCGCTTGGTTTCTTAGGGGTGGCCCAACGTGGGATCGGCTCGGCAGCGCTTAGGCCCTAATCCGTGGCAATGCGGGCAACGTGAGGCGCCTTCGGCAATCTTTGCGTCTGTTCCGGAGCCTCGCCCCACCAAGGCTGGGCCTCGGTCGCCCCTTCGCCCCTTCGCCCTTTCGCCGTCTCGCCCCACCGCCCTCCACCCTTTCGCACTTGATTCCCGCCCTTAAGCGTGCGTCGCTGCATTCCGCGACATGCAACCGAACGTACAGATTAATTTCAGCCAACTGCCGGATGAGCGGGGACGCTTCGGAGTTTTCGGCGGCGTTTTTGTGCCAGAAACCTTGATGCCTGCGATTGAACAACTTCGAGAAGAATATGCGCGGGCAAAGAAAGATCCACAATTTCGGTGGCAATTGGAAGAGCTGCTACGCACTTTCTGTGGCCGGCCTACTCCACTTTATTTCGCAGAGCGATTGACCCAAAAGCTGGGTGGGCCACGTATCTATTTTAAGCGCGAAGATTTGCTTCATACCGGAGCGCACAAAATCAATAACGCTGTTGGGCAAGCCCTATTGGCGGTGAGAATGGGCAAAAAAAGACTTATCGCCGAAACCGGCGCCGGCCAACATGGGGTAGCCACCGCCACCGTTGCTGCCCGATTCGGCCTGGAATGCGTCGTTTACATGGGGGAGACCGACATGAAACGCCAGGCGTTGAATGTGGCGCGGATGGAATTTCTGGGAGCCAAAGTCGTTCCGGTTACGGTCGGACAGGCCACTTTAAAAGAGGCGATCAACGAAGCGATGCGCGATTGGGTGACAAATGTGCGCACAACCCACTATCTCTTAGGCACTGTTTACGGACCACATCCCTATCCGATGATGGTACGGGATTTCCATCGAGTGATCGGGGACGAAACGCGCCGGCAAATTCTTGCAGTTGAAGAAAAGCTTCCGGACCTACTGGTGGCCTGTGTTGGTGGAGGCAGTAACGCGATCGGTTTGTTCTATGCATTTCTGAAGGATGAAAACGTCGCTATGGTCGGTGTAGAGGCAGGCGGAACGGGAATTTTACCCGGGCAACATGCAGCTCGGTTTCAGGGTGGGCGGTTAGGCGTGCTACAAGGCACTAAGACCTACTTGCTCTCCGATGAAGATGGCCAGATCCAGCTGACCCATTCAATTTCGGCGGGTCTTGACTATGCTGCGGTAGGGCCCGAGCACAGTTATCTACACGATATCGGCCGCGTCCATTACGATTTTGCCTCGGACGATGAGGTGCTAGAGGCGTTCCAACTCGTGGCCAAGACCGAAGGCATCTTGCCTGCTCTAGAATCGACGCATGCGCTGGCTTACGTCGTGAAGCACGCTCACGAAATGCCTGAAAACCAAATCGTAGTGGTCAATCTGTCGGGCCGGGGAGACAAGGATGTTGATCAACTCACTCGACGGTTACCTCGCCTGACTTGATCTCGTGATTCGTATCCCACGCGAAGTTCCTATAATGGTGCTCCCGAATGTGGTGCTATTCCCGCATTCGCTGCTTCCGCTCCATATTTTTGAGAACCGATATCGACAGATGTTAAGCCATTGCCTGACTGGAGAGCGAATGTTCTCTGTTGCGTCAGCAAAAGCAGGTATACGTGAACCTAAAGGAGTTGAAGACTTGCGTTCAGTTGCCGGGGTAGGGTTAATCCGCGCTTGCGTTGGTAATGAGAACGGTACTTCCAATCTGGTTCTACAAGGCTTGGCCCGGGTTAAAATCCTGGATTGGACCCAAGAGGAACCCTTTCGGATCGCTGAGATCGAACTAATCGAATCTCGAATCGGGAACGCGGTTGAAACAGATGCTTTAAGCGAGAAAGTCAAGGAACTCTGTGTGCGGATTCAACAACTTGGGCTGCCGTTGCCGGCGAATCTGCTGGAGCAGATGCATCAGATCGATAACCCGGAAGTCCTGGCTGACGTGGTAGGAGCTGCTTTTGTTAATGAGTCGGCGCCACGACAAAAACTCCTGGAATCACAGGATGTCGCCGAACGTTTACGGCTTCTGATCCAGATTTTGCGGGCTCAGGCGGGTTGAACAACGCCGACAGCGCCGGGAACGCCGACAATGCCGGGAACGAGCAAAACAGCGCTCCAGGTGAATCGTTCCCGTCCTCCTGATAACACTGCGGTGTCGCACGCCCAGCGCCTGGAGGGGAGCCGCTTTGTAGGGTGGTAGCTCTATCGGATGGCAACAGGCGGCTCCCGGGAACTACCCAGCGTTTGCCATGCAGGATGACGCGCCTGGAATAGGCACCGACTTGCAAAGCCGCTATAGAACTGCCTAGCTCTGAGGCCGTGCTCGGGAGCCGCCTGCTGCCATTCGGTAGAACTGCCGCGTTGCGAAGCGGCTCCCCTCCAGGCCTTCGGCGGATGACCGCCGGAATCGTCCAGATTCAGCCCAAAAAAATCGACCAGCCTGTCCAAAACGACAGTTCTGATTCGTCGTTTCTTTGAAATCCAAAACGAAACCATTCAACAAACGCCAGGAATCAAAGAACAACGATATGACGACGATAGAAGCACAGATACTCGAATCGGCGGAAGATCTCTCCATTCACCCCGTGGTTTCCCGAGAGCAGTGGCTAGAAGCTCGTAAGACCTTGCTGGAAAAGGAAAAAGACCTCACTCGACGAAAAGACCGGCTTTTTGCAGAGTGCCGCGCTCTGCCATGGGTTAAGGTCGAAAAGGCTTACCTTTTCGACACAGTCACGGGGAAACAGACGCTGGCAGATTTGTTCTGCGATAAGAGCCAACTAATCGTGGTTCACTTCATGCTGGGTCCCGACTGGGAACAAGGCTGTGTGGGTTGTTCCTTCGGAGCCGATCACTACGATGGGATCGTAGTACATCTGGAGCATCACGATGTCGCATTCGTCGTCGTTTCTCGTGCACCGTTAACTAAGATCGAGGCATTTAAGAAACGGATGGGATGGGCCTTCAAGTGGGTTTCGTCGTACGGAAGTGATTTTAACTTCGATTATCATGTGTCCTTCACCCAGGACGAAATCGCCCGAGGCAAGGCCTATTACAATTACAAAACCCAGGACTTCGCCATAGATGAGTTGCCGGGCACCAGTATGTTTTATCGAAACCCGGCCGGTAAGATCTTCCACACCTATTCCGCCTACGCCCGCGGCAGTGAGTTAGTGGGAGGCGTGTACGGCTATCTCGATCACTTGCCAAAGGGTCGCAACGAGAATGGACCGGCACACAATCTGATGGATTGGGTCCGGCATCATGACCGGTATGAGGATCAAGGAGCGGGAACAAACGGCCATGAGACCTTGTAACTGCGGAATTCGTCCGGACGTAGAACCCGGACGGGATAGCGATTCCGGTTTTCTGGAGTCGGAACCTGACGCCGAAGATGATTCGCCAACGGGCAATGGGTCCATGCCGAGTGCGGAACGATCTCACTTCGTGAACCGTTTTCTCAACTTCGTCGGGTGGATCGTTCCCACCGCGATTCTGGCTCTGATACCGAAGTGTCCGGCTTGTGTAGCCGGCTACGCGGTGATTGGAACAAGCGTAGGGTTTTCACTCTCGAGATTCGCCCAACTGCGATTGGCAATCATCGTTTTGTGCGTCGTTTCTCTCTTTTATTTAGGGACGAAATCCGTCGTTTACGTTGTTACCCGAATTGCGCTGAAGAGGCACCCATGAACGAAGACCTTTCCCCAGACGAACAACGCGAGTTTTGGGCCCAGTTTTTCGCAGTTGTGGTCCGTCGCGAAGCCAGAAAACGCCGCGAGTTGGAGGTTGCACTGGAACTCCTGGACGACGTGCGACAAACTGAACCAAATCAAATATGAACACGTCCACTACTAGCTCTGAATACATGCTCTTATTCAAAGGGACCCGATGGGATCGCGGTCTATCGCCGGAGGAGGTCCAACAGGTCATGACTCGATGGACGAGTTGGCTCAACCGGTTGACTCAAGAAGGCAAAATCAGATCAGCTCAACCGCTGGCTAATCAAGGCAAGATTATCACCTGGAAACAGGGGGCAGTGGTTGACGGTCCATTCGCGGAATCAAAAGAAGCAATCGGTGGCTACTTCCTGCTGCTAGCGAGTGAGGAGGAAGCCGTGGAGATCGCCAAGGAATGTCCGGCCCTCAAGTATGGTCTGGTTGTGGAGGTGCGCCCGGTCATCGAGCAGTGTTCAGCGATGGACCGGATTGGCTTAGCGGCTGCAACTAACTAGACCTGCTAGTAGGCGCAGAACTTGCCATGAGCACTGACACCGCCACTTCTCCGTTTATATTGTTGTTCCGGGGAACCGATTGGGACAGAGGCCTTTCATCAGAGGAAATTCAGCAAACCCTGAGCCGGTGGACCGTCTGGTTCGATCGATTGACCGCTGACGGAAAGGCGAAGCTCGGCCAACCGCTAGTTAATGACGGCAAGATCGTTGCCGGAAAACAGGGACTAATGGTAGTGGACGGACCGTTCACGGAATCCAAAGAAGCAGTCGCAGGATATATCCTCCTACGCGTGGTCGACCTGGACGAAGCGACGGAAATCGCGAAGGAGTGCCCAGGGTTAGATTGCGGAATGAGCGTCGAGATAAGACCGATCAGTGAAGATATGGGCCGCGGACCGATTTGAAATGTTCGCCGTTCACGGTTCACGGTTCATCGTTCGCGGTTCTCGCGTATGCCGCTTATGGACGACAGCGACGAGGCATAGAACCCAAACGCGGGCTAAAACAGAAGGACGACAACAGTGAACCGTGAACAAGGAACGGCGAACAATGAACCGCAAACTCCAACCGGCGAGATTTCCCGGTTGGCAGAACATTTTTTTCGCCACGAGTCCGGAAAGTTAGTTTCGGTTCTCACCGGTATCTTCGGGATCGAACGGTTGCAGCTAGCGGAGGACGTAGTTCAGGAGGCGCTGGTCCGTGCCATGCAGACGTGGCCTTACTACGGAATCCCGGACAACCCAGCGGCCTGGCTCACTCAGACCGCAAAGCATCTGGCTTTGGACTTGATTCGTCGGGAGAAGACGTTTCGGGATAAACAAACCGAGATTATTACCTTCATCGATCAATGGTCTTCGGATCCTGCTGGGGACGACTCTCCGATTTTCGACACTGAAATCAGAGACGGACGTCTGCGGTTGATGTTTGCCTGTTGCCATCCCGAGCTTCCACCCGAAGCGCAAACCGCATTAGCTCTTAAAACTCTTTGCGGATTCAGTACTACCGAAATCGCGATCGCCTTTCTCACCACCGAGGCCGCGATCGCCAAAAGATTGACTCGAGCCAGACAGCGAATCCGCGATTTGCATATTGCGTTTGAGATTCCATCCGGTTCAGACCTGTCTGGTCGGTTGGACGGTGTCCTACAGACCTTGTATCTGCTCTTTAATGAAGGGTACAAGGCATCGAGCGGTGAGAATCTGGTTAGAGAGGATCTTTGTTCTGAAGCAATTGGTCTCGCGACGTTGCTCGCGGAACATCCACTGACGAATCAACCTCGAATTCACGCGCTGATTGCTCTAATGCTGCTGGATGGAGCTCGGCTCCGTGCCCGGGTAGATTCGGAGGGAAATATTCTGCGTCTTAAAGAGCAGGATCGGTCGCTCTGGAATCGGAACATGATAGAGCACGGAATCCTGCAATTAGGATTGGCCGCTGCCGGCGACGAAATCACCGAGTATCATATCCAGGCAGGGATCGCAGCCTGCCACGACACGGCCGCCGATTATAAGTCGACTGACTGGTGGAAGATTTTAACCTTATATGATCATTGGGTGACGATTAATGACTCGCCAGTGATCGCACTCAACCGAGCTGTTGCCGTTGCCAACGTCAACGGGCCCAAGGCAGGCATTGCGGCAATCGAAGCCATCCGAAAGAGCGGACAACTGGATTCCTATTATCTGCTTTATGCGGTGCTCGGAGAATTCGAATTTCGCCTAAACCAATTCGAAGTAGCGGCCGAACATTTTCGCCAGGCGATCAAACTCACCGATCTCAAGTCCGAAAAGGTATTCCTGGAGAAAAGATTACAGGACTGCGAAGGGAGGGATCGCGTCCTCGCGATCCGCGGCGGCCGAAGCGACTAGCGTTGCTAAACCCGCTGTCATTTCGGCGCCCCCGGCTTCGGTGACGCCCTGACGGCGCGCGAGGACGCGCGCCCTCCCGGTTGAACGGTAGCGCGCCTTTTCTACCAACGCTGATGAACCAATGGACGGATCTGGTTCAGATAAATGTTCGCCAGGGCGACACTCTGGCTGGAGCCAAGTGGCGGTACTTCAGCCGCTTTTATGTTCTCAATCACCTGCGTACCATTTCGGGCGCCCGGGATGACACAGCTCACCTCCTCGTGATCAAGAATCCAGCGTAAAGCGAACTTTGGCATGCCCACCTCGGGTGGAACCAGCTCGCGCACCTTTTCCACCGCGTCCAAGGCAATATCGAGATCGACGCCCGAAAATGTCTCTCCTCGATCAAACTGTTCACCGTTTCGGTTGTAACTGCGGTGATCATCCGCCGCGAACTGAGTCTGCTTCGTGATCTTACCCCCTAGCAGCCCGCTCGCTAATGGTAGCCGGACCAGAATGCCGACATCGCGCTTCTGGGCGAGCGGGAAGAATACTTCCTTCGGCCGTTGCCTGAAGATGTTGAAGATGATCTGGATGGTCGCCACTCCGGGAAACTCCGTTGCTTTGATCGCTTCTTCGATCTTTTCCACGCTGACCCCGTAGTGCAGAATCTTCCCTGCCCGCTTTAGTTTATCGAGTGCCTCAAAGACCTCGGGTCGATAATAGACGTCCGTTGGTGGGCAATGAAGCTGAACAAGATCGAGCGTCTCGCGTTGCAAATTAGCGAGGCTCCGCTCAACGAACGCGCTCAGATTTGTTTCATTGTATCCCTCTGCCACGTGCGGTTGAAGGCGCCGGCCGGCTTTTGTCGCCACGTAAACTTTCTCCTTCCGATCGCGCAAGACTTGAGCGATCAGCCGTTCGCTACGCCCATCTCCGTACACGTCCGCGGTATCGAAGAAGTTGATGCCGTTGTCGATAGCGGCATGTAGGAGCTCAATTGAGTCTTTTTCGGAGATCGACCCCCAGGAAGCACCGATTTGCCAAGTCCCAAGGCTGACCTCTGAAACCTCAAAACCAGTCTTACCGAGTCTGCGGTATTTCATGAGTGGATAGAGTTTAGCGAGGGTCCGGGAAGGAGCAATGGGTAGGTCAATGAATGTTGAGATACCTTAAAAAGGAATGGGTTCGGATCGGCGAACCCGGCGTCCCTGACACTTCGTTCTCGTCCTCGTCGTCGTCCTCGTCCTCGATCGTTTGGGGTCCAATCGGTCCCATAAGTCGTATAGGTCCCATAAGTCCTATCCGGGTTTGGAGTAGGCGCGATGATTTACCGCTCGCGGTCGCGCGCCCATCGCCCCTCGAGGACGAGGACGACGACGAGAACGAAACCAGGGGTTCTGTGAGGTCCCGGGTAACGGCGTGTATGCTCCTCATAGGCACGTTTTTCCGAAAAAAAACCCTTGCACTATACTAACCAGTCAACTAAGCTGGTCGCGTGAGACGAGAAGGTGACACCAGGCAGAAGCTCCTACGCACCGCCATCCAGCTGATCTGGGAGAACAGCTACGGGTCAGTCAGTGTCGACGACATTTGTGAGCGGGCCGGCGTTAATAAGGGGAGCTTCTATTACGCCTTCAAGACGAAGTCGGATCTGACGGTCGCCGCTTATGAGGAGCACGCAAAAAATAAGCGGCCCACTATGGATAGAATTTTCTCGTCGCAAGAGCCTCCTCTCGTGAGACTTGGGAATTATTGTGACCAGCTCGTAAACGATCAAATGGAGAAGTATCAGAGCTTCGGCAGGGTGTTGGGTTGCCCTTTCGTCTCGGTCGGATGCGAACTCAGTACTCAGGATGAAGGGATTCGCAAAAAAACGGAAGAAGTCGCGGATCAAGTGATTCGCTATCTGACCGGGGCGATACGGGACGCAGTGGCAGAGGGTTCTATCAGGACGGAGGATCCCGCCCAACTCGCGAAGGAGGCTTATTGCTTTGTTGTCGGCGTTTTAACCCAGGCGAAGATCCGAAATGATCCGGAAACACTTAAGCGGCTTAAACCAGGTGTTGCTCGGGTCCTTGGGATTCACCTAGAGGAATCAGTACCGGCTTAAGGCTCTCTTTTTTTGAACGCGCACTAGACTAACTAGTCAATATAGAAAGGATCGGATTAACATCATGGACTGCAGCCACTTCAACATCGCAGACCAAACGAGTCACGACCAAGGTCGTCTAGACAAAATTGTCACGTTACTAGAGGCGGCCGGATTGTCGGACCGGCTCGAGAGCCTGTCAGGTGGTCTTCCGGCCGAGCATCGGCGGTTCACTTTTACTCTGCCGGCCACCCAGAACGTTGTCTCCCTGATCGTCGAGTAACGAATGAGCTTGAGTTGGGGAAATAACAATGAAAGGAGCGAGTCGCAGAGATTAAGCGACTCCCAACAAATGAGCGCTTTGATTTTTCTGTCCGGGGTTTCGCTTTTTTTGTTCTTCCTGGCGCTAAGCGGGGATCAGAACGTACCCCGGCGCCACTGACTTTGATTGGGCGTCCGCCCAGTAACTTTCGAAACACCGATTTGGGTCATTAGAGTTGCCCGGCACGACGGGTAAGAGATCATAGCCCAGGGCCGAATTCGTTCGGCTCTGGGTTATTACTTTGTTATGACTTCCCGGCAAACCTGGCGCTCGACCCTGAGCGCCAGACCTTTTCCACTAGCGTGAGTCTGGAGAAGGCTGACGCTGGGTACCTGCTTACAAGCGACTTATTGCCCTTGTGCTAAGCCGAGAGCGTTCAATGTCTCGTCATCAATCTGGCCTGAAGCTCTCAAGCCATGTCGTGCCTGAAAGGCTTTGAGCGCGCTTTCTGTACCCGGGCCAACCTTGCCGTCGATCGGGCCATGATAGAAACCGAGGTTAGCAAGCCTGGATTGAATCGCTGAGGTTTCACTTTGGGCGCCCGGAGGCTCACCGTGGCCGCCTCCGTAACCTCCGTTATCGCCATAACCTCCGCTATCGCCGTAGCTTCCGTAACCGCCATTCCAGTAGCCATAAGGATATTCGCCCCAAGCCCAGTAGGGATACCATCCGCCCCACCCCCACCAGCCCCAGCCGTAGCCGGGCCACCAACCCCAATTATAAAAATGGCCGCCGTGCCACCAACCACCGTGCCACCAGCCGCCATGCCAGCCGCCATGCCAGCCTCCGTGCCAACCACCGCCATGCCCGCCCCAACCGCCTCCGCCGTGCCAGCCGCCACCCCAACCGGCAAGACTCGAGCTTGGCGAAAGCAGGAAAATCAAGGCGGCTGATATCGAAAATAACAACCGTTTAAACTTCATAACAAACTTCATAACATTAATTTAGGTGCTGCTAGAGAATCGCTTCTGAACCGAGCGTGCTCTCAACCTTTTGACGTCGGAAGAGTCGCCAGGTTTCGACGCATCGGGCCGGATCAGTATTCGCGACACACATACTACTTTTCGCAGGCCCAGAAAAGACAAACCACCAATAGGCTCACCAGACGCTCCTTCCTCGGAATGAGTGCGGCCCCATCGCCTGGGAGGGATCGCTGCCTGTCCGACATAGCCTTCTGTCTGCAGGTCTTTCTTAGAAGCGTTGGCGACGTCGGATCCTCGCGATCCGGCTTGTTGCCGAAGTCGAGGACGTGTCTTGACCTCGGACGAAAATACACCTTTGGGTTAAGGCACGTCCTCGCGGCGTGCGGGGATCCTCCGTCGCTAAAGCTATGGCGGACAGGCTGCGCGCCCTCCCCTATTTGCAACCGTGCGAACACTAGGGGGTTGGAGATGCTTCCTTGGGCGAGGAAGAGATCCACTTCGGGATCCGGGACAAAGACGGCGCTCACCGCGTCGACCTCCAATCTAGCAGATAGGGAATTAACTCCAGTACCCGCAATACGAGGCTTAAGAGCGTTTTCGGGGAGCCAAGCCGGCAAAGGCACGCTTTGCCGTTTCATCACCGGGCAAACGATTGTACTCGGTGGTTCGAGTTTACGATCGTTAACGATGACCGTTGACACTTGCAGGAAAAAAGCCTAAACCTGACCGCAATCGATTGCGCAATGGTTTGCGCGGCCTTTATGTAAACTGATCAACGGAGAAACTGTTTACCCCATCCCCCTCCACTCGTATTCGTCTTACCTCCCACCAGAACCGGCGAGTTAGGTGAAATTGTTTTCTTAAAATGGTTTCAATTGACTCCACCTGTCCGGCCGTAAGCAGCAATTTTGTGTTGACGTTAACACGACTCGAATGGAAGCATCGTTCTGGCTCTGCGGGACATCTCTAAATCCCGTAGGCACACCCCCCTAATACTTATTCTGACGAGAAGTCAGAAAACACCTATGAGATACTTCAGAAAAATTGGGCTATCGGCGACTCTTGGGCTTGCGTTAGTCGCATTCGGTCCCGCACAGGCAGCGGAGAAACACTTAACTATCTTGATGTCTGTTCCCGGTCTGACATTCCCGTTCTTCGTACACTGCATTAACCAGGGGAAAGCAGAGGCAGCTAAGCTTGGCGACATCGACCTGCTGGTTTCCGATGGACAAGTCAGCTCGCCCAAGCAAACGGCGGATATCGAGGCAGCGATTACAAAGGGTGTCAACGGGATCGTCATCTCTCCGAATGACGCCGATGCTCTAGCGCCGGCATTACAGGAAGCGGTCGACGCAAAGATTCCGGTGGTCACGTTCGACCGCCGCGTCAACAAGGTCCCTGGGATCCTTGCCCATGTAGGAGCCGACAACGTTAAAGGCGGCGAAGCGCAGGGTGAGCTGATCGAAAAGCTGTTTCCGAACGGCTGCACAGTTATGAATCTCCAGGGACAGTCGGGTTCGAGTCCGGCTATCGACCGCAACAAGGGCCTGCACAACGTTCTGGATCAAGCCAAAGACAAATACAAAATAGTGTTTGAAGATACTGCCGCCTTCGATAGGGCAAAGGGTCTGAGCATGACGGAGTCTGCCCTTGCCGGTATGAAGACGCCGCCAGACGTGATCAACTGCGCAAACGACGACATGGCGCTTGGCGCCCTTGAAGCACTCAAAGCGCGTAACCTCGTCGGTAAGGTAAAACTCATCGGGTTCGACGCTCTCCCCGAAGCGTTAGGCCAGATCAAGGCTGGTAACATGACAGCCACGATCGAGCAGATGCCCGGCGGGCAGGTTAAGGGCGCTCTGGATACGCTGGTTGCCTATCTCCGCGACGGCAAAAAACCGGCCGAACCGGTAAAGCTGCTCACTCCGATCGCGATCACCAGCGACAACCTCAATCAGGCTGAACGACTAAACGAAGTAAAATAGACTTTTCTTCCCCGGTGCGGCGATGCCCAAGGCCGGTGGGGCGAGGCTCCGGTACGGCCTTGGCGACTTCCCAGGGAATGCGACATTGAAGGAAGACTTTGTGTTTTGGGTCAAAGCGCTGCCGAGGCGGGCCCACCACGCCGCCGTCGTCCAGCGCTTTGAATTGGGCAGTCTGCGTCCGATCTGGCCTCGTCCATCCTTTGCCGATACCGAACGCTGGGCCACGGCTCGGCAGCTCTGCGGCCCGGCATACTACAGATTCGACAACCTTGGCAGCCCTGCTCGTCCGGAAGGAAAGTTCCGGAGCCTCGCCCCACCAAAAATGAGCGCCAGCGAACCACCCCTCCTTCGCATGACCTCGATCCGGAAAAAATTTCCGGGTGTCCAGGCGCTAGACGATGCCGGGCTCGAGGTGCGCCCCGGTGAGATTCACGCTTTGCTGGGCGAAAACGGAGCCGGTAAATCGACGCTAATCAAAATCCTGGCCGGCGCCCAGCAACCTGACAGCGGCACGATTGAGTTCGGAGGAGAGAACGTGGTGATGGCTTCACCTCATGACGCGCAGCGCAGAGGTATCGCCACCATCTATCAAGAGTTCACCCTGGCTCCAAATATGACGATCGCCGAAAATGTTTTTATCGGGCGCGAACCCGGTCCGAGCGTTTTCGTCGACTGGCCGAAAATGGCTTCGGAAACGCGAGCGATCACTAAGCGCCTCGGCCTCGAGCTACAACCGATGGCTATCGTGCGAGGGTTGAGCGTGGCTGAGCAACAAATGGTGGAAATTGCGCGTGCACTCTCGATGAAGTCGCGGTTGATCGTCATGGATGAACCGACATCGGCTTTGTCCTCGGCAGAGGTCGATAAGCTTTTTCGCATCGCTCGCGAACTGAAGGCGCACGGCCTCAGCATTATCTTCGTTACCCATCGCCTCGAAGAAGTAATGCAGATTTGTGACCGTTATACTGTGCTTCGAGACGGACGCCTGATTGGCAGCGGATCCATCGCTGACATCACGATTGACGGCATCATCCGGCTGATGGTTGGCCGCGAGGTAAAAGAATTGTTCGCTCATCGGGACCGGGAGACCGGAAACGATGTCGTACTGCGGGTTGAAGGCCTGAATCGGCGCGGTAATGCCCGGGATCAGAGCGCCACGGTACTCGCAGACGTCAGCTTCGAAGTGCGCAAGGGTGAGATCCTGGGGATAGCCGGTTTAGTAGGCGCCGGACGGACGGAAATGGCTCGAGCCATATTTGGAGCCGACCAATTCGATTCCGGTCGGATTATCATAGACGGCAGACAGGTCCGTATTCGTTCGCCCAAGGATGCAATCCATCACGGAATCGGGCTGGTACCGGAGGATCGGAAACAGCAGGCGCTATTCCTGGCGCTGGCAGTACGCGCTAATCTCAGCATGGCATCGCACCAGCACATCCTGCGTTGGGGCGTGTTTATCGATGAAACCGCCGAACGCGCCATGGTGGATGAATATCAGCAGAAACTCAATATTCGCATGGCCAGTCCGGAACAGTTGATTGCCAGTCTTTCGGGTGGCAACCAACAAAAGGTGATCCTTGCCCGCTGGCTGGCGTTGCGGCCGAAGGTGCTCATCGTGGACGAGCCGACCCGCGGCATCGATATCGGAGCCAAAGTTGAGGTCCACAATCTCCTTTTCGAAATGGCGCAAACCGGTATCGCGGTGATCGCCATATCCTCAGAGTTGCCCGAGGTGCTTGCGGTCAGCGACCGCATTATCACGATGCGGGAAGGCCATATCACCGGCCAGATCAAACGGGAAGACGCAACCGAGGAGATCCTGATGTCGATGATGACTTTGAGCGCAACTCGTAAATCTGATGCCTCAGAATCTGATGCCTCTAAACAAAACAATCCTTGATAGCGGGCTACAAAACCGTTCTGCCAGCTGTGCATTTTTGAGAAAGGCAATCTAACCGATGGAAACATTGACCGAAGACTCCCACTCAGCTGCACCGGGGCGGACGAAACTCGATATTTTTGGGTTTCTGGCTCGCTTCGCGCCTCTCATTTTCCTGCTTGTTTTGATGGGCGCGTTCGCTGCGTTCCAACCGCGTTTTCTGACACCGCTCAACCTCTTCAATATTCTCCGCCAGGTCTCTATCTACGGCCTGCTCGCGGTGGGGATGACCTTCGTCATTTTGACAGCCGGCATCGACCTTTCGATCGGCTCGCTAGTCGCCTTTGCTGGGTTAGTCGCTGCGGCAGTGTCCAAGGGCGGCCTCTCTAACCGGTTCACTGTCGGTGCGGGCGAGGTGGCGGCGAGCAATCCCTGGTATCTTGCCGCGCTTGCCGCGATCGCAGTCGGGGTTATTGGAGGCTGGGTACAGGGTTTTGCTATCACTAGGCTTAAGGTTCCACCGTTCGTGGTTACACTCGGCGGCATGTCGGCTTTCCGAGGGGGGGCTTTGCTATTCGCAGCCGGAGGCCCGATTAGCGGTTTCGAACCGAATTTCGTCTGGATGGGCCAGGGAAAGATTTTCGACCAGATACCCGTCCCAGTCGTCATCTTCCTCGCTTTCGCCATACTCGCGCATATCGTTCTCCGGTACACCCGCTACGGACGCCAGGTCTATGCCGTCGGCGGCAACCCGGAAGCTGCGCGCCTGTCAGGGCTGAACGTCCGCGCCGTTACTACCAGCGTGTACGTCATCATGGGTTTCTTTGCTGGTCTGGGCGCTTTCGTCCTTTCAGCACGCCTGAACTCGGCCGAAGCCGTCGCCGGCACTGGTTACGAGCTCACGGTGATTGCGTCCGTAGTGATAGGCGGTACCAGTCTATTCGGAGGCCTCGGTACGATCTTTGGCACTGTCATTGGCACTATACTCATTGGCGTGCTGCTCAATGGTTTAGTGCTGATGGATGTTTCCGCTTATATCCAGCAGATCATTATCGGCATCATTATTGTGCTTGCCGTCGCCTTTGATACGTTCGCGAAGTCGCAGCGGCGAGTTGGGTGAGGACGGCGGTGTCCGAAGCGCTTCGTTCTCGTCCTCGCGTTCCCAGGTTGCAAATCGGGGAGGGCGCGCGTCCCCGCGCGCCGCGAGGACGTGCCACCCCCAAGGGTGTAATTTGGTCCGCGATCACAACACTTCGGCAATCATCCGGCAGCTGCCGGACGCGGACGCGATCCCTCCCCGCAATGGGTCTGCACGCAATCCAAGAACGAGGCATCACGCCTGGCAATGATCCACAAAATCGTTCACCAACGGCGATGCCGTACGTTCCAATGCCACGACATAAGTACGCAGCGTGGCCATTTTCCCAGGCAACGGAAGCAGAACTA
Source organism: uncultured Verrucomicrobiae bacterium (assembly GCA_963762565.1). Classification (GTDB taxonomy): domain Bacteria; phylum Verrucomicrobiota; class Verrucomicrobiia; order Chthoniobacterales; family JAFAMB01; genus JAFAVN01. The sequence continues at coordinate 1,312,099 of CAVXLD010000001.1, read as the reverse complement.
CCTTTCTCCCTTTGCTGATCGGACGGATAAAACTCTCCGGCATCGCTGCGATGCCTACACCCGCTTCCACAAATCCGATCACGCCTTCCAAAGTTCCCATTTCCATAATACGCTCCGGGCGGACCTTGCGGGTCTCTAGGAACATCAACAATCTCTCCGTGTAGGAACAACCCAAGCGCTGGACCAGGACCTTTAGCCCGATGCGGTTCACGGCAAAGAGATCGTTCCTTGTGGTCACCTTGTTGGGCGCGAGCACCACCAGCTTATCCGTGAAGACTTGGTGTTCACGGAGGCCGGGCAACGCGAACGGCCGGGATACAAAGGCAGCATCGAGTTCGCCTCGTTTAACTTGGTCAATCAATGTCGACGAGCTGCCTACATGTACTGAAACATCGACATGGGGCGATTTTTCAAGGAACCGGGAGACCAAGCCGGGTAAATGAACGGCAGCGACCGTTTCGATCGCTCCGACCCGAAGGCTAGCTTCTTTAGCCGGTTTGCCGCGACCAAATGCGTATCCCAGATCATTTAGAACCGTGTCCAGCCGCATCGCCATGGGCAAAACCGTTTCGCCGCCACTGGAAAGTTTGACCCCTCGAGCGTGCCGCCGGAGAAGCGTTACTCCGAGCGCATCCTCCAACTTCTTAATTCTGGCGGTGACGTTGGACTGTACCATGTTCAGCCGATTCGCCGCCTTAGTGATAGAACCACATCGAACTACGTTGAGGAAAACTAGGACGTCCGGAAGCAAATGAGCATCCATGGAGGTATCATCCACAATGATGGCTCCGATACCAAGAAATCATTATACGAGCAACTAACTGCACATCATGATGAGGCGAATCAAGTATGCCGCCAAAAAATAAATCGCTCCTCATTCTGGTTGCCGGACCTTACCGATCAAACACCGGCGATGACCCGGAAAAGATCGCTAACAACCTGCAGATAATGACTGTGGCCGGTTTGCAGCTATTCCGTTTGGGGCACATCCCCGTAACCGGTGAAGCGCTCGCATTGCCGCTGATCGAGGTTGCCGGCTCCAAACAGATCGGAGACGAAATTTTCAACGAGATATTCCATCCCATCGCGCGGCGGCTGATAGAGCGAGTGGACGCGGTTTTAAGAGTCGGTGGACCATCGAGTGGCGCGGACGAGATGGAGACCTTAGGGCGGTGTGCCGGCAAGCAGGTCTATTTGTCAATTGGCGAGATTGAAGCGGTTGAGCGTTAGGATCGGAGCTCGTCGGATTTTGCCCCGAAGGGCTGTGGAGGGGAGCCGCTTTGGCACGGACCAGATGATCTGGCTACTTTTAATTCAACGCTTGCTGTGACCAAAAACGGTGAAAAGAGGCGGCTCCCCGCGAACAGCCCAGCGTCATGTTTCATCCATCGTCTCCATTTGCTCGGACCACCCGCGATAGAGCTGCACGGCGATGGATAATTCCCGGGAGCCGCCTGTCTGACCCCGAAGACTTTCGATGGCTGCCATCCAATAGAACTGCCACGCTAAAAGCGGCTCCTCCCCAGTCCCGTCGGGACAAAACTCGATACAAATCAACACAACAATAACAATGGAAGACAGAATCAGAATAAAAGAGGTAAAAGTTCTCTCGGACGATTGGTCTACTCTTAAGAAGACCACCTTGGAAATCCGCCGCCAAGGCGGTTCTTGGCAAACGGTCACTCGTGAAACCTATGATCGCGGAAACGGCGCGACGATTCTCCTTTTTAATCGTGAGCAAAAGACCGTCTTACTTACCCGACAATTTCGATTCCCGGCATTTGTAAATGGCTGCGAGGACGGATTGCTAATCGAAGCTTGTGCCGGGCTTTTGGAAAAGGATGATCCGGAAAGCGCTATCCGGAGAGAAACCGAAGAAGAAACCGGTTATCACCTCGGACCCGTTACCAAGCTATTCGCGGCTTATATGAGCCCGGGTTCTGTCACCGAGAAGGTCCATTTTTTTGCGGCCCCATATACCTCGGCACAACGGAAGAGCCCGGGTGGCGGTGTAGCCGATCACGGCGAAGAGATCGAGCTAGTCGAGCTCGGTTTAGATCAGGCGTTACAGATGATAGAAACCGGGGAGATCGAAGACGGAAAAACGATTATGCTGCTGCAACACGCCAAGTTGAAGGGGTTGCTTGAGTGACGCGGCAAAGTCCGACACGTCCGTACGGGACGGGAGCTCCACGAGCAAACCGCCTGCCCGCGGTATTTCAGCGAGCAGGCGGGTAAGGTTAACGCGACGCAGCTATAAAACCTGACGGCCTACAGACCGGAGATTGATATCTCGAAAACGCCCAGACCATGAGTCGCCGCCCGGAGAATTCTCCCTGGGCTCTGCAACTTAAGATCGAACACTTCAACATCAGGTAACCCGGTCCCAAACAAAGCCCAGGTATTGCCTCCGTCCATCGAAGCGTAAACACCTTGATCCGTAGCAGCAAATAGGTGCTGGGTGTTGAGCGGATCGACCACAAAACCGTTCACCGACGTGGCAAACGAAGTTGGTGGACCCATCGGCACGAAATTCGCATTGGTCGGGTTAGCCACCGCCGCAGAAAGGTTCGTGAGTTCCACAACCGTCAGAATATTGTTTGCGCCCGTGAGCTGGTAACCGTTGTAGCAGAGGTACACTACGTCAGGATTCACTGGGTCCATGACAATGCGGGTGACGTACACGGGAAGTCCCACATTCAGATTCACTAGAGCGCTGCCCGTAACCGTCGCATAGACGTCGCCGTTATCCAGCCCTACAACCCGGATGTTGTCGCTCGTTGGAGAAATTCCGATAGCGCTGATCGGGACTCCAGTCTCGATCGGCGCGGCGCTCGCCGGGAACATCGTATCGCCGCGATCATCTGAGCGATACAATGTCTCCGTACCGAAATAGACCGTGTTGGGATTCCCCTTCGTACCCGGTCCAAGAGCCATCGGGGCATAGAAGTTCACGCTGTCGGTGATTTGTATGCCGTTAAACCTGTCCGTTGTTCCGTCGCAGTGGACTGTGGGATCAACGTCGCCAGTATAAATACCAAGGAAAGACCATTCTCCTTCCTCAGCGCAACTCGTCTTGAGCACACGGCCGAAACCGATCAGATCGTTGGTCACGTTGAAGTAGGTATGATACATCGTGACTTCTTCCGTATTCTTCGCACTCTGATCGATTAGGGCGTAGCCACCATCGCCAAAATCCGCGCGCCGAATGGTGCCATCCGGTCGGAAGAAAATGGTTCCGTTATCCTGGGTGCCGCCGATGCTGAACGTTTTATTGGTAGGATGAACAGCAATACTTTCGAACTGGGTCGCCGAGAATCCCTTTGTATTGATGTCTTTCCATTTCTCTTTCACGCCGGACGTGGTCCAGACTCCGCCGTCGTTGCCGGTATAGAGCACTGTCGGATCGGACTTCGAAATGGCAATCGCGTGGCTGTCCGCGTGTAATCCGTACACGCTCGGCGTGAAAGTCGTGCCGCCGTCGGTTGAATACTGGAAAATTCCGCCACCGTTGATAGGACCGTGACCCGTTGCTTGAGGATTCGGAGGACCTGGGTTCGCTATCACTTGGCCATCAATGTACATGTAACCGTGCCCGGGAGGTCCATCGGGATCAACGCCGGTCGAGCTTAGCGTCCCGGCCAGGTAAACATTCTGTGGGTTACTCTGATCGATAGCGATGGCTACGTTGTAGAAACCCTGACCGCCTGCAAACCCGTCCGCAGCCTTCAGAATTGTCGTGTAAGTCTGGCCGCCGTCAGTCGATTTACGGAGAAGGCCTTGGTCCAGTTGATTGGTAGCGTACTCGTCGGTTGCCGCCAGAATTGTTTGGCCATCCGGGGAAATGTCGAGCTTCACATTGACAAAGGCCGCCAAATTGTGCCCGATGACTGGGCCACGCGTAACTGTCGCGAGCGTGAAGGTCGGTGTTGCGCTCGTCGCGTTCGTGGAATAGTAAAAGCCGCCTTGAAGATTGTGCCCCTCTGAATCGGTGACTTGGCCGAAAAGGCTGCAGACCACATGGTCAGGATTCGTCGGATCCATGGCAGCACTTGTGCAAATCACGTTTGTGCCAGGACCCACTGCCAATTGATCAAACGTGGGATTGGCGCTGGCGAAATTCGTCGAGCGATAAAGACCCCGGGGCGGCAAAGTGGTTCCGGTTTGGGCGCCCAACCGCCGACTCCCGATGATGTCGCACAGAACACGATGTTATTGTTCTGAGGGTCAACCAGAATCTTCACAATGCTTCGATTCAGGAACGCATTGGCGCCGGTAGAGGTAACGTTGAACGGACCGTTCAACTTCGGAGTCTTGGAGGTAGCACCGGTAACGAAGTAAACACCCACTCCGAACTAGCTGTCGGCCGACAAGTTACCTTCACCTGTACCGATGAGTACCCTGGTCGAGTCTGTCGGATCCACGGTAATGCTTCCGATGGCAAAACCCAGTGCACCCACAAGAAGCTGCTCCCAAGTTGTCCCTCCGTTCAGGGACCGGTAAACGCCACCCTGAGCGCCGCCGACATAGACGATCTTAGGGTTTGTGGGATCAACTGCGATCGCGGAAACGCGCCCGCTGACCGGCACCTCAAGAGATGGCGGAGCGGTGCCATGAGAGGTGTAAGTCTGGCCGTTCGGGATTGGATCCGGACCGAGCGCAATCCATTGAGCAGCCGCGAATTTCTCGGGTTGCAATAGTGGTATTACCGATCGTTCCGTCCGGCTATACGTCTTGGGCCGCAAAGGGCCAAGCACCGTATTTAGCTCTGGCGGATGACCGAATGGCTTCATGTGTAGTCGCGCTGGATCGATCGCGCGCACCGGTAAACAGAGGCATAAACTGATCGCCATGGTGACCAGTCCTCCCGCGGAGACTAAACGTTGAGAGCTAACTCTAGCTCCTTTTTTGAAGATAGGGCGACGGGGATTCATAAGGAAAACAAGGATCAATTAACGAAGGTGAGTGAGGAGGCCGTCACCCACAGGTTAAGAAGGCTTGATAACAGTGGTAGCAGCCGATTGTCTACCTCAAAGCGTCAGTCCGAGAGCGATTTGCTGGGTTGGGCGTCGTGTCCGAGATTATCGCCCGGTCGTGGTTTTCGCTCTGATGGCCGGATGAATCGCCGGATCGCGCCTTTATCCGTAATGATATTAGCGACGTGAAGAATCGCCGTGTTACCTTGCATTTGAATTTGGCCGATGACGATGGCTGCTTGGCCCTTCTGTATCGAGACCACCGTGGCGTCCTTCATCCAACTCGCTTGGAGCTGCGAGTGCTTTGATTTTGCGGTGGTGCCTGAGTTCTGGGCTCCGGTGAGCGTGAACCCAGTTGTCGGTTCAGATTTATCGACAACGCCATACAACGCGATTGTCTTACCGCCATAGCGCAGCGGGTTCGCCAGCAATGTATCAAAAGCGACCAGCTTGGGTGTCGGTTGAGAAAACAGCGTTTCGACTAAAAGGACACTAACGGCTATCAAGCACGCCATTCGAGACATTCTCTTAATAAGACAATCGAATCGGCGTTTTGGTTCAGATCAGGCATATTCGATCTCGTCCTCGTGCCGTGACCATGCGCGATAAATCAATACGCGGGCAACATTCGGCGAATGGGACCTATGGGACTAACGGGATTAATGGGACTAATGTGCAGCTCACTAGTCCTATGTGTCCCATAAGGACCATCCGTGCGAAAGCCACGTTATTTATGGGACAGGACACTAGCTTGTGGTCTGTACGCTGCAACCCCTGTTTCGCCAGCGAAGTCGGGAGAACGATTTGTCTGGCGGGCCTCTTCTACTCAGGCTCGAGGGCAGTCTCTTGTTTCGCTTCAGGTTTTGAGATTCGCTCGTTGGCAACTTCGGCTTTCCCGAGCAGAAACCAAAAACCGACGCCGGCCAGAAGTCCCACTATCCCGCATCCGGACCAAAGAACATGCTCGCCAAAAGTCTGCAGGATATATCCGCCGGCCACCGGCCCCAGCAGAATCCCAAAAGACCAGGACATTGAGTAGGAGCCTTGATAGACCCCTTGTTGACCTGGCGGAGCGATCCGGCTGATCAGGGCTGGCGTGGTCGAGGCGATGGCGATTTCTCCTAGTGTCCAGACGAAGACCGTCGCAGCGTATTCCAGCGTAGTGTGTGCAAACTGAGTTAAGAAGAATCCAGTCCCGGTGGAAATTGCCGCGATGGTCAGGCCGACCGCCGGTGACCAACGCTGTAAAAATCGGCTGATAGGGATGCTCAGAAGCACGACCGTAATACCATTGGTGGCCATTGCGCGGCTGAAATCAAAGGCATCCAATCCTTTTTGGCTCATCACCAGCGGCAGCGTGGAATAGGCTTGGAAGAATTGACCGGTTAACAAGCAAGCCACCCCAAAAAGCACAACTAAACGGCGGTCGCTGAACGCGGCAAACGGAGAACGCCGAACTCGCTGGACATGCTGCCGGGGCTCTCGAAAGCAGAATAGGATAATCGCAAAATAAAGCAGCGAAGTGGTGCCATCGAAACTGAACAGGAAATGAAAACTAATGGTTGCCAGCGCGCCGCCGATGAGAGGTGCAATGCTGGCTCCGATGTTAACCGCCCAATAGTTAAGCGCGTATGCGCGAACTCTATCTGATACCGGCACTAGATCCGCTACCGCGGCTGAGACAGCAGGCCTTTGAAAGTCGGCCGCAAAGCCGGCCAGAAAGGCGCACGCATAGATCAGGAACAGAGACTGGCACCACGGTATGGCGAACATGGCCACAACGGAACCAAGCAATCCGGTTAACAGCGTAAATTTGCGGCCGATCCTATCCGCACTCCATCCTCCGAAGAAGGCAGCGCTTAGCCCGCCAATACCCCAGCAAGAAACTGCAGCCGCGGCTACGTTTTGGGGGACACCACGACTGATCAGGAAGAAAGAGAGAAAAGGAAAAGCCATGGCACCTATGCGGTTGACCAGCATGCCAGACCACAAGGTCCAAAAGCCGGGTGGAAACCCACCAACAGCCCTTTGCCAAAGTCGGTGCAGGTTCATGGTAAATAAAAAATCGGAAAAGAGGAAGGTCAGGTGAGAAGACAGTTGCTACGCGCGGGCTTCATAGCCCTGGGAAGCAGGTTTGGAGGCCGCTTCGATCGCTGAGCCTTGTTGATTCAGCTCGCGAAAGGTCGACCCCAAGTCACACCGGATCGGCGATTAACACGACAGCGCGTTAAGGCGAACTATTTTTCGTCCGCTAAACGTCAAGAGTGGTGGTTACCTGTAACCAGGCCTAACCTAACGATGACGTTTACCTACTACCGGCGGGATCATTGCATGGAAGAGAGAGTCGAGAGAAATTTGGTCTAGCATTAGCATCATAGGTTTCTCCTCTTCGTTGAACCGGTAAGGTAATTAATCGGGAATAGAGCGCGTAAACTAGCAGGACTCTGAATATGCCGCAAGTTAGAAGCCTGAAAAAAACAGGAATTCCCCAAAACTTTTTCGCGGACATCGATATCATAGCAACTCCGGCCGCTGTCGTGATCGGTAGTTTCAGATTGAAATTTGCGTACGTGCTAGTGTCCTGTCCCATAAATAACGTGGCTTTCGCCGTCGGTCAGTTGGCTGTTTTTCAAGGCGCGAGCGAAGCGCCCATATCTGGTTCATACGGGTCGAGCGAGCAACGCGGAAAAACAGCCAACTGGCCACGGCCCGGAGGGTTGCGATGAAAATGGGCCGGCGGCTGCGTTGCTCGTCGGTTACGTATCGATCTAGATATGCGCCCTCTACCGCCAGTCCGGCTCGGACCGCCTTGCCGGCGGCCCATTTTGATCGCAACGAAAGCCACGTTATTTATGGGACAGGACACTAAAGCCGCTTTACAAACCATAAGCCTGCGCCACACAAAGAAATCTCCTCAGCATGGACTCCCCAAGAACCGAAAACGCCCCCACGCCTGGTTGCTCATGGTTTGAAGACGAGCACTTCTGGGAATCGATTTATCCTTTCACATTCTCAGAGGACAGATTCATCTCTGCCGAAGCGGAAGTAGGCGAGTTCGCGAAATTAACGGGAAAACCTTTTGCCAGGGTCCTCGATCTGGGCTGCGGTCCCGGGCGGCATTCAATTCCGCTAGCTAGGCAAGGCGCTCAAGTTACCGGCGTGGATCGAAGCCCGTCTCTATTGGAAAAGGCGAGATCGCGAGCGGAATTTGAGAAGCTCAATATCGAATGGGTGCAAGCCGATATGCGCTCGTTTGTTCGTCCGGACGAATTTGATCTCGTTATCAATCTCTTCACTTCGTTTGGCTATTTCGGAGACGTTGAGGAAGACCTGACTGTGCTGCGAAATGTTTTCCGTTCTTTGGCGCCGGGCGGGTTTTTCATTATCGATGTGATGGGAAAAGAAATCGTCGCTCGCGGATTTGCGCCCAGCGAAGTCCGCGAGCAGCCAGACGGAAGTATTTGGGTATCGACCCGCGAAATCATTGATGATTGGTACCGGATCCGTTCGCACTGGTTTCTGATTCGGGACGGGAAGGTCGCCGAAGTCCAATTCGATAATGCATTGTACTCGGGCCGAGAAATGGCTGACCTGCTAAAGGAAGCCGGTTTTGAGAAGGTAAGGCTTTTTGGCTCGTTACAAGGCATCCCTTACGATTTGAAAGCACAACGGCTGGTTGCGGTAGCGGTGAAGCCGGCCTAGCAGGAGTCGCAGGGTGCAAACCGGGGAGGGCGCGCAGCCTGTCCGCCATAGCTTTAGCGACGGAGGATCCCCGCGCGCCGCGAGGACGTGCCATAACCCAAACGTGTATTTTTGTTCGCGATCAGAACACGTCCTCGGCTCCGATAACAGCGGATCGCGGGGACGCGATCCCTCCCGGGCGACAGAGCTGCGCTAAATCCAAGAGCGACGTGGCTCCCGGGCGGCTTCCGAGGTTGCCAACCCATTAAAGAATCAATTCGAACTCAGTACACGCATGGAGACGCTGACCAAACTGTCTCGGCGGGTAATCTCTGACTTTGCGATAACCTAGGCGGAGCCAAAACCTACGAGCGGACTCATTTGCTTCTAGGACAGCCAGAAGCAGCCGCTTGCTACCTCGGCGGCGAGCATATCTGACGAATTCATCATGGACTTCAGTTCCGAAACCCTGACCTCGAACACTCGGAGCCAACAACATGAAACCGATATACCAATCCGAACAGGTCCGGTAGCCGCGCAAAACATCCATAATTCCGACCAGCTTTCCCGAATGAAAAATCCCAACGGGTAGTTTGGTTACACCATCGGATTGCGGAGGCAGGGATTCGAAAACCTCACGAGCGTCTTCTTCACTTGGCGGGAGCCCATTCTGAAAAAAGAAAAAGTCGCTACACGTCTCATTCAGCCGAATTACCAAATCGAGATCTGCGGCTGACAATAACTCGGCCGTAAAATGCGCGGTTTCGAAAAGGGCCTGGCGTTGGGTTACCATAGAATGGTGCTCTAGCTGAGTCGGCCTTTGAGGCACCTTTAGGCTGCAGGTGCCAACGCGTCAACGGCCAGCCGGGTGGCTGCGGTTCGCGTTTCGACTGTCGCAAAACCCATGTCGTCAAACCAGGGTCGGCAATCTGCAAACGATGGAGCGCTACACAGGAAAGGGGATTAAACCTGATCCGGCTCCCCTGTTCACCACGGCCTCGCAAGCGAGGCAGCGCTCCACGGCTTACGCTTCCGCAAAGCCTCGACAGAGCGACAAAAATCCTGATAATACGCGTACAATAAACGGTCTGTAGTAGGCAGACCTTCAGCCCCTCCATGGATAGCAAGAAGCGTAAGCCCGGTGGCAACTGGTGGTATCTTCTCCTGTTGGTGCAATTCGTGAGCACCCTGTGGGTACCGTTTTACAACTCAGTTGAGCCGGCTTGGGCCGGAATACCGTTCTTTTATTGGTACCAAATGCTGATGGTATTCATCGGGGCTGGAATCACGGCGATCGTCTATTTCGCAACCGAATGAAAGCCATTAGAACGCCGGGATCCCCGGAAACTGCAAACTGCAAACTGCCCAACCGTTAACCCGTGCAGAACATCAATTGGATCGCTCTCATTGTTTTCGCCCTGCTATTCGGTTTCATTACCTGGTTAGGTTTCGCCGCGGCCCATTGGCGGCGCGGCGACCTCAATTTACTCCATGAATGGGGGTTAGGGGGACGCCGTTTCGGAACGCTGATCACCTGGTTTTTGGTCGGCGGTGACCTATACACAGCCTACACATTCATTGCAGTGCCGGCATTAGCCTTCGGCGCGGGAGCAGTCGCCTTCTTTGCCGTGCCCTATACCATCGTGATCTATCCGATCCTGTTAGTGGTATTCCCCCGGTTATGGTCTGTCTGTCACAAACACGGCTACATTACCGCAGCCGACTTCGTGATTGGCCGTTTCGGCAACCGGTGGCTGGCTTTAGCCGTCGCTGTTACCGGTATCGTCGCCACGATGCCATACATCGCGCTTCAATTAGTCGGGCTGCAGGTGATCATCGGCGGTCTGGGATTGAACGGTGAAGGCTGGTTAGGTGAGGTACCTTTGATCGTTGCATTCATTATTCTGGCCGCGTTCACCTACTCCAGCGGCTTGAGAGCTCCGGCCGCTATTGCCGTCGTCAAAGATTTATTAATTTATATCACCGCCTTCACTGCTTGTATCGTCATTCCGATCCAGGTCGGCGGCTTCGGAAAGATATTCGCGGCGATCCCCATGCAGAAATTAATTCTGGCTGTGCCGCATGGCCAGACGACCGGCGCGTACGGTGCTTATGCTACCCTCGCGCTCGGGTCCGCGCTGGCCTTATTCCTTTATCCCCATTCGATGACCGGTATCCTCAGCGCCAGCAACCGAGGCGCCGTTCGTCGTAATGCTGCTCTTTTGCCGGCCTATTCGTTTATGTTGGGGTTATTAACCCTCCTTGGGTTGATGGCGTTCGCGCTCGGCGTCGATAAACTCCCGGAATTCGCCGCTGGGTTTAAAGTCTTCAAAGCGAGTTTTGCGGTCCCGGCGTTGCTGCTGCACGCATTCCCTTCCTGGTTCGTTGGTGTCGCCTTTGCTGCCATCGGCATCGGCGCGCTGGTGCCGGCCGCCATTATGTCGATTGCCGCAGCGAATCTGTTTACCCGCAACATCTACCGCGAGTTTTTTCACCGCAACGCCAGCGCCAAACAAGAATCGCAGATGGCGAAGTGGATGTCCCTGATCGTGAAATTCGGCGCATTGATTTTTATCCTTTTGTTACCATCTCAATACGCAATCCAACTTCAATTGCTCGGCGGGATATGGATCATTCAGACCTTGCCCGCGGTGTTAATCGGCGCCTATACGCGTTGGCTCAACCCCTGGGCTCAGTTGATTGGCTGGGGCGTGGGTATCACCACCGGCACCTGGATGGCCGCAGTGATGAACTTCAGCGCTACGTTTCCGTTACAAATCGCCGGTTGGACGTTTCCCGGGTACAGCGCGCTTTATAGCGTGGCTTTAAATTTGGTCCTAGCGGTCGTCCTGACTCCCTTGTTCAATCGCGTAGGTAAAGCGGCAGCGGATCAGACGGAGTCTGCAGATTATCAGCCCGCTAGGTAAGGCCGCTACGCGGCAAGCCCCAAAAACCCGGTCTTTTGCTAGACGGCCAATTGCTCCCGAGTTAGCATATTTAATGATCGCGGAGCGCGCGATTTCCTAGAGCAAGCCCCCGAACAATGTCGCATGAGTGAGGTGCTTCCCCCTAATTTCCGTGGCCGGTTAGTAGGGGTTTACACATTGTTGGGCGTAGTAAATATCGGCGCTTGGGTGTGGGCCGTGCTCGCTTTTCACGACAAGCCACTCCTGCTTGGGACAGCTTTTCTCGCGTACTCTTTTGGCCTGCGGCATGCAGTAGACGCCGATCACATCGCTGCGATTGACAATGTTACCCGCAAATTGATGCAGGAAGGCCAACGACCGGTGGGTATCGGGCTTTTCTTTTCGCTCGGTCACTCGACGGTCGTAGTGATAGCCTCGCTCCTGGTGTACGCGACCGCGTCCGTGGTTGAGCGGCAAATAGACGTTGCCCGAGAGATTGGCAGCATCATCGGTACATCGATTTCGGCTTTTTTCCTGATTTCGATCGCGCTTATCAACATCATCATCCTGCGTGGAGTGTGGAAGGCGTTCCAAGCAGTCCGGAGAGGAGAGGGTTATACTAACCAGACTCCCGATACTCTGATGGGAACCGGCCTGTTAGGCCGGCTTTTTCGTCCACTGTTCCGCTTCCTGTCCTCTCCCTGGCAGATGTATCCGATTGGCTTACTGTTTGGGCTTGGATTCGACACCGCAACTGAAGTCGCTATTCTTGGCATTTCCGCGGCGGCCGCAGCCAAGGGGTTATCGCTGCAAACCATGGCAATTTTCCCGATCCTCTTTACCGCCGGCATGACGTTGGTCGACACGACCGATGGCGTTTTGATGGTCGGCGCTTACGGATGGGCATTCGTCAAACCCGTTCGTAAACTCTATTACAACCTAACGATTACTTTCGTTTCCGTCGTAGTGGCTCTTTTGATCGGAGGAATCGAGGCAATCGGCCTGGTGAAAGATCAACTGAAGCTAAGTGGGGGACTTTGGGACTTCGTGGGTAGTCTAAATGACAATTTCGGCGCGTTGGGCTTCATGATCATCGGGGTATTTGTACTCAGTTGGATAGGGTCGATCGTCGTTTATCGAATCAAAGGTTTTGATCGATTAGAGTCGCCCGCAGCCGCGACACCGGAATAGGGACTGGCTGCAATCGTAATCCAAAATCGAGACTGAAAATTTCTATTTTCGGGAATTGTCGGACTTTGCCCAAACCGCGGTTGGTTCTTGTCCCGAAGGGACTTGAGGACTCAGCCAGGGGTTTCAACCCCTGGATCACAGGAACAAAGCGCCCGCCCTGTAGGGGCGGAAGAAGATCTGTTGGGTTTGGTTTCGTTGGATTAACGTCGTTCCTGAGGCAATGATTCTTCCGCCCCATCAGGGCGGTATTCCTCTTTCGTCTGTACCCTGGGGTTAAAACCCCAGGCTAAGTCCTATTATCCCTTCGGGATAAGTCCCGACGCCCGCGGGGCGCGATGGGTTTGCGGTCGCTTTCGTCCGACAAACTTTCCTCGGACTAACCTCCTTGAGCCCAGCGCCTTAGTATTTGCGACCCGCAAGAACGCTAATGTTCGAAAGTTCGACCCCTCGCAGCGGACCGCCAGCGCCAGGAGTCCACGAGTGGGCGCGAAGCCACGCGTAATCGTTTTGCCGAGTCGGACCTTATTCCAAAGAGCGATTGATTGGGCACGAGAAGTGCTAAAACATCGTTACTTGGGAGCTGTAAGTGGAAAATGAACGTAGCAATTAGAAAAATAAGTCACCATTTAGTCGGTCACTGCGACTGCTGTAACGGCTATCGAGCACTCAAATATCAAGATCAGGAGATCGGATATCTCTGTCTGTTGTGCGCGGATCATTCCGCAGCTGCGGATATCGAGCTCAACTTCGGTGGATACCACCTGTGCCGGCCAAAAGCCTGTAGCTGCAAGCACTAACAGATTCTCGGCAGCTGTTCTCCGGACAGCATATCCACGACCCGGGTTCCACCAACCCGCGTTTTCATGGTTACAAACTCCGGATGATCCGCTACCACCTCACCGATGACGGCTGCCTTTGAGCCGAGGGGATGCGCACGCATTGCGCTTAGCACCTTTTCGGCAGACCCAGCCGGGACGATCGCCAACAGTTTCCCTTCGTTCGCAACGTAAAGCGGGTCGAGGCCAAGGATTTCACAAGCGCCTTTCACTTCTTCGCTGATCGGAATCTGAGCTTCATCGAGACGGATGCCAATTTTAGCGGTTTGGGCGATCTCACTCAGAGCACTGGTGATTCCGCCTCGGGTTGGATCGCGAAAGACGTGAACATCCGGAGCCGCCGCCAGGATGGTCTCAACCAGGCGATTGAGTGGCGCGGTGTCACTCGCGATCTGGGTTTCAAACTCCAATCCCTCACGAACCGACATGATCGCCATTCCGTGCACGGCGATCTCACCGCTCACGATGATCTTGTCTCCAACTTGGGCGCGTCCGGGGCCGATGTTGATGCCATCCGGCACAATGCCGATCCCTGAGGTATTGATGAAGATTTTATCGGCCTTACCCCTATCGACCACCTTGGTATCACCGGTTACCAGCGTCACACCGGCTTCGGCAGCCGCTTCACGCATCGAAGAAACGATCCTCCAAAAATCCTCCATGGATGTTCCCTCCTCCAGGATAAATGCGGCCGACAAATAAAGAGGCCGGGCGCCGCACATGGCAATGTCATTGACCGTCCCGTGCACGGCAAGTTTGCCGATATCGCCACCCGGGAAAAAGATCGGGCTGACGACAAAGGAATCCGTGCTGAAGGCAAGCCGGACCCCATTCAGCGAGAAAATCGCACCGTCATGGAGCGGCTCGAGCAGCTCGTTTCGGAACTGGGGGAGCACAATCTTCTGAATTAGCTGCTGGCTCAATTTCCCACCGCTGCCGTGAGCCAACACGATCCCCGGATAGTCGGATATCGGGATGGGACAGGAGCCCATCAGCGGGCTTAAGTCGTGGGTCGACCCCGAAGAGGCAGACGGCTCGCTTTCGGTGATTGATGATTTCATAAGATTCCGAACCTTGGAGGGCGCCTCGCTTGCGAGGCCGACCGACCACGGGCCCTCGCAAGCGAGGCGCCCTCCACGTTACGTCACGTCCTCTGCGCCCAAAGCGATGTGAACCAGGTCCCAGACAACATGCACCGCCGTGGCGTGTACCTCCTGGATCCGATGAATACTGTAAGACGGCACAATGAAACAGTAATCGGCGATATCGGGAAATCGGCCGCCATCTTTGCCGGCGAAGGCGATCGTTAACATCTCTTTTTCCCTCGCGGCTTGCAGCGCATAGATTAGGTTCGGCGATTTGCCGCTGGTGCTGAAGACCATGGCCATGTCACCCGGCAAGCTCAACAGGCGAAGCTGGTTAACGAAAACTCGGGTGAAATCGATATCGTTGCCAATTGCGGTCATGGTCGCGATATCGGTCATCAGCGGAATCACCGGAAACGCTGCCCGTTTTTCGATGATCGGATGGTTAAACTCGACGCACATGTGTAAGGCGTCGCAAAGGCTGCCACCGTTACCCATGACGAAAAGCCGGCCGCCATGCTGAAAGTGTTCCGCCATATCCCGTGACATCGCTTCGAGCGGCTCAGCGTATTTGTTAAAAAATTTTTCCTTCATCTCGACGCTTTCGCCGCACTTACGAATGACTTTGTCGCGAAAGCTTTCAGTCGTTTTATCGACGATGGTCCCGCTCTGATGGGTCGTGCTCATGTTACGCCGGAGGTTTCTTGAACGGCTGCGCCTTCCGCCGCAGCGCTCCGCCGCTTCGGTTGTTCCAAATGACGGCCGTAGGCATAGTAAGCGGCGCAAGCGCCTTCAGCCGAAACCATGGTTGCACCCAGCGGATGTTCCGGATTGCACAGGGTACCGAAAGCCGGGCAGTCGTGCGGTTTCTTCACTCCTCTCAACACCAGACCGCTGATACAAATATCCGGTTCTTTGGTGTCGATTTCTTCGACCTCAAAAATTCGTTCCGCATCGTGATCTCGCATTTCGTAGCGGAGCTTGTAACCGCTCTTTGGGATCGACCCCACACCACGCCACTTGCGGTCACCAATCTCGAAGACCTGATTGACCAGATCTTGAGCTATGACATTACCGTCCCGTTGCACCACGCGAGGATATTGATTCTCAACGTCCCATTTCCCTTCCTCTAGCTGCCGAACCGTCATGAGGACGCCTTCGAGGATATCCAAAGGCTCGAACCCGGTAATCACAATGGGAACATGAAAACGCTCGGCGATCGGCTCGTATTCTCGATACCCCATGACCGTGCAGACGTGCCCGGGTCCCAAGAATCCTTGCACCCGATTGAAAGACGACTGCAGGATGGAAGCGATGGCAGGGGGGACCAAAACATGGGAAACCAGGACCGAGAAGTTTTTGATGCCTTGCTTACGCGCTTGCCAAACTGCCATAGCATTGCCGGGTGCCGTGGTCTCAAATCCGATGGCGAAGAACACGACTTTCTTATCCGGATTCGCTCGTGCGATTTTGAGCGCATCGATCGGCGAATAGACCACGCGAATATCGGCGCCTCGTGACTTGAGCACCAATAGGTCGCCGTCAGAGCCGGGAACTCTGAGCATATCGCCAAACGAGGTGAAGATCACGTCTGGACGGCGCGCGATCGCGTGCGCCTTATCAATCATCTCCAGCGAAGTCACGCATACCGGGCAACCGGGGCCGTGCACCAGTTCAACTTCTGGAGGCAGCATGTGGTCAATCCCATATTTCACGATGGTATGGGTCTGACCGCCGCAAACCTCCATCAATACCCAGGGCCGGGTAACGGCGCGACGGATTTCGCCGACCACCTTCTGGGCCAGCTCTTCGTTTCGATATTCGTCAAGATATTTCATACGCAGCCTCTGGGCGGAACTCACACGTCTGGTACTTCGAGTTCACTCAACTGATTCATTTCTTCCAGAAGCCGGTACGTGCGCGCCGCTTCTTCTTCATCAACCTTGCCTAGCGCAAACCCGACGTGCACTAAGACATAGTCACCCGTGTTCACTTCCGGCGTGTATTCCAAACAGACCTGTTTGACGATACCGCCAAAGTTCGCCTTTCCCATTCTGACGCCTTGTGCGTCTTGCGAGATTTCGATGAGTTTACCCGGTATTGCTAGACACATAGTTTTGTTTAAAAAAATCCTTGGACCGGCTCGTTAAGCGCTTCGGTGGCGCCCTCGAGTTCGGCGGGTGGAGTGTTGGAGTGCTGGAGTATTGGAGGGTTGGCGTGCCGCTCTTGCCTAGCGGATGAGAGCTGCTCGGAAAGCGGTTCAATCGGTTCCTCCTTGCTCAGCGCGATACCGTCGCAAACCAGGACTCGATCTCCGATCTGAGCTTCTTCTATAAGTTCTAGAGAGATTTTCTTAAAAGCGCCGCCGACCCGGATTTTACCAAACCACATCCCGTCTTCTGAGAACATGTCGACGATTTGGCCGAAGAGCAGGTTCATCGGGTTTCGACTCCTTCAACGTTGACCATCCGGCGGCTAGCACGGGCGGCAGCGGCTACTTGTCCCAACGCGATACCGCCATCATTCGTGGGTACACGCTGGTGCCAATATGGCTTAAAACCGGCCTGGGAGAGACGCTGAACGGACTGTTCAAGAAGATACCGGTTTTGGAAGCATCCGCCAGTCAGTACTATTTTCGGCGTTACTATCTGTTGGCCGATCGCCACGATGATTTCTGCCAGGGTATTGTGAAATTTTGCAGAGATGGACCCAACCGGTGCTCCTCGCCGCAGATCGATCAAGATCTCACCAATCATGGGCGCCCAATCGATGATCTGTGGAACACCGTTACTAAGCTCAAACGGGTAAAGATCGGTGACGCTGGGATCGACGAGTGCCTCTAACTCCATAGCGGCCTGGCCTTCAAACGTGACTTGTTGCCGGACACCAACCAAGGCGGCCACCCCATCAAATAATCGCCCTACGCTAGATGTTATCGGCGCGTTGAGTCCCTTCGCCAGCATTTGTTGGATAAGCCCGAGCTCTTTTTTTGAAAACTCAGCCACCGGCGCCAGGTGGCGATCCTCGAAACCATTTTCTCCCCAGATCTTGTGTAGGAGGGCCAACGCAGTCCGGCGCGGTTCCCGCACCGCCATCTCGCCTCCAGGTAAACGGAATTGCCCGAAATGGGCCACCCGTTGAAATGAATCCTCGGTTGCCAGCAGAAATTCGCCGCCCCAGATAGTCCCATCGGTTCCGTATCCCGTGCCGTCCCAAGACACTCCGAGCAGGGGCGCTTCCAACTCATTTTCCGCCATACAAGCCAGCACGTGAGCCCAATGGTGCTGAACTCGTTCTACCTTTGCATGGGCGCCGGCCGCATATTTGGTGGAGAGGTAATCAGGGTGCAAATCACACGCGATCAAACCCGGCTCTGCGTCGTAAAGTCGAGGTAGATCCGCGACCGTCCGCTGAAAAGCGGCCAAGGCGGCGGGCGTCTCTAAATCGCCGATGTGCTGGCTGATGAAGACGTCTCGACCGACGCTCAAGGCGACGGTGTTCTTCAAATGCCCGCCTACTGCCAGAACGGAAGGCACGGCTTCGTTCATGCGCACGGGCAACGGCGCATAGCCTCGCGCCCGTCTCAACACCATCTGACGGTTACAAACCACGCGGGCGATGGAATCATCGACATGCCGGACGATCGGCCGGTCGTGAACCACGAAGAAATCGGCGATTCCTCTCAACCGTTCCAGAGCTTCATTTTCATCAATGCAAATCGGCTCGTTTGCTAAATTTCCACTGGTGGCAATCACCGGGAATCCGAGCTCAGTGAGTAACAGGTGATGGAACGGCGTGTAGGGTAACATCACGCCCAAACTGGGGTTGCCAGGCGCCACGGAGGCAGCGATGGCCGAACTGCCAACCTGGCGCGTCAGTAATACGATGGGTGATTCGGGCGAACCGAGTAAGCGCTCTTCCAGATTCGAAACGAGACAATCCCGCTTAACTTGGTCCAAGGAAGGATACATCAAGGCAAAGGGCTTTCCTTCCCGCCGCTTCCGCTCACGTAGCCGTCGTACAATGTCCTCGTCTTGGGCGCTGGAGATCAGTTGAAAACCTCCAATTCCTTTCAAGGCCAGGATCTTTCCCTGGCCAATCAATTCCGCCGCTCTTCGCAACGCCGTGTCTTCCCGGGCTAAAACGTTTCCCTGCCCATCCCATAATTCAAGATGTGGGCCGCATTTGGGGCAGGCATTCGGTTGCGCATGAAACCGCCGGTCGAGGGGATCGTGATATTCCGTTTCACATTCCGGACATTGCTGGAATCGCCTCATCGACGTGTGCGGACGGTCGTACGGCAGTTCTTCGATAATGCTGAATCGCGGACCGCAGTTCGTGCAGTTCGTGAACGGATACCGATACCGCCGGTTTGTTGGATCAAATATTTCGCGCAAGCAATCCGCGCAAATCGCGATGTCGGGAAGAATCAGGGCGGTTTTTTGCCCGGTCTGTTCGCTATAACGAATTTCGAACCCTTCATAGCCCTCCGCCTCGAGAAAGGAGCATTCTAAGCTCTGAATAATGGCCAGCGGAGGTTTCTCCTTTTCGAGCCGGGCCAGAAAAGTCTGAAGGAGGTTAACCCGGCCCTCGACTTCAATGAATACACCTTGGGAAGAGTTCAACACCCACCCATTTAAGTGGAGCTGCATCGCTAGCCGGTAAACGAACGGACGGAAGCCGACGCCCTGTACCGCACCATGTATGGTGATCTTGGCCCGCGCAAACTCCATCGGATCCGCTGGCTGAAGTTTTTGGCTAAACGGTTTCTGCGGCTGCATCCGCGACCTCTCGCGTGAGCGCCACTTTCACGACGCTGTTCTGGATCAAAAGGGGAAGAGGATCGAGATGTGCGCTAGGGACTTCCGCGCATTGGCCCGCATGGATCACATCGTAGCGGTGATTCAATGCGCAGGAGAGAAAACCGGCGGCAAAGGTGCCCGTGTCCAGCGGCATATTACAGGCCGGACAACGATTGCGATAAGCGTAAAGCGTTCCATTGAGCTTGCACACTACCAGCCGAGTGTCCCCTAGCCGAACCGGCATCCAAGCTCCTTCTTCGAGCTGATGTGCGCTCTTTATGACCGTCCAATCAGTAACCTTGCGCTGCGCTACTAGTGAAGCCGCCGGTTTGTCTTGCATACCTTCAACCTCAAAGTGCGCCAAGTCGGGACAGGCCTGCTCGATCGCATGGCGGATCGCGAGTTCCAGGGTCACCGAAGATGAAGCGCAGCTTTCACAAGTGCCCTGTAACCGCAACCTGGCGATATCGTTTTGCAGGCTAATCAGCTCAACGTTACCGCCATGGCTCTTCAAATAGGGCCGCACTTTATCTAAAGCTTCTCGCAGGCGGGTCTCCAAGTCCGCTGGATGGAGGTCATGAATCAGAAGCAATCCTCTCACCACATCGTCATGAATTAAGTCACGGTAGACCTTGCGGCCCTCCGCGCCATCTCCGCTTACTACTTGCAGAATCCGCTGCAACCCGACTCCGTAAAATGCCAGCACCGCCTCCATGCATTCGTGAATGAGTTCTCTGGCACCGGGATACGGCAATGCTTCCACTCGTTCGAGAAGCCGCTGAATGCGATCGCCATGCGCATTGATATCGCCGGCTGACCCTCCGGACTGCGAACTCGTCTCCGAGTTTCCGTTGCTACTCGGCACGTTAAGATTTCCTTCCATAAAAAGTTTCAGGCAGCCGGAACGGCCATACCGTTATCTTCAGTCGCGAACCGGATCGATCTGATCGCGCAATCGTTTCCTTCCACGGGCTCGACCGTGCCTCCGCAATCAGGACATTGCATGGTTGGTATCGGTGCGACCGCGAGGGCGTCCTCCCAATACTTCGGGCGCCCAGAATAGCCACACTCCTGACACCGCACTACGGCTGGGATCCGTTCGATTTCTAATTCTGAGTCTTGGATCGGCGTTTCCTGGGTAATCGCCATGTAGGAGAAACGGAGTTGTTCTTCTTCTACCTGGGTCAACTCGCCAACCGCCAGTTTGACTGAGATCACTCTTTTTACGGAGCGTTCAGTCACAAACTCGAGCACGCTGTCGACTACCGCCGAGGCGATGGATAACTCATGCATCGGCGGATCATTTTTCACACCGCGAGCAGTGCTGCCATTACCTCATCGAGCCCAGCGCCGGTCTTACAGCTCGTCGGAATCACCGTCAGGTCAGGCTTTAACCGGTGAACATCCTGGGTTAAATCCGCCACGCTGACTTCCATGGCCTCAGCCAGATCGATCTTATTGATCACAACTAACTGCGCTCCCATAAACATGTGAGGATGTTTCCTGACCATGTAAGGACCTTCGGTAACACTGACCACTACTACTCGGGCTTTCGAGCCTAACGGAAACTCGGCGGGACAGATCAGGTTGCCAATGTTTTCGATAAAGATCAGCCGCAAATTGTCTAAGGTTATCTTCCGCAGAGCTTTCCCAACCAGGTTAGCGTCCAGATGGCAGCCGTTGACGGTGGCGATCTGGACTACAGGTACACTCTGACTGGCGATCTGGTCGGCATCGTTACTCGTGGTGGCATCGCCGTTAAATACGGCGACTCCAAATCGATCCTTTAATCTTCCTACCAGACGCGTGATCAGTGTCGTTTTACCGGATCCAATCGCTCCCATTACATCGATCGCCGTCACCCCGCGGCGATCGAGTTCGTTCCGGTTTTCTTGGGCAAGTTTTGCGTTTGCTTCTAAAAGGCTATGTTCAAGTTCAATGTCGTAGATCTCTTCTGGGACCGCTTCGATTTGTTGAATCATAGCCTTTCTTTCCGTGGAGCGCGCCTCGCTTCCGCCTTCGCCAAACTACGGCGCGACAGGTGCGAGGCCGACGCCGTTGTTAGCGTAGCGGGAGCCCTCATTTTTTGGCGAGTCCAGCGTACACGGTTGGGGTGTGCATCTGTTCCACTACCTTGCCATCGCCTAAGTACATGTGGACCCCGCATGGTAAGCAGGGATCGAAGCTGCGTACCGCCCGCATAATATCGATTCCCTTAAACTTATCGGGCCCGTTCTCTTCGAAGATCGGCGTATTCTGCACGGCATCTTCGTAGGGGCCAGGGGTACCGTATACATCCCGGGGATTAGCATTCCAGCACGTCGGCGGATACGGATGATAGTTAGCTATTTTACCGTTTCGAATCACGAGGTGATGCGAGAGCACACCGCGGACAGCCTCATGGAACCCGCACCCGATCGCTTCGCTCGGCACTTTGAATGGCGTGAACGTTTCGGTACGGCCAGCATGTAGTTCTTTCATCGCTTTCTCCACGAAATGCATCGCCACGGCTGCGGAATAAGCTTGGAAATAAGTGCGAGCCCGATCCCGTTCGAGTGCATTGCTCCATTTCGGAATCTTCCACTCCAACTCGACCTCCGGCTTCATCGCGGTTTTCGGGAGGATAATCTTAACGCTATGTCCAGTAGACTTGACATAACCGCAATCCACCAGGCCGGCCATGGCCGTCACCCAGAGACGAGGTAGAGGCCCGCCGCCAGTGTCTAACGCCAGATGGTCTCCAGTCCGTTTATCAAGCCAGCGTGGTGACATCACCCAGGTGTAGTTCCCAGCGAAATCACGCTTCTGCGGTTTTGGAATCGTGGTTTGATTCCACGGATGATGTTGATCGATCGGATTGCCCAGCGGATCTTGCTTAACAAAGGTTTCGCTCTTATCCCAATCTTCGTAATAGGAAGAGCCGAGCAAGATTCGTAGCCCGACGTTGATGTCGACCAGATTCGTGGTTACTAACTCTCCGTCGACGATGATTCCGGGGGTAACAAACATTGCCTTCCCCCACTTATCCATCGTCTTGTAGTTGTAATCACAGACGTCAGGATCCTGGAAAGATCCCCAGCAGCCCATGAGCGTCCGGCGGAAACCAACTTGCTCGTAACCAGGTAACGCTTCGTAGAAGAAATCGAAGAGATCGTCATGCAGCGGTACGCATCGCTTCATGAACTCGATATATTTCATCAACCGAACGAGAAAATCGGTAAACAATTGTACCGATGGCACCGTGCCGACACCACCCGGATACAAGGTCGACGGATGCACATGGCGCCCTTCCATCAGGCAGAACATTTCACGTGTCATCCGGCTTACTTGCAAGGTCTCGCGATAGAATTCGCCTTCGAACGGGTTCAGCGCCGTCATGATATCCGATATCTTGCGGTATCCATGATCGGCAGCGTGAGGCGAATCTGTGGTCTTGGCTTTCTCCCAAACGCTAGGATTGGTTTCGCGCACCATCTTCTCGCAAAAATCGACCCCCACCAGATTGTCCTGGAAAATATTGTGATCGAACATGTATTCGGCCGCCTCACCCAGATTCAGGATCCACTCCGCCATTGGGGGTGGCTTAATTCCGTAAGCCATGTTCTGGGCGTAGATCGAGCAGGTGCAGTGATTATCACCGCAGATCCCACAGATACGGCTAGTAATGAAATGCGCATCGCGGGGATCTTTGTTTTTCATGAAAATGCTGTACCCCCGGAAGATGGAAGATGTGCTGTGACACTCGACCACCTTTTTGTTAGCAAAATCAATTTTCGTAAAAATGCCCAAACTTCCAACGATCCGGGTAATCGGATCCCAAGACATTTCCACGATATTTTCCGGGTGAGACTTGGTTCCCTTAACGGGAGCAGTTGCAACTGACATTGGTTAGTTCCTTCGGTTGGCGAAATTTTGGTTGGACGGCAGAGGGTTAATAGGTGGTGGGTTGATAACCCGTCGTTAGTTGAGCGCGAGGATGGCGCCAAGTGGGCTCCTTATTCGCGGCGCGTTGCGTGATCTCTCGTAACGCATGAATAATGCCTCCCGTTACCCCGGAAACCGCGGAGGAAATCATTGCGCCGGGCGGCGGATTCATAAATGGCATGAACTGGTCCGGAAAACCCGGCATAGTGCAGCCGATACAGATGCCGCCTACGTTGGGGCATCCTCCGATCCCGTCCATCCACCCTCGTTTGGTGACGTTACAGTTAACAACCGGCCCCCAGCAGCCGAGTTTCACGATGCACTTGGGCGAACCGTAAGTGTCGGCGAAGTCACCCTCTTCATAGTAGCCGCCGCGGTCACACCCTTCGTGTACCGTCTTGCTGAACAACCATTTGGGTCGGAGCTCGTCATCCAACGGTATCACCGGCGCTAAACCGGCAACCTGGTACAGCAGGTAAAGCAAGGTCTCCATCATGTTGTCGGGCTGGACCGGACAACCAGGGACATTAATAATCGGAAGACCAGCTTTTGAGCGCCAATCCCAGCCGAGATAATCCGCCACTCCCATTGCTCCTGTCGGGTTACCCTCCATGGCATGGATACCCCCGTAGGTAGCGCAGGTGCCGCAAGCAACGATGGCTAATGCTTTAGGCGAAAGGCGGTCCAACCATTCATTGGTGGTTATCGGTTGGCCGGTTTTCGAGTCGGTGCCTAGCGCCGCCCAGTAGCCTTCTTTTTTAATCTTCTCGTTCGGAATTGAACCTTCCACTATGAGCACAAACGGATCTAACTTCCCTTCCGCCGCTTTGTACCAGTACTGCATGAAGTCGTCGCCAACTTCATAGGCCAAGACCGGATTATACAGATGAACTTTAGGGAGACCGGGAATTGCTCCCATAACGACATCTTCGATACTGGGTAAGGTAGCGGCGGTGACTGAAACTGAGTCGCCGTCGCATCCAAGACCGGTCGTCATCCATACAACGTGGACTTCCTTCACGTCCGGCGGACGATGGGCTCCGATTTGAGGGGATGCTGCTGCTGCCATGGTTTTACGCTTCCGTTTTGGCTTTTAGGATATTTTGTTGCGAGCCGATCCAATCTCGGCTTCGCTCCCGATTCATTTTTTTTCGTTGGCGGAACCTGCTCCGTCTTGTTTGAGATCGCCCCCGAAATGGCGAGCGAATGAAATAAAAAAGTTTAAGGTACGAGCAATCTCAGGATCCTTCAGCAAGCCGCCTACGCTGAAAATCCCATAGGTGTCATCGGAATGCGCATCAGGGTCTCGGGCAGCTGCGGCCATGGCCCGAGTCGTTCTCCCGAAGAGTTTGATCACTTCGGGATCAAAGAAACCGGACTCTTTGAGCGAGCCGAGCTCGCGCATTAAATCTCGCACTGCCGGAATCATGGCCTGTAAATGTCCGCCCGCCGCTTTCAGGTCGTCCAATTCGACCGATTTAAAGGTTTCCGAAAGGGTGGCTACCCCGACCCGGCCGAGATCTCCGACCCCTTTTGTGATCGAGTTTAACATGCCCTCGCTTCGTTCGAGAAAGTCGTTAAGCACTTGTGACTTTTCCAAAAGCGAAACCAATGATTCGGCGACCTTGGGATCCTGGAGCTTTTCCAGTAGAAGATCGGCACTACGTCCGGATGTCCCGGGGAAGGAAGAGATTTTGGCGCTCATTATCCGATTACCTTTTCTGAAATCCGCCCGTCGCTGAACACATCCCGCGCGGGCGGCCTACAACTCGACTGCAGTCGGAGGCCCTCCTCGGTGGAACAAGAAATTGCTGCCATATGCATTTGACCACTCGGACCGAGAGTAGCCGACGGGGGGTGAATATTCGGACCGTATCATTGTTGGCCGGATTAAGGCAAATTGAAATTCCTTGATTCTGCTTAAATTTTTTTTAATGGCGCTTTCGGATGGCGGACAAAGCGAGTGGAGTGATTCCTTTGCCAATTTCCGGGATTTGTGCGTCCCTTCGAGCCATCAATTCAGGAGCTAGGAGCCGGGATCTAGAATCTAGGAGCAGACACTTCAGGCAAAACTCGACACCTAGGGAAAAGAACAGGGGACTCAGGCGCGCATATGAACCCGGAGTCCCGTTGGTTCGCCTGGGACCTCCTCCTAGCTCCTAGATTCCAGCTCCTAGCTCCTACCTGGGCACTGAGCCTCGCGTGCGGTACTCACTGCTCAGGCGGCGGCGAACCATTCGCCGGGAGACGCAGTCGCTCGATGAGCCTTTGAATCATCTGAATGGCCTCAGGCACAGCGGCTTGTACTGGTTCGCTCAGACCAATGTGACCATCTTCCGTCTCTAAAACTGCCGGCTCGCAGGCGACCAAGTAGAGTGCGGTAATCTGGCCGCCCAACGATTTAACCAGACGAAGGACTTGGACAGGCCCAAGGCTATGGGCATCCGGAATTGACGCCTCCACGTTCGCAATCTTTTCTTGGTCTAACTCAATCAGGTAGAGCGTTCCAGGAGGCTCCCCTTTCGCGGTAATATCCACTAGAATCGTGGCCGCATAGCCGTCCATGATCGCGTAGGCCAG
Source organism: uncultured Verrucomicrobiae bacterium (assembly GCA_963762565.1). GTDB lineage: Bacteria > Verrucomicrobiota > Verrucomicrobiia > Chthoniobacterales > JAFAMB01 > JAFAVN01. The sequence continues at coordinate 1,286,118 of CAVXLD010000001.1, read as the reverse complement.
ATCATACCCACGGATGCCGAAGTCCTTCGCGTCGACCTTCTGGGGCAGTTGAGATTTCGTGAGCTCTTTTATTACTTCGCCGCCAAACGCGTCATCGCCGAAGAAAATATTCCCGATGCCGGCAACCAGAATGCGCCCGTTCGCATTCATTTGATTTTCCGAAACAGGCTCTACCTCGTCGAGCGTATAAAAGAATCGATGGCCGGGCTGGCGCATGAACCCGAGGTCTTTGCCTGGATCGTCATCCAGTACCAAAGCCAGATGAATGCGACTTTCGGCATCCTGTTCGATCGCCTCGATCGTCGCTATCTTTCCTTCCAGCGCCATATCCATGATATCCGCTCTGGATTTAGGTCTAATTATCACTCGATCCCCAGCGCGAAGCTGTACACCGTTAACCTCAGCAACCTCTAGGCGCCGGTCATTGCTAAAAAAGTCATCGCTAAAGGGATCATCGCCAAATGGTCGCAGCTCGCGGACAACCCCATGCATCTTTAGCAATTGATCTTCCGGCATTGACTCTGTGCGCTCCAAGATCCGGCGTGCCCGGGGGTCCGATTGGCGCATTTCGTCTTTTTCGGCATCCGTCATGGTCATGACGCGCAAGGTCAGAATCTCGTCGATCTCGGTACCGTCAAACAATTCGCCGGGGCTCTCCGCAGCAATTTTTGGGTAGTCGTAGAGAATAATAGGCGAGGAAAGCATGGTTCTCCGATCGCCGGCTTCTTCGTCCCCGACCAATACCGGCCAGGTTCCCTCATTTTTGCAAGAGGAAGCCAATTCGCGCAGCGAATCCGGAGGATCCATCAAGGAGATAAATTCTGCATCCTCCAGATGGAGGATGGTATGGGTTGAGGCCAGGGTCCGCAGCAGAACCGAATCCTGATTCTCGAGGTCGGGTTCTGAGATGGGAGTCTGATTGCTGACATCTACCTTGATCTTAAATACACGTGACCGTAGCTCCTCAACTTGAAGCAGGATCTCTCCCGCTAACCTTTCCTGACGCCGCCGGATTATGCCGACGATCGATCCGCGGCTATCTTTTATCGGCTCCAAATTCTCGGAGGCGGGAACTTCGAAGGCCAGACGGCAGGCCGCGCCAGAGATCTGCTTTGGATCTCGCGGAGCGATATTAATCTCTCGTTCAACTGCCTCTTGCCAGGTTAAAAAATGCTGACCCTCGACTACAAGTTCGGGCACAACTTCTGCCAACCCCGGAGACAAAGCTGCCGGTAGGTCGGGCAAAGGTTCCCGGGGCGATAGGATCTCTCTGGAAGTCACCTGCAAGAAACGGGTACTGACTTCCAGCCGCGTCCCTTCCCCTTGGCTATGAGCCAAACACTGCGTGGTCATCACGAAAGGTTCCGCTCCTTTTTGCGCCTCGCTGTAAGCGCGCGGATAAACGCGACCAAAAGTGAACCGTTGCCGGTTTTTCTTCGCGGAAGGCCGGTAAGGATAAAGGATATATCCTTCATACAACACCGCTTCGACCACTTCGTTAACTAAGGGAAGATTCATAGGTTACCGGGGGGCCTTCGCCTTACACAGTTCTCTACGCAGTCGCTCTATTGCTCTTTGGTTGCACCCTCCAATAGGAGCTCCAGAGCCTGCTCCCAAGTTAGCAAACCGCGTTTACGCTTGAAATCAGTTAATTTGTCGAAGACGTCCCGCTGCAAAGAAAGCCAAGCACTATTGGGATAGTGATGGTTCATTAAATCGGACCAGACTTTCGCTGGCATCCGATAGGCGCACTCCTTGTCCCACGAAATCTGTTGCACTAGTAGTTCGCCGTGCGGTCCCGAGTAAAAAACGGTCCCGCTAAACAGAAACAGCAACGGCACTTCCCCTCCATCCAAGGCATAAAAATACTTCGTGCCGATCACGTTAAAATCGTAAGTGCATTGGACCGGCAGAATGACCTCGGTCTCTCCGGAAAAAGGTGACACCGTCGTGCTGGCGTGCGTCCACAGCCGATTGCGCAGTGTCTGACCCCAACGATCAGGTGTGCCGAAGAGATCCTCTAATTTCTCTCTTTCCCCGTCATTATACGAGCGCTGGGCCGATTGAATCTGTATCTGAGCCTGGATCATTACCGCCTGAATCAATTCAGCAGGCGGCCGATTCGAAATCTGCAGATTGAAATGAAGCAACGGCAATAACCCACGCGCTGCCGGTCCCACTCCCGTCACTTTGAAATCAAGGTCAGGCATCGGTTTTTGAGCGCCCTAACAGAGTTTTTTCGCGATGAAAGCCCGCTCGAACCACGCTAAGGGCCCTCATGAACAAGAATTTGTGTCGAGCTTGGCAAAGAATCTCTCGACTTCTTCCCAGACTTTGTCTCCACCCGAGAATCCGCGCCAATGGATGCGAATTAGGCCGATCAGCTCAAAACAGACATCGACTGGTACAATGTAATATTCACGCTTCGCGCCAACCCGATTTACCAAAAGCGCCTCCACGTCTGCCTCCATCCTCGTCAAAGCCGAATTCTTTTCGGTCAAGGAAGTCCAAGCTGTGAGCGGCAGAAGCGACTCGGTTGCACCGGCCGGACTAGGATACATCGCGTTCATCTTTTGTTGGGGTGTGCTGTAGAAAAAGAACGCAAGATTGATCGGGAGGGCCAGGTTTTCCCATTCCCCGTCTGACATATCGAATTCGGACAAATGCCGGACATCTCTCGGGATTAGCTTAAACCGACCTCCGACCACATCCTGGAATCGGAGGGCGCAAGGAGAGCAAGTGCAGGCAATTCGGTTTTTCGAGACTTCCAATAAATGCCGGTGTTCTGTCTCGAGACCAACGCCACAAAATTCGCATTTCTCTTGCAGAGAGCGGGGTTGCTCGCGAAAACGGCGCAACGTTTTAATAAGGCCTTGATTCTGAATGTAGTCAGGCGCAGCCACGTTTAGAGGTCCTGGGGGATAGTTTTTCCGGTCGCCGCTGGGAGGCTTGATCAAAAGAGTAACCCTCAAACCGCGTTGGGACAACCTCGCTCTGGTGAAACTAATTTAATCTGCGTATTGTCGTAAGGCGATCTTGGAGAAAGGGGGAAAGCTGGCGGATGCACGATGCATAATCTTACGTTCAGGCAGCTAGAAACAATCCGCGAAGTAGCCAGGTGTGGCAGCATGGTCAAGGCAGCGCTAGCCCTCCGCGTGACTCCGGCAGCGCTTACTTCTCGGGTTAAATCCCTGGAAGAGGATTTAGGACTCGAGTTGTTCGAACGATTCGAAGGCCGCTTGCGATTGACTGACGCGGGCAAAGAAGTGGTAGCAGCTGCTACCCGCATTGATAATGTAATGGACGACCTTCTCAGTGCGCTACACGGCAGAAACGGATACTTGGGTGGCCGCGTGCGTATCGCCTTCATCGCGACCGCGAAGTACTTTGCGCCATGGCTGATCGCGGCGTTCATGAAGGAACACCCGCAAATCGATCTCCGAATCCATGTGGGCAATCGCAGCACCGTTATTTCAACCCTGCGCGACTTTGAAGCGGATATCGGTTTGATGGGCCGCCCACCCGAAGATTTTGGTGTAACCAGTGAAGCAATCGGGCCACACCCATACATCCTTGTCGCCCCGCCTGATCATCCATTAGCGGGCCAACCTCTCGTCTCGAAAGCAGACCTAACCAATCAAAATTTTATCCTGCGCGAAGTCGGCTCCGAGACCCGGAGCATGTTTGAATACTTCTTCGGCGGGCTGCCGATTCAGTTCGATAAAATCAAAATCGAGATCGCGTCAAACGAGACTGTTAAACAGGCAGTCATGGCTGGGCTTGGCCTCGCCTTGATTTCAGCGCATACCGTTGAGTTCGAACTCGCGACTGGCCGGTTGGTAATTCTTAAAATGAACGGCCTACCTATTTTTCGGGAGTGGTACATCGTTCATCACTCGGATCGAGTGCTGACCCCAGCGGGCAGCGCTATTTGGAAATTCATGAAAACCAAGGGGCAAAGTTTTCTTCCGAAACCCGCAATAGAGATCCCGTCTTCGCCTGTCCCTCATTAACCGCCGTTTCACACCGCGCACTTCGTTCTCGTCCTCGTCGTCGTCCTCGTTCTCGAATCCGGCCGAGCGGAGTGATGGAGTACTGGAGTCGTGGAGTAGTGCGCCTTTGCGGAATCGCGGCCCGCGAACGCGGGTCCGATTTGCTCGTTCGCAAAACCTTTGGCTAGCGCCTCTTGGCCGAGCTCCAGCGAAAGAAAAACCAGGCTCTCTTCTTACCTCTACCCGTCAGAAAGTAGGGATTTTGTTCCCGTGGGAGTCTTGTAAATCTCATGGCGATGGCAGTGACAAATCCGTTACTTAGTTCGTTGTGCGAGTCGATTGATCTTAAAGAACGCCGACCATCGTTGGCGCCGTGCTTTCCGTAGTTCGGAACGGCGGATCAGTTCTCCGATCAGAAGCGGATAATCCGAAATGGTTTTTGTTCTCATAGGTCAGTTCAATCTTTTCTAAACGACGAACGGCGCCCTCCTTAATTGACAAAATTTTTAATCAATTTTTTGCCCCGGAACGCCCTGCTCACCGCATCAATCGTCACGAGGTAATACCGGAAAGCGCCGCTCAAAGTTTCAAAAAAAAATGCAGGACGAAGCCGCGGTAGGGCGAGGCTCCGGGAACAATGGTAGGGCGAGGCTCCGGAAAGACCAAAGTACGTCGCAGGGCGAAATGACGTGTCGTTGGTATATGGGATGCAACATCTGAAGGCTGCCGAGCCGTGGGTTGCGCGTCCCCCGGCTCGGCAGTTTTTAGACGCTGCACCCGAGATACCGACGAAACGTTGTTTCGCGCTGCGACTCCATTTCGGTCATTCCGGAGCCTCGCCCCACCAAGCTACCTCTCGCCTTCAACCGTAATCTGGGCGGAGTCCGACTGCCCACGATCGTCGGTCGCCGCGATGGTGTAAGTCCCCGGGGCCGGTGACCAATAGAAGGTCTCGCCCGAGCCCGCTGACCCGATGAAGTCGCGATTCGCAAACCAATAGACTCGAGTTGCTCCCGCTGCGGTTCGGGCACGCAGCGCAATGACGCGCTCGCTAGCCGCCTGATTCGCTTGCCAGCTAACATCCCTGGCAACCGGTAAGATATGCAGCTCTTCACTGCCATTCGCCCCATTCGCTGCTTTTCGCCCCAACCCAACGGTCTCGAAGTAATGTTCCGCTTCGCTATCCCACGCCTCGTTGCCGCTGGCGGTATGGATGTGGCATCGCGTGATGGGAGACACGCCCGGAATGATCCATTCTTTCTTGGTGTGCGTACAATAGGGACCTGGTAAACAACCCGAAACTGAGCAGACGTCGACCTGACGCAGATTGGCTCCGGCCGGCGGAGCTAACGGCACGACGGTGACCTCTCTTTCTTCAGCTAATCTCGACGCGAGCCGCATAAAAAGAGGCACGGCCGCGTAACGACCGGTTAAGGACGGGTTCGATCTTCCGTCAAAGCTGCCAACCCAAACCGCCAGGACGTAGTGTCCAATAACGCCTGTACACCAGGCGTCCCGAAAACCGGTCGAGGTCCCGGTTTTGTAAGGAAGGTTCACCGTCGGTGCTGTCGGTAGTCTGATACCGGCTTCACTTGTGGACATCATGTCGAGTGTGATAAAGGCGGCCTCTGGCGACAGGAGGCGTATCCCGGAATCCGCCGGATCCGACATCTTCACGCGGAGTGCTTTGATCTGGCCATGATTTACTAACCCGGCGTAGAGGCGGACTAGATCCTGCATTGATATCTCCACGGTTCCAAGAACTGCGGACAGACCATAGTTGTTGACCTGGCTCAACCCATGGACCTTGGCTGACTCCAAGAACTGGTAGAGTGAATCTGGACCTAAGCGGGACGCCAGCGTCACTGCCGGGAGGTTTCGGCTTCTAACTAGAGCCAAGCGGGCAGGAATCGGGCCGTCAAATTTTCCATCAATGTTTTCCGGCAAATAATTTCCAAATCGTCCGGGCACATCGTAAAGCAAGGTAGACGGACCGATCAATCCGCGGTCCAGGGCCATCGCGTATACAAACGGTTTTAAGGATGATCCCGGGGAACGAAGTTGTCTGGTGCCGTCGTTTTCGCCCTTGATTGCGTTATTCCAAAAAGAACCCGAACCAACTGATGCGAGCACATCCATGGATCGGGTATCAACCAGTAAACAAGCCGCATTGTTCAGCCCGCTCGATTGGCGGCTGGCTAGAAAACGTTGGATTTCATCCACAGCCACCCGTTGAATCCCGGCATCGACAGTTAAACGAGTTTCGCCCTCTTGATTCTTTAACACTCTTTGAACCAAATGCGGCGCTAGATAGGGTAAGTCTTTGAGCTGGCGATAGTGGAGTGGAAGATCAGCCAGGGGATCCTTCCAAAGCAGCTGGTTTAACCGGCTACGCGCCTGGGTTAGAGCGCCCGGCTCCAAACCATCTTTTGGGGTGCGTTTAGATGGAGATTGAGGGAGAACTGCCAACGCCAAAATTTCTTGGCGACTCAGTTTAGCCGCGCTCCTATTGAAGTAGATCAAGCTGGCGGCGCCGATCCCTTCAATATTTCTGCCGTACGGAGCCAGGTTAAAATAAGCTTCTAAGATCTGGTCCTTTGAATAGTGCCGCTCGATCTCCAACGCTCGATAGATCTGGACTAATTTCCCGAGGACACTTCTGGTGTGAAGATGAAAGCGTAAACGAGCGACCTGCATGGTTAATGTGGAAGCTCCGGACCGAGGATGGCCTTGGACAAAATCGATGGTTGCTCGGAGAAGGGCCTCGAAATCAATGCCAAAGTGAGACCGATAGTGACGGTCTTCCTGTGTAGTGACCGCCAGTACTAAATCCCGTGGGATCTCGCTTAGACTAACTCGCAGCCGATACCGTTGATCAGAGGCCGTATTCAGTCGCATCAGAGCGCCGTTTCGGTCGCGAGCAATGGCCGAGAACGGGACATCGTCCAGAAGCGGTGGACACGGCAGGAAGAACCAGGCGGTGAGGAGAATGGACGCGATGAGCGCAGCTGGCACAAAAACGCTGAGTAATCTCTGCCGTGACCGCGCAGCCCCTGGCCCGGGAGGGATCGCGTCCCCGCGATCCGTCGTGAACCGAGCGACGTGTTTATCGTGTCTAGGGTTCATCTACGCCGATAGGTGTTATCCACGCCCCACGGCGCGCGAGGACGCGAGCCCTCCCTTGACGGGCCATATCACGTGTCCTCAACCTCATGGCTGTTTCACCTCGATCCGGCCGGTTTCGCCGGCTACCTGGACCGCCTGATCGTACATGGCTTGCGCTGCGACCGGCGGCACAATCAAATTACCTGGCACGGTGGCTTTCGCCTCGTAGGTAATCTCTGTGTCTTGGGTCCCGGCCGTCAGATAGATCAACACCCGGTCTTCTCGGACATCGGAATGCTCGATACCGTCGGCAGCCAGGGCAACTCCACCCTTGTCGTCTCGAACCGGTTCAAATCCGGCGGGCAACAGATCCGAGATCGCGACGTGGTCAACCGATGTACCGGTTGTGGACCGGATCCGCAGCCGGACTTTGATTTGATCTCCCAGACTCACACTTGAGATCGGTTCATTTTTGGCATCTAAGAAATCGCGCCTGAGCTCGAGCCCTCTAGCGAATGGCTTCACATTCTTCGGAAACCCGCTCTGGACTACCTGGAAATACCCCGCGCCGTTCTGGTTTCCGTCGAATTTTACCTTGGTCACATCGTTGCCCAGAGTCACCAAACCGAGCGCGTTTGTAACCAACGGTTGCCAGTTGCCATTCCATTGGCTGATTCGAAGGTTGTTTTTGTTTAGCTCGACCAAATTCTGTCCAGCAACCAGCGCCTGCAAACATTCAGCCGCTGACAGCGTATTGTAGTCGGCCGCCCAGATCGGTTTCAGAATTTGTTCGACCTGATCACGGCCCAACGATCGGAACCGTTGCGGGAAGTGCCGGGCAAGGATCGTCAAATACTGGGCATAGTCGCTCAAGCTGGACCAGAGGCCGGACGAGTTAAGTTGGCCGGTTAAACGATAGTGACTGATCCAATCGTTCGCTTCCCGTTCCTTCAGCAAAAGCTCTGCCGAGGCCGCCACGTAGACCCCGGTGATCGACTCCTTCCACTGATCCGGGAATTGTCGGTCGAGCGTATCCCGTAAGCTAAGAAGTTCGTTAGTCATTAGCTGTTCTCGCCGGGTCAGCAGGTAAATTGCCTTTGCTACCACCTCTGCTTGCTCTAGGTCGGACGGGTTAGCGCTAGCTACCTTCTTTAGATAGTTGACGCCGGCCTTGTCGATATCGGCGGGCACGGCAAACCCGGCTAGTTTGGCATCCGTAATGAATTCCAAAACGTAGACGGAAAGCGGATCCAGTTCTTTGGTGTCGTCGGCGATCCAGTAGCCGATCGCTCCATTTGATCCTTGGCGCTCCCGGATGATTTTGAAATAACTCTGTAGCTTGCTCGCTAACTGAGTCTTGGTCAGGCCTGATCCTGGAATCGAGATCAGGGCTAGATTAGCTAGCTCCTTGCTGGTCAATTGTTCGGAACAATCGTACGGATACGTTTCCAAGAATTGATGCAACCCGTTAACGAAAAGCACTGGCGTATTAGATCCGATGGCCGTACGGGACTCGAATTGAGGATAAAATTCCTGAGTTAACGGTACTTCCTTGCCTCCATTCGCTAATTTTCCGCTTTCGATCAGAGTCAGGAAGGGCGCTGCCGGGCGAACGCTTAAAGTGCGTTGGCGATGCACTAACTCAGTAGGAGCCGTTGCCATGAACCGGATGACGGCATTGCCCAAGGTATCAGTAGTCCGAATTTGCCAACGGAGCGTCTGGCTGGCTCCAGGTTGCAAAGTAATGGTCTGTTGCGGCTGGCCAACGGCGCTCACTCCGCCTTCGCACTCGATGTGGACATTCGTGCTTAATTCATCGTCGGTCGCATTCGTCAGAGTCGCGGAAGTCAAGAACTGGTCCCCCGGCGCCGAGAATACTGGGGCTTGCGGTGTGATAATAATTGGACCGTGAATTGCGCTCTCGCATTGGGCTGAACCTTCACCTTCGGCTGATTCGGCCACTGCCATTATTCTAACGCTTCCATCGAAGAACTCCGGCACAACATAGTTGATATCGAGCGGCTGAGTTCCGGCTGAGATAACCCCGGACCAGAATACGACGGGCTTTTCCGCCACTCGAGAGAACGGGTTTAGATTCTTTTCAACGTGTTCGTCGCCGCCTCCTGAAGCTGCTACCTGTTTTAGCTTCGAGTACTCCGGTAAAAGTGACTCCACGATGTCGTAGGTCTGGACCTCCAATTGCCGCTTACGGAACTGCCAGGCCAGCGGGTCAGGCGTTTCATAGTCACTGACCTGCAGAATGCCGGTATCAACTGCAAATACGACGAGCTTACAATTACGATCCGCCCGGATCTTGATTGGCAACTTGTCACCCGGTTTCGATCGCTTGGGAACGTCAAGCGCGAGCTTGATCTCCCGCTGAGGAGGTATGCAGCGGAAGGGGACAGCAGCATAACTGAACGGCGATGCATAAACTTCCGGCGCGGTTAGGCTGCGCACGAAGCTAACGTTTATGTAGCCATAGCCGCTGAAATCCGCTGGGATCTGGATCTGTTGCACAGACATGCCTCGCGACGCCCGAAACCATTTCCATGCGTATGTCTTTTCTCGCTCGATGGCGATGAGGCCATAGCCATCATACGGTGCTTGCAGACTGACTTGCAGATTTTCGCCCGGAACAACCGTCTGCTTGCTTAGCTTCAGATTGAGATCGGTTTTTTCGCCTAAGGCTGGGTTCCGCTGGTTGGCGCCCACCACGGTATAGTCGAGGCTGAAGATGGGCGTCCCATCCTGGTCGAGGAGCTGCAACCGGAATTTCCCGGCCTCGTTGGTCGGCACTGAAAAGCTCGTCGCCTTGTTCTCCAGAGCGAACGCCTGGTCCTGTACTGTTTTCTCTTGGCTGACCGTCTCGTATTTAAAGGTGCCATTATCCTGTTTGGTCAGGACTGGCTCGTTCACTAGCTCGATTAGTTGAAACCGGCAGTCGCTCAATCCAATTGGGACCTGAGACCGGTCAACTGCCAACAATTCAATCGAAGCAGGTTGGTTGAACGGCAGGAAATCTAACGGTGATGCAGTCCGGTAGCCGACCACAAAATCCCGATCGGACACAATCGCTTGGACTTCCTTGTGGACACTTCGGCCTCCGTTGCTTTCAAACCCTTCCACATCAAAATCCACTCGGTAGCAGGCGTTGGCGTATTTGCTGAGATCCGCCTTCAGTGTGGCGTTCCCTTGCGCATCAGCGTTTTGGTCTTCCAGGTTCTCCTGTTCGTCGTAGTTCGGATGCTTACTCGGATAGAGTGTCGGGTTAAAGAAGGAAAAGTCTTTCCACTTTGACAATTCGAACTGGCCGACGCTGACTTTCTGGGTAGCAGCAATGCGGTTCCCCACCGCGGGCGTACCAAACAAGTTCTCCAGATGAGCATTAATGACGAGTTGTTCGGGCGTCACCCAGGCCACGTTTTCGCCGGCTGCAGCCGATGCCGTCAATTTCATCCGATCAGGCTGAAAATCTTCTACGTGAAAATATTCTTCGGCGATTTGGGTTTGGTCTTTGTTTTGTAAGTGAACAGTTAGATGATACTCGCCGGTACCCGCGTCAGCCGGCAGCTCGAAACTGGTTTCGGCCAATCCCTGCGTTTTCAGAACCTGCGAACCGACCGAGTTACCGCTGACATCGTCCAGATCTACTACCAACGGGATCTCGGCGCTATGCTGGGACCGAACAATCAACCCGACATGAACCGTTTCACCTGGCCGGTAGACTCCGCGCTCAGTAAACGGGAACGCTTCTACCGTGTCCGCGGACGGTGAGATCTCGCCGTCGATCTCGAAAGACGAAAAATCAACCAGGTTATCGTCGCGTTCGTACGGCATGAACGAAAGATCATTTCCTAATTGGGCGACGATGGCCGCAGGCTCACGCTCTTTCTCCGTCTCCGCCAACGCTGGCGAATGGATATGCCCATTCGCGTCGGTCACGCCGTCGAACACGGCCAAACCGTTTTTTCCTAACAGGGATACATGCGCATCCGGGACCGGAGTCTGGTCCTTAAGCGAGACCACGAAAATCTCGCGGCTGTGATCCTTGTTTTGCTTCACCAGAATGCCGAGATCGGTTACCAGAACGAAACGCGTTTCCGCGCGTGCTTTCAGCTTCTTGTGGCTATGCGGGTCGATCGCCTTAGGCTGGATGAAAAAAAGCCCATACTGAATCTTTCCGTTTGCGGTTAAATAAGGATCCAGGACTAGCGAGCTATATTTGGCAGTCCCGTCACCATCATCTGCGATCTGCAAACGAGGCCGGTTGATTACGCTGATGTTGTTCTCATCGAAATTATCGCCGAGGAACTCCAGTTTGTTGAACGAACCGGACGTTTGCGTGACCAAATGGTTAAGTTGGCCAGGCAAGACCTTGGCAATCTCGAACTCAAGGTCCTGCACCCCACGGGTGACAATAGAGAGGGTCCTTTCTCCGCCTAGCGCCAGTATTCCACCTTTTCCTTGGATTTGGATTTCGCGCGGCAACGGATCGATATCGACGATGGCGCAATAATCGGACGCAAGCAGATAACCGCCCACTGCCGGCGTGTTCTTCGGAATCTTAACAAATAGCTGTCCACCCTTGGGTAAGACGTAGCGGAACAGATGCTCCTGCGAGAACTTCTCTTTCTCTGGTTCCAACGTAACGGATAACTTTTGCGCCGTCTTTAGGACTTCATCGGTGATTTCACCCGGGCTTTTCCAAGATCCGGCGCTACTGTTGTCGTCGTCGTTATCGTTCGTGCTGTCGTTGTTAGATTCGGTCGTATTCGAGTCGCTGTCTTTGCTATCGCTATCTTTAGAGGTGTTGTCTTTGGCGTCGCTGTTTTTATTTTCGTCATCGCTGGCTTGGGAGTCGCTATCGTCCGAGGCGTTATTGTTCCCTTCGTCTACGTTTTTCTTATTAGGAAGCAGCCAGACCTGAATCGCGGAAGCAATATCAGTGGGTTTGGTGTTGGTGCTGGTGGAAACCACTATCAGCTGTGCGATATCGCCATTATCCCGGCGCGCTGTCGATGACTCAACGCTTTGGACCGAGAAAAAGCTGTAACGATCGGGTACACGTACTTTGGTTACTTCGTCTTTCGCCGTCCGCGAGGTGCCCGATGTGCTAACCAAGCCCTCCTTGATGGCCATCAGAACAAAGTCTTCCTGGTCCGGTAAGATTACGTTAGCTGTCCGGAGAAAGAATCGCCGCTGGTGCAGGTCAGCCACAATTTCGAACGGCTGCTTGTCTCCAAACAAGTTGGTGCCACCGAGTACCTGGCAACTGACCTGCTTGCGGAGCGAGTCAACGTCGACAGGGAAATTGGTCTCAATCGTCGCGATTACCTGTCTTTTATCTGCATCAACCGGATCTTGGTAAAATTGCGGATCTTTGAACCTCACCTCGAGCGGTTGAGTTACGAATTCGGCTACGTTGCTCTTCAGCCGGATAGTGTTGGCTAGTTCTGATTCCGGCAGAGTCACCCGATAATGGGTATTAGGCGGCCAGTCCTCCGAGGGCGAGAAAACGAGTGTCCGGTCGTTCTTCCATTTCCATTCACCCGCTAAACGGGGCGTCATTTGCAGGTTGACCGTGGCGTCGATTTTCCCAAGAGGCGCTGCTGAGTCTCGAAAGACGATAGTAGCCGGGTTTGGCTTCAGGTCCTTCTCCAGAGGAGTGATCTCGGGAGGAGTAACCGTAAAGCTACTAAATTGAGGTTGGGGCAGATGTTGGACGAAATAGACGGCACAGGCGCAGATAACGAGGCCGAGGGCGGCCAATGAAGAAAGAATGCGATGGCCAACAATAAACCGACCGATTGGTCGCAACCAAATCGGCGGACGCCATTGTATGTCGCCAAAGATGAAGCGTAGGATGGTTTGAAAAAAAGTCTGGATAGACTTCAGGAATCGGCCCGGAGCGGATGGCATAGTAATGATGTTTCACTAGGTAGTACGTCGAAGTTCCGGGCTTTCTTTCAAAAAAAGTGAACCGGTAGGGAATGCACGTTAGAAAGTGGACTTAGTAGACGTAGTAGACTGAGTGGACAAAGTCGACGCTTTCGGTGCTCCCGCGCGTTGGGGAGATCCACTACGTCTACTGTGTCCACTACGTCTACTCTTCCGCCCCCCAACCGAATCGTCTCGCCTCTGGCACGGCATCCGCTAGGATAACGGCACACCTTTTATGGAGGAAGCTTTCCTCGCTACCCGACGCAGTCTAGTTCAACGTCTCGGCAACTTAGAGGATCACCGGACTTGGCAGGAATTTTTTGAGACCTATTGGAGGTTAATCTACTCCGTCGCCAGGAAAGCCGGGTTAGATCAGTATGAAGCGGAGGAAGCCGTCCAGGAAACTGTTATTTCTGTCGTTCGCCGAATCCCGGAATTGCGATACGATCCCAATATTGGGAGCTTCCGGGGCTGGTTGCTCACATTAGCCAGATGGAGAATCGCAGACCAATTCCGTAAACGGCGATCAAGGGAAGCCATTGCCGTCGAGGCGGCATCAATAGAACAACCTTGGTTCACCGAAGCTTGGAACGCGGAATGGGAAAACCATCTGTTAACTGCTTCGCTGGAACGCCTGAAACAAAAGGCTAGTCTCTCCCAATTCCAGGTCTTCGAATGCTATGTAATTAAAGGATGGCCTGCTCAGAAAGTCGCCAAGGAACTCCGGGTCAGTGTCGGCTCGGTTTATCTCGCAAAAAATCGGCTTTTACCGATTCTGAAGGAGATCATGGCCCGCGTCGAAAAAGGGGAGCATGAGCCTGCGCGTACCTGATATTCCGGATCACGATCTGATTCGCTCCATTGGGCGAGGCGCTTACGGTGAAATTTGGTTGGCTAAGACGCTGACGGGCGGATTCCGAGCGGTCAAGGTGGTGTTTCCGGAACCAGACCTCGCCTACCGCGAATTCGACGGGATACGGGCGTTTGAACCGATCTCTCGCCATCACCCGGGATTTGTTAACATCTATCATGTAGGCCGCGGAGACAGCTTCCTGTTCTATACAATGGAGCTAGCGGATGACTCTGCTAGAGGGCAAAAGATCGATCCAGCCAGCTACAGTCCACGTACATTGGCAACTGATCTTCGTGGATTTAAGCGGCTTTCACCTAAGGCTTGCCTGGAGCTGGGGAAAACACTTAGCGGGGCGCTTGGCTATCTCCATGAAGAAGGACTGACCCATCGCGACATTAAGCCGTCCAACGTGATCTTCGTGAATGGAGCGCCAAAGCTGGCAGATGTAGGATTAGTGGCAGCCGCGGGGCGGAAAACCTATGTAGGAACGGAAGGTTACGTACCGCCTGAGGGCCCAGGGAGCCGCAGCGCAGACGTTTATGCATTGGGCAAGGTTCTCTATGAGGCCGCGACCGGCAAAGACAGGCTCGAGTTTCCCGAGATCCCAACCGATCTACCTCAGCGATCTGACAAAGAGATCCTGCTGAAGCTTAACTCAGTCCTATTGAAGGCTTGTGCGAGAGACCCAAGGCAGCGTTTTCAAAATGGCCGCGAGCTGCAGAAGGCATTGGGTGCAGTCGAGGCGGAGCCAGTTTCCAAGCGGCCAAAACGCCGTTGGCTTTTGCGGGCTACGATCGCCGGCCTCGTCTTGATCCTTGGCGCCGTTGCCGTTGTCGGATCGGCCTCCCATTGGTTTGGCACGGCCCCTAAGGAAGCGCAGACGAGCCCGACCCCGGCGAGGTCAGCTACACCGGTATCAATTCCAGCAACCGGTTCGGTTAGAATCGAGAGCGGCCCTTCGGGTGCACAGGTCTGGGACGGCGAGCATGAGCTTGGACTTACACCGCTGAATCTTAACACCGTTCCTGCCGGCGACGTTCATTATCAGCTGCGATTCGCTCGTTACCTTTACGCAGATGTAACGGGTACAGTTGAGAGCGGACAAGCCCTAACGCTGCAAGCCGATCTGCAGATCGCCAAGGCGCCGGTCGGTGGCCAGAGCTGGACCAATACTATCGGGATGAAATTCGTTCCCGTGGGCGGCTTGTTGGTCGCTATCTGGGATACGCGGGTTCGCGACTTCGCGCAATTCGTCCGAGAAACCGGCTATCAACCCACCGGCCCGATGGAAAGCGTCTTGAACGGTGAACAAGGGCAACATGGTAAAACCTGGGATGACCCCGGCTTTACCCAGACAGACGATTATGCAGTGGTCGGCGTTAGCTGGAAAGACGCCATGGAGTTCTGTTCTTGGCTCACCCAAAAGGAACAGAGCACGGGGCTTTTGCAAGAAGGCCAGTATTATCGTTTGCCCACCGACATTGAATGGAGCCAGGCTGCCGGCCTCGATCATGAAGAGGGTGAAACACCGGAGGAGCGATCAAACAAAGGACCTGAGGTTTTTCCGTGGGGCAGAACTTGGCCTCCTCCGGCCGGCGCGGGAAATTATGCGGGAGCAGAGATGAAAGGCGCTGACTGGCCACAGAACTGGCATTGGATTCAGGGCTACTCTGATCTGTTTACCCGCACATCCCCGGTTGCCTCTTTTAAACCAAATGCTTTCGGGATCTACGACGTCAGCGGGAATGTCTGGCAGTGGTGCATGGACAAATTCTCTCGGAATGGCGACACCCGAGTTCTACGAGGTGGTTCCTGGGCTAACGCTGATCCTGGGCTTTTAAGGCTGACCCGCCGGATCGATGACATCGTGGACAGCCGGACTGATTGCTACGGTTTCCGTTGTGTGTTGCAAACGCCCGCGTTTGGCGTGGTGACGCTGCGTTCCGATCCGGCCGGAGCCGAGGTAACGCTCAATGGTAAGGAAATGGGGCGCACACCACTAGTCTTAGAAAATGTCACTCCTGGCCCCCTGAAAATTGAGGTACGGCTGGCGGGTTATCGTACCGGACTAGTCGAGACGAGCCTAGACGCAAGACAAAATCTCGATCTTCCACTGATCAAGCTACAGCCTTCGAATTGGCCAGACGGAAAGACAAGCTGGACTAATTCACTAGGGATGAAGTTCGTTCCGGTGGGAGATATCCTGGCATCCATCTGGGATACACGAGTCTCTGATTTCAGGGCTTTCTGCCGGGCGACGGACAGAGGAATGGTTGTTCCGGATTTTGAGCAAACCGCCGATCACCCGGCTGTCCTGATCAACCGGCCCGATGCGGAAGCTTTTTGCAGCTGGCTAACGGACGAGGAAAGACGCCAAGGATTGATCGGTCCGAAAACAAAATATCGGTTACCCACGGATCGCGATTGGAGCCGGCTAGCAGGGTTGCCGGATGAACAGGGACAATCTCCGGCGGCACGGGATTCGAAGGATCAGAAGCATTATCCTTGGGGCGAGATTTGGCCTCCACCGCCGGACGCGGGAAATTTCGGTAATCCGAGTGAATCGAAACAGGTAAAAAGACGATTCCCTCAGACATCTCCGGTCGGCAGCTACGCGCCGACTAGTTTTGGTCTGTACGATATGGCCGGCAATGTTTGGCAGTGGTGCTCCGACCCCTATGGTGGCTCGGGAACTTTTTCCAGCTGGGGCGTCTTGCGCGGTGGATCTTGGACCACCTACGGTGTCCGGCTTCTGCTTAGCTCGTATCGCGATGTAGTCTCACCCCAAGACCGCGATGTGACCTACGGCTTCCGTTGCGTGCTCGAGGTTGGGGACGGGAAAGGTGATTAGTGATTGGTGATTGGTCGGGGCCGGTAGGGCGAAAAACTCGGCGCGCCCACGATGCGGTTTGCGAATTGAATAAAATCGCGCCGGTTTTGAGCCATTGCGTGCGGCCATTCTGTCCAACGTGCGGCCGAATCCGGAACCCTCAGGTCGAATCAGCCGCTGATGCTGCTACACGCACGGCGCGGCTCAAAACCGGCGCGGATTTTGTTCGGCGAAATATCATCATGGGCGCGCCGAGTTTTTCGCCCTACCTGCCGTCCGAAATCTCGTATTCTCGTTCTTTCCGTACGCAACAAAAAGCCCGGGAGTAAATCCCGGGCATTGAGAAAAAACTTAAAAGAAAATCGCTCTAGCGAGCATTTTTCCTGGGAGCAGTTGTCCAGAAAAAGAACCAGACTTTTTTCTTACCTCGACCTGTCAGGAAGTAAGGATTTTGTTCTCTGGGAATGCGTGAAGTTTTCATAAGCTCGCTGGGCACGGAACACTCCTATATCATTTCGCGTGCCAACATCATTTTGGTGGTATTTGGACCGCGCTCCCCAGGGAACGCGGTTTAACTTTGCTGCCAAGCGCCGGACACCATATTCCGCCTTTGGGCACGGAGTCCCGGATTTGGGACGCGCAGGTTCGATAGGATTGGGGAGGGATCGCGTCCTCGTCCGGCAGCTGCCGGATGGTCCTCGAAGCCCAGGAAGACCCGACAAAAACGCCCGGCTATGTCAACGACGCAGACCCTTCCGCGGCGCGCCGGGACGCTCGCCTCCCAACCGGTCCGTGCCCCCCTGTTACTTGGCTTCCGCAGCCGCCGTTTGAAGCGAAGCAGGAGCCTGAATCATCGGGGTCTCCTTCCCGATGAGCCGGTAAAATGTTGGACCGTCGACACTCTCGGCCTTTAGTAGCTCCGAGGTCACCCTCTCGAGTTGGTCACGATGCGAGGTCAAAGTCTCTTTGGCTCGCGTATAAGCGAGGTCGAGCAGGTTCTTAACTTCTTCGTCGATAGTTCGGGCGGTTTCTTCGCTGCAATCGCGCTGCAACTGGAACTGTTGTCCATCGAGAAAGCTTGGCTGGCGTTGAGCGCAGCTCGCTAGTCCCACCCGGTCGCTCATTCCGTACATCGCAACCATCTGACGGGCTAGTGCGGTAGCCCTTTCCAAGTCGTTCTGGGCGCCGGTGCTGACCTCGCCAAAAACCACTTCCTCTGAAGCTCGGCCACCTAGTAACCCTTCTATCCGCTCCACCAATTCAGTGCGAGTAAGCAGAAATTGATCTTCGGTGGGAAGCTGCATCGTATACCCGAGAGCAGCCCTTCCGCGTGGCACGATACTGATTTTGTGAACCGGATCGCTATCAGGATTATAGGCAGCCATGAGCGCATGACCGACTTCGTGGTAAGCGACTCTCTGTTTTTCTTTTTCGTTGAGACGACGGCTCTTCCGCTCCGGGCCTGCGACTACCTTCTCGATGGCATCTTCGAGATCGCGTTGGCTGATTGTTTTGGCGTGTCGACGCGCTGCTAGCAAGGCCGCCTCGTTAAGAATATTGGCCAGATCAGCTCCGGAAAGGCCCGCCGTAGCCGCGGCGATACGACGGAGATCAACGTCAACTGCGAACCGCTTATCTTTCGAATGGACTTTCAGAACGGCCTCGCGGCCGTCGAGATCAGGTGCGTCGACCACCACCTGCCGGTCAAACCGGCCAGGACGCAGCAACGCCCGGTCCAGGACCTCGGGACGATTGGTGGCGGCCAGGATGATTACGCCTGTGTTCGGTTCGAACCCATCCATTTGCACCAACAGAGCGTTTAACGTCTGTTCGCGCTCATCGTTAACCGCACCCATATGGACGCCGCGCTGACGACCTATCGCATCTAACTCGTCGATAAAAATGATGCAGGGAGCATGGTCTTTAGCCTGTTGGAATAGATCCCGTACGCGGGCTGCTCCGACACCCACGAACATCTCAACAAAGTCGCTCCCACTGATAGAAAAGAATGGAACTTTGGCCTCACCAGCCACCGCCCTTGCCAGCAGAGTCTTACCCGTGCCTGGCGGACCAATCAAAAGAACGCCTTTTGGAATTCGCGCGCCCAAGTCCTCGTATTGTTCCGGACTTTTAAGGAAATCGACCACTTCCTTTAACTCGAACTTGGCTTCATCACAGCCGGCTACGTCATCGAACGTGACCTTGGTATCAGTATCAGCGACCAATTTTGCCCCGCTGCGGCCGATTCCGAAAATCGATTGGCCGGAGCGCCCCATACGCCGCGCGAGAAAGGTCCACAAAATGAAAATAAAAGCGATTGGCAATACCCATGAAACCAGGAACTGGCTGATGAAGCCTGGGCGTTGCGCGGCGTACTCGACGCCGGCTTCCTGTAACTGCTTAACCAAGTCGGGGTCTTCAACCCGTTCTGTGCGAAAGAAAAACGGCGCTGTTTCCGCTTTCTGCACTTCCTGGTTTGGCGAACCACTTGGGCTCGGCTGGGCGGGAGACGCCGATCCACTCGGGGCCGGCTCGGCTGTAGAGGCTTTCGGCGCTGCTTCTGCCTTTGGCACGATTCGACCGTCGATCTCGTCTTCTTTAACGACCGCCTCCGTGACTTCGTGCAGAGCCAGATAATGCTTAAACTGGCTATAAGGAATGGTCCGTAGGGTGGCCTGCCAAAAGAATTCTTGCCACCCCCAAGTGATCAACAGAGTGATCAGAAAATAAATAATAATGAAGCGCCACTGCGGACCCTGTTTGTCTACTTTGGCCGGCTTCTTGATCGGAAGCGTTATGCGAGGCTCTTTTTTCATGGCTAAAACGTCACCCAGATAGCACAGCAATACACATGCCCCCGCCCACATCCGTTGCGGCGGATGCGTCGCAGGCGTGGCCTGCACCGCCTGGTGTAACTCCACAAATCTAGCGCCCTAGATTTTCCGCAGCAAACGCCGATACTCAGTGTTTCTGGATGCAGGCATTAATCGCTTTTTCCCAGTCAGCACCTCTCGCGCGGTCAGCGGCTGCGAATTGTTGTACATGATCATTTGCCGCGACACTGAGAGCGGTCCGGTCATATACGACGGAGACCTTTGTGCTAGCTGAATCCAGAGGAAGAAAAGTGAGATTAATGGTCGTCACCATCACGTCAGTAATGAAATAGGCATACTGAATGTGGCGCCCTTCAACGTCGAATGCGGTGTTCACCCAGATCGCCTGATGAGGGCCATGCTTTATCGTGAAAACCGTTCCTTGGATATCTGCCCCGGGGCTTGGATAAACAAACTGGGGATCCCAGTCACCTCCTGCCCACGGTCGCTCGCCAACCGGCCCGAATAGTGGAAACGAGACGTTGTAAGGGGCACGAACCGTGAGCTCGAACTCCGTGCGAACGTGGACCGGAGAAGCCGTCCCTCCGGAATGATGATCGGCTTGAGATAAAACGGTCATAAACGCAATTGCTCCGACAATGATGAAAACAATGAACCCGGTTTTCATCGGGAACGTTCCCTGAGTTTGTGACTATCTTCCGCGCTTAGGGTTAAGCCGTAGATAGTCTTGAGTTGTTCAATTTCTTTAAGCGTGTCCCGGGTAAAGGCGGATTTACCTTCAAACGCGTGAAGGACGATTCCTTCCAGGAGATCTCCCAGGGACATATCTTTCAGCTCGGCAACCGCCTTGAGCACTTTAAGCAGCTTTTTTTCGAGGCGAACCCCGGTCTGAACGCGTTCGATTTCAACATGGGATTGACGATCGTTCGCGTTTGACATTGGTACATATGTACTAAGATAGCAATGTATCGCAATTGTTTTCTTGCCAATTCGTTGGATTCGTATGCCCTGGGCTAGGGACTTCCGTCCCAAGACTGGTGGGGAGAGGCTCCTGATCTTCCTCAAAAGGTGCGCGAACCGATTGGTGGTTTTCAAACCTGTGCCCGCCGCCTGGCCGAAGCGTTGCCGAGCCGCGGCCCGGCGTGCGCCAATCCGATTCGACGCGTTGGAACATAGCCCCGCCATGGACACGGCTCGGCGAGCGCTTTGGCCCAAAGATCGCCTCTTTCGTTTCAAACGTCGGGCCCTGGAAAGCGGTCGGGACCGTGCGGGAGCCTCGCCCCACCAACCTAACACGCCCCCCTTACGGTCGCGTCGGTTTCACAGCCGAAAAATCCAGCTTGGTACCTTTTGTGATCGGATCGGGCGATAAGGGTTGTTGCTTAAAATCGAAACAACTGAGCATGTCATTCGCGGCGCGATCGCGGTCGGTTAAAGCCGGCAGATTGAATCGCGTCTCAATCAACTTCAACGGCGAAGTGAAATCGAATTGGGTGTGATCAACAAACCCGGGTCGTGCGTAAGCCGAGATAACTAGCCCGGGAACTCGGAACCCATAGCCATACTTGTCGATCTTTGGGGGAGCAACATGATCGTAAAAGCCTCCATAGTCGTCCCAGGTAATGATGATGGCAGTATCTTTCCAGAACGGGCTATTCATCACCGCATTCACCAGGTCCGTTACATGCCACATGCCTCGAGCGGAATCCTGAGGTGGGTGTTCGCTGTCTGGTCCGTTCGGCACAATCCAACAAACACTAGGGAGCTCGCCATTTTTGATATCGGAAAAGAATTCATCCAACGGAACTACGTTCTTAATTAGCTCTCCGTTAGGCGTGAAGCTCTTAAATCCGGGCAACGGATTCCATAAGGTATGCTGGTGAGGATTCGGTTTCTCGTCGTAATACTTCCAACTGACGCCTTTGCTCTGCAACAACTCGGCGACGGTCTTGAAATTATAAACTGCCTCTTTTCGAGCGATATCTGGTCCCGGATTATTCACTAATCCGCCGGACTGCGCGGCAATGGTGTAGAGGTGATTGGGTTCACTGGGTCCTTTGAGCGAGGAAAAGAAACGGTCGCACAGGGTGTACCGACGGGCGTACTCCCAATAGTTGGGGACTTCGTGATAATCGTAATAGGAGAGAGTATTCAAAACCCAATCTGGTGGCGGGCCCGATGGAGCCGAGTTCGGCCGTTTTCCGATTAGTTGCCCGTCAAGAACATTGGTGCTAAACATCGGGCCGCCTTTACCGGGCAGACCTGCAACCGGCTCAATCTTGGCTGGATTAATCTGAGGCACTTCGCCTCGCCAATAGTAATGCAAGGCCTCGGGCCATTCCGCCCAGAGAAACCCGTCCATTTTGCCCCCGTCGTAAGCGGTCCGGGCGGCTTGCCAGCTGTGATTCAGGTCGTGCGGAATCGCAGTCTTCGTTAAATGAAAAGGGCCAAGTTTAGGTTTCCCTCCGGGTCGAAAGGCGAATTTCACGTCGGCTGGGATGCCGTCCGCTCCAGGATACGTCCCGAAGTAGTGATCGAAAGTGATGTTCTCCTGGATGATATAGATGATGTGATTAATTGGAATTTGCGCGGTATTCTCGGCCGAGCTCCTCCCAACGAGGACGAACAGCAAACCTGTCGATAATAGAGCGAGCCTTAAATTCATAATCGATCCAACGCTCTCAAATAAGTCCCAGTCTGACACCCCAAGATAGACGCTATTCAAGAAACGTGAACCGTGAAAGCATTTGGCAGACGATCATCGCGTGGCACACGGATGCGGGCGATGGCACTTATGATTGGTCCCAAGGAATCCGCACAGCAGTCTGTATTTCGGTCCCGACCAGCATCGGCTTGCTCACCGGGCATTTGAGCTGGGGCATACTGACTGCGCTGGCCGCTTTCTGGACTCTGCTGTGCGATATGGGCGGCGCTTATCCACAGAAGGCTATTGGTATTGCCGGCTCCGGGTTCGTGATTCTTTTGGCGTACGTGTACGGCGCGTGGATCACTCAATCGGTACCGGGATACATCCTTGGCGTCTTTGGTTGGGCTTTTGTGATGACACTGATAGGCGTAGCCGGGAACGCTGCTTCCCAGGCAGGCCTGGTTAGCACCACCATTGTGGTTGTGGCGGTCGTGTTGAACGCCCCAAATGAGTTTTGGATCCGCTTACTCCTTTGCACGATCGGCATCTTATGGGCAGCAGTCCTGATCCTGGCGCTTTGGCCGGTGCGCCCTTTCTTACCGTTGTTTCAGGCCTGCTCAAAGAGTAGCGAACAGTTGGGCAATCTCCTCGACGCGGTCTGGGTCGGAGCCCCGAAATCCGGATCTGGCGCCTCGAATTTGCAGGTGGCGCTAGCGTATGACGCGTTGCTGACCAGCATCGAACAGAGCCGGAAGATTTGGGGAGCCGTTCGAGCCAAACGCGCTGGGCCTAGTCTCCGGAGCACTCAGTTGCTGGATCTGATCGAGAACCTGGATAGCGCGGGTAAAATGGTCATCGCATTCAGAGGCGTTCTTAATTTAGTTGGCCATGAAGCTTGGTTTGACTCTGTACGTGAAGAACTACGCGGCTTTACGGAGGCTTTAACTCGTCTGTCCCGAGAGGTGGGCGGCGCGGTCGCACGACGCGGCGGAATTGTCGATCCTAAGTATCTAGAGCTAGCCGCCGGGCAACTGTTGCCTCGGCTCCACGAATTGGAGTCATCTGCCAAATACGATTTCTCCCGGCATGAGCTAAGGAGGACCGTTGAAGCACTGGTCAGGGAATTTACCTGGCTAGCCGAAACCGCAGGTCTATTAAAGACAGGAGAACGTCAGCAACGCTCCGTGGCGCGCAAACCCGATCGCCCAAGAATCGAGCGGTTTAGGGGCATCGAAGAGATTCGGAACAATCTATCGTTTCAGTCGAGCTCATTTCGCCACGCGCTGCGGTTAGCCGTGGCGTCGGCACTAGCCGCGCTCGCCGCATCCGCGTTTCACGTGACTCGCGGATACTGGATCCCGATGACGGTGGTCGTAGTCTTGAAACCGAATTTTGGCGGAACCCTCCACAAAGCCATTCAAAGAATAACGGGGACAGTCGCCGGTGCGGTCTTGGCGGCTATACTGTTATTGTGCGTTCATGATTCAGGTTGGTTACTGCTAATCCTGGCGGTCCTCTCTTTCGCCACCATGGCGCTGAGATGGGCTAACTACGTGGCGTTCTCCTTTGCTCTGACGCCGATGATCATGGTCATGCTCGATTTAGCTCACCCGGGCACGGCCACGGATAGTTTCCTCAGGCTGATGCACACGATAATCGGCGGCGCACTAGCCATTGTTTGTGGTTATCTGTTTTTCCCGGTATGGGAACGCAGTAAATTGCCTGGTCAGCTCGCCAAAGCCTACCAGACCACGGCTTTGTTTCTGCGAGCTCTCTTCGCGCTGGGGAAAGAACGGCTCTCAGTCACGGAGATGCGGAAACAGAGTGGTTTAGCTGTCGCTAACGCTGTCAATGCCGGCCAGCGTCTGCTGAGTGAGCCGCCCCATCTGCGCGGTGATGTCGAACCATTGTTGGCCAGCCTTAACTTTTGCCAGGATATTTTTTATTCGCTGTCGGCAATGGCGCACTTGCCCAAAGAAAAACTTGAGCAGATTCGATCCGAGAAAGTGCAACCGATTGCCCGCGAACTAGCCGATGATCTAGATGATCTCGGCGCAAACCTGGAGAGTGGTCGACCGCCAAAGCCGTTGCCAAAAAATTTCGCGGCGTTGAATGGTTGGGAGGATAAACTTCAGGACGGTGCGCCGGACCAAGGCAAGAATTCATGGTTTCTTTTCTACCTTAACGCGCTCGTTGATCAGGTGAAGCTCGCCCATGATGCGGTGATGCGGCTTGAGCAGAAGGGAGATCGGTAGGGCGTGGAGGGGGGCGCCACCCGTGGAGCGCTGCCTCGCTTGCGAGGCCGTGGGACAAGGGCCTGGAGGGGAGCCGCTTCGTAGGTTCGCAGCTCTGTCGGTGAGCAGCAGGCGGCTCCCGGGAACGATCCAACGTAGATTATTGCCCAAAACTGTTCTGTAGACCCTTGATCCGAACGCAGTCGATGGAACTGCGACGCGCTGGGTTATTCCCGGGAGCCGCCTGCCGCCAACCGCCAGAGCTAGCGGCTTACAAAGCGGCTCCCCTCCGGGCCCTGGGCCTTGCCCTGCGGGTCGCGGGAAGGCGCGTTCGAAAGTCGCCCTACCAACTCCTTGATCCTCGCCCCGACTCGCGCGAGATAACCGGCGCAACCGCCACCACCCATGTCACTCAGCCAGGAAAACAAGAAGCCTTCCCTCTCCAGCCTTCAGTTCATCATCTACGTGTCGGGCGGGTTTGCGATGAATCTTACCAATTTGGTTTTATCCCAATGGCTCTATGAGAGGTTTGTGATTGGTGGGATCGTGACCACGACGGCGTTTTCGTTGATCTTATTGGCTGGCCGCCTGACGGACGGAATTTCAGACCCGTTCATCGCCTATTGGACCGATATCAGCTACTCGCGTTGGGGACGGCGCATCCCCTTTTTGGTTGTCGCAACCTTGCCGTTGGCCGTCGTCTGTTTCCTGCTCTGGTGCCCGCCAGTAAAGGCGCCGGAGACAATTCGGATCATTTATGCGGCCGCCGTTTGTCAGGGCTACTTCTTACTTTATGGTTTGGTGGTTACACCATATCTGGCGCTGTTACCGGAGATCGGTAATTCTCCGCGCGAAAGATTGAACCTGACTACCGGTCAAGGCGTAGCCACGCTTGTGGGCACCCTGGTATTCGCCTTATCCGGTTTGATCATCCAGCAGTTCGGTTACCCGGTACTAGGGCTGGTGCTAGCCGTCGCGGTGTTGATCTCGTTTTATCCGATTACGATTTTTATCCGGGAAAATCCCCCCGCCGAACAGCCGAAGGGGTCGCTGACCGGTTTGTTCCGTTGGATTTGGGAGGTGCTTACTAATCGGGATTTCCTGCCGTTATTGATCGGAACTTCCTTCTACTGGTTCGCCTTAAACTTATTATTGATGTTGGTGCCTAGATGGGTCGAAGCCCGGCTGGGTCTATCTAAGGATGCTGTGACCTGGCTGATGCTACCCTTCATTGCCACAAACCTCGTAGGTTTTTTCTTTTTTAACTGGCTGGCTAAAAGGGTCGGGAAGTTTGCGTCTCTGATGCTGGTATTTGCTCTTTCCGGGATCGTTTTCTGCCTTTTCGGGTGGTCCGATCAATTAGGTCTGCCCGTATCTCCGCTCGTTGCTGCCCAACTTGTCTGCGGCCTGGCTGGGTTGCCGGTAGCAGGCTTTGGGGTCTTAGCTTTTGCCTTATTAGCAGACGTTATCGACGCTGACGCCGAGCGTACCGGCACCCGTCGAGAAGCAATCTATTTCGGCGTACAGGCAATCCTGCAAAAATCGATGATTGGGCTTTCGGTGGTGTCATTTGCGCAAATTCAAGCCGGACTCGGACCAACCGGATTGCGTTGGACATCGATTATCGCCGGTCTCGCCTGCGTGGCCGGATTGATCTGCTTTTCCAGGTACCGGCTGCGAGTTGGCAGTTAGCAGTTAGCAGTTAGCAGTTGGCCGTCGGCACATATAAGTCCTATTGGTCCCATAGAGCCTGTCGCGCCGTAGGCTTTGCGAAGGCGGATCCTATCCGTTCCAGGAACTCAGCGCGAGTATTTATAGCTGGCCCTGATAGAAACCCAGCGGTTAACCGCTAACTGCCGACGGCTAACCGCAAACCGCTAACCCTATCCCCCGCTTAGTACCGGTAGTACTCAGGCTTGTAGGGACCCTCGACAGGAACCCCGATATATTCTGCCTGTTGCTCGCTTAGTTTGGTCAGCTTGACTCCGATCTTCTCGAGATGCAGGCGGGCTACTTCTTCATCGAGTTTCTTCGGCAGAATATACACGCTCGGGGTATAGGTATCCTTGTTCTTCCAAAGATCGATCTGAGCCAGGACTTGATTCGAGAACGAGTTGCTCATAACGAACGACGGATGCCCCGTGGCGCAACCCAAGTTTACCAGGCGGCCTTCCGCCAGGAGGAAAATTTCGTGTCCATCGGAGAACCGGAATTTGTCTACCTGAGGCTTGATATTGGTGCTTTGGATGCCCGGAAAAGCCTTGAGCTTGTCTACCTGAATCTCGTTATCAAAATGGCCGATATTACAAACCACTGCTTGGTCTTTCATTTTGGCCATGTGCTCGACGGTGATAACGTCGCGGTTGCCGGTGGTGGTAACGTAGATATCGCCGCGGCCTAAGGTGTCCTCGACGGTAGTGACCTCGAAACCTTCCATCGCCGCCTGCAACGCATTGATCGGATCAATTTCAGTGATGACTACTCGCGCACCCTGACCGCGTAACGATTGAGCGCAACCTTTGCCTACATCCCCATACCCACAGACCACCGCGATCTTTCCGGCTAGCATCACATCCAGCGCGCGGTTAATTCCGTCTACGAGTGAATGCCGGCACCCATAAAGGTTATCGAACTTCGACTTGGTGACCGAGTCGTTCACATTGAACGCCGGAACTAACAGTTTTCCTGCTTCTTGCAGCTTGTAAAGCCGATGGACGCCGGTCGTTGTTTCCTCGGAAACTCCGCGCCATTCTTTTACCAGTTCATGCCAGCGATACGGGTTCTCCGCATGAACTTCTTTAAGTAAATCCTTAATAACTTTCTCTTCGTGGCTGGATGAAGGCGTATTTACCCAGTCGCTACCTTCTTCCAATTCGTATCCTTTATGCAGGAGCAGAGTCACATCGCCGCCATCATCGACCACGAGCTGTGGTCCCTTACCGTCCGGATGCGAGATCGCTTGATTCGTGCACCACCAGTATTCCTCCAGGCTCTCCCCTTTCCAGGCGAACACCGGTACACCAGCTTTGGCGATGGCCGCGGCCGCATGATCTTGCGTTGAAAAGATGTTACAGCTTGCCCAGCGGACGGACGCACCAAGATCGCGCAAAGTCTCGATCAACACCGCCGTTTGGATAGTCATGTGGAGCGAACCGGTAATCCGGACGCCCGCGAGTGGCTTCGCTTCAGAATACTTCTTCCGGATCGCCATCAAACCCGGCATTTCTTTTTCGGCGATGTTGATCTCTTTGCGACCCCAATCGGCCAAAGAGATATCTGCGACCTTATAGTCGGTTGTGCTTGGTGTAGTGATGCTGCTCATGGATCGTGAATTAAGAGACAAATTGCCGAAGGGCTTCGGCTTTATCGGTGCGTTCCCAGGTTAAGGCGTTTAAATCATCTTCCCGGCCAAAATGACCGTAATTGGTGGTCTGGCTATAGATCGGCCGTAAGAGATCGAGCTGTTGAATAATAGCGGCCGGTTTAAAATTGAACACGTGCTTGACCGCCTCTTCGATCTTGGATTCGGCGACTGCGGAGGTGCCAAATGTGTTCACGCAGATGCTCACTGGATCGGGATAGCCAATGGCGTAGGCGAACTGGATTTCGCATCGGTCCGCCAGACCCGCCGCCACAATATTCTTGGCAACGTAGCGACCCATATAAGCAGCTGAACGATCCACTTTGGACGGATCCTTGCCGGAGAACGCACCACCACCGTGGCGGCCCATGCCCCCATAACTATCAACAATGATCTTTCGTCCCGTTAACCCGGAGTCTCCCTCCGGACCGCCAATAACAAATCTTCCGGTCGGATTGATCAGGTAGCGCGTCTCGGCATCGATTAGCTCGGCCGGGATTATTTTACGGACCACGCGCTCGATCAGCGTTTCCCGAATTTCCTTATGTTTGACGTCGGGCGAATGTTGGGTCGAAATGACGATCGCAGTGACTCGAATCGGGGTAAAGCCCTCATACTCGACCGAAACTTGGGTCTTCGCGTCGGGCCGCAACCAGGGTAACTCGCCGGATTTTCTTAAACGCGTCAACTCGCGTCCCAATTTGTGGCTGAGTTGAATCGGCGCCGGCATCAATTCCGGCGTCTCCCGAACGGCAAAGCCGAACATGAGGCCTTGGTCTCCGGCGCCTTGCTCGTCGGTTTCCTTGCCCTCGGCGGCTTTGGCGTCGACTCCTTGGGCAATATCGCGAGATTGCCGGCTAAGAGCCTGCACTACCAGACAGGTCTCAGCCTGAAAAAGTGAGTCCTCGTGGACGTAGCCGATCTCACGGATCGCGGAGCGAACCTCTTCGATATAGTCAAACCTTGAGTTAGTGGTAATCTCGCCGGCGATGACCACCAGGTTGCCTTTGGCGAGCGTTTCGCAAGCGACCCGGCTTTGCGGGTCCTGGGCCAAACAGGCGTCCAGGATGCGATCAGAGATGGTGTCGCAGACTTTGTCCGGATGACCTTCAGTCACGGATTCCGAGGAAAAGATGTATCGGTGCGCCATAGCCTTGATTACTACGATTGAATCCCCAAGCAGTTTAGAGCGAGCAGGACTGGTGTATATTGACCAATCATGATATCCTGATATATCCCGCTATCCGATGTCGTCAACGCTGAATTCACTTAAAGTGCTTTCGGACCCGGTTCGAGCCCGATTGCTACACCTCATCGAGCCGGACGAACTGTCCGTAGCCGAAATTCAAGAGGTACTCGGTATGGGGCAGTCGCGTATCTCGACGCATCTGGCTCAGTTAAAGCGGGCCGGCTTGGTCCAGGACCGCCGCGTTGGCAAAAACATTTATTATGCTTGGGGTGCAAACGGCTCGATTCCAATCGACGACCTCAAACGGCTGGTGTCTCTGGCGATGAAAGATTTGCCTGAAGCACAAGCGGACGAACGAACTCGCGCTCATGTCCTGGCCCGGCGCCACGACCGATCCCGCGAATATTTCAACCGCCTCGCGGGCAAGTTCGGCCGTAGCTACTGTCCCGGGCGCTCCTGGCAAGCGTTGTCTCATGTGTTATTAACGTTGATCCCGGAGGTGGAAATCGCCGATTTGGGAGCCGGGGAGGGGACCTTAGCGCAGTTGCTGGCGCGCCGAGCGAAGCGCGTTATTGCCGTTGACCTATCAGAGAAAATGGTCGAATTCGGCTCTCAATTGGCCAGAGAGCACGGCCTCAAGAATTTGGAGTTTCGATTAGGCGACATTCAGAGTCCGCCAATTGATCCAGCGAGTGTTGATCTTGTTGTTCTCAGTCAAGCTCTTCACCACGCGATTGACCCTCTCCGAGCGGTGCAAGCAGCGCATCGGATCCTGCGCAAGTCCGGCCGAATATTGATCCTTGATTTGCTCGCTCACGGCTTCGAGCAGGCTAGAGATCTTTACGCCGACGTTTGGCTAGGCTTCAGCGAAGTAGAATTGCTGCGCTTTCTGAAAGAAGCGAAGTTTGTTGATACCGACGTTCGAATTGTCTCTCGCGAGATCGAGAGCCCTTATTTCCAGACTGTTTTCGCCACCGGGGTTAAGGGTTAGCGGTTAGCGTTTGGCGTTCGGCGTTCTGCGTTCGAGATCGTACTTGTCCTCGTCGTCGTCCTCGTCCTCGACAGAGCTGGGCAGGTCTTCCGTTCCGGGTTACCTGTGAATCGAAACCGCCGAACTCTTCGGACTGGACCGCGCCCTTGACTCCGATTAGAAGATCCCGCTGTGCCACGCCGCAACCGCGAAACGCCAAACGCCAAACGCCGAGCGCCAAACGCCCTGTTGGCCTTCCTCTGTTTCCTGCCAGCGACTTTGTTTGCCGAATGGCGCGTTCTCGATCGGCAACCTTCTGAACCAGCGGACGGCGTTCCTTTCAGGCTAAAAGTCGCGAACGATGCCA
Organism: uncultured Verrucomicrobiae bacterium; assembly: GCA_963762565.1. GTDB lineage: Bacteria > Verrucomicrobiota > Verrucomicrobiia > Chthoniobacterales > JAFAMB01 > JAFAVN01. Next base: position 1,255,793 of record CAVXLD010000001.1, on the reverse strand, counting down.
CGACGGCCAACCTTCTTCTCATTGTTTTTCATCCTAATAGGTTCGCGATCCGTGTCGTCAGCAACGAGGAAGGGCGCTATGGATCGGTGGCGGATGCAGCCGCTGCTTTCGATGCCGTGGCGGGAGTCAACGGTGGATATTTTCAACTTGATGGTACCCCGGTTGGATTGCTGATCAGCGACAACAGAACCATCCATCAGTTTGGGACGGCAAAGCTTTTGTCCGGTGTAGTTTTCGTCCGGGACGGGAAACCTGGCCTTGTCCGGAGCTCACGTTTCGCCCGCTTGAAAGATGTAAGCGAAGCCATCCAGTGTGGTCCGTTTCTCGTGGAAGACGGCAGAGTTTTGACCGGGCTCAATAACGGTCGGAGCGCCGCCCGCACGTTCGTTTTCGCAGGCAGCAATTCGGTCTGGGGGTTTGGGATATGCCGGTCGGTGACACTGGCGGAAATGGGCCAGATTTTGTCGACGCCCAATCTACTCGGCCGCACATCGGTAATTTCAGCGCTTAACCTGGACGGAGGATCATCAACCCAGTTCTGGGCGCGTTCAGGAGACGACGTGATTAATTCGTCCAGCCTGGCCTTGGTTGCGAATTATTTGCTGCTGGTGCACAGGGCAAAATAATGTCACCGGAAAAATTGATTGATCTGAAGTAACCTCTCCCCCACTTTTCGGTCTCTAGCCGCCTATTGTTTATGCAAAGTCTTCTGAAGTTTGTTGTTTGGACCGGTCTGGTGCTCCTAGTCCTGCCACGACCTGGGTACGCTCTAGACGCTGACCAGAAAGCCGTTCTGGATGCATACAAAAAGCCCTGGGACATCTACATAAACGCTATGCAGAGCTTGGAGAATTCTATCAAGAGCGCCGACAACGACGGGGACGTGGTAAAGGCGGCAGATAAGTTCTGCGACGAAGCCAATAAGTTCGTGGATGAGTACAACGGCGTGCGGGACAAATATCAGGGCTCTGAGGTCCTCAAGAGCATGGACAACGACGCGGAAGCGAAAAAAAACATCCAAGACTTCATGACCGACCTCAAGAAAAAGGTCGAAGCTTCGAAGTCTACGTTCGATACCTTGAAAAGCGACCTGCTCAAATACGCGAGTTCACCGGAGATTAAGCGCGTCCAGAATCGGCTGGCTTCAACCATGAATCGGGTCCAGCTCGTAGAGCTGTAAGGGAATGTGATTGGTGATTCGTGATTGGTGGAACGGTCGGTGATGACCCGAATTTTTTTGGCGAGATTTTGCCTGATCGGCCGGAGGAAGAACAGACGCGCGTCGCCTACTAATCACCAATCACTATTCACCAATCACCGATCGTTTCTCGCCAACCGCCGTCAAAACCTGCGCCTTGCGAGCTGCCTGTTCGCTGTCGTCCACAACTGGCGTAAACCGCAGCTCCGTCGGTGCATCTGGTAGCTCCACCCAGGAGCGGCAACCACCAAAGGATTTCTGAACAGGCAGACTCCACACCGGCGCAACCCGAAATACTCGGATCATTGCTACATGGAGACCCTTGGGATCATCATAGGCAAATCGCTGCTCTAAGACCTCCGGCTTCAGGATGTGGAGATCAGCGAGTGATTGCAACACGCTTAAATCTTCGATCCAACGTGTGAACTCCACGTGAACGTAAGCGGAAAAGGTCACGACGTCTGGCTCCGGTTCAATGATCGGGGCATCAATCCGCAAACGATCTGCCTGTTCGTGAAAAAAAGTTGGAAAAAGAAAAAAACGTTGGTGACGGAATCGAAATCCCTCGCGGCCCTCGGCAATACCGCCCTTTCGGAAAATGAGGCTGGTTTCGCCCCGCAGCGTTGAAGCGCAGACGAGTGCCCATTCCTTAAAAGCAATGGAAGAGCCCTGAGTCGATCTCAGTGAGTCTAATTCACCTCTTCCTAGTGCTTGCGCCATCTGTTAGCTGTAGCACAGTTTTGGTTTCCAGCTTACTTAAACGCCGCATGCCTGTGAAGATCGACCTGCATTGCCACTCGTTTTTTTCCGGGGACGGCGTCAGTAGTCCTGAACAACTGATCGAAGCCGCTCGGGCTAAAGGGCTGAGTGGATTTGCGATTACTGACCACAACACCTGCGATGCCGTGAAGTACTTGACGGACCGGGAACTGATGCGTCCGGACGGTTTGCCAGTGAACGACTTTTTGATCATTCCCGGGGTCGAGGTCACTACCGCCGAAGGGCATTTGCTCTGCATTGGTGCTGTCCTGCCGGACCTGAAAGGCCGTCCCGCTTTAGAGGTCTGTCATTTGATTCACGAGGCAGGAGGCGTAGCCATTCCCCCTCATCCGTACGACCTATTCCGGGCTGGAATTCGTGAAAACGTCCTTAACACGTTGCCAATCGATGCCATCGAGGTTTTCAACGCCGCTACCACCCTAAAACGATACAATCGGATGGCGTACGATTATGCGGTTCGACGCGGCTTACCGATGACAGCCGCCAGTGATGCCCATCATTATGCCGCGATCGGCACCGCGTTTACGACTTTCCGAACCGAAAATTTCTCCGTGGCTGGTATTTTAGAGCAAATCGGCAAAGAGAATGACCTGAGTCAAAACTACCTCTCGATCCGGGACAGCTTCCGGAAAACCTGGAATAACTGGCTCCGGCTAAGGAAAAGAAGATCGGTGGAAGAGCTTCTTAAGGAAACGAGTGACGGTAGGGGCTGATTGGTGGGGCGAGGCTCCGGAACTAGGACTGGTCATCCCAAAGCCCCCCGCGGGTTTCCATGACAACATGTGCAAGGCCGAGTCGCTGCCGAGCCGCGGCCCCTGATTTGCCAACGTCCAGGAATCGAGCGATCAACTCATGACCGGTTTTCAGGTTGCATCGCGCTGGGACCGGCTCGGCAGTGCCCTGGCCCAATCCGCTACAGCAATGACATACGCGCGATGCCCCTTGCGAGGTGTTTTAGCCCGTTCCGGAGCCTCGCCCCACCATGTTTTTCGCCCTACCGAAACTACACCAACCTGACCGCTCGGGTCTTATCCAGTTTCAGGACCTCGCCGGCCTGAAATGCGGGGCATTCTTTCGGATTAGTTATCTTTTCGCCTTGCCACTGGACACTGCCTTGTTCGATGAGCCGACGGACATCGCTTCGGGAACGGTTTAGATTAAACGCCATCGCATACGCGGTGACGATGGCGGATACCAGATCATTTCCTAGAGCGCTCACCGGTACCTCGGGTAAGTTTGCCGACTCCAGGTCGCGTTTGCCGAACCGCCGTTCGAATTCCTCCAAGGCTGTTTTCGCCGCCATGGCGTCGTGGTAACGAGTCACGATCCGAGACGCCAGAGCCTTCTTTGCGTCGAGCGGATGACCGTCCGGCGCCGGCTCGTTAAACAACACCTCGTAATAACGACCCATCAACTCGTCCGAGATGCTCATGATTTTACCGAACATCGCCTCTGGCGCGTCGGTCAGCCCGATGTAATTGCCCAGGCTCTTGCTCATCTTTTGAACTCCATCCAGGCCTTCAAGGATTGGCAATAAGCAGGCGATCTGTTGCGGTTGTCCGTGCTCTTTCTGCAATGCGCGGCCCACCATGATATTAAACATTTGCTCGGTAGCACCGAGCTCAACATCTGCTCGAATCACGACCGAATCCCACCCTTGAAGAATCGGATATTGCAACTCGTGGAGAAAGACCGGGCTCCCCTCGTCAAGCCTGCGTCGAAAATCGTCCCGTTGCTGCATCTGTTGGAGTGTCACTCTGCTGTTGAGCCGGATGACGTCGAGATAGGTCATTTTTCCGAGCCAATCGGCGTTCCAGACTATCTCGGTCCGACCAGGATCGAGAATTTTGAACGCTTGGGCCCGGTAGGTCTCAGCGTTAGCGGCGACTTCTTCTGCAGTCAGGACGGGCCGAGTGGCGGACCGTCCAGTCGGGTCACCGACCATGCTGGTGAAATTGCCAATGATAAGGACCCCTTGATGGCCGAAGTCTTGAAATTGACGCATCTTCGCTAGCGCCACAGAGTGTCCTAAGTGCAAATCAGGAGAAGTAGGATCTACTCCCAGCTTCACCCTCAGCGGCCGATTCTCAGCCAACTTCTGGAGCAACTCCTGTTCGCTAATCAGTTGGGTTCCCCCTTGTTTGATCTGTTCAAGGACGGTCTGAGGGTTCACGTTCACGTTCGGCGTTTGGCGTTCGGCGGTTCAGTAGCTTGACCTTCTGGTTTTCTACTCGGATTCGGCAATGGAGATGGTTCACTAATAGATCAGAAGCGGAAAGGGCGAAACCGTAAGCGCGTACCGCAAACGGCACAACTGCTAAACGCCGAACCCCGAACGCCAAACGTTAACGCTTCGTTGACATCCGTCCCTCGCTGAATATCATTCCCGACTCGCGACGATCCAGGATCCGCTTTTATGAAAAGAACTTATCAAGCTTCCAAGCGCACCCGGAAGCGTCAGCATGGTTTTCGGGCTCGCATGAAAACAAAGGGCGGCCGTGCGACGCTGGCCCGGCGCCGTCAACGCGGCCGGAGACGCTTGCTACCGGTCGGTACTGACAACCATTTCGCTCGGCACACCCAGGCTTGAGATCACTCCGCCTTGGCCAAGCGTACGGACGCGACAAGTTATGCCCGAGGAGAAGCGGGAACGCTATCGATTTCCCCGGGCTTCTCGACTCTCGCGCGCGGCGGAGTTCAAGCTGGTTAAACAAGCGGGACAGTCCTGGACCGGGCGCCACCTGGTGCTCGGCGTTTTAGCCCAACCGGACGCGCCGCGTAACCGAGTAGGGATCGTCACCACGCGGAAGGTTGGAATGGCTGTTGTTCGCAATCGGATCAGAAGACGGATTAGAGAGGTTTTTAGATTGCATCAATTTGATCTAATGTCGGGCTTTTGGTTGGTGACGATTGCGCGCCCATCTGCAGCCACTGCCAGCTTCCGGGATCTGGAGCGAGATTGGTTGCGGTTAGCCGAGCGCGCTTCTATTTTAGCGCGGTCTTAGCATGGCCACCTGGTCATTGGACTCGCTGGAGGAAGTCGCTCATGGCGCCCGTTTTAAGGTTCTTATTGAAGATCTACAAGTTAACGCTTTCTCCCATTCTGGCGGCGCTGACCGGCGGCCCAGGCTCCGGTTGCAGGTTCCTACCCACCTGCTCGGAATATTTTGTCCAAGCAGTCGAAACCCACGGTTGGTTGACCGGCTGCTGGCTGGGAACCAAGCGCCTCCTGCGTTGCCATCCATGGGGAGGATCCGGTTACGATCCTGTCCCCGCTCGCCACTCAAAACCTTCTAATTAAACATGCCCCGCGATCGCCTTACTTGGATTGTGGTCCCATTAGCCGTCATTGGCCTAATCCTGACAATTTTCTGGCAGCAGCAAGAAGCGGCTAGAACTCGAGCCCAGGCTTACGCCAACCAACCGGTCACTCCGCCCCCACCTTCCGCGACACCGGCGGCTACACCGCCAGCGGTAACCGCTCAGTCAGCCCCGACTCCAGCTCAGGCCGAGGTTCCGGAACAAGACGCCACCTTGAAGAGCGACGTCGCGAAACTGGATTTCTCCAATGTGCGCGGTGGCCTGACGCAGGTCGAACTGTTGCAGTACAAGGCCGAGGACGACCATCCGGTAATCTTAAGTAACGATCGCGCGGCAGCCATTGGGGCCATCACCAGAAATCCCAGCGATTGGCGGGACAGCGGATATACGCTCACGGACGATCAAGCGAATAGCTCGGTCACCCTAACCAAAGACATTGGAAATAATATCCAGGTGACCAAGACCTACACGGTCGGGAAATCGGCTGGGGTCCAAGATCCGTTTCAGCTTAAATTGACCATCGGATTCAAGAACACCGGAGGCGCGGCTCAGGACGTGCCCGGTTTCTTTGTCAATACCGGCGCAGCTCAACCGATCCACGCCAATGATCGGTCAAACTACACCACGTTCGGTTGGGATCGTGACAGTAAGTACCAAAGTGTCAATGTCGACTGGTTTGGTCCTTCCAGCTTTCTTTTCTTCCCGACCTCCGCCGGCCACGACATTTATTCTGCAACCGGCGACCAGATTTCCTGGGCCGCAGTAGCCGACCAATACTTCACCACCATCCTTCAATCGAAGGACAAAAGCGCTGGCCAGGTTTGGGCAAAACGCGATCCTCTCTCCAACGATCCGACCCAAAAGCCAGGATGGAGCATCGACGGCGCTCTCGGGTTTCCCGGTTTCAATCTGCAACCCGGTGAAACCAAGAGTAAGGAATTCGTGATTTATGCCGGGCCCAAGGAATACGGCCGCCTGTCAAAGCTAGGAGACGATTTCACCGCCGTACTGCCTTTTGGGCTGCCATTCGGGCCCATCAGTACGGGACTCCTGATCATGATGAACACGATCCACGCTTTCGTGGGTAGTTACGGGTTGTCGATCCTTCTCATGACGGTGATTATCCGGGGGGCGGTTTGGCCCATCCAGAATGTCTCAATGAAGAGCATGCGGAAGATGGCCAAACTGTCGCCGCTGATTAACGAGCTGAAGGTCAAATATAAGGATGATCAGCAGCGGATGAATCAAGAGATGATGAAGTTGTACAAGGAGTACAACATCAATCCTCTCGCTGGTTGCTTACCGATGCTCATCCAGATCCCGATCTTCTTTGCTTTCTACGCCATGCTGGGGTCAGCCGTTGAGCTAAGAGATAGTTCTTTTTTGTGGGTTAGAGACCTGTCCCAGCCTGACACCGTTGCTCACATTTTCGGTTTTCCTCTCAACATTATTCCTCTGGTGTCGGCAGCGACGCAGCTTTGGCAGCTCCAGATCACACCGAAAACGGGAGACGCCTCGCAGCAGCGGATTTTGTTGATCATGCCGATCGTTTTCCTATTCATCTGCTATAATTTCGCTGCGGCCCTATCGCTCTATTACACCGCGTCGAACCTGTTCACTATCCTGCAGACCTACCTCACCATGAAGCAGACCGCGCCGGACTTGCCTAAGCCGGTCAAAGCCCAGGCAGTTGCGAAAAAGAAGAGTTACCGTTAATTAAGGGGTTCCCGTGATCCCGTTATGGATGCTAAAGAGATCCTAGACACAATGTTAGGTCATCTGGGCTTCGTGGCGGAGATTCAAGAGATCGAGACGGAGAGCGGGATCCAGCTTCAGGTTTTCACCGCGGAAGCGGATGCGTTAATCGGCCACAACGGTGAAACTTTAGAAGATCTGCAATTTTTACTGAACCGGATCTTGCAGTCGAGGGATAGGAACGCACCGCGGGTACAAGTGGACATTGGCCATTGGAGAGCCATGCGGGACGATAAGCTTCGTCAACGGATACGTCAGATCGCCGACACTGTCCGGTTAACGGGACGCCCGGTAAAGCTTGAGCCAATGAATTCTTACGATCGCCGGATCGTTCATAATACGCTGAAGGATGACCCGGAATTGATGAGTTTCAGCCCCACCGATGATGCCAGGATCAAACGCATCACCATCCAACGGCGGGCTACGGCCAATCATTAAGCGCGCGATCGTCCGCAAATGCTGAGACATTTGCGGGCGATGCGCGCTATGGCGGAAAGGACGCTGTAAGCCGGTCCTTTCCGCTGCAAGCCTTCAAATCGATCAGAGATACTGCCACCAAGCCAGGTTTTTAAACAGACGTCGGCGTCGGTTTAAAAACCCATAGCCATCGCAGCTTTAAAGAAGCTGTTATGGCTTCTGTAAAGCGGCGATGGCTGCCATCACACGGTCACTCAACGTTTGGTACACTAAGCGCTCGTCCGTACCCAGGTCTTCTTTGGTAAAAAAGATTGGCTTGCCAACAACGAGTGTGATCGGCACAAAATGAACCCCGCCGGATCGAGGCAACGCTGCGTACGATCCAAAAACGCGCACCGGAACAACCGGCGCCAACGATTTGGCTATAATCAGCCCCAGCCCGGCTCTGGCCGGTTGCAAGTTACCGTCCTTGCTCCGGGTTCCTTCAGGGAAAACCACCACCCGTTTTCCTTCCTTTAGCAGCCGCAGAAGGGCTCTGACAGCGGCTACATCGCCTCGATCCCGATCAACGGGGATACAGTTGATTCTCGGGAGTATGGGGCCTAATACCGGCTTTTCGAACAGGGTTTTGCGAGCCAAATAGAAGAGCTCTTTGCGACAAGCAACCCCCACCAAAGGCGGATCGAGATAACTGGCGTGGTTCGAAGCGTAAATCGCTGGACCGACTTCGATTAGATTTTCACGCCCGTAGATCTTCAACCGAAACGCGAGTTCCGCGACAGCTGTACAAAGAGTATGGCCAATCCGATAGATCGGCGTCATCGATTGGTTTGCGAGGCTGCAGGCAACCCCTTTTGGCTTAGTCTTTGCAGGACCTCGTCGACCACCCCAGCGATCGAGAGACTCGAGCTGTCGATGACCTCGGCGTCGTCCGCGATCACTAAGGGCGACGAACGGCGGGAAGAATCTGCCCGATCCCGATGGGCAAGGTTGTCCTTCAACCCTTGAGCAGCGCGCCTGCGCGCTCTCACTTCCGGCGCGGCATCAATATAAAACTTAAACCGTGTTTCCGGAAACACCGTCGAACCGATGTCACGCCCCTCCATCACAATATTATCCAGCCGGGCGAATCCTCTCAAATGAGGCATTAGAAAGGCGCGAACCTCCGGAATGGCGGAGATGGCGGAGACCGTCCGATTGACCACTTCTTCTTTCAGATGTTGGTCCGGGTTTTCCCCGTCTATTAAAATGTACGATTCTTTGTCGGAAATGCCGAATTCCACGGAAACGGTACTCAATTGCTTATACACCCCGGCGTTATCGCTAGGATTTATTTTATGGCGGTGCGCTAGCCAAGCCACCGCCCGATACATGGCTCCGCTGTTTACAAAAGAGAAGCCCAGGAATTTAGCAAGATGTCGCGCGACCGTGCTTTTACCGGATGCAGCCGGACCGTCGATCGCGATAAGCGAGAATGCGGATGGTTCATTCAATGCTTGTCTAGTGCTCCAGCCGGGTTGATGACGGGAGTGGTTCGATCATCGTTAGGAAAAAGCAAATCGTTCAAGTGATTTTCGAAGCCAGGGTATGAGGTGTGAATGCATTCCGCGTCTTCGATGACGGTTTCGCCGTCGGCAAAAAGGCCAGCGATAGCGAACGCCATCGCGATGCGATGATCCCCAAAACTCTTGAGCCGCCCGTTCATTAGAGGAGCTCCTCCGTTGATCTCCAAACCATCCTGAAACTCTACCACGTCCACGCCCATCGTGGTCAGATTTGCGGCGATGGCAGTTAAACGGTCCGTTTCTTTAACTCGGAGTTCGTGTGCATCCCGTATCAGCGTTTTCCCTTGTGCTAACGAAGCCGCAACCGCCAAAATCGGTATTTCATCGATAACGTTTGGAATCTCGTTGCCTGCGATCACCGTACCATGCAAACGAGTCCCTTCGATGCGGATTTCGCCGCGGGGTTCACCATGTTCGGTATCTTGTACAACTTCTCGAACGTGAGCGCCCATCCTGAGCAGCACCGACAAAATCCCACTTCGCGTCTCGTTTAGCCCCACGTCTCGGATCAACAGATTTGATCCTTCTTGAGCGGCAGCAGCCACCAGCCAAAACGCCGCGCTAGAAATATCGCCGGGAACCACGAAATCTCGGGATTCGGCCACCTGTTCTCCGTAGACGGAGATGGAGTACCCGGAATTAACTGGTTCTCGTGTGGTCTTGATTAGAAAATAATCCATCATCCGCTCGGTGTGGTCGCGCAACAGGACCGGCTCGACCACCGTGGTTTTGCCAGGCGTTTGCAGCCCAGCCAATAGGATCGCGCTCTTTACTTGGGCACTGGCTACGGGAAGTTCGTACCGGATAGCCTCCAATTTCTGGCCCTTGATTTTCAGGGGAGCCGTCCCGTTCGGTCCGGTGGCTTCAATTACCGCGCCCATCTTGCTCAGCGGCTCGATCACCCGGTTCATTGGGCGAGAAGACAGAGAAGCATCTCCGATCAGTTCAGAGTCGAATGGTTGGCTGGCTAAGAGCCCACAAAGCAGTCGCATCAGAGTACCTGAATTCCCGCAATCCAGGGGGCCGCTAGGGGCTCGGAAATGGCCTCTCTGGCCGTGAATAACCAGAGTTGTGTCATCTGGCTGGTCGATCGCAATGCCCAGCATTCGCATTGCCTCCACTGTGCATCGACAATCTTGACTCGGAAGAAAGCCTTGGATCGTGCAGCTCCCGTTCGACAGCGCAGCCAGAATAACAGCTCGATGGGAGATACTTTTGTCTCCGGGTACTACAATCTCCGACTCTATATGGGGAGCTCGAGCTACGCGTAATTCGGCCATAAATTGTTCTAACCAGCTAATCTGTCGCGGCTTCTCTTCGCCGCATCTAGAAAAGCTTGCAAGCTTTTCACATCATTCGCTTCCAAGACTCGAATGGTCTCGTCGAGCACGTCTCGAAAGCGATACAGATTGGTAAGCAGATCAGTCCGATTAGCAAGAAGGATCTCTGTCCAAAGCTCAGGTGAACCCCCGGCGATCCGGGTTGAGTCTCGAAAACCGTTTCCAACGAAGCTGAGGCCTTCGGGGGCAAATTCCGCGGCATGCATCATTAGAACTGCTGCTAGTAGGTGCGGCAAATGGCTCACTGCCGCAACCAGCCGATCATGCGTTGGCACATCGACAAACAAGGGGATGCTCCCGGCGTCTCGCCAGAAGTGGGCCAAGCGTTCCAGCGCTCCCTTATCCGGGCAAAGATCTGGAGAAATGATAGTGACCGCATTCTCAAACAGGCTTACCCGGGCAGCCTCCAGACCGGACTTTTCCGAGCCGGCCATCGGATGGCTTGGTATGTATAAACACCGACCAGTAAAGACTTCAGAAAGGCCCTTGACGATCGGGCCTTTGACACTAGCCACGTCGGATACAATCGCGCCCGGTCTCACGAAAGGCGCCAACCGGTCGGCCACAGAGAGCATCGAAGAAACCGGCGTTGCGATAAAGATTAAATCGCTGGAGCCCGCCAGTTCATCGAGGCTCGCGGCTCTGACTGTTCCGCCGAGGACGGTTTCGATGGCGCCACTTCTCGGCTCGTAGAAAGTGACGCGATAACCCGCTCGAGTTCCAGCGAGCGCGATCGATCCGCCAATCAGGCCAGTTCCAACGACCCCTACATTAAGGTTACCCATAGGCTGGTCTGAATATGTCACACTCTATCGCCCCGGGCGTACGGAATGTCCTGGCGGATCAGATGACAAATGACAAGTTGCGGAGCCCGCCTGCAGGGCGTCGCAAGGGCCTACTTTTTTGTCATCTGTCATTTGTCATTTTGGATTTCGCCGGTCCGTTGCGGTAAATAAAAAAGGACGCGCGCCGCGCGTCCTTTTTTTAATAGCGTGTGGTTCCTATTTCCTACGGCACCAAGAAAATCTTACCGGTGTACGGATCTTTTACTTCAGCTCCGGGAGGATATCCCTCAACGTCAACTTCTCCAGCGTTAGGTGCATAGGGGCTGTAAACACGGCCAGGCTTCCCCGGAACTTTGCTGGCGGTCGGATAATTTTCCGGTGCATTTGGGGTCCCTGCTGGGTTCGGCATATTGGTGACTTCCGGTGCCGGGGTCGGAGTAGGAACCGGAATCGGAACCGGCGTTGGAGTCGCAGCAGGTTTAGGCGTCGGAGTAGGCAGGTAGCCATACTTGCCCTTAGCGGGCTGCGGACTCGATTCGCCGCAAGAAAGAAGCGCTATGCTGATCGGAACCAGACACGCGAGGTAAAGGTGACGGATCATAGACGCGGTTTCAGGATTAATTCATTCGTCGAAAATTGACAACCCCTTTCGTCAGGGAACGCCGTCAACGGTTATGAACAGCGCCCAGGTCAATCGTTCTCGTCCTCGTCCTCGAAAAGCATGCCACGCCTTACACGCCCTAGCTTGCAATCCGCATCCTAGCCAGCCGCACTCCCCCTTGAACTCCTGAACTCCTCGAACTCCTGAACTCCTTTTTTTGACCTCGCCCTTCCGCCCAGTTAGGCTGATGGAGCTTCCATCCCAGACCTATGATTGTGCTCGTAGCCCTTTTCGGAAGTTTGATCGTTTTCCGTCTGCTCGGATTTTTTTTCGGTGTCCCCCTGTTCCAGAGCTGGCACGGATCGATGATTTACGCGTTAGCCGCCATGTTCTGTTTTACCGCGTTCGCTCATTTCGGGCCGATGCGGAGGGATTTAGAAAGGATGGTTCCCCCGTGGGTGCCAAACCCTAAAGTCGCAGTATTCGTAACCGGGATTCTCGAAATTCTGGGAGCGATCGGGCTAATCATCCCGTCAACGCGGACGCTGGCTGGAGTGTGCCTAATCTTGTTTCTGGTCGCAGTATTCCCCGCTAACGTATACGCTACCAGGACCGGAGCTACACTGAGGGATAGACCGGTAACTCCACTAGGAGTGCGGGGACCAATGCAGCTCCTGTTTATCCTGCTGATTTTCTGGGCGATCTCAGAGTGAGGAGCCAGGAGCCAGAATCCAGGAGTCAGGAGGGCGGTTGTGGCGATGCATCGATTGCCCGGACGTCATCGCCAGCGTAATAATACAGCTAGAGACTATGTGCAGGAATATTCGACCCCTTTTTAACTTCGAACCGCCTGTCACCGAGGACGAGGTTCGGGCCGCTTCGCTGCAATTTGTCAGAAAGATCAGCGGTTTCACGAAGCCGTCAAAACTGAACGAGGCCGCCTTCCTTGCCGCAGTCGACGGCGTCGCGGAAGTCTCGGCAAAGCTATTGCGTTCGCTGGAGACGAATGCGCCCCCCAGAGACCGCGAGGAAGAAGCCGCCAAAGCGAAGGCTCGCGCTGCCGAGCGATATGGCCCAGCCAAGCTCTCTCCCCAGAGAGCTGACACTCACGTCCACTGAGTCCACTACGTCCACCCCGTCTACTACAGCTGGAATCCCAAAATTTATCGCACTTCGATCGGTCAAATAGCACTCCCGAATTGCTGTTCGGGCCGTAAATCGCTAGGACGGTGGCATGGCCTGGTGGATGTATGCTCTGATCTCGGCGGCTTGTTGGGGCGCACAATATGTCTTGATGGAATCGCTCTTTAGAAGAGTAGACTTTGCGGCGGCTTTCTCGTTCTTAAGTCTGGCAAACGGTATCCTGGTTTCCGCGGTACTGTGGATGCTTTACCCCCGCCAGAACTGGGCAAAGCTTTGCGAAAGTTGGCCGATAATATGGATGATTGTGTTGTATCTGTTTTTTGGCACCGGCGCCTACCTGTTCAATGGGTTCGCGATCAATCAGAAGGATGCCACCATGGCCTCACTCCTCGAAATCAGTTATCCCCTTTTCATTATTTTATTCACCCTCATTTTCTTACGCCAATTCCACTTGAATGCGGCAGGTTTAGCTGGTGCGGTGCTGATCTTGACGGGCTGTGTTCTCGTCGTGTTTAGTCGCGGCGACCAAACAGGCTGACAATAGCGCCCGCGTAAATGTTCCCATGATCGTCCAGGCTTGTTTAAATGGAGGCCATCTGTCCTCCTATCACCCGGCAGTTCCAGTCACTATCCAGGCTCTGGTCGAAGATGGACGTGAGGCGTTGAGAGCCGGCGCCAGCGAATTGCATCTTCACGTGCGAGGCGAGGACGGGGTTGAGAGTCTTGCTCCGAACGCTGTTGATTCCACGATAAAAGCGCTCCGGGAAGCTTTACCTGGAACCTTGATTGGGATCAGCACCGGCGCTTGGATCGAAAGGGACGATGACCGGGTGCTCGCTTATGTTACCCGCTGGAGCGTTCCGCCAGATTACGCCTCGGTCAATCTGAGTGAAAAGAATGCACCTGCTGTCATCGAGAGCCTTCATCGGCGAGGTATCGGCATCGAGGCAGGGTTGGGGGACCCGCAGGACGCTGAACGATTAGTAACGTTAGGGCTGGACCGGCTGGCGCTGCGTATTCTGGTCGAGGTTGGCGAACAGAATATCGACCGCGATCACGCGGTTACGAATGAAATTCTGACTGTACTCCGAAGCGCACCTTTCCCCAGACCGATCCTCTTACACGGCGCTGATGCTTCGGCTTGGCCGTTGCTGCGGCGAGCGGTCGAGTCTGGATTCTCCACCCGCATCGGCCTCGAAGATGTAAAAGTTCAGCCGGATGGAGCGGTTGCTCCATCGAACGCTGAATTGGTAGCTGCGGCCGTACGAATTGTTCAGCAGTCCGGCCTTTTTTGTCGAGCGGCTATCGGAAAAAAGGTGTTTCCACCGAGCTACGGTTGAATATTGATTACCGTTACCGTCCCATCTGACTGATTCGACACGTAAGCGCGTTTCCCGTCGGGTCTGATCCCGATTGAGATCGGACCGACTCCGACGGTAGCAGTCGGGCCGGCAGCCAGACCCTGAGTGGTGGTGATTGAAACGACCGTACCCGGAATGTTAGGTCCACCGCCCTGATTCAACAGATAAAGATATTTCCCATTTGGCGTTACTCTCTGATCGATATTGGAAAGCGGACCATAAAGATTCCTCGCTTTGTCAGTGCTCAAGTTTACCGCTTTCATTACCGACGGATACGGGCCCGATTGGTCCTCTGCGTACAGTGCCTTATCATTCGGGTTCATCGACAGGAGAAGAGGCCCATCGAGTACCTTGGAGCGCAACGTTTTCCCGGCCACATCGGCATTCAATACTGCTTGGGTGGACGTATCGATCTGTACCAGATAATAGGGAGTGATTGTGTCTGCCGTGCTGAACGTGGCGTAAACATTCGTCCCGTCCGGTGTAAAAACGATGTAGGCCGGGCTTTCATTACTAACCTGAATCGGGCCGGCCGTTACCTGATTGGTCGAGGTACTGATGATGTAGAGTCCGCCCTGTGAATCGTTGGTGGAGTTAGATACCCATAACTCGCTCCCGTCCGGGCTTAGCGCCAAGCGGGTCGGGTACTCGAACGGCAGAAGCGTCGTCACCGATTGGTTAGCGATCGAAATGACCTGCACCCCATTACCCGTGTTGGTAATATCAGACGCATACAATGTCTGGCCATCGCTGGAGATAGCAACGAAAGTCTGGGTGCCCGGAAGCGAGAAGTTCGTGGATAGCTTATTAGTCGCGGTATTGATCACGGCGATCCCGCCGTAAATCGTGACATAAACAAATTTGTTGTCTGGACTGCAAACCAGATAGCCTGGTAGCGATCCGACATTGACCGTCGCAACCACAGTATTCTGCGGGGCGGTTGCTTTCGCTTCAAAAAATGCAGTTAAAACGAAGACCAATAAGAGGGCAGGGCATGCCCGCAGGCGGATCCCTGGAAAAGAGCCGAATATTTTTGCGTTCATAAGTTCTGGAGTAATCCTGGCGATTGTCAGTACTTCAAGAGGAACCAGGCCCATGGCCCCAGCTCCGGAAAACCTTCTAAACCATAGAGATGCCGATCGGCGGCCGATATACTCGGGAAATTCGGAAGATTCCTCATTACGAGGATGAGAAAGCAGTGGCTTGCCGGGACAGGCCCAAACGGCTCAATATCAGTATGCAACCGGTACAGGGGCCACGTACAACGAGAACAGCCTCGCGCAAAGGTCGCCGCGGACGCAGAGGTAAAAAACAGGAGATCCTCAAGCTTTTGACCTCAGCGTCCTCTGCGCGAGGCTCTTGTCTTTTGTGTTGCTGCAGCCAAAAGTCCCCGCACAACCGCCAACTGTAAACCTCAAACCGCGAGCCATCTCCCCTATCACAAGATCGGCGTTTGACGCTGGTCGACAACTTGATTAGATGAGCGGTGCATCGCGATCGCGACGACCGTTTAACTTCTGCCCGGAGAGACCTCTATGTCTGAAATACAGCGCATCCTTGAGATGAATAGTGGTGCGAGCAAGTGGCGCCACTGGGGACCCTATCTCAGCGAACGTCAGTGGGGAACTGTTCGTGAAGATTACAGCCCCGGTGGAACGGCTTGGAGTTACTTTCCGCACGATCATGCTCGAAGCCGGGCCTATCGCTGGGGTGAAGATGGTATTGCCGGGATCAGTGACGAGAACCAAATCCTGTGCTTCGCGCTCGCTCTTTGGAACGGGAAAGATCCTATTTTGAAGGAACGCTTGTTCGGGCTGACCGGTGACGAAGGGAATCACGGCGAGGATGTCAAAGAGCTCTATTATTATCTGGACGCAACCTCTACGCATTCCTACCTGAAGATGCTTTATAAGTATCCTCAGCCGGAGTTTCCTTATGCCGCTCTAGTGGAAGAGAACCGCCGCCGAGGAAAACTCGACCCCGAGTATGAGCTGATCGATACCGGAGTTTTGGATGATGACCGTTACTTTGATGTCTTTGTGGAATACGCCAAGGCCAGCGTAGACGACATTCTAATTCAGATTACAGCGGCTAACCGTGGACCGGAAGCTGCCATCATTCATCTTCTCCCTCATCTTTGGTTTCGTAACACCTGGTCTTGGGGAACAGCGGGAAGTAAACCCATCCTCGAGGCAGCGGCGGATTGCGTGATCTCAGCGAAGCTTGACCATTTCGGAAACTATTTTCTCCGCGCGGAAGGGACTCCAACTTTAGTCTTTTGCGAGAACGAGACTAACTACAAGCGTCTCTACTCAGTTAACAATCCGGGGCCCTACTGCAAAGACGGATTTCATGAATGGCTGATCCGCAAAAACGCCGAGGCGGTAAATCCGTCCCGAACCGGCACCAAATCAGCCGCCCACTATCAGCTGGTAATCGAAGCGGGTGGCCAGAAGGTGGTCCGTCTCCGGCTCTCTCGCCAGACGGCTGAAGTCGGGTTCAGCGATTTTGACGAAATCTTCAACCTACGGCGCAAGGAGGCAGACGAATTTTACGCAGAAATACAGGGCGACGTTACCAGCGAAGATCTTCGCTCGGTCCAGCGTCAAGCTTTTGCGGGAATGATCTGGAGTAAGCAGCGGTTCCGTTTCGATGTCCGGACCTGGCTGGATGGCGATCCAGGAAATCCGCCGCCGCCGCCGGAAAGAAAGTTCGGTCGAAACCATGATTGGAGGCATCTCAATGCCACTGAGGTACTCTCCATGCCTGATAAGTGGGAATATCCGTGGTTTGCCGCCTGGGACCTCGCTTTTCACACTCTATCGTTCGCGGTAATCGACCCTGAGTTTGCCAAAAAACAGCTCCTGATTATCACCCGTGAATGGTACATGCATCCAAACGGCCAGTTACCGGCTTACGAGTGGGCTTTTGGTGATGTAAACCCTCCCGTACATGCGTGGGCGGCTTGGCGAGTCTTTGAAATCGACCGCAAATACCGGCGCGCCCAAAAGCCGGAAGATCCGGGAGACGTTTCATTTCTCGAACGCGTCTTCCATAAATTGCTCCTCAATTTCACCTGGTGGGTAAACCGGAAGGACATTGCCGGCCGCAACATCTTTCAAGGCGGCTTTCTCGGGTTAGACAATATCGGCGTCTTCGACCGGAGCGCTCCGTTGCCCACCGGTGGCTATATAAATCAATCCGACGGGACAAGCTGGATGGCCATGTACAGCTTGAACCTGATGCGAATTGCATTGGAATTAGCGCAACACAATCATGCCTACGAGGACATCGCCTCGAAGTTCTTCGAACACTTCCTACAGATAGCTGAGGCGATGGCCCAATGCGCCCAAGGGATGGGCCTTTGGGATGACCAAGACGGATTTTTCTACGACGTGCTCTACCTCCCGGATGGCCGAAGCATCCCGTTGCGCGTCCGTTCTATTGTTGGGTTAATCCCGCTTTTCGCGGTCGAGACCCTGGACCCAGAGCTGCTCGAAAAGGTGCCTCATTTCAAAAGCCGGCTGGAGTGGTTGTTCAAACATCGACCTGATTTGGCTTCGCTTGTATCTCGTTGGCATGTCACAGGCAGCGGTGATCGACGACTCCTGTCATTGTTGCGAGGGCATCGAATGAAGCTGTTGCTCAAACGCATGTTGGATGAGACCGAGTTTCTGTCCGATCATGGTGTTCGGGCGCTTTCGCGTTATCACCGGGATCATCCCTATAACTTTGTTTGGGACGGCCATGTAACTTCCGTCGATTACGAACCGGGTGAATCGACTTCCGGTGTATTTGGAGGGAATTCTAATTGGCGCGGCCCGATTTGGTTCCCGATGAACTTTCTGTTAATTGGGGCGTTGGAGCGCTTTCACCATTATTATGGTGACGATTTCAAAATCGAATGTCCGACCGGATCCGGAAAGCTCTGCACCATTAAAGCGGTAGCTGCAGAATTACGAGATCGGCTCTGCCGCCTCTTTCTGCGGGATGCTAACGGCCGCCGGCCAGTAAATGGTGAGAATGCGAAACTGCAAACCGACCCGCATTTCCGCGATTACGTACTTTTCTATGAGTATTTTCACGGAGATAACGGCCGTGGCGTTGGCGCGTCTCATCAAACCGGTTGGACCGGCCTGATCGCCAAACTGGTCGCATCGCATTTAGATTAGGCCCGCGCGGCGGCAAATTGGGGAGGGCGCGGGCCCATCGCTGGAGAGGGATCGCGTCCTCGCGATCCGTTGTTCGCGGAGCTGATTACTTTTTGCGAGGATGGGCGAAAATGCGCTCTTTGTTCAGCACGCGTCTTTGTGGCGCGCGGGGACGCGCGCCCTCCCGGCCCAACGAATTATTTTTGCGCTGTGCTATTGCTGGTCGCTACGTTGATCCGGCCAAAGAGACCATCGAACTGTTTGCTGGGACCGGCAGAGTAATACAGCGCTTTAGCGTCGCCGAGGCTTACCCCATTTCCAAACGTTAGCGCCCACACGCCTTCTACCGGGAGAGGTTGACCGCCCGAATCACGCAGGCAATCAATATATTCTCCGGTATTGAGATCGAAGGCCACAATGTTGTTGTCGCCAAAGTTCGCTACTAAAAGGTCGTTGGCGAGAGCCCCGAACGTCTCCGGGGCGATCACCATTCCCCATGGAGCGTTCAATTTACCGTGATCCTTGAAATCCCGAACCAGCGTGCCGTCCTCGTTATATTCGACAATATGGCCGAGCCCCGGTGCGTCTACCTCTTCCTGTCCCTCGTCCCCGTTAATATCGAACTTTGCATAGGCGACAAACAGGTGTCCGCCTAAATCCCACACGTTGTACACGTGGAGATCGCCGACTGTTGCCGGCACCTGAAAATGAAAGGAGCTCGTTACGTCCTTCCATTGATTATCAAAGACCTCAATAAGGTTGTTGCGAAAGTCTGCCGCAAAGATGTGGTTCCCTCCCGCTTTCTTGTAAGCATCGCTATTGAAAGCGTTGTTTGTAAGGGTGCCGCCGGTATACACACTGTTGACCGGATACGGTTTGTGAGAGGAAGTTTTGGAATAATCGATTATCAAGGGAGCCTGGTCCATGGCGACCTTGGTAGTTGCACTCCAGGCGTTTAGAGCGCCGTCCTCGGTGAAAAAGATAAATTTTGCTGGGCCGGAAAAACCTTTAGGAAGCCGAGTGGGAGGATTTGTGCTGAGGTCCGTGGCCGGACCTGAAATCGGGAATTCGATCGGTTGTCCGGGCAAATCGCTCGCAGAGTTGTAGGTCTGACCGGTTAAGTATGCGATACCTCGATCGGTCCATCGCGGTGTTTGCAGCGTCACGGTCTTGAGGGCATCCTGGTGTAACGGTACGCCGTTTACATCACCGACGTATTCGACCGAAGTGCCGGTGGCGGCGTTAGAGATCCAGAAATGTCCGCCGGCTCCGGGAGGTCGAATCGCAACTCCCCACGCGTCCACCATCTTCTTATCAATCAGCTCTGGGTGATACTTAGGATCGTTTGCCACCAGCACTGTCTTCACATAAGCGTTTTGCGCCAGGGCGGAAGCAGCGGCGCTGCAGATCGCCAGGATGAGGTACCTCAAAATCTTCATGCTAGAAATAATTTCACGGCGAACCATCCTGAGGACGGCTCGCCGTGTTCAATTCATTCGAAATTGTTGAATCCTCCCGGTATCTTAGTACTTGGGAAGACTCTTCGGAATCACGCCCGGTTTGAACAGATCAGAGATATCTGTTGTTCCATCCAGAGCGGGATTCGCTGCGTCGTTCAAGTATCCACTCGCCGTGGTTGCTCTCAGGCCGAATACCTTTTGCCAAGTGGCCAAATCAGAGGAGTGCGTCATGTCGTTCAGGCTGCCGTAAGCATTGCCCTTGGCCAACTTCGAGATGACGATAAACGCTAAGGTATGGGTGAAATCGTTCTGGTTGGTACCTTCGGTTTCATCCGTCCAGATCACAATCACGCCGTTATCCTGATAAGCCTGCGAAGCCATAATTATCGGGATGACGATCGATAGGAAGTTATCCGCTGCCGCGATTTGCGACAAATCGCCCGTATAAGCAACTCCATGATAGGTGAACCCGTTCGTCAGAGCCGAGTGCATCTCGTTGTACTGATCGGGAGTAATCAGGTTATATCTGGCCACTTTATTCTTTTGCAGGTCGGCGAAGAGTTGCTGCAGCGGACGGTAGTGCTTTCTCTTCGTGTTGCTGGTATCGGTGACGTTGCCGCCATTGGTATCCTTGAAGAACAAGGTGCCATCATGCTTGCAAGCGAAGTTGTACTCATTGCTGCCATTGAACTCGTTTACGTAGCTCGTGGAGGTTCCGCTGAAGCTTGAGAGCGGAACGGTCCACAGGCTCTCCGGGGCCGGAGTGCTGGTAATGGTTCCACCCAAGTTTGCGTTACCGCCATCCGTGTTCAGCAAGTCAACGTCTTCCTGGTAGGAATACCAAGTGAGCCCGTTCTTTTCCATCAATCCGGTCAAATGCTCGCCGGTATACGTCGGGTTGGCAGCCAAAAATGCTGCAATCGCTGCCACACTGCCGCCCGGAACTATATAGGGATCGTTGTCATTGAAGATACCGAAATTAGATCCCGCTTCCTGCCATAGATAGTTAGGCTCGGAAGGATGGATGCTGGGGTTGTTGCCATCAGGAGTCGCCAGCGCGTTGTGATAAGCCGTCGCATAGGAGACTTCCTTCGCGTTTGGGTTCCCTGGGGTAACCAAGCTGTTGATATACGGTGCTGCCGCGCACCCATAAATCTGATTTGGTGCGGTGCTATCACTGCCCTGGGTCCAATTATGGTTTTCCAGCTCGATATAAAAGACATCGCCGACTTGTTTGTCCTGTTTATCTTGAGCGAACGCTGTCGAAGATAGACCGACTACCAGCCCGGTGGTAGCGACTGCGCAAACGGCGCTGCCGGCCATGCGGGCCGCGAGGAGGGTTTTTAGAAGCATAGTCTGAGGTTGTGAAATGCTCTTTAATCAGAGCATCGACACTCCTTAGACGCCTTCGGCAATTGCGTCATGTTACGTTTTAGTCACAACGAGACGGTGTTTGTTACAACCTTGCTTCAGAGGTAGAATCCCGCAATCTGCCCGGTCTGGTGTAGCTCCTGAATCTTGCATCTTGCGGCGTTGGGGCTTCGACGCTCCGGGTCTTGGCTAACGGAATTTGATGTGAGATTTTTTGCCCGTGGAGATATCCGATAAACACGAATGGTTAGAAGCCGATGGATTGGGCGGCTTTGCCAGCTCAACCACATCGGGTATTCGGACTCGGCGTTATCATGCGCTCCTTTTGACGGCCACAACCCCACCAGCCGGCCGGTTGGTGTTAGTAAATGGGTTTGACGCGTGGATCGAGGGTGACGCCACCAAAGTCTGGCTCTCAGCCCAGCGCTATGCCCCGGATGTTGTCAGCAAAAATGAATGCCTGCGCAGCTTCCAATTTCAACCTTGGCCTCAGTGGAGCTATCGCCTGGCGCTGGATCTCTGGCTGGACCACGAAATATTCGTCCCTCACGGGCAATCCATGGTGGCAATGAGCTGGCGCCTCTCGGGCCGGGTAGACCATGCCTACACTCTGACGGTGAAGCCTTTCTTATCCGGACGAGATTATCATTCCTCTCACCACCAAAACGATGCTTTCCAGTTCGAACCAACGATAAAGGCTGACACCGTTAGGTGGCAACCTTACCCTGGTATCCCGGCGATCGTGTGCCGGTCCGGAGCGAATTACCGTCACGATCCGCAGTGGTATCGGAATTTTCTTTACATCCAGGAACAAGAACGCGGCTTAGATTTTCTGGAAGATCTAGCCGCACCTGGTGCCTTGGTTTGGCAATTGGGCAATCGGAATCGAGAAGCCATACTCGCCTTCCAAGCCGAGGGCTTTGCCGAGCTGCCCAACAAAAACTCATTTGAAGACTGGGTCACTGAGCTTCGTCTGAGTGAACGCGAGCGACGCACTAAGACGGCCGACCTCGGCCACCGTTCTGCGGAGCGTACTTGGTTCGTCGTGGAACCGGCAAAAGTATCATCGCCGGTTATCCGTGGTTTGCTGATTGGGGGCGGGATACTTTCATTTCGATCCGGGGCATCGGGATCGCTTCGGGCGAGTTGGAGGTGAGCCGGGACATTCTGCTGGAATGGGCCAACCACGACTCCGAAGGAATGCTCCCCAACCGGTTTCCCGACCAAGGCGAAGCGCCGGAATATAATTCAGTTGATGCTTCGCTCTGGTTTATTATCGCTGCCGGTGACCTTTTCGATGCAGCTTCCCTGCATCCGGGGTTAGTGGATGAGACCGGCGACCAGAAGCTGAAAGCTGCCATCGAAGCGATTTTAGTGGGTTATCAAAAAGGTACTCGTTTTAAGATTCACCTGGATGCAGACGGGTTATTGGCGGCCGGCGTTCCGAGTGTCCAACTGACCTGGATGGACGCTAAGGTCGATGGCAAGGTGATTACTCCGCGGGTTGGTAAACCGGTTGAAGTCCAGGCGCTGTGGATCAATGCCTTGGCTATCGAAAGAAGTTCTCGGCGCAATGGGGTTCACTTTTAGAAAAAGCGTATCAATCTTTCGAAAACCGGTTTTGGAATGAGGCCGGGGCAGCAGTTGTTTGATGTGGTCGACGTTGATCATCCACCCGGCGTTACCGATTCCGCCACCCGGCCAAACCAGATCTTTGCGGTAGGCGGATTACCGTTGGCGGTATTGTCCGGCCCACGCGCTCGCCAAGTCGTTGATCGTGTAGAAGCCAAACTCTGGACACCAAGCGGGCTCCGGTCATTGGCTCAAGATGAACCAGGCTTTGTTCCGCATTACCTAGGAGGTCCGAAGGAACGGGACTCCGCTTATCATCAAGGCACAGTTTGGCCTTGGTTAGCCGGCGCCTTCATCGAGGCCTGGGTACGTGTCCGCGGGAATACACCGGAAGCCAAGCAGGAAGCGCGCGAACGCTATTTCGAATCGATCCGTGCTCTGATGACCACCGCTGGTCTGAATCACCTGCCAGAAATTACGAATGCGGTCGAGCCGTATACTCCCAGAGGATGCCCGTTCCAGGCATGGTCTCTCGGGGAACTTTTGCGCTTAGATCGATTGTTAACGCCGTGATCGCCGTGATCGCCGACAACGGCGTCAACCGTTCGTTGTCGGCGGTGCCTGCGTTCCCGGCGATGTCGGCGTTGTCTGGAAGCTTTCGACGTGTTTCTTTAGTGTATCGCTCACGGTTGGCCATTGCGACTCTTTGGCTGTGGCCGTCACCACATAGATTTTTCCGTTGAACAGAGCCCGTGCATAGAAGTGTAAGTCGTTCCCTTGATACGAGCCGGTATATTCGACATTCCATTCGTTGTCCCCAGTTTGCGTGTCGGAGACCACCTTCCATTTCATCTGCTCGAACTGGCTTTTGGAGAGCGCCACATAATCTTTGATCGTTCCGGTATACG
Organism: uncultured Verrucomicrobiae bacterium; assembly: GCA_963762565.1. Classification (GTDB taxonomy): domain Bacteria; phylum Verrucomicrobiota; class Verrucomicrobiia; order Chthoniobacterales; family JAFAMB01; genus JAFAVN01. Next base: position 1,232,065 of record CAVXLD010000001.1, on the reverse strand, counting down.
GCTGGATTTGGACATTGATATTAGGTGCGAAACTTTCTGTTACCGGGAGAAACATTTCCAGAACCGTGGTTGGAGTTGATGTGCTCGGCGTGGCATCCAATGCATCGATTTGGAAACCGTAGAGAGGCAGGTCGATAGTAGCGGCGCGTGCTGGCAAGAACATCGCCAACGAGAAAAATGCGACAGCGGCGATTACCCTGGTCATATGCTTTCATAAAAAACTGGAACGAACTAACATTCCTACCAGTTAATCGATGCGATCGTCATGCTCAAACGCCGGACGGTAGTGTGAAGCTTAATTAGGTGGGACGAAACTATTTCGGCCGGACACGGGATACTTTGGATGGAACAGGGAGCGAGCTGCTCCCGTCACCATGTGAGCAACCTTAACAGAAGCCATGTACCAACCTTATCTCGATGAATTAAAAAAGACCAGTATCCCCTAGCGCAACTCCCCGGAGCCTTTTGGACGAAGACCGGGCGGACAGTGCTCCTTCTTGTGTTAGCGTTCTTACCGTTTGCCTCCCTGAACGCCAATGCCGGCGATGCCCCTTCGGGCGACGAAACTGACGTGTCGTTTGGCAAAATCCTACCCCCCAGCTTTCGCAAAACGCAAAGCGATCGTTACTAGCCGCGCAATTAGGCGGACTTGATTCCGCCGGTTACATGCTCGTCATAGTGAAGCTAGATGCCGGTAAAGCGACAGAAGTACGCTCGTTGATGTCCTCTGGTGCGATTCTAGCCGACCAAGAAATTTGCCAGTTTGTTCTGGATCATTGGGTTTTCAATCCTAGAGCGACCGGTGTTTACAAGTTCCCGGGTTCTACTTCCGGCTGGGCTTTAGCTACCGGGTTATAAATGTTGTTGTGGCTCGGCCTGGGTTACGTGAGTCGCTCCTAGCCCTGAAGCGGGCTACGTTGCCAACCTACCCCGTCGGCGGTACTCTGGCGGAATGCGACCCCTTCGGTATTCCATCAACGTCACATTGGACGGGTGCTGCGATCATCGTGAAACGTTCGCAGACGAAGAATTGCATCGTCACGCGGTCGAGAACCTCAACCAGGTGGATGCCCTCCTCTTTGGCCGGGTGACTTAAACGAAATGATGGAGGCAGCATGGCGGTCGCCGGCACGGACCGGAGTGCGGCCGGATTGGATGGAACCCTGGGGGGAACCCTTCGCCCGGACGATTGACGCGGCAAAGAAGTACGTCGTGTCGAGCACCCTGGACCGGGTCGATTGGAACGCGGAGCTCGTGCGCGGGGATCTAGGGACGGCCGTTCAGCAGCTCAAGCGAGAGCCGGGTAAGGGACTGTTCGTCGCAGGCGTGAAGCTCCCCGCAAGCGTTGGCGGAGCTGGGATTGATCGATGAGTACGAGTTTGTGGTGCAGCCCAGGCTAGCGGGTCACGGGCCGACGTTGTTCGCGGGGCTATCGAAGCCTGTCGACTTGAGGCTCGTGAGGCGGCTGGAGTTCGGCTCGGGGGCGGTGGCGATGCGGTATGAGCCGAGAAGATAGCCATTCGGGATGAACCATCTTCGGTGGCCCCGAGAAAAAACTAAAAAATAAATGTCCAAGAGAGCCGGCTTTATTCGTCACGCTGTTAAGCGAGAAACAATATGAGCCAAGTACGAGTATTGGTTGGTACCAGAAAAGGGGCGTTTATCTTGACCGCTGACGGGCAGCGCAACGAATGGGAAGTCAGCGGACCCCGATTTTGCGGGTTGGGAGATCTACCATGTGAATGGGTCGCCGGTTAATCCGAATCGACTGTATGCCTCGCAGAACACGAGTTGGTTTGGCCAGATGTTGCAGCGATCGGACGATGGTGGACAAACTTGGGAGGCGGTTGGCAACGAGTTTAAGTACGATGGTGTGCCTGGTACGCATAAGTGGTACGACGGCACCCAACATCCGTGGGAATTCAAACGGGTCTGGCATCTGGAACCTTCCCTGACTGAGTCTGAGACCGTTTTTGCCGGAGCGGAAGACGCTGCGCTTTTCAAGTCAGCGGACGGCGGCCGAACTTGGCAAGAGCTCTCGGGACTGCGAGGCGTGAAGGGGGATCTCTGGCAACCTGGCGCGGGCGGTATGTGCGTGCACTCCGTTGTTCTCGATCCGAAAAATCCGGACCGAATGTTCGTCGCTATCTCGGCAGCCGGCGTTTTCCGAAGCGACGACAGCGGGAAAACCTGGAAGCCGGTTAACCAGGGACTGAAATCCAATTGGGAATTGCCGGACCCTCAGGCCGAGGTTGGGCACTGTGTTCATCGGATAGCCTTACACCCGTCCAACCCGGACACCTTGTTTATGCAGAAACATTGGGATGTTATGCGTTCGGATAACGGTGGTGACTCGTGGTCAGAGGTCAGTGGCGATTTGCCGTCCGACTTTGGGTTTCCGGTTCAAGTACACGCTCACGAGCCTCAGACGATCTACGTAGTTCCAATTAAGAGTGATTCCGAGCACTTTCCGCCGGACGCCAAATTGCGGGTGTATCGAAGCCGGTCCGGTGGAAATGATTGGGAACCGCTAACGAAAGGATTGCCGCAAAAAGACTGCTACGTGAATGTGCTGCGGGATGCGATGGCGGTCGATTCGCTTGAGCCATGCGGAGTTTATTTCGGAACTACCGGCGGCCAAGTCTACGCGTCCGCACAGAACGGCGACAGCTGGAGCCCGATCGTCCGCGATCTTCCTGCAGTCCTTTCTGTCGAGGTCCAAACCTTACCATGATCCGGGGTCGCGCTACCCTACCATTTGAGGAATTTAGCGAGGGTGAACGGTGAAATAGAGCTCGCCCTGGATGGACAAGCTACACTCGGATCGGTACTCGACGCGCTAGAAACACAATACCCCGTGCTTCGCGGAGCCATTCGGGACCGGTCGACTTTGCAACCGCGTCCGTTCGTCAGGTTTTACGCCTGTAAAGAGGATCTCTCTCACGAACTGCCAGGACTCTCCCTTGCCCACGGACGTGTTATCGAGGGCATCGAGCCGTTTCTGATAGTTGGGGCCATGGCCGGTGGCTAAACCAACCGGTAGTGGTCCGCAAGCCGCCGTCAGGCGCGTCAACATAAGGGCGCAGGTATTGGCCGGCCCCTGACCGGAGGGTGCGTCCTCGCGCGCCGCAAAGACGTGCCAAGCTCACAGAACGATTCCGATTACTCGACTGACAAGCACGCTCGGCTTCGGGAACAACGGATCGCGGGGAACGCGATCCCTCCCAGCGCCGGGTCCGGCACGTGCCTGGCAGCTGCCGGACCGCTACCGACGCTTGCAGCCGTCAGCGGAATAAGTTTCACGAAATCGTGACGCGATTGTCACTGCGCTGGCACTTTCGTTTGGTGTCTCTGTCATCCATTCGCTCTGTTGTAGTGACCAAGGGGAAGAGTGTTGAAAGCAAGCTAAACCACATCAGGGGGGATGGATCCGAGTTCCTCAATGATGAAATGACCCTAGTCTTTCAAAATGAAATCCATACAAGAATACATTGACGAGCGGCCGGTATGGCCTCACGGGACCCCGATCTCTGGGGTTCCCATGACTGGTATGCAATGGCTTATTTGGGCCCTGGCCGCCATAGGTAAGTTTTTCGAGGGCTACGTTGTCTTTATGACTGGCGTGGCGTTGCCGTTAATCTCGCGAGAGTTCGAGATCGGCTCGGCCCAGAACGGATTGATCGGGGCCGCCAGCCTGCTCGGAATCTTGGTGGGAGCGGTGGGGCTTGGCGGTATGTCGGACCGTTTTGGCCGTAAACCGATGTTCGTTATCGAGATGGTCATTTTTGTAGCGTTTCTGGTTCTATCGACCGTCAGCACGACTCCCCCTCCTAACGACTGCTGATCGGCATCGGACCCGCTTGGGTGATGATTATCCGACAGCCACACGGCCAACATTTCCAAAACACCACCAGTCCCAGTCGAACAAGCCCGTTGGGCGGCCTCGCTTTCAGGGCGCGGGCTTTGGGCTGGCACTTCATTCCTCTGCCGCCGCCGTCGTCAGTGCCCGAGCGACGGCTGGCGTCCGATGCAACGCGACGGTTTGACGCCCGCCCGGCTCGACAAATCCCTTCGACGGACCCCAGAGCGCAAACTGGTTGTTGGCGCGCGGTCGGATTGAAAAGGCTCAAAAAGCGGCCCAGAGGTTGCTGCTGCGAAAACCGGTGTATCCCGCCATCATTACCTAGCCCAGCAGGTTGTGGCTGCGGCGGAAGGTAAAGGAGCAGGGCGGTGGATTCCTGGCTCTGTTCAAAAAACAAAACCGCGTACGTTTTGACCTGTCGGTTCCCTGGTTTCTGCAGGACCTCGGCACCTACGGAATCGGTATTTTCATTCCTACCATCTTGGCCATGACGATCGGCGGCAAGGTTGAGCATGTCCGCAGTGTCAGCGACCTTATCGCCGATGGGATTGTCGCTGCTAAAGGCGCAGCCATGATCACAGGATTACTAATCGTCGGAATCATCTTTGCCGTGTTCCTAGCGGACAGAGTTGGCCGCATTTGGTTACAGGTGGTGGGCTTTATCGGCTGTGCTGTCGGCTTGCTGGTCGCTTCCTTCTCGTTCTACACAACCGGGACTGCCCAGACGTTCCTGATCTTTGCCGGGTTCATGTTTTTCAATTTCATGACCAATCTGGGTCCGAACGCGCAGACCTATTTGCTTGCCGGAGAGGTTTTTCCGACATCAATCCGCGGTATCGGTGCGGGAGTTGCAGCCGCTGTCGGCAAAATCGGTGCTGTTTCTACCGGATTTTTCTTTCCCATTTTGCTCACCACCATGGGAACCACTTCGGTTCTTTACATTCTGGTTGTTACGTCCCTGATCGGGGCGGTCGTAACCTGGGTGTTTAGAATTGAAACCAAGGGCGTCAACCTTGACGAGATCGGACGTACCCAGCCTGCTGCAACCTTAGATGTCCCTGGGATAGCTCCTGCTGGTAGCAATTAATTTCTTCGGACAAACAAATGCGAACTATCAATTCAACGGTTTCCGCCACGTGGCGGCAACTAAGCGCAGTCGCTTTCGCCCTCTGCTTGGTTAGTGCGATGCCGATCGCCGTGCAGGCCGGGGACGTCACTCTGAACGAGTCGGGCTCGACGCTCTTGTACCCGCTGTTCAAGATTTGGGTCGAGAATTACACGTCGACTCATGCCGGGGTGACCATTAGCACCGATCCGAGCGGTTCAGACGCCGGCATCAAAAAGGCGATTGCAGGAGAGGCCCAGATCGGCGCCTCAGATGTGTTTATGTCCGATCGGCAGTCCAGAGAAAATCCGCAGATCCTAAATATCCCGCTCTGTATCTCGGCGCAGATGGTTAACTACAACATCCCTGAGCTCAACACTGAGAAACTGAAATTAGACGGGACAGTTTTGGCGGGGATTTACTCCGGAAAGATTCGCGAATGGGACGCGGCTCCGATCGCCGCTCTCAATCCCAACCTTAAACTTCCCCATCAACCAATCATTCCCGTCCGCCGATCGGACGGCTCGGGTGATACCTATATCTTTACCCAGTTCCTGAGTTTTGCTGATTCAAAATGGTCGGACGACTACGGCTTCGGCCTGACTATCAACTGGCCTGCGGTTCCCGGCAGTCTCGAGGCCAAAGGTAACGATGGGATGGTGGAGACGATCCAGAAAACACCTTACTCTGTGGCATACCTAGGGGTTAGCTACAGCAAGCAAATCGCCGATGCGGACCTGGGAACTGCCTTGCTTAAAAACCAAGCGGGCAACTTCTTGCTGCCCACAAAAGATGCCGTTTTAGCTGCTGCCGCCGGACTGGGCACCAGGACGCCGGCGGACGAGCGCCTCACGATCGTGTTGGCTCCCGGCGACAACGCCTACCCGCTCATCAATTACGAGTATGCGGTGGTTTCGACTAAACAGTCAGATCCGGCAGTTGCCACCGCGATTCGCAACTTCTTAACTTGGTCTATCGTACCGAGCGAGACGAATGACGGATACCTGGACAGTGTCCATTTCATCGCTTTGCCGCCCCAGGTCTGGGCATTAAGCGAAGCGCAGATCCAAAGCGTAAAATAATCGGGTGGATAAGGCTCCGGAGCGTCGGTAGGGCGAGGCTCCGGAATACCTGGGAGTTTTAGCAGCGCCAAAGACAGGTGGTCTGTATGTGGTGTGCGAGGTCTGATAGCTGCCGAGCCGTGGGTCGCGCGGTCCACGGCTCGGCAGCTTTTAGACGATGCACCCCATAGACCGAGCAAAATGCCCGTCCCCGCCGCCGTCCCGTTCAGGATTGGACCCGCCCTACCACAACTGCTGATCGCGGGTACGCGATCCCTCCTTCTTTCCGCCTCAGTTCGCAGAAGCGGCATGCACTGTACTCGCCGAACGCGCTTTCTTGCTGAATGTCGCAGAGCATATCGGAATGAATGTTCAGACCGATATTGGCCATGTTATAAACATGCTCGGTGGCCACGAGCCAGACGATCTCGCAGATCTGGCCTTCGGAATAACAGCCGGCTAAGCGATTGAACGTGCTCTGACTGACCCTTTTTATCCTGGGTTAGTTCCGTCACGTAATCTAGGGCTGCGCGTTCTGCATCGGTGAAGAGAGCGCTGGTCCGGTGCTCCGGGAGCGCGTCGATTTGCCTCACTCATCGCCTCTTTCATGGCGAAAAAGCGCCCGATATCGGTGCAGAAAAGGCATACGTTAATCCGGGCCACCTGTTCGCGAATCAGGAACACCGTCTCTCGCGGTAGCTGCAACTTTTTATCTAGTTGATGATCTTGCCATAGAACATCCCGAACGCGGTTGGCATGCGCGCGGCAAAGACCTTCACCGGAGTTGGAACTTTGCCGAACTGTTTACGACTCATCGCATAGACCATCTTCTTAATGAATCCGTTAGGCTTTTCGATTGGAGGAAGAAATGGCTCATTCATGGTTTACCTTTCATTGCATTATTAATTTCAAATCTGTGCTAGCGATGAGTTACTGCTCATCCGCGTTGTCGGTCGCTCCGGCTTGATTGGCGGTTCTTAGGCTCCTTGCAAACTGGTCGAACCTCAACTGCGCCCCACGCTGCTGCTGGACAGCGAGCGGCCCATTCTAATGCCTGGTCCAGATCAGGCGCTTCGATGACAATCACACTGGCCACCAGTTCTTTGGACTCGGCAAATGCGCCGTCTTGTACGAGGCGTTTGCCATCTCTCACTCGCACCGTGGTGGCCGTCTGAGGTGGTTGCAGCCCTGACCCCCTGACTAAGACCCCTGCTTTCTGGAGCGCATCGCTGTAGGCTTTCCAGGCTTCACCGAGGAAAGCCGCCCGAGCTGGCTCACTTCGTCTGTCGAAGTCGGTTTGGGTCTCGGCAACCAAGAGCATGTAGTTCATAGCGTTGTGTCCTTGTATTAGACCCGAAATCTTCGCGGTCTCATCAAACAAGACGTTCCTGGCCAAGCGCATTTCGACGTTTCGAATAAAAAATTTTCAACCCGCTCTCTTCCAGGAAGAGAGACCGGTTAAGGCACTGATTTGTGACAAAATGGTAGGGCGAGGCTCCGGAAAGACCGAAACGGGGTCGCAGCGGAACAACCTTTACTCGGTAATCGGGGTGCAGCGTCTAAGAGGTGCGAGCCGTTGGTGGCGCCACCCGCGGCTCGCAGCTTCGAGGTGTTGGATCCCATATACCTAGTCAGTGCCATCTCGCCCTGCGAGTTGCTTTTCGGTCGTTCCGGAGCCTCGCCCTACCACGCGCTGCTGCCCCTCACCCTACCACCAAAAAAATGTCGACTGCCCCTCGGATATCGATTAAGACCAAAGGTCTAACGGGATGCTTGTTATGTTATGATGTGTCAACCTTTCAGGATGTGGCTCATTGGTTTCTCGGTTTTAACAGCGCTCGGTTTCTGGAGCGCGAGTTACGCCGGAAGCCCGATTGGATCTGGTAATACCATGACCGCGGATCCAGCTGTCAGCAGTCCGCCCGCAAAATACGGAGCACCAACCAAGGTGCAGCTGTTTGAGAACTTGGAATTCAATAATTACAATCCTCAAAACTTCTCTTACACCCATCCCACTTTCACTCCGCCAACAGCGCCCAACTCGCCGCGGCCTTGGGCAAAAGTGATTTTAGTCTGCGACATCAACGTGACGGCAGGGGTTCAATATGACCGAACTGCACGGATGACGATCGGGAACACCGTGGTTTACATCGGAACGACGGCCGAACCGAGCCCCACCCTGGGGCCCTCCTGGCATATTGAGCGCGATTTAACCGAGTACAGCAACTTGCTCATGAGCGACCAGTCAGGGGAAATCAATATCGGGAATCTGGTAAACTCCCAGTACACGGGAGTAATCTATGCGAGCGCTTACCTGCTCTTTTATCCCTATACCGAGGGAAGTGGTGAACAGGCGCCGGTAGTAGCCGATCTGGTTTATCCTCTACCCGGCACGCCGGATGGCAGCTATACCTTGCAATCTGGCACCGACGCTTTGGCTCTCACCTTCACGATTCCCCAACAGGTCCAAAACATCCCCACCACCGTTGCTCGCGCCTATCTCGACGTTTTCGCGCAAAATCAGTACCAGGATGAATTCTGGTACTCGAATGTTCCTGATAATTTAGCCCAACAACTCAACGAGTACGGTGGAACTGCTTTTCGAGAGGTGGAAGTCAGTATTGACGGTCAGGTGGCAGGTTTCGCTCCAGTTTATCCTTGGATCTTTACTGGCGGAATTGATCCCTATCTTTGGGCGCCTATTCCGGGGGTCCAGACTTCGAATTTTGTGCCTTACCGGATCGATCTTTCGCCGTTTGCGGTGCCGTTGAGTGATGGGAATCCGCATACGATTTCGATCAGTGTCTTCAACGCGAATAACTACTTTTTGGCTTCGGCCAACCTGTTTGTGTACTTGAATTATAACTCTAGCTCATTGACGGGCGGCGTTACCGTTACCGGTGACTATCAGCCGCCGCTAGATATTCAGGAAAACATTCGCCAGGAAAAAGGATACCCGAATGGTACTATCTCCACTCGATCCCTGCGACATCTCACTGTCGAAGGTTACGTGCTGGTGTCGCCCCACGAAAAGTTGGTTACTAAAGTTGAGCAAGACGCTAGCTTTTCAAATCAGCAGCGGTTTGTGATTAACGCTTCCCAGTACGAGCAAGACATTGTTCAACTCACGAAGCTGACCACCAAAAGCACCTACCAAGATATCAATACCGGTCCCGGACAGAAGACGACCACGTTAACCAACGTAAGGGACCTGTCTTATCCGTTGACGGCTGATATTGTTCAGACTTTCAACTCTGATGGTTCCGGTCAGCAGAACACAACCATTGATCAGGAGTACCTTATCGATGAGCAAGGAAATTGGATGGCAGAGATCGGGCTCCCTTCCCAAGTCGACCAGTACACCAGCCATTTGGTCAAGGTGGTAAATGCTGCCGATACCCTCTTGTTCAACAGCTCGTTCCAAATTACCGGAAACCAGGGACAAGCCAGCTCCCAAACCTATTCGTTTGATAATACCAAGCCTAAGCAGCATTACCTGCACTCCATCAAGGCAGCAAACAACGTTGTAAACTACGATCGTGAAGAAGGGGCTGCGCCTTAGCGTACGTCCTTTGCGGCCCTGCTCGAGGCTCCTATCAGCGGCTAAAGTCTGCGATCCAGTTCGGTTCCCACGTTTTACCCCCGTCCGCAGAGAACGCTTGCTCCAAGCGGAACGAGTTTGGAGAAATTTCGGAGAAGATAAATCGGGCCTGGATCGGAGCCCCGTTGAATGATTCCGATCGTAGAATTCACCGCGGCCCTTCCTGAACTGACCGATCATCGGAGGAGTGCCCAAGTTGCCGTCTCCTCGGTTTGCCCAGTAAATGTTCCACTGATGGGTTTGTGGGTTGTACAAGCGCAAACTCAGACCTTCGATATGACTTTCAGGATTAGTGACCTCTAACTCTCCGAGATTAGCGCGTCCATCCCAGACTTTCCTCACGACGGAGGTGCCATCGAGTTGACCCATTGGTTGGAACCGGTTAGCGGCTGCAGCAGCCGTTTAAGATGAACTTTCCAACTCCGAATTCGAAATCGAAATCGTGCTGACCATCATCTGCGTCAGCGGTTTCTTTACTGGGGGTGCCGGCGGCGTCTGATTTGCTTTGGGCAGCGCCTGGTATCGCCCAAGAACTGATTAGTAAAGCAGCTAGCACACGCGTGCGGAAGGGATCGAATATCTCCATCTTGTCAGCTCAATTTGAGCTGAGCATGGCGGAAGATGTGGTATTTTAAAAGATCCGCATCTCGCGAAGTTCGTGATACCACTTTGGAATTCTATCGATTGTGCTAGCCACGAACGGAAGCCCCAGTTAGACCCGCCGAATAGCCACAAAAGAGCGCAGAGAAGGCAAAGAAAAGGAGTTCGAGGAGTTGCCGGAGTTCAGGCGATAAGACATCCCGAGGACCCGCCCTCGCCGCAGTGTCACCCCTTTCGCCCTACCGGCGCTTTTTTTTGCGTTCTTTCCGCTCTTCCAGCTCTTGCCGTTTTACGTAAATCTTCGTTCATCTCCGGCTGTTATCTCTTCTCGGTTGACTCGCTGCATTTGCAGCGTAGGGATTTTTGCTGGTGGCGGTGATAGCGGACTGGAGCTTCCGGGTTCGCTTTTTCGGAATATGGACAGGGCGGCCTGTAGATAAGGCTTGTCTCAAAAACTGATTTTCGATAGCAAATCGGTCACCTCGGAGAAGAATTTTTCGTCCGGCTTCCTTTTCCTGCTTTCCCTTGATTTATCAGGCGTTCGCGTGGTCTAGGGCATCGCTCGAAGAAATAAGGCAGGATGCCGCCCTCATCTGTGAATCCAGCGATGGCTAGGTTCGCAGGAGTTCTTTGCGCGTTTTCTTTTTATGAAGCCGTTCCCCCGCATTTTGAGATTCCATCTTTTCGTAGGCCTCTGTGGGGTACAGCCCATAGCCGGCCTTTTCGCTGCTGTTTTCGCGGGATGCTCGAAATCCGGAACTAATAACATCATCTCGGGACCTCCGGAGGTCCTCGTGACGGAAGCCATTCAGCAAGATGTTCCCGTAGTGCGGGAATGGATTGGGTCCTTGGATGGATCGGTAGACGCAGATGTCAGGGCACGCGTCTCCGGATACCTGATCTCGCAAAATTACAAAGAGGGAACGGTGGTCCAGCAAGGCGATCTGCTGTTTCAGGTCGATCCGAGCTTCTACGAAGCAGCGGTAGAACAAGCAAAAGCGGCCTCGCCAAGCCCAGGCGAACCAGCTTCAAACCGAACAGACCGAAAAACGCGAAACCCAACTCTTCGAACAGAAAGTCGAAAGCGCACAAAACCTAGATAATGCGGTTCAGGCCAATACTGCGGCGAAAGCCCAGTAAAGGCTCAGGAGGCGGCCGTGCGACAGGCAGAGCTGAATTTGGATTTACGAAAATCACGGCACCCATTGGTGGCGTTGCCGGGATCGCGAATCCGGGGATTGGCGATCTCGTGGGACCAAGCGATGCTAATCCGCTCGCGACGATTTCGACCGTGGATCCGATCAAGGCCTATTTTCAAATCAGTGAGCAGGACTACCTGAAAGTCGCGCAGGAGCGGATCGAAGCGAACCGTACCACCTGCGCCGGCGCCGCCAGTAGAGATTATTCTGGCCGACGGTTCACTGTACCCGCTCAGGGAAAATTTTCCGCCGTCGACCGCCAGGTAGACAACCAGACCGGTACGATCCGGCTGGCCGCCCTATTTCCTAATCCTGACAATATTTTACGCCCAGGCCAATTTGTTCGCGTCCGAGTCACCGTCAGGTCACTACATGGGGCATTGCTTGTTCCGCAACGTGCGGTAAACGAATTGCAGACGAGTTATGAGCTAGCCGTCGTTGGAGGCGACAATAAAGCGGAGATCCGGACGGTCAAGGTGGGCGAACGGGTAGGCTCTCTTTGGGTGGTCGAAGACGGATTGAAACCAGGGGAGCGGGTCGTAGCCGAAGGCTTACAGAAAGTGCGCGACAACGAGTTGGTTAAGCCAACTGAATGGAAGCCGGAGCGTCCGGTACAATCCCAATAAGGAGATCCGTGGTGACCTCTAAGCGCCTAGTACGGCACTGACTATGTCCGGATTTTTCATTCAGCGACCGATCCTCGCTATTGTCCTCTCGATTTTGACAATAATAGTCGGTCTGACCTGCCTATTATTTTTGCCGGTTTCGCTCTATCCGAACATAACTCCTCCTGAAATCGTAGTTTCGGCAACCTTCCCCGGTTCAGATGCCGTCACCGTGGAGCAATCCGTGGCCACGCCGATCGAGCAGCAGATCAGCGGGGTCGATAAGTTAAACTACATGTATTCCCTCAACTCGAATACCGGCCAGATGAAGTTGAGGGTCAATTTTGACGAAAACAGCGATCCGAAAACCGATCAGGTTTTGACGCAGATGCGGCAATCACAGGCCAGCGCTCAACTGCCGCCGGAAGTGGTGTCACAAGGAATCAGTGTCCAGAAATCGTTTGCTGCGCCGCTGATGTTGATTGCTTTGCGTTCCCCTGACGGCCGCTATAGTTCTCAATTTTTGGCGAACTACGCCTACATCAATCTCAACGATCAGTTAACCCGAGTCCCCGGTATCTCTAACGTGCAGGTCTTTGGATCCGGCCAGTACGCGATCCGCATTTGGCTAAAGCCCGAACAGCTAGCCCGATTGAATGTGACGGTTTCGGACGTTACTAACGCCGTTCAACAGCAGAACGCGGTGAATCCGGTTGGTTTTGCCGGCGGCGAGCCAGTGCCCAACGGTCAGGAATTCACTTATATGGCGGTGGCGCGGGGACAGCTGACGACCCCGGAGCAATTCGGCAGTATCATCGTGCGTCAATCGACGAACGGTGCGGTTGTCCGCATTAGCGATGTGGCCAGTGTTGAGCTCGGCTCACAAGTCTACAGTACATACGCCCGATTGAATGGTCAGCCCAGCGCCGTGCTCGCGATCTATCAACTTCCGGGCATCAATGGATTGACAGCTGCGGAAGGCGTCAAAAAACGGATGGCCGAGCTGAAGGCGCGATTTCCACGCGGAATGGACTATGTGATCGCGCTAGATACCACCTTGCCGGTAACCGCAGGCATTGAGGAAATGGTTAAGACCTTATTAGAGGCGCTCGGGTTAGTGGTGATCGTCGTTTATCTCTTTCTCCAGAGCTGGAGGGCAACGCTCATTCCGCTGCTGGCGGTCCCGGTGTCATTGATCGGCACTTTTATTTTCTTCCCTCTGCTCGGTTTTTCGATCAACACGCTTTCGCTGTTTGGATTGGTTTTAGCGATCGGGTTGGTAGTGGATGACGCCATCGTCGTCGTCGAAGCCGTGGAGCGACACATCCACGAAGGGTTAGCTCCCAAAGAGGCGACGCTCGCAGCGATGAAAGAAATCACTGCGCCGGTTATTGGGGTTGCCCTAGTACTCGGCTCGGTTTTTGTACCCACGGCTTTCATCCCGGGTATCACCGGCCGCCTGTATCAACAGTTCGCAGTTACCATCGCGGTCTCGGTTCTCCTTTCCGCAATCAATGCCCTGACGCTTAGCCCAGCCCTGTGTGCGATGCTGTTGCGACCCCGGCAGGAGCGAACTGGGCTATTACAAAGATTCTTTAGTTGGTTTAACCGGCTCTTTAGTCGGGTTACAGACGGATATGTGCGCACCTCGGGTTTGCTGATCCGTAGAACAGGTCTAACCCTGATTTTGCTATTCGCGTTTGGCGCGGTCGCAATCTTTTTCGGTCAACAGCTGCCCATCAGCTTTCTACCGGACGAAGATCAGGGCTATTTCTACATCAATCTCCAACTTCCCCAAGCCGCCTCTCTCCAACGCACCGATGAGGCCTGCCGAAAAATCGAAGCATTGCTCGCTCAAACTCCAGGGGTGCGATATACGACAGCGATCGCAGGGTTCAGTTTGCTAAGCAACGTGCAAACTACCTATAGCGGTTTCTTTTTTGTAACTTTGGATCCTTGGGGGGAACGGAAAAAGATAACCGAACAATATCAAGCTCTTAAGGGGCTGCTTAATCTGAAACTCCTCCAATTTCCGGAAGGGACTGTATTCGGATTTTCTCCGCCGGCGATTCCCGGAGCCGGTGTGGCTGGAGGCGTGTCCTTCGTGCTAGAGAACCGCATCGACAAAGGCGCGGAGTTTCTGGCGCGCAACGTCGATGTTTTCCTGGATGCTGCCCGCCAGCAACCTGAGCTCGGCCGAGTGATTACGACACTGCTCCCCAGCGTACCCCAGGTTTATTTTGACGTCGATCGGGCGAAAGCCCTTAGCCAGGGAGTGGCGCTGACCGATATTTACAACACCCTCCAAAGTTTTCTGGGTGGTTCTTTCGTCAACTACTTCAACCGCTTCGGCCGTCAGTGGCAAGTGTACGTGCAGGCCGGCGGAGAATCTCGGACCAGAGCCGATCAGGTTGGCCAGTTCTATGTCAGGAACCAAAACAACAACGCAGTGCCTCTTTCTTCAGTAGTGCGTGTTCGTAGAGAATTCGGTCCTGAATTTACCATGCGCTACAATCTGTTTCGCTCGGCTCAAATTCAAGCGATCCCGGCAGCAGGCTACAGTTCCGCCCAGGCTATGAGTGCGCTGGAAAGGGTCTTTGCCCAGACGATGCCGGCAGAGATGGGATATGACTACTTGGGCATGTCATTCCAAGAGAAGAAGGCTCAACAGGGAGCGCCTCCGGCCCTCATTTTCGGTTTTTCGTTGTTATTCGTATTTTTGATTCTCGCCGCTCTCTATGAAAGTTGGTGGCTCCCAGTCAGTGTGCTGCTAAGCACACCGGTCGCCGTCTTTGGTTCGTTAGGCGCGCTATATCTCCGCCGAATGGTCACCGCGGCATTTCTGCCGCCCATACTGGTGCAGATCGAGAACAACGTTTATGCGCAGATTGGATTAGTCATGATCATCGGTCTGGTTGCTAAGAACGCCATATTGATCGTTGAATTCGCCAAAACCGAATATGAGCGGGGCGCCAACCTGGTCGATGCCGCGCTGGCCGGCGCGCGTTTGCGCCTGCGCCCGATTGTGATGACCTCATTCGCCTTTATCGTTGGCTGTATTCCACTCGCACTAGCTTCAGGGTCGGGTGCAGTCGCCCGGCAAGTACTAGGTACCGGGGTCATCGGCGGAATGCTCGCAGCCAGTTTGCTGGCCATCTTCTTAATCCCGGCCGGCTTCTGTATGGTCGAAACCGTAGCTGCCTTTGTAGGCCGTAAACACCGCGGGCGGCAGCAGCCGCTAGCCGACTTATGAGTCCTATAGGTCCCATAGGTCCTATCCGTGTACACACCCCTGACGCCCTACCACACCCGTGACCCGCAACTCCAAAAACCGCCGCACCCTCGATGTCTAAGTTCTTTATTAACCGGCCGATCGTGGCGATCGTTATTTCCGTTCTAACGGTCATCGTTGGCGGAATCTCGACCAATGTTCTACCGGTCTCCTTGTTTCCGGAAATCGTCACTCCTCAGACTGTGATCACCGCTAACTATACGGGAGCGGATGCGCGCACCGTAGAACAGGCTGTGGCTACGCCGATTGAGCAACAGATGAGCGGCGTCGACAACATGAACTACATGTATTCGGTCAACGCTAACAGCGGCCAAATGGTGTTGACTGTCGATTTCGACCTGGCGTCTGATCCCAATACGGATCAGATCCTAGCGCAAATGCGGGAAACGCAAGCAGCGTCTCAGTTGCCGAGCGCTGTCAACAACCTCGGCGTGACCGTCCAAAAATCGTTAGCAGCGCCGCTCATGGTGATTGCTCTCTATTCGCCGGATGGAAGCCGGGACGCCCTCTTCCTGTCGAACTATGCCTATATCAATCTGAATGATGCGCTTACCCGGGTGCGCGGCATCTCCAATGTCCAAATCTCGGGCGCCGGACAGTACGCGATGCGTTTGTGGCTGAAACCGGACGAGCTAGCCCGGTTAAATATGACTGTTTCGGATATTGTGAACGCGGTTCAAGCGCAGAACACGGTTAATTCGGCAGGCCAGATTGGCAGTGAACCCGCGCCCAGTGGACAGGAATTTACCTACACGGCCCGAGCCCAAGGACGCCTAATGAGCCCCGAAGAATTCGGCAATATCCTGCTGCGACAGGAGACGGGCGGTGGCTCCGTGCGACTTAAAGATGTCGGACGGGTGGAATTTGGCGCGCAAGCGTACAACACCAGAGGTCGATTTAATGGTAAACCCGCCGCGGTGGTCTCTGTCTATCAACTTCCTGGTACCAATGCGTTGGCTTCGGCGAATGGCGTCAAGACACTAATGACCCAGCTCAAGGAACGATTTCCTCAAGGCGTGGACTATGTGGTCTCGTTGGACACAACCAAGCCCGTTACAGCCGGCATCGAGGAAATGATCAAGACGTTAGTCGAGGCGCTCGTTCTAGTGATCCTGGTCGTCTACCTCTTTCTGCAGAGCTGGCGAGCAACCCTCATTCCGCTGTTAGCCGTGCCGGTTTCTTTGATCGGCACTTTTATATTTTTTCCGCTGCTAGGTTTTTCGATCAACACACTTTCGCTATTTGGCCTGGTCTTGGCAATCGGCCTGGTAGTTGACGACGCCATTGTGGTAGTCGAAGCGGTGGAACACCACATCGAGGCTGGACTCTCGGCCAGGGAAGCTACGCTCAAGGCCATGAAAGAGATTACCGGTCCGGTCATCGGTGTCGCTCTGGTCTTAGCATCGGTCTTTGTGCCCACCGCTTTTATTCCGGGGATCACCGGGAGACTCTACCAGCAGTTTGCCGTCACCATCGCTATCTCAGTCTTAATCTCAGCCTTTAACGCCCTGACCCTTAGTCCGGCGTTATGTGCGCTCTTGCTCCGGCCGCGGCGGAAAGGTACCGGACCCCTGGGAGCTTTCTTTCGCTGGTTCAATCAGATATTTGGACGCGCCACCGAAGGATATGTCCGGATTTCGGCTCTCTTCATCCGGCGGACTGGGTTAGCCATCGCCTTGATCGTGGTTTTTGGAGGCGCAGCTTTCCTGTTTGGCAGGAAAATCCCAACAAGTTTCCTGCCGGACGAAGATCAGGGATATTTCTACATCAATTTGCAACTTCCGAATGCGGCATCGTTGCAGCGCACGGACGAGGTTTGCCGCAAGATCGAAAACTTAGTGTCGCGGACGCCCGGAGTTGGTTACGTCACCACTACCATCGGCTCGAGCTTACTGAGCGGCGTCCAAAGTACCTATAGCGCGTTTTTGTTCGTGTCGTTGACCCCATGGAAAGAGCGCGAACAACGTCACGAAACCTATCAAGGGATCAAAGCTCAAGTTAACCGGGAACTGTCTCAGCTGCCGGAGGCGATCGCCTTCGCTTTTTCTCCTCCGGCAATTCCGGGTGCCGGTGCGTCTGGTGATATTAGCTTCGTGCTTGAAGACCGGTCAGGCGGAGATGCCGGGCTTCTCTCAAGGAACGTTGACACCTTCCTTTGCGCGGCTCGGAAACGACCCGAGCTAGCCCAGATCAGCACAACTTTCCAGCCTAACGTCCCGCAGACCTATGTCGACGTGGATCTAGACAAAACCCTGAACCAAGGGATTGCGATTAGCGACGTCTATCAGGCGGTCCAGGCCTTAATGGGAGGAACATTTATTAACTATTTCAACCGGTTTGGACGTCAGTGGCAGGTTTACGTCCAAGCGGAAGGCAAGTATCGGACAGACGCGCAGAACCTGGGAGAGTTTTATGTCCGTAATAGCCAGAACAAGATGGTTCCGTTAAGTACCGTCACCCGAATCGAGAGACGCTCTGGGCCGGAGTTTACCATGCGCTACAATCTATATGGCTCCGCCCAAATCAATGCCGCGATCGCTCCTGGGTACACCTCCGATCAGGCGATGAAGGCGCTGGAAGAGGTCTTTGCCCAAACAATGCCCCCTGAGATGGGATATGACTATCTGGGCATGTCGTTCCAGGAGAAACAAACCCAACAAGGTGTGCCGGCGGCGGCCATCTTTGGGTTTTCGCTTTTATTTGTGTTTTTGATCTTAGCCGCGTTGTACGAAAGTTGGTCGCTTCCATTCAGCGTGCTATTAAGCACACCGATCGCTGTTTTCGGGGCATTTGGGATGCTCTATTTGCGGCGGTTAATCAACGGGCTGTTTCTGCCTTCCTATCTCGTCCAAATCGAAAATAACGTCTTTGCCCAAATTGGGCTGGTTATGATCATTGGACTGGTTGCTAAGAACGCCATTTTGATAGTTGAGTTTGCCAAGGTTGAGTATGAACGGGGCACTCCGTTAGTAGACGCAGCCCTGGCCGCTGCCCGCTTGCGGCTCCGGCCAATTTTGATGACCTCTTTCGCCTTCATCCTCGGATGCGTACCCCTTTGGATGGCCTCCGGCTCCGGTGCGGTTGCCCGGCAAGTAATGGGCACGACCGTGATCGGCGGAATGTTCGCGGCATGTGCCATCGCGATTTTCCTGATCCCGGCCAGCTTCTGCCTGATTGAAAAGTTAGTTACAAGGCGGAAAGTTAAAGCCCGGCCAAGTCGATTTAAACCATGAAATGGTTTAAGAAAACAGCCCGGTTTTTTTTCCCTGGGATAGAGGTGTCTGAACGCCCATCGCCCGGGAGGGATCGCGTCCTCGTCCGGCAGCCGCCGGATTGTTACCGGAGCCGAGGACATGCTGTGATCAGGGACAAATATACATCTTTGGTTCTGTCACGTCGTCGCGGCGCGCGGGGACGCGCGCCCTCCCCGATGCATGCCTCCCGAATCCGACTTTACTCCCCAACAAATAACCACAAACCAACAACCCCAGTTAATTCGAATGAAATCAGTCAAATTATTCCCCCAACTAGTCGTGCTCGTAGCAGCCGTTTTCTGCTTCACGAGTCTTGCCATCGGTCAAGCCATGGAAGGGATCCAAATGAAGGAGCTTA
The DNA here is from genome assembly GCA_963762565.1 of uncultured Verrucomicrobiae bacterium. Taxonomy (GTDB): domain Bacteria; phylum Verrucomicrobiota; class Verrucomicrobiia; order Chthoniobacterales; family JAFAMB01; genus JAFAVN01. Next base: position 1,213,128 of record CAVXLD010000001.1, on the reverse strand, counting down.
CGGAAAAGCTTCAGCTGAACGAACAACAACAGAAGGCGATGACTCCGATAGTAGCGCAACGAGACCAAGCGATTAAAGCGCTGATGGCCAACTCCTCCCTGGGCAAGTTGCAGAAACTGCGTAAGGTCCAGGCTATTCAAACGAATTTTAAAGAACAGGCCGGCAAAGTATTGACTCCCGAGCAATCAAAAAAATTAGAAGCGATGCAGGCGGAGCGGCGAGAGAAGCTAATGGGAAGCTAGCGCCTTTGCTCGCAAAGTTTTACGATCGATTTTGCCTGTAGGCCCGTGAGGTAAGCTCTCAGTGAAAATGATCCGAGTCGGCGCCTTGTAGCCTGGGAGCCGACTCCTCACCAAATCGATTAGTTGTGACTCCGTCACCGGAGGGTTTTCCTGCCGGACGACAACGTAGGCTTGAGGGACTTCACCTTCGAATGGGTCAGGTACACCGATAACGCCGGCCTCGAGCACGGCCGGATGTGCGTATAAGGCGCCTTCCACTTCGATGGGAGAGATTAGCCCGGCCTCGTTCCTAATAATTTCGGATTTGCGGCTGACGAACCAGTAAAAGCCCTGTTCATCCCGATACGCAAGATCATCGGTGTGAAACCATCCGTCTCGAATGCTCTTGTTAGTTAGCTCGATATCGCGCCAATAGCCGGAGGTCATACTCCCCCCTCGCACGATCATTTCTCCTACCCGACGCGCGGTGGAAATCGAGTGACCCGAATCATCAATCAGGGAAAGCTCCATACCGCGGATTGGTTTTCCGATTGAGCCAATCTTTTTGTCGCCGTACGGAGGATTCATGCAGTAAATCTGCAGCTCAGTCATCCCGCAGCCCTCTGTGATCTCGACTCCGAAGACGTGCTTAAATCGTTCCTGGATAGCGACTGCGATCGCTTCACCCGCAGAAAAACAAAAATTGAGGGACTTGACGTTATAGGAGCCGGCATCCGGGCAGTTGATCAAATCATGATACAACTTAGGGAAGCCGTAGGTTTTGGTTGGCTTGTGGCTTTCCATGGCGGCCAGTGCAGCTCGAGGTTCGAATTGAGCTAGCAAGACACAGGTAGCTCCGCACCGATGGAATGGCAGAATTTGAGAACCAAAACCGATCAGATAGCAGATCGGGAACAGGATCAGCGTGGTGTCTGCTGAGGTGATAGCGATCTGATCGATTTGGTATTGGGTTGCTTGCGTCAGGCTGGCATGAGAATGGATTACTGCTTTTGGCACTCCTGTCGTGCCCGAAGTGTAGTAGATAGCGGCCGGACCGTTCCCGGAAGACGTCTCGAGTTTCAAATCAGACGTCGTGGCCAGCAGGTCGGCGAAAGGCCTGGCTCCCTCGAATTCCGAATCATGTGATGTCAGATAGTATTGTTTAACTTCCCGCAGCGACGACCGGATTCTTTCGATTTGGGAAAACAGGTTTGGTTCGCTGATGAGAACACGGGCGCCACTATGATTGATCGCATATTCAAGCAGCTCTGCTGTGAAGCGAATGTTAAGCGGCACGGCGACAGCGCCGATCTTGAAACAAGCATAGTAGCAAAGGACGATCTCCAGGCAGTTCGGCAGCAGGAATGCCACCCGGTCTCCGGGTCGAACTCCCTGTTCGATAAGAGCCGCCGACAAGCTTTCCGTCAGGCAGCAGAGCTCCGCGTACTTATAGCTCTTATCTTCGAAAATTAGGGCAACGTTGAGGGGAAACTTTGTGCTGGCATCCTCTAAAAGCGAATTCAACATATTGGTCAGTGGGGGGTGAAAAAAGACCCCAATTTTTACAGAAGGCACGAAGGTATCGAAAGAAAAGGTCAGCAAATGGCCTGGAGCCTGTCGCCTTAGCCTTCGTTTGCTTCGTTACCTTCTATGAAGAATTTCTGTCTTTGTGGCCTTTGTGATCTTCTTGTGCATTATTTAGTCTTCGCGATCTTCTGTCAGTTGTCGCAACGTGACTGAAGCCGGAAAGTTTTTCAAGGAGACTGCGTTTTGGCTGTTTATCCACAGAGCATATGGATACATCTGTGGGTAGGGCATTTAATGGTCCGCGATGCTCTGGTGTCGAAATCCCCTACTGATAGAGCGACAACCTTTCGACCCACTATGCCGGCTGCACCAAAACAAACCGCGGTTGATGTAGCTTCTAACGCAAATACACATATTGCGGCTGGCCTAGCTGTCCTTTGCTGGCTGTTATCAGCCGGCGTTTATATTGCTGCTAAGGCAGTGATTAGCGAAATGCCCCCTTGGGCACTCTGTTTCTGGCGAGTCTTTATTGCCTGTCTCATCCTACTTCCCGTTACTCATCGGCATTGGTCTGCGATGATCGGCCTAATTCGACAAAGATGGCTCTCACTCCTGATAATCGGCGGCCTGGGTTTATCAATCACTCAAGGCCTCATTTATATGGGCCTGAACTATACTACCGCGATTAATGCCGGATTGATTATTGCTTTGATGCCGGTGATGACGATGGTTCTGGCGCGCTTCCTATTGAACGAGCCGGTCGGTACCTGGCAGTTTATTGGTTCAATCATCGCTTTCGTCGGGATGGCTATCATTGTGACCCGCGGAGATTTGTGGGCATTGCTCCGTCTCGATCTAAATGTTGGAGACCTCTTTGTGGTTGGCGCGGCGATGGCCTTTGCCCTGTATACCGTATTGCTGCGGAAGGCGAAGTATGAACTGCCGGGTTTGCCGCTCTTGGTCGTGCTCCTGGGAGCAGGAGTGGTAGCAGCCACTCCTTTCTACACTTGGGAACTAATGCACGACGAGCGAACCGCTCTGAGCACGAAAGGTTTTTGGGCGTTGATTTACACCGCTGGGCCCGGCGGCGCTCTGATGTACTATTTGTTCAATTTGAGTGTGCAAGCGTTAGGCGCCTCCCGAGCCGGTGTTTTTCTCTACCTACAAACTGTCTTTGTCGCGATCCTGGCTTATTTTCTTCTTGGCGAACACCTGCTCTCTTACCATTTGATCGGGGCGCTTTTCATTCTTGTAGGTGTTCTCGTGGTCATGTTACTCAAACCTAGCCGCGCAGGCTTATAACTAGACTGGGTAATCGAAATGGCCGAATGCTCTGAACTAAACGGGCCGTCGCCCATGGAGGGGCGTGGAGCCTACAATCGGAGCTCCCGAGTGCAGGCTGCCGGTTCATCGCCGGCGGTACCGTTGCTTGAGAAAGCAGCGCAGGAAGTTTTATTACCACCCGTCCCCGAACCGATCGTGATTGCAGATTATGGCTCGTCGGAGGGCCGCAACTCTCTTGTTCCTCTGCGCGTGGCGATTGAAGTCCTTCGCCAGCGCATCGGCAAGAAACGGGCTATCTCGGTGGTACACACCGACCTACCAGGTAACGATTTCGGCGCGCTGTTCCAGATGCTAGCCTCGGATCCTGCCAGTTACCTGTGGGAGAATACTGCCGTGTTTCCCTATGCAGTTGGTAGATCGTTTTACGAGCAGATTTTGCCTGAGTCGAGTGTGACCTTAGGATGGAGTTCCTGGGCGGTACAATGGCTCAGCCGAGCCCCAGCATCTATCCCTGACCAAGTACAAGTTGCGTATAGTCGCGATCCTGCGGCGAGAGCAGTTTTTTCTGTTCAGGCTGCGCAAGATTGGCGGAATTTTCTCGCCCATCGGGGCGCTGAATTGCGACCTGGAGCCCGGCTCGTGCTATTGAGCATGGCGGTTGATGATCAAGGTGATTTCGGTTACCGGGCCTCTGTCGAAGCCATTTATGGTAGCCTAACGGACTTAGTTGAAGAGAGATTTATCAACGCATCGGAGATGCGTCGCATGGTGATCCCGACTTATGGCCGAAGCCGTAAGGAATTTATTGCGCCCTTTGCGGAGACAGGAAGTTTCGCAGGGCTCTCAGTCGAAGAGCTCGAGATTTTCTACGGCGAAGACCATGTGTGGAGCGAATTCGAAGAGGATGGTGATGCCCGGGCTTTTGGCGCACGTTGGGCCGCTTTTTCCCGAGCCTCGGTTGGACCTACCCTGGCTGCCGGCTTGGATAACCGTGTTGCTCGTGCAGCTCAGTTCATTGAGCGTTTGGAGGAGCGCATGGCCGCGCGGTTGGCCGCTGCGCCAGAGAGGACCTCGATGCCTCTGGCAAAGATGGTGTTGGTAAAGGATCCGTCAGCAGGGAGGGCGCGCGTCCTCGCGCGCCGCGAATAGGTCTGCATTGTCGCACCAAACTAGAAACGCACCTGCTTAGTCGTTGCCTTCAACCCACCGGAGCAGTTGTTGAAGAGGACGTTTCATCAGTTCGGGCCGGCCCGAAAAAGTTGTGCTTAGGCCTCTAACCATGGCAATGATGACGTCGGCTGTTACCTCCGGCTGTAGCGTCGCGGGGAACTCTTTTTTCTGAATCCCCGCTCGGAGTATTTCTAGTAGAAAGCCTTTCCAACCACGGTCGTTTTTTGCGAAAATCGCTCGCAGCGCGGGTTCGCGCAGGGCTCGGGCTTGTAGCTCCACCAGCACGACAAACATCTCTGGTGTTTGTTCCATTTGGCGGACGAGCGCATTAAAATGGCCTGCGAGCAGCTCGCGCGGACTTAATTCCCTCTCCATATCCGGCCGCCCAATCGCCAGGTCCTGAATGATGTAGTCAACGACTCCATCGATCAGCGACTCCTTTCCCGAGAAATAGTAGTGCAATGTTGAATGATCAATACCGGCTCGTTTAGCGATCTCCCGCATCCGAAGTCCCTCAAATCCTTTTTCGGCCAGAGTCTGATAGGCGGCGTGGACGATCTCGCGACGCCTTTCATTGCTTTTGGCTGATTCTTTAGACTTTAGCGCTTTGCCTGCGGTCTTGGCCGGGTCCGGTTTAGAGTGAGGCACGTTATTAAGATCAATATTGGATCAGGCCGCGTAGGATTTCAACCAGTTGGTTGACAAACTGGTTGAGCGGATCAATTTTCAACCAAATGGTTGAAATTATGAGTCAGACTCTTCAGGAAGCTAAGCACCCGCTGAAAGTCCTCGTCATCGGAGCCGGTACCGGAGGCCTTTGTCTCGCCCAAGGTTTGAGATCGGAAAAAATTTCAGTTCAGGTCTTTGAGCGTGACCCGGTCCCTTTCGATCGGCAGGGCGGTTACCGTCTCAGTATCAATCCGACGGGTAACCGGGCGCTGAAAGACTGTTTGCCAGATTCGGTTTTTGCGACCCTGGTCAAAAACTCACTGAAGCCGAGCCGGGCGGTTTCGTTTCTAGATGAACGATTAAAGCTGCTGCTGGGTATCAAGATCTTGGAGACCGATCCATATTCCCCGGACTGTGAGCGGCCCATCACCCGTATCGCACTCCGTCGCGTCCTGCTGGAAGGGCTCGATGGGGTTGTGCAGTTTGGCAAGAAATTCGTCAGCTTTGAAGACACGCCGGAAGGAGCCGTGAAGGTCCTCTTCGAAGATGGTTCGAGCGCTACCGGGGATGTTTTAATAGGCGCCGACGGAGCCAGCTCCCGGGTTAGGACACAGTTACTCCCGCACGCGCAACGCGTCGAGACCGGGCTCCTGTCAGTGGCTGGTAAACTTGGCTTGAATGACGCGGTCCGTAAGATGGCGCCACCGGCAGTATTCCTTGGACCTACTCTAGTCCTGGGACGAAAAGGTTGTTTTCTCTTCACCAATGCCGTCGAATACGGAGACTCGAATCTCACTGACCCAACCCTCCAAGACAGGATAGATTCGGCCGAAACGAGTTCACCATTTACAAACCGCGAGGAATACCTGATGTGGGGTTTTTCTGCTCGCCGGGAGAAATTCGGCTCGACCGGTAATCAACAAGCTCCCATACCTGAAGACCTCAAGAGAGCGGCGCTAACGCTGATGAAGGGTTGGGATCCTGCTCTTCGGGAGATCGTTAACAGAACGTCCGATCTTAGTATGTTTCCGATCAAAACATCGGTTCCTGTTCCTCCCTGGCAGACCAGAAATGTCACCTTGCTAGGAGATGCCTTGCACAATATGACGCCATATCGCGGCATGGGCGCTAACATGGCTTTGCGAGATGCGGCCGCCTTAAAGCGTGCGTTGGTCAAAGCTGCCAGGGGAGAGGTTCTCCTTCTGGATGCGCTAGCCGCCTACGAACGAGAGATGATTGAACACGGCTTCCACGCGGTTCGCTTGTCGCTACACAATATGGAACGACTCCATTCGGAAGGTCTGCAGAAACTTTTCGCGAAATCTGTGTTCCTCCTGATGAATACCTTTCCGACTCTTAAAGAACGTTTCCGCTCTGGGCGATAGCGGAACAGTCAGAGCACGAGGTGGGGGAGGGCGCGCGTCCCCGCGCGCCGCGAACAGGTCTTTAATTTGGGCATAGTCCGACGCTGGATCGGGTCTGAAGCTGCGGATCGGCATAGCTCGAAATCTAAGTACATCGCTAACCGTATCTCATACCGTCCCGCTGGGACGGTGCCTTTTCACACACTTCCCTGGCAAGAAATTGCCAGGACTTCGGCGAGCTCAGTCGAGCCGCTACGATCGTTCAGTCCTTACGGGACGACCGATCAAATCGGAATTGCACTAGGACTAGACGAACCTGCCCGGACGGACAGGAGACTAACCTTGAGTGCAACCCCGACGATCATTGTTACTCAACAACAGAGGCGCTCAGCACGCCGCTGAAACTGCTAACGCTGGTTGCCGATTTGCCTTGGCACCGCGGGTTGTCTCATCCGTGTCTTTCGGCAATCTAAGCGCCGCAAGATTGAACGGTTGAAACTGAGGCTCAGGAATGTTCCTGGCCGGCCGCTCATATCCATTCTTCAGAACAAAAAACGCGAATACTATTCCTTCCATATTTGACCTTTCTTAGTTTTTCTCAGCATCCTGGATTGGGCGTCCGTATAACGAAACGCTTTCCGGAATGCCCAGAAATTCTGCCAAAAGGAGCCCTCTGAGCCACAGTCTTGCGATTTTGTTTAAAGAACCTTGTTGCTCTCAATTGGAGCTAAGGATCACATATAGCAGTACTGGAAGTGATTCCAGGGCACATTAGATTAAATCAGTGTGGATTGGGTTAAAACCCAATGTTAATTGCTCATTATCAACATCTTAAGTTGTAATATCAGGTTTCGATATTACGTATATAAAATGTGAGCGCCAGCATACCCAAATACCGTCAGGTGCTCGAGACGATAAAAACGGATATCGTCTCGGGGCGGTATCAACCCGGTCAAAAGCTTCCCAGTGAAGCGGCTCTCATCAAACGATTTGAGACTTCCAGAATTACAGTCGGTAGAGCCCTGCGGGAGTTGCAACAGGCCGGCCTGATTGAGCGGCGACCGGGGTCTGGCACCTATGTTGGAAGTGGACCGGTGGATGAGGCTGGCTTGCTGTTCGGATTATTGTTTCCGAACGTTGCCGACACGGAAATCTTTGGTCCGATCCGGCAGGGGATGTCTGAGGCGCCGCAAGCGTCTAAGCATGCTTTGCTCTGGGGCAATTTGACGCCGGATCCTGCGACCAAATCCAATCAAACCTGGGATCTCTGCCAACAATATATTCGCAAGAAAGTGGGCGGCGTTTTCTTTGCCCCACTTGAGCGAGGCGCTGAGAGCGACGAAACCAATCAGCGTATCATCTTTGCTCTCGAACGGGCACGTATACCGGTCGTATTGATTGATCGCTGTTTCTTGCCCTATCCGGAACGGAGCAGGCACGATCTAGTTGGAATCGATCACCGCCGGGCCGGCTACATGATCACCGAGCATCTGCTCAAGTTGGGCTGCCGGCGAATCGCTTTTCTGGCCTATTCGAATTCCGCTTCGACGGTGGCAGCGCGGATTGCTGGCTATAGAGAAGCTCTGTTTGTGTTTGGTGCTCCGATCGACCCAGCGCTGGTTCAAAGCTTGGAGACCGGTGACGAGGATGAGGTTCGCCATTTAATGGAGCTGCTAGAGCCGGACGGAGTTGTCGGCGCAAATGATCGGACGGCTGGGCGTCTAATGCATACCTTGATGCATCTAAATTATCGCATCCCGTCGGATGTCCGAATTGTGGGAATTGATGATGTCGAATATGCCAAGCTCTTGCCGGTACCATTGACCACTGTCCATCAACCCTGCCGGGAGATCGGCACGGCTGCGGTTGGTGCTATGCTGGAGCGGATTGCCAGGCCGGATATGCCCGTACGCGACATTTTGTTAGACAGCAAACTGGTGATACGCGAGTCATCCGGAGCCAGGTAGAGGTTAGGAGTTGCGAGTTACGGGTTGCGGGTTACGGGTTGGCGTTGTCGAAGCCGAGACATTCGGTGCGCTCGCCGACCTGCAAGTTCCAACCCACAACGCATAACTCGTAACTCGAAACCCGTGACTCCTAACCCGCAACCCGAACCCCCCATGTCGCTACCAGCAATTAAAGAACGCAGGCGCGTCGCTTCCCCTGCCGTGACACCTCAAGCGTTAGCTTGGCACAACGATGCCTTATGGATGGGCTCGCGTGACTTACGGCGTATTTACGGGATTGAGCCGGAAAGTCTGCGCGTATTCAAAGAAACCGAAGCGCCAGGAATACCATGGGCGGCTGTCTCAACCGGTGAAGCGCTCTGTTTCAATATCGGAGAAGGAGCCGCGGACGATCGGTATCTGCGACGTTATTCTTCCGATAGTGGATTCTCCGAAACCGATCGGGTTGCTTGTCCGGAGTTTACCGGATCCTACCTGAGCTACGACGGCAGCCACGTCTATCTTAGCCAATGGTATAAGCATCGTATTCTGAAACTCGATCCTAGCGGAAGTATCCTGGAGACGTACGACATTGGCGCTGAGATTTGCGGGCACACCTATTTCGGGGGAGCGATTTACGTTCTGCGTGGAACGGAGCAGGGGAACGAAGATTGGAGCATCGCCCGTTTGAATTTACAATCCTCCGGCTCATCCCGCATCGAGGACTTAGCCAAGGTGCCGTTCCCATGCCGTTCATTGGCTTTTGACGGATCGAACTTTTGGTCAAACCATCGAGCGGTAAACGAGATCGTTTGTTTCGCTCTCCCCAGCTAGCAAAACCGTGGAGCGCTGCCTCGCTTGCGAGGCCGACTCGGTCGGAACCGTGGAAAATGAAATGCAGGTTACATAAGGGCATCATCCTATTGGCAGCCGGCGCCTGCGCCACTATCTCGGCCGCGCAAGAAGCCGGGCTTAGTCAGGAAGACGCCCGCCTTAATCAGGCCTACCAACAGCGAGTGGCACAACTCCGTGGTAACCCAGCTAAACTGGCGGAGTTGCGCAGGCAGGAATTGGACTGGCTCAAGCAACGAGATCAAAAATGTGGCAAAGATGCTGCCTGTTTAGCTCAGGCCACAAAAGCGCGAGCCGATTTTCTTGAACAGTTAGTTGCCCAAGCAGGATCGAATACCACGCCCGTCGGTAAAATCCCTCCGGAGCTGCTTGGGAAATGGATCGTCCATAAAGTATTGCCTGCCGATACGGTCACGTGCCTGGACAGCAAACAGGCGCAAACCCTGGTAGGCACCGAGATAGAATATCGCGCCGACAGTTTCCGTTGGAAAACGACCAATGTACCAAGCTCGGGGAGCTCAACGAACATGCTCGGCGCACAAGAGTTTGCTCAGGGCGATTCCGGTAGCAGATCGCACGTGGACTTTAACCAGCTCGGGATCGCGGCATCTGCAGTTAAGCAGATCACCATTAATCACCCGAATGTGAAGATCGCCGAACTATCCCTGAACGGCAGTGAGGCGGTGCCGGGTGAAACCGTTTTGGTCGAAGGACCCAATACCATCATCCTCGAAATCTGTAACACCTACTTCGAGGCCCGCCGGGAGTAATCCGCAGTGCACTCACCACAAAGGCGCAAAGAACACGAACGAAAGGCCAACCGCAGATGAACACGGATTAACGCAGATAAAAAAGCCACGTTGTGCACACGAATTGGTCAAACCACCTAAAGACCGGCCAAAGCTGCGTCGAATGCTTCGTGTGCATTCGTGGCGCCATCTTTCGCTGAGCGCGTGGCACGGTCCCTTCTAAATCTGCGTTCATCTGCGGTTGGGATTGTCTTTGTGTTCTTCGTGTCTTTGTGGTGAATCCTTTTTACGCTTGGCGTCGTCGCCGTCCGCTCAGCAGATAAACCGCGGCACGTACCTCCAACATGGATCATCCGATGGCTCGATCCCGTCGACTCGCGGGATTGGATCGAAGATAATTTTCTTCTGCTCTTGGGCGTCATTTTCGGCCGGTGCAGTTAAAACGATCTGGCCGAGCCGCGCTAAAGGTCGATCTTCGGGCCAATGCACGGTGACGTCGTTGACCTCGTCACCTTCGTTCGCGAGCTGAGCAAAGATTTGAAAACTAATCGGCCCCGCGGCGATCCGTTCGCTTAACTCATCGAAAAGGAAATCTGGCCCTTTGTCCTTTGTAATCTCCGGATCGAGATGTTCGACGCCGGCGTCAGGTAGAATCCGGTATCGACCGTAACGGCTGGCGCCCTCTTTGTTGATGAAGCGCATCGCCGTCACTCCGTAGAAGTTTTCTTTGGCGAAACTGGCCGGACTCGGCTTCGGAGCTTGTACAAAAGCGAGCGCTGCCGGATGTGAACCCAAGAATATCTCAACCGGTTTCGGTGACGGAACGTCGGGTCCGCTGGCTGCAACCGCCCGCAAAAATTCTAGAAATTCCTGCGCGTTCCTCGCAGGGAAGGCATCGATCGAATGGCTCACAATGTCCGTGTGCACATGCTCGCCGAGATGAAACCGGATGGCTAACCCCCGCGGGTTGGCATTCGGATCGTTGTCCGGCAACAGCGGAATGCCGGTTGAGCTAGAGAATCGTGCGGTAACCGGAGTCGATTCGCGGGTGATATGGGGAGCTCTGGTCAGGGATGCAGCGTCAGGAGCAGGCGTAAAAGTACCGGTGAGCATGGTCCCGCGAGCGTGCGCCGCGCGAAAACCTGGATGTAAACCGAAGATGGTATCGAATTGCTTGAGCAGATCCTGGCTTAGAGCCAGCAGTTTCTCATCGGTTGGCAATGGCATAATGCTTATCTGTAGAGAGAAAGGCGAAGTGCGCCAACGGTTTATACAGAATCAGCCGCGATTGTCTAAAACCGTGATAGGTGACGAAGGCGGATAGACTCTCTTGAAAGAGAAAGCGTAGGGAGATTCGCCGTTTTCGCGGAGATGATCGAGCCGGACCTTGGCTTCTAAAACCGTCGGAATAGTCCCCGCCGGTATCCACCAGAGGGCGATGAAATAGGTGTCGAGGTGTTCGAACCATTTCTCTCGTTGGCGCATGACATCGGCGTGATGTGTCCGATAAACAAAGGCTTTGAGAGCTTCGACGCTTTCCCACACCGACATATTGATGAGGATGGTTTCGTCATCGTACGGGCGAATGCCGGTAGCATCTCCGGCGTCGGTCTGAAGTCGCCAAACGAAACCGGGGCTGGTATCGGCCAAAGCATTGACGGGATCAAGCTCGGCCACAAAGCCCGACATAAGCGAATCGGTCATGGGGGCGGATTCGGCCGATATTAATTTGAGCTAGATGCCAGCGGGGAGAAGGAGCGGACATAGCGGATCAGGGATAAAAGGGGTAAAATTGAGTAGCGTAAGTCGAAACCTGTGACTCCTAACCCGCAACCCGAACCCCCCATGTCGCTACCAGCAATTAAAGAACGCAGGCGCGTCGCTTCCCCTGCCGTGACACCTCAAGCGTTAGCTTGGCACAACGATGCCTTATGGATGGGCTCGCGTGACTTACGGCGTATTTACGGGATTGAGCCGGAAAGTCTGCGCGTATTCAAAGAAACCGAAGCGCCAGGAATACCATCGGCGGCTGTCTCAACCGGTGAAGCGCTCTGTTTCAATATCGGAGAAGGAGCCGCGGACGATCGGTATCTGCGACGTTATTCTTCCGATAGTGGATTCTCCGAAACCGATCGGGTTGCTTGTCCGGAGTTTACCGGATCCTACCTGAGCTACGACGGCAGCCACGTCTATCTTAGCCAATGGTATAAGCATCGTATTCTGAAACTCGATCCTAGCGGAAGTATCCTGGAGACGTACGACATTGGCGCTGAGATTTGCGGGCACACCTATTTCGGGGGAGCGATTTACGTTCTGCGTGGAACGGAGCAGGGGAACGAAGATTGGAGCATCGCCCGTTTGAATTTACAATCCTCCGGCTCATCCCGCATCGAGGACTTAGCCAAGGTGCCGTTCCCATGCCGTTCATTGGCTTTTGACGGATCGAACTTTTGGTCAAACCATCGAGCGGTAAACGAGATCGTTTGTTTCGCTCTCCCCAGCTAGCAAAACCGTGGAGCGCTGCCTCGCTTGCGAGGCCGACTCGGTCGGAACCGTGGAAAATGAAATGCAGGTTACATAAGGGCATCATCCTATTGGCAGCCGGCGCCTGCGCCACTATCTCGGCCGCGCAAGAAGCCGGGCTTAGTCAGGAAGACGCCCGCCTTAATCAGGCCTACCAACAGCGAGTGGCACAACTCCGTGGTAACCCAGCTAAACTGGCGGAGTTGCGCAGGCAGGAATTGGACTGGCTCAAGCAACGAGATCAAAAATGTGGCAAAGATGCTGCCTGTTTAGCTCAGGCCACAAAAGCGCGAGCCGATTTTCTTGAACAGTTAGTTGCCCAAGCAGGATCGAATACCACGCCCGTCGGTAAAATCCCTCCGGAGCTGCTTGGGAAATGGATCGTCCATAAAGTATTGCCTGCCGATACGGTCACGTGCCTGGACAGCAAACAGGCGCAAACCCTGGTAGGCACCGAGATAGAATATCGCGCCGACAGTTTCCGTTGGAAAACGACCAATGTACCAAGCTCGGGGAGCTCAACGAACATGCTCGGCGCACAAGAGTTTGCTCAGGGCGATTCCGGTAGCAGATCGCACGTGGACTTTAACCAGCTCGGGATCGCGGCATCTGCAGTTAAGCAGATCACCATTAATCACCCGAATGTGAAGATCGCCGAACTATCCCTGAACGGCAGTGAGGCGGTGCCGGGTGAAACCGTTTTGGTCGAAGGACCCAATACCATCATCCTCGAAATCTGTAACACCTACTTCGAGGCCCGCCGGGAGTAATCCGCAGTGCACTCACCACAAAGGAGCAAAGAACACGAACGAAAGGCCAACCGCAGATGAACACGGATTAACGCAGATAAAAAAGCCACGTTGTGCACACGAATTGGTCAAACCACCTAAAGACCGGCCAAAGCTGCGTCGAATGCTTCGTGTGCATCGTGGCGCCATCTTTCGCTGAGCGCGTGGCACGGCCCTTCCAAATCTGCGTTCATCTGCGGTTGGGATTGTCTTTGTGTTCTTCGTGTCTTTGTGGTGAATCCTTTTTACGCTTGGCGTCGTCGCCGTCCGCTCAGCAGATAAACCGCGGCACGTACCTCCAACAGTGGATCATCCGATGGCTCGATCCCGTCGACTCGCGGGATTGGATCGAAGATAATTTTCTTCTGCTCTTGGGCGTCATTTTCGGCCGGTGCAGTTAAAACGATCTGGCCGAGCCGCGCTAAAGGTCGATCTTCGGGCCAATGCACGGCGACGTCGTTGACCTCGTCACCTTCGTTCGCGAGCTGAGCAAAGATTTGAAAACTAATCGGCGCCGCGGCGATCCGTTCGCTTAACTCATCGAAAAGGAAATCTGGCCCTTTGTCCTTTGTAATTTCCGGATCGAGATGTTCGACGCCGGCGTCAGGTAGAATCCGGTATCGACCGTAACGGCTGGCGCCCTCTTTGTTGATGAAGCGCATCGCCGTCACTCCGTAGAAGTTTTCTTTGGCGAAACTGGCCGGACTCGGCTTCGGAGCTTGTACAAAAGCGAGCGCTGCCGGATGTGAACCCAAGAATATCTCAACCGGTTTCGGTGACGGAACGTCGGGTCCGCTGGCTGCAACCGCCCGCAAGAATTCTAGAAATTCCTGCGCGTTCCTCGCGGGGAAGGCATCGATCGAATGGCTCACAATGTCCGTGTGCACATGCTCGCCGAGATGAAACCGAATGGCTAACCCCCGCGGGTTGGCATTCGGATCGTTGTCCGGCAACAGCGGAATGCCGGTTGAGCTAGAGAATCGTGCGGTAACCGGAGTCGATTCGCGGGTGATATGGGGAGCTCTGGTAAGGGATGCAGCGTCAGGAGCAGGCGTAAAAGTACCGGTGAGCATGGTCCCGCGAGCGTGCGCCGCGCGAAAACCTGGATGTAAACCGAAGATGGTATCGAATTGCTTGAGCAGATCCTGGCTTAGAGCCAGCAGTTTCTCATCGGTTGGCAATGGCATAATGCTTATCTGTAGAGAGAAAGGCGAAGTGCGCCAACGGTTTATACAGAATCAGCCGCATTGTCTAAAACCGTGACAGGTGACGACGGCGGATAGACTCTCTTGAAAGAGAAAGCGTAGGGAGATTCGCCGTTTTCGCGGAGATGATCGAGCCGGACCTTGGCTTCTAAAACCGTCGGAATAGTCCCCGCCGGTATCCACCAGAGGGCGATGAAATAGGTGTCGAGGTGTTCGAACCATTTCTCTCGTTGGCGCATGACATCGGCGTGATGTGTCCGATAAACAAAGGCTTTGAGAGCTTCGACGCTTTCCCACACCGACATATTGATGAGGATGGTTTCGTCATCGTACGGGCGAATGCCGGTAGCATCTCCGGCGTCGGTCTGAAGTCGCCAGACGAAACCGGGGCTGGTATCGGCCAAAGCATTGACGGGGTCAAGCTCGGCCACAAACCCCGACATAAGCGAATCGGTCATGGGGGCGGATTCGGCCGATATTAATTTGAGCTAGATGCCAGCGGGGAGAAGGAGCGGACATAGCGGATCAGGGATAAAAGGGGTAAAATTGAGTAGCAAGCGAACCTGCGGAATGGGGCTCTTTACCGATGCCATAATCCGAGACCTCCTGGCTAACAGTCTGGAGACCGCAGTTGTGGATCAAAACGGGTGGCGTGATGTTGGGGCCGGACCTGGATCCGAGGATGGCGAATTTTTCGATTGGTTGACTTTTAAGGATCCGGCTTCGGCAGTCATAACCGATGTTCGCCGTATTCGGAATCATCCTCTGGTTCCTGGCCGAATCCCGATCTACGGGTTCGTTTATGATGTAAGGACAGGGAAACTGATCGAGGTTCCTGAGGCTACCAAACTCGGCGCTGCGGAGGCCTAAAATTGTCTGCTAGCCGTGGAGCGCTGCCTTCCGGCTGGCTTCGTCGCTCATCATCATGCATTCTCGAACATGCGCGAGATTCTTCCCGGCATTTTCACCTGGGGTTCGACTTATGCCGACAGACCATGGGATCTGAACGGTTATGCGATCGTTCTGCCGGGAGGCGTCGTCCTGATTGATCCTCCAGCTCCGGAGGATGCCGGCTGGCAGAACCTACCGACACCGATTTCGACGGTTGTTCTCACCAACCGCGATCATGTCCGCGACGCGCCGCTGTTCCGGACCCGCTACGGAGCTCGCATCATCGCCGGAAAGGAGGAGCTGCCTCAATTTGTTTCGCTCCCGATTGATGAAGCCGTTCAGGAAGGAGATCTGATCCGTGAGGCGCTGCGCGTTATCCATTTGCCGGGTAAATCACCCGGCGAGATTGGGCTGTATCTCGGTCCGGCTTATCACGCTGCGGCCCGAGACAAAGCCGGTATCCTGATCCTAGGAGATGCCATCATCGGTAACCCGCCGGGAGCTTTGGGACTGATTCCAGAAGAGAAACTGGATGATTCCAAAATGCTCAAATCGTCGCTACCAAAAATCCTCGACTATGATTTCGATGTCCTATTGTTCTGCGATGGTGAATCAGTCTTGAGTGGTGCGAAGCAGAAAGTCAGCGAGTTTTTGAAGACGTTGGTTTGATGCGGGAGGGATCGCGTCCTCGCGATCCGCTGTTACCGAAGTCGAGGGTGGGTTGTGACCCCGACGAAAATACACTTTGGGTTGTAGCAGGTTCTCGCGGCGCGCGGGGACGCACACCCTCCCGGCGATGGGCCCAAACTCGATCCGAAAACGAAACTTCTCGTAGGCCGCACGGAAACTCATTCCGTCGCCTTATCTTTCGTAACGACCTTCAACTGGAGATGGAAGTCATCGTTAACGACGTGCATGCCTAGCCCTCCAAAAAACTTGGCCGAACCGTAGTCAGCGCCCCACAAGGTTCGATCCAAGTCCAGTAACGCTTGCGCGGTGAACGAACCATCGGCTTTTCTCGCGACCACCGCTGCGAATTCGATCGGTCGGGTTACTCCCCGTAAGGTAAAATCTCCTTTGATCTGATAGTTCGGTTCATCGGGTCTGGCGCCCGATCGATAGTCGGCCTCTCTGATCTCGAACTCAGCTTGCGGATATTCTCCGACGGCAAAGAAGTCGTCACTCTCCAGATGCGCGATCAACCGTTCGCAAAGCCCGGGGTCTGGCATGTCCGTGCAACTGAGGCTCGTCATGTCAATAGTAAGGTGCCCGCCGGCCAGCCTACCGTTCTGGATCAGCACGTATCCGGGGCCGAGTTCTGCGGTGCCGAGGTGCCGGTTAAAAAGATTTCGCCCCATCCATTCGACCAGGCTGGCTATTTGATCGACCTCGAAGCGGCCCGATGGTAACGCCGTCGCTACGCCTCGCACGATGTCTCCGCCGCTTGCCTTCCAGCCTTCCAAGCCACCCGGTAATGCCTGAACTCGGCTGTACCCAGCATCTGCGAGTTTTGTTAACGCGACCCTGGCTTCCAACGTAGAATCATTTAAGCCGTACACAGTGAGCTCACTGCTGGTATCCGGAAACGCTGCGCGAATCTTATCGATGAACGCAGTCTCATAGACACAGATGTTGACGCTACCCGGAAGATGTTCGGCCGCGAACGATTCCGCCGAAAGGATGTCAATCAGAGGGGATGGCAGCTTGGGCATGGTAAGGTTTTTTCCAGTTAAACGTGGTTACGAATTTAGATTCTAGCTAGTTTGAAATCGCCTGGGATCGTCGATTTGTTCTTCGCCAGGGACGTAACACCTCATAAGAAGCAGCGATCGTTCGCCGCTCGGTTTTGTCCGGAGCAATCAATCGAATCAATTGTCGTCTGCGGAGCGCGATCAACGCGGTCTGGACAACACTCTTAGCCAAGCCTGTCTGCGTCGCTAGTTCGCGCACGCTGATGGTTACCGGACGCATCCTTCGACGATGCATTTGCTGATTCGTCTTTGGGACGGTCGCACGACCCCGAAGAAAAAGGTAGACGAGAAAAGCGGACGGCAAATGATCGTGAGCGATCAGGTCTCGCATGAGTACCTCGGTAACGTACCGTTCCAATGTAAAAACCGACGTTCGTATCGAGCTGAATCCGGTATTATTGGATCTTAAAGAAGTCGTCATACGGTTGCGCGACCTGCCCGGAGGAGTCGCCGTTTCGCCCACTCGCCCATACGCCGTTTCGGCTGTCTTTTCTCACCGTTCCCGGCGTTGCCGGCGATCCCGGCGGCGTTCCCGGCGATCCCGGCGATCACGGCGTTACTCGTGTACCGTTAATCGGTACACCACTTTCGGTCAAGGCAACGCTTTTTGGCTTTGAGCTCAGATGGCGGCTGCTTTAAGCAGTCTGCAGTTAGCCCATCTCCGTTTTATGATAACTCACGTCAAATTAGTCAATCTGCCAGTTCGCGATCAGGATCGTGCGCTCGACTTTTTTACCGAGAAGCTAGGCTTCTCAATCCTCACAGATCAACCATTCAACGACAAACAGCGTTGGATCGAGCTAAAACCCCCGAAGGCTGAAACCAGGGTCGTGTTATTTACTCCGGAGGGACATGAGGATCGGGTGGGGACGTTTTCAAACGTGGTGTTTACCTGCGACGACATCGACAAGACGTACGCCGAGTTGAAGGCCCGCGGAGTCGAGTTCCTAGGTGAACCAGAAAAGCAACCCTGGGGCACCTATGTGCTATTCAAGGACCCTGACGGAAACACCTTCTGTCTGTCATCGAGCTAACCCCCTCGTTCTCGTCGGTCGGAACCGTGGAGCGCTGCCTCGCTTGCGAGGCCGTGGTGAACAAGGAAGGGGCGGTCAATTACTACCCTTTCCGTTCAGTGCTCTATTGCTTGTAGGTTTCTGTGGAAGTCCAAATCTTCGACTCAACCGAGGACGATACAGAGTTTAAGCCAACGCCGGCGCATGTCTGACTAAATCGCTCCGGTCACCACGGCCTCGCAAGCGAGGCAGCGCTCCACGAATCCCTAACCATCACGGCGCGTACAGCTTGCGCACTGCAGGCCGAACGGCATCCGGATTTGCTTTTTGCACGGTTGTCCGGTCATAAGTTAAGAATCCGTTGACCTCGTTTTCCACGTCGCTCAGTTGAGTGTACACGGCCGCCGAAAGACCTTTGGTTGCCAGATCTTTTACGGTTTCCAAGCGGCCGATAATAAAAGGTTGCTGAGCGGACGCGTTCGGCAGGTCGTGTTCATCCGAGAACTGGCTGTTCGGATTCCATAGGTGACCCGGGATGGGGAAACCAGCGCCGCCAAATTCACCTAACACACTGGCGCGATTGCGCTGGTGTGCAACCGGCTTTGGCCAGGGATAAGTGTGGTCGTCAAGGACATCGCCGGCGCCGAAATCGTTCCAGCCGCTGGAGTCATCGACCAGGCGGGTCGAGTCCCAAGTCTTGAACAGATTAGCGATCCGCACCGTATCGTACTGACCCCAGCCTTCGTTGAATACGACCCACATCATGATGCAAGGATGGTTCCGATGAGTGTCGACCATGGCCTTCATCTCTTTCTCAATCTGCGCGGCTTGATCCGCGGGCCGCGTACGATCCGCCGTACCTTGTTTTTGAGCAAAATCCTGCGGAGAAGGAAAATCTTGCCAGACCAGCAGCCCAAGTTTGTCCGCCCAGTAATACCAACGCCGAGGTTCTACCTTAACGTGTTTACGAACCATATTACAGCCGAGCATTTTTTCGTACTCGAGATCGGACCGCAGGGCTGCATCCGTGGGGGCGAGATAAATCCCATCCGGCCAAAAGCCTTGATCTAAGGGGCCAAACAGGAATAGCGGCTTATGGTTAACAAAGATGCGCTGGATCCCATCTGCATCCTGGCTGATTTCGACTTTGCGCATCCCCAAGTAGCTCGTCACCACGTCGGAACCGTAGGTGACCTTTAGCCTGTAAAGATAGGGATCATCCGGAGACCAAAGATGGGCATCAGCCACGTTCAATGCGATCGGCGTGTTACCCAGTCCGGTACCGGTGGAGATCTTCTTTCCCTCGCTATCTGTCAGTTCAATGGTTACCTGGTCCGGTTGCTGAGTCGGCCGAGTGCCGCCCGCTTGAACCGTCACCAGGGCCTTCTGGTTGTCGATGTCCGGCACGATCAATAAATCCGCGATATAAGTCGCCGGGACGATTTCAATCCATACCGTCTGCCAGATGCCACTAGCATCGGTATAGAAGATCCCGCCAGGGGTTAAACTTAACTTGCCTCGGGGCTGATAGGGATACTTCCCTTCGCCCGTTGGATTGATTACCTTGACCACAAGATCCTGAGTTCCTGAGGCAGCCAATGCGTCCGTGATGTCGAACGTAAACGGATCATAACCGCCTTGATGTTCACCAACGAGTTTACCGTTCACTATCACCGCGGCGATGTAGTTTACGGCTTCGAAATGTAATAGAATGCGTTGTCCGTTGCCTGGCGGAGAAAGAACCAATTGGCGCTTATACCATAAGGTTTGAGTCGGTTTGAGCACTTGGCAAACTCCGCTCAAAGCCGATTCGATCGGGAAAGGCACCAGAATTTGCCCGGCCCATTTATTCGGCGGGTTGGCTTGGTCGTTAGTACCTGCGTAATCCCACAGCCCATTCAGGTTAATCCAATTCGGCCTCATCAATTGTGGGCGTGGATATTCCGGCCAAACCGAGTTTGGGTTCACGTCCGCTGCATATTTCGACATCATATGACCGCCTGCCGGCGCCCATCCAAGGGCATTCGACATCGTAAAGAATATCATTGCGCCGGCAGCGCACCAAAATCTGGGGAGGATTTCCATCGCGAGGTCGTTCACCATAGCCATATAGCGAATGAGGACGAGGGGAAACGGAGTTCAACCGCAGATGCACGCAGATTTACGCAGATAAAGACCATGCGAGTCGCGGCCCCTGGTTCTTTTTCATTTTATCTGCGTAAATCTGCGTCCATCTGCGGTTGAGCTCTGTACCCGCTCGTTCCCTGTGCCAGATTCTAAGTCATGCCGGAGCTACCGGACATTGTTACCTACATCAATGCGCTCAAGCCGAGGGTACTGGGTGAGCGACTTATGCGGGTCCGAATCGCGAGCACATTTCTACTTCGTACCGCCGAACCACCGATTCGCGAGGTAGAAGGCCGCGTTGTACGTGACCTGAGGCGAATTGGCAAACGAATTGCCATCGGAGTAGAAAATGATCTATGGCTGGTGCTGCATCTCATGATTGCCGGCCGGCTTCATTGGCGACTGCCGCCGGCTTCGATCGCGGGACGCAACACCCTGGCGGCATTCGATTTCCCCAACGGTTCCCTGGTATTAACTGAGGCCGGCACTAAGCGCCGTGCGTCGCTACACGTTTTTGGTGGCGAAGCCGGCCTCCGCTCAACCGATCCGGGCGGGATCGATATCTTCGAAAGTGATCTAGAATCATTTCGCACTGCGCTTACCGCGGAAAACCGTACGCTGAAACGGGCTCTGACTGATCCCCGGTTAGTAGATGGTATTGGCAACGCTTATTCAGATGAGATCTTACATGCCGCGCAGTTGTCGCCGATAGCAATGACTCGCAAACTCAAGCTGGAAGAGTGGGAGCGATTGTTGATGGCGGCGCGACAGACGCTGGAGCTCTGGATTGATCGCCTGCAAAATGAAGCTGGCTCTGATTTTCCAGAAAACGTCACTGCCTTTCGCAAAGAAATGGCAGTACATGGCCGCTATAACCAGCCCTGCCCGCGATGTGGCGAAAAAGTTCAGCGGATTCGTTATGCCGACAACGAGACCAATTATTGTGCTCGCTGTCAGACCGGCGGAGTAGTCCTTGCCGACCGCAGCTTGTCCCGCCTGCTAGGATCTGAGTGGCCGCGTACCTTGGAAGAATTAGAGGAGCTGAGGCGCAGGTAGGTGGTAGTAGCCATGAAATGGCGTAATAGAACAGCCCAGGCCTTCAGGCCTGGGAAAGCGTCCCATAGAATTGGCCCTGAAAGGGCCACCGAATCCCTTGGACGTAGCGCAGTATCGGACGAGCGTGGATCGCCACGGATGTGGGTCCAAAGTCGCGCATTTCGGCCGCCCTTTCAGGGCGGATGTTACGACAAATATACCCAGGGCTGAAGCCCTGGGCTGCTCTGTTACGCCATTTCATGGCTGCCCTGGCCTTGCTCCGCTGATCCCTGGGGATCAAGCATCGATCCAGTTATCAATCAGGCTCGGTCTAGCCGCCTCATCATCGCCCCGAAACGGTTGATCGTCACCGGAGCCTGAGCGCGGCCCAACGTCTGGAGGGGAGCCGCTTTGCAATCCGGCAGCTCCAGGAGTGGGCAGCAGGCGGCTCCCGGGAACTACCCAGCGCGAACCATGCAGTGACTCGTTTTGTTCCTTAGATGTTTCGGG
Source organism: uncultured Verrucomicrobiae bacterium (assembly GCA_963762565.1). GTDB lineage: Bacteria > Verrucomicrobiota > Verrucomicrobiia > Chthoniobacterales > JAFAMB01 > JAFAVN01. The sequence continues at coordinate 1,191,503 of CAVXLD010000001.1, read as the reverse complement.
ACTGGGCATAGCGGAACGTCTCTTTATGAATCCAAGCTTTGGTTTGTGACAGACCGACAGCAAAAACGCGATCTCGTCCTCTCATAGAATAAGACTCGGGCAGAGGCCGATTTATTCCTGGATTTAGCTACCTTGAAATTCTGCGGTCCTTCCGCGAACTGCTCAAGAGCGAATCAGATTCATAGAGTCTTGCCGTAAGTCTTAGTTTCCGGTCGATTTCCTAATTCTTGGCCGAACCCCGGTTTTCGGTATCGTTGTGGTCGTTACTCTCACCCAGGACGTGAATGCAATCAGGCTTATGGATAGGCGAGTAAACCCCCGGTGCGTGTATCCGCGCAAATTGACTGTTAGTGATCACTACGTCTTACCGCTCGCGGTTTGCGGGCTGCTCTTAATCGTGGCGACGGCCGCCCAAGGAGATACCCCGTTGCCGGCTATCACAGTGACGGGGAAGGCCACCCCGACCCCCACTCCTGTCGGTGATGCCATAAACAGGGATTGGATCCAGCGGTCACCCGAGATGCATTGGCCCACCGCCATGTTTAATCGATCTGCAGAAGTCTTTGCGCATAACCAGATCGAGATAAACGCTTCTTGTGAAACGGTATGGGATCACCTGGTTCACGCGGAGCTATGGCCTAAGTGGTGCCCTTACGCGGGGAAGGTCAAGATTTGGGGTGGATCACGGGTATTGCAAAAGAATACGAAGTTTTCCTGGTTGAGTTCCGACGTGCCTCAACTGCTACCAATCTTGGGTCAAGTCCCCCCTGACAAAGTCGACGGCCTGGTTATTGAATGCGATCCTCCGAACCGTCTCGGTTGGCGCAGTTACGGGCGAGCTTGGACCATTCATGGTCCACTGGTTGATTCCTACCACAACTGGCTCATTAAACCCATGGGGCCTCGAAAGTGCCTGGTAACTTTCGAAGAGGTGGCTACCGGTATGGCGTCGCGCTGGGAGAGAGCCAGTTACCCGGAGTTTACCCACCTCAGCCATGAACACTGGCTGGAAGGATTGAAATGGATCTCTGAACACGATCAAAAGCGGAGCGCAAAAAAAGGCTGATGGGAGTTGACGAAGAGGAGCCAGAACCCAGGAGCCAGGAGGCGTGCCGGCGGAAGGGCGACTCCTAGCGCTCACGGATTCGGCGCTGCAGGCAATCTGGCTGGATGTGTTTTGGCGCTTTTTCATCGAAAGATCGCTGAGCTGCGTCCTACACTAGGCCCGTCTGCTGACGATTCCGCTTAGTCCTCCCCATGAAGTCCCAAGTTAAATTAACCCCCGCTCTGCAAATCGGTTTTTCGGGACATATGAAACTGGCCGACGAATCGGGGTGTCGGGACATGATTTTGAAAGTGCTAAGTGAATGGAATTCGAAGCTGCCGGGCGGAGTTTCCGGTCTCTCGTCCCTGGCAGCGGGTGGCGACCTACTCTTTGCTGAAGCATGTTTTGAGCTCGGTATACCGTTGCGCGTCCTTTTGCCGATGCCGCCGGCTCAGTTCAGCGAAGATTTCGAAGCCGCGACTTGGAAACGCGCTGAAAACGCGCTCGAGCGAGCGGTCTCTTTCGAGGTCGTAGGTGGGGGACTCAGCCGCCCACATTGTTACTATGAGTGTGGGTTGGAAACGATTTTGCAGAGCGGCCTATTGATTGTGTTATGGAATGGACTCCCGGCCCAAGGAATCGGCGGCACCGGGGAAATGGCGGAATGCTGTAAAAATCTCGGTACACCGGTTATTTGGATTCACAGTGAAACCGGTGAAATAACGCGTTGGAACGAAAGCGACCGATCTTGGCATGATCCCGAGCTAACTTTCCTCAACAACTTACCCGACCGAAAAGTTAAGCCGGGAGGTACCTATCGGGACCAGGCAATCGCTTGGTTCCAAAAACTCGATGAGAATGCAAATCGAGTGGCTCCACAGTTTCGCAAGATTGCTGCGACACCCATCTTGTGTGCTGGCACTGCCGCTGTGCTCACGGTTGCAGCCTACATTTTTCGGCAACAGGCCAGCCTTTTATTTGGAACCAGCGCCCTTCTTGGCTTAATCGCCGCGCTGGCCCCGAAGTTTCTGAAAGCTAAAGAAACACAGGAAAGCTGGGCCAGGGTTCGGGCCGCCGCGGAAGTTTCGCGCTCATTCGTTGCTCTGTGGGATGCTCCGGTCCGCTACGATGTGATTGATAAAGCGGTGATTCCCGAGCTGCACGGAATGCTGGAGGCTCTGAATCATCTCAAGATGTTGGCCGGGTTCAAGAATCAGAAAACGGATTTTGCCTCGTTTAAAGAATCCTACCATGAGGAGCGGATCGTCCAGCAGAGCAGCTATTTTTCCCGGCAGACGCGCCGGGCCGATCGAGTCATGTCATGGGCTCAGGTTATCATTCGCTGGTCTGTCGTTTTGGCGATTGCCGGGAACCTTTTCTTCGTCATGACGGCTCAAGTCTTCCATTTACTGCCTTCAAACGGTTGGATGTCGTGGCTAGGTTTGGCAGTGGTCTTGGCTTACCAACTGGCGGCAGTTACCGGCGCCATGATCGTCGTAAATGATTACGGACGCCGCCGGCGGCGTTTCCTCGAAATGCGTCGACTTATCCTCGATTATCGGAAACAACTGGAACAAACCAAGAGTTGGACCAGCGTCCTGCGCGTAGTTGCGCGGGTAGAAAAGACACTGCTTACCGAGGTGATCGAATGGCGGGCGTTGTATCGGAATCAGAAATTGGTGAAGTGACTCCGTTTTAACCTTTGCGCCTTTTCGTCTTTGCGTGAGACTTTAAATTCTTTTGCATGACATCTCATCTCATCTCAAGAGTACTACTCACGAACGACGACGGATTCGATGCTCCTGGCCTTCGGATTTTGACTGAGGTGGCAGAGGAACTGGCTGAAGAGGTTTGGATCGTTGCCCCGAACTACGACCAAAGCGGGACGTCGCATTCTTTGAGCCTGCACAGTCCTTTGCGGGTCTCGCAGAAGGAGGAGCGTCGATTCTCAGTCTCCGGAACGCCGGGCGACTGTGTGGTCATGGCAGTCCGTCATCTGATGGTGTCGGGAAGACCAGACCTGATTCTGTCGGGCATTAACCGCGGCGCGAATCTCGGGATCGAAACCGTCTTTTCCGGAACGGTGGGTGCGGCCATGACCGGTATGTTACTCGGGATCCCGTCGATGGCTCTCAGCCAAGCCTTCAGCGATCGCAATGCGGTGCGTTGGGACACGGCTCGCGCGCTTGCTCCCAAGGTGATCAGGCAGTTCGCGAAAGGCGGTTGGAGCCAAGGCTCAATTTTGAATATCAATTTTCCGGATGTCCCTGCCGATAAGGCGGGGCCGATCGAATTGACCATTCAAGGAACCGGCTTGATGGAGGACGTCGACGTCGTCTCCGGTATTGATCCCCGCAGCCTCGAATATCATTGGCTTCACCTTCGACGCTCAGCCCGAGGGGACACGCCTGGATCGGAGACTTTCGCCATTGGACACGGTCGGGTCTCGGTCACTCCCCTGCAATTCGAGCGCACCAATCAGGACGTGCTCGCGAGTCTCCAAGCTGGTCTGATCCGATGACTGGCCCCGCATCTGTCATCTGTCATTTGTAATTTGTCATCTGTCATTCGCTCCGCCCTAGTTAGCTAACTCGAGAATTTCCGACGTATGACCCGAAAAAGCTTCCTTAGACGCTTGGCGACACTTCCGATTGTGTCCGTACTCTGGCGCTATTTCTCGGTACCGGCCAGCGGCGCTTCACCGACCCCGCCTGCCTCGCGAGTACGCACTTCCGACAAAAATTGGCCCGATGCTGCGAGTTGGGAAAAACTAAATCAAACGGTAAACGGCCGGCTGATTAAGGTTGAACCGGTTCTTGCGGGAAACACGACCGCTGCGGCTCGCGACAAAATAATTAAAGACCTGCAAAACCCGTTCTATGTCGGTGATCAACCGGGTGCTACCCAAAGCACGGGCTGGGTCGACGCCTGGATCTCCAGTCCAAGTGCTTATGCGATTGCTGCGCAGACCACCGATGACGTCGTTGCCGGAGTTAATTTTGCTCAGGCCAACCATCTCCGGTTGGTCGTGAAAGGTGGCGGCCACAGTTACCTCGGCGGATCAAACGCGCCCGACTCGCTCCTGATTTGGACCCGGGCGATGAACAAGATCGTTTTACACGACGCATTTGTTGGCCAGGGATGTGCCCAACACCAATCACCGCAAGCCGCGGTCACGGTCGAATCCGGTGCGATGTGGATAGATGTTTATCGCGCCGTTACTGTCGAGGCCGGCCGCTATGTCCAAGGTGGCGGTTGTACTACCGTCGGTGTCGCCGGCCTGGTTCACGGGGGCGGATTTGGCAGCTACTCAAAACGATTCGGCACGGCAGCGGCCGGTCTTTTGGAGGCCGAAATTGTGACCGCAGACGGCGCCGTCCGTGTTGCTAACGCCTGCACTAACTCCGATTTATTCTGGGCAATCAAAGGCGGTGGCGGCGGCAGTTTTGGCGTACTAACAAAACTAACCTTAAGAACCCGCGATCTTCCCGAATTGTTCGGCACAGTGATCGCCACGATCGAGGCACACTCGGATACCGCTTTCCGGGAATTGATCGGCTGGTTTATTGAATTCTATCGAGATCAGTTGTTTAACCCCCACTGGGGTGAGACCGTGTCCTTAGGCGGCAACAATCAACTCTCCATCACGCTCCTGTTCCAAGGTCTCACTAAATCCGAAGCAGAGAGTATCTGGAAACCGTTCTTCGATCGGATCAACCAATCGCCGGCGGATTATAGTATACGGTTGGGCCCAATTATTCCGGCCATCCCTGCCCGACACCACTGGGATCTCGATTTTTGGAAAAAGAATGCACCAGAAGTGGTGTTAGCAGATTCCAGGGAAGGTGTATCCGATAAACATTATTGGTGGGCAGGTGACAACAACCAAGTAGGAATGTATTGGCACGGCTATGAATCCATTTGGCTACCGGACACTCTTCTAGCGAAGGACAGCACAGAGCGGCTGGTCGATGCTCTTTTTTCCGCGACCCGCCACTGGCGAGTCGGACTGCACTTCAACAAAGGGTTAGCCGGTGCACCACCAGAAGAAATTGCCGCCGCCCGCGATACCGCCACGAATCCAGCAGTACTAAATGCATTTGCTCTTGTTATTATCGCAGGTGGCGGAGACCCGGTTTATCCCGGTATCGCCGGCCATGAACCCGATGTGTCGGCCGCTCGTCAAAACGCGATCAAAATCGCCCAGGCCATGAACGAGCTCAGAAAAATCGTTCCCCAACCAGCCTCTTACGTTTCAGAGACCAATTACTTCGAGAATTCGTGGCAGGAATCGTTCTGGGGCCCGAATTATTCGCGTCTACGCGCCATCAAAAACAAATACGATCCAACCGGCCTATTCTTTGTCCATCATGGCGTCGGGAGCGAAGAGTGGAGCGCCGACGGGTTCACCCGCAAGAGTTAACGGGTTGGCCTATCGAGCATCCCCGTCCTGCATCCGCGGGGTGAATTTGGGGAGGGCGCGCAGCCTGTCCGACATAGCCTTCCATCGTGGGCCTTTTTCTTCTGACCGCTGGCGACGTCGGATCCCCGCGCGCCGCGAGGATGTGCCACAACCTAACGGCGTATCTTCGTCCGCGCGCTCGCAGCACGTCCTCCGCTTCGGTAATAATCCGGCGGCGGCCGGAAGAGGACGCGATCCCTCCCGGGCGATGCGCCTCAGCTTCCGGAATAATCCATCCGCTCGAGATCGGAAATCAATCCAGGCCCGGTTGGACTCCAGCCGAGCCGTTTCCGCGTTAGCGCGCTTGAGGCCGGAACGTCGCGACCGGCAAACATTGCCAGCCATCCGAAGTGGGACGCAGCTTCCTCCTGAGACAGCGAGACGACAGGGATTTTTAGGCCCCGGCCAATGACTTCGGCGATATCGCGGAGCGGCACACCTTCTTCAGCCACCGCGTGGTATTTGGCTCCTGGCTCCTGCTTCTCCAGCGCCAACCGATAGAGATGGGCCGTATCCCGAACGTGCGCGGCGGGCCACCGGTTGCGTCCATCGCCCACAAACGCCGAGACGCCCTTTTCCCGCGCAATTGGGATGAGCCAAGAAATGAGGCCCTGTTTGACTGGATCGTGGACCTGCGGAAGGCGCACCACCGAGATGTTGACGCCTCGCGCTGCCAACGCCGCGGCGGCTTCTTCCGAAGCTGCTCGTGGAATCACCGATGAGTCGATGATTGGATTATCTTCGAACGCAGGCTGACCAGGCACGGTATTCGCCATCCCGGTTCCTGAGGTGATGATGAACGGCCGATCGGAACCGGCCAGGACGGATCCGATGGCCTCAATGACTTTCCGGTCTGCCTCACAGTTCTCGACGAATTTCGAGAAGTCATGGTTGAACGCGAGGTGAATAACCCCGTCCGAAGCTGCTGCCCCGGTGCGCAGACTTTCCAGATCTTCAATCGAACCGCGATGTACCTCGGCGCCCGCTGCGGCCAGCGACTTGGCGCCGGCATCGGAGCGGGACAAGCCGAGCACTTGATGTCCCGCGCTGAGCAATTCCTTAACTAGAACAGAACCGATGAAGCCAGTGGCGCCAGTAACAAAAATACGCATTAAATAACCTCCATTTTGATGTTTGAGATGCGCTATTCTGGCTTGAATGTTATTCTAGTAAAGTAGTGTTGTTATACTGGTATAATAACTAACGGGGTATATAATAATAACGGGGTAATATGCCGGAAACAAATGGTAATCAGCTTGGAACCTATCTGAAAGACCGTCGGGCCAAACTTGACCCGGCCGCTCTTGGTCTTCCGATGACCCGCCGGCGAACGCCCGGCCTGCGGCGAGAAGAAGTGGCCCAGCGCGCCAATGTCAGCCCTACCTGGTACACATGGCTTGAACAGGGACGCGGCGGTTCACCCTCGGTCGAGGTGCTGGAGCGTATTGCTCGCGCGCTCATGTTGACGGATTTTGAGCGCGAACATCTTTTCTTAATTGCCTTGGGGCATCCTCCAGTGGTCCGCTATCAAGCAAAGGAAGGGATCTCGCCGCGGATCCAGCGCGTCCTCGATGCTATGGAGTTCACCCCGGCCTTTGTAAAAACCGTCACTTGGGATCTCGTCGCGTGGAACCGCGCGGCATCTGCTCTCTTTGGCTATGATGAACTTATTCCTGAACAGCGTAATATGCTGCGCCGGATCTTCCTTGACCCCCAGGCCCGTGCTGCGCAGCTCGACTGGCAAGGCGTCGCGCGGTTTGCCGTGGCCGCGTTTCGAGCAGACACAACCCGAGCCGGCGCTGCTGCAGATGTCGAAGCATTGGTCAACGAACTCTGCCGGTTAAGCCCGGAATTTGAGGTGATATGGCGGGCCAACGATATCCGCGCTCACGAAGGTGAAGGTATAAAACATTTGCGACACCCGGTTGCAGGAGTGCTCGGGCTGGAGTTCTCGTCCTTTTCTATCGATGGCCGCCCCGACCTAACCTTAGTCATTTGCAATCCGGCGACACCGAAGGATGTGGAGCGGTTTCGAGGACTGCTCAAGCCCCGTCGTAAGGGCTTACGACCGAATCAACTCTCACAGAAGGTCACAAAGGACACAAAGTCAGAAGGAATCGGAATTTTACAGAAGGCAACGAAGGTAACGAAGGGGTCCAGGTTGTTGAAAAACGATTGAGCTGGCCAATGCTGTGTCCCGGAGGGACTAGATGATAGTAGCCCGACTCCGCAAGGCCTACGTCGCGATCGTAGCGGTTGGTTGTGCAAAAAGGTAGACTTAGGGTGCGCCATAGTCTGCGAAGGCGACCTGGCATGAAATGCCTGGGATATGCAGAAAAGCGAAACCGTCCCGTAGGGTACGGTATGAGGAATTGTCCCTGGCGTTCGACCCTCGTTCGACTTGGCAAACCCTCGGCTAGATATTTGCAGGCCCATGAAAACCGTCGTTTGCTTCTGTAAAAGATCGGTCACCTCTTCGTGTCCTTTGTGATCTTCTGTGTAAAAGATAGTTTGCCATGCTGACCTGGCCGGCGTTTGGCTAGTGCCCGGTCCAAGCTTGCTCAACGATTTTCCAGTTTCCGTTTTTACCCCTTCGGTAAACGGTTAGGTGACTACCCTTCGTCAGCATCGACTTGCCTGTTGCCCGCGTCACTAGTGTCTCGGTGTAGGTACCGGAATCGTACGCAAGGTCCTTGGATGTCTCGACCCGCTCAGATGAGAAATTCAGATCGCTATCGAAGGTCGACGTTATTTTTTGGTAAAGGTTGTAGATTGCGGTCGAGCCTTTCACTCTTGTGCCATCAGGCTGAATAAACACCCCATCCGGAGAGTAGAGAGCAGTTGATGCCGCAACCCGTTTTTCGTGAAGATCTCGAGTCCATTCCTGACGTAATTTTTGAAATGGATCTGCTGCTGCTAGCTGAGGCAATAAAATCAAGAATAGGAACAGGCTACGCATAAGGGCGATCACTAGAGGACACCGAAATCGCTAGGCAAAGTCAAGTTACTCCGCGTCTTCGACTGCCGGTACAGTTGACCTCTCCCTATCTGAAGATTGAGAATAGCCGCAAAAGAGCACAACGAACGCAAAGCTGAGTGATCTTAAAGCCTTGTTCCAAGCCAATCTAATCGCCGTATAGTCGGTGGCATAGTCGAAGCCCAGACCGAAATCTGCGTAAATCTGCGTCCATTTTACCCCGGAGAATTTCGGGGCTGCGGTTAGGTTTTCGGAATCCCGACACATTTGTAACTCCATGGGTTCGGAATCCGACGCTAAGTTTATCGCACGACAAACGACTACCGAATTGTACCGCGAGAACAAACAGAACCCCAAGAAAGAGAACACATCGATATGGCAACGCACCTAACCGGAACACGTGAAGAATGGTTGAAAGCGCGGCTCAAGCTGCTTGAGGCAGAGAAGGAGCTAACCCGGCACAGCGACGAGTTGGCGCGCCAACGCCAGGAACTGCCTTGGGTTCGGGTCGAAAAAGAATACCGATTCGACACCGATGAAGGGAGTGCATCGCTGGCAGACCTATTCAGGGGCCGGTCGCAGCTCCTTATCTACCATTACATGTTCGGTCCCGACTACTCGGCGGGGTGTGCGACCTGCTCTACCATCGCGGACGGGTTCAACGGCTTCGTTGTCCACCTGGCGAACCACGATGTAACGCTATCGGTAGTGTCACGCGCGCCACTGGCAAAGATAAAGGCCTATAGGGGGCGAATGGGGTGGACGTTTCCCTGGGCGTCCTCGTTCAACAACGACTTTAACGCCGACTTCAACGTTTCGTTCTCCGAGCAGCAACAGCGCGAGGGAAGCATCGAGTATAACTATAAGTGCGGAGGCCATGCCATGGACGAGACAACCCAGCTCCCGGATATCGTGATAGAAAATGCGGCCATGTGCGGAACGGACGCGCTCACCTACACGCGCGACCGGCCAGGCATGAGCGCATTCGTGCTCCAGGACGGGCACATCTATCACACCTATTCCACTTATGCCCGTGGGCTGGATGGCCTCTGGGGGATGTACCAATGGCTCGACCGCGCCCCGAAAGGTCGGAACGAGGATGACCTCTACGAGACCGAGGGCATGTGGTGGCGCCGGCACGACGAGTACGCGAAGCGTTGAGCAAAGCCAATTTTACAGAAGGCTTCGACGTGAGCTCAGCTGAACGTTAACGAAGCTAACGAAGGGCCGTCGGCTCCGAAACGCCGCTAGGACAATCAATAATATCCTTCGTTGCCTTCGTTTTCTGTGCGAAAGGATTCGGGTATAACTTTGAACCCTACTGATTGAACCTGCTGTCCAACGCTAGCAGTATTGGTCCGCTCAGCGCGACTTTTTTGAATTCCGGATGTTCAGGGTTCACTAGACAGTTTTTAACCTCCGGAGCGGCGCCAGTGAGGAGAATACTCGGCACTAGAAGTCCCACTCCGGATCTACCTATAAGCCAATTGTTACCCAATCGTTGAGTGGAACGACTTGGGAAAATGGATCTCCAATCTGCCGGCAGACTAGTGGCGGGAAGCTCTTCAATTAAATGATCGGGCACATCGGCGATATAAAGCGGATAGACGACCGTAGCTGATCGTCGGTGCACCAGCTTTTCCAAAAGTGCGAGGGGCTCTGAGGTAGACGTATAAACGACCGGTGTACCTTTAATGTGCCACCTGCCAGCAGCTAGAACGCCACCTTGTCCGTTAAACTCTTCGGCTGCAGGCCGCGCGGACCCGGAACCGAACCGGTAGAGCTTCACCAGTAGTTTCCGTATTCGATCGCGCCAAGGTAATCACGGACTTGAGCACCGCCCGGCTCAGTATCGAGCAGATCAATGGGTCCTTGACCTTCGAGTCCAATTGCCGGACTTAACAGCCATTCTCGCGCCTCCTTTAACGAGCCAAAAACGCGAATGGCCTGTTCAAAGATGTGCTGGATCCGGAGGACCTTTTCGCTTTCTTCAGGATTGAGTTTCTTTTGGCCCCCGGCAATACGCACTGCTATCGTTCTCGGGGAGAGCCCCAATTTCCTGGCTAGTTCTGCCTGCGGTAAACCGATATGCCTGGCTAGCAGTACGAAATCCTTTGGCGGAATCCCTTTGCGGATAGAAGCGATATCGGCAGAAGGCTTTCTCGTGGGGTTTCCGTCTTTGCCACCGATATCTTGGCCTGCCTGATCCCGGGATACGGACGTGGCGTCTTGATATCGGCTGTGGTCATGAGTCGAATGTACGACGATTCTTCATCGATCCAATTCTGCATACGTTGCAATGCAATTCTGCGGATCTACTTAAACAAACATTATTCCGAACGCGGAACCAAGCCGTAACCTCGATCGCCAAAAATAAAGGCTACTCTTCTATGGAAGTTCAGCGCCGGTTTGGCGCGCCACGATGAGATGCTAGAATGCGCTTGGCTAAGTCGTTTGCTTGAACGCGCAGTTCCGGCACGGCAATCGATTCGTAAAGAAATCCCATTCGCGGGCTACCTAGCGTGTAGAGGCGATGGATCGGCTCACCAGCTTGATTGAGTACTCGTCCGTCTTGGTCGGTATAAGCGCCGATTCGCAGGGGATCAGGTGCGAGAAGGTCGCGTTCCAACAGCCGGCGGACCAAAGGATCGTCCAGCTTACGATAGTCTGACTGAGGGCCGGTGCAGCTGAGAACTCGCCTAACTACAATGGTCCTTTTTACTTGGGTTCCTCGGGGCCGGTAGGTGACCTCGACGTGGTTTTCTACCGGACGGAGATCCAGAATATGTCCACGGTGAGAAATCAGTCGTTTCTCAACTTCAAGCTGCTCTTTTACGGCCATTACTTGCGGAGCACAGCGGTGACGATGGATGTCCCAGAAGCCGCGCAGGTGTCTCAAAAATCGTTTCTGCTCGACATAATTGAGATTCTGCCAGATGGCCTGGTTAAACGGGCGAATCGAGTCTACCACTGGTCGCCAGTCGATTCCCTCAGCAAGTGCAATTCGAACCTGACGGCGCACCTGGCGCAAGAGCTCGCAGGCGGTCTTCGGCAAATGATCAGAATCGAAAAACGGAGAATACTTCGCGACGTTGCCATGCGCCTGAGGAAAAAGACCTCGCCGGGATAGTATGTGAATCTTGCCCTCCTGCTTTGTTGGAGCCAGCGTCAGCAACACATCAAGGCTAGTCAATCCGGTCCCGATAATGAGTATATCGCCCGGTTCAGCTAGCTCGGCGCGAGTCCCGGCTGAGTAAGGATTGTTGCTGAACCAATACTGCTCCGGGGCTTTGTCCGCACCGAGGTGTCTGCCGGGCGGAAAATTGCCAAGCGCAAGGACGACTTGCGCTCCTCTCAGACTTTTGCCTTCCTCGGGTCGAATAGCTGGAATGTTTCGTCGTTCAGGCGGGTTATGTCGACAATTTCGTCATGGATAAGGTCTAGACACTTTGACGTCTCACATGCTTCGCGCAGCAAGTCCTGGATATAGTCGCCAAACACCAAGCGCGGAATGAAGGCATCCGGCCGCAGATCCGTCACTCCGGCGGCGTCGAGGTTTGACTGATGAAGCTGTAGCCAGCTAATCGAAAAACCAGGTCTCCAACTTTGGAGAGGCAATACTAGATCCTGCATGACAAATGACTAGATGACAGATTAGCGGGCGCCGGCCCTCCCGGAAACCGTGTATTTGTCATCTGTCATTTTCCTATGAAGGTTCCTAGATTGGAGACTGAGCGACTGGTACTTCGCGCCCATCGTGTCGAAGATTTCCCTCACTGTGCCGCACTCTGGTCTGACCCCGTTGTCATTCGCTATATCGGCGGCATTCCATTAACGCCAGAAGATGTTTGGAAACGCTTGCTCCAATATGCCGGCCATTGGTTGCTACTTGGATTCGGATATTGGGTCGTCGAAGAAAAAGTGACTGGAAACTTCCTCGGCGAAGTGGGATTTGCCGACTTGAAACGCGCCATCGAGCCGCCACTTGGGAACTCTCCCGAAGCCGGATGGGTCTTTGCCAGCTCGGCACACGGTAAGGGGTTTGCCGTAGAAGCCGTGCAGGCGATTCACATTTGGGGAGCGAACCATTTTCAAACGCCTAATTCCTCGTGCCTGATCGATTCCGGAAACCAACCGTCTCTTCGCCTGGCTGCGAAGATGGGATACCGGGAAGCAGTCAGGAGCGTTTACAAGGGACAACCTACGGTCATTTTCTTTCGAAGTTGGAAAAGAATTTAACCACAGATGGACACAGATTTACAGATAAAGGCTTAGTCACCTAAAATGCGCTCGGAGCGGTCCGATCGCTTAATCCGCAGGCGGGTCCACAGAAGACCACAAAGACAAATCTTTTGAACAGGAGCTAACAGAGGAAACGGAGGGTTCCCCCACAAGGTTCTTTCGGGGGCCGGTCTTTTACCTCTGTTGCCCCTGCTTCCTCCTGTTCAAGCCGTCTGTCTTTGGGTCCTTCGTGATCTTCTGTGGAAGGATCGATCGCTTTTTCTTTCTTGGATTTAACTTTTTTCGATTGTTGCGCAGAGATAGGCGCAACGAGAGTTCGGTGGGATAATAAATGATCACTGTCTCGCGACGTATGCACTACCTCCGGTCTATCGTTATTGGTGCATTGCTCTTATACGTCGGTCTGGTAACTGTCATTCCGGTGCTGGATTCCTTCGTGCTCTATCCGACAACTGAGCCGTTATCCGTGGGGAAGGCGGTCCGCCGAACGATTGCATTCGAAAAAGGCGACTTAGAGATATGGATGCGGTCAACCGAAGCCGTCGCTTCCAGCCGGCCCGATTTATATCTCCTTTGTTTCTATGGCAATGGGACTCGTGCGGAAAACGGTATTCAAATCGATCTATTTCCTAATAAGTCATTGGAGGTCTGGGGTGTTAACTATCCGGGATACGGCGGCAGCACCGGCCCCGCGCGCCTGGCCAAGGTTGGGCCAGCCGCCCTCGCGGCTTTTGACGCGTTAACGCGAATCGCGGGAGACCGGCCGATCCTGCTGGTGGGTTATAGCCTAGGCACAGCCGCCGCGCTTTATGTGGCCGCGCATCGCCCGGTCGTCGGTGTGATTCTCCAGGATCCACCGGCTCTGCGCCAGATGATCGTTGGCGAGTATGGCTGGTGGAATCTTTGGCTGTTGGCGGGTCCCCTTGCCCTAAAAGTGCCGGCCGCTCTAGATAGTATCGCTAACGCGAAAGCCGCTCATGTACCCGCGATTTTTATCGTAGATGAACGCGATAAGCTCGTCTTGCCGAAGTATCAGAAACTTGTGACTCAAGCCTACGCTGGGCAGAAACAAGTTATTTCCGTGGCACACGCCGGTCATGTTGCACCGATTGCGGGTTCTGTATTGTCGCGCGTGCAGAACTGGGCAGAAACTCTATTGGTTGTTCGTATAGGGGGAGACGAATGAATGCCAACGCTACCAAAAAAAGGCTGTGGAACCTGACGCATAAGATCGCGATCATCATTAGGAGTTACAGAATGGAAAACGCATCGGCGAGCGGCGACTGTCCGACTATCCTTCGAACCCGGCGTCTGATTTTGCGCCGCTGGAAGGAATCCGATCTCTTACCTTTCGCAAGCATGAATGCCGATCAGCGAGTCATGGAATTCATGTTAGGGAAAATGACGGAAGAGGAGACACGTCAGAGCGTCAAGAGCATCAAGAAACATTTCGACGCTCACGGATTCGGACGCTGGGCGGTTGAGATTGCTGATTCAGAGAAATTCATTGGTTTCGTGGGCATTAGCATTCCACCATACACTTTACCGTTCAGCCCCTGCGCTGAAGTTGCCTGGCGGATCTGTGCGGAGGAATGGGGTAAGGGATATGCGCCCGAAGCTGCCAACGAAGCGCTGCGAGACGGGTTCGAACGGGCCGGACTTCAGGAGATCGTCGCTTTCACGACCTTGACCAACGTAAAATCCCGGCGCGTGATGGAGAAACTCGGTATGCAATATTGCCCTGCTGAAGATTTTAACCACCCAATCGTGCCCGAGGACCACCTCCTTCGGCGGCATGTCTTATACCGTATGAGAAAGGCCGACTGGCGGGCTCAGTCGTAGCAACCACCGGTTCCCGATGCGTTTCTTTACGGAGAAACAATCGTTGTGTCCCTTCCGCCCTCTGTGCGAGGCTTCGTCAGGCGCTTGTGCAAGCTTTAGTTCCACGGATGTTTCGGCTCTTGCCAGTGGAGATTTTTCACCCTCTCCTTAACCTCGAGCACCCAATCCGCCATATCTTCCTTGATCCATTTTGACCGGCTTTTGCGCAACTCTTCCGCGATTTCGACCAGGTCCGCTTGAATTAGAAGATTCTCAGATAAACCGATTATAGCGATAATCTTGACTTCAGATTTGCTGGGCCGCTTCTTCATTCTCTGCTCATTACCCTGCAAACTTAACAAACATCGATCCGATATCAATGGCAAAAGCAACATGATATTATTATGTATTTGTAATGCGAATGTAAGCTAGATGTAATAGAGCAGATGGTCGAGTTCAGATGCTCTATTCCTGCCTAAAGCATTTTTACCGGCACTAACACAACGTCTGATTTGGATCGACACCAAGAGGTGGTTGCAAACCCACGAAGCTGTTCTCAGGCTGGCTGTTAGCTCTTGTTCAAAAGATTTGTCTTCGTGCCCTTCTGTGTAATCCCGCAAGACCCGCGAACAACCAGGTTCGTCTCTAAGCGATGAATTCGCGGTTCCTCTCGCTCGCCGTTTACTCGCGATAACACTAGCTCGGTCGCCAACTTTCCAATTTTACGAATTGGTTGCGCCACCGTTGTTAGTGGCGGTTGCGTGTATCTTCCCAGGGAAATGCCGTCGAATCCCACGACTGCGATGTCTTCTGGCACGCGTAGACCGCGGGCTGCGATTCCTCTTAAGACGCCTATCGCCATCAAATCGTTTGCTACGAAGACCGCAGTGATTCGAGTTGGCAGATCCAGCAGCGATTGTATGGCGGTAAATCCGCCTTCGATGTGAAAGTCTCCGGGCTGAATCAATTTGGGATCCATGCGCAGGCGCGCCTCCGTGAAAGCGTCTTGGTAACCTTGAAGCCGTTCTTTAGCTGAAGCCAGATTCTTGGGACCACAGACGCAACCAATCCGCTGGTGGTTTCCCTGGATCAAATGTTGGGTCGCCCGACGCGCGCCAGAACGATTGTCTACTAGAATCGCATCGCACTTGGTGCCTTTGAGCTCTCTATCCAAAAGCACCAGTGGAATTTTCTGTTGCAGAACGGCCTGTACTCCGGCGCGATCATCGCCTGAAGCGACAAAAACAATTCCATCGACGCGCTTCTCCGCTAACAGAGATAAGTAAGCGCGTTCTTTAGTCGGGTCTTCGTCGGAATTGCAGAGGATGACGTTATAGTCGCTTTCGAAACACGCATCTTCGATGCTCCGAGCGAGCTCAGCAAAGTATGGATTGGAATTATCCGGTACCACCACGCCAAGCATTCGGGTTTCTTTTCGGCGCAATCCTCGCGCTAACGCATTCGGCTGGTACCCAAGGGTCTTAACCGCGGCCTCAACTCGCCGAACCAAACTCCGGTCTACATACCGGGTCTTGTTCAGCACATGGGAAACGGTGGTTACCGACACGCCGGCCAACTCAGCAACATCTTTCATGGTCGGCGCTCCGGAGGACTTAATACGGGTAGGTGGCACTTAGCTTATAATCAGCGAAAAAGCCTGAGCAAACGATTGCGCAAGCGTTCTCTTGGATAACGCGTGGAGTTAATTAGGTCAATCATTCTTTGCATTTGGCAGACTAACTGTCCGTGCGCACCTTGACGCCTGGGAGAAGTAATCAGTAATCAGTAATCAGTAATCAGTATTAGGAGCCAGATCTCCTGACCTGGATTCTCGCTCCTGGCTCCTGAACTGCTTAGTGCTTACCGCTTACCGCTTACTGCTTACTGCTTACTTCCTCGCCTTCGCTTCCGCCCGGCGCGTCCGATAAAAATCGACGATAACGGCGATGATGATCACGGCTCCGGTTACCATCCGTTTCACCGATTCTTGGGCTCCGATTTGAGCTAGCCCGGTTTCCAGTACCGCAATTACCAGAACTCCAAACAATGAATTAATGACCGAACCACGGCCTCCCATCAGACTGGTCCCACCGATCACCACCGCCGCGATAGCCGCGAGCTCAAACCCATTGCCCGCGTTGGGATCGGCCGCGGAAAGTTGCGCACAATAAGAAATTCCGGCCACAGCGGCTAAAGCACCGCTTAAGGTAAATACCGCTAGTTTTATTGGTCGAGTGTCAATTCCGGAAAGGCGGACCGCTTCTTCGCTGGTTCCGAGAGCGATGGCATAGCGACCGAAGACGGTTCCAGTGAGAATAAATTGAGCGATGATGGCAAAACCGATCGCAACCAAGAAGGGCAACGAAAGCCCAAATAAAGTTGCGTTGTCCACCGCTTCAATCGTGGAACCGATATACATGGTCTGGGAATTTGTGACCAGATAGGTCGCTCCCCGAGCCGCTTCCATCAGGCCGAGCGTTACGATAAAGGAAGGTAGGCGAAAGCGGATGGTTAGAAACCCATTCAGCAGTCCGCAAAGAGCACCGGACAATACGCACAACCCAATCGCGGCCCAGAGCGGCCAATGCCAGTGCACAATAGCAACACCTAACAAGCCGGACCCCAATGCCAGGACTGATCCAACCGACAGGTCTATCCCGCCGATGATCAAAACAAAGGTCATACCAATGGCGATGAAAATGGCCGTCGGAATCTCGTTGGCGATCGCTTCGAAGGTCGTTGCCGAGAAGAAATGGGCGGTTTGAAAACTAAATAGGACGATCAGCAAGACCAGAACGACCACCAATCCCAAACTGTTCTCGATGATTTCGCGGAGCTGACCGGCTCGCCGGCTCGGCCCCCCGAGGTTCGACTTGATGCCGGCCCCGGGCGATGCATCAGTCGAAGTGGGATAAGGGTTCGGTCTCATAAAAACTGGATCAGTTAATTGCTCGGTTCGTTCGCCGGTGGCGCTGGCGGTGTCGCCCATTCGCCCATTCGCCGATTCGCCGTTTCGGGGTTGTTTCTCGTAGCTCTTTTTCTTCCAACGCTGAAATCGACTAGTTAGGCGTCGGCCGGGTCAGCTCAATAAACGCCGCCGCCATGATTCCATCCTCAGTCCATTCGCCTCGCCGGAATTCTGTGACCAATTTGCCGGCCGACATCACGGCAATCCGGTCGCAGAGCGTCAGCAGCTCTTTGAGATCCGAAGAAATCACTACAATCGCTTTTCCTCCGGCGGCTAGTTCACCGAGCAGCTGATAGATCTCAAACTTTGCACCCACGTCGATACCTCGGGTAGGTTCATCACAAATCAGGATATCGCAGTTTCGGTAGAGCCAGCGCGCAAGTAAAACCTTCTGTTGATTACCACCGCTAAGGTTAACTACCGCCTGTTCCGTGGAAGAACAACGCACACTCAACCGATGGACCCAGCTATCGGCAACCCGATTTTCTCGCGCTCGGTCGATCCAACCGAAACGGGCAATTTCGCCGAGCATTCGGGCCAGGCTGATATTTATCCTGATTGGTTTAGGCAAAAGCAGCCCTTGGCCTTTACGATCTTCAGTTAAGAACCCGATTCCCAATTTTACTGCGTCTGCTGGCCGGCGGATTTGAACCTCTTTACCTTTAACAAAAATTCTGCCGGCAGTTCGGGGATCGGCTCCGAAGAGTGCACGCATGGTTTCGGTCCGACCAGAACCCATGAGACCAGCGATCCCTAAAATCTCACCTGCTTGAGCTTCAAAGCTGACGTCCCGCACAACGGGAGGCGCTTTCAAATTCTCGACGCGAAGCAACACGTCGCCCGAACCCGTTCTAGCAGTTCGTTCCCCCGATTCGCCAAGGTCCCGACCCACCATCGAACGGATGATTTCATCAATTGAATAGGATCCCCGGTCCTTAACCGTAACTAGACTGCCATCGCGTAGGACCGACACACGATCCGCGATTTCCTGAACCTCTTCGAGGTGATGGGAAATGAAAATGATACCGACGCCTGCTTCCCGCAGGTTTCTAACCTGCGCGAACAACCGCTCGGCGTCGGCGCTAGTCAGCGCGGCCGTGGGTTCATCAAGAATCAGGACCTTACACTCTTGCGAAATTCCGGCGGCAATCTCGATTAATTGCTTCTGTCCGATCCCAAGCTGACGGACCGGAACACTCGGTTCCAGGTCGATCAAGCCGACCCGGTCCAAGGCAGTCCGAGCGGCTTGTGCCAGTCGGCTGTCCCGGATCCAGCCCATTCGATTCGGTAAGCGGGGGAGAAATAGATTTTCCCCCACAGACAAATTGTCGATTAGACTAAGCTCCTGGAGAACGATTCGTACCCCTTTATGTTCAGCGACCCTTTTGCTGGTTGGCCGATAGGGGCTCTCTTCCAGGAACATTTCGCCTGAATCCGCTTCACGCAATCCAGCAATAATGTGGCAAAGAGTACTTTTGCCTGCTCCGTTCTCTCCAACCAACGCGTGGATCTCTCCGGCCCGCAGATCGAAATTAACATCCTGCAGGACCGGGCTGGCATACGCCTTACTGAGTCCCCTAGTTTGGAGAAGTGCGGTCATCCGATGGGCGGGAGGCTGAAATCTTACAGTAGCTAGTGAAGAGATCTTACAGAAGCTAACGAAGCAAACGAAGGGCAACGATTCTATATAACAATCCGGGCTAAAGCACCCTTCGTTATCTTCGTCCTGCTACGGGTGAAAGTCTTGTCAACACTCGAGGCTTTCTCACCTTTCACCTTTCACGGGTTCGTTTTGGCCGCAGGTCGTCGCTATTTCAAGTCGTCCTTGGTGATCAAATCCACCTTAGTTTCACGATCTGGCAGCGATGCTCCCTTGTTAGCCAGCGATTCCAAAGCGTATTGAATCCCGTAGACCGCGAGCTGGTCGCCGTGTTGGTCGGCGGTGGCCAGCATTTTGCCGTCTTTGATCAACTGTTGGACGGCCGTGATATTGTCGAAGCCGACCACTTTGACACTGTCCTCTTTGCCGGCGGCCTTAAGCGCAGCGACTGCTCCCAAAGCCATGCTATCGTTGCACGCGAGAATTGCGTTGAGATTCGGGTATTGCGTGATGATCGCCGATGCTACCTGGTTCGCTTTGGCGGTTTCCCAGTCTGCAGCTTGGGAGCTCACCACATCGATCTTGGCGTCTTTCATAGCGTCGTCGAAGCCGAGTCTTCGTTGGATCCCGTTGAAAGCACCGGGAACTCCTTCCAAGACCGCCACCTTGCTCCCCGGTGAAAGTTGTTTCGCCAAATAGTCTCCGACCTTTTTCGCTCCCTTCCGATTATCCGGTCCGACGAATGGAATTTTAACATTCTCCTGGGCCAGGGTGGGGGCGTCGAATTTGTTATCAATATTGATGACCAGAATACCGGCCTTCTGCGCTTTTTTGGCGACAGCGATCAACGCTTTCGAATCAGCCGGCGCTAGGACAATGGCGTCCACCCGTTGGGCGATCATCTGGTTCACCAGATTGATTTGGGCGCCGACATCGGTTTCATTTTTGATCCCATTCGAGATCAGATCGAATTCGCTGGAGTGTTGGGCTTGATAATCGCGGGCCCCTTTTTCCATGGTCTGGAAAAACTCATTGGCCAACGATTTCATAACCAGAGCGACTCTGGGTTTATCGGCGGCTTGAGCCGCTAGAGTAACACCGCAAAGCGCCAGAGTCAGCAAGGTGCTGATAACTGGCCGGTTCTGATGGGGGGTAAGACGCATATAAGAGATGGGGTGGGCTAAACAGTTTGGGGGTTAATCAGGTTACACAAGGGACAGCGCAAACAGTTGCGCAATCGATTGCGGCCAGCTTTAGGCCTTTTTGGGCGAGTGTCAATGGTCATTCTTGACAACCTGAAAAAGTGGGCCTAAAAGTTCGGCTAATCGATTGCGCAATCGTTTGCTCAGCCGCAACGTCGCTGTTTAAGCGCTAGCCGTCTAATCGATGTTCCCCCGTTTCCTCCTGAATATGAAATTCAATATTCTTCCCTGTTTGGCTCTCGCCTTGATCGGCGTTTCCCTCCCCGGACACGCCGATGCCGCCGGTTATACGCTGGTGTTTCCTGATTATATTCAAATTAACGGCCCTGATACTCCTGGTGATACCGCCGCCTGGTTAGCCGCTATGCAAAGCTGGCGGGCTCAGCAACGGGCCAGCATTAACTACGATGATTCTATCTATCAATTCGCCCCGCTAAACTGGACCCAACACAACCCGATTCAGCCCCAAGAGATGACCCATGATCGGTACTTTTACGATGTGAGTAGCGGTAAGTATATTGTCTCTACCTACCTCTCTGATTTGGATAAACGGTACGGCGGGATCGATTCAGTTTTGCTTTGGCCGACCTACCCCAACATGGGCGTCGATAGCCGAAACCAGGACCAACTGATCCGTGATATGCCCGGATTTCCCCAAGCAGGTGTACTACGATCTCTGGCATGGGGTTGAGCTGAAACCGGTTGTTAGCAATGGGACGGCCGTCCTGGCTTTCTCTATTGAAGACAGCGGTTACGGAGCAATCCTTGGCGCCAAGCCCGCCGATCTGCCAGCTAAGCTGAAGGAATTCCTGGCCACGATGCGCCAATTGACTGCTAAACCGCTCAGCTCTTATTCCGCCGCTAACACCGTACTGACCCAGGCCATTAATCCAACCGAGACAACCAAGCCGTATTCGGAACCACCTAACGGAATGGTCACCATTTCAGGAGGTACCTACGAATTCACCGTGGAAGGCACGGAGATCGAAGGAGACGGTGAACCTGGCGCCGATGTTCAATATCCGTGGGAATCGCAACCCAGTTACACTCACAGTCATCAAATGACGATCAATACGTTCTACCTGGATAAGACCGAGGTGACGAACCTGCAGTATCAAGGTTTCATGGACGCGACCAACTATCGTCCGGCGGACACTCATAACTTCCTGCTCGATTGGGACTGGTCAAACCCAGCTCATCCTCATTACCAGGCGGGATGGGACAACAAACCTGTGACTTGGGTATCCTGGCAAGACGCGGCAGCGTACGTCCGATGGGCTGGACGCCGCCTGCCAAACGAATGGGAATGGCAGTATGCAGCTCAAGGGACTGACGGCCGATTGTATCCTTGGGGTAGTACCTTCTCGGCAACGAACGTTCCCACGGTAAATACCGGCCGCGACACGACTCCTCCGGATGATGTCACCGCGCATCCGAGCGGCGCCAGTCCTTTCGGTGTCCTCGATATGGTCGGTAACGTGTGGCAATGGACAAACACGTTTACGGATGAACACACGATCGCCGCCGTAGTTCGGGGCGGTTCAGCGTACCAACCGCAGTCAAACTTTCCTATCAACTTCTACTTTCCTTCGACGCCGACTGCGTACCAACTGAATCATCACAACAAGTATCTGCTCATGGCGCCCACCCTGGACCGGTCGTCTGAAATCGGTTTCCGTACCGCCGCCGATGCGGCGTCACAGTAGTCGAGGCCGATGCCTAATCGGGCCCGATTTCAGGGGAACAAAATAGAATAGCCGCGAAAAGCCGGCCGCATCGCTTAACGCAGAACCTCGCGCAAAGTTCGCAGCGGACGCAAACAAGAAGACGATTGGACCTCTCCGTCCTTTGCGTCCTCTGCGCGAGGCTCTGCGTTAATCTGCGGGCGTGCAAGAACGGCGACTCGAAGTGTAACAATGGTTTAACGGTGACCGGTTGCTTATGGTAAACTCAATCCCATCCGAGGAGACCGCTGAAATCGGAGGATCTACCTATGTTATTTGAACACGCAGGGCATCGGCCGCAAATTGATTCGACCGCTTGGATTGCACCCGATGCGACGATATGCGGCAACGTGTACGTCGGTCCGGGCTCCCGCGTTCTCTACGGTGCGCGAATAGTGGGTGAGTCTGGTGGCCTCATCCAGATCGGACGCGAATGCATCGTGATGGAAAACGCTGTCATTCGAGCGACTGCAAAACATGCGTGTACCATTGGGGATCACTGCCTCGTTGGGCCCAACGCTCATGTCGTCGGTGCCTCTCTTGAGCATGAAGTGTTCGTGGCAACATCAGCGGCGATCTTTCACGGAGCGAAATTAGGACGGGGCGCGGAAGTACGACCTCATGCGACGGTGCATTTGCGCACGGTCATTCCGCCCGAAGTGTTTGTTCCCATCGGATGGATCGCAGTCGGCGATCCGGCTCAAATTCTGCCTCCCGATCGCCACGACGAGATCTGGGCAGTACAGAAGCCTCTCAACTTTCCAGAATGGGTATATGGGTTTTCTCGTGAGACTCCTGATCTAATGCGACATATCACGGATGCTCTTTCGGAGCGACTCAGAGCGCACGCAGATGATCGGTTAATCGATTGAGGAAACTCAACGCTCTCCCCTAAGCTCGGTCAGCGTTTTCTCGGGTTGCCAAAACTTGGTATCGGCGCCGTCGTATTTGAGAACCGTGAACATGCCCACCGCCGCGTGATAGAGGATGTGGCACGCTGGGCCAGAATAGGAAAAGCGTCCCCTTTATCCGGGATTTTCATCAGCAGATCGATCCGTTGCGCGATCCCTAACTGAAAATAATTTCCCGATACCGGCTCGATATCTTTTCCATCAACCGCCGTTAACTGGCTGGTCAACGCTCCGGTGTTCACGAAGAAGTTGGTTGCCGCTGAACCGGCATACCGCCCTTCAATCGTTCGAGGATTTTTGCAGACGACGTAAACGAGTAATCGCTCAAGAGCACTGTGTATTGTTCATCGGCCTTGGCGTTTTGCGCTTCGCTTTCCAGGATTAACGGCGCGGCGGCTAACAATTGTTCCTGTAGACCATAGTGAGAATGGAGCCAGTAAGTTCCACTTTGCTTCAACGCAAACTGATAATGATAAGTCTCACCGGGAGGAATTGGATCCTGGCTCACAAACGGAACTCCGTCCATCAACGCGGGTAGGATCAAGCCGTGCCAATGGATACTGGTTGGTTCCTTCAACTGATTAACCACCTCGACATTGAATCCGTCCGATTCCTTAACCTGGAGGCCCATCGCTCCGTTCTCCTGTTCGATCGCGATGACTTCCCCTGTTTTCCCAAAAATCGTTATGGGTACGGTCCGCACTGTAAAGCCGAACCGGTCCACCGGCTTCAGCGACCGCCGGGAAAGAGAACCCCAGGCCAATCAGAGCAGCCATTGGCCCGAACAGACCTTTGAAGATCATGGAGTCACCATCAGCACAGAAGGCCACAAAGGACAAGGACGCGAGGATTTCTCACGGGCGAAAACGAAAGGTCTTGGTTTCACTTTTCCGGGGGCAGCCGGTAAATAAAGATGCCGAAACCAAGCGTGAGGAAGCCACTAATTATGTCCGCCATAATCTCGACCCCGCTACTAGTCGTCCATGTCGGATACGCTTGAGGCATGCTGGCTGATAGCTGGTGCGCCGCGGCCAAAAACAAAAAATCCATAGGTATTAGCTTTCTACCGCAAACCGAGGCGTCCGGTTTCAAGGTTTTAGAAGGATCGGCCGCGTTGCGATCTTTTACTGTCCGAGGCCGGAGGGACGGTACGCTCCGACTAGTACAGCACCGGTAGGCCGAAGCAGATCTTGAATTTGGCCGAGATCTGTTCCCTTTTTTGAGTCCAATATGAGAGCGAATCGATGTGAACCTAGACTGCCCGTGGCTACGCTGGCTGCGCTGGTCAAACTAAATGAAAGACGATTCAGAGCGTCTAGCAACCGGGCAAAAATGTCCGTCCCGCTTGCTGCCTCGATTCGGACAACCAGGCGAGTCGGATTTTGCTCTGAGAAATTGCCTCCGGCGCCTTCGATTACCACGAAGTTCGTGGCATTAGATCGATCGTCCTCAATATTTGAGAACAATATCTGCAGCTGATAAACACTCGCAGCCGCCGGCGAGGCGATCGCTGCGATAGTCCCATCCCCTTTGGAAACTGCTTCTGCAGCCGCCGCGGTGGAGCTGACTTCCTCTTGAGCCAGTTCAGGGAAGTTCGTCTTTAGCCATTTCGCGCATTCTTTAAGAGCCTCCGGATGCGATATTACTTTCTTCAGATCCGATGCCTTCGCCCCGGGCTTTACCAAAAGATTGTTACTGATCGGAATAGTAATGTCTCCGATGATGCGCCATCCGAGGTCCGCCGCCAGCAGGAGCTTCTGCGTTTCCCCGACGAATCCGCCGATACTATTCTCGAATGGCAGCAAACCAAATTCTACCCGTCCGTCCCGGGCAGATTCTGCGATCGAGCTGATCGTGCTTAAAGGGAGAGTGCCAGTGATATGGTCACGAGACGCCCATATAGTTGCCGCTTCATCGCTATAACTTCCTTTTGGACCCAGAAAAGCCAGATCAGATGCAGAGGCCGCTATCTGAGTCAGAAGCAGGGCTCCGAAAACGGCCAATAGAATTGGTGGTCGAGAATCCATCGCTGAGGATCGGCTGCTAATCAGTGAACCGAAACAGTTGACCTGTCCCAAGCCCAACCAAACGTCTTATAAGCGATCGCGAATGAACCATCTGGGTGCAGATCGATCACATTGAATCCTTCCGGACAGCCCATCATCGATCCTTTCCACCAGTTACCACAAATCGCGCCCCCGTTGAGGTAGCTAACGCCATCGGCCTCCATCCTCTCTTGATGGTGAAGATGCCCGGCAAGCACCAGCTTTACGTTAGCTCCGGACTGGCGAATGATATTGACTAGCGTCTTGCCGTTTCTCGAAATCAGCGAAGGCCGATGCTTGAAATTGGTCTGAATAGATCTGGCGAATCCGAGCAATGTCCCGAAATTGGAAACCGCTGGGATATGGCTGGCGATGACGGTTGGTTTTTCCTTGTGGGCTTTTAATTCGCTTTGGACGAAGTCGAGCTGGTCCGCCTTGTACTGTCCGTAGTAGCTGCCGTCCAGATTCGGCCAGACATCGTCGAGGATTATGAAACGCCAGCCTCGTTTTTCGAATGAGTAATACAGCCTGGGGAGATCGAGGCGCTTCTCAAACAGCCCCTTACCGAAGCGCGGATCGTGTCGAGAAACACGCGGGTTCAGCGTGCCAACGAAGTCGTGATTTCCGAAAACGTAATGGGTCTCGATCGAATGCAGCGGTGCCCAAATGCCAAGGAAACGATCCAGCAGTTTGTTCGCGGCGGGATAATCGAGGTTTGGCCAGGGATGAGTGAGATCGCCGCCGCAAACGATCAGATCTGGTCGTGGTCGCAACTCTTTGATTGCCTCTACCGCTGCAGCCAGTCCTTCTGCCGAACGTAAGCCATTGTTCTGCATCAGATGGGTATCAGTAGCGAAGACGAGGCGCAGTGATTCCGATAAAGTCGGCGGTGAAGAGAGGGTAGCGCCGGAGACGCCCGTCGCCAGACCCGCCGCAGTGATCAAAGAACTCCGCAGGAACTCTCGCCGAGTCACGCCAGTTCTGGTATCCATGGCTCCCTTCCTAAACGGGTTCTCTTGAAGGCGCAAGTGAGGCCGGTAGCACGAACTCGCCCGAGGCTCGTTCGCGACTACAAATAGCAAATAGCAGATAGCAAATTGGCGAAACGCTGAGCAATTCGCCGCATCGCCCATACGCCCATACGCCCATACGCCCACGCCTCGCCTTCCAAATCCCGAGCACGAGCACGATTAAAAGCCCCAGTCCACCTATCCCTAACTGACGGTCCTAAGCAACGACCGCCGACCGCCGACCGCCGACCAACGCCAAACGCCAAACGCCGAACGCCGAACGGATTGAGCTTACAACAAGCCATCGGTGAGATTGGATGCCGCTTCGAGGGTCAATTGCGAAGCGGAGCCGGGTTCCATCCAGGTGAACCAGGTGTTGTCGTCCAAAACGCCGTTTGGAGGCAGGCCGGTCCAGGTCTGAATCCAGGGCGAGGGACAGGTCAATTGAATCCAGGGCGAGGGACAGGTCAATTGTTTCATTGGAAATACGACCGGTAGCCAGACAGTTGGCGATTATTGACCTGTCCCCAATTCAGCTTCTCCTTCCGGGAGTTCGACCTGGCCGAGTAGGTTAATCAGTTCCGACGGTATGCACCACTCTCGGTAATGTTTGCTCTTCTCGATCAATTCGTAATCGGAGATGTCAAAATCGTCAGGGAGCGTGATTTTCAGAACTTGGCTCCCTTTTTCTTCTTCCATGCACGCGAGCGGAACGTCAGAAATGAAGACTCCCCGGAGAACTGGGCTTTCGAAACCGCGAAATCGTTCTGCGTCTCTAAATCCGTAGCGCAAGATGGTTTTTGCAGCGTTCGTCCTATGGTAGAAGATCATCTGGCGTCTCTATCAACCTGACGCAAAAGACTTCTGATTTTTGCAAATCTTTCCGCGTGCACCGGCCACCGCGATGCAGGAGCTGTGACCTGTTCCTATTTTAGATTCCCAAACCGAGAGTTGTAACCAGCGGGTTGGGATTACAACAAGCCATCGGTGAGATTGGAGGCTGCTTCGAGGGTTAATTGCGAAGCGGAGCCGGGTTCCATCCAGGTGAACCAGGTGTTGTCGTCCAAAACGCCGTTTGGAGGCAGGCCGGCCCAGGTTTGTAATGCGCGTACGGCGGCGTCAGTTTTCGGACCGAAGATGCCGTCGATGGCACCGTTATACGGGGTAAAATTGATCACAAAATCCTGCCCGGCCAACACCTTTTGCAGCCAAGCTACAGCCGGTCCCTTCCATCCTTCTTTCAACTCTGGTGATGCTTCGCGATAGCTGGGCAATTTCGCCCAGGTTGTCGGACCAACAACCCCATCGGCTACCAATCCATTTGCCTGTTGAAAAGACTTTACAGAGGTCTCGAGGCTCGCATCGAACACTCCCGTTATAGGACCGAATGGATTCCAGAGCAAATGTCGCGCGAGAACCCGCTGGAGACGCTTAACATCGTCCCCTGTTGAACCAAGGGCTAATTGTAGCAGGCATATATATGGCTTGAATTACTGGTTACAACGGAAGCGAGGTTTCCGAAGCTTGTTTTCAGCCAACCTGGCACAGAACGGGTTCGGGACAATGCGTAGAATTACGTACTAAAGGCGCAAAACCCAACCGCAGATGGACGAACGAGATGACAGATTCACGAAATTCACGACGGGCGTCATCCGCGGAGTGCCTTCGTTTGTCATTTGTCATTTGTGATTTGTCATTCCGAGCCTAAGGCGAGGGGGTTCACCCCTTTTCGCCTTCACATTTGACCGACCAAGTCTCCCCTCCTACTTCCCGGGACGCTGTGAACCACCAAGCTAAAGTGCCAACCGTCGGCATCATGTTGGTAGACCGAGACCATGGTTCCATGCAGTTGGTGCGTTTGGCGATTTACAATGGGAGTGCTGACAGCGAATTCGGAGATGCCGTAGCCGCTGTTTCCTTGCGCATGGACTTCCACGACTTTGGTGACGTAGCCTCTGAATCCGGTAGCGAAACGTTTGCTCTAGTAAGCGGTGAGCGCTACTCGGCCGTGCAGGGTCGGACCCTCAGGTGACACTAACCTCCCGTCCGCGGCGTAAAGTGCCGCCATGCCGGCGGAATCCCGGGCAGCGTAACGAGCGTCATATTGTCGAGCCAATTCGGTTGCAGCCCGCATCAATTCAGCGTCGGCGTTATCCGCCGCTTTGCACGTGGTGCCGACACCGCTGACCAGTTGAACCAACAAAGCAATCCTGAACAATGTCTTCATAGCCGCGGCGGATCCTAGTATGGGTAAGCTGCAACCAAGAAGAAAAAAATCTCGCAGAGTCGCAAGGGTAAGACAGAGAATGAGAAGAGTGACCAACGACCGCAAAAAAGAAATCATCCACAGAAGGTCACGAAGGCCACAAAGACGGATTTTAAACAGGAGATAACAGAGGCAACGGAGGGTTACTTGGCGCTAAGCTCGACCTTCTATCTCTGTTTCCTCCCTTACCTCCTGTTCAAAGTATCTGTTCTTTGTGATCTTCTGTGAAATACCTGTTTTGCCGCTATCGTGGCTGTTAGAAACGTGACTCTTCCCGCTTTTAGAACCTCAAATCACAATACGAAAAGGTCACAAAGACAGAAGAGGTTGGTGTTCTACTGACTTAGAGGAGGCGAGTGTAGCAGGCACTCTCGAAGCGACTGTACAACTTTTACTAACTTGCCCGCAGCGAGGTGCGACAGGGTTACCTTTGTGGTCTTGTGATCTTTCCTTATTGTGCGAATCGATTTGGGCAACACGCTCTATAATCGTGACCCCTGGGGGGAATTAGATGGCGCCTCACCCGGCCTCGGTGTTAGCCTTGCCATCCCCCATTGAAACTCTGATGTCTCCGCGTCCCGCCATCTTCATCTCGGCTGTCAGCCGCGAACTCAAGAGCGCGCGCCAGCTCGTAGCCAACACACTGATATTCCTTGGGTACGAGCCGGATTGGCAGGATATCTTCGGCATCGAAGAAGGGGACCTTCGCGCGATGCTGCGACGAAGGGTCGAGGCCAGCAATGGAGGGTGCAACTGGTCGGTAACTGCTACGGAGCAGAACCGCCCGCACCGGATGAGACTTTCGGCCGCGCCAGTTACACTCAATACGAAGCGCTCTATGCTAAGATTAAGGGGAAAAAGGTCTGGTACCTCTTCCTGGACGAGACTTTTCCTGCTGATCCACACGAGGGCGAAGACCCGGAAAAATGTGAACTTCAGGCCGCTTATCGCGCCCGCGTTAAAGCGGATAGCCACGTTTACCATCCCTTGAGCAGCAACGAGGGGCTGGAAGCCAGCGTGCTGAAGCTTCGGGCTGATCTCATCCAACTCCGACGAGGAGTAAAGCGTTGGGCCGTGTCGGTTGCTGCGCTGATGATCTTGACTGTAACCCTGTGTATTTGGCTATTGCAGGGTCAGCAGCACTCAAGCGAACAGCAGCGCCAAACTAATCAGCAGCTTCAAGCGCTCAAGGAAACTGTCGAAAAACTGCTGCAGGGTGTCAATTCATATGCCGAGGTGCAGGACAAAGTGCGCCAGGAGAGGCCGGGCCAGAAACCGGCAGAGATTGATGAGCGCACCTACGCGGCACTCGCCAAAAACCTCGGGATTGACGCCGCGACCTTAAAGGAACAGCTCCCCCGGTTCGCTGAAGAACTGAAGAAGGCTCCAAATGCCACAGCCTACGAGAGGGCGAACGCGGCTTATGTGGCGAAGGATTACAATGAAGCGGAGCGCCTAGCACTCGCTGCCGCCGACGAAGCGCAGCGCGCCGGGCCGCCAAAGAACGTCGAGGCGGTCAAAGCGTTTGAGCTGGCTGCCTGGTCGGCCGAGAAACGCGTCGAATACGCCGATGCTCTGAAGCGACTCGGTGATGCTGAGAAACTCACCGACCAAACCCGGGATCCGGCCCAGTGGGCGCGGGTCCAGTTCGCTATCGCCTGGGTTCTCCACGATCAAGGCCGGTACAACGACGCCGAGCGGGTTTTGCGCGATGTATTAGCCGAACAGGAACGCATCCTCGGCCCAGAGCACCCTGACACCATGACAACGCGACACTACTTGGCAGCCGCGCTTTTCTTTCAAGGGAAGTATGACCAAGCCGAGACGGAGTATCGGGCGGTGCTTCAGCTCAGAGAGAAAATCCTTGGCCCCGAACATCCGGACACATTGAAGACGCGCAACAATCTAGCGCTTGCCCTTGACTACCAAGCTAAGTATGCCGATGCCGAACCCGAGTATCGTGAGCTGCTGCGGCTCAAAGAAAAGGTGCTTGGCCCGGAGGATCCGAGCACGCTGACAACGCGCAGCGGCCTGGCTGACACTCTCGATAGTGAAGGCAAGTATGTCGAAGCCGAGACGGAGTACCGCACCGTGGTCAGGTTGAAAGGAAAGGTTAAGGGCCCGGAAAATCCGGACACGTTAGGGAGCCGCAGCGACCTGGGGAACGCGCTTTTGCATCAAGGCAAATATGCGGACGCCGAAACGAAACGGAGTATCGATCGGTGTTGGAGTTAGAAGAAAAAGTGCTCGGTTCCGAGCATCCTAACACGCTCGTTACGCGGCTAAATCTCGCGGAAGTACCAAGACCAAGACAGGGACAGGTCAATTATTCAAGACGGGGGGCGGACCGAAGGATATGAGGGCTACCCCGGGGGTCGCCCACTCGGTTATCAAAGAGAAAATATTGATACAGCAATGATTTGTGTTATGAATGTGGGCTGAGCACCAATGCGACAGCCACGAATCAAAGGACAAGGACAGACCTTCTACCACTGCATGTCACGAGTGGTCGATGGGCGATTTCTGTTTCGGACCCAAAGCCCTGGTTCGATTGAAGCCGAGCACTTCGTTCACCTGATGCGGCGGCTGGAGGAGGCCTGCTGCGTGCAAGTGCTAACCTATGCTTTGATGGCCAACCATTTTCATATCTTGTGCAAGGTGCCGGAACGACGAACACTTTCCGACCAGGAGTTGCTGGATTGTATCGAGCTTGGCTACGGGCCAGAGCGGCGCACTCAAGTGGCTCAGCAACTAGCCGCCTACGCCAAAGAAGCAAGCTTGAGCGATCAGGCGCAACAGCTCAGGGAGCATCACTTGAGCAGGCTCTTTGACGTATCGATTTACATGAAGGAGCTCAAGGGCCGCTTTGCACAGTGGTACAATCGACGCCATCACCGATACGGGGTTCTGTGGGCGGAGCGCTTTAAGAGTGTATTAATCGAGGAGGGCCAAGCTTTAAGTGCGGTAGCTGCCTATATCGATTTAAATCCGCTTAGGGCTGGGCTATGCGAAGATCCGAAAGACTACCGCTATTGTGGCTACGCCGAGGCGATCGCTAAGGACTCGGCCCACGCCAAACTGGGGATTCAGGAGACATTAGGCCTAGGCACAGAGAGCAATTGGAAGGATGCGCGCCGGGAATATCGCAAGCTGCTTTTTCGAACCGGAACGGCTGCTTCCAAAGTGGGTGCGACCATTGAAGGGGACCTTGCCCAGAAAGTACTCCAGCAGCAGCAAGGCGAGATCCCACTGGCGGACCTTCTGCGCTGCCGCATACGCTATTTTACCGATGGCGGAATCCTCGGTAGCCGGGGATTTGTGCAAGAACAATTCGCCCGTTGCAGACAAATCGTCGCTCCTACCCAATCCGGTCGTGGCTACCGGCTGCCCGTCATAGCCGATGACCAGATCTGGGTGCTCCGCAATCTCCGTCTCCGGCCGGTCAGCTAGCCTAGCATTTTAGCCTTCGCGCAGGTCGAGCCACGTCCGCGGGCACGGCCTCGAACGCTTTCCCCCGTTTTAAAGCTTTCCGAAGGGTCCCCGGCAAAAGCGCTGCCTGTTATCTTCTATTGATCCGCACCTTGTTTGGTTTCCTTTGCGGTTAGTCATGATTATTGACCTGTCCCTAATTCAGCCTCTATTGCGACAGGCACCCTACTGTACTTGCCTGCACGATAACGGGCACAGTTGACCTGTCCCTTTCTTACGGTCCCTGGAAAACCGCTTTACTGAGTGTCACTCTATGGAATCAAACTTCGCGCAGATGCTCGGAGACCAAGCGTCATCGGCACTCTTGTTGTGTGCCCTGATCGTGGTGGCGTTACTTGCGTCAATCTTGGCATTTCGGGCCATCGCAAAAGGCTCTCGCGGATCTCGGAAGCGCCGGCGATAGGTGAGTCATTAGGCCGGCGCCCGGCGTGGCCGGTAATTAATTAGCGAACGGATTTTACGGACGTCCGGACTCGAGTGAGAGCGCGTATTGTTTAAATGTGTTTTGCAGAGAAGAAAGGGGACGGGTCAGCCATTTTGCGAACCAATTGACGGCACGTGCTCACGCGTAATGGCTTACGCGGCAACCAACACAGTTGACCTGTCCCTACTCAGATCTCTGTCCTTGCAGACTATTGACCTGTCCCCAATTCACGACCGTTGACCTGTCCCCAATTCACGACCGTGGTCTACGAGTGAACGGTCCCTTATGGGAACGAGCAACAGGGGCGCCGCAAGCTGGCCCTGACAAGCGAAGCCAGTCAGGTTTGGTATAGACGCGACCCCGGTGAAGCGCCCCTTCCTCTAGAGCTTGACGTCGGGTAAACTGATACTGTGGATCTCGCGCGTGTGCTGGCCCAATATGACGCGGAAGTGCGCGCCAACCCCAAAGCGCCACCGGGGCTGGTGGTTGAGCGAGCGGACGGCGTTGTCTGTTTAACGGGTTATTTCAACTTCATTTCTTGTTGGGAGCTAACTCCAAGTACGGTGCGCCAAGCCGTGGCTAGCCAGGCTGCCCACTTTAGATCACGAGGTGAGAAGTTAATGTGGAGAGTCTACGAGCATGATTCTCCAGCCGAGATTTCCGGTTGCCTCGCCGAGGAAGGATTCGAGCCGGACGCTGCGGGAACATTGATGATCTTTGATTTGGCGAATGAGGTGCAGGCGTCGACCGCGGGCAATGTCGATATCCGCAGGGTCACGACAGAGGAACAACTTGAAGACTTTTTGAAGGCATCGGAGCAAGCGTTCGGCGGACTGGACACTTGGCAGCGTACAGCCTATTCGGATCGGCTCAGCGATCCGGACCTGGCGCTCTACGTTGCTTATGTTTCTGCCGAGATCGCCGCTTCGGCCCGCCTGGAAATTGGGTTACCGAGTTCTTTTGGCCTGCTTTTCGGAGGAGGGTGGCGCCGTCTTATCGGCGCATGGGTATTTATCGAGCGCTCGTGGCAGAACGCGCCAGAGAGGCTAGACGCCGCGGTCTTCAGCACCTGAGCACCGAAGCACGCGAGACCAGTAAACCGATTCTACGGAATCTCGGTTTTGTTAGTGCCGCAAAGGAAGTTACTTGGGTGCTCAACCCGTCCCAAGGATAGAAAAGAAAGGGACAGGTCAGCTATTTCCGAAGAGGTCAGTCGGCTTAGGGACAGGTCAGTTATTCGTTGAGCAAGTCGCGGTGGTGCTGGACAGCTAGACTTTTTGCTGACTATTGACCTGTCCCCACTTCCGTTTTCGCCGTTTTCGTTCGTTGAGCAAGTCGCGGTGGTGCTGGACAGCTAGACTTTTTGCTGACTATTGACCTGTCCCCACTTCCGTTTTCGCACTTCCGTTTTTCCCACTTCCGTTTTCGCCGCTGAAGCCGGATCGTATTTTATCGCTCAGCTGATCGGGGCGATCGCCGCTGCAGTCACGGTCCCGGTCTTTTTGGCCACGCCATTGCGGTGGCGTCCACCGGTTCTTCGCCTCAGATCATGCTGGCTGAATTCCTTGGTACGTTTGCTCTCGTATACACGGTGCTAAATGTCGCCACGGCTGTGGGAACGTCCGGAAACTCGTTTTATGGGCTGGCCATTGGTTTCATCGTTTTCGTGCAAGCGGTTGCGGTCGGAGCGATTTCCGGAGGCGCATTTAATCCGGCGGTAGCCATCGGTGCTTCAGTGATGGGAGCGGTGAAATCAGGAAGTCTCTGGATGTTTGGCTAAGTGAGCTATTGGCGGCTGCCGCCGCAGCCGGCGTCTTCCGTTTTATCACTCTCGAGCATCGGTAACGAACCAGGCCGGAGACCGGAGCCAAGCTCCACAAGCTGCCCGAGCGGCTTAGGCCAGCAGCTGCCGGACCCAGCGCTGGGAGGGATCGCGTCCTCGCGATCCGCCGTTCCCGAAGCCCATAGCCTTCCCTGATCAAGGACGAAAATGCACCGTTGGCTTCGGGAACGTCTTCGCGGGCGCGGGGACGCGCGCCCTCCCCATCAGGGGTTCCGCGACTGCTTATGTTAACACGCATGGGCGGCTGTCGGATCGCGCCGTGGCATGGCGAAGGCGGAGGCGAGGCAGCGCTCCACGGCTCCGCCTCCTTGACCTCCTGCAACTCCTTGGACTCCTCTAACTCCTTCTTTTCTGCCGTTTATCTATAAAGATTGCGCTCCTACGGAGCTAGTTATCCGCTCCGCTCAATCGTGGGCCCAAGCGATTGCTATCGCGATCGTTCGGGTCCGGCGCATTCTCAATCAGGTTGATTCCGGCTATTTTGACGGCGGCGGGCGCTGCGGCTGACCAGTGCGATTCCGCGATTTAGCCTTTCGCGCAGCAAAAGCCATAAGTAGTCCAAAGATCAACAAAACTCCTCCCCACCAGAGATCAATATTGATCCCGAGCGAACGTTGATACATGTCCGCATTAGCAGTGAAAAGGCCAAAGAGCACCAGCAAAGCCCCAAAAATTGTGAACAAGTAGCCGATCGGCAGCCGAATATCGAAACCCATAAGACTCGTAATTTCAGGTTATTAAAGGATTTAAAAGAAGATGATGTTAAGCACAAGCGTCAGGGCCAAAACCACAACCCCCAACAGGACCGGGCGCTGGTACCAGGCGAGCGACACTTCGCGTTCTTTTTCAGTGAGAGAATAGACGAGCCCCTTCAGCTCGTTGTCCGGTCGCGGCTTGGTGGCCAGGCTGATAATGATGGTCACTACAAAACAAGTCGTCCAGGCAAAGATGGCCGTCCAAAAATTCTGGGCCATCTCACTTGAATAGGTGTTCACGATGGCGATCCAACCGCCTTTGATCCCGGGGACACTGCCCTCTGGAATGGTCAAGCCTTGGTGAAGCGCGGCGGCGGTGATCCCGCTCAGCAAGCCGAAGAACGCGCCATGGCCCGTGGTGCGTTTCCAGAACATCCCCAGCAGGAAGGTGGCGAACAAGGGCGCGTTAACGAAAGCGAACACCAACTGCAGGATATCCATAATATTGTTGAACGCGGCAGCGAAGTAGGCAGCACCCACTGATAAAGCCACGCCGAAGACCGTCATGAAATGAGCTACCCTGAAGTAGTGTTCATCGTCCGCGTCTTTCCGGACGTAAGCCCGGTAAATATCGTAAGTGCACACCGTGTTGAAAGCGGTCACATTACCTGCCATCCCGGACATAAAACTGGCCAGCAGCGCGGTTAGTCCCAGCCCGAGCATTCCGCTGGGGAAATAGTGCAGAAGCATTTGGGGAATAACCGTGTTGTAGTCCAGCACTGGATTGCCTTCTTTGTCCTTGACCACCTGACCCGTCTCCACATTCACCTGCGGGGCAATGAGTTGGACATTAGCTACCTCCGCACTCTTAGTCGCGGAGCTGGAATGGGCTGGCTGAGTAAGCGCTAACGCGATTAAGCCCGGGAAGATCACTAGGAAGGGGAACAGCATCTTCGGTACGGCTGCGATCAGCGGTGTGCGACGAGCAGCGCTCATCGAGTCCGCCGCCATGGCTCGCTGCACCACCAAAAAATCGGTGCACCAATAACCAAAGGAAAGCACGAACCCTAACCCCATAACGAGACTGAACCATTCTACCCCCAAAGGATTGTTATGCGGGTTTCCCATTCCACTCCATGTATGGACAAAGGCAGAAGGAAGCTTTTCTTTTAGGCCGGACCACCCGCCGACGTTTTTGAGTCCTAGGAAAACTAGCGGAGCGAACCCGGCCACGATCAGGAAAAACTGCAAAACTTCGTTGTAGATGGCGCTGGTCAACCCGCCGAGGAAGATGTAGCCAAGCACGATCACAGCCGAAACGATGATGCTAACGTGAAACACCCAGGAGTTCGGCAGTCCCAACATTTGGAAAGGCGTGTCGAAGATGTGCAAAGTCTGAATCAGTAGCGCCATGGCATACATCGAAATCCCGGAAGACATCACCGTCATGACTGCGAAGGTCATGGCGTTAAGACTGCGGGTTTTTTTGTCGAACCGCAGCAAAAGGTAATCCGGCACCGAGTGGGCTTTAGAACCGTAGTAGAAGGGCATCATGAAAATGCCGACAAAAACCATCGCGGGAATGGCGCCCAACCAATAAAAATGACTGGTGGCAATGCCGTACTTCGCCCCGGAAGCGGCCATCCCGATTACTTCCTGTGCACCCAGATTCGCCGACAAGAAAGCAAGTCCCGCAACCCAGGCAGGGATAGAACGGCCGGCGGTAAGAAACTCGGAGCTCGTCCGCATGAAACGCTTCAGCACGAAGCCGATGGCGAGGACAAAGCCGAAGTAAATGATCATCACGAAATAATCAATCCACTGAAGTTCCTGTGAGTGATTCATAAGTGGGCACTAGGGTTTCGGCGCAATCCGGGATTTCACTATCGGCCATCCAAGCGCTGGGTTCGGGGGGTTAGGAGTGCTCTACAAACAGATTTCGTGCCGACCCATCATAGTGGACTCTTTCATGCCTGTCCACGAGAGGGTTACGCGAGAAAGGACTCGAGCGGATGTTAGTTCGAGATTTCGTACTTACGGATTTCGGTCCCCGAAGGGCTGCGATCGGTCGACGATCCGGCTGAGGGTTGCCTGGTCAGCGGCACTGAGGCGGTTAAGAGAAGCGCCGAATACTCGGTTACCGCTTCGGCCCCCTTTGTCTCTGGCTTTAATACCGGCAGGGGTGTTCATTTCAGGAAGCGCAACAGAAACTGTTTCATCTCAATTTCAAAATTGATGTTGAGATGCGCGTGTTCGGGATCCTTTAACAATTTCTCCGATTCGGAAGAGGGATGGCAGAAAGGCCACAAGCCGGCGACATGGGTAAAGATGTGCAGGGTCAAAGGAAATATCTCTTCGACGCGGGTGCCGGGCAAGGCTGCTGCTAAAGCCTGAGCCAAGCGTTTCCTGCGTTCAAGCAAACCCGATCTGAAATCTATCACGAGCTCGGGCGATAGTTCCTTTTCCAGGACGGTATTGGCGGCCGTTATCAAGGTGGAATATTCCACGGACTGAATAAAGGAGCGCGTCAGCACCTCTGCCACTTTCGCGGCGGTTCCCTTTCTCTTCAGCGCGTCAAGAGCCGGCATTGCTCTTTTCTCCCACTCGGAACCCTGTCGTTGCAAAACGCTCAGATAGATGTGCTCTCTGCTGTCGAAATACCGATAGATATTCGATGTAGCGGTGCCGACCTTTTCCGCGATGTCGACCAAGGTGACATTTTTCAAGCCTTTTTTCTGAAACAGTACCAAAGCTGCTTCCAAAATCGCTTCTCGTCTTTGCTCGATTTGCTTGGGCTGCCGGGCGCGCTGGAAGGAAGGGAATTTGGACTGGGGCATAATTTTAATTTTGTGATCCGGCTGACAAGAGAAATACATTCTCTTAATTAGAGATTAGATTTCTCTTATTTTCGCGAACCCCCACAACGTTATACAACAACTCCAATCATTATCCGCACACTTCAAATGAAGACCACCACCTCAAATTTCGAAACCGCATTCAAGCAGAAGAAGGAGATATGACTACACTTGCTGACGTAACGCTCACTCAGGTCCCGGTTCTGTATTCCACCATGGCCTACCGGGAAGCAGGGAGCCCTGATTTACCAACCGTGTTATTCTTACACGGAAATCCGACCTCGTCGTACATTTCGCTCGAAGACAGAAATAGCCGCGAATGAAGCCGGTCGGAATTGCATTCGGCGAAGTCTCTGGCCGCGAGGACACGGCGGTCACTAGCTATCCTGGTCCGAAGAGCGATAATTCAGTTAATGATCTGCGAACTCGATAGCCTATCTCAGCATCGTTCCCTCACCCGTTTTCCATTGTGGGGATTTTTATCGGCGAGCTATGATCCACTCAATTAAACGCAAGGTAGCTGCCGTCCGTACCTTGAAACAGGCCAGGGCCTATATCTTACAAGTCGGGATATGCGGCATTTTCTCCGACGCCGGGGTTGGTATGCCGAACCTATGGGAGGTGGTCGATTTGCCTGATAGGCAACCAGGAGAAAAGGGCTGGGGCCAAAAAATCATTGCCATCTGGCGATGGAAAAATGAACTACCGGCTATCTATCCCGCAGAGATCTTCTATGGAAAGATTCCGGCTGGTCGGGCCGTATTGATGAGTATGGATTACCTTCGTATCGAACACTATTCGAAACATCATCGGCCACTGAGGGAATGCAGCTCCTTAGCGCAGAAAATCTATGAAAGGCTGAAGCTGGATCCTCTGACGACCGGTTCGTTGCGAGAGGAATTTAACATGACCCAGCGTCCAGAGCGGAATCGATTCGAGCGGGCGCTACAGGAACTCCAGATCACGTTAAACATCGCCCGCCGCAATAGTCTGGAAGATGAGAACGATACCTGGGTTCTCTTTAGTGATCAGTATTTAGACGTGGTGCATGCAGGGGAAGAGTCACATCGTGATCACGAGCCCACTTCGGGCCAGCATCGCTCCTCATGAACGCCCAAGAAGCTCAGACCCTCCGACTGCAAGAGATTGTCGTCTGGACCCCGGATGGGTCGAAGGGCGAAGTGATTGCAATAGACGGTTTGGGGGTAAAAGTCCGCTGGGAAGACGATCAATGTGGCTACTATCAATTTACCGACCTATTGTCTCAGATCGAAAGGTTACCTTGAGTGCAGTACATGGTCCCAGAGGAGACAGCGCTTCTTAGCGTAGGTAAACTCCCGTCTCCTGAGCTTAGCGTAAGGGATCGCAAGCGCACGTTTTAGATGACGCTCGACATCTCGTGACGCTGAGCCCTGCGCTTTGCGCGGTGCTGTTCAAGGCACACGATGCCCACGCCGTTGCGCGAGACGGTCTGCCTCGGCTCCTTCTTCGCGCTGGCTTCGAGAAGTTTAATTTCGGATTCGACCAGCTTTCCTCCTGGTATGGAATAGTCACGGGTCGGCTCGTCCGAACCGTGCCCCTCGTTCTTGTCGTCTATGTCGGCCTGATCGGCGTTGCTGTTATTGAGTTTTCCCGAACGCCCACCGGATTCATTCCAGAACAAGACCAGGGCTATCTAATCAATCTCGTTCAGCTTCCGCCGGGTGCGAGCCTGGCGCGGACCGAGAAAGTCGTTCGCAGAGGTATTGATATTATACTGACGACGAAGGGCGTTGAGCACGTCGCACCTTTCGCCGGACTCGACGCCACCACGTCGACCGTCGCGTCCAACCAGAGGCTCTGGTCCAGGCAGCCAAAGCGCTTGTGAGTGCCGCTAACAAGGACCCGGACTTCGCCGGCGTCTTCACGCTCTTCAATGCCAGATCCCCTTCGATTTACGCCGATATCGACCGGGTGAAAACAGAAGAGGTCGGATTGACACCCACTGACGTCTTCTCGACGCTTGAGGTTTATCTGGGCTCTCAGTATGTGAACGACTTCAATTATCTCGGTCGCACCTATCAAGTGATCGCGCAGGGCGACGGCCGGTTCAGAGAGAAGCCTGAGGACATCGCACGTCTGAGGGCGCGCAACGCGTCAGGTCAGATGGTACCGATAGGCACCGTGGCGCGACTGATAGATACAACGATCCCTTACCGAGTGCCCCGGTACAATCTGTACCCCGCAGCCGAGGTGCAGGGCGTGGCAGCACCAGGCGTCGCCTCTGTACCGCGCTGCACCGAATGGAGGAACTGGCACACCAAGTCCTCCCTAAAGGGCATTAGCTTTGAATGGACCGACCTTGCCTACCAGCAAGAGGAGCGCGGGACGCCGACTCTGCTAGTGTTCGGAGCCGCTGCCCTGTTCGTGTTCCTTGTCCTGGTCGCCCAGTATGAGAACTGGAAGTTGCCTTTATCCATCGTCTTGATCCTGCCAATGTGCCTGCTTGCTTCCGTCACAGGGCTGCTTTCGCGCGGTATGCCAATCGACATCCTGGCCCAGATCGGGTTTGTCGTCCTAGTGGGCCTGGCTGCCAAGAATGTAATCCTGATCGTTGAGTTCGCGCGCCAGAACGAAGAAGCAGACGGTGTCGGCGCCGGCGAGGCTGCCGTTCATGCCGCCCGGACGCGGCTGCCTCCTATCTTAATGACCTCCTTCGCGTTCATCCTTGGCGTCGCGCCGCTCGCCGTGGCGACGGGGGCCGGCGCCGAAATGCGGCAATCCCTTGGAACCGCCGTGCTCTTTGGAATGATCGGTGTGACCTGCTTCGGGCTTCTTTTCGCACCGGCCTTCTACACCTTCATCCGCAAGCTTGGCCGGAAGTGATCGCGACCTCGAGATACGAGGTCGTGAGCTGGTGAGCCGTGACGAGCATGCTACCTTTCTGATCGATGAAGGTCCACCTGGTTGACGGCACCTACGAGCTGTTTCGCCATTTCTTCGCGGTGCCGGCGGTAATGGATGCGAACGGCCAGGACGTTGGCGCCGTGCGCGGCGTGCTCGGAACGGTTGTATCGATGATCGAGCGCGGCGCGACCCACATCGGGGTCGCGACCGATCATGTCGTGGAATCGTTTCGCAACGACCTGTATGCCGGCTACAAAACGAGCGAAGGCGTGCCGCCGACGTTGCTGGCGCAGTTTCCGATCCTCGAGACCGCGCTTGTTTCCTTGGGCGTGGTCGTCTGGCCGATGGTCGAATTCGAGGCGGATGACGCCCTCGCCTCGGCGGCCGCTAAGGCCGCGCGTGAACCCACGGTCGACCAAGTCGTGATATGCACACCCGACAAGGATCTCGGGCAGTGCATTGTGGGCACGCGCGTCGTGCAATTGGATCGCCGCCGCGGCGTCGTTCGCGATGAGGCCGGCGTCGTCGAGAAATTCGGCGTCGTGCCGGAGTCGATTCCGGATTACCTGGCCTTGGTTGGCGACAGCGCAGACGGTTTTCCAGGCGCGTCTGGATGGGGCCCGAAAGCCGCGGCGCTCACGTTGTCGCGGTATGCCCACCTGGAGGCTATCCCCAAGGACTGGCAGGCGTGGCATCCGTCAATCCGGAAAGCGCGCACACTGGCCGCGACACTGTTCGACGCCCGGAACGACGTCCTGTTGTATCGCACACTGGCAACACTGCGGTTGGATGTCCCGACCTTCGACGCGGTCGACACGCTCCGCTGGACGGGTCCGTGCAGGGACTTCGAGGACTGCTGCCGCCGTCTTCAGTCCCCGGACCTCTTCGTCCGCACGATGTCACGTTTGGGCAACGTTTCCTCATCGACCAGCAAATGAAAGGACCATGGGTCACGTCTTTTATTTAGACGTGACCTCTCGAGAAAGGACCTTCTCACGGTACCGGACAGTTGACCTGTCCCTATCAGAGGTTCCCACCTGCCCGCCCGAGCATTAGAATTGACGTCAATCAGAGGAAGCCAAATAGTTCACCGCATCAGCTAGAGGAAGCCGGTGAGAACGCATTTTGTCATAGCCACAAAGCTAGTGTTTGCAGTTTGCAGTCTATTCGCGGCAATGGCTGCGACTACTATCAGGGCGGCAACTGAGTTACCGGGGGTAACAGTCACGGGAGAGGTCAAACCCGCACCTCCGGGCGATACTGTCAGCCGGGATTGGGCCGAGCGGTCGCCGGAGATGCATTGGCCCACCACGATGTTCAATGGAGCCGCGGAAGTATTTACGCACAATCAGATCGAGATAAATGCTTCGTGCGAGACGGTATGGGATTACCTGATCCAAGCGGAGCGCTGGTCCCAATGGTGCCCGTTTTCTGGCAAAGTCCAAATTTTGGGTTGGGCGAAGGTGCTGCAAAAGAATGGCAGGTTCACCTGGGTTAGTTCCGACCTGCCGCAAGATATCCCGATCGGGGAGAACCCCCCGCCTGAACGAGTAGACGCTGTGGTGATGGAATACGATCCGCCGAATCGCCTCGGCTGGCGCAGTTACGGCCGTGCCTTCACTCACCACGGTGCGGTGGTTGCTTCGTACCACAATTGGTACATTAAACCGATTGGCGCTAAGAAGTGCGTTGTGACTTTCGAAGAGGTTGCGACCGGAGTGGCGGCGCGGTATGCCCGAGGAGCTTATCCGGAGCTGGTTCACGTCAGTCATGACGATTGGCTCCAAGGTCTGAAAAGGTTTTCGGAAGGACGGAAGTGAGAAGTGCGGTTTGGCTCGTACAAAAAGTTTGACTACATCCAGCGCTGTAGGATTTAGACTGTCCAGAACACCAAAAAGGAGGTCCCCATGACGATGAGAGCGGCCGATCACGATCACGGGCACCAGGCAGTTCCTTCGGATCTCACTCTTCGCGTCAAAGCGCTCGAATCGTTGTTAGTCGAAAAGGGGCTGGTCGATTCGGCGGCTCTTGATGCGTTGATCGATACCTACGAGCACAAGGTTGGTCCGCGCAACGGCGCGCGGGTAGTAGCGCGGGCCTGGATCGATCCCTCTTACAAGCAGCGCCTGCTGACCGACGCCACCGCTGCGATCGGCGAACTGGGCTACACCGGCGGGCAGGGCGAACATATGATGGTGGTCGCTAATGGGCCCAGGGTGCACAACCTAGTGGTCTGCACGTTGTGCTCCTGCTATCCCTGGCCGGTTCTCGGTTTACCGCCGGTGTGGTACAAGTCCGCGCCTTACCGCTCACGCGCGGTGATCGATCCACGCGGCGTATTACGGGAATTCGGTCTGGAGTTGCCGGTTGATGTCGAAATACGGGTTTGGGACAGCACAGCGGAAGTGCGCTACTTGGTGCTGCCTGAGCGGCCAGCTGGCACTGAAAAACTGAGTGAGGAGGAACTCGCGTCGCTGGTCACTCGTGATGCCATGGTGGGTGTCGCCAAAGTTGAGCTGTCGCACACCGGAGCCAACCGATGAATAGCGTCCATGACATGGGCGGTATGCACGGCATGGGTCCCATCCAATACGAGAGCAACGAGCCGGTATTCCACGAGCCCTGG
The DNA here is from genome assembly GCA_963762565.1 of uncultured Verrucomicrobiae bacterium. Taxonomy (GTDB): domain Bacteria; phylum Verrucomicrobiota; class Verrucomicrobiia; order Chthoniobacterales; family JAFAMB01; genus JAFAVN01. The sequence goes on along the minus strand of CAVXLD010000001.1, from coordinate 1,148,412 downwards.
GAAGCCCGGGTATTCGCGCTTAACCGCGCGGTGAGGGCCTGGACCAAATGGACCGGCGACGCCTCGCGTCACGCGGTCGAACTAATTCCCGCCCCGGAATATCTGGGCATGAGCTACTATGAGCAACGGCTACACGCGCTCATCGAGCTAATCGTCGAAAGTGCACTGGTCACTCGCGCCGAAGTTGAGAGTGGCAAGCCGGCGCCGGACTCGCCCAAAGCCGCTCCTGCGCTCATTGCGAATGCCGTTCCAGGTGTGGTCGCGAAGGGTAACCCTGCGAGTCGAGATGTACGGGTGGACGCGCGCTTCACCGTGGGCCAACTCGTACGCGCCCGCAACATCCACCCGACTGGGCACACGCGACTGCCGCGGTACGCACGCGGCAAACTTGGCACAATCCACCGGGACCATGGTGTATACGTCTACCCAGACACCAACGCCCATTCCCTGGGCGAGAAGCCGCAACACCTGTACTCGGTACGATTTGCCGCACGCGAGCTGTGGGGAGAGCAAGCCTCTGAACGCGACGCCGTTTATATCGATATGTGGGACGACTATCTTGAGTACGCCTAATTCTATATTCGAGCCCGAGCGGCTCCAAGCTCTGCCTCGGCTGCCGCAAGACAACGGCGAGCCGGTGTTTGCCGAGCCTTGGCAGGCCCAGGCATTTGCACTCGCCGTGAAACTCTCTGAACAGGGGCATTTCACATGTAAGGAATGGGCGGCGGCCCTCGCCAACGAGCTCGAGCTCGCTGCGAGTCGCGGGGAACCCGACGACGGTTCGCATTACTATGATCATTGGCTTGCGGCTCTCGAAAACCTGGTCACGGCCAAAGGTTTGGCCAACCGGGCTTCGCTGCTGGTGCGAAAGGAGGCGTGGGCCGCGGCGTACCGGCGCACCCCGCATGGCAAGCCGGTCATCTTAGGTGCCTAACGGTGGGTTTTTGTCCCAGGTGACCCCGCCGGCCGCGCTACTGGACCGTCCAGATATTGTTGATCGGGCTATTCCCGTGCTGTGGATTGTGCGTCACCCGAATGTTGACCATCTGGCGGTTGTGAACGGTCACTCGCTCACAGGCCCACTGGTGCAGTTCGTAGTCGGCCTTGTCCCACCCCGCTTCGCCGGCGACGAAATACTCCCCAGCGGGAACGTGGCGGAAAGCGAAGTTGCCTTGGTGATCCGCATTGGTGATGCGGATGTATTTTTTCAGGCGCGAATCGGACGGCATCAGTGTCACCCCGTCGCCCAGTTCCCGGTCGATCATCTCCTTGGTGTAAGCCGTCACTGGCAGCAGCGTGACTGGGGTTCCTTGTCCTGGATGATTTTTCCCCTCGTACGAGCAGATCAATTGACCGGTCACGGAAGCCGTCCCTTGTCCGCCATAGGTAGCGAAGTCGGCTTCGTTGAATGCCACCTGACGCGGGACGGCGTTGAAACCGGCGAACGCACATGAGGCAAGGAACAGCGCTAGCAGAAGAGCCACGCGCCGCAGGGGATGAGCTTTCATGCAGTGGTAGTGTAGCAGAGAAGAAAGGGACAGGTCAGCTATTTTGCGGAACCTAGCCGAGGTGCTTTCAGAAAGAGGGGGTGTGGGGCGGGTCCGTAGTCTCTCGAGGCAGGCTTACAGCTGGTGATGGAGGATGCCTCTTTGCGCTGGGACCGGACGGTTGACCGTCCCTACCTGACAGTCCCAAAAGCGCTTCAGGAAGCAGAAAAATTCGCTACCACATCATTTCTGATTGTACGCTCCAGGATATTGTTGTATTGGGAAGCCCTGAAACGATGTTTTGGCGTATTATGTTTTGGGTCGCGGTCGCAGAAGTGGCGCTGTGTGTGCTACCAATTGAAGTGACCGGAGTGACGGCAATGGTCCGCTTTTTATTCTTCGGCGGGTAAAGTTCGATATCACCGGGCCGCCGGAATGGCGCTACAGCTCCGGCAACTATTCGAGGGGGAAGCAATCCAGATCATTCGCAAAGGTAACTGGACCAGGGTAACTCTTTTTGATTTCGGATAAGGTCTCTGTTTCCTTGCCCAATGTGCGCAGCATTCGGTGAGACAACACGAGCTTTTTGACGTGCGCCTGCTGAGCGATCTGCCCGATCACAGAAGGTGGCATATGCAAACGCCGTTCAACTCCGGTAGCTCCTTCAGGAACCGCATTATGGGCTACGAACAAATCAGCGTCTTTAGCTAGAAGAACCAGATCGTCGCCCTCGCCGTTAGTGTCACCGCTAAAAACAACGGTTTTACCGCCGATTTCGATACGCCACGCTAAAGCCGGCACCCCGCCATGGATGACCCGTGCGGCATAGGCAGAAAAATGTTCGCCTCGAAAGGCAACCGCCGATGGATCGCCGGCAACATTGTGGGGTTGCAACTCGTAACCGCCGTTCTCTTGTGCAACCAAAAGCACACTCAGATAACGGTAAATACCGTTCCGACTGTTAAAGAACGCACGCACGAAATCGACCATGGACGGAAAATAATTGTTTCCGTCCGGACCATATATGGGCAAAGGCCGGTTACGTTCTTCAAACCAGGACGAAAACATTAGCGAAGGAAAATCGGCGCTATGGTCAACATGTAGGTGCGTAAACAACATCGCATCCAGTTGCGACATTTTCGCGCCGCTTTCACCGAACCGCAGAGCGCTACCGCCACCAGCATCGATTAAAACCCGGGCCTGCCCATCCTGCCAGACCAGATAACTGCTGGAAGCCCGCTTATCTTGCAACTCAGGTCCGCCGGATCCGAGCACCTGAACCGCGATACCCTTTTCGCCGCAATTCTGAGCGTTCGCATGAGGGATAAAAGGGCTGGTTAGAGCAAGGCATAGCCAGCAAAGCAGCGGAATACATAGCGAAACAAGGCGGTGGATCGGTCGATCGCGCATAAACCTCTTACGGTGAACCGCTAACAGCAAACTGCAAACCCGACGGGCGTCGGCTTAGGAATCTGGCGCCAGTTCTTGTACTCACGATATTCGTAGCCGGTGGGTGTCCCAATCAACTTTCGGTTCACCTTTTGCCATACGCGAAAGCTCTCACAGCACTTTGCAATACATATTGGCGGGGGCGCCCTGTTAGTGAAATCTTCCGAGATTATTCGGCGATAGTAATCATCTAAATCGATACTCCGACCGTAGAAATGGGACCCAAGAACTTTCTGTTTATATGGAGGCATACGGACGGTTCGATTGTGACGTTTAGCCATGACGGCTGGGCATGCACCGACCCGGAAAAAGCGACGTGGCTTAATTCGATGAATCATCTCACTAGCTCCGTGCCAGCGATCGCGCCTCTTGTGCGATTGTGGCTCCAGGAACACTGCCACCTGGTAGAAGGGCGCCCTCCTGATTTGGTAGGCGGTGACGCTTCTGTAGAGTAGATATTAACGGCCGGCAACGTGGTATTTAATCGCTTCGTGATGGTCACGCGCTCGAACCGCTGCGGCGATAGACGACGGCTTTCACGCACGGTTGGCCGCGTCGGCCTGCTCCTTCCATCGCTGAACGTTTACGCCTTTTGTGATGAGCCAAAACATCAGCGATAATTCCGCCACGAAGCCGAGAACTTTCAAGTAGAGAGCCAGGTAATTTGCGAGCGCGGTAAGAAAGGCCAGCCAACCCAAACCGGCTAACGCCATCAACACGCCCAGAATTCGCGGCAGGAATGTCGATCTGAAAATGAGGTAGCCGACCAGGAGGCAAAAAGGCCCGAAGAATGCCAGCGGGCTGATGTTGGAGGGAGCGCGATCAACGAAGGCAAGAGCGGTAATGGCGCATCCGGCGAGACTAAAGAAGGCCGCCAGCAAGGAAAGGCTCTTGTTCACCGGCTTGAACAGATGGTAGAGGAGCAGAGTCAATGCGACATAGAGCGCGGTTGAGATCAGGTTGACGGTGAGACTCAGCCGCGGCCAACCAGCGAACAGGGAACCGGAAATTGCGGTGAGAAAATAAAGCAAATAGACGACACCAGTTATCCTGGCATTGGGAGTCTGCAGAGCTCTTGCAATCCATTCCATCACTTCGTCGCCTCCGGTAGGGTCACTCCATAGATTTCCTTTACGGTTAGCCATGATCATTGACCTGTCCGCAATACGGCCTCGCTAAAACAGATTATGAGAGAATGTTACAGAAGCCGTCTCCCCGGTCTATGAAAAGCGCGGTTCTAATCTTTCTATTTTGTTGCCTTCTTCTATTCGGTGTCCATGCAGAATCAGCGTCGCCAAGTGGAAACCCGTCGCCCGTTTGGCATAGACTAACGGTTGGGGTGTATACCGCGGCGCCCTTCGATATGCGGCAAGCGGATGGGTCGTGGACCGGCATCAGCGTTGATCTTTGGCGAGAGATTGCCTCCGATCTCAAAGTCGATTTTGAGTTCAAGGAGATCCCGGTCGCGGACCGGTTCAATGCCTTAATGAATGGTTGGATCGACGTTTGTATAGACCCGATTACCGTGACAGCGGAGCGCGAAGAGCAAATTGATTTTACTCACCGTTTTTTCACTTCCGGATTGCGAGTCGCGATGCGGGCAAAGGATTCCGCTCCTAATTCGAATTTAGTTATCCCTTTGCTAAGAGCATTGCTCTCAGGGCACGTGTTAAAAATCGTCCTTTTCATTCTGGGCATCCTGCTCGCGGCCGCCGTGTTAATTTGGCTTTGCGAGCGACGTAAGAACGCCGCTCACTTTGGAGGGCATGGTAAACGATTCCCGGGAATCGGTTCGGCCGTGTGGTGGTCGGCCGTGACTATGACAGGGGTCGGATACGGCGATCTTTACCCGAGGACATTGATCGGGCGGATCGTAGCGATAGGGTGGATGTTCATTAGTTTAGTAATGATCTCCATATTCACGGCAACGATGGCTTCTTTGCTGACGGCCGAGAAATTGGGCGGCCCGAAAGCGATCCAGAGTCCGGAAGATCTACGCGACTTGAGCATCGGAACGGCGCCGGACACGACTGCTGCGCAGTACGCTGCAATGAATCATCTCAAGTTCAAGACGATGCCCGCTGGACAGCTCTTGCCGGCGCTTAAGAGCGGCAAAATCGATGCGGTCATCAACGATGGCCCGATTCTTTATTATCGCATCCATACGGAGTATCAGAACGTACTCATCGTCCTGCCGATTCATTTGGACGAAGAACTCTATGGCTTTGGGGTTAAGGAAGGGAGCCCGTTACGCGAATATATCAACCGATGCTTGCTCGCGCGGCTCGCTGAACCGGAGTGGCACGAGATTCTTCGGCATTACTTGGGTGAATACGAATAAGGTCACTGTCAGTTATGGTGACTTTCACAGATCGGGATGCTCATCTTCCTTTGGCTGCGTCACTTCCATGACTTTATGTTTTTGCTGTTCTCGATCACGGAGTATTTCTTTCATAGTGGATCGTCCGGAATCGCTGGATTTTGACTCTGCTTCCGGTTTTGAGGATTTATCGTCTTGGTCGCTCATGATTTTTTAGTTTTTCTTTTAGATTCGTTCCACGCCAAAAAGGGCCAGACAACGCCCAAGAGAATGACAAGCAAGGTGGTTGGCAACCACGGTAATTTACTGGTTAAACTGGTCACTGCGAATCCATTCGAAAGGGCCGCGGTAGACAGAAAGAACAGTAGATGAGTCGCAACTGCCGCGACCATAAACCAACAGGCCGCCTGCAGGCACTTTGCGGCATGCAAGTTTTGTTGCCGGTTGCGATTCGCGGCTACTGCAAAATCGCCTATTCTGAGAGCAAAAAACAGTTCGTTCGACTTGTCATCATCTAGCGCTGCCGCTGCTTCAGTTGGATCGCACGTAGTCTCGTACTCGCGCATGCGGACGGCCCAAAGAGTGAAAAGCAGAGCCACAGCTAAGAAGGTTGCTACTATCACTTGAAACCATTGGTAAGACGCAGGTATTGAAACGCCCGGTTTCCCTGACCCGAATAGGTCGCTAAACTTTAGAATAACGAAGCCAAAGTAGAGGCTCTGAATTGTAAAGTAGAGTTGAGCGCGGCTCTCGAGGGCCTTCGCTCGGTCCTTGTGCTCATCGTACACCGCTTTAAAGAAGTCATATTGTTCCTTGGTTATTGCTGGGGCTGGTTGCGGTTTTTGCTCGTCTTCCTGGACGGACAATTCGAGCAATTTCAGCGCGACCTTCATGGTATAAACAAAGCGGAATGCGGCTGTTTCTCGCAATACGTAAAACGGCGTATTGACGCTGGGCTACGCTACGCGGATGACCAATAGCCAAAGAGTCCCGAGGCTGAGGTTGCCCGCAAGATCGATCCAAATCTGCGGGTGATGAGATGACTCCGAATTTGATCGCTCTCAAAAACAGTCCACACGCGCGAGCTTCGTTCCCGGCGTTCCCGGCGTTGTCGGCGATCACGGCGTTCCCGGCGTTGAACATGTCCTCGGCGGGAATCGAACCCACATTTAAGGTTCAGGAAACCAAGCGCTACGTGCATGACCGATAGCCAAAGGGGTCGGTCCGCACGTCGACATGACGGCCACTACCTAGAAAATCAATTGCAATCGCGCTCGGTGGGAAGAGGTTTTTCGCATGGTCGCCCATCCAAAGATTGTTCCCCTGATCAACCAACAGATCGGTAACGAATTCAGCGCCATGTTGCAATATTACGCGATTGCGGCGCATTTCGGCGCTGAAGCTTTACCCGAACTAGCCGCTCATTTCCGGAAACAGGCAGAGGAAGAAAAACAACATGCCCTCCGGTTCATTCAGTTTCTGCTCGACGCCGGTGCTCGGGTGGAGATCCCGGGTGTACCTGCTCCGCAGGCAAATTTTGCTGCCGCAGAGGAGGCGGTAAAACTTTCACTCGAACAGGAAGAACGCGTTACTACCCAGGTCAATACACTTATCTCAACGGCAAAGGCCGAATCCGATTATACGACTGACAATTTTTTGCAATGGTTCGTAAAGGAACAACTCGAGGAAGTCTCTTCTATGGATCAGTTGCTACGAGTGGTTCAGCGCGCAGGCGAAGGAAATCTATTGCGTGTTGAGGAGTATTTGGCCCGTGAAAAAGGGCATGGAACTGCGCTAGTCCCGGGCGCTACGCGCATGACCGATAGCCAATAGCCGATAGCCAAGCGGAATGGGATGCCTCCACTCGCCAGTGCGCCGGCGGTGAGCAGATTCGGCGGTATAGTTCTGTCACAGTGTGCCGCGGCGCGTGTCTCACTATATAGGAGGAGACACAAATATGAGCGTCATCAGTAACCCGCTAGCCGACAACTCCCCCGACCACGAGGATCAAAGCCTTGTGCTGCGCGCCCGCTCGGGAGATCGCCAGGCGCTAGAAGATCTGGTCCACCGGCATCAAGCTTGGATTTACAACATCGCCGTCCGCATGCTCCACCATCCGCAGGATGCGGAGGACGCCACGCAAGAGATCCTCATCAAAGTACTCACCCGGCTGGCATCCTTTGAGGGCCGCGGCAGCTTCCGCACCTGGCTCTACCGCATCGTATTCAATCATGTGCTCAATATGAAACGCGGGCGCGTCGAGCATGCGTCATTGGATTTCGCCTTTTACGGCGCGGCGCTCGACAACACGCCAGACCTAGAGCTGGCCGATCCAAAAAGCGCATCGCCGGACACGGACCTGTCGGTGACCGAGGCAATGATCTCCTGTACTTCCGGAATGCTTCTTTGCCTTGACCGCGAGCAACGCTTGACCTTTATCCTCGGTGCCATCTTCGGTGTAAGCGACACCGTTGCCGCTGAGCTCTTGGAGATCACTCCCGACAACTTTCGCCAACGTCTGGCCCGTGCGCGTCGAGACCTGCGCAACTTCATGAACGACAAGTGCGGACTGGTAAACCACGCGAACCCCTGCCGGTGTGCCAAGAAGACCCGTGGCTTCATACAAGCAGGCCACGTCGATCCCCAGAACCTCTTGTTCGTTCGCGAACGAGTCTGCGAGGTGCGGGAAGCCGCACCGAAGGCGCATGAGGTCATCAACATCCTGGACGGAAAATGTGCGGAAATCTTGCGCGGCCATCCGTTCTATAAGGCGCCAGACCTCGGGCCAATGCTGCGGCGGCTGGTCGAACGCCCCGATCTAAAACTCAGCAGCTAACCGACCCGACCACTAGGCTCAAACATTTGTCGAATCACAATTTCCTGGGGAGAATATGATCAACCGCTATCCTTTTGTCGTTTTTGGCGATGAGTTCAAAGGCAAGCGTGTTCTCGTGACCGGTGGCACGAAGGGTGTAGGAGAAGCGATCGTACGTCGTTTTGAATTGAGCGGTGCCTCGGTCGCCACCACCGCGCGCTCTGCGCCGGCTCCAGGCGTGGCTCCTGCTCTGTTTATACAGGCGGATCTCGGAACGGCCCGCGGTGTCCAAAACGTCGTCGATCGCATTCAGCAAGAGTGGGGTGGGCTAGACGTATTGGTGAACAATGTCGGTGGAACAGAAACAAGACCAGGCGGATGCGAGGTGCTCTCCGACGAGGACTGGCAACGAATACTGGAGGTCAACCTGCTCGCCGCCGTTCGCCTGGACCGTGCTTTCCTTCCCGGCATGATCGAACGCCAGTCCGGAGTCGTCATTCATATCTCTTCCGTCGCTCATCGTCTACCGTTCTCCAATTCGACTCTCGCCTACGCTGCCGCCAAGGGAGCCCTTACTACTTACAGCAAGGGGCTCGCAAAGGGTGTTGCTCCGAAAGGAGTGCGCGTAACGATGATTTCGCCCGGTTTCATCGAGACCTCCGGCGCGCAGGGGATGATCGAAGACATTTCCAAATGCAGTGGCATCAGTAAGGACGCTGCACGTCAACGGATTGTGGAGATGCTTGGGGGCATTCCCGTCGGCCGTCCCGGTCGACCCGAGGAAGTGGCGGAACTGGTAGCCTTCCTCGCCTCAGATCGAGGCGCGTTTATCAGCGGGGCTGATTACATTGTCGACGGTGGCACGATGCCCACGACTTAACGCCCCCGTATCTGGGGCGGCAGATTAGGTCCGCGGGCTTGCGGATGCTTTCTCAAGGGCGTGTTGCCCAATTAATAACCATTATAGTATTGCTTTGCTGGTTACAGATTTGATAGTGTATTGTTCCCATGATGGACGAAGAAGACTCGCAGGTTCCGATCTGGAGCTATCGGGTCAATTTAGATAAGCGGGTGCGGGACGATCATCCACTGCGGCGGATCAGGGCGGCGTTAGATTTGAGTTTTGTGCGTAAGGAGGTAGCGCACACTTATGGGCGAAGAGGCAACAAGTCGGTTCCGCCCGAAGTGATTGTCCGGATGATGTTGTTGTTATTCTTGGATGATATCAAGAGCGAGCGGGAGCTGATGCGCATCATCCCTGAACGGCTGGATTACCTTTGGTTTCTTGGCTATGGGCTAGACGATCAGATTCCCGACCACAGTGTGTTGAGCAAGGCGCGCAAGCGCTGGGGTAAAGAAGTGTTTGTCTCGCTATTTAGCCGGGTAGTGCAGCAGTGCGTGGAGGCTGGTCTGGTAGAAGGCCGTAAGATCCACGTGGATGCGAGCCTAGTGGAGGCCGATGCCAATCTGGGTTCAGTTAAGCCCCTGTCTGCGGAGACGCTCAATGCCATCGAGCAAACTGCCAAAGAGCAAGTGCAAAAGCTCGATGAACCCGACCAAGACCAAGATCCGCCATCAGGGGACAGCGGCAGCGGCGGTTCTGCCATTGGCCAATACTCCAAAACCAATCGCCAGTTCCGCAGTACGACCGACCCGGATGCGACTCTAGTTCGACACGCCGGCCTAAAGAGCCGCTTACGCTATAAGACTCATCGAGTAGTCGACGATGCCCATGAGATCATCACCGCCGTAGAGACCACCACCGGTGCGGTCGACGAAGCCTCGCAACTGTTGAGGCTCATTGAAGCTCATGAAGATACTACCGATCAAGCAGTGCGAACTGTGATTGCTGATGCGCGTTACGGCAGCGTCAGCAACCTGATTAGCTGTCAAAAAGCGGGGATTAAAGCCCATGTGAAGCTGCTGGGGGAGTCGATCCGAGGTAAGGGACGAAGCGAGGGCATTTATTCCGACGAGCATTTTAGATACGATGCACAGACTAATACCTATCTCTGTCCCGCCAAGCAGATCATGAAAGCCAGGCGCTTACACCCCAAGCGCTTGACCTGGGAATATGTCACCGCCAAGGGGACCTGTTTAGTGTGCAAGCTGCGCGCCTTGTGCACTCGTTCCCGCACCGGACGCACCATTCACCGCCATCGGGATCAAGCCTGGTTAGAAAAGGCTCGCAAAATTGCTAACTCCAAGGCTGCTAAAGCCGACCTTAAACGCCGCCAACATCTCATGGAAAGGAGCTTTGCCGACGCCGCCAATCGTCATGGGCTCAAGCGTTCTCGTTGGCGTGGACTTTGGAAGCAAGCTATCCAAGACTTACTCATTGCTACGGTACAGAACCTGAGAAAACTCCTCAGGCATCTCTCCCAAACCAACCCTGCGCTAGCCTATCGCCTTACTCAGTTGCTCCGCTGGCTCACCCGGCTCCTTCACCCGATTTCAACCTCCTTCTTGCCAAGCTAACCCTTCGCCAAACCTTCCAATTACTAACCCAAAATCCTCATACTAATTAGGCGCTATTGGGCAACAGCCCCTATAGACGTAACCCCGGCTGAGCACGCCAAATCAAGTGTCGTTCAGTGGAAATGGTTTAAAGAAACTCGGTTGGTGAAAGTTAGGCGGCGCCACAATCACTTCGAGACCTTGTCCCAGCCTGAAAACCCATATTGCAAAGCTCGTTGTTCTGGAGGAGCAGATCACAATGCGTAAAGTAAATCTCTGTCAGGTGCCGGTGGAAGAGAATCCACCTTCACCTGCCAGCCGTTTCCGATCGTTCAGCCAAAACATTTCACAGGCTCTTGGGCATATTAAGGATTCGGATTCGAAGCAGAATAGTCACCCCTTCGACTTGGAACTCTGTCGTGTACCCGCGGGCATTTCCCCTTGTCCGTACCACGCTCATTCTAGCCAATCAGAGCTCTACTTGATCTTGTCCGGATCCGGCAAATTCAGAACGCCCCAGGGTTTAACTGAGCTAACCAGCGGCGATGCCGTCTTTTGCGCTCCCGGCGAGCCTCATCAAATCATCAACGACGGCAGTGAAGAACTCGTGTTTTACATCATCGCTGACAATCCGGTGGGTGAAACCTGTTATTATCCGGACAGCGACAAATGGGGATTACCCTCGAATCTGAATGGGCCGGTTCTGAAGGGAAAAGCCGTCGACTACTTCGATGGCGAAGAGTAATTGATCGCCGCCGCGGCTAGACCAATTTTCCGAGAGAGTCCGCGGCGTGCTGAGGATGGTCAGTTAGAGCGGAGGGCAACGAGGTCGCCACGCGTGCTTGTGCCGTTACTATTCCGGTTACTGTCGCCGGGGTCGTCCAACGGACGCCCGATGCCGAAGTATTGGAAACCGAGATCTCGCATGGTAGCCGGATCGAATAGATTCCTTCCGTCGAAAACGATTGGCATATGCATCCGCTGATATACCTCTGTGAGATCCGCTTCACTGAACTCGGGCCATTCCGTTGCTAAGACTAATGCTTCAGCATCCTGCACAGCCTCGAGCGCGGACTTGGCCAGATGAACTCCTGGACAAAGATTGAGCTCTTGAACCTTTTGGTTGCCTTTTGGGTCGTAGGCGGTCACGAGGGCGCCTTCCCGAATAAGATCGTTTACCAGATCGACGGCCACCGAACTGCGAACGTCGTCGGTATGTGGTTTAAAGGTAAGACCCCAAACTGCGATTCGCTTCTCTTTTAACACCCACAAAGTGTCGCGTAATCTCTTTACGAAGCGTTCGCGCTGCTGGCGGTTTATTCTCTGGACCTCGCGCAGGAGCTGGAAGGGTTCGCCAATTTGTTCGCTGATGGCAATGAAGGCGGCAAGGTCCTTCGGAAAGCAAGACCCTCCATATCCCAGACCGGCGCTGAAAAAGCTCCTTCCGATTCGTTTGTCCGCCCCAATCCCTTCTGCGACCTGTTCAATATCTGCTCCAGTGGTCTCACAAATTGCGGACACCGCGTTGATATAAGAAATTTTGAGCGCAAGAAACGAGTTGGCCGCATGCTTTATCAACTCAGCGCTCTTGACATCCGTCACCATAATTGGCGCCGAAAACGGCGCGTAAACCTTTTCCATAATCGCTAACGCCCGCTGGCTGTTCGATCCAATCACAATGCGATCCGGTTCCATTAGATCGGTGACTGCGCAGTGCCGGAAGTTGTGTTCTGATATGCCTGGTGCGAGGAACGACAACATTGTTCGTCGGATCGCGGAAGCTCGGCGACGCCATCTAGACAATAGTTCCGGCAGCCGGAACAAAGAATGCCAGGTAGTCAACTACCGCACGCTAGAGTCGCAAGACGACCGACGATAGCGGCCGCGACGCCGCCGATAGATGCTCCCATGCGATCGTCACTTGCCATAGATCCCGACGCGACTACCAGAATGACGCCGGATACGATATATAGTATCCATAACAGTCCACAAAAGCAGGCCAGCCCGCCCACGATATAATAGAAAATCGAGAGTAGCTTTAAGTGTTCTACGTCTTTGTCCATTGTCATCAACAATTGGTACTTAAAGTTACAAAAAACCTCCGAGCCAGATAGCAAGAACAGAACAAACGATAGTGCCCCCGATGAGACCTATCCAATCGACCGGGTTTTGTGGCCAACGACAGACCATCGCGATTACTCCGAAAATCGATCCTGCTATCGCGGGCAATGCCCCGATGAATTCGAATAGATGCTGATTACTTGGGGTGTTTCTGTAGGGAGTATCGCCGACTGCGAAGATCAACGCCACGAAAAGTAATACGCCCCAGGCAATCTGCAGTCCGATGGTTGCCAGAGGAAGATAGCAGGCAAAACTTTTCCACCGCCGTTTCGATGAACGTCCCTTTACGTTGGGTAAGGCGGGAGGTTCCATCGTTGCAACAAAATCTCCCGCCAGCATGGCGACTATGTCTGAAACTTCAAGATTTTATAGCTTCGACCTCGGTCGGAACCGAACTGGTAGCGTCGTACTATTCCGGCTGCGTACCGGATATTAGGCCCTAGTCCTATCCCGCAGTTCCGCGGCGGATTCCTGCGTGTTCGGTGAGTCTCACCAATTCTGCAACAGAGAGCGGATTCTCTGCGTCGATCATCTTTGGCGTACGCTACGCGATTGTAATCGAAAACGAGTCTACGATTCAGTGCCACACATATGTTCTTACGGACATAAGCGTGTATTCGAGTTTAGAAAGTTGTCAAAATCTGAGCCTCTTTTGCCATACACAAAAGCTCTTACAACGCGCTGCAATAGATATTGGAGGGCGCGCCTTCTTGGGGAAATCTTGCAAAGCGGTCCCCAGCCGGCTCAAGAACAGGATGATGCAGTCGTTTTCGATTAAGGAATCGGCCACTGCGAACGAGAAACACTTTCGGGATCGCCAGAAAATGATGTTATGAACCGAAGAGAAGCAATTATCGCCGGGGTCGTTAGCATTGCTGCCACGCTGCCTACCGCAGTGAATGCGGAGACATCCGAAAATCCAGAGATAGAGCCGATTCGCGCTTTATTAAAGGCGCACGATGAAGCCTTCACTAACCATAACCTCGAGGGGGTTATGGCATGCCTGACTGAAAAGGCCGCTATCATGGGAACCGGTCCCGGAGAGATCTGGTCCGGTCCGGATGAGATCAAAGTTGCTTATCAGCACTTCTTCCAGGGTTTCGACGAGGGAAAACAAAAGTACGAATACCAATTCAAAATAGCGGCGGTTGGCACTGACATGGGTTGGCTGATGACGTCCGGAAATATCTCGGGCGAAAAGGCTGGGAAAGAGTTCACCTACCCCATCAACCTATCCCTTACCGTCGCAAAAGAGGCCGGCAAATGGCGGATCGCTGCCATGCATTTCTCAACGTTGACAGGGGCAACGGGCAAGGAAGACGCCTAACAAATGGCCGATTTTACGGTTATGAAAAGTGAGCACTCTGCTGGAACAACCGGCTCAGGTGACAATCAGGAACTGCTCGGACGCCGGTGGTTTCTACAAAGCCTGGGCAAATGGTCAGGGGCCGCAATTGCGGCGGCAATAATCGGCGGCGCTTGGCTGGCATCTCCACCGGCGGCTCAGGCTGGCGCCTGGGTGAATCGGCGAGCTGGCGGGGGCGTCGGCGGCTGGATCAACGGCCGGGGAGGCTGGGGTGGCGGTGGTGGCTGGTTGAATGGTCGCGGCGGGGGTGGTGGCGGCTGGATTAACCGCCGGTACTATGGCGGCGGAGGTTCATGGATCAACCGCTGGTAAATGATGGGTACAATAGCGCGCCGCTAGAACCCGATTGGCCCATTCTTTTCTTGCGGTCCGATTTAGCGTCCGGCCACGGTGGGAGCCCATTTGTCGCCATCGTCAGGAGCCGGGCTGAACTTAGCCAATGGCTTAGTAATGCCCCGGCTAGCTTACAATGGATCCAAGTAGAGGAGTTGCTCAGCGATCAGGATGCTTGGATCCCGGCGGCGCAAAGCACATCGAATGTTCCTCTGGATGTCCTCATTACGGATCCCGGTTCGCAGTTTTCCGATTTGTATCGACTGGTCGACGTCTTTGCCGTCCGTGACGTCAGGGTGAGTATGCCTGCCTCGCCCGGGTTTCTTAGAGCCGTCAAGGTGGCTATCGCATTGCGACTGCCGGTGCGATTACTGCCGGGGCAACCATCTCCTGAAGTACTAATTGAATTGACCGAGGCGGTAACCTTCTACCTTCGTGATCCGATGGTGGAAGCGCCGGTAGAGTTCTTCCATTCGGTGTTGGCTGCCATGTGCGGCACCGGCGACGGTTCGCTCTGGATGATTCTTGAAGAAGACCCAGCTTTATTTCTGCGTCGAGGAGTGGGCGTCGGCTTTGAATTACCCGGCGGCTTCAGTTCTCCGTCATCGGATCTCTCGTCCACGACTTTTGTGGAGGCTTGGTTTAGACGCCTACTGGAGCAAGACGCCGAGTGTGTGACTTGTCCTTTCCAAGAGATCTGCCAAGGATACTTCAAGTGGCCGGATCCCGCTTACGATTGCGGAGGAGTCAAACAGTTGTTCTTCGCCATAAAGGCTGCTGCCGATGAGATGGGTCACGAGCTTGCCAACCGAGATCGTGCTGATCAAACAGAGGAGCTGGCGAAGGTTGGACCCCTGGCGTCGCCCGTAGAATAACCGGAGTCCCTACTGATGAACGGACGAGTCTTCAGCGTGATCCTCCTACCGACGTCAGAGTGCAACGTCGCCTGCGATTACTGCTTTGAGCACAAGGAACCGCATCGACTTTCACCGGCGTTGCTCCCGTTGTTAACTCGGCGACTGCTTGACCATCTCGAACATGAGAATATCGAAGTTTGCGAGATCTATTGGCAGGGCGGAGAAGCGATGATTATGGGTCCCGACTGGTTTGCAGACGCTGGAAATCTTATGGGACGCGCTGCCGCGGAGAAAGGACGCAAATTCGTTCACTATCTACAAACGAATCTTATTAGCTATTCACCATCGTGGAATAGGGTAATCCATGGGATGTTTAACGGATCCGTCGGAACGTCGATGGACTATCCCAATGTCCATCGGAAGCTTATCAAGAGCGGTGCGGAAGCTTACACTAAACTTTGGACTAAAAGGCTGCACGAAGCACGCGAAGCAGGCATCAAGATCGGGGTCATTGCCGTACTCCATAAAGCCAGTCTGGAAGCCGGCGCGGAGAGGTTCTATCGGTACTTCACCGAGGACCTTGGTCTCGATGATTTCCAGGTGAATACCCCGTTTGCCGGTGGCCCGGCGAAAGATGTCGAAGGCGGCTTTCAACTCGATAATGGTGAACTGGCCCGGTTTCTCGGTGAGCTCTTTGATATCTGGATACAGAAAGGCTACGACGCTGGTGTATCGCTGGGTCCGTTCGATGCCTTGATTGATCACTTCGTCGGCCGACCGGCACGTTTACCCTGTATCTGGAAAGAGAACTGCTCCAATCAATTTATCTCAGTGGACGCCAGAGGGACGGTTGCTCAGTGCGATTGCTGGGTTACCAGCTATCCCGAATACTTCTTTGGTAATATGTTCCGCGAACCCGACCTTACGCGGATGCTAAAAACCAGTCGAGCGCGGCAGGATTTCGTGGAGCGGCCGAAGCATCTAATGGAGCATGAAGACTGCCTGGCCTGCCGCTACCTATCGATCTGCCACGGCGGATGTCCTGTGCGAACTTACAGCGCGAAGGGAACGCTGTTAGCCAAGGATCCTTATTGCCAGGTGTACAAAGTCGTGTTCGCGCGGGCCGAAGCGCATGGTCAGCAGATCTTGGGGCAGCGGAGTGCTGGTGTTGGTAACGGTGCCGCCGCTGGGCAAGTTGGAAGACGAGGCGGTTTCTCGACAACGGCGTGACCAGTATCGCACGCGTTACATGATGGGCACTCGCGGTGAAGGGGAGTTTGACACCGGCATGAGCAATGCCGAGAAGGCGCGTCTTACAGCCGATGCGCAGCGTGAGGCAAACTGGAAACGTTGGGGACCTTATCTATCGGAGCGCCAGTGGGCCACGGTGCGCGAAGACTACTCCCCAGACGGCGGTTGTTGGGATTACTTCCCGCACGATCATGCTCGAAGCCGGTCCTACCGATGGGGGGAAGACGGACTGCTCGGCATCGCCGATCGTCAATGCCGGCTTTGCTTCGCATTGGCGTTGTGGAATGGCAAGGATCCGATTCTGAAAGAGCGCCTCTTCGGCTTGACGGGTCCGGAAGGGAATCATGGAGAGGATGTGAAGGAGCAATACTTCTATCTCGACGCGACGCCGACTTACTCCTACATGAAGGCGCTTTATAAATATCCGCAGGCCGAGTACCCATACGCGCAGCTGGTGGCGGAGAATCGACGCCGGGGCAAAGACGATCCTGAATTCGAGATTTTGGATACCGGCGTATTCGACGACAGTCGTTATTTCGATATCACGGCCGAGTATGCAAAAAACGGGCCTAACGACATCCTGATCCGCCTCACTGCGGCCAATCGCGGCGCCGAGGCAGCGACGCTTCACCTGCTACCGACCGTCTGGTTTCGCAACACTTGGTCATGGGGCGCGATCGATGAACGCAGTGCCACTAAACCGAGGATTACGTGGGCAGGCGCCGACAGTCTCTCGCTCCATCATGAATCGCTCGGCCATTATCTGCTCGATAGCGGGACGACCCCGGATTCTCCCCGTCCGCTTGCGCTCTTTACAGAGAATGACACGAACACGCGCCGCTTGTACAATCTCGGGCCCGACCACGCGTTTTTTAAGGACGCATTTCACGACTACGTTATTCACGGTAAGGACGGCGCCGTCAATCCAGCAAAGACCGGCACGAAGGCAGCTCTCCACTATGTTTTGCGCATCCCATCCTATTCCACGCAAACCATCTCCTTGCGGCTTTTCAATGAGCAGGAGGCTTCGACGAAGGCTCCGGACTCTGACGCGGTGTTCGCCGAACGCATGCGTGAGGCTGATGAGTACTACGGCTCTCTGTACAGGATAAAGTTTAACAGTATCGAGCAGGGCGTGGTACGCCAAGCCGCCGCAGGGCTGCTCTGGAGCAAACAATTCTATCACTACATCGTTCAGGATTGGCTTAGCGGCGATCCGTCCGGTCCGGCGCCGCCCACCGGTCGGCTGCAGGGCCGCAACAAAGCTTGGAGTCATTTTTATAGCCGCGACATCATTTCGATGCCGGACAAGTGGGAGTATCCATGGTTCGCCGCATGGGACCTTGGATTCCACATGATCCCGCTGGCTCATATCGACCCAGAGTTCGCCAAGGAGCAATTGATTCTACTGTTGCGGGAATGGTACATGCATCCGAACGGCCAGATTCCGGCGTACGAGTTTGCCTTTGGGGACGTGAACCCACCAGTGCATGCCTGGGCCGCCTGGCGCGTCTATAAAATCTCGGGCGAGCGGGGCGCACGGGACCGCGACTTTCTCGAAAGCGTCTTTCAGAAACTGCTGCTCAATTTCACATGGTGGGTGAACCGTAAGGATGCGAACGGTGAGAACCTGTTTTCGGGCGGCTTCCTTGGGTTGGATAACATCGGCGTGTTCGATCGCTCTCAGGTCTTGCCAAACGGAGCCGTCCTCCGGCAGGCCGATGGCACCGCCTGGATGGCGTTTTACTGCGCCACAATGCTTTCGATGGCGCTGGAGCTGGCGGTTGGCGAAGGACTGCGTATTTATCGGGCCTATGAGGACATGGCATCGAAGTTTCTCGAGCACTTCGTCCAGATCGCAGATGCGATGAACCAACTCGGCGGCAGCGGGCTTTGGAGCGAAGAGGACGGCTTTTACTACGACCAGCTGCGGACCGATCAGAGCGCCATCCCACTCAAGACACGCTCCCTGGTCGGACTGTTGCCATTGATCGCGACCGAAGTCCTGGAGGGGGAAACAATCAAGAAACTTCCAGGTTTCTACAAACGGGCGGCCTGGTTCATAAACCACCGTCCCGATCTTGCTCACAATATCAGCTTTTACGAGCACGGCGACAGTCAACGATTTCTACTGGCGATTCCGGCGCGCGAGCGTTTGCAGCGCCTGCTGAGTTATATGCTCGACGAGAGTGAGTTTCTCTCGCCTTATGGAATCCGGTCCCTATCGAAGTTCCACGAGAAAAGTCCGTGCGTCTTTATAGCGGAAGGCGTAGAGCATCGCGTCGACTATGATCCCGGCGAATCCCGCACTCACCTCTTCGGCGGCAACTCGAATTGGCGCGGACCGATTTGGTTTCCTGTCAACCATTTGCTGATCGAGGCACTGGAGCGGTACCACCATTTTTACGGCGATAAGTTGCAGGTGGAATGTCCTACTGGTTCGGGTCGTATGATGAATCTTCAAGGAGTCGTGAACGAACTTGGTGCGCGGTTGGCGAGTATTTTTCTGCCGGATGCCGCAGGACGGCGCCCGTGTCACGGAGACGATCTCCGATTCGCAGCTGATCCGCATTGGCGCGAACTTGTCCTCTTTCACGAATATTTCCACGGCGAGACCGGTCGAGGTCTAGGCGCAAGCCACCAGACCGGCTGGACCGCGCTCGTGGCTCGTGATATCGCCGATGCTGCGAGGCAGAGAAGTGAATGACGTCGCCCGATCAGAGAATGTAGCAGCGCAGCCACACGCTTCGCTGCGAACCGCGGCTCGGATGTCTTTGAGACTTGCCGCATTTCGATTGGACGAATTCCTACTGGTGGTACGCAGATGCGTTCGGAAAAGGATCGTAGAGGCCACCGCTATTCCTCTCCGGGGCGTACACAAATCCGTAGAGATCTTTTTTGATATCGACCGGCTCAAGCAGCAGGCCTCTGTTACGAACCGCCTTGGTGTATTCGATCAGAACTCGGGCGGTGCCATTGATTCCCCACATCCTAAATCCCGACCCTAGAAATCCGCCGTTAGGATAAAGTTCTTCCAAGTTCGCCATCGCATGGAAACAATTGATCGCGACTTGATCCTTACGAGTAAGGCGGTCATCGGCTTTATATTTGATAGTTCCTCCGTCGAGCAAAAGCATCCGCTTCACGCCAAGCTCAAACGCTTCTTTCCTGATCTCGTAGGGTCCCCACATGCCGACGGAACTTTTGTCATTCAGCGCGACCTTCAGTGTCTCAGCCAGCCTGAAGTCTCTCCCGACGACAATAGGACATTTGTTCCAGGTTGGAAAAATCCGACTGCCGAAGCCATCGAAAACGCACACCGGATTAGTACCATAATCGTGAGGCACCCAGCTGATGGTAAATGCTTCAAAATCTCGGTTCTTGAATCGCCCGCGCCGGAGTCCCGGACTGAGGTTTGGTTGTTTGCCGTCGCCGAGCACGCGGATCACGGAGATGAACGAGTGCGAAAACTGCGGATTATTCCACCTTTTTTGGAAAGCGAACGGAACAATAAAATAGCGGTCCTGCGTATTTACGCCCTCTCCCAATCGGGCTGCAACCTTGGCCTTGATGCGGTTGACGATCTGCTGGAATAACGGCACATCGTAATTCGAGAAGTCGACGTCCGCTTCTAGCCATCCGGCGTGAACCGGAGCGCAGGGACTGAATAGCAGAGTGCAACCTGCGATCCAAATAGCAAGAGAGATGACCCGCCGCCTGATATTCCGCTGCGCTCCGCCACCACTGGGGAGCAGCCAATTGCCTTCATGATTCATTTGCTGTGGGCTCCTAGCAGTTATCGCCGGCCGGGCTTGGTAGCGCTATTGGACCTTAGTCCCAGGTGACTTGTTCTCCAGGTCAGCTTCGAGGGAAAAGTACCCCCCTCATCACGCGCCCTACGTTCCGGCCACTCGCACGACTATGCATGCCCCAGCGGCAGAATGACAGGTCAATTATTGATTGAGCCGGTTGCCGGCATGATACGGTCGATAGCGACAGACTCTTGCCGACTGTTGACCTGTCCCCAATTTAGCCTCCTTCTAGAGCGTTTTTTGTGGAGAATCGTTACAGTCGGGTACGCGGGATGTCACGACGTCTTATTTTTTGCTTGGGAAGAGCGGCTTCGGTCTCGATCGCGACGAGAAGCTCACGCGCTTCGTGGGCTAAGGTCTCGTTATCCAGACGACGTGCGCCGCTGCGGGAGAGAAGACCGGTGACGATTTGAGCCATCGCAAGCGATCTTTGGGTTTCATTCAACGGCATATCTTAATTTTCCTTTCGGGGGGAGTAGTTAGAACCGGCCACCAACAAACATATCAATTGGTAATCGCGCATGCGAACTATAGAAGGGACGAACTATAGAAGCGACCTATCTTAACTTTGGACGTTTCAATCACGGAGAACTGCTTTGGCAAATGTCCAATGCTCAAGCTACGTCCCTTACTTCTAAAGCCTCCTTCAATTCCCTTAGATATCTTTTGAGACAGAATGCGAGCTTTTTTCGGCGTGGAAGAGACGCAAGGAGACGAATCTATTAGGTCCTCTCACTCAGGGCGGACTGTCTTTGTAGTCTATGACGATCGTCTCAGGTTCTACTGCCTCGTCGTCTTTGAGAATCGATATGCGTCGATCCAGTTCCGGCCCCAGTTCCGGTCCCCAAGACTTGGCGCCCTGAACATGGAGCATGTATTCGCCCTTCGGAATATGCTCGAAATGAAAGAGGCCATCGATCTTCGTAATAAAACTTCCTAATTTCGGGCCGTCGGGACGGTCCAGGTATGTATTCATTCGGTAGAGCGTAACGATTACCTGATTGGCCGGGTTCGCTGTCCCGGCGCCATAATGAATTTCAACCACCTTGCCGCTGACAGAAGCGGCGCTGGACCTGGAGTCGAACGCTAAAATGAAAAAGAGCGTCAGGAAAACAAAGGGGATTGTTTTCATATCTTCCGAGCAGATTCGAGCAGCGAAGCCAGGGCGCTCATGCGAATCGGGGCCTTTCGTCCCTACATCATACGCCAAATATCCAATCAGGGACAGGTCAACAGTGGGCTGCTGCACAACGACAACTTTGGGACGGACAACAGTTGACCTGTCCCCATGCAGAACCGTTCGCTGCGGTGGGGACGGGCCAAAAAGGACATCGGGCGCGACGGACGCTAGTCGATCTTAACCGGTGGCGATTCCTGATCGGGCCGGCTATGCCCCGTCTCTGGCGACACACGTCCTTCGGCAGACTCCAGGCGCCCGCTCGCTTCGACCAGTTGGCTGGCTTGGCCGAGGCCGAAGGTGGGCATGTTGTGATAGATGTTCTCGTTTTGGCCTGGCGCGATCAGATAGGTTTCGTGCCAGATGCCGACGTCGCCGCTGTTGCCGATATTTCGACGAAATTGCGCCCAGGCAGGCAAATGAGCTAGGTCAGGCTGTTTTGCATAGCGGGTAAGCGCCTCGAACGATTTCCAGTATTGAACGGCGATCGTGGTTCGGCCGAACCAAAAATGGCCGCTGATAAAGCCAAGCTCTGGGTGTCGATACAACTCCTGCATCATTCGAGGCATCGCGCTGAAAACCGGCAACCATTTTTGAATTTTGAGCGGTCGATTGATCCGCATACCGATGAGGAACAGACAAAATGGTTCCTGCATCCGGGCAGTCATACGTTTTGGAATGATGATCATGGGAAACTCGGAGTTAAAAGGATGGATGGATCTGAGGCGATGTGGACGACGTCAACATTGATCCTATCAGTAAGACGCGACCCCTATTTCTCGACCCTCCGTCGCCTTTTTAGGCGAACCCTTCGTCCGGGTGGTTCGAAACAGATAAAACCGACATCCGGGCCGAGAATGTCAAGAGGGGACAGGTCAATAGTGGTGCGGCTGCATAACGACATCCTTGGGCGGCCGACAGTTGACCTGTCCCTATCAAGGACATTGTTTTCAGAACTTTCAGGGACACAGCAAGAATTTTAAACTTCAAGGCGTGATGAGGTGCGCGATTAAGCGATCGGCCATCTGCCGGTCGATAACTTCGAACGAATGACTTGCGCGGTCATACGCGCACATACTCCCGGATGCGACGTTAAACCACCACCCGCTCAATCGAAGGGTTCCGGCTAATACTTTGTCGCGGACGATCGCGTAAGACATAAGGTGTTCGAGCTGCACCAACACATTGAGCTGTGAGAGTTGATCGTGCGGCTTCAACTTCCCGTCGAGCGCGCCTTCGTGCTCTAGGCGGACCGCCGCAGCGCGCGCGTGGTGAAGCCACTTGATAAGGTTTGGGGTCTCGGGCCGTGGGTTGTTCGCCATTACGGCTTTCATCGCCCCACACTCGGAGTGTCCGCAAATGACAATATTCGGAACCCTCAGAACAAGCACCGAGTACTCGATCGCGCTTGCCTCGGAGAGGTCACCAATCGAAATCCCATCGGCGGTCGCAGGTGGTATGAGATTGCCAACGTTCCGCATCGTGAAAAGATCGCCCGGGTGAGTCGAGGCCAATAAGTCCGGCACCACGCGGCTGTCTGAACAGGTCACAAACAGGGCATCAGGCGTCTGGCGGAGTGCGAGCTCTTTGAAGCGTTGTGCATACTGCGGCAACATCCGCTCTCGAAAATCGACAATGCCTGCGATGAGTTTCTGCACAGCCAATCCTCTCGTCGGACGGCTTCGATTCCGCCGGTGAACTCTACCTCGAGGATGATTTTTGGCAACTGAAACCAATTCCCCTTCCGGAGCTTTCCATCCCTCAATCCAGCAACACCTTGGCCCTTCGTGGAAACAGATTAACGAAACGGTAATCTCGCACTATAGGACCAAAATCCAGCGCTCGATTCTTGCCGAGCTTGAGCAAAGTTTACGAAAACACTGGACCAAGGTCCAATTCCCCTGATTGACTAAAGATGGCAGCGTTCGTGCACGAGTCGCTTCTTATGGTTAAACGTGGTCTAGCGGCTCCGTCCAGCACGTCTCATACCAATGGCCTGCGCACTAACGTCGATGAATGGTAGAAGCCCGTGTCGGCAGCTAAGTCGATTTCTCTTGCTTATATGCTGCCTCGCAATCTCTAGCGGGTGTGTCACGCAGCAAACGTCGAACCGCAACCTGCCAGTTTCGGGAGCCCAGCTAAGTCTGGATGAAGCACGCAGAACACAAGCTGATCCAAAGACCGCCGTAGGACATTACCTGGATGCAGCCTATACCGCGTTACCCCTGGTGAGCAGTACATCCGGCGACGAGGCGACAGACGCCCGGCTAACTTACAACCGGGCCTGCCAGGAAATGGCCGTCTTACTGCGGTCTAGTAACCAGCTGTGGAATCGGACTACGACCATTCAATCGGGCGATCACACTTACAGGTTGGAATTCGCAGCCGGTTCGCGTGAGGCCGGCACGTGGGACCCGAGCTACTTCGACTTTTTCCGTACCCCGCAACAGTTGCATAGGAAACTCGCTGTTGAAACGGGACGCACCAGTGGTTGGGGCGGTTTGTTAGTGGGAGTCCATAAACCGCCTGATCCCAGGCAATTCTTTCTACCTCGCCTGGGCCTCGCGGTCCCGGTGACCGCCACGGTCGACTTTCCCAAGGGCGGTTCTAAGAGCGATGGTGTTTCGGGCGTCGCTAAAGCTATGTCGGACAAGCGCGACGCGACCTTCAGCCTCTATGATCCGGCGAAACAAGAAACGATTCGGATCGCCGGTACGCAGAGACCCTTGGGCGCTGACTTCGCGGCCGTCTACACTTATTACCCAAATCCGACGTTCTTGGGTCTCCAAGCAATGATGGACCCGGAAAGATACCGGGAACAAACGGGACTCTATCTGGTCGAACCCTATGACCCTGACCAGATCCCGGTCGTTTTCATCCATGGCCTGTTGTCGATCCCCCAGATGTGGGTTCCGACGATCAGCGCAATCCAGTCCGATCCGGAGTTGCGGGGCCGGTTTCAGTTCTGGCTTTTCGCTTATCCGACGGGCGACCCCATACTGGTGTCCGCTCTCCGGCTTCGGGAAAGCTTAGAGCGCATTTATCAACTCTATCCTCGCAGCAAGGGCATGGTTCTCATCACTCATAGTATGGGTGGATTACTTGCCCACCTGCAAGCGGTGCGCACCGAGCGGGTTCTATGGAACGCGGTGTTCCAGAATGACGCGGATCGCCTCTACGCGACAACGCCGCCGGATAATTTAGCCAAAAAAGCGCTGATCTTCGATCCCACCCCGCACGTCGAAAGGATCGTTTTCATCTGTGTACCTCACCGCGGCAGTTATCTCGCGACTAACTGGATTGGTTCGATCGGCGTCGGTCTCATTCGTATTCCCAGGACCATCGTGAGTCATGTTGGCGAGGCAATCACCGGTTCAGTCTTAAAGAATATCGGCTTGAAACACCCACCGACCGGGATCAACGGTCTTTCTCCGCGAAACCCTGTTCTTCACGCTCTTGATAAGCTTCCAATTGTTGTTCCGTACTACTCGATCATTGGCGATCGGGGTCGCGGTGATACCCCCAACAGTTCGGACGGTGTGGTTCCCTATTGGAGCTCGCATCTTGCGGGCGCCCAATCAGAATTGATCGTTCCGGGCCCTCACGGCTCCTTTGCTCTTCCTCAGACCATTGCCGAATTGAAACGAATTCTCCGTCTGCATTTAGCGACTCTCGAGCGTTCGGGCTCAAGCCTCGCCTCAAAAAAAGCGCATTCGGTTATTCCCAACCCTTTCTAGTCGAATCCTGGCAAACCGACTCGGATCCGCTCAGAAAAATCGGGAGCCTGGTCCGCAGCTTGAGCCTTGGCGTCGATGAGCGACATCGGTTTGAGCTCAGCAAAGGGGAGGTGGCTGGCGAATCCTCCGTTTTCGTACACCAATTCGTCTACGGTTCCGTTCAACAACATTCGCCAATCCCAGGGAGCAGGTTTTACCGTTGTGGCTGCGGTATGCGTTCGCACATTAGTCGTGCAGTTATCTGTTACCGCGTTGTAGAAATGCGGTCGCACGTGGATGGCATTAACGCTCTTCAGGTAATCGAGGAATAGGCTTCGGGCTCGTTCTGGTCGAATGCTGGTTCGATAAAGGTAGAGTTGTTCGTGCCGGTAATTCGTTCGGACCCTAATCACGTCGCGTTCATCGGCGACAATGTAGATCAGCTCGAACTGTTTGAAGAAACCGCGAATCATGGAATAGGTCTGGCCTTGGGCCATCCTGGTCTCAACCGAAATGGCTACGTGATCGGTCGGCCCGAATTGAAAGCTCACTATCGGGTGACAGATCATAGTCGATCCCCAAAAGTTAATAAAAAGATCCACTCCTTGCAGTTGGCTAAGATCTAAGACCTTAGTCTCCCACCGGGGCTTGGCCGGCTGCCCCGGCTCGTAATCAAAGTTTCGCAGGTTGTGAATGGTGATCTTGTCTCCGTCTCTTTCTGTCCAGGCGGTTTCGGCAACATCCGGCCGCCAGTCGCGTTTGCCAGTCGCTTGGATTGACCACCACCAACAAAGAACGCCGGCAAATAAAACGAAACAAAACCCCAGCGAAACCCACCTGAACCTCAGAAAGAACAGAATAGCTACTACTAAGGCTACGTAAATAGTGGCGGCTGGCACACTCAGGTTACGTGCCGGAAGATCGAAGAAAATGGCTGCAGTTGCCCAAGCGGTTACGAAACAGAGGATCACGAACGCGAGCCACCATATCACTCGACGGAGTATTCGCATTGGGGCGGTTTCAGTTCATTTGTCCTCAGCGGACCGGCGTTGAAAAGTCCCGTCGCCATGTAAGTTGAGGTCCGCAACCACCACTGTCGTCGCCTTCCCGTCCGCACCAATAGCAAAGGTCACTCCGGTCGTTTCGCCTTCGGTGTTGTCACAAGTGAATAGGTCGCGGTCATAATGCTTTAAGGAGAAAGTCAACTTGGAAGGGCCCTCGACAATGGCGAGTCCGTCGCCCTGTTCGATGATCTGAATCTCTCCATAGAAGTTGTTGGTGTAGGTCCCGACGTACGCGCCGGTCGCCAATGCCGATGCGGGTGCCGCGGGCGGTTTGGAGTAGTCGGTTCCCACACCCAGCGCAGCCACGTTGGCATACACCTTTTTGAAAAATGCGAGCCAATCCTGAGTGGCCTTCCCGTACAAAGCGACATCGGTAAACGTAAAAGCGAGCCCTTCCCCAACGCCAGGCGGGAAAGCGTTGGTGAGGACAACAATGCCCAAATGTTCGGACGGAACTAGCTCTACGATGGTAGCCGCTCCCGATGTGAATATTCCGTTATGCCAAAGGAGCGACCGCCCTGCTTGGTCGTAACTGACGAACCAACCAAGCCCATAAAACATAGGCAACCCGTTCTGTGGATTGGATCCTATTAAAATTTCCGGTGAATGGGTTTCTGCTAACGCTTTTTCGTCGACGATCCGTCGGCCTTCAAATTGCCCGTCCGCGAGCTGCAAACGCATCCACTTGGCAAGGTCATTGACCGATGAGCTGACTCCGCCAGCCGGGGATTGCGGATCCGGATCGCGCTTATATTTTTGGGCCCACTTGCCATCGACCAGTACATGGCCAGATGCTTTGTTCGTCCGCGCAGAAAAATCGGCATAACGCGAACTGGTAGAACTCATGCCGAGTGGTTGGTAGAGCGTTTGCTCTGCGGCGTCTTCCCAGGTCAGGTTATACGCCTTGGCTGCTGCCACGGCGGCCTCGGTAACGCCAAAATTGGTATAGGCGAAGTGAGAACGGAAACTGGTGTTGGACTTTTGATAGCGCAAACGATGCAAGATTTGCTCTCGGTTGAATCCTAGAACTTCGAGCGAATCGCCTGCGTATGCAGGTAGGCCACTGCGATGCTCGTAGAAATCACGAATCGTGATTTCGCGTGTCACCCAGGGATCGTACATCGCAAAATTAGGATCGATATCGCTGATTTTGGAGTCCCAGGAGATTTTGCCTTCGCCGACAAGTTCCGCTACGACGGTTGAGCCAATCGCTTTGGATAACGATGCCAACTGGAACACAGTATCTACATTCACCGGTTCCCGGGTATTGACATCTCGCACCCCAAAGCCCGCTGCATAGGTGACTTGATCCTGAAATACGACGGCAATGGCGAGACCTGGAACCGCATCTTTTCCAATTTGATCTTCACAGAGTCTTCGGGCCTCCCGCACCGCCTGATTTACTTGGTCAAGTGTCGTATGCGTTCCGCCGCCTTGCCCCAGCGCTGGTACGGCGATGAACAACATTATCAATCCCAGCAAGTTCACCGACGGGCACCAGCTACCGTAGAGAGGTGAGAAAGTTTGGAGGTCCATTTTTCGACTCTCTAACTGACAGAACTACTGGTTAGATCCCAATTCTTTTTTCATGTAACTGACAGAAATCGGTAAGGGACAGGTCAGGTGTTGCCTCGTCTTGTTCTCGTTAGCGACTATTGACCTGTCCCCATTTTTCGACTTCTAGCGACAACCTTAGGACGGTCAACAGTTGACCTGTCCCTATCCGAGGTGCCCGCTCTCCTGGCATTCCAAGTTCGCGAGCTGCACGGCCCTTTCAGCCGGCGTAGCGAGCGGCGTGCGATACCTAGCCATGGCGATCCGGCGCCAAGTCTATTTAATATTGACCTGTCCCCGTTCTGGTTTCCCTTTGTCGACTATTGACCTGTCCCCAATCGGTCTTGTTGACCTGTCCCCAATCGGTCTTGTCCTTCGCCTTCCGTAGCTAGGCTGTGGTGGAAGATCCGGCCCGCGAAACCTAAGAACTTGATCCCGATGAAAGCAGCTGCGTAATGCGAGAGCAGATTTTAGCAGTGGCGTACGACGGTAGCTCGCTCGAG
This sequence comes from uncultured Verrucomicrobiae bacterium, assembly GCA_963762565.1. GTDB lineage: Bacteria > Verrucomicrobiota > Verrucomicrobiia > Chthoniobacterales > JAFAMB01 > JAFAVN01. The sequence goes on along the minus strand of CAVXLD010000001.1, from coordinate 1,120,130 downwards.
TACAAGTATCGAAGTGGTTAAATCGTATCCGTCAGAGCGACCCACCTAGCGGTTTTGTACTATCCCGTGGTGGAGCTGAGTAACAACCTAGTACGCCCCGTAACCATCACTTTGGAGGATGCCCTCGAAGTTGCCTAGGATATAGTTGCTCTTGGTGAACGAAGAACAGCTGGAGACGACTGCAACGATCCTTCATGCGGACCTGGATGCGTTCTACGCATCGGTCGAGCAGTTGCTCGACCCATCGTTGCGCGGCAAGCCTATCGCTGTCGGTGGCGGAGTCGTGCTCGCTGCTTCTTACGAAGCCAGGGCCTACGGGGTCGGCGGGGGCATGCCAGGCAGACGGGCGCGTGAGCTCTGCCCGCAGCTCGTTTTTGTTGGCGGCCATTTCCAGGACTACCAACGGCTGGGCGATGCGGTCATCAAGGTAATTAATGATTTTACGCCTCTCGTTGAGCGGATTTCCATCGATGAGGCCTTCGCCGACGTTGCGGGCTGCACCCATCTGTTTGGTCCGCCGGCCGAAATTGCAGGAGCAATCCGGCGCCGTGTTCGGGCGGAGCTTGGCCTTCCGATCTCAGTTGGCGTGGCGTGCACCAAGCACTTGGCGAAGATAGCCTCGCAAGCGGCCAAGCCCGACGGGCTGGTGGTTGTCGATCCTGGCACGGAACTGGACTTCCTTCGCGATCTGCCCGTCGAACTGATGTGGGGCGTGGGCCCGGTCACTAAGGCCCGGCTGGCCGACTTCGGTGTGTGTACCATTGGACAACTGGCGCGAACATCGGAACGGTCGCTCACGCAGTTGCTTGGTCCCGCAGCGGGGGAGAAGCTCGCGGCGCTCGCGTGGAATTGTGATCCACGGGAAATCAAGAGTCATCGGCGGGCCGGATCGGCGGGCGCACAGTCAGCGCTCGGCCGCAAGGCTGCTGAAGAGTGCGTTTTTCGGCCGACGCTGCGCCATCTCGCGGACAGGATTTGCAGCCGGCTTCGGGCCAATTCCCGGCCCGGCCGAACGGTGACGGTCCGGGTTCGCTTCGCCGACCTGCGCTCCGTCAGCCGTTCCATAACACTCGACGCGCCGACTTCGACGACGGCAATCCTAGCCGAGATCGCAGAGGAACTGGTGCGCACGGTCCTCGCGCAGCATCCGTGTGAGAAGACTATCTCGCTCCTGGCGATCTCTGTATCGAATCTCGAGGAGCGCCCGGAGCTGCAGCTCGAGCTTCCACTTGGGCTTGCGGAGGAGTCGCGCCGCCCCGGCAGCAAGAGAGGTATGGCGCGCTGGGCCGCCGATTGGGCTGTGGACACCATCCGCGATCGCTTCGGATGGGACGCGATTGGATACGGATCGGTCGCATTGGGAATGTCCCGCTCCGTTCCCGACGCGTTTCGCAAGCTCGCCGAAAGGGACCTTTGATCTCGCGGCTGCCGCGCTGCCACGCGGCTGCCGGCAGCCGCCGGACTGCGTCGCCCGAGGACGCAACGGCATAAGACACACTTAAACAGGAAACAACGGAGATCTCTGTTGTCTATTTCACCTTTAGTCTCACCCAGCCACAGAATGCTAAACAGGTTCAAGATCCGTCCTCAGTTCGCGATAGCGCGCAGAGCGGCGAATGCGGATCGGACCATGGGACTCATGAGATCTATGTGACAGTGACCCATCTTTGCGTCCCTGGCCGGCGTAGCTAAAGGGGGAGATGGGGCGAAGTCTGCTTTGCGTGAGATTTTTCTGTCTTTGTGTCCTTTGTGATCTTTCCGTACTGTGCTGATCGGATTGGGAAACAGGCTATTTAGTCCAGTTGCGCTCTAGTGACCGCCTTTAGAGGTTGAAGCAGGCTTTGGACCTGAGCCTTTGAATTGGGGTCGCGTCTATACCTTACACTAAACCCCTACCGACAGAAGCCATGATTCAGCAGCTACGGCAGGACTGATCGAAGTGGTGTGAGGCTGTCCGAATAGTCGATGCAAACAGCCCTTCGTACGAATCTTTTTACCACCAAGAAGGCCGTTCGTTCTGTGTATTATATAGACGCGACCCCTGTTTCTCCCTCCCCCTATTTCTCGACCCCCGAAGGTGCTCTGTATTCCGTCGCCGGTGAACTTCGCGATGGAACGCCAATGCTCTACTGCGAAGAGATTGCCTGATGCGTCAAAGGCCACGGCCCCAGCTCGAGCATTAACTGCGAACGTGGCAAAAGCGAAGGCCACAAAAAGCCGAAGGGATAAGTCTCGTAGTAATGTTTTCATCATTTGTCATGAGATCGTCGATCGGGGGAAGATTCCTCCGCCAAGCAGGTTGCATTTGCGACCCGGTCAAAGCGAAGCCATCCGATGCTGCGCTCGCTGCCGGGTGGCAGTTCGAAAGGTATTTTTTCTACCCGGGTAAACACTGCGTGCTCTCTGCTAGCGGCAACCGTCCAGCCGGGCAATGCGTCCAATGCAACGATGGATGCGCCGGTCCAGGTCACAGTTAATTTAGCGCCAATTTGTTTATCCGCCTCACCCATGTTCTTGATCGAGAGATCGACTGGGTTATCACCACGCTGGACAGCCTGCAGACTGTGGGCCGGCTTTCGGCCCGCCATGATCGCCGTCAGAGTCGGCCAGCGCCAATTCCGCTGATCGGTTGCTACCGGTATTCGATACCAGATTACTTCTTTCAGTTCCGCCGGCCGGGCGGAAAGCCATTCCTTGACTAGTGTCGCTGTATCATCCGAATTGGTAGAAAACTCGATCGTGCGGGTGTCGGGCGGCCAAGCCAGGTCGACGCTGTCCATGGCGACTCCTAACAATTTCCCCGTACTGTCATATCCAGCCAAGCAACGGTAAGTCGGCAACGCGACGGAGAATGGGATTCCGAGCTTAGCGGCCGTTTTGGTCCACTGCCGTGCCAGGTCAGTATCTAACAAAAAAGACTCACCAGCTCCGGATGAGATCGGAACTGAGTGAACTTGAAGCACATAACTATCAGCAAGCCGCACCAATGGCGCGAAAGCAGGCTCATTGAGCCAAGCCGGAAGAGTAGTGATCACAAAGCGGGTGGGTCGGACAGCAGTCCGCACCGCCTCCACCCAGAGGCTATAGCCGCTCAATTTCTTTTGAGCACAATCGAAATCTAGTTGGAATTCAGAGACGGTTAATCCATGAGCGGTTGCGCTCGTAAGTAGAGATTTAGCTACGTCGCCGATGTAATTGATTGTGGAATCATCTTTCGAGAAAGGGCCTGGGTAAGGCGCAACGCGCAGCGCTAGTGCAATCGGCTTCCCGGCATTCTTGAGAGTTGGCCAATCGATGTTTGCCCGGATCGTTTCCGGTGTTGAACCATTCCACAGAATTTCGGCGCCGATGATGACCATTCCATCCATGTGGTTGCTGGCTTCCTGCACCGCTGCCATGACCGCTGGACTCCATGCCCGCTGCCAAAGATACCCGCGTTGGGGCAAAGGTCCGATAGCGGTTGTGAGTGACCGGTGACAACCGAGCAAGCCCCATAATCCTAGCGCCATCGGAATCAACGCTAAGGTAAGCCGGCGAACAGGGTGCGGGGCCCACCATTCCATTGGTGCGTCAATCCTTCGTAATGCCAAGGTCCTTGTGTAATTTCTCTTCGGCCGCTGTTTGTTCTTCCGACCAAGGACCGGTCTCATCCACAAACCAATGTTTGGCGACCGCTAATCGCCCGATCTTTGTCTTGGGAGCACGTGCCTTCAGGATCTGAAAATAGCGATCGCCGATCTTCTCGTCGCGATCTTTGACCCATTGTCCTGCCGTATTTAGGACGTCGGCGAGCTCCTCGGAATTGTCTTCCAAAAGGTCGGCGGCACGGATGGCCAAAGCCCCAGCGACCACGCGATAGTGGAATCGTAAATCCGGGCTGGTTTTCGTCTTAGCTAGCCTCTGCAGCTCTTCCTTCGACGGCTTAAGCACAATCGGATGTTTTGGCGTTTTCTCATCGGCCCCGTCGATCGCGTCCACGTAGAAGCCAGTTTGCTGTTGCTTCGCCACGTCCGGAATTTCAAAATCGCCTCCTTCGGAAAAACCATCGGGTGCGCCCTCCGTTCCCATTATTTCCATGCCGTCATAACGCGCTAGCCAGGCGGCTGTGAACCATGACCGGGCGCGTTCGAGCTTTGGCAATTTTTCGTTCGCACCGGCCTCGAGCGCCTGAACATATTCCGTCAAGACTTTGTCATAAGGTGGTTTCAGGTACTGAGTTGCCTCTCTATATCGATCCTCGCGAACGAGCCGGCGTCCCAGTAAATAGCGGAGGCGGACCATGGGAAAGTCGTCGCTGCCTTCGGCGGGAGTTCCTTTAGGAATTGGTTGGCGATCGACAAACGCTTTTAGTTCATCCGTGCTCAAAACCCGTTCCGCGACGAAGGCTGCATCATCCCAGAGTCCTCCATAAGAGAATTCTCCGGCGAAAGAGGGATCTTTCCCTCCGCCTTTGAGGAAGCTTTCGAGTGCGGGAGTAAACTGCGCCTGCTCAAGCTGCAACGCGCCGAGATCACCGCTGGCCGACTCCCCAAAAGACCAATGACCCTCTCCGCCGGTATCATCTGCCCGCCAAGTCCATCCGGTATAGTTGGTGATCGGGACAATGGCCTGTTGCGCCTGCGCCATGGCTTTGGCGGCTTCATCCAATTTTCCGGCGCGACGAAGTAGCTTTGCACTTAGCCACAGAGCCACCGGACTGTTGGGATCGGCCAGTTTCAACCACCGCTGGGCCGCCTTGTAGTCGCCGTTGCCATAGGCAACCCAGCCCAGATAGTCAGCATTCTCGACTCGCTCGATATGTTCTTCGGCGATTACTGAAAGCCAGCGAGAAAAGCGGTCAGGTGTTTGCCCTTTGCCTTCAGACTGGGCGTCGCTCTGCGAATCCGAGCTTTGATCAACCGCCGCCAAGATATGCGCCGTCACTAATTCCCGTAGCAACGGATCCTTCGCCGCTTCCTTGAGAGCCACAAGCGTCTTTTCGGCTTCTGCTTTCCGGCGCTCGTCACTCCACTGGCTCGAATCTTCCTCAGATGCCGACCCATAGTTTACAAATCCGTCCACTGGAAGACGGTCGGGTACCAAGGCTTTCAACGATACCACGGCGCCATCATCTCCCAGCGCCAGTTGGGTCAAGAAAAGTTGAGCTGCTTTCGCCGGATGATTCTGTTTCCATTCACTGCGGCCTTCCCATCCGTAACTATCGGCGGCTAATCCCAGTGGGTCCGCAAATCCGGCCTTAGCCAGGTCTCGGGTTAGCTCGAACCATTTCGCAGCTTGCGGATCTCCCGCTTTCAACGCGGCTTTCCCGAGCATAAACGCCGCCCAAACCGAGCGGTAATGCCGTTCCTCGGCCGGCCGATTCAGCAATGTCTGCCAGGCGGCGCGCGCTTCATCCCATTGGCCTCGCTTATAGGCGAATGCCCCTTTGTCATAATCGGCGAACTCAGAGGGAAATTCTTCCGGCAGAGGATCAGTGGTTTTATCATTGGCGGTCGTGATTAACGTCCGCGCTGCTTCGTGCTTGGCCGTTGCCTGTACCGGATCAGCCGGTTTGATTCGGTTCTCTTTAAGAGCGGTTGCGAAATCCTGAGTATCGGCATTCGCTGTCATCTCGGCGCCCAAGGCGTCGATGCTTTCCTTGGTGTTCTCTTCGCCTGGGACGACCTCCTGGCCATCGCTGGTACGAATCGGAATCCGTTTCTCGGCCGGCTTGAAGCTTCGTGCCAGTCGTTTAACCTCGACATCCCAGTAAAACTCCGGCGCTCGCGTTAAATTCGCTCCACCATCGTCCAGGTAGACCTGGGGTCCGTAGAAACCGGTGGCATTCGCGTGCTGGATAGAGGCAGCCCAGAGCAAAGCGAGCAACGCGCTGCCTGAGCGCGTGACCGTCACTAACAGTTCGGCCACCAGTGAGAAATCAAAGGTGAAAGGTGAAAAATGACCTGAGGGGCGTCGCATGGTAGCTACCTCTGTTACCTCTGTTCTGTCCTGATCAAAAATCAGTCATTTTTTGTCCGTCGTTTGCGTCTCTGCGCAAGACTTTATCGATTAGAGTGCCTTTGAATTGGGGTCGCGTCTATACCTTACACTAAACCCCGACCGACAGAAACCATGATTCAGCACCTACGGCAGGACTGATCGAAGTGGTGTGAGGCTGTCCGAATAGTCGATGCAAACAGCCGTTCGTACGAATCTCTTTACCACCAAGACAGCCGTTCGTTCTGTGTATTGTATATAGGGGCTGTTGCCCAATAGCGCCTAATTAGTATGAGGATTTTGGGTTAGTAATTGGAAGGTTTGGCGAAGGGTTAGCTTGGCAAGAAGGAGGTTGAAATCGGGTGAAGGAGCCGGGTGAGCCAGCGGAGCAACTGAGTAAGGCGATAGGCTAGCGCAGGGTTGGTTTGGGAGAGATGCCTGAGGAGTTTTCTCAGGTTCTGTACCGTAGCAATGAGTAAGTCTTGGATAGCTTGCTTCCAAAGTCCACGCCAACGAGAACGCTTGAGCCCATGACGATTGGCGGCGTCGGCAAAGCTCCTTTCCATGAGATGTTGGCGGCGTTTAAGGTCGGCTTTAGCAGCCTTGGAGTTAGCAATTTTGCGAGCCTTTTCTAACCAGGCTTGATCCCGATGGCGGTGAATGGTGCGTCCGGTGCGGGAACGAGTGCACAAGGCGCGCAGCTTGCACACTAAACAGGTCCCCTTGGCGGTGACATATTCCCAGGTCAAGCGCTTGGGGTGTAAGCGCCTGGCTTTCATGATCTGCTTGGCGGGACAGAGATAGGTATTAGTCTGTGCATCGTATCTAAAATGCTCGTCGGAATAAATGCCCTCGCTTCGTCCCTTACCTCGGATCGACTCCCCCAGCAGCTTCACATGGGCTTTAATCCCCGCTTTTTGACAGCTAATCAGGTTGCTGACGCTGCCGTAACGCGCATCAGCAATCACAGTTCGCACTGCTTGATCGGTAGTATCTTCATGAGCTTCAATGAGCCTCAACAGTTGCGAGGCTTCGTCGACCGCACCGGTGGTGGTCTCTACGGCGGTGATGATCTCATGGGCATCGTCGACTACTCGATGAGTCTTATAGCGTAAGCGGCTCTTTAGGCCGGCGTGTCGAACTAGAGTCGCATCCGGGTCGGTCGTACTGCGGAACTGGCGATTGGTTTTGGAGTATTGGCCAATGGCAGAACCGCCGCTGCCGCTGTCCCCTGATGGCGGATCTTGGTCTTGGTCGGGTTCATCGAGCTTTTGCACTTGCTCTTTGGCAGTTTGCTCGATGGCATTGAGCGTCTCCGCAGACAGGGGCTTAACTGAACCCAGATTGGCATCGGCCTCCACTAGGCTCGCATCCACGTGGATCTTACGGCCTTCTACCAGACCAGCCTCCACGCACTGCTGCACTACCCGGCTAAATAGCGAGACAAACACTTCTTTACCCCAGCGCTTGCGCGCCTTGCTCAACACACTGTGGTCGGGAATCTGATCGTCTAGCCCATAGCCAAGAAACCAAAGGTAATCCAGCCGTTCAGGGATGATGCGCATCAGCTCCCGCTCGCTCTTGATATCATCCAAGAATAACAACAACATCATCCGGACAATCACTTCGGGCGGAACCGACTTGTTGCCTCTTCGCCCATAAGTGTGCGCTACCTCCTTACGCACAAAACTCAAATCTAACGCCGCCCTGATCCGCCGCAGTGGATGATCGTCCCGCACCCGCTTATCTAAATTGACCCGATAGCTCCAGATCGGAACCTGCGAGTCTTCTTCGTCCATCATGGGAACAATACACTATCAAATCTGTAACCAGCAAAGCAATACTATAATGGTTATTAATTGGGCAACACGCCCTAAAGACGCGACCCCTGTTTCTCGGCCTCGCTGGCCAAAGGTAATCCAGCCGTTCAGGGATGATGCGCATCAGCTCCCGCTCGCTCTTGATATCATCCAAGAACAACAACAACATCATCCGGACAATCACTTCGGGCGGAACCGACTTGTTGCCTCTTCGCCCATAAGTGTGCGCTACCTCCTTACGCACAAAACTCAAATCTAACGCCGCCCTGATCCGCCGCAGTGGATGATCGTCCCGCACCCGCTTATCTAAATTGACCCGATAGCTCCAGATCGGAACCTGCGAGTCTTCTTCGTCCATCATGGGAACAATACACTATCAAATCTGTAACCAGCAAAGCAATACTATAATGGTTATTAATTGGGCAACACGCCCTATAGACGCGACCCCTGTTTCTCGGCCCGAACCGTGATTGCTGATGCCCGCTATGGTAATGTCAGCAACCTGATTGGTTGTCAAAAATCAGGGATTCGGGCGCATGTGAAGCCTTTAGGAGACTCCATCAAAGGGAAGGGCTCTAGCGCAGGGATCTATTCTGAAGAACAGTTTTGTTACGACCCAAACAGCAATACCTACCGCTGTCCGGCCAATCAGATCATGAAGCCCCGGCGTTTGCACCCAAAGCGCCTAACCTGGGAATATGTGACTGCCATGGGGGTTTGCCTGGTCTGCAAACTACGAGCCTTCTGTACCCGCTCCCGCACGGGTCGCACCATTCATCGGCATCGCGACCAGGAGCTGATAGAAAAAGCGCGCAAGATCGCTAATTCCAAGGCGGCAAAGCGCGACCTCAAACGCCGCCAACATCTCATGGAACGCAGTTTTGCCGATGCTGCTAATTGTCACGGGTTGAAGCGCTCACGCTGGCGCGGCCTTTGGAAGCAAGCTATCCAAGATTTGCTCATCGCCACGGTGCAGAATCTCAGAAAACTCACTAGACACCTCTCTCAGGCCGACCCTGAGCTGGCCGACTCTCTCGCGCAATTAGTTCGTCGCCTCATTAAGCTTCTACGCAGCCAATCCATCATACTTCCGTCAAGCTAGACCGACCGAAAATCTACGAATTCCCTCTGCAACTTTATTCAAATAGTGCACCTATTGGGCAACAGCCCGTATAGACGCGACCCCTGTTTCTCGGCCCCCCCTGTTTCTCGGCCCTTGTCATCAAACCACCGTCTCCATGTAGGTCGGTGAGCCGATACTTAGTTGCCGGTTGGAGGTATAAGTGATCCCCTTCGTTGTAGGCTTCAATTTCCGCCACCGGTTGAAAGATAGGCACGGTAATTACTGACGTTCCCATAGCCGGAATCCATCCGTGCATCGGATTGCGGAACTGTAGCTCTCCGCCACTAATAAATCGATATTTGGGCAACTTCCTTGGGTCGGGTGGGTAGCCCTCCAACTCGTGTTGGATCCAATCTTCGACTAATGGCAATTCAAGCTTTGCTGATATTAATTTTGCGGTTCTAAGTTGCTCGGCAATCGTCTTATTGCCGATGGTGAGATCTTCTTGAAGTTGGATCACGATCGGCTTCATAAAATGTCTTTTCTGGCGAGGATTGGGTTTACGCTTAGGTTCATGGCCCTCCTCGACTCATCTGATTTTTACTGCGTTTCTTGCGGCCTCGGTTCGTTGGCCGGGAGTCCTGGCGTCGGCATAGCCTTATCCCTTTTGCCGCACCCTTGAGGCCTCCTAGCCTGCCAAGAGCAGCCGTGCGCGGACTCTTCTTCTTCGCCATTTCTGCTCAAAAACTATCATACAAAGAGCGCTCCGCGAAAAAAGAGCTGAAGTGGAAACACGTCGATAGTCCAGTCTGGATGCCCTGAACTGTGGCGCGCACGCTAATTGAGCTGCTCGATCCGAGAGATCAGTGAAACGACCGCCTCGTCTATCTCCTCTCGCCGAAGCTCAGCTGCGATTGCCAATGGAGAAAGCGAGACGCTGTACCGATTCTGTGCCCAAGCGGATAAAGCGCTTATAACTTCCTTACCACCAACCAGCCGCAATCGGCCAGAACCGTTCCAATTCTCGCGAGCGTATTCTCTAGCGCGCTTGCTGGCCATTGCCGGGCCGGACGCCTTATCAATTGCGTGAAAGGACTCAATAAAGCGATCGAGCACGTCGTCCTTCATGCCCTCAGCAATTTCGTCGAGCGCTTTTTCGATTTCGGCAGCGTCAACTCCTTTGACACGTTTCGAACGCCTACATAGAACTCTGGCGATGGCTTCCGGGACAAGAAGGTAATTTTCGATCTCCTTCCGATTCCAAATCGTCAGTTCTATGTTCGCTTCTTTGGCTTGCTTTAATCGAGTATCGATTTCTTCGCTGGTGTGAAAATCGCGGTCGAGGATACAAATTGGAGCGACTCGGTGGTCTGATGCGGACCTCAGAAACTTTGCCACTCCCAACGCATATTGCCATCCAGACCATCCCCCCAGCGGTATATGCGGGATCGTGTCAATCGGCCGTCTACTTTGAGGGAAAATCTTATCTTGGAATCGCTTCAGGAAAGGGACGTCATTCCCCTCTACCAAAAGCAACACTTTAGAATTAGCGAGCCTCGCAAAGGCCAAATTGTGAACACTGCCGACGTGCTCCAGGATCTTTTGGACGGTCGGCATAGATCCTGCAAAGGATGAAGCTCTCCTTTTTCGATCCACTAGGAGGACCTCATCTGCCTCAACCTCGGCCATGATTTCGGCGGAATGAGTGGCAATGATAATTTGTCGTGACTCATCCAGCTTCAGCAAGCGTATCAGGCGGCGCTGCAAATCGGCGTGCATATAAACGTCCGGTTCATCGAGAATGATAGTTCTCGAATTCGCCGTCCGGGCTAAGAACCACATCGTTTGGAGCCACATCTGCATTCCATGCCCCCCTCCACGAGACCTCCGCCGAAAAATCGCCGTCTCTCACAATTAGATTCAAGTTATCAAGGGCCGGCATGCCTCTTCCGGAATCCAAAGGTTGAATTTTAAGCCCTGGCCACGATTGCTCCGCCAACTTTCGAAACTCAGGAAAAATCTCGCTATAATAGTGCAGCTGATTCCTGAAGTGAATGGACGATCGGGCTGTCGCCAAATTGGCGCGAACATACTCCCTCCCAAGGATTGTTTCAGATTCGGCTAAAGGTGAAATCTGTGGAAGAATACTGATCGAAGGGATGCCAGCAGATCTTAACTTTTGGGACGACGAAATCACAGCCCCCTTCTCATCGTAAATTGTCCCATAGATCGCAGCCTCGGGGCCGATCGACAGCTCGATCCTCGTCCCTGAAGTAAATTCCGCCTTGATCAGGCCCGGCGGGCTTCCATAACGGTGAAAAAGTGATTCTTTGCGAATTTCGATGCTTTGAAGGGATGGAGACAGTCCCCGACAACGTCGCGGTAAATCAGCCCAAGACGGCGGCGCTTTGAAATGGAGCCCGCCGGCTCTTTCCGTTACCAGTGATACCAGGCGAAGAGCTTCGACAACTGTAGATTTTCCAGCGTTATTCTGACCTACGATGATAGTACGCGAGCGAACAGGTATCTCATGATCCTCAAAGCATCTGAAATTTAACAGAGATAATCGTTTGAGCATCGAGTATTCACCACTAATAGCTCACTTTCGCGCACGGTTCGCGACAAGCAGTAAGGAGAAAACCGGACTAGGGACAGGTCAATAGTTAAATAGACTTTGCGCCGGATCGCCATGGCTGGGTATCGCATGCCGCTCGCTACGCCGGCTGAAAGGGCCGTGCAGCTCGCGAACTTGGATGCCACGAAAGTGAGCGAACCCACAAGGCGCTAGGCGCATGACCAATAGCCAAAGGGTCGGTCGGCAAGTCGACACCAGGGCCACTAATCGAGCAGTTCCCGGCGTTGACGGCGATCACGGCGCTGTCGGCGTTGATCATGTCCCCGGCGGGAATCGAACCCACATTTAAGGTTTAGGAAACCTCCGTTCTATCCGTTGAACTACGGGGACGGCAGCGCTACGCGCATGACCAATAGCCAATAGCCGATAGCCAAGTGCGTTGCGTGGCCGGAATAATAGCCCAGCGAGGCGCATGATCAATAGCCAATAGCCGATAGCCAATGGGGGAGATTGAGCGACTGCCCATCAAGTCGGCCTCGCACTTGTCCTCCAAAGCTTTAGCGACGGAGGAAGCGAGGCGCGCTCCACACATCGTCTGACTTTGGGCTTGTTGGGTTTTTGGGAGGAGAATAGAACAGGCCTAGTCAACGAGCCCGGGGAATTCGTTGGAGGAACTGCGTCGACGCGTGCCAGCATTCTTAAAGAATCGTTTAAGTGGATTGATCGCTTGGTTGAAGCGACATCCGTTGATCGGTACGGCCTTGGGGCTTGTTTTGGTTTATCTCGTCTACGAATTTTGTACGACGTTCTTGGTCATTTGCCGGGATGCCTACGTGACGGCTGATATCGTTGCGGTGGCTCCTCAAGTGAGCGGTCCCATGCTTCGGCTTGCGGTGACCGACAATCAATCTGTCGAGAAAGGAGATGTTCTTTTCACGATCGATCCTCAGCCGTATCAAATTGAGCTCGATCGAGAGAAAGCGGCTCTGGCATTGGCCCAGGCGAACCTGAGCGGAGCGAAAGATCGGTTGGCATTGGCGCAAAATGATATCGAGGCCAAAAAAGCGACGTTCGACGATGTGACCATCAACCGGGATCGTGGTCTCCAGCTCCTCAAAGAGAACGTGGTTTCCCAAGAGACGGTCGATAATCTTCAGCGCAGTTTTAAGGTAGCGGAAGCCGATCTAGCTCACACGCGGGCTGCCAGAGTTGTTGCCGAACAGGATATTGCCGTCCAGAACGCGGAAGTGCAGCGGGCGGAGACATCCGTAGCCAAGGCGGAATGGGAGCTGAGCAAGACAGAGATCAAATCACCGGCTCGCGGCCGGGTAGCGCCATTTCAGATCCGACCGGGAAGTTTTCTTGAGGTTGGCAAATCCGTACTGGCGATTGTAACCGCCGACAATTGGCGGATTATGGCGAACCTGCCGGAGAGACATCTCAGCGGACTCCAGATTGGACAACCGGTTTGGGTGTCGATGGGCTCCGACCCCTGGCGGATTTATACCGGCCATCTTCGTAGTATTGCCCCGGGTGTCGCCCGCTCCGCGAACGCGGTTAACGTGTTGCCCTATGTGGAACCGGCGACGGAATGGATTCGACTCGCCCGACGGTTTCCGGTGGGAATCGATCTCAGCGATTTACCAGACAAAAAAGATCTGTTCCTGGGATCGAATGCAACGGTTTGGTGGATCCAGAAATGAGCGGGATAGAAACGGTTGACTTCCGGCACAGTATTATCACGGCCGCATCCTGCTGGCTGGCGGCGATGTTCGTCTTTTTCTTTCATTGTGACAATCCTTGGTGGGGTGTGATATCCGCCTGGGTTATCTCCAGCGCGGATTTTCATCAGTCTTCTCTCAAGGCGATAATGCGAGTTGCTGGGACTTTAGCCGGCTATTTTGTGGGCCTCATCTGTGCTTCGGTCACTGAAGGCGAACCGGTCTGGCAAGCATTGGCCCTGTTTCTAATCGGCGCGATTGGCATGTCGATGCGGTTTCGAAGCAGATTTTCTTATGCGTGGATTATCGGATCGGCTACCGCGTTCATACTCCTGGTTATTGATATTGCTGATCCCGGCTCGATCTACGAAACCGCACAGTATCGGCTTTACGAGATCATTTCAGGGGTCGTTGCCGCGTGGCTGTGCGCACGTGTGCTCCGACCGTTGTTGGGGCTTAGTGCCCGCGTCGAGGAGACGGAACCGATCAGCGCGGGATCTCCAAGCGGTTTAACTCCGAGAGAAATAAAAATGCTAATCGTGGTGGGCGGGTCGGTTCCAGTAATTACGACCCTGCTTTGGTCCTGGTTACATCTTCCGAGTCTGGTGCAAGCGATCGTTACCGTCCTAGTGACGATCGATCGAAATATCGCCAACGCGCAAAATCGAGTGACTCAGCGAGTTCTTGGATGTCTTCTGGGAGGGGCTGTTGGACTGGTAGCGGCTGAGTTTGCGACTTCGTCGGTTTTGGCGTGGTCCGTTATTCTCTTTGGGGGAATTTTTATTTTTTCCCGGTTACATCTTAGTACGGGACCTTTCTCTTATGTCGGTACTCAGGCAGGCGTGGCCTTTATTCTGGCGATGGTAACTGGGAATAGTACGCCGGACACAATCGATCCCGTGATCGGCCGTATTGCGGGTATGACCGGAGGAGTATTGGTTGTCGGCAGCGTCTGTTTTGTTCTCAAGGCGTGGGCGGGCGCTACGCGCAGGGCCAATAGCCGGTCGCTGCGCGAATAGCCGATAGCCGATAGCCGATAGCCAATAGCCGAGTAGTACCCGGTAGTTCGTTGCGCTGGGAGAGAAACGTCCGATCGAGGACGAGGACGACGACGAGGACGACGACGATTTTAGCCCTTCAGGCCAAGGGCCTTGATTCGGGAGGCCAAAGTTGTCGGTTTCATACCGAGCAATTCTGCGGCGCCTCGTGGGCCGGAAATTTTGCCGTTGGCCTGGGCCAAAGCAGCAATGATGCTTTCGCGTTCGCGCTTCTTAAGTTCAGCCTCGGTCAAAATGATGGAGTCAGGTTTCGGGGTGGGGGCGGAAGGAACACTCTTCATTGAAACGTCTGATTTCGGAGCCTCGAGTGAGAGAAATTCGAACTGGAGTGCGCCGGTCTGGGCGAAAATGGCGGCGCGTTCGATGGCGTTTTGTAGCTCACGAATATTCCCGGGCCAATCGTACGCCTGTAACCGTTCAATGTGGCCCTTGGTCAGTTTCGGCGCCTGGATATTCATCTGCTTTGCACACGTCTTGAGGAAGTGCACAGCCAGTAGCGGGACATCTTCGCGGCGTTCCCGCAGGGGTGGCGTTTTTATTGGGAAAACGCTGAGCCGATAAAATAAGTCACTTCGAAAGTTTCCATTTTCGATCTCTTTCTCTAGATCGCGATTGGTGGCAGCAATGATGCGGACATCTACTTTTCGGGACCGGGCTTCTCCGACCCGTTCAAATTGTTGTTCCTGTAATACCTGGAGAAGCTTGGCTTGAAGACCGATGGGTATCTCAGCGATCTCGTCCAGAAAAAGGGTGCCTCCGTCTGCCAGCTGAACCCGGCCCATCCGGTCTTTATCGGCGCCGGTGAAAGCGCCTCTAACGTGGCCGAAGAATTCGCTTTCGAACAATTTCTCCGGGATAGCCGCGCAGTTGACCTTGATAAATGGTCTCTCTTTTCGCGAACTCCGCTCGTGCACTGCCCGGGCGATCAACTCTTTGCCGGTCCCTGACTCGCCTAGAATCAGAACGGTTGCATTTGTGCCGGCAACCAGCTGGATTTGCTCCAGCACCTTTTTCAACGCGGCTGATTGGCCAACAATCTCTCCGAAATCGTAGATTTCTTTAATCTCGGTCTGGAGATATTCGTTCTCTAATTCCAGTTTGGCCCGTAACCGATCGATCTCTTCGAACCTTCTTGCATTGGTGATGGCGACGGCTGCTGAATCCGCGAACGTACGTAACCAACCGAACACGTTCTCAGTCAGCCGCGTGCGGCTGAAGACGCCCAGCACACCCAGTACTTCCTCCCGAAACTTTAAAGGGTGACCAGCAAAACTCCGGAGCTCTTCCCGCTTCACCCAATCAGGGTTTGTGACCCATTTTTGGTCGACGGCAAGATCGGGGATCAGAATTGATTCGCCTGATTTGCCCATGAACCCGACCTTGCGAACTCCGAGCGGGAATCGGCGGAAGGCTCCATTGAGCCGGGTCCAACTTTCCTTTTGATCCAGTGATTTGCCGGCACTAGCCACCAAATGCAGACAACGAGTTTGGTCGGGACACTGCGACCGCACATAACATTCGGCACATATATCGCCTGGTCGGAGGAGCCAGAGCCGGACCAAAGCAACCTTGGGGTCTTGGCCGATCCCTTCAGCGATCATGTTCATGACCGTCTCAAGATGCTGCTCCTGAGCAACGGCAAGCGCGACATCTTTGAGAAACTCAACGTTCATGGGGCGTTTGGCGTTTGGCGTTTGGCGTTTGGCGTTTGGCGTTTGGCGTTTGGCGTTTGGCGTTTGGCGTTTGGCGTTTGGGTTGTTTACGTTACACAATTTCGTAAATTTTCACGAGTTTTCGTTACTCTGGGTGAAGATTTGTCGGGCGAGATACTGCTCGCTAATTTCGCAAGTCGTTGCTTGTCAGCAGGTTCGGATGTTCATCCGATTTGGGCACGCCGTGTGCATTAAGGCCAATCGGAAGCAAAAAAGTTAATTTTATGAACGCACTACTTGATAGGAAACCTCAATCCGTTGGGCGTCGTAATCCGATCTCTGTGCGAGCCCTGTCAGTGACGGAAAAGCATTCGTTATCGCTGTTGTTGTTTTTCACTATTAGTGGCCTGCTTTACGTGACCGCTGCTGTATTCACAACCATGCTAACGCACAGCGTCTTGCGAGATGCTTTCCTCGCTCTCACTATCGTGCTGTTCGCGGGTATGGTGGTCGGGGTTACTCTGTTTTTCTTGAGTTATATGTCGGGCGCTTCGCGCAGGACCAATAGCCGATAGCCGAGGCGCTAGGCGCGTCCAATTTGGGGAGGGCCTGCGCCCCCGCGCGCCACGAGGATGTGCCATCACCTAGAGGTGTATTTATCTTCCGCGGTTATGACAGGTACTCGGCTTCGGCAACCACGGATCGCGAGGACGCGATCCCTCCCGGGCCTCCGGCCCGAAACGCCGAACGCCAAACGCCAAACGCCAAACGCCGACACGCTCATGCGCACTCATCCGGCGTGCCGGCGAGCCTGTTGGACTACGTAAGAAAGCGACGTGTCGGCCAGGGCGATGCTCTTGGCGTCAGGGACGGACTGTTTGGCGAGATTGGTTAGGACATGACCCGGTGGGGTTTCGATAAACAATGTACAGCCTAATTCCTCAAGGACGATCATCGATTCGTACCAGCGGACACCGTGCGCGATATTCTTGGCAAGGTCGGCGGCAATGTCTTCTGGGTTACGCAATGCCCTGGCGGTTACATTGCCGATATACAACATTCGAGGAGAACGTAACGAGATGTTTTGAAGAGTTCTCGCCAGGGTCTCAGCAACGGGTTGCAGAAGGGGCGAGTGGGAAAGGACGGCGACGTCTAATCGTTCGACTTTGCGAGCACCGGCTTGCAAGGCTGCATTTGCTACTTTCCGCATTCCGGTCGTGGAACCGGAGATAACGATTTGGTCGGCTGAATTCACATTGCCAAGGTAGACCGGGTCATCAGGGGTATTTGCTTCCATGATTAGGGCGGTGACCTGGTCTTCTTTTAATCCGACAATGGCAGTCAGGCCGTAACCTTCCGGCGAATGTTGTTCCATCAATTCGGCACGTTGTTTTACTAATCTAACTCCATCGGCCAGAGTTAGGACTTGGGCATGGATCGCGGCTCCGAATGCTCCCACGGATAGACCCGCGACTGCTTCCGGGATGACACCTTCTAATTCTAGAGCCCGGGCGGTGGCGACTCCGGCGGTCAGAAGCGCCAGCTGGACGGGTACGGTTGAGCGTAGGGCTTCCGGCGAATCCAATGTGCGGACGTCGTAGTCGAGTTCGGTGCTGACTTCTTCGAGCGTTTGATGGACTGCGGGATGGTCGGGTAACTGGTGCAGCATGCCCGGTGTTTGCGATCCTTGGCCAGGGAATAGCAGAGCGGCGCTCATGGGGTCGGACGCGCCTTGCGAAGAGCTTCGTTCTCGTCCTTCCGACTTCGCCCACGTCCTGGTAGTGGAGCGCGCCTCGCTTGCGAGGCCGACTTGAGCGGTCGACAATGCAGAGCTTGGGCTTCGTCGGACAGGCTGTCCTCAAATTCGGCCGCGCGGAGTGGTGGAGTGTTAGAGTCGTGGAGTATTGCCATCTGTCCGAGCCGCAACCAAACAAGAAAAATCTCACGCAAAGACGCAAAGGCGCAAAGAAAAGAAGGGATACAGAATCGGCGTGAATCTCATCGAATTACCCTGGCGGTATTGCAGAGGCTTTCGTCCCAGGGATCAGTGCCGAGAACTGGGCCGGCGACTGTTCGGAGCAGGATCGTTTTTGTTGGGGAGGTGGCGTACTCGGTTAGGGAAAAACCGCATGTTGGGGTTTCAATCCGGATATCGACGTGTACCTCGAGATCATCAGCAGAGGCGAGCAGACGTTGAGCGTCTCTGCGCGGCAAGTGGCAATCAGCATAAATCACAACGTCGAGATCGCTTGTCATCGTCGTAGTTTGCTGTCCGGTAGCCAGCTCAAAACCAAGGCTGCCAGCCGGTCCCCAGGGATTAGTGGACCATTGCCAGGAATTCATCAATGATTGCAACGCGCGGCGAGCCGGCGTGACGTTTAGGTCGTTCACGCTCTCAACCTGAGTTAATAGATCCATCGGTTTAACTATTTCCCGAATAGCGTCAGGCGGATACCAAGCAGCCCATCTTTGGAAACGTTGGTGCCCCCGGATACCGATCGGCACCCAGTTCTCCGTCACGGCGCCTCGACGGACAACGACCAGCTTAGTTTTTTCAAGTTCACGCCTGACCGATGCCGGGACGCTTTCATGGAACGACCTGTCGCGGAATGAGATTGCGGTGGTATCAATTTTGAGAAGGTAATCCGGACGAATGTACGAAAGGTTCATGAGGCTCCTAAGCCATATGGCTGAGTAGCACCATCCAACCCGCCATGGTGAACAATCCTGCGAGATAGGTGCAAATCAAGCTCGCAGAAAAGAGCGAACAGGGCACCGCCATGCTCATTACAAATGTAATGAGCGTACGGACGTTTTGATTGTCGACGAACTTCCAGCGGCCGGCCAAATATCCGAGGAGCAGCCCTGCAAAGATTGGTACTAACGCATTGGTCAGCGCTGCGATCATGTCGCCGGCTTATTGGTTCCACTCTTCTTCCAGCCGGGCTCGCACTAACCTGGAGGCTTTGCGAGCGACGCGGGCCTCTTCCGATTCAACCCGGTTGCGAAGGTCGAATGACCCTTGGCGAGCGTCTCGGATCGCTGCGATTATCTCGGTTCTTACTAACGAGATTTCTTCTGCAGATGGATTCTCTGGATTCGAAACGTGTAGCAATTTGAAGAGCAGGCCAAGCTTGGCGTAGTCGGCAATGTTGTAAGAAAGCGGGGTAACGGTTTTCGCCAGTGTTTCCAGTTGCCCGATCGTGCGCCGGGTGATCCGGGCGGCAGCTTCTTTGTGCATCGCGTGGATCAATACTTCGTTATCACCAAAAGCCAGAAGCCGGTTAGCCTGGTAGCCATGGGTTAGGAAACCGCCGGAGATGGCTTGGCCTACGATCAGAGTGGTGACCGGGTGACCGGCGAATCGGGCAGTGGCGTAGGCGTCTGCCGCTGCAGCCGCAGCGAGATGTATCCCGGCGATTTCTTCGCGCCGGCCGTAGGCCTGGCTTTTCATGTCGACGATCGCGATGATGGGACGTTTCTTACTTCCGTTCGCGGCGTTGCCGGCGCTCCCGGCGTTGTCGGCGCCGATGACTTCCCTGATGCGGGCGGCTAAGGTATATGCTTGTTCGAGGCCGACCTCACCGTGGCGTGCACAAGGAAATCGGCTATCAGGGTCGGGCACGACACAAAGAAACCGGGCGTTGTCATTGCCGATTAGTGCGTCAGCCACCAGCACTGAAGGGGGATCGCCAGGCATCGGGGTTTCCTGGGCGGTTAGGGCTTTGAACCAGATTCGTCCTCGGATTCCGGTGAAGTTGCTCATCAGTGTTTCTCCCCTTCGTTAGCCGGTCCGTGGTCCCGACCGGTCGGCCTTGCAAGCAAGGCAGCGCTCCACTGCGTTCGTCCTCGGATTCCAGTGAAGTTGCTCATCAGTGTTTCTCCTCTTCGTTAGCCGGTCCGTGGTCCCGACCGGTCGGCCTTGCAAGCAAGGCAGCGCTCCACTGCGTTCGTCCGCGGATTCCAGTGAAGTTGCTCATCAGTGTTTCTCCTCTTCGTTAGCCGGTCCGTGGTCCCGACCGATCGGCCTTGCAAGCAAGGCAGCGCTCCACTGCGTTCGTCCGCGGATTCCAGTGAAGTTGCTCATCAGTGTTTCTCCTCTTCGTTAGCCGGTCCGTGGTCCCGACCGGTCGGCCTCGCAAGCGAGGCAGCGCTCCACGAGAACTCGCTGGGATCCCACTGGGTGGAAGGATCAAGCGCAGCGATGCTAGATAGGTACAGATCGATTTGTTGGCTCCGATGAACTGTTGGAACGCCTTTCGCGATCAGGTCCTTTATTGTCGCAATCATTTGATCGGCATCGTCATCGACCAAAACATCGATGAGACCTTGGTTATAACGTTGTTGGCCACCGTAGATAGACCAGATGAGCGAACGATCGCTGGCATCGAACTCTTCAACGCCAGATTCTTGTTCGATGACCTCCGGACCATTCAATCCAAGCCGGCCTTCTGGCGTCATCACGATATAACTGGAAAGGCCTGCAGCTAACGACATTCCTCCAAAACAACCGACAGGTCCGGCAATCACCGAGATAACCGGTGCGTATTGGCGCAGCGCGATGATTGAAGAAATGATTTCGGCGACAGCCGCTAAGCCGAGGTTGGCTTCTTGCAAGCGTACACCGCCTGTCTCAAGGAGTAATACGGCGCTGGTGGAGGCACCCTCCTGGCTATCGCGACAAGCCAGATCGAGAGCGGCCGTGAGTTTAGCCCCTGAAACCTCACCGATCCCGCCTCCTTGAAAAGCGCCATCGAAAGCGATGACGACTCCCTGATGCCCTTCAATGGTTCCTCGCATCACGATACAACCGTCATCCGCTTGCGGGGTTACCCCTTGCAGGGGAAGCCAGGGTGACTCGATCCGGTCGAAGGGACCGGCTAATTCGCGGGCGGTCCCTGAATCGAAAAGAGATTTGGCGCGTTCACGCGCGTTGAGCTCGATAAAGCTGCGGCGCTGAAGGTATTCTTGCGAAAAGACTGGGGCAGACTTCCGCCGTCGTCGCGCATTCCCCTCATTATGGCTGACAGGTTCTCCGTCTCCCCGGTTAGCTTCCTCGGCCGAGTTACTCATGCTTCACTCGCTTCCACCGCTTGTTGGAGCCGCAAAGACACGGCGCCGGGAGTAGCTCCCGCGTCGTTGATCTCGATATGGACCGCGCCGTCGTATTGGCCGAAAAAGCGATCTAGCACGGCTTTCCAAGTAATCTTGAAACCGTCGACGCTGGTCCGGACCTGCACCGAAGCGGTGTCGCCATCCGCCGGCTCTAGCAACACTTCGAGGTCACCGGAACCGACCACGCCGACGTGGGCTCGTTTTGGGGCTTTACGTTTAGCCGGATAATTAAACTCGAATTGTTCCATAGGATTTCACCACAAAGACACAAAGTTCTGCTCCGAGTTACCTGAAATCGCTATGCGGGTTTGACCTTGTTCAAGGGCATCAAGAAAGAGAGTGCCTGCTAACAGATCGGCGCTTCCGCCAGGGGAAACGCCTAGTTCAATCAATCGCTTATCCAAAGCGAACAAGAATTTCTGTCCGCGGCTCGAACCTGCGCCGCCGGCGGCAATAATCGCCGCGGCCCCTTGTTGGGCAGCCTGCAGCGCCGTCTCACCACCTCGGTAAAGCAAACAGGTGTCAGTAAGCCGAGCCATGATACTGAGCAACGCGTCGAGGCGAGCGATCGATTCTGGAGCGCTAACTCTTCGTCCGGCGCGCAACATCGGCAGTCCGATCTCAACGATATGCGGGAAGCCGCTAATAGCTTCACCCCGCGCCCCTGTGACGCCGAATCTCTTCGCAACGAGTTGGCCGTGTGAGAGCGCGTTTGGCGTTTGGCGTTCGGCGTTTGGCGTTCGTCCCGCGGGAGCGTTTGGCGCTGATTCATACGGATCTTCGAAGGAGGCGATTCGGCCCGCGGTTCTCGCGATAGCAATGGGATCGAAGTTAAATCGGATAGCCGCGGCTGCGGCTAGCAGACCTAGAGTCCAAATCGCTCCCTTGTGAGTGTTGCTTCCATTGGTAACCCGTAGCATAGCGGTTTCTGCCGCGCGGCCGGTGGCAGCGAGTGTCGCCCGGAGGCGTGCAGTAGGAGGTTCGTCCAGTGATTGGAAAGCCATGTGGCGAATGAACGGTTCGATGGCGAGTGCCGATCTTCTCATCATAGCGAGCGAAAGATCGCTGTGTGCTCCTGATCCACGCCGATCGACCAGACCCGGTTTCGGGGTGAGCTCTGCTTCGGCGATTAGAGCTTGTCTGGCGAGTGCAGCTAGCAGGGCACAAAGATCCGGGGGTGGCGACCCCTCATCGGCCTCGCGAACCTGTCGCGCCGTAGGCCTTGCGGAGGCGGAAGCGAGGCAGCGCTCCACGGGTGGCGACCCCTCGGCCTCGCGAGCAAGGCAGCGCTCCAGGGGTGGCGACCCCTCGGCCTTGCAAGCAAGGCAGCGCTCCACGGGTCGCGACCCGTTGGGTTCGGGAGCGGGGAGGCGTTTTAGGGTTGGCGAAGACTTTTGGTAAAGCGTTTTCATTTACCAGCTCTTGAATCGCGCCGGAGGCTGGTAGAGGCCGCCTGACCAGGCCACAAGATCTTCCATGCTTCGCGCTGCCAGCAGTGAACGATTCGCCTGAAGACGATGCACACCAATGTCCTCGGGATAGGCGACGATCCCTCGTTTGCGCAAAGCCGCAGTTTCTTCCGGTTTTGCTTTTAGACCGATCGGGCTGACACCGGCAACGGCGGCAAGTGCGCGCCGGCGTTCTTCTTGGCCATCCGCTTTATAGAGGTAGGCGATTCCTTCCTCGGTCACCACGTGGCTGACATCATCGCCGTAGATCATGATGGGAGCTATTGGCATCCCAGCCTTCTGGCCGACAGAAACCGCATCCAACGTCTCAACGAATGCAGGAGAAGCGCCGCTATGAAAGGTTTCAACAACTTGGACCACGAGCTTGCGTCCACGAGCAACCGGGCTCGGCGAAGGGATAAGATCGAGCCAGGCTGGCGAAGCGTGACGTCTGCCGTGAGGATCGTGCCCCATATTTGGTGCACCGCCAAAACCGGCCAATCGACCCTTTGTCACCGTTGAAGAGTTCGCGTCTCCGTCCATTTGGAGAGTGGATCCAATAAAGGCATCAACCGCGTATTGGCCGGCTAACTGGCAAAGGACCCGATTTGAGCGGAGCCGTCCATCTCTGCCAGTGAAGAAAATGTCGGGGCGAGCGGCGATATAATCATCCATACCGACCTCGCTCCCAAAGCAATGGACGCTCTTGACCCAACCGCTTTCGATCGCCGGGATGAGCGTTGGGTGCGGGTTCAACGCCCAATGTTGGCAAATTTTTCCCTTTAGCCCCAGCGATTCACCATACGTGGGGAGGAGTAGCTCGATCGCGGCGGTACCGAAACCGATGCCGTGATTGAGAGACTGGACGTTGTGGCGTTCATAGATCCCTCGGATCACCATCATTCCCATCAGAATTTGCAGGTCATCGATCTGGCGTGGGTTCCGGGTAAATAACGGTTCTATCGCGAAAGGGCGGTCGGCCTGAACGACCACATCCACCCATGAACCGGGAATGTCGACGCGCGGTAATGAGTCAGTGATCTGGTTAACTTGCGCGATGACGATGCCGTCGTGAAAAGCCGCTGCTTCGACGATGACAGGCGTATCCTCTGTGTTGGGTCCGGTGTAAAGATTGCCTTGTTCGTCAGCCTGTTCGGCACAGACCAGCACCACATCCGGGATGAGATCGACCAGCAACCTGGCATAGAGTTCAACATAGGTATGGATTGCTCCGATCTCGACCTTGCCGTCCTCCAATAACTGGGCGAGGCGCAGACTCTGTGGCCCGGCAAAAGAAAAGTCGACTTTCTTCGCGATACCGAGCTCAAAAAGCGTGAGGTGTTCCGGCCGGCTAATGCTTGAAATGATCAGGTGTAAGTCCTGGAATTTCGTTGGATCGACTTTCACCAGCGATCGGGAAAGGAAGTCTGCTTGCTTTTGGTTGTCGCCTTCCAGGACAACGCGATCTCTGCTCTTAATCAACAACTCGAGGGCGTCGACGATCTTACTGGGTGACAAGATCGGGCCTTGCATCCAGGGCCGGATACTTTCGAGACGACGACGCTTTTCGTCGCGCCGGGTGGTCCAAGACTGCGATAGAGCCTGTGATGATTGGTGAGCCATACTTTCTTAACCGCGAATGGATCCGCCTCCGCAAGCTACGGCGTGACAGGCACAGATAGACGCAGATAAAATGCAGCAAAATGAGCGCTCGGTCCGAAAATCTATCTGCGTAAATCCGCGTCCATCTGCGGTTGAGCTCAGGGTTTTATTCGTGTCCATTCGCGGTTGTTTTCTTACTTGCTTAGAAATGCGTGGCTAACTTTCTGGCCGCTTCCTTGCCTTGCTCGACACTATACTTCCCTTTTTCCTCCCCAGCCCACGACGTCCGCTCCACCACTAAAGTCTCTACTTCCCGAACCCCAATCAATGGCAGCCAGAACTCAAAGTAGCTTTTCTGGTGGTCGAAGCGCGATGGCGGGGTTGGCAAATCTTCGGCGTACTCGCCGCCCCGCGTGAGGATCAACAGCGCGCGCGGCGTCTGCAGCAATGGGCCGTACGTTCTGCCGTCGTAGGTAAAGAGCATGTTACGTTGGGCCACTAGATCGATCAGTTGCTTGAGCTTATAGGGATAAGCAAAGTTCCACATTGGCACACCAATCACGAGGCGATCTGCGCGTTTGAAACGTGCAACCAGCTTCTGGATTCGATCCCAAACTTTTTGTTCGGCCTCGTTCATCGGTTCTTTGTTAATTCCTTTGTATTTTGCACCGATGGCTTCCTGATCGAACTCCGGGAGGTTCTCTTCCCAAACGTTCAGCGTGTCCACGATGACCTCCGGACAAACTTGACGGTACGTTTCAACAAACGCGTCAGCGACTGCGATGGAAGCGGACCGGGACCGGCGCGGCGACGATTGGATGTTAAGTAAATACATCGTTTGATGCCTCGTATTAAAGAGCAAGTTTGCTCAGTGATGAGCAAGTGTGCTCAATGAAGAGCAAGTGTGCTCAGCGAACCGAAACGGTGGTCTTAACGTCGACGTTGCCCCGAATAGCGTTGGAATAGGGGCAGATTTTGTGGGCGGACTCAACCAGGTCTTCGGCCTTTTTCTGGTCCACTCCCGTGATCGTGATCACGAGTGCGGCGGACAGCACGAAAGTGCCGGAGTCGTTGCGACGGATACCAACTTCAGCAGTGACTTCGACGTCTGGGTCGGCGAATCTCAGCCCGGCCTCACGACTCACGCGTAGAAGCGCGTTTTCGAAGCAGGCGGCATAACCGCCGGCAAAAAGTTGCTCCGGGTTAGTGGCATCTCCCTTGCCGCCGAGTTCACGGGGCAGGGCCAGCTTCAGATCAAGCAGCCCGTCGTGGCTGCGGATGTGGCCGTGACGGCCTCCGGAGGCGGTGACTTTGGTGACATACAGATCATTCGCGGTTCCGGCGGAACTCGTCGTTGGGTTAGATTCTGGTGGTGTCTTCATTGGGCTATTCGTTTGCTGATGCCTCAATTACCGGCAGGGCCTCAGATAATGGAAATTGTTTGTTTTGCGTCCTGTAATAAGGAATTCAAATAAGATAGCGTAAGATGAAGGCCTGACGCAGAGGGCGCAAAGGACGCAGAAGAAAAAGGATAGATCCAAAACCGTTGACAGCGTATCCGGTTTCCATTATGCCGGCTGTTATACGTGTCACAGAAAGAAAGATCAATTTCGTCTGAGACCTCGGCCGCTTGGCTCTTTTTACTATTCAATCTACCCGCCAAGCACGCCAGTGAACGGGTTAAGGTTTGGCGCCGGTTAAAGAAATTTGGCGCCGTCCAACTTAAAACCTCCACCTACGTGCTCCCGGATGAGCCGGCTCACTACGAGCGGTTTCAGTGGCTGGCGAAAGAAATTGATGACAGCGGCGGTGAAGCCACTCTGGTGCGCGTTAAGGACATCGAGGGAATGCCGTACGCGGCGGTGGTCGCTTTGTTCAATGAGGCTCGTGCTCGTGACTACGACGAGATTATCCAGCCCTTAACTCAGCTGATTAAGCAAAGAAAAGCTCGCAAAATGCTCGCTGAGGCCTTTGAAGGTCAGTTAGAAAAAGTCCGCAGAAGCTTTCAGGAGATCCAAGAGATAGACTACTTCCAGAGCACACGCGGTGAAGACATACGAGCTCTGCTTCAGAAAGCCGAATTACTAGGAGCTCACCAAAAAAAAACAGAAACCAAGGCTCGGCTTCGAGTCGAGGATTTTCGCGGAAAAACCTGGGTCACGCGGCCTCGACCCGAAATCGATCGGGT
The DNA here is from genome assembly GCA_963762565.1 of uncultured Verrucomicrobiae bacterium. Taxonomy (GTDB): domain Bacteria; phylum Verrucomicrobiota; class Verrucomicrobiia; order Chthoniobacterales; family JAFAMB01; genus JAFAVN01. The sequence goes on along the minus strand of CAVXLD010000001.1, from coordinate 1,093,912 downwards.
GGGCTCGGCCTGGCTAATTACTAAGTTTATCGACCGGGACGCGAAGTTCGTCTTCGCTAATACGCCGGCAGCAGCTCCTGAAGCGATACCGTACGACATGTTTGAAGTTGAGTTCAGCCATCACGCCGACGCGTGTACGTTCGAAACGTTTATCGGACGATTCGCCATTCGGGATCGCGCGGTTTTGAGAATCGCGGAGCTAATCCACGACGCGGATCTGGAGGATGAAAAGTTTCACCGGGTCGAAGGCTTCGGAGTTGAACAAATCTTCAAGGGTTGGGCAAAGCAAGGTTTGACCGATCAGCAGATCCTCAGCAAAGGCTTCGAATGTTTTGATGCCCTTTACGCACAGTTCAAAAGGACATAAAACTAGAAGCCTCGCGCGGAGCAGACTTCGCCCCATCTCCCCCTTTAGCTACGTCGGCCAAGGGACGCAAAGGACGCAGAAGGCGGGGAAAGTGAGTGCGCTTGATGAATACTTTCGCGGTCACCTGTCCCCGCCTGGACGAGATCTGCACCTTCTGATTGGTCTCGATCCCGACTCGTTTTTACGCCTTATAACTAATGCCTAACGACTTTAGTAATTTGGGGTCAATCCTGCCCGTGACTCGGATTTTATGCGCGGCTTGATACTCTTTGATTGCTAGCTGGCTGGCCGGTCCAAGTACGCCATCTATGCTCCCATGGTAGTAACTCTGCTGGGCGAGTTTCGTCTGCACTGAAATCGCTAGGTTACTCCAATATTGGGTTCCATACGATGCAGGGTCGCCGCCGTATGACGATGGTTCGTCACTGTAGGAAGCCGAGTCGCCATAGTAGGCATCGGGATACGGATACGAGTCGTAATAAGGGTACCACCAGCCAGGGAATCCAAATGCCGCGAAGTCAAAACCAACGAAGAAACGGTGCCGGAAGAAGAAATCATCGCGATCACGGAAAAATCGGCCGCCGTGATCGAAATCGTGATGAAAAAATGCGAAATTGCGGTTTGCACCAAAACGGCTAGATCCACGACTGCCGAAAGAATGTGATGCCATTCCATGACCTCCCAATCCGTGACCTCCCATTCCGCCACCACCATGCATCGCACGCGCTACGGTGAACGGTGACATAACAAGAATCGCTACCGGCAGCAGCCGACAAAAAACATCTGAGACTTTCATAATTGCAACGGTTTATTCGAGGCAACGCCTGCAAGGATGTTGACATTCGTTTCCTCAAATAAAAAGACTTCGCCTGCTGCAGGGTTATTCCCGGATCGTGAATTTAGCACGACGAGAAACGGGCTGGCGCTTGGCCAATCGCTGCCGAGGACCGTTTGACACGGCTATTGCGCCATGTAATACCTGTAACTAAACCGGGGCCACTTAAGAAAAGCCTTCAACAAAGAATCCCCGTAAAAAGTATCCATAGAAGTATGAATCTGTTCGATACCATCTAGCAGTCCTTAGACTTCAAAACCAATTGTCTGCTCTCTAGCGGACATCGGGAGCATCAGGAACGTTTGCTCCCGGCATCAACTTCAGTATTAAACCTTGGGGATGTCTTGGGAACGACTTCTTCAGAACACAGGTCTCATTTCGAAGAGCTTTTTCTGCCTCACCTAGACGCGGCCTATAATCTCGCCCATTGGATCGCCGGTGAAGATCAGGATGCACAGGATATTGTCCAAGACGCCTACATTCGTGCGCTAAAGGGATTTTCGAGATTTCGCGGGAATAACGCGCGCGCTTGGCTGCTGACCATTGTCCGCAACACAGCCTACAGCTGGATCAAAAAAAAGCGTCGATCGGAAGAGAAGTTGGTTCCATTTGACGATGAGATCCACGCTACGCGAGTGTTAGTGGCGCCATCCGAGCCGTATCGGGAAAGGGAGGCCCATCTGATCGAGCAAGCCGTGAAGCGGCTGCCAGCGGAGTTTCGTGAGACCTTGGCTCTTTTTGAGTTCGAGGGCTGGTCTTACAAGACAATAGCAACTGCACTTAACATACCGTTAGGAACCGTCATGTCGCGTTTAAGCAGAGCGCGCCGGCTTTTGCAGCAGGAGCTGACTCGATGCGTAGACAATGCGATCGGTAGCGAACACTGAGCTGGTTATTTCAACCTCAGCGCGTCTGTAAGTCCTGGTGGACTCGCTCGACAACTTCCTGTGAATAGGAGAGGCCGCTCGATCCGCGACCGAAACGTTGGAAGATGTCACACGCTGAAGGTCGGCCTCGCAAGCGAGGCACGCTCCACGGCTGGCGCCTGCTGGCTCCCTCCACGGTGCCAACCGCTGCGGCCTTGCAAGCAAGGCACGCTCCACGTGTGCTGCACATCTTTTGTCTCCGTGGTCTTTGTGATCTTCTGTGTCGACTAATGAGAGCCGGCGACACGGGCCTGACCGGCAGCTTCTTCGATCAGAGCGGCTACTTCTTTGGCGTGCGAAATATAAACCGCATGGCTGGCTCCTTCGGCCTCAACTTTGTGGCTGTGAGCGCGCTCGGCGTACATCCGTTCCAAGTCAGGATTAATGGTCTTATCCTTTTGAGCCACCATGTACCAGCTGGGTTTGACCTTCCAGGCCGGGCTGGTGACGGGCGTGGTGAAGACCTTAGCCGCAGTGAGTATTTGAGCGTGTGCCATGAAGTCGGCTTGCGCAGCCGGCAGGTCAGCCGCGAAATCCGCAGGAAAATTTTTCGGATCAAGCAAGAGGTAGCCATCGGAAGTCTGTACCAGCGGCCGGCTGCCGTTGGGGAAATTTTTGCCGTTGCCAGCTTCGGTCTCGCCCACATCCGGCGCATGAGCAGCTATATAGACCAACGCTGCGACCTTAGGATGATTACCCGCCTCCGTGATAACGGTGCCGCCGTAACTATGGGCAACCAAGACGGTAGGACCATCCTGTCGATCGAGGATACGGCGGGTGGCGGCAACATCGTCCTCCAAAGAGCTGAGTGGCTCCTGGACTAGAGTCACGTGGTATCCATCGTGTACGAGGATATCGTAGACAGGTTGCCAGCCTGATCCATCAACAAAGGCGCCATGCACCAGCACGACGTTTTTGGTCGAAGACCCGGCAAGAGCGGAACCGGCCAGCACAAAGGAACTAGCAGCTAACAGTAACCAATTTCTGAAGCGATTTAATATCATATTAGACTCTCCAAATTAAGTTGATGGTCTGTTAATCGGCGTGGCTGCAGCGCTTTTGAAATTGAATTCCATGTAGCGACTTATAAGTAGACCAAATAAGCTCCGAACGTGGGACTTCAGCACATTCCTGGCTAGCATTCTTGGTCCGAACGGTAGAGCGCTGCGCGGCCGGGGCATTATGCAACGATGTCTCCCTGTTCACCACGGCCTCGCAAGCGAGGCAGCGCTCCACGGGTGCCGACCGCGTTTTCGGTGTAGCGGGTTATAGACAAACCAAATAAGTTTCAGCGTGGAACTTCGACACATTCGTTCGTTTCTTTCGCTGGCTAAGACACTGAATTTCAGTCGCACGGCAGAGATTGTGCATCTGAGCCAGCCGGCTTTGACCCTGCAGATCCAGGCGCTGGAGCACGAGATCGGAGTGAAACTCTTTGAACGGGATCGACGAAAAACGTCCTTAACCACGGCGGGGGCGGCGTTTCAAAGAGAAGCTGCTGGCGGGCTTGCGCAATTGGAACAGGCAATCCAAAACGCACGGTTGGCGGCGCAAGGCAAGCTTGGGGTGGTGCGGCTGGGTTTCGTTTCCACCGCCGGTACCTACCTGATTCCCAACCTGATCAATCAATATCGGAAGCTGAATCCGCTGGTTGAATTTTCACTGCGCAACATCCTCACCGCTGATCAAGGTCCCATGCTGGAGGAAGGCTCAATTGATCTTGGGTTTTTACGGATGCCGTTTAACCTGGGGCCAAGTCTGGAGGCAGCGCCAATCCATCAAGAAGAGTTTGTGCTCGTTGTTCCGTCATCTCATGCTCTGGCCCCTAGGTCCGCTGTTCGTCTTCGCGACACCGCTAATGAGACCTATGTTCTCTACGCTCGGGCGCACGCCCCTGGATTTCACGATTTCGTCTTAGGAATTCTTAACCAAGCTGGGGTGATTCCGGCAGTATCGCAGGTGGCTGGTGAGATGCCGACCTTGATTTCATTGGTGGCTTCGGGTGCGGGTATTTCATTGTTACCGGCGTCCGCGGTGAAGAACAGCAGGGCGGCGGTCACCGGCTGTAAGGTCCGCGATAAGGTTCCGATCTCTGAGATTGCTTTGGTCTGGCGCAAAAAGCCGGCGCCTGCGGTGGTCGAAGAGTTTAGGAAGTTTGTGCTGGCGAACGCGAAAATGAATTCGGGATAGCCGCAAAGAGGCACAAAAAATCTCACAAAGCGGATGGAATAGCCGCGAAAAGGCGCAAAAAAAGGAGTCGGAATGACAGAAGAGTGTTTCCTTCGATTCTTGCGGGAACGCGGGTTGACCGCGGTTGATGGTGCCCGAACGGTCGAGCAGCTGGGGCAGCAATATGGTGTAAGGCGATGGTACGATTTTATCGACGCGATCTATTTACCGCCGTCACCTCTCTTTCCGGAAAACAGGGAAAGATATTTTGTCCGTTGTCACACGCCGACTACGTTGGTGCCGCCGGCTGAGTTCTGTTGTGATTTCGATTTTACCGGCAAGGCACTCGCGAACCATCACTTGGCATTGGAACGGTTCTCGGCGTTGTTCGGAACTCCGGAGATCGGGGCTGCCGTGAATACGTGGTCACACAATTGGGTATTCGGCGGCGCAAGCTTGGAACTGACAACGTTTATTCGGGAGAAGACCCGCGGCTACAATCCACTCTATCAAAGGCATCCCGGGCTGTGGGAGAAATGCTCTTTCCGAGTTCAGATCGATCCGGTGACACCTCTTATGGCGGACGAATACAACTACTTAATGTCTCTACCATTAACGGACCGACTGGAATTTTCGCAGCCGCACCGGGCGGATCGGTCGCTGGCTACGCACCCGTTTCGCTACGGCGGATCGGGCCTTTTCCCGGCTTGGCGAAAAGGACGCTTATCGACGAACCAATTGGTCTGCTGGCGTGACGGCTTTCGCCAAAAACTTGGTTGGTATCTCCCGGGCTCCGCGGTGTTTTGGGAAAGCAATCGTTGCACCGGTATCAAGCTAGTCCGGCTGTCTCCTGCGCGGGGCGGTGGCTCGGCTACGATCTATCTCGTCATGCGAAACCCGTTTAGCCGGGCTAACGAGGAAGTTTTAGAAACCGTTTTGTACGACGAGGAATGGAACGGCTTGAATCTCGCGGCGCAAAGACTGCAAGAGTTCTGGGCGCTAACGCTTCAGGTGGAAGAATATCCAGACGAGTGACCTCGCGCAGAGGTAGACTTAGTTCTTAGCTTTAAGCGGTCGGCCGGCGAGAGCTGCTATTAACAGGTTCAGATTTTTTGCAGGACTCCCTCTTCTTTACCTCTGCGTCCGCTGCGACGACTGCGCGAGGCCCTTTTTCTTGGTATGGCGGCGGGAAGCAGGTCTAAGGACGAGACACGCGGATCGGCCGCCTGCGCTCTAGCGTGTGAAGAGGCAGAGGTAGCGACGCAGAGCGCAGACCGAAATGTGACATGCATCGCGCGTTCCTTTGTTCACCACGGCCTCGCAAGCGAGGCAGCGCTCCACGGGTTCCGACCGAAGCGGATCCATCCGCGTCCATTCGCGGTTGTTTTGTCTGCGCTTGGTTGTGCAACGCCCCTTTGTGAACTTGGTGTCCTTGCTGTAGAAACCAAATATGAAAGTGGCAATATTAGGCTCAGGAGAAGTCGGGCAAACTTTGGGAGCGGGCTTTTTGAAACATGGTCATCAAGTGATGATGGGGACACGGGACCCCAAAAAGAAGGAAGTAGCGAACTGGGTGGCGCAAACGCCGGGAGCAACGGCGGGCACTTTTGCGGAGGCCGCTGGCTTTGGAGAGCTCATCGTGTTGGCGGTTTTAGGGAAAGTCGTGGAACAGGTTATCCAATTGGCTGGCCCGGCCAATCTCAAAGGAAAGACTTTGATCGACGCCACTAATCCAATAACGGACGCGCCTCCGGTTGAGGGCGTCCTGGGATTCACTACTGGTCCGAACGAATCAGCTGCGGAAAAGCTACAGGCATTGATCCCAGACACACACGTGGTGAAAGCGTTTAACAGCGTCGGCAGCGGTCAAATGATCAACCCGCATTACGAACAAGGCGTCCCGACCATGTTTCTGTGTGGAAACGATGAAGGAGCCAAGAAAGTGGTGTCTGGCGTTATCCGGCAGTTTGGCTGGGAACCGTTCGACTGTGGTACGATCATCTCGGCCCGAGCGATAGAACCTTTGTGTATCCTTTGGTGTCTACCTGGGTTTCGCCAGAACCTATGGACCCATGCGTTCAAGGTGCTAACCCACTAGCTGAAGAGTTTCACCACAGAGACACAGAGAACACAGATGTAAAGATCCGCAGATTACGCAGATTTCGTTCTTTGGTCGGATTAAGCGGTCGGCGACGAAAACCGTCGCAAACCTTTACATTTTGTTTATCCGCCCCCGGTGATATCAAACCCTTCGAGTAATCTGCGTAATCTGCGTTAATCTGCGGATCTTAAACTCGGGCTTTGGGGTTGCTGTGGGAGTCTATGCGAGTGATGCGTAGGCGAGGGTCCAGAAATCCGTGAATACCTTCGGCGGTTCCGGTGATTCCATCATGCGTTGAGTGAAAAGGATGCTGATCATGTCCTCGGCTGGATCTACGTATGCCGTCGTACCGGTGCCGCCGTCCCAACCGAATCGGCCTGGGTTGTGGAATAGGTGGTCGCGCCAAATATCGACAGACATGACGAAGCCCCAGCTGCGATAATCGCCAAAGAACAGTTCTGCTCCGACCCGTTGTTCGGCGGTAATCTGATCGGAAGTCATGAGTTCTACCACGGTTCTGGAGAGGATTTGTTTGTCTCCATGCTGGCCTTTGTTCAGGAGCATCCGGTAAAAGGCAAAGTAATCATCCATCGTTGATACCAAGCCGCCGCCGGCGGATTCAAAAGGCGGTTCGGATCCCTAAGTGCTGTTGGCCGGATCATCATACACGCCGAGTGTATTGGTCTGATGATTGAAGCCGTAGCACTCGGGTAAACGATCGATTTTTTCCTTGGGTACGTAAAAGCCGGTATCTTTCATTCCGAGCGGCTCGAAGATTCGTTCCCGCATGAAAGTGCCGAGCGATTGTCGTGCAACCCGGCCAAGGGCATTATGCAATGATGTCTCCTTGTTCACCACGGCCTCGCGAACCTGTCGCGCCGTAGGCCTTGCGGAGGCGGAAGCGAGGCAGCGCTCCACGGTGGCCACCCCTTTCGAGGACGAGGACGACGACGAGGACGAGTACGATTTGGAACGCCAAAACGCCAAACGCTAAACGCCGAACGGTAAACGGTAAAGGAACTTGAAAAGGGGGCAGGTCGCCGATATGTACAGTTACAAGCAGTCACCCGAACAAACTAATCAAGAGCTGCATGGGCAAACTTTGATGTCCTCGGCAACGGTTCCATCTAAGCGACGTGCATTTGGGGCTACCATGCGGCGTGACGCGTGGTGGACCCAGCCGCTATTTGTGTTTCTCGGGTTGGGCGCCTTTCTGGTTTATTCAACCTGGGCTGCGTTTCAGGGGAACCATTATTGGTTGGATCAAAACGGAGCAAATTATTTGTCGCCGTTTTATTCACCCGAACTTTTTGGCAATTCACCACATGCGATCTTTGGGCCAAAGCCGGGTTGGTGGCCTTCGTGGCTCTTGTTTTCACCGGCTCTCTTAGTGCTCTGGGCGCCGGCTGGTTTCCGGCTCACCTGTTATTATTATCGAGGCGCCTATTACAAAGCGTTCTGGGCCGATCCGCCGGCTTGTGCGGTCGGTGAACCGCGGCTTGGGTACCCAGGGGAAACCGCGTTTCCGCTGATCCTGCAGAATATCCATCGGTACTTTCTCTACATCGCGATCATCTTTATTCTGATTCTGGCGCATGACGCTTGGAGCGGGTTTTGGTTCGCTGACGCATCTGGCGCCCGGCATTTCGGTCTTGGGGTCGGTTCGATAGTGCTCACCCTCAACGTAGTGTTGCTGGGCGGTTACACCTTTGGCTGCCATTCGCTCCGCCATTTGGTTGGTGGGTTTTTAGATCAAATCTCCAAACACCCGGTAAACGCGAAATGTTACGCCTGTGTGAGTTGCTTGAACCAGCGCCATATGCTCTGGGCCTGGATGAGCTTGTTTTGGGTCGGCTTCACCGACCTATACATCCGCCTCTGCTCAATGGGCATCTGGCACGATTGGCGAATCTTTTAACCACAGATTTTAACCGCGAATGGACACGAATTGACGCGAATAGGCCTCACTACACAAACACAAAGAGAACCGGAGGAGACGTTCCACAGATTGTTTAAATATCCGCAGATTACGCAGATTACGCAGATTTCGTTTGAAGGTCGCATAGTCGCAGAGGCGACCTACACCGTTAGGCACGACGAGCGGTGTGGTTATCTCGGAGGCGTTGCTCTAACCTTTAAACGTAATCTGCGTTATCCGCCTCCGCTACGCTATGGCGCGACAGGTTCTGCGTAATCTGCGGATATTTTATCTCCGTGTCCTCTGTGTCTCTGTGGTGAAATTTTTGTGACTAACTACGAAACGTTTGAATACGATGTGCTGGTGATCGGCGCTGGGGGGGCTGGGCTGCGAGCTGCTATTGAAGCTTCGGCGGCCGGGGTCAAGGTGGGGCTGGTTTGTAAGTCGTTGCTTGGCAAAGCGCATACAGTGATGGCAGAGGGCGGGATTGCAGCGGCGTTGGCCAATGTTGATGATCGTGACAACTGGCGGGTTCATTTCTCGGACACCATGCGGGGCGGCCAGTACGTCAATAATTGGCGAATGGCGGAGTTGCACGCTAAAGAAGCGCCCGCTCGGGTTCGTGAGCTTGAGGCTTGGGGAGCGGTTTTCGATCGGACGGCTGACGGCAGAATTTTGCAACGCAATTTTGGTGGGCATCGTTATCCGCGTTTGGCCCATGTCGGTGATCGGACCGGATTAGAAATGATCCGGACTTTACAGGATCACGGCATCCATCAAGGGATCGAAGTTTATATGGAGCACACCATCGTCACCTTGCTGAAGGATGGTGAACAGATCGCGGGCGCCTTTGGCTATGACCGGGAGCGCGGCCGGTTCAAGCTGTTCAAGGCAAAAGCAGTAGTACTAGCTACGGGCGGCGTGGGGCGAGCGTACAAAATCACGAGTAACTCCTGGGAATATACCGGCGATGGCCAATCCCTGGCTTATCATGCGGGGGCGGAATTGATCGATATGGAGTATGTGCAATTTCATCCAACCGGGATGATCTGGCCGCCCAGCGTAATGGGGATTCTGGTGACTGAAGGTGTCCGCGGTGAAGGGGGCATTTTGCTCAATAACCAAGGAAAAAGGTTCATGTTTGGTAGCATTCCAGAACCTTATCGAGCGCAGACAGCCGACAATCCGGAAGAAGGCTGGCGTTACACCCAAGGCGACAAAAATTCGCGGCGGCCTCCTGAACTCTTAACCCGGGATCACGTGTCGCGTTGTATCATGGACGAGGTAAAGAATGGTCGGGGCAGCCCGCATGGCGGCGTGTTTCTGGATATCGCTTGGATCAAAGAGAAGCTCCCGAACGCAGCCGAACATATTAAGAAAAAGTTGCCGAGCATGTATCATCAGTTCATGCAGTTGGCTAATCTCGATATAACCACGGAACCGATGGAGGTAGGGCCGACTACCCATTACATCATGGGCGGAGTGCGGGTGGACGGCGAGACGCAGATGTCCAATGTATCCGGATTATTTGCGGCGGGCGAAGTGGCCGCCGGCTTACATGGTGCGAACCGGTTGGGTGGCAATTCATTGTCTGATCTTTTGGTGTTCGGAAAACTGGCGGGTGAGTTCGCGGCGAAGTTTGCTCAGCAACAAAAGCCGGCTGCGATCGATGATAGCCAGATCGAGGAAGCAGCCCAGCAAGCGTTAGCGCCGTTTGATCGGGCGATCGACCCTGGAGCTAACGGAGAAGGCCCTTATCAAGTCCAACACGATCTCCAGGACACCATGCAGACGTTGGTGGGAATTGTCCGGCGCCAGGCTGAAATGACGCAAGCGCTCGATAGATTGGGTAGCCTTAAGGAACGGGCCGACAAAGTGTCTGTTCGTGGCCATCGGGAGTATAACCCCGGGTGGCATACTTCGCTGGACCTGACACATCTGTTAACCGTTTCCGAAGCGATTACCCGAGCGGCCATTGAGCGTAAAGAAAGCCGGGGCGGCCATTTTCGGGATGATTTTCCGGCCAAAGACGCGGCTGAAGGTAAGGTCACGATTGTGGTCAGAAAAGCTGGGGATGGATCGATGGAGGTGAGGCGGGAGCCGATCCCGGAGATGCCGGCGGAATTGAAGCAGGTTATCGAGGAGATGAAATGAGGACCGCGAATGGACGCAGCGACGTGCAACCCGACCAAAGCCGAAAACAAAACAACCGCGAATGGACACGAATCGACGCGAATGAATAGCCGCGACCAAAGAAAGCCAAAATCTCACGCAAAGACGCAAAGTCGCAAAGGAACAGAGGGATAAACCTTCGGAGCACAAAAATGAAGACGGCGGTTTTCAGGATTTGGCGTGGGGATGCGAATGGAGGGAAGTTCGTTGATTATACGACGGAAGTTTCTGAGGGGATGGTGGTGTTGGACGCGGTTCACAATATTCAAGCGTCCCAGGCGAACGACTTGGCTTGCCGCTGGAATTGTAAAGCTGGTAAATGCGGGTCTTGTTCGTCGGAAATCAACGGCCGGCCGAAGCTGATGTGCATGACGCGGTTAGATGAGTTGCCCTTGGATGAACCGGTAACCATCGAACCGATGAAAGCGTTTCCGGTGATCCGGGATCTAGTGACGGATGTTTCCTGGAATTTCCGGGTTAAGAAAACGATTAAGGAATTTAATCCTCGCCCGCCGGACGCACCGGATGGCACCTGGCGCATGGCGCAAGCAGATATCGATCGGGTACAGGAATTTCGGAAATGTATCGAGTGCTTTCTTTGCCAGGATGTGTGCCACGTGTTGAGGGATCATGGTAAGCAAGATTCGTTTGTGGGTCCGCGGTTTCTAGTGTTCGTCGCTGCCCTGGAGATGCACCCGCTGGATACGGTAGATCGGCTGCCTGAACTGAAGAAAGCGGGCGGAATCGGTTACTGCAATATCACGAAGTGTTGCACCAAGGTCTGTCCGGAGAACATCACGATCACGGACAACGCGATTATTCCGCTTAAAGAGCGCGTCGTTGACGAATTTTACGATCCATTAGGCCGGCTACTTAAAGTTATACGTTCTAAGTTATAGGTTCTAGGTTGTAAGTTTTAGGTTGTGAGTCTGCGACTCAACATCCGCCTTGGAATGAACGATGGCGCACAGGACCAAGCTAAAGTGCAACCCAACGAGAAGCGTAGAACGTAAAACCTACAACTTAAAACCTCTAACCTTAAACCTAAAACCCAGCGCAGCGTATGTTTGAATTAAAACGACTTTCCAAAGAGGCTGTCTCGGCGGCATTGGAAAAGGCTTTACGATACCGATTGCTCAATCAGCCGGCTGAAGCCGAAAGCATTTGTCATGACGTGCTCGAGATCGAGCCGGAGAATCAGGACGCTCTGGTGATGTTGTTACTAGCTTTAACCGATCGGTTCGGAAAAGGGTATGCGGTGGGTGTGACCGAGGCTCAGCACGTCCTTGGCCGGTTAAAGGATGAATACGCTAGAGAGTATTATGCCGGTATTCTCTGTGAGCGCCGGGCCAAGGCGCAACTCCAGCAGGGGTATCCCGGCGCGGGGCATGACGCTTACGAATTCTTGCGTGAAGCGATGGGATGGTTCGAAAAGGCGGAAGCGTTGCGTCCACCGAAAAACGATGACGCCATCCTGCATTGGAACACCTGCGCCAGGATTATCATGCGGAACCAGTTAGGGCCCAGGGCGGACGAGACGGTGGCGCTGCAATTGGAATGACGCCGGTCTGCGGCGTCATTCGTGAGAAGTGATTGGTGAGAGGTGGTTTAGCGGGCGAACGCCCGGGACGGATCGCGTCCTCGCGATCCGTTGTCAACGAAGCCGAGGACGTGTTGCGATCGTGGACGGAAATACCCCTTGGGTTATGTCACGTCCTCGCGGCGCGCGGGGATCCGACGTCGCCAGCGGTCAGAAGAAAAAGGGCCACGATTGAAGGCTATGTCGGACAGGCTGCGCGCCCTCCCCGATTTGCGCCCTGCGAGAGCGGGCCGGTGACTAATCTTGCCGCGAAGCGCGCCAAAGCGTAGCGAGGGGCGGGCTATAGTCTTAAGCCGCTTCGCGGCTGGGAGCTGTCTGAACTTTCCTGAATCGCTTTGGCCGCTCGCCTTTCACCTATCACTTTTCACTTTTCAGCTTTCACTTCTCACCAATCACCCCGGATGCTTCGGGTACTGGTGCCGGCAGCGGCGGACCTCCCATCTCTTTTATCGTACATAGGGAGATCGAAGTTACGGTTCGTTCGACACCGGGGAAATCTCGGATTCGCAAGAGAAGGTGTCGCAATGAGGAAGGGGACTCGACCCTGATCTTCAAGAGATAGCTATCTTCACCGGAGATATCGTGACACTCGAGAATGTTCGGTTCCTGACAGACGAAGTTCTCGAACCGCTCTTCGTCGCCAACCTTCGCGTTGTTCGTGACTCGGACAAAGGCCAGCAGGTTTTGGTTGACCGCGATCGGATCGATGGAGGTGAGATAACCCTTGATGATTCCTTCGCGTTCGAGGCGCTTTATCCGCGCGTGAACTGCCGGCGCGGTGAGACCAAGCCGCTCGCCGACCGTGGCGTGTGCGACCCGAGCATCGTTTTGAATTAGCGCAAGGATTTCGAAGTCAGTGGAATCCATATCGTAGGGAGGGGATGACGCCGGTAGAACGCGGGTGAAACAGATCCGTAACCTTCACCAGGTTCGCGGCTGTGCCAACAGCAGAGAGAAACTAGGGGGGTGGTTACTGATGAGGGGTGGTGAGCAGTAAGCAGTGTCCGTGAGGACGAAAAAGGAAACGGCTCGGTTGGTTTTGCTCTCCCTAAGGTTTCCGGCGTTCCCCCCCAGACTCCCGGTAACCTTTCCCTTCCAACCGAGCCAGCGCCCCTTTTATGACCGCTCGTTTCAAATTTAGATAGCAAGGGGTGTGCCAGGGTCGGCGGGAGTAGGTCTTGCCGAGGGGGCGTGGCGAGCGGACTAGTGGAGTGGCGGAGTGGCGGAGTATTGGAGCGGTGGAGCACTGATTGGAGCGTCTTCAGTCCGATTTCTCGTACTGGGCGTGCAGCCTTACCGCATGAAAGTTTACTTTGGTCTGGGTGGCTAAAATTGGCCACTTCGCTTGGCGTTTTAATCGGGGCTGGGAGGGCGCGCGTCCTTGCGCGCTGCGGTCGGCTCTGTATCCTCGGCCTCGCCAACAACGGATCGCGGGGACGCGATCCCTCCCCGCGAGGGGCGTTCATGGCGTTCCCGGTGTTCTCCCATCGATCCCTCGTTGGCATTTGACCGTGGTTCCGCTGCAGGCTTTAACTGTGTGGGTCGCATGAAAAATCTCGAAGCCGCCAGGAGAAGGGTTGAAGAACTCCGAGCTCTGATCCGGGAGAACGACCGGCATTACTGGTTGGAAGCAGCGCCTAAAATTAGCGATCAGGAGTACGATCGTCTCTACCGAGAGCTGAAAGACTTAGAGGCTGAGCATCCGCAGCTGGTTACTCCTGATTCACCAACTCAAAGGGTGAGCGGCGCCCCGCTGGAAGAGTTTGCTCAGATTACCCACCGCACGCCCATGTTGAGCTTGGATAACACCTACTCGGAGGTTGAAGTGGTGGAGTTTTTCCGGCGAATGATCCGTTTGTTGCCCGGGGAAACGATTCGCACGGTGGTCGAACCCAAAGTGGACGGAGTTGCCATCTCGCTATTTTATCAGAAAGGCCGCCTGCAATACGCTGCCACTCGAGGGAATGGAACCGTGGGGGATGACGTAACTCAAAATGTCCGGACCATTCGCGCGGTCCCTTATTCATTGCAGGGGCTGGCTCCGGATGAAGTTGAGATCCGAGGTGAAGTATTCTTTCCTAAAAAGACTTTTCGGAAATTGAACGAAGAACGCGAACAGGCCGGAGAAAGCATGTTTGCTAACCCTCGGAACGCTGCCGCTGGGACATTGAAACAACTCGACTCACGGATCGCGGCTGCGCGGGGCCTCGGAGTCATCTTTTATGGGTTTGGTTATTATAGCGGATCGGAATTGCAGTCGCACCAGGAGAGCCTAGCCCGATTGGTTGAGTGGGGTTTACCGGCTCCGGCCAAGATCTGGACCGCGGAAAGTCCCGAGGCGGTTATCGAGGCGATCAAAGCGCTGGACGAAATCCGGCACGATCTGCCGTACGAGACCGATGGCGCGGTGGTGAAGGTAGACGATTATCGGCAACGCGAAGCGTTAGGATATACTTCGAAAGCGCCGCGGTGGGCCATCGCTTATAAATATCAGGCGGAAAGAGCCGAGACTGAACTACTCTCGATCGAGGTTCAAGTGGGGCGCTCAGGCAAACTTACGCCGGTCGCGAATCTTCGTCCGGTTCAACTTAGCGGTACGACGGTCGCTCGAGCCACGTTGCACAACGGGGAAGAGATCAAGCGCAAGGATATCAGGGTAGGTGACCACGTTCTGATCGAAAAATCCGGCGAGATAATTCCGGCGGTTTTAGAAGTGGTGTTGGAACGGCGCACCGGGAAAGAAAAGCGGTTTCAAATGCCAACGAAATGTCCCAGCTGTGGACAGCCAGTGGTACAGACGCCCGGCCAGATCGATGTGCGCTGTGTCAATGTCGAATGTCCCGAGCAAGTGAAACGCCGGCTGGAACATTTCGCTCATCGCGGGGCAATGGATATCGAGGGGCTGGGGGTGGCGATGGTGGCTCAATTGGTCGAGCGCGGGTTAGTGAAACGGATCGATCATATTTATGGGCTCGATGGGGACACGCTGGGTGGACTGGAACGAATGGGGGAAAAAAGCGTTCGCAATCTTCTCGACGCCATCGAAGCCAGCAAGAAACAACCAGTGTGGAGATTGATCTTCGGACTGGGAATCCTGCATGTGGGCGCCACCGCAGCTCGAGAATTGGCGGACTTTTTCCGTACTTTAGATGAGCTGCGAAAAGCCTCGCTCGAGGAACTGCAGAAAGCGCCCAACACCGGTGACGTGGTAGCGCGAAGTATCCGAGAGTGGTTCGATGATAAAGATAACCAAGAACTAATTGAGGCGTTACGACGTCATGGACTCAATTTCGGCAGAGGTGAGGAGGCTGCTAAGGTCGATGACCGATTGGTAGGGACGACGTGGGTGATCACCGGCACCCTAAGCCAGCCGAGGGAGGTGTTTGCCGATTCGATCCGGAGCCATGGCGGCAGGTTGGCGTCTAGTGTGAGCGGTAAAACGGATTTCTTGTTAGCAGGCGATGAGGCCGGCAGTAAGCTGGAAAAGGCGCGCACGCTAGGTGTTCGCGTCGTGAACGAGGAAGAATTCCGGCGGTTGGTGGGGACGTAGGCGAATGGGCGTGTGGGCGAAAGGGCGTGTGGGCGAATGGGCGAATGGGCGTGTCGGCGAATTACCGAGCGTCTGGAGGGGAGCCAGACTTCGCCCCTTTGTTTAGACTCGGAAGGTTACACCGGGTGGGCCGCTTTGGCGCCTATCTCGCCACCCTTGCGGGATTGGTCTCAACCGCTATCCGACCGAAACGTGCGGAAAAACAGGCGGCTCCCGGGAATTACCCAGCGCGATGCATTCACCCCAGGCCTTACGATTCGTTTCTGCCTGACCGATAGAGCTGCAAACTGGTGGGTCATGCCCGGGAGCCGCCTGTTGCGACATTTTTCGCCCGGATGGAGCGCCGAAACAGACGACGTGAAGTCATAGGGCACATGACAAAGCGGCTCCCCTCCGGGACGCTGGGCTTCGCCCACACGCCGTTTCGCCCCTTCGCCCCTTCGCCGTTTCGTTAGATGCCTCCTGGCTCCTGGATTCTAGCTCCTTTTCTTGACTTCCTCCGGAGACTCCTCTAAGGCCTATGACACTTTTTAATGTCCACTTCTCAGACGGGCTCTGGGCAGCCAAAATATCGACGAATTGTTCTGAAGTTAAGCGGCGAGGCGCTGCGGGAGCCGGGTAGCACTGAAACTATTTCGCCAGATATCGTTACCGGTATCGCTAAACAGATACAACAAGTGCGCGATTTCGGTGTCGAAGTCGCGGTGGTGATCGGCGGAGGCAACATTTGGCGAGGATTGACCGCCAGCCATCGCGGAATGGATCGGACAACGGCAGATTACATGGGGATGTTGGCAACGATGATCAACGGGATGGCGTTACAGAGCTCGTTGGAGCTACTGGGGGTGCCGACCCGGCTGCAAACCGCCATCGAGATGGCGAATGTGGCTGAGCCGTTTATACTTCGCCGGGCTATCCGGCACTTGGAGTTGGGACGTGTCGTCATTTTCGGGGCAGGTACCGGGAACCCATTTTTTTCTACTGACACGACTGCGGCGCTTCGGGCGAGTGAGATCCGGGCCGAAATCATTTTAAAGGCGACGAAAGTGGACGGGGTCTACGATAGCGACCCCAGACAGAATCCAAACGCTCAGCGTTATGAGACCGTGAGCTTTACGGAAGCGATTACGAAAAGACTGAAGGTGATGGATTCGACGGCTTTCAGCCTCTGTATGGACAACCGCATCCCGATCATCGTGTTCGATATGGCGAGGCCGGAGAACATCAACAGAGTGGTGCGGGGCGAAAAGGTAGGTACTTTGGTGACGGCCGATTGAGGCTGCGGATGGGCCGAGGGCCGGCCACTGGCCGAACTTATAAACCTGGCTGCTTAAATCGTTCTTATGACTCCCGATGACATTCTATTGGAAACTGAAGAGGCAATGGAGAAGAGCGTCGACTACATGAATCACGAATTCGCCTCTCTGCGGACGGGGAAGGCTTCCCCGGCCCTGGTGGACAATCTCGACGTGAACGCCTACGGGGCTTCGATGAAACTGAAACAACTGGCTCTCATCTCCACTCCCGAGCCGCGTTTGCTCGTTATTCAACCCTTTGACGCTAGTGTGACTCGAGACATCGAGAAAGCGCTCAACGAGTCCAAACTCGGAATTACTCCCGCCGTGGATGGGAAAATCATCCGGCTTCCGATTCCCGAACTGTCCGAGGAACGGCGCAAGGATCTGGTCAAGGGAGCTCGGCACATGGCGGAGGAAGCTCGGGTGCGAGTTCGGGGAGCTCGCCGGAACGGGATCGATCTAATAAAAAAGATCGAGAAAGAAGGCGAGATCACGGAAGACGATCGCCGTGATCTGGAAGAAGAGGTTCAGAAATTAACGGACAAATACGTCAAGGAGGTCGACCAACAGTTAGAAACCAAAGAAATGGATATAATGAGAGTATGAAGTCGGGGCGAATCGCAGTTTTAGTGATTTGTCTGCTGGCAAGCTTTGCACCTGCACAAGCTGCACCGCCACCGGCGCAGGCTTCCCCTTCTGCAAAAGGGAAGCAGAAAAACGTAGTTCCTAATGTTCCTCGTCCAGCCCCTGAATTCCTTTGGGCCAGCGTGAACGGCAAAGTTAAGCGTCTGAAAGACGTGCAGGGACAGCCGGTCGTGCTGATCTTTGCGACTGACCCGCAGCAGAAGGAATTCAAGAAGCAGGTCAAGAATATCACCAAATTTTACAAGTCTCTGATCGAGCGCAAAGCCCTGTTTTTCGTGGCATTCACGAAAGAAACCGGGGTGATAACAGGTTCAGACGTACCCTTCGTGGTTCTACCGGATCCGTTGTCGGCGGCAGATGCCTATCGGGTGGGAGACTTCGGGATCGCGGTGATTGGGCCTGACGGCAACCTGGACTATGCGACCGACCGAATTATTCCAGGCATAAAGATCGTCAATGTCATGGACAATTCTTATGCGATCCAGTCGCAGGAGAGACGAGAGTGATTGGTGATTAGTGATTGGTGGCGTGGTAGGGCGAGGCTCCCGATCGGCCGGTCACGTTTCGCGAAGCAATAGGTTTCTCACGGTGGTCAAGTGGTGTTGGGCCGATACGCGCGCCGAGCCTTGGTGTTGCGCGTGACCTTGGCTCGGCCCGCCCATAAGCATATCAACCCGTTTTGGTGAGGGACGATCAATCGCTCCGCGAATCAGCTAGGGACGTACGGGAGCCTCGCCCTACCATTGATTGCCCCCATGAGCACCCCCGCAGCCGCTAACACCCCTCGCTACCGGCGCGCGGTTTTCTTCCACAACCGCTTTAGTGGGAAAGCTACCGAGCAGATCCTGGCGTCGGTTCGGGAACAAATTTCGTCTTCAATCCCGGCGGTTGAAGAGCACGGTATCGAGACTGAGGACACAAAGCCGGATACAATTAGGCAGGCGCTCGCTAAACAGCCGGATCTCGTGCTGGTTGCCGGTGGGGATGGCACCGTTCGGCTAGTGGCTTCAGAACTGGTTGGCACTGATATTCCGTTGGCCATCATTCCGGTCGGCACATTCAACAACCTGGCGTTGAGTCTGGGACTCGCCTCCGATCCGTTGGCTGCTTGTGCCGTCGTCCAGAGCGGAGTTTTAACTCGGATTGATGTTGGGACTGCAGATGAGCACAATCTCTTTTTCGAAGCAGCCGGTGTTGGTGTCGATGCCGAGATGTTTCCTATTGGAGAAGAGATAAAGAGGGGGCGTCTTCTAGCAATTTTCCAAGCGCTGCGAACTGCGCTGCTTCATCATCAGATTTCCGTTGAGCTGAAATTTGATCGGCCGGTGAGCCAGGCCTACCAGGCGTCTTTCAAAAAAGGGTCTGTTCCGCTCCAGCGTCGAAGACGGCGCTTTCGAAAGTCCAATAATCGAGTTCGGTTGCGATGCTCGTTTTTGGCGGTCGCGAATGGGCCGTTTTATGGAACTAATCTTACCGTATGCCCCGGGGCGGAGATGGATGACGGCCTTTTGACCATCGCAGTTTACCGGGACTTCAGTAAGCGTGAGCTCGCGCTTCATCTCTGGTCGATCAGCCGAGGTACCTATCGGCTCCATCCGAAGGTAGAGACGTTTGAAACTCGTCGCCTCGAGGTGTTTTGCCGGACTCGGCAGCAAGTGCATATCGATGGAGTGTTGATTGGCACGACACCGGTCAGGTTTGGCGTACGGCCGGGGGCGTTGGCGGTTTTGGTGCCTGCGAAGGATGCGGGTGGGGCAGAGATGAAAGGTGAAAAGTGAAAGGTGATTGGGGAGGGCGCGCGTCCTCGCGCGCCGCGAAAAGGTCTGCGTCTTCGGGCCTAGTCAGACGTTGGATTGGGTCTGTCGTGGGCTTCGAGAACAACGGATCGCGAGGATCCGACGTCGCCAGCGCTGAGAAGAAAAGACGCACGACAGAAGGCTATGTCGGACAGGCTGCGATCCCTCCCCGTCGGTTTTTTGCGTTCGCTAAAGTGGTCAAAGGCCATCACGTCAAGATTGATTGGCGACCCCTTCGGCCTCGCAAGCGAGGCAACGCTCCAAAAGTTGCATTTCCACAAGTTACTTGTGGTTTTCCACTTGATCTCGAGGGTGGGTCGAGCAAAGCTTGGCTCCTTCTCCTATGACGTTGACCGAGAAAATTTTGGCGCGCGCAAGCGGACGACCCCGGGTTGAGCCCGGTGATAATGTTTGGGTCGAGACCGACATTTTGCTGACACACGATGTCTGCGGGCCAGGGAGTATTGGGGTGTTCAAGCGTGAGTTTGGACAAGAGGCAAAGGTTTGGGATCCCGCGAAAATCGTGATTATCCCGGATCACTACATTTTCACTTCTGACCGGCTCTCGAATCGGAATGTCGACATTCTCCGCGATTTCGCGAAAGAGCAGGGTACCCTACTTCTATGATGTGGTTGAGGATTAATGGAGACATGGAAGTGGAAACCCAGATCGGTCATTGAAGGCCAGTACGGAGTTGCTGCCAAGGTGATGCCATGCGGATAACTGCCCCGTGTGGCGTGCGCGCCCGGGCGAGGTCGTGTGATACCGTTTGCCCGGTTGGGAATGCGTCCGGTGAACCTGGTATCAGGAACACGGACGCAGGATTTTTCTCGGACTGGAAGGGCTGATCAAGGGCCGGAGCCGATAAGGTTCTATTTGGAAGGTGAGATACCACCTAGGGTGTGGCTAAGGACGTTATACTCTCGGTAATCGGTACATCGGATCTGATGGGGCGAGTTTTGGAGCTAAGAAATTCGCACCACAGACACACAGAAAACACAGAGGAATAAAAAATCCGCAGATTACGCAGATTACACAGATTACGGTTCAAGGTTGAGGATCGCCGGTGTGTTAAAGACATCTTAGGGTTTGCCGCGGCTCACTTTGACTGCAGGCTATGATCGGCTTCAAAACGAAATCTGCGTAATCTGTGTAATCTGCGGATGATTCACCTCTCCGTGTTCTCTGTGTCTCCGTGGTGAGATCCGTTTCGTAATTGTACAATGGCTAAAGTAGTGACCAGCCCAGTTTATGTAGTCGGAGATAACATCGATACCGACCAAATTATCCCCGCGCAGTATCTGACCTTGGTACCAACCATTGAGGAAGAGTATAAGAAGCTCGGCTCCTATGCGATGGTTGGCCTTCCGGACGAGTTATATCCGGTGCGGTTCATACCGGAAGGGAGAACCGAAGCAGAGTTTAAGATTGTCATTGGCGGGAGAAATTTTGGCTGTGGTAGTTCCCGGGAACACGCTCCTATTGCGTTAGGAGCTGCCGGGGTTGAGGCAGTCGTAGCTGAATCCTATGCCCGGATCTTTTTCCGAAACAGCGTTGCGACCGGTGAGCTTTATCCTTACGAAACGCGCGAACGATTGATCGATGTCTGTCGCACCGGTGATATCGCCACTCTCGATTTTGACAACGATACGCTCACGGTGGGCGATCGAGTCTTTACTTTAAAGCCGATGGGCGATGTTCGTCCGGTGATCGAAGCCGGCGGAATCTTCAATTATGCTCGGCAGAGCGGAATGATTCCGAGCAAGGCCTAACTCGTCCGGCAGCTGCTAGGCACGTGCCGGACCCGGCGCTGGGAGGGATCGCGTCCCCGCGATCCGTTGTTCCCGAAGCCGAGCGTGTTTGTCGATCGAGTGATCGGAATACGTCTGTAAGCTTGGCACGTCTTTGCGGCGCGCGAGGACGCGCGCCCTCCCGGTCAGGGGCCGGCCAACGCCTGGGCCCTTATGTTGACGCGCATGGGCAGCCGCCGGGCTCGTTCGGAATAGCAAATAGCAAATAGCAGATAGCAAATTGATGCCGTGAACACCGCTTGGCCGTTCGGGGTCACATTTGCTATCTGCTATTTGCTATTCGCTGACGAGCCTAAGGCGAGTTAGCGTGCCGGGTTGAATGCGATTCACCGTCATTACCCCTTGTTTGAATCGGGAGAACTTCATCGCAGAAGCGATCGAAAGTGTTCTGGCCCAGAAATACGACGACGTTGAGCATTGGATAATCGATGGTGGTTCCAAGGATAAAACGCTCGATATCGTGCGCGGTTATCCTCATCTCCGAGTGCTATCCGAGCAGGATCGTGGGGTGTACGATGCATTCAACAAAGGGTTGGAGCGCGCCACTGGGGACGCAGTGATCTTTCTCAACAGTGACGACTTGTTGACCCCGGGAACGCTGGCCTTAGCCCGAAAGATTTTCGAGAACGCGTTAGGAACGCAAATTATTTCGGGCGGGTGCGAGATCTTCCGGCAGACCGATGCAGGCCGGGAAATCAAAATGCACTGCTATGACAATCCTAAGCAAAACCAGCTTAGCTTTCGGAACGTGACCCTGGGCTTCCCGAACATTAACGCGCGAATATTTCGGCGCTCGGTTTTCGATAAAGTTGGTCGCTTCGATCTCGCGTATGCTATTGCCTCGGACCGCGATCTGTTGATGCGAGCTGCTCTGGCGAATATACCGGACGCGCCTGTGGCAAACATTGTTTACCGCTATCGGTGGCATGACGGCTCCCTGACTATGAATGCGGGGAACACCACATTGTCTAAGGCTCAACACGAAGGTTTAGCATTGGTCGCGAATTTATTGGCGAAGCCAAATATTACGGATGAACAACGCAAAATTTTAGGACAATGGCGCCGAGAATGCGTATCTACGGACGTGATGATTCAGGTTTTGAAACGCAGGTTGGGCTCTGCAGCCGGAATTTTTTTGCCGGCGTTTCGACAGGATCCGCGTTTGCCGTTTACTCTGTTTCGTTTGGGGCTGCTCGCGATCGGTCGCCGCATCCGCACCTACTATCGTCTCTTCCGAGCGGAGCATGGACCGTAGAATTCGCGTTCTTCATCTGATTGACAGCTTTGATTTGGGCGGAGCGCAAACCGCGATATGCCAGTTTCTGGCGTCACGAGACCAGGCTAGGTTTGAAGTGGTTGTGGCCGCACTTCACGGCAACAACCGAAGCGTATTTCTTCCGCGCATGCAAGCGCTCGGCTGTGAAGTTATCTGTCTATCTCCGTCTAGATGGTTGCCGGCTTACGGTTTGACGTTGCCATGGTTAATTGCTTCCCGGCGGTTTGATATCATTCATTGTCATTTGTTTGTTTCGAATTGGACCGGGAAAATGTTGGCGAAGCTTTTCGGAGTGCCCGTCGTTATTTCTCACGATCATTCTTACGACCGATTTCGCTTTGACTGGGCGCCGGTTCGCTGGTGGGATGGTTTAGCCAATCGGTGTGCCGATGCTATTCTAGTAATTTCCCGGGTTATCAAAGACCAGCTGGTCCAACGGGAAAAAATTCCGATCGAAAAGGTCTTGGTCTTGAAAAACGCGGTGGCTCGGCCTCGCGAGATTATCCGGCGTCCAAAGCACAAACTGATCGGCGCAGCTGGGCGGCTTGTAGACTGGAAGAACTTTTCCAAGTTCCTCAGATTGGCGGCCCAGCTGAGCAAGTTAGATCCTAATTACCGATTCATCCTCGCTGGCGATGGACCGTTGGCGGAAGAGCTAAAAAGCGAGGCTCAGCAGCTGGGTTTAGCCGAACGAATCGTGTGGCCTGGCGTCCTTCCTAATCTCGACGGTTTTTTCGCGGAGATTGCACTGTTAGTCCTCACTTCTGATTGGGAAGATCTTCCGATGGTGGTTCTGGAGGCGTTTTCGCACCGAGTACCGGCGGCTATCGTGAGTAATAATGCCGAACGTAGCCGGCTCGAATCCGAGGCGTTACTTTTGCCTCCTGAAGCCGATGAGATGCAATGGGCGGAGGCCGTTCACTCCTTGTTGAATTCATCTGATCGAATTGAAGAGATGTGTTCAGCGGCTGAACGGCTGATGGAGCGGGAGTTTTCTCCTGAACGCCAGATGCAGAGGATTGAAGAGGTGTATGAGGGGCTGCTGAAGACGAAGGGCGTTCGATGAGAGGGGGGTGTTATTCTTGCTCCCGCCTCCGCCAAGCCTACGGCGCGGCAGGCCCCGCCTCCGCCAAGCCTGCGGCGCGGCAGGCTGTGCTCGGGCTCGATGGGGTCAGGGGCGAGGGCACGGATAGGACTTATGGGACCTATACGACCTATATGATTTATGAGCGCGGTGGTTCTATCCTCGGTGCCGGGGGGTGCGGGGCTTCGGCGGCTCCGGTTACGTTTGGTTTCGAGGACGAGGACGATTGGAGAAGCTCTAAACGCTTCTTATCCTAACAAGTCCCGCGGAATGATACGCAGATTTTGGTGGTTCTGCAGGATCGTATTTTCGGCCAAGACGCCGCTGAAATGAGTTAGAGGGTAGATCAGAGAACCACGACCGATGATTGAACCTGGGCTGATTACGGCGTTGCAACCGATCTCAGCTTTGTCACCGATAATGGCGCCGAACTTTTTTAATCCGGTAGGGATCTTGTTCGCCTGATATTTGACCGATATTTCTGCTCGATCCAGGCGGACATTCGAAAGGATAACGCCGGCGGCGACATGTGCTTTGTAGCCAAGGATTGAGTCGCCGACGTAGTTGAAATGCGGAATCTGGGCTTCATCAAACACAATGCAGTTTTTGAATTCGCAAGAATTACCCAGCACCACTCCGTTTCCGACGATCACGTTCTCACGGATGTAACAACCTGACCGAATCCGGCAATCACTTCCTATCCAGGCCGGACCCAGCAGAGTGGCTCCATTCTCGATAACGGTGCCCGCACCGATGAAAACCCGGTCTCCGATGTAAGGAGCGCCGAGTATTACTCCGTTCATCTTCGGTTGAAGGAAACGTTGCAGATAATCACCGATCTGCTTCAGCGGTTCCCATACCGGCATCGATTCTTGAAACAACGCAGCGTGTTCCGTCTTTGAGAGATCCAAGAAACTTGCCGCGGGGAAGGTCATCAGCAAATCATAGCCCTTATCAATCATAAAAGCGCTAGCATTTGTTATTGCTTAGCGCATCCCGAGCGCGCCTTGACAAAGCGATTCGGCTACCAGAAAGCTCTCCGGCATGCTTTTAGCGCCGTCCCTGGCATCGATCATCTCGCACTACGCACCTGTCGCTGAGAGCTTAGCAGTTTTACTGATTCTGATGGTGGAGCTTGGGCTCGTAGGTTGGGTCGCGGCTAGCTTTCTGCCGTCAGGCACTCGATCCACTTTGAGCCTAGCGTCGTTTTTTTTGCCTGGCTTATTCGTGTCGACGAGTTTCGATATTCCTTGGCTTGGTCAAGCTGGAACTTAATTTGCACCGTGCAGGAATCGAACCCACAACTCAGTGATTAAGAGGCACGTTTTTCAGTGATCGTGCGCGTATAAAGAGTATGCTTAAATCAAATCCCGGACAGGAACTCAGCGCATTCAAAAAAATGGCCGAGTCGATTTCCACATTCGCATCGCGATCAATTTGCAGCTCGTTGGTATTCAATCATGGACCCGGCGTGACTCGAACACACAAGCTTCTGATCCGTGGTGAAATACTTCGATCCGTCGATCGTAAGGACTATCGGCTATTGATTATGCGCGGAGCGCCCGCTATTGTTCCGGCAACGCGACGCACTTTGCTATCGGCTATTGGCTATTGTTCATGCGCGCAGCACCCGTCCCCGTAGTTCAACGGATTCTGGCTGCCGAATTGACTTGTTTCGCACCTTGCTCTTAGGCAGTCTCGTGAATGGCAAAACCAGTGTTGCTATTCGAGTCCGCGGTCGTTCTGTCCGTTTATTTGTCCCTGCTTTTTTTTGCCGGACTAGTGGCTGTGGCTACAGTCAATCCGCGGGCACGATGGAAGGCACCTGAGGTAGGTGCGGTCGGTCTAGCGATAATCTCTGTTTTCTCGATACTCGCTAGCTTCCTTGGCGGTGTAGGGCACGGGGCGTTTGGGTGGCTAACGCTTGGGTTGCTACTTATTGCGATTGCCCGACGAAGAAGTCTGTACCAGACTTGGAAATCCGTTTGCCAACACACCAACTTTTCAGGATTAATCATTTGCTGCGCAACGTCACCGATAGTTGCAGCAAATGCGCTAAATCTGGCGACATGCTACGACATAGGTCTTTACCATTTTAATGCGGTTCGTTGGGCAGCGGAATATGGTTCGGTCCCGGGCCTGGCGAACCTTTACACTCGCCTCGGCTTCAACACGGCGATGTTTCCATTCGCTGCATTCCTCTCGTGGCCATTTTCTGTTGAGGTCTCGCGGCAGTTCGCCAATTCGATAATTTTCGCCATCCTCGCGGCTAACGTTTCTCAGTCCTTTTTGACACATGCCGATGCTAACAGGGTCAACTCGACTGCCTGGCTCAGTCTTCTGTTATTACCTAAATTGGTTGTTCTATCGGTATCAGATTGTCTGTCGTCGCCCAACCCGGATTTTGCAGCAACTGTGGTGGTTCTCTTGTCAGCCTGGTTCTTTTGGCGGGTCTGCTCTTCCAATGCTCTAGATTTGGAACCAAAGGACTATATCTTGCCAGTAGCCTGTGCTGCCGTGGCAGCAGAGCTGAAGCTTAGTTATGCCGCTTTCGCAGCTGGGGTGTTTGCGGTGGTGACATGGAAAGCTTGGAAATCAGCTGGGATGGTCCGTTCTTCGGCGCAGCAGACGGGAGACATAGCGCGCGAACCGAATCACTTTAGGTTGATAGCGATGATTCTCTTAAGCTATGGACTTCTCGTTCTGCCATGGCTCTGGCGAGGCTATCTGACAAGCGGATATCCGTTTTTCCCAGCGACCATCGGCAAGTTGCCGTTCGATTGGACAGTGCCAGAGGCGACAGTAAGGGATGAGCGTGACTGGGTCTACGGCTGGGCACGCTTACCATTCGTGTCCTACGTTGGGGTTTTGGGGCGTGCTGACTGGATCGGTCCCTGGTTGCTCACGCTTACTAAAAATCCAATTTTTGTCGAATCTGCGGTGCTCTCTACTGTGGGCGTTTTTGCGTTTCTCCTCGCTAGGAAGAAAAGATTGGAACCGACGGTATACGCAAATGTTGGCCTATTTGGTGTTCCGCTTGCATTTTCTTTGCCGTTCTGGTTTTTCACTGCTCCTGACCCGAGATTCAATGATGGCGTCGTATGGCTGGTCGGCGTGACAATCGCTCTGGCCGCCCTCATCGCAGCTGACATGCAGGGGACCACGGCCTGGATGATCGGCTGCGCAATCGCTGGATTGTCTGTTTACGCGCTAACTGCAGGGCTCCCTGAACTTTATCAAAAACATAAGAATATACCGAATTATTCGGGTCAGGCTGAAATGATTCAGGTCGAGGCTTATTCTGGACTGAAAGTCTGGATCCCTAAGACAACAAACCAAATATATGATGCGCCATTGCCCGCTACTGATGCGAACCGCTTCGATCCGCGATTGGAGTTACGCGGCCAGGGACTGCGTGATGGATTTCGCATTCGTCGTGCCGGCGAGGCTCCATGGCTAATGAGGTCCGGTCAATCGATTCCCGAAAAGTAGCAATACGGCGTTGACGTGGCGGCCTTTGCGGTCCAAAGCCTTGACCCGTACAACGGTCGAGAGCCAAAAGACGACTTCCTTTCGGCTTTGGGAGAGTTGTAGGTAACCTGAGATTCCCGATGAAGCGAACAAAGGCAAGTTCGCTAGTGAAAGCTCGGCTGGCGCTGCACGAACCCATGTATTGATCGCAGTACGAGATTCGGGTGCAGGTATGGATCCGAGCGCTCTCAACCGTCTTTTCGATGCCTTCTATACTACGAGGCCTCAGGGCATTGGAATGGGACTGCTGATCAGGTCGTTTCCGAACTTTGTCGGTGCACCTCCCGAACTGGCTCCTCGAGTGACTTTCTCTGGCCTCACGTCTAGGTGCCGGTCAAGGGAGACCAAACTGGTCCATGGAAATTGCCAGCCGCGCCGGCTTTTAACCCGAATCTCGAGCTGCGTGGCAAAATGCTTCGAGACGGATTCAGGATCAATGAGGCGGCGAGATAACCAATGGTGAAAAGTGAGAAGTGAAAAGTGAAAGGTTCGTCTTTCGTGTTTGGGCAAAGCGCGTACTCCCATACGTCCCATTGGTCTCATAGGTCCCATCCGTGCCACGCCTTCTTGTTTGGGCGCGCCCAGAACCCAGGCACGCGCTACCCGCACAAATCGAGGACGAGGACGACGACGAGAGAAACAACCGTAAACCGGGAACTACTTCACTGTTTTAGTCACCTTTTGGCCGTCCTTCGTATCCTTTACTGTCCAACCCAGTTCGGCGATCTTCTGACGGAGCGCGTCGCTTTGTTGCCAGCCTTTCGCGGCTCTGGCTTCGGCTCGCTGTTTCACTAATTCCTGGACTTCAGGCGGAACGACTTCTTGGTCAGAGTGGACTTGAAGCACCTGGTTGACATTCTCCCACCATTGCAAAAGAGCAGCCGCCTGGCTTGGCTGGAGTTCGTTCGCATCCATTAGCTGGTTGGTTGTCCTGATCTGTTTGAACAGCTCTGCTAGTGCTGCCGAAATGTTCAGGTCATCGTCTAGGGCCGCAAAAAAGGAATCAGAGTTGGCAGGCGCATACTCCTTCTCCGGAAGCGCGTTGCCCGCGAGATCGCCTAATCGTTGAATCCACTCATCGAGGCGTAACAGCGACTGGCGCGCTTCGACCATGCCATCAAAAGTGAAGTTCAGTTGGAGCCGGTAATTCACGCGGAGTAGGGCGTAGCGGATTTCCCGTCCGGTGAAACCGCGGGCGATCAAATCGCGGATCGTGTAGAAGTTGCCGAGAGATTTCGACATCTTCTGGCCTTCGACCAAGAGGTGAGCACTGTGCAGCCAATAGCGGACGAACTTTTTCCCAGTGCAACTCTCTGACTGAGCGATCTCCGCTTCGTGATGAGGAAACAGGTTGTCGACTCCGCCGCAATGGATATCGATTTCAGGACCAAGAATCCGAGTCGCCATGGCGCTGCACTCGATGTGCCAGCCAGGGCGTCCGCGACCCCAAGGACTATCCCAACCAACCGGGCCATCTGCCTCATCCCAGGCTTTCCAAAGCGCGAAATCGCCTAGACTTTCCTTTTCATATTCATCGCTCTGGATCCGGCCGGAAGGGCGCAGTTCATCTAGATCCAGATGAGCGAGATGTCCGTAGTCTGGGAACCGGTTGATCCGAAAATAGACGGATCCGTCTTCTGCTTGGTAAGCGACCTCCTTCTTAACTAGGAAATCGATCATCGCGATCATTTCCGCGATGTTTTCCTGGTCGGTAGCAGCGGGATAGAAGTTAGCGTCTTTAATCCGCAAAGTCCGCGTGTCCTCGAAGAACGCGGTCGTAAATTTTTTGGTAAACTCGGCTAACGGAATATTGGCGGTCCGGCTGTTCCGGATCGTTTTATCGTCGACGTCCGTGATATTCATCACCCGCATAACGGTGTATCCCCTCGCTTCGAGATGCCGCTGCAGCAGGTCTTCGAACAGATACGTGCGGAAGTTGCCGATATGGGCGAACGAATAAACCGTCGGCCCGCAGGTATACAGCGTAACCACTTTTCCGGCCGGATCGAGCGGTTGGAACGGTTCTACTTCTCGCGAAAGGCTATTAAGAAACCGAATCATACTTGGAAGTGTGAGAAGTGAGAGGTGAGACGTGAGACGTGATTGGCGCCAGGGGGGTGGCGGCATCAGTTGTGGTTTGAAAGAAATTCACGGTCTCGGCCTTTCAGCAATCATTAATTGTCGATCACTTGCCACGCTCATCTGGCTTCTCACCTCTCACCTCTCACTTCTCACGCGACAGCGCGCGGGGCGTCTGCCGGGAAACGCGCTTCTATCTTTTCTAATGTGGCGATGGCCATCGCGGCGATCCCTTCACCGCGTCCGATAAAGCCCAGGCCTTCGTTAGTGGTTGCTTTGATCCCAATGCGATCGGCCGGAATGTTTAGAGTCCGAGATAAGCGTTCGCGCATCGCGGATATGTGTGGACCGATCTTGGGCTCTTCCGCGATGAGCGAGGAATCAATGTTGACGATGGCAAAGCTCTTTCCCGTCAAAATAGCCTGCACTCGCCGAAGTATTTCCTGGCTATCGATTCCCTTTATCGATTCATCCGAATTCGGAAAGTGATGACCGATATCTCTGTCGCCGGCAGCGCCGAGCAGCGCGTCCGCGATCGCGTGCGTTAAGACATCAGCATCTGAATGCCCGTCTAAACCGTGGGTATGAGGGATGTCGACTCCGCCTAAAACCAGCTTTCGGCCTTCGACCAGTCGATGAATGTCGTAACCAATACCGCTGCGGACCATAATTAAGTTGTTTTTGGAAGAGAGCCTTGGAGCTCGTTCAGATCAATGTTTCCGTTCCAAGCGATCACCGCAATTTTCTTTTCATCGAGTGGACTGGGTTTAACGGAGACCTGACCGCCAGCGGATTCGACCAGCAACCAACCCGCGGCAATATCCCAAAGATTGACGCTTTGTTCTATATAGGCGTCGAAGCGTCCGCTGGCCACGTAAGCGAGATCTAGAGCGGCGCTTCCCATCATTCGGCATTTGCGGGCTTTGGTTACTAAGACGCTGAAGCTCTTGAGTCCTAGGTCGATAGCAGCCGGCGTTTTTGAGAAACCGACTGACAGTATCGACTCACCGATCGAGGTCCGTTTGCTGACCTGAATTAAGCTGTCATTCAAGTAAGCCGGTTCTCCGCGGATGGCTCGCCACAGTTCATCTTTGATGGGATCATAAATGACTCCGATCTCGATCTGCTGAGCTCGTCGAAATGCAATCGAGACTGAGAAATGCGGAATGCTATAGAAGAAGTTCACGGTTCCATCGATGGGATCGACAATCCAATCTCCTTCGGAGTTGGTTGTCTCGGCAGATCCCTCTTCGCCGAGTACGCTGGTATTAGGGAATTCGCGTAACAACGACTTGGTGATCACTTCCTGGGCCCGCACATCCAGCTCCAATTTGAGGTCGTGCGCTTCCGCAGCATTGACCTGAAGAGGTTGCATGAAGTTTTCTCGGATCAAAGAGCCGGCGGCTTTAGCCGCATCGATGGCAGCGCGAAGATAGGTGTTCATCGTGTTTGCTAAGAAGTTCGATACTTTGATGCGAAGACGAAGGAATTGCATGCATTTCCTCAAAACCGGAATCGTCAACGATTCCGGCTACATCGATTTGCGCGATTGGACAGCTTGTAGATCGAGTGCTGGAGCGGCTTCGCGGGCCGATGCCGTTCTTGGCGGGTGACTCGGAAAGCGCAAATCGGTTCTGTTGCGCCCTTGTTTTGCTCAAACTCATCGCGCAAAAATTCGCGTGATCTATCAATTTCTGATTGACGATTAAGCGATTGTTCGTTAGTCAAGCGAGTTGTGAATTTCTTATCCTCCGCAACTGCGGAATGAAAGGGGGGATAACTGATGCCAGCTAAGAAAGCTCCGGCCAAGAAAGCGGCTCCTGCAAAGAAGGCTCCTGCGAAAAAGGTCGCAAAGAAGGCGCCTGCCAAGAAAGCAGCTGCTAAGAAGTAACTATAATCTAACATCTCGTGTGAATAGGAGGAGATTGAAAATCTCCTCCTATTTTGTTTGCTTAGGAGGCTCTCGAAGAGAGCTCGCAAAACAATCTATTGGAGGAGGACGGGTGCGTGAAAAGCGAACGAACGAGGACGGCGCGCAAGAAATGGACGTTCCTATTTGGCATTCTCGCCATTGTTGCTCTTTGTTTTTTCGGATTCGAATTGTCGCAGTGGATCTTCACATTCTGGCAGACGCAATCTGCTACTGGTTCCTTTTCAGTATCTTCGGTGCCTAGCGATGCGATCGTTCGTTGGAAAGGTCGCGAACTTGGTCACACTCCTTTGCAGCGGTACGTCTTACCATTGGGCGACCAAGTTATTGAAATAACCGCGCCCGGATATCAATCCTGCCCGATCGAGCTCACGATCCGGACAGGCGCCTTCGTCGATTTAGGGGTTCGCTCACTTGCAAAGCTATTGGGGAAACTCAGGCTGGTCACTGACCCGCCCCGCGTTTCTTATCTAGTGGTTGGACCGGACAAGAAAACCATTGCTGGCCTTACGCCGGACACGATCGAGAACCTGCCGTTAGGACGATACGGCGTTAAACTGATTCAGCCGGGCTGGCCTGAATATGCGCAGTCGGTCGACATCAACTCCGGTGAGCCAATTGAGGTCAGTCGCAAGTTCAAAGGCGGAAGTGTTGAACTGACCAGTGATCCAGCCGGGGCAACAATCCTTGTCGGCGGATCGAAACTGGGTACTGCGCCACTGACAGCAAATCTGCCGACCGAGCCGGTAGAAGTGACGTCTCGTTTCGGCACGCTTGTCCCCGTGGTGCAAACCTTGGTACCCGACGCAGAAAGGGTAGTCTCGTTTCACTTCAAACATTCTTACGGGACTTTACTGGCCAGCAGTGACCGCACCGATGCGGTCCTAATCGTAGATGGCGTCGACTACGGACACCCGCCGGCGCAGCTTTTTCTCGCACCCGGTAATCACAAGCTTCTCTTGAGTGCACCGAATGCGCCTGACAAAACCAGAAGAGTGGACCTGATGGAAGGCCAACGTGCCAGCGTGCAAATCAACTTCGGACCAATGATTGGTGAAGTTGCACCGGTTTCAAACTCCGGCGGATCGCCCGCGCCGACACCCGCGAATAGTGCGAGCGTCACGCCGGCAACTCCGGTCAACACCCCGAATCCTCCGACTGGCACACCGCACCCTGTTCAGTTAGCGTCTCGGTCAACACCGGCACCGACCCCGTCGCCGGCGTCGACGCCTGCCCCGGAGTCGAACCAGAGTAGCGGGAACCCATCTCTGCCATCGCCGACACCTGAAACATCGGCTAGCGGTTCGGAAGAAAAACCAATGATTCCGCCGGCTAACGCGGAACAAAGTCCATTGCCAACTCCGGTTCATGAACAACCGAAGCCGGTGCGGACGTTGAGCCGCTCGGTAGTCGCTACAAAGAGAGCGAGCGCAGCCGTTACCCCTTCTTCTTCGGCTTCACCTCAAGCCGAACAAGCGAAAAGCAAAAAAGAAGCGTTTCAGCTTTTGGATTCGCAGCTGAAAGCGAACGACGAGGCCTTGAATCTTGAGAGACAGAGTATCGAATCCCAAATCAGAAATTCTTCAGGGGCAATCCGCGAACAATGGAAGTACCGGCTGGCGGAATGGCGCCTAAAGAAGGCGCGCGCTGACCGAGATCGAGCAGCCGAGGAAGCGAAACTGAAGGAGCAGTGGAAGTAGGGGGCATGATGGGGAGGTTGGTAGGGCGAGGCGCTGGGACCGGCTCGGCGGGCGCAACGGTGTGGCATGCTATGTCTAAGGAGAAAGCCGAAATCCTTTGCGAAGCGGTTTTCGACGTTCGGGAGCCTCGCCCCACCAAATTTCCCTATCGGCTTTTCAGCATGGCTAGCGCTTTGTCCACGATTTCTTGGACCGGCCAAAGGCGGCCGATGCCTTCGTAGCCGCACGCTAACATTCCTTCTTCCGGTCCGATGAATTCGACGCCGCGGCTGCGCAGCAGCGCCACGTTATTTTGAGTGGCCGGATGCAACCACATCTTTCCGTTCATTGCCGGCGCTAGCAGCACCGGGGCTTTGGTCGCCAAAGCGATGGCGGTCAGAGCTTCATCAGCGAATCCGTAAGCGAGTTTAGCCAAGATATCCGCGGAGGCTGGAGCGATTAGCAACAGATCGGCCCGATCGGCTAACTCGATGTGGCCTGGCTGCCAGCCGGCCTTCTCATCAAAGATGTCGGTGGTTACGGGATTTCGAGAAAGGGTCTGAAGGGTAAGAGGCGTAATAAATTTAGTCGCCCCGTGTGTCATCACGACATGCACTTCGCATTCCGCCTTACGAAGTTGGCTAGCGAGATCAGCAGCTTTGTAAGCAGCGATTGAAGCGGTGATGCCAAGGACGATGGTCATGAGAGAGGAGCTAGGAGCTAGAATCTAGGAGCTAGTAGTCAAAGGTCGTGGTTAGTATCGCGCGAATCAGGCGTAGTCCTAAGATCGTACGTTGCGTACGGCGCGGCAAATTGAAGTTGATCGCCCCCTGGACTGGAGGGGAGCCGCTTTGTAGCATGGCAAGTCTATCAGTTGCTTGCCACCGAAAGCCTTCGGGGCAGACAGGCGGCTCCCGCGAACGATCCAGCGCGTGGAATCGCCCCTGGCTTGCGAGGGTAGAAAGAAGAATATCTGGAGGCGGATAGAACAGGCGGGCTTGATAGAACGTTCCCGGGAGCCGCCTGCTGCCTGCTTGCAGAACTAGCAACCTACAAAGCGGCTCCCCTCCAGGTCTTGGACTACTCCGCGTTAGACACCTGTTCCCTGATCTTTTCCAATTCGGCTTTCGAGTGGACAACCAGCTGAGAGATTTCGGCGTCGTTGGCTTTGGCGCTCAGGGTGTTGAGTTCCCGACCGATTTCTTGGCAGAGGAATTCCAGGGTCCGGCCGATGGCGTCATCGGAATTGGCAGTACCTAAGAATTGAGTGATATGAGACTCCAGCCGCGATACTTCTTCGGAAAAATCGGAACGTTCAGCGAAAAAGGCGACTTCCTTAGCTAAACGGTCGTCGTCGAGTGGAATGTCCACTCCGTGCGCCTTTACTCGGTCTCGTAAGGAATTTCGGAATCGTTCAGCTGCCCGCGGTTGTAGTTTCCGAATTTTATCGAGATTGGCGCGGAGAGTTTTTATGCGTCGGGTCAGGTCTCGTAGTAGATGAGCACCTTCCTTTGCCCGCATGACCAGCAACTGTTGGAGAGCGATTTCCAGGGCCGCCAGAACGGCCTGGCGAGTCGCGGCTTTCAATTGCCGTTGCTGTGGTGTGTCCAGGACCCCCGGAGCGCGCAACACCGTATCGATGCTGATCTCTCCTGATAAACCCAGCTCTTTTTGAACTGTAATAAATGTTTCCAGGTAGGCCTTGGCTAGTTGCCTATTCAAGTTGGGAGCGAGCTCGCTGCTGATGAATTGCGCGGAGATGTTAGCGTTGATTCTGCCACGATGAATCTTCCGGTCGATGGCTGCCCTAAGATCGGTCTCCAGCGAGGAAAACGCTGCCGGTAAGCTAAGTACGATCTCGGTCTGGCGTTTATTCAGCGCCTGCAGTTCTACCACTATCTTGCATTCGTCACTGGCGGTTCGTCCCCGACCGTATCCGGTCATGCTACGCATCGGCGTGATATTCCTGCAGTGAACGGACGTTAATGCCCTTAGTTTTGATGCCGCGAATTGCCCGGATACTAGCCTCAACCGCACTAATGGTGGTCAAAATCGGGATCCGGTTAGCGACCGCCAGACTACGAATTCTAATCTCATCTTTTCTTGGGGTCTTCCCGCTCGGTGTGTTGATGATCAGATCGATGTCTCCGTTCTTCATCAGATCGAGCACATGTGGACGGCCTTCAGAAATCTTGAACAGATGGCGAACCGGAATGCCGGCTGCCGCGATGGCGACTGCGGTTCCGGCTGTGGCAAAAAGTTGGAACCCAAGCTCCACCAATTCTTTGGCTAGCGGCACGATCTCCGGTTTGTCGTTATCTTTCACACTCACGAAGAGGTTACCCTTTTCAGGCAGCGGTGGCTGCGCGGCCATCTGCGACTTGGCGTATGCGACCCCTAGATCGTCAGCGATCCCCATCACTTCCCCGGTCGCTTTCATTTCCGGCCCCAGGATAATATCGATCCCGGGGAAGCGGATAAAGGGAAACACCGCTTCTTTGACGGAAAAATGTTTGGGGATGATCTCTTTGGTGAACCCGAGCTCGGCCAAGGTTTTGCCGGCCATCACTTTTGCCGCCAGTTTAGCGAGCGGTACACCGATGGCTTTGCTGACAAATGGTACAGTCCGCGAAGCTCTGGGATTAACTTCCAATACATAGACCTCTTCCGCTTTGACCGCGAACTGCACATTCATCAAGCCGCGGACTTCCAGTTCCTTAGCCATGGCCTTGGTTGCGCCCTCGATGGCAGTGAGCACTTGGCAAGAGAGCGAGAATGCAGGTATGACGCAGGCACTATCTCCGCTGTGAATCCCAGCCTGTTCGATGTGCTGCATGATCGCGCCAATCACCACGGTCTCGCCGTCCGCGATACAATCGACATCGACCTCAATGGCGTCCTCCAAAAACCGGTCTACCAATACGGGTCGCTCCGGGCTCGCTTCGACCGCCGTGCGAATATAACGACGCAGATCGTCTTCTCCGTAGACTATCTCCATTGCTCGTCCGCCTAACACAAAAGAAGGCCGCACCAAAACCGGATATCCGATCACGCGAGCTACCTTAACGGCCTCGGTTTCATCGGTTGCCGTTCCACTCGGCGGTTGGTTGAGGCCGAGGCGTCGGAGCATGGCAGAGAAATGCTTGCGATCTTCGGCCACTTCGATGTTTTGTGGTTGAGTCCCGATGATATTAACGCCGTTGGCTTGTAAGGCGGCGGCGAGGTTCAGTGGGGTTTGTCCTCCGAATTGGACGATAGCGCCCCAGCAATCGAGGGCGCGATAAATGGCCAGCACGTCTTCAAGAGTGAGTGGCTCGAAGAAAAGCATGTCGCTGGTATCGTAGTCGGTCGAGACAGTCTCCGGATTTGAGTTGGCCATAACTGTCTCGAAACCTTCTTCCTTCAAAGCGAAGGCAGCGTGCACGCAGCAATAGTCGAACTCGATTCCTTGGCCGATACGATTTGGGCCACCGCCCAGGATCAGGATCCGGCGACGATCGGTGGGCCGCAACTCATTTTCCTCGCCATAGGTCGAATAGTAGTACGGAGTATAAGCTTCGAATTCGGCGGCACAGGTATCCACCAAACGATAGGTAGGCGTGATCCCTTGCTTGATTCGTGCCTCGCGGACATCGGTCTCAGACCGACCCGTAAGGAAGGCGATTTGGCGATCAGAGAATCCGAGGCGCTTGGCTTTGTGGAGGTTTAACTTGCCCGATCTGATTTGGTCCTCGGCCGCAACGATCTGATAGATGTTTTCCAGAAACCACGGGTCGATTCTGGTAAGGCTATGTATTTTAGCGGTATCCAGACCTGCCAAGAAAGCCCATCGAACGTAGAAGATCCTGTCCCAGGATGCGCTCACCAATTTGCGTTGGATTTCAGTAAGGTCCCAATCGCCAGCCTCAGTTCGTGGCTCGACATCTTTGCCGTCCGCTCCCAGACCGAAGCGGCCAATCTCCAGGGATCGCAGAGCTTTTTGGAGCGCTTCTTTGAACGTGCGTCCAATCGCCATGGCTTCACCGACACTCTTCATCTGGGTGGTCAGAATCGGATCCGCCTGCGGAAATTTTTCGAATGTGAAGCGGGGCACTTTGACAACGCAATAGTCGATGACCGGTTCAAAACTGGCTGGGGTCTCCCGGGTGATATCGTTCCGAATCTCATCCAGCGTGTAACCGACGGCCAATTTCGCTGCAATTTTTGCGATAGGAAACCCGGTGGCTTTGGATGCGAGCGCCGAAGATCGAGAGACGCGCGGGTTCATCTCGATCACCACCATCCGGCCGGTCTTGGGATCCACTGCGAATTGAATGTTTGAACCGCCGGTTTCTACGCCGATAGCCCGGATCACCGCGAAGGAAGCATCGCGCATGAGCTGGTACTCTTTGTCCGTTAGCGTCTGTGCGGGTGCGACCGTGATCGAATCACCGGTATGGATCCCCATCGGGTCGAGATTCTCGATGGAGCAGATGACCACACAGTTATCCGCGCGATCACGCATGACCTCCATTTCAAATTCCTTCCATCCAAGAAGCGACTCCTCGATCAACACCTCTTTGACCGGGGATTGGTCCAGGCCGCGATGGACGATTTCTTCAAACTCTTCCCGATTGTAGGCGATCCCGCCTCCCGCGCCACCGAGCGTAAACGCTGGGCGGATAATAAGAGGGAAGCCACCAATAGTCGCCGATACTTCTTGGGCCTCGGTTAGATTGTGGGCGACACCAGAGCGCGGGACATCTAACCCGATCTGGAGCATTGCATCCTTAAAAAGCTGGCGGTCTTCTCCTTTGGAAATAGCGTCGGCGTTTGCGCCGATTAAACGGACGTTATACCGATCGAGTACACCTTGGCCGTGGAGCGCCATCGCGGTGTTCAGGGCGGTCTGTCCTCCCAGGGTAGGGAGGAGCGCATCCGGCCTCTCTTTACTAATAATCAGTTCAACGACTTCCGGGGTGATCGGTTCGATGTAGGTGCGGTGCGCGAACTCGGGGTCCGTCATGATGGTCGCCGGATTCGAGTTAATCAGGACCACCACGTAACCTTCTTCCGAGAGTGCTTTGCAAGCCTGAACCCCGGAATAGTCAAATTCGCAGCCTTGCCCGATCACGATCGGGCCGGAGCCGATTAAGAGTATTTTTCGGATAGAAGTGTCGCGCGGCATGAGCGATGCAGGTTAACGGTGGAGCGGCAAAACTCAACCGGGAAAGCCTGGGATCCGCGGTCAGTCGCTAAGAGCCCAAAGTGGACGGAGTGGACAAAGTTGACAGAGTGGACCTGGTGGACAGGGAACCGACCCTTAGCCGAAGCGAGTGTCCACTGCGTCCACTCGGTCTACTCCGTCCACTAAAACCGTCACGCGTCCCGGGGGGCTGGCCTGCTGACGGGGACTACAGTCGCTCTTCCAGATCAACTAGGCGGCTAAGTGCGCTGACAAAATCTTTAAGGGCGCTCGCGGGGAGCATAATGGTGTCGCGCCGGCCACTGACGTCTTCGGTAATCTTCAAAAAGCGTCCGCGTTGATTTTCTTTCAGATCCAGAAAGAACACTTTTCGATCGACCTGAATCTTCTCCGAAGCGAGGGGATCGCTAGAGCCGTGTGCTGTATTGCTATTAATCATAACCTCACGTTCCTGCCAAATTCGGGGGCGCCATGACCGCCCTTTGCTTTCCGCCTTCGCAAAGCCTTCCCTCCGTCGTCCCTTGTTCCCGAACTATGGCGGACAAGACGGCGCGACAGGCCTTAGAGAAAGCAACCCTGTAACCGGTCATTCGCTCGAAGATAGGAATTTAGTGTAAGAACGAAAGAAAATTTACTAATGAAAATTCAGAAGTCCAACCGCGGTGCGGACTTTAGCGATGGTTTGTTGGGCTGTCACTAAAGCGCGTTCTGCTCCGTGTCGGAGCACCGATTCCACGTACCCCAGATCTGCTTCCAGTTCAGCCCGCTTTTTGCGCATCGGCTCAAAAGCGTTCCAAAGGACCTCAAAAAGCTGTTTCTTGTACTCTCCGTACCCGGTTCCACCGGCGCGAAAACTTTGGGTCATCGATTCGACTTCTTCCGGGCTGGCGAACAACTTGTATAGCTGCAGGATGATCGAATTCGAAGGGTCTTTGGGCGTTTCTACTGGCGTCGAGTCGGTAACGATGCCCATCACTTTTTTTCTCAACGCTTTTTCCGGGGCAAAAATTTCGATCGTGTTCCCGTAGCTTTTACTCATCTTCTGACCGTCCAGACCGACGACCGTCGCCACTTCTTCACGGATTCTGGGTTCCGGGATTTTCAAAACCTGGCCGTAGGTTTCATTAAATTTTGCAGCGATATCGCGCGTCATTTCGAGATGCTGTTTTTGATCCTGTCCAACCGGGACTACATCGCTTTCGTACAGTAGAATGTCCGCAGCCATCAGTACCGGGTAAGCAAAGAGCCCGTGAGAAGCCGGAAGTCCGCGGGCAAGCTTGTCCTTGTAGGAATGGGACCGTTCCAATAGACCCATCGGAGTCACGGTACTCAGTATCCAGGTCAACTCGGTCACGATAGGGATGTCCGATTGGCGAAAGAAGCAGACTCTGTCGGGGTCCAGACCACAAGCCAGGAAATCGAGAGCCACACCAAGCACGTTCTGGCGAAGCTCTTCCGGGTTCCGCAAGCTGGTGAGAGCATGGTAGTCCGCGATGAAATAGAACGCATCACCTTGCTCCTGCAGTTCAACGGCCGGCCGCAGTGCGCCGAAGTAGTTGCCGATATGCAAAATCCCTGATGGTTGAATGCCAGTTAAATACCGAGCCATGCTAGGGAATAAGAGAATAGCAGATAGCAGATAGCAAGGGCGAAACGGCGAATGGGCGATGCGGCGAAGGGGCGAAAGGGCGAGTCGGCGTGTGCCATTCTAGGAAGGTGGGTAAACGCCCGGCGAGATGCGATCGCGGGCGTTGATTGGCTTTGGGCGAGGGTCAGACGCTGGGATCGGCTCGGCAGGCGTAGCGGTGTGGCACTTCGTGGCTACGGAGAAAACCGAATTCCCTTGCGAACCTGTCCTCGACGTTCGGGAGCCTCGCCCCACCAAATTAGACTACGTCCACGACTTAATCAGCGCTTGCTCTTGCTCGATGAGCTGCTGCCAGTTCTCTCGGTGTTTGGGTTCGTAGCGGTGGTCTTGGAAGTCGGCCATTTTGCGGCGTAAGGCGATTAAGCGTTCCAGCAAGGGACCGGACTCAGTATAGACTTCCCGCAGGAAGCGGACAGCGGCGGCGTCCCGTTCCCAAATCACTCCAAACGAATTTAGGAAATCGGCGGCGTATTGAATGTCGCCCCGGTCGTTATGCTGCCAGATGTCCGGAGCGGGTTCTGGGACATCCAATAGAAGAGGAGCGAGGTACAAGTTCTGGATCATGCCTCGGCGGTACTTGTCGACGGCAGCCTTTTCGTCGTCTCGGTCGACCAGCGATAGAGCCCAGGCGAACTGAAATCCGGGATCCTCCAGATCGTTTGGATAGGTCTGTTGATACCAGGAAAAATACTCTTGAGACTCATCGATCTGGCCGGCCAGGAGTTGGAGCAACGGAATGAGGAAACGAACGCCGGGATGGTCGACCGGGTTGCGTTGGAGAAGATGCTCACCCATCTGGATCGCTTGAGCCAAATCTCCTCGTTGCCAAGCGGTCAACAGTTGTCCGTGAAGAGCGCGGATGTAGCAACTCGCTTCCCCGGGTTCATGGAACGCGGCAGAGCTGGCCGCGGCATTGGCAAACTTTTCCGCTGCTGAGTCGACGTTGCCATCTTGCAGCTCGAGGTCCGCCAGTTCGACCAGCGCTTCGGGAAAATTCTCAGACAATTCCAGTGCTTTGGTGAGAAGGGCTCGTTTCTTGTCAATCGAGCGGAGGTGTTTCAGCGCTTGCACCAATCCCTGCGCAACGGTCTTTGGTCCCAAAGAACTCAAAAGCGTTTGAGCAGAACCTGCGATCATGGAGTCAAGACGCTGGCGTACCGCTTCCTGCTGGGTGGGGTCGGTTTCTCCGCGATCGTTATCTACTAGCTGCACTTCGCAGTGGTACTCTCGCGAGAGACCTTGCCAGACGGAGTCGTCCCATTCTTCCAGATCGGGGATTTGAATCTCATCCGGTATACCTCTCTCTTGGAAAAGACGGTGTATCAGGATCTCCGCCCGTCTTTGATCAAGCTCCCGGATAAATTCGTGGCCGATCAGCATCCCTGTGTAACGATGAATGACGTAGATGCAGGTTGGGAGAATGAACATCGATCCAAAAGGGATTGGTGAGTCGACGTCGAACCAATCGATTCGCCATGTCTCTCTGGTTGCGCGCAGCGGCTGAATCATTGCCAGTCGATTGCCATCTTCTGACGGCGATTGAACTTATCGCTGTAAAACAGCTCACGGTTTGTTACGCCGAATTCGTGCACCATCTTGGTGACCTTAACATCAAAGCAACAGTACTCCGCGATATCGAGCACTCGCTTTTCGCGCCACCATTTTATCGCGTCCACGCCGCCGGCAGTTTTTTTGACGCCTAGAGTTGCCATAGCGAGGTTGTCGAGGTTGGGCTTGCTACCGATGCGCTTTTCAACCTCAACCAATATATCCAATGTCCTGAGCTGGTGAGGTAAGTCTAGGATGGTGTAGCCCATGAGCACTTCGTAATCGAAGTTCAAGATGTTGAACCCTACGACCAAGTCTGCCTTGAGCAATTGATCAATCAGCTCATTTACTCGGGCTTCAGAGTAAATCCGGTACTGTCCTGAAGCGGTGCTATAAGTAACGCCGACCGACATCCTCATGTCCTGTTTGTTGTGCCAACCGCCAGCGTCATTGGCAGTTCGTTGTGTCTCCAGATCGAAATAAACCAAATCCATAGCTAAGAACTCTCCCTACAGAGCTGCGGAGAATGACAGATGACAGATCACAGATGACAAATGACAAATTCAAAGAAACATCCATTGCGCGTTATCACACACCGTTACCGGAGTGGCTTTCGCATCAGTCGAGTCAGCAACGACTGCCAATTTGTCATCTGTCATTTGTCATTTGTCATTCTTTAGAAGCTTCCGGCGTCAAAGCGGTACAGATTTCCCAAACCCGTGATGCTATACTCCTCAACGGCGGTTCCGTCCGACAGGTAGACTTTCATCCCAGTAGGACCATTCGGTTCCCATTTGACCTGATCGATTCCCTTCGTCTTTGAAATCTGGAGCAGGGGCAGCCCGTCGCTGGTCGCCAGATGGACACCCTGGTTGTCCGCGACCGCGCTCAACAAAAAGTTAGCTTGGCGCGTATTTTCCAAGGGATTGTTCTCGGGACGGACCAGCAATGCGGGTGAATCTGTTTTGGTGTCAGCTCGTACAACGGTCCCAGCGTGAACGTCGAAGAATTGATGAGGCACGAGCGACCGATCAAACCATTTCTCCCATACCGATTGCTGATCTTTAACGGTCTGAAAATGTAAGCCGATCACCCGCTGACCTGGATTCAGATCGGCGTCCAGGAGCAAATCAGTATTCGTTCTCGACGCGGATAGCTGGCGAATTTTCGGCAGCCCCTCTGGCAGATCGAAATCTTTGCTGGTTTTCGCCGCGAGATCGACTTGCCGTAACCAGGTTTTTGGTCCGTTCCCGATGAGCAACCAAATTTGATCCCCCGTGCCTGCGCTGAGGTCGAGTAGTTCCCCAGGTGCATCCAGGTCGACCTGGACCAGGTGATCACTTTCTGTGCGCCACAGTTTTCCATTTGGACTTGCGACAACCAATGATGTCGCTAAAAGAGCGCACCGGCTGATGTTAGGGTCAGGCAGCGCGATCGTGGTGGTCTGTCCCGCATTTTTGTACTGAATCTCCCGATCGGTCAGAATGACCCAATTTGAACCCGAACGGTCAGCGTCACGGATATTAATTGCTGCATTGCTTTCCGTGATCGTCCCGTCTGGCGCCGTGATGTTTGCGATGTGATCGGAGTAAATTGCCAAGAGGTTAGCACCATCCGATTTGAGCCGGATGACACCCGGGTCGATTGAAAATCGCTGCGCTTTGAGGGAACCGGCATCAACGATCAAAATCTCGGGGCGACCGGTATCGGCTAAT
The DNA here is from genome assembly GCA_963762565.1 of uncultured Verrucomicrobiae bacterium. Taxonomy (GTDB): domain Bacteria; phylum Verrucomicrobiota; class Verrucomicrobiia; order Chthoniobacterales; family JAFAMB01; genus JAFAVN01. The sequence continues at coordinate 1,051,048 of CAVXLD010000001.1, read as the reverse complement.
ACGGCCAGAGATCGTCCGCCGAGCAGAGCTGGCGAACTGATCGTTTTGACTCTGAGATTTTGCGCGTCGTCCACCCAGTCGTTCAGGTGATAAGCAACCCCGGAAATATTAACATCGCCGATTAGCACGCCTCGGGCGGAGTACTTGCCGGCGGGTACCACTTTGCCGTCGGCATCCGCGCCATCCCAATCAATAAACAGCCCATTGAGGCCGGGCTTGAACGAATCGATCTCGGCTGCCTGCTTTAGCACTCGCACCAGTTTTCCATGGGCATCGTAGACGCCGAGACTGATCACCCCTTCGATTGGAGGCGGGACAAAAATTAACTGCTTACTTGTTTCTACGTTTTCCTCACCGCCAGCAAAGAGTCGCGGCGCAAACAACCAGAGACTTACCCAGACCCACACGGCCGGTAACACCCGTCCGCGTGTCCTCATAAATAATATTTCCACTGTAACTCCGGGAACAGATTGTCTCGCCATTCACAATTCGCGAGAAATCCTTCGTCGATCACTCCGCCTCGAAGTTGGTCGTACATTCGAGTAAATCTCAGAATATGAGTCTTCGTCCGCATAGCAGCGTAGTCTTTCGCGGTACCGGTCCTCATTAGAAATGCCCAATCGCTGGATTGCGCCAGGAGTAGCTCCCGGGCCAGCTGGCGTAGCACTCGCTCTTTCCATTTTGCGGGCGTCTTTTCTACCGCCTCGGCAGACTCGGTCATCCGGCGAGCGGCGGCGTGCAAATGGGGGTAGATCCAGCTGTTGCTTTCGTCCAGCCATACCTCCCAAAAGCCGCGGTTTCCCCAACTTGAAGGACTAGGTGAAATGACCTGCAGGGTGTCATGTTTTTCCAAATAATCGCTTGGAGTGATCAATTCGAAGGTTGTTTGGTCGTAGACCGCCTTCCGAATGAACAAATTCAGAAATTGGGGACCTTCATACCACCAATGACCAAAGAGCTCTGCATCAAAGGGAGAGACGATGATTGGTTTGATATTGGTGATGCCAGCCAAATGCTCGATTTGCTTGACGCGACTGGTAAGGAAATCCCCCGCGTGATGATCCACCGCTCCCTGCGCCCAACCTGGGACATACGATTGCTTGTGAGCGGTTCGCCCCGTGATCCGGTAGTATTTGATACCGGTGAATTTTCTGTGACCATCGTCCGGCAGAAAGGGGCGAAGGTAGTCCAAGTCGAGGTCAAAGCCGATGTCGCGATAGAAGTCCCGGTAAGCTGGGTCACCGGGATAACCTTCTTGGGCGCTCCAGACTTGTTTGCTGGATTCTCTGTCTCGTCCGAAAACCGCGGGCCCTGCCTGGGTAAAGCAGGGTGCATAGATGGCATAGCGCGGACGCGGAGACCCGAACATCAGTCCATGAGCATCTAAGACAAACCAGCGAAGTTCGGCTGCCTGCAGTTGCTGGTCCAAGCCCTGGTGATAAGCGCATTCCGGCAACCAGATTCCTTTAGGCGCGCAACCGAATGAGTTGACGTAAGCGTCCCGGCCGATAGCGATCTGAGCCCAGACGCTTTTAGGATATCGCTCAAGAAGGGGGAGGAAACCGTGGGTCGCGGTGCAAGCGATGATCTCGATGAACCCGGCTTCCTGGAAACGGCGAAAAGCGCCAACCAAATCGCATCTGAGACGGTCGACGTAGATTTCCCTGCACTCGAGAAAACGGCTGTGGTAGTAGCGAGCGAGGTGATTAAAGTCGGGTTGGTTTTGAGTGCGATCGATTTCTGCTTTTGAGAGCGCGATCGCGCGATCCAAATATTTCAGATACCGCGCTCGCAGCAGCGGATCGTCCAGCATGGCGCAGAGCGTGGGCGTCATTGACATGGCCAGGCGAAACCGTACCCCGTCGCGAGTCAGTCCCTCGAAGACCTGCCAGAGCGGGATGTAGGTCTCGGTGATGGCCTCGAAAAGCCAGTCTTCCTCCAGGAAGTCTGGGTACTCCGGATGCCTTACAAAGGGGAGGTGGGCATGCAGCAAGAGTGCGAAATAGCCTTTAGCCATAGAACATTGGGTAACGAGAAACCAATCCGGGGGAATGACAAATCACAAATGACAGAATATAAGCCAGGTCGAAATGTTTAGCCTGCGCAGATCGGAGGGGAGCCGCATTGGAGAGGTTCCGTCCTTGGACCGAGACATGGACTATGGTGACGCCAGCCGAGACGTGTATGTAACCGCGGCTCCCTGTGCACGTGGAATGATCCAGGGAGGTTTCAACCCCAAAACGTGTCGAATAAGCGCTGGGTTCTGGGCGCCGCCTCTATCCAAAGTTGGAAGCGGCAACGATTGCAGGCGCCGACACCCGCCCCAGCTAAAACGCGGAATGCGGCGCCCCTCCGAGATGGGCGTGGTTGAGCACCCGCTCCATCATCAAACAAAAAAGCGCCCGGAAATCCGGGCGCTTTCTGCAAATAAGCTTGGGTTGTTAGGCTTACAGGTCGAAATACATGAAGAATTCGTACGGATGCGTACGCAGACGAAGGGCGTCGTACTCCTTCTTTTTCATCTCGATCCAGTTACCGATGAAGTCCTTGTTAAAGACATCGCCTTTGAGCAGGAATTCATGATCCGCTTCCAAGGCGTCCAATGCGCCGGCTAGCGAATCGGGTACGCTAGGCACCTTGGCGAGTTCTTCCGGCGGAAGCTCGTAAAGGTTCTTATCAAGTGGGTCGCCCGGGTCGATTCGGTTCTGGATACCGTCCAAACCGGCCAACAGCAGCGCCGCGAAGGCGATGTAAGGGTTAGCGGCGGGATCCGGAGTACGAAACTCGATTCTTTTGGCTTTCGGATTCGGAGAGTAAGTAGGAATACGAATGGCCGCGGATCGGTTCCGGGCGGAGTAAGCAAGATTTACCGGAGCTTCGAATCCGGGAACCAACCGCTTATAACTGTTCGTGGTCGGGTTAGTGAATGCAGTTAGGGCTCGGGCGTGTTTGAGAATCCCGCCGATGTAGAACAAAGCGGTTTCGCTCAATCCCGCGTATTTATCACCGGCAAACAACGGCTTACCATCTTTCCAGAGCGATTGATGGGTGTGCATACCCGACCCGTTGTCGCCGAAGAGCGGTTTGGGCATAAACGTCACGACTTTGTTATACTTCTTGGCGACGTTCTTGGTGATGTACTTGTAATACATCATGTGGTCACCCATCTGTTTTAGAGGAGCAAACCTGATATCGATCTCAGCTTGGCCTGCGGTTGCGACCTCGTGGTGCTGGCGCTCAATCGGGATACCCGCTTTTTCCATCTCCAGACACATCTCGTTGCGGATATCCTGGAGAGTGTCGGTCGGAGCAACCGGGAAGTAACCTTCCTTGTGGCGGATCTTATTGCCAAGGTTAGGAAACTCTTCTCTGCCTGAGTTCCAAATGCCTTCAACGCTGTCTACGGAATGAAACGATGAGTTAGCCGTATAGTCGTAGCGAACATCATCGAAGATGAAGAACTCAGCCTCCGGGCCGAAAAACGCTGTATCCGCGATTCCGGTGCTCTTTAAATAGGCCTCGACTTTCTCGGCCACACCTCGCGGGTCGCGGTCATAAGGCTCACGAGTGATAGGATCCTCAATGGTGCAGATGAAACTCAGCGTCGGCTCCTCATTGAAGATGTCCACCCAAGCTGTGTCTGGGTCGGGGATGACCAGCATGTCGCTGGCATTGATGACCCTCCAGCCACGAATACTCGAACCATCGAATCCGAGGCCGTCAGTGAAAAGATCTTCGCTATATTCAGTAAGCGTCGTGGTGAAGTGCTGCCAAGTTCCAAGAAGGTCAGCAAACTTGAAATCAATTAACTTGATGCCCTGTTTTTCGATGAGTTGGGTTACTTCAGCTGGTGTCATAAATGCTAGTTATCAGTTATTTATATTTTGTATGCTTCTTTTTTGGAGGTGTTTGTTGCGAAACTGCATGTTGTGGAATGAGCGCGCAAGGATTTAGCAACTACAAAACCTTGCATGCAGCAAAAAGTATGCTCCTTTTCGTCGCTCGACATTTTATGCGTGGTTTCTGTTAGATTGTCTTGCTTTTTTGGTCGGCGAAATTGCCCTGGTTCAGAGCACCTTGATGACTAGCGCAGTCGTGTTGTCGCTGCCTGCACCTTCTAATGACGCTTGAACCAAGCACTGGGCGACGTTTCGGTCCAGGCGCAGAGCTTCAGGAGAGCGCAGAATTTCTAGAATCTGGTCATTGTAAAGTCCTTCGACTAGACCATCGGTGCAGAGCAGAAAAAGATCGCCACTTTCATAGGCGACGGCGCCCACCTGAGGATCGACAAATTGGTTGCCAGCGCCTAGAGCCTTCTGGAGCGCATTCCGGCGCGGATGAGTCCGAGCTTGGCGCTCGTTGATATCGCCGTTTCGGCGGAGCCAGCCTACATGGGTATCATCGTGGCTGATCTGTCGTATAACTCTTTCCTGGGCGGGCAAATAGTAAACACGGCTATCGCCGATATGCCCGAAATACATCCAGCCGCGGCTGAACCAGCAGATACTCAGGGTCGCTCCCATGCCGAAGCATTCCGCATAACTCTCCCCAACCAGCGTCAACGATTGATGAATCTGGTCAAAAAGAGTGGTAAACACGTCAGCAAAATAAGTTTCGATGCCAACGGCGGATTGTTTGAACGACCGCTGGAGGAGATGGGTTACCCGATCCACGGTGATCCTGCTGGCGAACTCTCCGGCGGTAGCGCCGCCCATTCCATCGCTTACCGCGAAGGCGAGATCAGTGGTTTCCGTCGATGCTTCGCCGTGCCGTCCTAGATGATGGACCTCTCTGGAGTCAAGCTGCAAACCCAAGAACGAATCCTCGTTGTTCGAACGAATCTTGCCGCGATCAGTAGCTCCCCACCATTGCAGGCGATGTGAAATCGATTCGTTGTTTGGACTATTGAGATGATCGTGATCCATTGGCAGCTTCTTCGAAGCCGGGAAGAATCGTCGCGAACTCGAAATCGATTACGCAAAAGCGTCCATCGGTTTGTCGATAGGTAATGTTGCGCACCTCAGCGTCCTCGTGGTGCACGCCGTATGGCTCCAATTCCGCAAAAATCTCACCGGCGCGCTGCCTATCCAAATGCTCGACTCGTGCACCGCAGTTTGTTGTGACGATTCGGAGCAGTTCCGGATTTGCCTCGAGTAACCTGGGCACGAAGTTACAATTTTGCTTCTCGAGATGACGAAGCACCCGGACTTCGTTGTTAAAGCGCTCTTGGGAGTCCGGGCCGTGAAAAGTCTTATAGACCCGCCCGTCGTAACTGAGACGGACGGTGGCCCTCAACGTATCTTTCACTTCCAGCATGCGGACCGCTCAAAATGCGCCGCCACGCCGCGGCGCACAAGTGCGGAAGGATTCGGCGAATCCGGCGGCGCCGGACAAATCCGTCCCCCCACGATGCCGATTCGCAAAATTTTTTCGGGGCCTGACCCGACCTACTGCTTAAGCACCGTTGGGTTTCGGGACCGTTGCGATCGTCTGCAAAATGCGGCTGGCGATCTTGTAGGGATCCCCGGCGGAGTTCGGACGCCGGTCTTCAAGATAGCCCTTATAACCATTATTTATGAAGCTATGCGGCACGCGAACGGATGCGCCGCGATTGGCCAAGCCGTAGTTGAATTTGTCAATCGATTGTGTCTCGTGCAGACCGGTCAGACGCAGATGATTGTCCGGTCCATAAACCGCGATGTGTTCGTTCTTGTACTTGTCGAACGCAGCCATAAGCGCTTCGAAATATTCTTTACCACCAACCTCCCGCATGTATTTGGTCGAGAAATTGCAATGGAACCCGGAACCGTTCCAATCGCCCAGGATCGGCTTACAATGCAATTGAACTTCCACCTCGTAAGCTTCGCACAGCCGCGCCAACAGATACCGGGCTACCCACACTTGATCCGCGGCAGTTTTGGAGCCTTTGCCGAAGATCTGGTATTCCCATTGGCCTTTGGCCACTTCGGCATTGATGCCCTCGTGGTTAATGCCGGCGGCAATACAAAGATCGAGGTGAGCATCGACGATCTCGCGCGCGATATTACCTACGTTTTTGTAACCGACACCGGTATAATATTCACCTTGTGGATCGGGAAACCCAGCTTTAGGGAAGCCAAGGGGCAGGCCGTCTTTCCACAAAAAATATTCCTGCTCGAAGCCGAACCAGGTATCCGGATCATCCAGAATCGTCGCACGGGCATTGGTTGAGTGAGGAGTGCCGTCGGGGTGCAAAACTTCGTTCATCACAACCGCCGCGTTCACCCGCGTTTTGTCGGGATAAACGGCCACCGGCTTCAGCACGCAGTCGGAACTATGTCCCTCGGCTTGCCTTGTAGAACTGCCATCGAATCCCCAGTTTGGTATCTGCTCCAAAGTAGGAAAGGTTTCGAAGTCCTTAACTAAGGTCTTCCCGCGGATATTGGCAACCGGCGCATAGCCGTCTAGCCAGATGTATTCCAATTTATATTTCGCCATGATTTGAGTTCTAGAAAAGGCTAGCTCGCCTTTGAGAATTGGGTCGCAGGAGTACCGGTTAAATCGCCCGTTCTCCGCGCTCTTCCGTCCGAATACGGATTACTTCAAGGAGGTCCTGCACAAAAATTTTCCCGTTGTCATTTCGGTCCGAGCGGGCGCATTCCTTAATGGCAGCAATCGCTGAGCCAAGCAAATCGTTTCTTACGACCAGTTCTACTTTTAATTTGGGTAAGAAACGAGGAGCCCCCAGGCCTGTGTAGGTTGTTTGCTCAACCAAAGCTACGGGGAACCCTTTGACTTCGGTAACGGTCATACCTTCGATCCCCAATTCGGCAAGACCGGATTTGACTTCTTCTAGCTGGAAAGGCTTTATGATCGCCTCAATTTTTTTCATGCGGGCAACTTTGCGCCGTGCCTGACCGCGTCTAACAGAGAGGAGCGAGGAAGTGGTGCTCCCTCCAAGCCCACTTCCTCGCCAGAGACTTCACGCACCCTCAGCTCAAGTTGATCGACCCCTTCTTCCCGTCGCCGTTTCAACCGGCCTCTCCTTACGCGCGATATACATTCGGACCTCCCCCCGAATGAAGCCAATGCTTACGTTAGCAGCTGCTATGCCAGGTCATCCAAATGGGATCGACCGAGGAGGTGGGAGTAAGTGCCAGGTTTTTCACTATTACGATGGGAAGAAAAGACCACGTGGTGCCTCTGGCTTGGTCAGAGGTGGCTGTTTTAAGACAGGAGCCAGGAGTGGGCGAGTAGGCGAAACGGCGAATGGGCGATTCGAGGCGCAAAGCGCTGGAAGGAAACCCTAGTCCGGCAGCCCTCGGATGAGCTTGCGAGTCCTAGGTACGCATTCCAAAAAAGCAGCCAGCCAGGCTAAAATCTGCCCAGCGCTTTGCGCCTCGAATCGCCCATTCGCCGTTTCGCCCGCTCGTTTCTCCTGGCTCCTGACTCCTCTCTCTCACCACTTCTTATAAGGCAAAAACTTGCCGCACATCGTCACTTTGACCCGGTCTCCCTTGGGATCCTCCACTTTCTCGACGTCCATCGTGAAATCGATCGCACTCATGATCCCGTCTCCAAATTTCTCGTGAATCAACTCTTTAAGCGTATCTCCGTAGACCAAGTTAATCTCATGGAACCGGTACATCAGGGGGTCCTTGGGAATGTCCTGCGATCTTGAGCCCTTCTTAGGACAGGATTGCAGGAGGGCGACCAGGTCCGGACCCAGATCGAGGAGCGCGCCAAGCTTTTGGGCGTCTTCCGGGATTAGGCTATTTTCGCCCAGACACGCTGAAGTGATATACACAGGGGAGCGCCCGACATGCTGCGCAATTTGCTCCCAGGTCAGACCTTTTTTTCCCTTTGCTTCCCGGACTAGCGCGATGGCTTCGGATGGAGAGGTGGACATAGATGTGTGGCCGAGGTTGGATTCTCGCCTCTATAAAGCCAGGTTCGTGCCAGGGAAAACCTGGAAGGAATGGCGAATGACAAATGACAGATGACAAATTGGTGCCCGTTGGTCTCCCGTAAGCCGCCGACAATCTGTCATTTGTCATTTGTTATCTGTCATTTCAACGCTATGACGCGTTTATGCACTTGCTGCGGGTAAGAAAGGTGCAATGTATGGCTTTCATCGGCTATGACTCAGGAAGATTTCGACAACCTAATTAACGAAATCCGAGAAGAAGACCCAGACCAGCTGAGCTCTGAGTTCTTGGTGCGGGAGGATCCGATCAAGGAGGATAAGATTATCAAATTTGAGCAGAAGGCCGGGTTTAAATTCCCCGAGGAATATCGGTATTTTGTTAAGAAATATGGTGCCGGAGAGATCGGCACAATTACGGTGCTATCGCCGGACCCGGAGAGCCAGTTTTCCATGTGGGATGGGAAGGAAGAGTTTAATCGGGAGACCGGCTGTCCGTTTGCAGAGGATAGCGACGGGAACTTCTATGCCTTCCTAGTCGAAAACGGTGTTTGCTCGAAGGACGTGTGGGTGGCTGAACAGGGAGCCGGCGGGGACCTCAGCTATACGGACTATGAAGATTTCTTCGAGTTTGTGGCAGAAGTTGGTTTCGGAGTAGACATATAGCGTTTGGCGTTTGGCGTTCGGCGTGGTTGGGTTCCCGGCGTCTGGGGCCTAACCCTCCTTTGCGGGATTAAATATAGTGTTAGCTCGTGCCAGGGGTTCAAAAGCCCCAGTGATGAATCCAGTACCGGATCAAACCAAGTCCCCGATTCCTCTAGAACAATTTCTTGCTCTCTCGGATTTCGAGCCTGCAGCGAAACAGGTGCTGCCGCATGCTGTTTACGAATACGTGGCTAGCGGGGCCGGCAATGAGTTTACGCTCGGCGATAACGAGAGAGCTTACGATCGGATCCGAATCTGGCCGAGAGTCCTGAGGGATGTGCGCACGATCGATACCCGTGTCTCTCTCTTTGGCAAGGAGCTGCGTTCACCGGTCTTATTGGCCCCGGCAGCGTATCAAAAGACGATGCATCCGTTGGGTGAAACTGGTACCACTCTGGGTGCGGGGAAGGCCGGCGTCCCGTTCGTTGTAAGTACGAATACGACCGTTGCGATCGAAGAACTCGCCGGCGTCGCTAGTGCGCCTCTTTGGTTTCAGCTTTATGTACAACATGATCGGAGCGTGACGCTGGACTTGATTCAACGAGTCGAGGCAGCGGGTTGTGAGGCGATCTGTGTTACGGTTGATACTCCGGTTTTAGGGGTTAGAACCCGGCAGCTTCGGGCGGGCTTTCAATTGCCGCCCGGTATAGTGACTCCGCACAATCGTAGTGGGTCAGGGGCTCGAGGGAGAATGGATCCGAGTCTGCATAGCCCGCTGCAATGGGACGATATCGCGTGGTTGCGCTCGGTTGTAAAAGCTAAGCTTTGGCTCAAGGGCATTCTCCATCCTGCAGATGCCGATCAAGCGATCCAAATGGGAGTGGATGGGATTATGGTTTCAAACCACGGCGCACGTAACTTGGACACGCTGCCCGCGACGATTGATGCATTACCTGGTGTCTGCAGCCGAGTCGCCGGAAGAGTCCCCGTCATCGTGGATGGTGGTATCCGCCGGGGAACAGATGTGCTCAAAGCGCTGGCGCGCGGCGCTACCGCTGTTATGATTGGTCGGCCTTACCTTTACGCATTGTCGGTCGGGGGCGAGGAGGGTGTCGCGAGGTGCGTGGATCTTTTGCTTCGAGAATTCAACTACGCCATGGCCCTGACGGGGAGAGCATCCGCAAGGGAAGTGGATCGATCATTGGAGTCTGCGGATTAAGGGGTGCAACGAACCGCTGGGAAAGTAAGCAGTAAGCAGTAAGCAGTAATACCGACGCCAGATCGTCCTTCGGACAGGGAAAGCCGCGATCTGTCATCTGTCATTTGTTATTTGTCATTCCGTCGATGCTGACGCGGTTGTGCCGCTGAATTGAACTTCTTTCGCCTGTGGGCCGAAACCCGCGAACAGGGCGACGGCTACCGCGACCACACCCGTGACGATGGCCATGACACCGCCGAAGTTGTTGCTATGCGCCTCGGCTACACCGGTTTGAAACGTCAGGATTCCGGCGGCAAAGAAATTGCCGATCTGATATCCAAATCCGGGGAACGTGCCCCGGACGTCATTAGGCGATAGCTCGTTGAGATGAGCCGGGATAACTCCCCAGGCCCCTTGGACCATGAACTGCATTAAGAATGCGCCCACGGTCAGGACGGGGGCAATGTCCCATAAAGCGCCCGCCCACATCGGAATAACCAAGATGGAAATGAGAGCAGCAATCACGATGGCTTTCCGCCGGCCGATCTGCTGGGAAAACCCGCCAAATACCAGGCCACCAAGAATCGCTCCGATGGCGGCGACGGCATTGATTATACCGATCGTTTCTGAATTGAACTTGTGCTGCACCTTCAGGAAGGCGGGATAAACGTCCTGAGTCCCGTGGCTGTAGAGATTGAAAGCCGTCATCAATAGCACCACGAAGATGAAGAGCGGAAAATGACGGGCGACCGATCCAACGATCTGCATGGTGCTCGGTTTTCTCTCCAGCCAGGAAGGTGATTCGTCGACGCCCGCTCGGACGAAGACCACGAGTAGCGCTGGGAGTACACCGATCATGAACATTCCACGCCACCCGATATGATCAAAAAGCAGCCCGTAGGCGATCGATGCGAGTAAATAGCCGGAAGGATAACCGGCTTGTAGAAGGCCGGAAATGAGGCCTCGAGCGGAAGGCGGGATTGTCTCCATGGTCAGGGAAGAACCGACGCCCCATTCTCCGCCCATGGCGATCCCGAAAAGTGCGCGCACAAGATAAAGCATTCCCAGGGAGGTTACGAAGCCGCTAGCGAATCCCAGAACGGAGTAGCAGATGATGTCGAGCATCAGCGTGGGGCGCCGGCCAAATCGGTCGGCCAATATTCCGAATAGAAAAGCGCCGATCGGCCGCATCGCGAGGGTAAGCCAGACCGCGTAGGTAACGGTGGTATGTTCGACCCCGAACGTTTTGCCAATGTCTGGGAACACGAAGACGAGGATGAAATAGTCAAACGCGTCCAGCGTCCAGCCGAGGTAGCAGGCGATGATCGCATTCCATTGTTTTCGGGTCAGGTTTCGGAGTTCGTTCCAGGGCATGTGCTAAGTCCTAATCAACGGGTTCAGTGGCCCGGGTAGAATTCATCTCTGGACGACGCGGCTTCGCCGATGTGCGAAACCGATGATGAGCTCTGGGGGCGGCTATCTCGCATTTCTAAAGTCGACGCGATTATAGAGAAGTTGCGATCGACTGCGAATGCAAAGAAGGGATGGGCGATTCTTTTGGGGCCGTAAATCGTCATCGTTCTCGATTGGGCGGCTGCGATCTGTGGGGTTCCCGTACCCAGCGCCTGGAGGGGAGCCGCTTTGTAGCGTGGCAAGTCTAGCGGATGGCAGCCACCGAAAGGCTTCGGGGTAAACAAGCGGCTCCCGGGAATGACCCATAACCCGGCAGATCTGTAGGCGTTTCTGAATTTGGTGGGCTTAATATAGGCGCTGCTTGGTAAAGGCCTGACGTTGGGTAGTTCCCGGGAGCCGCCTGCCCGCCCCGAAGCCTTTCGGTGGCTGCCGACCTATAGACCTGCCGTCCTACGAAGCGGCTCCCCTCCAGGTGTCATGGGACCAAATCAAACGCAGTCTTAGAAAAATCCTCTCGGCCAAAAACATCTTTCGAGGACGAGGACAGCCTGCCGCGCCGTAGGCCTTGCGGAGGCGGGACGACGAGGACGATTCGCTGACGCCTCTCACGCAGACCCAATCAAGATACCAGCGATAAATACAAGGACACCGCCGAGGACGACCTGGAAGATTGCCGACAGCAAAGGGGTATCCATGAAATGATTGCGGATCCACGCGATAACGCCGAGCTCAATGGCGACTACGACCACGGCGATGGCTGTGGCCCATAAAAAAGTCGGAATCAGGAACGGTAACGTGTGGCCGATACCTCCCAGAGTGGTCATTAGTCCGCATACTACACCGCGCACCACCGGTTGGCCGCGACCGCTCAGCGCGCCATCGTCAGAGAGCGATTCGGCAAATCCCATGCTGATACCCGCTCCGACCGAAGCCGCGATCCCTACCAAAAAGGCGTCCCAACTGTTTCGGGTCGCAAAAGCGGCGGCAAACACCGGGGCTAATGTTGAAACCGAGCCATCCATTAAGCCTGCCAGGCCGGGCTGGACCACCTGGAGAACAAAAAGTCTTCGAGCCGATTCATCTTCAGCCTCCCTGGCGCCTTCTTTGTCTTTTCGGCTCATCTCTTCGATCGCGAAATGTTCGTGCTCCGTTTCGGTCGCTACTAGATCGCCGAGCAGTTTGCGGGTTTCTGCGTCCGTAGTCCTGGCTAGAGCCCGCTGGTAGAATCGTCGAGTCTCCGATTCCATCGTCTGGACCTGGTTCCGAACGCGTTTAGGCGACAAAGTCGGGTTCAGCCAGATAGGCGGGCGATGGATGAATCCCTTTACATCCTGTCGTCTAATTAGAGGAATTTTTTCGCCAAACCGTTGCTGAAACAGATCGATCAATTGTCGCCGATGACTGGATTCCTGCTGGCGCATCAACTCGAGCGAGGAAGCGGTCGCCGGGAAATTCTCTTTGAGGCGGTCAGCAAACTCTCCGTAGATTTTTCCATCCTCTTCCTCCAGGGAGATGGCTAGAGCGAGGATTTCTTTGTCGGATAGATCGTGAAAAGACTTAACCATAGGCTTCCGGATCAATCAGTTGCGTTAACATAGTAGACCTGAGTTCGGGTGGACAAAGACAATGTACTAGGGCCATCCTCGGTTCAGCCGCATTTCTGCAGAAAGATGAAACTGAGAAAGATCGTCAACCGCAGAAGAACAAAAATAAACTGGACCCGGACTGCATGATAGTGGTCAGGCGTGTCTGTTTTTAATCAATTTAGATCGTAAAAAACTCGGATGTGACGGATTTGAGGCAATAACCCAATTTCTGGAGGGGAATAGGTGGTTATCCGGCGATTGGCATGACTGCTGCTTAGACGCACTCCGCGGTATGTCAGAAACCCCTGCACCTCAAACCAAGCCGACTCTCGGCTTAACCGGTCTAACCGTGAATGCCATGGCACTGATTGCGCCTGGTGCATTCCTTTGGTTGACCTTTGCTCAACAATGTCTCTACGGCCAACCTATGGCCGCAATTGGGATGTGGTTCGGCATTTTATTGGCGCTGTTGCTTTGTTTCGCGACGGCCATCTCTTATGCCGAGCTTTCTAAACTGTATCCCGGCGCGGGATCATCGTACTTCTTCGCCGAACAGGCTTTCCTATCGAAATCGAAAGCCTTCAAGTTCGCTCGGATTGCGAAGTTTACCGTGGGCTGGGCCAGTCACCTCTACTACTGGGTATACCCGGGAGTGATGGTGACCGTGACCGCACTGCTGGTCGGATATCTCGCTGGCCAGTTATTTCCCAGCGTGTTCAGCGCGGCGACACCGAGTCCGGTTTTGATGATCCTGTTCTGTGTCGTTTTCCCGTTGTTTGTGGGATGGATTGCTTATTCCGGGGTGAACGCCTCAACCGCGGTGAACCTCGCCATCAATGTGATCCAGATCTCGGCGCTCATCGTATTCACAGTGATTGCGATTGCGTATCGCATAAATCACGTGGAGGGGTCAAAAGGGATCACGCTGGATCCGAACGGAACCCCGATTTCAAAGGTGATCGCGACGGCGACAACCAAGGATGATAAAGGGGTCGAAACCACGGGTCCGGTGAAGGATAAAGACGGAAATTTCGTCTTCGAAAAAAATGCTGACGGCACCGACAAAGATTACACCCTGACCTATGCGCCGGATCACGCCGTCGACAAAGGGAGCGACCCAAAGAATCCGGCGGATACTTTTGAGTTTCATCCTGATGCGGCTTCGGTGATTGCTCCGCACGGATTCAGTTTTGTATTCGTCCAGGCGTGTATTGCTATTCTCATTCTCGTCGGATTCGAATCGGTTACGTCGATGGGTGAAGAGGCGAAGAACGCCAAGCGGGATATCCCTCGAGCTGTGCTGCTATCGCTCGCGATTCAGGGCGCATTCTGTTACCTGTTCGAATATTTTGGAGCGAACTTCTTTTTGAACAGCGGTTACACGGCCACGACAGCTTCCGCATCGCCGGCGCCGATCGGAGATATGATGCAGATCGTTGGCACCTGGGTTTTTGGTAGCGCGCAAGCGGGATGGTGGTTCATGTTCATCCAAGCAATCACCGTTTTTCTTGCACTCATCGGTACAACCCTGGCGTGTATTAACACCGGAGCGCGCGTCACCTACGCTATGGGTCGCGACGACGAGCTCGCTGGTAACCTGGGTGTGCTCCATCCGAAAAACCTGACACCGTACCGGTCGATTTGGACGTTAGCCATTATCTCGATCATCATTGGTATCTTTGGAGTAATCTTCTACTTCTGCGGCGGAGCTGCCCAAACCACGGACGCAATCAACGCCCTTCCGAAGAATTTCTGGTATTCGTTCGGTGTCTGGCCTCATGACATGGCGGTTAACATACCGCAAAGCTTGCTCATCATCACACTGACGAGCAACTTCGGTACGTTCTTGCTCTACATGATGACCTGTATCCTGGCGATTGTTGCCTTTCGGGAGCATCACTCCTTCCATGGATTTAAGCACGTCGTGGTGCCAGTGTTCGGTCTGGTCGCGAATCTGCTTTGTATGCTCTTCTACTTGATCGGACCGTTCTCGGTCGCGGGCATGAGTTTTAAGGAGCCTTATGTGGCGCTAGCAATTGCTGCGGTTTGGGGTCTCTACGGCGCGTTCTATTTCTTGGGCGCCAGTAAAAAGAAGGCAAAATCTGTCTTGGTGCCGTCCAACGCATAACGCGACCGGCGTCCTTAAAGCCGCGCTCCCTAGATAAACAGGGGAGCTCGGCTTGCGGCGGTGATCACCCACGAAAGCGCCCGAAAGGAGTGGCTCTCGTGGTTGGTGCTGAGCGGTGAAAATTGCGATCTTCGCAGGAAAGAAAACTCGCAAAAGCGAGAGTACATATGCGGAGCAAAGGGAGAAGTAGCGTGCCTCTTAACGTCGAGCTCGGGATCGAGCAACAGCGTTAACCCTCACGGTACGAACCCGTTATTTTGGTTTACTAAATGCATTTTGATGGGTGCTTCCTGTCGATTGGTAGGTTTCCTGCTGTCTGGGCATTCGGGTAAAACATAGTTGTCAGTCTCCAAAGGGATTCATCCTTAGCCTTAACCACCTTAACCAACAGCGGCTTTAGCATAGGATCTGAGCCGCCTCTATATCATTGGAAAGAAATCAATTCATGAGAGTCGCACAACGACGTGCTGCGGCGGCTGCCTTCGGGCTGCTGTGCGTTTTAAGTTTTTGTCCGCCGGCCTTTAGCCAGACCGTGGCAACTTCACCCTCGCCGGCGCCAGACGGTAAAGCAGTAAAGGATGGAAAGAAGGCAGTCGAAACGCCGAAGCCGCCAGAGCCCCGATTCAAACTCTACGGCTGGATTGAGGGAGGAATTACGGGAAACCCGGATTCGCCAATCGATAACCATAACTTTGGGCATTTGTATACAGATCGGGCAAACGAACCGCTCTTGAACCAAGTCTCAATTGTCGCGGAACGTGCCTTAGATCCGAACGCGACCGGCTTTGATTGGGGCTTCAAGGCTTGGTTCATGGAAGGAAGCGATTCTCGTTATACAAAGTCGATGGGACTTCTGGACCTAGCGACCGACTCTCGGATACAGCCGGATTTTCCTGAAGTTTATGTCAGTGCGCACATCCCGATCGGCACGACCGGAGGACTCGACCTCAAAGTCGGAAAATATGCCGACCCTATGAGCGCTGAAACCATCGATCCGCGGAACAACGTATTCTATTCGCACAGCTACATCTTTAACTTTGGCGTGCCAACTACTGATACCGGGTTCCTCGCCATTTTTCACGTCAACAAATACCTCGACTTGTATGGCGGACTCAATCGAGGTGAGAACGCCACTTTCAAAGACAATAATAGTTCCCTTGCCTTTGAAGGAGGTTTCGGCTTGAACCTGCTGGATGGAAATTTGGCTACCGTCGCTTTGACTCACATCGGACCGGAAGACCCAGGCAACAATCATGACTATCGCTATTTAAATGATATAACAACCACCTGGAAGGTAACGAAAGCTTTAACCTGGATCACTGATATTAACTTCGTCTACGAGGCATCGGTAAATGCCTGGGCCGGCGGTGTTGCTCAATATTTTACTTACGCAGTTAACGACTGGTTAACCCTTGGCCTTAGAAGTGAGATCTGGCGGGATGACAAGGGTTTCTTCGTAGCCGAATTTGCGGATAACAACGATTTCATTCATCTTGAGCGAGGAGACCCAATTCCGTCTGACCCAAGTGACTACAGTGGTGGGAACACGACGTATTTCGAAACGACTTTGGGCGTTACCATTAAACCTCCGGTGCCTAAACCGCTAGCTGGTCTGTTGATTCGACCTGAAGCACGCTACGACCGGGCGTTGAACAACAGCCAACCGTTCGCTCAGGGCTCGTCTCAGAGTCAATGGACTCTGGGGCTCGACATCATCCTGGAGTTTTAGTGAGTGAGAAGATGGGTCCGGGGCGCTGAGCGCCCCGGACTGGTATGTCTGCCCTGCTCTGCCCTGCGAAGAGGTTGTGGCGCCAAATCAGAAATGCACGATCATGTCGACGTATTACTGGTTCTTGCGGTTTGATTGTCGTAGGCTTCTCGCTGATAGGCGCGTCAAAGCGGAGCTCCGGCCGGATAGTGGTGATGCTGTTTGGCCACCAGGTGAAGCCGATCGCGTGCTCGGAATAGACGTCTTTTACGCCGGTTCTTTGGCCTGAGGCATCGTCAAAGTACTCGTTTCGGACAGTGAAAAAAACGTTCTTCGATACCCGGAAGAAGGTGTAGTTGACCACGGCCCATTCAGGCGACCAGCCGATTCCCGGTACGCCCTTCATGTACATGAACCAGGCCTCGGTTTGCGTATTGACGATATCATTGAACTTGTGCGTCCAGGTTGCGACGTAGTCCTGAAGATTGTTGTAAGAGTACTCACCGTCATTGAACGAATTACTGCGATGTACACAGAGTCCATATTGGTAGAGGAGATCCATTGCAGCATTACCGTGCCGGTTAGCCTCGCTGAGAATCCCAGATTGCCTGGTCGTTACCCGCACTAACTCCGAATTGAAAGGTCCAATTGGGACTCAGCTTAATCGACGTCATGATCCCTTCCTGGGTGAACGGATCGAACGTGTAAAGAAGCGAGTGAGTATACATCGGGTTGTTCGGGGCGAGCTGGGCTTCGATATCGGGAAGAGAAATGTACCGGCCGATTCGAATGTTCACTCCGTCGAAAAACCCCGGGATGTACCAGTCGAAATAGATCATCGGCATGTCGAAGCCGTACTTCTCGTTATATTTTAGCAACTGCGAGCTGAAGAGGCCTCTGGAGATGGTGAACCGGTAATCTAGGCCGTACATCGCAGAGACGCGAAAGCCCCAGTCCATATGATCTGTCTGGAATTCGTCGGGCAAGCGTTCGAGGTAAACAACGGCCTGGTCAGCTCCGGTTGATCGGGTCGTATATCGTAGGCCTCTGGGACGTTTGAGTGACTCGAAGAGCTGACGTTGTACCCTCCTTCCACCCAGCCATAGAGATTGATGCGGTTGTCCTTCAGCCATTGCCCGAAGGTTCCGCTCCCATAGATCGCCTTCATCAAAGGCCAGAGAGTGGCCTCGTTGTGATCGCCGATAACGGGAGTGCCGCCAACCTGGTAGTCTGAGTAAAGAATGGCGGATCATCGAAAGGCGACGGATAAGCGCCATGTCGTTGAGTTGGTGTGATCCCGGTTCAGGCGGTGTATAGGCGGGCTGGTCAACGCTTGTTTGAACGCGTCGAACAAACCGGTATCAAGGGTTCGTAGGTTGCCGGGCTCGACGTGGGCTTGGGCTGCAGCAGCGGTTCCGTCACCGGCATAAAGACGGGCTTGGGAAAACATAAGAACCACTCCGAGTCCAAGAATTAGTCGCCTGTCTGGTTTCAGTCCATCCTTCATCCAGACCCACTGTTTTTACCCCAACACACCATCCACTCCTATCTCTCCCCGCGCCATGCAGGAAGCAAGCCAAGGACCAGCCCCGTCTAAGAGATGACTGTTTCGTTACCGATCGGTAATGTCCTAGGGGGAAAAGATCTGGTGACGTTTGCAGAAAAATGTAGTCTCAGACGTCAAGCGCAACGGTCGGAAGAATGCTCCATCGCGAACTGCGATGTCGCCGACCTGCCCCGTCGCAAAAGGCGAGCGAGGAGGCTGGTAGGGCGAGAGCTTGCCGCGCCGTAAGCTTGGCGGAGACGGACTCCGTGATAGCCGAGAGAGGTCGCGACGCCGAACGGCACTTCGTCGGTATATGGGAGGCAATAACTGAAAGCTGCCGAGCCGTGGTCGCGCCACAAACGGCTCGGCAGATCTTAGACGGTGCATGTCACAACCGCCGAAATCCATTTCGCTCTGCGCGCGTTTCGGTCATCGGGAGCCTCGCCCTACAAGCCAGGACCCAGCAAAACCGGCGTCTAAGGGATGGCGGTTTCGTTACCAACCGGCAACGTCCGAGGGGAACGCTGTTCTGAAGAAGTCTGCAGAAAAATGCAGTCTCAGACGTCAAGGTTAACGGCGGGAAGAACGCTCCATCGCAAACTGCGATGCTGCCGACTTGACCCGGTCGCAAAAGGCGAGCGAGGAGACTTGGTAGGGCGCCCTGTGGAGCGTGCCTCGCTTGCGAGGCCGTTGGTGACCAGGGCGAGAGAGTGAGGCCCTCCATAGTCTGAGCTGCACTATGTAATTTCGACTGCGGAGCTGTCTCGTGTTTCCATGGATTCAACCTGCGAGATTCCAGCGACAGCGCCGTTGTCTGTTCGTCGCGGCGGTACAGAGCGCAGACGCCGGCAGGGACCTGCCTTATTTTGTCTCCTTGCTCACCACGGCCTCGCAAGCGAGGCGCGCTTCACATCCGCCGTGCCTCGTCTGGTCCGAATTTCCGGCCTACCTACACAAAAATTGGTTGCAACCGGGGGCCAAAACGTCGAAGGAGCGAGCGATTCTTCAGGAAACATATTCATGCCCGTGCATTTGCTGCAGATCTTGCTTCTAGGACTGGTCCAAGGCGCCGCGGAATTGCTCCCGGTATCCAGTTCTGCTCACGTGATTGTGGTCGAGAAGTTATTGGGGTTGGACCCGTCTAGCCCCGAATGGACCTTTGTGCTAGTGATGTTGCACACGGGGACGATGTTTGCCGTGATTGTCTATTTCTGGAACGCTTGGCTTAGAAGATACTTTGCCAGCAGGGCGATTTTAATCGCCACAATTCGGGAAGTGGTTCTGGCAACCATCTGTACCGCGATTGTAGGGCTGCCGTTAACACTCGTGATCGAAAAGATTTTTCTGAAGGGGGGCGATATTGAGACTCTGTTTTCGCAGTTACCCTTGCTGGGGATCGCTCTGCTCATTACCGGTGTTTTAATCATTGTGTCCGCGATTCGCGCACCTGGACCGAGGCAAGGACATGACGTCTCGAATACTTCGGCTTGTTTGGTCGGGGCGGTGCAAGGCGTTTGTATCCCGTTTCGAGGGCTTTCTCGTTCCGGAGCGACCATTTCAACGGGGCTCCTTGCCGGAATTGGCCGGTCGCGGATGGAAGAGTTCAGTTTTGCGTTGGCGGTCATCATCACGCCTCCGGCCATGGCGCGTGAACTGTGGCGGTTGGTAAAGACTCACCCTGAGGCAACCAAGGTTTCAAGCCTGCTACCACTGGCACTGCCGGGAATCATCGGCATGGTGGTCAGCTTCATTGCCGGGCTGCTGGCGCTGCGCTTGCTGTCTCACTGGCTTGAGACCGGGCGCTGGAGATTCTTTGGCGTTTACTGCATCGCGTTTGCCATTTTTGTCTTCGCTCTCGCCGCTAAACAGATCGGCGGGGGCTAGCAATCGGAAATGCGGCACGCCGGATCCGTGCCCGTAGGAGCCGAATCTTTATAGATTTACAATTTGCTTCTGGAAAAAGTATCACTTTAGTATCACTCTGTGCGCGTCGAGCTCGTCACGACTCTCAAACGGAAGGCGACCGAGATTCTGGCCGAACTTTCGAATGAAAAAGCGCCTATTTTAATCACCCAGCACGGTCGGCCTGCTGCGTATTTGGTCGACGTTGAGACGTACGACGAGCTTCAAAATCAACTGCGGATACTCCGTGGCATTGCACGCGGTGAGCGAGCTGTTGAAGAGGGGCGGACCGTCTCAAATGCGGAGGCGAAGCGGCGAATGGCTCGATGGCTAAAGTAGTTTGGACTGAGCCGGCGCTTAGCGACTTGGATGCGATCGCGGATTATATTGCTTTTGATAACCCGGCAGCTGCTAGCCAGCTAGTCCAACGAATATTCGAGCACGTCGACCAATTGGAACGATATCCCGAAAGCGGTTCGGTCCCGTCAGAGCTGCGCGGCTCGCGCTATCGGCAGATCGTGGAAGCTCCATGCCGAGTTTTCTATCGGTACGACGGCAAACGGGTCTTGATTCTGCATGTGATGCGAGGCGAGAGGCAGTTACGCGCGGATGAACTACGCGAGCGAGACCATTAAGGAGATGTTTTAAGGCGTGTTGCGGTGATCAAGAGGAACACTGGTTATGATCTGTTTTGCCGCGTCCTTTCTGATATCATCGAAGGTTAGTTTCTGGGCTTTTTGCTCGTGTTCCGCAGGATTATCCATCGCCCGGTCGATTATACCGGCCAGATCGACTCCCCAGGAGGCTTGTTGAAATCCCGTTTGAGCAAGGACAGTGCTGAGTGCTTCCTGGCCCGCGAGCTTGCCGTGCGCGTCGCCGGCTAGCTTGTACTCCTGTTGTGCTCCCGCGCCTATCTTCGGATCGGCCGCCTTTTCATAGTCGGAACTGGCCTGGAACCACTCTTTAATTGATTCATAGGCGCCTACGATCCAGCCCCAACCCCGAATTTTTGAACCGAGATCGGTTAGAGCCGGTTCGATGAATGATTTTATCTTATCGCCGAGACTGAAAGCCGTCTGGTTTGAATTGTTGGTCGTACCCATAGGTGGAGGGTAACAGAAGTTCTATAGTATACAACTTTAGATAATAACGTTATAATAAATAGTTTCATGATGTAGGACTGCCTTAGTAAATCGAGGATTTTCGCGAGGATTTTTCGTGCTCGTGCTCGTCCTCGTGCTCGAGAATTTGGTGTGGAATCGAGCTCAGACTGGACCTGTTCACCCATGACAACGAGTCCAACAGACAAGCGCGAAGCTTCGGTTTAACGCTTACCGTCGAGCACGAGGACGAGGACGTGCACGAGCACGATTTTGGTGCAGCCTCTAGCGCGACGTGGCCTTGCCGCCCGCCGAGTGATGGCCTAGCCGTCGCTTGCAAGCAAGGCTGCTCCAGCTGATGAGTGTACGCGTGTTGAGTCACCGTCTTTTAAAGCCGTGAAACTCTCTGACCGATCCCCCCTATGAGCAGTGCGAAGAACTATGTCGCTTGCGACCTCGGAGCCGAAAGCGGCCGAGTCGTGCTTGGATCGCTGGCGGATGGCAAAGTTCGACTCGAAGAATGCCATCGATTTCCTACCGGCCCAACCGTCGTGAATGGATCCCTCCGGTGGGATCTATTGAAGTTCTACGACGAAATCCAGAACGGTTTGAACGCCGTCGGAAAGAAGACTCGAGACATTGCCGGCCTAAGTGTTGATGCCTGGGGCGTCGATTACGCCTATTTCTCAGAGAAAGAGCCTCTGCTTGGCCTGCCCTTTCATTATCGGGATGCCCGGACGGATACAACGTTCCCTGGCTTCGTGAAGCTGGCCGGCAAAGAACTGGTGTTTAATGAGACCGGTGTCCAGTTCATGCAGATCAACACGTTGTACCAACTGTATGATGACGCGCTCAATCGAAAGCCCTTAGTCGAAATCGCTAAACACTTCCTGGGCATCGCGGACTACGTCCATTTTCTTTTGTGCCAGCAACCCTTTGTAGAAAGAAGCTACGCCAGCACGACCCAGATTTTCAGTCCGGTGGAGGGCAGGTGGTCCGCTCGTCTGATCCAACTTTTGGGGCTGCCGGAGCGAGTTTTTGCGCCAGTAGTGGATTCCGGAACCCGGATTGGCAGTTTGAGCACGGAGTTGGCCGGACGACTTAACCTCAAATCATTCCCAATTTTTGCGACGTGTTCGCACGATACCGGAGCTGCGGTTGCTGCCGTCCCGGCAAAGGGAGATAACTGGGCTTATCTCAGCTCCGGCACCTGGTCTTTGCTCGGTGTCGAACTCGACAAACCGTTTCTTGGCGAAGCGTGCCTTTTGAAGAACTACACTAACGAGCTCGGTTTCGGGCGAACGGTTCGGTTTCTCAGAAATATCCTTGGACTTTGGATCTTGCAGGAAACGCGCCGGGAAATGGTGCAGAACGGCGCCGATATTGATTATCCGGCTCTGGTCCGACAAGCGGAAGACGCTCCGGCTTTGGTCTCAGTGATTCACCCGAACGAATCGGAATTTCTGAAGCCGGGCAACATGATTGAAAAGGTGCAAAATTTTTGCCGGCGAACCGGCCAACCGGTTCCGGAGACACCGGGGGCGTTGGCCCGCTGTATTCTGGAGAGCTTAGCCTTGAGCTACGCCTCTCAGCTCGCCCAGCTAAAGGAGATGTTGGGGATTGAGATCAAGGTGTTGCACGTCGTCGGAGGAGGCAGCCAGAACCGTCTCTTGAACCGTTTGACTGCCAGTGCGTCAGGTATGCTGGTTGCGGCCGGGCCGGTGGAAGCGACAGCACTGGGCAATATTTTGATCCAAGCCGTAGCCTCCGGCGAACTCGGGTCATTGGAAGATTTACGAGAGGTCATTCGAAACTCCTACACCATCGAGGAGTTCGAGCCTGAGGATGCCGCGCCTTGGGCTGAAGCGCTGCAAAGATACGAAAATTTAACTAAATGAAGACACGTTTTGTTGACTACCTGTGGGATGACGCCAAAGCCGCCGGTCTGGATCCAGTCGAACGCCTGATTTACCGGTCAAACCTTTTAGGTTCAGATCAGCGAATCACCAACACCGGCGGCGGAAATACGTCGTCTAAGTTGCAGCAGACCGATCCGTTGACCGGTGAAAAGGTTGAAGTGCTCTGGGTCAAGGGGTCCGGTGGTGATTTGCGAACCTCAAAAAAGGAGAATTTCTCCAGCCTGTATATGCGAGGCTTGGAACGGTTGCGTTCGGTCTACGAGGCTTCTCCAAACCGGGGGCTCAAGACGGACGTGGAAGACTCGATGGTTGCTGCTTATCCGCATTGCACTTTCAATCTGAATCCGCGCGCCGCCTCGATCGATACGCCGTTGCACGGGTTTGTCCCTTACCGGCATGTCGATCACACCCACCCGAACGCAGTCATCTCGGTTGCCGCTGCGGGCGACGGCAAAAAACTGACTCAAGAAATTTACGGCGAAGAAGTATTTTGGTTGCCGTGGCAACGACCCGGGTTCGATCTGGGGCTGAAACTGCAAGCAATGTGCCAGCAGTATCCGAAAGCAAAAGGAGCGATTCTCGGGCAGCACGGTTTGATCAATTGGGCTGATGACGAAAAAGAATGTTACGAGCTCTCCCTGAACCTGATCGAAAGGGCGGCGGAATACATCGCGTCCAAAGACAAAGGTGATAACACATTCGGCGGCCAGAAGTATTCAGGTGTTTCGGACGTGGACCGGGAAGAACTCCTTTTTGCTTTGCTACCTTGGTTGCGCGGGCAAATCGGCCGGACTAAGCGGTTGGTAGCTACGCTGCAGTACGACGACAACGTTCTCCGCTTCGTCAATAGCCACGACGCTAGCCGGTTAGCTGCTTTAGGGACTTCCTGTCCGGATCATTTTCTCCGGACGAAGATCCAACCCCTTTATGTGGAGTGGGATCCCTCGTCGAAGGATGTCGAACGGCTGAGATCTTTGCTGGAGCTGGGGCTGGGAACCTACCGGGGTCTTTACGAGAGGTATTATCGGGAGTGCAAACGGCCGGATTCACCGCCGATTCGAGACCCTAATCCGACCGTAGTGCTGATTCCCGGGCTTGGCCTGATCGCCTGGGGCAAAGACAAAAGTGAGTCCCGGGTAACAGCGGAATTCTACAACTGCGCCATCGAAGTTATGCGCGGCGCTGAAGCGATCAGTTCGTACATCGCTTTGCCGGTCCAGGAAGCGTTCGATATCGAGTACTGGCAACTGGAGGAGGCCAAACTGCGCCGGATGCCGCCGGAGAAAGAATTGGCGCGCCACATAGTGCTAGTGGTTGGAGCGGGCAGCGGGATTGGAAAAGAGTTAGCTCATCGAGTTTCGGGTGAGGGCGCTCAAGTGGTTTCGGCTGACCTTTCAGCGGAAGCCGCCGCTCAGACAGCCGGCGAGATCACCACAAAGCTAGGGGAGGGGATCGGTGTAGCCGGCTCCGGCATCTCGCGATGCGGTCCGGCAGTCGGGTTAGCAGCGGATATCACGAGCCGGGACAAGGCGCGCAATCTTCTTAAGCAATCGGTGCTCGCATACGGGGGAGTTGATGATTTGGTGGTGACGGCCGGAGTTTTCGTACCGCCCGACAATGCAGGCCGTATCCCGGATGAGAAATTCCGGTTTACGCTCGATGTGAATGTAACCGGCTCCTATGTGATAGCGGATGAATTTGGCAAGATCTTGCGGGAGCAAAAGCTGGCTGGCTCCGTTGTATTGACTTCCAGTGCGAACGCTGTCGTGGCTAAGAAAGGCAGTTTCGCTTATGACGTTAGTAAGTCGGCTTTGAACCATTTGGTGAGGGAGTTAGCGATTGAATTGGCGCCGCTCGGTCGGGTCAATGCGGTCGCACCGGCTACCGTTGTACAGGGCAGCACGATGTTCCCTCGGGACCGCGTCATCTCTTCGTTGTCCAAGTATCAGGTACCGTTCTCTGAAGATGAGCCGACTGATTCTTTAGTGAATAAGTTGTCACGCTTCTATGCCGAACGCAGTTTGTTGAAGGAGCCGATCTTGCCGAAGGACCAAGCGGAAGCCTATTTTCTTTTGCTATCTGGCCGGTTAGCCAAGACGACTGGACAGATTATCGCCGTTGACGGAGGTCTGGCAGAAGCGTTTCTTCGGTGAAAATCTCTCTGTTCATACCTTGCTATATCGACCTGTTTTACCCCCAAGTTGGTCTGAGCGTTGTACGAGTATTCGAGCACCTGGGTCACGAAGTCGATTTTGATCCCCACCTCGTTTGTTGCGGGCAACCTGCGTTTAACGCGGGTTTCTGGCCGGCAGCCAAGGAGGTGGCCGCCAAAGTCATCGAGCGGTTGTCTGATAAGGAGCTTGTGGTCGTGCCTTCCGGTTCATGCGCGACCATGATCAGAGTTTTCTATCGGGAGATGTTCGCCGGCAGTAAACAAGAAGAGACGGTGAATCAGCTTGCTTTACGAGTCTTCGAGTTTTCCGAATTTTTGGTGGATAAACTTGGAGTTACCGACCTAGGCAGCCGGTTCCAGGCTTCAGCAACGTTTCATGACGGTTGTCATGGAATGCGTGAGCTCGGGGTGCGCACCCAGCCGCGAACGTTGTTGCGGCAGGTAAAGGACCTTACCCTGATCGAGATGGAAGACACCACAGCCTGCTGCGGCTTTGGCGGCCTTTTCGCGGTTAAGTTTCCTATGATTTCCACCGCCATGGGAGAAACCAAATGCGGTTTGGCGACAAAGACCGGAGCCGAATACCTTATCTCGAATGATTCCAGTTGTCTGATGCACCTGGAAGGGTTGCTGAAACGTTCAGGCGCAAAAATGAAGACGCTTCACTTGGCTGAGGTGTTAGCTAATTTTCATTAGCCTGCATTGCACGAAAATGATCATACATTTTCTAACAATGCAGGCTACGACAGCGGAACATTCCGGCTACGCCGGACCGTCCCGCTGTTTGAATAAAAACGCATTAGGTGCAAAGGCTATGCTGACAACTATAGGCAGCTCCATCACCCGGCGCCGGGAGGGATCGCGTCCTCGCGATCCTTTGTTATCGAAGCCCAACGGGTGCTTCGGTCGAGCGTTTGAGTACATCAATAGTCGTCGACCCAACCGCGGCGCGCGGGGACGCGCGCCCTCCCGATCAGGGGCTTCGACAACCTCTCACTTCTCACGTCTCACCTCTCACTAATCACGCTTCGTAATGCCCTCTCCTGCTTCACAATTTAATACTGATGCGACCCACATGGTGGCGGATCTCGGGCATCGCCAAATGGTGCAGCAGTCGCTCGCCGGATACCAAACGACGCGCAGCGCCAATGCCGGCCGGTTTCAGGACTGGGAGTCGGCCCGGGGGCAGGCAGCGGCAACTAAAGATGAAGCCATTCGCCATCTGGATGAGTACCTGGCGCAATTTGAAGAAAAACTCATTGCCCGTGGCGCCAAGGTTTTTTGGGCTAACGATGCGACTGAGGCAAGGGCTTACGTCCTGGATTTAGCACGAGCCAAGCAAGTCAGAGCCATCGTCAAATCCAAGACGATGGTGTCCGAGGAAATTCACTTGAACGAGGCACTGGAGAAGGCCGGGTTCCAAGTCGTAGAATCTGACCTGGGCGAATTTATAGTGCAGCTGCGGCAGGAACCCCCTTATCACATCGTGTTTCCGGCGATGCACTTGACCCGAGGACAGATTAGCGACCTGTTTCAACAGAAGCTAGGAGCGGAGCCAACTTCTGACCCGGAAGCGCTGACCATGACCGCGCGGAAAGCGCTGCGCCAGGAATATGTGACGGCGGACATGGGCATTACGGGCGCGAACTTTGCGGTGGCCGAGACAGGAATGATTTCGATCACCGAGAACGAAGGGAATGCGCGGCTGACTTCTGCCCTGCCGAAGACGCATGTGGTTTTGATCGGCATTGAAAAAATCTTGCCGCGATTGGCGGATTTGGCGCTTTTCTTACCGATGTTAGCTACGGCTGGAACCGGACAGCAGCTCACTTGCTATAACTCGCTAATCGGAGGGCCGCGCAGCGCTGACGAGATTGACGGTCCGGAAGAAATGCACGTTGTGCTGCTGGATAACGGTAGGACTCGGCTACTGGCCGACGCCGAGCAGCGAGACGCCTTACGGTGTATCCGGTGCGGGGCTTGTCTGAATGTCTGCCCAATTTTCCGAAATGTTGGCGGACATGCTTATGGCACCACTTATCAAGGTCCCATCGGTTCAGTCATAACCCCTCATTTGCGAGGACTGCAATCGTGGCAGCATCTGTCGCAAGCTTCATCGCTGTGCGGCGCTTGCACTGAGACTTGTCCGGTGAAGATCGATCTGCATCATCATCTTTTACAAAATCGGCGAAACGCTGTGACGGAGAAGAGTTCGCCCTTTCAGCAGCTTGGTTTTAAGGCTTTTGCTTTTGTGGTTAATCGGCCGCGTCTATTTGGGTACGCCACCGAAGTCATGAAAGGTCTCGCGCCTCTACAGCGTTTGTTTAACGCAACTGCAGCCGATCCGGCTTGGTCTTGGACCAAAAGCCGCGAATTACCTTCGTTCGCTAGAAAATCGTTTCGTGATCTTTGGAAACAACGGACTTCGTGAACGCTCGTGATTCCATTCTGGCCCGGGTGCGTGAGGCCTTGCGAGGCGGCAGTTCTGGTCATGCGTCGCCCTTAAGCGAAGCGGCGCCGGACCTGTCGCGCCATAGCGAAGCGGCGGCGGATCAATCGAGCGGTTTTCGCCATCTTCTACCGAAGGTGCCCGATGATTTCGCCGGCCAAGTGGCTCTATTTGCTGAACGAAGCGAGACGTTGAAAACCGAATTTTTAGCGTGCCGAGATCAAGCGGCCGCAAGTGCGCAACTTCAGCAGTTATCTGATCGCGAAGGATGGGAGTCGATTGCTTTCCCCGTTGATAGTGAAGCCCAAACACTCCTAAGAAATCTTTCGATTCGGAAACTCGAAGTGAGCCAATCGACGGCGAAAACCGATCTCGAGAAAGTTTCGGCGGGTATTACCAGTTGTGACGCATTGATTGCCCAAACTGGAAGTGTGTTGTTGACCGCGAAGAGCGGCGGTGGGAGAGCGTTATCGGTACTGCCTGTTCATCACGTGGTCATCGCGACGGCTGGACAGTTGGTGCCGGATTTGCCGGCCGCCTTTGAGTTCCTGGAGCGGAAGTATGCGCCAAACTTTCCGAGCTTTATGACTTTCATCACCGGGCCCAGCCGGACGGGAGATATCGAAAGGGTCTTGGTTTTAGGAGCGCATGGGCCGAGGAAGTTGACCGTTATTTTGGTGGGAGGCGGGGGTGACTCGCTGAGGCTCGTCCAAAATAGCAAATAGCAAATAGCAGATAGCAAATTACTCGCAAACCAGCGTGACGAATTGACTTGGTAACCCCCAAAACAGAATGAACTCCGAACTAATTGATAAAGTCCTGGCGGCTCTAAACGAATTTCAGATTGAGACTCCGAGCTGGGGGTTTGCTGATACTGGGACACGCTTCGGTAAATTTCTTCAGGATGGCGCTGCGATCGATATCAACGACAAGATTTCTGATGCGGCCCAAGTGCACCAAGTGACCGGTTGCTGCCCGACCATGGCGGTCCATGTGCTTTGGGATTTTAAAGACGCGCAAGATCCGCTCAGCGTAAAACGGTCAGCAGAAAAGATGGGACTGAAGCTGGGTTCAGTTAACCCCAACGTCTTCCAGGACCAGATCTATAAGTATGGTTCCCTATGCAACCGGGACGCGAACGCCCGAAAGGCGGCCCGAGCTCACATCCTGGACAGCGTTAAGATCGCGAAAC
The DNA here is from genome assembly GCA_963762565.1 of uncultured Verrucomicrobiae bacterium. Lineage (GTDB taxonomy): Bacteria > Verrucomicrobiota > Verrucomicrobiia > Chthoniobacterales > JAFAMB01 > JAFAVN01. Next base: position 1,022,186 of record CAVXLD010000001.1, on the reverse strand, counting down.
AACTTTCCAGCCGTTACTTGTCTCTTTGGTTTGCGGATGGGTCGAATTATCCAGGACAAGCAAATATTCGGTGGCGGAAGAAGGCGATCACGGAATCGCTGCAGGAAGTTGCCGCCGAGATGGACTCAGACCAAGTCATGTTGGTCGAATACAAGCCGTTCGAACCGACGTTCTATCATACCGATCTGGCCGATTGGGGGATGGCTTACATTGTGTCCAAAGCTGTTGGACCAAAAGCGAAAGTGTTAGTCGATACGGGTCACCATTACCAGGCGCAAAACATCGAGCAAATCGTGGCTTGGCTGTTGGATGAAGAGATGCTCGGCGGGTTCCATTTTAATGATCGCCGTTACGCGGATGACGATCTCACTCTTGGGTCGATCGATCCGTATCAGATTTTCCGCATCTTCAATGAGATCTTATTCTATGGCTGGGAAACAGGTCGCAGACCCGAAATTGCCTACATGATCGATCAATCGCACAACGACAAACCGAAGATCGAAGCGACGATCCAGACCGTCTGCACTGCCCAAGAGTTGTATGCCAAAGCCGCACTGGTGCGGCACTCAGAGCTGGCCGAGTATCAGGAAACCAATTCTGAAATCGATGCTGAGGAATGTTTGCGTGAGGCGTTTTTCACCGATGTTCGGCCTGCGCTGGTTGAATGGCGGAAGAGCTGTGGTTTATCAGGGGACCCACTGCGAGCATTTCGCGAAAGCGGGTATGCCGCACGGACTGCAGAGGAGCGGAAAGAGCGCAGGATTGCTTTGGGTATTCGCGGCGAGAGCTCGTATGCGTGACGTGAAGGTAATATCCGCAGATTACGCAGATTTCTATTTGAGGTTCATATGATGCCCGGGGTTACAGAAAACGTGACCGAGCCAGAAAGGCGTGCCTATTCAGAAGAGCCTCGTCCAAGCCTGATGCCGAAATCTGCGAAATCTGCGTAATCTGCGGATATTACCAATCTTAAGGTGTCACCTGGAGCAGTGTAATTTCGGTCTAGTGGGCTAAAGTCCTGCCTGCGCTGCGCTTCGGGCGGCCCAAAATTATTTTCGTTTCCTGAAAAAATACGTAGAACGGCCGAATCAAGTGCTAGAGCCGCTCTGCGGACGGAGTAGTGTTCCCAACTTCGAAGGAGTTGTCCGAAATCTGTATTTTTGCCTTGCCAATGTGCTAATTCACGTCTACAAGCAAGCCGCATGTCCCGGCTAGTGCTCGTTATCGGACTTGCTTCCTCCCTATTAGCGTTCTCGACGGTTGCCTTTGGTGATCCTACCATGGTTTCTACGTCAATTGCGGATCGGTTCGACTTTCCGGTTGGTGGTCCAAACGCTGAAGGGTGCCAAATGTCGCGCGGATTTAATGTGCATGGTCACCTTGGTGAAGATTGGGTTAGCGCGGCCGGGCCGGGCGCAATCTACCGAGCGCCTGTGCACGCGGTCGGAAACGGCGTGGTTAGTTTGGCGAGAGATTTCAAACGTGCGTGGGGCAATGTGATCGTGATTCGTCACGCTTTCTACGAAGGCGGCCAACTTAAGTACGCTGATTCTTTGTACGCGCATCTAGACAAGATTTTTGTGGCCGAAGGCCAACCGGTTACGCGAGGCCAAGAAATCGGCTTGGTCGGGAACGCTCACGGACTCTACCATCCGCATCTGCACTTTGAGATTCATCGCAACACCACCATCGGGGTTGTTCATACTGCGGCTACGCGAACCATGGCCAACTATGAGGAGCCGTCGGCATTCATCATGCAGCATCGAGCGCTGAAGCCAGTGCCCGGAAAGATGGTAGTCGATATACGCACTTACACGATGCCAACTTTTCCTGGTATAGCCACCAAGCCTTTCGACACCCGTAATGCCGTCACGCGGTTCGCGGCCAGCAACGGTGGATCGAGGCCGTCCTTTTTCCAGGCGCTGTTTGGCCGGTAGGGACGGTGGCTTGCTCGTCCGGGCTGAAAGCATCACGCGTTTCGTCAAACATCAGGTCAGAGTTAGTTTGCGCTGGGCGGGCAACGGATAGGACTCATGGGACCTATAGGACCTATAGGGATTATGAGTGCCGCGCTGCTTGAGATTCCTCTTAACTAAGATCTCAGTGGTTATCGGAAGAGGTCTGGGCGAAACGAGAGCTCGTCGACGGACTCTAGGCACTTCGGGAGAGGAAGCACTCCATCGGAAGCGCTCGGGTGCAGCATGCAGGCTGCGGCGGCGCAGACTCCGTAGAGCAAGCAGGTCTCCATGGGGAGGCCCTCTAAGTAACCAAACAGTACACCGGCAGTGACGGCATCGCCGGCGCCGGTAGCGCCCTTGATTCTGTCTACTGGTAGTTTCAGACTGGGCTGATAGAGCTTCTTACCGCTGGGTGACATCGCTAAGATACCTTCAGGGAAATGGATAATGATCCATTGGCGGACACCGGCTTTGAGCAACGTTTCCGCTGTGGACACCAAGGTGGCGCGATCGATCGCGTCACCGACCCGAATCTGGCAATCGACCATGTGTCCAGCTTCGAACTCGTTCATGAATAACAAATCGAGATGGCGTAGAGCGGGGAAAACAATCTGGCGATAACGATCACTCTCTTCGCTAACAACATCTGCCGAAGTGACAAAACCGAGATCCGATGCGCGGTGCAGTATTTCAGCGGACTTGGTTCCGAAGGTTGGACAAGCTTCATCCAGGCTATCTAGCAACAGAAGATAACCAAGATGGAAAAGCTTTGCCGTTGAGGATTCGAGTAGGACGTGGCTGCCTTTCAAAAGCGCGTTGGCGCCTCGTTGATGAAAGAAGGTTCTGCGGCCGGTCGACACCACCGTCATGACATCGGTGTAAGAAGTGGGCGCTGCATCCGTGCGATGCATTGAAGAGACGTCGATCCGATGTCGCCGGCAGACGTCAAGGATCCAGTCTCCGGCTGCATCCGTGCCGATCATACCGGCCGCTTGCAAAGGAAAGTTCGCGCCCAACCGCGACAGATCGATCAGGACATTAAAGGGAGACCCGCCGTTACCGTCAGTCTCACTCTGAATGATAGCCAATGCGTCTTGGCTTGGCCAAATGTCAATGACCTTAACGTGATCAACAATCCAGTTGCCGGCAGCGAGAATACCTGAACGTTCGGTCACGGTTCATCAGTAGAGAAGGAGTTCAAGGAGTTCAAGGGGAAGGAGTGGTAGGGCGAGGCTCCGGAATATTCGAGAGGTGATCGCTGCGCGAAATGGCACGCCATAATATAGCGAATGCAAGGCCTGATGGTTGCCGAGCCGTGAATGGCGCGACCCACGGCTCGGCCGCTCCTAGACAATTGCCTCGGATATACCGGCGAAACGTGATTTCGCCCTGAACCTCTTTTTTCGGTCTCTCCGGAGCCTCGCCCTACCACTCCTGCAACTCCTCCTAAATTGCCACCCCTGGCGCTTGGGTGCCAGAAGGAGAAGGATAGCTCTGGAATTTCCGGAAGGTCTGGCCATCGAGCTTCATCACTAATCCGTCCGCGGTTTCGTGTGGCGGCTCATCGACGTGCCAGCTTGGGCCGAACAAGAAAAGTTTGATGGCAAGCCGATTGGTTTGCTTATCGAACGTAGCCTGGGCACCGGTGATGTTATAATTGGTCGTCCCGTTCACAATCCGGCAACTGGCCGAGCCGTTGGGAAGTATCTGAATAACGCTTTCCGGGTTTTTCACGTCCTGCCAATCGCCGACATAAATAGAGCCAATAACCGAGTTGTGGCTTTCGGTGGAGTGCGCCGCGTCCGTGATCTTTTGTTCGGCGATCACGAGAAGAATAATGGCAACCACTATCCCGATCGCTAGAGCCACGGCGCAACCCAGGCAGGTTGCTACTCGTCCAGTGCGCGGTGACGGCGGCGCGGGTGGCGTGGGTAGCGGTGGTGGCAGCGGTGGAGCACTCAATGGTCCAAGAATGCCTGGGCCGGAGTAGCAATGAAACTGAAAAAACGTCAATAGGCGTAGTGCGTTGATGTGAGGCCTCGGCTGAATTTGGCCTGCCAGCCGTAGCTTTCCGGAGTCTGGACGACGGGGTTACACAACAAGCCCGACGTCGCCCTGTCGTTTTATACTCCAGGAGGCTATGTCGGGCAGACTTCGCCCCTCTTGGAGTGGATCATCTTGGGTTTTGAGAAGTCTGGAGCCTAGGGGATTCGAACCCCTGACCTCCTCAATGCCATTGAGGCGCTCTACCAACTGAGCTAAGACCCCGTTACTGAGAGAACGGAAATCGTAGCTCACTTTTTAAAGAAAAAAAGTCGATTTATTTTACGCTCGATTGATCCTGTCCCGGGCCTGCCAAATCTTATTTTGCCCGGAGCCGCCAAACTGATAGACGAAAGAGAGATACGGAGACGCCGCCATGTTTGAACTCCCAAACCCGCTTCATCCTGCGATCGTTCATTTACCGATCGTCCTAACCTTCTTGGGAACCCTCTTTGCGTTGGTATCGATCATCACGCGTCGTCTGTGGTTGCCGCTCTATACCGCAACCATTCTGGTCCTGGCTGCCCTCGGAGCCAAGTTTGCGACGGTGGCGGGTGAATCACAGGAATCGTTGTTCTCAACGCTTACCGCGGAGCAAAAGCAACTGGTGGGAGAACATGCTACGTGGGGCGACAACGCCTTAATCGCATTGATTGTGGCGGCGGTGCTTTCTTTGATTGCACTCGGCCTACTCCGCTTCGGGAGAAGCCGGCGCATCGTGGCCATCCTAACCGCTCTGGCTGGGCTCGTGGCGAGTTTCTTCGTGTTACGAGCTGCTCAACTGGGAGGACATTTGGTCTTTCAGCACGGGATCGGTGTAAGTGTTCAGGCTCCTCAGGCATCGCCGTCTCCTAGCCCAAGTAGCAGCCCGGCCGCTACGCCGAGCGCAAGCGAGGCAGCCTCAGCGACGCCCACGGCTCAGTGAGCTGATTGTGGGAGGGCCGCGCGTTCTCGCGCGCCGCGAACTGGTCTGGGTCGTGGAATTAGCCAAACGCTCGATCTGGTCTGTCCTTGGGCTTCGCGAAGAACGGCGCGCGGGGACGCGCGCCCTCCCCGCCCTGGGTTCCTAGAGCACGACTAGGGTGCTCATTGTTTACACCGTCTGAATCCTCGAAAAACCCTATTTTAGAGGTTATTCTCCACCATGAAATCCACGAAGATCGGGTTCGTAGGCGTCGGCCGAATGGGGGCAAACATGGCGCGGCGCTTAAAAGATGTCGGTTATCCGGTGGTCGCGGTATTCGATTCGAATCGAGAAATCGCGGTTGAACTGGCTAAGGAGCTCGATTGTGACGCTCCCGGCCAGGTGTCGCGAGTCAGCGAATTAGCTGACGCTGTGTTCACAGTGGTCACGGACGATAATGCCACACGACAGATTTATTTTGGTGACGACAATCTTTTTGCGCATGCGTCCGGGCGTTTGTTTGTGAATTGCGCGACGATCAGTCCATCGGTTCACGTTGCCATCGCCGAGAAAGGCACTGAGGCTGGCGCCATGGTTATCGAAGCACCGATGGCCTCTAGTGTGACTCATGCCCGAGTAGGCAAACTATTCTTCATGTTGGCTGGTGATCCCGCTGTTATCGATAAAGCCGAGCCGCTTTTGAAGGATTTGAGCGTGAAGATGAAGTATGTCGGTGGACCCGGAAAAGCTGCTGAGTTGAAAGCCTTGGTTAACATGGTGATGAACATCAACACGACCGGATTAGCCGAGGGTCTGGGGTTGGCGGATGCCTTGGGCTTAGACCTCAAAGTGGTTACCGAAGTGTTCTCGCAAACCGGAGCCAATTCTAGGGTGCTGGAAACCGATGGACCGGACATGTTAGATCGCGAGCACAGCACGTTCTTTTCTGCGGCGCACGCCGCCAAGGATAGCGGTATCGCCTTGGCTCTGGCTAAAGAGCAAGGGCTAAATCTGCCGTTGCTGGAGGCTTCCAAACGGCAATATGACCGTATGATCGAGCTTGGATTGGGCGACATCGATAAGTCTGGGGTGTCTGAGCTGACTTTTCGTTCTCGGCGCGGGTAGGGGGGTAGGGGGGTCAGGGGATCGTCCTCGTTCTCGTCGTCGTCCTCGTCTTCGAACGTTCTTGCCCGGCGCTTGGAATTGGTCTGTTGCGCCCGGAGGGGAGCCGCTTTGGCGTTCATCTCTCCGCCCTCGCGAAATTCTTCTCAACGCTGACCCGTCCGAACCGTGCGAAAACAGGCGGCTCGCGAGAACGACCCAACGGTTCTCCGCTCCAAGGCCGTTTGTAAACGAATCGGGGCCATGGGCAGATCATCGCGCTGGGTTATTCGCGGGAGCCGCCTGTTGCAACATTTCGTGGTTGGACTGAACGTCGAACCGAATATCGCGAGGTCGTCTGCTAGGCGCCAAAGCGGCTCCCCTCCAGGCGCCACAGAGCAAATCCGTACGCTGGAACCGGACGAGAACGAAGGTCCCCGGCGGCCCCGTTCACCCCAAAAATTCCACCAACCAGGCGTATTTTTGCGGGATTGGCAGCTTTTGGCGTCTGGCTTGATCTTGCAGCAGCAAAGCCACCCATTCTCTAGAAGCTTCGATGGCTTGGCTATCAACCGCCAACCATAGCTGGTCGTTCTCTTTGGTCAGTGAGTATTTGCCAATCTTAACCGTAATCGGGGCTGATTCGCCTTTCAGAGCCATCGAAAGCTCCACGCTTTGCTCGCGAGTATTTAATTTTACATCTAAGACTTGGCCGTATCGTGCTAGCTGGATATTGAGTTCTTGCTTTATCCGCGCGCTAATCAAGCGATCTTTAGAATCGGCCAACGCGCCGCCTGCCGGTAAATAATCAAAGATGCTATTTAGACGCATGCCTGCCTAGAATGATGTTTGGCTCATAGCCGCAAAAAGTCGATGGAATCATTTAAAATACCTGATCATTCAAGCTGGCGGAATGTGCTAAGTACCGATGGAACCAAATTGTTCTGCCGAGAATGGGAAATAGAGGGTCCGGCGAAAGGAACCATTCTCATGATTCCAGGATTGGGCGAACACACCGGCCGTTACGTCCACGTCGGCGATTTCTTTCGAAAAGCAGGTTTTAACATTATTGGGATCGATGTGCGGGGCCAAGGGCGAAGCGGGGGGACGCCAGGTTATGTGGAACGTTACGATCAATTTCTTGAAGACGTGCGAGCCGGTATCCACATGGTCAAGGTTTTTCCTTTGTTCATCTTCGGTCACAGTTTCGGTGGGCAGTTAGCGCTCGCAGTGGCGGCGCGAGGTGAGCCTGATATCGCGGGTTACGTGGTCAGTGGCCCTTGGCTGGCGTTAACCAAGCCGCCGGCTGCATGGCTAGTGGGTCTCGCTTCATTCGTTAACAAATTTTTTCCGCAGTGTCGCTTTCCAACCGGGCTCAAGCGGAGCCAGAACTCCAGCGATGAAGCTCATCTCGATTCTCTGGTAGATCTGGACCTCAGTCACACATTTATCACTGCACGCACTTTCTTCGAGATAAGCGCCGAAGCCCGCCGATTGTCAGCCGATCCTCGCGCTAACGCTCCGGTGTTGATAGCCCAAGGCCGACCTGATCCCGTGACATCCGTTGAAGCCTCAATTGAATTTTACGAACGCCTCAAGGCTCCGGCCAAAGATCTCATAGTCTATGATGGGCTCCTGCACGAGCTGCACAACGAGAAAAGCCGAACTCGTGTCTTGGAAGACTATCTGACTTGGATTGAAAAGACGATGCTGTTGGCCCGACAGAGCGCTGAACCGCAGGTGGGGACAGTGAGAAGTGAGAGGTGAGAAGTGGGGTCGTCGGCTTGCAAAACCGGTAGGGCGAAAAACTCGGCGCGCCCAGGATTCTGAATTCAGGCTGGAAAGAACGCGCCGGTTTTGAGCCGTTCCGTGGGGTTGCTACACGCACGACGACGAAGGACGAGGACGACGACGAAGGACGAGGACGATTTTTTCGCTGCCAACCCGTCTTTGTGGCCTTTGTGATCTTTGGTTTAGATCAGTGTTCGGTGCCGTGCCTCAGGACCCAGATTTGTTCCTTGCCATATTGAGGAGCAGAACGGCGAAAATCCGAGTACTCGGATTCAACGACGAAGCCGCAGCTCTCGACCAGGTGGCGCATTTCGTAGCGGAAGGTCCAACGCATTTGGAGTTGTGCTTCTTCCTGCAGAACCAATGCTCCCCTAGAATCGGTTTCGGTGAAGCGCCACCGCTCTTTGAAGGTTTGAGTCAACGGATCGTTCTCGCGCTCCAAAGTCTCCACCAGTATATGATTCCCGGAAAGAGGGTGAATAAGATCTTTGGGTGACGAAACGCTCTTTTGTGTCCCCGCGGTGATTAAATCGTAGCGCGGATCGAACAGGTTAATAATCGCTCTACCTTTCGGAACCAGATGCCTGCCGATACAAATTAAACAGGACCGCTGTGCTTCAGGAGTTAACAAAAGCTGGAATGATCTGAAAGCGACCAAAATCAAAGCGAATTGTTGCCCGAGTTCGAACTCCGACATGTTGCCCTGGTGAAGATGTAACCGTCCGGCGATATCAGCAGGAAGTTGGTCACGTTTTCGCTTGGCGGCCTCCAGCATAACGGCGCTGGCGTCCAGTCCGCTGACTTGAACTCCTGTCGAAAGCAGAGGGATCAATAGCCGGCCCGTGCCGCAGCCGAGCTCAAGCAGAGGACCGCCGGAGAGCCTGGCTTCTTCCAGGAAAAATGGAACATCGTTTTGGGACGCTTCCCATTCCGCGGCCGTCAGTTGGTCGTAGATTTGCGATAGTAAGCCATCGCGCGAGTAGAAACGGGCGGTATCGGCGTCCATGCGGAATCGACTTGTCGAGAGGACTGCAGGCCGGACTTACTCGAACCGGATGCCCTGAGCTAGCGGGAGGTCCGGCGAATAATTGATCGTCACCGTCTGACGCCGCATATAGGCTTTCCAAGAATCGCTGCCGCTTTCTCGTCCACCTCCGGTGTCTTTTTCGCCGCCGAAAGCGCCACCGATCTCCGCGCCGCTGGTGCCAATGTTGACGTTGGCAATCCCGCAATCGCTGCCGATGGAAGAAAGGAACCTTTCAGTCTCGCGGATGTCGTTAGAGAAAATGGCGGAGGCCAGTCCTTGGGGCACGGAGTTATGGATGGCGATCGCTTCGTCCAGATGTTCGTACGCTAAAACGTAGAGGATAGGAGCGAAGGTCTCTTCTTGAACGACCTGCCACTCGGGTTCCGCGCGTACGATCGTGGGTTCAACATAGAGCCCTCCGGGATAGTCAGTTGCTGGTAACCGGTTACCACCAAATACCACGGTTGCACCGGCCGCTCTCGCTCGCTGGATGGCGTTCTCCATGCCATCGACCGCAGGCTGGTCGATCAAAGGCCCCATCAAGGTATTGGGATCGAGGGGGTTACCGATTCTAACCTGGCGATAAGCGGCGCTTAACGTCTGGATCACCTCATCGAGAATCGAACGGTGGACGATCAGTCGGCGCGTTGTAGTACAGCGTTGTCCGGCAGTTCCCACAGCGCCGAACAGAACCGCGCGCTGGACCAGACGCAGATCGGCACTTGGCGTCACAATAATTGCGTTATTGCCTCCGAGCTCGAGCAGACTCTTACCCAGGCGGGCCGCCAGAGATTGGGCCACTTGTCGCCCCATGCGAGTCGAACCCGTGGCGGAAACTAAGGGGATCCGGCGATCACTGGAGAGTCGCTCACCGATGAGCCGGTCACCACAAACCAGGCTGAAAATTGCCGGATCTACTCCGGCTTGCTCACAGACTTCCGCCGTGATTTTGGTGCAGGCGATAGCGGTAAAAGGCGTTTTCTCCGATGGCTTCCAAAGGACCGCATTACCGGTTACGGCCGCGACCATCGCGTTCCACGACCAAACGGCCACTGGGAAATTGAAGGCGCTAATCACGCCGACGACGCCAAGCGGGTGCCACTGTTCAAACATGCGATGTTGCGGGCGTTCCGATGCGATCGTCAACCCGTACAGTTGCCGGGAAAGGCCGTTCGCGAAGTCGCAGATATCGATCATTTCCTGCACTTCTCCTTCACCTTCTGCCACAATTTTGCCGGCTTCGAGGGTGACCAATTTGCCCAAGCTGGATTTAACTGCTCGGAGCCGGTCGCCAATCCGGCGCACAACCTCACCCCGTTTCGGCGCCGGCAAGAGTTTCCAGGCTTCGAAAGCGCGCGAAGCGGCTTCCACGGCGGTCTGGTAATCCTTCTCCGAAGGTTGGCGCACGGCGCCAAGGAGCGACCCATCGATGGGAGAATGTTTTTCCAGTAGCGGCCCGTTTCCGGCCCATGTGCCGAAGAAGGCGCCGTTTTCGGTTTGAGTCAGGCGCAGGCTGGCGAAGACTTCGTCACGGACAGCGGCGACGTCGAATTTGTTGGGGGTCATAGCTCGGTTTGAGTAAGTTTTCGCGAGGTTTCTTTTCGTGCACAAAGGGAGACGTAATCAGTATTCAGTTGAGACGCGGGCTGCTTCCGAACTGATTACTGACACACTGATTACTGATTACTTCTTCATGATCAGGTCTGTACACTGAATCGCGGAGCGACGGTTTCGGCTTCGCCGTAGACTCGGCCGCCCCACTGGGTCTCAAAAAATTGGCTGAGGCTGATTGATTCTTGCCGCACAAAACCGCTGGGCAGTTGTTTGTTGGCAAACAACTCAAGCGCACCGACTATTCCGGCGGCAGTCGAAAGTTGGATCGCGGAAAGGGATCGGCCACTGACCTGACCCGCATAGATCTTTTTCACGAAGCTCCTCTGTAGAAGGGCGCCGCCGTCGGAGCCTACAGAGTTGACGTAAACCACAACGACATCATTAAAGGTCAACGGGATCTCTTGGTCGAAGATCTGCGTTAGCACGTCCTGCTTCTGGCACAAATTTAAGTCAACCAACAGGAACTTCATCAGGTCCCGATGACCGGGATAACGCAGCGTCTTATAGCTAAGGTCGGTGACTTTGCCTTCGAAACTCTCGCACATCGTGGCCACACCACCGGAAGTGTTGAATGCTTCATATTCCACCCCGTCGATGGTTAAGCGCTCCACGCCATCCAGAGGATTCGTTAACAGTCGCCGGCCTTGGATCAACGCTTCGCCAAACTGGCAATATTCGTTGATTAATCCGGCAGTGCTCCAGCTTAGGTAATACTTCATCTGGTTACTGGCGGACAAAGGCAGTGCGCCGACCCGCATTTCCACGGTCCTGATCTGTTTGAAGGTGTTAGCGATACCGCTAGCAATAATATTAATGGCTCCAGGTGCGAGCCCGCACTGGGGCATGAAAGTGCTGCGCCGGCCCTGGCTCAACTCGCGCACGAAATTCGTCGTTTCAACATCCTCGGTCAGGTCGAAATAAGACCGCTCAAGATCGGCGCAAGCAGAGGCGATCGTTTTGTTCAGATAGAACGGTGCAGCACTCACGACCACGTCGCAGGAGTCTACGAATGTTCGCAACGCCGGTTGCGACGTGACATCTAGAATATGGCTTGAAGACTTCGGTAACGTCTGCAGGCTGTCCAAGGGACGATTATCAGCTAGCCGTACTTCGTCGCAAAAACCGCACGTCTCCAACAGCGCGGCAATCGATCCCCCAATTTTCCCTGCACCAATGATTCCAATTCGCATGGCAAGAATTTATGACAAATGACAAATGACAGATAACAAATTGATAGGGAGCATCGAGAGAGCGACTCGCACCGTCTCGGGCTTCGGTTCTTTGTTTCTCAGGTATCCGTCGTTCATCTTGTTATTTGTCATTTGTTATTTGGGATTTGTCATTTGCGCTGTAAGCGCGGCGTGGGTCTGTCGCCTGAATGATGACGCTGACCGATTTTTGGTTGAACCCCTTGAAACCGCCTCGGCGCTGTAAGTTCTCTAAATGACTACCCACAGCACCTTCTTCCAAAAACTTTGCGGCTTGCTCCTTTGTAATGAGATCGCGTTCCAGCAGGGTCTCTACTCGTTTTGGATTCACCTGCCACCGTTCGCCCTGAGTAAAGGCTTGCTTCAGGAAATCGAAGTTCGAGAACGGGTTCATCGTGGTGACGCCCTCATCGGCCAATTGAGCTCGAAGATTTTCAAACTCGAACCGAGCTTCGAGATGATGCATCCCTGCTTGCAAGAAACTGTCCCCATGTAAGGCGCACCAAAGCCCAACTGTTCGCAACACCGGCGCTTCTTGTAACCGCTGACTGGAAAAATCGATCGCTGTCTCCTCCGGCATCAAATCGACGTCGGCAAAGACCGTGATCCCGGTAACGGCGTGTTCCAGGATCTGAGCGCCCCAACCGGCTTCAGCTCCGGCATAATACCGCTCCCGTTTCTGGAAGCCGAAATTCTGCAGGAAAGTCACTAGATCCGCAAAGAACCGGCGCGATGAGCGGAAAGTATGATGGTCGTGATTGCCCCAGCCTAGGCCGAGCAGATCTTGTCTCCGTTTTTGGATTCGGCCGGCTCGATTCCTGAGTTCCCAGTAGGTGCGCTCTTCGGCAAAAAAAAGCTCACAGGCGACATCCGCTCCGACCCGGTCGATTGCTTCTTGCTGTAAGGCCAACGCATGCCGGACTCCGTCCTCGTCTTTTGGGAAATCGCGCTTTCGGCTTCTCCAAAGCTCGCGTACGGCCATGACCTCAGCGGCAAAGCCGGGAACACGGTCTGGCTCAACGAAGTCCCGATAGGCCAATCGCTCAATTGCACTAAAAGTATGACCGCTTTCGGCGCCTATGACGACCTCGCGCAGGCGATCTCCGAACGCTCCCTGGATTTTTCCGGACAACTGCTGTCGAGCAACAAAATCGACGACTGATTCCGGCCGGATCGCCAATTTTGCTGGAACCGAGTTCACGCTGCCTGCGGGCCGGACCAGCACTCGTGGCAACATTGCGCGCGGGTGATAAAACACCGTTTGGCCGGCTTGAGCTCTCACCGGTTCGTTGATGAATCCGGCATCTCGGAGTTCCAGTTCATGTTCGGGCGCCAACGTGAAATGGTCCACCCATTCCAGAAAGTCGCTGCCGGTCTTTTCCGACAAGTCTTTGGCCAGCGATTGCGAGGCCGAGTTTTTCCCTAGGAACCCTGAGATAAGATCTCGGACTAGACTTTCAGCTTGGTAGGCCAGAGGCCAGTCGAACGTGGTTTCAGTCGGTTCCGCCGTCGCTTCGCTTTGGTGCGATCCTTCAGCGCCGGGCGAGGCCGATTTGAGTTGTTCGTCGTGAATGGTCGTAGTCATAGCCTTAAAACTCGGTTGATCGGATTAGTGTCTGAAAAGCAAGGGGCGCTCGCTTTGAGTGCTTAATAATACAAATCGAAACGCGGTATTTAACTAAATATATAAAGAAAATCAATGATTTGGATTGATATTTTTAATCAAAAGCGGACTCGCATGTTGAAACTCTAAAAATCATACTGGGAAGTATATTTTACTCGACCTGTTGAGTATACTTTAGCCGACTGGTTGAGTATAGTTTGGTTGACCTGGTACTGATCCAGGCTAGTATCGGTAACTTATGAGCTCTCAAAATTATGCTCACCCCGAGTCGTTGGTCAGCACCGATTGGGTGGCCGAACATCTGAGTGATCCCAAGGTGAGGATCATTGAAAGCAACGAGGACGTGTTGCTTTACGATACCGGCCATATTCCGGGTGCTGTCCATGTTGATTGGCGTAGAGATTTAAACGATCAAACCGTCCGTGATTATATCGATCCGGCAGGGTTTTCCAAGCTGGCCGAATCGATCGGCATCACGCCTGAGACAACGTTGATCTTTTACGGAGACAAGTCCAATTGGTGGGCCTGTTATGCTCTCTGGGTGTTTTCGCTATTCGGACACAAGGATATGCGAATCGTGAATGGCGGACGGGATAAATGGATTGCTGAAGGCAGGCCGGTAACGAAAGAAAAACCGCAGTATCCTGCGACGAAATACCCGACTCCGTCGGACCGCAAAGACAGCGAAATTCGTGCGTTCAAAGAAGAGGCACTCGCGCAAAGCAAAGCCGGGAAACCATTGATTGACGTCCGATCGCCGGGCGAATTCAAAGGCGAGATCACTCACATGCCGGAATACCCGCAAGAAGGTGTGTTGCGCGGAGGACATATTCCGGCGGCAAAAAGCGTACCTTGGAAAACGGCAGTTAAGGATGACGGGACGTTTAAGTCGGCGGAAGAATTGAGAAAGATTTACGTCGAGAACCTAAACTTTTCTCCGTCCGACCACACCGTGGTGTATTGCCGAATCGGTGAACGCTCCAGCCACACCTGGTTCGTGCTGACCAAGCTTCTCGATTTCGAGGACGTCCGGAACTACGACGGCTCGTGGACAGAGTGGGGAAATAGCGTGCGTGTTCCGATCCAGAAACCGTAACGATCAACCGGGAGGCGCGCGTCCCGACTACGCAAGGCCTTCGTCGCGGCCATGTTCTCTGGCGTTATGAGACCTCGAGGTAGGGCGCGCCATAGCGCAGCGGCGGCGTCGCGCGCCAATGGGTCGTTGCCGAAGTCTAGGGGCGCCGAAATGACCGCGGGTTTAGCAACGCCAGTCGCTTCGGGCGCGGCGGATCGCGAGGATCCGACGTCGCCGACACTGAGCAAGAACCGCCCCAACACAGAGGGCTATGTCGGACAGGCAGCGATCCCTCCCTGGCGTTGGCCTACCGTAACAAAAACAAATGGATTGCGAGGAACTGGATGAGTTGGGATCGTTAGAGGTTGTGGATTCCACCTCTGTCTATCCAACCGGCCTGCAAAGCATCATCGATCTGTTCGTATCTCTTCCTGACGAAGAGAAACGTGAGACTTTGATTTCTTACGCCGAGCAAACGGCGAAGTGGCGACCGCGGGAAGGGGAATCGTTCGATCTGGAGGACATTCGGAAAGACGAAGAATGTGCCGACACCGTTGGCGTTTTCTTAGGAGTGTCAGAAGGAAACAAAGTCCGTTTCCGTATCACGCTGGGACCGCAGGTGCAGACACTCACTAAGGCTATGACCTCGATCCTTTGCCGCGGCTTGGAAGGAGCGACGTTGTCTGAGGTCCTCGATCTACCTAGTGATTTCGTCCCCAAAATTATCGGGTCAGAACTCGTAAGGGCTCGCAGTCACACGGTTTACTATGTGCTCACCCGAATGAAGGGGATTTGCACGGTTTTTCGAAATAGGAAGCGGGCGCGGGAAGCGTAACTTGGTAGGGCGAGGCTCCTATACGACCAGGGGCTGTCGCGGAGGGGGTGGTGTGATTTTTAGATGTAACTTGCGATGTCGAACGCGCGCCGAGCCGTGGTTGCGCGTGTGATTTTCCCTTCAGGCGTGGCACACGCAGCGTCAACGGCTCGGCGGGCCAGTCGGCCTAGCGTTACGCGCGGTTAAGAAACCATTCCCGGCGCTGATCGCTTCGCTGGGAAATGCGGGAGCCTCGCCCTACCAGAACCTTTCACTTTTCACCTTTCACTTTTCACCGATTCTACCGGATGCGCGTCTGGTGGAACTTTCACAACCGATTAGCTATTTGGGGCTGTAGCTGCCCTGGTCGGCATACTCTCGGCTTGCTCGAGGCCTTCTGTGCCTTGTACTAACGCGGTTTCGTCCGAGGAGATTTCTCCAAACGGCAAATTCAAGGCGGTTGTGTTTCATCGGTCTTGCCAGCAATGGGTTGGATCGACCGTAACCACTAATGTCTCTATTCTTCGGGTTAACGAGAGCCCGGGAGATGGCAACGGGAATGTCGTGTCCTATAAAGGAGACGTCGGGGTCCGTGCTGGTTGGCTATCGGATCAACGACTGGCGATATACAGCTTTGCCGATCTGAGTGATGCAGCTCGGCTAGACACGCTCGGCGGAGTGAGTATCGAGTACCCGAAGATGATCGACGCGGATATCGTCCGACCCGCTCCGCCCGCTTCTCCGGCTGCTTCTCCGGCTGCTTCTCCGGCTGCAAGCGCCTCTCCAGGTGGCACAAAATAATCAGTAAGCAGTAATCAGTGAAGAGCGGTAAAGCCGGCGCTGAGACTTGAATTTACTGATTACTTAGGTTTGTCCCCTGGAGATGCTGGTATATCGTGGAAGGTGGACCCAACCCGTACAGTTCAGCTCGCCTACGGACGCGGGTTTCTCGACGTTGAATTGCCGGGAGACCGGACCGATGTCATCGAGCCGGTGTCGGTACCCGGCTTGAAAGACGAGAAAGAGAGTTTCTTACGGTCGCTGAATCATCCCATCGGAAGCAGGTCGCTTCGAGAGCATCTTTTTCCCGATGCTCGGGTTTGCATTGTCTTTACGGACATCACCCGGGCGACTCCGAATGAACGGATCATACCGTGGTTGCTCGAGTATCTGATTGAGGTAGTTCCGGCGAGCAACATCACCCTCATCAACGGCACAGGGACGCATAGGCCAAACACGGACGCAGAGCTGCGACAATTGCTGACTGACGAGGTGGTAGAGCGGTATCGAGTGCTGAATCATAACGCCGATGATCCGAATGAATTGGTGCAGGTTGGAACCACCCGAGCCGGTGGCCCGGCGTTAATTAACCGGCGCGTGGTCGAAGCGGATGTTCGAATCAGCACTGGGTTTATCGAACCTCATTTCTTTGCCGGGTTCAGTGGAGGACCGAAAGGGATTATGCCGGGCGTGGCTGGGTTGCGCACCGTTTTGCAGAATCACAGCGGCGTAAATCTTAGCAATCCGCAAGCCTCGTTTGGTGTGCTCGAGGGAAATCCGATCTGGGAAGAGATGCGCGACTTGGCGTTGTTAGTTGGGGAAAGTTTTCTCGTGAACGTGACGCTTAACGAGAGTCGCGAAATCACTGGAGTCTTTTCCGGACACTTGATCAGCGCCCATCGTGAAGGCTGCGATTTCGTGCGGCAAACCGCGATGCAGAAGGTGACGGCGCCCTATGAAGTAGTGGTTACGACCAACAGCGGTTACCCGCTGGACCAAAATCTTTATCAAGCGGTAAAAGGGATGAGTGCTGCTGCTAGAATCGTTCGGAAAGGCGGAACCATCATTATCGCTAGCGAATGTTCTGACGGAGTACCGAACGGCAGTCCTTACGAGCGTCTGTTAAAGCACTCAGACTCATTTGAAGCTTTGTTCCGGTACATCACAGACCCAACCCGGGAAGAACCGGAACAATGGCAGGTGATCGTGCAGATGGTGATCCAGCGACGGGCGGAAGTGTTGGTCTACAGCGGACTCTCGGATGAAAAGGTTTCGGAGGCAAAACTGCAGCCCTGCCATGATATCGCCCAAGCGGTGAGAGAGCGTCTGGATCGGGCAGGAGATGGAGCACGGATTGCGGTTCTGCCGCAAGGGCCGCTGACGATACCATATCTGGGGTAGGGGCGGGTCTTGAAGCAGGAGCTAGGAGCTAGAATCTAGGAGCTAGTGGGGGCGCTGCGGCATGTCGTAATCGTTCTCGTCGTCGTCCTCGTCCTCGAAAATTGGGAATGCGGGGAGTACGTGTGACACCCAGCGCCTGGAGGGGAGCCGCTTTATAGGTTGGCAGCTCTGATGGTTGCGAGCAGGCGGCTCCCCGGGAATGACCCAGCGTCGGTTCTATCACGGAGAGCGATTGGAGTAACGAAGGCGCTCGACAAAACACTACCAGTGGTTATTCCCGGGAGCCGCCTGCAGCCAACCGACAGAGCTGCCAACCTACAAAGCGGCTCCCCTCCAGGCGCTGGGGAGCGACACATTCACGGCCGCACAAACCCTTCGAGAACGATTGCGACAAGGCGCGTGGCGCCTCCCCTGACTAGCTCCTAGCTCCTGCTTTTACAGCGCCGCCAAGGTCACCCCTTGGACGATCCGGGTTTGCACTCGGTTAATGTTCAGTTCGAGGGCCCGATCTGCGGTCTTGAAGAACGGGTTGGAACTATCAGTGAGAGCGACCTGTAGGTTACCCGGGCGTTCAGCGGTGTTCGCTAACTGTGATTGGGTCAGAAGTTGTTGCACGTTTGCCGCGCAATTCTCGGCTGAATCAACGAGGATAATTTCATCGCCCGTCATTCCGGCGATCGCCTTCTTCAGCAGAGGATAATGGGTGCAGGCCAGCACCAACGTATCGATTCCCTCGGTCATTAGCGGGTCTAGATAGTCATGCAACATCTCGATCGTGACCGGGTGATCGAACATTCCTTCTTCAATAAGGGGGACCAGGAGAGGGCAAGGCTGGCTGAGAACCGCGATCGCCGGGTCGATAGCGTGGATTGCTCGTTCATAAGCACCGCTGGCGACGGTGGCTCGGGTGCCGATAATCCCAACGCGTTTTTCGCGCGTAGCGGCAACAGCTGCTCGGGCGCCCGATTCGATTACGCCGATGATCGGGATTCGAAAGACTTCTTGAAGCCGAGGCAACGCCAAAGCTGAGGCGGTGTTACAAGCTACCACGATCACCTTAGCGCCCTCAACGGTGAGCAAGCCGGCGATCTCCAAGCTGTACCGCTCAATGGTGGTTCGATCCTTATTGCCATAGGGTAAACGCGCGGTATCGCCTAAATAGAAGATGTCTTCTTTCGGCAGTGCATCCTTGATGGCTCGGACAACAGTGAGTCCGCCGATGCCCGAATCGAAAACACCGATGGGTTGATCTGGCCGGCTAGGGTTCGACGTCTCGAGAGAAGACATTGGAAGTGAGGGGATCCCAGATGAGGCTGCCGGAGAAAGTCTCCGATCCGCCTACAGGTGGAGGTTTAGCGGAAATATCGGCTGGCGGCCTAAGGGATCCACGAGCAATTGCGCGATTGTAGGACATCACACCACGCACAATAGCGTCTGCTAACAATTCCCGATAGGCTGGGGAAGCCACCCGAAGTGCGTCCCTCGGGTTGGTCAGAAATCCGCCTTCGATCAGCACACCGGGAATAGCGTTATTCCGGAGCACCAGAAATCGAGCCCGTTTAACTCCTCGGTCGGGAACGACCAACCGGGTAATGAGCGAAGCATGGATCGCTGTCGCCAAAGCAATATTCTCAGGGTCTCGAACATTACCGGTACACTCCTCAAAATCGGCAAAGGTGAGACCGAGATCGTTGGTCGAGGGAACACCTCTCGGCGCCAGGCAATATGTCTCAACTCCTTCTGCGGTGGGGCCCATTCCGTAATTGAAGTGAATGCTGAGAAAGACAGCGTCGGGCTGAAAACTGGCGAATAGCGCTCGGCTTTCCAGCGGAACGTAAACATCGCTGGACCGGGTCATGCGCACATTAAAACCGGCTCTAGTAAAGAGGTCGGCTGCTCGCAGCGCTACATCGAGAGTATAATCTTTCTCGTTCCCTAACATTCCCCGAGCACCAGAGTCTGTTCCTCCATGGCCGGGGTCGATGACCACCGTTCGCACGGGTGATGCAGAAATTTTGGTTGGACGAAGCACCGGGTCGACCAACTTCGCCAAATCCAACCGTGAGATACAAAGCGTACCCTGGATATCGAGAATTGGGAGACTAAGGATGAACTTCAGCCCGTTGAGGAAAAGATCGCGGGAACCCGATGCGCATTGGAAATGGACGGCAGTGCAATTGAGTGTGCAGACTCCGTTAGAAACTTCTGCGGTATTGAAATCGTAGAACCGGGCCAGATCGGTCAAAGGAATGTAATCACGTCCATTCTCTTTGAGGATTGTCCAATTGAACGCCGATGCCCGGCAAACCGTGAAGCCAAAAACCAGAGCGAGAACCAAGAGAGAAGAAAAAAACCAACCGCGAATGAACGCGAATGAACGCGAATAAAATCCCATTCTATTCGCGTCTATTCGGGTGCATTCGCGGTTACTCTTTGGTCCGCCTGATTTCACACGTCGTTTCCCTGTAGCTCGTAGGAGAGAACGCTCAAACAGTAAATCGCGGCTGTCTCGGTTCGTAGGACGATCGGACCTAAGGAGATGGGTACACAACCCGCGCTCTTCGCCAACGCGGCTTCTGCTGGAGTGAAATCTCCCTCAGGTCCAATTAAGACAAGGACATTCCTTGGACGTCTGCCATTTTGTTCCCGAAAATCCGATAGTGCACTTTTGAAGCTGCGGGCATCAGTCTGCAACGACGCGATCAACGCAATTTCGTACCGATCAAAGTCAGCGAAGAATTGTTTTGGCGTCACCGGCGGAGTCACTTCCGGCAATCGGCTCTGCCCACTTTGCTTGCCGGCTTCGACCACGATTTGCTGCCATTTTTCTGTCTTCTTGTCGCTCTCTTCCGCCGCAATTTGTATCACCGTCCGTTCTGAAATTAATGGAACGATCTTCGATACGCCTAATTCGGTCCCCTTTTGAACGATCAAATCCATGTTTTTGCCCTTTGGGATCGCTTGCGCCAGGGTGATGGCGCAGGGCAACGGAGGCGTTTGCGATATCTGCAAAGTTTTGAGCTGAACCCGAGACCTCGCGGTACCGGAAATCTCTGCTACAGCTTCGATGCCGCGCCCGTTGAATACAACGATCCGCTGCCCGACGGTGGCTCGGAGCACATCGATGCAATGATGCGCCTCGTCCTGATCAAGCTCTAGTCGATCGGGAGCCCAGGATTCAGGCCGAATAAAAAACCGGTGAGTCTGCATAGTGTGCAACGATTACAAATGCACACGCATTTTTGCGGGTTGCAAAACCTAACGGAAGAAATCCTTCGCCTTATCAAAAAACGTTCGGTGTATGGGGGTGTTGTCATCCCCACACGAAGCGGCAAACTCTTCCAATTTCTTTCGCTGCTCGCCGTTTAGTCTGGTCGGTACTTCAACCAGGACACGAACGCGTAAATCCCCTTTAGTTTTAGAATCGATATTGGTGATTCCATACCCTCTCAACCGAAATTGCGTTCCGCCTTGAGTCCCAGGTGGAATTTTAAGCATGGCCTGCCCTTGCAAGGTCGGAACCTTTAATTCTCCACCAAGGGCGGCTACGGCAAAAGAGATGGGTACTTCGCAAAAGAGATCATCCTCATCCCGCGAAAAAATCTCGTGTTCGCGGATATGAATCACCACGTACAGGTCGCCGGACTGTCCGCCCCGGACACCGGCTTCGCCATTTCGCATCGACCTCAGCTTAGCTCCGTCATCGATGCCCGCGGGAATCTTGAGCTTAATCCGAGAACGTTTCTCAAGGCGTCCCTCACCGTTACAGTCGCGGCACGGACGTTCAATTACTTGTCCGGTTCCCCGACAACGGGGACAAGTTTGTGACACTTGGAAAAAGCCGCGCGAAGTAACGACTTGACCGCGTCCATGACAAACTGGGCAAGTGGTGGCTTTAGAACCCGCCTCAGCGCCGGTGGCATTACAACGCGTACAGGCGTCGTGTTTGAGGATCTCGACCTCTCGTTCGGTGCCGAAGGCGGCCTCTTCGAGAGTGATCTGCAGGTCGTACCGGAGATCGGATCCTCGCTGCCGTCCGCTGCGATCCCGAGGACTTGCGCCAGTGCCAAACAGCTGATCGAAAATGCTGCCGGCGCCTTCGCCGGCCATTCCTCCGAATACTTCACGGAAAATATCGAATGGATCGTGGAACCCACCGCCACTAAACCCTCCCCGACCGGCAGCGGCTCCTGGTGAAAAAGCGGCATGACCGAACTGGTCGTACGCAGCCCGTTTATTCGGATCCAGAAGAACCTCGTAAGCCTCACCGATCTCTTTGAATTTTTCTTCGGCAGTCGGATCGCCGGGATTCTTATCGGGATGATATTTTACCGCGAGCTTACGGTAAGCCTTTTTCAGCTCTTCAGTTGAAGCCTTACGATCGACGCCCAAGACTTCGTAGTAGTCCCGCTTGGTCGCCATCACTTACTCTCCCTCCGTTTCCGTCGCTACTTGCCGGGGGGCGCCTTTTGAAACTACAACATTCGCCGGGCGTAGCAGGCGGTCCCGCAAACGATAGCCTCTTCGCACCTGTCGAATGACTTTACCCTCTGGAACCTCGCGACTTTCCTCCTGGGCCAACGCCTCGTGAAGGTTGGGATCGAAAGTGTGTCCGGCGGCGTCGATGATTTCGACACCGCTATTGGCCAGAAACTCCTGAAGCTGCTTATAAACCATAGACAACCCGTCCACAATGGGGGCGGCCCCCGGAGCGTTGCGAGCAGCCTGAAGGCCGAGCTCGAAATTATCGAGGATAGGAATTAGGCGTTCCAGGAAAGCAGTGTTTGCGTATTTGACCGATTCGTCACGTTCCCGAGACACTCTTTTTCGATAGTTATCAAGGTCGGCTACCGCCCGGAGAGCGGCATCTTTGTATTTGCTCACCTCGGCTTGTAATTCGGCTACTTGCCGAGCCGGGTCCGAAGACGGATCCGGTGCGCTGTTTGTCTGGGTCGACATCGCTTCTGGGTCAGTGTTTCCTAAGTTCGTCACGAGCGTCACATTCTGCTCTTCAGCGTTCTCGCCGGTTCTAGTGTGTTCCTTGCTTTCAAAATCTTTTGATGAGTCAGTCATACTTTCCGAATGGCGACCAAGGTAATGTCGTCGTTCTGAGCTTGGGTGCCGACGAAGGCCCGTACTTTTTCGGTCACTTCAGCGACGACCCTTTGTGCGCTTTCGTCGGCGCTGCCTTGGATCACCTCGATCAATCTCGCAATCCCGAATTCTATGCCATTGGTGTCAAGCGCTTCGGTCACTCCGTCAGTGTAGAGAATCAGACAATCCCCACTCTCCACGTGGACCGTAAAATCGCCAGTCACCCTATCGAAAACGCCCCCGCTGTCAATTCCGAGGGCCATACCGGGCGGGTTGACCTTTTGGACCGATTTGTCGGCTGCTCGGTAAAGGAGCGGAGCATCATGGCCGGCGCGAGCCAGCAGCAGGTGATCGCTGGATTTTTCCAGAATAAGATATGCCATGCTGATAAACATGTCCTCCCTGATGTCCGGGTACAGTTGCCGATTCACCTGATGAAGGGCCCCTGCCGCCGAGGAACTCGACGGGGCCACCGACCGGAGAACACTGCGGCACATCGCCATAATTAGCGAGGCAGGTACACCCTTTCCACAGACATCGGCAATCGCTATCCCAAACCGATCGGCCGCGATGGGAATGTAGTCGTAATAATCCCCACTTACCTGGCTGGCTGGGATATTCACGCCTGCGATTTCGTATCCGGGAAGATCAGGGGGGGCCGCAGGGAGTAAAATTCGTTGGATATCCCGAGCGGTGTTCAAATCCCGATCGATACGGCGTTTTTCTGCTGCTTCGGAGTAGACAATGGCATTGCACAGCGCAAACGCCGACTGCTCTACGATCGATTGGAAAACGATGAAATCGGGAGGTGAGAACGGCGTGCTCATGGGGCCATTGGCAACCGCTAAAACACCTAAATTTTGGTCTCCGTAAAGCAGGGGAGCAACCATGACCGAATCGATCTGTTGGGTGCTGCTTTTAAGGCTGGCTAGACGAGAGTCATCATCATTGCTGGACAAGAAAACTGGTTCCCGTTTTTCCCAGACCATCCCTAAGAGTCCCTCGCCCGCCTTTACCGGTTGGAGACGTAAAAAACTGTCGATCGCGGAAGGGTTGGTGCCGCTCTGCACCAAAATGGACTTTGGCACCTCGACTAGCGGTGGACATCCAGGGGAGATGAAGGTCGGCAACAGCATCTTGCCGGTCCGATCCGAAAGATAAAGAGCTCCGGCATGCGCGTCGATGATGCGCATCGCGCCTTCCACGATCAAGCGATGCAAATCCGATGGATGCACGTCATCGGAAAACGCCGCTCCTAACCCGTGCAGAAAATCAAAAACGCGGCTCTCTTCCAGCTGAAGCTCTTCCCGAGCATGCTTCAGTTGGGCGATGGTGCGTTGTTGTTTTCTGACAGAGAACGCCCAACCAATAGCTAGTACGATGACCAGCCCGGTGAGCAGGATGGACGACATCTATCCACCGTTACTTGGCAGCCCCGGTGCGCAAGTCTTGTTTGAGGTATTCCAGAACATCCTTGAAGCGCGCAAGATTCTCCGGAGCAGCGTCCACCAAAGCTTCATGAGCTTCGATCATGCATGCTGCGTGTTCGGATCGGCTCAGATCGTTTTCGGTTTCCAGCGCGGATTCGCCGTTGGCTGCCCCGGACGGCAGCAACTCGGAACTCGGCTCGACCTGAAACAGGTTGTTTAACCCCAAATTGCGTAGAAGCTCGAAATTGCGCTCGTTAACATTGCGCACTAGCAGGGTGCCGCCGCATTCGCGTAGCCGGAGCGCCATGCCAGCCAGGGTTCCCATAAAGGTGGAGTCCATCACAGTGCATTCGCTCAGGTCAAACGCGAAAACGCGATGACCGCGTTCGAGCATTTGGCGCGCGAACTCCTTTAGGGCCGGACTATTTTGAAAGGAACCCTTGCCCCGCACCTTGATGTAGACCGCGTTCCCGGTCACCCCTACCAGTATGGAAGCTGGTAAACTCACAGACCCTTGAATATACGTAATTTGCTCTTTTTGTGTCAAATTCTCGCCAACCCCCTTCTACCTCCAGGCTCGGGATTGCAAAAGCGCCACAATCTTCTGATTCTCAATGAGTAGCGCTCGCCAAGAAGTCACCCGACCGTCCTCTGAATAGTCGTTACCTAGGATATTGAAATGAGATTCATGGCTGCCGCGTGCCGCTGGATAAGATATTTCTCTCGCTTGAACTAAGTTCTTAAGATTGGACTGTCGGTACTCGAAACGCAAGGTCAGATCTGCCTGACGCTTTGATCGCCAAAAAAAGGTAAAGAATTCTCCCGTCTTTTCATTGGTCTCATTGCCGTCAATCGCTCCCCAGGTGGCCCGGTGGCGCTCCATGTAAATCATCAGTTCTCGAGTGACCATCGGGGTCGACCGCGGTCGGAGCTGGGCATTGATAAAGATATCGAACTTGCGAAACTGAAAGTCGTCATTCAGCTCCAGAGGCAGAACATTCGCTTCCGGCAGAGGCAAGGGATTAGGATTGTCAGCGCAGGCGAGATTTCTCGCTAATATTAGAAAAAAGAATGCCACGCCGAGCGACTTCTTCATTAGCAACATCAAACCGAGCTCTTAAGGCCATGTCAATTCGCAGTTTTTCCCGGAGGCCGAGGCCATTCTGCTGGAGAAGGAGTCGGGTTTGCTCCATGGGGGTGATGCTTTTGTGAACGTTCGCGATTGGTCCTTGGGAAGCGGTACCAGTGTCGCGGAAGTTGCCCAGCACTTGGAGGGGAGCCGCTTTGTCGTGTAGCAGCTCTATAGCTTGGCAGCTTTCGGGGTGGACAAGCGGGCTCCCGGGAATAGCCCATGATGATGCAGGTCTATCAGCGCTGCACGTCGATCCGCTGTGGAGGAGAGCCGAGTGGCGAGAATATAACGCTGGGTTGCTCCCGGGAGCCGCCTGCTAGCTGGTTTTGGTGTGTCTCCGGACGTGTTAGCTGCGCTCCTGCGGCGAGGTTTTGCAACGCACAAAAGCGGCTCCCCTCCAGGCCGTGGGCATGCAATGCTTGGGTGTTACTTAGGCGCACGAGTAGGAAGCGGCTGCTGAGATGATCGATGTCCAATACGAAAGGGGTATTTACCTACCATCACTTGATCTGTGGCTTGATCCGTGGGACGAACAAGCAACCGCTTTCATTTCTCACGCCCACGGTGACCACATCGGTAATCATCGCGAAGTCATTTTGACAGAAATCACGGCGCAACTAATGGAGCTACGTCTTCCCGGAGATCGGATCGAACACCGGTTACCTTACCAAGCTCCTTTCCCGTTCCGAGACGCTGAACTAACCCTGTTGCCCGCCGGTCACATTTACGGTTCCGCTCAACTGTTTGTGGAACATCAGGCCGGCTCCTTATTGTACACCGGTGACTTTAAGCTCCGGCCCGGACGCGCATCGGAGCCGATTGCTTGGCGACCAGCACAGACCTTGGTTATGGAAACTACCTATGGTCTTCCCCGGTTCGTGTTTCCTCCAACCGAGCAGGTTATTGCCGACCTGATTAAGTTCTGTCGTGAGACCATCGAAGACGGTGCTACCCCTATTCTGTTCGGGTATTCTCTTGGTAAAGCGCAGGAAATTCTGGCTGCGCTGCACGGTACCGATTTGCGGGTCCGGCTGCATTCCAGCGTTTACCGAATGACGAAGGTCTATAACGATAAATTTCACAACTTACCTCCATTCAGTCTCCACCGAGGAGATGATCTGGCCGGCAGCGTCCTGCTATTCCCCCCTAACGCGAACGGCACGAGATTAGTGCAGAACATTAAACCGCGGCGAACTGCTATTCTTACGGGTTGGGCACTGAATCCAGGCGCGGCTCATCGATTCCAATGCGATGCGGCGTTTCCCATGTCCGATCATGCCGACTATCCCGATCTGATCCGTTATGTTAAGCTGATTCAGCCAAAGCGAGTTCTAACCGTGCACGGTTACGCACGCGAATTTGCTGAAGATTTGCGGCGTCAAGGAATCGAAGCTTGGGCTCTGGGAGAAGGCAATCAACTTGAACTATCGATTGCGGTACCGGCTAACCGCGAAGTAGCGGCAGTCCCTAAAATTCCGGAGGTCGAGGCAGTTACCGAAGGAAGCTTCGGCGATTTTACCCAGCTTTGCGAAGAGATCGGACGTTCTACCGGTAAACTGAAAAAGATCGAGCTACTGGCAAAATATCTAACCCAACTACCGGAGTCTGAGTTGCGGGTAGCGTGCATATTTCTGACCGGCCGTGCCTTCTCCCGAGCAGACACTCGAACCCTGCAAGTTGGTTGGTCCATCATCCGCAAGGGCCTATTACAGGCTACCAAATTAACGGAATCGGAGTTTCGTCGTATCGCTTCGGCTTACGGAGACGCTGGGAAGATCGCTTACGAGGCGCTCTTGGGCAGGACTGCTCCTCGAAGCGATTCGTTGGTAGAGACGCGAAATTGGTTCGAACGCTTGGAGCAGGCCCGGGGGCCAGCCACGAAGGCCACGATATTGGCGGAATGGCTGCATCAATCAAATGCTTTGAATGGAAGTTATGTAATCCGAATTCTGACCGGTGATCTGCGGATTGGGCTGAAGGAAGGTTTAGTCGAAGAGAGCATCGCCCGGGCGTTTACCAGATCGGCCGAGGGGGTTAGAGAAGCTCACATGCTGACTGGAGATTTGGGTGAGACGTCTGTGCTAGCCCAAAAAAACCTGCTGACGACGGCCCAGATCGCTCTTTTCCGACCCGTAATGTCAATGCTGGCCATTCCAGAGCCATCAGCAGAAGCGGTCGCGGAAAGGCTCAAACACGATTTTAGCTCAACACCGGCGTTTGCTGAGCAGAAGTTTGACGGCGTTCGAGCGCAGTTACATGCGGCTGCGGATAGGGTGGAGGTTTATAGTCGAGATCTTCACAATATCTCTCAACAGTTTCCGGAATTGGCGGGACTCTCCTTCTCGCAAAATCTGATTCTTGATGGAGAGATCATCGCTTTCGATGCGAACAAGAAACTGACGTTCTTCGATCTGCAGCGCCGTTTAGGTCGCAAGCGGGCGCGCGATTTGTTCGACACGGATGACATACCGATCGCGTTTATGGTGTTTGACCTTCTACTGTTGAACAATCGAAGCCTGGTCCAGGAACCGTTGCAATTACGCCGGTCGCTGTTGGAATCCCTTTCTTTACCGAGCTTGATTCAACTCTTACCCAACACGCCCGTAATCACGGCCAGCGAGATCGAGACCGCGTTTCTTACCGCGCGCGACCTGGGAACGGAAGGGCTGATGATTAAGGATCCCGGTAGTTCGTATCAGCCTGGAAGGCGAGGCGGCAGCTGGATCAAACTTAAGCGAGAACTGGCAACGCTTGACGTGATAGTGGTGGGTGCTGAACAAGGGCATGGCAAGAGGAGCCACGTGCTAAGTGACTACACTTTTGCCGTTCGAAACTCGGAAAACGGCAGATTAGAAACTATCGGTAAGGCTTATTCCGGCTTAACTGATGCCGAGATTGAGGAACTGACCGAGCATTTCCGGCGCACGACCACGCGAAAAATTGGCCGGTTGCATGAAGTTGTACCCCAGATAGTTTTGGAAGTGGCTTTCGATTCCATCCAGCGGAGCGACCGGCATTCCAGCGGGTTAGCTCTGCGATTCCCGCGGATCAAAGCGATTCGTCGCGATAAATCGGTAGATCAGATTGACACCGTAAATAGTGCACGCCGAATAGCCAAGCTACCTAGTTCTCAAAGTGGGTAGCCGAGAAAAGGGGCGGAGCCCGTGGAGCGCGCCTCGCTTGCGAGGCCATGGTGAGCAAAGCTTAGGGGCTTGGAAGTTGAATTGTCTTGGCTGCGCTCTTGTTTCGTACGAAGAGCCAGGCGTCGCCAACCTAGCGCTGATCAAAATTGGGCCAGCATCATGATGTTCCTTGCTTACCACGGCTTCGCAAGCGAGGCGCGCGCCACGGTTACCGGCCGCGCGGCACAGGGCTGAATCGAAGCGCCGATTACGATCGCTGAGTGGCTAATTGCTGGAACCGAAAGGCTGCTGGCGCGGTTGACTGGTTAACTTTGGGGGAAATGCACGCCGCCAAGATTGACTCATCAATCTCGGCGACTCTACATCCGATTTTGCCGGTTACGGGCCACGCGCTCAAGCAACCCGTTCTTTTGGGAAAGATTTAACCGGCGTCTGTTATTATTCGGCGGCAAATCTACCAGGACCGACTTGGCGAACGCCTTTTAAGCGATAGATCCGGGCAAATAGATTCTTCTTTGGTTCCGGCGAATTGAACTTGTAACCGTTAGCCATTAGACCGTCCAGAATATCGGACACGCCCATTGGTGCACCGCGTGATTTCAAGACTCGCACAACCGCCGGAGCCAATGGCCCGCTGGGTGAAGTCGAACGGCGACCGCGCCCGCGTCCGTTCAAGACAGCTGGTCTGGGCGACCGTCCACGCCTGCCTCTTCGGGTTAGTCGCGGTGCTGCTGGCGCTAAGCTAGGAGTAACCGGCCTAGCGGCTGTTTCGCCCTGCAATATCTGGGATAGCTCCGATTCCAAACGTTCGATCCGTTCTTGAATATCGGCTGCTTTTCTTAATGAGGCGGAGGATAATTTCACAGGCAGAAATTATGCTTCGTTGTTCTATTTGCAAGAAAAGTTCGGGTAAATGTATGACAATTCTTACCTTTATATATAGAACTATGAAGCCGGTGCAGCTCAAAAATGAACCCTTTTTAATGCCGGCAATAGACTAGTAATCCCCATGCATAACCGCGTTGTAGCTTTTGCGCCAGGTCGAGTCGAAATACTTGGAAATCACACCGACTACAATCAAGGTGTGGTGCTGTCAGCCGCGATCGATCGCGGCGTTACGGCGTCCGTTCATCGACTGCCTCAACGGCAGATTGAGGTTAGTTCGCAAACCAAGCAACGGACCGCGATCGAAGATCTAGATCAACTTGTGCCATCTGCGCAAGAACCGTGGGCTAACTATTGCTTTGGGGTGATCCGGGAACTGGCGGCAGCGGGGCTACCTAGTCATGGCTTCCGCATTGAGATCGCTAGCGATTTACCGCTTGGCGCCGGCCTGTCGAGTTCGGCTGCACTCGAAGTAGCCACTGCTTTTGCTGTGATTGACTTAGCTAACTGGTCGCTCGGACCCATGAAAATAGCGCAGCTATGTCAGAAAGCGGAGAACGATTTTGTGGGGGTGAAATGCGGCCTTCTGGATCAGGCTTCATCGGTGTTTGGAGAGGATAACCGGGCGATTCTCTTAGACTTTCGCTCGATTACGGCGGAGACCTATCAGTTACCGGCAGGGGTTTCGTTACTATTGCTCGATTCGGGAATACCGCATGAATTGACTGGCGGTGAATACAATGAGCGGCGAGAACAGTGCCAGGCCGCGGCTGCAGCTCTTAAGGTTCCCGCACTTCGGGATGCGACTACGGCTCAGGTACTGAACAGCGATCTAGAACCTTTAGTTAAGCGCCGAGCCTTACATATCACCGGTGAAAATGAACGCGTGTTTGCTGGTCGCGAAGCCTTGCTGGCAGGGGATGTAGACACCTTTGGTAAGCTGATGTTCGCTTCGCATGAAAGCTCGCAGCATAACTTCGAAAACAGTACGACTCATCTGGACGCCTTGGTCGAAATCGCGCAATCGACGAATGGAGTTATCGGATCGCGACTGACTGGTGGCGGTTTTGGAGGTTCAACGGTTTCATTGATTCGGTCGGAACTGGCTCAAGACATTATCGAGAGCATGCAAAAGAAATATTTGAACGTTACCGGCGCCCAATGTCGAGCGATCCTAACTCGGCCGTCCCAAGGAGCTCGGGTACTAGTCCGAGATTGAACCGCACGAAATTCTGCGAATGGAATTGGCGCGCATGCCGAAACTACCTTACGGTCCGGTGTTATGGAAAAGAGCGTCATGGCTCTGCTCAATGAGCTTCTCGAGTCGTATAACCGAGTCGGAGGGATAAACAACATAGACGGGCTGAATCTGCCTTCGAAAGGTGCAGTAGCCCAGATCTGTGAGGATTTACTGGAAATCCTGTTCCCCGGATTTCATGACGAAGAGCCGATCGCCTCGCAACGAATCACTGGTCTAACGTCCAGCCGGCTGCTCAACTTTGCCGAACGTCTGCGAGGCGAGACTTTCAAGAGCCTTCGGGTTCAAGAGCCTGAGTGCCCATACAAGCGAGCGGAGGAAATCGTTCTGCATTTGGTGGACCAGCTTCCCCGGGTAAGAGAGCTGCTGTGTACGGACGTGGAGGCGGCTTTCGAAGGTGACCCGGCCAGCCAGAGCTTTGAAGAGATAATCTTAAGTTATCCCTGCATCGAAGCCATTGCTATCCAACGCACCGCTCACATTCTCTACCTTGAAAAATTACCTTTGGTCCCGCGAATCATGACCGAATGGGCTCATAGTCGGACGGGGATCGATATCCATCCCGGTGCTAAAATCGGAGCCTACTTTTTCATTGACCACGGAACGGGGGTGGTCATTGGTGAGACCTGCGAAATTGGGAATCGGGTGAAGCTGTATCACGGAGTGACTTTGGGCGCCCGGAGCTTCAAGAAGGATGAGGAAGGAAAAATTAAAAAAGGCGGTAAGCGCCATCCCGACGTTGAAGATGGGGTGACCATCTATCCGAATTCGACGATCCTTGGCGGTGAAACAGTAATTGGAGCAAGGTCCACCATCGGAGCAAACGTGTTCCTGATGAGCAGCGTTCCACCGGACTCTCTCGTGACCAGCGGTCCGGGAGACATTAGCATAACGGCGAAGGAACGGCGGTCCGAGCGAATAGCCAATAGCCGATAACGCCCCTGACGCTGGAGGGCGCGCGTCCTCGCGCGCCGCGAAGACGTTATGGGCCTACAGACTTATTAAACTCCTTCGATGATCTAGATGCGCTCAGCTCCGTTAACAACGGATCGCGGGGACGCGATCCCTCCCCGTGCGAAGCGTCTAGAACACTTCTTCCTCGTGGAGCCCGGAGTCTTCGCGAATCGATCGTAGCCGTCGGCGGGCGCCAAGTTTTGAGCTGGGACCGTTGACCAAATCAACCACGACGGCCACTAGTGCCGGTACTGTCGTCGCCAAGGCTAGAGAAATGAAACCCAACCCGACCAAAGTGCGGTTCTTTTTGTCGAGCTTATCCGAGAACAAGATACCCAGAGCACAGCCAACCGCTCCCTGGGAGATGGTCAACAAAGCGGCCGACGAAAGCGACAGAACTAGTGGTTTGCCATGTTCGCTGCTCATAGCGCAAGATTCATCGTTCTTATCAGATATCAGTGTTTTGCTCCAGCTCATTTCGCCAACCACAAAATGTCAAGTTACGACGTTGTTTGGTTGCCCTTGGGCAAACCTAGAAGATATTCGCTAGGGCTCACAAACTACTTTTTCCGAGGCAATAGTTCTAGCGAGATTGGACCAATGTCGAATTCTTTTTATGCTCTGGTGTTGGCTGGCGGTAGCGGGACTCGCTTTTGGCCATTAAGCCGCAAGGTTAGGCCTAAGCAGCTGCTCTCCCTGTTTAACGAAAACACATTACTTGAAGAGACCATTCTCCGTTTAGCCGGGGTAATCCCGGCGGAGAATATCTTGATCCTAACCAACCAGGAACAAGAGGAGGCAGTGCGAAAGCTGCTACCGGCGCATCCGCAGAAAAACATTTTTGCAGAGCCGGCCCGGAGGGACACCGCGGCCGCGATCGCCCTTGGAGTCGGTCTTATCGCCGCCCGTGATTCGGATGCGACCATGGCGGTGCTGCCAGCCGATCATCTGATCAAGGATAAGGCTTCGTTCCAGGGCGATTTACTGGCAGCGGCCACTGTGGCTGGCAAAACCGGTGATCTGGTTACGATCGGCATCACTCCTACCTGGGCCTGTCCGGGGTATGGCTACATCGAGCGCGGAAAGAAAGTCGATGGACCTTTTTCCGACTTTTTCGAAGTGGTCCGGTTCCGAGAGAAGCCGGAGGCGGATCTGGCAGAACAGTTTGTGAAAAGCGGCAATTTCTTTTGGAACGCCGGTATTTTCGTTTGGTCGGTAAAGGCGATTCTTACCGAGTTGAATCGGCACGCGCCGGCCCTGGGAGAGTTTATTTCAGCTCTTCGACACACTAGCGACCCGGCGCGGGTGATCGGAGATCGGTTCTCCACGCTGCCAAAGATCTCGGTCGACTACGCGGTGATGGAAAAAGCCAGCCGGGTGGTGGTGAAGGCTGCCTCGTTTGATTGGGACGACGTCGGCAGTTGGACGTCCATCGCGAAATATCTTGAACAATTACCCAACAGCAACGCCGCTAACACCACGGTCTCAATCGAAGGATCAAACAACAATATTATTTTCTCCGATCAGAAGATCCATTTGGCGCTGGTTGGAGTAAACGACCTGATTGTAGTTCAGACCAAAGACTCGATTCTAGTGTGTCACCGGCACGACGTTGAACGGGTAAAGAGCCTGGTCGGCGCTCTACCCGAAGAGTACCAATAGGATGCGTTATCTGGGAATCGATTTCGGCTCCAGCCGCATCGGGATCGCGATTTCCGATGAGCTCGGCATGCTGGCGCACCCATTGGAAACGGTTCCCAACGATGCCTCGTTTCTGTCCAGGCTGCGGAAGATCGTTTTAGAAAAGGGGGTGTCACGGATGGTAGTGGGCATCCCTCGCAATATGGACGGCTCCTATGGGCCGGCTGCCGAGAAAGCCAAGTTGTTTCTCTCCGAACTGAAGAGTCAGTTTACAGACCTTCAATTGATCGCTTGGGACGAACGCCTGACGACGATGGAGGCGCAACGCCTTCTTCATGCCGCCGGGCGTGACGTCAAAAAGAGCCGGCCCGTTATCGATCAAGTAGCTGCACAGGTGCTTTTGCAGAGTTATCTGGACTCTGTGGCAGGAGCGCCAGAATAGCTTGGAGGGGAGCCGCTTTGGCGCTTGCTTGTAGTACCTCGCGTATTCATCGCAGCGTTGGTCTAGCCGAATCAGGTACCAAGCAGGCGGCTCCCGGGAATGTGCGAACGTGTTGCATCTCTATCGGGGTCTGTGAAAATCAACGAATAGAATCGCTGGGTGAGAACGTTGCGCCGGGTAATTCGCGGGAGCCGCCTGTTTTGCACACGCTAAGGTCAGGCCCGTCTTCGGAAGAAATACGGGGGACCATACAAGCACGCGCCAAAGCGGCTCCCCTCCAGGCCGTGGGGCGCGATGCCACGTGCGTTACTGGAGGACGAGAACGAAGCGCCCAGTGCGCGAAAAGCGCCATTTGCTAGTTGCTATCTGCTATTCTGAGTACTGATGCAGGTTAGCGACTCACGCGGAACAGAACGGCTTCATCTGACCATCGCCTACGACGGGACTCCGTTCGCGGGTTGGCAAAGCCAGCCTAACCGGAGCGGTGTCCAAGATCATCTCGAGGCGGCGTTGGCAAAGATCCTCGATCGACCTGCCAGAGTGCACGGCGCCGGCCGAACGGATGCAGGCGTGCATGCCCTTGCCCAAGCCGCGCACGTAGACGTTCCCGCCAAACGATTCCCGACCTCGACCTGGCGGGTCGCTCTGAATGCCAATCTGCCGTCCAGCATCAGGATCGTTGCCTGTCGCCGGGTCTCCCGGGAGTTTCACGCCAGGTTCTCCGCTAAGGGCAAAGTCTATCGGTACCGGATCTGGAATACCGAGACATTCCATCCCTTGGAAGTTGGCAGGGCATGGCATGTTCCTCAGCGGCTCGCCGTAGATGATCTCATGACCTATGCGGGACAATTTCGCGGTCAGCGCGACTTTGCGTCGTTTGCCGCGAACCGAGGCGTGCCCCCGGAAACCACGGTTCGTAACCTTCAAGACATTAAAGTGCGACGCCAAGGTTCACTGGTTACACTCGAGTTTACCGGGGACGGATTTCTGTATCGGATGGTCCGTATGATCACGGGGTCGTTGGTGCAGATGGCTTTAGGCCGGAAGGACGGAGATTGGTTGAAGGAGCTGCTAGAAAAGCCTGGCAAAAAAAAGACGAATCACACCGCGCCAGCGGAAGGCCTCTATCTCGTGCGGGTGTTGTATTGAGCCTGGTAGGGGGCGCCACCCGTGGAGCGCGCCGCGCTTGCGAGGCCGTGGTGAGCAAGGGAAATCGCGAGGCGCAGCCCTTCCTTGTCAGCGCTCTACGTCAGATGCCTCTGTTCCACAGAAGCGGGCCGCACGATTCATCCCTGCTCACCACGGCCTCGCAAGCGAGGCAGCGCTCCACGGGTGGCGTCCCCTTCTCCTTGAACTCTCCGATCCTCAACGCCAAGATTCATCGATGCTTCCCGATTTTGTACTTCGGCCAGTAGAAGACAAGGACCTGTCAGGGTTAAAAGGCGTGGCGACCTCCATTACGGACGGGATGACTTCGCTTCCGGCAGAGGAATCGGCGCTCGAAGACTTGATCAATCATTCCCAACGTTCCTTCGATTACCGAATAAAAAAGGCGGGTGGCGATCATTATCTGTTTGTGCTGGAAGAATGCGACACTGGAGAGATCGCCGGAACCTCCGGCATTATCGCCCGAGTAGGCGGTTTCGATCCGTTTTACACTTACGAGGTGCGCAAAGAGCGATTTTCTCACCCTCCGCTCGGCATTGATCGCGAATTGGATGTGCTTCATTTGAAGCTCGACCACAAAGGGCCCTCTGAAGTCGGCAGCCTTTGTCTAAAGCCAACCTTTCGCCGGGCAGGACTGGGCCAATTGTTGTCGCTTGCCCGATTCCTCTTTATGGCTGCATTCCCTAAACGGTTTGACGATCGAGTCATTGCCGAGATGCGCGGGTTCACTGACGAGCAAGGTCTATCGCCGTTTTGGGAATCGATTGGGCGCCACTTTTTTTCCCAGACTTTCGCTCAAGCCGACTTTTTGAGTGGAAGCGGTCAAAAGGATTTCATTCGCGACCTGATGCCGAAGTACCCGATTTATGCGGCGATGCTGCCGTTGGCGGCGCAAGCGGTTATCGGAAGAGTGCATCGGGACGCGGAACCTGCTCTTCGGATTTTGCTCAACCAGGGATTCGGTAGATCCGATGAGGTCGACATTTTCGACGGTGGGCCATTGGTGATCGCGCATCGGTCTGAAATCAAGGCCATCCGCGAAGCGGCTACCGCGCAAGTCGGTGAAGTCCGCGCGTTGAGTAGGGGTTCGGTTTGTTTAATTGGCCACGCTGCCTTGGACTTTCGGGCGTGTCTGGCCGAAGTCGAGTCCCTTGACGGAATAAGTGTTGCCATCGAACCAAGAATCGCGGAGCGGCTCCGGCTCAAGGTTGGCAGTCGCGTCATTTTTATCCCGAGGTGACTTTGGCTTATCGAGAATTCAATTTTGACGGACTGGTTGGGCCGACCCATCACTACGGCGGATTAGCAGAAGGAAATCGTGCATCTGTCGGCCATCGCTTCCAGATTTCACACCCTCGCTTGGCAGCGTTACAAGGCCTGGAAAAAATGCGGGTTCTCGCCGGGATGGGAGTAGGTCAAGCGATCCTCCCTCCACTTTACCGGCCTCGTGTTGATCTATTGAGACGAGCCGGATTTATGGGCGGCGATCAACAGATTATTGAAGAAGCGTTTCGCCATAGTCCTTCACTTTTGTCGGCGGCCTTCTCGGCTTCCGGTATGTGGGCTGCGAATGCAGCCATGTTCGCGCCTAGCTGCGATTCGCGTGATGGGTGCATGCATGTAACTCCGGCCAACCTGATATCGAACTTGCATCGTTCGTTAGAGGCAGACGAAACTGCTGCTTTGCTCAAAAAGATCTTTCCTAATTTCACCTTGTTCAAACACCATCCGCCGCTCCCAAAGACAGTCGCTTTTAGTGATGAAGGGGCGGCGAACCACGTCCGATTGGTTGGCCCTGAGGGAGGGCTGGGGGTGCATCTATTTGTTTATGGCAAAGAGTATTTTGGATCCAACCCGCTTACCCACTACCCTCAACGCCAGACTTTCGAGGCTTGCCAAGCCATCGCCCGTTTACACCAACTTCCTGAAGATACCGTGGTTTTCGCGCGTCAATCTCCTGCGGCGATCGACGCGGGTGTGTTTCATAACGACGTGATCTCAACCGGTCACGGGTCGTTGTTCCTCTATCATGCCGATGCATTTGCCGACGGTCCGATGGTTCTAGGTCGCCTAGAAAAAGTGTTCGGGGAGGCTCAGCATCGAAGTCTGCGGGCAATCGAGATCAAAGAGTTTTCCTTAGCAGACGCGGTCGAATCTTATTTTTTTAATTCGCAGATCGTCACTCGCAGTGATGGTCGGCTGGTGATGGTAGCCCCGACCGAGTCCGAGGAAAATCCTAGGGTGCGCTCAGTCATTGCGGACCTCGTGAAAGGTGCGGATGCCGCGCTCGCCGATGTGTTGTTTCTAAATCTTCGCGAGAGTATGCAGAACGGAGGCGGACCCGCTTGTCTGCGCACTCGAGTCGTTTTGAACCAGGAAGAGCAGTGTGCTATTCCGCCGGGGTTATTCTTTTCCGAGCAGCTTTTCAACGAATTGACGTCCTGGGTGAAACGCTATTACCGCGAGTCTCTCTCGTTATCGGACGTTCGCGAACCAGTATTGCTGAGGGAGATCCAAACCGCCCTGGATAAGCTAACTCAGATCCTTGGGCTCGGCTCCATCTATTCATTCCAGAAATGACGGCGAACGAATGGATCAACGCGCAGCGGACCGAGCTGATTCAGCGGGTTTTGGTTTGGTCGGATATCAATTCAGGCAGTCGAAACATTCCCGGCCTCTATTCCGCGGCCAAGGTCATCTATGCCGATTTTCAAAAGACCGACCCCGATTTCTCGGAGCTTTTACACCCGGACAAAGCCGACGGCGGGCCAATCGCCATCTTTCGGAAACGCAATCAGGCCGCCCAGCAGGTGCTTTTCTTCGGTCACCTCGATACCGTCTATAGCCCCGAACATCCGTTGCAACAGGCCAAGCTCGCGGCAGACGAGATACGCGGTCCCGGCGTTTGCGACATGAAGGGCGGCTTGGCGATCTTGCGCTGCGGCTTGTCGGCTTTCGAACGATTCGTCCCGGACAAGAACTTTGGGTGGACGATCATTATCAATTCGGACGAAGAAATTGGCTCACCAATCTCTTCCGAGGTGTTTGCGGCTGAAGCAAAGAAACATCGATTTGGTTTCGGGTTCGAGCCGGCGCTCGAAGATGGGTCGCTGGCGTCTACGCGAAAAGGGTCTGGCACGTTTACATTTAAAGCTCTGGGAAAGGCGGCTCACAGCGGCCGAAATCCGACGGCTGGCAGAAACGCGCTCGTTCCGCTGGCCCAGTTTATCTTGGCCTGCCAGCGACTCAACGAGCAGCGGTCCACTGTTTTTTTGAACCCGGCCATCGTTTCGGGAGGCGAGGCGACCAATGTGGTCCCCGATCTAGCAACCTGTCAGCTCAACGTTCGTACTACGTCTCGGGAGGACGAAGATTGGCTTAAGCGCGAACTGGAGCGGCTGCGAGTCTCGTTGCAAGACGGAGACCGGTATCGAATCGAACTCGGCGGGCAATTCACAGCGCCGCCGAAAATGATGACTCCCGAGATTTCGTGGCTCATCACCCAAGCTCAACGGGCTGCAGCCCAAATCGGGATCGACCTCAATGCGAAGCCAACGGGTGGCACCTGCGACGGGAATCGGTTGGCGCAACAGGGATTACCGAATCTTGATAACTTAGGCGCCAGGGGCGGCGCCATCCATAGCGAGAAGGAGTTCCTGACTTCCGAAAGCTTGGTGGAGCGGTCGTTGCTGTTGTTCACCATGCTAAAGCTGCTCAATGATGAGCTACGGTAGAGGCTCGAGGTGAGCGCCGCTGTGGGCTCCGGGAGCGGATGGGACCTATAGGACTAATGGGACCTATGGGTCGTCATATCAGTCCCATAAGTCGTATAAGTCCCATCCGTTGAGAAACCCAGCGCGGTTCCGGCAGGTACACAGGTTGCATTATCGCTGGGCCACTCCAGCCTGATGCCGCCGGAACCTCGCCGGCTTTTCCAGTTCGACCCGCTCCAACAGTTGTTCGAGCCTCGCATAATCCTCGGCGACCTGCGCAAATGAATGCGCATCCGATGAGATCGTGATAGGGATGTTCAGGGCTAGGGCCGCGCGCAAGATCGATTCGGCCGGGTATTGTTCGCTGACCGGCTTCCTCCAACCCGCGGTATTGATTTCCATGGCCAGCCCGCGTTTAGCTATCTCCCGAAGGATCGGTCCAAAAAACTGCTCGGGTTCGTAGGTGTTCGGCGCGAGTCCATGAATCTTTATTAGATCCAAGTGCGACAGACAATCGATGTGTCCTCGCTCCATCAATGCCTCAAGTTGCGACCGGTATCCCTCATACGCGCGTTCGAAACCCAGCGAATGCAATTGGCCGGCTTGATCGGCTCCATCGAACATCCGGTTTGCGCCCGGCAAATAATGGACCGAGCCGAGCACAAAATCGAGACGATCCCAATGGGTTTCGACCCACCCCAGCCCGCCTTTGCCGGTTACGGGATCATTGTCCAATTCAATCCCCTGCAAAATCTCAAGGCCAGGATTCATCTCTCGCAACCGATCGACCACATCGAAGTCGACCCCTTCGCGGTACCGGTCGTGATCTGTGAACGCTATACTTTCGATACCTCGCTCCCGGCATCGATCGATCCAGGGTTGCAGGAGCTCGATCGTGTAGGGACGGACCGCGTGGCCCTGTGGGTGGGTGTGGTAATCACAATCGCAACGCATGGAAATGACAGATGACAAGATGACAGATCGAAAATGACAGATTGGTAGTGAGAGAGGTGCACAATAACCGTGGCGGAAGCTATTTGTCATTTGTCATTTGTAATTTGTCATAGCAAGACGGCGGGCGCCGTCTCGCTAGACAATTGTTGAATTTTGAAGCATAAGTCTGTCGCAATCGGGCGACCGACAAATCAAATGGTTGAGGCGACGGCATGAACGACGTCCTATACAAATCGACGGTTCTGGTGCTGAATCGGAACTGGCAGGCTATCGATGTAAAAACACCTGCACAAGCATTTTGCATGATGGCGAACGGAAACGCCACCGCCCTGGACATCGAAGGTACTGGGGATATGCGACCCGTTCGTTGGATCGAGTGGCTAGAACTGGAGACTCGGGAACAAGATAACGCTGTTCGTACCGTGCGAGGTCTGGTTCGGGTGCCAACGGTGCTGGTCTTGGCTCGCTACAACAAGGTACCGAAGCGCCGGCCAAAACTCTCCGCCCGAGGGATTTGGGAAAGAGATGGGGGAAAATGCCAGTACACCGGTAAAAAGCTTGGGCCGCACGAGGGCAATATTGATCACGTCGTTCCCCGGTCACGAGGCGGGACGACCACTTGGGAGAATTGCGTTCTGGCTGACAAGAAGATCAACAGCCTTAAAGGGAACCGTCTACCGGACGAAGTCGGCCTAAAGCTGGCAAAGAAACCGCAATCTCCTCGGGAGTTGCCGGTTACTTACTTTATTCGGAATGCTCACAACGTCAGGGATTGGGATCATTTCCTGACGCCGATGGATTGACCTGGACCACTCACAAATCTGTAACGGATTTGTGACCGGTCCAGGATGACAAATGACAGATCACAAATGACAAATGTAACGCCTCAGGAGAGTGGGGCCAGCGATTTGTCATCTGTCATTTGTCATTTGTCATTTGTCATTTTGAAGCCTGACGCTTCATTTGGGCCTGCGGATCGCTCTCAGCTTTCCGCTACTTCCTCCTCCGCAATAGAAGAGGTCGCTGCCATTAGACTCGAGGCCCGACACGCCTACGCCCGGAGGCATCTCGATACTCTCAAGAACCTTTCCCGTTTTAGAATCGAGTCGTCTCAAATCACTTCCGTCATCGTCCCATGAGCCATGCCAGAGCTCTCCGTCGATCCAGGTGACGCCGGTGACGAAGCGCGCAGTCTCGATGGCGCGAAGAACCTCACCGGTTTGCGGATCGATTTGATAGATCTTGCGCTCCTCGTACAGCGCCACCCACAGCGAACCTTCGGCCCACGCTAGGCCTGAACAACCGCTGCCGGGTGTCGGTATTGTCGCCAGCAGTTGACCGGTCTTCGGATCGATTTTCTGGATTCGGTCTTCGGCGATCTGATAGAGGTATTGGCCGTCGAAGGCCGTTCCCGCAGTCGCGGCGACGGGAATCGAGCGCCCCGTCTTCCCAGTCGATGGATCGAAGGCACTAAGCTTCTCTCCAACTGCCATCCAGACTTGCTTGCCGTCATAGGTAACCCCATTCACTTGGTCGACGTCTGGAAAGGGACCGTATTCACGAACAATTTCTGCCGTTGATCGTTTCATTCCTCTATACTAGTCAATCGGTAGTGGAGCCGGGAGTAACAAGGTCGTCGTGAATCCTGGCACCGGCGGGGTCACCCAACGCAGTGCCCGTCCACGACCAAACGATTGAACTTTGCCGGCGGTCGTGAGGGAGTCGAGGGCGCGCTGAACAGTGCGTTGGCTGGCTCCGAGGGCAAACGCCAAGGCCGAGCTCGACCACGACTCGCCGTCGGCGAGGAAGGCGAGTACGGCCGCGTGCTCTTCTTCGACAGGCCGCGCCAACACAACAACCTCTCGTCTGCGCCGGGGCACAAGGGCAAACCCTCGCATTGTGGCGCTCACGCCTACCAGTGTCCGAAGCAGTCTGCGCAGCCGTCCGATTTCGACTCGCAAACGGGCGCGATGCGATTCGTCGGCGCGTTTCCCCCCGAAGGCCCGGGCAACGAGCGTACCTCTCGAGACGTCTCCCGGCCATGCTTCAGCTAGCGTGCGTGCCAGCGCAAATAGCACAGGTCGCCTGGCGAGCGAGACGATCGTGCTGGCACCTCGCACAACATAACGGCAGGCGTCCACGACCAGCGCCTCCGATCTCAGTAACGCCTCGACCTCCTCAAGCAAGAGGAGTCGCTCCTCGCCACGCTTAATCAAGCGCGCCGCGGGTGTGTCGAGAACAAGTGACGTGGTTTCGACCTCGGCGGTCAGCGCTGGGATACCTGCACGATGTGCAGCGCGCTGGGCTCGAGCCAACGCAAGTCGTGCCGCCTTTGTTTGAAGACGTCTCAACGCGATGCCCGCAACGATCAGCTCATGGACAGTCCTCAATGCAGGCGGGAAAGGCTCGGGGTCGAGCTCCGCAAGCAGACGCTCGGCCTCATCGAGGCGTCCGACCAAGAGCAGGCGCCTCACCTGGAGATGCCAGGCGTGCGCGGTGTTCGCTCGATCACCATGCTCTTCCAGCGTCGCGCGAGCAGCCTCCAATGTCTTTGCCGGCCAGCTCAAGTCACGGGTGACAAGGGCGATCTCCGCCTCAGCGACGATACATCTCGCACGGGCCAAAGCCTCTTTCGGACCGAAGCGCCGGGCCGCACTCCGCAAGAGCGCCTTCGCTCGAACGAGATCGCCGAGTTGCGCCATCGCGATGCCTCGAAGGGCTAGCGCAGGCGCGTCGTCACGTAAGGCCACCCGGTTCAATGCACCTATGTAGTCACCCAGCGCGAGCGCACGCGCTGCGTCGGTCATGACCGAAGAATCAGTCTGCTGATCGCGACGGTCGGCAACCGAGCGCGGCATCCTATCCGACGCTGTCGCGTTCGGTTCCCGTTCGCGGCGATGCCGGCGTTTCTTAGCATCCGTCCTAATCCCGCCACACTTGTCACTCTCAGCGTTCAATTTCCGATACTATTCTATCCACCGAACACCAACCAATAACAGAAATGACGATATGACTAAGACAGAGCTAAATAAACACAAGGTCGTTTCGCAGAACGACTGGATCGAGGCAAGAAGACAGCTTCTGACCCAAGAAAAGGAGTTCACACGTCTCCGCGATCAATTGAGCCGGCAGCGCCGGGAATTACCCTGGGTTAAGGTAGAAAAGGATTATGTTTTTGATGGGCCGGCCGGAAAGATGAGCCTGGCTGAACTGTTTGAGGGCAGAAGCCAATTGTTAGTCTATCATTTCATGTTTGCGCCGGACTGGGAAGAGGGATGCCCTAGTTGCTCGTTCTGGGCTGATAATTTCAACCCGATCGGTATTCATCTGAATCATCGAGATGTAACCATGATAGCGATCTCGCGGGCGCCGTCGGAAAGGCTAGAAGCGTTCAAGCGACGAATGGGCTGGAACTTCAACTGGGTGTCGTCCGCTAACAATGATTTCAACTATGACTATCATGTTTCGTTTACTCCCGAAGAGCTGAAGGGTGAAGTTGAGTACAACTATGCGAAGCATGTCCAAAACTACTGGACTGGCTCCGACACAGGCTCGCCAGATTTGCCGGGGGTGAGCGTTTTTTACAAGGGCGAAGACGGGAGCATTTATCACACCTATTCGACCTATACTCGCGGGATCGACACCCTGAATACGGCCTATAATTATCTCGATTTAGTTCCCAAGGGACGAGATGAGGCTGAGCTGGACTGGCCGATGGCCTGGTTGCATTACCACGATAGATACGAGGATTAACTGCGGCTGTTAGCTGCTAGTAGCACTATGGAAGACATTTTTAAGGCCACCTCCTGGTATCGGGCTTCACAGAACGTGGTTGGCCAGCGAGCCTTCTTCGGCTTCTCGGCGCTGGTATTCGCTGCCAGCGCGTTGGTAACGATCGTCTGGTGCGCCTCGATGTCGACGATGGGCGAGATGTCGATGCCGGGTGGTTGGTCGATGTCGATGGCGTGGATGCGAATGCCCGGGCAGACGTGGCTCGGCGTTGGAGCGTCATTCCTGGGCATGTGGGTCGTGATGATGGTAGCGATGATGCTGCCGTGCTTGGTGCCGATGCTTTGGCGCTACCGCCGGGCCGTGGACACGAGGGGCGAAAAACGCCGGGGTTGGCTAACCTTCCTGGTGGGCGTTGGTTACTTCTTTGTTTGGACCGTGTGCGGGATAGTCACCTTTCCGGTCGGCGTCGCAGCGGCGGAGCTTGAGATGCAGCTGCCAGCGCTGTCGCGCGCAGTTCCACTCGCGGTTGCTGTTGTTGTCCTGATCGCCGGCGTGTTCCAGTTCACACCCTTGAAGGCACACTATCTAGCTTGTTGCCGGGGCACACCCAAGTGTCGCTTTCAGTTTCAAGCGGACGCCGGCACGGCTTGGCGGCACGGCCTTCAGCTAGGCCTCCACTGCTGCTATTGCTGTGCCGGCTTGATGACGATCCTTCTCGTCATCGGAGTTATGGATCTGCGGACGATGGCGGCTGTGACCGTAGCCATCACCGCTGAACGTTTCGCACCTTCCGGCGAGCGTGTCGCTCGAGGCATAGGAGTCGTCGTGATCGGGGCAGGGTTGTTTATGATCGGGCGTGCATGCGGGCTCAGATAACGCGGCTTGCCGAGGGGCGTGTAGCAGGCCCCTGATCGGTAGGGCGAAAAACTCGGCGCGCCGAAGACGTTGATTGTGCCTGTAATTAGTCCGCGCCGGTTTTGAGCGGCACCGTGGGGTCGTTTTCATCCATTGGGCGGCCAAAATAGCCATGGATCGTGCCCGCCTTTGAGGTGGCACACGCACGGGACGGCTCAAAACCGGCGCGGGCAAGCGGTTGAAACAAACATGCATTCAGCGCGCCGAGTTTTTCGCCCTACCGATCAGGGGTTGGGAACCATTCACGTGTTCGCGACAATCCCCGGGTTCCATCCTCTCGTCCCATCCTCTGCGCTCCATAGTTGC
This sequence comes from uncultured Verrucomicrobiae bacterium, assembly GCA_963762565.1. Lineage (GTDB taxonomy): Bacteria > Verrucomicrobiota > Verrucomicrobiia > Chthoniobacterales > JAFAMB01 > JAFAVN01. Next base: position 978,080 of record CAVXLD010000001.1, on the reverse strand, counting down.
AGAACTGCCCCGCTCAGGACAGATTCGCAATCCCAATGGAAGTGATTTCCACAGCCTACGAACCGGGAGCCGTCGAGCCGAAATGGTACCGCAACTGGGTCCGCGACAAGGACTTCCACGCCAAGGTCCGATCGCCGAAGCCGGGTTACGCCATCGTGATTCCTCCGCCCAATGTGACCGGGGTCCTAACGATGGGGCACGTTTTGAACAACACGATCCAAGACGTTCTTGCGCGGCGAGCGCGCATGCTCGGGAAAGAAGTGCTTTGGCTGCCCGGGACTGACCATGCCGGGCTTGCGACTCAAACGGTTGTGGAAAGACAGCTCCGCAAGGAAGGAAAGTCCCGTTTTGATCTTGGGCGGGAGGATTTTATTAAGCGCGTCTGGGAGTGGAAAGAACGTCACGGCGGCATCATCATCGAGCAGCTTAAGAAGCTCGGCTGTTCCTGCGACTGGTCCCGGGAGCGATTCACCATGGACCCGGAGTACTCGCATGAGGTGAGAGCTACCTTCGTTGACCTCTACAACAAGGGCCGAATTTATCGAGGGAAGCGAATGGTGAATTGGGACCCAGGCTCGTTAACGGCATTGTCCGATGAAGAAGTGGTGCCGACACCGGTGAAAGGTTTCCTGTACGTGATGCGGTACGAAATCGTTGAGCTGCCTGGGCAATTCCTTGAGATCGCGACCACTCGTCCGGAGACCTTGATGGGAGATACGGGGGTGGCGGTGAATCCTCGAGACAGCCGGTACGCGCACCTGATCGGGAAGCATTGCTGGCGTCCGTTTCCCCGAGTCCAAATCCCAATCGTTGGAGACGATGCGATCGATGTGGAGTTCGGGACCGGAGTTTTGAAGGTGACTCCGGCGCACGACAAAGTCGACTTTGAGATTGGCCAGCGTCACGGACTGGAGTTAATCGACGTGCTCAATCCGGACGGGACCTTGAATGAACTAGCCGGGCCGGACTTCGTTGGCGTGGATCGGGCCGAGGCCCGCAAATTGGCTGTCGAGAAGCTTCGAGACCTGGGGTTGTTGGTCCGAGAGGAACCGTACGAGCACACCGTTGGTTATAGTGAGCGGGCTAAGGTCCCGATTGAGCCAAGGCTGAGCGAACAGTGGTTTCTGCGGTACCCCCAGGTTGAGCGAACCTTGAACGCGGTTCGCGACGGTGAGATTCGGCTGCGCCCTGAACGTTGGGTCAAAAACCTCGAACACTGGATCGAGAATATCCAGGATTGGTGTATCAGCCGGCAGGTTTGGTGGGGCCACAGGATTCCGGTCTGGTATCATCGGAACGAACCAGGCCGTCTCCACGTAGCGATTGAGCCCCCGCCGGATCCGGAAAATTGGGAACAAGATCCCGATGTGCTGGATACCTGGTTTTCATCGTGGCTCTGGCCGTTTGCCACTATGACGCCCGGCATGAGAAAACGGTTTTATCCTACCAACGATCTCGTGACCGCCCCTGACATCATTTTTCTCTGGGTGGCTCGGATGATGATGGCCGGATTCGAATTCCAAGACCGGCGACCCTTTGAGGACGTGTTCTTTACCGGGATCATTCGGGATGGGCAAGGGCGCAAAATGTCCAAGAGCTTGGGGAACTCGCCTGATCCCTTGGACTTAATCGCTAAATACGGCGCTGATGGGCTTCGGTTCGGCCTTCTACGGACCGCTCCACATGGGCAAGATATCCGTTTCGATGAGAAACAAATCGAGGAGGGACGGAACTTTGCCAATAAGCTCTGGAATGCGTTTCGCTTTCGCCAGCTGCAGGGAGCGAGCGTCGATGAGCCACCGGCGGTGTCGAGTTTCTCGCCCTATTCCATCAAAATTCTTTCTCAGCTGAACCAGACGGTGGATCGGATCGAGCGCGGGTATTCCGAGTACCTTTTCACGGACATTGCTCAGAGTTTATACGACTTCTTCTGGAGCGACTTCTGCGACTGGTACCTGGAGGCGGCGAAAACAGAATTGCAAAACGAGAAGGAGCGTGCGGGCGCTCTCTGGGTCATGGATCGAGTGCTTTCCTCTGTGATCCGATTGCTCCATCCGTTTATGCCACACATCACCGAAGAGCTTTGGCAGCGGATGGGGTACGGCTCTGGGAGTATACAATTTGCTTCACTGTCGGATCTGCGAGTTGATCTGCCGCCGGCCGAAGAAAGCGTGCGGTTTGCGACGGCGGTGTACGAGGCAACTTCGATCACTCGAAATTTGCGAGCCGAATACCGGATTCCGTCGAACAAAAAAATCCGAATTGTTTTGAGGCCTGAGCTGGCCGGAGACTTCGCTGTGTTCGGTCGTCTTTGCGGAGCAGAACCTCTTGAGGTGACACCCGACTATCAGTCAGCGCGAGGTGAGCCCGTTGCGATCACCCCAATCGGGCAAGTATTCTTACCTTTGGAGGGATCCGTCGACCTAGACGCGGAAAAGCAACGTCTGGCGCGGGAAATCGCCAAGCTGGAAGAAGAATTAGAGACAGTGCGCAAGAAATTAGCGAACGAGAATTTTGTGAACAGGGCCCCGGCGGCCGTTGTCGAAGAGCATCGTAAACGAGAGGCCGACTTTCTGAGCCGACTAGAACAACTCCGCGACCGGCTAGGAGCAATGGCCTCATGAACGTAAGGCAAGACCCTCAGCCACAGATTAACGCAGATAGACGCAGATTTAAGAGAGTAATGCGACGTTTCGTTTGCTACAGTAGTTCCAGGGAATTCAATCCGCGTTTATCTGCGTGTATTTGCGGTTGAGTTTCCGGCGGACAGATGGCTCAACATCTCGAAAAAATCTTGGCTCATGCCGAGCGACAACTTGTTTCCGAAGGCAAGGAGCGGCTTCGAGAAAGACTTAACCTGTATAAGAAGTTTCTTAAGCTAGAAGAGCATCGCCTCCGGCTAAAGCATTATTCGGGCGCCGGTGGACTAGAAGTAGTCCGGGACCGAGCAACCTTGCTTGACGTCGTCCTCCGGCACCTATTTGAAGGGGCGGTCGAATTCCCCCCGTTCAACAACCAGACGCCTCCGGTCGCACTTTTAGCTATCGGCGGATATGGCCGGGGTGAACTGAATCCTTACAGCGACGTCGATATTTTGTTCCTGCATGAGATGGGGAAGATCCAACCCGACGCCGCCAACATCATCGAACAGGTTCTTTACATGTTATGGGATGTAGGATTCAAGGTCGGGCACGCGACCCGATCGATTCAGGAGGCCATCCGGCTAGCCAACTCTGATGTTCTCACGAAAACGTCGCTGCTCGAGTCCCGGTTCCTCGCGGGTAACCGGAATCTGTACGCTAAATTCCGTCGCGATTTCTTCGAACACTGCGTTCGTGGACAGGTCAGCGCATACTTGACCTGGCGTCTGGCTAACCAGGAAGAACGGTGGCGGAAATACGGCGGCTCTGTGTTTATGCAGGAGCCGAATGTCAAGAACGGGTGCGGCGGCCTGCGCGATTACCAGAACATGCAATGGATCTGCTATTTCCGCGACGGTGTCATGAGCACGGCGAAGTTGGTAGAGCGAAAATATATTTCCGAGAGCGATCGCCGGGCAATCGATCGGGCTTACGACTTTCTTGAGCGGGTCAGAACCGAGCTGCATTACATAAATAAAAGACCTGCCGATGTGCTGACGCTCTTTTTACAGGGCCAAGTAGCGAACCACTTCAATTATCCTCAGAAAACGGTGGTGCGTCGAAGTGAAGCGTTCATGCGAGACTATTTCCAGCACGCTCGCACGATTTATCTTACAACGACTCGAATCACCGAGCGGTTTCTCCTACCTGAGAGTACCAACAAAGATACGCGCCCGATCTTTGGTTTTTTAGCGAAGCGGAAGCTCAAAACTGAGCATTTCGACGGATTCTATAGTCAGAACGGATTGATCTATTACGAGAACCGCGACATTTTTAAGGAAGACCCGTTCAGGTTATTGCGGGTTTTTCTGCATGCGCAGCAGCGCGAGCTGGATCTTAGCCCCGAGTTGGAAGAGCTGATTCGCCGCAGGACGCGCCTAATTAATCGGACCTTTCAATACGCGCGCTCTGCTCGAGAAACGTTTCAAGCCATCCTTTCCCGCAAGGGTCAGGTAGGTCGCATCTTGAGAATGATGCATGAAGTCGACGTACTCGGGCGATATTTGCCGGAATTCGGAGAAATTACCTGCCTGGTTCAACATGAATTTTTCCACCGCTATACGGGGGATGAGCACACGTTGCAATGTATCGAGAAGTTGGACGAGTTAATAGACACGATCGATCCAAAGCTAACCGATTATCAAGTTTTGTTTAGAGGAATGGAGGATCCATTCGTTCTCTATTTGACGTTACTGCTCCACGATACCGGGAAAGCATCCAGCGCCCGGCATCATTCCGAAGCCAGCGCTCTGAACGCCCAAAAGGTGGCCGCCCGGCTCCAGCTCTCGCCGGAGCGACGCAGCCGGCTCATTTTGTTGGTTGATCATCACCTGACGTTGTCGGAGATCGCTCAACGTCGAAACATTGAGGACCCGGCAACCATCGCGGCTTTTGCGGAGAACGTGCGTAATCAAGTCAACCTGGATTATCTGATGCTACTAACCTTGGCAGACGGCCAAGGCACCAGCGGACAGAATTGGTCGGATTGGAAAGAGACGCTGGTGTGGCAGCTATACAACGCGGCCTCGAGTTATTTGCGTGACGAAGCGGAATTCTTCAAACAGGCGCGCATTGAGCGAGCTGATCTTCGGCAGACGGTGTCCAAGCGAATGGCCCGTGATTTTGGAGAAGAGATCGAGGTTCATTTCGAATCGATGCCTGAACGATACTTCCAGAGTACCCAGGTTAACGACATTATTGGACATATACGGCTGGTACGAACCTGGTTAGAAGCCCGGTATAACGAGCCGACGGCAGCGTTGAGTGCGGCGATTCGCTGGCAGGATAAACCCGACCAAGGTCATAGCGAAGTCTGGGTTTGTACGTGGGATCGGGTCGCTTTGATGGCGAAGATAGCGGGCTCATTTGCCACCGCCTCAATCAATATTCTCAGCGCGGACGCGTACACCCGGGACGACGATATTATGTTGGGCGTCTTTCGCGTGTGCGACCCGAACTTTCAGCCTGTGACCGAGGAAACCGAGCGGAACCAAGTAGAATTGGTTCTAAGTCAGGCGCTGAGTGTACCCGACTTCGACTTTGGCCCGCTTCTTAACAAGGCCCGCCGGCGGCCTGTATACCAAGTGAGCGCTGATATGGAACTTCCCACTAAGCTAACGATTTCTAATGAAGTGCACCCGGCGTACACCGTGATTGATCTGCAGACCGCGGATCGAATGGGGCTGTTGTACGATGTGCTCCGCTGTTTTGCTGCAGTTCAACTCAATATCGCTCACTCCAGAATTGCCACTGAGAAAGGGGCTGCCTTCGACAGTTTTTATGTAAATGACGCCGAAGGCAGAAAACTGACTAGCCGACCGCTGCTTGACCGGCTGCAGGCGAACCTGCTAACTGCCGCCACCGGGGTTAGTATTGAGACAACGCCGGGAGCGCCGTGAACGGGGTCTGCGGTGAGGGGGAGGGATCGCGTCCCCGCGATCCTTTGTTTACGGAGGCTAACCGCGTTTGATGACCGAATGATCAAAATACATCTGGAGGCGGGGAACGTTTTCCCGGCGCGCCAGGACGCGCGCCCTCCCCAGGTTGGGGTGATGGCGCGCCGTCTGGGTATGGCCGCAACAGGTCGTTCCTCGGTCCGGCAGCCGCCGGAGCGCTCCCGGTCTTGTCGGCGTTACCCATGAGCGGCTTCCGATTTTTCTATCACTTGGTGATCCGGGACGCGCTCTGTCATCCCATACTCGCTTCGATCAATATCCTGAGTGTCGCTCTAGGGGTGGCCGTCTATTTGGCAATTCAGGTTACTAACTATAGCGCTAATCGAGCGTTGTCGGCCAGCGTCGACGTGACCGCAGGGAGAGCTAACCTGGAAGCAGACGGGGAAATAGATGACGCCATCTTTCCCCAGTTACAAAAAGCGCCCGGTTGTACGGCAGCTACTCCGTTGGTCGAGAAGATCGTTACTCTTCCTGACTATCAGGGGGAGTATCTCCATCTGCTGGGGGTTGATCCGTTCACCGATAGCGAATTTCGCACCTTTGAGGTCAAACAATTGGGTAGCCAAAAAATTGACGGTGGTCGCTGGTTCAGCGACCCAAGCGCTGTCGCGGTAACGAAAGCATTTGCCCACTCTCACCACCTCGATGCTGGCAGTACCTTTCGAGTGCGCTTAGGTGAGCAAGTGAAATCGCTGACGGTCGCGTTTCTCTTGGATGCGCCGGAAGGGGATTCTCATTTGGCTGCCATGGATATCGGCTGGTTACAAGAGCTGTCTGGCGATGCCGGGAAACTGTCGTCGGTACTATTTCGTTTAAGCGATCCCCTGGATCCATCGCCGGTGATCGCACTCTTGAAGCAGCTCTTGCCGCCAACGGTGTCGGTGCAGACGCCCCAATCGCGTAGTTCGCAAATTGAGAAGATGGTGGCTGGCTTTCAACTCAATTTAAGTGCGCTCAGCATGGCTTCGCTCATGGTCGGCGTTTTTCTGATTTACAATACGGTCTCTGCTTCCGTGGTTCGACGACGTCCGGAGATAGGGATTCTGCGCTCGCTTGGTGTCTCGAGAACAGGCGTGCGGCTGCTGTTTTTGGGCGAGGCAAGCTTCTATTCAATTTGCGGTGTGATCCTTGGTGTTGTGCTGGGATTGGTGTTAGCCAACCGCTGTATTAGGATAGTGTCCGAAACGATCAGCAATCTCTATATCCTGACCAGTATCGAACAATCGTACGTTCCTTGGGATCAGATAGTGGTGGTAGGTGTTCTAGGACTGGTGACCGGCGGCATCGGAGCCTGGGTTCCAGCGGCTCAAGCCGCGAATTTACCGCCACTGCGGGCACTGAATCTGGGGCTCTTAATCGAAAGCAGTGAGCGATTCCGGCCCTGGACACTGTTACTGGCTATCGGTTCTGCCCTGCTTGCAGTCCTGAGCGGCTGGTTGGCTCTGTGGTGGCATGCCCGAGCGCTCAGTTTCGCGTCAGCCGCGCTGGTGTTACTCGCGGCCTGTTTGCTGTCGCCTAGTGTCACCCAGGGACTCGGTAATTTGGTCGCCATTGTTTTTTCACGGCAGCGCTTGATTCGACTTTCCGCTCAGAACCTAATTCGGTCGCTCTATCGAAACTCGGTCACTAGCGCTGCTCTCGGTTGCGCGGTTGCGCTTCTGGTAAGTGTTTCGGTGATGATCTTTTCATTTCGTCTGACCTTAGATCGCTGGATGAGCCGGCGCTTGGTGGCCGATATATTCGTGACGACAACCGAGAACCAACTCGCCGGGTTCGACAGTTATGTTAGTCCTGGCCTGATTGCGTTTTTGCGAGGCTTTCCGGAAGTCGAGAGCATGGCTACTTACCGTGAGCTTCCGGTCACGATCAACGATCAGGATGTCAATCTAGGCGTTACCATGGATTCACCCAGAAACAGCCCCGAGTTTGTCGGCGGTGGCGACGCAGAAAAAGAGCGGGCTTGGCATGAACCCGACCGAGTGATTGCGTCGGAACCGCTCGCCCGACGGTTGGGGTTAAAGGTGGGCAACCGGATTACAATTCCGACGCCGCTGGGAGAAAGAGAGTTCACGGTCGCAGGGATCTTCTACGATTATACCAGTGATCAAGGTTTGCTACTGATACAGAGGCAAAACTTTACCCGCTTCTGGGCCGATGACCGGGTGCAGGCGGTATCTCTCTATTTGCGGCCGGGGTCTTCTGCCGATGCAGTCATTGAGCGGGCGCGAACATCCTATCCGGGGGCCGAAGCCTACGCATTTCAATCAAACCGAGAATTGCGCGGAGTTGTACAACGCATTTTTGACCAGACTTTCCAGGTGACCAACTTGTTGCGGGGGATTGCTCTGGCGGTGTCGATCATCGGAATTATCCTTAATCTTACTGTTATCGTGAAAGAGCGGGAACGAGAGCTTGCGGTGTTGAGGAGCCTTGGTGGCTCTTCGTTTCAGTTGCTGTTCCTTATTCTATTGGAAGCGTTTTTCCTCACCATAGTGGCGGTTGTACTGGGAATCGTTGGTGGCTGCGCTCTGGCAATCGTTCTGACTAGTGTGATTAACGTAACCTTTTTTGGTTGGACAATTCCGGTTCACTTTCCCTGGGCCGACATCGCCCCCCTGGGAGCGTTGTTAGTTGCGGTTGGCGTTCTAGCTGGGCTTTTGCCCGCGCTCCTCGCTGCCCGGGCTTCGAATCTTCGAGTGCTAAGGTCGATGGTGTGAGACTTCAGACGTGAGAGGTGAAAGGTGAAAGGTGAGTTGTGGAGCGCGGCTCGCTTGCGAGGCCGTGGTAAGCAAGGGAACGTTATGATGCACACCTTGTATGGGTCAGCGCTCTATCTCGTGACTTCCTGCCTTTTCACAGACCAGAGCGCAGGCGATCAATCGGCCCTTCCTACCGACAGCCCTGCTTACCACGGCCTCGCAAGCGAGGCGCGCTCCACGAGTGGCGACCCGACGGCGTTCTCGGCGTTAACGCCGGAGGGCTGGCGGCTGGCGGAGCCGGGTTACCAATTTCGTTTCCCGCAAGATCATGGCCCGCATCCCGACTATCGAACCGAATGGTGGTATCTGACCGGTAACCTGCAAACTGCGGATGGAAGGGAATTCGGTTACGAACTGACTTTCTTTAGGTACGGCTATCGATCTCCTAGGCAACGAACGCCCGTGAAATCTCGATTTGTTGTGGATGATGTGAAGTTCGCCCACTTCACTGTCACCGACGTACGAGCGAAGAGTTTTCATGTTGCGGAACGGACTAGTCGAGGAGCTTACGGAGACGCCGGCTTTCTTTCGGGGTCACGCCTGGCCTGGATTGGAGATTGGGAATTGGATCTTGGACAAGGGTTTGCGGCGAAAGCAGAGAATAACGGCTGCGCCATTGATTTGGATCTAGAGCCGGAAAGATCACCTGTGTTTGAGGGTGAAAATGGCTATAGCCGGAAGGCCAGCAGCGGTGATCATGCATCCGAGTACTATTCGATTACCCGCATGCGCACGCATGGGTCGGTAGTGATAGCTGGGCAGAAATTCCAAGTCACCGGGCTTTCGTGGTTCGATCGCGAGTGGAGCACGAACCAATTGGCGGCAAATCAGGTCGGCTGGAACTGGTTTGGTATCCAGATGGACGATGGTTCTGATCTAATGCTTTACCAGATTCGAATGCGCGATGGAGGCATCGATCCCTGTTCCAGCGGCAAGTGGATCGATCGCGACGGGCATGCGGTTGATATCGCCAACGGAGAATTTGTCCTGCAACCGACTCGCTTCTGGACCACGGCGGACAAGCAAGCCACTTATCCAATCGGGTGGCATCTTAAGATAGAAAAGCTCGGATTCGATGCCGAAATCAACACCCCGGTGGAGAACCAAGAGCTGAACGTAGGGGTCAGGTATTGGGAAGGCTGTGTGCGGATTAAAGGAACGCGAAATCAGCAGTCGGTGAACGGGAAAGGCTATCTGGAACTAACTGGCTTCGCCGGGGGAACGCCGGGCCTGGGCGAGTCCTCCGCAAAGTAATGGACGGTGGGCGGGCGCACAGATAGGACTTATATGACCTATAGGACTTATATGACGGGCGACCTATAGGTCCCATAGGTCATATAAGTCCCATCCGTACCCTGCCCGACGTGCCCTGCAGCGCCCACCGCCCCCTCCAGCCCCCGAAAATCTACCTGTCCGAAAACGGCGAGACAGTCGCCAAAAAGCGACCGATACTGACCGCACCATGAATTCGCACCAGTACTATGAGGCGCTCAGTGCTCGAGATCGGAGGTTCGATGGCGTCTTTTTCATTGGCGTGAAAACGACGAAGATCTATTGCCGTCCGATCTGTCCGTCGCGACGTCCGCATGAGGAGCACTGCGAATTCTTCCGCTTGGCAGCGGCCGCAGAAGTCGCCGGTTATCGTCCCTGTTTGCGTTGTCGGCCTGAATTGGCTCCAGGCAATGCTCCCATTGACTCAGAGCAGAGAGTGGTGGGGGCCGCTCTGCGTTATCTCGATCGAATGGAAGAAGCCAACCAATCGATACCTGAACTGGCAAACACATTCCAATTTTCTGATCGGCACTTTCGGCGGATTTTGAAGAAACAGCTCGGTGTTTCTCCTATTCAGTTGATGCAGACTCGGAGATTACTTCTCGCAAAGCAGTTGCTCACCGATACGAGGCTCACCATGAACGAGGTTGCGTTAGCGAGCGGATTCAAAAGTTTGCGTCGATTCAATAGCTTATTTAAGGAACGGTATCGGCTTTCACCAACGGCCTTGCGTAAAGACTCTGGCAATGGCGCGAGCGGCTCGGAATGCACCTTCCGCCTCAGTTATCGACCGCCATTTTGTTGGGACAGCATACTTCGTTATTTTCGCCGACGATTTTATCGGGGAGCGGAGTTCGTTAACGGAACTCAATATTTCCGAACGGTGCAGATCGGGCGTTCGACAGGATGGATCTCGGTGGAAAATGATCCCAATAACCTTTCTCTGAAGGTGGAAGTCGCTCCGGATCTGCTCTCCGTTCTATTACCTTTGATTGCTCGATTGCGACGCTTATTCGATCTCGATGCTTCGCCCGATCCGATCACTGCCGCGCTCGGATCGTTAGCGTTGGGGAACCCAGGCCTTCGGGTGCCAGGCGCTTTTGATGGTTTCGAGATCGCCATGCGCGCGGTGCTCGGTCAACAAATCAGTGTCCCGGCGGCGACGACCATTGCCGGGCGAATAGTGGAGCGGTTTGGCCAACGAATCGATACTCCGTTTCCCGAGTTAAAATTGCTGGTGCCGACCGCCGCCCAAATCGCGGCGGTGCCGGTTGCCGAATTGCGGACAGTCGGCTTGACGGAAGCGCGGGCGACAACGTTAGCAGGACTGGCTCGAGCGGTGGCAGAAGAGAAGATCAATTTCTTGCATGTGATCTCTTGGGAAGAAAGTGTAAAACAGCTGACCCTGGTGCCGGGGATCGGGCCTTGGACAGCCGGCTATATCGCGATGAGAGTGTTGGGTTGGCCCGACGCCTTTCCTCATCAGGATCTAGGCCTACAGAAAGCGCTTGCGGTGAAGAAGGCGTCAGAAGCGCTCGCTCTTTCGGAAAAGTGGAGACCATGGCGAGCTTATGCTGCCATGCAACTTTGGAATTCTTTGGAGCAACAACATGAACTATCACATCATTTATCATAGTCCTGTCGGTGACTTAAAATTGGTTTCCGATGGTACCAATCTGATCGGCTTGCACTTTTGGTGGGATCGTCAGCCCGTCGAGTCCGAGTCCGCGCCAAGCCAAGAAAAAGTGGAGCCATTCCCGAGAGTGGTCCGACAGCTCGACGAATATTTCGAAGGAAAAAGAATGGAGTTCGATATCCCTATTCGATTCATTGGGACGCCATTTCAGGTCAGAGCCTGGGAAGCGCTACAAAGCATCCCGTACGGAGAGACGATATCGTACAAAGAAGAAGCTGCCCGCGTAGGTAGTCACGCTCGGGCCGTGGGCATGGCTAACGGCCAGAACCCGGTTGCCATTATCGTTCCTTGCCATCGGGTAATAGGGGCCAACGGTCAGTTGGTCGGATATGGCGGCGGGCTAGATCTGAAGAAAGCTTTACTAAGTTTTGAAGGTACGGTGCGCGATTTTGGGCCGCAGCGGTTTGCTCCGCTAAAGCGAGGCAGAAAGCCGCAGATTTCAGCTGCCGGATAACGAGGTAACGGAGAAAGGAAAAACTTGGGGTAACTTCGTTTTGCTTCTGTAAAGAACACTGCGGCCGCTATTTCTTCAACTTAGCTATTCTGTCTTCGAATTCCTCGACGCGAGCCATCGTCAATTCGAGCTTTTCTTGCGAGGTCTTGATCGCGTCTCGTTTTTTCAGCCATTCAAGTTGTTCCTGTCGCAGTTTCTGCTGATCAGTTGCGTCAAGCATGCCCCTGAGTTCGCGGTAATCCTGGTTCAGGCTCTTCTCCGAAAGCTCGGTTTGAGTGAAGACTGTGCCGGGTGACAGGGTCTTAACGACTGCCCTCTTTTCCAGATCATAAACTCCCTGCCATCCTACAAAGCGCCGGAAATCGCCATCCGAACCCTTGTTCAAGCGGGCAGTCCAGGAAAAAACAAACGCCGAAGACCCAAAACTAGGGTCCCATTTGTCGAAATTAACCGACCAGCGGTCGATATCGTTGCCGGTCACCGTTTTTTCCACTTTGAAGAAGCCTGGTACAGGTTCATCCTCGTCGTCCTGGCCTCCTTGTTCGCTATAGGAACCAGCAGCGTCTTTACGGTAGATCGAAAACAATTGACCGCTGCTAAGATGACGCGTAACCACAAGCCAGGTGTCATCGCCGTTGAAGGTCGCCGCGACTGGCATTGCGTCCTCGGCCGAACCCACTTGAGTGGCCTGACCTTTGTGGCCATCCGGCCATAACCAGAGCGTGTAGTCGTTATTATCTAGCCGGATCTCCCAGGAAATCTTGCCTGTGCCCGACTTTCCCTGAGCTAGTAACTGAGTTTGGGCGGTCGCAAATGGTACGATACCCAGGGTTAGAAAGCAGAATTGAACGACAATAAAAAGGGCGCGCATTGAAGGTATCTCCCGGTTTTAGGAACAAACGTTCCAAAAAGCGGGAGTTAGTCTAGGCGGGCGATGGTTTCGTCGTACGACGTCGCCGAGAACCAGCGACGCCAGGCCGCGGTTCCGGTAGAGCTATCAAGAACGATCGTATTGGGGCGGGGAGGTAGCATGTCGTTTGGCGCATTTTGCCGGCAATTAAAGCAAATGGTGCTTCCGATACGTTCGAAGAACTGGTTTTGTTCGCCTGGTGTGAAGTGGACGTGACCGCTTACGCACCAGGTCGGATTGAGTTTCTCCACAATCAGTGACAGCTCGGGATTACCCGCTTTAGGGATGGCCAATTGACTGTTGCCGGGAGGCTCATGGTGAAGGACGATCGATTTTCCGGGAACCGGTTTCCAGGGGTCGACTCTTCCATCGGCCCGGTAAGGACAACAGACCACTGTTAAGGATTCGCCGGATTTGCCGCGGACAATTTTTTGGTCGCCGTCGACTGCGATCTGGTGATCGAGTTTCAATGCGTGAATCCAACGGGTTGCTTTAGCATAGTGAGCGATCACAGCTAAATCCTTGCTCACAATTGGAACACCGGGTCGGACTAAGAAACTTCCGGGCGGCAGATCGTGGTTCCCAGTGCAGACAGCGATGGGAGTCTTTTGCCGGGCCAGGTTGGCTATCCAATCGTAGAAGAAGACCATCTGGGGGAGCAAACCGGCTGGATGTTCCATGTCGAAGAAATCACCGGCGATACAAATCAGATCGAAGAAAGGCGCCTCGCTTCGCAACCAGTCAAACCAGGGACGATAAAAATGGAGATCTGCGGTTAGGAGGATCTTCACACTTATGGTTGAAGATCAAAAGCATGGTCTGGAGCTGGATTTGTTGCAAGGGCGCTTCGGGAGGGATCGCGTCCCCGTCCGGCAGATGCCTGGCAGATGCCGGATGGTTCGCGGAGCCCATGGCAGACCGGATTGAGGCGTTTGGTTATGCGGACGGCGTAGACCCGCTCGCGGCGCGCGGGGACGCGCGCCCTCCCCGAATCCCTCAGCATAGCTGATAAATCGGCGTGGTCATCATCAGCGTCGCCAACTCCCGGATCGCGTGGTCATCAAATGGAACTGGGTTTGCCGTTGCTACGTTGACGAACTTTTCTAAGAGAGCCGTATCTGGTGTGGCTTGGAAAATCGCTAGACTTAGTTTCTCCACCACGCGCCGTGGATCCTTGCGATCGTCGGGGGAAACGAACTTGCCGATGGGCAAACCAGCTGTGAGTCGAGCCAGAGGAGTTGGCGCGGGAGGCGGCACTACTTGAGGTTCCGGTCTCTTTTGGGGCGCTGGCGTCCCCGTATTTCCCACGGCTTTAGCTGGGCCAGGGATGTTTTGGTCGGCGATGAGGCTCATACTTTGCGGGTCTGCATTCATCGCCTTAACGGCCATCTCTTCCATCGATGCTTCCATAGCGAGAGGTTTGGTTACGGCCGGTGTTGGACTCGGTGTAGGACTGGGCGCGGGTCCTTTGGGTAAGCCGACCTGTTCGGGCAGAACTCCATAGACAAGTTCTCTCGCTAGTTCGTATCGGTAAGTCAGAGTCGCGGTATTTATCCAGCTCTTTCCGCCGTCCCAGCCTTTAACGTTTGGCGGATAAAACGGAATCTGGCCTAATTGCCGATAGATAAAGACCAATGGCTGCCCGGTTGGCAGCGGGAGTCCGAGCGTCTTTTGGCCTTGTACTAGGAATTGGACGGGTGATTTAATGATTGTGCTGTGAGCTTGCGGGCTGAAAAATTCTTGGCTCGATAACACGATCTTCATGAATGGTTTTAGCTCATACTTGCAACGCAGCAGCTGCCCGCCCAAAACGTCGATCAAGGGAGGGGCTGGATCGTCGTAGGCAAAGAAACGCCAGATCTTGGTAGCAATAAACTTGGCACACTGGGGCTGGGAAAGAATGAGGTCGATCACCTGATCGCCCCGCCAGGGGCCGGTTTTGCCGAGGAAAGTCTTATCCGATTGATCAAACTGGCCGGCCACGAAACGAAACTGTTCAGCCGGGCCGGCCACCCGATAACCGGTAAAAGCGCGGGCAGCCGCTTTGACATCATCCTCCGTGTAGTGTCCCTCCCCGAGAGTAAATAACTCCATCAATTCGCGAGCAAAATTCTCGTTCGGATGCTCTTTCTGGCTCGAGCCCAAATCCAGCCAATTGATCATAGCTGGATCACATGAAATCGCTTTGACCAGGGTGCCGAAATTCGAGAGCGCGTAGCGGCGGATCGTTTCGTTTTGCAGCCACATCCGATAGGCAGAGACTTTCTCGGCGCTGGTAGCAAAATGACCGTGCCAAAAAAGCGTCATCTTCTCGACGAAAGGCGCAGGGGAACGACTCATGCGGAGTGTCCACCAATTAACTAAGTCCGCCATGTGCTCTGCTTTCCGGATGTTTAGGTCGCGCTGGACTTGCGCTTTTTCTTCCGGAGTTAGCGCCGGATTGCGGACCCTTTGCAACAGGTCTTCATCGCGAGTGGGGTAGGCCCAGTCCGGTGGCGCCACGTTGTCGGCGGGCGACTGGAGGAGATGGTTGAGCATGGCCTCCAGCCCTTGTTCGGCCCATTTCTTTGATTCGTCCGGCGTTTGGCCGAATCCTGCTCTCAGCGCAAGATGAGCAGCGGCCTCCGCGCTCCAATAATCAGGCGGCAGTGGGGCTAGCATCATTTAACAGTTCTCCGTTTGCGTTTTACGGGTATCGTTTTCGATGCGCCTTGGTCTGGAGGGGAGCCGCTTCGGCATGTACGGGACGATCTCGCAAAATTAGTCTCAAGGCGTGTCTGTCTGAACCATGAGACAGCAGGCGGCTCCCGGAAATTACCCAGCGTGATCTCTTCGCCCAGCGCCTCGGTTCCAACGCGATTTCCATGACGCTTATTCAATTGCATAACGCTGGGTAATTCTCGGGAGCCGCCTGTCTACCCCGAATGCTTTCGGTGGCTGCCAACCTGCAGAGTTGCCAACCTGCAAAGCGGCTACCCTCCAGGGGCTGGGTGGCGCTTATTTCTACACGAAAGGCAGCGCGGTGAAGTCCCTTCCCAGAATCTTCGACGCAGGCGCTTTCATCCAACGGTTTAGGATTGTCGAGTAAACAGACCTGAAATCGACGGTATGGATCAGGTCGCCCTGGTCGAGGTTACTGAGCGAAGGATGGTTCCCGTAAACACCGGGTTTAACCGCGCCCCCGGAAACAAACATAGGAGCGGCGGTACCGTGATCGGTTCCCTTGCTGGCGTTTTCGGCTACCCTGCGACCGAACTCGCTAAAGGTCATGACCAATACCCGGCCCCAGATGCCCTTGGAGGTTAGATCGTTGGAGAAGGCTGCCAAGGCGTCCGCTAACTGCCCCAGAAGGTTGTTATGCGAATTCTCCTGGGCGTTGTGAGTGTCATAACCCCCTTGGCTAGCGTAGTAAACTCGGGTCGGTAATCCCCCGCTGATCAACCGAGCAATAAGAGATAGCTCATTTCCTAACGGCGTTTTCGGGTAGACGGCTTCCGGTTTAGTCCGTTTCAGGATCGCCGCAATTTTGTCAGTTCCGACTTGGGCATCGAGCGCTGTACGTTGCAGATATTCGATGGTGCTGAGCGCTGACTCGCTAGGGCCCGTGATCGATCCAATCGATGCACCACTGGTAAGGTCGTGATCTTGGGTGATTCCATTGAGTTCGTTAAAGGCCTGTTGCTCAAAAGCATCGGCCTCTTTCCCGAAACCTAGCCTACCACCGGGAGTCATCGCGATGCCGGTGATCTTGTCGGCGGTGAAAGTCTGCGGCAATTGACTGCCTATCGTAACGCCCACCGTGGGATCTTGGCCGGCGCAACAGTTGTCAAAGTAGCGCCCGATCCATCCCGTCTTCACATATTTGTCAGCATCAGAAGCGGTCTGCCAGATCTCAGTCGATCGAAAGTGTGATCGATTTGGATTCGGGTACCCCACACCTTGAATAACGGCGAGTTTGCCTTGATCAAACAGGTTTTTCAGCGGCGCCATGCGAGGGTTAAACCCAACATAACCGTCGAGACTCAAAACCTGGTCTCGCGGGATATTGATGGTGGGGCGCGCCCGATAATACAAATCGTCCTCGAAAGGAACCAATGCGTTGAGGCCGTCATTACCGCCGGCAAGTTGGAGCACCACCAAGATCGGATGATCTTTTCCTGTTGCGATTTGCGTGGCTGTCTCTGTTGCCTCGGCATTCAGGAGGGAAAACGTTCGTTCAACGAAGATGGGAACAGTCCAACTTAATGCTGCCCCTAAGATCGAGGTACGCAGAAAGTGACGTCTGGTGAGTAGATCGGGTTCTTGTGACATACTGGCTAGCACACTTGATAGTTGGGCGTCATCATCATCAGCGCGACCAGATCTCTGATCGCATCATCGGTCAAAGGAAGCGCTTTGAGTTTGGCCACAGCTAAGATCCGGTCGAAAAGCTCCGGATCCGGTGTGGTTTGGAAAGCCCGAGCGTAAATTTTCCGTACGGTTGCTTCGGGATCCTTTCTGTCCTCGGCGGTGACTAACTGGTCGACCGGAAGTGCGGGCAGGCGCACGCCTGTCCCGCTGTAGTCTGCGGAGACGGAACCGTTCTGGGTCATCAAGCTTGCGCGTTGCGCTGTGGCCGAAGCCAGCGGTGAAGCCGAAGCCAGCGGTGAAGCCGAAGCCAGCGCTGAAGCCGAAGCCTGCGCTGAAGGCGAAGCTTGCGCTAAAGGTGAGGCTAGTGCTGACGGCGAAGGCTGAGGCTCCTTCGCGAGCGGCGGCTCGCTCACCACTCTGATTCCGCGAACCAATTGTTGTGCCAACCGGTACCGAAATGTCAATGTAGCCGTGTTAATCCAGGTTTTGCCGCCGTCCCAGCCTTTGACGTTTGGAGGGAAGAAGGGGACTTGGGCCAACTGCTGGTAAACGAGGAATAGAGTACGGCCGCTTGGGAGGTTAACTCCAAGTGTACGGCCGGATTCGACAACGTATTGCACGGGACTTTTCACGATCGCATCTCGGGCCCGCTGGCTATAGAATTCTTCCGACGAAAAGATCGTCTCCAACAACGGGCGGATTTCATAGTTCTTGCGAAATAGTTCTGCTAACCTGTCGGTGAGCTGCGAGTCAGGATCTTCATACGCGAAGAACTTCCACAACTTGCTGCTGATAAATTTAGCGGCGGCAGGCTGTTGCAGGACGATATCAATGATCTGATCGCCATTCCAGTTTCCGGTTTGCTGCAGGAAGGTTTTACTGCCGCCATCAGACTGATTTTTTGCGAAGCGGAATTCTTCGAAACGATCGATGCGATAGCCAGCGAAGGCGCGCGCAGATTCTTTGACGTCGGCCTCAGTATAGTTCCCTTCGCCCAAGGTAAACAACTCCATGAGCTCACGCGCGAAATTCTCGTTTGGATGCTCGGCCTGACTCGTTTGTAAATCGAGATAAACCATCATGGCCGGGTCGCGAGAGATGGCTTTGGTCAAAGCTGCGAAACTTCCGAGGCCGTGCCGCCGAAAAGTCTCGTTCTGTTGCCAAAGTTTGTACGGTGACCGCACTTTGAGGCCGCTAGTGGCGAAGTGACCATGCCAGAATAAAGTCATTTTCTCTACCAATGGCGCCGGGGTGGTGAGCATGCGTTGCGTCCACCAGTTGATCAGTTCAAAAAGCTGCTGTTTGGTGGCTTCTTGTATGGCACGACGGATCTCCTTTTTTTCGTCCGGCGATGTAGCCAGCCGGACTCGCTCCCTCAACTGTTGGAATTGGTTCGGAGCAGCACAGCTGGGCGGAACGGTCGTGTCGCTGACTGGATGGAGGAGCTCTTGAATTGTTGCTTCCATCCCTTGCTGAGCCCAGCGATCCAGTTGAGACGGCGATTCACCAAATCCCGCTCGAGCAGCCAAATGAGCCGCGGCATCGTAAGTCCACTGGTCTTTAGACAATTGGCTTAACATACTCGAATGGGACCTCTCATCTAGCCTTAGCTGGCAAACGCGCCACTCGCCCGCAGGCTGTTCTCGGACCACTCTCTATCAGTGAATCTTGAAATGTTTAGAGCTTACTTGTGGCCGTCGCGTTTACTATGTCTGGTCTTGCTGCGGGGTCGACCAGGAAATCCGGCACGTGCGAAACTCCATGTGTGGATTGACGCGGCGAGTTCTGAGAGGTTTCAAAGAGAATCCTTGAAAACCGGGAAGAATCCTTTAAATGCGCCGTGTTCGGTAGAGACGAACTCCCGCTTGTTCGAGTGTCGCAGGGGGAGACAAATCGAGGGGCTAGCGAGACGAGTTGGGGCTCATCTCTACCGAACACGGCGCATTTAAAGGATTCTATGCGGTTTATAAATCTAGCGCGTCAGAACGAAATTGGCGCGAACTCCTATTTCTTAGAGCTTAACGGGCGAAAAATCATTTTAGATGCGGGTCTTCATCCGAAAAAGTTTGGGGAAGAGGCACTCCCAAATTATCGACGGGTCGCGGACGGAGAAATGGATGCCGTGTTTATTACCCATGCACATCAAGATCACATTGGGTCGCTTCCCGTCCTGACACGGCGTCAGCCGCAGGCGAAAGTTTTTATGACTCCGGCGACAGCTAGGCTGAGTGAGATCATGCTGCATAACTCGGTCAATGTGATGTCCCGCCAGCGAGATGAATTGGACTTGGGTAGCTATCCCTTGTTCACACACCGCGAGGCCGATCAATCGAGAGAGCTGTGGCATGAGGTCGGGATCGGCCAGCGTTGGAGCATCGACGGCGAGAGGCTGGGGTCTAACGGAACTGAAACGAGTTTTGAGCTCTTTTACGCGGGCCACATTCTTGGATCGACTGGCGTGTTGTTCCGAAATGGCGAGCAGAGAATCTTTTACACTGGCGACGTCAATTTTCTGGACCAAACATTGCAGAGGCGAGCGGAATTCCCAACCGAACCACTCGACGTACTGATCATCGAGACGACCCGCGGTGACCGCGCTTTGAGGGCTAATTATTCACGAGCGGGCGAGGAGGAGCGTTTTCTACAGTGCATTCTTGACGCGTTCGCGCGGGGAGGCTCGGTCCTGATCCCTGTGTTTGCGCTGGGTAAGACTCAAGAAATTCTCGCTCTGCTGCATCGGTTCCGATCCACCGCTGCCTTGGAAGCGCCAATTTATATTGGCGGCCTCAGCACAAAGATAACGGTCGTCTACGATCAGCTGGCCGCCAATCCCCAACTATCCCTGAAGGGTCTCCAATTGCTAGAAACATTATCTCCTTTTGTTCTTAACGGGCGTGATTTAGCCACCACTCAGATCCAGCGCAATCGGCTGTACGTCCTTTCTAGTGGAATGATGACCGAGCATACGTTGTCGAATCAAATGGCTAGTCGTTTTGTCGACCGGCCCGAACAATCGATTTTCTTCGTTGGTTATGCCGATCCGGATTCACCAGCTGGGAAATTAAAGACTGCGCGGGATGGCGAATTACTGCAGTTGGAGCAGGGCGGTTCTCGATTGCCGGTGCTCTGTACCCGAGAAGAGTTCGATTTCAGCGGACACGCTCCTCGGGAACTTCTGATGGCCTACATCGTGAAGACAAAGCCGAGGACGGTTATTCTGGTTCATGGTGATCCTCCATCGCTTGATTGGTTTAAAGAGGCGATCGCTACGGCATTGCCGGCTACGCAAGTGATCGTTCCGGAACCGGACAGGGAGTACGAGATATGAGGAGCTAGGAGCTAGAATCCAGGAGCTAGCAGGGCGTGTGAGATCGAATGGGCGAAAGGGCGCACCAGCGTGTGGGCGAAAAGACGTTCAAATGCCTATCGAAACGAGGATAATGTCACGTCAAGCGCCCGGCGCTCGCTCCTAACTCCTAGATTCTAGCTCCTAGCTTCTGGAATGATCGTGATCTTTGTACGCTTCTCGAGTACGCGGCGAGCCAGGCGCGGCACAAGGAAGACCAGCACCATCGCTGCTGCTAAACTCAGCCCGAGCAACGCGAGTTCACCGCCACCCTTGTTTAGGTTTCCCGCAGCTAGCGCTTGAAGGCCGGCCTTGCCGGCGGCGCCTAGGTGCGAGAATAAGATCATTCCCGGCACTGCCCCAAGGAAACTGGTAAGGAGATAGGGAACGAATGGAATAGCCGTGAGGCCGTAAAGATAATTGGCCAAGCCGAACGGAATTGGGCATAACCGGAGAAGTAAGACTATTTTCCAGCCTTCTTCGGCAATTGCTTGATCAATGGCTTTGAAGGTTGGCCGCTCCTTTAACTGATCCGCTAAGTCCTTGCGAAGGAAAAGGCGGGAAAGGAAATATCCGGAGGATGCGCCCAAGATAATACCAACCGAAGAAGTCAATAAACCAAGGGAGAAGCCAAAAACCGCTGACGCGGCGATAATGAACGGGCTGGCGGGCAACAAACAGAGGCTCGAAGCTGCAATTAGGACCGCAAATAAAGCAGCGCCGATTAGACCCAGTCCTCCAAGCCACGCGGATACATGCTCCAGCGCGGGCACCAAAGGAAAAAAGTAAGCTACCGTCGCTAGGACGATAATCGTACCTATCGCGACGAGTAACTTGGCCTTAATTGACGACAACACACGATACCAATAACTGGCCTCCGACGGATCTCGGGCCCGCCTCGCCTGTTTTTACCGGGTAACTACTTTACAATGTGGGTGTTAACCAAACGCGTAAGCTCGAACATGTCGACTTCTTTCTTACCGTTAAAAACGGCTTCGAGCGCAGAGTCAGCTTTGATCTGCTTCTTGTTCTGCAGCTTGTGCTTTTTGATATATTCCCAAACTTTCTTGGTAACTTCAGTTCTTGGAAGCGGAGAGGACCCCACGATTTTTGCCAGCGCTTCATCGGGTTGAACCGGTTTCATGAAGGCGCTGTTTGCTTTGCTTTCGTTGGACATAGGATGGGATTAAAGAAACGGCTGTCGCCAAATCAACCATAAATTCCTCTCCGTAGCGAGGGGAATCACCCGTTTTTAGCATCCTTTGCCGGGCTTGGAGAAAAGCTCATTTGCCTCTGAGAGCGTCTCGTGGCTGCCAATATCGTACCAAGTGCCTGCAATCGGATAGGTAAAAACATCGATTTGCTCGTGCAGCCACTGGACAAATCGGCCTGGTTGATCCGGATTATTCCGCTCGGCGATATAGGTGTTCAGTTTGCGGAGGACTTCCGGCCGATAGTAGTACAGCGCGATTCCGCAGATCGTACTCGTCGGATTTTCCGGTTTTTCGGTGAACTTGGTAATGATGCCGGCGGTATTGGTGGTTAGCTCGTTGTATTTGCGGGCCTGGTCGAGCGTTTGGACGTTATAAACTCCCAATGTTGCCGGATGCTCACGTCCAAACTCGGCAAAACCAGCCAATGATTCGCTAAACAGATTGTCTCCAGCCACGATCAATAGATCCGCGGAAAATAAATTGGCCTTGTTGGCTGCAAAATAGATATCACCGATCGCCCCGAGCTTATCCGCATCAGAGTTAGAGCCGTCGTTGATCACCTCGATCTGGACCGGACGGGTGGCGCGATAAGTTTTGGCCCACTCTACAAAATCACGCTCAAACCGGTTGTTAGTCACGATGTAGACGGTTTCTAAATCGGTGATCGGCTCAAGTTGCTCAACCACCCATTGAATGATCGGCTTTCCCGCTACCGGGAGCAGTGGCTTCGCCCGATTTAGCGTGAGCGGGTAAAGTCGGGTGGCGTATCCGGCGGCCAGGATCAGAGCATTCATACTTTGGACCAGAACCTAGCGGGGAGATGGAGAATAGCCAAACCAGAACAACCGGAGTGTTGGAGTGGCGGAAGTATTGGAGTGCTGGGGTGGTTCGTCCACTCTGTCCACGCCGTCCACTCCGGTCCACTCGCTTGCCGATCTCCCTGCGCGCTCTATTGGCTATTGGCTATTCCCGGAAGTACTGCCGGAATAGCTCAACCAGTCCTCTGACCGTCGTTTCCACCGTGAACTTTTCCTTAACAACCGCCAAACCGTTTTGACCGTAGGTCTGTCTAAGTTGGGCATGTTCAGCGAGGAAAGCGATCGCATCTGCTAGCGCGTCGGGGTCCTTCTCAGGGACGATGAGACCGTTGGATTTGTGGGTCACGATTTCGCCGATCCCGCCTAGTCCGGTTGCAACTACGGGTAGACCGCTCGCCATTGCCTCAATGATCACGGTTGGGAGATTGTCTCGATCGCCGGTGCCGTCTTCGACTGCTGGAAACACGAAAAGATTGCTTCGAGCCAGCAATTCGACTATCTCCGGCTGAGCTTTCGGGCCAACGAGCTCGACGAACTTCTCGAGCCGGAACTGGTCGATTAATTGGCGTAATGGAACATGTTCGGGGCCCGCTCCCACGATTCGGCAATGCAGATTTAACCCTCTAGAAACCAACATGTTACATGCGTGAATCAGTATCTCGAAGCCTTTCTTGGGAATCAGGCGGCCGATCGCGATCATTTCGAGCGAGCCGGCGGCCGGATCAGCTGGCCGAAATGGGTCCAGGTTGATCCCGTTATAAACCCGATGAACCTTGCCGCCAGATTCAGGGAACTTCGATTGCAGGTATTGGGTGCTGAATTCGGTCTCGGTAGCTACAAACTCCGCGTCTTGGATCAACTGTGCGAGCGGCAACCGTTGATCCGGCTTTTCGACAAAAATGTCGTTAGCGTGGCCTGTGAAGCTGTACGGAATCCCGAACAGCCGCTTTATCCACCAAGCTGTGCGCGCCGCCATACCGGCAAAATGGGCGTGTAGCGCAGTAACTCCTTCCTTTTCGAGCAATGGACCCAAATGAAGCGCCTCATAAAAACGATGTTTGTCCCTGGGGTCCTGTTTCGGGTTCCAGATGTGAGAGAACCGTTTTGCGGCGAGGCGGGTTAACACCTTGAACCGCAGGCTATTAGAATCGGGTAGATAGCGGATATCGACGCCGTCCAGCGGGATATTCAGCGGTCGGTCGTCGTTAGGTCTGCGAATCGAAAAGACCGGAACCCGGAGGTTTTGGCTATAGAGTTCCGCCACTTCGCGAGCACAAAAGGTCTTTGTGAACGCGGGGAACCTTTCAAACAGATAGGCGAGCCGGCGCACGAGGGTTACAAGTTATAGGTTTTAGGTTGGAGGTTTTAGGTTAGAGGTTTCGCCTGCGAAAGGCACACGGCGTCCACGCGGTCCTTATCAGCGTCCTCGCGATCCTTAGACGAGAGTTAAAACCTAAAACTTGAAACTTAAAACCTAGAACCTCGGCTCTTTCCTTGTGAAAAGTTTCACAAATTACTTGCCATAACGGCCCTGTGTTGCTTTTTTACCGAGCCTACCCCTTCGGCCTTTAGGCGTTCTTTGTCTTTTGCTGTTTAAAGATGCAGGACTATTGTCTTCAGGCCGGTGAAGTACCCCTTTATTTATGCAGGCCACAATCATCCTCGCAGCCGGTGAAATCACGGTGCAGCCAAACTCTCTTTGGCCGAGTCAGGGCTGGTTCACCAACTCGTTTATTTTCACGGTGATTGTGACTGTCCTGATCGTGATCGGGGCGCGCGCCGCTACCCGCAAAATGGCCCTAGTGCCGGCCGGAGCACAGAACTTCATCGAAGCGCTCGTCGAAACGCTTTACGCAACTTTTGAGAACATCGTCGGCCGGCACATGATCTCAAAAGTGTTCCCGGTGGTCGCGACACTTTTTATTTTTATTTGCGCGGCGAATTGGTTCGGTCTGGTGCCAGGAGTAGGAAGCATTGGGTTTGGTAAGCCAGGTCCCGGCCTCTGGAGCCTTACCCAAATCGATCGGCCCCTGTTGCGGCCGGCGGACGCCGACCTAAACATGACGCTGGGGATGGCGGTCATGTTTATGATCTTGTGGCTCTTTTGGACCCTCCGCGATGTAGGTATCCTTGGCTTGATCAAAGAGATCTTCGGTCCCAAAGGCGAAGTCAAAGGCGCCCTGGGGCCGTTCTTAGTGGTGATTTTCTTGTTCGTCGGAGTAATTGAAGTCCTCTCAATCCTCTTGCGGCCGGTCTCCCTATCGCTCCGGCTTTTTGGTAATATTTTCGCGGGCGAGACGCTTCTGCATACGATGACCAACCTGGGCGCCGCGCTGCCGATCCCCCTGAACTGGATAACGTCGGTGATTTTTCCGTTGCCGTTCTTTTTTCTCGAGCTGCTGGTAGGGGTTCTGCAGGCTTTGGTCTTCTCGGCGCTGTGCGGAGTTTACATCCGGCTCTCGACTGGCCATGCCGAACCGGGAGGAGGTTCAGGCCACTGAAATGAATTTCTTACCGGGACCATCCAAGAGCGTGGGCGGTAAGAGCATCCGATAGAAACAACCCCAAGAGATAGAGAAGACAAAGATTATGACATTAGAACTACTCCCGATGCTAGCGCCGATGCTAGCGGACGCAGCACAAGGCGGGAACATTGCCGCGACCTTGCCCCTTGCTTTCGCCGGCGGCGGAGCAGGTATCGGCGTCGGTTTGGTTGGAGCAAAGGCGGCGGAAGCCGTAGGGCGCAACCCGGGCGCATTTGGCAACATTTTGACCATGGCGATCATCGGTATGGCATTGGCGGAAGCCATCGCCATTTACGGTTTGGTCGTTGCTTTCGTTAAATAAATAATAACTGTACTGCTGTGGGGAAAATCCGTCGCGCCATTGCGAAGCGGCGGCGAAACTTCCCCACAGCCCCCCCAATACCCGCTCTTTGATCTATGGACGCCGCCAGCAACGTCGCCGAACAGTTTGGAGTCTATTGGCCCAACCTGATCGCCCAGATCGTTCTTTTCTTCATTGTTTATTGGGTTTTGAGCAAGTTCGCCTTCAAGCCGATCATGGCGATGCTCGAAGAAAGGCGACGGCGAATCGAGGAAGGCCAGATCAACGCAGAAAGGATCAAACAACAGCTGGCCGAGGCCCAAGCGAAGTACGAGGAGACGCTGGCTCGGGCAAATGCGGAGGCTCAGCGCTTGATTGAAGAAGTGAAGGCCAGTGGCGAGAAACTCGCTGACGAGAAACGGCAGGCTGCCCTTGCTGAAGCCCAAGAGATCATTCGGAGGACTCATGAATCTCTCAGCCTGGAGCGCGAACGGAACTTGGCCGAATTGAAAAAGGAGGTTGGCCGTCTGGTAGCCGAGACCACGGAGAAAGTAACCCAGAAAATTTTAACCCCGCAGGATCATCAGAAAATCAACGAAGAATCGGCCCGGCAAATCGCGGCCTAATTGCCATGAGAACGACGAAAGAAGCCCGGGAAACGTCCCGGCAGCTGCTCAAGCTTAGTTTCACAGACGGGAAATTGGATGAACACAAGGTTAATCAAGTGGTGCAAACTGTCTTAACTGAAAAGCCCCGGCATTTCGGGGAGGTACTGAAGGACTACCAACGGCTCCTGCGGCTGGAGGTAGCGAAGCATCATGCTGTAGTAGAAAGCGCGACCGCTTTAAACTCGAACTTAAGCAACCTGTTAGTGACCAAGTTGAAAGCTCGGTATGGTGATGATCTGACGATCGAATTTAAGACCAACTCAACCTTGCTGGGCGGCTTACGTGTCAAATTAGGAGACGATGTCTGGGACGGGTCAGTCCGCAGTCGCCTCCGTACCCTGCAGGAACAGATTTAATCAGGTAAGATGAGCACCATCCTTGAAGAGCTAGAAACCACGATCGCCGGACTGAAGGCGGACACCACAAGGTCTAACGTTGGGACCGTTCGGGAGGTGGGTGATGGAGTCGCGAAACTCGAGGGGTTGAGCGATGTGATGCTGAACGAGATGCTCGAGTTTCCGGGCGGCCTGTATGGTCTAGCTTTAAACCTCGAGGAGGACGAAGTCGGTGCGATTCTGCTGGGTGATTCCGAAGAGATTAAGGAAGGCTCAGAGGTACGGACCACTGGGCGATTGTTATCGGTTCCCGTGGGCAAGGGCTTGCTCGGTCGAGTGGTCAACGCTCTAGGCCAACCGATCGACGGCAAAGGCCCGATCAAATCGGATATTAGTTATCCGGTCGAAAAGATAGCGCCCGGCATCATCAAAAGGCGCAGCGTGAGCGTCCCAGTGCAGACCGGAATTCTGGCGATCGACGCGATGATCCCGATCGGCCGAGGCCAGCGCGAACTGATTATCGGTGATCGTGCTACCGGCAAAACAACCGTAGCAGTGGACACCATTATCAGCCAAGCAAAGCTCAATCGCGCTGCCGAAGAAGGTCGTCTCAAAAACCATAAGCCGCTTTACTGCATTTACGTCGCCATCGGCCAAAAGAACATGAGTGTTGCTAGGACGATCGATATTCTGGATAAGGCGGGAGCGATGCCGTACACGGTTGTAGTCTCAGCACCCGCGGGAGAAAGCGCTACGAATCAGTACATTGCTCCGTACGCCGGAGCCGCTATTGGCGAATGGTTTATGGACAATGGCATGGATGCCCTCATCGTCTATGATGATCTCTCGAAGCACGCCGCAGCTTACCGGCAAGTTTCACTCGTCCTGAAGCGGCCTTCGGGAAGGGAGGCTTATCCCGGGGATGTGTTCTATCTTCACTCCCGGTTGTTGGAACGCGCTGCCCGGCTCAGTGAAAAGGAGGGAGGTGGCTCTTTGACCGCCCTGCCGGTCGTCGAAACCCAGGCGGGCGACGTGTCTGCTTATATTCCCACCAATGTTATCTCTATTACCGACGGGCAGATTTATCTAGAAACGGACCTATTCTACCAAGGAGTACGTCCGGCTATCTCGGTCGGAATTTCGGTTAGCAGAGTTGGTTCGGCCGCGCAAATTAAGGCCGTCAAGCAAGTGGCGGGGTCGATCAAGCTGGATTTAGCCCAGTTTCGCGATCTGCAAGCCTTTGCTCAATTCGGTTCCGATGTTGATCCGGGCACGAGGAAGAAGCTAGACCGCGGTCAGCGAGTTGTTGAGCTATTTAAGCAGGTTCAATACACCCCGTTTCCGGTCGAAATGGAAGTGGTCCTGTTATTTGCCATGCAGAAGGGATACTTTGACGATGTCCCAGTGGACAAGGTGAAGGATTGCCAGGAAAAGATGGCGGATTATTTCCGGACGCGGAAAGAGGATGTGCTCAAGGTGGTGATAGAGAAGTTAGCAATCGACAAAGAGCTCGACCAACAACTCCAAGCCGCGATGAAGGATTTCAAATCCTTCTACAAGCCGTAATGGTTCAGATCATTTCCAGCTTCATAAGAGCGAAATCTCTATAGCAAATGGCTAACACGCTGGACATTCGGCGCAGGATCCGGTCAGTCAAAAATACTGCCCAGATCACCAAAGCGATGCAAATGGTGGCCGCCTCCAAGATGCGAAAGGCGCAGGCCACCGCGCTGGCCGGACGGCCCTATCAGGAAGCGCTGGACCGAGTACTGGGCGCTCTTCATGGCAAGGTTGATCCTCGGGAGAATCCTTTATTAGAGGAACGCCCGGTGCACCGCGAGTTGATCGTCGTGATCAGTACCGACAAAGGACTTTGCGGGCCTTTAAACACGAATTTATTCCGGGAGTTGTCGACGGTTGATTCAGTCAACGCTGGCTTTGTCACCGTGGGGAAAAAAGGAGTCCAGTTTTTATCCCGAACTCGGAGAGACTTGTTGGCAGACTTTCCCGCCAGTGAAATTCCGCGGTTCCGGGAGGTCCGGCCGGTAGCCACCTTTTGCGCGGAGAAGTTCTTGAGCCGTGACGTTGATCAGGTGCGGATCCTTTACCCGAAGTTTGTTAATACTTTGAATCAGCAGCCGACTTTTCATCGGCTACTGCCGATCACGCCGGCTGAAATCGCCCTTGAGCAAAAACCGCAGGGCGGTGAATTCGTTTTTGAACCGAACGAGAATGCGGTTTTAGCTGCGATTCTGCCTCATTATCTTGGTTACGAGATCTACCAGATGGCGCTCGAGGCTCGAGCCTCTGAACACAGCGCCCGCATGGTTGCGATGAAGAATGCGACAGATAACGCGAAGCAGTTAGTGAAAGACCTTACCTTGGAATATAACAAGGTCCGGCAAGCCAGTATTACGACAGAGTTGCTAGAAATCACCACCGCTCAACTCGCAGTGCAATAAACGTCAGTTCCTATGAATGAAGGTAAAATTGTTCAGATTATCGGTCCGGTAGTCGACGTCGAGTTCAGCTCTGTCGAGCAAATGCCGAAAATTTTCGACGCTCTAGAGGTTGATTTCTCGGTCGATGGCGCTTCGCATCATTTGGTCTTCGAAGTCCAACAGCATCTTGGTGAAGGGGTGGTTCGGGCGATCGCCATGTCTTCAACTGAAGGACTGAAGCGAGGGATGACCGTGCAGAGCCCCGGTACGCCAATCAGTGTGCCCGTTGGAGAGGGAGTGCTGGGCCGGGTTTTCAATGTGACAGGGGATGCCGTCGATGAGCGTGGTCCGGTTACTTTTGAGAAACGTTACCCGATCCACCGGAAACCTCCTACCCTGCTGGAGCAAGACACATCGGCTAGCATCTTAGAGACTGGGATCAAGGTTATCGATTTAGTTTGCCCGTTTTCTAAGGGAGGGAAAGTGGGCGCCTTCGGAGGCGCGGGAGTAGGCAAGACCGTGGTGATCATGGAGCTGATCAACAACATCGCCAAGGGGCACGGTGGCTACTCCGTCTTTGCCGGTGTCGGCGAACGCACCCGTGAGGGGAACGACCTTTACACTGAAATGTCCGAGGCGGGCGTCATTGATCAAAAGGATTTGAGTAAGTCAAAAGTCGCCTTGGTTTACGGTCAGATGAACGAACCGCCCGGTGCTCGTTTGCGTGTCGGGCTGACTGCTTTGGCCATGGCCGAGTATTTCCGAGACGAGAAGAACCAGGACGTATTGCTTTTTATCGATAACATTTTCCGTTTTTCTCAGGCCGGTTCGGAGGTCTCCGCATTGCTGGGCCGCACTCCTTCAGCGGTGGGTTATCAACCGACGTTGGCTTCTGAGATGGGTGATTTGCAGGAAAGAATCACCTCCACTAACAAAGGATCCATTACTTCGTTCCAGGCGGTTTATGTACCAGCCGACGACTTCACCGATCCGGCGCCGGCTAACACATTTGCTCACCTAGACTCGACGATCGTCTTGGAGCGGTCGATTGCGGAGCTCGGGATTTATCCGGCGGTGGATCCGCTAGCGTCCACCTCAAAGGCGCTGGCTCCTGACAGTGTCGGTGAGGAGCATTACCAAGTCGCTCGAGGTGTGCAGAAGGTTCTGCAACGCTATAAAGACCTGCAAGATATCATCTCCATCCTGGGCATGGACGAACTCAGCCCGGAGGATAAATTGGCGGTCTATCGCGCTCGCAAGATCCAACGATTCTTAAGCCAGCCATTTCACGTTGCTGAGGTCTTCACCGGTAAAGCAGGCAAATATGTCAGTACCGCGGATACCATTCGAGGTTTTCGCGAAATCTTGGACGGAAAACACGATGATGTTCCCGAACAGAACTTCTATATGAAGGGCGCGATCGAGGAAATTCATCAGGCCGAAGAATAGGCTAGCATTGTCATGGCCACCTTGAAGCTGGAGATTGTGACCCCGGAAGGTCGGGCATATTCGGATGATGTTACGATGGTGGTCCTACCCTCGATAGAGGGCGAGATCGGGGTCTATCCGGCGCACGTGCCTTTGATGACTCAGTTGCTGCCCGGTGAGCTGCGGATCATCAAAGAGGGTAATACCAAGGAGTTGGTGGTTGGCTCTGGATTTATTGAAGTCACCGGTGAAAGTGTCTCGGTTCTTACCGATAGCGCGCTCGGCGAAGAGGAAATCGATGAGAATGCTACGCAAGATGCGATCAACCGGGCTCAAGCGGCTCTAAAGGATAAGAACCTTTCCTCTGACGACACTGCGGAAGTTGAAGCGGCGCTAGCTCGTTCCATTGCCCAGTTGCGTTTCAAGCGAAGACGGCGCGAACACTAGTGTGAGAAGTGAGAAGTGATTGGTGAGAAGTGAGAGGCGGTCCCCCGTGGTCACCTCTCACTAATCACTTCTCACCTCTCACTTCTCACTATCGAAGCGTATCTGGGCCGATGCACCGTGGGCATCGAGCTTTTCGGCTCGGCTAAATGAAAGGATAAAGGGGAGCGATTTTTGTAACGATTCCCGCTCTAACCTCACAATGCTCGTACGGCGCTGAAATTGATCAGCAGTTAGTCCTCCGAATGATTTAGCGGCGCCACCGGTCGGCAGCTCATGGCTCGGACCTGCTATGAAGTCTCCGGCTGCAACCGGAGAATAGTTGCCCAGAAAGATAGCGCCGGCGGTAGTGATCCCAGAAGCAAAATCGGCTGCCTCTTCGGTGACGACGGTGAGATGCTCGGGAGCAAACGCATTGGCGAAAGCGGCTGCTTGCTCGCGATCACGCGTCAGAACAGCGTAGGCTCTTTTTGCCAAGACTTCCTTGATAAACCCTTGGCGAGAGAGAGCGGGTAAACTTTTCTCGATCTCGTGTTGGACGTGCTCTAACGTTTGCCTATCCCAAGACGCGAGCGCAATAACGGTGCCGGGACCGTGCTCGGCTTGAGCCACCAGGTCTGCTGCTACCCACGCGGGAACCGACGAGCAGTCCGCTACAATCAAAATCTCACTGGGACCGGGGAGGAGATCGACTCCCACGTAACCGAAGACCTGCCGTTTTGCCTCGGTGACAAATGCGTTTCCTGGGCCGAAGATCTTATCGACCGGTCGAATTGTTTCGGTTCCGAACGCCAATGCGCCGATTGCGTGTGCACCGCCGATTTTGTAGATCTCGGTAGCTCCGGCCATATCCAAAGCGGCCAAGAGTGCGCTATTCATCTCGGTTGAACCGGACACCGGCGATACTGCCACGATCTCCGGTACTTCAACCGCGCTGGCGATTGCCACCGTCATGATCGCGGAAGAGACTAGCGGCGCCGTCCCTGCCGGCACATAGATTCCCACTCGGCGAATCGGGTCAAACCGCTCTCCAACACTGGCTCCCTGGACATTCTCCGCCTGCCAATCGGTTCTCCGACTGCGGCGAGCAAATTCTTGAACATTCTTTTTGGAGGCCGATAAGGCGTCGCGGAGTTCGGGGTCCAAATGGCCCAATGCCAACGTGATCTCGGACCGGCTGACGCGAAGCTCCTTCGCCGCTAGCTGGGTCTTATCGAACCGGAGAATAAAATCGACCAAAGCGGCATCTCCCTCGGCCCGAACTCGCGACAAGATCTCGTGCACTTGCTGCACTAGCTCATTTGACGGCAGATAACGCCGGTCGAATTCTTTGCGCCATTCGGTTTCACCCTGCGAGGTCAGATCGACAAAATTCATTTTGCACCGAAGCTGTAGCCCGCGGCTGCGTCGAATTCAACGTGGGGCGATGGGAGATCTGTTCTGCCGCGCTTTCAGCGCTGGGTGCTTTTTTCTGGGCTTCCTAGGTCTCGCAGACTCAGCCTAGAGGCTAAAGTCTTTCTGCCCCGAAATGCTTTGGGGTAGACTGCTTCGCGCCTCGCATCCAGGTAGATCGGAAAATGGGGTGACACGCAGCCTCCAGTTACCCAATATCATCCGGGGGCCTACATCTCATCCCGAGAAATCGGCCGTTGATTTACCTGAACTCCCGGGCGTATCGTCTCGAAATCTTAGATCTTAGCAATCACTTAGAGCCCTTGCCCCGTCTTGGCAGCTTCCCGGGACAGGCTCGCCAAAAAACTTTGCACCACGTGAACTCGCCCGACTTACGAGCCCATCTTTAGGACTTCGGCGTATCGATGAAGAAGGCTCTAATCCGTACCGCTCAAGCGATCTTTACGATTGCGATTCTTATCTATCTCTTTAACAGCCCAGAAAAAAGGGCGCAGATGGGCGCGGCTTTTGGCCGTGCCGACGCCCATTGGATGCTGATCGGCCTTCCCGTGGCTTTCGTTGGCGAAATCGCCAACATCATACGCTGGAATATCCTTCTGCGGGTGCAAGGGATGCGCATTGGCTGGCTTCGTTTGTCTCAGCTGTTTTTTGTGGGGTTGTTCTTTAACCTGTTTATGCCGGGTTACACTGGCGGCGATTTCGCTCGGCTCTATTACTCCATGCGAGAGTTTCCTGATCGAAAGAAAGAGGTGGTCCTGACCGTCGTAATGGATCGCATGATCGGAATGCTCGCTCTGGTATTGACGGCTGTTGGCACCACCGCTCTGCGCTGGCAATGGCTTCAACAAACGCCTCAAGCATCTTTCTTCGCCTGGGTCTTGATCTGTATGCTGATTGGTTTTTCCGCTCTAGTGGGTGGGTCCTTCCTGATCAGCGGACTAAACCTGGCAAACCGGCTGCCGCGACATTTTCCCTTTCGTGAGCAGCTAATCGAGGCCTCAGAAGCCTACCATCTCTTTGCCAAGGCAAGAGCGTCATTGGCGTGGGCTTTTGTGCTTTCGTTTCCCGTCTTGTTTTCCTTTTATGGCGCTTTCTACTGCGCCTCCCAGGCGGTGCATGCTGACGTTTCGTTCCTCGACATGATCACAATCATGCCGATTGTGACTACGATCATCTCGTTGCCGATTACTCCGGGTGGGCTCGGCTTTCGGGAGTCTCTTTTCCAAATCTTAATGAGCGACTTGGCCAAGGTGCCAGGCGAGGTTGGCATCCTGATATCGCTGCTTGGTTTCTCCTTTTTTCTCCTCTTCGGGCTTATCGGCGGAATCTGTTATTTGTTCTATTCCCCGCGCGCCAATGGAAAGCCCGGCGCACGGCCGAGATGGGGACAGATGGAAGGTGAAGTCGAACAGGCGCATAGCCACGAGGATGACGACGATAACGCGGACACCGCCGTGAACGGACGGCAGCGAGCGAGAACGAGCGAGAACGGGTGGAAAGGGGCCTTGTAAGTTCGTTGTCCTTGCACGCACGACTCCTTTCGCTTTCTTGAGCCATGGAATTTCTTCTTGGTCATTCTCCGGATCCTGACGACGCCTTCATGTTTTATGCCCTAGCGGAGAATAAGATCGACACTCGCGGCCATACTTTTCAGCACATTTTGCAAGATATCGAAACCCTCAATCAGAGAGCAGCGCGCGGAGAGCTGCATATATCGGCAGTTTCGATCCATGCGTACGCCTATCTCACGGATCGCTATGCGCTTTTACCGTGTGGGGCGAGCATGGGCGACGGATACGGGCCAATGTTGGTTTCTACGATCGAACCTCCGCGAACGCCGGACCAGATTCGGGACTGGCTTTCTAAAAAATTAGTTGCTGTTCCTGGGCTCCGAACCAGCGCGTATCTCGCGTTGAAACTGTTCGGGGTTCCGGTTGAAACCGTGGTGGTACCGTTTGATCAGATCTTTGATTATGTTCGCTCAGGAAAGGCGGAAGTCGGTTTGCTGATCCACGAAGGCCAACTCACTTATGCGCAAGAAGGGTTTCACTTGATTCTCGATTTGGGTCAATGGTGGAAATCCGAGACCGGATTACCGCTTCCTTTGGGTGGCAACGTGATCCGCAAAGATATTCCTCCCGCTGTCCGCAAGGAAGTTTCCGAGATTCTCAAGGAAAGCATTCGATACGGGCTTGAGAACAGGCTGGCGGGCATAAAGCACTCTATGCCCTTAGCCCGAGGGCTGGATCTGAATCAGGCCGACAAATTCATCGGAATGTACGTAAACGATTATACGCTCGATTACGGTGCGAGCGGCCGGGAAGCGATCCGGCAGTTCTTAGGGCGGGGCAAAGAAAAAGGCGTCTTACCGGCCGCGGTCGAACTGGAATTTGTGGAGTAGGGGGGACGCCTCGCGAAGCTGGTCCGCCTTGGCACCAGGCGCGAAGCGTTTACCCGGGAGCATTTCGGGGCTGAAAAGATTTTAGCCTAGCTGAGTCTGCGAGGCCGAGGCCCAGGGATATCCGAAAGAAGGCGGCCTAGGCTAAGATCTAACAGCCCAGAAAGGCTCCGGGGTTAACCCTTCGCGCCTACGGACACCCGCTTTGAGGCGCTAATTAGCGCAAGCGCAAAAAGCCTGGGCTTAAGTTAAACCCAGGCTCAAAATAGGCCGCTGTTTTCCGTAAGATTGGAATCTCCGCGCAGGGACAAATCCGTGTTACCTGCGAAACGCCACGTTGGGCGCTTCGTGCTGCTCAGGAGGGCAAGGAGCGTTTAGCGGAACATCGGTCGCCGCCGCACTAGCTGCCACTAATTGGTTGGAAACTAAATATTCTTCCAACTCCTCGCCGCTGATATCGGCCAGCATAGTACCGTTTACTTCAACGCACGGTGAAAGAGGTTGGCCGCTCTTTTGCTCCATTTCCCAGCGGAATGCCGGGTTCTGGATAATATCTTTCTCTTCGTAAGGAAGGTCGTACTTCTTCAGGACTGCCCGAACGCCATTGCTCCAGCCGCAATAAGTCTTCACGTAGGCTGCGATTTGCGGTTTTTCCATAAAATTTGCTATAGGTATCTGTTTGTGATCGTGCTTAAGCCCCCACTCGGGTCAGGCCAAAGCTATGTGGAAATGCTATCGAGGCGGCATAACGCCGCCTCGCAGTGTTCCAAGCTAAAGCTTCAGCATTTTTGACGGATCGCAACCGGTGATTAACGCTTTCGATCTCCAGGTCGATACTCTTCTTCCGCCGCCTGGAATGCCTGTTCCAGACCCACCATATCTTCGCCTGGCCGTAAGCTGTCGAAGGCTTCGGTCTCACGCCGCAGTTCCTCATCGGAGTAATGGGCCGCCTTGATCGATAGACCAATCCGTCGTTCGGCCTTGTCTACCTTAATGACGCGTGCCTCAACTTCTTGTCCAACTTTGAGGACATCTTTCACTTTAGCGACGTGCTCTTCGCTCAATTGAGAGATGTGTACCAACCCATCGATATCGTCTTGGAGTTGGACAAAGGCGCCGAAGCTAGCGAGCTTCGTCACTTTTCCGTTTACCAGATCGCCAATCT
This sequence comes from uncultured Verrucomicrobiae bacterium, assembly GCA_963762565.1. GTDB lineage: Bacteria > Verrucomicrobiota > Verrucomicrobiia > Chthoniobacterales > JAFAMB01 > JAFAVN01. Next base: position 942,547 of record CAVXLD010000001.1, on the reverse strand, counting down.
TGTACTTCTGGTCGATCTCTTTCCACGGGTCGGACTCGAGCTGCTTGATTCCGAGGCTGATCCGTTGATTGACCTTGTCGATATCCAGGACAATTGCCTCCACCTCGTCGTTTTTCTTCAAAACTTCGCTCGGGTGGTTGATCTTTCGAGTCCAGCTGAGATCGGAAACGTGGATCATTCCATCGATTCCTTCTTCAAGCTCAACGAAGGCACCGTACGCGGTCATGTTACGAATCTTGCCCTTAACCACTGAGCCCAACGCATAGCGGTGTTCGATGGCATCCCACGGATTTGGATCCAATTGGCGTACGCCGAGGGAGATTTTCTGCTCCTCTTTGTTGACGCCAAGAACGACGGCCTCAATTTCCTGACCCTGGGTCAATACATCCGAAGGCCGGGTTATGCGTTTGGTCCAAGAGAGCTCCGATACGTGGATAAGACCCTCAACGCCCTCTTCGATTTCGACGAAGGCACCATAAGGTACCAGGTTGGTAACTTTGCCATGCACCTTGGCGCCGACAGGGAATCGTTCTTCGATTTTATCCCAAGGATTACGCTGGGTCTGCTTTAAGCCGAGCGAGACGCGCTCCTTTTCCTTGTTAATATCGAGCACAACCACATCGACTTCCTGGCCGATCCGGAGGAGCTCGCTTGGATGGGTGAGCCGTCCCCAAGTCATGTCGGTGATGTGCAGAAGACCGTCCATCCCGTCGAGATCTATAAAAGCGCCAAAATCGGTGAGATTCTTTACCGTGCCTTTGACGGTGTTGCCGACCTGCACCGTTTCCAAGAACCGGCTTCGTTTCTCTGCGCGTTCCTGCTCGATAATTTCTCGCCGGCTGAGGACTACGTTCTTCCGCTCGTCGTTGATTTTAACGATTTTGAAATCGTACGTGTTGCCGACGAACTGCTGCAGATCGCGGGGCGGAACAATGTCAATTTGTGACCCGGGCAGGAATGCCTCGACGCCGATATTGACCGTTAGTCCGCCTTTTACGACCGCTTTAACCTTGCCTTTGATCAGGCCGTCTCCCTCGAAAACCTTGACAATTTTGTCCCAGTTCTGTTTGTGGGCTGCCTTTTCTTTGGACAGCACCACCATCCCGTCCTCGTTTTCCAGGCGTTCTAAGAGAACTTCGACCTCGTCACCAACTTCCACTTGTTCGACATCGTCAAACTCAGACGAGGGAATGACGCCTTCGGACTTGTATCCTATGTCGACCAACACCTCTCGCGGGCGGATTTCCAGAATTCTGCCCTTAACGATGCTACCTTCCTTAAAATCGCGCAGGGACTTCGCGATTAGCTCCTGCATTTCAGTCATAAAAGAGTCACAAACACCAACAAACCACGGGTTACCTAAATTTGCTCCGAACCGAGCGACCCACACGGATGGCTATTCACGGAATCAGAGGGAGGCAAAAGATAGCTATTCAACAGAGGGGTGCAAGCAGTGTTTTGGATGGGTTTTTGGTGGGGCGAGGCTCCCGCACGGTCCGCGATGGCTTTCCAGGGACCGGGACGTCGGAAGGAAGATTTCGTGTCTTGGGGCCGACACACCCGCCGAGCCGTGCCCATAATCTGGCTGCGATGGGCCCTGGCAAACGTTGGGCCGCGGCTCGGCAACCATTTGGTGTTGGGCACTGCAGATTGGGAAACTCCGATCGCTTTTGGGTTCCCTTTGAGGAAGATCGGGAGCCTCGCCCTACCGTAAGCGGCTATTACCGCCGGTTACTTCATCAACAGCACGGAGCGAGCGCGCTTGATCTCTCGGGTAATTTTTCGGTGCAGATAGGCCGGCATGCCGGTTACCCGGCGAGGCAAAATCTTGCCGCTTTCCGTCACGAATTTGCGAAGCAGATCCGGGTTCTTGTAATCGATCGCCTCTAAAGCGATATCAATCCGGCGCCGGGGCATGGCTCGATTCGCCCGCCGAAAATTGGACCGTCGTTTAGCGTTCTTGGGTTCCATGGGTTACTTAACTTCGCGATGCAGTGTGTGCCGGCGAAGGAAAGGATTATACTTCTTTTTCTCCAAGCGTCCCGGAGTATTTGGGCTCTTTTTATTCCGGGTGCTAACGTAACGGGAGACCGGCTTTCCCTCTGCCCGGGCTTCAGTGCACTCCAAAACGATAATCTCGCGTGGCATAAATTAGTCCTTCGCCTCAGGAGTCGACTCTTCTTCTTCGCCTTCGCCACCTTCTTCGTCGGTTAGACCGAACAGCGAGGTCACGGGCTGGCGAATACGGGTCGCTTTCCGCTGTTTCTCAATCTGAGTCTGGCACTCAACCGTGAAACGAGCAAAGGGGATTGCCTCCAAGCGAGCGTGCGGGATTGCTTTTCCGGACATCTCACAAACGCCGTAAGTACCTGCATCCACGCGTTTTAGAGCTTCTTCGATCTCGTAGAGAGCGTCTTGTTCTTGGGAAAGTAAGCTGAGAGCAAAGTCACGATCGTAAGCGTCACTGCCGGCATCTGCTTGGTGCATGCCAAACGCCGAGGCCTCACTGCCTTCAGCCCGCGCGCGTAATGTGTCCCGGGAAACCCCCATCATGGAGTCGAGAAGCGAATCGCGCAGAAAGAGCAGTTTCAGTTTCTGTTTGCGAAGAAATGGGGACAGTTTCTCGTCGCCGTTATCCTTCGGCGCCGACGGGATGGAGGAGACAGGTCTCTCTCTATTTTCGTCCGCGGGTAAGTGCCCGTTTGCGGACGCGTCATCCTTTTTCTGTGATTTCGATTTCGCCATAAAAGATTAGTGCAAAGCTGGTCTGCGCGCCGCCTACCCGCCTGGAAGAGGCGAACATATAATGGCAATTGTCTCTGGGTTCAAGCGAAAGATTGCAGGAAAAATCAGCCCTTCATTCCTCGGTTTTCGGCTACGCGTTTTGTCTCGGTGACTAGTGGTTTTGTTCGAGACAGATTCGACTCCGGATGCCTTCTGGATGTTTAAAATGATCGGAAAAAAGTAACCTGACACAACCATCGGGTGTTTGCCGGATGACGATGGATGAGATATGGGGGGCCTTCCGTTATGGCGTTCTAGCCCCTAGGTGGGCGCTATTCAGACTTGGCACACTACTCCGACACTCCTGCACTCCATCACTCCGCGTGGCCGGATTCGAGGACGACGACGACGAGGACGAGAACGAGAACGAAGTCGTCCATGATGCCCCCACCTACGAGCTAGCGCTGGAATACCGGTTGAGCGCTGTTCGCCAGAGTAGGCGTGAGGCCACGATCATTAAGATAGAAGCGGCCGCCAAATGCCCAAGCAATGGCCATGGACTCGAAGTGGCGTGAATCAGCAATCGAGCTGGGACGTTCGTAACCACCATTACCGGAATTATCCAGCTGAAGACAAATTTCGCCAACCCCTTAAACATCGAATCCGGATACCGAGCCAGGCTAATCAAGCTGTAATAACCATACGTGATTCCCTGGGTTCGGACTGTCCAAAAGCTGACCGTCGCAAAAGCCAGCATGGCGGCATAATGCACTGATATGCCGAATCCGATTGCCACCAGATAAAGCAGAATTTGTCCTATTGACGGCATTACCTGCAGTTGCACCAAGGAGTAGCAGACGATCACAATTCCGATGAGGGCATTCACCATGCCGTCAATGCCGAATTGCCGCAGTGACACGGTGAATTGGGGATCGATCGGCTGCAACAAGACGAAGTCGAGCTTACCGGTCCGCACCAGCTCAGACAGATTTGTCAGGTTAAGGTAAAAGAATCCTTGGAAGATTTGGCTTATGATCTGATAGGTCCCGACCAAAAGGACCATATCCCATTTGGTCCAATCGCCGACGGCGTCGACCTGCGTGTAGATGACCTCAATAAAGATCAGCTGCCCAACAAACCAAAGCGCATCTGTAAAGAGCCAGAGAATAAAGTTGAGCTTGAAGTTCATCTCCCGGACAAGGGAGTTCCGTAACATGATACGGTAAACTTCAAGGTACTGGCTTAAACGCTTCACAGCGTTCGGCAGAAATCTTCGAACCGATCCATCCCTTTCTTGATCACATCGAGGCTGGTTGCGTAGCTGAACCGTACCGTCCGGTCGTCACCAAAGGCAATACCCGGTACAACGCTGACATTCGCTTTGCTCAACAACCGATCAGCGAAGTTTTGAGAGGTCAACCCCAGCTTACTGATGTTCGCCAGAACGTAGAAAGCTCCGTTTGGCTTCACAATGCTCACGCTCTGGATCTTGGAAAAGCGTTCGATGATGTACTGCCGTCGCATGTCGAACTCGTCGCGCATGTCGGCAACACTCTGCTGATCTCCTTTCAGAGCTGCTAGAGCCCCTTTTTGCGCAAACGAACACGGGTTAGACGTGACATGGCTTTGAATGGAGTCAATCGCTTTGGCAATCGGTTCCGGAGCCGCTAAGTAGCCAAGCCTCCAGCCGGTCATTGCATAAGCTTTGCTAAATCCGTTAACCGTGATTGTTAGGTCGTAAAATTCACGTCCTAGTGAAGCGATACTGACGTGCTCGTGGCCTTCGTAAACCAGCTTCTCGTAGATTTCATCCGAGAGAATCAAGATTTCCTCTTCCGCTGCGACCGCCGCGATCCCCTCGATTTCTTCGCGGGTATAAACTGCTCCGGTTGGGTTGTTGGGCGAGTTAAGGATGATCATTTTGGTTCGAGGTGTCATCGCATTCTCGAACTCGTCGCGAGTGATCTTCCAGCCGTTCTCTTCCTTGGTCTGGACAAAGATAGGTTCAGCCCCAGCCAACCGCACCATCTCGGGATAGCTGAGCCAGTAAGGGCTTGGGATAATAACCTCGTCTCCCGCCTGGCAGGTGGCCAAGATCCCGTTGTAACAGGAGTGTTTCGCTCCGGTGCTAACGATGATTTGGCTTGGCTTATAGCTGAGGCCGTTCTCCAGTTCTAATTTATCTGCAATCGCCTGGCGTAGTTCTGGGATGCCGGAGCTAGGTGTGTATTTTGTAAACCCGGACTCCAACGCAGTAATCGCTGCGGCTTTAATGTGTTCTGGAGTATCGAAGTCCGGTTCACCGGCACCGAAACCGCAGACGTCAAGCCCTTCGGACTTCATCGCCTTTGCCTTGCTATCAACTGATAGAGAAAGAGAAGGAGTGAGGCTGTTCGCTCGTGAGGAAAGTTGCATAAAACCTTTGAGGACTATATGTGTCAGCCACCTATTTCAACCAAGGATTTGGGTGGATTTGTTCGGCGACCTCAAACACTCCTTTGTTTCTGCGCCAATAAAACGATCCATTTTCCCCGGTTCCGCGTTTCCTTGAGCTCCAAGCCGGATCCTCTCAACCAGTCTTTTATTTCGTCCCGTTGCTCCCTGAGGACCCCAGAAAAAATAAGGAAACCACCCTTGCGGGCGGCTTTGACGAGTTGGGGAAGCGCTTGCCGGAGAAGCACGCTATAAAGGTTGGCGGCAACGACGTCATAGGCAGACTCCGGTTGAAATTGCAAAACGTCTTGACGCCAAATGCGGAGCTTTCGGGATACACCATTTAGCCGAGCATTCTGTTTCGCGGTCCGTACGGCAACCGCATCTGCGTCGATAGCGTCGATGCGTCCGGCGCCTAGCCTGGCAGCGGCCAGGGCCAAAATGCCGGTTCCAGTACCGACATCCAAAAAAGACCAATCGGTATGATGGGCAGGAATGATATCGCACAGCAGGCGCAGGCAGCCCGCCGTGGTTGCGTGTTCGCCTGTCCCAAATGCCAGACTTGCCGGGACAAAAATAATATCGCCATCCGAGCTCTGGCCGGCTTCGGGCTCAAGATTGACGATGCGAAGCCTGCCGCGAATCGGGATCGGCTTTTTCTGGACGATCGATTTTACCCAGTCCGCAGTGGATCGGCTCAGATTGCGGATTTCGCCTCCAAACTCCCGTTTCAGAACGGCAGCTTCGGACTTGGTAACCTGGTAAATCTCCAGCCGAACTCGTTTGCTGCCGTTGAACTGAGTGATCACCAGTCGCTCGGAGCCCAGCCAAAGCAGGCGCTCTTGCCAGCTGTCCACCCATTTTTCGTGGCATATTTTTCTCCAAGCCAGCGTACTTTCCGAGACGGTTTTCATGTTTTATGTGGCTCGCAGCCAGCCCCCGGCGTTAAATAGGTGACCATTTTTGAGGCATAGAAGGTCAGGCCGCTGATAATACTTGCCTCGGACAAAGGTAGTTTCTACAAACGAAAAAGCTCATGTTTCATCACATCGTTCTCTACAAACTGAAGCCAAACATCAGCTCTGCTCAGCTCGAAGTGATCATGATGCAAACCCGAATCCAACTCCTGAAGATCTCGGTAGCGGCCAACGTGCGATGTGGTCGGAGGACGGATAAGTCGAATCCTTGGGGATTTTTTATCTCGGTCGATTTCGATTCGAAAGAGCGTTTGCGGATTTTTGAAGAGGACCCTTTCTACATCAAGTTTGTAGAGGAGATCATTAAGCCAAATATGGCCGAATCCCTGGTCCTGGATTTTGACGGCGACCCGAAGCCGAAATGACGTTTGGGCGTATGGGCGCATGGGCGCCCGCTTTAGTGGACGGGAGTGGACTGAGTAGACGTAGTGGACCGCCTAGACTCTCTCTGATCCAGCGTCAGGTAGGTTCCACTGCGTCCACTAAGTTCACTTGCTACCACCTCTTACCGGCCAGCACCCCCACACGCGGTACGCCGACACGCCGTTACGCCGATGCCGCTTGCCGGTGGCGCAACAGATCAGCATAAAGTTGGGCGAACGTCCGAGCTGAAGCTGGCCAGGAGAAATCAACGGCCTCACAACCGGCGACGAGTTTGTTCCATCTCGCCGGATCCCGCTTTAGCCAGAAAGCTCGCTGCACGGTGTCCCAGATAGCTTCCGGATGATCCCGGTAGTAAACCAGACCGGAGCCCTCGTTTTGAATCGGGTCGAAATCGACAATGATCTGCCGGAGGCCGCCCCGATTACCTGCGATCGGGACAGTGCCGTAGCGCATGGCGGTGATGGCTGTGACGCCGCGAGGCCCCAACGATCCTGGGAACAGAGCCAAATCTGCGCCCGCTAGAGCCAGGGTCTTGAGCCGGGATTCCGCTTCTGGATTCCAGGCGAACCGCTTCGGGTATTTTCGCTGGGTGACCATCAAATCTGAGACCCAGCTGTTCGCGGCGGAGCCAAGCAATACGAAACGCAGGTTACTGGTGAGTAACCGATCGAAAACCGGAATTACATTGGTCAATGTCCGGCTATCACCCTCTTCGATTGGACAAACCGTCAGCAGGTCGTTCTCTCCGATTTCAAGCTCCAATTGGTCCAGAATCGCTTGTCGGCAGGCTGCTTTACCGTTTCCAGAATCAAGCTTCATCTTCCGGCCGAGGAGTTTTTCGAACGGCGGATTAGTTGCCGAGTAATCGACACCGAACGGGATTCCAACCGTCCGACTAGAGTTTTCTTGAAGGACTAAGTTGAGCCCGTATCCACCCTCTTGCGTAAATGATTCATAGAGAACGAGTTCTCCAGGAAAAACGACCGAATCGGCGTACACGATGCCGCCCTTCAGGAAATTCAGCCGGTTGTAAAACTCGATCCCGCGAGGGGAAAAATAACCGCCGGCCAGGTTGGTTAATGCGAAATCGAAGCTCCAGAAAGAACCCTGATACTCGAGATCGTGAACACTCAGAGCCGTCAATAACGGTAGGCGCCTGTCTTTAACGAAGACGGGAATCAACGCAGTGGGCCAGTCATGGCAGTGGACGATTTCAAGTGCCGGCGTTATCAGGCGAGCCAGTTCCACGACTGCTTTAGAAAAGAAGATAAATCGCTCCGAATTGTCCTCATATGCGCGATCATTTCCGGAATAGATTCCGGAGCGGTCAAAGTATTCGTCTCGCCGGACCAGAAAAACCGGGATGCCCTCGGTAGTTTTCGTGGTCAGAAACTCGGCGGTCACTTTTTTCTCCCCTAAAGCGATCTGGAGCGGGTCGTAGGACGGTTCCAGTTTGTACGTCGCTTCCCTGATCGAGCGATAAAGTGGCATCGCCACGCTCACATCGTGTCCAAGACGTTTCAACTCAACGGCCAAGGTCCGTACCGTCTCGCCGAGGGATCCGGTGGACGCGAGAGGAGCAAATTCGCTCGTTGCCATCAAAATCTTCATACCGTAGTGTCTTTCAGGTTCTGGAGGTGAATATTCTATTTGGCGTTACTGTGTCTTCTGCCGTGCGCTGCTCCAGCAAAAGCTAACAAAAAAATCGATGGCACGCGGCCCATATCTTTCAAGCGAAACGCTCTTGTCAAAGGTCCGCACCTTGATAATGTGCCGCATTCTGGCTCGCGAGCTATGACTTTGGGCTCTCTTTTATCTGTAGATCAAATAATCCCGGAAATGAAATCCACCGAGAGGTGGGCCGCGATCGTTGAATTAATCGATCTGTTGGTTGAGAAAGGCGCTGTTCGAAAAGCCGACCGCGAATCCGTTTTAGCGGCGCTGCGCCAACGGGAAGAAACAATGAGTACGGGCATCGGCTTCGGGATCGCGATTCCTCATGCATCATCCAATTGCGTCAACGAGGTCGTAGCGGCGTTTGGCAGATCTTCTGCCGGCATAGAATTCGATTCTTTAGACAATTCGCCGGTTAAGTTCATTGTTCTGTTTGTGGTGCCTAAAGACCAGTTTCAGGTGCACCTCAGGACATTGGCTGCGATTGCCAAGTTTTTGAACGACAAATCGGTGCGCGAACAGCTCGGAAGAGCCGAATCGGCGGAGGAGATTCTCGCTATCTTCGATAATAAAGCGCCAAAGGCTCAAGCTTCTTAAACGATGCCAACGGTGGCGCAGACTCTGCAAGAGCGCCTTGCCCACGCCCTGGCAGCACTGGAGCTTGAACCTGTCGACTCCGCGGAGGTAGTGCCGACTGCGGATCCGAGGAATGGCGATTACCAGACAAGCATCGCCATGGTTTTGGCCAAGGCGCGCCGGGAGAATCCTCGTGCTCTAGCGGGCCGCATTGCCGAAAAGATAGACCTGGCTGGGATCGGTGCTCCGCCGGAAGTGGCTGGTCCGGGCTTTGTCAATTTTCGCTTGGACCCCGAGTTTGTAGCTCAAACACTGCACGCGGTTTCCAAGGATCCCCGGTTGGGCGTAGATACGGTCTCGAATCCGAAGACGCTGATCGTCGAGTTCAGCTCCCCTAATATTGCGAAACCGATGCATGTCGGTCATATCCGATCGACAATCCTCGGTGATGCGATCGCCCGAATTGCCCGGTTTTTAGGGCATCGAGTCGTGACCGATAATCATTTGGGAGATTGGGGAACTCAGTTTGGAAAGGTCATTTACGCCTGGAAACATTTTCGGAACGAGGCAGCGCTTGAAGCTGAACCCATGGCGGAGTTGGTGCGCCTCTATCGAGAGGCGGATCTGCGGTCGAAGCAAGATGCTGCCGTCTTAGAGCAATGCCGGCTTGAGCTGGTCCGGCTGCAACAGGGCGACCCGGAGAACCGGACCATCTGGGAGCGATGTGTGTCTCTTTCGCGTCGCGAGTTTGCCGCCATTTACACGCTGCTGGGCGTCCAATTTGATGAACAACTCGGCGAGAGCGCTTACGACCCCGAGCTGCCGTCCATGGTCGAACGCCTTCTAGCCAAGGGCGTAGCCGAGATCAGCGAAGGTGCGGCCGTAGTGTTTGACAACAAGATTTCGGAAACGCCGTTCATGATCCGCAAGTCAGACGGTGGGTTTGGTTACGGTTCGACCGATGTCGCGACTTTGGATTACCGAATCAAAAGGTGGAATCCAGACGGGATTTGGTATGTGGTCGGCGCACCGCAGCAACTCCATTTCAGGCAGTTATTCGGGGTGGCTCGGAGGCTTGGGTATAAGGTTGACTTAGAGCATATCGCTTTCGGCAGCATCTTGGGAGAAGACCGCAAGCTGATGCGAACGCGTTCCGGCGAATCCGTTCCCTTGCGCGAGTTGCTGGAGGAAGCAATCGAACGGGCAGGGAAATTAGTGCGCGAAAAAAATCCGCCATTACCCGACGATGAATCCGGAGAAATCGCCAAAGTCGTGGGTCTAGGCGCGGTTAAATACGCGGAACTCTCCCAACACCGGTTAACCGACTATGTGTTTTCGTGGTCGAAAATGCTTTCTTTTCAGGGAAACACAGCTCCCTACCTGCAGAATGCGTACGTGCGGAGCAGGGCGATTTTTCGCCGGTTAGACGATGTATTCCGGCCGCCTGATCGTATGCTGTTGACTGATCCTGCCGAACAGAGCCTGGGGAAGGAGATTTTACGCTTTGGTGAAGTGGTGCCGGCGGTACTGGACGGTTTCAAGCCGAACGTGTTGGCCAATTTTCTTTATGAGTTGGCGGCCAAATATCACGTCTTTTATGAGCAATGCCCGGTGCTTACGGCCGAGGGCGAGATCAAAGCCAGCCGCCTTTTACTGTGCGATCTGTTCTCCCGGACGATCCAAACAGGTTTGGGTTTACTCGGTATCGAGGTTCCGGAGCGGATGTGATCGAGAAGGAGCCAGGAGCCAGAATCTAGGAGCTAGGAGGAAATCTAGCGGCATGAATCGTTCTCGTCGTCGTCCTCGTCCTCGAAAGGCGTGGCCTGTTGATGCGAGGAGCGATTGTCCAATGCCCCGGAGGGGAGCCGCTTTGGCGTTAATCTGTCCGCCCTCGCGAAATTCGTCTCAACATTAATCCGGCCGAAACGTGCAAAAACAGGCGGCCCCCGGGAACGACCCAGCGGTTCGCATGTCTGAGGCCCGCTGTAAACGAAACGAATCGGAGCCACGGGTAAAACGTCGCGCTGGGTTATTCGCGGGAGCCGCCTGTTGCGACATTTCGTGGTTGGATTGAGCGCTGAAAGAAACATCGCGAGGTCGTGGGCTACGCGCCGAAGCGGCTCCCCTCCGGACGTTGGGAACAAAAACGCCTTGTTAACCTGCGACCTTTTCGAGGACGAGGACGACGACGAAGGACGAGAACGATTCAGGCCGCAGAACGCCTCCTAACTCCTAGATTCTAGCTCCTAGCTCCTGTTTTTAAAAACTGCCTCGCCGAGAGGCTTGGGGAGAGGTATTATCCCGTGCCGAGGGGGAATTAGATTTTTATGGCGCCGTTAGGTAAACACATTAGTAGCAACTTTGAGACCGCACTCCAGTCACTAAGAAACGACGTCTTGATGATGTCGAGTTTGACAGAGCGGCTTCTTAACTTCGCCATGGAAGGCCTGCTTAAGCGTGACAACGATCTCTGCAATCTCGCGATCGCCGATGACGAAGAGGTCGATTCTTTGGAGAAAGAGATCGATCGTGAAGGGATTGACTTATTGATCCGGTTTCATCCGGTGGCTTCCGATATGCGCGAAGTCATTTCGGCGATGAAGCTGAGCGCTAACCTGGAACGAATCGCCGATCAGTCGGTTGCGATTGCACGTAAGGCCAAGAAATTGAACACGGAAGCAGTTGTGTCCGAGATTTCACTTTTGGAGCCGGTTTTTCAACGAGCTCTAGCGATTTTTCGGGACAGTATGCGCGCTTTTGTCGACCGGGACGTTGAAATGGCGCTCAAGATGAAATCGCGTGACCGCGAACTGGATCAGCTGAATCTGGAAGTCGGCGACAAGATCATGGCTCGCATTGTGGCAGATCCCAATCAGGTAAAATCGTACCTTAATATTATTTTGATCGCCCGTGCTCTCGAACGAGTGGGTGACCATGCTACTAACATTTCCGAGGATGCGGTTTGGACGAATCAAGCCCAGGACATCCGGCACACCTACCAACGCAAGGTTGAGGAATAGAATTTATTCCTCGACATCCATAAGTCATACCCTTCTGATTGTAGAGCGTGTCCATGTTTGAAACGAAGTCTAACAAGAAAACAGCGGTGGTCACCGGCGGAGCGGGCTTTCTCGGCTCGCATTTAAGCGATCGATTGCTCGCGGAGGGATTTAGAGTCATTGGGATCGACAATCTGATCACCGGGAATACCGACAACATCGAGCATCTGGCGGGGAATCCCGATTTTAAGTTTATCCGCCGAAATGTCTCGGAATACATCTTTGTTCCCGGTCCGGTAGATTACGTCTTCCATTTTGCCTCTCCGGCCAGCCCAATAGATTACCTGGAACATCCGATTCCCACTTTGAAAGTGGGTGCGCTGGGGACACACAACACGCTCGGTTTGGCAAAGGACAAAGGAGCGACCTTTCTGTTGGCTTCAACGTCGGAATGCTACGGTGATCCGTTGGTGCACCCACAGAGCGAAGATTATTGGGGGCACGTTAATCCTATTGGGCCCAGAGGTGTCTACGACGAGGCCAAGCGGTTCGCCGAAGCGATGACGATGGCTTACCACCGGTTCCATGGCATGGACACTAAGATTGTCCGGATTTTCAATACCTACGGCCCCAGAATGCGCCTCCAAGATGGAAGAGTCGTCCCGGCCTTTGTTAGTCAGGCTCTTCACAACGAACCCCTTACGGTTTTTGGCGATGGCAGCCAAACCCGGAGCTTCTGCTACGTGTCCGATTTGATTGATGGTATCGTCCGGTTGTCGCTCTCGGATTTCCACGAACCGGTTAATATTGGGAATCCAGCAGAAATGACGATTCTTGATTTCGCTAAAAAAATCATGGCTCTGACCGGTTCTACGTCGCAAATCGTGTTTAAGCCGCTCCCGGTAGATGATCCCCGTGTTCGCCAGCCCGATATAACCCGAGCAAAACGTTTGCTGGGTTGGCAACCCAAAGTGGATTTTGAATCCGGCGTCCGCGAAACCATTGGATATTTTAAGCAAAGATTGGGACTGGAGCGTTAATTGCCCGGCGCTCGGAGGGGAGCCGCTTTGGAGCGCATCTTTTCGCCCTCGCGAATTTTGTGCTAACCCTAATCGGCCGAAACGGGCAACAACAGGCGGCTCCCCGGGAACGACCCAGCGGTTCGCAGCTCTGCGGTTGCGTGTAATCAAATTGGACCATGGGTAAATCCTTGCGCTGGGCTATTCCCGGGAGCCGCACATTGCCACATTCTTTGGTTGGATTGACCGCTGAACAAATATCGCCAGGTCGCCTGGTGCATACCAAAGCGGCTCCCCTCCGGTCTGTCGGCAGACGAAACGCGCGATTTTTCACTAATAGGAAAAGCTGCCCAATGCCGGGAATTGGTATCACAGGGGGGATTGCGACAGGGAAGTCGACGGTTACGGCCGAACTATTCGCGATTTTGCGAGATAAGCTGGAAGTCAACCTATTTAGCTCAGATTCTGAAGCGAGGAGATTGACGGACAGCGATTTGGGTGTACAAGGTGAGATTAGGCTAAAGCTCGGCGCGCAGCTGTTTGACAGCGAGGGTCGTTTGCGGCGGGAACAACTTCGGGAACTGGTCTTTCAAAAGCCCCAGGCACGAAAAGAACTTGAGAATATCTTGCACCCTCGTATTCGGGCGGCATGGCTTGAGCTTATAAAAGCGAAGAAGCTGTTGCTCGCAGAGATACCATTGCTGTTCGAGACCAAAGCCGACCGGTACCTTGACCTGATTGTGGTCACGGCTTGCAGCTACCAGACCCAAACCGAAAGAATGGTTCAGAAACGTTCGTTATCCTTATCTTTGGTTGAACAAATGATAAATGCTCAGACGCCGCTGGCCGACAAGATGGAACGAGGGGCCCACGTGGTCTGGACGGATTGTCCGCTCCAGATAACCAAGCTTCAGACCGATCGTCTGGCCAAACACATCGTAGCGAGGTATGGACACGCAAACGACTGAGCTCGTTCAGCTACCTGGCGCCCAGTATCTTGCCGAGAATGGGACCGTTTTGGAATTGGATCAACTTCATCAGTTGGCCCATGCCGAATTGGTTAACCTGGCGCGCGAGTTCAATCTGCGCGTTGCTCAGGAGCGAACCCGGCATCAATTTACGTTCGATCTACTAAAGGCTTACGGCGCCCGAGGGGTTAAACTTCGAGCCGAAGGCATGTTAGAGCTTTCCAACGAGGCCTATGGGTTCTTGCGTTGGGAACGCTACAACTTCACGCCTTGCCCGGAGGATGTTTATGTGCCCGCTTCTACCCTCAAACGGTTCGGGCTGCGCGCGGGAGTAAAGATCAAGGCCAGCATCCGCGTGCCCCGGGATAAAGAAAAATTCATGGCCGTCGAAGAAGTTTTAAGCGTCGAGGGCATCCCGATTGAGCAATGGACCGAGCCTAAGCAATTTGACCAGCTGACCGCGTTGTTCCCAGACCGGCGCATCTTACTCGAAAACAGCCGGACCAAGAGCGTAAGCGCGCGAGCGGTTGACTTAATTGCGCCTTTGGGACGAGGGCAACGTGGATTGATCGTGGCGCCGCCACGGGCGGGCAAGACGATTCTTCTGAAGGAGATAGCTATGGCAATCCGGGCAAATTCGCCCGAGGTCCATTTGATGTTGCTCTTAGTCGATGAGCGCCCCGAGGAAGTAACCGATCTTCGCAGGTGTTTAGACTGCGAAATCTTTAGCTCAACGTTCGATGAGACTCCTACCCGGCATGTGCAAGTCGCAGAGCTCGTCAGCGAGCGTGCTAAGCGTCTGGTTGAGCTTCGCAAAGACGTCGTGATTTTGCTGGATAGCATCACTAGGCTGGCTCGTGGGTATAATTCGCTTCAGCCGGGGCGCGGCCGCATTATGTCCGGCGGTGTCGAGTCCAAGGCTTTATTGAAGCCGAAACGATTCTTTGGCTCTGCTCGTAATTGTGAAGAAGGCGGTAGCCTCACTATTCTGGCGACAGCACTGATTGAAACCGAAAGCCGGATGGATGAAGTCATATTCGAGGAGTTCAAGGGCACCGGGAACATGGAGCTCCACTTGGACCGCACCTTGCTCGAAAAAAGGATCTTTCCGGCAATTCATATTCTGAAGTCTGGCACCCGGCGGGATGATCTTCTTTATCACCCGGACGAGTTCGCCCGGATCACGATCCTTCGGAAAAAGCTGGCCCAACTTCCGGCCATCGAGGCGATGGAAGTCCTGCTCAACACTGTTAAAGGCACGAAGACAAATGCAGAACTGCTTCTATCCGCGCTCCGCTAGCGAAAGCCGTGTTATTTGTGGGACAGGACACTGATGGTCCCAAAAGAGGTTTTCATTCTAGCCAGCACTGACGAACTCAATGCATGGTGTGATGCTCAGGGTTCTTCCGATCGGATCGCGGTTGATACTGAAGGCGACAGTTTACATTGTTACTTCGAAAAGCTTTGCCTGATCCAGCTTTCGGTTCCCGATCAGGATTTAATCGTCGATCCACTCAGCGGCATCGATTTTAAACGCTTCAATCAATTCTTGTCGGAGCGCATGGGACTGTTTCATGGCTGCGATTACGATCTGCGAATGCTCCGGCGCGGAGCCGGCTTTGTGCCGGGCGCAGTATTTGACACTTATCTGGCGGCGAGATTGCTTGGGATCAAAGAAGTTGGGTTGGCGTCGCTAGTTAAAAGTTTTTTTGGTCTGGATCTGCCAAAATCTTCGCAAAAGGCAAATTGGGCGCGCAGGCCTTTGACGCCGGTAATGCTCGACTACGCGATCAACGACACAAAATACCTGCTTCCCCTGGCCGAACGCCTAGAAGCTCAGTTGCGAGAAATCAATCGTTGGTCTTGGTATGAGGAGACCTGCAACCGCGCGATCGCGGCTACGGCCGAAGACCGGGAACGGGACCCGGAGCGAGTATGGAAGATTTCGGGCAGTGCAGCGCTTTCTCCCAGAGGATTGGCGGTATTGCGTGAGCTCTGGTTCTGGCGCGATAGCGAAGCGCAGAAGGTGGATCGTCCAACCTTTCAGATTATGCGGAACGAGGAATTGATCGAGCTCGCCAAAAACGCGGTATCCGGCGATAAGCTGAGAGCGCCGGCTTGGTTGCCGCACTCCAGGCGCCGTCGCTTGGAAGAGACGATCGCGCGCGCCTTGGAAGTCCCGGAATCAGGTTGGCCTCAGCGAGCCAAATCCGTTCGTCTGCGTTCTTCCCCGGAACAAGAACAGCGTCTTGATCGACTGCGAGCAAAACGCGATGCGGTTTCCAACGAATTGAGTCTGGATCCAGCTATTGTTGCATCGAGAGGTATCCTCGAGGCCGTGGCCCGCGAGCCGGAATCCGCGACGAAGGTGCTGATGGATTGGCAAAGGGATTTGTTGGGGGTGTGACAACAGGAGCTAGAAGCTAGAAGCTAGAAGCTAGAATCTAGGAGCTAGGAGGGGCGTCGCGGCTCTATTGAAATCGTCCTCGTTCTCGTCCTCGATGGGCGGTGGCAGTTAGTGCACCGCGCCATTACCCAGCGCCCTGGACGGGAGCCGCTTTGGCGTTAATCTGTCCGCCCTCGCGAAATTCGTCTCAACATTAATCCGGCCGAAACGTGCAAAAACAGGCGGCTCCCGGGAACGACCCAGCGGTTCGCAGCCCTGAGGCCCGGTCTAAACGAATCGGAACCACGGGTAAATCATCGCGCTGGGTTATTCACGGGAGCCGCCTGTTGCGCCATTTCGTGGTTGGATTGAGCGCTGAAAGAAACATCGCGAGATCGTGGGCTACGCGCCAAAGCGGCTCCCCTCCGGGAGTTGGGAACAAAAACGCCTTGTTAACGTGCAACCTTTTCGAGGACGAGAACGATTCAGGCCGCAGAACGCCTCCTAACTCCTAGATTCTAGCTCCTAGCTCCTGTTTTTTTTCATTTGGCAAAGGCCGATCATTACGGTATTCCTGGAGGACCACCGTGAATACGAGTTCAACCCGAACCCTTTCTGCAAGGCCTAGCGCTGGGTTGTCCTCTGTCTATTTCTTTTATTTTTGGTGGGGCTCAAACAGCTTCTGAGCTGCGATTAGTACCTACGCAACCTCTCAGAAGCTGGAACTCAACTTCCCGCCATGGCGACTTTTCTCTCAAACCCTCTCGCACCCGACACTAAAATCGGCTCCGCTCTTTCCTGGGGTAACAGCCAAAAGGGTTGCGAACTAGTAAATCCGCCGCAGACTGCCGAAGCCCTCGCAATGATAATTATCACTCGTCCCGATGCTACCGAAGATCAGATCGAGCATATCGTATCTAGAATCCATGACTGGGGTTTAAGAGCCGAAGTCAGCCGCGGCGAAATGCGCGTGGTGATCGGTGTTATCGGCCCCGAGGATAAAATCCGGGAAAAGCCGCTGGGCGCGTTTCCCGGCGTCGAGTCAGTGACGCCCGTACTAAAGCCATACAAGCTCGTTTCGTACGAGTTCCGAGGCATGCCCTCTAAAATAAAAGTAGGGGATGTCGTCGTGGGTGGAAAAGAGGTGGTGCTGATGGCGGGACCCTGCTCGGTGGAGAATGAGGATCAGATCATCGCGATTGCTCAAGCGATTGGCAAAGCCGGCGCCAAGATTCTTCGAGGAGGCGCCTTTAAACCGCGAACGTCGCCATACAGTTTCCAAGGCTTGGGAAAGGCCGGCCTTCAGCTCTTGGCTGAAGCGCGCAAGGAAACGGGATTACCTATCATCACAGAGGTGATGGACACGAAAGATCTGGATCTGGTTTCTGAATACGCTGATTGCCTGCAGGTTGGCGCCCGAAACATGCAAAACTTCTCGCTGCTACGTGAGGTGGGCAGAACCAGGCTACCAGTGATGTTGAAGCGCGGGATGGCGGCTTCAATTAAAGATCTTTTGATGAGCGCCGAGTATATCCTCAGCGAAGGGAACTTTAATGTCCTGCTTTGCGAACGCGGTATCCGGACATTCGAGACCATGACCCGCAATACGCTTGATCTGAATGCGGTGCCGGTCCTGAAAGCGGAAACGCATTTACCCGTTGTGGTTGATCCAACGCATGGAATCGGTGTCCGCCAATTTGTTCCGGCAATGGCCTTAGCTGCAGTTGCCGCTGGCGCAGATTCTATCATGATTGAGGTGCACAATGCGCCCGAACTCGCCAAGAGCGACGGTGAACAATGTCTTCTCCCTAACGAGTTCGAGGACTTGGTCGGCAGAATTCGAGGGGTAGCGCAAGCAATTGGACGTGAAGTATGAAGATGTATCTGTGTGCGACGGATGTGATAAAAAAGGGAGGGATCGCGTCCACGCGATCTGTCTTAGAAGCCGAGGATATTCCAAGCCGAATGGTGAAGTTACGTTCTTCGGCCCTACATCGCCAATTACGGCGCGCGGGGACGCGCGCCCTCCCTACCCTGGGCCTGATCGCGATTTTGCTTGGTACCTCGTTTTGCTACGCTGAAAATAAGAATGAGGCCAAGAAGAGCTATGACTCTGTCCTAAACAAAGCCGCGCGTGACCTGAAAGACGGAAAAATTGATGATGCGTCCAACGACGCCCAGCAGGCAGAGAAACTGGATCCAGATAACCCGGAAACCGCTAATCTCCTGGGAATTGTCGCTAGCAAAAAGAAAGATTACCAGGAGGCGATTTCCCAATTTAATCGTGCTCTAACCGAGAACCCGAAGTTCTACACAGCGAAATTCAATCTGGCGGACACCTTGATGTTGCAGGGCAGCTACGACCAAGCCCGTTCAGTTTTGGAGGATCTAGGTCAGGTCGATCCTAAGTCCGAAATCCTTCAGTTCAGGATGGCGCTTGATTATGTTCTAGCTAATCAGACGGCTAAGGCGATGGCTCTGATTGATGAGATGGATTTCCCCGGCAAGACTCCAGCGTATTACTATGCCCGGGCTGCAGTCTGGTTGAAAAAGGGCTTGGTCAAAGACGCCACCCAGTACAGCCTGAACGCGCATAAGTATTATACGGAAAGTCAATGTAGCTATTTTGTGAGCGTGCTGCGGGAGATGGGACTCGACGCCTCTGTTTTGTAACGGAATGAAGCTCAAAAAAGGGCAAGCTCTTAAAGAACACGCTGCCGCAGTGATTCGGAAGCTGCGCCAGCTTTACCCTGATGCCCATTGCGAGCTGGATTTTACTAATCCCCTGGAACTGTTGGTGGCGACTATTCTGTCCGCCCAATGCACAGACAAACGCGTGAACATTGTCACGCGAGATTTGTTTAAGAAACTGAGAACGGCCGCAGATTACGCCGCGATTCCGCAGGAAGACCTAGAGGTCGCGATTAAATCGACCGGCTTTTTCCGAAGCAAATCAAAGAGCCTTCGCAGCATGGCCCAGGACTTGGTTAACAAATTCGGCGGTAAAGTGCCCGCTTCGATGGAGGAATTAATCTCGTTGGCGGGAGTCGGCCGAAAAACTGCAAATGTGGTTCTTGGCAACGCGTTCAATATTAACGCCGGCATCGTCGTGGATACGCATGTCCGGCGTTTGGCTCAACGCCTTGGTCTGACTCGCGAAGAGGACCCGGACAAAATTGAAATCGAGCTCATGAAGCTCGTTCCGCAAAACGATTGGACCCTTTTCAGTCATTGGCTGATTTGGCACGGCCGCCGTTGTTGTTATTCGCAGAAACCGGATTGCGCCCATTGCGGCTTGGCATCGATCTGTCCGAGTTTCGACGAATACACCGAAGCGGCATCTTCTACGAAAACCGCGAAGACTTCCAAGGCCAGAGCTCTGCCGGCGCCGGCGCGCGGGCGGCAGCCGAAGAAGGCAGCGTGAGGGTGGTCGCCCTACCGGCCCATCACTCCGACCCCGCTTTCCGTAAGCTCACCACCGGACAATACATCCCTTTCTCTTCCCGATTCCACCAGGCGCCGGTCTTCTGTTTCTCTTCCAGAGTTGTGAAATGATATTCGTATAACTTCGCCCGAACATAAAGAGGTGGGGAATCCGGAAACGGATTTGTTTTTAATAAGCCGATGACCGGCTGGGATCCTTCCAATAAGCGAGCAAGAAAGTTAACAAACCAAGGTTCCCCTTCCACGTCTCCCAACGCCGCAAACCAAATCTGCCAGTCCAATCTTGGTTGATGCGGAGCTACAATCGGCGGCGCCTGTTGCACGTTCCCGACCTGGTATTTGAATTCATAAGGTTGCCAGGTGATACCATCATTACTTCCCTCCACAATAATCTCGGGACGACTTGTCGTCATAACCCGAAACAGACCGTAGCTGTTGAGCGAGCGAAACCGCTCGATATAACCGTACCAGTCTTGGAGTAACGGAGGCCAGTTGCTGTCCGGATAAAAAGCTTCCCAAAGCAACGGCCCACTGAAAGTCAATACGATCGCCGTTACCGGAACTAGAAGCCAGGATGACCAGCGTAAACCGGTCAGCTTAACCGGAGGCCGTACTTTTCTCCCGAAACGCGGCCAGACCGAATCATCGACCGATAAGACGCAAAGTGCGACCGTCAGCAAGTTAAAGAAACAATAGTTGCCCGTGGCGGCGATCAGTACTTGCAGCCCGACAATGCTGGTAACGCCAATCAATCGAAGTCGTTTAGGAAAGAAGAGAAGGAAGGGAGCGAGCAATTCAATCGCGAACATAACGACCATCGAGGTGGATTGGAACCAATCCGGAAGTTGATTCGCCCACCAAGCCAGCGGCGTCGGCAGCGGTTGGGTCCAATAATGGTAGTTTAGGGCGGTCAGGTTCCACCAGGAAGGATCGCCGCTGGTTAGCTTTACTACTCCTGACATGAACATCAGCCGGAACAAAAGCCAGCGTAAAATGAAATGCGCCCAGGGCGATATCGGTGCTTCAGATCGCCGGTATGGCAGCCAGCGTAGTGGTGCGAGAAAGATACTGAAAAAACCAGTTTCAAGCAGGAGATAATCCCACTGGAAGTTCATGAATACCTGACCGGCAACTGCGATCGAAAGATAAATTAACCAAAGCAGTATTAGGCAAAGAACCGGAACAACCTCGAAAGCGAGTAACACGCTAAGCCCCGCGCCGATCCCGCACAGCATATGCACGAACTCGCTAGAAGAGTTGAACCAGAAAAGGGTGGGACAGACCCAGTAAGCTTGCGCTCCGAGGCGCTCGTGCACTTGATCTAACCATGGCGTCAACGGGACGATGCCGTCATGGCCAACCAGTGCGTCCGCTTGTACCCAAAAAGAGACAATCGCAATAAAGTAGACTAGGCCGAGCAACCGGAGAAATAAGTGCCGAGCACCATAGTAGGTCGTTGGGACTGGTGCTTGTTTCCCCCAAAGCGTGGTGGTTAGGAATGAAGCTAACCCGCGATTTTTGGATGCGACCCAATAGAAACCTCGTGCGCAAAGCCCGAATCCGGGGAGGCGCCGGTAATACCAGTAGGCCTTGCTGTTGCCTGGTCCGTAGCTTAGCGCCCTGAACACTGCTTCTGCGCCTGAATAGACCTGACCGTCCGGCTCAATCAGCCGGATGGCCGATTGAAAACATTCAACGGGCAGATCCTCGCCAAAGCGAGCGGCAACCGACTGAAACGGAGCAACATCAACCTTGTCGGTAAATGTACGTTGCCACCGAACTATCCATCGGAAACAAAACTGACAGTCGCCATCGTAAACCAGAAGTGGCCGTTCCGCCGGCGGTGCACTCCGGCTTAACCTGTTGGGGCAATCAACCAGCGCGTCTCCCACGTGTCTCAATTAATGCCGGGTCGGCGATAGCTCAAGCCTTGGGCGCGTGTTGGCGAAACGGCGAAACGGCGATGGAGCGATCGGCAGGGGGAGACAAGGCCCTGGAGGGGAGCCGCTTTGGCGCGTGCCTAAAAATCCCGTCGAGTTTGCTCTGTCATGATCACGGCTGAGAAGCGTACGCAACAGGCGGCTCCCGCGAAAGACCGAGCGCTGTGTAGTTCTAACGGTCGCACAGAAAACGAGTCAATGAACCCTGGGCCGAAACACCGCGTTGGGTAATTCCCGGGAGCCGCTTGCTTTCACGTTTTCAAGTCAGGCTCGCGATATAACAAATATCGGGATGTCTTGGGGCACGCGCCAAAGCGGCTCCCCTCCAGGCGCTGTTGCCCACACGCCTTCCCGCGCCTAACTGACCGGCAAGGGATTCCGATCAAACATTTTCTGGTGCCAGTAGGGGTAAATCAGCGGGACAGCACTGGCTGCGTCGAGTTTGCGGACTTGTTCGGCCGTCAAGTTCCAACCGACCGCGCCGAGATTGTCGCGCAGTTGTTGTTCGTTGCGGGCCCCAATGATGATCGTCGCAACCGTGGGCCGCTGAACCAGCCAGTTGAGCGCAATCTGAGCGACAGTCTTCCCGGTCTCGGCAGCAACTTCATCGAGTGCATCCACGACCTTATATAAATAATCGTCAGTGACCTTCGGTCCCATTTCCTGGGAAAGAGCGCTCCGCTGGCGACTAACTTCCGGTAGCGGCTGCCCCCGCCGGACCTTCCCGGTTAAACGCCCCCAGCCGAGTGGGCTCCAAACCACGGTACCGACCTTCTGGTCCACGCTCAATGGCATCAATTCCCATTCGTATTCCCGGCCGATGAGCGAGTAGTACGCCTGATGCGCGATATAACGGGCCCAACCATATCTTTCCGATATGGCCAGTGACTTCATGAGGTGCCAACCGGAGAAGTTCGAGCAGCCGATATAACGGATCTTACCGGCTCGCACCAGGTCGTCGAGCGTACTCAGCGTTTCTTCGATCGGAGTAAAAGCGTCGAACCCGTGGAGCTGAAAAAGGTCGATATAGTCGGTGCCGAGGCGGTGTAGACTTCCTTCCACCGCATTGACGAGATGGAAACGGGACGAGCCAACGTCGTTCGGGCCGGTTCCATGCCGGAAAGTCGCTTTCGTGGAGATCAGGACTTGATCCCGGCGTCCTTTAATGGCGCCGCCGAGCACTTCCTCAGAATTGCCTCCCGAATACACATCGGCCGAATCGAACATGGTTAGACCTGCCTCGAGGCAAATATCAACCAAATGAGTCGCTTCTTTGACATCGGTTTCTCCCCAGGCTTTAAAGAATTCACTTTTTCCCCCAAATGTGCCGGTCCCGAAGGTTAAAACCGGTACGCTGAAACCTGAGCCCCCAAGTAATCGGTATTCCATAGAAGTTCGATATTTATCGAACTCTTTGACTCAAAATGGCGAAACCAGCAAGCTCAATTGGCTACAATTCTTGTCGATCTGCTAAAAAAGTGAGACAAACCGGCATTCGACAAACCATATCCATGACTGCTCCGCGAGGTTCAGCCGAAGACTTGCAAATCTCTGCGCCGGACCCTGGAACTGATGGTCCTAAACTCATTGATTTACTTTGTAAAACTTTCGCGGTTAGTGCGGGCTATTGGCAGGGTGAACGCATCTGCCGGGACGGCCTTCTCTTAAACAGCAACTATGATTGGAATGCTTCCCGGGTCGGGAAATTGGGCAGCGAGATCGTAAGTCATTTCGGAATTTGGAAGTTGCAGGTCCGAGTGGGGCGCGCTCGAATTCTCACTGCCGGTATTGGATCGGTGGCGACTGATGGTCACTATCGGAAAAGAGGATTTCTGCGTCAGACTGCCAACGCCACTTTGGAAGCCCTGCGCGATTCCGACTATGAAGTCTCAGTATTGTTCGGTATCCCAAACTTCTACGAGCAGTTTGGCTATTGCCGGGCATGGACATTCTTAAATGCAACGATCGAAGTTGGCCAAATCTCGACGGAGGCGATCCCTGGGAAACTAGAGCGATGCCGTTCCGCCGCTCGATCCGATCTAGCTGCTCTATATAATCGGGAGAACGCGAACCTAACCGGAACCGCAGTTCGTCCGGTGTTCCCATTGGGCAACCCATTGGTTGAATCCGACGCCTACCTTTGGAAGCAACACCAACAGGTGGCTGGTTTTGTATTTGTTGGGGTTAATCGAAATACTCTCGAAGTTCGATCTTGGGCTGGAAATCCTGAGGTAATCTTAGCGGTGGTTAGACGCTTAGCGAAGGCCCGGGGTCTCGCTACGATTCAGTTTCGATGGATTCATTACCAGAGCCAGCTTTCGCGGTTTCTGCGTCGCCAGAATAGTGATTTCAAAAGCGACTATCGGAGTTCGGGTGGTCCAATGATTCGTGCGATTTCGCTCCAAAGATTTACGCGGCGGCTCCTGCCCGAGCTCGAGGATCGCCTACGACGGTCTCACCTTTCAGGCTGGTCCGGCGATCTGTTGGTGGATGACAGCCAGGAAGCGGTCACACTTCGCATCAAGCAGGGAAAGATAGAACTTTTGCCTGGATCGCGGTCTGAGAATTCCATTTCGGGTGGAGAAGCGATCGCTCAGCTAATGTTTGGAACGGATGACCCTCAAGAGACGATTGACTCGGGAGGTATTCGACTGCGTGGGCAAGCTAAGTTTCTGGTGCCGGTCCTGTTTCCAAACGAGTATCCCGCCCTGAGCTTCTGGGACAGGTTTTGAGAGGGTGGAAGGGGTCGCCACCCGTGGAGCGCTGCCTCGCTTGCGAGGCCGTTGTGACCAGGGGAAATCGTGACGCATACCTTATTACGATCGACGCTCTGTGTCGCGAGGTTTGCTTCTTAAGACACACAGAGCGCAACTCGACGATTTGCCGAGCTAACCATGGACCCTGCTCACCATCGGCCTCGCAAGCGAGGCACGCTCCACGGGTGGCGACCCCATCGGCCTCGCAAGCGAGGCACGCTCCACGGGTGGCGACCCCATCGGCCTCGCAAGCGAGGCAGCGCTCCACGGATCTCACCCCATTACCCTCTGCGGTTTACCATCCAGCCACGCGGAAATATTTTCGACGATTTGCTGAAAAGCTTGCGCGTAGGTGTTCTCGGTCACATAGCCGATGTGCGGGGTTGCCAAGACATTTGGCAAAAACCGGAACGGATGATCCGGCGGTAGCGGTTCCTTATCGAAAACATCAAGCGCCGCCGCTTTGATTTTTCCTGTTTGCAACGCCGCAATCAAAGCCGTCTCCGACACAATCGGTCCGCGCGAGGTGTTCACGAGATAGGCGGTCGGCTTCATGAGACTTAATTCGTGTTCGCCGATGAGGTTGCGCGTGCGGTCGCTGAGTCTCACATGGATACTAAGAATATCTGCTCGGCGGAATAAATCGGCTTTCTTCACCAGTTCTACCCCGTGTTGAGCGGCTTTGTCGGCTGTCAGATTCTGACTCCAGGCGATAACCGGCATTCTGAAAGCGGCTGCATAACGAGCAATTACCTGGCCGATCCTGCCGAGACCAACTAAACCCAGCGTTTTACCGGGCAGATCGATACCGATACCTACTTGCCAACCTCCGGCTCTCACCGACGCAGTTTCCGAATAGAGGTTCCGCGTTACTCCGAGGATCAATGCCCAGGTCAGCACCGGAGTCGCTTCGAGATCGATCCCTTCCGTGCCGCTAACCACGATGTTCCGTGCTTTCGCTGCTTCAAGATCGATGGCGGCGTTGTGCATGCCGATGTTAAGGATCAATTTCAGGTTGGGCAGCCGGTCGATCAGATTGGCGCCAAACCGAGTTCTTTCCCGGATTAACATCACCGCAGAAAATGGTTCCAGCCGCGATACTAGCTGATCGATATCGGACACGTTGTCGTGGAAAAATACGGTCTTGGCGGCTGGCTCCAGACTGGCCCAGTTAGCAAACGATTCGGCGTTGCGTTGATAGTCGTCGAGCACCGCGATTTTGATTGAGTCCGGCATGGATGAGGACATCGCTCGAAGCGCTGGGAATGACAAATGACAGATCAGAAAACGGTGCGACGGAGGACAACTTAGTACCTGAGGCGGTGCGGATTTGTCATTTGTCATTTGTCATCTGTCATTTGTCATTTTGTTATCCTATCGGCTACCTTCCCCAACGCCTAGGGACGTGGTATTTGGATGATACCACTCCCTATGGAAGTTGTGATACCACTGGCAAAAGACGGCAGGCCTCTTTTCAGACAACTTTATCTTGGTCTCCGACAAGGCATCTTGTCCGGAACCTTCTCTGCTGGCGAGCGGCTGCCATCAACCAGAGAACTGGCCGATCAATTGGGAGTCTCCCGAACAATCGTACTCTTGGCCTATGACCAATTGCTGGCAGAGGGATACGCGGAGGGACGTGCTGGTTCGGGGACCTATGTCTCGGGAAGTTTGCGGCTGAATAGTCGACGCATACTGGAAAAACCGGCCAAGATTCAGCTTTCGCAATTTGGTGCTGCCGCCGCCGCTGCTTCCCAAACCGTTGAGTTTCCGGACCGGCTTCCGACGCGGCTTCGTTATGACTTTGCTTATGGCGGGAGCGACCTGGCGATCTTTCCATTCGACGCGTGGCGCCGTATTTTACTTCGACATGCGCTAAGAGCCTCTACTCGTGAACTCGACTATGGGCCTGCCGGAGGTATGCCGGCATTGCGTGAGGCTATCTCAGCTCAGCTACGGCGTTCGCGAGCCGTGATCTGCGATCCGTCAGAAGTGATCGTGGTAAACGGCTCCCAGCAAGCGCTGGATCTTGTGACGCGAGTTCTCGTTGAACGTGGCGACACGGTAGCGGTCGAGGATCCCCAGTACCAAGGGATTCGCGAAGTGGTTCGGGCTGCTTCGGCCCGCCTGGCGCCCGTGCCGGTCGATGGCCAGGGACTTGTCCCGGCCAAATTGCCCAATCGCGCTAGTTTGATTTTTGTTACTCCGTCGCACCAGTTTCCGACCGGCGCTATTCTTCCGCTGGAGCGGCGTCTGGCTCTTATCGAATGGGCTGTCCAAAAAAATGCGGTGATCATCGAGAATGATCGCGATGGCGAGTTTCACTATACGGGACGTCCCTTGGAATCCCTCCAAGGATTGGATCGGGAAGGCCGCATCCTGTACGTCGGTACGTTCTCGCGCACGATTTTTCCCGCTTTGCGTATTGGTTACATGATCGTACCAAAGTCGTTGGCCCCCATCTTCACGACCGCCAAGTGGCTTAGTGATCAGCACTCCGCGACTCTGGAGCAGAAGACGCTCGCCGAATTTATCGCTACTGGAATATACGAGCGCCATTTGCGCAGGTTACGCCGGAGGAACACCGGGCGGCGTGACGCACTCCTCGAAGCCATCGGCAAATACTTGGGCGATCGTGTAGAAATTACCGGCGCCGACTCAGGGTCTCATGTGGTGTTATGGCCACGGGAGCCAATTTCTGAAGCTGCCGCGATTTCTCGCGCCGCATCCCGCGGGGTCGGTATTTACGGGATATCCCATTGCTTCCTGAAACAGCCGTCCCGTCCCGGATTGATGCTTGGTTACGCAGCGCTAAATGAAACCCAGATCAGGGAAGGGATCCGCCTGTTGAGCGAATCCCTCTGAACCGCAGATTGGAAAGACCAACCGCAGCCCCGAAATTCTCCGGGATGAATTGGGTGCAGACTAAGATTAAATATCCGCAGATTACGCAGATTACGCAGATTTCGATCTTAGGTTCGGATGCCGCCCAGGGTTATAGGAAACGTGACCGAGCCAGGAAGATGTTTTTACTGAAGAGTCGAATCCAAGCTCCTGAAGAAATCTGCGTAATCTGCGTTAATCTGCGGATATCTAATCTCTGTTCTGCGATGTTTATTCGTGTCTATTCGCGTGCATTCGCGGTCGATTTTATCTGCCTAAATCAGTGTCCATTTCACCCCGGAGAATTTCGGGGCTGCGGTTGGTCCGTTTTCTTTGCGTGCATTCGGGGTTTGCATTTGCTCTGACTTGTTTTATTCGAGAGATCATACCCATGAGCTCACAACCTCTTGATGGCAAAGTCGGCGTCGTTTTTGGGGTCGCGAATAAGCGTAGTATCGCCTGGGCGATCGCCCAGGCTTGGCATTCAGCGGGGGCGAAGCTGATTTTCAATTATCAAGGCGAACGGCTTAAGGAGAACGTCGAAGAACTGACAGGCACTTTTGGCGCCGATGTGCCGACCTATCCTTGCGATGTTTCGAGTGACGAACAGATCGGCGAGTTCTTTCAAAATGTCAGAAAGCACACCGATCGGGTTGACCTCTTGCTGCATGCGGTAGCGTTTGCTCCTAAGGAAGCTTTGGAAGGCGATTTCGTTAGTACCAGTCGAGACGCTTTTTTAACCGCACACAATATTAGTGCCTATTCCCTGGTTGGGGTGGTCCGGGAGGCCGTGCCGTTAATGACCAACGGCGGTTCCGTGATCTCGATGACCTATTATGGCTCGGAAAAAGTTGTGCCCCACTACAATGTGATGGGGGTAGCAAAAGCCAGTCTGGAAGCCTCTACGCGATACTTGGCCTACGATCTGGGCACTAAAAAAATTCGGGTGAACTGTATCAGCGCTGGACCGGTACAAACATTGGCCGCGCGGGGTATTTCCGGGTTCACCTCGATGTTGAAACACTATCAAGAACGGGCTCCGCTTCGCCGTAGCTGCGAGCCGTCCGAGCTAGGCCAAACCGGAGTGTTTCTAGCCAGCGACGGAGCTGCGGCCATCACCGGCCAGGTGATCTATGTCGATGGCGGCTATCAGATTGTCGGGATGTAGGCGGCGGGTACCGTGTAGGCGAAAGAGCGCGCCTAGAAGTCCTTCTTGTACGTTCTCTCGCCCTGTTTACCCGGCTCGTAAGCCAGGCAGCGTTCTACGGTGTCGCCTCTCCCAAGCCTTCGCCTTACCGGACCTCGGCCTTTAGTTCGGGCCATACCTGTCGTACGTTGTTGGCTCTTAGTTTCCGATGCACATTTTTGATGAACTGACTAGCGCCGTTGGCCCTGATGTCATCTCGCGCGACCAGGTAAAGCGTAAGGACTACAGCGGCGATAAATGGTTTGCTTCCCATCTCCCGGACTTGGTGGCAGAACCGATTAATACTGAGCAGGTCGCCGCGATCCTCAGGATCGCCAATCAGCATCGAGTACCGGTGACTCCCAGAGGCGCAGGCTACGGTTATGTCGGCGGCTGCGTTCCCGAGAAGGGTGGAATCGCTTTATCGCTGATCCGGATGAACCGAATCAAAGAACTATCGGTCCCGGACGGTGTTGCTGTAGTCGAGCCGGGCGTTATTACCGGTGACTTACAGGCAGCCGCGCGCAACGCCGGCATGTTTTATCCGCCGGATCCCGCCAGTTTCCGAAACAGTTCAATCGGAGGCAATATCGCTACAAACGCAGGCGGTCCTCGCTGCCTGAAATATGGAGTGACCCGGCATTATGTATTGGGACTGGAAGTCGGGTTAGCGGATGGGACCATCGTCCGGGTCGGCGGTAGAACGATGAAAAACAAGACCGGTTTCGACTTAGTCGGTCTTTTTGTCGGGTCGGAAGGAATGTTAGGCATTGTCACCGAAGCGACTATCCGCCTGATACCATTGCCCCCGGCTAGAGCCTCCATTTCAGCGAGTTTCCGGGAAATCGAAGACGCAGCCGAAGCAGTCCAACAGATTCTCCGGGCCGGTTTTTTGCCATCGGCATTAGAAATTGCCGATCGGTTCACTTTGGAATCGGCGCGCCAGCATTTGGGTCATCAGATCGTTCCTGCCGGCAATGCCCATCTGCTGGTGGATTTGGATGGACAAGAAAAGTCAGTTCAGAACGAATTGACGATCCTGGAATCGCTCGTGAAGAAACTCGGCGCTCTCAGCATTGATACTGCCTTTGGGGAGACCGAATGCGAAGCGCTTTGGGATTTGCGGCGCGGATTCTCCGAATCGCTTAAAGCGACCGGACTAACTAAACTGAATCAAGATGTGACCGTGCCACGCGGGCACCTGGTTGATTTGGTAAAGTTCGCTGCAGACCTGCAAAAACGGTCCGGATTCCCCATCGCCTGTTTTGGCCATGCCGGTGACGGCAACATTCATGTCAATGTAATGGTGGCCGATCCCGAGAAGCCCGAGAACGGCCAACGGATGGACGAAACTCTCGACGCACTTTTCGCCCAGATCATCGCATGGGACGGCGCTATTACCGGTGAACATGGAATTGGTCTCGCTAAAAAACGCTGGTGGCCGCAAGCGGTTTCCGCCGAAAACCTCGCTCTTCATCAGACCATAAAATCGGCGCTGGACCCGAACCGGATCCTGAACCCGGGCAAGTTCCTGTAGCCTGTTCCGTTCGCAAATGCGCATGCATTTGGGAACGGAACAGGCTATCTCACTCGTTTATGCCCAAATACGGAATTCACGCGTTCACCCTGGAAGGTTTTTGGAACAACGATCTGGCTCCTAAAGTGATTGCTCAGGCAGCCGAGCTTGGATTCGATCTTCTTGAAATCCCGTTGCTGAAACCGTCGGAGTTCGACTCGGCGCTGGTTGCGAAATCGCTGTCGCAAAACGGTATCCAGGCTGTCGCATCGCTCTGTTTACCTCCGGATGCGCATTTGCCGTTCAATCCAACTGGAGCCCTGCAGTTTCTGAAACATGCCGTCGACAAGGTAGCCGACTTTGGCGGCAAACAGCTTTTGGGCTGTCTTTATTGTAACCTGGCGACATTGACGCGACAGCCGCCCACGGCTGATGAGAAGAAGAAAGTCGCTGAGGTTCTGGGTGAGCTCCGCCAGTATGCAACTCCCAAAGGCGTGTCGCTCGGGATCGAGCCGGTCAACCGTTACGAAACCTATCTTTGTAACACCGGGTCCGACGCCATCGAGTACTTTAAGGCGATCGGAGCTGACGACATGATGATTCACTTCGACACCTACCATATGAACATCGAAGAGGATGGATTTGGTTCTGCTCTACGGAATGCCGGTGACTATGCTGGTTACATTCATATGTCCGAGAGTCACCGCGGGCTGCCGGGTGAGGGCACTGTCGATTGGGACGATGTTTTCCAGGGCCTGCAAGATATCAATTATCGAGGGCCGTTGGTACTTGAGGCGTTTGCTGCCATCAATCCGGATCTAATCGGCGCCACCTGCCTCTGGCGGAAAAGCCGCTATCAGGGCCGTGAATTAGCGATTAACGGCCTCGAGTTCCTCAAGGCGAAAGCCGCCAAGTATGGCCTGGCGTAGACCGGATTAATCGTCCTCGAGCTTGTTACAAAGTAATCAGTAATCAGTTGATGCTGCGGCGTTTTGAAACTGATCACTGTCGCACCGATTACTGATTACTTTACGGGAAGCTCCAGGATATCTTTAACTGAATGAGCTCACTGCTTGGCATCGATCTTGGCACGTCCAGTGTCAAAGTGGTCGTCTTTTCGACGGCTGGAAAAATTCTCGGTTTGGGATCCGCCGAGTACCCAATTTTGACGCCTCAACCAGGCTGGGCGGAACAAGACCCAGAGCATTGGTGGTCGGCGACCGTGCATGCCGTGCGAACCGCCCTCAACGCTGCCGGTCGCCTGGAAATCCTGGGTATCGGTTTTTCCGGGCAAATGCACGGGCCCGCGCTTCTAGACAAACAAAGCCGGCTGTTAGGGAACGCTATCATTTGGGCAGATCAACGCAGTGGACCGTTGTTAGGGGAGATTGAATCCGTTGTGGGAAAGAAGCGTCTCGCTGAAGTCTGCGGAACTGCGCCTGCTGCGGGGTTTCTGATTGCGACGCTCCGGTGGTTGCAACGACATGATCCGGCCCGCTTGGACAACATCGGCGCAATCCTTCTGCCAAAGGATTACATCCGCTTCAAGATCACCGGCGAAGTTGCTACCGATGCTAGCGACGCGGCGGCAACGGGCTTATTTGATGTCGCCCGCCGAACATGGGCTTGGGAGGTGATAGAAGTCTTAGGTCTCCCGAAAACGATCTTTCCCGAGGCCCGTGATTCAGCCGCGATTTGCGGCAAACTGTTGCCAGGACCGGCTGCGGAGCTTGGACTTGAACCGGGGATACCGGTTGCTGCTGGTTCGGCCGATCAACCGGCGCAAGCGGTTGGCAATGGATTGATCGAGCCTGGCCAGGGTTCGGTAACCCTGGGGACTGGAGGCCAAGTGTTTGTACCGTTGGCGGCTCCCGTTTTTGATTCAGAAGGCCGGCTGCACACCTTTTGTCATGCCCTGCCTTCGCGCTGGTATCTGCTGGGCGCAATGCTATCAGCCGGGATGGCGCTTCGATGGGCCCGGCAGGTGCTGCGGTGCGATCAAGTCTCGTATCGAGAATTGGATCAGATGGCCGGAGCAGTCCCAATCGGTGCGGAAGGATTGTTTTTTTTACCTTATCTGGTTGGTGAACGCTCGCCCCTGATGGACCCGCAAGCCCGCGGCACCTTCGCCGGTCTACCCTCCGGCACGATACCGGTCACTTGATCCGGGCGGTTTTGGAAGGGATCAGCTATGCGATGCGCCAGATCATTGAGACGATAGAAGAAACCGGCGTACGCATGGACCGCTGGGTGGCTTCCGGAAACGGACTGGCTAGCCCGTTGTCGCGCCAGATGCTTGCGGACACGCTCAATCGGCCTTTGCTGCGGGGCGAAGACGCCAACTCTGCGGAACGGGCTGGAGTCGGCGCCGCGACTCTAGGCGGAATCGCCGCTGGTGTTTTTGGCGGGTTTAAAGAAACCCAATCTTTTGCGCCTCGGTTCGACGAAGTCACTCAACCAGATGCCGCTCGGGTTGAATTGTACGAACGAGCATACGCCCGCTTCAAAGAACTATATCCGCGGCTGAAGGGTTGGTTTTAAGGAGCGACACCTGTGGAGCATTCCCTCGCTTCACGGTTTGGCCGAATTAGTTTGACTGAGCTTGTCGGCTGCGCGACCAGACCCAGCCATAATCTGACAAAAGTAATGCTCTGGAAACTCTTCTACCTGGCGGCGTTCCTGCCTGCTTTTTTCCCAATGAAATCGATCGGTCAGACGGCGCTCGATCCCGGTGAACATAACGTCGTTTTGAATGGGGTGAGGCTTTGGTACGAAGTAGCGGGCGAGAAACGGCGCGGAGACGCGCCTTTAATCTACCTGCATGGAGGTCCGGGATACAATAGCTACAGTTTCAAGCAAACCATCGGGCCTCGCTTGGAACGGCATGCGGTTATGATTTATCTCGACCAGCGGGGTTGTGGTCACAGCGAGAGGCCTTGGACCAATAACTATGCAATACCGACACTGGTAGATGACGTCGAAGCGCTGCGAAAGAGTCTCGGGGTGACAAAAATCTCTCTTCTGGGGCATAGCTTTGGCGGAGACATCGCCCTAGAGTACGCGTCCCGTTATCCAGACAACGTGCAGAACTTAATCGTTGTCGACGGAGCTGCGGATCTTCCCGCAACCCTCGTGCTTTGGCGGACCGAAATCGAACAACGCTACCCGGATGCCTGGGCGAGCGCGTTCTCGGGGGATAAACAAAAGAACTATCAGCAGGCATCAAAGAATGGTGATATCTGCGCGATTACCAAAGCGTTGTTCGCAGTAGAAAAGGACGCTCTAGCTAAAGTTGATTCGCAGAGTTTTCACAACTGGCAACAATTCCACGATCAACGCTACCAAAAAGAGCAAGCGGACCGGGACGCAGCCAGCGGGCTCAGTAACACCGGCGAACTTAGCCGGGCCTGCTTTGGTTCCGACAGCCAGTTTCTTTGCTACAAATTCACGGCGTACGACAGGCTGACCATGCCGGTCCTGATTATGGTGGGAAAGTATGATGGCGCAGTTGGGGTGGATCAAATGCGAGATCTGGCTGATCACTTGGCACACGCTCGGTTCGATGAATTCGATCAAAGCGCTCATTTCCCTTATGCTGAAGAGCCTGACAAATTCGAAAAAGATCTGGCGGATTTTCTCTCAAGTGCCCTATCAAGGAGCGTTAAAGCACGCCGTTATCCCTTCCGTTGATGCAACACCTTGAAAGCGGTTCCCGCTCCACCCTGGTCTAACGTGAATGCCGTTGCGTGCTGAACGTTTCTTCAGTGCAGGCGATAGGGTCCAGTTAAATACAAATTCTCGTTGAGTAAGGTAATTGACGATTTTGAAATCGCATTCGTCGCCCCAGACCTGCAAGTCGGTGAGCTTAACGTCGGCGGTAAGATCTTGAAAGCCGGCTCGATGAAAGATTTCGTTTCCTTCGATTCGCTGTTGCCGGAAATAACCGCGTAAGAGTGCCGTTGGGCCGGCGTTGATAAATCTCATCTGGGTTGACCGCCGTAATCGATGGTCAGGATCGCACCGGGCGGTGAGCTCAGCGGAGAGTGTCGCGAGCCAGTCACGAAATCGCTCATGGACTTCGATGGTTTGTCCCGACTCCAAAACCGGCTATCCAGAGCGCTGCCTGGAAATGAAAGGTCCGCGCCGGCGATAATTCCTGTCGCCATTGATCACCTTCATAGCGGAGGTAGAGTATCAGCCCAACCGGTCTCTGACTCGAACCAGTCGCCGGCATGGAAATGCGTCCACGAATTCGTTGGAAATTACGATCGCTTTCCCTTTCGCCTCCAGCTAGAGCGGTTTCGATCGAATTGAATGAACGGAAGCGGCGGCGGCCTGCTCAACGACCTATCCAAAATGCGTTGGCGCGGCGTCGGAGATCGACGCCGAAATAGCGGACCCGGCTCCAAGGCCTCATTTGAGAGAGAACAACCTTGGCAAGTGCTCCGGTCCCGATGCCAGGCTCGATGATGATCAGGGGATCGAATCCTAGATATTTCGCTTCTGCCTCGAGCCAGCGGAACACCGCTTTCCCCAACGCGGGGCTAAGGGTGGTCGATGTGGAAAAGTCGCCAGACTGTCCGACTCCACGGATTCGACGGGTATAATAACCGTGAGTCGGATGGAACAACGCCAACTCCATAAAACGGTCAAACCGCAGACGGCCGCCTTCATTCTTGGCGATTTCAGCGAGCCAGCTCACGAAAACTTCGGATAAAACTCCGAAAGATCGGTGAGTCCGGTCACAAATTCTTTCAGTAGACGGACACAGCTGTCTACGTCACGCAAGTCGACCATCTCGACGGTAGAATGCATGTACCTGAGAGGAATCGAAATCAGAGCGCTCGGAATTCCTTGTTTCGATTGAAAGATCGAATCGGTATCGGTCCCGGTGGTTCGGGAACTGGCTTCGTGCTGCAGCTGAATATCAACCCGGCGCGACGTCTCAATCAGCTGCGCAACTAATTGAGGATGATTGGCGCTTCCGTGGGTTACAGACGGGCCGCCGCCCAACTTGACCGAGCCATGTTTGTTCCGATCGATCCCAGGAGAATCTGTGGCGTGGGTAACGTCGAGAACGATCGCGATTTTTGGGTCCAATCGATAGGTCGCCATCTTTGCCCCAAACCCGCCGATCTCTTCCTGGACGGCGTTCAAACCGATCACGGTCGCAGCCGGGCGCTCGGGGAGGCTCGAAAGACTGGCAAACAATTGGTTAATGATAAATCCGCCGATGCGATTATCGATGGCCCGGCCAACCAGGCGATCGGGTGTGATCATTTCGACCGCATCGGTGTAGATCGCGGGATGCCTGATCCTGGATCCCTCGGCTTTCCACTTCAGCCCGGGATTTCGCTCCAATATCGACAAAGAGTTGATGTACCTCCGGGATTTTATCTTCATCCTTTTCCCGCAGGTGAATGGCGGTGTTGCCGATCACTGCAATAACTGGCCCACGGTCACCCAGAACTCTGAGCGTCTTCCGCGAGCGATTTCCCGATCACTGCCTCCGATCCGATCTGGTACGGATGTCCTTCATCCCCGATGTTCTGGATGATGGAACCGATCTCATCGGCGTGCGCCTCCACCGTCAGGGTGAGGCCTTTTTTTTCCCCATTGCGGATGGCCCACGCGTTGCCGTACGCGTCGTTGTCCACGGAATCGCTATAACGGCTAATATGGCTGATCCAGTTCTTCTGGGCTTCAGCCTGAATTCCGGTCGGGCTTGATAGGTTAGGCAGACTAAATCGGAACTCTCTTGCGTCGTCGTTCATCTTGGGAATAACAGTCATCAAAGCGCGTGGCACGACCTGAGCGAACGGATTATGTACCTACAGATGGATGGGCCGGGAGACGGGTAGTAACCGGCCGACCGGCTAGAATCTGTTTTGGCGGTCATGGTGCGTTATGGTGGCTATATCTTTGTGTTTCTGGCGGTAGTCCAAGCCGAAAGAACGTAAGGGCGTATCGGCTGGCCAAAGTTTTCAGTACCGGGGGGGGCGCGTCCCCGTGCGCCGCGAACGTGCGCCGCAACTCAAACGTTTATTTTGGTCCGGGATCACATCACGTCCTCGGCTTCTGTAACCACGGATCGCGAGAATCCGACGTCGCCAGCGCCGTGAAGAAAAGACCCACGAATGAAGGCTATGTCGGACAGGCAGTGATCCCTCCCGGCCAATCTGCCACCTAGATGGTATGGTCCAGAGGAGCTCTCGAATTCTCGGATCGCTCGTTTGCAGTTTGCCAAACTGAACACCTCCTGCTCGTGTTGTGTGGTTCGCAGGCTGGAGTCCATTTCAACCCACCAACGCTCCGCGCCTTGCGCTGCGTTAAGAATTGGCGATAACTGTTTATAGATATTGTCTGGACCTAACCCGCCGGCATAGCCGCACCCGGCAAATCGTTTTAGTCCTTTTGGCCACCTTTTCTGAGCGCCTTCCGGGGCTTCAGATTGATCAAAAAGCGTCGAACAAGAAACACCTTGCGCAACCAAAGCATCGGCCAATTCGAGGTTCAGGTCACGGATCCGGAGAATCACTTGTTTGTCCGGGACTTCTCTAGGAGCCGAGTCAGGGCCGGCAGATCCACCCGGTCGATCCCGTTCGTGGAATTAATTTGGATTCGCTGAAACAGCGACCAGGCCTCACCGTAATGAACCATGAGCTCAGTGTCGTCGCCGTGAAGAAAGTCGGTGGCGTTTTTTCCCCATAGCTGAGCCGAGAGATTAAGCTCTGGTCTCAGTTTACGGATCCAGGCAACACCGGGGAATCCTGGCGCGCGGCCTTGATGTTCAACCGCTAGCCGGAGCCCCCATTCAACCGTGAAGTAATGCGACCGGATCTCTCTAAGCATTTCGACATCGGCGGTCTCATCGACGCCGGCAAATGTGACTCCAAGGAAGCTCACGGGTTCACGTTCGGCGTTTGGCGTTTGGCGTTCGGCGCTCGACCTTTCCTTGCAAGGTTTCTGGCTGCGACCCATACGTGCGATTGGTCGCATAGGTCTCATTCTTAAATGCTCGCACGCGTGGATTCTCCCAATACCCTCGGCACCTCCAAACCGCAAACGCCGAACGCCAAACGCCAAACGCCGAACTGTGACTTGTGCGTCCGCGGGTTCGACGCGAGGTTGGGTTTAGTCGAAAGGAGCTCCTATGCCTGTAAAGGAAATCCATCAGCACGATTACACCAAAGGGAGTGTTCGGTATACGATACACGTCGAAGAAAGCGAAGCCGGGGCGATGTGGGGCACTTGGAACTGTCACGAATGCAACATTGGTGGTTCTTCCAACAAAGGGTCGAAGACGGTCGATGATGCGGTCGAGGCAGCCAGAAGCGATCTTGAACGTCACCACACAACCAACCACGAAGTGTGATAAAGAGCGGTCACTGAAATGGGCAGTGGCCGCGGCTCCGGCTTGCCCGCCATAGCTTTAGCGAGGGCTGGGTTTTCGCGGAAAGAACGGTTTAGAAAACGTAGCCCGGAGGGATCACAACTTAAGAGAGAAAAATCTGACCATGTATCTTTATCGGACTTCGCGCGGCATTCTTGCCCGATCAGACAAGAACTATTTTCAGGTCCCGGACACCGACTTCGACGAGTTATTGAGCCACCAGAGTCTATACGCTTATCTTTCGAACCTCAAAGCGGATGCCAAAACGGGGCGACCCCCTTTGCCGGAAGAATTGCTAGCTCCGGTTGGAGCTCAGGAGGTTTGGGCTGCGGGTGTTACCTATGAACGGAGCCGGGAAGGACGCCGGGAAGAAGCCCAAGAAAGTGGCGCTGCCGTGTTTTATTCTCGGGTTTACGACGCCGAGCGGCCAGAGCTCTTCTTTAAAGCGGCTGGCTGGCGGGTCGTGGCTCCCTACGGCAAAATCCGGGTCCGGCGCGATGCGCGTTGGAGTGTGCCCGAACCAGAACTTGTTCTCGTCATTAATCGGGATGCAAAAATCATTGGTTACACCCTTGGAAATGACGTTTCATCCCGCGATATCGAGGGGGAGAATCCGCTCTATCTCCCTCAAGCCAAAGTCTACGACGGCAGCTGTTCCCTGGGCCCTGCCATCCTGGTGACGGAAGAGCCCTTGGATCTGGACACGGAAATCGCCTTGCTGATTGAACGCAGCGGCCAAACAATTTTCCAAGGCCAGGTTCCGCTCCGACGAATTCATCGCGAACTGGATGTCTTGGTCGAATACCTTTACCGAGAACTCAGTTTCCCCGCCGGCGCCTTTTTATTGACTGGTACCGGGATTGTCCCCCCAAACGATTTTACGTTGTTGCCAGGAGACGTGGTTCAGATCACCGCTGCTCCTCTTGGGGAATTGGTCAACGAGGTCGCGTAGCGGACTTCGTACTCGTTCTCGTCATCGTCGTCCTCGAATCCGGCCACGCGGAGTGATGGAGTGTCGGAGTATTGGAGTGATGGAGTATTGGAGTGATGGAGTAGCTTGGGTAAGTTTTCCTGATCTTTGCCCCGAAGGGGCGGCACAACTTAGCCCAGGGTTACCGTTAGGAGAAGAATGCGCCCTGAAGGGGCGGCAGAAGCGTCCTGGGCTTGGATTTGCTCTATTTCGCCCGCCTAGCCCCCTCTTCCCGGCGTCTCCACTGCAACGATATTCCGAATCTGGATGACCGATGCTGCCCCGGAGTCGCGTTCGATGAAAAGCAACCCTGATCGTCCGGTACCGAACCAGGCATGTTCTCTTGACGGCACGTCGTAGGCTGAGCCGTCATTCAATCGCACCCTAAAAGGAACAAACCTTGAAGCGATCAGAAGTTCTCTGAGTTGCTCGTTCATGCCAGCAAACCCTAGTGCTAGTCGGGGCATTCGTCAAAGGTGAACCAACGTAAAAATAGGACGTTATATTATTAGCAAAACAACTTGCCAATTTTTGGGATATAAAACACTATTGCAGTCTGTTATGGCATCAAAGGTCTATTCTGCTGCGGTGGTCGGAGTCGATGCCTTTGAGATCGAAGTCGAAGTGCATGCCGGCTGGGGCGAAGAAGGCAAAGTTACAGTAGTTGGCCTACCGGATACCGCGGTTCGTGAAAGCAAGGACCGGGTGCGTTCAGCCATTACCAATACGGCTCTGCGCTGGCCACGTGGTAAAATCACCGTCAACCTCGCTCCGGCGACGGTTCGAAAAGAAGGTCCGAGTTTCGATCTGCCGATTGCGTTGGGCCTGCTCAAGTTAATTGACGATAACAGGATACCGGACTTGGATCCGTATTGTTTGGCTGGCGAACTCGCGCTCTCTGGTGAGCTCCGGCCGGTCCGAGGAGTGTTGGCCATTGCTCTTGAAGCGAAAAGGCGCGGACGCCAGATTCTCATTGTCCCGAAACTGAATGCCGAGGAAGCGGCTCCAGTACAGGGTTTAGCTGCTTACGGCGCTAACAGCCTTAGCGAGGTCGTGAATTTCTTGCGCGGTGAAGCCCCCCTGGAACCAGTCGCCGGCCAACCTGCATTTACTCCGGGCAAGATCGACGACGATTTCGCCGAGGTTCATGGCCAGCAACATGTCAAACGCGCCGTCGAAGTGGCTGCTGCTGGCAACCATAATCTGCTCATGATCGGGCCGCCCGGTTCCGGTAAATCGATGATCGCAAAACGGTTGCCCACGATCCTCCCTCCGATCACCATGGCGGAAGCAATAGAGACCACTAAAATCCATAGCATCTGCGGGTTATTAAATGGATCCCGCCAATTCGTTACCGAACGCCCGTTCCGGAGTCCACATCATACGGTATCAGACGCCGGTCTATTAGGAGGCTCAGCGCAGCCTACGCCGGGCGAAGTGAGCTTGGCCCATAATGGGGTTTTGTTCCTGGATGAACTGCCGGAGTTTCATCGGTCCACTCTGGAGGTACTGCGCCAGCCCTTGGAGGACGGCAAAGTCACGATTTCCCGAGCTGCCGGGTCCATGACATTTCCGGCGAGCTTCATGTTAGTTGCCGCTATGAACCCTTGTCCGTGTGGTCACTACGGAAATCCGCGTCGGGAATGCCGTTGCTCGCCCAACCAGGTGCAACGGTATCGGAGCAGGTTATCCGGGCCGTTGCTTGACCGGATCGATATCCACGTTGAAGTGCCGGCCATCGAGATGAACGAGCTCACCTCAACCGCGGAAGGCGAAGGTTCGGCTGCGATCCGAGACCGGGTGAGACGGGCGCGCTTAGTGCAGCAGAAACGATTCGCTCGGGAAGGGTTGATTCGGAACAACGGTCAAATGGCCACTCGATTGTTGAAGAAGCATTGCCGCTTGGACTCGGAGGGAATCGAATTGATCCGTAGGGCGGTCACCAACCTAAACCTCAGTGCGCGAGCGTATGATCGCATCCTGAAAGTCGCGCGTACGATCGCCGACTTGGCCGGCGCCGAACAGATTACAGCCGACCATCTGGGTGAAGCTGTCCAATATCGGACGCTGGATCGGGGTCTGTGGTGAGGCTTTCCCCACCAGACGCTTCGTTCTCGTCCTCGAATCCGGCCGCGCGGAGTGATGGAGTGGTGGAGTGGTGCCCCATCCGTCGATTTGCACTCGCCTCAACGCTTTGCAGATGCTGATGGTGCTAGCATCCGGCCAGACATCCAGAAAATGGTGCAATCCCAGACAAAACGCACTACTGCAATGCTCCAACACTCCCACACTCCATCACTCCGCGTGGCCGCCTTCGAGGACAAGAACGAAGCGCCCGGTGCGCCTGGCGCGACTGGTGGGACAAAAAATCTTCCATTTTTGGTTCTAGCCGAAATGCCTGGAAGACTGTAAGAGCGAACCATGAAGAGACTAATCTCCGCGGGCTTTTTTACCCTGGTTTCCATCCTCCCCGCGTTTAATGCGCCGGCCGAAGAGACGAGCGATAACCCCCTGGCAAATGCGCCAACCCAATACAGCGCGGATTTGGTTGTTAACCGAAAAATGGGAGAGAAAACAGCGCCGCCAGTGAACATGCGAGTCTATGTCGACGGGAATAAGCGCCGGACCGACCAGGTGTCCAATGGCGGCGGTACCGTTATCATTCGAGGCGACCTCGGTAAGCGGTACATTTTGAACCCCGGCACCAAGACATACATGGAAGCGGCTTTGGATCCTAAGCTGCTGGAGTCGACGGGAGATTGGGCTAAGAGGCTCGGAATTGTCCACGAAAAGGTGGGTACCGAGGAGGTTAACGGAGAGCTTTGTGACAAGTACCACTTCGCTTCCGATCCAAAGAAAATGCTGGCGCAGAATAAGCAGATGTTGCCGCCCAGACGCAATGTGACCGGTTTTATCTGGGTCGGCCAAAACACCCATATGTTGGTTAAGTCGGATGACGCAATGACCACGGCTGAATGGAAGAATATTAAGTTAGGACCGCCGGATGCATCCGTGTTCGAGTTGCCGACCGATTACAAAAAGTTCGAGCGGCCTGCGGTTCCTCAAATGAAACCAGCGCTTCCTCAATTCTCACCAGCGGCGCCGAAGTCTGAGGAGCAGAAATCCGGAGAACTGAAATCCGGAACTGAAAGCCCAAGTCCCAGTGCTAGTCCCTCCGCGAGTCCAGCCGACGAACAGAAATCTGACACGGATAAAACCGACGGCGGCAAATAAGTTAGTCTCGTCGCTTCAAACGGGAATAGCCGCAAAAAAGGCACAAAAAGCGCAAAAGAAAGAATGGGCCTGGAGGGGAGCCGCTTTATAGGTTGGCAGTTCTGCAATCAGGCTGCCTCCGAAAGCATTCGGGGTAGACAAGCGGCTCCCGGGAATAACCCATTGACATCCTTTGTTCCAGCGCCTCCTTTTTTTCGCGCTTTTCGCCTGCGGCTATTCCTTCTGCTTTAGTAAATGGCTATGCAAGCGGTACGTAAAACTGCGCGCGGAGTCGGGAATATCGAAGTACAGGATATCCTGGAGCCGCGGGCTCGATCTGGTCAGATCGTGCTCGAGGTTGATTCGGCTGGGATTTGCGGGACCGATCTCCACATTTATCTGGACGAATTCGAGACCAATCCTCCGGTCACGATCGGCCATGAAACCGCGGGTACTATTGTCGAGCTTGGGCCACAGGTCACAGGGTGGTCAGTCGGCGATCGGGTTACAACGGAAACTTATTTTTACACCTGTGGCGAATGCGCGCCCTGCCGGCAGGGGAGACCCAATCTGTGTCCTCGACGGCGTTCTATCGGTTCGAAACAAGACGGCGCTTTTACCCGTTATTTGCTGACTCCGGCAGCGAACCTTCATCGAGTTCCCGACCAACTCGATCTCGAAAGCGCAGCGTTGACGGAACCGCTAGCATGCACCGTCCATGGGGTTCTGGAGACCGCTGGGGTTCGAGCCGGAGATAATGTTGCGATTACCGGTCCCGGCCCGATTGGCTTGCTAGCGTTGCAGCTGGCAAAAGTGGCGGGGGCTACTGTCGCCATGATTGGCACAACCCAAGATCTGGAGCGGCTTGCCTTAGCCAAAGAGCTCGGAGCTGATCACACCATCAATGCTCAAGAAGTTGAGAATGTAATTGAATCGGTGACAGATGCATTCAAAACGGATGGCGCCGATTTGGTGATCGAATGTTCCGGCGCGGCCCCTGCTGCCAAGACCTTGCTCGACGTGGCCCGCCGAGGAGGACGCTTTTGTCAGATGGGTTTATACGGTAAACCGATACTGCTCGATCAAGACGCCATCTGTTATAAAGAGCTGGTCGTTACCGGTACCAACGCCAGTGTCACCACAGCCTGGACCAGAGCGCTGAAATTACTCTCCGAAAGAAAAATAAATGCTCAACGGTTGATCACCCATCGTTTTTCGATCGCGCAATGGGATCAGGCGCTCGACGTCGTGAAAAACAAGCAAGGGGTCAAGGTCGTGCTTAAGCCGGGCGACAGAAAGGAATAAATAGCCGCAAAAAGGCACAAAAGGCGCAAAAAGGAAGCTTGCAGGACGCGGTTCATCCACAGAAGAACGCGTAGGTCCAAAGCGATTTCTTTTATTTTTCGTAG
This sequence comes from uncultured Verrucomicrobiae bacterium, assembly GCA_963762565.1. GTDB lineage: Bacteria > Verrucomicrobiota > Verrucomicrobiia > Chthoniobacterales > JAFAMB01 > JAFAVN01. The sequence goes on along the minus strand of CAVXLD010000001.1, from coordinate 899,697 downwards.
ACCTCCTCCCGACATCCCTCTTCGTGATCTTTCTGGGCTTCTGGGAAGATCCGTCCGATCTTATTCTTGCGTTTTGCCCTTTTGCGGCTATTCCTGTATTTTAGCTGATGCAGACGATTCCCCTGAATGAGGGTCGCCGTCTTTTCGGGCATGACCCAAAGGTCTATGCTGCGGCTCGCCCGGAGTATCCGGATGTCCTGTACGATCGATTGAAAACTCGATGCGGCTTGCGCCCGGGAAGCTCTCTTTTCGAAATTGGTCCGGGGACAGGGTTGGCCACCCGGCGGCTACTTAGCCTTGGCGTGTCGCGTCTGCGGGCGATTGAGCCGGATCCACGCCTAGTAACGTTTCTCCAGGAGACTATCGGAACCGCTAGCCTCGAAATCGATCAAACGTCGTTTGAAGAGGCGGCTCTCCCGGAAGCAGTTTTTGATCTAGGAGTTTCTGCGACCTCGTTTCATTGGCTGGAGCAAGCTTCTGCATTGGCAAAGGTCTACCGATCGTTGAAGCCCGGTGGTTGGTGGGCAATGTGGTGGAACCATTTCGGGTCGGAGGAACCCGATGATTTTCATCGCGCGACCGATCACTTGTTTGTGGGTACCGCTGACAGCCCGGCATGGAGCGGCCAAAAACGCATTCCCTTTGCGCTCGACCGCGACAGACGTCTTGAAGATCTGACGGCTAACGGCTTCCAGGACGCAGAGGTCGATATATGGCGCTCGAGTCTCACCTGTGATACCGCCAGTCTAGTCGCTCTGTATTCAACATTTTCTCCCGTACGGGCCCTTGAGCAAAAGTCACGGCAGCAGCTTCTCGCCGATCTTGCTCGGATCGCCAGGGGGGTGAGAGAGGAAAAAGGAGGGGAGCGAAGGAAGGAGAGGAGAGGAGGGTGTCGCGGCTCGTATCTTCTCGTCCTCTCGTCGTTCTCGTCCTCGAAAATAGCGGGTTAGCTCGGCCGAGTTGCATCGGCCGCTGAGTGGATCCCGGTCTTTAGTCGAGAATCTTGGGTTTCTACGCCATCGCGGGAAGAATTCGCTTTCCGAGGACGAGGACGACGACGAGGACGAGGACGACTGTCACCGAGCTGCAGCGCGCCTCCTAGGTCCTAGATTCTAGCTCCTAGCTCCTTCAGGCCCTTCGGAAGCCTCGCCCTACCAACTCTTTTGCGGCTGTTCCTACTTCGTCGCCACTCGGGCGGCTGCACCTAACATCGCCACTCCACTGACCCGACTCACAATTCGCGTTGCTCGCGGACTGGCTAACAATGGCCGGGCGCGTGCCGCCAGCATCGACAGCAGCAAGTAGATGATTGTGTCGGACAACATGAAGATCCCACCCAAAACAGCGAGCTGTGGTGGTATGGGATGGGTAGGGTCCAGAAACTGTGGCACCAGAGCCGCCAGGAAGAGGATAAGTTTCGGATTTGCTAATTGAACGGTTAATGCGGTGGAGAATGAAGATCGTCTCGAGACAGAACGTCCGTCCGCAGCGATCAAATTGTTGCTAGGAAAAAACAGCGAACGTAAGCCTAGATAGGCGAGATAAGTGATCCCAAGCCATTTAACGATCGTAAAGGTCCAGAATGATGTCGCCAAAACTGAGCCGAGCCCAACTGCAGTCATAAAAAAGTAAACTGCGTCCCCAACTACAATTCCTGCTGTCGCATAAGCCCCGGGCTTAAACCCGCGGCGTAGAGCAGTGGTCAGTACGACGATAAAGGCAGGGCCGGGGACTAGCGAGACCACCAGTGCGACTAGGGCGAAGTTTAGCCAGGTGTTCATTCTTGGTGAGAGGTGATTGGTGAAAGGTGAAAGGTGATTGGTGAGAGGTGATTGGTGATTGGTGGCGATTGTTTCCTATAGGGCGACGCATGACATCGGTCAATTGTGTCGCGGGTGTGTCGGCCCAATGGCTAGAGTTGGGTAATTCGAGGATCGCTTGCACCGATCATTTCTCACCAATCAAGACCGCCAAGCGGTCCAGAAGGGGTTGTTCTGCTGCAAGGATCTTTCCTCGCGCGGTAAAGAGATCGAAGAAATCGGCGCGGTCGATCTCTGGGAATTCTTGTCTATGACCTGACTTTGGCGGCCATTCGATCTCGAAGGTATTACTTTTGATTTGGGTCGGTTTGCAGTCGCCTCGGAAAGCCCAGGCGTGAACAACTTTGCCGGACTTATGTTTGACTTGTCCCAATGCAAGAAAAGGCCCGATGGGCGTTAGACCGGTCTCTTCGTTGAATTCACGGATAGCAGCCGCTAACAATTCTTCTCCCGTTTCCACTTCGCCTTTGGGTATCGTCCAAGCACCATCATCTTTGTTCCTCCAGAAAGGACCCCCGGGATGACCGAGCAAGACTTCCCGGCAAGCGAGTTCGCCACGATACATCAACAGGCCAGCGCTGATCTTGGGCATATTGGGCGAGGTCGAATTTAGCAAATTTTGGACTGGAGAAAACCTATTGCAGGCCTGGACCTACTTGAGGAAGAATCAACGAGCATGCCACGCAAGGTCCGCGAATTAATCAGGGACTTGGAAAGAGCCGGGTGGATCAATCGTGGTGGCAAGGGATCGCATCGCAACTTTACAAGTCCGGATGGAACGAAGAGAATAACGATATCGGGAAAGGAAGGCGACGATGCCAAACCTTACCAAGAAAAAGAGCTGCGAAGAAAGTTGTCAGAATGAGAGAAGGCGATAGATACGAGCACTTGGTCTACTGGTCCGACGAAGATCAATGCTATATCGGCCAATGCCCGGAACTCATGGGAGGTGGGGTTCATGGGGATGATCCTGAGGAAGTGTTTCGGCACCTACGCCAAGTGGTGGATGAGTGGGTTAGGCTCAGCAAACAGGATGGAATCCCGTTGCCCGAGCCAAAACACGCGCTCGCGTGACGTCCGATCGTCCCCTAGAATTTCGGCTCACTTCCTTGTATAAATTTCGATGTATTCATCGATACTCGGCGCCGGATAGAAAATAGGCTGCTCGAGTAAGCGCTGTGGGAAAGTATTCCAATCCGCACGCTTGATCAGCTCAAGCTCTTCGGTCCCACTGGCCGGTACAATGTTGTTGTCTCGGTCTGAGCCATTAACGAAGACAAGAATAGCCGCAACAGACGTCGCCAAGGCTCCTGAACCTAGCGATCTTGTTGTGAATTATCTAGCGAAGCCGAACCTCAGAGGAAGAACGACAGATGTGATGGCGATGAGAATCATCACAACGTACGAGATAAACGCCAGTGAAGGGATCGTTATTAGAATGATCGCAGCGCACTTCAGGGCGATGGTGACGGTTACTGCGTAAATCAAAAGTGATACGGTGCTGGGAGTGACCACAGCGCAGTACACAGCAAATGCGACCGCCGGGATCGTTAGACAAGCTCCGTACAGACCGAATGTAGCCGCGAGCCGATATTCTTCCGGCACGATCACGAGCGTCCACGCAGCCACGATAACGCCGTAGACGAAGACGCTAAAAACTAGGGCAGCCAAGAAAACCCAGAATTTTCTGTCGCGCGGGATCGTCACTAATCCAATGCAAACCACGATCACCAGGCAGAGTTGCATCAGGCTCTCAAGTAGAAATAGACTGGGCCAAAGCTTTTCTTCCACGAACGTGGTGTAGTTGAACCGATCAACAACCCAGAACCGGAAAGCGAGTGCGCCCAAGGCATTGAGCCAGATCCAAAGTTGGCACGCCCCGGCAACGAACCATGCCAGTCCTTTCCGCTGATGCTCCGGCATGGAATGGGCGACTAACGGGTTCCCAGACATAGAGACCTCAGGTATAACCGAAAGCCGCGGCTAAGAACAGAGGGGATCTCCGCAGAAGGAAACGAAGAAGGTAAATATCCGCAGATTACGCAGATTTCGGTTTGCAACGGATCTCGCGATAGACTTAGGGGAGCCGCATCGGCGGGAAGCGCGTGTCGTAGTCTCCCTGTCGATGCTTGGCCTCTAAACGAAATCTGCGTAATCTGCGGACAATTAAACCTCTTCGTTTTTCACCAGTGCGTCGGCCAGGATCTCGGCGGGGTGTAACGCTACGCGACCGGTGGCGTCCTTGATCTGATGACGGCAACTGGTGCCCGGTGCCGCAATAATGGTATCTGCGGTTGTCGAACGCACGGCCGGGAACAAAACTAGCTCACCGATCTGTTGGGAGACGGTCCAATGTTCTTTCTCATATCCGAAAGAACCGGCCATACCACAACAGCCTGATGGAATGACTTCTACCTGGTAATTCGCCGGTAAACTCAACGATTTAACAGTGGCGGCCACTGAACTCAGCGCTTTTTGATGGCAATGGCCGTGTAGCTTGATACGGCGTGGCGCCTGGATAAATGCGTCGCTTTTAATCCGGTCTCGATCGGCTTCGCGCGCGATGAATTCGTCGATCAACAATGCGTTCTTGGCGAGATCTTCGGCCGATGGAATCAGATCCTTCGATACCAGGTCCGGTATTTCGTCTCTAAAGCCCAAGATGGCGGACGGTTCGATTCCAATTAGCGGGGTTTCGCTAGTGACGACGTCCTTTAGCAATTCGACGTTACGGATTGCTAGTCGCTGAGCCTCCCGGAGCAATCCTTTTGAGATTTGAGCGCGTCCACTATCGAAATGCTCGGGAATCACCACCTCGTAGCCAAGCCGGTTAAGTAGTTGCACTGCTTTAATCCCGAGCTCCACGTCGTTGAAATTGCTGAATTCATCGCAAAACAGATACACGCGTCCGTTTGGAAAAGAACGGCCCTTAGAAGCGTTCTGCTGAAACCAACGGCGAACCGTGGTCTTACCAAGTTCAGGCAACGAACGTTTTGGAGCAAACCCAGCCAGTTCTTTGATCAATGGGGCCGTGACCGGGTTGCCTGCCAGAAAGTTATAGATGGCTGGCACAACGGAAGCGACCTTCATCGTAGTCGAGAAGTTACCAATAATCCGGGACCGCAGCGGTACGCCTTTGGTGTCGTAAACCTGCTGCAACCATTCCGCCTTGAGCCGGGCTACGTCCACGTTGGAGGGACATTCGGCTTTACATCCCTTGCAGGAAAGACAGAGATCCATGGCCGCCGCCACTTCGTCGCTTTCGAACGGGTTCGCTTTGTTGGAATGAGTAAGAACCTCGCGCAGAATGTTCGCTCGGGCCCGGGTGGTATCTCGTTCGTTCCGGGTGGCCATGAAGCTCGGGCACATCGTCCCGCCCATGAGATGACTTTTCCGGCAATCACCCGATCCGTTACATTGTTCCGCTGCTCGCAGGATGCCGCCGGCAGCTGAGAAGTTGAGCACGGTCCGCAGTTCCCGAGTGGTTTGCCCTGGCTCATAACGAAGTCCGGTATCCATCGGCGGCGTATCTGTAATCTTGCCCGGATTCAAAATTCGCTCTGGATCCCAGCTTTGTTTAATCGAACGGATCAGAGCGTAATTCCTTTTACCGACCATGAATGGAAGGAACTCACCCCGGAGCCGGCCATCTCCGTGCTCGCCGCTCAATGACCCGTGATATTGTTTGACCAACTGCGCTACTTCCGTTGCCAGGGCGCGGAACAGGCGTCGGTCGTCCGGGGTCTTCAGATTCAAGATTGGACGCAGGTGCAATTCGCCGGATGCAGCATGTCCATAATGAACTGCGGACAAACGATGGTGCTCCAAAAGCTTGTCAAAATCGGCCACAAACCCGGGCAGGTCGGCAGGATCAACCGCGGTGTCTTCGATGACCGCAACTGGTTTACGGTCGCCGGGTATGTTGGACAGGAGACCGAGCGCGGCTTTACGCAGGTTCCAGACGCGGTTTTGGTCGGCGCCCCAAACTACAGGATAATAGTAACCCTCACCGGCAGCGCGTAGGTCCGATTCTACTTGTGCAACTATGTTGGTTACCGTTTCCTTGTTCGGACCCGCCAGCTCTATCGCCAGAATCGCCCCCGGATCACCCTGCACAAAGAATCGATTCTGACGTTGTTCCAGGTTCAATTTGGTACATTCCAGGATCCGATCGTCGATCAACTCGCAGGAACGCGGTTTAAATTTCAGAGCAGTCAGGTTGGCTCTGAGTGCTTCATCGATGGTGCGGCAGTGGACACAGACCAACGCGGCCACCGGGGGCGGCAATGGGTCGCAAGCGAGCGTTATCTCTACTGAAAAAGCGAGTGTCCCTTCAGAGCCCGCCAACAGCCGGCAAAGATTGAATGGTGGACCGTCCGGAATAAGCGGAGCACATTTTGCCAACGAATCGAGCGCGTAGCCGGTGTTGCGGCGATGAATCGAGGGTTTGGGGAATTCGCGTGCGATTTCGCCCTGGTTCTCTTTGTTGCCGAGCAAGTCGAGCAAATGCCGGTAGACCGCCGCCTCCAGCGTATTGCCGACGCATTTTTCCTCTAGCTCGGCCGGGGACAACGGGCCGAATTCGGCGATAGAAGCGTCGCTCATCACTGCCCGCACGGAAATAAGGTGGTCTCGGGTGCTCCCGTAAATCACCGAGTTGGCGCCACAAGAATTGTTGCCGACCATGCCGCCGATCATCGCCCGGTTCTGGGTCGATGTTTCTGGCGCAAAAAAGAGCTTATGTGGAGCAAGGGCGAGATTAAGCTCGTTACGAACAACCCCGGGCTGTACCCGAACCCGGCGCCGGTCCGGGTCGATCTCCAGGATACGATTCAGATACCGGGACACGTCCACCACAATCCCTGGCCCCACGACTTGTCCGGCTAACGATGTGCCTGCGGTTCTAGGGATCAATGAAGTCCGATTTTTGTGTGCGAATCGCACGAGCTTACAGATGTCCGTTTCGTTCTTTGGAAGAGCGACTGCCTGCGGTATCTCGCGATAGACAGAAGCGTCGGTCGCATAGAGCGTCCGCATCAAATCATCGAAGTACAGATCACCGTCGAGTTCGGATGCGAGTTGGTTCCAGTCAGGCTGCAGGGGCACAGTAGATCTAGCCACAGGTTTCGAGTGCCGGCAACGTTTGGAGGGGAGCCGCTTTGTCGCATCGAACGTCAACGACTGTTGTTCGTCAATCAACACGGCTCAACCCGACCGCGGTGCAGCAGGCGGCTCCCGGGAATTACCCAGCGCGAAGATGTAACCAAGGGCGCTCTCGGTTTTATCGCATGGTTCGGTGACGATTCTAAAAACCCCTGAAAACCCGAGTAAAGAATACGTCAGGGGCCGTTCCCGGGAGCCGCCTGTTGCGTTGCGATCGGGACGTTTCGCGCCGTGCAAGAAGATACATCCGGTCATTTCGCAGCGGGCCAAAGCGGCTCCCCTCCAGGCGTTCCAGGGCGCGCCACCGATCTGTAACTGCGAAGTCCTGGGAACGGCTCGGCAGCGAAAAGGTCCAGCGGATGCCATTTGTCGTGAGCAGCGCAAATCTTCGCGAAGAGGCTTGGGTTATACAGGAGCCTCGCCCCACCAAGGTTGCGTATCTTAGGATGCCTCGCCCTACCAAGTTTCGCATTCCGTTGAACCCGTGATAGACTTCCGGAGAACCTCGAATGCGATGACCAAGTTGGCGGGTTTAGCGGCCTTGTTCTGGCTGAGCCTAGTTCCGGCTCTAGCTACGAGTGAGACTGTTTCTTTGATTACCGTTGATGGTGCGATTGGTCCCGCAACCGCTAGTTATGTCTCCAGAGCTGTCGATGAAGCTGCTCGCCAAAATAGCCAGTGTTTGATTATCAGGCTGAATACTCCGGGTGGTCTACTGGATTCAATGGAGCACATTGTGCAGAAGCTGTTAGGATCGCCGATTCCCGTCGTTGTTTACGTTTCTCCGACCGGAGGCACAGCAGCTAGCGCCGGTTGTTTTATTACTTTGGCTGCGGATATCGCGGCCATGGCGCCGGCTACCACGATCGGCGCTGCCCATCCGGTTTCGTTAGGGTTAACGGGTAGCCAGGATTCCAAGTCCGATCCCACGATGACTAAGAAAGTGGAGAACTTTGCGGTTAGTTATATTCAGGCTATCGCGGCGAAGCGGAGCCGGAATGTGGCCTGGGCGGAAACCGCCGTGCGGGACAGCGCTTCCATTACTTCTGAGAAAGCGCTCGAACTGAAAGTGGTCGAAATTATCGCGCCGACGCTGGACGATTTATTACGGCAACTGGACGGGCGAATCGTAAACGATAAACCGCTAAAGACCGCCGGCGCACAGATCGCAGAAATCAAAATGTCGGCAGCAGAATCGATCTTTCAGGCTGCTTGGCGGCCGGAGGTCATGTTTCTACTCTTGCTAGTGGCCATGTACGGAATCATCGGAGAGATCACGACTCCGGGGGCGATTCTTCCCGGTGTAGCCGGCGCTATTGCATTATTGCTCGCCCTGTATATGGCTGCTGCTCTCCCGGTTAGCGTCACTGGTTTGCTTCTGATTGCTACCGCAGTGGCGCTGTTTATTATCGATGTCTACGCCCCAACCCATGGCGTCTTAACCGCCGGCGGCATAATATCTTTTTTCATCGGTTCTCTGATGTTATTCGATCCCAGGGACCCGGTCTTTCGGCTTTCACTGCAATACATTATTCCGGGAGTGGTACTCACAGCCGCCTTTTTTGTGCTGGTAGTAGGCAAGGGTGTTCGCGCACAACGACTACCGGTAAAAACGGGAAAAGAAACCATGATCGGAAAAACTGGCAGCGCTTTGACGGCAATAGATGTTTCTGGAGGTAAAATGCTTTTTGAAGGAGAATATTGGAATGCTGTCAGTGAAGTTCCGGTAAAAATGGGGGAAGCCGTATTAATCCGAGCGATCGAAGGATTAACCGCTAAGGTAACTCCTAAAGTCTAGTCATGTTTGAAACATTCACTGTATTGTTCGCTTGGATCGTTGCCCTGATTGTTATCGGGCTAATCCTGCTGCCGCAAATGGTGAGAATTCTGCGGGAGTATGAGCGGGGCGTGATTTTTCGGTTAGGAAAATTGTTGGGCACAAAGGGACCCGGATTGATCCTGCTCATCCCGATCGTGGATCGGATGGTGAAAATAGACCTAAGGGTCGTCACGATTGATGTCTCCAGGCAAGAGGCGATGACTCGGGATAATGTTCCTATCACGGTCGATGCCGTCGTTTATTTCCGAGTGGTTGTTCCGGAAGCAGCTGTAGTTCGTGTCGAGAACTATCTCAGAACCACGTCCCTAATTTCTCAAACCACCTTGCGGAGTGTTCTAGGCCAGGCAGAACTCGATGAACTCTTGGCTCAACGGGACAAGATCAATCTCACCTTGCAGGAGATCATTGATCGGCATACGGATCCCTGGGGTATCAAAGTCACGGGTGTAGAAGTCAAAGACGTCGTTTTACCGGATGGGATGAAGCGGGCTATGGCCCGACAAGCAGAAACTGAACGAGAACGCCGGGCCAAGATCATTAGCGCCGAAGGAGAATTTCAAGCCGCCGAAAAACTGGTGCAAGCCGCAGCGATGATCTCGGCTCAGCCGATTGCTCTGCAACTTCGGTATCTGCAAACGATGAAAGAGATCTCCAGTGAACATAATACCACCACGTTTCTGCCGATTCCGATTGATTTGTTTGCGCCGTATTTCAAGAAAGATGAGAAGTGAAGTGGTGGCAGGAGTGGTAGGGCGAGGCTCCCGAACATCCCATGATTATCGCGGAGGATTTACGCTCTCTAACACGACTGGGTTTTGTATACCTTTGCGCGCGCCGAGCCGGGACCAGCGTGTTGCTAACGTGAGAGATCCTGGATGGTACACCTCAACCCGCGGCTCGGCGGTTTGGCGGCCCAAAACGTCGCGGATACGAATGCGACACGAGCGCTGCGAAATTGTGCGGTCGTTAGGGAGCCTCGCCCTACAATCATCCGTAACTTGCCACCTCGATTAGGTTCCCGTCGGGATCGCGGCAATACACTGACGTCATCGAGCCGCGTGCGCCGGCGCGTTTTACTGGCCCTTCCTCTATCGCAATACTTTGTTCGATCCAGTGTGCCTTCACTGTCGCCGGGCCTGATTTGGTCACGAAGCAGAGGTCGGCGCTTCCAGTCGCTGGAGCCGCACTGGTGAACCACGTGACTGTATCGAAGTCAGCAGGTCGTAGATTGATTTTGTGATTACCGAACTGCAGGGCTACGCGTACGCCTGATCCCGATTCGAAGGTGATACGTTGCATGCCAAGCGCGCGGACGTACCACGCGGCGCTCTCTTCAACATCCTTAACGTTTAGAACTAGATGGTCGATGGTGTCGATGGAGAAGCTCATGGGGCTTAAATTCACCACAGAGACACAAAGGACATAGAGAGCAACCCAAAATCAAATCTTTGTTAGACTTCTCCGTGATCTCTTTGTCTCTGTGCTGAAATTCGTTGGAAAACCCAGCCGAGGCCGAGATGCGAACTAGTCTTGAAATGAAAGGTCTGGACTCATTTGCTGAGCGCGAAGCGCGCGGTTTGATCGGACTAAACGTCGTGGATGAGCAGGGAGAGAGAATCGGTTCTATTGCCGGAACCTGGGTTGATCCGAGCACACGTCGCGTGGAATTCATGGGACTGAGGAGCGGCTGGCTTTTTCGTAGCACCCATTTGATACCGGCACGCAATGTCCAGGTTGATCAAGGTCAGGCGGTTGTTCGAGTAGAATTTCCTGCCGAATTTTTAAAACAGGCGCCTCGATATAACCCGAAAGCCGAGCTGTCCGACGTCGAAAAACAGGCAATCAATGCTTATTACGGTGTTTCTATTCCGCTACACCGGGTCAGTGCTATCAAAGACGTACGCCCGGAAGAAGCGTTGCCGCAGGACACTGGAATCGCTGATGAAGCGGCTCCAGGGGATAGGGCTGCCATCGAACGACAAGAACAGGCTTTCTTTAATCAGGACGGGTTCGTAACCGATGCTATGCCGGAAGCGAACGCCGCCGAAGAACTGGAGCGGACAATCAAAGAAGTGAAGCCTTTGGAGAAGGAATATAACCGTCGCGATGGAGAATGGGTTGAGGGGTGAGGGTGCGTACAAGCGATTGATGAGAACATAGGAGCTGGGAGCTAGAATCTAGGAGCCAGGACGTTGCGTCGTGGCTCTATCGCAATCGTTCTCGTCCTCGTCCTCGAAAGTAGCGTGTTAGCTCGCTGATTTGCATCGGTCCTTAGAGTGAATTTTCCCCAGCGGCCGAGATTCCAAGGTTTTGCCACGCCGTGGGAAAGAATCGCTTTTCGAGGACGAGGACGACGACGATTGCCATCGCTCCGGGCAGCACGCTCCTAGCTCCTCGTTGGTCACGGCTGTATCCCGCGCTCGAAATGAGTCGATAGCACAATCGTGGTCAGCGTTCGTTGTACGCCAGGTATCTTTTTCATTTCGACGAGAAGGCGGGTCAGGGCGGCGGTGTCCGTTGTTCTGACCTTGGTCAATAAACAATCTTCTCCCGCGATCGAATGGCATTCCTCGACTTCACGATACGCGGTTAGCCGCTCTGCCACCTCTTCAGAGGTGACGTCATCAAGGATCCGGATCTGGACAAACGCGCATATGCTCAACTCAAGCAGTTTCGGGTCGAGGTCGACGGTGTACCGAAGAATGGTCCCCGACTTTTCGAGTTTCCTGACTCGTTCGAAGACAGCCGGAGGCGACAAGTGAACTGTACGTCCCAGCTCGACGTATTTGGTCCGTGCATCTTCACGAAGCAACGTTAATAGCTTTCGGTTGAGGTCATCGGGTGGCATACGTTGCAGCATGGGTGATTGAACCGAGTTCGTTCTTAATGATATTCTGATAAAGCCTGTAGACATTAATCGCATTCGGCTATCTATTCAATTGCCAGAATGTAGTTTTGAGACTCAGCGGTCCGAATTTGGCCGGAGGACAGCCGGTCCGGTCGGCGAACACGACGTTCCTAATCATGAGCACCACGAAGTCAGCCTCTTCCTTACAGACAACGAGTCCGAATCCAGTCCTGGTACTGACCGCGCTCTTGACGGTCTACGTCATCTGGGGTTCGACCTATCTCGGGATCCGGTTGGCGATTGCGTCAATTCCTCCTTTTTTTATGGCCGGGACTCGTTATCTGGCGGCTGGAGGCGCGATGTTTCTGTTCGCGCTCTTACGCGGCGCAAAATTGCCCTCGCTGGTTGAATGGCGCGAAGCGGTCATCGTGGGCGGTTGCTTGCTGCTGGTGGGCAACGGCGGCGTTACTTTTGCGGAACAATATGTGCCCTCGGGAACTGCGGCGCTGCTCGTTGCTACCGTTCCGGTTTTCCTCACCGTCTTTGCGTGGGTCACTAAAGCCGGTCCGCGTCCGAGCGGGATGATTTGTGTAGGGTTGGGGTTGGGATTGCTGGGAGTGTCGATATTATCTCGGCCCAGCACCCACGCGAACCTTTCTCCGGCTGACCGATTCAATTGGTACACGGGAATTGTCGTTTTACTCGTGGCGGCTGCAGTTTGGGCGGGCGGTTCGCTTTATTCCAGAAAAGCTGCGCGCCCTTCATCCGCGATCGTCGCCGTCGGCATTCAAATGATTTGTGGAGGCGCGTTGTTGCTCCTGGTTAGTGTTTCGACCGGTGAAGCCGCCCGGTTCAACTGGAGCCGCGTCACTGCTGAATCATCGCTTGCGTGGCTCTATATAGTGGTGTTTGGCGCGATCATCGCATTTACGGCTTATATCTGGCTGGTTCGAGTTTGTTCACCCGCTCTGGTTGGGACCTATGCGTTCGTGAACCCGGCGGTAGCCGTTCTACTCGGTTGGGCGATCGCCGGTGAAACCCTGGATAGTCGCACCGTCTTGGGCGCTGCCGTCATTTTAGTGGCAGTCGTTATTATTGTGGTGTTCGCGAATCGGCGCAACAGAACTGTGGTGACCGATGCGCCTGGCAAGCGCCCAACTCGCCTTGGGCTCGTTCGGAATAGTAAATAGAAAGTAGCAAATAGCAGATTGAAGCGCGAACGGCCGGATGCTGTTTCTGCGAGCATTTGCTATTTGCTATCTGCTATTTGCTATTTGCTATTTGCTATTGCTGACGAGCCTACGGCGAGTTAGCGCCTCTGAGTCCTGGATCTGGGACGTCCGTGCCAATTTCGGAACGGCGGAAACCGCGCCTTCCTTTCCGAAATATGTTATCTGCCGAGGGGAAACGCCTTCTCTCTAACACTGCGGCATTGCACCTGCTTAACAGGCAAATGACCCATCGCAGTCAGTGAAATCCTATGTCTAGGCATCCCGAGCATTACCAGAAAAAAGAACTAACCAATCATGAAACTATATCGTCGATCACTAGTTTCAGATGTTCCGCTTGCAAGCTTAACACCGTTTGCCGGCGCCGGTCCGGTCCATGCGCGGGGCGTACCGAACAAGCCGGTTCGTTTCAGCGGAAACCCGTTCATCAATCCACAACCATTCCCGCCCCGTAAGACGCCTGGGCCGACATTCTAAGGCACGTAATTACGATGCGAACGAGCCCTCTCTTTTCTATAATCACCCCCGTTCTTTGCGCTTTGACGCTTCTGCCCGCGAGTGTGGGCTCACTACTTCTAGCCGGCTTATTGATGGGAGCTGCCCAGGCTCAAACTCGATACCAGATTATTCATATCCCCACGCCGGACAGCTGCAACAGCACGGCATTAGGATTGAATGATCACGCCGACGTGGTCGGATTCTGCTATCAGAACAATGAATCCAATGCGTTTTTGTATAGCTATTTTGACGGTACGATAAAGGATCTTGGTTCGTTAGGCGGACAAGCAACTGCCGCGACCGCAATTAACAATGCTAACCAGATAGTCGGTTACAGCGCAGATGGTAATAATAATGTGCTGGCATTCTTGTATACGCAAAATCAAGGGATCACGTCGCTAGGCACTCTCCCTGGTGGAAGTAATAGTGAGGCCTTTGCGATCAATGCGTCTGGCCAAATTGTGGGAGATAGCCAGGGGGATGGCGATAGTCATCGGCCCGCGCTTTTTAGCGGTGACAGTGTACAAGACTTGGGGATCTCGGCCAAGAACTCCGACACCTTAAAGACCGCGTACGGGATTAATGCCGGCGGACAGATTGTAGGGCGATACGACTTAGACGACGGTTCGACGCATGCGTTTCTACTTGTTTCCGGTCATCTTACCGACCTCGGCACGTTGGGAGGCGCCGGGAGCGAAGCATTAGGGATTAACCAGAACGGTTTAGTTGTTGGTGACAGCGAAACCGGCAACGGTTCAACGCATGCCTTTGTCTTCAAGGGTAATTCCATACAGGATCTGGGCACGCTGAACGGATTTGAAAAATGCAGTTATGCCCGAGCGTTGAACGACAGCGGCCAGATTGTGGGTGAGAGCGATAGCGAGAATCAGAAGCGAGCCTTTGTGTACACCGATGGCAACATGCTCGATCTGACCCGGGCGGCAATCAACCTGAGGAAAGCTGGGTTTTCGGCGTTGGACGTGGCGGATGGTATTAACAATCAAGGTTGGATTGTCGGTTTTGGCACCACCTTAGATGGACGGATAGCCGCTTTTTTAGCGATTCCGGTTGGAGTAACCGCAGACCCTCCTGGCGGACCCGATGCTCCGGTCTTTGATTCAGGTGATGTTACTGGGGTAGTTTGGGTTGGTGCGGGCTGGTTCTGTCCGCCTAATTTGTGGCGGCCGCCGTGGCATCATCATCCCCATCCGTGGCCAACTCCTCCGAGACGGCCACATCCTACACCCACTCCGCGTTGGCCAACGCCGCCACGTCCTGGTAGTACTCCGACTCCTCGACCAACCCCGACGCCTCGGACTACACCAACCCCACGGCCAACGCCAAGCCCGACTCCGCGGCCAACGCCGAGTCCGACACCAAAGCCGACGCCGACCCCTCCACAAATCCAGATAGCCCATCGAAGCAAACCTACTCCTACGCCTACGCACCATCGTAGCGAAGGCCACAACGAGGGCCATCATAGTGGGACGACGGAGACGACCCATGTCTACGATCCACACAGAGGGGGCGGGGAAAACGAAGGCCATAAGTCTACGCACAACAACACGGGTCATCGCCCGGCGCCTTTAAAGCCCTCAAGCTCCCCAACGCCGCCGCGTACGTTGAAGAAACGTGGAGGAGAAAACGGCCGGTGAACGGAAAGTAGGCCAGGCGTTAGAACTGAGGATGGAAGGCGCACGGTTTCGTGCGCCCTTTCCGTTTTCCAGGTCGGAACCGTGGAGCGCTGCCTCGCTTGCGAGGCCGTGGTGAGCGAGGCAGCGCTCAACGGTGATATTTAATATTTCCAGACGGCTACTGGTTCGGCAAAATGCTCTATTGCATCCCCAGTCCACTCTCATTTTATGAAAGCCTGTTGTTTCATTAGCCTTTTGCTTGTCTGCCTTTTGGCGCCGGCGCCCGCAGTCGAAATATTGCAGGTGCCTTCACCGGATAACTCTAACTCTCTCATGATCGATAAATCCGGCCGGCGTGATGTTCTCCAATTACGCACCGGAGTGAAAGTGGTCCGGCTTTTCTATGATGATATCGATGCTTTGAAACCCTACCTGGCTAAGTCCTTCGGTGTTTCCGCGTCAAAATTGGGCAAAATAACGCTGCCCACTTACAAATCCGCCAAATGGCTTTCTAACGCTCAGCTGCAGATTGTCTGCGCGGGTGCAGTTAATCTCGGAGATTCGGATCGAGAATTCGATTTTACCGCGGTGGTGGATAGCTCCGGAAAACTCGTGAGCGCCACGATCGTTAAAGCGCCTCCACCCCCAAAGCCAACCCCGAAACAGAAAGCGACCCCGTCGAAGGGGAAGGGAAGAAGCGGAAGGAATGATTAGGGATGTGTGCGAACCGGCGAGAGGGCGAAACGGCGAATGGGCGAATGGGCGCGTAGGTAGTGGACGTAGGCGGCGCGTTCAGTAGAGCTCGATTCTTTCGCACTTTCAGCGCTTCGCGCGCCCTTTCGCCCTTTCGCCGTATCGCCTGCCGCGCCTGCCCTCACGACATAAACAGCTCGCCGTCCACATTGCGAGCGCTCACCCGTCTCGCTGGAATCGATAGGGTTCTGGAACTTGTTCGAGGTGATTGATCCGGACGCCGAGGTCCTTGATCAGGCCATCCTTCAATCCGTAGATCCACCCATGGATGGCCACGGTTTGTCCGCTGAACCATGCATCTTGGACAATCGCGGTGCGGCTGAGTGCTTCGACTTGTTCTACCACATTCAATTCGCACAGCTGGTCAGATCTGGCTTCCTGGTCCGGGATACAATCGAGATGCTTATGGTTCCGGACGTATAAGTCTTTAATCTTCGAGAGCCAACTATCGATGAGACCATGATGCTGGGTGGACATGGCTGCTTTGACGCCGCCGCAACCGTAATGGCCGCAAACGATGATATGTTCTACTTTAAGAACTGCCACCGCGTATTGAACGACCGAAAGACAGTTTAGATCTGACGCATAGACCAAGTTGGCTACGTTTCGATGGACAAACAATTCACCGGGCATTAGACCAACGACCTCGTTTGCCGGTACTCTGCTGTCAGCGCATCCGATCCAAAGGAATTTTGGGGACTGCTGCTTTGCCAGTCGACGAAAGTAATCGGGCTTATCTGAAGTCATGCTCTGCGACCAAGTGCGATTGTTTTCCAGCAACAATTCGATTGAGCTCATGTGCGGTAGGGCGAGGCTCCCGGATAACCTAAAGGGACTCGCAGGGCGGAATGATGGTTCATGGGCAAATGAGATGCAACACCTGAAAGCCGCCGAGCCGGGGGTTGTGAAAGACGCGCTCAGCCGTGAGGTCGCCCCTTCGCCGTTTCGCCCGCTCGCCCATTCGGGTACCCCCGCGTCGCCGGTTCGTAGGATAACCCAATGCTGGCCAAGATTTCCGTTCGCATTATCTTGGTTTGGAATGGAAGACCGACGTGGGACCTATCGCCGGCAATTCTTGACGAAATCATTCAAGATGGCCGTTATGCTTGCTCTTGGATCATTGCAAACGGTTCGGCGAGCTTTGGCACAGGGAAGCATGATGAAACAACCTGAGACTGCGCTCTTTAAAGACGATGGCGTAATTCCGAACAATCGACTCCACCTGCTTTTGTACCAGGGAGTTCTGCCGACCGGCGACAACGAGCCGGCAACGCGAGTCGTGCAACTGTTTGCGGCCAATAATTGGACCAACTCCTGGCGAAACGGTATTTACCCGTTTCATCATTATCACAGCACCAGCCACGAAGTATTAGGTGTGTACTCCGGTTCAGCCAAGGTTCGGCTTGGTGGAGAGCAAGGGGAAGATTTTGAGGTACGAGCAGGGGACGTGATCGTGATCCCGGCCGGCGTTGGGCATAAGAATCTTGGCGCCAGCGACGACTTCGGCGTGGTCGGCGCCTACCCTGACGGCCGTCATTGGGATTTGTTGACCGGCAAACCGGGAGAACGGCCACAAGCGGACAGAAACATCGCTGCTCTACCGGTCCCGGATAACGACCCTGTGTATGGAGCGGATGGTCCGTTGAGGAGGATTTGGGGAGCGTGATGCGTTGGTGGGGCGAGGCTCCCGAATCACGCCAAAGTTCAAACGAAGACTTCGATTTGGCTAAAACCGAGGGTGGGCTGTGCCAACTGGCGTGCCGAGCCGTGTCCCAGGGCGTGCTACCCTCTCATCGGCAGCGCCCCCGACGATTTCAACTGAGCTCTCAAATATTCCAACGATCAGGGACCGTGGCTCACGCTGGGAGCGGCTCGGCACGTCAGTCGGTGAAGTACATTCTCGCTTTAGGCAAACGTGCCTCTCTGTTTGGACGTTTGAGGTAATTCGGGAGCCTCGCCCCACCACGTTTGTTCGCCCACACGCCGACAGCGAGTCGGAATTGTCCGGTTTTTCTACGCTCTAATAAGGTTGTGACTACAGTTTTTACTGGCGTACATATACACGATGCGTCCCCCGGCACTTAGGTCACCTTGGTCATATACCGTCGTGGGCGTCGTCATTACGGTGATCTTGCTTTCGCCGCTTTACTGGGTTCTATCGGGAAGTTTCATGACCCAACGCGAGCTGTTTAGCCCGCATTTCTCTATTTGGCCCCACCAGTTCATGTTTCAGAATTGGTCAAACGCCGTCGTTAGGCTTTTGCCGCACTTCGCTACCAGCGCCATCGTTAGCGTTTGCACCTCAGCTTTAACGCTGCTCATCACTGCCCCTGCTGCCTACGCGATAGTGTGGCTAAAAGTTCGTGGCCGCGGCGCCATTCTCTCTTTCATGCTGACGAGCCAAATGCTCCCGGCAATTGTTTTTGTTATCCCGTTGTTCGTTCTCTTTTCCCGGACGGACCTGGTCAACACCTTACCGGGCCTGATTCTGGGGGACATGACTTTCACGGTCCCGTTTGCGCTCATCATGCTGGGCGCTTATCTCCGTGAGTTTCCTTATCAGTTGGTTGAAGCGGCGCAGGTCGACGGGGCGGGACAATGGCGCGCGTTTTTCTCGATCGTTATGCCGGTTACGATGACCGGCATGATTACGGTCGCCATCTTTAGCTTCTTGATGCCGTGGGGCGATCTGATTTTCGCTTTGAGTCTGATTACCGAATCCGGGTTACAACCGCTCACCCTCGAGTTGTACAAAGCTGTCGGCGTATATGGCATCGATTGGAGTTTCCTGTTGCCTGGCAGTTTGTTGACGGCTCTTCCAGCAGCGTTTTTTGTGATAGCCGCCAGTCGGTTCATTGTGGCTGGTTTCACCCGCGGCGCGTTGCACTAGGCAAAGGGATCTATGAAACAATTGGAGGCCATTGAAGCGCGCACGGCGGTTGTCCCCGGGACCGAAGCTCGAATAGTTCCGCGGCGCCGAGCTCCCTGGCGACGCGCTCTGGCCTCCTACACTTTTATTCTGCCGATCGCCGTATTTGGTCTCTTGCTGCTCGTTTATCCCGTTTTGTACAGCTTGGCGCTCAGCTTTCGTGACGCCACCGTAGAAACGTTTGTGAGCGGCGATATGCCGTTCAATGGCCTCAGCAACTACCAGCAGGTTCTTACCAGCTCCACTTTTTGGCAGGCGCTTGAGAACACGGTCATCTTCACTTTTTGCAGCATTCTTTTTCAATTCACGATCGGCTTCCTGCTTGCGCTGTTTTTTCAGAATCGGTTCCCGCTCAAGAACGTGTTGGTTGCGTTGCTGCTGATTCCTTGGATCGCACCAGTTCTAACGGCGGCCAATACTTTCAAGGGTTTGTTCAATGAGGTTGGCCCGATTAACCAAATCGCGCATTTACTTGGACTTCCAACGGTTGCCTGGTTGGCGTCACCCGGGTTCGCATTAGCTGCCACCATCGTGGCGAACATTTGGATCGGGTTCCCATTCAATTTTATCTTGCTGTACTCAGGCGTCTGCAATGTTCCGCTGGAGATCTACGAAGCGGCTCGTATTGACGGGGCGAGTTACTGGCGCCGGGTTGGTCACATTACCTTGCCGATCTTGAAACCGGTGACGGTGGCGGTACTGATGTTAGGCACCATCTACACCGTTAAGGTGTTTGATCTGGTCTGGATCATGACGGGCGGCGGGCCGGCCAACACGAGCCATCTGCTTTCGACCTACGCCTATCAAGTTGGTTTTTCGATCTTGAATTTTGGACAAGCCGCCGCTATCGCCACCGTGATTGTTGCCTTAATCCTCAGTTTGAACCTGTTCCAGCTCTTCCTGCAGCGAAGATAAGACGTACTCCAAACCACTTTCCCCCAAACATCAAAAATACCCGATAAAATGCCCCTAAAACCACCCTCTAGAACATTTCCGCTCTGGCGGAGATTTCTGATTTGTAGCTCCGTCCTTGTCTGCCTTGGCGCCGCGCGAGCGGAAACCACGGTTGAAATCGTCCATTACTTCAACGTCCCGGACCAGCTCCAAGGTTTGGCCGATATCCAAAAGGATTTCGAGGCGGCCAACCCTGATATCAAAATTAAGTTCACTTACATCCCATTTGCGGAACTGGTCAGCCGCACCCTGCAGATGGCCGCCGTGCACAAGCCGCCAGGGATTTCTTGTATTGATAACCCGGATGTCAGGTTCATTGCCAAGTCTGGCGTCCTGAAGGACATCAGCGCAAGTGTCGCGAAGTTGCCAACCTGGAAGGACACCTACCCCGGGCCGAAACATTCGGTCACCGAAGGCGAAAAGGTTTACGGGGTACCGATCGGCAGTAACAGTCTCGCTATTTTCTCCAATAAGAAGATGCTGAGCGACGCCGAGATTACGGACCCGCCCAAGACCTGGGACGAATTGACGGCAGACGCCGCTAAGCTCACCAAGAGCCCGGTTTATGGCCTGGTGTTTTCGGCAACGAACACCGAAGAAGCCACCTGGCAATGGGAACCATTTCTATGGAGCAACGGCGGTAGCCTACTCGACCTAAACGCAGCACCGGCTAAGCAAGCATTACAGCTTTGGGTTGATCTCGTGCAAAAAGGGTCGGTATCCAAGGACGTAGTGAATTGGAACCAAGGAGATGTGGCCAACCAGTTCATCAGCGGGCAAGCAGCGATGATGGTGATGGGCCCGTGGATGCTAGGCCAAGTGCACAAGAGCGGACTTGACTTCGAGGTCACCCCAATCCCAGTGCCGAAAGAAGGCGGGAAACCGGTGGTCCCGTTGGGAGGCGAGGTGTGGTGTGTCATGAAGGGCGACCCGAAGGTGGAAGCGGCAGCCATGAAATTCATCGAGTTTGTTCAGGATGCGGATCGCCTGGAGAAATTGTGTAATACATTCAATTACATTTCTTCTGTGCGCACCGTGGCCCAAAAACAGGGTGAGGCGAATCCCGAATTACAGCCTTTTGTTCTGCAAATGGATACAGCTCGCGCCCGGCCGGAAGAAGGCGGAGCGGCCTACACTAAAGTTTCTCTGGACGCGCGCACGGCTATCCAGCAAGCGCTTACCGGCCAGAAAACCGTCGATGCCGCCCTAGCGGAAGCAGCTGCCAAGATTAAGCCACTTGCAGCGAAGAAGTAATTGCTGTCATCCTTAGCCTTGGGAACCGGTGGTGATGCTGTTTTTGGGGGAGTCTGCTCATCGCCGGTTCCCACTTACAAGTTACGAGTTTTTAGGTTTTAGGTTGTAAGTTTTACGTTAAGAGGCTCTTACTGCGCGACCTACCCTTCCGGTCTGCGCCCCCGAACTTAAAACCTGAAACTTAAAACCTATAACTTAAAACTCAGTCATGCGTGCTATCCATGTCGGTTGTGGGGCGATGAGCCCAAATTGGCTCCGGCCGGCGGCTGAGTTGGGCATCCAAATCAGGGCCTTGGTCGACATCGAAGAGAAGAATGCCCGGCTTCGAGCCCAAGAATTCAACTTGGATGTGCCGGTCTACACCGACCTTAAGACTGCAATTCGGGAGGTTCCGGCCGATGCTTTGTTTGATTGCACCATCCCAGCCGCGCACAAAGAAGTGTCCTCCGCCGCGCTGACTGCCGGATTGCATGTGCTCGAGGAGAAGCCTTTGGCCTTAAACTTTCAAGACGCAGCGGACCTAGTCGCATTGGCTGAGAACGCCGGAAAGCTGCACGTCGTTCTCCAGAACCGCCGTTTCAATCGCCGGATAAGGCAGCTGCGCGAGATGTTGCTTCAAGGGGCCATCGGAGAATTGACCACTGTTCACGTCGATTTTTTTATTGCTCCTCATTTTGGCGGTTTTCGGGAGGTCATGCCTCATGTTCTCCTGGCCGATATGGCCATTCATGCATTTGACGCGGCGCGATTTGTAACCGGGCTAAACGCCGAAGCCGTGTTCTGCGAAGAGTGGATCCCCAAGAATTCCTGGTACGCGAGCGGACCTTCCGTAGTCGCGGTGTTTCGGATGAGCGGAGGTGTCCGGTTTTCCTACCGTGCTAGCTGGTGTGCCGATGGGTTCCGGACTTCGTGGGAAGGCGTTTGGCGAGTTATCGGCGCCAAAGGAACTTTGATTTGGGACGGAGGCGAAGACCTAAAGGCCGAAAGACTGCCAGCAGATCATCTGACAGCCCAACCCAACGCGTTCCTGAAAGAGATGGAAACAGTGCTCCCATCCGTCGAACCAGATCCAACCCAAACGCGCGGTCACTTCAGTGTGATGCACCAATTTATATCGGCACTCGATGGTGGGCCGCCTCCGGAGACTCGCTCCTCCGACAACATTCACAGCCTAGCGATGGTCTTGGCGGCGATTGAGAGTGCCGAGCAGGGGAGGTGGGTGGAGGTGAGAGGTGAGAAATGATTGGTGAGAGGTGAGAAGTGAGAAGTAGCGCGACCGCTGCTACCAATCACCTCTCACTAATCACTTCTCACTTCTCATCACCGAACGCGGCTAAGCCGCGTTCGTATGCTGCCGCGGATGCAACGACCGGAACTGGTTCGGTTGCATATCGAAAAATCGGCGGAACATGCGCCTGAAATAATCCGGGTTCTCGTAACCGCAGGCTGCGGAGATCTCTTTCACGTTTAGTGAGCTGAGCAATAAAAGATTCTTGGCGTGATGCATCCGCGCTTGGTGGATTCCGGTCGTAAGGCTATGCCCAAATGTTTCCCGATAGACCCGGCCCAGGTAGTCCGGGTTGCAATGCAGAGTCCGGGCGATCTCCGAAGTTGTGATCGGTTCTCGAAATCTCTTACCAATCGCGACTTGGGCGGTGGCGGCTAGTTTGCGCGCGGGCAGTTGCCCGCGTTTCCCGTGTTTCGCGCGATCCTGTTGGGCAATCTCCAGCAACATCAGCTTTACCAGCGTTGCGGCATAGTTCGGTTCCAAATCGTCGTTCTCTTGGTCGTCAAGAAATCGCCTGAATAATTCGACTAGCCGTAACGGCCGAGGGACGTTTGCAACCTGAGGTACCACGGCGCCGGCTGCCGCGGGCGCAGAGTCGACTTCGAAATGTAGCCAATAAAATGATGTCTTTGGCTCGTACGGCGTGCTGGGTCCGTGTCTCCGGCCGGGCCACAAGATCAAAGTATGGCCAGGCGAAATTTCGAATCGATTCTGACTCTCTCCGTGGGGCGCGAGAGCGTGGGACCGCTCCCACAGCCGGAGGACACCGGAACGAACAAAGATCAGCTCGAACGAAGCCAATTCGCGCTCTGGATGTAAAACGTAACCAGGCGCAATGAACAGTCCGCCGTTTGAGGCCGAGAGTGCCGTTTGAGTTGATATCACCAGCTGGTTCGGTGGAGCGGGCATTGGGAGGGGGAAGGGGGGTGAAGGGAAGTGATAGTGAAAGGTGAAAGGTGGCTGGGTTCAGGGAGATCGTCCGGCACGGGGCCATTGGCGTCAACTCTGGTGGGGCGAGGCTCCCTGGAGGCCTGAAACGTTTCGCCGGGGACTGAGTATGCCGAAATCATCGGTGCATTGTGTCTGTGCGCTGCCGAGCCGTGTCGAGCGTTTGCCACCTGGGCCCGTATACCGCCCTCCTACTGAGTCGACCATTCGCCGAGCTTTTCGCTACGCCCGTAGCATGGCGGATGCTGGGACGCGGCTCGGCACGCCAGTTGGTGAAGCACACTCATCGGTTTCACCAAATCCGGATCTTCGCTTGATGTTTCAGGCCATTCGGGAGCCTCGCCCCACCAACGCCCACCCGCCCCTCCTAGCTCCAAGATTCTAGCTCCCAGCCCCTGGTTTGCTGAGGTCGGAATTGTGCCGCCTTTCTACGGATCAGTTAAGTTGTGGTTCCATGTCTCGCAATGAAAAGTGTTTCATGGAAGCGAGTTGGTCTCCGGTCCCCCCTAGCAGAGTTACGATCGTCGACGGCTTTTGGAAACGGTGGAGGGACTTAATAGGGAGCACCACGCTTTTTCATGAATTCCGCCAGCTCCAGGGCGAAGGTCAAATAGATGCGTTGGCTCTGGATCAGAAGATGCATCGGGGTCGCGCTGTCGGTGATGATTGGTATTGGGGCGGGAGCATTTTCTGGGATTCCGATTTGGCGAAGTGGTTGGAAGCCGCTGCGGCCCGGCTCCAGCAGACGCAGGATCCGGAATTGGAAAAACTGGTGGATGACATTATCGCGCGATTCGAGCGGGCTCAGCAGCCGGACGGCTATGTTAATAGCCATATTCTCACCTGGCGCCCTCGTCACCGGTTCAAGAATCTACGAGATTTACACGAACTTTATTGTGCCGGGCACTTGATTGAAGCGGCCGTAGTCCACCACGAAGCGACCGGGAAGGATACTTTGTTGAGTATCGCTCGGCGCTATGCAGATCTCTTGTGTGAGCGCTTTGGTAAGGGCCCGGGTAAGATGAATGGGTACTGCGGCCATCCCGAGATCGAGCTCGCTTTGATGCGGCTGTATCGATTGACCGGTGACGTTCGCTATCTTGAACTGAGTCGATTCTTTATCGACGAGAGAGGTGCGTCCCCTAACTACTTCGAGCGCGAAGCGATTGAACGATTGGATAGACGCGAATTTCGTCCGAACCATCCGGGTTCGCCCTATGCCTACATGCAAGCACATGAGCCGATCCGCCAGCAGACCAAGGTGGTCGGTCATGCGGTGCGGGCCATGTATCTGTTGTCGGCGGTAGTCGATGTCGGCGTAGCGACCAAGGATGCGAGCCTGTTAGAGACTGCTGAACGTCTCTGGCGTGATGTGATTGATACGAAGCTCTACTTGACCGGCGGTATCGGGTCCGCGTCCGAAAATGAGGGTTTTACGCGCGATTTCGATCTTCCAAACGAAAAAGCCTATGCCGAAACGTGCGCTTCGATTGGGTTATTCCTGTTCGGCCATCGGCTGGTACAGACCCGGCTGGATTCGGAGTTCACCGATGTCATGGAGCTGGCGCTTTACAATTGTATCCTTTCCGGGGTCGGCCTGGATGGTGAATCCTTCTTTTATGACAATCCACTGACGAGCCGGGGAGCACATCACCGGGTTGCTTGGCCGTGGTGGTGCCCGTGTTGCCCGCAGAATTTGGCGCGGGTAATTAGCTCGCTTTCCGGCTATCTCCTGAGCGAAGGATCAGAAGGAATCGCGATACACCAGTATGTGAGTTGTGAGGCTTCGTTCCCCGGTATTCGTCTATCGATTCAAAGCGGTCTACCGTTCGCGGGTCACAATTCTATCGAGATTGCTACCGAAGCTCCGAGTGACAAAACACTTGTGCTTCGGGTTCCGGGATGGTCCGGCAAAACCGCGCTCAAAATCAACGGTCAATCCCAAAGCACCGAAGCTGAGAAGGGTTATGTGTATTTGCGTAGAGTCTGGAACAACGGTGACAGGATCGAATTAGATTTCGAAATGCCGGTACGCCAGAAGTTTGCCCGCTTTGACGTCGAAGCCGATCGAGGGCGCACGGCTTTAACTCGAGGGCCGCTGGTCTACTGTATTGAGCAGGCGGATAATGGGCCGGATCTGGATCGGTACGTGCTGCCCTCAGAAGCGGACTTCCGCCCAGTTGAAGCCAATGATTTGTTGGGTGGCATCACCGTATTGAAAGGGGGCGCTGTTAAGGAAACGAATGGTCCAGACGCGCTTTACACCGAGCATCCTCCTACGACCGAGCCGGTCGAGCTGTGTGCGATTCCGTACTACGCCTGGGCAAATCGTGAACCTGGCGAGATGCAGGTTTGGATGCGACGCTCCGTGTGAGCCGCGCCGTGCGTGTAACAGCTTCACGGAACGGCTCAAAACCGGCGCGATTTTTTCCAGTCTGAGTTCAGAATCCTGGGCGCGCCGAGAAGTTCGCCCTACCGGGTTCGCGGCGGTCACGTGCGTTCGCGGCGTTCCCCCTCGTTAATATTGATCGGGATAAGGGTTCAGGTCGGGCCTTGGCGGTAGGCTCTTGCCAACCGATCTTCCCTGAGGCTCTTCCCAGTCTTCCTGTCGGCCAAGGGCTGTCAGATCGAGGAGATACGCTCCGCCGCCTGCCGCTTCGCTCCCGCGACCGTAGCTGGAATAACTGTGAAAAACTTCGATATCCATGCGGAGAAAACAGCTGATCCCGGGTAAATCAAACGGTTGCTGGCCCTCAAGGTAACCCGATGTGCCAGCGCGTTCGTGTTCCTCTGGTGTGCGATAGTTGTAGGTCATGGGAGTGACGGCCTCGTCGAGGCTAACGTGAAAATCGTAGTTGAACGAGCTCCCGAAAGAAGAGTACCAGGGTATGGTCCAGCCCATGCGCTCCTTGAAAGCCAAGATCGTCGCGAGTGGAGCCCGCGAAATGAGCGCTAAGGTGGTATTGCGTGAGTGTAAAATATTGAAGTGACCACGGGTGACCTGGTCGGCCCAGCCTGAGCAACCCGGGCATGGGTCGTTCAGCGCCTGGCCGTTTTCCCAATGCCACATGAAGTGGTACACAACGAGCTGTAAACGTCCCTCGAACAAGTCCGATAGAGATTTCGGGCCGTCAGTACTGTTGAAGACGTAATTCTCGTCGATCCGGACCATTGGCAACTCGCGCCGCGCCGTATTAATCTGGTCTCGGGTGCGCGTTAGCGTTTTCTCTTTCTCGAGTAGTTCGAGTCGGGCTTTAAGCCACTCGGTTCGGGAAACGACGTTGCGAAAATTGATATCAGTCTCAGTGGCGATCATGAGGTTTGTCCTTTTAGTTAGCGGCCAATGGCCAGTAGCTTTCAGATTGCGACGAATGAGCCGGCGCAATTTGGACAAGAATTTTTTGGTTTGAGATTGTGCCAGGCGCGGGTCGCATTGTGTGTAGGCCCATCGCCCGGGAGGGATCGCGTCCTCGCGATCCGTTGTTACCGAAGTTGAGGACGTATTACGATCGCGAGCGAAAACGCACCCTAAGGGTTGTAACACGTCCTCGCGGCGCGCTTTCGGCCCTGGGCTATGATCTTAAGCCGCTTCGCGGCAACTGCAGCCGCCGGGCCGCTATAGATGGCCGCTCCAAAAAGTTTCCCTGCATTTCGTTTTGCAAATAGCTAATTCCAGAATGCAGTTAGCAATCTGAATCCGCGAAACTTGACGAGCGGGCTGATTTGTTAAACCTATTTGAACAGAACCGCTGCTGTCTGGGTTTTCGACAAACCGGGTCGTAGCGGACCAGCTTACGATGGAGGAAATGCTCTGACATGAAGGTGAGACTTGTTTGTAACCGAGTCAGGAACAGATTCTGCTAAACCAGTCCTGGAGCCCGTCGCGGAGGTGATCACCGTATCCCCGCGGTAACTGGTGGGTGCGGTAAGACCGGCAGAATGCAAACTGTTACGCCCAAAGGAGTAATCAACGGCTTTCATGCCGTTGCGCTAAATCAGATAGTTTCTGAGGTAGTAGATTTCGGCGAGCACCGAGAGTCGCCTGGATGGCAAGAGGAGGGACATCAACATCGTTACTGGGAAGTAGGTTACGTCGCCGAAGGAACCAGCGAGCTTTATGTCACCGGAGGGCGCGGGTTCCAGCTGAGCGCCGGGTCGTTTTGGAGCGTGACTACCGGGACCGAGCATTGGCTTCGCCAAGGAACCGAAGCGCGCCATCGTCGTCTCTGCCTTGGTTTGCATTTTCCCGCCATCATCGCTCGGCATTCCGAGTGGAACTTGAGAGGCCTTTTGCGAGAAGTTGTGGTTCTTCACGAGGTCTATCAGTTTGAACAGCTGTTTGCCCGGATCGTCACTGAAGCCGCTACCCCATCTCACTATCAAGCGGCAGCGCTCCGCCTGGGCGTGGACGCTTTGCTTCTAGAGATTGTCAGAGCTGGCACTGACGGGGATAGAAGAGCGGCAAATGTTGTCGTGCATCCGGCGGTTTCGCGCGCTTTGAACCTTCTGCAGACACGGTTCCGGGAGAATTGGTCCCTCGAGCGGCTGGCCAGCGAGTCGGGAATGTCTCGGTCCCGTTTAGCCCAATTGTTTTGTCGACAGGTCGGCAGCTCGATTCACAAGGTCCTCAATAAGGTCCGGGTGGAGCATGCTCAGACGTTGTTGAAGGAGTCGAGCCTGAGTATCGGCGAGATTGCTGAGGATTGCGGTTTTGCAACCAGCCAGCATTTCGCTCGGATTTTTCGTCAACAATCCGGATCGACGGCCGCAGAATACCGTCGGGATTGGTCGTTGCGCATTAATGGGCAGATTTTGACCCCATCCGACACAGCCGCCGCCAGGACAACGCCTGCCGGCTAATGGTCGATCTATCAATGGAAATGCGATTTATATTTTCTGTGAAAATTGATACCTGATTTGTATAAGTATTGCTGCATTAATGCTTTGTATCTAATCATCGGGAAAAAGTGTCTATCCGTCTGAAACCACCCTGCAGCACTCGACAATGCCCAGAAATGAGTTGAGAACGGTCAGGTACTGTTCGGTTAAATTCGAACTTTATTTGGGTTTTAGCTGACCACAGAATGCAGTGCCAGGATGGACAATTTAGTCTGGTGGTTTGGGGAAACTAACCGGGCTATTGACGGGCGCCTCCGCTTTGAAGGCAAGTGGAGGCGCTCTTTTTGTGGGAAGCCTACCCTGAGCATCTCGACGAGCTCGATGCAGGCATCTCGACGAGCTCAATGCAGCCCCGCGTTTGCTTTCGACAAGCTCAAGCCAGGCGCGTCGAAGGGGGGAAAGCTGATTGGTAAAATCTGGCGAAGTCTGATATGCGAGCACAGACCGGCGAATTAGGACGTCTCTTCGAGAGGAAAATTGCTCGGTAATGGAGCAAGACCTCTATCGGTGTGGCCGGGGAAGCGGACTGTTCCTTAGTACAGGCGGCACCCATCCGGGGGGGCAGCAGAACTACGCCTTGGAGTCAGCGGGGAATGTATGGGCAGGCACAGAGCGATTTTAAGTAGTTCGTATTTAAGTAGTTGAAATTAACCAAAGTGAGTCCGAAACTTTCTCGGCCCAGCGATCGGGAGACCTGGCTCAGGTCGAGCAGGACCCTGGGCTGACCCTAACCAAGGAGATCTACCTCGTGAAAAGGAATTCAGTTTCACCGCTGACTGACAGAGCGGTTCCTATTGCCATCGGGTTGCTCTGTATCTGTTCCCTACCCGCTTTTGCGGCTGACGATTCAAGTCAAACCAACCCTCCCTCTGTCACCAACCCTCCCTCTCCTCCACCGCCCCCAATGTCGGCTGCAAACGCGATTTCTTCCGGCACCGCGCCTGCCAATCCTATCGCCTTTGATCCCTCGATGCATCTGACGCCGGAAGAAGGTAGGGAGTATTGGGATAGATACGTGACCGGCGACTGGTGGGGATTGCGTACCCTTCTCCACAACTGGGGTGTCGATTTTAACATCGATTATTTCAGTGAGACGGCCAGCAACGTCAGCGGAGGTAAGGACACTTTCGCCGGTAATGCGAAAAACAGTGGTCAGGCATGGGCTTATACGGATCAGGCCCTTTTCGGAATCGATTTAAATTTAGAAAAATTGCTCTGTTGGGAAGGCGGCAGTTTCGAGTTCTATGTCACCAAGCGTACTGGAAACAATCTGGGCAATATCCAGAATCCCAATACCATCCAACTGATTCAGGAAGTGTGGGGACGAGGCCAAACCTGGCGCATCACCAGCATGTGGTTCAAACAGACCCTGCTTAGTGACACGTTCGAATTTAAAGTCGGTTTGATGAACATGAGTCAGGAATTCGGAGGCTATTACGCTTTCCCATTTGAAAACCTGACGTTCACAGCAGGGATCACCGGTAACGTGGCGGGTTATAGCATGTTCACTTGGCCGGTGAGCCAATGGGGAACGGATTTCCAGTGGAACGCCACCAAGGACTTATCCTTCAGAGTTGGCCTCTTTGCTTTCAACAACTATTGGATTTCCAGCCAATACTACCTTCGAGTCGATAATCCGGGCGGGACCAGCGGAGCCATTATCCCGTTCGAAATCGATTGGAAACCGAAAGTGGATATTTGCGGGCAAAAGCTACCGGGATTTTGGGTGCTGGGAGCCTTCGGGAATACAAACCATACAGAAACCACCGGAGCCGCCAAAAGCGTGCTCGCCGGTGCACCGGGTTCGGCGGCCCTCCTGGGCAGCACGTTCACAGGAGACTGGGGTGTTTATGCTAGTGTTTTCCAACAGCTTACTGCTCCGGATCCGAGTCGACCAAAGACTGGTTTGAGTGCCTTTGCAGGGACTATTTGGCTAGATCCTCGGACCTCGTTTCAACAGGGCCAAATATTCACTGGACTCTACTACTGGGGTCCTTGGTCGAAGCGACCCTACGATTCCGTTGGCATAGCAACGGGTTGGAACCGCGTTTCCGGCAGTGTACGGAACGCCGAGAGGGAATACATCAACACTCATCCTGGTTCTGGCTTCGACGTACAAAATAACGAATGGGTAGAGGAAATTTTCTACTCGTTCGACGTTTTCCACGGGGCAAACATTCAGCCGGATCTTCAGTGGATTATCAATCCCGGCGGCTACCATAACGCTACAAACGAGGTTGTGTTAGGAGTTCAGCTCAGCGTGCCGCTGTAGCCTGCGCCTCCAAAAGAATGCCTGCGCATTTTTTAGAGGCGCAGGCTGGAGCAAGAATCGGGTCGTTTTGTGGGTGTGGGGACCGAGATTGGTCCATGACTAAGACCGAATCAGTTCATTTCACAGTCCGTGGGCTTTCTCCGGAACCGTTTGAAGCCTTATTCAACTTGTCGGACGACCAATTAGAAAAGCGGCTCACCCGACGGCTGGTGGCCGATACTAAACCCGGTTTCCCATGTCGAGTGTCATTGCAAGATGCCGAAGCGGGGGATGAAGTGATCCTGACTAACTTTGTGCATCTACCGTCGGAATCTCCATATCGTAGCACCCACGCGGTCTATGTTCGCAGAGCGGCAACGACGGCAGCGTCCTACTCCGATTCGCTCCCGGAAATGCTGAGAAGCCGCTTGTTATCGATCCGGGCTTTCGACGGGAACGATATGTTGGTTGGCGCTGATGTAATCGAAGGGAACCGAGCCGAGGAAATCATTGCCAAGTTCTTCGAAAATCCGGCCGTCCTGTTTTTGCACGTACACTTTGCCAAGCCGGGATGTTACGCGTGCCGAGTCGATAGGGAGTAGAGCCGATTCATCCTCGTGTTCGAAGGTTTTGTAGCCCGTGATATGTGCGTCGCCGCCCAGCTTTGGAGGGGAGCCGCTTTGTAGGCTGGCAGCTCTTGAAGTTGCTAGCAGGCGGCTCCCGCGAATAACTCCACGTGTCGCAGATCTATCTCCTTTGCCGGAATCGACAGGCCAGGTAGCCGAGGCGCTGGACAAAACATTACCAAGGGTCGCTCCCGGGAGCCGCCTGCTGCCAACCGATTTAGTTGCCAACCTACAAAGCGGCTCCCCTCCAGGCGACGCCGGCCGCACGTTTGGTCGGGTATTCCAGTCTGTTGCGAGCGCAAGAACTAAGATACAGGTGTCTCACGATGCCGAGGGCAGCAGCAAAGGTTCTCCAAAGTCACGGTCCTCGCATCGGCGACGAAAGATCATCGGAGCGTGGCCGTTCACCTCTTTGAAAACGCGAGAAAAATGTTGGATCGTGGCGAAGCCGCACTCCGAGGCGATTTCGCCGATCGGCAGGACTGAATGGCTTAGCAGAGTTTCCGCATGCCGGACTCTTACTTTAGTAAGATATTTGTGGATCGTGCAGCCCGCCTCGAGATTGAAGAGCTCGGCGAGCCGGCTTCGGGAGAGTCCAACTTCCCCGGCTAGTTCGTTCAAGGTCCAATTCTTCCTGAATCTGGTCTGGAGCATTCCTAGAGCCTTGGAAATAGCCGGATGAACCGAGACTAGAGACAGAATTTTTCTTGGTTCGGTGAAGGCTCGGACCACTTCCAAGACCAAGCTATCGAGTGCCAGTTGCAGCCCGCATGCCTGGTGAAGGCAAGGCGTGGTTGCCTCTCGTATCACCTGAAGAAAGTAGCGTTCCAGATGCATCAGATCGTGAGCGAAGTGAACGCGATGCAAAGCCTGAGCAAGCTTCCATTCGGGGTAACGACTTTGAATAGCTCGCAACTCAAAAGCAAGCCACAATACATGGTGCTTCGGTTCCGGACCGTATTGCCACGAACGACTTGAATTGGGTGGGACGCACGCGATCGAACCAGCACGCAGCGAGACCTCTGGCTCTCCTTCTAGTCCGACCCGGCTGGTACCTTCGATCAGGTACATGAGGAGCCAATGATTTGGTGAGTGATCCCGATAACGCCGATTCGCTGCTTCTCGATGTTCACCCAAATCGATGACCTCCGGGAGAATCTTCTCCACATTAACCACCTTCAATCCTGGCAACGCTCCTCTTGCTCTAAGAATCTGCATATCCGTGCTGGCCCTGGCTGACCTGAACGACTAACCGGCTTTATCTCTTCGTCGGATCCAATAAAGTCAAGGTAAAGTAGACAGTAAATTGCGATACTGTTCGCCAACTATTACTCATCTTGGTAATTTACTGACATTAATAACTAACACGCGGTCTAAAAAGGACTAGAAATCGGACTAACAGATAAGTAATCGGAACGGTTGGACACAACATTCGGACGAACAGATAAGCCGATTTTAAAATTAGATACTAACTGCGGCTGGTTCGGCTGTTGTAAAGGATTCTCAGTCCGAATGCAAGATGGTTTGCGTATGGCAACGCCGGCTGTAGGCGCAGTTATCCGGTTATCTAACCATCGGAAAAATTTATCCGTATTTCCGATTCGAAGTTTTACGGCTAGACTTTGTTAACTCAAATTCCTAAGAGAGCTTACATCGGTGCCGCGTTGATGTTGATGACCCGGTACCGGCCTTAACTCTTACCTCAAAGGAATAATACCAAGACATGAAGTTACGTCCCCCCACAGGTCCCCTGTGTGCGAAGGTGGCTGCCGCCTTTTTATTTACTGGGTCGATCGCTCTAGCCCAGGACAACAGTAGT
The DNA here is from genome assembly GCA_963762565.1 of uncultured Verrucomicrobiae bacterium. Taxonomy (GTDB): domain Bacteria; phylum Verrucomicrobiota; class Verrucomicrobiia; order Chthoniobacterales; family JAFAMB01; genus JAFAVN01. The sequence continues at coordinate 866,944 of CAVXLD010000001.1, read as the reverse complement.
AACAATAATGATGTCTCTGCTCTGAAAGCCCAGATCGAGAGCTTGCAGAAGCAGCAACAGCAATATCAAGACCGCATCACTTCGATGGAAGCGGAGATGAAAAGCTTGGAATCCAGAGCTGACTCCGGCTCCATCTTGAATACCCGCATCCTGACCGATGCGAACGGAACAGAGGTGTCAGCGGCGCCAACCCTTGACGAATCTTTCTTAAAGTCGTTGACCCGGAATTTTACGTTCTCGGCATACATCCGGGCGGGCTTCCAATTCAATGGAAACGGTGGAGGCGGCAACTTCAGTTTTGAGCTGCCGAACTTTCCGGGAGAGGGTCGTGAGCGTCTGGGTAACGAAAACGATACCTACATGGAGTTGACCTGGATGCAGGCCCATATGCTGGGTGATAGCCCGGATGTGATGGATGTATCGATGACCTTCACGCCGGCTATCCGCTACGTGCAAAACCGAGCGAGCTTCGACGCTCAAAACAACGTGACTCGTAGCGGCAACGACTTCGATTTCATTCTTCGCCAGGCTTACCTGGAGGCGAAGAACGTTTTCAAGGCCGCCCCTGAGATCACTTTCTGGAGTGGTGTTCGCTTCTATGACCGTTACAACACGGATCCGGAAGATTACTTCTGGTTAGACACTTCCGGGTACGGCGCTGGTGTTGAAAACATCGACCTGGGAATCGGCCAACTCAATTTCGCCTGGCTTGGTGGTCTGAACGCGCAAGACATATCCCCGGGTATCGGCTCTGAGTTCAAGCAGACATTCGACGCGCGGTTGAAGAATATTCAACTCGGACCGATCCCCGGAACCATTGCCTTAGTCCTGATCGGCAACTACGAAAAGGGTGGGACCTTTACCCAAGACTACGACTCCGCTGGCAATATCGTCGATTTGACGAATCCACTCCACACCGATTCTGCGTGGGGTATTGGTGGCGGTCTCATTTACAATGTTAAGTTCGGTCCCGGCGGCGGCAATAATTCGTTCACCGCTTATGCACTCTTTGGTAGGGGCGTGACGAATTTCAGCAGCGGCTCCGATCTTGGCAGCGTCCAGGGGGCGGAAAACTTATTCCTCTTCCGTCATCCGGGATACACGGGGGAAGTTAATGTTGGTGACGCCCTCAACCACGGATTCACTTATCGAGCGGGCTTCCAGCTGTACGTAGCCCTGCCCTGGTACCATTCTGAACCCGCGCCCGCGGTGGCTGGGACGTCCAAAGACGGTAAGGGCGTAGCGGCGCCGGCGCCGGCGGCTGCTCCAGCGCTTCCCTGGTTCTCCGTTGCCTTCTTCGGCGACTGGGAAGACTCATATAGTGGTTTTGCTTTTGGAGGGACTACCGGACCTGGTCTTGGCCAAGGCGGAAACGTAGTTAATCCCACTGAGCCCATCGTGAGCAAAGTTGTTTCCGGGCACGTCCACGATGTTCAGTTCGGTACTCGTCCCGCCTTTTGGGTAGCAGACAATATCGCTCTCCAAGGCCAGTTCAGTGGGCAATACGAGAGCAATAACAACATCGCCGGCTATCCCGGCTTCGGAAAATCCGGGTGGTTGGGAGTCTTTGACGTTGGACCGGTGATCAAACCAAAGGGTGGTTACTATACCAAACCCGAGATCCGGTTCTTCGCTACCTACGCCATTTGGTCAGACTCGCTCAAGGGGATGACGACTCCCATCGAAGAAGGTTCCGGCGGCGGCGGTGGTTTCGCGGCGCCATACAATGGCAACACCAACCATGGCTGGTTGTTCGGTACCCAGGTTGAGTGGTTCTTCTAACCGTGGAGCGTGCCTCGCTTGCGAGGCCGACCGATTTTAGTCTGGTGGTTTGGGGAAACTAACCGGACTAGTTGAAGGGTGCCTCCGCTTCTAAGGCAAGCGGAGGCGCTCCTTTTGTTGTGAGAAGTGAGAGGTGAGTGAGAGGTGAGAGGTGATTGGTGAGAGGTCATTGGTGGGCCGCGCAACGTCGCAGGCTGTTCAAAAACGGCTCCGTAGGAGCCGGATCTTTATAGCCCGAGAGGCAAAAAAGAGGCCAGCTACCGTAGGAGCGAAATCTAATTGCGATTCACGTTCTATACTGTGCCATGAGGGAGCTTCTCGCGTTTACCTAAATCAACTTCCGCAATGCTCCGGACACCTGCTCAATCAGACGGAGGTCGCGCTTATAGAGATCGAGATGGCCCTCCTCGATTTTCTGCCGACGTCCACCTATGACATCCTTTTCCGGGGCTTCGAATAAGCCGATCTCAGTCCTTAGCCGTATCTGGATCCAATCGAATAGGTCATCCTGTCGGGAGCAACCGTAAGCGTGTAGCAAAATCCGGATTCGGCGAGCGATGTGTCTGAGAAAGGTCTGAGTGAGTCCTTGCTCTCGCAAATCACAGAGAGGAGCAAATCGATAAACTACAAATGCGATGTCCCAAACCCGAGGGCCTGGCGCTGCTCGTTCGAAGTCGATCAGTGCAACTGGGTTACCGTTGCGAAAGATGATATTGTAGGGACCGGCATCGCTGTGACAAATAACCCCGCATGGCCCGTCGACGATGTTATGCCAAACGAGATTTTTTGGCGGTGAAAAGCTGACCGTCGCGTCATGAAAGCGCCGGAGCAGACGGCCAAGCTAAATCAGTGTCGATTCCGATAATACATACGGCTTAAGTGGATAATGACCGGCCTCGCCGGAGATGTAATCCACCATCTCGCGACCCTCTTGATCGATGCCAAGGGCCCTGGGTGCTCCATCAAAAGCCATTGCCTCGAGATGTTTTAATAACGCTTGAACGATGGGCGTGTTCTGATGAACCGGACGACGCACGGTCTGGCCGATTTGAACGAGCTGGCTCATTGATTTGCTGCATTCTGCCGCCATTCGCTCCATGCAGCTTGCACTTTCGCATTTCTAAGTGTTACAAGCTACAAGAGCTCCAGGAATCGATTTCTCCCCTCAAGGACGGCTTATGCAGATTTTGAAAACTAGAGGACCTCTGGCTGGGTTTTGGGCGGTCGGACTCGATAGGATTCTGCCGGAGGTGATCGACTCCGGCGAACATTGGGAAGCGCCGAGATATCGAGTGGGTCCCCACCTGCATCGCCATTGGGAGATCGGCTACGTTGTAAAGGGGACCACGCGAATGGGACTCATGGGCGAACGAGAGATCTTTTTAAAGCCGGCTCGCTTTGGTGTTTTCCTCCGAATCTGAATCACTGGGTGGAGCACGGACCGGAACCAAAACATCACCTGCTTTGGGTAGGGTTTGATTTACGAGCGGTGGAAAATCGTCATCCGGAGTGGAAGGCGTTAGAATCTCTTAAAAGCACGTTGTCGCTAGTTGGCTCACCTCACTTGGAACGTCATTTCCTGCAGATCATTCGAGAAGACACAACAAGCTCTGTGCATCAGGCCGCTGGGTTGCGTTTGGCGCTGGATGCGCTCGTCCTTGAAGTCGTGCGAGCGATGGAAAACTCGAAACCGGAACCCTCCCCGGCCGCTCTGCACCCGGCGCTTTCGAGAGCACTGAGAATTCTTGAGGGCCGTTTTAGAGAAGACTGGACCCTACGCACGTTAGCAGAAGAGGTTGGACTCTCCCGTGGGAGATTAGCCGCGCTTTTCAGCCAGGAAGCAGGGAGCTCTATGCATAAGCAGCTAACCAAAGTACGAATTCGTCACGCGGAAGCTTTGCTGTTGAGTTCCGATCTACCAATCGGCGATATCGCTCTCGAATGCGGGTTTGCCACCATCCAACATTTTTCTCGCGTCTTTAAAGAAATCCGCCGCAGGGACCGCTCTAGTTTCGCCGGCGATCTTTATCATTCAATCTTGGGGGAAACCCCGGCAGAGAGAAGTGAGCAGTGAGCGGTAAGCACTTCGAAAGCCGCCAGCAGGTTGATCACTGACTCATTGCTTACTGCTTACTGCTTACTGCTTACTGCCCCCGACCAGACTGAGCTGCTCGATGGACGGTGGATCGGGACGCGGCTTATCAAATCGTCATGTGAATTTATCCAGGCGTCCTATCTGGGGACCTTCGTCTCGACTTTGTATCCAGCTGTTCCTAAGAGAGCCGTCATCGACCTCGTGCTGGTAGGTGCCGGCTTGAGCTCGAGCCTTAACTCTTACCCCAAAGGAACATAAAACAGCATGAAGTTACGTCCCCCCACAGGATTCTTCTATGCGCAGCTGGCTATCGCCTTTCTATTGACCGGGTCGGTTTGCTTGGCCCAGGACAACAGTAACAATAGCAATGATGTTTCTGCATTGAAGACCCAAATGCAGAAGATGCAGAAGGAGTACGAAGATCGTATTACTGCGATGGAAGCCGAAATGAAGTTTTTGGAATCCAAAGCTGACAGCGGCTCGATCCTGAATACCCACATCCTAACCGATGCCGATGCAAGGAGTCTCGGAGGCGCCGCTAGACGAGTCCTTCCTCAAGTCCTTGACCCGGAACTTCACATTCTCTGCCTACGTTCGTGCCTTGTTCCAGTTCAACGGCAACGTGGCGGCGGCAACTTCAACTTCAACGTGCCTAACTTCCCGCATTTCGGTCTTGAGCGTCTCGGTAACGAAAACGATACGTACATGGAGTTGACCTGGATGCAGGCCCACATGTTGGGTGATAGCCCGGACGTCATGGATGTTTCAATGACGTTCACCCCGGCGATTCGTTACGTCCAGAGCCGCAGCACTTTCACGGGCAGCCACGGCGGGATTGAGAACAGCGGTAACGACTTTGACTTCGTTCTTCGCCAGGCCTTCCTGGAAATGAAGAATGTCTTCAAAGGCGCACCTGAGATTACGTTCTGGGGTGGTGAACGCTTCTATGACCGGTTCAATACTGATCCAGATGATTATTTCTGGTTGATGATTCCGTTATGGAGAGGTGTCTATGTCATGGAGTGATAGGGTTAGTAAACTGCTTTCTGGCTTTCTGATTTTGCCATGAAATGGCTTTATATCTCCGAGTATCGGCACCTTCTTCAAGCACACCTTTGACCTCCGGTTGAAGGATATCGCTCTTGGCCCGGTCCCCGGTAGCCTAGCGCTGGTCTTGATCGGCAACGTGGAAAAGGGCGGCACGTTCACGCAAGGTTACGATAGTAACGGCAACGTGACGGCGCTAACCAACCCAGTGCATACACCATCCGCCTGGGGTATCGGCGGTGGCGCCATCTATAACGTTAAGTTCGGACCTGGGGCGGTAACAACTCGTTCACTGCTTATGCCTTATTCGGTAGAGGTGCGACAAACTTCAGTGCCGGTGATCACTTCTTCGGTACAAAACGCTGAGAACCTGATCTTTTCCGAAACCCAACAACTCCGGCCGTACAAACCATCAACGTAGGTCATGTTATTGATCATTCGTTCGAGTATAGGGCTGGTTTCCAGGCTTATTTTGCTCTGCCCTGGTATCACTCCGAACCTGCTCCAGTCGCTGGGATGTCTAAGGACGGCAAAACGATGGCCGCGCCGGCACCTGCTCCGGCTCCAGAGCTTCCATGGTTTTCCATTGGGTTATGGGCTAACTGAGAGGAGACTTACGGTCGCTCAGCGGTAGGCGGAACAACCGGGACTGGACCCGGCGGCAGCGACGCCGGCGGGAACGTGATTAATCCCAACACGGTTCCCGTGTCGAAAATCGTTACCTCCACGTCCACGATGTTGACTTCGGTATGCGCCCTGCCATCTGGATTACAGACAATATTGCGTTCCAAGAGCAATTCGCGCGCATATGGGAGAGTAACCAAGATAATAGTAACGCTAACGGTACTCCTGGTTTGGCGCCCAACATGGTTGGTTGCGAGTCTTCGACTTTGGTCCTGTGATCAAGCCGAATGGTGGTTACTACACCAGACCTGAACTGCGTTTCTTTGCGACATACGCCATTTGGTCTGATTCGCTTAAAGGATTGACCACGCCGAATGGAGAATTTGGTACCCCATTCATGCCGCCTTACAACGGCAATACAAATCACGGGTGGCTGTTTGGCACCCAGGTTGAATGGTACTTCTAATTAGTTTCCGCCTCTATCAGCGGAACCTAAGACTGTACAAGTTTAGTCTGGTGGTTTGGGGAAACTAACCAGACTAGTTGACGGGTGCCTCCGCTTCTAAGGCAAGCGAGGCGCTCCTTTTTCTTTTGAGAGGCCTGTCCTGAGCATCTCGACGAGCTCAATGGAGGCAGCGCTCCACGGCTTGAGCGATCTTGGGAACTAACCGTGATCAAACGCTTCTTGATCAACTTTCTCTTGATAGGCACAGTACCAAGTTAGTTGTCGTGCCGCTAAATCAAGAACAATGTGATTTGGGAAAGAGCCATCTAACAATTGCTGTCCTACATACGATTGTGGGGTATTCAACACGATTGAGCTGCCTATCCGCTGAACCCAACCGCGCCTCTTAACAAAGAGTTCTTGACCGTAAAGCCGCCCTGATGCCCAGAAGTCTGGTGCAAACTCTTTGATCAGGCTGCCTGCAGTTAACTCCTCGGGCCCGATTCCTTGATGGAACGAAGGCGGATGATGATGCAGGACAATCCAAGGCAGTACTTTTTCGCTTCGCAATCGATGGCCGTTAGCCAAAGTCGGGCGTTTTTTGGCGGCGGTTGCGACAAAGCCTAGGCTCGTAATCACGACTTGATCAGAAATCACCCTGGTGCCGCCATCAACAGTGACGACCGATTCTAAGTCCGCTAACCAGGTGAGCATCGGACCGGAAGAGCGTTCCACAGGGATATCGATTGTGTCATGATTACCTGAACAAAGGATCACGCTGGTTTTTGCCGCCAGGCCGCGGAGCCAACTCGTTGTCCGTTGTACTTGACGCTTTAGCGGCTCCTTGTAAAACACGTCCAGCAGGTCACCGCAGATCGCGATCGCCTCGTAATGAACGGCTTGCGCTTCCAGCCATTTGAACCATGATAGGCGGTAATGCAGTTCGGCTGTAAGCAATAGTCGCATGATTGAAGCCGGCAGACTTCGCCCCTCGCCCCTTTTTAGCTATGTCGACCAGGGGGCACACAAATCAAACGTGGATATAGGGGAACGCTGATTGCAGCCCTAAGAAACAACCAGAACAATCTGTGCGAGTCAATGGCTTGAGCGCCGCTATGTACAGTTCCGCAGACTGAACCCACTTTTTTTCCTGGGCCTCATGCTGTTATTCGGTGCGGATTGTCGCGCGGTTACCATCGGCCTGCTGAGTTCATCTGAGTTTGGTGACGCCGGAAGAGTTACTCGTCGTCTGGTGGACGCATGGGCTAGCAAGACTGGTAATCAGGTTGTGTACGTGTCGAAACCGCCCTCGTACGAGACTGCGCTCGGAGAGTTCCTCGTCGATTGGGCAGCTCGGACATCCGATATCGATGTGTATTCCATTGATACGACTTGGCAGCCGACAGCCTCGCCGCACGCCATCTATCTTACGAGATATTTCAGCCCGGAAAAACTCAGCGCCTATTTTCCGCAGGTCATTAAGAACAATAGCGTAGATGGGAAACTGGTTTCTATTCCGACTTCAGTGGATGTCAGTTTGCTTTATTACCTTACCTACCTGCTAAAAAAGTATGTATTTTCCCATCCACCTTACACGTGATAATGGAGAATAGCCCAGGGCTTCAGCCCTGGGAAATCCGTGATCCCGTTTCTACGCTATCTTTCATGGTTTGGGAAACTGCCTGAGAGTTTCGACCGGGCGGTGGCCAGACCCTCTAATGTTCTAGGGGCTAACTACAACCGGCTATCTTATCTGGTCTCACATGAAGTAGATCGCTTTTTGCGCCGCAACGAAACCGCGGAAGAGACAGTACGTGAGATCGCGGCGGGAGCCCAAAAGATGATTTGGGAGGGCGAATGACGGCCACCGAGAACATTCAACCGCAGATTAACGCAGATAAAATGAACCGGGAAGACACCCCGACAGGCGACGCGCTGGAGCAGCCTAGCCTACTTGGACTAACGTTTTCCTGAGATGAATTATCCGCAGATTACGCAGATTACGCAGATTTCGTCTGGAGCCTTAATACGGGTCGTGAGCTAAACACCGCCTAGTGACGGTTTCGTTTCCCCAAAAAGCCCGCTCAAACCTTAAATCGTAATCTGCGTAATCTGTGTAATCTGCGGATATTACCCTCTTAGTGTCCTCGGATCGCCAATGGACAATCGTGTTTCGCCCGGTTTATGCCTCGTATCTGCGTAAAATCTGCGTTCATCTGCGGTTCGTTTTATTGTTTCGCCTCGGCCCGAACAGTCCAGCATTGCCTAGGTCCTTTGTGAGCGCCTGAAGAAATTCTATTCCTTTCCGTTCGTGTTTATTCGCGTTTTATCTGGTCCGTTCTCGGTGGCATTTATTCACGGTTCGCGTTTCATTTAGTGACTGATCCGTTAGCATGAGTTTCCTGACTGCAGACTACGATTACAAATTGCCTCCGGGGCTGATTGCCTCGCGTCCGGCGCCGGTCCGGGATCAGGCCAAGATGATGGTGCTTGATCGGGAGAAACAAAGTATCACTCATCATTTGTTCTGCGATATTCCGGAGTTTGTTGGACCTGAGGAGTTGTTAGTCCTCAATAACACCAAGGTGATTCCGGCTCGAATTCGGTTCCGAGAAAGGAAAGCCGAACTCTTGCTGTTGGAGCAGCTCGACCCAAGGACTTGGCGATGCCTGGTTCGACCGGGACATTGGTTCCGAGATGGCAAGCGGTTCTCTGATGGACCTGTTTCCGGCAGCGTCCTTAAGGTTGAACCGTCGGGGGAACGAGTCATCCAGTTCGATGACCCGATTGATTTTTCTCGCGTAGGTGAAATGCCGTTACCACCTTACATCCACCGGGAGACGGAGCCGGAGGATACGGAACGGTATCAGACGGTATTTGCCGCCAAGCCCGGAGCCGTGGCGGCGCCGACCGCCGGCTTGCATTTCACGCCGGAGCTATTGGCTGCTCTTCCCCATGCGTTTATCACATTAAGAGTTGGGATCGGGACCTTCCTGTCGGTTAAGACCGAGGATATTCGCGAGCATCCTATGCATGAGGAGTGGTTCGAAATTGAGAACGAGGCCGCGGGCCGGATTGCTACGGCAAAGCGGGTAATCGCCGTGGGTACAACCACGGTAAGAACGTTGGAAACCGTGATGCTTCGGAAGCAGCGGATTGTTCCTGGTCTGGCGGCGACCGATATCTTTATCTATCCTCCCTTTGAGTTCCGGCGCGTGGATAGTCTGTTGACGAACTTTCATCTCCCGAAATCCACGTTGTTGATGTTAGTGGCAGCCTTTGCCGGCCGAGATTTTATTCTGGAGGCGTATCGGGAAGCAGTGGCATCAAAGTACCGGTTCTTCAGCTACGGTGATTGCATGCTAATTCGGTGAAGGCGGGGCCGTTTGCGGTTGACGGCCGGCGGTCAGCCGATGAAGCGGTAGATCGTCAGGGGCTCGGGAACGGATGGGACCTATGGGACGTATAGGACCTATGGGAGTCGTGAGGTTGCAAAAGTCGCAGCCGATGAAGCAGCGGCGATGATTGCCGGCCGCCAGAAGCTCGCTCGGCGCGGCGGCCAGCTATTTATTCACTAGCCCGTTTATCGCGGAAGAAGTCTTGGAGAAGTTGGCGGCATTCCTCCTCGCGGACACCTGCGGTGATCAAACAGCGGTGGTTCAGTTGAGGCATTTGCAAAAGATTGATCATGCTGCCGGCGGCGCCTCCTTTCGCATCTGGGCAACCGAAGATCACTCGGCGGAGCCGAACGTGAACGATCGCTCCCGCGCACATGGGGCAAGGTTCCTTAGTGACATACAGATCACAATCGTTGAGGCGCCAGTCGCCGATCGCGCTCTCGGCTTGCGTGATCGCCAGGATTTCGGCATGGGCAGTTGCATCCTTAAGGGTCTCAACTTGGTTCCAAGCGCGAGCAATGATATTGCCTCCTGATACTACGACCGCGCCGACCGGCACCTCTTCCGCCGCCAACGCTCTTCGTGCCTGGCGAAGCGCTTCTCCCATGAAATACGTGTCGCTCTCGAAATCCAACATTGGTACCTGGTTTGCCTGGATCGCACACAAAATGCATCCAAGCTACAAAGACAAATCATTTCAGGAGGAGCTAGGAGCTAGAATCTAGGAGCTAGGAGGGCAAGGTAAGGCACGTCAAGGGAGGATCCGAAACGCCAGTGGACTGAGTGGACTGAGTGGACTGAGTGGACAGGGTGGACCAAGTGGACAGGTGGACTGATTCCGGAGCTCTCGAACAACGCGCATCCATTCCCTCCTAGCTCCTAGATTCTAGCTCCTAGCTACTAGTTTTGATTGCGGTCACGCTGCTTTGTGTCTTTGTGACCTTGTGGTGAAAATCCAGGTAGCAACGTGAGCACGAAGCCGATCATCATCGCACCCTCAGTCCTAGCGTGCGATTTTTCGAGAATAGGCGAGGAAATCGTTCGGATGGAAAAGGCCGGCGCCGACTGGTTCCACATCGATATCATGGATGGTCACTTTGTAGATAACTTATCCATGGGCCCGGACATCGCGGAATCGATCTTCAAAGTTGCCAGGGTGCCATTGGACGTCCATTTGATGATTGATAGGCCGGATCATTTTTTCCCTCGGTTTCAGCCGTTCGTTCGGAATATTACTTTTCATGTGGAAGCGCCCTGCGATGTCCGAGCGACCGCTGCTGCGATTCGCGCCAGCGGACGGACGGCTGGGCTCGCCATTAAACCGCCAACCCCGTTCAGCGAAGTCGAGCCTTTCCTGAGCGAGATTGATCTACTGCTAGTGATGACCGTTAATCCCGGTTTCGGCGGGCAGGCTTTTATACCCGAAATGATGGAAAAAGTGAGAGCTGCGAGAAAGATCCGAGAGGAACAACAGCTCGATTTTCACATCGAAGTGGACGGCGGTATTCACCAGAATACGGCCCGGACGGCGATTGAAGCTGGAGCTAATGTCTTAGTGGCGGGCACTGCGGTATTTCACGCGATCGACCCTGCTACGGTGATCACTGAGCTGCGAGGACTAGCATGAATTTTCGCTTTATAACTGTTTTGTTTGTGGCCTGCGGTTTCTTAGTGACGCCGGGCTTAACCATGGCTCAGACGGCGCAGGTCCAAAACGGAGCCGGTCAGGTAACGCTGACACGCTGGTCACTGCAGCATATTATGGCCCGGCATTGGCCCGATAGTACGGCAACCGGTGCCGGCAAGTTCCAGGCCGGAATCACTGAGGCCAATCTCCGCGACATGATCAATGAGGCAGTCCGTAGCGGACACGCCCGCCACAACACTCATGGGCGTCCCGGAACGATCTATGAATACGATTTTCAGCATCAGATCGGAACGACGATCGATGGAGGGCCCGCGACTCGCCTCCGGGTAGTAGTCAGCAATCGAAACGAAGTGATCACGGCATTCCCGTTCTAGAGCTATGCACTTGGACTTCCACTTAAAAGAAGATCGGGAAACAGATTGGTCTGCCGTCACCGAGGAGGATCTGCGATACCGGGTCGCATTGGGCGATCTGATTTTCCATATTGGGCAGAAGGATTTCAGCGCGGCGTGGGGGTGGATCCCATTAATTGACCTGGCCGCCAGTTTCAGGGAGATCCTGAGGAAATTAGAGGGTGGTACCCAGAGCGAGACGTTCGAGTTCACCGAGTCAGATGCCTGGATTCGTTTTGAGCGAAAAGGCGAAAAGGTTTTGGTGACGACCAGTTATGGGGAAGGGGTAGGCGAGAACTCCCTGACAGCATTGTCAGAAGCCGCGAAGTCGTTTCGGGAACGGTTGCATAAAGAACTTGTTAAAATGTATCCTCAGGCGGCACATAATGCGGCGGTGAAGAAGTTGTTGGGATAAGGGTGAAGACCGTCGGTTTGTCGTTGGGAAACCTGCGGGTCTTGACTATGAAATGGTGGTACAGAACAGCCCAGGGCTTTAGCCCTGGGTAACTTGCCCCTAAGACCGCGCCCTGAAAGTGGCGCCCGAGGGTCGGCGTTTCCTAATCCCAAACGTAGCGCTCATCGAAGGCCGTTCGATGAAGGGACTGATCCATTGAGATAATAACATCAAAAATAAGTGTTATTGCAAAGTGGTTTTGAGCAATCCAGACGTTGTGGGTACGGAATCGTCTCCGGGGTCGCGCACCTCCTTCGGGCGCCACTTTCAGGGCGCACGCCGTTACGTCGTTACCCAGGGCTAAAGCCCTGGGCTGTTCTGTCGGACCATTTCATGGTCAAAGAGTCGCTGTTGATCGCCTATGTAACCGCCTAAGCAGTCGAGAGCTTCTCTGCCACCCGTAATGCCTGAGCCGCAATCGTCAGCGCCGGGTTGGAGGCGGCTGAAGACGGGAAGAACGAACTATCGACAACGTAAAGGTTCTCGACGTCGTGGGTGCGACAGAAAGGATCTAACACCGAGCTACGAGGGTCATTACCAAACCGGGCGGTACCGCACTGGTGTGAGTTCGTTTCGATCCCCATGGTTTGAGTCAGGACAATCGGGTAGCCGGCTCGCTTCATCATGGTTCTCGCGGCGCATATCAGGCGATAATGCGTCCGGCGGTTGGTTGGTGTCCAATGTATGTTGATCCGGCCGCGACCGCTCACCACCACTCGATTTTCGGGCCTTGGTAAATCCTCCGACATCACCCACCAATCGACACTGCGGTCAGCTAGTGCTTTTAATAAAAACCGCGGGATCAGCGGCTTGCTAGCGGTTAACATTCCGGCCTGGAGTTTGCCTAAGAGCTGTAGATTACCTAGCGGGTACTTCCAATCGTTAGGCCCGCGAAAATAGTAATCATTTACTACCATGGTTTTCTGAAACGTAGTCGGATTGATACGGCCCGGTGCTACCGCCATCAAAGCCGTATTATTGTGGACCATATAGTTACAGCCGACCAAGCCCGAAGAGTTTGCCAGCCCGTCGGGATGAGCAGTTGAAGCGGATCGCAGCAACAAAGCGGAGGAGTTCACGGCGCCACAGGAGACCGCAAATCGGTCCGCGTGGATGAGGGTTATAGTGCCATTCTGTTCTACTTCGATTGCTTCTGTCTTCTTACCGCTAGGATCCGTCTGCAGACGACGGGCAAAGGTGCGGGTCATCAAGGTCACGTTTTCCGATAAAACAGCAGGCCGCACACAGCAGATATCGGCTTCACTCTTGGCATGCACTTGGCATGGGAAGCCATCACAAGTCTTACAACGAATACAACGACCGCCTTCACGAAGGTCGACTCCCATGGGTAGAAAAGAAGGATGTAACCCTTGGCGTTGAATCCGTCCCTTAAGGTCTTCGATATAGGCTTCATGGGGTACCGGCGGAAACGGGAACGGATTTTTTCTCGGTGGATCGGTCGGATCTTCGCCGGATGAGCCGTGGACCGATAGCAGTTGTTCCGCCTGCTCGTAGTAGGGTTCGAGTTGTTCGTACGTGATGGGCCAGGCCGGAGACACCCCTTCTTCGTGTTCGAGCTCGCCAAAGTCTTCCTTTCTGAGCCGAGGAAGAGCCGCGCCATAAACCTTCGTGTTCCCGCCGACGAAATAATGGACGCCCGGAGAGAAAGGTTTCTCGGTCGCATCATACCAGGTTTCTTGCGGTTTATAGCGTTTATGATCGAACACCGCTTCCGGACTCCAGTTCTCCGGCTCCTGAGGCAGAAAATCGCCCCGTTCAATCAGCAGAATTTTGATTCCAGTGTCTTTGAGCGCGTAGGCTAAGACACCTCCACCCATGCCGGTCCCGATGATGACAAGGTCGTAACGCGGCGGGCTCATGCGGGGAATAGCCAATAGCCGATAGCCGATAGCCAAGGTGGGACGGTGAACGCTAAACGCTCTGCGATGGCTACAAGCATGACTCCTCCTGATCCGAGCATGTTACATGTATGTATCTCTGCTCTGCTATTGGCTATTGGCTATTCGCTATTCGCGCAGCGCTTACCCCTTAACAGACCCGGCGAGCAGGCCGCGGATAAAGAATCGGCCAAGCAAGATGTAGATCAGGGCTGTCGGCAGCGCCGCGGTGATCGAACCCGCCATCACCACGTTCCAATCCACCGAAAACGATCCGGAAAGGTTGTTTACGGCCACTGTCACTGGCTGTGATTGTGGGTTGGGTAGGATCGTTACGCCGAACAGAAAGTCATTCCAGATGTTAGTGAACTGAAAGATAGCCACCACGACGAAAGCGGGCATCGAAAGCGGTAACATGACCCGGGTAAAGATTCGGATGAGTCCGGCGCCGTCAATGCGGGCCGCTTCAATCATTTCGTCCGGTATATTGGCGAAGTAATTGCGGAAAATCAGGCTGACGATGGGTAAACCGTAAATTACATGAACGGCGACTAGGCCTGGAATAGTCCCGTATAACTTCAAAATCTCGAGAAATTGAATCAGAGGAATCAGAATACTCTGATAGGGGATGAACATACCAAAGACGAGTATAGCAAAAAGAATATTCGATCCTCGAAATTTCCATTTCGCAAACAAGTAGCCATTAACCGATCCCCAACAGGCCGAGATGATAGTTGCCGGGATAGCAATCATCAGACTGTTTCCCATGTTCGGTCGGAGCCGTTCGAATGCCTCCATGAATCCGCCACCGCTAAGCCGAGTGGGCAAGTTCCACATGGTCGACAGGCTGACGCTAGTGGCTTCCTTCAAACCAGTAACTAGCATCACGTAGATCGGCATGAGAAAGAAACCTAGGCAAAGCAGCAGAAAGACCAGAGTGAAATAGTCGCCCCGTTTCTTAGGTAAATTAGCCCGAATCGGAAAAGAGAAAGTGCGAGCAGCCATAGTTAGCGTTTCCTAAGATTTGTCCAGAGGTAGGGAACAATGATCATGCTGACGAGCAATAGCATTACTATTGATGCTGCCGCCCCCAAATTGTAGCGAGTAGCCTTGAAAGTCTGCTCAAAAACGAAGATGCCGGGTACATCCGTGGCGAAACCGGGACCGACACCGGTCATCGCAAAAATCAGGTCGAAAATCTTAAGGGAGACATGACCAAGGATGATCGCGGTACTAACCGTCACGGGACGCAACTGCGGTATAATGACTCTGGTGTAGACCTGAAATTCTGTGGCTCCATCAATCCTGGCGGCTTCGCGTAATTCGTGAGGGACGGTCGCAAGGCCGGCAATGTACATGGACATCGCGAAGCCGGTTAGTTGCCAGGTTGCCGCAATCACGACCGGGATCAGGGCCATCGGAATGCCCAATTGAACGCTGAGACTCGTAACCGGTGGAAAAATGGCCCCCAGCCAGTTGTTTAGCGGTAGAAGAACCGATGGGTCCGTCGTCCAGCCGGGATGCAGGGCTGGACCTCCTAATCCCGTAATCAACTTGTTAATCCCGAGTGCATCAATAAGGACGTTAATGCCTGTCTCCGGATTGAAGATCCAGCGCCAGGCGATACCAGTAACAATAAAAGAGAGAGAATAAGGAAACAGAAAGACGTTTCTGAAGATCGTGTACCCAAGGAGTTTGCGATCTAATAACAAGGCGAGCACCAGCCCTAGCCCGAGGGAAAAAGTAAGGAAGAGCGTCGTGAAAATAAAAACGTTCCGCAAGTCAGCATGCCAACGCGGCATCACGAACATCTGTTGATAGGTAGCCCAGATCGGCTGACGTAAGGTCATGTCGATCTTCAAAGTGTGCCAATTCGACAGCGAGACCCAGATCGTGATCGCGATGAACACATAGACAAAGAGCACGATCAAAATCATCGCTGGAGACAAGATGGCCGGCGATAAGATCCGATCAGAGAGGCGACGTGTCAGCCGGAGTGGGCGACCGGTCTCTTGGTTCTGATTTAGCTGGTTGGAGACCCGCTGGGTACCTCCACTATTCGTCGCTGGCAGCGGATTCATTGCTGGATCCCTGAGTAAGGGTGAGACCCACAGAGGAGTGGGCAGATGCCCACTCCGTTCGTGAGTGAGGGCGCTACTTCACCATGTTAGAGTCTTTAGCCGCCTGGACTAAAGCCGAACAAAAGGCATCTACATTCTTATCGACTACGAACTGCGTGATCGCGTCATTTAACGATTGCTGGAATGCAGCCGGTGCGGCTTCACCATGGACACAACTGGCAAGCAATGCGTCGGAAGAGAAAGACTTCATCGACCATTGATGGTAAGGCCCGAACTTGCTCTTATCGACATCAGTTCGAACCGGAATCGAGCCCTTCAGGGGATTGAATTCCTCCTGCGACTGTTTGCTGCCGAGGCTTTTCAGCCAAGCGACTGTCTCGGCCTTGTGGGGCGCATTCTTGGCGAGAGTGAAACCGTCGGCCACGACGATGAATCCGCCGCTCGTGCCCGGATGCGAGACCCAACCGAAATCAACGTTATCTTTAAGGTTAGCTTTGGTGAATTCGCCGTGCGCCCAGTCTCCCATCGACGAAAACGCACAACGGCCTTCCTCAACCGCTTTGATAGCCTGGTCCCAGGTCAGCGCCGAATGATCCGCATTCTGATACTCCAGTATTTTGGCGTAGCTCTGGGCGGCCTGTTTCACTTTTGGATCGTCGAAGGACATCTTCCCGCTGAACAAAGCCGTCCAGCCGTCCGGTCCAACCGTGCCGAGCAGCGTATTCTCAAAAAGCTGGGCAGTAGCCCAGATGCCCGAATCTCCAACCGCGAGGGGGGTTACGCCGGCCGCTTTTAGTTTGGCGCAATCGGCCAAGAATTCATCAATGCTGATCTTGTCGCCGATCTTGATACCAGCCTTATCCAGAACTTTCTTATTGTACCAGAGATCGTTCCCGCGATGGACGCCGGCCAGAACGCACCATTGTTTGCCATCCTTAGTAAGCAGCGTAATCAGCTGGGCTGGTAAAACCTTTTGCCAACTCTCAGCTTGGTAGATGTCGTTGAGCGGCTCGCAATAGCCAGGGTCGACATATTGTCCCAAGAGTTCCCAACCTGGGTGAGATTGCCATGTGTCTGGCGGGTTGCCGCCGGCGAGTCTAGTTTGCAGGACGGCACGGGCAGCGGAACCACCGCCGCCGGCAACCGTGGCGTTAATGATTTCGACTCCGGGGTTATGCTCTTTGTAGACCTTGAATAAGGCATCGAGCGCGGCTGCCTCGCCTCCGGATGTCCACCAAGAAAAGACTTCCAGTTTCTTGGCGTTATCCGCAAACGCGGCGAAGGGTACTAACAGAGCCAGCGCAGTGGCGAGCTTTGTTAAGGGGAGATACTTATTTATTTTCATTCTTGGGGGTTTTGCTTTTGGGGGCGGTTTTGTTCAAACCGACGAAGAATCGGCATTCTGCAGCAGCTTATCTAAAGCGGCGAGAAAAAAGTAATCACCCCACATCACGCTTTCATCAACACCTAACCCTTTGCGTTCGTGATAGATACCGTGCAGAAGGATCCCTTCCCATTCGGGGTGATCGGTCGCGAGAAATTCCTTGCTTAACAGGGTAGTCAAGGTCTGCTTGGCTCGTTCACGATACCGTTGGGCCAGGCTGGAATCAGGCACTTGCTGAGCCAAATCTAGAAGGCCTCCGGCGGCAATAGCTGCAGCGGAGCTTTCGTAGGGTATTTGGGGGACTGGTTGATCCCAATCATTGGGAGGAACACCGTGGGCCGGGGTGCGCTGAATGAAATAGTTAGCTGTCGCGATAGCGGTATCCAGGAACCTAGGGTCTCTAGTGTATTTAAATGCCGCGGTGAACCCGCCCATGGCCCAGGCCTGTCCACGTGCCCAGCTCGAATCACCCCGCCAGCCTTGGTGCGTGCTCTGGCACAAAAATGCGCCGGAGTTTAAATCAAAGATCCCTTCGTGCGCTGTGCTGCCGTCGCCGCGGACTAGAAAGCGGCGGGTGGTTAGACAATGTTTTAACGCGATCTCTTTGAGTCTTTGATCGCCCAGCTCCTGAGCTGCATAGAAAATAATCTCGACGTTCATCATGATGTCGATGAACAGGCTTTCCGGCGCTACAAATGAGCACAGATATCCGCCCTTTTCTTGAAACCTGCCGGCCAGGGTTTCGCCCGCGGTCAGCACCGTGCTGCGAATGTTTTTGTCTCCGGTTTGCTCATACCAAACCTTCCACGTTGGTAAGAATAGGAAACCAAGGTCATGCACCGTGCGATCAAATTTCCGATCCTCAATTAACCTGGAATACTCTTCCGCCTTGGTCCGCCACCAGGTCTCTCCGGTTCGCCTTGCTAGTATCCAGAGCATTCCTCCCAGAAAGCCTTCACACCAGTTCGTCCAGCTCTCGGATTCATGTCTCCATTTGCCTGCCTTAGTAAAGAGCGGGAAATAGCCGGGGTGATTTGTGACCAGTTTACGGAGCTGAGTCTCCGCAAATTCGAAAGCGCGGGTAGCTTGGAACGTTAGGTCGTTAGAATTCACGGCGTTCCTTTAGCCCACCAGCTGGTCCTCGGTCCGAGATGGACCTGGACGGTTTTCAGTTCAGTGAATTCTTCGATCGAGAATCTGCCGAGCTCGCGACCTAAGCCGCTTTGGTTGAATCCGCCAAAGCAGAGCTCCGGGTAACCATCCATAAAGGTGTTGATCCAGATGGTACCAGCTCGAATTCTACGGCTGACGGTAAACGCAGTGTCGATGTCCCGGGTCCAAACCCCGGCAGAAAGACCGTAGATGGTATCATTGGCGATCCGAATCGCTTCTTCTGTGGTATCGAAGGTCAGAATTGATAATACCGGGCCGAAAATCTCCTCTTTAGCGATCGGCATTTCCGGTCGCACTTCGTCGAAGATGGTGGCTTCGACGAACCGGCCGTCTTCGCGGTTCAATGCTTTTCCGCCTAACCTCAATCGGGCGCCGTCCCGACTCCCCGACTCGATGTAACCAAGGATCTTTTCAAATTGGTTTCCATCGATGATGGCGCCGATCTTGGTTTGCTCATCGAGCGGGTCGCCAACCGGTATCTTCTTAGCGGTTTCGATCACACGATTTATAAAATCGTCCGCAATCGAACGTTGGACGAGTAAGCGGCTACCGCTGTTACAGCATTCGCCCATGTTGAAGCAGACGCCGAACACCACTGCATCAAGAGCGGCTTCCAGGTCGGCATCGGCAAAGACGATATGGGGATTCTTGCCGCCAAGCTCCAGTTCGACCTTCTTCAGGTTGCTTTTCGAAGAGCCAACCACCGCTTTGCCGACCTCGGTGGAACCGGTAAACGAGATCATATCGATATCCGGATGTTCTGATAACCGGGCGCCGGCGGGCTCGCCGTAACCGCTGATGATACTCAGTGCTCCGGCAGGTAACCCTGCTTCGGTCAGAAGCGCTCCCAATCGCAAGGTAGTACCCGGAGTGAGTTCACTGGGTTTGACAACGCAGGTGCAACCCGCAGCCAGCGCGAAAGGCAGTTTCTGGCTGATGATCAATAACGGAAAATTCCATGGTGTAATCATCCCAACTACACCGATTGGTTCCCGGATAGTTAATCCCAGCACCTGGGCGCCAAGGGTATTGTAGCTATCTCCATGAAGATGGCGGCAGAGCGCGGCGGCGTAGTCCCACAGGGCGGCGCTCCATTCCATTTCATCTCGAGCTTGTTTTATCGGTTTGCCGCTTTCCAGGGTTTCAATGAGGGCGAATTCCTCTTTGTTGGCGCGAATTAACTCGGCCACGCGCAAGAGCACTTTCGCGCGTTCAGCCCCAGGCAAGTGTGGCCATGAGCCGATGTCAAAAGCACGCCGAGCTGCGGCGACAGCAGCATCTACATCAGCCGCGGCAGCCAAAGGGTATTCACCGATCTTGACCCCATGGGCCGGGCTTTCGCGACTGAATGTTTGACCACTCTGGGCCGGCGTAGCCCGGCCATCGATCCACATTGAGTAGGTGAAATGGGTTTCGGGTAGTAAGTTAGTCATGGGAGGAGGTGGGGTTTGGTAGGGCGAGGCTCCGGAACGTTCGAAAAGGTTTCGCAACGAACAACGCCGGGTAGGATCCATGGCGTCCGATGTCGAGCGCTGCCGAGCCGTTCCCCTGATTTCGCCGCGAGAATCGTCTACGCACAACCCAGGAGACAGCGATGCCACGGCTCGGCGAGATTTTAGTCGATGCGCACGCCAGTTTAAAAATGTGCGCAGGCCCTTGCTTAGGATCGGGGTTATTTGGGAGCCTCGCCCTACCAAAATTCGTTTGCGCTCTTTTGGGGCTATTCATTTTCTGTCGTTCGCTTAATTTCCTTTGAACTGAGGAGGTCGTTTTTCCTGGAAACTCGCTAGTCCTTCAGCGGCGTCGGCAGTGGCGGCTGTGACTGCTCCGGCCAAGGATTCAAGCGCCAGCGCGTTGGACGCGTCGCTATTCACCAGTTGTTTCGCGATTTGTACAGAGATCGGCGCATTGTGGCAGATCAGATCACTAAGTTCTCGGCCTCGAGCGTCAGGATCGGATACCACCTCGTTGACGAGGCCCCATTGTTCAGCCCGGTGTGCACCGATCGGGGCGCCGGAGAAGATCATTTGCTTGGCGCGAGGGCGGCCAATGATTTGCGGCAAACGAAAAGTGCCGGCCCAGCCGGGGACGGTGGCTAGTTTGACTTCAGGCATGGCAAATGTCGCCTGTTCGGTTGCGATTCGGATATCGGCTGTGAGTGCGAGCTCAAGCCCGCCGCCGAATGCGAATCCTCGCAACAAAGCAATCACAGGTTGGCGAAGTTGTGCGAGCCGGTCGAACACCTGGTGTCCTCTCCGATTCCAAGTGGACCACATTTCGAGCGGGGTGAGAGCGGTCCAGGCGCCAATATCTGCGCCAACGCAGAAAGCGCGTTCGCTGGCACTGTCGAGTATCACGACTCGCACTTCCGGACTCGCTTCCAGTGTGTTGGCCGCGACTTCCAGCTGGGTCAGCATCTCAGGATCCAGTGCGTTCAACTTTTCCGACCGGTTAAGGGTGATCCGTCCGATCGCTCCTTCCATTTGCAGAAGGATTTTTGGCGCGATGCTCATTGCCATCCTTTCAGTTTCTTAACAAGCTGAGTGGCCGCTCGGCAGCAGACGGCGGCCAGAGTTAGCGTCGGGTTGATCCCAATGCAGGTCGGAAAAGTCGCCCCGCTGAAAACGTACACGCCCGGAGCATCATGAACTTCCAGGTCGCGGTTCACGACGCTGGTTTCAGGGTTCTCGCCCATTCTAGCTCCGCCAAAGTCATGGCTACTGCCAACCCCGGTAAAGCTGGCGCCACGCCAGGTCTTGGTTGCGCCCATCGCTCGCAGAATTTCCTCCGACTTGCGTTCCATCCAGTCTGCCAGCTTCCGCTCGTTCTGTTGAAGATCGTAGGTGATCCGTAAGACCGGAAGTCCGAGCCCGCTCTTGTCTCGATGCACCGGGTCAAGGGCGAGGTAATTCGTGTGATAAGGCAGCGCGTCGGGCTGGATACGAACTACTCCGAAATGTTGCCACTGTTTCAGGTGGTCGCGATAGGACTGACCCCAGGCCTTAACATCGCTGGGAAGCGCTTCCCGGCTGATCTGGATCGGAAGGAATTGCTGTTCTGCGCCTAGGGTGGCTCCGCCGATAAAGCCTTCATTTAGCGAATCAAAATCTGGGGACAAAAAATCGTCCAACACAACTCCTTGGGCGGCGGGTCCGGTGTGCCGATTAAAAATGGTGTTTGGGAAGAAGCCGTCGACGTGAGCGAACATCTTGGTCATGAAATAGCGCCCAAGCTGGCTGCGCTGATTGCCAATGCCGGTCGGATGTTTTCCGCCGCCTGACAAAAACATCAGGCGGATATTCTCGAAGGTATACGCGCCGAGGATGACAGTGCGCCCGGGCTGAGTTTGGTGGCGTCCTAAAGCATCGACATAATCCACTCCGGCAGCATGACCGGTCTCGTCTGTCAGGACCCTGATCACGCGGCAGCCGGTTCGTAGGTCGAAATTTCCGGTGGCCAAAGCACGGGGCACACAATCCAGCGACGGATCCCATTTGTCCCCGGTGGATGAGCCGAACCCGTTATTCCATGCGGTGTAAGTCGAAGCTGGCCGGCCTCGATAGGGGACCGTATTCATGCCTGCGCCGACCGGGTGCGGGTGCAAACCTAGGGATCGGGTTGTGCGGCTAAAAATTTCTCCTAGCCGGAACGGTCGCATGGGCGGCATTGGTAGCGATCGCGAACGTTTGACGAACGGATTGGTTTCGTCTCCGGCGATACCGATGGCGTGCTCTAGATCACAATAGAACGGTTCGAGGTCTTCGTATGAAACTGGCCAGTCTGTCAGCGAACAGCCGGCCGGTATCGCATTTGCACCCCAACGATCCACGACATAGCTGCGCATCCGGAAATGATGCCGATGAAAGCGGCGCATCCAAGCTCCGTAATGGATGATCGAGCCTCCGACGCTGTTCATCATCCGCCCCAAAGAGAAGGTGGCTTCGCGAGTGGGTTCTAAATCATTTCTCCGCCAGCGCGGGATCTCAGCGCCGAACTTTGGCCCCATTAATGCCCGGCAATAGTAAGCCGACCCCAGCTCGTCAGGGAAATAGTCGGCCCCACAGCGGAAAGGCCCGGGCTCAAGGCCGATCACTTTTAGACCGGCCTCAGCCAGTATCGGCGCCACAATCGAGTTCATGGAACCTACGCCGACGAGAATGACGTCAACCTCTTTCGCGGGCGGAGCTTGGCCTCTTAACGGATCGAACCCAGGGATATCAGGAGCCGGTATTTGCCAACTCGAACCTAGGTCGGACAAAGATTGATAGCGACCGCCCTTATTGGCAGCGGTTTCCATCAGGTTCTCTTCCGCCGAATTCTCGAGCCAAACACCGGGATGCTTTATGAGCTTCCAACCGGATTTTTCTTTGTTACCACCGTGCATCGGATCGGCAAACAAACCTTCTTGCAAATGGGTGCGCAAAGTTTCGTAGAACTCTCTGGCGAGGAAATCCGGGCAAGACTGAAGGTCATTTCTTTCTAGAGCTTGGATGATCTGGTCTTGCTCGGTCGGACTGGCTGCCTTGAAGGGCTTTCCCGACCGGGCGAGCGTCTCGCGGTCGAGCGCGACTAGCCCCGCCCTATACAGGGGTTGGAGATGAGAATAAGCGGTGGTGAGCGCCTTATCTACATAGTCGGTAACTCCAATTTCAGTGGCTCCCGGACCATCGTTATCAGCAGGGAACATCCGTTCGAAAACCGCGTCCAAGGTCCCGGCGTCGTGCGGATTTAAGGCGGTCCGTCCTGGGGAAGATTTGATCATGTTAGGTGGGGTAGATAGCGATGTGAGGGCATTGGCGATGCAACCTGGGAAGAGCGCGCATCCTCGCGCGCCGATGTCTGCGGAACCGATTTATAGCTCCGGTCGAGCGCGTGGTTATGTCGACAATTCTAGCTCTATTCGAGGATCGCAAGGCCGCCGCCGCTTCGCTATGGCGCGCCCTGGCCTCTGGTTCAATGACACCATTGGACCTGGCCGCGACGTAGGCCTTGCGAAGTCGGGACGCGATCCCTCCCCAGTGGAGTTGCAGGCGCATCTTCATTTCCGTGCCCTCAGTTGCAGTCCGAGCTTTTTCGGCTCGAATAGTTCCGGATCCATTACCTTCAGATTAGGACTGACTCGTAACTTGGTATCAGCCTGTTGTAGAACGTCGCGTTTCAGATCGATACCCGGTGCAATTTCGACGACGGTCAGTCCTTCCGGTTGGAGCTCTAACACTGCTCGCTCCGTTACGAAGAGAACCTCCTGCCCCTGTTGCCGGGCTCGCTTCCCGCTGAAGGTGACGTGCTCTACCTGCTCGACGAACTTACGGCTCTTGCCTTCTTTTCGAATCCGCAGTTGGCCGGCTTCAATCTGTTGGTCGATTCCGCCCGCTGTAAAATACCCGCAAAACACAATGGCTTTGGCATGTGCGGTGATATCAATAAACCCGCCGACTCCCGCAGTGACGTGGGGCCGGGAGGCTAAGCGCGAGACGTTGACGTTCCCCTCGCCGTCGACCTGTAGAAAAGAGAGGTAGCTTCGATCAAAGCCGCCGCCTTGGAAGTAAGTGAATTGATCTGGCGACGCCATAATAGCATCAGCGTTCGATGCGCAACCGAAAGCGAACCCCAGAAGCGGCATGCCGCCGACCGGCCCTTGTTCGATTACCCAGGTCACCTCGCCATGAAGTCCTTCTTCCAACAAAATGCGCGGCACCAGCGCCGAGATGCCGAAGCCAAGGTTGACGGCATCATCTTGTACCAGCTCCATGGCGGCCCGGCGGGCAATCACTTTGTCTAGTCCCCATTCTGTCTCTTTGAAGCTGCTCTCCGGCCGGAAAATTTCGCCGCTGATCGCCGGGTCATAGACAGTCTGCGTGGTTTGTTTCTGTTCCGGATCGACCACCACGTAGTCGACCAACATGCCGGGAACTCTGACGGTTTGCGGCTTCAATGTGCCATTCGCACACAAGCGTTTGACTTGCGCGATGATAATGCCTCCGGCGTTGCGCGCGGCAATCGCTTGATCCAGCGCGCCAAGGTAGGCGCCTTCGTTTTCCATCGAAATATTTCCACGCTCGTCGGCGGTAGTGCCACGAATGATGGCAACGTCTGGTGAAATAGCCGGATAAAATAGCCATTCGTCACCGCGAAACTCGGTGAGCTGAACATAGTCTTTCGGTGTTGATTTGTTCATCGCGCCCCCTTGCAGACGTGGGTCAACGAAGGTATTCAGCCCGACTTTACTTAGCACGCCGGGCCGGCGGGCTGCGCCCTCACGATGCATATGAAAGATGAGCCCACTCGGCAGGTTGTAGGCCTCAATGCGATCTTCAATGATCAACTTCCAAATCTCAGGTGACGGCATGGAACTAGGACCACTGGGCAGTGAGCCGGCCACCACTCTTCTCAGGAGGCCGGGTTGGGCCAGGTGATCGATCCCGCCGATCCCGTACATATCCCCGGCAGCGATCGGATGAATCGACGTTAATCCGCGCGGCCGGTTGGTCTGCCGATAATGGTCTCCGATCGCTTTGAGGGTAGCGTCAGGACAAGCGAGTCCGCTGGATGAGCTGACTGATACCACTGCGTTGTCTGGGATCAGGGAGCCGACTTCTTGAAGGGAGATGAAACGGGCGCGAGGCATTCTTTAAGGAGTTCAGGAGTTCAGGAGTTCAAGGAGTTGCAGGAGGAAAAAGGCGATGGGGGCGTGACATTTGCTATTTGCTATTTGCTATTTCGTACTCCGGACGAGTACGTCACCGGCACACGTTGGCCGGTATGAGCGGATTCTTGTACTGCTAATCCGACGGCTAAAGAGCGGATGCCGTCTTCGCCGGTGACGAATGGTTGGCCGTGGCCTTGGACGGCGTCATTGAAGTGGCGCACGATGTGGGCGTACAGGTCTTCCCGCGTTCCCAGGGCGACTTCGGAAACGACGCCATCTCTGGACAGAAAAACTTCACCAACCGGCTCTTGGGTCATCACATTCTTGGCGATCAATGAGCCTTCGGTTCCGTGAACTTCGAGGCCGGTTTGGGTATGCTTAATCGTGTAAGCGTCGTGGAACATCGCCAGGGTTCCATTTCGGAAATACATCACTCCCATAACGGCATCAGCTAGGTCGCCCTGACTCAGCCCTTGTTGAGCCGAACGTGCAACCACGTCTTGAACGTCGTCGTCCAAAAGGAAATGCAGGGTATCCGCATCATGGACCGTTATATCCAGGATGACGCCTCCTCCGGCTTCCGGACGGTTGAGCCGCCACCCTTGCAGGCGCGGGGGTAGATAGACCGCATGAAAGACTCGAGCTGCTAGCGGTTTACCTATCGCACCTTCTTTGATCAGGCGGCGCATGGTGCGATGGGTGACAGCGTTACGGAGATGATGGTTGGTGCCAAAGACGAGGCTTTTCTCCTTGGCTGTGTTCACCATGGCCTCAGCATCCGCCAGCGTCAGCGCTAGAGGTTTATCAGATAAGATATGCTTCCCGGCTTTGGCGGCGGCGATTGCTTGGGATGCGTGCAGTTCGTTTGTCGTACTGATGTAGACCACGTTGATGTCTGGGTCTCGGAGGAAGTCATCCAGGTCGTGATAAGCCTTCGGAATCGTGCTCTCCGCCGCATAACTCCTGGCGCGTTCTGCGCTGCTGCTAAGTACAGCCGTGATCGCGGAATCCGCCTGGGAGCGAATGGCCGGAATCATCCGAGTCTTGGCAATATCGCTGGCGCCGATTAGGCCCCATTTGAGCGGAGGAAGGGAGGGGGGCATGAGGAGGTGAGAGGTGATTGGTGATTGGTGATTTGTGGGGCGCTTGCGTGGTCAGTGGCGTTGGGGGCAGCAGGCGCAGTAAGCAGTTAGCAGTAAGCAGTGGCGGGTGGTCGGTGGGGAACTGAGGGTGAGGTTTGTTGCGAGAGCCATTTGCTATCTGCTATTTGCTATTTGCTATTCATTCTGTGCCCGGGCAGTGGATTCTCGGACGATCAGGCGCGGGGTCAGGATGACTTGGCGCAGGGGGGCAGTGGGTTCTTTAATCCGGTGCAGCAACAGGTCTGCGGCTGCTTCGCCGATCTTAGCCGGGCTGGTGTCAACGGTGGTTAAACCTCCAAAATTGGCGTCGGCGATATTGTTAAACCCGACGATCGAGAAATCTTTGCCGGGGTGTTTACCGCAGGAGCGAAGTGCTTCAATCGCTCCTAGGGCAACGACATCGTTAAAACAGACGGCAGCCGTTGGCGCTGGGGAACGACTCAATCCTGCCATCAGTCCCTGGAAACCGCCTTTTCGGTTCGGCGCTTGTTCGATAAAAAGATCTTCTCGAAAAGGAATCCCATTTTTCTCTAAACCTTGTCGGTAGCCGAGAGAGCGCTGTTGGGCGGTGGAGAGTTGAGATGGACCTCCGATAAAGGCGATATGGCGATGGCCCAATCCTGCGAGATGGTCGATGGCGAGCTCCGAGCCGGTTACGTTGTCGACGCCAGCGTAGTCTACGCCGCTCATTGGACGGGTAAACGCGACCACAGGCGGCAGGCGGCTCGCCGAGTTCCCGGCTCCCCGGATTGAGCCTTGAGTCGGACAGATCAAGATCCCGTCAGCCGGGTATTCGGAAAGCGACTTGAGCAGGCGCTGCTGCTTTTCCGGATTTTCAGAAGTATTGCCTAGAATCGTGACCAAGCCGGCGGAACCGAGCGAGTCTTCGATTGCCACGATAATCTCGGCAAAGAACGGATTGCTGATATCCGAAACAATCAGCCCTATGGCGTGTGAACGTTGGGTACGGAGGTTGGCTGCTCCGCGATGGTATACGTATCCGAGGCGGTCGATAGACTGTAGAACTCGTTTTCGGGTGGAGGGTGCGACAGAAGGGACGTTACGAAGGACGAGCGAGACGGTGGCGCGCGAGACACCCGCATCGGAAGCGATATCGAGCAAGGTGATGCGGTCTCTGGAGGGAGCATCAATCATAACTAGATCGATCTAACATTTTTGGCGCTCAAGCTCCACTCGTTACCTGCACCAAAATCATTAGATCGATCTAATGCATAGCCACGGAACCTTCTTTGTCAACTCGTGCATTTTGTCTTGACGAACCCTCTTCACTACCCGCTCAGTCTACTATACCAATTTCCTACTCAATTGATCGCCATGCCGGCCTCCGCGGCGAATCCACTAAATGAAAGAGCCCATCCAAAAAGTCCTTAGATATCTCGCCTTTGAGCTGACCGCGTACGCAGTCGTAGCGGTCATTTATTTTTATCTCGTGCTCCGGTTTTTAAGTTCCTGGTTGGATGGGCTGTTTAATGAACAGCGGACCTACTACGTTGTGGCCTCCGTGCTCCTTATGGTTGGGCAAGCAATCGGGCTCGAAAGGCTGATAACTGCGCTGAGCTATGCGATTCGGAGCGGAAAGAAATAGACATGTTCTTTCCGATCTCCGGAGTTCATATTAATCCGCTTCTGTTGGCCATCCTGGGTCTGGTGATAGGTATCCTTGGGGGATTCTTCGGCGTGGGCGGCAGCTTCTTATCCGGCCCGTCGTTGTTCAGTTTGGGGATGCCGTATCACTTTGTCGTGGGGACGGATTTGATCCACATCGTGGGTAAATCCATTGTGGCAGCGCGCCAGCACCGGATACTCGGTCATATTGATCTGAAGCTGGCCGCGGTGATGGTGATCGGAACGTTGGTCGGCTCCGAAGGCGGCGTGGATGCGATCGAAGCGCTTAAACAGTTGAAGGAAGTGAATCTAGTTGTTGGTCTCACCGCGATCATCGTCTTCACCGTGATTTCGATCCTCGGGGGATGGGAGAGTTGGCAGGCTTTGAGAAAATCTAGGGAATCGACCAGTGAAGCCGGCGGTCCAAGAACGGACGTTTTAGTGTTCAACAGCTTGGCCAAAGCTTTTCAAGGTTTCCCGCTCGGGCCAAAAATCAGCTTGAAGCAGTCCGGCATCGCGAAGATCTCGATTTGGTCGATTTTACTGGTTTCATTGATTGGCGGCTTCTTCAGCGGCTTTCTTGGAGGCGGTGCAGGATATATCCGGATGCCGGCCATGGTCTATCTTCTCGGGGTTCCTACCCATATCGCAGTGGGCACAGACCTCTTTGAGATTATCATTTCGGCAGGTTACGGGGCCATCCGACATGCCATGAATGGAAACGTTGATATTCTAGTCGCTTTAGTGATGCATACCGGAGCGGCAGTTGGCGCCCAACTTGGCGCTCGATTGACCCAATATTTCAGTGGGCCGTGGATTCGCCTGGCATTCGCCCCGTTGCCTCTACTTGGCGCTATCCTGGTGGCGGTCACGTTAATCACCGGGCACCACTGAAGAATAGCCAATAGCCGATAGCCAATTTTCAGATGATGATGTCCAAGGAAACGGATCTCGATATGTTATTGGCTATAGGCTATTGGCTATTTTCTGGCCCGACTCGATGAGAATTCTTCTTTGCTCTGAAGGAACTGAGCGATCCGAGAGCGCGATCCAGCTTTGTCTGAAGATCGCGGCAGCTACCCGGTCCGAGGTCACTATCTTTGGAGTTACTGAGTTAGAGGCGGACGAGCTTGCATTGTTGGAAGCGATCCGGCGAACGCAACATGCGTTTATGACTCAAGGAGTGAGCGTCGAGATTCTCTCGAAGTTTGGTGATCCGATAGCCGAGATCGAGAAGCGGGCGGTTGAAGGAAACTACGATCTAATTGTGATCGGGGGTGAAGCCAAGCCGAGCGGTCAGATCTCGGTTCTTTCTCAAAAGGCGTACGAGATTATTGAAATACTGCTTCGGCCGGTGCTGGTGGTTCCGGTCTCAAGGCCGGAGATACGTCGGATCCTGATTTGCAGCGGGGGCGGAACGTACATTGAGGCAGCAGTAAAATTAGTGATCGAGTTTGCGCCGAGACTCGGTGCCTCTGTGACCTTATTTACCGCTCTTCCGGAGGCGCCGGTGATGGTTTCCGACCGCTCGGAACCTGATGTGAATGTTTCTGCCTTGCTAGCCTCCGACTCTGTGTTGGGGCGCAATCTCCGGGCTGAAAAAGAGATGATTGAGGCGGCGGGGATTCCCACTGAAGTCCGAGTGCGCTCGGGCCTGGTCGCTGCGGAGATCGCCGCGGAAATCGAAACTGGCGATTATGATCTAGTGGTGCTGGGATCAAAACCCAGCCGAGACGTATTCAGCGATTATCTGCTTGGGAACATGACCCGGCGGCTCGTGAATTGGGTTCCGCGTCCGGTTTTGGTGGTCGCGTCCGGCTTCGGCGGCCAGCGACCACGATCGTGGTTGGAACGAATTACTGGGAGGGATGCTGAGGGTGAGAGGTGATTAGTGATTGGTGATTGGTGGGCGGCGAGGCAGCTTGGCGAACCTAGGAGTCGCCAGCCGTGGAGCGCTGCCTCGCTTGCGAGGCCGTGGTGACCAGGGGAATTATGTGATCACGCCTCATTGCTGTCATCGCTCTGTATTAATATTTCCGCCATCTTCACACGCACTAGAGCGCAGGCGGCTGATGCGTCTGTTGCGTCTTTAGCCTTGCTAACCACGGCCTCGCGAGCGAGGCAGCGCTCCACGGGCCTTGCAATTCATTCTTAGAGATCGAGACTTCAGCCTGTGAGCCAAACCGTTCGCCCGACCGAAACAGTGACTGCGCCGTTGGCCGGGGCAGACGAACCGATTACTGGCTCGCTGATCGCCTCGTGGGTGCTAACTGGCTTAGCGCTTGCGGCGATTGTTGTTGCCCATCTGGTCTCTGCTTTACTGGGTGCTTTCTTGGTCTACGAATTGATTGGCCTGATTGCGCCGATCATTGAGCGCCACTTAATCAACCGTTGGTCGAGAGGATTCGCGGTGGTCAGCCTGGCAATATTGATTATTGCTATCGTTACCGGCTTGGTTCTCGGCACAATCGCATTTCTGAAGAGCGATGCTGGCAGCCCACAAGTCTTCTCCGACAAGCTCCAACACATCTTGGTCGATGCCCGGGATAAGCTGCCACCCGCAGTCCAAGATTATATGCCGGGTACAGTCGACGACCTCAAGACTTTCATTTCCAGCTGGCTGGGCCAGCACTCTAGGGAGGTGCAGACTTTCGGAAGGGAGACTTTGCACCTTTTTGTGCGTGGGTTCATCGGCATGGTGATTGGGGCGTTAGTGTCTCTGTTCCAAATTTCGCCCGGCAGACTTCAACAACCTCTGGCCGCGGCGGTGATCGTCAGAGTGTCCCGGTTTGCCACGGCCTTCCGCCAATTTGCCTTTGCTCAGATCCGGATTTCTGCCATCAACACGGCGCTCACAGCAATCTATCTTCTGGTGTTCTTGCCGGCGATCGGGATCAATCTTCCATTCTCAAAGATTCTGGTGGTGGTGACTTTCTTTTGCGGATTGCTGCCGATCTTCGGGAACATCGTTTCAAACTCATTGATTGTGATCGCGAGCCTATCGGTTTCACCATTGGCAGCCATTCTCTCCGGTGTTTTTCTTATCGTTATCCATAAGCTGGAGTACTTCCTGAATGCCCGTATTGTGGCTTCGGAGATAAAAGCCAAGCCGTGGGAGGTTATGATTGCGATTCTTTTCATGGAAGCCGCTTTCGGGTTAGGCGGCCTGGTGGTCGCGCCGATCTATTACGCGTATCTGAAGCAAGAGCTCACTGATCGAGGGCTGGTGTAGTTGTTGGTAGGGCGAGGCTCCGGAATTACCGGGTGAGCTAACGCAACGGATATAGATTGTCGCCTTCGAACGTGCGCTATCGCAGACTTGTTTGTCGAGGTTAAGAACATGGCACGCGTTGGGTGCCGGCTCGGCGGCATTTCGGGGTAACACATTCATCAAGGAGGTCGAGCGATTGAGCTTCGCGAAAGTGTCTAGGTCGTTCCGGAGCCTCGCCCTACCAGGCCGTGGCGTTGGTCGCAGAAACTTGCAACTGTGAGTCTTTCTCAATTTTAGAGCGAAGCCATAAGATAGTAGCAAACGGACCGGAACCAGGTTAGCTAGTGCGACGCCACGGGAGAATGAGTGGAATCGAGCTTCCGGTTGGTGTACTAAGAACATTCTTAAACCGTGTGATTATGTCATCCCAAGTAGACTCTCCAAGTGCTCCTTTTGCAGCCGCTCTGGCACTCCAAGAAGAGCATGGACGGGCGTACGCCGCGCTGGCAGACCGGATTCGCGCGGAGAGTCCGGAAACAGCGTCGATTTTGTTAACCATGCGGCAGCGGCAATCGGCCCAGCTACGACAATTAATGTGTGTCTATGGGCTGTCGTCTCGAGCGGTATTGGCCAAGACGGTTGAGAATAATAGACGCCGCAGTGAAGATGAAGAAGCGGCTAAACGTTCAGCGAGCAAATCGGCCGATGATCCTCATGTAAAAAGGAAATTGTTTGTGCTTCACGTGGTCCAGCCTGCTCTGGCTGGGTTGATGGACGGGTCGGTGTCGACATTGGCGCCGGTGTTCGCAGCTGCGTTCGCCACCCACAATTCATTCACCGCGTTCATCATCGGGCTAGCCGCTTCTGTGGGTGCTGGAATCAGCATGGGCTTCTCGGAGGCTCTGTCCGATGACGGCGTGATCAGCGGCCGCGGCCAACCGTGGCTTCGCGGAAGCGTATGCGGTATGATGACTTTCTTAGGCGGGATCGGCCATACCCTGCCATTTTTGATACCGCAGTTTTATATAGCAATGTGGATTGCTATTGCGGTGGTAGGCATTGAGTTGGCTGCCATTGCGTGGATTCGCAAGCGGTACATGGATACTCCATTGCTCAAGGCTCTCTTTCAGGTTGTCATCGGCGGTATCCTAGTTTTTCTAACTGGGATTCTACTCGGCAGCATGTAGACCCGAAAGAGTTTGCCAGAAAAGTTAGATTCGTCCCAATACACCGACAACTTCGATTGCAGCGGTCTGTGGAAACATATCGAATGGTTGAATCTCCCGAATCCGGAAGCGATGGGAGACCCGGTTTAGGTCTCTAGCAAATGTCGCCGGGTTGCATGACACGTAGATTAGAGTTGATGGAACCCGGCTAACCAAGGTGGCGACAACTTCGTCGTCGAGCCCAGTTGCAGATGGATCGAGAATTACCGTATCAGGGGTCTCTGTTGCGAGGACCCGATCCAATAGTTCGCTCAAGTCACCGCACAGATAGGTCTCGTTCGGGCCCGCCTTTTTCTGGGCTTGCCTGATAGCTGGTTGATTCCAGTCTATCCCAATAACCTTCTCAACTTCAGCTGCCAGGTGATGGGCAAAGAAGCCGGATCCACAGTAACCATCTACCAAGACCGGTCCTTTGACTTGGCTTTTAACAAATTCGACCAAAAGACGAGCAACTTCATCGTTGGTTTGTGAGAAAGTGGTAACTCCTTCGTTTTCTCGCAAGGTGGCATGCGCGCCTGCCGGTGGTCGAGTGCCCCGGAACGCGGAAAGCCTGGCATTCACAGTCTCGGATGCGATCAGGCAATGCGAGACGTCGACCACGGTACGGTTGCCTTTCTGGAAAAATCCGATTTTATCGCCGTCACTATGAATTGAGATGCGGTTGCGATAACCGAAGGGGTTTGGGCTGGGCCTGATCGGGTGAACTTCACAATCAGACAGCTTGGCGATTCGCCTCAGCGTTTGTTCGACCTGGCTTTGTTTGATAGTGAGCTGGTGAGCGTAAGCGATGTGTTGATAATCGCAGCCCCCACAATTCTGAAAGAATGGGCACGGAGCTATGATTCTGTGCGGGGAGGGTTGGCGGATAGCCGTTACCTGCCCGACACTGTAGCTCCGACGAACCGTATGAAGTCGAACATCGACGATCTCTTGATCGATGGTGAAAGGCACAAAGATTACCTTTCCGTCCGAACGGCCGATGCCGGCTCCGCCAAATGCGACTTCGTCGATCTGTAGGTCTCGAATAAGGGGTTGGTTTTTTGAGGGGGGCGCGGTGTCTGAGTGGCGCGGCATGCAAACAATGTATTCCGAAATGCGGGTAAACGCCCGTGGAGCGCTGCCTTCCGGCGCCGCGAGACGAAGTCGGGTTTTCGCCCTACCGATCCTGTGATCCCTCTCTGGTTTTGCTACGGCCTCGTCCCGCGGCCGCGGGAAGGCAGCGCTCCACGGCTTGGAGCCATCTGTCATTTGTTATTTGTCATTTGTCATTCTGATAGTACCGATAGGGCTGTCACATACCTATGGTGGAAACTACTTTAGTTTTGCTGAAGCCGGACTGTATTGCGCAAAAGCATTGCGGTGAGGTCATTAGCCGGTTTGAGCGAGCCGGGCTCGAGATCGTGGGGTGCAAAATGCTGCTGTTGTCCGAAGAAGTACTCGCGGAACATTATGCTCACGTCGCTGATCGTCCATTTTACCCCGAATTGCGCTCGTTCATGCAACAAAGCCCGGTAATCGCTTTCGCTTTAAACGGCAAAGACGCGGTGAAAAGGGTTCGGGATCTAATGGGACCCACAGACTCGCGAAAGGCGGCCAAAGGGACGATCCGAGGGGACTTGGGCAAAGACGCGATGATGAACGTGATTCACGGTTCAGACTCTCCGGAGAATGCCGCGATTGAAGTGAAGCGTTTTTTCTCCGACTTGGAGCTGTTCGAGGAGGCGCTTAAGAGGTAGAGCCAAACTTTCACCACCGAGGGCAGCGATGGTGAAAGGTGAAAAGTGACAAGTGAAAGGTAGTGGGGCGGGCACTTGGGGGCTTCGGTCCGCTAAGATTTACATCACCTGGATCGCTTAATAAGATGGACTGAGTTGTTTGCCCATACTGTGACCCCTCCGAGCGCTGGTCGAATCGCTTTTCACCTTTCACTTTTCACCATTTTCTCTGTGACTCTGTGGTGAAATTCGCAAACCTTGAACCTGCAATCGCTAATATTCGATTTCGACGGTCTCATTGTAGACACCGAGAAGCCCGGCTTTGATAGCTGGAACGAGATCTACGCCGATTTCGGTCAAAGCCTAACCCTGGATGATTGGAGGGGAGCCACTGGCTATGTTGGCGGATTCGATCCGGGAGCTCACCTAGAGACTTTACTTGGACGAAAGCTGGATTGGCAGAATCTGGCTCCTAGAAGAGATGCCAGAAATTGGGACTTAACTCTTAAGCAAGGCGTGCTCCCTGGGATTCGGGAGTTGATGCTCGCCGCAGCGGATGCGGACATTCCTGTAGGGGTAGCCAGCAATTCCGGTTTTGGATGGGTTAATGATGGGTTGGAACGATTGGGGTTACGCAACTTTGTCAGGGCGATTGTGACCCGAGATATGGTGCTCAATCCAAAGCCAGCGCCGGATGTCTATCTAAAGGCAGCCGAAACTCTGCAGGTGTCGCCCGCTTTCTCTGTTGCGTTGGAAGATTCTGAACCAGGCTGTCGCG
The DNA here is from genome assembly GCA_963762565.1 of uncultured Verrucomicrobiae bacterium. Taxonomy (GTDB): domain Bacteria; phylum Verrucomicrobiota; class Verrucomicrobiia; order Chthoniobacterales; family JAFAMB01; genus JAFAVN01. The sequence continues at coordinate 832,176 of CAVXLD010000001.1, read as the reverse complement.
CGGCGAAGGCGGCTGGAATGCGGGCGGTGGTAGTCCCGAACCAGTTTAGTGAGCGCCAGGATCTATCGGTCGCAGACCTGGTGGTTCCATCCGCAAAGGTGTTATCCCTTGAGCAGCTGGTCGGACTCCTTTAATTTTGGGCTTTCAGTGTCTTCGCGAATGAAACTACCAGAGCTCCGTGGCATTCTGCAGTACGTCACGCGTTTTCGAGATAAGGTTTTTGTTATTGCGATTAATGGCGAGATCCTGGAGTCGGAAAACTTTCCGAACATCTTGCTGGATATCGCGGTTCTCAGGTCGTTGAACATCAAGGTGGTTCTGGTGCATGGGGCGGCTTTCCAGATCCAAAGGGCCGCCGCTCAGCGTGGGATGCCGGTTTCCAACATTGACGGGACCGGGATCATTGATGCACCCACCCTCCAGCTATCGATCGATGTGGGAATACGGTTAACGAACGAGATCATGGAGGGTCTCACCCAAGTGGATCTCCGGGCCGCCTACGCAAATTGCGTCATCGCCCACCCCACCGGAATTATCCATGGAATCGACTACCAATATTCTGGAAAAATCGAGAGGGTTGACACTCACTCGTTGGACTTGTTGCTAAGGGAGGATTTTGTCCCTGTGATCCCCCCGCTTGGATTTGATGGCGAAGGCCGAACCTATCGGGTCAACTCGGATCTGGTTGCGCTCGAAGTGGGAGAGGCGTTGCATGCCACAAAGTTGATCTATTTATCGGCTCACGACGGGTTGGTTTTGGACGGAGAGAGAATCGGTCACATCCTTTCGACCGAGGTAGCGGACGTGATTCGAAAACGGAAAGCGGAGCTCACAACGAACCTTATGTCCAAACTTGAACATGCAGTCCGAGCGTGCCAGTACGGTATACCCCGGGTTCATCTGGTAAACGGCAACGTTAACGAAGCGCTCTTGGCCGAGATTTTCAGTAACGGCGGGATCGGGACGATGATCTACTCCAACGAGTACGAGCAGATTCGACGGTTGTACAAGAAGGACGTAAGGGCGGTGGTTTCCCTAATCCAACAGTCCATTCGCGATGACGAACTGGTCAGGCGAACCCGTTCTGAAATTATCGCCGATATAGAACATTATTGGGTCCTGGAAATCGATCGCCATATTGTCGGGTGTGTCGCGATATACCCATTCCCCGAAGAGAAGATGGCGGAACTGGCTTGTCTTTACGTGAGCCGTTCGAGCGAAAACCAGGGGCTAGGCCGCAAATTGATGTCCTTTGTAGAGAACCTGGCGCGTGAGCGCGGTTTTGAGCGGTTATTTGCTCTGTCGACGCAAGCCTTTGTCTATCTACAGCAGAAAGGGGGCTTCTCTGAGGCCGGTCCAGAGGTACTGCCCCCTGCTCGGAGGGCAAAATATGAGGTTAGCGGCAGAAACTCGCGGGTTCTGATCAAGAATCTCCTGCCTGAGTCGGCGGCGAAGCTGTTGACCGTTCCCGGCTAGCCCGCAGCCTGCATTTCTCACAGAAGCCTGGCGTCTGCTACGTCTCCGGGCTGCGCTTCTGTGAGAAATGCGGGCTAAAATCTGCAATACTCGACACCTATGGCCGATTTTGGGCACAGCCCCTTTGCTCTAAGCGTAGATGTCATCGTCCTTTGTCTTTACTTTTTTGGGATTGTCGGGATCGGGCTCTGGGCTGGCCGAAGAAATCGGAACCTGACCGATTTCGCTCTAGGTGGGCGCACGATTCCCTGGTGGGCGGTGTTGGCGTCCATTGTGGCCGCCGAGACTAGCGCGGCCACGTTCCTGGGAACGCCCGCCGAGGGCTTCAAAACCCGCAGTTTCGTCTTCGCCCAATTGGCGATAGGCACGGTCTTGGCCCGAATCATCGTCGCCTTCACCTTTATCCGGCCCTATTACCGTTATGGTGTCCAGAGTATTTACGAGTTTCTAGACATCAGATTTGGTCCTTTAACGAAAAATCTGGCCAGCGGGATCTTTCTGCTGACCCGGGTCCTGGGAATTGGGGTCCGGCTCTATCTAGGCGGAGTGATCATCAAAGTAATTTGGGAATACCTTTTTCCGGGGACGCCTATCGACATCTGGATCTACTTCTGGGGGATCGTGTTCGTGACCGCGTTAACTACCATCTATACCGCAATCGGCGGAATTAAGGCCGTGGTCTGGACCGATATGATCCAAGCGACGTTAATGGTTAGTTCGGTATTGCTCGCTATTGGCCTCATCCTAACTCACATCCCCGGCGGCTTAAGCACAGTAACGGAACAGTTAGGAGGTATTCCTCCCTTGTTCCAGACCGGACTCAATCATCCTGAAAATTTTTGGGCCGGTCTGAAGTCGATTTTGGAGGATCCCTATACCTTAGCGGCCGCGTTAGTTGGCTCTACTTTTATAACCATGTCCACTCATGGTACGGACCAGGATATGGTGCAGCGAATGTTAACTGCCCGCGATTTTAAGCGGTCCCAAATCTCGCTAATCCTTAGCGGCTTAGCTGACATACCCCTGGCCATCAGTTTTCTGTTAGTCGGCATTTTGTTGTGGGTTTATTATCAGGTTAATCCGTCGCTAACGCCAGCGCCGGCCGACAATGAAATTTTTGCTCAGTACATCGTAACCCAGATGCCGATCGGGGTGAGGGGCATTATCGTGGCGGGCGTCTTCGCCACCATGATGGGATCGACCTCAGCCGCGCTGAATGCGCTGGCCACCAGCTTCACCAAAGATTTCTATTTGCCCTATTTCGGTCGGCGCCAGAGCGCTGAATCCGCTATTAGAGCGGCTCGGCTGGCGACATTCGTTTTTGGCGGACTGATGATTCTGGTGGCGACAGCGACCGCGAACAGTGTGCTGCATGACGCCAAGTTGACGATTTTGCCGATTGCCTTGGGAATCATCGGCTACACCTATGGTGCGCTATTGGGCGTTTTTCTGGTGGGGATGTTAACCAAGACGCGCGGTAACGATCGCACTAACATCGTGGCTATGCTGATCTCGATAGTGATCGTTGTGATAGTAGCACGGGTAGAAGTGCCTTGGATAGATATCGGTGAGCTTCTGCAGCATGGTAAATGGGAGTTAACTGGGGTGAATTTGGGAGGTTGGCTGCCGGCGGCCTTCCCCAACGTGGCCTTCTCCTGGTGGGTCTTCATCGGATGCGTGATCTGTTTCCTTGTTAGTTCGATGTTTAGGACGCCAGCCAGCCAGATGGAGAGGGCAAAAGAGCAGTTACGCAGCTTGGAAGAGACGAAAAGCGGGTAGAAAGAGGGGAATTTGGGTCGTCAAGCGGTAGTTGAGGGCGGGATAAAATATATTGCATGGTAGGACCGAATTTTTTCTTGCCGCTGATTCCGGGGGTAAGTAGTCTATCCCTTGCTCGACGGGGTAGAGGGCGGAGAGGCAGTAGTGAATAACTTGTGAATAAGAATGTTGAGCAATGGTCAATCCGAGGGGGAAGGAGGGACACAACGGGTTGGATGTAACGGTGACGAAAACCGGCGCGCAGGATCAGCCACCGGGCGTCGATAACGGTAACCCTCTAGACCACAGGGAGTTAGCGGGTCTCAATCTCAAGTGCTGAATCATTCCACTTCTTTAAACGTAAGATTTTCTGGGCATTCCATTGAGGGAAATGTCATCAACGGGAGGATGGGTGTGGGCGATGTAAATGTGCATAAAATGCCGATAGAACAAAGCTTTCGACAGACCTGGGAAGAAGTCGCCGCGGGTATTCGCCCTCATGTTAGCTCGGACGCATTTCAGCGATGGTTTGCGGCTATCGAGCTGGCGCACGCCGACGAAAAACAGCTGATATTCCAGGTGCCGAACACCATCTATCAGCTTTGGATCGAAAGTAATTATCTGCAGCTACTGCAGGCTGCGACTATGCAGGTGCTTGGTGGGGAACGCGAAATCAAGTTTTGCGTAGCTGAACCTGCGGTCGGCCCTGTTTTGGCGGAACCGGAACAACGGGCCGAACCCGAGACCAAGGGTGCCAAGACGGCCGATAAAGATCCTGAAGCAGCCACAGTTCTTGGGATGAACCCCCGCAACACGTTTGATACGTTTGTGGTTGGGTCGAACAACCAGTTTGCGCATGCTGCGTCTTTGGCGGTGGCTCAATCCCCCTCCAAAACGTACAATCCCTTATTTATATATGGGGGTGTCGGACTTGGGAAAACGCACCTGATGCAGGCGATTGGTCAGCAGGTGGCAGATCGGAAGAAGGGCTTCAAGGTGATGTATCTGTCTAGCGAGAAATTTACCAACGAGTTCATCGACGCGATTCAGCACAATACGTTGGTCAAATTCCGAAAAAGATATCGGCAAGCGGATGTTCTGCTGATCGACGATATCCATTTTTTAGCGGGCAAGGAACGATCCCAAGAAGAGTTTTTCCATACGTTCAATACCTTGTTCGACGGCAGAAAGCAGATTGTTCTTTCCAGTGATCGGCCTGCCAGCGAAATCGCTAATCTGGAACAGCGTTTAGTGTCACGGTTTGAGTGGGGGTTAACGGCAGAGCTCCAGCCCCCGGATATCGAGACCCGGTTAGCGATCTTGCGGAAGAAGGCGCAGTCGCTTCAAGTCCAACTTGCACCCGATGTGTTCGAGTTTCTGGCTCAAAGAGTGCGAACTAATGTTCGTCGCCTGGAAGGAGCTCTTATGCGGGTGGCGTCGTTCGCGTCCTTGAGCGGGCGTGCGGTGACGAAAGAAGTCGTGGAGCAGCTTCTCAAAGACATCCTGCAGGAAGAAGCCAGGAAGATGATCACCATCGATCAAATCCAGCGAAAGGTGGCGGAGCATTTCGACGTTCGACTTGCCGATATGACCAGTAAGCGGCGTCCGGCAAACATTGCCTTCCCGCGGCAAGTCGCGATGTACCTTGCCCGCAAGCATACCAAGTCTTCGCTGAACGAAATCGGCGATGCCTTTGGCGGACGTGACCACGGGACGGTTCTGCATGCCTGTAAGACCGTGCAGGAGAGAATGGGCCGGGAGGACCAAATCCGGCAGTTGGTTTTTCTGTTAACCAGCCAGCTGGAGAGGTAGGGGGAGGGGCGATCGAGCGAATGGGCGCGCCGGCGAATGGGCGAATAGGCGAATGGGCGGCTGAGCAACGGGGTTCAGCCGCGAAGCGGCGGTTGAAGATAGCCTCGGTGTCTGTCGGATTTTGCCGCGGAGCGGCTATACAGAATAGCCCAGGCCGCCGTCGCTACGCTTTGGCGCGCCCTCGTCTAGAGGTTGGCATAGTCAAATAACTGGCCGCGACGTAGGCCTTGCGGAGTCGGGGTTTTAACCCTGGGTTGTCGTGCGGTGAGACGCGCCCTGAAAGTGGTGCCCGAACGTGGCTGGTCAGGCTTTGGTGTGTTATCTCGACTTCTTAGTGCGATCGCCTGGCTCAAACACACAATTCTCGTACGCGCCACCATCTCAGCCGCCACTTTCAGGGCGGTTTCGCTGCGTAACTTACCCAGGGCTGAAGCCTGGGCTATGTTCTTAACCCGCTTCGCGGCAAGTCCGACAGACACCTATGGTGGAAGCCCTACGAAAGCAGGTAGAGAGCGACCAGCGCCGAAAGCGCCGCTTCGCGGCTATCGCGGCGCCTCCGGCGACACCGCCAATATAGGTATTCAAAAGCCTTTCTTGTTTGTGAAAGATTGACCTTGTGAGAGATTTTCTTTAATCAGCGAGGAGGTTTCTGCATTTACATTCTTGGTCCTTTGCGTCCCTCACGCTTATTGCCAACAACTTGCGGAGCCAGTTCGCGCGTGATTTGATTAAGCTCAACCATGAAATTTAGCGTCAGCAAGGACAAGCTACTCGAGGGTCTCTCTACCGTTCAGAATGTGGTCAGTACCCGGACGACTCTACCAATCTTGTCCAATGTGCTGCTCCAAGCTGTCGAGGGTGAGTTAAGATTAACAACCACCGATCTGGATGTGGGAGTCCGAGGACGGGTGGAGGCCAATGTGGAACGAACCGGAGCGACTACTTTACCGGCGCGCCGCCTATTCTCGATCGTTCGGGAGCTACCAGCGGCAGAGATCTACGCCGAGGTAGATACAAAGAATCTCGCCTCCATCCGGAGCGGCTCGAGCTATTTCAAGATCCTGGGATTACCAGAAGAGGAATTTCCTCCACTGGCTAGGTTCGAAAATGCAAAGGAATTTTCGATCGCGCAGAAAGATCTGAAAGATGCGCTTCGTAAGACTTCTTATTCCATTTCCACCGACGAAACGCGCTACGTTCTGAATGGCATCCTCTTTTCGTTCAAGGAAAATAAACTCACCGCGGTGGCAACCGATGGCCGGAGACTGGCGCTAGTCGATCTCGAGTTGGAGTTTCCTCGGAGCCAGGAAATCGATGTCATTGTTCCCACTAAGGCCGTCTTGGAGTTGCAGCGGCTGGTCAAAGAGGAAGGTGATGTAAAGGTGAGCATCGGCGAGAACCAGATCGCTTTTGAGCTAAACGATGCGCTCCTGGTTTCAAAGCTGATAGAAGGCAACTATCCGAATTATCGGCAAGTAATCCCAGCGGAAGCGAAAGAAAGAATCACGCTGGAGAGAGAGGTGTTTTTGAATGCGGTCCGGCGGGTTGCGTTGCTGGCCAGTGAAAAGTCGAACTCGGTGAAACTCATATTCAGCAAAGGGAATATGGATATAGTGGCGGTCACTCCTGACGTCGGCGAGGCGAAAGAGTCGTTAACGGTTATGTACAAGGGCAAAGATTTCTCGATCGCGTTCAATCCCGAATTTCTGATGGCGCCGCTTCGGAACCTTCCGAATGACGAGGTGTTTTTGGATCTTATCGATGAGATGAGTCCCGGGGTGATCAAGATCCATGGCGCTTTCCTCTATGTGCTGATGCCGATGAGGCTGAGTTGAGCCTGGTAGGGCGAGGCTCCGGATCAGCGAGGCGGCGAATGGGCGCGCCGGCGAAAGGGCGAAGGATTCGGCATGAGGAAGATGGCCTGCTATCTACTAAGATTTTCACTTTCGTCCTGATTGTTGGCGGACGGGTGTTTTGACAATCGGTCTGGAACCGAGAAAACGCTCCTTTTCTTCCTATCGCTCACTTCTTCGCCCTTTCGCCAGTGCGCCCATTCGCCGTTTCGGCTAATCCGGAGCCTCGCCCTACCAAGTCCTTGCTATCCGTAATTTGTTAGCTAGTTTTCGCATCCTCGCTCACGTGGCGGAATTGGCAGACGCGTACGGCTCAGGACCGTATGGGGAAACCCGTGGAGGTTCGAGTCCTCTCGTGAGCATAAATCCAGAATGCCATCGTCTTTTTCCGCGACCAACTCGAGTTCGATTCGAGAGATGTTTGCCGGTGTGGCGCCACGGTACGATTTGGCCAATCAGGTCCTCAGTTTCGGTCTGGATCGAAGTTGGCGGAAATTCGTCTGTCAGCGGGTGGCCGCATGGAAGCCGGCCCGGATCCTCGACTTAGCGACGGGTAGCGGAGTTCTGGCCGAGGAGTTGGCGACAACGAATGACGGCTCTTTGGTGGTGGCGGCTGACTTCTGCATCCCTATGCTCAAAGTGGCGCAGAAGCGAAACGTTGAGCACTTAGTCGCAGCTGATGGATTGGCTCTCCCCTTCGCGGATGCTTCGTTCGACGTGATTACGGTTGCGTTTGGATTGAGGAACATGGCTCTCCTGGAACGCGCCCTTTCTGAAATGGCTCGAACCACACGTTCAGGTGGGCACATCGTCATACTAGACTTCTCATTGCCGTCAGGACCTCTGCTACCGGCCTATCGATTCTATCTGCACTTCATTCTTCCCCGGCTTGCGGGTTGGCTAACGGGTGAGCCCGCCGCTTATCAGTATCTTGGGGAGAGCATCGAAAGTTTCCCTCGGGGAGCCGCGATGACAGCGCTGATTGAGCAAGCTGGATTCGTGGATGCAATCGCACGGCCGCTATCCGGTGGGATTGTGACGGCTTATTTGGCGGAACGAAGGTAGTTTGGTAGGGCGAGGGCCGCAACCGCGCGGTCGCCGGGTGCAAATCGGGGAGGGCGCGCGTCCCCGCGCGCCGCGAGGGCGTGCCACGACCGAAGGCTGTATTTTCGTCTCCCGACTCAGCACGTTCGCGGCTTCGGTTACAAAGGATCGCGAGGATCCGACGTCGCCAGCGCCGAGAAGCAAAGACGCGCGAGGGAAGGCTATGTCGGATCCGGCGGCTGCCTGGCGGCTGCCCATAGGCGTCAAGATAAGGAGTTAGTGCTTGAGTTTGAGGGGCTTAGTCGGTTTCTTTCGACGCAGGATGAGGGTGTTTTTGTCTTCGACGAACCACTCTAATTCTTCTCCTTTGTCCAGTTCAATAGCGTCGGCCAGAGCGGCAGGCAAATTGACATAGAAGCTGCGATTGGTGGGACGATCGACTTTTTGGAGTTTGACCGGATAGCCCATGGTTAGGAAAGAAGTCTAACGCTCTAAAGAGCAAGAAAGAGAGCGAAAAAAAGCGGTGCAAATATATAGTTTTTATACTATATATCATATGCTGCAACGCTTTTCCTATTTGCCTCTGCAAACCTTGGCTAGAAGCTCTGGTTTTGTCTTACGTCGCCCTAAAAAACTCTCTCTGGAAGCATTCCTTCAATCCATCCTCTTGAGTCTGTGCTACCCAGCCTATTCTTTCCAAAGCTGGGCGGCCCAATTAAGTGCCTTGCAAGCCGGACTGTTCTCTAAACAAGCTCTGCATCAGCGCTGCGACAGAAGGCTGCTAGGTTTTCTGCAACTTTGTTTGGCCAGCTTGTTAGCCAATTTTATGCACCGCTCTTGCCCCAGTCGGCTGTTGGAACCTTTCGGCCGAGTTTTGCTCCAGGACAGCACCGCTTTAGCCCTCCATCCCAGACTGGCAAGTTGTTTTCCGGCTTGTGGTAATCAACACCAAGCAAAGCTTGCCAGCGTCAAAATCCAAGCCGTCTTTGAACTGCGTTCTCAACGCTGGCTTCATTTCCAACTCGGTGCCCTGACCGACAACGATCAGAAGGCCTCGAGCTTGATTTTAAGTTTGCTCCAACCCGGAGACTTGGTCATTCGCGACTTGGGCTACGCCGTCTTTAAAGTTTGGCGCCAGATCATCCAGGCCGGAGCCTATTTCTTGAGTCGCTGCCGCAGCGATTTTGTTTTCTTTGATCCCAAAACTCAAAAGCCGGTCGAGCTTTTGGCTTTAGTCCAAAACCATTGTCAACTCAGTGTCGAGCTGCTGTTAGGCGCCGAAGAGCGACTCCCGGTGCGTTTAGTGGCTTTGCGCTTGCCCCCAGCCTTAGCCGCTCAGCGTCGGCGGCGCGCTCGGGCCAACGCCAAAAAAGATCGCTCGCTAAAGCTCACCAAACGTTATCTCAAACTTTTAGGTTGGACCATCCTATTAACCAACGTCACCCCTGAACAACTCAGTGCTCAGCAACTCTGGGAAGTCTATAGCACTCGGTGGCAAATCGAAGTGCTTTTCAAAAGTTGGAAATCTCATTTTCAGCTCGGTCAGCTTCCTGCTCGCAATCCACTCTGGGTCCAGATTCAACTCTTAGCAAAACTACTAGCCATTGCCTTGCTGCAGACCGCTTTTGCCCTTCAGCCTTGGGGCGTTGAACTAAACGCTCTCAGTCCACTCAAAATCGCTGCCTATTTGAGTCGTTTGCTTCCCTTAATCGCCGCTTCCCCTCACCAAGACTGGCTTCAACATTTCTTTTACTTTTGCCGTTACGACTCCCGTTCCGATCGAACCAACCTCTTTCAAAGACTCGCAGCTTTATGAGTCGACTCCTTATCTTGACGCGCATGGGCGGCTGCCGGACGATCCCTCCCGGCGATGGGCATGCCCCACCAGTCTTGCACCTAGTGCACCAACGAATCCTGCAGGTTTTGGAAGTCTAACGCGTGGATTAAGAACGTGCCGGGCAGTGTCGAGACGGTGGCGTATTCATCGCCTTGGGCGGCTTTTTCGCCGATGTGGAGAACGATCTCCTTTTGATCGCTCTTCCTATGAATAACGATCGCTTCTACCGGCGGTTCGCCAGGCAGGCTTTTTTCCGACACCCATGCCGAAGTCTGCAGACCGCTCAGGGTATTCAGAAAGGTCTGGATGGCTAGATCGTTCTGAGAACCGTTTTGCCCTTGGACGATCCATTGTCCTTTCGGGTTGCGCGTTAGTGTAACCGTTGACCCGTTTTTAGTGACGTCAACGGATACTAGGTCAGTTCGGGGGATATTGAGGATCTCATGAGACCTAAAGCTAAAGTCATTGGTCGGGAGTTGATCAACGACTCGTTTAGGCAACGCGACAATATAGGGTTCCTCTTCGACTCGAGCGTAGTAATTCTCATCTTCCTGGCGACCAATAGCTAGCGTGGCAAGCCGCGTCTCTCCCGCGTTTTCTTCGGCGGTGTTCTCTGAAGAATAAGAACTAAAGGCGAATACCAGCGCGGGTGTGTCCAGTCCATAACTAGTGAGGTCACTGGCGCTGTCGGATACGAAACGACTAACATCGTTGGAGTTGAGCGTGTTGAGCAGGCTGTCCACCGCATCGGCATCTGCCGGCGCGTTGTTTTGGTCTGTAATCACCCAGCGCCCCTCTTGCCGGCCCAATTGAGCAGTGGTTTGGCCCTTGGTAGTGATCGTAATTCGGTCAATTAGATCCGGGTTAAGCCGCACTATTTTACGATCGCGCAGATCGTCCGGTTTTTGTTCCAGGGTTTGGGCCAAGCTATCGTCCACGATGAAAGTGGAAGGCCGGTCTGATACCCGGACATAGATGTGACCAGGCTGGTTCGAAACGGGAGCGCCACAGGCAATCTTAACTTTTGATTGTCCTGAAAAGAGGGTAATCGCGCCTGGAGCATTCTCAGTTTCAATTTCTCCGCCGCTTTCTTCGTTTTGGAACTGAAGCACCGGTGTGTCGCTAATTTTCTTGAGCATACGACTAACCGCTACCTGACTAGCTCGAGCCTTTATTGGTCGCTCGATTTGCCACTGGTCCTGTTGCCGGGTTAGCTCGATCTCCCCCGCAGCCTGGGTTAAAACAATCCGATCGATTTCAGGGTCGAGAAAGGGATTCAACCGGTGGTCTCGAAAAAAATCAGGAGGCTTGGAGATCAGGTTTTTCAAGTCATCTTCCGTAACAAAAACGGGGTCTTTTGAGTCAATGCGCACGTAACACGAGCCCTCTACCGCTGTCTCTCCCCCGAACTCGAGCTCAACGTGTGTCTGCTTACCGATGCAACGTAAAATCAGGTGCGAGCGCAGGACCCCGAACTGTTTTAGATAGGTCCGCTTCTGCTCCCCTTTTCCGAGGTTGCCGAGGGTATCATCCCTTTTCAAGAATTGGGTGGAATAGAGGAGGGTGTCGATTACCTTTGCATCCGCCCGATCGGCAACCGGCGCTGTTAGGCGCCAACCATCGTTTGCTTTTACTAACCGAGTCTTCGTATCCCCGTTTTCAATTTCCAGTTCGGTGACGTCGTTTCGATCGAGGTCGACTAAGTAGGCTTTGTTAGCTAGTGCTTCTCGGTTTCCCGGGTTCCGACGATCGAGGATCCAAACGAAAACAGCTAATCCGATGGCGATAACCAAGAGAGCCAGCGTTGTGCTTATCTTCATGGCTTAACGCCGCCGCGCGGCCCAAACGAGAGTGCCGAATATGGCGGCAAACATCGGTATACCGACTACAACGATCAGAACGATCTGGTCTATTTGGCCGGGCTTCAAATCCAGCGTATAGATAGCCGTCTCCTTAGGGGGAATAGCGAGCAATGTCTGCCGGTCCGAGAGCCAATTGATGCTGAGAAACAGAAAGTTTATGTCCGGGACCGAGCGATTCAGGCATTCGTCACGAATGAAATCGGCATTCCCGATTACCACCAGCCTTGAAGAAGATCGTACCTGAATACTCTGATCCTCTACTGCGCCTTTCTCTAGAGCCCAACCAACCGTCAGCGGTGGCTTTAAATCTACGCCGGGATGGAAAACGGGGTCGGCATTGTTGGCTAGGAAGTCATCCTTCTCGCCCCAATAAGAATCGATCGCCGGCGCCAAAGCTTTTGTTGCCCGAATGGCGTCTTCCTTGAGCCGGCTCTCGTTGGCCTCAATTGAGCGAGTGCCACCCGGAAAGAATCCGATAACCCCGGCGAGCGGTTTCAAAAAAGGCGTTCCACCCAAAAAGCGAGTATAGACGTCAAGGGTCACCCTATCCTCCGTCTGCGTTTGAAAATTGGAAACGATCAAATCCCTAGCCGGCGAGACGCCGAACTGATTCAGCAAATTGTCCAGAATCGGGGTCCTAGCGCGTCCATTCAGGAGGATCAACAGCCGGCCGCCTTCCTCCCAGTAACGATGCAGGATAGCGGCGTCGTGATCGGATAAATCGTACTGTGGTCCTGCCAAAATCAGGGCAGTGAATTCGGACGGGATCCTGTCCAGGCCTTCCAACCCAAGCTCTTGCAGGGCGATATTCTGATGTTCAAGCGCGCTGCGGAAACGGCCCAGATCGGCATCATCTGTTACCGGAAGCTCCCCATGGCCGCTGATCAACCCGACTTTGGCCTGTTTTTCTTCTGTTAGCTGAATCAAGGCGCTAGTAACAACCTGTTCTCCCCTGAAATCTTTCATGACTGGGGGTTGATCCGACTGGAGGGTTTCGGTATCCCCGTAGTCTGCCATCGTTGAGGTCGGAATGCTTTTGTGTCTTCCGTCGTAGTCCAAGAGGACCATGTTATCGGTACTATCCTTCGGCCCGAATTTGTACTTGTCCCGCAGCTCCAGCATCCGCGTCAGACTCAGGTAGGGATCAATCGTCTCGACCCGAACTCGGTGCCCGCCTGCGTATTCATATTCTTTGAGCAATGCTTCGGTTTCATCGAACACCTGCGACCCAGGGGACTTGGCTCCGCGTGGCGACGAGAAAACATAAATTTTGAGTTCCTTTTTTAGTGAGCCTAAAACCCGCCGGGTTAGCGGCGAAAGGGTATACTTGCGATTGTGAGAAAGGTCCCAGCGTTTAAACCGCTCAAAACTCAGGTAATTCAGCAGAAAAACAATTACCGCGGCGAGCGCAATCTGCACACCGATATTCAGAGCAATCCTGACTCTGGGAATCTGGCGAGACGCTTTTTCACGCATGAAGGTCTGCTCTTTAAGGCACTAAATCTTCCACCTGCGATATTGGAAAACGTGATAGGTGATGAGTAACACGAAAGCGGTACAGGTCGGGTAAAAGACCAGGGGCCGGCTGTCGATTACGCCGCGGGAAAAAGTGTCCATGTGGTCGAGCTGCGAAACGTACGAGGTTATTTCTCGCAATATCGATGAGCTACCGCTTAGCGCATACCCGATCATCGTCAGAAAGAAAATCCCCAGAACCAGAACCGACGCCATCATTGCTGCGATGATCTGGTTAGAAGTGAGCGACGACGCCAAACAACCGAGCGACAAGTTGAACATGCCCATTATCAGCAGCAGAAGATACGGGGCCCAGAGTTGGGCGCCCGTGCCGGCTGCATCCCGGTTTATCAGCCAACCGAAAAGCAGGAAATACAGCAAACTCGGTAGCCAAAGGGTTAGATAAAACACAAGCGCCGCCAAGAACTTCGAACCGACCACTTCCCAATCGCGAACCGGAGCTGTCATCAAAGTCTCGATGGTGCCGAGCTTAAATTCTTCAGAAAACAACCGCATCGTGATGACCGGGAAGATCAACAGGTAGGCGATCCAGAATGTAAGTTTGTTGAAAAAGATCTGCACCACAGTGAGCTCGGATGGTCCGTGGCTCAACGGCGCAACAGAAAACCAAAACGCCAAGCCATTGAGGATTAGAAAAAAGAACAACACCACGTAGGCAATCGGCGAAAAGTAAAACGCGGAAAGCTCTCTGAGTAGCAGGGCGAAAAATCTTCTAATCATACGGGACGGGACACTTAACCCTCTGCGTGCGTGAGCTCCACGAACACGTCCTCCAGTGTTGCTCGTTCTTTGCTCAATTCCCGAATAACCCACTTTCGTTCGACGGCCAGACTAAAGATTTCTTCTCGCAGATCTGAGTTAGCCTCGATGCGGATCGAGCCCTTTCGCCAGAGACCGTCGGTTTTAAGCTGAACATCTTTAACCCCTGGGATTTTCAGCAAGTATTGCGTAGGATCCTCGCTTCCGGTCTTAATTTCAAGGTTCACCAAACCCGCGGTGCGCAGCTGATTTACGAGATTCTGCGGGGTATCGGAAGCTTCTATTTTCCCCCGATTGATGATCAGTACCCGGTTACACGTTGCCTCCACTTCGGACAAAATGTGGGTGGAAAGCAGGATGGTGTGACGTTCTCCCAACGATTTTATTAATTCACGTACCTGGCGGATCTGATTTGGATCCAATCCGATGGTCGGTTCATCTAAAATGAGCAGTTCCGGTTCGTGGATCATCGCCTCCGCCAGTCCTACTCGTTGCCGAAAACCCTTCGACAACCCGGCGATCTTTTTGCGGCCGACCTCTCTTAGCCCACAGAGTTCTTTTGTGGTGCCTACTCTACCAATCAGTTTCCGGCCGGACAGACCTTTGAGAGTCCCCCGGTATCGTAAATACTCGTCGACCCGCATATCGTGATAGAGGGGAACGTTTTCTGCCAAATACCCGAGACGGCGTCGAGCCTTCAGCGAATCTTTAAATACGTCAAAGCCGGCCACCACGGCCCGTCCTGCAGTCGGAGGAAGGTAGCTCGCAAGGATTCTCATCGTCGTGCTCTTACCAGCTCCGTTCGGGCCTAGGAATCCAACGATTTCACCGCGAGCAACCTCGAAGCTGATCTCCTTTATCGCCACGATCCCTGCATACTCCTTCGTCAGATGTTCAACTTTGATCATCGACAGTAAGAGATGAGTGCCCGAAGATCCGGGTTGTGCGTGTTCCCACAAAAAGCCTGATGTTGCTGAGTGTTTGCACGAGCATTAGCTTGGCCACAGCCCGGATCTCTCACAGAAGCCGAGCGGTTGCAAAGTTCTTGAATTGGCGCTTCTATGAGAAATCCGGGCTGCCGGGAAACGAATGAGACCGGAGAATAAAGGGGAGTGCCGCTCGAGCCAAGTATTAATGATAAGAGGCTACCTGTCGCCATAACCGGCTTGATAAATGCTTCCAGCGCAAAATTGAAACCTTTTCGCGGCACAATACGTTGATTTAAAGAAAGGGATCTCCTCAGGAATTATGAAACTACTCGCTGTCCATCCGAGTTGTTTGATGTATTCAAAGATCTATCTGCGGCTAGAGCCGCTTGGCCTCGAACTGGTCGCCGCAGCCTGCCAGGAAGCGGGACACGAGGTTCGAATCATCGATTTACAGGCAGAAACCCATCGAGACTACTTCCGCATTGTTGATCAATGGCAACCCGATGTGATTGCTTATTCATGCAATTACCTGGCAAATGTCCCGGAAATCCTTGATCTGGCCAAGGCCACTCGGACAAAGCTTCCGAAGAGCCTGATTGTGGTGGGTGGCCACAGCGCGTCTTTTACCGCCCAGGAGTTACTGGAGCACGGAGGAGGCGCCCTGGATTGCATCTTGAAAGGCGAGGGAGAGCCCGTGATGACCGCTCTACTCGAGGCGGCGCAAAGTGACCGTGCCTCTCTGAACAAGGTGCCGGGCGTTGTTACGCTAGACGGCGAAGGTCCCAGACCCGGGTTCGTGGAGAGCCTTGACAATCTGCTTCCAGCCCGAGATTTGTTGCGGCATCGCCGCCGCTATTTCATCGGAGTGCTCGATCCCTGCGCCTCGATAGAATTCAGTCGCGGGTGCCCGTGGGATTGCGTCTTCTGTAGTGCGTGGACTTTTTACGGTCGCAGCTACCGGACAAAATCACCTGAGAGAGTGATTGAAGAGCTTGCCACGATTCGGGAACCCGGCGTTTTTCTTCTGGACGACGTCGCTTTCATCCAAGCAGAGCATGGCATGCGAATCGGCGAAATGATCGCCAGCAAAGGGATTCGCAAACAGTACTATTTGGAGACCCGCGGCGACATCCTGCTTCGCAACAAAGAAGTATTCCAGTTTTGGCGCAAAATCGGCCTGGAATACATGTTTCTTGGGATCGAAGCGATTGATGAAGAGGGGCTTAAACAATTCCGCAAGCGCGTCAGTCTTTCCAAGAATTTTGAGGCGTTGGACTTTGCCCGCTCACTTGGGATTTCTGTTGCGATCAATATCATTGCGGATCCGTCTTGGGATCGGGAGCGCTTCAAAGTGATCCGGGATTGGTGTATGGAAATCCCAGAGATCGTAAACATCAGCGTCAACACTCCTTACCCCGGAACCGAGAGCTGGCGGACAGAATCGCGGAATATCAATACTCGGGACTATCGCTTATTTGATATCCAACACGCAGTAATGCCTACGCACCTGCCCTTGCCCGAGTTTTACCGGGAGCTAGTGGAAACTCAGCGAGTGCTAAGCATCAAACATCTCGGGCTTTCGGCGTTGCGAGAAGCGGCAGGGATGGCCGCGGCTCGATTGCTGCGCGGCCAGACAAACTTCGTCAACATGCTGTGGAAATTTAACAGCGTGTACAACCCCGAGCTCCAGATCGCGGACCACAATCAGCCGGTGAAATATGAGATTTCGCTGCCTCCTGCTCGTTCGGAAAATTTTGACCGAAAGAGTATGTACATCCATGCCGCTCACGGACGCACCGCTCGCCAAATCGACAATTCGATGGAGCAGTTTGTGAACGAGACGCGAATGGGAGCGGCGGGGGAATAGGCGCGCCGGTTCGCAGTTTGCCGTTGACGGTTGCCGACCCAGCGCCTGGAGGGGAGCCGCTTTGTCGCGTTGCAGCTCTAGCCGTATCTAGCAAGCGGCTCCCGGGAACCGCCCCTGATTCGCCACGTTTCCTCGCATTTGTTTTCAGGGGTGGACGCAAGCGATTCGTGGGCACGTTGGGCTGAAGTTGACGCGTTGGTTAATTCCCGGGAGCCGCCTGCTGCCAACCAATACAGATGCCATCCTACAGAGCGGCTCCCCTCCAGGCGCTGGGTCAGCAACCGCCAACCGATGAACCGCCAACCGCGAACCGCGAACTGCGAACCGCCAACTGCCAGACCCTACGTCGTATGAAAGCCACCGTCGATGGGCAGGGCTAGACCATTCAGCATCCCGGCGGCATCGCTGAGAAGAAAACAGACCACGGTTGCGATATCTTCGCATTCGGCAAATCTGCCTAACGGGATACGGGCTAGCATCGGGCCGCCTTTTGCCGGGTCGCTCCATGCCCGTTTACCCATCTCAGTCAAAACGACCGTCGGGTTAACCGAGTTGACCCGAATACCATATTCGCCCAACTCAATCGCCATCACCGCCGTGAGTTGATCCAAACCGGCCTTCGAAGCGCAATAGGCGGCATGATCGTGCAAGGCTTGGAAGCGGGCCATACTGGAGACGTTGATAATCGAACCGCGGACGTCCCGCGCGATCATCCGGGTCGCGACAATCTGGGAAATAATCACAATCGCCCGCAGATTGACCGCCATGGTCGTGTCCCAGGCCTCTACGGTTGTTTTTAGGAAAGGTTGTAAGATGGCAATTGCCGCATTGTTGACTAAGAGATCGATATCGCCGGCTTGCTCGGCCGCCCGCTTCGCTTCAGCCGGATCACCAAGCTCGGCAATAATCGTCTCGCAGCCGATTTCATCCTTTAGTGCTTTCAGATCCGAATCGGTGCGTGCGACCGCGACAACCTGGGCATTGAACCGGTGGAGTTGGACAGCAATTTCACGGCCGATACCCTTGCCGGCGCCCGTTACGAGCGCACGACGACGCTTGAAGTCGAGTTGATAGTCGCTGGGGGAGGCTTTCATGTGATTGGTGATTAGTGATTAGTGATTGGTAAGGCGAGGCTCCGGAACAATATACAGAGTTCGCAAAGGGCCGCGCGTTTCTTGACGTTGCGTGGGACTCGCCGATAAAACCCGCTGAGCCGTTGCGCGGGGCGGGGGCGCTGATGGCGTTGTTACTTGCGGTTTGCAATAACGCTTGGGCTCTCCAATTTTTTAATCAAAATTCGTTTGGGGAGTCTGCTTATTCGTTTAGATTTCTGGTCCTCTGCTCTCCGAGCAAAAATATGAGAACATCGTATTTGAACGATTGGAACGCCGATCTGTTGGACGAATATCATCAACGTTGGAAAAAAGATCCGGCATCGGTCGACGCGACGTGGTCAGCTTTCTTCGAAGGATTTGAACTCGGGAATTCATCGACTCGTAACGGGCATAAAACGGTAACCGCTCCTTACGCTCCGCCGGTTGACGCTGATTTGCAGAACCGAGTTGACGCGCTGGTCACTAATTACCGGATTTTGGGCCATACGCAGGCGAAGTTGGATCCGCTGACTGCGCCGGCCCCGCCTCAACCGGCTTTAACTCTCGAAGGGCTGGGCTTGGCCGGCGTGCCGGGTTCGACGCCGGTAGCCTCTCGTTACTTTCAGAATGGTAAATCGCTCGAACTGAGTGAGTTATTCAGCGCCCTTAACGCAATCTACTCGGGCACCGTCGGGGTCGAGTTCATGCACATTCAGAATGAACAAGTAAGGGAGTGGGTGCGGGAGAGAATTGAAACTCGTCTTGAGATGTTCCGACCGGACGCGGACCAACAGAAACAGCTTCTTCGTTGGCTGATGGAAGCCGAGACCTTTGAACAGTTCGTTCATACGAAGTTCATCGGGCAAAAACGTTTTTCGTTGCAGGGCAGCGAAAGTTTGATGGTGATTCTGGAGACCATCTTGAGCGGGTGCGTTGCTGTCAACGTCTCCGATATCGTCATGGGAATGGCGCATCGTGGGCGTCTGACTGTCCTGGCGAACTTTTTGAAGAAATCGTATCCAACAATTTTCAAAGAATTTTCGGAAAACTATATTCCTGACTTGGTCGCTGGTGATGGAGACGTCAAATATCACCTTGGCTACGAGAGCGTCCGGGTCTTCGAGGGCCGGGCCGAGGTTGGTATCCATTTGGCTGGCAATCCGAGTCATTTGGAAATTGTAAACCCGGTGGTGGAAGGGAAAGCCAGGGCGCGCCAGCGGATCGTAGGCGACACCGAGCACCGCACAAAAGTGCTTCCGCTTTTGATTCACGGAGACGCCGCGTTCGCGGGCCAAGGTGTGGTGGCGGAGGTGTTGAATTTATCTCAACTTCCCGGCTACGAAACCGGCGGCACCGTTCACATCATCGTCAACAACCAAATTGGTTTTACGACCTTGCCGGCAGACGCCCGTTCGAGTGCTTATTGCACCGACGTGGCCAAGATGATTGAAGCGCCCATCTTCCATGTGAATGGCGATGATGCTCTGGCAGTGGCATTTGTAGCGAAAACCGCTTTCGAGTTTCGACAGCAGTTCGGACGCGATGTCGTTATCGATATGTATTGCTATCGGCGGTATGGGCACAATGAGACGGATGAACCGAGTTTCACCCAACCTCGGTTGTACAAAACCATCCAAGTGCATCCTGCCGTAACCAAGATTTTTGAACGCCAGCTGCTCGCTTCCGGAGTGCTGACTGAGGAAGATGCGGACAACCTGGAAAAAGAGTTTAGGCATTTGCTGGAACGTGCTCTCAACGAGGTGCAAACCACCGAAGTCACCTCGCGTAAAGACCTCCATCGCAGCTTTGAAGAATCGACCGCAGTTTTTCAGCCTGAGTACACCCATCGCGAACCTGTCACTCAGATCTCTAAAGAGCTTTTCGACCTGATTGTGGACGGCATCACGAAAGTGCCTGACGGCTTTAGGATCCAGCCCCAGATCCGGAAGATGCTGCTTGACCGGCGCCGCAGTCAGCACGCGAGCGGTGGCCCATACGATTGGTCTTATGGTGAGGCGCTCGCTTTCGGATCATTGTTGGTAGAGGGGACCCCGGTCCGGCTTTCGGGTCAGGACAGTCGCCGGGGTACGTTCAGCCAGCGTCATTCAGTACTTTACGATGTCGAGACGCGCGACCGCTACATCCCGTTAGCAAATCTTACCCCGGATCAAGCGCGTTTTTGCGTTTATAACAGCATGCTTTCAGAAGCTGCCGTACTGGGCTTCGACTACGGCTACTCACTCGATTTCCCTAAGATGCTTTGCTTGTGGGAAGCGCAATTTGGTGACTTTGCCAATGGCGCTCAAGTAGTGATCGACCAGTTCATCGCTAGCTCAGAGTCCAAATGGCAGCGGCCGAGCGGCATCGTTCTGTTATTACCGCATGGCTATGAAGGACAAGGTCCGGAGCATTCGAGCGCTCGCTTGGAACGATTCCTTCAGCTCTGCGCTGAGGAAAATATGGAGGTGTGTAACTTGACCACGCCGGCCCAGTATTTCCATGTGCTCAGGCGGCAGATGAAGCGAGATTTCCGGAAGCCGCTGATCCTGATGACGCCAAAGTCGCTGCTTCGAAACGAGCGAGCGGTCTCGCACCTGGAGGATTTTACCGCTTCTTCTTTTCAACAGATTCTTGGGCCCACACTCTTCGATAAGCCGGGCAATGTGAGCCGCGTTATTTTCAGTTCTGGCAAGATATACTATGACCTGTTGAAGCAGGCTGAGACGACCAAGATCAAGGACGTCGCCCTGGTTCGGGTCGAGCAGCTCTATCCGCTCAACACCGAACGTTTAGAAGAGATTATCGCGCCGTTGGCAAAGGCGGAGAAATGGGTCTGGTGCCAGGAAGAGCCAAGGAACATGGGTGCGTGGACTTACATTTCACCTTCGCTTAGCACATTGACACCGCGTCCGCTTCTTTACGCTGGCCGGCCTCGGGCCGCCAGCCCGGCAGTAGGATCCAAGGCTTGGCATGACCGCCAGCAGAGAGAGTTGTTGGAGCAAGCTTTTTCCTTTTAGCCGAGCGATCGAACATGAGTACCGAAGTCAAAATTCCAGCCGTCGGCGAGTCGATTACCTCCGGTGTCTTATCTGGATGGCTTAAACAAAATGGCGACTCCGTTCAGGACGGTGAACCGATCTTCTCACTGGAGACCGACAAAATTGCTACCGAGGTGCCAGCTCCAGCTTCCGGGACATTGCAAATCATGGTCGCTGCCGGTGAAGAGGTAAAGATCGGTCAAATCGTGGCAATGATTGATGCTACCGGCAGCGCCATCAAACCGGAATCGACAAAGGCTGGCCCTAGTGCAACCGTGACGGCTTCCCCAAAAGCGGAGGCATCTGCCAAGGAAGAATCTGCGCTTAGTCCGGCCGTTCGCCGTTTAGCGGCTGATGAGAAAATCTCGTTGACCGAAGTGACCGGAACCGGAAAACACGGTCAAGTTACGAAAGAGGACTTGATCAACTATTTAGAGCGGCCGGCGCAAAAAGAGGTTGCAGACTCGTCCACCGAAGCGGCTCGACTGAGCTCGCCGAAGTCCTCGGCGAGGGAGGAAGCTTCAGCGAGGGAGGAGCCGCAACCCGCCCAAAAGGGTGCTGCAGTGGTGGAGAGTAAGCCAGCGGTGCCACTGGCGCCGGTTTCGAGCGATGGGCGAAGCGTACGCCGGAAAATGTCACCGCTTCGGAAGAAAATCGCGGCCCAGCTGGTCATGGCCCAGCAGAACGCGGCCATGCTAACGACATTCAACGAGTGCGACATGACCGCGGTGATGCGTCTGCGATCGAGTTATCAAGAAGTTTTCCAGAAGAGGCACGGCACCAAGCTTGGATTCATGTCCTTCTTCATTAAGGCCGTGGTCGACGCCCTTCAGGTTGTTCCCGCGATGAACGCGCGAATCGACGGGGATGATCTGGTTGAGAATCATTACTACGATATTGGGGTCGCGGTGGGTACTGAGCGCGGCCTCGTAGTACCAGTGGTTCGCGATGCGGACAAAAAGAGCTTTGCCGAGTTAGAGAGCGTGGTCGCCGGTTTCGCGACCAAAGCGCGAGATGGCAAACTCCAACTGGATGAGCTCACTGGCGGCGTGTTTACCATTACGAATGGCGGGATTTATGGATCGCTCTTGAGCACTCCGATTTTGAATCCACCACAGAGCGGTATTCTTGGGATGCACAAGATCCAAAACCGCCCGGTGGCGATTGGTGATAAGATCGAGGTCCGTCCGATGATGTACCTGGCCCTCAGCTACGACCACCGAGTTGTTGATGGCAAGGAAGCCGTGACTTTCCTGGTTCGGGTCAAAGATTGTATTGAGGATCCAACGAGGTTGTTGTTGCAGGGGTAGGTGGGCAGCGTACTCGTCCTCGTCCTCGTTCTCGAAGGGGTCGGCACGTTCCCAACGCCTGGAGGGGAGCCGCTTTGGCGTGTATCTGGCGACCCTGCAAACTTTCGTCTCATCACTAGTCTGGCCGCAACGGGCGAAAACAGGCGGCTCCCGGGAACGACCCATCGATTCGCAGCTCTGTGGTCCGGGTATAAGCGAATCGAAAGCCGTGGCTGAATGCGTCGCGCTGGCTTACTCCCGGGAGCCGCCCGTTGCGACATTCTCTGGCCGGATGAAGCGCTGAGACGAATGCGCGAGGTCTCCCGATAACCACTAAAGCGGCTCCCCTCCAAGCGCTGGGCGTTCGCGCATCGCATCAGGTCGCAAACGCTTCGAGAACGAGGACGACGGCGAGGGCGGGAACGAGGCGCTAACGCGCTTCCCTACCGCAAACGATGCGCGACGTGACTCACGATGTATGCCGACCCTCGCACGATGCGGGTCCGGATCCCGAAGTTCTTCCTTGGCGGCCGCTTGAAGCCGGCCGGGCGCACTAAGTAGCCCAACACAAAGCGAATCGCGAGGATCGTAAATGCAACGATGATTAGCCCGGGGAGAAGCGCCGTGAACATTCAATTTTCTCTTTAATCAAACGCCGCCGGCTTAGGGCCATTCAACTCGGCATCAAAACAAAATCGGATCTGCTCTGGAGTGATCCGTGACAGCGATAGCGGAGGCAAGGCGTCCCGATCAAAAAAGTCCACGCTGGCAGTTTCTGTGGAAGGCGTAGCCTCTCCGCTCTCGATCACGCATAGGAAGAAAAGCTTATAAATGTGAAAGGGGAAAGGAGGCTCATGCGGATGTTTTGCCCGGTCGAGAACGGCTAGCAGACGTTCTGTGCGGACATTGAAGCCACTCTCTTGTAAGACCTCTTTCTCTACCGCTTCAGATGGGGAATCGTTTACGTCAGCCCATCCTCCCGGTAACGTCCACAGGCCGTCTGATCTCTCTTGCACGAGCAGGATCTTCCCGTCTCGAAAAACGGCCGCTCGCACGTCAACCTTTGGGGTGGCGTACCCGGATTGGGCCTCAAATATGGTCCGGATCTTGGACCCATCAATATCTCCCTGCCTGGCAAAGATCTCCGCCGCGATCTCGGATATGCGCTGGTAGCGCTCGCGGTCGTAGTCTGATGTGGTGAAATGAAGACCGGTCTGAGCGAGCGCCTGTAATTCTCGCGCCCATCTTAACCATTGTGGTTCGAGAATCACACTAGCGATAAAAGGAGCTGACCTCGGCTGGCGGTCTGGTCAAGTCCTCATAAGAGGTTACCAGCGCGTCAAAAGCCGGTAATGCACCGTGAAAAGCTTTCGCGCTTTTGGCCGAAAGCGTGATGTAGTGGACCGATCCTTTGGCTTGGATATACGCGGTCGCCTCAGTGTTCCCAAACTGATCCCCCGAATAGTAATAGATCTTAGCTTTGCTGGCGTCTTGCGTCGTTAAGGTTTTGATGAACTTCGCGTCCAGCTTAGGATTGCCGTTCTGGCGCAAAGTCTTCACGGTATCTTTCACTTGGTCCTCAACGTTGGTTATGCGGCTGTCCAAACTGCGGACCCTAGCAAAACACACCGCATCGCCCTTATCCCAGCTCGAGTGTTCCGGATAGAAGACGACGTTTATCCCCTGATCGTTGCCGACCTTATCGTCTAACACCCATCCAAGTGGGGCCTTCAGCTCGAACGCGTAACCGTCCCCTTTGAGGACGGTAAACCCCTCGAGAATTTGGTCTGCACGCGCGTTGATCGAGCAGCAGGTTATAACGCAAAGGATTGAGAATCGCAGGACCGACATATGCGCTCTTATTTTACGCGAGCCTGCGTTCCTCACAAATGCCTATGTATGCGCGTGAGAAGCGGGCTGACCAGCCTCGAGATTTTCTCGAGGCTGGCTTTTGTAAGCCTGTGATGTTGGTTGCTTCGCTCAAATGGTAGCATTCACGACGCCGGGGCGAAGCTCTCGGGTTCGTTACATCGTCGCTGTGACTGGTCTGCCGGCAAACGACTCCCGGCTGTGAGTTGGCTGCTCGTTATCCCGCGTAACTTTCGACAATAGCCTGAAATCAATTGCCGGTAGTTCCGGCTCAGCCTGCGCCCGCTTCTCTGTTCCCTCCAAATTCACTTTGAACGGATGTCTTAAAGACCGAGCAATCAGAAGTGTAAAAATATCCATATTCCCTCCCGTTAATTCTCGACTTGCGTCTAGTTTCTTCTCCACGTTCCGGGGGGAGGGTTTAGTTGCTGGCACGGAGTTATCCTTCTGCGTTTTCCGCTAGCGAACGATTTTCCGCTTCGTCGAAGGCAACCTGCAGACGCGTATTGAGCGCTAGCAATGCGACGAATAGACCGAGGACCATGAAGACTCCCAAAAACCCGATCACCGGTTGGGAGTAATCGTGTATCTGTGATCCAGCGATCCCTCGGATGACAGCCGCGACGACGCTCAGGATCGCGCTAACCCCGGCGATCAACGTCAGTACTCGCTTAGTCCCTACTACTTCTGTATCTAGTGTTTTGTGTTCCATAAGGGTTTCACCTTTCACTTGTGCTCACCCTAAGCTTGCGCTCCGGGTGAAACCCTCATCAGCAACACTTAACGTGCACTACTTGCTACGATAAGGGGAATAAGTCAAAGAGTTTGTGAAAACTTTCACTTGATGACGTATCAACTGATTGGCCGACAGCGGTTTGCGCGGAAGGGACTGGACGGAGTGGACTTAGTAGACTTAGTGGACGCCGGATGCGCTTATCTCTCTAGTAATGTCCACGCCCGCCTACTACGTCCAGTTGTCCACTCGGACTCCACGCCGGGGAACGTTACCAGTGCGAGGTCCAGCATCTTCCCTGGCATCTCTCAGGGACCCTTAAGCTTCACCAGAAAAAGCCTTGGTCCGGTTTCGTTTTCGGGATCGCCGGTCAACTCGCGCACATCGAGCTCAGTTCTTTGCTCTAAGAAATCTCGAACCGCCTGATATTCTTCGGGACCTTCCGGGTGGCCTCGATACGCTATGATCGAGATTCTGCCGTTTGGCGCCAGTCGCTCGACCAAGGCGGCGATGGCCGGAATGGTTGTTGAAGGCCTGGTCACGATTCGACGATCGCCACGCGGCAAATAGCCGAGGTTAAACATCGCGGCGTCGACTCGTGGATAGCCCATCAAGGCCCGCGCCAGTCCCGAGTGACACCCCAGAACGAGCCTAACCCGATCGAGGTTCCCCGCGAACCGGATTAGCTCGGAGGCGTTATTCAACGCCATTTTCTGAACGTCAAAGCCAAGAACCCTTCCGTTCTTGCCAACGCGATCGGCTAAAAACAGGGTGTCGTAGCCGTTTCCGACGGTCGCATCTACAGCGAAGCCCCCTTCCGGAAGGGAGGCGGTGATCCAGTTGGCTGCGACCCTGGTCAACCGGACCTGGCTTATTTCCAAAGTGATGGACGACATACAGCAATTTCAGGATGAAGATACGCGTTCCGCTCCAAATTCTCTAGCAGCTGTCGCGCCGAAAATGGCGCCTGCAGGGCGCCCTTAGAGCCGAACCCATTTAGAATGGCGAGTCTCGGCCAATTTGGATGAACTCCGACAATCGGCCGATTGTCGGCCTTGGTTACTGCCCTGACACCGGCTCGATGATCTCTCACTTCGAAGTGAAACTTGCAAAAGCTTTGGATCCCTTTTCGGATCTGATCTAGAGCCGCATAGGTGGGAGCCTCGTCCAGCCGATCCCAGGAATAGGTAGTGCCGGCAAGGATCTCACCCGACCGGTTGCGGAAAATCCATTTACCGCACTGAATGATTCGCGAATCCCCAAAATCCGGTGCTTCCAAGGTCAGAACTTCGCCTTTTGCCGGGTTAAGCTTGATCGTGTTGAAGTACGGGTTCTGGCGCATGCGATAACCTTCACAGAAAATGACGTACTGGGCGCGGACATCGCGCCACTCAACGGCAGTCGAAGAAATCCGGAGCTGGTCGTAATGGAAAGGCACTTCCAGCAATCGATCTTGCGTTTTCAAAAGAGAGCGAAATCGGGTGATTAGTTGCCGGATATCGAGTTGGCCGGCGATAGTGATCTCGAATCCGCCGTGCGTGTCATCAAGGTTCGCTGGGACCTCGGGATAGGTTGGACTAACGTACTGTTTATGTTCTGAGAGCTTCCGTTTGATCTCCCAGCGTTGTTGTTCGCTGTCGTCAGTAAAAAGGCGGAGCACGTTGCGTCGGGAGAAGAGGGGGGCACCGCCCAACAACCGCTCAATCATCGGGTAAGTCGAAAACGCTTCCTGCAGCAACTCGCCGATCATAGCGGGACGATTCAAGCGTTTCCCAGTAATCGGGTTGATAATGCCACCAGCAGATTTCGAAGCCGCGGTCTGATGATCATCGTCCACTACCACGAACGATCGTTCACGCTCGAAGAGTAGTGCCGCGAAGACAGTCCCGGCCAAGCCTTGGCCCACGATCAGATAGTCGACATCTCGAATTCGCCCCAGGCTCATTCGAGAATAGCCAATAGCCTATAGCCAATAGCCAAGCAATGCGCCATTTGCTGAGTTGGCTATTGGCTATCGGCTATCGACTATTCTACGAGCCTAAGGCGAGTAGATGCCTTCCTCCATTTCGAATGCGCCTCTGATCAGGCGAATTTGCTGCTGTGGCTTTATTACGACCTCGACGATATCGAACCGAAATGGGACCTCGGGGCGATCGAGTAGGCGGAGCCATTCTTTGGCGGCCCGGATGATTCTGGCTCGTTTACGCCAAGTAACCGCTTCATGGGGCGTTCTGAAAAGCTCATTTGTCCGCGTTTTCACTTCGACAAAGACCAAGACCTGTTCCTTGCGGTCGCGGCAGACGAGGTCAATCTCACCGCCGCTGCGGGCTCTGAAATTCCGATAAAGGATTTTAAACGATTGTTTCTTTAGAAAGCGTTCCGCTGCTGCTTCGCCTTGTCTTCCTAGTCTAAGGTGCGGAGCTATGGCCCCTCGTAACCGGAGCCGTCTATACAAACGGGAAATAAGTCTGCGCCACTGGCTCAAATGATCTCCGATGAAGCGGGCAGGGGCCGTGCATGCGAAGGGATGCGAGATGTTCTGGCGTACCATATCCTTTGTTGTCACAGAATTGGTAAACCGGAAATTCCTCATGCCAGCTTCGCATCATACGATCCCGGGTTACTTTGGCAATGACGCTAGCAGCTGCGATGCTGAGCGATCTCATATCGCCACCCACAATGGCTGTCTGTGGGAGAGAGAAGACCGGGACGGGTAGTCCATCAATCAACAAATGCCCTGGAGCCGCTCTTAGCGATGAGATCGCTCGTTCCATGGCGAGATAGGACGCACGCAAGATGTTATGCCTGTCGATCTCCTCGACGGATGCGATACCGACGCCGAACTCGATCTTTTCATTGGCGGTGAGCTTAAGGTAGTACTCTTCTCGAATCTGCGGCGAGAGCTGTTTCGAATCGGTCAATCCGGACAGAGAAAATCTTTGAGGAAGAATGACAGCGGCGGCAACTACAGGACCGGCCAGTGGTCCTCGACCGGCTTCATCGATGCCGGCGATTCGTTCCGCACCTTCTCGATAAAGTGCTTTCTCAAAACGAAGGGTACACCGCATGACCTAGTCGCCTAGGCTCCTAGTATAGCAAATAGCAGATAGCAAATAGCAAATGCATTTGCGTCCGAGCGATGGGCAGTTCGATTGTGCTGCCGGACGAATTCGAGGCCTCCCTATGCCTCAGACAGATCGACCGCTAACTCCGCCGCTTCTTTGCTCTCTCGCAGATGCCTTTCTCGGATCTGTTCAAGCTGTGCGATCCGTGTCACCTGCTGCAGTTCGCTGCGCAGTGGTCGTCCGTTGGGCATACCCTTGGAATAGGCCATCAGCCGGCCTCGCATACTGGCCATGGTGAATTCCTCTGCTTCGTTTTCGGCGACCGCCATCCGACAATGTCTTAGGATGTGCGCCCATTTTTCTTCCAAGCTGACTTCAGGAACCACAGTGCCCGATCGCAGGAACGCGCGTGCCTGCCGAAAAATCCAAGGATTGTTCATTGCGGCTCTGCCAATCATCAAACCGCGTACTCCGGTTTCTCGAATCCGGCGGCCGATATCGGGGACCGATCGCAGGTCGCCGTTACCGATTACGGGAACTGAAACGGTGCCAGCCACTCGCGCGATTTGATCCCAGTCCGCCTCGCCGGAATAACCTTGGTCCTTAGTGCGTCCATGGATCGCGATTGCTCGAACACCTGCTTCTTCCAGAATCTTGGCGGTCTGCTCGGCGTTGATCGAGGATTGATCCCACCCCAAGCGGATCTTCGCGGTAACTGGAAAAGGATGAAGCTTACGGACGACAGTGCTCGCAACCTTTTCCAGCAAAGGACAATCCCGTAGCAAAGCTGAACCGCCGTGTTTACAGACCACCTTGTTAACCGGGCAGCCAAAATTGAGGTCGATGAAATCCGGCTCGACCCATCCAACTACCGCTTGCGCGGCGGCGGCCATTCTTTCCGGGTCGCCTCCGAATAGCTGGATGCCAAGCGGTCTCTCGACTGGTTGGAAGTAGATCATCTCACGGGTTCGCTCGTTGCGATGGAGGATCCCATCAGCAGAAACAAACTCGGAGACCATCACGTCAGCACCCTGTTCTTTGCACAGACGACGGAAAACTGAGTCCGTGACCCCCGCCATCGGAGCCAAGTACAGAGGACAGAAAGGGCTGTTAAACCAAGGAAGCATGATCTCCAAAACCGGTGAACCGCCTGTTACTGGTGCTGAACGGTGACTGCTGCCAGTGCCGATTGGGAGTCGTCAAAAATCTTGAAGACTTTGTCTAATTTCGAGATCTGGAATACGAGCCTGACGTTATCTTGCAAACCCGCCAATGCGAGCCTACCCCCATATTGTTTCACTCTTTGTAGGGCATCGATAAAGATGGCTAGCCCGGAACTGTCCACATAAGGGACATGTGTCAGATCGATCACGATACCAGTGATCCGACGTTCGATCAGAGGCTCGAGCTGAGCTGCGACTTTCGGTTTCTCGTTGAGATCGATGTCGCCCCTTAATTCCAGGACTTCGGCAGACATTGGAGTTAGTTAATTACCATTCTTTGCCAGGAGCGGCAACTGTTTGAAGGCGTCAACAGAAGGAACCGCGTGATCGGCCGCTGATTGGGGAGGGCGCGCGTCCTCGCGCGCCGCGAAGACGTTCAAGGCCTACCAGTGCGGTTGATCCCTCGTTGGCGAACGCGCCCGGCTCCGGTCACACCGGATCGCGGGGATCCGACGTCGCCTAAGTTGGGAGAAAAGGAACCAGTAAGAGAAGGCTATGTCGGACAGGCAGCGATCCCTCCCGGCGATCAGGTGCCATGCCTCCCACCTACCTCAACCCAAACCGAAATAACAAATCCTTGCTGTCTGATAGATCCCGGCACAGATGATCCGGATGATGTTCGCTCAAATTCGCTGATGAATATCTACCGGTTGCTACGGCCACGGCGACAGCGCCGAATGCCCGCGCACAGGCAATGTCTTTGGGCGTATCACCGATTACGAAAATGTCGTGCTCAGCAAATTCCGTATTAAAGGCAGCTTCTGCTCGCCGCTTGGCAATCGGGCCGAGCTGATTTCGATCGGAGTGATCGTCCCCAAAAGCGCCAAAACTGAATCGATCCCAAATGCCGTGGGCCGTCAGCTTGATCTCCGCGCCGCGCCGGACGTTACCGGTCAGTAACCCGATGGCATGCCCGTCCTGTGCCAACACACCTAGAAAAGAGATCACCCCGGGCAAGATTGCCCCGGATTGAGATGCCAGATGTTGTCTGAGCCACACCAGGTAGCCGCCCAAATAGCGGTTTACGTTCGCTGTCGACACTTCCAGAGCATGGTGTTGAAGGATCTCTTGCACGATCGCGGTGTCGGTGCTCCCGGACACACTGATCGTTTTCAGGTCCTCTTCAATCGCAAACAAATCGGCTCCCGCAGATTTCAGAGCGGCGCGGCCGGCCCCATCCGTGGTCAAAAGAGTGCCATCAATATCAAAAAGAAAGAGTTTCATTCCTCCGAATCCGAATCCGAATCATCAGGTTCGGGAGGAAGCTCTTCCGTCGGAGGCGCAAAGCGTCTCTTTCGTTTATTGGATGGTAACGGCGAGATTGTCATCCCTATGCTTTTACCCATTAGTTTTGGTTCCATTTCCGCCTGTCCCATTGTGGAAAGGTCATCCTTGAGACGCTGCATTAACTGGAACCCAAGTTCTTTATGACTCAACTCGCGGCCACGGAACTGGAGGTGGACTTTCACTTTGTTTCCCTTGTCCAGAAATTCCTCCGCGTGCCGCACCTTAATCCCATAATCATGCGGGTCGATATTAACGCGGAACTTGATCTCCTTTAACCTCGAGCCGGTGGATTTACGGTCCTTGTCTTGTTTGGAAAGATCGTAACGATACTTGCCGAAGTCGACGATCTTGCAAACTGGAGGGTTTGCGCCTGGTGCGACCTCGACTAAGTCCAGTCCCAGTGCTTGCGCTCGACGCAAAGCGTCCTGGAGTTTCATTATTCCCAACTGTTCGTTGGAAGCGCTCAAAATGACTCGCACTTCACGAGCGCGAATTCTGCCGTTTACTCGAATCTGCTGTTGCTGAATAGCTTATCTCCTACAGAGCGGGCTTGGGAGCTGGAAAGCTCGCTCACTCAAGTTTCTTTTCCTTAATTTCTCTCTGAACCCTTTCCACGAATTGCTGCGCACTGACAACTCCCTCGTCGCCGCCGGAACGGCTCCGCACCGCCACGTTAGCGGCCTGTTCTTCTCGTGCGCCGAGCACCAACATATAAGGAACCCTGTCGAGCTGAGCAAGGCGAATCTTGGCTCCAATTTTGTCCGAAGTGTCAGAAACTGTGGCCCGTACGCCCACTTCCACTAACATGTGCTCGATTTTACGCGCGTATTCAAGGTGCTTATCGGATATGGGCAATACTCGGACCTGCTCCGGAGCCAGCCAGACCGGGAAACTGCCGGCGAAATGCTCAATTAACACACCGCAGAATCGCTCCATCGAACCAAATGGGGCGCGATGGATCATGACCGGGCGTTTTGGTGAATTGTCGCTGGCGACGTAGTGGAGATCGAAGCGTTGGGGTAAATTGTAATCCACTTGGACCGTGCCAAGCTGCCATTCCCGGCCGATGACGTCCTTAACCACAAAGTCGATTTTTGGGCCGTAGAAGGCCGCCTCTCCTCGCTCTTCGGTAAAGGTAATATTGGCGTTCTTAGCCACCTGCCGAAGCGCATCCTCGGCTATGTCCCACTGTTCCGGAGCACCGACATACTTAGATGAATCGGGATCTCGCAGCCCAAGGCGGGCGCGAAAGTCAGTCAGACCAAGAGTCTTAAGAACCCGGATGCCAACGTCCAGCGTGCGGAATAGTTCTTCCGGGAGTTGTTCATCAGTACAAAAAATGTGCCCATCGTCCTGGGTGAAACCCCGCACCCGGGTCAAGCCGCCTAACTCGCCAGACTGTTCCCAGCGGTAGACAGTTCCGAACTCGGCTAACCGAACCGGCAGATCCCGATATGAATGCGGTGACGATGCAAAAATTTTGATGTGCATCGGGCAGTTCATCGGTTTCAGCAGGAAACCTTCGACACTCCCGTCTTTCAGCATGTTTGACAGGGTCGCACAGGAACACCCCTCTTCTGCCAAATGGTGAAGCATCTCCGGCTCGATCAACGGCGGGAACTGGGAGTCTTGATAGTAGGGGTAGTGGCCTGAAGTTCGGTAAAGATTCAGTTTGCCAATATGCGGTGTGAAAACCTCAGTGTACCCCTGCTTGCGTAACTCTTCCGAAATGAAATTTTGTAATTCTCGTCTGACCACTGCTCCCTTTGGCTTCCAAAGGACCAGGCCGGGACCAACATCCTCATCGATGTGAAACAAATCCAGTTCGCGGCCCAACTTTCGGTGGTCGCGTTTCTTGGCTTCTTCTAACCGGGCAAAGTAGTCGTTGAGTTCCTGCTCGGTTTTGAAAGCAGTGCCATAGACGCGTTGCAATTGGGGCTGGCTCTCATCCCCTTGATAGTAAGCGCTGGCGACGTTCGTCAGTTTAAAACCGCCAATATCCCCGGTCTTGGAAACATGCGGCCCGGCGCAGAGGTCGGTAAAGTTCCCGTTACGGTAAAGGGTAATTTCTTCGTCGTCTGGAATTCTTCGCAGAATATCCAACTTATACTTGCTGGGCACAGTGCGGGGCCCGAGTGCAGCCAGTGCTCCCTTTTGAGCTAAATTGATCGCTTCTTTTCTATCGACCGAGATTCGCTCAAAGGGCTGGTTTTCCTGGATGACTTTACCCATCTCTGCCTCGATGCGGCCGAAATCGTCCGGGGTAATGTGATGATCCAGCTCCAGGTCATAATAAAAGCCGTTGTCCACCGGTGGCCCAGCAGCGAACTGGGCTTCTGGCCAAATGCGCAGGATAGCGGTGGCCAACACATGAGCGGTTGAGTGCCTTAACCGCTCGAGATCAGTCATCGGTTTTGCAGCTGTATTTTTGTCGCTCATCAAAGGGGAGGGAACTTACATGTAACAAAGCCGAAGACCAGATGGTTTTTTCGACGAACGGGAGCGCGTTTTGGAGGGCCCAGGAGACTGGAGGGGAGCCGCTTTGTATTGTGGCAAAGGTCTGTCGGCTATTTAACAGGCGGCTCCCGGGAACGTCACCCGATTCTGCAGTTCTATCGGTAGCGCTCGGATGGATTGACGTGAAAGAACGGAGTCCGTGGGTGCGAGGATTGCTCTGGGTTATTCCCGGGAGCCGCCTGCTGCCAACCGATAGAGATGCCAACCTACAAAGCGGCTCCCCTCCGGTTCGTCTTGCAACCATCTCCTCGCAGGCCGATGGTCGCTCTTCTTTTTAACAACCACATTTCTCAACACGTCCGATGAATAAACTGAATGCTGCTATCATTGGCGCCACCGGTTATACGGGGGAAGAGCTCGTGCGCCGATTGGCAAAGCATCCGCTGGTCGAGATCGTGGCTCTGACCTCGCGACAAGCAGCGGGCAAAACGGCCTCTGAGATTTTTCCTTGGCTCGATCGTCGTAGCGCTTTGGGCAAGCTTCAGTTCGAATCGCCAGAGGTGGCTAGTTTGAAAGGTCGGGCCGAAGTCGCCTTTCTCGCCTTGCCACATGGTGTTGCCGCAGAACAGGCGGCGCCCTTGCTGGAGGCAGGCATCCGAGTGGTCGATCTCAGTGCCGATTTCAGGATCAAAGACCCGCAGGTTTACGAGCAATTCTACGGGCACACGCATCCCGTGCCTCGTCTGCTGGCAAACGCAGTCTACGGTCTGCCAGAGCGGCATCGGCAGTCGATCCGGACGGCGAACCTAGTGGCCTGTCCTGGCTGCTATCCGACCAGCGTCCTCATTCCCTTGCTCCCTTTAATATTGGCCGGGCAAGTTCGTCCGCCCTCAATCGTGGCGGTGAGCATGAGCGGCGTGAGCGGCGCCGGCCGGACTGTCGAGTCGCGGCTAATGTTTGTCGAATGTAATGAAAGTGTGCGCCCCTACGGCTTACCCGCCCATCGGCACCTTGCCGAGATCGAACAAGAGATCTCTCTGGCAGCTGGTGATAAGGTGCAGATCCAGTTTGCCCCTCACCTCGTACCGTTAAATCGCGGAATTGCGACCACGATCCATGTTGATCCTTCATCGCCGGTGACTGAGGAGCAAGTCGGCGCCACGCTGACCTCCGCCTACGGTGAAGAACCTTTCATACGGCTTTTATCTGCGCCCCAATTTCCGGACGTGAAAAACGTGGCCTACACGAACGCGATTGAGGTGGGGTGGCGAGTGGATCCCAGGACCGGGAAAGTCATTTTGATGTCAGCTGAGGATAATCTCGTTAAAGGCGCTGCCGGCCAAGCGATCCAATGCTTAAATATCATGCAGGGCTGGGATGAAGCGCTGGGGTTGAATTAGGCGGGGAGCGTTCGTTGGTCTCGACGTGATGCAGCTTCCAAGACTGGAGGGGAGCCGCTTTATAAGTTGCTAGTTCTGTAGGCTTGTCAGCAGGCGGCTCCCGGGAACGGTCCAGCGCGTTGCAATTCTACGGGCCGCGAACGATTTATTCCCGACGGACCGAGTGCGCTGGGGCATACACGAGACGATGGGTAATTCCCGGGAGCCGCCTGCTGCTATCCTGCAGAGCTGTCAACCGACAAAGCGGCTCCCCTCCAGGTGCCGGTCGCACGCGGCGGCTCAAATCCGGCGCGAAATCGGGGTTATTCGTTGGCGCGTCCTCGGCGCGCCGAGATTTTCGCCCTACCGTTATAAAAAAACATAAGATTATTGTCTTCGTTCCAACGCCCGCTCTGAGGTATTTGAGAGGATTCACTGATGGCCTTCGCTTTTACTGAGATCATTGGGGGTGTCACGGCGCCCAGAGGATTCCGAGCTTCCGCGGTCCGATGCGGTATAAAGGGCGACACGAAAGCGGGCCCTGACCTTGCCCTCATTGTTTCCGATGTGCCGGCAGTACCAGCCGCCACGTTTACCACCAATCGCATAAAAGCCGCCCCGGTCCGGGTATCGGCTAGCCATGTGCGTTCGGCTGAGATCAGAGCCGTCGTCGTTAACAGCGGGAACGCTAATGCTTGTACCGGAACGACGGGGATTCAAAGCGCCAAACGCATGGCGAAAGTGGTAGGACAAAACGGCCACTGGAGGGAACGCCATACTTTAGTCTGTTCGACCGGACGGATCGGGCGGCAACTGCCAATCGAGAAGATTGAGCGGGCAATTCCTGAGCTGTTCGCCGGGCTGGATAGCCAGGCAGGTTCTGC
This sequence comes from uncultured Verrucomicrobiae bacterium, assembly GCA_963762565.1. Classification (GTDB taxonomy): domain Bacteria; phylum Verrucomicrobiota; class Verrucomicrobiia; order Chthoniobacterales; family JAFAMB01; genus JAFAVN01. The sequence continues at coordinate 797,125 of CAVXLD010000001.1, read as the reverse complement.
CTTTGCGCGTGCCATCATGACTAGTGACACTTTTCACAAGGAGGTCGCGATCGAATTTCCCGTGCGGGGGAAGGCGATCCGGATCGGAGGCGCCGCCAAAGGAGCAGGTATGATCGACCCGAATATGGCGACGATGCTTTGTTTTGTGACTACCGATGCCGCGATCGAGAAACGGGACCTGCAACGCCTTTTTTTGCAGAGTGTCGAGCAATCGTTTAACTGCATCACAGTGGATGGCGACATGAGCACTAACGATACCGCCATCTGTTTGGCTAACGGCCAGGCAGGCGTTCCGGTGCTTTCACCGGAAGACCAGAGCTACGAGACCTTTGGCGAGGGGCTAAACTTTGTGACTCGCAATCTTGCCAGAATGATCGTGGAAGACGGCGAAGGCGTCAGCAAGTTCGTAGAGGTCCATGTGAAAGGCGCTGCTACTTATCAGGATGCGCGGAAAGCCGCGGAAGCAATTGCCAATTCGAAGCTACTTAAATGCAGTTGGTACGGCGAAGATCCCAACTGGGGCCGGATAATGGCGGCGGTTGGTTATTCCTCAGCAAAAGTCAGAGAAGAAATGCTGGACATCTTTTTCGACGGGGTTGTTGCGGTCGAGCACGGCATGGCGAGTTCGACTCCCCCAGAAAAGCTGAAAGAGATCCTCGAGAACGAAAAATTCACGGTCACCGTTGACCTGCACCTCGGCTCAGCTGAATACAAGGTATTCACAACAGACCTGACGCCCGAATATGTTCGCTTAAACATGTCCGAGTGACTGGGCGTGGGTTCGGGGAGACTGAGAATGCAGAAACGAATTGATACCGAGAAAACAGAGTCTTTAATCGACGCCCTGCCCTTCATCCAAAAGTTCCGGGGCCACACCTTTGTCATCAAGTACGGGGGCGCCGCCATGGAGGACGACCACTTAGTGGAACGCCTGTTGCGTGATGTCGTCTTTCTGGAAGCGGTTGGCATTAACCCGGTAGTGATTCACGGGGGCGGCAAAGCGATTAGCCAGCGGATGCGCGAAATTGGGAAAGTGCCCCGTTTCATTAGCGGACTTCGGGTTACCGATGCTGAAACGATAGCGATTGTGGAGGACGTTCTGGACCAGGTGATTCTGCCTCGCATCGTCTCAACGGTGAAGAGCTTCAACGGTGACGCCGAAGGTTTTTCCGGCCGCGACGTTTTTCTGGCTGAACGGTTGCCACCGATGCCGGACGGGGGCGTCATGGTGGACGTTGGGTACGTTGGTGAAGTCGTATCGTTGGTACTCGAGCAGGTTCGAGAAGCGATCGAACGGGAAGTAGTTCCGGTTATCTCTCCGATTGCTCGATCTGAAGATGGCGCTCTTTTGAATGTGAACGCGGATGTGGCGGCCGGCGCTATGGCTGGAGCGTTAAAAGCGTCGAAAATGATTTATGTGAGCGACGTCCTAGGAGTGATGCGCGATGTAAAAGATCCGTCGTCTCTCATTCCGCGCTTGGATCGCGAATCAAGCCTGAAATTGATGGACGAAGGGATCATCGAGGCCGGCATGATCCCAAAGGTGCAATCAGCTCTGTCCGCACTCGAGCAGGGAGTGAGTAAAGTACATCTGGTTGATGGTCGACTTCCGCACGCTCTTTTGGCGGAAGTGTTCACCGCTGAAGGGATCGGGACAGAGATCATTCCTTGAAGGTGGTAGGGCGAAAACCTCGGCGCGTCGAGGGTGCCGTTTACTCTATAGTCTGGCCGCGCCGGGTTTGAGCCGCGATCCAGCGCAGCCGATACTCATGGACCAGAACCGAACCAAGGCGCGGACTTTGTTGACATTGGGCATGATCGCCGCACGGCGCGGCTCAAACCCGGCGCGTTCAATCGATGTGAAGTGGCGGCGTCAAAGGCGCGCCGAGGTTTTCGCCCTACCGAACTCCTTGAACTCCTGAACTCCCGAGCTTATCCTCCCCCTTTTTCCATGAGCCACCCAGAAACCAAACAATTGTTCGCCGACTATGTCGCCCCTACCTACGGCCGATATGACTTGGTGTTAGAACGTGGTGAAGGGGTACGGGTTTGGGACGAGCGCGGGAAATGTTACCTAGATTTTGGTGCCGGAATCGCTGTGTCAGTTCTTGGGCACGGACACCCCGCAATAGTAGAGGCGCTCAGCCGGCAAAGTCGGCGATTGATTCATACGTCGAACCTCTATTTCACTAGACCTCAAGGGGAATTGGCGAAACGCCTGGTCGAGATCGTGGGTAGCCCTGGAAAGGTGTTCTTTTCAAATAGTGGGGCCGAGGCAAATGAAGCGCTAATCAAGCTGGCCAGAAAGTACGGAAACGACGAAAAACGGAGATCAGCCGCGGCGCGTTTTGAAATCATCACCTTTGAACAGTCGTTCCATGGCCGGACCATGGCCGGCATTTCCGCAACCGGTCAGGAGAAGGTCAAGGTTGGATTTGCACCGCTGTTGCCTGGTTTCCGGCATTTGCCTTTCAATGACTTGGCTGCGGTAGAGCGCGGAATCTCTGAGCAAACTGTTGCCGTCCTGGTTGAGCCAATCCAAGGAGAAGGCGGAATCAACCCAACCACACCGGAGTTTCTGACGGGGTTGCGGCGCCTTTGTGATGAGCGTGGTCTGTTGTTGATGTTTGATGAGATTCAGTGCGGCCTGGGGAGAACCGGTAACTGGTGTGCCTGGAAAACGGTCGCCCCAGAAGTTGTTCCCGATGCGGTCAGCTGGGCAAAGGCGATCGGCGGAGGTTTTCCTCTGGGCGCTTCCTGGTTCCGAGAAAAATCATTTGCTCGCGAAGACGGATCAGAGGGGATGCTGTGCGACGTCTTGCAGCCGGGAAATCATGCCACCACCTATGGCGGTACGCCGCTGGCCTGTTCGGTTTCTTTGGCCGTGTTGGATACGATACTCAGCAACGGTCTCGTAGAAAAAAGTGCTTCTCTGGGAGCCTTTATTACCAGCGAGCTTGCTGCGATCCCGGGCGTCAGCGCGGTTCGGGGCAAAGGATTGCTGATCGGCATGGAGCTCGATGCCCGCTTTGAGAGCTTAAAGGATGGGAAACGTCTGCCGTCCCAGATCGTGGTCAATAGACTGATGGAAAATGGCCTTTTGACGATTCCTGCCGGGCCGAGGGTAATCCGTCTGTTGCCTCCGCTGATTGTCGATAAGGAACAAGTTCAACAAGCGCTGGAGATCATTCAATTGACGCTGCGCTCATTGCTTTCTTCCATCGGCTGAGTTCAACCCGGTTATGAAGCATTTCCTTTCAATCGAGGAGTGTCATCAGAAGGACATTCTCGCACTGCTGAGCAGTTCGCAGACTTTTAAGGCGGACCGGCGTTACGGCTCAGATCTGCTTGCAGATCAAAGCTGGGTCTTGATGTTTAGCAAACCGTCTACTCGGACCAGAATCAGTTTTGAGGTCGGTCTCCAGGAATTGGGTGCTCGGGTTTTGTTTTTGGCCCAGCAGGACATTCAACTCGGACGCGGGGAGCCAATCAAGGATACAGCCCGGGTTCTCGCCAGAATGATACACGGCGCCGTGATCCGGACGTTCGCCCAACATGATGTAGAGGATTTTGCTAAATTCAGCCAGGTGCCCACTATCAACGCCTTGACGGATCAAGAGCATCCTTGTCAGATCGTGGCTGATCTTTTTACGATCTCTGAGCGCAGAGAGCTACACGATATCAAGGTTTGTTTTGTTGGCGATGGCGACTGCAATATAGCCCGGTCTTGGGCGTGGGCGGCTGAACACCTTGGTTTTGAGCTTAGGATTGCCGCTCCAATCAAATATGCATTGGGCGAAGAGGTGCGTTCTAAACTGAAAAGCCGAAAAATAGTTTTTACCGAATCGCCTAAGGATGCTGCTGCCGGAGCTGACGTGCTCTACACGGACGTCTGGGTGAGCATGGGCAAAGAGACGGAGCTGCAGGACCGTTTAGCGGAGTTCGCTCCTTATCAAATCAACGAAGAGTTACTAGGGGTTGCGCAACCTGGAGCGTTGGTGATGCACTGTTTACCTGCCTATCGGGGGAAAGAAATCACCGAAGCGGTTTTTGAGGCGCATGCCGACACCATTTTTGAGCAAGCTGAAAACCGCTTGCACGCGCAGAAGGCGATCGTGGCCGCATTGATGGAATAAAAACTCCTCTCCCTCCCCGCCCATAACCTCCCCGACGGACAGCCAAAGTTGATAGGCTTTCAACAAAAAACCGAACTTCTCTCTAAAAAGTTGTTCTCGACTATTAGTTCAGGTTGCAAAAATGTCGCACCCTGCGCATCTGTTGTTCCCTTATACCTACCCCTATGATTGCTACTTCCTTAGCCACTTCCCCCCTCGGCATTGGAATCTGGATTTCCTTAATTTGCGCTGTAATTGGGCTAGGAGCAGCGACGTATCTGATCAAGATGATCATTGGCTATTCGCCTGGGAACGAAACCATGCGCCGGATTGCGGGCGCCATCGAAGAGGGAGCCAAGGCCTATCTGAATCGCCAAATTTTCACGGTTAGCATTATAGCCGTGGTGATCTTTTTCGTGCTCGGGTTTACCCGAGATTTTTTTACGGCACTCGGATTTCTGATTGGCGCATGCTGCTCGATGGCCGCGGGGTATATCGGGATGCGGATAGCAGTCATCTCGAACTGTCGTACGGCTCAAGCGGCAACCACTTCAACCGAAGGTGCGTTGCGGGTAGCCTTCAATGGAGGAGCCGTTACCGGGCTATTGGTGGTAGGGTTAGGATTGCTTTCAGTAGGGATCTTTTTTTTGGTGGGTGAGCAGATCTTTGGATTGGATAGGGCAATCAGTAGTTTGGTCGGACTAGCGTTGGGTGCGAGTTTGATCAGCGTCTTTGCTCGTCTGGGAGGCGGTATCTATACAAAGGCGGCCGATGTCGGTGCGGATCTAGTCGGCAAAATAGAGAGCAATTTGGACGAAGATGATCCGCGCAACCCCGCCACGATCGCGGATAACGTCGGGGATAACGTGGGCGACTGTGCCGGCATGGCTGCAGACGTCTTTGAAACCTACGCCATCAGTATTATTGGAGCGATGCTGGTCGGTTTCCTCACTCTCAAAGAGGTCCCTGAAGCCGTGATCTACCCCTTTCTTTTAGGCGGGATATCGGTAATCGGAGCAATCGCGGGGATCTTCTATGTAAACAAAAGAAAGACGGCTCCGGGTCGAGTGCTGGTCGAAGCGGTGGTCGCCAGCGGGGTCGTTTCAGCAATTCTTTATCTACCGGTTACAACCTTCCTATTCCCAGGCAGCTTCAAGATCGGTGACCAGACTCACAGCTCATTCCAAATCTACCTTGCCGCTCTGGTCGGATTAGCGATGACGGGTCTGATCGTTGTCATCACCAACTATTATACATCCAAAGAGTGCTCTCCGGTTAAGAAGATCGCGCAAGCGTCCGAGACCGGACATGCTACCAACATCATCGCCGGGCTGGCCCTCGGTCAACAGGCTACGGCTTTGCCGGTGGTATGTATCTCGTTGGCCATTTTGCTCAGTTATGCGGCTGCCGGTCTTTACGGGGTGGCGGTGGCCGTCACTAGCATGCTTTCGATGGCGGGAATTATCATCTCTTTGGACGCGTTCGGTCCCATCACCGATAACGCCGGCGGAGTGGCGGTGATGAGCGATATGCCAAAGGAGACGCGACTTGTCACTGACAACCTTGATGCAATAGGCAATACCATGAAAGCGGTCACTAAAGGCTACGCGATCGCTTCGGCCGGGCTGGCTGCGCTCGTCTTATTCGGCTCGTATGTTGCTGAGCTGAGAGCCCATTTTAGTCACGGCAGCAGCGATGCCTTAAACGGGTTGGATTTTTCGCTTGAGCGGCCTCAAATCATTATTGGTCTTTTCATTGGCGGGTTGCTGCCCTTTCTTTTCAGCGCGCTCAGTATGGAAGCAGTAGGAAAGACAGCCGGCGCCGTCGTCAAGGAGGTCCGCCGTCAGCTACAAGCCAAGCCGGGTATTCTCAATGGCACTGCTGATCCCGAGTACGGAGCCTGCGTTGATATCGTGACCAAGGCCGCTCTGCGGGAGATGGTTGTCCCTGCGCTGTTGCCCGTGATTTTTGTGATAGCAGCAGCTTTCCTCGGTCCGATGGTCCTCGGAGGAGTTCTGGTCGGGACAATTGTGACCGGCCTTTTCGTTGCGATCTCAATGACCTCAGGCGGTGGTGCTTGGGACAACGCGAAGAAGTTGATTGAAGATGGCGCGCACGGCGGCAAAGGATCTCCCGCTCATCAGGCCGCTGTAACCGGTGATACAGTGGGCGACCCGTATAAGGATACCGCCGGTCCTGCCATCAATCCGATGATCAAGGTCGCAAACATCGTCGCGATTCTAATCATCCCGATTATCTTCAGGTAAACCAGCGGACTCGCCTCAGGCTCGTCCGCATCGTCAATAGCCGATAGCCAATAGCCGATTGAAGCTACCTTTTGGCTATTGGCTATTGGCTATTCCTGGGCGAGCTTCAGGCGAGTCCAAGGCTATGAAAACGCTCCTCCTCACAAACGAATACCCCCCATCTACGTATGGAGGCGCCGGGGTCCATGTTGATTATCTCAGTCGCGAGTTAGCTAAGCTCATGCAGGTTGATGTGAGAGCGTTCGGCGATCAACGCTCGGATGAGGTCAACTTGCGCGTGCGGGGCTTCGCCCTGGACACGTCCTCGTTTCAGTGCCCGAAAAATCTAGTCTCGATATTTGGCGCAGTGCGCAGGTGTACGGACTTCAATACCGCCGGTACCGACGCCGACATTGTTCATTGCCATACCTGGTACACTCATTTCGGGGGAATTTTGGCCAAGCTGAACTACGGGATCCCGTTGGTTATCACGATTCATTCTTTAGAACCTTTGAGGCCCTGGAAACGAGAACAGCTTGGCCATGGCTACGATTTCAGTAGTTGGGTGGAAAAGACGGCGATCGAGATGGCCGACGCGGTCATTGCAGTGTCACAGGGGACAAAGACGGACGTTATGCGCTTGTTCAACGTGGATGAGAACCGCGTCCGAATTATCTATAATGGAATCGATCCTGACGAATACAGGCCGACTACTGAAACTAGTGCTTTGAAGCAGTACGGGGTCGACATGACCAAGCCATACGTTCTGTTCGTAGGCAGGATTGCGCGTCAGAAAGGGATCATCCACCTCGTACGCGCAATACGTTATTTGGACCCGGACATCCAGGTGGTTCTTTGCGCTGGTGCTCCTGATACCCCCGAAATTGCAGCCGAAATGTTGCGGGCGGTCGAAGCGGCTCGGACTCAGAATTCTCACGTCGTCTGGATCGATAGCATGGTTCCCAAGTCGGCTGTTTACCAACTTTACAGCCACGCCGCCGTTTTCTGTTGCCCATCCATCTATGAGCCTTTTGGAATCATTAATCTGGAAGCGATGGCCTGTGAGACGCCCGTGGTGGCGAGTGCGGTTGGTGGCATCAAAGAGGTTGTTGTCGACGGTGAGACCGGATTTTTGGTGCCACTCGAGCAAATGCAGGAGAGCCCGTTTGAGCCGCTTGACCCGGACACCTTTTCTCATGATCTGGCGTTCAAAATTAACGTATTAATGAGAGATCCGGAACTAAGGCGTCGATTCGGGGAGGCCGGCCGAAAACGAGCAGTCGACAAGTTCAGTTGGGGGGCGATCGCCCACCAAACGAAGCAACTCTATGAGGAATTGATTGGCTAGGAGTGGATGAGAAATGACAGATGACAAATGACACATGACAAATATGTGGCCGGGACCGGCTATTTGTCATCTGTCATTTGTCATTTGTCATTCTGATGGTCTCTAGGGCTCCTGGCAGTAAGTGTGAGGTATTCAGTCTGATGTTTGTCGATCGCATAAAAATCCACGCAAAGGCCGGAGACGGCGGCGATGGCTGTGTCAGTTTCCGTCGGGAAAAATTTGTGCCCAAGGGCGGCCCTGACGGGGGAGACGGCGGAAGGGGAGGAGACATTATCCTGGAAACGGACGTTCAGACTGACAACCTGGTGGATTTCTTTTACCGGCCCCTCCTTCGAGCGAAGTCAGGCCAAAATGGAATGGGCAAAGATATGTATGGGAGGGCGGCAGCAGACGCGGTCTTTAAGGTACCTGTGGGCACGGTAGCGTATCGCTATTCATCCAGGACCAATGATTCCGGAAACGGTGAATCGACGCAGGGCGAGGCAACTGAAGCCTCTTCAGCCCACGAAATGTTAGCGGATCTAGCTGATCCAGGCCAAAGGTTCGTTCTCTGTCGAGGCGGCGCTGGAGGAAAGGGCAATACCCATTTCAAGAGTTCACGCAATCGTGTACCGCGACAATCCACTCCGGGCGACTCAGGCGAGGAAGGCGATTTCCTTTTAGAGCTCAGAACTATCGCAGACGTCGGTTTGGTGGGATATCCCAATGCCGGCAAATCCACCCTCTTAGGAAAATTATCCGCAGCCCACCCCAAGGTAGCTCCCTATCCGTTCACAACGTTAAATCCGATCGTGGGTGTTGTTGAGTTTAATGATTATCGCCGGCTAACGGTGGCTGACATCCCTGGATTGATTGAGGGCGCCCATCGCAACGTCGGGCTAGGGCACGATTTCCTGAGGCATATTGTTCGGTGCAAACTGCTGGTTTTCGTCGTGGACACCGCCGGTAGTGAGGGACGGGATACTATCAACGATCTGCAGACGCTGCGACGGGAGCTAGACTTATATGACCCTCTGCTGAGCCGGCGGCCGTGGGTAATTGTGGCTAACAAAATGGATTTGTCCGAAGCGAAACAAAACCTCAGTGCGCTAAAACAGCGATTCCCCGAGCGGAAGATCGTTCCCATTTCTGCTGAGAAGAACGAAGGGATCGAAGCATTAAAGGAGTCGCTTCGAGAGCTGGTGTAAGTTGGTAGGGCGAAGGGTCGCGACCCGTGTACCGCTGCCTCGCTTGCGGGGCCGTTCTCGTCCTCGAAAAGCGTGGCCCGTTGACAACGTATGTTTGTTCCCAACGCATGGAGGGGAGCCGCTTTGGTGCGTAACAGACGACCTCGCAATATTTGTTTCAGTGCTTCATCCGACCACGAAATGTCGCAACACGCGGCTCCCGCGAATAATCCAGCGCGATGATTTGCCCTTGGCTCAACTCGTTTACACCCGGCCGTAGAGCTACGAACCGCTCGGTCGTTCCCGGGAGCCGCCTGTTTTTGCGAGTTTCGGCCGGATGAGGGTTGCGACGAAATTCGCGAGGGCGGAGAGATGAACGCCAAAGCGGCTCCCCTCCAGGCGCTGGGTAGTCGAGCATTGCATTGACGCGCCACCCGCCTGTCGAGGGCGACGGCGAGAACGGCCTCGCAAGCGAGGCAACGCTCCACGGGTGGCCACCCCTACTCAGCTCTTCGGCTTGACCAGATCCTTTAGTGCCCCGTCCAAAAACGGAAATTGGAACTGGTAGCCAGAAGCCAGAAGTTTTTCCGGGATCACTCTCTGGCTATCGAGCACCAATGTGGATTGCTCGGGAAATACTGTCCTCAAAACGAATGACGGGACTGTACAGACCGTGGATTTGTTAAACATCGTCCCCAAGACCTGAGTGAATTCACTGTTTCGAACCGGATTAGGCGCTGCGCCATTCACTGGTCCGGATAGGGAGTCTGTTTGGATTGCGTACAGGAAGATATTTGCGATGTCGCGAATATGGACCCACGACATCCACTGGTCGCCTTTCCCGAACCGGCCTCCGAGTCCGAGACTAAAAACCGGCTGCATTAGAGCCAACGGACCTTTTTCCCCGAGCACTAACGCGGTGCGAATGCTGACGACCCGAGTGCCGGCGGCAGTCGCTCCTTGGGTTTCAGCCTCCCAAGCCCGACTCACCTCGGTGAGAAACGCTCCTGTCCCAGCCGTGTGCCTTTCGGTTAGCTCTTCCTCGCCGCGGTCTCCGTAAATCCCAATGGCGGAGGCACACACTAACACCTTGGGAGGGTCAGGTGCACCTTGGATCGCTTTGACGATCCAGCGGGTTCCTTCCACCCGGCTATGGAGGATGCGGTCTTTCTTTGCCTTGGTCCAAAGGCCGAAAATCGATTCTCCAGCCAGATGAACGACCGCGCTCAGACCATTGAGATGTAGCCCCGGGCTGAACGATTCCGTTCGGACACAACCCGGCACTGGGTGATGTGGATTTCGCGAGAAAGCGACCACCTTGCAACCGCTGGCAACGGCTTGATCGATAATTTGCCTACCTAGAAAACCCGAGGCTCCGGTTAGGCCGATCTCCATTTTACGATGGTAGCGGATTCAATATCCCAAGCCCATAGAAATGACAAATTACAGATGCCAAATGACAAATGAGGTTTTCCCCTGACGCGGAATCTGTCATTTGTTATTCTGTCATCTGTCATTTCCGGAGGGCTTGCTTAATTGTTAGGAAAAGTCCGATGCAGCCAATTAAGAGGGAAACGATTGCCAGGGCAATCCGTTGGCACCGGATTTATCTCTTTGTGACCTAGGACAATCGAGTAGTGTCCGTCGATTTTGCCGACTCGCTGTCGAAGATACCGGATCAGCTCGTCCAAGGCGTCGTATTGCGCTCTGGTGGGGAGATCGCGATTGAAATCGCCGACCAGACAGATGCCGAGGGCGATGTAATTGAGATAGTCGCTGTGGACGTGTCCGCCGGCGAGTTGGACCACCCACCGATTCCCAATCTCGATCTGGCCATCCCCTGATGAGGTCCCATTTCCAATAACAAAATGATAGGCAAGCCCATTGGGCATACGCCTGACGTGCCGGTGATAATAGTCAAAGATCCTCGCGTTTCCTTGGCGGGTTCCACTGTTGTGCACCACGATATATTTCCAGCGGTTCCTGGCGACACGCGCTTCATCGATCGCCCGTCGCACAGCCGGAGTTAGGTATCGCCATCGGCCATTATAGTGTCCGACCGGAACGGATTCACCCTGGCGCCCTGACTTTTGAACCACGATTTCGTCGTCGTCAGAACCCCAATGGAAAAAGAGGAAGCTGTGACGCTTCTTTGGGGTCGGTGCAACCCAACTTTCCTCTTTGGGCGTTGCCGCTGATCGAGCCGGAGGCTCTTCAACCTTTTCAGTTGGCGCCGGTATCGGGGTTTGCATCGGCGTCGGCTTCGTCGTCTCAGCCGCATGCTCACTTCTCTCTTCAGACTTTTCCTCGGATCGGTTGGCCGGAGTTTCACTTTCGCTGGCGCGGTGATGGAAGGGTTTGTGAGCCGGCGCCGCCGGCACTGGCGTCGCCTTCGGCGTAGGAGTCGGGCTGGGAACGATTTGCATTTCCTGCCGGCTCTTCAAGAATAGTTCCTTCAGGCGCTGCTCCTCGTCCGAGGATTGGCCAGGCGAAAATGAGGTGGCAAAAAACCAAGCTAGTCCGAGTATGAAGTAGCTCCTGCGAAAATGGCGGCTGAGGTTTCGCACGCTAAAACAAACCAAAGGCTACTCCTTTGCTGATACCTTCTCCGATGGCCCGCTTGATCTTGCGTTGTGCGAAATTCACTGGAAGGCAGTGGGTCATTCAGTTACTCTCACCGGCTCATTATTATATCCGAACAATTTCCGCTCCCAAAACATAAACCGGTCCGGACTTCTTTTTTTTGCGGCGCATGAAGCAGATTCTGATCTTCACTGCTGGATTCGGCGAAGGCCATAACACGGCAGCTCGAAACATTCGGGATGCCTTGGAAGTTGTCGCCGGCAATGAGGTCAGGGTCCAGATCATCGATCTGTTCGATCGGTGTTACGGTCGATTGAACGAATTTTTGCGGCGCGCTTACATTGCGGCCATCAATCGTACCCCCCGAGTCTGGGGCAAGATCTACAATGTCATCGATGGGACGCAGTTCGTGGAAACAAACATGCCCATGCTGATCAGATTCAAACGAGCGATGGCCGACCTCCTTCGCCAGTTTGAACCCGACGCGGTGATTTCCACCTATCCGCTGTACGGCTATGTGATTGACCAGGTTTTGCCGGCCGGTGAGCCCCGGGCCTTCACGCACATCACGGTGGTCACTGATTCGATCACGGTGAATTCGATCTGGTACCGGTGTGCAAGCGATCACTTTATTGTTGCAAATGACGACACTGCGGCGGTTCTGCGGGCTGCCGGGATAACCGATGATCGGATCCATACTTTCGGTTTTCCGGTTACTCATCGGTTTGCCGAGATGGTCGACCATCGATTTACGAGCCAAGACGTGGGGCCGAAACGGGTCTTGTACCTTATCAACTCGGGCAAAAAAGAGGCTCCTTCTCTTGTTAGACGCCTAAGCAAGCGTGACGATATCCGGCTTACGGTGACGGTTGGTCGCGATACCGCTCTTCGGCGGGCTATTGAGGCCGAAGTCAGGGCGCCTGGCCATCGGGTCGAGATTCTAGGGTGGACGACCAAGATGCCGGAGCTATTGACGAGTCACCACTTGGTCATTACGAAGGCCGGTGGGGCGACGATCCAAGAAGCAATCGCTGCGCGAACCCCGGTACTGATTAGCCAAGTGGTGCCGGGCCAGGAAGAGGGTAACGCCAGGTTGATCGTAGAAAACGATTGTGGACAGCTAGCTCCGGATGCGGACTCCATCGTTGAAACGCTCGACGATGCCTTTACCAACGGCGGTGTGGTACTGGCCCGGTGGACGCAAAATGTCTCTAAGTTGAGTCGACCCGCGGCTTCCTTACAGATCGCTCGATTTATTCTTAGTCTCGAAGTCACAGAACCCAACCGCAAGGTTTTGGTTCCAAAGATAGAATCTGCCAGGCCGGCCCGGAAAAAATCACCCTCGATTCTCCTTTGCGACCTGCATACCCATTCGGTCTATTCGGATGGCAAGTTGACCATCCCTGAGCTGGTCGATTTCTATGGCCAACGCGGTTTTGATGTCCTGTGCGTGACCGACCATATTTGTGACTACACGCGATTGATTGGAAGAGTTACTAACCTTAGCGGCTTGGTTTTGACTCTGGATCTGGTGCCCGAGTACTTCGACATCATCGAAAAGGAAAAGAAAAGGGCGCTCGACAAATACCGGATGATCCTGATGGGCGGTCTTGAGTTCAATAAGGATGGGCTGACCAAGCGGTCTTCTGCACATTTATTAGCGGTTGATCTGAAAGGCCCGATTGATCCGGGCCTGAGTATAACTCGAACCATTGCGGAGATTCACGGTCAGGGCGCCTTGGCGATCGCTTCTCACCCCCATGAATTCAAGACTCACTGGGGGAAAAACACGCTCTATTTTTGGGAACATATCGACCAGTACGCCCCACTGCTCGACGCTTGGGAGGTCGCCAATCGTGACGACATCTTCAATCCCATCGGGCTAAAGCGGCTACCGTTTGTCGCGAATAGCGATTTTCATAAGCCGAAACACATCTTCTCCTGGAAGACCGTCCTGTTCTGCGAGAAAGAGCCGGAAGCAATCAAACAGTGCATCCGGGTAAATCGGAACGTGGCGATCACGCTCTATCGAGACCATCGGCTGGGCATTGGTTTCAGCGACCTGGAAGCCGAGAGCGAGAAGGAATCGGAGGCAATAGTAAGTTTTCCGAGTTATCGGCGGAAATCGGCGTGACCAGCCTGCGTAGCCGGAAATGCGTACGCATTTCCGGCTACGCAGGCTATCGCGAAAGATCCGTCTGATTCAAAATCGTAAATCCTCGGCCCCCCAGGACCGATCTGGCGCACTCGACATCGTCCAAGTGGAGAGCCAGGGCAGAACGGCCGTGGGGACGGAGCAAAAGCGGGTAGCAAACCTGGATATTAACCTCGGCCATCAGAAGGCAAGAGAGCAGCTTCTTCAGGTCTACGGCAACTTCCCGCATCTCCACTACTAAGATCTCTGAGATGCTGTAGGCGACCTCGTGGAGGTCGAAAATCTGTTCAACCGCTTCCGGATCGCTCACGATGATCCGGACTATCGCCGAGTCGGTCGAGTCTTGGGAGTTTAGACCGATGACGTGAACCTCACTTTCATTCAGTATTCGAATTATCTCGAGGAGAGCCCCAACTTTATTCAACAGAAAAACAGAGAACTGTTTAACGGTTGGTCCAGACGTGGTTTCTCTAACCTGAGCTCCGGCCGTGGCCATCGAAAACGCAAAAACTTTATTTGTACGAGTAGATCAAACAAAAGGTCGCCGCTACTGGAGCGGAGCTCGAGACTTCGACGTAGTATAATCCGCTGGCGTCTGGGCTAAAACCCGCCGCAGCTTTGTTGTCCTTTTGGTAGACCTGAACGTCGACTGGATTTCCATGATCGTCAAACACCGAGACGTTCAAACCCGTTGAACTATCGGCTTCGGCAACGGAAAACCAATAAGCGTTGCCGGTATAGAGATTGACTTGGAGTATTTGAGGATGGTCCTTAGAAACCTGCGCGTACCAAGTTCCATCGCGGAGCTTGAAACCGTCATTTTGAAAAGCGCCGGCCAGATCCAGGACCTCACTGTGAGCTTTCGTTTGGTCGTCGGTGTCTGCGCCGAACAGCGATGCAGGCCCGCTCATGGTAACGCCGATAGCGAGCAGGAACGCCGGAAACGGTAAGAAAAAGGCAAGAGTGTGTAAGAGACGTTTCATTCGCCGGCCGAGATTTCCTTGGTCAATTTTGCAGAAGCCTGGTTAAGAGTCTTCACCTCACCCGCTGTGGGAACATGATCCGCGGGGAATGAGACCAGAGTCGCGATGTTCTTAAGGTCGCCATTCACTTTAACGACGAGTTTGTCCTGACGGAGCCTGGTTGGAAGTTGATCCAATTTGCCTCGCAAATAGTCAACCAAAGCAGGCTGTCGCAGAAGCTTCGCCGTCTCCGGGTTATAGCTTTCGACTAGAAGCCCAGTCACAACTTGGGTACCGCGGATCCAGCCTCCAATGCTCACCAAAGTAATTAAGTCGTTATCGCGGTTCTCTTCGAGCGCCTTTTTTACCTCGTTTTGCGTAGCTTCCAACTCTTCATTCAGCTGATCCCAGGATCCGTCCTCAGCGAATTGGGTTATGCTCTTACCGCGGGCTAAGACGCTATCGGACACGCTGAGTTTTTTCGCCAGGGCTAGTACATCTCGTCCGATATTTTTGACCTGTTGACCGTCCTGCGCCTCGACTGCGATGTACCCGTCCGCGATCAAGGTACCCAGGTTTAGGGCCATTTGGGCTCGATTCACCCCTCCGATCGGAGTAGGCGGGCGAAATTGAGAGGCCCAGTTTGGTTTACCGGTCTTATCGATCGCTTTGAAAAATTCTCCCGGCGTCGGGACGGTGAGTGAGTCGACAGTGACGGCTGCTTTCAGTTCCGCCTCGGGCAACGGTGAAGCCGCTGGGGTCGCGGAACCACCCGCGGCGGCTTGCTGTGCACCCGAAGGTTCGACTGCCAAAATGGCGATGATGCTCGGCAAAAGCCACTTCCACGGAGGGGACATATGCACCGCAGTTTATCAATAGAGGCGTACCTGTCCAGCCCTACGACGTGTTTCTCATTTGCTATCTTGGGATTCCGATAGGGGCAAACGCTTCCGCGACGAGCGTTTTCGTCCTCGTCCTCGAAAGGCGTGGCACGTCGCCCAGGCATTTTGTTCCCAACGCCTGGAGGGGAGCCGCTTTTGCGCGTAGCATGCGACCTCGCGATATTTGTTTCAGCACTCAATCGGACCAAAAAATGTCGCAACTAGCGGCTCCCGGGAATAACCCAGGGTGATGATTTACCCCGTGGCTCCGATTCGTTTGCCCCGGCTTAGAGCTGTGAACCGCTGGGCCGTTCCCGGGAGCCGCCTGTTTTTGCCCGTTTCGGTCGGATAAGTGTTGAGACTAAATTCGCCGGGGCGGAAAGATACGCTCCAAAGCGGCTCCCCTCCAGGCGCTGGGAATCGCACATCGCATCACCGCTTCACACCATTCGAGGACGAGGACGAGAACGAAGCCCTGAAGCGCCGAGATTTTCGCCCTAGCCGCTCCCCGGACGCTTTTTCAATTTTTTCTTTACGCAGGCCCCGTCTCCCCTGATGGTTTTCGCCGTGAAACTCGAGGTTGTCGTGATGCCAAAGCGGAATGTGCTTGATCCGCAGGGGGTAGCCGTCCGTAACGCCGTCCGCGAGCTCGGTTTAAGTAACGTTGGCACGGTTCGCGTCGGGAAGATTATTGAGATAGAGTTTACCGGTGAACCGGACGAGGCGAAACTCGATGAAATCTGCCGGGACCTTCTTTGTAACCAAGTGATCGAAGACTACCGCATCCTAGGCGCTGTTTCTGAAATAACATCGCGATGAAAATTGCCGTTGTTCGTTTTCCCGGCTCAAATTGCGATCAAGACTGTTTGCGCGCCTTAACCGACGGCCTTGGCGTCAAGGCCGAGTACGTTTGGCACAAAGAAACGTCGATCGCCGGTTATGATGCTGTCATCCTCCCCGGCGGCTTTTCGTACGGTGATTACCTCCGCTGCGGCGCCATCGCCACGTTTTCACCGGTGATGCAGTCTGTCATTAAGTCAGCACACGCAGGGATGCCGGTTTTCGGTATCTGCAACGGTTTTCAGATCTTGTGCGAGACTGGTCTTTTGCCTGGTGCTCTAATCCGGAATCGCGCTCTCTTGTTTTTGTGCCAGCCAGTCTACTTGAAGCTGGAAAACAATCGGACGCCTTTTACCCGGCTGTCTGATGAGGGCGCTATCCTGCGAATGCCAATTGCCCATGGCGAAGGCGCCTACTATGCGGACGACCAAACCTTAAGAGAACTCGAAGAGGGAGGGCAAGTGGTGTTTCGGTACGTGGATGCGAACGGTCTGCCTACTTCCGAGGCGAACCCGAACGGAAGCCGGAACAATATCGCCGGTATTTGCAACCTCGCTGGGAACGTCCTCGGGCTGATGCCTCACCCGGATCGGTCTTGGGATCACCGGCTAGGCAGCGAAGACGGTTTGCAACTATTCAGATCCTTGGTGGATACCCTGCTATCAGTTGCGGCATGACTCCTACTCTAACGCCCGAACTAGTACGGCAACATGGTCTGTCGGAGGAGGAGTTCGAACGCATCAAAGCGATTCTAGGGCGTGAACCGAACTTTACCGAGTTGGGCGTCTTCTCAGTCATGTGGAGCGAGCATTGCTCCTATAAGAACACCCGGAGAGAGCTCAGAAAATTTCCGACCACCGGCCCCAGAGTCTTGGTAAAGGCTGGTGAAGAAAATGCCGGGGTGATCGATATCGGTGACGGCTGGGCCGTGGCCTTCAAAATGGAGAGTCACAATCATCCCAGTGCCGTGGAGCCTTTCCAGGGAGCCGCGACCGGGGTTGGGGGGATAATCCGAGACATTTTCACTATGGGAGCGCGGCCTGTCTTCCTGATGAACTCGCTCCGATTTGGGCCGATCCACGGTCATAATGACGCGGCCCGCAAAAATCGAAAACTGCTCCGCGGCGTAGTTGCTGGAATTGCGCATTATGGGAACTGCATTGGTGTTCCCACCATTGGGGGAGAGATCGGCTTCGATGAGTCGTATAACGGCAACCCTTTGGTAAATGTCCTCTGTTTAGGCATTTTGAAGAAATCTGAGATCGCCCGCGGAGCCGCCTCTGGTGTCGGGAACGCGGTATTCTACGTCGGTTCCGAGACGGGGCGGGACGGTTTGGCGGGAGCGGCGTTTGCTTCTCGCGATCTGACAGAAGAATCAAAGGCAGACCGGCCGGCGGTCCAGGTCGGTGATCCATTCCGCGGAAAATTGCTTTTAGAAGCTTGTCTCGAGCTCCTGAACAGCGGCGCAGTCGCCGGGATCCAAGACATGGGAGCCGCTGGACTCACGTGTTCCACCTGTGAAACGGCTAGCCGTGGAGGCACCGGCGTCCAAATCGACCTGGCGCTGGTTCCGAAACGCGAAACTGGCATGTCTCCGTATGAGATCTTACTCAGCGAATCCCAGGAACGGATGTTGATCATCGTTCGCAGCGGTGAGGAAGAGCGTGTCAAGGAGGTCTTCGAAAAATGGGATCTACCTTACTCGCGTGTCGGTAAAGTGACGGATGACGGCTTTATGCGGGTTCTGGACGATGGTGCAGTTGCAGTTGAGATCCCTGCGAAACAGTTAGCGGATGACGCACCGGTCTACGAACGCGAGGTGACGACCCCTGCAGGGCCCGAAGCGATAGCGGTTTCGGATCTCGCCTGGCGCGACCCGAAGGACAGCTTGTTGCAACTCCTAGCCCATCCGACCATTGCCTCTAAGAATTGGGTTTTCAGGCAGTACGACCACACGGTCCGGGCAGGAACCGTTGTTCCACCGGGCTCCGATGCGGCCGTCTTCTACGTGCGAGAGGCAGACAGGTTCTTGGCCGCGACCACCGATTGTAACAATCTGTATTGTCGTCTCGACCCGCGGGAAGGCGCCAAAATTGCCGTTGCGGAAGCTGCGCGCAACCTGACCTGTTCTGGTGCTATTCCGCTGGCAGTAACGGACAACCTCAATTTTGGCAACCCTTACCGGCCGGAGAACTTTTGGCAGCTCCGAGAGGCCGTGGAAGGGCTGACGGAAGCCTGCCGCCGTTTCGAAACGCCGGTGACGGGAGGAAATGTCAGTTTATACAACGAAAGTCCCGAAGGAACGATCGATCCAACACCAACGGTTGGTATGATCGGTTTAATTGAAGACGAGCGCTGGATCACTCGTCAGTACTTTCGTAACGAGGGAGATGTGATTTTTCTTATTGGCGACGTTGGGGAGGAGATTGGTGGTTCATTGTATCTCAAAGCCATTTATGGAAAGAAGGCTGGCCGGCCTCCTCGTTTGAATTTTGATCAGGAGCTAGCGGTCCAGAAATTCTTACGGGCGCTGATTCGAAAAGGCTTTGTAAAGAGCGCCCACGACTGCTCGGATGGAGGCTTAGCCGTAGCGCTGGCCGAATGTTGCATGAGCGGCCCCGAAAAAATCGGCGCCCAGGTCCGGCTCCCTGGGATGACCTTGAGCTCATCTCTACCGAATCAGCGTCTGGACATTAGTCTATTCAACGAATCGCAATCCCGCATCGTCGTGAGCGTTCCCAGCGAGGCGGTTGAGCAGGTTCAACAAGAAGCTGCTCAGATGGGAATTGCCTTGTTCAGGCTCGGTTTGGTGGGCGGCAGTGAATTGGCGATCGAGGGGCCCGATGGCACTCTATCTTGGTCTTTGGATCAACTCCACGAGACGTGGTATTCTTCTGTAGCGCTGGCTCTGTCTCAGCAAGACTTGTGAAAACGCACCATAAACCCACCCACGAATGCGGTGTCTTCGCGGTGTACGGGCATCCCGACGCCGCGATGCTGACGTACTATGGGTTATTCGCCCTCCAGCACCGGGGTCAAGAAAGTGCCGGTATTGTTACCGCCGAGGGGTCGTCTCAGCCATTTCATATTCATCGGGGAATGGGCTTGGTCTCCCAGGTCTTTGGGGAAAAGGAACTGCAGGTACTAAGAGGGTCTCGAGCGATCGGCCATGTTCGATATTCCACCAGCGGTTCGAGTACCTTAAAAAATGCTCAACCCTTTGTGGTGGATTGCGCTCGCGGCCAGTTAGCGATCGCTCACAACGGTAACCTTATTAATGCGGCGCCTTTGCGCGACGAACTGGAGAGTCGGGGCTCGATTTTTCAGACGACTGTCGATAGCGAGATCGTTTTGCATTTGTTAGCTCAGCCTAGCGGACATCGGAATGTGCTAACCGCCCTTCGTCAACTCCATGGGGCCTTCTCGTTTGTGGTTATGGGCGAGAAAGAAATTATTGGGGTGCGTGACCCGTATGGCTTCCGGCCCTTGGTTCTAGGGAAACTAGACGATGCCTTTATTTTAGCTTCAGAGACCTGTGCGTTTGACCTGATTCACGCCGAGTTTGTTCGCGAGGTAGAGCCGGGCGAGGTGATCATCATCAACGACGATGGCATCCACTCCGAATGGCCGTTCAAGGAAGAGCGGCAAGCGTTCTGCATGTTTGAGTTCGTCTACTTTGCGCGGCCGGATAGCATGATCCAGAACCGCAATGTCAGTAAAGTTCGGGTGGCAATGGGAAGGGAACTTGCGCTCTTGCATCCCGTGGAAGCCGACATCGTGGTGCCTGTGCCCGACTCCGGTAACTATGCCGCTCTCGGATTCAGTCACGAGCTGGGAATTCCTTACGAGCCTGCTTTCGTTCGAAATCACTACATCGGGCGAACCTTCCTTCAGCCAACCCAACTCATTCGTGACTTCAATGTGCGAGTGAAGCTGAACCTGATCAAAGAGTTAGTGGAAGGCAAGAGAGTAGTAGTAGTGGATGATTCGGTTGTGCGCGGGACCACGGCGCGAGCGCGGGTAGTGAACTTGAGGGAGGCCGGCGCGAAGGAAGTACACCTCCGGATTAGCTGTCCTCCCCATCGGTTTGCCTGTTTTTACGGCATCGATTTCCCTGACCCCAAGAATCTCTTAGCCAATCAGTGTCCTCCTGACGGGATTGAGGACTATCTCGGAGTCGATTCCGTCGGCTACCTAGACATTGAAGGCATGGTTCGGGCAACTGGCCTGCCCAGGGACAATTTTTGTCTGGCATGCTTCGACGGCGAATATCCGGTTCCGTTTAATGGTGTGTTGGACAAATTCATCATGGAACGTCGCAAAGGGCGATCGCAGCTTTTGCAGGAAGATATCGCCCAGCCTCGACTATTCGTTCCGTCTAAATGAGACCTGTCTCAAAGAAGAAGGCCTACGCAGCCGCCGGCGTCGATATCGCACTTGGCAATAAGGTAAAGCAGGGCCTGCAGGATAAAGTCCAACGAACCTACGGACCTGAGGTCTTAGGCCGAATCGGTGGTTTTGGTGGCTTGTTTCGGGCCGAGTTTGGACAAATGAAAGAGCCGGTGCTGGTTTCCAGTATCGACGGAGTTGGCACCAAGCTGAAGATAGCGGTCGCGTTGAACAGCCATGAATCAGTTGCGCAGGATTTGGTGAATCACTGTATCAATGATATCGCGGTGACCGGCGCTCGGCCCCTTTTCTTTTTGGATTATATCGGGTCCGAACGATTGGATCCCGAGGTTTTTGATCAACTGATCTCGGGTTTTACCAAGGCCTGCAAAGCGGGGAATTGCGCTTTGATCGGCGGAGAGACGGCGCAGTTGCCCGACCTTTATCACCCTCGCGAGTATGACCTCGCTGGTTGTATTGTTGGAGTGGTTGATCGTCCGAAGATCTTGGACGGCTTACGCATCGTCCCATCCGACGTTTTACTCGGGCTTCCTTCGAACGGATTGCATACGAACGGATTTAGCCTGGCTCGCAAAGTTTTGTTACAGCAAATGCGCCTCGATCTGGCGGCTAAAGCCGAAGGCCTGACTCGGCCGCTGGGAGAAGAGCTTCTGCGGATTCATAAGAATTATCAACCACTGCTAGCCGGTGTGCCCTCGGGTCGCATCAAAGCAGCAGCCCATGTCACCGGCGGTGGCTTGATCGATAATATTCCAAGAGTATTGCCTCCAACTTGCGACGCGTTGGTCGATACGGCCTCTTGGAAAGTGCCGCCGATTTTTCGCCTCATCCAACGCGGGGGAGATATCTCCGTTCAGGAAATGTTTGAGGTCTTCAATATGGGGATCGGCATGGTCTTGGTTGTCGCCAGGCATCACGTTGAAGAGGTCGCTGCGAAGACGGGCTCAAAGGTGATTGGACAGATCACGCCCGGCTCGGGTAGGGTGCTGCTGACTTGAAATTTCTTTCGAAGTATCGGTTCTGGGGCGTAGGCCTGGGCGCGGGTTTGCTCGGCGCGGTCGTCTTGGCGCTCCGTTACGCCTTCAAAACGCCGAAATCTGCGAAAATCCCGGACACAGTCGCTCCCGCGATTTTTGCGACCCGAATCTTTTATACTGGTAGAGGCCATCTGGTTTATCACGAGTCTGGGAAGGGCGAACCGCTGGTTTTCATCCATGGCGTCTACACGGGGGCATCGTCGTTTGAGTGGTCACGAGTTTATCCCCATTTTGCAGATCGGTTCCAGGTCCTGGCGCCGGACCTCCTCGGGTTTGGCGAATCATCCCGGCCGAATCGGCCATTCAGTCCTTCGGAACACACAGAGATTCTAGCTGAATTTCTTCGCGCAAAAGCCGGACAAACGCGCTCAGTAATCGTCGCTAGCGGCTTAGGTGCGGCCTTCGCGACTCTGTTGGCCGAACGTCATCCGGAATTGATCCAAAGATTGGTTCTAGTGATGCCCGGCGGTAGGGCGCAGAACCACGGCCGGCGCTCTTTCTTTGGCTATAGTCGGTGGTTGGCTGCACTCCCATTGGCCCGGCAAACCTATTACTATCGGTTTCTGGCGACCAAAGCTCGGATCCGCCTTTGGCTGGCCACGGCTTGTTTTGCCGACCCAGAGAAGATCGATGACGAGATAGTCGACGTTATCTGGACTTACTCCCGCCAGTTTGGCGCCAACCGTGCCGCTCTCTATTCGATTCGGGGCAGGCTCAACGTTGATTTGGAGCGGCATTTAGCCGAAGTGACTCAGCCGGTTACGCTGGTTTGGGGAGAAGAAGCAAAGTTCCCGCCCGTCCATGTAGGTCACCGGCTCCGGGAAGTGGCTCGCCAATGTAATCTCGTCGTTTTGGATAAGGCCGGAGTCTTCGCTGCGTTGGAGTCTCCTCGTGAGTTCTGTGACCTCCTTGATGGCGAGCTCGATTCCCAGATCCGAATCTATCGGACCGGATAAAAGGAGCTAGGAGCTAGGAGCTAGAATCTAGGAGCTAGACGAGGCTACCGCGGCAGGAATCGTTCTCGTTCTCGTCCTCGATTTGGGGCGTTCAGGTGTGTTGGCGGTCACTTTGGCGACAGCCGCAGCGAAGAGTGGCACGGATAGGATCCGCCTTCGCCAAGCCTACGGCGCGACAGGCTTATCGGACCATAGGACCTATATGTCTCCCGCGTCATATAAGTCCTATATGTCCTATAGGTCGTATATGTCGTATAGGTCCCATCCGTTCGCGGCGCCGGTCGCGCCGCCCCTGCCCAGCGCTTTCCTACGCCCAGCGGCTCCTCTCCTAGCTCCTAGATTCTAGCTCCTAGCTCCTGCGTCGTCGCCGCTTCAGCTCCGCTGCGAACTCCACTTGAGCATCCTGAATCATTCGACGTAGTCCCTCAGATCCAATTGGTTGAGCTCCGAAAGAGGTCACCGTTTGCTGCTCTAGCAAATCGGCCGTTGCTACCGTCATCGAAAACTTTTTGCCGTACTTAGCGACCAAACGCTCGACGATCTCATCGGCTGTACGACCGGCGTTCGAATAAAAGATCTGAATTCCGCCCGGTTCCTCGATTTTGTTAACCATGGCGCCTTTACCATCAAAAACTACCACCACGTGAGTCCCTGATACGTCCTGATAAGCGGTCAACGTCCTCACTAAGCTGTCGCGCGCTCCCGCCGTATTGCGTTGATGCAACGCAAGCAACTCCGGCCAGGCAAAAATAATACTATGGCCGTCGACGATCAGAAAACGCTCGGACACGTACGAAAATTAACCGTTGTCGGTGGCTGAAGAACAGACGAAAAGCGGGGAGGGTTGAGGCTGGTCTCCGATGGGTCTACCCGCCGCGGCGGGTTACCGAGATTAGCCCAGGCCTCAGGCTTGGGTAACTCGAACCGGGTATGCGCTCTGTCTGTCCGTCGCGGTTGCGTGAATCGACCCCGCGGCATCGCAAGGTGCAAATCGGGGAGGGCGCGCTGCCTGTCCGACATAGCCTGACGCATCCAATCGATTTTTCACCGAGCGTGGCGACGTCGGATCCCCGCGCGCTGCGAGAACGTGCCACAACCCCAAAGGTGTATTTTCATGCGATCACAACCCGTCCTCGGCTTCGAACGGATCGCGAGGCAGCGATCCCTCCCGACGGACGCTACTCGACTTCCAGATTAGTCCCCAAAATTTCCTCAGCTGCCACCCCGCGTAGCTGGTAAACACGCAAAATAGTCTCTTCGATGAGGTTATTGGGACAGGAGGCGCCGGCGGTGATTCCAATAACGGCTGGCCCAGTCGGAAGCCAATCGTCCGTCGTGGTTTCGGCCTTTCTGTGCAGATTGAAGTGGGTAATCCGATTGGTGCTCTCGAGCTTGTTCGCCCCGCGAATGAAATAAGTCGGCAACTCGGCTTCTCCCATCTCCGCCAGGTGGGAAGTGTTCGAACTATTGTAACCGCCAACAACCAAGAGCAGGTCCATCTTCTCCTTCATGAGCACTCGCAGCGCATCTTGCCGTTCCTGTGTGGCTCCGCAAATGGTGTCGAAGAAACGAAAGTTCTGGGCTCCCTTCTCTGGTCCGTCTCGATCAATGATGGCTGCTCGAACTCGTCTTTGGACTTCTTCGGTTTCGCCCCGCAACATCGTCGTTTGGTTGGCGACGCCCACCGCTTTCAGATGGATATCGGGATCAAACCCGGGCGAGCACGCGTCTTCAAACCGTTCGAGTAAAGTATTTTTGTCCCCGCCGTGGCGGATGTAGTCACAGACGTAATCGGTGTCAGCTAAGGTCAAGACTACGAGATAATGGCCATGACCCAGACCGAGCGCACGGGATGCCGTCGCTTTCGTCTCTTCGTGTTCGGCTTTCCCATGAATAATGGAAGTAACGTTCTCGGTAGCGTTTTGTCTCACTCGCTTCCAGACGCTCATTACATCGCCGCAGGTTGTGTCCACAATTTGACAACCGCGCTCGTTAATTTGCCGTAAGGTTTCCAGATCAGTGCCAAAGGCCGGAACGATGACGACGTCGTCAGCCGTCAAATCCTCGATCTTCGCTTCGCGGTTCTTACCGATAAGGTTCTTAATCCCCATCGTCGCGATCTGGTCGTTCACCAGCGGATTATGAATAATCTCGCCGAGAATGAATAAACGCTTGTCTTTAAAGACCTTGCGCGCGGCATAAGCTAAGTCGATAGCCCGTTCCACCCCGTAGCAGAAGCCGAATTGCTTCGCCAAGAAGACGGTTGTGTCCTGCACGCGAAGGATCCCGCCGTTAGCTCGGATCTTCTCAACAATCGTACTACGATAATGGGACTCTACCTGCTCCTGCACTTTCGCCATTACATCTGGCGTACGCAGGTTGATCTTCCTTGCTTTGGCGGGAGCAGTACTTTCGGGTGCGGACATTGATAAGGCTAAACCCGGCTATGCCGGTTCGCAGCTACTAAAAAAGTGGTTACTGATTCGCCAAAGCTGGCTCTTGCGGCCCGGTGAACGCGTGACTTGAAGGACCTGAGATCAGCAGTGAGGCTGCCGGGTCTTTCCAGGTATAGTCTCTCGGTCGCCCGACGTTCTTTCCAATGGTTGCATCCTCCGGAAGGGATCTGGAAATCGTGACCGGCGTGCCGCTATGGACCAGGGCGAAAAACTTTGGTGCGACGTTCGGGTGTACGTGAATGCAGCCGTGGCTACGCGGGACTGGCCAAACGGCTCCGGCGTGAAATCCGTATTCCGGTTTAAACTCGACCCAGTATGGCATCGGATAGCCAACGTAGTGATATCCACTCCCTGGCGCCCTGGTGCTTTCTCCAACGATAATTTCACCGCCTTTGACCCAGAACCCGTATGAAGCGGAGCGTTTGTCCTTTTCCTTGTCGAGCACGTGGTAGGTGCCGGTCGGAGTTGATTTACCCGGAACGCCAACCGTGCAGGGCGTCACCAGTAACGGACGGTCACCCTCCATCACGTAAATCATCGCGTTTTCGAGCGACACTTTAACCCGGACCGCACTGGGGTCCTTCGGTTTGTAGGCTACGACTGTATAGTTGCCTGGGAACGTACCGCTGGTTGAGGTCGTTTCGGTTGTGGTGCAGCCGGTCAAAAGGGCTATACCGGAGGCAGCTCCCAGGAAGAGGGCACGGAGGCGGGGTTTTGTCATACGAAGCAAAAATTTCGACCTGTATTCTACTGGTTTGTCGTTTTTTTCAAGTAGGAACCGGTGGAGAGCCTCGCTAGCCGGGCGCTTCGTTCTCGTCCCCGTCCTCGAATCCGGTCGAGCGGAGCCCCGGGGAGGCGCGTGTCCTCGCGCGCCGCGAACAGGTCTGTGTCGTCGGCATATGCAAACACTCTATCTGGTCTGCACGGGGCTCTGCGAACAACGGATCGCGAGGATCCGACGTCGCCAACTCTGGGAGAAAAGAAACCAGGAAGAGAAGGCTATGTCGGACAGGCAGCGATCCCTCCCAGTTCCTGCCGCGCGAGATCCCATTAAGCGGTCTTCCCGTTCAGCACCAACTCCTCCGCGGCCTGTATCACGTTCTGGAACGGGATTTCCGCCAGCGCCCCAAAGTCTGCATGTCGATTTAACTTCGTTTGTGTTAGCAGAGGCGAGTTCAGCCCGCAAAGGAAACGGGCGATTTGCCTCGGAGAAGAAAGCGCGTCGAGATAGTTGTGCCGTAGGACGCTGAACTGATGATCGAGCGCGGGGACGTTCTTAGTCCGTTGGGTCAGAAACGTTCTTTGGGAACTACCGAGACAACTTTCGCAATGTCCGCAATCCCGCCCGAGCTCTTCACCGAAATACTGCAGGAGATAGCGTACAATGCATCCGGCATGTTCTGCCAGCTGACCCACCTGTCGGACCCGCTTCACGTCGTTTTTCTCCCTGACCTCGAAGCGCTCCGCCATTTTACCTTTCAGTTCCGTCGGGTCCGAAAGCCACGGTTTTCGGCGGTAACCTTGCCGGAGCCCTGCCACCTTTAGCTGCAGGTCGCCACGCTCTTCGAGATACATGAGCGCCTTGAGGATACGCGCCCGGTTCGTCGAGAGCCGCCCTTCTGTCTCATCAATGTCGATCGAAGACCACTTGCTGTGCTTAGTAGCGTTGGCAAAAATGCCGCGAACGAAGTTTGCTCGCTCCGCATCAAACCGGCCCAAGATCTCTTTCGCCGATTTAAGGAGCACAAATTGGTACTCGTTATAGAATGGCTCAGTGGCTTCGACCACATCCTCTAGCTCCAGATAAGTGAGCAAGGTCTCGATCACCAGGGGTCGCACATCGTAGGTCCGGGACAACTCGTATACGGAAACATCGAACTGGTTCTCCTTGGCCAGAACCCAATCGATGATGGCGCCAATGCTCCCTTTATCGGGAGTGTCGCCATAAGTAAAATTTTCCAACACCGTCACATCATCGACTGAGGCTAACATTTCGCAGGTCGACTCCTGGCCGTCACGCCCAGCCCGGCCGATTTCTTGCGAGTAGTTCTCTAGGCTTTTCGGCAGGTTATAATGGTAGACATAGCGGATATTGGATTTATCGATCCCCATGCCGAACGCGATCGTCGCCACGACGATCGCGTTGGACGATTTCATAAACCAATCCTGTACTTGAGCCCGTTCATCTCCGCTCAATCCGGCATGATAATGGCGAGCCGGGAAGCCTCTTTTGCTCAGAGAGCCGGCCACCATCTCGGCGGTTCGCTGTAAGGTGACATAAACGATCACGGGGCCCGATGGACGATCTTTTAAACGGTCCAATAAAATATCGGTCTTGCCGCCGTTGGCGCAAAAAGTGACTCGGAGCGTCAAATTCGGCCGGTAAAATCCGGTGTGTACGAAAGCGTCGCCGTCGATCTTAAACCCTCGACAGATATCATCGGCTACCGCGGGCGTTGCCGTCGCAGTGAGCGCCAGCACCCGGCTGATGCCGAGGTTATTTGCGGCTTGAGCCAGCTTTAGGTATTCCGGGCGAAAATTATGGCCCCATTCAGAGATGCAATGGGCTTCGTCGATGACCACCAGAGAAATTTGGAGTTGCCGTAATTTCTGAATGAACCGCTCGTTTGAGAAACGTTCCGGCGCCACATAGAGCAGCTTCAAACGTCCGGCTCGTAAAGCCGCGTCTGTCCGCCGGATTTCCTCTAGATCGACCGTGGAATCCAATCTAGCTGCCGGAATATTTCGGGCTTTCAAAAAGTCGATTTGATCTTTCATCAAAGCGATGAGCGGCGAAATGACGAGAGTCAAACCTGGTAAATGCAGCGCGCTGAGTTGGTAGCAGAGGCTCTTACCGCTGCCGGTAGGGAAGACCGCTAACGCGGATTTTCCTTCCAGAATTTTCGTGATGATCTTGGCTTGTCCGTCTCGAAATTGGTCGAAGCCGAAGACGTTCTTAAGTGTGGCCAGGATGGAAGAATCGACGGAGTTCACATTATTAAAACACACTATATATCAGTTGTAATAACATGCAAGTAAAATGATATATTATTATTGAGGTCGTCCTTGATCATTGATGCCCGTCATCCAAACACCTATTTATACTCATCCAAACCTAGGCAGCTATCCTCCTGCGAATCGCGTTGCCGCTTCTACCCGAAATCTCTACCGTCGCCCTATGAACCGCTTTCTGATGATCCTGCTGCTATCTGTCGGGGCCGGTTGTTCATTCGGTCAAAATCAAACCCCTGCTAAGCTCTCTCAATTTATCTGCGTTTTACATCCGATCCCTCGCTTATATGACGAGAACGCCTGGACCAAAGATGATAGCGCGGTCGTAGACAAACATTTCGCTCGGCTTAAGGAAGCGGCTGATCGTGGTCAGCTGATTCTGGCAGGCCGTACGGCTGAATCTCTGGACAAGACTTTCGGTATCCTGGTCTTCGAGGCGAA
The DNA here is from genome assembly GCA_963762565.1 of uncultured Verrucomicrobiae bacterium. GTDB lineage: Bacteria > Verrucomicrobiota > Verrucomicrobiia > Chthoniobacterales > JAFAMB01 > JAFAVN01. The sequence goes on along the minus strand of CAVXLD010000001.1, from coordinate 768,517 downwards.
AGATCAGGAGGCGGCGTCAGAATTTGTTAAAGAAGACCCCGCGGTGGCTGCCGGCTTGTTTACCGCCGAGCTCCATCCTTTTTCCGTGGCCTTGGCTCGCAAGAATTCCGAATGAACTGCGAAAGCTCACTAGTGCCACGGGAAGGTTTTCGCTGGCTGGACAGCGCCAGCGCTATCACTCGTTTCGGCCGGACACCATCCAACGAGCGGTAGACAATTCCTTCCTCAGCTCCGTGTTCCCGGGCCATCTCGGGTATTAACGAGATGCCCAATCCAGCTTTGACCATTGCCAGAACCGTCCCAACTTGGGCGCTTCGGCAACTAATCTGGGGCTTGAAACCTTTCGATTGGCAGAACTGCTGCGCCTGCGCTCCCAAACAGTGGCTGTCATGCATCAGAATGAATTTCTCTTGGCGCAGATCCGCGGCCACCACCGCCTTTTGGTGGACCAGTGGATGATCAATCGGCAGGCAGAGAAGAAGTTCTTCGCTAAAGAGCGGTTCGGTTTGGATGTGCGCGTTGTTGGCCACATCACTGATCAGGGCGAGATCGATTTCGTTCTCTTCCAGATTGCGCACCAGCTGTCCGGTGGTCTGTTCATGAAGGATTAACTCGGCTCCTGGATGTTTCTCCCCAAAGAGACGAATGATTTTGGGCAGAAAATAAGGAGCAATTGTCGGAAGCGCCCCGAGCAGGATCTTGCCTCGAAGGTGACCGCCCATGTCCTGGATCTCTTGCCGCCCTCTTTCCGCTGCTTCCAGAATATTCAGCGCATGCGGCAAAAAGAGCGTCCCGGCTGTTGTGAGGATTGCGCGGCGGCGGGTTCGCTCAAAAAGCCGTTCCCCCACCTCATCTTCGAGCTTGAGGATCTGTTGGCTAAGCGATGGTTGGGCGACTCTGCATTCGCCGGCCGCTCGGCTGAAATTACCGGAACGAGCCACGGCCACAAAATAACGTAGCTGGTGCATCTCCATAGGCAGTTCCTATCCTAAGGATAGTAAACATATATTTCCCTCCTATCAAATGAGCGGTTATTGAGTCGAGTCTCAAAAATCTCAACTCCAGAGAGTCGTCACGTACGGCACTCGCAAAAACCCAACAATATGAACCAAGAACTAATCGATCTAGGTAGGTACTCAACCGCAATTGACTCGAACCATGAAATCGAGGGCTTCAAACTGATCCGAATCCCCGTCGGCACCTTCGGCGGCACCGTGGAACGAGTGTATGTCGTAAAAGAGGGGCATGCCCAAGCGTTCAACACCGGTGACCAGGGCGGCGGTCAGAGCTAAACCCAAACTCCGCTTGGTAGACATCCGCAGATTGCCAGCGGGTCTGTGGATGTTTCGGGAATCTTGGAGCGCTGCCTCGCTTGCGAGGGCGTCTGTGCTTTTCAATTCGTCGGCTCCGGAATGACATCGGATTCCGGGGTCGATTCTTTTAAGAGGCTGGATGCGCGCGAATAGCAGAAGATGGTGCCGAGAGTTGTCATCGCGACGGAAAACAAGGCCGCCGTATGAAAGTAGATTGTCGCGGCTCGACTGGACGCCCAGCGCCAGCGCGGCCGGACTTTTCCTTCCGCCTTTTCCAAGAAAGGCAGAATCGTGGTTACGCAAGCGCTAAATGCTGATCGCGGGACTGACCGATCCAGTATACACCTCGGTAAACTGATTTCTTCCTTACCCTGAAACATTTGGTAGGAAATGATCTCGGTAGGAATGACCACCGCTGTGGAAAGTACGGGGAGCGGAATGGGTACCCCCCCCGGAATGGTAAATATCATCAAAGAGGCCGGTAGCGACCGTGGTCCCCGTTCACTAAAGAGGTTGGCCGCCGAATGCGGGATTGCCGGGGCCATCAACAAACCGCGAAAGAGCTAGTTTTGGGTTGCCGAACGACAACCGGGGACTATTTCTTCGATCGTAAGCGAGCCGCGTGAGTCGTCCTCTAATAATCGGCGAAGAATTTCGGACGTGCGGGGAGTAGCCCGTTCTCGGGTGCCGCTTCTTGATCCCGTTTTCGCTCGCTTTTGCTTCGTCGCACTAGTCCGTCTGACGCGCGCTCGATTTCTAGCTACTGGCTGGTCCAAACCCAAGTCGGCTCCGATCGGAGCAGCGATGCTAGCCGTCATGTTGGCTTATAGTCCGCAGGCCGGATAAGGTGTCAAGGAACAGGCGCTAGGAGCCAGGAGGGCGTGGGGTGTGGCATGTGTGGAGGCGTGGTTAGTCCGGGGAGCGTGAAAGGTGATTGGTGATTGGTGAAAGGTGATTGGTGATTGGCGGGGCCTCCGCCAGGATCGGTGTCTCGCACCAATCACTAATCACAAATCACCAATCACGTCTCATGGCCCTGGCATACTTTTGTCTCAGCGTGCGGCAGTCCCAAGAATCCTCCTGACTCCTGGATTCTAGCTCCTAGCTCCTCATCGAAGCAATCGACTCAGCCAGCTAAATTGTTCGGGGATTAGGACCTTCTGCCGGCCAAGCTGATCGCCAATTAACTTGGTTAACCATTCCCGGGACGTCTCGATATCTTTGCCGTTTACGACGATAAAGGTTTCACCCTTCTTAGTCTCAACCAGTTGATACTCATGAATCCAAAACTGCAACGTTTCTACCTCTCCTTTTAGTTGGAATGACGCAAAGACGGTGCCGCTTCTGTATTTAACCGGAAGTCGAGCACCCTGCCGTAGGGCCGAATCAATTGTCTAAACCGATCCTTTGCACCCACCTGCTACTGAGCCATCTTGGTCTTGCGGAGAATGCGTGCGGCCGGTAATCGCTGAAGAAAAGAGCTTAAATTCATTAACGCCGCCTGCTGAATACCGGATAAACAGGCCTTAGGCTAGAAGAAGCGGTGTGAGCCCGTTCGGAAAGCAGCTGGCTAAAGAGCCAAGTTTCTCATAGGGTTAGTTATTGGGGTCGCATTCTGCCAGTGAAAAGCACGTCACGACCAGTTAGTTCCCGTGTCCGCCAGGACGCAAAAGGTTTGCGTACCGGGGAAAATGCTATTCTGGAGATGATGGCCCTGGGCGCACCGCTTTCAGACGTGCTGGACCGGCTGATGCGGCTTAACGAATTCCGGTCCAAAGGCTTGCTGGCCTCTATTTTACTTCTGGATCCGGAAGGTAAGCGATTGCGCCATTTGGCTGGGCCGAGCTTGCCCACGGAGTATATGAGAGCGATCGATGGCAGCCCTATTGGCCCGAAAGCTGGGTCCTGTGGTACCGCTGCTTACCGGAAGAAGCAGGTGATTGTTGCCGATATCCAGACCGACCCACTGTGGGCTGACTATCGGTACTTAGTTGAGCCTTATGGGTTCAGGGCATGCTGGTCCACGCCGATCTTTTCTCGCCGGGGCAAGGTGCTAGGCACATTTGCTATGTATTATCGGGAAGTGCGTTCCCCGAGCCGGGCTGAACTGCGGTTAGTGAAAGGTACAACCCACCTTGCGGGCATTGCCATTGAAAAAGCGCAACTCGAAGAACGGCTCCGCCAAGCGCAAAAGATGGAAGCTTTCGGGCAATTGACCGGTGGCATTGCTCATGACTTCAACAATGTTCTGACTGCAATCAAAGGGAACGTATCGCTCCTACAGACCAAGAAACTCTCGGAATCCGAGCGGAAAACGATAACCAACGAAATTTCTGATGCTGCTGACCGAGCTACTAGCCTGACTCAACACTTGCTGGCCTTCGGTCGGCGCCGATTGACACAGACCGAACCGCTCGATCTCAACGAAGTTGTCGCATCAGTCGTGCAAATGCTGAGACGACTCATCGGCGAACACATCGTCTTGAAAACCCGGTACCCGCACGAGGTCGTTCCCGTCGACGCTGATGCCAGTATGTTAGAACAGGCTCTGATCAACCTCGCGGTCAATGCCCGAGACGCCATGCTCAATGGCGGCCGGCTCGCGATCGAGACCTCCAGAGTTCAGGTTGATAAGCCGGAGGTTTTGCTTTCAGGCAATGGCCGGCCCGGTCAATACGCGCGTCTCAGCGTATCCGATACAGGAGCTGGGATCGCCGCTGAAAATTTACCGCGTATTTTTGAGCCATTTTTTACTACTAAAGAGCCTGGCAAAGGCACCGGATTAGGCCTGGCTAGCGTTCTGCATATCGTTGAACAACATCGAGGTTGGGTTGAAGTGGATAGCCGCCTGGGTGCAGGCACGACATTTCATTTGTATCTGCCTACATTGACCAGAAATAAGCTCGCTTCTTCGGCTCGGCGTGTCCAAAACCTGTCTATTCTCCGTGGCACCGAAACGATCTTGTTAGTTGAAGACGAAGAAGCCGTGCGCCGATCGATAGGGAGTATTTTGGCTCATTACGGTTATCACGTCCATGCCGCTGTGTCGGGCGCAGCCGCTCTGGAAATTTGGCGGGAACATCATGAATCGATTCAGCTGATCGTCACTGATTTAGTTATGCCTGGCGGTGTCAATGGACGTGCTTTGTTCGATCAAATGCGGTCCGAAAAACCTGGTTTAAGAGTGATCTTTTGTAGCGGCTATCCCGACGATGTTTTGGGCAACGACGCGCTGTTGCGAAAGGCTTCCAATTTCATAGAGAAACCATTTGCGCCTGAAAAGCTACTGCAAAAGATCCGGTCTTGTCTCGACGCCGGGGGATGAAAGACTGAATGGCGTTTCTCTAATCCAGCGGTCTCGCTCGCTAAGTCGCCGCTGGATAGACTTGCTATTTGCGATCTGCTATTCGCTATTGTGATCTTCCGGCCTATTCACGATGGGGATCGGTTTCAGCTCGGACAAGACCTTCTGAAAGCGTGGATCACTTCGCAACGAATTCCATTCTGGCAGCACCAAGTCGCCGTAGGTTAATGCACCGGGGACCTCGCTGAGCGTCTCAAGCGCGTTAATCGCCCAGTTCAGGTCACCAACCCAGAGATGAATCTCTGTCAAATCCAAAGCTATCAGCGGACCTTCGAGGGCGTCCAGAATAGCGATTTGACAACTGGGGTAGATGCCATATTGTGAGTATGGCATCTGATATGGTAAAGCTTACCTTCACGGTCGATATCTTCACGGCTGACACCATCCGAGAGCTGGCGGAACAATGGGGCGTTCCGAAATCGGAAGTGGTTCGCAAGGCGATTCGACAGGCTAAAGAGAGGTCTCTGGTGGAGACAACCGCCCGCACGCCCGTAGCCGTACTTGAGCACCTGGCACAGGAGCCCCTTCTTTCCGATGCGCAAAAGCGGACCCGTCTGGCTGCGGCGCGACAGCTTCGAAAAGATTGGAGCCGAGCACAAGGGCCCGGTCGGCGATGATTCATTTGGATACGAATTGTCTTATCGACATTCACTCCCCTGGGTCTCGGATTCGTGCCTGGCTTTTATCAAGGGTTCGCTCAGGGGAGCATGTTTCCTGCAGTGTGCTGGTCTGGGCGGAGTATTTATGTGGCCCCCTATCAAGCGAGGAACGAGAGCTCTCCTGGCAATTGATTGAAGGTGCTCCTGTTCCGCTAGAGAGTTTCGCAGCAGAACTCGGTGCACAGTTCTTTAATTCGACAGGACGGCGCCGAGGTTCTTTGGCCGATTGTTTGATCGCAGCTACGGCGGTTAACCGTAGCGCCACGTTTCTCACGCTGGATAATCGTGACTTTCTTCCTTTCAAGTCTATAGGACTGAAACTTGCCGATTGGCAGTCGTGACAATTTCCTTCCTTTTTCCAAAACCTCTGTGATCTTTGCGCCCTTGTTGGGAAAGCCTAGTCCGTGAAAACGATTATTGAACCTTTTCGCATCAAAAGCGTTGAACCGCTCACCTATACCACCCCAGCCCAACGCGAAGTGTTACTGCAGGAGGCTGGATATAATCTTTTCCGGCTTCGCGCCGTTGACGTGCTTTTGGATTTGCTTACTGATTCTGGCACGAGTGCGATGTCGACCGAGCAATGGGCAGCCATCATGCGGGGCGATGAGTCGTATGCGGGAAGCGAGAGCTTTTTCCGGCTGAAGAAGGTCGTACAGGGCCTTACCGGGTTTCGCCATGTGATTCCTACTCACCAAGGTCGCGCTGCCGAGCGCATCTTGTTCTCAACGCTTTGTAAGCCGGGGCAGATGGTCCCGAATAATACCCATTTTGATACTACTCGCGCCAATATCGAATTCATGGGGGCAAAGGCGGTCGATCTGCCAATTCGAGAAGCCGCCGATACTCAGGCAAGGCTCCCATTCAAAGGCAATCTCGACGTCGAGGCTCTTGAGGCTCTTATTCAGAGGGAGGGACCGGGGAAAATTCCGCTGGTCATGGTGACGGTCACGAATAACTCGGGCGGGGGGCAGCCAGTATCGCTCGCAAATCTCAGAGGGATCCGTGAAGTCACGCAGCGGTATGGAATTCCATTCTATCTCGATGCTTGTCGATTCGCCGAGAATGCCTGGTTCATTAAAGAACGCGAGCCTGGCTATGCTGATAAGTCACCTCGCGAAATCGCGTGCGAAATGTTCTCGTTGGCCGATGGCTGCACTTTTTCTGCCAAGAAAGATGCGTTTGCCAACATCGGCGGGTTCCTTTGCAACAACGACGATTTGCTGGCCGAACAAGAAATGAATCTGTTGATTCTGACCGAAGGATTCCCGACCTATGGAGGACTAGCTGGTCGTGACCTGGATGCTATTGCTGTCGGTCTGGAAGAGGTCCTCCAGCCGGAGTACCTGGAATACCGCATCGTGTCCACGGGATATCTCGGGCGCCACATCGCGGACGGTGGTGTACCGATTGTTGAACCTCCGGGCGGGCATGCCATCTACATCGATGCCGGTTTAATGCTGCCTCATATTCCTAGGCGCCACTTTCCCGGGCAAGCATTGGCGGTTGAGCTCTATCGGCATGCCGGGGTCCGCTCGGTTGAGATCGGATCAGTCATGTTTGCGGAAGCAGCTCAACAAGAGCTTTTGCGCCTGGCTATTCCGCGCCGGGTTTATACTCAGAGCCATATCGACTATCTCGTGGAAGCAATTTTGGAAGTGAATGCCCGAAAGAAAGAGCTGCGCGGTTTTGAGATCGTGGAAGCACCACCGTTTCTGCGGCATTTCACGGCGAAATTCCGGCCGGCCTGAAGCGTGTCGGCGTATCGGCGCGTAGCGTTTTCGGCCTAGCAGCTTGGTGGGGCGAGGCTCCCGAAAGGCCTGAACGGGTTCGCGAAGACTGTCGATTTATTGGGTTCTATCGGGTTGCAACACCGATGCATGCGCCGAGCCGGACCCAGCGTGTGAAATCATTATGTGGCCCCTCGTCCTCGATGTGGCGTGGCGCGTCGATGCGACACGCGATTGCCCAGCGCCTGGAGGGGAGCCGCTTTGGCGCGTAGCAGACGGACCCGCGATAGTTGTCTCAGCGCTCAATCCGACTAAAAAATGTCGCAACAGGCGGCTCCCGGGATTAGCCCAATGCAATGATTTTATCTGCGGCTCCGAATCGTTTACACCCGGCCGTAAAGCTGCGAACCGCTGGGTCATTCCCGGGAGCCGCCTGTTTTTGCACGTTTCGGCCGGACTAGTGTTGAGACGAAATTCGCGAGGGTGGAAAGGTTCGCGCCTAAGCGGCTCCCCTCCAGGCGCTGGGCAATCGCGTGTCGCATCGACGTGCCACGCCACTATCGAGGACGAGAACGAGGACGACTACGATTTCACACGCAGGGTCCGGCTCGGCGAGCGTACCGGCGTTGCGAATGATAGAAGGGATAAAAGCTCAGGTCCCTTTGCGAAAGCATTCACGCCATTCGGGAGCCTCGCCCTACCAAAGAACCCGCAAAGCCGTGCGGATCCGCGAAGCTAAATCCCTCTGCTCTACACCGCCTAATCAGCAGCGCCGCCGCATCCGGTACCCACCCACGATAGGCACTGCTATCTTTGTCTGTAGGATCGTAGAAACGCTCGCCCCAAAAGCGCAGACGGCGATCGTGTAAGACGAAGAGACCACCTCGGTCGCGCTTGGCTGCGTGCACGGTTCGATCAACCCATTCGGGGTAATTATGGCGCGTTATGCTTGTGTCGAACCCAAAGTCGGTGATTGGGAATAACTGCTTTTCCAGCCGCGGTAGTACCCGATCGATTATAGGGGTGCGCCAGCCGCAAGCCGGCCGGAAAAATTGAGTTTTGAACGAAGGGTTATGCCCGGCGCCGGCTATGGTGGCATCGCAATCGTTGATTTCTTTCTTCAGGGCCTTTTCCGAAAGCGCCGCTAACGGCTGGTGCCAATAGCTGTGGTTAACAATTAAATGCCCGTCGCTCATCATCCAACGTACAAGTTCCGGCGCCTCGCGAACGGATTTGCCACAAACGCAAAAAGCAGCGCGAACCGTCTCTTGTCCTAAAACGTCGAGTAATCGGGCAGTTGTGTTGTCAATCGGATTCGGGCCGTCGTCGAAGGACAGCAAAATCTCGCCGGTTTTTATCCCGACTGTTTCGATGGATTGCCAGATAGTCCATCGTTGCCGCAGGGAGCTGATGGAGGAGTTCAAGGAGTTCAAGGAGTTCAGGAGTTCAGGAGTTCAGGAGTTCAGGAGTTCAGGAGTTCAGGAGTTCAGGAGTTCAGGAGTTCAGGAGTTCAGGCTGCGCGAAACAGAAAATTACGAGAATAAAAGGTTCCCGCAAACCAACTGTCTCCAAGGTTGCTGGTAGGTTGTTAGCGAGCAGGTTCCTGAACTCCTGCGACTCCTTGAACTCCTGAACTTCTCCCTTTTAGAGCTTGGTCTTTGACTGAGCTTCTAATATTACATCTAACTGCCGATGAAGAAGCCCTCTTTACGAGTCGTCGCGGTCATCGTGACGCCGGTATTGTTTCTAACGGGCTGCGAGACCCGTTCAATTTCCGACTGCTGGTGATCCAGTCTGGAGCAATCGCGCCGGATGGTGCTATGGTTGACGCTTTGAACCATCTCGGCTATCGGGTCCAGGGATTTTCCGGACTACCGCCGGGAGATAACGATCGGGGCGAATCGCCGGGAGTCTTATACCTGACCAAACCCAGCGGATGCGGATCAATGTGCGTGCCGCGTTGATCGACGTCGCTTCCGGCCGTTGGTCGATGATAACCGCTAAGAGCTCCGAAAATACCGCTCTCAGTCCTGCCGTTCTGCGTCAGTCCTCTGACCAGAAGCAAGTAGAGAAGCTGAAGGCGGAGGGCTATGCGTCACTCGCGGAGGATCTAGGGCGAAGCTGAGCCTCGCCCTACCAGATTCCCGGCCTTTTATCCCTATGATCGTACCGTTTATCGTAAAGTCGTGTCCTACCGAGGGCTTTCACGTCATCGATGTGACTGGTTTCTCCAAGGCTTGTTTCGGGAAAATCGCTTTGAAATTGCTGTAAAATGGGCAATTAACGAACAGGTTTTGAGCGGCCGCGATTCGAGCGCCAGACGAGGATGAGCACGCAGATAACCCAGCCAACTCAATTAAAGCCTTCCCCGCCATCGCCGCCACCTCGGAAACCGAAGGTTAGAGCACGGCTTCTGGTGTTCGCCCTGATTTTGCTGGGCTTGGGGGCATTGTGGTTCTGGGTTATTCGGCCGCGTCTGGGTCAGCAGCAACAGCCGGCCCAATTTGGCCGGCACGCCTTTATGAACTCGGTGATGCCGGTTGGGATCGCGGTCGCGGAAAAGGGCGACATCCCCATCATCTTCGAAGGGCTGGGGACAGTGACTCCGCTGGCCACCGTCACAGTGAAGACGCAGATCAATGGGCAACTAACTCAGATTGCGTTTAAGGAAGGACAACTGGTTAGGAAGGGTGATTTTCTGGCCCAGATCGATCCGCGTATCTACCAGGCGCAGCTTGAACAATATCAGGGCCAACTCGTTCGAGATCAGGCGCTGTTAGCGGACGCAAAATTAGATCTGGCTCGGTATCAGAAGCTTGCGGCCCAGGATTCAATCGCGTTTCAGCAGGTGGACACTCAGCAAGCCACCGTGAAGCAAGATGAAGGGAACGTTCTCGTCGATCAGGCACAAATCGATACGGCCAAGGTCAACCTGGTTTACTGCCACATTGAGTCACCGGTTGACGGCCTCGTTGGGATCCGCCAAGTCGACGAAGGTAATTATGTGCAGACCAGTGACACTAACGGCATTGTGGTTATTACCCAAATGCAGCCGATGTCAGTTATCTTCACCATCCCGGAAGATAAGATCTCGCAAGTGATCAAGCGCCTTCGTAGCGGCGCTACCTTAGCGGTAACGGCGTATGACCGGTCCGACACAACTGAAATCACCAGTGGTACGCTAGCCACAACTGACAATCAGGTAGATACGTCAACGGGAACGGTAAAACTGAGAGCGATGTTTCCGAATGACAAAGAGGAACTTTTCCCTCAACAATTCGTTAACGCGCGACTTCTGGTCGATACACTTAAGGATGCAATCGTGGTTCCGACGGCTGCTATCCAGTTAGGAGCACCGGGCTCTTATGTATATGTAGTGAATCCCAATTCCACTGTCTCGATTCGGGTGGTCAAGACCGGACCGGCCGATGCCCAGCGAACCGCCATCCTATCCGGGCTCGAGTTAGGAGAAACCGTAATTACTGACGGTGTCGACCGATTGTACGACGGGGCGAAAGTGCAACTCCCCGGCAAGCCTCCCCTAGATGACCCGGCAGGCAGACCACATCAACCGCCGGACCGGCCAGGTGGATCACCAAGAGAACATCATCGGAATTGGAACGGAAACGGCGGCAGCAACGAGCAACGAAAACGACCAACGGAAACAACCACGAATTGACGCGAATGCATGCGAACAAAGGCCGGCAACCACAATGAACGCAGATTGACACAGATAGAATACCCGCACACTAGCGGTGGTTGAGAAAGAGGATCCGCAGCGTCTTTCGATAGTTGAGAGAAGATGTCCTGGTGTTGCCACGTTTTTCGAATGAAGAACCTGTTCGGCATGTCTCATCTGCGTCAATCTGCGTTCATCCGCGGTTAGAGTCTTTTATTCGTGTCCATTCGTGTGTATTCGCGGTTGTGGATGACTCCCGACTAGATGAATCCTTCCCGTTTGTTCATACTCCGGCCGGTTGCGACCTCGCTGCTGATGGTCGCGATCCTGCTCGCGGGACTGGTCGCTTACAGTTTCCTTCCTATTTCCGCTCTCCCGGAAGTCGACTACCCGACCATTCAGATTCAGACGTTTTATCCTGGCGCCAGCGCAGAGGTGATGACCACTTCGGTCACAGCGCCACTCGAAAGGCAGTTAGGACAGATGCCCAGCCTGGAGGAAATGTCGTCTTCGAGTTCTGTGGGAGCATCGATCATAACCCTAAGGTTTAGTCTCAGCTTAAATCTCGATATCGCTGAGCAAGAAGTGCAGGCCGCTATCAACGCAGCCAACAATCTCCTTCCGTCTGATTTACCGGCTCCTCCTATCTACGCCAAAGTAAATCCCGCGGATGCTCCGGTGCTGACTCTAGCGCTGACCTCGAAGACTTTGCCGCTGCCTGAGGTGGCGGATATGGCCGACACCCGGCTCGCTCAGAAAATGTCGCAAATCCCAGGGGTCGGCTTAGTTCAAGTTAGTACCGGTCACAGGCCTTCAGTACGAATTCAAGCGAAGTTGCAAGCATTGGCTGCCTACGGCCTGAACATTGACGATCTCCGCACCACCATCAGCAATCTAAACGTCAACACACCAAAGGGGAGTTTTGACGGTCCATCTCAATCGTACACCATCAATGCGAATGATCAGTTGCATGACCCACAGGAGTACATGGACTCGATCATTGCTTACAAGAATGGGAGGCCCGTGCGGATGCGGGATGTCGCGGATGTTGCGGAGACAGCCGAGAACACCAAGCTCGGTTCCTGGGTCGATACGACGCCGGCAATTATCTTAGAAGTGCAGCGCCAACCGAGCGCGAATGTGATTAGCGTCGTAGACGACATCAAGAGGCTGTTGCCGACGCTGGAGGCGACGCTCCCGGCCGCAGTCCAGGTTTCGGTGCTTACGGACCGGACGGTCACGATCAGGGCCTCGGTGAAGGACGTCGAGTTTGAGCTCTGTCTTTCCGTGGCGCTGGTTGTGCTAGTGGTCTTTCTGTTTCTACGCAATCTGCGCGCCACCATCATTCCGAGCTTATCTGTCCCCCTTTCGTTGGTTGGGACGTTATCGGTGATGTATCTGCTCCATTTTAATCTCGATAACCTCTCACTAATGGCTTTCACGATTGCGACCGGGTTCGTCGTCGATGACGCCATTGTGGTGATCGAAAACATCAGCCGATACATCGAGATGGGGGACACCCCTTTGGAAGCGGCGCTCAAAGGCTCCAAACAGATCGGTTTCACCATTGTTTCGCTTACTATCTCTTTGATCGCAGTCCATTTTCCTTTGCTCTTTATGAGCGACGTGATTGGGCGTCTCTTTCACGAATTCTCGGTTACCTCCGTTGTAACCATCGTTTTGTCGGCGGTTATATCGTTAACCCTGGTGCCGATGATGTGCGCCAAAATGCTGCGCCACCACAAGCCGACTGGAGGATTCGAAAGGTTGAGTGAGCAAACCGTCGGCACAATGATCAGGCAGTATGGACGGATGTTGACCTTGGTCCTGCGTCACCAGGGTCTGACACTCGTAGTCGCGTTCGCTACGCTAGGGCTTACCGTCTGGCTTTACATTGTCGTCCCGAAAGGATTTTTCCCAGTCCAAGACACTGGATTGATCGAAGGTGTTACCCAGTCGTCTCAGTCAACCTCTTATTCCGCCATGGTCAGGCGGCAGAGCGCATTGGCAAAAGAGATTCTAAAAGATCCTGATGTGGTCAACTTATCCTCGTTCGTGGGCGTCGATGGCGCTAACACCACTGTAAATAACGGGCGGTTTCTGATCAGCCTAAAGCCCCATGACGAACGGCGCCTGACCTCTCAAGAAATTGCCCGGCGTATCGAGCAAGAAGTGCAGGGAGTGGAAGGGATCACTCTTTTCCTACAGCCGGTCCAGGATTTAACCACCGATACTACCGTTAGCGCCACCCAATATCAGTTTGTTCTAGAGAATGCGGATCTAAACCAACTGAACATTTGGGTACCAAAATTGATCACCCAGTTGCAAGGTATTCCCGAGATTACCGACCTGGCCAGCGACCTGCAACAGAGCGGCTTGACAGCGGATATCGTTATCGATAGAAAAAGCGCCGCCCGGTTTGGAGTAACTGCCGCAACAGTAGACAACGCGTTGTATGACTCCTTCGGTCAGCGAATCGCTTCCACGATATTCACCCAGTCGAATCAGTACCGGGTAATCCTTGAGGCGGCTCCTGATCTGCAAGGCGGGTTGGATTCGCTTGGCTCAATTTATGTGCCTAGCTCAGTTACTTCCACCAGCACGACGTCCGGGGCGGGCCAGGTGCCTTTATCTGCTATCTCCACCGTCTCGGTGAAGCACACTCCCTTACGGATTGAGCATTTAGGCCAGTTCCCAGCGGCAACTATCTCGTTCAACTTAGCACCAGGTGCGTCGTTAGGAGATGCCGTAAGCAAAATTCGAGAGGCTCAAAAGGCGATAAAATTACCGGACGGCTTCATCGCAAACTTTCGGGGGGCTACCTCGGCCTTCGAGTCTTCCCTTAACAACGAGATTTTTCTACTCATCGCCGCGATCGTGACAATGTACATCATCCTAGGTGTTCTTTACGAGAGCTTCATTCATCCAATTACCATCCTGTCTACCCTGCCTTCGGCGGGGGTGGGAGCTTTGCTGGCCCTGATGTTCACTGGTTGCGGGCTCGACGTGATGGGAATCGTCGGCATTCTATTGTTAATCGGCATCGTGAAGAAGAACGCGATCATGATGGTCGATTTTGCTCTAGAAGCGCAACGCGATCATGGTAAGGCGCCCCAGGAGGCAATTTACGAAGCGTGTCTGCTTCGGTTCCGTCCAATCATGATGACGACGCTGGCGGCTTTATTCGGAGCGTTGCCCCTGATGCTGGGAACCGGCACCGGATCCGAGCTTCGGCGACCGCTAGGGATTTCTATTGTCGGTGGTCTCCTGTTGAGCCAAGTCCTGACTCTATTTACGACGCCGGTAATCTATCTAGCACTCGACCGTTTAGGCCGTCGAATCTCATCGAGTATCGCTGGCGAAGAGGAGTTAACCGACCCGTAACCGCAGATTACACCGAAGATGGAAATATCCGCAGATTACGCAGATTTCGGTTTGGGGTCGTGGACCACGATAGGACAAAGGAAGGTGTATTGGAGGGATGCGCGTTTTGACATTTGCAGGAACTACCGGGGCTCCGGTACGCCTCTCGAATATCAGAACCCTCGTCCCGCCAATGCAGGTTTCTTTGCCCGACCGCACTGCACAACCTCAAACCGTAATCTGCGTAATCTGCGAAATCTGCGGATATTAACTCCGGGTTTCGTCAATCTGCGGATTACAAACTCTGCCTTTTAATCTGCGGATGAACTTCAGCGAGATCTTCATTCGACGACCGGTCGCCACAACCCTGCTCACAGTCGGGGTCGCTTTTGCGGGAGTCCTCGCTCTTCTGCTTCTACCGGTGGCGCCTCTGCCGCAGGTCGATTTTCCGACCTTGATGATCCAAGCGTCCATGTCGGGAGCCAGCCCGGATGTGATGGCGGCTACGGTGGCAGCGCCGCTCGAGCGCCATCTCGGTTTTATTGCCGATGTCACCGAGATGACGTCTCGGAGCTCGCTGGGTCAGACAATGATTATCTTACAGTTCTCGCTTGATCGGGATATCGATGGCGCGGCTCGAGACGTGGAGGCGGCTATCAATGCAGCTCGCGCGGATTTGCCCTCGAACTTGAGGAGTAACCCAACCTATCGAAAATATAATCCATCGGACGCACCTATTCTGTTAGTGGCTTTAACTTCTGCCACTCGCACCGCCGGTCAGCTTTACGACACCGCAGCGACCGTACTCCAACAGAAATTATCCCAAATCGAAGGGGTAGGAAATGTCGACGTGGGTGGCAGCTCACTGCCGGCCGTTAGAGTAGAATTGAACCCGAATGCGCTCTCGCATTACGGCATCGGGCTGGAAGATGTGCGAGCGGCTTTGGCCGCTGCTAACGCGAATAGCCCGAAAGGTGCGATCGACGTCGGGGACAACCAGTTTCAAGTTTATACGAACGACCAGGCGACGCACGCTGCGGATTATCGGGATTTGGTTGTGGCCTATCGTAGCGGCCGGGCGACCTTGTTATCCGATATTGCGGAGGTGAACGACTCCGTGCAGAGCTTGCGTTATGCCGGCTCGATCAACGGCAAGCCCGCCGTAACGTTAGTTGTTTATAAGCAACCCGGTGCGAACGTAATCCAGACCGTGGACCGCATCAAAGCGATCCTGCCTTTCTTAAAGGGTTCGCTGCCTGGTGGTACCGACATGATCATCACCGGCGATCGAACCGCGACGATTCGCACCTCCCTGGCGGATACCGAGCAGACGCTGGTAGTTGCGGTCGTGCTAGTCATTTTAGTTGTGCTGGTATTTTTGCGAGACTTCCGGGCGATGCTAATCCCGGGCGTGATGGTGCCGATCTCGATTATCGGGACGTTCTCCGCCATGTATCTCCTCGGTTATTCCTTAAACAATCTTTCGTTGATGGCGTTGACCATAGCGACCGGGTTTGTGGTGGATGATGCCGTAGTCGTTCTCGAAAATATTTCGCGGCAAATTGAACTGGGCCGGTCTCGCTTGCAGGCTGCCTTGATCGGAACCAAGGAAGTCGCCTTTACTGTTTTCTCTATCAGTCTGTCACTAATCGGAGTCTTTTTACCGATCCTTTTGATGGGCGGAATTATCGGTCGATTTTTTCGCGAGTTCACCATTACGCTTTCGGTTGCCGTCATGATCTCGCTCGTGCTCTCACTCACGGCCACACCGATGATGTGTTCAAAACTCCTGCGAAGGACCCGTCGCGCCGGTGCTGCGGAGGCGAGCCGCCGAGCAGGGTGGACAAAATGGTTATCCCGGGTCAGCGAAGCGGGCTTCAACCACATGTTGCGTTTCTACGAAGGAACTTTGCGCTGGTCGTTAAGACATTCGTTTTTGATTCTGCTGATCCTGATCGGCAGTACCGCGCTGAATTTTTATCTCTTCAACGTCGTACCGAAAAACTTCTTCCCGGAACAGGATTCCGGAACTTTGCTTGGAGGGATTCAGGCGGACTCAGCGATTTCGTTCCAGCTTATGAAGAAGAAGATGGAACAAATTCAGGACATCGTGCAACACGATCCGGCAGTTGAGAGTGTGGTGGCCAATACCGGAGGGCGCCAAACGAATTCTGGCAATGTGTGGGTGACCTTGAAATCGCTGTCAGAGCGAGATTCAGTTGGGATTGTCGCAGCTCGCCTGCGCGCGAAACTGGTTCAGGTTTCAGGCGCCCGCCTTTTTCTCTTCCCAATGCAAGATATTCGCGTCGGCGGCCGGATAAGCCTGTCAGAATATCAGTATACCCTGCAAGCCGATGACACGAGTGAACTACTGGCCTGGGGCCCCAAGCTGCTCGCCGCGCTCAGAGAGCGTCCCGAATTAACCGATCTCAATTCCGATCAACAACAAAACGGATTACAAGCCGATTTGAAGATTGATCGGCTGACCATGCGACGCTTCGGATTGTTTCCCAGCACCGTCGATAACACGTTGTACGACGCGTTTGGGGAGCGCCAGGTTTCTACCATTTATAATGCCATGAACCAGTATTCCGTGGTTATGGAGGTAGCACCGCAGTATTGGCAGGATCCTGATACGTTAAAAAAACTCTATGTTAGTACGCAGGGTCAAACTGCTGCCGGCACCGAGTCAACTAACGCAGTAACAGGCACCTTCTCCAGTGGGACGAACTCTGCTACCAGCTCTAACAATGGCGCCAGCACCTCACGCAGCACCAGCTCGGCGGTGAATCAGGCAACGAATGCATTGGCGGTAGCGGGAAAATCCAGCGCTTCCAGTGGGGCTGCTGTAACGACTGAGGTAGAACCAATGGTCCTGCTGGCGGCGTTTAGTCATTATGAGTTCGATCATGCACCTCTTTCAGTGAACCATCAGAGCCTTTTTGTGGCGTCGACGATCTCATTCAATCTGGCCCCTGGTTATTCCCTGAGCGATGCCGTAGCCGCGATTCAGGAGACGATTGGCCAGATTCATATGCCTGTCTCTATTCACGGAACCTTTGCTGGGACTGCCAACGCGTTCCAGTCTTCTCTTAAAGACGAACCGATTCTCATCCTGGCGGCGTTAGCCGCAGTTTATGTAATTCTCGGCGTTCTTTATGAGAGTTACATCCATCCGATTACGATTCTCTCAACGCTGCCGTCAGCAACGTTAGGAGCGTTGATCGCCTTGATCCTATTCAATATGGAGTTCAGCATCATTGCGATGCTGGGCATGATCTTGTTAATCGGGATCGTTAAAAAGAACGCAATATTGATGGTTGATTTTGCGCTTCAGGCCGAACGGGAAGAACTTCTCAGCTCGCACGATGCGATCTTCAAAGCGAGTCTGGTGCGATTTCGTCCCATCATGATGACAACTTTCGCTGCGATCCTGGGCGCGTTTCCGCTAGTGATCGCGAGCGGCTACGGCTCGGAGCTCCGACGGCCTTTAGGGGTATCAATCATTGGTGGTTTGGTTATTAGCCAGATCCTGACACTTTATACGACGCCGGTGATTTATCTCTACCTCGACCGCTTAAGTCTCTGGTTCGAAAAATTGAGGCACCCGGCAAGCCGGCGGCGGTTAGCGTGATGGCGAGACGACGAAACGGCGACAGGGCGAATGGGCGAAACGGCGATTATTTTGGGCGACAGCTCGGGTCGTCACGAGGCTTGAAAACCCAGAATCGGCTCCGAAGGAGCATTTTGAGCTCCGAATTTAAACGACTACATTGATGGATCATCTACGCAATCCCTACCCACAACGGGCTGTTTCGCCGTTTCGCCCTTTCGCCCTTTCGCCGTTTCGTCAGGTGTTCCTCGCCGCGTTCTCCATTGCAATGTTATCATGCTCGGTCGGCCCAAATTATCATCGCCTTTCAGCCCCCGTCCCAAGCACATATAAGGAGTACCAGGGCTGGAAAGTAGCCACGCCTAATGACACAATGAACCGGGGCGCCTGGTGGTCGATTTACCGGGACCCAACGCTCGAAGCGCTCGAAAGCCAGGTTAATATCTCAAACCAGAATGTTAAGGCAGCGGAAGCCGCGTATCAGGAAGCGCAGGCCACGGTGCATGAACAGCAGTCCAGTTTTTTCCCTTCCGTGAGCGTGTCACCTCAAGTTGAACGGCAGAAATCCGGAGGCTCGAACGGATTCAATAGCGGGGCCGTTACCTCTTATTCTTTAGAAGGCACGGCGACGTGGGAACCAGACGTATGGGGTAAGATTCGCCGGACCGTTGAAAGCAGCGTGGCGAGCGCCCAAGTAAGCGCAGCGGAATTGGCAGCAGCTAAGCTGTCTGCTCAAGCCACACTTGCTACCGACTACTTTGAGTTGCGCTACGCTGACGCTCTTAAGCAATTGCTGGCCGATACTGTTGCCGGCTACGAGCGTTCACTGAAGATAACCGAAAACCAGTATGCGGTGGGCACAGCCGCGAAGTCCGATGTGATTAATGCTCAGGCCCAGCTTCTGGCCGCTCAAGCGGCATTGGTTAATGTCGGAGTCCAACGCGGCCAAGACGAACATGCTATTGCTCTGCTGATCGGAAAACCGCCAGCCGAGGTGTCGATTCCGGCGGGTTCATTGGCGGAGCGGGTTCCGATTGTGCCTACACGTGTTCCTTCGATTTTGCTTGAGCGAAGACCGGATATTGCCGAGGCCGAACGTCAAATGAAGTCAGAGAATGCGCTGATTGGAGTACAGGTCGCTGCCTATTTTCCTACCTTTGACCTGTCGGCTGTATTTGGATATGCGGGTAACCCAGGCGCGGCTTTGTTCTCTGCCTCGAGCGAGGTTTGGACACTCATGGCCAGTGCGAGTCAAAGCGTGCTCACCGGTGGGCAGCGTTCCGCCGCGGTCGCTGCGGCTCGGGCAGCGTATGACCAAAGTGTGGCTAACTATCGAGAGACCGTTCTTGCCGCCTTCCAAAATGTCGAAGATGAATTGGTCGCTTTGCGGGTATTGGGACAGCAGATCGGCGTAGAACGAGATGCTGTGCAGAAAGCGCAGCAGGCGGTCCAGATCTCATTGAATGAGTATCAAGCCGGGACTATTGCCTACACGACAGTGATCACCGCTCAGGTAACACTCCTGACGGATCAGGAGACTGCGCTTCAGGTCCAGGAACAACGCCTGATCGCGAGCGTCGCTTTAGTCCAAGCTCTGGGTGGTGGTTGGGATAGTTCGCAGCTGCCGAGCAAACAAGAGCTGCAGAAGCTGCATCTGATTCCGGACTGATACCGGGGCGAAGGGGGACACGGTTAGTGGACGGAGTGGACCGGAGTGGACACAGTGGACCTAGTGGACAAGCTGCAAACAACCACTTAGTCCACTACGTCCGCTGATGTCGCCTCCCGTCTATTAGACTCTCGGCGCTGCCCAACGCGTGCCTTATCCCTGCCAGATATGCGCCTCGATATAAGAAGACACCCATAAGTCCTGTTGCCTGGCATTAGCAATCCGAGCATCGAGAGAATAAGTAAGAATAGCCTCCGGCAGCTCGTCGTAGGTAAACAAACAGTCATGAAAAGGTTCGTATGAATAGGCGTACGGGCCAAACAATGCCGGCAGCGGCGGAAACAATCCTCGGCTCCAGACCAGAACAAAGTGGTCCGGATACATGAATGTTAGCTGTTTTCGGGAAAATTGAGAAATCTCAAGCCGGATTCTTCGACCGTTACGATACATTGACAGAGTCCGATCAAACTCGCCCAACACTCCGTAGAAAGGGCGGTTTCGGGGCCTAAGCCCAAATTTCTCAGCGTACTTTTCAATCAGTAAATCGTCAGCCGCTTTCCTGACTTTGAAGAAATCCTTTCCTAAAGCGAAACGGTTGAAAGCGGTGTGCGCGTCTTGCTCCGCAGAAATAAGGCGATCTAGCTCTTGATCGGAAAGATCGCAGACATTTCTAAAGGGCCCTCTTTCCTCTTCGTAGTAGTGGGTCAAAAATGAAGGGATTATCGGCATCGGAGTTGTCCCATTCTTCCAATAAGCTTTCACCTGCATCCTCTGGCCGAGCCGCTGACGGCTCCCCAGCATTTACCACCACCTCACTTCCCGCCGGCTTTTTCACTTTCCCCGTCTTGCACAGTGAGTACGGGGATGTGACTTGCTAGCACCAGGTTATTTACAGTTGGCAGGTCGTTTTTTTGAATATTGGCCCAGGTTGCTAACTGTCCGTCTAGTTTGTCGCTCAACATTCGAAAGACGTTATACTCGGCTGCAGTTGGCTCAGCATCGGCCTGGTCAATAGTATGACTGAACGTATCAAACTCTTCGTTCAGCATATTAGGGAAAGCCAAATTCGCTTCTGACCCTTTCATATTCACTTGAATGAGCTGTTCTTCGACCCCTGAGATTTTTTCCTTCAGATTTTTGGTTACACCTAACGCCTGATGCATTTCTTGGTTGTTGGCGAATCGGTGGTGCAAACTGTCGATTTGTGACTTGAGGTCGCGGATTTCGTTTACTGTTCGGTGTAGCTGCGAAACGCGATCGCGCACCTCCAGCTGAAGGGCGAGCTGTTTTGTGAAGGCGTCTTCCGGAACGGCTTGTCGTGGATCAGCGATGACGTGCAAGACGGCCGTTTGCCGTATCGCGCCCAGCGTCAGTCGCACCTGATAATCGCCAGGGGCAACTACTGGACCTCTCGGTCCATCGTCCGAGTAAAATGCTCCCGGAATTTGCTCCGGATCTTGATAACGCAAGTTCCAAACGTAACGGT
The DNA here is from genome assembly GCA_963762565.1 of uncultured Verrucomicrobiae bacterium. Lineage (GTDB taxonomy): Bacteria > Verrucomicrobiota > Verrucomicrobiia > Chthoniobacterales > JAFAMB01 > JAFAVN01. The sequence goes on along the minus strand of CAVXLD010000001.1, from coordinate 747,641 downwards.
TCATTCCAGCCTCAGCCGGAATAGTCTTGGCTTCAGGCACTCGGTCCGGCCATTCTTCGGGCTGTTCGGCCTCTGCCTCTGGTTCTGCTCGACTGGAGATGCGGCGCACCAGATTATTGTTCTTATCCCAGATCTCCAGAATCACTTCGTCGGTTGGTTTCTGTTTGAGATAATAGTCGATTATCGCCCCACTAGGCGGGTTGTCGCCGGCAGGTTCGTGTCTGCCGATTTCGTCCGGATAGTGTAGACGAACCGCGGGTTCGGGTTGGTATAGAACCATCGCGGCTGTTGATTTGGGATCCAGTTGCCGTAGCGGGGTGAGGTCATCAAGCACCCAAAACGAACGCCCATGTGTCGCTACCACCAAGTCGTTGTCTTTTACCACCAGATCGTGGATCGGGGAAGTCGGCAGATTTAACTGCAGCGATTGCCAATGATTGCCGTCATCCAGCGAGAAATAGACACCGGTTTCAGTTCCGGCATAAAGCAGTCCGGGACGAATCGGATCCTCGCGTACCGCGTGAACATAAGCAGTGTTGGAGATCCCGGAGACGATTACACTCCACGTCTTACCATAGTCATGGGTTGCCAGGATCAACGGTCGCAAGTCATCGAGTCGATGCCGATCCACCGCCACGTAAGCAGTGCCGGCGTCGTGCGGTGAAGGCTCGATTAAACTGACGGTGCTCCATTCCGGAAGCTCCGGAGGCGTCACATCATTCCAGGTCTTGCCGTCATCTGTCGTGAGGTGAATTAGTCCGTCATCGGTTCCCGCCCACAGTAGGCCCTTTTGTTTTGGCGATTCGGCCAACGCAAAAATCGTATCGTAGTACTCGACACTAGTAATGTCCCGGGTGATTGGACCGCCGCTGGGTTGTTGTTTACTCCGATCGTTGCGGGTAAGGTCGGGGCTAATCGCCTGCCAGGTCTTACCTCCGTCCGTGGACTTAAACACACACTCCGCAGAGGTATAGAGAGTATCAGAATTGTGCGGCGAGATGAACAATGGTGAAACCCATTGGAATCGGTGCTTTAGGTCGCTGGCGCCATGACCGGAAACATCTACCGGCCAAACAGACACGTCCTGAGACTGGCCGGTCCGCTTGTCGTATCGAGTGATGTAGCCCTCATTGTTAGAGTAGATGATATTGGGATCACGTGGATCGGGGACGACGAAGCCGCATTCACCGCCGCCGGCAGGATACCAGTCCTCGCGCCCAATAACGCCTTCACTGCCGGCGCTCGCGATCGCGATATTTGAATTGTCCTGTTGTGCTCCGTAGATGCGGTAAGGGAAAGCGTTATCCGTAGCAACATGATAGAACTGGGCCGTCGGTTGATTATGGAGGGTAGTCCAGGTCTTACCTCCGTCAGTGGAAACGGTAGCTCCACCGTCATTCGCATTAATAAGCCGTTGGGGATTCTCCGGATCGATCCACAGGCCATGGTGATCGCCATGCGGTGCAGGCAATAAGGTAAACGTGCGCCCGCCATCCTCGGAGCGATATAAACCAGTGTTGAGCACGTAGACGGTGTCGACTGATCTAGGGTCAGCGTAAATTTTACTAAAATACCAAGCGCGTTGCCGAAAACGGCCATCTTCATTGACTCGGCTCCAATGATCCCCGCCATCGTCCGAGCGATAAAGGCCCCCCGCTTGGGCTTCAATTAACGCATAAATCCGATTCGAATCGGCCCCCGACACGGAAACTCCAATCCTTCCCAGAATCCCGTCCGGCAGCCCGTTTCCTTCGAGGCGTTGCCAGCTATCGCCGCCATCGATCGATCGGTATAATCCGCTTCCGGGTCCGCCACTAGAGAAATACCAGGGTTGCCGGCGCGCCTGCCAGAGGGCGGCAAAAAGGATGTTCGAGTTATGTGGATCGAAGACGACGTCGATCCCACCGGTATTGTCGTCCTTGAACAAAACATTTCGCCAGGTGCGTCCTCCGTCGGCTGTCTTGAAGATGCCACGCTGCGAATTGGGGCCGAAAGCATGTCCCAAAGCGGCGACAAACACGATGTCGGGATTCGTAGGATGAACCACCAACGCTCCAATGTACTGACTATCGGTTAACCCGACATTCTTCCAGTGTTTACCGGCATCGACCGATTTGTAGATGCCATCTCCAAAAGTAATATCTCCCCGAATCGCCGCCTCGCCCGTGCCGGCATAAATCACGTTATGATCCGCGGGTGCGACCGCCAAAGCGCCAATCGATGAGACTGGCTCATTTTGAAAAAGGGGCGCCCAGTTTTGGCCGCCATCCACTGTCTTCCAAATACCACCGGCGACCGCTCCGAAATAAAAGAGGTTAGGCTCGCCGGCAACGCCGGTTACCGCCAACGCCCGACCTCCCCTGAAGGGACCGACCAATCGCCACTTAAGACTGGAATACAGGCTCTGATCGTTCTGCGGATACGACTTTTCGTCGGCAACTGATTTGTCCAGCGCCTCTGAGACTGGCGCGAACGAACCAGTAATGACCACGACAATGGGAAACACCAATTTGGGAAGCAACGACAAGTTCATACGTTCTTCAAAGCAAAGATAGCCCGGCAACACCGTAGATGACCGTGTGCCACGATCAAGCGTAGCCTTGCGAAGAACGAGAACGACGATTGGGGCCCACGAAACGCCCCTCCTGGCTGCTAGATTCTAGCTCCTAGCTCCTTTATTGATGCCGACAGTTTCGGAGAATAGCCCCTAGTGCGAATTTCTGATACCAGTGTGTCATGCCGTTCGAGGTACAACCTGCGCATCCGCCGGATGTGCAGGGCAAGATGGCCTTCTCGGAGAAAGTCGGCTAGCACCGCCTGAAGAGGGGTAGCCGGAAAAATATCAGAGAATCTGCGCACTTGTGCAAAGACCGGAACTAGATCCTTAGGGATAATCAGGTATCCGATCCGCAGTGAGGGGAATAGGATTTTGCTGAACGTTCCGACGTAAATTACCCGCTCGTGGGTATCAAGTCCCTGGATAGCCGCTATGGGACGAACTCCAAAACGATATTCGCTATCATAGTCATCTTCGATGATCCAGGGTGACTAACCATGTCTATTTCCGGAACACAATGCTCGGTTGCGCTCACTAGATTCAGAACTCCCGAATCACTGCGGCAAGTCTCTTCACTCCATCCAAGATTTGTTTTCGATCGACGGCGCCGTAGCCAAGAACAAGTCCACCTCGCTGCGGTTTCTTTTGGCAACAAATCGATAACGGCCAGGATGCGATACCCAAGCTGACGGCACGCTGCCAGACGATCATATCATCAGCGCCGCGCGGAAGCATAACCACCAAATGCATTCCGGCTTGGGCGCTGACTACCTCGACGATGCCTCCGAGTTGTTTTTCGATTTCGGCCACCAGCATTTCGTTTCTCTCCATGTAAAGCGTGCGCATTCGCCGGATGTGCCGGGCAAAATGTCCCTCCTGGATGAAGTCGGCGAGTACGGCCTGTTCGAGCGTAGAGTGCGCCAGATCTGAAGCCTGCCTGACCCGGCAGAAAGCCGAAAGCAGATCCGGAGGTACGATCAAGTAGCCAATTCGGAGTGATGGAAACAATATCTTACTAAAGGTTCCGACGTAAATAACTCTGGCGCCGGTGTCCAAGCCCTGAACCGACGCAATCGGACGCTTACGAAAATCGTATTCGCTATCGTAGTCGTCTTCCACGATCCAGGAGTTATTGCGAGCCGCCCAATCTACCAGCAGCATTCTGCGCCCGGCACTCATGGTCATGCCCATTGGGAATTGATGAGACGGAGTAATGAATGCAGCCCGGGCCTGCGGACAGCGCCTGATGCCTTCTTTGACGTCCAAGCCATCATCGTCGATCGGGACCGAAATCAGTTTGCCGGTTACTGCCCCGAAAGCTTGAAATGCGCCTGGATAACCCGGTTCCTCTATCCAAACAGGATCACCGGGATCTAGCAAAGCACGGGCGGAAATCTCCAGGCCTTGTTGAGAGCCGTTAACGATCATGATTTGAGATGCATCGCAACGCACGCCCCGGACGCTAGCTACATATTCGGCAATCGCTTTCCGACAGGGTTCGAAACCCATGGGACCGCCATAGGTCAGCAGCTCTTTTCTTGGCTGCCTCCAACGACGAGCCGCAAGGCGCGACCAGGTATTTACGGGAAAACGATCCAGCGCCGGCAAACCGACTCGGAACGCCTCTATGCCAAACGGCACGGTAGGGAAAGGGGACAATCGAGCGCTGAGTTGGGAAATTCTACGGGACCCGCTGCTAGGAGGATGCTTGGTCGATCTTGGCTGCTTTCCGAATCGTAGGTGAGTTACCTGATCCGGGATCGACTTTGTTACATAGGTCCCGGAGCCGGCAGAACTTTCGATATAACCTTCGGCGGATAACAATTGAAATGTGGATAAGATCGTGATGCGCGAAACCCTTAGTTCCGAGGCTAAATAACGGGTCGAAGGGAGCCTCTGACCTGGACGCAATTCACCGGTTAGTATCGCGGATCGAAACCAATCATATAGCCGGCGATACATCGGACCCGATCCATCGTTTTCAAAAGTGATCGAGGGAAAAAAACCGGCGCCGACCCGTTTCATAGCTCGTTCAAAGTGGACATATCATTTTTTCAAGAAGTGGACATTTTGTTGATCCGCTTTTCAACTAATTTCGAACGGAAATCGGCCAGTGTTGTCCCGATGCTGTCGAGAATGGCCGAACCAAGGAGCAGAATGAAAACAACCCCTTTTCTTACCGCGACCCTAGGGCTAGCTACAGCTTTAATCTCAGGAAATCTGAGTCTTCGAGCTCAAACCGCAGAGCCATCCCCGGCGGCTGCCAACCCGTCAGTTAGCGAGAACCAGAACGCCGGCAATGCAACCAGCGGCGGCCAATTGCAACAAGTTGTGGTAACCGGCTATCTCATCCCCAGGATCGGCGAAGGTCCTCAGCCGGTCACCAGCTACGACCAGACTTATATTCAGAACACCGGCTACCAGAACGTAACCGATGTTCTGCAAAATCTGCCTGGTGCGACCGGCAACTTTAACCCGGGTGTGACCACCGGGTTCGGCTTCTCGCCGGGCGGCGCTTCCATCGCCCTGAAAGGGTTGCCGCCCAACGATACCCTGGTTCTCGTAGACGGCCTTCGCATGCCTTCGTATCCTTTTCCCCAGGTCTCGACCGCGGGTGCGTTCAATTACGTCGACATCAATGGGATCCCATTGGGAGCGGTCGATCGCATCGACATCCTCAACGATGGCGGTAGCGCTACTTACGGCACCGACGCGGTGGCCGGGGTCGTCAACTTCATTACAAAAGATCAATACCAGGGAGCCGATATTTATAACTATTATGGGATCAGCCAAAGAGGGGATTACGAAGTTTATCACGGCGAGTTCACGAGCGGCTGGATCCAGAAATTAAGCGATACCTCGAAATTCAGTATCGTCGCGTCATTCGATTTCTATTCCCAAAGTCCGGTCATGGCGGTCGATCGCCGGGACACCTTCCTGAACTATACCCTGCTGAGCCCTACATACCCCGGACACTCTATCGGCCCCCCCTTCTTAACTGGCCAGTTTTTTGGTCTGACGAGCGGCAACAGCTATGAGACCAAGCAGGGATTTAATGGCGTCAACCCGACTCCGTCCGATTTCATCATCGGCCCCGCTGCGTTAAGCCCGCAAAATCCGGCAGACTTCAGCATCTACGGTCTGCAGGTGTATCCGCGGGAGACCAGGCTAGGCGGTCTGGTTAAGATGACTTACGATGTGAATGATTGGCTCAAGCTTTACGACAGTTTCCTCATTAGTCGAACCGAAGAGCTCAGTACCTACGGCCCGAACCAGGGCGTCTATCCGCCGCCGTTTAATCCAGGCGTCATCGTTCCTAGTTACAATCCTTTTAACCCCTTCCATGAAAATCTCTTGGTGACGGGATTAGGTCTTAACGAATTCAATGTATTGAAAACGGATAGTACCATTACCACATTTCGGGAAGTGGCGGGAGCTACCATCCAGTTACCGCACGCGTGGTACATCGATGCCAATTTTCTGTACGGAGAGGCCGACGCCACTCAAACCGACAAGAACATGTTTACCTTCAATGGCATGCAGGAGGCTCTCAATGGCACGCTTCCCGGCAATGTCGGCCAGTTCTTTAATCCGTTTGCCGATGAATCGGTCGCCGGTCCCAACTCGTCCTTTTACGGTAATAAGAATCTCATCGGCAGCATCTGGGAGAATATCAGAAGCGATATCATGCAGTTCCATGCCGTCGCCGGCGGTACCTTATGGGATTTACCCTCGGGCCCGCTTAACGTCGCCGGCGGCTTCGAGTACCGCAGCGAAGATTATATCCAGGGCGATGATCCGAACAGTTATGACGGTAACCTGACCGCTATCCAGTTCCCGGTCGGGAGGCTCATCAATGCGCGTCGTTATATTTGGAGCATCTTCGGAGAGTCGGATATTCCTATCTTTGGCGATCAATGGTCTTGGCCCGGAATGCGTTCCCTTCAAATGACGATCTCCGAGCGCCAGGATTATTACAGTGACTTCGGGAGCGCTGCGAAACCGAAGTTCGCGATCCTTTACAAGCCGTTCAATGATTTCACGGTTCAGGCCAGTTATTCGGAATCGTTTGTTGCGCCATCGTTACCTCAACTTTACTCGTCAGCCGGGATTCCCGCGGAGACCGGAATCATCGATCCAAAGTTCCCGCAGTTAGGACAGATCACCGTGCTTAACACGACCACCGGTAACCCGAGACTGAAACCGGAGGATGCCTACATGTACTATGTGCGAGGCGTTTGGACTCCCGCCTCGACCGATGAGAATAGCTGGTGGAGCTGGGCAAAAGGATTCAGCGCCTACGTCGATTGGTTTCAAGTCGATCAACACCAGGTGTTCGGAACTTTATTACCTCAGGAAGTCGTTGCTTTGGGCAGTTCGGCACCGCCTGGCAACTTTGTTGTTCGCGGGCCCAGTGGGGTGATCACGGAAGTGGTTAACAGTTACCTGAATCTCGGCAATGAGCGGAGCGAAGGGCTTGAGTGGGGCTTTAGCTACAAGACTAAGGAATTTAACTGGGGTAAACTCGAGTTTGATTACGATGCCAGCTATCTTTACTGGTTTACCCTTAAATCCGTTCAGGGGTTAAATGCCAATGGCACCTTCTTTTATCGCGTGTTCAACCTAACCGACACCGCTAATGGGTCCGCTCCTGACTTGAAGATGTTGGCCAGTATTTTCTACTCTAAGACCCTCTTTGGGACTGACGCCTTCAGGACCGGTTTAACCCTCCATTACGTTGGCTCCGAGCTGGACTTTACCAATTCTGCTAACGGTACCAACCCAGCCGCTCCCGTCGGATCTTTTATCCCGGACAATGGTATCCCAGGGAACGTCCATACGATCGGGAATTGGACAACGCTAGACTGGCAGATCTCATACAAAATCGGTCCGCCGGTCGAGATAACGCCCGAGGCACCGAAGCCAGGTTATAATAAGGAAGGAAAACAAATCGTTGGCGAAAAAGCGATTGCTCCTGCACCGGAAGGCTCGCGATGGGGCTGGCGCAATTTGCTGGCCAATACGACGGTCACTTTCGGTATTAACAACATCTTCGATACCGCCCCGCCTCTTGTCGTAGACAATTTTCTAGCCAATTATGATACCGCCGGCGGCGCAAATTTTATCCAGCGCTACTTCTGGTTCTCGATCGATAAGAAGTTCTGAGCGTTCTCGGCGCAGGAGGCGCGAAGGGCGAAGTGGCTATGGAATTTATTGAAATAGCAGTCATTTTAGGGAACCAGATTTTATCGTAATAACTGGTCGCCAGAAGGGGCGGATGTCCGCCAACTAAGGAGCCGGCAAGGGTTACCGACTCGAGCAAGGGGGCTGTACTAATGAAAGCGTACTCACGTAATGTTAGTCACCGTCATGGACACGATTCCGGCGGTCCCGCGACCTTGGAGAACGGTTCGACTGGTTTCAACTTCTTGGGTGTGGAACCGACGCGAGTCTCTGTGCACCTAACTTGGACGCCCCTCGGGGAGGGAACCCGCTATATGGTTTTTTCTCAGGAGGTCTACGGCGTCTACTTCACGAAACGAAAAACATTTAAATTCGTAGGGCTTGAACCGGGGAAGACGTACCATGTTTTTGTGTTAGTGGTAGAACAAGGGCCTCAATGTATTGCATTCGCGGAATTCGAGACTCTAGCATAACCGGCCTCAACTAGGAGGTCAAAAGTGGCTATGTCAGAAAGTTAGAAAGTGGCTCTACCCAAGAGCCAAGTTATGTCGTAGAATCCAGTCGAGTAACCTTTGCCGGCAAACATTGGTCGTGGCTATCGAAATATCCTGCTCTTCGATGAAGCGGCCGTGTTTGCCCGGCGGGCATAGGAGTATCACCCAAAGCCACGAAGCCCAAAGGAAGGGGAAGGATCGCTAGGTCGGTCTAACTTCGTGGCTTAGTGTCTTTTTCTGAGAATAGCCGCGAGTTTACTAACTCCCTCTTGAATCTGCCTGCGATTGACGCCGCCGTAACCTAGGATCAAGCCTTGTCTACGAGGCTCTTCTTGGTAGCAAATCGATAATGGTACCGTGGAGATGTCCGCCTCCGCCGCTTTCTCTGCCACGACGGTATCTCGAAAGCCATCCGGCAATAGCATGACGAGATAGGTTCCCGCGTGTGCCGTCATTACCTCGAAACTTGTTCCCAGGTTTTTTCGAATTTCCGCCACCAGGATGTCATGTCGTTCCATGTAAAGCATCCGCATGCGCCGTATGTGTCGTTCTAGGTGGCCTTCGCGGATGAAGTCGGTTAACACTTCTTGATGTAACGGAGGCGGGAAGATATCCGATGTTTCCCGAACGCGGGAGAACGGTGTGATAAGATCCTTGGGGGCAATCACATAGCCAATTCGAAGCGACGGGAAGAGAACCTTGCTGAAGGTTCCCACGTAAATGACTCTTTCATCCTCATCCAGGCCCTGAAGAGAAGAGATCGGGCGAATCCCAAAGCGATACTCGTTGTCGTAGTCATCTTCGACGATCCATGAGCCGTTGCGAGTGGCCCAGTCCAACAATAGAACGCGACGAGTCGCGCTCATGGTCATCCCCAACGGGAACTGGTGCGATGGAGTAATGACGGCAGCGCGCGCACCGGGGCATCGTTTGATCCCTCGGTTCACGTCTAATCCTTCCTCATCGACCCGTACTGGTATCAGGCGAGCGCCTGCCGCGGCAAAAGCTCGGACGGCGCCTGGATAGGCCGGTTCTTCGATCCACACTGGGTCGCCGGGATCCAGCAAAACGCGCGCAGCGATATCCAGGGCTTGTTGTGACCCAGTAACGATCATAATCTGGGCCGGTTGACAGCGCACGCCTCGGATCACACTGAGATATTCCGCAATGGCCTCGCGGCAAGCTAGGCGGCCCATCGGGTTGCCATAGGCCATTAATTCCTTTCTTGTTTGTCTTGAGTGCCGGATCAGGAGTTTCGACCAAGTTGTTCTGGGGAACCGGTCCAGGGCTGGCAGACCGACCTGAAAGGCGCGAAACCCTCGCGGTAAGGGAGGCGCTGAGAGGAATCTACTTCCTAGCTTTGAAACCCTGCGTGGGCCGTGTTGCGAGTTGGCTGAAAGCTCCCGCGGCGAATCGCCTAACTTCAGTTTGACCGTATGATCCGGGATAGATTTGGCGACGTACGTCCCGGAACCAACGGAGCCCTCTAGATAGCCCTCGGCGTGCAACTGCTCGAAAGCGCTCAAAATCGTAATCCGAGAGACCTTCAGGTCAGAAGCGAGCTGCCGGCTGGAAGGAATTTTTTGTCCCGGCCGCAAATGGCCGCCGACAATGGCAGATCGGAACCAATCGTACAATTGGACGTACATCGGCTTTGAGGGATCATCATCATCAACCGGGATCGGTGGGAAAAAGCCGGCGCTAGCACGTTTCATCCTGAGAGTAGAGTGGTCATATCGATTTTCCACGGAACGTGGTTTCTTGTCGAGCCAGTTCGGGACCTGGAATTCGTTCAAGGGCTTTGGTGGGGCGAGGCCCCCGCTCGGCCTTGCGGGCTTTCCAGGGACTGCGACGTCGAAACGTAGATTTCGTGTTTTGGGCCGATACGCCCGCCGAGCCGTGCCCATCGTGAGGCCTCGACCTGCCGATTTTGTTAGGTCCTCCTCCATCTGACTTCGCTATTCATGGGCCATGGCTGACTCCGGGACTACGGCTCGGCAGTTTTCTGGCGCTGGCCACTACAGCCTTTACGACCGGCAGCCGCTTTGCGGACCCTTTTAGGAAGCTCCGGAACCTCGCTCCACCAAAAATCCAGCAACCTTGAAACCCGCGTTCTGCCCTGGGAGACTGCAAGATTAACTCGTATGAGCAAGCCATCTCCTATTTCGGTCCGATTTGGTAAAACTGAATTTCTTAAAATCAACGCAGATCGGTTCGATTTGCGTGATTCTTACCACTGGGTGCTTAGCCTCAGTTGGCCGCAGTTTGCTGGTCTGGTGTTGGGAAGCTATCTGATAGTCAACGTAATCTTTGCCGGGCTGTACGTATTGGGCGGCAACGGTATCGCAGAAATGCATCCAGGCTCGTTCTTGGATGGCTTCTTTTTTAGTGTCGAAACGTTCGCCACCGTCGGGTACGGCCATATGTACCCGGACTCTATCTACGGTCACAGCATCGCCACCTTGGAAATCATGGTGGGGTTGTTTGGCATGGCCGTTATCACCGGCCTCATATTCATCCGTTTTTCCCGTCCGATGGCCAAGATCCTGTTTAGTAAGGTCGTCACCGTGGGCCTCTTTGACGGCTATCCGAACTTGATGATCCGCGTCGCTAACCTGCGTCATCACACGATGGCCGAAGCCGAGTTCCGGATGATGATGGTTCGCAACGAGCCGACAAAAGAAGGGGACGACATGCGCCGATTCTATCCCCTCAAACTACATTATGATCGAGTAATCTCGTTTCCAGTCGCACTGGTAATCCGGCATCGAATCGATGAGACCAGCCCCTTTTATGGATGGACCCGGGAAGAGCTCCAGCGCGCGGACACACGCCTTTTTGCGTCAGTTGTTTGCATTGACACGGTAATTGTGGCGCCGATTCAGAGCCAAGCCGACTATTTGTTCGAAGAAATCGTGTGGGATCACCGTTTTGTAGACATCTACAGCGAAAACCCGGATGGTACTTACACTGCGGACTATGGGCGTATGCACGATACTGAGTTCTTTCCAGCCGGTGCGTAGGCGGAGGGCTGGGAGGGATCGCGTCCTCGCGATCCGTCGTTCCCGAAGCTAAGCGCGTTGGAGGACCGAGGAGGAAGATATCCGGCCTAGAGGGGTAACCCCACGCTCGCGGCGCGCGAGGACGCACTCCCTCCCTCATGAGTCGTAACGCGCCTCTCAACTAGCTCCCGGAAACCTCTGAGATGCTATCCTGGGTTTTACAGAATGATCGAACCCACCTCGCAATTTAAGGCCTGGCAGAAGATGTTTCGTTAAGTCACATTCCTCGAGGAGGCGATACAATCAGATGGCACTGGAACGAGTTTGCCGAATGGCGGAGCTGGGTCCGGGTGAGGTGAGACGGATAGACGACCCACCCATCGCCGTTTTTAACGTGGAGGGAACATTGTTTGCCATCAGCGACGTTTGCACCCACGCCGAGGCATCCCTGTCTGAGGGGCAACTTGAGGGACAGACGGTCGCGTGTCCCTTGCACGGCGCTTGTTTCGATTTGCGGACCGGTGAAGCTTTGACCCCACCGGCATTCGAAGCCGTAAAGACCTTTGCCGTGGTCGTCCAGGGTGACGAGGTTTATGTGGAAACAGCGCCTTGACGCGCTTCGTTCTCCTAAGGAACACCGCGTGTCGCATGTCCACGGCCCCGGGGGGGCGCGATCGGGACTAAGCCCGGGGTAAAACCCCGGGCTCGTTCCTGTAGTCTCCGTTCGCGTCGGTCCTCGCAACGACGCGTGCGGTTCCTTTGGGACAAAACTAACTACCTGCGTCCGCCATTGGGGCAGTGCGCAGTAGCAACTGCTGCCGGTTCTGGCGGAGGTCAGCACCGGTGCGCTGTTCCGGATACGGGAGGGAACCTTTCAGTCCCTGCCACACGATCCGGTTAAACTTATCAACGTCACCCAAATGGTCCTCCACGCTGAAATCGAATCCTTTGGTCTTATCCGCCAGGCCAGCCATTTGCGCTGACATCACCCGAACAATAGAAATTGTCCGCAGTGACGAAGTAGCTGGCTAGTTGGTGTTGGCTCGGAGTGATGGCTTGACCGAACTCGGTAATATACGGGTCCCCATTTCCTCGGTCCAAGTCGCCCAGCACCTGGTCGTAGGTCCGGTTCTCTTTGATGATGTAGATAACGTGTTTAATGCGTTTCTGCAGCTGGCTGATGATGGCTTCGTCAGAAGAAGAGGCTTTACCGGCAAAGTTGTTGTTCTTTGAGACTTGCCGGGTGAGTTCGGCCAACGTGGAAGAGCTTGGCGCCGGGAAACTGAGAAGTGACGATTTTTCGTCTTTCTCGATGTATTGATTGCTCGCGTTTTCAGTCGGCGTATTTTTCGGAAAATACCCAGGGTCGGGCCCGGTAACGCTCTTCGCGTTGACCACATAAAGCATCTTGCCGCTATGGCTAACCGCTACGTCGCTAGGATAATAACCCGTGGGTATCAAACCGGTGACGGAATACGGCTGGGTCGTTAGATCGATAACGGCTAAAGAGTTGGTGCCCCCGTTGGTTACATAGAGGGTTTTGCCATTCGGGGCGAGGCTCAAACCGTTAGGAATGAATCCGTGGTAAGTGTTCAGATCGCCAACCACTTTATTGGGACCTGCGGTTGAGATTGAGTTCACCACCTGATGGCTGGTGGTATTGATAACATCCACCAGGTCGCTGTTATCTTCGGCCACGTATAGGTTCGCCTGGGCGGAGTCCAAGATCATCTTATTCGGATTACCGGTCACCTTGACTCTTGTGACAAACGACAATTGAGAGCCAGTGACCTGGACCACATCGATTTCACGATCTCGAACCGAAGAAATGTAAGCGACGCCGGAGTTAGTAACGGTGACCCAGAAAGGGTATTCTCCTCCGGGTACTCCGCTGTCGGCCGAATTGACTTTGCCAGGGCGAAGGTCGAGTTCGGCCAGAACTTGGCCGCTGGCGCCGGAAATCCCGATCAGTGAAACGGAGTCATTGTAAACGTTAGTGACCAACGCGTTGGTGTTCGTACCGGGCACGATGGCGACGCCGCCGGAAACTGGTGGATCCTGGCCCTGAGTAAGGGCGAGACCGTCAGAAACCAGACCGATTCCGTGAGCATGCCCCAGTGCGACTGGTGTTCCGGTGTCTGCCCAACCAGTCGACTGGAGTTGAAAGATGTGGACGTTATCATCCACACCGCCGGCGGCTAAGAACATCTGTCCGCTCGGGGCAAACGCGATTCCGGTGTAGCTGTTGGGCAAGTTCAGGACCTGTTTCTGCACGGGTCGTCCGCTGCTGATGTCGAAGACGAAAATATATTCTTGCGAGTCGGCCGCGATAAAGTTCCCGGAACTGTCATCCAAGTTATTGTAGCCGGCGGTCAGGACTAGCAGCGTGGTACCATCTGGGCTAATCGCGGTGCTGATGCCGCCGCTGGCGACGTAGTTGGGGAAGTCGCTGAGGCCGGGGTTTAAGTAGGTCAAAGTTGAGCCCGGCGCAGCGGTAGGGGTGATTTCTTGGCCACTGGTTACAAAAATGGGCGTGTTCTTCGCCGTCTCAGTTTGTTGCGCGACCAGCTGGCCGCTCAACGCCATTGAGATCGTCGCGGACGTAATGAGTCCGCACGAGCGGAGATAGGGTTTCCACATCATGTGAAGAATTCCTCGAGTTGCTGGTTATGATCTGCACGAAGCGCTTGTCCGCCCAAGTGGATACCCATCGGACAAAACGCCTCGTCCGTACTACTCAAGCGGGTCCGCTCTAGAAGTCTCCCTCCGATTTGTAAAGATTTTGTAAAGAAACCCGGAGGGGAGCCGCTTTGGCGGACGACATATGACCTCGCGTTATTCGTACCTGGGCGCATGTGTCCGAGAAGCGATGCACCAGGCGGCTCCCGGGAATTACCCAGCGGCTTGCAGTTCTGCCGATCGGACCGATAGCAAATTGAAGCGCGCAGGTAGATTCGTCACCTTGGGTTATTCGCGGGAGCCGCTTGTTGGCCTCGTTTCGAGAACGCATCGAACGTGGAACGAATTTCGAGGGGTCGTTTGGCAACGCACCAAAGCGGCTCCCCTCCGATCGAACTCCTTCGCGGCAAATCCTGGACTAAGGCTTGCTCTTTAGCCTCGGCTTCTTATCCCTCGTTCCAACCTTCGCGCGATGCGGACAAATGGGAGGCCGATCAGCAAGTAGATGGTGGCTACTAAGAGACCGGTGCCGAAATAGTCGAAAGTCTGCGTAGCCAGCCGGTTATAGGCGCCGGTAAGTTCAAGCAAGGTCAAAGCGGAAACCAAGGAAGAGTCTTTTAGCAACGCGATGAAGTCATTAGTGAGTGGCGGCAGGACTAGACGAACCGCCTGGGGAATAATGACCAAGCGAAGTGCTTTCGATTGAGTTAGACCCAGAGCTCGTGCTGCTTGCCATTGTCCCTCGGGCACTGAGAGCAGACCCGCCCTATAATTCTCCGACTCGGATGCAGCGTAATTAAGTCCAAGCCCGAGCACACTAGCCACGAAAGGTGACAGTTGAAGGCCGAGTCTCGGGAGACCGTAGAAAATGAAAAGAAGCTGAATCAAGAGAGGGGTACCGCGAATGACCTCGACGTAACTCGTTGCAAACCACCTTAGGGGTAATGGACCAAAGAGGCGGCAGACCACCAGCAGAAGCCCCAATCCAATCGCAACTATCATCGCTGAAATCGAGACAGCCAGGGTAAGCAAAGCTGCATTTACTAAGAGCTGCCAGGCGCCGCCATAACTCTCCAGGCGTGACCATAAGGTCTGTAACGATGTTTGGGTGGCGACAAACGCCTGATATTCTGTGTCCTGGGTAGAAGGTTGCTCCGGTTGATCGAAGGCTTCAGCAACCTTACTCGTCCATAAACCCCAGCGTGATAGGATGTTTCGGAGCTCGCCTGACCTGATGATATCGCCTAGAGCGGCGTCGATCTCCGACTTTAGCGGGCCGTTGTTTTTGTTGATGGCGATGCCGTAAGAGATTTGCCCAAACGCCGGTCCACTTAACTCTAATGCCGGGTTCGGTGCTGCGTAATATTTCGCGATGGGGTAATCAAGCAAAACGCCAAAAAGGCGACCATTCACGATGTCCTCGTAAGCGCTGAGCTCTTGATCGTAAGTTTTCACGATCACCCCAGGCGTTTCTTCTAACATTCGAAGCGCCGCAGTTTGATCCAGCGTCCCGATTTTTCTGTCACGGAGTTGTTCCAGCGAGGCAATCGATGGAGTGCCTCTGCGTCCGACGAATTGTTCGAACGTGAAATAGTATGGAGCACTGAAGGCGACCTGTTCCGTTTTGTCCGGTGTGATCTCGATCCCAGCGATCACGCAATCGTAAAGACCGCGTTGCAATCCAGGGATGAGGCCGTTCCAATCGTTCTGAACAAATTCTGCGGGCCGGCCTAGCCGGTTCGCGACGGCATTGATGATCTCGTATTCAAAGCCTATAAGGTCCTTGCCCTTTGAATAGAAAGCGTACGGAGCGTTACTGTTGGGATCAGCGGCCCAGCGCAGCGTTGGTTCTCCGTTAGCAGCGGCGCAGATCAGAAGGAGCGAAAAGAGCAATAACCGGGTCACGGGGCCTCTTTTTAGCAAGCCGTGAGCTCGGTTGGAAGTCGGCGTGTGCTCCGCGGTTTCGTTCTCGCCCTCGAATTGGGCTGCAGGAGGTGGTGAGTGACTTCTTTGTCGCCACGCAGAGGCGTGGTTCGGATAGGACTTATAGGACAGATAGGACCTATATGTTCGATGTTCCGTCATATAAGTCCTATCAGTCCCATAGGTCCTATCCATGCCACGCCGAAGCACGTCGCACCGCCCCGCGCATCTCGCCGCTCCACCCCTCTACCGCAAAAATCGCTTGGCATTTGTTCAGCGACCGATTTAAATGCATTCACTGAAAGGTTCAGAACTTGGTTGCGGTTCTCCCCTGTGGGCAGCCAGTTTCGCTGAGGATCGCATTGAGCAATTGGTGGTTCGTTTGGTCTTTTGGCTGCACATTTAGGATTAGTTTAGGAAATGGGGGTTCAACCAACCCCTAGTGAAAACACTTGAGGACTCCGCCGGGTCCTTCACTCCGGCGGTCCAAGGACGGCAATCGCGGCTGTTTATTAACGATTCGTTTGCCTTTTTTTGGAGCGGGCAAACCGTGTCCACTCTGGGAGCACAGGTGACGGCGTTCGCGGTTCCGCTACTGGCTGCGATTACCTTGCATGCGACGTCTCTACAGATGGGCCTTCTGCGCGCAGCGGAATTTGCTCCCTTTCTGGTGTTTACTCTGCCGGCTGGTGTCTGGGCCGATTATGGCATTCGGCGTTCTTTGATGATCGGCGCGAACCTGATCCGCGGTGTTTTTATCACAGCTGTACCTCTGGCTGTGTTCCTCGGCTGGATGCACCTGGGGGTACTCTACTTCGTGATGTTCGTCATGGGTTCTTTGAAGACTGTCTTCGAGATGGCTTATCAAACCTACGTCCCTGAAATCGTTCCGCGGCAACGCCTGGTTAATGCAAATAGCAAGATCATGATGTCGTACGCCCTCGGCCAATCGGTAGGTCCCGGATTTGGCGGCATCATGGTTGAACTGCTAGGGGCGCCAATGGCTGTCCTTGCCGACGCCACCACTTATTTTCTGAGTGCGATCTGCTTATTTAAAATCAAGCATCGCGAGGTCCGAATCCGGGTCCGGCAAGAAGGCATTTTTCGGCAAATCGGCGGCGGGTTTAGGTTTGTAGCCAAAGAACGGCATATTCGGTCATTGCTCTGGCTTGTTACCGCTAACAATTTCTTCCAGAACGCGGTGATGGCAATCCTCGTGCTTTATGCCACCCGTGAGCTTGGTATCCGACCTGGGCTATTCGGCATCACGGTCAGTATAGGTGGGTTGGGCGCAGTCATGGGCGCGGTTGGAGCCGAGCAATTGGGGCGACGGTTGGGCCCTGGTCCGTTCGTGATTCTATCGACGACCGCCGTCGCGATCGCCGCGCTTTGTTTTCCGCTGGTCCATAGCGGAGATTTGCAGGGCGTGATCGCTCTTGCGGCGGCTTATTTTGTTTTAAGTGCGGGGAATTCTTCGATCACGGTGTTTGCCTGGACTATTCGACAGACTCTTACACCCAGTGCGGTGCTCGGCAGAATGAACGGTGCGTTTCGCTTTCTTGTAACCGGTATAATGCCGTTTGGAGCACTTTTCGGTGGTTGGTTAGGAGAGACCATTGGGATCAGACCCACCTTGATCGTGTCCGGCCTCGCTTTAGTCTTGATCTCGGCATCAGGGCGATTCACGCCTTTGATGCAATTGAAGAGCCTGGTGGTGGAGAAGCCAAAAGCTTCGTGAACGGCTCGGGGTAGAGGGCGCTTTGGACGTTGGCACGGATAGGACCTATATGACCAATGGGACTTATGGGACGGACCCAGGTCGTATGTGTCCTATAGGTCCCATATGTCCTATCCGTTGTTACGCCCGAAGTGCGCCACCGACCAAGAAAGCCGCCTTTGTACACACCTCGCGACCTTCCTTAAATCGATTGCAATTACGGCCTCGCTCTCTAGAGAGGTCTATGGACGAGACCATCGTTGTTGACGCGGCCGGTTCAACCAGTCCGTTTCCCCATTTTTGGGAGCATCTGTTTGGCTCCTGTCACGCCTCGACAACCCTGTGCGAGGACTGGCGTAACGATTTGCGGACGCTCAAAGAGATCATCGATGTGAAGTATGTGCGGTTTCACGGGATCTTTGAACGCAACGTCGGTATCTACGATCACCAGGACGAAGGCGGTAATCTAGTTTTGAATTTCACCCGGCTCGATCTGATCTACGATGGATTGCTCAAGAATGGCGTGCGCCCGTTTGTGGAGCTTAGTTTCATGCCGAAAGGGCTGGCTGCGCGGGAAGCCGTTCATCCGTTTTGGTATCATCCCATCGTATCGCCGCCGAAAGATCCGAAGAAATGGTATGAGCTAATCTATAAGTTCGCGCAGCACTTGGTCCAAAGATATGGCTTGGCCGAATTAGCCGATTGGTATTTTGAGGTTTGGAACGAGCCGAATCTGGATTTCTGGGCAGGCGAACCCCCCGAGCAGACTTACTATGAGTTTTATAAAGTAACGGCGAGCGCCCTGAAAGCAGTGAGCCCTCTTTTGCGGGTGGGTGGCCCGGCGACAGCCCAGGCCGCCTGGGTCGATCGATTCATTCACTATTGTGCTGAGAACAAAGTACCGGTCGATTTCGTTTCGACCCATGTTTATCCGAATGACACCTCCCTAAATGTTTTTGGGAAGGATGAAGAGATTCCTCAGTCGGAAATGGTCGCCCTGGCGGTGCGCAAGGTGTACGACCAGGTGAAAGCTTCCGCCAATCCGGAACTGCCGATCATTTTCTCCGAATATAATGCCGGGCTTTCCGAGGATCTTCTAGATACGCCTTATGTCGGCGCCTGGTTAGCTAACAATATCCGCCAATGCAGCGGCGGGTTAGTCGCGGAAATGTCTTACTGGACGTTTACAGACGCCTTTTTTGAGGAGGGCGGCGTCTTCAAGAGGCCATTCCAGGATGGATTCGGGCTCATTGCCACCGGTTCAATTCCGAAAGCTTCCTACTACGCGTTCAAGGCGCTTAGCCATTTGGGCGACCAACAACTGTCTCTTAATAACAAGTCCGGATTAGCCACCCGAAATTCGGTGAATAATTCCGTGGTAGCTGCGGTTTGGAATTATGTTGCGCCCGGCACAACCGGCTCGGATCGGAGCTTCCGAATTGAGCTGAAAGGCGCGCCCCATACCAAATACGCCAGAGTGTATTTGGTCGACGACGATCACGGGTCACCGCTGAAAGAATGGCAAGACATGGGGAGCCCGGCTTCTCCGACTTTAGAACAACAAGCCAGATTGCGACGCCATGCCGAAGAGACCTTTGCTGCCGGGATCCGTATTATAGGGAAGGATCCGACCGCTCTGACGTTGACCCTGAAGCCAGACGCTTTGGCGGTCATCGAGTTCGGCCAATCGTAGAACGAGCTAGGAGCTAGGAGCTAGAATCTAGGAGCTAGGAGGGCCGTCGCGGCATGGATCGTAATCGTCCTCGTCGTCGTCCTCGTCCTCGAAAATGGTATCGGTTCCAGCGTACCGATTTGCTCTATCGCGCCGGAGGGAGCCGCCTGCTAGCAACCGGCAGAGCTTGCAAACCTACAAAGCGGCTCCCCTCCGGCACGAAAGAGCAAACCGGGCGCTGGAACCAAAACGTACCTTCGAGGACAAGGACGAGAGCGATGCATTGCCGCGGCGCCCCTTCTAGCTCCTAGATTCTAGCTCCTAGCTCCTGCTTTTAAGTCTGGCTCCTCTGCGGTTCTGGCGTGATTTTTCCGGGGAAACCCGCATATTACTTGTTCGATGGAGACTCCGGCTGCCCGGCTTGAAAAGAAATTCAAACGCAAGCACCGGTTAACCGAGTCCGAGATTGGCAAAACCCAAAAGGCGGCTCTCCAGCGATTGCTGAAGGAAGGTCGGGTTGTGCGGGCCCGAGCCTATTATCTTGCCGGTTATGAGCCCACCCTCGAGTCCGAGAGCGAGAGGATCGTACAGAAGCTGCTTTCACGGCCCTATCTCTTCCGGCGGATAGCATTGGGTTCTCGATACAAAGAGGGTCAGGCTTTCTTTCGGTCGGCCCTCTCCAAACTTTTGACCGAAAAACGCGTAGTCAGACTGGCGGTCAGCGGAACGGAGGGTGAATATTTTATTCACAGGAGCCACTTGGAAAATATGATGGACTCCAAGGACGCGCGACCTGCACAATCAGCTGAGGTCCGACAAGGGTCGGATAACGAGAACAAATTGACGGTTAGAATTTACAAAGCTTACGAGCGTTTGACCCGGGACAAAGGGCGGCGTTTCGGTTTTTATTTCGGATCTCCGACGAATGTCTGCGACTAGCTGGGACGAACTCCAGGGCTGGATTGAGCAAGAAATTGTGCAGAAAGGGCAAGGCCAGCTTGACGAAGGAGATTGGGGCGCGGCTACGGACGAACAACGGGCTGCTGCGGTTGAGCTTTTGGGCCGTAAACGCCTCTACATTGCACTTGCCCCCTGATTTGAAATAGCATGGCCTTTGTACCATGAAACCGGGGACTCCAACTCTTTCGCCTAATCCGTTCGAAAAGGATGTGGTACATGAGCCACGTGATCACCCGCCCTCGGTCTCTTCGCTTAATCAGGACACGCTAGATCGGTTGTTGGGTCAGTTTAAGAACGTTGAGAGTTCGGGGGAATCGCCAACGCGCAAAGCGGAATTAATTTTATCGCCGGCGCCGGGCTACGGCAAAAGCCATCTCGTTGGCCGCTTCTTCAAAGAACTGGGCAATCAAGCGGTGCGGGTTTACATCCCGCCATTTGAGACCACTTCGACCTATTGGCAGTCCATACTTCTTCTAACTGTGGACGAGTTGAACCAGGCTGCGGACTGGGATAGGGGAGGTTTTGACGAGCCAACTCAGTTGGAGGCTTTTGCCGAGGCGGTGCTACGATTGTTAACTGCTGCCGCGATTCGCAGAGGAGCCATCCAGGTTATCCGAGGCGATCTTTCGGCGGAAGCTTTCGAGAGTTCTCCCCAGATGTCGTTGCGGGATGGACAGGACCGGGCAAGCGATTGGTTTCGAGGACATTTTCTCGACGATCTGCTTCCGATAGTACGCCAGCAACTGGCGCCGTTGAGGCTGAAGTCAGCCGAATGGCCCCGGATCCTTTTCGCTTATCTGACCGCTCCGCCCGGTTCCGACGAACGTCAATGTTGCTTGACCTGGTTACGTTATGAAGCGCTGGACGATAATGTCTCGGCTTCTTGGCAGCTTCCTCGAGCGGAAAATCCGGTGCCTGAGCCGGTGGAGAACGTTAATGTCGGCGCTTGGACCCGATTATCCGATCTCTGTGCGCTTTCTCGATTCTATCAGCCATTCGTATTCTGTTTTGATCAAACCGAAGGTTACACCGTCCGGCCTGAGTTGATGTCTCAATTTGGCAATACCGTGTCCCGAATTGTCGCCGAGTGTAGCTGCCAACTAACGGTAGTTACTGCTAATCAGAATATCTGGGACGCGAGATTGTTGCCTGGAATGGACGTTGCCCATCGCGATCGGTTCTCGGAACCGCACCTCCTCAAACCGCTTTCCCGGCCGGAAGCTGTCGAGCTTATCAACTTGAGATTGGAATCCACTTCGTCTCCGGAACAGGCGGTACGCAAGCTAAAGGATCCTAAATGGTTGGATTCGGTGTTTGTCGGAGCGAGAGGGATTCCTGCGCGCGAGTTCATGAAGCTATGCCGGCTGCGCTGGGATGGTAAATCAACGGCCGATGTCCGGCGCCGGCCGTTAGCTGAAATTTACCAGGAATATCTAGCGGAATTCTTAGCCAGCCCACATTGGCTAAAGTATGATCCTGACACTTTCCGTTGGCTAGTGCAGGGACCGTTGGTGATGGGGAGTAGGATCGCTTGCAAACCGATTACCCTGAAGAACGGCTATTTCGAATTGATGTGGCAACAAGGAGATACCGCCGAGGTCATGTTCGGCTTTCTTCATGAAGGCCAACATAACCAATGGAAAAAGATCGCTCAGCTGACCGAGGAGCGGGCCAGCGGCCAATCCGGGAAACTCACCAAAGCAGTTTCTTCCGGACTCCTGAGCTGAGTAAGGTGCCGAAACCCAACTGGAAAGCCACAGGCGAGATCATCGAAAAAGCGTTGCGCAGAAATTTGGAATTGATCACGTTGACTTCAGAAGAAACCGCTCGTCTCTACTCAGCTCGCGATCTTTATAATGAGGCGTTAGCCGACAATGCCGATGGCTACTCCGGGTCTGAAGTCCTCGAATTTCTAGTGGACGAGCTGAGCCTTTGGCGAGAGAGGCTCTTAAAGCCCAGGGTGGGGAAGTAATCCGCGATCGGGGCGGCTTTCCCGCCTACCTCGCCGGACCAATGCTTACAATCCGCGACTGATAGATAAAACGTTGGAGCGGATAATATCGCCTTAGATCCAGGTTCTCTGCTGCGCCCGTATCAGGGAAACGGTTTCGCAGCAATTGAGGATACGAGCTGGCCAGGCCGTAATCGGTCGGATCGTTATCCCGGAGACGAAAGGTTTGTACTACGGTCAGCCCGTCCGGCGCCTCAGGTAGAATGCTGGCCGGTATCGCTTGGATATTGGCGTTTTTCACTGCGGCTAAGGCTCGATCAGCAAACGGACCGTTAGCGGTATTGGAGACGACTGATCGGGAAACGACTCTGCCCTGCGGATCGAAGGTGTAACTGATGGTTACAGTCCCTCGGCTGATACTGGACGGATAATTGTAGTAGAAGATTTCGTCATACCACCGCTTCGCCAGGGTGTCCTGTAGCCGGCGAACGTAGATACCCCATGCCGACTTATCGCCGTACGGCGGGATAGTGAGAGCAGCAATATTCTTCCCGCCTGGCGGTCCAGGCTTAGCCTGGACCTTGCTCGACACCCCTACCAAGCCCAACGCAACATAAACAGAACAGGCTGCCGTTACCGCCAGAGACCGGAATGCGTACATAGAGATGCGAATGAATTCACCTAACCATACGCCCAGTCCGATAGAGGGCAACCTCGCTTACTGCGCGCGACCTTGTGGGGTAATGCTGAGGTCTTTGATGTTTCCTGTCTTCGAAACCACGGCTGTAAACCCAAAGTCGTCCCCGGAATCCTCATTGATGATCACCGTGGATTCCCCTTTGATTTCCACTTCTTCCGGAGATATCCAGCGAGCGCTCTTGAATGTTGGAAGAACAACTTTTCCGACCTTGTTTAACGACGCATTGAAAGCCGTGGCGAGTTTAGCTCGAAATAGCGTGTCCAGGTCTTCGTAGAACAGCCGATGCCTGATTTTTCCGGAGTGCAGGACAATCAGGTCCCGTTTTCCCGATTTATCGACAACCAGGGTACTCGTATTATCCGGAGAAACGATCTTGATCGCGTCGTCGGCGAAAGCGGCCGAGACGCTCAGTAGGAAAACAAGCAGGAAGCAGAGTTTCATGGGATGGAAAGCAACTCGTCTTTGGACCAAAAAATCGGGTTAAACACAATCTCAGATTTGGGGGAGGGGGTGGTTCGTTCTCGTTGCGGGGAGGCGGTCGCATGCCGGGAGGGCGCGCGTCCCCGCGCGCCGCGAGGACGCGATCCCTCCCGGGCATGGCATCTTACCCTACCACCCTCTTGGAATAACAAACGCTAACTGGATCATTGACGTACGAACCGAATGCCGGGATTCGGGTGAAGCCGTAGGATTCATATAAACTCATCGCAGGGTGTTGGCGGTTGCCGGTTTCAAGGACGAGCATTGTGTACCCAAGACGAAGGGCCCCCTCTTCCAGCCGGGCTAAAATTGCCTGACCGATACCAGCCCGGCGGGCTTCCTTAAGGACATACATCCGGCGCACTTCAGCCGTTGTCTCGTCGAATTTCCTTAGAGCCCCACATCCCACCGGTTTGCCGTCCAAGAATGCGATGAGATAGATGTCGCATGACTTATGCGCCTGGTTGGTCGGCATCGGCGCCCCCGGAGCGAATAAGTCCGGGTAAAGTTGGCGAGCCTCCAACGCGGCTTCATGGAGCAGAAATAGCGCCTCCTGGCCCAGTGGATCCCTGGGCTCGATGGCAATAGGTGGAGCAGTGCGTGCCATAGATCGAAGGCTGATTTTGCCCGCAAGGGAGTCGTCTCGGCCTCGCCCAGAATAGCAAATAGCAGATAGCAAATTCCTGCAAAACAACGGTGGGTGACGCGTACCCCCTATTTGCTATTTTCGATTTTCTATTTGCTATTGCGGGCAAGTATAAGGCGAGCCCGCTCGGTGGGGTGGTCGACGGGACTCGAACCCGCAACAGCTGGAACCACAATCCAGGGCTCTACCATTGAGCTACGACCACCGTCTCCCAAGGGAGTTTTAGACTACCTCAACTTCCCTATTCGCCAAGTGGATTTTCGTTTCGATCATTCACCTTTGGATTTTGAACGGCGTATGTTAAACTACCAACTTTTGTGCCAATCTCGAAAGTGAGATTGGGCGTTTGTCGAGTGAAGGTTCCACAAAACGGTCTGAGTCCAACCTTGCCGCAGTATCGACCAGAGGACGGTCGCCGTGGCCTGTCTATCCGCGACAAGCTATTGCTTTTTACCTTGTTATTGCTCAGCGTCGCGATCCTGGGTCTTTCCTCAGCCGCCTTTTTTCTCTCTGCCGGAGCGTTGCGACGGGCCCGGCTCGATGGATTCAGGTCGTTGCGCGAGTCTTTTTCCGAGGTGATTTCCCGATTCTTCGCCGATCATCGCAGAGGGATCGCCACCCAGGCTGAGAGCCAGACTTTCCGATATGCGGCCTCGGAATTGTCCGCCGGGTACCAGGAGCTGATAGATGATCTAGAAGATGCCGGTTTGTCGGTGGACGATAAACTAATCGCCAGTCTCCGGGACCAATTGCGAATCGCCTATCAAAACTATTTCGCTCCCATGTCTGGCCTTGATATTTCCAAGCGGGCTCTCGCTCAAATAACGGACCTGAGCCGGGAAGGAGTGATCGTTCAGTACATGTATGTGCTAGGAGGCTCGGCTGGCCTCGGCTCTGGAGTGGGTAATGAATCCGCCGGAGAAAACACCAGCACCGATTCGCCGGTGTCGAGGATCCGAGCGGCATTCTCAAAAACGACCTACGCGAGGGCGGTCGAGCGCTATCAGCCGTCCATTGAGTCTGTGGTCGGCAGAAACCGATATAACGACCTGCTCTTCATCGATAACCGGGGCAATGTCGTTTACTCCTATAAGAAAAGTTGGGATCTGGGCACCAATGTTCTAAGCGGCTGGTTAGCTAACACCAACCTTAAGCGAGTCTTTGTAGGCGCGTGGTATGGCCCTCCTGGGGCGAGTAGTTCGCCGGACGCAGATCACGTGATGGTCACCGATATGGAAGACTATCCGGCAAAGAACAACCGGCCGGTGATGTTTCTGGGCTGCGCAATCAGTGACCGGCTGGGCGAACAGCAGGGTGTTCTGGTACACGAGATCGATAGCCGTCAGATAACCAGCATCATCACCTTTGACGAGCACTGGACCCAGGTTGGTTTGGGTAGATCCGGGGAAGCTTATATCGTGGGGCCGGACCGGCGCTTGCGAACCGAATCCCGGTTTCTGCAAGAGTTGCCGGCCGCTCTCACAATTCCCAGCTACAATGACAACGGGTTGCCGGACGGGCGAACGTCGATCCTTGCCTTTCCTTTGCACAACCGGGCGGTCGATGAGCTCTTTTCGGGTAAAGCGCCAAGTGGAATGGGAGAGGTAACTTTTACCGACGAACGGGGCCGGGAATCGCTCGGGGTATTCGGTATGCTACCTCTTCCGCAACTAGACTGGGGCTTGGTGATCAGGATCGACACCGACGAAGCGTTCATGCCGGCCCAAGATCTCGCTCGCCTGGTCGCGATCGGCGGCTTGGTGATTCTCGTATTTGCGATTGGAGGCATCATCGTCTTTTCTCATTTTCTCTTAGGTCCCATTGGGCAACTTGTGGCGACAGCTGAAAAGATCGGGGGTGGAGATCTTTCTGCGCGAGCACCGGTGATGACTTCGGATGAAGTCGGTTTCCTGGCTTCGCGATTTAATACCATGGTTGATCAAGTGGTGGCGGGAACTAATCAGATCAGGAAGATCTTGGAGACGGTTAACGAAGGATTGTTCCTGATTGGGCCTGACCTGATCATTCAACCCGGTTGCTCGAGGGCAACGATAGAGATTTTTCACCGCGAAATAGTGGGACTCAATTTTCTGGATCTGCTCCGGCCCACTGGCCAAATCTTGGAGCCGGTGCTCGCACCGGCGACCCTGGAAGCGACGACGTTATATCTGGAGTTGCTTCAAAACCCTAAGATTAAGGACAAATTGATTGCCCAAACCAACCCCTTGCTCGAAGTCGAATTCCGGCAACATGATCCAACCGGATCTAGCCGGACAAGGTTCTTAGAGTTTCGGTTCAATCGGGTGCTGGCGGCTGGGAAGCCTACGCAGATCATGGTCACAGTGTTGGACGTTACCACGAGTGTCTCGTTGAAGCGCCAAATTCGCGAGAGCGAGGCAAAAGCCCAAACCCAGATCGAGATGTTGTTTGGGATCATGCACGTTGATCCGCGTACCTTGCAGGAATTCCTAACCCATACAGAGATCCAGACCGATGCCATGGTAAAGGCCCTCGAGGCCGGCCAATTTGCCAGCAAAACCGGGGAGACAGGGGAACAGCGTTCGCTCAGGTACGGGCGGCTTTTACAGACAATCTTGCGGTCACTCCATCTCATCAAAGGAAACGCGACCGTGATCCATCTTTCCTACTTTGAGGATTTGGCGAATCAACTCGAAGAGGAGGTGGTTGCGATCCAGCAAGCAGAAGGAATCTCGGGAGAGCATTTTTTGCCAATTACCACCGGTCTGGGCCAGATGAGGGACCGAATCAATATGACCCGCGAGCTGATTGATCGATTGCTGGAGATGCAAAAGGTCTTCAGCCACAAATCGTCGACAGACAATGTTGAGTTCGATGCTTTGGCCGAGCTTGCGGAAGAAGTCGCCCGCAGGAGCGGCAAAAAAGTCCACGTAACCTTTGATTTGGCTGCAACAATTCCGGCTGAGCCCAAATCGTTATCGGAAACGGTTCACACTATCTTAACTCAACTCGTCCGCAATGCCGCTGCTCATGGCGTAGAGCTGCCGTTTCAGCGGGTGAACAGCGGCAAACATCCTGTCGGTGATATTCACATTTTCTCTTGTCGACCGTACCCGCATTGTTTTGAATTTGGGGTGCGAGACGATGGAAGAGGGTTGGACTTCTCGGCTCTTCGCAGGCGGGCCGTAGAAGCTGGGTATGCCGACAAGGAGGCGATTGGCCAGTGGAGCGAGGCAGAACTCACTAATCTGTTGTTTAAACCAGGATTTACTACCCTCGAACAATCGACTCGGGACGCTGGCCGCGGTGTTGGGCTGGACGCTGTGCAAGATCTAGCTAAACGACTTGGCGGCGAGATTAAGGTTTCGTCTAAGATGGGAAGTTTTACTGAGTTTCGTGTCAGGATTTCGACGAATGAGACTTTTGATTGTTGACGACTCAAGCGTGGTCCGGCTGGCCATCCAGCGCGACCTCGAGAGCGGTGATATTACCGAGGTGGATCAGGCGGGCGACGGCGAAGAAGCGGTTCGACTCTATCAAGAGAAACTGCATGATGTGATCACGCTTGATATCACAATGCCGAGAATGGACGGGTTGACCTGCCTTGAGAACCTTCTAAAAATCAACCCGGAGGCTAAGATCTTGATCATTTCCGCCTTGCGCGACCAGGCTACCGCGCTGATCGCATTGAAACGAGGTGCTCGCGGATTTTTATGTAAGCCAATGAACCCGGAGGAGTTACGGGAAGCCTTTGAGTTGCTGCTCACTGATTAGTTGTGAAAATGAACGACCAGGATATCCGGATTTTCATTACGATGGCCCGCCGGTATTTCGAGGCTTTGGAGCCGAAACCAACCCTCGTCATTGAGCCGCCTTTTTTGCGGGACGAATTGGGTCCGTTATTGGAGTACACCGGGATCATCCCGGTGAGTGGGCGTTGCCAAGGCGCGGTTTGTTTTACGGCGAATGGCGGAATGCTGGAAACGATTCTATCGCTCCTCAAAGACGACCGGCGCGACGACGCTGCAAAGCGGGATCTGGTCGGCGAAATCGCGAATACCCTGAGCGGTAACGCGAGAGAGGAGTTCGGTAGCGACTTCCGGATTTCTGTCCCGACCGTTATCGTTGGTCCGAGGTTAAGCGCCGATCTCCGTACCGCAGGACGGAACTACGCTATCCCCCTCAATTGGCGATCCGAGACCGCGTATCTGCTGGTTAGTTTGAAGTAGTGGGGGTTAGAGCCTGCCACCTCAGAGCCCGAGCGTTGACCGCCTATTTCAACTACCTCAGGGCGCTTCGTTCTCGTCCTCGAAAGCGACCTACGTCCAGCGCTCTGGAGGGGAGCCGCTTTGTAGGATGGCAGGGTCTGCCGGTCGGCAGCCACCGAAAGCTTCGGGCTAGACAGGCGGCTCCCGGGAATGTTCCAGCGCGTATTTGTTCTATCACGTCTTGTTTCGTGGTGGCCGAATGTTCACCGGTCAGGGGCTAGGCTCAGATCAGGGGCCTTTCCGGGAGCCGCCTCCAAACAATCTACAGAGCTGCCATCCTACAAAGCGGCTCCCCTCCAGGCGCTGGGGCCTGGCGACCCAAAGATCCAGAATCCGCCCCCCAAATGACGAGCACGAGGACGAGCACGAGCACGAGCACGAGCACGAGCACGAAAAACCGGCGCCTGACGAAAAAATCGGTCCCCGACGCAAGAAAAAAAGAGAAACGTTTGAACACTCCCTGGTGCGGCCTGTCTACATCATTGGTTAAGGCGATTCGGGTCTGCGCACGATTTCTCTCGACTTCTACTCCTTGGCGTGCGCAGCCCGGATCATTTTTTCGGACGATTTCTTGAAGGCTCTCATCGGGTTGGGCTACGCTCCGGCAGAGCATGCGAAATACTGTCCTAGTGGTAGATGACGAACCGGATGTAGTCGACCTTGTTCGCTATCATTTGCACCGTTCCGGCTTCGAAGTCCACGTTGCGCTGACGGGTGCAGGCGGGCTGAACGCGGCGAAAGAACGGCGCCCTGACGCCATTATTCTCGATATTATGCTCCCTCACATGACGGGGATCGAAGTGCTTAAGGCACTCAGAGCTTCAGCTGAGACCTCCTCTATTCCTGTCGTCATTCTTACTGCTAAAGCCGAAATTTCCGATCGTATTCTGGGTCTCGAACTGGGTGTCGATGACTACCTCACGAAGCCGTTCAGCCCTAGGGAACTGGTTCTACGGATCCAGAATTTATTGCGACGCCTCCGGATGGTTGAGTCCGCCTCCGTTCTCACCGTGGATGAATTCCGCGTCGATAAAAACAACTTCGAGATCAGCGTTAGCGGCAAGCGCCTCGAGTTGACCACCACTGAGTTTAAGTTGCTGGTTGCTCTTTTGGAAAGGCGAGGACGCACGCTCTCACGCCAGACCCTGTTGCAAGACGTTTGGGGTTACGAAAACATTATCGATACTCGGACGGTGGACACCCATATCAGGCGGCTCCGGGAAAAACTCGGTGAAACTGCAGACAGAATTGTCACTATCCGGGGTGAAGGATACCGTTTCTTGGCCAATCCGGCACCGTGACGACAACTTGGCTAATCGCTTTGTCAGTTCTCCTTGGCGGATCCATGGTCACAACCTGGATCCTGTGGCGCGAGCTTGTTCGTATCCGGAATGACGCTCGCCGTCTGGCGGAAGAGGCGCGAATCAGCACTGGCGGAAAGGGACCAGCGGTGGTTCGCGAAATCTATCACCAGTTACGCCGGATCGAACACCGGCAACGGGAAATGACGCAGCTAGTGGCGGACGAAGATCTGAGCCTCCGGGCGATTTTAGGGAGCATGAGCGAGGGCGTGCTAGTTGCGAACTCGGACCTCACCATCCGTCTGGTTAACGAGCGGCTACAGCGGATGTTCTCCTTCTCGAGGGTTCCTGTAGGGCGCACGATTTTAGAAGTATTTCGGAATCATCTCTTGCATCAAATGGCCCAGAGCACGGTCGAAACGAACCAACCTCAAGAGAACGAAATCCCGGTTGATATTCGAGAGGGTGACAAGTTTGTGCCGAAGCATTTTCAAGTCACTTCGGTCAGTTTGCGCCGGCCAAAACAGGAAGGTTCAGGCGGCATTTTGGTTGTGTTTCACGACGTAACCCAGATTCGATCCCTGGAGGCCGTTAGAAAGGATTTTGTGGCCAATGTCTCACACGAACTGCGCACCCCTCTTTCAATCCTGACCGGATATTTGGAGACGCTGCTGGAGTCAAGTCCAGATGCAGCCACTCGCCGCCGCTTTCTAGCAATCATGCACAAGCACGCTCAGCGGCTCAATCTACTAGTGGACGATCTGCTTGAGCTTGCTCGCTTGGAATCGCAAGAACCGCACCTGAACTGGGAGCGTTTCCAGCTTCAAACGTGCATTGAAAAGGTGTTAGAGAAGTCCGAACCGATGATCCAGGCGTCAGCCGCCGCGGTCGAGACTAGGATCGCCCCAGATCTACCCGTCATCGAGGCAGATCAAGTCAAAATTGAGCAGGCTATTTTCAATCTGCTTGATAACGCTTTAAAATACGGCGGTAAATCGCAGCCAAGGGTGTTGATCGAGGTCGATTTTACCCCTGTCGAACTCGTCCTGAAGGTTAGAGACAATGGCCCGGGAATCCCGCTCAGTGATCAGCCTCACATCTTCGAGAGATTTTATCGAGTTCACAAAGATCGTTCTCGGGATGCCGGCGGCACCGGCCTTGGCCTTTCGATCGTGAAACACACCGCACAATCTCACGGTGGAAGTGTTGAGTTGGAGAGTGCTCCGGGCCAAGGAGCCACTTTTATCATCCGGCTGCCGAGGGTGGATGGAGAGCGGTAGTTGCGAAACGGCGAAAGGGCGCACCGGCGAAAGGGCGAAAGGGCGAAAGGGCGAAAAGGCGAAAGGGCGAAAAGGCGAAAGGGCGAAAGGGCGAGGGGAGGGATCGCGTCCCCGCGATCCGTTGTTCGCAGAGTCGAGCGTCTTTGCGGAACGAGGAATCAAATACGTCTCTAGGTCTGGAACGTCGTCGCGGCGCGCGAGGACGCGCGCCCTCCTACGATTCGCGCCTCGGTTCGCCGTTTCGCCCTTTCGCCGGTGCGCCGTTTCGCGTCTCACCCCGCTCGGCGCTTCTCCGCCTCCGACATGGCACGGTCGATCAGCAGTGTCGCGAGATGCTGTGTGCCTCGGTCTAGCGCTGCATTGGCGGACCTCAAGCGTTGGATGTCTTGGCTTTCCAGGGCCTCACTGACCGCGTTGACCAACGCCTCGATTTCTTCCCTGTCTTTCGGAGTCAGTTGCTCACCGACCAATGTCAGAGCGCTTTTAACTGCGGGTAGCAGCTCCTTGCTTTTAATTGAGGTCTCGGTCCAGACGCGCTCGGACATATCCTCAAATGCATGATCGACGGATTCGGCGATCATCTGTTCCACGGCTTCATTAGAGACGTCAACCGCGCTAGCTAAATCCAGCACTGTCTGTTGGCCGGTGCTGACGTCGCGCGCTAACACATGAAGAATTCCGTTCGCGTCGATCTCAAACTGGATGCCAACCCGAGCAACCCCTTTGGGTACGGGCACGAATTCGATCTCAAAACTTCCTAACTCCCAGTTATCCTTGGCTAGTTCCCTCTCTCCTTGAAGGACTTTGATTCGCATCGATTTCTGGTAAGCCACCGCGTTAGTGAACATTTCGCCTGCCTTGCAAGGAATCGTGGTGTTTCGCGGGATGATCACATTCATGAGACCCCCAAAGGTTTCGACTCCTAGCGACAAGGGAGTCACATCGAGCAGTACGACACTTTGGATCTCGCCAGAGATGATGCCGGCCTGGATCGTGGCGCCGATGGCAACCGCTTCATCCGGATTTTGAGATGTGTTCGGTAGCCGTTGAAAAATCTCAGCGACGAACTGGCGCACAATCGGCATCCGGGTAACTCCTCCGACGAGGATAACCTCATCCAAATCGCGAGGCACAACCTTGGCATCGTCCAGCGACCGCAAACAATGGGAACGGGTCCGCCGAATGATCGCTCGAGTAATTGCTTCCAGCTCCTGGCGGCTAAGCAAATAACTGAAGCGGCGATTCCCCGAAAGAAATGGGATCTCGATCTGAACAGCGTTTTCCTCTGACAATCTTAGCTTGGCATCGTGTGCTAACTCGCGGAGGCGTGCAGAAAATAATGGTTCTTTCAGGTCCCGCAGGATTTCCGGATAGCGGGCAGTGATGCGTTCTTCGAGGAGACGAACCAAGTCTCGGTCGATATCATCTCCGCCTAAACGCGTGTTACCGTTAGTCGAGAGAACGCGAAAAACGCCTTCATTGAGCTCGAGGATCGAAATGTCAAAAGTACCGCCGCCAAGATCGTACACTGCAATCTTGGATCGGTCTTTTAGCCGGTCGAGTCCGTAGGCCAAAGCGGCAGCGGTCGGTTCATTGATGATGCGCTCGACTGTGAATCCCGCTGCTTCGCCGGCTCTCTTTGTGGCCTGGCGCTGCAAATCGTTGAAATAAGCGGGGACCGTGATCACCGCCCGGTCAATCAAGTAGCCCAGAACCCTCTCGGCGTCAGCCTTGAGCTTGCGGAGAATTAAGCTGGAAACCTCCTCAGGAGTGACGGTTCTGTCTCCGATGACGATGCTGGTCTTCCCTTGAGCATCGGCGACTCGAAATGGAAAACTGTCTTTGCCGGTCTCACCAGGACGAACCCCCATTAATCGCTTAACTGAAAAGACCGTTCGCTCAGGTGAGATGGCCCTCATCCGTCCGGCCGGGCGCCCTATCAGCGGTTCGCCAGAAACCGGGAAATGCACGATCGATGGCGTCAAACGGAACCCATCGGAATCGGCCAGCAGGATAGGAAATCCTGAGTCCATGATCCCGATTAGGGAATTCGTTGTGCCTAGGTCGATTCCGACGATTTGACTCATAAGCCTGCGTATCTCACAAATCCGTCACTGATTTGTGAGATACGCAGGCTATGGCAGAACAGCTCGGCTTAGCCGAGCTATTCTGCTGGTGTCTAAAATCGCTCGCGCTGGGATTTTCATCTTCAGAGTTAAGTAAATATTCATCGACATTGGATGCACATGGGTTGGGAGTCTTGCACCAAGAATTCGCAGCAGAATGTTCGGGCGTCAGCCGGACATTCTGATGCCATAGCCTGCATCACTGATTAAAGCACGCGCTTTAGTCGGTGATGCAGGCTAACCGAAGCCGTCTTTCGGCGATCTGGGCAAGCCATTTCTCAACAAATCGCAAATCACACGCGATCTGCGCCAGCGAATCTCGGTCTGTCTCGCCAGCGCCGGACCATGTGGCGTCGATCCGTGCCACCGCCTGCAGCAGCCCTTCTTTTTGGCCGGTAAGCCCTTCGGATAGTTTGTCCAAATCTGCCAGCACGGATTGACTTTCCCGGATCTTGATCGCCCGGAGTAGTGTGCTGGTCTCTTGGGAAAGCGCCTGGAGTATAGGGTCGAATCGCTGCAAACCGTTTGCCACCGGCCCGAACCAGGCGCTGACTTCGGCGCTGGCTACCGTGAGTTTAGGTTCTTCACCTGACAGCGCCAAAAGATGCCGGATTCTCGACGTCGGGTCACTCAGCGTCCTGAACGCCTCGTTCAGCGTTGCAAAGTCGCCGTCGGCTGCGCGATCTGGATGAGCGGTTTTGCTCTTGCTAGCAAATAAATCGCTCAGAACAGCTACATCGATTACCGGCCGCGGTTCTAGCCCGAACACCGCAAAGAAATCGATCATGCCGAGAAACTCTCGCCACAAGAGCAATGAGCGACGGCGTTAGGGTTGGTCACTTTGAACCCGCCCTTCTGCAGATCATCACTGAAATCGACGAGCGAACCGCTGACGAACAAAGCGCTCTTTGGATCAACCACAACCCGAACTTGATTTGATTCTACTAAAATGTCGCGATTCATCGGGCCATCGACGAGATCCATTTTGTACTGTAACCCGGAACAGCCCCCTCCGATTACCGCTACCCTGAGCGCTCCAGTAGGCCGACCCTGACGTTCCAGAAGCTGGCCCAACTTGGCTGCCGCCCTTTGGGTGACCTTAACCAAGCGCTCGTTACCTATTTTATACCTAACCTCTACTCCCGGATTCACCAGAGAATATGGGGTCGGGACGCCGAAAATCAACCAGGCTATCCTTTCGCGCGGATTACGATCTCAACCCGCCGATTTAACTGCTGCTGCTCAACCGAACGATCAGCGGGTACCAGCAAGTGGGTCTTCCCGAATCCCTGGGCTTGGATACGGGCTGGATCGATATTCATGTTCTCCACTAGCCAATCCTTCACGGTTTCAGCGCGTCTTTGGCTAAGGTCCATATTGTAATCTTCAGTGCCGAAGGAATCAGTGTAGCCTTCTACTTTAAAGACCGCTTGCGGATTTCTTTGGATGATCCGGCCCAGCTTCTGCAAGCTGGCCGTCGCTCCTTCCCGCAGATCGGCAGAATCAAATTCGAAAAGCAGGTCGGTCGGCATCAAGATCGGTGCAGTGCCGCTACCAACTCGGCCGGAACCTGACAGAAGTTCATCGAGGTTGCTAAAACCTGATGGGATACCCGAATCTCCTGAGATGTTGCCGTCACCCGATTCCTCGCTAGCGGCTCTTCCCGGGTTTTTCCTGTTACCGGTTGCTAACTTAGGCCTGGGACCAGTGACACCCGGCTTTTCATTGATCAGCTTTTGCCTGGCGTCACTCAGCTCCTTGTCCATGACCAACGCGCTCTCCACTTCAGCTTTGGTGGCGGCATTCCTGGCCGCTTGGGTATCGACGGTTGGCTTTTCTTTGAAATCCGGAGCTTGCGGTGTGCTGACCTGAGGAGTCGCCCGGAGCTCTTTAATGTCCTCCTCGAAAGACCCATCAAACTGAGTGACTCCTTTCGTGCTGCCGCCGGCCGCGCCGTTATTTGTAAGAGTCTTACTTTCCTGTCCCTGATCCTCCAACAATTTCTCGTCGATTTGCACCCGATTAACACTGAAAGCCCTTGGCACCAGCCGAGGAGTGTTTGGGGTTTCGAAACTGTGTAGAATCTTTCTGCTGAAGCCGAAGAAAAGCGCGCCGTGCAGTACCAGAGAAAGCGCCGCGGCCGGCAATAACCAGCGTATCAGCGATACTGAACTGTCCGCTACGTCATCATCCAAAGAGTACGCCATATTCGGGCCGGGTAAGATAACATTTTGCGCACGAGACGCCACTTAGCAGTGAGAAGTGAAAAGTGAGAGGTGAGAAGTGAAAGGTTCGCTCCTCCACGACGTCCACTCAGTCCACTACGTCCACTTGCGGGACCAGCGGCAAGTCCTCAAGCGACCTGTTCCCGCAAAAAGGCCGGTACCTCAGCGATCGCCAAGCGCTTTTGCTCCATCGAATCGCGATAGCGAACCGTTACCGTGTCCCGGTTAGCCGGACCATTTTCTCCGATCGTATCGAAGTCAACGGTAATCCCGAAAGGCGTTCCCGCCTCGTCTTGCCGGCGATAACGCCGGCCAATCGCGCCGGTCTCATCGTAGAAAACCGATATTTGCCCACGCAGCATCTCCACAATCTCTTTGGCCTTTCTGACCAGCTCTTCGTTGTTTTTGAGCAACGGAAATACACCGCACTTGATCGGAGCGATTCGCGGGTGAAACCGGAGAACCGTTCTAGTTTCCGATTTCCCTTTATCGTCGGTGACGGTTTCTTCGTCGTACGCTGCGCATAATAACGCCAACATCGTCCGATCGACGCCGGCACTTGGCTCGACTACATGGGGCACAAGATGCGACTTGGTCTCTTCGTCAAAATACTCCAATGGCTTTCCGCTGAACTTTTGGTGTTGGCTCAAATCGTAATCAGTCCGGTAAGCGATCCCTTCGAGTTCCTGAACCCCGAATGGGAATTCGAATTCGATGTCGTAGGTCCCCTTTGAATAATGGGAGCGCTCCTCAGGCGGTATTTGATGAACGTGAAGTTGATCGGAGGACAAGCCGATATCGGCGTAGAAGCGGAGCCGCTCCTTAAGCCAATAATCGAGCAGCTCAAGGCCTTGACTCGGAAAGCAGAAATATTCTAACTCCATCTGCTCGAACTCGCGGGACCTGAAAATGAAGTTTCGCGGATTGATCTCGTTTCGAAATGCCTTGCCGATTTGGGCGATACCGAACGGGAGTTTCTTCCGTGAGACCTCAAGCACGTTTCGAAACTGTACAAAGATCGCCTGCGCAGTTTCAGGCCGGAGATAGGCAATCGCTGAGTCATCTTCGGTGGCGCCCACAAAAGTCTTAAACATCAGGTTGAACGCCCTGGGTTCAGTCAGGTCGAAGCTGCCGCAGACCGGGCATTGCTTCCGACCATCTTTCTCCGGGAGCTGATCTGCTCTGAGCCGGGATTTACAGTTGCGACAGTCCACCATAGGGTCGCTGAAGGTGGTCTCATGCCCGCTTGCTACCCACACCTGTCGATTCATGAGGATCGATCCGTCCAGACCGACGACATCGTCTCGTTCCCTTACCATCCGGCGCCACCAGAATTCTTTGAGGTTCCGTCTTAACTCGACCCCCAGCGGCCCGTAGTCCCAGCAGCCATTTAATCCTCCATAAATTTCGCTCGATTGAAAAACGAAGCCTCGCCGCTTGCATAAGCTGACTATCTTTTCCATTCGATCTGAACCGGCCTTCTTTTGGCTCATAGGAGAGGTCAAAAATGGCACAGCCTGCGCCCCCCGCAAATGCATATAGGCATTTCCGGAAGGCGCAGGCTAATGCGTGATGCATTTATCTGCGAGAAAGGCTAAACTACACTAGATAATGCCCAAAGAGCCCATTGATCCGGCCGAGCAGTCCCTCGGCGACGGATTCCAGAAGTTAGTTCAACCGAAAAGTAAGACCCCATCCGGGGTTTGGGTCATTGTGGGGCTAGCGACCTTCTTTGCCCTAATCGCGTTTGGGATAGCAGGCTTCATTGTATATGAAGCCGTGATGGCGAAACGACATGCTGGGGAGGCCAGTCCGGTCGTTGCCAGTGCTACCCCGTCGACTTCGGCACGAACGAGCCCGACGGCAGCAATAACAGCAACGGCGATAAAAGACGAAACGGCGGTCGCCGGGGCGAGCGGCACGCCGGTTACGGTGAACTCACCGGCGGCAAGCTCGGACGCCAAGGAGGAGGAAGACACGCGCAGGGAAGTGCTTACGCGGGTTGACCTAATGCGTAACCTCTCCGACAAGGAGAAAGACCAGCTCTACGCTCAGATCGAACGGGCCCGTGGTTTCACTAAAGTCACACTCGTCCCGTTTCAAAGTGGCCGTACGGCGCCCGGCGCCGCTCAGATCGATGATCTGATCAAGCGTATCCAGGACGCAGGCGTTCAAAAGCTGCTAAGTGATCCAACCGTTGTCCTGATGTTCGTCGGGTACGCCGATACTCAGGGCAACGAAGCCAGTAACCTCGAAATCTCGCGAACTCGAGCTGAGTCCGTACAGAAAATGATTGAGGCCCGATTGAAGCTAACCAATCTGATGCACTCGATCGGGATGGGCGGTCAAGAGCTCTTCGACAAGACGAACAAGGAAAAGAACCGGGTCGTCGAAGTCTGGGCGGTTCAGCCGTGAGCAGGCCTTATAAGTTCTAGGTTATAAGTTATAGGTTTTACGTTTTAAGTTGCGCTTTGGACCTAGTGTCCTGTCCCATAAATAACGTGGCTTTCGTTGCGATCAAAATGGGCCGCCGGCAAGGCGGTCCGAGCCGGACTGGCGGTAGAGGGCGCATATCTTGATCGATACGTAACCGACGAGCAACGCAGCCGCCGGCCCATTTTCATCGCAACCCTCCGGGCCGTGGCCAGTTGGCTGTTTTTCCGCGTTGCTCGCTCGACCCGTATGAACCAGATAGGGGCGCTTCGCTCGCGCCTTGAAAAACAGCCAACTGACCGCCGGCGAAAGCCACGTTATTTATGGGACAGGACACTAGTGTGCTGAAAGATAAGTAAGTAACATTAAGTTAGGGAGGCTTCTAGATTGGCGAAGATGCTCTCGGGTGTGGCGGTCCACTGGAAGGGTTTTGGGTCCTGGTTGTGCTGGGCGATATAGTCGTCGATGGCTTGGATGAGATGTTTAACGGAACGGAAATTGCCACGGCGAATGGCTTGAGTAGTGATTTTGGCAAACCAGCGTTCGACCTGATTAATCCAGGAGCTGCCCGTAGGGGTAAAATGCAAAACGTATCGAGGTCGGCGGGCAAACCAGTTGCGCACTCGGGGCGTCTTGTGAGTGGCCAAATTATCCAGCACCAGGTGAATGGGAGCCGAGCCGGGGAATTTGGTATCGATGAGTTGCATAAATTTCAAGAATTCCTCTTCACGATGACGACTGTGGCATTTGCCAATGACTCGACCGGTCGCTACCTCGTAAGCGCTAAAGAGTGAAACCACCCCCTGACGATAATAGTCGTGGCTCTGGCGCTCTGGGTAGCCCGGCTTCATCGGCAAGATCAGCTGGGTTCTTTCTAGAGCTTGGGTTTGACTCTTTTCATCGACACACAGCACGATGGCCTTCTGGGGCGGATATAAATATAAGCCCACGATGTCGCGTACCTTTTCGACAAACATCGGATCGGTGCTGAGTTTGAAGCTCTTTACTAAGTGCGGCTTTAAACCGAAGGCTTGCCAGATCCGTCGAACCGAATCTTGGGAAATGCCGGCTTCCTTAGCCATGAGCCAACTGCTCCAATGGGTTCTAGCAGCGGGCGTAGTCTCCAATGTCTTTGTCACCACTTCTTCTACTTTCTCATCGGAGATCTCTCGTGGCGCTCCGCTGCGGGGCGCATCGACTAAGCCTTCCAAGGACTGCTCAATAAAGCGCCGCCTCCATTTCCCCACCATGTGCTGACAAACGCCTAATTCTTTGGCTACCTCCAGATTGCTTTTGCCTTGAGCACATTCCAATATCACTTTGGCTCGCAGCGCCAAACTCTGCTGACTACTAGGCCGCCGCTCGATTAACCTCAGTTTCTCTTCCTGCTCTTTGCTTAGTCTAATTGGTTTAACCGGTCGTCCCTTCGCCATCCTCCCATTATTACAGCTTGCCTACACTGATTACAACACTAATGTTACTGACTTATCTTTCAACACACTAGGGACTGCGCTGGGTTGCCGCTTTCGTTGTGCGGCTCGGAACCTAAAACCTAAAACCTAAAACGTATAACCTAAAACCCCTTCCGTCGGGGGTGGGTCAATTTTCCACGTTGCTCACTCATCGCGTATCTATTTAGATATGCTGGTCGTTCCCGTCCTTTATCTCGATGCGTTAGCTTATGCCGGACCAAAACCCTAAGGATAGTGAGCCAAAAATCGCGTTGTCACCACCGGCGCTTTTTGCTCTTGCCGCTGTTATTTTCTTCTTAGCCGGCGGAATTTTCGCGTACATACAACTGATCGGCAGAGGCCTACAGAAGACGGGCGCGTCTCCGACTCCGTATGTAGCTCAAGAACAAGCGACGCCAATTGCCACTCCCTCTCCATCTCCGGTACAGACACCGGAATCGACTCCGACGGCGACACCGGTTCCGACAGAGACATCCACGCCGACTCCAGAGCCCGCCGCGTCCCCGACTCCTCTGACCACACCGGAGGAAACGCAGTCACCAACGCCCGAAGCCACAGCGACTCCCGGTGAGACCCCGGCTCAGGCGTCTGAAACTCCCACTGCGTCCGCGGCCGAACAGTCAAATACTGAGGCTCAAGCTTCCGCTAGTGCTCAAGCGTTTCCCACCGTGAAATATGACGCAGCCGAGGAGGCGGAGGTCCGAAAAGAAGTGTTGTCCCGAATCGACTTGCTGAAAGACGTTTCTCAGAAGGAACGAGACTATCTCTACGCTCAAGTTGAACGAGCTCGCGGGTTTACCAAGCTCGCGATTATCCCGTTCCCATCCGGGAAGGCCCGTCCGGAGCAGTTTCAGATCGACCATCTGTTAGAGTACTTGAAGAAGCCCGAATATCAGAAGCTTTACGAAGACCCAACCGTTGTGTTCGTGGTCGCGGGCTACGCAGACAAGCAAGGGAACCAAGCACAAAACATGGAGATCTCGAAGCAACGCGCTGATGCTATCGAGAAGATTTTGGAGACCCAAGCCAAGATCGTAAACACGATTCGAGCCGTTGGCATGGGTGGTTCAGAGTTTTTCGGCCATGGAACCCCTGACAAAAATCGGGTGGTAGAGATTTGGTTGGCGGCGCCGTAAAATTCCCTAAAAAAATTGTTGAATAGGAATCAATTTTTCATAGCGTTTCATTGCTGGCTCGATTGGCCCCCAGAACCGTTCCCCCTCTGATCGAGCCAGCTTTTTCTTTTTTTCTGGTAGGCGAGAAATCCGCGCCCGATTCGACTAAGTGGCTGGACCACTGCTCTTCGTACTCGTTCTGGACTTGGTAGGGCGAGGCTCCCGAAGAGCGTGACAATCGACCAGCGGTGCACGTTTTGAACGCCGAGAGTTGAATGAACAAGACCAAGAGGCGCGCCGAGCCGTGGCCCACCATGGACCACGGCTCGGCGCGAATTTAGGCCTAACAGCACGATACGGTGGCATTACCGATCGCTTGGTTCCAACCGTTAGACAAGTTCGGGAGCCTCGCCCCACCAAGTCGAGGACGAGGACGTGTACGAAGGCCACGGCCCCTTACTCCAACGGCACAACCGGCTCTTTCGCCTCAATAAACAAACCGTGAAGCAGTCGGACCGCCTCTTCGACCTTTTCCCGGTCCACCAGCCAGGTAACCCGGAAAGACGATGTCGCTAAACTGTGGTATCGAATGCCGGCTTTCTCCAATGCCTGCGACCCGCGCCGCACCTTGTCGTGAGAAGCGTTAATGCCGGCTCCGATAATGCTGACGGCTCCAATCGCATCGTTCCAGTGTGAGCCTGGGTCCTGCTTGGTTAATTGTGCCTGCAGTTTCGGGCCTTGATGCAGATTTTCTTTTGAGATCACCAATGTGAGACCGTCTTGGTCCCCGCCCGTTGAGGACAGATGGAGCTGCTTACCTGGGCAGCCAAAATCATCCATTACCTGCAACAGTCCGCTAATGTTGCGTGATTGAATCAAAAGCACCTCTTTTTCACTCGCCACGCCGATCACGGACCCGGGCAACCTAGGAGCCAGCTTTCGGACCACGGTGCCATCCAGGGAAGGATCCTTACCAGGGAGAGCGCCTGAGGTGGCGCGGGCATAAATGGCGATCCCTTTTTCCTTGGCAAACTCGACCGCTTGAGCATTCAAAACTTTAGCGCCGGACTCAGCAAGCTCCTGAGTTTCCTCGTAAGAGAGAACGCCGATCCTTTCAGCTGCAGGAACCACGCGTGGGTCAGCGGTATATACCCCGTCGACATCCGAGCAGATCTCACACCACTCTGCTCCGAGCGCGGCTGCCATCGCTACTGCAGTGGTATCACTGCCGCCTCGTCCAAGAGTTGTAATCTCTTTGCGATACGAGACACCCTGATAACCTGCGACCACGACGATTTTTCCCCTGGCTAGCTCGTCCTGGACCCGGAACGGTCGTACTTCGATGATTCGAGCATCGATATGGCGGTCGTTTGTAATGATACCAGACTGGCTACCGGTGAAACTAATCGCGTCTCCACCCAACTCACGTATGGCCAGCGAAAGCAGCGCCATCGAGATCCTTTCGCCCGCCGACAACAACATATCGAGTTCACGCCGGTCGGGGTTAGCCGAGATCTGTTTGGCTAAGGCGAGCAGGTCGTCCGTCGTGTCGCCCATTGCGGAAACGACAACCACAACGTCGTGTCCCTCTTTCTTCGTTCGCATGATCCGATCAGCCACCAAACGAAGCTTACCGACATCAGCCACACTGCTGCCGCCGTACTTTTGGACGACAATCGACATTGGTGAAGATTCTTCGAGGAAGCTGCGGTGGTTAGCAAGCCCGAAAGAGTTCACCGTTCACGGTTGGCGGTTGGCGGTTTGCAGCGTCGTTTCTCGTCCTCGTCGTTGCTCGCTCGACCCGTAGGAACCAGATATGGGCGCGTCGCTCGCGCCTTGAAAAACAGCCAACTGGCCGACGGCGAAAGCCACATCATTTATGGGACAGGACACTAGTAGCCAGGAGACGTAGCACGGATGGGACTTATGGGACCAATAGGACATGGGAACGAAACTCTAAACGGCCAACCGCCCTGGAGCCCCAATCGAGGACGAGGACGAACCGCGAACCCCCGAACCGTGCGCTATTTCTCCAGCAGTTCATAGATACCCGACCACAGATCGGGGGTAGGCCGGAGTGCAAGCTGGTTGCACCGAGCGAGCAGCACCTGGCTGGCGCCATCTTCGGGCTTCTGCGCCAGAACCGCTGCGAAGTGGAGAGCGGCCCTTTGAAAATCTCCCTCGAAGTATTTCTGGAGACCATCCTCATACTCATCTCGAAGCTCGAGTTTGCTTGGTGCCACTGCGTTCCGATAGCCGAGTAACTCAAACACATCGGTGCCCTGGCTTCGTCCAAGGACCGCCACCCGATCCACAAACCTCCACTCGAACCGGCCGCCGGTCTCGGTCTTGGTTTGGCCACTCGCCAGAATCAAAGTGCCGTAAAGCTTATTTAACCCTTCCAATCGGCTCGATAAGTTAACCGCGTCGCCAATAGTCGAATAGGACAATCGCTGTTGGGTTCCAATGTTACCGACCAATACCTCGCCGGTATGCAAGCCAATCCGGGTTTTGAAGATCGGTCGGTTGGCAGCACGCCGCTCCGGCTCTATATCGGAAAGCTTTTTCACCACTTCCAAAGCGGCTTGGCATGCGATCTCAGCGTGCTTTTCCATTGCGCCGGGAGCGTTAAAAAACGCCACGATCCCGTCTCCAACGAACTTGTCCAGCGTTCCCCCAAATCTTTCGACGACGATATCGGTGACCAGTTCGAAATAATCGCCCAACTCCGCAAAAACTTCGGTTGGACTCAAATTCTCGCTGATCCTGGTGAAACCGGCGACGTCCGAGAAAAACAAAGTGAGCCGGCGCAGCGCGCCACCGCGAGCGGCATCTTGTTTTTGCAGGATCAAATCTCTAACCACATCCCGGGGAACGTATTTTACAAAGGAACGTAGCCCGGATTTCATGCGATCAAGCGAGTCACCGACAATGACAATTTCGCGCACGGCAGACCTCGGTGGCGGCAGATTGGTCAGTTCAAATCTGCCTACCTGCTCAAGGTCGTGACTGAGTTTAGTGAGTGGTGTCGCCAGCTGATGAGATAGCCAGATGGCAAACAACGTGCCGGCGACAAGCGCAACTAAACCGATGACGGCGGTGATCGCCAGATTGTTTCTGGCTGAGCCCAAGAAGTCGCTTTCGAGTCCCACCACGCCCGTGAGAAAGGTCAGGCCGCTCGGTAAGGTAAACGGTGTAACCACCGAAACGTAGCTCTCTCCGGCAAGCCGAAAGGAGCGAAAACTGATATGCCCCGTTCCCAGCTTGGATTGGTCGAGTTGGTATAGTTTCCGGGATTGTGCCAGCAGGGCGTCGCTCGGCAGCGACATTTCTGCGGCGACACCGAGCGTGTCACCGGACAACGTATCGACGAAAAGCAAGAGTTTACGATCTTGAATGACCCGGTTCAGGAATACATTGATATCGCTGGTGGTGAAGTCTGCCGTGAACACTCCGGTTAATCGTCCCTGTTTGTAAATCGCCATGCAGGCGCTGATACCAGTGGTTCCTTCGTTGAAGTTGTAGGGTTTAGTCCACACGATCGTGCCATCGGCGGCGACAGCGTTCTGGTACCAGGAGCGACTCCGCGGATCGTTGGAGGCTGCGTTTCGAGGCGGTAGCCGCGAACGCGAACCATCTAAGTTTAAGAGGAATTCCTTGGGCCGACCGCTATCGACATTCGGATCGGCGTGGTTGACTCCGATGCCGCCTTCGCTATCCCGCCATGCACTGGTGAAGGCGCCGGTTGCAGAATCAGTAAAACTGAGCCAGCCGACACTCTCTTCTTGGCGAAGCCGTTCCGCCAAGAAGATTCCGAGTGGATCCGAATCCAGCGGGTTAATCAACCCTCGATCAGTCAAATTCTTGAGCTCCGGCAATATCCGTTCTGCAGGTTCGAGGATCCGGCTTACCTCGCGGGAAAGGGTGAGACTAACCAAGCTAAAATGCTTTTGCCGGATTTCCTCGAGGGTCCGTTCCTCGTTGATGTAGCCAACTATCCCGATTGTTCCCACCGAGAAAAGAAGAGCGCCCAGGATGAGCTGCAAGATTGCGGTTCGAAATCCGATCGTCTGCCGCGGTTTTGATGCGCTCGGCGCCGTGGGCATTGCCTGGGGATCCTTGCTCGTAGCTCGTCCAGAATAGCAGATAGAAAATCGCAAATAGCAAATGGCGGCAATTTGGGGAGGGCGCGCGTCCCCGCGCGCCGCGAAACTGTTCCACGCCGACTGAAATACGAAAAACCCTTAATGGCCCAACGTCCTCGGCTCCGGTAACGCGCGGATCGCGAGGACGCGATCCCTCCCGGACTGGTGCGGCGCGCTCCCGGCTTTCCCTACCTCGCTGCCCTTAGCAGTTTCCCGTTCGCGGTTCGCGGCAGTTCATCGACTCGGCGAAATGAAACGGGAACCTGCCTAGGATCCAAGCGCTGCCGCAAGAAGTCAGCCAGTTCTGGAAACGACTCATTCCGCGAGACTATCTCAGCAGATAAAGCTCGAGTGGTTGGATCGATGTAAACGAGGCTCTCTTGTACTTCAGGATAGCTATTGATGATTCGTTCGACCTCTTCACAGAAGAAATGGAGACCGTTTACCTCTAGACGGTTTTTGCTTCGGCCAACCAGGCGCAGATAACCGGTCTCATCCATTGTCGCGAAGTCACCTGTGGCATAGCCATCGCTACCCAGAATCTGGGAACGCGGTCGCCACGGAGCCAGATAAGCGTCCAAGAGACCGCGTCCATTCACGTGGAGTTCGCCGGCTCTACCAGATGGTACGGGGCCACCGTTCTCGTCCAGCAGC
The DNA here is from genome assembly GCA_963762565.1 of uncultured Verrucomicrobiae bacterium. Classification (GTDB taxonomy): domain Bacteria; phylum Verrucomicrobiota; class Verrucomicrobiia; order Chthoniobacterales; family JAFAMB01; genus JAFAVN01. The sequence goes on along the minus strand of CAVXLD010000001.1, from coordinate 702,678 downwards.
TTCACTTGGTAACCTGGCATCGGTGTCCCAATTGAGTCCGGTCTATCCGTGCTTTGATTGAGCGTGACCAAACCGACTTCGATAATGCCCAGCGCTGGATTCAGCGGCTTTTGGAAACGGCTCTGGAACGCGCTTCGGGTCTTCGCCGAGAGCAACGTTGTCGTGCAAATGGCCAGCCGGATCGTTGCCAAATCGCCGGGAAGTTTTTCTGTCAAAACTGAATACGACTCCGGTGAGCCATAGATGATCGTCGGCCGAAACTCGGAGCCGAGTTGCGACAGAATCTCAGGTTGATCGGTCGTCGAGGTCACCACCGCCGCCCCGCGCGACAGATAAAGCAAAATAGAAACCACGAAATGATCTGCCATTGGTAGACGAAACCAGACCCGGTCTTGCGGGGTGATCCGAAGAATCGCATCAGCCGTCGCTAGACGATCTAGAATCGAGTTATGTCCTAACAAAACTCCTTTTCTTGGGCCCGTAGTACCAGAAGTGAATCTAATATAGGCTGGGTTTGTGGCTCGATAGTGGTCGTCGGCTTGAGTATCGACGAATCCGGCAAAAGGAAATCGGATTAACTTTTTTTCGGTCTCAAGCAGCCAGTTGAGTCCCGCAGCGCCGATTATCCGATCGAGTTCTAGCGGTAGAACGTTGAGGCTGATTGGGGCTATTGCTAACCCGGCCGACAAAATACCGAGCGCGCTGATCAGAAACTCTGAACCTTCCGGGCAATGCAAGCCGCACCGATCAAAAGGCTGACATCCACGGCCCCGCAGCCAGTCAGCTACGGCGTTGACGCGCTGAATCAAGTCCGCGTAGCTGATGCTTTCGTTGGAATCGACGCAAGCGAAGGCGACGTTGTTCGGCTGCAATTCAGCCTGTTTGCGAATGAGATCGAGAATGTTCACAGCTTGCATCGCTCCCAAATGCACATGCATTTTGGGAGCGATGCAAGCTACGTAGCCCGAAATATATATGAAACGTATAGGCCCGGACGACTGTAAGTAAGTCATTCCGGGCCTATTCGTTTCATGTATATTTCGGGCTGATGGCGGATAAACGGAAAAGGATTGTTGTAAAATTGGGAACAGGCATTTTGACCAAGCCGACCCGGGACGGGCTTCATGTGTCACAAATCCGGCGATTGACCGGCGAAGTCGCCGAGTTGACGTCATTCGGCTACCAATGTGTTTTAGTCAGTAGCGGTGCGGTGGCGGCGGGAATGATGCAGTTCGGCATTCACGAGCGGCCTACCGATCTGCCATCCATACAAGCTTGCGCCGCGGTTGGTCAATCGCGCTTGATGCGGCTTTACGAGACACTTTTCAGCCGGCACGACCTGCAGGTAGCACAACTGTTGCTGACGCATCAAGACCTGGATAGCCGCATGCGCTATGAGAACGCTCGCAACACCCTGGAGCGTCTCTTCCGATTCGACCGGGTCATCCCGATCATCAACGAAAATGATTCGGTCGCCGTTGAAGAGCTGAATTTCGGAGACAACGACCTGCTTTCAGCCGAAGTCGCCAATTTGTGCCGGGCTTCGCTACTCGTGATCTTGACGAGTGTGGATGGGCTATTGGCAGGCGATGGAACCAGAATCGCCGATGTAAGCGACATAGAGGCCGTCAGATCCCTGGCTACCAGGGAAGGAGGCGTCTATTCACGAGGCGGTATGGTCAGTAAATTGGAGGCCGCCAGTTTTGCCCGACAGGCCGGTATTCCAACGGTGATCGGCAGCGGACTTAAGGCCGGCGTACTATTGGAGGCAGTCAAAGGAGAATCGGTGGGCACCCGTTTCCCGGCGTAAAAGCGAGGATATTCTAGACCGCGAATGGACACGAATTGACGCGAAGACAAAGAAAAACCAACCGCGATGAAGGTGCAGAATGCAGGCGGATATGATGCAGGAAAATCACGCAAGGAGACCTCGAAAGTCTATCTGCGTTTATCTGCGGTTTGTCTTTTTTTTCGTGTCCATTCGCGGTTGTCTCGTTTTGGAGTGTAACCGATGAGCGACGTTCGTGAACAAGTTTTGGCCGCCGGAGCCCGTGCTCGCAGGGCAGGGAGAGAATTAGCGACTCGATCCGACCAGGAAAAGAATGCGGCTTTGATCGCAGCGGCAGAACAGATCGAAAAAGGTGAACCCGCCATTCTGGCCGCGAATCAATCCGATTTAGAGCGAGGCTCGGCGAATGGCCTTTCCTCGGCGCTTTTAGATCGATTAAAGCTGGATCATGATCGATTAGCCGCGATTTGCCGGAGCCTTCGCGAGGTTGCTCAGCTTCCGGATCCTGTTGGCCAAGTAATTAAAGAGTGGTCCAGACCTGACGGGTTGCACTTCAAAAAGGTTCGAGTTCCGATCGGAGTCATCGGCATCATTTATGAGTCGCGCCCGAACGTCACTAGTGATGCGGCCTCTCTGTGTTTGAAGACCGGTAATGCGGTGATCCTGCGGGGCGGCTCCGAAGCATTAGCATCCAATATCGCGCTGTGCGAGGCTCTCCGCGCAGGCTGCCGTCGTGCCGGGGTTCCAGAAGACGCCGTCCAGATTGTTTCTTCACCCGATCGAGCAGCGGTACGAGCAATGGCCGAGATGGCAGAGTTTATCGATCTCATAATTCCTCGAGGGGGTAAGCAGCTGATCGAAACCGTCACCGCTTTTGCCCGCATGCCGGTAATCAAACACTTTGATGGTATTTGCCACGTCTATGTGGACCAGGCTGCGGATTTGGAGATGGCGCAGTCAATCGTCATTAACGCCAAATGCCAACGTCCCAGCGTCTGCAATGCAGCAGAAACACTTTTGGTGCACACCGGGATTGCTAAGGAATTCCTGAGCCGTTGCGCTGCGGAGTTACAGCGTCGCGGCGTTGAGCTGCGGGGGGATGCTGAAACCCAAGCTATCCTTGGCCCGAGCGTTCGACCGGCCACAGACCAGGATTGGCGAACCGAGCACCTTGATCTCATTCTTTCGGTTCGGGTAGTACCAAGCTTGGCGGACGCGATTGCACATATTGAAACTTACGGTTCCCACCACAGCGATGCGATCGTCACCAGCGATGAACAGGCCGCCAATGAGTTCATGAACAAAGTCGATTCGGCGGCAGTCTTTTGGAACGCTTCCACGCGCTTCAATGATGGAGGAGAATTCGGGTTCGGAGCCGAGATTGGTATCAGCACGGACCGCCTACATGCCCGAGGTCCCATGGCCCTGGAAGAACTGACGATCTACAAGTATCAGGTGATTGGTCAGGGGCATGTGAAGGCGTAATTGCGAATGGGCGAAACGGCGACGGGGCGAAGGCGATGCGACCAGGACCCACGATCGGTAGGGCGAAAAACTCGGCGCGCCGAGGATAGGGTTTACAGAGGAAGGGTGTCCGCGCCGGTTTTGAGCCGCACCGTGGAGCTTACCTCGTCTACAATACGGAACCCTTCCGGACGCAGGGTCCCGGGATGAAACGCAAAACCGAACCGCACCCACGGAGCGGCTCAAAACCGGCGCGAATGCGTGGCAGACCTCATCTGGATTATCGGCGCGCCGAGTTTTTCGCCCTACCGATCGTGGGAGATATCGCGCCTATTCGCCGTTTCGCCCATTCGCTCTTACGCGCCCCGTAGCCTCAACAGCCTGCGCCCAGCCTCATGCAACGTTTCATCGCGCTTAGCGAAATGGAACCGGATCAAATGATTGACGGGTTCAGCGAAAAAACTGGAGCCTGGCACCGCTGCGACGCCGATCTCTTTGGCCAGCCAATGACAAAAGGACGTATCATCGGAGTGACCAAACTCGGTAATATCCACGAGCACGTAATACGCGCCCTGCGGTTCAACAAAGGTTAAGGCCGCCTTTCGCAAATACCCGGTAAAGAGTTCTCTCCGGGCTAAGTAATCACGCGCCAATTTGTCGTAGTACTCTTGTGGAAAACGGAGAGCCGTCACTGCTGCTTTTTGGAGCGGGTGAGCGGCTCCGACCGTGAGAAAGTCATGGACTTTTCGGGCTGCCGAGATCACCTCGGGAGCAGCCAGCACAAAACCTAAACGCCATCCGGTGATCGCATAGGTCTTTGACAACGAACCTACGGTTAGAGTCCGCTCAAACAACCCGGGCAACGCCGCAGCGTAGGTATGCCGGTGTGGCGGGTAAACGATGTGCTCGTATACCTCATCCGTGATGATGAAGCTCCCGGCTTCGGTAGCCAGCTCTCCGATCAAAAGAAGTTCATCCCTGGTGAAAACTTTGCCGGTGGGGTTGGACGGGTTGCAGATGACGATTGCTTTCGGCTTTTGGGAAAACGCCTGGCGCAACTCATCCGGATCAAAATCGAATCGTGGCGGCCGGAGAGGCACATAGATCGGCCACGCGCCCGCCAAAATCGTGTCTGCTCCGTAGTTCTCGTAGAATGGGGAAAAAATGATGACCGAATCGCCGGGATTGCAAGCGGTCATCAATGCGACGAGCATGGCCTCAGTCCCTCCGCAGGTCACCACGAAGTGTTCGCTGGGCTCCAGCGGCAGCCCCATCAAACGTGATTGTTTGGCAGCCAATGCTTCTCTGAATTCGGGCTGACCCCAGGTGATCGCGTATTGATGGTACTCGCCTTGTAATGCTTCCTTGGCAGCTTGAACCAATTCCTGAGGTGGGTCGAAGTCCGGAAAACCTTGGGAGAGATTGATCGCACCGTAGCGGTTTGCGACCCGGGTCATCTCTCTGATGACGGATTCACTGAATCGGGCGAGACGATCCGCGGTCGATATTTTTCCGGCCATAGCCTGCATTTCTCGCAGCAGCCCCTCATGGTAGCAAGTGATTGAAAGCTTCTCTGCTGCGAGAAATGCAGGCTGAGGATGCAAGAAACGGTTTCCCGGCTATGTTCCAGGTTCAGAACTGTCGTAAAAACATGGAAGGCAGAAGAACGAGACCCGAATTTGGCATCGAGATCTGGGTGATCGGAGGGGTCATTGTTGTCTGTATGGCTGCCATTTGCCTGCGGCTTTGGTGGGTGCAGGTGAAGTTGGCGGATTATTACCGAGGCAAAATCAAGGGCGCCTCCCAAGTGACCGTCCGGTTACCCGCGGTTCGCGGTGAGATCCGAGATCGGAACGGCCTTCCTCTCGTCACCAATCGCGTGACTTACGACGTCGATTTCTATTTCCCCGATCTGGTGAACGGCTATCGGCAGCAATATGGCGAGGTGCCGAAGAAGGAGTTCCTGCAAAAGGATTCCAACGGAATGCTTCACAACCGGCGTGAGCCGGACATCGTTCAAATCGTCAACCAGACCGTGATTCCAAAGCTCAAGCAGTTTGGACTAGCTGAGCCTTACAACACCGAACGCCTTGAAACCCAGTTTCGCAATCAGCAGTTGGTGCCGTTCGTTTACCGACAAGATCTTGATTTTTTGACCTTTAGCGAGTTTGCCGAACGAGACGTTGAGTTCCCTGGGTTGCAAGTACACTCGACCCCGGTGCGTCTCTACCCGTATGGTGCGCTAGCCGCGCAAATCCTTGGGTACGTGGGCGCGCCCAAAGATATCAGCCAGCTCCCCGACCTGCGGGACTTCAATTATTATCAGCCCGATGAGCAGGGGAGGAACAACCTCGAGTACGTCATGGATGAGGTCCTCCGCGGAAAACCCGGTAAACGGATCTTGGAAAAAAGCGCGAAGAATCAAATTGGGCGTGAGATGAGCCGGGTTGAACCAACGGCTGGCTCCGACGTTTACCTTACAATCGACGCCCGGATTCAATACATCGTGGAAACGACGCTCCGATATGTGGGCCGGGCCGCTTGCGTCGTGGTTGATCCGAACAACGGGCAAATTCTCGCCATGGCGTCGGTTCCTTCTTTCGATCCGAACAAATTTGTCCCTTCAATCTCGGCGCGAGATTGGGCGACGATAAAGAATGGAGAAGCGGATCCACTCTTGGATCGGGCAGACAGTACCTATGCGCCGGGCTCGACCTACAAAGTCATCACTTCATTTGCAGGGCTAAGCAAGGGACTCCAGAAAGCAAAATTCTACTGCTACGGCGGTGTTTCTTATGGGAATACCTACATGCATTGTTGGGGCGTTCACGGTGAACAGACATTGGTCGAGGCCATCAAACATTCTTGCGACGCTTTTTTCTATCAGTTCGGCAATGCTGCCGGGATCGACGCGATTGACCGCGTCGGCCGTGCTCTCGGCCTCGGCGAGACCAGCGGGGTCGAGTTGACCGACGAAGACCCTGGATTGTTGCCGTCCCCGGATTGGCTGCAGACCACGAAGACCGAGAAATGGAGCCAAGGTCAGACCGCGAATACATCGATCGGCCAAGGCTATGTCTTGGCCAGCCCGCTGCAGATGGCCATAGTGGCGGCAACCGTTGCCAACGGAGGCACCTGTTACCAGCCGACCCTTATTTATCAAATCAAAGGACCCGACGGTAAAATCATTCCGCGACCGGCCAGGATTCGCAGCGACTTGACCCGCGATTTGCACTTGTCTAAAGACCAGATCGAGATGGTTCGGAGAGGGATGTATGAGGTAGTTAATGCCGAAGACGGCACCGGAAAAGCAGGCGCCGTTGCCGGGATCCAGGTAGCCGGTAAAACGGGGACTGCTCAATTTTGGCGCTCCGGGATAAAGGACGACCACGTATGGTTTCTGGCTTTTGCTCCTTACGACCATCCTAAATACGCATTAGCGATAATGATTGAAGGTGGGAAATCCGGTGGCGGGGTTGCTGCTCCTATGGCTTCGGCCATCTTGGAGAAAATCTTTGCTCTCGATCACGGCTATAACCCGCCTCTGAAATCGCTGGCGCCTGCGGTTGGCAACTTCAAGATGTTCGACGCCGTCAATCCGGAGAAGGAAGAGGAACTCGCGGCGGCAGATGCAGCCGAAGCCAATACCCATCAGTCTGCAGATGACGACGACCAAGACAAGAGACAAGCTCACGGAAAAGTAGAACCGGATGTTCGTCCGGAACCAAACAGCGAACGAGCCACAACTCAGAGAGTAGCTCGCCAAACTCAGCCGCAGCAGCAACAGCACCACAGCATTTTCGACATCTTTCGGAGACAGCCCGCCGCGAGCGGATCTCCTCAACAGAAGCACCACTTCTTGTGGTTCTAGCAGAGCCGTGGAGCGCGCCTCGCTTGCGAGGCCGATGGTGAGCAGGGGTGGTCCGTAATAAAGTAATTTGTATTGTCTGCGCTCTGTATCGCGTCGACTAAGTTCGCGACCTTGAGGCTCTCTGGTCTCCGCGCACCATATCTCTCAACCTTGGAACGCATCTCGATCACTGGACGATAGAGCGCTGCACCGGCCAGGGTTCATGTCACGATGTTTCCCTGTTCACCATCGGCCTCGCAAGCGAGGCGCGTCACGGTCACATATTGCTCGCCTGCAAAAACGGTTTTAGCGGAACCGCCGGTTCAGCTTTTACTGGTACCGTTTCCGTTTTTTCGGGAGCCGGTTCGTGTATTTTCTCTTCTCGATAGAATCGATGAATTTCGTCCAGCATTCGCCGAACGTGGGCGTAACTATTCCGCGGCTTTAGAATCCGATAACTTGCCCATGGATCACCCCAATGAAGAATGTGAATGCTGACTCGGCGTACGCCCCAGGCGTTCATCTCGGCTCGAGTCGGGCAATAAAGATCGATCGTATTTCGGCCGGCCAAGTCCCAACCATAATCATCAACGACGTAGGTTTGGCCGGTCGCGTCGATCACGAACTCGGTTCCGGCCGGCCACCGGGACCAATCAGCCGCTGCGCTTCGGATCTCGCCCGCCTGCAACGCGGTCCCAGATGCGCTGGCATTCGCGTACTTTAGATGATCACTCTCCTTATCGTTGTACGCGGTCGTTCTGATCTTCATAAACTCGCTCCTTGCCAAAGGAGCCTCGTAGGTTGGGAGCTCACGCTCTGCGCAGCCAATGAAGAAAAGTGAGCTAGTGGTGACAACAGCTAACCAGACAACTCTTCGACTCATCCGCGCCGAGTTTACCCGGAAAACGCCCGCTTGAGAACATTTTTCCGTTCAGTTCTCGCAATTGCGCAAAAGTAGTTTTTGTAATAAACCATGTGATGCTCATGGGTTTCAGTTGGAGATTACTTTGCGTTTGCTCTATTGAGCTTGCCCTTACTCTTTCTATGCCCGGCGCGGATTCAAGCGTGCGGCGGGCTCTACCGGTACAGCCGCTGCCTGCACCGCAACCGTCGGAAACGCAGACCGTGCCGTTATTCCGAATGTCCGGTGTGGCTGACGATCCGACCGGTGCCGCGGGTGCGTCGATTTACCCGTCCGATGCGCCTCTTACTGCCGCTAGTTCCGCCATCATGATCGATGCCAAGACCGGTGCAGTCCTGTTCATGAAAAATCCGGATGTTCGCCGGCCCGTAGCAAGCACGCAAAAACTCTTAACTGCGCTGATTCTAGTTCAAGACGGAAATCTCGACGTTCCGGACCGGGTAATCTCGACGGATTGCCAAGTGGAACCGACGAAGCTCGGGTTTCGGCCGGGCGATGTTTATACTAAAAGGCAACTGCTGGCCGCTCTCTTGGTACACAGTTGTAACGATGCTGCGATCTGTTTGGCTCGAAATGAGGCCGGCAGTATCCCCGCTTTCGCAGAACGGATGAATTCAAAAGCGTTCTCCCTAGGCGCAACCGAAAGTCATTTTGTGAATCCAAACGGGCTACCCGTACCGGGCCAATACTCAACTGCCCGAAACATGGCCCGGATCGCTTTCGCCGCGTATCACCAACCGGTGCTGCGCCAGTATATGCGGTTGACCGGCTTCAATTTTACCTACAATTCAGGCCGCCATCGCTATTTTGAGGCCACCAACAGATTGATCGCGCGTTCACCCATGTTCACCGGTATGAAAACCGGTTTCACTGAGGCTAGCGGACGGTGTTTGGTATCAAGTGCCAGCTACGGCGGGCATGACGTGATCTTGGTGCAGCTAGGCGGAACATTGCACTTCCTGTTCGATGACGCCCAGAGATTGCTGATCTGGGGCTTGAACCGCAACGGCGGCGCGGTCGCGGTGCGGTAGGGAGGAGAATGCCGAAACGGCGAATAGGCGAAACGGCGAAAGGGCGAATCGGCGGATTGAGGCGCGAAGCGCCTTAACCGGAGGGGAGCCGCTTTGGATCGTACCAAAAAGCCCCGTTATATTTGTCTCGGCGTGTAGATGGCCGCACAACTCGTCAACAGGCGGCTCCCGCGAACGTTTCAACGGGTGTTAGCTGTGTCGGCCCGCACGCGAATGAACAATCTGCAAACCGAACCGTGGGCAAAACATCGCGAGCGGTAATTCCCGGGAGCCGCCTGTTTAACACCCTACTTGGCCTTCCTCGCTCCGGATAGAATAACGCTAGATCTTTTAGCTGCGCTCCTAAGCGGCTCCCCTCCAGCCACAGCTTCGCGCTGTTTCGCCCATTCGCCCTATCGCCCATTCGCCCGGTCGCCGTTTCGCAACCTCACGGCTTGCCGATAAAATTGTAATCCATTCCCGCTGCCTTAGCGGCTTCGATGCCGGCGGGACTATCTTCAAGCACCAAACACTCGTTGGGCGGTACGCCCATGCGCCTTGCGGCTTCAAGGAATATGTCCGGGAACGGTTTACCCCGGCTCACCTGCTCGCTCGTCACAACAACCGGGAAAAAGTCTTTAAATCCGATCACTTCCAAGGTCTTCAGTACCACGGGGAGATATCCGCCGGAAGCAACCGCCACCTTGGCAAACGCTGCCACTTTCCTGGCAAATGCGGTTACTTCCTCGATCGGCTTCGTAGCGCCCATATTCTCGACGTAAACTTCTTCTTTCCGTTCCGCGACCTGTTCAGGATCCATTTTGGTCCCAAATTTTTCGTTCAAAATCTCTATGATTCTGGTGGTCGGTACCCCTCCCAGGCTGTAGAAAAGCTCTTCCGACATTGTCACCCCGTTCTCCTCCGCGGTCTGCCGCCAGGCTGCATAATGGACCGGCATCGAATGCGCTAAGGTCCCATCACAGTCAAAAATATACCCTTTGTACAGTTTCTCAGGCGGAGTAAAAATTGTCATAGCAGCGCGGCAGAATTGCACGCCCGCAGCCAGGTTTCTAGCATTTCGTTAAATGATAGAGCCGCCCCGTTCATCGCAGTCATATAAGTCCCATCAGTCGTATAAGTCCTATCCGACCTGCGACCGAGCGGGCTACCACCGCCCGCGACGTTTCTGTCTATATGACTCGCGACCCCCAGAATTGGATTGATTTTATTTATGATCGCGGGATGGTTCAGGTCCTTTCCCTATGCGTCACACACTCTCGATTTTAGTGGAGAACCGCTTTGGCGTGCTTACACGCGTTGCGGGCATGTTTAGTGGGCGCGGATTCAATATTGACAGCTTGAATGTCGCGCCGACCAACGATCCTTCGACTTCTCGGATGACGATCGTAGTACGCGGCGACGACACCGTCCTCGAGCAGGTCACGAAACAGTTACATAAACTGATCGACGTCATCGAAATACAGGACTTTAGAGACGGTGGCTACGTGGACCGGGAGCTGGTCATGCTCCGGGTGAATGCCGATTCCGAGAATCGGTCCGAAGTTATGCAAATCTGCGATATCTTTCGCGCGAAGATCGTAGATGTTCAGCCAAAGCGTCTCGCCATCGAAATCACCGGGAACGAAAGCAAGATCAATAAGTTCCTGCGTTTGATGGAGAATTTTGGGATCAGTGATCTGACTCGGACCGGCCGTGTCGCTATGGCCAGAGTCGAATAACCGGTTTTTCGCGCCAATTTTTTATGCCAGCAAAAGTGTATACTGATAAGGACGCCGACCTGAGTAACCTGCAGGGGAAGACCTGCGCGGTCATCGGGTTCGGTTCTCAGGGGCATGCTCATGCCCTTAACCTAAAGGATAGCGGAATCGATGTGATCGTGGGCCTCTATAAAGGCAGCAAGTCGATTCCGGTCGCGAAAGAACATGGTTTCGAGACTTTCGAAGTGGCCGATGCTGTTAAAAAAGCCGATATTATATTCTTCGCGACACCCGACCTGAAAATTGCATCGATTTACGAAAATGAAGTCCTACCGAATCTCGCTGCCGGTAAGGCCCTGCTTTTCAGTCACGGTTTCGCCGTGCACTTCAAGACCGTAGTTCCACCTGAAAACGTGGATGTGATCATGGTCGCGCCGAAGGGTCCTGGGCACATCGTCCGGCGTCAGTACCTCGAAGGTAAAGGTGTTCCCGCCTTGATCGCGGTTTACCAGAATCCATCAAAGAAGGCCAAAAAGCTTGCCTTGGCCTGGGCCAAGGGGATTGGAGCGACGCGAGCCGGAGTTCTGGAGACCACGTTTAAGGAGGAGACCGAGACCGACCTTTTTGGCGAGCAAACGGTGCTTTGTGGCGGCCTAACCGCCTTGGTACAGAATGGTTTTGAGACCTTGGTCGAGGCCGGTTACCAGCCCGAGATGGCCTATTTCGAATGTCTCCATGAACTGAAGCTGATCGTAGATCTGATGTACGAGTCCGGTATCGCCGGCATGCGATTCTCGATCTCCGAGACGGCGAAGTGGGGTGATGTTTCGGTTGGTCCTAAGATCATCGACGCGAGCGTGAAGAAGAAAATGCAACGGGCGTTGAAGGAGATCCAAAACGGAAAATTTGCTCAAGGCTGGATCGACGAATACAAAAACGGCCTGTCGACTTACAAAGATCTATTGACCGCTGGCCAAAAACACCCGGTCGAAAAGGTCGGACAAAAGCTCCGCTCGTTAATGCCCTGGATTCAGAAGAAAAACATCAAGGGAGCCCAGGCCGCGTATTGAGGTCCATCGCTGGGAGGGATCGCAGCGATCCGTTTGTTCGCGGAGCCGATATCCCTGCTCAATACAGGTGTTTTCGTTACGACAGCAGGTCTGGTGCGTCTTCGCGGCGCGCGAGGACGCGCGCCCTCCCCAAACGGTAATCGCCATGGCACCGCTTACTCAACGTACCGGTTCAACCGAAGGTCTTGGATGGGAGGACTCGGCACAGGTTCGATCGCTAAGCCGAGTTCTGCCGCCAGCCTGAAAAGCTCGCTCGGGTTCATTGCTGATAGTTGGGAGACACTCACACCGTCCGCCACGGGCGTGGTGGCGGTCTCTTCCGCCGCTTTTCCTTCCTTTACCATACTCCCTTGTCCCTATTTTTGTTGGATACTACTTCAGAACCGGAAGCCAGATGAGACCCTCGCCCATTGAGCCCCGGACCACTTCGGAAAATAAAGTCGGAAGTTCGAATTTCAATCTCGACTTCATAAAAATTCTAGTGCGTGTGGTTTTTTGAACAGCCGGCGGTGAGGATTTGTCACGTCGTCAAAAGGTGTGAAGCGCGGGCTGGGGAGGGATCGCGTCCCCGCGATCCGTTGTTACCGAAGCCGACGACATGTTGCAATCGAGGACCGGAGGGGAGCCGCTTTGTCGTGAACCAGGCTCTGTCGGGAATTTAACAGGCGGCTCCCGCGAATGACCCAGCGCGTTCCAGTGAACCCATGATTCTCTTCGAGACTTATCACCACGGGCGGGGTCGCGTATCAGGTTAAATCGAAACCCTGGGTTCGTTCCCGGGAGCCGCCTGCTAACCCACTTCGCGGTTTGGTAACACGCATCGCCTCTTAGCCGCGGGTCGGCCTGCCAACAGGCCAAAGCGGCTCCCCTCCAGGCGCTAGGCGAGACTAACATCGCCGGTTGCGGGGACCCACCCTCGCGGCGCGCGGGGACGCGCGCCCTCCCCGATTTACGCCCTGCGACCGCGCAGACCTCACGCCAGATCCAAGATCCCTATCACCCCTTACGCACTAGTTCCGTCAATTCCTGTAACCGCCGCTTAAACAACTCAATGGTCTCTTGAATCGGGCCCGGCGTGAGCATGTCAACGCCTGCTGATTCCAGTGTCTCAATGGGGTATCGCGAACCGCCGGACTTCAGAAACCCAAGATAATCCTTAACCGCCGGTGCTCCTTGATGGAGAACCCGCTGCGCTAAAGCCACCGCCGCTGAGATACCGGTCGCATATTTGTAGACGTAAAACGCCGAGTAAAAATGCGGTATCCTGAGACACTCGAGGTTGAGGGCCTCATCGAGCGTAAATCGCGGCCCAAAATAAGCCTGCAGCAACTCGCGGTACCGCTCCAGGAATACATCCAATGTCAGGGGACCACCCTCCTCTTCGATCGCATGAATTTGTTTTTCAAACTCGGCAAACATCGTCTGCCTGAATAGCACTGACCGAATATCTTCGATCTGGCGATCGATCAAAAAAGCGCGTAACCGATCGTCGTCGGCCCGTTGCAGTAAGTAATGGGTCAAAAGTTCTTCATTAAAAGTAGAGGCAACCTCAGCCAGAAAAATAGGGTAGCCATAGTCCTGAAAGGGCTGGTTTTCTTGGGCGAACCACGTGTGCATCGAATGACCGGCTTCGTGGGCCAGGGTAAACACGTCCGAAAGAACGTCCGCCCGATAATTCATCAAGATAAAGGGCGGGTTCTTGTAGCTCGAAGAGGAAAAAGCGCCGCTGCGTTTACCCTTGGTTTCGTAGCGATCTACCCATCGCGATTTCAGTCCGTTTCGGAGCGTGGCGACATATTCATCTCCCAAGGCTTCCAGGGAAGCGGTCACAAGATCGACGGCTCCATCGAACTCAACCGTTTTGGCGACCTCCGGAAACAGCGGGACGAAGGTGTCATACTGATGGATATCGTCGAGGCCGAGGAGCTCTTTTCTCAGGTCATAGTAATCGTGCAGCGCCGATAGATTGTTTCTGACGGTTACGATCAGATTATCATATACCGCCACTGGCACGTTATCGCCGAAAAGAGCGCCCTCCAACGCGCTGGGATGATTGCGCACCCGAGCATAAAAAACATCGGCTCGAACTGAGGCGGATAGCGAAGAGGCCAACGTGTACCGGTGATCCGAGAATTCCCGATAAAATTGATCGAACGCTTGTCGCCGGACGTTTCGGTCCCGGTTATGCAACAGGGAGATATAGCTGCTTTGCGAAAGCGCCACCTCTTGACCTCTATCATCCGGGATCACACCGAAGATCATGTCGACATTGGTGAGTTGAGAAAAGGTCTCGCGATGTCCCCGAATCGCGGAAGCGCCCGCGGCCAAGATTTTTTCTTCTCCTTCTGATAACGTATGTGGCTGGAAACGTCTCAACCGCTCTAGCGACCTTCGCCAGTCCTGGAGCCGTGGATCTGCTATCAGAACCGCGAAACGTTCGTCCGAGATGGCCTGAATTTCAGGAGTTATAAAAGAGGCTAGTTCTCTGATCTTTGTCCCTAGGTTTGAGAACTCGGCCTTTCTAGCAAGATTATCTCGATCCGAGCTGTCCTCTGATGCCTTCAACGAAACATAATGTCCAAGTTTCTCAGCCAGGAGATCGATCGATTTATCGAATTCCAGAACGTTCAGTAGATCCTGTGCAGATTGACCTACTTTGCCCTTAAATGAAGCGTAGCCGGGGTATGCTTTTTTCAGCCGTTCGAATCCTTGCTGATAGTCTTCTTCGGTCGGATACAGCTTGGTTAGATCCCACGTGTCGGTTTCAGCAATTTCACTTCTAGTTGGGATAGTTTGAGAAGACATAGCGAAAAAGGAAACTTGTACGTGACACCCGGAACCCCGGCAACGCAAGCCCCGGGGCAGGAGAACAATCCAAAACTAAACCGCGAATGGACACGAATGAACACGAAGACAGAAATTCAAACCGCAGATGGACACAGATACGCAGATAGTCGGTCGTTAAGGGCACGTTCAGGTCAGCAGCGCTTTCGTCGTAACCGCCGATAGCCAAGATGGATTATCCGCAGATTACGCAGATTTCGGTTTTAGGCCGGGCAACCTGTGGGCTAGGAAATTCACGTAGACTGACGAGGAGCGTTTATTGTCCGGACGGGGATCGACGCTCTAGAACGTAATCTGCGTAATCTGCGGATAATTCATCTGCGGTTCAGGCTCGCGGATGTGCCTCGTCGTACGCCTTCTTCAGGCGCTCAACCGTGACATGCGTATAGATCTGGGTCGTAGAAAGGCTTTCGTGACCCAGCAGAGTCTGCACGCTGCGAAGATCCGCGCCATTCTCTAACAGATGAGTGGCAAAGCTGTGCCTGAGCTTGTGCGGAGTCGCGGGCAACTGGATCGACGTCTCGCTCAGATGTTTCTTCAGAATCATCCACACGGAGCGAGCAGTAATCCGTTTTCGGAGTTTGCTGATAAAAAGCGGGCCGCTATGAACGCTCGCTTGCGACCGGTATTTCTGAATCGCTTCTAACGCAGGCATACCTACCGGGACAACTCGTTCCTTCCTGCCTTTGCCGAAAACACGAACTGATTCCGTGTAAAGATCGACGTCGCCGACGTTCAGAGCCACTAATTCGGCTAGTCGCAGTCCGCTGCTATAGAGCAGCTCCAAGATCGCTGCATCTCGGGCGGCTGCCCAAGCCGGAGCTTGATTTTTCCTGTCGGTGCGGCTCGGCTGCTTCAACAATTCGTCCACTTGATTGACCGAAAGAACGACCGGCAGTTTTTTCTCCAGCTTGGGCAGCTGGACTTCCTTTAACGGATTATTGCTGAACCCGGCTCGTTCTGTCAGGAAACGATAAAAACTCCTGAGCGCAGCGAAAGTCAGACGCACATAGCTGCGAGCCATCCCGGATTTCATGCACTCGAGCAGGAACAACCGAAAATCGGCGGCCGTGGCGGTATCCCAGCTCACATCGCGGAACTGTTTAAACCGCAGGAGCGCGTGGCGATAAGCAATGATAGTTCGCGGAGAAGCTGAGCGCTCGACTTCTTGGTACTGAATGAACCGCTCTAAAAGACGATCCTTTTTCGGGAACCCCATGTGCCCTCGAGTGTACTAAAGATTACGTCAACGAACAATACTGATGCTACGACGTCGGCCGCCACTCCTGAGGGCTTCGTCCTCGTCCTCGTCGTCGTTCTCGTCCTCGAACCCGGTCGGGCCTAGTGATGTGGCGCCGATTTTGTGGGCAAGTGTCAGGTAAGGTTTGTGTCCCGGAGGACTTTACGATGGTAGCCTGGCATGAAATGCCTGGGAAACGCACCCCACACGATCCGTCCCGGAGGGACGGTATGATTGGTGGCGCTCGACAGATCGGATTCACGTGGACGCGCAACCGAATGAAGTGTTCCGAATCAAATAGCCCTTCTGATCATACCGTTCCCTACGGGACGGGGCGTTGGTAATGCACGGTTTCCAGGCATTTCATGCCAGGCTACCATCACAAAGTCCCTCCGGGACAACATTCGCGCTCAGTCGGAATTGTGCCCAGGTACTTCCGGGCTGGGGTCACTGAGGTTCTTAAGATAATTCTTCCAGCCGCCAAACTCAGTGATATCCGCTGCACCGTTTGTTGCGATGCCCTCACAGAGGAAACCTTTTACCTGCTGCCCGTTCTCAAGGTGAACCGTGCCGATCGACAGTGGAGAGAGAACGCTTTGTACAAATTTACCGAATTCGTGAACCGGCATTTCCCAGACCTCCACCTCGATCGAGGAACCGGTTCCCGGGTTCACTTGGACCAGACCGGGTTTAGCTGGTGAAGTACCCTGGAGCGCGAACAGGCGATAGATAGGAGCTGTCCTGGTGCAGGCAACAAACCGAGCGCTCAGGTCCGGGAGTTGGTAGTTTAACGGCTCGCCGGTTAGGTGAGCACCTACCACCGCCAGCATGACCCCATCCGGTCGAGTCTGGAGTCCGCCCGGTTGCGGTTGGGCTGCGGGATAGGTGGCTTTGCTCGCTCCCAGAGCCGGAAGAAGTGATTCCAGATAACTCTTCGCCAGAGCGAAGAGCCCGTGTTCCGAAAAGCCGAGGCCTAGCAGCGTGATGCCAAAGGGTAAGCCGTCGCTGCGGAATCCGGCTGGGACTGCGATGGCCGCTAAGTCGAGCAGATTGGTGAAATTGGTAAAGATTCCAAGCCGGCTGTTTAGGGAAACGGGTTCTCGTTCAATCTCTTCGCTGCGATAAATATTTGGCGCTGTCGGCAGGAGTAAAACGTCGATCGACTCCCAAGCCGTGAGGGTTTCTTGTCGAAGCTGTTCCAGGCGATATTGCGCGTTAAACGCGTCGACCGCGGTGAACTTTTCTCCACCCAGGATGATTTCGCGCACGACCGGGTGCACGGAGTCCAAATGATCTTTAACAAATTTGCCGACCGCCGCGAAACGTTCTGCTACCCAGGGCCCGCCATAAAGCAGGTTGGCTACTTCCAAAAATGGTTTGGCGTCGATGGTGACGATCGTATGGCCGAGTGACCTGAAACGGTTCATCGCTTCCGTGAACAGCCTGCGGTATTGGTCCTCGACTTGGTCAAGCTGTAGGTCGAGCGGAACACCGATGCGCCAAGTCTTTGCCGGTGTTGCCGTCGGATGATATTGCCGCGAGTACGAATCTTGAGGGTCATAAGTCGCGGCGACCTCAAACACCGTTTCCGCATCATCCGGAGTCAAAGAAAAGATCGAGACACAATCCAATGACCGGCAGGCTGGCACCACGCCTCTCGTACTCAAAACTCCCTTAGTCGGCTTCAGGCCGACAATATTAGCGAAGGCAGCCGGGACCCGCCCCGAGCCTGCCGTATCAGTGCCGAGGGCAAAACTCACCAAACCCGCTGCCACCGCCACGGCGGAGCCGGAGCTTGAGCCACCGGAAATATAGTCCGGATCAAATGGGTTTCGGCAGGCGCCGTAAGGCGAGCGAACGCCGACCAGCCCTGTCGCGAATTGATCGAGGTTTGTTTTGCCGATCAGGATAGCGCCTTCGTCGAGAAGTCGCTGTACAACGGTCGCGTTCTCTTCCGCCACATGACTGAACTCAGGACAGCCCGCGGTAGTTGGAAGGTTGGCCACATCGATGTTGTCTTTGACAGCAAAAGGAATCCCAAACAGCGGTTTGTTCGTTAAATCGGGCAACGCTTTGGTTGCTGCGATTGCGACCGCTTTCGGGACAAGATAGATCCACACTGGGTTGTTCTCTAATGCTCGAATCCGTCGATAAATTTCTTCGATGATATCCGTAGGAGTGAAAGCACCAGAACGGTAACCGCTCCGCAATGTGACGATATCCAAAGACAGACCCGATAAGTCCTTCATGTGCCGGAATTTGTTCTGAACGAGTAAAAACAGTCAACTGCTTTGGCGAGGCAAGCGTTCCGTGGAGCGCTGCCTCGCTTGCGAGGCCGTGGTAAGCAAGGGAATATCGTGA
Organism: uncultured Verrucomicrobiae bacterium; assembly: GCA_963762565.1. Lineage (GTDB taxonomy): Bacteria > Verrucomicrobiota > Verrucomicrobiia > Chthoniobacterales > JAFAMB01 > JAFAVN01. Next base: position 684,410 of record CAVXLD010000001.1, on the reverse strand, counting down.
TGCGCACCTCATTTTCATCTGCGCTCTGCCACCCCAATATATAGCTCTCCACGCGGAAGAGCGTATCTAGACGACAGGCGTACGCGATCGACGGCGTTGCTCACCACTGCCTCGCAAGCGAGGCACACTCCACATTCGCAACAATCTCGCGCCGTATGGCATCCGTGATGCTTTACGGGGTCTGGCGCCTTCGTTCACTGACGGTTTTCGTTTTGAGCGAGTGCCGGAAACATCCCCACTGCCATGAACCTGAGCAGCACCGTGAGCGTAGAGGCCGAGCCTTACGTTTACGAGTTCAACCCGGCTTATACCGCCCTTTTGATCATCGATATGCAGCGTGATTTTCTGGAGCCAGGCGGCTTCGGGGAAATGCTCGGCAATGATGTTTCACGACTCCGGCGGACCATACAACCCAATCGGCAACTTCTGACGATCTGGCGAGCGGCCGGTCTCCAGGTTATCCATACTCGGGAAGGTCATCGCCCAGATCTGAGCGACCTTCCGCCTTCAAAAAGGGAACGGGGCCGAAGCAAGATTTCGATCGGCGACCATGGACCGATGGGGCGCATCTTGGTCCGCGGCGAAGCCGGACACGACATCATTCCCGAGTTATATCCACTGGTTTCGGAGCCAGTCGTGGATAAGCCAGGGAAGGGCGCGTTTTTCGGGACTGACCTCCAGGCCATCCTCCAGAATCGTCGAATTCAGAAGCTGGTGGTCACCGGAGTCACCACAGAGGTCTGCGTTAACACCACCGTGCGTGAAGCGAATGACCGGGGTTACGAATGCCTGGTGTTGGAAGACTGTGTTGGCTCCTACTTTCCGGAATTTCAGGACATGGGATTGAAAATGATCAAGGCACAAGGCGGCATCTTCGGCTGGGTATCGAACTCGGCCCGCCTGCTCGCTGCTCTTGGCAAGGACGCGCCGGCGCATCGAGCGCCGGTGTGAAATCAGGACTAACACGTTGAGAATCAGTTATGACTAGAACTAAGCCTAACCTATGGGCGCCAGGCGACTGGAATGCCTTCTTCGGCTTTGGTACAAATATCCTGGTCAATCTGCTCGTTCTGACCGGGCTGTTGCGGGGCGTGCTGAAGATGCCGGACGATCTCGTCTTTAGGAGGATCCTGCCGGCGACCGGTTTGATGCTGTGCCTAAGTACGCTTTACTACGCTTGGCTGGCTTACCGCTTAGCTAAACGCACAGGGCGAGATGATGTCTGTGCGCTTCCCTCCGGCATCAGCGTCCCTCACATGTTCGTGGTCACATTCGTGATCATGTTCCCGATCGCTACTAAAACGGGAGATCCGGTGAAAGGCTGGGAAGCCGGACTGACTTGGGTTTTTGTTCAAAGCTTTGTGCTCATGGCCGGAGGATTCATCGCACCGATCATTCGCAAAATTACTCCTCGGGCTGCGCTTCTAGGCACGCTGGCAGGCGTCTCCGTTGCCTTTATCTCAATGCGCCCGGCTCTGGAGATGTTCATGACACCCGTCATTGGAGTCACTTGCTTCGCCATTATTTTGGCCAGTTGGTTTGGCGGTGTCCGCTATTTTCGCGGCGTGCCAGCTGGATTAGTCGCGATTGCTGTTGGTTGCCTTATCGCCTGGGGTTCGAATCTCTTTGGTCTCGGTTACGGCGATATGAAGATAGAAAATCTCGGGAAAGCCTTTGCTAATTTTGGGTTTTCGGTCCCCATCCCGGCAGTAGGCCATGTGTTTTCCGGTTTTCAATTTCTTGGGGTGATCCTGGTGACGGCGATTCCTTTCGGCATCTACGATTTGGTTGAGGCCATGGATAACGTCGAGAGTGCCTCCGTGGCCGGCGATAGTTTTCCCACTACTCGAGTTTTGACCGCTGATGGCGTCGTGAGCTTGGTCGGCTGCCTGATGGGAAATCCCTTCATCAACGCGGTCTACATTGGTCATCCCGGATGGAAAGCGATGGGAGGAAGGATTGGCTATTCCGCGGCTACCGGCATCATGGTGATCATTCTTTCCTGGTTCGGCATCATCTCGTTGATGATGGCTCTGGTTCCGGTGGTGGCCATATCACCGATCCTCTTGTACATCGGTATGCTCATCGGGGCACAGGCATTTCAGGAGACTCCGAAAAGTCATGCCCCGGCAATTGTTCTGGCGTTAATGCCGCACTTAGCAGCGTGGGGTAAACTTCAGATTGATAACGCGTTTACTGCGGCGGGGACAAGTGCGGCGGCCGTCGGTTTCGATAAACTGGGCGACAAAGGTGTGCTCTATCGCGGTTTAGAAGTTCTGGGTGGCGGAGCGATTCTGGCCGGTCTCATCCTGGGCGCCATCGCTGTCTTCATTATTGATCGACAATTCATCAGGGCCGTAGTTTTTGCGCTGGCAGGTGCAGTGCTCGCTTTCTTTGGATTTATCCATGGCGAAAAAATCGGCTTCGGACAGTCGCCGGCTGTAGCTTTGAGCTACCTGGCGGTGGCGGTTGTTCTCCTTGTCTGTTCGAAACTCTCGGTGCCTGTAACCGGTACGGTTAAGATTCCCGAAGCGCACTCTGAGCTTCCGGAGCCAGCCAATTGATCGGCCCCTGAACTGCGCCATCGTCTGACATGCAACAAACGCAGGTTGAGGCCGACCCGTATCCGTGGCCATACAATGGTGACCTACGCCCCGCGAACACCGCTTTTGTCGTCATCGATATGCAAACTGACTTCTGCGGACCCGGTGGCTACGTCGATAAGATGGGTTATGATCTTTCGCTGACGCGGGCTCCAATCGAGCCTATCCAGCGGGTTCTAGCGGCCACACGCCGGCTTGGGTTCCATGTCATGCACACCCGGGAAGGGCATCGCCCCGATTTGTCGGATCTACCTGCAAACAAACGATGGCGCAGCCTGCGGATCGGCGCCGGAATTGGTAACCAGGGGCCTTGCGGGCGCATTTTGACCCGGGGAGAAGCGGGGTGGGAGATAATTCCGGAACTGGCGCCATTGCGCGGTGAAGTCGTGATAGACAAACCGGGCAAAGGATCGTTTTACGCGACCGACTTCGAAATGTTGCTGAGCCAGAAAGGGATAAAAAATATCGTTTTGGCCGGCATCACTACCGATGTGTGTGTTCATACCACCATGCGCGAAGCCAACGACCGAGGCTATGAATGCCTGCTGCTCGCCGATTGCACCGGTGCAACCGACTACGGCAACTATCTAGCCGCTCTCAAGATGATAAAGATGCAAGGAGGCGTCTTTGGCGCTGTATCGACGTCCGACGCGTTTATTACAGCGATAGGGTAAAATTTGCTCTCTTTTTCCGCTGACTAATACCGGCGAAGCCTGGACAGGGCGGAGGTTCGCCTTGGGTGACTTCGCATTTACCGCGAAGCGGTTATAGATCATAGCCCAGGGCTTCTTTAGCCCTGGGTGATCGGGTCGATGCAAGCGCCCTGAAAGAGCATCTCCAACCCGGCGTTCGCAGGGTGCAAATCGGGGAGGGCGCGCGTCCCCGCGCGCCGCGAGGACGTGCCACAACTCAAAGATGTATTTTCATCCGCGATCATAACACATCCTCGGCTTCGGTAACCACGGATCGCGAGGACGCGATCCCTCCCGGGCGATGGGCCTACACTTATCTTGAGCCGCTTCGCGGCTAGGCCAATCACCTCTCACCAATCACTTCTCACCTCTCACTTCTCCACCGCTCCCATCGGCTCCGCCAGATAGGGCGGCTGCGCCGTGTGCCCGACTTCGCCCTGCCGGGTCGTTTCTCGCCGGAAGAACAAGGTTGCCGACCGTGTTTCTTTACCGTCCGGAGAGACGGCTACGATCGGGATCTCGAAATCATGATCCGGGAAAATGAAATGATAACGGAATGTTCCGTCCGGTTGGAGGACGATTGGTTGGCCAGCCACCGTGACCTGTGCTTGGGGATGAGTTCCTCCGTAAAAGATCACTTCTGCGTTCACGTGCATGAAAAACTCGCGCTGAGTCAGCCCAAACGACTCGCCGCCCCAACTCGCGCCGACCGCGCTGAACAAGCTGCTTTCGGAGATCAATTCGCTCCAACTTGAGAGACCAAACTCCAGACCGCTCCAGCTGCTTGACCAAGCCGAGCTAAGTTGCTCCGAACTTACAGCTCCCATCTCTAGTGCCGCCACCTGTAGCGCACTCAACCGTTCCGAACTTAACCCAGCTGAGCTCAGTTCGAACGAGCTTAAGCCGAGCGAGCTCAAGCCAAGCGAGCTCAAGCCAAGCGAGCTTAGTTCGGCCAGATTGATTTGTAATTGAGAAAACAAACCGATCGAGCTGAGTTCTGCGCTGCTAAGCCCAGCACTACTTAAAGTTTCACTACTTAGGGCTGCACTGCTCAAGGCGGCGACAATTTCCGCGGAGCTCAAACCGATGCTGCTTAGGCGCGTGACCAGCTCAGCCGAGCTAAAACCCATGCTGCTAAGCTGCGAGACCAGCTCGGCCGAGCTTAGCCCGGCAGAACTTAGTGTCTGGCCGCTTTGAAACAATTCGCTGGATAAAGCAGCTCCGAATACTCCGCCGCTGAAAAGACTGGATTCCGGCGGCACTAAAAGTTGGGCAAGCCGGCTCTTAGCCACCAGCTCGCTGGCTGACTCTGAGCTGGTCTCCGTCGAAATATCGGTTCGAAGGAGCGTCGACAGTTGCGTTGAATCCATCGACGACAACCGGGCCAACAGGTCTTTCCCGAGCAATGCTTCCAGAATTTGTAGCTGTGCTGGACCCCAGTTAGGAGAACGGCTCCCGCCATTGAATGCCGCCTGCTGCAACCGGGCCAAGGCCTCGGCTAGCGGTTCGCCGCGTCTCTTAGCCGCTTCCACGACGTCAACCAGCAAATTAAAAGTCAAATGAATCGGGACCGTCGCAAACATTGTATCCCACTGCATACTGATTGCTTCCGGCGGAGTATGAGTTGGACCAGCCTGACCGACCGCATGCCAGGTGCCGTTGCTGTCCTTGTACCCGAAAACTACCCGGTAGCTCGCGTTCGCGCTTTGAACCGGTATGTACCAATTCCGCGCGATCTCGTTGATTTCGACGGTCGTTTCAAGGGTGTCATCTCGGAAGACTTGCAAGCCGAGGTGACGTTGGCCAGGGAACTTTGAGTAGTCGAAGTCCCAGTAGGTAAAGAGCCAATGCGGGTCGCGTGCGACTACGAACATGTCTCCATAGCCCGAAGGCAGTTCACCCAGTTGCTCCGGCTCCGGTTTGAAATCCGCCTGACCCTGCATGGAATGCGCAGCACTGTCGCCGGCGCCGCTCTTAAATGTCCGGTTGTTGGGCTCCTGACTCATTAATTTAATTCGGCTAGCAGTTTTAGTTCCTTACCGGGGTCAAGGGTCGAGGAGAAGCGTGGCTGATGCAAACGGAAATCTGTTCATCTGTACAGGTTCAACTGTTCACCGCTCGCGGCTTTCGTTCTCGTTCTCGTCCTCGTCGTCGATCGGGGCCGCTGGACGTGGTCTGCGATTCGGTTCGGCCTAGCGAGGGACCGCGGTTCGGATGGGACCAATAGGACGTATGGGACCAGTAGGTTATAGATACGGCCGCTCCGGATTACAGACCTCGTCCGGCCCCAATCGACGACAGCCTGTCCGCCGTAGCCCAAGTTCTATCGCGACACCCGCTGGAGGTCGGCCTCGCAAGCGAGGCGCGCTCCACAATAAAGGCCCTGGCGAAGGCGGAAGGACGAGAACGAAAAAACCGCTTTACTCGACCCCTGAATTCGCCCTCGCTTCTGCTAAGGACGACTCCCTGCTCAGGAGACCAGCCAGATAGCTATTCCTTCTTGGGAGAGTGGCAAAGTTTCTCTGGAGCCGCTCGGGATACCTCAAACGCGAGAAAATAACGGAAGCAATTTTTGTTTTCAGCACCTGCTTTTCTCCGAACCCGTTCGGAATATTACTCGACCAAAAACTGACCCATTCAACGCCGTTCTGTGTCGTTGTCCCTAGATAGATGGCAGAGTGACCGTGTTCCCGCCGGCCAACATTTGTGTTCCAGAAGATCTTCATAAAATCCCCTGGGTGAGCGGAGTTCCAGTCTGTGAAATTATCGCCAAGCTGAAGCTCGTGGAAAAGACAGGCTGTACCGGGCCCGTTCGCGTTCCATCGGCCCCAGATACCGACTCCGTCCGGTTGCCCTTTAACAGCCAGGCTCTCGGCCAGCGGACCTGTTATCGGCGCCTGGTTGTTCAGGTCCGCCAAAGCCGTCAAAAAGACCAAGTAGGTAGCTTCAGAACAAAAGCTCGGTTTTGCGATAGCCGGATCAAGAACCAGTGTGCCTCTCTCGATCCGGGCGGCCTCGCTCAATCGCGCAATCGCTCCGTTCGAGGCCGAGTAACCGCCTCCTTGCGGCATAGATCGGATCACTTTCAGGATGACTTCATTCGGGTCATTTCGGAACATCCCAATGCTTTGAGCATCAAGCGGCCTCGAGAATGACAAGACGCTTGTGGCGATCGCGCAACCGACAGCTAGTGAAAATGACAACCGCATAATCCCGAAATCAGGCATGCTCATTACCACATTCGGAAGGGCTGAGCAAAGGTTGGTTAGCGATACACGCGTGCCGATAACCCAGCGCCGGTAGGGCCAAAATCTCGGCGCGCCCAAATCTTGCCATGTCCGTCCGTGAACCCGCGCCGGATTTGAGCCGCACCCTGCGGATGTTTCACCCACGGCGCGCCTGGCCACGAAAGTCTGGACCGCGAAAAATTTTGATACGTGGCGAATCCACGGCGCGGCTCAAACCCGGCGCGATTTAGCCAGGATGCTAAACTATCAGCGACGCGCCGAGGTTTTCGCCCTACCAGGCCGCTTGCCCAAACGCCTCCCTGCATGTACTATGTTCCCTTGAACAGTATGGAACCCTTGACCGGCCGGCAGCAAAAGGTCCTCGATTTTATTCGCAAACATCAACGCAAATCCGGGTTCCCGCCCACCAGCCGCGAGATACAGGCTCAATTCGGCTTTCGCAGTCAGACAGCAGCGATGAACCATCTGCGAGCGTTGGAACGCAAGGGTGCAATCCAGCGAACCCCAGGCAAAGCTCGAGCGTTAACCGATCCCGCGGCCAAGCTGGGCGCGGATTTTAGGTCGATTCCTCTCCTTGGAACGATTCCAGCCGGTATGCCGATTGAGGGAGAACAACAGCAAGGCAACGATCTCGGCGTCGATTCCCGGTTCTTTGGCATCGACGGATCATCCGACGTGTTCGCTTTGCAAGTTACCGGGGATTCAATGGTAGGAGCACAAATTGCCGACGGCGACACGGTTATCCTGGTGAAAAGGACGGCACGAGACCACGATATCGTTGCGGCCTTGATCGACGGGGAGGTTTCTTTAAAACGTTATACCGTTAAGAAGGGTCGCCCTTATCTGAAGGCTGAGAACCCTCTTTACCCCGACTTAATCCCAGCTCACGAACTCGTCATTCAAGGCGTCATGGTGGGCCTAGTTCGGCGCTGGAGCTAGGGCAGCCGACAGGCTTCGGAATCGTTCTCGTTCTCGTCGTCGTCCTCGTCCTCGATATTATCTTTGCCCAGCGTTTGTTAATGACCGCGAACTTACGCCAGCGAGAAAGCTTGTCCTGGGCGGCACCAACCCTTCGAGGACGAGGACGACGACGAGGACGAGAACGAAGCGCCTTGTGAGTCGCTTCTCTATTTGACGACCTGCGGCAACCGCTGCCATCGTCCAGGCGCGATGAAGATTTTGACGATCTTGAGCCTTTCCCTTGCGCTGGCCGGCTCCGGCTTTGCTGATGAATCGCCAATCTTCAACTACCAAGACGTCGCAAACCGAGCCGAGGAGCTCTCTAAACAACCATTTACGCCCCAGGTACAGGAACTATCTGAAGACCTGCAGAAGCTGGATTACGATCTGTTTTTTCATATCCGATTTCTGACCGAGCATACGGTTTGGCCAGGGTTACCCTACCGCCTCGGCTTTGTTCATCCCGGTTCCTATTTGAAACGGCGAGTCGTAATACATGCGATCGAACCGGACAGGCTTCGCGATATTCCATTTTCTCCGGCTTACTTCTACTACGATCGACCCCTAATTTTCAGCGGACACGAAGATTTTGCCGGTTTCAAGGTCTTCGCACCATCGAGCAAAACCGGTCTACAGGATGAGTTTCTGTCGTTTTTAGGCGCGAGTTATTTCCGGGCGATTGGTCGGGGAATGCATTGGGGTTTATCGGCCCGTGGTATTGCAGTGAATCCCGGGACATCTACTCCGGAGGAGTTCCCTGACTTTAGAGAGTTTTGGGTGCGCCAGCCTCAACCAAGCGATAGCAGCCTGCAGTTCTACGCCTTACTCGATGGTCCAAGCGTGACCGGCGGTTACGAGTTTACCGTGCGCTACGGAGACGTCACGACGATGGACATCCGCGCGACCCTTTTCATACGAAAGAAACCGGAGGTGCTGGCCCTGGCGCCGATAACCAGCATGTTCTATTTTGGGCAAAATACAGTGAATAAACCCACCCTGCGGCCCGACTATCAGGGGAAAGCTAGAACCGAGTTATCGATGAACAGCACTCAGTTCATGCGTCGCGAGTTTAGGCCGCAAGTTCACGATTCTGATGGGCTGCTCATGAGCACCACCTCGGGAGAGAAACTTTGGGCGCCGCTAGATAACCCAAAATCGGTTGAACTTCGCAGGTTCTCTGACGTGACTTCTTATGCGTTGTTACAACGCGACCGGGACAGTACGCACTATCTCGACCGAGAGTCGGAGTACCAACGAAGGCCGAGTCTTCAAGTAATCCCCCAAAGTGGCTTTGATTCCGGTTACGTGCGCCTGTTGGAGTTGCCGTCAAACGATGAGTACACCAACAATATCGTGGCCGCCTGGGAGGTGCAGAATCTGCCTGAGCCAGGCGAACGGCTGGAATTCGCGTACCGGCTCCTCTGGAGCACCCTGGAGCCCGATCTCGATCAGTTTCGCGTTTTATCGACCACCGTTCGGCCCAACCCGCAATCGAATGAGACCCGCTTCACCGTCGAATTTGGTAAGCCGGAAAAACAAGAAACCATACCGGTGGCCGAGTTACGCCCCCATGTTGTTGTGAATCAAAACGGTCAGGTCAGAGATGTCCAATTTACCCCCACGGACCGGGGCTGGTTAGTTAGTTTTACCATCTTCAACCCAAACACCACCCCGACGTCGATGGATATTAGTTGTGTAATTTTGCGACGCGATATCTTCTGTTCTGAGAAATGGCAATATCTCCTGAATACTTAGGTCTTTTGCGGGCAAGCATCAACTCCTCGCCGGAGTGGAAACAAGCTTGGGAGCGGACCAATGACTATTTAGACGCGCTTCGGGTTCCCGCCGACCTGGAGCGAGAGTTATTGCTTTTAACTAGTTTCGAGCGGGCGATCGCTCGAAAACGAAAGGAGCCTTCTACTTCGGCAACGGAGTTAGCCTTCGACGAAGCGCAGAAGGCTCTGGATGCGACGCTCGGTGACCTTATTTCCAATAAAGTCTCGGCTGAGCGCAGATCCGTTGAAGAACGGGTGCGCCTTTATTTGATGCAGCCAACTCAAAACAGCGTGCTTTCTCCTCGAAACCGGCTGTCCGACGACGTTTTGGGTGCCCTGCGGGAGGTACGACTGGAAGCGTTCCCGCGTCTCCAACAGGCGGCTATCACCCCGCGTCCGTTCGTTTTGAATACGGCAGGCGAAAGGTTGGCGACTCTAGCTGGAAAGTTTTCTCTTTTTGGTTCGAATCGAATTCTTGCATGGTTCGTCGGACTCTGCTTGGTTGCTCTTCTGATCTACATGAGTCTGTAGAACCAAAACGAATAGAGGGTTCAGGAATAAACTAGGGTCTCGAAACTGTGAGCGGTGCGCGCATATGAGCGGTCCAGGTCGATCTGTTAGGCTTGTTGAGCTAGTCGGGTCAACTCGGCTGGGCGAAGTTTTTAGGCGAAAGGTTCGCCAGCGACGCTGGGGTGTTACTCTTGTGACCCTGGGAGTGGCCGCCATTGGGTTTTGGCTTTTTTCTGATATTCTAGGCAGCACCGGCTGGAGCCCGATCAAAGTCCTCGAATTGGCCGTTTTCAGCGTACTTTTTACGACCCTTTCTTTTGGGTTCACCCAGGCCTTCGTCGGCTTTTTGGTCCTGGCCGAAGGGCATGAACCCCTCAAGATAACCAACACTCTGGACGAGAGCACACCGCTGGCGTCGACTGCGGTGGTAATGCCAGTTTTTAACGAAGATGTCCCCACCGTTTTCGGAAACATCCGCACCCTCTACCGCTCCCTCCAAAACCGGGGCGAGTTGGAGACCTTCGAGTTTTACATCCTGAGTGACTCCACACTCCCGGAAAGGTTGGTTGAGGAAGAGCTGGCCTGGGCCGATTTGTGCCGGCAAACAAACGGTTTCGGCAGAATTCATTATCGCCGCAGGAAAGTGCCGGTGAATCGCAAGAGTGGAAACATTGCTGATTTTTGCCGGCGATGGGGGCATCGCCATCGGTACATGGTCGTCCTGGATGCGGATAGCATCATGACCGGCGAGTCTGTCGCCTCGATGGTGCGGCTGATGGAGGTCAATCCGCGAGCGGGCATTATGCAGACGATGCCAAAGCTGGTCGGATCGGAAACACTGTTTGGCCGGATCCAACAATTTGCTTCTCGGCTGTACAGCCCGCTGTTTGCTGCAGGTCTCAATTACTGGCAGCAGGGGTCTGGCAATTATTGGGGGCACAACGCGATTATCCGGCTGTCACCATTTTTGGCTAGCTGCAGCTTACCTGTTCTCCCAGGACGTGAGCCGCTGGGTGGGAGGATCTTAAGCCATGATTTCGTGGAAGCCGCGTTGATGAGGGATGCGGGATGGGAGGTGTGGTTTGCGTACGATCTAGAGGGCAGCTACGAAGGGTTGCCGCCGAATCTGACTGAGTACATCAAACGCGACCGTCGCTGGGCCCAAGGCAATCTCCAACACGTGTGGTTTCTGTTGGCTGAGCGGGTGCAGCCCATTAGCCGGTTGCACTTGATACAAGGCATCCTGGCTTACTCATCTGCGCCTATATTGGTTCTTTTCATCTGTTTAGGAGGCATCCAGGCCGCGCTTGACCATTTCCGCGGACATGTTTCTTCGATCCCTCTTGCTTCAGCGATTGTTCTGGCGCTACTGACCTTGCTCTTACTATTCGGGCCGAAATTCCTGAGCCTGCTCCATCTGTTTTCTCAACCGGATTTGCTTCGGCGTTTTGGCGGAGCCAAGCGAGCGTTGGCCGGCGTATTCATGGAAACTCTGTTTTCAATCCTGACTGCACCCTTACTTGTCTGGTTCCATACTCGATTTGTGCTCAGGAATGTAGCGGGCCAAAAAGTGGTTTGGAATACGCAGACTCGGGCAAGTGGAACTGGCCCTGGATGGGTACAAACATTGGGCGAGTACTGGCCGGTACCCGTCGCCGGTGTTCTCTTCGGGTTACTGGCTTGGCTGATCTCGCCTCTGTATTTACTTTGGATAACCCCGCTGCTGTTGGGGTTATGGCTCGCGGTCCCGATTGCTCAGCTTAGCGGCCGATCCGCCGTCTTACGCAATCTGTTCCTGACACCGGAAGAGATTGATCCCCCAAGAGAGCTTTCGAAATCTGAGCCGCTCCAATTACGTGCGGGTGATCAATTTGTTCACGCCATCCTTGATCCGTTCTACAACGCTATTCACGTTGCGCTGCAGAGGAGGCGGGTAGGACGTACGGCGGAGGTAAGTGAACACGCCGCAGGTTTAGCAGATAAGCTGTTCCGAGAGGGGCCGCAGGCCCTAACGGCCGAAGAGAAACGCGCTTTGTTAAGCGATGGACCCGCTTTGGCTAAGCTGCACACCTTGATTTGGAGAACCCCCGCCGAGAGAATGAATCCCTTCTGGCCCGAAGCTTTGCGCACCTATCGTAGCTCGCCTTAGGCTCGCTTCGAATACCCAATAGCCAATAGCCGATAGCCAATGAAGGTTCGCCTGACATTACTCATATTGGCTATCGGCTATCGGCTATTGACAATGCAAAGCGAGCCTAAGGCGAGCTTTGCTCGACAGTTCGACCAAGCCGGTCTTTGCTAGAGCCCTGGATGAAACGAATCCTTTTGTCTGTGGTGTTCGTGCTTTTTGTCGGGGGCGTTATTTGGTTTGCATTCTCCCGGAGGGACCGCAGCGAAGTCCTCGCCACTCGTCTTGCACCGGCCAACAGTATTGTTTTTGTGGAATGCCGCAATTTTGCACTGACGCAGAAACGGTTCTCGGAAGCGAACCTGGCTAAACTCCTGGATGAACCGTCGGTAAAACGATTTATCAACTATTCTGCCAACAACGTGCCAGCCCCTTGCAAGGCGGTCGCTCAGGGCCTGGTGAAACTTTCTCCGAGATCCGCTTTCTTTTCCAGTTACACCCTCCAGCGGGACGAATGGATTTGCGGCGTCCATTGTTCCGGCGATCTAAGGAGTTGGGAAAACCAGCTGGCCGCTCCTCTAGCGACATTATTTGGTTCCAAATTTAGGGCGCTCGCCGAGTCCGACCAAAATCAATTCACTCAGACGCAACCAGCTAAGGGCATGCTCTATGGAGTGAGAACTGGTTCCTGGCTTTTATTCAGTCCAAAGCCAGTCTATCTCCAGGACGCCCTTCGTCGAACCAATGCGGTAAACAGTGGACTTGATACCTCGGAGCTTTTTCTCAAGTGCCGAAATCGAATATCTGAAGACGCGGACTTTTACGGTTTCGCGACCGGGGATGGGCTGAAGTTCATGGAACAAGGCTTAAAGCCGTTTCTTCCCCGAACGGATATTTCTGCCCTGATCTTTACTGCCAAACTCGATGGCTCTAACATCCATGACACAGTGTTTGCCTACTGTTCGCAGACTCCTCAGTCTGACGAACTCGATCGCACCGGCTTGTTCCTAACGACCAAGAAAACGCTTTTGTATATAGCGACGAGCTTGGACATACTGCGGCTCCGAGATGCTGTGGATGCACTTTCCAAAGAATCTGGCATCGCGGAGACGGCCAAACAGTATTTCGAGGAAGTCAATCGAACCGGTGTTGATCTTGCAGAGCTCAACGATCTGGTCAAAGGGGTGGAGCTCGTGCTCAATCGGGTCGGTCCAGAAGAAGCGATCGGCGGGGCTTTCTTAGTGGAAACCAAAGATGGAGCTCGGGCGAATGAGTTCCTGAAAATGATTCTGAAAGCGGAGTTTCCCAATCGTTACCGGGAGCAGACCTTGGAGGGGCTTTCGGTGTACGCTTTTCGAAACCAGGAGGGCACGGAATTGGTCCTGGGCGTGCTGGGGCAGGATTTGATTGCCACCACAAGTGCCGCGGCTTTCACGGGAGCAGTAAAGGCCATCCGTGATCAGAAAGTGGGTCTACCATTTCTTGAAAACCCCGGTCAAAATGACGCAAGTCAGGAGATCTCGGGTCTCCGTTTGTACGTGGACACACCGACGCTTTTTGATCGCGGATACTCGATGCTTCGCCCAGTGCTTGCGTTTGGCTATGCGCTGGTGCCGGATCTCGATCGGTACCTGGATCCGACGATGCTTCCAGAGGCCCAGGAGATCAGCAGTCATCTCTCTCCGATTATGCTGACCCGGCGCGAGCTATCGGATGGCTTTTTGGATGAATCGACCGGATCTCTGACCGCGTATGAAGTCAGTCTGCTAGCAGTCGCCGGCGCCGTCGGTTTTACAAGCCTAGAGAGCGAGAATTGAAGGCGAAACGGCGAATGGGCGCGCCGGCGAAGGGGCGAATCGTGGGAGGGCACGCGTCCTCGCGCGCCGCAACGACGTTCCAGACCTACAGGCACCTTTGACTCCTCGCCCCCAAAGACCCTCGACTCTGCGAACAACGGATCGCGGGGACGCGATCCCTCCCATCACCCATTCGCTCCTACAACACGTCCCTCTTCCGCAACAACCCGACAAAAGCCCGGACTGCTGCGCTTGGTTCGCCTCGGCGTTGAACTAGCCCGATGGGACGCCACATATCAAGTGACTCGATCTCAACCGCGCACAGACTACCGTTTTCGGTCTCTTCGTCGACCGAGGCCAGCGGAACAATGGCAATCCCGTTCTCGATCTCGACGGCTCGCTTAACCGTCTCGATATTGTCGAACTCCATCGAGCGCCGAATCGTAACATTGTTAACCCGGAAAATCCGATCGATGGCTTTTCTCGTCGGTTGATCGAACGCGAATGAAATGAAGTGTTCGCCGGAAAGAGCAGCGATCTCGATGCTCTGGCGTTTAGCCAAGCGGTGGTTTGGGGGACAAATGAGAACCAGCTTATCTTTCCAATGGCTCTCGACGGTTACTCCGCGGTGCCTGGCGGGATAGGCCACCAGACCCACATCGCTGTTTCCCGCAGCCACGCTCTGGTACACTTGGGCTGATCGAAGGTACTCGACCGCAACGTCGACGGAGGGATAACTCCGCCGGAAAAACTTCAAGCTCCGCGGCAATTCGTGCAGTCCGATACTGTGCACGGTCGCAATGATCAGGTTGCCAGAAACGTGGTTCTTCAGCTCCTCTAAACGGTCGCCCAGGGTCTCGTACGTCCGTAGGATTTCTTGGCTCGCCTGAAGCAGAGCTTTTCCTTCCGGGGTAATGGAAAAGTTCTTTTTCCGTCGCCGGATCAATGCGGTCTTGAACCTTTTTTCTAATGCCCGGATTTGCTGGCTAACGGCGCTTTGGCTTATCGCGTTCAGCTCGGCTGCCTTTGAAAAGCTCGCGGTTTCCACTAAATCGCGGAAGATTTTAAAGGTTTCGATTTGCATTAGCCTGGATCGTTCACAAATCTGTAAGGATTTGTGAACGATCCAGGCTAGGGCAGAATTATCCGGCTCACGCCGAATAATTCTGCTCTTTGACTTGCGTTTGTAAATAGTATGCTTGGGTACCTTCTCTTACATCAGGCCGTTAGGCTGGCGCGTAGCGCCCGCCTGACGGCCAATAGCCTGCATGGTTCCCAAATGCGGGCGCATTTGTGAACCATGCAGGCTGCGACTAGCGAAAACCTCACCCAGGTGCTTTCGACGATTAGCGACTCCGCCCGCCAGGCAGGTCGTTCGCCCGAATCTGTCCGTCTGATTGCTGTTAGCAAGACGCATCCAGTCGAAGTAATCCAGGAAGCCGTGGATGCCGGCCAATTAATATTTGGCGAGAACCGCGTTCAAGAGGCTCAAGCAAAGATTACGGCTCTACCGGCCAAACTGCATTGGCATCTGATCGGCCATCTGCAAAGCAATAAGGTTCGTCTGGCGCTTACATTGTTCGAGTTGATCCATGGTGTGGATTCCCTCGATCTTTTGGCGCATATCGATCGAGTCGCCGGAGACCTCGGACTTTTTCCTCGGGTCTTGCTACAGGTGAATGTTGCCGGGGAAGCGTCGAAATTCGGTTTTGCCCCTGGCAAATTGTTGGAGGCCGTCGAAGAGATTGTGAAATTTGATCGGGTCCAGATTGATGGTCTGATGACGATTCCGCCGCTGGCCCCGGCCGCCGAGCATTCGCGTCGTTACTTCGTCGCCCTTCGCGAGCTTCGCGATAAGCTGGCCAGCGAATGCCGTTTTCCGTTACCAGAACTTTCGATGGGGATGAGCAACGATTTCCGGGTCGCAATCGAAGAAGGAGCGACCATGGTTCGGGTGGGTACCGCTATTTTCGGGGAACGGCGGCGGTAGGAGAAAGGTGATTGGTGATTGGTGATTCGTGATTGGTAGGGCGACAGCCCTTTTTCTTTTGGTGGGGCGAGGCTCCCGAAAGAGCGGGTCGATTTCGCGAAGCATCGTAAGTTTCCGCTGTTCCTTCGTCTGCTGCACCATATCGCGCGCCGAGCCGGGCCCAGCGCGAACCATGTCCCAAGACATTTTGTTCTCGTCCTCGTCCTCGAGAAGCTCGGGTCGGTTGGACATACCGAACCGCGCATTTGAATGGCACGCCTTGGGTCCGGCTCGGCGCGCGCCAAGGGATCGCACACTATAGAACGCCGAAAGACCGATACCTTCGCGAATCGCCGCAGGTCTTTCCGGAGCCTCGCCCCACCAAACTAGAGAAGTCGCCGCGCCAATCACCTTTCAACAACCACCACCAATCACCAATCACCAATCACCAATCACCCCACCACTCGTCGCGTGAGGTGATCCAGCGGCCAAGGCCAAAACCGCAATAATTCCAGACAGGTGCTACTGATACCCGGATGCAAGACCGATAGACGCGCCAATTGGTTAATCCATAACCGTCCCGTGTACAGCTGCCTATGGCGCTCGGCGTAACAATGCTGGAATTGGGGACCCTTCCTATTAGATTCGACGATCGATTCGGCCGCCAGCAATCCCGACTTCAGTGCATAAAAAATCCCTTCGCCCGTGAACGGTTCGACCACACGAGCAGCATCCCCGACGTAAAAGAGAGTGGGGTCATCGGTCTCGACCGGCCGGCGGGAAAGGGGTGCGACTGTGTTCCAACGGTGGTCGGGCGCTAACCCGAAGCGCCGCGATATCCGTAAGCGGAGTTCCTCGATCCGCTTCGGCCTCGCCACAATGCACAGATTAACAGCGCCTCGTCCGACCGTGCCTATACCCATATAGCCGAGAGAATTGAGCTCCAAAGCGATATGCATGGGCCGATCAGCCGAAAAATAAGTCTGGTGCGCAACCCGGTCGGTTCGAGTCTTAGGAAAAACGCCCAGAAATCGGGCTACGGACGAATTTCTCCCGTCAGCGGCCACCAAAAATTTTGTCCTGATCTGCCGGCGACCGGTCTTGACTAGCCATCGTCGTTCGACGCCGGTGACGGGTTCGCCCTGCCAAATTTCTGCACCTGCTTTCTCGGCGTTCTTAAGAAGCGCATGATCAAGCACGCTTCGCCGGATACCCGTCTCTGGCGGACCGGCGTTCGGGAACCGATGTTCGACCCGGCGGCCGCGAAGATTGGTGAAGGCTACCCATTCCAGGCGTGCGGAAGGCAGTCCTGCGATCTCTGTGGCGACGCCAAGCCGATCAAATACCTCCCAGCAACCCGGATTAAGACAGTCTCCGCAGACCTTTTCCCTTGGAAACACAGCCCGATCGATCAACAAAGTTTTGAGGCCGGCTTTGGCGGTTAAGGCGGCGACGGTAGAGCCGGCTGGTCCACCACCTATCACCGTAACATCCCAATCCTTCATACAAACAGTTCGCCGATCGCATCGGCCACCATCCGGCCGGAACGGCTCAGGCTGATAGTGCCTGCCTGGCGTTCCAGATATCCGGCGCTCTCAAGGTCCTGAATATTGCCTGACCAAGGCATCACCAGTTCCTCAGCGATTCCACGATTCATTCTCAGGCCGAACACGATCTTCTCCGCAAGCTGTGTCTCCGAACTTAATGACTCAGAAAATGCGTGGGCATTCCCGGCCCGCTCGATTTGATCAACATAACTGCTGGTGTTTGGAATATTCTGCCAGCGACGTCCGGAAACAGTAGAGAACGCCGAGGGGCCGAGTCCGAGATACTCCTTGCCACTCCAATACGCCAGATTGTGCAAGCATTCCTCGCCCGGCAAAGCGTAATTCGAGATCTCGTATTGCCAATAGCCGTAGCGGGCCAGGGTATCCATCGTCATTTCGAACAGTTCCGCATCTTGGAGTTCGTTCTGAGAAAGGTGACCAATAGCGAGCTGCCGGAAGAACTCAGTGTCTTCTTCGTAGGTTAAGCAATAGGCCGAGATATGCTCCGGGCTAAGATTGATCGTCCGTAGAAGCGTTTCCTCCCACTGAGCGGGCGTTTGTCCTGGGATACCGAAAATCAGGTCTAGATTGATTCTTTTGAAGCCGGCCCGGCGCAGAATCTGGTACGACCGGAGCGCTTGAGCTGCCGAATGGACGCGCCCAAGCCGGTCCAATAAATCGCTTTGCCAGGCCTGTACTCCCATGCTGATCCGATTAACACCAAGAGATAACAGGAGTTCTCCTTTCTCCTCCGAGACGGTGGCTGGATTCATTTCGAGCGTCCATTCGCGTAAAATGCTCAGATCAAGACGGTCCCGCAGACCGCCGATCAAATAACTAAGTTGCCGGGGCGACAATGCTGATGGCGTTCCGCCCCCGAAAAAAATGGTCTCCGGTTGAACCCGGTCGGGTCCGAATCTATCCAACTCCAGTAAGACTGCATCGAGGAACGCTTGAGTTTTGTTTCGGTCCGAGGCCTCCTTATAGAAACTGCAATACGGGCATACCTTCGGACAAAACGGAATGTGAACGTAAAGATGTCTTACTGGCACTGGTTTTAAGTTATAAGTTTTACGTTTTAGGTTTTACGTTATAGGTCCAAGGCTGGCGAAAGCCCGTGCCAAACATCGTGGCTGCGAGGTACAAACCTAAAACTTAAAACGTAAAACATAAAACGTATAACCTATAACTTGTCCGTGCTCGTCAAGGTATCCTTAACCGTCGTTTTTGCGACAACGTTGTGTTGGGGCGCGGAGAAACCGGCGCCAGCGGCGCCTGTGCCGAACCCGACACCGCTGCCGGCCCGTTCCATCGTCGTTCGGACCGAAAATTCGGACGCGATCTTCGATTATAAGACCAATAACTCTGTTGTCGCCAGAATGGTGAACGACGTGATCATGTCCGTGACCGGCGAAGGCAGTGTGGCTGGCGCCTGGTCCTCTCTGGTAAAGCCAAGCGATATCGTCGGCATCAAGGTTTGTACCAATGGAGCGCCGCTTTTCAGTACCCGGCCGGCAGTAGTTCAGGCAATCGCCAACGGTCTTCGAGAAGCCGGAGTGCCGGCCGATAATATCGTGGTTTGGGATCGAGAGGAAGGATTCCTCAAGACGGCCGGCTTCCATTCACGCGTGGGTGATTATCGCGTCCTTTGGTCGGAATGGAATTACGATCCTCAGGTTGCCATCAGTTCTCCGTTGGCCGGGCAATTGATCTATGGTGATTTGTTTTTTGTGGGAAAGAATCTTCCCGATCTTAAAGACGAACTCAAACTTGAGAGCGATCGTAAAAAGGGGGTGCCGATCAACATCAGTAACGAAAGTCATGTGAGCAAAGTGCTGACGAAAGTAGTGACCAAAGTCGTCAATGTCCCGGTCCTGGCCGACAATATCTATTGCGGTCTCTCGGGGGCGCTCTTCAACATGACCGTGCAGAACGTCGACAATTGGCGCCGTCTGGTCGAGCCGCCAGACTCAGGAGATCCATCGATCCCGGAAATGTACGCCGACCCGAGGATCAGTCAGAAGGTAGTGATCACTATCATGGACGGTTTAGTGGCGCTCTATGCCGGTGCGCCCTTCGGTGACGCTAACTATGCTATCCACTTCGGAACCATTTACGCCAGCAAGGATCCGGTCGCCATTGACGAGGTGGCGTGTAAACAACTCGATAAATGGCGAGTCGACGCCAAAATGGATCCGGTCTCAAAAACGGCGAAGTACGTTGAGACGGCTGGCTCCATGCAATTGGGCAATGCAGAGCTCGGGCGCATCGAAATTCGAGACGTGAGGTGAGGATTCCAACCGCGAATGGACGCGAATTGACCGAATAAAAGCCTCAAAACAACCAACCGCAGATGGACGCAGATTTACGCAGAGACGGTGCTGGTGCTTCGTTCGGTTCAGAGGAGTTTGCGAGTTTTGGGCGTTAGACTGTGTGAGCGCTCAACTGCTTGGGCGGCAAAAGTAATGAGCGCCATCCTGAAACCTAACGTTGGCAGCCTTTGAATGAACCGTAATCGAAGCCGAATTATCTGCGTAAATCTGCGTCCATCTGCGGTTCGGTTTTTTCTTTCCGGCTGTTCGCGTCAATTCGTGTCCATTCGCGGTTGTTTTTTGATTCGGCTGCGGCCTTGCTGTGAAAAATGATCGATCCCGAACTCTGGCAAATACTTAAGGGCGTTTCACGTTCGTTCTACCTCAGTGTTCGTTTTCTCCCGAGCCGCATCCGGCCGGCCATTGCTTTGGGATATTTGTTGGCCAGAGCCAGTGACACCATTGCTGATGCCAACTCGCTTGCGGCCGGTGATCGCTTACAAATCCTCAACCAGTTACGAGCACAACTTTTCACCATGGACGGGAGTTTGCAGCGCGGGCTGAAAGAATGCGCTCAGCAGCAACGGGATGGTGCTGAACGGATATTGCTCGAGCGACTCGACAAGATCTTGGCTTGTGCTAGCCGGCTGCCAGAAATTGATCAAGGCCTGCTCCTCGAAGTCCTCAGAAGTATCATGCGCGGACAGATCCTGGATATCGAGCGCTTCGAGCTTGCGTCGTCATTGCGCGCGCTGCGGTCGCCGGAAGAGCTTGAGGAGTACATTTACCTTGTGGCCGGCTCAGTCGGCGAGTTTTGGACCAAGCTTTGTTTACGCGCCTGGACCCGATATTCGCGGACGTCCGCGGAAAAAATCATCCTCCTCGGGACGCAGTATGGCAAAGGGCTGCAGCTTGTTAATATCCTGCGCGATTACCCGCAGGACCTGCGGCTCGGACGTTCCTATCTCCCAGTTAAAGGTGCCCTGTCCGAAGATCCCAACCTGGTCGGACCAATCTTTCAAGAATGGCGCTCCGTCGCTCAGCGTTACCTTGAATCCGGCGCCCAATACGTGCGAGCGATCCGCCCAATCAGGGTGCGGTTCGCATGCGCGTTGCCCGTCCTGATCGGCATAGAAACGTTGGGCAAAATGAAAAACATCCCTTCGCCCGAACGAAAGATAAAGGTCTCTCGAGGCCGAGTCTATTGGCTAATGCTACTCTCGCTCCTGATCGCCGCGGTGCCCGGCTGCGATAAGATATTACTGCGGGTGCAGGTTTAGATTGTAACTGGTCGGATTGGCGACCACGTCCTGGAACGGAGGGGCGTTGCATTCCGGGTTGCAGCCTTGTCGCGCCGTAGGCCTGGCGGAGGCGGACTGGACGGTGGTCGACGCCTGTAAATCGTTGCAGCTGCAGCGTTGGGATAGACGAGACGCCCCGGGGACCCAACGCCTGCTCAACACGCTGGGGTCGAAACAATCTGGACCGTTTCACGCGCGCAGGGAGCCGCGGATGCACATGTGTTGTCGTCTGGCTCGCAATGGGCCTATCTCGATCCTAGGCCGCGGCGTTTCTAATGCGGCTCCCCTCCGAAATGGGTCGTGGCCGGGCGTTAGGTGTTGCAATGGCCCATCCCCTTACCATGCTCCACGACCTTCCACCCAATCACTTCTCACCAATCACTTCTCACCAATCACTTCTCACTTCTTATACAGACTCAGCGTAATCAAAAAATCGATCGCGTGTTGCAGGCACTCGTCCTTCAACTGGGGCTTGGGGGTCTTGCCGGATTCCTGTTCTTCGTAGGCATCGAGTTCCGGATTGGTGCCGTTGACCAAAGCCGCTTCATTTAAACCCGGCCGTTCTTCATCCGTGATGAATGGATCAAGAGGCCCGGAATCGCTGTCGGCCAGGACTTGATTTTCTGCGTCTTGGGCCACATTCACCATAATATCCGGGGCCAGTCCCCCTGGAAAAATCAATGGCAGACCCGCAATCTGAACTTCGCTTTCCGCTACTGAAACCAGCAGATTGCCTAAGGGCTCGGTCTTGTATTTTACAGCCCGACCTGCCGTAGTCTGGCCGATCAGCAAGGCCCGGTCCTTCGTTTTTAGGACGCCAGCGATGACCTCGGCTGCGCCGGCAGTTTGCCGGTCAACTAGTACCGCGATCGGTCCCTGGTAAAGAGGCGTTGATTTGCTCGCATACTTTTTTGGTTCGGCCGTTCCCTTTGTTGTGAGCTCGAAGGTTGGTTCACCATTGCCAACAAATCGGCTGATGATGCTGTTGGCCAAATCGTAGTCGGAATCTTCAGAAACCGTCCGTAGATCGACAACCAAACCTTCCACGTTCCTAGACCGTGATTCACCGAGTGCGTTATCCAGTTGGGTCAAAGTGTTATCCTTCAACGTTCCCAGCCGTATATAGCTGAACCGATTTGACACGACCTCGTAGCGAAACGGGCGCACGGGGATGGCTCGTTCGAACTCGGAGCGGGTCTGCAAACGAACGCCCGGGCCCAACTTTGCCAGTAATCCTTTGATGGCCGCCTGATTTAGTTCGTCATTCGTTAGCGCTCGCGAATCGACGTAATTCTCGCGCAAGTTGTCGAGGACCTCTTTTAGCTGGTTAAGATCCAGCTGATCGATCAAGTGGGACGAACCGGGTTGAGCGGAGCTTGCCGGAGAGGCGGTCGGCTTGGGTGAGGGATTTTCAACTGCCAGGGCTGTGGAGCATAATCCTGCTAGCAATACAGAAACGACGGACGCGTACTTCATCTCTTTTGGATTGTAGGAAGCAATAACCGCATTTTGCTCTTAGTCCAACGGGGACCTGTTTTTCGTGGCTGAGCCTCCCGCCGCCCACGATTTGGCCTCACCTTTCCCCAATGTCCCGCCGGAAATAGCATCCGTCGAATTCAATCATGCCAACGGCATCGTAGGCCTTACGGCGAGCGCTCAGAACCGAATCTCCCAACCCGGTGATCCCCAGTACCCGTCCGCCCGAAGTAACAATCCGACCTTCTTGCACTCGGGTTCCGGCATGAAAGACCAACACATCCTTCAAAGCAGAGACTTCAGGCAACCCTACAATCGGCTTGCCGGTCTCGGCCCGGTCCGGGTAACCCCGGGACGCCAAGACTACGCAGACGGAGGCTGCCGGGCTCCAGCGTGGAGTGACCTCACGCAACCGGCCGGAGATTGTAGCCTCCAAGAGTTCGACCAAGTCGCTGGAGAGCCTTGGAAGAAGAGCCTGAGTCTCTGGATCGCCGAATCGGGCATTAAACTCCAGTACCGCCGGCCCTCGCTTCGTCAGCATCAACCCGGGGAATAGCAAACCTTGGTAAGGGATTCCCTCGGCCTGGATGCCGCGCAAGAAGGGTTCAAGTATTTCCCGTTCAATGAGGGTCAGGTCGCTAGCCGAGAGCTTTTGTGAAGGGCTAAACGCTCCCATCCCGCCGGTGTTGGGTCCATGGTTGCCGTCGTAAAGCGCTTTATGGTCCTGAGCTGTGGGGAACAAGCAATAATTTTGGCCATCCACCAACGCATGGATCGAACACTCGGTTCCCTGCAGAAATTCCTCGACCACGACCCGGTTGCCCGCGTCACCGAACAGCCGCTCTTCCATGATCCGATGGATGGCCTGTTCCGCCTCTCGTGTGTTGTGGGCGATAACTACCCCTTTGCCTAGTGCCAGTCCGTCCGCTTTGATCACCGTAGGAAAGCCGAAACGCTCCACTGCCCGAATCGCTTGATTAACCGAATCACAAACCGCAAAACCCGGACTTGCGATGCCATAGCGAGCCATGAATTCCTTGGCAAAGCTCTTCGATGATTCCAGCCGAGCTGCGGCTTTAGCCGGACCGAAAATCTTCAGACCGGCTAGCTGAAATTGGTCTACGATCCCGTTTGCCAGTGGGTTGTCGGGGCCGACCACAGTCAGATCGATGGCCGTATCTCGCGCAAACTGTACGAGTCTTGGGATATCATCCGCCGGGATAGGGACGGCTGTCGCGAGTTCCTTTGTGCCGGGGTTTCCAGGTGCGACATAAACTCCGGTCACACTCTCGGACTGGTGGAGCTTCCACGCGAGAGCGTGTTCACGACCTCCAGCCCCAACAACTAAGACTTTCATTGTCTAAGGTACGGCCGGCACAAAAACGGTGGTCTCGTTCGGGAGATCTTTTGGCGCAATCGTGAATTTGTTAGGAACTCGTTGCACAAGGGACTGGCGTGACAACCACTCTCCCAAACCGCGGAGAGGCACCTTCCCGGAGAAAGCCGTCGAATACATCATCGGGATAACGACCTTCGGCTGCAGGCGGTCGACCGTGGTTTTGCGCATCTGGTCCGTAAACTCTGGTGGCCCGCCCACTGGTAAAAACAAAACATCCACGTGCCCAATGCTGATCGCCTCGGTTGGCGTGATGGCGTCTTGGATTGCTCCCAGGTCACAGAGGCGAATCCCGTCCATCGACCAAACGTAAGCCACATTCAGCTTAATGGCGGCCGACGGATTCTCTGAACTGGTGCGGACCCCTCGAATCAAAACGCCGTTAGCGCGATTAACGCCGCTTGCCATCGAGCTTCGCAGAATCACTGGCGACCCTGATGCCATGTCGGTGAAGTTTGCCGTCTCGTCTTCGTGGGTAACCAAGGTGATATCCGAAGGAACTTCTCCGGCTTTAACCGGATAGGGTAAGACTGAAGGATTGAACGGATCGGTCAGGATATTGATCCCGAGAGACGAGGTAATCAGGAAGCTGGCGTGCCCCAGAAACTGGATCGTGACCTGGCGCGGCCCTACCGGCACGTGTGCTTGTGGTTGTTGTCCTTCGTGACGATGACGATGCTGGCAACCAGCCAGAAGGAGAATAGCGAAAAGGAAAAGGATGCAGCGACGCATTCGTTGTTCTGTAAAGGAAAAGATAAGTGCAGAGACTGGCATAATGCCGCAGACCCTTCAAGGGGGTATCTTATGGTCGTCCGGGCTGAGTGGTCGCCGGAGGCTGAGTCTGCGAGGCCTAGGACGTCGAATTAAGGCGACGAGCGCTGAAGGCGCGCCAGCATTTGCGAAAGGTTGCCGACCGACCACGATCTCCCGGCCCACCAATCACCAATCACCAATCACCGATCAGTTCTCACCTCCATGTCCCCGGTACTTCACGAATGCCTTCTTATTGGCCGCAGAGAATCCCTGGGCCTCGAAGAAAGCGTGCGCTTGTGAACGTGACCCGTGGCTTTGCAGCATGATTTTCGAGCAATCGGCCCGATGGCAGAAATCCACGACGTGACGCATGAGCCGGGCTCCATGCCCGCTGTTACGATATCGTTCATCGATCACAAAATTCTCTAATACGGCGTAAGGCTGCCGGTTGTGCATGGGGTCCAGACAAAGCGTGACAAATGCGGTGCCAACCACGCCGGCTTCGCACTCCAGTACCCACAGAGAATTGTGAGGATCACTCTTGATCTGTTCGATACGTTCGGCGCGCACATCAACCTGAACCTCCGGCGCAACCGGCCTTACTAGTTGGCGATACAGCTCATGAATTGCAGGCGCATCTCGGCCTTCGGCTTCGCGGATTTTAACTGCCGATTTTTCCATGCGGAAGTTATCGTCTTCCTCGCGGACTTCTCCAAGCGAGTCGACTGAGTTCGCCCGAGGCTAAACTAGAAGCCGAGCGGGTGTCGGGATTTTCGCAGGCGAGCGATTGCTGGGCGCCGAATCACCAATCACTTCTCACCAATCGCTAAAAGAAGTTCTGGGGGGAAGCAGGTTTATTCTTCCACTACCGGTGTAGACAGCGCCTTGACCATCAAGACGAGTGAGATCGCGGCTGTAGCCAGGCAGAAACCGAGCCAGAGGTAGCGCACGCTCGAGTTCATCGGTATCATGGTCGTCATTACCGCTCCGAAGAACGACACAAACGACCCAACCGCAAACCACAAGAGTTTAAGCAATCCTCCGATATCGTGAGTCAGGTGGGTCAGCAGATTTTCCGCTGGATCTTTTCTTCTGCG
The DNA here is from genome assembly GCA_963762565.1 of uncultured Verrucomicrobiae bacterium. GTDB lineage: Bacteria > Verrucomicrobiota > Verrucomicrobiia > Chthoniobacterales > JAFAMB01 > JAFAVN01. The sequence continues at coordinate 658,847 of CAVXLD010000001.1, read as the reverse complement.
CCGTCCTGTGCTGATAACCGGTGTTTGAGTTTGATTTTCTTGTTTTGCTTCCATGTTCCCGCATTTTCACTTCCACAAAAAAAAGGGCTCTGCAACGATGAAATCGTTTCAATTAAAGATGACGGGTCAACGCGTGAGGCGTATCGTCTGAGGCGTACGGCATTGGGCGCAGTCTTCGCGCGACGGAAGCTGGGTTGCCGAGCTAGCGCGCCTCGGCTTGCGAGGCCGAAACTTCCCGAGATACAGGTGGCATGCCTTCCTGGGATAAAATTACCAGCGGGCGGTTCTGGCGCACAGGTAATTGTCCTCTGCAACCAACCACCGCCGGTCTTAGCAGGAGGCGAATCCGGGCAACACGACTCGATTGCGACCAAACCGTCGCCGGTAGTGTCGCCTTCGGTGATTCGAGATCCGGTTCGTCTGCTGATCACAGTGAAGAACGGACGAATCGTTGACATCGTTCCCATCAGCGGGCCAGCACGGTTGGGAGCCGCTTCGGCGCGTTGGGCGAAAGAGAATCGGAAGTTTGCACCGGATCAGAGCGGCAGTTTATTCTGCCAGTCATGTTTCAACGGACAAAATGATCTCTCTCCACCGCGATGATCGAACTGAAGCAAGCTACCTTGGCCGACCTCGTTACCGTATCGACCATTCTGAAGGAAGCAGCAGACTGGCTACGGACCACTGGCCGCACGATGTGGCGTGATGAGGAGTTAAATCCCGATCGGGTTCATAACGACGTTGAAGCCGGTTTGTTCTATCTCGCCCATTACGACGGAGAACCGGCCGGCACGATTAAGTTCCAACTGGAAGATGCTCGTTTCTGGCCTGACCTACCGGGGAACGATGCAGCCTACGTGCATCGAATCGCCGTAAGGCGGCAATTTGCTGGCAGAGGCGTTTCCACCAAGATGCTCGATTGGGCGGTGAATCACGCGGCTTCTCTAGGTCGTTCTTATTTGCGTCTGGATTGTGAGGCCGATCGCCAAGCTCTTCGCGCTATCTACGAACGATTCGGCTTCCGCTTCCATAGCTACCGCGATGTCGGCCCGTATCATCTCTCCCGCTACGAATATGTGATCAACGCGCCATGATGCGCTTTTTCGTGCTCGTCGAGTCAGCGCGGTGGTACGGATAGGACCTATGAGACCAAGAGGACCTGCATGCATCATATAAGTCCCATTGGTCCCATAAGTCCTATCCGTGCCAGCGCCCCTGATTCGTCGAGCACGAGCGACGCCGAACGCCGAACGCCGAACGCCGAACGCCGAACGCCAAACGCCACGCCGCCAATTGCGCCCCCCGACGTGTGGTCTAACTTGTCCATGTCATGAAGCCGCTACCCGACTATCACGCAGACGACAAACTAGATAAAACGTTGATTACGCTGGGCGCGCTAGTCGCCGGAGGATACCTGCTTTCTCGATTTCTGAACTATCATCCTCGGCCGGTTGAAACGATGCACCCTCATAATTGCGGCGGGGCTCCCGTGCTCTCCCCGGGCCAAGCCATCAAGGTGATCACTTATAATGCCCAGTTCTTTGCCGGTACTGGTTACAATTTCTTTTATGACGGTGGGCCGGACACACTGGTGAACCCTGAAGACGTGTACACGACCATCAGCCGATTCGCTAAATTCGTTGCTGAGGAGCAGCCTGACTTCGTTTTGCTGCAAGAAGTTGACGCTGGCGCGCGCAGAACTGCCTATCTGGATGAAGTGAGCTTGCTGCGCGACGCTCTCCCTCTCGATTTGCGGAACTATGTAACTGCGGACTATTGGCGTTCGAGATTTGTACCTCACCCAAAGATCTGGGGCTCTGCCGGGACCAAGCTTGTGATCTTTTCAAAATACCGCCTCGGAGCCGCCCGCAGGTATCGTTTACCGCTGCGGCCAGGTAATCCGATCGCCAACGACTTCAATCTCAAGCGAGCCATTCTCGAAGTGGAAGTACCGAGTCGCGATGGCGGAGTGCTGGCGATGCTGAACACGCATTTGGATGCGTTCCCGCACGGCACCGACGTTATGGACCGGCAAGTGAACAAGATTCATCACTTCCTCGCTCATCTGGATGAGCGGAATCGGCCGTGGATCATCGGAGGCGATTTTAATCTATTGCCGCCAGGCCAGCGGTCACGTCTGCCGGTGGGAACTCGAGGAACGTACTCCGAACCCTCTGCCATCACTCAAATTTATCGGAGTTATCAAGGTGTGCCCACCGTCCATGACGCTACTGACAGAGCGATGGATCAATTCTTTACCTACACAGTGCGCTCAGAATCCAAACGAATTCCCGTCCGAACCCTCGACTATCTCTTTGCCGCTCCCTCCGTTTCCGTCGAAAAATACGGAGTCCGTCAGGATGGTATGTTAGATCTATCCGACCATCTCCCGGTCGTGGCCGAATTCCGTTTGCCAGGGTGACGGAGGGCACAACAAGAGGCCCAAATTAAGAGAAATAGTTCACAGCAAAGGCCGCAAAGGCCACAAAGAGGGATTTCTGTGTCTCTTATCTTGGCGGCCTTTGAGGCCTTTGTTGTGAAAGTTTGTATTCATCTTTGGGTCCTTGCGTGAGGTTTCTGCGCTTTCGATTGCGGCTCCTGCACGCGGTGGTCTTGCTATAAAATCCAATCTGCGGGAATACCTTTGACAATTGCTTGTCTCTTCTGGTTGAAAGGCTGTTTGGTGGGTTTGCCGGGGCCTCTCCCCCTTATGTCATCAACTTATGAACGATAACTCCTACGATAAAGCCGGGACTGCTAATGGTGTATTAGTCCTAACCGAGCGATTCGCTCGAGCAAACTTAAGGTTTGCATTAGCCCTTGCCTGCTGCCTCGGATTCTCAGCCCTGGTTTCCAGTGCCGAAGAATCTGGAACCAGCAACCTCGATTGCTGGCTGTTAACCTTGTCCCAACATGCCGGCCTATCGATGCCAAACGCCGATGCCGCCGGGGTGCACGGACAAATTGCCAAGGTGAGCGCTGCGGACAAAGCAATAATCCGCGGCCGATTCGACGCCCAGGACCGCGTCCTAGTCCATGTGCTGCTCAACGGACAAACCTCCATTGACGACGTTGCAGCACAGATCGAGTCCTTGCAGGGCCAGGTGCTAGATCGGGACCCAAATTTCCATCATGGGATCTTTGCCGCTTATGTTCCGACGGACGAACTCAAAAACGCGTCGACGATTAAGGGAGTTCGGGCGTTGACCATGGAAGCGCCTCCGATCGCACGACGTAAGTTTTCTTCGCAATCGGGCGTGATCCTCCAAACCAACGTCCTCAACAAACAAGGTCTCAACGGGGACGGGATTACCGTCGGCGTCCTTTCCGATAGCTTTAACACTGCCCAATTCGGTACGCCTCCTCCTGCCACGACCGCTGCCCAAGATGTGAAAATGGGATACCTGCCGGTCGTTAACGTTCTCCAGGACTTTGGCGGTCCAGGTAATCCTGGCACTGATGAAGGCCGGGCGATTTGCCAAATCGTGTATTCTGAAGCGCCGCATATTAATGAGGCGTTTGCGACCGCATTCGCTAGCGAGATTGGGTTCGCCAATAATATCGTTGCACTCAGGACCCAGGCGAACTGCGACGTCATCGATGACGATGTTGGCTATTCTGACGAAGGGGTTTTTTCCGATACCTATGTCGCCCAGGCGGTCAATACGGTTGTCAATAGTACCACCATACCGGGCAAGCCAGTTATTTATACATCCTCGGCTGGCAACGAAGGAAACAATGGCTATCGAAATCCCTATCGGAATCTCAGCGATGCCTCTGTAAGAGCCGGAAATCACGGCAACCTGAACTTGACCAATGTAGCCTCTTCTTTGACCGCCGGCGGTTGGCACAATTGGAATCCGAATGGTGGGTTTGAGCCGTCCACCGCCGTCATGGCACCCGGACCGACCAACTTTTCTTACATGCTCTTCTTCCAGTGGGATGATCCATTCTTCGAGGACCATGGTATTACCACCGATTTTAACTTCCTGGTATTCGATGCCGATGGGAACTACCACCCGGAGCTGAGCGGCACGAGTAACACTTTTGTTACCCAAGAAGCTTATCAGCAAACTGGTAACCTCTCCCTGGGGACGACTTACCAAATCGCAATTACTAAATCGAAGAAAACGGACTCGCTGGCCGGACCAATCCCTGCCACCCACCAGCTTGCTTTATTAACGTTCCTGGACGGTGCGAGCCAGCTGTACGGCAAATACTTTCAACCGGCTCCGTTAACTCTTCCTAACATCTTTGGGCATCCCGCCGCTCGATCTGCGATTGCAGTTGCCGCTTATGCGTTTAACTGGAGACCGACGCGGCCGTTCCTGCCGCAGCTGGACAATTTCACCTCGCCGGGTCCGGCAATCATTTATTTCGATGAAAACAATAATCGGTTGCCTGCCCCGCAAACTCGCCTGAAACCTGAGGTGGCCGGCGTGGATGGTGTCCTTACCACGTTCTTTGGTGCACCCTACTACAACTATCCTTTCGCCTTCTTTGGCACTAGTGCGGCTGCACCTACCGTTGCCGGAGTAGTCGCACTGATGTTGCAGGAGGGCGGAGGGCCAAGCTCCCTTAGTCTAGACACCGTACGAACTGCCTTAGAAAACAGCGGCGAGCCCAGAAACAGTACTCCGGAGGTGACCCAGGCGATTGGCTCGGTTAGTGGCGGTTTTGTGTCTGTTACCGCTCTGGCTGAATCTTTTTTCGGACCGACTTATCTCACCTTGAACTATTTCGGTCCTGCCGGCCAATCGATTGATACCTTAACCATTGATGGGTCGAAACCAGGTCTGACATTTAATACGAAGGAATTTCTTGTAGGACCGACGATCGGGGTCACTGCATCGGATGTCACCGTTGAAAAGCCGTCCAAGGCAACCCCGGTATTTACCCTGAGATTCAAAAGAGGGGTATTTACCTCCGGCGCTTCTATCAGCTTCACGGTCGGTCAAGATGTGGCTGGCACATTTACGGGTTTCACCCAGGACCAGTTCGGAATTGGTTGTGAGTCTGAAGACTTAGGCTACGGCGCCACCTTTACCGCGACATTGCCCGGTTCAACTAGTGAAACGGTGACCGCTCCGTTTCTAATTGGCTCACCGGTGACAGGCTATAGTCCGGTGGACGGTTTTGGTTTGATCAACGGCGTTGCTGCGGTGCAAGCCGTCAGTTCCACTGCGAAGCCCGCAACCACAAAGTAAAGCCGGCACAGCGAGACTTCTTGAGACAAGGCGCGGACCGGGCTGCCGGTCCGCGCAGTTGTCGAGGTCCACTGAAAAAATTTCACAGCAAAGGCCGCAGAGGCCACAAAGGTTCAGAACGACCGTGGTTGATTCCGTTTTCTTGATAGAATAAAACATATAAATACTATGTTGTTGAGTGTCGGATTCACTAGGTTAACGAAATGTGGGATTCGTTACGGAAAGCTAACGTGTGGAGCAGCGGTGTAATCGGGGCGGCTATAGAGGTTCATCGGATCGAGGGTCCCGGCTTAATCGAAGAGATTTACAAAAGTGTTTTGGCCGGGAGTGCGAGCTTCGTCAGATTCCATATGTAAGAGAGCTGAGGGTTGAACTGGAGTACAAAGGTTTCGTTTTCGAGGAACCTTTGCGACTCGACTTTCTGATTGATGACGTCCTGATTCTTGAGTTTAAGGCCGTACAAGAAATTCTCCCAATCCACGAAGCCCAGCTCATGAGCTATATGAAGCTCCTCAAAAGGCCGTTAGGCCTTTTGTTCAACTTTCACGAGGTCGTTCTGAAGAACGGAATCCGACGCGTAGTCCTTAAGGAAGCTCTGTAGTCCTAGTCCGGCCAAAAGACAAAGCCACAACAAAGCCGCAAAGTACCAGAGTCACAGCGAAACGCAGGGATATCACGCAAGAACGCAAAGTCGAAGCCCAAAATTTCACAACAAAGGCCGCAAAGGCCACAAAGATAGGAGACAGAAAAATCCCTCTTTGTGGCCTTTGCGGCCTTTGTTGTGAAAAATAGAATCCGTGGAAAACCTTTGACAACTCATTGCGTCTTTTGATTGAACCTGTTGAATCCCAAAAGCTTTTCAGGGACGTCCTAGAAGCAATCTCATGAACCTTAGCCGTTACGCCGCAATCTCTGCTTCCTTTTTGTTTGCCTCCGCCGCTTTTAGTGCTGAATCAGCGCAGAACCTCGATTCGGGGTTAGCAACCTTGTCTGAGCACGCGAAGTTGTCGATGCCGGAGGCCGGCGCCTCGGGTGTGCATTCCCAAATCGCGAAGGTCAGTGACACAGACAAAGAGGCCATCGGCGGGCGATTCGACGATCAGGATCGCGTGCTGGTTCATGTGCTATTGGATGGACGAAGCTCGCTGGACCAGGTCGCGCAGCACCTCCAATCTTTGCAAGGAGTCGTTCTCGATCGTAATTCCACCTACCGTCACGGCATTCTGGCCGCTTATGTTCCTACGGATCAACTGGACAATATTGCCGGTATTCTCGGAGTTCGCGCTTTAACCATGGAACACGAGCCCGTCAAGCGGGCCGGTAAATATTCTTCTCAGAGCCGCGAAGTGTTGCAAACCGATGTGCTCAACCAACAGGGGCTCACCGGGAACGGCATCACCATCGGTGTGCTATCCGACAGCTTCAACACGGCTCAATATGCTAAGCATCCGCCTCGGACCACCGCTGAGGTGGATGAAAAAGATGGTTATTTGCCAGTTGTTAATGTCCTTCAGGACTGGGGTAAACCGGGCAAGCCCGGTAGCGATGAAGGGCGCGCTATCTGTCAGATTGCTTACGCGGAAGCGCCGAGTTGTAATGAAGCGTTCGCGACCGGCAATTACAGTGAAGTCGGTTTTGCCAATAATATCGTTCGGCTTAGAACTGAAGCGAATTGCGATGTAATTGATGATGACCTTGGCTATTACGATGAGCCGGTCTTTTCCGATGGCATCGTTTCTCAAGCCGTTGACGCCGTAGTTACGAGCAAAACCTTGCCAGGTAAGAAAGTGATTTATACTTCATCGGCCGGTAATGATGGTAACAACGGCTATCGCAGCGCCTACCGCGAGCTGTCCGACGCTGAGGTGCGGGCGGCAGGCCAGCATGGCAATCTTAAATTGGATGTTACCGATAAGAACTCGCCTCATTACCTGGATCCTGCGTTGACAGCTGGCGGATGGCACAACTGGAATCCCGAAGGCGGTTCTGAACCGGTCACGACTTTGGTTGTACCCGGGCCTTCCCAGTATCTGTACAACCTTTTTCTACAATGGGATGATTTGTTCGATCAGGACGACGGGATCACCACCAACTATAATTTTCTGGTTTTTGATGCAAACGGTAACTTTTTGCGCGCGTTGAGCGGCACTCGCAATGCCTTCAAAACCCAGGAACCTTTCAAGTACACCGGGAGCCTGAACTTGGGTACCGCTTATCAGATTGCCTTTACCAAGACCACGCAGACCGATCCTAAGGCTCCACCGCCACCCGCCACTCATCAACTGGCAATGTATACCAGCCTGGACGGATTAAGCATTCTGACCGGTACCTATTTTCAACCGGCTCCCTTGAACGTCCCCATCATTTACGGGCATCCGGCCGCCGCGTCGGCTATCGGAGTGGCAGCCTATGTCTTTAACTGGAAACCAGAACCGCCGTATCAGCCTGAGCTAGAGAACTACACTACGCCGGGACCAGCCTATATCTATTTCGATGAAAACGGAGTCCGCCTGAGCACGCCCGAGGTGCGGCTAAAGCCCGAGGTGGCAGGGGTAGACGGCGTTATTACTACTTTCTTTTATAAGCCGGGCTACTATGACTATCCTTTCGCATTTTTCGGCACCAGCGCGTCTGGGCCAACCGTCGCTGGTGTAGTTGCGCTGATGTTGCAGGCTGCCGGAGGACCCGCTTCGCTCGATGCTGACCGGGTGAGATCGGTGCTCGAAAATACGGCGTTGCCCCGACGTGGCTTTGAAGAATCAGCATCTTTTCATGGCTCGAATGGCGGAAGCAATATCTCGGTTACTGCGCTGGGCTCATTCTATTTCGGCCCGAACTACCTAACCATTAATTATTTCGGTCCATCCGACGAATACATTGATAGCGTAACCGTCGACGGTTCCCCGGCTGGTCTGGTCTTTAATACAACCTCAGCAGATTTTATTATTGGCTCCGCAGACGGATTCAGCTCCTCAGAAGTGACCGTCGAATCTCCTTCCAGCGCCACGTCAACGTTTACGCTTAAGTTTAAGAAAGGTGTGTTCACGAACGGGGCCTCCATCAGCTTCACTGTCGGACAAAATGAGGCCGGAAGTTTTAAAGGTTTTACCCAGAGCGCCTATGGAGTAGGAGTCGATGCTCTGGATCTTCCTAATGGCGCAACCTTCACCGCCAATTTGTCCGGATTCTCGAGCCAGACGATCTCTGGGGCTTTTAAGCCGGGCCCCGCAACCCACGTCTACCAGCCGGGCGATGGCTTTGGCTTAATCGATGCCGTCGCTGCGGTGCAAGCTGTCATTGCAAAGTGAGCGCACTGGAGGGGAGCCGCTTTGGAGCATATCTAATGCTCTCGCCCTGTTACTCCCTGCGCGGGAACAACCGACAGGTGCGAAAACAGGCGGCTCCCGCGAATTACCCAGCGTAGGCTATCACCGGGCGGATTCGTTCTGTTCTTGTTGTTCATTCCACTTTGGCCGGCAGAGCTGCCGAACGTTGGGTTATTCCCGGGAGCCGCTTGTTTACTTCACGTTTCGGACTAATCAACGTCGGGAAAATATCGGTGGGGTCGTCTAGAACGCGCCAAAGCGGCTCCCCTCCAAATTTGTCATTTGGCAATTTGTTCCAGCGCCCGCCTGGATCATGTGCCTCTTCCTTGGCGTACTACCCAAAACAGAGCTCCGTTCGCTACAGCAAACAGGACAATCGCGCTGCCGATCAGCCACCAAAAGATCGATTGGAACGCGTTGCTCGCGATTTTTTCCGTTAGCGCGGCAGGCACACTGACGATCTGCGCCCCAATAATATCACCCGCTTGCCACCCGAACCCATTTGCACTCCCATAAAGTTTGACCATGCCGGGAGGCGCTTTATCCGGCGTGCTGTGACATTCTAGACAACTGGCGTCATCGACTTTGATCGGAGTACTGATAAAGAGAGAGGGCCCGAGAGGGGTGTCTCGCTGGCCGGTCAGCTCTGTTTTTGAGGTGTCCTTCTGAAACGCGTTCACAATATCCGCTTCCCAATCCACCGTTCGATCCCGAGGGTTAGTGGGATTCAGCGCGGCTTCCTTGTAAGCGAAATCGGGGTGCGCCTGTCGGAAATAATTGAATGCTTCTGTAGCCGCATAAAACGGGATCGATTGCGGATGAAACTGTTGATCTGATGACTGCAGACTTTCTAATAAGGGCGCAATCTGCTTGGTTGTATATTTCCGTGATGCTTTGGCTGTCTCTAACATGACCTGGGCTACGGCCACAATCTGCTGTTGAGCGTAGCTTTCCAGTTGGCTGTGGATAATCGCTGCTGCGCCGCCGACAACCGCCGCCAAGATGGGTAAGAACACCAAATTAAATCTGAGAAACGTTCGCCTCAATCCCGCGCCCTTCCGTGGAGCGCGCCCCGCTTGTGCGGCCGAAGGGGTCGGCACGCCTGGAGCCCGTCTCGCTTCTTCCTTCGCTGTAGGTGAGGAGGACAGGTGCGAGCCTCCAACTTGCGCGGGAGCAGCGACTGCGACGATCGTTTGCGCCGCTGGTCCACCGTCCTCGCCGGTGGCTGCAGGTCGTTCCAGCAAGCGCTTTATCTGATCGGCTAACGTACCAAAATAGGTTTCTGCCGGGTAGGGGAATGCATCCAACCAATGAACCGTCTCCAGGAAATAACTGAGACTCCGATTCGGCGCTACGTCCTCAGTCCGAAACGGAATCACCGCCAACCCGAGTGAGAACGCTTTGGCTACTTCACGCCGGACATGATCCGACGTATTTGCGGAATCCGAGAACACCAGCACGAACACCTTGCATGAGGCGATCCCGTGTGTAATTCCTTCCGTCCAGTCCGACCCGAATTCGATATCGCGAGGAGCGATCCAGCATCGGATGCCGTTGGCTTCTAATTCGTGACAAACAGCTTCGGCGACCGTTTTGTCTTTGGTTGAATGGCTGATAAAAACATCTGCTGGCATTTCTGAAGTCGGGAGGACTATACGAAGATTGGGGATCGCCGCAAAAAGGGCGCAAAACTTAGAAGGCGCTTCGTTCTCGTCCTTCCGTCTTTGCCGATTACTTCTTGTGGAGCGCGCCTCGCTTGCGAGGCCGACTTTGGGCGGGTGACGAAATAGAGCCTGGGCTTCGGCGGACAAGCTGTCCTCGAATCCGGTTTCGGTCCCAGCGTACGGCATTGGTGTGCCGCGCGCCGGAGGGGAGCCGCTTTGTAAGATGGCAAGTCTATCGGTTTCTAGCAGGCGGCTCCCGGGAAGGACCCAGCGTGTTCCATCGCCGCTCGGCCTTTCGAAAACGGGGCTTGCAGAGTTGATAGAACAAACGCATCAGGGACCGTTTCCGGGAGCCGCCTGCTAGAAACCGATAGACTTGCCATCTTACAAAGCGGCTCCCCTCCACGGCTGCAGACCAATTCGAAGCGCTCCCTAAGAACACGCTTTCGAGAACGACGGTTTTAAGGCCGAGGAGGAACCGAGGCAACGCTCCACGGTCGTGCTCCTAGAACTCCCCGGACTCCTAGAAATCCTAGAATTCCTAGAACTTCTTGAACTCGTCATCTTGAAGTACTAAGCTTACAGCTCTCCCCCCCGATTTGTTCGCTCAGGACGACCCCGTTTCTTTTCCAGGACGCTTTTGTATCTGCGGCTCTTCGGCAGGAGCTAATTGGTTTGGTCTTAATGTCCAATGTTGGGTTCGTTCAGGCGGCTAGGTTCCTGGAAAGTGTTTTACGTTATTACGTATGCGCTGTTCCTGGATTATTTCATCTATGGGTTGGTTGTACCGCTGACGGCTTACTCTCCTGCTCAAATTAGTGGTCACGAGGGACTTGCTTTGCTCTATGGCGGGTACGCTATCGGTGTCTTTGTTGCCACCCCAGTTTTCGGACTGCTGGGTAACCAGATCGGCGGCAAGCGCATCGTAATCTTAGGGGTCCTGTTATCCCTAACGGCCACGCTTCTATTCTGGTTCGGCGGCAATTTTCCCCTGGTATTGCTGGCTCGTGTTTGCCAGGGCGCCGCGTCCGCCGCTACCTGGACCGCCGGACTGGCGCTGATCGCGGAAGGTTACGTTAAAAACCGGGTTCAGATGATGGGTTTAGCCCTCGCGGGTAGCACGGCCGGTTCGGTGCTAGGACCTGTGGCCGGCGGATTCCTCTATCAAGCCGGCGGCTACGCGTTGCCGTTTCTTATTCTGATTGTCTTAGTCGGGATCGATGCGGTGCAACGCATCTTTCTGTTACCGGGAAAAGTAACTTATCGCGGGTCTAACGCGGAACTATTTGCGCTGTTGGTGGATAAATCAGTGTTGGTGCCGGGATTGGCCGTCGCCCTGGCCGCGTTCGGCTGGGGAATTGTGGAGCCGCTTCTACCCGAACATCTCAGCCGATCCGAGGCAACTCCTTCCACGATTGGGATGATTTTCACCATATCAACGATCGCTTTTGGGCTGATTACTCCGGTGGTGAGTCGGGTCGCTACCCTGGCGCCGACTAAAATCGTGATTGCTGGCGGTACCCTCGCTATGGCGATTACTCTGCCGCTCCTTGGACTCCTACCAGGAATCGTCCTTACTGGATTCGGTTTGTGTCTGGTCAGCATGTCGTTTGCCTTCATGCTTAACCCGACTTCCGCAGAACTCGGCAACGCGGTTGACCGGCGCGGGCTCCGTTGTTACACGGCGGTCTATGCAGTCTACAACATCGCCTACTCCATAGGGATGATGGCCAGTAATGCCGTAGCAACTGCAGCGGGGCACCTCCAATTTTATCAAACCTTGTTGTGCGTTTCTGCGGTCCTGGTTCTCTCCCTTCCACTCCTGATAAAAGGCACGCCAGCACCCGCATCGGAAGCTTTAGCTAATGGGAATAGCGAAAAACCAGCGAAAATAATATGAACCAATCTAGTGAAAACCTAGCCGGCTTGGTAGCCGGCCTCGACCGTGGTGAAAGCCTACCCGCGTATTGGTATACCGATCCCTCGATCACTGACCGAGAGATTAGTCAGATCTTCAGGAAAAGCTGGAATTACATCGGCCCGCTCAAACAGCTAACCAATATCGGCGATTATATCACCGGTTATGTGGGCGGTATCCCCGCCGTGGTAATCCGTAACGAAGGCGGTCTGACCGCGTTGAACAATGTTTGCCGGCATCGCCGGCACGAAGTGATGAAGGGCTGTGGAAATGCCCAAATGATGCAATGCGGTTATCACGCCTGGACCTACGATCTAACGGGCCGCCTGAAGGGTGCGCCGCGAACGGCGACAGAACCTAACTTTCGACTTGAGGATTATCCGCTTCTGCCGCTCAAAGTCGATACGCTGGGCCCGTGGGTTTTTGTCAACGCAGATCCGAGTGCCTCACCCGTAAAGACCCAATTCGGCAAATTGCTTGAGATTGTTGCTGGGAGCGGGATCGATCTTGATTCTCTGGTTTTGTACGAGCGCGGAGAATGGGAGTCCTACTCTAATTGGAAGACCATGCTCGAGAATTATCTCGAATGTTATCACTGCGCCGTAGCCCATCCGGGCTTCAGCGCCGCGATCGATGTTTTACCGGAGAACTACAATCTCGGTGTGCACGGCTGGTTCATGAGTCAGGTCGGTCAGGTACGGCAGTCCGCGTTGGAAGGTAAAAGCCAGGTCAAGATTTACGACGCCAGAGGTGAAGTCGCCCAAGCCCAATATCACCTGCTCTGGCCAAACATGACGGTCAATATCAATCCTGGGTTCCCGAATCTTTCGATCGATGTCTGGATACCAAATGGCCCCAATGGCACGAAGGGCTTCTCTGAACAGTATTTCGGCCCTGGTGTCTCGCAGGAATTCGCGCAAGAACTGATTGGATTCAACGTTCAGGTCGGCCTCGAAGATGATGTCCTTACCGACTCGGTCCAGCGCGGATTGCGAGCGGCCATACCGGAACGGGGCAGGTTTCTGACCCGGGCTGAGCATCTGGTTGGTCATTTTCAAAAGCTGGTTGCTAGCGCGGTCGCCGGCGACGCGACAGCGCTCAAATCGATGGCGGAAGACGTGCGGGGAGTTTCGGAAACGATCTCGGTCGCTCCGACCTCTTCAGCGGCTTCAGAGACTGAGCGGAGCGCTTATGTCGAGTTAGAATTGTTTAAGGTGGAGCCCGAAAGCGATATTATCACTTCCTTCTATTTTCGGCGTCCGGACAGCCAGGCGCTTCAACCTTGGGAACCGGGCCAGTTTTTACCGATTCGGATAACGATCCCCGGGCAAAAAGAGCCTGCGTTACGCACTTACACACTTTCGGCTGCTCCAAATGCCGATCACTATCGCTTGAGTATCCGCCGCGAAGGAGGAAACGCACTGGTCTCACCGTTTTTGCATGCCAATGCAAAGCCCGGCTTTCGACTGGAGGCGGCTGCACCCCGGGGTAAATTTATTCTCAATTCTAACGGTCGAATACCGGTACTGATTTCTGGCGGCGTCGGCATTACCCCAATGATCGCGATGGCTGAATACCTGGTCGACGAGGGGCGCCGCACGGGGAAGTTTCGACCTGCTTACTTCATCCATGGTACTCATAACCACAGGGTGCACGCGTTCTCCAAGCATATCCGGGATCTCACCGGCCAGCATCCGGGACTGAAAGTGCATATCGCCTACAGTCATCCGGAGCCTGACGCAGGACCGGATAATCAGTGCGATTCCGTTGGATGGATCAGCATCGAAACACTCAAACAGATGCTCCCGTTTGGCGACTACGACTTTTATCTCTGTGGTCCGCCGCCCTTCATGAAATCGCTTTATGATGGCCTCACCGGAATCGGCGTCCGGGAGGAACGAATCCATTACGAGTCCTTCGGTCCGGCAACGGTTCTGAAACCGGAAAGAAGGCCGCAAACAGTGATCGAGCCTGGTCACGCTGACGTTCCTCCGGTCCGGGTTCGGTTTGCCAAATCGGGAACCACCGCCGAATGGTCACGCGACAAAGGCACTTTGCTCGAGCTTGCCGAATCGATCGGTTTAGCTCCGAAGTTCGGGTGCCGCTCCGGTATCTGCGGGACCTGTACCACGCGCATTAGCAACGGCGCAGTCGATTACTTGGAAGAACCGGTGGCGGTGCGCGGCCCAGGCGAAGTTTTGCTCTGTTGCTCGATTCCTCGCTCTGATCTGGCCCAGACCGCTTCCGGCGGGGAACGGGAGGTTGTGCTCGATCTTTGAGAAACCGGCAAAAACGAAAAGATCCGCAGATTACACAGATTACGCAGATTTTGTTTTGGGAGTAATGGTACCGCCGGGGTTGAGATTCGACGTAGAGAACATTATGTTAATATGTTATTATTTCGCATGGATGATCAAACCTATCAAATCATTGGAGCGGCGCTGGAGGTTCATAAGGAACTCGGATGCGGCTTTCTGGAACCGGTGTACCAGGAGGCGCTCGAACTCGAGCTCACCGATCGAAGAATTCCTTTCTATCCCCAAGCCGCGATGCCGGTTTTTTACAAAGGCCGAGAACTCCGCTCATCCTATCGAGCTGACGTGCTTTGTTACGACTCAATCATCGTCGAGCTCAAAGCCTTGGGCAAACTCGGCGACGTAGAGACAGCTCAAGTTCTAAATTACTTGAAAGCTGGCCGGCACCAAAGGGGCCTGGTCTTCAACTTCGGAGCTACAAGTTTGCAGCACCAGCGCTTTGTCTGGTCCCATGACGCAACACCTTAGCTCAACCCCAAAGAAATCTGCGTAATCTGAGTAATCTGCGGATCTAAATAGGATTTTGGCGATGAACGCTAAAGAAGCCAGAGCGCTGAGTTACGATGAATTTCGGCGGTACGCTGCGGCCCTAAAACCGGAAACGCGCATGTTCATCAACGGAGAGTTGGTGGACACAAATTCTGGAGCTCGATTCGAGACCGTCAATCCGGCAAATGATCAAGTCTTAGCGACGGTGCCGGCAGGGACCGGCGAAGATGTCGATCTTGCGGTAGCCTCGGCTCGCAAAGCGTTTAAGTCCGGTGTTTGGGCGCGCATGGAACCACGCGCCCGCATGGAGGTTCTTTATCGTTTGGCGAACTTGATCGATGAGCATGCGCTCGAGTTTGCTCTGCTCGATTCGCTGGATGTTGGCAAACCGGTGGTAGAAATGCTCACGGGCGATGTCCCAGCCGCAGCGCTGACCTTTCAATACTTCGGAGAAACCATCGACAAAATCGAGGGAGTCGTTACCAACACGGCGTCCGATGCCTTCCATTACATTCTGCGCCAGCCGCTGGGGGTAGTGGCGTGTATCACACCTTGGAACTATCCGTTACTGATGAACGCCTGGAAGGTGGCCCCGGCGTTAGCGGCAGGTAACTCCGTCGTGCTGAAGCCGGCCGAACTATCACCGTTATCCTCTACCCTCTTGGCTCAACTGTTCGTGGAGGCCGGCGGCCCGCCGGGCGTATTCAACGTAGTGCACGGTGCCGGTAGCATTGTCGGGAAAGCGCTGGCTCTACACATGGATGTCGACAAAATCAGCTTCACTGGCTCCACCACGGTCGGCAAATTAATGATGGTTTACGCAGGTGAATCGAACCTGAAACGCGTTACGGTGGAAACCGGCGGTAAATCACCGCAGATCATCACCGCCCAGGTTCCAGATCTAGACGTCGCCGTCGCCTACGCGGTCAACGGAATCTACGGGAACAAAGGCGAGATGTGCAGCGCCGGATCCCGGATTTTAGTCGACGGGACTATTCGCCACGAATTCATCGAACGATTTAAGGAAAAAGTAGGAGCAACGGTACGATTAGGTGATCCGCTTGATCCCGCTACCACCATGGGCCCTCTGGTAAGCCGGAGCCAACAACAAAAGGTTCTTTCGTTTATTGATATCGGCAAAACAGAGGGTGCTGAACTCGTGCTTGGGGGAAATATCCCTGCAGGCTACAACCGCGGCTCCTATGTGGCGCCGACCTTGTTTAGCGAAGTGAACAATCAGATGCAGATCGCCAAGGAAGAGATCTTTGGACCAGTTGGCGCCGTACTCGGTTTCTCGACCCTCGATGAGGCCGTAAATATCGCCAACGATTCGATATACGGCCTTGCTGCCGGGATCTGGACCTCTGATGTGACCGCAGCTCACAAAATGGCCAGGGACATCGATGCCGGCGTGATTTGGGTTAACTGCTTTGACCACGGCGATATGACTCAGCCTTGGGGCGGGTTCAAACAGTCCGGCACCGGACGAGATAAATGTCTTGAAACTTTGCTGACCGTCACGCATACAAAGTCTGTCTGGATTCACCTCGGTTAAAACGAATCCGAGAACGGCGACTGGGCGGAGAAATATGCCCAACAATTTACCAAAATCGGGTTTAGCGGATCCCCATCAAGCTGTTCGGATGATGCTGGTTAGGGACAGGCCTCCGCTCCAGTAGTCTAACCAACGCTCCACTTGTTAACCCGCCCCTCAACAATACGATTACTTTGGCGTCCTCGGCGAACGATTTAGTTTCGTACTATTCCCGCGCGTTAGTCGGCGACTTCTTCTTGGCTGCGGCAACGTTGGACGCCTTTCAGTTCATTCTAAGCCTTGGGGGTGCAGTCCGCCTGCTGGTGCCGTTGGGTGCAACCGGGTTCGGCAAAGGTGGCAGTATTGATTACCCAGGAGACCACGCATTAGGTTACGCAGGTGGGATGTTCTTTTCCAACCGCTGGGTCTTTACCGCGTTTACCATAAATTGGGATGATCCTGAGGAGAACGATCCAGCCACGGTTGCAGCGTGGACGAATGCTGTTAAGGGCGCATTGCAACTGGTGTTCGAAGCGCTTTCGTAAGTTAGCGTCTCAAAATGAGACAAATTGCTCTCATTTTGGGACATTCGAGTCCCCGGTGGCTTTTGGTCCCGAGTACTGCTCTGCACGCGACTAGTTCTCTAGCACAAGAGTTTATCGGTAGAGATATAATTTTTTAGCATCTCTACCGGCGCCGATGTCTGCCGGTATCGAGTTGGCATGTAAGCTGCGCCCTAATAACAGGACAACCCTCGCAAAACCATGGATCGCCTACTGCCGTCCTTGCGTTACACGCTCCGGCTATTGCTCAAATCGCCGGGATTTACCATCACCGGCCAACCGGACCCAGGGGCCGCTACGCGCATGATCAATAGCCGATAGCCAAGGCGAAGCGCATGACAGATGACAAATCCCAAATGACAGATAGCCGCAAAAGAACACAAAGATCACAAACAAAGACAGACTCCTAGCTCCCGCACTGATCACTGACCTACTGATTACTAACCTTTCACCTCTAACCTTTCACTTTTCACCTCTTACTCCCCCGTGCGCCATCTCCGCCAAAACATCCGCGTCCTGCTAAAATCGCCAGGTTTCACCATCATAGCCGTCCTCATCCTGGGCTTCGGCATCGGGACTAACACCGCCATCTTCAGCTTGATCGATGCGGTTATCCTTAAGCCGCTGCCGTATCCGGAGCCTGATCGGCTGGTCCGGGTTTGTGAGCCTTACCAGAACAACCCGTTCATGGCCGTTGATTATCCTGACTACGTCGATATGAGCGCTGCTCAGCATACGTTCGCAGCATTGGCTGTGGTGGGCCGGTACAGTCTTGATCTGAGCAGCGATAAGGAGCCAGCACACCTCCAGATTGGTTTTGTTTCTCCCACCATTTTTAAGGTGACCGGCCTCCCGGCTGTTCTCGGTCGTGTGTTCACTGATCAGGAGGATATTCCCAACGGGCCTCTGCTCGCGGTCCTAAGCGATCGTTGTTGGAAGACCCGGTTTCATTCTGATCCGGAGATCATTGGTAAGAATATCACCCTCAGTGAACACAGTTTTCAGGTGATCGGGGTGGTTCCTGCTCAAGTAAACGACTGGGGCCCGCCTGCAACCGATGTTTACGTGCCGGCCAATACTCTTGCCCCTTTCGGATTGTTCCCTACCAATCGCGGTGATGCCATGGCGCTTCGGGACATCCATTTTTTTCTTTGCCTTGGCCGATTGAAGCCTGGAGTGAGTGTCGCGCAGGCGCAAGCGGACCTCGAGACCATCCATACCAACCTGTCAGCCCGGTACCCGGGTACTAATCGAGGCTATGGACTTCGCATAATCCCGCTGCTCGATAGCATGGTAAACGATTATGCAGCCACCACGTGGCTTTTAGGAGTTGCCGTTGGTTGTCTCTTGTTAATTTCCAGCGCGAACGTCGCCAATCTTCTTTTTGCGCGCGGTTTGCACCGTCGCCGGGAGATGATGGTGCGAACTGCCCTCGGCGCCAGTCGGCGGCAGCTGATTGCTCAGCTTCTTCTGGAAACAATGGTTCTAACGTTCTTCGGCAGCATACTCGGCCTGGCGATTGCTCTTGGTTCTGCTGAGACTATAAAAAAGCTGAGTCCGCCGGGTCTATATCGTTTTCAGGAGCTCACCGTCGATCTGAACGCGTTGCTGTTTGTATTTGTGGTAATCCTGCTCACATCAGTGCTTTCAGGGCTCCTCCCAGCTTTGAATCTTTCTCGGGCTAGCCTTGCTCCCGGGCTAAAAGATGAAGGTGGCCGCGCGGGGACTAGCGGTCCGCAGCGCCATCGCACCCAATCCGCTCTGGTGACCGCACAAGTGGCGCTGGCCTGTGTCCTATTGATTGGAGCGGGATTGCTGGTCCGCAGCTTCCAAGCCGCCCAAAATATCCCGCTCGGTTTCAACCCGCATCATCTGCTTACCGCAGGGATTTCTATTACCAGCGCTAAATACGAGAACGACGGTGCCCGGACCCGGGCCTTCTGGGATGCGGTAAGCACGAAGGTCCGCCAGCTACCCGGGGTGACCGACGCGGCGCTAAATGACTTTCCGCCGCTGAAAGACAATACGGAGCTCCTGTTCCGTTTCACCATCGACGGGCAACCAGACCCTGGCCCGGGTCGCCAGCCGGTTCTGGCTTGGCAGATGGTTTCTTCGGATTACTTTCGCACGCTGCAGGTTCCCCTTCTTCAGGGGCGCGATTTTAATTCGCAAGATACCGTGAATAAATCGGACGTCGTTATTGTCGACGCTGCTCTGGCGGAACATTATTTCCCGGGTCAAAATCCTCTCGGCAAGGACATCACCGTTCAGCAAATGCAGGGCACGCAGAATTGCACCATCGTCGGGGTCGTGCCGCATCTTCGTTACAAAAGCCCCGGTCAGACGGAGACCGCATTCCAAGCCTATTTCCCCTATAACCAATGGAATTTTGATTCTGAGTACCTGATCTTGCGTTCGGACCTTGATCCAGGCGTCTTGGTTCCGGCGGTTCGCAAAGTAGTCAGTTCGATCGATCCAGGGGTGCCGGTCTACGAAGTGAGCACTTACGACGATGTCATTGCCAAAAACTTCGCGACTCGAAAATTATGCATGCTGCTGGTAACTTTGTTTTCCGGCGCCGCGCTTTTCCTATCGGCAACGGGGCTCTATGGTATTCTAGCGTATGCCGTCGGCCAGCGGACACGCGAGATTGGCATCCGTGTCGCATTGGGAGCGCAATCCCGCAATATCCTAAGACTAATCACCGAACAAGGACTCAAGATCGTCTGCGTCGGGCTGGTGATAGGAATCGGCGCCGCGCTGGTGGCAGCGCCCTTGATCGCAGGACTACTCTATGGAGTCTCCCCAGCAGATCCGATTACACTGGGGCTCGCCATTCTTGTTCTTGGGCTGGCTGGGACCTTAGCCTGTTTATTACCGGCGCTACGCGCGGCCCGGATTAACCCGATCACCGCGCTACGCGAATAAGGCGCTACGCGCATGACACGCTACGCGCATGACACGCTACGCGAAACTCGCGATCACGCTACGCGAATGACACGCTACGCGAATGACCAATAGCCAATAGCCGATAGCCAAGGCGAAGCGCATGATCCGGCAGCCGCCGGAACAAATCCCAAATGACAGATAGCTGCAAAACCTGTCGCGCCGTAGGCTTGGCGAAGGCGGAAGAACGCAAAGATCGCAAAGAAAAACATACTCCTAACTCTTAGATTCTAGCTCCTACACTGATTACTGACCTACTGATTACTGCTTACTAGCCTCTCACCTTTCACCTCTCACCTTTCACTTTTCACCTCTCTCCCCCCGTGCGCCATCTCCGCCAGACAATCCGCCTACTGCTAAAGTCGCCGGGCTTCACCATCACCGCGGTCCTAATCCTCGGGTTTGGCATCGGCGCAAACACTGCGGTCTTTAGTTTGATTGAAGCCGTCATTCTTAACGTAACTCCTTATCCAAAGACCGACCGGCTAGTCAGGATTTATCAGTCACGGTCAAAAGGAACGACGACCGATGGCACGGACCAATTCGTGGACTTTCCCGACTACCTCGATTTTTGCAGAAGCCAGCACACCTTCGAAAGCCTCTCTGCGTCATTCTGGACTTTTTGGGATTTGGGTGGTCAAGGTCAAAGATATCCCGAGCGCCTTAGCGGAGTTTGCACAACGCCGAGTTTATTTAAGGTAACTGGTTTACCGTTTGTTCTTGGCCGGCCATTTACTGAAGAAGAGGATAAAACCGGCGGTCCATTGGTCGTGGTTTTGAGTGAACAATTATGGAGACACCGGTTCAACGCTGATCCTAATATTATCGGGAAGAATTTGCTGTTAAGTGGGGAAAGTTTTCAGGTGATTGGAGTTTGCCCCAGACAAGTGGAAGAAGTTAGTACCCCGCCTGATGATCTGTTGTATGTCCCGATCCATGTTACCGAGTTGTGGGGCGGAACACTGCAAGACCGTGCCCTGCAGGGCACTGCCTGTACGGGTCGATTAAAGGAAGGTATCAGCCTCGCCCAGGCCGGGGCAGATCTGACGTCGATTCAGAATAACCTGGACTTTCTTTACCCGGACACTGACAGGAACAACACCACCCGCATTGTTCAACTTTCGGACGTGATGGTGGGTGACTACTCGAATTTTGTTTGGTCGTTGGCGGCTGGGGTAGGGTGCCTCTTGCTCGTCTCGAGCGCCAATGTGGCGAACCTATTTTTCGCTCGAGCACTCGAACGTCGCAAGGAAACCATGATCAGAGCGACGTTGGGAGCATCGCGGTTGAGGCTGATCGCTCGAATCCTTCTCGAAATAATCTTGGTTTCTTTACTCGGCGGAGCGCTTGGGGTGTTGATTGCGCATTGGTCGATCGATTTCATCAAATGGGGTAGCCCAGTCTACCTTTACGCGTTCCAAAAGGTTGAGTTCAACCCGGTCGCGCTGTTGTTTGTACTAGGGATTACGACGCTGGTAGCGCTCCTTGCCGGTCTGCCGCCGGCGTTTAACCTTTCCGATTTGAAATTGGGTTTAGCTCTTCGAGATGAAGGCGGCCGGTCCGGCACCGCGGGCACCGCGGGACCACAACAACAGCGAATCCAATCATTCCTGGTGGTGGGCCAGGTCGCGTTAGCTTGCGTGCTTTTGGTCGGCTCCGGACTATTTATCCGCAGTTTCAAAGCCACCCAGGATCTGCCTCTCGGTTATAACCCGCATCATTTGCTGAGCGCGAACATAAGCCCGACCAGCCGGAAATATATCGATACGGCACCTTGCCAGCGATTATTTGACGCCGTTTTGGAGAAGGCGCGCCACTTACCCGGAGTCACCGCGGCCGCGATGAATGATCAAGTACCTTTTGAATGGACCGTTGGTGACTTCACTATTCCGTTTCGGGTGATTGGAGTGCCTCCACCTGAACCCGGTCACGAACCAACCTTCATTGCTCAGAATATCTCGCCCGGCTATTTCGAGACCATGCAAATACCGCTGTTGCAAGGTCGGGACTTTAATTCTGCGGATCGCGCGGATAGCGAGAGGGACGTTATCGTAGATAGAGCTTTAGCGGAACATTTTTTCCCGAACCAGAATCCCATCGGGAAACAAATACAATGGTTAGGAGCTTGGGATAAAAAGGACACTTGGACGATTGTCGGTGTAGTACAGAATTCGCGCCACAACGGGCCTCAAACCCCTATGCCGCTATTTCAGGCTTACTTTCCCTATAATGAAAGGACAGTCCTTGGAACGGAGTTCTTGCTGTTGCGTACTTCGGGCGATCCGCTCGCTCTAATTCCCGAGGTCCGACGAATTGTGGCTGAGCTTGATCCGGATGTGCCGGTTACGCAAGTCATGCGCTTCGACGATCATATAACGGAAAAGTTCGCCCTCGGAAGGCTGACGGCACTATTGGCTACTATCTTCTCCGGAGTTGCTCTCTTTTTATCCGCGGTCGGGCTATACGCAGTGCTCGCCTATTTCGTTGCTCAGCGCCGGCGAGAGATCGGTGTGCGTATCGCTTTAGGAGCACAGTCGTCGAACATCCTCAGATTGGTCGTCCGGCAGGGACTAAACTTAGTGATGATCGGCCTGACGATTGGAATGATAACGGCGTTACTGCTTGTCCGCTTTATGGAGACCACTTTATACGGCGTTTCCGGAGGTGATCCGATATCGCTGGCGGCCGCCGTCCTGATTCTAGCCGTAGCCGCGGCGATCGCCTGTCTCGTACCAGCCTTGCGCGCTACCCGAGTTAACCCAATCACGGCGCTACGCGAATGAGCAATAGCGCAAACGTGGAGCGCTGCCTCGCTTGCGAGGCCGTGGTGAACAAAGGACCTAGTAATGCATACCTTATTACGCTCAAGGCCCTATGTTAGGAACGTCTGCCCTTTCATAACCCAGAGCGCAGCTCCAAGATGCCCCTGACCTACCATCAGCCCTGCTTACCACGGCCTCGCAAGCGAGGCGCGCTCCACCGATCACCGATCACCAATCACTAATCACTAATCACCCCGTGTCCCCCCTGCGCCACACCCTCCGCCTCCTGCTAAAGTCGCCCGGCTTCACCATCACCGCGGTACTAATCCTCGGCTTCGGTATCGGGACGAACACCGCCGTTTTCAGCCTGATTAGTACCGTGTTGCTAAATCCATTACCGTTTCCTCAAGCGGATCGGCTGATGCAGATCTTTGAATCGAGAACAAGCAACTCTGTGTTGGACCGGTCGGATTGGGGTGGGGTAAGTTACCCGGATTATCTGGATCTTCGCGATGATCAGAAGACCTTGAGTAACATCGCGGTGGAGTACTGGGATTATCTAGATTTGGGGACTCGTCAGCTTCCGCAACGGCTGACCGCGATCTATGCGTCGCCCAGCCTGTTCAAGGTCACGAATTTGCCGTTCGTATTAGGCCGCCCATTTACTGAGGCCGAAGATAAAACCGGCGGCCCCATGGTCGCTGTGCTCAGCGAGGCGCTCTGGCGGGATCACTTTAATGCCGATGCAAATGTCATCGGTCAAAACATCATTCTAAGCGGGGAAAGCTTCCAGGTAGTTGGGGTTTGCCCAAGACAGGTCGAAGATGTCAGCACTCCTTCGGACGACGCTGTGTATGTGCCAATCCATGTATCGGAGTACTTTGGAGGTCCATGGACGAACAAACGGGCGTCGCACGGTCTGCTCTGTTTCGGACGCTTGCAGCAGGCTGCAACTCCGGCACAGACCAACGCCGACTTGAACATCATTCAAAGCAACCTCGATGCCCGGTATCCTGACGCCGACAAGAACTACATTATTCGGGTGGCTTCACTCTTTGACAGCACAGCCGCCACTTATTCAGCGACGGTCTGGTTACTAGGAGGGGCTGTTGGATGCCTCTTGCTCATTTCTTGCGCCAATGTGGCGAACTTGATTTTTGCTCGCGGATTGGAACGCCGCAAAGAAATGACAATTCGTTCGACCTTAGGCGCCTCGCGTTTTCGTCTGGTTAGAAAACTGTTATTGGAGACCGCATTCCTTTCGATGTTAGGCGGTGTCACCGGCTGTATTATTGCGTTTTGGTCGATTGGATTGATTAAGTGGTTAAGCCCGGATTACCTGAACCGATTTCAAGACGTCCATTTAGATAGCGCATCTCTAATTTTCATTTTCTTAATCACCGCCTTTGTCACCTTGTTGTCCGGGATTACTTCCTGGACTCAGTCTTTCGAAGATCAATTTGGAAACGGTCCTCCGAGAAGAAGGTAATCGGGGTGGCACCACCGGGCTGCACCGGCAACGCACTCAATCTATCCTGGTGACCGGTCAAGTAGCGGCCGCTTGTGTACTATTGATCGGAGCCGGGTTGTTAGTCCGTAGCTTCCAGGTTTTCCAGGAAATCCCCCTTGGATTCAACGCCGGATCATCTCGTTAGCGCGAACATCAATCCTACCGGTAAGAAATATAACGATATGCCTCAAATCCGGCGTCTGTTTGCTGCCGTTCTCGAGAAGGCGAAGGAACTTCCGGGAGTGACTGATGCCGCCATGAATCAAGAACAACCCTTTGAATGGACGTTCGGTGACTTGAACGCACCGTTTCACATTCCAGGTCAGCCAGTTACGGAGCCCGGTAAAGAGCCAACGTCTCTGCTCCCAAGATATTTCTCCGGACTATTTCAAAACCATGCAGATTCCGATCGTTGCCGGGCGCGATTTTGACGCCGACGATCGGGCAGACACCCAACATGTTGTCATCGTTGATGTAGCTCTAGCACAACGGTTTTTCCCAGGCGGAGATCCGATCGGAAAGCAAATAGAAGATCTCTGGGCGACGCGTGACGACCAGAAGACGTGGACGATTGTTGGTGTGGTCGGACAAGTCAGACACAATGCCCCTGATCACAGCTTGGCACCCTATCAAGCTTATTTCCCGTATAGCCAACGTGACAATCTGTATCGTGCATTCCTGCTTTTACGTACCGATCGAGAGCCGGCCACCCTGGCTCCCGCTATTCAAAAGATTGTGGCTTCCATCGATCCGGATGTTCCGGCGGATCGAATCCAAAAATTCGATGACTTGATTGCTGGACGGTCAGCCACCAGGCGATTCAGCGCTTTCTTAGTCAGCATTATCTCCGGCGCTGCGCTCTGCCTCTCTGCAGTGGGTCTGTACGGTGTACTCGCCTATTCTGTCAGCCAACGGAGACGTGAGCTAGGGGTTCGTATCGCTCTTGGAGCTCAATCGTCCAATATCCTAAGGCTCGTGATCCTGAGAGGCCTGAAGTTAGCGGGACTCGGGTTAGCGATCGGACTAATGTCCGCTTTGCTCCTGGTCCGATTCTTCGAGAGCGCCCTTTATAATGTCTCCGCTAGTGATCCCCTGGCGCTTTCCCTGGCGGTGTTCGTTCTTGGAATAGCCACAGTCTTGGCCTGCCTGTTGCCTGCACTACGAGCCGTGCGCATTAACCCGATCACTGCGCTTCGCGAATGACCAATAGCGCAAACGTGGAGCGCTGCCTCGCTTGCGAGGCCGTGGTGAACAAAGGACCTAGTAACGCATCACCTTATTACGCTCATCACTCTATGTTACGAACGTCTGCCTTTTCATACCCCAGAGCGCAGCTCGACGATGCCCCTGACCAATCTTCAGCCCTGCTTACCACGGCCTCGCAAGCGAGGCGCGCTCCACGGGTAGCTCCTAGCTCCTTCACCTTTCACCTTTCACTTCTCACCTTTCACCATGCTCGGGCTTCGCCACACGCTCCGCATCCTACTTAAGTCCCCAGCGTTCACCATCACCGCGATCGTAATCCTGGCCTTCGGTATTGGCGCTAATACCGCGGTTTTCAGTCTGATCGATGGAGTTCTGCTCAAGCCTTTGCCATATCCCGACCCGAATCGATTGGTCAAAGTGGTGCTGCGGGCTCCCAACAGTGGCCGAACGAATTTCGACTATCCTGATTTTATTGACCTCGCTGCTGATCAACGGAGTTTCGATACTTTGTGCGTTAGTGATGGAGGCGACTGGCTTGATTGGCGCGAAGGGGATTATTCCACGCGCGTCAACGTGGACTTTGCGTCACCCGGAATATTTCGCGTCACGGGCCGTCCTTTGATTCTTGGGAGATCGTTCACGGAAGAAGAGGATATTCCGAACGGTCCGTTATTGATTGTGCTGAGCGAACAATTTTGGCGAAAGCGTTTTAACTCGGATCCCGGCGTTATTGGCAAAAGTATCGTGCTTAGCGGTCAGAGCTTTCGGATCATCGGCGTTTCGCAATCTCAAGTCGATGATTGGGGACCTCCTCCAATCGATGCCTATGCGCCCATTAACAATTTAGTAACTACTTTGAATCTTAACCTGTGGGATCGAAGCTCCCACTGGATAGATTGTTTTGGTAGGTTAAAAGACGGAATCAATGCGGCTCAAGCAGAGGCAGACTTGGGTCGTATCTACTCGCAAGTGGCCAGTCGATACCCTGTAACGGAGCAGGGATACGTACTTCGGATTGTTCCGTTGTTGGATGCAATGACGGAGTGACTATCATTCGACTATTTGGCTGCTCGCTGCAGCTGCGGTCGGTCTGCTTGCGATATCGAGCGTAAACGTGGGCTGCCTCCTGTTTACTAGATCACTTGAGCGGCGACGCGAGATGGTCATCAAAGCTTCGGTCGGCGCATCTCGTCGCCGGCTTATTAGTGAGGTGCTCATAGAAACGACCGTTCTCACAACGGCCGGCGCGCTCTTCGGAATGGTTCTAGGCTCGTGGGCCTTGAGCGTAATAAAAAGCTTAAGTCCGCAAGATCTGTATCGTTTTCAAGAGGCTCATCTAGGTCGTGACGGCGCTCCTCTTTGTACTTGGCCTCACGGTTTTGGTTGCGGTGCTGGCGGGATTATTGCCGGCGTGGAACCTGTCTAGCATCAACCTGGCATCGCTGCCAAAGGGCCATAGTGGTGGAGCTTCTAAGCCGCAGCAACAAATGCATTCCTGGTTGGTGGTCGCCCAAGTTGCGCTAGCATTTGTCCTGCTCTTTGGAGTAGGGCTGCTCATCTCCAGTTTTCAAGCAGTTGCGAATACTCCCACGGGGTTCGATCTAAACCGGCTTATCTCAGTCCCGATTATACTAACCAACCGCAACTATACCGCAGATCTAGGTCGGATGCGCCTTTTCTTCGACAGACTGCTGGAGGAGACGCGGCAAATTCCTGAGATCACTGACGCAGCGTTGAACGACAGACCTCCGTTCTTAAGTAGTAATGGCTGGTCTTCGCCGTTCTGGGTCACCGGACAAACAGAACCAGATCCCGCCCATACCGCTAAATTCAATACCTATCGGATTTCGCCGGGTTATTTCCAGACCATGGGTATACCGATCTTACGAGGACGGGACTTCAACGCGAACGATAAGTCGGATCGCCAGAAAGTGATCATCGTCGATCAGGCTCTGGTTGATCGCTATTTCCCCGGTATGGACCCGTTGGGAAAGCAAATTAGCTCTCCTACAGCGGATGGGAGAGGGGTCACAATCTTTACCATCGTCGGAGTTGTACCGCACGTGCGACAGAACACGGCTGACTATAGTGATACCCCATTTCAGGAATACTACCCGTACACGCAGGACCCGGCGTACGCCGAACAACTGCTTTTGCGCTCTAAGGCCGATCCCAGTCGCCTGCTACCTCAGCTTAAAAAAGCAATGGCTTTGGTCGACCCAGATGTCCCTATTGGTCAGCTAACGACATTCGACCAAACGCTGGCAGGTAAATTCGTAACCCGGAAGATGGAGTTAACGGTTGCCGGCAGCTTTTCCGCTGTGGCCTTATCGCTATCGGTAGTCGGCATTTATGCCCTTCTAGCCGGTTATGTTGCTCGGCAAACGAAAGAGATCGGTGTCCGCATGGCGCTGGGCGCTGATCAGATGAACATTTAAACTGGGTGGTTCTCCGCGGCGTCAAGCTCATCGGCCTTGGCATGATAATTGGTATAGTTGGTGCAGCAGGTTTTGCACGTGCCATCGCAAACCTACTTTACGGAGTCAGTCCACTTGATCCGATGACGCTCGGCGTAACGATCCTGGTTTTAGGCCTGTCCGGCATAGTGGCATGCCTTATCCCCGCGCTTCGAGCCGCGCGCGTCAACCCGATCACGGCGCTACGCGAATGACCAATAGCCAAGGCGAAGCGCATGACAAATGACAACTGACAAATAACGCTAGGAGATTGCACGCGTTGGAACCGGCTCGGCAGTCTTGGGCGCAACTAATCATTTCAAGAAAAGCACTATGACGCCTTGCGAAGACGTCCTAGACTCGAGTCGGGAGCCTCGCCCTACCAATCACGACTCACCGATCACCAATCACCTTTCACCACCATGCGCCACACGCTCCGCCTCCTCCTCAAGTCCCCCGCCTTCACCATCACCGCGATAGCAATCCTCGCCCTCGGGATCGGCGCTAACACGGCAATCTTTAGTTTGATTGAGTCGGTCTTACTAAAGCCGTTGCCTTATCCGCGGGCGGATCAACTAGTGGAGGTCTTTCAGCCGCTACGGAATTTACAGACGTTTCGGATGTGTTATCCGGACTACCTGGATTTTTGTGCCAATCAACATTCGTTCCAAAACTTAGCGGTTAGTTACAATAATGATCTGGTTCTCACTGGCCAAGGTGATCCAGTGCATCTCACTGGAAGCTTTGTTACCGCAAATTATTTCCAAACACTAGGTAGACCTTTGCTGGCGGGGCGGCCGTTCGGGCCCGGTGAAGACCGGGCGGACACAGCAACGGTCGTCATTCTGGGTGAACGTTTCTGGCGCGAACGTTTCCGGGCTGATCCCACAGTTGTAGGCGCCAAGGTGCAGCTTAACCAAGTTAGCTACGAAATAATCGGTGTATGCCGTCAACGGTCCGACGAAATTGCGAGCGTTTATCTGCCGTTTAACCTGTTGCCGGAGCTGGACGAGCTTCGAACCGATCGCGCAAACCATGGCTGCTGGTGCATCGGAAGGTTGGCCGAGGGGGTGACTCTCCGACAGGCGCAGGCGGATCTTGAAATCACCGCCAAGAGCTTGGCTGCCCGGTTTCCCGATAACCATAAGACCATCACGGTCCGGGTTGCTCCCTTGCTGGACAGTGTGGTGGGCGATTTTCCTTCTACACTTTGGCTGATTGGAGGGTCGGTTGCTCTGCTTTTAGTGATTGCCTGCGCCAATGTCGCCGGGCTACATCTCGCGAGAAGTCTGGAGCGTCAGAAAGAAATGATGATCCGGGCGTCTCTCGGAGCCAGCAAAACCCGTCTCGTTCTGCAACTAATGGGTGAGACGATGGTCCTTTCATTGGCCGGCGGAGCTGCCGGCTTCATTCTGGGGCACTGGGGCGTTAGTTTGATAAGGATCCTTGCCCCGTCCGGTATTCCCCGGTTTGAAGAGCTCGAGTTCGACAACCTCGCCTTTGTGCTGGTACTTGGAACCACCGTTTTCGTCTCGCTCCTGGCCGGCTCGTTTCCGGCCTTTGCCCAATCCAGGGTTGATCTCACTTCCGCGCTCCGAACTAAAGGAACATTCGGCGGCACGCGTAGCCCGCAGCGGCAAAGAACCCAGTTTGTACTGATTGTGTGTCAAGTGGCGATCGCATCGATTTTACTGTTTGGCTGTATCTTGTTGGCTCGAAGTCTTCAAGCGCTGCGCCAGGTTCCATTAGGATTCAATCCTAACAATTTATTAATAACCGACATCTATCTTCCGGAGTCTAAATACCGAACCCTAGCGGACTGGAAAACCTTCTTCGCTGTCATTATTGAAAAAGTCCTTAAACTACCCGGGGTGACGGCGGTCGGTACCGCCGATGTGTTACCTTTCTCACTGGAAGATAACGAGGGCTTTGCGGGACCGTTTGCGGTTGTCGGCCAGCCCGAGCCTGACAGCGGCCATAAACCGAGATTTACTTTAGAGGTTATTTCGCCCGATTACTTTCGGGCACTCCAAATCCCGCTATTACAAGGGCGCGCATTTGATGCTCAGGATCAGCTGGGCCGGAATAAAGTTGTGATTGTTAACCAAACGTTGGCCAACACCTATTTCCCCGGACAAAACCCCATCGGGAAACAGATCCATGATTTTGGTGAAACCCTCGGGCTGACCCGTACGAATTACACCATCGTAGGAGTGGTTCCGACGGTCTATCAGCTGAATCCGGCACGGCAATACATCTTGTTTCAGACTTATTTTCCACTGGGGCAACCGCATCCTTATCGACAGGAGCAAAATGACTGCACCTTAGTCGTTCGCAACGCCGGTAATGCTATTTCGCTGCTGCCCGCGATTCAAAAGGCGGTGGCATCGCTGGACCCGGATGTGCCGTTGTCTGCTTCAGGTACGCTGGATGATCTCATCTCCAAATCGTTCGAGACTCGTCAGGTAACCCTGCTAGTGGTGACCTTATTCTCGATGTTTGCTCTGACTCTTTCGCTGGTCGGTGTGTATGCAATACTAGCGCGTTCAGTCAGCCTGCGTACACGGGAGATCGGGATCCGGGTCGCGGTTGGAGCGCAAATCATCGATGTTGTCCAGATCGTGTTCTGGCAGGGGATGAAGATCGTTTTTGTCGGTTTAACGTTGGGAATCGTGTCAGCCCTGGTTCTGGGTCAATCCCTATCGGGCTTGCTCTACGGGATAACTAGTTATGATCCGGCGACCATCGCGTTCGTTATCGCCGCGCTTACGCTAGCCGCTGTTTTAGCCTGTCTAATTCCCACCGTACGCGCCATCAGAATTAACCCGGTGATCGCGCTTCGCGAATAACCAATAGCCAAGACGAAGCGCATGATCCGGCAGCTTTCCTACCGAGTAATCGGATTGGTGGTGAGGCCAGCGGCGGCAGCGAGTCGTCTCTGGTCGTGGTCAAAAGTATGAAACGCGTCACAGCCGGTCTCGATTGCAATCGAGACATGAAGTATATCGAATGAGCGAGTGTCGAGCTGCTCGGTGAATCGGGTGCCAAGGGTCTCAGCCCGATCAAATACTCGGTCGAAGTCGAATACCTGCCACGCGAGAATTCCTTGAGTCAAATCAGAAACTAACTGGCGTAGAAAACCGCGGACTTGAGTGGGTGTCGCTTCCCTCCTGGGAACCTTGCGCCGGATCGCATTTCGGAGCTCGAGCTCCAAGATACGATTAAATGGCGCCGGATGGTGGCTGCCAGCCAGGGACCTCGCTGCTTCCAGCGCGGACCTTTCGTTTGCGTAAAAGGCTACCAGAACACTTGTATCGAAGTAGGTCACGACTTATAAGACGCTCTCTCCTCCAAGACAGCGTTTCCACCTGTGGTTTTGCCTCCCGCGATTGCTCGGATCTTCTCCAGGTGTGCGAGCCAATCGATTTCGGCGCCGACAGGCTGCTCGAGTGGAACAAGTTGCATGATGGGGACCCCATTGTCGGTAACCACAACCTTCGCTCCTCGCGTGACCATGGCTTTCACGCGGCGCCAATCCGTTCGAAGCGCCCGAATGCTGACCGATTTCACGGCCTTGAGATTCGTGCTGCCTACCGATGTCTTTGGCATGCGGAGCCGCCTTTTCGGTGTGTCTTTTTTAACATCCATGATGTGTGACACGGTAGCGTGTCACGGCATGGAAAACAATCCCTAAGATCCCGGAAGGCGACAAAGTCTCTCTGATCACCATCGGCCTCGCAAGCGAGGCAGTGCTCTCACGGTTGGCGACCCCTCATCGGCCTCGCAAGCGAGGCAGCGCTCCACGGGTGGCGACCCCTCATCGGCCTCCGTTATCACCCGGTTACAGCCGTGGATCGAGTGGTGTAAGATATTGAATCTTTTGGGCCTAGTCGCTAACCTCATGAGCCAGAGGCTGAACATCTTT
This sequence comes from uncultured Verrucomicrobiae bacterium, assembly GCA_963762565.1. Classification (GTDB taxonomy): domain Bacteria; phylum Verrucomicrobiota; class Verrucomicrobiia; order Chthoniobacterales; family JAFAMB01; genus JAFAVN01. The sequence goes on along the minus strand of CAVXLD010000001.1, from coordinate 627,026 downwards.
CAACGCAAGCGCGTTCTGTTCTGTCGTCTATTAACAAAGACTTCGATTCATGAGCGAAGCGAATACGCCGTTGGCGCGTCCAGCGAACATAGGCAGATGGCCACATACGGTTTTTATTTCTTATGCCAGCGAAAACCAGGTTATCGCTGATGCCATCTGCGCGTCGTTCGAAGCCGGCGATGTCCGTTGTTGGATTGCGCCCCGTGATGTACAAGGTGGTCGCCCTTACTCCGGGCAAATCACCCAGGCAATTCGCGAGGCTCGCATCTTGCTTCTCGTCCTAACCCAGGCATCCAATCGCTCCAAGCATGTGTTGCGAGAGGTGGAACGGGCGGCTCATTGCCAGAACCATCTGTTAACGTTCCGAGTCGAACCGATCGCACCCGCGGACGATCTAGCCTATTTTCTGGGAGCTGACCAATGGGTCGACGGCTTTCGGCCTCTGCCCCCTTCCCAACATTTCCCGACTCTGCTCCAACATGCGCGCGCATTACTAAAGGACTCTTCAAGGCAACCCGAAGACGAGGAGGCAGAGGAGGCGACTCCAGAAACGTTTGCGCATTTCCGGATCCTGCGCCACCCGGATGGGTCCCTGTTCCGGCTGGGCAAGGGCGGTATGGGTGTTACCTACAAGGCGATCGACACAGTGCTGAATCGGCCGGTCGCGCTGAAGGTGATCGCAGGCGAGCTATTGCAAAGCCGGCAAGCCAAACATCGGTTTCTGCGAGAAGCCCAAGCCGCCGCCTTAATTCATCACCCCCATGTCGCGACCATCTTTCAATTCGGGGAAGAGCAAGATGCCTACTTCTACGCCATGGAGTTTGTCGAGGGTGAAGATCTGGAACGTTATATCGCCGGGCATGGTCCCGTCTCACCGGCGACCGCGCTCCGAGTGGCGTTGCAAGTTGCTCAAGCCTTGGAAGCGGCCCAGGCCCATGAGCTGATTCACCGAGACATCAAACCGTCCAATATCATGGCGATCGCGAACCGGTCAGGCTCTCTGGACGTTAAACTCATTGATTTCGGTCTCGCCAAAGGCGCAGGAGCGGACACCTTGGATGCCGCGAAAATCACTCGAACCCAGGACTTCGTCGGTAGCCCAGCGTTTGCCAGCCCGGAGCAATGCGAAGCGAAAAAACTCGATGTCCGATCTGATATCTACTCTCTTGGGGTAACGCTTTGGTATCTGCTCAGCGGGAAGCGGCCTTTCTCCGGCTCAGTCGGAGAAGTGATGGTCGCACAGATGATCAAACCTCCGCCGTTCGATCAATTGACTCAGGTACCGGAACCGGTGATTTCAGTGCTTCGCCGGATGCTGGAAAAGAGTCCGAATGACCGGTTCCAAACGCCTGCGGAACTGCAAGAGGCGATTGAGGCAGCGGCGACTCGGCTTTCAGCCGAGTTCGGAGCCGTGCCTGAACGGATCATAACCCCGGGAGGGATCGCGTCCTCGCGATCCGTGGTTAGCGAAGCCGAGAAGGAGGCTTTGCCCGGCGAGAAACAAAAAGAGGATCTGGAACCAATTGCCCGAGCACCCCTGGCTTCGCCGTTGTTTGATAATTACCTGGCGGTGCAGACGGGAACCCTGCTGGCTGACCGGTATCGGCTGATGTCGGAGGAGCGGGAGGGAAACGGAGGGCGCCTTTTTCGGGCGATGGATGAGCAGAACACAAGCAATCAACCCTCGGAAGTGGGCATTAAACTGTTGCATCCGGGCATCGCCGCCGACCCGGCGCTGCTTGATTTGGTGGAGAACGAGCTGGGCGTGATCCAACAAGGCACGCACCCGCATCTAATTCGTTATTACCGGCTGGAGCGCTCCTCGCAGGGCCCCTGCATTGTGCGTGAATGGGTCCATGGCTTTGGGCTCTACGACCTCCTCCGATGGCGGCAGTCGTTAAAGCCGGTTGAGCTGCGAGCCCTACTTAACCCATTGGCCGAGACCCTCGATTTCGTTGCTGGTCAAGGGCTGGGGCTGGTGGATGTCAGTGTTCGAAAAATCTTGGTCGTCTGCCCGGTCGAAGGCGAGGGGTTTGAGGCTGTAGCCAAGGGTGACGCCGAAGGATTGAGTAAATGCCATTTGAAACTGAACCCTTTGAGTGTAGCTCCGTTGCTGTTCCGGAGCCGGAACGGCTGGGATCGTCAGACCATCGTTCCTGCCAGCCGAGTTCTTTCTATGACGCAGGCAGAGGCGGGGATCCAGGGGACCAAAGCAGTGCGTCTTTATGGTAGGCTGGTGTACGAACTGCTCGGGGGCCGGGCCCCGGCTCGGAGAATCGATGCGCAAACCTATACGCCTTTGCCTGTCCTGGATCAGGCCAGTAATGAGATCCTGCGACTCGCGTGCGTCGGCCGCGACGGCAAGTATCGCACCTGCCAGGAGTTCTGGAATGCGCTGAATGACAGCATCGCTACACCGGCCCGACCAACCACCAATTCGGTATCAGCATCCGCGGAGCCGTCTGCCGTCCAGCTTTCTCCGGCGCCGGTTGCTGCGCCCCGTCCAAAACGAAGGGTGCTCATTTGGACGATCGTTGGGGCCCTCTTCCTTGTGGCGCTCGGGATTGCCGGCGCGATTCGCTTTTTAGGTCCTCGACCGACCACACCTGAAACCCAGGCTCCTTTGGTTCTGACGGCAACACCATCGCCGATCGCTCCCGAAGCTCCGCCGCCGGTGGCGCTTGCCACTCCGACCCCTGCTCCGACAGCACCGTCGCCGAGTCCCGTGGTTGTCGCTACCCCCGACAACCACTCCACTCGTAGTCGCGATGCCGACTCCTTCGGTTGCGACCACAACTTCGGCTCCCAGCCCCATCTCCACGCCGAGTCCCTTAGTGGTTGCCACCCCCACAGCCAACTCCACTCGTGTCGCGACGCCAACACCTTCGCGGAAACTAGCGTTAGTGGCGCCAACTCCAAGTCGCCCCGTCGCAACCCCAACTGAGCAGCGGGCAACCGGCAATTTCGATGGCCTGTGGTCAGTCACAATGGAAACGTCCGATTACAAAGATCCTGTTACCGGTGCGGTTGCGAAGGGCTATCACATTAATTTTGCAGCTACGATTAAGAACGGAGTTCTATACGCGGAGTACAACGTTCACAGCCACTTCCAAATCAGGGGGGAAATAAAACCGGATGGGAACGCTATCTTACATCTCGCCGGTACCACGGGGCCACAGCAGTACAGTATGAACAACGCACGGCCGGGAACGCCGTATAGTTATGATATAGCCGCCCAATTCAAGGGCAATCGCGGCACAGGCAAACGGATAGGTTCCCGAGCCGGCATCTTCGATTTCATCAAGGAGTGATTTTTGCGGCTTTGCGAAGTCGGAGAATTCGAGGGGGATAGCGGGAGAGGAGCCAGTAACCTGGAGTCCAAAAGCAGAGCCAGGACAGAATAGCCGCAAAAAAGGCGCAAAGATTGCAAAGGAAAGAGAAGTAAACCTCGCGCAGAGGACGCAAAGGACGCAACGAAAGGCAGGAGAACCCACATTCCCTCCTTGCTTTTCGTAGCGTCCTTTGCGTCCTCTGCGCGAGGCTCTAGCCTTTTGGCGGCTATTCCCGTCGTTGTGATCTTTTCGTTACTTAATCGTCGCCGTTTTACTACGGTCGAAGGTTAGGGCCACACTGATGATGATGACGAGCCCCAGAATGCTCTGCTGGAAGTAGGCGTCTACTCCGATCACGTTCATCCCGTTTTCCATGACCGCGAGAATCAAGGTTCCAATGACCGTATTAATCGGTCCGCCGGTGCCGCCGGTCAGGGCGGTCCCACCCACCACGACCGCGGCGATGGATTGCAGGATATAGACATTGCCCGAGGTCGGGTCGCCGCCGAACTGCGTACAAGATAACATGATAGCAGCAATCCCTGCTCCCAGACCCGAAAGTGCGAAAGCCAGGTTACGCGTTTTAACGATGTCGATTCCTGACATCCAAGACATCTTGATGTTGCTGCCGGTGTAGTAAATTCTGCGGCCGGACACGGTGAACCGCAGAACCAGATAGAAAAACAAGAAACCGGCTACCATCAGTAGCAGCAGGTTCGGCACTCCCAGAATGTTTCCATTAACCAGTCCCAACAACCCGTAATCAGCGGGCGGTAGGTCGACTGGCAAAGGCGAAATCAAAAGGGCCAGACTGGTGAGGATTCCTCCGGTGCCAAGGGTAGCAATAAAAGAGGGGATTTTGATCCGGGTAAGAATATTGCCGTTCACGAATCCGAACGCCACGGCGATGACCAAGCAGATGGGAAACGCCCAGGGTCCGATTATCTTCAACAAGGTAATAAAGATCACCGAAATGAACGAGATCAGACCACCCACGGCGAGATCAATTCCCCCGATCAAAATCGGGTTCATTTGGCCGAGACCAACCATCAACAGAATCGCGCTGTAACTGGCAATGGTATTGAGATTGTAGGGGGAAATAAAATTCCCATTGCCGATAGTGAAAACCACGACCAGCAGTAACAACAACCCGAGCGAAAAATAAATCGCCGGAACCCGGGCCCGCTTACGTCGAGCGCCAGCAGTTCGAGATGTGCCTGCTATCCCACCTGGTTCTTGCCTTTGCACCTCAATCATTTTCTTCTGCATCACTCAGACAAAAGAATCAAGCCAACCGCAGATGAACGCAGATAAGAGACGGAAGAATCAACCGCGAATGCATCCGACGTCGCGACGTGTGGAACTAACGAGATCGCGGAGCTGATGCTTCGTCGGACAGGCTGCGATTTGGAAGCAAAGAAAAAGCAAACGGCAGATGAATCCGTTACTGCTTTAGCGCCCTGCATATTCGCGTTCATTCGTGTCCATTCGCGGTTAATGCTTTAATCTTTATCTGCGTAAATCTGCGTTCATCTGCGGTTGGAAAGTTTTCGCGGTTACACGATCGAACTAATAATTTCGCTTGGGGTAGGTTTTTGGAAGGAGGGGCAGTTAATTTCGCGGACTAACCGGCCATCTTTCATGATCAGCATTCGACTGCAGAGGCCGATATCTTCTTCTAACGTATCGCACATAGTGATCATTCCGAGGCCGTCATCCGCGAGTTTGCGAATCAGTCGATAGATCTCTGCTTTCGCTCCCACGTCGACGCCCCGCGTTGGATGGTCGAGTACCAGCAACTGAACTTGGGATGTCAGCCACTTGGCGATCACCGCTTTTTGTTGGTTACCCCCGCTCAAGTTTCCGCACACGGTCGCTGGGGAGGGGCATTTAATCCTACATTCGTTGATCCACCTTAAGGCGTTCTGTCTTTCTCGCAGCGGGTTGACAAAGCCTCCAGTCTTGAGCTCTTCCAACACCAGCAAGTTCACATTCTGGGCAATGCTCATCCCTAATGCCAGCCCGTCGTTTCGCCGATCAATTGGGACGTGACCGATTCCGAGACGAACCGCTTCGCTCGGAAAACCTGGTGTAAATCGTTTCCCTTTAATGCTAACTGAACCGGTATCCGGTTTGTCTAATCCGGTAATACATCGGCATAACTCTTCTTTGCCTGAGCCGACCAGTCCCACCAAACTCAGGATCTCGCCCGCTTTCACCACGAAATCGATGGGTTGAAATTTCCCCTTTCTACTAAGCTTCTCCACCTTGAGAACTATCTGTGTCCCCGGCTCGATTTGTTCGCTCTCCCGGTAGCGGTCCTCCGAGAAAGTGTGTCCCACCATCAAGTTCTCGATCTCAGGGATCCTGGCGTTGGCGGAGCTGAACTCGGTTACATTCTTGCCGTCTTTCAGAATCACAATCCGGTCCGAGTTCTCTACGATTTCCTGTAACCGATGAGAGATGAGAATGATGGAAGCTTGATTCGTGATCTCATGCAGGATCGTGAACAGAGTTTCGCGCTCCTGGTCGGTCAGAACCGTGGTCGGTTCGTCCAAAATAAGCACGGGATTTTTTTGCCCGTATAACCGGGAGAGCCAAAGCAGACGGGCGATCTCCACCATCTGCCGGGTCGCAGGCGTGGTCTCTGAAATCGGCTGATCCAGGTCGTCCGTTACTTTAACCGGGGCTAGCGCAGCCAGGGCGGCTTGGCGCATCGCTCGCTTCGACAGAACTCCGAACTTTTGAAACTCGGTCTCATGGCAGAGAAACAAATTCTCCATGATCGAGAGGTTCGGAATCAGAGAACCCTCTTGAAAGACCATACCTACGCCGAGGCGAATGGCATGACTTGCATCTTTTAATCTGACCACCTTTCCTCGGATCTTATAAGAGCCTTCATCTGGCTGCACTACGCCGATCAGGATCTTCATCAGAGTCGATTTACCGGCGCCATTCTCGCCGACGAGCCCGACCAGTTCGTGGTGATAGATGCTTAAATCAACTCCATCCAGCGCAATTACCCCGGGATACGATTTTGTAATCCGGCGTAATTCAAGAACGAGATCGTTGGGGTCTAATTGTTTGGGTCCTTCCTGCATGATCGGACTGTGTTACTTGATAAAGCCCAGCTTTTTCCGATCGATGGTCAACGCCACGGCGATCACCAGGACAACTCCGTTGACTGCTTCTTGCGCGTAGGGATTCACGTCGAGAAGGATTAATCCGTCGTTTAGCGCGGTTACAATTAGGGCGCCGAGAGCTGCGTTCTTGGCGCCGCCGATTCCACCGGTCAACGCGACTCCGCCTACCGCCACCGCCGTGATCGCGGGAAAAAGCAGATTGTTGCCAGTGATAGCCTGAGCGCTGTTGAGTTTCACCACCAGAAACAGCGCCGACAGACCGTAGAACATTCCGGCCAGCGCAAACACCATGATCTTGGTGGTAGCGACTTTGACACCAGCCTGTCCGGAAAGAACTTCGTCCCCGCCAATGGCATAAAGATAACGCCCAAACCGGGTCCGATCTTCAATCGTCTGCACGATGATGACGAGCACCAACGCCACTAGCGCCAGATCTGGAATCCCGAACAACGAGCCATTAACCATGCCGCTCAGGGGACTGTCGACCAAGGGAATCGTTTGGCCTTTGCTCGCGAATACCGCCAGCCCCCAAAGGACCCAGCTCATGCCGAGCGTCCCAATGAAAGACGGTATTTTCAATTTCGTGTTCAGCAGGCCGTTCACGGTGCCCGCCAGGCCACCGAGAATTAGGGTGATCGGGATAATCCAAAGACCGACGTTGTTCGAGTTGAATTGATTCTGCTCCAGCGTTCCCACGACGACGACGCATAGCGCCACCACTCCTTCCACGGAAAGATCGATTCCCCCCAGAATGACAACCTGATGTACCCCGACCGCAATGATAGCCGGGATAGCGGCCAGGCTGAGGATCACCTGCAGATTTGCCCAGGAAAGATATTTGCCACCAGTGCCAATGCCGAAGATGGCCATTATCAAGACCAGGCAAAATAACTGGCCACTGATTCCGCTTCGCCGCAACCATTGTTGCACCTTCTTGACCGAAGACGCCGGGCTAGCGGTAGCATCTGCGTACATCTGCGGTTGGCTCTTTCTTTTGTTCTTCCCCTCAATTGTCTCAAGGAATCGCTTTTGACCACTTCGCGAAAAAGTCGCTGAGGTCGTAAGTCGGGGTGTTCTCAATATAGTCGTGCACCACCTGATTTACATTTTCGCGATTCACATTAACGGCCGGAATTTCGAATTGCCGGCGGTCATGCGGCAACGATTTCACGTCGAGTTTCCCTTGTTTAGCCGCTAAAGACATCGCGAGGCCTAATTCGGCTTGATACTTGCCATCGTTAAAAATCGTCGCTGCCGCAAGGCCACTCTTGATCGCATCGAACATTTCCGGGATCCCGTCGCAACCTGTAACCAGAACCTTGCCTGCTAAATTCGCCTCTTTGAGCGCTTGAATGGCGCCCATCGCCATGTCGTCATTCGCTGTCCAAATCCCATCGATATCGGGGTGAGCCACCAACATGGCTTTCGTGCTGTTATAAGCTTTTGTTCGGTCCCACATGGCAGATTCCCACTGCAGCAATTTCACTCCCGGGTTTTGCGCAAGCACCTGTTGCAGACCTTGCCAACGTTCGGCATTCGGCGTGTCGCCGAGGCGTCCTTGTAAAGCGATAATCTTGCCTTGCCCTGGTGTTTTAAACGTCTTGAAGAGCTCCGTCGCCGTGTAAGTCCCTGCGGCAACGCCGTCGAATGAGATATGCGCAATCCAATGCGGATAATCCCAAACCTTTACGTCCGCGGGTTTACTCCACCAAGTGACGAAATAAACGCCGGCCGCATCCAGCGTCTTCGCGATCGGAACTGCATCTGCCGCGTCGTTCGGATCAATGTAAAAAGCCAGATTGGCTCCGGTGCGGGCGACTTCGGCTTTAATGTCGGTCAATCCTTTTTGGCTATTGGCTTCCGTGGTCAAGACATCAAGCGGGAGACCGACCTGTTTGGCGTACGCTTCAGCCCCGACCTTGTACATGACTTGATAAGGACTGGATAAAGTTCGAATTGAGATCGCGAGCGTGGTCGATGTCGCTGCGCGAAGATTTTCGGCCGCGAACATCAACAAGAGGAGGAGGACCGAGGGGAACGGAATCTTTTTCATGGGTGGATGGGGGCTGGGGAAGGCCGACGTTCAATTGGAGCGCGTCGGACGACGTAGTGACACTACATATTAGACCGGATCTCTAGCTCCGAACGAGCATAAACACAAGGTAATTGCGCGGCGAGGGCGATTCGCGATTCTGAAAAGATAGCAACACTACACGATCCCGGGTCTCCGTCCGCGTGACCCTAGTCGCGTCGCTTTCTCAGTCCTGGCGGAGCGCGACCATCGGTTCGACGGTCATGGCGCGGCGTGCCGGCAGATAGCAGGAAGCGAGAGCGGCAAAAATCAAGGCTGAGATTACGGTGGCGAATGTCACAGGGTCCCATGGGCTGACCATCACTAAGCTGCTGACGGTTTGCGCAACTAGCAGTGCGACCACCAGACCAATCCCAAGGCCAACTGCCACGATCCGCATCGATTGACGGTAGATCATGCCAAACACCGATCCCCGGGTAGCGCCCAGTGCCATACGTACGCCGATCTCTTGTACTCGCTGGCTTACCGCGTACGAGATCAGGCCATAAAGGCCAATCACGGCAAGCGTTAAGCCGAGACCACCCATGGTTGCCGCCAGGCTAGCTCCCAACTGAAAAGGCAAAAATCCATTCATTGAATAGAGCGCTTCATGCATGGTTTGCACTTGAAACAGGGGAAGCTCGGGAGAAATCTCGTGGATCGCTTTTTCGGCGGTTGGCGCTAGCACCAGTGGGTCCCCTCGCGTTTTCAACTGCAGGGTAAGGAACCCATTTCCTTTAACGTGTTGTGCATACGGGAGGTAAAAGTAGGGCTGCGATTTGTCGCCGCGGGTAGACGAAATTTCCACGTCGGGTGCGATTCCTACCACTTCCAGCCCGCGCGCTTTCTCGCTCGCTAGGCGGAAGGTATGGCCGATGGGATCTTCATTCGGCCAGTACTTCTTGGCCATACCCTTGCTGATCACCGCTACATCTCTGCTGCGTGCATCGTCTCCGTCTGTGAAGCTGCGCCCACTCAGTAGACTGATCCCCATCACTTCGAAGTATTCGGGTGAAACCACATTGTACCCTGCGGTTAATGCCGGAGCATCTTCGGGAGCCGGGACGCCATCAATCGTTAGCATCGCGGTATTCCCATTGAAATAGCCCATGGGAACCTCGGTGGCCTGGCTTACGGCGATTACCTCAGGAAGTTGGTGGAGGCGTGCCCGGATGTTGTCCGTCAGATCTTGGGTATGCGAATCGTTGATCCCAATCAAATTGGTAGCGAGGGAGAGATTGAGCACGTGACCCGGTTCAAAACCGAAATCTGTTGCCTGGAGAGCTCCCAGACTGCGTACGAAAAGGCCGGCCACGACCAGCATTACCAGAGAACCGGTAATCTGCAGGATAATCAGAGTGTCCCGCATCCAATGACGTCCTCCGGTCGTGCCGCGGCCGCCTGTGTGCAAAACCGCATTCACATTAGCCTTGGCCATTCGAAGGGCAGGCACTATCCCGACCACAATCCCCGCCAGCACCGCTATCCCCAGAGCGTAAAGAAAGATTCGCCAATCGAATTCTACCGATAGCGAAAACGGAACATCGAGATGCAGGTTGACGTGACCAAGCGCTGTGCTGGCCCACATACCGAGAACCACGCCCACCGCGCCGCCAATCAGTGCTAAGGTTACGCTCTCTGTGATCATCTGTTGCAGGAGCCGGGAACCCTTGGCGCCAAGCGCTGCGCGAATCGCCATCTCGCGTTCACGCACAGTCGCTCGCACGAGCACCAGGTTAGCCACGTTCACGCAGGCCAGCAGTAGAATCATACCGGCCAGGCCAAGGAATATCGCGGATATCAGGACGATCGCGCTCGGGTTGGTTCCGATGCGAAGACTTTGCTCGGGATAAGCGGCCAACTCCAGCTGGGGCTCATCATCCGGTTGTTCGCGCGTCAGGTTGCGAGCAACGACATTCAGCTCAGCGTCCGCCTGGGTCAGGCTGAATCCTGGCCGGAGCCGTCCGTAGAGAAGAACGCTCCGAGTCTGCCAGCTATTCAGAACATCTGCGGGAGTCCCCTCGAGGGTCAACTGGGACAGCGGCAAATACGCCGCGACTCTAAGAGCTACACTGGGCAAGCCATGAAATCCCTCAGGCGCTACCCCGATAACCGAGAGGGGATGCCCATCTATCGTGACGTGCCGTCCAACCACATTTGGATCCCCGTTGAATCGCTTCTTCCAGAAGTTGTAGTCAAGAACCACCACCGGGTCGCTATCGAGAACCTCGCCTTCGCTCCGCAGAAAAAGCCGACCTGCCGCCGGCGGCACTCCAAGCGCATCGAAGAAATTACCGCTGACATAGGCTGTCGTGATGCGTTCCGGCTTCCGCCCTTCGACGGCAAACCCGTCTATGCCGGCCGTGACTGCCATGACGTCGCTGAACGAGGTCTGGCTTTGGGCGCGGATCGCTTCGAATTCCGGCAGAGAGAAAGGACGCTGCAAGGCTCCGTGGTTCTGGCGGAAGGTCAGGGTCGTTATTTGTTGGGGATCCGTTACTGGAAGCGGTTTGAACAGGACGGCGTTCACCAGGCTGAAAATTGCCGTGTTGGCGCCGATGCCGAGCGCCAGCGTCAGCACCGCGGTCACTGCAAACCCCGGCGTCCTTCTGAGCTGACGAAAAGCAAAGCGGAGATCGTGAAACAAGGTTCGCATGGAGCCTAGACCCCAAACTGGTCTGGTAATCACAGAGCAAGTTGTCTGCCAACCGATGCGGCACCTTTCTGAGTTATCTCTGGAGAATTACCCGCCACTCGAGCGCATGCTTGGCAACAAAAACGATTTCGGTCGATCTCGAGGCTTACGAACACCTCCCAAGTTGAGACGTCTTTTCTCATTTTGAGACGGCGGTGACCCCAGAGTCGTCTCACGCAAAGGCAACTAAGACAGCCACAGTAATGATTTTTCACAGCACAGGCCGCAAAGGCCACAAAGACGGATCTTCTGTCTCGTATCTTCGGGCCTTTGCTGTGAAATTTTTGTTTTCGCCTTTCGTGACCTTAGCCTTCTTGTTGTGCAATAATTCCCTTCATCTTTGAAACATGACGAGGAATCGCCTGGCGATTGTCACATTTGAACGACTGCCTGATCTGAGCCCTGACGATCAACTTCTTTTGCGTGAGCTCGCCCGCCTTGGCCTCACCGCCGAGGCGGCGGTTTGGTCCGACGGCTCAGTCGATTGGTCGAGGTTTAGTTCGATCGTGATCCGATCCTGCTGGGATTATCAACATCGGCATGAAGCCTTTCTGCAATGGCTCACCAAAATCGAAGAGCTCGGACTCTCAATCTGGAACCGTCCAAACTTAATTCGCTGGAACATCGATAAAATTTATCTACGCGAACTTCACGAAAACGGTTTTAAGGTACCGCCCACGGTTTGGGTCGAGAAGGGCGACCGCATCGACCTAAGAGAGGTACTGCGAAGTCAAGGTTGGCAGCGCGCCGTAGTGAAACCGAGGGTCTCAGCATCCGGCCACCGCACTGTACTGGTCGGAGGCGAGCACCTCGACCAGGAGCAGATCGATCGAATATTTCGTGTGTCGGGGGGCCTGATCCAGGAGTATCTCGACGTGGTTGAAACCGAAGGGGAATGGTCTCTCTTGTTCTTTAACAAGAAATATAGCCATGCGGTATTGAAGCGGCCGAAATCAGGCGAATTCCGGACCCAAATAGAGCATGGAGGAAGTTTCGATTTAGCCATACCGCCTCCAGATCATATTGAGGCTGCACAAAATGTCGTAAACGCGATTGAGGGACCGCTTCTGTTTGCCCGCGTCGACGGTGTAGCTGTTGGCGGAAAGTTCACTCTGATGGAGCTGGAACTGATCGAGCCATATCTGTTTCTGAGTTTAGCGAAATCTGCAGTGCCAGACCTCGTTAAGGCGTTCGTCGATATCGCTGCACCTTGAGTAACGTTTCAATTTGGGACCCTGGGCAGCCAATAATCGGCTTTGGAACAAACAAAAATCAGGTTCTAGAGTTAAGACTCGAAAAAGACCGACCGCCGCACTAAGTTCTCTTGATGGCTAAAGTCGTTTTGCGTGACCCGAATATTCTCGGCGGCGAACCGGTCTTCGCAGGGACTAGGGTGCCGATTAGAAGCTTCTTTGACCATCTAGAAGCCGGAGATTCGATCGAAGATTTTCTCGAAGGTTTTCCGAGCGTAAAGCGGGAACAGGTTCTCGTTTTGCTCGAGGAAGCGAAGGTGCATGCGCTGGCGCATGACTGATGCGTATTTTACTCGATGAAAACCTGGATTGGCGGCTAGGCAGAGAATTGCTTGGGCATGACGTGGAGTCGGTTGTGCGGCTAGGATGGGCCGGAGTTCAGAATGGCCTACTGCTTATAAAGGCTAGCGAATCCGGCTATGAGGTTCTTGTGACGATGGACACTAACATCGCCTTCCAGCAGAATCTCGCCGCGTCTCCAATAAAGGTGATTGTGCTGCGAGCACCGAGCAACCGCTTGGCCGACACCAGGCCGCTCATGCCTAAACTTTTGCAAGCTCTGCCATACATTCAGACCGGGATGGTGAACGTCGTTGAGTAGTGGAAGCCTCAAGATGAGACGTGACTTCTCTTTTTGGGCGCCAATCCGAGTTAGCAGTCGCGGCCAACAGAAACGTAATTAACCACAGAGTCGATGGTACAGTGCTTCGTAACGAGGCACGATGACGCTTGCGGAAAACTCCTTCCGGGCACGTAACTGAGCGGCACGGCCAAGCGTCTTGCGCCGCGCCGGATTCTGAATGAGATCCTCGGCGGCAAGCGCCATTTTTTCGGTATCACCGAACGGGACGAGCAGTCCGGTTATGTTGTCCTGAACAACTTCGGGAATTCCTCCCACCTGTGGCGCGATACTTGGGCAGGCAAAACACATCGCTTCGAGAATGCTCAAACAAAAACTCTCCGTTTCGGAGGTGAACAATCCGATGTCGGCAGCTTGCAAGTAATCTTCAATCTGTCTGACGTTTTCCCGCACGATCACTCGGTCTTCCAATCCTAGCCGGCGCACCTCGCTGCGATATGGTGAAAAATCTCCGCCCGCTAGAATGACGAGTTTCCACGACTCGCGCGGGCGGATGCGCGCGACGGTTTCAAGCAGCAAATCGATTCGTTTCAGGGGCCGCAGATTAGAGGAATGAAACAGCAGCACTTCTTCGCGCAACCCGAGTTCCTGCCGCACTTCTTCGCGCGAACGCAGGGGTGCTTGCGGTTCAAAAAAATTGTGGATGACTTCCATCGGTCCGTCAAAACTGAGCACTCGCTGCGTCTCCCGTCTCAGAAACTCCGAAACGACCGTGACCGCGTCTGAGTGAGTCAATGCGTGGTGGATGGCCGGACGATAACCGGGATCGCGACCGAGCAATGTAGTGTCAGTGCCATGCAAGGTGGTCACCACGCGGGGCTGTTGCTCAGGAGGCAACATCGACCGCGCAAGAATCGCTGCCGTGGCATGGGGCACAGCGTAATGAACATGCAGAATGTCGAGGTGATAGTCCCGACTGACTTCGGCCATTTTCACCGACAGCGGCAAAGTATAATCGGGATACTTGAACAATCCGTAATCGTTGATCACTACCGGATGAAAAAAGATCCGGGGAGACTTTCCGCTGCATGCGAAACGGACGTTCGTAGCTGATGAAATGCACCTCATGCCCTCGATCGGCCAGTTCTTCTCCTAGCGCCGAGGCAAGAATGCCGCTCCCGCCAACCGAGGGATAACAAGTGATGCCGATTCTCAATCGGCCGCCGGCTGAATCCATATCAAAATCGTCGCGCGCCTCGTCCCGCCTGGGCTAGCGACTCAAAGACGAGTGGCTCGTTTGGAAAAAGAGCGATGGCATACTCAACTCCGGCGCGGGCACCGAACAAACGGGCGCGGGTGAGTTGCAAATCGATGTAATTGCGGGTCGAGCATTTGCGACGCATGCGCCTTCATGGCTGCGGTCCACGCAGCAACAATTTCAGGCGCCGAAACATCAATCAGCACCGGAGTAATATTGGCCGGCTCAGCTTCTGGGGTGATGGCATAAAAAAATAATTGTTTGATGGCATGGGGTGGTTGACCGCGCAACTCCTGCAAACCACCGAAACGGGCGAGTCTCGCGGCATCCCGCACTAATTTTCCCAGACGGGCATGATCGGGATGCTGGTTTTCGACGGGGCTCGGCGCCAGCACAACTTCCGGACGGATACGCCGGAAGATTTCTGCCAATCGAATGGTGTAGGAAACGCGAATTTCAAGGTGCGCATCACCGGCCAATTTGATGAATTCAATCGTCGCACCGAGCAGGGCGGCGGATTTTTTTGCTTCAGCCATCCGTTGTCTCGGCGTGCCATGCGTTCCAGATTCGCCGCGCGAACAAACGACAAAATGCACCTGGCGTCTGGCCTGCGTTTCGGCGGCGGCGATACCGCCACAGCCAAATTCGATGTCGTCGGGGTGCGCGCCAAAGGCCAGTGATGGCGCAAGTTTAGGGGAGTTCAGTGTAGGCTTCATCGGATCGGTCAATGGGGTCTCGATTGATAAAATTGATTTCCGGAGTTTCCTCCGGACAAAGATAATCCTTTTCGCCCGCGCCGGCAATGTAATGGCTGCAATTCACCACAGACTGCATCCAGCGCAACCGGGTATCGCGGGTTGGACTGATTTGCTGCTTGGTGAATGCCGTCAGCGGCAGGGTCAAGAATGAGCCTCCGCCTTTGTGCAGTTTCAAAGCGCCGTCGATAAAACGGGCACGGACAATTTCATCTTCGTGTGGAACGTCCACAAAAAAATCCGGGATGTTACAAGCCGCCTGGCGAAAATCCGGGGTACTCGAACGCACGACGCGAATATTATCGAGCAAGCCCAGAGATCGATACATCTCCAGGCAGAAGTCCGCGACATTCGCGGCAGATACTCTTCTAAAAACCGCCGTCAGATCAGGGCGGATATAATTTGGCAATTGTCGCGCGGTTTTATCCTGCCAACCGTCGGGAATTTCTTTGAGATAAAGCGGTGAAAATCTGCGCTGAATGTTATTCTTAAAAGCAAAGTTAAGTTGCGCCGGCTCATTGGTTTTACGGTGGCGCAGGATGGTTCTGGTTTCGCGCGGATCATGATCACTGTCGTGAAAGAAGAAAACGATCTCACCACCGATTTCACTTTGCAGCCGGCGCGCAGTTTGAATTTTTGCAAATAGAAAACGCTTCGGGAAAAACCCGCACGGCTGCTGGCCAAAACAAATGATTGGAGCCGTCATGTCCTGCTTTTCTTACCGGTTTCTCCAACGGCGTTAAAAAAGCTCTGCAGAATGATGCTTAAAATCACGCACGCGGCGCAGCCGATCAGCGGATACCAGAGATAGGAAATGGTGAGAGTGAAGTAGAGGACAAAGACGAGTGTCTGCGATACCAGCGCCGACCAAAAAACGGCCGTGCCGCCAACGTGCCGTATGAAAAATGCCACGACAAAAAGACCGAGCATCACGCCGTAAAAAATCGAGCCGAGAATGTTCACCGCCTGAATCAAATTCTCGACCAGATGAGCGTAGAGGGCGAAGGCAATTGCGACCAGTCCCCAAAATGCGGTGAACCATTTTGAGGCTACCAAGCAGTGTTGATCCGTTGCGTCGCGTTTGATGATTTGCCGATAAAAGTCAACGGTGGTGCTGGAACCGAGCGCGTTGAGTTCGGCGGCCTTTGAGGAAAGTGCAGCGGCGAAAAATGCCGCCACCAGCAGACCGATGACACCGTGCGGCAATTGTTGCAGGATAAAAGTGATAAACACATAATCGGCGTCGGTCGCCGTGGTGCTGGAACTTATCTGCGACAACGATTTCTCAGCCTCCTCGCGGATTTTCTCGCCCTGTTGATGCGCGGTCAGCGCGCCGGCGAATGCCGCAGCCGCTGCGGATCGGTCGCCGTCGTGTCTCGCTTTTAACCACTCTTTGAGCCGCTGGTTTGCCTGATCGTGGAGCGAATGGAAATCCGTTTCATAAGCGTGCAACTGTTCGTCAGAGCGATGCTCCGCGAGATAATGGCTTAAGGCTGCATTGAAAAACAACGGCGGTTGTTCGAATTGATAAAAGACAAAAATCAGCACGCCGAGCAGCAGAATAAAGAACTGCATCGGGATCTTGCAGACGGCGTTGAACATGAGGCCAAGCCGGCCTTCGCGCAAAGAAGCGCCTGAAAGATAGCGCTGAACCTGCGATTGATCAGTGCCGAAATACGCCAGCATCAGGAATGTTCCACCAAGCAAGCCCGACCAAAATGTATAGCGCTCATGAACATTGGTTGAAAAATTCACGGCGTTGAGTTTCTGAAACCCACCCGCCAGGGCAAAGGTGTCCGTAAAGGAGAGCCCGGCGGGCAACTTCGCCACCACCAGGCAAAATGCGGTGACCATGCCCGCGAAGATGACGGCCAGTTGATATTTTTGCGTTACGGTGACGGCGCTGCTCCCACCCATCACGGTATAGATAATCACGACCAATCCGCTGCTGATAATCGTCAAATCGAGCGGCCAGCCAAAGACAGTCGCGAGCACAATCGAGGGCGCGTAAATCGTCAGCCCTGCGCCCAGTCCGCGTTGGACAAGAAATAAAGCTGCCCCAAGCAGACGGGTTTTGGTGTCGAAACGCCGTCCAAGATATTCGTAGGCGGTATAAACATTAAGCCGCCGAAAAATCGGCAGGAAAACGGCGGCAATAATAATCAAGGCAACCGGCATTCCGAAATAAATTTGCACGAAACCCAAGTCCGCCCAGGTATCCCTGCCCAGGGGTCGATAGAAAAGTGATGGCGCTGGCTTGAGTGGCCATGACCGAAAGACCAATGGCGAACCACGCGGTCTTGCTATCGCCCTTCAAGTATGTGTTCAGTCCGCGATTTCCTCGGGTGCGCCAGATCCCATAGACGGCGATGCCGAGCATCGAGCCGATGAGAACAACGAAATCCAGCGCGCTCATGAAAAGAAATCCGTCAAGGCGACCAGCAAAACGATCCAAAGAACGAAGTGGATGATCACCAAAAGATAGACGCTTTCCAGGTGCGCAACCACGGCAGGCCGGTCTCGTCACTTTCAGGTTCAACTGTGGACGTTTCATTTGGCAGACTTCGCCGCATCTCCGCCTTTCACTTCGTCGGCCACGCCGAGTGAAATCAGATTGGCAAATAAACGGAAAGCTCCGGGCACGCCGGCGGGAAGCTCCCGAAAAAACACCAGACCGGTATAAACGAAATAACCTTTGCCATATTGCGCGACCAAGAGCCCGCCTTTGAGCGGCGACTCGCCGGGATCATTGAAGGCGAGAATCGGCGTGAAATGGTCGTCCCATTGGTCCGGGAAATAAATTCCGCGCTCCTGCACCCAACCGTCAAAATCCGCGCTGGTGATTTTGTTCGGTGTGTTCAACACCGGATTATCCGGGGCGAGAAATGTGGCGGCCGCGGTTTCGTCTGTGACGCGATCGGCCGACAGATGCAATTCAAATGGCGCGAGTTCGTTCGTTTTCAACCCGTCCGGCCGGTTGTATTGGGCAACGATGGTGCCGCCATTTTCGACATAGCGAAACAGCACCGGCAATTCTGACCCAATATTGTTGCGGACATTGAAAGCGCGAACGCCAATCACCACGGCATCGAGCCCGTGCAATTCTTCCGGCGTGAGATTCGTATCGTCCAAACGTCCTGACGGCATAACCCATTTGTTTCAGGTTTTCAGCCACGCTGTCGCCTGCGCCCGGCAGATAGCCAACCGTGTGACCGCGAGTTGCGAGTTCGAGACTGATGGCTTTCAAACTGGCCAGCGGCTGAAGCAAAATTGGCGGGATATGTGGGTAATTGATTTCGATGCGGCCGGTTGGTAATGCGCCTTCCCGATTTCCGCATCGGCGATAATCTTGGCTGTGTCCGATTGCGCTGGGGCAGTGATGGTGAATGTGAACTGCGCCCGTTCGCCGATGGTCTTTAGATGGAATGATTGCTCGGCAGGTGAAACCTTCCAGCCTTGAGGCGCTTCCAATCGCAAAGTGCCGTTCGAATCCGCGCGAGACGCGACGATTTCAACTTCAACCGGATGAGATGTTCCCGGAGCGAACAGCGCAATGTCAGAAGCAAAATCAAGCGAGACCGGCGGAATCACCTCCATGCGACGGTGAACTTCACTATTCTCGGAATTCGTAGTGATCTGCACTGGCTCGTCCGGAATGACCAGTGTCTGGCCGCCAACTTCGAAAACGTATTCGATGGGGAAAGGGCGCGGATTCTCCGGGCGACCGATCAATGAAGGATCATCAACTCGGAACATTCCTGCAGTACCTTCTTCGCGCAGCCAATAGGGCTGACTTAAAGGCGTGCCGGCGGGCAGGGTTGGCGTCGAGTCCAACGTTCTGGATTGATTCGGGAGGAGTTCAATATTCTGGGGGCCGGGACACACTTGGGTCCTTCCCTTGGTCGATTTGCTGTTTTATTGCAGGATAATGTACCGCGACCCAACGGACTGGAATGCTGGAATGAATCACCACAGAGTGATGCAGCTTCATCGTTTCGCCTGGCACTACTTCGGCCGCTGAAATTGTGGTCTGCACTTCCAGACCGAGACAAGCCTGCAAAATACGGTCAAGCTGAGCCCGTTTTTCGGTCACCACAGAATCGCCGATTGGCAATGCAGCCAGTTCGCTCCGCAATTTTAATAATGCGGGCACGCTTGCGGCCGGATTTTGTGAATCGAATTGAGCAATAATTTCGTCAACCGATTTCCCAATTTCAGCGCCGCCAGGTACGCGGCCCCAAGTAGTATCAACGCCGTCGAGCACATCATTTGCATCGGCGCGCCATCCAGAAGTTGGAATGTTTCAAATCTCGGTCCCGGCCTGACAGGAATGGCGAAGTTGCCAAAGCCTTGAGTCTTGTGCATGGAACGGCTCCGGCCGGCGAGAACCGTGAATGGCTCCCCGGTTACCGGATCTTTGCCGCCGACGTCAATGCGTACTTGTTGAGCTCCACCGATATCATCCTTTTGATAAATTGATTCATTCCAAACAATGCGTTTTGGTTGCCACGGCTTCAGTCCCTGTTCTGGAAAAGCCTTCGGATCGCCGGCAAGTTTAAAGGCTTCCAGGGCCAGCACCGTTGACGCTGTGTGGTGTCCGTGCGTGCGGCCCGGAATGGGAGAAAAACGCGTGATCAGGACGTCGGGTCGAAACTGGCGGATGACCCGCACGATGTCGCTCAATACCTCTTGCCGATCCCAAATTCTCAAGGTCTCGCGGTAATCCTTGGAAAAACCGAAATCAACCGCCCGGGAAAAGAATTGCCGGCCGCCATCAATGCGTCGAGCGGCGAGCAATTCCTGGGTGCGAATCACGCCGATCTCACTGCCAAATTCGGGGCCGAGCACATTTTGTCCGCCATCGCCGCGTGTAAGCGAAAGATAGGCGGTGCGATAATTTCTGCCCCGGGCGAAATAGGTGATCAATTCTGTGTTTTCATCATCGGGATGCGCCGCAATATAAAGCACGCTGCCCATTTCGCGGAAGCCGCGCAACTGTCGTAAAATCTCTGCCCCGGGAACCGGTTGCGAGAATCCGCCTATTGGCAGGCTGAGCATGGCAATTCCACAGGCCAGACTGACCGGTGGATGCGGTAGTCTACACATTGATACTGATAAAAGATTCGAAACGACTTGATTCATCAACTGCGAATGGCCAGCGAATCAACACGAATCGATCTGCAGTCCCTGGACTGAACCGGTGAACGCATCCGGTCATCGGCACGATCCTGCCACGTCCAATGATCGGCGCTATTTCTGGACGGTGAACGGTACTGAAAACGCGGTTTTCTCCCACATCATTCTCAATACGCCGCCACACCAGACGATTTTTTGGAAACCTCCATCGTGAATTGATCGACGGGCGCATCCAGTGCTTCTTTCTTCAGATCAACGCGCGCAAGATCCTCTTTCTCGTCATAAGATCCGGGACCTATTCCCCATTGGCCAATCTGTTTATTGATGATCAGTTTGGCGGTGCCGTCTTCATTTGGCAAAGTCCACAAGGTGTAAGCGCCGGCCGGAATCGTGGACTGCCCATCACAATCGGTTTTTGTGTGATCAGGAGTGTGGCTTCGTCAGCACCGGTGCGCCAGACTTCGCCGTAAGGAACGAGTTCACCCCAGATTTTCCGATTTTGGCCGCTCTTCGGATCTTTGGTGTAAGGCCGGCCATAAACAACCATGACCCGATTTCCGTCAATAACCTTGCTGACAGTTTCGTGGGGGCTGATGCGCTTGTGCTGCTGCGCCATTGACGGCGATATGCAGCCGAAGATGGCGCCGATAGTGAGGAGGGATATTAGCTTGTTCATGGGGAAAAAGACTCCTGGGGGGCTAAAGGTATCATGAATTGAGGAAGAGGCGATCATGCCGAAACTTTCGGATCCAACGAAACGAAGAAAGCGACTCATCATCCTCATCGTGAGCTAATGACACAACAAGTTCGCAGAAAATTCCCGAAGACCGGAACCAGAGATCACAATACGGAAAGGTCACAAGGACTGAACTTAGGAATTCGATTTGCAGTTTCAGTCTTTGTGTCCTTTGTGATCTTTCCGTATTGTGGATCCTCTGTCTCGCTGCACTGCGGCCTTTGATGCCTTGTTGTGAAATTTTGTATTCATCTTCGGGTCTTTGCCGCGTGGAAGTTGGCAGTATTTCGACAAACGAGCTATTCCACCTTGGTTTACCGCGGAGACTCGCCTGAAGCTCGCTCCGAATAGCCGATAGCCAATAGCCGATAGCCGATGTAACAACGCCGCGTTGCGGAGCATTTTTTGTGTGCTATTTGCTTGGTTCATTGGACGGCGGGGTAGGTCAAATTGTATCGGCGAGGATTACAATTGCTTTACCTGCAAACTGCGTCGCTAGCCGGATGTGATGCATTTTGCGCGAATCCTGCGCAGAAGGATCTGTCGTTGTTCCGAGATTCCTGGGAACTCTTTTATTCCAGGCGAAACCCCTTTTTTTATCGCCCCCTACCGAGCGCGACGATGCATAAAGGTGTCGGCACCGCCATTCATTCATCGCGTACAGAACGCATCTGCTATTTGCGATTTGCTATTTCCGACGCCGAACGCCAAACGCCAAACGCCAAACGCCGAACGCCGAACGCCAAACGCAAACGCCAAACGCCAAACGCCAAACGCCTATGGCGAGTCCCGCTATATCGTCCGAAAAAAGCAGATACCGTCAATCCGATCGGTCAGGTAGGACAGCGGGTAGGGTCGGCGAAAAACAGGAGCCGCCGGATCACGGATCAAGTAGTTGCGGCCTTCCTTACCCACGATCACAACGAAATGATAAGCGCCGTCCCGCAGATGGATGATCGCAATGACGGGATTTTTTGTCAGCAAATTCGAGTCGATCAGGTCGTACGCCGCGTAGCCATTGTAAGCCAATTCTAAATGGGAGGGCGCGATCGCCGGCACCCGGCTCCACTGAATAAGTCCATCATCGGAGAGTCCGCCTGCTTTTGTAAGGAAACTATTCAGCTGCTGCGGATCGGTTTTGATCCCGTAAAAAGCGACGACCATCGCGGCCGAGGTCACCGCGCAGCCCTGGTCGCCCAGCGTGTCCGTAGATGGCCCAAGCCGAACATTGCTCCACCGCGGATCATCCTGCGCAAAGGCCGGTACCGGAATTTCCACGCGGTGGTCGAAATATTCTCCCCCAGTACTCGGGATTGTACGGTTGTCTTCGGCATGCACAACAGGATCGAAATTAACGGCCATAAACAGAAAGACAATGCCCAGCAAAAACCTTGGCATGACCAGCACACTACGTTACTCGGCTGTCTCGGCAACCGTCTCAAGTTGAGACGCCGTTTCTCATTTTGAGACGGTTGTCCACACAACCGACATCCGCGCGGCACGCACCTGCCTTCAAACCGCTATACGGCGACCACCAGCCCCGAACTGATCCCTAGTTACCGTCCACCCACAGTTCGGCCTGACGCGGTGCTCCCACCAATCACCAATCACCAATCACCTCTTCCCCCCTCCACCTGGCATGTAACCTGCCATCTACTTCACGGAATCCCCCTGGAACTTATGCACGGCTTCCTGGCATCTGTGCGCTACAGCCTCCGACTTTTGCTAAAGTCGCCCGGCTTCACCATCACCGCAGTGCTCGTGCTCGGGTTCGGTATCGGGGCAAACACTGCCATCTTTAGTCTAATCGATACCGTGCTGCTGAGACCCATGCCGTATCCGGAGCCGGACAGGTTAGTAACAGTGCTTACGCCGAACCCGGCACAAAACGTCTATTACGGGAGCTTTGACTATCCTGATTTTCTTGATTTCTGCCGAGCGCAACACTCATTCGCTTCGTTCGCGCTGGAACATTGGGATTCGATTGGCCTGAGTGCCGGAGGCAGAACAGAACAGGTCAAGGCTGCCTTTGCTACGGCAAGCGCATTTCAAGCTTATGGCCTCCCTTTCATTTTAGGGAGACCGTTTACGTCCGAGGAAGACCAGCCGGGCGGCCCGCGGGTCGCGGTCCTGACGGAACCGTTTTGGAGGAATCGCTTTAATGCCGATCCCAACATTCTTGGGAAAAATATCGTTCTGAATGGCGCCGGTTTTCAGGTTATCGGAGTGGTAGAAGCACTCGAGACCGAGTCCAGAGAACCTGTAAAAATTCTGGTGCCGTTAAATACAGCTGACGTGATTGCAGGCTGGGACACGTGGAGGGCTCGTGACAACCGATTTCTGATGGGTTGGGGGCGCCTGAAGGAGGGCGTCACACCGGCGCAAGCTGAGGCGGATCTTAAGGTAATCGCAGATAACTTAGCTGCTCGATACCCGGAAGATAAAGGCTACGGCGTTCACGTGGAGAGCGCCCAGCAAATCGAGGTATCGGATTATGCGTCGACTCTTTGGGTCTTGGGCGCCGCTGCCGCTTTCCTGCTTCTGCTTTCGAGCACAAACGTAGCGACTCTTATTGTTGCCAGAGCATCGGATCGACAACGGGACCTAACCATTCGAGCTGCCATAGGAGCCTCTCGCTTCCGCTTGATTGGTCACTTAATCATCGAGAGTACGCTTCTTTCGCTCGTGGGCGGACTGGTTGGGATACCGATAGCGTTAGCGGCGATCGAATTGATAAAACTGATCAGCCCAGCAGATATAATTCGCGTCCCTGATCTTTCTCTTAGTCCCCAAGCGCTTTTGTTCTGTGGCGGCGCTATTAGCCTTACCGCTCTTCTATCCGGGCTCTTCCCGGCCTTTATCTCGTCGAAGACTGATGTAGCGACGGTGCTAAGGAGTGCCGGCAGCCGAAACCGGACTGCGGGCCCGCAGCGAACCCGGACACAATCAATAATGACGACAGGACAAGTAGCGCTTGCTTGCGTCTTGTTAATTGGTACTGGATTGCTCGTCCGGAGCTTCGAGGCTGCGCAGAATATCCCGCTAGGGTTCGAACCCCAAAACGTGCTCGCTGTGGAGATCAACCTGGCGAACGCGAAGTATAAAGAACAATCGCAAGCCGACGCCTTCTTCAAATCCGTCCTAGAAAAAGTGTCGCAGGTGCCTGGCGTGACAGCGGCAGCGCTAAGCGATGACCCACCCTTTGTTAACTCGGAGGGCGGGGAATATTCGCCGTTCATCGTTCCTTCTCAGCCGCCGGTTGAGCCCGGACATGAACCAACTTTGAACGGCCAAAACATTTCACCCGGCTATTTCCGTACGCTAAAAGCCTCGATCGTGGAGGGACGAGATTTTAATTACGGTGACACTCGCAATAAGCAAGGGGTGGTCATTGTCAATCGCGGGCTGGCCGATATTTTTTTCCCCGGGCAGAGTGCCATCGGCAAACAAATAGATTTGCCCGGCTCTTACATGGCACAGAAGCGGTTGACGATCGTCGGTGTTGTACAAGACATGCGACATGGCGGACCAAATAACTCGCCCAAGTTCAGCGGTTATTTTCCTTTTTATCAGCAGTTTACTCATTACGAAATCTTACTTGTCCGATCAGCCCGAGATCCGTCAGGATTACTACCGGCTTTACGACAAGCCGTTGCTTCAATCGATCCTGACGTGCCGTTGGCCAGAGTCGACAATTTCTCTAACTTCATTTCGCAGCGATTTTCGACGCGACAATTAGCTGCGCTCTTAGTGAGCATCTTCTCCGGGACTGCGTTACTTTTGGCCGCCGTGGGCTTGTACGGAGTTTTGGCTTATTCAGTCACTCGGCAAACTCCTGAGATTGGGGTGCGAATTGCGGTAGGCGCCTTGCGGCATCATATCGTGAACCTCGTCCTGAAACAGGGCTTCAAAATGGTTGGGATAGGAGTCGTTGCCGGTGTACTCACTGCGTCGGTCTTGAGCCAATTCCTGGGAAGTCTGCTCTATGGCGTTAGCGGTAACGATCCAATCACGATTGCCGCCAGCATCGTCGTGCTCTCTTTCGCTGCGTTACTCGCGTGCTTGTTGCCGGCGCTACGTGCCATCCGAATTAACCCTGTAACAGCACTGCGCGAATAGCGCTGCGCGCATGACCAATAGCCAATAGCCGATAGCCAAGAAGGAATAGCCGCGAAAGAGTGCAAAGATCGCAAAGAAATACGACTGCTAACTCCTAGCTCCTGTCTGTTACTGATTACTGACCTACTGACTACTTTCCTTTCACCTTTCACTTCTCACCTTTCACCATGTCTGCCTTGCGCCACACGCTCCGACTTCTGCTCAAATCACCCGGGTTCACTATCACCGCAGTGCTGGTGCTCGGGTTCGGTATCGGGGCGAACACAGCCATCTTTAGTCTAATCGATGCTGTGCTGCTGAAGCCTCTGCCGTATCCAGAACCGGACAGGTTAGTAGAAGTGATTAGGACGAACCCGGCTCAAAACGTCTACTATGGGTACTTCGGCTATCCCGATTTTCTTGATTACTGCCGGGCACAGAACTCTTTCGTTACGCTGGCGCTGGAACATTGGGACTCGATCAACCTGAGTGCCGACGGCAGAACAGAACAGGTTAGGGCTGCATTTGATACCGCAAGCGCGTTTCAAGCTTACGGCCTGCCGTTCATTTTAGGGAGACCATTTACCGCCGAGGAGGATCAGCCCGGAGGACCAGCCGTAGCGGTGCTCACGGAACCGCTCTGGAGGAGCCGATTTAACGCCGATCCCAATATCCTTGGCAAGAACATTGTTCTCAATGGTGTCGGCTTTGAGGTCGTCGGAGTGATAAAAGCATTCTATAGCGAATACAGCGAGCCTCCGAGAATTTTGTTGCCGCTGAATACGGCTGACGTCATTTCTGGCTGGGACGCGTGGCGGAACCGTGACTATGGTGTCTTTACGTGTTTCGGTCGGCTGAAGGAGGGCGTCACGCTGGCGCAGGCTGAGGCGGATCTTAAAATAATCACCAATGACCTGGCCGCTCGGTACCCAGAAGACAAGGGTAACGGGGTTCGTCTGGAGAGCATTCTGCAAGCTGAGGTATCTGACTATGCGACGACTCTTTGGGTTTTGGGCGCGGCAGCGGCTTTCCTGCTTCTGCTTTCGAGCACAAACGTCGCAACTCTACTTGTGTCCAGAGCATCGGATCGACAACGCGATCTAACCATTCGAGCCGCCATGGGAGCGTCTCGCTTCCGCCTCATTAGTCATTTAATCCTCGAGAGCGCACTTCTTTCACTGGCCGGCGGATGGGTTGGGATACCCTTAGCGGTAGGGGCAATCCAATTGATAAAGCGGATCAGCCCTGCGGACTTAAACCGGGTCTCTGATCTTTCTCTTAGTTCCCAAGCACTTTTGTTCTGTGCCGGGGCTATTACGCTGACCGCTCTTTTATCGGGGCTCTTCCCGGCCTTTATTTCGTCAAAGACAGAGGTAGCGGCGGTGCTTAGGGGTTCAGGCAGCCGAAACCGCACGGCCGGGCCGCAGCGCAGCCGAATGCAATCAGTGATGATGATGAGCCAGGTAGCATTGGCTTGCGTATTGCTAATTGGTACTGGGCTACTGGTTCGGAGTTTCGAGGCAGCGCAGAGCATTCCGCTGGGGTTCAATCCCGATTACTTGCTTGCTGCCGAAATCAACCTGGGGAACGCGAAGTATAAAGAACAATCGCAAGCGGACGCTTTCTTTAAAGCCGTCTTACAAAAAGTGTCGCAGGTGCCGGGCGTTACGTCTGCAGCGTTAAGTGACGACCCGCCCTTTGTTAACTCGGAGGGCGGCGGGTATGACCCGTTCATCGTTCCTGAACAGACGCAAGTTGAGCCCGGTCATGAACCGACTTTGAACGCCCAAAACATTTCGCCTGGGTATTTTCATACGGTAGAGACCCCGATAATTGAGGGGCGGGATTTCAACGAAGGCGACGCGCGCAATAGCCAAGGGGTAGTCATAGTTAATCACGCACTGGCCGGCACCTTTTTCCCAGGCCAGAGCGCGATCGGCGAACAGATCGAGGTACCCGGTTCTTACATGTCGCAAAAGCGGTACACGATCGTCGGTGTTGTACAAGACATGCGACACGGCGGCCCGAATCATTCGCGCAAGTTCGCTGGTTATTTCCCTTGTTATCAGCAGTTCACTCATTACGAAATCTTACTCGTACGATCAGATGGAGATCCGTCAGGATTACTGCCGGCCTTGCGACAAGCCGTTGCCTCAATCGATCCTGACGTGCCGTTGGCAAGAGTCGATACTTTTTCTAACTTCATTTCACGGGCACTTTCGATGCGAAAATTAGTGGCGCTCGTAGTGAGCATCTTTTCCGGGACTGCTTTACTTTTGGCCGCCGTCGGCTTGTACGGAGTTTTGGCTTATTCAGTGACTCGCCAAACTCCTGAAATTGGGGTGCGAATTGCGGTAGGCGCCTTGCGGCATCATATCGTGAACCTCGTCCTGAAACAGGGCTTCAAAATGGTTGGGATAGGAGTCGTTGCCGGTGTACTCACTGCGTCGGTCTTGAGCCAATTCCTGGGAAGTCTGCTCTATGGCGTTAGCGGTAACGATCCAATCACGATTGCCGCCAGCATCGTCGTGCTCTCTTTCGCTGCGCTACTCGCATGCTTGTTGCCAGCGCTGCGAGCCATCCGAGTCAACCCAGTCACAGTCCTGCGCGAGTGATTGAAAAACCAAAATTCACCACAGAGACACAGAGTGCGCAAAGATCGGACACCCCAAGATCTAACCCATTTGGAAGATCTGTCTCGGTGTCCTCCGTGTCTCTGTGGTAAATCAATTCTAAACTGAATGCGAAGCCTAACTTCACATCTCCATCACACGCTCCGCCTCCTGCTCAAATCGCCGGGTTTTACCATCACCGCGATCCTGATCCTTAGCTTTGGTATCGGAGCTAATACGGCGATCTTTAGTCTGATCAATGCGATTTTACTTAGGCCTCTACCATTTGCGGACGCGGATCAGTTGCTGCAGATCAACATGCCCTCGCCGGGGGCTAAATGGGGAGGGATGGATTACCCAGACTACGAGGAGATCTGTGCAACTCAGCACAGTTTCGTGAGCCTTAGCCTGATTTACTATCGTAGCTTCCATCTTCGAACGAAAGAGGGTTCGGAACAGCTATTCGGCGAATCCGCGACTGGAAGTTTCTTCGATGTTTTGCAAGCTCCTTTCCTCCTCGGAAGACCCTTTACTGAAAAGGAGGCAAAGCCGGGCGGACCGTCAGTCGTCGTGATTAACGAGCGTATATGGAGATCCATTTTCGATGCGGATCCCAATATCCTCGGTGCCCACATCACGATGGACGGTCAGATTTACGAAGTGATCGGAGTGGTCGCGGAGACAGTCGACGATTGGAGCGCCAGGATAGATTTCTTTACTCCGCTGGGACTGGATCCTCCTTTCCACGATCCACATCGGGGTAAACCGGAGCGCGATCTGCACATATTTGGTTGTTACGGCCGCCTTAAACAGGCCGTGAGCGCAGCAGAAGCCGAAGCAGATCTCGAGGTGATCAACACTCGGTTGGCGAAGCAATATCCAGCGACTAACCAATGGTACGGTATCTCAGTCAGTTCGATTCTGGATTCTCAGGTGAGTGACTATGCAAGCACTCTCTGGCTGTTAGGTGGCGCCGTGGCCTGTATGTTGTTGATCGCTTGTGCGAATGTGGCCGGCTTACTCCTAGTGAGAGGGCTGGACCGGTCCCAAGAAATTGCTGTCCGCGTTGCCCTTGGAGCCAGCCGATCACAATTGCTTGTTCAGTTGCTTCTGGAGAATGGCCTCCTGGTTCTGCTCGGTGGCGCGGCTGGTCTGATCGTAGCCTCCTGCGCGATATCCATAGTCAAAGCGATGTGTCCTCAAGATGACCTAACCCGGTTTCATAGGATAAGTCTGGATCCGTTGGCGTTCCTTTTCGTATTGGCCGCCACGCTTGCGGTATCGCTATTGTTTGGATTAATCCCAGCCTGGGGATTATCCGGTGGGGAGCTAGATTCTGCGCTTCGGTGTGATGCTGGGCGGACCGGCACGGTAGGACGGCCTCGGCAGCTGCTACAATCGATGTTGATTGCTGGGCAGGTCGCTTTTACCTGCGCGCTTTTGATGGGAGCAGGCTTGTTGGTTCGGAGCTATCAGGCGGCCCAAAGCGTGCCACTCGGGTTCAACCCAGGTCATCTCTTAGTCGCGGAAATTTCCCAAGAAGATGCTCATTTTGACTCTGATCCAGCTCGTGGCGCTCGTTTTTTTGATCAGTTGCTAGAAAAGGTTCGCCTGATGCCGGCGGTGATCGGTGCGTCCATAGCCAATGATCCGCCGTTCAATTTAGCTTGGAACATCGTCGAACCTTTCGGAATAGCCGGTCACCCTGATCCGTATTTTGGAGAAGCTGCTAAGGCAGAATTCCAATCAATCACTCCAGGATACTTTCAAACCATGGGGATTCCTTTGCTGACCGGACGTGACGTCACTGCGGAAGACGAATATCACGAAAAGAAGGTCGCCATTGTCGATCAGGCGCTGGCAGAGCGCTTTTTCCCAGGCGAAAATCCGCTCGGGAAACAGATTCGCGATACCTACTCGCGATTCGGTGAACCCGTCCATTACTACACGATTGTTGGGGTCGTCGCCAACAGCCGCCACGATAGCCCAGATGTTCCGCAAGCCGTTTTCCAAATCTATTTTCCCTATAGCTTCGCTCGCTATGGCCAACTTCTAGTCAGAGTGGCTGGTGATCCAGCCGCTTTGGTGTCTGGCGTACGAAGATTGGCGGCTTCGATTGATCCCGATGTTCCTGTATCCAAGATAGGACTATTCGAAGAACGGATTGCCAGCCGGTTTAGCACCAGACGAGTCGGCGTTTTGTTAGTCGGATTGTTTTCCGGGGTAGCCTTGTTTTTGTCTGCGATCGGTCTGTACGGCCTCTTAGCTTATTCGGTTCGTCAGAAAACGCGTGAGATCGGAATCCGGATCAGTCTGGGTGCTCAACCCAGCAATATCTTAAAATTAGTCGCCCGGCGCGGATTCAGTTTGGTGCTCGTAGGGCTAATGATGGGCGTCGGCATTGCCCTGCTCTCAACCCGTCTAATTCAGAGCATGCTCTATCAGGTATCGCCGGCTGATCCAGTCACGTTGGGAGTAACAGTTCTAGTGCTTGGTCTGGCAGCCGCGACCGCTTGCCTATTACCGGCCCTACGAGCCATCCGCATTAACCCGGTTACCGCGCTGCGCGAATGACGCGAGCACATGACAAATAGCCAATAATCAAATAGGAAACAGCCGCAAAAAGGCACAAAAAGAGCAAGAATTTAACCACCGCAAGGCCACAAAGATCGCGAAGACGACCAACTAGACCAGTACGACTCCTAGCTCCTAGACTCTGGCTCGTAGCGCTTGGACCAATCACTAATCACGAATCACCTCTCACTGCCCCGTGTTCCCCCTCCGCTACACACTCCGCCTCCTACTCAAATCGCCAGGCTTCTCGATCACCGCGATCCTAATCCTCGGCTTCGGCATCGGCACCAATACGGCGATCTTCAGTTTGGTCGACGCGGTGCTGCTGAAACCGCTGCCTTATCCGCACGCGGAGCGGTTAGTACAGATCTATCAAGAGATTCCTAACGCACCATGGACCTGGTTTGACTATCCCGATTATCAGGACTTCTGTCGGACTCAAAGCAGCTTCGAAGATCTGGCTGCAATAGCCCAAGTAGGCATTGCCTGCGTTCTCATGATAGGAGCTGGGCTCCTGGCTCGGAGCCTTCAAGCATCGGAGACGATGTCGCTCGGCTTTGATCCGCACCATCTGCTCGCGGCTAAAATTGAATTGGCCGGTGTCCGCTACGGTAAAGACGGGCGAAGCCTCAAATTCTTTAAAGACCTGCTCGTTACGGTACGCAGCCAGCCCGGAGTTACTGCCGCCGCCCTAAATCCAAACCCCCCGTTTAATAACTGGAGCGAGGTCGTACGCTTCGGCATCCCGGGACAACCAGATCCGAAACCGGGCGAAGAACCAGCTTACGAATGGCAGGTAGTAAGCCCTGACTACTTCAAAACCTTGAAGATACCATTAATCGCCGGCCGCGATTTTGAAGAGAACGACATGCGAAAGGATCCGAATGTCGTGATTATCGACCAGATCATCGCCGATCGCTTCTTCCCGGGCCAGGATCCAATCGGAAAACAGATTCACGACTTTAGCGATCGTTACGGCTTCCCGAGAGAGTACTTTACGATAGTCGGTGTCACCAAACATGTGGCTCATGATAGTCCGGGCGTGCGAGTAACGGAATTTCAAGCTTATCATCCTTTTCCTGCCTGGTTACGCGACGGAACGCTGTTGGTGCGGACGGAGGGTGATCCATTGGCGATGGTACCCGCTATTCGGGCGGCCGTCGCGTCGGTCGATCCTACCGTGGCTCTATCCAAGGTTGGCGCCTTTGATGACTGGATCGAAGCTAAGTTGACGACTCGACGGCTCAGTACCTTGTTAGTGAGTTCGTTCTCTGGTTTTGCACTCTTTTTGTCCGCAATCGGATTATATGGAGTGCTAGCCTACTCGGTTACCCAACGACGCCGTGAAATCGGCGTACGCATCGCCGTCGGGGCCCAGGCGTTGAATATTGTACAGCTCGTAATGGGGCAGGGATTAAAAATTGTGGGTTTAGGATTGGCCGCTGGGCTTTGTATTTCACTACTGATAGTACGGTTTACTAACAGCTTGCTTTACGGTGTATCTGGGGATGATCCCGTTACACTCGGTTTGACGATTCTCGTACTGACTCTAACCGGGGGCTTAGCGTGTCTCTTACCAGCATGGCGCGCTGCTAGAACCAACCCGATCACCGCGCTGCGTGAATAACAAAGCCAGAAAGAATAGCCGCAAAAAGGCACAAAAAGCGCAAAAAAAAATACAACCACAACAAGGCCGCGAAGATCGCGAAGAGGATCGACTAGAACAGTAAGACTCCTAGCTCCTAGATCCTAGCTCCTCTACCAATCACAAATCACCAATCACTAATCACCTCTCACTGCTCCATGTTCCCCCTTCGCCACACAATCCGTCCACTTCTCAAGTCGCCGGGATTTACCATTACGGCGGTCTTAGTTTTAAGCCTCGGTATTGGTACGACCGCGGCCATGTTTAGCGTCATCGATGGGGTTTTACTAAGGCCATTCTCGTACCCAAAGCCAGATCGACTCATACAGTATTATCTGACGGACCAAGGGAAGGAGAACGCGCTCGATTATCCCGATTACCTGGATATGGCTGCCGCTCAACATACCTGTGAAAGCCTTGCGTTCGTCTGCAGTGGACTTGTAGACCTGACGGGTAAGGGCGACGCTCAGCGGCTCAACACCGATTTTGTATCGGCGAGCATGTTTGAGGTAAGCGCGCTTCCGCCAATTCTCGGCCGCGTGTTTACCTCGGCGGAGGAAGTGAAAGGTGGGCCATTGGTCGCGGTCCTGAACGAGCAATTCTGGCGAACCCGATTCAACTCCGATCCAAAGGTCGTGGGTGAGAATCTAATCCTCGACGGTGTGAGCTTCGAAGTAATCGGAGTCGTGCCGGCCCAGGTCAACTATTGGGCTTCGTGCGACGTATACGTTCCAATTACTACAATTGAACGGGTCGACTCCGACCCGTGGAAACGGGACAGACATATAGGGACTGGGATCGGTCGGCTAAAGGACGGAATAAATGTTGCTGATGCGGAGGCTGACTTGAGCGTTATCCAGGCTAGGCTAAGTAGTGAGTATCCGGATACCGATAAAGGTTATGGCATACGGGTAATAAGGCCGATTGATAATCTGGTGGCTGGATTCTCACAAACGATTTGGTTGGTTAGCGCAGCTGCTGCGGGCCTGTTGTTGGTCTCATGCGCCAACGTTGCCAATCTTTTATTTGCTCGAGCCTTGGATCGGCGAAGAGAAATGGCGGTTCGAGCCGCCCTCGGTGCGAGCCGTTTACGGCTGGCAGCAGAGCTTCTCAGAGAGACTATATGCCTCTCATTTATCGGAGGAATTGGCGGTCTAGTAGTTGCTTTTTGGACAATTGGAGCCGTCAAAGCTTTGGTTCCGCACGACTTGTATTACATGCAGTATCGCTTTGAAGGTGTAACGCTCAATGGTGAAGCGTTGCTGTTTGTGCTGGGAGTTACTGCGCTGGCATCGTTAATTTCCGGCTGTTTGCCTGCTCGGAGTCTTTCCAAGGCGAATGTTTCTTCAACTCTGACTCAAGAGACCGGTAGAACTGGCACGGCTGGGCCGCAGAGGCAACACGCGCAGTCAATCTTGATAATCGCACAGATGGCCGCAACCTGCGTCTTGCTGGTTGGTACCGGGTTGCTTGCCCGTAGTCTTAAAGCGACGCAGGATTTGCCGCTCGGCTTTGATCCGGGGAATATTCTTACCGGCGAACTCTATCTCACGAGCACAAAATATCGAGGAAACGATGGAGCGATGCAGGCCTTCTGGGACTCGGTATTACAGAAGATTCGCCGGCTCCCGGGGGTCACGGAAGCGGCGGTTAGCGATTACCCGCCTTTTTATTGGAATTTCGTTTATTGGGCTAGTCCATTCTATGTGGTGGGCCAGCCCGACCCGGGGCCTGGCCGTCGGCCCACGCTAGACGGACATGGCGTATCACCGGGCTATTTTCGAACGCTGAGAGTTCCGCTGTTGCAAGGTCGCGACTTCAACACCCAAGATACCTTATCCAGCCAGCCGGTTGTGATTTTGGGTGAATCGTTGGCCCAGAAACTCTTTCGGAATGAGAATCCGCTTGGGAAACAAATAAGAATTGGTGGTTGGACCGGCGACCGGTCATACAGCGTTATCGGGGTTGCCTCAGATGTCCGATATAATGCTCCTGACTTTCAGCCGGCGCCGTTTCATGCGTATTTGGCATCCGGTCAAGAGACCGAATATAGCTTTGGAATCCTGACTGTGCGTTCAGCGGGTGATCCTCTGGCACTGACGTCTAGCATCCGTTCTGCTATTGCGTCCGCTGACCCGGATGTTCCTCTGGCCAAGATCGGTACATTGAGCGAGTTGATCACGAAGAAATTTGGAATTCGACGCCTCGGCATCCTAATGGTCGGCTTCTTTTCCGGGGCTACCTTGTTCCTCTCCGCGATTGGCTTGTATGGAGTTTTGGCGTACGCGGTTAGCCAACGAACCCGCGAGATCGGTATCCGAAAAGCGGTTGGCGCTCGCCCGGCTGACATTTTGCGGCTTGTGATACGCCGCGGACTGAAACTAGCCGGGATTGGGCTTGTGATTGGTGTTATGGCCGCGCTGGCCCTGTCCCGTGTAATGACCACCCTGCTGTACGGGGTATCGCCGACTGATCCGCTCTCGCTATTGATTGCGATCGTCGTGCTTAGCACGACTGCTTTGTTAGCCTGTCTCCTGCCAGCCTTGCGGGCCGTGCGAGTTAACCCGATCACGGCCCTACGCGAATAAACTGAATAGCTGCAAGAGAACACAGCGTGGCATAGCCGCAACCCAAGCACAGAAAATCTCACGCAAAGACGCAAAGGTTAATACCATGCAGGGCTGAGCGTTTCCGATTTCGAAGCGATGGATCTGGTTGGCTAGCGAAGATAGGCCGAGCTACGAAGAAACGCGTTGGTTCAGAATTGTTGTCTCCCCTGGTCTCCCCGGACTTTGCTCAATACTTGCCTGTGTCTTAACCTTTGCGCCTTTGCGTTTTTGCGTGAGGTTTTTCTTTTTGGTTGGGCTTTGGCGCTGGTTGATCTCTCGCGGCTATTCCTTATTCGTCACGATCTGCAGACCCAGGTATAGCGTCGCGTGCGTATCACCCACGATGTCCCGTCCAGCGGTGAAAATGAAGTTCAGGTGCTCTTGTAACTTAAAGCTGCCCCCGATATTGAAGGCGACGTCGGGTCGGCTGTTTGGGGCAGTTGGTGTATTACCAAAAAGCTCGACCCCAAGACTCAGCCGGTCAGTGATATCGCGTTGTAAGACGCTGCCCGCGTACCAATAGTTTTGTTGGCCGAGAGCAGTTTGTAAGCGATAACCGATGTTGCCGTATAGCGTCCATCTATCCCAGCTCTTTTCCGCCAGTAACGGTAAGATGTAGTTCGGCCGGCCTCCGCCCAGCCCGCGCTGGTAATCTCCGGTTGGCGCGAACATTTGTGGATAAACACCGATTTGGGTTTGGGTTTTGTCGTCTTTGTAAAATCGCCATTTGATCCCATACAAGAGGTCGCCTAGTCCGGCATTAGTCCCTTTCCGGTCGTCGCTAACAACCGCCAAGGGAATATCGAACTCGAGTTGCAGTTGGGGCAACCCATAGTTCATGTCGACTAGTGGCGCCTGCATCTGGGTTGACCCTGGGCTACGATTCAACGTGAACGGGACATTGATTTCCCAGCCGCCCACAGGAGGAACCTCCGGATCATCCGTTATAAATGGTGGTCCAGCCTCAACTGTTTTACTTAAGACCAACCAACAGACGCCGAGAGCGAGCCCTAGATTTTTCATTTCCCGGTTAAATTTGTAACGCCCCCCGGTTCCCGATCGTCAGAGTTGCCATGTGCCAATCGCGATTAGCCGCAGCCTGGTGCTTAGGATTACTTACTTGTGCGCCCGCCGTGTTTTTGTTTTCGGGCGACGTTTATGCGCAGGACGCAACGTCGTCGTCTCAAATTCCGATCAATCATTTCATCTACATCATCCAAGAGAATCATTCGTTCGACAATTACTTTGGAACGTATCCTGGCGCGAACGGGATTCCAGCGGGAACCAAGCTAGCCGATCATCCCAACGGTCCGCGAAAGTATAAGCCCTTTCATTTTGTTGGAAACGCTGTTCCCAGAGACTTGGCTCATGGTTGGCAATCGGCGATTACCGCCTGGAATGACGGAGCGATGGACGGTTTCATCTGGGCGGAATGGCCGGACGCATTGTCCTACTATTGGGGCACCAAACCATACCCGACTCCTAACCCGAATAAGATCCAAGGAGTGCCTACACCAACACCGTCGCCGGTGGCAACTGCGCCGCCTCAGCTTCCGCCGCCGGGTTGGGTCCTGAATACTTTGTCGTACATGGATTATAACCAGATTCCTAACTACTGGGAGTATGCTCGGTCATACACCTTGTGCGATTACTTTTTTTCTTCGCTGATGGGACCTAGCCAACCGAACCATCTGTACGCGGTTGCCGCTCAGTCGGGAGGGCTCGTTTTTAATCCAGCCCAGATATCGGAAGTAACAGGTGAAGAACCAGGTACTTATGATTTCCCGACCATGTGCGATCTGTTGCAGTCAGCGAACGTCAGTTGGAAATTTTACTCTGGTTTCACCACTGTCTTGGGCAAGCCGGAACCTCAGGTACATACGGTCTGGAATCCATTACCCGCCTTTAAGCAGTTCCAAGATGACCCAGATCTTTTGGCGCACTTGGTTTATACGACTCAATTCATCAACGATTTGAAGGATGGCACGCTTCCGGAAGTTTCCTGGATAGTGCCGAATGCTTTTAATAGTGAGCACCCGCCTTATGATGTCACCGTTGGGATGTTGTATGTCACGACTCTGATCAACCGCGTGATGAAAAGCCAATTTTGGAACGACTGTGCGATTATTTTGGTGTGGGACGACTACGGTGGTTTTTATGATCACGTCCCTCCGCCGAAAACGGATAGATATGGATTCGGTCCACGCGTCCCTTGTCTGATTATCTCTCCATATTCCAGGGCAGGGAAGGTAATACACACCCGTTTCGATTTAACATCCCCATTGAAGCTGATCGAGAAACGCTTCGGCCTGAAACCATTAACGCATCGGGACGCCGAGTCGAATGATATGTTGGCCTGTTTTGATTTTGAGCAGAAGCCTTTGGCGCCGGATATTATCACGCCCGATAGGAAGCTCGATTTCAGCGATATGGTAACGACGCAACCATAGCCGGACTCGCCTGAGGCTCGTCCGGAATAGCAAATAGCAAATTTTCGCGACATGTCGCTGGGCAGAAAACGACATGGTCGCGACACAACCGTAGATTTTTAATATCCGCAGATTACGCAGATTTCGGTTAAAGGTTCGATATACGAATCGGAGAAAGACACCGGCTTCTAAGGATGAGGCGTTCCCTTAACTCCCCTGACATCGTGTGACCCCAAAACGTAATCTGCGTAATCTGTGTAATCTGCGGATGTTATACTGGTTTTTAGGGTTTGAGGGTTAGCGAGGCAGTGTTATGACGCGGCCCTCTTTCGCTGATCGCAGGGTGGCGAGTGATAGCTTCAGGGCTTCAGCGGCATCCTGCGCATCGAGTAATCCTGGGTCTGCATTGCCGCGGATCGCGTTTACAAAATGCCGGAGTTCCTGCTCGTAAGGATCGTGCTCCTCGATCGTTAACAGTTGCCCGCCCTCTTCGGAATAGAACTGAAACAGGTTCTTCGGCGGACCAGCTTCTTGGAACACGGTCTTGAGCTCGAATGCACCTTTCTCAAAAAGAACACGGAAGCCAACCGAGAACGGGAATCCTCTCGGCATGATGCCGCTGGCCAAAACTGTTGCCCTAACGCGGGAGTCGTAATTCAAGATTGTCGAGATTTCGCCTGGAGTGTCGGCCTCGCAAGCGAGGCCGCTCCACAATACAGCTGTTGCATAGACCGAGGCCGGCAGTCCAATCATCCAGCGGATGAAGTCGAAATCTAAGGTCATGAGCTCTAACGCGGGATCGGCGTAATGTTTTCTGGTCTCTTCTGACAGTAGGTAGGAGCCGAGCCGGTAGGTTGTTATGCTTAAAACCTTGCCTAGATGGCCGCCAGCAGCCGCCTCCTGCACGTGTTCATATTGAGCGATGGACCGTTCCAGTAGACCAACCAAAAAAATTCGGCTTGCCTGTTTTGCTGCCTCGATCATTGCCTCTGAATCTGTCAACCGAAGTGCAAGAGGACTTTCGCAAAAGATATGCTTACCGCGTCGAAGTGCCGCCACCACGAATTCCGCATGGTTCGCTGTCGGCACACAA
The DNA here is from genome assembly GCA_963762565.1 of uncultured Verrucomicrobiae bacterium. Taxonomy (GTDB): domain Bacteria; phylum Verrucomicrobiota; class Verrucomicrobiia; order Chthoniobacterales; family JAFAMB01; genus JAFAVN01. The sequence continues at coordinate 589,007 of CAVXLD010000001.1, read as the reverse complement.
ACATCGATTGCGTCGACGGTAGGGTCTTCAAGGAGTGCGGACGCATCGCTGACCGCGTTGGCGCCAGACATTTTGGCCAAGGCTTCTGCTCGCTCCCGGTTGCGGCTAAACACGCCGACGACTTTAGCGCCCTTGATTCGTTGATAACACTCAGCGTGAACCGACCCCATCCAGCCGCTGCCCAGGATCCCAATTCTCACCTCCGAATTTGTGGATCGTGTCTCGCTCATGGTGTTTCCGATTTATAGTCTATTATTACCATGGAGACACAAAGGTTGTCCCGGAGGGATCAAGCTCCTTAGGAGCAAAATCTTTATAGCGTGCGTTGCCTTCTGTAAAAAAGTTCAGTCTTCGTGGCCTTTGTGTCCTTCCTGTTAAGATTTTCTGTGTTCTTCTGTGCGTTTTATTCTTGAGCCTTGAAACTTCCTTCAGTCGATTGGTGTTATCCACACAAACTCATGAAGCTAGCTATTGAGGATCTTTCAAAGCGATACCCGAATGGCGTTCAGGCTTTGGACGGGGTTTCATTGACCATCCCGCCGGGGATGTTCGGATTATTGGGCCCAAATGGCGCCGGGAAATCAACCTTGATGCGGACCTTGGCTACTTTGCAGGAAGCCGACAGCGGCGAAGTCACGCTTGGGAAAATTAACTTACTAAGGCAACCCCGGCAGATTCGAAAATTGTTTGGGTATCTTCCGCAGGATTTCGGAGTTTATCCGAAGGTATCTGCCTATGATCTCCTCGATCATCTAGCTCGTTTAAAAGGATTGACCGAGGGCAAGAACCGCCGGGAAGTGATCGAAGAACTATTACAGCGAACCAATCTGTATTCGGTTCGGCGCCAGAAACTGGGCACTTTTTCCGGCGGGATGCGCCAGCGGTTCGGCATCGCTCAGGCGTTAATTGGTGACCCGAAGCTGGTCATCGTCGACGAACCAACAGCCGGGCTTGACCCTGAGGAAAGGGTCCGGTTCCATAACTTGCTCGCCGATATTGCCGATAACGTGATTGTGATCCTGTCGACGCATATCGTAGACGACGTTTCAGATCTGTGCTCGAACCTGGCGATTATTAACGAGGGTCGCGTGCTCATGACCGGCGATCCCAGGTCGCTGGTGGATTCATTTGCCGGGAAAATCTGGTCGAAGACGGTCGCGAAAAGCGAAGTGGAGGCACTGAGGTCAAGGTTACCCATTATCTCGGGGCGTCTACACGCGGGAAAAACGTTTGTTCGGGCATATTCGGACGAAGCACCGGACCCAGGATTCGAACTCGCGGCGCCCGACCTTGAAGACGTTTATTTCAGCGCGATTGCCGGTCGTCTGGCTGCGCTCGAGACCGCGGAAACATGAAGAAGCGCTTGTTCTGCCGGTGATTGTATTTTCCGCTCTATGTCAGACTTATGAATCTGTTCACCATCGCGTGGTTTGAATTCAGGAACCGACTGCGGTCCACCTCGACCTGGATCTATTTCGCTATTTACGGACTCTTAGCGGGTCTCTGGATGGCAGCGGCTGCCGGAGCCATCCCAGGTTCTCTAGTTAGCTTTGGGAGTGAGAAGATTTTAATCAACGGCCCGGAAGGCCTTAGTTTTGCCATCACGATTCTCGGTTTTGTGGGGGTAACAGCTATCGCGGCTGTAATGGGTAGATCAATCCAACAAGATTTCGAACACGGCACTTACACACTTCTATTTAGCGCGCCAATCTCGAAGCGAGACTATTTCTTCGGCCGATTCATTGGAAGTTATGTCACGTTAATCGTTGTTTTCCTTGGTATAGTCGCCGGGATATTGATTGGAGGGAACTGGCCTGGCAATGATCCAACTCGCCTCGGTCCGTATTCTGTCGAAGCTTTCGCGCGACCTTATCTTTTTTCAGTACTGCCGAACATATTTTGGCTGGGGGGAGTATTCCTGGTGGTTGGTGCTTTCTCGCGGCAAATGGCGCCCGTATACATCACGGGTACCTTGGCGTTAGTGGCGTATTTTCTGTCGCTGAATCTCCTAGCCAATTTTGAAAACAAGACATTGGCAGCGTTGCTTGACTCCAGCGGCTTGACCGCTCTGAACGTTCAGACCCAATATTGGAGCGTAGCCGAACAAAATACCCGTCAGATCTCGCTGGATGGAGTGCTCTTATGGAACCGGCTGATTTGGGGCGGTATTGGGATCGTGACCTTGGTTTTTGGGTATACCTTCTTTCGTTTCGATAGCGCCCGAGCCATTGTGGTCAAGCGCCGGCGGCGGGAACTAAGCGAAGCCGTATTAGCGCCCATCGGGAAGCTGAGTGCGGCGCCGGCTGCTCTTCTAAATCACAGTACGATTGCTTATCTGCGATTTCTGCCCGGGTTGATCCGGCTGCATCTGCGTGAAACTGTCCGGCGTCCCCGGTTTCTAGTGCTGGTGGCGGCCGGTGTTCTCTTCATCGTCGGGAATTCGTATGTCCTGGGATCGTTCTATGGGACTAACACTTACCCGATCACTTATAAGATATTAGAAATAACGGGACGGCTCTTTGGAATAATCATCCTCACGGTCACCTCCATCTATGCGGGCGACCTCGTGTGGAGGGAACGCGACGCCAAGATTGACGAAATCGTGGATGGAACTGCCGCGCCGGGCTGGCTGCTTTTCTTGGGGAAACTTCTAACCCTGTTTGCCATTCAATGGTTACTTTTGATCGTCGTGATGGCCTGCGGGATCGGAATTCAGTTGTTCCAGCATTTTACGCGAATCGAATTTGGTCACTACTTGTTCGACCTTTTCGTGGTCCGGATGCCGGCGTATTGGATCTTGGCCGCGCTCGCGTTAACAATTCATGTTCTGATAAACCACAAGTATCTCGGGCATACCTTCGTAATCCTGATTTATTTTGTGACCTTGCAGCTGCCGAATTTCGGCTTGGAGAACAAGCTTTACTTGTACGATTCGGCGCCCGACCTGGTGTACTCAGATGTTAACGGCTACGGCCATTTCCTAAGTGCAGTAGCCTGGTTTCGTTTCTATTGGGGTGCTTGTGCGGTTTTGCTTTTGGTAGTGGCCGGATGGTTTTGGGTTCGAGGCAAAGACACAGATTGGAAAAACCGGTTACGGGCCGCCGGCAAGGCAATCACTCCTTTATCCATCGGTATTTTGGCTGTTGCAGCGGTCTGCTTCGCCGGCGCCGGGGGTTGGATCTATTATAATACTCATATCCTGAATCCCTATCTGCCCAAGCTGGAGCGTGAACGTTTGCAAGCCGAATATGAAAAACGGTACAAATCGTTAACCGGAGCGCGCCAGCCCAGAGTTATCGCGGTGGATTTGAACGCGGATATTGTTCCGCACGAATATCGAGCGCGTCTCCATGGTGTACTGACGTTGCAGAACAAAACCAACGCACCGATTCGCGATCTTTATGTGAATCTGCCAGTTATCGCAAAAATAAATCAGTTGGCAGTAGATCGATCATGGCAATTGGCCGACGCCGCACCTGAGCTTTATTGGCATCACTATACCTTAGACGAGCCACTGGCGCCGGGAGCAACCATGCCATTTAAGTTTGATGTGGAGTATGCCGTCCACGGTTTCCGTAACGACGGCGCGGCTGATACCATTCTCGACAATGGGACATTTCTTAACGCCGGTTTGGATCCGAATTCCAGCCTGATACCAAGTTTCGGTTATAACGAAGCGGTTGAGATTGTTTCTGACTATGATCGCAAACGATTCGGTTTGCCGCCGAAAGAGCGGATGCACGACCTCGACGATAAGGCGAACCAGCAAATCAATGCTATCAGTCGAGACTCGGATTGGATTGACTACACCGCGACCATCAGCACGGATCCAGATCAGATCGGTATCACCACGGGCTATTTGGAGAAGGATTGGACGGAAAATGACCGCCGCTATTTCCGGTATCGAATGGACGCAAAAATGGCGGACATTTTTCCGATACTGTCGGGTAAATACAGTGTCAGAAGAGATCAATGGAGTAACGGGACTCAGTCGGTTGCAATCGAGATCGACTATCAACCCGGTCATGAATTTGATCTGGACCGGATGATCGCCGGAGTGAAGGACTCTCTCTCGTATTACACGGCGCATTTCGGGCCGTATCAACATCGGGTTCTCCGGATCATTGAATTTCCAAGATACAAATCATTCGCCGAGTCATTTTCCAAATACGGTTCCGTTCAGTGAATCCATTGGTTTCATTGCGAAGGTGGATGATAAGGATTCGAAGGATATCGATTATCCCTATTTCGTAACCGCTCATGAAGTTGCGCATCAATGGTGGGCTCACCAGGAGGACCCGGCCAACGTTCAAGGAGCGGAATTCATCACGGAAAGTCTGGCCGAATATTCCGCGCTACTGGTGTTGAAGCACAAGTACGGGGACGCCAAGATGCATCGCTTTCTGCAGTTTGAATTGAATACGTATCTCTTGGGTCGGAGCACTGAAAGCAAACGGGAGCAGCCACTCGTGCGAGAAGATGGAGACGCTTACGTGCATTACAATAAGGGATCGCTCGCTATCTACGCCCTCCAGGATGCCATTGGGGAGGACGCAGTCGATCAAGCCCTGGCTGCCTTTGATCGTAAATGGGCATTTCAGGGGCCGCCTTATCCCACTTCACGCGATTTATTGGCTGAGTTTCGTAAAATCACTCCGCCGGATAAGCAGTATCTGATTACGGACCTGTTCGAAACGATCACGCTCTTCGATAATCGAGCCACCGAAGCGAGTTACCGCGCCGTCGATGACGGTAAGTATGAGGTCGAGTTGAAGGTAAGAGCTAAAAAATTGCGCGCGGATGGCTTGGGGGCTGAAACCGAAGTACGGATGAACGATTGGATCGATATCGGGGTGTTAGACGCGCAGGGGAATCCGATCTATCTGCAGAAACAACAAATTCAGAGCGGTGATTCTACAATCAAGATTGTTGTGGATAAGGTGCCGGCTAAAGCCGGCATCGATCCGCTCAACAAACTCATCGATCTTACCGCGGAAGACAACGTGGTGGATGTGGTAAAGAAATAAGGACCAGAAATGGACTTATCCCGAAGGGATGAAAGGACTCAGCCAGGGGTTTTAACCCCTGGTATCCATTCGCATAACGGCCCGCCCTGTAGGGGCGGAAGATTGTTGTACTCGACGCTTTTTTGGCTAACCCATCGACATTCTATGCAACGGTTCTACCGCCCCTTCAGGGCTGGGTATTGTTAAACCAGTACCTGGGGTTAAACCCCAGGCTGAGTCCTCAAGTCCCTTTGGGACGATGTCCGACAATTCGCGGTCGCCGTTCTCCGTTAACCAACCCCTGGCAATCCGTCGATCGAGCGGCTGTTTTTCTCCTGGCGATAGACGGCTAAGTTGGGTTCGCCTTTGCGTTCTGCCCATTCTTCTAACTGCGATCGTTCCCCGCGGAATTCATACCGCGGTACACCGAACCCGCAGGAATCCGAGATTCGAGTCAAACGGATCCGGATAAATGCGCGCAAGCCGGTTGCGTCTTGGTACTGCGCTCGCATTGATTCAAAATCCGGATGCCCAGGTTCAATCGTTTCGCCTTGTCCATGCAGGCGGACAATCTTTGGCGCGCCTTCCATGGCGCAGAACATGAGAACGATGCGGCCGTTCTCTTTCAAATGGGCGATCGTTTCAATTCCGCTCCCAGTCAGATCCAGGTAGGCCACAGTTTGTTCGTCGAGAATGCGGAAAGATGCGCCGTTTTTTGGCGAACAATTAATATGTCCGTTAGGAGAGAGGGGAGCGCTGGCAACAAAAAACACTTTTTGCGCGGCAAGCCAGCCCTTCAGTTTCTCGTCGATAGCGGTGTAGATTTTACCCATGGGAAAGGAGCTAGATTCTAGCTCCTAGCTCCTTTCGTCTTCCTTCTCCAGCGCTCCTGATTTCTTTTTCTTTCTGACCTCTTCCACAAAAATGTCTTGGTGCTCTTCTTCGACGGCGGCGAGCTCTTCCAAGAGCACACGCACTTCGGGGGACTTAACCTGCTCCATACCCTGCTGATAGAAACGGCGGCTTTCTGCTTCCATACCCATCACCTCCTGGCGCACCCGCTTAGGTTTAAGGTGGATATTCAACCAGATTGGTTTGCGTTTGATAAATCCCTTAACGTCCTGTCGTCGAAAATAAGGAACATGATCTCCGAACCGGCCTTGGAAAACCTCAATCAGACGGCGATGATGAGAGAGTTCCACTTCGGACATCGATTGCAGAATCGACGCGGTTTCCGGATACTTTTCTTTCATCCTCTCGGCGTAATCTCGATAGATGCGACTGTCTTCTTCTTCGAGTGAAATCGCCAGAGCAAGCACGTCCCTTTCTTCCAAGTCGGTAAATAGTCTGCTCACAATGGGACGGTAACGAAAATCATTTACACAACAAGGCCGCATGGTGCCGCGAGGACGCGAGCCCTCCCGGGCTACTCGCCGGGCTGACGCGCCGCTGTCCCGAGCCTCTTATTAAATTCCGCGTCGAAGAACTCGTTTCGATTAGCGTAAAACGGATAACGGTCGCCTTCGACTGGTGGCCGGTATCGCCAATGTTTATAAGACCAGAGCCATAGCTCTGGGCGTTCTCTTATCAGTGGTTCGAATCGGTCCCAACAGGTCTGGGCGATTTCCTCCGGCGTCGCCCTTGGAGAGTATTCGATTAGCCCGGGAATGTGAACCTCATACCCGTTCCGGACCGGTATCGTCACAAATAATAAAATCGGCATCCCGGTTCGCTGCTGTAATGCTCCGTGCATCACCGTTGTGCGCATCCAAAGACCGAACGTTTTGATGAGCACGCCCGGTTCCGACATTTTCAATGTAAGGTCGCCTAACATCCCGACACTGGTGCCTTGCTTCAATAATTTGAAGAACTTCACCATCGATTTTTCTTGAGTAATCGCCTTCTGCCCCGTGCTTTCTCTGAGCCGTTGGAAAAGGCCGGTCAAGCGGTCGTTTTTGAAACGCTGCATTAGTACGTAACCGCCTATCCCACGAAAAGCGAACAGCAGACTTCCCCATTCAAAGTTGCCAAAGTGAAAGGTAACACCAATCACGGGACGATCCCCTTTCAGTCGAAGGATTTCCTGATAAGACTCTTCATTCTGCATGCGCAGGTAGGGCTGACAGTTTTCCGGGCGGATTCTGGGTGCCCAAAAGAGTTCCAAGAAGCTTTGTCCGAGTAATTGCATCGACTTTCGGGCAATCCGTTCCCGTTCCTTCGGTGTATATCGATCGCCGAAGACGGCCTCTAAGTTTGCCAACGCGACCGATCGACTCCTGCGATCGAGATAGAAAACCGGCCAACTGACCCCCCGTGCGAGCCAGCGTAGAACCGGCAGCGGAAAAATCGGAACTACGCGGGCCACAGCTTCTAGACCAACAAATTCGAGCCAGTAACGGATTTTCTTAAACATGCGAAATTGGCCAAATCCTAAAGGAGTTCAGGAGTTCGAGGAGTTCAAGGAGTTCAGGAGGAAATTCTTAACCTCGAATTCACGCGAACGGACAAGAATTAAATCCGCGTCCATCTGCGGTTCAGCTCTGCCTGATATTTGTCTGAATTCGCGGTTGTCCGCCCTCCTGAACTCCTGTAACTCCTTGAACTCCTGAACTCCTAACTCGCTGAACTCCTTACCCCTCATGAACCGCGATGAACTCCTGCAAATCGTTCACCCCCTGCTCGAGTGCCCAACAGCCCCCACGTATGAGGGCGCTGTCGGGGATGAGATCGAGCGGCAACTGCTCGGGATCAACGGACTAAAATTGCAAACGGACGCCTATGGCAACCTCATTGCTTGGTACTTCGGCGAGGCGCCGAAATATGCCTTCGTTGCGCACATGGATCATCCCGGATGGCAGCTACGTCCGGTCCGCCGCTTTCTGGGAGGTGTCCCGGAAAGCCTCCAGGACAAGGGCCAAGTGCGTGAATTTGGCGATTTCGGAATGTGGGATTTTCCGGGTTTCAGGCTCGATGGCGACCGTCTTTATTCGCGCGCCTGTGACGATCTGATCGGCTGTGCAACGATTATAGCGATGCTGCGGACGTTGTCTGCAAATGGATCTGCCGGACCGGTGGCAGGAGTTTTCACTCGGGCTGAAGAGGTCGGTTTCATCGGCGCCATTCATCTGGCGAAATCGAAGCTGCTGCCATTTGACACAACCATCATTTCACTTGAGACCAGCAAAGAAATCCCTCCGGCTAAGATGGGAGAGGGACCGATCATCCGCGTGGGAGATCGAACGTCGATTTTCGATCCGCAGACCACGGACTTTCTTGTTGAGGTGGCAAAGAAAGAAAAATTCGGGTTTCAACGTTGTTTAATGCCTGGGGGAACTTGCGAGGCAACTGCATTTCAGCTCTACGGATATCGATCGGCCGCGCTTTGTATTGCTCTAGGTAACTACCATAACTGCACGCCGGACGGGCGGATCGATGCAGAGTTTATCGATATTGGGGACCTTGAAGGACTGATTGCGTTTTGCGTCGCAATTGGGGCAGCGGAAGAAACCACCGCTAGCGCGCGTGAAGCGCTGCGAAAACGGCTGGAGGCGCGGTTGGACGAGTTTCCGTTGGTATAAGGAGGACAATCTGCCCGTCGCGGCCCGCGGCCTGGAGGGGCTATCGGTCGGAGGGGAGCCGCTTTGTAGGTCTCTAGTTCTATCGGTTGTCAGCAGGCGGCTCCCGGGAATAACCCCTGGCACGCCATAACCCATCGCGGATTTGGCTTTTTCTCTACCACGATAGACTATTCATGGATCCTTGGAACGGCCAATCATCCGGGTTCGTAACGTACCCATGTCGGACGGGATTGTTCCGCACATACAACCACTTCTGATCGTACGCGTCACTGCTGCGGATTTGGCGATCCCAAAAGCTCCGCTGCCAAATTGGCTTGTCCTTGGGCGATGGCCAGCGCAGCGCTACGAAGGATTTCCAAGCGGCGACCCAGTTGGCTAACGGATACCTTGCTAGATTGCTCTCGCCAACAAACGCATGGATATGATCCGGCATTATCACGTATCGGCCGACTGGATAATCAGCGCAGAGGGTCCAAGCCTCGCGAACCAATTCGTGGACCCAGTCGTGCGCCAAAATCTTGCCGCGATTTTTTGTACAGATGGTCAGGAGCAGAACGACCGCCTTAAGATCTAAAGATGTTAGGTGTGGCGGGTGCTCGCGTTCTGGCAATATCACAACCTATAAATATTGTGTGTTATATTCAGCGTCAAACGATTAAAAACCAGAAAACGTTGGGCGATGGCGACGCCTGGAGACGTTCCCGGGAGCCGCCTGCTGCCGACCTGCAGAGCTGCCACGTTACGAAGCGGCTCCCCTCCAGGGTGCGCTGGGCGATGGTGACGCGTGGGGCCGTTCGCGGGAGCCGCCTGCTGCCGACCTGCAGAGTTGCCACACTACAAAGCGGCTCCCCTCCAACCTGCAGAGCTGCCATGCTACAAAGCAACTCCCCTCCAGGCGACGGGCGGGGTGTGGCGTGTCTTACCCGTCACTTCGGCGACGGGATTTTTTGCAAGCTATCGGCGATCAAATCGGCTAAAGTTCAGGTTACCGCAGAGGAACCATACGCCGATGGTCTTCATCAGTCATTCGAGTAAAGATCGGGCGACTGCGGACGCGATTTGTGCCCATCTCGAGTCCGCGGGTATCAAATGTTGGATCGCTCCCCGTGATATCGAACCAGGAACGTCTTGGACAAAAGGAATCATACAGGCTCTTGAAGCCTGTCGAGTGTTCGTTCTGGTCTTCTCGGAGCATTCCGATGATTCCGATCATGTTCAGCGAGAAGTGGCTAAAGCTTTCTCTTCCGGCCTGGCAGTCATCCCTTTCCGAATCAAGAATGTTTCGCCGGACCAAAATCTGAGTTATTTCCTGGACACCGTTCAATGGCTAGACGCAACCGCTCCGCCTTTGGAAAAGCATCTGGGTACACTAGCTGAGCGTGTTAGAAGGTTGCTGGTGACTGAATCGTCTCGCAGGCCGGCAAAAACGCTGGGACCCGAAAAGATTTCCATAGCCAGACTGCCAATTACCGGAAGCGATGTTTTTGGGCGAACAGAGGACATATCTTTCCTGGACGCTGCATTGGCGAATCAGCAGGTTAACATCGTCACAATTGTCGCCTGGGGCGGTGTCGGTAAATCGACGCTCATCAACCACTGGCTCCGAAGCCTGGCTACCGAACATTATCGCGCTGCGGAGCTTGTCTTCGGCTGGTCCTTTTACAGACAGGGCACGAGTGGGGAGGCTCCGTCTGCAGATCAATTCCTAGACACCGCTCTAAGTTGGTTTGGCGATCCAGATCCGCGGATCGGAACGGGCTGGGAAAAGGGCGAACGATTAGCCAAACTGATAGCGCATCGTCGAACTTTAATGGTTCTGGACGGCCTGGAGCCGCTGCAAAACCCGCCTGGCCCACAGGAAGGACGGTTACGCGATCCTTCGTTGCAGGCGCTTCTGCGCGAGCTCGCCGCTTTCAACACAGGGCTTTGCCTGATCACCACCCGAACGCCAATCGCTGATATTGCGGACCATGAGGGTGCCTCAGCTCTAAGATTAGAATTGGAGCAATTATCCAGCGATGCCGGTGCGAAGCTGCTCCGAGCATTGGGGGTTAAAGGGCATGAGGCGGAGCTGCAAACGACCAGTGACGAATTCGCCGGCCACTGTCTCGCCTTAACGCTGTTGGGCAGCTATCTGACCGACGCTTATGACGGAGATCTTCGGTGTCGGGAAGAAGTATCAGCGCGTCTGGTCGACGACGTACGCCAGGGAGTCCACGCCCGAAAGGTCATGGCATCTTATCAGAGCTGGCTTGGCGAGGGTCCTGAAATGTCAGTTCTGCGGATGTTAGGTCTATTTGATCGACCTGCCGACGAGAAGGCGCTGAGCGCACTGCTGAAGCCGCCTGCGATCTCCGGCCTTACTGAGTCGTTAACGAGTTTGAGCCCAACCGAGTGGAGAAGGATTCTTGCCAAGTTAAGGAGAGCAAGGCTTCTGGCCGGCGAAGATCCGCATTATCGTGGACATCTAGACACGCATCCTCTCGTTCGTGAATATTTCGGCGGGCAACTCCGGGATCAAAACCCCGATGCCTGGCAGGAATGCAATAAGCGGCTTTACAATTATTATCAAACCCTTGCGCCTGAGCTGCCGGATAGTTTTAGGGAGATGGAGCCGCTTTTCTTAGCGGTGATCTGTGGATGCAACGCCGGTCTGTTTCGAAAGGCGCTCCATGAAGTCTATATTCCCCGGATTCAGCGGGGAAATGCCTCCTTCGCTTCCAACGTTCTTGGGCTGAGAGGAGCATTGCTCTCGGCATTGGCCCATTTCTTTGAAAAGGAGCGCTGGGGATCACTGGCGGAAGTGAGTGCCGCCGGGCAAAGTCTCACCGCGGAAGATCAGCTCTTTATCCTTATGGAGGCGGGGCGATATCTGATACACACGCGAGGATTCGCAGCGCCGGAGGCGCGAATTTGTTATGAGCGCGCGGAGGCTCTATGTCATTCGCTTAACCGGCCTTTAGCCCTGATTTTTGCACTCGAAGGTCAATGGCGCTATTCCTGCGTCACCGAAAAGTTCACCACAACACTGCAGATTGCCAAACGAGCTTATTCGTTGGCACAGGAGCAGAATAACTCCGCGTTAATGATTCGAGCTTATCGACAGTTGAGCGTCACGCTCTTTTTTTTGGGCGATTTCGAGGCTGCGCGACGATATGCGAGCGAAGGGGTTCAGATCTGGCGCTCGGTAGGCGTACAGTTTTCGATCGAAGAGATCAGCACGCCTGAGGTTATTTGTCTTTCCTGTGAGGCGGTAGCCGAGTGGCATCTAGGAGAGCTCTCTTTTTGCCAAGCGAAAATGGCGGAAGCCATCTTGCTGGCAAAAGAACTGAATGATACGCATGGATTAGCCGTGGTACTATGGTATGCAGCAATCCTCTGTCACCTTGAGCATAAGCCTGCTGAAGTGGAAGCCCATGCTGCCGATTTGGTCGAACTGTCAACCCGTCAGAGTTTTGCGCTTTGGCTGGCCGGAGGAGAGATTTTTCGGGGCTGGGCCCGCAGCGCTTCTGGTAACCCGCCAGAGGGCCTCTCATGGATCGAGAAAGGATTGGCCGACTGGCGCGCAATCGGATCGATTTGGGCCGTGCCCTATTTCTTAGCGCTCAAGGCCGAAGCTTTCCACTTCGCCGGCCGGACGTCCGAAGCTCTCGAGGCGATCAGAGAGGCACAAGCAGTCGTTGAAACTTCTGAGGAGCGCTGGTGGTGTGCTGAACTGCATCGGCTCAAGGCAGTGTTTCTCACCGCTAAGGGCGCTGACGAGGCCGAAATTGAGGCTTCTTTCCACGAAGCTATCCGCACCGCGTATCAGCAGAACTCGATTTCACTGGAAACACGCGCAAAAGGAACCCACGCGGAATATTGCAGACAAAAAGGCAGCGAGTCACGGGGCCAAGGATTCCTGCTATCGCTTTGGTAATCGGCCGCCGCAACTTTGTCTCAGCATCTCGGGTTTCTTGGACCAATTTTTACACAGCCGTTCGATCGGACTTTCGGCCAATCACTTCTCACTCCTCAATTCGGCGTCAGGTCGGCCAAGATCATTTTGTAGCGCGGATCGTTCCTGATGGGACCCCAATACTGATCGCACTTCAATTCTCCGTATGAAATCCCCTTTGGTATTTTCGCTAGGGAACTTAGCTCCGCGAACGCTTTTTCCAGCTCGCCAGTCCAAACATGCACAGCGGCGACATTTTTTAGGATGTCTGGGCCATGCATCGCGTCTTTTGCTACCGGTGTCAGCTCCAGGGCGCGTTCCGCCTCTGGATTAGCTTTTGCTTTATCTCCGAGCAAGGCATCAACCAGTGCCAAGCTACTGAGCAGGGCGGCGTTGGCAGGCTCTCGCTGCACTCGATCATTCAATTCCTCACGTGTCTTTGTTAACGAGGGGCTCAACGGTTGCCCTTGCACCGCAGCGACGAGAATTGAGTAGCAGCCGACTGGAACCGGCACACTCCCATAACCGAATTCGCCTTCGTCGTCTCCTCCTAGCCGTTCTATCAATTGGTTGGCCTTCTGCCACTCCTCGCGAGTAATGGCGATGGCCAGTTGCAACGAAAGCGTTTCTCTATCGTCCGCCTGCGATCGGGGAAGCTGGGCGATCGCGGATTCGACTGCACTGGTATCGCCTCTTTCGTTGAAGTCCACAACGACCGCTTTTTGGACATCGACCATCGACAGGTCCGGAGCGAGCTCCGCCAGTCGATGAAACAGCTGCGCTGAAGCATGGTATTGGCGCACGTACCCATAGCAAAGGGCGAGATTCGAGATCAAATTCTCATTGAGCGGGTCTCGGGTGAGTGCGTCGTTAAATTCCTGGATTGATTTATCGAATTTACCTTCGTGCCGATCAATATCCGCTTCCAGAGCGGAGACCCCGGAATCGTTAGGTAGACCTTGCTTGGCAATCGCCAATTGTAGTCTTGCGGCTTCATAATTGCCGTAAGCCCAATGAAGGTGTTTCGCGTAGGTCAAGTGAACTTCTGGTAAGTCGCGACGCAGCCGTAAAGCTTTGTTCAGGGCGGCATCTGCCAAAGCGCGTCGCTCTGGGGTATGCTCGTATAGGAGATAAATGAAGTCGTGTGCGATAGCGGAAGTGCAGTAGGCCAAAGCAAAATTCGGATCTAGGTCGACCGCCTTCTCCAGGAGGTTAATCGCGTCACGCAAAGGTTTTTCTAAAGCGCCTGTATCCCAATTAATGACAGCCTGATCGACAATCAGCTTCGCTTTAAGATAGAGATCGTACGCCTTGATGCTATCGGTTGGTTTGGCAGCGATCCTCTGCTCCTCCTCCGGTGAGAGGCTGGCATTTAATTTACCAACGATCGCCCGAGCTATTTCACTCTGAATAGCAAAAATATCGGTTTGATCACGGTTGTAAGAGTCAGCCCAGATCGTGCGGCCGTTAGTAGCATCGATCAGCTCGGCTGTTACTCCGATTTTATCACCATTTCTCTGAACGGTTCCCTCAAGAACGTTGCTGACTCCCAATGCTTGCGCGATCTGGCGTACATCTCGTTTTGCTTCCGCCCGATATTGCATAACCGATCTTGGGCTGATGACCTTCAGCTGCGCAACTCTGGCTAAATCGTTCAAGATTTCTTCTTGTATACCGTTGGCGAAATAACTCTCTTCCTGGTTGGCATCACGACTATCGAATGGGAGCACCGCTATGCTCCGATCCGAGCGGCTAATTGAGCTGCTTGGCGCATTCAAAAGATTGGTGCGAGATCCCAAAAGCCACAGCAGCCCAGTCAGCAATAGCGCAGCCGCGATTAGTGGAACCGGCCATCTACCTTTTGGAGCTGCTTTTAGTCTGGGCTTTTTATTTTTATCGACCGGCTGAGTTTGCGAGTGAATCGGATCGAAGGATGAAGACCGTAGCGTGTGCGCTGGCAGTTTTTTGCCAGAACCAATGGCTTCTACTACGCTCGGTATTACTCGCAGGAGTTGGCTCGGGTTTTGGACACGTTCTGCGGGGTCTTTTGCCAAAAGAACTTCAAGTAAAGCGACTATGGGGTGGGGTAAGCCAACGAGCTTGTCGATCGGCAAGGATTTTCTCTGATGGCAGTACATCAGCTCACTAGGGGTACCGGAGAACGGGGGTTCTCCGGTCAGCATTTCCCAAAAGGTAATTCCCAGCGAATAGAGGTCAGAACGAATGTCCCCGCTCAAGCCAGCGAATTGTTCCGGGCTGGCGTACTCGACGGTCCCGGCAAATGTTCCCACTGCAGAGACCTCCGAACCGGCGCCGGCTTCAACTCCACTTTTAGCTAAGCCAAGGTCAATGATCTTCGCATTGACGATCTGATCGCGTTCCGTGGTCACCATGATATTGGCGGGCTTGATGTCTCGATGGATCAAGTTCTGTTTCCAAATCCCATCCAACCCGCCAGCCACGTAAGCTAAGATGCTAAGCGCGTCCGCGACTTTCAGATGTTCGAAACGCCGGAGCAACATTTCCAGAGACTCGCCCGCGACAAATTCCATCGCGTAGAAGTAGTTTTCCTGGAGCGTTCCGAGATGAAATACAGAAGCAACGTTTGGGTGGCGGACGCTAGCTGCCGCTCGAGCCTCTTGAACAAACCGCTGGCAGGCGGCCTGGTCCCCGATGAATCGGGCGCCAATCACCTTAAGGGCGACAGGGCACCGAAGATTTACATCGATTGCCTTGTAGGTAACACCCATGGCGCCACGACCCAGTTCGAGAGGTTTTCCATCTTCGCGAAGCAGGATTTCGTAATGATCAAGGCGGCGATCAACAAGCAGGTCGATCGGGTCAAACTCTGTATCGCCACCCTGGATCCCATCCTCGATGGCGTCTCGTAACAGACAGACTGGGCAGAGGTCGCTCTCTGCGGGAACCAAACCTCCGCAGACTGAACAAATGCGTTGGCCTTGCGCTTTCACGAAGCGATATGGCCCTCGGCTGCGATAAAGGCATCGCATAGAGAGCGCAGCTCTTCGTCCACTGAAGCTGGGCTGGTTACTGTCCGGCTGACCTCTTCGCGCAAAATGGTATGATGCCGTCTGCGTAGCCGGTGGATGAGGGATTTGACCGCTCCGACACTCAGCTGGAGTTTTGCAGCGGCTTCTTCGTAGGTTGGTAATTTCCGGCTGTTAGCCGGGTCTAGGTAAGGTTCAAGCGTTTCGATGATCGAAGTTTTTCCGAGAGCTGCGTATTCCGTCCTGAGTAAACGAAGAACCTCCGCCAGAAGTGTCATTGCCCAGCGTGCATCGAATATCTTTTCCGGTGTCAAAGGATCGGCCAGCTCGGACTGATACCTTCCTTCCCCGCTTTCGAAATCGAAATGCTCAAATCGGATCTCTCGTCCTCGCTTCAGGGTGCGCTCCCGGTCCAATTGATCGGACAGATAGTTTTTTAGCGAGCTCAAGAGGAAGGAACGGAATTTTCCTCTGAGAGGGGTGGCTTGGCGAAGGGCTCTTCGATCCAGCAAGCTAAGAAAGAAACCCTGCGTCAGATCTTGAGCATCCTCCGGCGTATAACCTCGTCGGCGGACGTACGCATATAGGGGATACCAATAGAGCCGGCATAGATCTGCCAGCGCTTGTTTTGAGCCGGGCGCCTGGCTCTCAGCAGAGAGTAAAACTTCGCTCCAACGCGTCGTTCGGAATTCACGAGCGTCACCAGTAACGGAGCTGTCCTTAGGTTTCACCTGCGCCACTTATCGAACATTGCATTTTACAATGTTTATCCGAATTGGGAAGGCGAGAGAGTGGGAAAGGTGATTCCATTTTCCACAGAACTTTCACTCCGAGAAACCTTAGTAACTCTTAAGAGGCCCTGAATCGGCTGTCACCGGTGAGGGGCCAAGGTCCACCTCCTACCTGTTGAATCCATGCAAGAAGAGAAAATTACGGCGTTAACCGCCGCAATACGGGGAAGCGTTATCACGCCTACCAGCCCGGAATACGAGACTGCTCGTAAAGTCTATAATGCCATGATTGATCGTCATCCGGATATGATCGTCCGGTGCGCCAACATCGCGGATGTAAGAACCGCCGTCGGATTTGCTCGAGAGAATGCGTTAACGGTCGCGATACGCGGTGGAGGCCATAACGGTGCCGGATTGGGAGTTTGTGATCAAGGACTTGTCATTGACCTCTCCCCGATGAAAGGGGTCCGCGTCGATCCCGCGACCCGCACCGTCAGGGTGGAACCCGGTTGCACGCAAGGCGACGTTGATCACGCCACTCATGCGTTTGGGTTGGCAGTGCCGGCAGGTATCGTCTCGACGACTGGCATTGCAGGTCTCACCTTGGGCGGCGGGACTGGCTATCTGACTCGGAAATACGGCCTGACCATTGACAACCTCATCGAGGCCGATGTCTTGCTGGCTGACGGGAGTTTTACGACCGTCAATGCGTCGGACCATGAGGATCTCTTCTGGGCCCTACGCGGTGGTGGTGGTAATTTTGGCATTGTAACGAGCTTTGTTTTCCGGGCTCATCCTGTAAGCATGGTTTACGCCGGACCGATTTTTTGGGATATAAAGGACGCGCGGACCGTGATGCAATGGTACCGGCAGTTCCTGCCGAAAGCGCCTTTAGAGCTGGGCGCGTTTCTGGGGCTGAAGACGGTGCCCTCCACGGATCCCTTTCCCAAGGAACTTTGGGGAAAGAAAATCTGTGCCTTGATCTCCTGCTACAGCGGACCACCGGCCCAAGCAGAAGAGGTGGTCAAACCGATTCGCCGAGAGCTGCCAACACCAATCCTTGACTGGATGGGGCCAATGCCTTTCCCGGCTCTGCAGGGCCTGTTCGACCCACTGCTGCCTACGGGCCTTCAGTGGTACTGGAAAGGTGACTTCGTAAAGGAACTTACCGACAAAGCCATTGACGTGCATTTGGAATGGGCCGCGAAGGCTCCGAGCGAGCTTTCGTTGACGCATCTGTACCCTATCGACGGCGCCGTTCACGACGTAGGGCAAAATGACACAGCCTGGGGTTTTCGGAACGCGACATGGTCTATGGTCATCGCCGGTATCGATCCAGACCCGGCTAAAGCGGGGGAGGTCACCAAGTGGGCCAAGGGATATTGGGAGGCCGTGCATCCTTACACGCTCGGCGGCGCGTACGTAAACTTTATGATGGACGAAGGAATTGAGCGGATCAAAGCCACCTATCGGGGAAATTACGATCGACTAGTGGAAATTAAGCAAAAATACGATCCCACCAACTTCTTCCGCGTTAATCAGAACATAAAACCAAACTGACCGCAAACCTTGGAGAACAACATGACTGCAAAACCGCTTCAATTTCACCGGGTAAGAGTCGTTGCTGTCTCTGTGCTTGATTCTGACCGTGCGAATAAATTCTATGCTGAGACCTTGGGTCTGCCGCCCGCGTATGAAGAGAAGGAGCAGGTCGGCTACTTAGTTGGTGAGACCATCTTGATGCTAAAAGCGGGCTGGGACCAGCCCCCGGTGCAAAATCCAAATCCGCGTATCACGGTCGAAACTGATGATGCTCGTGAAACCGAAAAAGCATTACGTTCCCGCGGCGTCGTTATCTCTGATCCGGTTGAGATTTACGACCGGACGCATGCCGTCGGCAGCTTTTTGGACACCGAAGGAAACAAGATTTGGTTTTGTTCGTATGTAGCTGGGTAGCAATCCTGTCGGTTAGATGATCAGCCCGCCCGGGCCCGGCTCGTAAGCGGGTCCGGAATACGCGCTGCGCTATGGTGACACCAGGAAACGTTCCCGGGAGCCGCTTGCTGCCAACCGATAGAGCTAGAGACCTATAAAGCGGCTCCCCTCCATCCTGCAGAGCTGCCATACTACAAAGCGGCTCCTCTCCAGGCTTAATCCATCAGCCCTGGATACTCGACGGCGCCTGGCTCTTGGCTCTGCAAGGTCGCAACTGGATAGGCGCAATAGTCAGCGGCATAAAACGCGCTGGGGCGATGGTTGCCGGATAGGCCGATACCGCCGAAAGGCGCAGCACTGCTGGCTCCGGTGGTCGGCCGGTTCCAATTAATAATACCCGCTCGGACACGGCGCCGAAAAATTTCGAAATCTTTTTCCGTGCCGCCGATCAAACCCGCCGCGAGGCCGAAGCGAGTCCGGTTCGCCGCAGTGATCGCAGTTTCAAAATCCGCTCTGCGGATCAGCTGAATCAGGGGTCCAAAAATCTCGTCATCTGGTGGGTTGCTGACTGCGGTTACATCCAGGATGCCAGGCTTCAGAAAAGGGATTCCGTTCTTAGCCGGTTGGCATTCGACTAGGATTTTCGCTCCGGTCGCTACTAGTTCTTTCTGCGCATTTAGGACTTTGTTGGCAGCCGGGGAATTGATGACGGGCCCTAAGAACGGCTCTGGAAGATCATTGGGAGCGCCCACGCGGATCGTTTCGGTGACGCGAATGAGCTCGGGCAAGATCTCTTCACCGACCAAGATCAATCGCCGGGTACAGGTACAACGTTGACCGGCGCTGATAAATGCCGAGACAGCAACTATCCGCGCGGCCACGACTGCGTCATTCGTGTCCAGAACAACCATCGGGTTATTACCGCCCATTTCGAGAGCCAGAATTACCTCCGGCCGCCCTGCGAACCGCTCATGAATGGCGACACCAGTGGCCGCGCTTCCCGTAAAAAAAACGCCGCGGAGTTCCGATCGCGTGAGGATGATCTCCGCGGTGGAGCGATTGCCTTGCAGAAGGTTCAGACAACCTGGCGGAAGACCGGCTTCCCGCCAGCAGTCTGCCATCAGGGCTCCGCTTAACGGAGTTAGTTCGCTTGGCTTGAACACAGCGCAATTACCGGCAATTAGCGCCGGAACGATATGCCCATTCGGCAGATGCGCGGGGAAATTAAACGGACCAAGAATGGCGACGATACCGTGCGGCGCGTGCAATAAGACTGAGCGCACCTGGCCTGTCTGCTGGTCGTGATAACCGGTTCGCTTGTCGTAAGCCGAGATGCTGATGTCGACCTTTTTGATGACTGTATCCACCTCTTGATTCGTCTCCCAGAGCGGTTTCCCAGTCTCGCCAGAGATAGCGGCTACAAACTCCTGTCGCCGGCTCTCAACGATAATCGCGAATTTACGAGCAACCTCGAAGCGTTGTTCCGGGGAACATTCAGCCCAACTTTGGAACGCCGCTTTGGCTGACTCGAAAGCTGCGGCCACTTCAGAAGAATTGGCGTTCCTGGTTTTAAAAACTTCTTTTGCGGTTGCCGGGTCAGTCGAAGAAAAGGATTGGCCTTGGCCACTTATCCATTGGCCGCCAATAAAGTGATCAAGCATAGGGGAGAATCTGGTAGGGCGAGGCTCCCGCACAACCGAAAACGTTTCGCAAGGGCTGGCGCGGTGATTGATTCCTGGGTTGCACCGCCTAACAGTTGCCGAGCCGTGGGTTGCGCGACACACGGCTCGGCAGCTTTCAGGCGCTGCGTGCCATGTGCAGGCGAAGAGCGATTTCACCCTGCTATGCCCTTCAGACGTTCCGGAGCCTCGCCCTACCTACGGATGCCTTCCGAAAGCCTTCGGGGCAGGCAAGGCGAGCTCATCTGAGAACGATCCGGGGCCTCCAACCCGGTTAGTTCAAAATGCGCGGGTGCGCGTTTTTCCATCTAGCATCGCTGGGCCTACTCAGGCAGCGATGCTAGACAACTCAGAGAGCCGCCTGCCTGCCCCGAAGACTTTCGGTGGCCCGCCCAAAAGACTCTCGGGTCGCCAAAACCATTGGTTAGCGTTTTTGGATAAACTGGGTGTTGGTGGATGGGCTGACTTTCGTTCTGACCCAAGAAAGCAAAACCTGTTTCTCGAAAAAGAACTCCTCGTAACGGATCTCGATGGATTCAGTCGGGTACCTATCCAAATACAAGGCGTCGGTGGCTGCGTCCGAGCCACTTGCTAGAACGCCGCCGTGTGGATCCGTGAGGGTGTAATTAAAATACAATCGGACCGGTTCGCGGCCGTTATGATAAAAGCGGATCTGACTGAACTTAGGCTCCAATCGAGGCTCGTAACGGCCGCCTAGGTCGATGTCTGTGAACTGCAAGGTGAGCCTACACCCGGGCGCCCGGTTGGCGACTAACGGCGCGAGCGCGGCCGTCATGTCTTTTGCAAACCAAAGTGCAGTCCTCTGCTCCGGCCAGTCCTGCGCTCTGAAATCCGTGAATCGTTCTGGATGAACGAAGGTGATGATCACGTTGGACGGCGATGACGCGAACGCGGATGAACCGATCATAATCGTCATCAGCGGAGCGAGGTACCAAAAATTGTGGTTTCTCATACAAGTCCTTCAACCGATATGACTTCAGGTGGGGGTTATTTATTCCCGATTTAGCACGCAAGCGGTAAGCAGTAATTTGGTGGGGCGAGGCTCCCGAACGGACTGGGGAGGTGCGCAAGGCCGCTAGTTTTCCCCGGTGAATGAATGTGCCGAGTCATTACGCTTGCCGAGCCGGTCCCAGCGCGTTGCTAGGTGTAGTCATTTGCAGCGGTTCGGTTGCTGACTCGATTGTGGTCGGCAGTTGTGACGAGGTCAGTGCGCTGGGCACGGCTCGGCGAGCGTAAAGGCGCAGGGCGACGCATCTGCGAAAAGAATCAGTATCCTTTGCGAACCCCTTTAGGACGTTCGGGAGCCTCGCCCCACCAATCACCAATCCCTAATCACCTCTCACTTTGCGCTCTCTCCGCTCACGCGATAGATCTCACGGAACGGATGATTATCGAGGAGGTTCGGCTCAATTCCGCCGAATTTGGTTCCATCGTAAATCTGGATTCCCATGTAAAAATAAAGCGGACAGATAGGCGTCCCTTGGTTGAGCAATATGTCTTCGGCCTGGGCCAGGATTCTTAACCTAGTCTGCGGATCTGCTTCTTTGGCTGCTCGGTCGAGCAGCTCATCATAAGTTCGGTTGCTCCAGCCCGTCCGATTGTTGCCGCTATTCGTGACGAAACACTCGAGGAACGAATTTGGGTCATCATAGTCGCCAATCCAACTCGACCGGCAAAAATCGTAATCAAGGCGATTTGTTGAGTTGAGATAAACCTTCCATTCTTGCTTCACGAGCTCCACATGGACGCCCAGCTCCTGCGAAAGCATGCTCTGAATTTCAACGGCAATATCTTCGTTTAGTTTCTTATTGTCGTAGAGATAAGAAATAGGGGGGAACCCTTTTCCCCCAGGATAACCGGCGTCCGCTAACAGTTCCCTGGCTCGGCTTGGATTCAAACCAAACATATTTGGCGGCTGATAATCGCCCCCAGTCCCCGGCGGGGTAAACGAATAAGCAGGATGTTCGCCCGCCTGAGTAATTTTCCGGACTATCCGTTCCCGGTCGATAACCATAGCAAACGCCTGTCGTACCCTAGGATCCGAAAATGGCTTACGCGTTACGTTGAATCGAATGAAATAGTCGCCCAGGAATGGAGCGGCGTGGAAATCGGAGCGAGCTTTTAGTTCGGGGATAAGCGAAGGCGGCGTTAATCCTTTGTCGAGAATCAGGTCCGCCACTTTGGAGGCATAAAAGTTGTACGCGGTAATCGCGTTCTCGATCGGCAAAATATCGATGGTCTCCAACTGGACGTTCTTCGCATCCCAGAAAGTGGGATTCTTTTTTAGCCGCATCCGATAGTTCAGTTTCCATTCCTTAAGCAAGAACGGCCCGTCGCTGACCAAGTTGCCTGGCTTGAACCAGTCGTCACCGAACTTCTGGATGGATGGCACGTGGACCGGCAAATAGGTGAAGAAACAACAAAGATCCAGGAAGTAAGGAGTCGGATTCTCCAGTTCTACCTGCAGCGTCTGCCGATCCTGTGCCTTAACACCGACCGTGGAAAAGTCTTTTGCGGTGCCGTCGTTAAAAGCTTCAGCATTCCGAATTGGATAGAAAATATAGGCATATTCTGAGGCGGTCGCTGGTAATAGCTCTCGTCTCCAGGAAGCTACAAAATCGTCTGCTGTAACGGGATCACCGTTGCTCCATTTGGCTTCCGGCCGAAGGTGAAAGGTATAAGTCCGGCGATCGGACGAGATATCCCAGGACTGCGCAATGCCAGGTTGAGGATGCCCAAAACGATCAAAATGTAGTAACCCTTCGAATAGGGCGTAAGCGATGCGTCCATCAAGCTGACCGGTAATCTCGGCCGGATCGATCGACTCGGGTTCTGCTCCATTGAGAACCACAAGGTCAGCGCGCGAACCAGGCGAATCGCAGCCGGCGAGCGCGCAGGCGATGGCAATCGCTGAGACGGGGAGCACTAGGCGTATGGGCGTGTGGGCGTGTCGGCGTATCGGCGTGTCGGCGTCCACTGGGGCTAACTGCGGATGGGATCCGCCTTCGCCAAGCCTGCGGCGCGACTGGACTCTATAGGACACATGGGACTTATAAGGCCTTCGTCATATAAGTCATATAGGTCCCATAAGTCTTATTTGTCACCAAGGTCGAGCCCTTGAGAATTACCGGGCATGCGGTTACGCCGACACGCCCATCCGCCTCGTTACGGTGTGGCCGTGGCGCTCGGAGATGCCACCGGGCTAGGCGTCACTTGGGGTGTCGCCGAAACCACGGGAGTCGCTGATACTTCGGGGGTTGCTGAAGTCTGCGCCGACGCGGACGCTTCCGGTGTTACGCTGGCCCCAGGAGTGCTGGAGGAGTTTACCGTCGGGCTTGGCAAAGCAGTCGCAGGGCTCGGGACGGCGATCGTTTTGGGTGCCACCGTTGAGGTCGCAGCCGGTTTCGCGCTTTTTAGCTCATTTTCCAGGAGGCCGACCCGTCTCTCAGAACTCTGTCTGGCAACCAAAATCGTAATAAGAAGGGTAACCCCGAATAATGTTCCGCCGAGATAGACCGTCGCCTTAGTGAGGACAGTCGTGGTCTGGGCGCCGAAAATGTTCTCGGTCATCCCTGAGCCGAATGCCGCCCCTAATCCTTCGCTGCGCGGCCTCTGCATGAGGATCACTAATGTCAGCAGGACGCAGACAATCACCAATATGGTGAGCAAGATCGGAATCAGAATCGACAGCCACATAAGGGCGCAGAATATGGGGTGGGTTCATGCATTTGTAAAGGGGTAGCTCCGAGGGGCGGTGAGAGGTAGCGACGGGGCGATACGGCGACGGGGCGATAGGGCGAGCGTCGCCAGGACCGGTAGGGCGAAAATCTCGGCGCGCCGAGGATAGGCCATTTTCAATTACGGTTCCGCGCCGGATTTGAGCCGCGCCGTGGGGCTGGCATCATCAATCGCTGTTCCTAAATCCAGCGTCTGTGTCGAGTTGCGTCATGGGCAAGCCTGCCGCACGGCGCGGCTCAAAACCGGCGCGGACGTGTCAGGGGAAAAAACAAGGCTTTGGGCGCGCCGAGTTTTTCGCCCTACCGACCCCGGCGCGTCGCCCTTTCGCCGTTTCGCCCACACGCCGTTACGCCTCTCACCAATCACTTCTCACTTCTCACTTCTCACTTTTAGTGCTTCCGTGTCGCGCATGCTACGAGCGTTTTTGCTTCTAATTTCTATGGCGGGAATCGCGATAGGTGGGGCGTTGAAGTACCCCATCGCCAAGAAACAAGATGTCGTCGATGACTACTTTGGGACCAAGGTAGCGGATCCCTATCGGTGGCTCGAGAACAGCGATTCGCCTGAATCGGTTGCCTGGATTAAGGCGGAGAACGATCTCAGTCGTCCTTATCTCGAGAAGCTTCCAGACCGTGAAGATTTTCACGAACGCATGATGAAGCTTTTGAATTACGAACGCTACAGCACTCCGTACTGGGTCGGCGGCCGCTACATTTATCAAAAGAACGACGGTCTGCAGAACCAGAGCGTGATTTATACCGTCAAAAACTTGGACGACACACCACAAGTCGTTCTTGACCCTAATCAACTCTCAAAAGATGGGACGGTCTCGGTTGGGATCGAAAGCCTCAGCAATGACGGCAAATTTTTTGCTTATGGGCTAGAGGCCAGCGGTTCTGACTGGACGGAGATTCACGTAAAGGATCTCGACTCAGGACAAGAGCTTCCCGACGTGATCAAATGGGTGAAGTTTTCCGATCTGGGTTGGTCGAAAGACAATTCAGGGTTCTTTTATACCCGTTACCCGCAGCCGGATAATGAGACCGACCAGAAGTTGGCTAAACTGGGCGCCCCGGCCATCTATTATCACCGACTAGGTCATCCGCAGAGCGAGGATGTGCTGGTCTACCAAAGAACAGACGCGCCTCAATGGTTCCTTTCGGCATCTACCTCCAAAGATAGCCGCTACCTGATTATCGATGTTTCCCAGAACCAAGAGAATAAGAACGCGATCTATGTGAAAGACCTTGGCGAAACCGGCCAGCCTAAATTGGACGGAGCGGCGCAGCCGGTTTTTGATCGGTTCGATGCCAAGTATTGGCCGATCGCGGTGGTTGGGGGACGACTATTTCTGAGAACTGACAAGGATGCTCCGACCTGCCGAGTCATTTCCATCGATTTAACCAAGCATGAAGCGAATCAGGCTGATGAGGTGGTTCCGGGCGCTAAAGATCTCTTGGAAGACGCTGGGATCGTTGGCGGAAAGCTGGTATTGAACTACTTGGTCGACGCCAGGAACCAGCTGAAGGTGGTTTCACTCGACGGCCAGGCAACGGCTGAGGTCCCGTTGCCGGGGCTGGGCTCTATTAATAGTATCAGCGGCGATCAAGATCGACCGGAGCTGTTCTACGCGTTTACCTCGTTTCTCTATCCAGCCACAATCTTCAGCTACGATGTTGAAACCGGCAAAGGAGCGGTATTCAAAAAGCCGTCTCTCGATATTAACGCGGACGATTACGTGACGGAGCAAATCTTCTATCACTCCAAAGACGGAACTCGTGTCCCGATGTTCATTGTCCGGCGTAAAGACAGCCGGCTCGACGGCAATAACCAGGTGTACCTGACTGGCTATGGTGGATTCGACGTCTCCATGAAACCGCTATTCTCCGCGGGCTATCTCGCTTGGGTACAAAAGGGCGGTATCTTTGCCCAACCCAATATGCGGGGAGGCGGTGAGTACGGAAGGGAATGGCACGAAGCAGGGACCCGAGAACGCAAACAAAACGTGTTTGACGATTTCATCGCGGCGGCGGAAACGCTCGTTAAGCTGAAGTACACGACCTCGAAACAGCTTAGTATTACCGGGAAATCAAACGGTGGTCTCTTAATCGGCGCCTGCATGACCCAACGACCTGATCTGTTTGGCGCGGCTGTGCCAGGGGTTGGCGTCCTTGATATGCTGCGGTTTCAGAAGTTTACCGTCGGTTACGGATGGATCTCGGATTACGGCAGTTCCGACAATCCCGAAGATTTCAAATATTTGATTAAGTACTCTCCGTTACACAACGTCCATCCGGGAACCTGCTATCCGCCGACTTTAATTACGACTGCCGACCATGATGATCGAGTCGTGCCGGGACATTCCTTCAAGTTCGCCGCAACCTTACAAGCAGCTCAGGGATGCGATAATCCGGTCTTGATCAGGATTGATACCAAGGCCGGGCATGGAGGTGGTAAACCATTGGCCAAAGCGGTCGACGAAGCTGCCGATGTAATGGCGTTTATGTGGGATAACACCAAGCCTGAACCGTCAAAAAATCGCTGACGATTTTTCGACGGTTCAGGCTATTGGCAGCAAATGGGTTGCTGGCGCAACCCGTTTGCTGCTGGTCTCGCAGATCGCTCATCTCTCCCGGCTTCCATGAAAGAGCGGCGATTTCTACTGTGGGTTTTGCTGCTGGCGTATCTAGTGGGCAGGGTTCTGCAGCTCTTTCCTGAGGAGGTTCCCGGTCTCGTGATCGCCGGCCTGCACGTTGTTCCACCGATCTTGTTCGCCGTGATCCACGGGGGCCGCATGTACGGTCTGGGCAGACATTGATAGAGCTTGGGTGTGGCGCGATGGAGGCCCGTTCTACGGCGTGCCACTCAGCAACTTCTTCGGCTGGTTGCTCACCGTTTATATTTTCTACCAGCTATTCGCGTTATACTTGAGGTCGAGACCTACCCAATCAGCATCGAAGAGACATTGGCGCCTAGCCATCCTTTTCTATGGTGTCTCCGCTCTGGGGAACCTGTTGATCGCGGTTCCAGCCTCTTTAAACGGCGTTTTTGTCGATGCCACTGGCAGGTCTTGGATCGTCTCCAGTATTCTCTGGGCTTCTCGCCTGATTTCCATTTTTCTCATGATGCCGCTTGCCGTTTTGGCTTGGATCAGAGCACCCGGATTCGGCGGCGCCCGGTTGGCGCCTGCGCGCCCGGATATCAAGGATGTCTAGCCGTCTATCAGGATCAGATTTCGCGGATTCGCCAGAACTCCCCAGGAATTGACCCCAAACCCGCAACCTCTAACCTACAACTTAGAACCTACCCCCCAGAATGGCCGTTTCTCCCCAGATTGCCTCCGTTTCCGCGGACCGGCTTTACACCAAGGTCGCGCTGCGTTTATTACCGCTGCTTTTTCTTTGTTACGTCACGGCTTATCTCGACCGGATCAATGTAGGCTTTGCCAAACTGCAGATGCAAAGCGATCTCGGTCTGAGCGACTCGGTCTACGGCTTTGCTTCCGGCATTTTCTTCTTTGGGTACTTGCTCTTTGAGGTGCCAAGCAATCTGCTGCTGGAAAAGATCGGCGCCCGTCTCTGGATTGCCCGCATTATGATCACCTGGGGGATTATCTCCGGAATGACGCTTTTCGTAAATTCTGCCGCCTCATTCTACGCCTTACGGTTTTTGCTTGGCTTCGCCGAGGCCGGCTTTTTCCCGGGCATCATTCTTTATCTGACTTACTGGTTCCCATCCAACTGGCGAGCACAGATCGTCGCCTGGTTTATGACGGCTATCGCCGTGACTGGAATGATCGGCAACCCCCTGTCGGGGTGGATTTTGCATCAGTTCTCCGGGGTCGCGGGTTTGAGAGGGTGGCAGATGCTTTTTTTGGTGGAGGCTTTACCGGCGATTATCATCGGCGTTTGCGTCCCGTTCATGCTACCGAATGGCATTCGGTTCGCGCGCTGGTTGACGGAGGCTGAGAAGAAAACGCTAGAAGCGAATATCGACGCTGAGAACGCAGTTAAGGACAGATTGCCGCTAGTTCGCGTACTGCTGGAACCGAAACTACTGGTGCTGTCACTCATTTACTTCTGCAATTCGCTCGGGCTTTACGGCATCGGGTTTTGGTTGCCACAGATCATCAAGAACTCCGGAATAAGTGATCCTCTCGACGTTGGGCTCTTATCTGCGATTCCTTACGGGTTCGCAGCGGTAGCGATGGTGATTTTAGGGCATAGTTCGGATCGAGCGAATGAACGGCGTTGGCATTATTTTTTCGGAGCGCTGCTTGGTTGTGCTGGCCTGGTGGTCGTCGGCACATCTAGTAATAGCACCTGGTTAACCATGACAGGGGTGACCCTCTCTTCGATTGGCGTATTGTCGTTGTTTCCCATTTTTTGGCCGATCCCGGCGGACATGTTGGCCGGCACTAGCGCTGCCGCTGGAATTGCCTGGATCAATTCCCTCGGCGGTTTGGCTGGTTTTTTTGGTCCCACCATCGTCGGTGCGGTAAGCGAGGCGACCAAAAAATCGGATTATGCATTCTATGGGATCGGTGGAGCAGTGTTGCTAGGCGGTCTGTTAGTGCTAGCCGTTGCTCCGCGACCGCAAGGACGTGTCGGGGTGGTGAGGTAACGGCGTGCGGGCGAATGGCCGTGCGGCGAGTGGGCGATATGGCGACACGGCGCCGAGCGCTGGAGGGGAGCCGCTTTGGAACGATCCGCTTCGATCTCGCTTATTTGTCTCGACGCTCGGAACGGTCGTAAAACGAAGCAACAAGCGGCTCCCGCGAATAGCCCGGCGTGACGCCGATACCTCACGGCGCGAAGTCAGAGTGGACGTCGTGGACGGAGTGGCCTTAGTGGAGAGCAGAGATCAGCCACCCCGTCCACCAGGTTCCACTCCGTCGACTAGCGTTCACTAGCGTTCGGCTCACCCCCTGGCGTACCTCACCCCTCACCTCCTAGCTCCTAGCTCCTAAGCCAGAATCTGCTGCACACCTTCCCGAAAGCTCGGATACTGCGGTATCCACCCCATAGAACGCAATTTCGCGTTGGTAACTCGTTTGCTGGTCCAAGCCCGTTTTCGGTTCAGATCTCGCGGAGCAAACGCGGGGAGAGGGCGCTCGAGTCGAGCACACACCCATTGGAACCACTCGAGTTGAGTTACCGGCTCGTTATCAACAACATTAAATAGGCCCTTCCAGCGGCCACCAACGGCCAGGCAAAAAGCGGATACCGCATCATCCCGATGAATCGAGTTGACGAGACGTTCACCATTACCCTCAATCACGGCTTCGCCGGAAAGTAATTTCTCTAATGGGACACAACGTCCAGGGCCGTAGATACCGGCGAGGCGCAAAACGGTTCCATCGCATGCCAGCACTAGTTCTTCAGTCTGTCTCAGGATCTGTCCGGTCTCCCGTTCCGGTTCTGCGATGTCCGTCTCCGTCACGGTCGAACCGTCTGTTTGCGCATAGACCGAGGTAGAGCTTGTAAAGAACAAATGCTCAAAGCTCGTCTCGTTAATGAGGCGCCTCGTCGTTTCGAGAAAGATCTCCCGATAGGCCATCGCTCCACCTTTCCCGGAACTGGCGCAGTGAATGATTACGGACGGATTAGTCTCGGTGAGAACTCGCAAATCGGACGTGCGCAGGTCTGCGGCGACGACCTTTAGCCCCTGGCTCCTGAGCGCGCCGGCAGACGATTCAGACAGAGTAATCCCCGTCGCCTTCCATCCGTTTCGGGCAAGTTGTCTTAGCAGCTGCGCCCCGAGGTAACCGCAACCGATCACCAAGACGCTCTGAGCGGTTTTGCGTTCTGGCAGGTTCTCCGCCTTCGCTCGGTCGTCTGAAACTCCCGAAGCTTCGTCGGACAAGCCGGCGCTCTCGCTCGTTTCCCCCGTTGACGCAGTCATGCTTTCTCCTAGTATGCTCGCGGATGAGCTTGGGTAAAACCACCCTTTCAAAAGAAGGTAGCAAAGCAGCCTGCACGGGCAGAGAAGAACCGTTTCCGGTTAACTGAACTTGAAGGAACTCATCGAACAATTGCGGGCGGGCGTCGATCTCACGCCAAGTGAGGTTCGGACTGCGGCCAATTTTCTGGCTAATCGCGAGTTTCCCGATGGAGAGAAGATTGAGTTTCTCGCCGCGCTCAGAGACAAAGGGGAAAGCGGTGAAGAAGTAGGCTATTTCGCCGAAGCTTTTCTGAGCTTAGCGTTGAGGCCGGAAGCGGATCTAGGTGGGAAACCGAGCATCGATCTTTGCGGCACCGGCGGTGATCGGTTGGAACTGATCAATGTTTCAACTACTGCGACGTTTATCGTTGCGGCAGGCGGTGCGGTGGTGGTGAAACATGGGAATCGAGCCATTACGTCACGCTCCGGCGGAGCCGACGCTTTGGAGAAGCTTGGGATCCCAGTAACCAGTTCGCCGGAGAAGATGATTGCTGCAATTGAGCAAACCGGGATCGGATTTCTTTTTGCACCGCTCTATCATCCGGCGTTCGCATCCGTAGCAAATGCTCGGAAGAAACTGGCTGAGCAAGGAATAGCCACAGTTTTCAATCTGCTGGGGCCACTGTTGAACCCGTTGCGACCGCAATACCAGCTGATCGGAGTTTTCTCTCCCACGATCCTTGAGAAATATGCGTTGGCATTAGCCAGATTAGGACGGAAACGAGCGTGGGTGGTCCATGGACAGGTGCAAAGTGGCTCCGGCATGGACGAGATCTCGACGATGGGTGAAACGGCGGTTCACGAGGTCAAAGACTCATCGTTCAACTATTTTCATTTGTTTCCTGATCAACTTGGAATACGAACGCCGACGTTGCATGAATTGAGAGGCGGCGATGCCGAACAGAACGCTAAGAGCCTGAGTGCAATTCTTTCCGGCACGGAGCGAGGGGCAAAGCGGGACTTTGTCTTGATCAATGCCGCGGCCGGCTTGGTGATCGCAGGTTTGGCCCCTCGAATGGAGAAAGGTTTACAATTGGCCGCCCAATTGGTCGACTCCGGTCAAGCATTGGCCAAGCTCAGAGAATTCCAAGCGTTTTTCCGTTAAGCGTTTGGCGTCCGGCGTTTGGCGGTGGTCCGGGAGGGATCGCGTCCTCGCGATCCGTTGTTATCGAAGTCGAGGACATGCTGTAATCGCGGAACAAGAATACACCTTTAAGGTGATGGCACGTCCTCACGGCGCGCGAGGACGCGTGCCCTCCCTAACCGCAACCGCCGAACGCCAAACGCCAAACGCCGAACGCCAAACGCCTCAACTCTTCGCGACGGGCTTCGGCAAGTGCTCGACGCAATATTCTTCGCCGTCTCGGGCGACGCGAAACTCTAGTTCGGGGTCGTCGCGTTCGGTTCGTTTACAGACGGCGCAGCGGTGGAGCGGCTCGTCAGCCGGCAAGGAACCAGCCGCAAACTTTAATCGACGTTTCTGAACGTCGCGATTGTGACGAGCATTCGAGACCGCGACGGGTGCAAAGAAAAGAACGTAATTCAGCAGTGAAATGATCATGGCTACTCTGGTTGCAGCGTCCGACCCTATAAAGATTAGAAGAATCGGAACCAGACTGAACAAAGCCATCCATTTCACCTTAATGGGAATGAAGAGCAGCAGATAAACCTGAACGTTTGGAAAAAGTGTCGCGAACGCGAAGAACAACGAGGTGTTTATAAAAACAGGGAAGTAGTTTCCTTCGAGTTGCCCTGTGAATAGAAAGGCTACAAAGGCGGCGACGGTTACACCCACCATCCCCAGGAAGTAGTACAGGGTTAGGCGAAATGCTCCCCATGCATGTTCAAGCGAGTTCCCTATCCAGATCATGAACCAGACGTACAGCAGAAGAAAAATAGGCCCTAGAGGTGAGCCCCCGCCTAAAAAAACTGCTGGAATAAAGATATAAGAAACCAGTCGCCATATTTGTCCCTGTAAAACCAGCGCAGGGTCCAGGGTCAGATAGAGGACGTACTCGCGATTGAGTTGGAAAAGGATATAAACGAAAAGATTCAAGAGCGCGATCGCCGGGATTAGACGTGGGATCGCGAGAAAACCGACCCGGTTCTCCAACCAATTCAGCCAAGACATAAAATCAAAATGACAGATGACAAATGACAGAATGACAAATGCGATCGTCTCCGATCTGTGAAGACGCCAACAGTCTCACGAATTTGCAGCGCGACAATCTGTCATCTGTCATCTGCAATTTGTCATCTGTCATTTCTTTAGCCGGCCCCGATCTGTGCACCATAAGCCGCTGCATCCTTTAGCTCAGAAAGGTCCGCTCCGCCTTCCAGTCGGACCTTGAAAAGCCAGCCTTCGCCATAAGGCTCGTTATTGACGATCGCCGGATTACTCTCCAGTTGGCCGTTAACTTCGGTAACTTCGCCAGAAACGGGTGAATAAATATCGCTTGCGGCCTTAACGGATTCAACGACGGCAGCTTTTTCCTTAGCGGTCACTTTGTCGCCGACCTTAGGTAATTCGACGAAAACAATGTCTGACAGCTCAGCTTGAGCATGATCTGTAATCCCGACGGTACCAATTGTTCCGTCGATCCGAAGCCATTCATGGGTCTCGGCGTATTTTAGGTCCTCAGGCAGTGACATTTCTCTTGTATAGCGGTTTTTTTTCGACAGTCGCGGGAAATTTGCGGCCTCGCACATCGATCTCGATGGCTTGCCCAGGTTTAGTGAATGGAATCTTTACATAACCCAAGCCGATGCCAATGCCGAGAGTTGGTGATTGAGTGCCGCTGGTCAGCTCACCGATAATCTCCGATCCGACTGAAATCGAATAGTGCGGGCGGGGAGGAGGAGACTTTGGAGCTAATCTTACGGCGACTAAGCGTCTGGTCAGCCCTGCTTCCGCCTGCTGCAGCAGAGTCTCTTGTCCAATGAACCTGGTCTTCTTCAAATCTACAAAGAATCCCAGGCCTGCTTCCAAAGGTGTTGTCTCCGGGGATAAATCCGAGCCATTCAACGGATAACAAGCTTCCAGTCTCAGTGTATCCCGCGCTCCTAAACCGCATGGAGTTAAGCCCTCACCCTGTCCGAGTTCAAGAAAGGCGCGCCAAACCTCTTCCGCGGTCTCGGCTGGCAAAAATGCTTCAAACCCGTCCTCACCGGTGTAACCGGTACGCGCCACCAACATCGGAGCTCGGCCAAGCTTGAACTTTCCAATATGGTTTCGGGCCGGGAGTTCGCCGATCGTCTGAAAGACCTTGGCGGCATTTGGTCCTTGTATCGCCACCGCAGCAAACAACTGGCTCTGGTCTGATACCGAAACCCCTTCTACCTGGTGATCCTGGAGCCAGGAAACGTCCTCCGCGATCTTGGCGGCATTGACCACCAGAAAATAGCCGGTCTCCGATCGACGGTAGACGATCAAGTCATCGATCACCCCCCCGCGGTCATTCAACATCAGGGTGTACTGGCCCTCCCCCACCGCGAGGCGATCCAGGTTGTTTGTCAGCAGCGAGTTCAGCCACCCCGGTGCTTTTGGCCCCGAGATTTCGACTTCCCCCATGTGAGAAATGTCGAAAATGCCGGCGCGCTGCCGCACAGCCTGGTGCTCTTCCAGAATACCAGTGTAGTAAACTGGCATTTCCCAACCGCCGAAGCCGATCAACTTAGCGCGTAACCTCAGATGTTCCCCGTGCAGTGGCGTGCGTTGTAGTTCTGATGGACTTGGAGCCATGGCCGCAAACATAGATGGGTTTGCGAAACGTCCAAAGTGAATGCAATATCTGTTTTTCGCCGAATGCGAACACAGGGAACCCTTCACGACGTACCGGTAACTACGCTGCCATCATTCAGCCGTCGCCATATCGGTGTGACCGGCAACGAGTTAGAAAGCTTGATAAACGCCACGGGGTTTGAAACCCTTGACGCGCTCATCGATTCTGTAGTGCCGGAGAAGATTCGATTTAACGGTAACCTTGGTCTTCCAGACCCCCTGAGCGAGGCGGAGGCGCTACGGCAGCTCCGCTCGCTGGCTTACCTGAATACGATCGCTAAATCTTACATTGGTCTCGGCTATTACGCCACGTTGACTCCGCCCCCGATCCAGCGAAACGTCCTGGAAAATCCAGGATGGTACACAGCCTATACACCCTACCAAGCCGAGATTGCTCAAGGAAGGTTGGAGGTATTGCTGAACTTCCAAACCATGATTGTCGATCTCACCGGGATGGAGATCGCAAACGCGTCGCTGCTGGATGAGGCCACTGCAGCTGCAGAGGCGATGGCACTCTGTTTTGCCGTCAATAAGCACGAGGACCGCTCCCGATTTTTCGTTGCTAATAATTGCCATCCACAAACAATCGCAGTCGTTCGCACCCGGGCCGAGGCGTTAGGGATCGAGATTGTGGTTGGGTCACCCGAGAACATCGATTGGACGGAACACTTTTGCGGTGTGCTCGTCCAATACCCGACTACGGAAGGACGAGTCGAGGATTACAGAGCTTTTGTGGATGCGGCTCACGTCGCCGGCAGTTTAGTGGTGGTGGCCGCCGATCTTTTGAGTCTGACGCTTTTGGTCCCTCCCGGCGAATTCGATGCAGATGTTTGCGTCGGTTCTTCCCAACGGTTCGGTGTACCGGTTGGTTTCGGGGGACCGCATGCCGCTTTCTTTGCTACCCGAGACTCATTCAAACGGCACATGCCCGGACGTTTAGTCGGCGTTTCCAAAGATTCGGCTGGGCGCCCGGCCTATCGACTGGCGCTGCAAACCCGGGAACAGCACATCCGGCGCGACAAGGCGACCAGCAACATTTGCACCGCCCAGGTTTTGCTGGCGGTTATCGCCGCCACGTATGCCATTTATCATGGACCCGATGGATTGAAGGCGATTGCGGCCGAGATTCGACGAAAGACTGAGCTGCTTGCCTCATGGTTAAAAGCTCTCGACTACCAGGTGCTCGACGGAGTCCGCTTTGATACCATCAAAATCCGTCTGGGAGCAGCCGCCGAAAAAGTCTTAGCAGAAGCAGCCAAGCAAAAAATCAATTTCCGGCTCTATCCGGATGGTTGGATCGGCATCTCTCTCGATGAAACCGTGTCGGAAGCGGATCTGGAAGAATTGGCGAAGCTGTTCGACACCGAAAGTCGCCTCTCCTGGGACAGGTTTCGCCAGACAGAAATTGAGCCTGTGCCCGATGTTTTCCAAAGATCGTCGGCCTTTTTACAGCATCCCGTCTTCAACTCCTTCCACACTGAGACCGAGCTGATGCGCTATTTGAAGCGGCTGGAGAACAAAGATTTGTCGCTGACGACGTCAATGATTCCTCTCGGCTCCTGCACCATGAAGCTGAACGCGGCGGTTGAGATGTTGCCGGTTACTTGGCCCGGCTTTGGTCAGATGCATCCGTTCGCGCCGCGGGAACAAACCGCGGGTTATCGCCAGCTGATCAGCGGCCTCGAGGAATGGTTGGCCAAGATCACGGGCTTCGCTGCGGTCACCGTCCAGCCGAACGCCGGTTCGCAAGGGGAATATGCCGGTTTGCTGACGATTCGGCGCTATCATGAGAAGCGAGGAGAGAAGAATCGAAACGTATGCCTGATTCCCACATCAGCGCATGGCACTAATCCCGCTTCGGCTGCGATGGCTGGATTTCAGGTTGTCCCGGTTGCTTGCGACGGTGGCGGGAACATCGATTTAGCAGACCTGGAAAAGAAGGCAAAGCTTCATCAATCGGAGCTCGGTGCGCTGATGGTGACGTATCCCTCGACCCATGGCGTGTTCGAAGAGGGTATTGTGGACCTTTGCGAGATTGTCCATCGTTTCGGCGGCCAGGTCTACATGGATGGAGCGAACATGAACGCCCTAGTTGGTTTGTGCCAGCCGGCGGATCTAGGCGCCGATGTTTGCCACCTCAATCTTCACAAGACGTTCTGCATTCCGCACGGAGGAGGTGGCCCCGGCGTTGGTCCAATCGGAGTCAAAGCGCATTTAGCTCCTTACCTGCCGTCCCATCCGTTCGCTGACGACCGGAATCCGGATGCGATCGGGCCTGTATCCGCCGCACCCTTTGGGAGCGCTGGCATCCTCTGTATTTCTTGGGCTTACATTGCTCTCATGGGTGCCCCAGGGCTTACCCAAGCCACAAAGGTGGCTATCGCGAGCGCGAACTATATTGCCACGCGCCTCCAGGGGTATTATCCGGTTCTGTACAAAGGGAAATCTGGCCGGGTGGCTCACGAGTGCATTATTGATCTGCGACAATTCAAGAAATCTGCGGGTATCGAGGTAGAAGATGTCGCCAAACGCCTCATGGATTACGGGTTTCACGCCCCCACCATGTCATTTCCGGTTCCTGGCACGCTCATGATCGAACCTACAGAAAGCGAGTCGAAAGCTGAGCTCGACCGATTCTGTGACGCCATGATTTCAATCTTTGGCGAGATTCGGGCTATTGAGACCGGGGAAGCAGACCGCGAAGATAATGCTTTGAAGCGAGCGCCCCACACAGCCCAGGACTTAGCGGTTGAGCCTTGGGGCCGCAGCTACAGCCGGGAGTCAGCCGCGTTTCCCGCTCCTTGGACCAAAGACTATAAATATTGGCCGCCGGTGGGCAGGATTGACAACGTGTACGGCGATCGCAATTTGTTCTGCACCTGTGGTTAAGATAATCGATCGATACGTCAGCAACCAGATCCTCACTACGCTGACCTGGACGATATGCATGCTTAGCCTGATGTTAGTGGTCGCTAACGCCATGCGTCAGCTGCTCGAGCTGCTGATGACCCATGGATTGCCCTGGAGTTATATCTTCTCGTTTGTTGGTGATCTGCTTCCCTTCTCGATGATTTATTCGATTCCCTGGGGCGCCCTCCTTGCCGTATTGCTCGTGTTTGGCAGGCTCTCTTCCGAAAACGAACTCCTGGCTCTGCGCGCCCACGGCATCAGTATTCTCCGCATCTGTGTCCCGGTCTTTGTGATAACGTTGGGCTGCCTGGCGCTTTGTCTTTGGATCAACCTTTACGTAGCGCCCGAGTGCGAAAAGAAGTTCAAAGAATTGGCGTTTAACCTGGCCTCAACCCAACCGCTGGCGTTGTTTGGCTCTGACGAGGTGATTGATGCGTTTCCTAACCGGAAAATCTATGTTGGCCGGAAGAACGGTAACACCCTGGAGGACCTTTATATCTATGAAATGAACGCGCAGCAGGTTCCGGTCCGCGTCATTTATGCCAGGCGGGGGACCATGGAGGTGGATAAAGCGAATCGGCGAATTTTGCTCAGGATCTTTGATGCGCGTTATGAAGACCGGGATGAGTCCGATGTTAACGATCTAAAAAAGATGCATTATGGGATCAGCGTAGAGGAAGGCGTTTTCCCGATTTCACTTGAAGAGTTGATAGCAAAAGCCCATAGCAACCAACGGCCAACCGAGCTAACGCTGAGCCATCTGCGGGAAGCCATGGAACAGAAGCAAGGGAAACAGCTTACGATCCTGCAAACCGAGCTGAGTAAGCGGTTTGCAAATTCGATGGCCGTTATCACATTTGTCCTGTTAGGGATTCCTCTAGCCATCAGCGCGCATCGACGCGAGACCTCGATCGGAATGGGTATCAGTATCGTTGTTGCTTTTACCTATTTTATTTTCATCGTGCTGACCGACAACCTTAAAGGTAATGCCAAACTTCATCCGGAGCTTCTGATCTGGTTGCCGAACGTTATCTATCTGACCTTGGGCGGGGTGTTGTTCTACCGCCTAGCCCGGCGCTAGCCTGCATTTGTCAGAAATGCAGGCCTTTTCTGACAAATGCAGGCTATGCGCTTTAGCAAATACCACGGGTTAGGTAACGACTACCTTGTCATCGACGAGATGAGCTTGATGCAGAACCCGGAACGGATCCGCATCGTTTGTGATCGTAACTTTGGGATTGGTTCGGACGGCATTCTCTTTGGTCCTTTGCCATCGAAGTCGGCATTGGCCGGGTTACGAATCTTTAATCCCGACGGATCCGAGGCCGAAAAGAGCGGGAACGGGATCCGCATCTTTTGCCGGCACTTGTGGGAGCGCGGGTCGGTCGGGTCGGAGCCGTTCTTGTTGGAAACTCCGGGGGGAGTTGTGCGCTGTCGCGTCCGCGATGCTCATGATGAGATTGAGGTCGAAATGGGGATGTTGAACTTCTGGAGCGACGTTATTCCGGTATTAGGAGAACGCCGGGAAGTACTTGAAGAAACGTTGGAGGTTGATGGCGAGAGAGTTAAATTTTCGGCCGCGACCGTCGGGAATCCCCATTGCGTAATTTTGCGAGATGATGTTGATCCCGATCTGGCCAAGCGGCTGGGTCCCAAGATAGAGAGGCACCCCCTGTTCCCGAATCGGACGAACGTTCAGTTCGTGAAGGTGCTGAGTAAAGACAGGATTCAAATCGAGATTTGGGAACGCGGTGCCGGTTATACGTTGGCTTCCGGTAGTAGCTCGTCCGCTGCGGCCGGCGTTGCCCGGCGACTTGGACTTTGCGGTTCGGATGTCCGTGTACAAATGCCCGGCGGCGAACTGAAAATCAGAATTGGAGACGATTTTTCTATAGTCCTCTCTGGACCGGTTACCAAAGTAGGAACCGGCACGATCAGTGACGAAATATTTAGCCTGCGCCGCGGATAAATGCACCTGCATTGATCCGCGGCGCAGGCTACGGCAGCAAAATGGTCGGATCTAGCCGGCCCATTTCGCTGCTGTCTCCTATAAGTCCTATAGGTCGTATAGGTCCCATCCGAACCACGCCGCCGGGCCACTCGCGTCGCGCGTAGTCGCTGCTCCAGCGTTTCTCCCACACGCCGACACGCCCATACGCCGATACGTCAAATGGCCGGTTGCTGTTGGGTCAGGCAATGAAACGCTCCTAACCCCCAGACCAACTGGCAGCAATCGATCGGCACAATTTTTCGATCAGGAAAACATTTCTTCAGGGTAGAAACTGCCTTCTTGTCAGTTGGTGCGTCGAAAGCGGGTACCAACACGACGCTATTACCAATGTAAAAGTTGGCATAACTTGCGGGCAGCCGGCGGTCTTCCCGCTGGATTCGTGGGGGCATCGGTAGCCGCACAATGTTGAGCTTCGAATCGCCGGATAAACGCATCTTCTTTAAGAGCGAGAGGTTCGTCTGCAGCGGCTCAAAGTTAGGATCTTCCTGATTCGTTTCTACCACTGTCACCACCACATCTGGCGCCACGAAACGGGTCAGGTTGTCGATATGACCATCTGTGTCATCGCCTTCTATACCGCCCGTCAGCCATAACACCTCAGAGATGCCGAGATAATCTCGAAGCGCTTGTTCGATTTGTTCTTGGGAGAGCTTCGGATTCCGGTTCGGGTTCAGTAAACAGGATTTGGTGGAGAGAGCTGCTCCGGCTCCGTTGACATCGATGGATCCACCTTCCAGTACAAGCCCGGGATAATAAACCGGCAGCTTAAATTGTTCTGCCACTCTGGTTGGAACAACCTCATCCAAATCAAACGGAGGGTATTTGCCGCCCCAGGCATTATAATTCCAGTCGATAACAGCCAGAGGTGGATCGGTCTCGCGTTTGACAAAGATCGGCCCATGATCCCGACACCAAGGTTCATTGGTGGGAATAATGAAGAACTCGACATGAGAAATATCGATCTCTTTCAGAAAGAATCGGACCTCGTTCTCATGATCCACGTCCATCACATTGATCCTGACTTTCTCGGAGCCGCGCAAAGCGTCGATCATCTGCGCGAAAGCGGGAATTACCTCTTCATAGGCATGAGGAAAACTAATCCCGTCCCGCCGCGGCCACGAGAGCCAAGTCGCTTCGTGCGGCGCCCATTCAGGCGGCATCTTGTAGCCGAGAGCGGCAGGTGAATCAGCAGTAAAATCAGTCATTTCGAATTGTTCCCCTAGTTATACCAGCAAGCTGAATCATCCCGCGTAGTCGGGATGATTCAGCCATAGCCTGTATTGCTTATAAATGCAGGCTTAGTCGATGAATCGTTTAGTTAGTTCGCCGTAGGCTTCAATTCGGCGGTCGCGCAAGAAAGGCCAATGAACACGCTGGGTTTCCAGCGCTTTTGAGTCAATGCTTGCAATGAGTACTTCCGGCTTCTCGCCGTTAGCTCTGGCCAATATCTGCCCGGCCGGGTCTGCTATAAAACTTCGCCCCCAAAACTCCAAACCGTCACCGCCGGCCGGAGCCTCGTGTCCAACCCGGTTCGGGACGGCCACGTAACACCCGTTTGCAATCGCGTGCCCGCGTTGGACGGTTTCCCACGACGAATGTTGACGTTCGCCGAACTCGGCTTTCTCAGAGGGATGCCAACCAATGGCCGTAGGATAGAAGATGATCTCAGCACCGCGTAACGCGGTCAAACGTGCTGCCTCTGGGTACCATTGATCCCAACAGATCAAGACACCGACACGGGCGTATTTAGTTTGCCAGCAACGGAATCCCAGATCACCCGGAGTAAAATAGAACTTCTCATAAAAAAGCGGGTCGTCCGGGATATGCATTTTCCGATAGATCCCGAGCAAGCTTCCATCCGCGTCGATCACCGCTGCAGTGTTATGATATAAACCGGCGGCTCGCCGTTCGAATAGCGAAGCAACTATAACAACTTGCAACTCTTTGGCTAAGGTTGACAACCGTTCCGTCGTTGGGCCCGGGATGGCCTCTGCGTATTGAAAATATTTATGGTTTTCTTCCTGGCAGAAGTAGACCGTTCTAAACAGTTCTTGCAGGCAAATGATTTGGGCCCCCTGCGCTGCGGCATCTCGGATCAGAGCAATCGCGTTCTCCAAGTTTTCACTTGGATCCTCCGAACAGCGCATCTGAATCAGTCCAATCTCTGGCATTCCCTCTTTTAGCCTGCATCGCTCACAAATCAAACTAACTGTTCACCGTTCGCCGTTCGCGACAGCGCTTCGTCCTCGTTCTCGTCGTCGTCCTCGTCCTCGATTTCTTCGGGATGTCCAACGCCCAGCGCATACCGCATGCTTTCGTCGCCCATCGAGTTAGGACTTAGGCGAGGCGTCACGGCAAATGAAAACGTGCAGTGAATGCAAACCGCTAAAACCCAAGGACGAGGACGACGACGAGAACGAGAACGAGGACGATCAACTCACGCGGAGCGCAGCTTATTCACAATGTCTTCAAGCTCAGACGGACCGAGATCAAAAGGGCGGCCATTGACATCCACCAAATGAGCGAGCCCGTTTCCACACACTACGGCCAATGCTCGATCTTTTGCCTCATTCGTGAAGTAAGGTTCTCGCTCCAGCGACCACGCAACTTGGTTCTTTCGAGTCTTACCGCTTGGTAATTGCCAGGTGTAATTCCAGTAGCGGTTATTTTTTACCTGGTTGCCGGAGAAAATAGCGGCTTCGATCGCCACCGGATTTGAGGCAGTGCGGCGCAGACTTTTTGCGTTGTAAAGGGCGACGGCAGTTAGCGCCCAGACAAGCAGGGCACCAAACGCGAATACCATGGCGAAAGCCCAGAAGGTGCCCCACCGCAAAGGTAGTGCATCGATAGCCCAATTTGTCGTGGCAATCTCCGGACTACCTTTCAGATAGTAGACCTGGAGAGGTTTCTCGTGGTGAAACTCTCCGAATACAAATGCCAAACGTTGGGAGCTGAACTTCTTGCCACCGGGGATGCCGTAATCAATAGGCAAATTCGCCGTACTGAGCACAACCGTTGAGACCACATCACCGTGAGCCCTGCCTTGGTGGACCTTAACTGCATTTTTGGCGATTTGGGAGTCGGCATTGAGCCCGGGATAGAGTAACGTAAAAAGAAGGATGAGAAGCGCGAGCGGTATCAGCGATATCGTGAGTCCGATCACAACCATGGAGCCGGTAGCGGTATTTTCCGTGACCTTAAGTGTCCGAATAGGGATGGTTCGCATGTAGTTCAAAAGTTAGGGTTTCGCTTGGCAGCCCAAATCACCGCGCAGCTCGCCCCCGGAGCGTTGTACGTGGGAAAGAACTGCAGAGTCCACTTTTGGCAGAACGATTGGCTATCCGAACAGATGCGAGGTTCGCGTGATTTCTAATATTCCATTCATAATTCGTTCACGCGGGAGGTTGTTAACGGAGGTAGGATAGCGCGCTTCGGGCGAATAGCCAAGTGTCGGGCGCTTTGCGAATGGGCGAATGGGCGAAATGGCGAAAGGGCGATAGGACCGGTAGGGCGAAAATCTCGGCGCGCCCACGACGCGCCATTTCTATCGATGGCTACGCGCAGGATTTGAGCCATGCGTGCGCGTTGCAACGCCCACCACGTCTTCGTTCTCAGGATCATCGAAGCAGCGAGCTAGCGACCGCACGGCGCGGCTCAAATCCGGCGCGTGCATATGTGTTCTGAATGATCCGTCGAGGGCGCGCCGAGATTTTCGCCCTGCCGGGCCTATCGTCCCATCGACGGTTCGCCCCATCGCCGTCTCGCCCTTTCGCTTCGTCGCCTACTTCGTCAGTCCGCGTATCACCGAACCGATCACTGCGCCGGCGCCGGCGTCTTCTACGCGTTCCACTGTTCTGGGCAAATACGGTTGAAGAGCATGCGCAAGATTCGATAGAGGCAGGGATTGAAGCCAAACCCGGCCTGGTCCAGTGAGGGCCGCTAGAAAAATTCCATCTCCGCCGAACAGCATGTTTTTGATGCCAGGCACCCGGGTTATCTGAAAACCAACGGATTCCTGGAACATGCCTACATGGCCGGGATGGACCCGTAGAGTCTCCCCGGGTTGCAGATCGTAGGTCACCACTTCGCCATCTAGTTCAATCCAGGCGTGACCGGTACCGGCCACCTTCTGGAGCAAAAAACCGTCCCCTCCGAAAATCCCGGCACCGAGCGTTTGTTGAAAAGCAACATTCAGTTCGACGCCGTGAGTAGCGCATAGAAAACCGTGACGATGAACCAGATAGGTATTGCTTGGACTGATCTCAAGGAAAAGGATGCTACCTGGTACACGAGTGGCAAAGGCTAAGAGACCTTCGCCGCCCTCGGCGCGGTAATCGGTCATAAATAATGAACCTCCACCGGCAATCCGTTTCAATGCGCCAAAGAATCCACCACCACCGCCCAATTGAGTGGTTGTATTCATGGTGATCGCGCTGTTCATCCAGGAAAGCTCACCCGAAACGGCGAATACGCTTTCGCCAGGGTTCATCTGGAGCTCGAGCACCGGCAACGTCGTTCCGATGATGCGGTAGTTCATAGAGAGAGGAGTTCAGGAGTTCAAGGAGTTGTAGGAGTTCAGGAGGCTTGCACCTGGAAGGCCGCTATTGATCGACCGATTG
The DNA here is from genome assembly GCA_963762565.1 of uncultured Verrucomicrobiae bacterium. Taxonomy (GTDB): domain Bacteria; phylum Verrucomicrobiota; class Verrucomicrobiia; order Chthoniobacterales; family JAFAMB01; genus JAFAVN01. Next base: position 546,110 of record CAVXLD010000001.1, on the reverse strand, counting down.
CCGGAAAAAGTCTACAACTGCGTCACAGCCCTTCTCGAGATCAGCTTCTGCAGGACGATGAAAATCAGCAGCAGAACGCCGATCACGATCTTTGTCCACCAGCTATTCAATGTGCCGTTGAAGTTGATCAAAGTTTGGATAAGCCCCAGGATCAGGACTCCCATCAAAGTCCCAGGGATGAACCCGACACCCCCAGTAAGTAGAGTTCCGCCGATTACGACCGACGCGATCGCGTCCAATTCGAGGCCGACGAACGAGGCGGGGTTACCGGACTGCATGTAAAACGTTGCCACTACGCCTCCAGCCGCGGAGAAGAATCCAGCAAGCGCGTAAGTCAAGATTTTGGTTTGGCCAATGGGCAAGCCCATCAGCCGAGCCGAGTTCTCGTTCGATCCGATCGCGTAAACGTTGCGTCCAAAGCGGGTGAAATTCGCGATAAAAGTACCCGCTAAAACCGCCGCCAGGAAACACATCGCGGTAAATGGCAGGACCGCTTTTGGAGCCACGAGGATAGAAAGCTGCGGCAGCATCTGGCTGTAAAACGGGTGATCGATCCCAATCGATTCAGGGTAAATGACGAAACCGAGGCCGCGCAGACAAAACAGGCCGGCGAGGGTCACCAAAAACGGGGGCATTTCGAAAAAGTAAATTAGACAACCCATAATCGCGCCGGAGAGAGTACCGGCGCAGAGTGCAATCCCCATAGCCAGAAACGGGTCACAGCCGGCCTGAAGCAGTTTGGCGATGAGAATCCCGACAAACGCCACCATTGAACCCACCGATAGATCGATGCCGCCAGACAGAATCACAAACGATTCGCCAATCGCCGCGACGCCAACAAAAGCGTTATCATTCAAGAGATTCACAAAAACCCGCGGTGTTCCAAAATTCGGGTATAGCGCCGTACCGGTGCCAAACACGGCCACCAGGACGATAGCGGTCGCCAGAAGCGGAATGTATTTAGGGTTTAGGCGAATCATGCCGCGCAACCGTCGGCTGATGGCGAGGCAGCCAAGAGCCAACCGGTTTTAAGAATTTCTGAAAGGGGCCAAGGATCCGTGCGAACCGGGTCCGAAATGCTTCGCTCTGGAGTAGGCAAACCGCGATAATCACCAAAGCTTTTGGCACCGGCGCGATATCGGAACTGACATTCTTGGCGTAGAACGTGGTCGTCAGCGTTTGTATAAATAAGCCGCCGATCACAGCGCCCACCAGATAGAAACGTCCTCCTTGAAGCGAGGTCCCGCCGACTACAACCGCCAAAATCGAGTCCAACTCCAAATAGAGACCGATATTATTAGCGTCGGCGCTTTTAATATTTGAACAGGCCACCAGTCCGGCGAGCCCCGCACAAAGTCCGGAGAACGTATAGACCAGGAACTTCACCTGTTTTGCATTAATGCCGGAGTAGCGGCTGGCCTCGTCATTGTCGCCGACCGACTCGATAAAAAGACCCAAAGCCGTCTTCCGCACCAAAAAATAAGTCAGCAACAACATCACCACCACGAGCGTCAGTGTAAAAGGCAAACCAAATAGATGACCGTTTCCCAAGTACACCATGGTCGGGTCCAGGAAATTGATGATCTGACCTTCTGTGATCAGCTGTGCGATACCGCGTCCAGCTACCATCAACACCAGGGTTGCCACAATCGGTTGGATGCCGAATCCGGCAACGAGCAAACCGTTCCAGGCGCCGGCTAGGATCGAGACACCCAGCGCAGCTGCGATCGCCACACCTGCCGGCAGTTGCTGGGTAACAAGCAGCCGCGATGACACGGCGGCGGAGATGGCCATCACTGCGCCAACCGAGAGATCGACTCCTCCGGTGGCAATGACCAGCACCATGCCCATGGACAAAAGCATCACTTTTGCCCCCTCGTTTAGTACGTCAATGCGAGAGCCGTAAAGGTGACCATCCAGTACCTGAAGGTGAAAAAAGCCCGGGGTGAAAAATTGGTCGAACAGCAGAAGCAACGCCAGCACGCCAAGTGTCCAAAAAATCCGTTGCCGGCGTACGGCAAAAAGAATGACGGCAAACGCGATCCAAAAAATGAGGTCAGATAACCAGTCGCTCATGCCTGCGGTCGTTCCGAGCTGTGACTTGCGATGGACTCCATAATAGCTTGCTCGGAAATCGCTGCCTCTGTCAATTCACCAACTTTGCGGCGGTCCCGCAAAATCACGACTCGCTGGCTTTGCCGGACGACTTCTTCTAGTTCGGAGCTAATAAAAAGCACCGCCAAACCGTCTTGCCTTAGGGATTGAATCAACTTCTCGATCTCCGCCTTCGCCCCGACATCAATCCCGCGGGTCGGTTCGTCCAAAATGAATAATTTCGGCTCTGTGGCAAGCCAGCGAGCAAGCAACACTTTTTGCTGGTTTCCACCGCTCAAGTTTCGGACGACTTGTTCGCGGCTGGGCGTTTTGATATCCAGCGAGCGAATAAACCGATCCGCGAGCTTCTCTTGCTCTGACTGCGACAAGCGACGCCAGCTGCCTCGGCTTGCCTGCAGGGCCAACATAATATTCTCCCGCACGGTTAAGCTGGGGACAACGCCCGCGACTTTCCGGTCCTCTGGGGTTAAGGCGATACGGTATCGGATCGCCGTGCGGGGCGAACTGAATCTTACCGGCTGATCATTGATCTGGATGGTCCCCTGGTCCGGACGATCAACTCCGAACAGCAGTCGGGCGGTTTCGGTGCGTCCCGAACCAAGTAAGCCGGCTAGTCCGACGACTTCTCCCGGCCGGATCTCCAGGTCAAGCGGTTGTATTGAGCCCTTTTTCCCCAATGCGTTCGCTCGCAGGATTGGCGCCTCCGAGCGGATCGTCGCGGTGCTCGCCCGGGTGTGTTCGAGGGCTTCAACTTGTCCCAGGTTCTTTCCGATCATGTGAGAGACCAAGTTAATCCGCGGCAGGTCCTTGGTGGCAAAACAACCCACCCTGCATCCGTTCCTTAACACGGTGATGGTATCTGTAATCTCGTAAACCTGCTCCAGAAAATGAGTGATGAAGATGATCCCGAGACCGTCCTCGCGGAGAATGCGAAGCTTCTTGAACAACTCCTCGACCTCGGTCTTATCGAGGCTCGATGTCGGTTCGTCCAAGATCAGGAGCTTGGCCGAGATATCAAGCGCCCTGGCTATGGCTACCATCTGCTGAATCGCGATCGAATAAGACGAAAGTTGGCGATTCACGTCCAAGGAAAGGTCCAGCCTGGCCAATGCGGCGCGAGCCCGTTTCGCGATTGCACCCCAGCGGATCATTCCCAACAACGTCGGCTGACGTCCGATACAGATGTTCTCCGCTACTGACAAATGAGGAACTAGATTCACCTCCTGATACACGGTGCTGATACCCAGCGCCTCTGCTTCGCCAGGAGACTTTGGTGCTATTTCCTGGCCCGACAATCGGGTCTCACCAGCATCTCGGGGAAACACGCCGGTCAGCACTTTAATCAAAGTGCTCTTGCCGGCGCCGTTTTCTCCCATCAGCGCATGAATCTCCCCGGCGTGAACCGCTAGGTCCACAGAGTCGAGCGCCTTGACGCCCGGGAAGCTCTTGCTCAGGCCAGCGATCTCTAAAAGAGGCGTAGGCATTCTGCTGTGAGAAGTGAGAGGTGATTAGTGATTTGTGATTGGTGATTGCTGCGTCTAATCGTGGCGCCAGTTGGCGGATGGAGGAAAAGCCCTGATCCGCTCTTGGGTTGCACTTCAGGGCTTTGTCCGGGCCGGCAGCGTTGACGGCGTTCCCTCGACTCGGGTTGCCTCTCACCTCTCACTATTCACTTCTCACTTCTCACGCGAAGCAGACCCGGGCGCTCAGCCCTTCAATGCGAGCGCCCGGCTCAGAGACTAAGAGGTTAAACTCTTAGTACTGTCGTTTTGGAAGCTCTTCGGCCGCTTGAGCCTGTTCGTACACTCCCTCTTGAGAGACAACTCGTGCCGGCACAGATTCGCCCTTAGCGACCTTCTCGATGATGTCAAATAGCTGCGGACCGAGCAACGGATTACACTCAACGGTAACATTGAGCTTGCCATCCTTCATCGCCTCGAAGGCCCCCTTGACGCCGTCAATCGACACGATCTTGATATCTTGGCCTGGCTTAATTCCGGCTTCTTCCATCGCCTGAATCGCGCCTAAAGCCATATCGTCGTTATGCGCGAAGAGCAGAGTGATCTCTTTGGCCTGCGGAGATTTCAAGAACGCTTCCATTACTTCTTTCCCTTTTGCACGGGTGAAATCACCGCTTTGCGACAAGAGGATCTTCATGTCCGGGTGGCTGGCGATCGCTTCACGAAAACCCTTTGCCCGGTCGATGGCTGGAGCTGCGCCCACGGTTCCTACCAATTCCGCGATTCCCGCTTTACCATCGGTCAGCTTGATGGCTTCATTGCCCGCTCTTTTGCCTTCTTCAATGAAGTCCGAACCGAGGAAACATTTGTATAAGGTTGGATCCGAAACCTTCACGGCGCGGTCCGATAGTACAACCGGGATCCCCGCCTTTTTCGCCTCTTGCAACACCGGTTCAAACCCCGTCTCGACTACCGGAGAGAAAGCGATCACATCGACACCCTGAGCGATGAAGGACCGAATGGCCTTGATCTGGTTTTCCTCCTTTTGTTGAGCGTCGGAGAAACGCAGGTCGATGCCGCGTTTGGCGGCTTCAGATTTGATGGATTCAGTATTTGCGGTACGCCAGCCGCTTTCGGCGCCGACTTGGGAGAAGCCGACGACCAACTTCTTGTCTGCCGCAAAACCAGAAGTACTGATGAGCCCGAGTACCGCTAAGCTGGTTAGCGCTGTTACTGGGTTTCGTCGAGCAATTGAGTATAATGATTTCATAGTTAACTGGGGGGTTAGCCTTCTCTAAACGGTCTGTGGATAGAGTTTTGGAGAAGGTTCGCCGTACCCGGAATAGCGCCTTTCTAGGAAAAGATCAATATTTTGTTCGGTCTCCAAATGAATTTCACGTGAACGTTCACAGTTAGGCGGAAATCCAGTTTTTGTTTGGAGTTCGCAGGCATTTTCGCCCTCGGTTGACCCTTCGGTTAAACCTGTAGCTGGGCCGGTAGCCAGCGGGATTCGTTCTGGATTCAATGCACGCCCATCGCCGGGGAGGGATCGCAGCCTGTCCGACATAGCCTTCCATCCTGGGTCTTTTCTTCTCAGCCCTGGCGACGTCGGATCCTCGCGGCGCGCGGGGATCCGACGTCGCCCCGGTGGGAGAAAATCAATCGGATGCATCAGGCTATGTCGGACAGGCAGCGCGCCCTCCCCGATTTTGCCCCTTGCGAACGGTTCCGGGAAGATCCGGAGCCTCGCCCTACTAAGGCCCGGCCGCCTCTTCTTGTATTGGCACCCGCCAAGAATCTGTCTACCATGGCCTGATGTCTTCTTCGGACGAAGGCCGGCAAACGAGCTCGGTCGATTTCGGTTCACAAGGTGGTTTTCGTCCGCCTGCGCCTAAGAATGCCCGGCTCGAGCTCGTAGTTGAAGGCAAGACTTTTGCTTGCCGGGACGGCACGATCATTGGAGCAGAATCCAATCTGGCTCCTGAGGTGTTCAAACATATTCCCGGGTTAGAGCCCCGCCATGCGCTCATCGGCAGGGACCAAGGGGAATGGTTTATTTTGACACCACGGAACGTCACTAGGCCTCTTCGCTTGGATGGAGTCACACTACCCCGTGGTGAACGCCGTCCTCTGGACAAGGTCCGTCATCACGTAGAATTCGACGCCCTTCGTATCGGGCTCCGTCTCCTGCCACGCTAGAAAAAGGCTTAGCCTTTTTCTAGCGTGGCAGGCTAGCTAGGGGATTACGGCCCAAATTTCCACCGCCCGATTTTGGTCCGGTCGCCGGCTACCTAGGAGTTCGGTTCCCCCCATGCCGACGGTACGCACGAGATTGATTACCCCGGCACTTTCTGCCAGCGCATTGGCTACGGCTTGGGCGCGGTCTTCGGATAGTCTGATGTTTCCCCGAGGATCTCCGCTCATATCGGCGTAGCCTGCAACGATAAACACTAACGTCGGATCGCTCATCTTCTCTACCAGCTCCTGCCCTTTAAACATGTCGACGAGCTTGTCCACCGACGGCTTCGGAAGGATACTGCCGCCCGGCGGGAAGTACACGACCCCAACCCGTAGCATAGAACGGGCGGTCTCGACTTTGTCGGCCAGCTTTGTTTTCTCCGACTCGCTCATCTTTGGCAGCGCGGCGATCCGCTTCAATACATCTTGTTTGGTGGCCTCTACGTCAGCCGAGGATAACGCCTTCGGTTTCGTGTCCACCGTTTGTGCGGAATTGTCGCCTCCGGTGTTGGCCGATTTCTGCGCGCTCGCGTTGTCGTGTTTAAGGTTATCGGGACTTGATCCCCCAGCAGGAGGGGACTGGCCTTCGGCCGGCGGGTTTTCTTTCGTGGCGGGCGGCGATTGTTGCGTTTCGGGCGCAGGAGTCACCGTTGGAGTAGCAGCGGACGAGGCAGGCTGCGCGGTCGGCGATTGGCTGGATTGATTGTTGGCTTTGTCGAGCACGTCCGCCGGTACCGTGCTTTTCCCGTCGACCATCTTTCCTCCGCTCTGGTCCGTCTTTGCCGAACTCTGGGCCACGGCCGTGGCAGTCGGAGTCGCCGTCGGGGTGATTTTCGCGGCATCGACAGCAGCCACATACCGTTCCACCGCATAAAATCCCACCGCTGCGAGCGCCAAAAGCACAATCGGGATCAGGATCAATATCCAGAGTTTGCTGCTTTTTTTGGGCTTTGTGAGTTCGGTCAAGGGTTGCCCGCATTCCGGGCAGATAGGCGAACCTTCGAAACGGATCTCTTGACCGGTATAAGCGAGGGTGCAACCCACGCGATTGGAGCATTTGCCGATTTGGGCCATAGGCTGGTAGCCTCAGTTCTAAACTAAAGGGGTGGGGGAGTTCAAGGTTTTGGAGAGTGGAGGGGAGCCGCTTTGGCACATGCCGCAGGACCCCGCGAAATTCGTCGCAGTGCGCGATGGGTCCAAGATAACGAGGCAGCAGGCGGCTCCCGGGAGGTGCCCAGCGTTTTGCAGCTCTGTCGTTTGCCTCGAAGCCATAGGCCTATAAATTCCGATCGTTCTCACACAGTTACAGAGATGGAGACGCTAAAAAGTCGATAGAATACTTGGCAATTGCGTAGATTTTCTTCTCGTCTCCTTTTTAGAAGCATCAATCGATGGAGCTGCGAGCCGCTGGGTTATTCGCGGGAGCCGCTTGTTTAACAAGATCTTCGACCGGATCGAGTTGTGCGGGGAATGTTAGTAGATAGACGGTCACGCGCCAAAGCGGCCTGCCCGACGTAGCCTCCCGAGTCTAGACGAAGGGGCGAAGTCTGGCTCCCCTCCGGCCTTGAACTACTGTTTTCCGCGGGTTAAAAGGACAGAAGGTGAGTAGCCCCTCCAACCAATCACCAATCACCAATCACCCATCACCGACCTCGCCTGGTGTCCGCTTGCGAACTGCGATCGAGGAGGAGAGACCGTTGCAGATGGTGGGCGTGATCAATGCCTTCTGCGCGCTGCTTGCTCAGCGGGCAGGCTTTCGAGCCGTATATCTTTCCGGCGCGGGGGTCGCGAATGCTTCTTTTGGGTTGCCCGACCTCGGGATGACCAATTTGAACGATGTGTGCGAAGACGTTCGCAGGATCACCGGGGCCACTAATTTGCCAATCATGGTCGATGCCGATACGGGCTGGGGAAACGCGTTCAATATCGCGCGTGCGATTCGGGATCTGGGTCGAGCCGGCGCCGCGGGTTGCCACATTGAGGACCAGGTTCAGGCCAAACGATGTGGCCATCGTCCCAACAAGGAAGTCGTAGAACCACGGGAGATGGTCGATCGGATTAGGGCTGCCAGCGACGCTAAGATTGATCCATCGTTCGTTTTGATGGCACGTACGGATGCCGTGGCCGGCGAAGGGGTCGATTCGGCTCTCGAGCGATGTGAGCAGTATGTTGTAGCTGGAGCCGACCTTATCTTTGCGGAAGCAGTCACCAGTCTCGAAGATTATCGCCGGTTTACTGAACGTCTCCGGGTTCCGGTGTTGGCGAACCTGACCGAATTTGGCAAAACCCCGCTTTTTTCGGTGGAAGAGCTGCGCGCATCCGGGATTCGGGTCGTTCTTTATCCATTAAGCGCTTTTCGGGCGATGTCGGCTGCAGCCGAGAGCGTCTATGAAACCATTCGCCAGACCGGCACCCAGAAAGCTGCGGTTGGCGCGATGCAAACTCGAGACCATCTGTACGAGGTTCTGAATTACCACGAGTATGAATCCAGGTTGGATTCGTTCTCGAAATATTGAAAGAGCATGAGCACTGCCAAAGTCCCCCCAGCAACCACCGGTTTACGCGGGCAAGCCGTTGGCACAACCGACATCGCGACAGTCGGGAAAGAAGGAGTCGGTTTAACGTACCGTGGGTATGCCATTGAGGAACTAGCCGCCCACTCCTCCTTCGAAGAGGTTGCGTATTTGCTGATCCACGGCGCGCTCCCGGCCCAGCCCGAGCTGGATGCGTTTCGCCTTAGGCTAAAGCAGAAACGACAGCTTCCGGATGCGTTAAGAAAGCTTCTCGAATTGATCCCGGCAGACGCGCACCCAATGGATGTGCTGCGCACCGCCTGTTCCTTCCTGGGATCGCTTGAACCCGAGACGAGTTTTGCCATCCAAAAAGAAGTTTCGGAGCGATTGATGAGCGTCTTTCCTTCCGCCCTTGCTTATTGGTATCATTTCTCTCACAAAGGTGAACGTATTGCTACGGACGACGATGCTAATTCGTTGGCGGGACATTATCTGACCCTTTTACATGGGGATTCGCCGAGCGAGGCGTCGCGGCGGGCCTTGGATACCTCGCTGATCCTCTACGCTGAACATGAGTTTAACGCGTCAACCTTTGCTTGCCGCGTCTGTGCAGCCACCCTGTCAGATTTCTATTCCTGTGTTACGGCCGGCATTGGCACCTTGCGAGGACCGTTGCACGGCGGTGCCAATGAGGCCGCGATGGAGTTGATCCAAAGATTTAAGATCCGAAAAGAGGCCCGAGCTGCCGTGCTCGCGATGCTAGCGGCTAAACAGAAAATCATGGGCTTTGGGCACGCCGTCTACAAGCACAGTGATCCTCGCCACCCGATCGCTAAAGGCTGGTCAGAGCGCTTAGCTAAATCGGCGCCAGATGGTTATCTTTTTGAGGTTGCGGACGAGATCGAGGTCGTGATGAAGGAAGAGAAGAAGCTGTTTGCAAACGTCGATTTTTCTAGCGCCATCGCCTATCATTTTCTCGATATTCCAACGGCCCATTTCACTCCGCTCTTCGTAATGGCACGAATCTCGGGGTGGTCAGCCCACATCCAGGAGCAACGAGCGAATAACAAACTGATTCGCCCGAATGCTGATTACGTCGGCCCCGAGCTCCGGCCCTTCGTCCCGATCGAAAAGCGCTAGCCCCAAACACGGTAAGATAAGCCTCGCGCAGAGGGCGCAGCGGACGCGGAGGTAACGGACGCAGATTATACAGAACTCATAGCTGGTGGGGCGAGGCTCCCGCACGGTCTAGGCGGCCTTCCAGGGGCTGCGATTTTGAAAGAAGATTTCGTTTGCCGGTCCGACACACCCGCCGAGCCGGGCCCACGGTGTGGCTGAAATCCAACGTGACTGATCCGAGCACGGCTTTTATTTGGGCGACGTCTTGATCGCGATCGGTGGTGGCGAACGCTGGACCACCCCGAAATTTTTGTCTTCGCCTTTGCGTCCTCTGCCACCTCTGCGCGAGGCTTTTGTAACGAAGCGTCTTGTGGGGCCCGAGCAATCTGCGGATATTTCTAACGATGAATCCGTCTTCGAACCGTCCCCCTGAGGATATTCTGCTCCAGCAAATCGCGGATTATGTTTTGAGCGTGTCGCCGGTCGACCCTGAAGCTGAATCGGTGGCCCAGCTTTGTCTGATGGATAGCCTCGGCTGTGCCTTGCAGGCGCTCTCTTATCCCGCTTGCACCAAACTCTTAGGACCGATCGTTCCGGGAGCGGTGTTATCCGGTGGCGCCCGGGTGCCTGGCACGTCCTACCAGCTCGAGCCGGTTCGGGCGGCGTTCAATATCGGCGCGATGATCCGCTGGCTAGACTTTAATGACACCTGGCTCGCTGCGGAGTGGGGCCACCCATCCGACAACTTCGGCGGAATCCTGGCTGTTGCCGATTATCTAAACCGGTCGGGTGACACCAAGTCTCATCCCTTGACAATCCGCGACCTATTAAGAGCGGCGGTCCAAGCCTATGAGATTCAGGGAGTGTTAGCGCTTTCCCACAGTTTCAACCGGGCGGGGCTGGATCACGTGCTCCTGGTGCGGGTCGCCTCTACTGCCGTCATTACCAGACTGTTAGGCGGTTCTCGGGCCGAGGTTATCAACGCCATTTCAAACGCTTTTATCGATGGCGGTGCGCTCCGGACCTATCGACATGCCCCTAACACGGGTTCAAGGAAAAGCTGGGCTGCAGGTGACGCTACCTCTCGCGCCGTTTTCCATGGTCTACAGGCGCTTCGCGGCGAGATGGGTTACTCAAGCGCTTTGACCGCGCCGCGTTGGGGATTTCAAGATGTTCTGTTCGACGGCAAACCGATTCAGCTGGCACAGCCCCTTGGGTCCTATGTGATCCGACACGTCCTATTTAAGATCTCTTTCCCGGCGGAATTCCATGCGCAAACGGCCGTAGAAGCGGCCTTGCAACTCTACGATCGGACTAAGGGACGTCTGGATCAGATTTCTAAAGTCGTGATTGAAACGCAAGAATCTGGCAAACGCATCATTGATAAGGCCGGCCCTTTGAACAACCCGGCGGATCGCGATCATTGTATTCAATACATGGTCGCAGTTCCCCTGATTCATGGACAACTGACCGCCGAAGACTACGAAAATGCTGCTGCAGCCGATCCGCGGATCGATGTTCTCCGCCAAAAAATGGACGTCGTTGAAAACCTTGAGTTCAGCCGGGACTATCTAGACCCCGACAAACGTTCGATCGGGAACTCAGTTCAGGTTTTTTTCCAAGACGGTTCCGCCAGCGAAAAGGTCGTAGTAGAATATCCGATCGGCCATCCTCGCCGGAGAAAAGAGGGTGAGCCACTGTTGTTCGAGAAGTTCGAGAAAAGTTTGCGAAACAGAATCTCAGAAAAAAACTCCGACCGTATCCTGTCGCTTTTCGCGGATTCAGCGCGGCTCCTGGATACACCCGTCGACGATTTCATGGATCTTTTTGTGGTGTAGGGGTCGCCACCCGTGGAGCGTTGCCTCGCTTCCGCCTTCGCAAGGCAGCGCTCCACGGGCGGCGGCCCCTTATCCGACCGCAACCCGGTTCGCTGAGCGGACCCTTTCCACCGCGGTCGCTAAAATCCCGGCCGCGGAGGAGACATCTTCCTCAGTATTAAACCGCCCAAAGGAGAATCGTAGGCTAGCTCGCGCGCGCTCCGTCGAGAAACCCATGGCCTTCAGCACGTGAGACGGCTCCAGTGAACCGGCGGTACAAGCTGAACCTGCCGAACAACAGACCCCCTTCTGGTCGAGCAACATTAACAGTCCTTCTGAATCGGCCCCGTCAATGGCGATGTTCGCCGTATTCGGAAGGCGGTGCTCACGGTCTCCATTAAGCTGAACGCCGGAGATTCGGGTAAAAACTTCTTGCTCAAACTGATCCCGCAAATGTTTAACCCGATTGCTTTCTTCGGGCAGATATTCCGCCGCCAATTCCGCCGCTTTCCCGAGTGCCACGATCGAGGCGGTGTTGTGTGTGCCTCCCCGACGTTTTTGCTCTTGGCTGCCTCCGATCAGAAAAGGATTAAACCGCGTGCGCCGGTTCACATAAAGCACACCAACTCCTTTGGGAGCATGCAGTTTGTGTCCTGATAGCGACAGAAATTGAATTGCGCCGGACTGAAGATCGATGGGTATCTTCCCAACCGCTTGCACGGCGTCGGTATGAAAGATCGTCTGTTGGCGTTGGCAAATGGCCGCGACTTCCTCAATCGGGAAAAGCACCCCGGTTTCATTGTTAGCCCACATCAACGAAACAACGGCCGTATCTGGTCGAATCGCCTCTTCCAGCGCGGAAAGATCAAGGAGGCCGTTCTCATCCACATCGAGCAAAGTAATTTCGTAGCCACGACGGGCGAGCGCCTCAGCGTGCTTCAGAACCGCGCTATGTTCCACTTTGCTGGTTACGATATGTTTGCGGTCCCGATCGATCAGCAGGGCCGATTGGATCGCGCTATTGTCCGATTCAGTGCCACAGCTGGTGAAAACGATCTCGGCTGGGTCACAGTGCAGCAGAGCCGCCACCTGCTCCCGAGCATGGTCGATTGCCCGAGCCACCTTTTTCCCAAAAGTGTACGCGCTGGACGGGTTGCCGTATTGTTCCTTCAAGTACGGCAGCATCGCGTCCAACACTTGCGGGTCGACGGCCGTGGTTGCGTTGTTATCGAGGTAAATCATAAAGGATCAGCCCTAACTAAAATTTAGCCCGCGAATGGGCGCGAATAAACGCGAAAACAAAGAGAAATTAAGTCCAACCGCAGATTAACCAGCCGTCGCTAAAGCTATGGCGGGCGGGCGCAGATGTACGCAGGTTAACGTCGACTTATGCTTTTCCATCTGTGGTTTGGTTTCCCTTCAGGTCCCTTCGTGTTCATTCGCGGTTCTTAATCCACCACTGAATCGGCTTCCTTGGCCGATTCCGCTTCTTTCTTATGGATCCGTGCGTGGCGCCAATGCAAGAATACATTCCGCGCATACAGCGGGAGAGGCAAGAGGTTGGAAATGATGCCTACTGAGTCATGACGATAAAAGATAAAATAGCTCGTGTAGATCATACTACCCAACAAGCTAATCTCCCAAAAACCCGGGGGAATAATGCTTTTCTTGGCTCTCTCTGAAGCGATCCATTGCCAAACAAACCGGAGCCCAAAGATCAAATTACCGGTCCAGCCGATAATCTTCCAAGCGTTCACTTCGACCGCGGCAAGCTGTAAAATAGCCAAAAGCGACTGCATGCGCAGCCTATCGCATCGAATCTTTTTGACCGCAACTGGGCCCACACCGTGGGGCGCTGCCTCGCTTCCGCCTTCGCAAGGCCTGCGGCGCGACAGTTAGCGAGGCCGAGGCGGTCGGCACCCGTGGAGCGCTGCCTCGCTCGCGAGGCCGAGGCGGTCGGCACCCGTGGAGCGTTGCCTCGCTTGCGAGGCCGAGGCGGTCGGCACCCGTGGAGCGTTGCCTCGCTTGCGAGGCCGAAAGGGGTCGCCACTCGTGGAGCGCTGCCTCGCTCGCGAGGCCGAGAGGGCTTGCCGCCCGTGGAGCACTGCCTCGCTTGCGAGAGACCGTACCACCAGGGTCACGTCTTAATTTGCAACATTCTCTCCAACTGTTTTACCTTTACGGCCAAGGTCTTATCGGTTTTTAATCGGTTGGTAAAACGACGAATGGCCATGGTTACAGCAGGGTATTGCATCCCGCCGGCTAGGGCGCCTAGTTCGCGTAGGGTCTGGTCGGAGTGATTACGCGCCAAGTAGAGCGCCGCCGCCAGGGCGCCGGTACCGTAACTCGTGCGCAACAATTCCCAATCCTGGTCCCAAAGCTGACTTACCGCCGCTGTAATCCGATTCCAGCTTAAGGCCCCTTGGCTTGCCTTCCTTAACGCCGTCTGTTCACGGCGATCACCGCTCAGCCGTTTTTTCATTCGCCCCACAAAGTCGCTTGACCCAAGCAGCAGGCTGGCTTTGAGCTCAGTCTTCCAATCCGTTTCCAATTGATCCGCGGCTGCAGCCCGTTCCAATTCTCGGCGATAGGCCGCCGTCTGGGTGGTGGCTCTTCTGCCTGGCTCTAGTAGCTCCAGTACGGTCTGAGTGGTCAGCCAGAGCGGAGCTCGCTCTTCGCCGTTGTAATAGTGGTATGAACTCCAGGAGTACGCGCGCAGAGCTTCCACTCGGGCAGCACCGCGCTTGGCCGCAGTTGCTTGGTCCGAAGCACCCGCCCGGCGCTCGTGACCACCCGAGCGCCACACCCGAACCGGATTAAGATGAATATACTTGTTAATGGTTGGGGCGTGGCTGGAGCAATTGTGCAGGATGGCCTTGAATCTACCCTGAAACAGCGGCCCGACCCGCTGATGCTTCTTATTGAACCAGATGCTATAGCTGACGTTCAGCCACTGGATGGCCCGGCTCAGATTGGCCTTGGGCGTTTCGATCTGTAGATGATAGTGATCGGGCATGAGCACGTAGGCGTGCACTCGCAAACCGAACCGCCGGGGTAGCGTACTGATCAGCTCAATAAAGTGTTCGTACCCCGAGCGGCCTCGGAAGATGGTCTTTCGTTCGATACCTCGATTCGCCACGTGGTACCATCCCCCCGCAATATCCAATCTCGTCGGCCGGGCCATAGCACCGATCTCTTAGGGTTCAGAAAGTGACGATGTCAAGACCAGAATAGTTGTTTGTTAAGACGTGACCCTTCAAAAATCACCTTCTAGAATCGCCTTGAGAGTCTTTGAGAGTCGAACTGCCCAGGGAATCCGACTCGAGCAAATGCCCACTGTGGTTGTGTGACTAAAACGTAACATGACGACACTTCTCTCAGCGATACCCTGAATAACCCTCCACACACAAAAGATAACCCTATGCTTCCGATCAACTTCCGCACGATCGGGACAGCCCGCAATATTCTTGGTGTAATTGCGAGCGCTTGTTCGGCAACGTGCTTTTTTTCGACAGTCTTTGGGCAGGATGTAAATCCTGAAAAACAAATCGGCGCCGTGTTTTATATCGAGTTGGAAAATCATAACTGGACCCAGCCGGCCAGTGAGAAAACTCCACACCAGCTCTACCAATGCCCGGCGGCTCCCTATCTCAATAGCTTCGTCACACCCGGAAACAGCAACTCGGACGAAGCGTCGTACGCGACTGCTTATCACAACGCGCTTGCTACCCCGAGCGGCAAAAACCCCAGCATCCATCCTTCCGAGCCAAACTATATCTGGCAAGAGGCGGGATCCAACTTGGGCATTTTCAATGACAACGATCCGTACGCGGCCGTCGATCCTTCAGTTCCGGCCATACAGGTCTATTTGGCGGCAAACCCGACCGTAACGGGGGAACATTTGACCGGATTGATGGAATCCGTGGGACTTACCTGGAAGGCTTACCAGGAGGATATCGATTTGCTGAACACGGACGGCGGCAATGCTAATTTGGGAGGGGCTCCTACCAGCAATGTGGCTCCGAAGTCCCTCTGGACAGTTCCCCTGGCAACCTTCAGCGGGACGTCGCCCAATTACACGAACGAGTTTAACGGTAGCGATGAATACAGTTTTGCCTGCAAACATGATGGTACCTTGTTTTTCCCGGATACCAATGGTGGCGATAACACCGGGACCACTAACAAGAAGGTGAAACATTACGCCCCGCTACAGCAGCTATTTACGGACCTACAGAACAATACCGTCGCCCGGTACAACTTGATTACGCCGGACGAGTACAACGACATGCATTCCTACCTGGCGGGCGGCTTTGTCTATCAGGGGGTTCATTACAGGAGCGACTTGGCGTCGATTGCGGAAGGCGATCACTTTCTCTCCATCGTCATTCCTGAAATTATGGCCTCGGAGGCGTATCGGAATAACGGCGTCATTGTCATTTGGATGGATGAAAGCGAAGGCTTTAAGAACGATTTCGCCCACACAATTAACCTGATTGTGATTTCGCATCTGGCTAAGGGGCATGCTTACGCGAGTTCGAAGGATTACACGCACTCCTCGGATCTGGCCACTTGGCAGAAAGTATTCGGGCTGAGAGCGAATACACCCAGTGGTTTCTTGAATGATGCGGCGAATCCTACTCTCGATGGTACCACGGATCTATCCGACATGTTCAAGCCCGGGGTGATTCCTAAGAGCCTTCCTGCAGATTAAGCCTGAACGTCGCGGACGTTTGCCAAAGATCCGCAAATAAATAGTCACGGCAGGTTGTCTGGATGATGACCTGCCGTTCGCATTTTGTGGCTTGCTGAACGGGCTTCTGCCCAATTGGCGCCGTAGCCGCGACCAAATCGCCGGAGTGGAGGACGAGAACGAAAGAGCCTATCGTGGCCAACCAGGCCCCCCAAAAAAAAGTCCGGCAACCCCGAAAGCTTCAGGGTTGCCGGAGGTTAGGTTTCCTTAATCTACGGAGTTACGACGCTCAGCTCAGGACCGGTTACGGAAGTTTTGCGGTCGTGAAGCTGGTGGTGGCGTAAGGCGATCCACCGCTGGCATTGAAGCCCCACATGTAGACGTAGTAGAAGGTGCTCGCGGTCAAGCCATAGAACGTATACTTCACAGTCGACCCGTTTGCGACATAGCCGATTGCGTTGTTGTACAACGCGCCGGAATGATACAAGGCGATCCCGTAGCCCGACGCACCGCTGGATGGGGTCCACTTAATCGTATAGCTATAGAACGGTGTCTTGGTTGCCTTGGGCGTAACTGTGAACGACCCAGGAGGGGTACCCGCCTGTTTACCGGAGAGCAACATCTGGACGCCGAACCCGCCACCCCAGATTGAACCGTTACCGGTGCAGTTGCTATAACCGAACCCCGCGTAGTAGCCAGGGTAGGCAGAACCGTAGAACGGAATGTAACCGTTGTTACCGTTCACGATGTCATACATATAGTCAGCTGGCGTACCACCTTGGTTGAGCCCGACGGTATACAACACCGGGTTAAATTGCCCAACGTTTGGCAGACCCACATAATGGAAGGCGGCGTTGATGTTGGTCAGGTAACCGGCCCAGAGCGGGCTGGCGACACTGGTACCACCAACTTGGAACCAACCACCTTGGTCGCTGACATAGACCGCAACGCCAGTCAATACACCGGCCTCCGCGGCCACATCCGGAACGTTCCGCATGGTAGTAGAGCCACCGTTTCCGGCGGTGTAGCCCGTGTACGGATAGTTTTGATAGGCCGGTTGGGTCCAGTTAACACTGATACCGCCACCGGATCCGCCATAGTACGGGAACTCGTTGTAGACGTACTCGAACTCATAATTCTCGCCCTTGGTGGTCAACAACTCGGTACCGCCGACAGAGGTGTTGTAGGGATCGGTACCTGGGTTTTCGACGTTGTACGGAAAGTTGTACCCGTCGCCGTAAGCACCATCGTCACCAGAGCTGGCGAACGAGGAGATACCTACAGCTGCTACCTCCTGCAAGGCAGTGTCTAAGGCCGATTCCGTTCCGTCGTCAATGAACGCTTGTTCATCTTCGCCGTAGGAGGCGCTAACGACTGAGACTACGTTAGCGTCAGCAATCGCGGTGTAAGCGTCCGTGATCGCTACGTCGAACGGATCATAGGTGTAATCGTCAATATAGACGATAACTTCGGCCACCGATGGGTTCGCGGCGATGATCATGTCGACGTCGAGGCAAGCTTCGAGCTCAATCGCGCCTTCCAGCGTAATTGGAGAGCCGTCAACAGACACGGCCGTCTGTTTGATATGCGACCCAGCTTTGAAGTGCGTATTGTAAAAATCGACGTCTTTAGGATTGTAATACCCTTGCTCGAATATGCCCATCACCTGACCGGGTTCGAGTTTGCCCCAGGTCGGGATCGAGTAGGCGGTTCGCAGGTCCTCAGGACCATAGGTTCCACCCGGGCCCGTTCCTAAAGCTTCGGCTCTATCCGCTGGTTTAAGAGCGGAATTCGCCGCCGGATTTTCACCCAGCGCCTTGCCAACTTTCGCCTGTGCGGCGATCGGTTTGCCGGAGGTTAGACCGATCACGGCCTGTACTTTTGAAGCGAGCTCGGTAGGAACTATCGGCTTGATGCCAGCCGAATAGAAGGTCACGCCGTCGCTCGTCTTGTAGTTATTAATCTGCGTCTGGAAGAGCCGATTAAAGGTGGCCACAGTACCGCGTACGGTTAGCAGGTTGCGGGCCTTCGATTCCTGGGAGATGGTCAGCCCGTTTTTGGCCGCCCAATCTTTCAGGGATTGATAGTCTGCCGCATTACCGCCGAACCTGGCCGCAAATTCATCAGAAGTGATAAATTTGTGGAACATCGCATCACCTGGAGTGGAGACGTGGTCGACAAACGCCTTCAAACCCGCTGGGTCGGAAGACGGTATGGAGAGACCCACACCGATTATTTTGCTGTCATCCGTTGGTGAGACCAAGGTTGATTTAGAAACTAATGGGTTCAGGCTGAAGGTTGACAGCGCCGCAAACGCAGCTCCCGAGCTTAACAGGAGTGACGCAGAGGCGAGTCCACCAAGGGCCAGACTTCCCAAACGGCGCCGATTGACGACGCCCCCGACTAGATGGGCCGAATAACTTCGACCCAAGGTTTTGAGTAGACCTTGCATATGGTTAGTAAAGAATCCGGTGCCTCAGACGCGGAGGGGAGAAACTCGGAACAGACATTTCAGGATCGTCAGTATCACCGGAAGCGTTCGTACCTAACATGGGCGCGCGCTGGGACACAAGAACTATTATAAAAAATTTTGCGGTATAAATCTTTGGTTAGTTCAAGCCCTGAAAATTCTAGGTAATTTCACTCAGAGATAGAACTATCTTGGTGGCCTCGTTGGGCTCTGGCAGAGGATGTAGGCTGTTATATGACCGATTTGGTGATTCGGTTGATCCCCGCCCAAAGTCAGGTGCTTCACGGCGGCTATAACAGAAAGAGTTAGATGTTGTAAGTTATCGCCGTTTTGAGAGAGTTCTTGTGTTAGGAGAGACACCTCCTCACTGCCTCTGGGCCGCGCACGAATGTGCGATTTAGAGACAAGATCGTGGCTCGCTCTGCGCGAATCGGTTCAGGGCGACAGCCGCCTTGGAGCCGAAGTTGAAGCGCGCGCGAGCTGAAGGTTGCTAACCGGATCTAATCCGGATCGCTAATGATCTAGCCGAAAGTAGGAATAGGATCTGGGAGGACTAAAGAAGGGCTAGCCTTTGGACCAACGGCGTTGAGTGGCTCGAGTCGATGCATATTTACATTCCATGTGCCATCCTCCTTCAAGCCAGAGCTGCCTCCTGCGATCTCTGGACCGAAGTGATAGACTTGGGGTTACTGAACTGGTTTTTATTGCCTTCAATTCACGTCTACCCCGCAGCAGAGCAGACCCCATCCATAGGGATCCTTAATCCACGCGATTGGTCCTGCGATATATGAAATACGGTTGGGAGCGTCAACTATAAATTTTTAAGAATTTCTAAAATTTCAACGGTGTTGACGGTAGGGACATAGTCCCATTTGCCATCAAACAAGACCTTCAGGCAAATGATGACCTGTAGTTGTGGATTGCGCTATAGCCTACGGAGAAGTGTGATTTCGGGAACGCACCACCCCTTGCGGAGGGGAGCCGCATTAAAATGGTTCCGTCCTTCGGAAACGGCAATCAGCGTTTGACTGGGTCCAACCGGGGCCGTTTCGGACTTGGCATCTCTGCGGGTTCGTCACCGTCCCCGTCATCTCGGTGATGGGGATCCAAAAAAAGATCGAACGCGATAAATAGCGCTTTGGAGTGGCGGGCGAACCAGAGATTGAAAATTGGGATCGGAGTGATCGCCAGGACTAACGTTAACCAGATCGGAAGTTTGATCCAGAAATCGAAAATCAAATAAAGGACTAATCCGATCAACGCGCCGCCCCCGTAATTGATCGCAAAAATAGAGAGCAGGAAATAACCGGGCTCGCGTTCGTACGGGTAACCGCACTCCGGGCAACCGTCTAAGGGCATAAACCAGTCTTGGAGACTTCTGACCTGGTGCCAGGGAATAAAAATCGGTCTCCGGCCGCAGGTCGGGCATTTCCAACGAGCAGCATTCGCCATCATCCAGCAAAAACGCCGAAGGGGGTACCGGGGCGATTCGCTCGCGCTGGGAGCCATGGGGCAGCGTAATCAACGCCGGGAACGCCGTCAAAGGCGAATGGGCGTCAAGGTGAATGGGCGAAAGGGCGAGTGGGCGAAACGGCGATTCAAGGCAATGTGCTGAGCCGTGGCCCACGCCCATTCGCCCTTTCGCCGATTCGCCTTTGTCGGCATTGTCCAACGGGTGTACGACTTGTTCAGCAGGATCGAATGTCTGATAACGCCAAAATGCAGCGGGTTTTCATCACCGGGTATGGGATCGTGTCTCCTTTGGGCGGCGGCAATGCTGACAATCTTAAAAATTTACGAAACGGAACGGATTGTGTTTCTCCGGTTACTGCCTTCGATGTTTCTAAGACGCGCTGCCGGACTGCCGGCCAGGTGCCGGATGATTGGTTAAAAGAACCGGCCACGCGGAAGAACCGGAGGCTGGATCGTAGCTCTTTGATGATGCTGCAGGCAACACGGGAAGCGGTCCGAACTGCTGGTCAATTCTTTCCGGAAATGATGGTGATCTCTACCTCGAGTGGTGGGATGTCCAACGGTGAACGTTTCTATCGTTCTTTACTCGAACCAAAAAGGCGGACCGGCGCGGCTCAAGCGGTAGCGAACTATATGGCCCAAAAGCCGGTGTTGGATGTTCAGGAAAAGTTCGGTTGGCGGATTCCGGCGCAGATCATCTCTAATGCCTGTGCATCCGGCACGAACGCTATCGGGCACGCATTTCAACTAGTCCGGGCCGGATTTTACGATTCCGTCATCTGCGGCGGATACGATCCGATATCCGAACTGGTGTTTACCGGGTTCGATTCGCTGCAGGCGGCCACTCCGGACAAGATCAGGCCATTTGACCGCGATCGGAATGGATTAGTACTGGGAGAAGGAGCGGCCATTCTCGTACTTGAATCCGAAAAAGCAGCCGCCGCCCGACGTGCAACCGTGTTAGGCCAGATCGTTGGTTACGGTGTCTCCACTGATAACTATCACCTGACGCAACCGGACCCATCCGGGATTGGCCCGAAACTGGCGATGGAAAGAGCGTTAATCGACGCCCAGCTGGATCCTGCGTCCGTCGACTACGTGAACGCGCATGGAACCGCGACGGTATTTAATGATGCCACTGAAGGCAAAGCGATCTCCGAACTGATGCCGGGTGTCGCTATGAGTTCGACCAAATCGATGATGGGCCATGCTTTAGGGGGCGCCGGAGCGATTGAAGCGGTTTTCAGTTTGCTAGCGATTCTCCATCAGTTTATTCCGCCGAATATTAACTTCAGGGAACCCGAGGCGGATTGGACCTTTCGCGTCGTTGGCAATCAGGAAGAGCCGGCCAAGATCCGGCGGGTGGTCTCAAATTCTTTCGGGTTCGGCGGCGCCAACGCGACCCTGGTTCTGCAAGCCGCATGAGGCGAAACGGCGAGTGGGCGAGTGGGCTGAGCTGGGCGAATGGGTGACACGGCGAACGAACTCGCGAAGTGCTTAGAGAAATTAGCCTGGGCTGAGGTGTGCCAGGCCTAGGTATTCGTAGAAAATGGTAACAAGCGCTGAAGGTGTGCCAGAAAGGGTGCTACCCTGTGCGCACGATGGCGCCCCTTCGCCGTTTCGCCCCTTCGCCGTTTCCCTCTGCGTCCGTTGCGCCCTCTGCGCGAGGCCCTTATTTTGATGCTTTACCTCTGCGCGAGGCCTTATTTTGATGCGATTGCACGCTGGGCGATGAAAAACTGTGGATTTTAAATCTGGTTTCTACATTCAAGGAGTTGGCGCCGTTACTCCGGTTGCCCCTGATGCGGGGCAGACTTGGGACGAACTGATCCGAGGCACAGAAGCACCTCGCCAGCCGCTGCCGAAGGGATTCGGCGGGCGCTCCTATTATTATAGCGCAGTACCGGCTAAATTCACTGCTGCCGCTGGACGCCAGCCTCGATTGCGGCGTTCCGGCGAAATCTCGCTCCTTGGGGTTACGGCCGGGCTGGCAGCGCTGGCAGATGCTGGCATCCCATTGGAAGCGGCAAACCGCGGGGCGATCGTGTTCGCCATTGCTTGTGGCGGAGTTGTTTATACCCGCCGCTTCTATCATGAGGTGCTTACCGAAGGGGCTAATGTCGCCAGTCCGCTCCTTTTCCCCGAAACGGTCTACAATGCTCCCGCTAGCCATCTCGCCGCGATACTAAAGATCGATGGCCGCGACTATACCTTAGTGGGCGATTCTTCGGTCGGTTTATCGGCGCTCCATTTCGCTGCCCAGCTTTTAGCGATTGATCCGGCTCTCCCGTTCTGCGTCGTGGTCGGGGTAGAAGAAGCCGACTGGGTATTAGCAGATGGATTCGCCACATGGCGGATGGCTAGCAATCGTTCTTGGTTCCCGGTATTCGGGTCCAGGCCAGGTACCATTCTAGCCGAGAGTGCAGCCGCCGCGGTTTTAAGCCGAACCGGTTCTTTGCGGTTAATGACCTCCGCCGGCTTGCCTTTCTTTTCGCAGAAAGAGGCCCCGGCTTCTCTCTCAGAATTGGTTGCTCAGGTGTGCGTTGGGCGTACACCGGCCGGAATTCTTTCCAGCGCAAACGGGACCTTTGCAGATGGAGTTGAAGAAGGCGTTTTCAGGGCGCGATTTGATTCGGTTCCAGTTTATGCCCATAAACCTGCTATTGGAGAGTCCCTTGGGGCCAGTGCGTTGTTGCAATTGGTTTTAGCGAAGTTCGCGCTCGAAGAGCAGAAACTTCCGCCGACGTTGCATGCAGGTAACAGGCTTCCGACCGTTACCCGTGATGTGACGGAGATCCACGGGAGTGAGTTGTTGGTGACCAGCGTCGGCTTTAACCACCAAGTGAACGCTGCGTTGGTGTCGGTCGGGTAGGGGGGCGACACGGCGAACCGGCGCACCGGCGAAACGGCGATGGGGCGAATAAAGGCGCGAATCGATAGCTCCGGTTCTGTCGCGCCTCGAACTCGCCTATTCGCCGTCTCGCCCATTCGCCGTCTCGCGCCCCCTTCGCCTGGCTTGCAACCCGTGTTGCTCCAGAGCATAATCGTTTACAGTATGCCCGAAAACTCGGCTCCGGTGGCGAGATCTTCGACTGTCGAGGACTACCTCGAGCAAATCCTAGATTTAATTAATACGAAGGGATACGCCCGCGTCGCCGATATTGCCCTTGGGCTCAAGATTTCACAAGCCAGCGTGACGAACATGGTGCAGCGCCTCGATTCTGAGGGTCTGCTCAAATACGAGAAATATCGTGGGCTCGTTTTGACGACCGCTGGGGAGACGCTAGCTCGGAACATCATGCGGCGGCATCAACTGCTGGCTGATTTTCTAAGGATGCTCGGGATCGAGGAGGACGTCATCTACCACGATGTGGAAGGAATGGAACACCATATCAGTCCACAGACGTTACACGCGATCGAGGCCTTGGTCTCGACTCTACAAGAAAAACCGGAGCTTTTGGCTCGGATAAAACACCAAGCCCACGGCAATTGATTTGCCGGTTGATGATTTGGTGAATAAGTGCAGTGCATCGAGTCATCAGTAGGACGCATACCGTTGGCTTCAAAAGGGTCTGGATGCGAGGCGTGAGTGAGGAGCATATCCGATGCCGATACGTAACGAACGAACAACGAAGCAGACGGACCCTTTTCAAGCCAACCCTTCGGGCCGTGGCCAGTTGGCTGATTTTCTGCGTTGCTCACTCCTTACGTATCGGTTTTAGATATGCTCGTCGTTCGCGCCTTGAAAATCAGCCAACTGACCGACGGCGGTACGCCTCCTACTTATGATTCGATGCACTAGGACCAACATGAGTCGTTTTTCTCTGGGGATTGCCTTTCTAGCTACGGTTTTCCTAGCCGCATGTGTTGAAGATCAATGGGCCGCCCAACAGGCGGTGCTAACGCAAAGTATCGCCGCCGAGCAGCCCGGCGATTACTTCATCGGGCGGCGTTTGTATCGGCGGAACTATTTCTTCTGGGGTTACATCAGGAAGCCGCAGCAGCCTTGGAGTCAGGCGCAATTGGTCATGTTGAACGAACAAAAAACCCTCGCGCCTGACCGGGCCGCGGACGCGATGGGTTCGGATAATAATACTGAGTACCGCTTGGAAGGTTATTTCTCCGGTCAAACCGTGTATGAACCGGCTTCAAATCAATTTTATCCGGAATTTGTTTTGACCGGCTACAAGGTGATTTCCGGCAACCCGCCTCGAATCTTTCGAGATCCGAATGCTACTGATCCGAATCGGTTATATATCGATAAACCGCAGTAATCTGTATTCCGTAAGCGCGCGAAGCATTTGTCCTAGAAGCAACGCGGGTGCAAATCGGGGAGGGCGCGCGTCCCCGCGCGCCGCGAGGCCCTTCCCTCCATTTGCCAAGAGGCTTGCCGGGTATAGTGTTGGCTGGCAATGCCTGAAGCTGAGAAGTTCGAGCACTTCCAGGTGCTAAGTCATCCGGATGGTAGCCCTTGGGAACTGGGCCGGGGCGCAATGGGTGTTACTTACAAGGCGTTCGATACCAACCTCAGGTGCGATGTCGCCCTTAAGGTAATCAATCCGCAATTTCTCTCTTCAGATACTGCCCGCCAACGGTTCGTGCGTGAAGCCCGCGCGGCAGCTCAGCTTCGGCACCCGAATGTTGCCACCGTGTTTCACCTTGGAAACTCTGGAGACAGTTTCTTCTACGCCATGGAATATGTCGACGGCGAAACCGTCGAGAGCCGGATACGCCGGGAAGGGCCGTTTCGACCTGAGCTGGCCTTGCGAATCGCCCGCCAGGTAGCTCGTGCTCTGGTCGCTGCGGAGCGTCAGAAATTGGTCCATCGGGATATCAAGCCCTCCAACCTCATGCTGGTTAATGAGGCAGACGAGGAACATCTGTTGGTCAAAGTGATCGATTTCGGGTTGGCTAAATCAGTCGGACCGTCTTCCGACAAATCGGTCACCGTGACTATAGGTGGTTTCGTTGGTACGCCTCATTTCGCCAGCCCCGAACAGCTGGAAGAACGTGAAACCGATGCGCGTTCCGACATTTATTCGCTGGGAGCAACTCTTTGGTTCATGCTGGTGGGCCGGCCGCTCTATGAAGGATCGATGGCGAGTGTGATCCATCAACACTTAGGATCAGAACTGCCACAGGACGTGCTGCATTCGTTTAACCCGAAGGTGGCAGAATTGCTGCAGAGAATGTTAGCCAAGAGGCCCGAAGATCGCTTTCAGACGGCGGTTCAGCTCAAGCAAGCGCTTGATGAAATTCTGGCTGACTCTGAAAGCGGCGAACTTTCTGGTATGCTGACAGGGACGGATCCGGCTGCAACAGCCGCCGGCGTCAACTCGCGCAGTTATGCTACGGGGCAAATCATCTCAAATCGCTACGAAGTTCTGGAGCGATTACCGCCTTCACTCTTTAAAGCTAAAGATCTGCAGACGAACCGGGTGGTAGCGCTTAGGCCGTTTGCCGGTCCTGGTCTGAACGATCAACTGCAAATGGAATCCCTTCGGGCCGAGGTTGCTAAATTGCGCAACGTTCACCACCCGAATTTGACCGCGGTCTACGGGCTGGAATCGACTGATGACGGCCTTTTGCTGGTGAGCGAATGCACTCGAGGATTCACGTTCCAAGAGTTGTTGCGTTCTCGGGGCGAATTGCGTTGGCCCGAAACCTTTCGCTTGGTGCAGCCGCTAGCCAAGTTACTCGATTTTTTGGCTGATCGAGAGCTGTTGCTCGGCTCGATCGCCGTCGGGGATGTTAAAATTGAACCGGCTCACCCGAACGAAGATCTCGACGCGCTTCGGAAAGCGCCGGTGGAGACCTGGCCTCCGTTCATAATTAAGGTGGATGCGTTGGCGACCGCTGGCATTCAGGGGGCGAAGCTGCCGGCCCCAGCCGAGACCATGGTTCGCCCATTGATGGCCTGGGAGTTAATCAAAAACCCGGTCGGACCGTTGGCTCAATTAATTTACGAACTCTTGGGCGGGGTTTCTCATTACGGAGAACCTGCACCTGGGAGCCCGGCCCGGTTTGCGCCAGTTCCGGCTCTTTCGGAGGCGGGTAACACGGTTCTAAGGCCGGGTGTAATCGAGCCGACGCGCTTTCCATCAGCGGTTGAATTTCTAACCGAACTCGATCGCGCCGAATCTGCAGACGTACCGCCGTTGGCTCCGGTTGCTGGTGCGGGTCTGTACCACGGTCACGTCAGCGGTAGCCAGGAAGTCGGCGTCTTGCCTGTCGCGCCAACTCGGAGCGACGGGGCAGGCGAGGCACACTCCAAAATGCCGACTGGCGTATTTGTCTCCCGGAATCCGGCTCAGCCTGGAGAAGGAGGAAGCGACACGTATGGGACGGTGGTACCGACGCAAGTTCCATCGGGACCAGGGCTGTCCGAGTTGGAGGAGGACGGGCCGCGAGCGGTCACGTCTCCCTGGGTATTGCGTGCCATTACACTCGCTATTGTTCTGTTTGGCTTGGCTGCGCTGGGGATGGTAGTCGGTATCAGCTTCTTCCTAAATCGTCAGGCCCCAGTTCCTAAGGAGGTTACCCACGAAGGTTTCGTGACGCTTGAAACCAAACCGTCCGGCGCCTCTGTGCAATTGAAAGGACAGCCAATTGGTACCACCCCTCTCGCCAATTACCGTTTACCCACGGGGAAGCAAACGCTTGAATTGCAATTCCCGGGTTACGTCAGTAGGTCGGTCGAAGTCACCGTCACGGAAGGAACGATCAATAATCTCGGTTTGATTTCGTTAACTCGGGAGACGGGACAATTTGTTGTGAAAACGAATCCGCCCGGTGTGCCATTTGAAATCAATGGTGCAAACCAGAAGACGACCTCCGGGATAACCCCTATAACAGTGGACAATATGCCAACCGGAAAATACCAGGTGACACTTAAACGACCTGGTTGGCCGGACGTCGTCAAGGACATCGACTTGACCCAAGGGGCCTCCGTCAATGTCCAGCATAGTTACCAGGGAGTAAACGTCTCGCTGAAAAGTGATCCGACGGGCGCCACCATTTATTTCGCTGGAACGGCCTTAGGTCAGACTCCATTAACTGCAAACCTTCCTTCGGGACAAATCGAGTTGACGTCGAAAATTGGCTCGCTCACGCCTGTTACCCAACGTTTCACTGTCGACCCGAGTGGGAATACGGTAGTGGAATTCAAACTTACCTACGGATTGTTATCGGTGACGTGCGACCGGCCTGATGCAGACGTGGTGATCGGAGGGATCGAGATGGGAAGACCGCCGATCGAAGGGATTTTGCCGCCCAGTAAGCAGCCTGTTGAGGTTAAGGTCGAGGGGCGTCCGGATCAGGTGCGTACCGCAGATATCCAGGCTGGGAAACGGGTCGTGTTAGAGTTTACGTTTGGAGGCACGCCTTCCGGCGAACCCGCGGCCACTCCGGCTAACAATTCGCAAGAACAAGTGCCGCGAGCGAGTCCGGTGGAAACGCCAGTCAGTCCTAGTGGACCTCCGAGCAAACCGACCAACACCGTCTTTGAAGGCAGGCCGGGTACGACTAACGAGACGACTCCGGCTCCAACAGAAACTGAAGCCGCTGCGCCCAGGCCGAGTGCAACTTCTCGACCTAGAGCAACCCCGAGTCCTGCCTACCGGACCAAGGAGGATTGGGAACACGCTAGGGATGAGGCTTACAGAAAGTTCGATGCTCAATGGGACGCCAAGAAAAACGAGATGAAGCAGGAAAGGAAGTACGTCGATTACTGGATCGATCACAGTTCGGGCGAGGTGAAAGAGCAATGGAAATATAAGAAGCAGGTTTTAGAGAACCGAATGAGCCGTTTTGACAGCGAGAAGGATGCCGCGAAAAAGGCGCTGAAACGGCAATGGAATGAGGAGTAGCGCGCGGTAGGGACGGGCTCCTGCTCATCCGCCAATCGTGGAGCTTTTGATACCTACCTGCGAATGAGCAGGAGCCCGTCCCTACCGCGCGCTATGTCTCAAGAAAGTCACCTGGTCGAGATTCTTTCCGCGCTGAGCGACCATCACGTCGATTTCGTGGTGGCGGGCGGCGTTGCCATGGTGCTTCACGGAGTTGAACGGACCACGCTCGATCTCGATGTCGCGGTTTCGTTAGAACCTGATAACTTGCGCCGGTTTCTGGAGGCCATGACCAGCCTTCAACTGGTCCCCAGAGCCCCAGTCCCGGCAGACATCATTCTCGATCGAGAAAGTATCGGTGCCTTGATAAGAGAGAAGAATGCTTTGGTGTTCACCTTCTGGAGTCCGCAAGAGCCTTATCGCCAGATAGATTTGTTTCTCACCCGAGAGAATAGTTTTGACGATCTGATTGCAGATGCGTATCTGCTAGAAATTCGGGCCCACGTGATCCGGGTAGCTTCTCGTCGCAAGTTGATTGAGATGAAAAGCCGCGTTCGGCCGGTTCGGGAGAAGGATATTAACGACATCCGTGCATTGACTGAATTGGAAGCAAAAGAACGCAACGATGAAGGAAGAACTCGAGACTAGTAGGGTTGTTCCCCGGTTCATGAATCTCGAACCAGCGGACTTCGACGGTCACACCGAGTTCGCTTCCATGTCAGCCGAGCAGCGTCTGACCTGGCTTTCCCATGTGGCCAGATTTGTTTTTGTGGCCCGAGAAGCGGCGAACGCAGCGAACGACCGCGGGCGAGCGTGAGCGGGACGTGCGAACCGGCGAATGGGCGAAACGGCGAAGGGGCGAATAAGACGCGAAGCGCTGAGAGAATTTAGCCTAGGCCGAGTCTGCGAGGCCTAGGTATGCTATAAATTAAGTGACAGCGCTGAAGGCGCGCCAGAACACAGATGCTCGTCGCCGTTTCGCCCTTTCGCCGGTTCGCCCAATCGCTTGTTATTCCTCAGGTACCATGTCTTACTGGTCCGATGCTCTGCCCGAGATGCCAGACAGAGACAAACGCGAATATCTGCCCAAAATGCTCGCTCGATTTGAACCTCTATTCTGAGCTGGCGGCTTTTCGGCGGGACCTTGGCAGTTTACGCACGTTAGTAGAATCATTGACCGGCATTAAGGCCGCGCAATCCGCAGCCACACCTCCGCCGTTGCCGGCGGCGCCACAACCAGCCGCGATCTACCCGCCGCCGCCTCCTCCGGTCGGAGCACCAAACAAGCCGAAACCCCGTATCTCTACAGAGGTCGCGGTAGGACAAAAGTGGTTTCTTGGAATTGGGGTTTTTGTGGTCTTATTGGCAGCCGGCTTCTTTCTGAAGTACGCCTTTGACGAAAAATGGATCGGGCCGGCTACGCAGGTAACACTCGGGTTTGTTGCTGGCGCTTTCCTCTTCCTAGCCGGTGAGATTTGCCGGCGGCGAAAGTTGCGGGGTCTCGACGTCGCGCTGGCTGCGGTTGGGCTGGGTATTCTTTATTTATCTGTCTACGCGGCAAATCAGATCTACTCTTTGATCCCCGACCCGCTGACCATGTTTGTCGTCCTGTTGGTTAGCGCCGTTGGACTCTCTGTCGCCGCGATCTGGGATTCGCGTTCGTTAGCCGTCCTGGCCTTTCTTGGCGGTTATCTGGCCCCGGTTCTGGATACCTCCGGACGATCCGGCCATCTCCTTTTCTTTGGATGCCTGACCATTATTAACCTCGCCAGCGAGGGGTTGGCGTTTTTGAAGCGTTGGACTCAGCTCTACTTTCTGGGGGCAATCTTCAGCTGGGTTTTGCTCTTCTTTTTCTGGGGAAGCTTAGAATCGCAGTCTTCGATCGATGCGTTCGGTTTTATTCAGTTTCTCTTCCTTCTCTATTCTATCGCTCCCTTTCTGCGGTCGTTGCTGCGAGCCGGCGAAGAGCGTATCCCATTGATTTGGGTCGCCGTGCTAAATGGCTGGCTTTGCAGCTGGAAATCGGCCGAATTGTTGCACTCGGCAAAATTGCCAATCTCTCTATTAACGCTGGCTTATGGCTGCTTGGCATTAGCAGTTGTTATCACAGTCTGGCGCCGAGGTTCTACCCCAGCTAGAACGTGGCTCCTGGTCCAGGGCATGATTTATTTCCTACTTGCTTGGACGGTTATCTTCTCAGCCCACTGGATCACCTTCTTCTGGGCTGCCCAGTGTGTCGCCTGCTATTGGATCGCCAAGAAGGCAGGGGATCGAATCCTGCTCACAGGAACTATCTTGTTAGGATTGGTCATCACTTTTCGGTTTCTCTTATTCGACCTGGAGCTGGTAATAGGCGGATTCGATCAATATCAGCAGACCGCTCGCTTTACCGACGGACTCCTGAATCGATGGATCACTGGCATACCGGTCTGTCTCTTTTTGTTAACTATCGCTCGGCTCGCTTTCAAGGCGGCGAAGGACTCATTGCAACGAACCATTTTTCGCTGGTTCGAAATTATGGGGTTAATTGCCGTTTTTGGTTTCTTTAACGTCGAGCTCGATCGGTTTACTTGGCAGTTTTTCCAGAGGGCGCAGATGAGTGCTTACTCAGTCCTCTGGGTCTTTTCCGCCGCAGCTCTACTATTAGGCGGTTTTATATGGAACCGGCGATTCTATCGGATTGCTGCGATCCTTCTCTTATTCATCACAGTGGGGAAAGTTCTTGTCTTTGATACCGCTGAAGTCGCAGCACCCTATCGAATCTTATCTTGTGCGGTCGTTGGTGGGGTTTTGATCGGTCTTTCGGCACTCTACTATAGACTCGCGCCTCGGTTGCTGACGCAAACTGGGCCAACCTCAGCCGAGGCGGAAACCGGACCCCAACCGCAGCCAGAAATCGGGCCGATGAGCTAGCGGTGTTGCCGGCCGCGGGATTTTTTTTACAGAAGGTAACGAAGGGCAGAGGCTAAATTGCTTAGTCGCGGGTGCAATTCTGGGGAGGGCGCGCGTCCCCGCGCGCCGGGAACGGGTCGATAATTGTGGATATAGCCTAACGCTGGATCGGGTCTGTCGTGGGCTTCGAGAACAACGGATCACGGGGACGCGATCCTCCCCCGCCATCGGCGACGCTCCACACGCCCGGATTCGCGGCGCGCGGGGACGCGCGCCCTCCCCGACATGGGCGCTGCGATCCGGCGGAGTTGTGCCAAGTCCAGCGCCTTCCGCTGCTCGCGGCAAGTCCGAGGCAGGGCCTAAGCCACCGCGGCCCGGATCAATGGTAGGGCGTCCCGCAGCGTTGCCAGGTTCTCAATTGAAATCACTTCTGTCCCTTTCCTGATTCTGGTAACTAATCCTGCGAGCACCTGTCCGGGCCCTAATTCAATAAAAAGGTCGCAGCCGGCCTGGTCGAGAAGATAAGTGATCGTTTCTACCCAGCGCACCGAGCCGGTCACTTGATCCGCTAATGTTTGCCGGATTTCTGCCGGCTGTTTTACAGGACCTGCTGTTACGTTAGCGACCACCATCTGTTCCGGCACCCGTATCGTCGCCGTGTCGAGGATCGGTATGAGCTGGGCGCGCGCTGAAGACATCAATCTGGAATGGAAGGCGCCGCCCACATTCAAAGGCAGTGCCCGCCGTACGCCTTTTTCTTTGGCCAGGTTAATCGCTGCCTGGATATTGCCGGTTGCCCCCGAGAGCACGATTTGGCCCGGCGAATTCAGGTTCGCCACATCGACATCGGTTTCTTTGGCGATCTCGCGGACGGCCGCTTCATCTCCGCCAACGAAAGCCGCCATCGTCCCGTTGGTTGAAACGCAAGCTTCTTCCATGAAGCGACTTCTCGCGTCAACCAGTTCTAAGCCGGTCCCAAAATCAAAAGCGCCAGCGGCAGCGTGAGCCGTAAATTCACCCAGTGAGAGGCCGGCGGCGGCAAGAAAGCGAAATGTGCCGAGTTCTTCCTTCAGAACTTCCAACAGAGCAATGCCGTGGACATAAAGTGCAACCTGGCAGTTGGCCGTCTTCGTAAGCTCCTCGATCGGTCCTTCAAATGCGACCTGACCGATGGATCGTTGCAGCCGGCGATCCGCCTCCGAGAATAGATTTGCGGCCGATGCATACTTCTGACTCAAATCTTTGCCCATGCCAACCTGCTGAGCGCCTTGTCCTGAAAAAAGTAGTCCGATTACTCTGGGCATGGTCGAGAATGCTAGTTCGAATCAGGGATGTCAAACGGAGGGCGGTTCTCGTTCTCGTCGTCGTCCTTCCGCCTTCGCCAACGTCCTGGTTGTGGAGCGCGCCTCGCTTGCGAGGCCGACCTCGAGCGGTTGGCAACATGGAGCCTCGGCTACGTCGGGCAGGCTGTCCTCGAATACGGGTGCGGTGAGTGCCGCCGATGGCAGGGGAGGGATCGCGTCCCCGCCCCGCGGCCGCGGGATTGTTAGCGAAGTTGTGCGCGTCTTGTAATAGGGGGGACAAAAATACACCATATGCTCTGGCACGTCTTCGCGGCGCGCGGGGACGCGCGCCCTCCCCAGAATTGCTCCCCGCGACGTGGACGCTTCCCGTTGACTCGCGTCTCTTCGATGACATAGTTCCGCCTTACCAATCGGCGGCCTGTCGTCGCCTACGTTACTTTGGAGGGATGGTAGAGCGGTTTATTGCACCGGTCTTGAAAACCGGAGACCCGAAAGGGTCCGTGGGTTCGAATCCCACTCCCTCCGTTTTCAGGAGCTAGAAGATAGAATTTAGGATTTAGGAGAGACTATTGGGATCGCGAGCATGGTCCAAAAAAATTAATTCGGTCCGCTGGTCTCCGGGCGCGAGCATCGGGCGACGCCTTACTAGCTCCTAGATGCCAGCTCCTAGCTCCTAAACTGATTACTGACGCACTGATTACTGATTACTTCAGCCGATCGCGCCTGGCAATAAAATCCGTGCTTCGGTGAAGCTCTTTCCGTCGCTGTCGATGGAAATGCGGCCTCCAATCCGGGACAATTCCCCGGCGGCCCGAAATAGCCCTAATCCGAACCCGTCCGGGTATCGGCGGATAGTAAAAAAAGGATCAAAAATCCGGGGCATCAGCTCTTTCTTTATTCCTGAGCCGTTGTCTCGGAACCGGATAAGATAGCTTCCGGCTGGTGCTAGTTCTAATCTACAGGTGATCTTGGTTGCTCCAGCCGAGGCTGCGTTCCGGCACAATTCGTGCAGAATGGCGCGTAGCTTGTCCGGATCCGACTTCACGATCAGCCGTTTCTTATCGGGATGAATCAACTCAATCTCGATCGGTGATTCTATAGCGGAGATCAGAGCGGCTAGATCGACCGTGCTAAGGTTCACCTTGCTGCCTTTGCAGGCGATCGCCGCTTCATTCAAAGTCTGGCAGAGTTGCTCGATGGCTTGCGTCATCTGCTCAAGAGAATCGCGTACGTCGCGTGGCAATTTTTCGCCCATCAGCAGAAGACCCGCGTTTCCGGTCAAGACCGTGGCCACGTTATTGAGTTTGTGAATCAATCCGGCCAGCAATGACGAGTAGTAAGGTGCAGTATATGGGGCTTCCGCGTGGTTAGGCTGTTGTTCGGAATCAGGCATAGGAGACTCATTCAGCGATGGCGCACAACTCTAGAGAAAAATCGATAGACGGCGCAGAATGAGTCAGTTGGCCGGCCGAGATATAGTCCACTCCGGTTTCAGCAATCGCCCGAACCGTCGCCAGGGAAACCCCACCACTGGCCTCAAATTTGAGACCAGGCCGGCGTAAAGCAATACACTTCCGAATTTCTTCGGGACTCATGTTGTCCAATAAAATCACGTCGATAGCCCCGAGGCGAACGAATTTGCGAACTTGTTCGATAGAGTCAGCTTCAACCTCAATCAGTAGCTTTGGATATTTGCGCCGAATCTCTTGAAGTGCTGCGGCGAGATCAGGACGTGTAAGCAGATGGTTATCCTTCACCATCACCGCGTCAAACAATCCCATGCGATGGTTCCGAGCACCGCCGGCCTTAACCGCCGCTTTCTCCAAAGACCGCAGTCCGGGCGTTGTCTTCCGTGTATCCAAAATTTCTGCGCCGGTTCCGGCAACCGCATCAACAAACTTCCTGGCAATTGTGGCCACTCCGGAAAGTCGTTGGATAAAGTTAAGGGCAACGCGTTCCCCGGTCAGGATGGAGCGCGTTCGCCCCGCGATTTCGAGAACCGTCTCACCCGGGCGCACCGCATCGCCGTCCTGCTTGCGGACGGTGATCACGATCTGGGGATCGAGTTGATGGTAAACGGCTCGGGCAGCCTCAGTACCAGCTAAGACCGCGTCGTCCTTGGCGAATATTCGAGCGGCAGATTGATGGTCCGCCGAAACCAGGGATGCGGAGGTCAGATCGCCGGAACCGATGTCTTCGGCCAGGGCATTTTGAATAGGGTCAACCGGAAATATCACCCGGTAAGCGTACCCCACCGAGGAAGATACTCAACCTTCGCGAGAGGGCGGTGTGTGACTATACAAACTTCATAATATTTTGTTGCGTAGTCGACGTTAGAAACATATTATTCTCGTGTTATGAAATACTGCTACCTCAAGAGTGTTCCGTGGGCCCGCTGGTGGGTACGGCTATGGCTGGCGAGCACGTCGTTAACGTTGTTGCTTAGCCCAGCGCAGGCGCAAACGTCCTCCGGTGGAGCTTCTATCAGCGGGTTCGTCACGAGTTTAGTTCAAGGATTAAACCTGATTACTGCGTTTGGTTTTATCGCTGGGTGCACCATGGTTATCGGTGGCTTTCTCAACGCCCGGCGAGACGAAAATTGGAAGATGACCGTGATTTATGGAGTCGGCGTGGCCGGCGCTGTCGCTCTAATGAAAGCGATGTTCGGCTTGTTCGCCGGGACCAACAACAGCGCGCAGTACATCGGTCAATTCTGAATGATAAAAGCACTGATCGCCCAATTCTGAACCCTAACCACTCTACTTCTGGTTATGGAAGAAGGACTTATTTACACTGATAGCCGGCCCCGAGCCAAATCGACAGGTCATGCTTTCGGGTTCGAAGGTAATCTGGGAATGGCTCTGATCGTTGCCGCCATGGTCTCAGTCTTCATCTTGACCATGCTGTTTCACGCCAATAATCCTTTGCCCATCCCTGCTAAGTTCCTGGTGGCGGGTTTACCGACTCTCCTGGTTGGCGCTTACCTTCTCTTATTTCGTCACCGGCGGCCGCCCCGTTACGACCTCGACTTGTTAACCACTCTAGCAAACGGCCGGTGGTTTCACGCCGCAAAACGTCAACCGTTGCACCCAGTTCGGCACTCCCATGATTGACGCTATGATTAATGCCTGCACTGGAATCGTCGATTTCGCTTCCGGTGGAAGAGGGAAACGCAGCAGCCGCGTGTCTCGGCTCGGGATGCCCAACGGCTTCTTTATCAACAACCTGATCTGGTTCGGAGACGGTGCTTCCCGTAAGACCGCAATCTCTCGCGGATTCAGTGTCGAGCCGGGTGAAATCAATGCGTTTAGCGTGCGCCAGTTAAACGCGCTGCATGAAAAGCTGCGCATCATGCTGGGAATGCTTGGGCAAGAATACCATCTCCAAGTTCAGTGGAGTATCGATAGCGACTACCGCCGGGAACTCGAGCAATATCACCAGGAGACGTTGGAACTGCGCCGCCGAGAACCGGTGCATGGCAGGTTCGGGGTTTTTGTTCGAGCTGAGCGGTACGAACGTTATGTGGCGGCAATGCAGGAGGGTCGTCTTCGGCGGGAACGGCTCAATCTGTTCTTCACCAGGATTATCGACACCAAGGTTCCCATGACTCGTGGGCCGGCCGTGGCCGACTATTTTAATGCGCTCTCCCGAAAGGAAGCGCTTTCCCTCCAAGACTTCGCCTTGGGGGCGCTAAGTCGACTATTCTCTGATTGCCGGATCATTCCGATGCAGGATCAGGATCACTTTCTTTTCTATTACCGGTTGTTAAACCCCAACCTGCAAACGGGGATCACAGACCCGATGGAGTTGTTCGACCCTAGCGGATCGATTCAACAGAATTGTGTCCACACCGATGGCGCTGGCGTATCGACCCTGCCGGGTGTGTCCTTATGTTTCGATGGATTTTACCACGCCATCTTCGCGGTTCGGCAATGGCCTCGTCGAACGTTCCCCGGAATTATCTCTGCTCTGACTAGCATGGGGTTTCAGGAATACGCGATTACGATGAACATTTATCCTAAGGCCGTCGATAAAGTCATCGACAAGGAAGAACGTCATATTCAGCGTTTGCAAATCGATGCCGCCTCTGAGCGTAAACAATCGTTAGCGACAGACCTGGAGGCCAAGCAAGACAAGGTTACCGAACTACAACAGGGCAAAATCATTCCATTGGGCTGCTTGTATATCGTGCGGCTCTGGCACCGGTCAGCGGATGTATTATCCGCTAGGTGCGCTTCTTTGCGGAACGCTTTCACTGCGATGGGTGGCGCGATCGTTCATCATGCCACTATTCCGGAGAACGCTCGCCAGCTCTTTTATCAGACCTGGCCAGGGTGGACCTACGGTCGTTACCGGGCGTTCGACCTGGCGGCAGAAGACGCTTATTTAGCAGATCTGATTCCGTGGTCCGCAACTTTTACCGGCCATTTGAAAGATGCCGAAGCCATTTATAACGGCGCTCGCGGAAATCTGGTCGGGATCAGAACGCGGATCGGAAATACGCCTCAACACGGCGTCCTGTTCGGAATGACCGGCGCAGGCAAGTCGGTGATTGTGAGTGATCTGCTTGCTCAGATAGGACATCGCTTCGGGTTCAGGCTCATTGTGGAAGAAGGTCTTTCCCACGGCGTCATGACTCAGACTCAGGGATGCGAGCCTGTGGTAATTAGTCAGAACGGGAGCCTAACCATTAACTATCTAGACACTCATGGCTCGCCATTATCGCCGATGCACCTCGCCTTTAGCGCGGGACTTTGCCTGCTATTTTGTGGAAACGAAGGCCTTGATGCAGAGAGGCGAGCCTTACGCCACGCCATGATCGTGGAGAATCTGCAACAGCTCTATACCGATGTGTTCACGGATTGGAGCGTTGCCAACGAAGGGACGGCCGAAGAGTTGCGTTGGTTAGCCTGCGCTATCGACAAGTATCTACGCACCCGCATGAAAGGGACGCATCTCGGTTTCGATGACGCTTTTGCCGCCTTCCGAGATTGGCAACAACGGAACCCGGATGAAGCCAACTCGTTTATCGAGGACCTCAGCGAAGAGACCGTAGCGGAATTCGCTAAGAACCGAGCGACGGAAAGGTTAGTCCGCGATTTAGCCTTCGCCGGTTTTTCATCTGCGCAGTTTCCTACCCACAGCGCCTTGATGGAACAATTGCTTTACAATCCCAGGGGCGGCTCGCGAGAGAAAGAGGAATCGGACCGGGTTGGGAAATTGCTGCGCGGTTGGAGCCGAGACGGAGAAAAAGGGTGTTTATTCGATGGAGTTAGCAATATCCGCATCGATGGCCGGGTAGCTCATTTCGAGCTCGGCCAAATCCCGGAACATGCGGTTGAGCTGAAAGCCGCCGCCAACTTTCTGGTCGCTAACTATGGCCGCCAGAAGATCATCTCTATGCCCAGGTCGGCCCCGAAAATCGCCATTTTCGAAGAAGCCGCGCGTACGCTCGATATTCCGGGAGGCACCAAGATGATCCAGGAATATTACCGGCAGATGCGAAAATTCGGCTGCAACATCTTGGCGGTAGTTCAGCAATACGACATCATCAAAGATTCAACTGTGAGGGGGGCCATGATCGGCAACTCGAAGATGTTTCTGATCACGGCTCAACAGAGCCGGGAAGACGTTAAAGAGATCGGGGAAGCACTCAGCCTTTCTCCTAAAACGATAGAGACGATCAATAACTATCCTTTACCGGAGCTAATGGATCCAAGGGAGCGGTTCAGCGCGTTTACCTATGTTGCTAATGACCGGATGCGCCGGTTGGTCGGTACCGTGAAAAACGTTGCTTCTCGGGAACTGCTGTATGCTGCCTCTAGCGACAACGAGACGTTCGATCAACGGAAATCGGCCCTTTCCCAATACCGCGACATTGTCACCGGGATCATCGAAGAATCGGGAGCCATCGCTTCTGCCAAAGAGGAATCTGCAACCGAACCAATCTTATGAAGCGCCTTGGTTTGTTAGTCAGTCTGATTCTAGCAAGTTGTACTGTTGGTCCGACCGTGCCCAAAGGTCAACTCACTGTGCAGGGGAGAGGCTCAGAAGCGTTAACTAACCAGGGAGACCCATTAATGGGGACCGGCGACGATGAGCGGAAGGTGCCGATCGATTTTGCTAAGGGCTATGCAAAAGGCATTTCCGATCAAGTTAAGCGGACGTACTGGGCTCAACAGAAAAGTCAGCAAACCAGTAAAGCGGAAAACGAGGGAGAAATGAAATATTACAATGCGACCATTCCGGAACATCAAGATCCGGATGGGGTAATTCGAGTGCAGCGAGATGTCGTGATTCCGATCATTGAATAACATGAAAACAGTTCTGAAGTCTTTGCTAGTAGTCATCTTCGTTGTATCGGGCAGCTATTCAGCTCACGCCATGATTAGCGTCTATGACGCGATCAATACGGCTGAAAACGTGGTTCAGCAGGTAGTCGATCGAGTGGTGCAAGCGGCGCAGCATGCTGAGGACATGGCGAAGTACGTGCAGATGATTGAGAACCAGACGCAACAGATCGCCCAGTTGACAGCCATGATCAGTCAGAACGTGCAAGCACTCGAGCGGTTAGGAAATCCGGCGACTTACGTGAACATGCTGTCGCTCAACACGATCGTGGCGGATATCCAGAGGACAATGAATGGAGTGGGGACCTCCGTTGCAGGGTTTCAACAAACGGCTAACGGGTTCATGGCATTAAAAAATACAGCGAACGGTTTATACCAGGACCTCAGTCAGCTGAAAGATCAGTTTGGTAATCCTATTCAGTTTCAATCCAACAACTTCACGAAGTTCGCCATGGTCCAGAACATGTACCAATCGTTTAACACTGAAATGACTCAAGCGAACCAAGCTTTAGCCGGCTTGTTACAACAGAAACAGCAGATTTTACAGCAATTAAATTCAGCTAGCTCGTTGATTGAGACTGAAAAGCTGAAATCTCAGCTGCAAGCAGTCGAAGCGAATATCAACAACGCGACGGCGCGGCTAAACATGTACTCTCAGAAGATAGTGGTGCAACACGCGGCTAACCAGAACGACGCCGCCCGCGTGCAAGAGGCGCAGAGAGAGCAGTGGCAGCAACAAGCGTTAGAGGACGACATGTTGATGCAGGCTGCGGCGAAAAACATGTTTGCCCCGGCGAACCAGTAAGAGGCTTCGCGCTATGCCCACGCCGTTTTCGTCAATGTTATCTTCCGTGGCCTCCTTCGCGACGGGACTGACAGCGATCGTGACCGGGATGCAAAATGTAGCCAACCAGATTGAGCCCATCTTTCTTTGTGTGGCGTTTGTGCTCTTGGTTTTCGGAACAATGCGCGGGTTTATGCAAAATGATCTCCGGCATTTTTTCGGAAACCTGGTACGAGTCGTAATCTTGGTCTTATTGATTGGGAATTGGACACTGGTTACCGGGATAGTCAGTAACGCGGTAAACGCTGTTTGCAGCCTGCAGATCACGGCCAATTTCGGAGCCCTTACGAATAATAAAACGATGACGACCAGTGCCAGGATGGATATTGGCGCCCTGACACAGCTACTCGAGTCAAAGGCTGTCGCCTCCATAACAGCACCAGTGCAAGGTCAGAGCACACAGCCGGCGAATTCGCAGGCTCAATCATCCGGTGGATTGCAGCAGTTACTAAATTGGTTCAACCCGGTGAGTCAGCTTCAGCAATCCGGCCAAGCGGTTTGGCAAAATGCTCTATCGACTGTCACGCACGCATTGTGCGCAGTCTTATATACAATCTTCTTACTCGCTCTCTTGCTTTGTGAGTTGATCGTAGTTTTGATGGAAGTACTGCAGAGCTGCATTCTCGTTTTTCTCGGTCTGTATGTGCCGATTGGTTTTGCTGAATTCTCCATTCCAAGTCTACGGGGCCAAGCAGAAGCGTTTTTCAAGACCTATCTTGGTGTGCAATGTTGGCCGATTGGCTGGGTTTTTGTTAACGTCGTTACTATTGCGCTTTGCCAGAATTTGATTGCGCCGAACCAGGAAAACCTGGGCCAATTGCTCATCGCCATTCTTTGGTGCGTTCCGGTTCTTCTTTGGGTCATGATTGGCCATGTCCTAGCACCGTTCTACACTCAGAAGATAGTGGTCCGCGGCGGGGCGGAGATACAGGGCTTCGTCGGCGCCATGATCTCGGCGGTCGGTGGGGTGAGTGGTTCAGTCTTCGGACTGGGGTTTGGTCTCGCCAGGGGAGCAAACCAACCCGTCGGCGCTATAAAGAGCACCGGCGGCAAGGGGAACTCTGGGTCTCAATCGATTAATAACACTGGTAACCAGGGAAATGGGTCCGGCGGGCAGCAGGGAGCAAGCGGTGACGAATGGCTCGACTACTTCTTACCTGGGTACCGCGGGATCGAAGAGAGCGGACGTTCGGACGCAGTGACCGGAGACAAAGCGCGGACCTTAGACACCGGCATCGCAAAGGTCATGGGAGCCGGCGAGTTTGTCTCGAGGACGGCGGGCAACATGGCAAGTACGCTAGGCGCTCTTGTGGCGGACGCGAGCGGTAACCGAATTGGACCGGAGAGATATTTGTCTTTGCCGCAGGTGAAGCGAAACCCACCAAATCGATCCTCTCAGCGGGCTGCAAACTATTTGAAACAGAACCAGTCAACTCCCTGAGGTCTGATGTGATCTCTACGAGTTTCGTATGAAAGCGAGACCTGAAAACGCCCAGACATCGGTCGAGAACCGAATCGACCCGGCGCGGGAAGAGACGCCGGCGTCTGACATGAATCGGACTCGATCGATGGGCCTGGATGAGGAGTCGTTAGAGGCGACGGAGGTTAGCCGCGATGCCAGAGCTGACGCTGCAATGCAACGTAACCATGCGGCGAATCGGTTGGCGGCTGCTAACCGAACCACTCGCTTGCTCTGGATAGCCCTGATCTTGTCGCTGATCGCTCATGTGATTGTGCCGATCTACCTGGTCACTGCGATGACTAAACCGGAAAAAGTCGCTCTCATGGACGGCACCGAGTCGCTTATCATCGCTCCTTTGGTGCCGGTGGAACAGAGCGACGAGATTTTGAACACCGTCTCGTACTGGGCCGCTAAATCCTTCCTCGATCGCGATCCGCAGGGATTCGATGCACCCGACACCCTTAACCGAGTCTTCCTGCCCGAAGCTGCCGAGAAGGCAAAGAACGAATTTAAAGGCCTCGCAGACGAATTTAAGAAAAAAAGTATTCATCAAAAATTGGAGATTGCTAGGATAGACCTGCAACGAATCGGGGGTGGTATTGTAATGAGTCGAGTGATTGGGCAAATCCTGACCCAGGCACAGATCGGTGACCAACAGGTGGATCAGCCACAACCGATTGCTCTCAACCTGAAGCTCGTGCGCAATCCTTTTCTAGGGAGAAATCAACGGTATCCCTTTGCTGTCGTCGATTATGCTTTCGGACAGCCAGAGACACTAAGCGTGCAAACCACAGAAAATAAATAGTATGCGATTGATTCTAGCGATAATCGGCGGGGTTATACCGCTGCTGGCTTTTGCAGACGATAGTCTGTCCTCAAAAGTGGTTCGTTTATCTCTGAGCCAAGACCAACCCGCTGAGATCAGGCTTGGCACTCACGGAATCACGACCGTCGAATTCCCTGAGAAAATCGAAGCTTTGGACGGATTTGGATTCAACACTAATCCGGCTCCGGATGGTCCAGATCTGTTTCAGATTTCGTTTAACAAAGGGACTAATTTTTTATCGTTGAAAGCGGTCCGCACTGGAGTGGAAGGCAACCTAACCGTTGTGCTGGGAGGGAAAGTCTACGCCCTATATTGTAAAGAGGCGGCTGATCCTTGTTTCGTGGTCATTTTTCGGGAAAGCGAAGGCGGGCATTCCGGAGATGCGGGCGGGCGGACCCCGCAGCAAACGGTGAAGCAGGTCTCTCCGGCCCGTTTGTTAGGTTTCCTGGACAAAGTGAAGGCGTTTCCCACGCTCAAAGTTAGTGCGCCCGAAGTTTACCAGAATATGGACGTGGCTGAGCCCAACACTAATTCCGGAGCTGACGGAATCGACGTCAATGTAAGGCGAGTTATCAGAGATGATGCCTTGGACTCGCTGGGTTTCGAGATTCAACTCGCTAACAAGACGGACAAGGATTTCTTTTATGATCCCGAAGGATTCGGAGTTCGGGTTGGCAATGATGTTTATCAACAATCCGTATCGGACGCGGGTGGCTTGGTTCCAGCCGGGAAAGCGCAGACCGCTTTTTTTATCGTAACGGGAAGTGCAACCGGCGGCAGAAACGATCTTGCCGTAACCAATAAGTTTGAAGTGGTTCTCCGGCAAATCCAGGAAGGCGATCCGAAGAAGCGGTCGGCCGAATGGCAGGAACCGCCCAGCACTTTACCGACGGCAGAGTCCGGTACATCGGATTCGGCCGGTGACGAAGGCAATCGAGCTAGCCATCCTAAGTCTTCCTCGGGTAAGAGAACTCTCCATCGGGTTCGTAAGGAATCGAAAAATTCGCCTGATCCCACCCCGTCACCGGCGGCCAACCAGGTTGCTCAGCATGCTGAATAGAAAAACAATTTCCGTGACGTTAGTCGCGTTCGCTTCGATTGCGGGGACCTTTATGTATACCCTGTGGCACGGTAACGGCCCTGCCGGAATTGCCAATCGCCAGGCTCAAGTCACGAAGGACTTGGTGAAGGTCACTGAACCGATGACCAGCACGCTGCGAAATTTCAATCCGGTAGCACCAAGCCAAATCCGGACCCGAAGAGAAGTCCCCGCCCCGGTTCAAGTTTCGCTCCCGCGTTCGATCGAGCAGGAGCCGTCCAAGGCTACAGGGGTCCGATCATTGACCATATTTGCTGCAGAAGAGCAGCCAGACAAACCTCGTGCCGGTCTGGGTGGCGACTATGCGCCAGCATTTCGCCTGGTTAAATGCCAACTCGTTAACACTGTTGATTCAAGTAATCTGACGACTCCCATCATTGGGTTAGTGACTGAGGATCTGTGTTGGAACGGCAAGACGATCATCCGATCCAACTCCGAAGTGCATAGCGTAGCCACTGTCGATACCGTGAGGGAACGCATTGCCAGCCAAGGCGAGTTCACGTTTGTTTTGAACGAACCGGACGGCAGAGGCCGAGAACTGGTGGTGCGCGGTATCGCTCTTGATATGGAGAAGGACGATGAATTTGATACCTATGGTATCACGGATGGCAGCGCGGGTTTAAGGGGAGATGTGATCAGAACTGCTAACAACGACGTGATCAAGTTGTACGCAGCGTCGTT
This sequence comes from uncultured Verrucomicrobiae bacterium, assembly GCA_963762565.1. Taxonomy (GTDB): domain Bacteria; phylum Verrucomicrobiota; class Verrucomicrobiia; order Chthoniobacterales; family JAFAMB01; genus JAFAVN01. Next base: position 502,910 of record CAVXLD010000001.1, on the reverse strand, counting down.
GATTAGCGGGATTGCCGGAGCTTTTTCCACGGGAAGTTCAGGTGTCCTTGGGAATCGCGTCTATACCAACAGCAGCTCTCTCGGTCTCAGCGCGCTTCAGGGCGGAGTGGTCAATCCTGCGGTAGGCGCTACCCAGAGTGTGCTGGATCGATACGCCGATCAGATCGCTCAAACCATTGAACGAGACGGCTTCTTCGTTCGGGTCCCGGCAGGGAAGCAGTTCTATGTTTACTGCATGGAAGCGATTGATCTCGATCGGGCGAGAGTGGGAGGAGACGACGAACGAGAGGCGCGCCGACAGGCCGATCTAGCTCAGAAAGCTCAGGAACAAGTTCGCAAAGCGTCACCTGCGGACGCGGCTAGTCTGCTGAACCCGCTGCTGCCCGTATTTGGTTCGACAAATCAAAACATAAAATGAGACTGTATGTATAAAGTGTCAATACTTCCTTTTCTGCTCACCGCCTCGCTCCTGGCAGGCTGTGCAGAACCTGAACCCCAGGTCGTCGTGTTACCGGCAGGTCGTCGATTGGTTCAATCGGACTCTGTTCCCAGAGCTGCCACCCCAAAAGGACTAATCGGGGCCGTTACCAATGTGCGGCAATCGGAGCAGGTGAAGGTCTACGGAGTGAATCGGTATGTCGATCCCGCTGATCCGCGGATCATGCACGAAAGGCACGCGATCTACCGGATCGAACAGAAACCGGCCTGGGTTACACGATCCAAGAATCAGTCCGGCGAAATTTTGTTAGGTCCGATTCTGGGTCTTCATCGACCGGAATATGCGCCTGAACCTCAACCCGGTGAAACAGCTCGGGATCTGGCAGAAGCCAAACGGGGATTACAAGATGCGAACAAGGACCTTCAGTCGATGCGGGACGGACAGCAGAAGGTGGCTAGCAATGTCCAATCTTTAGCTGAGCAGACGTTGGATGGGCAGCGCAAACTGACTGCGGCAGTTGGGCTTTTGAACGAGCGAATGAAAAAATTGGAAACTCAACCCGCGGCTAGCCCGAGCCCAACCGCAGATAACAACGTAGCCCGAACCGACGCCGGCGGAGTGGTAGTCCGTCCGGGGAACTGAGAGGAGAGTTGAACCGCGGATCGCTGATTTTAAGAAAAGGAATATTCGCAGATTACGCAGATTTCGTTTTGGGGTTGGGCGCTGTCAGGGACGTAGCAAAAACGTGGCGCTTGCAGACGGTTTCCACCGGAGAGCGAAGCTCGCTAAGGAAGATGTTCCCGAAGACACAGTTCAATAACTCCCTGGCATATCAGACCCCAAACCGAAATCTGAGTAATCTGCGAAATCTGCGGATATTGAATGCCTCGGAAAACTTTTTTAGGTCCAGGAGCGTATCAGTCCGAGAAATGGAGCGACAACTAACGTCCAATTTATCTGCGGTTGGTTTAGCGGATTTACCGAGGATCCTCGAGGAGCGAATCGTTGGTCAGCGGTTGGCGGTTGCCCGCATTTGTCGAGCGGTGCAAGCGGCTGAGTTGGGTCTGAATGATACTGGCGTTAGACCAAAAGGCAGCTTTCTCTTGCTGGGGCCGACCGGAGTCGGAAAAACGGAATCGGCCAAATGTTTTACCGAGGCGATCTTCGGGTCCAAAGAGACGCTCGAGATGATTTTTATGAACGAATATTCGTCTGACCAGCGTCTGACTGAATTTTTTAACCGAAGTGAGATGGCAATTCGGCGGCATCCGAAGGGGACCACGCTCCTCTTTGACGAAATAGAAAAAGGGCATCCTCGAACCATCGATGTGCTGCTTTCTCTTCTTGAAGAGGGCGCGTTAACGACTCCTTCCGGGGAAAGGCTGAAGGTGAACCGGTTCTACGTTGTTCTAACTAGCAATCTTGGTAGCGGTGACCTTGCCAAAATGGAGAATGCTCCCTACTCAACCATGGAGCGAGTCGCGCTGGATGTGGCTGCTCAATCGTTGCGGCCGGAGTTGTTCGCGAGAATTTCGGAACGAATTGTTTTCCGTCCGCTCGATCTGGAGACACAGAAAGCGATCCTGTACAAGCTGATCAGACAAAAGTTGGGGGTACTATCGATTTTCTTCGGGAGGGCGCTCGGGATCGATGGCGGGCCAGCGACCGCGTTTCTACTCCGAGTAGGTTACAGCAGAGCGTTTGGGGCGCGTATGTTGCGCCAGGAAGTCGATCGACAGTTCAACTCTGCCAGCTTGCCCTGGGCATTGACAGGGCGAACGCCTGAGCACGGGGTTTTCCGCTTTGATCCCACCGGAGGATGTTTGGTGTTGGAGTAGTTTTTGGTGGGGCGAGGCTCCGGAATGATCTCGAGACGCTCGCGAGGCGATCGGTGTGAATGGCTAAGTCACGTGCTCAGGCCAGAAAGCTGCCGAGCCGCGGTCTATGGTGTGCCACCTATTGACGGCGTAGATTTTGTTGGTTGCTTATCCAGGCCCGTGACATCACAGAGCAAGGACACGATAGACCGCGACTCGGCGGTCTCTCTGGCCCAATGGAGATCCCTGATAGCATGCGGGGCCCATCCTTGTGAACACCAGCGAACGGAGCCTCGCCCTACCAACCTTGGGCCCAACAGCACTTAATCGCGGCAAGCCGCGAGTCTCTCTGGTATCGGCGCGGATTCGGGATTCTCGGCATGCAACCTGGGGTTGAACCGACCAGTCGATACCGGCTATGATTCTCCGGACTCAAATGAGTGAACCCTCTGCTCCAATTCGATCATCCAGCGGTTTTCGCCGCCTGATTACGACGGCCTGCGGCTTGGCCATCGCTATCGCCTTTTATTATATATTAAGCCTGGGCCGGCATTTCTTCGTTCCGCTGGTTATCTCGTTTCTCGTCGTCTACCTCGTTGATATTCTCAGCCGGCTGGTGGGACGGGTTCAGATTGCCGGGCATAAAATCCCTAAGCTGTTAACGGTGATTGTTTCGTTCGTTTTGATTTTCGGCGTGGGTTGCGCCTTGACGTCGATCGTTGCGAACAATGCTTTTCATGTGGCTGCAGCTGCTCCTAAATATCAGGCTCGATTGCAACAACTGCAGACCGAGGTTTTCAGCCAGTTCGGCTTGGAAGAACCACCAGAGCTCCTGGGGGTGTTCCGGTCACTGGATCTGAAAGGATTTTTTACCGACTTGGCCCGATCCGTCGCTGATGTGCTCGAGAGCACCGTCTTGGTGTTCCTCTATTCGTTATTTATCTTGATCGAACTAAGGTTTCTACCCGCCAAGCTGACTGCGCTGTTTCCGAATCGGTCACGCCGGCAACATGTGTTGCAGATGATGCAGCGCATCGACCGGGATATTCATACTTATCTGGGGGTTAAGACGGCGGTCAGTCTAACCAGCGCGATTTTGGCGTATATTCTGATGCGAATCGTGGGTCTGGATTTTGCCGAGTTTTGGGCGCTGCTAATCTTTATTCTTCACTTCATCCCGACGATCGGTGTGATCGTTGCAACCCTTTTTCCAACATTATTGGCTGCGGTTCAGTTCGATCATATTGGGCCCTGCTTGGCGGTAGGCATCGGTATCACAGCCATCGCCATGTTTATGGGAAATATTGTGGAGCCAAATATCATGGGTGAAACCCTCAACCTCAGTCCGTTGACGGTCATTATCGCCTTGATTTTGTGGGGCACAGTTTGGGGGATAGTAGGCGCGTTCCTCTGTGTCCCACTTACCGTGATTCTCGTAATTATACTCGCTAACTTTAGAGCAACCCGTTGGGTCTCCGTTCTGTTATCCAAGACCGGCAAAATTCACTTGGGCGATCCTCCGGCGAATCTAGGCGGCACAATGATTTCCGATTCCGCTGAAAAAATGTGATATCTCTTCCCACTCGATGGCAGTCTGGCGGCCGCCATCGAACTCCCGCATAATCCAACGGTTCGCTTCCAAGAGCGTGGGATCGTTCTTATCCAGCTGCCGATGGAGTTGTTGATTAACTACGAAGATCAGGCCGGCAAGCCCTGAATCTTTGGTCAATGATACCTCTAAGGGCCGGCCAAGGAGGGCGGGAACATTGAACGGAGCGTACATTAGCCAGAACTTGTTGAGGCCGTCGGCGTGGATTCCCGCTCGAGTCCGATGGGCGTCTCGGCCGTATAACGGATATTTTTCACTGATCGGTTGTGCCAGGTCTGCGTATAGGTCGACTAAGCGGTTGAGTACTCGAAATTCTGGTTGTTCGGCGCCGAAATACCCCATCCCCATCAAATGTAACAAAATCAGTTCCAGAGACGCGTTGCCGGTTCGTTCCCCTTTCCCCAGACAGGCGCCGTTGATGGCGCTGCATCCCGCGCGAATCGCGGCAAGGGAATTGGCCAGTACCAAGCCGGTATCGTTATGGGGGTGAAATTCGAGGTTTTGCGATTGTACACCGATCCGGAAAAATTCCCGAATGAGCTTTGGTACACTGCGTGGGAGCGGTATGTCGTCGTAGGGAAGTCCGAGCCCGAGAGTATCGCAGACTCGGAACTTGGGGCAAAGCGCTGGTGGATAGTTGGAAGCAGTTTCCATTACTGCTTCAACGAAACCGGCCAAAAACGCAGGCGCCGCTCGGGTAGCGTCTTCGAGGTGTAACCGAGGACGGATACCGGCATCCAAGGTCATTTTGACAGCATCGAGATAGTTCGAGGCGGCAGAACGCCGGCCGGCCGGTCGGAATTTATGAAAAACGTGATAGTCAGATATCGACGCTAGCAGGCCGGACTCGGCGATGCCTAACTGCTTAATGAGAGCGACGTCAGTCGTGGAAGCGCGGATCCAGGTGGTCGGCTCAATCGGAGCTCCGCCGGCATACTTCTCTTGAATGGCCCGCAGGGCGGACAGGTCTTGCGCTCGATAAACAAAGAATTCCGCTTGCCGGATGGCGCCGGATTTTCCGGTGAAATCACACAGAATTTGGTAGACTTCGACGCTCTGTTTGGCGGTGAAAGGTAACCCGCCTTGTTGACCATCTCGATGGGTCGTCTCGGTGGTCCAGGCTTGGGCCGGCAAGTTGGATGGTAAACTCGACCAGCCGTACTTTGGAAAAGCGTCTTGGGGAAAATAGGTCTCAAGATAATCGGGCCCGGCATCAAAAACCGGGAGAGACATAGAGTCGGTCATGTGGTTAGCATGAGAACGGATTCGTTATGTCGTCAATGTTGATTGATAAATCAATATGATGGCTGACTGTGGAGCGTTGCCTCGCTTGCGAGGCCGTGGTGAGCAAGGGTATTCGAAATGATATAGGTCGCTTTGTGTGCTGCGCACTGTGTCGTACATAGGCCGAGTCCGGGACATGCGAGGGAACGAGGGGAGCCGCCGATATGCCTCGTCATCAGCCCTGCTCGCCACGGCCTCGCAAGCGAGGCAGCGCTCCACGGACAGACCCCGATGAACCTTCTCCTTACCTCCGCCGAAGCCGCCCGCTACCTTGGTGTGTCGCGGCAGACCTTGTATGCTTATGTGAGTCGCGGCTGGGTTCGATCCGAAGCCGGAGATAATTCCCGGTCGCGTCGATACAATCGACTGGATTTGGAACGGCTGCGGCAACGGAAAGAAGTCCGCCGTGAGCCTGCGACCAAACTCACGACTGCTTTGTCTTGGGGCGTACCGCTGTTGGAAACGGAGTTGACGCTCATTGATGAGGGACAGCTTTATTACCGAGGCCGCAACGCAGTTGACCTGGCGCGATCGGAGCCGTTTTCCAGGGCGGTTCGATGGTTCTGGAACCGAGATCAGCCTTTTGAGGTGTTTGCGGACGGCCCCCCTCTCAAGCCAGAACCCGGTTCATCGCCGCTAAGAGAGTTTCAACGGTCCCTGCTGGAACTGAGCGACCATGATGTTGGCGGATATGATCTTACCGTGCCTAATGCGCTATCGACTGGGTGGAGAATCCTGGAGCTGTTTCTAAGATGTTTGATCGGGCGTTCTAACGTGCGCTTGGAGACCGCGGCGGAACAATTGCAGCAAAAGTGGGCACCCGGAAGTCCGGAGCTGGCCGGCGTGCTGAACGCTGCGCTGATCTTGTGCATGGATCACGAGCTAAACGCTTCCTCCTTCACAGCACGTGTTGTGGCCTCAGCTGGAAGCAGTCTCTATGAAGTCGTATTGGCAGGACTCTGTGCGTTGAGAGGCCATCGTCATGCCGGCATGAGTCTGGTCTGCTATCAACTACTCGCCGAGCTGGAGTGCAGCAAGGCGTTGCGTACCACACTGGTAGAGTGGCAGAGACAGAAAGGGTTTATTCCTGGATTCGGGCATCCGCTCTACCCGGGAGGTGACATCCGTGCTAAAGCACTCATGCAGATGCTAAGAAAAATCAGGGCAGGCGAGGCTCAAGCAAAGCGGGTTACCCAGGCCGCTCAAGTGCTCCGAAAACCTGCAAACATTGATTTGGCTTTAGCGGCGGTGGCTCGCGCCTTCGATCTTCCGGCGGGCTCGCCGGTTACGATCTTTGCTCTTGGCCGCGTCGCTGGTTGGATCGGCCATGCCATCGAGCAACATCGCCAGGGCGATCTAATCCGTCCTCGAGCGCGGTATGTGGGGGCGTTACCGGGGTGACTCGCCTTAGGCTCGTCAGGCGCTTCGTGCTCGTCCTCGAATCCGGGGAGGGCGCGCGTCCCCGCGCGCTGCGAACGCGTCGCAACCTAAGGGTGTATTTTCGTCCGAAGATTCAATACGCCCTGGGCTTCGATAACGGATCGCGGGGATCCGACGTCGCTAGGGCTGAGAAGAAAAGACCCTCGATGGAAGGCTATGTCGGACAGGCTGCGATCCCTCCCCCGCGATGGGCTGGTGTCATTAAGAGAACGATTGCGATTTCGTCGCGGCTAAAGACTTGCCTACGCTTCCGGCGATGCCTAGGGTTCAGATCGAACGAAGGACAAGTCTACATCGAAAGCTCATGCGTGGTGGCGGACGACAGGAAAGTGCTCCAACCGATACGACGCCGGGACCAATCAGGATAAAGGCCGGAGCTGCAGGTTTTAGCGGTAAACTGCGCAACTTCCCGCTCCTTGATATTATTCAGATGGCATGTGTCGCTCGGCGCGACGGGCGCTTAAGAGTGCGCCGTCGTGGGGAAACCGGCGAGATTGTGCTCCAACACGGGCGGATCATCCACGCAGTCACCAAATCAAAGATCGGCGAACCCGCTCTACTTGAAGTGCTTTGCTGGATGCGGGGGATGTTCGAATTTGCGCCTATTCCGCCCGAACAGGTAACTCCGCGGACCATCTTCGGTCGTTGGGAGCAAGTTCTAATGGACGCGGTACGCCAACGCGACGAGTGGGAACACCAGAGGGTGGGACAGGGAAGAAGTAGAAGGATGTCGTCTCGGTCTTTTCTCACCGCATCGCGACCGATCGCAAAATGGTGGCCTGGGAACAAGCGATCTGAGAAGAATGGAGAGGAAACTCAATTGGAACACGATGCGGCAACGGAATTGTTGCAGCGCATTGCGCAGGAGCAGGATCGAGAGCGCAGACATCAGACTCTAAAGCGGGCTGTTTCCATCGCTTTAATTGTTGCTGTGTCCTGTGGACTTCTTTGGCTTTTGCTCAATAACAGTTTCCGTTCTGCGGTTTGGGAGAACTTGATCGACAAAAAGAAGGCGTTCGGGTTCCAAACCGGTTGGCAGAAACTAACTCCTTCCAGGATCTTAATCCCCGCGGGGCCATTTATATTTCAAGACAACCGGCAAGTAGATTTGCCCGCGTTTAATATCGATTCCACCGAAGTCACGGTGTGGCAATATCAGGAGTTTCTGGACGCCGCCGGAGACAATACCAAGTATGATCACCCCAACCAACGGGTGGGCAAGCGCCACACGAATCCCAGTTGGGAAGCGTATGCCAAGGCCGCCTTTGCCGGGGCCGAGTTCAAAGGGGTGCGTCTGAATCCGAACTTTCCCGCCGTCTATCTCGATTGGTTTGACGCATACGCCTTTGCTAAGTGGCAGAACCGGCGGCTCGCTTCTGAGATGGAGTGGGAGAAGGCAGGCAGAGGGAGTGATGGACGACAATATCCTTGGGGCGATGAACCTAAGACCGGCGCGGCCAACCTTTATAGTGGAGCGCGCCGGACGGGCGGGTGGTCAGAAGTGGGACAGTACCCGGGCGACTGCAGCCCTTATGGAGTGCATGATCTCGCCGGCAATGTTTCCGAGTGGACGGCCAGTGATGATGGCAGTGGATCGCCAGTCGTCCGAGGCGGGAATTTCATGAGCGAAGACGGGCAACTAGCCCGGCGAGTCGTTGAGCTTTCGCCGTATACTCTCGATGAGCGAATCGGATTTCGGACCGCCGGCGACATAACCGATCGTTAATCCGATTTAAGTGCTGTAAATTTTTATATATAAAAACATTCGACGAATACGTTGGGTCAATACTAGCATTGGGGGAGATGTCTTTCATCAATTTCGTTAAGGGTGAGGTCGAATTTAAGATCGTTTACTATGGCTGCGCCCTGGGTGGTAAGACATCCTCTATTGGCTATGTCCACGAGCGAGTGGATGCGCAGGATAGAGGTAACTTAGTCTTATTACCGACCCAAAATGACCGGACGCTTTTCTTTGATTTCCTTCCGATTACCGGTGGCTCAGTAAAAGGTTTCAAAGTGCGATTCAAGCTTTGGACCGTTCCAGGCCAGGTGATGTACAACGCAACGCGGCAACTGGTTCTTCGCGGTGCCGACGGTCTAATCTTTATTGTGGACTCACAATGGGATCGAATGGAGGCCAATATCGAGAGTCTTAGGAATCTGGAAGAAAATCTGGCAACACTTGACCTCAAGCCTGAGCAACTAACCTGGATGTTATTCTATAATAAGCGCGATCTATCAGAAGAGCAGATAGCACCGACCGATGCGATCGATCTGCTAATACGAGCACCGGATCGGAAAGTTGATCGTCTGGCCGGTGATTGCGTGACTGGCAGGAACGTATTTAGAGCGCTTAACCTGGTGACCCAGAAAGTGTTGCGCGATTTTCTGTTGAAGGATGACCTGGAGAACTATGAGGCCTACCGGTGAGCCGCGGTTAGGTTTCAGGAAGTGGTTCCTTCAGATTCTAAAGGTTACACGCATTGCAAGGCGATACGATACAGCACCTGCCCAACGCCTGGAGGGGAGCCGCTTTGCAACTCGGCAGCTCTGCAAGTTGGCAGCAAGCGGCTCCCGGGAACGACCCAGGGTAGGGCGGTTCTACGTGCGGCGTCCGAATCAATTCGCGCCGAAACAGGGAGGCTGGGTGCAAGCACCACGCTGGGTTATTCCCGGGAGCCGCCAGCAGCCATCCTATAGAACTGCCAGGCGACAAAGCGGCTCCCCTCCAGGCGCTGGGCATGCGCCGCCGTGGACGTATTTCCTCACAGCGAGAAGGAGGCGGCACGCTGGTCTCTCTTTAATCGAGCTGCTGGTTGTCATCACCATTATCGCGCTGGTCTCGGCCTTGATCACGACCTCGGTTTTATCCGCACTCAATCAGCAGAACCAGCGCGTCTGCTTGAACAATATGTTAACCATTGAAGCGGCTAAGGACGAATATCTCCGGGATCATCCCGGAGCGACCAGTGTTCCCAGCATTCCAGACTTTCAGCCATACTTTAGATTTGGGATTCCCCAGTGCCCTGACAATGCCGGCGCCAATTACCAAAACCTGCTTAGCTTAACCCAGCAGGTTTACTGCCCAAAGCACCCTGAAAATCAGCAGAAGCTGAGCGCGGCGCCGTCTCCAGCGAATAACTAAGGTGTGTTTACGATGACAACTGCAGAGCGATGGGCCCAAGTCGTGGAGTTTGTTCGCTCGAATCAGGTTAGCGACATCTCTGTCTTTCAAGCCAACGTTACGGCAAGACTCGAAGGCAGAGTCGTTCACCTAAGCGAAGACGGCGCCTTGTCCCGGAGTGAAGTACAAGAACTCATTGCCGAGCTGATAAAATTGTATCCCGCGGCTGGTCCTGAGGTTAGCGGGCCGATGGGCGCCGCGGATTACACTGCCGAGATCAACGGCCTTCGGTTCCGAGTCAATCTGGGGCGTGCGCAAGGGGAACTCTTCGCCTCACTACGTCCACTGCCGGCACAGCCGCCTGATCTTCTGGAGATCGGAATTTCTAAACGCATCGCCGCCCTCGTTGTGGCGCTCACGGATGGATTAGTCTTGGTCTCCGGACCAACCGGCTCAGGAAAAACCACCACCATCGCAGCCATCATCGAAGCCATCAATGTTTCGCGGCCGGCAAAGGTTGTGACTATCGAAGACCCGGTTGAATTCCTTTTCCGAGCAAACCAAGCGGAAATTATTCAGCGAGAAGTCGGACGGGATGTGCCCTCGTATGCAGAAGGTTTGCGTCAAGCCCTGAGGCAGAATCCCGACGTTATTGTGGTGGGTGAGATTCGGGACGCAGATTCGGTTTTAGCCGCATTACAAGCGGCAGAAACTGGGCATCTGGTGATCGGTTCGCTGCATGCAAGCAGTGTGGTGGAGACGGTCAGACGTTTGATCCTACTGGCGCCCGAACGGATGGCGGCTGAGGTGCGTTACGTTTTCGGACGAACGATGCGGTTAGTGATGAATCAACGGCTGTTACGACGGAAAACCTCAGGAAGAATAGCCGTGCGCGAGATCTGCGTGCACGCACTTAACACCGAGGCGGTGATTATATCGGGAAACGAACGAGAACTAGAAAACTATATGTTGGCGGGAAGAGAATTGGGAATGGTCGATTTCCAGACTGCCTTAAAGCAAGTGCAAGGTCAGTTGGATCCGGCGGAGTTTCGCACCTATGCGAGCATCCGGTAGGATGATTCCGCTCATCCGAGTCTGCTCATCACTATCTTAGAATGCGCCTCCACCACGGATACCAGCGCGGAATTCTTCCATCCGGATCAATCGGATGAATGCGAGATTTTCGAAAACGTTTTTCGCAATGTTTGACGACCGCGGTGAACTTCGGAAGGGCCATCAATTCAAATGGCTTTACCCGGTACTCTTCTTCTCTCGATCGAGTGGTGGACCGGTTCCCCATTCCACGCGTGTATGATTTTTTCCAGATTAGCTTTTTGCCGATGAAGTCAGCAGAACCTTCGGCGCAAGAGCGGTCTGCTGCCTTAAAGATGATCCGATTACGCAGATTCAATAGGGTCACATCTGCTTTATCCTTGTTTCCAAGCGGGGGTATGAACGAAAGCTTGGATTGCGCAGCCAGTACCGTAGTGGTGTTCGCTTGACGGATAACGTCCACATTTCCGTCTGAATCGCTGACAAATCGCTGGGCTTCATCCTGCCAACAGATCAACAGATTATCGCTTGAGAGTGGGCGCTTATTGGGTGGCCGAGGATCGAACCGGCGCAAGGCGTGGGTGTAGAACAACAGCTTCAGGATGGTGGTGACGTAGCGACGTTCTGTCTGAAACTTCTGCGGCATCGCAATGCAAATGATGGCGCCGTCATCCAGATCGGAGAATTCGAAACTGTTTTCTTCGGCGCCGAATACCTGGACCAGGTCAGGATTGGTGAAGTAGTTCAGGTAATTGTAGATAGTGGAAATAACACCTCCCAATTGCTCAGGAGGTTGTCGCAGATAACCGTTTAGGAAGTGATCGCTGCATTCCCGGGCTTCCCGGTTTCCGGCCTGGGCTAGCGGATCCAGGCGGGATAACATCGCCCGTAGAATCGGTTGGTACTGCAGCGTTTCTAATAGGTGATGCATGGTCGGCCGTAAGCCGAGCAATCGAAACAGTTGAATCCCGCGGCCGATGTGAGCGTGCGCTTGAGTCTTGAAAAAGCCTTTATCTTCGCCACCTCCGGCTAAGGCGGAGGCCGTATCAACGATGACCGTCGCATAGGTCGATCCAGGAATCGAATCGTCGGAAAGCAGATTGAATGTTGCCGGCAGCTCCCAATCGGCTCCGGCGCCATCGGGCTTGGTTTGGAGCAACCGGAGATCGTTGAGCCGGCCATACTTCTTGGTCATTTGGACCAAGGTTTCGTGATAGATACCCTTCTCGTCGCAGCAAAGTCCGCCCCAGTCCGGCTCGTTTTGAAAGACCGAATGTAAAAGAGCATTGATGGCGAAGGTCTTGCCCGCGCCAGTGTCACCGGTGATTAACCAACCTCGGCAAAAGTCGTTTCGGTCCCAGGTTAAACCAGCCAGACGAGCGGTAATTTTGCGGTGACGCCTGGCCGGAGCGCAGCCCAAGGTGGCCGTTAGACAGACGAAGAGCGGGGCAAAACTGACCCAGGACACCAGTGGAAATAGGAACCAGATGGTGGCCATCAGCAGGCACCAAACCAGGATTAGGTTGGGGGAAAGCATGAAGGCGAAACGATCGATTGACTGGCGTCGCCGAATCCAGGCGCGGGCTTTATCGACGGCATCGGTCAAGGAGGTTGCGTCGCTTTCGTAACGCTCGCTGCGAACCACGTGATGGTGTGTGCAAACATCGACCTGGAATCGAGGTGCAGCCTGCGTTTGTGGGCTAGGCCGATTTGGTGCGATCGGTCGGGCTCGGATACGATATTCGCCGTGAACAAGCAGGTCGATAGGCGGCAACCCGGGCTGATAGTTGGGGAGGCGAATGACGGTGCCGGTGTTCGAATGGTAAGAGAGGGGATCGTGTGGTGAAGAAGGTGCCAACGCCGGCTGGGGGATGTCGGGCGGTCCGGAACCGGCATGGGCGAGAACTTCTAACATTAAGTAATACTGTTATTACAGTTTGTGGCGGTGAGCAACCACTTATCGAAGAAAGTGGCCTAAACGTTGGTAGGGCGAGGCCGGCCGCTTCGCGGTGATAGCAAATAGCAAATGCACGTGCCAGAACTTGCAGAAGGCCACGCGCGCTCAGCTTGGTGGGGCGAGGCTGCGGAACGAGTGAAGAGGTAGGCAGGGCGGATAGCCATGCACTAATTGATGTGTGCAATAACTAAGAGCTGCCGAGCCGTGGTCCGCGCAATCCCCGGCTCGGCAGCTATTGGATACCGCATCTGATATACCGACGAAACGCCAGTTCTCGTTGCGGTCTTGCCCGGCTAATCCGGAGCCTCGCCCCACCAGATCGGTGGCAGCGCTCTGCAAGCGACAACCAAATTTGCTATCTGCTATTCGTCATCGCCGCGAAGCGGCCGGCCTCGCCCTACCAAGGTTCGCCGCGAAGCGGCTACTTCCCCCAGCGGTTAGCGACTGCGTTGGTGACGGCTTCCCGAATTGCGTCGTGACGCATAGCCCATTGGAACTGATAGATCGGGTTATCGTACTGTTCGTCGAACTCCCGTTTCATCGCCTCGGCGATTTTGGTGGCGTCGACTGGGCCCCGGATCCGGCTGACCACATCTTCAACGATTTCCAGGCAATACTGAACCAACATTTTTGCGGCTCGTTGTGAAATGTCATCCAGTTCTTCGGTACAAATCAAGAAAAAGTTCTCCCAAGAGACTTTGACCACCCCTTTGAGCCACTGCTCCTTTCCTTCGTAGAAAACGCCTTGTTTCTTATACGATTCCAAGAACTCGTCTAAGCCCAATGGTTTTCCGTCCGCCGAAAAGGACCACTTCTGTGTTTCCGGCGCAATGGGCCGGGTTTCCTTTGTTGAAACCATTTTAGTGCTTCTTTCTTAAAAAATTTAAGTTATTAATTAAGTCTTAACACTGTAATTCCCACAAAGTAAAGTGCGTAAAAATAACAGAATTTTTGGAACGTTACCACTTGCGGATCTAGAGGATCAGCTTGGTTTTGGCGACGACCTCATTGAAGCGTTCTATAAACTGACCAAAGATGAGCGGACTGTCGTCATGTCGATTGTGGACCGTCTTAAGCCGGGCGTAACCGGCTATGACTTTGAGGATTTCGACCTACAACCGGCAGTGCTGAAACTCCTGACCTACCACCGGTTGGTGTTACACAATGGGGACAAGCAGAACTCCGTCCTCTATGCCCGGTGGCTCAGCTCGGTCACGGTAGTGGATAAAAAGATGGTTCTACACATTGACCCGGGGTTGTACCGGCATCTGGAGCGCCTTAAGAACCATCAAAAGGAGGACTCCGAACGAGCGGGGGTCAAGCTGGCGAGCCAGTATTCGATCCGGCTTTATGAATGGGCGTGGAAATGGCGGCAGGTCAATCTCAAGCGCATTTCCATCCCGAAGCTACGCAAGGTGCTGGGAGTCGACGAGGTTCGCGATGCGCAAGGAAACATTGTGAGCGAGAAATGCCTGGTCCATTGGCCCAACCTTAAGCAGCGAGCGATCGATAGAGCCCTGCAGGAAATCAACGAGAAGACGGACCTCAGCATCCGGTTGGTGGCAGTTGGTCAGGCGAAGTACCGGCGCGTGTTGTCGCTGGCTTTTGAGATCAAGGAGAAGAAGAAAAAGGCACGGACCAACGGCGCTGCCGTCTCGAAGTAGGTTGGGCTGCGAAAGCCGACGAATAAAGACCTTCAACCGCAGATGGATAAACGCAGATATTTTTCCGGAGAACATCGGTGGTCAGACGATTCGCCACGTTTTATCTGCGTCCATCTGCGTTAATCTGCGGTTAAGGTTTTAAGATGGGGGACAACCAGCCGCCGCCTGCCCCGGGATCCTCATTAGGATTGTATCCCGAGGAAGCCTCGACCATTCGGGCGATCCCATTGAATTACAGTTACGATTTTGCGGAGCCGCCTTACCCGAAAATAAGCTGGACCCTTTTGGACTTGGTGTCCCATGCGCGGTTCCCGATGTCCCGGACTGACCTGTGCGACAAATGGAGCTATCGGGAGATCACGGCCGAGAATTTCCCGTTAGTGCTCGATCCGGAACGCGTATCTGAGCCCGGCTATTTGAGTGCTCGGACTGTGGCCAAGGTGATCAGCTATTGTCTATTGATCGCGGAGTCTACGGCCGAGTCGCTCCCAGCGCTGTCCGCAAAGACGGCGCTCTTCGCCGATACCGTATTGGAAGCCATCGTCGAGCATCGACGCAACTTTGGATCGAGGCTCGGTGAGAACTCTCCTTGGGCTCATTTTCTGATTGCAGCCCGGCACCCGATTGTTCGTTGGGGAGTTAATAACGCGTTAATGAATCGGTGGGGAACGAGGGAATATCCGCCGGTCGGGTGAGGTGAGGCGTCCGTGGAGAGCCGCTGAGCTAGTGGACGCAGTGGACTTAGTGGTCCTGCTCGGCTCCTCCTAAAATAGTTCCGTCTTTTCGCTCTCGGGTTCCAGGCGGATCCGGATTTTCAGCTGGTTGGTTTCGCGGACGGTGGAGACTCGGAAATTGGCTAGGTCATCCAGGAACTGGCGTTTGGCGGTAAAGGT
This sequence comes from uncultured Verrucomicrobiae bacterium, assembly GCA_963762565.1. Lineage (GTDB taxonomy): Bacteria > Verrucomicrobiota > Verrucomicrobiia > Chthoniobacterales > JAFAMB01 > JAFAVN01. The sequence goes on along the minus strand of CAVXLD010000001.1, from coordinate 487,630 downwards.
CCGGTTTGTGAGCAGTTCGACGTCTGCGAAGGCATAACGCAGGCAGATGGTGTGGTCGTCCGTGACATCGATCATCTGGAGGTAAGCGTAGGGGATGGTTTTGCTCCGGACGGGAGCAAGCAGTTCGAAGGTGCAAGAGGTGGCGGCCGCACTGCCTGGATGGACCGTGTAGGTCTGGTCCTCGGGACGTGAGATCAGGGATGAGAAGGACACCGTAAGACAATAACAATAATTTCTTATGTTATCAACCGGCTACTGGGTGCTGGTTTCATACTTGCCGAATCCTGGCTGTAGCCACGCTAAAACTTCGCCGGCGAGAAAAAGCGATCCGGTTACCAGGATCGGCTCCGGCAGTTTGTAAGCGGCTTCCACTGCTTCCTGTACCCCGGCGAAGACGGTGTGGGGAATGCCGCTCGGGAGCTTAATATTTGCCGGGTCCTCACTGCGCGAGTTCTTCACCGGAACGAGAAAAAATCGGGCGGCGATCGGCGCCAGTGCGGCGACCATATGGTTGAGATCTTTGTCGTTTAAACCACCAAACACGATCGTCGGCGAGGTCTTAGGATGACATTCGGTCCAGGTTTGGACCAGGCGTTCGCTGGCAGCCAGGTTATGAGCGCCGTCGATCGTGAGCCGATCGCCGAGGGCCTGAAAACGGCCGGGCCAGAATACAGATTTGAGGCCAGTCTTTAATGCTTCCGCAGAGATACCAAGCTTGGCGACTGCGAACGTCTCTCGCACCACTGCTGCGTTCAGTCGTTGATGAGAGCCGGCCAAGCCAATTTGAAGATCCGTGATCGGTTCTGTGATGTAAATGACCGGTGCGCCTAGACCTGCTGCCACCTCGTCGATCACCTCCCGAACGTCCGCGGTCTGAGCGATGGACACCACAGGTACGCCCGGTTTAATGATACCGGCTTTTTCGCGGGCAATCTTTGCTTTCGAATCGCCTAAAATTTTCTGGTGATCCAAGTCGATCGAAGTGAGAACCGACACGAGCGGTGTGATCAGATTGGTGGCGTCCAATCTTCCGCCTAAACCGGTTTCCATGATCGCGAGATCAACTCGCCGGGTTGAAAGATGCTGAAACCCCAATGCCGTGGTGATCTCAAAGAAGGTAGGGATGCATCCGGATTTCGCGATTGCTTCCCGAATCAGACTGAGTCCAGCCAGCACTTCATCGTCGGTAATCGGTTGGCCCGAAACCTGGATACGCTCATTGAATCGCACCAAGTGCGGGGACGTGAAAAGCCCGGTTCGCAGCCCGGCAGCCCGTGCTACGGCATCGAGCATGGCAGAGACGGACCCTTTCCCGTTGGTGCCGGCAACGTGAATACAGGCGAGTTGCCGATGCGGGTTACCTAACGCATCCAAGAGGCGGCGAACATTCTCAAGGCCGAGTTTAATCCCGGCTGCTTGGGTACTGTAAAGCCAACGAAGGGCCTCTGTGTACGACTCCTGCACGGCAGCCTCAGCGAGGTGAGAGGTGACTGACCAGTCGTGTAAGAGTTGTTAGGAGGTCGGGCCGGCGAACAATCAGATCAATGAAGCCGTGGCGCTGCAGAAATTCCGCCGTTTGAAACCCTGGCGGCAAATCTTGATGGGTTGTCTCGCGAATTACCCGTGGTCCGGCGAACCCAATCATGCATTTTGGCTCAGCCAGGATGATGTCCCCTAATGAAGCGAAGCTTGCCATTACTCCAGCGGTGGTCGGATTAGTTAAAACAACAAAATAGGGGAAGCGGAGTTGGGCGTGACGTGCCAAGGCGGCGCTGGTTTTAGCCATCTGCATCAAGCTTAACATCCCTTCATAGACGCGTGCTCCGCCGGAAGCGGTGACCACGATCATCGGTCTGCCTGCCTTGGTGCATTTTTCCACCAAACGAGTGATTTTCTCGCCGACGGCCGAGCCCATGGTAGCCGCCAAAAAATTGAAATCCATCACCGCCAAACCGATATCATGGCCCCCTAGACGCCCAAACCCGGTAACGACTGCGTCAGACAGACCAGTCTTTTCGCGATAGGTTTGCAACCGCTCGGAGTAGCTGGCGACCCCGGTGAACTTCAGGACGTCCACAGAAAGGAGGTTCTGGTCAAATTCCTCGAACGTCCCTTCATCGATCAGGTTCTTGATCCTTTCCCCGGCGGAGAAAGTAAAGTGATAGTCGCATTTAGGGCAGACCTTAAGATTCTGCGATAACTCCAGGTTGTGGATTACCTCACCGCACTCGGGGCATTTTTGCCAAAGACCTTCCGGCATTTCGCGCTTTCGATTGGTTCCTTGCTTGAGAGTCGGTTTCTGAAAGATCGGCATACGTCTATCTGCGGGCAACGGTGACGGCGCGGACCGATGTAGCGCCGTGTCCTTTCAGGACTCGGGCACATTCGTCCAACGTCGATCCCGTGGTTAAAACATCGTCGACTAAGAGCAGGCGTTTGCCAAGCACGCTGGTATCTTTGCGCAAATCGAATGCATTCTGCAAGTTTTGGAGCCGTTGTTTCCGGGAGAACCGCGTTTGCGATTCGGTATAGCGCGCCCGGCGAAGACACAGCCACACTGGTTTCCGGCTCCGTTTGCCTAATAACTCGACCAGGGCCGCGATCTGGTCGTAACCGCGTTCCCTGATTCTGGTGGGATGCAGGGGAACAGGAACGAAGCCATCAAAAGGCTCCTGGCTGATCCTGGGATCGCTCAACGCCTCCTCTAACCAATTAACCAAGAGGTTTCGCAGGTGAAATTCGCCTGAGTATTTAAATCGATGAATCAAGTCTCGCACGATCCCAGTCGCCTGATATCGAGTCGCAACGCAATCAAACCCGGGTGGATGATCCTCGCAATCCGGACAGGAGAAAGGGGCACCGAACTCGCCGGTATAAGGCCGGGAACAAATTTGGCAAAAAGGCGCTTTGATTCTTACAGCCGATTCCAGGCAATCCCGGCAAAGCAAGCCCTGCTCCAAACTTGTGCGGCAGGAAATGCAAAACGGTGGATAACACAGGTTAACCACCGTTTGATAAACTGTGTTGAGAGCTGCTCGCACGAGGGAACAGTAGCCAAACCACCAACCAGAGCAAAAGGAGGATCGCAATCGCGCCAAAGCCAGTGACCAGGTCCGGTCCGAACCAGGGCTGGAGATCGGCTAAGTGGTGAGTGAGCTTATTAAAGCTCATCTTGGCGAATACCACTCCGGCATGCAGCCCGATGGGTAGCCAAAGAGCACCAGTTTTTACGGTGGCCTGCGCTAGCACTAGCCCGAGGACAAAAATGGTCAGGAAGCCGCCAATCAGGTCGAGCGGCTCGCTCAAATGCTGAATTGCTTGAAACAGCAGATCGAACCCTGAATGCCAGGTTATAAGCGCCGTGCCGGTCGATCCTGGCCTTAGCGGGTGGATGATCGAAAAGATGGCAGAAACGAAGACGGCCGCCAGCCAAGTGGGCCTCGCCTGGCGGAGCAGGCCGAAGATAACGCCCCGGAATAAAAATTCCTCGATCACCGCCACGCTAATCGACGTCAACAAAAGTTGGGGGATTAGATTCCAGGGCGGCCGGAGCTTGAATTCTGCCAGGCCGACCTTCATGGCGAACCAGCCCCACAGAGCGATAACGATCCCTGCCACTAGAAATCCCGATGGTAATTGCCAGCTCCTGGGCCACGCCCAGGCTATCTTCAGGTCACGGAATTGAGCTATCCCGATCCATCGGGTCACCGGAAACGCCAGCAGGACGGCGGCTAGCAGGATGGCTCGGGCAAAAAACCGGGAAAAATCGGTGTCTTTCAGGAACCCTAGCCCTGGTATCTCGGACAACGGCTGGCTGCACCAGAAAAGTATCGGGGCCAGGGCGGCACCAAGGATTAAGGTGCCGAAGAGAAAAACCAAAATCTTCCTTCCGGTAGCCAAGGGAACGAGCAAATAGCGTGGACTGCCAAGTCACGCAAACTAAAGTTATAACGAATGCATAATCGCCATGCCTGGGTAGAGAGGAACGAAGATGGGACCAAACGAGAAGTCCGGGTGGTCAAGTCTGGTGGAACCTGGCGTTTCCAAGCCAAGGGTTCCGAGGACGTAAACTGGACCTATTACGAAGAACCCCCTATCCCTGACCTGGAGCAGTTTCATTCCGTGCTCCAGAGAAAATACCAGCGCCGGCGCGCTTCCCACGAGGACGTTCTCTGGGCGGAACGTGAGCTGACACGTCTTCGGAACCGGGGGTGAGCGAGAAAAACTCCAAAACAACCGCGAATGGACACGAACTGAATCGAAGAAAGGCGAACCGCAGATGAACACAGATCGAGGGTTAATCTGCGGTTGGTCTTAATCTGTTGTCTTCGCGTTCATTCGTGTCCATTCGCGGTTAAGCTTTAAATGAATGACACCTGATTTCGAGCAAGCCGCGGAGTGGGAGAAACGGCATGTCTGGCATCCTTTTACCCAAATGCGGGAATGGACTGTTCCCGGCCATGACCCGCTGTTTATCGTCTCCGGGGAGGGACCTTGGCTTTTGGATTCCGCGGGCAAGCGGTATCTGGACGGCAATTCTTCCATTTGGACCAACATTCACGGTCATAATCACCCGCGGATTAACGGTGCGATTACCGAGCAACTGTCCCGAATTGCCCATAGCTCGTTCCTCGGACTCACGCATTTGCCGGCCGTGCGCCTAGCGAAAGAGCTGGTAGACCTGCTCCCGGATAGCGGGCTTACTCGTGTCTTTTATTCCGATGATGGCTCTACCGGAATCGAGGTGGCTATCAAGATGACAATCCAATACTTCAGGCAGACCGGTCGTCCGGAAAAGGCTAGGTTTGCCGCCTTTTCCGACGCTTACCACGGAGATACATTGGGAGCTTCTAGTCTGGGCGGCATCGCGAATTTTCATGACAAATTCGCGGCCTATCAGTTTCCGGTTGTCCGGGTTAGCGATCTGGAAGAGCTCGATCGAGCAGACACCAGCACTCTCGCGGCTATCATCATCGAGCCGCTCGTTCAAGGGGCGGCTGGAATGCTGACCTGGCCGAGCGGGATGCTGAGACACCTGCGCCAATGGTGCGATGAGCGGGGGGTATTTCTGATTTTCGATGAAGTAATGACCGGGTTCGGTAGAACGGGCCGGATGTTTGCCTGCGAGCATGAAGGGGTAGTCCCGGATTTTCTGGTTCTGGCGAAAGGGTTGACCGGTGGTTACCTGCCCTTGGCAGCAACACTCACAACCGAGGTTGTCTACAACGGTTTTCTGGGCGATTTCTCAGAGCTGCGGGCCTTCTTTTATGGGCACAGTTATACGGGTAACCCTTTGGGTTGTGCGGCTGCACTCGCTAGTCTCCAGGTGTTTCGAGAAGAGAGGGTTTTGGAGCGCGTTGCCAGCGTCATTCCGGTCTTGAAGGAGGGGTTGGAAGAGTTAAGAAAGCTCTCCTGGGTGCGGGACGTCCGGCAGGTTGGTATGATCGCCGGAATTGAGCTCGGGGCTGCCGATGGGACATCATTCGATTGGCGGGAGCGTATGGGGGCAAAGGTTTGTCTGGCTGCCAAAGAGTTTGGGTTGCTCACTCGGCCGATCCAGGATGTGGTGGTGTTCATGCCGCCGCTTTGTGTTTCTGTGGACGAGGTGCGGTTTGGGATTGAGGCCGTTTGGAAGGCTGTGGAGGCCGTGTGCGGGGGGTAGGGAGGGATCGCGTCCTCGCGATCCGTTGTTATCGAAGCCCGGGACAGACCCGGTCGAGCGTTGGGTTATGTCGATATTACAGACCTGTTAACGGCGCGCGGGGACGCGCGCCCTCCCTTGTCGGGGGCTGGTCACACGACACACCCCTAGATCTTCTCCTGTGCCTCGAGTCGAGCCAATAGCTCTCGGCTTCGTATGTCTTCTGGATCCAGGCGAAGTGCGGTTTGTACAGCGGTGAGGGCTTCGCCGGTGCGGCCTAGCTTTTCCAGAGCCAAAGCCAAATTCCCCCAGACAGCGCCTGTTTCTGGGAAAAACTCAGTTCCTCTGCGAGCGGCCATCTCGCATTCTTCCCAATGCTCGGTTTCGGCCAAACACCAGGAAAGCTCCAACCAAGCCTCACCGTTGGTGGGAGAAAGCTTTAATACGTTAAGGAACCGATCGCTGGCATCTGCCCACTGGCCGATCATGCGCAGCCCGAGACCTGAAACGTACGCGGCCACTAGCTGGTGCGTGCCTGGTATCTCGAAGTACCGGTCCGCCGTTGCGGCTAGGTTAGAGATCTTTTGGTAGGCTTGATGAGCACTAGCCTCATCTTCACGGGAGTCAGCGGTGAGTAGGTCTTGTTCCAGCTCCCAAAGATAGTTCCCCATTTCGCGCAGTTTATTGTCGTAATCAGCTTCAGTGAGACGCGTATAAGAACCATCCATGCAGGCTAGTAGCATGAAGAAAGCGGCTCTGTAAGCAATTTGTAAGCATCTCGAACCCGCGTCGGCGGCCGGGGCGCGCCGAAGGGGAGGGCGCGCGTCCCCGCGCGCCGCAACCAGGTCTATAATTTGGATGTAGTCTGACGCTGGATCGGGTTTGTCGTGGGCTCCCCGAACCACTGATCGCGGGGACGCGATCCCTCCCGATGCTGGGCTCGTCTTTATTGGAAGCACGAGAGCGAAGTGCTTTCTGACGTGCTAAGCGACAAAAAACGAGCCAAACTGAGGGTGAAAGGCCTTGTTTGTTAAAGAAAGGGCTTGATTCAGAGCACGTTTTAAGAGCGTTATATTCATTAGTCGACGCCGATGAGCGCAAAGGTCCTCGCATTTATCAATTTTAAGGGTGGAGTCGGCAAAACCGCCTGTGCAGTCAATATCGCGGCCACGATCGCGAAGCTGCATGAAAAGAAAGTCCTCATCGTCGATTTGGACCCGCAATCCAATTCTAGCCTTTGGTTAATGCGGCCCGAGGTTTGGCGTGAACACGTGGCGAAGGGCAGACGCTCCACATTTGAGATTTTTGACGATGCCATTCAGGGAAAGGATCGATTCAATTTCGATGAGTCCATTGTAAAAGGGGTGACCACTTGGACAGGCTTTGTTGAGCTGCCACAATTGCACCTTTTGCCGGCTTCGGTAGAGCTTTTGCGGATCGAGGATCGGATCCACGAGATCCGGCCGCCGGCGGTCTACCGGATCCTGGATCGGGCGCTGAGAGAATATGTCGACCGCTATGACTATGTCTTTTTCGACTGTCCTCCGAATCTCTATACTACGACTAAGAACGCCATCTTTCTGTCGGATAGCTGTGTGGTTCCTTATGTGCCCGACTATCTATCCATGGCCGGGTTTCAGGTTTTAGCTGAGTACATCGAAGAGTTACGGGGCAAATACACTGATTCTGCGGGTGAACGGCGGCACCCCAATGTGGGGGCCGTAGTGGTCAGCCACTATCGCCAGACTGGGAACGTCTTTCGTTTGGCGATTAACGAGCTGGAAATCATGCTGACTCAACTGAGAGATCGGCACGTTCTCGAGTCGGGCGCGGGTCTGTTGCAGCCATTTATCCGCCATTGTGTCCGGGTAGCGGAGTCTACCAGCGAGCATCTTCCAGTGGTATTGTATGCGCCTGGGTGTATTGGGGCGCAGGACTATAGCGATCTGACCCAGAACTTTCTAACCCACTTTCAGAATAGAAAATGAACTATCAGGAGCTAGCGGGTAAGCTTCTTCACGTTGCCGAAAGGCTCCAAAAACATGGGAACAAGCTTGAAGGTGACGTTATTGGCAAGTCCGCGGTAAAGCTGGCAACCGATATCGAGCACTTTGACGCGACTTTGGATGGGTTTCTGGCCAGCCGGAAGTCCGGCGAGTTGTTTTTAGAAACTTTGCTAAGATCGCCCGCTGCGAAGAAACATCTGTCGTTAGAGCTTCTAAGGAAGGCTTTGCGAGAGGCCTGCAGCAAACGTTTAAAGGCCGAAGAATTAGTGGCGGCCAAACGAGAGTTCGTTGAAACGGTCCATGAACAGGATCGGGCTGACGCTGCTTCCAAGTTCTTGAAGCACGCCTTTGCTGAAGCGGCGTATGTTGCGCCGGCCGGGAAAGAGAAAGGTCAACTTCAGCAGGAATTCTACGCGCTCGGCCGCTTGTCGGAGGATGAGTACGCCACCACCATCGCTAAGCGAACCTTTGGCGAGTTACGTCGATTAGCAGCCACCAACGGTATCCGTTTCACCGACAAAACAACTAAGCCACACCTGATCAAAACGATCCGGCGTTATGGTCGCCGGTTGGCCGCGAATCTGCCTTCCGTGGCGGCGTAGAGGGCCTCGTTCTCGTTCTCGTCGTCGTCCTCGATTCCGGTTTCGGTCCCAGCCTAAGGCATTGGTCTGCAGCGCCGGAGGGGAGCCGCTTTATCGGCCTGAAAGCTCTATCGGTTGCTAGCAGGCGGCTCCTGGGAACGGTCCCTGATGCGTTTGTTCTATCACCTCTGCAAGCCAAATCTCCGAGAGGCCGAGCGGTATGGAATACGCTGGGTCTTTCCCGGGAGCCGCTTGCTGCCATCTCATAGAGCTTGCCATCCTGCAAAGCGGCTCCCCTCCGGCGCGGCAGACCAAACCCGGACGCTGGAACCCAAAGGTTTTCGAGGACGAGGACGAGAACGATAGATCAGGGGCGCGCCGAGTTTTTCGCCATACCGATTTGTGGCTGATCCAGGCTAAGGCTAGGCTTTCCGATGCATTCTGACCTGGATCGAGTCCTTTTTCGTGAAGACGAAATCGCGAGGCGGCTTGATACGCTGGCCGCCCAGATTACTGCGGACTACGAAGGAAAGGATCTAACCGTCCTGGCCATTCTAAACGGGAGCCTGATCTTTATGGCGGATTTACTCCGCAGAGTCCCGTTGCCGCTCCAGATCGATTGTCTCCGGGTGCGGAGTTATTACGACAAAATGGAGTCCTCTGGTAAGGTGGATTTTGATCGAGCTGCTTTACCTAATCTGAGCGATCGTCACGTGCTTCTTCTCGATGACATCCTGGACAGCGGCCATACCTTGGCGGCCATCGTCGGCGCCGTCCGACAGGATGTCCGTCCATTAAGCGTCAAGAGCTGTGTACTGCTGCGAAAAATTAAAAAACGGGCACGTCCGATCGAAGCGGATTACGTGGGGTTCGATATTGAGGATGAATTCGTCGTCGGATACGGATTGGATTATCAGGAACGGTACCGGAATTTGCCTCTAATCGGAGTTCTGCGACACCCATGATCTCGATTCATTTGCAATATTTCTCTCAACTGCGTGACCTGAAAGGCCCCGAAGAATTGGACCTGGATCCCGGTACTACCGTTGCCGGGTTGCTGGAGAAGCTCTACGGCCTTCTGCCGGGCCTCAAGCAATGGGACCACTGTCTGCTGATTGCCGCGGGTATTGAGTATGTGGCGCGGGATTATGTACTAAAGACTGGGGACATGATTTCGCTGATGCCTCCTGTGCAGGGAGGCTGACGGCGTGTGGGTGTGCCGGTGTTTCGGCGTATCGGCGTGGGTCAGGTTCGCGAATCGGTCGTTCTCGTTCTCGTCGTCGTTCTTCCGACTTCGCAAACGTCCTGGTTGTGGAGTGCGCCTCGGTTGCGAGGGCCGACCTCGAGCGGTTGGCAACATAGAACGTGGGCTTCGTCGGACAAGCTGTTCTCGAAAAACGTCTTCTTGCCCAGCGCTTCGAATTGCTCTGCAGCCTGGAGGGGAGCCGCTTTGTAGGCCTGCAAGCTCTATCGGTTGCTAGCCACCGAAAGCATTCGGGGTAGACAGGCGGCTCTCGGGAACGGTCCCTGATGCGTTTGTTCTATCAGCTCTGCAAGCCCCATTTCCGAAAGGCCGAGCGGTAATGGAATACGCTGGGCTCTTCCCGGGAGCCGCTTGTTGCCATCTCATAGGGCTAGCCATTCTGCAAGGCGGCTCCCCTCCGGTGCGTTGGAGCAAAACCGGGCGCTGGAACCAATAACCGCTTTCGAGGACAGCTTGTCCGACGAAGCCCACGTTCTATGTTGCCAACCGCTCGAGGTCGGCCCTCGCAACCGAGGCGCACTCCACAACCAGGACGTTTGCGAAGTCGGAAGAACGACGACGAGGACGAGAACGACCGTCTTGTGGCCTTAACCACGCCGATACGCCGACACTCCCACACGCCGATGCGCTCATCGATTCTCCTGATAACCGACCAAATTTCTTCAATTACCGCAATGGCCGGATTCAACACTAGGATCCGGCACGATGAATTGGTTACCTTATAATAGCCTCTATTGGGGCTGGATCGGGATGGTAGCCGGAATTGTGTCCGGCGCCGTGATCGGTCTTTTCTTTCATCAAGAACAATGGCTCGGGGGTTACAACAGCTTTCCCCGGCGATTGGTTCGCCTTGGTCATATCTCTTTCTTCGGTCTCGGGATCCTAAGCGTCTTACTAGGAATCACCGTTCGCCAACTGGCACTCGATGCGGATACGGTTCGGTTGGCGGGAAGATGGTTTTTTATCGGTCAGGTCACGATGCCGGTGTGCTGTTTCCTTTCGGCGTGGCGTTCCTGGCTTCGTCATTTGTTTCCGGTGCCGGTGCTCAGCTTGGGCACGTCGGTTTCCCTTTTGCTCTGGCATTGGCCACACTCATGAAAACGATTGGTTTGATTGCGATGAGCGGAGTTCGCGTTGTGAACCCAGAGCTCATTAGTTTAGGGCTGACCCTGCCCGGATTTGTCGATCGCGGTAAGGTGATTGCCTCATTACCAACGCTTGGGCTTCTAACGTTGGCAGGGTTGACGCCTGATCGATTCGAAATCTCTTATCACGATGTTTTTGACATCAATAAGCTGGATAAGCCGCCCGGTCCGTTCGATCTGGTGGCTATCTCCAGCCTGGCAGCACAGGTCGAAGAAGCTTATGCGTTAGCCGACCGGTACCGAACCGAGGGAAGTTGTGTGATCATGGGCGGTCTGCATGTGTCGGCGGAGCCGCAAGAGGCCCTTGAACATGCGGACGCTATTGTCATCGGTGAAGCGGAACCGGTCTGGGCGAAGCTATTAGAGGATTGGGAAGCTGGCCGGATGCAGCACGTTTACAAGAACGAGGGATCGCAATTCGACCTGGCAAACTCACCCATGCCCCGTTTCGATCTGCTCAATCCGGCGCAATACAACCGAATAACGGTGCAGACCCAGCGCGGATGTCCGTTCAAGTGCGAATTTTGCGCCGCGTCGATCCGCATAGCGCCACAATTCCGGACTAAACCAATCGATCGGGTGGTGGCTGAGCTTCACCAGATCAAAAAGCTGTGGAGCCATCCTTTTATCGAGCTAGCGGATGACAACACCTTCGCGAACCGGGCTCGGGGAAAGCATTTGGTTCGAGCGTTGGCCGCTGAAAATATTCATTGGTTTACCGAAACGGATATCTCGGTGGCCGACGATCCGGAGTTGCTTCGGCTCCTGCGGGAAAGCGGTTGCTCCCAGATCTTGATAGGCCTGGAAAGCCCGGTTATCGCGGGTATGGATGGGTTGGAACAGAAAGCCAATTGGAAAGTGAAACAGGTAGAGCGCTACCGTGCGGCTATTCGCCGGATCCAAGACAATGGTATTACGGTGAACGGCTGTTTCATCCTCGGCTTGGATGGGTCGGGTCCGGAGACTTTTGAAGCGGTTTGGCGGTTTATCCAGGAAACCGCTCTCTTCGAGGTTCAGTTGACCGTTCTGACACCGTTCGCAGGAACTCCCCTCTACAAGCGTCTGGAGCGTGAGGGTCGTTTGCTTTACCCGCGAGCGTGGAATCGGTGTACGCTTTTCGATGTCAATTTTCGGCCCGACAGGATGACGGTAGAGACGCTGGAAACCGGGCTCCGCGATTTGATGGCGAAGGTCTACGACAAAGAATTCGCGACTTGGCGGCGAACCCAATTTTTTGATCGGCTACGGCAGCGCCGCCGAAACAGTCGGGGCCAGCGCGCCGCGGTTACGGAACTTTCAAAAGCATAGGACGAAATGAAAAACGACGCTGATCCACGCGCCATGATCGGGCAGCGCCGCCTGAAGCAAATTCGGAAGCAGGCGGCTGTGATCCGAGATGATCCAGCCGAGGTCAATGATGGCGCCCATGCGACCCTTCTTCTGGAAGAGGCTCGTAAATGGCTCGACCAGTTCTATTCTGAAACGTTAGGGATGAGCTCCGGCTCATCCGAGGTTTTCAACTCGCGGTGGGCACAAGTCAGGAAACAAATTCGGGATGGCCAGTTGGATTACCTGAGCCGGGAGGAGCTGGTATACGGAGCGAAAGTAGCCTGGCGAAATAGCACTCGGTGTGTTGGCCGATTACTGTGGGAGAATCTGTTGGTTCGAGACCTGAGGCACCTAAATACTCCGCAAGAGGTGTTTGCCGCGCTGGTCGACCATGTTGAGTTTTCCACAAACGGCGGGCGCATCGTTCCGATGGTCTCGGTTTTCGCTTCCGGATCCGTCGAAAAACCACGGGTTAGGATTTGGAACCGGCAGTTGATCGGCTACGCCGGATATCGACAAGCCGACGGATCGGTCTTAGGAGATCCGATCAATCTTGGTTTCACCCACCGGATTGAAGCGCTGGGTTGGAAGGGACCACCGCGAGGCCGTTTTAACCTACTGCCGATCGTGATCGAGATGGACAGCACAGTCCATTGGTTTGATTTACCGTTTGATGACGTCTTGGAAGTCCCGATTCGCCACCCTCGCTACGGCTGGTTTGAGCAAATGGGTTTAAAATGGTTCGCCTTGCCGGCGGTCTCCGGGATGCTTCTCGAAATTGGAGGCGTTTCATTTCCGGCAGCTCCCTTTAGCGGGTGGTACGTCGGATCCGAGATCGGTGCGCGCGATCTGGCGGACATAGACCGTTACAATGTTTTGCCTGAGATTGGCAGACTTCTTGGAATGGATGTCGGCTCTAATCGGAACCTATGGAAGGACCGAGCTCTTATCGAGCTGAACGATGCTGTTCTTTGGTCGTTCGCCGAGGCTGGGGTAGCGATGGTCGATCACCACACCGTTACCAAGCAGTTTCTACTTCATGAGAATAGAGAGAAGGAAGCGGGACGCTGCGTTTATGCGGATTGGAGCTGGATTGTGCCTCCAATATCAGGGGCCACTACACCAGTCTTTCACCGCTCGTTCAAAGACCGAACGGTGAAGCCGAACTTTCTGGCGCAACCGAAGCGTTGGGCCGAGGGAAGCGCGAGGCGTTGTCCGTTTGGGTAGGAGTTCGGTAGGGCGAGGCTCCGGCGGACAAAGTAAGCAGTAAGCAGTAAGCAGTAAGCAGTAAGCAGTCTAGGAGGCAGGAGCCGGAATCCAGGAATCAGGAGGTTTTTCGGCTGGGCCACACGCTGAGCCGACGAAAGCGCCGGTTTCAAAAGCAAATCACTTTGTCATTAATTAATAGAGGAAGGACAGGATTCTTCAGATTCCAGAGTTTCAGGCAAGAATTGCGTCGGAGAAAGCCCGGATTGATACGCCGCGCATTCCGGGCTGAGCACCTCCTGGATCCTGGCTCCTAAAACCGCTTACTGCTTACTGCTTACTTTGTCTGTTGGAGCCTCGCCCTACCGAACTCCTAATCTCGGAAGTTCTTAAAATTCAGCGCTACGCCGAAATCTTTTTTCCGCAAAAACTGGATCACTGTCTGCAGATCATCCTTCTTTTTTCCGGAGACTCGGATCTGGCGATCCTGTAATTGGCACTGCACGTTTATTCCTTCAGCTTTGATCGCTTTGGTGATCTCTTTTGCCTTATCTCCCTCGAGCCCTTGTTTTATATGAATTTCCTGGCGCGCGTGCCCTAAGGGGGAAATTGCCGGATCTTTCCGTTCGACGTTGCGCAAATCGACGCCGCGTTTAGCCAGCTTGCCAACCATGATCTCCATCAAAGACCGCAATCTGGCGGCATCTTCGGCTGTTAGTTCAAGCACGTCGGGGCTGGTGCGCTCGATCGAGGCTTTGCTGTCCTTGAAGTCAAATCGGGTACTCAGCTCTTTCTTAGCTTGGTTGAGGGCGTTGTCGATCTCTTGCTTGTCGACTTCCGACACGATGTCGAACGAAGGCATATGGTGTTAGATAGATGCTTCTGGGGTTATTTAAAGCGGAAAGTAGAACAGGAGCTAGGAGCTAGAATCTAGGAGCCAGGAGGGGGCGGTGGGCCCTATCTTGGTGGGGCGAGGCTCCCGAAAGAACTCAAAGTTATCGCGCAGCGTCCAATATTAAACCTCCGGAGAATGTTGCTACACTTCAAAGCGCGCCGAGCCGTGGTTTACTGTGGGTACGGCTCGGCGCGTTTCCTTGGCCTTGCGCATTTGTATTTTGGCGTTTGTGCCACCCACCCTGGAGAATCGCAGGGCTCTCCGGGAGCCTCGCCCCCCTATGGTGTTGTCAAGCTACCCTGCGTGTTTTTAGCGGTTTGTCATCTTTTGTAGAGCAACGTAGTTGCCAAAATTTTTAGTTCAGAGATCGAGCCGGTTTGCGACGGTTGGTACGTTTCCTCTTGTGGCTCATGTCTCCGAGCTCGATTGGGACAAGGCAGCCTCCTATCCGGCCTGTCAGGGTTTGACAGCGCAAGATGCTCTATACGCATCGCTCAAGAGGAACGAGCGCGCCCAATCTACCAACGGGCTTTTAAAGCCCAGGGGCGAGCACGAGCGCGCGCCGTTCCAAAGTCCAGAGTTAAAATGTTTAGTCTAGTGCTGTGTCAGCTTCTCCCTTAACCATGGGGCCTCTTTAGAGGCGCCAGCTTGCTCCTGTTTCCCCCGAACCGGGGTTTGGGGCAGAGCCCCAAGTTAAAACCCGAGTCTTCGGGTCACTTCTAAAATGGTTTTAGCCCTCGATCATGATGAGACCCAATTGCTGGGCAGTAATACGACCGGTTTGTAGCCGCCAGATATCGACGATCAGTTGCCGGCCGATGGCCACCACGGCTTTTTTCTTCAGTCCTCGGTTAGAGCCCTCCAGTAGCTCACGCCATTTTTGCACCGCTTTATACTCGGGCTGGAAGAGGATCATCCGCCAGACCATCTCGGTGATGATGCGCCGCAGAGCCGGTAGTCCCACTTTGGTGATTGCACCCAAGCGTTGGCTCTCTCCGCTGCTCCATTCACTGGGCACCATCCCGGCTAAGCAGCCGATCTTGCGTTCAGTTGAGTAAAGATTCCAATCCAGTACTTCAGCATTCAATTGCGCCAAGCTGGGAGCTCCCATCCCCTTTGGCCGTGGGCCTTGGTACTGCTTGGTTAGCTCTGCCTTGGCTTGCTCAATTTGCTGGTCTAGCTCGCGTAATATCCCAACCCAGCGACCAAGATGTTTTACAATCCAAGGCGCCACCCCCTTGCTTAAGTGCTCAAAAGCTTTGGGCCGCCACCAATTGCTCCAGCTCTGGTAGCCCTGGCTCAGCAAAAGGGAGTTGCCCATGACGCCGATGCGCTGGCGTTCTTGCACCAGCGCATCGTGCTGGCGACTTTCCACTCGAGCCTGCTCTTGAGCCTCCCTCGGTATTCTGACCAGTTGCAGCGCTTGCTCATTGCCATTGAGATAATTGCTCAGATCACTGGTTAAGGTTCGCGCATCAATTGAGTTGTTCTTGCCCCGCTTCCTCTTCTGCTCTCCGCTGCGGGGTGCACAGACCAGGCACTCAATCCCGCTTGCCTTTAACTGCCGATACAGCGAGTACCCCAGCGGCCCGGCTTCGTAGACCACCACCACTTCCTTGGCTTGCTCTCGCTGCTTCTCAACGTAAAGCAACAACGCTTCCTTGCTCCCGAATGTCTGGGCTACTCCCACAGCCCCGTTATCGATCTTGCGGGCCGCCTGATAGCTCTTTAGGTGCGCATCGACTCCCAGCACGATCCGGTTTGCCTTCGCTTCCTTTTGGCTGTTCTTTTCCTGGCTTACGGCGGTCGGTGCCGCCTTGAGTTTGTATTCAATCATTGTTTGTCAGGCTGCTGTTGATCCGGCAGCCTGACAACACCATGGCATCTACCAAGATAGGGCCCACCGCCCCTCCTGGCTCCTGAATTCTAGCTCCTAGCTCCTATTCCAAGTCGTTCCCGGATGAACAACGCGATCTGCTCCGGACGCGGCCGCACCGATCTGTCTCCTTCTCGTGACTCTTCGGGCAGCTCTTCCTTACGTAATATCTTGTTGTCTTGCCAGATCCAGGCGTCCGGCCGGAATGGTCCGACTTTTCTGGGGTCACTCCAAAAATGGATTGATAGAATCTCGCGCGATACGGCTGCTGCCAGGTGCATTGGTCCGCTATCGACGCTGATTACGAAGGCGGCCTTGCGCAGCAGCCAGATTAGCTGTTCCAGATCGGTTAGGTTAACTAGTGAGGCTGCGTTCCGAGCAAAGGAGATCGGAGAGTCAGCCTTCCCAACGATAATGACAGGAATGGGAGCCAGTGCTGCGGTTAACTGGTAAATCTCGGCTTCACCTAACGATTTGCCGGTTCCCCTTGAAAAAGGGTGAAGGACGACAAACTGATTTGGTAGCTCAAAATTTGGTATCGGACGGCCCTGGGGTAATGTGAACTCGATTTGACCGGAGACATCCGCGCCGGCGAGCGCGGCCAGAGCCAGATAACGCAAGACCGCATGCTGGGTCGGCGTTACGGGAGCGGCCTTTTGATAAAAAAATCTAGCTCCCTCCCGCGCGTCAGCCAAACCCAATACCAGTCGGCTACCCGCGCTCCGCGAGATCAAGGCGCTCCGAAAGAGGCCTTGAAAATCGAGTACCAGATCAGCCCGCAGCTTGCCCAACTCTTGGCACCACTGCCAGAACCGGATCACCCCTCTAAGACCGCGAAAACTCCTTCGGGGAAACCGGATAACGCCTTCCAAGTCCGGGTTATCTTCAAGCAGCGGGCTCCACTCTGTGTTCGCGACCCAATAGATTTTACTTCTCGGGAACGACTGTTTGACGAATCTCAGCGCGGGTAATGTGTGGACGATATCCCCGAGAGAGCTTGGCTTGACCAGGAGAATGGTATCCGGCGTCATCGCCCAAGAAACAGCCGATCCGCTAGCTTTACTGGCAGGCCGGCGTTTCTGATTTTCGCCTGAGCTTTCTCTATGTCGTACTTGAGACGGCGAAGGGTCACCTTTTTAGAACCAAGATCGTAGATCGCGTACGCAGCACGCCAGTCCCCGTCTCGTGGCTGACCAACGCTTCCGACGTTGATAAAATATTGCTTGTTTGGCTCGATCTTGACCTCAGTAAGAGGGAATCCAACGACGGATCCGTCCTTAACAAAGAGGCGCGGGGAATGGGTATGACCGAAGAAGCAAAGCGGCCGCTCTTGTCGCGAGAAACTGGCCGCGGCATCCAGTTGATTAAGGACATAGCCCCAATCCCCAGGACTATCCAGGGTGGCGTGGACGATCGTGAACGATTCCACATCGGCCGTTAGGGGGAGGGAGCCCAAAAACTCTTTCTCCGCTGGAGTCAGGGTCTCCCGCGTCCATCGAATCGCCGATTCTGCCAACGGGTTGAAGGTTTCTAGCGAACAATGGCTGGAGGCGTACTCATCGTGGTTGCCTTTCACTACTGGGCAATCAAGTTCCCTTACGATCGCCAGGCAGGCCTGAGGATCTGCGTTGTAACCCACAACGTCCCCCAGGCAAATGAAGCGGTCACACTTTTCTCGCTTGGCATCGGCGAGAACGGCCTCGAACGCCTCAAAGTTTGCGTGGATGTCGCCGAAAATCGCGAAGCGCATCTTTCGCACGAATATTGGTCCGAAAACGGAGAGCGTCTAGGATTTATACTGTTTAGCGTCCACAAATGCATATAGGCCTTGGTGGGGCGAGGCTCCTCACAAGGCGCTTCGTTCTCCCGACTTCGCTGCCGAACAGGGGTTGCAGCTTACAGACCACAAGCTACGTCGGGCAGGCTGTCCTCGTCGTCGTCCTTCCGACTTCGCCAACGTCCCGGTTGTGGAGCGCGCCTCGCTTGCGAGGCCGACTTCGAGCGGTTTGGCAACATAGAGCATAGGCTTCGTCGGACAGGCTGTCCTCGAATCCGGCCACGCGGAGTGTGGGAGTGTTGGAGTACTACGCCAAGTAAGAAAAGCACCCGCGTAGCTGGTTGGAGATGCCGAACGGCCTACGCAGTTGTGCGCACAAAGCGCTCCTAAGCGCGGATTTGGAATCCTTTCAGTCCCCCCGCAGGCTCGATCGGCGTTACGACCTTCCGCCGAATATGAGCCCGCAGGTGTGAGTCTTCGATGCCCTGCAGGAAGCCGTCGATTTCTGACTGTTCTCCTTGAGCCTCTAGCTGGACGCGACCATCCGGCAGGTTCCGGACCCAACCTGCAACCTCGTAACCGTGAGCGATCTCCTTAACCGAAAACCGAAACCCCACGCCTTGGACGCGGCCCTCGTAGATGACCCGCTTGGCAGTCATTCTTCAGTGAGCAGTAAAGAGTGATCAGTAATCAGTTTAGGAGCTAGGAGCTAGAATCTAGGAGCTAGCAGGGGCGTGGGAGTATTAGCGCACAAGGTTCTGGTATCTGTTTGGGCCTGCGCGCCGGTGGCACTTATAGGACCAATGAGGCCTATAGGGCAGGCGAGCTAAGCGCACGCGCCGAATCGGAAGAATCGGCTCGGATACGCTCAGCGCCTCTCCTAGCTCCTAGCTCCTAAAACTGATTACTGACTACTGATTACTAGTGGCCTACTACCGTCTCCACTCAAGAGCGCCTTTTTTCACCGCGTAGACGAACCCTACCAACAGGATCACGACAAAGCCAAGCATACTGCCGAAGATGGGCAGGGCACTATATTTGGCGACGAAATCGCGATAGACGACCGCCCACGGGTACATGAAAACGATCTCGATATCGAAGAGGATAAAGAGCATCGCCACCAGGTAGAACTTCACGCTAAAGCGAGGCTGAGCCTCGCCTTCCGGTAACATTCCACACTCGTAGGCTGTATCCTTGATAGGGGTTCGCTTACCAACCCTACCGATGACTACGCTAAGGAATAAGGCGAACCCGGCGAATCCGATCGCGAAAAGGACTTGAATGAGGATCGGAAGGTAATCTTGGGCCATTCCTAGATATTACGTTTTGGAGACGATAGCTGCGGCGGCCTGGGCTGTGGTTGCAGCCATCGCTGCTAATGCGGCTGCGTCCCCTTTGTAGCTTTTACCGTTCTTTTTCACAACACCGCGCGCCACCAAATTTTGAAGTTTTTCGTAAGCTCTCAAACGCAACATCTCTTCACCGCCGCTGGCCGCGTTACGCTGTCGTAAATTTTCATGAACGACTTCAAACAATTGCTTGAACTCGAACGATTTTTTTTGCGACAGAACGGAGACTAGCTCCTCGGTCACTAGATCTGGCAGTCGGCGGGAGAAGGCGTTTTTCTTCTGAATAGCCATAGGGACTTCCAGTATAGCATATAAAGTATTCAAAACGAGGGGAATTCAGCCGATTTTCATTAAATTACCCGTCAAAAATCGGTTGTTCTTGTAAAAATTGGAGGCCGTTGGGCCTGAAATCGTCAGGCGTATGGTGGGTGTTTAGCATGCCGGTCATGGATGGGACTTATAAGACCAATGGGACTTATAGGACAGGGCCGATCGGCCGCATATAAGTCCTATTAGTCCCATAAGTCCCATCCGTTCGCATCGCTGCGGGCGTTCCTGATTCCACGCGCACGGTGGTCCCTCGCGCTTGAAGCCACAAAATGTTCTAAATCCGCACGAATTTCATTGACCCGAATGGGGGTTGGTGGGTAAAAGTGGGGCATTGTGGTTCAAAATGGTTGGATAGCCATGCTGAACAATGGATCCCAACACCTCTCAGCCAATCTTTGCCGGGGAATTCCGGCACGCCTTGGACGCGAAAAATCGCGTCACTATCCCCGCGCGTTGGCGGAGCGGTGAGGTGGATGAGTTCTTTGCCGTACCTAATCCAGAGAATGGCTGTTTAATGGTGATGCCCATTGCGGTGGCGCACGAAGTCGCAGCACGGGCCAAGAGCGATTCTAGGTTTTCAGCCCAGGATGTTCAGCGATTCATTCGACAGTTCTATTCGCGAGCTCAACATCTGACGACAGATAAGCAGGGCCGGATCATCTTGCCCGAGGAGCACTGTCGTCAGCTTGGCCTCAAAGTGGAAGTCATCTTAGTGGGCAGCCATTCGCGGTTCGAAGTTTGGAGTCCAGGGGCATGGCAAAAGGTAAGGGAAGAGGACGCGCCAACGTTCCATCACATGTTGGGAGTGCTTGGAATCTGACGGCAAGAACCGGCCCGTTGGTGCAAAAATTTGGTTTGTCCGGAGGAGAACATGATCGGTTTGCTAGAAAAAGAAGTCATGGTGCGGAACGCGGGACAGCCTAGGCCTTTCCACGAACCAGTCTTGTTAGCGGAGACTATCGAGTTGCTGAACCCGAGTCCGGGAAAGCTTTTTTTTGATGCCACTTTGGGAGGGGGCGGCCATACCCGCGCTTTGCTGGGAGCCGGCGCGGACGTGGTAGCCTCGGATCAGGACCCTGAAGCCATCTCCGAAGTGTTGGGTCATTTAGCGGAGTTCGGTTCTCGACTGCACCTGATCAGGGCCAACTTTGTGGAGGCGCCTCGACACTTCGAAGCGCTTGGTGTGGCAGCGTTTGACGGGATTTTAATGGACCTCGGCGTGTCGTCGCACCAGCTCGATACTGCTTACCGCGGCTTCAGTTTTCAAGAGGAGGGTCCGCTCGACATGCGAATGGGACCAAATATTAGCCTGCGAGCAGCGGACTTGGTGAACCTAGCTCCAGAGGAGGAATTGATCGATATCTTCCGCCGATTGGGCGAGGAACCAGCGGCCAGAAGAATCGCCGGGCATTTGGTACGAAAGCGCTCAGAACGGCCTTTTCAAACCACAACAGATCTGGCCAAGGCGGTGGAGGAGGTCGTTCCGCGAAGGGGACCTCGACATCCGGCTACTCGAGTATTCCAGGGGCTGCGGATCGCAGTTAATAATGAGCTTGGGGTCTTAGAGCAGGCGTTACCAGCTCTCGCGGGATGGTTGAAGTCCGCAGGGCGGCTGGCGGTGATCACGTTTCATTCGCTCGAAGACAGAATTGTAAAACATTATTTTCGTAAAGTTTCGCAAGAATGGATCGATCGCCCGGAATGGCCTGCACCGCGGCCCAATCCGGCATTCAATTTTAAGCTGATCACGACGAGGCCAATCGAGGCGTCGCCTGAGGAGAAGCTGAGGAACCCACGAGCTCGCAGCGCCAAGCTCCGAGTCATTGAGCGTAACACACTATGAATTCCTACCGACGGGCGCCCGCTACATCCATACGGATCGCATCTCTGTGTAAGGTCATTATTGCGGCGGTGTTTATCGCATCCGCCGGCATAAGCTATGTCTACCTGAAGAACCAGCTAAAGCTCTCGGGAGACGAACAGATCAAACTGGAACATGATCTGGCCGAAATCCGCAAGGACAACGAGGGCATGCAGCTACAGATCGACAGCCTCACCTCTTTGCCGGCGATAAAGAAGAAATTGGCGGAAAACTCTTTTGGTCTTGTCCCGATTACGACTGATCAAGTCGTTCGCCTTAACCAAGACTATCCGAATGGAGACGACCTCCGTGTTGTCTCCAATCGGCCCTTTAGAAAATGAATCGGAATGAGCAAGCCAGAGCTGCCATCGTCTGCTTCGCCCTGGTGGGAGTGTTTAGTCTGTTTTCAGTCAGACTCATCTATCTCCAGGTCATCCAGCACGATGTGTATGTAGCGCTTGCCGCGGAAAAGCATGTCCACAAGCAAATCATCTACGCGCGTCGCGGGGTCATCCGTGGTTGTCGCGGCGAACCGCTCGCCGAGAACCGGCGCATCTACGACGTGGCTGCCGACGGTTCGCATATTCGGAACCCGGCTGCTTTGGCGCAGGCAATCGCTGGTCAGTTGGAAATGGATCCAGCTGAGCTCGAAGCAAAGCTGAAAGCCGTTGTCGCTAAAACCATAGCGGACAAGAAAACGGAATCGAGGGTCCTGAAGAGAGGTGTCTCGGAAGAGGTCTACGAGAACATTGACAAAATTACTAAAGGCCAAAAGCAGCTGGCCGGTATTTATTTTGACCTCAATTTTGATCGGCTTTATCCGAACGGGAGCTTATTAGCTCAGGTCATCGGTTTTCTCGATGCGGGTCATGAACCAAGGCTCGGGATCGAAAGATCGATGCAAGATTTCCTAAAAGGGACCAACGGATTCCGCTATCTGGAGGAAGACCAAAAAGGTCATGAATTGGTCCAGTATCGCGGCCTGGAGACCCCGGCTAAAGACGGCTGCGATGTCAGGCTGACCATTGATTTGGAGCTGCAAAACATCGTCGAGAGCGAATTAGATGCCGCTTGGGCTCAATACAAACCCCAGATGGAAGCTGCGGTGATGATTCGCCCGACGACTGGAGAGATCCTGGCGATGGCCAGCCGGCCGAGTTTTGACTGTAATAACCCAGGCGTCTCTACTCCGGACGAACAAAAGGATCGCCCTATTACCGATATGTACGAACCGGGGTCAACGTTTAAAATCGTTGTCACCTCAGCTGCAGTTGAAGAGAAAGTCGCGACCCCGGAAACCAAGATCTATTGCGAGAACGGAGCTTATTTCTACGCCGGCCATATTCTTCACGATGACGAGCCCATGGGGATGCTGACCCTGCATCAAGTGTTGGCGCATTCGAGTAACATCGGAGCCGCGAAGCTCGCAATCCAGCTCGGTAAAGATCGATTCTACCAATACATTCGGCGTTATGGGTTCGGCGAGGGTACGGGTATTTCCTTGTCTGGGGAGATTCCCGGCTTGGTAAATCCGCCGTACCGCTGGAGCGAGCTAGATATTACGCGTGTGCCTATGGGGCAATCCGTTGCCGTCACCCCTCTGCAACTCGTTAGCGCCATGTCTGCGATCGCGAACGGCGGTACTCTCATGAAACCGATGATTGTTTCAGAGATCGACGACCCCGATGGCAGACCCGTGGTGACCTATTCCCCGGTGCAGGTCCGCCGAGTCATTTCTGCCGACACGGCTAAAAAGATTGTTTCGGCCCTGAAGGACGTAGTTAGCAAAAACGGGACGGCGAAGGACGCTGCGGTTCCCGGCTTCACGGTTGCCGGCAAAACCGGGACGGCGCAGAAAATCGATCCGCGAGGCGGCTATATGGAGGGGAAGTATGTGGTTTCTTTCGTGGGATTCCTGCCCGCAGACGACCCGAAATTCGCTCTGTTGGTGGTGATTGATGCTCCTGACATCCCCAGAGCGTACGGTGGCAAGGTAGCCGCCCCGGTGTTTGCTAGAATCGCCAAACGAGCTGCGGATTATCTTGAATTGCAACCAACCGCACCAGTGGAGCCCCCTGGTTTAGTTGAGACACCGAAAAAATTGACTTCAACTCTGGCCGGGCGTGGTTAATCGATCAGATATGGAGCTGGAGAAATTAATTCGTCGTCTGGAAAAGCCCTTAGTTACCGGGTCGCTTGCCCGAGATGTAACCGCTATTTGTTACGACTCGCGCCAGGTTGCTCCAGGAAGCTTGTTTTGTGCGATCGAAGGGAACCAGGTGGATGGGCATGCTTTTATCGAGCAAGCCATTGAGAGGGGGGCAACCGCCGTGGTCTCGCAGAAACCGCACCTGACAACACGAGCGACCCATATCCAGATAAAAGATTCCCGTGACGCGCTGGCACGTCTGGCGGCAACTTTTTACGATGATCCGTCTACCCGGCTAAAACTGGTGGGCGTGACCGGTACAAACGGTAAAACCACGACTACCTTCTTAATTAAGCATCTTCTGGAACGAGCCGGGCAACGGACTGGTGTCATCGGCACCGTCTCTTACCAGATCGGGGAACGAATCTTGCCGGCTCAACGGACAACGCCCGAGTCCGTCGACTTGCAGCAACTTTTTTCCCAAGCCTTGGAGGCCGGTTGCGTTAATCTGGCGATGGAGGTTTCCTCGATCGCGCTGGCTTTAAACCGAGTCGACGAAATGCGGTTTCGAGCTGCTGTCTTCACCAACCTCACTCAGGACCATCTCGATTTTCATCGAGGAATGAAAGAGTACTTCCAAGCGAAGGAAAAGCTGTTCGAAAAGATCAGTGATGAGACGCCGAAATCCGGGATCGGGATAATCAATGTTGATGACCCTTACGGCCAGCAATTGGTGGCTCGTTTCTCTGATCGGTTGAATTTGGTGACCTACGGAATGGGTGCTCGAGCTGACTTCCGAGCAAGCAGCTACCGAGTCGAATCTACGGGCACCTCTTATCAACTCGATGTAAAGGGGAAGAGCTATTTGGTCCGGGTTCCTCTAATCGGCCGATTCAATATCTATAACTCGTTGGCGGCGCTGGCCACGGCGTCTGCCCTGGGCATCGATATTCGGTCCTCAGTTTTAGCATTGGCTCGCGCCCCGCAAATTCCCGGGCGCCTGGAAGCGGTTCCGGCCAAGCGGCAGTTTCAAGTCTTTGTCGATTATGCGCACACGGACGATGCGCTATTGAACGTGATCAAGACTTGCCGTGATCTGAATCCTGGCCGCCTGATCGTGGTGTTTGGGTGTGGAGGCGACCGGGATCGGGCCAAACGGCCGCTGATGGGAGCGGTGGCCGATCAATTTGCGGATTACTCCATTGTGACCTCAGACAATCCGCGTAAGGAAGATCCCGAGGCGATCATTCATGAAGTCGTAGCGGGTTTCAAAAAACGAAAATTTGAAATCATCGTCGACCGGCGGGAAGCCATCAGCCGCGCAATCACTTTGGCCCAGCCTAGGGACATTGTGTTGATCGCCGGAAAGGGTCACGAAAAATATCAAGAGTTCCGAGATCACACGGTGCCGTTCGATGACATCGAGGTGGCCCTGAGAGCATTGGAAGACCACCCAGTTAAATTAGGGGAATATGGAACCTAGCACCGTCGCTGAAATCGCCGGCTTGGCTTCCGGAAAGTTGTTTGGCTCCGGCTCAGGAGTGGTTACCGCAGTTTCGACTGATACCCGCTCGATCCAGCCCGGCCAACTCTTCGTCGCTTTGCGCGGCGAGCGGTTTGACGCGCATGATTTCCTGGCGACCGCGTTCGAACAAGGGGCTGTTGCCGCTTTGGTGGAAAAGGTGAATCAAGCATTACCGGATCTGCCGCAAATCGAGGTGCCTGATTCGTTGGTTGGTCTGCAGACCTTGGCGACAAACTATCGTCGAAAATTCCAGATCCCGATCGTGGGGATTACAGGAAGCAACGGCAAAACGAGTACCAAGGAAATGGTGGCCTCGGTTTTGAGTGAAAAATTTCAAGTCACTAAGACGGTCGGCAACATGAACAATCACATCGGGGTGCCGCTCTCCGTATTGCGATTTGAGCGCCACCATCAGGTCGCGATTATCGAATACGGAACAAACCATCCCGGAGAAATCGCCAGCTTAGTCGGCATCGCGTCACCCCAGCACGCAATCGTTACGAACATCGGGGTTGCCCACATCGAGTTTCTCGGGAGCCGGGAAGGGATCGCCCGCGAAAAGGCTGTTTTGGCAGAAAGCGTCCTCAAGGAAGGCGTGGTCGTGTTGAACGCCAGCGACGATTTTGCCGACTGGATTGCCGGACGCTGCCAGGCCCAGGTCGTGACAGTCGGATTAGACAAAGGGCAAATCCGGGCTCGAGGTATCAGGCATAGCCCTGAGGGAGAAGAATTCACCATCGCAACGCAAAAAGAGGAACATCGAGTGCATTTGCCGGTGCTGGGCGAGCACATGGTGGTCAATGCTTTGCAGGCAGTCGCAATCGGTTTGACGTTTGGCTTGTCGCTAGCCGAGTGCGCCGCCGGGTTAGCGAAGACGGCCCTTCCATCGGGACGATTGCAGGTAAAGGCACTGGGGGGGATCTCTATCGTTAACGACGCGTACAACGCGAATCCTGACTCAATGATTGCCGCGCTCAGGACTGTTGCGAGCCTGCCGGCAAATGGTCGTCGGGTTGCCGCCCTGGGGGGAATGGGTGAACTCGGCCAAGAGAGCCTGGTTGGCCATGAGAGGGTAGGGAGAGCGGCGGCTGAGCACGGATTTGACGTACTGGTTGCGGTTGGTGAAACAGCGTATCCGATTGCTAGAAGCGCCCTTGCTGCCGGATTGACAGAAAGTCGGACGGCCAAAAGCAACGCTGAAGCGGCCGATCTCCTGAACACAATTTTAGAGCCGGGGGACCTTCTTCTGCTGAAGGGCAGCCGGAGCGCCGCCATCGATCAAATCATTCCGCTGCTTGAAGCGGCCCGAACCTCGGGCCAAAGGAGGGCGCAATGATGTATTACCTTTATCACCTGAGCCAGGGCCCACATCCCGTCAGTACCGGCTTTAACGTGTTTCAATATGTCTCATTCCGGGCTGTTTGCGCTGGGATTACCGCGTTCTTGCTTTGCTTAGTTAGCGGCAGCTGGGTCATTCGCAAGCTCACCTCGCTCAAATTCGGCCAACCTATTCGCACCGCCGAAGAGGTGCATCGGCTTTACGAACTGCACGGCTCGAAGAAAGGGACGCCCACCATGGGCGGTGTCCTTTTAATGGGATCCGTTGTCATCAGCACCTTGATTTGGGCGCGACCGGACAACAGCTTCATTTGGCTCTGTCTTTTCACCATTGTTTTCACCGCCGGCCTTGGTTTTGCCGATGACTATCTAAAGGTCACAAAAAAGAAATCGGATGGCGTTCCCGGCCGAATAAAACTGATCTGCCAGTTCTTTCTGGCCGCAGTCGTTACCACGTTCTTCCTCACCAATCCGTCTCTGGAGATCCAGGCCAAAGAGCTTTACATCCCGTTTTTCAAAGAGCCGATCATCCCCAATCTCGGTTGGCTGACCATTCTTTTCTTTGCGCTTGTGGTAGTGGGCGCCTCGAATGCCGTGAATCTGACGGACGGTCTGGATGGTTTAGCCACCGGTTGCACGGTCACAGTCGCGACAACCTATGCAATCCTTGCGTATGCTGCCGGTAACGTGGTTGTAGCGACCTATCTGGAGTTGCCTTACTACCCGCAGAGCAGCGAGCTGACAGTTCTTTGCACAGGGCTGGCCGGGGCAGGTCTGGGCTTTCTGTGGTTCAATTGCCATCCGGCCAGAGTCTTTATGGGCGATACCGGTTCCCTATCGATTGGGAGCACGCTCGGCGTCGTCGCAATCTGCTGTAAGCAGGAGCTGCTATTGGCCGTAGTAGGTGGAATCTTCGTCATCGAAGCGGTGTCCGTTATCGTCCAGGTATTCAGCTTCAAGACCAGGGGTAAACGGGTGCTGCTAATGGCGCCGCTCCATCATCACTTCGAGCTGAAAGGTTGGAAAGAGAACACCGTTATCGTGCGGTTCTGGATCATGTCCTTGATGTTCGCGTTGCTAGGTCTGGCCACATTGAAACTCAGATGAAACTTAACGCGACCAAAGCTGCCGTCTTAGGATTAGGCACCAGCGGAGAAGCAGCCGCCCGGCTTCTCCAGCAGGAAGGGGCCGACGTGACGGTTTTTGATAGCGCTGATACGCCGCAGCTTCGCGAGCGCGCTCAGAAGATGGACGCCCTAGGAATCAAGACGATTTTGGGAGCAGATGCCGAACGGGGCACTGTTAATTTCGATCTTACGGTCCTGAGCCCGGGAATCGACCCTCAGGTTGAGCTCGTGCAAAATTTTGCCCGGCAAAAAGCGGAGTTTACTGGTGAATTGGAGCTGGCTTTTCGGTTTTGCCATAAACCCGTCATCGCTATTACCGGGACAAACGGTAAAACGACAACCACTCAGTTAGTAGAGCTAATGCTTCAGCGCGCGGGCGTCCGCACCATCGCGTGCGGCAACATCGGTATGCCGTTTTGCCAAGCGATCGAACACCAAGATGAGCTGGATTTCTTTACCGTCGAAGTTAGTTCATTTCAGCTAGAGACCATATCGACATTCCGGCCGCACGTCGCGGTTTGGCTAAACTTCACGCCGGATCATCTCGACCGATATCGTGATATGCAAGAGTATCGGGACGCTAAACTCCGGATCTTTGAGCGACAGGAGGCGGGCGATTTCGCGGTGGTGAATGCTCGAGATCAACTTCCTGGGCTCAAATCAAAAACGATCACTTTTAACGTGTATCCGGGAGAGGCCGATCTCTGCGTGTCGGGTGAGCGGCTGCTGTTCCACGGTGAACCCGTGCTCGACATGAAGTCCACCAACTTGAGCGGTGTGCATAACGCCGAGAATCTGATGGCAGCTTTAGGTGTCGCTTATGCACTAAACGTCCCGTGGAAAGAAGCATCCGCTGGGTTGAGCGAATACCGGCTTCTGCCGCATCGCTGCGAGCGGGTCGGGGAAGTCGATGGAGTCGTGTTTATCAATGATTCTAAGGCCACGAATCTCGATGCATTGGCCAAAGCCCTCGAGTCGCAGTCGCACCCGGTCATACTGATCGCCGGCGGAAAGGATAAAGGGTTCCCTTTCGATTCCATCGCCGAGTTAGTTAAAAGAAAAACAAAACACGCGGTTTTGATCGGAGAGATGGCGGCGCGAATTGAGCGGTCCTGGTCTTCGGTCGTCCGATGTACTCAGGCCGTGGACTTAGCTGATGCTGTCGCCGCCGCCCGCCGCCAGGCCATACCCGGCGATACAGTTCTTTTTTCTCCAGGTACCTCCTCTTTCGACATGTTTAAAAACTATGCGGATCGGGGGAACCAATTTCGCCAACAGGTCCAGGATCTTGCCAAATGAAGATGATTAAACGTCCCGTCCAGCGAATGCCGCGGAAAAAATTGAGAGCAGCGGCAGCAAGGAAATCCGCGCGTTACGACGAAGACGAATATTTCGTCGAAGAACCGAACGTTAAGCTCTCTCGCGCTTTTGTGGTAGTGCTTCTGCTACACATCGTGGCGGTCGGAGGGATCTTCGCATTCAGCACATTGAAGGACCGCCAGTCATCGACGAACGCGGTCAAGAACCAAGCGGAACCGGCTAGCCCGACCTCGACGCCGGTAGCGAATCTCGCGAACGGGCGCGCTCATTCTTCTGGCCAGACCTTGGTCTACCAGGTGAAGGCCGGTGACACGTTGGCGGGGGTCGCCGCTCAGTTCGGACTGACTGCGCGTGATTTGGAAACGACCAACAATCTAGCTCCGGGCACGATCGTGGCCATAGGACGAGAGCTCGTCATTCCTGAGCACACGAATGCGAAGGGAAGCGCAGAACTAGAGAAATTGTTGGATAGCCGCCAGACCGGTGGACGGACCGTGGCAGGCGGCGGTGAGAATGGAAAATTCTACACGATTCAACGTGGCGACAACCCAGCAGCGATCGCCAGGAGATTCAAGGTAACCGCATCGCAGCTTTTACGAGTTAACAACATTGACGACCCGAAGAAACTACAGGTAGGCCAACGCATTTTAATCCCATAGCCTGCGCGCACCGGCAGTTTCGAGGGAGGTATCAAACCTCTCTCCAAACTGCCGGTGCGCGCAGGCTGTGGCTGTTCGACCGGCGTCACCGCCTGCCGAACAGCTCTCAAGACATACAATTTTAAACCCTTAACTGCGGCAGAGTGACCGGCGTTAGCCGGGCGCTCTGCCGCCATAGCCTGCAATGTCCGGTAATTTTGACGATTGCCGGACATTGCAGGCTGAGTTATGCACAAAAAGAGCGCTTTCATTCTTCTATTTTCTGTTGCCGTCCTGATCGCGATCGGGGTCGTCATGCTCTTCAGTGCCGGAGCATTTGCGTCCGACGGTCATGGCGATCAATTCAGCTTTCTCCGTAAACAGGGCTTCTGGCTCGGATTCGGCTTTGTAGTCGCTGTGGCGTGCGCCACGATTGATTACCGCTGGTGGCAACGCGGTTGGATCGTCTTGATCGCCGCCTCTTACCTGCTTCTCGCCCTTTGCTTCATTCGGCCATTCGGGCTCTATATAAATCACTCCTACCGCTGGGTCCGCCTCGGATCCGTGACCGTGCAACCATCTGAACTCGCCAAATTCGCGGTAGTAGTATTTGTCGCTTGGTGGTTCGCCAGGTTCGAATCCGAACAAAATCGAATCGTAAAGGGCTTGTTGATCCCATTTGCAGTCGTTGGCGGAATCCTGGCTCTAATAGTGAAGGAGACCGATCTTGGTACGACGGCCATGATTGGTGCTACCGCACTGCTGATAATGTTCGTTGCGGGGGTAAACCTGCGTTTCCTGATACCCAGCATAGTTGCAGGCTTGGTCGGACTTTTAGCCTTTGCCTGGATGTTTCCCGGAAGGCAGAGTCGATTGCTCGCCTTCGTTCATCCTGAGCAATATCAGAATAGCGAAGCTCAACAGCAGTTTATGGGGTTGATTGCGCTCGGGTCCGGTGGCATCGACGGACTGGGTCTTGGCAACGGTCGCCAGAAGATGTTCTACCTGGAATACGCCTATGCGGATTTCATTTTTCCGGTCGTCGGCGAAGAACTCGGTCTGCGGGTTACACTCGTGATCGTTTTCTGCTACCTGTTGATTTTGACTAGCGGCACACTCATCAGCCTGAACGCTAGAGACCGCTTCGGTATGCTGTTTGGTTTCGGCTGCACTTCGCTGCTTGCCTTGCAGGCTCTGGTTAATGTCGGAGTGACTACCTCCATGCTGCCCAACAAAGGATCGCCCTTACCCTTTATTAGCTACGGCGGTTCCAACCTCTTTTTCTGCCTAGTTTGTGTCGGGGTGCTGATAAATATCTATCGGCGTGGTAAGGAAGAGGCGCCTGCCAACCGACCCGAAATGATGGTTAGGGTGCGGCACCTCTCAAAATTTTAAGTTCTCATGAATGTTGCGATCGCATGTGGCGGAACGGGTGGACACCTGTTCCCAGGGTTAGCTGTTGCCGAGGTCCTTCGGGACCGCGGTCACGATGTACTACTTTTTATCTCCGAGAAACAGATCGACTCTTTGGCAGTCCGTGATCGGACGGACTTTAAAATCGAACGGATCCCAGCAGTCGGGCTGCCTCGGTTGTTTTCACCCGAGATCGTGACGTTCACCTCTAAATTCTTGAACGGGCTGTTTGCTTGTCGCCGGGTATTCAAAACCTTTCGCCCGAATGCAGTTCTCGGTATGGGCGGCTTCACTTCCACCGCCCCCATCTTAGCCGCTCGGTGGTCCAAGATCCCGACCATGATTCACGAGTCGAACGCGATTCCGGGCAAAGCGAATCGGATCAATGCTCGTTTTTCGGATCGGGTGGCGTTGGGCTTCGCTGAGTGCGCGACTTATTTTCCGGAGAAACCCGTCGTAGTCACTGGCACTCCGATTCGCAAGAGCGTCAAGACTGAGATCAAGAAAGCGGAGGCCAGACGGTTGTTAAAGCTTAATCCAGATCTGCAAACCGTTGCCGTGATCGGCGGAAGTCAAGGCGCCCACGGCATAAACGAGACTATCGCAGCCGCCCTTCCCCATTTTGCCATGAAGCCGGTTCAATTTGTTCATCTAACCGGAAGAGAAGATCACCAGTATATTTATGATCGCTACAAGAAAGAGGGTGTACCGGCCTTCATCGCCGCGTTTCATCATCGGATGGAGGAAGTCTACTCCGCTGCGGATGTCGTCGTCGCTCGATCCGGCGCGGCCAGTCTGAGCGAAATGGCATATTTCGGCTGCGTTACCATCTTGATCCCGTATCCTTTCGCTGCCGACGATCATCAGACCCTGAACGCGAAGATCTTTCAGCAAGCCTCGGCTGCAGAGGTAATCGACGCCGAATCTGCCAACGGCGAAACCGTAGCTAATCTGATCGAACAGCTGTTAGCAAAGCCGGAGCAACGAGAATTGCTGTCGAACAACATGCGCCGCTTAGCGACCAAGGATGCTGCGACCGAGATCAGTCAACTTATCGAAACTGCAGGCAATGGAAGCAAGTGATCAGGCTTTAGCCATTCTGGTGAATCCGCCCAGGAAGATCAATCTGATAGGGGTGGCCGGTAGCGGCATGAGCGGCATCGCCGGACTTCTGCTCGAACTCGGGCATATCGTCAGTGGAAGCGATCGGGTCAGTTCTGTCGAGACTCGGCGCCTGGAAAACTTAGGTCTGACTTTCCATCTTCCCCAGACGCCGGAGACGGTTTACGGTGCGGACCTCGTCATTTATTCGTCAGCGATCAAGGAAGGGAACCCGGCTTACGACGAGGCGGTCCGTCTGAATATTCCGCGGGTGCGAAGGGCGGAAGCGCTAGCCGCGATTATGCAATCGCGAGAGGGCATCGTGATCGCAGGGATGCACGGCAAGACCACGACTTCAGCCATGGCGGCTCACGTTCTAAGAATCGGCGGACTCCGTCCATCCCATTATGTTGGCGCCGAGATCCCGATTCTTGGCACCAACGCTTATTGGGACCGGGAAGGAAAATTTTTTGTGGCGGAGGGAGACGAAAGCGACGGAACTCTTTGCCTGTACCAGCCGCGGCATTCAGTGATTCTGAATGTAGAGGAAGAGCATCTCGACTACTATAGGGATCTCGCTGCTATCGATCGCGTCTTCATCCAGTTGATCGCCCAGACGAGTGGCTCCATCATCTATTGTGCAGACGACGAGCATGCATCTGACCTATGCAGAGAGCGGGATAGAACGATTTCCTATGGTGAATCAGCGGAGGCAACTTATCAATCTCGCAATATCCAGCTAACGGCGAGTGGTTCCCGGTTCGACGCTTGGCACTCCGGCCAACTGCTCGGTTCGGTTGACTTGGGAGTGCCGGGAAGACACAACGTTAGTAACGCCTTGGCGGTAGTCGCTTTGGCCAGCGAGCTAGGCGTTCCAATGGTCCACATTTCCGAAGCGCTGGCCAGTTTTCGCGGGGCGCGCCGTCGGTTCGAGGCCAAACTCAAAAATGAATATGCCCAGGTCTTCGATGATTACGGGCATCATCCCACGGAGATAAAAGCGACTCTAAAAATGGCTCGTGGCGTGGGCGGAGCTCGGGTGGTGGTAATGTTCCAGCCACACCGCTATTCACGGACCCAGGCGCTGAGGAATCAATTTGGCGCAGCGTTTGATGACGCCGATGTCGTCTACGTCACCGATGTATACCCTGCCAGCGAGCAACCAATTCCTGGCGTGACTGGAGCGACCGTGGCTGACGCGGTTCGTGAGCATGGACATCCTTCCGTAGCCTATGTCCCGGTCCGACAGCACCTCCATCGTGAACTCGCCCGCATCGCAAAGAGAGGTGACGTGATTCTGAGCCTTGGAGCTGGTGATATCCACGAAGAGGCCAGCAAACTCGTTCAGGATTTGGAGGTTGCTCAGGCTTTGCGCGAAGCCATGGGCGTAGGCGAGGTCCGGCTTTACGAGCCAATGTCTCGACACACCACCTTGCGTGTTGGCGGGCCAGCACAGTTTTGGGTCGAACCTGAGACTCGGGGCGCCCTGGCAGATGTTTTGGCTTTCTGTTCGGCCAATCGCTACCCAGTGATGATAATCGGTCGCGGTTCGAATCTGCTGGTGCGAGACGGAGGTATTCCCGGATGTGTCATTCATTTGGTCAGAGGAGATTTCGGGGCGATCAAAGTTGAGGGGACGGAAATCGAGGCCGGCGCAGGTGTACGATTGAAGCAGTTGGTTGGCGCAGCGAGAAATGCTGAGGTCGGAGGATTCGAGTGGATGGAAGGCATCCCCGGAAGTGTGGGTGGAAGCTTGCGAATGAATGCAGGCGCAATTGGGGCAGAGACCTTTGAGCAAGTTCTAAGCGTGCAGGTGGTTAGCCTGCGCGGTGAATTTGAGGTGTTAACTCCCGGTATGATGGAGATCCGCTACCGGAATGTTCCTACATTGCGCGAACGCTTTGCGGTTTCTGCGCGGTTTCAGGGTCAGAAATCTACGTTAGCTGAGATCGATGCGAAGCTCGATACAGCGAGCTCTAAGCGGAAGCACTCGCAACCCATCGCATCGAGTGCAGGCTGCATTTTCAAGAATCCGGCGGCGTGTCCCGCCGGTAAGCTGGTAGAAGAGCTGGGACTAAAAAATCGGCAGGTCGGCGCTGCGCGCGTATCCGAGATTCACGGCAATTTCATTGTCAATGATGATGGCGCAGCGAGCGCGAAGGATGTGCTGAATCTGATCGCCCAAATCCAGCAGACTGCCAAACAGGAGCGCGGGATCGAGCTTGAGTTAGAAGTTCAGGTAGTAGGGACCGACGATGAAACGTATTAATTACATGCAACACGGGATAGCTTCGTTCTCGTCGTTCCGCCTTCGCCGACTCCTGGTTGTGGAGCGCGCCTCGCTTGCGAGGCCGACTTCGAGCGGTTGGCAACATACACCGTGGGCTACGGCGGACAGGCTGTCCTCGAATTCGGCGAGCCGGAGTATTGGAGTGTCGGAGTACTGGAGTTTTGGATTACTGCTCTTGTCGGGGAGGGTGCGCGTTCCCGCGCGCCGCGAGAATGTGCCAGGACCTAAAGGCGTATTTTCGTCCCCGATTAAGATACGTACTCGGCTTCGGCAACAACTGATCGCGAGGACGCGATCCCTCCCTGTGGGTGCGTGCGTTTTTTGCGGGTTAAGCTTGGAACTTTCGGCAAGAACTGTTATCAACAACGAAACTGTCTTGCCGAAGGCTGCTAGAACAGCCGGGATAATGTTGCCCCGATTGAATTTGGGCGTTGCAAGCGCTGACTGTCCACGACGTGCTGCGACGATATCTCTGGAAAGGAGAGTGGTGAGCAAGCAGTGACCAAGAGAAGACCGACTAAGCAAAACCGGAGACTATCTACGTCGAGACAGCGACGGCAACAGCACCTGTTGGACGTCAAAGTACGCGCTCGTCGAGCGTCTGCCCGCCGGGTCCAGAAGGGGTTCTTTGTTCTCTCTTTGCTTCTGATTCTCCTTTCACTGTTAGGTGCCGGCGTTTTCGGCGCTCAGCGATTGCTCAATTCGGTTTTCTTCACTAACCCCGATTACGCTATTCATTCCGTTGAAGTAACGACGGACGGCGATCTGGCGCGAGACGCGGTGTTGCAAGCTGCCCAGATCGCGAACGGTACCAACATTTTTTCGGTTAACCTCTCCGCGGTTGAAGATCGCCTGCGGGCGCTTCCGCAGGTTGAAGAAGTTGATGTGCAACGGCTGCTCCCGGACAAACTCGTGATCGTGATTCAGGAACGCAGGCCGATCGCCTGGATCGCATCGGCAGACGCTAATAAAACCGGCTTTAATTATGATGGCGCTCTTTTGGTGGATCGGCGCGGGATCGCGTTGCAACCCAAGGGCTCGGCGCCCGAGTATATGACCCTACCTATTATCATCGGAGTCGATACCAAAAAGGTCGCAGCTGGACAGCCGATAGACGATGATGCAGTTAAATCGGCTCTTGAACTGATCCGCGATTGTCCGGATGTGCTGAAGTCCCGGTACCAAATTGCTACGATTGACGTTTCAAAAGAATATTGTTTATCAGCGACTAATAAACAGGGCGTGGCGATAAAGTTCGATCCCGACGATTTAATGCGTGAGCTTCGGGAGTTAGACATGCTGGTCTCCTACTGCGAGCGCGCTGGCAGAGACCTGGAGTCGGCAAATCTGATGCCGGAAAGGAATATTCCCGTGGTATTCAAAGAGCCTGCCCTGGCCGCAGCGAGCCCTCAGCCTGTGGTGGAGTCAACGAGGTCGGCGGAGTCAACGAGGTCGGCGGAGCCGGCGCAACCGGCGGTTTCGCCGGAACCGATTGTCCGCCGGGCTTTGCCGGTAACCCACCCGGGACGCAAGTCAGATAAATCCCCCAGCCAAACCAAGAACACGCACAAGAAACCGAAAAGTACTGAACTGAAGCCCTTCAATGGCTAGAGACAATATCTTTGCAGGAATAGAAATCGGCACCACTAAAGTCTGCGTGGTTGTGGCGGAGGCCCGCCATGATAACACGCTCAAGATATTAGGGGTGGGTAGTGCACCTTCTCGCGGTATCCGCAAAGGCGAGATCGTCGATTTCGAAACTGCGAAACGCTGCGTCCATGATGCTATAGCGGATGCCGAAGAGCGAAGCGATGTCGAGATTAGTGAAGTCTATCTTGGCATATCGGGTGGGCATATTCGCAGCTTCAACAACCGCGGGGTTGTCTTGTTAGAGGAGGGAAGAGAGGAGATCGACGAGCAGGATCTCGAAGACGTTCGCACCAATGCACGCGACGTGAGTCTACCTATCGAGGAGTGCGTTCTTCACACTATCATCCAACATTACTACGTTGATGGTCAGG
Organism: uncultured Verrucomicrobiae bacterium; assembly: GCA_963762565.1. GTDB lineage: Bacteria > Verrucomicrobiota > Verrucomicrobiia > Chthoniobacterales > JAFAMB01 > JAFAVN01. Next base: position 451,448 of record CAVXLD010000001.1, on the reverse strand, counting down.
ATGGCGTATTGAATCCGTTGGGTTTGTTCGGAAAAAAGCTAGAAGCAGAGTTCCACATTGTTTACGGCATTCGTACCCGGATCCAAAATCCTATCCGTTGTGTTAAAGAGCTCGAACTAGACACAGCCGATGTCGTCATCAACTCGTTTGCTACCGCTCAAGCGGTCTTGGATAAGAACTATAAACAGCTTGGAGCTCTGGTTATCGATATTGGCGGCGGCACCACCGATTTCGTTGTGTATGTCGAGGGCGCCGTGAAGCAAAGCGGTGTCATCGCGGTCGGCGGCGATCACATCACAAACGACTTGTCCATCGGTCTCAAAATACCAAGCGCGCGCGCCGAGAAACTTAAGATCGAAGAAGGAGACGTGACTTTGGGTAACGCTTTCCCCGGAGAGACGGTCGTGCTGCGAGATGAGACCGGCTTTGCGGGCAAAGAAATCGAGCGGGAAACCCTCAATCAAATTATTCACTGCCGCGTCCGCGAAATTCTCGAGATCGTGGAGCGACAAGTCGCAGCTGATCAGAACCTCAATTACTTAGGGGCGGGGGTTTTTATTACGGGCGGCAGCAGCCAGCTGCGCGGGATCGAACACTTAGCCAGCGATGTCTTCGGGATGCCGGCACGGACTACGGCTCCTATGCCATTGGCCGGAGTTACCTCTGCTTTTGAGCATCCACAATTTTCCACGGCTATCGGGTTAGTCCGGTACGCGCACCTTGTGCACCTTGATCGCCCAATGACGAGCGGGATTCTTAGCCGAACGATGAAGCGGCTCAGCGGCATCTTTAGAACTTAGAAAACACCCATATGGTCCAATTGAATAGGCAATATCGCCGGGAAGAAAGCACCGACGAAACCCGGAAGATCAGAGTGATCGGTGTTGGTGGCGCCGGATCTAATATTCTGGATCGCGCCATGCTCGATGGAATTGATCATGTCGAGCTGACGACCGTGAACACGGACGTCCAATCTTTAACCGGCTCGGTTACGAACCAGAAAATTCAACTCGGCCGGAACCTAACCAGGGGTCTGGGTTCTGGCGGCGATCCGGAATTGGGATTGGCGGCGGCCGAAGAAAGCACTGATGAAATCCAAGCGGCCATCGCCGGCTGCGATATCATTTTTCTATGTGCGGGCTTGGGCGGTGGAACCGGCTCTGGAGCCACGCCATTTATTGCCAAGCTGGCCAAAGAAGCCGGAGCCTTAGTAATAGCACTTATCACAATGCCCTTCACTTTCGAGGGAAGACGGCGTTGTGCGCAAGCCGCCGCAAGTTTGCAACTCATGCGGGAGCATGCTGATGCGGTGATCTGCTTCGAGAATGACCGCATGGCCGAGGTTACTCTGCCGAGGATGGGGATCCATGAAGCCTTTGCTGCGGCTGACGTAACCATTAGTCAAAGCATCAGGGCAATTGCGAATCTACTTCTACAACCGGGCCTGATCCGTTTGGGGTTCGACCATATTTGCGCGGTCATTCGAGACGGCGATACGCGCGCCCTGTTCGGTTTTGGAGAAGCTGAAGGCGAGAACCGGGCTCACGATGCTCTCGTGAAAGCGCTACGAAATCCCTTAATGCATCGCGGAGAAATGTTGGCGAATGCTGTCAATGTGATCATCCAGATCCGGGGCACAGCAAATGTGACTCTGGGGGAAGTCGGGAACGTGATGGAAGAGCTCAATCGACATGTCAGTGATCGCACGCAGTTGATAATGGGGATCGCTATCGATTCGAGTATGGGGTCGCGATTGTCAGTGAGTATTATCAGTTCGTTGGGGGGTAGTTCGGAGGGCACTTTGAAAACCGCCTACCCGGCCCTCCAGGAACCTGAGCGACTCGAACCAGTTCCAAGCCTAACCACGGCGATTGTTCCGGAGCCGGTGAATAATTTGAAGGTTGGTGATGAACCGGCGAACAACGGGCGGGCGATTGAAGTGTTTAGCTCGAAGCCGGAGAAGAGTTCAGAACCTGCGGAGAATCACGCCTCAAATAAGGAAATTGTCCCAGTAAGTAAGGGAGCTCCGAAGCCTCCCCCGAAGAAGATAGAGGCTAAGCAGGAGGTGCTTCAATTTGATGCGGTCTCTCGGGGTAGATTCGAAAAAAGCGAACCAACCATCGTCGACGGACAAGATCTTGACGTGCCGACGTTCTTGCGGACGCGGGTAAAAGCGGGTTAGGGAACTTCAACCGCAGATGAACGCAGATTTACGCAGATAAGGCCCGTAAAACCAACTTTAACATCGGGTAGAATTCAGAACGCAGCGGAACCGCAACCGCAAACAGAGGAATGAACCGCGAATGGACACGAACAAACGCGAATAAAAGACAGTCATTCCTCTCAATTCGCCTCCATTCGCAGTTGTCTTTATCTGCGTAAATCTGCGTTCATCTGCGGTTGGCTTTGGGTGTGTTCGTCGTTGTCGGCGTTTGCGTTATGCCGCTATCGGGTGCATAAGGGTTAGGGTAATAAGTGTCGTTGTTGGCAACCATGAAATTCGAACGGACAGAGTGCGCTATGCATAAGATCGCGCCATGGACTTTCCCTGCCAACACCGGCAAACGGCCAGAACGCGTCGAAGGGCTTAAGAAACAGCCTGACGATCTGTTTTATGAAGCGGTGAGATATCTGCGAGCCAGTGGCTTCCGGGTGACGAAACCGAGGGAAGTTATCGTTCGGGCGGCGATCTCGTTCCCAGGTCCATTTCACGCCGAAGATCTTCTCGCGAGAGCCCGCCAGAACGACCGGCTCATTTCACTGGCCACGGTTTATCGCACTTTGCCGATGTTGTTGGATAGCAGGCTGATCCGAGACGTGGAGCTGAACCGTGAGCACCGGTACTACGAGGTGAACCGCGAACAATCTCCGGCCTCGTTTCACATTGTTTGCGCGGACTGTCACGAGGTTGTCCAGGTGCGAGACGACTGCATCACCCTGCGAGAACGGTTCCTGGCGAACAGTCTCGGCTTTAAACCGATGAAGTTGACGGTTCGCATCGAGGCGGCCTGCCTCGATCTTCTCGAGAAAGGCTCTTGCAGTCGAAAGACCGCGCTGCACATGGCGGCGAAAGCGAAGGCGTGAGGTAGGGCGAAAAATTCGGCGCGCCGGCTGTGCGTGCCAAAGGCCCGCCCCCTACCGTCTCCGCGCCAAGTTCATCAGCAATCTAAGGATCTCCAGGTACAGCCAGATCAGTGTCACCATCAACGAGAAGCCGGCGTACCACTCCGCCCATTTTGGAGCCCGGTTCTCGATGCCGGTCTCGATGAATTGGAAGTCCAGAATGAGATTCATCGCGGCGATTACAACCACGAAAAGGCTAAATAAAATCCCGAATGTTCCAGACCCGGAGACAAAGCCTATTGGCATATGGAAAATGCTCAGCAGCATATTCAACCCGTAGACCACCGCGATTCCGAGGGTCGCTGAAACGATCAGGCTCCGAAACGTTTGGGAAACCCTGATAATGCGAAACGAGTAAAGTCCAAGCAGGGCAAACAAGATGGCGAAGGTCAGGCATACAGCTTGAAACGCGACGCCAGGGTAGCGAGCCTCGGCGAAGAAAGTGATACCTCCGATGGCTGTCCCCTCAAAGAGACAGTAAATGGATCCTGCAATCGCAGCCCTCCGCGGGTTGAAAGTCGTGAAAAGCGCGCAGCCAAGTCCTCCTAAGACGCCAACTAGAATCGTACCAGAGAGAGCTTCAGGGCGACTTTGTAAAAAGGTCCAGGAAGTAGCAGCGGACGCGACCACGAGAACCAATAGGAAAAATGTGCGGAGGATCACGCCATTCAGCGTCATAGGTTCTGCCATTTCCCCTGGCTGAACTGAGCTGAAGGGCGCTCTTCTTAAAACCGGATTATTGCTCGGCATATAATGAATTCGTTGCTGACTACCATTATCTAGACCTGAGTTTTAGCAAGAGGGGGGCGGATTTTGGTGGCGTCTCCCCTTCTCGGTAGGGCGAAAAACTCGGTGCCCCTGGGCTTAGTTTGTCAAATCAGTTCGTCCGCGCCGGTTTTGAGCCGCGACCTAACGAGTTTAATAGGTCGGGAATTCATGCGAAACCAAGCGTCGGTATTCTCCTGCACGGTCGCGGAGCAAAGGCACGCGCGGCCCGGCTCAAAACCGGCGCGGATAGATCGAATGATAAAACGATGCCCTGTGCGCGCCGAGTTTTTCGCCCTACCGTCACTGTTCCGGCTGTTGGGACGCTAAGCCGTTCGCAAGCAACAAGGCGACTTCGTCTTGCACCGCGTCCAGCTGATCCAGCCGTAACCCGGGATCGACGATCAAAAAGGCCTCTCCGCTCTTTGCGTGTTCGTACACCAGTATCTTCTCCGAGCCGGTCTCTCGAACATCGACCGGTTTTAGAATCTTTTTGCGCTCGAGCATCGCAGCCAGCACGTAACGGGTATTGAGATATTCCGGACGGTCTTCCTCGATCAGCCGGCGCAACAACGCCTCCACCGACTCCTTTTGCATCGGTTCAGGCGGGGTCGCGGGTGGGGCCTGATATTTCGATTTCCAAAACGAAAACGGCTGAGCTGATTCCTTCAACTGGGTCCGGGCCGCGTCGGAAATGTCTTCCCGCCGAAAGCCGTGTTTATCCCGGTACAACAAAGTCCAAATGGTGTCACCGTCGTTGAAAGGAATCTGGGTGTGCGCGCAAGCGTGGCTCCGCGCCTTGATTTCCCATTCTGCGAACATCATCTCGTATTATACGTAGTCAGGGTGGGAGGGGAAACCTCAGAAATGACAGATGACAAATGACAGATGACAAATTAATGACCCGGCTCGGCTCGATTTGTCATCTGTAATCTGTCATTTGTCATTCTGTGTTTGTGTCATCTTCCGGTCCGCCGCCGAAGATGCTAGAATAGGCCCTTTAAAGCAGTTCTATTATCCTGTATGCGGCGTTGGATTTGTCCCGGATCGACCATTGGTGTTCTTGGCGGTGGCCAACTCGGCCGAATGTTCGGCATTGCCGCCCGAAGAATGGGCTACCGCGTGCATACTTATGAATCGACACCCGATAGTCCGGCCGGCCAGGTTTCGGATCGGGAGTTTACCGGGTCTTATACGGACGAAACGGCGCTCAATGAATTCGCCCAATCCGTTGATGTCATGACCTTCGAATTCGAGAACATCCCCTCCGCGGTGATCGACCGGCTCGCCCTGCAAAAGCCGGTTCACCCGAGATCAGAGGTCCTGCATATTTGTCAAAATCGCGAGCGGGAAAAGAATTTTCTGTCTGTGCATAGTTATCCTCACGTCCCTTTTCGCATCGTTGCCGGCGAGGAAGATATTCGAAATGGATTAGCGGCCTTGGGCGTACCAGCGGTTCTGAAAACAGCGGACTTTGGCTATGATGGGAAAGGCCAACAGAAAATTCAGGATGCCAATGAGGTGGATGCCTCGACGCTGCAAGGCAGAAAGGGCATTCTGGAAAAATGGATAGAATTCGATTGTGAGCTTTCGGTGATTTGCGCTCGCGGGGGTGACGACCAGTTGGCGACGTTTCCAGCGGCGGAGAACGTACATCATCGGCATATTTTGGACCACTCGATTGCGCCCGCCCGACTGCCGGAACAATTGCAACGGGAGGCAACCGAAATTGCCAAGTCGCTAGCCAATGATTTAGAGGTGATTGGACTTCTCGCGGTCGAATTCTTTCTAACCACGGCCGGCAAACTCTTAGTAAATGAGCTGGCACCGCGCCCGCACAACTCCGGGCACTACACGTTCGATGCGTGTATTACGAGCCAGTTCGAACAACAACTCAGGGCGGTTTGCGGACTACCGCTGGGCCTGCCGGATTTGCTCTCCCCAGTCTGTATGGTCAATCTCCTGGGAGATCTTTGGGTCAACGGTCGTCCGCCCGATTGGTCACCGATCCTTCGACGGCCCAATGCTAAACTGCATCTCTATGGCAAAACCGAAGGTCGATCCGGCAGGAAAATGGGGCATTATTGTGTGCTCGCTCCGACAATCGATGAAGCGGTGGCGGAAGCTTTGAAGATCAAAATGGAATTACATCATGCGTCACGTCGTTAGGGCGGTTCTCTGGCTAGTCATCCTTGTTTTGTCGGCTTGTTCGCCGGACGCCCAGACTGGAGCGTTTGGCTTAAGGACCGTCGATCTCAACGTCGGTGGAACCCATTTAAAAGTCGAAGTGGCTGATACCCCTCAATCGCTCTCAAATGGATTGATGTATCGGAGTGCCCTTCCTGACGAGCAGGGTATGATTTTCATCTTAGGCCCGGCAGAGCAAGCCAGTTTCTGGATGAAGAACACGAAAATCCCTCTCTCTATCGGCTTCATCGACGGTAATTCGATCCTTAAGGAAGTGCATGATATGCAACCGTTCGACGAGCGCACCACCCGTAGCGCTACGAGCGATATCTGCTACGCCCTAGAGGTAAATCAGGGATGGTTCCAAAAGCACCATGTCGACCCCGGGGTTAAGGTGACCGGGATCCCCCGGTGAAACGCCGACAACGCCGGGAACGGCGGACCCAGCGCTGGGAGGGATCGCAGCCCGTCCGCCATAGCCTTCGTGCGAATATTGCGTGTCGCAGGACGGAGGGCGACAGCGGATCCCCGCGATCAGTTGTTCTCGGAGCCCATCACAGACCAGACCCGAACGTCTAGCTATGGCGATGATACAGACCTGTTCGCGGCGCGCGAGGCAGCGCGCCCTCCCACGTCAGGGGGCCAACTCGTTAAGTTGACGCGCATCGCTAGCTGCCGGAGCGTTCCCGGCGTTACTCAACATGGTTACTAAAGAACAAACCATTGCCTTGCTCGAATCGATCTCGAGGTTGCTTGAGTTGAAGGGCGAGAATCCGTTCAAGATTCGCGCTTACACGAATGCAGGTCGAGCGTTGGAGACCTTTTCCGGCAACTTCCCGGAGTTAGTAACGCAGAAACGCCTCGAAGAACTGGAAGGGATCGGCTCCGCCATCGCTAAGAAGATCGAAGAATTCGCTACCACCGGTAAGCTCGGGTATTACGAGGAGCTTCGCGGTAGTTTCCCGGACAGCCTATCGGAACTCTTCGAGCTTCAGGGGCTTGGCGCGAAAAAAATCAAGGTTTTGTGGGAAACGTTGCACGTGAAAAGTATCGCCGATTTGGAGGCGTCCTGTCGCGATGGTCGGGTTGCCGACTTGCCGGGTTTTGGAGAAAAGACGGCCGATAATTTTCTCCGGGCGATTGAACGGCGAGAGAAACATTCCGACCGGCATCTGCTTTCGGAAGCCACCACGGTGATGGAACAAATGCTAGAACACTTCCGGGACCATCCGGATGTCTCTCAGATCAGCTCGGCCGGCAGCTTGAGGCGATCTAAAGAAACCATCGGCGACCTCGATGTCCTGATTGCAACCAAGAATCCAAAAAGCATTACCGAACATTTTGTGACTTTCCCGTTGATTGAGCGGGTGTTGGCGAAAGGAGAAACCAAAACCAGCGTGTTGTTGAAGAACGGAATGCAGTCCGATCTTCGGGTGGTTGCTAACCATGAGTTCCCTTTCGCTTTGGCTTATTTTACCGGTAGCAAAGAACACAATGTCGCTCTCAGAGGCAGAGCTTTGCGAAATGGCTGGACTCTGAACGAATATCGACTCGGTCCCGAACCGACCGCTAAGCAGCCTCCCAAGCCGATCCCCGCGATCGATACGGAAACCGACCTTTATGCTGCTCTCGGTTTAGACTATGTCGTTCCCGAGCTGAGAGAAGCAACCGGAGAGATTGAAGCGGCTGAAGCCGGTAAATTACCGAAGCTGATCGAACTCACTAATCTTCGAGGAACATTTCACGCTCACACTAGCGAGACTGACGGTAGAAATACCTTGGCCGAAATGGCGGCAGCAGCGCGGGATCTGGGACTGCAGTATCTCGGAATGTCGGATCATAGTAAAAGCTCGTTCCAAGCCCACGGACTCTCCGAAGAAAAGCTGCTGCAACAAGTGAAAGCGATTCGCGAGCTGAACGCGGGATTTCATGGGGAGTTTTTCATTTTTACCGGCGTGGAATGCGACATTCTCCGGGATGGCAAACTCGACTTTTCGGATGAGATTCTAGCGCAATTGGATTTTGTTGTGGCCAGCGTCCACAATGCTCTGTCGATGCCGGAAAAAGCGATGACCGACCGGATGATTCGGGCGATGGAGAACCCGTATGTCACCATGCTTGGTCACCCAACGGGCCGGTTGCTCCTTTCTCGTGAGCCCTACAAAGTTGATCTGGGCGAGATCATCAAAGCCGCTGCCGCAACCAAGACGATTATCGAGCTGAACGCGAATCCGCGCCGTCTAGACATGGATTGGCGCTTATGGCGGCATGCCAAAGAATTGGGTGTCCTCTGTTCGATCAACCCGGATGCGCACTCGATGGCCGGTTTCCAGGACCTTTGGTTCGGTGTGCAAGCCGCCCGCAAAGGATGGTTATCACGAGAGGACGTGATTAACTGCCTGCCAGGTGAAGAAGTTGCGAAAGTTTTGCGGCGGAAGCGACCCTGAATTGAAGATCGGTTTACTTCAATTCTTTGGCTCGGGCTAGGTCGCGTCTAGCTTTCTCGGTTTCGCCCAGTTGTTGGTAGGCGTTTGCTCGATTCCCGTAGGCTTGCCAATAGTTCGGTTGGAGGCGAATCGCTTCGGTATAATCCTCAACCGCTTTTTGGTAATGCTTTAGCCAATAGTAGGCAATTCCGCGGTCATAGTAAGGCACGGCATTGTTGGGATCGATGCGCATGGCTTCAGTGCAGTCGGCAATGACTTTGTCGTATTGCTTAAGGCTACCGTAGGCTACTGCTCGATTGAGGTAGGGTGCGATATAATCTGGCTTAAGGCGGATAGCCTCTGTGCAGTCGGCGATACCCTTGTCGTAAAGCGCCAGGCCATTGTAAGCGAAGCCGCGGTCGTTGTAAGCATCCGGAAGGTCTGGCTGGAGTCGTATAACCTCAGTGAAGTCGGCGATGGCTCTGTCGTATTGCTTCAGGTTGTTGTAAGCGATGCCGCGATTGGTATAGGCCAGAACGAAATTGGGCTTAATGCCGATCGCTTCGGTGCAGTCAGGAATCGCTTTGTCGTATTGCCCTAGGCAGTTGTAAGCGAAGGCGCGATTGATATAAGGCAGAGCAAAGTTGGGCTTGAGGCGGATCGCTTCAGTAGCGTCAGCAACCGCGTTGTCGTATTGCTTCAAGAGACTAAAGGTATTTGCGCGATTGCTGTAGGCCTGGGCCAGCTCAGGATCGAGACGGATCGCTTGATTGTAGTCAGCCATGGCTTTGTCGTATTCCTTCAGACCGAGGTACGAATTGCCCCGGTTGCTGTAAGCTCTGGCAAAATCCGGCTTTAGGCGGATCGCTTCGTTACAGTCGGCGATGGCTTTATCGTACTGCTTTAGGTTACAATAGGCGCCACCTCGGTTTTTGTATGCTTCGGCGGAATCCGGCTGCAGGCGGATGGCTTCGTTGCAATCAGCGACGGCCTTGTCGTACTGCTCAAGGCTGCCGTAAGCAAACGCCCGATTGGCATACGCATCCGCGAAATCCGGCTTGAGCCGGATCGCCTCAGTGTAGTCGGCGATGGCCTTGTCGTACTGATCCTGTTCTGCCTCGCGCTTTCCTCGGGTAAAGGCTTCGTTGAATGGCGGAGCAACACTCGGTGAGGCCAAAGGCGTCGCTTTGAGCGCCGCGATGGTCGGAGATGACTGAGGTGTCGCTTCGGCCACCAGGGTGGGTTGGGGAGTCGCTTCTGTGGTCGTACCAGAGGGGGCCGGCGTCGAGCTGCTCGCCGGCGTTATTGCGGTTGTCTGTGAACGCCTGCCGGCGAGCATCAATTGACTCACCGAGAACGCCGCGATTGCCAGCAAGCAAAATCCAAGTGCTCCAACCGTGAGCAAGATCCAAACAAACATCCATACTGAGCGCTTGCGTGCCGGTGGAGCCACTGCGTTCGGAAACGGGGCCGGTCCCGTTGCGGCTGTCTGTGTTGACCAGTCTGGAGAAGATTTTTGGGGAAGATACGTTGGGGTCGGCACAGTCGCCGGCGGCGGCGTTATCCTTGACGGTGGTGTTATCCTTGGCGGCAGTTCAACGGGTCGCGGCGGTGGCACCGCGACCGGCGTAGGTACTGCTCTGCGGGATAGATCCAAGCTCGGGCCGAAAGCCTGCCAAAAACTTTGACAATCAGAAAAACCGCCGGCGGAGGCGGGCGTGATGATCGCCGTCCGGAGCAGTCTGTTTCCGGCCTCGTTGATTGCGGTTAGCGGAGCGTAGCTCTCGGCCCCTTGCGGGGGGTACGGGTAGCCGCTCAAGAGCTCGTAAACCACCCGGCCAAGCAGTGGTACGGGTGCCTTGCCGCGGATGCCCATTTTAGCCTGGCTCAATGCGAGTAGCCGGCTAGTCGAAAGTAGGGTCGGATCACTGTCTGAGTTGCTGGAGCGCTTTGCCAGGCCCCGAAGACTCAACGGGTTGAGTTTGAGCTGTCCGTACTGGAGTCCTTCGATTGAACGTTTGGCCAGCACCGGGAACGTCTCGGATGTGATATCTGGAGGAAAGGCTAAAAAGACTTTCGCCAAACTAACCTCGGTTAAGGCGAGCGAATGCTTTGCCAGCTGATCGAGGAGCGCCGGCAACGGTGCTAGTAACTTGATCAGTTCCTTCGCCGATAGAACCTGTTTCCAACGTAGCAGAGCGCTGAGACTGAAACCGTTGAGCCATTCGCGGACCAGAAAAGGAGGCTGTGCACTCAGCTCAAGACTGTAATGAGCCACAAGATGTTCGAGGGGTAAATTGGAGACCCGATCAAACTGGTCGCGGAGCAATTTCTGTTTTTCGGCGTCGGATACAATGCTCGGATGCAGGAACTTGAGACCCACTTCGCGAGACGTATCGCCTCTGGCTTCTCGAGCCCGGAATAGCCGGCCGCTAACCCCTTCCCGGAGTTCCTGTATCAATTGAAACCGTTCTTCCTTGCTCTGTCCGGCGGCTGCGGCCAGGTAAGTCGACAATACAAGCGAACCGATTAACGTCCGACCGCCAAGGTCGTCACCCGATGTCCGGACCAGGGTGCTTGCTCCGGTTGGTGCAGGTTCCGCCGGTGGTGCCGGCAAGTCCGCCGGGAGAGTGCTCAGCAGCGCTTCAACCCGATCCTCCAACTCGGCCGGAGTCTGTGGTCGGTCGGCCGGATCTTTAGCCAGCAGACTTTTGAGCAGCTCGATTACTTCGAGCGGCAGCGATGGGAGCGCCTCGAATGGCGCGTCTTGAAATAGGTGCGAACCACTAACTTCCTCCGGGCTGCCCCGGAAGGGCGCTTTTCCGGTCAACAAAAACCACAGAGTAACTCCAAGCGAATACAGATCCGAGCGCGTATCCAATTCCTGTCGTCTGCATTGTTCTGGGCTGGCAAACGCGAATGTTCCTATGAATTGCTCGCCGCTGACCATCGATTGCTGAGTAGTGGCGCCGCCAACGTTCTTGGCTAATCCGAAATCGATGAGCTTGATTTGTAACCGGCTCCGCCGACCTTCGGCCGCCATGATATTGCTCGGTTTAATGTCGCGGTGGATCAGACCCTTAACCCGGGCCGCTTCCAAGGCGGCTGCGACTTGAGCGGTCACACTTAACGCCTGGGGGACCGAGAGTGGACCGTGTTCCTTAACATATTTGTCCAGGTCGACTCCATCGACCAATTGCATCGCATAAAAATAAGAATCGCCCTCTTGGCCCCGGGAATAAACCAAAGCAACATTTGGATGTTCAATGGCGCCGGCGGTTTGCGCTTCACGCAGGAACCGTTTCCGGATCCCCTCATCGCCCATTAGCTGAGGATTGATTACTTTGAGAGCGACTTCCCTTCCTCCCATTGAAAGTTGGCGGGCGCGATAAGTTACTCCCATGCCGCCTCGGCCTAGTTCAACTGGCCGACCATCCGGTGCAGCGAGAATCTCGAAATCGCCAAACCGGGAGGCTGCCGCAACGGCGGGTGGTGTTTTCTCCTCAGCGGATCCAGAGATAGCGAACAGTCTGAGCACCTGGCCAGGCAAATCGGTTACTCGCTCCTGGTCGTTCGCGCGTCCCGAAACATCGTGCCAATGAACAACGCGCAAGAAATAGGCTAGATCGTCGTTCATGACGGTCTGGTCTAACCGGACTGATAGGACAGGCATACCCTGGTTGATCGCGAATTCGATCTCGCGCAAAACGTCGGCCGACTGATTAGCGTTTTGGCTGAAGAGCAGGACGGCCGCCTTGGATTCCCGCAAACCCTGGATGATCTGTCCGGCATAGGGTAATCCGGGATCCACGTTTCGCGGCGCCATCCAGCACGCGACTCCGTTCGTTTCCAAGACTTCACATGCCGCCTCGGCGATGGGATGGTCCGCCGAAGAGCAGCTAATGAAGACCGATGCCGGTTCGGGATTTCTGTCCATAGCTCCTGCGTCGCAACGTAAGGGTTGTTATCAATTTAGACGCACTTTTTGGAGTCAATTGTGGAGTAATAGCGTGGGAGGGCGCGCGTCCCCGCGCGCCGCGGGACGAGGCCGATGCGGTCGGAACCGAGGACGGTTTACCGACAGTGGGCATCACTCCGTGTCGTCGAGCTACCCACGACCTGGAGGGGAGCCGCTTTGTAAGGTGGCAGCTCTACCGGGAAGCAGCGGGCGGCTCCCGGGAATTACCCAGCTTTAGCCATGCAGCCTAGACGCGCTTGGAACAGGCACCGATTTGCGACGCCGCCATAGAACTGCCGAGCTCAGGGGCCGTGCTCGGGAGCCGCCTGCTGTTAACTTACAGAGCTGCCACCTTACAAAGCGGCTCCCCTCCAGGTCGTGGGCGAGGGAACGACGAGGACAATAACGAAGATGAGCGCTCCTCTAGACCAGGTGTTTCGGTGCGTGCACAACCCCGGCTTCCGCGCTTGCTTTTCGTTCCGCTAGGATCCGGTCCACCACATCGCGGACCATTTCTTCCAGGAGCAGGCGGAAATGACTGTTCTGCCGATAATCAGCCGGCGCAATGTGCCGGACCCGCTGGGCTCGCGTGGCTAAGTCGAAACATTTTCGAAAGCTGGCTCGTTCCGGATCGTCCGGATTGTAAACGGCGATGGCGTTCCCACCATTTTTTTTCATGATTGTGAAACAAGGAACATCAGTGGGACCGTCGCCGATATAGATCATGTTCCGGAACGGGATCGGACGAACGTCATCTGGCATGTGATCATTTACGTCTTGCGACATATCCAGCAGGCCCTTGTTGATCCTGAACAGATATTGGGTCTTTTGGGTGTGGCTGATTACTCTTTTCGGAAACGTAATCCGGCCAGCCTCATCTTCGGCATATTCGCAACCAAACACGGCCCGCAGAAAAGGACGGATTCTGCTCCCTTCAATTAGCACCTTGAGCCCGGAAGAAACGACGTAATGCTCGACTCGAATTCCGGTTTCGACCTGTTCCGCAGTCAATAATCCTTCCTGAAATTCTTCAAACATCTCCGGCAGCCCGCGGTATAGGCTCATCTTGGCTCCGAGCTGTTGTAGCTGCTGATTTGTCGGCCGGTCGACCGCCAAATAGTCGAGCAAACATTTCATGTAAGCGAGTTCCTGGTCGTACCCTTGTTCTTGAACCAACTCAGCGCAGCGACGCCAGAACTTCTCCGCATTGATGCCAAATGCCGGGAAAATGACATCGTCCTGCATGTAGGCAGGACTCAAGGTCTGGTCATAGTCGTACACGATCCCGACCGTGTTCTGAATGGCTGCCATCAAAACAAAATAGTGCACCGTGGGAGGAAACTCACGCGCGAGATTCTCTGGTAGGGCGAGGCGCGCTCGCGAGACCGAAGGGATCGCCACCCGTGGAGCGCTGCCTCGCTTGCGAGGCCGTAGTGACAAGGGGACATCGTGATATGCGTCCCATCTCTGTTTGCGCTCTATCTCGGGTACCTGCAGAGCGCGGGCCGGATAACCCTTCTGCTTGACCCTCAGCCCTGCTCACCACGGCCTCGCAAGCGAGGCGCGCTCCAAATTTGTGCCTTTGTACCTTTGTGTGAGATTTGTCCCCTGTGTCATCGCCCAAGCCCCTGGTCGCTAGTTTCTGCACTTTCTTCCTGAAACCGGAAATGCTGCATATCTATCGCCAGCTAACCGGGCTGCAAACGTTTCAGACTTTTGTGATTACGAAACATCGGCAAAATGCGGATCGTTTCCCTTTCGACGATATCGAACCCATGATTGCGCCGAAACGGCATCTGCTGCGGCGAGGTTATCTGAAGTACTTTGCCAGAAAACCGGCGCTAGTTTATCGCGGAGAATATGATGCTATCCGTAGGATTTTGATCCGGCGCGATCCCGAACTGATTCATGTCTATTTTGGAAATACCGGCGTTCACCTGCTGCCTCTACTCACGCGATGGGACCGTGCCTGGGTAGTCTCCTTTCACGGGATGGATGTTCAAAGACGGCCCAAGGAAAAAGGGTACGACCAGAAACTAACCCAAATGCTGCAACTCGCGCCTTTGGTGTTGGTGCGCAGCCAATCCCTGGCGAACCGGCTCCAGGAGCTCGGATGTAAACCCGAAAAGATCCGATTGAATCGCACGGGTATCCCTTTGCAGAACTTCCCTTGGGTTGATCGTCCGGCTCCGGTCAACGGCCAGTGGCAGCTGGTTCAGGCGTGCCGGTTGGTGGAGAAAAAGGGTTTATTAACTACCTTGGCTGCGTTTCGCCGGTTTAGCAGTGACTATCCCAACGCCCGGTTAGTGATCGCGGGGGAAGGCCCCATGAAAGACGCCTTGGCGCGGAGGATCAACGAACTTTCGCTTGGGGATCAAGTCAGGTTGACCGGCTTTCTCAATCAGGACGACCTGCGCCAGGTCTATCGAGAGAGCCATATTTTCATTCATCCAAGCGAACTTACCGCCGACTCTAACCAAGAAGGGATTCCAAATTCCATGTTGGAAGCGATGGCCAGTGGGCTGCCCGTAGTTGCTACCCGGCACGGAGGAATCCCGGAAGCAGTGCAAGAAGGAGCGGACGGGATCCTAGTTCCCGAGCGGGATGAGCCAGCGTTGTTTGGGGCTCTGCTCAAGCTCGCAAGCCAGACGGATCTTTGGCGACAGATGGGAACACAAGCCAGTCGGTCTGTAGCTCAGAACTTTGAGCAACAGCAGCAGATCGGAAAGTTGGAAGCAGTCTACGCAGAGGCAATCGAAACTGCGCAAAAGAATCGATAGTGATTAAGCGCAGAGCGGAGCGTTATTGCGGAGAGATGTCTATCACCGTGACCGTTCCATCGTTCACATTCGCGACGTAGAGGGTTTTACCGTCTGGCGACGCTTGGGCTCAATAGGGGTAGTTACCTACGGTGATCACTTTCCCAAGGATTTTTCCGGTACCGACGTCAATCATCGCGACCTGGTGACAAGGTCTGGTCAACTGGTTGTTGTATGAGTAGGGGACGTACAGGTACTTCCCATCGGGTGTCAGCGCAGGTTGTCCCAAACTCAAATCCGCCCAGATGTCCGGCGCCGCTAAGATTTTGCGAGAGACCGTCCCATCTGTGGCATTACACACCACTACGTAATTCTCTTGGTCGGCTTAAAACTGCGGTCCGGCTGGTTTTGCCTTGCCAATCACGTCTCACTTCCCAATCCCCGGACTGGTTCATCACGCCTTAGCAGCTTAGATGATCTCGTAGGTTTCGGTACCTCCTTGCACCAGTTTTGCCGGGACGTTCAGATCCAGCGAGCTAAATTTACCTTTCCGTTGAGTCGCTAAGCCTAACAAGTAAAGATCGGTAACCTGTTTCGGACCCGCGATTCGTCGAAGGTCAACAACACCGTTCGCGATGCTGTAGTCGTCTGCCCAAAAGTGATGACCTCGGTGGCGCCTTAACCTTCGCAGAAGTTCGGCTGCGACCGGCACACTACCGGATAGCCCCGGGTAGCTGGGACTGGATATAATTCGAAGAAAACCATTCTCGGTGATAGGACATGTGACCCAGGCCTTTCCGCCCGTTTCTTCAAACCACAACGCGACTCGCTCATGGGCGAGGTGGTTGGGGTCACAGAGTGCGATTAGCACGCTAATATCCAAAAGGCGTTGCACCTAGATTCCTTGTTCTTCCCGTAGTCTATCGATGAGCTCTTGGGTGACGACCACCCCCCGACGATGAGGCAGCAGAGGTAAACCGCTCCGGGACTTCTTTACCTTGGCAGCGAGGCTTTGCCGAATCAGGTCCGATACCACTTTCCCCATCGTTTCCTTCCGAGCAGCTGCAATCGATCTGGCCGCAGCCAAGATATCATCATCCAGATCTAAGGTCGTTCTCATTGACTCAATCATCACGCATCACGCATCAGATGTCGAAAACAATAATGGCCATGCTTCGGTCTTCAACAAACCTTCGCAGATATTACTCTTCCGGTTAACGCAATTTTAGGCAGATGATCCGGCGACCGGCTACCTTCGCGGCTCATACCGCAACGCCGCCGCCCCCGAGCCGAACTCGAGCCGGCTCACGAGCCTCAAGTCGACAGGCTTCGATAGCCCGGCGAACAACGTCGGCCCGTGTCCCGCTAGCCTGGGGTGCACCATAAACTCGTACTCATCGATCAATCCCAGCTCCGCCAACGCCTGGGGGAGCTTCACGCCTCCCACCAACAGTCCCTTACCTGTCTCCCGCTTGAGCTCCTGAACGGCTTTCCCCAGATCGCCGCGGACGAGCTCCGCGTTCCAATCAACCCGGTCCAGGGTGCTCGACACGACGTACTTCTTTGCCGCGTCGATCGTTCGGGCGAAGGGTTCCATCCATTCAGGCCCCGCTTCCGCCCGCGACGGCGGTCGCCAGGCTGCCTCCATCATTTCGTAAGTCACCCGGCCAAAGAGGAGGGCATCGGCCTGGTCGAGTTTCTCGGCCGCATGACGATGCAAGTCTCCGTCAGGGATCATTGCTCGATGATCGCAGCACCCGTCCAATGTGATGTTGATGAAATACCGAAGGGGTCGCATTCCACGAGAATACCGCCGATGGGTAGACGAGCAAGGTAGCCCGCTTAAATGCTAGGAGCGACTCACGTGACGCATGACGATGCCCTGCAAGATTCCGCTGGCTGCCACCAATCACGTCTCACTTCCCAATCCCCGGACTAGGCTCAGCTCGAAAGATTTTTTCTTCCGGCTTTTTGAGGTCGAGCTTATCCCTGGCTAACAACTCCAGGTAATCGGGGTCGTGCTGAATCCACGAAAGCTTTTTCTGTTCTCGTCGATAGACCAGCTTTGCCCCAGCTAGTTGCTGTTGAAGGGTTTGGAGAGCTAACTCTTGTTTCTGCCGCTCTTTTAATAGCGGCAGAAACCAACAGATCATTAGAATCAGGATAGCTGCGATCAGCAGAATATAGAGGATCCGATTGAGCAACAATCGGAGCCAGTCAGTATGAGAATCATCAAAGCTATCGTAGGCCGACCGCACTCACCGCAACTTACCGCCATACCGCGCATTGTCACCTAGTTCTTCCTCGATGCGCAGTAACTGATTGTATTTAGCGATTCGGTCGGTCCGCGAAAGGGAGCCGGTCTTGATTTGCCCGGCATTGGTTGCCACCGCAATATCGGCAATCGTCGTGTCTTCAGTTTCACCAGACCGATGGCTGATCACCGCGGTATAACGATTCTCTCTGGCCAGCTCGATTGCATCCAAAGTCTCGGTGAGCGAACCGATCTGGTTGACCTTCACCAAAATCGAGTTGCCGACTCCTTCATCGATCCCTTTCTGCAAAAACTCCACGTTCGTCACAAAAACGTCGTCACCTACCAACTGGACCTTATGGCCAAGCGTCTCCGTCAGTTTTTTCCAACCCTTCCAATCATTCTCGGCACAACCATCCTCGATAGAGACAATCGGATATTTAGCGCAGAGCTCCTTATATAGCGCAACCAGTTCGTCAGCTGATTTCTCGGACTTATCGGACTTTTTAAAGACGTAAAGACCGCGGTTTGCATCGTAGAATTCGCTCGAGGCCGGATCCAAGGCAAAGGCGACATCGTCGCCAAGTTTATAGCCCGCCTTCTCGACTGCCTTTGACATCGTATCCAACGCGTCTTCAACCCCGGAAAGGTTCGGAGCGAACCCGCCTTCATCACCGACGGCAGTTGATAAACCTCTCTCTTTCAAAACGCTTTTTAGCGCGTGGAAAACCTCTGCCCCGTACCGTAGCGCTTCCGCGAAAGTAGGAGCGCCCTTTGGCATGATCATGAACTCCTGGAAATCGATGGGAGCATCCGAATGGGCGCCACCGTTGATGACGTTCATCATGGGAACGGGCAAGACCTTCGCGTTCGGTCCGCCCAGGTAACGAAACAGAGGGAGATCAAGTTGCCCGGCGGCGGCGTGGGCAGTGGCGAGAGAGACTCCCAGGATCGCATTCGCCCCCAGTTGCTTTTTATTCGGTGTTCCGTCGAGGGCGATCATCGTGCTGTCGATCGTCAATTGGTCGAGTGCATCGAGTCCCACTATGGCGTCAGCGATTTCCGTCTCCACGTTCTGTACTGCCCGCGATACTCCTTTTCCTAAGTAGTGTTCCTTATCGCCATCGCGAAGCTCCCAGGCTTCATGTTCTCCGGTGCTTGCACCGCTCGGGACAATGGCGCGACCGACGGCGCCGCCAGTCAATTCGACGTCCACTTCAATGGTAGGATTGCCGCGGGAGTCTAGGACTTGGCGAGCCCGGATATCTGAAATAACGGTTAGTGACATAAGAAGGCGCAGCTAAGATTAGTATTTGCTTATGGGCGATCGGTCACGCCCAAAAAGGTGGCCGCTCGGCTCTAGCTTACGAACAGGGAGCCGTCGAGGCGAAATGGTACCTGTCGACGGTTCGCAATTTGGATGTATCGGCAGTGCTTGGACTTCTACTCGTTGACTGCGACGGCCTCGTTCTCCGTGTCTTGCCAGGCCGTAATCTCCACGATCTCCACCTTTTTGATCGAGGCCTCGCCCGGCAACTCCGCCGTGTCACCAGCGGTTTTCCCCAACAAAGCCTGACCGATCGCGGTTTGATAGGAAACGATACTTTTAGCTGGATCACTATCCCAGGCCCCCAAGATATGGAAGGTGGACAGCTCCCCGCTCTCTATATCCCGGGTTACGACTGATGTTCCGATAGATACCTGACCGGAGTCGACATTATCGAAACCAGTGCCGCGAGCGCGGGATAACATCTGTTCGAGCTCGGCCTTTCGCCGCATCAGGACGGTCTGCATTTCTTTAGCGGCTTTGTACTCGAAATTTTCCCGCAGATCACCGTAGGAACGGGCGATACCAATCTCCCTGGTGTTCTCAGGGATTTTCTTTGAAACCAGATCGTCGTATTCGCCTTTCCGCCTTTCCAGGCTGGGCCAGGATACAACCAAAGCTTCTTCCTTCTCTTCAGATTCGCCGCTGACCATCTGCTGCAATTCGCCGTGGACCTTAATCATTCGAGCCATCAACGAGCGCTTATTCAACTCTTCAAAAACGGGCGTCAGCATCAACCGGCGCATTAAATCGCGTGCCTGGCTCAGCGATGCGCTCATAATTAGGTCAGAGATCAGCTCTTTGTCGTCGATTAGTAGATCATGCAGCTTTGAGCCTCGGCGAGCTTCAGCAAATTGGTCGCGTTCCAGGGCGCCGAACATCGCAGCCAGGACGTCCGGCTCGATCAAGTCGGGAAATTCTATCGTTGCCCGCTCTTTCGCCAACCAATACAGGATGTCCGAAGAGGCGGAATGGTCCCGGATCGATCGTACGAGATATTGCCGCAGATCTTCAGTTCGCTGGTTCTCGACAAACACCTTGGCGATCTCCGCCACGATTCTATAGCCGGCGTCCTGAAAAATATGTAGCAATCGCCGATCCCAATCCTGCGGGAACGCAATTAGAAACTCGGATAGGACTCGCCGTTGTCGAGCGGCGGCCACTTGGGACACGATCTGGCTGAGCTTCGATTCATGTTCCTGCAACAATTGGGTCAAGCTAATTGCGCCTGCGGACAAACTGGGCACCTCTTTGAGCAGATCGTCGCACTCGATTAGTAGCTCCATGGCCTGCGCCGGATGCAGACGCCGGTTGCGGCTGACACTCTCTTCGGCTTGCGTTGCCACCGCTTGCAGGGACTCGGTCTTGTCCCCGAAAATGCCGGCGTTCTTTACGATCTGATCCAGGCGAGTGACCTGATCTTTAAGCTGTCTTGCCTTCTGGAACGTTTCGATGAGTTCATCGCTATAACTGAGCGCCTGTTCCCGAACGCTAACCGGTTCTGTCTTCTTGGTCGGAAGCGCGAATCGACCGTCCTTGCGCAAAATCTTTTTGACGTTGTCCCACCATTTCTTGAAATCCGCTTCGGAGACGACCTCTGGCGTTACCGCCTTCTGAATCTGGTCCTGAGTCAGTTTCCCTCCGGACCCGTTGAGCAGAAGCACAAAGAGACCGGGGATATCGTTGTCAGCTTGCGTCTTAAGGGCATCAAGGCCGATTGCTTTTCGGACCAGAAAATGATTTTCCGGCAGCGGCTGCAAAGATTCAGCCGCGTATTGCGGCTGCATGGTGTGATGTTTTTTGCTCTCAAAATCAACGACGACTTGATTCAGTAACAAATTCCAGGCCTTTACCTGGCCGAAGCCCCAACTTTTGTGGAGGCAATAGGTTCCCGGTTTTAGCTGCTGAAGCTGTTGGCCAGTCTTCGCCGCAATCTTTCCTGAGTCGACCAAAGCTTGCAGATCTGAATCCATAAGGAGGTTGAACATAGGTCAGAGCGGGAGTGGCACAATTAAAAATTCGGGCCGGCATTCAGCTGGCCCGCTCGACGTAGCCTCCGGGGGGCGCCAATGTGGAGCGCTGCCTCGCTTGCGAGGCCCATGGTAAGCAGGGCCGATGATGGGCCAGAGCGATGGTGAACTGTGCCCTTCAGCGTGAGGGAAATAGAGGTCGCGAAACAGATATGGGCAGACAGCGCTCACGACGCCTCCTTGCGCACCATCGGCCTCGCAAGCGAGGCAGCGCTCCACGGGTTGCGACCCGTCCGCCTCTCCCTACTTCCTCGCGACCAACTCCACCTTCATTTTGTCTTCCGCAAAGAAAACCTCGGTGTTTGGCAGCATCGCTCGCGCCTTGGCTACCACTGAATCGATATCAGCCAGAACCTCGGCCGAACCGTGCGTTAATACCAATCTGCTTATCCTGAATTGCTGCAGAAACTTAAAAAGGTCCAGTGGCGGAAAATGGGCCAGCTCGCAAATCAATAGGTCGGTTCCGTTCCGCAAGTGAGGGAGTAAATCTTCCGGACCACCCAGATCGCCCGAGGCGACGAATTCGAACGCCGGACAATCGAAGGCCAGGCTAAAAGGATGAAACCGGCCATTGCCAAACCGTTTGACCAGCGAATCCAGATGGGTCGTGGGTGCTATCCGAACATTTATACCGCAGATATTGGCGTGATCGCTCTCCTCCCAAGCCTGAAACTGGAGTTTAAATGGGATAAAGTCCGGGCCGATATACGAGGCGTCCAACCAAACGGTCAACGGTTGAATCAGCTCTTTGGGCAAGAAGATCGGCAGAGGCCGCTGCCGTCCGACGATCCAGCAAGATTGGATCAACATGGCTAACCCGGCCGTATGATCGGAGTGCCCATGGGTGATAATGATCGTATCCAGCTCGACTGGCTCGATCCCCAACTCCATCAAGGTTCGGCTACAGGATTCGCCGGCATCGACCAGGACCTTGTGCTCGCCCGTGTCCAAAAGAAAGCTAGAATGATTGCGGTATGGGGCAGGGTACCCGGGAGCGGTCCCAAGGAGAGTGATCGTCGCCATAGTTGGCTCAGTTCAAGCCAGAGAAGCTGAAAACAACGGTATCGTCAATGTCTAGCAAAGGCCGCGTCATCGCTGGCGCAACTGGTACTCGTAGCTATCGACCAGCGCGAGCCAGCTTGCCTCGATGATATTATCAGACACTCCGACCGTGCTCCATGTCTCTCGGTGGTCGCTTGAATCAATCAGAACCCGGGTTCTGGCTGCCGTCCCGGCGGTTACTCCAATGATCCGAACCTTGTAATCGGTCAGCCGGATGTTCTCAATCTCGGGATAGGTCGGAACTAACGCTTTGCGCAGGGCGCCATCCAAGGCGTTTACCGGACCATCTCCCTCGGCCACCATATAAATATCTTGATCTCTCACTCGTAATTTGACAGTTGCTTCGCAAGTCTCGAATTGGTTCCGAACGGATCGGATATAGGTACAGTGATATTCGAGCAGCTCCCAAAATGGCTTCGGACCGGTCAGTACCCGGCGAACCAACAGTTCAAAGGAAGCTTCCGCCGCCTCGAACTCATACCCCAGATGTTCGAGGCGTTTGACCTCCGTTAGAATCGCGGCCACCTGCGGAGAACGTTTATCCAGTTGGAACCCTAGCTGCCGCGCCTTTGCAATCACGTTGCTTTGTCCGGATAACTCGGAAACCAGAATTTGTTGCTGATTACCCACCGCTCCCGGCGTGATGTGTTCGTAGCTCCTGGCCAGCTTCTCCACTGCGTTCGCGTGCAGGCCGCCTTTATGAGCAAAAGCGGTAGCCCCGACAAACGGGGCCCGGATATTGTGCTGGCAATTCGCGAGCTCGTCCACGAACGAGGAAAGCTCGTGCAATCGGGTGAGATCGGGCACCACTTCGATACCGAGCTTGAGCTGGAGATTTGGGATGACACTGGTCAGATTGCAGTTCCCGGTGCGCTCCCCGTAGCCATTAATCGTCCCTTGGACCTGAGTAGCGCCGGCTCGCAAAGCCTCCAGGGCGTTGGCGACGCCAAGTTCGCAGTCGTTATGCGTGTGAATCCCCACGGGTAACCTCAGCTGGTGCACAACTTTTTGGGTGATCTCGCTCACCTCGTGCACCATCGATCCGCCGTTGGTATCACAAAGTACGACCATATCGGCGCCGGCGTCTCTTGCTGCGGCTATCGCAGCCAGCGCCTGGTCCGAGTCGTCCTTGTAGCCGTCGAAAAAATGTTCCGCATCAAGGATCACCTCGCGTCCTGCTTGTTTCAGGTAATCAACCGTCTCCCTAATCATCCTAAGATTTTCTTCGAGCGAAACGCCCAGGATTTGCTCGACGTGCAAACGCCAGCTTTTCCCTACGATGGTTACCACCGGCGTGGCGGCCTCAAGCAGTAGCCGTACCTGGGGATCTTCAGCCGGACTTATTTTCTGCCGGCAAGTGCTTCCGAAAGCGCAAATCTTCGCCTGCCCCCAATCGCGTCCCTTCGCCTGCTCAAAGAACGCGATATCCTTGGGATTGGAACCGGGCCATCCTCCTTCAATGTAATGGATGCCAAAGGCGGTCAGCTTTTCTGCGATCCGAATCTTATCTTGGACACTGAAAGAGATTCCCTCGGCCTGTGTACCGTCACGCAGGGTGGTGTCGTAGAGCGTTATAGAACGGGCATGCATACATCGGGTTCGCTCCGTTATCCCAGAGACGGCCGGTTTGCAAGGAGTGGTTTAAATCGCAGAGGGTCGCACCTAGGGCGTTGGTCCGCATTTCCGGCTCGCATAATCAGGGGCGGGGCGCTGGTAGGGCGAAAAACTCGGCGCGCCCTAGATTATAGTTGTTCTTAGCGTCTGGTCGCGCTGGTTTTGAGCCGCGCCGCTTGTTGGTTTGGTGGGGCGAGGCTCCCGAACGGCCGAATCGCTTTCACAGAGAAAAGGAGGGTTGCCCATCGATCGTTTGCCAAGGTCGACAAGTGCGCCGAGCCGTGGCCCGCGATGGACCACGGCTCGGCGGAGTTTAGGCCTAGGCAACCTAGCGACGGAGGCATGGCGCTAGCCCGCTGCGAAACCTCTCAGGCCATTTGGGAGCCTCGCCCCACCAAGTTGCCGCACGGAACGGCTCAAAACCGGCGCGACAAAGCCCATTTCGTTGGTCACGCGCTTGGCGCGCCGAGTTTTTCGCCCTACCGAAAACCGGGTGCGCACGGGCACTTTCTGTGCTTATTTGCTTGACTATGAAAATCTTGAGTCTGTGGCGCAATTTACTGGTGCCGCTGGCTTCAACCATCGCCATCACTGCCTTTGCCGGGTCGGCTTCAAGTGGGAGACCGTCAGTCAATACCGAATCGGGGCCGAATGTCCGGATCGAATTCGCTAATCCCAAATATTTCACCGATATCAAAATCCACGATTTCGATGAGTGGAAATCGGCGAAGATCTTCGGTGACGAAATGACAGAGGCGTTGTCTCCGGTTGTGGCTAAGGCAGCACCCGGCTGTACCCTAATCCTGAAGTTCACCGATATCGATCTCGGCGGCCGTTACGAGCCTTGGAAGCCGCAGCACAGCCAGATCCGATACGACCGGGATTCCCAGCCAATCCGGATGACCTTCGATTATACCGTCCTTGACGGCAGGGGAAGAGTTATTTCTCAAGGGACCAAAAGCCTGGTCAAAGCTCTTTATCTGGGCTGGTCCGCTACGGGTAATTTTAAGTCGAACTGGGATTACCTCTATTACGAGAAGGAAACACTCCTGAAGTGGGCGGAGCAAAACGTGCGGGCCTGACGAAGGAGCCAGCCCTGGAGCGCGCCTCGCTTGCGAGGCCGTGGTAAGCAACGGGACGCCTCGATGTCTTACCCTGTTTTTGTCAGCGCCTTTGTGTGCTGACTTTTACCTGTGCGAGCGTAATGGCGCTGCCCGTCATGAGTGGCGCCCTTTCGTCGGCCTTGTTTACCACGGCCTCGCAAGCGAGGCACGCTCCACAATCTGCTTCCCGGCTCTTACCTGACCACCTTGACCGGTGTTCCCAACTCCACAGCGTCGAAGAACCGTCTTGCTTTTGAGCCGGGCATCCGGATACAACCGTGAGACGCTGGGTAGCCCGGCAGATCTCCTTCATGGAGACCGACTCCGCCATAAATCCTCATGAAATAAGGCATCGGCGCTCCGACGAACTTAGCGCCGCGCGGTTTCGGATCTTTGTAGACGTTCGCGTCGGCTTTGATAACGATCCCGTCCTTTACGTATTCACCGTAAATGCTTGACTGATGATCGATATCCTTCTGGATGATTTTGTACCGGCCCGGCGATGTGTTGTAGCCCTCGCGGCCGGTCGAAATCGGAGCTTTCAGCGCCAGTTGGCCGCCGGCATAAAGGTAAGCCTCCTGCGCAGTCAGATCCACGACGAGCGACACTTTGCCGGGCGGTAGCCCTCTGATATCGTAAACCGTGTTTTCGATCTCCGCGCAGCCGGTTATGAATAACACCGCCAACGCTCCCGCGACCGCGGGACCGGTCAACGCCGGGAACGTGAACAAATTTTGTCGGATTGCCCTGAACATCGCCGAAGTTTATGCCATTCAAGAGCCGCTTCCTGTCAAGACACCTTTTTAATGCCATGAATGCCGTCAGCGTCGCGAGCCGTGGAGCGTGCCTCGCTTGCGAGGCCGACCCGGTCGGGACGCTGGAGCGTGCCTTGCTCGCGTTGATGGCATTGTCGGCGATGACGGCTTTATGATCGTTAACCTCTGGCTCTGGTTCTCGCTCGTAGTCAGTGCGGCCCTCTTTATCCAGTTCATTCTGAACTTGTTGCTCCTGCCCCGCCTCCGTCCTCAGATCGCGCCGGAGGCGCCGCCTCGAGTCTCGGTCTTATTACCGGCTAGAAATGAGGCGGCACGAATCAGACCCTGTTTAGAATCACTGCTAGGACAAAATTATCCTTCGTTGGAGATCATTGTCCTCGACGATGAATCGTTGGACGCTACCGCCGATATTGTTCGCACTCTCGGTTTCTCGACCGGTCCGGAGTCCAATCACCGGCTGATTTTGGGAGCGCCCTTACCACCGGGATGGACCGGAAAATCCTGGGCCTGCCATCAGTTAGCTGAAGCCGCGCACGGAGAATATTTGTTGTTTACGGACGCGGATACTCATCATCAACCGGAAGCGGTTTCTTCAGCGATTACCGATGCTCAACAATTTGGTTGTGATCTACTGACGCTTTGGCCGTATCAGACCACGGTTACTTTTGCCGAAAAACTCATTGTTCCGTTGATCTTCGTGGTTGGCGGCTCCTATCTGCCTCATTGGCTCTTAGTCTGGGCCCAGCGCGTCCCTTGGCTCGCTCGTATCCTAGGAGGCAAATTCCTGTCTCTTTGTGGTACAGCCACCGGACAATTTCTTTTATTCCGGAGCGAGAGCTATTTTGAGATGGGCGGTCATCGAGCGGTGGGGGAGCACTTGGTCGAAGACATCTCGCTGGCGCGTGAGATCGCTGAACGAATTCCTGATGGCTGGCGTGTAGTAACCTGCGACGGCACCCGCCTCGTCAGTTGTCGCATGTATACTTCCCTAGCTCAGATTTGGGAAGGT
The DNA here is from genome assembly GCA_963762565.1 of uncultured Verrucomicrobiae bacterium. Taxonomy (GTDB): domain Bacteria; phylum Verrucomicrobiota; class Verrucomicrobiia; order Chthoniobacterales; family JAFAMB01; genus JAFAVN01. Next base: position 425,055 of record CAVXLD010000001.1, on the reverse strand, counting down.
TTTACTAAGAACCTTTGGCCTGTATTCGATGGCGATTGGGTCGGGTTTTGGCTGGCGATTATCTGGCAGTTCCTGGTGTGTGTACTCCCTTTTCTGGTCTTACCGTTCTATCATCGGACTGAACTTTGTCTGGCGACGGGCATCATTCTTTGCCTGCGGATCGCTGCTGCCATCCGGTTTAAGACATCCTGGCTCAGCATCTGTTTTCAGCCCATCGGCTATAGCTTGGCTTTATTGATTGCGGTTAATAGTTTTTGGCAAGCTAAGGGCAAAGGCATCACCTGGAAGGACCGCATCTACCGGGACCAGGTTTCCTCGCGAGGAGCGGTGGTTGGGAAAAGCGACACTAAATAATACAACATTATTATTGATAGTTATTATCGGTCAGGCTAGATGTGCAACTAGTGTCCGGTCCCATAAATAACGTGGCTTTCGCCGTCGGTCAGTTGGCTGTTTTTCAAGGCGCGAGCGAAGCGCCCATATCTGGTTCATACGGGTCGAGCGAGCAACGCGGAAAAACAGCCAACTGGCCACGGCCCGGAGGGTTGCGATGAAAATGGGCCGGCGGCTGCGTTGCTCGTCGGTTACGTATCGATCAAGATATGCGCCTCCTCGGCCTTGCCGGCGGCTATTTTGATCGCAACGAAAGCCACGTTATTTATGGGACAGAACACTGGGATGCACGCAATTGAATTGCCGATCATCCGCGAGTTATTCGTATCCTAGTTATTCGTATTCTTTTATGGCTCCAAAATTTGGGAACTACCTTTTCCGCAACCTAAAATCGGCCGGCTCACCTGAAAAAGCCTCCGCTGATCCCACTGGTACAGGGCCGGTAGAGGACCAGGAAATCGTGCTTCGACCGTTAGATTTTACAACCGAGATTGGCGGCGCTTTAAACTGGGGCTCTCGAGAGTCGAGAGAAATCCGAGTGAAATTGGGGCAAACCGACGGCTTGATGGAGGGGCGAGTTACTATTTCCGCCAGGATGTTGCGCGACCTCTATCCGGGTTTGGTCCCGGAGCAACTAAAAGAAGAAACTACCTTCCCGCTATCGCTTCGCTCGGTCGTACTTCAGCTCCAAAATGTAATGCGCTCCTTCAATGATGGCGCCGCTCTCGCCGGCGCGCCCGATTTTGATACTCCGATTGCTCAGGTCGCTCGTGAGGACGAAGGCTTCTTCCAACTAGAGGGACATGCCTCTACTTCTGTTGCAAATCGGCCAGCCAATTCCCCAACCGATGATCTCGGCTCGGTGCTTCCTTTAATTCGCGAGAAAGAGGAAGTTCGCGATAATCCTCCTCCGATCCCCCCGGTACAAGTCGTAGCTCCGTCCCCTAGCGAAAAAGCGCTGCCTTCAAAAGAGATAGGTGAATCTCGCTCCGGTGCCGGCGATCCCGGCGTTGTTAAGAAAGATCCCTTCGCTGATTTGCCTAAACCGAAACTGCCGGCGCCCGGGCCGCCGGTTATCGCAACCCCACCTCCGGCCGAGGAAACGCCGAAGCCGGTTGAGTCAAAGCAGACGCCTGCTAAACCGCAACGCCGTCGCGGACTTGAACTCCTACAAGAGTTATTCCTCACCGATGATTTTCTAGATGCCGCACAAGTGGCGCATTTGTTGTCCGCTTTTCCTAAGGTGCGGGCTGCTCTTATCATGTCAGATGACGGCACGGTGTTAGGAGGAGATCTACCAGAGAACTATCGAGTCAACGCCGCGTTACCGGCTCCTGCACTCATGCGGGCAGTCCGCGAGTTTGGAACCACCCTCAGTTCAGTTGAAGTGAGCGCTTGCACCTTGCTCGCCGATTCGCCAATCAGCATTTTTCTGGAGGGGCGGATCTGCATGTTGGTTGTGCACGAAGGGCGAGGGCTGCTTCCCGGAATGCGAGACCGGTTTAGTCAGATCACGAAGGCGCTTGACGACCTGTACGATCCTGGAGACAAAGGTGATTAGCCCAGAGCTAAGCAGAGCAAGAGCTACAAGGGTTAGTTGGTTTAGACAGATTTTAATGCGTGTCTCTTAGGGAGCACAGTCAGCAGCTGCCATCATTGCAATACTCCAATACTCCAGTACCCCTTGCTTTTCTTCACCCTATGTTGCCCTACTTGTTCCTCGTTTTGTTTATTAACGCGAAAGTCGCGGCGTTAGATCATCTTGCGGACCAACATTCCTTAGCGTCGACGAAACCAACTGGCTTGGCATTACCGGTTGGGCAGCCCTCTTTTTTTTCAGTTTACTCGCCGGCGGCCGAGGCCACCAACGAATCGCAGGTTACAGTGCACTGCAAAACGTTGCGTGATATTAATAATCTCGAAGAACGCATTACAATCGTCGGTAATGTTCAAGCAGATATAGTCAGTTCTGTTGGTAAAATCATTGTCCCGGCCGGTACTAAAGTCATCGGTGAAGGCTTCTGCGACCCCGAGCGCAACCGGATCCTATCTCATGACAGATGGACGTTCTATGTTAGTGACCATCTGATTCGCGTCACTGCGACTATGCTCGACCCGTTAAATGACGAGGGCCTCCGAAGCACGCAAGATCCAAACTTGAACGAGGCCGGCGTTAAGCAAGCAATCTACCGGGATGGTACCTATGTTAATGTTTCCGACGGGTCGGATTTTCTGCTCCGGATAACCGGTAATGTCTCCATTGAAGAGCTGAACTCTGCATTCGATGAGACTCAGCCCGTTAGCAGCAACCGGTAGCTTCACCAGGCGCTTCGTACTCGTCCTCGTCCTCGAATCCGGCTGCGCGGAGCCGTGGAGTGGTGGAGCAGCGCTCTTGGCTCTTTCTGATCCTTCAGGCTTGGCTGTGAATTTTGTCTTGGTCTTTGCGCCTTTGCGTCTTTGCGCGAGATTTTGGGCTGTTCTAAACGGGTTTTCCGAAACATGATCATTCGCTCGTTTGCTTTTTGTCTTATCTCGCTGTCTTTAAGCCACTTTGGACTCGCCCAATGGACTCCGCCTGATTCCCTTCGAAGCATTCCGGTCCGACATGATTGTAAAAAAACGCAGGGAGGAATTGGCATGTCGTTCCAGCCAACCCTCTTCAATCCGCACGGAATTATCTACCTTTGTCCTGATCGAGCCGCAGCCATTGATCAACGGCATCCTGGTGCTTCGTTCTTCTTTCGCGTGCATGAATATGGTCATCTTGCGCTTGGGACCCGGGACGAAGCGGCCGCGGATGCGTGGGCCGCGGAACAGCTAAGCCGCAGCGATGCGGGGCGAGCAGTGCTACGGGCAGTTCTTGCTCACTTCGTCGACATCGGTCAGAAATTTGCTCCGTACTATGGAACGGGATTTTATCGAGGACTGAATGTAGCCACCACAGCGGGCATCGACTGCAGAGAATGGCCTCAGGCCCTAGTTGACTATCAACAGAAGTGGGAGAACCTGCTTAAGCAGAACGGCTCGATCTCTTTTCGGAGTCAACTCCCTTTAGTTTTCGATGGCTTAGTCGTGATCGATGGCGATACGCTGGGCTTCTTCGATACTTTGCACACGGATCGCGTGCTGCCTCTGCCAGTTTTGAATGAAGGAACGCATAAGCTTTCCCTGGTTAATGTTTGGAGCTATCGGGTTGGACCCAATGATAAACAGCAGACATTAGTGAGAGGGATGAATGCAACTACTTCATTTACAACGCCTAAGAGGGGCGATCTAGTTGGTTATATTTCCGAAGCTGATTCAGACTTGTCGGTGGAAATTAAGCATCCATAAGCGGGCTCTGTCCCGAAAACGCAAACTCCGGTACCGCACTCACATAGTTCAAATGACTCCGGCCGCTTCCATTCGCACAAATTTTTCCTCCATCTAAAAATAGATAATCGTTGCCAACGGAATTGCATTTGATATAAATCGATAAAGCCCGAGCTTATAACATAAGGAATTAACGTTATGAGAGTAGCGCTGAGGGTGCTAATGAGTCAGCGGGAAATCTCTTACGCGCATAGGAGGAGCGCGAGTGGGATGACCTTGGTCGAGATACTGGTGGTAATCGCGATTATTACTGCGCTCGCGGCCCTTATCTACCCTGCGATAATGGATTCGCTGAAGAAATCGCAGGCAGCAATGATTGCACAGCGGCTCGATGCAGTGCAAAAGGCTGAAGTGCAATACGCGATCGACGCGCAGGCCAATGCCTCGCCCTTGCCGAATAACGGTGAACCAGTGCAGTTTCCGTGGATTCAGCAGTACTTGACCAGATTTGGCGTGGAGATCTCGAGTACGACCGAACTCAACGAAGGGACGGGCGGTTCGATTAATCTTGGGACTTGGGGTAGCAATCCGTACTTCGTCGGAGGGCAAGGCACTTCTTCCAACCAATACCTCAGCAAGTATAATATTCCAACGGCTCCACTTCCTCAGGGCGGCTCGGGCGGAAATTAATCTCAGGAAATTTGGGCATCCGGAATCTATGCCGAGGTTCGAGTACGTCACGCAAAAGCGCAAAGGCGACTCGTACATCAGATCAGTAATCGATGGCAACTCACTGGCCGAAGTGAGTATCCGCCTGAATAACCTCAATCAACCAATTGTCCTGATTGCGGATCCTTCCCGGAAAACGACCGCGGAAAAAAAAGAACGCGTCTCACTTCGGACGAGATTGACATTTCTCGAGAACCTAGAGGCATCGGTTTACCTCGGGATGGATTTTCGGACCGCGCTCTCGATCTGTCTGAGCACTACCTCAACTCGGGATCGGTCTGGAAAGCGAATGCATCACATTGTCGAGAGGCTCCGGGACCGCGTTTCTAAAGGGATGTCATTCGCGAACGCCATCTCTTCCTATCCGGAGGTGTTCGATCAAGTTGCGGTTGGATTGATCTCGGCCGGTGAGGAGGGCGGCACACTAACCGAGGCCTTGACTAACGTCTGCAAGATCTGGGCCAGGAACGAAGACCTCAGACACCGTCTTCTCATGATGCTCATCTATCCCATGATCGTCTTTGCTGCCGCTGCCGGTGTGGTCTGGTTGCTCATGACCCGAGTCGTGCCGCAGTTTATCGGGATCCTTGGGGAGATGCACGCGGACCTGCCACTTCCGACTCTTTGTTTGCTGAATCTTTCGCGACTTTGTAGCAATTACCCTCTGGCTGTATTGGGGCTGACAGGCGCTCTAATCCTCCTCAGTTCCAGGATCCCGGCCTATGTACGAGGGCACCCAAGCCTCCACCGTTCCGTTCTGCGGTTGCCTGGTGTGGGCCCCTTAACGCTGCTGCTGATGCGAGCGAATTTCGTCCGGACTTTCGCTCAGCTGAAACATGTCCGGGCAAAGACAACCCAGGCGCTCCTTCTGTGCCGTGACCTGAGCTGGAACTATGAATATCGATCGGCTATCGGTCGCACCTTGGTCCGGGTACAACGCGGTGAATCATTGGCCGCGGCATTGAACGACGACCGGGATATTTTTGGCGAGATGGTCATCAACGGACTCGCATTCATGGAGGCGGCCGGTGCAGGGAGCGATGGATTGTTCAGGCTTACCACGTTACTGGAGCGGCAATTGGACAGCCGTTTAACTGCTCTGAGACAGATCCTTGATCCCCTTCTGATAATCGCGCTTGGATTAGTAATTGGCGGGATCGTCTTCGCTACTTTCCTGCCGGCGATGGAGATAATCCAACATATTTAGATTACAGACTAATAAGAAGTTGTAATATATCTGATTTAATGATCTAACAGAAACCGATGCACTATTCTTTCAGGCATTATCTCAGACACTTTCCGCTCCGGTATTACCTGTCCGGCGGACTGTTCACTACGCCTGAACAAATTGGCGTATTTTTTCTTTCCTCGAAGACTTGTTCCGTCCTCCTAACTCGGCGCCAACGGGTGGTGGCGTTCGAAGAAAACATCGGAGATCTACCGGATGCACCCCCGATCCCGGAGAAATCGGACCCCGGCACAGTGGGAGTTCGCAGCTTCACTTCTAAGCTGTTGGCTCGAAACCGATTACGAGGAAAGGCGGAAATGCTCCTATTGCCGGATTGCACCGTGAGCGATCTGTATTGCAACGTTCATTTGGTACCGAACCTGAGGGAATCAACCGTTGAAGGAATCTTGGAGAGCTTGGCTGAGGAGCCTCGGCAGGTAATCGGCGCTTGGGATGAGGACCGGCCCTTTCGCTGGGCGGTATTGGACGCAACGCTAAAGCCCATTGCCGGGCCCGTAGAGGGGAAGCATTCCCAGATCATTATTCTCGGAATGCCCGCTGACTACTGCGCTGAGTGCGAGCTTTGGACAGAACGGCAAGACGGGGCGTTACTGGCAATCTTGCCCGTTCCGGTAGCGTGTCTTGCTTGGTTCTTAAAGAGGATACCGACCCAAGAGAGGACAGCCTTCTTATTATTGAGCCTTACCAGCTCGCTAGCCCTGGCTGCCATCCAAGACAGAAAAATTATTTTGTTTCGACAGTACGAGGAAGACACCGAGTCCGTCAGTAAGGAACTAGCTAAACTCGCCAAACAATTGAGCCCGGAAAAGGAGCCGTATGTTTGTGTCTGGTCATGGTCTTCCGAGGAAGACCCAGTCCATTCTGGGATCAACGGATTCCAGCTCACAGGACCTGTTCTCCAACAGATTGAGGGCGGGGATATTATCATCCAACGTCAACGGGCTCCCAGTACCGCCACGCGTTCGCCGATCGCGCTGTTGTCGCGCTGGCTCGCCCAGGAGCTCAAATGAAAAATCTGTTTGTTAGCCCTGAAAGAATCGTTCTGAGAAGCTATCAGCGGGAGCTGGTTTTCCGGGGAGTCGGCCTTATCGCATTAATCACGGGACTAATCCAATTGCCGGTCCTTTTCTTTGCGTTTACTATCTGGCGGGGCCATCAGGCTCGAACCGATGAACAGGCTCAACTTTTGGCGGCCCAAAATGAGTTGCAAATCCGGCTGGTCGCTTTCAAAGACACACGCCAGAAATTAAGCCAGATCCAACAATGGGAGCCGATTCTGCGAGGCCGGCTTCCGTGTAGCGCCGTGCTCGCGGCGATTGAACAAACCGTGCCTGCGAATGCTGTTCTGGAAAAAATTGCGATAGAGTCCTCCCGGTATCAGGCTCTTCCTGTCGCCGGCGGGACTTATCGGGTGCCAGAGCTCTATACGCTCTCCATCCAGGGTAGTCTCAAATTTGGGCACGCAGAGGAACTAGAGAGTTTTACTAACCAGCTGAAGAAGCGTTTGCCGGTCGGGTCTCAGGTGGCGAGATCAAAACTGCTCGAGGGCACAGAGAGCCTGGTGCCATTTCTTCTGGTTTATTCGATTCTGCCGGTCGGCAACTATTCGGCCTTGGGGGTGCAGCGGATCGCGGATCCGGACCGCTTATGAATGCTTACCTTGTGGAGCGCGCCTCGCTTGCGAGGCCGATGATTGACTAAATGAAATTCAAGGCGCTCTTTTTCTTTGGTGTGCTCGTGGTTTCGGCCGGTTTGGTCGGACTGGAGGTCAAACTGTTGCTAGACGGTTGGACCGAGGTTCGGCTTTTAGATCAAGAGAACAATCATCAGGAAATTGCGAACAACCATCTCGAAGGTGAAATCGATGGTCTACGAGTTAGTAAAACCAGGATTGAGGCGCTTTACACTCGCCTGAGCGATACGATGATCGCGTCTCGAGGCGCCTCGTCGCTGCATATTAACTCGGTGCCGGCAACCCCTTTAAACAGTGACAGTTCTTCATTGGAAGCCGCCGGTATCGCAGGCTTTACCCAGGCGGGTCTTATTGTGCAGCCCGTTCGCGTTCCAAATGGCGAAATGTCGATCATCTATGAAGCCGGTACCGCTGGCCTCGAATTCCACAGACTGGTACCGCTTCTGGCAGAACAGGAGAATGCCGACCTCTTCATGTATTTTGACAAGGTCTTATTGAGTCGTCCGCCTAATATTCCGCCTTTTTCGACCGATCCCACTTATCTGGAGACTCGGCTGACCATTCGGATGCTAACGGGGAAATGAAAGCCTAATGAGGACAACAGGGTATCTGATACTACTTGTAGTTTTCACGTCGAGTCTCGGCTTAGCCGGAGAGGCCATCATGCCTCGCTTACCGGACCTGTACGCATTTAGATACACGCCCGCCTCGCGGGATCCATTTATCAGCGCGGATGCCGGTAAGACGCTGGTTGGGAAAGGTGTGGAGCTAGATAACTCGTTCAGTAGCAAAGCGGCTCAACGTTACCTTCAAACCCTGGTGGCGGCGATACAGAACGACCTTTTTGTTGAGGGAGTTAGCACAGGAGAGGGAAGTAGCCATGCTATCGCCCTGATCAATGGGGTAGCCTTCAGTGAAACGGAAAAGATTCCGGTCACGGTTTCGGATAATGATCTGGTCCAACTCACTGAGTTGGCGCGCACTTACGGTCTGCCCCTCGAAAGAGATATGAGCGAGAAGAGCACTATTTTATTAGAGGTAGGGCCAATTGACTCGGGTGGAGTTGCCATTCTTCTACCGGGATTTAGAGCCCCCCTTTGCAAGCTCCCGTATGTCGGCGACAGCGGGACGGAACGGATCACGTTGGAGCGGAAAAAGAAATCTGAGCATGATTAAGAGGTTGATCATAGTGGTCGTATGGCCTTTGCTGGCATCTGCGCAAAACGGTAGCCCCACGCCGGCACAGAGCCAAAGTCCCGGGCCAGTACCTGCTGCAGATGCAACGCCGGGCAATGAATCCTCTCAAAGTCCCGAGAGCGTGGTTGATCAAATCGAGCGATTGTTACGGGAACGCGAGAACGCGGAGTCAGCTACGACGGCCCAACTGCCGCCCGATAAACCCAGGACTCATCGATTTACCAATCAGCCCCTAGCGAAAGTCTTACGAATTTTGGCGGAACAAGCCGGAATTAACTATATCGAGCCGAACATTTCGGAAGACGAGAAGATCTCGGTTGCACTATCTAATCTCACTCCGCTGCAAGCGTTCTATCAAATCGCGGAGTCCCGCGGGTTTCAGATTATCAGTGATGGTCAGCGTTACACGCTCCGCCGGGCGGATATCCCGAGCCCGAGTTTCTACATTACGAAGCGTTATCCGATCAAGCACCAACCAGCGGAGCTTTTGCTTCAACCAATCGCAAATTATTTAGGGATAAAAGTGATACCGGCTCAAAGCAACTTTCCGGCCTATCCGAAACCGGAAAATACGACGGTGACACCCGACGCTCTGGGGACATCTGGAACTAGTTCGGATCAAAGCCAGCCCCGCTATGAACCTGGCGTACCTTTTGATGCTCCATTGTCGGTGGGTGGTTTCGAAAAAAGTGGTCAAAGTGCCGTGTTCGTGGAGCGAAGCACTAACTCTTTGGTTGTTCGTGCCACCCCGGAGCAGCATGACCTAATTAGTACTGAGCTGCAGCGACTCGATGTTGCGGAGGAGCAGATTCTCATCAAGACCTACATTGTTGAAGTCACAGATACTAACTCCATAGGGGGAGGGTTGGACTGGAGCCAAACTCTCGGGTTACAGCCCGGGCAAGGCGCCACGTTTTCGCTCACCGGAAGTGCCGGAATTCCACCGGCATCTAACCTTCAGACCATAACCGGCGCGCTCAACGCCCATGGCGGCGGCTTTTTCACAAATGGATTGGTGCTGAACATGTCCAATGTTCAAGTCACTTTGCAAGCCTTGAAGGCTAAGGGCCGGGTTAGAACTAACAATTCGCCCATGACGGTAGCAAAGAGCGGGATGCCGGTCACCATACGTTCTGACACCAAGCAGACGATTTTCTTACAGACGCCTGGTACCCAGGCCTACGGACCTAGCACTGTACCATATACATTTACGACTGGTCTGACGGTTGATATCGTGGCTCGGATTTTGGCAGGAGGGCTGATAGACCTTAATCTAAACCCGGCCCTGTCTACGATCTCAGGCACCAGCGCGGCCCAACCTGGTACCAGCACTCAGATACCGATCGTCTCTACGCGAAGCACGACTGCGGATGTGACCGTGCGAAGCGGTGAAGCCGCCGTGATTGGTGGGATTCTGCAGGATAGCGTGACTTTCACTGCAAATGCGGTTCCCGGACTTTCCAAAATTCCTCTTCTCGGATATGTTTTCAGAACAAGATCTTACTCAAAGCAGCGGACAAATCTTATCGTAATTGTTTGTCCGACGATTATACCCGCGGACGATCACCGGTTCGACAGGTTGGGTGAAAGCGAAAGACGAAGTCTGCAGGACCAATCCAATCTACCAGGGGAGCCGCCGCCCGTTCCGCTGAATGGCCCTGACAAGCAGAACCGAAAGACTCAAAAGGATGAGTTGGACTTGCCCGACAAGGATTGAGCGCCTCTGCCTCGGTCGGAACCGTGGAGCGCTGCCTCGCTTGCGAGGCCGTGGTGAGCAGCGTCTTATCATCACTCGCGCCATTCGACGGTCTACGCTCTGTATCGCGCCGATCGAGGACGTCCAACGTGACGCGATCTCGCGGGCACGGCTGGCCCCCAACTCGTCGCAACCCGTAGACGACAGGGCGCACTACGATGAAGGGCTCTACCTACTTAAGTTTCTCTGTTCACCACGGCCTCGCACCTGTCGCGCCGTAGCGAAGCGGAGGCGGAAGCGAGGCAACGCTCCGCGGATTCGCCTTCAAGCCGCTTTCTCGCTCGTCGAGGTTTTAGCCAGCCTGTTCATTCTAACCCTTTCCGCCGTCGGAATTACCGCCGCGTGGCGGTTGGCTGATTACCAGGAACTCTTAACTCGCCTGGATAGCCGGGCTGAGCGCATCCTCCGCCAATACTATGAACTACAGACGTTTGGGCCGCCGGACTCTCGACCTTTCACAGTAAACGAGTCTTCACAGCAAACCCCGATAACTGGCTACCTCTATCATCCCCGGTTAATCGCCGGTCAGACCGGCACAGGCTCGTTTGGGAATCTGATTCCGTTTTCGGTCTCGATGACAAACGGAACCGCACCGGGGACAAGTGAGTTGGTTCTAACCTATACCGTTCCAAGCTACGGAACCCAAGCCTCTCGACAGATGACGAAGACGGTAGTGCTGAATCCTTGATCTTTGTGGAACCTGCAACACCATACTCCGGCCAATCCGGGTTTACGCTGGCTGAGATGCTTGCTGCGATGCTGGGCGTTTTTCTGGTGGTCAGCGCCGCCACCGGCTTCCTGCTTACAGCCATGCAGCGCCAAGCAGCTGTTCTACAAGCAACCTCTTTAGAGGCCCAGCATGAAGCTCTAGCGGAAATCATGGACGATTCCATTAAGAGCGCTGTTGATTTCCAAATTTATGAAACGGCTCCTCCTAGCAATCCCAGCAGTCCGCTTCCTCCCGGAAATTCATCCGGAGATTGGCTCGTTTGCGTTAATCAAAACGGGACTGCCGAGTTTCATTTCGATGGCGCCCAGATCGAGTACCAGCAAACGGGGAATGGCCCGGTTCAAAAACGAGTGTTTCCGGGAGCGTCGCGAACCTCTACTAATGACCAGACTAACAATGACCGGAACAATAATAAGCCGATATTCAATTCGGGCTCCGGCATCGTTCAGGCTCAGTGGGACGTGACCACCACCGTTGATCAGGTCCCGTTCAATGTTTTCGGTGTACCGCTACAGATGCAATGAGTCAGGCTACCTTATTCCAAATTTACGGTGTGGCGGCCATGGAATGGCTTTATAGAACAGCAGGGCTTTAGCCCTGGGAAAGCATCCGTCAATAAAACGCCCTGCAGGGGCGGCCGATCGACGTGCTCTTTAGATCCAATATATCGCGATGACTACGGTGCACGGCCTTTGGCAAGTTGGCTTGCCGAGAGCAACAAATCACGACGCCAACGCGTAAGGCCCGTTCGGCCGCCCTTTCAGGGCGAGGCATGTCACGGGCGGTTACCCAGGGCTAAAGCGCTGGGCTGTTCTGTCGGACCACTTCGTGGTCAAGAACAGCTTCTGTCGATCAACAGATCTCTTTCTAGAATTGAACCCGAAGAGCACGGCGCATCGGGTTCGGTACTAGTCTACGTTTTGGTGCTTGTGGTGATCGCCGGGCTAATCGGCGCATCTTATCTCACCTTCGTGGACAACGAACGGGCTCGCACCGCCCGTAACCTTAATCAAGATGGATTGCGTATTTCGACCGAGCAGGCCCTTTTGAGCCTGGAGTCAGCGATCCGAAGCGAGCTAATTGCAACCGGTGAAGTCAAGTTGGCCGGCCTAAATCGCTCGGAGACTCTCTCCGGTATTTCGCTAAGCCTGAGTTCCAAAACGGACGGCGATGGGAGCGAGGTCCTGCAAGTCCAACCATTCGCTAATTCTACGGAGGTCGTGCAACTGCCTGCGCTCGCCAGCCAAGATTTGTTTGGCCAAGCGCATGCCCGGGTCACCCTGATCGACGTGGATATCACGGCGCTATCCACTGTCCCAAGTGTAAGACTGCCAAACCTCACGGTTAACGATCGTCCACAGATAGCGGTTCGAGAAATTCCGGTGTCGCAGTTCACCGTTTTCTCTGCTGGTGACCCGGTTACTCTCGGAAATGCGGTTTTTAGTCAGGATATCGGAAGGGTCTTCACTGAATCCAACCTTTCCATAACCGGAAATTTCTCTTCCGATTTTGCCGTCATTGCCGGTCAAAACGTCGATTTTGCCGGGGGCTCGCTTCAGATCAAGGATCCATCCGATAATGGCCCATCGGTTAAGCTCTCCACGGACACACAAGACGCGAACTTCCTGCCTGATGCCAGAACCTCGCTGGATTCCAGGGTCGTTACCAGTAACGTTCTCCCGGTTGATTCTGCCGCCCTAAACAGTGTCTATGGAGCTGGTAACCGTGGCTCGGCCACTTCGAATGGACTCAACCTGTCGCTGCTGAAGACCCAATGCGAGGTGTTGGTAGTGGCGCGACCGGATATTCCCATCACTGCTCCCAATGGGAAGAAGGGATGCTTGGTAACAGTGGTAGGTAATGTTGGCGGCGCACACCTAGCCTATCCAATGGCGAATAAAGCGCCTTCAGAGAGCCAATCGACTGCCGCCCAGCAAACCGTTCCGTTCGCTGCTGCCCCGAATAGCCAGAATCCCTCTCAAACTATTTTGGCTTTGGATTATGCGCGTTTAGGCGTCACTCAGCTTGGGTCCGTTTTTCTAGTGGTTCAGGATCCAGCCGGTAATCCGTTGCCGAACGCAGTCATCTTAATCAGAGGGGCGCAAGCACTAACTCGTTCTCTTTCGATTGTGAGCCCGCATCCGATCATTATTGCCGGCGATTTCAACCTTGGCGACGATTCACCGGCTGCCTCAATTATCACTCCAGCGAACTTACAGACGGTCGTGGCAGACTGGGGTAGTGACGTGTTCGGCAATATCTAAATAGAATGAGCTCTATAGTAGCAGGGACTAACGGATGGCGACAATCTGAGCCGCTTCAAACTATAGATCACCTGCTCCATTTTCATGTAGCTCGACTTCTAGGGGTTCGTGAAGGCGAGCTTCGTTTTCTGTTGGAGCACATCGAATCCTTCGATGCTGCCAATCCGATGGTGATTTGGCAGGCGGATTCACTTGTGGAACGATATTGCAAAGACTTCGACCTGGAGCTGGGCTCGGTTCTATCGAAATTGATTCGTGATAGTGCGTTGACGCCGTTCGACCCCACGTTGTTACGGTTCTCTCCAAACGGAATCAGAATGCCAGCCTTGGCGGTTCCACTGCTTCCAGTTGCTCGAACGCCGAATCAGGTGACGATCGTTACTTCGATTCCGGGCCTGGATACCTTACTGAAACAGCCGGAGTTTCAGTTTTTAAATGTGTTTTGGGGTGTCCCCAAACTGACTGCCGTCTGGTGTGAACCCGATCAATTGAGGCAGGTGCTGAATTCGGTCACGGACAACATGGACCTCGACGGATCGAATGTTAGACTGGCAACGGATATCGCCAATGGCGGGACTCCTTGGATTAACCTGGATGAAGTCTCGCCTTCCGGTAAGGTGAATCATTGGTTCAGTCCAACCTTGCAAAGACGCTATTCAGCTTGCCCGGTCTACTGCGCGCGGCGGCGTCTGACGTTAGCGGTCGAGAAGTTATTGCCTCCCAATGTTAAAGCCGAGATTGAGGGCGCTCTGCGCCACCGGTTCACGGTTGAGCAGGTCCTGGCTGATGGCGAAGCCCTGGAGAGGTTTATTACCACGTCGGAAAGCATGGCCATCAGTGCCTCGGGAATCCTGCGGACCATGTCCGCGCTAGATCACGCCGATAGGAAGAACGAACGATTAGAAGTAATTCACGCCGATAGTCTCCAGCAATCCAGTCACCGCTATCGCCACGATGAGGAGGCCGTCATTAAGTTCGTCCATTCGATCCTCTATAAGGGCGTCGAGTTAGGATCGAGCGACATCATGTTCCAAGAATTCCCGCAACAATTGCGGGTTCGATACAAAGTTGATGGAGACTGGTTCGACCAAGAAGGCGATTTCCCCGGCCACATCGCCAAGCAAGTTATCTCCCGAATCAAAGTGATCTCCGGCCTAGAAATCCAATATGTCCGCTTGCCGCAAGACGGAACCTTCCCAATAAAGATCGGTGACCAGCGTTACGATTTTCGGGTCAATACGTCCTATCAGGCGCAAGGGGAGCAAGCCGTCTTACGGTTGCAGCGTGACGAACGGAGCGTGAAAACCTTGGCCGAGCTTGGCATGCCCACCCATTACCTAGCCGCGATCCAGGATCTGATGGAGGGAGATCATGGACTCTTAATTCTATGCGGACCGACCGGTTCCGGCAAAACGACCACTATTTATAGTATTCTGCGTGCCGTAGACGCGGTCAAAAACAACGTCCTTACCGCAGAATCTCCAATCGAAGTGGTTCTAGAGAATATCAGTCAAACGCAGGTTGACGACGACGGCCCTTACAGTTTTGCCATGTGGGCGCGGGGAATTCTGCGTCAGGCGCCTGATGTGGTGATGATGGGGGAGATCCGGGATGAAGAAAGTGTCGAGGCCCTCATGCGGTTATCTTCTTCCGGGCATCGAGCGATTTCGACGCTGCACACTAACTCGGCCTGCGAAGTTCCTAACCGATTATTCTTGTTTCGGGCGCAACCTTTTATGGTTGCCGACAGCTTGAAGCTAGCCATCTCACAACGGTTAGTTAAAAAACTTTGTCCCCGGTGTGCTATAGAGGAACCGTTGCCGCCGGAAGAACGGCTCGTGCGCCTCGGAATCAAACCCGAATGGTTAACCGGGGTGAACTCGGTCCGGCGCGGCCGGAAATGCGATTTCTGCCGTAAGACAGGGGTTAGTGGTCGAAAAGCGATCTTCGAGGCCCTTATTGTTGACGATGAAGTAAAAATCGCCATTCAAGAACGCGCCCCCGCCTTGCATTTGCAGCGGATATTGGAACGTCGCGGTGAAGCTTCGCTGTTCGAAAAAGCCGTACGCGAAGCCGCTGCCGGTGTAATCTCACTCGAGGAAGCGTGCAAGTTTCGCGAGGTTGGTTCTAGTTTATCGGCAGGTTGAACGGGCAGTGGGATCTGGATACGCTCTAGAAAGCTGCTTGTATCCTTATATGTTTTTATGAGAACGACGGTAGATTTGCCTGACGCTTTGTTTAAGCAAATTAAGGCCGAAGCCGCGCTGCGCGGGATGAAGCTCCGCGAATTTATTATGTATCTCTTGAACGGACGCTGACGGAGCGCTCTTCAAAACCAAAGAGCTATCGCGTCAAGCTGCCGCTCGTCCGCGGCGATGGTAAACGGTTGATCAACCCCACGAGGGAACAACTTGATGCCAGTCTCTGGGATCCGGGTGATTGATGCCAACGTTTGGTTCGCGCTCGTATTTAGTGACCACCTTCACCACCCAGTGAGCGTGGCTTGGTTTCAGACCGTTGGGGAACATGACGCTCTTTTCTGTCGCGTTACCCAAATGGCTCTCCTGATGCATCTGACTAACCAGACGATCATGGGAGAGTCCGTGCTAAGCCAAAAGCAAGCTTGGAAATGCTATGATTCACTTTGCCGAGATGATCGGGTTGCTTTCTCGGACGAACCCAGAGATATCGAGGATACGTGGCGGCAGCTGACCAATTCGCTACATCAGCGGCACCGGTTCTGGACAGACGCTTACCTTGCTGCCTTTGCCCTCTCCGCCGATCTGGCCTTATCGACATTCGATGACGGCTTTCAGCAGTTCGCCGGGTTGACCTTGGACTTGGTGGATTTGCATCAATAAATATTCTCGCCAGAGAGCGCAAACACGAGCAGCGCCCAGAGGTTCCTTGCTCGAGTATCTGTAATCCGATGTACATTGCACACCTAGAATGGTCGATCAGAAACGCTGATCCTGCGTTTATGGCTTGATTTAGCAGGAGTCATGCGTGCAGCGTTAAGATTCCCGATGCCCAGGCGACGAAAATTTTCAGGAGAGGACGAGTCTACAAGCGGGCTCGAAACACACAGTGTGCGCTATTACGTAGTGGATTTACAACGATTGGAACGGCTCGCCAAAGTGACCGGTATCTTACCTGGGGTATGGTTGCGGCAGTGTTTACGCGCACTGGTAGACGCATTCGAAAGAAAAGGAACCGTCAGTGTACCTTTTGTAATCGTGGGGCGGGCCGAAGCGGAGCAGGCGGGCTTGGTGCCGCCTCTTCCGCCAGACGAGCCGCCATCGGACGTGTCAACGAAAATAAAAGGCTAGCTTATTTTAGTCTTGTCCAGTTGGCCCGAATCGGGTTGAATTTTCCATCATGCTAACCAGGCATAAGTACGACGTGGATAGCTTGGAAGCACTTCAGGCTACTTTGGCTTGGAGCCGTACGAAGCGGCGGGCAAGACGATGGGTACTCATGGTGCCGGTCCTTACTGTTGCGATTGGACTAGGGTGTTTCGACGCGTTGCATCAAACAGCCCCAAAGTCACAGCATCCAGTGCTGGTGGGACCCTGGATGCTCAAAGCTGACAGGTCTTAACCGTCTCTTGGCAGTCCAAGCATGGGCCGTGGTGATACCGGAAGGGTTTCTTTTTTGGCCGGGGTATGTTGTACCCGCGCCTGCTCGATGAAGTGTGCTCGTATGATCCAGGCGCGATCCTCGGAGAAGATGGACGGTCGAGGCTGCCATGCCACTCGCTGCCACCAAGAGGCCTGCAGCGATAAGAGTAAGTGTTTTCATCGGGGCCATGTAAATCGCCGCTCGATCTTCAGTGTGTCACTAAGGTGGTGCGCTCAAAGACGATTTTCCAACCTTCCGGAAAGCGCCGAACTGTTGCGGTGTCGTCGCAGTAGTAAACGTAATTCTGAGTTTTAACGACGTAGCTAGCGATGGTGTTGGCGCAGTCATCACCGATGACTTGAATCTTGAGGGTGTCTAAAGACATCGACCCCATGATGTTTGGGTCGGCAAAGGCTGCGAGCAATTCCTTCTGAAGAGCAGCGAAGCCATGCGTCTCGTCATTGTTTGAAATGGAGATGAGATTCGGGCTATTCCAATAGACTGAAAGACAACCCTGAAGGTCGTGGTTGTTCCAGGCATTGCATTCGGCTAGTTCCAGGTTCAGGACGGCTTGGGCAGCCTGGCGCTGTGCGCCGGTTGCGTCCCCGCTAAGTTGGGTGGTTTTCGAGTCATAGGTCCAACTGCTGGAAGTCAGACTCTTCTGAGTCTCATTGCTCTGACTGAGCATGACAGGAGCGCCGGCTATGAGCGCCAGGGCCGCAATATAGATACGCGAATCCATAGGTGCTTTCCCCAAGGTGTTTTCCTGTTGACTATAGGGAATTTGGACCGGGCGAGTCAATAGGTAAGGCCTTGGCAAATCATGTTGGAATGTGTGCGGAGCATACCTACTGTTTCTAAGGTTCTGTGATGACACGTCGACAATCTTCTGCTGGGAAGCTCGGTAATCTATGGAAAAATGCAATATTTTTCTAGCATTTTAGGTGTGCATTGTATACCTATTTTGCGGGACATGGAAAAAAGAACCGTTGATGTCGTGAACCCGGGGTTTGGGTACGACGCCTCCGTTACAAATGCGTACGGACGGTACTTCTACGTGGAGATCGAGAAAAAGTTCTAGCTGTGCTGGCGCGGAGGAAGGATGAGAAAACTAGAGTCGACACTTAGCACGCTTGGTACCTCAGCGTTTATCCTGTTCACGTTCACCTTTCCTGGTGGCGCAAAAGCTCAAACGGCCAACCCACCGGCTAGTCCCGACGCGAGTTCTGTCGCCAATTCCTCACCCTCGGGCGAAGGCGAACAGCTCGCTCCGGTCACTGTAACCGGCTACCTCATTCCGCGGGTCGGCGAGGGGCCTCAACCGGTGACCAATTACGATCAGGAATACATTCAAAAGACTGGCTACCAGACTGTGACCGACGTTTTGCAAAATCTGCCGGCTGCGGTCGGTAATTTTTTGCCTGCCGTAACTGCCGGAATCAGTTTTTCACCGGGTTCAGCGTCTATCGGTCTTAAAGGACTTCCTCCCAACGACACCTTGATCCTGGTCGATGGGCTCCGCTATCCTCAGTACCCGCTGCCCCAGGTTTCTACGGCTGCCATTACCAGTTTCGTCGACTTAAATTCGATTCCCTTGGGAGCGGTTGACCGCATCGAAATCCTCAACGACGGCGGCAGCGCCACCTATGGTACCGACGCGATTGCGGGTGTGGTGAATCTGATCTTGAAATCAGACTATCAAGGGGCGGACATTTTCAATTATTACGGCATCAGCCAAAGAGGCGATGACGAGACCTACCACGGCTATTTGGTAAGTGGACTCACTGAGAAATTTAGCGATACCGCGAAGCTCAGTATTGTTACTGCCTTCGATTACTATTCCTCCAGCCCGATCATGCAAGTTGATCGCGCCAATACCCAGCTAAACCACAGCCTTTATAGTTTTAAATATCCATCGTCCGTTACCGCTTTCCCTCAATACCCTGGACAGTTTAGCGACGCGGCCGGAAACTTTTATCAAGTAATACCGGGAACCAAGGGGCCGGCGGTTAGCACGTCGGATTTCCTGATCAACGAAAACCCGATCCCGGATTATAATGACAGCTGGTACCAGCTGGCTCCCCGCGAGGACAGGCTAGGTGGTCTGGTTAAGCTGACCTATGATGTTAACAATTGGTTGAAGCTTTACGATAGTATCATCGTTCAGCGAAATGAAGAGCTCAGTTCGTATCAGAATGAGGGTATTTATGCGCCCGCACCTGGAAATAGTGGCGGGGTCACGGTACCAGCTTACAATCCCTGGAACCCGTTCCATATCCCGCTGACCGTCGACGGAATAGCGCTGAACGAGTTCGGTCCTTTCCGGACCGATACGACGATCACGACCTTTCGGGAAGTGGTAGGCGCTACGGTGCAGCTTCCTCACGGCTGGTATATCGATACTAATGTCCTCTACGGTGAGAGCGACGCTACCGAAACTGTCTATAACAATTTCTCCGTTACTGGGATGCAAGCGGCCTTAGATGGCACGCTCCCGGGCCATGTCGGTCAATTCTTCAATCCCTTTACGGATCAATCCGTCTCGGCAGTCAACCGGGAATTCTATGGTGACAAACAGTTGGTCATCAATATTTGGAACGATAATCGGACCGATATTTTTCAGTACCATATCATTGCCGGCGGTCCGGTGATCGATCTGCCGGCCGGGCCGCTCACGGTGGCCGGTGGCCTCGAGTACCGCAGCGAAAGTTATGTGCCGAACGAAGACCCGAACAGCAAGTTTGGGAACGTAACCGACTTCCAAAATGCCTTGGCCCCGCTAATGAGCGGCAAACGCTATATCTGGAGCATCTTTGGCGAGCTCGATATTCCGATCATTGGCGGTCCCTGGTCCTGGCCCGGACTTCGAAGCATCGATGTAACTGTTTCCGAACGTCAGGATTATTACAGTGATTTCGGTAGCGCGGCGAAACCAAAGTTCGCTTTCCGGTATAAACCATTTAACGATTTTACCTTCAGAATGACCTACTCTGAAGGGTTTGTGGCGCCGTCGTTACCCGAGTTGTTTGCTTCGGCGCTACCCGGTGAGATCGCGGTCAACGACCCAGTAACCGGACAATCGGGAGTGACCGTGATCAGCGAGACCTTGGGTAACACGAGGCTTAAACCGGAAGAAGCCTATACTTATTATATCGGCGGGGTCTGGAACCCTGGATCGAGCGACCCCGAACATAGCTGGTGGGGCTGGGCTAACGGTTTTTCCGCCTACTTTAATTGGTACCAGATTGATCAACATAACGTAATCGGAACGATTCAGCCGCAAGAAGTCGTTGACCTGGCGGCGGCCGGTGCAAACCTCCCGGGTCAATCTGTAGTACGCAGTCCTAACGGCCAGATTAGCGAAATTGTTAACACCTATGAGAACTTGGGTGATTGGCGGAATGACGGGATCGAGTTTGGCATTAACTACGTCACTAAGGAATACGATTGGGGCAAACTCGATTTCGAGTTCAGTGCCAGCTATCTGTACAACGTTTCCCAGCAAAGTCCGGCCGGTGTTTTACCTTCCGGTGCTCTCTTCTATCGAGTCTTCAATTTCACTGACACCTTCCAAGTTGGACCTGATTGGAAGATGCTCGGCAGCCTCTTCTATTCCAAGACCCTCTTCGGTATCGATACATTCAAAACGGGCGTCACGGTTCATTACGTTGGATCCGAACAGGATGCCGTGAATAGCCAGAACAACACAAATCCTAACGAAACCTTAGATTTTCCCGGCTACATACACATCATCGGTAGCTGGACCACACTGGATTGGCAGATCTCCTATCAATTCGGGCAGCCAACCGAGATTACCCCAGAGACTCCAAAACCCGGTTACGACAAGGAAGGAAAGAGAATCGTTGGAGAAAAAGCCATCGCCCCAAGACCAGAAGGATCTCGTTGGGGGATTCGTAACCTGCTTGCGAACACCACCTTGACCTTCGGCATCGACAATATCTTCGACACCGCTCCACCGTTTTCTGCAGATTGGTATCAGGGCTATGACACGTCCGAAACGAACTACATCCAGCGCTTCTTTTATGTGTCGGTTGAAAAGAAATTCTAGAGAGCTTTCGATGCCTGTTTTTATCACGGTTTTTGAGTAGGCCTATGCCGGCAAACTTGGTCGCGGCTATCGAAAAATCCTGCTCTTCGGTGAAACGACCTTGTTTGCTCGGCTGGGCTGACGACTAACTGGCCGGTGCCAAAGTAGTCGAAAGTCAAAACAAAGGGGTCGGTCAATTTGACTGACCCCTTTGGACTGACCCCAATCAGGTAAGGCGCTCCTAATTCTGTCCTCCACCCTGGCCAGCAACGTTTGCTGCGATCGCTTTCCCATTACGAATTCTTAAGAGAATATCTTTTGAACCGCCCCACGTCCCAACAGGAGTTCCTAGAGCCGTAATCTCGTCCACAGACCCGATTTTCAGAGGCTGGTCCTCTCCGCCGGCGGTGACCGGGGCTTTACTGATCTTTTCACTATTCATTCTGCTACACCTCTCTCTGTAACGTTAGACAGGGCCGCCGACGTGCGTGTTCAAAAAAATATCGTTAGGCGATGTATTGGCATCGATCGGCGTCAACCGATTCCACAAGCCAAACATTCGCGTCCATTCGCGGTTAAACTCCGGTTTCCTACGCTTGTTCGACGGTTTCCGCGTCCGGGCGAGATCAATTGTTTGTTCATCAGCGGCGTTCTCTTGTAAGCGCCGTATGGATCGTCAAAACACCAAGAAAGCCTTATTTGCGACTGCCGTTCTATGGACACTGGCCGGCTGTGCGTCGGTAGGAGTCCGTAATCCAGCCCAGGCAGCAACTGCTCCGAAACTCCCAGAGCAAATCTTTGTGGCTGACTTTGATGCCAGCCAAGGCGTGTTTAAGGTGAATCGTTCGGGCGATGAACTCGTCGCTTTTCAACAGAAGACCACAAATACGTTAGCCGACTATTTGGTGGCAGATCTTAGCAGATCGATAGTATCGGCCGTTCGCCAAAGCGATCCCCGGCATCGTCGCATGGACGCCTGGCTGATTACCGGTGACTTCGTGCGGGTGAATCAAGGCAGTCGAGCTTTGCGAGGCTTGGTCGGATTGGGCGCCGGCGGAACGAAATTGGAGACCAGCGTTCGAGTGTATGACCTTTCTCATCTGGCGAAAGGGCCGGTGCTGCAATTTGAAACGTCGGGCGGCAGTAATGCAGAACCAGGGGCGGTTCTGGGCGGGACATTTGGAGCTTTGCCAAATGCGATCCGGAACGCAGGAGCAAGAGGCGTGACCGACGATACGGCCCGAACCGCTCGCGAGATCACGGCAATGGTCGCTGACTATTACGCCAAGAACGGTGGCAGCCTGCTAGGCAAGACTGCCAAGCCAAAGATCCTGGCGGAAGGTCGGGGATCGCTTTAAACAGCCTTTCGCCGGCCGGATTAGCTGCTCCGGCCGTAACGTATTTCGACCGTTCGTCCAAACCGCGGTTTACATCACCAATTCGCGCAAGGAATTGTTCGTGGTGCGAAAAGAATCTCGGCGGGCGACAGAGTTGGTGGTGCTCAGCATCACTGTCTTTCTGGTCGCATGTGAAAACGACAGACCTCGCGCTTCCAAAACAGGATCCACTGATCCAAATAAAGCCTTTGCCGAATACGCCGCACGCGCGAACGCCACCCCCGGCGAATCTCCTGGGAATGGTTCGTCTCGAGGACGTAATGGATTTTCCAGCTCGGGAGGCGCACCTGGTGGGGCTAGCCAAAGCGGCTTTTAGCGTGGCCTCTTGGGAGTGCCGTGTGATGCCGTCTCCTGTCTACCGACTCCTGGGTTACGGTCTATCGCCTTGACGAAAGACACCTGCTCCAGCAAAAGGTGGCGCGATGTTCAAGGTTTATAGGAAAATCGCGATTGCCGGAGTGGCGCTAACGCTGGGTGGTTGTGCTCATGTTGTTCCACCCACAAAAGTGGCGCCTCCAACAGCTCCAACCCAGCCGGCTCAGCCCGCTCAGCCGACAGTGGCGGCAGCGCGAGCGCACGCGGTGCAGATGCAAATTTTTCTGGATGCCAATCACTTCAGGCCAGGGATGGTCGACGGGCGCTTGGGCGAGTTTTTTGAAAAAGCGCTAGCGCTTTATAATGCGAATCATGGTCAACCGGCCGATGCGCCGCCCGATGTCAGCGGGATTCAGCCCTACACGACTTACACGGTAACGTCCGAAGATCTCGGGCAGGTCGGCGTGATGGCGACCGATCACGCCGAGGTCGCGAAACAGAAATCATGTCCATACACGAATCTGGGCGACGTGATTGCCGAGCGGTTTCATACAACCGCGCGATTCCTGGCAGCGATTAATCCAACGATTGATATCAACCAGCTCCAGGCGGGCCAGGCTTTGACCGTTCCTAATGTCGCTGATCCGTTCGATATCGGGAGTTTGCCCAAAATGCATACGACGAAGAGAGATCCGTCTTTGGCAGACCGATCGATCAAAATCACTGTCTCAACCCGAATCCTGCAGGTGCTGGATAAGGATCGGACGATTGCTTCTTTTCCTATCACTCCCGGTTCGACCGATCATCCCGCGCCGATCGGCGATTGGCATATCGATGAGATCGCGACGTTTCCCTGGTTCCGATACGACGAAGGGGTGTTGGAACGCGGAGAGCGGACCGAAGATTTCTATAATTTTCCTCCCGGCCCGCGTAATCCGGTCGGCCTTCTCTGGATGCAACTGGATCGGCCCGGTGATGGCATCCATGGCGCGCCTAATGCCGCGACCATCGGACGCGCCGGGAGTCACGGATGTATTAGGTTAGCTAATTGGGATGCGGCTTTGATCAGAACACTGGTGACCGTCGGGACGCCGGTTAGTATTCAGTAAGAGTTCGGCGGTTCAACTACCAGTAATAGGCGAAGCTACGCGTAGCCTCCGCCGGTATTAAAATCAATTGTCTGATTTTCTTGGCAAGCAAAGAACCACTCATTGCCATCCCGAATCACACAGGCCCCAAAGTGTTTAACATTGCCGAAACAGGGATCGCCAAAGCTTGAATTACTAATTTGGACGATACCACCCTGATTATCTATGAGATCCTGCAACTGAAATGTCACATTATAAGCTTGGGCTTCGTTCTTGTTGCCCCCAGCTAGCGCACCATAAGCAGCAAAGAGAACTTTAAGAGTCGCCATTTTTGCCTTCCTTTCTAAAGTCGGACGGATACGCCGTCTGAACGCACGGTTCAGTATATTATATACCGGCCCCACAAGGGAAACGATTTGGTTGCCGGCCAACACTCGACCAGCTTGCCATTCCAATACTTCCGGTGGACGCTGGCCCAAAAGCAGGGCAACAACTTAGAATTTCTTTCTACTCACACGCTATGAATCTGGATTTGACTGGGAAATTGGCATTGGTAACCGGCTCGACAGCAGGAATTGGGTTGGCAATTGCCACAGGTCTGGCCCGGGAAGGCGCGACCGTCATTGTTAATGGCCGCACCAAGAAACGCGTAAATGGCGCCAGCAACCAGATTCGAGATCAGCTCCCAGAGGCTAAACTTGAACCGCTGGTAGCCGATGTCAGTGACAGCGAATCGGTGGCAGCCGTGACCAAGCAATTTCCTAAGCTAGACATCTTGATTAATAATGTCGGTATCGGTGAGCTTAAACCCTTCGAGAAAATCTCAGATCAGGATTGGCTTAAGTTGATCGAAGTTAATTTTTTGAGCGGAGTGCGCCTCAGCCGATTCTATTTGCCGCTCATGCGAAAACAGAAATGGGGCCGGATCGTTTTCATCTCCAGCGAATCCGGCGTCAATATCCCAAGTAATATGATTCACTATGGCGTCACCAAAACCATGCAGATCTCGCTAGCTCGAGGTTTAGCTGAAACCACAGCTGGTACCGCTGTAACCGTCAACTCCATCGTGGCAGGGCCAACTTCCACTGAAGGTGTAAAAAAGTTCTTAGTTAATCTGGCTAAGAAAGCGAAAGTGAGCGTGGAGGAAATCGAGGCTAACTTCTTTAAGCATGAACGGCCAGGGTCGTTGCTCCAGCGCTTTGCCACCCCAGAAGAAATAGCAACTCTCGTCGTCTACTATTCCAGTCCGGTATCAAGCGGCACGAATGGGGCAGCCATTCGAGTTGACGGAGGTGTGGTTCGCTCGATTCTGTAGTTTTCCGCAGATTTTCTTGCGCTTTTTGTGCTTTCCGCCTCCGCGAAGCCGCTTCGGCCTTGCAAGCAGGGCGCGCTCCACGGTGCCGACCGCTTCGGCCTTGCAAGCAAGGCGCGCTCCACGGTGCCGACCGCTTCGGCCTTGCAAACAGGGCGCGCTCCACGGTGCCGACCGCTTCGGCCTTGCAAGCAGGGCGCGCTCCACGGTGCCGACCGCTTCGGCCTTGCAAGCAAGGCGCGCTCCACGGTGCCGACCGCTTCGGCCTTGCAAGCAAGGCGCGCTCCACAGTGCCGACCGCTTCGGCCTTGCAAGCAGCGCTCCACGAGTCAGGCGTTCCTGCGCTTGATGAGCTGGTCGATCAGGACGGCTGCCACAATCAGCACTCCGATCGCGATCTGTAAAATGAAGGGATCGATTCCTAAGAGATCTCCGCCGTTTCTGAGGGTTGCGATGATCAGTGCGCCCAACACAGTCCCGAGGATAGTCCCTTCCCCTCCCATGAGGCTGGCTCCGCCGACCACCGCCGCTGCGATTGCATCTAATTCGTAGCCCTCGCCCGCCGTCGGGATCCCGTTGGCCAACCGCGAGGTATAGAGGATTCCGGCTATCGCAGAGGTCAGCGCGGAGAACGCATACACTCCGTAAAGGGTCGCCCGGATATTAATCCCGCTCAATCGAGCGGCTTCCGGGTTGCTACCCAGCGCGAACACATTTCTCCCAAAACGGGTCACCGTCGTCATCACGACCGACAGTGCAATCACGACGAGCCAGACGAAAAACAGCGAGGGCATCCAAAGAATGTTTATCTGGGCAAGCCGCAAGAAATCCTTGGGCAGGCCGGCGATCATCTGCGCTCCGGAGATGAGCATCAGGAGTCCTCGCACTGCTGTCATCATGCCCAGCGTGGCAATAAAGGGCGGTACCCTCCCATCGTGGATGAGCACCCCGTTGAGAATCCCGAGGGCCGCACTCGCTGCGAAGGTGATCAATATCGAGGGGATAATGGGCACGCCGTGGGTCATCAACACAGCAACCACGATGTTACTGAACCCAACGATGGAGCCGACGGACAGGTCGATGCCGGCTGAGATGATCACAATTGTCATCCCGATGGACACCACGCCGATGATGGCGACTTGGCGCACCAGGTTCCACAGGTTGTTAATCGTCAGAAAGCTCGGAGAGGTGAGCGAGAAAATGATGAAGAACGCAAGCAGGATCAGGATCAGGATTCCTTCCGAAAAACCCGTACGGAGAAACTTCACGACCCTTGAAAGGAACCGAGCCCAAGGGTTCGATCGGTCCGAAACCGTGGGGACAGTGCTCATCGTTTTCCTCCGTTGGCGCGGTTTACAATACCCGAGGCCAGGCGCAAGATCTTTTCCTCTTCGAAGTCGCTTCGCAAGAGGGTTCCCGTCACGTTGCCTTCGTACACAACCACAATCCTGTCGGCAAGGCCCATGACCTCGGGCAAGTACGATGAAACCAGGATAACAGCCTTGCCGTTGGCCAGGAGCCTTTGGATGAGTTTGTAGATCTCAATCTTCGCACCGACATCGACTCCGACGGTTGGCTCGTCGAAGACGAGAATATCGCTATTGCGGGACAGCCATTTTGCCACCACCACCTTCTGCTGGTTTCCTCCGCTCAAGTTACGCACCCTCTGCTTGATAGACGGGGTGCGGATATTGAGGTCGGAAACAAAGCGCTTGGCGCGGGATGCCTCCTCCCTGAGGCTGACGAACCCCGCTCGGGAGATCAGGTCGTAAGACGCTAAGTTGACATTGATGTCCACTGCTAAGGACATGCCCAAACCCGACGTCTGTCGATTCTCAGGAAGCAAACCGATGCCCGCGCGGATGCCCCGCTGCGGGGAAGTCATTGCCGTCCGGCGTCCCCGGATTTTTATCTCTCCGCTCTCGGCGCGGTCTGCGCCGAAGATGCAGCGAAGGATATCAGTCCGCCCTGAGCCAACCAGTCCAAAGAACCCGAGGATCTCACCCTGGTAGAGATCGAAGTCCACATTTCGAAAGCGTGGCTCGCGCGTAAGGCCTCGCACTTCCAGGACTTTCTCTCCCCGATCGGGGTGATTGATTGAGTACATCTCCCCGATGCTGCGACCCACCATCTTGGTGATGATGGTGTCCTGATCGGTCTCCGAAACTTGCAGGGTGTCCACCCATTCGCCGTCCTTCAGGATGGTTACGCGATCGCAGATCGCGAAGATCTCCTCCATGCGGTGGGAGATGTAAATGATACCGACGTTCTTATTCTTCAGCTTCCTGATCAGCCCGAAAAGCGCAGTCACTTGTTCATTGGTCAAGAGAGCGGTCGGCTCATCGAAAACGATGACCTTACTTTTCTCGTAGACAGCTTTGGCGATGGTTACCATCTCCTGCTGTGCCGGGGGGAGGTTGCGCACGCGCATCCGAGGGTCGATAGAAAGGTCAAGGTCCTTTAGAGTCTCGCGGGTCACCTGATGGATGGCCTTCCAGTCAACTAATCCGACTCGGGTACGAGGAAGCTTCCCTAAGAAGAAGTTCTCGCCCACAGATAAGTGGCGAGCCAGCATAACATCCTGGTAGACGGCCGCCATCCCGTGCGATTTGGCCTGCAAGGGGGTATGGATCTCAGTCTCTTTGCCCTCAATGGTGATGGTTCCGGCGTCTTTCGAGTATGCCCCCATCAGTATCTTGATCAGGGTGGATTTGCCCGCACCGTTCTCGCCGACCAGCGCATGAACTTCGCCTGCCTTGACGTCAAAGCTGACGCCCTTCAGCGCCTGGACCCCGGGGAAGCTTTTACGAATCCCCGTCATAGAGACGACGGTTGGTTCTGCCATGCTCTGGATTCCGGGTAGAAAAAGAAGAGCGCGCCCAACTACTTCTCCGCGTCCACGCGGTAGGTCGATTGGGCGCTGGTTTCTCCCGCTAAAATCCGGTCACCTCTTCAGACGGGTCGGGTCCAGAAGATCCAGGATGTTTTTGTCGTTCATGTTCGCCTGGGTCACCGCAACTGCGCCGGTGTCAGTGTATTTGGGAACCGTCCCCCCATCCAGGAGTGTTACGGCGGTCGCACAGCCCTTGTAGCCCATGCCGTATGGGTCTTGGAGGATGAGTGCCTTCAGTGCACCGCTTTTCAGCGCGCTGACTTCTTCCGGGTCAGAGTCGTAGGCCACCGCCACAATTTTGTCCCCCAAATTGCGCTCGGTAATCATCCGGGCAACGCCGTCTCCCGTATGATTATTGTCGGCAAACACGCCGATCAGCTTATCTCCCTGGGATGTCCCGATGTCTTCGGCGGCCGCGAGCGACTTCGCGATATCGTTGTCCGTGAACCGCGTCGGCAGCACGTTGATATCGGGTGCGATCTCTTTCATCCGGTCCTTGAATCCCTGGTCCCGGTCTCCGAGAACCTGGATGCCTGCCATGGCGCTGATAAGGCCGACTGTGCCCTTAAGCGGGACTCCTTTGGCCTTCAGCGCGGCAACCATCTGGTCGGCGCAGAGGCCGCCACCCACTTTGTTGTTCGTTGCCAGGAAGGCTGGGATCTTGTCTGAATGAACCTTGTTATCGATCGTGACCACGGCTATCCCTTGGTCGATCGCATTCTCGAGAGCGGGCACTGTCGCGTCCGAGCTGGTGGATGCGATGACGATCGCGTCGGGCTTTCTGGAGATGACGTCCTCGACGATGGCCACCTGCTTATCGATATCCGCCTCGGACTTCGGACCGTACCGGCTGACTTTCACCTGGTCCGGATGGTCCAGGCCATAGTTGGCGCCGCCGATAAGGACGTACTGCCAGAAGTCAGAATCGGTTGCCTTGATGATCAATGCGATGTTGTAGGGCTTTTTGTGTGTGCCGCTAGCGGCAGCATGCGCGGGCGGGCACACCACAAAAAACACTAGTGCGACGATAGCGATCCAGATGTTCTTCATTGGGGGGCTTTCTGTTGATTCTCCCGAAGCCAACGGCTTCAACCAGGAAAACCAAGTGGGTTTTCTCCGAGAAGAGATATATCGCTCCCCGCAAATTGTCTATCGGCCCGATTATCTTAAAGGCGCGAAGCGTCTACCCCCAACGCATTTCGGTGTTGATAGATTATAGCCTATTCCGGCAGCTGCCCATAGGCGTCAACATAAGGAAATTGTGTGATGGGCACCTGACGAGGGGAGGGCGCGCGTCCCCGCGCGCCGGGAACAGGTCGATAATTGTGGATATAGCCTAACGCTGGATCGGGTCTGTCGTGGGCTTCGAGAACAACGGATCGCGGGGACGCGATCCCTCCCCGGGATGGGTCCGGCAGCTGCGAGGCACGTGCCGGACCCGGCGCTGGGAGGGATCGCGTCCCCGCGATCCGTCGTTCCTGAAGCCGAGCGTGTTTGTCGATCGAGTGATCGGAATACGACTGTAAGCTCGGCACGTCTTCGCAGCGCGCGAGGACGCGCGCCCTCCCGGTCAGGGGCCGGCCAACACCTGCGCCCTTATGTTAACGCGCATGGGAACCTGCCGGACGAAAGCCACGTTATTTATGGGACAGGACATTAGTGCGTCTCACTGGTCTCGGTCCGGGAACGGCTAGTCAACGGATCAACTAGCCTGCGTCTCGGCTTTCAGGTCGCAAGCAAGGGGAGTAATCTTCCGGAGTTGCCATAGCACTTTTCAAATGCGCCGCTTAACCCACACTGTCTGCTTTTCGATAACGCTCGGAATTGGTTTTACGCCGGCGTTGACCTTAGCGAGGGAGGAACCATTGGTTGAAAACCAGCCAAATCCGGATTCAGAGATCGCGCCCCACGTCACTGATCCCAAGATAGACGCTGCCTCTAAAGTTCCGGACATCGTCAAGCTCCTACGGGAGAAGGTGAAGTATGTCTTCGTGATTTTCCAAGAGAACCGGGCTTTTGATCAAATGTTTGGCACATTCCCTGGGGCCCATGGCCTGTTCTCGCAGAGCGAGTCCGAGACCCCTGGGTTTACTCAGAGTCTTATCGATACGGATGGGAAGTTCATCAAGATTCAGCCTTTCCGAGTGGGTCAAGCCGAGGATGCCTGGGATTTGGATGACATGGGCCATTCTCACCAGTCCCTGGTGCAGAAGATGAACGTCTTCAACGGCAAACCATCAATGAATCTATTTGCCTTGGTGGAAGAAAGCCTCCACTACACGGGCGCGGTTCCAACCGAGACCGCAAAACAGTTCGGTGAGCTCACCATGGCTTACATTGACGGCGATACCATTCCCTTCCTTTGGTACTACGCCAGCAGGTTTGCGCTTTTCGACAATCACTTTCAAACCATAGTAGGCCCATCGAGTCCGGATAATATTTCTGTCATTGCCGGCCAGTCCGGCGCAACTCAATGGGTTAAGCATCCAACCACCGCTGCCATAAATGTTCCCGCGAACGCGGCGTTGGGAATTGGCGTCCCAGTGGAGATAGATGAAGATCCGCTTTGGGGTTCAAAAAAAGATCCATTGAATGATAAAGAGGGTGTGCCGGATACGGGTAGCACCCATCCTCAGCTGAATCTGACGTTCGCTGCCTTGCCTTTGACCCTGACGGGCAGCGCTATTCAAAACCTTAGGCAGTTTGATCTTAATAAAACGGCCAATCAGGCTGACATTCAGGACGACATTAGCTTCCTCACTGGACTGGGTCAGGCCTCTGTCAATTGGGGCTGGTATGAGGAGGGGTTCAACAGCGGCATGCCGGATGCCGGGGGTCAAAAGGCCTACATCGCGCACCATAACGCCCCTCAATTTTTCGGCTATGTTGCTGCTAACCCGCAGATCAATCGCAACCTGCACACCTACTCTCAGTTCTTCACCGACCTCGGTAACTCAAATCTCGGTCCGGGGGGTGTCTTCTACATCAAGGGAGGTCTTCAGAACCAGTATAAACTCGTTCCGCTGAATGCCGCCAATAATGCCACCGTGCTAAAAAACTTCGTCGGCGACGATGACCACGAAGGCTATGCCGACTCACAAATCAGTGATGCGCTTGTGGCGAAAGTGGTCAATGCCATCGCAAATAGTCAGTACTGGAATCAATGCGCGATCATTATCAGTTGGGATGACTCCGAGGGTACTTACGATCATGTTCCACCCGGGATTATTGCCTACGATCCCAACGGTATGGAGCTCAGTCGCGGTCCACGCGTCCCGTTGCTCGTGATTTCGCCGTACGCCCAAACCCACATTGTTTCTCACGAAGTCGGCGATACCAATTCGATTATCAAATTCATCAATCTGATCTTCAGTTTACCCGCACTCGCGGACCTGCCGGACGAACAAAAAGCGCTGGCCCAAGGAAAAGAGATCTACAACCAGGATAACCTCGGTCCAGAAGACGACCCGAATAGTCCAGTCGGCGACCTGACTTCGGCTTTTAGTATCAGCCGCTTGCAGGGGCGCGATGTCCTTCCGCGAAGCTACGTTTTGATTCCAGATGATGATATAACAAAACTGCCGCAATGGGGAACTAACCCGCTTAAGACTCAATTGCACATTACACCTACCGATGCCGGGAAACCTAACAATATCCCGACTGACTTTAATCCGCGACCGTCCTCTCAGCCCAACTACCCGAACTGATTTTTTTTTGCGTGCCGTTGCAAGGGCTACCTGATCATGGAACTGCACATTTTGTACAGTGACGCGGGAGACGTGGCAGCGATATGTCGCGTGTAATGATCAAAGCAAAATGCGAATATTTTCTACAGCTGCGGCTTTGATCGTGTCGCTCGGCCTTTTGACGCTCACCGGCTGTGTGGAAAGGCAAGCCCTGGATGTGCGTCCGAAAAGCGGCGCCCTCATTATTGACTCTACGGATGTTCTCTACGTGAAAGGGTTGCTCGCAGATACTGCCAAAGAGTACGACCTTGAGCCGCAGGTATTGGTGAGCTCTGATATGATTGCTTCATATCAAGGCGGCAAGAAAAGTCCCTTTTCGGCTCGTATAGCATTTATCTTACTTTGGCAGTATTCAAATCCCGGTCGTTTGGAGCTCGATATTAGTGGGCCTACACCGATTGGCGCGTCGATACTCAGCAAGCGGATTTTTAGCGAGCTAAAAGCAAAGCTGATTCAGCATTTCGGCAATGACCGTGTGCGCGACGTCAGTAAGACTGTCTTCAGTCCAGTAGCAGGGGACCCATTTCAGTAGACGAAAGACCGCGCACCGTGACTGGCGCGCGGCCTGTTTTATTCCACCAACTAGACGAGGACCATTGTTAACTGACGGACTGGCTCAGGCGATAGATATGAGCCTGTATTTTTGCATCACGCTTCTGTTGCATCCCAGCTAGAGTTTGCTTCTGTTCCGACGTTAAAATCGACTGCAGAAACACGTCGAATTTCGCGCGTTGAGCTACCAAATCGGTTCGCGCGCTGGCGACGTTCGCAGAAAGCGAACGAATGGTCGAAGCATCGCTTGGGTTCTTCTCAATCGCCGAATTAACGGCCTGTTTCGCCTTCAGCAAATTCAACCTGTCAGTCTTGAAGGTTTGCTTGTTATCCGAGAAATATTGTTTCAGCTGCTGCTTCTGGGAATCGGTCAGATTCAATTGCTTCAAGAAGTGAGCAAATCGGTGATGACGGCCCCATCCATGCTGTTTTTCAGCTCCTGTGGAGGACGGTGATGCCGACGTCGAGGCGCTTTGATCTTGCGCATACAGTGTGGCAAAACCCGCAAGCGCCGCAGCGCATAGGACTAAAGATTTCCATTTCATACATACAGAGTGATGCGAACAAGCCGAGCGTTGAGCGATGCAGTGTGAAGAACGGTCACCGGTCGGGACGATCGGTGATGGCTTTGCTATGAGAGGTGAGAATGGGGGACCCCTTGCGGCGAGTTAATTCTGTCGATCGAGCAAGGCTTAAGAGATCTCCGAGCCACGTTCCACGTAGCGGCGGCTTTGAAACTCCTTCCCGGAAATTGGCTAGTCACGTCATACGCTTCAAAGGCAAATCGATTGACTAACGATACGCCTTCGTTGAAGGGTTTTATTGAAATAGGACCTCCCGGAAATGAAAAAAATCGAGGCGATTATCAAGCCCTTCAAGTTGGCAGACGTAAGGGAAGCCTTAATCGAGATCGGCATCGAGGGAGTCACCGTCAGTGAGGTAAAGATGTTAGGTCGGCATACCCATCATGGCGAAATCTCTCCCAGCGGCGAATACGTCAGCGAATTTCTGCCGAAGCTTAAATTTGAGATCGTGGTTGCCGACAATCGCGTCAATCGAACGGTCCGCGCCATCCTTGGTAAGGCCCGCACGGGCCGGATCAACGATGGGAAGGTGTTCGTTGTTCCGATTCAGCAGGCGATTCGCATAAGGACTGGCGAACGCGGCGAGGCTGCCGTGTGATTTTGCGCGACGAACTGGGCCACGAGTGCACCCTGCTAGCGAACCAGCTATTTGAACGCTCAATGTGAGCCGAGAACCCTTAGTTCTCTCTGCAATTTTGGATGTCACTCTCCCAACTCTTCCCGGATGCGCTGGAGTATGGCTAGGTGAAGTTCGCGTCAGGTTTCGAGTTGGATGCCTCACGCCTGACCATCTCCTCCAACAGAGCGGGTCCCAATTTCCAGCTCCACAATGCGCGGTTTCGGTGGATTGATCGATTTCGAGCAAAAGCATCTGGATTCAGCATTCCTGAGCTGCCGAAGGTGTCCGCGGACCAAAATATCAATTCTCCACTAAAAGAATAGACAATCTCCCCAATTTTTCCTAAAACGTGTTCTCGCTATGACCACCGACGAGGTTTTGGATGCGTTGGGCCGGTACACAAAGGACTCCAAGGAGAGTGATCGTCAAACGGCGACGAAACTAGGTATCAGGCGCTCTGTTTTATGGGATTGGCTGTGTGGTAGGATTCAGCCTGATAAATGTACGCTCGCCAGATTAGCGGGGTTTTTGAAACGCGTTGGTTATTTGTAGAGATTCCACGAGCCTCCGAATAAAAGCGGGACGCGCCGCCGGATCTTTCGCGGCAAGAATCAGCGCAAGCTCAAGATCGTTTTGTGGGTCGAGATTCATAGGCTTGGCTGTTGGCTCACGGCAGCTTCACTCCGGAACACTTTTCACAGAATCTGAGTAGCTCTTCCTGGCGGTCAAGGTCGCGGGTTGCCGGGTTGGGAGAACGCAGTTTCTGATGATAAAAATATTCACCGGTTACGGTTGCGGCCGGGTCGTCGCTCACTGCCAGCCAGACTTGCGTCCGATGCGCCCTGTCCAGGTCATCAGGGGCGCCGGCCCCACCCATTTTGGTTGCCACCCAGCCCGGCTCAAGTGCATTGGAGAATACATCCGGCCAAAGACGCGCGACGGCGAACGCTAGCAACACATCGTGGAACTTAGTGTCCGAGTAGGCCTGGGCACCGTTCCATCGACGTTTTTCCCAAGCCAGATCGTCTAGCGTAATGTCGCCGCTTCGATGGAGTCCCGAGCTTAAGTAAATCAGCCGTTTCGGTTTTTGAATCAAGCCGGTCAAGATGTATGGCGCTAAAGTATTGATCGCAAAAACGTGAGGTAGACCATCGTCAGTTACCAATCGTTTAGGCTCGTGGTAACCGACCGCAGCGTTATGGATCACGGCATCGAATACGCCCTTGTCATTGACTTGTTCCGCTACTTGCCGGGTCTGGGCGATGCCGGCCAGATCGCCAACGACCACTGCTTCAGCACCAGGCGCCGCCGCCAGAGCGTCTTTTGCTCTTTGCTCGTTCCGAGCATGTAGAACGACCCGATGCCCTTGCTCTAACACCAATTGAGCGGCCATCAGGCCCAACCCGTCCGAAGATCCGGTAATAAATACGCGCGCCATAGTACGAAAAGCCTCACGCCAAACCGCAAGGATGCAAAGCGAAAGCTAGTGTCCTGTCCCATAAATAACGTGGCTTTCGTTGCGATCAAAATGGGCCGCCGGCAAGGCGGTCCGAGCCGGACTGGCGGTAGAGGGCGCATATCTTGATCGATACGTAACCGACGAGCAACGCAGCCGCCGGCCCATTTTCATCGCAACCCTCCGGCCGTGGCCAGTTGGCTGTTTTTCCGCGTTGCTCGCTCGACCCGTATGAACCAGATAGGGGCGCTTCGCTCGCGCCTTGAAAAACAGCCAACTGACCGCCGGCGAAAGCCACGTTATTTATGGGACAGGACACTACCTAGGAAGGCATATGGCCGGCTTGCCGCCGGCGAATCCTTCGTAGATCCCCTCATCGTCGCGGATCGCCTTACCGGCTGTCGCTCGTTTCTCGGGCGTTCCAAGACTGGGACAATTGGATTCCGATTTTGAAACTTTCTTCCATCTGCTCAGGCCTAAATTATAAGCGGTAAAAGAAAGTTGATCTTCATTTCCCGAGGCGAATTGCAACGCGAACGGGGTTAGGCCGGCTGGGAGCGGATTTGGGCATCAGGCCTGCTTAATGAGTGACGTGAGACAAATTCGGAGGCTCGTAGTCCAAAGGAAACAATTCCTACAATGAATCATTTCGGCCCCCCTGTTTCGTCGATTCGCAATCGGCTTCAACAAGAGTGTGCGCTAATTGCTTTCGTCGAACCCGCATACCTGAAAAGACCATGAGCTGCGTCATCCACTTTACCGACGGATCCAAATTGGATTCTTTGACATTAGACGGCGCCATGCGGCTGATTGCCTACCGCTATCGAGTGAAAAGCAGTGAACTGATTACAGACACGACTGAAGAGAAAATCTCCGTGTGGCTGTATCCTGATGAGATTCCCATTGCAGAAGTCTTTGTTTCGCGCGTGATGGCGGCGAAGAAGCGTTGAGCCGGTACGCCGGAGCTTTTGACGACATGCGTCTCACGGACGTTGCCAGAGCCGTCAAAAGCAATCGCAATTCGTAGCTCAGTTTCCCCTCTTGGTAGCTGGAGCCTCACCGATTGCGGCAGGACCGGCATCGGACTACGCAAAAAACTTTCCAAAAGTCTTGTCTAGCCATTTTTTGAATGATACACGACGAGGTTTTCCCCGGGCAGATCCGACTACCAAAGAAATGTCATTTCCGAATTTTCTCCCTCCGATCTGATAAGCCTGGGCATTCTACAAAATATGGACGGCTTATTTACAAAGAAGGAGCGAACCGCACCGGTTCGTTTGTTTGGAAATGTCATCGGGCATCGATTAGGCAGTATAGCGCTCGGTGCTCTGATGTCGCTAACGTCGGTAACCGGCAGTCTGGCGGCTAAAGCCGCTGCTCTTGAATTGTCGCCGATGGTGGCTACTTCGACGTTGCTCTCAACGGTCGATCCGGAAAAGCAAATCAGTGTGATCCTTTCGTTACCCCTTAGTGACAGCAAAGGCGCTGCTGAATTTGTTCAACGTGTCTCCAATCCAAAAGATCCGCTCTATCGTCAATACATCACCCCCAATGAGTTCGCTGAACGATATGGTGCGGATGCCGGCGACTACGCCACCTTAAAAGAGTGGGCAGCCGCTAACGGGATAGCCATTGTCCACGAATCCGTGGCTCGGACGTTCTTAACCGTGCGAGGACCAGCCGCCCAATTTCAAACCCTTTTCAAGACTCAGCTTAACAATTACCGGGCACCAGACGGCCAGGAATTCTACTCTGCCAGCGTTGAGCCGACCATCCCGGATCCAATCGCCGCGAAGGTGACAGGTGTGATTGGTCTAACCAATAGTCTTCAGTACGCCCCGCTTGCCAAAGTCCATCAAGCCTTCGGCGAAGATCCAATCGCTCCAGAAATCGGGACCGACACCGCTGGTGGAACTGGCCCCGGCGGAGCTTATTCCCCCTCGGACCTACGTTCGGTCTACAAGATCCCAAAGTTCGGGGATGTTGCTCCCCAAACCGTTGCCGTTTTTGAACAGAATGGTTTCTATCCATCCGATGTTCAAAAATACCTCGAGCGGATGCAATTGCCGAACCGCCCGGTAAAATTTGTCGGCGTTAACGGATACAACGGCAGCGTTGATCGCAACAACGCTAGTGTCGAGTTGCAAGCCGTTCTGGATATCGAGCTGGTTATCGGTATTAACCCAGGCGTCAAAGAAGTACTGGTCTACGAAGATGGGACCGATCCTTTCGCAGTCGCGCTCATTGATGCGTTAGATAAAGTGGCATCAGATAATAAAGCGGCGATCCTCAGCATTTCTTACGGACTTGACGAAGTCACGCAAGGCGACTCCCAGCTCGCGGCTGAAAACACGGCGCTCACTCAGTTGGCCGCCCAAGGCATCACGGTTCTAGCTTGCTCCGGTAACGGCGGCGCCTATGGCCAAACTGGGACTTCGGTTTACCCAGCACAACTGGAAGTTACAGATCCAGGAGCACAGCCATTGGTGACTTGTGTGGGCGCGACTAATCTGTCTACCGGCCCGCATGAAGTCCGCCTGGCTGAAGCGGTCTGGGATCGTCTCGGGCTCTTCAGTGGTGGAGGCGCCAGCGGAGGTGGTTTCAGTTCTTATTGGCCAATCCCGTCATGGCAGGCTCCATCCTATGTAACCACCAACGGCGGATCATCGACCTATCGCAATGTGCCGGACGTAGCGGCCGTCGGCGACCCGTTTACCGGGGTTGCCGCCTACTCTAAGATGAACGGTGGTTGGCTTCAGATGGGAGGAACAGGTGTCTCGACTCCCCTGTGGGCTGGGTACATCAGCATTCTAAACGCCGGCCTCGAATACGTAACCGGTAACAGGCTAGGCTTCTTCAATCCCACTTTTTATAACACCGACAACATTGTTAACGGTCCTCTCTTGTACTCAGTCATTGATGGCACGAACGGCGACTCCAGCATGTACGGCACGCCTGGATACAATGCCGGGTTCGGTTACAATAATTGCACCGGGGCCGGCACGATTTTTGGCGGCGGATTTGGGGTGCAAATCTTATCGTCCGTGACCGGTGGCAGGCCTCCCGGCTACTCGAGGATTTTTGACCCCACTCTGACGGACACTTCCGCAGCTTTCCATTGGACGAGCGCCAAACGGGCGACCGGCTATGTCATTGGCCTATTCCTCCCCCAGCACGATTTCTTCGAATGCTTCGTAACGAAGGAAACAAACATTACTTTCAAAGACCTGCTTCCTAAGGAGCAGTATCACTTCTCCGTATACGGTGTTAACAAAGGTGGTGCTACCTTTAACGGGTTCCTATTTACCACCAAATAGCCTTCGGTTGGCGCAAACCATAAAGAGGCAAACAGAAGCTACTCAAGAAGAGATATCGCCGGCTTCTGGCCGGCGAACCCTCTTAAAGCGTCTGATCGTGAATCGCACTAGGCTCTTGACGAAACTTGACTTCGAGGGTAGCTCTCGTGTTAAAATGAAGTCCCGTGAAAGTTGGTCTGTTCACGTGGAATTTGGTTCCTGACGAGGAAAAGGAAGATAAACGTTTCTTGTGTTGTTATTCTGGCAGGACAGCGCAAGTAAAGAGCGATCCCAAAGGCTGGAGCCTACGCTGGCAATGCCTTACCCGTATTGCCCCGGACGACGAGTGGGACGGGGAAATCAAGTGGTCCACCCGTCTCTGTGAAGCCGCGGAAGCGGCGCTCCGTAAGGCGGAGGAAATCCTCCTCATCGAATGGCAAGTCTCACTTTAAAAGAGATCGTTGCTGGAGCTACAGACGGAGGTGGACTGGCGGGATAACGCGCGAAAAATCGACCGTAATTCGGAAATGATCACCGGTCGGGGCGGATCGAGTGATGGTGCCGTCATCCTCATTAACGAACTTCCAAAGAGCCAAGACTAACCTTCCGATCGCCTCGCGATCGAAGACAAAGCCCTGGATACGAACCGCAGATTCCCCCTCCTTAATCATATGATCAATGACCGCATCGATCTCGCCCCGTTTCACGTCGATAGGTCCGATTGGCCTGAAGCCGGCATCGAGCAGGGCGTGGAGTGGAGCCCCGTTGCCGTCTACCACATGGGCGAGATACTTTTCGTCCGGCGAATCTCGTCCGCTCTCTTTAATGGCGTAAACCATCATAATTTTCACTAAGAGCGCTGCCAGTCCGAACCCGCGCGCGCCTGGGTGGAACAACAGGCCGCCAACCTCCGCTTGCTGCGCGGATTCGGACGACAATTGAATGACGCCGGTGCCAATAATGTTGTCGGTCGTCCGGTTCAGAACGTGAAATAATCGGCGCTCCCGTGCTGCATCAAGGAAGGCGTGCGCTGGACGATCAGCGAGTGCTCCTTCGTTCAGCGCCTCGATGAACGTGAACGGGATTCGGTACTCGGCCTCCTCGGTCAGCCGGACATCGATCCTGTCCTGACTTCTAATCACTGGAGGTCTATTAACCGGCATGCCATCCATTCTCACAAATCTTGAGCCGGCCTACCAGGAAAAGGCGCCGGACGCTCCAAGAGGACTGCCGATCGCGGGTTGGTGAACACCCGATTCTGGAGGCAAGCCAAAATTAAGGGCTGCTTCGTTTCCGGAGCAGCCCAGCTTTCAAGTCGAACGAGAGTCGTGATTTGGAACTAAATCTTTACTTAAATTCGTTAAGACTCCCGGTCCTTTGGAACGTTAGTGTCTTTTGTTTTCTAATTTTGGCTGCGTCTTTGCGATCAAAAGTTTCCTAGTACGTTCTAAGTAGCTGTAGCCGCTAGCGGTGATCAGGTCCTGATTAAACTCCGCAACAACGGTTTGCTTTTGAGGGTCATTAGCGTCTTCGGCGTACACTTCGATCGCATTAGCGTTGTTAGCAAGGCCATTGCTCAGCATCGAATAGAGTGATTCGTGTGTGCCTTGAACCGTCCCAACGAGCTGGTAGACCACCCAGCAGCCGGAAGTGTTGTCTCCGATTCCGCTGATGGCTATCGTGGTGTGCGGGAAATAGCCGTTGTTCGGATAATTATTACCCAAACCGCACGATTTTAGCCCGAAGTAATTCGGGTAATGGTTGAGACCATAGTTGGCCACCGTCGTCATCGTGGTCGTCCCATCCCCGGTTGTGGGTTGTCCGGTCGCAAGAAAACAAATAATCCCGTACCCTTGGCCCCAAGGCACGATCCAGTCTCCGATGATAGTATGCGCAGCCGTGATCCAAGCGTCCGGGAACCCATCGTTATCAGCTTCCGTGTCTTCACAAGAGTTTTTCGCCAGGTACGATTCAACCCGATTGCCCTAGTCCGCTGAAGGTGATGTAAGCAAGATATGGGTCATTCCCGTACCGAGCAGCGGCAGCTTGCGCTAGCGCACTCCAGATCGACTGGAAATTGTTGTCCCAAGGGGCGGGTATTTGTTGCCCATCTTGAGTACATGGAGTAGTTGAGTCGTACAAGTTAAACGGAGCGACATTGCCGGTCGACCCATAGATCCAAGGGGGAGCTTGAGACGCATCAAAGCTGAGCGCCCAAGCTTTATGGTTTCTATCAGCGGCGCCTTGCGCGTGATCGATATTAGTCCAGGTATAGCTCCCTGGGCCGCCGCTATTAACAAAAGCGAATGTAGCTCGCACTGCTACGCCGCTTAGGTTGCTGTTCGTCCATCCCAGGTCATTCGCGACCTCGGCATCATCACCTTTGGTCAGGCTAAAAATGCCGACTGGGGCCTTAATCTGCGCTTTACAAGCCGTAACAGATACAGCTAGAGCGACAAGAGTTATGAGTAACTTTTCCATGGGTTGTTTCTTTCGAGGCTATTTGATGATAGCGCCCAACAAATTCACAAAAATTGTAATCGAAAGCAATCCTGAGCATGAAGCGAATTGTCGGTTTGCCGGCGCTTTATCATCAAGCGTATTTCCGGCTCTCGCGTTTAAGCAGATGCCGAAAGGGGCAGGAGCGATTACCGCGGTGAGGAGCATTAGCCAGGGACAGTTAAATAGTTATCTATGATCCAGATCCAGAATGAGGTAAATGTTACTTATGCCTGGAGGACGGGTGCTAACATGTTATCGGCCCTGTGTGACGTATGTCACTAGTCCTGTGTGAGATAGGTTACCCGCCGCTATCGCTAGAAGATTTCGCTGATCCTCTTCTTGCGGGACGACGCCGGTCTACGATAAGAGCGCTATTTTTTTAGAAACCGGTAATAGAGTAGGGTTTCTATTCTATCGCCCCAACGCTATTATTCAGCTATCTTTCGGCGTTAGTCGCCAAACACTGGAGCTGCCGTCCCGTCGGACCAGTGACCGACAGGAACCATGAAGATCGTCAGTCGGTCTTCAGGGACCTCGCCGGCGACAATCGGTGTCCCAGGAAGGTTAGCTCCCCAGCTTTCAGCAGCCATGAGTGGAACAAAGAACATCAGATGGGGATGCCAGCAGTTGGCTCGGTCACTCAAGTACTGCTGCTTTGACATCATGTAGCACATCGCGCCATTCTCGAGCGGCGGCAGTTCTTTGTTATCCAATGCTGACGCGAGCGCCTTGAACATTTCGTCCTTCGATTTTCCTGCCAGGATCAATTGCGTCTTCATCAGCGTGATGGGCAGGTAGGTCCGCCCAGCCGGTGCATTGAAACAAATGGGGGAGCGGATTTTCGGATTCCAGAAGTCCGGATCATCGCTCGGGGCCGTCCATGATCTTTCCACCATACAGACAAAGCCATTCTTGCCTTTGACTGCGGTCTTGTATCCGTCTCGCCCAAGAACCAGCACTTCGGCCTCGTCAGAGACAGACTTGGGAGCTGCGCTTCGCGCCAGAGCGATTTCCGAGCTTTGATCCGGCATCAGATACTGATCGAGAGGAGCCATTACCGGATACGGCGTTTGCGCCGTCTCGGCCCGGGCTTGCCAGGTTGCGGTGGGCAATAACAGATGGAACAAGATTGCCACCTCAATTGATAATAGGGAGCCACGTTGATTCAGAATTTTCTGCGGCATAGGATGGAGAAGTGATTGGGAGGCGTCGTAAACAGCGGGGGGTGCCGGCTCTTATTTTCACCTCATTCTCCGACGAATGACATCGCGCATTTAGGACAACTGCCCGGTCCTTGGGAAAAAATCTTACCAGGAGCTAAGGGAGACAACAGAGGCCCTCTGCTTGCTCCTGTTCAAAAAGTCTGGTTCGGGGACCTCACCCGGGCTCGATTCGACCCTGCTTAAACCCAAAATGGTCATGTCATTTTGAATCGAAGTGGTTATGCCCTCGAGCGAAGGGTTGCTGTACCAATCAAGATTCGTCTAGCTCCATTAAACCATTCTAACCGAATTTAGATCGAGAGGATGCAATGAACCGAAAGCAACTATGGATGCCAGGGTTTATCTCCCTTCTGGCGATGGGTATCGCCCACGCACAGACGTATATCGCCATTGATGCACCAGGGGCCGGTACTGGCAAAGGCCAAGGAACCTTTCCACAGAACGTGACCGACTCCCGCGTGATTTTCGGAAACTACGTTGACTCTAGCGGCGTCGCCCACGGATTCATTCGTAGCAGATCGGGACACTACACGACGTTCGACGTCTCCGGAGCGGGAACCGGCACTGGCCAAGGCACAGAGCCGGTCAGCATCAATGTCTTCGGCACGATAACGGGTGTTTACCTCGACTCGAACAGCGTCAACCATGGTTTCATCCGCACCGCCGATGGCAGTGTCACCACCTTCGATGCCCCGGGGGCGGCTACCGGCGCAGGTAACATAGGGACGCTTTCTTACAACATTAATCTCTGGGGAGAGATCGGCGGATATTACTTCGACTCGGGCGGGCGAGCACACGGATTTCTGCGGTCGCCCTTTGGATCGTTCACGAGCTTCGAGGGTCCAGGCGCGGGGACGGGATCGGGTCAGGGTACCGGCACGGCAGCGGGCACCGGCCTGAATGTGGAGGGTGCGATTGCCGGCGCCATAATCGATGATCAGAATGTGTTGCACGGCCATTTTCGGCAACCTGACGGCACCTTCGTCGTAATCGACGCCCCTGGCGCGGGTACTGGTCCCTTCCAAGGCACAGATACCGATGGCATCAACGATGCGTACTTTATTCCTGGCCCGTACTATGATTCGAATAGCGCCAGTCACGGCTACATCCGTTTTCCCGATGGCAGCATCACCGAGTTCGATGTTCCCGGCGCCGGCACAGCAGCGGGGCAAGGCACGCTGCCTGAGGTCTTCAATTTAAAGGGAGTAGTTTCGGGCCCCT
Organism: uncultured Verrucomicrobiae bacterium; assembly: GCA_963762565.1. Classification (GTDB taxonomy): domain Bacteria; phylum Verrucomicrobiota; class Verrucomicrobiia; order Chthoniobacterales; family JAFAMB01; genus JAFAVN01. The sequence continues at coordinate 381,859 of CAVXLD010000001.1, read as the reverse complement.
ATATCGATTCGAACGGCGTATCGCACGGATTTATTCGCGACCCGAACGGTTCCATCACCACCTTTGACGTACCGGGTGCAGGCACGGGCAGTGGTCAGGGCACTATTCCGGGCGGTCTCAACTTCGAAGGCGATCTCAGCGGATATTATATAGATTCCAATGGTGCCGATCACGGTTTTCTGAGAATCCCGTAAATACGTTAGCCACGTGCTGATCCTCGTGGTGGGGCTGGAACCGGCGGCTAAATGTTTCAAGCCTTGATGATTTGTTGCAAGCAGAGGGTGCGAGTTCGTCCTCTTGGTAGAGAACGCAACCATGCAAAAAATTTCGTCAGACTTGTTGACAAAAGTCGTTGTTTTAAAACCACTTACAGAAGTACTGCCAACCGTTAGTCCGATCAGAGACCTGTTGGAGAGCACTAACGCGCTGGAGCGGGGGAATCGGATCTATTGGACCATGTACCTGGGCATCCTGGCCATGCTAGTGGCGGCCGTTGGGGTCGGGTTCGCCGGTTATATCGGTGCGTTCTAGCGATCCGCCGCCGCTTCGCTATGGCGCGACAGGAGGCAGATCTTTCAACGTAAAGGACGTAAATTGCGGGCACCGCTTTCTTACTCTTCTCCTTTGCGTCTTTGCGTCTTGGCGTGAGATTTCTGCTACTCATGATACCCCAGCGCTTCTTATCACCAACGGCTCCGCAACTACCCACGACCTATGTCGCCTCGACCGCCCGCTACGATCGGATGGCCTTTCGGCGGGCAGGCCGGAGCGGGTTGTTGTTGCCTTCAATCTCTATTGGGCTTTGGCAGAATTTCGGCGATGCCGATCCGATCGCTAACAGCCACGCCGTTCTACGGCGCTCTTTCGACCTCGGTATCACCCATTTCGATCTGGCCAACAATTATGGCCCTCCTCAAGGCGCTGCCGAACGCACCTTTGGTCAAATCTTTGCCGCCGATTTCAAGGCGTATCGGGACGAGATGGTGATCTCCACGAAAGCCGGCTACGATATGTGGCCCGGTCCGTACGGGGAGTGGGGCTCCCGAAAATATTTAATCGCGAGCTTGGACCAAAGCCTCAAGCGAATGGGGCTGGATTACGTGGATGTCTTCTATTCGCATCGCCCTGACCCGGAGACGCCGCTGGAAGAAACCATGGGAGCGCTCGACCAGATCGTTCGCAGCGGCAAAGCCCTCTATGTCGGGATCTCCAATTATTCTCCCGAACAAACCCGCGAGTCTTCAAAGATCTTGCGCGCTTTAGGTACGCCCTGTCTTCTCCACCAGCCTCGATACAATATGTTCGATCGCCACATCGAGGAAGGTCTGCTTGGGGTGCTGACAGAGGAAGGGATCGGTTGTATCGTTTTTTCCCCTTTAGCTCAGGGTCTTCTCACCGAGCGATATTTAGACGGGGTCCCGGCCGATTCGCGAGCGGGGAAGGCCGGCCGGTTCTTGAAACCGTCGAATGTTAGCCAAGAGGTGGTTGAACGCGCCCGGAAACTGGCTGCGGTAGCCCGGCAACGTAGCCAAAGTCTGGCTCAACTGGCGGTAACCTGGATCTTGCGCCAACCGCAAATTACTTCGGTCCTTATCGGAGCCAGTCGCCCGGGCCAAGTTGAAGAACTGCATGCCGGCCTTGCGTTTCCCCCGTTAACTGATGGCGAGCTCTCGGAAATCGAGGAGTGCCTGAAATAGCTTAATGGGAGCCAAGTCGGGTCAGATCTATCTTCGGTACATCATTCCAGATTGTGTTGAGGATCTAGATGTGGCCCCTTAATCGGCACCTCGAAGCCCAGAGCGTCTACTGCGAATTGATTCCAATCGGACTCTTCGCTGCTTGATCAGCGTGGCGCAAAAACCTCATAAAAATGGGGCCGTCCCGAAGGCCACAGTTTCACTTTCTTTTAAAAAACGAGGCTCTGTTACCACCTCAATAAGACCTCAAGGAAGGTGTTCGGCGAACATCAGTGGAACTGAGAGAAAAGAGTTCACGGTCAAAAACTGCAGAGCGAAACCAGCTCAGCTCAATCCAAGGATCTCAGTTCGTGCAAAAGGATGTTGATGGAGAACGCGATCGGCCAGAGACGTTGGGTGATTCCCGAAGGCTATATTCCTCCTCGCAGCCACGGAAAGAGCCCCGAATTTACCAGTCATGAGGCTTTTTGCGTTCTCAACGCTGGGAATGATGACGCGCACATCGATCTCACCATCTTTTACGCCGATCGTGAGCCGGTAGGGCCTTATCGATTGACGGTGCCCGCCAGACGAACCCGGCACTTTCGTTTTAACGATCTTAGGGACCCGGAAGCAATTCCAGTGGGGACCTCCTATGCAAGTTTGCTTGAGTCGGACCAGCCGGTCGTTGTCCAGCACACCCGCTTGGATTCGAGGCAAAGCGAAAACGCTTTGATGACCACCATTGCTTACCCGAGCGGCAACCCGGTGGCCTCTCAATAAAGAAAACAACAATACCCGCAGCCAAAAATGAAGGATAAAGTCAGCGATTTTTTACTGAAACGACTCTCGGAGTGGGGAATAAAACGGATCTACGGATTTCCGGGAGACGGGATCAATGGGATCGTCGGCGCGTTTGATCGTGCGGGCGATCTGATCGACTTCGTCCAGGTCCGCCATGAGGAGATGGCGGCTTTCATGGCGTGTGCGCATGCCAAATTTACCGGCGAAGTGGGAGTGTGCCTAGCAACGTCGGGCCCGGGCGCAGTGCACCTGCTCAATGGTCTCTATGATGCGCAACTCGATCATCAATCTGTGGTTGCGATCGTTGGTCAGCAGTCTCGCGCGGCCTTAGGTGGTAACTATCAACAGGAGATCGATCTGGTTTCCCTTTTTAAAGATGTTGCGCGGGAATACATCCAAATGGCATCGCATCCAGCCCAGATCCGACATCTGGTCGACCGGGCAGTGAGGATCGCCAAGGTTGAGCGAACGGTCACCTGCATCATCATTCCCAATGACGTGCAGGAGCTCGATGCCGTTGAAATGCCTCCTCGCGCACATGGCACCGTCCATTCCGGGGTTGGATTCACCACACCGCGAACCGTGCCGACCGATCGCGATCTGAAGCGCGCTGCGGAGGTTCTTAACTCCGGAGAAAGGGTGGCGATGCTGATCGGCGCCGGAGCTTTAGGGGCGGTCAATGAGGTCGTAGAGGTCGCCGATTTGCTGGGCGCAGGAGTTGCGAAAGCACTGCTTGGGAAAGCCGTGTTGCCAGACGATCTGCCCTTTGTGACGGGCGCTATCGGATTACTTGGCACAAAACCCAGCTGGGAAATGATGACTCATTGCGACACGCTGCTAATGGTCGGCTCGAGCTTTCCTTACTCGGAGTTTTTGCCAAAGGAGGGTCAAGCCCGGGGAGTACAAATTGACCTTGATGGGCGGATGCTCAGTATCCGGTATCCAATGGAGGTTAATTTAATGGGGGACAGTGCCGAGACATTGCGCGCTTTAATTCCTTTGCTTGTGCGCAAGAAAGACAGGTCCTGGCGAAAGAGCCTCGAAAAAGAAATCGTCGAATGGTGGAAGGTGCTGGAAGCCCGGGCGATGCAAGAGGCCGACCCGATCAATCCGCAACGGGTATTTTGGGAACTATCGCCTCGTCTGCCTGACAACTGCATCATTACTAGTGATTCAGGGTCCGCGGCCAATTGGTTTGCCCGCGATCTGAAAATTCGACGTGGGATGCTCGCATCCCTTTCTGGGAATCTCGCTACGATGTGTCCCGGGGTGCCCTACGCGATTGCTGCGAAGTTCGCTTTTCCCAACCGCGTGGCAATTGCGTTGGTTGGCGATGGAGCGATGCAGATGCTTGGCAATAACGAGTTGATCACGATCAGCAAGTACTGGAAAGAATGGAGTGATCCCCGTTTAGTCGTTCTGGTTTTGAACAACCGCGATCTTAACCAGGTGACCTGGGAACAGAGAGTAATGGAGGGCGATCCGAAGTACGAAGCCTCGCAGGATATTCCAGACTTTCCCTTTGCCCGCTACGCTGAGTTACTCGGGCTGCGTGGGATTCGCGTTGACAAGCCCAACGAGATAGCTCCGGCCTGGGAAGAGGCGCTCTCAGCTGATCGGCCCGTTGTCCTTGAGGCGTACACAGATCCAAACGTACCGCCGCTCCCACCCCACATCACCCTCAAGCAGGCTGCTGCCTATTCCTCTGCACTACTGAAAGGCGATCCTGAAGAGGGAGGAATTATCAAGCAAACGATTAAAGACGCGGTTGCAACCCTTCTTCCGCAGAAACCTTAAGCTATCGACTCCTTAATTAAAGACGGCGTGTTGAAGATAAAATGAAAATTGAGGAGGTCTTCGTTTCCGCGTACACGGTCCCAACCGATGCTCCGGAATCAGACGGGACGCTGACGTGGGACAAGACGACGATGGTTTTGGTGGAGGCCCGGGCTGCCGGAGGGATCACCGGCCTGGGCTATACCTATGCGGACGTCAGCACCGCCGCCTTTGTGCGAAACATTCTCGTACCGTTAGTGGAGGAGGCCGACCCAATGAATATCGTATCTCTATGGACGGAAATGATCCGTCAGGTGCGAAACCTTGGTCAAACGGGAATGGCCGCCATGGGGATCTCGGCGCTCGACAATGCGTTATGGGACTTAAAGGCGAAGCTATTAGAGCTGCCGTTGGTCAGTCTGTTAGGAGGGGTGCGTGCGGAAGCGCCAATCTATGGGAGCGGAGGTTTTACCTCCTACAGTGAAAAACAGTTAGAGCAGCAGTTCGGCGATTGGGTAGAGCAAGGGATTCCAAGAGTAAAGATGAAAGTGGGACGCGAGCCCGGCATGGATTTAAAGCGGGTCGCTCTAGCTCGGCGGACAATCGGTAATCGAGCGGAGCTATTCGTCGATGCGAACAGCGCCTACGATCGAAAAACTGCGTTGTACTATATTCAGCGTTTCGCTGAGGAATTCGACGTACGTTGGATGGAACAGCCTCTCGCACCGGAGGATCGAAGCGGGATGCGCTTTCTAAGACAGCGAAGTCCAGCTCATATGGACATCGCGGATGGTGAATATGGCTTTGACCTTCCCTATTTCCGGGAAATGATCGCATCAGGCGCCGTCGACGTCGTCATGGCAGATGCAACCCGTTGTTGCGGAATCAGTGGCTTTCTGAAAGTAGCAGCGCTTTGTGAATCGTGGTGCATTCCCTTATCTTCACATTGTGCGCCCCTACTACATTTGCACCCTGGATGCGCCGTTCTGCCTTTTCGGCACGCCGAATATTTTCATGACCACGTTCGGATCGAGCGAATGTTTTTCGAAGGGTTTCCCGAACCGGCCAACGGTTCGTTGAAGCCTGATCTTTCAAGACCAGGACTAGGAGTTACGTTTCGTCGAGCTGACGCAGAACGATACCGGCAGCATTTTTAAAAGCTGGGGAGACGCACACATGGAGCCAGTGAATGGGACTTAGAATATTGACTTCCGCGAAGCCCACAGGATCGCATAGCCAGATCCCTTTCTGGGATAGACAATCAAAGCAACGATCACCATCAACCCTTGCGCGTGATTTAACCGGGATCGACGCTCACATTCGGGAAGGTCGCTTTCAGCGCTCGCTCTCTCTGATGTCAGGGCTTTCGAGCGTTCTGGCTGGAGTCGAAGTGGCCTACGAGCATTACAAAGGGAGCTATGGCCAGCGTATTATGTATACGCCCGTGATATTGAGTTTCGCGCTGGCCGGTGCCGGGGTGTGGGGCTTCTTGAATCGATGGGCTGCGCGGACGGTACTCCGTTTCGTGTCCGGCTTGACCCTTTTGGACAGCCTGATCGGCTTTTTGTTCCATGTGCGAGGGATTCAACGGAAGCCGGGCGGGTGGCGGTTGCCAGTCGCTAACATTGTGATGGGGCCTCCGGTCTTTGCTCCGCTCCTTTTCGGCGTGAGCGCTTATCTCGGATTCATCGCCTCGTTTCTGCGGCCGGAAGAGATGTCGTCGAAGGCAGGCCTTTTCAGACGCCTGTCGCCGTATGCCGAAGTTAGCCGCGCCATTTTGGGAACGCCAGGCTTACGCGAAGGTCGTTTTCAAAAGCATTTAGCGACTGTCACCCTGTTAGGGACATTTTTCAGCGGTTTCGAAGCGCTCTACTCGCATTACAAGAATAACTTTCGTTACAAAGCGCAATGGACGCCGGTGATTGTCGCGCCGCTACTGATGGGAGCCGCTGCCGGAGCGATAGGTGATCCCAAAACAGCGCGAACGTGGTTGCCGCTGATGTCGGTTTGCGCAATCGCGGACGGCGCGGTCGGTTTTTTTTATCACGCTCGCGGCGTGTTTCGCCGGCCGGGCGGCCGGAAAACTCTTTTGTATAACATCATCTATGGACCACCACTGTTTGCGCCGCTTCTGTTTGCCGCCTGTGGCGTGGTCGGACTTCTTGCTAGCTTGATGCGGAGAGAGACAACGTGAGAACAATCGGGAACAGCGACCGCCTTCTAAGAGATCCGCAGACCGGAGAACCGATTTCGCCGCGAACTCAGCCGGGCTATTATCCGGGATACAGCACGCTAAGTCAGCAAGGGTTTTGGGATGCCGCCACCCGAGAAATTGTCCTGGGCAGGCTAGAGCCGCCACCCGCCATTCGATTTTTCTCCAGCGAAGAGGCGGGTCTCCTTGAATGCATTTGTGACCATGTTTTGCCCCAGGACGACCGTGATGTGTCTCACCGCATCCCGATCGTGCCGTTTATCGATCAGCGTCTTTATGAAAAACGAATCCCGGGGTTTCGCTTTGCCAGCATGCCGCCGGACGGAGAAGCTTATCAGTTAGGTCTGCGCGCGATCAATTCCATGGCGAAAAAGTTATCCGGTCACAAGTTTCTGGAGATCAGCTGGCGTGAGCAAGAGGAAATCTTGAAGTCAATTCATGATGGCAAACCAACGCCAGCTCAGGATGTCTGGAAACGTTTGCCGGCCGATCGATATTGGGCGCTGTTAGTTCAGGACTGTGTGGAAGTCTACTACGCTCATCCGTGGAGCTGGGATGAGATTGGGTTCGGCGGTCCAGCCTACCCGCGTGCCTATATGCGCCTTGAGCGAGGGGAACCGGAATACTGGGAAGTCGAGGAGCAGCGCTACGAATGGGATGCTCCCTCCGAAGCATTGTCCGATCCGGATCGAAAGGGCATAAGCAAATGATCCCAGTATCCTCCTTCATGAGAATAGAATCGCCATGAGAAGACCGTTTGGCGGAATTTTCAAGAGACTAACCGGTGGACGGCACCGTCTCGGTTCGATGCAACGGATCAATCGAACCATGTGTCACTATTCCGAGGGAGAAACCGTCGATTTTTTGGTCATTGGAGTAGGCGCCGCCGGAGGCGTCTTGATTCAGAGACTAGCGCGAGCGGGATTTAAAGTAGTTGGTATTGAAGCGGGTCCATTTTGGGACACGGAGCGAGACTGGGTGAGCGACGAGGCGGGATCGCGCAAGCTCTATTGGGAGGATTTGAGAATTATTGACGGCGCCAATCCATTGTCGTTGGGGGCTAACAATAGCGGTAAAGGCGTGGGAGGTGGTTCGGTGCACTGGGCGGGCTTCGCCCCGCGGTTTCATCCCTCCGATTTTCGAGTTTATTCGGAGGACGGCGTTGGAGCGGATTGGCCGATCACCTATCGCGATCTAAAACCGTACTACGAGCTGCTCGAGCTGGAAATGCCGGTCGCTGGTCCAGCCTGGTATCCATGGGGGGATCCGCACGGATACCCGTTTGGGCCACATCCGATGGGCGGGGTTGGAAACGCGTTAATCCGCGGGTGCACGAAGTTAGGGATCGGAGTCAGCATCGGTGGTCCCGTAGCGATTCTCAGTGGTTCACGGGGGGAACGACCACATTGCATTTATCGCGGGTACTGCCTGCAAGGATGTAAGGTCGGGGCCAAAGCAAGCACACTGATAACGCATGTTCCCGATGCGCTAAAAAGCGGCGCCGAAATTCGGGATCGATCGATGGTCGGCCGTATCGAGCTTGGCAAAGATCGCCGTGTTCAAGGCGTTCTTTATTACGATAGAGAAGGCCGTGAACATTTTCAGAGAGCAAAGGTTGTTATTGTAGCAGGGTACGCCGTCGAGACGCCCCGCCTTTTGCTGAACTCGGCTTGTTCGGGATTTGAGACTGGACTCGCGAACTCCAGTGGCACGCTGGGCCTTTTTCTGATGGCTCAGGCCGGAAATGTGATTCTGGGCCGCTTTAGCGAACCTATCCGCATGTACAAAGCTCCGCCGGCCCACGCCATGACGGAAGAATTTTATGAAACCGATCGTCGTCGGGATTTCGCGCGTGGTTTTGCGATTCAGAGCGTCTCACCGCTTCCCATCTCGTTTGCAAAACACATGATGGGAGCAAAGCAGGTGTGGGGCTGGGGGATGCGGCGGGTCATGATGGATTATAACCATTGGGCCGCCTTCGGTCTGTTAGGCGAGATTCTACCGTGGGCTGACAATCGAGTGACCATCGCGGATGAAAAGGACCAATTTGGATTACCCGTCGCTCGAGTCAGTTTCAACCTCCACGAGAACGACAAGAAATTGATCGAGTTTGGCAAAAACAAGGTCGTCGAAGTCATGTCGGCGGCGGGAGCTGAAGAGGTCGTTCAGGAGCCTAGGTATGCGCACTTGGTGGGGGGTGCGCGGATGGGTCGGGATCCGGCCGCCTCTGTTGTGGACTGCTTCGGACGCACCCATGATATTTCCAATTTGTTCATCTGCGATGGAAGCGTTTTGCCGACTCAGGGCTCTGCCAATCCGGGACTGACGATTCAAGCGCTGGCGGCCAGGACCGCTGACTATCTAATTTCACAGGCAGAACAGATTTTTAACTCAGATCGTCGAGACTTGTCAGCGCCCCCGATTCGGCGTTATCTCTCACCGCCCGGAACGCATGGACGTGGGGTTCCGCGCCCTGGAGCAATCGGGCGGAGCCTCATGCGGGAATGAACACAGTCGAGCAACCGCTAGCGTTTCCTCCGATCAATCGCCATGGCGTCATCGGGGACCGGCGCACGGGTGCTTTAGTCGCAGCGGATGGTACACTCAATTGGTTATGTGTGCCGAACTTTGACGGCACGCCGATTTTTGGAGCTTTGCTCGACCCGGTGATGGGCGGATTTTGCCGTTTCGGCCCGGTGCCGGCTCGCCTGGGCCAACAGCGTTACCTCCCGGAAACTGCGGCAGTCGCGACCACATGGGCCGAAGATAGTGGAGATAGCTTTTCGGAGCTAACCGACGTAATGACTTGGCCGTCCAATCATCGGGAACGGTCGCTCCGTGATTCGCGGGTGATTATCCGTCGGCTTCGCGCTGGAGCCGAAATGATCCATTTTGAAATCTGTCCTCGATGGGGATTCACGGGCCAGTCCAAAGAGACTAGGCCGGCGCTGGGTGGTGTCGTGTTCCGCTTTCGCAAAGGCACTCTGGCAGTTTGGACCTCGTTTCCATTAGTCGTTGGAGATGAGGCGGCGCGGGCAGAGCTCGAAGATTGGAAGGATGACTTATGGGCAGTGATTGCCTGGAATTTGAGCCTCGAAGCGTGGACTCTGGAACGAGTGGCGACGGCTTTTGAAGAAGCGCTCGGATACTGGCGGAACTGGAACGCGACTTTATGCATTGATGCGGCCGGTACACTTGGCTCCCGTCTTCATCGCTCGGCCATGACCGTTCATCTTCTTACCCATGCCGAGTACGACTGTTCGGTGGCAGCGTTGACCACATCACTTCCCGAGCGGCGCGGAGGCGATCGCAATTACGACTATCGGTTTGCTTGGGTCCGGGACGCTTCTCTTTCGCTGGCCTTGCTGGCCAGGCTCGGAAAGACCGACGAAGTGCAGCACTATCTCGACTGGCTCTGCGAACTCGATTCTTCGACGGATGCACCTTTGCAGGTTTGCTATCGTATAGATGGTGAGGTTCGACTCGACGAGATCGAGCTTTCCGCAGTACGCGGCTACGCGGACAGCCGACCCGTACGGTATGGGAATCGAGCTGCCAAACAGAGTCAGCTTGGTTCTCTAGCTTTCTTTGCTGACTGCGCGCGTATCTACGTTGAAACTGGCGGCACTTGGGAAGATAAACATTGGCGCTTACTCAGGCGAGTCGCTAACTACACCTCGGCCAACTGGCACCTGCCCGAGAATGGGATCTGGGAACTATCGATACAGGCCGATTATGTTGCTAGCAAAGTCTTGAGCTGGGTAGTCCTCGAACGAGCGCTGCATATCGCAAAGCTGACAGGTCTCGGGGTCGATGAAGACCTCGCACGCTGGAGCGATGCCGCCAGGGCAATCCACGTTGAGGTCATGAAAAGAGGGTGGAGCAGCAAGGCAAACTCGTTTGTGCAGCGTTATGATTCTGAGGCATTGGACGCAGCGGTTCTATTGATTCCACTGATGGACTTCTTGCCAGCTGAACATCCGAAGGTCGCCGGCATGCTACAGGCAATCGAACGAAAGCTGATGGTTAACGGATTTGTTTACCGTTTCCAGCCGGACGCGACGCTCGGTGGAGACCAGCTGCCGGTCGGCGACTACGAGGGTGCTTTCTTACCTGCGACGTTCTGGTACGCGCACGTACTTGCCAAGTGTGGTCGCGTCGAGGAGGCGGAAGCAATTTTAATAAAGTGTGAATCGATTGCCGACGAAGTGGGGGTGTTTGCTGAAGAGGCGGATCCCGGCGAACAAATTTTCCTCGGTAACACGCCACTCTTGTTTGCACAGGTTGAATACGCCCGCGCCATCCGGGCGGTTGCTGAAGCGAGAAATGGTCTCAAGAATCGTACGAAAGGTACTCATGAAAAGTCATGATGCTCCAAGAGTGATCGTCATCACAGGGGCTTCCGCCGGCCTGGGCCGGGCAATTGCGAAAGCTTTTGCTGGCAGCGAACGCGCTCGAATAGGGCTGATCGCGCGTGGGAAAGACGGCCTGGAGGGCGCCAAACACGAAGTAGCAATGCTCGGGGGCCAGGCGCTGATACTGCCCGCCGACGTGTCTGACGCCGATGCCGTCGAAGCCGCAGCCGGGAAAGTCGAATCCGAGCTCGGACCGATAGATGTCTGGGTCAATAACGCGATGACCAGCGTCTTTTCGCCGGTCAAAGAAATGACGGCTGCCGAATTTAAGCGGGTAACAGAGGTTACCTACCTGGGTGTAGTTAATGGTACGCTGGCGGCGCTCAAGCGGATGCTGCCGCGTGATCGAGGAATTATCATTCAAGTCGGCAGCGCTTTAGCGTATCGCGGTATTCCACTACAAGCTTCCTACTGTGCCAGCAAACACGCCATTCAAGGTTTCATGGACTCGCTGCGAAGCGAGCTGATCCATGACAAAAGCCAGGTCTGGGTCACTATGGTTCAGATGCCGGCAATGAACACTCCGCAGTTTGATTGGGTAAAAAGCCGACTCCGAAAGAAAGCCCAACCGGTACCGCCAATCTATCAGCCAGAGGTGGGAGCTAAAGCCGTCGTTTACGCTTCCCGCCATCGCCGGCGGGAGATCTTTGTCGGAATGCCGACCATAAAGGCGATCATTGGCAACCGGCTCTTTCCGGGGCTGCTCGACCGATATTTAGCCAATACCGCTTTTGAGGGTCAACAAACGGGAGAACCAGAGAATCCGGACCGACCTTTCAACCTTTACGAACCGCTGGCTGGCGATCATGGCGCCCATGGGCGATTTGATAGCCAGGCACGGACCACGAGTTCCCAACTTTGGACAGACCTCCATCGCGATGCCTTAATCGCGGTTGTTCTGTGCGGCGTTTTCACGATCGGACTAAATCTGCTGGGGCGGAACTTATTGGTCCGCCGATAGAGGTAGCTCTTCTTTCGCGCTTGAAAAACAACGTTTAGAGAAAGCTCCAATTCGGAGTTCTTAGTCGGAAAGCTTCGTCCGTTTATGCCGACGCCTCTCGTCTTCATTTTGGCTGCCGCGCGTGATTGTGTGCGTCAGGAAGTGACTGGTGGTTAGCCTAATGTTTTAGCCGCGCGGCGGATCGGTAAACAGATTGTCGACTGGTGAAATCAACGAGGGGCCGCTGGAGTGATCGGCGCACAGATGGCATTATTAATTCTATGCCTTATTCAATCGAATGGCCTGAGATCGCGCTGCGACTGCTCCTTACGGTTGTAGCAGGAGCGCTCCTGGGTCTTAATCGAAGCGAACACGGCCACGCAGCCGGTTTGCGGACAACCTTACTGGTATGTTTGGCGGCTTCGGTCAGCATGCTTCAGGTTAATCTTTTGTTGCCCGTATCGGGCAAGACTCCGGAATCCTTTTCCGTGTTAGACCTCATGCGGCTTCCGTTGGGCATTTTATCGGGCATGGGTTTTATTGGCGCCGGCGCAATTGTTCGGAAAGGCAGTTTAGTGCACGGCCTGACAACTGCAGCTACCCTTTGGTTCGCGACCGCTCTCGGTTTGTGTTTTGGAGGGGGACAGTTAGTCCTTGGCTCGGCGGTATTGGTGATAGGTTTGTTCACACTGGATGGCTTAAAATTGGTAGAGAAGCGCCGCAAACAGGATCGTCATGCGACGTTGACGGTCGCGGTTGAGGAGAACGGTCCCACCGAAGATGAAATCGCCGAAAACTTGAAAGAGGGAGGTTACGAGATCGGGCCATGGAGTTTCAGCTGCACGAAACCCACCTCGCAGCGCGAACTGCGAGCCGAAGTGCGGTGGCGTGCTTACTCTCACGATGTACGACCGCCGAAATTCCTTCAGACAATTCTCGCTGAGCCAGGTGTGATCAAAGTTGAATGGAATCCCTGAAGGGCGTAGGCGCGTCCATCGGTGTCTTCACGCTCCCCTGATAGACAAGTTGGATTCAGGTTGCGGAACGGATCTTCGGCTACACAGCAGAAGTAATGATTGGAACCTCGATCATGAGGCTGATTCCATCGGATCTATTGACTGTCTCTCAGTGATATCAATGCAAGTCCTGACCGTTTGTCGTGCCGTCGAATTAGGTGCTCGGGAGATTCGGTCAAAATCACTTCGAGAGTGGGCCGTACGCGCGCCTCGATCAAATGGCCTCCCGCCGTGCTACCATCCCGTTTTCCTAAGACCACGTGGGCATGGATGTTTGGTTTCCAGTCGTTTAAGGTAATATCGCCGATGAGCGAAAGAACCTCGACCTGTTCCTGGACCGGTATTTTGATGTAGTCTTTCTTCTCCCAGTCAAAGTATCCAAGGGTTACGTCCTTAAACGCGCCGATGGCGGTAAAATGACTGGCTGCAAGGCGTTCTTGTCCGGCGAATTTCTTGAGCCCGGCTATCACCTCATCTCCATCATCAAAAACGATCGCAAAACTTTTCTGATTGGTTCCGGCAGGTCGGTCGTAGTTGTCGCTGATAAGTTGGCTTTTCATTGGAACCTTCTGTGGTGCTTCGGGGCATTTATCCTGGTTCGTGGATAAGGCGTTCCCCGGTCTTGGAGCGAGTCTTCAGCATGACAGAGGATAGTATCCAGCCCCGAAGCGGTTGCCCTTTAAAGGGCGAGAGAAAGGCGGCCAAATGTTCGACGGGAAACGAATTAAGGAAGGGGATTCGAGGATGAACTCTACTCTCAAGTACTCGGTGAGCGACTTTTCTCTTTCGATCCTAATCATTCGGCACGCAGAAAAGGCGGGACATCGATGGCCAGGTCCTGGCCTCACTCCGGAAGGAACGGAGGATGAAAAATCGCTCGTTGTGCGAGGTTGGCAACGGGCGGGTGCCTGGGCCACCTTATTCGCCGGGAACATTCGAGATGGTGACTATCCCAGACCCTCAGTGATCTATGCAGCGGACCCAACTGCGACCACCGGTGAGGAACCAAGTCAACGTCCGTTCCAGACGGTGATCCCGGTTGCGGAAAGATTAAGCCTTAGGATAGTAACCGACTACGCAGTAGGACAAGAGCTGGAATTGGCTTCGCTGGTTACGAGCGAGACTGGGGTGGTGCTCATTGCCTGGGAGCACAATGCGATCACCAAAACGCTTTTGCCGGCCATCGCCAGGGATCAACCCATCAAAGGATTGCCAGTCAGGTGGGATGGCGAACGCTACGACTTGGTGATGCGGTTTGATCGTATCGCCCCAGATGCGCCGTGGTCTTTCCGCCAACTCGGACCACGTCTCCTGTCCGACGACTCCGACAGCGCGATGTTTTGAAATAAGCGGCTTAAAACGCTCGCCGAAAAGTGGCTGACACAAATCGCTAGCAAACACTGCCTTCTCCTGCAGAACGGATCTGTTCGGCTATATAAGCGAGATAGACAGGACAAACAGAACCGATCGCTTCCCAATCGGCGAATTCTGGAAGATATGAGAATCACATCCCTAAAACTAGAATCGGTAAAGGACCTTCTGATCGCTGAATTGCGCGATCTACACAACGCGGAAGAGCAGCTGGTTGAGGCGCTACCAAAAATGGCCGAAGCGGCTTCCTCAACAGAACTGAGGAACGCGTTCAATCACCATTTGGAAGAGACCAGAAAGCACGTGAGTCGCCTTGACGACGCTTTCAAGAGTCTTAGCGAAAAAGCGAGCGGCGAAACGTGCGAGGCGATGAAGGGTCTGGTAAAAGAAGGCGAAGAATTCATCAAAGCCAAAGGCCAGCCGGATGTCCGCGATGCCGGCTTAATCGGAGCCGCCCAGCGAGTCGAGCATTACGAGATGGCCGGATATGGAACCGCTCGGACGTTGGCAAAGAGACTGGGACTGCATGACATTGTCGAGATCCTGCAAAAGACACTTGAAGAGGAGAGAGCCGCGGACGAAAAACTAACGGCGGTAGCCGAAAGCGACGTAAATCTCACCGCGACTAGGGTGGCGGGAAAATAGTCTCTCTAAACTCGCCAAATATTTTACCCGTGGATCAATGGGGCTGCGAAATTTGTGAAGCCCATTTTCGCAGCTCCTCAATCCGCAGGAAGTTAAGAATTTGAGGTGGTTTAAACCCCGCGAGTGCGGCGGCGCCTTTGTGTAGTAGAAATTACCGGTTAGACAATGAGGAGATCGAATGCACATCCAAGGTCTCGGTTAACGGTTTGCTAAAATCGATCAAATCAAGTGCGCCAGGGTAAACCGTGACGCAACACGGCGTTTCTATTTCGGGAAATACTTTGCCGTCGACATGCAACGGAACATCTAATTGGCGAAAGGTGATCTGTCGGCACCGTCGCTGCTCAACCGGCGCCGAAGCTTTTCCGTTTGTTCTTAAGTGTTTTAGATAGTTGAGCCATTCTTTCCGATGCTCGCCCCTTACCCAAGCCACGTTAAGGAAGCCATCGCTTGGGTCTGCGCCGGGTGCTAGATCGAGACTTGGGCCGATTAATCCGATATTGGCGATTTCGAAAAGGAGGACTTCGTCGCTGATTTTCTCTGCATCAAGGAGGATCTCACCTTCGAACGCCGGAGTTTCTTTAGCCATAGCCCAGAGGTACTTCTTGGCGTCAGCTAATCTTTTGTGTGCGCCGCTCCGAAATTTAGAACCGTTTTTCTTTTGGGATGCCCGCATCTCGTCCATAAAACGCGGCAAAAATCCGACACCGGCGGATTCGATGAAGCAGCGCTGGCCGCCCGGACTGGTGACCAGGCCAAGGTCGATCTTCCTGGTTGGAGCCGAAGAAATACTCGCTATCAGCCTCTCGGCGGCCTGCATTTGTCCGAGACCTCTTGCGCAATTATTGGCAGTGCCGAGAGCAAGAATGCAAAACGGCAAACGCCGGGCTGCTAACCAGGGCGCAATGCGACTGACGCTGCCGTCGCCCCCGGCGATGATCACTCGGTCAACCAGCTCCCCGAAGATTTTCGGCCAATCTGCTTCTTTAATCGACACGTACAACACCTGGTGTCCGGCGTTCTCAATCTGTCGAACGAACTCGGAAACCTTGAACGTCCCGTTACCAGCCTTAGGATTGTGAACGAGCGCAATTCTCATGTCTTAGAGCCTTGACCGTTTCCGGAGCGCCGGGCCAGCTCTTGCCGAAGCAACGTGATCACGGCCGCTTCCTCCGGCTTTAGTTCATGCAGGTGTCGGGCGATTGCCTCGATCGCGGCTTCTCTTGGCTGGTCGGGTCCGATTGAGCGACCCGCTTGCGCATGGCGCTTGCGCGAACTCTTACGCTTTTTCAAAGAATTTGTAGATTTTGGGTCCGCGCACACGAACCAGCTCTTTCGTTGCTCGGCCCCGGTAGTTGAGAGATAGCCGATCCGTCATGCCATTGCAGATTCGCGGGTCGAGACCTTAGCGGTCTTCAATCAGCAATCTGGACCGTTTCTAAAAAGCCTAAGGTTTGGTCGCGCGAATTGGAGCGAAGACGAGGACGGACTAACCAGCTCCCAGGAAAACCAGCATTTCGCCGCTCGACCATCGGAACAATCGCGACTTCCCGTCCAAGAACTGCCTTGGATGCGAACCCCTCAACCGAGCCCGAGCGAGCGCCGCGATCTAACAAGGCCTGAATTGAATCGCGGAAAGATCGGGTAACAAACTTAGCTAAAGGTCCCGTTTATGAACGAACGAAGTCCGATTAATCGCCGTAAAGCGATTCGCGGTTTAGGGGCAGGGCTGGTTGCGGCAGCCGCTTCCCGAAGCTTTGCCGCCGAGCGAACCACAAAGCAGGAACTTCCCATGCAAGAACTACAAGATCCGCTGAGCAAGTATCCAAAACCACCCTTCAAGAGCCAGTCGCAGCCTTGGCCGGGCTTGGCCAGCAAGATGGACCCACGTCCTGATCATGGGGAAGAGACCTATCGAGGCTCAGGCCGCTTGGCCGGCCGAAAGGCGTTAATTACAGGGGGCGACTCCGGCATAGGACGCGCGGCGGCGATTGCATTTGCGCGGGAAGGAGCTGACGTGGCGATCAATTATTATCCGACCGAAGAGCCAGATGCGCAGGAAGTCATTGCCTTGATCCAATCGGCGGGCCACAAGGGGATTGCTCTGCCAGGAGATCTAAGAGAAGAATCTTTCTGCCAAAAATTGGTGCTCGATGCATGCAATGCTTTGGGCGGTTTGGATATTTTGGTCAGTAATGCCGCGCGACAGCAATCGCACGCGTCTTTGTTAGATATCTCGACTGAGCAGTTCGATTGGACGATAAAGACGAACATCTATGCGCCGTTTTGGATTATAAAGGCTGCCCTGCCGCACTTGCCGCCTGGATCGGTGATCATTGGGACGACCTCAGTGCAAGCTTACAATCCATCGCCAGATCTTTATGACTATGCGCAAACGAAGGCAGCCACGATGAACTATGTTAAATCGCTGGCAAAGCGGCTTGCGCCGAAAGGCATTCGGGTTAACGGCGTTGCCCCCGGTCCAATTTGGACCCCCTTGCAGGTGAGTGGCGGTGACAGTCAGGAGAAACTTCAAAAATTCGGGAGCGAAACGCCACTGGGCCGGCCCGGCCAGCCGGCAGAATTGGCGTCTATTTATGTGCAGCTGGCTGCCAACGATGCGAGTTACGCGACTGGGCAAATCTACGGATCAGCGGGCGGATCCGGGCAGCCATAAACCCAGGACAGACACCGAAATACCGGCGGCTGTCCCGTCTGTGTGATGGGATAGTTTCTATGCGATGAGAATTGTCACAGAAACGTGATAATTCCATACCCATGATCCTCGCACAGGAGCAGTAAGCAGTAAGCAGTGTGTCAGTACTATGGGGCCGCTTTCTAGTGATGCCTCGTTTCCCGAGAGGGTAATTCTGTTGATCTAGTAACTCCGTTTCGGACACAAGTCGTTTATGTGAAAGAGGCTTTTTGGCGCGTCTCTCTTTTTTTTCTGCCGACGACGATTGGGAGGCTCCGAGGCTCTAATGAGCTGATTGGTCGGCTTTTACAAATCCGCTGTGACGACCGATGGCTTATCCTCGAAACCAAGGTCGGCTTGCATATTCGGCGAGGACTAACACCAAAAGAATAGCCAGCCAAAGGAACCCGCTCCCGGCCAATAGCCAGATCAATTGGGAGCTCCTGCGGACATGCATGAAAAAAAGAATGACCAGGGTAGCCTGCGCGACCGCGATGAAGAGAGGAATGACCGGCTGCCATGGACCGAAGTGGATAAAGAGAGAACCAAGCCCAGCCAACAAAAGGCCGAGGAGGGCCGAATAGATGACTCCGACTTTGCTGTCCCGGTTTTTCAAAGTCATGTCTTTCCGCCTAACAGATAAAGCAACGGGAACAGGAAAATCCAGACGAGGTCGACAAAATGCCAGTAAATGCCGGCGACATCGAGCGGCAGATAGCGTTGGCGATTGACCCAGCCGGTCGCTGTCAATAATGCGATCACTCCGATAAGGCCGATTCCAACCGTTAAATGTAGAGCGTGAAAGCCGGTCATAATAAAATAGAGGACGAAGAAGAGCTGGACATGGGCTTGGTCCGGGGCCGTCCAAGCAAAGGTCGAGCCGGGGAAGAGTCCTTTAGTCCAATCTTCATGGTATTCCGCGGCTTTGATTCCGAGAAACAGAACCCCCAGCGCTCCGGTCGCCAGAAGGAGAATAATGGCGCGGCGTTTCGCTCCCATTTTATTGGCGGTCTCCGCCAGCGCCATGGTTAATCCACTGGTAAAAAGGACCGCCGTGTTAATACTCCCCAAAACCACGTTCAACTGTCGGCTAGCCGCATCGAAAGCCTGAGCATAGTTCAATCGATAGACGGTAAAGGCGAGCATCAGACCGCCAAAAAACATAATTTCGGAGGCGAGAAAAACCCACATACCGGCCGTTGCACTTTCTCGCTGCTGATCGAGGTCAGTGAATTGCTCGTGAAGAAGTGCTTGCTCGTTCATAGCGTTTCTATGACCGGTTGAGAACTTGGGGGAGGATAAGCATAGACCTCCTCGGTTTGCACTGGCGGTGTTTCAAAATTTTCGACCGGCGGCGGAGAAGTGGTTTCCCATTCGAACCCTTTGGCTCCCCAGGGGTTGTTTCCTGCTTGTTTGCCGTACCTGCAGGACCATAGGAAATAACAGAGCGGCAACAGATAACCTAAGCCGAGAATAGAAGCTCCGGCGGTGGAAAGCACGTTATAGACCTGAAACTGTTCGGGGTACGCATGGTAACGGCGCGGCATACCTAGGTAGCCCAGAACGAATTGAGGAAAGAAAGTGAGATTGAATCCCAGGAAAGTGATGAGGGCCGTCATTTTTCCGAGTAATTCCGGATACATTCGCCCGGAAATCTTCGGCCACCAGAAATGGAGACCGCCCATGAAGGCCATCACCATTCCGCCGACCATGATGTAGTGGAAATGGGCGATGACAAAATAGGTATCGTGAACGTGAACATCGACGCCAAGTGTCGCCAAGAATAGGCCGGTCATGCCGCCAATCGTGAAGAGACCCACAAACCCGATCGCATACAGCATGGGTGTATCCAACGCGATCGACCCGCGGTAGAGGGTGGCAGTCCAATTAAATACCTTTATTGCCGAAGGGACGGCCACCAGAAAACTTAAGAATGAAAAGATCATCCCGGCAAAGACGGATTGACTGCTCACAAACATGTGATGTCCCCAGACAAGAAAACCGAGTAGCGCGATGGCCAGGCTGGAGAACGCCACGAAGTGGTAACCAAACACGCGTTTCCGAGAAAATGCGCAGATGAGCTCGCTCACCACACCCATCCCGGGCAGAATCATAATGTAGACGGCGGGATGCGAATAGAACCAGAACAAGTGTTGGAATAGAAGGGGATCGCCGCCCAGCGCAGGATCAAAAACGCCGACGTGCCAGATCCGTTCTAACGCCATCAAGGTCAAAGTCATGGCCAAGACCGGCGTCGCCAAGACCATGATCAGGCTCGTAGCGTACATTGACCAGATAAAAAGCCGAAGCCGGAACCAGGTCAGGCCGGGCGCCCGCAGTTTATGCGTCGTAACAATGAAGTTGAGACCGGTTAAGATCGAGGAAAACCCATTGATGAAAATCCCGGCCGCCATAAGGGCGACATGAGAATTCGAATAGGTGCTGCTATAGGGAGTATAAAAGGTCCAACCGGTATCAACACCGCCGGCTAAGAGTGCATAGAGAGCGATCCCGCCGCCGGCAATAAAGATGTACCAGCTTAACAAATTTAATTTGGGAAAGGCTAAATCTTTGGCTCCGAGCATCAGCGGAACTAGAAAATTTCCGAGCACGCTTGGGATCGACGGAATGAGAAAAAACCAGACCATCAATACACCGTGAAGGGTAAACAGCTTATTATAAGTTTCCGCCTGGACCAGATCACCGCGCGGAGTTAATAGATTCAGCCGCATGATCGCTGCTGCTACTGCTGCGATCGCAAAAAAAAGAATAATCGTGAAAAGGTAAAGCAGCCCGATCCGCTTATGATCTGTCGTTAACAGCCAAGACTTGAGCGTTTGCTCGCTAAGATAGGACGGCGGATTTTCAAGGTCGCTCAGATTTACACTTTGAAGGACAGACGGCATAACGCGTGGCGGCTAAGACAGCTTCGGGCGACGCCGGTGACTTGATCCGGCGGCGTTAGTGAGTAGTCGTTGAGTGTCCATTGTTAAAAGCTCGAGTCTTAAGGGGTGGGGCTGGTTAACGCCGGCCGTGATGAGCCGATGCTTTTGATATAGGTGATTAAAGCAAAGAGATCGTCCTCCGACAGACGGCCTTGGAAGCTCGGCATCACGGGATCGAAGCCCGCCACGATTTGCGTATTGGGGACCAGGATGCAGTCACGGATATAGTGGTCATCGGCATTGACGATGCGGCCGTCCTGCAAAGGGACTTGCGAGCCGTAGACACCTTCCAAGAGAGGGGCGCGAACGGCGGCCTGAGCCGAATGGCAACCACTGCAGCCAAAGGAATGAAAGAGCTGCTCTCCGGTTTGCGCCACAGATAGCGTCTCCCGGCCGGTGCTAAGCCAGGCGGCAAAATCGGCCGGGTTCATTACTACGACTTGCCCGATCATTAAGGCGTGATTGGTCCCGCAATACTGGGAACAGAAAATG
Source organism: uncultured Verrucomicrobiae bacterium (assembly GCA_963762565.1). GTDB lineage: Bacteria > Verrucomicrobiota > Verrucomicrobiia > Chthoniobacterales > JAFAMB01 > JAFAVN01. Next base: position 360,872 of record CAVXLD010000001.1, on the reverse strand, counting down.
GGATAGGTTCCCAGCTCCGTCGGTTTAAACCACTGAGTAGTGTAGCGCCCGGGCAGGACATCTTCTTTGATGCGAAAACTCGGCATGAAAAAGCTGTGGATGACATCCTGGGAGGTCATCACCAGTTTAATGGTTTGGCCGATCGGAACATGGAGCTCGTTGATTTCTCGCTTCCCCTGCAGATGCTCGAGTTTCCACATCCACTGTTTCCCGATGACGTGAACCTCTATGGCGTTTCGGGGGTCGAGGGATTCATTAAAATAAATCTTCGCTCCCCAGCCGAAGAGACCCACGAAAATAAAAAATGGAATCACACTCCAAGTCACCTCGACCGCCCAACTGGAATCTTTCAGCGGCGTTCGATCTGCGAATGCCCGCCGGCGATATTTTATTAGAAAGAAAACGGTCACAACCGCGATCGCCAGGGCTACGCCGCCGGTCACCAACAGAAGACAAAGGACAAGTAGATCCACCTGGCTCGCCAATCTTGAGGCTTGGCTGGGGAAGAACTGAATCTGAGCAATCACGACCAGCCGTGTCATGGGACGGTTTTCCTCTTCGCCCCTCGGCTCGCGCGGTAGATGATGATGGCCAGACCCATCAGGGTCAGGACGGCCCCCACGCGTAGCACCATTAGCACGATAAATGCGACCGTTCCCGGAGCGAAATTCTGGGAAAAGCAGAGCAAGGTAAAGGCTGCCGCCGGCGCGGTAGCACGTTCGTCGCGGGCGAGGGTGATCGCGTGATCGATGGTTTTCGCGGGGTATTCAATCCCGAGCAGATAACTCGAAATCCTACCCGAAGGGGTTAGGACCACGAGGCCGCTTGGATGAACATATTGCTTCGAGACGGCATCATAACGGTAATGAAAGCCAACTTGTGCGGCGAGACGGCCAATGGACGCCTCCGAACCGGTTAGAAAATGCCAGCGCTCAGCCGCAGGCGCCCAACCGTAACGCCGAAGATAGTCTTCGAGCTTGCCTTTGGCCAAGGCACTCGTTTCGCGGGGATCAATGCTGACAAAGAGAAAGTTAAAATCCCGCTTTGCCAAAGTAGGCGGTAAGTCTTCCAAACTCTGAACGAGCGCGTTTAGGACGACCCCGCACAGCATCGGGCATTCATAGTAGCCCAAGGCTAAAACAATTGGGCGTTGGTGAAAATAGTTTCCGAGCACGGCGCGCCGGCCCGACTCGTTGGTAAAGTCGATGTCTGCGCTGACCATCTGACCAACGCGTTGTTCAAATTTGATATCGCGGTTCGGGTCAGTGTTAGGGTCACTCACCTGGGCAAAACCGTTGTCGATCCCGCCGCTTCCAAGAATCAGAGCTGCGGCTAAAATTCTTGGGTTCATGGGCTTTGTCGCTGGCTGGCGGCAGGCGGTAGGATCTTAGCGCCTCCGGCTTTTTGAATTTGAATGTCGAGTTCCGTCAAGCCGCTGTCCGCCGGCCGCACTGGAAAGCCTCGACTGACAAAAGTATTCATCGCCTGATCGATTGGAATCCGAACGATACCGGCTTTCCGGTCGATCCAACCGTAGGTCGTTAACTCCGTTTCTTTCTGCTTTAGGTAACTCTTAAGATCGCTCGCGGGATCGGTTTGAAGCCGCGGTTGCGGGAATTGGCTTAGACTCTGATCCGCCGGATGTTCTGTTCGACCAAGAACCTTATTCGGACCCGCTAGAATTTGCATGAAACCGAGCACGGCCAGGTAGATGACGACCATGGTCACGATGAAAACGGCCACAAACCACGCCCACGGACGAAACGAGACATCGCTCGTCTCGTAGCCTTTCTTGGCGACTTCGGCGGATCCGTTGGGCGGCATAAGAGGTTTCGATTAGGCGGATTGTTCCTTCGGCTCTTTTGACCAGGGGTCACGGGTTAATCGGCGACAAAAAACGACGACCCAGGCTCCCCCAATCCCGCAGAAGGCAAAGGGATCGCACCAGTCTAGCGAGATTGAGGTGCGGAAAGTCGGGGCAACATACCAGAACACACAAACCGCGTGCATAATCAGCAGGCTGCCGGCGATGCTACAGAGCCAGACCGGCGCTCGTTTTAATTGGCGAAAGAGCAAAAGAAAGAAGGGAACGCCAAAGGCAAAGAGAGCGATGATCCAGCTCAAAGCAAGCCATCCGCCGCGCATCCGGTGCAGATACCAACTGACCTCGTGAGGTAGGTTCCCTGCGTAGATAATAATGATTTGCGAGATGCTCATGTAGGCCCACAGCATGACAAACGCTAAGAGCAAATCGCCGAGTTGGTTCAGCTGATCCGGCGTTGCCTCCTCCCCGGAAGTTAACAGCACTCTCGAAAGAACGACGCTTAATGCCAGCGCCGAGAGGATTTGTCCCATGATGATGATCAGAGGAAATATGCTGGAATACCAGTCGGGCTCTAGTGACATCACCCAATCGACCGCCGAGAAGGATGTTGCTAGTGCGAATAGAATGAGCCCGGGAGCACTGATTTTTCGGAGAGTTAGAGCGACGGTTGGCTCAGCCGTTGCAACCAGGCGTCGGGACCAACGCAATAAAAGAAACGATAAGGTTTCCCAGATACAGAAGAATAGACAGGCTCGTACGAGAAAGGCCGGGGGGTTGAGGTAAACGGCCTTGTGCTCAAGCAAGAGATCGGTCCGCAATCCCGCCGGTTGAGTCCAACGATACAAGTAACCGAAGCCGAATAGGAGCGGGATTAGCAAGAACGCCATCAGGGGCAGGGTACTTATCCCCGCCTCCAAAAACTTTCGGACCGGAACCGCCCAAATTCCGCCGACGAGATGATAGATCATCAGAATCGGGAAGCATCCCAGGGTGAGTCCCATCCAAAAGAGAAACCCGATCAAATAGGAGGGAAAAGCGTGAGTTGGCGCCAGGAACAAACTGGCTCCTACTACCAGGAGGCCGATGCAAAAAAGGAGCACACCGAATTTTTGCGCTGCGGCCAGTCTGGAAGCGACGCTCTCCATTGTCAGGGCCCCATCAGCCGAGCTTTTTGCTCAGGCGGCACATCGTTGATCGTTGAGTTTCGCGAGAGCTGCAGCGCTCGGATGTACGCGATCACCGCCCAACGATCCGCCGGCGTTAAACGATCGCTGTATGAGTACATGACGCCGTAGCCATGGCTGATAACATAAAAGAAGTGGCCCTCCGGAGCGTCCCGTAGACGTTGCTCATGAAACGAAGGGGGCTGAGGAAAGCCGCGCTGGACGATCATGCCATCGCCTTCGCCTGTGGGGCCGTGACAAACCGAACAGTAGATATTGAATCGATCTCGGCCTCGATCGAGTTGATCCTTGGTGACGGGAACCGGAACCCCCCGTACCAATTTGCCATTGACCTCACCACGGTAAAAGAAGTCGTCATTGTCAGCTGCTCCGCGAGGGACCGTATCTGGTACCAGTGGACGAGAGGAGCTACGGTCGGCAAAGAAGGGATCTTCTTGTAACGGTTTCAGGCGCGAATCGTTCCGCATTTCTTCTCGGCAGCCCACGGCAGCCATCGCGAACAACAAGCAAATGAATCCGCTCGTTTTCATTTGCCGCGCACCTCGCAAATCGCTCTGGCCGCCAGCCGGTCGAGAAGCTCCCGGACCTGACGTTCCTCAAAGCGAGGATCGGTCGCTTCGATCCAAAGGAAGAAGTGTTCCGTGCTGGCTCGCTCGAATCCTGGAACACTAAACAGCGGATGATAGAGACAAGGCAGCCGATTTAAAAAAAGGAGTCCGGCGAATCCGGAAAGGGCGGAGAAAAGAACGGTGAGTTCGAAGGTGATCGGTATATATAAAGGCCAGCTGTTTAAGGGCCGGCCGCCGATATTGAGCGGATAGAAATATCCCATGGCATAGAGCTCCATGCCGTATGCGGTCACGGCGCCAATTATTCCGCCAATCAACATGATCAGGGGGGCTGCGGATTTCTTGTGACCGATGATTTCGGCTAGGCCTTCGATCGGATAGGGCGTAAACGCATCGATTCGCCGGAACCCCGCGTTAAACATCGTCCGCGCTGCCTCCGTTAGTTCTTCGGCCGAATCGAACTGAGCGGTAAGACCGTATAGACGAGCTGCTGCACTCATGCGGTCTCCTTCTGGCGTTCTGCGATAATCTCTCGCACCTCAAAAATCGAGATCATCGGAAGAAACCGAACGAACAAAAAAATTAAAGAAGCGAATAAACCAACGGAGCCAAAGAGGATCAGCCAGTCCCACCCGGTAGGAGCAAAGATTCCCCAACTGGAAGGCAGAAAATCCCGATGGAGACTGACGATAACGATCACAAATCGCTCGAGCCACATGCCGATATTGACGCTCAGGGCAACGAAAAAGAGAGAGATTGGGTTCGTTCGGATACGCCGGAACCAGAGCAACTGGGGGAGGGCGATATTAAACAGAATTAATGCCCAATAGATCGGCCCGTATGGCCCAAAGGCGCGGTTAATAATGAGGTACTGCTCAAAGATGTCACCGCTATACCAGGCGGTGAAAGTCTCCATGATATACCCATAGCCGACCATCAAGCCGGTTGTGAGCATGACGTTCGCCATACAATTCAAGTGACGCGGTGTCACCAGGGATTGCAGTCCATACACGTAGCGAAGCGGGATAAGGATATTGAGAACCATCGCAAAACCCGAATACACGGCGCCGGCCACGAAGAAAGGCGGGAAGATCGTAGTATGCCAACCCGGCAGGATGGCGGTTGAAAAATCGAAACTCACCACACTGTGCACAGAGAGGACAAGGGGAGTCGAAAGTCCGGCTAATATGAGGTAAACGGTTTGATAGTTCTTCCAGTGAATGGCAGACCCGCGCCAACCCAGGGCAAGAAATCCAAAAACGATTCTCGAGAAACGCGTCCGGGCTCGGTCCCGCATCGTGGCAAGATCCGGAACCAATCCGGTATACCAGAAAACTAACGAAACCGTGAAATAGGTTCCCACCGCGAAAACATCCCAGACTAACGCGCTTCGGAACTGTGGCCATAGTCCCATGGTGTTTGGATAGGGCAGAATCCAAAAGAACGCCCATGGCCGGCCGAGATGAAGCAGCGGGAACATACCCGCGCAAGCGACCGCAAAGAGCGTCATTGCTTCGGATAGGCGATTAATCGAATTGCGCCATTTTTGGAGTAGTAGGAGCAGAATGGCAGAGATCAACGTGCCTGCGTGTCCGATTCCAATCCACCAAACAAAATTGACGATGGCAAAACCCCAAGCCACCGGGATGTTGATGCCCCAGATACCGACGCCGACCGTAAAAAGGACGGTGACGCCGTAAAGCAGGCCCATCAACAAAAGGAACGCGATAGCAAAGCTAACCCACCAAAACGGAGGATGCTTTCGTTCCAGAACAATCCCGCCGATTTTTGAACTAACGGACTCAAAGGTTTCTGCAGGACCGACTAACAAACGAGGTGATCCGGAAGATTCAATTGATTCGTCCTCTGTTAGTCTCTGGTCGGGCATATCGAATCATCCTTGATTCGGCGGTTGATCAGTTGCGCCCGGCTTTTGCGAACCTAGGGGTACGACTTTCGCCAGATAGGTGGTTCTTGGTCGGGTGTTAAGCTCCTCGAGCAGACCATAGTTAAGCGGACTCCTTTTCAGTTCCGCTACCAAGCTGTCTTTCTCTTTAATGTCGCCAAAGGTAATGGCTTCGGCCGGACAAACTTGGGCGCAAGCCGGAATGATCTCGCCATCCTTAATTCGCCGATTTTCTTTTTCCGCGTCGATTTCTACGGCTCGAATCCGTTGCACACAGTAGCTGCATTTCTCCATGACGCCACGGGACCGTACCGTCACCTGAGGATTCCAACCCAACTGGAGGCTAGGCGTCTTGGTATCTGCGAATTGGAGGAAGTTGAAGCGGCGTACTTTATAAGGACAGTTGTTGGAACAATACCGGGTACCAATACAACGGTTGTAGATCTGCTGATTTAAGCCCTCCGCGCTGTGCAGGGTCGCTTCCACTGGACAGACGAGCTCGCAGGGTGCTGTCTCGCAGTGCATGCAAGGAACGGGTTGATGATAGAGCTTAGGGGAATCGGGTTCACCTTCGTAGTAATGATCGATGCGAATCCAATGCATCTCGCGGCCATGCCAAACCTGATCGCGGCCAACCACCGGAATATTGTTCTCGGACTGGCAGGCGACGACACAGGCGTTGCAGGCAATGCAAGTATTGAGGTTGATCACCATGCCCCACTGGTGCTCCGCGGTCAGCATCTCGCCGAAATTGTACAGGGTCTGGTCTGGTTCTGGTTTCTCGGCGAGCTCCGTCTTTGGTATTTGCTGCTGCCTAAACTCTTCGAAAGTGCGAGTTCTGACCGGATCTCTTCCCTGCATCCCGTGATGGAACTGGGTGCTGACTAACTGATGAAAGGTGCCTTTTTTGAGAACGGTTGCTTTGCGAACGAACCAGAGGGATTGAAGATCTCGGAGCCGATAGCTGTTGAAACCTGCGCCGTTGCCGACATGCCCAGCTCGGCTGCGCCCTCCTCCGAGATAAAGTGAAATTGTCCGCTTTGCCTGTCCGGGAAGAATCCAGATCGGAATCTCCAGAGTACCGGTATCGGTGCGAATTTCGACGATGTCACCGCTAACAACTTGTAGTTCCCTTGCCAGTGCCGGGCTGACCAGAGCCGGGTTTTCCCAGGTTAGTCGAGTGAAGGGTTTTGGTAACTCTTGTAACCAACCGTTATTTGCGAAGCGTCCGTCCCACAAGGTAGGATCCGGGTGGAATGATAGCTCAATTTCGAGACTTTCTTCGGAAATCGGGGCGATGGGCTGCAGCGAATTGCTACCCGAAGTGTTAGAGAGGACTGGCGCTAAGTTAAGCGGGAAAATCCCATCGCTCAATCCTTGCCGCCATTGCTTCTCGAAATCATCCCAATTTCCATTCGATTTCCAATATTCGCGAACAATATCGTGATCCTCGGTAGAAACCTGGCCCAGAAAGAGAGCCAAGAGCTGATGCCGGGAATAACCCCCATAAAGCGGAGCAATCAGTGGCTGAATAATGGAAGTGCTGCCATCGCTAGCAACGGCGTCGCTCCAGCTTTCTAAAAAATGGCTCTCCGGAACATGCCAATGACAGCCGGCTGAAGTTTCATCATCGTACAAAGAGAGGTGCAGGGAAAATCGGGCGCGGGATAGAAGCTTCTCGAATTCCAGGTTAGCGGGCGCATCAAACACCGGATTTCCACCCAGGATGACCAACGTCTCTACCTGCCCGGAGGCGAGCTCTTGTGCGAGTTTCGCGATACCCTGGGACGGCGATGCCAGAGAAATCCCAGTGACCTGTCGATAGCTGACCGTTTTACCGATATTTCCTAGCGCGACATTAATCGCGTGAACCCAGTGATGAACCAGAGCCGGCTGACGATAACCGGCGACTACCAGGGAATGTCCGCGACTGGCTTGTAACCGGGCGACACACTCCTGCATCCAGGCCACGGCGTCCGGCTCATCAACTTCAGCCTTGGATTCCTTTGCGCTAAGCTGATTCGCGAGTGCTTGCACTAATCCACTGATCTTCCATCCGGCCATTGGCAGGCGCATCTCGGCCATCGAGCCTGTGATAGTCGGGCTTGGTTCCGCTACGTAAAGATAATTGGGATTTGAAAAATCGGTCCGCCGATAGTTGCGACGGCCGGCAAAAGCTCGCGTATACGCCAGGCGAAATGGGGAGTCGAACAGGAAGTCGCTATCGAAAGCGACGATAACATCCGTAGCACCAAGGTCATACTCCGGCTGAGCCGGTTTACCGAAGATAGATCCGTATGCCTCCAGGATGGTCTCGCGAGAGATTGGTTCCCATTGATACCATTTCGCGGCGGGATAACGCTTTTGCAGTTGAGCGATCTGCCAGCTCAACGTCGGTGACGTTATCGAATCAATCAAAAAGCGCAGCGTTTGGCCTCCTTGAGTTAGATGGTGATCCTGCTCGGTTAACCAAGCTGAAACCAGGCGGTTCCAAGTCTCGATCTGCCCATCATTAGAGATTGTTTTCGAACGATCCGGGTCGTACAGACCGAGTATCGAAGCCTGTTCGAAAATGCCGGTGGCGCCGAGGCTGAGTGGGTGAGTGGAATTGCCTTCGACTTTTGTCGGACGGCCTTCATTACTTTCAACGAGAATACCAGTCGCAGAACCGTTGAACGGCATGGCCGTGGCAAAGAATAGCGGTCGGCCCGGGACTAGAAATTCTGGTTGTTCAAGGTAAGGCACGATTTTCTGCTGGGGCGGCCTATGGCAGGCGGAGAAACCCATCAGAGCCAGACTCGCTCCCATTAACTTCATGAATTCGCGTCTGGCCAGTGGGTCTGCGAACTCCGAGGCTCCTTCTGAAAATTCTCGATCTAGCCAGCTTCGGAATTCCGGAGCGGAGGTTAACTCTTCGAGACTGCCCCATTGAGTTCGATCAACCCCATGAACGTTTAAAATTTGGCGCATGATTACCGGTGGCAAGTGGTGCAATCGGTAATCTCCTGGACGGACTTGATTCGGGCTTCCTTTGCTAGCTTCAGTCCGTCTGCACTCTGATTACCTGACGGTTTCCAATTCAGGTTAAATACTTCGCTGGGTGGTCTGAGAGCGGCCTCGGTGTGCCGGTGACAATCCAAACACCAGCCCATTTGCAAGGTGTGCTCTTTCCAAGTGATTGGCATCTGGTCGACCGGACCGTGGCAACTCACACAGCCAACTCCTTTGCGCACATGAACGCTATGGTCAAAGTACACGTAGTCCGCCAGCTGATGCACCCGGGTCCAACGAATCGGCTGACTCCCGGCTAAGCTCTCCCGAACCGGGGCCAGGATCGGAGCCTGGGCCCAAATCTGGGAATGGCAAGTCATGCAGGTCCGGGTCGATGGCATGCCGGCAAAAGCCGATTGCTCAACGGAAGTGTGGCAATAGCGGCAATCGATCCCGAGGCCAGCTACGTGATGTTCATGGCTGAAAGGGACCGGCTGATCAATGGGCACTCCGACTTGAGTCGCCCATGAGGAATAGTTCAGGCGATAGATGGCAAATAGGCTTCCGACCAACAGGAACGGGCTCAGGACCAAAGCGGTTCTGAATACGGTATTTGTACCTGGAGAAAATATCTGAGGCATCTCGATCCGATATTTCCAGGAGCGACACCGTTTGGAGTGAACTCCGCCCCTTTCGATGTCATTTCCGCGCTAAATTCGCGGCAACAACTAGCGCCGGTCGTACCTGAGGTAATAATGAATTAGGCTTGGTAGGAATCGGTACGGACAACGGCTCCGTGGGAGTAGGGAAGGCGGTTCTGTGGGCGTAACCGGCACTTCTGGAGACGCGTCAGGTCTTGCTGCCTCGGATCCAACCACTTCGGGGCGGGGCAGATGGATACTATTATAACGTTATCCCAGGCCCTCAATACTAAATAGACCATACGAATTGATTAACTTGGCTCCGTGGCTTTTGAGCAGTTCCGCGATCTCCCGACGCTTTTCACCGAATTTGGCCGTGACGGCGATCACCGTCTCACCGTTGCGGAGCGCCTCCGCGTATGCTTTTAAATGACCGGCGTCTAGGTCTCCAAAGTCCGGCCCGATTTGAGCTAGTTTGCGAACCAGCCCCGTTTTACCTGACGCAGCATCTAGCTTATGAGCGTCCTTGCGACCGGATAACACTCCAATGCTCTCCGATGAAAAGCCGGCCTGATGCAAGATAGCCACGATACCTTCGACATCCGCGCCGCCCGGGAGAATCGCGACGACTTGATTCACAGGGTTCTTCAAGTCGTCTTGATTTTCGTAGTCTGTTGCTCCTTTCATAAGGTCTCCGGCTTTTTGGGGTGTGAATTGTGGTGCCCAGAAAAATGGTCAGACAGCGCACCATCTTCTCAAATGATCGTCAAAGCTCGAAAAAGTGGTCGTATTGGAAGTCCGGCTTGACGGAGCTAAATCGTTCCTGGCTGGCGTGGGCGAGCGATTTCCTGGCACACGAATTATGTGACTCCTACTCTCCTGGGGTAAGAAAAATGGACCCATCCGGCATTCTTGCAGCGAACAAAGGATGAGGTCGGGGACATTGCCCGCTTCAGGCATCAGGGCGTCGTCTGCGTGAGGCGCCCGGTGCTGTCCCCCCGTCAGGTCGGTCTCGAAGCCCACTAGTTCCACACGTTGAGCGGAGTCCCACGGTCAACCTGGCAGCCACAAGAGAGCTGAAAAACGAACACTTGGTATGAACAAACTGCAATTCAAGGGTTCTTGGAATGAAGTTAAAGGCAAGCTCAAACAAAAGTATGCTCAGCTGACGGACGACGATTTGACGTACGCGGAGGGGAAGGACGATGAATTAGTGGGAAGACTTCAGAAGAAGCTGGGGAAGACCGCCGAGGAGGTCCGTCACATCCTCGAAGGATGAAGTAATGGGTAAGTCCTCTCAGGATACAAGGGCGGGTCCCTAAGCCATCTCTTCAGGAACCTTCCTGAATGCGGAAGCCGGAACATTGTGGGCATGCAATCGACCCATGTACTGACAGGCACTCGATAAAACCTCTTCGCTTAGCCGGAGCTGTTGAGCTGTTACTTGCCACAGCTTAGATTTACGGATGAGCGCCGAAGCATCAGAGTCAGCGCGACGTAATAGTGGAATTGGCGGTCTCGATCATATTTTGGGTGGAGGCTTTCCCGCTGGCGCTCTTTATTTGATTCAGGGCAATCCGGGGCTCGGCAAAACGACGCTGGCACTGCAATTCCTTTTGGCTGGCGCCCGCAAGGGTGAGTCTTGTCTGTACGTTACCTTTTCTGAGACGCGCGACGAACTTTCCGCGGTTGCGCACTCACACGGATGGGCACTTGATGGCATTGATGTTTTCGACCTTTCGAACTTTGCCCAGCAGCTTACGGCAGAGGCGGAAAACACTCTTTTTGATCCCGGTGATGTTGAGCTTCACGATGTTACGAAGATCCTTTTCGCTGAAATCGAGCGGATCAAACCCCGGCGGGCGGTTTTTGATTCGATGTCTGAGCTCCGCCTTCTTTCACAGAGCGCCCTTCGATATCGGCGCCAAATTTTAAGTATCAAACGATTCCTGGGTGCGCGAACGTGTACCACTCTTTTGTTGGATGATCTTACCTCCGATGGTAATAGAGACGATCGACAGCTGGAGAGCGTTTGCCACGGGGTGATCAACTTGCATCGCGAGGAGCTGCCCTACGGCGCTGAGCGTCATCAACTGAGCATCCTGAAAATTCGAGGAAGCACTTTTTTGGGTGGCTCGCACGATTACCTGATTGAGACCGGCGGTCTCAGGGTATTTCCCAGAATTGTACCGGGAGACCATCACCGAGAGTTTGCCCGGGAGCATGTATCGTGCGGCGTCGAAGGGATCGACAGTCTATTAGGAGGCGGCCTCGATAGAGGCACAAGCAATTTGTTGATGGGTCCCTCAGGGACTGGAAAGTCGAGCCTTGCGATTACCTACGCTCATTCTGCTGCCGCGCGAGGGGAGCGAGTGGCCCTGTTCACTTTCGATGAAAATCTAGGCCTTTATCTGGCCAAATCGGCATCCTTCGGCGTCGATCTTCAACCTTTCATTCGCGATCGGCTCGTGCATGCCCAGCAGGTTAATCCGGCAGAGCTCAGCCCCGGTCAGTTCGCCCACTTGCTGCTGAACTTCGTAGAAAAGGAAGGAGGGCGCATGATCATCATTGACAGCCTCAACGGTTACAGCAAGGCAATGCAGAGTGGCAACATGCTTGAGTTGCAACTACACGAGACTCTTTCCTCCCTCGGTCAATTAGGGGTCCTCACCCTTATGGTTCTTGCCCAGTCGGGCTTCTTGAACGAGATCCGCTCACCCGTCGACCTCACTTATCTGGCCGATACCGTGATAATAATGCGCCACTTTGAGGCAGCTGGCGCGGTCCGCCAGTCAATTTCGGTCGCGAAGAAGCGTAGTGGCAGGCACGAGCGCACCATTCGCGAGTTTAGAGTGACTGAAAAAGGATTGTGGGTCGGTGAGCCGCTTCATCACTTCAGAGGAGTGCTTACCGGCACTCCAATCCTGGAACCAGGGCCGAGAGCGACGGAGAATGACGCAACCCGAGATCCAAACGATTGATGCCGACCAACAAAACCGGTGCCTCTCAAGTCGTTCTCATCTTAGCGCCAATGGGCGAAGATGGCGATTTGGCAGCTTCTGTGTTAAGCACCGCGGAAATAGTTCCGAAACTGTGCGGGAGTTTGTCCGAACTTTCTGAGCGCCTGCAAGCTGAGGGAGGTTCTGTCGGAGCTCTGCTACTGACCGAGGAATCCTTAGTCTCATCTGCGGATTGCTCAAGCCTGACTAATTGGCTCGAAGACCAAGAGCCTTGGTCGGACCTACCGATCGTACTTCTTATTCGCCCGGGGCCGCAAACTAAAGTCACATCGCAGCGCGTGCGAGCTCTTCGGTCTCGTGCGGTAACGCTACTTGAACGGCCGCTTCGCCCGACCGCTTTGGTCGGGGCTTTGCGGGTCGCGCTGCAGGCGCGCGCACGCCAGTATCAGGTTCGCGATCTGCTGGAATCTCAACGTCGCGCCGCTGTCGAACTCGAAAAAGCCCGTCTAAAGGCCGAGGCTGCCGATCGAGCGAAGGACCAGTTCCTAGCGATGGTTGCTCACGAGCTTCGGACTCCGCTGAATGCCATTGTAGGATGGACCTATCTCATGCGGGGAACGCCTAACGACCAGGCCCTCATGGCGCAAGGGCTGGAGGTGCTGCAGCGTAATACCGGTGTCTTAGCCGAACTAATCTCAGATCTCCTTGATACTTCCCGGATCGTTACTGGGAGGTTGGCATTAGACTACCGAGGGGTCGATTTGAAGCAGATCGTTACTACAAGTGTCGAAACGCTGCGACCGCAGGCAGCCGAAAAAGGGATTGCTTTGGAGAGTGTGGTTGAAATTCCACAGGAGGTTAGCTGCAGGATCTGGGGAGACGAGGCGAGGCTACGCCAAATTCTAGGTAACCTTTTGAGTAACGCCCTAAAATTTACGCCCAGCGCAGGTTCGGTGACAGTGCAGCTAAGAAAAGCTCAATCAAAAGCGGTGTTCGTGGTAAAAGATACGGGCAAAGGAATTTCACCAGAGTTCCTTCCCCATATTTTTGAACGTTTCTCCCGAGAAGGGACAGAGAATCTCGGATTGGGGCTAGGCTTGGCTATTTGCAAACATCTTGTCGAGTTGCATGGCGGTTCGATCAGCGCCGAGAGTGAAGGACCAGGTCGCGGATCCTTAATCAAGGTCGAATTGCCGACGATGGCAAGCAATTCCGCGCCTGGCGCCGAGCGTACCGGAACGAGTGGGGTTGCAGCAGAGGGAAAGGCGCCTGATAGCAGACTCCAAAGCATTAGGGTGGTGGGTGTAGACGATAATGCCGACTCGCGAGACCTCCTGAGGGCCATTTTGCAACATTGCTGCGCTGAGGCCACCGTCGTGGGTTCAGGACAAGAAGCGCTCGAGGCGATCAGGAATGTTCATCCCGACGTTCTAATTTGCGACCTGGCAATGCCAGAAATGGACGGTTACGAACTCTTAGAAAAAGTCCGGAGTCTAGAGCCAGACATCGCTCGGCTGCCTGTGATTGCCTTTACAGCCGCAGCTCGTGAGAAAGATCGGGTTTGGACCCGATTGGCCGGCTTCCAGGCACACCTGAGCAAACCCATTGATCCTGACGAGCTTGTCCAGACTATCTTGGCGTTGGCTAGACTGCGCACCGATGCCGGTAATTCTGCCTGAATCGCCCTCCCTGGTGAAAGCAGTTGGTCTGTAGAAAGATTCGGCCTTTAGCGGGCTAAACGCAGCCCGATCCCGAGAGGGATCGTTCCTGAAGAACTTACACCGTTTGCGATGCGGTATTACAATTGGGAAAGCGAACGCATCGCGATTGTTTATTCTTTTGCTCGGATTTTTCGAGCGATGAGTTGCAACGCCATGAGGATCAAGTTGCTTCGTCGTCCGGGCGGGCTAATGATTACGCCGCGGTTCCCCTGGCCGGCGTTAATCCTTGTCTTTGTCTTCCCCTCTCTGGCAGTGGGCGTTCGACCACAGATAACTTTGGTCTTCATTTCTGGAACTCGGCGATCATACTTAGAGCGAAAGCTTCTTACAGATAGTGTATTGAACCCAGATTATACGGAACGGACCAACTTGAACAGGGTAATCGGGCTCGACCTCAAAGAGGCTTTCAAGGGTAATCGTTCCGCTCTGGGCGTAGGGGCTATCGACGGCTCGAGGCCACGGAGTCCCCGGTTTGCCTCTTGTACTGTTACCCACCCCTTACCCCTACCCCGCAGTTTGCGGCGCGAGCTTCTGCACGGACGGACTATCATCTCCTAACCAATCCGGGTGTTTCGCAATCGTATCGAAATGGGAAGATGTCTTGAACAGCTCGTACTTGCCGTCGGCAGCAACTGATTCAGTCTTCGCGATAATAGCGGCCACTTCCTTCTCATCTAACGGATGAAAAGTTCTTACGGCTTCGAATGCCTGATCCAGGACTTTCTGGTTATCGATCTCGGTAATAACAACTGAAGTCGGTAGATTTAGCGAATAGTCCCAGGAAAGCGGGCCGGACAGCGATGCCGAGCGCCGCCGAAAACAGGGTCCTAAAAACGAAACTATGCCGATTCATGGAGTCTCCGGATCAAGACGTTCGTACTACTTTCAGTTTGCGGACGTAGGAATCTGCCCGGCGCGAAAAAAATTGCATATAAGACGGTAATTTTTGGGTCGTTCGAAAACCAAAAAGTCAACTCCCCCGATGTTGGCATCCGGCAGAATCAAACTTCATCACCCCCCCTGCCGGCTTGTGACAGTGGCGACGCTACGTCCTCCAAACTGCGCCTTTCGGCTTTGACTCCCAAGATCGCCTCTGCGACGGCAGCGCCGATCATCAAAAACGCGGCGCTAAGATAACCGAGCAGTAGGGCATCCCGAGAACCCGTTTGGATCAGCAGACTAAAGATGGTTGGGGCGATCATCCCGCCACAGAGGGTCCCAGCGGAATAAAATAAGGCAATGGCTAGCCCTCGAATCTCGAGAGGAAAGATTTCGCTAGTAGTTAAGTAGGCGGAACTAGCCGCACACGAGGCCACAAAAAAAATCGCGCTCCAAGCCAGAGTTTGGGTCTGCGCGGTGAGTAATTCCGCCTGAAACAACCAACCGCTGACTGCCAGAAACAGCCCGGCAGCCGCATAGGTCAGAACGATCATCGGTTTTCGTCCCACTTTGTCGAACAGAGGCCCTAGCAGCAGCGGACCGAGAACATTACCAAGCGCAAAGGGGATCAAATAGAGAGCCGTTAATTCCGGTGCAATTTTATAAAACCGAACCAAGACGAGCGAGTAGGTAAAGAAAATGGCGTTGAAGAAAAAGGCCTGAGCAATCATTAACACAAACCCCAAGAGCGCTCGGGCCCGATGCCGGCGAAATATCGTTTCCCAGATTTCCTTCAATGGCGTGTGACTACGAACGCGAACGGTCAGTTTCTTTAAAGAGGAGTCAGGCCAATCGCGTTGATGGGCGTCAATCTGCTGTTCAATGTCTTTGACGATCTTATCCGCATCTTCTTTTCGTCCGTGGATAGTGAGCCAACGCGGGCTTTCCGGAACCCAATGCCGAAAAATTATGATCACCGAGCCAAGTAGTGCGCCCAGCACAAATACGGCTCGCCAGCCGATGCTGGTAGGAATAACGATCGGATTTAACAATAGGTAGGTACCCACCGCACCAAGCGCGGCGCCAATCCAGTACGTGGCGTTGATGGTAATATCGATACGCCCGCGAATACGCGCCGGAATGAGTTCGTCGATTGCGGAATTAATGGCGGCGTACTCGCCGCCAATACCGGAACCGGTCAAAAATCGAAAGAGAGCAAAACTAACAAAGTTCCAGGAAGAAGCGGATAGAGCGGTGCCAAGCAGATAGACAAGCAGAGTCAGAGAAAACAGCCTTTTTCTACCGAATCGATCGGTTAGAAAACCGAAAACCAGCGCTCCGAATACGTTCCCGGCCAAATAAAACGTAGCGCTCATGCCGACCTCGGCATCGGTCAGGCTCAGCGCTTCGGGCTTTTGTAAGACGCCGCTGATGGCTCCGGCGAGCGTGACCTCCAGTCCATCCAGGATCCAGGTAACCCCGAGAGCAATCACGACAAACCAATGCCATCGCGACCATGGCAATCGATCCAGACGATCGGGGATAGTCGTTTCAACTACGTCACCAAGCCGCGAGCTGGGTGGATGATTAGCCTTTAATATCGCGGCGGATCTCACAAAGCAGCTCCCACCGGCGTTCGCGTCCGATGCTAGAAGCGGATGCGACTCAATAAATCCGGACCGTAGCACCTTGAGTTATCAAGTTAAGCACGCGGATGGCATCCCAATTCGTCAACCGAATACAGCCGTGGCTGGCGGAACGTCCGACCGTTTCGGGTGCGCTCGCTCGGCTTTTTCCTATATAGAAATGCTCTAGCAACACTTCAAAAAAGGTATGGGAGGTTGCACCCTTGAGGTGCGACAGCTTGGTGAGGTCCTGGGTTTGCCTGCATAAGAATATTCCCGGCTTTGGCATCAGGGCGCTTTCTAGAAAGCGCCCGGCGCCCTTTTGTAGAGGCTTTGTTTCGGGACTGACATTAGGTCCACGGCGTTGGCCATTTGCATCTCGTTCTTCCGAATCGATTTCGGCGCTGGTGTCTTGAATTCCGAGGCGCAGAGTAGCGAATCTCTTCGTTCCGACGTTCCACTCTTCTCTTCGAATTGAGCTCGAGAAAATGACTCGATACAACCGGCAGCATGCCGGTCACGCAAAAAGGTACAGTGGCTATTCAAGCCATTCCTTTTATAGGTGTCGACCATACGCGGCCGCGTACCGCTCCGCGAGCGAACCAACGAGAAACCGTAATCCCAGAAAGATATCCGTGAAAACGCAGGATCCTCGCAAACTCTATCAACAGCCTCCTTACTCAGAGCGGCAGCAATCTCCTCCCGGAAGCGAGGAGGAAATGAGCCCAAAAGTCGATCATGGAGAGTTGACCTACACGGGCACGGGCCAGCTCGCGGGTTTCCATACGCTAATCACCGGAGCTGATAGCGGCATAGGCCGGGCGGTAGCCCTCGCTTTCGCTAGAGAGGGAGCGGATGTTGCTGTCTCTTACCTTTCGGAGCACCAAGATGCCAAGGAGACGGAACGTTTGGTTACCGAGGCCGGCCGCAAAGCGGTTCTTATTCCGGGCGATATCGGCGAACGATCGGTATCCAAAGAGGTCGCCCAAAAAGCGATCGATGCTTTCGGTAGCATCGATATCCTGGTGAACAACGCCGCCTTTCAACGGAGTTATGACGAGTTCGAAGACATTTCCGATGAGGAGTTCGAGGAAGCCTATCGAATAAACGTGTTCGCGATGTTCCGTCTTTGCAAAGCCATCCTCCCGCAAATGAAACCGGGTGGCTCCGTGATTAATACCGGCTCCATCCAATCCTTCGATCCCAGTCCGAGTCTGATCGCCTATGCGTCGACCAAGGCGGCGATTGTTAGTTTCACGCGATCGCTCGCTAGTCTCGCCATCAAACAGGGCGTCCGAGTTAATGCCGTTGCACCAGGTCCTGTCTGGACTCCACTTATCCCTTCTACATTACCCAAGAATAAGGTGAAAGAATTCGGCTCAGACACGGTCTTTGCGCGAGCCGCCCAACCCGCCGAGATTGCTCCTATTTTTGTTTTCCTAGCGAGCGGTCAAAGTAGCTATGTCACCGGAGAGATCTATGGCGCGACTGGGGGTCAAATGCCGATGTGATTTTATCGGCCGGTAGGTAAACTAACGAGGCTTTTTCGTTGCGGGCGTCCATTCCATCAAACCACCGAATCTGCGCCGTTTGATCTTCTTGTCCTGCGATCGGAGCGGGAAGCGTGGCGGCGATCAACGAGTTTATGGATCTCGATCTTGTTTATAGCTCTTTTATGAGACGATTCAAAAAGTCTGAGCCAGCCGCGCACGACTCTAGCTCCCCTTTTTCTTTGCGATAGGTGATGTACTTGCCCATCGCCAATAGCAACGCATGGGTCTGCACCGCTTGTTGGTCCAGAATTGATACCGGCGTTTTGTCCCAGAGCTCGATGGCTTGCGTCAATGCTGCTTGAAACGCGAGTGTTGTGCCCGGTTGCTTTTGGTCTGGTTGGTCTGCCACAATGAAGAGTTTCCTATTTTATTGAAAATCAAATCATAGCCTGGAGCGGAGCTAACTGGTTGAAGAGTTTCTTGTGAGCAAGCTGGAGGCGCGTCTTCACCGTGCCCAGAGCGATGGATTTGCGAGCTGCGATTTCGCGTTGGCTTAGGCCTTCAAAAAAAGCCAGGTTCACCACTTCCTGTTGAGGAACCGGAAGAGTGCCGATGACCCCGCGCAACAGATCTGCCAGGTCTGCGTTTGGTGGTTGGTGCACTCTTGCTTCCTCTCTATACGTGGCTTTTAGTTCGGTCTCGAAACGATCCCTGGTTCGATGATAGGCTAAGCGCCGACGTAACCGGTCGAGAGCCCGGCGACGAGCCATAGTGACTAGAAAGCCATGCAGGCCTTTTTCCGCAATGAATCGGTCTGATTGATCCCAAAGCTGCAGAAATACATCGTTCAAAGCGTCGTCGGTCTCGCTGTCGTCATGCAAGACACTCTGGATCACCGTGCGAAGGGTAGATTCGTACCGCTTATAAATTTCTTGAATCGCATCGGGCTCACGTCTGCCAACCGCTTCCATTAATTCAGCATCCGACTTCGATTCAATGTTTGATATCGTTTCTGTGTCCATAGTTATTTTCTTTTGAAAAGATAACAGCGCGAAGGAGTTAGGAAATCGGGCTAGACCATGCTCCTTTGGTAGGGGTGATTGCTGAATCCCTATCGGGTGAACCCTGAGATCGTCCGAAGCAGATCACACCTAAGGCCTAGGGTCGGGAGGGCCTCATCGGTAGTTTGGATGCTTCGAGATCCGTGAAAGGGCCCCAAAGCGAATGCTTGCCGTAGGCTCCTGCAGATTCGCGTTGCAGGCGCGTAACAGTGGAGTTTTCATCACCCAGGTATCGGGCATCATTCCGACCAGCCTTTTCCGGAATACGGAAGACGACGTTGTCTATTCCTTCGGATCGGGGCGCCGGCTATCGAACCACTCCGGTTACTGACGCTAAGAGCTGAATGCTGCGGTTCTCGACCGTTAGAGGAGTCTCTCGCCGAGGTCTTCGGCCAGCATGATGAGGTAACCACTAGGATCCAGAACAATAATCTCCAGTCTACCTCCTTCCCGGTCACCATACCGTCTCCATACTTCCCTTGGACCGGCATGGATTGGCACTCGCAAATCCTTCAAGCGATCGATGATCGGATCGACTGATGAAACGTAAATTTGGAACATCACACCACGTCCGTACGGTTTTTCCATGGGTCCGGTTTCCGATCTTCCTCCCGATCGCTCGCACAACATGATTTGTGCGCCCTCAGGTCGTTCTAGATAGGCAAATTTCTGCTCAGGCCGCCGATAAGCAATTTCGAAACCGAGCACCTCTTGCCAAAAGGAAAGGCTTTCGCCCAGTTCTTCGACGAGAAGTTCGGATACCAGTTTCGCGAAACCGCCTTTCGGCGGATGGCCATAATCTATACCCATTGTAATGCGATTCCGTTCGGTCGCCTGCGGCCTTAACCAAGGCTTTTGTAACTTAGAAGTAACGATATGAACGCGATCACGATCAAGACAACCCTGATAGCATTCAGCTGGTCCCATGTCCGGCGCTGGTTTTCCCAATCTGGAGGTAACTTCGCAACGTCCCAACCTTTTACACGATCATTAATCGGAACCGGCCCCATAAGGCTAAATAGGACGATTGCGATCCAGAGAAGAGAGGCGAGTAAGAGCCAAAGCGAATGAGCAGCGGGCCAGTGCCAGGTAATCCAAAGAACGATTAAATGAGCTAGTACGGTACCCCCCATCCAGAACGGCATAACCTTTCCGAACAGCTTGGCGAAGACCTGTATCGCCGGTAAGAAGTTCAAATGATTCGCCCGGGACAAACTCGGATGAATAAAAAACAGAATACTGAATTCATTTCCTAGGATCAGGGCGGTCGAACAAATCAGTATTAGGAATAGGACGTCCATTAACCAAAATACGGCGCGGATCTACGGTGTCGAACCTGACAAGCGGTTGAAAAACGCATGTCTTCTGGCCTGGAGGGGAGCCGCTTTGGCACGTAACAGAAGACCCCGCGATATTTGCCTGGACGGGTTCATGAGCGGAAATCTCCTTAAACAGGCGGCTCCCGGGAACGTTTCAACGCGTGTTAGGTTTGTTGGCACGAGGCCCGGATGAACAATCTCCGAACGGAACTATGGACAAAACATTGCGTGCGGTAATTCCCGGGAGCCGCCTGTTTAACACCCTATTTGGCGTTCCTCGCAATGGATAGAATATCACGAGAACTTTAGGCTCGTTCCAAAGCGGCTCCCCTCCAGGCCAGGCTGCTATTACCTTGTCCCTCCGGGACAGCACACTAGGCTATCATGAGTCGCCGCTTCGCGGCTAACGCCCGGCCCGTCGAAACCGTTCTTCGATAGTCTGCTAAGTTAACGGTGCGAGCGCCCGAGCGGCAATCTTCGAGGCGATGACATTTGCTCTGGAGGAGATAAAGTCTTCGCAGATGGTAGACGCCCGATTAGACTTGTCTAAATCGCCGATCAGAATTCCAGAGTGGTTCCATAAAGT
This sequence comes from uncultured Verrucomicrobiae bacterium, assembly GCA_963762565.1. Lineage (GTDB taxonomy): Bacteria > Verrucomicrobiota > Verrucomicrobiia > Chthoniobacterales > JAFAMB01 > JAFAVN01. The sequence continues at coordinate 340,112 of CAVXLD010000001.1, read as the reverse complement.
CCGTTATAATTATGAGCGTTACCCGGGAGCTCCCGGCGTTCGGGGTCTGGCAGGTGGTGCAAACTGCCAACAATACGCCTATGAATTTCTACGCGCGTTTGGCTACAAGGTCCCTGATTTCCGGTCTAGCGACCTCTGGATGGATACCATACACACTATCGTTTCCAACTCTCCGGAGCCGTTCGATCTCGTGCTTCTGCACAATAAGCCGGGGCTTTGATCGCAGTGACCCGATGGGAGAAACAAGAGGCTGGAGGCAAGGTTCAAGCGGGGCAGATCTGGTGGCGTTTCCCGAAATTTGTCATCGGATTTTTGATCGCTTCTTTGCTTACTACCCTGATCGTGCATGCCTATACCCTGGGCGACTACAATAAACTGGTGAAACCAGGCCTCATCGCGCCGATTACGGCGTTGCGTACCTGGGCCTTTACCTTCAGTTTCCTGAGCATCGGTCTTACCACACGCGTGAAGGATTTTGTCTCCGCCGGCAGCAAGCCTTTCCTGGCCTTTGCCGCAGGAGCCATCGTTAACATCATCCTCGGATTCATCCTCTCGGTGTTGATCTTCGGTAAATACTGGTCAACGACCGTGACCCACTGATTTCATGAATCGATTCTTTTCCCCTCAACCCGGACCGGCTTGTCGCGACTGCCTGCATTTCGAAAACGATCCTTCCGTGATCGAGAGCAAATATGCCGGTCTCACGGCAATGAGTTCAGGGTTTGCCTCCGTCCGGGCAGATGACGGGTTTTGCCGGCGGCACGACCTGTATCTCTCTGGCTGGGACAGTTGCTCTAGCCATGTGCGCTCGCCTGAAGCTCGCCCCCAATGATTCCGGCGATCGAACTCTCGGTGCGATGGCTCGCTCGCCAGTCGGTATCGTCGAGCGCAAGATGGGGCGTGGGCGGTACGGGGTGTTCTTGCGCCCGATCGTAGGCTCCGGGATTAAACCCAGGCATCGTCGGCAGTGCCATGAAGCGCGCCCAGGCGGCGAGCCGCGCGCTGAAGCTCTGACGTGATGCTGGCAATGCGGCGTGGCGCCTGGCGATGGTTTCGAAGTCTTCGGCTTCCTTGCCGGTGAGCTCGCGTACCGTATCGTTAGGTGCGCCGACGGCAAACGCGCCACGGTCATTGTCTTGGAGCCAATACCGCAAGCCGCTGAGCAGGATTGGCTGCATGCCTAGTGCCTTGGCCCCTTTGTAGAACATCCAGAGCGGCGTCCTCACGTGTCGAACTTTGTGGCCCACAACGCGGCCGATGACCGTGGCCATTTCGGTACCGGTGAGCAATTTCGGCCCGGTCGGGCGGTAGCTCTTCCCGGCATGACGGGCTGGATCGAGGAGCGTAGCGACCACAACGCGGGCAATATCGTCGACCGAGGGCGGGGCGTTGCGGCTTTCCGCAGCGCCTGGCAACGGCAACACTCCGAGCTGGGCTGCGAACGGCATCATTTCCAGATACGGGCTGTCCGCGAAGAAGCCGGGATTTACAACGGTGTGAGCGATGCCCGGAAGCGCCCCGAACATGCGGTCGATCAGCCAAAGCTGACGTGACATTAGTGCCGGGTGATTGGGTCCAGCGAGCCATTGCGAAAGCCCGACAATCTGTTCGAGGCCCGTCTCTCGCGCGGCGGCCGCAAATGCTGACGCACTCTGGATCACGAAGGGATGATAAGGCGGACAATAGTAGGCTCGCTGCGCACCGCGCATGGCATCCATCAGCTGACCGGGATCGAAAATGTCGGCAACGACGATCTCCGCGCCGCGGCGCTGCAACCGCTCGCTACGTGCGTCTCGCACGCGGACGATGGCTCGTACTGGCCAACCGCTGGCCAGCAGTTGACTGACAACGGCGCCGCCGGTTTTTCCGGTTGCACCGGTGACAAGGATTTTTGGCTTAGTCATGGCGAAAAGAATTCGAGTAATAATTCGCAGAGCGTGAGCTTTCAGGCGGTCACCATGTTCTCAACACCTGTCCGGTGAGCTTTAGCTACCTTGGTCAGGGATGCTATATGAAGAAGCACGGACAACGGCACCGCATAGATTGGGATCAACACGAGCGGAAACGAACCGATGAGGGTATTGGGTGCGTCGAGTGAGAAAATCTGGAAACGGGTGGGGGCACTGAGAAATCCGGTGGTTACGGCGACAACGAAGTCAGCGAGCCCAAACCAGTTCCACAGCACGACCAGCTGATTCCGCGCGGCCAGACTGCGTGCTTGGGCGGCGCCCACAAACAAAGCGGTCACCCCAACCAGGACATCACCGTAGCCGGCCGGCACTCCAAAAATGGCCGGCAATTGACCCGCCATATACAGGATAACGAAGACGACGCCGAGCACCCGGTAGAATTGGAACCTCACCAGCCAGCTCTGAGGTACGGCAGCGATGATCTCGCGGACGGATCGTAACGTTGTCATCAGCACAGCACCAATGATGATCGGAATTCCAATCGCGAAACCGATTAAGGGTACCTGCTGATTTAGGGCGGAGGTGAAGACTCCCTGGCAGGCCAAGAAGAGTACCAGAGCGTACCAAGCGATGAGAACGGTACCGAGAGCCGAAATGATCGGGAGTACCTCGAACTTGGTTTTGCCTTGTTTCAGCAAGGCAATTCGCACCCCGAATAGAAGAACGAGTGTGATCACGATGTTGGCGGCGACGAGATAAGAGGATAACAACCAGAAATACGGACCTGAGGCCAAAGTCGCGCCGGTTATTCCGGTTGCGCGGGTTAGGAGAATTGTGGAGTTAATCATGATAAGAAAAGAGGAGTAGCAAATCGGTCGTAGGTACGATATCGTACCGTTAACTCTCGATGAATGGTACAGTATCGTACCAAAAGCAAGTGAAAATGTCAGAAACTAAAAAACCTAAGCGTCACATAGAAAGAAGGAGTTCCGGAGTTCAAGGCCCGCCCGCATCCGCCGCGGCGGGAGCGTTGCGGGCGGGAGTTGCAGGAGTGCAGAAACCTGCTGTCGAGAAAGGGCTGATCGCAAACGCACCTGCGTCCAAGACTCAGTCCAAAGACGTCTCCACCTCCGTCCGCGATCGCGTCCTCAGGGCGGCGTTTACCCTTTTCAGTCAGAACGGCTTTTCCAGCACCAGCATGCTGGACATTGTCACGCGAGCCCGAATTTCTAAACGTGACCTTTATGCTCTGTTCAATAATAAACATGCCGTCTTAGCAGCCTGCATCAACGAACGCTGCCAACAGATGCGCCGGCCTTTGGACACTCCGGCTGCTGCGGCGCAAACCCAGGATGAGCTCGCCGCCTTGCTCGTTGAGGTCGGCGCATCAATCTTGAAAATAGCGTGCCAACCCGAGGTGTTAACGGTTTTCCGGCTCGCGATCTCAGAATCCGATCTGGCGCCTGAGATTGGTCGGACACTTGATAGCGTTGGTCGGGAGGGTAACCAAAAAGCGCTCACCGAACTGATCAGAAAAGCTCAAGCCCGAGGGTTAATCCTTGCCGCCGATCCAACAGCGCTGGCAGCCCGCTATCTTTCGGTGCTTTGGGGTGATCTCCTGATCCGGCTTTTGCTGAGGGTAAGGGAGGCGCCGGCCCAACGGGAAATCGAGGCCCGCGCTCGGGCGGCAACGGAGACATTGATAGCTGCTTAGCTAACCATTGACTAACCTTAGGTTCCGATTCATACTGCGGTGTGATCAAAGCCACGATCCATGAAGCCAAAACGCACCTTTCAAAGCTGATTACAGAAGTGGAATCGGGTAAGGAAGTTGTGTTGTACCGGGATAAGGAACCGGTTGCTCGCTTGGTCGGCCTGCAGCGAAATGATAAAAAACGGCCAACTGCCGGCATTATCACGTCGAAACCGGTCCATTACTCGGACGATTGTTTCGCGCCTTTGACTGATGAAGAATTGCGAGAGTGGGGCGTGTGAATGCGACTTCTGCTAGATACTTGTACCTTCATCTGGCTGGCTGCCGATCCCGATAAATTGAGTACTCGAGCGCGTAAAGCGCTATCGGATGTGAGTTCTGAATTATTCTTGAGCCACGCGAGCGCCTGGGAGATCCATATGAAATCCCTGGCGGGGAAGCTTGTTCTGCCAGAGAAACCGCGCTCGTGGATCGCTCAACAGCTCTCTGCGCGCCAAGTAACGGATTGGCCGATTGATCTTGAAACCATTCACCGCACATCAGATCTACCGGTGTATCACAAAGATCCATTTGATCGTTTGCTACTAGCGCAATCAGCGGTTCATGATCTCAGAATCGTCACTCCCGATCCGGTGTTTCGTCGCTACAAAGTAAAGCTGCTATGGTGACGTGTTCAGTTGTTATTCTAACTGTTTTCCAGGGTGTTGAGCGAAAGCGCCGAAAGCGCTTCTAGCACCCAGCCCAATCGTTCTTATCCGGCTAGCAAACACACTGTGGAAGCGTCACCGGATTCTACGGTTAATTTCGGCTGGCCCAGGCGGTGAACGTTACTTTGCGAGGCTAACACCGCCGTCGATGATCAACTCCGTGCCGGTAATGTTGCTCGAATCCTCCGAGAGTAGGAATCTTGCAGCCCGGGCCACTTCGTCGGATGTACCGATCCGCTTCGAGAGCGACCTGGCAACCAGCATTTCCACAACCCCGTTCGCCTGGTCAGGAGGAAGGCCGCTTTTCTTTGCAATCGGGGTGTCAATCGGTCCCGGGCTCAGCACGTTGACCCGCAAGCCGCGTTGGGCTAACTCGACCGCTAGGGTCCTGCCAAGAGAGATGACCGCAGCCTTCGTTGCCGAATAGATCGACGCCATGGCAAAGGCGGTAGAACCTGCGATGGAGGCGTTGAATACGACGGAGCTCGGATTGCCCAATACCGGTAGCAGCGATTGAAGCTGGAAGTAAAGACCTCGTACGTTCACATTGAACATGTCGTCATAGTCCTTAGGCGTTACCGCCTCAATTGGTTTGAAATCCCCGACGCCCGCATTCAGGAAAGCTCCGTCGAGATGACCCACATATTTTTTGACCTCTTCACCCAGCGCCTGTGCGGCGGCTAGGTCGCCGGCGTCCGAAGGATGTACGGTTACGCCGTTGAGAACCTTCTTAGCGGAAGCGAGAGTTTCGGGATTGCGCCCGGTGACGATGACCTTCGCCCCTTCGGCGCTTAGGAGTTGAGCTGTGGCCAGACCGATCCCGGTAGTTCCACCAGTAATGAGAAACGTTTTGTTTGTCATAAAGAGAAAACATGGATTAACAGACGGTGCCAATAGACTCTAGGATTGGCCGGTCGACCTCTATTTGTCCCAGTTGCCGCAATTGCTGTTCGAAACGAGAACCGGACCTGTACGGTTTGCGGGATCCGGCCCTGTGCGACTTGATCAATCGTTCTCCCGCCTCCGCCAAGCCTACGGCGCGGCAGGCCGTCCTCGTCGTCGTCCTTCATAGGTGGCGCCGTTATACCTGTGATGTGTGCTCCCGGAAAATTCGGACTGGGCTCTGATCGACTCGGTTTTTGGTTTCCAGCTGCCGGGAGCTGCGCGGTTAATATCGAGGACGACGACGAGGACGAGAACGATTTACTGCGAGAACGATGGCACGTCCTCCAAGGGTCTATCCGCGTTAATCTGCGGTTAAGTTCCCTCAGGCCGATTCCAGCCTCGTCCCCAATCGCCAAAAGCTTCCCATCCTGAATCAGTCACCGCGACTGTGTCCTCCAACTTCACGAACCCGACCTCAGGGTGTTTTACATGGGTTTCAATCGACAGAACCATGCCGGTCTGCAAAGGCCGTTTCGCGTGTTTAGCCGGATAAGGTATTGGGCCGGTGTCGGTGAGTCGAGGCGCTTCATGCGGGATCAAGCCCATACCGTGGGCAACAAAATGCATGTCCGCCCGATGTGGACACGATTCTAAAGCTTCCAGAGCGTGGTCATAGATTCCGCCTCCGAGAGCTCCCGCTTTGATTGGAACCCTGGCTGCCGCCTGCACGGAACTGACTTCGTCTAACAACTCTTTCATCAGCGGAGTGGGCTCTCCTAACACGCCCATTCTTGCCATATCCGCTAGATAGCCGTGCCAATGGCCGCCGGTATCGATCGAAATTATCTCACCGTTCCCAATCCTTCGACTTGAGGGTCCTCTGCCGAATGTTGGACCTGTGGCAACTAAGGTAAAACCGTAATCGAGACCTCTACCCGTTTCTTCGATCCGCAAGTGTTCAACGATCTCTGTCTCTGTCATCCCTTCTCGTAACCAATGAAATGTTGCTACCATCGAGTCGACAATGGCGGCAGCCGCTTTTCGTAATTGGGCGAGTTCTTCGGGAGTCTTGGCCGCTCGCAGCTCCTCCAGAACTTCCGTGCTATCCACAAAAGTTGCTTCTGGTAGCTGGGCCTTTAATGTCTCCCAGCCGTTCGCTGTCCAGAACTCAAGTTCCAGACCGATCTTAGGAGCTTTTATTCCAAGCGACCTTACATACTGAGCGGCGATTTGCGCCGCCTCGGTTGAAGTCCAGACTTCGGTCGAAATCCGTTGTGGCCAGAAAGGAAATACTTCGATGCCCCACGTTTCATCTCCACTCCCAACGTAGAAGGATTGAGCCAAGTTACCTTTTACATAGCCGAGTACCGGCAGGTATCGCCCCAACCCGATCGTATCCAGATGTTCGAAAAAATAATAGCGATACCCGCCCAACAAATATTGCAGGTTATGTTTTGAGGTGACCAAAAGCACCTCGATGCCGGATTCATCGAGCAGGGTATCGAGTTTGGCGGCGGAGAAGGTGATCGCTTGCATGGCGGCAGAGCCAGAACAGTATGCTCGGTTCCAGCCGGAATCCACGTTCAAAGATCACGGCCTCGTCTTTTGGGTAACAGTCACTCCTGTGGGAATGTTTCCCGCTGCAAATGGAGATCCTGGAACGGCGGTCAGACCACCCTTGGAGCCGATTTTGTAGGCGGATACTGTGTTATCCGTCTGGTTTGCGACGTAAACAAACTCCGCGCTGGGGTCGACTGCCACCCAATAGGGTAATCTCCCTGTTGCAAAGGGCGAACCCGTGACCGGTTTCAGAGCACCATTCAAGGCGATGCTGTAGCCCCAAACCGTGTTAAGAGTGCGGTCTGTCACGTAAGCGAATTGCAATCGGTCCGCTTCCCGTTGCGAAAGGCGAACCAGAGATCGCGGTCAGTGCACCATCAAAACCAATGCTGTAGCCGGAAACTGTATTAGCGCTTTCATTGACCACGTAAGTGAACCGAGTCGTAGGGATCGCCGCAACCGCAACAGGGGATGTACCCGTTGCAAAGGGGAACCAGAGATCGCGGTCAGAGCACCCGTGGAGCTGATGCTGGTCTTTGCTCCAGTTCCTACTTGAAACGGCTTATTCTCTTCGATCGAGCGGGCCTGCAGCGTCCCCAAGATCTCATCCCGTTCTTTCGTGCGGCCGAAAAGCCTTGTTCCGGGTCTGGCCGGAGATCAATCGCTGGGAAAAAGAGAATCGCGACTTTTTGCGGGTCCGAGCTCGGGTCGGAGAAGCAATGGCTAGATGGGTGGAATGTAACCGGCAGAGTGACTATCTACTCGCTCCGGGCCGGCCCTTAGCCGAAGCTGAGGATCTTCTAAGGAATTACGAGTCAAGCCTGGAACCAGAGGAAAGGAGCTACATCCTAGTTTCGCGAGCAATAGTCGCACGAGGTCTCCGGCGACGGCGGCTAATTGTGGCCGGAGTGATAGCGGCACTCACAACGGTAGCAGGAGCGGCAGTCTGGGAATGGCGAGCAGCCGTGCAAAGTGAGACCCGAGCCGTTTCCGCCAGGAGTAGCGCTGAAGGGATCCTCAACTATTTGCTGAATCAGCTCAATGACAAGCTGAAGCCGATTGGGCATCTCGATATTATCGAGGACGTGCAGAAGCAAGTTGAAACCTACTATAAGAATTTAGGTTTCAGCCAAGAGGACCCCAACGCCCTGAACAATTGGGCAACCCTCCTGAGGTCGGAAGGTGATCGCCTCCAGGCGCAAGGTGATCTCAACGGCGCTAAATCGAAGTTCCAGCAAAGCCTGGAAGCCGCGGAGAAGGTGGTGAAGCAGGCTCCGGCGGACACCACCTGGCAACGAAATTTATCGGTCATCCATGGTAGGCTCGGCCTGGTTGAGTATCTCCAAGGAGATTTGACCGGAGCGAAGGCGCACAGTCAGCCGGCGTTGGAGATCGCGCTAAAACTAGCCACCCGGGACCCGAGCAACAGCCTTTGGCAGCACGACCTGGTAGCCAGTTATAATCGCCTCGGCACGGTTTTGCTCGCCCAAGGGGATTTGAGGGGCGCCAACAGCCAATTCCAGAGCTCGCTGGAGATCGCGCTGAAAGTGGCTAACCAGGATCCGAGCAATAGCCTTTGGCAACGCGATCTTGGGCTGGTTTATGGCAAACTCGGCGACCTGTTGAAGGCGCAAGGGGACCTAAACGGCGCCAAGGCCCAATTCCAGCGTGGACTGTAGATAACCCAGAAACGGGCCAAGCAAGATCCCAGAAACAGCGATGTGCAGCGAGATTTGACGTTCCCGTATAACAGGCTCGGTACTGTATTCGAAGCCCTAGGGGATTTGAACGCCGCCCGGGCGAATTATCAGGGCGAACTCGAGGTCATTCAAAAACTGGTCAAGCAGGATCCCGACAACAGCGAATGGCAAGCAGACTTGGCGGTCAGCTATAGCAATGTTGGGGAGGTGCTAAGAAAGGAAGATGATTTGCCAGGCGCCAAAGTCCAATACCTGAATGCACTGGAGATAGTGGAGAGACTAGTTAAGCAGGACCCGAGCAACGGCTATTTGCAACAGTATTTGTTGCAAATTTATGGGAAACTCGGCGACATATTGACGGCGCAAGGGGATTTAAACACCGCCAGGACCGAATATCAGTGGGCGCTGGAGGTGGCACAAAAACTCACCAAAAAAGAACCGGGTAGCAGCGATGCGCAACTCTTTTTGGCGAACTCTTATAAGGATCTGGGGAGCTTGTTTAAGCAGCAAGGGGACAGCAACGCTGCTCGACAAAATTTTCAGGCCAGTCTCGACATTCTGACGAATCTGATCCGGCTTCATGGTCACAGTCCAACCTGGAAAACCGATCTCGAGTTGGTGAAGAAAGAGTTAGGGCAGGAGTGAGTCTAAAGCCTCGCGCAAAGGTCGCAGCGGACGCAGAGGGTGGGAAAGGACCTCGATCTGGTGAACAAGGAATTGGGAGAATAAGGCGGCAGCGGGGTGATTAGTCAGTCTTGCTTACTTCGCGCGCATCAAAAAATTGACCTGGAGCGAGCTGACTTTAGCGATCTGTTGAAAGTGACTGTCAAACGTCGTGATTGGCACGTTATGATGCAATCCGATTTGCGCAATCAAGAGATCAATCGCCGGCGGTAGCGAACCGGCATCGATACACTTCTGACCAAGGATCCGCGCAGAGATCCAGAGATCGGCGGGGGTCGATAATATCGGAACGGTGGCTACCAAGGCCTCCGTGCGCGCCCGATTCCGCTTGGGCACAGCCCGCAACAATTCGAACAAGACCGGTTCACACAGGAAACTGTCCGGCCCCATGATGATCGCTTTGGTTTGCCTCCTTAGGGGCTCCGGACTACCCGTTCTAACGCAGTCGACCCAAACCGAGGAGTCGATTATGACCGCCATAAATTTCGGTCTTCTCGCAACCGTTCGATGGGTGGAAGATCAACGCTCCATTTACCGGCCTCGACCTCGTCGAGCAGTTCTCGTCGTTTCTTGAGCATCAGGGCTTCTAATGCCAGTTGGCGAATCGCGGCGCCTTTCCTTTTTTCGCGGGTTGCTTTTAGGATATCCTTAAGCTCCTCTTCCGACACTTCGACGGTCACTTTCATACTAGAGATGTAGTATTGTAGGATATTGCTGTCAATAAAGCAGGACGCAGTAGGCTGGGCTCTTGGGGCGGAGGTGACTAGTGAGAGGCGCAGCCGTGGAGCGTGCCTCGCTTGCGAGGCCGTGGTACGCAAGGGAACATCGCGGTGCACACCTAAGTTCTGTCAGCGCTCTATGTTAGGGCCTGTGTTTCTTCAAGCTCAAGAGCGCGGCATAGCGGTGAGTCTGCCCTATCCTTAGCCTTGCTCACCACGGCCTCGCAAGCGAGGCGCGCTCCACGGCTCCGCCCCCGCGGATTTCCGGCGGCTTGCCTGACGAAGTCTGCTTAGCCTGAGATTCCTCTTCCTGAGGACTTCATTCCCATCTTTTCTGAAACTTACCCGGTGATTTCCATCTGTACCGAGTGAGACCGTCGTTTTCTAAATGAAGTGGCGGGAACAAAAACATGAAAAAAATCATCACATCAAATTCGAGCGCGCTGCGTAGTGCCCTCTGCACACTCCTTCTGGGGACCACCGCGCTATGGGCTATGCCCAGAAACGCGGACGCGGATCCTAATCTCTATGCCGTCTTTCGCAGTTATTCGATTGGCAAATACGACGCCACGACAGGAGCCTTGATCCAGTCCGGCTTCATCGTCCCGACCAGCCCCGTGGCGATGGCGTTCTCGGGCAAGATCAAGAATCTCGGATATACCATCTTCGCGTTGCAGAATGGGACGTCCAGTACTCCCACGGTTAGCCAGTACACCACCGCGGGAGCTGTGATTAATCTGAACTTCATCACCGGGCTCTCCTACGACACAGGAATCGCGGTAGTGGGTAACAAACTCTTCGTGGCGTGCGACAGTGACCCCGGCGGGGAGCACGCCGCCACGGTTGCCGAATACAACGCCACCACGGGAGCCCTGAAAAACGCCAACCTCATCGTGCGAAACGACCCCGGCGGCGACCTCCCCGGCGCTCTCACAGCCTCGGGCGACAACCTCTACTTTGGATATAGCGACGGCTTTAATGGGGCCGCGATCTGTGAATACAACGTTACGACGGGCGCGACGACCCCCGACTTCATTGTGCTTGGGTCCTATACTCCTGGAGCACTCACCGTGTCGAACAACCACCTTTACGTGGGTTACTGGCTTAACCAACCCGGGTACGGGAGGGACAGTTGGCGAATACGACGCTACTACGGGAGCCCCGATTAACGCCACCTTAGTTACCGGGTCCAGCTACGAGCCCACCGGGCTCGCGGTCTCGGGCACCCACCTCCTCGTGGCGGAGGCCGCTGGGGTTAGCGAATACAACGCCACCACCGGAAAGCTGATCAACGCCAACTTCATCAACTTTGGGAACATCGGCGCCTGCCAGCTGGTCGTCCGCGCGGAGTAACGACTCCGAAACTATCAAACCATTTGTCCTGCCGCTAAATCGTAGACGGATAGGAGTCCCATCTCCGGTCTACGATAGCGCTTGGGCGACGACCGGTTCCACTCGCGTTCGTCCGTCGTATGGCTTGTTGCGGAATCGAAAGCAATGACTTCATTCCCATGGTTTCTAACAGTCCAGTTTTATTGAAACTTTTCGGTCGATTTCCGGTATTAACTGATAGTGACAGGAAAGGATCGGACCGAATGGAGTCGGGAACTCGTTGTTCGTGTGTCTTCTGCTTTTCGTAGAAGGCCCGTTTGGAAGCCAACAGGATTGTCGGGGGCTAATCCGGGGAACCTACAGAAAGACAGAAAACTACCATCGTCCTAGACGATTTACATTTATGAAGCGAGTTACCAACGCATCGTTTCTGGCAGATGCGCAAGTTCGTAGGCGATATCTGCTCTTGGCGCTGGCAGCACTGGCGTTAGCCTGGGTTTTGTTGCCGGTTTTGTCGCGCAGCTAAAGATAGTCGTCGGCTCCGAAGCCGCCTGAACGGGAGTCAAGGAATCGCAGGATTACTCGTAATCGTTCTCGTTCTCGTCGTCGTCCTCGTCCTCGATTTGTTTAGCGCGTTTAACGTCCTGGAAACGTGCCAGCCAATAAATTACCGAACGCACGACGTGACGCAAGACAGAGGACGTCTGTATATACGAGCTCAAGTACAATTCGCCGTTCCCGCGCTGACCATTCGAGCACGCGGACTAGAACCAAAGAATCCTCGCGAGGATCGATGGACAACTCCAGATCGCATCGTTAAAGATAGGTATGGCAACGCGCGAAGTCGTTCTCTGTAGCCCGGTCCGAACTGCGATCGGGGCGTTCAACGGATCATTCAAAACAGTGCCGGCCACCGAGCTTGGTGCAGTGGTGATACGAGAAACCTTGCGACGGGCGGGGCTCGATGCCGGCGCGATAGAGAGCGTCGTCATGGGCAACGTGATTCAAGCGGGTAACAAGATGAACCCGGCGCGACAGGCGGCTATCGGCGGCGGTGTTCCGGTGTCGGTTCCGGCGATTACAGTGAACCGGGTTTGCGGCTCGGGCGCGCAAGCCGTTGTGACCGCCGCTCAACAGATCGTCGCAGAAGAGGTTGATATTGCTGTTGCCGGCGGCCTGGAGAATATGGATCGCGCGCCCTATCTAATGGACGGTGGACGCTGGGGTTATCGAATGGGGCCGGCTGAGATCTATGACAGTATGCTCCGTGACGGGCTTGATGACGCCTTCTCAGGGAAACATTCGGGCTGGCACACCGAAGACCTTGTTTCCCGGGCGAAATTGAGCCGGGAAGATTTGGATCGTTTTGCTGAGCGCTCGCAACGGCACTTTAGCCAGGCACAAAAGGCTGGCAAGTTCCGGGATGAGATCGTCCCGGTTGAGGTCCAGGGAAAGAAAGGCGCCGTTCTCTTTGACCAGGATGAGGCGCCGAGACCTGAAACCACGTTAGAAGTGTTGGCGAAACTTCGGCCGGCTTTCCGGGACAACGGCTTGATTACGGCCGGTAATGCTCCAGGCCTCAATGCGGGAGCGGCAGCGATGATTGTGGCAGATGAACGGGTTGCGGAAGCGAAGTCGCTAAAGATTGTTGCCCGGCTCGCCGGTTACGGCGTCGCGGCGGTCGAACCTGGTTTCTTCGGATTAGGTCCGATCCCGGCGGTTCGGAAAGCACTCGAACGAGCCGGATGGAAGCTGGGTAGCGTCGAGCGAATTGAAATCAACGAGGCATTTGCTGCGGTCCCACTGACAGTCGCGAGAGAGCTAGGTATTCCCGAAGATATTATTAACGTTGAAGGAGGCGCGATTGCGCACGGCCATCCGCTCGGAGCGACAGGCACGGTACTGACGGTGCGGCTGCTTCACTCCATGAAACGAGATGGATTGAGCCGTGGCGTGGTCACGCTCTGTATCGGTGGCGGCCAAGGGATCGCTTTAGCGTTAGAGCTGGTGTAGGGCTGCTCAGGCGTTTGGCGTTTGGCGTTCGGCGTTCGGCGTTCGGCGTTTCGTGCTCGTGCTCGAAGCCGGCCACGCGGAGTGCTCGACTAATGCGCCAAGTCGGAATTACCGGTTCAGGATGCTCCCTGAGGCGCTTCGTCTTTGGATTGAGTGCACGCCCATCTCCCGGGAGGGATCGCGTCCTCGCGATCCTTTATTAACGAAGCCGAGCGCGAGTCGTAATCGAGGACGAAAGTGCATCTTTAGGTCCTGACACGTCCTCGCGGCGCGCGGGGATCCTCCGTCGCTAAAGCTATGGCGGACAGGCAGCGCGCCCTCCCCGATCGTGGTCCTGACACTCCTACCTCACAAACTGATCCACAAAATCCGCGCCTAGGCCGTTCTCCGTATAATGCTTCCGGCACATCTCGATCTTGGTAAAGACATCTTCGTAGCCGGTCTGTTTACCCCAAGGATCGACGTAGATCATGCAGCCGCTGACATGGAACAGGGTGATCATTTCCGGCACATCGTCCGGTACTACCAGAGTATGCGTTTCCCCTGGTGGTTCGAACACGTAAGCGCCTTCCTTCGCGATCCAATTGTGTTCGAGATAATGCCAGCTGCCGCGTAACACATAAGCGTGTACAGGCGCCGGATGGCGATGCCGGGTTAAGACTCCCGACTTACGCACCCGCAGCAAATTGACCCAGTAACCTTGGGATGCATTCAAACACAGCGGCCTTAGCCAGACGTTTGTCGCCTGCGGCACCCAAAGTCGTTCGTCTGTCGGGAGTGCGGGCGATTGGACAATCTCGGTCTGAGCCTCAACCGGAAACGGGAGTTGATAGGGGATCCGGGCTTCATCCTGCTGCGTGGGTTCGAGCTGGTTTGTGTTCATTGGGGGTGCCTTCAACTTTCAATTGATCAAATAGCCGCCGTCAACCGGTAAGACGACCCCGGTTATAAAAGCTGCAGCAGGTGAGCACAGAAAAATCACGGCGCCGGCAATATCATCGGGTTGGCCCCAACGCTTAAGCGGAGTGCGATCGATCACGGCGGTGTAGCGGGCAGAATCATCGCGCAAAACTTGCGTTAAAGGAGTTGCGATCCAGCCGGGAGCGACTGCGTTCACCCGAATGTTGTCTGCAGCCCAGCCGACCGCGAGACTTTTGGTTAGCTGCACTACGCCGCCCTTGCTGGCGCCGTAGCCTGGGGCTGACCCTGCGCCGAAGAAACTGTACATGGAAGCCAAGTTAACAATAGCGCCGCCGCGTTTAGCCAAAAGCGGATGGCAAGCTGTGCATACCCGCATGGTGCCGATAAGATTGACATCAATGACGGTCTGAAAGTTGTTCAGATCGTATTCGGCGCTCCGGCGGATAATCCCGGCCGCATTCACCAGGATGTCGAGCTCTTGAAAATCGGCTACCAGCCGCTGGATACTTTCGGGATCAGAGACATTCAACGGCGCAACGGCAACCTTCGGGTTCAGGGTTGGGCTTGGCTTTTCCTCAGGAAGCCCGGCTGCCACAACCCGGCAGCCAGCTTCAAAGAATCGGTTGGCCAGCGCGGCGCCAATGCCGCTGGTTCCGCCGGTGATCAGGGCTGTTTTTCCGGAAATATCAAACATGACTCAACGGAATTTTGAACAGAAGGTCACAAAGGTCACGAAGATAGATGCATCGTTTTTTCGCTGATCATCCAGGCTGAACTTTGCTGCCTTGGTTTTCTTCTGTTTAAAAACCATCTTTGCGTCCTTTGTGATCTTCTGTGAGAAATTCGGGTATGAAGTTTATTGTCGTTGGTATCGGATTTTGGGGAAGAGAATGGGTCGAACTTTTGCGGACGCATCCACGCGCTTCAGTCGTGGCGACTGTAGACAAGAGCGAAGCTGCGGCTGTCTGGTCGCAGCAAACATACGGTATTGCCTGTTTTCCCGATCTGGCGACCGCTACGGCGAAAACCTCAGCAGATGCGGTGTTGGTGGTCACTAATCCCACTCAACATAAGCCAGTCATACTGGAGGCATTACGGCTGCAGAAACATGTCCTGGTAGAAAAACCGATGGTTACCTCCATTGCGGAAGCCGTGGAGATTGCGGCTGCGGCGGAAAACGCCGCCGGTAAAGTGATGGCAGCTCAGGGTTACAGATTTATGGGTGGAGCCGGATTAGTTCGGGAACGGCTTGCCCAAGGCGATATCGGCGATTTGCAAGCGGTAAAAATTCGGTTTCGTAAGCATCTGCCCGAGGTGATTGAAAACCGGCAACATTCCATTTACGCGCTACCGCATTCCATTCTGCTCGATATGTCGGTACATCACGTTGATTTGCTGCGTTTCATAACTCAGCACGAAGTGACCAGCGTTGTGGCGGTGGAACACGACACTCCCGATAACGCGTTCAAGCATCCTTCGAATGCTTTTTGCTTAATGCGTCTCCAGGGCGGTATCCCGGTGATCTGGGATGGTGATTGGTGCGCCCGCGGAGCGGTTACCACCTCTTGGGAAGGGGAGTGGCAGTTTGTCGGCAGCAAAGGCCGGCTTTTCTGGGATGGGGTGCTGGACAAGGCTTCTTTCCGGACCTCGGTCCGGTTAGAGATTCCTGGTCAGGAAACTCAGGAGCTCATGTCCATCGAGCCGGTGCAAGAACGCCGGTTACCGCTGCTCGAACATTTCATCGATAGCATAGAACAGCGTCAGCAGCCGGAGCCGAGTATCGAAGATAATCGTAAAACGCTCGCTGTGGTATTTGGGAGTTTGGAGTCGGTATTGAAGAAGCAGGAAGTGAGGCTGTGAGGGAGCGTGTGACCGTGTGCGGCGGAACTGAGAGTTAGGAAATCGTTTCGCGGTTCCCTAGATATTTCTGCAAAATGAACGGCTTCCGGGCGTCAAATGGATGTCGTTATGGCAGAAACCGAACCAACGGTAACGAGCAAGATAGAACTTGGCCCAAAGAGTTTCATTCTTCCCGTTATTGGTGCGGTGCTTTTGACGATCGGTAGCTCCTTTATCTGGCGCGAATACACTTTTCAGCAAGAGAGCGCAACGGAGTCTGGGCTTGTAGTAAAAAAGCTCTGCAGAGTGGTAAGAACCAGAAAAAGCACCTACAGAGATTATTATCTCCTTTGCCAACCAATGGGTAATGCAAACCTGAAGGCGGAGTCCCCTAAAGTCTGGTTGCTGGACAGACACAGTCATTGGGACATCGTTAAAGAGGGGCAGACAATCGAGATAGCCTACCGAAAAGGTCACCCGAGCGATCTGCGCCTCGCAAGTGGAGGGATTCTAGAAAGTCCTTATGTTGGTTTCGAGTCCTGGGGATTTTGGACGTTTGTGAGCGGCATCATCGCAAGCTGGGTTGGATGGCGACCGCTCGCTGGTCCCTTACTTGCCCAGTTCCGACGGCGAATGGGAATTGTAAACGTATCGCCGTAGGTCCCTCCCTTTGTTTTTCATTTTAGGCGAAGGTTCGCTTAAACCCCTCATCCCCCTAAGCGCATGAAGACGGCTGGTTCTCTGGCGGTCCGATCAGGCCGGCTTTGATTCGAGGTTGTTTAATGGCGTGCTGGTCGAGGAATAGCCCCGCCCTTACCGTTGCCACTTCTCATACCAGAATTCAGGGAAAGCACGAGTTAACTCTTCGCCTTCAAGCTGAGGGCGAAATGGTTTTCCGCAAGCTCGAGTAATGTTAGCCAGCTCGGCTAAACGATTGGCTGCATCCAGGCCTGCTCGCTCTCGAAGCTCGGGATCCTTGGTAGAAGCGGCATCCCGCCAGATTGAACGACCGGCGAGAAACCCGGACGCCCCGGCGTTACACGAGATTTCGACTTGAGTCTTAAAGCTGTCATAACCGACCCCGGCCGATAAAATGACCCAGGGAACGGTCACCGCGGAATCGAGTCGTTGGCATGCCTCCGCGGCTTTCGATTTGCCGGCCTCAGTCTCGACGTAGCCCGGAAATTCCACCTTCAGCATATCGGTTCCGAGCTCATTCGCTTCCCGGGCGCTCTCGATGATCCCTTCTACGCGACGCTCGCGCCAAGCCTCGGATTTCGGATCTTCTCCTTCTAACGGATACCAGATCGGTTCAACAACGAGTGGAAGTGAGAGCGACGCACATTCCTGAACTAAACCGCGGATCACCTCTCTTTGATGATCGGCAACACTGCTATCCGGTCGGAAGAACCACAACAGTTTGCACACATCCACGCCCAGCATTTTCATCTGTTTCGTTCCCCAATTCTCGCGAAACCGGGTCTTGCGGGTCGCTGTTGTTGGTTTGTAATCCTCATCTTCAACGCTGGCCATGAGGCCGATGCTTCCGGGAAGCGCGCGAGAAGCAATCGCTTGAGCCAAGCCAAACCTAGCGTCTAAGAGGAAAGCGGTGCATTGATCGGCCAAAGCCCTAATGAGTTGATTTTTTGCTTCGCCGGTTTGCTGGTAACTGACTCGGTTGGCGTCGCTGTCTAACAGTTCCTGAAAATCGGAAAGATGATCGAGTGCGCAGATCAGGAAATATCCGTCTGCGCTGGTCACTCGTTGAAAGCTGCGCAGTTTGCCGGGATCGATGATTTTGTTGTTCATTACGGTTGTTTTCTCCATGGGTTAAGCTCAAAAAAGCTGAAATTTGAAATCCGCAGATTACACAGATTACGCAGATTACGATTCGAGATTGAACAGTGCGGCTGAGCTAAAGGGGCCGTCGTGGACCGCCCAGTGCGCCTGTTGTTCCTGTGCCCGAGCCAGCCGTAAGACGAAATCTGTGTAATCTGCGTAATCTGCGGATCTTTCATCTTCGGATTCACGGGCTAAGGGGTTCAAAGTTCGGGCTCTATGTCATCAATAGCGTTCCGGCGAGGAAGGTGTCTCCGAGCCCGATGGTTGCTTTTGGTCGTTCCAGGTAGGGGGAAGGGCAGCAAACCAGGGTGTTATCGTTCTGTTTATGAATCGGCGGATAGGGCGGATCCTGGAACTCAGCGTCCGCCGGAACGCCAGTGGGGACTGATACCTGGCCTTGAGCAGCTCGGCAGGCCGCGAGGAGACAGCCGGACATCAGCGATTCTAGTTCAGGTTCGGGATCGTGGTTAGTGATCGCTAATGCCCAGGTGTCGGCATGGATACAGATCCGGTTGAGCCCTAAGGTCGCCCGAAGACGGCCGGCCTCAGTTGCAACGTCGCCCGGCCCGATCTCCCGCAGCTCGGAGTGGCTCATACCCAGTGAAGAGATCAACGGGCTTAACGCAGTCAGGACTTGGTCACGGAGCGAGAAATCCTCGTAACCGCCGAGTTCCAAGTGGATTCTGAACAAACCTTGATCTCGCCAAGCAGACAAAAGAGTCTTGGTGTACTCCAATTCTGCTGAAAGGGATGCTGGAGCCACCTCATTGAATCCACAGATTACAGCAGCGCCTGCTTGGCTGGCATGGGCAACGCTGGCCTCTACAAAAGCCGGGTCGCGATCGAGACGATCATCCGCGAATCGAACAATAACTCGGGTCGATCGTTTTGCGCGTTCTGTGCCGATCTGTTCGCCTACGTTAAATTCGAAAATATAATGAGCGGGTTTGCTGGGACCCGTATCGTTTATTGCGCCGCGCTTGACCAAACCTTGTTGGGTGGCAACCAGCACATCGGGATGAATCACGGAAAGCTGTCGCCGGCTGCGATCTTCTAAAGTGATGAGCGCGCGGGCGCCTAGCACGGTCAACATCTGCGCCGCTTGCGCTCCGCTTCCGCCTAACCCCCAACTAGAGATAGCTAAGTTCTGGGCAATCCATTCCTCGGCTTCGGGCCATTCGAAAAGTAGTTCGCCGCCGATGCCGCTTGCAGCGCGTTGCTGGAGAAGTTCGGCCAGACGGGCGGCCGGGCCGTTCCGAGCTGCAAAGAGCGGTTCGGCATCAGCTAAGCGCAAATAAGCATCGGTGCATGTGGCCAGGCCGCACAATGTCAGAGGCATCCCTCGCGCCAGGCCGGTCAGTCGCGGGACCAGGGAAAGATATTTTTCTTCCCAGGAATCCAGGTTCATTCCTTGACTGCGCCTCCCGTAATTCCCGAGATGATCTTTCTTTGAAAAATCAACACCAGCGCCACTAAGGGAAATGTGACCACGACTGACGCCGCTGCGATGTCGCCCCAGGGCACATAATGCAGATCGGTAAAGTTCGCGATGCCAACCGGGACGGTCTGCCGGTCGATATCCGACGTGAACGCGAGAGCAAACATGAACTCGTTCCAAGCCGCGATGAAAGAAAGCAACCCGGTGGTCACAATTCCCGGTAAGGTGATCGGCACGATGATCCGAAAGAAGATCGTGAGCGGTCTGGCGCCGTCCAACCGAGCTGCTTCATCCAGGGTAATCGGGATCGTGCGAAAGTGTCCGAACAAGACCCAGATCACGAACGGAAGGCCCAGCGCGAGATAGACGACAATCAATACCCGGTAGGTATCGAGCCAGCCGAGATTCGAGGCTAACATGTAAAGCGGGGCCACAACGGCAATCTGAGGAAACATCGAGACTGCCAGCACAAAACCGAGGATGCCGAACCGGCCCCGGATATCGAGCCGAGCCAGCGCGTAGGCGGCAACAGAGCCAATGACCAGGCAAAGCAGAGTGGAAGCACCCGCCACTACCAGCGAATTGAAAATGTAACGATGAAAGCTCTTCGCCACGAAGATATTGACGAAATGATCGAAGCAGATCGGGATGGGCAGCAGTTTCGGTGGATCACCGATCAGATCTCGATCAAATTGCAGGGAACTGGAAAATTGCCATAGAAACGGTCCAACCGACCAAAGCACGATAAGCACGGCGCCCAGGTAGATTAATGGCCGGGAAATGCGGATGGCCGGGCGAGCTCTCAGCCGCGATTCAGGAGCGCCAATATGAGAGGCTCACAATTTCACCTCCCGGAACCTTTTTAACAGAAAGACGCCAAAGCCGATCGCGATGACGATTTCCGTCAAAAACATGATGGTCGAGAGCGCGGATCCGTATCCGAACTGGAGGGCGGAGAAGAGGTTCTTATAAGTCAATGTGGACAGGACCTCCGTCGAGTCCGCCGGTCCCCCGCCGGTCAGGACGTAGACCAGATCAAAAATCCGGAAAGCATCCAACGCTCTGAACATAGCGGCAATCAGGAGACTCGGAGTCAGCAAGGGGAATCGGACCAGCCAAAACTGTTGCCAGGGATTTGCTCCATCGATGCTGGCAGCCTCGGTCAAGGAGCGGGGAATGGTTTGCAGACCAGCTAGGAGCAACAACGCCATGAAGGGCGTGGTTTTCCATACGTCCGCCATCACGATGGTGGGCAAAGCGAACTCGGTTGATCCATACCAGTTGATGTTGGTATGGATCAGCCCGATACAACGAGCCAGATAGTTCACCAATCCATTTTGACCGTCGAATAACCAGCCGAACATTTTCGATGTGACCACGGTTGGAATCGCCCAGGGAATCAGCATGGCCGCTCTGACGATCCCGCGGCCTAAGAAGCGTTCGGTGAGCAGCAACGCCATACCCAGCCCGATGACTGTCTCCAGAAGGGTTGATACCCCGGTGAACTCAACCGTGTGCGTCCAGGCATTCCAGAATTGGCCGTCGGAAAACAATTGGAGATAATTGCTGACTCCAATAAACGCATCGTCCGGAGACGATAAGGTCGTGTTTCGAAACGAGAGCCACAGTCCTAGGAGCACCGGATAGACCGACACCGCTCCGATAGCTCCTAATGCAGGAACCAATAGCAGCCAGGGACCGGGCAGCCGCCATCGCGGCGCCTTGATCCCTGGGCCGAGGTCTACATGGGTGATGGTTCTCGCCACTGGCATAGATGTTAACTCAACATGATTTCCGTTCGTCTTCCTGATGAACACGTATCTTCTCCAGCCCAGCGCCTGGAGGGGAGCCGCTTTGCCGTCTATCGGTTGGCAGCACGGCTCCCGGAATAACCCAGCGTGATACTTTCACCCAACGGCTCCGTTCAAGCGCGATCGGTCCAGACGACTCCCATAGAACTGCACACCGCTGGGCCTTCTCGGAGCCGCTGACGACCTGCAGAGCTGCCGACTTACAAAGCGGCTCCCCTCCAGGTCCTGGGCCATGCGGCTCAGCGGCGCATCGAGGCGGGAGATCGGATTCTGGTTCAAAGCCATCGCCATTCAGAAGTGATGAGGTCTTTCCGGAGCCTCGCCCTACCAAGTTTTCTCGTTCCTACGCCTTAACGATCGCTTCGATCTTTTGTTTGGCGGCCTTGAGTGACTCCTCGACTTTGCCGTTGGTTAACGCGGTCGATACCGCTGACTGCAAGGCCAAGGTGACTTGCGGGTATTTTGGTGTCACCGGCCGCGGAATCGCGCCCAGGAAGACGTCCTTGAGTTGTTGCATAAAAGGTTGTTCCGTCCCGATCTCCGGTTGCTCAAAGACCGCGGCTCTGGTGGGGCAAAGACCAAGCTGGGTCGCGAATCGAAGCTGTGTCTCCGGAGAAGACATCCACCGCGCAAACTCAACTGCGGCCTCTAGTTTTTTGCTCGATGCGTTGATCCCGTACTGGTAACCGCCCAAACAGGCAGCGCTTTTCTTGTCCGAAAAGTGAGGGAGCGGCACCACCGCCACTTGACCGACCACCTTCGATTCGGCCTCGCTTTGAGCGATCTTCCAAACATAGGACCAGTTCCGTAAGAAAGCGGCTTCACCCCCGGTGAACGGGCGGCGTGAAGGTTCTTCATCCCAGCTCAAGACGTCGGCCGGGGTTATTTTTTCTTTGTTGATCAGGTCATACATCAATTGCACCGCCTGAACGGCCGGTTCGTCCGCAATCGACACGGTTTTGCCGTCCGGCTCCAGAATAGAGCCTCCGTTTGATCCGATGAACGAAACCAAATCGCAGACCAGCACCTCCGCTTGTTTCGCTTGCCAAAGGAAACCGAACTTTGCTTTGCCAGACCCAGTCGCCTCTTTGGCGCTCGCAATCAGGTCATCCCAAGTCGCGGGCGCTGATGTCACAAGATCCTTTCGGTAGTAGAGCATGCCCGAGTCGACAAACCAGGGCAACGCCACCAGCTTGTTTTGCCAGGTGCAGCCTTGAACCATGCCCGGGAAATATTCGCTGGTGCTATCCTTGAAATACTGATCCAGCTGGGCGGCCCATTTCGCTGCCGCGAACTCCGCGATCCAGATAATGTCCAACGTGAATACGTCCGGGTCGCCATTTCGCCTCGCCAGTTGTTGCACCAGGGATTGATGCACTTCGGTAGAGGAACTGGGTGGTGGCAGCTCTTTGTAGGTGACGTGGATTTTGCTTTGAGAGTCGTTAAACGATTTCACGACCTCGGCGATCGTCTCTTTCCCGAAAAACTTAGCGCTGGCAAAGGTGAGTTCGACCGGGCCGGCTGCATACACGCGGCGTGGGCCGACAAAGGTGGAGGCTGCGGCTGCGCCGGCTAAAGCCAGTCCGCTCCGCCTGATAAAATCGCGCCGATTCAATCCATCGCGCAATGCAGGCGAAAGGTCGGCCGCCTCTGAATTATCAGAGTTTATATCTGACCGGCAGGACGGACCGGGATCAGATTCGTCATGGGGGAACGCGTTTTTATGCATGTTTATAAGATAGATAGGCGCATAAAAATGCATAGTCAATGCGTATTTGCCTTGGATTAACGCAGTTTTGTGGCAGAATGTGCCGGATTCTCCAATGGATGAGGTCGATTTGCCGCGGAAACCCGCATTACCGGCGCAACGTCAAAACGAGGTGTTGAAGCTTCTCGAAATAAAGGGCCAGATGTCCGTCGCCGATATTTCGGAATACTTTAATGTCTCGGAGGACACGGTCCGGCGCGACCTGGACGCATTGGCGGAAAAAGGAGCATTAACCCGAACTCACGGCGGCGCTGTAACCATCACAACCTTGGTTCATCGGGATTCGCCGTTCCTGCAGAGGCTGAATACTCGCACGCCGGAAAAGCAACGGATCGCTAAGGCGGCGGCGGCTCTGATTAGCGACGGCGAGACCCTCTTAATCAATGGTGGGTCCACCACGCGGTTGTTCGCGGCGGAGCTAAACCAGCAATATCTCACGGTGGTGACGAACAATCTCAGCGTACCAGGTGTGCTCTCGACCGAGCTGATCCGAGACGTATACGTCATGGGCGGCCAATTCCGGCCGGAGGCACAGGTAACGATCGGTCCGGTGTTGGCGTCTGGAATCCAGATCTCCGTTGATACCGCTATAATCGGCGTTGGCGGAATCACCGCCCAGGAAGGGCTCACCACCACCGTCCTGGAAGAGGCGTCCATGATCGCTGCCATGATGGGCGCTGCCCAGCGCACGATCGTTCTGGCGGATTCATCCAAGTTGGGCAAACACTCGTTTGCCCAGATTGCCGGGCTGAGCGCGATGCAAATTCTGGTGACCGACGCTGAGCCGTCGGAGGAGCTGGCGGCAGCGCTGAAAGAGGCCGGCGTGCAGGTTGTGGTGGCGTAGGGGCGTGGGGCGGATGGGCGTATCGGCGAAAGGGCGAAGGAGGTGCCGCGTCAGTGTTAGAAAGGTGCGGAAGGACAGGCGCCCGAATAGGACTTATATGACCTATAGGACGTATATGCTTATAAGTTGTATAAGTCATATAAGTCATATCCGGGCTACCCTCCCAGCGTCATCTCAGGTGCGAGAACCGAGCCATTGCTCTGGTGCGCACCTCTTTGACCACGAACGTCGAGCGTGTAAGTACCGTGGCAATGAATGTTCCCCTAGCAGGACAAGTGGCAGTGGTTACCGGAGTCAGCCGGGAAAGAGGCATTGGGGCGGCGATTGCCCGGGAGCTCGCAAAACGCGGCGCTCATTTGTTCATGACCGGGTGGCTGGAATATGACGACCAGCAACCGGGGGAAACTCGGCCGAATGAGCCGCTGCTTTTGGCTGAGGAACTGCGAAAGCTAGGTGTCGAAGCCGAATGGAATCCAGTCGATCTGTCGCTCACTGAGGCTCCTCGAAAGCTATGGGACGCCGTCCAAGCCAGATTCGGCGTTGCTCAGATTCTGGTGAACAACGCTTGTTTCTGGGCCCGTGACTCAATTGACACCTTGGACGCCGAGACACTGGATCGTCATTACGTTCTGAATACCAGGGCCCCGGTTCTGTTGAGTATGGAATTTGTCCGGCGATTCGGCGGGAAAGGTGCGAGCCGGGTTATTTCAATGACTTCAGGCCAGATGTTCGGCCCGATGCGGGGAACGCTCGCCTATGCGGTGACGAAGGCCGGTCTCGACGCGTTCACCATCACCTTTGCAGCCGAAGTCGGACATCTGGGCATCACCGTAAATGCGGTCGATCCTGGCCCGACGGATTCCGGTTGGATCACTCCAGAGCTTCAACGGCAGTTTTTGAGTCGCTTTGCGCTCGGGCGCATCGGCCAACCGGAAGATGCGGCTCGTTTGATTGGCTTTCTAGCTGGGCCGGAAGGAGGCTGGATTACGGGTCAAGTGCTGCGTTCTCGAGGGGGATTTGAGTGAGGCGAAACGGCGAAAAGTTGGTGGGGCGAGGCTCCGGAAAGGCCGTCAAAATTTCGCAACGCGGCTTCGCTTGCCCAGACCAAGGGTAGTAGTAGTCGAAAAAGCCGCCGAGCCGGACCCAGGGTTTACCCCGTGCTCGACAGTACCAGACGCTGGAATCGGCTCGGCAGCGAGTCGGGGCTGCGTGCAGCGTCTGTAATGAAACCGAGTCGCTTTGTTGGACTTCTCTCGGCCGTCCCGGAGCCTGGCCCTACCGGCTCCTTAAGAAGCCTGCGCCGTCTCTTTCGAGGCCTGCGCCGTCTCTTTCACCGAAGACGTCTGCACTCTCTCTTTTACCGTGACGGCTTGTTTGCCTTTCCGGGAGCGGAGATAATTGAGTTTTGCGCGCCGGACGTTGCCTTGGCGTTCAACTTCGATTTTGGCGATTCGTGGAGAATGGAGCGGGAACATTCGTTCAACGCCTTCGCCGTATGAAATTCGGCGCACGGTAAAGAAAGCATTTAATCCGCTTCCGCGCTTGCCGATCACGATCCCGCTGAAAAGCTGAATTCTCTCCTTGTCTCCTTCAACCACCCTCGTATGGACCTTAACGGTGTCGCCCACCCGGAATGGGGTGATTTCGGGCTTAAGCTGCTCTTTCTCAATCTTCTGGATTATGTTCATAGCGCGGATACTCCCGGTTTTGGTGGATCGAATAGATAGCTGCGCCTTGGGGGTTTGCAACTCAAAAGCCTGTATCGATAAAAAATGAGCAGGCAATTTTTGATGGGGATAGGGGAGGGATCGCTGCCTGTCCGCCATAGCCCTCTTGAATAAGCTAGCCGTGCGAGCCCGACTTGGCGCCGGCGGATCCTCGCGATCCGTTTGTTTCGAAGCCCAGCATGGACCCAATCAAGCGTTCGGCTATATCCACAATTCAGACCTGTTCCCGGCGCGCGGGGATTTCGATTGCGGAATTCTCCGGTGTTTGCCATGTATTCCGGCTTGGTGACGCCCGTGCTAGAACCTACTCGCTTCTTTTCTCATCGGTACAGAGTGCAGATGACGGAGGGAGCTTCTAAGTGATTCCTCCTTGCTTGCCACGGCCTCGCAAGCGAGGCACGCTCCACGGCCTGCGCACGTTCCTACGCCGATACGCCGATACGCCGACACGCCCATACGCCGTTTCGCTCTTCCTCCTCCTGGCCGGATGCGCGACTAATACTCCCCAAGCTTCGCCATTCTTGCAGTCTGCCGCTATCGCTCAACAGATTGCCGCTGAACCAGTTGGGGATTTCTATATCGGACGGCGAGTTTATTCTCCGCCTTTCGCTATCTGGGGATACGTCCGTTCGCCACGGCAGAACTGGAAGACAGCCAAGCTCGTTATCCTGAACGAAAAATTTCAATTCGCACCTGATCGCGTTCGCAGTCAGATCGGGTCCGACAACGGAAGTGAATACCGGCTTTACGGCTATTTTTCAGGAGATCAAATTTATGATGCCTCCGCCGGCCGGTTCTGCTCAGAATTCGTGCTGAAGCGGGCTGAGTTGATCGCGCCGAATCCGGATCCGATTTGGTCTCCTTTTTTCATTCGCGATCGCCAGATGTTCCAAGGGTGGCCCAGGGGCGGTTCCCAGCCGACCTACCAATGAAGCCGGAATTTGAACCGCGAATCGACAAGAATGTAAGGCGAAGAACTTAACCGCAGATGAACGCAGATTTACGCAGATGATTTCCTAGGGAGAAACTCAGCCCACGATTTTGCCGGGCTTAATCTGCGTACATCTGCGGTTGTTCTTTTTTATTCGTATCAATTCGTGCCCATTCGTGGTTAATCTGAGGGTCTTGAGTTGTGCGTTTGAGATGAATCTCGTTCGTTGTCTCGCCCTATTCCTTGTTTTGGCGGCGGGGACAGCTCGCGGCCAGACTGAAGCGCCTCCCCCGGCCGTTCCGGTTGCTGACGCCAGGCATCCGTACGAATACATCTTCCTCTGCGGCGGCCCGTCATTGCACCTCTGGGAACAATATAAGGACGAGCCGCATGACAACTATTGGGGGTGTTTCGTACGTGCCGCGCGAACCCGGATCCAGGAACTACAACCGGTGGTTAAAAATAATCCTGCCGCGATCGTGACCCTATTGATCTATCTCGATGGGTATCGGTCTCGTTCCGCTCAAGAGAAACGCGATCTAATCCCGTTGGTTTACTCCGTTCGGGATGCTTACGGACTGAACTTGGTCCCGATCGAAAACGGCGAGGCCGTGATTCAATACCTGAACGCGGGAAAACCAAGGCAACAGATAAAAATCGCCGACTTCGAATATTTTGGTCATTCGAATCAAGACGCGTTCATGTTCGACTATTCGAACCAGGTGGGGAGCAGCTCGAAGTCATGGCTCCATCAGAATCAGCTGGCAGAGCTGCATCGCGGGCTGTTTGCTCCTGGCGCATATGTCAAGAGCTGGGGTTGCTATACCGGCGAAAGCATGAGTCAAAAATTCCACGCTGCGACCGGTGTCCCAATGATCGGAGCCGTCGGAAAGGTCGACTATTCCAATCGCCAAGAAGCGCTGAACGGGATTGTACCGGTTCTAAGCTCGGTCGGGGGCCATTGGACCAGGTGAGGGCGGAGGAGCTAGGAGCTAGGAGAGGCGCACCAGCTCGACGGTAATCGTCCTCGACTTTGATTCTGCAGCTCGGTTTTAGCCCACGGTTTTTGACGTAAGGTTTGCGTTCCAGGATTCTCCACACGCCTAGAATCGAGGAGGAGGAACGACGACGAGAACGAGCACCTGCCGCTGCGCACTCTCCTAGCTCCTAGATTCTAGCTCCTAGCTCCTTCTGCTGGCCCGCTCGCTCCTACGTGAGAAGTGAGATGTGAGAAGTGAATGGTGAAGGGTGCTTGGACGCCAGTGGCCGGAGTGAAGTCGCGGACGATAAGCCTCTCTGGTTCTCAAAATCCCTTAGCTCCCAACCTCTGCCGTCCCAAGGCGCCTCTCACTGCTCGCGTCTCACTTCTCACCTCTCACATAGGATTTTGGCCTCTGGTCATAAACTGATCGAGGTTTACGCCCGGATTCGAGATCTTCCCCGTAGTTCAATCTAGGAACTTCAACAGAGCGAAGGTGTAGTTACCGCCAGGTCCACAGGGACCTGGCGGTTCTGTTTAGGGGCGGTAGGAACCGGTGGAGCGCTGCCAAATCATGCGACATATCCGGACCGTCACCCTCTGCTCGCCACGGTCTCGCAAGCGAGGCAGTAAATCAGTAATCAGTGGACGCTGGGCGTCGCCTAGTTCGGATACTGATACTGTATACACTGATTACTGATTACTTTTCGCTATGCGAACACTGTGCGCACTCTCACTGATCCTGGCTTTAGCGACACATCTGCAGGGGCAGGCCCAACAGCCGGCCAATGCTCTGGATGCTAAGGTTGAAACCATTGTTTTCATCCGGCACGCGGAAAAGCCGGTGGCCGGCCTAGGGCAAATCAACTGTCAAGGATTGAACCGGGCCCTGGCGCTTCCCGCGGTACTCTTATCGAAGTTTGGTAAACCGGACCAAATTTATGCGCCCGATCCGACCGGGAAAGTACACGACCCTGCTGGTACTTTCGATTATCTGCGTCCGTTAGCCACGATCGAGCCGACTGCGATTCGGTTAGGGATGCCGGTAAGTTGCGATCATCACTATGACCAGATCAAAGATCTGGAAAACGAGTTGTTGAGCCCGGAACGCGCCGGTCAGGTTATTTTGATTGTTTGGGAACATCATTATCTCAATCAGATGGTCAAAGACTTGGTGCAGATGAAGGGCGGCGATCCCAAGCAAGTGCCCGACTGGCCGGGCGATGAATATGATCGGATTGATATCCTACGCGTTCCCGCTGGAAACGATAAAATCGTGTTTGCCCAGGATCACGAAAACCTCAACCACTTGAGCGACCAGTGTCCGGGGTCGAGCCAGTAGGGGTGTGGTAAGCGACGGCGGAAAGCGTCTGGAGGGGAGCCGCTTTATAGAATGGCAGTTCTGTAATTTGGTAGCAAGCGGCTCCCGGGAACGGTTCCACGCGCCATATTCCCCAGGGCTCTTCTAATGGGCAGGTGTTAGTTCAGGCCGACAGGTAGGATGGGTAACGCTGGGTCGTTCGCGGGAGCCGCTTGCTAGCATCCAGTAGAACTGCCGTCCTATAAAGCGGCTCCCCTCCAGGTGCCCAGATCCGTCCTATTTTTGACTGGATCGACCCTCGTCGTGAAGGGTTGTGTCGCATAGATTGCAGGAATGAGTAGCTCAAACTATAAAACTAATACAACTAGCGGTTTGCCTGGATCAGTCCTATTGGTGATTGACGTGCAAGAATCGTTTAAGGCTGATTCTATTACCTGGGCCACACGCAACAATTCTGCCTTCGAATCGAACGTAACCAAATTGATTGAAGTTTATCGAACTGCGGCCTTGCCCATCGTTTTCTTGTTACACCAGAATTTAAAACCGGAGAGCCATTTCAATCCGAAATCTCCTTTCTATCGGTTCATGGATTTCGTGGTTCCCAGGCCGGGCGAAGTTGTGCTTCAGAAGACAACCATTAGCGCCTTTGCCAGTACTGATTTAGCCCGGCGACTTACCCAATGGGAAATCAAGCGTCTCCGGGTGACGGGTATCCAAACGGAGCAGTGTTGCGAAACCACGACTCGAGACGCCTCCGACCGGGGTTATCAAGTCGATTTTGTGACGGATGCCACTTTAACCTTTGCTATCCCTCATTGGGCCGGTGGGCCGGAGTTGTCGACCGACGAAGTGGTACGAAGGACCGAATATGCGCTAGCCGGTCGATTCGCGAATATCGTTTCTACAAAGGAGGTTTTGGAATCGTTGACGTGATTTGTGGAGCGCGCCTCGCTTGCGAGGCCGTTGTTAACAACGGAGCATAACGATGAATACCCAATGTCTGTCTGCGCTCTATGTCGCGACTTTTGCCTCGGCACGCACGAGAAAGCGCCGTCAAATCATGCGACATATCCGGACCGTCAACCTCTGCTCACCACGGCCTTGCAAGCAAGGCAGCGCTCCACGGGTGGCGACCCCTACGGCCTCGCAAGCAAGGCAGCGCTCCACAAAAGCGCTCGATTCGAGAACGAAGTCCGTGGTTAGGAGAGTTGTTGTGAAGCATCCTGAACGACGCGTCATTTTCATTGTTGCGCCGGGGGTTCATTTGCTCGATTTGGCCGGTCCGGTTCAGGCGTTTGATTCGGCCAATGGCTGCGGGTGTAACTATCGGCTTCATTTCACAGGTTCAACGCCACAGGTCCCGAGCGCGGTGGGGCTCGCATTGACCGGTTTCGGTCCGATGATTCCGGCTAGTGGGTTGGACGGAAATGATCTGGTGATTGTTTCGGGGGTTCGCTGGCATGGCCGTACCCGGCGGGAGGTGCTAGAGGAATTTTTACGCGATTATTTGCGAGTCGCGCATCGTTCCGGGGCTACCGTCGGCTCAGTCTGCTCCGGCGCGTTCGGTTTGGGAGAAGCCGGACTTCTAGATGGGCGTCGCTGCACCACCCATTGGTCTTGTGTAAAGGAACTGCAACGGCGATATCCCAAGGCGGATGTTGTGGATAACGTTCTGTTCGTTCATGACAGAGGTGTGACGACGAGCGCTGGCATAGCGTCCGGGATCGATCTGGCGCTTTCCTTTGTCGAACAAGATTATGGTCCGCAAATGACAGCGCGGGTTGCCCGCGACCT
The DNA here is from genome assembly GCA_963762565.1 of uncultured Verrucomicrobiae bacterium. Taxonomy (GTDB): domain Bacteria; phylum Verrucomicrobiota; class Verrucomicrobiia; order Chthoniobacterales; family JAFAMB01; genus JAFAVN01. The sequence continues at coordinate 309,673 of CAVXLD010000001.1, read as the reverse complement.
GGTTGTTTATTTTCGTCGTACCGGAGCGCATCATCAGTTGAATGTGTTCCTCGATTACCGGGCTCACCTGCATGTTGGTGTGCACCGAGTACAGGATTGGTTAAATGAACATCCGGCTGAGCCCGCCCCTCTGGCTCGCTTGGCTTCTCTTGCCGCTATGAGTGAATCGACTCTCACACGCGCTTTTAGAGCGAATACCGGCCTGACGCCGTTACAGTATCAACAAAGGGTTCGCCTGGAAATGGCGGCTTCCCTGATGCGCGATCATCGCCTCACGCTTGAGGTGGTCGCGGAACGCTGCGGTTTTGCGGATGTTCGGCATTTCCGTCGTCTCTGGACCGGCGCCTTTGGGCAGCCTCCGTCGCAATCCAGGAAAGGAACCGCAGATGGGCACGCTGCGCGCTGAACCCTGCGAACAAATAGGACCTATAGGACAGATATCACCTATAAGTCCTATAGGTCGCATAGGTCCTATCCGTTCGCAGCGCCGCTGGCGTGGTCTGCAGAAAGGGCCGTTCTACGCCACTGCGTGCCCCTTATAGATTTTCGGGCATTCGGGGTCTAAATTCGCGATTGCAAAACGCGTAGCCAATCGATACCCTGGTGATACAGTCGGGTAACGGTGGTTTTTTCCTTCGCCGGGGGGACTGACTAGCTCCCGTTTTTTAACCCCCAGTTTCATGTTCACCATAGGACAAACTGTTTATGGCAAACCTCGGTCTTTCTACCAGTCCGCTCCGCTGGACTGTTGATCCTACGTTTTATCCAACAGCACGGCTCGCGATGGAAGCGCCGGCTGAACGCTATGCTTACGTGGCCGGTTTAGCACCCGACCAGAGGTCGCGAGCGGATGCGCTCTATGTCATCGATGTTGATCCGTCTTCTTCTAGGTATGGCCAGATCCTGAGCCGGGTCGATTTCCCCGATATCGGGGACGAGCTCCATCACTTCGGATGGAATGCCTGTAGTGCAACGCTTTGTCCTTACGCGCCGCATCCTCATGTGGAACGGCGATACCTGATCGTTCCGGGGCTTCGTTCTTCTCGGATTCATGTAATCGATACGAAACCGGATCCAACCAATCTGCGGATCGTTAAAACAATTGAACCGGAAGAAGTGTTCAAACGGGCGGGTTATTCGCGGCCGCATACGGTACATTGTGGGCCGGACGGCATTTATTTAAGTGCGCTGGGCGCCCCGGACGGCGCTGGACCGGGAGGAATTTTTATCCTCGATCATTACGACTTTAACGTCCTCGGCCGGTGGGAAGTGGATCGAGGACCTCAGGAGCTGGCGTATGATTTTTCCTGGCATCTCGGCCAGGACGTCCTCATGAGCAGCGAATGGGGGACACCGCAGATGATCGAGGGAGGCCTACAGCCTGAGACTCTGTTGGGCGCAAAATACGGACACCAGCTCCATTTCTGGGATCTTCGGAAACGCAAGCATTCAAAGGTTCTCGATTTGGGGAGCGAACATCAGATGGTCTTGGAACTGCGCCCCTCTCATGATCCGACCAAGACATTTGGGTATGTCGGAGTGGTGGTTTCATTGAAGGATTTGTCGGCATCAATCTGGCTCTGGCGCCAGCGGGCAGGCGATTGGGAAATCAAAAAGGTGATTGAGATCCCGGCTCAACCCGCCGATGCCGCCGCTCTGCCGCCCTTGCTCCAAGGGTTCGGCGCCGTACCTCCCCTGGTGACAGACTTGAATCTGTCGCTGGACGATCGCTGGCTTTACGTTTCCTGCTGGGGCACGGGTGAACTCCATCGGTATGACGTCTCGACCCCGGACCAGCCAAAGCTGACCGCGGTGTTGCCAATTGGAGGGATCGTCAAGCGAGCGCCGCATCCTTCGCGCCCGGCTGAGGCCCTTAATGGGGGTCCCCAAATGGTGGAATTGAGCCGCGACGGAAAACGCGTCTATCTGACCAACTCGCTTTACCAATCATGGGATGAACAGTTTTATCCGGATGGGGTCCGGACCTGGATGGTCAAAGCGGAGGCCGGCGAAGACGGCTCGTTGCGCTTTGATCCTCGGTTTTTCGTCCAGACTAGCGACCATCGTCTCCACCAGGTTCGGTTAGAAGGCGGCGATACCTCTTCGGATTCGTACTGTTTTCCCTCTTAACCCAGATTCAAAAGATGAAAAATCCGCAGATTACGCAGATTTCGATTTGGGGTTCAGATGCTGCCGTGGGGCTCCGAAAATCCACCGAGCCAGAAATAGGTTTTTATCTGAAGAGTTGCCCAAGCCTAAAACCGAAATCTGCGTAATCTGTGAAATCTGCGGATCTTAATTGGCTTTTGACGCTCAACGGAGGTAACAGCTCGTGAATACTTGGCCTTGGATCGCATTGGCCGGGTTAGGGGCTTGGCACGGTTTGAATCCCGGCATGGGCTGGCTGTTCGCGGTCAGTCTTGGGCTTCAGAACCGCTCCAGGACAGCCATTTTCCAAGCGATGTGCGCGATTGCGCTTGGACACACGGTCTCCGTATTCGCAATCATCGGACTAGCCTTCCTGGTGGGACATTACATCTCCACCACCTGGTTTGCTTTGGCTGCGGCTTTAGCCTTGGCCGGCCTGGGGAGTTGGCGACTGATCCGGGGCCGCCATCCGCGTTGGGTCGGGATGCGGGTAAACTTTCGCGACTTGACCTGGTGGTCCTGCCTGATGGCCAGCGCGCACGGCGCCGGCCTCATGTTGCTACCGGTGTTTCTTTCCGGCGGCGGCGCCTGGTGCGCGCTCTCGTCCTCGCCTCAGTCCGCCACCTCGTTAGCAGGATTCTACAATTCGATCCCGGGTGTCTGTCTACACTCAGTCTCGCAGTTCGTCGTTGCCGGAATAGTAGCCTGGCTGGTTTATGATATCGCCGGTCTCACGATCCTCCGTAAGTCGTGGTTCAACGTTGACCTGGTTTGGTCTTGCAGTCTCATTTTAGCGGGGCTGCTTATGTTGTCGTTTCGGATTTGAAAGGGCTGGGCAACGACGTAGCAGCAGGTGGCGCTGCACGCACCACCCATGACGGAGGGGAGCCGCATTAGAAAGGTTCCGTCCTTGAAGCGAGAATAGGAATTATTACGAGGCAGGCCGAACCGCGTGGACTGCTGCGGCTCCCTGTGCGCGTGGAACGATCTAAGAGACGTTCTAAAGTTCAGCGTGTTGAGCGTGCGTTGGGTTCCGAGGCGCCTGTCGCGCCGCAGGCTTTGCGGAGGCCGATCGCATCTTATCGAACGCCTTACCAGCAAACGTCGGTTTGCGCCGAACGTCTTCACACTAAAAATAGCAGCGCCAGACCAAACACAACGACCCCGACGAAGAACGACATGACGGTAAAGCCCATTACGCGGCGGAGGCTGATGCCGGCGATGGCTAAAACTGGTAACGCCCAAAACGGCTGAATCATATTCGCAACCTGTTCACCCATGGCGACGCCCATCGCGGTTGCGGCTTGAGAAGCGTGCAGTTGGGCTGCCGCCGAAACTGTGAACTGTCCTTGAACTGCCCAGTGGCCGCCGCCACTAGGGATAAAAAGGCTGATGATCAGCGAGGCGATATAGTTCCAGAACGGCAAAGTGTGCGCGTTCGAGAATGAAACGAAGGCTTTCGCAATCACGTTTGCCAGCCCGGTTGCGCTCATGATCCCCATTATCCCACCGTACAGAGGGTATTGCAGAATCAGTGGCCCGGTGACCCGGGCTGCCTGGTTCACCGCCCGTACATAATTGATTGGGGTCCAATGCAGTAAGAGACCGGCTAGGAGGAAGAGGAAAATAATCGAGTTCAGGTCAAGCGAGATCCCCGTTTTCGACCAGCTCAAGAACAGGGCAGCTGCTCCAGCGATTACCAGGATCAAGGTCAAGATCCAGGCGTGCTCCAGACGATCTGCGATCGTCCAGGGACGGCTGTGTTTAGTATGGGTCTCTTCGGCCCCTAATCGTGCCGGATCCGCTGCAACGGTGTCTTCAGCGCTTGGCATGATGGCGCAGTAAAGAACCGGAATCAGGATCACAACCGCGATGACCGGCACGAGATTAAACGGCGAGAACAACATGTCGCTCAAAGGGAGCACTTGTCCGGTCAGTTTCTGCACCAGGTTTAGGGACGATCCGGGCGTCGCCTGGGAAAGTGCAATTGAGCTGGAGAATCCGCTCGCCCAGATGATCCACCCAGAATACGCACCGGCGACTAGCCAGCCAAAATCGATCCGAATTCGTTTGGCAATTTCTCGAGCGAGAAGCCCGGCTACAACTAAGCCGCATCCCCAATTAATGAAGGAGGTGACCATGACCACCAGGATTGTGAGAACGACGGCTGCGCGGGGCGTCTTCGGTCGAGAAGCGAGCCAATCCAGGACGAAGCGTATCGGTCGCGAATTGGATAAAGCATATCCGGTGACCAGGATCAGGACCATCTGAAACGCGAAAGCCAGGATCTGGAAGATACCGGCGTACCAACCATTCAGAATGTCCGGGAGAGACCCTTTCGGCGCCAACAGAGCAGCCAGCACGCCCGTGATGATGGTTAAAGTAACTGCGAAGATATAGGGATCGGGAGTGATCCGCTCGAACAAATAGACGAAGAAGGCAGTGATCCGGTTTAACGGGTTACGTGCGCTTGGGCTCTCACTTTGCACGGGGGGAGTAGGAGTGGCCATCTGGGCAGGATAATGGATGGGAGGCCGTGAGGTAAAGGAGCCAGGAGGGCGAAACGGCGAGCGGGCGCGCCGGCGAAAGGGCGAAGCTGCGCTTGCCGCCGTGTTTGTGCCTACCTAGGGTTTCGCCCAGGCTTTCATGAGGCGCGGCTTCGCTGCTAAGGTAGCTTCTGGCCTAAATTTGGCCGATGCGTCGGCTCGCCCTTTCGCCCTTTCGCCGGTGCGCCCATTCGCCGTTTCGTCCCTCCTCCAGATTTCCTTTGAACCTCTCCAGAATCTGCGGCAGGTTTAGTTCCCCAATCTTATGGAAGTTGCCGGTACAGTTAGCTGGATCCTGGCGCATAAGGGTTCGACGGTTTGGACTGTTCGTTCTGACACGACGGTCTACGACGCCATCAAAATGATGGCCGACAAAAACGTGGGTGCGCTACCTGTGGTGGACGATGGACCACTCCTTGGAATTATCTCTGAACGCGACTACACGCGTAAGGTCATTCTAAGGGGAAGAGCCTCGAAAGAGACCCGGGTTAGCGAAATCATGTCGACCGACCTCGTCGTGACGCATCCGAATGAGAGCCTGACCGGATGTATGCGGATGATGACAGAAAAACGTGTTCGTCATCTTCCCGTCTTAGAAAACGGAAAGCTGATTGGCATCCTATCGATCGGCGACTCGCTCAAATGGGTGATCTCGGCACAGACCGCAACGATCGAGCATCTTGAGCAATACATTGCCGGCGGGTACCCATCGTAAAGGCGCATAGAATCCAATGTTGTTGAGAGTTCGCGGAAATGACTCCGTGAACAGGCAGGATTTGTAGCGTCCCTGAGCGCTCTAGAGCGGTTCGTACTCGTTCTCGTCGTCGCCCTCGTCCTCGAAAGGGTCGCGCGGTCACCGACCGTGATGAACCCCGAAATTGCCCGGCGAGGTATTCGCCGGCTCTCCGACAAAGCCGCGTTCTCGAGGACGAGGAGGAGAACGATTGGGCCCCCTCCGGTGACAAGGCGCTGCAGGACGTCTACCTATACGTCCTATGAATCTATTTCCTATCATCAGCAGGTCTTTCGATTCAGTGGTTAGTGGTCACTCCGTGTGGAAAAATACGAGGAATTTATTGGTCGCAGCGGTGTTGATCGTGGTCGGGCCAGCGGGAGCGCAACAGCCGCCCTCAACTTCGCCTTCGGTTACCGCCGAAACCGATAAAGGATCGATCCTGTTAACGATCTTCCTTCGCCATGACCAATCTAAACCTTTGGATGAGATCAACAGCGAACTGCGCCGGCAAGGCTATTACAAAGCATTCCCGCCGGCCGGGATAGAAGTTGTTTCCTGGTACGTGATGATGGGAATTGGTCAGGTGATCACATTGCGGGTGCCGGCCGACCGGCTACGGGAAGTTAATGTTGCCATCGAAAAGACAGCCTGGGGCGGATACCACACTGAGTTCTATCCGACGTACGATTACAAGGCCATCGGCGAAGCGGAACGCGCTAAGAGCCAATAGGGCACGTTGGGCGTGGAACGAATAGGACTTATATGACCGATGGGACCTATATGTCATATAGGTCGTATAGGTCCTATTCGAGTGCGGCCGCGGGTGAGGCCATCCAAACCGCGCGCGGCCCTCATTTTAATCGGCCTTGTTCCTCGCTATTTACCATTTGCTATTTTCCCGGATCGTTGCTCTCTTTCGGCTGTCGTTATCGATCCCGCGAAAGCCTGATCGGTCGTAAGCGTTAACGTAAACCAACGCGCTAAGTAACCCTTGACTTGATTTTGTTAGAAAATCGAGCCGGTGGCGAAAGCGCGTGGTTTGTTGCTTTCCTGCTGCTCGGTAGAGAAAGTGATGGATAGAACAACTACACCAGCAACAGACGATCGGTTTCGCTTAGTAGCTCTTGTCGTTGCGGTTACGTTTTTCATGGAGAACCTGGACGGTACGGCGATCGCCACCGCTTTACCTCAGATCGCCCGTTCATTTGCGGTTAGGCCCACCGATGTCAGCATCGGGATGACCGCCTACCTCGTCACCTTAGCTGTCTTTATCCCAATCAGCGGTTGGATGGCCGATCGCTTCGGCGCCCGGACCATCTTCAGTACTGCTATCGCCATTTTCACTCTGGCTTCGGTGGGCTGCGGGCTCGCCAATCATCTCGGTGAGTTTATTTCAGCGCGGGTTGTCCAAGGAATCGGCGGCGCGATGATGGTGCCGGTTGGGCGATTAGTTGTTCTTCGCAGCACGCCAAAAAGTTCTCTGGTACACGCGATCGCGACCATCGTCTGGCCGGGTTTGATCGCGACTGTGATCGGCCCGCCTGTGGGCGGTTTTATCGCCAATTTCACGACCTGGCGCTGGATTTTCCTGATCAACATCCCAATCGGCTTAATCGCGATCTTCCTGGTTTATCGCTTTGTCAGGAACTTTCGTTCGGATGAGCGGCGCCCTCTCGATTTGCCCGGGTTCCTTTTGAGTGCAGGGGCGCTGAGTTGTTTGATGTACGGTGTCGATTTGTTAGGTCGAGAAAACTCGGATTGGTTGACGGCAAGTTGGGTCTTATTGCTAAGCGTTATCTTGGGGGTTGTTACTATCTACTGGGAACGCAAGAGCCGGTTTCCGCTTATCAATCTTTCACTGTTAAGAATTCGAACCTTTGCGACTTGTCTCATTGCTGGGAACGCCAGTTGCATCTCGATCAGTGCTGCTCCATTGCTGCTCCCCTTGATGTTTCAGAGCGGGTTTGGACTGAGCCCACTTACATCCGGGTTGTTGGTGTTGGTCTATGCGACTGGTAATTTGCTAATGAAAACTAGCACTACCTGGGTGTTGAAGAAGTTCGGCTTTCGGTCGGTGCTCGTAGTGAATACGCCACTCATCGCTCTGTTTGCTGCAGGACTGGGCCTGCTTTCAGTCAGTACGCCGATCGTCATCACGTTGACCCTGCTGTTGGGGGCCGGTCTGGTCCGTTCAATGCAGTTTACGAGTCTTAACACCTTAGCGTTCTCAGAGGTGCCAGCCGCCGACATGAGCACGGCCAGTATGATGCAGAGCACCATGCAGCAGTTGGGCTTCGGAATGGGGATCGCATTTGGAGCCGTAGCCTTGCACCTGGCGGCGCTCTTCAGCGGTAATCATGGTTTGTACGCGATATCGGATTTTCGTATCGCTTTTGCTCTCAGCGCGATTTTTGGACTAGCCGCTTTCCCCGCGTACTGGCGTCTTTTGCCTACCGATGGTTTAGAAGTGAGTCGCGGGCCAAGAAAAGTTAGCGAATCGGCAACCTCGTCGATCTTGGAACAGACGAACGCGATAGAAGGGGAAGCGGGATGAGCTGTCTTTCGTGCTCGACTTTGGTGGGGCGAGGCTCCTGAACGTGGTCAAGACATAGGTATCACTTTGTCGAGAAAATGTGCTTTTTATATACCTATTCTTGGGCAATCAAAAAATGTATGGTTCCCTCTGGTTGTCCTTTTTGAGGGTGAAATGTGTGAGAGGGCAGAAGCGACCATTCTCGCGAACGATCGGCATGCGATTTTTATCAGCTGACCTCCGTCGGCCAGCTGGGCGGATCTCCGAGTCACCCCAGTCATTTTTTGTATGTACCTGTTACCCATGTCTTGACCATGATTTGTTACCTATGTCTTGACCACGGACCCTCCCGAAAACCCCAGCGATTGACCGAAGCGATTGGTAACGCAAAACAGCACCAGGTGTTAGGCCCTAAATCGCGCCGAGCCGTGCTCTATCGTTGGCCACGGCTCGGCGCGTCTTTTGGCCTTGCTCATTCATCTGGGCGTTCGTGCGTTGCGCCTTGGTCATTCGTCGGGCTATTCGGGAGCCTCGCCCCACCAAAGACGAGGACGAGTACGATATGCGACTAGGCCTATGAACATTTTATGGACTCAATCATTCCTGACCCTGCGATAATCACCGCCATTCAAAGCCGGCGGACCATTAAGGAATTCCGTTCTGACCCGATCCCTGAAGAGACGCTTTGGCGAATTCTGGATGCGGCGCGTTGGGCTCCTAATCATCGTCTCACTGAGCCCTGGCGCATTGCCATCATTGGAACGCGGAGCCGAGAAGCGTTGGCAGATGGATTGGCCAACCAAACGGCATCTAGTCAAGATCCAGCGGTGGTGGCCAAAGCGAACAACGACGCTCGACGGAAAGTCATGGCCTCTCCTGTGTTATTGGCGGTCACCTGCCGCGTTGCGAGTAACCCAGCTCAACAAGTCGAAGACCTGGCTGCGGTCTGCGCCGCCATCCAGAACCTGCAATTGGCGGCCTTGGGTGAGGGAATTGGAACCCATTGGAATACCGGGCGGGTTACCCGCTTGCCTGAGACAGAGGCTTTGTTAGAGCTATCCGAGCGCGGTGAGCAGCTTGTTGGATTCCTGTATCTCGGTTATCCGGCTCAAGTCCCGGAGGCGCCGAAACGACGGCCGATCCAGGACTTTGTTCGAGTGCTGCCGTAGTAGGCCGCCAGGGGTGCGGTGACGAGGCGAAACGGCGAATGGGCGAAACGGCGCACCGGCGAAAGCGAGGCGCGAAGCCACATGCCCACATGCCCACACGCCTTTGCGCCGACGGGTCTCCCATCAATGCGATGGCCGGCCGACGGCGTTTCCGCGGCAGCCCTGCAAGAAATCTAAGTCAGCTCCTAGGTTGGCTTGCATCACATGATCGTGATAGAGACGCACGTAACCGCCTGAAGGCAGTTTTGCTGGTTGCCAGGATTTACGGCGTCGCTCCAGTTCTGCGTCATCAACGGCCAAGTGTAATTTACGATTCTCTACGTCCAGCTCGATTAAATCACCATCTTGTACCAGGGCTAAGGGGCCTCCTACGGCTGCCTCTGGACAGCAGTGAAGCACCACCGTGCCATAGGCAGTGCCGCTCATCCGGGCATCGGAGATGCGGACCATATCGGTTATGCCCGCTTTCAGGAGCTTTGGTGGCAAGCCCATATTGCCGACCTCGGCCATACCGGGGTAGCCGCGAGGACCACAGTTCTTCAAAACCAGGACCGAGTTTTCATCGACATCGAGCTTCGGATCGTTAATGCGCTCATGATAATGTTCGATATTCTCGAAAACGACTGCCTTCCCGGTGTGTTGGAGCAGACGCGGAGTAGCAGCAGAAGGCTTTAGGACTGCGCCATCCGGCGCCAAATTACCTCGCAACACGGCGATGCCACCGGAACGCACCAACGGTTTTGAGAGCGGCCGAATCACTTCGTCGTTATAACATTGAGCGTTTTGGATATTCTCCCAGACCGTGGCGCCGCTCACTGTGAGTAAGTCGCGATTCAAGAGACCTGCTTCGGCCAATCGCTTCATCACGACCGGCAACCCGCCGGCGTAGTAGAATTCCTCCATCAAGAACCGGCCCGACGGCTGAAGATCGACGATGGTGGGTATGTCGCGGCCAAGCCGATCCCAGTCGTCCAGGCGCACATCAATCCCGATTCTTCCGGCGATGGCCAAGAGATGGATAACCGCATTGGTAGAACCTCCGACGGCGCCATTGACTCGGATAGCGTTTTCAAATGCTTCTCTGGTAAGAATCTTGGAGAGCCTCATGTCTTCTCTGACCATGTCGACAATTCGGCGCCCCGCGATCTGGGCGAGCACGTCTCGGCGAGTGTCGACTGCGGGGATGGCAGCGTTGGTCGGTAAAGCGACGCCCAGGGCTTCCACCATCGATGCCATGGTTGATGCGGTTCCCATCGTCATGCAATGGCCAGCGCTCCGGGCCATGCAACTCTCGGCCTCAAGCAAGTCACTCATCGACATTTTGCCGGCAGCGATCGCCTCAGAAAACTGCCAAACCGCGGTACCTGATCCGACGGTTTGCCCGCGGAAGCGCCCGTTCAACATGGGACCGCCGGAAAGAACGATTGCCGGGACATCACAACTGGCCGCACCCATCAGCAGGGCGGGTGTTGTCTTGTCACAACCGGTCATCAGAACAACGCCATCGATAGGGTTGCCGCGAATTGATTCCTCAACATCCATGCTCGCGAGGTTGCGAAACAACATTGCCGTTGGTCGAAGATTAGTTTCTCCCAATGACATCACGGGAAATTCCAACGGCACTCCGCCGGCCTGCCATACCCCGTCCTTTACCTTCTGAGCGAGTTCCCTGAAATGCGCGTTACAGGGAGTCAGCTCGGAAAAAGTGTTACAAATTCCAATGATTGGCCGGCCGTCAAACGCGTCCTCGGTGAAGCCGCGCATCCAGCTTCGGTGAATCACCACATCGCGGCTAATGCCGCTGAACCAATTCTGGGAACGCAGCGATGGAGAGGGGGTGGAGGTCATGTGTGGTGAAACGTAATGTTGTTATGCGGGAATTGCATCTGTTAGCGCGCGCTTGTGGGCGAATAGGCGAGTGGGCGAAAAATTTTGGTGGGGCGAAGCTCCGAACGGCCTAAAGGAGTTCGCGGAGTATTGAGAGTGTTTGCGACGCCGGCTGGGCTAGGCCAACACGCTCGCCGAGCCGGGTCAAGGTTTGTAGTGCCGTTAACAGGCGAAAGCGCACCGAAACCCGGGTTGGGAAAGAATCGACCTCATCGGTCTTGTCGAGCCCTGGGACTGGCTCGGCGCCCGTCTCGGCTACAACCGGCGCGGTCAGGCCAAACCTTAAGGATCAATAACCCTGCGAAACGACATTCGACTGTTCGGGAGCCTCGCCCCACCAACGCCATTCGCGCATTCGCCGGTGCGCCCATTCGCCGCGTCGCCTCTACGCGGTCAGCACTTCAAACGCCTTCTTGACGTTATTCGGGCGTAGAATCAGCAGTCCTCGTTTTGCTCGGGGCGACCCACTCAGGTAGGCGTACTCGATATTCACTTTTTTGGAGGCGAGCTTCTTGGCAATTTCAGACAACGATCCCGGATGGTTGTCGTGCTCGATCATGAGCACCTCGTTCTCGACGACCAAGGTACCGTGTTCTTCAAAGATGGAGAGAGCCCTCCTGGTATCGCTGACCACCATGCGAACGACCGAGTGATCGACCGTGTCGGAAATGGTCAGCGCGAAGATATTAATTTTTGCAGCAGCCAAAGCGTCACAGACTGCAGCTAGCGTTCCGGGACGATTTTCGAGAAACAGCGCGAGTTGAGTGACGATCTCCATAGGCTATTTGTCGACGCTGGTTGCTTTTTCGATTAACTGGCCGGGGGCTGGAGCAACCGGTTGAACAGATGGTACGTAAATTGGCCGAACCTTCCAGAACTTCTGTTGAAAAGACGCCCAATCCGCGAGGATCTCTTTAGCTAGCTCGCTCTCGGTCCGTTCCAAATGTTTATAAACGAGCTCCTTCACCAGGACTACGTCTGTCTCATCGGTTAGCGCCTCCATCAGCACCAATTCCGGGTTCAGGTTCCGCTTCAAGGCCGAGTCCTGGTCAAGAATGTAGGCTACACCACCGGTCATACCGGCCCCGAAATTCTTTCCAGTCGGCCCGAGGATGACCGCAATACCGCGGGTCATGTATTCGCAGCCGTGGTCTCCCACGCCCTCGATCACCGCAGTAACACCCGAGTTTCTAACCGCAAAACGCTCTCCGGCGCGGCCGGCTGCAAAAAACTCTCCCCCGGTACCGCCATACAGACAGGTATTGCCAATGATCGAGTTTTCCCGGGCCAGGTATTTGCGTTCGCTGAACGGTCTGATAATGATCTCGCCGCCGCTCATCCCTTTACCGACGTAGTCGTTCGCCTCGCCGGTCAGGATCAACTTGACGCCTCGCGTAAGAAAGGCGCCGAAACTTTGGCCGGCGCTGCCAGATAGCTTCAGTTCAATCGTTCCTTCCGGAAGACCTTGTTCGCCCCAGAGGTAAGCGATCTCGCCGGAGAGTTTACCGCCGACCGTCCGGTTCGTATTCTTGATCCGATAGCTGAGCGAAACTGGCAACTGATCGTTAACGGCCTCGCGAGCATCCTGCAAGATGACGTCATCTAAGCGACGGCCCCAAGGCGGGTCATTTCGATCCCAGGTGTTGTGCCGAGCTAAGGTTTCGTCGTCTTTGGCAACGTTCGCGAGTAAACGTGTCAGGTTTAGCTTGTTGGCTTTGGGATGATCCTCGATCTCCCGCTGCCTCAGCCACTCAACCCGGCCGACTAACTCGTTGAATGTCGCTAGACCGAGCTGCGCCATGATCTCACGAACCTCCTGGGCGACCGCGTTGAAAAAGTTAACCACGTTCTCCGGCTTACCCTTGAACTTCGCTCGCAGCCGTTCGTCCTGGGTGGCGACGCCGACCGGGCAAGTATTCAGATGGCATTGCCGGACATAAACGCAGCCGGACGCAATCAAAGCCGTAGTGCCGAAGTTGAATTCCTCAGCTCCCAACAGCGCGGCAAAGACAATATCTTCACCGGTGCGCAAACCTCCGTCGGCGCGAAGAACAATCCGATTCCGCAGACCGTTCAGCAGTAGCACTTGATGCGCTTCAGAAACACCGAGTTCCCAGGCGCTGCCCGCATGTTTGATGGAGCTCAACGGCGACGCTCCGGTCCCGCCTTCGTGCCCGCTGATCAGGATAATGTCTGCGTGTGCCTTGGCAACGCCGGCGGCGATCGTGCCAACCCCCGCCTCAGCCACCAGCTTAACGCAAACCTTTGCCCGCGGATTGACTTGTTTGAGGTCGTAAATCAGCTGAGCCAGGTCCTCAATCGAGTAAATGTCATGGTGCGGTGGCGGTGAAATCAAAGCGACACCCGGAGTACTCTTTCGCAGCCTGGCAATCAGCTCGCTGACTTTGTGTCCCGGTAATTGACCGCCTTCTCCCGGCTTGGCTCCTTGCGCCATCTTAATCTCGATCTCTTTGGCGGCTGCTAGATAGGTGGCGGTTACGCCGAACCGTCCGGCTGCGACTTGCTTAATCGCGCTATTCGGCCAATCACCGTTCGGTCGCCGGTGTACGCGCTCCGGATCCTCACCGCCCTCGCCCGAATTGGATTTACCGCCGATTCGATTCATGGCGATAGCGAGACATTCGTGTGCTTCCGGGCTCAACGCTCCGAGCGACATACCGGCGGTCGTGAATCGCCGCCGGATCTCTTCGATCGGTTCGACTTCGTCAATCGGAATGGGTCCCCGGCCGCTCGGCGCCAGCTCCAGTAGGTCTCGAAGAGCATTTGGGCGCCCCGCTCTGATGGCGTCGACGTAAGCTCTGTAGTCCTCCGGCTTATTCGATTTTACGAAGGTATGGAAATTCTTAATGACCGGAGGCGTGATCGCGTGTGCTTCACCCTGACGCCGGAAGCGATAGAACCCCGGGTCCTCCAAGGCCACGCTGGCTGTTCCCTCTTCGGGCACTGCCTTGGCATAAGCTTTTTGGTGGCGAGTGAGGGTCTCAATTGCGATCTCCGTCAAACCAATTCCATCGATCTTCGACGGAGTTCCGGCGAAACATTTGTCGATCAGGTCAGAGCTAAGACCGATCGCCTCAAAAATCTGGGCTCCCCGATAACTCCCGATCACCGAGATACCCATCTTCGACATGATTTTCAGAAGCCCTTTTTCAATAGCCGATCGATATTTTCTGGCCGCTTTGTCGAAGGTCGCATCCTCACCGAGCTCTTTTCGGAAGAGGAGTTCCCGGATCGTTTCGAACGCTAGATAGGGACATACGGCGCTGGCTCCGTAGGCAATCACGCTAGCGATCTGATGAACATCGCGCGCTTCTCCGGTCTCGGCGATCAGGCTGCACTTCATTCTTTTGCCAACCCGGATCAAGTGGTGATGTACCGCGCCGACCGCGAGAAGCATGGGAACCGCAACTTTATCGTGCTCGACGCATTGATCGGAGAGAACGATTAGCCGGCAGCCTGCGTCAACAGCGTGCTCAGCTTCGATCGAAATTCGGTTCACCGCTGCCTCGAGTCCTCCCGGACCCTCGCTTTCGAGCCAGCAGACCGGAATAGTGACGGCTTTATGTTCGGGGTCGGCGAGGTGTTTCAGTGCCTCGAGTTCATGTGGGAACAAGACTGGCGACTCGGAAAAGACGAGCTTTGCATGCTCCGGCGTCTCGCCAAACAAATTGCGCCGCCAACCCATAGGAGTGGCCAGCGACATCACCAATCGCTCCCTGATCGGATCGATCGGAGGATTGGTGACCTGGGCGAACAACTGACAGAAATAGGTGTAGAGCAAGCGTGGCTGCAACGAAAGCACTGCCAGAGGGGTATCATCGCCCATGGATCCCAGGGCTTCTTGGCCGTCCTTTGCCATCGGCTTGAATACCATTTCCAGTTCTTCGGTGGTGTAGCCGAAAGCAACCTGGCGTTGGCTTAACCCGAGAATGTCTAAATCGTTCGCCGGCTCAGGGATGGTGCGTCCAGCGACCTCTTGCAACCGGAGTAGGTTGGCTTTGACCCAGTCACTGTAAGGTTTGCGTCGCGCTAACCTCTCTTTGATTTCGGTATCGCGCAGGAGCACTCCGGCCTGAGTGTCGACCGCGACCATTGTTCCAGGAGCTAGCCGCCCCTTTTCAATTACGTCCGCTTCGTCGAGCTCAACGCAGCCGACCTCGGACGCGAGAAGGAAAATGCCGTCCTCGGTCAGCTTATAGCGAGCTGGCCGAAGTCCGTTGCGGTCTAGGCAAGCTGCTGCCACTAAGCCGTTGCTGAAAACAAGACCAGCGGGACCGTCCCAGGGCTCGTTAAAGCAGGATTGATATTCGTAGAATGCCTTCACCTCTGGTGACATGAGGTCATCTGCTCGCCAAGCTGGCGGAACGAGCATCGTCATCGCGTGGAGCAGATCCCGGCCCGACATAGTTAATACTTCGAGCGCGTTATCCAGACTGGCAGAGTCTGAGCCGCCAGGTTGGATGATCGGCTTTAACAGGTCTATGTCCTGCTTCCAGAAGTCCGCCATCAACTCGGACTCGCGAGCGCGCATCCAGTTGCGGTTTCCGCGAATCGTATTGATCTCGCCGTTGTGAGCCAGAAACCGGAACGGTTGGCTCAGCGCCCAGGTAGGGAAGGTGTTGGTGCTGTACCGTTCGTGAAACAGGCAGATTGCGGTCTCATAGTCGGGATCGGTGAGGTCACGATAAAATTTCTCCAGAGAAACCGCAGTCAGCAGCCCTTTATAGATCACGACTCGATGGGAGAACGAATTGATGTAGAAATGGCGGATGTTATCTAACTGGGCCCGCTTTTCGATCTCGTTACGCGCCAGAAAGAGCTGCCTCTCGTATACATCGTCATCCATGTCGGCCGGTCGACCGATCAAGACCTGCTCGATGCGGGGCATCGTTAGCTGCGCTTTTTCGCCGAGTACACCGATATGAAGCGGTACCTCTCGCCAGCCGAATTGGAAAAGCTGCCGGGCCGTAAGAACGTCTTCTATTACCGACTTGGCTCTGGCCTGAGCGTAAGCATTGTCGTGCGGCAAGAAGACCGAGCCAATTGCCAGATCGGAATCATTATAAAGCGTATGTCCCAGACGCGTGACTTCGCGGCGAAAAATCTTGTACGGAATCTGAGTTAAGATCCCGGATCCGTCGCCGGTTTTAGCATCGGCGTCGACGGCCCCTCTATGAACCATGTTGCAGACCGAAGTCAGCCCAAGGTGTAGTACTCGATTCGAACGCTCCCCTTTGACCGAAGCGACAAAACCGACTCCACAGGAGTCATGCTCTTCGCTCGGGTCGTAAAGCGAGGCCGGAGCATTCCGCAACGCTTGTGTAATCCCATCCTTCATTTTTTACGCAAAAACCGGTGAACCTAAGGGTAAAACTGCATGTTTCAAGACTAAACTGGGGCGTAATACGGCAATTTCTAGTCGCGGACGCGGAAAAACTAGATTATTTCTTACGAGAGCGACATAGACGGCGCAGCGGGCATGCAGAGGGAACATGCCAGTGCGCGCACTTAACCCGTTTATCGACCTTTGCATGAGAATCCTGGATGAGCAAGAAAAGGCAATAGTTCGTCAATTAATCCGAGATCCGAGAGAGTCAGACAACGGAGTCGGTGAGGTAACCGGAGTGAATGTTCGGACCGTTAGCCGAAAACGAGACCGTCTCGAACAGGAAGGAATTCTGTCCTATTACACGAATGTCGATCTCTCTGGCGATGGCACGAAGCAGTACAACGCGCGTCACCTTTACATTATCAAATTCAGGGTAGGAATCACCTACAACCAGTTGATTCAGGATATTCGCCGAGAATCGAATCAGCAGCAGGTATTCACGGAAACCATCTTCGAAAGCCATATCGCGGAGATCGATGGAAAAGTGGCCTTGCTGTTGTTCGTGGACGGAAATAGCGACTTGGACATCGTGCAGAGAACGCACGAAGAGCTGATTCCTGGGCTACTGAAGAATCACGGAAGCGACTCGATCGAGTCGATTTCGACGATCCGCCTATTGTCACCGGTTCGGGTGATGCGGAACTACATCCCGATTGTGAACATGTGCAAAGGCTATATCCAGTCCGAATGGCCGAATGACGCGATCTACGTCGGCAAATGAGTTTGAGTGTGGCGCGTTGCGGGTTTGAGGTAAGGCGACCGCTGGGTGGTGGCCTAAATAGGACCTATATGACCTATAGGACTTATATGTTTGCCGTCCTCGGCGATGCTCGCCGATCCGACTGACAACCCCCAACTCGTAACTCGTAACCCGTAACCCGTAACTCGTAACCAGCAACCCCCAACTTCTGACCTAGCTCGGGAGCTCCGTTCTCGGGTAGCTGCCGAGGACTTTTACGAAGGTGCAGTGTTCGCCGAGCTCTTTGACGGCATCCGCGACGACTGGATCATCGATGTGACCTTCAACGTCGACAAAAAAGAAGTATTCCCAGTTCTTTCGCTTTGAGGGCCGGCTTTCGATCTTGCTCATGCTCAGCTTCAGGCGGCTAAATGGCTCTAGGGCAGAGTAGAGGGCTCCCACCTGGTCTTGAATCGAGAACATGAGCGAGGTTTTGTCGTTGCCGGTTACCGGGCAACCTGAAGGCGAGATGACCAGGAATCGAGTTGTGTTGTTTGGGCTGTCTTGAACCGACGGTTCCAGAATTTGCAAGCCGTAGACTTCTGCTGCCATTGAACTGGCCAAAGCTGCTGCCTCTGGTTCGGCGGCTGCAATTTGAGCCGCCCGAGTCGTACTAGAGACTTCAACTAGCTCAAGGTCTCGCGCGTTTTCCTGAAGCCATAGACGGCACTGGCCGAAGACCTGCGGATGCGAATAGATTTTCTTGATCTGCTCACGAGGCCACTTCGATAAAAAGTCATTCCGGATCCGGAGAAGAATCTGTGCGCAGATTTTAAGTTCTGAGTCCATGAACACGTCGAGCGTGTGATTCACAGCCCCCTCTAACGAGTTTTCGATCGGTACAACCCCGTAATCGGCGGTCCCGCGAGTGACTCGAGCGAAGACGTCGCCAATGCCGGACTCAGGGGCATACTTGACGGAAAGACCGAATTTTGATCGCGCCGCTTGGTGGGTCCAGGTGGCTTCCGGACCGAGAAAAGCGATAGTCAGGTCTTTCTCCAGAGCCAAAGAGGCAGACATGATTTCCCGATAAATTGCTCTAATGGCTTCAGTGGGGAGGCGACCCTTGTTTTTCTGGGTCAAAGCCTGGAGGAGAGATTCTTCTCGTTCCGGCGCGTAGATCGGGAGTCCGGCGGTTCTCTTGATCGTGCCGATCTCATGAACCAGATCTGCCCGCTCATTGAGGAGGCGCAAAAGCTCGGTGTCGAGCTGATCTATGTGGGTACGAATTTCCTCGAGCGAAAGTTTAGCTTCCATCTTATTCCTTGTTGATGCCTTGATCGATGGGGGCTTCCGATTCAGCCACTACTTCAGGCAGATTCTCTGACACTTTGTCTGGTGTCGCATTGTCCGGCGACGGTTCCGGAGGTTGTTCCTGGCCCGATTCCGTAAATAGTCCTGCTGGCTCAGGTCCGTTGGTTGGGCCTGTGTTCCCGTCTGGTAATGGCACGAACCGGAGCTCGGAGGCATTCGGCAGTTCATCCAGAGTCTTTATGCCGAAATGTTCCATGAAATGTTGGGTGGTCTCGTATAAGAGGGGGCGTCCTGGGATCTCGGCTCGTCCGGCAATTTTTAGCATACCGACATCGAGAAGCCGTTGCATAACCCCGTCCACCGCGACCCCTCGGATTGCCTCGATATCTGCTTTAGTCACTGGTTGGCGATAAGCCACGATCGCTAGCGTCTCCAGGGCTGGTGGGCTCAGCCGCGTGGGCCGCAAATCCGGAAATAACTGCCGGACCCAGGTTTGATGTTCCGGTTTGGTGGTTAATTGCCAGCCGTTGATCTGTTCAACCAGCTGGAAAGCTCGTTCAAGCTGCTGATATTCGTTGCTTAGCTCAGCCAGGGTGTGTTGGATCGTTGCCTCTGTCATTCCCTTGAAGATCTCTTGTTCCTCCTCGGAAGCGTATTCTGTTCCCAGGCGGACCACTTGCAAAATCTCTTTCGCAGTGAGGGGTCTCTGAGAACTAAACAACAACGCTTCGACAACGGCCTTCAAAGTAACCATGATCCGGAATTGCCAGATTAGCGCAGTTTTCGCGTGAGAAAAGCCCGCATCGCTGGAGGCGGTGAAGCGTGTGTCCCGGAGGGACTGAATGAAGGTAGCGCCAGGAGGACGCGCCGCTGGTCGATCGTAATCGTTCTCGTCCTCGTCGTCGTCCTCGTCCTCGAGGGCGATTTCTGCCTGGGTTCGTGGAGCCTCTGGACTTTCGACTCCCGAGAGACCGATGCAGGGCCTAACGGAACCAAGGGGCTGCCGCGCTTCCGAGGACGAGGACGAGAACGACTGCTATAGAGCCACACCGTGCCCCTCCTGGCTACCTCCCATTGAGTCCCTTCGGGACACAGCCGCTTCGCGGCATCAATCGCCTCGCGTCGATATCGACGAAGGCTACACCCCAATACGCTCGATCTCGATATCGGAAAACGCCGCTTGTTGGGTCACTCGAAGTTGCTTTAAACGGATCAATTCGAGCAGGGCGAGGAAAGTTACGACAATTTCAGTACGGCTAGCCGCCGTCGCGAAAAGGCTGGAAAATGCGACCCTTGCGCCGGAAAGAATGGTTTCCAGGATATAATCGATTTTTTCGGAGACGGTGAAGTTTTCTTCGAAAATCTCGCGCAGATCTTCTCGCCGGTTTTCAAGTCTCTTAAGAACCTTCTGAAATGCGGTGATCAGGTCGAAAATCCCGACTTCGTCTTTCAGCAGCGTTTCCGCGTCAGTCACTGCCGGCTTTCCCGCGACCCGCGGGATAATTCCTTCCTGGAGAACTTCGCACCGGTGCAAATGAAGCGCGACATCCTTGAATTTCTTATATTCGATCAATTGCCGGATGAGGTCCCATCTAGGATCTTCTTCGTCGGCTTCCTCGTCCGCCGCTTGCTGATCGGCCGGTAATAGGCTCCGGCTTTTGATGTAGATTAGATTTGCAGCCATCACTACGAACTCGCCGGCAATATCGAGATCCAGCATCCGGAAAGTGTTGAGGTATTCCAGGTATTGATTCGTGATGCGCTCGATCGATACGGAGTAGATGTCGACCTCTTCTTTCTTAATGAGGTAGAGAAGCAGGTCCAGCGGTCCCTCGAAGACTTCGATCTTAACTTTGTAGTCGGCATCCATAGCCCAATGACAGATGACAGATGACAAATGACAGATTGTCGATTGTCTTGTTTGTCATCTGTGATTTGTCATTTGTCATTCGGACGAAAGACAGCCATAACCCATTCACGTTTTATCTTCTTCTCGTCCGGATTCTTCGGTCATTAGCAGCGCATTCGCTACCGCGTAGTTCTCCGTGTGACTCAAACTAACGAGGATGGAGCGAATTCGAAGGCGATCAGCCAAAGCGGCAGCGCCTCCGTGCAGGATCACAAACGGTTCCCCACTCGGTTTGCGACCGATCTCGATATCACGCCAGCTCACTTCCTGGGAAAAGCCGGTCCCAAAGGCCTTCGAGACCGCCTCTTTGGCGGCAAATCTCGCCGCGAAATGAGGCGCCGGGTTTTTCATGGAACGACAGTAGTCGATTTCACTAGTGTGAAACACACGATCGACAAACCGCTGGCCGTGGCGTCGGATCGAATCCGAGATTCGCTCATTTTCTACAACATCGATGCCGATACCGAACACCATGACCTGAATATCTCACACTCTCTTAATTGGGTATTGTCAATACTGGGGTTTAGAGGACGCAACGCCCTGTTCGCATCTGGGAGAGAGAGTGTGAGATATTCAGGCATTACCAATAGCCCATAGCCAATAGCCAATCTTGAAAGCGACTGGCTCCGAGACGTCATGGATTATTGTTGGCTATCGGCTATCGGCTATTGGTCATGCTCCTTTAGGAGCCTGGCCATGTCTCTGACGGCGGTTTCCAGACCTACGAAAAGCGCGCGTGAAATAATTGAGTGGCCGATATTAAACTCGTTCCAACCTTCAATACCCAGCAATGGGCGCACATTTTCATAGTTGATTCCGTGACCGGCGTTAACGATCAGCTTTTTCTCAGCCGCCAATTTTTGGGCGGCTCGTAGTCGCTCGAGCTCATCTTCGCGAAATTCGTGAACGGCGTTCGCATAGGCTCCGGTGTGGAGCTCGACCACTTCAGCCCCAAGGTCAGCTGCCGCCACGATCTGTTCTCCCATTGGCTCAATGAACATGCTGACCCGAATGCCGGCGGACTGTAAACGCTCAATGGTTTTGCGTAATGTTTTCGCGTTCTTGACCACGTCGAGACCGCCTTCAGTAGTGACTTCCTGCCGGTTCTCCGGTACCAGACAAACTTCGTCCGGCAGGACTTGAAGGGCGGTTTCAAGAATCTCAGATGTATTACCCAGTTCCAAGTTGAGCTTGGTCATGATGCTGTTTCTGAGCCGGAACACGTCCTGATCTTGGATATGCCGCCGATCCGCCCGCAAATGGATGGTGATGCCATCAGCGCCAGCTCGTTCACATGCAGAAGCCGCCTCCAGCGTGTTGGGCTCACAATTGGGAGAATCAAGCAACCCCAAGTAACGAGCCTGTCTCAGGGTGGCGACGTGATCAATATTAACACCAAGTTTTGGCATACTGACTTAGACGTGAGAAGTGAGAAGTGATTCGTGAGAGGTGAGAAGTATCCGATAGCGCTACCCGCCGGCGCATGCAGGAACCAAGCGCAGTCTGTTAACCCAGTGTCTCCAGATTCCGTTCACGGCGTTGACGGCGATGTCGGCGATCACGGCGTTGGTTAGTGTCGGAAATTTCGAATTCCGGTGAAGACCATAGCCAGATTATGTTCGTCGGCTGCTTGAATCACAGCTTCGTCGCGGACGGAACCTCCCGGCTGGATGGCAGCCGTAGCCCCGGCATCCGCAGCCGCAACCAGGCCGTCCGGAAACGGAAAGAAAGCATCACTGGCAACGGCGCTTCCTGCAAGCGACAGGCCGGCTTCGCCCGCTTTCCAAGCCGCGATCCGAGAGGAGTCAACCCGAGCCATCTGCCCCGCTCCGATCCCGAGCGTCCGATCCTTGCGCGCGTAAACGATGGCATTCGATTTAACATGTTTTACGACTTTCCATCCGAAGAGCATCGCTGCCATTTCATCGGCGGTGGGCGGTCGTTTCGTGACCACGTGGTCCTCGGGACGCGGTAAAGCAGTAAAATCCTTCTGTTGCACCAACACGCCGCCAATGACCGAACGGACATCCGGTTCTTGCCGAGTTGAGTTGAACCACTCGAGCGATTTCATCAGCCGCAGGTTCTTCTTTTTCTGTAAGAGCGCTCTTGCCTCCGGCTCAAAGTCAGGAGCAATGATGACTTCGCTAAAGATTTCAGCTATGGCTCTGGCTAATGGTTCCGTCATCGGCCGGTTGCAGATGATGATCCCGCCAAATGGCGCCTGTTTGTCCGTCGCAAAAGCCTTGACCCATGCCTCGCGCAAATCGGGATCGCTGCCCACACCACACGGATTGGTGTGTTTCAAGATGGCAACCGTAGGCTCAGAGAATTCGCGGATGAGATTAGCCGCGGCGTTGATGTCTAGGATATTGTTAAACGAGAGCTCCTTACCGTGAAGTTTTTGGAAGAAATCGCTGAACCGGCCATAAAGGGAGGCGCTTTGATGCGGGTTCTCTCCGTAACGTAGCCGCATCTCTAGTGGTAGCGAGACTGCATAAGAACCGGACGTAGCCTGTTCCTGGTTAAGGTAGGTGGCGATCGAACTATCGTAACGAGCTGTGAGTAGGAATACCTTGATCGCGAGTTGCTCTCTCAATGCGAGCGTCGTTTCCCCTCCGTGTTCCTCGAGCTCTTTTAGAACGGTTTCATAATCCTGCGGATCGCTGATGGTGGTTACGAATCGATAATTCTTTGCCGCGCTGCGCAGCATCGAGGGGCCGCCAATGTCGATCTGCTCGATAGCATCTTCCAGCTTGATGTCGGGTTTTCTGATCGTCTGCTCGAATGGATAGAGATTCACAGCGACCAAATCGATCGGCTGAATGGCATTCTTTGACAGTTGCTCTTGATGGACTGGATCTGTGCGAACGTAAAGCAGACCGCCGTGAACCTTCGGATGCAACGTCTTGACTCGGCCGCCGAGGATCTCCGGGAACCCGGTAAACTTCTCGATTTCCATAACGGGGATCGATTCGCTTTTAAGTAGGGCTGCGGTGCCGCCGGTCGAAATGATTTCTACCCCTAGTTCGTTTAGGTGTCTGGCGAACTCTGCGATCCCTGTCTTGTCTGAAACGGATAAGAGGGCGCGCTTAATCTTCATGAATCGTGGGTTAAGCTAGCCTGAAAATCAACGCCGACAACGCCGGGATCGCCGACAACGCCGGAAACGATGGGGAATGCCCTTGGAGGGGAGCCGCTTTGGTGCGTCCCCGAAAACCTGCCGAGATTCTTCCCGGCGCGAGTGGGACCAAAACGCTTTTTAAACAGGCGGCTCCCGCGAATCGCCCAGCGCTTTGTAGCTCTACCGTAAGAATATGAATTCAATCCGCTTGGCCAGTAGAAGCGCCGGATAAAAGCAATACGCTGGGTAATTCCCGGGAGCCGCCTCTTTAAGATGTGTTTTGGTCGCAACGACGCTGGAAAGAAAGTCGGGAGATCTCTACACCACACCCCAAAGCGGCTCCCCTCCAGACACGTTCCCGGCGCTGCCGGCTTTATCAAGGTTCCCAACGTCTCAAAAAATTGGGCTGGAATTCGACGAGGCAAATGTGGCAAAATCGTAACCTATCCCTGGAACATGAGTCACATCAACACAATCGAAGGCATTGGCCCATCGCATGCGAAGAAATTCGCTGAAGTCGGAGTTACCACCGTCGAGCACCTATTGAAGGCAGGAGCGACTCCGAAAGGAAGGAAGGAACTCTGCACCAAGACCGGTTTTCACGAGCACCACTTGTTAAAGTGGGTAAACCAGGCCGATCTGTTTCGGATCAAAGGAGTGGGGCGACAATACGCCGAGCTGCTACAGGCATCCGGAGTCGATTCGGTTAAGGAATTGGCGCAGCGTAAGCCGGACCATCTGCATGAGACACTCAAGACCTCGAACGAAACAAAACGCCAGGTCCATATTGTCCCCAATTTAACCAGCATCACTAATTGGGTCGGCGAAGCAAAGAAGTTGCCGCGCGTAGTCTCTTATTAGCGGATTTTCACCACAGAGACACAGAGGAATTTCACCACAAGGCACAAAGAGCACGAAGCTTTGAAAGCAAAGCCGCTCCTCAATCGCACGGGTTGGATTGCTCAGGGCCTGTCCAAAGAATCCGCGCGTCGCAGGTGTGGGCAAAAGATTAGCGAAGAAAGAGTACAAACTTCACAAGTTTGAAACCAAAATCTGTCTTGTAGTCCCAATCTTCGTGTCCTTTGTGCCTTTGTGGTGAAATCCATCTGTTTTATCGAATTCCCGCTCCTGCCAGAATACGCGGGCGGTACTGGACCGTTTCCGTTGCCGAACGGAACCTGACAACACGGGTTTCGGTTTGGTCCTTCACGAGCTCACCAGTTGAGGGAGTGAAATTCACATAAAAACTTCCAGTCGGCGCTACCGTGGTGGTCGAACCATCCGGGCCCAAAACGTAGGACTCTGGATTTAGATCATCAAACACGAGCGAGATAGGGCCGGTTATTGTCTCGGTCCCCGTGTTGGTCAGCGAAATTTTTATCGCAATATTGTCGTCTTCTCTATCGGCAGGATCCTCTTGTCGATCCACCTTCACCCATTGAGTCACATTCTGAGCCGCTTTGACGACTAACAGGCCGAACACCCCGACCGAATTTGTCGTCGCAGCGAATACCTTTCCGTTGCAAATGGTCGGAACGATGAACTTGTTCCCAGCGCCGAACGCGTCGCGTTTATTAGGAGCCTGCGTGGTATTATACAGCTCTTGAGTTAGATCAACCGCATTGTAGGCATGTAGTACAGCGTCCCCGGAGGACGCATTTTCGTAAGCCCAGACGATTCCAGACTCGCTACCGGACGATGAGACGCTTGGTGTGGTTCCGGGATATCCAAAGGTGCCCAGGGTAGCCGATGTAGGGTTGGTGCTTAACAACCCGTTATTAAAAGTAAATTGTCTGAGGCTCGCGCTGACCGCTCCGAAAAAGAGGTAACCGTGAAAATAGGCTGGACTCCCAAAGACAGCGCCACCTAACGGGCTCTGAACCTCTTGGTAAACATTGCTGTTATCAGAAGTCTTTAGATTAATCTTCCCCATTTCATTTCGGTTAACGATATAGATATTCCCGTCCTTTCCTGCGCCGACCGCCAGATGCACGGTCTCGCCTCCTGCGGTGGTCATGTTTGGCAGGATTAGAGTGCCGCCGGAACCCAGGTCGTCATCGTTGACTGCTTCCGTGGCTTGGTTGTAGGGGGTGAAATAATCCTCAACTTTCAGTTCGCTGGAGGAAAGTTTGAGAAAGGTATCGCCATAATCGCCATTCTTGGGGAACCCGTCGGTTGACGGCTCTCCGAAGGGACCGTTTGCGGTGAGCGCGTACAAAAAGCCGTTATTGTCGGCAGATAATCCGGCGCCGCTGCCCCAGAAAGAGTTGCCGGATCCGTCAGGAAGAAACTTGCTGGTAGGTCGGCCATTCGGATCAACGTTGAGAACCTGTACCCGCGCTAGCGAACTAACGTGGTAACCGATAATCCACCCGGTGTAGGGCGGATTGTCGCAGTGTGATGCCCAGCCCGTGTAAATGACGTTGTTATGCAGTAGTAAAGCAGCTCTCTCTTTGTAATCCGCCGGGTTAAAAATTACGTGCCCGGCGCCGTCGTTGCCCGGACCTTTTCCCGGGAACGATGCCTCGACCTCTACCGGGCTGCCTGCGATCTCCGAGCCGTCCGTCAGAAATAGTGCATGCAACCGTTGATGATAAACGGTGGTTTTCTTGCCGGTGGCCTTGCTCATCGCCACGAGATAGATCGTCCCGGGATTACCGGCTTCGCGGATGATCACCGGCGTGGCCGTGATTCCGATTTCCGGGGTTACTTGATTACATCCTCGGTTATCTGATGGGACCTCACTCCCCACCAGCAGACTCACCTGCCAATAAAGAGTGCCGGAATCGGCGTCGAATGCATAAACCGAATCATGTTCGGTAGCGACGATCACGACATTCTTGCGTCCAACACCCTTGACCTGGATGCTCGACACGTAAAGCGGCTGAGCATCAACCTTTCCATCGACAGGCAAGTTGAACAGCAAACCGAAATCGTCTTGGTTGACATTGCTAAGGTTCAAGATGGTCTCTTGATTGTTAAGTCCGGTCCGGGCCGGGTTATTGTGGAACGTAAGAACATCGGTCGCGAGAACCGGAGAAGCGGCCAGTAGGACCGCTGCCAAGGCAAGGCACTTGGAGTTCATGGAGTTCGTCCTGTGAGATTTCTGAGGTGGGAAGGTAAACCAAGTTTTACCGCAGTTCGTTCTCCAAAATCGAACACAAAAAAGGCAATTGCTGCCCACTTTGATCGCAGCGCAGCGCATGTTACTTATGGGACGAGACCCTAAGGCGCGTTGCGCCGCAATGCCGGCGAGCATGTGTATCAGGGTTTGAGCCGGTCTGGCGTGCTCACCAAACGATCGGGCTGGAGCGGACTTTCTTTTGCATATCAGAGTTGGGGGGCACGCCGTCGGCAAGCTAGCTTGGCAGTTTTCGGCGGTGCTCAGCTATCCTCGCGGCTGGCGGAGTTCATCCCTGGACCAAGTCGTGTCTCCGGGAGCCTCGCCTCACCAATCTTGCGATCCTTCCAGATTTTGCCTAGAGAACAGACTTCGCCCCTTTTAGCTACTTCGGTCGAGGACATTGATCTGACTGAAAGAAAGGAAAAATAAACAGAAAGGCCGCAAAGGGGAGTGCCGGATTGAGGCAGTCCGTCTTTGCGGCC
This sequence comes from uncultured Verrucomicrobiae bacterium, assembly GCA_963762565.1. Classification (GTDB taxonomy): domain Bacteria; phylum Verrucomicrobiota; class Verrucomicrobiia; order Chthoniobacterales; family JAFAMB01; genus JAFAVN01. Next base: position 282,615 of record CAVXLD010000001.1, on the reverse strand, counting down.
TTAGTGGCCTTCCTGTTAAATTGTCTGTTTTCTCTGTGACCTATGTAGCCCTCACCGGATTCCCACTCCCGCCAGAACACGCGGGCGGTACCGAACGGTTTCGGTTCCGGAACGGAACCTAACGATTCTGGTTTCGGTTTGGTCTTTCACGAGCTCGCCGCTCGAAGGAGTGAAGTTGATGTAAAAACTTCCAGTTGGCGCCGCCACGGTGGTGGAACCATCCGGGTCCAAAACATATGATTCTGGATTTAGGTCGTCGAACACTAGCGAGACCGGGCCCGTTATTGTCTCAGTCCCGATGTTAGTCACCGAAATCTTTACAGGAATATTGTCGTCTTCCCGATCAGCAGGGTCCTCTTCACGGTCGACCTTCATCCACTGGGTAACATCGTGAGGCCCTTTCGCGGCTAACAAGCCAAACACTCCTACCGAATTTGTGGTGGCAACAAACACCTTTCCGTTGCAAATCGTCGGCACGATGAATTTGTTAGCTGCGCCCAATGCGTCCCGCTTATTAGGCGCCTGGGCGCTGTTATACAACTCTTGAGTTAGATCCAGCGCGTTGTAGGCGTGCAATACCGCATCCCCGGAAGAAGCGTTCTCGTAAGCCCAGACGATTCCAGATTCGTTGCCGGCTGACGAGACGCTGGGAGTAGTTCCGCGATAATTGAAGGTGTTGGCGGTGGCCGAAGTGGCGTTGATGCTCAATAGTCCGGCATGAAAAGTGAACTGTCTGAGGGTTGCGTTAACCGCTCCATAAAAGAGATAACCGTTAAAGTAGGCAGGACTTCCAAATACGCTGCCTCCTAAAGCGTGCTGGATCTCTTGGTAAACATTGCTGTTATCATAGGTTTTGAGATTGATCTTTCCCATGCGATCTCGGTTGACCACATAGATATTCCCGTCTCCTCCCGCACCGACCGCTAGACGGACAATCTCGCCCGATGCTGTGACCATGTCCGGTAAGATTAACGTGCCGCCCGAACCCAACGCGGTGTCACCGGCCACTTGCTCGGCTTGGTTGTAAGGCGTGAAATAGTCGATCACCTTTAGGCGCCAGTCTGATAGTTTTACAAAGGTATCTCCGTAGTCGTCGTTTTTAGGGAAGCCATTGGGCGATGGCTCCCCGAACGGCCCGCTCCCAGTCAGACCGTATATAAATCCATTATTATCAGCAGATAATCCGGCGCCGCTGCCCGAGAAGGAGCTGCCGGATCCGTCGGGAAGAAATTTACTCGTGGGATGGCCATTTGGGTCGACGTTGAGAACCACTACGCGGCCCAAACCGTTCACGCGATAGCCGATTATCCACCCAGTATACGGGGCGATATCGCAATGTGAGGCCCAGGCGGTATAGATAACATTGTTGTGCAGCAGGAGAGCGGCCCTTTCCTTGTAATCGGCCGGATCAAAAATGACATGCCCTTCGTCGTCATTTCCCGGACCTTTTCCAGGAAACGAAGCTCGGATCTCTATCGGGCTACCGGCTAGTTCCGAGCCATCGGCTAGGGATAACGCATGCAAACGCTGGTGATAAACGGCCGACTTTTTGCCGGCGGTTTTGCTCATTGCTTCCAGGTAAACCGTTCCCGGATTGTCGGATTCCCGTGTAATCACCGGTGTCGCGGTGATGCCGATCTCCGGGGTTATCTCTCCGCAACCCCGCTTGTCGGACGGAACTTCATTCCCTGCCAGCAGACTGACCTGCCAGCAAAGTGTGCCTGTGTCGGCATCAAAAGCGTAAACCGAATCGTGCTCGGTAGCTACGAGCACTACATTCTTGCGTCCCGCTCCTCGCATGGAGACGCTTGAGATATAGAGGGGTTGCGCATCAACCCAGCCATCAACCGGAAGGTTGAACAGTAGACCGAAATTGTCTGCGTTGACGTTAGTCGGATTCAATATCGTTTCGTGATCGTTGAGTCCGGTCCGGCCTGGGTCATTATGAAATGTAAGAACATCGGCCGCGAGAGCCGGGAAAACTGCTAGTAGGATTGCCACTAAGGCAAACCATTTAATTCCAGCAAGTTTCATTTTTTTGAGAGGGATAGTGGGAACACAGCATGCCCTTAACGCGGCTCGTTTCCTTAAACCGGAAGGCAGAATGGGCGAGGGCTCACTTTGGGTTCGGGAGGCTCTGGACCTTGCTAATGGCGTCTGCGAACGGTGTGAATTTTCCGCCTCCCACCATGGGCTACGCCTGAACGGCGCCGAACCGCGGCTCAGGGTTTGATTCGGTTCCTACGGTTGCTAAAACGCTCGGGCATCCAGTGGAAGTTCTTTATCCATCAAGGGTGGTGCCATATCGTCGGCAACGCCTGGGCAGCCTACCGGCCTAGCCCATCTACCGCACGCAGATGGAAGAAATCTCCGCGGAACTGGTCAAGTCCTGTGGGCACGTGGCCGGAGCAATCTTACCATCTTTGCCGTTCACCGCTAAGCGGAAAAATGTTGACCGAGGCCGATCTGCGCCAAGGCTTTCCGGCTGAGTGTGAAAACTTATCGCAGCGAATATGAAATCCCTCGCTCAGATCGACGGGCAGACGTTCCGGGCGCGGGGCTTCCAGTCCTATTTAATAACCTTCACCTTAACATATTCCCAGAGCGGTTCCGGAACCTGAATCGTGCCGTCGGCCTGCTGATAGGTTTCAATCAAAGCCACAAACAGCCGGGGTAACGCGGTCCCCGATCCGTTGAGCGTGTGGCATAATCGGTTCTTCCCTTCGGTGTCTTTGAACTTAAGGTTCATCCTGCGAGCTTGGAAATCCTCGCAATTCGAACAACTCGATACTTCAAGATACCGTCCCGTCCCGGGCGCCCAAACCTCGATATCGTAAGTCTTCGCTGCGCTGAAGCCGATGTCTCCGGTGCAAAGCTCGATGGTCCTATAATGCAACCCGAGTAACTGGAGCACTTTTTCGGCATCAGCTGTCAACAACTCGAGCTCCTGGTACGCAGTTTCCGGAGTTGTGATCTTTACGAGTTCGACCTTGTCGAACTGGTGCACGCGGATCAGGCCACGGGTCTCCTTACCGGCCGCTCCTGCCTCTCTTCTAAAACAAGGAGTGTACGCAACGAAGCGTTTTGGAAGATCTGTTTCGGGAAGGATCTCTTCCCGATAAAGGTTGGTCACAGGGACTTCCGCCGTTGGGATCAAATAGAGCGAGTTATCTTCGACTCCGTAACACATCTCCTGTTCGAATTTCGGAAGTTGTCCCGTTCCGACCATCGCTTCACGCCGAACTAAGAACGGCGGCGCGGTCTCGATGTACCCGTGTTTTTCTGTATGTAGGTCAAGCAGGAATTGAATTAGAGCCCGCTGGAGGCGCGCACCCAGGTGTGTAAAACAGATAAAGCCGCTGCCACTGATTTTGGCCGCGCGCTCGAAGTCGATTAAGCGAAGATCGGTGGCGAGATCAACATGATCGCGCAACGGAAAAGAATAGACCGGTGCTTCACCCCAAGTGCGCACCACCGGGTTCGCGTCGGCGTTTGCTCCCACCGGCACAGTTGCATGCGGCAAATTTGGCAGATTCAGCAGAAGCAGTTTCTGCCGCTCATCTGCCTGATTTACCTCGTCTGTTAACACCGCAATCTCCTCAGCGATTTTGCGGACCTGCGCTTCCAACTCAGCGCTAGGTTTTTTTTTGGCCCGAAGCTGGCCGATCTCTTTACTTATCCGGTTTCGTTCCGCATTGCGTTTCTGCAGCTCGGTCTCGGCTCGGCGCCTTTCCGCGTCTTGCATCAGTATCGCATCGACTTGGGAAGACAGGTCTCCTCCGCGGGTGGCCAGGCGTTCACGAACAAAGTCCGGTTTTTCCCTTAGGAGACGAATGTCGAGCATGACCTGAGCCTACCGACGGTGGTAACGCCGTCAACGCCGACAACGCCGGAATGAGCGAGGTCGGCGAAGGTTCCAGCGCCTGGAGGGGAGCCGCTTTGGCGCGTGTGCCAGAGTCTCGCAACTTTGCTATGCCACGAGCGTCGCTGAGATGTGTGTTAAACAGGCGGCTCCCGGGAATAACCCAGTGGTCCGAAGTTCTATCCGCCGCGTAGAAAACAGAACAACGAAGCCGTCGGGCGAAACATGCGCTGGGTAGTTCCCGGGAGCCGCTTGCCTTCACATTTTCAGGTCAGGCTAATGATATGAACAAATTTCGGCCGGCGTTAGGGCACGCGCCAAAGCGGCTCCCCTCCACACGCGGTCCGAACGTTCCCGGCGTTGTCGCTCGTTGTCGCTCGTTGTCGCTCGTTGTCGCTCGTTGTCGGCGTTGTTCTAAGGTGTATCAGTAACGAATGATCGATGACCTTCTCGAGTTTCTCCGATTCCCCTCTGTCTCGGCGGATAGCAAGTACAAACCCGATGTTGATGCGTGCGCGGATTGGTTAACCAACCGTCTGCGGAAAGCAGGGCTGGAAGCGAGCAAGATCGCTACGGCGGGGCAACCGGTGATCTTGGCCAAGACCCCTCATTCTCCCGGGAAAAAGACCGTGCTGATTTATGGTCATTACGATGTCCAACCTGCTGATCCGTTGGATCTATGGGAAACGCCGCCGTTTGAGCCGACTGTGCGCGACGGCAGAATTTTCGCCAGGGGCGCTACTGATAATAAGGGGCAAATTCTGGCGCACATCCTGGGCGTAGAACAGGCATTAAAAGAGAAAGGGGAGCTTCCTGTTAATGTCACCTTTATTATCGAGGGAGAAGAAGAGACTGGGAGTCCGACTCTAGAGGAATTCCTGAAAACTTACGCCAAGGAGTTAGCGGCGGACATCATAGCGATTTCGGATACTGGGATGGTAGGTCCGGGAATACCGACATTCAGCTATGGTCTGCGGGGGATTCTTTGTCTTGAGGTTCGCCTTCGCGGGCCGGCGGCCGACCTCCATTCCGGAATCTTTGGAGGATCCGTTGCTAACCCAGCCACTGTTCTCACTGAGATGATCGCCCAGTTGCACGACTCGGACGGCAGAGTGGCTGTGCCAGGTTTTTATGATCGCGTCCAGCCGATTGCCGATTGGGAACGGGAACTTTGGCCCAAACTTCCTTACAACGACAGCCAATGGTTGGCCCAGACAGGATCCCCCGTGTTAGCGGGCGAGGTCGGATTCAGCACGCTGGAACGGGTTTGGGCGCGGCCTACCGCTGAAGTCAACGGTATCGGAGGCGGATATCAAGGAGAAGGACCCAAGACCATCGTTCCCAGTAAAGCATTCGCTAAGCTCTCATTCCGTCTGGTGCCGGACCAGGATCCGACTGAGCTGCGAACGACGATCACAAAATTCCTAACCAAGATCTGCCCGCAATCCGTCGAGATTGAAATACTTTATCAACATCAAGGAAGACCATACTTGGTAAGCCCGGATTCCGGCTACGGGAAGGTGGCCCAACGGGCGTTGAAGCAAACGTTCGACCAACCTATCGCTTTTGTCAGAGAGGGTGGCACCTTGCCGATTATCCAGAGCTTCAAAGATGTTCTTGGCTTAGATTCGCTCTTACTCGGTTTAGCCCTGCCGGATGCCAGAGTTCATTCGCCCAATGAAAATTTCCCAGTTGATAATTTCACGGCCGGCATCCGTCTAAATAGGAATCTCCTCGAGGAGATTGCGAAAGGGACATGAGATATCTGGTTTTAGCGCCAGCTTATTCGTTGCTGGCTTTTGCGGCCTCCGAGGTAAGGGGCGATGATAACCCTTTGGACGCCGTTTATCGCTCATTGGATAAATGGGGTCGGACTGTAAGACAGCAGCTGCAAGAGGAGGCGACCCCTACTCCAGCAAAAAAGCGGATCCATCATCATTCATCTACTCTGCAACGTCACGCTTCCCCGTCTCCTTCGCCGAAGTCTAAACTGACGACGGAAGAGTCCGCCCGCAGCAGTTCTGACAGGGAGGATGAGAGCGCGGAGAAACCGAAAGCGAAGAAAAACTCGGTGGATGACGACGAGGACTCATCTCCTCCAAAACATGCGAAGCACCGGGAAAAGTCGGAAGACAGCAAGCCCACGCCAACGCCTGAAGAGACTCCAAAGCCGAGCCCGCAGAACCAGCCGGTTGCAGTTGCCTCGCTCGATCCAAGCCAACTCAAGGATTTCGATAGCCAACCTCAACGGGTTCAGGATTTGATCCGCTCTGCGCTTGAGTTAACGAAAAGGAATTTGGCCTACACCTACGGGTCAGACGATCCTGCCAGCGGTGGTATGGATTGCTCCGGGTTTATCTACTATGTTTTGAGCAACGCCGGATACAAAGACGTTCCCCGCCAGTCGAGCGACCAGTATCTCTGGGTTCGAAAAAATGGAAACTTTCGTTCGGTGCTCAGCCGGAACGCTGACACGTTCGAGCTCGAAGAACTCCGGCCAGGCGACCTGATGTTCTGGTCCGGCACTTACAAGGTAGACCGCGATGTCCCAGTCACTCATGTCATGATCTACCTGGGCAAAGAAAAAGGGACTAATAAGCGGGTGATGGTCGGCGCGAGCGATGGCCGATCATACAATGGTGAGAGAAGGTTCGGAGTCAGCGTGTTTGATTTCAAGCTCCCGAATGGAACCCCGAATAAGAGTGACCCGGATCTGGTGGCCCGTTTTGAAGGGTACTCTCCACTCCCGGGCCTGCGCGACCAGGTTTACACTGTGGACGGTGCAACCCCTGTATCGACACCGGTAGCAGTAATTCGGAAGGCGCCGCAGCCGGAGCAGAATCCGTTTCTTCATGGTAAGGCCCCGCAGCCCTCGCCGACCCCTGTCAAGCTGCTAACGAACGGCGATTGATTGGTAGGGCGAGGCTCCCGAAAGACCGGCGGACGTCATCGGAGGGAGAGGAATCATTCGATGCCCGGAGCAATGTTAGGCCAGGAAACGTGCCGAGCCGCTCTCCCCTGATCTGCCACGTTTCATCCACTGCCACCTCATAGACCACGGCTCGGCGCGTTTTCCGACCCAATTCGCTTGCCGGAGCGTCGCATCATCTAAAAACCTCTGGTACCATAGCTTTAGGCCTTTCGGGAGCCTCGCCCTACCAATATGCGGTCGACCGACCTGACCCCAATATCTTGTGGTTACTCCTCAACAGAGTCCTAAAGATTGTATTTTTCGTCTTGTCAGGGAACCCATAGTTGTCTAGCGTTCGATCGTTCAGACCCATGTATCTAAAGTCGATCGAATTAACTGGATTTAAATCCTTTGCTCAGCGAACTACGCTGAATCTTCACCGCGGGGTATCGGCAATCGTCGGGCCGAACGGGTGTGGAAAATCGAATGTGCTGGACGCTATCCGCTGGGCTTTGGGCGAGCAGTCGGCCAAGGCCCTTCGCGGTGGGGAAATGGCGGACGTTATCTTTAGCGGGACCGATACGAAACAGGCGGTTGGTATGGCCGAGGTCTCGCTGACCTTCGCGGAGTGTGAAAAAGATCTGGGGGTCGAATTTAACGAGGTCAATATCACCCGGCGAGTTTATCGGGACGGCCGTTCAGACTATCTCCTCAATCGGGTTCCCTGCCGGCTGAAAGACATTCAGATGCTCTTCATGGACACCGGGGTCGGCCGAGCAGCCTATTCGATCATGGAGCAAGGCAGGATCGACCAGATCTTAAGCTCCAGGCCGGAAGACCGGCGGGCAATTTTCGAAGAGGCAGCTGGGGTTACGAAATATAAGGCTCAGAAGAAAGAGGCCCTCAGAAAACTGGAGTACACCGACGCCAATCTCCTTCGGTTGACGGACATCATGAAGGAAGTGAAGCGCCAGATCGGTTCGCTCCAACGCCAGGCCGGCAAAGCACGCCGCTACCGGGCGCTGTTCGATGAGTTACGGGTACTCGACCTGCATCTCTCGTTTCGGAATTCAGAGCAGCTAAAGGCCGACATCGTGCTGGCGAATGAACAAGTGGAGAAACTTCGGTCGATACAGGTTTCTCTGGAGGAACAGATCGAGTCTCAAGAGTTTGGTCTGGCTGATCAACGCCACGAGCTTGAAGCTTTGGAAGAAGAGATTCTGGTGGTGCGCCAGACGGGCCAAGACATCAAGAATCGGATCGACGTTGCTATCAACCGGATCTCCTTCAACGAAGAACGGGCGCGCGAAGCTTCGGGGTTGATCGGCAGGTATGAATCTGATGTGTCTGCTGCTCAGGAAAAACTGCTGATTCAAGAGGGCCAGCTAGAAGAGACTGATCATCAACTCGCGGAGTTGTTTGAAAGTTTGAGAGCGGAGGAGGAACGCTTAGAGGAACACCAGCGGGAAGTCAGCGACTCGCGAGCGAGGCGTTTGGATCAGGAGCGCGAGGCTCAACGGTTTCAACAGGAAGTCCAGCTAAGAGAAAATCGAACCGCGAGCATTCGCGGTGAACTGGCAAACGTCTTGAACCAGCGAGAAGGCAGTCAGACTCGTTTGACGTTGGTGGAACAAGAGCTTCGCCAGGCAGAGAGCGGGCGCGACCAAGTCCGATCCCAACTGGAACAGAGTCGAACAGAGATGGCACAGGCGGGTGGGCAGGTGCAAAGTTGCCGCGACGCGCTTCGGGATAGCGAACATGATGGGGTCAATCAACAGCGGATGCTACAGGAGATGGTTGCGGCAATCGCGCGCAAGCAACGTAGCTTGGCAGAACGCGAATCGAAGCTCGAGGTGCTCTCTCAACTGAATCGCGAAGGCGAAGGGTTGGACTCTGGAACCCAAGCGGTGCTGAGAGGGTTGAACGATCCATCGCTGTTTCGATCCAGCGTTCTTGGGGTACTGGCTAATTCCCTTGAGGTGAGTAGCGAATTCGTTCCGGCGATCGAGGCTGCTCTCGATCATCATCTCCAAGTTGTTTTGGTGGCGGATCGTGACGTGGCGGAAGCAATCAGCCGTCAATTAATGGACGTTAAAGAAGGAAGAGCCGGGTTAGTCTCAATCGATGCCGTTTCCCGGCTGGCCCCGGTTCAAATCCAGACTCTTCCGGCAGAAGCGATGGGCTGGGCCCTGGATCGGGTTAAAACCCGCCCTGAAATTGCGCCTTTGGTAAATAAGTTGCTGGGCAACGTTGCCTTAGCGCCGGATTTCGACACCGCTTTACGAATCACCCGGCAAAATGCGGACGTAGCGGTCGCTACTCCAAGCGGGGAATTTATTTCGGAACGCGGTGTGGTCTTTGCCGGTATACGGGGGAATGACGGCAGTTCTGTTCTGAGACGCAAAGTGCAGATGCGGGAGCTGGCTGATGCTTGCACTCAACTCCAAGCCGAGCTGGATGCCGCTCAACAGAGCCAAGCCGAAGTTGAAACCCGATTAGCCGACACCCACCAAAAGATCAGCGAAAATCGAGAGGCGCTTCAACAAGCTCAGGTTCTCGAATCGACGGTTCAGGGTCAGATTGCTTTACTGGACCGCGAGCTGCGTGACGTTGAAGGCAAAGTAAAAAGTCTTACTTGGGAGAAACAGAATACTGAGGAGCGCTTGAGAAGCGCCACCGCCAAAACTGGGCTGCTTGAGAGCGAGCTGACGAAGCTGGGGGAGGAGGCCGCTAATTTCCAAGAAAGACTGGGCGCGGCGTTAGCGCAGGTCGAGGCGTTGAGAGGCACTGAAGAATCGCTGGTCGACTCGCTCAATGAGCTAAAAGTCCGAGTTGCCACTGAGCGACAGCGGAGGGAAGACTTGAACCGGCAAAGACAGCCGTTAGCGAACCGGATTGTGGAACTACAAGAGTTGATTTCCAGCCGGCAGGGCGATGTTCGGAACTATCTAGCGCGCATTGAACAACTGGAACAGGAAAACGATGCCCTCCAACAGAAGAATGCATCGCTCCAGCAGGAACAGGAAGCTGCTGAGCTCGAGGTCGAACGGTTAACCGGTGAGAAATCGACCCGGGTCGCATCGGTGGAGGCAGTAGAGTTGAACCTGAGACAGCTCCGTAAACAATTAATTGACCATCAGGAACAACGCGGAGAACAAGAGGTAAGATCGACCCAGTTTCGTTTGCGGTTGGATAGTTTGCTGGAGCAGGTTCAGCGACGTTATCAAATCGATCTCAATACGTTTCAACCGGAATGGGAAGCGTTCCTTAAGTCGCTAAAAGAACAACGCAGTCGTTTGAAGGCGGCAATGGACACCGAGTTGGCAGACGGCGTGGCCGACATCGCGAACCTGCGAGAGGAAGATTGGGAGTCAACCAGGGCAATCGTGAGCGAGATGACCGAACGCCTGGATGGAATGGGTCCGGTCAATCTGGAATCAATCCAGGAATACGACGAGCTCGAAGAACGGCAGCGCTTTCTAGAAAACCAACATAACGATTTGGTTAAAGCCAAAGGGGAACTCCTAGACATTATCAACCAGATCAATGCCACTACCCAAAAGTTGTTTGCAGAGACTTTTGAAGAGGTTCGCAAGAATTTCCAAGAGATGTTCAGCGAACTGTTTGGCGGCGGTAAAGCAAACTTGTTGCTGATTGACGATGCCGATCCCCTGGAAAGCGGAATTGAGATCATTGCCAAACCGCCCGGTAAACAGCTGCAATCGATTACCTTGTTATCCGGTGGCGAGAAGACCATGACTGCGGTTGCTTTGCTATTTTCCGTCTACATGGTTAAACCGAGCCCGTTCTGTGTGCTGGACGAGATGGATGCGCCGTTGGACGAGTCGAATATTAATCGGTTCATCAAGATCCTGGACCGGTTTGTGCATCAAAGTCAGTTTGTAGTGATCACTCACAACAAACGGACGATCGCCAAAGCCGATGTGCTCTATGGTGTTACCATGGAAGAGCACGGGATTAGTAAATTGGTCGGCGTTCGTTTGACCAAACGAGAAGAAGAGCCGGAACTGGAAGGGACTGCTGCTTCCAATACTTCCAATACCTCCGAAGAGGTGCCGGTAACGGCGGGCACAGAGGAAGCCGGGTAGGGCGAGACTCCCGAAAAACCAAACGATTACGAGGCCGGTCCGGGGAGGGCGCGCTGCCTGTCCGCCATAGCTTTAGCGACGGAGGATCCCCGCGCGCCGCGAGGACGTGCCACCATTTGGAGGTCCATTTTCGTCCACGATTGGCAACAGGTCCTCGGCTTCGGGAACGACGGATCGCGAGGACGCGATACCTCCCGGTCCCAAACCGTGCTTCCCGGCACCCATCCCGGTCGGCTATCATCAACATTCAGCAATCCAGCATCACTTGAAAATCTGACGGATCGCCATTAACACTAGGCTTTTCCGGCGGTACGTTTTCAAAAGATGCGAAGAATTGTTGGCCTTTTTATCGTTCCTCGTTCCTTCTCGGATGAGGCTTTGTCTTCGAAGGAATCGAGTTCATGATGGACCGCCGTACTTTTATTGTGTCGGCCGGAGCCACGGCTACCCTAGCAGCGTTGGGTATCAGATCTTCGGCTGATTCTGCACCCAGCCTGAAATTTGGTGACGGTAGTCCGTTCTCCTTTGATGGGCTAATCGCCCGGGCTAAAGACGCCGCTAGCCGGCCGTACGTAGAGCCGCCGGCTCCGCCCAGCGACATTCTCGATAAGATCAATTACGACGCGCTCAGTAAAATCCATTTCAAGCCGGAATACGCGCTCTTTGCAAACGGTCCTGGGCGCTATCCGATAACGTTTTTCCATCTGGGCCTCTACGATCGGACGCCGGTTCGGATGTATGTGATTGACAATGGTCCGTCGGCCTCGTCGGCTCATGAAATCATTTATGATGGCACCTACTTTGATATGCCGGCGGATAGTCCGGCGCGACTTCTTTCGAAGGGGACAGGGTTCGCCGGGTTCAGAATACAAGAGAGCCGGCTGGGGGACCAAGCGAAACTGGACTGGCGTAAAAATGACTGGGCGGCCTTTCTTGGCGCTTCCTATTTTCGGACGATCGGAGAGCTTTATCAGTACGGCATATCGGCCCGGGGTATTGCGATTAACATAACCGAGCCGGATCGGCCGGAGGAGTTTCCTAATTTTACCGAATTTTATTTCGAGACACCGAAATCCGATGCGGACGTCATGACGGTCTATGCCATGCTGGACGGGCCGAGTATAGCGGGCGCATATCGGTTCGATCTACACCGCGCTAAAGGCGTCATCATGGAAGTGGAGCCTGCTCTTTTCTTGCGCAAAGACGTGGAGCGACTCGGAATTGCGCCGGCGACTTCGATGTATTGGTTTTCAGAAACCAAAAAGCCGACTGCGATAGATTGGCGGCCCGAGGTGCATGATTCGGATGGCTTGGCCATCTGGACCTCTGCCGGCGAACATATCTGGAGGCCATTGAATGATCCACAGCACGTCGAGGTCTCGTCTTTCAGTGATACTGACCCTCGGGGATATGGCTTGCTGCAACGGGACCGGGATTTTGATCATTATCTGGACGGCGTCTTTTACGATCGGCGCCCGAGTTTATGGATCGAGCCCCTGAATCCTTTCGGAAAGGGAACGGTTCAATTAGTCGAGATCCCGACCGATGATGAGACTCACGATAACATCGGTGCGATGTGGGTTCCGGCGGATCCCGCTAAAGCAGGGAATTCTTATCGTCTGCGTTACCGGCTCCACTGGTTAGCCGACGAGCCATTTCCGTCACCTCTCGCCCGTTGCGTCGCTACCCGGCTGGGTAATGGGGGTGTCCCAGGTCAACCACGTCCGCAAGGGGTGCGGAAATTCATGGTTGAGTTCTTGGGAGGACCGTTGGTTGATCTCCCGTTTGGAGTTAAACCGGAGCCCGTTCTGTGGGCGTCGCGAGGTACCTTTTCCTATATCTTTGCGGAAGCAGTTCCAGACGGCGTACCCGGACATTGGCGCGCTCAATTCGATCTGACTGCTAGCGGTAATGATCCGGTCGATATGCGGCTTTACTTGAAGAACGGCGATAAGGTTCTGTCCGAGACTTGGGTTTATCAGTATCTGCCGTTTCCGACCGGGACGAGCGGGCAGGTCTGGTAGGCGGACCGTGGAGCGTGCCTCGCTTGCGAGGCCGTGGTGACCAGAGGGCATCGTCATCTGATACTGCCTGACTACCAAGGGCCGCCAGTCTCTCTGACGAGGTCGACAAGGCGGCGCCAATGGCACTTTGATCGCTTCCCGCCTTTCTTTGATGGATTGCTGCCGGAAGGCCCCCAGCTACAAGCTCTTCTTAGCATTCGGAAGCTCGATCCCTCAGATTTCTTTGGCCAGCTGTTGGCCGTCGGAGAGGATGTAGTCGGCGATGTCACCGTCGAATCGTGGTGAACTGGCGCTTATCACTCAACGATATCAGTCGATCGTGACTTCTTTCCCTAACTGGCTCGAGCGATAAATAGCGTCGAGCATTTCCATGATTTGAACGGCTTGGCTTGAGCTGTTAACGGCGGCCTCTTCGCCGCGGATGCAGCGGAGGAAGTTAGTTGCCTGTCCGCGAAACTCGTGCGCGCGGAGAGCACTTCCTCGAACGTCCTGCACCGGGACGTCCACTTTTTCAGGTGTTCCGTCTTGGTCTTCAAAGAAAACGATCGGAGAAGGGAAATTGTCTGCATCCGCCTCAAACGCGTCGATGATCCTGATCGACCCTTTAGGTCCGTAAACCAAGGTCGAGAGTAATGAACGGCCGCGTTTCGAACTCAGCGGGATATCGTCCTGCACATTCGATGCCCAGGAGACCTTGAACGAAAGAGTGGCGCCGTTCTCGAACCGGATCATGCCGAATCCGTTGTCCTCGACGTCGAATACGTTGTTCTTAACCAGTTGGGGAAACTTTTGGTAGGTCTGCGCGGATATCGCTCGCGGTTGAGGCGTACCCATCAGGTACCAAGCCGCGTCAATCGCATGGACACCGAGGTCGATGATGGCGCCGCCGCCGGCCTTAGATCGCTCGGTGAACCAGCCGTCAACACCATCCGGGGTTCCTCGTGAGCGCACCCACATGGTCTCAGCGAAATAGATCTCACCTAAACGCCGCTCTTTGACGAGTGTCTTGGCGGCTTGCATCGCTGGCGAAAACCGCATCTGGCGGCCGAAATAATAAACCAGCCCGCGTTTCTGCGCTTCTTCGTGCAGCGTCTTCATCTGACCCGCGTTCATCGTAGGCGGCTTTTCGCAAAGGACATGTTTGCCAGCCTGCAATGCTTGCAGTGAGAACGGATAATGGAGGGCGTTTGGCAGACTGATCACGACCGCATCGAGAGCGGAATCATTGAGCATCTCCTTGAAATCCGTAAACGCTCGAGCTGGGCGAAATGTGGTGACAAATTTTTCGAGCCGTTCCTGGTTAAGGTCACAGGCGGCATGCACGGCGCCGAGCGAGGAAGCGATAACGCCTTCTGCGTGACGTTCACCGGGCCAGCCCAGGCCCACAAAGCCAATATTCGGTAGCGATCCAGTCATGCAGAGAAACGAAAGCGGTTTCCGGATTCATGCAAGTGGCGCCTGCGGTCGGAGCCCGTGGAGCGGTGCCTCGCTTGCGAGGCCGTGGTGAACAACGCGATTTTCGCTGTGTGCACTGTTGTTATCTACGCTCTGCGTCGTGTGCCGATTTCAAAGAGGGCTCGGGGCGCTTGACTAAAGAGGCCGATTCATTCCGGTCGTGCAGCTTAATCTCCTCAAGGTTCTTCATAACCGACTACCAACGAGATAACCGGAAACAGTATCTGCAACTCACGACGTAGCCTAAATAACCCGGCGGAAGAGGTGGTCTAAGTCGATGGCTAATCCTGGGAAAAGAGAACTAGTGGCCTTCTCAGGCGGCTTGAGACGAGCGATCGGATTGTTTGGGTTGTCGTCAAACCGATGAATCAAAAGTTCGTTGCTCTCTGGATCTAGAATCCAATACTCGTCGACGCCTGCGCGAGCGTACACTACCTTTTTTGTGTGTAAGTCCAGGTCTTGGCTGCTAGGAGATAGAATCTCGGCAATGAAATTGGGAGCTCCTTCGCAACGCCTGATTGTGAGTATGTGTCGCCGAGAATTCAGCACGATAAAAAGGTCCGGCTGCCAGATGCTTTCCCGACTGAAGAAAACATCGGTGGGAGCTTGGAACAGGATACCGATTGGATTCTGTTCCACATAGGAACGGAGCGCGAAAGCTAGGTTACCGAGAATCGTTTGGTGGTAAAGGTTCGGGGCGGGAGCCATGTAGAGATCACCTTCGATTAGCTGGTATCTGCTGCCTTCCGGTAGATTGTAGTAATCTTGCTCTGTTAGCGGTGGGGCATGTGGTCGAACACTCATGAGAACGGAATCCCGATCTTTGTGAAACTAAACCACGAATGGACGCGAATCGACACGAAATGGATGGACTAGGGCCGGGCATCAAGATGCAGTTGGAACCGTGGAGCGGTGCCTCGCTTGCGAGGCCGTGGCGAACAATCTCTCCCGGACTATGCCACCATTTCAGCTGCTTCAGCAGCCTCGACCGGTTTTTCCACCCAGCGGCCGTGCTCTTTGATTAGATCGACTAACCGATCGACGGCTTCTGCTTCGGGGATATTAAACTTCACGGCGGTTTTACCGACGTAAAGATTCACCTTGCCAGGAGCGCCGCCGACGTAGCCAAAATCGGCGTCAGCCATTTCACCAGGGCCATTTACGATACACCCCATAATCGCGATCTTGACTCCTTTCAGATGAGTGGTGGAGGCCTTGATCTTGGCCGTGGTGGTTTGCAAGTTAAACAACGTCCGGCCACAGGAAGGGCAGGCAACGTAATCGGTTTTGAAGATCCGGCTGCCGGCAGCTTGGAGAATATTGTAAGACAGCCGCAATGATTGGCCGGGCGCTTGTTCTCCCTGCACCAGGATCGCGTCACCGATACCGTCGCAGATCAGTGCCCCAAGATTGGTCGCCGATTCCAGCAACGTTTGTACAAAATCCTTTTGACCGTCCGATGATGGGACCAGGGTGTCCTTCAACAGGATTGGATGTCGCGCTTGTAGCTGAGCTGCCAGGAGTCGAAATGCCGTTATGGTGGGCAGACCGATGTGATCGGAGACCGTCACCAAACAGGGTTGTGAGTTGCTGTTGATCTCAGCAATCTTGGCCTCATCTCTCGGATCGACAGCTACAACCCCGGATTCTTCTACGACGATTTCGGGTTTGAAATCGCCCATCTTGTCGACCTTATGCGCAATCTTTTCAAAGTTGCCCTGAGATATGGCTACTCGAATCAATTCCTCACCCCCGAGATCCACGCCGTTCACTTGGATTTTTTCGGTCTCCCGTTTCTCGAAGTGAAATGGATCGAAAGGGAGCGTATCGAAGTGAGAAGTGAGAGGTGAGACGTGAGAGGTGAGAAGGGTAAGGTGATTGGTGATTGGTGATTCGTGATTGGTTCCGTTTTCGGCGCTCGCGGCGTTGACGGCGTTATAAGGGGCCACTAGCGCCTGGGCGACGGGAATCTCGTGTACGCTGTCCTCGGTTAATGAAACCCGGATGGTGTCGCCGAGGCCATCGGCCAAGAGCGAACCAATCCCGATGGCGCTCTTAATCCGACCGTCTTCGCCATCGCCGGCCTCAGTCACGCCGAGATGCAGCGGATAATTCCAATCCGGTCCTTCTGCGTATAGCCGAGAAACCAGCAAGCGATAGGCGCAGATCATCACCTTCGGATTACTTGCTTTCATGGAGAAGATGAAATCGTGGTAGCCGAGGTCGCGAGCGATGTGCGCAAACTCTAGCGCGCTCTCCACCATGCCAAGCGGCGTATCACCGTATCGGTTCATGATACGGTCGCTGAGGGAGCCGTGATTGGTGCCGATCCGCATGCTGACGCCGCGCTCTTGGCACAGTTTGACCAACGGAGTGAATCGCCCGCGGATCCGCGCCAGCTCGTCTTGATATTGTTCGTCAGAATATTCTTTGACGACGAACTTCTTCGAGTCCGCGTAGTTCCCGGGATTAATCCGAACCTTTTCGATCCATTGCGCGGCTTCAAGAGCGGCTTCCGGCTTGAAGTGGATATCGGCCACGATTGGCACATCGCAACCCCGCTCGAGCAAACCTTGTTTAATTAATCTTAGGTTCTTGGCGTCTTTTACGGTTGGGGCTGTGATCCGGACGATTTCGCAACCGACCTTCACCAAATCCAGAGTCTGCTGAATGCTGGTTTCTGTGTCCATGGTGTCACAGGTCAACATGGATTGGACTCGGATCGGGTTGTCGCCACCAACACCGACGTTGCCGACGTTAACCACCCGCGTACGCCGGCGCTGATAAACCCAAGGATCGGGACAGTACGCTGGATTCTTCATTGGTTGTCGGAAGGCGCAGGTTGGGCGGGATGATTAAACGCCGGTTTCTGGTTCCCGCCAACGGAGTCCTGCACATCATAGAAGGAGACGTAGAGCATGAATCCAATCAGCAAGATCGCGCAGGCGCCCTGCAACACTTCGAGCACCCGAATATTGAGCGGCCGCCGCCGGATTGCTTCCAGGATGGCCAAGAGAATATGCCCACCGTCAAGCACCGGGATAGGCAGCAGGTTAATGATTGCCAGGTTGATGTTGAATACGACGCTGAACCATAGGGCCAGCTGCCAACCAAATTCGCTTTGAAACAGCAGGTAATAGGTCCGCATGATCATCACCGGGCCACTCATGTGCTGTAGCTTGATATCCGACTGTGGTGAGAGCAGCGCACCGATCGTGTTCGTGATTGTCTCTACTCCGGCAGAGACCTGTTCAATCGGGGAGATGTGAGCAGTCGTCAATTTGCCGCCCGCATCCCAGGTAATTCCGTCCGTACTCTCGCCAGTGTAGAAACCAATGATCGGATGCGTTTTTCCTTCCTGCGACAGGGGGCGATCCGGTACCGCGGGCCGGATCCGGACGGAGAGTGTTTGGCCCTCGCGTCGAACCGTCAGAGTGAGTACTTTGTCCGGATTGGCATCCACATACTGGTTGATCGCATCGATGTCATAGATCTGCTGATCGTTCAGCGCGATGATTACGTCGCCTTTCTGCAACTTGGCAACATCCGCCGGGCTATTCTGGATAATGCCGGCAATCACGAGACGACCCGGCTGCATATCGATGTGCAAAGTTCGTCCGTCGCGGATGACCGTAAGTGGGAGAGGCTGTCCGGAATGTTTCTGAGCCCATTCGGATATTTGCTTGAGGTAGTAAATCTTCTGGCCACCGATATCGACGACTTCGTCGTTTGCTTCCAGCCCGGCTTTCGCGCCTTCCGAATCTGGCGCTACCTTGGCAACAATCGGCGTAATAGCCGGTTGCAACCCTACTTGGCGCAATGACTTTCGTTCCCAACCCGGGGTCTCCGGCTTATCGAAGCCAGAATTGATGCTCAGAATCTGATCGCCCCGCTGAATTTTAAATGGGATAGTCGCTCCTTCGCTGCGGACGACGTACCAGGTAATGCTGTCGACCATCCCATTGAACCGATTTACAGGATGACCATCGACTTCCAGAACTTTGTCGCCCGGTTTGAAACCGGCTTTGGCGGCCGGCGCGTCCGGCGCCACGTAGCCAATGGTCGTGGTAGTATCCGCTTCAGCCATTGGCCGGCCGACGATCCAGACGATCGTTGCGAAAACCAAGGCTAACAAAAAACTGAAGAGCGGCCCCGCCGCCGCCACAATGATTTTGTCAAGCGGCTTGATGGGTGGCAGATCTGAGCCGCTGACCCCGGACTTACCTTCAACGGCTTCCATGGTGGCCATCTGAGGCAGCAACACAAATCCGCCGGCCGGAATCCAACCCAGGCAGAACTCAACGCCTCCGATCGTGCGCCTTAGAATTGGCCGGCCGAACCAGACGCCAAATTTGTCTACATGTAAGCCTCGCCAGCGAGCTGCGAGAAAGTGTCCAAGCTCGTGGACGATGATGAGCAGATTGAAGATGAGCAGGACCTCGAAAACGATCAACCCTACCCTTAAGATATTCAGGATCATATTCTATTGCGCCAACGCCTCCCGAACCGAATCGCGGGCCTTGCCGTCAGCCTGGATTATATCATCCAGGCTTGGTCTGGCAAAATTGTCCGATCGATTCATTGCGTTCTCAACCAAAGACCAGATCCGCGGGAAAGTAATCCGGCCTTCCAAAAACGCTTCGACGGCAATTTCATTGGCGGCATTCAAAACGGCGGGCATGGTTCCTCCGTTCTCGCCCGCCTGTCTTGCAAGCCGCAAGGCTGGGAAATCGTCATAGCGCGGTTCTTCAAACTCCAGGCGTCCAAGCTCGGCCAGTCGGAGCGGTTTCAAGGCGTTAGGAACCCGGTCAGGCCAGGTAACGGCGTATTGGATCGGGAAACACATGTCAGAATGGCTCAATTGTGCCAGCAATGAACCGTCTACAAACTCGACCATCGAGTGCACGATACTTTGCGGGTGAACCAGAACTTGGACTTGAGCCATGGGGATGTCGAAAAGCCAACGCGCCTCGATCATCTCGAGTCCCTTGTTGAAGAGGGTCGCCGAATCGATACTGATTTTACGGCCCATCTTCCAGGTTGGATGATTGAGAGCATCAGCGACGGTCACGGATGCCAGGCGTTCCGAGCTCAATGTCCGGAATGGCCCGCCGGAGGCCGTCAAAATAAGACTTCTGATTTCATGCTTTGGTTTACCTTCCAAACATTGGAAAATCGCGTTGTGCTCACTATCCACAGGCAGCACTTTTATGCCTTTTTGGCCGGCCTGGGTCATCACAGTCTCGCCAGCCATGACCAGAATCTCTTTGCTTGCGACGGCGAGGTCTTTTCCCGTCTCAATCGCGGCCAGAGCGGGCTTTAATCCAGTAGTACCGACGATCGCGACTAGTACCAGGTCCGCACCGCCGCTGCGCGCAAGCGTTTCCAGGCCCAGCTCACCGGTAAGAATTTCCGGCGAATAATCCAAACAGGATCGTAGTTCATCCAGGTGAGCTTCGTCGACCAAACAAATTGCCTCCGGGCGGGCGCGGTTCGCGGCTTGAGCTAACAGCCGGGCATTGCGCTTGGCCGCCATGCCGACGATCTGCATTCGATCGGGAATGGTTTCCGCGACTTTGATGGCACTAGACCCAATCGACCCGGTAGCGCCTAGGAGAATGACTCGGCGTTTTCTCATTGGGCTAAGAGCCTAAGATAAAAGTAAAGCAAAGGACCTGTAAACAAGAGGCTATCGATCAGGTCTAGCACACCGCCGATTCCGGGCAACACAGAACCGGAGTCTTTCACACCGGTACTTCTTTTCAAGATCGATTCACCGAGATCGCCGACCACGGCAGCTAAGCCAATCAGCATGCCCAGGAGCAATGCGTGTAACCAGTTCAGCGCGTGCAACTCATGGGGTAGCACCAGAAGCGATAAACAGCTTCCCAGCGCCGCAAATACCAGTGAGCCGATGAACCCTTCCCAGGTTTTGGCCGGGCTGATATGCGGAACCATCAGATGACGTCCGATCTTGCTGCCGACGAGATACGCGCCCATATCACTGAACTTCGTTACGATTACAAGATAAATGACGTAGAATTGGCCAACCGTATGGCCGTTCGGGTCTCGCGGAACTACGTAAATGATCTTCGTCAAAAAATTGAATAACCAGGAGACGTAAAGCAACCCGAACAAGGTGTATGCCATCGTTTCCAGCGGTGCTTGCTTCGTGCTCGGCCGAAACATCTGCCGGGCAAAAACGCCGAACAAGAATACCAAGAGCACCAGGGTCTCGAAGTTATAGTCAGCGTCAGCTCCATTCGATCGGAAGAATAGGAAACTTCCGATGAAATAAGCTGCTCCGCAGCAGATGCCGAATGCTTTGAAGCAGCGCATCCCGGATTTCTCGATCATTACGAAGTATTCCCAAAGCCCGGCCAGCCCCAGCCCGGCGATCAGGAGAAAGAAAACGACTTCGTTTCCGGTGGAAACAACTGCCAAGGCGATCGCCCACATAGCGACGGCGCTGACCAGTCTACGCAAAAAGCGACTCATGAAGGAATGTTGCGGCGGAGCCTGCCATAATGGGCACGTGGCGTCCAGAGGTAGCTGGGGGGTATGGGCGTGTCGGCGTGTGGGCGTATCGGCGAACGGGCGAAAGGGCGAATGGGCGTATCGGCGACGCGGCGCCGGAGGGGAGCCGCTTTGTAAGTTGGCAGGTCTATCGGTTGCTTGCAGGCGGCTCCCGGTAACGTCTGCCAGGTAATCCAGCTCTATAGGCTCTGTCCGTGTCGGTGCTTCAACGAAGTAGGCGCTGGATAAATAGAACGCGCTGGGCTATTCCCGGGAGCCGCCTGCTGCCGACCGAACACAGCTAGCGTCTGACAAAGCGGCTCCCCTCCGGGTGTCTCCCCCTTCCGGGTCCATGTCTACATCACCCGGTCATTTGCTTGAGCTCCACCAATGAGCGCTCAATCTCATCCACCCGTTCTCGTAACGGCAAAATGCGGTGCGCTTCGGCGATACAGAAACTCTCTAACGGATCGAACGTAGTACCGATCTCATGGTAGAAGGCCGTGATGGCGTTACGCAGTTGTGTCTCAACGGCCTCCGAAAGTTGGGTTCGTTTCTCATTCATCCGTAAGCGGTATTCCCTCAAAATATGGCGACGCCTCAGGACGGCATACAATGTTCCGGCTGCTGCTGCGACGCCGGCGACCGTCCCGGTTACGTCTAGAATCGCGGCGTGCGCCAGGGCAGCAATGACGGTAAAGACTCCGCCAGCAGCAGCGACCCCGGCTGGAACCCGGAGCCAACGAGCGGTCTCGCCAAACCAGCTCTGCAGCTGCTCTTTGATCTTCGCGTCCGAGGTTTGCTCGAGGAGGGTTAGTTGGAGTTTTTGCAATATGATTCCCCGCTGGCTTAGGAACCCGGGCAACGCTGGACGTACCTGTCGTTTGCTGTCGCTATCGAATTGAACTTGAACTCGTTCCTGTAAGTCCTGCCAAATACCGCGCAGATCCGACTCGAGCAGCCCGAGCGCGTGTTCGATCTGTTCTTGTACCTTGGTCCTGACATCGCGTTCCACTTGGTCCTGAAAGTCCTTTTCCCAACGGCCGCCGGAAAAAATCATTTTGAACGTTTGGGTCAGGCTGAGGCGTTCCTCGAGCAGCTTCTCACCCCGCTCACGGCAGTTATCGTAAGCCATTTCCATTTCCCGGATAAAACCGCCCACTTGGCGAAGGGTTTGCCCTTTTCGCGCCTCCAGTGATCGACGAATCGTCCCCAACTTTTCCTGATCTGATTTCAGGAGGTCCAAAGAGCTTTGCAGACGGACCTGGATCGAATTGGCGACAACCTGGGCGGTTTGAGCTGTCGACCGCAGCTTGCCGCCTCGTTCCTCGCTTTGAGTTACCGTCTCAGAAATCCAATTCTCCAGGACAGCAAAGTTGCTTTCCTGCCAAAGTGGCTCTTCGGGCGGATTCGAGATGAGCTTAGCCTTAAGGGCCTTCTTTGCAGCAACCGCGAAAATCGGCCGGCTCGAGCCCAATATCTGAAGAACGGTCTGGTCAAGGTGTTTGATAATGACCTGGACTTCTTCCGGCGAACGTAGATCCGCCTGTTGTAATACAAACACGATGTTTTTCTTCCATCGATTCCCAAGCAGCCGAAGAAATTCCCAAGCTGAGGCAGCCCACGGATTCACCACGGAGAAAACGAACACGATCAAGTCCGCCAGTGGAACATAGCTGGTCGTGATTTCATGGTGGCTGGCCACGATGGTATTCGTGCCCGGCGTGTCGACGATGTTGAAATTCTTCAAAAACGGGATTGGGCGGTAACGCTCGGTCAGATGATCCGATACCGGCACATCATGGTCTTTCTCTCCGTACTTGAAGACGTAGATCTTATCGGTGGCAGGCAGCACGTCGACTTTGCAAAATTCCTGTCCAAAAACCGCGTTCAGCAAAGACGATTTGCCTGCCTTCACTTCGCCTACCACAACAAAAAGAAGCGGATCCGCCAGACTGCGCGAGAGAGTCTGGAGCGTTTCGATCGTCTCCTGGCTTTCATCGGTCTCTCTGGCGAGAGAAACCAAGTTCCCTACGACACCAGCGAGCCGAGCACGAGCCTCGAGATATGTCTCCACTACCATTGATGCGGCTATGGTAGCAGAATCGTCCTGGTTAGCTAGGACTCTGCGAGGGGGGTAGGGCGAGGCTCCCGAATTACGAATGCACTTTCGCAGGGCCCGTGATTTTTTGGATTAAACGCGTCCAGCCCCGGTCTGCCCGCCGAGCCGATTTACCCAGCGCTGATTTAACCGCTTCGACGTGCGAGAACTTTTAAAAACCTTCGATCCGTTCTTGTGGGTCATGGAACTCGCTGGGACCAACGGCTCGGCGCGCTGATCGGCCACGTTAATACACTGGTAGAAGATCATCCCCGGCGTTGCGAAGATGTCGGGATGTTCGGGAGCCTCGCCCTACCAAAAACCCTCTAGTTCCCCGCCGCCAGTCTAGCCTTTTTTTTCACCGGACTTGCGTGAGGACTGGCTGACGGCCGCGGACTTGGGGTGACGCTGCTCTTGGGTGTGTTCATCGCAATCAATTGACTGACGGTCACGAACTTGAATCCCTTGGCTATCAGCGCATCTAATGTAGCTGGCATCGCATCAACGGTCTGTTTGTGGATATCGTGGGAAAGTATGATCGCACCGGGTCGTGCGCCGGCCAAAATCCGTTGCTCGATCACTGATTCTCCGGGCCGTTTCCAGTCGAAGGGATCCACGGACCACATGATGATGCTCAAGCCAAACTGTTTTTCGATCCACTCCTTCTGCCGGGCAGTGATGGCGCCATACGGCGGGCGTAACAGAGTTGGGGTATAGCCGGAACCGGATGCGTTTTTGATCGCGTCTTGGGTCTTGGTGATCTCTTCAGTGACGCGCTCGTCGGACAACTTCGACAGCTGGGGGTGCGTCCACGAGTGATTCCCGATCTCATGCCCTTCCGCCAGAATTCGTTTAACGATCGCCGGATTGCGTTCGGCGTTTTGACCGATCTCGAAGAAAGTGACTTTGAGATTTCGTTGTTTAAGAATGTCCAGCAGTCGAGGAGTGGTTTCCGCACTGGGTCCATCATCGAAAGTCATCGCGATGTAAGGACCGTCGACGTGCACGCTGAACCAGGTCGCCGGTTTTACCTCGGCGGCTGGAGCTTCAGGTGTTGATACTGGTGACGGGGACGGACTTGGACTCGCCACCGTCGTGTCTTCAGCCGCAGCCCAAGAGACCATGCTAAAAAGCACGAAAAACCAACCCAAGAGATAACGCATTTTCACAAAAATCGTTTCAAGATAACTTCTAACTTTCTAACCGTGGCGGGCGGCCAAAGTTTCCGATCAGTAACTAGAGCGGAATCCAATGCCCGATGCTCCGGCCAATTTGGCTCTTCCGGAATCTGTGCAACCACTTTCGAAGTAATCTGTCGAGCGGCATCAGCATTCGCCAGCAGATGGCCGATTATCGTTTCCGCCGTTACCGGCTCAACGTCAACTTTCCAGCAATCGTAGTCTGTCACTAGACTGATTGCTACAAAGGCCATTTCTGCTTCACGGGCAAGTTTTGCCTCGGGCAGGTTCGTCATACCGATCACATCGAATCCCATTTTTCGATGGAATTCAGACTCGGCTCGAGTTGAAAAAGCGGGGCCATCCATGTTGACGTAGGTGCCGCCATCATGAACACGGCAACCCACCGCCCGGGCTGCCTCTGCGGTAATTGCCCTCAGCTTTGAGCTCACTGGATCCGCGAAGGAAACGTGGGCAACGATGCCTTCCCCGAAAAAGGTCCACGAGGCTCTTTGACTGGTTCGATCAAAGAATTGAGACGGCAGTAAAATGTCACGAGGATGGTAGTTCTCTTGAAGGCTGCCTACGGCGCCGAAACTGATGAGCCACCGAACGTTCAGAGACCGCAGCGCAAATACGTTTGCTCGATGATTCAACTCGCTCGGCAAGATCCGATGGCCTCTTCCGTGCCGGGGTAAAAAATAGATCGGACGGCCTCCTAAGATCCCGCCCACGATCGAGTCGGAGGGTTTTCCAAAGGGAGTATCGACCTCTATCTCTGTGGGCGAGTCCAAGCCTCCCATCTGATAAAGACCGCTTCCTCCAATGACACCGATGGCAGCAGGCCGCTCGCTCATGTTCACGCCGTACTATTCCGCTACCAGGCGTTGCACGGTGGAGGCCAATTGGGTGACATCCGCGGCCGTGGTCTCCACGACACCCTTTTTATTGATGATCCACATCTCCGGAATCTCGTGAACGGAGTACTTCGTCACCAGATCGTTCTTCCAACCTTTTCCGTCAAAATATTGAGGCCAGGGAATCAAATGTTTAGCAATGTAGTTGTCCATCGCGCGCCGATCTTTGTCCAAAGAAACACCCAGGATCGCAAACCCTTTCGACTCAAAATCCCGATAGACCTGTTGTACCTGGGGCATCTCCCTTGCGCAATCCGGGCACCATGATGCCCAGAAATCGATGAGTACGACCTTTCCGGAGAGCTGGCTCAAATCAACATTTTGCCCCTTGGTATCAACAAATGAAAGGTCGAGCTTGCTCCCGACTAGGCGAGCTTTCACCAGAGCGGCGTTCGCTGCCTCAGCCAGCTCAGGGTTCGAGTCTTTACTCAATTGCTCCAGAAATTCTATCCCTTTGGCCTGATCTGCCTTTAGCAGCATGCTTGACTCAACAATTTGCAGTTTTACCCGCTTCTCGGCTTCAGGATAGGTTGCCAGGAACTGGGCGATCTTGGCTGCCAGATCCCCAGCCTGTTGCGGGGTGTGAATCAGATCGTCGTTGTCCAAATAACAGTAGAGCAACGTTTCTCGAATCTGCGTTTCGGTAGCTGCCGGTTGGGGATGAGCCTTAAAGAAAGCATCAGTCTCGCTAGAGAGATTTGCTAGAAGAGTCGTTCTTTCCTCAGCGGGCCCGGAAAAAGCGGTGTTATCAATTTTCCACAGCAGAGCCTTAGCTGCGTTGGGATCGTCTGGATGCTTCGCCAGAAAATCTGCCGCCGCATCGTGAAGTGCCTTCTCGCGTCCTGCGTAAAATTCTACAGCATTTTGCCCGACCGCCGGTTTTTCCTCGCGTTGTTTTTCGGCTTCCATCACTTTCGACCAATCGGAACTGTCTTGGCCAAGGCAGTTGATGGCGAACCCGGTTAAGGCGAGCAGAAGGTAACAGCGGCGCATAGTGCAGTTTGGATTCGGCTGGACCGGGCTGTCAAGTTTCTCCAGCGTGGGCGATGCGAGTATGCCCCCAGATTTGCATCACTAAATTAGCGGCTAGAATCAGGCCACCCCCAATCAGCAGGCTTACTGAGACTTGTTCGTTCTCATACCGAATACCAACCAGATGGGATAGCCAGGCGGGTAGGAAGGTCGCGAACACAGAAGTGGAAACCGGTTCCATGGTGTAAATCAAAGCCGCCTCACTCGCCGGGATATATTTTTGGCAGCGATTCATCAGGTTGAAAGCCAATAGAGTGCAAAAGAAGATCAAAATCGCCAGGAGGTAGAATTGTCCTTCTACGCGAGCGGCTGCTTGGTAACTGCTGAAAGAATGGTTTGATAGAATAAGGACCAGAGTAAAAACCAGTCCGGTGGTCAGGAACATTATCGAGGAAACCACCTTCGTCCGGTTCTGGAAGTACTGGGCGGAGTCTAACACCAGAATCTGGCCGGTGAAAAATAACGTACTAATTAAGGTTTCAAGCTCGCCGCGGCCCATCCGGAAATGGCCCCAGTCGATCTTGCTCAGGACGACGATGCCAGCGACCACGCCGGCCGTGGCCAGCAGTTGCACTGGTCGCGGGAGACGTCGAGCGGCGACGGCATGGTAAAGCGGGACCAAAATACAATAAGTCTGGGTGAGGAAAGACGAAGTTGAGGCAGGAGTATATGCCAAGCCATCGATTTGAAAGATCAAGCCGGTTCCTCCAAATAGCCCGAGCCAGAGTCCTTGACCTAGCTCGCGCCTGTTCAACGACGACAGTTCTCGCCAACTGAGCAGAACCATGATCAGGCCGGCGATACCGAAACGCAGGGCTCCTTGTAAGCCGACTACGAACCAACTCGATTCTGCCGGGATCGCTTTCAGATAGAGGAACGTCAATGCTTTGCTGGCCGGAAAACTGAGCCCCCAAAAAAGGCACGCGAGCGTTAACCCTGCTGTCGCCGAAACATGATGGGATGGCCGCAGCTTTTGATGCATAGGACGAAGGGTCAGGTATGCATGGCAACACGACGCCGTCAACGAGCGTGGTAGGGCGAGGCTCCCGAACGACCGATCGATTTTCGCAAAGCCGCTATGCTGCCCCTACTTGACCGGTGCAACGCTGCACAGCTCGCCGAGCCGGGCCTATCGCTGGGTTTGGCAATGCATTTTGTCGTGCCGGAGCCTCGCTCACCAATCCGAGGTTACAGATCCAATCCTAGCTGGTTCGGTTCTATCCTTCGAAACGCCTCTGTACTGAGCTCCACATGATCCTGTTTTATGCCGGCCCGGCGGCAGCCAACTTCGAAAATCCGGCGGATCTGGTCGGCCAGGATCCCTTCCCCGCGCATCCGTTTGCCGAATACCGATTCGTTTAGTTTCCCGCCGCGCATCGACTGAATCCGGCGAAGAACCGTATTTTTGCGATCCGGGAAGTGGGTTTCCAGCCAGTTAATGAAGATCGTCGATACCGCCATGGGTAGACGCACAATCGTGTAATAGGCGAATTGGGCGCCGGCCTCACCCGCGGCGGTCAGAATGCTCGGTATTTCATGGTCGGTTAAACCCGGGATAATCGGAGCGACGTTAACGCCAACCGGGATGTTAGCGCTCGCTAGCTCCCGGATCGCGGCCAGGCGTGACCGCGGATTCGATGCTCGTGGTTCGAGCTTTTGAGCCAAACCGGCGTCCAGCGTGGTTACTGAGACCGTGACTCCGGCCGCTCTGTGTGCAGCCAGGCTTGCGAGCAAATCAATGTCCCGGGTGACCAGATGGTTTTTGGTGACGATGAAGGTTGGATTGCGGAAATCGGCCAGCACCTGCAGACAGGAACGCGTGATCTTCAGTTTGCGTTCGATTGGCTGATAACAATCCGTTACGCCGCTCATGGTCACCGTTTGCGGCTGCCAACCAGGCCGATTTAATTCGGCCGCGAGCAGCGTCGCGGCATTTAACTTAACCAGTATTTTCGATTCGAAATCGATGCCGGCGGAGAACCCTAAATATTCATGGGTCGGCCTGGCGTAGCAATAAGCACAGCCGTGTTCACATCCTCGATACGGATTGATGCTGGTTTCAAAACCGACATCCGGACTTTGGTTGCGCGCGATGATACTCTGAGTGTCGTCGCGAAAAAGCTGAGTGCGGATGTGCGGCTGGGATGGCGGATCGCACCATTCATCCAAATCATAATGCAATGGTTCAAAGCGGTTAACTGGATTGATGCTTGAACCGCGGCCCATGATCTTTTCACCCCAGCCTGAAAGATTTGGCGGTGGCGACGAGTGCATGGGTTAACATGCACGGCTGTAAAATATGTTCAAGTGAACATTATTGGGAGCAAATCGTTCCCCGCAAATGGTCGTGGCCAAGAATTTGACCCGGCTCCCCTAAACGAAGGCCGCGCGGGTCAACGGAAATAATCGGGAGCGTTCCCCGGTTTCCATTTGATGTTGCAACCGATGCTGGCGCGCTGAGTAGAGTCGACTACGCGTCCGGCTAAGACTGCATCTAGAGCGGCCCGCAAATCGCGGCCGTTCAACGGCCGGCTGTTCCCGGGCCGGCTGTCATCAAGCTGGCCCCGGTAAACCAGCGTCCGATTTCCGTCGAACACGAAAAAATCGGGTGTGCAAGTGGCCTGGTACGCTTTGGCAACGGATTGGCTTTCGTCGTAGAGAACCGGAATGCCCAGATCCCGGCTCAGCTCAGCCAGCTTATCCGGTGCGTCATCCGGATAATGTTGAGCGTCGTTGGAGCTAATTCCGACAATCCCGACGCTTTTTTCCTGGTAATCCGTTGCGAGCCGGGCCAGTTCCGGCTTCACGTGCAGAACGTAAGGACAGTGCCGGCAGATGAACATCACCAGTAATGCCTGATCCGGACCGAAATCGGAGAGGCTAACCATCCTGCCATCTGCAACATCCGGCAGGTGAAAATCAGGAGCTTTGCGCCCTAGCTCTACCATCATAGAAGGTGTCGCTGCCATGGGGGGAGTATGGCCCATAAATCGAGCGTTAGCGAGCGTTTGGGTGATGGCGCGAAAGTAAGCAGTAAGCAGTTTAGGAGCTAGGAGCTAGAATTTAGGAGCTAGGAGGGGCGACGGCCGTGGAGCGTGCCTCGCTTGCGAGGCCGTTGGAGAGCAAGGGTGAACCACGACACATGCCCTATGTCGGTCAGCGCTCTGTATCGCAAGGTTTGCCTCTTCAGACAAAAGAGCGTACGCCGACGATGGGGATGTCACGTAATGAGCCTTGCTCACCACGGACTCGCAAGCGAGGCACGCTCCACAGCCGTCGGCCCTCCTAGCTCCTGGATTTTAGCTCGTAGTACTGACCACTGCTTACTGCTTACCGCTTACTGCCGGACCACCTCTGGCCGTTTACGAACCACGAATGGATAACCACCAGACTAGTTGGCTGCGACATGCGACTCCTCGCCCGGCGATAAATCAACGGGCCGCACTACCATGATGCCGGCGAATTTACGATACCGGTAGACGTATTGATGCAGAGCGACATCAATCATGACCTGGTGTTCGTCCTTGGACGCATGCATGAAATGCAGAACGCCGACGCCGTCTCGATAAGCAATCCCGACGTGCTCGGTAAATCCTTCGGGTCCCCGGCCGGTGATGCAGATGATGTCACCGCTTCGAATCTTAGGCTCGATGGCGGCGACCCGGTCTCTCGGGATATGGTAAATCGGGCGAGAGGCTACGGTTTCTTCCATGTTGCGGATCACCGGAATCAGATTGGGATTGTTCCGCAAATACCGCGAGCTACGCCAATACTTGCTCATCTCGTTGAGATAGCGGCCGCGCATCGGAACCCCGCCTAGACTGACGGTCATATTCTGGACCAAACCGCGCCTCTGATTGTCGTAAATCCAGTCCTCAAGAAAGTGCAAACGCGAGGTGTAGAGACCATTGCAGTGTCCACCTCGGTAACGATCCAGCTCGATGATGGACAAGAGATCCTGGGGACTGTACGCACTCGATTTCAATTCGAGCATTCTGGAGAATGCGAGAGCGATCTCGTAAAAGGTCCAACAATCCATGCCGAGGAAATCGACCGAAGGTGCTTCGATGTGATCGTCAATTTCCAAGGTAAAGCTGCGGTATGGCGTGCCCAGTAAAGCTTTCCCGACCAAAACCATTCGCTCACCCAATGGTCGCGAACGCCAGCCTTCTTGCTCGGCTCTGCGCACCAATAAATCAAAAATTGGTTCGCCTTTGAAAACGGTGCTGAAAGGAAGCGATGCAGTTGCCGAGAAAGCCTGAATAAAACAGAAACCCAGTACAGCTACGGCCACGCGCAAACGCATTCGCCTATATTGCCCGAATTTCGGCTTTCAGCCAGGAGAAACGAGCGGCTCGGCGCTTGTTTCGGCCTAACATTACATCCGGAATCGAATTGCCTTAAACCCTGGCGTCGCGCAGGGTCCTGCGGGAGCCTCGCCCCGCCAATCCTCGCTTCCGAACTTTCTCGTTCGTTTCCGCTCGTTCTCGCTCGTTTCTTATTCTAGGTTTTCCCATGACGATCCAAGACCAGATCGAGGCTGATCTTAAAGAAGCGATGCGGGCTAGAGAGGCGGAACGTCTCTCTGTTTTGCGGATGGCGAAATCGGCATTGATGAATGCCACCATTGAGAAATACGGAGCCGGCGGAAAGCTGGCGGACCCGGAAACCCTGATCGTTATCCGTAAACAGGTCAAGCAGAGGGAGGACTCTATTGCTGGTTTTGAAAAGGGTGGCCGGCCTGAGCTGGCTGAGAAAGAGAGGCGCGAGATGCAGATCCTCAACCAATATCTTCCTAAGCCCTTGTCAGAGGAGGAAATAAAGGCGCTGGTTCGCGAAGCGATAACCGAAGCCAACGCCACCTCAAAGGCTCAGCTGGGTCAAGTGATGAAAATTGCGACGGAGAAGGCCGCCGGTCGAGTCGACGGTAAGACGCTGAGCCAATCTGTTCGGGAAGCTCTCCCCTGACGGGTTCACGGTTTGCCGTTAGCCGTTGGCGGTTTCGGGCTTGCGCTGAGGCGCCGCTCATGAGTCCCATAGGTTCCATTCAGTGGGATACCGCTAAGCCATGACTTTCTCTGCGCCGTGATCGGAGCCGCTGATATTGAACCGCAAACTCGCCCCGCCTTTTCACTTGTTATTTCGTAGCGGATCGGCTTCTATAGCCGATTGGCCTCGGTTAAATGCGACTCTGGCCTTTTTTAATGAGAGCAGCGATTGTAGTGGCCGCGGGCAATAGTCAACGAATGGGGTTCGACAAGCTTACTGCGGACTTGGATGGTAGACCTTTATTTATCAGGACCCTGGAGCGCTTTGAAAACTGCCCGGAAGTGGATGAGATCGTCTTGGTTGCGAACGAAGAACGCATCAAGCAGTTTGGCAACCTGGTCGGGGAATATGCGCTGAAGAAAGTAGCGGCTGTTGTGACCGGCGGTGCGAACCGGCATTTATCGGTCTGGCAAGGTTTAGGGGCGCTGAGCGAGGATGTTGAACTTGTCGCTGTGCACGATGGCGCCAGGCCCTTGGTTTCGAGTTCGACAATCTCGAACGCGATGCTGCTCGCAACTAAATGTGGAGCTGTTGCATTGGCGGCTCCTGTCGTCGAGACGTTGAAAAAAGTTGATAGTGATGGTTTGGTAGTCGGTAGTATTGACCGCTCGGGTCTGTGGACGATGCAAACGCCACAAATCTTCAGACGGGATTGGTTATTTGCCGCGTACGAGTTGGTGCTTGCTCGCGGGATGACGGTTACGGACGAGACGTCGGCGGCAGAAATGGCCGGATTTCCGGTGCGCCTGATGCAGAGCGGAGATTGGAATTTAAAGGTGACCTATCCGAGTGATTTGGAATTAGCTCGCAGCTTATTCAAGCTGGAGACAGACAAAGTAGCGACTGGAACATGATGCGCCGCAGATTTTTACGTCTGACTATCTGAAGATCTAAGCAATGATATATCAGACAACAAAGCTCAGGAATGGAATTAGGGTAGCGACCTGCGAGATGCCTCACATGAAGAGCGTCAGCGTAGGTATCTGGGTTGCAGTGGGCGGTCGTCACGAGCCTGAGGAACACTGCGGCATCTCCCACTTTCTTGAGCATCTTCTATTTAAGGGGACCAAAACGAGGAATGCTCAACGGTTGACTGAGGAGGTAGAAGGAGTGGGCGGATTTATCAACGCCTTCACGACCGAAGATCACACCTGCTTTTATGCAAAAGCGGCAGCTCATTACTTCAATATCCTGGCGGATGTGCTGACCGACATGTTTCGCAACTCGTTGCTGGCGGACGTCGAGATCGAGCGAGAACGCGACGTTATTCGCGAAGA
This sequence comes from uncultured Verrucomicrobiae bacterium, assembly GCA_963762565.1. GTDB lineage: Bacteria > Verrucomicrobiota > Verrucomicrobiia > Chthoniobacterales > JAFAMB01 > JAFAVN01. The sequence continues at coordinate 250,184 of CAVXLD010000001.1, read as the reverse complement.
GATTTTGATGTATCGGGATCAACCCTCCCAGCTCTCGCAAGAGTTGTTAAGCGGAGTGATGTGGCCGCGTCACGCTCTGGGCCGGCCGTTGACCGGTTCGCTGGAATCAATCGGCCGCATCCGGCGGCCCGATCTGGTTCAATATATGGAGCGGAATTATAACGGCTGTACCACGGTCATCACGGTTGGGGGATGTTGCCGCCATAACGAGGTCGTCAGCAAATTCGAATCAACGATGGCGGACCTGCCAGCTGGGACTCCGCCCGAATTTGATCGCTGGAAAGGAACCAAAGTTAAGGACCGGATGGCGGTAGCCAAGGAAGGAACAGAACAGACCCATTTAGCGTTGGGTTATCATGCCATCGATCGCAACGATGACCGGCGCCACGCTCTGAAGATCCTCAGCGTCATCCTGGGCGAAAATATGAGTTCCCGCCTGTTCCAACAGCTCAGGGAGCGTTACGCTTACTGTTACTCTGTCCATAGTGGAACGTTGGTGCTCGAAGATTCAGGATTGATGAGCATTTGCGTCGGATTGGAACCGGGCAAATTAAAGAGCGCCTTGCGAGCGATCCGGCACGAATTGGAGAGAGTCTGTGAGGAGCCGCCGACCGAGAAAGAGCTTCACCAGGCGCAGGAATACACGATCGGCCAAAACGAACTTAGCTTGGAGAGCACCACTAATCAGATCATGTGGATGGGGGAATCGATCATCGCTTACGAGCACGTGATTCATCCGGAAGAGGTCCAGGCGAAAGTCAAAGAAGTCACTCCGGAAGCGATCCAATCGGTTGCGCGTCTTTGTTTTGATCCCACCCGTATGGGTCTGGCAGTGGTTGGTCCAGTCGCAGAGGGTGAGATGCACCGCTGGGTTGCGGAAAGTGGATTGTGAACGTTTCCGGACGCGGGAGCGAAACGGCGAGTGGGCGAAAAGGGCGATACGGCGAGGGTGCCCGCGGAACGGCTCAAAACCGCTGCGTTTGTCTGAAACAGCAACTCGTGTCGCGAGACCGTCGAGTTTTCTGCCATAGCGTTCAGAGATGATTCTGACGCGTTGTCGCCTTTTCGCCCATTGACCCACTCGCCGTTTCGCCTATTCGCCCTCTTGCCCCGATACGGGATCAGGTCTAGGCTTGGCGTTCGCTAAGTTTCCATGAACGTAGAAGTTGAGAATTTACCGAATTGTTTGGCGTCATTGAGGGTCGAATTGCCCCCAGAACGCGTAACCAAAGAATGGAACGACGTGGTAAAAGGGTTCCAACAGGTCGCTCGGATACGCGGCTTCCGCCCCGGGAAAGCGCCTCAGCACGTGGTTGAATCAAAGTTTCGCAAAGAAATCCAAGAAGAGTTAACGCGAAAACTGGTCAACGAATCGACCAAAGAAGCGATTCGGGAAAAAGGCCTACGAGTTTTATCCGTATCGAACGTTGAAGATGTTGAATTTACCCCGGAACGCAGCATGCGTTTCACGGCGACCGTAGTTACCTCGCCAGAGTTTGAGCTTCCTGCATACAAAGGGATTCCGGTGAAGGTACCACCGCTCCAAGTGTCAGATCCGGAAGTTGAAACCGCTCTAGAGCGGCTCCGGGAGCGGCACGCTACGTTTACCGAGCAATCCGATGGTGCATTGGAAATGGGCGGTTTTGGGGTAATCGATTTCGAAACTACGGTCGATGGCCAACCGCTCTTGGAAGCGATTCCGGATGCTCCTAAACGGCTGGCCAACGGGAAAGATTTCTGGATTAAACTCCAGGAAGACAGCTTATTACCTGGTTTTGGCGCCGCGGTTCTGGGGATGCAAATCGGAGAACGGCGCGAATTTGATCTCAGTCCGCCGGATGATTTTCCGGTCAAGCCCCTGCAGGGCCGCGTGATCCACTTCCAGGTGGAATTGAAGGCGTTGAAGCGGATGGAGTTGCCGGAATTGAATGACGAGTTTGCTGCGCAGGTTGCCCCTGGGCTGGCTTTAGACCAGCTGCGTGCTCAACTCCGGGACAGGCTTACCGAGCAAAAGACAGAAGAAATTGAGAGAGCCAAGCGCAACCAGATTGTGGATTTTCTGACTCAACGGGTCGAATGCGAGCTACCCCAGAGCTACGTCAAAGATGAGACCCGGCGAATCATGTCCGAGATTGTGGAGCAAAACCAATTGAGAGGCGTCAGCGAAGATGCCTTGAGAGAGAGCGGGAAGGAGATCATGAACGTGGCGTCTCGCAGTGCAAAAGACCGGCTGAAGGCCAGCTTTATCCTCACCCGGATTGGTGAAGCCGAGAAAATCGAGGTGAGCGGGCCGGAATTGAAGCGCCGGGTGGAATCGCTGGCGGCGCAACATGGGATGTCTTACGAGAAAGCCATGTCGGAGTTGGATAAAAGAGGAGCAATTCCCCAGCTGATCGACGAGATCCAGGTCGGCAAGGTCCTTGATTTCCTAACCTCGAATGCTAACGTCGAAACGAGTTCGGAGCCTCAACTAAACCGATAATCCGGGCCGATTTATTCATGTCGAAATCAAACTATTCAAAGCCAAGCTCATACCTGGTTCCGATGGTGATCGAGCAGACGGGAAGAGGAGAGCGAAGCCTCGATATTTATAGCCGGCTGCTGAACGATCGGATCGTATTCATCGGGACGGCGATCGATGATCACGTGGCCAACTTGGTCGTGGCGCAAATGCTTTTTCTGCAGATGACGGATCCGAAGAAGGACATCAATCTGTACATCAATTCGCCCGGCGGTTCGGTCACGGCGGGGATGGCGATTTATGATACCATGCAGTTCGTCACTTGCGAGGTAGCGACCTATTGTGTGGGCATAGCGGCGAGTATGGGAGCAGTGTTGCTGGCTGCTGGGACCCGCGGAAAGCGGTACGCGTTGCCAAATTCGGATATTATGATCCACCAGGTTTCCGGCGGCGCTCAGGGTACCGCAAGTGACGTCGAACGCACCGTGGAATGGATGTTCAAGATCAAGAAACGGCTGATCCATATCCTTGCGCAGCACACCGGCAAAACGGAGGAACAGATCGGGATCGATTCCGACCGTGACTACTGGATGTCGGCGGAAGAAGCGCGGATCTATGGCGTGGTCGACGAAGTGGTGAAGTCGCGTAAGGATGTAAAGGCAGAGGCGCTCCCTCAAAATGGTGATAGGGTACTGGCTTCGTGAAAGGTTTCTTGGTATCTTGTAGAGCGGTTTAGTAAGTCGTATGGCCCGGGCCTCTAATCTGACGATGTGTTCTTTCTGCGGAAAGAGCCACGCAGAGGTTCGCAAATTGATCGCCGGGCCGGGTGTCTACATCTGCGATAATTGTATCAACGTTTGTAAAGGCATCCTCGATAAAGAGCTAAACGAGGACGCCCGACGGCAGACCACAACGCTGCGTGTGCCGAAGCCAGTCGAGATCAGGCGCGAACTCGATCAGCATGTGATTGGGCAGGATTCGGCCAAGAAGGTCCTTTCCGTGGCCGTCCACAACCATTACAAGCGGATTCTGAACGCCAACCCGACCAAGGATCTATCCCTCGATCCATACGCTGACGTCGAGATTGAAAAGAGCAATATTTTGATGATCGGGCCAACTGGGTGCGGAAAGACGCTCCTGGCCAGGACACTAGCCCGAATTCTGGATGTGCCGTTTTGTATCGCTGATGCTACGACGTTGACCGAGGCCGGTTACGTTGGGGAAGACGTCGAGAATATCATCTTGCGGCTCCTGCAGAATGCTGACTACGACGTTAAACGAGCCGAGATTGGAATCGTTTATATCGATGAAATAGATAAGATCGGCCGTAAAACCGATAACGTCAGTATTACCCGCGATGTTTCCGGTGAGGGCGTCCAGCAGGCGCTTCTGAAGATTTTGGAAGGAAGCAGCTGCAATGTCCCGCCTCAAGGTGGACGAAAGCATCCTCACCAGGAGTATATCCAGGTTAACACGGAAAAGATTTTGTTTATCTGCGGCGGAGCCTTTGTGGGGTTAGACCGGCTGATTAATCGACGGTTAGGGAACCGAGTACTCGGTTTTCATTCGCCTCAAATCAGTTCCTCAGACCTCCAGTTGCGTGATACCTTGCGGCATACCGAACCCGAAGATCTGCTCTCCTTCGGGATGATACCGGAGTTCATCGGCCGGTTACCGATTGTGACGGCGCTGGATACCTTAACCGAGGAAGAGTTAATCCTGATATTGACCGACACGCGGAACGCGATGGTGAAGCAGTACACCAAACTATTGGCGATGGAGGGAGTGAACTTGGTGGTTACTAAGGACGCTCTCCGGGCGTTGGCCCAACAGGCGGCCACCAAAGGAACTGGGGCGCGTGCGCTTCGTTCCATGTTCGAAAAAATCATGCTCGACGTTATGTACGACGTTCCGAGCCGGGAAGACATCGCTGACGTGGTGATCAATCGGGCCGTGGTTGAGGGCAAACGAGCTCCTCTAATTCGCAGGAAGCAGGACAAGGACGCCGCTTAATTTCACCACAGAGAGACAGGGGACACAAAGGTCATCCTAAGGGAAACCGAATTTTGGCTTTTGTGTCCTCTGTCTCTCTGTGGTGAAATTAAATGGAATGAGATGGCGACGGCGTATTCTAGGAGGTGTCTTGGCGAGCAGCCTGCTCGTCGCCGGCGGTGTTGCCTGCCACAAGTCCGCTCCGACCGATCAAGAACTAACCCAAAAGTTGGTTGGGACTTGGGTCACTGACGAAGCCGGGGGGAACTACCGATTCTACGGCGAGAACAGCTTCCATCGGGATGGGATGCATTCCGCGGATGAGATCATGCACGCTGATGGAGGCACGACGCGTTGGAGCTTTTCCGGGATGTGGGATGTCAAGGATGGGAAACTGGTCGCCTCGGGCGAGGTTTATCGGAGCGATTCCGGTTCCGTGCAGCAGTATCAGGTTGAAGAGCGTATTGAAAGTCTCACCGAAGACGAACTAGTGCTGGTCAACGAAAAGGGCAATAGGCTGGTCCGGCACCGGAAGCGGTTCTGAGAGGCGTTGGTGGGGCGAGGCTCCCGAACGGCCGCTTTGCTCGAGCGGAGGACGTCAATGTTTGCCAATCTATCGTGGGCGATGCCGCTAAACGCGCCGAGCCGGTCCCAGCATGTTCCACCCCCCCTGACCGATCGTCGGCTGCCACACGCTGGGATCGGCTCGGCGCGCCCATTGGCGAAGCGCGATCTCGGTTTAGACTAAATCGAGTTCTCCGTTTGCCATTTCAGGTTATTCCGGAGCCTCGCCCCACCAGCTTGGTTATTTGTAATGCTGTGTTACGTTCCGCTCTTACATGAAGCGCAAATTGGTCGTGGTATTGGTCGCGCTGCTCGTGGGGTTCAACCTGGCTGTGGGCTTCAAGGTCCTTACCGGGAATGCAGCCGCCGATTCTAACACGGACTACTTTAATCTCACGGTCTTTACCCGAGCCCTGCAATTGGTGCGGCAGGATTACGTGGACGAGAGTAAGACGTCTTACCGTGGCCTGACCTACTCGGCGTTGCACGGCATGCTCAATAGCCTGGATCCCCACAGCCAGTTCATGGAACCGGCCGATTACAGGGACATGGAGGATGACACCAAGAGCGAGTTTGGCGGCTTGGGTATCGTGGTTTCCACTAAGGACGGGGTCATCACGGTGGTTACTCCGATGGAGGATACCCCAAGCATGCGCGCCGGTATCATGCCTGGAGACGAGATCCTTCGTATCAACGGAAGTGTTACGGACCGAATGAGCTTGCAGGACGCTTTGAATCAGCTCAAAGGCGACCCCGGACAAAAAGTAACCCTTACAATTTATCGGCCATCTACTAAGGAAACAAAAGAGTTCACCCTACAACGCGAGATCATCAAGGTGACGAGCGTTAAGGATGCCAAGATCCTGGATCAATCAGAGGGCACCAAATTCAAGATCGGTTATTTGAGAATCACCCAATTCAACGAGCCGACGGCACAAGAGTTGAGTCAGAAACTGGATGATCTACAGCGGCAAGGGATGCAGGCATTGATTTTGGATCTGCGTTTTAATCCAGGCGGGTTGTTAACCAGTGCCGTTGATGTTTGCGGGCAATTCGTGGCGCCCAAAACCATGGTGGTTTATACCCAGGGGCGCGAGGCCTCGCAACGCCACGAATACTATACTGACCAAAAAGCGAAGCCTAGACTGACTATGCCAATGGCGGTGCTGGTGAATGGACAGAGCGCAAGTGGAGCTGAGATTGTGGCCGGCGCATTAAAGGATCTCAATCGAGCTATTCTCGTCGGAGAAACCACATTCGGGAAAGGATCGGTACAAAGCGTTATTCAATTGCCGGATGGTTCCGCGCTCCGTCTAACCACCGCTAGGTATTATACGCCTAGCCGCCAGGTGATTCATCAAAATGGGGTAACGCCCAACATCAAAGCATCGTTAACCTTGGATCAGGAGAGGGCGCTTCTTCTGCGACGGAGAGACGGCCCTGTGTCACCGGAAGATCAAAAATTTGTCAACAGCCAACGGGACTCACAACTGGATCGTGCAGTCGACGCGGTGAAGAGCGTCATGATCTACACGCAGGGCGGCGCTCAGCCCCAACCGTCAGAGAAGTGAGCTCGTCGCGCCATCTTGTCCGCAATAGTTCAGAAACTATCGAGGAAGGCGGAAGGACTTCAGCGAGCTCAGTCGAGCCGCTTGGTGAAGACGGAGTGGCCGGTCCCGTCGTGCTCTCCATAGAGACCTCCTGCGATGAGACCGCGGCTGCCGTGCTTGCGGGCGCCAGACTTCTAAGCTCTTGCATTTCCAGTCAAACGTTGATTCATCGCGAGTTCGGTGGAGTTGTGCCGGAAGTCGCATCCCGTAATCACCTGTCTAAGGTCGCTCCCTTGGTTAACCAAGCATTGACCACGGCCAATGTGCAGGTGCAGCAGATTGATTGTGTGGCCGCGACTCGGGGGCCGGGATTGCTGACGTCGTTACTCGTTGGATACTCGTTTGGAAAGGGGCTGGCGATCGGTTTGAACAGACCTTTTGTCGGTGTAAATCATCTCGAGGCGCATCTTCTGTCGCCGTTCTTTGCGACTGAATCCGGTCCCGAGCGGTCTGTCGGATTAGTCGTAAGCGGAGGCCACACTTTGTTGGTTTTGGTGGATGGCGTTGGTCGATACCAAGTGCTGGGGGGAACCGTAGACGATGCGGCCGGAGAAGCGTTTGATAAGGTCGCCAAGTTGTTGGGATTGCCTTACCCAGGAGGTCCCCAGATTGACGTGCTCGCGCCCAGAGGCGATTCGAGGCGATACGATTTGCCTCGACCGATGGTAGGTAGCCACGATTTCAACTTCAGCTTTAGCGGGATCAAGACTGCTGTCCGATACCTTTTGCCGAAGCTGAAAGGCGACTATGCAGCCGATGTCGCCGCATCGTTTCAAGAGGCGGTAGTGGATATCCTCGTGCGGAAAACGATGGCGGCAGCAGCCGAGCTTGGAGTCGACTTAATAACGGTTAGTGGTGGTGTCAGTTGCAATTCCCGGCTTCGGCATAGGATGAAGGAAGCCGCGGAGAAGACTGGGAGACGCTTACTCCTGGCGCAGCCGGCACTAACCACTGACAATGCCGCTATGATCGGATACGTAGCTGTTCATCGCTTCAGAGGAAATGCCACGACAGACCTGGCGCTAGATGCGGACCCGAACCTAACGCTGGTAAGCGTATGAGCATTGATTCTCGAGGTAGTCGGGAAGCATCCTGTAGTTAATTCTCTTGTCAGTAAATTGCAGCGAGTTGACCCGGCGGTCTAGTCGTTGCCACGCGAGTAAACAAGCATCCGCATCGCGTTCTACCTCGATCAGCGAATCTTTTCGCTTCTCGTAAAAGCAATCTTACAGATCCGCCCGGCGACGGGACCGCGATACCTACTACAGGGGAGTCACTGTCCCGGCTCGGAGTCCGGTACGGCGGGAGAGAAGTAAATCAAAGAGAAAGCCAATGAATAGAACAAAGTATATTATCGCGGCCTGTGCACTCGGTCTCTGTCTGTGTGCGGCCACGGAAGCAAAAGAGGTTAAAAAAGAGATCCAATTCACCACCTTGCCACAGGTAGTTCGGACAACTGTTTTTCATCATTACAATATCGTAAGCCCGGAGAAGGTTGTCCGCGTTGTGGAAGAGCCGGACAATATCTACGAAATCACGGTTTTGACGGATAGCGGAGACCAGATCGTCTACGTCAACGCGGATGGAACCATCGTCGAGCGGCCGAGCACGGTGATCGAACAAGGCGGACAGGGATCGTCGGAAGTGACGATCACAATGGATGAGATCCGGAGCGGGGGTGAACGTTACGAGTTCGTGCAAGACCAGGGACCAGACGCGATCTATATCGATCATCAGACCAACAAGAGAGTGATCGTCAAAGGTGGCGCTAGTGAAGTTTCGCGGGGCGGCGGTCGGACTACGGAAGAAAACAAAACGAATATCCGAACGAACGAGACGGATAAAACCAATGTCCGAACGGACCAAGAGAACAAGGGTAGCGTTCGTACTGAAGACAAAGATCAGCAGTCGGGCGCTATGCGCGAAAAAACCGACGAAGGCAATGCCAAGGAAGCCAACAAGAATATGAGGGAGGAGCAGAAGACTCAGCATAATGTGAGTCGGGGAGAACAAAAGGATCAAGGGAACCAAGAGCGCGTTGGCAATGGTCAAGAGCAGAAAACTCGTGACACCTCAGGAAATCCGCGGACCGATGAAAAGAATGCGGATCAGCGCAACATGAAGGAGAACCAGGGCGACAAGGAGCAGCATCAAACAAGCCGGACTCCTGGCGAACAACAACAGTCTCAGGAGAAATCCCAGTCTCAGGACAAATCCAAGAGCAAAGCGAAACCCTCGCCGGGTTCTTAGTCGAATCTAAAAACCAGCAGCAGTGATGGCCTGGAGATAGATCCAAGAACTGTCCCGTCTGCGAAATAGAAAGAGTAAAGGCTAGTCTCGCGTCACCAGATTGGCGCGAGACGCCAACTGCAAAAATGAAAGATCAATTAATGACAAACGTAACACGTCTTATCGCCGTTGCCGGAGTAGGTGTATCACTCGTTGGGATCGCGAAAGCTGACGAGGTGCTTCAATTCACAACCCTGCCCCAAGTTGTCCAATCGTCGGTGATTAGAGAAACAAGAATTGCGTCTCCGACGAAAGTAGTACGCGTGGTCCAGGACACCGGAGGAGAGTATGCCGTGACGTACATGGGTGACTCGGGTCAGCAAGTGATTTACGTGTCACCGACTGGCTCCATTCTGCAAGCCCCAGCGGGCGGCGTGCGGGAGACTACCACGACAACCACCACCGAGCGGCCTAACACGGTGGTCACTGAGCGGCCAGGCACGGTGGTAGAATCAACTGGCGACGATGCGGTGGTTACCACGCAGGAAGTTCAACAGGCCCCAAGCCGGTATGAACTGATCGAGAAAAAGGGAAACAAGGAGATCTATCTCGACCATCAAACCGGCCGCAAGGTCAAGGTTGAGCGCAAATAAGAACCCTTTAACCTGACTCCAGTTTTTCAGGAGTAGCCGACTTGGCGGTTTCGCAGCGGTGCGAAACCGCCAACGCTATTTATGTGCGATCGATCTAACCAGACACGGGAGGAATTGGTCCGGGAGCTATCTGATGTTTTGATCGATGGAACACCACCAACGTCGCGCCGAGGGCGGTAACCAGCCAAAACACGATGTAAAAACCAAGAATCGTGTAGGAAATCGTTGCAAGGGCGGTCGACCGTTCTGCAGCGGAGAGATGAGACTCATGAAAGATCACGTAATTGATTAGCACCTGCCGGATTGGACTGGTTACACCTTCGGCAAGCGTCGCCAGGGTCAATAGCAAAAAACCGATGTTTCGCTGACGAATAAACCCGATCAGCCATACCACGGCTACGATCAGGCAAAACAATCCTTGGACAGCAGGGAAGAGATAGGTTGTGAGCTCGGCCATGGGTAGGAGTGTGAATGGTTTGTGTCCAATGCTCAAGGTTAGTGATCAGTGAGAAGTGAAAGGTGAAAGGCGGCCGTGGTCGTCCCAAAATAATGAGCGCTATGTAGAAGAAAACCGCTTACTGAGCTCGAGCGCTACCAACTGCCAACGCCGAACGCCAAACGCCAAACGCTAACCCTTAACGGCTCCCGAAGTAAGGCCGGCAATGACCTGTTTCTGGGCCATCAGATACAGCGTGATAGCGGGAAGCATGGTGAGGGTTACGAAAGCCAGCACCTTCCCCCAGTCGGTGCTGTATTGACCTTGAAACTGCATGATTCCTAAAGGCCATGGATAAACGGAGTCGTCATTGATGGTAACCAATGGCAAAAGGAAGTTGTTCCAGCTTCCGACCAGAGCCAGAACGCCGACAGTGGCCAGGATCGGGCGAGAGAGCGGCAGGGTAATGCGCAAAAAGATTCGTGGATAACTGCAACCATCCATGATCGCAGCTTCAAACAATTCCTTTGGTAACTCTGAGAAGAAACCGCGCAGCAACACGATGCTAAAGCTTAAGTTAAAGGCGACTTGGGGGAGGATGACGCCCCAGTAGGTGTCGAGCAGGCCGAGATCGCGAACCCGAATAAATACTGGCAAGACTGCAGTGGCGAACGGGAAAGTCAGTCCCAGGGTCAGGTAGTTGGCGATCCATTTGCGCCCAGCGAAGCGCAAATGAGCTAGAGTATATGCAGCTAGTGAACTGACTATCAATGTTAGTACGACCGTGAAAAAGGCGATCACAGCCGAATTCCAAAGCATCTGCCAAAACCGCGGAGTCGAGACGATGGAAATATAATTGTCTACCAGCCACTGCCGGGGCAAGCCGAGAGCATTCGTACGGAGGTCACCCGTCGACTTAAACCCACCCACGACGGTTGCCCACAATGGAACCAGGCAAAAACTCGCTACCAGAAGCAAGACCAACCATCGATAGTAACTGAAGAGGGATTTCATTTGGAGGCAGACTCCCGCATAAAGATGCGCTTATAGAAAATCATGACCAGAACGCAGATAATAAAAAGGATAACTCCGACCGCACTGCCAAAACCGACTTGCATCCGCCTGATTCCAAACGTGTAGAGGTAAGAGACCGCCGAGTGGGTTGAATTGAGCGGACCTCCACCAGTCAGCGCGATAATGAGGTCAAAGAGTTGTAGAGACCCGAGCAAGCTAAAAAACAGAGAAAGAACAATGACTGGCCGCATCAGCGGAAGAACTATGAAACGGGTAATGTTCCAACGGCTGGCGCCGTCGATTCGCGCCGACTCGAGTACGTCGTTGGGGACGTTTTGGCGTCCAGCAATGAACAGCGCCATGTGAAATCCGAAATATTTCCAGACCACGACTAATAATAGCGCCGCTGTCGCCCACCCGGTCTCTGCCAGGACATCGGGGGCATCACGCCCAAACCAACGAAAGATCGTGCCGACAATTCCATAATCACCGTCGTAGAGATAACGCCAAATCAGACCGGCCACGACGTCAGCCAGTATGTAAGGAACGAAAAAGATCGCCCGAAACACGATGCTGGACCGGCTTCGATCGGAGATCAGAAGGGCTACCCAGAGCGCCAGCGGCACCTGAATAAAAGCTGAGACTAGGATGACCAGACCATTATTTCCCAGTGACTGCAGAAAAACCGGGTCGCGCAGGACGCGAAAATAATTTACGAAATCGATCCACTTATTGGGATGGCCGTACCCGTTCCAGTTAAAAAAGCTGAAATAGCTGGCTTCGCCGACCGGCAGGATAACGAACATGCTGAAGAGCACGAGCGCCGGAGGCAAAAACAAAAGCAGCGTCGTCAGAATACCGCTGCGATAGGCGGCGCGCAGCCCGGAAGGCAAAGAGCTTTTCGGGACAGGCGTTTTTTTCGCCGGAGCTTCCGCTATCAACGTTTGGTTGGGCGGCATAGGATCTTTGAGCAATGTGAACCGGGATCTCGCACTCGCTCGCTTGCGTATACATCTCGCGGCGAGAGAAGGGCTCCGCCGCCCGGGAGGGCGCGCGTCCCCGCGCGCCGTAAAGACGTTCCAAGAACTAAAGATACATTCAACCCCTCGTCCGCCAGCCGCGCAGGGCTTCGATCGCGTCGGATCGCGAGGACGCGAATCCCTCCCGGCGTTGAGTTCAGCGAGTGCCTAGGAGCTGTTCGACCGCCTTCGATGGACAAGTCCATAGGCTTCACCTGGCTGCCCAAACCATCCCGCGTTGCAAGATTGTTCTCATCTCTTTCACGGCAAACTCAGACGCTGCGTGGCCTAATGAACTGAAAAACACTTTTCCATGCCCGTGCTGTCGTTTCCAGACCACTGGTATTGTCGCCCCTGCAACCCAGAAAGCGTGTTCGCCAGAAAAAGTAGTGGTAGCGAGCACGTGATTATTCGGATCCACATGCATGTAATATTGCTCTGAACGGTAATCGAAATCATCCAGGCCGGCTGTGATTGGATCGGAATGATCCACAATATTCACCCGGTAATTGATGATGTTGCCGGGATGCGCAACAAACTGACCGCCAGTCATGAATTGATAGTGGGTATGGTTACGGAAGCTATCGCCCATACCGCCGTGAAAGCCAGCCAGGCCCGTTCCTGCTTCCACGGCTGAGGTCAGAGCTTTACACTGAGCATCTGTGATCGATCCCATCGAAATGATCGGTACGATCAAGTTGAACCTGCCTGGGTTTGCCTCAACCAAGACTTGCAGGTCGGCCTCCTTGCTCACCTGAAACCCGTCATCGGTCAGCATCCCTTGAACGATTTCCGCGCACCGCTCCGGCTCGTGACCGTCCCAACCGCCCCAGAGAATGAGTGCTGATCTCATGTGCGCTTCGTGCTTCTAAGAACACGGCGTCGCATGCCCAGCGCCTGGAGGGGAGCCGCTTTGTAGTGTGGCAGTCCTATCAGTTGGCAGCAGGCGGCTCCCGGGAATAACCCAGCGTAAATATTTGCCCAGCGGCTCTGTTCCAAGCTGGTCGATATGGCTGCCCAATAGACCTGCATCATCCGGGGCCGTTCTCGGGAGCCGCTTGCTGCCGAATTACAGAGCTGCCTAACGATAAAGCGGCTCCCCTCCGGGTCCGAATTGCGTCGGCCAAAGGCAGGTTGGGGGATGTCTTCCATGGTCATTCCAATATTCCTAAACGTGGCTGTGATGGCAAAGGCGCCGGCCTGTCGCAATGTGAAGCGATCTGCGTTCCTTTTCCACCGTCTTGAACGATTGCCTCCATGACCTCGAGGACGTGATACCCAAGCTCAGCAGAGGCTCGATGAGGCCTACCCTTTTCAATGGCGTTCCCCATCTCGGCTACACCAAGAATTCGATAATTGCGATCAGAGAAACCGTGTGTGAGCGGGACTTCAGTGACGGACTTTCGAACCTTCAATAGTCGGACAGGTCCGCCGAAAGTATTGGGATCGGGTACTTGGAGCGTGCCCTCGGTGCCATAGATCTCGATTGGCCAATGTGTATGCTCTTTCACATCGAAACTCGCGTGAAAGCTGACCACCGGTCCTTCCTGGAATTCCAGAAGGGCGTTAAAATGGGTCAAAATCGTGACTGGGATCCGTTCTCCTTTTCGTGGTCCAGATTGAATTTCTCGCTCATCAAATGTTCGGCTGCCAATCGATGTCACTCGTTTGATTGGGCCGAGCAAATGCACTAGGGCGGTCAAATAGTACGGTCCCATATCGAGGACCGGGCCGCCGCCCGCCTGATAGAAAAAGTCCGGGTTAGGATGCCAAATTTCGTGGCCGGGGAGCAGGATGAACGCAGCCCCGCCGATCGGTTTTCCTATGGCGCCGCCGTCAATCAATCCGCGGACGGTTTGTTGGCCGCCACCAAGAAAGGTATCCGGCGCAACACCGACCCGCTTGCCGCGAACCCCGGCAGCGGAGAGCAGTTGAGTGGCTTCTTTTATCGAAAGAGCCAAGGGTTTTTCCGAATAGACATGTTTCCCTGCCTCAATTGCCTGAAGGGAAACAGCCCCATGACTTTGAGGGACCGTCAGGTTCAGAACCAAATCGATTTCTGAGTTTCCTAACAGTTCCCCGACCGATTGTGCTTGGATCTGGAATTCGCGAGCCTTTTCTTCTGCAGCAGCAAAGTTGACATCCGAGCATGCGATGATTCGCACATTCGGAAAGTCCCGAGCTGCTTTCAGGTAAGCTCGACTAATGAATCCGGATCCAACGACTCCGATATTCAGCATGAGTTCAGGGTTTAAAGTTACCGGTTGTAGGGTTTAGGTCCTACTTCGGGAGTTGCAAGCCAGAGGCTCGGAGGCCCATTTCTGCCTTCGAGCACTCTGAACTTAGAACTTAAAACCTAAAACTTTGAACCTAGAACCGAGAGCTCAGATTATTGCTGCTTATTCCGTTCCAAAGCGCTTTCGATCGCTTTGGCAGCGTCCGCTGGGGAAGCACTTCCAGCGGCTACCGCGGCGCTCTCATCATTGAAGACCAACCCGGTGTCAGGTCCGAGCAACTGGTCCATCGCGATTTCGATCCAGTCGGATTCGGCGACCTCCGTGGCGATCCCTTTGAAGAAAGGGTTCTGGATGGCCTCGGCCGTTCCTTTTACCATCGGAATGAACAGACCAGCGGCCGCTAGCTTGGTCTGAATATCTTTTCCGAGCCAGACCTTCATAAAATCAACAGTCTCTTTGGGGGCATCGCTGGTAACCAGCCAGCCGTCGACGCTGGCAAAGATATCGTTGGCGTGACCTTTTCCGCCCTTCACTTCCGGGAAGTTGAACCAGCCGAGTTTTTCATCCGGTAACCCTTTACCGTCCGCGGCATCGGAACGGCCCTCGGTGATGTCCCAGATGCCCATCAAATGGAACGCTGTTTTCCCATCATGGAACGTACCGGCCGAATCAGGATAAGTCGCCGCTTGAAAACCTTTCTGGAACGGCTGCAAGTCCGCGAGTTCCTTATAAAGCTGGAACGCCTTGACGGCATCGGGATTAGTAAACCCGCCATCCTTGCCGGCGGCCACATCGGTCAATCCTTCCTTGCCCAGGATGCGCATTAACAGAATCGCCGGATAGAAATGTAGTGGCCATTTGTCTTTGCCACCGGCAGCGATTGGCGTAATTCCGGCCGCCTGGATTTTTTTGACCGCCGCAATAAAATCATCCCAGTAATGAATTTGGGTCGGATCAACGCCGGCTTTCTGGCAGAGGTCTTTGTTGTACCAAAAGACGACTGGTCCAATATCGTTTGGTAAGCCGTAGATCTTTCCGTTTACGGTGAAGTTCTGGACACCGGCCGAATAAAATGTGTCTTTAAATCCGCCGCTCCCGACCGCTTGAGTAATATCTTTGCAGACGCCGGAGGCGACTTGTTCGTCCATCACTCCACCGCCCCAGCTATGAAAGACACTGGGCCGGTCTTTAGATTGCAATAGAGTGGGTAACTTTGCCTTGAACGCTTCATTTTCAAGGTAGTCGAATTGCACTTTAACTCCGGGATTTGCCTTCTGATATTGGTCCGCTGCTTCTTGCCAGATGGCACGAACTGCGGGGAGCTTTTGGATGTGCAGGACTTTAATCACTGTATCGCTAAAGCCAGGCGAAGCGAGACAGGCAGACAGAAGTAATACAGAAACAGTTCCGTGTTTCATGGTTTTGGGGGATAAATAGGGAGACTAGCGGCGTAAGTATCTGCCTGAACGTTTCTGCGTCAAGTAAACGCGCCAGAACGCCGTGTGGAGCGCTGCCTCGCTTGCGAGGCCGTTGGTAAGCAGGGCGACGTCACCTAGCATCGAAAAAATGGCGTATGACACAGCATCTTGCCCTGCTCACCACGGCCTCGCAAGCGAGGCAGCGCTCCACATTTACTTCGAACTCCGATGAAAATCTCGTAAAACCGCATTGGCCGCGTGGAATCCGCACATCCCGTGAACGCCGCCACCAGGCGGTGTTGATGAAGAGCAAAGATACACCCCTTTTTTTGGCGTCCGATAGGGGACGGCGCTAAGCGTCGGTCTAGCGATCAATTGCCACAAATGGTTAGCCCCGCCGGTTATGGTTCCACCGACCAAATTCGGGTTCATGGTCTGCAGCTGTGCCGGTGAACTAACGTGTCGCGCCATGACGTGCTTGGAAAATCCCGGTGCAAAGCGGTCGATTTGTCGTTCGATGATCTCGGTGAGATCACGGTCTGAGCCAAAGGGAACATGAGCGTAAGCCCAAAGCACGTGCTTGCCGGCTGGCGCCCTGGTTGGATCCAATAAGGTCGGTTGGCTGAGCAATAGGAAAGGCTGGTCGGTGTAGCCTCTAGAAGCAACTTTTGATTCCGCCAAGGCTACTTCCTCGAACGTGCCTCCCAGATGAACGGTGCCGGCGCTATGGCACGCCTCATGGACCCAAGGGATGTTTCCATCCAGAGCGTAGTCGATCTTAAAAACCGCTGGTCCATACTTGAATCGTTCGAGTTTCCGTTGATAACCGCTCGGCAGTGACTCGATTTGGATGAGCTGCCGGGGAGTAAGGTCATAGAGCACCGCTCGGGCTTTCGGCAGTTCCCGAAAGCTCTTTATCGGCCTACCGGTCTCGATCCTTCCTCCGAGCGATGACAAATATTGCGACAGAGCTTGAGTGATCGAGCCGGCACCACCCTTGGGGATCGGCCAACCGACTGCGTGAGCCAGCAATCCGAGAACCAAAACGAAGGAGGCTGAGCCTGGGCTACTCAATGATAAAAAAGAATGTGCTCCCAAGCCTGCCAATAAAGCTCTGGTTTTTTCTTCCGAAAAGCGTCTCCGGACCAGTTGCTCGACTGAAAGGAGAGCCATGCAGCCAAATTGAGCCATCTGCAACAGGTGCTGCGGGCGATGGATTATTGGTTGGAGAAACTCGTGCAGAAGGCTTCGCCAGTTCGCGACCAGTGGTCTAAACAGCCTGGTATAGTGGTCGGCATCGCGTCCGAAGAGAAGCGCAGTCTTTTCGAGGGACTGATAAAGAACGGCGATTCGGTTTTTATCGATCGGATGTGCGAGTGGAATTGTCGGTTGCAACCAACTCAGACCGTGCTCTTCGAGTGGCAGAGAGGAAAAGAAAGGCGAACCTAGGGCAAGAGGATGAACCGCAGACCCGACGTCGTGCCGGAATCCCGGAAGAGTGAGTTCTTCCGTGCGGCAAGCGCCCCCAATAATTGTGCTCTGTTCTAAGACCAAGGTGGAAAAGCCGTGCTGAGCGATACGGATAGCTGCAGACAAGCCGTTCGGTCCTGCGCCCACTACAACCGCATCATATTCGTGGCTGGCTGGCATTCCCAAGGCAGACGGTAGCTCAAGGAGTTCAAGGAGTTCAAGGCCTGCCGCGACGTAGGCTCTGCGAAGTCGGGGAGTTCAAGGCTTGCCGCGACGTAGGCTTTGCGGAGTCGGGGAGTTCAGGAGCGAGCGTGGGTGGTTTCGGTTTGCTCGATGTCAATGCAAGTCCAAGGTGATGCGCGGAAGCGAAATAAGATTGGGTGATCTCCGGCAAGGACTTTGGCGGTTGGCGCGGAGATGCATGCAGATATTTGGAGAAGATCTAATGAAGAAAGCGCGACTTCTTATAACTGGGCTAAGCGTGGGCCTTTGCCTATGCGCAATTGCAAAGGCTGATGACGATCAGGTTCCTACCGTCCCGACGGTGGCAACTCGTGTAATCGTCAAGCGGGTCATAGTGGTAGGCGGTCGGGAAGATCGAGTGATTTATGTCAGATCTGCCAATGGTCTTCACTCGATTACCCCAGCAAATCGATCATTCCACTCGACCATTGCTCCGCAGAATCGCCGGCGTGATCCGGAAGCGTCAACAATTCGGGATGGCGAGAATCACGTAGCCCAGACGACAAATAGCGGTCGTAGCGGTGATAAAAAGCAGCCGGACCAGCAAGACGCGAAGGATACTAAATCGGTGGATCGCGAGGCCGACGTAAAACAGCCAGAGGGTACCGGTGCCCTGGATCG
Source organism: uncultured Verrucomicrobiae bacterium (assembly GCA_963762565.1). GTDB lineage: Bacteria > Verrucomicrobiota > Verrucomicrobiia > Chthoniobacterales > JAFAMB01 > JAFAVN01. The sequence continues at coordinate 232,217 of CAVXLD010000001.1, read as the reverse complement.
ACTGACGGTGCAAGCTCAAAAAGAGCAAGCGACTCGGTTGACAGAACCGACTAACCTGGACAAGTGAGCGCTCCTAGTGTGCTGTCCCATAAATAACATGGCTTTCGTTGTGATCAAAATGGGCCGCCGGTAAGGCGGTCCGAGCCGGACTGGCGGTAAGGGGCGCATATCTAGATCGATACGTAACCGACGAGCAACGCAGCCGCCGGCCCATTTTCATCGCAACCCTCCGGGCCGAGGCCAGTTGGCTGTTTTTCCGCGTTGCTCGCTCGACCCGTATGAACCAGATATGGGCGCTTCGCTCGCGCCTTGAAAAACAGCCAACTGACCGACGGCGAAAGCCATGTTATTTATGGGACAGCACACTAACGTTCTGAAGCCGCAGGAATCGCCGTCAGCGAGTAGAAATAGTGTGCTAACGAGGGCGCAGGTCTGGTGCCTGACTCCTCTCCTTCGTCTCTAAGAGCGGCCCGTTATACTCCTGAACGGTCGAGCTTTTCTTGGAAGTAAAAGTTTGAATCAGGCTGCGCCCGCGAGCCAAAGTGTGGGCCAGCCAAGCCATCACTGCAAACTCTCTAGCTGGCTTAGCGGATAGTTCCGTCAAAAATTCTAACAACCTCAAATCAAAAATCACGGGGTTATCAAGGTTTGCTAAATGGCCTGCTTTCGGAATGGTTCGATAATTGGATCCTACGTAAGCATCCTGCAGTATCTTAGCGTGCCGAAGAATAAAGGGAGAATCGCTTTCTCCATTGAGAATCAGTGCCGGGATCTTAGGCCGGTAGAGTGGAGAACTGTCAAACTTCCGGAGAGCAGTGACGATCTTGGCGACTTCTTGGGGCTTAACCATTCCGACAGCCTTCGCCACGAAATTGATGCTTTTTTCAGTCTGAGCCACCCAACTATGATCGCCGAAGCATTGGTTGACCAAATGGGTGAACCGGCGGAACTCTGGAACCCCTAGAAGCGTTGCTGTCGGTGTCACCAATCCGATGGCCTGGTTCAAGATTCTGTCGGTTAAATAATGGCAGGTTGATACCCCGGTATCGCATAGCACGAGCGCGCGCACTCGCTCCGGATATTTGGCGGCAAAGCTTTGTGCAATCATACCGCCCATAGAGAGGCCGCACACGATCGGCCGGCTAAGTTCTAAGGCGTCGAGAATCTCGGCCAGATCATCGGCGAAAGTACCGGTTGTATAGCGTTTCAAATCGGACGGACCAGTGCGTCCGTGTCCACGCAAATCGTAGGCAACAACCTGAAATAGATCCGAGAAGGTCTCGATTTGGTGGGTCCACAGGTCGGAGTTTAACAGAGCACCGTGGATAAAGACGAGCGGCACGCCCGTCCCTCGGGTTTGAACATACGTTCTTACCCGTCTAGTCTCAACGAAAAACCGGTCCATACCAATTTCCCCTGACTAACCAACCTTCACTAAGGTAGCCGATATGATGGTAAAAGACAACGTCGTTAACCGCGGAATTGACGCGAATTAACACGAAGTCTGCCCCTGCAGCGGACCCTTCCAATGCACGCGATCCGCATACAAACCAGCGGAGAGCCATTCTGGTTGATGCTGTTTCTGGTCAAGGCCTCAAGCGCGCTCCTGAGACGCTAATCGACCGGGACTTGATAGCCATTCGCCAAACGATTGGTCTCATTGGCCATGCCGATCACTGCTAACAATTCTCCGAACGCTTGCGGGGAAAGGCCCAACTTAGTGGCTGCCTTAGTATGCGAATGGATGCAGTATTCACAGTTGTTCGTAACGCTCACCGCCATATAAATTAGTTCTTTAGTTAACGGATCCAATTCACCTGGCGTCATCACCTCTTTTATGCTCTCCCAAGTTCGTCGCAGAGTGGTGGGATGGTTGGCCAGCGCCTTCCAGAAATTATTCACTTTGTCGACCTTGCGAGTAGCCATGATGTCATCGTAGACCTGGCGGACTTCGGCGGAGGCGTCCTGGTATTCAATTAATCGAGTTGGATACATAGATACTGATTCCTTTCTCAAACTGTCATGGCCGCCTGTGGCGCCGCGCGACAAGTTCCGCAAGCGCATCTCTGAGGCGGCGGCAGCTAGGCGAATCTGGAACAAGTAATAGTACTAGCCAAAAAGTAAAGCTGCTCAGCAGGCTTGCAGACCGCTGGGACGCACTAGATGTTGGCGTATGAGCACGACGACCGCCGCGACACCAAAGTTCCAGCATGTCACGATTATTTTTCCTCCAGGAGAGGAGAACTTTTTGCGGAAATTTTATGTCGAGGTGATGGGCTTTCGGGAAAAGCCGATTCCTAAAGTCGTCAAACCGTTAGGTTGGATTTGGTTTTATACCGGAGAAGAAGGTGTCGAGCTTCATTGTGTTCCGGAGGCACGATCAGTGCCGGGGGATTGGTCCCCGCATTTCTGCATCGAGGTCAATGATTTGGATGATTATCGGACAAGACTCAAGGCAGCTGGTTACCAGATCATCGAAACGAGGGCATTACCATTTCGTCCCCGGTTTTTTACTCGGGATCCGTTCAACAATCTGATCGAGATTGTGCACGTCGAAGGAGATTATCTCGCGGCCGGGGAGTGACGGAGAAGGTGAGAAGTGATTGGTGATTGGTGAGAGGTGATGGTGGATGAGACGCCGTTGGTAGGGCGAGGCTCCCGAAAGACTCTGTGATTTTCCATCTCCCTTCGCATTCCGAATTAAGAAGGCATGCTACTTCTAGCAACGCGCCGAGCCGGGTTACGCGCGGAACCACGGCTCGGCACACCGATCGGCCTAACAAACTCTTTCAGGCCGAAACGTCTGGATCTTCGTTAGAGACTTTAGTTCTTTCGGGAGCCTCGCCCGACCAGCGCCATCGCCAATCACTAATCACTAATCACGTGATTATGTGGTCCCTTACACCGCCGTACACGAACGTGCGGACCATCTCGTTAGCGTAGAAGTGGTACGGGAAACCGAGCTCGATCTGACTGGCCTCATCCAATAAGGCCAGTTGGTCCGGAGTGAGAGTGAGTGTCAGACTGGCGATGTTGTCTTCAAGCTGAGTCAGTTTGCGGGCGCCCACAATAGGGATAACCGGGACGGCGCGATGTCGCAGCCAAGCCAATGCGATCTGGGCTTTACTCCGTCCGGTCTGTTTACTGACATTCTGAAGAGCCTCAACGATGCGAGCAGTCCGAGTTTGCTCTGGTAACCATTGTTTCATCATTTCGGTAGAATAACGGGAGTCGGTGGCTTCGCCTGACGCATATTTGCCGGTGAGAACGCCACCCGCTAAAGGTGACCAGGCGGTGACCGTGAGCCCAAGATGTTTCGCTGCCGGAATCAGCTCCCGTTCGACCGTACGTTCGATCAGTGAATACTCAATCTGCAGACCGACGAAGGGCGACCATCCACGGAGCTCAGCGATCGTATTCGCTTTACTGATCCACCAGGCAGGTGCATCGGAAACGCCGACATAAAGGACTTTACCTTGGCGAACCAGGTCATCGAAGGCGCGCATCACTTCTTCAACTGGCGTCATTTGATCCCAGATATGAAGCCAATAGAGGTCGATGTAATCGGTTTTCAGGCGACGCAAACTGCCTTCAACGGCTTGCATCATATTCTTGCGCTGGTTTCCCCCGGCATTCGGGTCATTGGTGGTTAGCGCATTGGTGTATTTCGTGGCGAGAACCACGCTATCACGGTGTTCCGAAAAGAACTCGCCGAGAAAGGTTTCGCTCGAACCCTGCGTATAAACGTTAGCCGTATCGATAAAATTGCCGCCGGCTTCGCGAAACGCGTCGTAGATTTTCCGTGCTTCATCCTTGGGAGCTCCCCAACCCCAATCTTCCCCGAAGGTCATGGTTCCTAAGCAGAGCTCCGAAACTCGCAGCCCGCTCCGACCGAGTAAACGATAGTTCATCATAACTTTAGGTCTGCCAAACCGTGGCCTGGAGCTGCTGGGCTTGCAAGGAGTGAGTGATCACTGTGGCGCGATCATCTTCGTTCTCGTCATCGCAATCAGCCCGGTGGCGTCGCACGCCCAAGGACTGGAGGGGAGCCGCTTTGTAGCGTGGCAGATCTGTAGGTTGGTAGCAAGCGGCTCCCGGGAATTACCCAATGTGAGGCACGGCGGAAGAACCCGGTTGCAAGCATCGATTTGAAGCCGTCACAGAGCTGCCCAGCCCTGGACCGTTCCCGGGAGCCGCTTGCTGCCAACTTACGGATCCGCAAAATTCCAAAGCGGCTCCCCTCCAAGTCGTGACCGGCTCGCCTGCGCTAGGCGCGAAACGGCTTGCGTTCGGGCGGATTACATCTAGAGATGGGGAGGGTGAAACCCTATCAGCACAGTATTCTTTCCGTCCGACTTCGATCTTCCAGGCATGGCAGCCCGAGGTACAATCCCCCTCGCGCGTACGGTGACACAACTAAGCCATCACCGAGGCGAGGTCGCCTGAGCTCGATTTTGTCCCTTATGTGTTTGTTTGGGTCGCTCTGGTTTGGCGAATTTTCCAAGGCCGGAAGCGTCGACACCGTTCGAGTCGATTGGGCGTACTACAATCCGATTAGCCTGGTGCTCAAGGACAAGAAATGGCTAGAGGAGGATCTGGGCTCAAGCGGCATCAAGGTGGAGTGGGTGCAGAGCCTGGGTAGTAACAAAGCGCTGGAGTATCTAAGGGGCAAAAGTGTCGACTTCGGCTCAACCGCGGGAGCGGCGGCATTTATCGGGCGAGCAAACGGCAACCCAATCAAAGCGATTTACGTTTATTCTGCGCCCGAATGGACCGCGCTGGTAACAAGCCCAAGCTCCGGAATAACGCGGATCGAAGATCTGCGTGGCAAACGCGTGGCCGTGACTCGCGGAACTGATCCTCATATTTTTCTTTTGCGGTCACTCGCCTCCGCTGGGTTGAGCGAAAAGGATATCCAGGTTGTACCTTTGCAGCATCCCGACGGCAAAGTCGCGTTGGAACGGGGGCAGGTCGATGCTTGGGCCGGGCTGGATCCGTACATGGCACAGCTAGAGGTCGACAAGGGATTTAAGCTGTTTTTTCGCCGAGCGGATTGGAACAGTTTCGGGGTATTGAACGTACGGGAAGCTTTCGCTTTCGAGCATCCGGATATTACTGAGCGCGTTCTCCGAACTTATGAGAAAGCCCGCCTGTGGTGCCTGGATCATTCGGACGAAGCGCGTACCATCCTACAGTCAGCGGCTCAATTAAGCCCGGCCGTTGCGGAGAAGGTGTGGGAAAGGACCAACCTGAAGGATTCGCGGCTCGGAGCGACTCAGCGCCAGGTTATTCTGGATTCCGCCAACGCCTTGAAAGCGAACGGAATCATCGATCCCAACACCGACGTGGACAGGATCGTGAATGAATTGCTCGATCCCTCGTTTGCGGATCGGATCGCGACTGCCAACTAGTGTCCTGTCCCATAAGTAACATGGCTTTCGTTGCGATCAAAATGGGCCGCCGGCAAGGCGGTCCGAGCCGGACTGGCGGTAGAGGGCGCATATCTTGATCGATACGTAACCGACGAGCAACGCAGCCGCCGGCCCATTTTCATCGCAACCCTCCGGGCCGTGGCCAGTTGGCTGTTTTTCCGCGTTGCTCGCTCGACCCGTATGAACCAGATATGGGCGCTTCGCTCGCGCCTTGAAAAACAGCCAACTGGCCGACGGCGAAAGCCATGTTACTTATGGGACAGGACACAAGAGGGGACCAAGAAATGGCGACTTCTACGCTGCTCCCTGCCGCTGAGCCAGTCGATGTCTTGGAATCTAAGACTGCGAGAGATAGAGTCCGGACTCCTGTCAAATGGCGCCGGCGATGGAGTTTGCTTGGTTTTGTGGTTCCGGCAATCGCACTAACCGCCTGGGAAATGGCGTCTCGCCTTGGATGGTTAGACCGGACAATTACTTCTTCGCCAACCGAGATCCTGGCTGAAATCAATCGTTTGCTTTGGAGCGGGCAGATCTGGGTCCATCTCTGGGCCACTTTTGTCCGAGTCTTCAGCGGCTTCGGTCTAGGCAGCGCAGTTGCGATAGTGCTCGGAACCGTTACGGGCATTAGCTCAACCGCGTATCGATTACTCAACCCGACCATTCACGCGATTCGAAGCGTACCTTCGTATGCTTGGGTCCCTCTTTTCATTCTGTGGTTCGGAATTTTTGAGACCTCGAAGATCCTCTTGATTGCGCTGGGGGCGTTCTTTCCGCTCTACCTGGCGCTCGTGAGCAGCATCCGTAGCGTTGACCGGAAACTGGTTGAGGTTGCGTTGGTGAACGGCTTCAAGGGGTGGAGCTTGGCTCGAAGAATATTTCTCCCCGCAAGTTTACCGGCCATTTTCGTAGGGCTTCGACAGAGTTTAGGTCTGGCTTGGATGTTTGTAGTCGCAGCAGAATTCATGGGAGCAACCCATGGTCTCGGGTTTCTGCTGATCGATGGACAAACCACCGGTCGTCCCGCCACTTTGATCACCAGCATCTTGTTATTCGCTCTGTGCGGAAAATCGACTGACGGATGCTTGGCCTGGGTTTCCGAGCGTGCGTTGCACTGGCAGGACGCCTATCAGCCGAACTCGCCTGAGGCTCGTTCGGAATGACAAATGACAGATGACAGATTGGGAGATCCTTCGGTCACGCGCGGTCTATTTCGGACATTTGTCATCTGTCATCTGTCATTGTCATCTTGAAGGAGCCTCAGCGAGTTCAATGGTAAGAATCGATCAGATAACGAAGGCTTACGGTGACGCTTTGGTGATTGCTAATCTTGAGCTTTCGATCGAGCCGCAACAAGTCACGGTGATGGTGGGTACGACCGGCTCGGGCAAAAGCACGCTGTTGCGGATTCTAGCTGGACTTGAGCGCCCGACCTCCGGAGAAATCCGCTGGGATAGCGATCGTGCGCCGAACGCCGAACGCCAAACGCCAAATGCCGAACGCCCCAACCTAGGCGTCGTGTTTCAAGAGCCCCGACTCATGCCGTGGCTGACCGTTCGCCAAAATGTGGAATTCGGGTTCGGCCCGGCCGGGCATAGCCGGATCGGAGCGTTGGCGAAGGAAATTCTGGAGCAAGTTGGTTTAGAATCCTTCTCCCATTATTACCCGCGCCAATTGTCGGGAGGGATGGCTCAAAGGGTGGCGATAGCCAGAGCCTTAGTGCGAAAACCATCTCTTCTATTGCTGGACGAGCCGTTTAGCGCCCTCGATGCTCTCACCCGAAGCCGGCTGCAAGACCATTTGATGGAGCTTTTTGCGAGGCATTCGTTGACCATGTTTTTCGTGACGCACGATATTGAAGAAGCGGTCGCATTATCCGACAGCATCGTTGTGATCAAGGGACGCCCCGGACAAATTCATCGCCAATTTCGGATCGATCTTCCTCGGCCTCGTTCTCGACAGGATCATGCCTTCACGGCTTGGAAGGAACGGGTGTTAGCAGCGCTCACAGAAGCCGAACTCGCCTGAGGCTCGTTCGGAATGGCAGATGACAAATTACAAATGACAAATCTCCGAAATAGAAATGCGTGTGACCGAAGGAATTCCCAATCTGTCATCTGTTATTTGTCATTTGTCATTGCGGACGAGCCTAAGGCGAGTCCGGAGGTCACATCATGAAGAGTGACGGTTGGGCGGGAACAATTCGTGGGAAACCGAGAGTTGGCGATTCGGCAGAGCGATCCCGAACAGTCAGCGAGCGCGACATCGCGCTATTTACAGAGATCACCGGCGACCGGAATCCGTTACATTATGACCGCGAAGTTGCTGGGAGATCAGTGTTTGGCGGATTGATCGTTCAGGGAGGCATCACTTCCGGAATTTTGAACGCGATCGTGGCCGAAGATCTCCCTGGCCCCGGCACGGTGTTTCTCGGGGTAGAATGGAAGTTTGTTAAAGCAGTCTACGTCGGAGATGTGATTACCGGCAGGGTTGAAGTCACAACTGTTCGTGACGACAAACCGATCTGCACGCTTGCCACCACTGTGCGCAATCAGGATGGAGTCGTGTGTCTGTCTGGCACTGCGAATACGTACACGGCGAAACTCGCCTGAGGCTCGTTTCGAATGACAAATGACAAATGACAGATGACAAATGTCCGAAATAGAACGCGTGTGACCGAAGGATTTCCCAATCTGTCATTTTTCATCTGTCATTTGTCATTCCGGATGAGCCTAAGGCGAATTCGGATTCGGGCTCGCGCGAGGCGAAGATACTCCGTAGCAAAGAGGTTCCCAGGACCATGCATCCTCCGACGATTGCCCATCTGGCGGGATGTTCGCCCACGGCAAACATGACCCAGATCGGATTAAGGATCGGCTCGATCATGCTGATTATAGATGCATCCAGCGCACGCACATGCCGGATAGCCTGTGTATAAAGCAAATAGGGAATCGTGAGCTGGAGGACGCCCAAGGCAAGCAGCCAAGGCCAATTATGGCCCAGGTTCACCGGCGGCCACATCGCCGGAGCCGCCACTAACACAGTCATCAAGTTGCCTATGAACACCGTGGCTTCGGGGGATGCCGATTTTTGGCGACGCAACAGCATCGTAAGCCACGCGTAGGAGAAGCCGCTGACAAGTGCGGCCATTACTCCCCAAATTCCGGCAAAGGAGAGCCGGTCGCAGAAAAAGAGAGCAATTCCGCCGAAAGCAAGACCGATCAGAATCCAGTCCAGTCGACGAACACGTTCCTTCAAAAGCCATGGGCTTATCAGAGCGATATAAATCGGAGCCGTGTACTGGAGAAAAATGGCATTGGCAGCGGTTGTCAGCTTGGTTGCAATCACGAACAACACAACTGTCACCATGTAGGCGATTCCGCCGAAGAATGCGGTCCAGGAAAATTTACGGACGGCGGACGGTCGCAGGATGGCGATTAGGAAGACGGCGATCAAGCTTCGCGAACCCGCAATGGCGACAGGATTCCAATCGATGGACTTGATGAGGACTCCTCCCAACGACCAAAACAATGCGGTCAGGAGCAGAAGAACGACGTACTTACTCGTTTGGCGTTCGGCGTTCACCGTTTGGCGTTCGGCGCTTCAATAACGCGCGTCGCTTGCTCACGAGCCACGACAGATCCGCAGTGTTGCAATCATTTCGAATCATAGGAACGCCGAACGCCGAACGCCAAACGCCGAACGCCGAACGCCAAACGCCCCCTACAATGCTTTGAAACAAAGCGATGCGTTGTGGCCGCCGAAGCCAAACGAATTATTAAGTGCGACTCGTACTTTTTTCTCGCGTGCGACATTTGGGACGTAGTCGAGGTCGCACTCAGGGTCAGGATTGTCGAGATTGATCGTGGGCGGCACCACACCATGTTGCATGGCAAGGATGCAGACCGCGCTTTCTACTGCTCCAGCGCCGCCGAGCAGATGACCAATCATCGATTTGGTTGAGCTAATCAAAAGACCATTTTTCGCGTAATCACCGGCGAACCGTTTAATCGCATTCGTTTCGCAAACATCGCCGACCTGTGTCGATGTGGCGTGAGCGTTGATGTAATCAATATCCGTCGGATTAACGCCGGCCCGCTTCGCGGCGATTTGCATCCCTCGCGCTACCGGCGTCCCATCGGGTTTGGGCGCGGTCATGTGGTAAGCATCGCAGGTAAGTCCATAACCAGCGAGTTCGCAGTAGATGCGTGCCCCTCGAGCCTTTGCGTGTTCGTACTCCTCGAGAATTAAGACTCCACCGCCTTCACCCATCACGAACCCGTCTCGTTCCCTATCGAATGGGCGCGATGCCCGGTGCGGTTCATCGTTTCTCGTGCTCATCGCCCGCATCGCACAGAAGCCGCCGAGGCCAAGATTATTGATGACCGCCTCGGTACCGCCGGCCAAGAAAATCTCGGCTTCATCATCGCGAATCATCCTCCAAGCTTCGCCAATGGAGTTCGCGGAGGTGGCACAAGCGGTCACGATAGAATAATTCGGGCCTTCAAAGCCGTATTCCATCGCGATTAATCCGCTGGCCATGTTCACGATCATCATTGGCACCATGAAGGGAGACACTCTGGAAGGGCCTTTCTTCAAGAAAACCACATGTTGGGTCTCCAGTGTGCTCAAGCCGCCGATCCCACTGCCGACCAGGACGCCGACCCGAGTGCGGTCGATGCGTTCCAGATCGAGACCACTGTCTTCTAGGGCCCGCTTTGAGCAGGCCAGAGCAAATTGGGAAAAACGGTCGGTCCGCCGAACGTCCTTAGGATTAGCCAGATACGTAATGGGATCGAAATCTGGCACCTCGCCGGCAATGTGACAGTCGAAGATGGAGGCGTCGAAATGCGAGATCTTACGGATCCCGTTTTTCCCCGCTACAAGGTTCTCCCAAAAGGTTTTAAGGTCATTACCGATTGGTGTGATAACACCCAACCCGGTGACTACAACACGTCTATCGCTCATCACTTACTGCTAACGGGGTATTTTGCTCTAAGGAATTAGGCAACTGAATTCTTAGGAATTTCGAGATCCCATTCCGACCATTTGCGCCTGCTGAAACAATTTTCCCTCTGTCCGGATGGAAGGCGCGATAATAACCTCGGTCTCTTGAAACTCCCTGAGGCTGGCTGCGCCGACGTTGCCCATGCAAGTCGTAATAGCGCCCACTAGGTTTTGGCTGCCATCGTCAACCTCGGCCGGCCCGAAAAGGATTTGCCGTAGAGGACCGGTTGTTCCCACCCGGATGCGGGTGCCTCGGGGCAGGTTGGCGTGAGGCGTCGCCATGCCCCAATGGTAGCCTTTACCGGGTGCTTCGACTGCCTTCGCGAATGCGCTTCCGATCATCACGGCATCGGCGCCACAAGCCAGAGCCTTGCAGACATCGCCTCCCTTACTCATCCCGCCATCGGTTATAATGGGCACGTACCGACCGCTTCTCTTGAGGTAGTAATCCCGCGCCGCTGCGCAATCCACGGTCGCGGTCACTTGCGGAACGCCCAGACCTAGGACGCCCCTTGACGTGCAGGCTGCGCCTGGTCCCACGCCAACCAGGACTCCTGCCACGCCGCACTCCAGAATTTCAAGGGTGACTTCGAAGCCAACGGTGTTGCCGACGATCACCGGACAACGCAGATCTTTGCACAATCTAGCCAGATCTAAGGAGCGATACTCGGTAGAGATGTGTCGAACTGTCGAGACTGTGCTTTGGACAACAAAAACATCGGCGCCAGCTTCTTGGGCGATTTGCCCGTAACGCTCGGCTTTTTGAGGGATGGAGCTGACGGCGGTCAGGACTCCACCATCCTTCATTTGCTTAATCCGGGCCGCGATCAAGTCCTCTTGGACCGGTTCCTGGTAAATCTTCTGCAGCAAAGCGGTAACTTGATCTTTTTCCGCCTCTAATACTTTAAGGAGTACTTCTTCGGGATTCTTGTAACGGGTTTGTACGCCTTCAAGGTTGAGAACCGCTAAGCCTCCTAATTTACCCATCTCGACCGCGAAACGGACGTCAACCACTCCGTCCATGGCGCTAGCCAGAATAGGAATGCCCAGCTTCAAGGCGTTGCCAGTTCGAGTAGAGATCTCGAAACTGATATCCACCTCATTAGGGTTGATAGTGACTTGTCCCGGCACCAGCGCAATTTCATCGAAACCGTAGGTCACGCGGGCCTTTCGATTTCGGCCGATGAACATCGACATTTGATCAAAGTCCTCCAAAGTTTCTTCTCTCATTTAAGCTGCCGCATCGTGGGCAACGAGGTAGCAGCTCATTGGTCTTATCTTCGAAAATAGAGGCACAAATCGTGCACCGGACCGCGTAACGCAAGGCTTGTTTTTTACGTTTTTGGACCCGCCAACCATCGAACAACCAGAGGCCGCCGATCACAATCACAGAAAGAAAAAGATAGATGAAGATCAGGGTTGGGAGTTCGATACGAATCATGGACAGTTTGTGGCCGCTACCAACATCGTCCCGCGGAGGGGCGGGTGCGTCAATAGGGCAGGGAAGGTGATTGGTGATTAGTGATTGGTGATTAGTGGGTGCCTGGGCTGATGGAAAAGCGTTTAGAGCAAGGATGTGCGCGGCTGATATCGATGGGGCTTATGACAAGACGGGACTTATAAGTGTATTAGTGCCAGTCCGCGTCCATGTTACACGTTTTTTCATCGCCCCAGCGCCCCACCAATCACCAATCACTAATCACTAATCACTAATCACTTCCCGCCGCTGCCCCACTGCAGCGAAACCGTGTCCCAGCTCTCGGTGTTATCGGGCTGAAATCTCAGCTGCTTAACAGCCTCTTCGGCAAGATGATCCAGCTGATCATTTCCCGAAGTTCGCAATAGAAAAAGGTATTTTACTTCGCCTTTCTTATTGATTCCCACAAAGAAAGTCGTGGGTTCTGAGAGCCGCTGGCTGGTCGGGAGTCTCTCCGGTGTGGCCGGTTTTCTATTTTCCAAGGCGGGCCCGAACTCAAGGTGGCTTGCGAAACTGGTCTTCCGTTGAACAGAAGCAGGCCTGACTTGCCTAGGGAAAAGATTGTCGGGAGTAAAAAGCGAAGGAGTAGCCGCCTCCTGGGCTGGGGCGCCGGCCTGGCTTTTCCGGATTTCAGGGGTCTCGTCGCTAAACGTCGGACGATAACCCGGGACTAATTTTGCGACCAGGCTGTCGTCTACTTTGGGGGCGCTAATCGCAGACGGATCGTTTAGGTCCACCCAATCAAGGAGCCGGCGGTCCTGTGGGTTTTGTGGATTCAGTACCGAGACTTGAGCCGCTGGGGGAGGCAGAGAAGTGGTTGACGGGTAAACAACATGGAAAACGTAAAGTCCCGCGAAGTGTAGGCCTAAAGAAAACACAATTAGCCACAGCAACCGTCCGTTCCATCTCGGGCGATCCCAATCGAAAATGGAATTTTGCAGGGAGCGCGCCGCTGGCTTCACGGCGATTTGGGTGACGTTGCCAGAATCACCGAGTATCCCCGATCCAGACAGAGATTCATAACTTGAACCACAGAGCCTTGAGGCGCCTCCCGATCCGCCCTTATTATGACTGACTTATCAGTTACCGGGTCTTTTTCGAATGCTGTCCGTAACTCGTCTAAGGTTACGGCTTGATCTCGATAATAGATCCGGGGGAAGGGGCCCGCGGTTACCGTGACGATCACCGAGTTTCCGACGGTACCTAAGGTGAATTTTGAGAATGGCAGGTTTACGCTGATGCCAGGGTGTACTAAGAATGTGGAGCTAACCACAAACAATAGCAGCAGCAGACAAACGACTTCTACCAGAGGAACGATAAACAGAAGGTAGGGATTGAGCCGGACTGCTCTTTCGAGCTTCATCTCTTTTCACTGGCTGCTTGGGACGATGGGTCGAACTCGATGATGGATGCAGGCGTCTCCGTGTCGGTCAGGATATTCACGATTTCAATCCCGGCCCTTTCCATTTCGTGCATCAACGCGTTCAGCCTGGAGGAAAGAAAGCAGTAGGCCAAGATGGTCGGAATCGCGACGGCCAAGCTGGCGGCCGTTGTGAGCAGGCTTTGGTAAACCCCGCTCGAGACATCGGCCAGGGTTGCATATCCGTTGCTGGCAGAGAGCTGGACGAAGGCTTGGATTAAGCCGGTCACCGTACCTAGAAGCCCGATTAAAGGGGAGACGTAAGCAATCCCAACCAGAAGGTCGAGATTGCGTTCGAGACGAGGCATTTCGATCTGAGCGGCTTCTTCGACAATCTCGCGGAGTTCTGAGCGCGAAAGATGAGGGCGAGACAATGCAGCATGCAGCACTCGTGTTACTGGGACGGAGGTGGTCTGACACTCGATTCGAGCCTCGGTCAGATTACGGTTTCGAACCAGATTTGCCAATCCCTGGAGAAATTCGCCAAGATTGATGTTGGCACGATGGAAATAAAGCAACCGCTCGACGAAGACCGCCACCGTGACAGCGCTACACAGGAGGATAAGCCACATCAGCGGCCCACCCTTTTGCATGTAGTCGATCATTTCGGACACATATATGAGGGTGGCAAGAAGCGCAACTGCGGGTAATTGGTAGGGCGAGGCTCCGGAAAGGCCTGATGACGATCGCAAGGCAGGGGGAAGATCCTCACCACGATACGACCTATGCCGAAACGCTGCCGAGCCATGGTTCGCGTGGACCAACGGCTCGGCGGGTTTATCGGCGTAGCGGACATAATCTCCGGGTGAGAACTGACCCGCTTGATAAGACTAAAAGGCCTTTCGGGAGCCTCGCCCCACCAATCACCAATCACCATTCACACTCTCCCCGCCCCAGCGCTCTCTCTGGCCGGCATCGGCCTGAGAAGGTGATTCTCTTGAATGAACCGGTTAAGAACGCTTTGGGTCACGGCATCTAATGCAGCGAAGACGCTCCGTCCTTTCGTTGCGATCGCTTCGTAACTTCGGGCGCGTCGGCGCCGGTTATTCAGCAAAAATTCTAAGTACGACACCGGAGCCGCATCGGGCAAGTCACGTTTGTTGTACTGCAGAACATACGGGATCTCGTCCAATGAGAGATGCTGTTTGCGAAGGTTTTCCTCGAGATTTCGGAAACTCTCCACATCTTCGTGGATCTTGTCCCAGTGCGAATCGGCCACAAATACGATGCCGTCAACGCTGCGTAAGACTAACTGCCGGGTTGTATTGTACACCACCTGCCCCGGAACGGTGTAGAGCTGGAATTTGGTTTTGAAGCCTTGCAAGATCACTGCCTCAACCGGCAAGAAATCGAAAAAGAGGGTGCGGTCTGCCGCGGTGGCCAACGACACCAAATCTCCTCGAAACGCAGCCGGCAACCTCGAATGGATATAGGCAATGGTAGTCGTTTTGCCGCTCAGGGCCGGCCCGTAATAGACGATCTTGAACTGAATTTCTTTGCTCGCGTAATTTATGATCGGCATTCGCCAAACTTCCTAGGTTCTTGCAAACCGCAGTCAGCTGCAGATGTGGCTGAGAACCAGACAGATCTTCTCACGCACCCCCGGCCTGAAAGGCCTCTTTTCATGACGGACGACAAAGCCGGACTCGCCCCTGGTGAAAACGCTGACCAGTTCCCGCTTCCAACCGAGCGTGACGGTTTCGATTTGACCGAACCCCAAATTCTCGACGCGTTGTCCAATCTCGTGGGTAAGGCTGGAAAGCAATTGCACCGATGATTGAGTAAGGCCCAGTTTTTCTGGTTCACCTTCGAGACTGCCGTCTGCTGCAAAAAACAGGGCAGAATTTATCCCCGGAAGCTGGCCCACTTTTTGAACAACCTTGTTCAAGTCCAATGCTTCATCCGTTAAAAATACAGACTGCAGTGCTGAGAAGTTAGGTGCCGGCTTGGCTTGAACGGTTGGTGCTGCCTCTGTGGCCGGTTTTTCCTCGACAACCGAAGGCGCCTCGGCAACCGATGATTCCTTAGATACAGGCTGTGGTGAATCGCTTGGTGTTACCGGGTGTTCGATAAGCTCGAGTTGATGACTGTCGGTAGCCAGCTTCTCGGTTTCTGGCTGTTCTGGAGCGTGGGCAAAACGTTCGGTATCCTCTTTCGCTGGACCGGTGAAAGGGGTCGATATTGCTGGTAGAACCTCTTCTGGTTCTTGATCCGCTCGTGGACGCAATAGATCCTGCGGATAGTCTTGCAGAATTTCTTTAATCGGGATGGTAACTTCCGCAGTCGTATCGGCCTGTGGAAAATGGCTCTTCACGTCTTCCGGCAACGATTGCAACAACGCTGAAAAGGGGATTGTTACCCGGCCATTTGCGAGTTGAGAGTTAATCAATGCCAACGGGAGTTCGATTGTGGCCCCCGGTTTGTTAGCGAGCGCGTTTGGTTCCGAAGGCTGCAGCTCTGGCGGCAGATTCTTGATGATTGGGCCGAGTGCCACGCGCACGGTTTTCGGGACCTCAGAACCGTTTCGGGCAGCACCTCCCAGGTGCGCTTCGTCGGGCTTCTCAGGGCTGGGAATCGGTGGTTTTTCCCCACGCAACCTTTCGCCAGCGACAGGAGTCAACCGATCGGGTGGAGCTGGCGATTCGCTCTTCGTCTTCGCGGTTGGGCTGGTCGTTCGTTCGCCTGAGTCCGCTGATCTTGATCTTTCCCAAGCAGGGAGATTAAAATCGAGGGTTCGCTGATCGAGAGGAGCAATTGGCGCCGAGAAAATTTCTGGGCAGGATGCAAAAAGGGTAGCGAAAGTAACCTTTGCTGTCTGGTGCGCTTCATCAATTTGCACCGATTTACGGGGAATTTGCACCCGACGTTTTGGGTCGATATCAATGTTAGATTTAGTTACTTCCGGTGGCAGTTGTAAGAGCAACGCTTGCAACGGTACGTCCACGGTCGCTCGTACCGGGCGACGGAAGCCTTCTTTGGTCTCGGTACTTGGCTCAACCGGTGATGCCGTTTTTGACCTACTTCCGGGGACTGTTTCCCGGAGACGCGGCGGGGGTACGCGCGACGATTGAAATGGAGGGTGTTCGGGATCAGCCTGCCTTTCTGGAGACTCGTTCGAACCCTTCAACTCCAACTCATCTTGCTCTGATTTATCCGATTTCGACCTGAACCAGGAGAAGAAAGACATGATACAATCGCCTTTATGATAACACGCCTGCGGGAGATGGCGTTATATTTTTATCTTGCTTTTCCCGATTTTTCTACCGGAAAGAACGCAACAATTACTGTAACCACCAAAACGCAACGAATGGGCGAAACGGCGGGCATTAGTGGGGCGAGGCTCCCGAAAGACCGGACGCTATATCGGAGACCTCGATGATTTGACGCCGGACGCAACGTTAGGCCGGAAGGACCGCCGAGCCGATTCCCCTGATCTCCCATGGAATAAGGTGCCGGCCACACGACAGAACAGCGGCTCGGCAGCGTATCGAAATTGTGAGCGCTGGGTTAAGTGCATCAACTCCCCTGTGAACACAAAATCGTAGTTCCGGAGCCTCGCCCCACCAACTTTTCTGGCCCCTTACATCAGCGGCGAGACGTACAACTTCATGGCGGAAACTAACCCTCCGGCGTAATACCAGCTCGGGTCAAAATAGAAGCTTCGATTGGCCACGTGATACCGCAGATGAACTATCTTTCCCGGTTGGTTGACGTCGTAGACAAAGAATAACAGGTCGCTATTTCGTTCGGTGGTATAACGGTAGGCTACTAAACAATGGTTGATCGGCCGAAATCGTGTGATGTACACGGCTTCGATCTGGCCTGTGTCAAGATGTTGGCGTAACCATTGCGCAAACTGTTCTTGACCGGAACGAGGAGCCGGAAACACGATTCGCCAGTTGCCCACCCGCCAATATCCCGGCCACCATAGGCCGAGGTTCTTTTGTAGCATCAGGGTGTGATGGGCCGAGAACTGGTAAAGATTCGGATATCCGGGAAACACAATTTTCTTGGCCGGACCAGGCCCGTATGGAGCGTATCGGTCTAATCGGAGGACCCTTTGCCGATATTCCTCTTCGCTAACCTTCGGGAGTTTAGGATCGAACTCGGCGAACCGGCTAAACTGCAGGACCGACCGTACTAGGGCGAAGCAATGACGTGAGTAATCCGGGATCTTCCCCGGGGCCCGGCGGCTGATGATGATGTGCCCTGACTGATCCGGATGATAATCGAAGTAGAGGTTATTCGAGAAAGAGAACGTGTCTTGAGGAAAACGAAATTGGGCTTCCTTGGCTAATGACGACGTGAATACCCCTATCCATAGAAGAACGATTAGAATTCGCACCTAAAATTGTTTTCGCAGATTGCTGGGAAGAATGTTCAGCTCGGCCCTGTACTTGGCGACGGTCCGACGCGCTATTGGGATACCTCGTTCTGAGAGGATTTCCACAATTTCTTTGTCACTCAGCGGCATGCGAGTGTCCTCATTGCGAACCAAATCCCCAATGGTTTCCTTTACGCTGGTGTTGCTTAGAGCGACGCCGTCGTAGGTCTGATAGCCCGGGGTGAAGAAAAACTTCATTTCCACAACCCCTTGTGGCGTCGCGATGTACTTGCCTGAGATTGCCCGGCTGACCGTGGTCTCGTGTACACCCACCGTGTCCGCGATTTGCACCATCGTCATTGGCTTAAGAAAGGCCGTTCCATAATCAAGAAAATCGCGTTGCCGTTTGACGATCTCGTTCGCGATATTCAGGATGGTCTGTTGCCGCTGGTGGATACTCTTTATTAGGAACTTTCCGCTCCTGATTTTCTCTCGGATGTAGTCTCTGACTTCGCCTCCGTTGCGACCCTGCGTCATCAAATCTCGATACGTTTTATTGATCCTCAGATGAGGGATTTGATCGCCGGTGAGAGAGACCACATACTCATCACCGACTTTTTCGACCACCACATCTGGCAGTACGTAGCTGTTGGGTTCCGGTGAAAAAATCTGACCCGGTTTTGGGTCAAGAGTGGCAATGAAATTGGCCCCCTTTTGCACTTGGTCGACGGTCACCCCAAGACGTCTGGCAATGTCCGGATACCGCTTACGGCCCAGGTCATCGAGATATTGGTCGACGATCTGGTATTCAAGGCTCTGGGCCTTTCCGACCCGTCGCAACTGGATGAGGAGGCAATCTCTAAGGTCTCGAGCGCCGACCCCAACGGGATGGAAGGTTTGCAGCAGTTCGAGGGCTTCCAGCAAATCTTCTATCGGGGTCCCGGAAAGATTGGCGATCTCGTCCAGGGGAGCCGAAAGAAAGCCAACATCATCAATGTTACCGATCAGGAGCTCGGCGGCTTTTCGTTTCTTCGCATCGATATCAGCAGTGTTCAGCTGCTCCAATAGATGCTGCTGGAGCGTTTCCTGATTCGCGAGAGAGTCGAGGAAAAACTGGCGGCGCTCTTCGTCTTCCTGGCTTCGCCCAGAGTAAGAGACGTTCTGCGCCATATAATCTCGCCATTCTTCATCCAGCTTTGCCAGCTTCTCGAATTCTTCCTGAAAATCAGCTTCGTCTGAGGATCGGTCCTCGGCTTCTTCAACGCTTGGGTCCTCCTCGAGGACGGGGTTCGTTTGAAGCTCCTGTTGGACGATATTCTTGAGCTCCAGGGTGGGGGCCTGCAGAATTTGCAAACTTTGCTGCAGCTGCGGAGCAAGAACTTGCTGCAGTCCTATCCCTTGTATCTGTTGCATTCCTGGGCCGGGCATAAGTTGTCGTGAGTGAATAGTAGGAGAGTGGCACAGAAACTGCAAGGGGGTCGCCGTAATAGACGCAATTGCTTGATTTTGAGTCGGTTACGGCATGGGATGCGGAGGAAGAATCTGTGAGCATCCGCGTGTAGCGGCCCAACGTTGGTGGGGCGAGGCTCCCGAGTGACCTAAAATCTCCGACAAAGAGGCTCGATTTTGCGAAACTGCGCGCGAGGTTTCGCCGATTGGCGTGCCGAGCCGCGTCCCAGCGCGTACAACTAATCAGCGCATCTGAAGCATCTGCTACGCACGTTCTTCATTCTAACGGGGTATTGAAACGCTGCAGACCGACGGCTCGGCGGTCCATCGGTGTTGCCGACAACTCATGAGGTTCAGCGAGGGGCGCTGTGAAAGTACATCTTCCGTTCGGGAGCCTCGCCCCACCAAATTGCGGTCCCGTCCGCCGACACGCCAAACGCCAAAGTCACTTCCCTTCGTCCGCATCGCCCGGCTCGTCGACCCGGTCAGTGGTGTCCACAATATCCTCCGCTGGACACCCCACCTTAATAAGTCCGTAGGTCAAGAGGGTCTTGCTATCGACCCAGATGCCGGGTTTGTCGGTATGAAGCACAACCGCGACCACCTCGTGACCACCCCGCAAAGCGGAGCTCACCAGAACCTGCTGTGCGGCCCGGGTATAACCGGTTTTCAGCCCGTTACAGCCTGCGAAATGCCGGAGTAACCGGTTATGGTTGCGTAGCTGGTCCACTTCGCCGTTGGGAGTTCGCCAAGTGTAGTAGATAGTTGAAACAATCTGACGGAACAGCGGCTGTTGCATCGCTGCGCGCGCGATGAGGACCAGATCATGAGCCGTCGTATAGTGATTGGGATCATGGAGGCCGTGTGGATTAACAAAATGACTGGAGGTTGCTCCTAGTTCGGCTGCCCGCAAATTCATCTTTTCGGCGAACGCAGGGACGGAACCGGCATTATCTCTGGCTAAGCACATGGCAACGTCATTGGCGCTCTTGAGCAGCATGCCGAAGAGTAGTTGGCGCCGCGTAAATTGTTGTCCCGGTTTCAGATCGAGGCTGCTAGGTTCGACCTTGGTATCTTCCGGAGCCACCGTTACCACTTGGTCAAGATTGCCAGCCTCGATCACGATCAGCGCCGTCAAAATCTTGGTGGAGCTCGCCGGGTATTCTTTGGCATCGGCGTTTTTCGTGTAAAGAAATTCGCCGGAGTAAGAATCAACCACGGCTGCGCTTTGGGCGGCCAAAGACAAATCCTGGGATCTCGCGCCTTGCACTAAGAACGTCAGCAGAGCCGCCAGGGCTAAGCTACCTGTTTTCCATCGACCATCATCCATAATACATCGTCCCGGTAATCAATGATTTCCTCATAAATGCTCCGATAACCACCGCCAAAAGGAATACTGATAGCATCTGCCAGATACCCGGGTGCGATCTGCCCTAGTGATCCCTCCAAACCAATCGCGCGGGCGGGCCTCACTGTTACCATTTCTAACAGTTCCTTTGGGCTCACGAAATCATGATTTCGTGCCGCCATCCGCATTTCTGCGAATAAATTCAAAGAATCGTTGCTGGCCAAACTGTCGGTTCCTAGACAGATGTTGAAGCCTCGTTCTCGCAAGGCCTGCATGGGGAACTGCCGGTGATGCAGAAAACGACTACTCTTTGGACAATTAACGATGGAAAGGGACCGCCACTCGTCACGACCGAGAATCTCCAGATCTGCTTCATCCAGTTCGTTCATATGAACTAATAAAGCGTCTTTCGGTAAGAGACCGGACAACGCTAACGCTCGGAAGGGCGAGAGCCGGCCGCAATCGGTCATGGGCCGGTTCATTTTGCTCAGGAAATCAAACAGATCACCTTTGCCCTTGGCAAACATTTCGTATTCCGACGCCGATTCTGAGACATGAGTCGTGAACGGCATTTTGAAATTGTGTGCAGCAGCTAGCGCAGCTGAATAGAGTTCGGCCGAAGCGGTGTACGGCGCATGCGGGCTCAGACCGAAGCCACCGAGCCAATCGCTCGGCTCGAAAAATAACCACGAACCAAAAGCGCTATCGTCGATCCAAGGACGCGGTCTTATGTCGATCAGTTCCAGGAAAAACCACGTTCGGATACGAGGCGGCGTTAGACGGGGCAGGATCTGCGGAGTGGCTACAATATCGAATACAGAGGTGACCCCTGAGCGTCGCAGTTCGGCGAACCCAAGGTCCATGGCTTCGAGGTAATCGTCACCACTGAGTGACCGTTTCAACGAATTGATCCGGCTGATCCATTGGGGGAAGTTTCGAGACGGCAAAATGCTCCCCCGAAGTGAGCTGTAGTCCAGGTGACAATGCGCGTTGATCAAACCCGGCAGGACGATACATTCCCCGAGATCGACAAATCCACCGGAATCTCTGTCTAGTAGCTGGGACGCGGGTCCAACCTCGACGAACCGGTTATTTTCAATAGCAAAAGCCCCGTTCTCCAGCGGCTCACCCTGCATTGTCACTAGCCAGCGGCACCGGTATCGCGTCATGTGGAGTGAATCTTGACGATTTTTCGGGCCTCGGCCACAAACAGATTGCAGGCTTCGGTGCACAGAAAGGGAACTGCGGACCGATCGTGATGAGGTCCGCTCCGTCCATCCTCTTCGCGATCCTCTCGACGCGGGGCGACCTGATCTGCCTGCGGATCAAATTTAGAGCTGGGCAGATACTTTTCCGGGGCTTTCCCGTCAATGGTCCAAAGGATTGTCCGAATACAGCTTGAATTAGATCGGCAAAACCGGCCTGCTAATTCTTCGGCCTGTAAGCCGGTTAGCTTGTGTGTGACGCGGTACATGCCGGTTTGTCGGGTAAGGGTTTGTCTGAGGTCGACCGGATCGATCTCGCCGCGGCTGAATGCGATCCAAGTGGAGAACGCGCCGGGATAAAAATAATCGATCGCTCGTCTGAGCTCGGCCGTCGACTCGAGGCGTAGTTCCCAGCCGGTCGGCAAGTTTGGGGCCCCTTTGAGTGGCCGATAATTCCCTTGCTCGTCGTACCTGACGATTTCTAGGGCAGCGATTGCCCGGGTTTCAACCGCCAGCTTTCGCTCCTGTCGGTCATCTTTCCAATGCCGGATCAGATACCGCCCGGGTTCAACCTCCCGGACTACCAGCTCCCCAAGGTTGATCATGCCGCGACGTAAGCGTTCCTGGAGCAGTCTTTCAATCATGCTGCTGATCAAACCGATCGACGGTATCCAGAATAATGTCTGCCATCATCGGGTCTGTCCCGATCGCACTCGCGTAATAAAGTTTGCGGTTGTGGAGTTCATAGGGGTTATGTCGAAAAATTTCTTGTTGGCTTGCCGGAGCTGAATTCTCGCTTTGTATCCCAAGCAACACCGGAATGTCTTGATAGCTGTGCAGGCCATCCGAAATGAAGAATGGAACGACGACGACGTATCTCCGGGTGGTCAAGCTGGCCCACTGTGAAATCTCGGGAGGCTCTTCCATGAAGGCAGCAACCACTTCCGGATAAATTCCTCGGTCTCGAATCGCAGCAACTTGGCGTTTAGCGGCAACGGCTGAATTTTCGTTAAGGCCCGTGCCGTGAGCGACAATGACAAGGCTAGTATCATGAGGTGGTGCATCGCAGGCGACGTCAGCCGCCCGATGGAGCAACAGATCGGTCATTCGAGGATCATTACCCACTGGGTCGCAATATTTGAGGGTTTGGTAGTTCCTGATCGTGATTGGCCCGGTCAATTCCAACTCTCGTGGGATAACTTTTGCCGTAAAGTAACCTTCGCTAATAAAGTTGGGGACGATGTAAACGTCTCGTACTTCCACCATTCTGAGGACTTCCCGCAGACTGGGCTCTTCTTTCCAAAAAGCGCAGTAGACTTCAGAAAATATGCGCCGGGACCGGATCTCATTCGCGTGAACAAAAGTCGGTAAACTCGAGTCCGGGTTTACGGTCGAACCGTGACCAACCAAAACCAGCACGCTGTTTTCTTTAGTGGGCCGAGTCACTGGTTAACGGTCTGATGCGGACGGCATGGGCTCAACCGGAAAGTTGGTAGGGCTGGGACGGAAATGCAGGTCGAAAACCTGGGGAGGGATCGCGTCCTCGCGATCCGTTGTTACCGAAGTCCAGCGTATGTTAATTATGGCGGCGAAAATACACAATCAGTTGTGGCACGTCCTCGCGGCGTGCGGGGACGCGCGCCCTCCCGAATTGCAACCCGCGCCTTACCCCACCGGCCACCTCAAAACAGCCCTGTCGCCTTCGGATCCGGCAGTCCCCAGGCTTGCCAGTTTGCCAGATATTCGGCTCTTGGCAGGCAGGCATAATGGGGTTCGTCAGCTGCGCGTAGCCACTTCACGAGCGTCACTAGATTCGATTCCGCCATGGTGGTGCAGCCCGCCGAAGGTCGAGTCGGTCCACGCCGGATATGAAAGAAGATAGCACTCCCAAACCCGGGCACCGGAGGATCAGAGTTATGCCGGATTTCGATCAGCCAGTGATAGGCAAAGTCTCCCAATCTCATCTTAGCCTTGTTATACCACGGCGGTGGATTTCGAGGGTCGACCACCACGTGCTGGTTATAGTAAGGGCTGTTCAGATCATCGACCCACGTGTCCGCGGCGGTAACGGTATGAAACGGGTAGTCGGCGCCTGGCGGTAAGGCATGATCATAAGTATAAATGACCCCAATCTTGAACACTCCGGCGGGCGCCCGATTGTCCCGCTCGACCTTTTCGGGGCCTTCTCCTGAACCGATGATTTCACCTCGGCCCCAAGCTAAGCCGTTCTTCCCGAAGAGAACTTTGATCGGAACAGATGCTTGGCTCCAGGTATCGCCATTCTTCTGTAAAAGCTGGATTTCGCCAGTCATCGAATTCCAGTCCGGAGCGATACCGACAATCAGTTGCCGGACCGAAGGAGGGAGGCGATTCGCCGCCATGGCAGAGTGCAAGCAGCATTGAAAAATTAAGACCAGAGCTAGCCGTTTCACGCGCCGAGATTCTTAGAAGGGATTCAAGGGCAGGGCAAGGCGGGAGTTCGTCTGAGGCTCGCTCTCAAATAGCCAATAGCCTGGAGGGGAGCCGCTTTGGTGCGTGCGTCGCGACCGCGCAACATTTTCGCCGATCCCGAGCTGCGATCGAAAAACGTGAAAACAGGCGGCTCCCCTCCAGTGCTATCTGCTATTGATGGCGAGCCTGAGGCGAGTCACAAACCAGGCTGATGTACCGGTTTCCCTCCTCTGAGAGAACGTAGCCTGATCCGTGGTCCCGAATGAAACCTTTGGTCAACAGATGCTGAGGGAAAGGCGAAGAATGGACCCAGGATACCGTTGGCTGTGTCACATGTTCGCTAGAACCGCGAACCTTAAGCGGCAGCCCAGTGCGGTCGAAACTGATCTCGCAGCTGGGCGCGTCCGTTTCGCCTTCTAACAGCCAAGGATATCGTTCGGTCAGATCCATTCGGGGCGATATCGGGACCAGGACTCTGTACCAGGGTTCTCCCTGTTGAACGAAGGTAGGCACCGTAAGCTCCGGATTCTTTTGGAGCTCCAAATAAAACCGGCCAATGTCGATGCCGGCCAAGTTAATCCCATTGTAGATACCGTGCCGGTCGATGTCTGCTGAGTGATGTCCCTGGAACCATTCTGAAAAATGGGAGTTCAAAAGAAGGTTTAGCTCCAGATGAACATGGGCGCGCTCCCTGTCGAGCCCCTCGCCGGTATGGCCCATCACTGCAATCGGTGAACCCTGATCTACCGAGTCGCCAATATTCACAGTGATCGTGTTCAGATGGGCGTAAAGGCTGTAATAAGGGAAACCGTCCAGGTGATGTTCGATGACCACATACCGGCCGTAGTTCGAATTTCTGGCGACAGGATTTGTGTAAACTACGGTTCCGGCGGCGATTGCATGGATGATGTCTTCCGGCTCGCCGGCAGCATCCCGGTGTAGAGGCCGGATATCGATCCCCTCGTGAAATCGCGTATAAATGACCTGCGATCCAATGCGTCTTGGGTTCCGGACGAAACCATACTGGCCGCCCTCCCACGGCTGGCCGACTTGGCCCTCGAAATCGCGCTGAACGTATTGATAGAACTCCGCGAATTTACCGGTCAAAAGGCCGTCGTTCTCCGTTGGCAATATCAATTTCGGAGGTTCTGCCTTCGCCATTGTACCTGTCAGGAGGAGCCAGACCGCTGAGTAGAGCAGCGTCGTTCGGAAGTTAAACGGTGTCCAAATCATATTTGGTGTGGTGCATTCTGCTCCGTAGGAGCGACATCGTTATAGAGGATAGAATTTGCAACCGGGAAGGCCTTTCGCTAAACGGAGCAGATGCATTTACGCCTTAGGACGTTAAGCCTACTCCTACTCGCCTTCACTGCCTGTTCTTCCCAGAAGCTTCACCGCTGGGTCCCGTTTGTAGGTCCGAAGCCCGAGCGTCCTGGTGCAGTTCCGAATGCCGCTAAGACTGAGAAAATCAATCCGTTCGGGAAGATCACGGGAGTCGTGGCGTATGGGTTGGAAATGCGGGTCGTGTTGTCGCCCGATACTATCAAACTCCCGGATACAAGGTCGTTTGAGGCGCGGATTATCCTCATCAACCGGTCCAAGAAGGGGGTAACGCTTCAGTTCAACGACAGCCGCGAATATGACTTCCTCCTCCGGGATGAGGCCGGCAAGAAACTCGTTCAATGGAGCGACGATCAACCGGTCACGCAAAATCCGGCGTACGTGATCGTAAATCCCAATGAACGCTCAGAGTTTCCGGGTACCATCTCGACCCGTGATATGGTCCCTGGGCGCCCTTATGTTCTGGAGGTATCTATTGTGGGTTACCCTAAGCTGACGACTACCATCAACCTCACGCCACAGAAATAGGAGCTAGAAGCGCGCACCGGCGAATGGGCGAATGGGCGAAAGGGCGAAAATCTCGGCGCGTCGGCATCGATAGAAAGTTGCACGTCATGGGCGCACCGAAACTTTCGCCGTACGGCTTCCATTTCGCCCTTTCGCCGTTTCGCCCACACGCCGATTCGCTACACCTACCGCTCCTTTTTCCACACACTCGCCTGCGCCACGCTCCATTGAAACTTTCGGGCATGCTCGCGGATCAGGAAGGGGAGATCTTTGGTCGCGACCTGAACCAGCTCGGGCCCCAGAAGCCTTTGAATCCGACTCAACGTGTTAGCCGTGGCATCGGCAAGCCAGTTTTCGCGCGGCGTAAATTCTTCGAGCCAAGTGTAGGGCGATGCGAGGATGACGTGTCCGCCGATTCTCACCAATCGCTTGATTTCACTCAACAAATCCGCAGGTCGAGACACCCGATCGATCAGATTTGCTGCCAAAACCAGATCAAAGGTGCCTAGTTCCGCCGGCGTCTGGAGTGCGTCTCCTACGAAGAACCGGCATTTCGAACGATCAATCTGCGGATCTAACCGTCGAGTCACAACCGCGGAACGCTGACCTTCCTCCACAATGCGAATTCCGATCTCGCCGGTTTTTTGCACGGCCTGAGCAGCCGCCACGAATTGGCTAGAAAGGTCGATCCCGATAACTTCGTCGGCCCAACGCGCGAGCTCAAAAGTCGATCCGCCGACGGCACATCCTAGGTCAAGAGCGCGCGATATGTGCCCAATCCGTGGTAAAAACTCGGTAACACAACGAGACGGATAAAAGAGCGCATCTCCGGGTCCAAAAGAATAGGGCAGTTGATCCTCTGCCGTTCCATAATGAAACAACAAGTATTGGTTCAGCAGCAGATCGGTTTCGTAAATGTTCACGGTAATATGTGATTGGCCCAAAGCGGGGAGGGATCGCGTCCCCGCGATCCTTTGTTCTCGGAGGCCAGCACAGACCCGGTAAAGCGCTCGGTTATGTCGGCGATGCAGTACTGGCCGCGGCGCGCGGGACGCGCGCCCTCCCACGCCATGGGATGATCCCTCGACCAATTCCTTAACTCAGCAGTCCTGCCATATAGGCAGCGGGAACGAAGTCCTCAATTAAGATCTCGGTCTTTCCATTCCGAAGCATGCGCACCTGCGAGACGTTCACTTCCGGCGTCTTATGCGGCGCAAACAGAATGTCGTCATGGGTGGCATTTTTATGATTCGTGAATTTATCCGGAGTTAAGTGGCCGCCCAGATGATCGCTCCGACCGGTTGCCACGTGCAGGGTTCCAAGAATCTTCTCATCTTGAATATCGCGCCCTGAAGTGGGGAGAAGCTGAGTTCCAAACCCTAGCTCGCCGAGTTCGCCTGTTACCGGATCAGAACTCAATTTCTGTTTGTGTTCTTCAATTGTCTTGGCGTTTCCGCGGATCAATTTGGCGTCCACAATCCGCCCATGAGCAACGGTCATCAGACCCAGAGTCCCGTCTTCGTACTTGAGTGGAAACTCGCCCGAAGCATCGCTGGGAACGAAATAAATTTCTCCGGCCGGCAGATTCGCGATGTCTGGCCCCCCTCGACAAAGGCCATGGCTCTTCTGCGCCTCTTGTCGCCCCAAGTCCAGATGTAAGGTGGACTTCGATCCAGCTACTACGAAGTCGATTTCCACCCAGTCTGGCTTTGTCATTCCCAGCCGAAGTTTTTCAGCATTTGCGCTGACCTCATCGTAATCGACAGCCAAACCGGTCGCCAAAATGATTTGGTTCAGCCCGTGCAAGGTGGCGCCCCGAAAGCCGTATTTCTTTGCGAAGGCAGTCAGAGGCGCAGTCGCAGAATAAGTTGAGATGCAAAGGATGAGGTTGTAGTTCGGATAAATGTCCCGTTCCAGGCTGACTTCTTTTCCGCCGGTCGTGACCGCCAGATCAGGAAGGTCAAGATTGCTGCCGCCCGTGATCTGATAAGCGAAAAGATCTCCACCGATTAGCCCGAACTCTTTGAGAACACCGTTCTTTAATCCCTGATAGAAGACGTCGTAAGCATGTCGCTGTATGGTCAAATCAGGGTTTTTGAGGAAAGCGAAATCTGCCACCTGATGGGGATCATCAAGGTCGATTAAGATGGCTACCTTCTCGCCGGCCTTAGGATTAAAAACCGTCTTGAGAAGGCGAGGCAAGCTGAACGGAGGAAACGTATCCGGGACCGTGAGAGATGCTGCTGTTAAGGTGGACATAATGAGAGCGTTTCTGTTTCTATTAAAGTTACACACGCTGCAAACCCTGCTTAGCGCAAGATTATTCTCGGCATCCAGAATCAAACAACGCCGGAGGCCTGAGCGGCGGTTCTCGGGCACACTAGGTCGTTGAGTGTCAGCCCTATGTCAGCAGACTCCGGAGCAGAGGGTTTTATTCCGGGTTTCTCCGCACGCTTGCGCAGCGTCTAGGATGAACCCTTCCCCTTCGGTTTCTGTGGCACAACGATCTGCCTCCGAGCCTCCTTGCGGATTTCTTCAAGGAAAAGACTCGGCAGCATCGCCAGGGGTTCTTGCCAGAAAGCTGCGATCTTCAAACTCGGGAAATCGTCAAGATCGATTGCCCGAAGTCTAGGCCCGAATTCGAGGCCTGGAGCGCGGACCGATAGACCGACACCGTAGCCGGCACTCGCGTAGGTGACTACCATTTCCAGGGTCGAGAGTTCGATATTGATTTCCCAAGGTGGTCCGTGCTGTCGCAAACCGTCTTGAAACGTCCGATAAAGTGCCGAAGTAGCCGATACTGAGATCAAGGGGAGCGGACGTTGGACTAAGATTTCCTTCGCTTTCTTGAATTTACCATCAACGGCGACAAGAAGAACCAGGGGGAGCTCCGCCAGCACCTCGGTTTGAATGCCGCTGGGCGGCTTAGTATAGAGCTCAGTCACCGCGAGGTGAACCTCCTGGGCCAAAAGGTAATCTTCGGCCATGGATTGATCTGCCTCGCGCAAGATCAGTTTTAGCTCCGGGACATGCTGTTTGACCTGGTCCAGCAGTCGAGGGCCGTACTCTCGCAGCAAGGCTGTGGAAGCGGCCAGGCGCAGCTCTTTGTTTTGATGGCCTCTGAGCTCTCCCGATACGAGTTCGAGGTTCTCGAAGAATGGCTGGATAAAACGAAAGAGGCGCTCGCCCGCAGGAGTTAAGGAGAAGGGTCTTCGATGGAAGAGTTTCTGGCCCAGATATTCTTCGAGCTGCAGAATCTGACCACTTACTGCCGGCTGCTGGATGCCGTAAGGCATATGCCGGACGGCCGAGCTGATTCCGCCATGCTTTGCAACATAGAAAAAGAGCTCTAGGTGGTGAACATTCACGACAGGATCAGGGCGGTCTTCGGTGCGACTATTTGTTTCTGGCCGGTAACAGCGCCGGGCGCGAGTAAAAAAGAGGAGCTAGGAGCTGGAATCTAGGAGCTAGTAGGGGTGCGCCGGGCATGGGCGGCCGAGTAGACAGGAGTGGACGGAATGGACTGAGTTGACGGAGTGGACGTCCTCAGATTCGGCGGCGAGGAGTTAAATCGTCCACTCCCGGTCCACTTTGTCCACTACGTCTACTTCGTCCACTACGTCCACTTACGCCTCCCAGCTCCGGCATAGACTTGATCCCGATAAGCGGTAATATACGCTCACGGCCTCCGTAGCGACATGTCTTCTCAGTTTGGCGTTCTATTTCGGGTGATGACCTGGGGTGAGTCCCACGGGGGTGGAGTCGGTGTTGTAATCGATGGGTGCCCCCCGAGAATCGCGATCTCAGAAGAGGATATTCAAGTGGAGTTGGATCGGCGACGGCCTGGTCAAAGCGAGATTGTGACTCAGCGAAAAGAGGCTGACCGATGTGAGATCTTGTCTGGGGTATTCGAGGGCAAAACATTAGGGACACCAATTTCTATCATGGTCCGCAACCAGGATGCCCGGCCGGAAGCTTATCGGGAGATGGAGACCGCCTATCGGCCTTCTCATGCAGACTTCACTTATCAAGCGAAGTTCGGGATCCGGAATTGGCAGGGCGGTGGCCGAGCATCCGCCCGTGAAACCATTGGGCGAGTAGCGGCCGCCGCTGTGGCCCGAAAAGTGTTAGCGCAAGCTATCCCGGGGATCGAAATAGTCGCTTATGTCCGCCAGATACACTCCCTTGAAGCCGAGATCGACTCACACGCGGTGACGCTTCAGCAAGTCGAAAGCTCGATCGTCAGGTGTCCGGATCCAGAGAAGGCTGCGAAAATGATCGAGCTCATTCAGACAATGCGGAAAGAAGGGAATTCGGTTGGCGGGGTCATCGAATGCGTCATCCGCGGTGTTCCGCCCGGACTGGGTGAACCCGTTTTTGACAAGCTGGAGGCAGATCTGGGGAAAGCGTTATTGAGTCTGCCGGCTGCGAAGGGAATCGAGTTTGGATCCGGGTTTGCGGGCACACGGATGACGGGAGCCGAACACAACGACCCGTTTGAAATCCAAGGTGGTCGGGTACGCACGAAGTCCAACTATTCTGGTGGAATACAAGGCGGGATTAGCAACGGTGAAGACATCGTTTTTCGGGTCGCATTCAAACCGACCGCCACCATTTTGCAGCCTCAGGCCACCGTGAACGTAGCGGGCGAACCTGTAGAATTGGCTGCCCGCGGCCGCCATGATCCATGCGTTCTTCCTCGGGCAGTGCCGATTGTCGAAGCAATGGCCATTCTGGTGATCTGTGATCACTGGCTACGGCACCGGGCTCAGAATTCGCTTTGATGCGTCATGACCGGCGGCTCAGTGGAGGCATCGCCACAATGGCAGGCAGGATTACTAATTATTTTTACCGCCTGCGTTATCTACGCTGTGATCCGCGGCTGTTTCCGCGGGCTCCTGCTTCAACTCCTGATTCCACTGGCGTTCGCCGCCTCCGTATTGGTGGTTTATTTCTTTTCCGACGCGATTCTCGGTCCGCTCGGGATGAGCTCTAAGACGATCTCGCCCGGCGGGCTTATGCTGGCGCGGGTGCTCTTAGGTATACTTTGTTTTTATCTAATGATGCTGGCCAGCGGGTTCCTGTTCCGCAGGACCCGGGATTATGATTTGATAGTCTCTCGCATGATCTCTGGTGCCGGCGGCGCCTTGCTGGGATTCATCTACGGCCTTGTGAACGTCTGGTTCCTCATGATTCTCATCCACGTGATCGGCCGAGTCGCCGAAGACGAAGTAACGCTACAGGCAAGCCGTGGGTTAGCTCCAGCGCCCCTGGTCTCGACGTTCGCGAGAGCGAAGGCGTCCCTCGACTTGGGTTGGTTGGGAAACGTAACCCGATGGCTCGATCCGGTCCCTGGTTCAGTTTACGATACCATCGACCGTTGGAGCTCAATTCTGTCGCGCCCGGATGCGGTTAGACAGTTGATGGCCGATCCGGTGTTTCGACCGTTGAGTAACAATGCAACCTTTCAAGCCCTGGCGGAGGATCCTGAGCTTTCTAATTCCGTTGAGAAGGGCGATTTACTTGGCGTTGTGACCAACCCAAAGCTTGTCCAATTCTTCACAAACGGTGAGGTCAGGCAGGAGTTGGTCGGTAAGCAGTGGAAAGGGGCGAAACGCTAGGTAGATTTTTAGCCCGGCCTGGCCGGGCTAAAAATCTATGAAGAGTGATTACATCGCGACCATTGGACTAGAGGTGCATGTCCAGCTGAAGACCAGGAGCAAAATGTTTTGTGGTTGCGCGGTCGAGTACGGGGCGGAGCCCAATACGAATGTGTGCCCTACCTGCCTTGGGCTGCCCGGCGCCTTACCTGTGATGAATCTGGAAGCGCTCAAAATGACAGCCTTGACCGGCCTGATCTTCCAATCTGAGATCGCTCCGGTCTGCAAATTCGATCGTAAGAACTACTACTATCCGGACATGCCGAAGAACTATCAAATCTCGCAGTACGATATGCCGATTTGCCAGAGTGGAGAAGTTCCTCTGTACGATCTCGCTTACCCGAAAGACGCGCAGAAGGGCATCAAAAATCCGGATAAACGAGTCCGGCTAATCCGGATTCATTTAGAGGAAGATGTCGCCAAGAATTCCCATTTCGAGACGACGAGTGGAATCGATTTTAACCGGGCCGGGACGCCACTAATGGAGATTGTTTCCCAACCGGACCTAGAATCCCCCGAAGAAGCGTTCGCTTATCTCACGTCGCTAAAGCAGGCCTTGATCTACGGAGATGTGAGCGATGCGGATATGGAGAAAGGCCAGCTGCGTTGTGATTGTAACGTGTCGGTACGCCCCCATCATCAGACCGAGTATGGGGCCAAGATCGAGTTGAAGAATCTGAATTCGATCAGCGGGGTTCGAAGGGCTTTGGCGTTTGAGATCGATCGCCAGATTTCTGCTTTAGAACGTGGAGAGAGATTGTCTCAAGAGACTCGCCGATGGGACGACGACAAAGGCGAGACTTTTCTAATGCGTACTAAGGAGTCGGCCCATGACTACCGATATTTCCCGGACCCGGATTTGCTCCCCGTTAAAACCGAGGTGTTCATGCCGGAAGTACGCTTACGCCTACCTGAATTGCCTTGGGCAAAACGTGAGCGTTTCATCCGAGATTACGAGATTAGCAGTTACGACGCCGGGGTGCTGGCGGATGACTTGGAGCTCTCACGTTATTTTGAAGCTGCCGCCAAAGGAGCCAAGAGACCCAAAGCGGTGGCTAACTACGTTCTAAACGATTTGCTGAGTGCATTGGCGACGGCTGGGAAATCAGTAGGAGAGTGTCCTATCCAACCGCAACATCTCGCGGAATTGACTGGACTGATCGAAGACGGGAAGATCAACAGCAAACAGGGGAAAGAAGTTTTCGCCGAGATGTTCGCATCGGGTGAAGCCCCGGGAAAGATTGTGGAAGCAAAGGGCCTTAAACAGGAGAGCGATGTTGACGCTATCAAGCTGCTTTGCCAGCAGGTCATCGAAGCGAATCCGAAGTCGGTCGAAGACTATCGGGCTGGAAAAGGCGCCGCGATCAACTTCCTAAAAGGCCAAGTGATGAAGGCTTCGAAAGGGAAAGCAAATCCAAATCTAGTCGGGGAGACGCTGGAGAAGTTATTGAACGCGGGGTAGGTTCGGTGCTGGCTACTATAGATTCGGTAATAGCAATCGCCTTGTTCACCTTTTTAGGAAGATCTGGAGCTTCGCCCCACCAGTTTGTTCGCCCGTTCGCCGACACACTCCTCTAGTGCCCCTGACATGGCTGGGGCTAACGGCATTTAGTTGCAGTGCTTCAAGCCCTAGTGGTCAGTATAGACGGAATTGGTCGGCGACGGCTCCGTCTTACTACGTTTCGGCTTTGGTGTCGGACTGGCCCAATAACGAACAGTTGGCGTCGGCATCGCATAGTGGCCATCGCTTGGCGTCGGGGTCGGCTTGCCGGCTTCTTCATTGGCCTTCCGCAAGCTGTCGAAGATTTTGCCCAGGAGTGTCTTCGGCTTAGGAGTTGACATCGGGGTCGGCTGCGGCTTTGGCGTAGCCCTATGTTTCGCAACTCGCTGCTCAACGGTGGGAGATGCTTCAGGCGATGCCGTCGGTGACGGTGGCACGTTTGCCGGATTCTCTTCCGATTTTGGAGATTCTGCCGGAATCGGGGGTGCAACAGGGCTTCCAGAAGCGACGGGTAGTGGGCTTGACGTAGGCATCGATTCAACGGTCGGACTAGATTGCGGAACCACGGTCGGAGCCGGCTGAGGTGTGCTTTGAATCATGCTTAGCGACGCCGGAGTTGGCGTCGGCGTCGGGTTATTGGCTCCGATAGTCGATACAGCGTTCAAAGGCCGTGCTGCAGATGCGGTAAAGGTACCGGTAACCGCGGACGATTTCGCCAGCGCTTCCACCCTGGTGCCAGCTCTTTTTTTAACCCAATCATCGATATCCGGGAGCAAACGTTCGCGAAGCTTTGCTCGGACTTGCAACAGGTCGGCCGCCATCTGTGTTCTAGTGAGGCCGTTAGCGGTGGCCCGGTCTTTACTCAGGTTAAGGATTTCATTGGCTGTATCTCGATCGTAAAGACCTTCCACAATTGAGGGCACCAGAACCGTCCATAACGTCTGTGATCGATCCTTTTCCAAGAGATCTAACCGCTCCTTCACGAAGTTCCAGGCGAGATCGGCATGTTCGCCTTCAGAAGCCACTTTCGCGAACGCGCCTGCCGATTCTGCGGGTGATAGCTCTTGGCCGATAGCGAGTTCTAGTGTTTTCTCTGCTAGTTTCGGGTCGAGAACACACTCCATCGCGTGATAATAATCATCTTTCGCTTCCAACAGAGTGGCTTCGCGCGCCAGCTGATGAAGCTGAGTGTATACCGCCTCCGAACTGTAGCGGCCAACCACTGCAACCACGGCTCCACGCAAATCCGGGGCGATGCTATCCGGATTCTTATGAAGTTGTTCGAAGCGCTCAAACGCTTCGTTAATCACGGAACGATCACCAAAAACACCAAGTGCCTCGATTAATTCGTTTCGGAACAACTTGGTGGCCAGTTCCTCGTCGTTATTTGGATACCAGCCGAGTCGCTCTAACAACGGATTGAGCAGGGAACAAACATAAGCCTGATAAGCGGCTCGCCCGGGCTGACCCTGTTCCAAACGATCTATTGCGATAAGCGCTTGGAGGATGTTATGCCAAACACTGTAACTGGTTTCGCCCCCTAGGCCTTCCAGGAGTGTCAGATAGGTTGAGATGGGGGAACGATTGGAGAGCACCA
This sequence comes from uncultured Verrucomicrobiae bacterium, assembly GCA_963762565.1. GTDB lineage: Bacteria > Verrucomicrobiota > Verrucomicrobiia > Chthoniobacterales > JAFAMB01 > JAFAVN01. The sequence continues at coordinate 197,501 of CAVXLD010000001.1, read as the reverse complement.
TTGCCCAAGTATCTGAAACCACATCCACGCGCTCCTCTTCGCTTAGCCGGTCCCATTCCCGGCGCAGTTTAGCGAACAGATCGGGATCATACCAGACTCGGTAGAAACCGAGGTCGTTCGCGTTAACATTAAGGGCGCCCCAGCAATCCGGGAAATCGAAGGTTTGCGTGATCTTATCGAGCAGAGCGTAACTCGGGCGATGCGGATTGAACGTAGAAAGGATGCCGACTGGAATGATCCATTGCTGATCGTTGCTCGCGCCTGGTTCTAAAGTGAACCGGGATTGCTCTAGCGTAACCACTTGTTTCGACTTAACGCACTCGGCCGTTACCCGGATCATCGGGTAGCCCGGTTGGGTCAGCCATGGGGACACGATCTGAGAGACCGATCGGCCACTGGTCTTATCTAAAGCCGCCCAAAGATTCGCAGCGGTGGCATTCGAAAATTGGTTCTGCTTAAGATAAAGCCGGATCCCGTCTCGGAAAGCGTCCTCGCCAAGAAGACCTTCCAGCATGCGGATCACATACTGGCCCTTCCAAGAGACGATATTATCGAAGCCATCGTCGATCTGCTGATCTGGACTAATCGCCGGTTGTATCGGGCGGGTGTCGCTTCGCTCGTCTTGCGCCATGGCCTGTTCTCGGTCAGCGGTCGCTCGCAACCAACTTCGCCACTCGGGATGGAGCTTGTCCTCTGCCTTATGCGCTACCCAAGAAGACAAGCTCTCGCTTAGCCAACGATTATTCCACCAGGCCATTGTGACCAGGTCGCCAAACCACTGCTGCGCAATCGCCCGCGACATAGTGGCGAAGATCTGTTCCTGAGCCTGAGGGGCGCTGTTTAGAGAATCATACAGTAAGAGGTTCTCGTCATACGCGATCGTGCCCCAGCTCTCTACCGATCCTCCGAAATTCTGCGGAAGCGCTATTTGATCCAGCTTCGGCAATGGATACGGAATCCCGAAGTAATCGCGGTAATAAGCTAGTAGCTTGCGTTCGTTCTCCAGAGCAAACGCTCCCAATTTAGCTTTACCCGGGATCGTGAAGACTCGGAGTTTCACGCCATCCACCTGATCCTCGACACTGTCCAAGCGCCCGCAGATCAAAGAAACGAGGTAAGAGGACATCGGAGGCGACCGCTCAAAGATCACGATCTTTTTGTCGCTGCCGACGGGCTCCTCGGCCACCTCCGGCATGTTCGAAACGGCGGAGGTCTTCTTGTCGACTTTTACCGAAAGTTGGAAAGTGGCCCGAAACGCAGGCTCATCCCAACAGGGAAACAGCTGGCGGGCCTTGTCTGGGCGCATCTGAGTGGCCAGAATGTTTTCGGTCTTTCCGTCCGATTGATAATGCTGAAGGAATAAGCCTCGCGACTCGTTGTTGATAGGTGACCTGAAGCAAAAGGAGAGTGTATAAGTGCCCGGGCGAAGATCCTGCGCCGTGACGAATTTTACCTGTTGCTGACTGAGATCCGGTTGAGCAACCAGCTTCTCTCTAGCGCCACTGTGAGTAAGCGTGGCGTTCCAAATCTTCATGTCGCCCGCATTCATCACGATTTGGTGCGTCGGCTTTAGCACATCCATTTCGACGGCTTCCGCTCCGTCGACCGTCATCTGGTTCTCGTCCGGTTCCAGATGAATGACGTAATGACGAGGAGCAACCGTCTTTGGCAGCTTCCCTGGAGCTGACTCAAAACTGAACTCTTCTTCCGCACTCAGGTTGCCGACCAGGCAACAGAAGACAAAGAAGGCCAGGATACGCATGGAATTCTAAAAACCGTTTTGTTCGGACGGGTGAGGTCAGGTTGACCTGGACCATGGCCCGCTTGTTTGGCAGCAGCCGAGAGACAAAATCACTAACGGATGCGCTTCAACCAATCCTGATACACCAATGGCGAAATCTCGGACGGTTTTATCTCCGATCTACCACCCCAAAATACGTTGGTGTAGGTAGTCGCAATCCCACATGCTTGCAAATGTTTGTCGATTGCTTCCTTGTTCTGCAACAGCCAATTTTTGTCAGTCCCGTGAGCAACCGCCATAATATTGACGTTGCCGAATTCAGGCCCGGCCTCTCGCCAATAACAATGGGTTAGAATCTCGTGCCGGCCGACTTCAGAACCGGCTTTATGTTCCCATCCAGGAGGAACTGCCCAGTGGAACAAACCGTTGAAACGAGTAACTCGAACACCAGATGTGGAAGGCTTTACATGCTCTAAAAACGTAGAAAATCGGCCGATGATTTTCTTCTCGTTCAAGGTCTCAGCCACTTCAAAAAAGACTTCCAATGGTAAGTCACTCTCCCGCGCCCTTGAAAGCCAGGGATGAGGGCGAATTTCTTCTAAGGTGAATTCCCGTTTTAAGGCCAACAGGACTCGCCACTCTAGAGAGCTCAGTTCAACGATTTCGGTCTTCAGCATTTCTGCCGGAGCACTCGCTTTGTCGCCGCACGCTAAAGTCTTGCGGCGCACGTGACCGACTCCTAAGGCAAAAATGCCTTTAGCGGGCATCAATATTACCTTCTCTCCGCCCACCTTATTTCGCAGCAGCTCGGCGTGTTGTTCCAAGCTGAAGCCTTGAGGCACCTTAATCGTCGTCCATAATCTGTACTCGCTTCCTGCTGTGTTCGAATCGGTGGATCGGATGACGACGTGCCCAGAAAAAGGATCCTGACGGAACATGAAATCGAATGCGGCATCAAGCCGTTCGGGAGGAACTTTCCATGCGACTAATGCTCCTTGAGCCAGGTTGGTCGACAACAAGGTCTGCCGAACCCGCCGTATCGTTCCGGCTGCCAGCATGGAGCGAATTCGTTCCAGAACCAGATCTTCGGAGAGTCCCGAAAGCTCTGCGATCTGGGCGAAAGGTTCTCTGACAAATCCCTGAATCTTATCCTCGGAGACAGCTAGAATGCGGGCATTCGTCGTGTCCGTGTGCTCCGTAATACTACTCATGAGGAGCTCAAAATAGCACAAAAGCCTGAATGGCTCAGAAATCGTTAACGATTTCTGAGCCATTCAGGCTTTTGCGCTAAAGGAGTTCAGGAGTTCAAGGAGTTGCAGGAGTTCAGAATCGAACCGCCGGTTCGCCTAATTGCTACGGCTACCCAGCGCTTTCACTTCTGAACTCCTCGAACTCCTGAACTCCTCCTTAAATCGCCCTCTCCCCCGTTTCGTCAGTCCGAATCCGGATCGCTTCGTCGATGTTATAGACGAACACCTTACCGTCTCCGATTTTCCCGGTTTTCGCTGCCTTGACGATTGCGCCGGTTGCGCTCTCAACCATGCCGTCGGGCAAAACCACCTCGATCTTGATTTTCGGAAGAAAATCAACCGTGTACTCGCTCCCTCGATAGATCTCAGTGTGGCCTTTTTGGCGCCCGAATCCTTTCACTTCAGAGACCGTCATTCCCTCGATGCCCAGGTCTGACAGAGCCTCCTTTACCTCTTCGAGTTTGAAGGGTTTAATAATCGCTTCAATTTTTTTCATTGCTGTGCTGCCAAACAGATCCTTTAGCTGATGTAAGCTTCTTCGCCATGTTCTGAGATATCTAAGCCGGCCGTTTCTACCTCCGCCGTCGGACGCAAGCCAATCGCAAACTTGATCGCAAAAGCAATGACCGCGGTCCCTACGACCGACAATACCAAGGTGACACCAACGGCCGCAAGCTGGGAAACGAAGAGGGAACTGAGAAGATCATCCTTCAGATTGGGATTTGCTTGTTTTGTCGCTAAAATGCCGGTCAGCAAAGCACCGATTGTCCCGCCGATAGCGTGAACCCCGAACGTATCGAGTGCATCATCGTAACCTAATCTCGGCTTCAACACGGATACCGCTATGTAAGGAACGACTGCGGCAAAGACCCCGATGATGATAGCTCCCGTTGAATCCACAAAGCCACAAGCCGGGGTGATGACGACCAGGCCTGCTACCGCTCCGGTGCAATAGCCCAGAACGCTCGCTTTACCCCTGAGAACCTTTTCCAAAACAGCCCAGACAAAGGCGGCCGTTGCCGTAGCCAGAGTCGTCGCCGTGAAAGCGCTTGCTGCGATCCGGTCAGCTGCTACCGCGCTGCCGGCATTAAATCCGTACCAGCCAACCCAGAGCATGCCGGTGCCAATCATCGTCAACACAACGCTATGCGGTGGTATGGGTTCCCTTTTGAAACCTAGTCTCGGGCCAAGAATGAGACAGAGAATCAATGACGACCAGCCGGACGTCATATGGACGACGGTTCCTCCGGCAAAATCGATCGCCTTGATTCCGGCGCCGGGGTTCCAAATTCCGTTCATGAAACCGGTGATTCCCCACACCATGTGCGCCATCGGGAAGTAAACGATGAACATCCAAAATAACATGAACGTCATCAGCGAGGTATATTTCATCCGTTCAGCAATCGCGCCGACAATCAGGGCCGGTGTGATAATTGCGAACATGAGCTGATACATGGCATAGACGTTCTCCGATACCCAGTAGCTGTAGTCAGCGTTTGGCGAAGAGGTCACTCCGTTCAGAAAAAAATGCTCGGCTCCGCCCAAGAACCCGTTGTTGAACCCCTTTCCGAAAACCAAGCTGTATCCAAAACTCCACCATAAGAGCGTCACTAAGCCAGCGATGCCAAGGCATTGGGCGAGGACGGATAACACATTCTTTTTCCGTACAAGTCCGCCGTAGAATAACGAGAGGCCGGGAAGGGTCATGAACAAGACCAGGGCGGCAGCGGTCATCATCCAGGCGTTGTGACCAGGGCCTGGCGAGTCCGCCAAAGTCTTTGTCCCGTCGGTATTCTTGATATAAGCCTCGAGGCTTGCAACTCGGTCTTCTAATGACTCAACCGTGCCCGCCTGAGCCTGGGGAGCCGGGCTCGGAGCGGCATTTTGTGCAAAAGCAGCCTCGGCGAAAAAAAAGAAACAGCTACTCACGATGATTGTGAATAGAAGCCGTGCTTGGGAGGTGTAAGCGGCGAGCATAAAGTGTCTGCTACGATTTGTCAGGTTCCTGGGTCTGGTAATTCTTGCTAATCAGGCGATTGGGTGCTGCCACGAAATCGCAGCCCGCAAATACCATGCTCCTCTTTGCCAGGCAACCGCAGCGTTTTCGGCCGTTACAGTTCGATCTTTAGCACGACGTGTGCCATCGAGGGTGAGACGAAAGCGGCGTGAACTGGTCGCTATTGCGCGCCGTGGCGCAGCGCCACTGCCCTTCAAGTGGGAATTTCTTCACAGCTTGGTCAAAAGGAAGCAGCGGGAGAAAGAGACGACCGAGCGAAGAAATCTCTGCTGTTCCGCAACGATGGGGTCCGCCTCATGACACTTTTGAGTTAAAGCGCAGTCCCAATGATGGGCGAATTCATATTACTCCCATAGGTCCCATAAGTCCCATCCGTCCGCCTGCCTTTCCGCCTTGTGCCTGGGAAAGCCGTGTTTATCGCCCACGGCGCATCGCATCTTGACCGCCCAACGAAACCGCTTTAGATAACGGGTCCTCTGGAAATCTTGGGCGAGCACGGTTAGCTTAGCGGTAGAGCGACTGGTTTACACCCAGTAGGTCGGGGGTTCGATTCCCTCACCGTGCATAGCCGTCGCGCGATAGCGCAACGAAGGTGGGCCGGTCGTTGAGGAGGTTTCTTATGGGAAAGTTGTTCTTCTGTTTGTTGTTTGTGGGCGCTGCTTCTTCGACGCAAGCGCAGTCGCGGCCGGTGATAGTAGTTGCCCCGCATATCGAAGCACCGATTGCGGTCCATGTTCCGCAGGTGCATTTACCGCAGGTCCGATCGTTTGCGAATACGCAACAGTATCGCTCACTCTACAGTCCGCTTGATAATAACCTGCTTGTCAATCCGCCAATCGAGGAAGCTAAGCTGGCGCCTCGGGTTCAGATCGATCCTGCGCCAAGAAAATTGCCTTTGGGCACAACGATCGAATCAGCAGACCGAACTGCAGTCAACGGTTATACCATCGGACAGGTACGCCAGGTCCAACAAGCGTTGCACCGGTTGGGGTACTATAATGGTGACATCGACGGCGACTTTGGCCCCAACACGCAGACTGCTCTCCAGCGCTATCAAGTCAGTTCCGGCCAGCCAGTGACGGGAACTTTGACGCTGGGCGTCTTGGGCCGGCTAGGGGTGAGTGGCAGATAAGTGATTGGTGATTAGTGATTGGTGATTGGTGGGGCGAGGCTTCTAAATGACCTAGAGGTTTTCGGAGAGGTTGTCGCGTGGCCAAATCTAGTGGCAGATTGGTCCTAGGAAATCGTCGAAGCCGCTAGCCTGTCTCACTCTGGACGTCGACCGGCGCTGGGCGTACTTCACCAATCACCTTTCACCAATCACTTTTCACTGCCTCGCCGCCCCTGATAAATCCCCAACGCCACGCCTGCATCCCGCCCAATCTGTTCCTTCAGCTGTGTGAGGCTCTCGAATTTCTTTTCCGGCCGCAGATACTCTAGAAAACTTACTTCTACCTCGTCCCCATAGATATCCTGATCGAAATCAAAAAGGTGAATCTCAAGGACCCGCTCACCCATCGTCTGTTCCAGGGTCGGCCGGATGCCAATGTTAACGACGCCGCCGTACTCTTTGGCTTTGTGCCAAGCTTTCACCGCGTACACGCCGTTAGGAGGAAATTGCTCGTTATGGGCACGGAGATTTGCGGTGGGGAAGCCGAGCTGTCTACCTAAAAGATTCCCTTTAGTAACCGTTCCCAGGACCGTAAACGGTCGCCCTAAGAGTTTCGCTGCCTGCGCAAGTTCACCTCTTTCGACAGCTTCTCGAATTCTAGTGCTACTCACTGCATCGCCTTCGACAATGATGGGCTCAACGGTATCTAAAGTGAACCCTTCGCTGAGGGCAAGTTCATCCAACAGATCGACCGAGCCGGAGCGATTGGCGCCGAAGCTCCAACCTTCGCCCACACAAATCGTTTGCAACCGTCTAGCATGCAGCAGCAGCTGTAGAACAAAATCGCGCGGCGGTGTTCGCGAAAAAGCGAGCGTGAACTCCTGTATTAAGAGAGCTCCCACGCCGAGTTGCTCGATCAACATCGTCTTATGCTGAGTGGAGGTGAGAAGCCGCGGCGCTTTCTCAGGGCGAAGCACTCGCACCGGATGGGGATGAAAAGTTAATACCACCGAGGTGCCCCCCGCTTTTTCCGCGGCGGCGATCGCCCGTTTGATTACGGCCTGATGCCCAAGATGAATCCCATCGAAAACCCCGATAGCCAGATGAGTCGGCCCGGTAAGGGTCGAAAGCTGTTCCACCGATTGCAACAACTTCATGGGCTTAGGCTCCGCGCATGCGGGACACGTCGGGTAAAGAAATGATTTTTGTCGTTAAGTTTTCGCGGTCTAAATCCCGGATTTCTTGGACCGTGATCGCCTGATCGACCGAAAAGCGGCCCGATTTAGTACGACGCAAGGAGGAAAGATGGCCGCCACATCCGAGTTCAGTGCCAATGTCATGAGCATACGTTCTGACATAAAAACCTTTGCTGCAGATCACTCGGAAGTCGATTTCTGGCAACCGGATCGCCTTTATCTCATGGGCATACACGTGGACGAAACGGGGCTCGCGGTCGACCACTTTACCCTGTCGAGCAAGCTTATAAAGCGGCACTCCGTCTCGCTTAATGGCGGAAACCATGGGAGGCATTTGATAGAAATCGCCATGGAACTTCTTGAAGGCTAACTCTATTTTGCCCGACTCGACTTGCTCTACCGGACGGGTTTCAAGCACATTGCCATCACGGTCTTGTGAATCGGTTGTCACACCCAGCTTTAAGGTCCCGACATACTCCTTATCCTCGCTCATCAAAAGGTCCTGAATTTTAGTGCCTCGACCAATCACGATTAGTAAAAGGCCCGTAGCAAACGGATCAAGGGTTCCGCAGTGGCCCACCTTCTGCACCCCCAAACGGTGTCGGACCGTTGCCACGACATCATGGCTGGTCATTTGCTCTTCTTTGTCGACTAACAGCAACCCATCAAGAGTACTTAAGGACTTCATTGCTGACGTAACTGATTACCTTCGTACGCACCTCTTCCAGCGTACCCCGAATCCGCGCTCCGGCGGCCAGCTGATGACCGCCTCCGCCCCAGGTCGAGCAAATCTTGTTCGCGTCTATTTTAGGATCCTTTGATCGGACACTGATCCGAACGCGCTGCTCTGCAAGTTCTTCGAAGAAGATTGCGACTACCACGGTATCAATGCTCCGGATGACGTCGATTAGCCCGTCGATATCCGCCGGGTCAATGGCCAATCTCGCTTTGGTTGCCTCACTCAGGCTAAAGGTTGCTATGCGATCATTCGCATGGAAGGTCGCCTCATTGACCAGTTGGCCGAGTAGTAGGATCCGCCGCTTCGGATAGTTCTCATAGACGCGTTGTGAAATCGTGGCCAGGTCAACACCTGCTTCGACCAATTTCCCGGCAATTTCAAAAGTCTGCGCGGTGGTGTTCTGGTAGCGAAAAGAGCCCGTGTCAGTTGAGATCGCGACGAAGAGCGCATCAGCGATTTCTGGGAAAAAGGGAAGCTTTTGGTCCTGGAGCAGCTCGTAGATAATTTGACCCGTAGCCGGTGCCTGAACATCGATGTAGTTAAGATCACCGTACCCAGGATTACTCGCGTGGTGATCGATATTAACTAGCGTTTTGTAGGCTCGGACCGCGTCGATGCCGGTACCGAGCCGATTTTTCGCTGCAGTGTCCAGCGCCAGTACCACGTCAAATTCCATCGGCTGATCCGGCGGCTTCGTAATCAACTCCGAGCCGGTCAAAAACGCGAAGCTTTCTGGTAGTCCATCTTCATTCCACGCCACGACGGTCTTACCCAGTTTCTGCAAAGCCAGTACCATCGCCAGTTGTGAACCGATGGCGTCTCCGTCCGGCCGCACGTGCGTTAACACCGCGAACGTCCGAGCTGATTGGAGGACGTCTCCGATTGGTGCAAATCCCTGATTCATTCTTCCCGGGGCGGTTCTTCGAGGTCTTGAATGATCTCGAGCACACGGCTTCCGCGCTCAATCGAATTATCTAATTTGAAGTGTAGGTGGGGAGTATATTTTAGCACCACTCGTTTTGACAGTTCTCGCTGAAGGTTAATCCGGTGTTCTTGCAGTTCGGCGATTACGTCGGACTTTTGATAGGTTGCCCCGATGACGCTGACGTAAACAGTGCAATTTTTAAGGTCAGGGCTGATCTCAACTGCCGGGATCGTGACCAGGACTTCAGATTCAAAATTAAGCTCTCGTGTAATCAATTCACTGAGCTCGCGTTTAACCACCTCGTTGACCCGCTGCAAACGATGTTTCATAAGCCTGAATTTTCTCGCAAACGTTCTGCGATTTCTGGTGCAACTTTAGAGAGGGCGTGACGCGATAGAGAACGCGCCGGAGCTTTGCGAGAAAATCCAGGCTACAGTTGTTGGGCGATCTTTTCCAGTGTGTAACACTCGATGATATCACCAACCTCGTATTCATTGAAATCTCCGAGCTTGCAGCCGCATTCGACCCCGGCGCGGACCTCTTTCACATCGTCTTGGAACCGGCGCAGAGTGGCGATTCCGCCATCATAAATTGGCTGCCGCTTGCGCAAGACTCGCGCCCTGCCGGAACGGATGATTCTGCCATCGACAACATAGCAACCTGCGACCGTGCCTTTTGACAGGTCGAATACTTGACGGACTTCGGCATGGCCAGTAATAGCCTCCCGAATTTCCGGATCCAGCATCCCGACCATGGCCTCTTTTACTTGATCGATCAGTTCGTAGATGATGCTGAAAAGCTTGATCTGAATTCCTTCGCGCTTGGCTGCTGCTGCCGCTTGGTTCTCGGTCTTGACATTGAATCCGACGATGACCGCATTGGAAGCGCTGGCTAGCAAGACGTCTGATTCGCTGATCGCGCCTACACCGGAGTGAATGATCTCCAGGTCGATCTTCTTGCTCTCGATCTGGCCGAGAGACGCGGCAATCGCTTCACCAGACCCCTGCACATCACATTTCAGAATGAGCTGCAGCTGTTTCTTGCCTTCGTCTAGATTATCGAAAAGCGATTCTAGGGTCGCCCGTTGCGGCATCGCCAGCTTGTGATTCCGGAGTTCTAGCAACCGTTCTTCGCTGAGCGTCCGGGCTGAACGTTCGGAATCCGTCACTAGCAGCTCGTCACCAGCATTGGGTAACCCAGTAAATCCAAGGACTTTGACTGGTGTAGAAGGCCCGGCCTCTTTCAGGTTCTGTCCGGCATCACTGATCAAAGATTTCACCTTTCCCCAATAATTCCCGCAGATGAAAGCTTGACCCACGCTCAAAGTGCCCACCCGTATCACCACGGTTGCGGTTGGTCCGCGGCCTGGTTCCACTTGGGCTTCAATCACGTTACCGCGAGCCGGTACCGACGGGCTGGCCTTTAGCTCCATGACTTCGGCCTGTAGCAACATCATCTCTAACAGGTGATCGATGCCCGTACCTTTCGTGGCCGACACCAGACAACAAATTGTGTTGCCGCCCCAATCTTCGGGCGTCAGCCCTCGTTCCTGGAGCTGGCCTTTGACTCGGTCCGGATTCGCGGACGGTAAATCGATTTTGTTGATCGCGACGATGATCGATACTTTTGCCGCCTTGGCGTGATTAATCGCTTCAATCGTTTGCGGCATAATGCCGTCATCAGCCGCAACCACGAGTACCACGATATCGGTTACATTTGCGCCGCGTGCTCGCATCGCTGTAAAGGCCTCGTGACCAGGCGTATCCAAAAAGGTGATCTTCTGGGCGTTGTGCTTGACCGTGTAGGCTCCGATATGCTGGGTGATTCCTCCGGCTTCACCGGCCGCCACCCGTGTCTTCCGGATCGCATCCATTAACGAGGTCTTCCCGTGGTCCACATGACCCATGAAAGTGATGATCGGCGGACGCAGCTCGAGTTCTTGCTCCGGTGGCGTCACCGGCACTGGTGGTTTTTCCACCACTGGCTCCGGCTTATGAACGCCGCCGCCTTTTTCCCGTTTCTCGACCTCGAAAACGAAACCGTGTTTCTTGCAGATCGCCGCTGCTACGTCGGGCTCGATCGAGTGGTTGATCGCGGCGAAGATATTCATCTCCATCAAATCACTGATCAGCTGAAACGGTTTGATACCGATCCGCTGAGCAAGCTCACGGACGATGATCGGCGGCTTGATATGAACTGTCTTATCGTCGGATACCGCGGGAACCTGGTCGGTCCGAGGGGCCTCGCTTGCGGGAGCGACGGGCTCGGCCGGTGCTGTCGTCGGCTGAGGCGCTGGTTCGGGTTCAGCCGGTTTGGAAATTGTAGGGGGCCTGATTTTCGAGATCGGTGGAAGCACAGACCGCGTCTCGGTGGTAGCCGCCGGTTCGTTCTTCTTTGGGCGTTTCTCTTCAATGAGCGAAACCGTCTCGGGTTTCGGGGCCGGCTTTGCCTGAGGGGTCGACCCTGGTGCCGGTTGCGCCGGAGGCGTTTCTTTTGCGCTCGGGGCGGGCTTCGCCTCTGCCTGGTGAACCCGAGCCTTACTGATTGGCGGCACCCCGGACCGCCTCGCCCCTGCCGGTTTGTGTTCGCTTGGCCCGCCTGGGCCGCTTGGCCCGCCTGGGCCGCTGGCCCGCCTGCCCCGCTTGAAGGCGGCCGTTTCTTCCTGGGAGTAATTAGATCGGTAGATTCCTTAGGCTCTGCCGGGCGTGGGGCGGTGGGGGAAGTGGGGACGGGCGCAGCACTCTTATCTGCGGGAGCATCGTGCTTCCGCGGGGTCTTCGTGGTGGATTCTTTTCGAGTGCCTGCTCGTGTAACCATGAGTGATCTGTTTCTCTAATTCTCGCATTCGCTCCACCTCTTTCAGATGGACGCCAATTTTCGTTCGTGTTCCTTTTTCGCCGATTCCTGAATTTTCTGTGCCTGCTCTAAATCGATCTGCAGGAGTTCCGCGATGTCTTTTGGATCAATCTCCAAAATTCCGTCGACACTATTCATCCCTGCCCGAGCCAGCGACCGAGCTGTCTCCTCGTCGATATTAAGAGTCTTGGCAAGAGTCGTGATGGCTTGAGCCAGCTTTTGTTCAAACGCGTGCGTAACGGACTCGTCCTTGGAAATATTAATTTCCCAACCAGACAAGCGAGAGGTTAATCGAGCATTTTGGCCACGGCGCCCGATCGCAAGCGAGAGCTGATCTTCGTCCACCGTCACCTGCACTGCTTTCCGCTCCTCATCGATCGTGATCGATTTGATCTTGGCGGGCTTTAACGCCTCCATTACGAATTCCCGCGGGTCCGCGCTCCAGCGGATAATATCCACTTTTTCCTGGTTCAGTTCCCTCACGATGTTTTTTACTCGGGAGCCCCGCATTCCGACACAAGCACCCACCGGATCCACCTTTTCGTCCGCAGACCAGACGGCGATCTTGGTGCGATAACCTGCTTCCCGGGAAATCGCCTTGATCTCGACGGTCCGGTCAGCAATCTCACTGACTTCCACTTCAAACAGCCGGCGCACGAAATTCGGGTGACTCCTCGAGATAATGATCTCTGGGCCCCGGTTGGTGTTTTCGACAGCAACAACGTAAGCCCGGATGCGGTCCCCTATATTATAGTCCTCAGTGGCGACACGCTCGCGCATTGGCATTACGGCCTCGAATTTGCCGAGATCCACAACCACATCGGAGCGATCAAACCGGCGCACCGTGCCGCTCACGATTTCGCCGGCCCGGTCCTTAAACTCATCAAAAATCATTTCCTTTTCGATCTGGCGGATCCGCTGCAGGATGGCTTGGCGAGCAGTCTGAGCAGCGATTCGACCAAAGCCTTCAGGCGTTACTTCCACTTCGATCACATCGCCAACAACGGCCTCGGGTTTAATCTTTCTGGCACGTGAGAGAGTGATCTCGTCATGAATGCTCCGCACCACGTCGGCAACGACCAAATTGGCTAGAGCGGTAATCTCCCCGGTTTTCGGATCAATGGTCACTCGGAGATCGCGGGCAGGCCCGACGCTCTTTTTTGCGGCGGTGAGCAGAGCCCCAGATAAAGCCTCAAGCAGTATTTCCCGCTTAATGCCTTTCTCGCGCTCCATATAATCGAGCACCGCAAGTAGATCGCTGTTCATATAAACAATAAGTGACCGAGCGGCCCTGGACTCCGTTTGGAGCGACCTCACTTGCGAGGCCGACTCGGCACACAGTCCCAGCCATTTCGGTCGAGTCTACTAAGATATGACGAAAAAGTTGACCGTCAAGCCAGCCTGGAGTTCCCGGATTCGGGACGCAAACATCTCCGGAGTATCCAAACGTACCTTGTAAATTGATTGACTCCAGGACGTTTTGGTGAATCCCGGAACTCCAGGCTATGTTGAAAGTCGTCACCTTCGATGCAGGCAACACGCTGATCCGGCTCACACATCCGGTCGGCGTGACTTACGCCGCGGTGGCGAGACGGTTCGGAGCTGAGTTAAACCCTGCCAATCTGGAGCGAGGCTTTAGAACGGCCTGGAAGTTTGTTCCTCGATTGCCGGATGTACCGGGTCCCCGATCTGACGACGGTCGGAGCTGGTGGCGAGAGGTTGTATTGCAAACGTTGGCCGCCGCAGGGGCTAAGGTCGATCCGTTCGAAGACTTCTTCGACGCCGTTTATAGCGAATTTGCGCTACCCGGTGTTTGGCGCTTGGAACCCGGCGCATTCGAGCTTTTGCAGGACCTTCGCAGCGCCGGTTTTCATTTAGGGATTATCTCCAATTTCGATCTTCGTCTTTATGAGATTCTTAAACACGTTGGGATTTTGCATCTGTTCGAACAGGTCATCGTATCCAGCCAGGTGGGAGCCGATAAACCGTCACCACGAATCTTCGAAGAAGCTCTGCGGCGTTTTAAGGTCGAGCCTGCAGAACTCCTTCACGTCGGCGATGACGAGATCGCGGACGGGGAGGGCGCGCGTAGGCTCGGGACTCAGGTTTTCATCTTGGGCTTCGGAGGTAGCGGTCTCAAAAGCTTGCGAGATCGGCTCCATCTAGTGTCTTCCTGATGCCGACCCTGGAGCTTTTGCGTCCGCAAGAACCAAGTAGCGTCTTAACGCAGCGCGAACGCTGCAGTACCTGCTCAAAAATAAGCGCCGGTCTGAGCCTCGAATCTGAACACAGCCTCGACCCACTAAGTGGAAATATATTTGCCCACTTCAAACGCTGGACATCTGCTAATGATGATTGATAGTAGGCGCCAACACTGGGTTCCCCCAAAAGCATGGATGCTTATATCGACACCGCGGTTTCATCTGGGATCCGCTCAACTGGACAATCTGGCCTAGGTCTGGGATAATAACGGCCTCCTAGTTTCAAAAATGGGCCGGTTAAGCGTATCCTCAGTCCTGTCGATTGTCGGCTGTCTTTCGCTGCTCACGGCGACCATTGCGGCGGATTCGAAGAGCAATCTCGACACGATCAACCAGCAGAAGGTTGCTGGTGCAGATGATCCCGAAAAGGAGGTCTATGATGAAGTAGTCAAGGCGTCCGATGCCTGGAATCGGCACGATCTTGATGGCTATCTTGATGCCTTCTGGCGCTCCGACGCCTTGGTTGTAGTTGTCGAGGGCGAGGCGGTCCATGGTTGGGACCTACTTAGCAAGGCGCTGCACGGGGGGTATCCAAACCCATCGGAAATGGGGGAATTGACCCTTGATAGAGTCCAAGTGCAGATGCTGGCGCCTGATTTCGCAGAAGTTTTGGATTGGGACACCATCACCTTCGCGAAAAAGAAGGAATTTGGGACGGCGACAATCGTGATGAGAAAACTGCCCGAGGGCTGGCGCGTGGTGCTGATGCACACAAGCTTTGTCGAGCCCTGACCCGATCCCGGTAGGGATCAGATCAGGCTGGAAAGACGAAGCCCGCCTCAAGCTGGAATTCCTCGGGACGCAGCGAACCTCCCATCGCTAGAATGCCGTCGGTGGGCGTAGCGGTATTCCCATCGCTAGAATGCCGTTGCCGGGACGAAGCGGTACTCCCATCGCTAGAATGCCATTGCTGGGATGAAGCGGTACTCCCATCGCTAGAATGCCATTGCTGGGATGAAGCGGTACTCCCATCGCTAGAATGCCGTTGCCGGGATGAAGCGGTACTCCCATCGCTAGAATGCCGTTGCCGGGACGAAGCGGTACTCCCATCGCTAGAATGCCGTTGCCGGGACGAAGCGGTACTCCCATCGCTAGAATGCCGTTGCCGGGACGAAGCGGTACTCCCATCGCTAGAATGCCGTTGCCGGGACGAAGCGGTACTCCCATCGCTAGAATGCCGTTGCCGGGACGAAGCGGTACTCCCATCGCTAGATTCCCGTCGCCAGGATGTAGCGGTACTGCCATCGACACCTTTGTATTATCGCTTCCTTTTGCTACCGGTAATTTAGCCGGCTCAAAAGTCCGTACTCCCTTTGGTGCGGGTTGTTCTTGCCGGATAAACTTCCCGGTTTCGCGGCCCAAATCGGGCATCGCATTGGCGGTTGTTAGCGACAGCGCGCTAGCCACAACGAAAGCAGTCAAGCGGAATCTTTTCATAAACTCAGCCAATACGGTCTTTCCGGCTGAGTCGCACGGAAAAACATCCCCTGGGACAAGTATTTCTGAGCCGTTTTGCCCGGACTCGTCAGTAGATTCTGACGCTGCCGTCAGAATTACGCGACGACACCGCTGAAGTGCACCCGATGACCGTCCACTTCGCACGCTCCAACCCGACAGCGCAGAGCTCCACTACTCCATCACTCCGCATGGCCTCGCCTTTTCCCGTAACCCATCGCCCGGTCCTACGTTAAAAACCTTGTAGATATGAAAAGAATACTTATCGCGCTTTCGGCGTTGTTCGCGGCACTGACGTTGTGCCCGAAACCAGCCGATGCCCGGGTTGTCTTCGTCGTCAGTGGACCTGGATTTTATGCTCCGGGTTATTACTGGGGACCAGGTGGGTACGCCTACTATGCACATCCTTACTGGCATCGCCGGTTCTGGCGGCACGGCCATTGGTACTATCGGTAGCTCTGAGTTCGCGTCGCCTTGTCCGCCGTAGCCTTGGCGAAGGCTGAAGAGCCCCCACAACCTGAGAAGCGAAATCTCTACCGTAATTTCATAACAGTAACATAACCACGTTGGGCAGGCGTATCGCCTGCCCAACGTTTTTTGCAGAAGTTGCTACGTGAGGTGGCAAACGGAGTGTTGCAGCAGTGGAGCAATGGAGCGGTGTTATAGGGGCAATGGTGAAACGCGGCGGGCCGTCAAGCGGTTGTTAGACGGTCTGTGTTGATGGGAAGCACGTGGGTGGAGCGATCCCGGTGTAGGCTGCGAACAGTGAATCTCGAACGACGAACTGTTTCCGATTTGTTCGCGATTTTTAGAGGGGTAGGCTATGTGTAGCCCATGGCTTCATCAGTTTTGTCCAACCCTGCTGAGGAAGCTGCCTTCTCCTTACGACGGCTCACCGTGGCGGAGTACCATAGGCTTGGCGAAAGTGGTGTTCTGCAACCAACCGACCGGGTTGAACTGTTCGATGGTCTCCTTATCCAAATGGCGCCGATCGGTCCTGAGCATCAATTTATCCTGGAAAGGCTCAACGAAATCTTCGGCGAGCAAAAGAAAGGCCGGTTCAAGGTTGGTCCGGGACGGCCGATTCCGATCCCGGACTTTAATGAACTGCAGCCCGATTTGGTTCTATTCACGACAGATGCAGGAACCCGACGCCAACACATTTTGCCGCAACAAATCTATCTCGTAGTCGAGGTGTCAGATACCAGCCTGAAATACGATTCTGAAAAAAAGCTCCAGGCTTACCAGAGCGCTGGCATTCCAGAGTATTGGATCATCGATCTGGCGAATGCGTTCGTCCGAGTATTTCGCCTGAATGCGAACGGCAAATATGAAGGTACTGTCGTCTCTCAGGGGATCGTTGCTTTCCAAGCGTTCCCGGATGTCGAGGTCCGGCTTCAGGATCTGTTTTGACGACTTCACGCAAACCGCAGCTCAAAACCGCTTGCGGCATTCCGTTTTAGCTATAGTATTCCAGTCCGTTTTCCCGGGGTTGGTAGCTCAATGGTAGAGCAGCCCCGAAAGCTTTCGGGGTTGGTTGTGGCTTAGGGATGCCAAGGGGAAGAATGGAATGCAGATTTTTTGGGTTGGTAGCTCAATGGTAGAGCAGCGCCCTTTTAAGGCGTTGGTTGTGGGTTCGAGTCCCACCCAACCCATTTTTGGTTAGGATGGCGTGGGTCTATATCATTCGTGGGTCTTGTGGCGGGCACTATATCGGGTCGACCGAAAATCTCGATCGGCGCTTCGGCGAACACCAACGTGGCAAGGTCCATTCTACCCGACGGTTTGGTCTGCCCTTAGAGCTCGTCGCTACCAAGCAAATGCCGGACATTCGGTCGGCGAGACTGCTTGAGCGCCAACTCAAAGCGAAAAAGAATCCGCAGATCGCGATCTACCTACTCAAGAGCGGTCCCGAGATGTAGCTCAATGGTAGAGCAGCCCCGAAAGCTCCTGCTCGCGAAGAATTTCGGAGTTCGGGGTTGGTTGTGGGTTCGAGTCCCACCCAACCCATTTTCTTCCAAAAATCTTCGAGCTAGCCAGCCGAACCGCCCTTTCTGTTTGTCGGCGTAGCGTTTTCTCTTTTCCGGTACTGCGGTGTTTGAGGCAAGTCATCGGGACGAAGCCCGTAGTGTCGGACCAGCTCTTCTTTGAGTGCATTTAGGGATGCTCTGACACGGTCGACTAAAACCGCTTGAGCTTGTTCCCGCGGGACATCGTTTGGAGGCTGAATCGCCTCGCCGAACCCCATCCATATTTCTACACGGCGGAATGGCAGCCAATTCTTAGGCCGGTAAAGACGATCAGTCCCGATGATAACACAGGGAACGACCGGTTTATCCGAGAGGATGCTGAGCCCGGCAAACCCTCCCCAAATCGGCGCTCCTTCTAGAATCGATCCTGTCCCCGCCCGAATGCCGCCCTCCGGAAAAATGCCGACAACTCGGCCAAGCTTCAGTCGACCCAGCGCGGCCCGTAAGGAAGCGAAATCACCGGCAGCCCGTTTCACCGGAATCGCGCAGAGCGAACGCATGAGCCATGCGCTCCAGCGTTTACTATATAATTCCTCCATGGCCATCCAGTCGATGTACCGCGGAAACCAGCATCCGAGCATTGGCGGATCGAAATGGCTGATGTGGTTTGCCACCACAATAAACGGTCCACTCGGGTACTCTTGACTCTTTCGGAGCCGATGGACTCGACACGACCAAGAAAAGATCAGACGCACCAAATACCGGCAAAAATAACTAAAAACGCGATTCCCGGATTCTTTCCTGATCGGCATTTAATCTGTCACATCTAAACATACTTAACCGGCATCGATTCAACCCGGCCGGCTGCCCGCTGTCCTTTCAAAGTGAGGACCGATAGGGCAACCAGGCTGGTGTGGAAGAGAAACCCGAAAATTAGAACGATCTGCCCGGGAAGTGGACCGATCGCCGCGTGCTGCCAGAGATCGTCGAGTGACGTGACCGGAGTCGGATGGATGCAGATTTTGGCGATGTAGCTAACAGCTTGGACCGCGAATAGGAACGAATAGTTTCGTCGCAACCGTCGTCCAGCAGCCTCCAAAAAGGTGATGTGAAAACGAAGCCGTTCGTAGTCATTGGCCAGCTCTTCGTTCCAGCGGTTATCAACGCGTACCCCTTCAAGCCGCAGAAGGGGAACGAACATTGAAACCTCCATTAACCGGACACGCGTTCGCCAGATATCAAAATACCGATAGCGGCGGCCTTCGATGGCAAGAAATACCAGAGACATTAAGGACACCAGAACGAGGGGGAGAGGCGAGTTTGCAGGGCTGGCAAAAGCGACGGAGAGAGCGATCCCGGTGGTCGCTACAGCCCAGTTGGTGGTCGCGTCGAGCCGGGTTCGCCAGACCTTGCTGCGATACATCTCGCCTCGATACAGATGAGCTAACATGCCAAGCTCCGCAGCGCTGTACGGACTTTCCGAACCTGGACTTCTACTTGTGCTCATGGCTTTACCTCCCCGAACTAATGAGCCTCGTTCCGTGTTGCTGGATCCTCTTTCTTATCGTTTCCGGCGAGCCGTCCTTGCTCGCCGAGAACCAGCAAACGGGCAGGCGAACCCCGCAAAAGTAAACCGTCTCAAAAATCGAACTGGTCGATGTTATCCTTATTGAAGATAAAGGGCGGTCCCAGCAAGAATTGGCTGCCGTTGATCAGCTTGAGTTTCCCAAGTTTGCCTGCTTCAAGCTCGGTGTCGCCCGGCTTAAGTTTTCCATCCACTACCGCTCGCATGGCATAAACGGCGGCGTAACCGAGATCCACCGGGTTCCACAAAACGACGGATTTGACACACCCGGATTTCACAAACGGTTTCATCTGGTTCGGTGTCGACAGTCCGGTACAGGCAACTTTGCCGATTAGATTCGCGTGGGTGATGGCATCCGCTGCTCCAGGAAACGCGACACTGGATAAGCCGATGATTCCTTTGACGGTCGGGTGGGCCTTGATGATGTCACCGGTAGCTTGGAATGCCTTCTGTTGGTCCTCTTCCGACGGAAGAATCGCCACAATATTGAGCCCTAAGCCCTGGGCAGAAATGTATTTTTTGATTTCAGCAATCCAGGCATTCTGATTCGGCGCGGTCAACGAACTAGTGACGATCCCGATATCGGCCTTCTTGCCGACCTCGGCTACCATCGAATCGACCAAGGCTTTGGCGATTCCGTCCGGTGTAGCCTGTTGAATGAACCATTCCCGGGCGTCCGGCTCCGACTCCGCGTCATAACCGATGACGTGGATGCCTGCCTTGAGCGCCTTGCGCAGCACTGGCGAGATCGCGGTCGGATCATTCGATGCGAACAGGATCCCATCGACTCCCTTTGAGATATCATTGTCGATATACTCAATCTGTTTCTGGATCGCTGCTTCGGTCGGTGCATCCGTGGTGACCTCGGTCGGAAGACCGTTCTTGGTCAATTCCGCAGCCGCTTCCGCTTCGCCCTTGGTTGTGGCGGCGAAATATCCGATCCCGATCAGTTTTGGCACATCGGCTAAAACGATCTTTTTGCCTTTTAGGTCCTTGGGATTGGTTGGTTGGCCACCGTTGTAGCCGCTGTCGGCTCCGAAAGCCGGAAGCAGTGCTACTGCGAGTAACGGCGCCAAAATCATTGGAATAAGACGAGCCCCATATTCCCTGGAAACGATGCAAGAGAGACCTCTGAAGCCGGTCTTTTCTGCCGATAAAAAAGACGATTTTTGACTGATGTTTAGGGGGGACATAACTGGGCAGTCTAGCCGATCTTCCATGGAAACGGGATAGCAAAAGTGGCGAAATTCATATAAAAAGTGACGACGTCCTTTAACCGCCTTTGAGTCGCGGGGATCGGGGAGGGCGCGCCGCCTGTCCGACATAGCCGGTTGCATCTAATCGATTTTATCACCACGGGGGCGACGTCGGATCCCCGTGCGCCGCGACGACGTGGCACAACCCAAAGGTGTATTTTTGTCCAAGATCACAACACGTCCTCGGCTTCGTTAACAAACGGATCGCGAGGACGCGATCCCTCCCGGCGATGGGCCCTTCTTCATTCTAAGAACGAGAACGAAGCTCCTCGCTACGCCTGCGCAAAATACCGTATCGCCGCCTCGATAAACCAGTCGTGTTCCCAGGTCGAGTAGGTGGCTCTTATTTGCGGTTTCAGTTCCCTGACGATTGCGTCGACGTTTCCGTTTTCAGCCAGCTTCCTGACCTGCGCTTGCACGTCTGTGAAGTACACAAGGAGTGAGCGCGCGATCTCAGCTTGGCCAAGACTGCCCGCGCCGCACGGAGCCCAAGCAGGCCACCAATACCGTCCCGAGTCCGAGTTTTAATGCAGTTCGGCGATTGAGCAGCAACGGCGAAGTCATATGGGTAAACAAGCGACGACGCGGGAGGAATCAAACGGAGTAATGGAGTGCTGGAGTAATGCAGTACACCAACACTCCAATACTCCAATACTCCATCACTCCATCACTCCACCACTCCACTTGGCTCCATCAGCTCCCAAGATTTTGATGCAGGAATTCGATAATCATTGGTTCAACCGCTGGGTCCTCAAAGAGCCCGATCCCGCCGCCGCCCGCGTCAAACCAACCTGTTTTTGGATTCGTATTAAGTCCGAAAAAAGGATTGTGACCGCCGCCAGCGACCGTGTGGAAATGGTAGGGCGCGTGGACCTTGTCCATCGCATCGGCGAATAGTTCCGCCTGTTCATAGGGCACGAGTTTATCGTCCGTACCGTGAACTACCAGGATGGGCGGCTGTCCCTCGTGCACGTAGGTGATTGGACTGGCATTCCGTCGCAGCTCTGGATTGTCTTTGTTATCCGCTCCCAGCAATTTCGCGGCTAGCCCCGGAAGCCTCGTCACATCCACCGGTCCAAACAAATCGACTACACAAGTCACATCGCTGGTCTGATCAAGGTTCTCACCGACGTCGAACACTTTCTTTCCGGTAGTCGTTCCCAGCATTGCAACGAGATGCCCTCCGGCCGACTCGCCAACGACCGCTATTTTATTTGGTGCATAGCCATAATCGTTAGCGTGCGCCCTCAGCCAGCGGATAGCCGCTTTACAATCCTCAATTTGCGCGGGCCACAGTGCATGTTGCAAAAAGCGGTAATTCACCGAAGCCATGGCGTAACCTTGCCAGAGCCATTGAAGATTGTTGGGGTTAATACTGTCGCCTGCCTTATCGCCATGATCAAAACCGCCGCCGTGGATGAAGACAACGAGCGGTTCGCCGTGCCGATCAGTGGGAATATAAAGATCTAGCTGCTGTTCGGCGCCGCCTCCCGTCACATAAGGGACGTTCACGATCCAGGAGACACTCTTAGCAACGGTTGGATAAGGGGGTTTAGTCTTTGTCCGTGTTTGCGCATTCAGGGCTGAAACAGAGCTTAGCATAAGGGACAGACCAATGGTGATCGCAAGTGATGAGCGAAAGGGAGGCATAGGAAGAATTCTTACAACAATAATCGGGCCAAGCCTGCCGAACTCGCCTGAGGCTCGTTCGGCATTACCAATAGCCGATAGCCAATAGCCAAAAAAGACCGTTAAACCAGATCGCCACGAAGTATTTTCAATTGGCTATCGGCTATTGGCTATTCGGTAGCGAGCCTCAGGCGAGCTACCGTCAGCTGCTCTGGCCTTGAAGCCAGGCGGTCCAGCGCTTGTACAGGTCGTCCATATTGTCCTTAGTAACAGGCAACAGGGAAATTTTGATAAACCAGTCTGCCGGGTATTTACCGTTCTGAACCGCGTCGAAAAGGAGATCCACCGGGCGCGCTCCCCAGTTGTAAACTTGCTGGGCAAGCAACAGATCGGTGTAGCCCTCCCGGATATACTGAAAGGTGGCTGGATGAGAAACAATGGCAACCACCTTTACTGTGCCCGGGGACCATTTTAGAGCGCGGTCGCTGAACAGAGCCCAACCTGCGAGCATAGCCCAGCCGTTAACCTCGGGGTGCGCTTGCTCTTTAGCGATAGCGCGGCAAAGGTCTCGGCCGCACTCCACGTCGTCCGTCCCCACAAAAGCAAATCGCTTGCTCTTCGGAGCATCGGAATCAAAAGTAACTACTGGCACCCCGTGTGCCACTGCGTCATCAATCGCCGAAGTCAACTTATTCGGATCTGAACAGCTGACCGCGATGCCGGAAGCGCCGGCATTTACAAGCTGTTCGATGGCCTCCGCCTGTTTTTGGGGATCTTCTTCGTCTGGCGTCCGCCAATCAATCTTAACTTGCACACCTTTTTCTGCACTTAGTTTTTTGGCCTCTGCTTCCGAGCTTACTCTGACTACATGGAAGACCGGATTGTTATTGGCTTTGGCAATGACACCGAAAGTCAGTGTTCGATCCGCAGCCTTGGCCGCGGCGTTAGTGAGACAGATAGCACTAACAAGAATGAATGCGAGATTGGTTGTTTTCATTTGGGGGAACGGACATCTCTAAACCGCGAACGGACACGAATTGACACGAAAAAAAGAAAAGATTTAACCGCAGATGGACGCAGATTTAAGCAGATGGACGAGGTTTCTTCGCTCGGCTCGTGGAGCCTTGCCTCATTTTATTCCGATAGGCGAATCGTTTATGTATTTGTCCTCGCTACTTGCCGCAATAGGCCGACCGACCAGAAATCTACGGCCAATAACTTCAAATAACCTAATCGGAGCCGATATTATCTGCGTCAATCTGCGTTCATCTGCGGTTGGACTTTTCCTTTTGTCTTCGTGTCAATTCGTGTCCATTCGCGGTTGTTTGTTTCCTGCGTGTGGGTTCGGGGTTATCGAAACTTTTTTAGCACAACCGGCGTAATTTGCTGAAAGGCTTCTGCGAACTTTATCTCTTTATGGCCGGAGATTCGCCGGGCGTGGTTTGCCCGCTGCGCAGCCCGTTGAGCATAGTAATCGCGCAAATAGCTCTGGGCCCGCATTACTTCCTCAGACTATCTTTTTTTGGTGGTTTGCTTCCAGTCCGAACGGAATTAGTCATTAGGCGCCTTGATGCCGGTCCTCCTAATGAACATAGCCATTGCCTGGGGAGGGATCGCGTCCTCGCGATCCGCCGTTATCGAGCCCATGACAAACTCGATCCAGCGTGAGACTACATCCAGGATTATAGAGCTGTTCGCGTTCGCGACGACGAGCGACGACGAAACTTTCGATTACACACCCGGGTAAGCCCTACTATGAGACAAAACTTTTTCCGTGGCGGGTCGGTTATGGCGATCGCGTTGCTGGTCGTCCTAGCATACGGCGCAGCACCGGCGGGCGCTCAGACGTCAGGAAAT
Organism: uncultured Verrucomicrobiae bacterium; assembly: GCA_963762565.1. Classification (GTDB taxonomy): domain Bacteria; phylum Verrucomicrobiota; class Verrucomicrobiia; order Chthoniobacterales; family JAFAMB01; genus JAFAVN01. Next base: position 173,653 of record CAVXLD010000001.1, on the reverse strand, counting down.
ACTGAACCCGTTCCCGGCCGCGCCCAATTGGACGCCAGAATCGTTGAGGTCACCGTTTACGGTGATCGGGCCCGCGTCACCCGCTCGGCGGTTACTCAGATACCGGCGGGACCGTCAGTGGTAGAAATTGGCGGGCTAACCACCGGCTTGGATGAAAAAACGATCGAGGTTACCGGCAAATCCGGTAGTCCGGTCACTATCCGCAGTGTCGACGTCGGGCAACAATTCTGGGCAACCAACGCCAATCCCCGAACCGCCGAAGTACAAGGCCAACTGGACAACCTCTTGGCACAGAAGGCCTCGCTGGATGCACAGATCGCCTTGGCAGCAGACCGGGAATCTTTTTTCAAAAGCATTGGCTCCGGTGTCGGGCATTCGGAAAAAGGAGCTCAAGATGTCGATGATCTTAAAAAGGTCTACGACTTTTATGTCAATGGTTTGACCGACGCTGCCAGTACACTACTCGAACTCCAAACGAAGGAACGGTCCCTGCAACTCGAGATCGACCGGACCAAACTGGAGTTGAACGGTTTGAGTCAACAAAAGGCCGTTCGCAAAGTGTTAGTGAATGTGGACGCATCGGCTGCCACTGAACTGACTTTGTTTGTCCGATACACCGTATCCAATGCAGCTTGGGAGCCGGTCTACGATGCTCGTGTCAATACCAGCGATGGTTCGGTACAGTTGGGATACAGCGCCCTCGTTCGCCAAAAGACCGGAGAAGACTGGACCGGCGTCAGACTAAGCGTCTCCACGGCGCGCCCCGGAGAGAATGGTGAGCTACCAGAGCTTAGTCCGGACTATTTAACGCTGGTGGCGCCGCAGGTGACGACAGAGAATCCGGAAGGCGCACCCAGATCCGCTACTAAAGCGGAGTCGATTCCGGTTCCGATGGCGCGTGCGCCGGGCCAGCAAGCAGCAGAAGTGAACATACAGAATGCAAGTCTCCAGACCGCCGGTCTGGCAGTTACTTACCTGGCGGCTAATCCGGTCGATATTCCCGGTGACGGCCAACCTCACCAGACAAACCTGAACCAGTTGAAACTGAACGGGCAGCTGGCCTACGTCGCGACACCGAAGCTCGAGCTCGGCGCCTTTGTGAAGGTGCATTTAACCAATTCTTCGCCGGACACTTTGTTGGCGGGCGACGTTCATGTCTTTCGGGACGGCGACTTGATTGGCAAAGTGGCGATGCGGGAGATCGTGGCGGGTGCGGAGTTTGATCTCTTTTGCGGACGCGACGACGCCATTAAGATTGATCGCAAGGAGCTAGTCAACCGCCAAGCCGAGACCGGGCTGTTCAACCATCGCAGGCAGAGACAGCAGAAGTACCAAATAACGGTTCAGAATCATCGGAAAACGCCAGTTCAGATCACGGTTTACGACCAACTACCGGTTTCTCAGGACAGTCAGATCAGCGTCGCGCCCGGACAGATTTCCCCTAAGCCGGCCACGCTAGATAAAGACAGCGGAAAGGTGACATGGAATTTTGGCGTCGACCCCCAAGCGAAACAAATCATCGAATTTGAGTACACGGTGGAGTGGCCCGCCGATAAACAGATCTCGTATTAGACACCCGAGCTCGTCCGGCAGCCGCCAGGCAGCCGCCTGGCGGCTGCCCATAGGCGTCAAGATAAGGAGTTAGTGCTTGAGTTTGAGGGGCTTAGTCGGTTTCTTTCGACGCAGGATGAGGGTGTTTTTGTCTTCGACGAACCACTCTAATTCTTCTCCTTTGTCCAGTTCAATAGCGTCGGCCAGAGCGGCAGGCAAATTGACATAGAAGCTGCGATTGGTGGGACGATCGACTTTTTGGAGTTTGACCGGATAGCCCATGGTTAGGAAAGAAGTCTAACGCTCTAAAGAGCAAGAAAGAGAGCGAAAAAAAGCGGTGCAAATATATAGTTTTTATACTATATATCATATGCTGCAACGCTTTTCCTATTTGCCTCTGCAAACCTTGGCTAGAAGCTCTGGTTTTGTCTTACGTCGCCCTAAAAAACTCTCTCTGGAAGCATTCCTTCAATCCATCCTCTTGAGTCTGTGCTACCCAGCCTATTCTTTCCAAAGCTGGGCGGCCCAATTAAGTGCCTTGCAAGCCGGACTGTTCTCTAAACAAGCTCTGCATCAGCGCTGCGACAGAAGGCTGCTAGGTTTTCTACAACTTTGTTTGGCCAGCTTGTTAGCCAATTTTATGCACCGCTCTTGCCCCAGTCGGCTGTTGGAACCTTTCGGCCGAGTTTTGCTCCAGGACAGCACCGCTTTAGCCCTCCATCCCAGACTGGCAAGTTGTTTTCCGGCTTGTGGTAATCAACACCAAGCCAAGCTTGCCAGCGTCAAAATCCAAGCCGTCTTTGAACTGCGTTCTCAAAGCTGGCTTCATTTCCAACTCGGTGCCCTGACCGACAACGATCAGAAGGCCTCGAGCTTGATTTTAAGTTTGCTCCAACCCGGAGACTTGGTCATTCGCGACTTGGGCTACGCCGTCTTTAAAGTTTGGCGCCAGATCATCCAGGCCGGAGCCTATTTCTTGAGTCGCTGCCGCAGCGATTTTGTTTTCTTTGATCCCAAAACTCAAAAGCCGGTCGAGCTTTTGGCTTTAGTCCAAAACCATTGTCAACTCAGTGTCGAGCTGCTGTTAGGCGCCGAAGAGCGACTCCCGGTGCGTTTAGTGGCTTTGCGCTTGCCCCCAGCCTTAGCCGCTCAGCGTCGGCGGCACGCTCGGGCCAACGCCAAAAAAGATCGCTCGCTAAAGCTCACCAAACGCTATCGCAAACTTTTAGGTTGGACCATCCTATTGACCAACGTCACCGCTGAACAACTCAGTGCCCAGCAACTCTGGGAAGTCTATAGCACTCGGTGGCAAATCGAAGTGCTTTTCAAAAGTTGGAAATCTCATTTTCAGCTCGGTCAGCTTCCCGCTCGCAATCCACTCTGGGTCCAGATTCAACTCTTAGCAAAACTACTAGCCATTGCCTTGCTGCAGACCGCTTTTGCCCTTCAGCCTTGGGGCGTTGAACTAAACGCTCTCAGTCCACTCAAAATCGCTGCCTATTTGAGTCGTTTGCTTCCCTTAATCGCCGCTTCCCCTCACCAAGACTGGCTTCAACATTTCTTTTACTTTTGCCGTTATGACTCCCGTTCCGATCGAACCAACCTCTTTCAAAGACTCGCAGCTTTATGAGTCGACTCCTTATCTTGACGCGCATGGGCAGCCGCCCGACTCGTCGGATAGCAAATAGCAAAGGGTCAGCGAACCCAGCGTTGGGTAGCGTGAATTTGCTATTTGCTATCTGCTATTTGCTATTCGGAAGCGAGCCTAAGGCGAGCTTCCGCAGCCGGCGCTCAAGGCGCTGCGACGTAGATTTTCACCTGCGCAGCGGTACTCGTTCCGCCTGGACCCACTAAGTGATAGGTAAAATCATCGGTCTTACCTCTATACCCATTTTTCGGCGTATAGGAGAATGAACCGTTGGCTTTGAGATGAAAGCTCGCGGCGTTCTTGGGTTTAGCGACAACCCCAGCGGTCGCCCCGGTGGTAAATTCCGCGTATTGAATCACACCGGGCGCAGGAACAGTTAAAGTCGTCTCATAAGCCGTCGATAAGTTAACAACTTTAGTTGTGATGAGCGGTGCAATGTTAAGCGGAGAAGGTAACCCGATCTGATAAGTTCCGTACCAGATTTGGTCGTTCAGATACACAAACGGTCCGATTGAGGTTAATAGAGAACCGTCCGGCGAGATGGTTACCGGTGCCATAAGATCGCCTAGTTTGGCCTTGATTCCATGCGCTTTCAGCCAAAAATCAAGATAGCCACCACCCACGGTTGTGGTCCAAATAGCAGGAAAATAGAGGTTCTCAATCCCGAAGGCTTCGGTTCCGTCGGCCGTGCATCCGCTGATACTGATACCTCCAGTATCTTGAAATCCACCGGACGTAGTGTACCGGAACCCAACCCATCCGCCGCCCACGGTGTACCGGCCGAAAATGACCGTTCCGTCATCGCTCATGCATGTGGGCTCAACATAGTAAGTTCCCGGTTGGGGGACACCAAGATCTTGCAGGCCCGATTTCTGGGTCCACAGGAAACCATCGTTGTCACCGTTGTCTAAGTTGCTGTACCCCGTGGCGGCTGTGAACCGTCATAGTTGAGCGCAGCGCCGTACGCCTGCTGAGTCGCCGTGCCTAAATAACCAACCGAAGTGAAAGTTTGGGTTGCGATCTGGTACACATACGTCTCGACCTTCGATGGATTAGAGCCGGTTGTATCCTCGACCAATAGTGTACTCCAATCACCCGAAACGGCGGTCGCAGCCATTAGGCTAGGTTGGGCATCATCCGGCGGCGCAGGGACTATTTGTTCTGTACCGTTTACCCAATAGACCGCGTACTGCACATACACTCCGTTGGAAACTTCTCCCCAGGTATAACCTGATACCACCGTGCCATCGCGGCTGACCCCGTTCGCATATCCATAATAGGGGTATGATGGGTCAAATCCGGCCGAATACGGTAGACCGGTCCAACCGGCAGCGGTCGTGTAAATGACCGGTGATGCATAACCGATCGAGTTATAGCCAACATAAACACTGCCGTTAGTAGCCCCCAATGCATAGTTTAGGTATTCGCCGATCTTGGTATCACTGTACTGTGCCTGGAGGCCCGATGGCGAACTAGCTGAAAACAATGCTAACGACCCAACTATAACGCGTGAAAAACTACTCACGACCAGCCGAATGGCCAAAAACCTACCTGCGCTCGCACCGGACTCAGAGCAATCCCGCGAGCTCGACCAAACAGAGCGAGACACAAAGCGCTTCTGGCAAATACACGCAATCCTGTCAAGCCGATTTGGTCGAACGGTTGCACCAACGAAGTTGCGACTCATGATACCCTAGACGAGCCGTACAACCACCGATGAACTACCTAGAAATATTGTCGTGTCTTGACACCGAGCGGCAGACGATACCTGACCCAGACACCACATTGGAAAGGACGCAGGGTGTGGTCCGCGGGATCGCCAAACTCGGGAACCGTAACGCTATCGTCTATTCGAACTTCTCCGCTGAAGAATCGGTAAAAATCATCGACTCCGAGATCGACTATTTCAACAAGTTGGCGCGAACTTTTGAATGGAAGGTTTACCGTCACGATGAACCGGCTGATTTGCTTGAACGGTTGCGTCAACGGGGGTTCGCGATAGGAACAGAAGAAGCGCTCATGATTCTGGATTTAGAGGCCCTGCCGCCAAGTCTAGTGGCGCCGTTCCCGGCAGGCATCACCGTTAGACCGGTCAATGACGAGCGCGCGATCGAGTGTTTCCTTCAGCTTGAAACGGAGATTTGGGGAGCATCTTTTACCACAGGTGAGTTACTTCGGTTCAATCAAAATGACCCGCTCCGGCGGGATCTTGCCTTCATCGCCTATGTGAATGAAAAGCCGGCTGGTATGGGGCGAGTGACTGCTTCCTCCCAAACCCAGTTTGCCGGGCTATGGGGCGGTAGCGTGCTCGATGAATTTCGTGGCCGCGGAGTTTATCGGGCTCTTTTGTCGGCTCGGATCGCGCGGGCTAAGGAATTCAAATCAACACACTACCTGCGGGTTGACGCCCTTCCAACCAGCCGGCCAATTCTGGCGAAATATGGGTTCACTCAAGTGGGATCGACGTGGCCCGCTGTCTGGACGCCGCGCTAGACTGCTGCGGGCCAAAAGAGACGAACCGCAGATGAACGCAGATTGACGCAGATTTGGAATAAACCGCGAATGCACACGAATTGACACGAGTTTTCGGCAAGCCGATTGAGAAAAGGGTAAGCTAGAGAGATAATAATGGCCTCTCCGCGCTCCGTGAACCGGTTGTTAACATTCGAGTCCGTTCGTGGTCTTATTGTCTTTAAGCGTAAATCTGCGTTAATCTGCGGTTAGGTTTCTTTTTGTAGCGGCTAAGTGTTCTCTCGCCGCCGATCCAGGAAATCCCGATCAAGAACTTGAAAGGCGCAGTAACCGGTTTGTCGTCGACCTCAAGGTACTTGAGCGATTGGTCAGTGAATGTGAGCACCGTCCAAGGCCCGATTTTCAGGTTTTCCACCCAAGCTCTCATGCTCTTTTCTAGGTCCCGGGTGACCCAGGCAATCTGATAGATTTTCCGTTTTGATTGAGCGCGCGAAGTTCGTCGTTGTTCATCGTGATTTTCATTAGCTTGAATCCCGAGCAAGTACTAAAACAGTTTTCCCAGCGATAATGCTATGGCAGACGGAATGGATGATGCCGCTTGGTACCGGGAAAACCGTGCGAGGCTGACCGTAGCGTATCTCTCAGGTGGTAATCCGAGAGCCCAATCCGGCCATAGTGGAGACCAGGACCATTGGACACAAGCTCGTGGCCTAATCGCCGACAGTGTTGATCGTGATGGAGCGTTCTTGGATATCGGATGCGCCAATGGCTTTTTACTTGAGTGCCTTTTCGACTGGGTTTCGGCGAAGGGTTATCGCATCGAACCGTACGGCCTGGATTTTTCACCGGAATTGATTGAGCTAGCGCGGCAGCGGTTACCGCAATGGAGGGAGCGTCTGTTTCTAGGTAACGCGATCGATTGGAATCCGCCCCGCCGTTATGATTTTGTCAGGACTGGTTTGGAATACGTTCCACCAAAAAGGCAATCGGACCTAATCGGGCGGCTACTCAAATCTCAACGAGAAACCGAAAGTCGCAGCAACACGTCGTGATCTCGGGCGGCCGCCTTATCATCGGGACATTCAATGAAGCAAAAACCCGCGGCGAGGATCCGTCCCGAGAACCATCGACAGAGCAGCTGATTACATCCTGGGGATTCACCATTGCGGGTCGTTCCGAGCGCCCGCATTTCCGCGAACCGAATCTAGTCTATCGAGTGCTCTGGATCGATAACCGCCAGTGATGAATTTCCGAGTCTATCGCGCCTTCAGCGCTCACATCGCCGACACGCCGATACGCCCACACGCCCATACACTTCCTCCTAGCTCCTCTCTTCGCCCGAAGGCGCAAAATTGGAGATAGGTTTCAGCCGCGTGGCTAAAGAATCTGGCGCGGTCCATTGTTGAATGCCGAGGTAACGTTTCGCCGTCGGTGCTTCCGTCCCCACATGCAAGGTCCAGAGTTCGGCCCAGAGCACATGTTCATCCCGGGTGATGCGTTCGCCAAGCTTCTGAAATTCTGACCAGGACTTCACCATCGAGTACAGGCGAAATCGATTTGGATTTGTCATGTCCTGGTCCAAGCGAGCGTTAAAGGCGCCGTTTCGCATAAAGACCAGGCGCAGTTGGATCATCAGGCGGAAAAAGCGGACATGGTTTTCCGGCGCGACCTCGATCTCCATTGCGGTCGTGATCGGACCATCGTTTGCCTGCGGTAAATAAGGCAAGGGTCCGAGAGTGGGCAACGGGTGAGGGTCCAGGTTGACCGACGCTGAAAAATCGATGGATAAAAGTTTCGCGGCGAGCGCGCTAGCGATTCCCATGATGCTCGCGCAGATCAGGGCCCACTGTATGCCGAGCACGGTTGCTAAGGCTCCCCAAAGAATACCGGCTAATGCAACGCCTCCTTGAGACACCATCATCTGCGTAGCGTTGAGCCGGCCTCGGATCCAATCGGGTATGACCCGTTGACCTGCAACCCAAAGCTCGGAAGCGGAAATCGTCCAAGCGGCGCCCGCTATCGCGGCCACCACAAGAAAAATCTGTGGATTTCGTACCACCGCCATCAAGGCGTAGCTAATGGCTAAAACAAGGCCGGTTAACAGAGTCATCTGGTTCGGTCTTAGCCTTTTTCTGGCGGGTTCGAGAATCACAATGGCGCCTGTTAATGAACCGATTCCCATGCAGGTGAACACAAACCCCAAGTGTAATGAATCGAAATGAAGCGCCTTCAGCCCGACCACGGGCAACAACGCCGGCGTCGCACCGATCAAGATGCCGAACAGTAGATTTCGCAGTAGAATAACTCGGACACCGGGCGCATACTTCATAAAACGGAATGCGCCGATCACTGAATCGGAGAAGCTTTCCAGTTGAGCTTGGATCGGGTTTTTTTTGCGGGGCCAGCTACTGATCGCCAGAAGCACGAGAAGAAATGCGGCGGCGTTTATACTGAATACACCGCTTACGCCGACCAGCGGCACTAATAGACCGCCAATGGCTGGCCCGATGATCCCGGATAAATTCATTTGAACTCCCCCAAGTGCTGTTGCCGAAGGGAGGTCTTCCTTTCCTACAATTTCCGGGATCGCAGCCGAGGACACGGGAGCCTGAAAAGCAAAGCCGATTCCGAGCAAGAATACGCCGGCAAGGATAATTTCCGGGCTTAATTTATTCAGGAACGCGCAGACGGCTAGCAGGGCGGCGCTGACTGATAACCAACAGCTGAAAACCTGCAGCAGTCGCCGTCGATCCATCAAATCGCCGAGTGCGCCGGCCGGAAGTGTGAAGAGAAAAAAAGGGAGAGTGCTGGCGCTCGACATCATCGAAAGCAAGAGCGCGGAGGCTCCCTTTGAGTTCATAGCCCAGGTCGCGGCCGTGTCCTGAGCTGTGACACAGCATCCTGATACTACCAAAGCCGTCCAAACTCGCAGGTAGACCGGATTACGCAAAGAAGACCAAATCGAGGTGCTAGTCTTCACGAACGTGAAGAGTAGCGGTTAGTCTTTGAATTGCCTAGCCTAGAAAGATGTTGCTCGCACGAGCAACGAGCCGATGCAGGCGTTATTCGCCAAGGCCGGTTTCATGCCGAGTGGCATGATTCATAACCTGGATCCGAATGACTCGGAGATCGTGTATTACAAGGTGCGGGATGAGGAAGACGATTCCGCTAGAACCGTGACCTAAAGTAAAGCTATAGCTTAATAAAAGTGGCGCGCTTCCCTGCCGCTCCCATAAGTCCCATTGGTCCCATAAGTCCTATCCGTCATACGCCTGCTGGTATGCCATGTAGATTTAACCGTTTGCCACCCAGAAATTACTAAGCTATAGCTTAGTAAATAATGCCTGCCCAATCTCTGTCCGAACCCGAGGAAACCATGGCCGCCGCCCGCGCCCTTCGCCGAGGCGCTACCCAGCTTTATCGACGATTGCGGGCCGAACGGATGAGTCACGGTCTCAGTCCATCAAAGCTCAGTGTCTTAGGTCGCCTCGCTCTGAGCGGGCCTTTGACGGTTACAGCTTTAGCGGCCAAGGAACGCGTACAACCGCAGTCATTGACCCGAACCCTGACCGACCTTGAAGAAAGCAATTTGATCGTTCGACGCCCAGACCTGGTCGATCGCCGCCAATCGTTAACTGAGATCACCGCGCTGGGTGAAGACTTGCTCAGGAATGACGCCCGCCGGCAGGCAACTTGGCTGGCCACCGCAATGTCGTCCATCTTAACCCCAGTTGAGAGAGAGCTTCTGCGCCTTGCTGCTCAACTCATGCGCCAATTGGCCGATGCTGATGTACCGGTCGCACCGGATCCTGGCCTCGAGGGATGAGAAGTAAAGGACAAGCAGGCTCCTCGGTAGACCAAGGAACCGAGCGCCATCAGAAGCCGTCGTCGGCGTTCACGACGCTGACGGCGTTTCCAGTCGAGTGGCTGATCGCACTTGTTATTGGGCTGGTTCATCTGGCTGTTGCCGGCCGTTACGACATTTTCCGAAATGAGCTTTATTTCATCGTTTGCGGAAGGCATCCAGACTTTGGATACGTCGATCAGCCCCCGCTGGTTCCGCTATTAGCTGCTACTACGCAACTCTTTGGCGACAACCCATGGCTATTGCGTTTACCAGCAGTGGCAGCGGCGGCCGGACTAGTTCTGCTGACGGCTTCTTTCGCCAGGCTGCTAGGAGGTAATTCGACTGCCGCTTGGATTGCCGGGTTGGCTGCCGGCATCGCTCCCGCGCTCGTCGCTCTCACGACCACAACCACCACTCCAACTTTCGAACCGATCGCTTGGACCGCGTTTGCCTATTTTCTTGCTCGGGCGGTCATCAAAGAGGACCGGCGGGCGTTCATCTGGGCTGGGCTTGTCGCTGGTCTGGCCATGGAAGCAAAATACGGGATCGCATTTTGGTTAGTCCCACTCGCGGTCGGTGTTCTCCTGACCTCTGCCCGGTGGATCCTGGCCCGGCCGGCACTTTGGCTTGGAGCCTTGATTGCCGTCCTCGTGGCCCTACCCAGCCTGATCTGGCAAGCGCTTCACGGGTGGCCCTTTTTTGAAGTGCATGCGAATCATTTATCGACCGGTGCGAATCTGACGGGATCACCAATTCGCTTCGAGATTATTCAGGTCTTCGAGATGAATATTCTTTTGGCGCCGTTATGGATCACCGGAGTCGTAGTCCCGTTCTTTTGGACGCCGCTAAAACCGGCCCGGTTTCTGTCTGTTGGACTGATCGGGGCAAGCATCCTGGTGTTCCTCGCTCATGGGAAAAGCTATTATCTCTTCCCGGTTTACCCCTCGCTGTTTGCCGTGGGTGCAGTGATGATGGCGCGGATTGGGCCCATCCTCCGAACAATCTGGGTAATGGCCGCACTAATCGTGTCTTTAATCTGTGCTCCGATCGTGTTGCCGATCCTGGATCCACCGGTGTTGGCGAGTTATCTGGATTTTACTCACCTTGCTCCACCGCCCTCAGAGGCCGCGGGTGTCGGGGCTCCGCTTACCCAACTGTTCTCGGACGAGCTCGGTTGGCGAGCCATGGAGAAACAGGTGGCTTCTATCTATCATTCGTTGCCCGCCGATGAGCGCTCTCGAACGGCCATTCTGGCGGTCGATTACGGAGAAGCAGCCGCTTTGGACGTGTACGGTCAACAGGACGGATTGCCGCCCGCGTTATGCGGACAAAATCAGTACTTTCTTTGGGGCGCCCGTGGTTATGATGGGAGCACCATTATACACATCAACGGTGATCCGAATCGCTGGCGACGGGGTTGTGATTCGGTCGAGGTCGTAGGAAAATTCGGCGTGCCGTATGCAATGCCTTACGAAAACGCGCGGCCGATTTTTATCTGCCGCGGATTACGCCGGAATCTGTCGGAGATTTGGAGCCGCTTGAAGCGCTATGACTAGTCCATTCACGTTCAAAGAAAGTGGATGGTTTAAAGCCCTGGTCTCGCCAGCGCCATAAGTGAGCGGTAAGCGGTAAGCAGTGATCGGTAACGGCGTGCTGCTCAATCAGCCGCGCGACTGATTGCTGAGCACTGCTTACTGCTTACTGCTTACTTGGAACGCACCGCCGAGCTATTCCAACGTGTTCGACCTGCGCAACTAGTCGCATGTTAGCGAGTTTAATAGGTGAACCTATTAAATCCTTAAGATCTCTCTCCGGTCTTACCAGATATCACCCCGCTCTCTCTGGGATTGGCCTGTAGATCGATCTTTTTACAAATGCTGACGTTCATCGACGTGGCCGTTTGGTCGCGTGGAGAACGTGCGGCGCCTGATACAATCGCAGTTCATCTTATGTTGAAGTTCGTTACTAAACGAGTGCACCTAATGCTGTTTGCCGGCCTGCTAGGTTTTACACCTTTGCTCGCCTCAGCGGACGTATCGATTACAGTCGCGCCTCCCCCAATCCCGGTCTACGATCAACCGCCCTGCCCTGGGGATGGATACTTGTGGAGCCCTGGATATTGGGGCTGGGGAGACGACGACTATTATTGGGTCCCTGGCGTGTGGATACTGCCGCCGACGATCGGATTCCTTTGGACTCCAGGGTGGTGGGGCTGGGGTAATGGAGGCTACTTTTGGCACGTCGGTTATTGGGGACCTCACGTCGGATTCTACGGCGGAATTAACTATGGATTTGGTTATTTCGGAACCGGGTTCTGGGGTGGCCATTGGGAAGGCGGCCATTTCTTTTATAATAGCGCCTGCTGGCATGTCGGCGCCGGGATTCACAATACTTACGCTAACCATTCGTGGGTAGAGGCGAATAACCGAGCTAGCTTTAACGGACCCGGCGGAATCGACCGGAAACCGACAGCTGAGGAGGAAAAGTTCGACCACGAGGCGCATCGTGGGCCAACAGGGGAGCAACTAGCTCATCATAATGACGCGCTCCACGACCATAACCAAAAGTTCTCGGAGAACAAAGGTAACCCTGGAAAATCGGCCCAGACGAAGACGGCTCACGAGGAGGAACATAAAGAGACTACCGGTGGACATGGCGCCGAGCATCACGGGAACGAGCATGCAACTACGGAGCATCATGGAACTACCGAGCATCATGGAACTACCGAGCACCATGGTACTACCGAACACCATGGTACTACCGAACATCATACCACCGAGCACCACACCACTAGCAACCCCCCCGAGCATCACACCACTAATAAAGCCCCGGAGCATCACGGCGGCGGCGCACCTCCAAAAAAGGGCGGTGGGGACAAAGACAAGAAGAAGTAAGTAACCTCAACTGATATCAGTTCTTGGGGCGCGACCGCTGTTATTGCGGATTGCGCCCCAAACTTTTTCCGTTTTGAATTGCGCAACCATCGATGGTTGCTTTGGTTTAATGGAACAGCAGGTGATACCTGCCTAGCATCAATGTAGTGGTCTAGGTTTAGACAGTGAACAGCCCCGCTTTCTGTCGGATCGGCCCTCACAGTTGAGCTTGTGATAAAACGCTTGCGTTGGCCGGCTTAAGCCGTGTCGAGGTTGGCCCGCAAACCACGATTACCTGACACAAATACTCCCTACAATATGCTGAAGTTCATCAGAGTTAGATTCATCCTACTTGCGTTACTGCTGGGCATGACGCCCTCGCTCGCCTCAGCAGATATTTCGATCACGATCGCACCTCCTCCGCTTCCGGTTTTCGACCAGCCGCTCTGCCCTGGGGACGGCTACATTTGGACTCCGGGTTACTGGGCTTACGGAGAGGACGACTATTATTGGGTTCCCGGCGTCTGGGTCTTAGCACCGCAGCCTGGATATCTTTGGACGCCAGGTTACTGGGGCTTCGTAGGAGGACATTACGGTTGGAATGCCGGGTATTGGGGGCTTCATCTCGGCTTCTACGGTGGTGTTAACTATGGGTTCGGTTATTTTGGAACCGGTTTCGTTGGGGGCAGATGGGAAGGTGGCAGATTTCTCTGTAACACCGCCGTTTGGCATGTGAATACGACGGTCGTTCACAACACCTACGTTGACCGGACGGTGATTAGGAATGTTACGGTCAACCGGGTCAGCTTCAATGGCCCCGGAGGCATCGAAGCCAAACCGACGGCCCAAGAAGAAGCTGCCGCCCATGAACAACATCTAGAGGCGACGCAGGAGCAGCGTACTCACGAAGACACAGCGCTTCACGACCAAAACCAACGCTTCTCTGTCAATAAGGGCAACCCGACCAAGACAGCCGTCACTAAAGTAGGAGCCAGCGAAGAAGCGAACCACGCGGCGACTCCGGGAGAGGAGCGCAAAGAGGCGACTAAACAAGAAACAAACAAACAAGAAACAACCAAAGAGCAGGGGACCAAAGAGGAGACGACCAAGGGTAACGGGCCGGCCGCAAAAGCCAGAGAAGAAACAAATAAAGTAGAAGGCAAGGGCAAAGAGGCTGCTGCTCAGGAGAAACGCGAAGAGAGGCCAAAAGCTGAGACTCAGAAGGAACACCACGAGACCAACGCCAAGCCAGCGGAACAGAAGGCTAAACCCGAAGGGAAGGGTGAAAACAAGGACAAAGAAAAGAAACAAGACTAGCCAGCTTTAGCTTAGACACTTGCGTGGAGCGGCCTCGTTCACCGAGGCCGCTAAAAGGGGAGAGCGCGCTGCCTGTCCGCCATAGCTTTAGCGACGGAGGATCCCCGCGCGCCGCGGGGACATGCCAAAGCCCAAGGCGTAATTTCGTCCGAGATTACATCACATCCTCGGTCCGACACCAAACTGATCGCGAGGATCCGATCCCTTCCTGATCGCGAGGATCCGATCCCTTCCGGGCGATGGGCCCGCATTCAATCCGAGAAGGAAATACTGCCTACCCCTTCTCGATCATCGCATAAGCGTTATGATTGTGGATCGATTCGTAGTTTTCCGCTTCGATCCGATACCAAATGATCCTTGAATCGGCGTTGGCTTTGATGGCGATATTGCGGACCAGATCTTCGACGAATACGGGGTGCTCGTAGGCTCGTTCGGTCAGTGCCTTTTCATCGGGACGTTTTAACAAGCTGTATAGTTCCGCGCTGGCCGAGCTTTCCACCAACTGAATCAGCTCCTCGATCCAAACCAGCCGGCTAGACCGTATGCTGAAGGTGACCTGCCCGCGTTGATTGTGCGCTCCATATTTGCTGATGGCTTTGGAACAGGGGCAAAGCGTCGTTACTGGGACGATTACGGTTAAGAGTAAATCGGACTCCTTGCGGGAGGCGGTCGCCGTAAAGCGCACATTATAATCCATCAGGCCGACCGATCCCGTTACCGGAGCGCTTTTTTCCATAAAAAACGGAAACTCGAATTCGACGTGCGCTTGTTGAGCATCAAGGCGCTGTTGGAGGTGGTGTAAAATTTCTTTGATATTATCGACGTGTACCACCGAGCCATGCTCGTTAAGCACCTCTATGAAGCGGCTCATATGGGTGCCCTTGAAGTGATGTGGTAAGTCAACGGTCAAGGCCACCCTGGCAATGGTGTGTTGAGAAGAGTGCGCCTTGTCTCGGACGACAATCGGGAAACGCACATCGGTAACACCGACACGATCGATTCTAACTTCCCGGTGATCCGGAAGGCTTTGCGTATCGACCAGAGCTGTCGTTGCTTTCGGTTCCATTCTATACTCGCGTTTTGTCAGGCCAAATATCCACAGATTACGGGGATTATGCAGATTTTTTTTCGGGTAGGGCGAGGCGAAGCCTTGGAGCGCGCCTCGCTTGCGAGGCCGTGGTAAACAAAGCAACATTTTGAAGCAGGCCCTATTTCGGTCAGCGCTCTATCTCCCGCCTCCTGCAACTTCACACGCAAGAGCGCAGCCGGCGGATGCGCTGCCACATCGTCAGCGTTGCTCACCACGGCTTCGCAAGCGAGGCACGCTCCACGGTTTATGGCCTCGCCCCACCGAAAAAAAATCTGCGTAATCTGCGCAATCTGCGGATAAATTACGTACCGGTGAAAGAGTATCATCAACTGCTCCGTTTGGTGTTGGAGAAGGGCCGGCCAAAACACGACCGCACAGGCGTTGGCACACTCTCCTATTTTGGGGCTCAGGCCCGATTCGACCTGTCCGAGGGGTTCCCTTTAGTGACCACCAAACGGGTCCACTTTAAATCAGTCGTTCACGAGTTACTTTGGTTTATCCGTGGACAGACGAATGTCCGGTTCCTTAACGAAAACGGCGTCACGATCTGGGATGAGTGGGCGGATCCCCAAGGGGAATTGGGTCGCGTTTACGGCGCGCAATGGCGAGATTGGAAAACCGCTGACGGCCAACCGGTAGACCAACTGAGTGAAGTTGTTCGCATGATCAAAGAAAACCCGGACAGCCGTCGATTGATCGTGACTGCATGGAATCCGGGAGAATTAAAGCAAATGGCTTTGCCACCTTGTCACGCCCTCTTCCAATTCTACGTGCTGGATGGATGTTTGAGCTGCCAGCTCTACCAACGTAGTGCCGATTTGTTTCTGGGGGTGCCGTTTAATATCGCCTCTTACGCATTGCTGACTTTAATGGTCGCCGAGGTCTGTCATCTGGAGCCAGGTGACTTCATTCACACCTTCGGGGACCTGCATATTTATCTGAATCATCTGGATCAGGTGAAAGAACAGTTGTCCCGGCCAGTTAAGGCTCTGCCAACCATCAAGTTTAGGAAAGTACCAGCGACTTTGCACGAGTTCGTGTACGAAGACATTGAGCTCGCGGGATACGACCCTCATCCGACCATCAAGGCGCCGATCGCGGTATGACGAGAGAGGAGTTCAACGGAGGCGGCGTGACCTCGCCCACACCAGGACTGTCGGCTATTGGCTATTGGCTATCGGCTATTTCCGGGTGATCGCTATTGCTGCCATGACACCGTCTCGCGTAATCGGCCGTGGAAGCCGGATCCCATGGCGCATTCCCGGTGAACAGAAATGGTTCAAAGAGGCGACCTTCGGTCACCCGATCATCATGGGAAGCCGAACTTTTGAGTCAATCGGACGACCATTGCCCGGCCGGCAGAACCTGGTTGTCAGTCGCACCCGTTCCTGGCCGGGAGTCGAAATGATTCGAGATCTTTCCCAATTCGATCCAGACCAATATTCGTCGGAAGTTTTTGTTATCGGCGGCGCCGAAATTTACGCCCAACTACTTGACCAGTGCCGGGAACTCCTGATTACCCGCGTGAAGAACGAGTACGATGGGGATGCCTACTTTCCAGAATTCGAGCCCAAGTTCAAGCTAGCCGAACAGATTCGAGAGACTCCCGATTACGTGATTGAGCGGTGGCGGAAGGGATAACCGCCAACCCCTAGTTCCAGTCCTTCCCGTGATTAGAGCTGTTCCAGCTCTGTTGAGCGTCTTTCCACGGCTGAACTTTGCCGCCGGAGTCCAGATCCTTATAGATGACATCCCAGCGAGAATCTTCTTGGGTGTTGTTGTCACAGGATGCCAACAAAAAACTGAGCGGCAGGATGAGGATGCAAGCGAATCTGAGCATAGGGGAACGTTTGGTCGCGAAATCATATACGTGAGGCTCGCTCTCGTGCAAGGGGTCCTATCGTTCTCGTCCTCGTCCTCGAGAGCGCGTTCGACGCCTGAAAGCGATTGATGGCCAGCAAAAGGAGAACAGGGATGATGGATCTCTTTTCGAGGTGGCCCGGGTTTCGTCGAGCACGAGGACGAGCACGAAAAGCCAACCAGCGAACGGTGAACCGCCCAACGCCCAACGCCCAACGCCAAACGCCCAACGCCCAACGCCCAACGCCAAACGCCCAACGCCAAACGCCAAACGCCAAAACGCCAAAACGCCAAACGCCAAACGCCAAACGCGAACCGTCACACCCGTACCCAGAAACTCTTCAGATAATCGCTTCCTGGGAAATCCTCGGGCATTGGCATTTGCAGCAAGCCCGCGGAAGGTGGGAGGCTGCTTTTCAGCAGGTACCTGAACTCGCCCGCGGAAATATGGTGAGCGTTCAGGCAGCAAAGAACGGTCCCTGCGGGTTCGATCACGCGAAGCGCGCGTTCTAGCAACGCTACGTAATCTTTTTCTGCGCGAAAAACACCTGAAGCTCGGCTACGTGAAAACGTTGGAGGGTCCAGTATCACTATGTCGAACCGGCGGCCTCGTTTGGCGAAACGGGCCATCCAATCAAACACGTCGCCATAGACGAAGTCGCTTTGCTGGGGTTGCAGACCGTTCAGCTGGTAGTTTTGCTGACCCCATTCGAGGTAGTTGCGGGAGAGATCCAGGTTCACCGCGTTGGCTCCAGCGGAAACCGCGGCTACTCCGAAGCTACACGTATAAGCAAACGTATTGAGTACGGTTTTGCCGGGACAAAGCTCGCGTAACCGGCGGCGATTGAGGCGCTGGTCAATGAATAAGCCTTGCGAATAGCCACTTTGGAAATCGATCCAGTAGGAAAGCCCATCTTCAAGAATGGGGAAACGTGCGGTTAACTCTTCGCCTCCGATGTACGAGGGACGCGTCTTCTCGTTTTTCGAAAGGGTTTTCGCATAAAGAGCGCGATAGCCCAATGCCGGTGGAAGCTTAGGCCGGTTTTCTCCTTCTTTGCTTGAGACCAGCCAGCGCCCGCCGAAGTCGTCGATGATGATTCCGTCCAAGCCGTCTCCGGTCCCATTGACCAGACGGCAAACGTCGGTGTTGGGTGATCTTAGGCCGGACCGGCGTGAAATGGCTGCTTCAATTTTGTCCTGCAACACTGGAGCGTGCCTCGCTTGCGAGGCCGTGGTAAGCAAGGGGAAATCGCGGTTCATACCCGTATTCCGTCGGCGCTATTGCGTGTGAAATCCGCTGAATTGGTGACACAGAGCAGGGAGGGCGCGCGTCCCCGCGCGCCGCGACCAGGTCTGCCTGGTGAACCTGGCTAAACGCGTGATCTGCTCTGTCGCGGGCTTCGCTAAAGAAGGATCGCGAGGACGCGATCCCTCCCTTTCGACCTCCTTTCGAGTTGTCTCGCCTGGAATATGCGTGTTGCTTCACATAAAGTAGTTACCCCAACCAGTTCTAACTTATGAGCGACCTGCATAAGACGATTCAGCAAGCGGTGGATGACGGTTCACTATTGCAGTCAAGCGCAGCCAATATGCTGCAGCTCCTTGGCTCCGGAGACAACCCGATCTACCGGAGTTCCGTAGCGGAACTGCTATCGGCTCAGGCTTGGGCTGAACTGAATGACCGTTTCTTCAGGACCTTAGCGTTTGGAACCGGAGGGATTCGCGGCCGATCGATTGGCCGAGTAGTGACGGGAGCAGAGCAGGGAGCCCACAATGCGGCGTGTTGCCCGCAGTACCCCTGCGTTGGGACCAACGCGATGAATTTTTACAATGTCAGCAAGGCGACTCAGGCATTGGTCACTTATATGAAAGCGCACTTGGCCAAGAGCGCAGTATCCGAGCGGGCAAGCCTCTGCATTGCTCATGATACTCGCTATTTCTCGCGCCAGTTCGCCGAACTAGCCGCTAAAGTGGCTTCCGAATTAGGCTGCAACGTTTTCCTCTTTGAGTCGGCCCGATCAACGCCCGAACTTTCATTTGCTGTCCGGCACACCGGGTCTACGGCCGGGATTGTGATAACGGCAAGCCATAACCCACCACACGATAATGGCTACAAGGCCTACTTCTCGGACGGCGCGCAGCTCGTCGAACCGCACGCCACCGGCGTAATCCAATGTTTTAATGAAATTGCCCGCGAAACCTACGAAGCCCTTCCTGCGACCGAACAAGGCAAAGTGATTCCGTTGGGCGCAGATTTCGATGAGATCTATAAGACTCGGCTTCGCACCTTGGTACTTAGGCCGGAGATGGTGAATGGGGAGAAAGATCTCAAAATCGTTTTTACGCCCATCCATGGCACCGGAGCCGTCATCTCAGTGCCGGTGCTTCGGGAGATCGGGTTCGATCTCGCGACAGTGGATGAGCAAATGGAACCAAATGGCGCGTTTCCAACGGTTAAATCGCCGAATCCTGAGAATGCAGAAGCGCTCGCTCAAGGAATGGAATTGGCTGACCGGACCAGTGCAGATCTAGTGGTTGGCACCGACCCGGACGCCGATCGGATGGGAGTGGCGGTTCGGAACCGGGCTGGTGAATTGGTTTTGCTGACCGGAAATCAGATCGGTTCTTTATTGGCTTACTACCGGATCCAAGCTTATCGGGCGAACGGGATCCTGACCGATGCGAACAAGGAACGCTGCGTGATCATCAAGACATTGGTCACGACTGACCTGCAGAAGGCGATCGCTTCGAAGGAAGGTCTGCGCTGCGTTGAGACTTTGACCGGTTTCAAATATATCGGCGAGAAACTGGGCAAATATGAAAACCAGTTGCCGGAGCCGATTCGCCAACGGTACCGGTCATTGACCGAGGAAGAAACCCGCCGGGCCAGGCTGGAACATTCGAGCTTTTTTGTGTTCGGGGGAGAGGAAAGCTACGGATACAGCGGCGCGGATTTTGTTCGCGACAAGGATGCCAACGCCGCGACGGTGATGTTTGCAGAAATGTGCGCCTACGCGAAGTCTCTCAATAGGACCGTCGATGAGCTTCTGGATGATATCTATTGCGAGTACGGATATTATCTCGAGAAAGGTAATTCATTGGTCTTCGAGGGAGCAGCGGGCTCGGAAAAGATCCGTCGATTGGCAGAGTCATATAAGGCATCGCCGCCCAAGGAAATCGATGCTAGTGCGGTCACCGAGGTGGTGGATTTTAGCGAGGGCGGGATTCGAGATGTCGAAGGCGATGTATTGCCGAAGGAAAAAATGACCATGTTTCATTTGGCTGATGGGCGGCGAATAGCCGTTCGGCCGTCCGGTACCGAGCCGAAGATCAAGTTCTATCTATTCGGCCGGCGCTCCGTCGATAGCCGCGAGGCGCTAGCCACCACAAAGGCGGAACTAGACCAGGCGCTGAAGCGACTCTGGGAGTGGTTACGCACGGATGCCGAACGTCGGGTGGGGTAGGGAGGATTTAGGCTACAATCATTGGTGGGGCGAGGCTCCCGAAGAATCCATCGCTATCGCGAAGGGCCATGTACGTCACCTGGCGAACGGTGTTCATAGGCCATGAAGCGCGCCGAGCCGTGATCTATCGCTG
This sequence comes from uncultured Verrucomicrobiae bacterium, assembly GCA_963762565.1. GTDB lineage: Bacteria > Verrucomicrobiota > Verrucomicrobiia > Chthoniobacterales > JAFAMB01 > JAFAVN01. Next base: position 153,398 of record CAVXLD010000001.1, on the reverse strand, counting down.
GGCCACGGCTCGGCGCGTTTGTCGGTACAGCGTATCAGCGATTCGCCTCGGAGTTTAGCCTTTGCTAACCCTTTGTGTAGGTTCGGGAGCCTCGCCCTACCAGCGTTCCCGGCGTTCTAGCTCGTTCCCGGCGTTCCCCCCTACCAAAGTACTGGACGGAAGATTTTCTCGTGCCAGAGTCTTGGTCCTTGCCGCAAGAACCGGCGTACGGATGCTCGTTGAAATATCGCAGAGTCCGCCAATGAGGGCGTTTACCGACTGGAAATGTATTTTTTGCGGCCTGTTTGCCACCTTAATCCTGCTCAGTTGGAGTGCTCGCGCTGCCGAAGAGAACCAACCGGGCGGACTTCCTGCGCTCAGCCCTGCCACCAAGATTTCTCTGGTGACCTGTTCACCTGGTGATGAGCTGTATACAGCTTTCGGACACAGCGCGATCCGGATACTGGATCCAGAACTTGGATTTGATCGGCTCTACAACTTTGGGACGTTTGACATGAGTGTGGGCAATTTCTACCTCCGATTTGCGCGAGGCGACCTTCTTTACCAGCTTTCGGTGGATCAAGGAGCCGCGGACATCGAGGAGCATGGTGCTCTGGGTCAAGGCGTAACTGAAGCCCAACTAAATCTAACCCCTGAACAAAAACAGAGCTTGTTCGAGGCGCTGGAGACGAATCTCGCCCCAGAGAATCGCTACTATCGATACGATTTTCTCCTTGATAACTGCTCAACCCGAGTGCGAGACGCTTTTGAGAAAATCATCGGAACGCCTGTGGCAGACAAGACTGTCGCCGGAGTAACCTTTCGCCAAATGTTGGATCCTTACCTGGATCGGATTCCCTGGATTCGCTTTGGCATTTATTTATTGCTGGGGGCTGGGGTTGATCGATTGGTTCAGCCTCGGGAAGCCTGTTTTCTGCCGGCAAACCTCGAGTCCGCGGTATGCCAGACTAAAATTAATGATGATGCTTTTGGCCAGGCGCCGGTTCGGCTGTTTCCAGCTCGTCCTCTGCCAAGAATACCTCGAGCATTCGATCCGGAGATTGTATTTTCTGCCGTGCTTATCGCCTGGATCGGACTATGGGCGTTGCGCGGACGCAAGGCGTCTCGATTGATTTCAGCGGTCATTTATATGGTGTTCGGTTTTACCGGACTGTTCTTAGTTGTGCTGGCGGCGAACACCTTGCACTGGGAGGCATATCAGAATTGGAACGTGGCTTGGCTTGTACCCACCCATTTAGTTGCAGGCCTCGGATTGCTTTTTTTTTCGGCCAATAAGGTATTCATGCCCCGGCTTTATTTGTTCCTGGCCATGCTTGAAGGGCTCCTTTTTATGTTTTCGTCGCCTTGGCTTCCTCAACGATTTCACCCGGCGATTTATCCGCTCATCGTTCTATTAATTTGGCGAACCTTTATCGAGCTCCGCCGAAAGGGGGCGTCATGAGATTGGCTTGGTTGTGGCAGCTCCTATTGAGTCTTCTTGCGGGCGCTTTGCTTGCCCTAGGTCTGCCTCCCTGGAACTTGTCTTGGCTTATTTGGGTTGCTTTTGTTCCGATCCTATTCTCTTTGCTTTCCCTAAGAGGAAGAGCGGGAATGGTGATCGTTCAGGGCGCCCTGTTTTCCACGAGCTTTGCTCTCATCACGTTTCACTGGCTGTGGAAAGAACATCGGTATCAAGAGCTCGGAACGATTCTGGGTGTGCTTGGCCTTCTAGGTATCGTTTGGAGTTGGTTCGTCTGGCGATTCTGTAAGCTCCCGGAGCTGGCTAAACCCGATGAAAAGAAGCGCAAAAAAGGGCTTCAGCCGATTTTTATGGGGGCGCCCGGTAATGCCGAGGCGTGGCGTGTTTCCACCGCGCATCTCCGTCAGGCGGTTCTGATCGCAAGTTCATGGACGTTCCTAGAATGGTGTCGCGGAATGATCTTGACCGCTTGGAATCCAGTCGGCTTGCCGATCGCCGCAAATCTTCCGCTCCTCCAAATTGTTAGAGTCACGGGTCCGTTCGGTTTGAGTTTCATCGCGGTATTTGCCAATGCGATCATTTTTCTGGCGATTCGGCGGCTCGCATTGCAGCCGGGGAGGATGAACTGGGCGGCCCGTTTCGACATCGTTTTTACTTTGGCGATGCTCTTCGTCATTGCCGCCGCCGGTTTCCAATTTGCTCAGCCTCGACCGCAACCTCTCCAGCTCAGGATTAGCATCACGGCATCGCCCGGATCCAGCGCGAGCGAGCTCAACAGTTTGCTTCCTGGAGTAGCGGCTTTGAAATCGGATTTGCTGGTTTGGCGGCGAATCACTGAAGGGGGGATAGAATCTAAGAGCTTCGATCGGAAGTCAGCGGCGCCCGATGTCGGCGTAATCACAGGGGTAGCCGCCGCTAGTAATGCACCCATCTCTGGTTATTCCGCCTATCTTCCGACCACAGTCAAAAGTGTGCTCTCGTTTCAAAAGAATCCCGGTTTTCAAATCTTAGCAGATCAGGTTCCCAAGAATCTTCAGAGCTTTTCCGTCAAAGGTGTTGCGCTACTTCCATTCATTAACCAGGAAGGCATGTCGTTAAAGGCGCTCAAAGCCGGGCTCAAGGTCCCGGCTCAAGGATTTGTTGTCTTGGTTGATACTCCGAAAGGGACAGCGATTGGTGAGGAACAATTTAGCGAGAACCTTCGTTGCTGGGGCGTCTCCCTCGGAAGGCCTATCATCTTTGAGTCCGATCGAGCCGGAGCCTTTATGCAGACCGCTAGCGGCAGAGTGGTAAAGGAGGCGCCGCCGAGGACACGTCTATTGTCCACATATAGCCTCGACTTTCCGGTGGCGAATGATATGACGCCCTACGGTTCTTTTGGAGATTGGCTTCCGATTGTGAGCGGTGCACTCTGTCTCGTTTTCGGGCTTCGCCAGCGTTTGTCTGACTTTTATGAGAGCTCTCGTCGTTTCCGTTCATGATGTATCGCCTTTGACTCAGGCGAGCTGTGACAAAATTATAGAGGCCCTTCGCAGCCTGGGTGTCTCCGAGGGCTCGTTACTGGTCATCCCAAACCATCACCACAACGCGCCGGTCCGGGATAACGTTGCATTCAAAGAGTGGGTATCAGATCGAGTACGACAAGGTTACGAACCCGTGCTGCACGGCTATTATCACGCTCGCAATCCCAAACCAACGGATGCCGGTATTACCAAATTCACGACTCAAGTGTACACGGCCGGTGAAGGAGAATTTTTCGATCTCGCCAGGGATGAAGCGATTTCCCGCCTCCAAATGGGTATTGAGGACTTGGCATTCCTGGACCGAAAGCTGAACGGGTTCGTAGCACCGGCTTGGCTTTTGGGCTACGAAGCGGAAGCCGCTGTCCGCAAGGTGGGGTTTTCTTACATTACCAATGTGGGCTCCGTTAAAGTTTTTGACGGGGTTCACAATTATTACTCACGATCGTTGGTGTGGAGCACTCGAGCCCCTTGGAGGCGGATGGTGAGCCTGGCTTGGAACCAAGGTCTGCTTTCTCGGTTACGAGATAAACCGTTGCTGCGGATCGGGATTCACCCCGCAGATTGCGAGATTCCCGCAGTTTGGTCCCATGTTAAGAGCTTGGTCACCGCTGCTCTTCAGGACCGGCAACCGTTATCGTACGAAAAGTTTATCGCCAATCATCTCAAGGCGGCGAGCGTTGAGGTGGGGAAGTAGCGCCCCGTGGAGCGTGCCTCGCTTGCAAGGCCGACTCTGAGATATTTTCGCCTGACAGCCCGCGGAAAGAGGAAATACGCAATGGGTGGTTCGTCGGACTCGCAAGCGAGGCACGCTCCACGGGGCGCTTCGATCTAATTATTTGCCAGCGCTACAGCGTGAGCTAGTGTCATGTCCGCAGAAACTAGGATGGCAGCTAAAGTCGATCTCCATCTCCACTCCCGGTTTAGCGACCGATCCGCTGAGTGGCTCTTTCGTCGATTCGATTTTCCCGATAGTTATTCTGCTCCGCGCGCCCTTTATCATCGGCTCAAAGAGAAGGGGATGACTTTTGTGACTTTCACTGACCACAATCGCATCGACGGTTGTCTGGAAATCGCCAGCTTACCCGGCAGCTTCGTCAGTGTCGAAGTCGGAGCTGAGTTCCCCGACGACCGTGTGTCAGTGCATCTGCTCGTTTGGAATATCTCCGAAACGCAGCATTCCGAGATCCAGGAACTACGCCGGAATATTTTCGAGGTACGAGAGTATCTAAGTCGCAATGGGATCTGCCATGCTGTGGCCCATCCTTTCTACGACAAAGACCGTCGTCTGACTGCCGATCACGTCCAAAAGCTGATCCTGCTGTTCAAGCATTTCGAAGGGGTCAACGGTCTGCGAGACAGCTTGTTGAGCGAGGTTGCCCGCTTCGTTTTTCGTTCGCTGACGCCGGAAAGGATCGATGAATTTGCCGAGCGCCAAAAACTTGCGCCAACTCATCCAGAACCGTGGCGTAAGGTGCTGGTGGCTGGCTCCGATGATCATGCCGGAATCTTTCCCGGTTCCGCCTACACAGAAACAGCGGATGCAGAATCTATCCGCGATTTTCTGCACTACTTGGAGCATGGTGATTGCGTCACTCGCGGGTTCGGCGGTACCCCGTTGGTGATTGCTCACGGCCTCTACAATACCGCGTACCAATTCGCCAAGGACAAGTTCTCAGCTGCAGTTAGCCCGAATCTGGGTTTCTTGGAGGTCGTTATCTCGCGGTTTTTAGAAGGCAAAAACCCCACCCATTTCAGTATTGGCGAGAAGATCGGTCTCATCTTTAACGGAATCGTCTCCGGCAAGATCTTCGAGTTAGCCAAGCCGGTGAACCTGTCCCTCTGGCCTGAGCTCGCTAATTATTTCGGGAATCAGGACGTCCAAGCTCAACTTGCGAAGGAGACCCAGGGAGTTCAGGAACCCGAACGACGAGCATTCTTGCTCGTTGCTACCGTCTTTAACCAGCTCGGGTTTCGGTTCTTTGATCGTTTTGTCCAGCAAATCTCTGCCGGCAACGTGATGGACGCTGTGCAAACGCTCAGTGCTTTGACGCCGCTCGCTTTACTGCTGGGCCCCTATTTCTACGGCTACCATAGCCAGGCGCCGTCCCGGAGCCGATTGACCGACATTTGTTTAGGTACCGTAAATTTCGTCCCGGACGTTCTGCAAAACACGAAACGGGCTTGGTTTACCGACACCTTGGAAGACGTAAACGGCGTCACCACTACGATCCGAAAAATGACGGCGGCCGGCCTGGAAAGTGGAGCCGATCTCATTGTCGTCACTTCGCGTCAGCAGATCGGAATTGCTGATATCCCAATCAAGAACTTTGTTCCGATTGGCGAGTTCGAGTTGCCAGAATACGAGTTGCAAAAGCTGAGCTTCCCGCCGGTGTTGCATATGATCGACTACGTCCAGAGTGAGCGATTCACCGAGTTGATTATCAGTACGCCGGGGCCAGTCGGTTTAACCGCATTGGTTGCAGCCAAAATTCTCGATATACGCGCCGTGGGCATCTATCACACGGACTTTCCCCAGTACGTCCGGATTCTCACCCAGGACAACTATATGGAAACATTGGCCTGGAATTTCATGCAGTGGTTCTACTCCCAGCTTGATTTGGTCTACGTCAACTCTGAGTACTACCGGCAACGATGGATTGGGCGCGGGATCGCTCCTGAGCGGCTGAAGATTTTTCCTCGAGGAATCGATACCCGGCTTTTCAATCCGGGACTCCGTGATCCGAAGTTTTGGAGCCATTTCGGCAAAGCTCCGGAAGAGATCGGACTTCTTTATGTGGGACGAATTTCAAAGGAGAAAAACCTCGATATCGCCGCAAAGGCCGTGAACCGACTACGACAAGAGAAGCTCCCGGTTCGTCTATTGATTGTTGGTGACGGCCCCTACCTTAAAGAATTACGGCACATTGCACCCGAAGCCTGCTATACGGGTTATTTGAAAGGAAAGGAGCTCGGTGCTGCCTACGCTTCGAGCGATGTTTTCATTTTTCCGAGTACTACCGACACCTTTGGTAATGTCGTCCTGGAAGCTCAGGCTGCCGGTTTACCCTGTGTTGTTTCCGATCAAGGCGGTCCGGCTGAGCTTGTCACCGATGGGGTAGACGGGTTCATCACGCGATCGCTGGATGTAGAGGACTTTACTGAGGCGATCCGACGCTTGGCAGCTGACCCGGAACTCCGCCGCCAGATGGGCGATCACGCCCGCCAACGGGTCCAGGACCGCAATTGGTCCAACGCTTTCCGCCAGTTCTGGAATCATTAAGCTGCTCGCCGAAGCAGGCTACGGCAGAAACACTCCGGCTACTCCGCAGTATTTCTGCTGCCTTAGGGGCGTCTATCAAGCAAAGGCATTCGCAACTACGTCCACTCAGTCCACTAGGTCCACTTTCGGTTGAACCGTCGTCAGTGCCGGCAAGGATCCGTCCCAAGGCGGTACATCGATACAAACGATAATCATAGATAATCTATCGATTTAATAGAAACACGGACCGGCGTTAGCCTCGGTCCATGAAAAAATTCCGTTTGCCACTGATCGCTTTCATCACTGTAGGAACGCTGAACCTCCTCGCTTTCGTCTATATCGCCGGTCACCGTGAGTATGCTCCGGCCAGCTATTCCCAGGATTATGTTTCCGGTTCGAGTATCCCTGTTCAGATCCCTGCTTGGATCGGCCGGACGCCCTAAGAAAGGAGCCAGAATCCAGGAGCCAGGAGAGACGCGCGTGTGGGTGTGGCAAAGCCGATTAGACTCACCGGAGGTATGCGTCAATCAGGTAGGTCCTACAGGTCCCATAAAGCCCGTCGCGCCGAAGGCTTGGCGAAGGCGGATCCCATTCGATCGCGGCGTCCAGCGCACGCCGAAACGTCGATACGCCAACCCGCCTACACGTTTTCTCCTAGATCCTAGATTCTGGCTCCTAGCTCCTTTCCCTTAATTTTTCCGTTGAAAAGAGGGCGCTTCCCTGTATGGTCGTCACTCCTCTATGGCGAAGAAAGCTTGGATTGAAAGGAACAAACGGAAGCTGAAGACGGTGAAGAAGTATGCCGCCCTACGAGCCGAATTAAAGGCTAAAGGCGACTACGAAGGGCTCGCCCAGCTCCCGCGAGACGCCAGTCCGACGCGCTTGGTTAATCGCTGTGAACAAAGCGGGCGCCGCCGTAGCTTCAACCGGCGCTTTCGCCTATCCCGAATTGCTTTTCGGGAGTGTGCTTCCCAGGGATTGATTCCTGGAGTCACTAAATCGAGTTGGTAGTCCCGCAGCCGCGGGATCTTCACTCTTGACCGTCAGGTGGCAGCAGCGTAAACGATGCTGTCCAGTCGATAGATCGCTGGTAATCGAGGGTAAGTTCATTGCTGAGCCCGCGAGGATCTCGAAATGTCGGGTCTCGTTCCTTGCGAAAAAGACCGGCCATTTCAAGGCTCTCTCGGCATTTCGAGGTAGGCTTGTCGCGCTGACTTGTCCGCCATAGCTTTAGCGACGGCGGAAGTCCCGCAGAAAGGGACGAAGGCGGACTATGGAACCGACAGCAATACCTGGTGCTTGAGAATGGCCTAATTTCCAATGATCATGGCGATTTCTTTAGGGATGGTTTTACCATTCCTGGGTGCGGAGACAGAGGACACTACCCCTAGTGGGGTGTTCACCCACCTCTTCGTTATACTGCTTCTGATTTTTCTGAATGGATTCTTTGTGGCCTCGGAATTCGCCTTGGTCAAAGTCCGATCCAGCCAGCTTGATCTTCTTGAAGAGGAGGGGAATCGGAGGGCGCGTTTAGCCAAGCATGTCATCGCAAATCTGGATGCTTATCTATCGGCGACTCAGTTGGGAGTCACACTAGCCAGCCTGGCCCTGGGTTGGATCGGGCAACCTTATGTCGCCGGCCTGCTTTCACCGCTCCTCTCTCACGTAGGTATTAACTCACCAGCGGTGGTTGATGGCGTCTCGATCACATTGGCGTTTGCTCTGATCACCTACTTTCACATTGTTCTTGGCGAATTAACCCCGAAAACCGTCTCGATTCGGAAAGCTCTTGAGACCAGTCTCTGGCTGTGCGCGCCGTTACATCTATTTTACCTTATCTTCAGGCCCGCCATCTGGTTCCTGCAAGTCTCGGCCAGGGAGATCCTGAAGCTTCTGCGTCTGGATCCGGTGGCCGAAAATGAGCTAGGCCATAGCGAGGAAGAACTCCGGGTTATCCTTACCGAAAGCGATTCCAAAACGGAGGTTACTGCGCTGAGTAGGGAGCTCCTCATTAACGCGTTGGATTTTCGACGCCGCGTTGTTCGAGATATTATGACACCGCGGGGAGATGTGATCTACTTGGACGCCCAAGATTCCTTCGAAGCCAATCTTCAGGTCGCGATCGAGTCGGCACACACTCGCTTCCCTTTGGTTCAGGGCCATCTCGACAACACGATTGGTCTGATTCATATCAAAGACCTGATGAAGGAGATGAAGAAGCCCAAGCCGGATCTTTTAGCGATCAAGCGCGATCTTCTACCGGTCCCGGAATTTATGCCATTGGATAAGCTGCTGAATACATTCCTGGCAAAAAGAGTGCATTTGGCGGTGGTAGTGGATGAGTTTGGGGGAGCGGTTGGGATTGTAACAATGGACAATGTGCTGGAAGAATTGGTTGGTGAAATCAAGGATGAGTTCGATCAGGAACCAGCTCGAGAATTTATCCGGCTCAACGAAGAAGAGTTCGTCGTCCAGGGTCAACTGAACCTCTACGAGCTCCAAGAGCTGGCTGATCTTCACCTGGAGAACCCCGAAGTGGCCACTATCGGCGGGTATGTCGTCCAGCTCCTCGGACACTTACCCAAACAGGGCGAACAAGTCCAGATTGAGGAATATTTAGTGACGATAACCCAAACGGACGGTCTCAGGATTTTCCAGCTCCACTTCAAAAAACGCCAGGTTCAACCGTCTGAAGAAGTGGCTGCAAACTAAGCCTGCGCAGCCGAAAAATGCGCAGGCATTTTTCGGCTGCGCAGGCTATGAGCCGACTTCTCCGGCTACGCCGGAAAAGTCGGCTGTCGGAATCTCTCTCTGTAGATTTCAGCAGAATTGTCCGGCTTTGCCGGATCATTCTGCGGTAGCCTGCATGGTACACAAATGCCTGCGCATTTGTTACCATGCAGGCTATGTATTCTGCTTCCGCCGAATATTATTACCTAGTTTACTCTAAGAAGGATTACCGGGGAGAAACCGATCGGTTACGGGAGCTTTTTCGTCGATTTGTTCCCGAGGGACGCACAATCTTAGACATCGCATGCGGCACAGGCGAACACCTCCGCTTCTTGCCCGAATACGAAGTAGCCGGTATCGATCTTGAGCCCGCTCTTGTGAGGATCGCGAGCGAAAAACGGCCCGATGGAAATTTTCAAGTCGCCGATATGCAGCGATTCGAGCTGGGGCGCAAGTTCGACCTTCTGATCTGTCTGTTCAGCGCGATTGGGCACCTGCTAACGGCTGAAGCGATTCTATCAGCCCTGGGTTGTTTCAAGGCCCATTTGGCCCCGGGAGGAGCCATCTTTATCGAGCCTTTTATCGAGCCTAACGCGTGGCGTGCCGGCGAGGCCAACATCGCTACTGGAGCAGACGACCGGCGAAAGGTTTGCCGCCTGATGACGAGCGATAGGAAGGGGGATGTCGCGATATTGATCGGGCATCATTTGTTCGCAGATGGAATAGATGTCAGGTATGCGGTCGAAAGGCATGAGTTGCTTTTGTTAGACCACGATCAGTGGAAGGACCTTTTTCGGCGAGCACGTCTCAGCGTCGAGTATTTGCCAGACGCATTCAGTTCTCGTGGCTTATACCTGGCGCGAGACTCAGGGATTAGTTCTTAGTCCGGCAGCCCTCGCCAGAAGACGTTGTCGATTATCGAAGGATAGAAAATTTTTTGCGTCGCTTTCGAGGGCGATGCGACGTGGATTAAATCGATCGTCCGTTGTGGAGCTGAACGGGCGTGTTTGGCGCTGAGTTCATCGGCTCGCCGGAACACATTCGTCTACTCTACTGGGGGCGTCGCCTGGCATGCTGTCAATCCCGCAAATTGGACCAGGACTCTTCCGTCTCTTCTTCGATAGTTTTCGCCCTACCGCCTGATACTGTCTGAACCGGGCAGCCCAATCCGGTTTACGAGCTGGTCTTGGAGTTGCCGGCGAGAGAGTAGCGAAAATAGCTCAGTTACGTGTGATAGCGACTTTTTCCCCGTCTTCGATCCATTTGGCGATATCTGCGAAGCGGTTGCGCAAGTCGCGCACGGAGGCGGTTTTCATACGTGATACGAGCCTGTATCGCGCTTTGGATGGACTCGTCAATTTCCGACTGGAGCTCCTTCAACATGAAACGGATGATACTGATAAAGCCAGGTTTCAGTCAGCACTTGATCCGGTGTCCTTAAGAAAAGGCGCATCTCAACCGGATCGTGTCCATCCGCTTCCAGATCGAATTCCGCTCGCCAAAGACCGAGTGTGCTACCGGGGGCTTTCTCTACCTTAAAGTAGGAAAATTTGCCCCGCGACGCCCAGAGTACCGGCTCCGGTCTTGCATTATCAGGCAGCGCCGTCAATGGGCCGCCGAGGAATTCAACTACGAATTTTCGAACGCCAGCAGGATGAGGCTGGCCTGGTCGTCCTCCCCGTCCGAGGCGAGTCGCGACGCAGCGAGCGAGCGGTGGAGGATAGGGCTCGTCCGCGACCCAATGCAGACGGTAGCGGAGCGCGATCCGGTCCTTTGCCTGCACCGGCTTAGTTGGGCACCAATAGGTAATGATGTTATCGTTGATTTCATCGCCCGTCGGAATCTCGACCAGATGAACCGCACCGGAGCCCCAATTGCCGAGCGGCTCGATCCAGACTGAAGGCCGCTTCTCATACATGACGCCATCGAGATAATGGTCGAAGCTGCGGTCTCGTTGCATCAACCCAAAGCCGCGAGGATTCTCATCCGAAAAACTCGATATCACGATCCGTGGCGGGTTATTCAAGGGACGCCAGATGCGCTCCCCGTTGCCGGTCCACATGGCTAGTCCATCGGAATCGTGAACCTCCGGTCGCCAGTCCACCGCTACGGGTTTCACGGTCTCTGAGTACCAGTACATCGAGGTGAGGGGGGCTAAGCCGAGCCGCTCGACGGGGTTACGGAAGAAAAGGGTCGCTTCAACGTCCGTGATCACAGCCTTGGTTCGCTGGAGGGCGAAGCGATAAGCACCGGTGACGCTTGGGCCGTCAAGCAGGGCATAGCAGTTGAGCGGTTCAGTGGCGGATTCGGCTGGACTAAACCAGAACGCCACAAAGTCTGGGAATTCTTCAGGCCCACTTCCTCCGGGTGTTAGCGCGATACCGCGAGCCGATATACCAACTTGTCCGAGTTCTCCCTTGGCCCGGAAATAAGAGGCGCCGAGAAAGGTTGCCCATGGCTCTTCCTTATGCCAATCGAGTGGGCCGGTCTTCGCTTCCATGACCCAAAAGCCGGCCATGCAGGAAGGCTCAGTGGGAAGTTTTTTAGCGACACTGTTGGCCGGAATGTCGAAATATTCAGGGTCGTAGAGAATCTCGCGGGCGATCTCAGCCCCTTTCTCGACAGCATACATCCGGACCGTCTTCGGGAAATAATGCCCCACAAACATGAAGGTAATGGGAAAGACCCCGGTCTGGCCGTCTCCATAAAGAGCGAAGTCCTGCTTATATTTTAGCTTGCCGTAAGCGTCATAGTCGATGTTAGCGACAATGTTCGGGTCAGGCAGTGGGGGAGACTGATATTCCTTCGCCGCGAGATTCTCTGCATGCTGCTTGAGCCAATCGTACGAGAAAGGTTGCGGCGGACCGAAGCGTAAACCGTGGGACCGATGGTCCGCCTTGACTGTCGACTTCGGGGGTTCAGCAGCAGCTATTTTCAGAGGGTGCCGGTCAGCCATAGGTGCGGATTAATCCTATAACAGCTGATCAACGAATTGCTCCCGATCGAAATACGCGAAATCGCCCACTTTCTCCCCGGTGCCGATGAACCGGAGAGGGATACCCAGCTCTTGTTGAATGGCGACTGCGATACCGCCTTTTCCAGAGCCGTCCAGTTTAGTGAGCACGAGACCGGTCAACCCGATGGCTTCCTTGAATTCGCGAGCTTGAACGAGCGCGTTGCTCCCGGTGGTTGCGTCCACTACAAGCAAGCTTTCGTGCGGGGTTGCTGGATCATGTTTCTGCAGAGTGCGGACAATTTTGCCGAGTTCCTGCATTAAATTGTAGCGGGTGTGAAGACGTCCGGCGGTGTCACAGATCAAGAACTCAATGTTCCTCTTGTTGGCAGCGGAATAGGCGTCATAGCAAAGCGCAGCCGGATCCGCTTGATATTCACCCGCGACGACCTCGACGCCAACGCGTTCACCCCAAATCTTGAGCTGTTCGATCGCAGCCGCCCGAAAGGTATCGGCTGCCGCCAACATCACTGAGTGACGTTCTCTCCTAAGAACATGCGCAAGCTTGGCGGTGGAGGTCGTTTTTCCCGTGCCGTTCACTCCGGTCATCAAAATAACTTTCGGACGATCCGGTAGTGGTCTGAGGCGCGGATTGGCCAGGGGAAGAATCTGTTCGATGTGCTGCTTGACTACATTAACGATTTCTTTGGCGCTGACGTTTGGCCTTTCTTGCAGAGCTTTGATGATTTCAAGCGTCATCGGGACCCCAATGTCGGCACGAATGAGGCTCTCCTCGAGCTCGTCCCAGTCGACGGGTTTTCCGGAAAACCGGTCGAACAAATCTTTGAGAAATCCAAAAGCCATAGAATGTCGCTGTTTTCGTTTGATCAACGTGCCCGGGATGGCACGCCCTCGGTTAGCCAGAATCGGGAGTGCTGCGCGAACATTCTAACTCGCCGCCGTTCTTAGTGGGCGATTCAGATCAAGTTTTACCCGGTCGAGCACGCCATTCACAAATTTCCCGGATTCTTCAGTGCCAAACTTTTTGGCGATCTCGATCGCTTCGTTGATTGCGACAATGGGTGGAACGTCATTGCAAAAAAGCATCTCGTAAATGGCCACTCGCAGAATATTGCGGTCGACTGCCGAGATCCGTTTCAGTTCATAGTTGGCCGTGTAACGGGTGATCTTTTCGTCGATGATACCTTGCTCCGCGATCACTCCGCTGGCCACCCGGGTGGCAAACTCTTTAGTGGCTTGATTGGCGGTTCGAAGCTGCCAGAACCCATCCAGATCAGCCTCCTCTAATGGTTGCTGAGCGTTTAGATCCCAATGAAACAAAAGTTGCACGGCCGCTTCTCTGCCTTCTCGTCGCTTCCCCATAGCCTACTCCTTTGCCAGGTTGCTCAGGGTACTTAAGATCCGGATCGCAGCGCGGGCGGCTTCTATACCCCGGTTTATCTTGGGTAATAAACATCGTTCCTTGGCCTGTTCATCCGTTTTAACAACAAGTACTTCGTGTAAAATCGGGATCTTATGCTGCAGACTCAGATTCATTAGCGCAGTAGTCACTGCGCCAGCAATCAGCTCTGCGTGCATGGTCTCGCCATCGAAGATAACGCCAAAGGCGAGAACTGCATTGATAGGCTGATGCTCGATGACCGCCTGCACCCCGATCGGGATTTCGAAAGAGCCGGGCACCCGAACAACCGTCGCCTCGCTCTTGGGGGCGATCGCTAGAAGCTCGTCCTTGGCAAATCCAACTAGCCCGTCCACATATTCGCGGTTGTATTCGCTGGCCACGATTCCGAACCGCCACGTCTCAGTCTGCGTATCGGGACGAATTGGAAACTGATTCGACATTGAGCTTGGGACGATACTCCGGCCAAGATTGCCCGCAAGGGCCAGGATGGTAGGGCGAGGCTCCCGAAATGGCCGAGACTCCGGTAGGGCGAAAATCTCGGCGCGTTGAGGATGGGCCACCTGCGCTGGGACCGTGCGCGCCGGATTTGAGCCGCGCCGTGGATGGACCACCTCGCTGGCTTCGATCCGACGGTGAGCAATAACGTCGTGGGCAATACACCGCGCACGCATGGCTCAAATCCGGCGCGGTTCAGCCAGGAAGGTGGTTCCCGTAGGCCGCGCCGAGATTTTCGCCCTACCAGTCACGTCCCACTAATCACCTCTCACTTCTCACCTTACAGCAAGTGTCCCAGCTTAAGTTTTTTGGTTTCGAGATACTTCTCGTTGTGCGGATTCGCCGGAACCCGGATCGGGATCTGGTCGATGATGTTTAGACCGTAACCTTCCAGCCCAATGACTTTCTTTGGGTTATTCGTGAGTAGACGGATATCGTGGACTCCAAGATCGACTAAAATCTGTGCCCCGAGGCCATACTCGCGCAGATCGCTAGGGAAACCGAGTTTCTCGTTTGCCTGGACCGTGTCGAGACCCTCTTCCTGGAGTTTGTAAGCCTGGATCTTGGCGGCTAAGCCGATCCCTCGGCCTTCCTGTCTCATGTATACGAGGATACCTGCACCCTCATTTTGAATCTGCTGTAACGCGGCGTGCAGTTGATTGCCGCAGTCGCATCGGCGAGAACCGAACACATCACCGGTTAAACACTCGCTATGCACCCGAACCAGCGTTGGGTTTACCGGCGGCAAAGGTCCGGTCGTAAGCGCCAGGTGATGGACATTGTCCACAACGGATCGATAGAGATGCAACCGAAAATCGCCGTAGTCCGTCGGCAGTTCGACATCTGTCTCTTTGACGATGAGTTTTTCTCGAACCCGCCGGTAAGCGATCAGATTTTCGATCGTGCATATCTTGAGGCCAAACTTGTCCTTAAAGGCAAAGAGCTCCGGCAAGCGTGCCATGGTGCCGTCATCGTTGACGATTTCAGCCAGAACGCCGGCTGGACGTAGTCCTGCCAGCCGGGCTAAATCGACTGCCGCCTCTGTATGGCCAGCTCGGCGCAACACGCCGCCCCGACGATACCGTAGGGGGAAAACGTGCCCCGGCCTAACCAGATCGTCGACCTCGGTACTTGGGTCCGCCAGGAGTCGGATCGTTCGAGAGCGGTCCGCCGCCGATATTCCGGTCGTGACCCCATTCTTTGCGTCGACCGAGATGGTATATGCCGTGCGCATTGACTCGGTATTCCTTCGGGTCATCAAAGGCAAATCCAAACGGTCCAGAGCGGAACCTTCCATCGGAACACAAATCACGCCCGAGGTGTAACGAATCATGAAACTGATCGTCTCTGGAGTCGCCTTTTCCGCTGCCAAAATCAGGTCGCCCTCATTTTCACGCTGAGCGTCGTCGGTCACAATCACCGGCTTTCCCTCGCGCAAGGCGACCAGCGCCTCCTCGATCGGATCGAACTCAAAGTTCATAAGGTCGTTTAAACTTACCATTAAGATGGGGTATAAGAAACTCGGCCTAACGCCGTTGTCGAATCCGAAGAAGGGAGCCAGGAGCTAGAATCCAGGAGCTAGGAGGGCGTGTCGGCGTATCGGCGGGGACAGTGTGGACTTAGTGGACGCAATCAGGCGCATCGGCCGGTGGCCGGTTCCACTCTGTCCACTGCGTCTACTCAGTCCACTCCGTCCACTTTTGTCCGTACCCTCCTAGCTCCTAGATTCTAGCTCCTAGCTCCTCTGCCGTTGACCAGTCCAAAAAAACGCGTTAGCTAAGCTGCCTCATGCGATTCCGCTCCGTTTTTGTCGCTGGCCATCGAGGTTTAGTAGGGAGCGCGATCGTTCGCAATCTCGCGCAGAAACCCGGGATCGAGCTGTTCACAAGAACCAGACAGGAACTTGATCTGCGGGAGCGGGGAGCAGTCGAAGAATTCCTCAAGGCTGCCAAGCCCCAAGTAGTCGTCGTGGCGGCGGCCAAAGTGGGTGGGATTCAGGCGAACTACCAGTCTCCCGTTGAGTTCCTATTAGAAAACCTGGAAATCCAAAACAGCGTCATTGCTGCGAGCTTTCTGGCCGGTGTGAAGAAGCTGCTCTTCTTGGGAAGCTCGTGCATTTATCCGCGGCTCGCGCCTCAACCCATATCTGAAGATGCCCTATTGACGGGTCCGCTTGAGGCCACCAACGAACCCTATGCATTGGCGAAGATAACCGGGATCAAACTTTGTCAGGCTTACGCTCGCCAATACGGGGCGAACTTTGTTTCCCTGATGCCGACAAACATCTATGGTCCGGACGACAACTTCGACCTGCAGAACTCACATGTCCTGGCAGCCTTGCTAAGAAAGGCGCACGAAGCCAAAGTCTCCGGCAACGCAAGCATCGTCGTTTGGGGCACAGGTAATCCGAGGCGCGAATTTTTGCACACCGACGATTTAGCGGATGCGGTTGCGTTTCTGATCGAGCACTATGACTCCCCCGAGATCGTTAACGTTGGCTGCGGCCGGGATGTGACGATTCGAGAGTTGGCGGAGTTGGTTTGCGACGTCGTCGGCTTTACCGGGACGCTGGAATTTGACAGCACCAAGCCGGATGGAACGCCGCAGAAGCTTCTAGATGTGAGCAAGCTCAGCAAGCTGGGCTGGCAGGCAAAGATCCCTCTGCGTAAAGGGATCGAGTCGACGTACGAATGGTTTCTCAAAAACAGGAAAGTTTAACGGCGTGCACCCGGATTCAAAGTCATTAAGGATTGCGATCTCCAGTTTAAGCGGTTGCGGTAACACCACGGCCACAATGAATGTCGGCCGGACCTTGGGGCTCAAGGTCGTGAATTACACCTTTCGGGATTTGGCGGCCGATATCGGAGTCAGCTTTGAAGAAATTCATGAACAATCGCAGCAGAACCGAACTTTCGACTACCTGACCGACTTGAATCAAATCCGGCTCTCACTTCAGCCGAAGGTAGTCGTGGGTTCACGCCTGGCCGCCTGGCTGGTGAATGCCGATCTCCGGGTTTGGTTACAGGCTTCACTGGAGGAACGAGCCAAGCGGATTTTCCGCCGGGAGGTCGATAAAGGTCTGACCTACGAGTCCGTGCTCTACCGTACGTTGCAGAGAGACGAACAGAACCGGAAACGGTACCTTCGCCTCTACGGGATCGACAGTAACGATCGGAGCGATTTCGATATCATCATCAACACCGAGAAGTTAACGGCCGAGCAAGTGTCCAGCTTGATCGTTGCCGCCGCCCGGTGGGCCAGCCAAAATCAGTTGGATCGGAAGAACGTCCATCTCGAGCGGCTCCGGCACATTATAGCGGATAGCCTGAAGATCGATCCCCGGGTCTTGGCTGACCCGAGTCTCTCGGTCGACCTTAAGGGGGTCTACCAGGCCCAGGGCGCGTGAACAAGAGCAAGGAGTTTGGAGCTAGAATCCACGAGCTAGGAGGGCGTGTAGTGGCTCCGCCGAAGTCGTTCTCGTGCTCGTCGTCGTCCTCGTCCTCGAGACGTTTGTTTTCTCCGGGCATTTTCGAATCACCGACGACTTTGATCTTCGCGAACACGCCTCTGTTTGTCACATCGGTGATGCTAGCGCGCGCCTCATCGAGAACGAGGACGAGGACGACGACGAGAACGACTATCTTGGAGCTACGACACACCCCCTAGCTCCTAGATTCTGGCTCCTAGCTCCTTTCTAAACTACCCCAACGCAATCGGGGCGCTGAGGCACTGGTCGGGGATACCGAAGGCATCTACTAGTCCGACCGCATCAAGCCGAACCTGGGCGCACAAACCAGTGATCTGTTTTGTGATCGCCTTCGATTTTTTTGCCGACATGAAACCGTTCTCCAAGAACCAACCTTTGTGTTTCTCCAGATGGTAAAGAGCGAAAAGGTCAGCCAGCTTGCGCAATGGCCGCTGTAACGTTTGGTTGGATATGTCCGTGATGCCTTGAAGAAAGCTTTCCAGCACCTGGCGTTCGGCGTAAGCCTCTGCTAGCTCCAGTAATTCCGGCTGTAGCTGACTAAAAGCGGAGTATGCATCTATCGCCTTATGGCGAACCAACCGCCGAAACGCTTCGCCGCACCGGAGCAGCAGGGTTGATTCGCGAAACCGGAAGTGACTTAGCTGGTGCTCGGGAGTCAGCTCGGAGGCGCTGTCGGTCGCCAGGCTGGCAAATTTCCCTTTTAGCACTCTTAATCGCTGATCCAGAAAAAAACGGGCAATCCGGCCAGGCTTCATCTCTTTAAGCTGGTCCTGTAGCTCCCCAAGGAGGTTCTTGGCGACTAGCTGCATCAGGACAGTGTTGTCGCCCTCGAAGGTGGTGAAAATATCGGCATCAGCTTTCAGGGCCGCGAACCGGTTCACAAACAGATAACCTTCGCCGCCGCAGCTTTCCCGGCAGATCTGGATAGTGCGGATTGCGTTCCACGTAGAGAAAGCCTTGATGCCAGCGGCTAAAGTTTCGATTGGGCGTGCACTGGTCGATGGCGAGGTTTCGCGGACCTGAGCAAGGCGTTTCACCGCAAAGTCAAAGGCGTAAACATTGGCCAGCAAGGGCATGAGCCTCCGTTGGGTTGCCGGGTAATCCAGCACCAGCGTTTCCTGGACGGCTTCTCCAAATTGCCGTCGACGCGCTGCGTAACGGATCGCGATAGTAAGCGCTGATTTCGCCATACTGTTCGCGGCTAAAGCCATGGTGATGCGACCGTTCACTAACGTGCCGATCATCGTGAAGAAACGGCGATTATTGCTCTTGATCTGGCTCCGGTATTGGCCGTCGTCGGTTACCTCTGCAAACCGATTCAATAGTTCTGTCTTAGGCACCCGCACGTTCTGAAACCAGATGCGACCGTTATCTACCCCGTTAAGACCGAGCTTGAGCCCGTTGTCTTCGATCGCAATCCCGGGAAGAGCCTGGCCGCTTGCATCCCGGATTGGAACTACGAAGGCGTGGACCCCATGGATTGTGGCTCCAATATGCAACTGCGCGAACACAACCATGAACCGTCCGTCGACAGCAGCATTGCCGATAAAAGTCTTCCCCGAACTGTACGATGGACTGTTGATGATGAATTCCCGGTGTTCAGCATCATACAGAGCGGTTGTCTCCAAAGCTTGGACGTTTGAGCCATGACCGATCTCGGTCATGGCAAAGCCTCCGAATAACTCGCAGGCGGCTGCTTTAGGCAAATATGCCCGATGATGATATTCCGTCCCCAGCTGGTGAATGCTCCCTCCGAAGAGCCCGAATTGCACACCGAGTTTGATCAGGAGGCTCCCATCATGGAAACTGAGGGTCTCCACGACCGCTATCAATTTCCTTAAGTTGGCCTCGCCGCCGAGCTCCGGAGGCAAAAACAAGCGCCCCAGGCCGGCATCTGAAATCGCGCGCAACCAGTCGAGCACCTGTTTTCTATAGGCATGCAGATCAGTGCCCTCGAAATAACGAAACTCTGGCCGGGTAATGATGCTCTTCACGAAGTTTCGTGTCTCCACGAACTCTCCGTCGAGATAGGCTTGTAGATCTGCCGGATCGAACCCAGCGAACGCCCGTTCGATCGGCGGATAACTGCGGTCAAACGCTAGTTTATCACTTTGCATGCGAAACCGAGCGACCGGGAGGGATCGCGTCCCCGCGATCCGTTGTCGCCGAAGCCGAGCATGTGTTGTAATCGGGGGCCAACATACACCTTTAGGTTGTGCCACGTCCTCGCGGCGCGCGGGGACGCGCGCCCTCCCCGATTTGCAGACCGCTCACCGAGAGGTCGCCCACTTTTCAAACCGGGGCCGGTTGTCGTCAGTTTCCGAGCGCTCTGCAACCATTTCATGGTTAGGAGCCAGTCGCCCGACTTACTTCAGCGTTGGATCCTACCGGCCCGAAAAACGTGCCTCCGTGATTAACCATGTCGTTGAGCAGCGCACACGGTTTAAAATGTTCTCCAAACTTTCCGGCCAAATGGGTTAACCGGCTGACCACAGTGGAGATTCCGACGGTGTCTGCGTACTTTAATGGGCCGCCGCGGAACGGCGCCCAACCGGTGCCCATGATCATTCCGAAATCCACATCTGCCGGATCGGTTACCACCTTTTCTTCCAATACTCTGGCGGCTTCATTGACCATAATAAAAATCAATCGGTCCGTCAGTTGATTGGCATTGGTTGGTTCGATGGATGGCTGCAACTCCTTGAGCCCTGGGTTGGGTGTCTCTGACTGATCTCGATAAATGTAAAAGCCGGTTCCGGACTTTTTCCCTAACCAGCCCTTCTGAATCATTCGAGGTAACACATTATTGAGGGGTGGCAGATGCGATACTCGCGCAGCCAAATCACTTCCGACATGCAGCGAAACATCTAGCCCGACCTCATCGTTGAGGCGCAGCGGGCCCATCGGCATTCCGAAATCCAGTATTGCCCGGTCGATCGCTTCGACGCTGTGCCCTTCAGAAAAAATTCTAATGGCCTCCACCAAGTACGGCAGCAAGATCCGATTCACTAAAAAGCCCGGGCTATCCTTCACTAGCACCGGTAACTTACCGATTGATTTAACGAACTGAATCGCCATCGCCAGCACGGTTTCGCTGGTCCGCGAGCCGCGCACGACCTCAACCAATTGCATGCGATGGACCGGATTGAAAAAGTGAACCCCGACGACTTTCTCGGGATGAGTCAGTCCCTCCGAAATCGTGTCAATCGAAAGTCCGGACGTGTTTGATGCAATCAGCAGAGTGTTTGGAATTTTCGGCTCGAGCTCCGAAAAAATCTGTTTCTTTAGGTCGAGTTTTTCGACAGCCGCTTCTATGGCGAGATCGACGTTCGTTAACGGCACATCCTCGTAGATCGGCAAAATTCGATCAAACCCGGCGCGGGCATCGACCTCACTTAGAATCTTCCGTTTGACGGCGTCACGATAAACTCGCTCGATGGACTGCAGACCTTTAGCCAGGGGGTCCGGTCCGACATCCTTTAGAACCACATTGAGCCCGCGCGCGCTCAGCCATTGCGCGATTCCCGAGCCCATCAGCCCAGCTCCCACCACGAGAACCCGCTTGGGTTTAACTTCCGGTTTAAGATCCCCAATCGTCAATTTCTTGGAGCGTTCCTGCAGAAAGAAGATTCGAATCAAGTTTTGGGCGACCTCACCTTTTGTCAGTTCGATGAAAGCATTCTTTTCGTTCTCGAAGGAGACCGCAGTTGTGCTCTTCAGCCCGTTGACCACAACTTCGAGGGCTTTCAAAGGAGCAGGGTAGTGTCCGCGCGTCTTTTCGATCGTCTTCTTTTTTACTCGGTCAGCAATGATCGCTGGGAGTAGTGAGATATTGGAAAAATGAGTCTTGGTCTCCCGCTTTCGTCCGCGGCCATCAACAATCATTTTTGTGGCCAGGCCGTCCAATCGTTCGCGATAAGTGGAATCGTCGATCAAGCCGAGTTTCTGGGCTTGTCGGGTGGGATATTGTCTCGCGGACAGGATCACCTCGAGAGCGGTCGGTAACCCCACTAATCGGGGAAGGCGCGTGCAACCTCCCCACGCGGGGATGATACCGAGACTTGTCTCCGGCAGCCCTACCTTGGTTGCTGAATCGAGTGAGGCAATTCGATAGTCGCAGGCCAACGCAATCTCAAGCCCACCGCCAAGCGCGACCCCGTGGATCGCTGCGACCGTCGGGAACTTCAAATTAGCGATGCGATCAAAGGTGAGTTGCCCTTGATCGACGATCTTTGCCAGGTTCTCTCCGCTCGGGTCCTTAGAGAATCCGGTGAGATCGGCTCCTGCGATGAAGATCTTTGGCTTTGCACTAACGATGACCAGACCGCGTACGGACGAGTCGTTCTCTACTTGATCCAACAACGCATTCAGCTGTTCAAAGGTCGCCTGATCGAAAATATTGGCCGCCGAGCCAGGGCGATCGAAAGTTAAAAAGGCGATCCCGGGCCCGCGAACTTCACAAGTAATGGTTCGATCCACGTTTCGTTTCCTTCTATTCCTTTAGGGTAATATCAATTTCGCGTTAGCCAAAGCGCCCCTCCTTGGCCGCCCCCAACGCACAGAGCAACCAACGCCTTATCGGCCTGCCTACGGTGAAGTTCCTTTAACGCGGTAAGCACTAAACGCGATCCGGTCACTCCAACGGGGTGACCCAGAGCGATTGCTCCTCCGTTCACGTTGAGGATCTCATCCGGGATTTCTCCCAGAGCTGAATCTCTTCCGAGATGCTTCTTGCTCCATTCCGCCGAGACAGCCGCTTTTTGACAGGCTAGCACCTGGGCCGCAAAGGCCTCGTTGATCTCGATGATAGAGGCGTCTTTCAACCCAAGACCGACTCGCTGCTCTACCCGATGAATCGCATGGATCGGCCCCATGCCCATCCTGGCAGGATCCAGCCCCACGTAGTCATACCCGAGCAGCCGGCCTAATGGCGTTAAACCAGACTCCTTTAAGCCTTTCTCGGTCATTAAAAGAAGCGCAGTTGCTCCATCCGTGATTTGAGACGAGTTACCAGCCGTCACCGTACCAGTGTTCGCTTCGAACACCGGCTTGAGTTTGGCCAGAGCTTCCATCGTTTGGTTCTCTCGTGGCCCGTTGTCCTGCTGCAGGTAGGCTTTGCCGTTCTTAGATCTGGACAGGTACACCGGCGTGATTTCGGCATCCAGATTCGCCCGAGCCGCAATGGCGCGATGATGGGATTGCATCGCAAAGCTGTCCTGTTCTTCACGCGAAATATTGAAATCACGACTCACGTTCTCGGCGGTTTGCCCCATATTGAGGCCACAAACCGGATCGGAAAGACCAAGCTGTAACGCAACCTCCGGCTTCAGATCGCTTAACCGAAATTGGGTAGCCGCTTGAAATTTGTGAGCAATATTTTTTGCACGGGCGAACGCGCCCAATTTTTTAGCAGTTTCATAGGAATAAAGCAGCGGTATCTGTGACATGCTTTCGACGCCGCCCACGAGGAAGACATCACCGCGACCCGCGATCATTTTCTCGGCAGCTTGGGTCACGGCTTCGAACCCCGACGCGCAGTTTCGATGGACGGTAACGGCCGGCACGGATTCAGGCAGACCGGCACGCAGGGCAATGACTCGCGCGATATTAGGTGCTTCCGCTGGTTGCCCGACACATCCGAAGATGACTTCCTCGATCTTCTCGGGCGCAAGTCCTGTCTTTGCCATCAGGAGGCTGGCTACGGTCTTACCCAGGTCCATCGCCGTGGTGTCCGCCAGGATAGTCCCTGACTTGGCAAACGGAGTGCGGACCCCGGCAACGATATAAATCGGTTCCTTCATGATTCAGTATTCCAAATGTCCTGTCCTCCCGGCACTTGCAACCGTCGCCCTGCACGTTCCTCGCCACGCTCTCTAATAGGTGGCGGACGCCAACTCCTCTTTCTCATATAAAGCGGCGATCTCCTTGGCGTGCTTCTTCAAGATTTGTTTGCGCTTCAGTTTCAATGTTGGCGTTAGTTCTCCGCTGGCGATGGTCCATTCCTCTGCTACGAGAGCAAATTTCT
Source organism: uncultured Verrucomicrobiae bacterium (assembly GCA_963762565.1). Taxonomy (GTDB): domain Bacteria; phylum Verrucomicrobiota; class Verrucomicrobiia; order Chthoniobacterales; family JAFAMB01; genus JAFAVN01. Next base: position 130,044 of record CAVXLD010000001.1, on the reverse strand, counting down.
TAATCTGGCTATAACGGCCAAAACGCGAATTACAGTGATCAATTTCACTCTGAATCAACTCAATCACCTTCGGATGTTTCGACATCTCCGTTCGATCCTCGATCTCTTCATTCTGTGTCGTCAGCCAAGATCGCACTGCGTCAAATTGAGGAACGATCAATGCCGCCGGGAACTTATGATTTTCACCGACAACGATGCACTGGGCGATGAAACGCGATTCTTTCAGCTGATTTTCGACCTGTTGAGGAGCAATGTATTTTCCGCCGGAAGTCTTAAAGATCTCTTTCTTACGATCAGTGATCTTAAGCAATGGGCCATCCATCTCCCCGACGTCACCGGTGTGAAGCCAGCCCTCTGAATCGATTGCTTCCTTGGTAAGATCCGGGCGCTGATAGTAGCCCATCATCACGTTCGGACCGCGATAGAGAATTTCGCCGTCCTCGGCAATTTTGATTTCTCCGCCCGGAATAACTGGTCCAACTGTCCCCAGCTTGTGCAAGGTGGTTTTAGGCCGATTGACCGCGATCACCGGCGCCGCCTCCGTTGGTCCATAGCCTTCCCAAACGGAGATCCCAGCAGCAAAGAACACGCGTGCTAACCGCGGCTGGAGGGCGGCGGACCCTGAAATTATCCCGCTGACTCTCCCGCCGAACGCTTCTCGCCACTTCCGGAACACTAGAAAATCTGCGATTGCTAATTGCAGCCGTTTGAACCACGGGCAATGAGCGTCCGGATCAAAGTTCAACCCGAGATTAAGCGCCCAGAAAAAGATGCGCCGCTGCAATCCAGAGAGTTGTTCACCCCGAGCCAGAATCCGTTCGTACATCTTTTCCAGGAGTCTGGGAACGCTGCTGAAGGTATCCGGTTGAACTTCCCTCAGATTTTGCCCGATAGAGTCCAAGTTTTCCGCGTAATAGATCGAGGTGCCGACATAGGCGTACATATTGGCCACGGTTCGCTCGTAAATGTGGCACAAAGGAAGGAACGAAAGAGCTCGCTCATGGCCGCACGGCTGTAGAATCTCCGCGGCCGCCATGGCGTTGCTCACGAGATTGGCGTGCGAAAGCATAACCCCTTTTGGTTGTCCGGTCGTACCCGACGTGTAAATGAGCGTGGCCAGATCTTCTGGTTTAACGGCAGCTCGTGTCTCCGCTAACTTTTCCCTGTTCGCAGTGTCAAGCAGCGCGGTTTTCCCCGCTTCAGCCAATTTCTTCCAGGAGTCAGCCCCCGTCACCTCATCGTAAGTATAGATGTGTCCGATGTCCGGAATCTCGGCTGCGATCGGCCGGATGAACTCTAACAGACGCTGATTGGAGACGAAAACCAGGCTCGGGCGGGCATCAGAGAGGATGAATCGATAATCGTCGGGTGAGGCGTTGGGGTAGATCGGGACATGAACGGCGCCGAGCGTCAGACTGGCGAGATCGATGAAGTTCCACTCCGGTCGATTGTTATCGGTGACGTTGGCGATCTTATCCCCGGCTCTAATGCCGGCCAGCTGGAGCCCGCAGGCTAGGTGCTCGACGATGGAGAGCACCTCGGACGTACTAAATTTCACCCACACGCCGTTCACCTTGTAAGCCAGCGAATCGGTCTTCGGATAATGTGCCTGTTGGTGAACTAGCAGGTCAAAAACGCGAGTGGGAGTCGTCGATAACGGACTACTCATGGAAGACCCGGGACGGAGCGATTCAGCCATCAGATACCTTCGTTAAATTAACTTCCAGCCTTAACTTCCAGCACCGCCGTCCCGCTAAACCCAATCTCATTCTGAAGCTCGACTTTGCAAGCTTATTTGCTGCTGGTTTAGCGGAATTGGCTTGTAACTGCGGCCAAAAACGGTTCTTACTTTTTTGCTGTTGTAGTATTCCTCCCCCACAACGCTTCGTTTTTGTATCCCCCATGAACTCTGCACCAGGATGGCGGAAGTCGTTCTCTACTGTAATTGGCTTTGTTACGTTCCTGATTTGGACCCCGCCGGCAAGCTGGGCGGGCAGCTTTGCTTTAAACGAACAAAGCGTCTCCAGCTTGGGCAGCGCGTATGCCGGTGGCGCTGCTCAGGCCGAGGACGCCTCAACCATCTTTTTCAATCCGGCCGGACTTGCGTTGCTCGACCAGGGCCAGTTGCAAATCGGCGGACAATTTATTATCCCCAACGCCACCTTCCAGAATCAGGGCTCTCACTTAGTCGCGCCCGGAACTCCGTTCAACAATGAACCGCTAACCGGAGGAAATGGCGGCGACCCTGGCGTCGATCATCTGATTCCGAATGTTTATCTTTCTCAACCATTGTTCCGGAGTCCTGTTTACGGCGATTTGAGTGTCGGGATCGGACTTACTGTTCCCTTCGGTCTTGAGACAAACTATGAACCCGATTGGGTGGGTCGCTATGCAGCGCTGAGGACTAAACTAACAACGTTCGATATCCAGCCGACTATCGCTTACCGTTTCCTTGATAGAATTTCCATCGGAGCCGGACTAGACGTCCAATACGCCTCAGCCCGGCTCACCCAAGCGATTGATTTTGGCGAGATCGGGGCGGAAACCTTGGCTCCTTTCTATGCTGCGCTCCCGGCGCGACTTGCCGCCTCCGGAGTCCCGTTGGCCGCTATCCCCGGGGTGGTGGCAGCGACGGAGCGGGCCTATTCTGCGGCCGGTTTCGTGCCCCAAGGGCGCGATGGGGTGGCCGAGGTTCAAGGGGACGATTGGAGCGTGGGGTTTACTGTTGGATTCATCTTCGAATACCTCAAAGGTAACGAACTCGAGTTTCTGCAGGATGGCCGATTCGGGTTTAGCTATCGCTCCGCCATCGACCATACTTTGCAAGGGACTGGCGAATTTCGGGGAGTTCCGAGTCTCAACGCGATCGGAGCACCGGTCCAATTCCCTTTCCCCAGCGCACTGCAAGATGTGTTCTTTAATCAAAACGCCAGCGCCGGGTTGGATCTTCCGGCGATCTATCACTTCAGCCTCTACCAACGATTTCTCCAGAAATTTGCCGTGATGGGTGACATTGAGTGGACTCGCTGGAACCGGCTGCAACAGGTCGATATCACCTTTAGCAATCCATCTACTCCAACGAACGTCTTGAATCTTCAGTACGATGATTCGCTCCGTTATTCGATCGGCTTTGAATGGTATGCCCTAAAACAACTCACGCTCCGCGCCGGCTTCGCTTACGATGAAACCCCGATCCAGAGCGCCCAGACTCGAGATCCCCGGATCCCGGATAACAGCCGTTATTTCCTCTCTGCCGGGCTCCGCTGGCAGCCGTGCTCTTTCGTCGCGTTCGACGTTGGTTATGCCCACCTTTTTGCGCAAGACGCGGCGGTCAATTTTACCGACAGCCTAGGCCATAACGTCAGCGGGAAGTTCGGCGTCAGCATCGACGTCGTTAGTGCCGCCATCACGTTCCTTTGGGGCGGCCCCAAGCCGTCCGCTCAGCTCGAGCCCGGCGGCAAGTCGCCCGTGGGGTATGCGAAGTGAGCAGTTTGGTAGGGCGAGGCTCCCGCATTTCCAAACCTTTTTCCAAGGACCACGACGTGTGCTGCCCGTCGTGATCAAAGGCCGCTAGAAATGCCGAGCCGCGGATATTCAACGTGCCACCCCCCGCGCACGGCCGAAAAATGAAGCTGATCCCATCGGTTTGGCGAGCGCTGGGACCACGGCTCGGCGGGATTTAAGGCGTCGCAACGATAATGGGTGTCTGGTCCGATCCCAGCTCCGCGAAAACCCCTTGGTGTTCGGGAGCCTCGCCCTACCACGCCCTTTCGCCGGTGCGCCTACTCGCCCATTCGCTGTCTTTTACCGTCTCCGCTTAGCAAACACTAACTGGGCGGTCACATTCGTCAGGGTGACGAGAACGACGAGCACCAGTGAAGCGGTCCAGGCCAGCTGGATCAGGTGAGGGTATGGATATTTACCGAACCGATAAATGAGCTCTGCCAGCGATTGGGTCGGTTCCATCAGGGACGAGAGCCAATACGCGCTGGAAGTCGCCGTGAACAGGACCGGTGCAGTTTCGCCAGCAGCTCGGGCTATTGCCAACATTAACCCAGTCATGATTGCCGGGACGGCTTCGGGCAAAACCACGCGAAAGATGGTTTGAAATTTCGTCGCGCCCATACCGTACGAGGCCTCGCGCAAAGCATGCGGTACTCCTAGCAGAGCTTGTTCTGCCGTTAAGAGGATTGTGGGCAAAGCCAGAACCGCCAGCGCAACGCCGCCGGCAATAGACGATTTTGTATGGGTGCTTACGACGATGGTCGCAAACGCGAACATACCACAAATGATCGACGGGATGCCGGTCAACAGTTTGGCAATGAATCTGACTGTCGCCGCCAGCACGGAACGCTTGTCATATTCGGAAATATAGACGGCGGATAAAATGCCAAGAGGCGCGGCGATGAAAATCGCAATTCCGACCATAAGCGCTGTGCCCTGAATCGCATTTCCTAGACCGCCTCCTTCTTGTCCAGGAGCTGGCGGGAGCTGGAAAAACACGCTGGGTGTCAGCAAACCAATCCCGTTGCTGACCACCAGAAATATGATCGAGAAGAGAGGGATCAGCGTTAGAAACGAAGCCAGGACGCAGATCACCGTCCAAAATAGGTTTCGACCCAAGCGCAACCGATCTCTGATGCTCTGGGCCTTCATTTCCGGCGCTAGATTTTGATTGAAAACTGCGGTCGACATGATGTTAGCGCAACCCGCTGATTGATTTTTGGGCTCGGCGTAGTACCAACTCGCCGATAACGTTCACCAGCAAGGTAAAGAGCATCAGAGCAAATGCGGCGTACAAAAGCGCGCTCACTTGCAAGTCCTCTGCTTCACCAAACTTATTGGCAATTAAACTGGCCAGTGTTCCAGCCGGCGAAAGCAGCGACCAAGTCAGTCGAGGGCTATTTCCAATGAGCATGGCGACAGCCATGGTTTCACCCATGGCGCGGCCAAACGCCAGAATCGTGGCCGCCACGATGCCGGGGGCAGCCGTCGGTAACAAGACACCAAAAATTGTCTCCCAGCGGGTCGCGCCAATCGCGTACGATCCCTCTCGCAATTGCCCAGGCACGGCTACCAGCGCGGTTCTTGAGATCGCCGTGATGGTTGGCAATACCATCAACGCTAGAACCAAACTTGCGGTTAGCATGCTGTTTCCGGAAGACGGACCTGCAAACAGGGGCAGGAACCCAAGCGCTCCGGCGATGGATCCGCCGATCCGCTGAACAATGGGGATCACCACTGCGATACCCCATAATCCGTATATAACACTGGGAATCGCCGCTAGCAGCTCTACCACAAACCGAACCGTATGACGCAGAGGAAGCGCCAAGAAATTTTCACTCAAGAAAATCGCAATAAGAACGCCAAGCGGTAAAGCCAGTAACAGAGCGATCAGCGAGCTGAGGGCTGTCCCCACCAGGTACGGAAGCACTCCATAGTTCTCCGGATCGCTGGTCTTCCACGCGACAGTGGTAAAAAAGCCCAGGCCAAAGCGAGCAATGGCCGGCCACGCCTGGATCAGAATACTGGCGGCAATACAAACGAGGGTGGCAACCGTTGCCACGGAGGCCACCCACGTAAATACACGGAACAAGTCGAACCGAAACCCTTTTCGGTGAAAGCTTGGCGTCGGGGACTCGGCTCCGTCTGTCATTGGATTCGTTATAGTAAGGGCTCTATTGAACGGTGGCCAACGCAGCCTCACACTTCTGCACTACCTCAGGAGGCATAGGTATATACCCGAGAGAGTCGGACAGTTTCTGGCCATCGGTCAACCCATATGTTACGAACTTCTTTAGCTCTGCGAGCTTGTCTTTGTCGCTGTAGGTCTTGTACAGGAGAAGCCAAGTGAACGTGGCGATTGGATAAGCATCTTTCGCAGCAGGATCGCTCGGCCAAGCGCGCAGAATATTCGGCGGGAACTCAGTAGTATTTAGCGTTGCTGCTCCAGACGCCGGGGTGGCCTCTACGAACTCGCCTGCTTTGTTCTGTAGTTGTGCGAAAGGAATCTTGTTATTCTTTGCGTAACCGTACTCGACGTAACCGATGGCGCCTTGGGTTTGTTTAATGAGCGCGGTGACGCCGTCATTGCCTTGGCCGGCCACACCCGCAGGCCAGGTCACAGACGTTCCCTGTCCAACTTGGTTCTTAAAATCGGCGCTTATAGCAGACAAGTGGCCCGTAAATACAAAGTTTGTGCCGCTGCTGTCAGAGCGGGTGCAAACCGTAATGTTCAAATCTGGAAGCTTTACCCCCTCGTTGGTCTTCGTTATAGCCGGGTCGCTCCATTTGGTGATCTTGCCCAAGAAGATCCCGGCGTATGCGTCGCGAGACAACTTCAGAGTTTCAACCCCAGGGAGGTTGTAGGCCAATACAATGCTGCCGGCGGTCGCTGGAATCAGCACCGCGCCTTGCTTTACTTTAGCAATTTGTGCGTCAGTCATTGCGGCATCGCTTGCGCCGAACGTCACCAGACCGTCTGTGAATTGCTTGATACCCGCGCCGCTCCCAACGCCTTGATAATTGATCTGAATTCCTGGGTTTGCTTTGGAGAACTCAGCGATCCAACGCTGATAGAGTGGTGCCGGAAAGGTTGCTCCCGCTCCCTGCAGCTGGGTAGCTGCGTGAACTGACAGAGGCGAAATCGCGATCAGCGCGATCAACCCGGCAAACCGTGATGAGGTAGTTTTCATAGTCTGAAGCAGTCATTCTTCCACTGATCGAAAGTCGCGCTTCGGGCAAACTCTGCTTTGTGACATTTCTGTGACGGCCTGAGGGTTGGGCGGTTGGCGGTTTGCCGTTAGCGGTTCATTGACGGCCGAAGCCGCCACCCCCAACCGTCAACCGCAAACTGCAAACCCCTCAACGTAATATCAACCGATGTAAGAGGTTAAGTATGATTAAAAGTTGACTTGCGCCTAGCATTTGCGACTTTGCTTGCGGTAATCAGTGCGTCGACCCCAGAGTCAGACCCCCCAAAGAAGCAACGCTGCAGAAAGACTTCTTGATGCTGCCGCCCGGGTATTTGCGCGTAAAGGCCTAAAAGGCGCTACCACCCGGGAAATCGCCATCGAAGCCGGCCTCAGCGAAATGACGCTCTTTCGCCGCTTTGGCACGAAGGAAAAGCTTTTGCGCGCCGTAGTAGAACGTTTTTTTGCGCGGCGGATTGAGCCGCCTGTTGTGCACGAGCCACCCGGCGACCTGCGCGCCGCTTTATTACATTACGCCAAGCTTCAACACCGGCTAATGGATGAGAGTCTGCCTATCATCCGGGTACTGCTCGGTGAGTTGCATCATTTCAGCAAAGATCATCGCGACGTCTTGCACGACGTTTTCAGGCCGATGCGTTCGGCGATGAACACGCTGTTGACCTCGCAGCAAAAAAAACCGCGGCGCGGCGCGGACGTTGAGATGCTCATCGATATGCTGGAAGGAGTCATCTTCATAGATTCTCTCCGGCGAAGCCATGGGGCCCTAACGTTATACTCCGCGCAACATTGTCTGGACACAGCTATCGAGATGATGCTCGCGCGCTTGCACCAGGCCCAAGAAACAGCGCCGAAGCGATCCAAAAAAGGAGCTAGAAGCTAGAAGCTAGAATCTAGGAGCCAGGAGGCCGCCTCGCCTCACCATCACTTCTCACAACGAAGTCACGCTCCGCTTACCTTCGTAAAGAACCATTTCTCAGGTTTCTTGTTTTTCTCGGTAACGATGAGTACAGCGGAGCCACTGTGGAAGGTGGCTTCGACAGAAAGATCAGTCCCGAAGAGCCCTTTCTTCCAGTTTCCGGTAAAGACGTTTTTTCGGAGCACGCCTTTGATATTCATCGGGTTGCGAACTTGCGGCGATTCGACCGTCAACACGAGCAGGCGCCCGTCCGGATAAAAAACGGCCTGGGCCTTAGCCCGTTGCTTGTCATTTCCGTTCACCAAAAGGTCGATCAGGACCGTCCCTTTGTAGATCCCGTCGTAATGATACTTACTTGCCTGCTCTTGAGCTGAAGCGACGAAGGGTAAGAGCAAGGCGACCACAGCCAATAAGCTCAATTTTTGCCAAAGGTTCACGCCAGGGTTTATAGCCGGAATCGTTCAGAAAGCTCGAAAAAAGAGGAGCTAGGAGCTAGAATCTAGGAGCTAACGGGTCGGGGGTCTGGCGGACGTTGGACGAAAGATAGCCAGGAGTCTCAAAGTAAGCAGTAAGCAGTGATCGATCCGCCTTCAGCACTGACTACTGACTTACCGATCACTGATTACTCGCATGCCACCCGCACCGTCGGCTGCCAAGCCCCCGCCCTCCTTGCTCCTAGATTCTAGCTCCTAAACTGCTTACTGCTTACTTGTGCTGCCACCCCTTACCGCGTGCCACGCTCTTGTGCTCCCCGGCCCCCGGAATACATTGCCAGCATGCAGCGCTTCCCCCTTAAAAACGGCGTTTATCCGAATCAGGCGCACGTTGGTGTCCCGGAAGGGACCTATGAAATGGAGTATGGCCGCGAAGGCTTTTTTGGTGAAGCCACCCATCTTTACGCTAAAGAGATGCCCTCGGCCTGGAAGCGGATTGAAGGTTCTCTAAAGCCGATCGCTATGGATTGCCGGACGATCGAGACGCTGGATTTAGCGGACCCGAAAGGAACGCCGGCCTTGTTGATGCAATCCATGGCGGCATGTGCCCGGCGTTCGTTCTCGCTCTATTTAACTCGGAGGCGTGAGGCAATGCCGTTCCTCTATCGAACGGTCGATGGCGACGAACTCTATTTCTTCCATCGTGGGGTTGGTGTCTTCGAGACCGAGTTCGGCATCCTGCCTTATCGTCCCGGTGATTATGTGATTATCCCCAAAGGGCGTATTTATCGTCTCGTCCCCGAGTCGAAAGATACTCTTGGTATCATTGCAGAGTCGCGCACGGCGTATGGTATTCCGGATCGCGGAATCTTGGGTACCCACGCTTTGCCGACCCAGGACCGGTAGGGCGAAAATCTCGGCGCGCCCAGGATGCGTTTTTTAAAACGTCTAACCGCGCCGGATTTGAGCCGCTCCGTGGAGCCGCAACTTCCGACGGTTCGACACGCCACAGAACGATTGCGTCCCGGACGATGCAGGGCCCACGCATGGCTCAAATCCGGCGCGATTGAGTCACAAAAAAAATGGTTTCCGTTGGGCGCGCCGAGATTTTCGCCCTACCGGTCTTTCCGGAGGCTCGCCCCACCAAAGGTCGTCCTTTCCGTTGTTTCATTCTCTACTTAATGATAGCCTGAATATCACCTCCAATGATGCGTCTGGGAGTACGCGTCACTCAAAACCGAAGAAGCCCATATGAGTTCAGATCCTTTCGATTTTCACGGAATTGATTACGTCGAGTTCTACGTATCAAATGCTCGGCAAGCCGCTCATTACTACCGCACGGCCCTCGGCTTGGTTCCAATTGCCTACTCAGGTCTGGAAACCGGAGTGCGAGATCGCGCCTCCTGGTTGCTAAAAAAAGGCCAGGTTCATTTTCTCTTAACTTCACCACTTGCTCCGGATTCTGCGCCAGACGTATCACGACACATTGCGCGTCATGGCGATGGCGTTCGCGATATCGCATTGAGAGTTAGTGATGCTCGAGCTGCTTATCAAGAGGCTTTGCGCCGAGGCGCCAAAGGTGTTCAAGAACCACAAGAATTTGAGGACGGCAGCGGACGCTTCGTGCGAGCCTCGATCGCTACCTATGGAGACACGGTACACAGTTTCATTGAGCGCCGAAACTATCGCGGGATCTTTCCAGGCTTTAAAGAAATCGCCAATCAGCCTCCGGCGCCAGAGACCGGGATCGCGGCCATCGACCACATCGTTGGGAACGTCGAATTAGGGCAGATGAATCATTGGGTTGATTTCTATCGTGAAGTCCTTGGGTTTAGCCAGCTAACCCACTTCAGCGATAAAGACATCAGTACTGACTATTCGGCCCTGATGAGCAAAGTCATGCAAAACGGTTCCGGACGCATCAAGTTTCCGATTAATGAACCAGCGGAAGGAAAAAGGCGCAGCCAGATCGAGGAATACCTGATTCACTACGGCGGGCCCGGGGTGCAACATATCGCTCTAGCGACGAAAGATATCATTGCCACGGTTGATGCTTTACGCGCGGCAGGAGTCGACTTTCTGCGGGTGCCGGAGACCTACTACGAAGAACTACCGTCACGGATCGGCGAGATTGAAGAAGACTATCGCGAATTAGGGCGTCGGGGCATTCTTGTCGACCGAGATGAAGAAGGTTACCTGCTTCAGATTTTCAGCCAACCCGTTGAGGATCGGCCAACAGTGTTTTATGAAGTTATCCGCCGTCATGGCAGTCAGGGTTTCGGAGCAGGTAATTTCAAAGCGTTGTTTGAAGCGTTAGAACGCGAGCAGGCAAAACGAGGGAATTTGTGACGTTGCTAGGGTGCGCCTCCCGAAAGAACGTCAGGTTCTAACGAAGCGCCGATCTTTCGGACGTTGGGGTTGTACCCCGAAGGGGTAATAGGACTCAGCCTGGGGTTTTAACCCCAGGAATGCGCCCCAAAAATGCCCCGCCCTGAAAGGGCGGCAGATTGAGAGTGTCTCAATCCCAGACGTATCGCTCATCGAAACGCATACTGTGCTTGGTTAGAAGCACCCTGATTTCTTCTTGGAATGTCATCTTACGATGGTGGATTTCTTGATTGATGATGTAGTCGATGACTGCGCTTTTATTCGATTCGCTGACTGAGAAGGCGCCGTAGCCGGTTTGCCAACTGAAAGCGTGATGACCTTTCTCTCGAATCGTCTTCGTGGAGCTGGTTTTAAGCTGTTTAACTACATCTACCAGCGAGACGGTTCGGGAAAGACCAAAGAGTAGATGTACGTGATCGCTGACTCCGCCGACCTGAACGGGTTCGCAATCCAGGGCGCGTAAAGTCGCAGTAAGATACGCGTGAACTTCAGATCGGAGCTGTTGAGATTGCAAGAACGCGACCCGGTTCTTGGTCGAAAAGACAAGGTGAATCAAGATGCGTGCCAGTGATTAAGACATTGTATCTATTACATAATATATTGATGTATTTGTCATTCCAAAAATCTGCCGCCCTTTCAGGGCGGGGGTCTTTTTTTTGGCGCATTCCTGGGGTTAAAACCCCAGGCTGAGTCCTATTACCCCTTTGGGGTAAAAACCGGGGTGCGCGCACGACGAGGGGAAAATCGCTTTCTGCTTAAGCCAGACCGTTTCTAGGCGGCTTTGTTACCCAGTTTCCGGAGCGCCTCGCTTAGAATAATGCACAGTTGCCCATCATTTGCTGCGTTCGTTCTTTTTTATCCTTTTCTAATAACTCACCGATTGCTTAAACAGTTTGGGATAAAATCTGCTCCCCGTTTCTCATGCTCGAACGCGTTTTCTCCCTTAAAGAACATGGCTCTTCCGCAGCTCGCGAGGTAATTGCCGGGCTGACTACCTTTGCCGCGATGGCCTATATCCTCGCGGTAAACCCATTGATTTTGTCTCAAACCGGGATCGACAAAGGGGCGCTTGTGACTGCGACCGCGATTGGTTCGGCAGTTATGACCATTATCATGGCTTTGGCCACCAACTACCCCATAGCCTTAGCGCCGGGGATGGGGTTGAATGCCTTTTTCACTTACACAATCTGTCTGGCAAAAGGAATCCCGTGGCAGGCTGCTTTAGGTTTCGTTTTCTACAGCGGCCTCATTTTTCTCGCCCTGACCGTCAGCCGTTTGCGCCAGCGGATTGTAGAAGCCATTCCTTTTGAGCTGAAACTGGCGATTACTTCCGGTATCGGCTTTTTCATTGCTTTAATTGGCCTGGAGAACGGAGGATTGATCGTTCTCAATTTAGCCACCGTGCCCAAAAATGGAGCGCCCGTGGCGGAGGCGTCACCCTATCTAACACTGGGTGACCTGGGGACAGCTGCTCCCTGGCTCGTTATTATCGGGATCATCCTAACCGGGATCCTCGTCGCTAGACGGTTACCTGGCTCAATTGTGCTAGTGATCTTGCTTTTAACCGTCGCCGGTCTTTTCATTCCGGCAGCAGACGGATCCGGGATGATTACGAAACCGCCTGCCGCTATTTTCAATCTACCTTCCTCTCTAGCGCCCACCTTTCTCAAACTGGATCTCGGCTATTTTTGGCAGCACTTGTTAACCGCTCTTCCGCTGGTGCTCTCTATTCTGTTTGTCGACTTGTTTGACAACATGGGCACTCTGATCGGCGTTTCCAAGCGGGCGGGACTGCTCGATGAGAAGGGTAACCTACCAAAGGTTGGACGCGCGTTCATGGCGGATGCGTGTGCCGCCATGTTTGGATCGACTTTGGGTACCTCGACAGTGACTAGCTATATTGAGAGCGCGGCCGGGGTGGAGGCAGGTGGCCGTACCGGCATGACGTCAATCGTTACCGCTATCTGCTTTCTGCTAGCTCTTTTTCTGACGCCGCTCATTTTGATAATTCCTGCGGTCGCAACTGCGCCGGCTCTGGTAGTGGTCGGCGCCTTTATGCTGCAAGGCTTAGTCGAACTAGATCTCCGGGATTTTTCCAAAGCTGCCCCGGCTTTTATGACTATCGTTATGATGCCGTTCGCGTTCAGCATCAGCGAAGGCATTGCTTTCGGTATCCTAACCTACGTCGGCATCAAGCTGGGTACCGGGAAAGCGAAGGAAGTCGGTTTCCTGACCTATATTTTGGCGGTTCTGTTCCTACTGTATTTCGTATTCGAACATTGAAACAAAATTTCACCACAGAGACACAGAGGACACGGAGCTCAACGGACAAATCTTTTGATTCCCGTTTTCAGCATTGGCACGTTAAAATTGATCAACAGCCCTAAATGCTTGTCGGCCAACTTCATGTAGGTTAAGACTTGGGCATCGAAGATCGGGAGCAGCTCTTCGACGCTCTTTAACTCGATAACTAGCTCATCTTCAATGAGGAGGTCTACCCGGTAGCCGCATTCTAGCTCCAAGCCTTTGTATTTGATAGGCAAGGGATTTTGTCGAACAAATCTCAAGGAGGATTGGTGCAACTCGTAGGCGAGGCATTCTTCGTAAGCCGATTCGAGGAGCCCGGGGCCGAGCTCCCGGTGTACTTCGATGGCCATGCCGATTGCGGCATGCGTTAGGTCATTTCTAAACCCTTCCATATTCCGATCATCGCATACACACCATAAATGTAAAGTGTTATAATTAGTCTGTGATCAGTTCTCCGTGTCCTCTGTGTCTCTGTGGTGAAATTTGGTTTTAATCAGTCCACCAGCACCTGATCTTCTGCAGTCCATTCAGGTGAACAGCACGCCAGCAGAACTAACGGAACTTGGCCGTTGTTTGTGATCTTGTGGCGTTTACCGGGAATGATAATAACCGTGTCTCCCGGACCCACTTCTCTCAGTTCGTCCTCGATCTTCATCAGGCCGGTTCCGCTGAGGATGTAGTAAAACTCTTCTGTGGTTTTGTGAAAATGTTCGGTAACCGTTCCTCCGACCGGAATCGTAGCCTCGGCCAAACTCTGTTTTCGGGCCGATGAATTCCGGCTAGCAGCAAGCTCCCGGATAATGCCGCCATCCGGTCCGACGAATGCCGCGACCTCGTTACGATTAATCACTTCCATTGGTTGCGGAGTCTACTAACACCCTCAGCGTCGTCAATGCACACAGTGCGGGGCACGGCTGCTGGCTGATAATCGTTCTCGTCCTCGTCCTCGAGGGTGTCAAGGTTAGCGGCTTGCAGTTTGCGGTTGTCCCCTCGGTTATCCTCACGCAACCAATGAGAAGTTGTTGCTAATTCTTCGCGAATGGGCCTTTCTACTGGTCACGCGTATCTTGTAAGGCTTTTTCGATGATTGTTATTTCCTGTATCAACATAGAGCGGATGTTGCCGCTGGGTCCCGGTGCAAACCTTTCGAGGACGAGGACGACGACGTGAACGAGGACGAGGAACAACTCCAACCGCAACCGCCAACCGTGAACTGCGAACCGTGAACCGAGAACCCGCAAAAAAACCCCGCATCCTGATCGCCGATGACCAAGCCGCTGTCCGGGAGGCGCTCCGAATACTTCTCGCGAAGGAAGGGTACGAGACTGCGTTGGCGACTTCTCCTAAAGAGGTGATGGAGACTCTCGAAAATAGCGAGGTCTCGCTGATATTGTTGGACCTCAATTACGCTCGTGATACGACGGGCGGCCAGGAAGGTCTCGAGCTTATCGCCCAGATCAAAAAAATCGAGGGCGCTCCACCAATTGTAGTCATGACGGCGTGGGCGACGGTCGATCTGGCGGTTGCTGCCATGCGAACCGGCGCTCGGGACTTCTTTGAAAAGCCCTGGGAAAATTCGCGCGTCTCGGCCATTGTGCGCACGCAGCTTGATTTTTCGGCTGCCGAGCTGCGCGGCGAGCGATTGGAGTCGGAAAATCAGGTCCTTCGCGGAGATGCCGGCCTGATGCCCAGTCGGAAAACGGCGTTAGCGACCACTGGACTAATCGCCCAATCATCGGGAATGCGCGCCGTCGTCGAGACGATCCAACGAATTGCGCCTTCTGATGCGAATGTCTTGGTCACCGGCGAAAACGGGACGGGAAAGGGCGTGGTGGCGCGAGCGATTCATGTCGCCAGTCAGCGAGCTGAAAAGGCCTTTGTGACAGTCAACATGGGAGGCCTGAACGAGAACCTGTTTGAAAGCGAACTGTTCGGCCACATGAAAGGAGCCTTTACGGACGCCAAGAGTGAGCGGGCCGGACGTTTCGAGATCGCCGACGGAGGGACCTTATTTCTGGATGAGATCGGGAATATTCCACTCTCGCAACAGGCCAAACTTTTGCGCACGGTTGAGACCGGCGAGTTTGAGCGGCTCGGTTCTTCCAAAACTCGGCGCGCGAGTGTCAGGCTTTTGTCGGCGACGAATTCCGATTTACCGGCTGAGGTTGAATCGGGCCGGTTCAGGCGAGACCTCTATTTCCGACTGCGAACAGTCGAGATTCAGATTCCGCCTTTGCGCGACCGGCCGGAAGACATCGTTCCGTTGGCCCAACACTTCTTGGACCGTCATGCTAGCCGGTACGCTAAGCGGATTACCGGGATTGACCCTGCTGCCGAGAAGGCTCTCACCTATCATCGGTGGCCGGGGAACGTGCGGGAACTCGATCACACCATAGAACGCGCCGTTCTGATGACAGACAGTGCTCAGATCCGGCCTCCGGATCTCGGCTTGGCCGATATCGGAGGACAAACTCCGTCTGATTCATCGCGCCTCGATGAAATGACCTTGGAGGACATCGAGAAGTTGTTAATCAAGAAAGCGCTTAATCGGTACGGTGGTAATGCTCGACGCGCTGCGGAAGCTCTCGGTTTGAGTCGTAGCACATTTTACCGGCGGTTGCAGCAATATGGGCTGTGATTGGTAGGGCGAGACGTGATCGGTGATTGGTGAGAAGTGATTGGTGGGGCGAGGCTCCCGAAAGGTCCATCGCGATAGCGAAGCCCTTGCGGTTAACCCCGCCGACCCGCGATGCTAGGCCGTTAAGGGCGCCGAGCCGTGGTCTATCGCTGGGCCCCGGCTCGGCGCGTCAATAGGCCTAACAAACTCTTTAGCGGCGAAACATCGGGAGCTCTGATAGAACTTCTTACTCTTTCGGGAGCCTCGCCCCACCAAGTGCCTCCACCAATCACCAATCACTAATCACTAATCACGAATCACGAATCACCTTTGCGTCTTTGCGTCTTGGCGTGAAATTACCTCTTCTAAATGCACGACTCCTCGCGACGTCCATTACTCCGCTGGCGGAATCTACCATTTGAAAGCTCCGTCCAGGTTCTTACCTTCGTTGCGGGTGGGCCTGCAGTGGCCGCAACATTGTTCTTGCTCTGGCATTCATCCTGGCCTTTGTCAGTCCGGGTTACTATCGGCGTTGTTGCGGTCGGAATTTGGATCGCTGCCGTTTCTGCTGTGCGGCAACAGGTGCTTTTTCCTATCCGCACGTTGACAAATTTACTCGCTGCACTCCGCGAAGGTGATTATTCGTTGCGCGCCCGGGCAGCTCGCCAAGCCGATTCTTTGGGTGAAGTCATGCGGGAAGTCAACGCGTTGGGCGACCAATTGTTAGTCGAAAGACGACAAGCCACCGAAGCGAGCGCATTGTTAAAAGCGGTAATCGACGCTGTCGAAATCGCGGTTTTTACCTTCGACGAAGACGGAAAGCTACGACTGATGAACCATGCCGGCGCCCATCTGTTAATGCGCCGTGAGGAACATGCTCTCGGACATGATGCAATTGAGTTAGGTCTCGATGATTGTCTGGTTGGAGATCCGGTTCGTCTCATAGATCGAGATTTTCCTGGTCGATCCGGAACTCGCTTAGGTCTGCGCCGTAGCACTTTCCGCGAAGGCGGTCGCCCTCATCAACTATTAGTGCTAACCGATCTCGGCCGCGCCTTGCGCGAAGAGGAACGGATTGCCTGGCAAAGATTGATCCGAGTCCTTGGCCATGAAATTAACAATTCTTTAGCTCCGATCCAGTCGATTGCCGAGAGTTTAAGCGATCTGCTCACCCTCACCCCGGCCGCCCGGCCAAGCTCTTGGGAAAGTGACCTACGGGGTGGGATGGGGATCATTAGGGATCGGGCCTCAGCGTTAGGTCGCTTTATGACCGCCTATGCCCGGCTGGCCCGGTTGCCTCCCCCGACCTTACGTCCGGTCGAGCTTGGCCCAATCGTCCGCCAGGTAGTCGCCTTGGAGACGCGTCTCACGGTGAAAATGGCGTCGACGGAGAAAGCCGTGGTCAATATTGATCGCGATCAAATAGAGCAACTCTTGATCAATCTGGTGAAGAACGCCGTTGATGCCAGTTTAGAGAAAGGTCGAGACGTGGAAATCGCCTGGAACAGGTCACAAAACGATTGGCTAGTCCAGGTCATCGACGAAGGCAGCGGAATCGCTAATCCCACAAACTTGTTCGTCCCATTCTTCACGACCAAGTCCGGTGGTTCCGGAATCGGCCTGGTCCTCTGCCGCCAAATCGCAGAAGCCCATGGCGGCAGCCTGACACTCGAGAATCGCATCGACGGAATCATCGGCTGCATTGCCGAACTGCGTCTACCTCTGCTCGCCGCGGAAGGCAAGGTGAAGAGTGAAAGGTGAAAGGCGTTTGGCGTTTGGCGTTTGGCGTTTGGCGTTTGGCGTTTGGCGTTTGGCGTTTGGCGTTTGGCGCGGCACACTTCGTGCACTCCGTCCACTGAGTCCACTTAAACCTCGCCCCTTCGCCCTTTTGCCCTCACCCTTCCGTCTCAAATTGAGAATCGCAATCCTATTTTGAGATCGTTTTCCATAGGGTTCTAAAATAACGACTTTTTATAAGTCGTTCATAGAAAGCCGCTTAGATAGCGACTTTCTGGCTTGGCACGGCAAATGCCTATGGGATGGACGAAGGCTGTTATTATGAAAATCATCCCATTCTCTTCGATCATGGAATTTCAACGAGAATCCCAAAAAGCGGTTCGTAGTACTGGTTTCGTAGAGTCCGCCGTGTGGGCGGTCTTTGCCGCAAGCACCGCGATCAGCATTCTCTTCAGTCTGTCTCAGATCACACCGGCTTCTGCGCAATCCTACTCTCCGAGAGCTTCTGCAGTCGTCGCTGATCAACAGAATATCCAACCGGTCTGCTTTGTCCAAAATACTTAACCGTGACGCTCAGCGTGCTGCCAAAAAAGAAAGTAGAACCAGTTTTCTCTGTCCCGGCGGACGGTTCTCGGATGGACATTCCGCGAATCGGTTACCGCCAAAAGAAATGGCGCAGAAATGTGTTGCTGCTTTTGCTGGCGGCAGCGGTGGTGACCGGAGTTAGTATTTTTGTTGCCCGGCTTGAACCGGCTCTGCCCTCGGTAGACCGAAGCTCGGTCTGGATTGATACCGTGTCGCGCGGACCGCTGATTCGCGACGTGCGTGGAATCGGAACGCTAGTTCCCGAAGACGTCCGTTGGATCCCTGCCCGAACCGACGCCCGAGTCGAGCAAATCGTGATCTGGCCGGGAACAGAAGTAACCGCGGATTCCGTGATATTGAAGTTGAGCAGCGCCGAGTTAGAGCAAGAAGCGAGGGACGCGGATGCCGCAGCCAAGAGCGCTCAAGCGAAACTGACCCAGCTACAAGCGGAGCTAGAAGGAGAAATGCTGGAGCAACAGGCCAACTTGACCAAAGCTCAGGCCGATCGCGACACCGCTCAGGCCGAGTTTGAGGCAGATGAACGGTTGTCGAAAGGCGGCCTGATTTCGACTCTCGACTTTCAGAAGGCGAAGATCGCAGCCACGGAATTATCCGCGAATTTTGAGGTACAGAAACAGCGTTACGAATTCGCGAAGAGATCCATGGCGCCGCGAATGGCAGTTGCCCAAACGGATCTCGAACAGGCCGAAGCCCAAGCCGAATTACGCCATGGACAGGTCGATGCCCTACAGGTGCGAGCCGGAATGAACGGTGTCCTCCAGCAAATCGCTGTCGAGGTCGGGCAGCGGGTTTCTGCCGGCACCAACCTTGCCCGAGTGGCGGACAACACCAAGCTGAAAGCACAAATCAAAATCCCGGAAACTCAAGCCCGGGACATTGCCATCGGGCAGACCGCGCAAGTTGATATGCGCAACGGCAGTATCGTCAGCGGTACGGTGGCTCGAATCGATCCGGCGGTGAGCGAAGGGACCGTGCTCGTCGATGTTACCTTTCACGGGATCGAACTACCTAAAGGAGCTAGACCCGACCTGAGTGTGGAAGGAACCATCGAACTCGAACGTTTAGCTGATGCCATCTACGTCGGTCGACCCGCTTTCGGCCAGGATGATTCTACTATCGGTTTGTTCCGGTTGAGTGCAGATGGTGTCACCGCCACCAGAACTAAGGTCCAGTTGGGTCGTGGTTCCGCCACCAAAGTTGTAATCCTAAATGGCCTAACGCCGGGTGACCACGTGATTCTGTCCGATACCAGCGCCTTTGATAGTCATGAACGCATACAACTGAGGTGATTGGTGATTGGTGATTGGTGATTGGTGATTGGTGATTGGTGATTGGTGATTGGTGATTGGTGATTGGTGATTGGTGAGCGTGATGGAGCTAACAAAATGAAAATTTTCAATAAACAAATCGCGCATCGTGAGAGCTTTTGGAAACGCCACGACTCCAGAGGACTAATCGATTCGCCCTTTCCAGTGTATTCGCTGCCGGTCTGTGAGGTTGCTTTTTTCGTGAGAACGCAAAAAACGGCCGATCGGCGTGAGCGCAGCACCACCAATCACTAATCACTAATCACTTCCCCCGCCATGCGCCATGCCCTACGCCTCTTAGCGAAATCCCCCGGCTTTACAGCCATGGCGGTGTTGACGCTGGGGATTGGCATTGGGGCGAATGTCACCGTGTTCAGTATAGTCGACGCGGTATTACTCAGGTCACTTCCAGTCTCTCAGCCTAAACAACTGGTGCACATTTACTCTGACTGGGAACCGGCTTGGCCGTACAGCGAGGTTTCAGTTTTAGACTTCCAGGATTGGAGGGACCGAAACACTGTCTTCGATGAGATGGCGGCCTGCCGAACGCGAAAAATTGCTCTGGAGAGTAATCAAGGCGCCCAAGAAATTTCGATCGCAGCTGTCTCGCCAAATTATTTTAACTTGATGGGCGTTAGCCCACACCTAGGTCGGAGCTTTTTGCCGAATGAAGATAACCCCGGACAAGGGCATGTTGTCGTTCTGGGCGAAGGTCTGGGCCGGGAGTTATTTGGATCTGCCGAAGCAGCTCTTGGGAAGCGCATTCAATTAAATGCGGAGACTTATTCGGTCGTTGGGATTGCGCCGGGCTGGTTTCATTTTCCAGATGAAACGGTTCAACTCTGGATACCGCTAGTATTCAATCCGGGGCAAAGCGCGGATCGGGGAAATCGTTGGCTTCAGATTTACGGAAGACTGAAACCGGGTGTGAATATCACCCAAGCCAGGAACCAGATGTCGGAAATCGCTGCTGATCTTGCGCGCGAAGACCAGAAGAATAATACCGGCTTTGGCGTGCGACTGGTTCCGCTGCAGGAGGACATGGTTGGCAGCCAGCGTGCCGGGCTCTTGATGCTGCAAGGGGCGGTTGCCTGCATGCTGCTGATCGCGTCGTTCAATTTGGCGAATCTGTTGTTGTCGCGGGCGTTGAACCGAAGGCGAGAGTTCGCCATTCGAGCTTCGCTTGGTGCAAGCCGTTGGCGGTTAGCCCGACAGTCGCTGGCGGAGAGTCTCTTGCTGGGCATTAGCGGAGGGCTCCTGGGAATCATTTTAGCTGGTTGGGGGACAAGAGTATTCACATTTCTAGCCCAAGACCATTTGGCTCGCGCATCCGAAATCCACATGAATGCGCTTGGTCTTCTGTTTTCATTGGTGCTTACCCTTCTGATTGGAACCGTTTGTGGACTAGTGCCGGCGCTCGCGGTGGCCGACCGAGTAGGACCGCAGCATGTGCTCCGAGAGACCTCGCGCGGCTCAGCGGGTGGGATCCGTCAAGCCCTGATAAGAAATGGGCTGGTCATCGCCGAGATTAGCTGCGCGCTGGTTGTGCTCAGTTGCGCCGGCCTGCTACTCCGTTCTTTTCTTAAGGTAGAGGAAACCGATTCCGGTATACAACACCCTGAGAAAATCTTAACCGCTTCGCTTTCGTTGCCGCCTGCCCGCTATCCCACGGATGAATCCGTTCGGTCCTTTTATCAATCGATCCAACAAAAGATGGCTGGGATCCCCGGAGTAACCGCAGCTGGAGCAATTACTTTGTTACCATTAACTGGGGGAGATACCGATACTGGATTCCAGATTGTGGGCAGACCTGCGTTTGCTCCAGGCCATGAACCGGTTGCCCAATTCCGCGTGATCAATGGTGACTATTTTCGATCCGCCGGCATTCCGCTAATTGCTGGACGCCTTTTTAGCCCAGAAGACGGGCCGGATGTTCCTCCAAGAATTCTTATCAACCGTTCGATGGCGCTTCGGTTCTGGAAGAGCCCTCAAGACGCGATTGGAAATAAGATCGATAACGAAAGCGGTTGGACCGGGACCATTGTTGGCGTTGTCGGCGACGTCCATCACTTTGGATTAACGGCCCCGGTTCGCGATGAATTCTATTATCCGGTAAGCCAGGCGCCGCATTACGGGCTTGGAGGATCAAATCTGGCACTGGGTATGGTCTTGGTTGTTCGGGCGGCAGATTCAATCGATCCTCAAACTCTCGTTAATCCTATACGGCAGAAGATCGCCGAGATCGATCCTATGGTGCCGCTGGACAGGGTTAAACCGTGGTCCCAATTGATTGCGGAATCCATAGGTGATCGGAGCCTAAACCTCTGCTTTGTTGGTAGTTTTGCAGTAGTAGCGCTGATCCTGGCCGCGATGGGAATCTACAGCGTTATATCATACGGAGTCGCGCAGCGAACCCGGGAAATCGCGGTGCGCGCCGCTATCGGCGCCCAACGGCGAGATCTGTTCTTCCTGCTTTTGGTTCAAGCAGGAAAGCTGATCGGGCTCGGGATTGCCATCGGTTTGTTCGCGGCTGTCTGCCTGACCCAACTGATCCAAGGCCTGCTTTACGGTGTTAGAGCAACCGATCCAGAGACTTTCCTGGGAGTGATTTTCCTTTTAATCGCGGTTGGTCTACTCGCGAATTATTTACCTGCACGACGAGCGATGAATATAGATCCCGTGACCGCATTGCGGCAGGAGTGAGGGAACGTGAGAGGTGAGAAGTGATTGGTGATTGGTACGGAAAAATAAAACTCCGAAAAAATTTCAAATGAATCCGAAACTTTGGTTACCACGCATGTGTAGTGAAAGTGGTTCAACGGTCGCTAACCGGCTACCCAGCGCGAAACACGAGCACCGATTACTATTTCGTGCCTACCACGCTAAAACGCCCACCGTGAACAGAAACCAAAGCGAATCGAGGACGAGGACGATTACGAGAGCGAGGACGAGAACGATTGAAACCGCTAACCGACAACTGCAAACCGCTAACCGCCAACCTCAACCGTGAACAGCGAACTGCCAAACGTGAACCCAGAACCCCTCATCCACCTAGACGCGATAAAGAAAGTCTTTCTTACTGACGAGATTGAAACCCATGCGTTAGCCGGTATCTATCTCGAGATTTTGAAGGGCGAATATGTGGCGATCGCCGGCCAGAGCGGTTGCGGCAAATCGACGCTCCTATCGATTCTAGGTCTGCTAGACTCGCCTTCGGAAGGGGCCTACCGGCTGAATGGGCGGCAAGTTGAACAACTGAAGCTGTCCGAGAGAGCCAGGATCCGTAACCGGGAAATCGGATTCATTTTTCAGAGTTTCAACCTGATCGGTGACTTGACGGTATACGAGAACGTCGAACTACCATTGACCTATCGCGGCGAGATGCCCAGGAGCGAACGTAAACAGCGGGTTCTGCAATCCTTGGATCGAGTCGGGATGAGCCATCGGCAACGGCACTATCCGAATCAGCTGAGTGGTGGACAACAACAGCGCGTGGCGGTAGCCCGAGCGTTGGTTGGTTCACCATCGATCCTGCTGGCCGACGAGCCAACGGGTAACTTGGATAGCAAAAACGGTGACGCCGTAATGGATTTGCTATCCGAATTGCATCAGGGCGGCGCTACCATTTGTATGGTAACCCATGATCCACGATTTGCCGGTTATGCGGACCGAACCGTGCATCTCTTCGACGGTCAGATCGTGGCCGAGAACAACGAAAACGAAGGAGAACCTACCCCTCGGGTTGTGGGTGGATGAATTTCAGCCACGAAGATGGGTGTCTCAAGGACCGAATAAAATAATGAAGCCATTACATGAAATAAACCCATTGGTCATGGGGCAGGAAGAATCGGCGGGAAACGATGACGGCCTCAGTTCGGAAGAGCGGACCCAGCTTCGCGAACTTTGTGTGCTGATCATGATCAGTGAATTTTTAGAACGCAACAAGGAGACAGAATAGTTCACAGCAAGGTCGCAAAGGCCGCAGAGACAAAACGACTGAGACAGATAGTGGATTTCGAAAAAAGCCTTTTTTTGAACCTGTTCAGTCTTGGCGCCTTTGTGGCCTTGTTGTGAAAGAATCCCCGTTACCTTGCTGTGGCAACTCCCAGTGACTAACAGCCGGTAGCCAAGGGAAAAAGGCATAGGAGATCCAGCATGAACCTTAACCGGAAAGCGTATGGAGCGGGAACGTCGTTCATCCCAGCCAATCGAAGTTCCACTCGTGCGCGCAGACCTGGCTCCTACCCGTTGGCTATCGGCTGTTGGTCGCTGTAGGAGCTAGAAGCTAGGAGCTAGGAGCTAGAGAGCTAGAAGCTAGAAGCTAGAATCTAGGATCTAGGAGACATCAAAATGAGCGCGAATCTTACACAACGAATGTTAAATGACGGCACGAAATCTGTCCCTCGATTGCACTATCCAAAAACCCCGAAGCGAACTTCTAGCTCCTAGATTCTAGCTCCTAGCTCCTGCTTGTCATGCGCAGCCTAATTTCCCATCTCCGCCTCACCGTTCGGCTCTTGCTGAAATCACCTGGATTTACCATTACCGCGATCGTGATCCTGGGCTTGGGCATTGGCGCCAACACTGCCATCTTCAGCCTTATCAATGGCGTTCTGCTCAAGCCGCTTCCATATCCGCAAGGGGACAGGTTGGTCAGAATTTTTCAGCCAACACAAGACGTTCCGCGAATGGACATGGCCTACAGTGACTACGTCGATTTCAAGTCTGGCCAACATACGCTCCAGGATTTGGCGCTGATCCAGCCGGACGATTTCCAGGTCACCGGGGATACTGAACCCGAGCGTATAGATGGCGCCTATGTGACCGGCAATTTCTTTGCCCTTATGGGCAGACCGCTACTGCTGGGCCGGCCGTTCGGAGAAAAGGAAGACAAAATCGCGGCCAGCGTCGTTGTGATTACCGATGTGCTCTGGCGAAAACGGTTTCACGCGGACCCGAAGGTGATCGGCAAAAACATCACTTTGAACGGACGCAATTTCGAGATCATCGGGGTTACGCCGGCGCAGGCCAATGAAATCGCAAGAATCGACCTGTACATACCGTTTACTCTTGATCCTCGCTACCAAGACGTTAGCTCTCGCCGTAGCGGCCACATGTTTCTCTGTGTTGGCCGATTGAAGGACGCGGTCACAATTGCGCAGACGCAAGCCGACTTTGAAGTCCTCAATCGAAATCTGATCACTCAATATCCGGACACGAGCGCCCCGTTTGGAGTCAGGATCGAGCCCTTCCTCGCCAGCGTCGTGAGTGACTATGCGACCACGCTCTGGCTGCTCGGTGGGGCGGTAATTTGTTTGCTACTAATTACCTGTGCTAACACCGCGAACCTACTGCTGGCAAGGGCACGTGAACGAAGCAAAGAGATAACGGTCCGGGCTGCGCTCGGAGCGAGCCGGGAACGCTTATTGGTACAGCTGCTAAGCGAGAGCCTAGTACTTGCGCTGATGGGTGGTGGAATTGGATTGTTAACGGCTTGTTGGGGCGTCTCCTTAATCAAAATGCTCGATCCGGGCGACATCAGTCGCCTGCAGAACATCGCGATTGATGGTACGGCCCTGTTATTTGTTTTCGGTCTGACCTTGCTAACCGCCCTGCTTTTTGGACTTTTTCCTGCCCTCGTTCTGTCGAGGGCAAATTTAGCTTCCGCACTTCGCGATGAAGGAGGACGGACTGGTACGGTCGGGCGAGAACGCCAACGCAGCCAAAGCATTCTGGTAATCGGGCAGGTCGCCCTGGCCTCAGTGCTTTTGATCGGAGCAGGATTGCTTTTACGAAGCTTTTTGGCTGTCCAAGGTGTTCCATTGGGATTCAAAAGTCATCAGGTTCTGGTGGCGGACGTTTATCTGGCGAGTACGAAGTACGCTGACGGCGAAAAGCGGAAGGCGTTCTTCGATTCATTGCTAGATAAGGCTCGTCAAATACCAGGTGTGACCGATCTTGGGCTGAACGATTGCGTTCCTTTTGGTGACAATAACGATCATGAAACTCTGATCATAGCGGGCCAACCGGTAACGGACGTCAGCCGCCTGCCATGGATGATTCACCAGATCGTCTCGCCCGGTTATTTTCGCGCGCTTGGTATTCCATTGCTAAGAGGGCGTTTCTTTGACGATCGAGATCAACCCAACTCCGAAAATGTCGTTATTATCAACCAGAGCATTGCCCAACGCTTTTTCCACGGTGAAGATCCCATCGGGAAACAGCTTGACGACGTCGGACATTTATTCAATCGGCCGCGCCATATTACTACGATCATTGGGGTTGTGGCTGACGTACAACACAACGACCCCGGGCACGGCCAAACGCCGTTTCAATCCTATTTCTCGTACTCGCAGACGGCAGGAGGCTTCGGCGAATTCACGAAGTTCGAAACACTGGTTCTGCATACAACCGTTGACCCTCAGTCGGTGATTCCGGCTTTGCGAAACACGATCGGCACGCTTGATCCCGATCTTCCCCTGGCCAACGTCAGCGCCTACGACAATCTGATTGCTAAAAGTTTCACAACTAGGCGCCTCTCATTGGTCGTAGTGGGGTTGTTCTCCTGTGTCGCGCTCTTGTTGGCTGCAATTGGGTTATACGCAGTTCTTTCCTACTCGGTAAGCATGCGGGTCCGGGAGATCGGCGTTAGAATGGCTTTAGGGGCCGAAGCAACGAATATCATTAAATTGGTTACTTATCAGGGACTGCGCATTATTTGCGTGGGACTCATTGTCGGCATAGGCGCGGGGATCGTACTGGGACAAATCATCGGAAGCGTCCTTTATGGCGTATCGGCGAGTGATCCTGCGGCGGTGTTGACCAGTGCCCTGGTACTCTCCACGGCTGCGCTCCTCGCCTGTCTGCTACCCGCATTCCGAGCGACGCGCATCGATCCCATCACGGCGCTACGAGACTAGGAGCGAGGAGCTAGAATCTAGGATCTAGAAGAGATGACGATATCGCGAACAAAACTGAATCGAATCTGCATAAGTCAGCTGACAAAACCAGTCGTTGGAGCAACGCACGAATCAGAAAAAGAGTCTCCCTCCTAGCTCCTAGATTCTAGCTCCTAACTCCTCCCTTATGCGCAGCCTAATTTCCCATCTCTTGCCTACGATCCGGCGATTAACGAAATCGCCCGCATTTACTGTCAATGCCATCGTAATTCTGGCATTAGGTATTGGCGCCAATACTGCGGTGTTCAGCTTGATTAACGGGTTATTACTTAAGCCGTTATCCTATCCGGATTCGGCTCAATTGGTCCAGTTATTTCAACCGTTTAGAGGCTACAACGAATTTCCGTTCGATTATCCCGACTTTCTCGATTATACGGCTGCGCAGCACAGCTTTCAAAACTTGACGCTGGTTTTACCGGATCAGGTAAATCTTACCGGAAGAGGTGAAGCGCAAAGGATCGATTGTTTCTATGTCGGTGGATCGTTCTTTGAGGTCTTTGGGAGGACGTTCTTGCTCGGTCGTCCCTTCGACAAAGGCCAAGATAAATCAGACACGGCGCCGGTAGTCGTTTTGAGTGATCGGTTTTGGCGAAAACATTTCCAGGCGGACCCAAATATCATCGGTACCAAGATAGCGCTGAACGACAAAAGCTTCCAGGTCATCGGTGTGACTCCCGAGGTCTGCAACGAATCAAATAAGATCGACGTTTATATTCCATTGCCTTTCGCGCCGGATTTCAAAGTGATGCAGGCGAGTCGCGGCGGCCACGATTTTCCCTGCATCGGCCGGCTAAAGGAGGGTGTTAGTTTGATCCAAGCGCGATCCGATCTCGAGCGGATCAATCAGAACTTAATTGCTCAATACCCGGCTACGGACAAAGGGTTCGGTATCCGCCTGGTGCCGTACCTGGACACCGTGATTAGCGACTATGCGGGGACGCTTTGGATTTTGGAGGCAGCGGTTGGATGTCTGTTGGTGATTGCCTGTGCGAACGTAGCGAATCTGCTCTTGGCTAGGGCCCAAGGCCGCCACAGAGAAGCAAGTATCCGAGCGGCGCTCGGTGCCGGTCGAATCCGGCTTGGAGCCCAAATGCTCGGGGAGAGCTTGGTCCTGGCGATTGCCGGAGCCGCAATCGGCTTGGTATTAGCGTGGAGTCTTTTAGGCGTCATAAAGTCTCTTGTTCTCGAAAGCGAAACTCGTTTCCAAGAGGTGAACATCGATGGCCCAGTGCTTCTGTTCACGATTGTGGTGAGTTCTTTGACGGCGTTAGTAGCCGGAATTGTTCCCATCTGGGCTAATTTACGATCTGATCCGGCTTCCGGGCTGAGCGAGGAGGCCGGCCGTGGGCAAACCGATGGGCGAGGGAAGCATCGTGCCCAGGCTTGGTTAGTCGGCGGACAGGTAGCACTCACCGTGGTCCTTTTAATCGGGACGGCTCTGTTGTCCCGAAGTTTTCAGACTCTGCAGAACGTGCCCTTGGGGTTTAAGCCCGACCATGTGCTCTTGGCGGATATCTATCTTCCTGAAACCAGGTACGGGGACGAGACGAAGTGCAAACTCTTCTTTGATTCGCTGCTTAGCAACCTGCGAAAGCTACCTGGAATTGTGGATGCCGGCTTCGACAGTGATCCACCTTTCGTTGGTCTTCAGATAAACGTATTTGGTATCCCCGGCCAAGAATACAAGGAATTAAACCAAATGCCCGGAGCGGAACCTCAGTACGTGTCTCCAGGATTCTTTCGCAGCCTACAGATACCGCTGATTCGGGGGCGTTTTCTTGACGACAGAGATCAGCCGAGTAGCGACAAAGTTGTCGTTATCAATCAGGCCATTGCTGAGCGCTTCTTCCATAACCAGGATCCTGTTGGGAAACAGATCTACCGGCCAGGGAGAACCAAACCAACACTCTATACCATCGTCGGGGTCGTAGCGGACATCCAACATAATAGTCCGGAGATACAGCAAACCTCTTTCCAGGTATACTACCCGTCCGCGCAATCGCCAAGGAACTTTGGCTCCCTGGTTGTGCGAACCGAAGGCGATCCGCGATCGTTTATCCCTGCGCTACAAAGGAGCGTTACTGCGTTAGATTCCAATCTCCCTGTGTCTAATCTCCAGAGTTTTCAGGAGGCGATCGCCAAGAGATTCAACGCTAGGAGATTATCCGTTCTTGTGGTTGGCCTGTTGTCTGGCACCGCCCTTCTCCTGGCTGCCGTCGGACTGTACGCCGTGTTGTCCTACATCGTAGGCCAGCGAACACGAGAGATCGGAGTTCGCATCACCCTCGGCGCCGAATCTACCAATATCCTACGTCTGGTCATTACCAGAGGCTTGTCGCTAGTAGGCGTTGGCCTCTTAGCCGGTCTGGCCGCGACACTCGCCATTGGGCCTCTGGTTCAAGCCAGTCTCTATGGCATCTCAGCTTACGATCCCGCAGCGATCCTTTCCGCTATGATCGTGCTGAGTTTGACGGCCTTAGCCGCCTGCTTAGTGCCTGCGGTCCGCGCTACCAAAGTCAACCCGATCAACGCGCTGCGGGAGTAGGAGCTAGGAGCCAGAATCTAGGATCTAGAAGGAAAAATACCTGACTAATAGATGCCCTTAAATTTAAACGAATAAACGACAGAGCAACAGTAAGAATTTAGAAGTCGCGGCGACGCACTAGCTCCTAGATTCTACCTCCTAACTCTACCTGTATGCGAAGCCTAATTTCCCATCTCCGGCGTACAATCCGGCTACTGGTTAAATCGCCTGGATTCATGATTACTGCGATTTTGATTCTAGGACTGGGGATTGGAGGGAATACCGCTATCTACAGTGTGATTGAAGCAGTCCTGTTGAAGCCGCTTCCGTACCCGCATCCGGGACAGTTAGTGCAGGTATACCAGTCTTTTCGGAGCTTCGAGCGATTACCGCTCGATTATCCTGATTACGTCGATCTCAAAGCCGGCCAACATTCGTTCCAGGAAATGGCGCTCTCGCTCAACGATGATTTTACGCTGACAGGACGTGGCAACCCGGAGTTAATCAGCGGCGCTTATGTTTCGGGAACATTTTTCCAGCTATTTGGACGTCCCATGCTGTTTGGTCGCCCGATAGAGGTAGCCGACGATCGGCCCGATGCGCCGGGTGTCGTGATAGTGAGTGAACATTTTTGGCGGACGATGTTCCACGGCGATCCGAATGTCGTCGGCGCGAGTTTGTCGTTAAACGGGAGAAGTCTTCAAGTGATCGGCGTGACCCCTTCTGTGGCCAGCGAGTCGGCTAGGATCGATGTGTATGTCCCGCTAAATCAAAGCCGTTTTTATGGGACCCTCGAGATGACCCAACGGCTCAACCACGATTGTGCTTGCTTTGGCCGCCTTAAAGACGGCGCCACCTTAGAAGCGGCCAAAGCCGATTTAGAGGTCATCCAACAGAACCTCGTAAGCCGATATCCTGAGGATATTGGATTCGGGATCCGGGCGGTTCCTTATCTCGATACGGTGATTGGCAGCTATTCCGGATCGTTATGGCTGGTGGAAGCGGCGGTAGCGTGTCTGCTGGTTATCACCTGCGCGAATGTAGCCACACTGTTGCTCGTTCGGGCGCAGGAACGGGCAAGAGAAATGAGTGTGCGCGCTGCGCTGGGAGCAAATCGGAGAAGGCTGATCGCGCAACTCCTTATCGAAAATTCGGTCCTGACTCTGGCCGGCGCCGCCGTCGGTCTGGCCGCTGCTGCTTGGTCGCTTCACGTCATCAGAACGCTCGCGCCGGATGAGTTCGCACGTTTTCAGGAGGTCCGGCTTGATACCGGCGCTCTGATCTTTGTCTTGTTGATTACTCTAGTCACTGCGGCATTTTCCGGATTGTTCCCCGCTCTGGTCAATTCTCGGACCAATCTAGCGTCAGCCCTCAAACGAGAAGGGAGCGGGTTACGGCGGGCCGGGCTCGTAATCTGGGTCAAGCCGTGCTCGTCTCTGGTCAGGTCGCTCTTACCGTTATCCTGTTAATCAGCGCCGGTCTCATGGCCAGAAGTTTCCAGGCATTGCAGCACACCCCGCTAGGATTCGAAGCGGTTAACCGATTGGCTGCGGATCTCTATCTAACCAACGCCAACTATTCGGACCAGACTGCGTATCGCCAATTCTTTGACAAATTGCTCGATCGGGTAAAAACGTTGCCCGGAGTTACCTCGGCCGGCCTGAACAGTGCCTTACCCTTCATGCCCTCTTCGCCGGCCAGCAACCTTGACGGCTTCTGGATTTCGGGACGCCGGGAGCCACCCCAAAGCCAACTTCCGGCTTGGCAAATCCAGTTTATCTCGCCGGATTACTTCCGGAGCATGGGCATTCCGCAGATTCGCGGTAGAACTTTTACTAACCAGGATGGCCCGGAAAAAGAGAAAGTCGTGATAATTAGCCAGAGTGTGGCCCAGGCATTCTTTCCCGATCAGGATCCGCTTGGAAAACAGCTCTACGACTTTCATGATCGGGTCGGACTCAAGCGGAACTTCTACACCATTGTGGGCGTCGTTGGCACTGTTCAATATGACAATCCTGAATCGCAACCAACACCGTACCAATGTTACTATCCCTACGCCCAAAATACTGAACCGAATCGGATCAATTTTGCGACATTAGTGCTCCATACCGAGAATAATCCGAGCTTGGTGATCGAGCCGCTTCGCAAGGTGGTGGCGGATCTTGATCCGAACCTGGCCGTCTCGAACATCGGACGATTGGAAGAGGTGGTGGCCAGATCGTTTGCCATCCGGCAGTTAGCGTCAATTGTAGTCAGCGCGTTTTCCGCCGTCGCTTTGCTATTGGCCGCGATTGGTTTATACGGAGTGCTTTCCTATTCGGTTAGTCAGAAGAAGCGCGAGATTGGGGTCAGGATTGCTCTCGGCGCCCAATCCACGGCCATACTACAGTTAGTCATTAGACAGGGCTTAAGGATTGTCGGCATCGGACTTTTGATCGGATTGGCGATCGCTTTGGCGCTATCCGGACTAATCGCTGGCATCTTGTATGGAGTTTCGGCCACGGATCCGCTTTCGATTGCAGCGAGCGCAGTCGTCCTTGTCATTACTGGGCTGATCGCTTGTTTCCTCCCTGCCTTCCGAGCCAGCCGCATCGACCCGATAACGGCCCTACGGGAGTAGGAGCTAGTAGATCACGACTACAACTGAAAAATGAGATCGCAACCAATGTCGGATAACCTGTTTTTAGAGAAGACGCCCCGCAGGAAATGCAACGCCATCTTCTAGCTCCTAGCTCCTTCTTATCATGCGAACCCTGATTTCTCATCTCCGTTATACCATCCGGCTGTTGTTGAAATCGCCTGGATTCACTATCACTACCATCTTGATCATGGGGCTCGCGATAGGGGCGAATACCGCAATTTTTAGTCTGGTCGATGCGGTTCTGCTGGAATCGTTACCGTACCCGGATCCGGGGAGGTTATTCACGATTTCGGAAACCAGCCCGGTCTACCCTAAAATATCACTCGATTATCCCGACTATCTAGATTGGCGAACGAACCAGCATTCCTTTGAAGAAATCGCCGTATTTCGCCGCGATAATTTTAACTTAACTGGGAATGGCGATCCGGAGCGGGTAAGCGGGGCAATTGTCACTGCGAGCTATTTTCGAGTGCTTGGGGTCACACCGGAAATCGGACGATTCTTTGCTGAAAGTGACGACCGCACTGGAGAGGCTGGCGTTATTCTTTTGAGCGATAAATTCTGGCGAAATCGTTTCGCAGCGGATCCGAAGATCATCGGCCGTACACTAGTGCTGAATGACGTGAGCTACGAAGTCATCGGCATCGCTCCACCTCAGATCATGAATCCGGAAAACATGGATGTTTATGTAACCATGGGCCATTTTCCAGTGCCTGCGGCCTTGACCGATCGGGGTCAGCATCCGGGTTTGAATTGTCTAGGCCGGCTTAATCCGGGCGTTTCGCGGGAAGCTGCGGGAGCCGAGTTTCGAGTTATCGCGCGAAACCTGGAATTACAGTACCCGGACACTAATTCTAACATCTCAGCCAAAGTCACGCCTCTTCTGGAAGACGTGGTTGGTCAATATCGAATGACGCTTTATCTATTATTAGCTGTCGTTGGTCTCGTGCTCTTGATTGGTTGTGCCAATGTGGCGAATCTCTTATTAGGCCGGGCGATTGTTCGGCAACGAGAGATTTCGCTCCGGGCGGCTTTGGGAGCAAGCCGTGCCCGCTTGGTTAATCAGTTGCTATTCGAGAGTGTAGTGCTGGCGATATTAGGTGGAGTTCTCGGCTTACTATTGGCACAGACCAGCCTGGATGCGATTGTGGTATTAACACCTCATGATGTTGGCCGATTCGAGCACGTTCATCTGAATGGGATGGTTCTGCTCTTCACCACGATCGTGACTTTAGGTAGCGGCCTGGTATTTGGTTTGTGGCCCGCTTTGAAGACGTCTCGAGTTAACCTCAGGGAAACTCTGGATGCTGCCGGCGGTCGAGGCACTACTGCCGGCGCCGCGCGCCAACGAAGCCAAGGACTATTAGTGATCGGGCAGGTCGCTCTAGCTAGTCTGCTTTTGGTGGCTTCCAGCTTACTCATCCAAAGTTTCCAGCAGCTGCAAAAGGTCCCGCTTGGTTTTGATCCGCATAACATGCTTATGGTCGAGATTAAACTGTCGAGCTCGAAGTATCAGAACCAGGCTGACCAAACGACGAAAACCGAAATGGCAGCCTTTTATGAATCGCTCCTGCAACGAATTCGAAGCGTTCCGGGTACGGAAGCATCAGCACTGGGAAGTAATGCGCCATTTAATGGTAACAACTACTCAATGGACTTTGGCGTTGTCGGCCAGCCCGAACCTCGACTCGGAGAAGAACCGACGGCGGAATATGCATCTGTCTCGCCCGATTATTTCAAAACGCTTAAGATCCAATTGATCCGCGGCCGCACTTTCGATGCCGAAGACAGAGTCGGTAAAACGCCGGTCGTTATCATTGACGAAAAACTGGCGAATCGCTGTTTCCCCGGTCAGGATCCAATTGGTAAACAGCTCTCTGAGGATGCCCACAAAGCTAACTCCGTAAAATACACCATTGTAGGAATGGTACGGACCGTAAGGCATGATGATTTAGCGAGTGAGCCGAAACTTGCGGAGCTTTATTTCCCGGTTTCGCAGAGGCCTGAGCTACTGATGACGGTCTTACTTCGGGCTAAGGGTGATCCGCAAGGGTTGGTGTCCGCCGTCCGCGAAGCGGTACAATCGTCCGATCCCAGTCTGCCTGTCTTTAATATCAGAACCATGGAAAGCCAGCTCAGCAAGGAGTTAGTTACGCAGCGGCTTTCAGTTGTGTTAGTCAGTCTGTTTTCGGTTCTTGCGCTGCTCTTGGCTGCGGTTGGTTTATACGGCGTATTGGCGTATTCGATTGCTCAGCGTACCAGGGAGATTGGAATCAGGATTGCTCTGGGCGCAGAGTCTGGGAGCATCCTTAATTTAGTGGTTCGCCAGGGTTTAATGATCGTCGGGATCGGTTTGGCGGCCGGTATCCTCGGCTCAGTGATTTTAACGCATCTGATCCAAAGCTTGCTTTACGGTGTTTCTGGTACCGACCCGATTGCGCTTCTGACGGCTATCGGGGTATTGGGATTAGCCGCTTTTCTCGCCTGCGTGGTGCCCGCTTGGCGCGCGATCCGGATCGATCCAATGATCGCCCTGCGGGAATAAATTCGGAAATTTCACCACAGAGACACAGAGGACACAGAGACAGACATTAGGATCCGCAGATTTCACAGATTACGCAGATTACGTTAAAGATTGAATCCAGCCGCAGGGAAAAAAGTCGTCCAGGTATGCTGCCGTTTCGTTGAGTACTTGGCCGCTATCCGAAGCTCAAAACGAAATCTGTGTAATCTGCGTAATCTGCGGATTTTATTATCTGTTCTTTGTGTTCTCTGTGCCTCTGTGGTGAAATTCCGCTTTCCTTCATGCGTGGTCATATCGTAGCACTGGGTGGAGGCGGCTTTTCCATGGAGCCGCACAACCCGGCGTTGGACCGGTACATCCTTTCTTTATGGCGAGGATCTGTCCCGGAGCCACGGGTCTGTTTCATTCCTCCTGAACACAGCGATGATTATATCCACCGCTTTTATACCGCATTTGAGAAATTACCTTGCCGGCCAACGCATTTGAGCCTGACCGGCTCAGAAACGTCAGATCCGATCGCCGCTGTTTCCCAGAACGATATTCTTTACGTCGGGGGCGGGAATACCCGCAAGATGTTAGCCATTTGGCGGGAACACGGATTGGACCGAGCGCTGAGAGAGGCTTGGCAAGCAGGCAAGATCCTTTGCGGGATTAGCGCCGGTGCGATCTGCTGGTTCGAGCAGGCGATCAGTGATTCTGTGGTGGAAGGAGAACCACATCCGCTAAAATGTCTCGGTTTCCTTCCGGGAACCAGTTGTCCGCACTATGATGAAGCAGGGCGACGCGAGACGTTTCATCGGTGTTTAGCCGCCGGTGATGTAAGCGCAGGGTATGGCATCGATAACAGCGCTGCGCTCCATTTCCAAGGGACAAAGCTTGTCAATCTGGTGACTTCACGACCGGACGCGCGTGCTTATCGTGTCGCGCTGACAAACGGACAGGTGGTTGAAACGGTGGTTCGACCAGATCTCATGGAATAGCCGCGAAAGACCCTGCCCGCATCGCTATGCGAAGCGTTGCGGCGTGGCCGCAAAGAATGCAAAAAAAGCGACTTGGAGGGGAGCCGCTTTGGTACGTATTTCGTTTACCCTCGCGTGTTCCCAGCAGCGTGGGTGTAACGGATACATGTGAAATCGGGCGGCCCCCGCGAATTACCCAGCGCGATCCATGTACCTCGCGCCGGTCTACCACTCGACGCGCCGAATACCTTTCACCAAGTCGAAATGTGTGTCTCGACTGACGATCGGTAAACGGTGTTCTTTGGCTAAGGAGGCAATCCAGCAATCGTTCGCCGGAATCGGCGTCCCTTGCGTTTTTAGCGATGAACGAATCGTCGCGTAATGAACGGTGGTCGACTCAACAATCTCCAGGAGCCGGAAGAGCTGAAGATCACGTGCCAGCCATTGCTGGTACCTTGTGCGATACCGGGAGCTAAAGATTCCGTAGCGATATTCCCCGAGTACGATCACGGGAAGACACAATTCCTCGGTCCCTTCCAATACCGATAAAAGGGTCTCATCTGCATCAGCCAAAGAAGAGAATGCGTTCGTGTCTAAAATCATCTGCGGTCCTCTGGCTCAATTTGTTCGAATTCCTGCTCGATGATTTTCTCAATCCGCCGATTTTCCTTGCGATAGGCGCGCATAGCTCCGAATGCTCGCTTCCAAGCCGGCTCGAGCGTGGTTTCTGCCGAATGTCTAGCGACTCTTTGCTGAAGAGATTCTGTAATGAGCTGCTTCATCGATACTCCTTCTTGAGCGGCCAGCACCTTGGCCCGCTTGAACAAGTCATCCGGAATCTCCACAGTAGTCTTCATGGGTGCAGATACCATATTTATGGGTCTGACTGCTACCGAAACGAACCGGAACCACACTTCAACGACCCGCGATTGCTCAATATCAGTACGCCACCGGTACGGAGACGACGTACAACGAGAAGAGCCTCGCGCAAAGGTCGCCGCGGACGCAGAGGTAAAGAAGCAGGAGATCCTCGAGCTTTTGATCTCCGCGGCTTTTGCGTCCTCTGCGCGAGGCACTTTGTCTCAAACTGAGACGCTGGTTTCTCATTTTGAAACTACAGGCCAGAATCGAAATCTCACACAAAGGCACAAAGACGCCAAGAAAGATAGAACATGTAGGTGCGGAACTGCGCGCCAACCAGTGGTCGAGCGCGATCAGACATGTTGTCGGCGCTCTCGGCGATGCCGGCGCTGTCGGCGTTTCCTCTACAGTGTGAGGTAGTGGATGCTCTTTTTTTTGGGTGTACATGGCATGGATGCTGCAGCCCTACGCGTGGGATGCGCGGTTTGATCTCTCATCTCCGCTATACGCTCCGCTACTCGCTAAGTCGCCGGGATTTACTATCATCGCGGTGCTAATTCTAGGGCTTGGTATTGGCGCTTAATACGGCAATCTTCAGTCTGGTTAACGCGGTGATCCTCAAGCCGCTGCCGTTTCCTGATCCGGGGAGGTTGGTCGTGCTCTTCATGCCGATTCAGAGAGATGAATACAATGGTTTTGATTACCCTGACTATGAGGATATCAGGGCCGCCCAACACAGTTTTCAGGAACTAGCGATATTTACCGGCGGCCAAATGATTCTTACGGGCCGGGGAGCGGCAGAGCAAATCGGCGGAGAATTCGTTTCGCCTGAAATGTTTGCGATCTCCGGCCACCGTTTTCTCCTGGGACGTCCTTTCACAAGTGCTGAAGGCAAAGAAGGAGGACCTAACATCGTCGTGCTAGGTGAGAAATTCTGGAGAACTCACTTCAACGCTGACCCCGGGGTAATTGGGACGACACTGATGATCAGTGGGAGAGCCTTGGAGGTAATCGGGGTTGTTCCAAGACAAACCGTGGAACGCCAGTCAATAGACGTTTACTTGCCGATTCATCTGATGCGGGGAACAGATTTCAACGCCCGCGATCGGCACCCTTTCCTCTGCATGGGGCGTCTAAGGCCGGGGGTCAGTCTTTCACAAGCTCAAGCGGAATTGGAGAGTATCCACCAGGGCCTCATAAATCGCTACCCGGCGACCGATAAAGGTTACAGGATTCGCGTTGCAGGGCTCTTAGATACTGAGGTGGGTAATTATTCTACAACGCTCTGGCTCGTCGCCGCCGCAGTGGGATGCATGTTTCTGATTGCTGCAGCCAATATCGCAAACCTGATCCTGACTCGGACGCTGGACCGGCGGAAGGAAGCCGCGGTTCGAACCGCGCTCGGCGCCGCTCGATTCCATTTAATTGGCGAATCCCTGCTAGAAAGTGCTTGCCTGTCCTTGTTTGGCGCCGTTGCCGGGTTGGTTTTCGGTTTCTTTGGCCTTGAAATTATTCGAGTACTCACTCCCGCGAACGCCCCGGCCCGATTCCAGGAGGTCGGTTTTAATATTGAGACCCTCTGCTTTTTCGCAGGAACCACGGTATTGAGTTCAATATTGCTCGGCGTTTTTCCGGCTTGGACCCTTACCACGACGGACTTAGGCTCGACTCTCAAAGACGAAGGCAACACTACTACCATCGGCCGAAAAAGGCTGCGTACCCAAACTGGCTTAGTCACCCTCCAGGTCGCTTTTGCTTGTGTGCTGCTGATCTGCGCGGGACTGCTTGCCCGCAGCCTTCAGATCGCCCAAGCCGTTCCGCTCGGGTTTGATCCCGATCATGTCCTTCTCGCTGGAATGTCATTAAATGGCAGCAAATATACACGCACCGCTAAGACTGAACCGTCCGTGCGGGCGGCGCACACGGCTAACATGG
The DNA here is from genome assembly GCA_963762565.1 of uncultured Verrucomicrobiae bacterium. Classification (GTDB taxonomy): domain Bacteria; phylum Verrucomicrobiota; class Verrucomicrobiia; order Chthoniobacterales; family JAFAMB01; genus JAFAVN01. Next base: position 92,616 of record CAVXLD010000001.1, on the reverse strand, counting down.
TGGCATTTCTCAACACGTTGCTTGATCGAGCGCGATCTTTGCCCGGCGTGACGTCTGCTGCGCTAAATTCTATTCCACCATTTCATAACTTTTTGAGTGACCGCTTTTACGTGCCGGGCGACCCTAACCCGGATCCGGTCCCGGTATGCGGTACCCAATCGATTTCGACTGACTACTTTCAAACCCTGCGAATCCCGCTGTTAGCGGGAAGAGATTTCGATTCGGCCGACCGAGTCGATAGCCGACTTGTCGTCATCATCGATGAAGCGATCGCGCAGCATTACTTTCCAGACAAAAGCCCGATTGGCGAACAAATAGCCTTCAACGGTGTAATCTCCGGATTTAAGAAGCTTGATTATACGATAGTTGGTGTCGCCCAGAACGTTCGGGTGGCCAATCCGGATGACGCTCAGCCCACTTATCAGGCCTATTTTCCTGATGCTCAAGGTCCCTGGTTTAGTGAAACTCTGTTGCTGCGTTCGGCTGGTGATCCGCATGACCTGATTCCTGCGATTCGCAAACTCGTTGCCTCAATCGACTCCGACGTCCTGGTTTCGGACACGACAACTTTTGATGATTTGCTGGCTGAAAGATCTGCAACTCGAAGACTAGGGGTATTCTTAGTGGGTCTGTTTTCAGGTTCGGCCCTGCTCTTATCTGCTGTAGGCCTATACGCAGTGCTAGCCTATTCGGTGACACAAAGGAAACGCGAGATCGGTGTCCGGATCGCGCTGGGAGCCCAGACTGCAAATATCTTACGCCTGGTTGTGCGACATGGATTGAAGATTGTCGGAGCCGGACTCCTCATCGGGATCGGGGCAGCTCTGGTTCTTACCCGGCTGATTCAAGGAGTCTTATATGGAGTATCCGGAAGCGATCCGTTGTCATTGCTAGCCGCAGTGTTCGTGCTGGGACTGGCGGCGCTCTTGGCTTGTTTATTACCAGCTCTCAAGGCGGCCAGAATCGATCCGATGAAGACACTCAGAGAGTGAATATTCCACCACAAAGACACGAAGAACACGAAGTTTCGAAATAATGAAAGCCTTCGTCTAAACAGATTTCTGACCTTCGTGACCTTTGTGTCTTTGTGGTGAAATTTCCTAGTCCCCAATGCGAAGCCTGGTTTCCCATCTCCGCTACACGATCCGGCAATTACTTAAATCGCCTGGCTTTACCCTGATGGCGGTGCTGATTCTTGGACTGGGCATGGGAGCGAACACGGCGATATTCAGCTTGGTTAATGGAGTACTGTTAAAGCCGTTGCCTTATCCAAATGCGGATCGGTTGTTCCGTTTGGACCGAACTGTCAAAAACGATAACGCGTGGGGTTTTGACTATCCCGATTTTGCTGACTACTGCGCCTCGCAACAATCATTCAGCGGATTAGCTGCCTTCGATCTTGATTGGTTCGACCTAACTGGGAGAGGTCCCGCCGAGCAAATTCCGGGTTTGTATGTCTCGGGAGCATTCTTTGGAGTGATGGGGCGGCCGTTAATTCTTGGACGCCCTTTAGATGAGGAAGACGATCGGCCGGGTGCAGCCGCTGTCGTTGTTCTTAGCGAACATCTATGGCGGACACACTTCAACTCGGATCCAACCGTTATCGGGAGAAGCATCCTATTAGGCTCCCGGAGTTTCCAGGTTGTAGGCGTTACCCCAGGGCAAGCAGACGAGGAGTTCAATGTTGAGCTTTATGCACCGACAACCCAAGACCCGGACTTTGCCCCAAACAAAAAGATCCGGCGCGGAGCCCCCTATTATGAATGTGTTGGCCGGTTGAAAGAGGGGGTCACGCTCCAACAGGCTCAGGCGGACCTCGAGGTGATTCAGCAAAATCTGATTGCGACGTATCCAGCCACGGATGCCGGATTTGGGGTTCGGATTGCACCCTATCTTGTGGGAGTAGTGAGCGATTACTCGACCACCGTGTGGTTATTAGAAGGGGCGGTCGCTTGTTTGTTGCTGATTACCTGCGCCAATGTCGCGAACCTGCTTTTGGCGCGAGCTCAAGAACGTCTCAAGGAAGTCAGTATCCGAGCCGCCCTCGGTGCGAGTCGTTCCCGGTTGGTCTTACAGCTGCTAACTGAAAGCGCTGTGCTGTCCGTGGGCGGAGCCATACTCGGTGTTGGGATAGCGGTTTGGTCATTGCAGGCGATCAAGACTGCGGATTCGTCCAACATCCCGCGTGTACATGAGGTTACGGTTGATAACGGTTCGCTGGCGTTCGTTCTGCTAATCATGTTGTTAACGGCGCTTGCATCCGGGCTCTTCCCGGCTTGGACTGGCGTCAATCTCGCTTCCGCGTTAAGCCGGGAAAGCGAGCGGGCTGGAAGGTCCGGTCACCGGCAACGAACCCAGGCGATATTGGTCGCAGTGCAGGTCGCTCTTAGCTGCCTTCTTTTGACCGGGGCAGGCTTGCTCATGCGAAGCCTGCAGGCTATCCAGAGCGTCTCTCTCGGCTTCAGGACAGATCATATTTTGACTGCTGAAGTTTATCTCGCTGATGCAAAGTATCCGACCCAAGCCGCGTGTAAGGTTTTCTTGGATAAGCTGTTGGATAAAGTCCAACAGCTGCCCGGCGTGATATCGACCGCGCTGGTCGATGATTTACCCTTTAGCGGCGGGTTTGGTACCAATGCTTTTGGCATCGTTGGTCAGCCCGATCCTCCATTAAAAGATATGCCTGCCTTGCGCAGCCAGATCGTATCGATCGATTATTTTCGTACGTTTGGGATACCGTTGTTGCACGGGCGACTGTTTAACCAAGAGGACGGGCCCGATAAAGGAAAAGTAATCGTTGTCAGTACCGAGTTCGCGGACCGGTTTTTCCCCGGGCAGGATCCGATCGGAAAACAGATTCACGATGTGAACAGTATCGGGCTCAGGCCAAACGTTTATACGATCGTCGGGCTTGTTCCGGTGATTCAACATGATCGTCCCGATTCTCCACGGGCGCCGTATCAGGTTTACTTTCTTTACTCGCAGTCTCCTTTCGCGCCGCGGATAACGAACGACTTTACCCTTTTGCTTCATACCCAGAATGATCCACATGCTTTAGTCAACGGTCTGCGAGAAGCACTTGCCGAGATTGATCCTAACTTACCGTTAACCAGTATTTACCCGTTCAATCAGGTGATTTATGATTCGTTTGCATCGCGCCGGCTGCAGATGGCGCTAGTTGGTGTGTTTTCGGCTGCTGCTCTGGTTCTTGCCGTCGTCGGCTTGTACGGCGTGCTTTCGTATTCAGTCAGTCTCCGAAAACGGGAACTAAGCGTGAGGATCGCTCTGGGAGCGCAACTCTCCGATATTCTCCGGTTAATTGTTGGAAGCGGCCTAAAGATCGCTGGTATCGGATTGATGATTGGACTTATGACTGCGCTACTTCTAAGTCGGCTAATCGAAAGCATGTTGTTCGGCGTCTCCGCGGTCGACCCGATTTCTTTCTGCGCAAGTGTAGCGGTACTCGGTTTTGCCGCTTCAGTGGCATGCTTGGTGCCGGCGCTGCGAGCGACTCAGATAGATCCAATAAAAACGCTGCGAGAATGAAGAAAATTTCGTGTCGATTCGTGTCCATTCGCGATTAATTCTGTGGATTGACCTTCTTGATCTCTGTGTCTTTGTGGTGAAATTTTAAAATGATTGAGCTTAAGAACGTCGAGAAAAGTTATAAACTGAAGAACGGGTTTTATTACGTGTTACGTCAGATCAATCTGACCGTTGAACCCGGTGATTTTGTGTCGGTCATGGGGCCTTCCGGCGCGGGCAAATCCACTCTTCTGCATATCCTCGGTTTGCATGACGCAGAATGGGAAGGGGAATTTTATCTACTGGAGCAACCGGTCCATAAACTGAAACAGAAAGAACGCGTAAACCTTCGCAAGAAGCATACCGGTTTCGTGTTTCAGTCCTATCATCTTTTGGATGATCTAACCGTTTACGAGAATATAGAGTTACCATTATCGTACCGGGATGTGCTGCCATCCCAACGGGAGTCAATTGTTTGTGACGCTTTGGATCGGTTCAATATCGTAGGCAAACGTGATCTTTTCCCCAGCCAATTGTCCGGCGGCCAACAACAATTGGTGGCGGTTGTCCGAGCCATTGTGGCCAATCCGGAGCTGATTCTGGCCGATGAGCCGACCGGTAACCTGCATTCGGATCAGGCCCGCGAGATAATGGAGCTCTTTAAGCGGCTTAACTCTGAGGGTACGACAATCATACAGGTAACGCACTCTGAGGAAAATGCGTCCTACGGCAAGCGCATCGTGCGGCTGAAGGACGGTTGGATGGAGAAGTGAGGCGAGTGGGCGAAAGGGCGAAACGGCGAATGGGCGAATGGGCGAGTGGGCGAAGCGCCTGTTGGGGCGAAAATCTCGGCGCGCCCTACGGCAACGACTTCGCTAGCTCAACCGGGCCGGATTTGAGCTATGCGTGCGCATCGCATCGCCCTTGGACCGTCAAGCGCATTCCTCCGGTCACAACGGATCGCGAGGACGCGATCCCTCCCGTCGCCGATACCCATTCGCCCATTCGCATTCGCCCATTCGCCGTTTCGCCGACACGCCCCTCACGGGTTTTTCACCGCCGCCAGAATCTGAAACCCGGCGATGACATCGCGGAATGTCACCGCCAAACCTGCGCCGCGCAGTTCTTCGGCCACGGCGCTGGGAGCAATCCGAAGTTTGCGATAGGAGCTCTTGTGGAAAGACCACCCGGATTGGGTGCGCTCGTAGAAAAGGTCGGTCACCACGACCGTCTCGGTTTCATATTCCAAGACGCAAGTCATGATCCGCTCGGCATCAGATTTTATCGGGATGAACCGGTCTAAACCTTTCAGCTCGGCGTTTACGTCCCGGAAGCTGATGATCACCTTGCCCCCGGGCTTCAGTATTCTTTTTATTTCACGGAAGAGCTCGGGGATATCGGATCTCGCTGGCAAATGGATGAGACTGTCTCCCATGCAAGCCACGACTTCGTTCGAATCATCGGGAAATTCCCTGAGATCGCGGAAATCGCCGTGTAAAGCCGTGATCGGAAGCGAGCCTTGGTGTTGGGTCAATTCTTCCAGTAACCGTTCACTAAAGTCGATAGAGGTTACTTCAAATCCGAGTCGGGCCAAGGCTATCGATTGAAAGCCGGAGCCGCAGCCGAGGTCGAGCGCCGGACCTTTGGGATCATGGTGGAGGCTTAACCTTTTGAACAACGCCTCTTGTTCGGCCGCCTTTTGCTCAAACGAACCAAACATCCAGCTGTATCGGTCGGCCAAGAGGCTCTGGTAGTGTTCAGCAACAGAAACAGGAGCAGATTTTGGGTTCACAGATCTGATATTCATTGTTGCGCAGCCAAACGACAGCGCAACCCCGATCAGCGTTTTGGGTGTGGTTTGTTGGCGATGGGGCGTGTCGGCGAGGGGGCGAAACGGCGCACCGGCGAAACCGGCGCGAAGCCCGGCGAAACGGCGAAAGGTCGGTTTTCGGGGAGGGCGCGCGTCCCCGCGCGCTTTAAAGGCGAGGTCAAAGCCCAGGACCTAGCTAACCTTGGGTTCGGCAAGCGTGTTCCGGTCACAACGGATCGCGAGGACGCGATCCCTCCCCATCGCCGGCACGCCGATACGCCGAACGCCAAACGCCAAACGCCAAACGCCAAACGCCCCGGTGGCACGCCACGTGCTACTCCGTCGCTCGTGAGGTTTTCATTAGGACCGGGGTACTGCATGTGCAGATGCCCCGGTCCTAGAAGCCTGTAGCCTGGATCGGCCACAAATCGCTGGCGATTTGTGGCCGATCCAGGCTATCTGATTGTCCAATGCGCCTCAGCCAATTCTCGCTCTCTTCCCCCGGTCCGAAGCGAGATCGCAACGAAGACGCAATCGCTTTTTGGGAACCTGCGGACGACCAGGTCCGGCGCCAACAAGGCTCGGTAGCGATCATTGCCGATGGTGTCGGCGGCCAGAGTAACGGTGACGTCGCCAGCCAATTAGCTGTGAATGTCGCGCTGGAGGTTTTTCGCCAAGCGAGCCCTTCGCTTACAACCAGACAGATTCTAAAAGAGATTTTCCTGCGGGCAAATTTAGCCATTTACGAGTCGGGTATGGAAAACCCACAGGGCGGACGCATGGCTACAACTTTAACCGTCTGCATCTTTCGCGACAGAGAGCTGTCGATTGGCCACGTCGGGGATTCCCGGGCTTATCTAGTCCGAAACGAGCAGATCAAGAGATTGACGGATGATCATTCTTACACCGGGCTACAATTGAAACTCCGGTTGATCACCGAACACGAAGCCCGCGCCAGTAATCTTCGGTCGATGTTAACCCGGACGGTCGGACATGAGCCCGTTGTTCGTTGCGATTTCAAGCGGATCAAATTGATGTCGCGCGACAGGGTCCTCCTGTGCACCGACGGGCTTTACTGCTTTGTAAACGACGGAGAAATATCCGAAGGGGTCGATCGATTAAATATGGACGAGATCTGTCCATATCTGATTTCCTTAGCGGAAAGACGGGTTACAGATGACAACCTGACCGCCCAGGTGATCCAGATTGACCGTCTAGTTGACCCGAAGTATGACTCACCCATCTCGTTTCTGAAGAACTCCCAGGGGGAGCTGGAAAACCGCATGCAACACGAAGTCCAGGTCGGGGATGTTCTAGACAGCCGCTTTCGCATCGAAAGCGTGGTTAATCGCAGCGGCATGGCGTCGATCTATAAGGCTACCGACCTTTCAAATGGAGATACTGTCGCGGTCAAAGTTCCCTACATGCAGTACGAATCCGATCCCGGAACATTTGCAAGATTCCAGCGGGAGGCCGAGATCGGCAGACGCCTGAACCATCCCAATATCCTACGATTCGTCACGGTACCGGATCAGAGTCGCCCGTACATCGTGATGGAGTATTTGCAGGGGCGAACCCTAAGCGAAGTCATGCAGGAGATTCGCCCGCTTCCGATCTCGGACGCAGTTCAGATCGCCAGCGCCCTCTGTGATGCGCTTTCTCATATGCACGAGCAAAAGGTGGTGCATCGGGATCTCAAACCTCAAAATGTGATGGTCTGTGAGGACGGCTCAATTCGAATCATGGACTTCGGAATTGCTAAAGCGACCGAGATGAGGCGCATCACGTTCGCCGGATTAAGTCCGGCCATGGGGACACCGGATTATATGGCTCCCGAACAGGTGAAAGGCCGCCGGGGAGATGAGCGAACTGATATTTATAGCCTTGGCGCGATGCTGTACGAAATGACAACCGGGCGAGTCCCCTTCGAGGGACCGAACCCCTTTATTGTCATGAACTCGCGGATCGCCGGTGACCCAGTGGCACCGCGCAAACGAAATCCGCAAATTAGCGAGCAGCTGGAGGAGATTATTCTCCACGCGATGGAGCGCGAACCGTCCAAACGTTATCAGACCGCAGCCGCCATGAAAGCGGAGCTGGACGACCCGGACTCGGTCCGGTTAACCGGCCGGAGCAGTCGTCTGCGCTCGCCAAAAATGTGGAAGACGCGCTGGCGAGGCGTCCGTCTGGTCGTCATCTCGGCGACTATTCCGATTGTGGCTTTCGTCGTGGCACTGGCGGTGGCGAGATGCCACCACTAGGGAAAAGTAAGCAGTAAGGAGTAGCAGTGTGTCAGTAATCAGTCCAGAACGCGTCGGAACACCTCCGTACTGCTTACCGCTTACTGCTTACTGCTTACTGCTTACTTTGGCGGTGCGGGTGTTACCTTCCAAACTGAATGACCAATCCACCCGTGACGATAATGGCCAGCCCGATCCAGGTACTGAGCGGGATCTGTTCCCGGAATAAGAATTTGCCGAAAAGAACTGCAACCAGGGCAAACGCGCCGACGTAAACGCCGAAGATCTTTGCGAAGCTCCAATCAACGGAGTTTACGATAAGGCCGTACCCGCCGAGCGTTGCAGCGCCTAGCAACATCAGCACAAGGTTATTGCTCTTTATCCCCATCCGGATCACGGCGTCGCCGCCCACCTCAAAAATTGCCGCCAGGAGGAATGCCATCCAAGGAATAAATTGCATACGATCCGGCAATAATAGCCATAATCGCGCCACGCGGAACGAAACGGCGAATGGGCGATTGGGCGAAACGGCGATCGACAGCGCGAACCCCTGGCCCCGAAAGCCTTCGGGCCGCGAAGAATTTAGCCTCTAAGCTAAATTCACTTCAGCGCTATGCGCCTCCAAGCGCCCACAGCCGGTACGCCATACGCCGTTTCGCCCATACGCCGTTTCGCCGTTTCGCCTCTCGTCTCGCCTTGCCATTGCTGGGAACTCGCCTACGGTTCATCAGTTTCATACCAAAATGTCCTTTGATCTTAAGAGCTTGGTGTCATCACGCATGGGTGACAATTATCAGCTTCATGCCAAGCACCTGAATCCGACGCTGGTTGAAGTTTTGCGTATCACTGGGTTTGACCGGGTTTATACGCGAGCAGAGGGGGCCTACCTCTACGATGCAGCCGGCAATGCTTACCTTGATTTTTTAAGCGGTTACAGCGTCTTCAATATGGGACGCAACCATCCCGTCATTAAGCAAGCAATTCGGGACGCCCTTGATCTGGACCTGCCCAATATGGTGCAAATGGATTGCTCGCTGTTGAGCGGTCTTTTGGCCGAAGCGCTGTTAAAGAAGACTCCGCCGCATCTTGAGGCCATCTTTTTCTGCAACTCCGGAACCGAGGCCATTGAGGGAGCGTTAAAATTTGCGCGTGCAGCGACCGGTCGTCCCGGGTTGGTCGCTCTCCATGGAGGTTACCACGGGCTAAGTTATGGCTCACTCTCGGTCACCGGGATCACTAACTTTCAGGAAGGATTCGGCCCATTGATGCCGAACGTTGAGCGAGTCAAGATCGGAGATTTGGCGACGCTCGATCGGCTTCTGCGCGGAAAGAATGTGGCCGCTTTTTTGGTCGAGCCGGTCCAGGGCAAAGGAGTCAAATGCCCTAAAGACGATTTTTTTATTCAGGCTCAGATTCTTTGCCGGAAGTACGGGACATTATTTATTTGTGATGAGATTCAAACCGGCCTTGGACGTACTGGAAAATGGTGGGCCTTCGAGCACTGGGGCCTAGAGCCAGATATTGTTACAGTGGCTAAGAGCTTAAGCGGCGGCTACGTGCCGTGCGGTGCGATCATTACGAGGCGAGCCATCTACCAAAAAGTCTTTAGCCGGCTGGATCGTTGCGTCGTCCACTCCAGTACGTTCGGACGTAATAACCTCGCCATGACCTGCGGACTGGCCAGTTTGGCCGTGTTAGAATCGGAAAATCTGATCGAGAACTCAGCCCGGATGGGAGACTTGCTGGTTGAACGTTTGGACGCGCTTCGGCGTAAGCATACGTTTCTAAAGGAGGTGCGAGGTAAAGGTCTTATGATCGCGATCGAATTCGCCGAACCGCCCGAGCTTAGCTTGAAGTTAGCTTGGCGCCTCTTGCATAAAATCGATCGAGCGCTCTTTCCCCAGATGGTGGTGGTGCCGTTGGTCAGCAAACATCGAGTGCTAACTCAGGTGGCTGGGCATAACATGGATGTGATCAAGATACTGCCACCCCTGATGATCGGCGAAAAAGAGGTCGATTATTTTGTTAACGCATTCGATGAGACGCTGAAAGCATGCCGGCAATTCCCCGGCCCTATGTTGGAATTAGCGCTGAACACCGCCAAATCAAAGACCGCCAAACGGGCGGACAACCGGGAGCTAAACGGAAATCATGCAGAACCGGCGACGGCTAGCGTGAATGGTTAGCGGTTAGCAGTTACCAGTTGGGTCCTATAGGTCCCATTGGTCCCATAGAGCCAGTCGCGCCGTAGGCTTTGCGGAGGCGGATCCTATCCGTTCCACTCCCGGCGCGAACCGTTAACCGCGAACTGCGAACTGCGAACGCAACCTAATAGGGCTGGAACCGGCGTCTCAACGATTGTTCGAGAGCATCCACTAATGCTCTTCGGTTGTAGCTAGCAGAAGCTTTGATTCGCAATAAAGGGAACCGGACCGTCTCGAACAATTCCTGTAGGTATTCGTCGCGCTCTCTTCGATCAGCTCGGTCGTGAGAGCTGTCGTCGAGTTCAATGGCCAGCACAGGCGTCAGATTGCCGGGTTCAGCTAAGACGAAGTCGATATGCTTGGAAGAGATCCGGCGAAAAACGCGGTTTCGTTCCTCCGGTTGCCGGCTTTCGACTTCGATCAAGTCTGCCAGCCGCACCTTGCAGAGAATTTGTAGCCGGCCGTCGATAACCAGGTCTAGCTGCTCGTAAAAGAGCTTTTCCGCCGGCGTGAGCAGGCTGTCCACAACGGACAAATAAACCGCCGGACGACCCGAACCCCGGAATACCCAGATCAAAACGAGTATGCAACCCAGTACGAAAACGGCGGCCAAAGCAATCGTAATAGGCGAAAGCAGCAGAGTTTCCACAAACTTGGGGAAATTTACCGCAAATGAGAAAAGGAGTACAGAGTGGAGCGCTGCCTCGCTTGCGAGGCCGTTGGTGATCAGGGTGAAAGGTGAAAGGTGAAATCGTGGGCCTAACGAGGAATCATTAGCGTCAATGATTTTTAGGGCAACAGCGCCGAATTTGTCTGCTGGCTGGTAGCATTCCTTTCACTTTTCACCTATCACCCTGTTCTTCACTGTTCACCACGGCCTCGCAAGCGAGGCAGCGCTCCACGGTTTCCGGAATAACCAGACCTGTCCCCGCATCATCCAGGTCAGTGAGAACGCTTCTTTTGCTGACCGCCTCTATTCTTGGCCTCGAAATGAACTTGCAGGGACAGACCTCTACCCGGTTCGAAAGCGGGCCGGCTCAGGTTTCGCTACTGGAACTCTATACGTCGGAAGGCTGCAGCAGTTGTCCACCCGCCGAAGCTTGGCTTGGCGCCTTGGCTCAAAACCCGGCACTATGGAAGATGGTTGTTCCGGTGGCCTTTCACGTGGATTACTGGGATAACCTTGGTTGGAAAGACTCGTTTTCGAGCCGGGATTACACCCAGCGCCAACGTCGTTATGCGGCAGATTGGGGATCTGGATCTGTTTATACACCGGCATTTGTCCTGAACGGTGCTGAATGGCAAGCGTGGGGTCGCGCGCTTCCAGGCAATGAGAATCCTGATGCCGGCAAACTGGTCGTTTTAACGGCCGGCAACGAAATTAAAATCACCTATTCGCCTTCACGATCTGGCGGACCTTACTCAGTGGAGATCGTTCCCCTAAAGATGAATGAAACTTCGCGTGTTACCCGAGGCGAGAACCAGGGGCGGACGCTGATCCATCAGTTTATCGCGATGAATCTGGTGAAAACAGATCTCAGCCAGTCCGGAGAAAATTTTGCAGCCGACATTTCCTGTCCGACTGATAAGGCGGACGCTCTTGCTGTGTGGGTCACCCGAGCCGGTTCATTAATCCCAATCCAAGCCGTGGGAGGCTTATTGCGTTAAGGAGTTAGCAGTTAGCCGTTAGCAGTTCGCGCTTTCGCAATCGTATCATCCACTTGCGAAAAAGATCGTCTCATAAGTCCCATTTGTCCCATAAGTCCCATCCGCTCCACGGTCCATCGCGAATCTTTACCGCTGAACAAGCGCAAACCGCCAACCGCCAACGGAGAACCTCGTCTCACGAGCCGGTCCCTACGTAGACGGCACGCGTTCCTTCAAAAAGACCGACCTTGTTCTTTGACGGCGTATCGGTCACCAGGACGCCGTCGTCGCCGACCAGTTTTTGGGTGCGCGAATCGTAGATGAGAAGGAATTGCACCTGAACGTTCGCACCGCTCTGAATGTCCTGGGAGAACTGACCCGAACCGACGGACCCTAGGCCCAAACGCTCGGTAAGTCCTGGAACCTCTCCCGCAGTCAGCACATAAACTTCGACCGCGACATAGGGTGTTTGATCCAGCAGTGCTTTGCGTTTGGGGTTCAAACGCGACAGAAACTTCGCCAAACGTTGTTGACCCCGCTGAATCTCGGCCCGGTACGGCTTCGCAGTCATGACACCGTAGTCTTTCTCTTCAGCCTTAGCCGGGGTCGCGACGGCCGACAAGACCAGAAACCCGAGTACCAGAGAAATCGTGAGCTGTTTCATCTGCCGGTTCCAATGTACACTGCAGTATAGCCGCCAAAAACGCCAAGCTCCCCTCTCGCCGGATAATCGACGATGATGTAGCCTTCGTTAGCCACCGGCTTGCCGGTCTTCGCGTCAAAGATCATGATGAATTTGGCCATTTGGTTGGCGCGATCGGTTAAACCGCCGGTTTGGCCGGCGAATTTCTCACTCAGTCCAGGCACCTCGGCGACCGAGACTTCCGTTGCTTCGACCGCGATATATTCATGTTGCTCGATTCGTGCTCTCTTCTCAGGGCTCAAACGCGCCAGATATTTGTCTACCCGTTCCTGCGCGAGGTTTGCCTCATTGGGATAAGCAGCGCCAACCGCCATGGTGTAATCGCGATAGTCTTTCGCATAGGAAAAGCATCCACTGGCTACCACCACCATCAGACCGGCCACGAGGGGAGGGAAAAAAAGACGGAGGATCATTGATTAAAGTACCGGAGAATAGAGTGAGAAGTGAGAAGTGAGAAGTGAGAAGTGGGAGTCTGGGCGCACCCTCGGTAGCGGTGCTGTCCGATGTGGCCCGATAGAAAACGTCCAGCGCGCAGTCGCCATCCCAGCGCTTGGATGGCGACTGCGCAATTGGGTAGGCCACCAATCACTTCTCACCAATCACCTCTCACTTCTCACGTATCGTCTCCCTGACGGCGCCGATACCAAGATACTTGCCCATGAGATAATCAAGCGTCCGCGTCGGTAAAAGGCGTGGGATGGTAAATTCAACGAAGTGTTTGGGTATCAGCGTGTAGCGAGCCTTTGGTTTTTTGGTCGATAAAATGCGGGCGATCAATTGAGCCACTTTACTCGGTGGAAAGCCTTCAGCCCCAGATTTCATCGCAGTCTCCACAAACTTTGTGAGCGAATCCTGGTAGGGTGTATTGGGATAGTCATGCAAAAGTTTCCCCTCAGCTTTATCCCAAATCGGCGTTATCACGGCTCCCGGTTCGACCACAATGACGTCGATACCAAACAACCTCATTTCGCGGCGAAGACTATCTGAGAGACCTTCGAGCCCGAATTTCGATGCACAATAGGCGCCAATAAAGGGAACGGCCAGGCGACCCATCATCGAACTGATGTTGATGATCCGGCCCGGACGTCCGAGCCGACCGGGCTCAGTGCCTAACAATGGTAAGAATGCTTGAGTAACAGAAAGCACCCCGATCAGATTGACTTCGAGTTGGAGCCGAAACCCTTCCAAAGGGAGATAAGCCAGCGGACCGGCCATTTCGATCCCGGCATTATTAATCAACGCGTATAAGTGATTCTGGCCGATTTTTTCGGAAACCAAATCGGATGCTCTGCGGACAGCTTGCTGGTCCGTTACGTCGAAGATCAACGGGCAAAAATTGGGGCCAAGCTCCTGGCTCGTACGATTAGCGTCTGTCTCTGATCGAACGCTACCGAACACTTGAAAACCGCGTTCTGCCAGCACTTTGGCCACAGCGTAGCCGATGCCGGACGAAGTGCCGGTGATAACAATGGAACGCTTCAATTGCTCAGACATGATCAGACTCTACCGAGAATAGGCGAAGCGGCGAGTCGGGCCATAACGCCTGGAGGGGAGCCGCTTTGGCGCGCGCCTAGCGACCTCCCGATCTTTGTTATATCGCGACCGTGACCTGAAAACGCGAAAGCAAGCGGCTCCCGGGAGTTACCCAGCGCGAGGTTTCACCCACGGCTTCATTGATTCGTCTTCTATGCGACCGACAGAACTGCGCAGCGCTGGGCAGTTCGCGGGAGCCGCCTGTTGAGCACCTTTCTCGGCTGCGGTCATCACAGAGCAAATGGTCGTGAGTTTTTAGGCATGCGCCAAAGCGGCTCCCCTCCGGGCGCTATCGCCCACACGCCCACACGCCACACGCCACACGCCACACGCCACACCACACGCCACACGCCACAGCCACAGCCACACGCCACACGCCACACGCCACACGCCACACGCCACACCCACACGCCACACGCCACACGCCAAACGCCACACGCCAAACGCCAAACGCCAAACGCCAAACGCCAAACGCCAAACGCCTCCATCACGGGATCTTGACCGCCTTAAACCTCGTCGGCGGATTGGCGATCTGATCTTGGGCTCCGATGAGTTGGATCTCCTTAGCGTTTCTTTCTGCGGTTAGCGCAAGAACTGCGAAGATTGAGTTCACCGTTCTCTCTAGCGCTTCACTGAGCGGTTTTCTCATCAGCCAATGGGCGAAGAAAATGGCTGCGGTGGCGTCACCCGCTCCGTTAACTGCAAGAGGAAGCCGGGGAGTAGCAATCAGGTGAGCGGATTGAGCGTCCGCAGCGAGTACCTCGATCATGTTAGGATCGCTATCTTCGCGAGTTAAACTAGTCACCAACACGACCGCGGGGCCACGATCCCGAAGGCGTTTAACCGCGGTAAGAGTCGACTCAAGATCGACCACCGGATGACCCACCAAAAACTCCAGCTCGAATTGGTTCGGTGTGATAACCGTCGCTAAGGGGAGCGCCTCGTCTCTCATCAACTCGCTGATCCCTGGGCGCACGTAAAAGCCGCGATCAGTGTCGCCCATGACGGGGTCCAGGCAGTAAGCGGCCGGCGGGTTCACTGCTCGGACCTGCTGTACTAAATCGAGGATAACGCGCCCAAGTGTAACGTCTCCCATATACCCGCTCAGCAGACCGTCGCAAAGCGGTAGCACACCGCGCTCAGTCAAACCGCGTACGATATCTTCAACCACAGGTGTCGGCAGCACTCCGCCGCCCCAACTGCCGTATCCCGTGTGGTTCGAAAAATGGACGGTATTAATCGGCCAGACTTCGACCCCTAGTCGTTGCAAAGGGAATACCGCCGCACTGTTACCGACGTGCCCGTAAACGACGCTGGATTGGATGGATAGGATGTTCAAGGGAAGGGGATTGGTAAATGGAGGGGAGCCGCTTTGGGTGCTGACCTGAGGATCTCACGTATTGACCTCAGGATTAGTCCAGCCGAAAGATATCCTGGCAGGCGGCTCCCGCGAATTTCCCAACACAATATCTCGTTCCAGCGGTTCTGGTTCGTCGGGTAACGGATCGAGCCCGCGTCATGGAACAGTCGGGCGTTGGGTCATTCCCGGGAGCCGCCTGATTGGTTTACGTTTCGGCCAGACATGTGCTGTACAAACTATCGTCGGGTGCTCAAGGGCGCTCTAAAGCGGCTCCACTCCAGCCTAAACCATCCCTGCTCTCAAAGATATCGGCCAGCGAATCGTGCGCTTCAGCTCCGCCGGGCCCCAGGCGTCGCCCAGTTCCTGGCTAAACCGCTCACGTGCTTCCGGGCCGATCGCACGCTCCATAGCGGTGACAGAAGACCAGGTGCTCAGGTACCCGAGAAAATCCGGCAGCGGCCAAGCGGCGCTCATCGCCATATCCGGCGCTTGGATTTCGCTGAATGGAAAATCGAGTGAACGGTAGCCCTCTTCCACAAGTTTGCGTTCCGGTGGCCAATAGGGTCCGAGCACATCCCAATAAAATCGTCCGATGATGGGATCCAATTCTTCATCCACTTTGACGATCCCGTAAGACACTAGTGCGATGACTGCTTCCGGACGTCCCACCCGGCGTACCTCCCGATAAAAAGCAGGGAGATCAAACCAATGTGCTGCTTGTGCGGCTACAATCAGGTCAGCGACGTGATCGCCTAGCCCACTCGCTTCAGCCGGCACGCAAGCATAACGGACATGTGGGTGAGGGGCCGCATTTGCGATTTGTTTAGCACTGGCATCCGTCGCGGTAACCTGGGCAAACCTTTCGGCTAGCAAGGTCGATAGCTGCCCGGAACCACAGCCGCAGTCCCATGCGAATTCATTTCGGCCCGCTGTATCGGCCAGAAAGGTCACCAATTCGATTGGATAGGTCGGACGATAAGCGGCATAACCTGCCGCAGACTGCGAGAAATGATCTTTGAACATACATTCGAAACCGGAGTAATGGAGTAATGGAGTAATGGAGTATAGCGGTTTGTCGGTGCTTACAATTCGGAGGATCAGTCAACGCGAAGGACCACGAATTCTTACGAGCGGCCAAGATCCCGGCTTCCCTAACTTTCGCCGCCCCAACACTCCAACACTCCAACACTCCAACACTCCATCACTCCATCACTCCATCACTCCAACACTCCAACACTCCAACACTCCAACACTCCAACACTCCATCACTCCATCACTCCATCACTCCGCTCCGTTCCTACCTCCCAATACTTTATACATGATGGTCGTACCAACGAACCGATCCTCGTCTGGCTCGCGGGCATAACCGGGAATGTGACCGGCGCGTTCATATCCAAGTGAGATATAAAGGGTTTCGGCAATGTCGGTCGCCGTATCCAAAGTTAGAAGCCGGCGTCCGGCATTCGCACCGTACGATTCGATCTCCTGCATGAGAGCGCGTCCGACACCAAGCATTCGATAACTCGGATGCACCAAAAGCTTGGAGACATCCGCCCGGTGAGGCTGATTGGGTGGCGTATCGAGGTTTAACTGGACTGTACCTGCCACTTGGTTATCGAGCTTCGCCACCAGTACAATGCGGGTGTTTGCAGCCAACCCGAGCGCGATCTTCTGAAGCCAAAAGGTGCGGGCTTGATCCAGATCGAATGGAAGGATGAAACCAACGTTGGCGCCATCATGAACGCAGGCGTGCAGCAATTCGGCAAGGGGGGCCAAGTGATGTATTAGGCCCTCTCTATCGAGACTGAAGATTTCGATTCCGTGGAGCGCGCCTTGCTTGCAAGGCCGAACTGGGTTCGTGGGTGTTTTCTTCATCGAATGACCAGGAAGTATCGAGCCGGACGTCGATTTAGTACCCTGAATGAGCTTGCCCCATGTAACCGGTAACGCAGGCAATCGCCTGCGGATAATCGATGAGTCGATCCGTCGACGATCAGTTCCAAGGCTCCTGAGTCTAAATACAAGTGGTGTTCCAAGCCTTGCCGTGGCGCCAGGGGATAGTCGATTTGAGCGCCAGCCGGCAATTCACACTGAATAAACTCACACTCGAAATCCGGCGAAGGCGGGGAGATCGACCGTCGCCGAAAACCGGTCTCAGGATCAATCCAGATGGGTTGCTGCTCTCTCGGAACTAATGCCGGAAGGTCTGATTCGACATAAGCTAACAATCTGGAGATGGTGAGCTCGAAGGCTGCGCACACTCTGCCGAGCACCGCAGCCGTAGGGCTGACTTCATTATTTTCAATCCGTGAAAGCGTTGCCCGACTGACGCCGCTCTTTGTAGCCAGATCCTCCAGTGACCAAGAACGTTCCAATCGAAGTTGGTGTAATCGCCGGGCTAAGCGCGTATCGGTAGCCGATTGCTCGAGAGGCGCCTGTTGCATATATGGAAAATATTCTCATATATGAGAAGGACAAGACGAAACGTTTGTCTTCTTGAAGGGCAGTACATACAAGTGGGCTCAACCGGCAATCCGCAACCGACAGAAACGCGTTCTGCATGCGTTTCAGATTTATCGAGCTAAGATCTGAATTTCTATGCGCGTGCAGCAGCGTCTGTTTTCGGTACTGGCTTCTTTCGGGTTGGGACTAGCACTTCTACAGCTCATGGCCAACATTTCGTTCGCGGATTCAGCCTTACTACCGGAACGAGTCAGGGAAGCCGCGCAGGAGCGGGCCGATGACGGGACCTATCAGACGCTGATATTCGGAGTCGTAGTTGATGGGAAAAGCGAAGTCATCCCTTTTGGCAAGCTTAGCGATGGGACGCCGCCGGACGGCGACACCGTGTATGAGATCGGTTCGATCACCAAAACCTTCACCGCCACGCTGCTAGCTGATGGCATACTCTCCAAGACTTTCACGCTTAATACGCCGGCCGCGGATCTTTTACCCGAATTCAAAATCCCGGAACGGAGCGGAAAGAAAATCACTCTTGGAGAGATCGGCGCCCAATACTCCGGGCTGCCCAGGATGCCTACCAACCTCAAGCCAAAAGATCCCGCTAATCCGTATGCGGATTATAACGTGGAAAAACTTAAGGCTTTCCTCGCGGGGTATCAGTTGGAGCGTGATCCGGGTGAATCATTCGAGTATTCCAATCTAGCATTTGGGCTGCTCGGCTACGCGCTCGCCCAAGCGGCGCACACAACCTATTGGGAGTTGGTAAACGAAAAGATTCTTCAACCGCTGGGCATGACCATGAGCGGGACCGAGTTTACCAAAGCGATGCGGGCGCACCTCGCGCTTGGCCACGACGAAATGGGTGTCGACGCGAAGAATTGGGAAATGAACGTGTTAGCCGGAGCCGGCGGAATTCGTAGCACCGCCAACGATATGTTGCGCTACTTGAAAGCCAATTTGGGCGTTGATCAGACTCCGTTGACGGCCGCGATGAAGTACCCCAACAGTCGCGCAGAGCAATGACCGACAACATGCGCCTGGGACTAGCCTGGATTACAACCGGTAAAGGGGTTACCTGGCACAACGGCGGCACTGACGGCTATCGAGCTTTCCTTGGGTTCACCGCGGATAGACACAAAGGGGTGATTATTCTGACTAACACGGCCACTGATGTGGACGATTTGGGATTTGCTAGCCTGCTTGACGATGCGCCTCTTGCGCCTGCGCAAAAAGCGACCGAGCTGCCTGCCACCGCTCTCAATGAATATCTGGGAACCTATCAATTTGGTGGCCAGCTTGAGGTGAAGGTATTCCTTACCGGCAATCAGCTTTACGCTCAGGGGACCGGCGAACAAGCGTTCCCCATCTTTCCATCAGCCAATGACGAATTCTTCGCCAGGGTCGGCCTGATACGCATCAGTTTTACACGTGACGACAAAGGAGCCGTGGCCGGCATGGTCATTCATCAGCATGGTGATCACACCTTGCCGAAACTTGGCATCACTGGAGCAGCTCCTGAACCGAAAGAAACAGCGCTGAGTCCGGCAAAGTTGCAGGATTATGTCGGCCAGTATCAGTTTTCATTCGGCGCCCTACTGGATATCACTGTAAAGGACGCCCAGCTTCAAGCACAGGTCACGGGACAACCTGCTGTTCCAATTTACGCCAGCGCGGCGGACAAGTTCTTCTATAAGATTGTGGATGCACAATTGGATTTCGAACGGGATAAGAGCGGTAAGGTGGTTGCCGTGATGCTGCATCAGAACAGTCAGAACCTGCGGGCGCTGCGCAAAACTCAGTGACCTCTGGGGCAGTTAAACAAAGCCCCCCCCTTCCCTCCGCGGCGGGCATTTCACAGGGGCTCAGGCCGCAGATGAGACAAAAACCTCTTTTGTGAAACCGGTGAAGCCTATCGTCGCAAAGCGCCGGAGAAAGCGGGAGGCGCCCAAGAGTATTGATGAATATCTGGGCGGCGTTCGGAACCGGGTCGCAGCACGTTGGAGCAGATCCGTGCCGTCATCCGTTCCGTTGTGCCGCCTGAGGCGACCGAGGCCATTAGTTACCGGATCCCGGCATCAAGTATAAGGGAGTGTTAGTTTGGTTCGCCGCGTTCTCGGACCATTGTAGTTTGTTTCCTGGGCCTGGAATTATGGAAACCTTCAAGGATGAACTGAAGCGCTATCCAGTCGCGAAAGGAACAATCCATTTCCCCTTAGACAAGCCGTTACCCGCGCGCTGCTTAGGAAAATCGTAAAAGCGCGAGTCGCAGCGAACGAGAAGAAGGGTCGTTGAGAATCTCTCAAGAATTATACACTAAACGTTCGCTTCGGCGCCAAAGGTCACGCATCAGAGCCTGGAGGTCCATGTACAAGGGAAGGGGGTTATGGTCTCTCGGAGTCTCTGTCACCGCCCACAAGCAAATGGAACTGGCCAGGGCATGGCAGCATGTCTCGGGTACCAACAGACCCTGACGGTGGCACCTTCGTCTCGTGAACCGAGTATCCAGAGTAGTGATGGAGTGATTGTGATTCGTGATTGGTGATTGGTGATTGGTGATTGGTGATTGGTGATTGGTGATTGGTGATTGGTGATTGGTGATTGGTGATTGGTGATTGGTGATTGGTGATTGGTGATTGGTGATTGGTGATATCGTGCGCTGCCAACGCGTTTCGAGATTTGTCAACGATTGGAGATGTGAACCGCGATTTTTCTCTGAAAGATAAACCCCGCGTCGCCCCCTTTCTTTCACTGATTACTGATCTACTGCTTACTGATTACTGATGCCGCCACTAATCACTAATCACTAATCACCAATCACCATTCACCAATCACCTATGTCACTCCTGCCCGATTTTCGTCTCGAGACCTATCTCGCTCGCTGGGAATTTGCCGCTCGATTTCATATGACCGCGTCAGACGCCGAGAGCATGTCATTGGCGGAGTTACTGAGCTTGGCTGCCCCAGACGATCGCGAGGCATTCGAGCGGTTATGGCTGGGTTACACTCCTACCTTCGGCGGCGAAGCGCTGCGCCACGCCGTCGCCTCCACCCACTCGGCCGTGTCCGCGGAGAACGTGCTTGCTTTCGCAGGTGGCGGGGAAGCCATTTACGTCGCCTTGCACGCCTTGCTGGGACCCGATGACCACGCCATCGTCGTCACACCGACTTATCAGTCACTTGAGACGATTACCCTATCGCTATCCGCGGTCACCGGTGTCAGCCTGCATGCAGATGACGGGTGGAAACTCGACCTCAATGAAGTTCGCCATCGCATTAAGCCCAACACCAAGCTGATTGCGATTAACTTTCCCAACAATCCGACTGGTAAGTTGCCGTCTCCAGCGGAGTTTGACGAGCTGATCAAGATCTGCCGTGCGCATGGCATATGGCTATTGTCCGACGAAGTCTATCGGCTGATTGAGCGTTCGCCGGCGCTTCGATTGCCTGCAGCGGTTGATCATTATGAGCGGGGTCTCTCGGTTAGTGTGGTTTCTAAGGTTTACGGTTTGTCTGGACTACGCATTGGCTGGGTTGCCGCTCAGGACCGCGACCTGTTACAGCGGATGGAGAGGATTAAACACTATCTCTCCATCTGTAACTCAGGTCCCGGTGAAGCTCTAGCCGTTATCGCCCTCGGAGCGAAGGAGCGGATTCTTGATCGTAACCGGACGCTGATCAACGCTAACCTCAAATGCGTAGGCGAGTTTTTCACGGAGTTTCCGGATCTATTTGAATGGGATACACCGGACGCCGGCACTGTCGGATATCCACGCTATAAAGGCGCTGATGGCGTAGAAACATTCGCGCGCCGGTTAGTCGAGGAAGCAAACGTATTGCTTTTGCCGGCGAGCATCTTTCAGTCAGACCTTACACCGCTACCGGAGGATCGTTTCCGAATTGGTTACGCAAGATCTTACGTGCCGGCTGGGCTTGATGCGATGCGCGATTGGCTAGCAAAGCGGTAGCGTCCAAGGAGTTCAAGGAGCTAAGGAGTTCAAGGAGTTCAAGGAGTTAAGGAGTTCAAGGAGCTCAAGGAGCTCAAGGATTGCAAGCATAATGACAGCCTGGTGCGAGTCCTTCCCCCAGAGCGTCCGAATGCCGTCTCCTTGAACTCCTCATACTCCTCATACTCCTCGTACTCCTTGGACTTATTGAACTCCTCTTCCTCTTGCAAATCCTGCCAAGTCGTCGCAGGTTTTCGCAATAGGAAGGGAAGAATGATTCGGTTTGTTGTGTTGTTGTATGGCTTGCTGGCGACGATCCTGTTCTGTCTATTAGGGATCGGAATGGTCGCTCAGTTTCGAGTTTGATGTAATCCGAACGGCTTAGGCTTGATTCTGGACTTTAGATATAGGGGGTGATGGGGCGCTCCGCTCCTGTTTTGGAGCAGACATCCAAACGAAACGCCTAGTAGATCCGACACGTGTCGGTCTCGCCCAAGAAATCTGCCCTGGTCGCCCCAGCAGGCGATTACCCGCTCAACGTTACGAACCTCGGTTAGCAGATGTTGGTCGTTGTCAGGTCCGATTGGATCGCTGGCGCGTTTCAGGTCGCGAGGATCAGTGGCGCGAAACGCGAACAGGTTCAGCATTACCACATCGGAGAAGCCCCAGTTTCTCGAGTATCGGCATACAGCCGCCAAGGTTTGATCGAGAGTAACTTCATCCGCGGTACTTGGGTTTAGTCCGATCCAAGCGATCCGCCTCGGAGCTTCGGAGGTGCCGCTGTGCCATTGGCGCCGTAAAACGTACCGGTAAACCCGGTCTGGGCTGAAAATGCACCAATTCATTTGAACATACGGTAGCTTCGCCAGCCTGGTCGTCCTCGTCCTCGACTTTGGTAGGGCGAGGCTCCAAAACGTAACCGGCTATTCGCGTACCACATCCACGGTTCACCCGGCAAATTAATGAAGCAGCATGGCCGAGCCGGGGATGGCGGCGGCAAACACGCTGATTTCGGAAATTCCAAGTCGGAGACAAGGCTGGCGTTTCCTGGTTTGTTATACACGTCATCAAAGAAATGGGCAAAATCTCGAATAATTGCAAGTATCCGCTTGCAATCGCGCAAATCGAGTGCAAGTACTTGCTTGCATGCAATTCAATCGTCGATTCGGCGCTCCGGCATTCTAACGGAGGCCGAGCGTAGGTGAGCAGGCATGCACAAAAGGATGTGACTATGAGTGAATCAGTACGTTGGAAGGAATACCGGGTGCGCCAGGAAATCTACAAGCAGCACCTAAAGGAAACGGGAACCACGCCTCACGAAGTCGATAACGTGGAGCCGGAAGCGGTGAGCGAAGTATCGATCTCGTTCTTTGAGCAGATGTTGGGCACGCGATGGGACGAACGACTCGAGTTGCGCTCGAACACGTAGCCGCAGTTAGTCCCAGGCGCCTTTTTCCCGGTGACCGCGAATGGACATGAATCAACGCGAAGCAGAGAACAATCGGTCCAACCGCAGATTGACGCAGATAGATGATCCGCAGATCGCACAGATTACTTCTTTGGATTCGCTTACCGGCAAGGAGATACGAATATCGCTCCTGTACTGGGCTTTTAGTGTCGCCGCGTGTTGTCTTTAAGTGGAAAAAATCTGCGTACATCTGCGTTAATCTGCGGTTGAGCCGTCTTGATTTTGGTTACCGGGTCGGCGTGTTGCGATTTTCGGGTTCGATCTGAATTAAGCCCGAATAACCGTCGACCTCACCTTCGCTGCATCCCGTAAGGGAGAGTCCCCGAACATCCGTGAATACTCGCGACTAAAGTGGGATGCGCTTTTATACCCAACTTTGAAGGCTGAAGCTTCGGCGGTTTCACCTCCATCGACCATAAGTCGTCTGGCCTCCAGCAATCGGAGACGCTTTTGATACTGAATCGGGCTCATCGCCGTAACCTCTTTGAAATGTTTAAAGAAAGCGGACCGGCTCATACGGGCCGCCTTTGCTAGTGCGGGAACATCAACATCATGGGTAAGCTCCGATTGCAGCCCATAGATGCATTGAGAGATAATGTGCGTTTTGCTTCCTGAACGAACAAAACGCCGAATCGCGTTTCCATCCGACCCTTTCAGGAGATGATAAATCATTTCCCTGACGACTAAGGGGCCAAGCACGCGCGCGTCTTCGGGCGTGTGAAACAGCTTTCCCAGTCGAAAGGCGCCTTCCAGCATTTCGTCCCTCGTTTCTCCAATGAAAACAGCGCGCAAAGATTGCCCCGATTCTCCGTGGTTGTCCTCGCTTGGTTGAGCCGCGGTTTCGCTTAGGATCATCGGATCCAAGTCGATCAGCATAGCTAGAAACGGTTTCTGGGGCGAGGCCGAGGCGACCCTGCTAACCACAGGGAGATCAACCAGAGTAGCGGTGTAATGCTTTTCGTCGCAGCGGTAAACGTCGCGCTCGAGAACGATTTCCTTGCGACCTTGCGCGATAAGAGCCAAACACGCACGCCAGCGGCTTCTCATAAAATCGTGCGGGTGAGAGATTTTTAGGCAATAAACACCAGGAACAGATGTTGCGTTTAGTCCTTCAACTGAAGAAAAGAATTTAACCGTGTTTAAGAGGCTATCTCGAAAGGTGTTCATGAAGTCTATGCTCGGACCGGAGTCTGAGTCTAAGAAACAACGAAAGCACTTCTTGGACGATTAGGCAATAAGTTTGGACTTCCGTGGATTTACGGGAGGACAAGGAGACGGCATAGTGACTCCGTAATCATTAACCTAGAAAAGGAAATCAGAGTATGCGTGTTTTTGTTACTGGGGCTACAGGGTTCGTCGGTTCTGCTGTTGTTCAGGAATTGCTAAATGGGGGGCACCAGGTAGTCGGCCTCGCGCGCTCAGATGCGGGTGCTAAGTCTCTTGCCGCGGCCGGCGCTGAGGTGCATCGAGGTGATGTTGAAGACTTAAAAAGCTTACGCACCGGAGCCGCCAACTCGGATGGCGTGATTCACACTGCTTTTAACCACGATTTTTCGAGATTCGCGAAGAACTGCGAGGCTGACCGGCGCGCAATCGAGACGCTGGGTAGCGTACTGGAAGGTTCCGACCGACCATTGCTCGTATCGTCCGGCCTCGCGCTCCTAGCGAAGGGCCGCATCGCGACCGAGGAAGATGCGCCGGTTCCGAGGTCGAACTCGTTTCCTCGCGTCTCTGAGGAGACGGCTATTTCGCTAGCGGAGCGCGGCGTACGTGCTTCGACTGTCCGTCTTGCTCCCACCGTGCATGGCGACGGAGATCATGGATTCGTTCCCCACATGATTGCTCTTGCGCGTGAGAAGGGTGTTTCAGCCTACGTAGGCGAAGGACTCAACCGATGGCCTGCGGTACATCACCTCGACGCTGCCCGTATCTACCGGCTGGGGCTCGAGCAAAACGCCGTCAATGGTCCGTACCACGGGGTTGCCGAAGAGGGGATTCTTTTCAAAGAAATCGCTCAGGTGATCGGCCGCCGTCTCAACCTGCCGGTTGTTAGCCTGAATGCCGATGAAGCCGCTAAGCATTTTGGGTGGTTCGCATTTTTCGCTGCAATGGACCTTGCGAGCTCGAGCGAGCGAACTCGCAAAGTCCTAGGCTGGCAGCCAGAGCAGCCCGGGTTAATTGCCGATCTTGACCATCCGCGGTATTTCGAGAAGTAAGACTTCAGCAT
Source organism: uncultured Verrucomicrobiae bacterium (assembly GCA_963762565.1). Taxonomy (GTDB): domain Bacteria; phylum Verrucomicrobiota; class Verrucomicrobiia; order Chthoniobacterales; family JAFAMB01; genus JAFAVN01. The sequence continues at coordinate 67,492 of CAVXLD010000001.1, read as the reverse complement.
GCGACGAATCACCTTGGAAGAACATTTCGCCACGTCGGTTTTCTTGGAGGGCCCGGGTCGAGACCTCAGGGCCCGGGCACAGCAATTCGGCGATCGCGCCGCCAAGCTCCTGGCCCAGCTCACTGACGTTGGCGACGATCGAATAGCAGAGATGGACGGCGCCGGTATCAACGTGCAGGTGTTATCACTGACTTCCCCCGGCACCGAACAATTAGAAGAGGCCGATGCCGTGAGCGTGGCGCTCGATGCCAATGATTTTCTGGCCGCAGCAATTAAGAAACATCCCTCTCGGCTCGCGGGCTTCGCCACGCTGCCAACCGCCTGTCCGGACAAAGCGGCTGACGAATTGGAGCGGATGGTAAATGGGTACGGCTTCAAAGGCGCCGTTATCAACGGTCACCATCGGGGCCGCTATTTGGATGATAAGTTTTTCTACCCGCTGCTCGAGCGTGCTGAATCGCTGAACGTTCCGATCTATCTTCATCCAACCCAACCGCCAAAGCCTGTAATCGAAGCATCGTACAGCGGGTTTTCGCCAATAGTGAACGAGATGCTGGCCGGTCCAGGCTGGGGCTGGCACATCGAAACTGCGGTGCATGTCATTCGCCTCATTCTGGGCGGAGTGTTCGATCGATATCCGAAGCTGCAACTTGTAATTGGGCATTTGGGAGAGGGGTTACCCTTTATGTTGCCGCGGCTCGACGTAATGGCGATGGCGCTAACAAAGCTCCAGCGCCCGATCAGCGCTTACCTTCGGGAAAACGTCCATTACACGATCAGCGGTTTCAATTTTACTGCGACCTTTCTGAACCTGTTACTCGAAGTGGGAGTCGATCGGATTATGTTCTCCGCTGATTATCCTTACCAGTCGATGCCGCAAGCGCGTGCGTTTCTTGATCAACTTCCGGTCAGCGCGTCGGACAGGGAGAAGATCGCGCACGGCAACGCGGAACGCCTGTTTGGATTCAGCTGAGAACAAATTTGGTGGGGCGAGGCTCCTGAACGTGGTCAAGACATAGGTAACACTTTGTCGAGAAAATGTGCTTTTTATATACCTATTCTTGGGCAATCAAAAAATGTATGGTTCCTTTGGTTGTCCTTTTTGAGGGTGAAATGTGTGAGAGGGGCAGAAGCGACGATTCTCGCGAACGATCGGCATGCGATTTTTATCAGCTGACCTCCGTCGGCCAGCTGGGCGGATCTCCGAGTCACCCCAGTCATTTTTTGTATGTACCTGTTATCCATGTCTTGACCATGATTTGTTACCTATGTCTTGACCACGGACCCTCCGAACGGCTTACAGCGTTAATCGGAGGGATAAGATGATCCGACGTCCGGAGCGATGTTAGGCCAGGAAGTTTGCCGAGCCGTCTCCCATGATGTGCCACGCCTCACCGCCTAGCCACACTATAGACCAGCGGCTCGGCGCAATTTCCGGCCTAGTGTCACGTCGGGGCGTCGGCGCATCCAAACCTTGGTGCTGCCTTTGGGTCTTTCAGGAGCCTCGCCCCACCAGCTTTGAGCTTCAGCCGCAACTATTCGCCTCTTACCAATTACCTCTCACTTCTCACTTCTCACCTCTCACTTTCAAGCGGTCAGGAACGCGATGTTTTCCGGGCTAAGTTCTGCTTTCGTCGCTTCGAGTGAATCGAGGAGATCAGCACTCCTCTTTGGTCCTATGATCGGAAAGGCCGGGAATGGTTGGCCGAGCAGATACCCCAATACGATTACTCCGAGATCTAGCCCGGTCTCAGCTTCAAGCGTTTTGACCCGCTTATAGCGCTCCCGGTTTTCTGGACTGTCAAACAGCGCCCTCACCAATTCGGGAGCCTGATCGAGCGTGCCGTTTTCCAGCCGTCGGAAATATCCATTTGCTTGAGTCGTATACGGGAACGCGGCGATGTCATAACGGGCATGCCATTTAGCAAAAGAATCATCGGTATAAGCCCAGGTTGGATCCCCTTTAGACGCATCCGCTTTGGCTAAGCACCACTGATTCTGGACTCCGATGAAAGTCTCCGCACCAACCTTTTCGGCCGCCTCTCTAGCCGCTTCCGCACGAGGTTGTGTCCAGTTGGACAACCCGCTGTACCGGATCTTTCCTGCTTTTCGAAAGTCTTCCAGCATCGAGATGACCTCCTCGGCTGGCGTACTCGGATCATCGCGGTGCAACCAGTAAATGTCGGCGCAATCAATCCCGAGGCGCTCCAGACTTGAATTTAGATCGGATTCTACGACCGCCTTGGACATGCGGGGTTTGTCCATGCTTTCGAGTCGCGGGTGTGCGCCTTTTGTCGAAATAATCAGTTGGTCCCGGTTTTTGTTTTTTCGCAACCAGTTACCGAGAAAGGTCTCGCTCCGATGTTCACCGTTAGGGAGCCACGCGGCGTAAATCTCCGCGGTGTCTAACACGTTTCCGCCGGCATCAAGATACGTCTCGAGGATTTTTTCAGAGGTCGATTCGTCGACCGCCGAACCAAACTCGGCGGTGCCGAGGCAAAGCACCGACGCATTAAGATTTGTGTGCGGGATGGGGCGCGTTCTCATCTCGCTATAGTTGCACAAAAAGACGGTAGGGCGAAAAACTCGGCGCGCCCAACGGTACTCCCTAGACCTCTCGGCTAGATCGCGCCGGTTTTGAGCCGCGGCGTGCGGATATTCTCGCCCTCCGCGTGCATCTATTCTGGGCTTCCGGGTAGTTAGAAATTTCGAGAGCTACCAAGTCCACGGCGCGGCTCAAAACCGGCGCGGACAAACCATAGAGCAATCAGAGTCCCCGGCGCGCCGAGTTTTTCGCCCTACCGGTCCTCGTTACCGGCCTGCCGCTCTGAAGAACGTCTTTAACTCTCGCACCAATCGGTCCGGCTCCTCTTCCGGGACGAAATGACCGCAGGGAAACACGACGCCGCGAGTGTTTGGCGCGATAGGGCGGAGATCATCACCGATTTTTGGAGTGGAACCTTTTTCCCCTCCGATGGCTAGAACTGGGAAAGAGAACTTCTTTTCGGCCAGGGCCCGGTTCTGTTCCATCGACTCCGGAACGGCCTCGTAGAATTTGAAGCTGGCTGCCATGGCTCCCGGGGCAGAATAGACTCGGGTATACTCATTGACATCTTCGTCAGTGAAGGCATTGGCGCGCGCCGTCTTACTTCGGAAGAACCATGTGATATACGCTTGCTCGCGCCCGGCAACCAAGGATTCCGCTAACTCCGGGATTTGCTGAAACAGAAAATGCCAGCGATTACGTGCCTCTTGTAGTCCGATCTGAGGCCGAAGACTGACTCCGGGGATGCCGGCATCGATCAATGTAAGAGTCTCGATTTTAGATCGGAAGGTGGCAGCGTAAGTAAACGCTACCCAGGCGCCCACGTCGTGTCCAACTAGATGGAAACGGTCAACTCCGAGCTCTGCCAGGAAGAGATCGAGTCGTTTCGCGACCGTCGAAGTGTCATAGCCATCGGCGGGACGATCTGAATCACCTTGGCCGGGTAGATCTGGGGCGATTACGCGATGATCGCCGGCTAGTCCGGGGATCACTTTGCGCCAGGCGTAACTGCTCTCCGGGAAACCTGAGAGCAGAATCACTGGGAACCCGGCGCCCTGATGCAGGTAATGGAAACGAAGGCCGTCAGCGACCGCATGAGCGTGCTGGAGAGCTCCTGAAGCAGGGTCGGAAAGGTTAACAAAATCAGGCTGGATACTCATATTATTATAACCGTTTATAGTGGTTAGTTCACTGGCAATTTGTTGTCAACCGCTTATACTGGTTTTTATGAGTGAGCCCAAAATCAGGCCCGGCCGGCCCCGTTCAATGCAATTTCGATTGGGCAGCCGCAGACCTTGTATCGCTTTAGTCGCCACTTTGGGGGATCGAGGAACCGAGCAGCCGGTGGAGCGGGTTTCCGATTTGGAAAGCCTTGTTCGCTGGTGCGCGGAAGCCAGATTCTTGCCGGCTTCAGCTAGAATTTCGGCGCCCGAATTGGCTTCGCTGCGCCTCCTGCGAGAAGCAATTTATCGGGCAGCTTGTGCCGTGCGCCAATCGCGCAAACCCTCGTCGGAAGATGTTGCCACGATCAATTCCTGGGCGGCTCGAGGCACTTTAGTGCCGGAGCTGACTCCCGATGGCCGCTCAGCAGATTGGAGAAGCGAGCGAACCCTATCCCCAGTGCTTGCCACTATTGCAAGAGATGCGATCGACCTGCTAACCCGAACCCCTCCGGTGCGAATCAAACTGTGCGCCGACCCGACCTGTCGAGGGTTATTCGTCGACGAATCCCGGCCCGGTAAACGCCGCTGGTGTTCGATGAACTTTTGTGGGAATCGGGCTAAAAGCAGAACCTTCGCTCGCCGGCACCGCCGGGCGTAGCCCGGCGCTCGTTCTCGTCCTCGTCGTCGTCCTCGTTCTCGAAAGTGCGCAGTGATGTGGAGTCGAAAATGTGGACAAGTGTTTGCAGCGCCGAGTCGGAGGGGCGTTGCATTCCGCGCAGCAGCTCCAACGGCTCTCGACGCGCGAAATGCCTGGCAGTTGTGACGCTTGGAGAGATGCGACGCCCCGGTACCTATGGCGTGTTCAACATATTGGGGGTGAGGGGGCCCTTAGGAGACGCAATGCGCGTTAATGACAACATCCGCAGCCAGTTTTGATGCACACGGCACACCATGGGTTGTTCAGCGCCTAAGGGATTGAATGCGTGCTCGGTCCTCGGGGCGTCGCGTCTAGCTGAACGCCATAACTGCGACGCTCCCAGGCGTCGACGTTCGCATGAACTGCCACACGGAATGCAACGCCCCTCCGACTCGGTTGTGCGAACACCTGTCCGCAAAATCGACGTCACCTCACCGGGTCGAATTCGTTACCAGGACAGCCTGCCCGACGTAGCTTGCGGTCTGTAAGCTGCAAGCCCTGCTAGCCAGCGAAGTCGGGAGAACGAAACGCTTGATGAGCTTGTTGTGAATCTATTTCTGTCTTTCCTTTGCGTCTTTGCGCCTTTGCGTGAGATTTCTGTCTGGTTGGAGCTCAAGTAATGGCAAAATTCTCGGATTCGAATTCCTGGACTTTCCACGGTTTCCCGGACCTGGATCCGGATGCTATTCTTCGGCAAAAGCCAGCTGACAAGGCCTTGGTGACCGAAGAAGAGAGGCAACGTGCTTGGTGGCTTTGGCAGCGGCGTCCACGCGGAATGAATTTCTTGGTTTACGGGTTGCTGCTCGGGGTTGGAGCCATTGCCCACACACCCTTTCTGATCCTAGGCTCTCCGCTGCTATTCTGCCTGTTCCATTCGATTTACATCCTTTTTGTTATCTGGGTCGTAGGGGTCTTCTATTTCAGGGAGAGACGATACCGACGCTGGAAGAAGGATTATCTGCGGGCGGTCGCCCGGCTAAGCCGTTGAAATCTCGCCACAAGCAGACTTCCTCCGTCGTCCCGAATTACCAGGGCGAGGCAATTCGGACTAGGTGCAGCACTCCAACACTCCAGTACTCCCCGCCCGCAACGCTTCGCGTAGCGATGCGGGTGGGCATCACTCCGTTTGGCCGAATTCGACGACAGCCTGTCCGCCGTAGCCCGACGCTCAATGTTGCCACGCACTCAAGGTCGGCCTCGCAAGCGAGGCGCGCTCCACAACTTACTCTCTGCTTGAAGTTCATCCGAACTCTTGTCAGGTAAGAGGCTTCAGGGAGGATCTCTCGAGTGCTGAATGGTTGGTCCTTAGGTGAAGCAAGCTCCAAAATTGGTTCCCCATGACAAATGAGAAGGAAATCCGCAAGGCGAGGGAAGGGTTTGTTGAGGATGGTACCACACCTTCGACGGTAAGGGCGGTGGTGGTTTCCTCATGGCAGCGTTCTCAAGATCATGGGGTGCCTATCGAGCGCGAGAGTGCGCCGCTGGTGTTGGGGACCGAACTTGTTGAGCGACATTCCACTCATTCGGGTTTAGTGGAAGCGGCTCGGCCCGCCCTGAGACAAGCTCGCCTCTTTCTGGCCGAGGCGAACTCGATGATGATTCTCACGGATCCATCCGGCCTCGTTCTCGAGACGCCGGGGACCCGCGCACGATCGATTTTGGCCATCTTGTTCACCTTGAACAGGGCAGCCTTTGGACGGAGGCTGACATTGGAACAAACGCCATTGGAACAGCCATCGCATCGTTGGAACCGGTGCAAATCCTGGGAGCCGAACATTTCTGCAATGACGTTCGCGTTTGGACTTGTGCGGCTACGCCAATCTGGCATCCGGAAGACGGCGACCCTTTGGGCGTGATTGATATCTCCGGACCCGCGCGAGAATTTCACCCTCAGAGTCTTGCTTTTGCGGTAGCCATTCGGCACCAAATTGAGGGATCAATCGCGCAATCGATCAACCACGAACACGAGAGGTTACTACGCAACTTTCTGCAGAAGCGTTCACTGTGGGCGAATGAACAAGTGGTCGCGATCGACCATCGCGGGAGGATAGTTTACGGAGGAGAAAGCGCATTACACAGTCTTGAGCGGCATCATCCCGGCTTGGCATCCAGCGGACGGATCAATTCTCTTAAAGGTATACCTGCAGCCGGATGGGCATCAGCGTTGCAAGAAATGCTCCCAAGCGCCAGCACGGAGGCCGTGATCGATCAGAACCGCCATATTGGCGCCCTCATAGTCTTACACAACAGGCGGCGGCCGACGGTCTCTACAGTAGAACGACCGTTGACAGAGCGGCTACTCGATTTCGGCGAGATCTTTGGAGACAGCGCGGTTATGCAAGAGGTTAAAGAGCGCGCCCGCAAAATCGCGCTCACCGGCGCCCCGGTTCTTATCGAAGGAGAGACTGGGGTCGGTAAGGAGCTTTTTGCCCGCGCTATCCATAGCGGGGGTCCGACCTCTTCCGGTCCGTTTTTACCGGTCAATTGCGGAGGCATACCCCGAGACCTGTTTGGAAGCGAGCTCTTCGGTTACTCCAAAGGTGCCTTTACAGGGGCTAGAGAACAGGGGCAGGCCGGCAAGATCGAGGCGGCTGATGGAGGTCTGCTGTGCCTGGACGAGATCGGAGAGATGCCGCTCGAACATCAACCGTTTCTTTTGCGCGTCTTAGAGGATGGCGTGGTGTATCGCATCGGCAGCAACGAGGGGCGTCCGGTGCGAGTCAGGCTGGTATCTATGACGAACCGCGATCTGTTGGCTGAGGCCGAGGCTGGGCGGTTCCGGCGCGACCTTTATTATCGGATCGCAGTTTTGCGCCTGCAAATTCCACCATTGCGCGAACGCGGCGATGACGTTGTTGCGCTTACTCAACATTTCGCCCGTAAGGCCGCGATCAGACTCGGACGCCTGGTGCCGCGGTTTGACCACGATGTGTTACGGATTTTTCGCCTTTATTCTTGGCCAGGTAATGTGCGCGAACTCCGTAACGTGGTTGAGAATATGATCTTGCTAGGCAACTCAGACCAGCTGGGCATCGATGACATACCAATGGAAGTTCGCCAACAGGCAAATCAAGCCGGTGTTTCAGTTCCGGTTGAGCAGTCAAGCTCCCCTGCGTCGCCGAATCTCAAGCTAAGCGAGCGTGCAGCGATTGAAGCTGCCCTGGCCGAGGCCGGTGGTAATTTGACCGAAGCTGCGAAACGTCTCGGTATCGCGCGTTCAACGCTTTATCGAAAGCTTGAGGAATACGGTCTTGGGCGAGATTAAGGGTTCGCAGTTCACGGTGGTCCCGGAGCCCAAGGCCTGGAGGGGAGCCGCTTTGGTGCGTGCTTAAAAACCACGGCTGATCTTGCTCCGTCATTAGCACGGCTGAGCAGTGTGCTCAACAGGCGGCTCCCGCGAATAGCCCAGCGCTGTGCAGTTCTACCGGTCGCGCAGAGGACGAATCCATCAAGCGGTGGGTGAAAACGTCGCGCTGGGTAATTCCCGGGAGCCGCTTGCTTTCACGTTTGGAGTCAGCTCTCACGATATAACAAATACCGCGAGGTCGTAAGGCACACACAAAAGCGGCTCCCCTCCAGGCCGTGGGGCTCCGCGAACGGTGACCCGCGCCGGTGAACTGAGAACGTCCCATGCCGTCCGAATTTCGGGCGGTCGCACCAATCGACCGTCCGAAAATAGGACACCACAGTTAGTCGATACGAAGCGAGGATCAACCTGGCTTCCCAGGCAGAACACCTTTTAAAAACGCGCTGTCAGCGCGTGGCATCTCGGTTGCTTAAGCAACGTCCGCCCCTCAAACCAAGTCGCAGCAAAGCGACTCGTTTAACCCCTTTTCATGAACAAACAGGAGATACTTCATATGACCAACGAAGGCACTTTTACTGACCGATTCCTCTTCCACTCGGATCAAGCAGAAACCGATGCAAGAACTCTCGGTCCGCAGAACGTTAGTCTTCGCTCTGCGAAACAAGCAACTGGCGAAATCATTGGTCAAAGCAGGGTTTGGCGACAACTCATTCGACAAATCGAGATCGTAGCGCCGACCGATGGGACCGTCTTAATTTTGGGCGAGACCGGTACTGGAAAAGAGTTGGTCGCACGGGAACTTCATCGGCTGAGCCGGCGAAAAGATAAACCGTTGGTTCGAGTGAATTGCGCCTGTATTCCCGCAGAATTGTATGAAAGTGAGTTGTTTGGTCATGCAAAAGGATCGTTTACGAGCGCGATCAGGGATCGGGTGGGCCGCTTTGAAGCCGCAGCTGGGGGAACCCTGTTCCTAGACGAGATCGGTGAGATCCCATTGAAACTGCAGGGAAAACTGCTGCGGGTCCTACAGGAGAAATCTTACGAAAGAGTGGGAGAAGACACAACGCGGCGAGCGGATGTGCGAATCATCGCCGCAACTAACCGGGATCTCAAAAATGAGGTCGCAGCCGGTCGTTTCCGAGACGATCTGTACTATCGATTAAATATCTTTCCTATCGAGACGGCCCCGCTGCGCGAGCGAAAGGAAGACATTCCACTGCTTGCCGCGCAGTTTGTCGAGTTGGCCGTGAAAGAACTCGGGTGCCGAAGACCTAGACTGACCGCAGCGGGCATCAAAGCTTTGCAGGACTATAGCTGGCCAGGTAATGTTAGAGAGCTGCGAAACGTTATCGAACGAAGCGCAATCATTGCTCAAGGCGATGCTCTGATGTTTGACCTGCCGGAAACGCTAGCCAGTGCGCCTCCTCCTAAATGGGAAGACACAGACGCACCCGAACCTGAGTATTTCACCGAGACAGAAATACGTCGCCTCGAGCGAGAGAACATTTTGGCAATTCTGCGGAAGACCGGTTGGAAAATCAAAGGAGCTAACGCTGCGGCTGAGCTTCTAGGAGTGAAGCCTACGACATTGATCTCCCGCATGGAAAAGCTGGGTTTGAAACGCCCAGCCAGCGCAGAGGACGCGCAATGTTAGTTCGTTCACCCGAATGCCCATGCAGAAGTTCGAAACGACAGTCTCTTGACGATATGGAGAGACCTTACCACGGAACCGGTTTGGAAGTACGAAGAGTCACCCCCCTTTCTGTTATCTGAACTAACCAAACTCAATTTGGTCGAAGCAAGCGATGGGGAGCTTTCACGAGCCATGTGGTTCTGGTTGCGCAGGCCTAAGATGATGTTTCCTGACAGCGTCGCGCTGTCGATTGTGACGTCATGTGTTATCGTGTCTGCGGTCATCGCGTTGGTTAACTGGCCGGGAACTTCGATGCCGAAACGAGTTACCGAGCTGAGTATTCTACTTTTCGAAGTGGCCTTCGAGATTTACCTGGTCGTACAGCGGATCAGGTTTGTACGCTGGCGGCGCGACTATGAGCTGAGCATCGACCGGCTGATTCGTAGCATTCATTCAGGTGTCTAACGACTGAGAACCAGCAAGCACGAGCAGGTACCATCGAGAACGGTACAGCTATTAAACCGTGTCTTGCCGTTCTCGCTCGTTCTCTTTCGCTTTCGCTCGTTGATTACACTAACCATGCTTTCAAGTCTCCTCGGGTAAGTTCGGGAGCTTCCTGCTCAATCTCAGGCGGAGGCTCGGTCGTGAACGAAAGCGCTACTCGGAACCTGCCGAAAGTGGAGCGATGCGTGAAGACATAGCTCGCCAACGGTTCAGCCAATCGTGTAGCAACCGACTCATCGTCGCCTTTAGTAGAGTGATGCCTCGATTTGTATTCTTCGATCGCGTTTCGAGGGACTAATACCACCACCGATTTGGAGCGCCCGGAGGCGTGCGAGGTGGCGGTTATTTGGACGTAAATATTATTCAAAGGAGTTCGAGGAGTTGCAGGAGTTCAGGAACGACGAGCGGGCCGTGAAGCGGCTAAAGTCCTTCGCCGGTTCGCCCCGTCGCCCTTTCGCCGTTTCGCCTGCGATCGCCGGGGTACTCTCTTCTAACAACCTCAAGAAAACCTCGAACCGTCGAGACGCGGCTGTCACGTCTCCAGACCAAGGTCAGGTCACTGGTCCGGCATTGTCCTTTGATCGGCCGATAAGTCACTCCTGGTAAACGTAAATTGCTGAGCGAAACAGGAACCAGGGCAACGCCGAACCCGCCCGCTACCAAAGTGATGACCGCCAGAGCGCCGCTGGCTTCTTCTTCGACCTGAGGCGCAATTCCATTGTCCCGGAAAATCTGGAAAATAGAGTCGGCGTATCCCCATCCAGGCTGACGAGGGGGTACAATCAAAGGTTCATTCGCTAATGTTTTGATCCGGATACTCTCTTGGTTTGCTGCCGGATGTGAATCTGGCAAGGCCACCACGAAACGCTCGCGCTGGATGGTCTCGAAACAAAATTGCTCGCGGCTTAAAAAAGTAGGCGATCGGATCAAGGCAACACTCATCGTGCTCTCGAGTAACGATTCCGCATGTTTGATGGTAATGGTTTCCAGGACATCGACCACGACCCTGGGATACAAAGCGTGATATTTTCGCAGGATCCTGGGCAGAACCTCTGGTACAGCGGAAGAGCTAAAGCCGATCGTCAAAATTCCGCTTTGGCCGGCATGTGCCCTTTGCGTGCTCTGGATTGCTTTATCGGCCTGGCGCAGGAGCCGCTGCGCTTCATCGAGCAAGACGTAGCCCGCCTCTAAAAGCTCAACCTTTTTCTTAGTGCGGTAAAACAACGGAAATCCTAACTCTAGTTCGAGTTGTTTTATTTGTTTGGATAACGACGGTTGAGCGATATGGACACGGCGAGCGGCTCGGCCAAAATTCAATTCCTCAGCTACGGCGACGAAGTACTTTAGATGCCTGAGCTCCACAAGCCGACAATAGCCGAAAGCTATCAGCATTGAAGCTTTAATATATTGGAGGATCGGCACCCCCTGGAAGACTTTTCCTTAACAACGGTGACCGGCGGTCCGATAAGTCTGTGAGCGGAGCGCCCGCCCGTTGGGAAGGAGTTTTATGCAAACGCTTGCTTTCCTTTGCTATGAGCTGGAAGCAGCGAAACGGCACGTCCGGGAAACTCTGGCCGAACCTGAAGAATTCGGCCAAGTCTATTTACCGGCCAGGGCCGAGACGCAATGGACAGGAATCAAAAGCCTGTTCGAAGGAGTTTTGACTAGTAGCACCAGTGTCTGCGCCGATCGGAATTTTTGCCGATCGTCGAACATGAAGGCACGAGTCGGCATCCCCCTCGCTAAAAGAAACTGAAGCGAAGAAGGAGTTGGAGGAGTTCAAAGCCGGCCGCGAAAGAACCCTCAGCCTGATTTTGAAAAAGTACCGGTCTGGAGGTAGGTCTCGCTCTGGTAAGCTTGAGAGCTTTTTCTGGGAGTTGGATTGAGTCTCCGTTTTCTGGCCGTCCCGCTCTTCTGGCCACCAGACGAAGCTCTTTGCTTATTCTCTTCCTTACTCGTTTTCTTTTTCTTTGCCGCTTCGTCTAACCGCTTCAAGTAACCGGCGGTCGTGATTACCAGAAACTTTGACTCTGAGTAAACTGCCTGGAGTTTTCTATCCTCTGTCTTCCATTCGTACGCACCCGCTTTTGTGCGCGAACGCTCCCAGGTTTGACCGTTCCCATTGATCCTCAAAAGCATTTCAATTTCTTCGTCGGAAAAAGCGCTCTTAGCCGAGGACTGGGATCCGGTCTTCACATAGGTAACCGCATCGGTCTTATCGTCATGAAGGTGAGCTGTGATATAGTACGACGCCTCCTTGAACATCACGAATTCATTCCCGGGCGCCTTGTTCACAACTTTCCCGTACCTTTCGATTGCTTGCTGGAGCGTATCTCCGATTCTCGCCTGAGAGAGATTCGGCACTCCCACGAGGAATAGTACAATGGTCAATAAACAAAGGGCAGCCATCATCTCCGCTAGTTAATCAGCATTTGGCGGGCGAAAAGGCAATCGAGTTACGAGACCGGGCTTCCCAATGACGGTCCTGGCCGTGTGTGCGCCTTTTGCAAAAGTGAGCGAGAACTCACTTCTTGGGATTCAAACCTGGGCGGATCTGTTGCGACTGCGAGCCCTTCCTCAAAGCAGCCGAAACTGCACTGGTAGGCGCCAAGTACGGCCACAATGACGATACGCTCGCGTTCCCCGACCCGTAACGCCGAACGCCAAACGCCAAACGCCAAACGCCGAACGCTAGTCGACCCTGCAAGCAAGGCGCTTGACAATAGCCTCGGGAGTTGATGGAGTGCCTAGGACTGCGCTACGAAGCGCTTCGTCAGGGGCGGTAGGGCGACGATCCCCCCAATGGACACGCTCGAACAACGCACGATGGCAAGGGTATCTGTTCGCCTTGTCCCCTTTCTGATTCTCTGTTACTTCGTCGCTTATCTCGACCGGGTGAACGTCAGCTTCGCAGCGCTGACGATGAATAAAGACCTCGGACTATCGGCGTCGGCCTATGGCCTGGGAGCTGGCATCTTTTTCCTGGCGTATGGCGTCTTTGAGGTCCCGTCCAACTTGATGCTGGCGCATTTCGGTGCCCGACGCTGGATCGCGCGCATAATGGTGAGCTGGGGCATTATGTCTGGGGCGATGGCATTCGTAGGAAACGAGACTTGGTTTTATGTGGTCCGGTTTTTACTGGGCGTGGCAGAAGCCGGTTTCTTCCCCGGCATGATCTTCTACCTAACGCTGTGGTTTCCGGCGGCATATCGTGCTCGGGTTATCGGATATTTCATGGCGGCGATCCCACTTTCAACCGTCGTGGGCGCGCCGGTGTCCAGCGCGCTTCTGGGGATGGATGGAGTCTTCGGGATGCATGGCTGGCAATGGCTATTCATTTTAGAGGCAGTGCCCGCCCTACTGCTGTCGGTCGTAGTCCTGTTCTATCTTACCGACAGGCCCGTTGATGCTGAGTGGCTGGCCGACGACGAGCGGCGCTGGCTGGTTGACCGGCTGGCAGCCGAGGAGCAGCAGCGCGAAGCCGCCCGTCACTACAGCGTGCTGCAGGCTTTGCTCAACCCGCGCGTTCTGGCGCTAAGCCTGGTCTATTTTGGCGCCGTCGCGGCCAATTACGGATTGAGCTTCTTCCTGCCGCAGATTGTAAAAGCGTTCGGCATGTCCAACCTCCAGACCGGCTTCGTCGCGGCTATCCCATACGCCGTGGGCGTGGTCGCCATCGTATGGTGGGGCCGTCGCTCGGACGTAAAACTCGAACGGCGCTTTCACACCGGCTTCGCTATCTTCGTCGCCGCCGCCGGACTAGCCGCGGCCGCCTTTCTGAATGATCCGACCGCGAAAATGGTGGCGTTCAGCGTGGCTGGGTTCGGCATTTTTGGCTGTCTGCCGGTATTCTGGACGTTACCCACGGCTTTCCTGTCCGGCGCTGCGGCGGCCGGCGGTATCGCGATTATCAATTCGATTGGAAATCTCGCCGGCTTCTTCGGGCCGTCAGTCATGGGGATGATCAAAGACTCTACTGGAAGCTTTACTGATGGGCTACTGATCCTGGCCGCAGTCGCTATTGTCGCACTAGTGATCGTGCTCTCACTTCGCCATGACTCGGCGTTAGAGCGCCTGCCCCAAGGAACGCCGGCATCGCCGAGAGCGCCCTGACATCGCCGGCTGACAGACGCCGAGGACAGTCTACCAGTACCTCTTCGAGCGCCGACATGCTTGCCTGTCAACGAGCTTATCGAGATGCCAGATCACCCCTTCGACGCCCCTGAGGCTTGCTCAGGGCAGGCCCTCCACCAATCACCTCTCACTTCTCACTGCTTACTGCTCACTGTTCACTGCTCACTACTACGCAGCGGTTTCTCTTCCATCAAAAGGAGAAACACATCGGTGATGATTAGTCCGATCCCGGCCGTTAAGAAAATTGTGGAGAAAGCGGCTGCCGCGTGGGGTCCGAGATCGCTTAGGCTCTTTCCAGAATCGACGTGTTGGGCAAACCCATAACCGAGAAAAATAGCAGCGAGAACTGAGACACCGATGGCGCCACCGAGCGCCCGCAGAAACGTTGCCGCACCGGTCGCCACACCGAGATGCGCCGGGTCCACTGCGTTTTGCACACTGATAATGACTAACGGAAACGAAGTCCCGATTCCGGCGCCGGCGATCATAAAGACAGCTTCTAGCGCAAGGTAAGGCAATGTTCCGGCCCAAGCCGCCAACGAAAAGAGGGCCATTGCGGCCATCGTTACCCCAAACAATGCAACTCGTTTGTAATGTTTCAATCGGGTTGTCATCCAGCCCGAGAACGCGGCGCCGCATACCATACTAACCATCAACGGAACCAAGCTCAGACCCGCGGTGCTGGGGTCCAGATGCCGAACCCCTTGTAAATACAGAGGAATATAAACGCCGAGGCCAAGATTGACTGCCATCGAGAAAAAGTTCGACGCAGTCGCCGTTGCTACGATTGGGTTCTTCAACACTTCAATCGGAAGAATCGGCTCATCGCAATGCCGAATTCTGAAACCAAACAAGACCCAAAACACCAGCGACACCGCCATTAGTCCGAGAGTCTGTGGCGAGGCCCACGCATACCGTGAACCGCCCCAGGTCAACAGTAACATCAAACAGGTCGTGGCCAGGATCACCAGACTTGCCCCAAGCAAATCCAACTTATGTTGGCCACGGACCGGAGGTAGTTTCTTCAACGGCTTGTTAAAAAAGGCAATCGCGATCGCAGCTAGCGGTAGATTGATCCAGAAGATCATCGACCAGTGCAGCTTTTGAGATAGAAAACCGCCGACCACCGGTCCTGCTAAACTTGCGATCCCCCACATGCCGGAAATGTATCCTTGGTATCGGCCTCGTTCACGGGGAGCAACCACATCGCCGATAACCGTCATGGCTAATGCGCCCAAACCGCCGCCGCCGATCCCTTGGATGGCCCGGCCGATAATGAGCACTAACATCGATCCAGCCAGAGCCGAGATAATTGATCCGGCTACAAAAATTCCGAGTGCTGCAAAAATAACCGGACGCCGCCCTCTGATATCGGCGAGCTTGCCGTATAGCGGTGTTACTGCTGTCGCCGTGAGAAGATAAGCGGTGACAATCCAGGAAAGGTATTCCGCGTTTCCTAATGACGACCCGATAGTCGGCAACGCGGGCGAAACGATTGTCTGATCAAGCGCTGCCAGAAACATCGCAAGCAGGACGCCCACGATGATTTCTGTCCGCGCTGCCGGATCAATTGTTTGGCTTAGGCTCGGCTGGCCGAGTTCGGTTTGCAGTGGGCGGTTCATTTGGCGTTCGCCGTTCGCCGTTTGGCGTTTGGCGTTTGGCGTTTGGCGTTTGGCGTTCTCCCTGTTTACAAGCGTCATTTGCGCATTTCGTCTAATAGTTTCTAGAGGGGCAGAGTTTTCAGACCGGACCTTTTGTCCCGAAGGCCCGGCCCGCATCGCTACGTTCGAAGCGTTCTCCTGTTTACAAGCGTCGTTTGACCGTTTCGTCTAGGTGATTTTTTTCGAGAGAGTGTGCTGTTGGCGGAGGGACTTGATGAACGTAGCCAGGCATTCACTGCCTGGGAGCAAAGGGATTGATGAGGGAGTGGCGACGCTTCTCCAGGTCTATCGCTCGCGTTTATTCATGAAGACCTGCCAGGCAGGGCGCCGGCGAGCTCCGCCGTGGTGACGACGGCCGCCTGCTTCGCGATGACGATGTCGAGCAGCGTCGCATGCACCTCTGCATCTGGGTCGGCGCAACAATCACGGACGACGACCAACCGATAATCCAGATCGCCGGCGTGGCGAACGGTCGACAGTACGACGCCGCTGGTGTGGACACCGGCGAGCACCAGCGTGTCGATGCCGTTGGCGCGCAGCAGCGTCTCCAGGTCGGTGCCAACGAACGGGCTGATGCGGTGCTTGACCACGATCGGTTCCCCCTCTCGTGGCGCTGCGGCAGGATGGATGGCGGCGCCTTCGCTCCCGGCCACCGCCATTCCGTTTGCCTTCAGCGCGCTGAACAGGGGTTACGGGGGCTGACCTCGGGATGGCCGGGCCGGAATGCGACAACGACGTGAAGCACCATCATGCCCGTGTCTCGTGCCATGGCGATCAGATCAGGCACGCACGCGATCGCATCGGCGGACTGCGCAGCCGTCATGAACTTGGTGAGGGTATCGACCTGATAATCCATCACCAACAGCGCGGCGCTCCGCGGATCGATGTGCGAAAGCTCAGGCATGGGTTTCTCCTTTCAGATGATGAGTTTTCTTACGGTGTGGCGCTGGCGCTGATTCGCCACCACGCTGGACAGCTCTTTGAACTCCCCAAGGCAGAAGCATAGAGCGTCTAGTGAGTGTCCTCCGGGCTGCTCATTAGAGTATTGCCGTTCGAGCGATCTGCCATATAGGCCCAATCATTCGTGAATTCGGTGCCCCAGGCTGGCGTCGCTATGATCATCGTGCAGGAAAGCACCTTGCCAACATAGCCCTCGGCGACCAAGTCTCTGACGCGATTGAACTCGCGCGCTCCGCGAGCTTGTAGTCCCACCATGTGGCGGACCCCTTTGCGGACGGCCAAATCACAGATCTGTTGAGCCTGCTCAGTGGTGGCCGCCAGCGGCCATTCGCAGTAAAGATGCTTGCCGGCATTCAAAGCAGCCATCCCCAGCTGATGGTGAAAAGGCACCCGCACGCAGATCGAGACGAGGTCCACGTCGGGATGCTGGAGCATCTGTAAGGGTCGGCAAAAGCATGGGGAATTCCGAAATGCTTGGCCGTTTCGTCTGCGGTTTCCTGGCGGCTCGTGCTGACCGCCGTGATCTCGAATTCAGGAAGCGCGCTCAAGGCCGGAATGTGGCGTCGCGCCCCCAGCCGTTGCGCATACTTGCTCCAATGATGCCAACCCGGATTTTTTCTGTCGCCATGATGTTTTTCACTCCTTCGTCTTATTAAACAAACCACTGCCGCCGGCTTCTCAACGAGCCTGACCTACTCCGTTCCCTCGGCCCTCCTGAAGACTGAGGCGGCGAACCGAGCGTGAAGAGGATTCCGGAGAATGTTTCAGGGGGATTCTCCGATTTGCCTTTCTCGACCTTGAGTCAGCTCTTGTTGCATGCGACGACGCGCGCCCTGCAGACGTGACCTCACGGTTTCCAGCCGCACGTTAAGCGCCGCTGCAATTGCTTTAAGACCATCTCTCGATCTCTAACAGGAACAAGACTTCACTAAACTCAGCCTGGAGCCGTTCAAGGCTTCTGCCAACAGCTCTCGTCGTCTCTCATGAACAGTTGAGAGAAGAGGACTTCCATCGGAACCGCGTGGCATCTTCATCAAATGGCATCAGCTTTTCTTCGTTTATAGGTATACTAATCCAGCCGTTGGCAGTGTTATGGACAATGGTTAGCAGCCAAGCCCGTGGGTTTTCTCCTTGGAAGCCGGAAAACCCTTTCAACGCGCGAGCATACGCTTCCTGGACAACGTCCTGTGCGTCTTGATCCCTTCCGACGATCCAACGAGCAAAGCTATAGCCGCATCTAAGTGCGGAAGAAAAAGCTCTTCGAAACGCGACGTCTTTCGCATCTAGGCGAAATTCGGTGGCCCAGGTTAGTGAGCCCCAGCGGCCGCACCCGGTGACGCCTTCCCTTTCTTGAACAGGACGATGATGGGTACTAACGCGATACAGATCAGCGACAGGAGCCGAAAATTGTCCACGTAAGCCCATAGACCCGCTTGCTGTTGAAGAGCCTGGTACAAGACGCCGTAAGCCTGCATCAACGCAGCTTGGCCCGACTGAGCGGTCAACGAATGTTGCAACGTAGCGAGCTGGCTTCGGAAAGGCGCGTCGAATTTCGTGAGGTGTCCAACCAGCAAAGCCTGGTGCGCTTGGGTGCCGCGGGTCACCAGAGTTGTCACTAACGATATTCCAACCGATCCTCCAAGGTTTCTGACCAGGCTGGTTAGACCGGCTGCATCCCCCATGTTCTCGGGCTTCAGGGTCGCAACCGCAAAAGTGAACATCGGGACAAAGATCGAAGTGCTAGCAAATCCCGTGATGATGATTGGCCAAATGATGTTACTCGGAGAGATGTTCAGGCTGACCGCACCAATCATAAACATGCTGAGACTAAGCATTACCGCGCCTTGACCCATCCAGAGACGGCCATCGATCTTGGAAATAATGCGCCCAGCAACGACGCTACCGATAATCGCCCCGATCCCCCTTGGGGTCATTACTAGGCCCGCTTGGTAGGAAGTGTACCCAAGTAAGCTTTGCAAAAAAAGCGGAAGTACTGTGGTAGTGCCGTAGAGGATTGCTCCAACCGTTAGGTTTAAGACGACCCCGATCGCAAGATTTCGATCCTTCAACACGCGCAGATTCACAATCGGGTTTGGTGCCGTCAGTTCCCGTACAACGAAAATGACAAAACCAAGGAGTGCGAGCACTGCCAACCAACAAATAAAATTCGATGAAAACCAGTCGGCATCCTGGCCTTTGTCGAGCATTACTTGAAGGCAGCCGATCCATAGAGCCAAGAGCCCGACTCCAAGGAAATCAATTTTCCCGGCCGGCTTGTTCTTCAGGTACGGAGAGTCCTCCAGAAAGCGGAGACACATCAGGATCGCTACAATGCCAACTGGAAGATTAATGTAGAAAACCCAACGCCAGGAATAGCTGTCAGTAAGCCACCCACCCAGAGTGGGCCCAAGAATCGGGGCCACCACCACTCCCATGGTGTATACAGCCATGGCGGCTCCCCGCTTCTCTTTAGGGAAAATCTCCAACATCACGGCTTGGGAGACCGGTTGCAGAGCGCCTCCTCCCGCACCCTGGATAACTCGTGCTAGAATCAGAAAACTCAGGCTGTCAGCCAGTCCGCAGAGCACCGAAGCAATCGTAAAGATCGTAATACAAGTGATCAGGAAGCGTCTGCGGCCGAACTTTCGACCGAGCCAACCGCTGGCAGGCAAAATTACCGCATTGTAAACCAGATAGCTCGTAAGCACCCAGGTTGATTCATCGCTACTAACCGAGAGCGTTCCGGCGATGTGCGGTAAAGAAACGTTGGCCACTGAGGTATCAAGCACCTCCATGAACGTCGCCAACATCACGCCCGCTGCTATCCACCAGGGATTAGCAGCCGGTTTCCATGGCTGCTCTGTTTGAGCCGGGTTTTGATCAGGCATCGAGACTAGACATGTGTGGGGCCGTGGCTCAATGAATGATTTATCGCGTCGTCGCGCCAGATACGCGGCCAGATCCAGCGAAATGGCCGCCAACGCCGCTTACCAGTTAAAAGGAATGGATTGCGCTCACGAGTCACTTTCTTAGTTTTCATAAGAGAATTAAGCGTTCTTCTTTGCTTTGGGTGCCCTGGTTCCCCACCAAAAACCCCTAGGATTGCTGCTCCTGTCAACGCAGCCGCCATCATCAATTGAAGAGTGGAATAATGATAATCTTGCACTTTGACTGTCTGGACTACCTACTCACCCGGTCCGAGTGGCAAGCCCACATCGGTAATCGAGTCGAAAAGGATTTTCACCTAACCCGCTGATCTACCTTCTCTTAGTTCCCTGTAGCATCTTCCGGCGGTAAGAGGCTGAACGCTGCGCCGCTACCCTTCTGAACACTTTCTACCTGACCTTTGTATTTTCTGCCCCCTAGCGTATCCACCTCGATTTCTACCCGCTGTCCAGAGCGCATCAGATCTAGCTCATTTTCCTTATAGTTCGCCGTCACATAGATGTTTTCTCGATCTAGATCTACCAGGCTTTCACCTACCTGGACATAGTCACCCTGTTCTACTGCTTTGTGCTTGATCTGACCTTACTCTATCTCTAACAGCTTTGTGTACGTATCATTTAGCTGGCGGCTTCGACGTTAGCCTCGTTTTCTTGTTCTTTTGCAAGAACAACCTGCACTAGTGCTTGATAGGTCCGTACCTCAGCCTGCCCTTCTAGCTACTGCGCCTCGGCCGAACTCACCTTCATTCTAGCTGAATCCTGGTTCGCCTGTGCGGCGCGATTCGCGGCCTGAGAATGGATGTATCCTGGATCGAGACGACGTGCCGGCTATACGGTCTTGCTCACGGCGCAGGTCGTCGTCGTCTTGGTCTGCCTGCGCCTGAGAAGATTCTTGCTTCGCCTTGTCCTGGTCGATCGTCGCCTGCAGACTCTTGACTTTAGCCATCTGCTGATCAACGTCGGCCTGCTCTGCCGCCGCGTTCGCCTCTTTTCTCTCCCTTGCCTCCTGTTTCTGCCTTAGCTTTTCATCTTTATCCCTAGTATCTATCTCTTCTATCTTTTCCCCTTTCTTCACCTACTGATTGTCTCCATCTTATACCTTGTCTATCCTCCCTTCTATCTTCTTCTCTACCCCTGTAACTTTTCCCTCTATGAAAGTCATCGGTTGACTGATAGCTCATTGATTGCGCATATATATATAGGCCTACAACAGCCAGTATCTGTACCAGACCTTCTCCTAAAAGTGTTCTTAGAAACCTCTTACCTAACCTGTGTCCTAACGATGCTTTCCGTCCCGTTCGCTCTATTTCGCAGGAACTTTGGGCTACTCTCCTGTACATATTTCTCTATCTTTTCTTTCTTTCTCTTTTTTCCTTTTCTTCTCTTTCTTTTTTCTCTCTTTTTTTTTTTTCTTTTTTTTCTCTTTTTTTTTTTTTTTTTTTTTTTTTTTTTTTTTTTTTTTTTTTTTTTTTTTTCTTTTTTTTTTTTTTTTTTTTTTTTTTTTTTTTTTTTTTTTTTTTTTTTTTTTTTTTTTTTTTTTTTTTTTTTTTTTTTTTTTTTTTTTTTTTTTTTTTTTTTTTTTTTTTTTTTTTTTTTTTCTTTATCTCTTTTAGTTATCTTCTATCTTTTCTTTCTATAGTCTCTCTTCGTCGTTGAACTCACTCAATCGCCGCGCTGTTCACCGTCGCATAAATGTCGCAGTTGTATCTTTCAATCGCCCAGCAGTTCGTCTCGCAGATTCTCTTCTTTCTATCAGCTCGTCTATAGCTTCATAGTCTTTCTCTATAGTTGCTCTTAGCAGCTGTTCCCGACTGTTAAAAAGACTTAATAATTCATCTCATTGTCTCCTTCCTTTTTAGCTATTTCTCTTGGTGTCTAGAATCGTTCCTGGAGATTTCAGTTCAGTCTCTGCCTGAACCCGTTTCTTAGTTAAATCCGACTATCCAGCTTTAATGCAAGGTGCTTAGTGGTACGCTGATGGAGTCATAGATCGGAAGTATTTACCTGCATTGTTACAGATTGCTAGTAACTACTAGCAAAGTTTTAAAATGAGCTTGAACCTACAGTCACTCATTAATTCGCAATGGCGTCTAGCTCGTAGTAGACACAGTCTTTATTTTTAAGGAGCGAATCTCGGAAGCAATCGAGCGGCTCAGTCAAAGCTTTCACACCATATGTTAGCCATAGATAACTGTATAGAAACGTCATTTAATCCGCCCTAATTATTTGTCAGATTCTGCTAAGATTCCTAAGTCCTTCTAGGAAAACGGCGACTACTGTTTTTAGATAGGTGTCAACAGAAGAGCCGTTCGTCCCGTAGGTCGTGTACGTGCATCAGTGTGGACAGCATCGCGCAGCATATCGACAGCACAGCTTAGGTCGTCGTCCGCGCGCACATCTCCCGCTCTCCTTCTCTCGCAGACGATCTACCATTGTCGCTCTCTTAGCGCCATCTTTTCCATACTAGCTCAGCGTACAGCCATCTCAGTATTCTTCCCTCATCTACCTAGCCCTGTCTATTTCTTCCCTTTTCAACAGCAGCGCATAGTATTTCTGAACATACTGCTCCTATTGCCCGTCAAATCGTTCTTCCAGGAAGCGGTGGCCCGTTGAGCTCCTCAGAGAAATCTCCGCGCTAAGAATGGTCTCGCGCAGCAGCTCATCTCTCGTCCGTAGTGGCGTAAAAGCGTCGTCTCTTGCACCTTTGCTTCATCATCATTTCCCGAGTGGTCGCACCCTGAAAACCGTCGCTAGCAAAGTTTTCGGCGGCTCTCAGAATACGCTCCCTATCTCTTCACCGTAGAGCCCGTTGTCTTAGTTAATTTGGAATAATGGTATAGGTCTTAGCTATGCAAGTAACTACTTGCATTTATTCATACTTCTAGATTTTTCTTTCACTCTTTCTTCCTCTATGCGAGCTGATCAGTGAATGAGTTCTGTCTTCCTATCGCGTTCCGTAGTTAGTCCCGTTAGGGGTACGGTGTGATAGAAGGCCCTCCGGTTACCTGCGGCCGTGCTCCGTCTTCGTTAGTCGCGTCAACGAGATGTCGCACTACCAAAATCATCGAAATCATTGTAATGATCTTCTCTTAGCGACTTGATACGCGATCCAGTGTGTTACGTACCGGCCTCGGTTCTCCCGCATAAGGGGGGGGCGGGGGGGGGGGGGGGGGGGGGGGGGGGGGGGGGGGGGGGGGGGGGGGGGGGGGGGGGGGGGGGGGGGGGGGGGGGGGGGGGGGGGGGGGGGGGGGGGGGGGGGGGGGGGGGGGGGGGGGGGGGGGGGGGGGGGGGGGGGGGGGGGGGGGGGGGGGGGGGGGGGGGGGGGGGGGGGGGGGGGGGGGGGGGGGGGGGGGGGGGGGGGGGGGGGGGGGGGGGGGGGGGGGGGGGGGGGGGGGGGGGGGGGGGGGGGGGGGGGGGGGGGGGGGGGGGGGGGGGGGGGGGGGGGGGGGGAGGGAGATGAGTTGGGAGAGGGAGGAGGGTGGTGTTGGGTGCTGCGAAGCATTGAGAATCGAGACCTCCGTGAAGTACCACATAAGCTCTATTTTGTTGCTGTCGCTGAGGAGCTGGGTTTTCACGACGCTGGTCGGCGTCGACGCGACCAAGCCGCGTTCAGCCAGAGAGGAGAGGAGGGGGGGGGGGGGGGGGGGGGGGGGGGGGGGGGGGGGGGGGGGGGGGGGGGGGGGGGGGGGGGGGGGGGGGGGGGGGGGGAAAAAAAAAAAAGTGCTCGAAGAAAGAAACATCAGGAGCGATCTTTGCGATCTCAGTTGCGCTGGTACGCCTCACGCCGCGCGCTGGCAGTTCCGCTGCGTACTTTGGGCTAGGTGCAGGCGTCCGTTGAGATCAGGATGCGCGCGCAGGTCGAGGCTCTGCCACACGGACGAGCTTGAGAGGATGGGGAGGGGCGGCGCAGACCTGACGGGGCCAACGTTTCCGCAGGGGGGGTGTAGCGAGGTATCTTTGCGATTCCAGTGTGGTACTGCCGGCCAGCCATTTTTTTTTTTGGGGGGGGGGGGGGTTGGGGGGGGGGAGGGGGGGGGTTTGTTGTTTAGAGGCAGGCGCAGCTCGAGCACATGAAACGCGGTTTTCCAGCTTGAGGGCAAGTTTGAACCCGATCGCTACGGCGGGAAATGGTGGAATGCCTTGTAGCCTGATGCGCTGGGAGCGTGTCCTCGTGGCGCCGCGATCTGGCTTCGCCACCAGACGCCGGAAAACTGCGGGGAGATGAGAGTGCGCGCGACTCCAGCGACTATGAGGGGAGGGAGCGAAAGGAGCTAAACAAAACCGAGCACAGGATAATAGTCTGGCAGGCTTAAGCGGTAATCACGAGAGGGGAGCGTGAGGAGTGGGGAGGAGTAAAATAGGATAGAGAAAGAAGGGAAGAATAGAAAAGAAATAGAGAGATAAAGGAAAAAAAGGAGAGGAAAGGAAAAGAAAATAGTGAAAAAATGGAGAAAAAAAAAAAAAAAAAAAATGAAAAAAAAAAAAAAAGAGAGGAAAAGAAGAAGATAAAAAAAAGCAAGAAAAATTGAATGCTACTTGATAGCCTGAACGAAATCGGAAATTTAAGAAAAAACCTAATTAGAAACAGAGAAACTAATCTGATACTGACCTATTATCTAGAAGAGGTACCGTTTTAGCAAGAGAGATCGGATATAATTTGCACCACTCTACCACAGCGAGCGGACACGAGCCATCAAAGGCCAAAGACTTCGGTTCCACACGCACGATGCGTCATTCGACCGCGATCGGTGAAGTTTTTTTTTTTTTTAACGGAATATAGTTAGACATAATAGAGGTTAGTACATTATCGGTTTCACACGTATGATTTTGGTATTTAAGGGGGGGGGGGGCAGCGCGTGCACGAGTGCGTCGAAACAGCTTGACGATAGAAGCATAGCTCGTAGGTAGATAGGAGCAAGCTCTTAGTAAAGAAAAATCATGAATCAAGCTGACATTCTAGTGAGCGGCGCCACCGGTCGTACCGCGGTTCGCCATCGACATCTGTTGGAGATGAGAAAGCGCATCCGAGCTTATGTGCGCTCGGATGACGAGCGGCGGCCGCCTTGAGACAGCGCGGAGCTGCTATTGCCGTCGGCGATTCCACCGACATCGATCACATCCGTGCGGCCATGGAGGCATCAGCTCGGCCTATTTCCTTCATCCAATCGCGCCGGGTATCAACAGCGCCGCCGCTTATTTCGCACAGGCCGCGAAGGAAGCCGGCGTCACGCAATCGTCAACATGTCGCAGATTTCGGCACGGCGAGAGTCAACGAGCCACGCCGCGCAGGACCACTGAGTTTCTGAACAAGTCTTCGACTGGTCAGACGTGGACACGACGCATCTTCGCCCCACCTATTAGCAGACTAACTGTTCTGCCCGAATTTCTCGAAGGAGGTTAAGGCCAGAAAAAGATCGAATTTCCCTTCGAAAATGGGCGTCAGCCCGATCAGCGCGGAGGATCAGAGGTCATCGCCTACCTTCTTCAAAGCCAGCCGGCTGCGAAGGTAAAATTTACACCCTCCATGGTCCGGTCGAGATGAACCATACCGAATCGCCGCTGCTATGAGCGAGGTGCTCGGAGCGAAGATCGAGTACGCGCCGACTTCCATTGAGGTGTTCAAGCAAAAGATCGAGCGTACAAGTTTCCACCGTTCCTGGGCAGCACCTCGTCGAAGTCGCGCAGACTACCGGAAGGTATCTTCGCGGACCAACGATGGGTGGGAAGATCACCGAAGCCGCCGTTTTCGATCTCGGCTTTCATCGAAAAACATCGGAAGGCTTTTGTCTGACCAGCGCGGCTTCGGACAATTTAACGATGTCGTGAGAGATTAAGGATGCTGCAGGTCAACCAATCACTCGGGATCGATCAGTGCAACTGCTTCGCCATGAGGAAGGCAGCGCGCCAGATCTCCCGCTTCTATGACGCCCATCTTGAGGCCTCGGGGCTTCGGATCACACAATTTCTGACCCTGGCGCCTTAAACCAATTGGAAGCGCCGCGGTCAGCGCCCTTGCCGAACGGCTTGACATCGAGCGACGGCGATGGGGAAAATGGTGGACTTTTTGCAACGCGACGCTTGTCACGATCAAGCGTCGCCCACAGACGTCGAAGCCGCCTCATCGAACTCACGAGAGAACGCTACACAAAGTCGCTTTAGCAAAAGCACAAGAAATCAAATGAAAAGCGAAAAGAGTAAAGTAAAAAAACAGAGATAGTAGGAACATTATTCGAGACCTCACGTGAACGACAATCCCGTCAAGCTCATTTCTTTCACCGAGATCTTTTTCTTCTCAGGCCGCAGAGGCCACACAAGTTCCATTCCTTGAGCAGGCGCTTACCGGCCACGCATGATGCGATATCAATGAGAATAGCGAGTCGCTAATATGATCGGTATCTCGCTGAACCCCTTTCTTTGGAAAGTCGCGTATTTTCATCTCCGCAATTAAATCCATTCCATTAACCAGTCGTACTCTTTTTACCTTTCTTTATCTTACCTTCCTTTCTTTTCGTTAGCTCAAGCTTTGATCGAACTCTCTTCATATCATTCCATGTCCAAATGAATTCTTATCGTCTATAACGAAACCATTGTCGTGTAGCTTTCGATGGCTCTTGATTTACGGCTACGAAATTTCGAATCGCCCTCATTCGAGCTCGCTTTCCATATGCTCACCTAATATTGGTGTGAGCTTGTTATTCTCGTCCTGCTACTGCATGCAACCGACTTACTAGAGATGCTAACTAAGATGTCCTTAGTCTTTTTCTATACCCTTTTTTCAATTGTTACGGCGTATGTCGATATCCCGCGCGCTGTCGAGGCAAGAAACTCGGCTCTATCTTCTTCCTGCGGATACCGTTGTTGCCTGGTGATCTGCGCCACGCGTTTGCTGTAGTTATCTTTCTTCTTCCAAGAAGATAGGGTCTCCTCCTATTTCTTCCTGTCCATATGCCGCCGCTAACGCTGCCTTAACGTTCTGCTCTACAACCCGTCCGCCTCTGGGCAAGTCATGGGCTGAACCGCTAATCATGACGAAATTGAACTGGCCTTGTAGCCTGATTTTATTTTCAATATTACTTTATCTATCAGTCTCTTTTTCTTTTTCTTTCTTCTCTTCTTTTTTTCTCTCCTTTTTCCGGTCATTTCGTTCTTTCGCTGGGACGCGTCCTCGCGGCGCGCGGGGATCCGGCTTCGCCAAGCGAAAGGGCAAACAACCGAAAAGCCACAGGCACCCCACCCATCCCCCCTCCCACTCCTTACCCACTTTCCCCTCCCCTTTCACTCTTCGTCGGACAGGCTGCGCGCCCTCCCTGATTCGGGCGCCATGGCCCCGCGCATTCAGAACGAAAAAATGAGCTTCGTGTCCATGTATGGCGCATTGTTCACCTTCAGATTCTCGTGGATGCGATAGTAATCGAAATCACGACCCAGCGCTTCCCCTGCCTCCGTTTGCACAGCGGCAAATGGAAGAATTTTCAAGCGCAGACCTCCTCCAAGTCGGATTTCGCGATAGGTAAGGACCGCGTTGTTAAATTGAGGCTTGCCGATAGCAGTACCGGTCGAATCCGGAACCCGGAAATCGCCGCCGTTAAATTGGCCGTCAGCGAAGAGGGTGATTCGGCGACTCAGTTTCCAGTCAATCTCCGGTCGAGGCACTGTCAAATTGAATGTCAATACGTCGTTCGGCTGCCAACGGACGCCGACGACCGGCGCGACCACGAGCTGCGCGTCGGATCTTGTGCGGATACCCAGCAAGAAAAACAGTTTGTCATTGCCGTAAGGAGAGTAGCGAACTGCAAGCATCCCCCCGATTTGGAAGTCTTTGCTAGTCAGTTTGTTTAGATCGCCGCTGAAGTCGGGCGACACTTCTCCTAAGATTGAGAATGTAGAGGACGCCTTGTATACAAAGCCAAAGCTAGCGCCGACAGTCCCCAAGTTATCCACGAGCGGAATGCGGGGGAAAGCGTTCGGATTCCCCAAATCAAAAAGGAAATTATTGTAGAAGCCGCCAATGCTTAGAGACAGTTGCTCGTTGACCGGCAGACTCAAATTTGCTCGTACACCGATCTGTTGCTCGCCAATCCGGCCATAAGCCGATTGACTGTTTGGCAGATTTTCCCGAGCGAGAAACGAGTAGTCTATGTTCAGATCAATGACCTTAGACAAATCGAGCGAGGCAGTCGGTAAAGGCTGAACGGCTTTAGAAACCGGCTCTTTGTCGGAATCGACCGGACCAAGGGCGCCAACCTGTTGGCCACGAGCGCCGGACGCCAAAACCAAACCGAGAAGAACTGCAGTCAGACCTCGGCCGGCTTGCGTTCTCCGGCAGCTCGAGTGAGATCCCAGAAAGCTTTTGCATCCGGGTAAATAGAACCCGGCATAACGCCCAACCAGTTATTGCGCCTAAGCGCGGAAAGAAGCGTACGAACCAGCCTTAAGAGCGGTTAAACGTGAAGGGGTTAGCGGTTAGCGTTTGGCGTTCGGCGTTCGGCGTTTCGCCGATGCGCCCCTTCGCCGTATCGCCGTATCGCCCACTCGCCCGCCTCGTGCCCGCGCGCTTCTTCGTTCGCACGACCGCGGGAACGTCGCTCCGCGCAAGCTTGGCGATGGCGGCGCTAACTCGGTCGGGGATCTCATCATCGTCGATCTGTCGCGTTATCAGGCGGAACAGCGAATAGCCATAGAGAAGATCCATCAGCAATTTAACGTCCGTGTCTGCGGGAATTTCGCCGCGATCTTTGGCCGCTTGAAACGCAAGCCCGGTGAAAGCCTGACGTCTAGGAATAAAGACCTCGCGCAAATAGCGGGCTCCTTCTTTTTCGAGCATCATTTCGGATAGAATCAGGCGATAAAGTGGCCCCATCGACTCGGTTCGCCAGAGTCGCCAGACTTTTCGCAGCATGGTGGCGAGATCTTTCGCCAGATCTTTACCTTCGGGTTCAACCAACTCTTGGGCAACCGCCTGATCGAAGACTTCCAATAGCAACGCGGGTCGGGAGGGCCACCATCGATAGATGGTGGGTTTGCCGCATCCGGCCAATTTTGCGACTGCCTCAATCGTAAAACGGGTTGGCCCTTCCTTGGCCAGCACTTCCGTGGCGGCAGCAATGATCGCCTGGTGCAGCACTGGATTGCGTTGGTTCCCCGTTCTTGGCCGGGTCAGAGCCGTTTTTCTTCGAGGCATGGAAAAGAGTTAGTTAAGCAAAAGGGCCATCGAAGAATCAACTAAACCACCTATGCCCCTAAAAGAAAACGCAATTCCACGGGACCAGGTCGCACCCAGAGCTAAAAGGCCTCCGCATCGGCGTTACGCCCGTGTCGCCGGCGCGCCCACACGCCCGTTCGCCGTTTCGCCCGTTCGCCGCGTGCCCGGGATCCGGAACACCGCTCCGCGCGAGTTTGGCAATAGTGGCGCTAATTCGGTCGGGGATCTCATCGTCGTCGAGTTGTGCCGTTATCAGGCGGAAAAACGAATAGCCATAAAAGAGATCCAGTAGGAATTTGATGTCTAGTTCCGGCGAAATTTCCCCGCGATCTTTCGCCGTTTGAAAGGCGATTGCCGTAAAAGCTTGCCGTTTCGGAATAAAGACCTCGCGCAAATAGCGGGCCCCTTCTTTGTCGAGCATCATTTCGGATAGAATCAGGCGAAAAAGAGACCCGCTATAATCGTCGCGCCACAATCGCCAGACTTTTCGCAGCATCATGGCGAGATCTTTCGCTAGGTCTTTTCCTTCGGCCTCAACCACCTCTCGTTTGGAGGTTTGAAGGTAGACTTCCAGTAGCAATGCATGACGGGACGGCCACCATCGGTAAATCGTGGGTTTGCCGCATCCGGCCAATTTTGCTACGGCCTCAATGGTAAAACGGGACGGTCCTTTCTTGGTCAGCACTTCGGTAGCGGCAGCAATGATCGCCTGGTGCAACAGCGGATTGCGTTGGTTTCCCGTTCTGGGCCGGGTTTGAGGCGTTCTTTTTCGAGGCCTGGGGCGAAGTTTATTTGAGTGAATTTTTCTCGAGACCAAAAGCAAACCGTCCGCTTCGGGCTCCGGGAAGAGGCCGGTTGGATCGGGAATGACAGAAGCACTTGACAACATAAATTTAAATGATGACGTTACGTAACGTAATCACAAAATTTGTTTGGTCAACTAGTGAAATCTTCGAGCTCGACGCTCTTAGCCCTTCGCTTTGACCTTTTTCAAACCAACACACGCTTATGGCAGTCCAAGAAAAAACGCTTCCGCTCAATCACGTTGCAGCTCGACCGCCTGCGGGTAGCGCGAATCAAAACAGCGATGCCGATCGCAAAGGCAAACAAAGGAACGGTCCACCCCGCCGTTTTGTGGTTATCGGCGCCGTAATTGCCATCCTCGGCCTCTTTTTCGGTGTCCGGTATTGGATGTATGCTTCTACCCACGAGGACACCGACGATGCTTATGTCAGCGGTTATACCCACCAGATCAGCTCCCGCATCACGGGTACGGTCCAAGAGGTCTTGGTTGACGACAACTGGCATGTTACTGCCGGGCAACCCCTCTTAAAACTGGACCCGCGGGATTACCAGGTTGCACTGCAAAAGGATGAGGCTAGCTACCTGCAAGCTCAAGCCCAACTCCTGCAGGCAATTGCGCAGATACCGCTGGTCGAGGCTCAGTTAGCCCAGGCGCAAGCCCAGGCCGATTCTGCTAAGGCAAATTCCGACTATTTGCAGCGCACTTTTGAGCGGAACAACCAACTCTTCTACCAGGGTAGGGGAGTCATTTCGAAACAGGACCTCGACACGGCTCAGTCTCAGGCCGAGACCAGCGTTGCTACGTACAAAGCCAACCTGGCAGCGGTGAATGTGGCTAAGGAAAATCTGAAGGTGGCGCATGCTCAAGAAGAAGCGGCGCGTGCCGAAGCCGCAGCCGCTCAGGCGCAAGTTAAGAATTCGGAACTCCAACTTTCCTACTGCACCATCGTGGCTCCAGTTTCCGGGCGGATTGCCGAAAAATCGGTTCAAACCGGAAACCGGGTTTCCGTGGGTCAGGCGTTGATGGCGGTGGTCGAGGACAATGTCTGGATTGAAGCAAATTTCAAAGAGACGCAGCTGGAGAGAATCCGGGTGGGCCAGCCGGTCGACATCAAAATCGATGCGTTGCCGCACTACCGGTTCAAGGGTCGGGTTGACAGTCTCCAACCTGGCACCGGCTCGAATTTCGCTTTGCTTCCGCCGGACAACGCCACGGGCAACTTTATTAAGATCGTCCAACGTGTACCGGTAAAAATTTTGTTCGATCCGGAAAGTATCAAAGCTGTTCGTGACAAAATTGTTCCTGGCCTATCGACGGAACCCAGCATCGCCGTTACCCAACCACTGATCGATAAACCCTATCCGGAAGCCCCGGAAAACCAAAAGCCATCGCATCAACTCGCGAGCGAGCCGATCACGCAAATTCATGGTGCTCCCGCAATCGGAGTCGTGCAGTAACGGCCGCCACTGACCATGGACTTCGTTCTCCCGACTTCGCTGGCCAAAAGGGGTTGCGGCTTACAAACCATGAGCTACGTCGGGCAGGCTGTTTTCGTCGTCGTCCTTCCGCCTTCGCCAACGTCCCGGTTGTGGAGCGCGCCTCGCTTGCGAGGCCGACATTCAGCGGTTGGCAACATAGAGCTTTGGCTTCGTCGGACAGGCCGTCCTCGAATCCGGCCGCGCGGAGTGACGGAGTACTGGAGTTATGGAGTACTGCGGTCGGTCCGAAATGCACCGATTATTGGTTACTGATCACTGATCACTTCGCACCACCTCTCACGTTATGTCACATCATCACAAGAAGAACATGTCAGCCTACGCACCTGGATTGCAGTCCTGGGTACGATTCTGGGAGCTTTTATGGCGGTGCTCGACATCCAGATCACCAATGCCTCCCTGCGCGAGATCACCGGCGGGATCGGCTCCACCTCTGTCGAAGCTTCCTGGGTTTCCACGAGCTATCTGATCGGGGAAATTATTACGATTCCGCTCACCGCCTGGTGGGGACGAGTTTTCGGGGTACGCCTCTATCTTCTGGTAAATGTTTCTTTGTTCCTGGTGTTTTCCGGGCTTTGCGGAACGGCCACCGAGCTTACCCAGATGATTTTTTACCGGGCGCTCCAAGGATTCACCGGAGGTGTGATGATTCCCATGTCATTCACGGTGATTAACACCCAGCTGCCTCCTTCACGACGTGCTGTTGGGTTGGTCCTCTTCGGAGTTACCGCCACTTTAGCGCCCGCTATTGGACCTTACATAGGTGGTCTGCTTACAGACAACTATGGCTGGCCGATGGTCTTCTACATCAATCTTATCCCCGGTGCGATAATGCTGGCCGCGATCCTTTTCGCGGTCGATCCAGAACCGCTGAATATGCCTTTATTCTGGAAAGGCGATTGGCTCGGTACGGTTTTTATGGCCATCGGACTAGGCTCGCTCATCGCATTTCTGGAAGAAGGGCAAAATGACGATTGGTTTACCAGCGTCTTTATCCAACGCTGTTTTACGCTCGCGGTAATTTTCATCCCTCTCTTTATTATCTGCGAGCTCGTCAGCAAAACTCCGATTGTCAATCTGCGCTTACTCCGGATCCGCAACTTAGGCTTGGCCTCGGCAGTAAATTTTATCATGGGCGCAAGTTTATACGGTTCCGTGTTTCTTTTGCCGGAATACCTTGAGCAGGTCCAAAACTACAGCGCCAGTCAAACCGGCGAAGCCATGGTACTGATTGGGCTCCCGCAACTTCTGATCTTCCCGTTCGTCCCCCGTCTCATGAAAAAGTTCGACCTTCGTTTGATCGTCTTTGTTGGGGCGCTGATTTTCGGGGGCAGCTGTTTGATGAATATTTACATGAATCCCCAGTATGGTGGACCGCAATTTCAACTCGCCAATATCGTCCGCGCGCTGGGGCAACCGTTCACGATCGTGCCTCTATCGGCGGTGGCAACCGCTGGGCTACTCAGGGAACAACAGGCGGACGGATCGGCTCTCTTCAATATCATGAGAAACCTGGGTGGCAGCCTGGGCACGGCGCTGTTGAGCACCATGATCACTCAACGTGAACAATTTCATGATTTCCGGATAGGAGAAGGAGTGACGCCCTATAACCCTTACGTGCAACAATATCTATCCAACCAATCCGCCCAGAACCTGCAACATACGGGAGATCCAGCAGGCGCCATGCAACAGGCCTATCGAATGCTCCAAGCTTCGATTCAAACGAACTCGTTTGTGATGGCCTATAGCGAATGCTTTCTGGTTCTTGGCATTATTCTCTTAGTTGGGTCCGGCACGATTTGGCTGTGCAAGAAGACCCAAGCAGGCGGCGCCGTTGCAGCTCACTAATTCAAGCGCGCCTCGCTTGCGAGGCCGTGGTCAACAGAGGAACTTGGTGATGCACAGCCTGGATTCGGTCCGCGCTCTGTTGTGTGGCCTCTCAATCTTCACGGACAAGAGCGCCGCGCGACGAAGCGCCTCGCGAGGGACAGGTCAAATCACCAGTTTGGCGAACCTGTCCCTCAAGCGCCACCAGTCCCAACTCAGGTGTTGGACGCTTCGTAGATGCTTTGAATCGCTGAATCCAGCACCGCGTTGTACTCGGCATCGGATTGCTGGAGCAATAACCCGTCCAGCAACGCCCGCGAGAAGCTCGCGATGACACCGTGATTTTGACGAAGGCGTTCATCGCCTTCCTTCAGCGAGTAGCCTCCGGACAGCGCCACCACCTTCAGGACGTTGGGGTGTTTGATACAGTCGGCGTATAAGTTGGCTTCCTCCGGCAACGTGATCTTAATCATGACCAACTGGCCGGGTCGGAGCTTGTTGAGCCCCTCGAGAAGGGCAGCTTTAAGCAGTCCTTCTGCCTTGGCCTTCTCCGGACAGTGAATATCCACTTCCGGCTCGATGATCGGTACGAGTCCAGCCGCGATAATCTGCTCCCCCAACTCGAACTGCTGGTCGACAATCGCTTTGATGCCGGCGGGGTTGGCCTGCTTGATGAAAGAGCGCTCTTTGGTTCCGAAGACGTGCTTCGCATTGCCTTTATCGAGCAAGGCAGCCAGCCCGGGGATCGGCTTCATCAATTGGACCCCGTCCTTCTCCTCGACTAGACCTTTGTCCACCTTCAGGAACGGTACGATGCGCTTCACGTTCCAGAGATAATCCGCACTTGGTAGTCCTTCGATGTCCCGGTCCACTGTGCCCTCGAACAGGATCGCGCCGATGATTCGGTCGCCATTGAAGACGGGGCTGGTGATGATGCGCGCGCGCATCTCATGTACGAGATTGAACATTTCCTCGTCATTGGACCAAGCGCCCTCCTTGATCCCATAAGCATGCAGCGCCTTTGGGGTGCTGCCGCCGCTCTGGTCCAGAGCAGCAATAAAGCCGGGCTGGGTTCTGAATTTTCGCTGCTGTTGTTCCTTGATGCTAGACGGGTTCATAAAATGTCTTTCTTTTTCCGGTAACGCCGGGTTTTAGTGGCCTGTCGTGACTGCTGAGGGGTTCTTTCGTTGGTTCATGCTGCCCTCGAGTACAGCAGTTTGCAAATAACTACGGCAAAACTCGGAGGCGAATCTATTATACGAAAGTATAGGGCGGTTCCCGACCGGCTTGTCGGGCGTAATTCCAAAGGGACGATAGGACTAAGCCTAGGGTTTTAACCCCAGGATTGCCGAAGAAAGGCACCCGCCCTGTAGGGGCGGTAGAACCGGTGCCTCGGCTTTGTCGACGCGAATAAACGAGTCGTCGATCATAACAATCTGCCGCCCCTTCAGGGCGGATTCGTTTTTTGCGTATTCCCGGGGTTAAAACCCCGGGCTCAGTCTCGTAGTCCCTTCGGTACAAAGACCCTCCCCTGTCCACGAAAATCGGCTCCAGATTACCTTTCCGGCCCCTCATTGATCTGTTCCAGACTCAGGAGGTTGGTGCGAGGCCCGAAGACGCTGATGGAGATGACCACGACAATCATACAACAGGCGATGAAGCCGACCCCTTGGGCCCGGATCCGGGTCGGATACAGCTCCGCTTGATAGGCGTGAAAGGCAAAGGACATGAAATTAGCGCTGAGCGTGACCAATACGCCAACGAGAAATTAAAGATCGTCTTGCGGCCGAAATGGTCCGCGATCCGACTGAGAAAGAGGGTGCTTACAAAGAGCCCGGCAAAGAAAACCGCGATAAATGTGGCGAAGTTATCTAGGCCAAAAACATTGTTGCTGGCTTGGTTGAAAATACCGCTCTTATAAAGTCCGGGAGCGATGTAGGCGGTCAGGAAGATGTCGTAAAATTCAAAGAATGCGCCCAAGGATATCAGGGTCACCATTTTAAAAATGGTCTTCGAAACCGGTAACCGATCCAGGCGGGCCGCAATGCTCATTAGCTCGCCTGATGCTCGCTAAGGAATAGCAAATCGCAAATAGCAAATAGGCCGTCGAGCAAACCAGCGCAGGGCAGCGAGCGAATTTGCTATCTGCTATTTGCTATTTGCTATTCGGCGGCGAGCCTCAGGCGAGGGACCGTCAAACCGCCGTCAGCGCTGCATCAAGAACATCAATCATGAAATCCGCATCCGCCTCAGTGATACACAAAGGCGGTTTGATTCGAAGCGTGTTCCCGTAGAGGCCGCCTTTACCAACGAGTAATCCTAAATCGCGGGTGAGCTCATGTACCCGGGCACACTCCTCTTTGGCAGGCTCCTTGGTTTTCCGGTCTTTCACCAGCTCAACGCCGAGCATCAGTCCTTTTCCGCGAACGTCGCCGATCAAATCATGCTTCTTGGCTAGTTCATTAAAGCCACGGATGAGATGATTTCCTACGTCCTGGGCATTCTGTTGTAGTTTTTCGCGGTCGATCACCTGCAGCACCGCGCGACCCTGCGCACAAACGACCGGATTTCCCCCGAAAGTATTAAAATGGATGCGTTCGGTCAGACTCTTCGCAATGGTCGGCGTGGTTACCACAGCAGCAAGGGGAACACCGTTTCCGATCCCTTTCGCCATGGTTACGATGTCGGGTATCACACCCTGACTTTCAAAACCCCAATAGGTCTCGCCGGTACGGCCAAAACCGGTTTGGACTTCGTCAGCGATGCACACACCTCCTGCTGCTCGCACATGTTGATAGGCATGCTTGAGATAGCCATCCGGGAACATAACGGTTCCGCCGACTCCTTGGATTGACTCGGCAATAAATCCGGCCACTCGACCGGGCGTTGCGTATTCGATCAAATTGAGCACGTCGTCCGCGTACGCTTTACCGGCATCCGGATAATCAGCTCCGTAGGGTCCACGGTAGGGGTAGGGAGCGATGGTATGATGAACGCCGAAGCTGTGCGGAACGTTGAACTTCCAGGTCCGATGCGCAGTTAACGCCATCCCGCTTGCATTACCGCCGTGATAACCGTTCCGGAGCGCGATGATGTCGTAGTTCCCGGTAAAAGCTCGCGCCATCAAGATCGCCAGATCGTTGGCTTCCGACCCTGAATTGACAAAGTAGCAAACTTTGAGATCGCCCGGCATTTTTGCGGCGAGATCGCGCCCATATTCAGCAATGTTCGGGTGCAAATAGATAGTCGTGGCGTGCTGGAGTGTCTCGTTCTGGCGGTTGGCCGCCGCTACCACGTCTGGATGACAATGACCGACGATGACCGTGGCAATCCCGGCGATGCCATCCAAATAACGCCGGCCTTTCTCGTCGAATAAATATTGCCCTTTGCCCTCAACGATCATCATCGGTTTCTGGTAATAAAGAAACAGCGCCGGATTCAGGAACTGTTTCCGGAGGGCGAACACTTCCTCAGCGGACGGACCGGTGTAAGGCTTGGGTGTGTAGTCAAATGGGGGAAGTTCGGGCGTTTTCATAAATCCAAAATAAGATCCGCAGATTACGCGAGGCAGCAAAGCCGTAACGAAGCCAAAATCTCACGCAAAGCCGCAAAGACGCAAAGAAAAGACTGGCTTGGAGAGGGCGCGAAATCGAGCCACAACTGACACCGAACCCAAGAGTTTAAAAATCCGCAGATTACACAGATTACGCAGATTACGGTGTGAGAGGCAGTTCGTCTCCGCTGGCCTATATAACAAATAATGCTTAGGCGAATGCGACTTTGCCGGAGTGCGCCGGCGTTGCATTCGATTCAGTCATAGGGACTTTCGTCCGTATTCTCTTAGAAATCTGCGTAATCTGTGTAATCTGCGGATCTAATATCTTTTTTGTAATCTGCAGCTAGGCGATAAGGTTCATGGCTTTCTCGGCCAGTTGGTCGAAAGCGGTGACGCACAGTTCCAAATGTTCTTCTTCGGTGTCTTCGATTTTGTTGTGACTGATACCGTGGAGGCTTTGAACGAACATCATGACGGTTGGAATACCGGCCCGGGCGACTTCAGCGGCGTCGTGGAGCGGGCCTGACGGAAGGCGATGCGTCTTGCCGCAGGTCTCTTCGATGGCCTCGTGGCAAAGGCCGATTAAATGAGGATCAAATAAGACCGGCTCGATTTGCCAGATTCGTTCCCAAGCTACGCGGACATTTCCTTGCTCGGCAAACTTCTGGCTGGCCTGCTTCGCGTCTTCCAGCATTTTTGACAAGCCCACTGCATCCAAGTGTCGTTGATCCAGGGTAATACGGCAGTCTTCGACCACGCTGGTCACGATGCCGGGTTTTGTCGTGCACGAACCAATTGTGCAAACGCCACCGTGAGCCGCGGCGATCCGATAGATCTCGGGACTCATTTTTGCCCCAGCCAGAAAGGCGTCTTTGCGGACGTGCATGGGGGTACTGCCCGAGTGTGCAGCTTGGCCGTGAAAGGTGATGGCGTGTCGTTCAACACCGAAGGTGCCCAGAACCGCTCCCAGCGGCAGACCCAGATTGAGAAGCACTGGTCCCTGCTCGATGTGCAATTCGATATAGGCAGCGGCATTTTTCAATTCGTTGCCGCTTTCTTTCGCTCGCTCCAGGTCGATTCCTACGTTCTTCAATGCGTCCGGCAGACGAACTCCGTCCTTGTCGACCAGGGTACGCGCTTCTTCGAGGTCGAGATTTCCGGAACAGGCAGACGATCCGAACAAGCTTTTGCCGAATCTTGCGCCTTCTTCGTCAGCCCAGTCGACCAACCGGACTGTGACCGGAGGTTTACCATCGTATTGCTCGTTGACTCGTCTCAGGATCTCAACGCCGGCCAGCAAGTTGAGGCAACCATCCAACCAGCCGCCGTTCGGGACCGAATCAATATGACCACCAATCAACAATGATCGCTCCGATTTGCCGCGGAGTGTGGCCCAAACGTTCCCCGCGGGATCGGAGTGAATCTCAACCGGCAATGCTTGCAACTTCTCCCGGAGCCAGCCTCGCGCGCGACTCCAGGTTTCAGTGAAAGCCACGCGTTGGGCTCCATTTTCGTCCGCCGTCAATGCGCGGAGCTCTTTGAGTTCGGCAACCGTTCGTTTCGGATTCAGCATGGGAAACCTCGTCACGACTAGCAAACAACGATGTCGCCAGTAGTAAAGGCAGGCAAAGGAAAAAGGAGGGGGATGGGCGGGGAGGGCGCGCGTCCCCGCACGCCTGGACCGTGCGTCTGAACCCCATAATGCATTTTTGTCAGACGACTTGCGGACGCGCTGGGTTCCAATAACAACGGATCGCGAGGACGCGATCCCTCCCGATCCTGTTTCCTGCCGCAAACCGATCTTGAAATTCCTACGGAACCATCTCACGTTGTCGGCTTAACTTTGCAACAGAGAGGGGAATAGGAGAATGCCGACCCTAGCAACTACTGTTGACGGATTGAATCTACCCAACCCGTTTATCATCGCGTCCGGCCCGCCCGGGACTAACCTGAATGTAATCAGCAAAGCGTTCCAGGAAGGTTGGGGAGCCGTCATCGCTAAAACAGTCAGTCTCGAGGCTTCGAAAGTCATCAATGTTGCTCCCCGCTACGCCAAACTGTTTTCCCATGATAAACAGGAAGTGGTCGGTTGGGAGAACATCGAGCTAATCAGCGATCGACCGCTTAAGATCTGGATCGAAGAATTTAAAAAATGCAAAGACCGCTTTCCAGACCGGATCCTGATCGCTTCTATCATGGAAGAATACCGAAAGGACGCCTGGTTTGAGATCGTTGAACGATGTCAGGAAACGGGTGTGGACGGTTTTGAATTGAATTTCTCCTGCCCGCATGGATTGACGGAGCGAAAAATGGGATCCGCAATGGGAGAAGATCCAGAGATTCTGGAAGAAGTTTGTGGCTGGGTAGCAGCAGCAAGCAAAAAGCCGCTCTGGGCAAAGATGACGCCGAATATTACCCGGGTTGAGGATCCGAGTCGAGCGGCTCTCCGTGGCGGCGCCCAGGGAGTCAGTCTCATCAATACTATCCGATGCGTAATGGGAGTGAATCTCGACACCTTGCGGCCGGAACCCACTGTCGAAGGCTACACGACGCCCGGCGGTTACTCTTCTAAAGCGGTCAAGCCGATAGCGCTCCGCATGGTGATGGAAGTTGCCAACATGGTGCGGTCAGAATTTCCTGGTCGGACGATTTCTGGGATCGGCGGTATCGAAACCGGCGGGGACGCGGCGCAGTTCATGCTGCTGGGCGCTGACACGGTTCAGGTTTGCACAGGAGTTATGAAATCCGGATACGAGTCTATCAAGCCGATGCGAGACGAGTTGCTCCAATTCATGGAGAAGCATCAGTTCGAGACCCTATCGGATTTCAAAGGGAAATCCCTCGACTATTTCACGTCCCACTCGGATCTAGTCCGCCGCCAGACCGAACGTAAAGCCGCGCAAAAGGCTGCGACGACTAAATCGGTCAGAAGTGACGCCGAATGGAGCGGCGACTCA
Source organism: uncultured Verrucomicrobiae bacterium (assembly GCA_963762565.1). Lineage (GTDB taxonomy): Bacteria > Verrucomicrobiota > Verrucomicrobiia > Chthoniobacterales > JAFAMB01 > JAFAVN01. The sequence continues at coordinate 28,100 of CAVXLD010000001.1, read as the reverse complement.
TTCGTCCAGCAATCGGACTCACTTTCCCGCTCGTCCTCCGAAGCCTTGGCGAAGGAGGAGCAGTGAACCAACCACAAAAAACCTAACCGCGAATGGACACGAATTGACACGAATAAAGGAAAACCTAAAACGAACCGCAGATGAACGCATCGAAGCCGGCAATTATCTGTGTAAATCTGCGTCCATTTCACCCTGGAGAATTTCGGGGCTGCGGTTCGCCTTGCTTTTCCTCCCCCGTTCGCGTCCATTCGCGGTTTCGTGTTCATTCGCGGTTAATATTCGCGTCCATTCGTGGTTGAGCTTATGCCTTTGCTGATTAAGAACGGAGAGATCGTTACTGCCAGCGAGCGCTACACCGCTGATATCTATTGCGAAGGCGAAACCATCACGCGCATCGATCGCGATATTTCGGCGCCACCGAACGCCACGGTAGTTGATGCTACGGGAAAATTTGTCTTTCCCGGGTTCATCGACCCCCATGTTCATATCTATCTACCGTTCATGGGGACCTACTCCAAGGATACCTATGAGACCGGCAGCAAGGCAGCTCTGGCAGGCGGTACGACGACGCTCATCGAGATGTGTTGTCCGTCGCGCCAGGACGATGCGTTGAAAGGGTTTGAGCTCTGGATGTCCCAAGCAGTTGGCAAGTCCGCCTGCGATTTTACTTTTCACATGGGGGTCACGAAATATGATTCTGCCACTGAGGGCCAGCTTCGGGAGATTGTGGCCTCAGGGATCAGCTCTTTTAAAATATTTCTGGCTTACAAAGGAGCGTTTGGGATCGATGACACCGAGCTGTATCGAACACTGGCCCTGGCTAAGAAATTGGGCGTGATCGTCAGCGCACACTGTGAGAACGAGACTTTGGTCGCGGAGCGTTCTGCCCAGTTATTAGCTGCCGGAAAGACGGATCCCGGCCAACATCACGAGAGCCGTCCGCCATTGGTAGAAGCGGAGGGGGTACATCATCTGATGACGTTCGCCGAACTGACCGGGGCTGCGACTTATATCGTTCATTTAAGTTGCCAGGAGGCGCTGGCTGCAGCGCTCGCCGCCCGTCAACGCGGCGTCAGGGTTAGCGTTGAAACCTTGATCCAATATCTCGTGTTAGATAAGACCTACGCTGAACGCCCCGAATTCGAAGGCGCCAAATTCGTAATGTCGCCTCCTTTACGGGACGTTCGTAACCAGGAAATCCTTTGGCAAGGAATTCGCGACGGACTCGTCAACACCGTCGCCACCGATCATGCTCCTTTTGATTTTTCCGACCAAAAGGTGATGGGCAAAAATGATTTCACGAAGATCCCGAATGGGATTCCATCTCTGGAAGAACGGATCAAGCTTCTCTATACCTATGGGGTTAAGACGGGTCGAATCGACCTGCATACGTTTGTCAACGTCGCCAGTACTCAGGTAGCAAAGCTATTCTCTCTATTTCCTCGCAAAGGAACCATTCAACTGGGTGCTGATGCCGATCTGGTAGTTTTCGATCCCGACTATCGCGGCACGATTTCCGCCAAGACGCAGCTGATGAACGTGGACTACAGCGCGTTTGAGGATTGGGGAATTCAGGGGCGTCCGAGTGTGGTAACTGTTCGCGGTGAGATCGCAGCTCGCGATGGGCAGTTCACCGGCACGATCGGGCGCGGCAATTTTCTGAAACGAGAACCCCAATACTACTAAGACAGAACTGAAAACCTCACGCAAAGACGCAAAGGCGCAAAGGTAAGAGAATTTCAACAGAAGGTTGCTGGTAGTAACGGACTCTAAGTTGCGAGCAGTGTGCTCGTGATTAGGCCCAATCACCAACGACCAACTGCTAACTGCTAACTGCTAACTGTAACCGACAACCCCCATGTCCTCCGCTATAGACTCAACCACGCTCGATGCAGCGCGTGCCGGCTCGCTGTATAATGAAGATCTTGCGCCCGTTTCCTGGGATCACAGGAAATGGGGGCTGGCTAGTTTTGCAGCCTTGTGGATTTCGATGTCGGCCTGCATCCCGACTTACATGCTGGCATCGTCATTGATTGGCGGCGGCATGAATTGGTGGGAGGCAATTCTCACCGTTTTTCTGGGTAACTTGATCGTTTTGATCCCGATGGTGCTGAATGCTCATGCCGGGACACATTACGGAATCCCGTTCCCGGTCTTATGTCGGGCTTCGTTTGGTACCATTGGCGCCAATCTTCCCGCCTTACTCCGCGCGCTGGTAGCTTGCGGCTGGTTCGGCATTCAAACCTGGATCGGCGGTAGCGCCATCTACAAGATCCTGGCCATATTTTTCCCAGGTATGGCCGATCCGGGGATGACCACAGTGGTCGGAATCACTCTGCCTCAGTTGGCTTGTTTCCTATTCTTCTGGGCGATCAACATGTGGGTCGTCTATATGGGAATCGATTCGATCCGGTTCCTATTAAATATCAAAGCGCCTTTGTTGATCGCGCTCGGGTTACTGTTGCTTTGGTGGGCGTATCAGACCGCCGGTGGATTCGGGCCGATTCTATCGCAACCCTCCGCGTTCGATCCGGGCCAGCCGAAAGCGGGCCAATTCTTTTCCTTTTTCTTTCCTGCGTTAACCGGAATGATTGGGTTCTGGGCAACGCTATCGCTCAACATTCCTGATTTCTCCAGGTACGCTAAGTCGCAACGGGACCAGATCATCGGCCAAGCCCTCGGGTTACCGCTGACCATGGCGCTCTATGCGTTTATTGGTGTCGCGGTGACATCGGCGACGACGATCATTTACGGACAAACGATCTGGGATCCGACCGATGTACTCGCGCGGTTCAAGAACCCGGTATTACTAATTGTGGCCATGGTGGCGTTGTGTATCGCGACCCTTGCCACCAATATCGCTGCCAATGTTGTCAGTCCCGCGAATGATTTCTCGCAGCTGGCTCCGAAAAAGATTTCGTTCCGCACCGGAGGACTTCTTACTGGGATTATCGGTGTTTTGATCATGCCCTGGAAATTGGTGGCAGACCCGAGCGGTTATATTTTCACCTGGCTGATCGGCTACAGCGCCTTGCTCGGGCCTATCGGCGGGATCATGATCGCGGATTACTTTGTCGTGCGCGGCCGGCGACTCAACGTCGGAGCGCTCTACGATAGCGAGGGAGAATATCGCTATAGAAACGGAATCAGTCTGGTGGCAGTGGTGGCGTTTGTGGTGGCCGTTCTCCCAAACTTGCCCGGCTTTCTCGTTACGATAAAAGTGATTCCTCCGACCTCTGTCCCAGGTCCATTGGTCGATTTGTATAACTACGCCTGGTTCGTTGGGTTTGGGCTCGCTTTTGTCGTGTACTTGGTTTTGCGGAAGATCGCTCCTAACAGCTGAGGCGCCCGGGAGGGCGCGCGTCCTCGTCCGGCATGCCGCGCGGATCGTGGCCGAAACCGAGGACGTGTTTTGATCGCGGACGAAAATACACCGTTCGGTGGTGGCACGTCCTCGCGGCGCGCGGGGACGCGCGCCCTCCCCGGATTGCCCGCGGCCACGGATCGCGAGGACGCGATCCCTCCCGGCGATGGGCCGACACACATTCCAAGGACGAAGCGCAATACTCCAACACTCCAGTACTCCACCACTCCGCGAGCCCGGATTCGAGGACAGCCTGTCCGACGAAGCCAAAGCTCTATGTTGCCGACCGCCGAAGGTCGGCCTCGCAAGCGAGGCGCGCTCCACAACCAGGACGATGGCGAAGTCGGAAGGACGACGACGACGACGAGGACGAGAACGAAGAGCCTCAGGAGTGCTCTGTTAACTTGACAAGAGTGCGCTATTTGCACTACTGAACGGGACGAATTAAAACGTTTAACTAATCCTTTCATCGAACCTGATTCGATGGATCACCCCCGAATGATCAGATTGTTCATCGTCGTCCCGGCCGGCCTTAGCTGTGGCTGGTGCGTCCTTGTTTAGTCTGCCAAGATATCGCTCAGCTCCTGGCTTGGGTTGGGAGCTGGAAATCAACTAGAAGCAAAAATCACCATGTTTGTTCCCCTCAGTCGCGCAGCATTGGCTGCATTTGTGCTTTCGTGGCCAGCGTTTAGCAGTCAGGTGCTGGCCGCAGATAAAGACGTCACCGTCGTCGTGAAGATTGGCGGTATTCCCTGGTTTAATGCGATGGAAAAAGGCATCCAGAAAGCCGGGCAAGAAGATGGTTTGAACGCATCGATGGTTGGTCCCACAACCGCTGATCCGGCCCAGCAAGTGCGGGCGGTCGAGGATTTGATCGCTAAGAAAGTGGCTTTAATCGCGGTCGTACCAAATGACGCCAAGGCGCTGGAGCCGGTGTTTGAACGGGCTAAAGAGGCCGGCATTCCCGTCATTACCCACGAATCGCCGGGCCAGAAAGGCGCTCTGTGGGATATCGAGATGATCGACAATAAGGAGTACGGCGAGATTCACATGAAATCTCTGGCCAAGGCAATGGGAGAAGAGGGCGAGTACATTCTTTATGTCGGCTCACTCACCGTGCCACTCCATAACTTGTGGGCCGATGCGGCTATTGCCTATCAAAAAGAGCATTATCCGAAAATGAAGCTGGTGGCGGACCGGTTTGGGGTCGCCGAAAGCGTGGATGACAGCTACAAGACGGCCATCAATATGATGTTGGCCCATCCGAACCTGAAGGGGATTCTCACCTTTGGCAGCCTGGGGCCGATTGGCGCAGGTCGAGCCATCAAGGAGAAAGGGAAAGTCGGCAAGATATCGCTAGTTGGGGTTTGTATTCCCTCGCAAGGCCAAAAGCTAATCAAGGAAGGGGTAATCCTCGACGGATTCATGTGGAATCCAGAACAGGCGGGTGAAGCCATCGTCAATGTGGCGAAGATGGTGCTCGACGGAACCCCGATCACGGACGGAGTCGAGATCAAAGGTCTCGGTAAAGCGACCGTGGATCCGGAAACGCATGTTATTCGAGTCATTAAATACCAAGAGGTTAACAAAGACACGGTCGACCAGTTGATTGCGCTGGGATTGTGATGGCGTCCGCGGTGGCGCCGTGGAGCGTCGCCTCGCTTGCGAGGCCGTGGTCCGCAAGGAGGCCGACGTTCCAGGTCTGTTATCGGGCGGCGCTCTTGATCGCGCGACTAGACAAATGTTGACACGCAGAGCGTAGACCGAAATAGGGTTTGCGTCACGTGCTCCGCTGATTACAACGGGCTCGCAAGCGAGGCAGCGCTCCACGGCACAGCCGCGGGGCGACCGCACCTCCAACGCGGTGGGCGATGCCGCTGTTGAACGCCAACGCCGAACGCCGAACGCCAAACGCCAAACGCGTTAGAATTTCATGAGTGCGCCCGATGAACCGGCCGGAGAGGCGCCCGCCTTCATCGAACTGCTTGGCATTAGCAAGCATTTTGGTGGAGTTCGGGCGCTAACCAATGTCGACTTCACCATTCGCCCTGGCGAAGTTCATTGTCTGGCAGGTGAGAACGGTTGCGGCAAGAGCACGTTGATCAAGATTCTGGCTGGCGTTCACGCGCCGGACGCCGGCAAAATCGTCATTGACCAGCAGGCCCACCCGCATCTTTCTCCGGCTGTCTCCCAGCGCGCCGGGATTCAAATTATCTATCAGGATCTCTCTTTATTCCCGAACCTGTCCGTGGCCGAGAACATCATGTTCCGGCGCTACGTGGAGAAGTCGGCCAGGCCTGTGAACCAGCGGGAGATGATCACCCATGCCAGAGAAGTGACGTCGCGATTGGGAGTCGATTTACCAACTGCTGAGACCGTTGGGCGTTTACCTATCGCTGCCCGGCAGTTAGTCGCGATCTGTAGGGCTTTGGCGGCCGAAGCACGCTTGGTGGTAATGGATGAACCCACTGCGTCACTAACGCACCACGAAATCGACGCTTTGCTCGAAACGGTAGAAGTTTTGAAAAGTCACGGTATCGCCACCGTCTTTGTTAGCCATAAGCTCGAAGAAGTAATGCAAATCGCAGAACGCGTAACCGTGCTGCGAGATGGGCAGAAGGTGGGAACTTATCCAGCCAACGAAATTGATCGCCACCGCCTGAGTGAATTGATGACCGGGCACAAGTACACCGCGGCTCTGAAACCGGCGTTCTCAGGCGATAGCACTCCAATACTGGAGGTCCAAGCCTTGACCCGGCGTGGCCAGTACGAAGGCGTCGACCTGGCACTCCGTCCTGGTGAGATTCTTGGCATTACCGGACGGTTAGGGTCAGGTCGGACCGAGCTTGCACTTACCCTGTTCGGCATGAACCCGGCCGACGCAGGTCAAATCCGTATTCGGGGTAAACAGATTCGGCTCCGGACAAATCGGGAAGCCGTGCGCGCAGGGATCGGTTATGTTTCCGAGGACCGGCTCTCGCTCGGTTTGGTGATGCCGCAGTCTATCGCCGACAACATTGTCGTTACCGTGCTGAACAAACTAACTGCTGTCCTCGGTCTGATCGACGGGGGGCGCCGGCGCGAAGTGATCGATCGTTGGATCACGGGAATTGCAGATCAGAACAAAGTCTGCCGAGCGGCCTGTGCGAGAGCTTTCCGGAGGCAATCAACAGCGGGTCGTTCTTGCTAAATGGCTAGCCACGGCTCCGGCGATCCTCATTCTAGATTCACCCACGGTCGGTGTTGACGTCGGGGCTAAGGAAGGAATCTACCAGATTGTAGATAAGTTGGCTGCCCGAGGCATCGCAATCATTCTGATCTCCGATGAAGTCGAAGAAGTGCTGCATCAAACTCATCGGATCCTGGTCATGTTAGGAGGGCGAATCACCGCTTCCTTCGATCCGGCAACGGTTAGTGAAAAGGAACTCCGGGAGGTGATCAGTGCTTAGTCAGCTTAGAGCGGCAGGGCGTCGTCACGACATGCAAATCGGAAGCATCGTGGTGATCATGGTAGCCGTCTTCTCGGTGCTGTCACCAGCCTTCCTGACCCTGAGTAATCTTGGAGATCTGCTAGAGAACTACTCTGTGATGGCGATTATGGCGGCCGGCCTTTTAGTCGTCTTAATCTCAGGCGGCATCGATATCTCGTTCGAGGCGATCGCCGCTGTCAGTCAATTCTTAGTGGCGATCATCTTAGTGAAATTCGGCGGTAACTGGTTTACCGCTTTCGGCCTTGCCGGGTTGTTCGGTGCTTTGCTCGGCATCGTGAACGCACTCCTGATTTATTACCTCGGCGCGATCTCTGTGATCGTGACGATCTCCACGATGCAGTTTTACTTCTCTATCCTGATGTTTGTGACTCAGGGAAAATCGATCTATGACCTGCCAGGTTGGTTCACTAGCGATATGTCATGGTTGTCGATCCCGTTTCCGGTCGTAGTTGCCGCGGCGGCATTGTTAGTAACGCTATTGCTCCTAAGCCGATTTCCGGTGGGCAGGCAAATTTACGGTCTTGGTGGAAATCCGGAAGCAGCGAAGCGAATGGGCTGCAATATCCTGGGATTGCAATGCCTGGCCTACGGTTACTCAGGGTTCATGGCAGCAATCGGCGGAATTGTTCAGGCTCATCGCGTTGAAGAGGTTGTACCCTACGCTTTGATCGGGCGAGAGCTGGATGTGCTTGCCGCCGTCGTACTGGGCGGAGCCAGTCTTTCGGGTGGGGTCGGCACTGTTAGCGGCACGGTCTTAGGCATTCTGCTGTTAGCGGTTCTCCAGAACGGTCTGACCTTGCTCGGGGTATCCTCGTACGCGTTTGGCGTAGTGACCGGAGCGGTAATTTTAGTGAGTGTGACTGCAACCGCTTACGCCGCTAAGCGCCAACAGAGACAAGGAGTGCGCAATGCCGCCTGATCTTGTTTCCAGTTCAACCGTGAGGTCTGGGTCTCGGTTCGCCGGCTGGTCCGATCCGACAGTTACGCTATTGGCCGCTTTGGTGGTGATCGCCACGATCGTTTTCGGTGCGCTAACTCCGGCCCGGTTTCTTTCGGGCGATACGGTGCGGGCAATTGCCTTTCAAATGCCCGAGCTTGGTATCTTGTCGCTCGCCATGATGGTGCCATTGATGAGCGGTGGCTTGAATCTCGGCATCATCGCGACCGCTAACCTCTCGGCTTTGGTTATGGCCGGGGTTCTAACCCACCTGATCCAACCGACCAGCCCCCCTTGGGTGATCGCAGGAGCGATCGCAGCGGCTTTGTTGTGCGGAATGCTGACCTCTTTGGTAATCGGGTTCTTGACCGGCGTAATCGTCGCTTTCTTTGGAGTGCACCCGATCCTGGTTACGCTGGGTACCATGACCTTGGTTAAGGGGGTGGCCGTGCTGACGACCAGTGGAACCGTTATTGGCGGTTTTCCGCCAGCAATTCTATTTCTCGGCAACGGAAGCGTTCTGGGGATTCCCGCTTCCATGATTCTTTTCGTACTTTGCGCCGTGGTGGTCGCGATGATGGTGGCGCAGACGCCATTCGGCGTATCCGTGCGCTTGATCGGCTCGAATGAAAAGGCCACCAGGTACTCCGGGGTTGCCACGGAATGGGTTCTGGTCGGTGTCTATGTTGTATCTAGTCTTCTCTGCTGGATAGCCGCCCTAGTCATGATGGCTCGCTTCAATTCAGCCAGCGCCGGCTACGCTGAGTCTTATCTCCTGATTACGATTCTGGCTGCGGTCCTGGGTGGAATCGACCCGTTCGGCGGTTTTGGACGCGTGCTCGGTCTGTTTCTGTCGCTGGTCCTGCTGCAGGTAATCTCCACCGGATTTAATCTGCTCGGTTTCAGCCCATACCTCACCGCCGCAATTTGGGGAATCACGATGATTATCGCCATTCTCATTGCGGTAGTTCGTGACCGCTGGATTGCCCGGATTTGGCCGGTTAAAGTGAAGTGAAGAACGCAAAAAGACAGCAAGCGATCACCAATCCGCGACCTACTATTCACGATGTTGCCAAGATCGCCGGAGTGTCCACTGCTACCGTCTCCAACGTACTGCGCGGAACGCGATTCGTAGGGCCAGCCCGTCAAAAGCAGGTTCGTGATGCCATTGAGCTCCTTGGATACAACCCTAATTGGGTAGCTGCCAGTCTCCGCGCTCGGCGCTCGGGTGTAATTGGGTTAGTGGTGCCGGATATTACCATCAACTTTTTCTCTGGGATTTTGAGCCGGATCGAAGAACTCGCAGCCGGCAGCAACTATCAAATCATTCTCGCGGATGCCCAGGAAAGGCCGGAGCGCGAACGGCAACGAGTGGGGGCCTTGCTGCGGCGACAGGCAGACGGACTTATTCTGATTCCTTGTTCAGATCATTCTGAGGTTCTTGGGGACATCAGCCGGCAAAAAGTCCCTGCGGTGTTGGTGGATCGAGGCGGCGCCGATTCCGGACTTGATTCGATTCAGGTCGATAACTTCGCTGCAGCTCAGGCCGGTGCTGAACATCTCCTTCAACTTGGGCATCGCAACATCCTGGCGGTAGGATCGAACCCTTCTCTCCAGAACATCGCGCAACGGATCGAAGGTTTTCAGAAAGCCGTCAAAACCGCCCGGCGAAGCGGACGCGTGATCAGCTGCATCGATGCCACAGAAGCCCATCGGGAGGTCCTTCAAATTTTGAGGACGCCATCGAGGCCGACCGCCATCTTTGCACTAACCGAAAAGATGGCGCTAGGCAGCCTGCGGGCGATCTGGGAATCCGGTATCGAATTTCCTACCGCGATTTCGCTGATAGCATTCGATGATTGTGAGTGGATGACGGCTTTGCGTCCGTTTGTTTCGACTCTTCGCCAACCGATTCACGAAATCGCTGAGACAGCGTGGTCGACTCTCTTGAGAAAATTGCAAGGCAGTCCGCGACCCCGGGTAAACAAGCAACTCAAGTGCACCTTGATGGTACGAGAGTCCACCACGAGGCCGCGGTAGGTGGCGTAAAACGCCAGCGAATCTCTCACAGAAGATCACAAAGGTCACAAAGTACTGCCGCATCGCAATCGTCCTCGTCCTCGTCCTCGAAACGCATTAACCCAGGACGTCGCGAATCCCAGCGGTGTCGTGCCCCCAATCGGAGGGGAGCCGCATTCCGCTTTCATAACGTCGACGCGCACCCGAACCAGCGCTTGAAATGCCGACAGACTAACCAATACGCGGCTCCCGAAAAATGTGGCGTTATCCTGGGTGTGTTCGCATCCAGCGCGTTATTACGTCGAGGGTTCCGGGGCGTCGCGTCTATCCGGGCGTGCCGTGTTTTACAAAGTTTGAGCGTCGACGCGCGTTGGAGCTGGTACGCCGAATGCAACGCTTCCGCTCCGGGCGTGGACACCGTAACGGGTCACCAAGTTTGCCGCATTGGCTATTGGCTATCGGCTATTGGCTATCGGCCCGCTCCCGGCTTCTCCGCCAGAATCAACGGCGAAACTGCAGGCGCTTCCACTAACCTAGGCGCCACAAAACCGGCTGCACCGAGCCAATCGCCAATCTCTTTGAACGAGTAGGCGCGCCCGGTCCTGCTATTGACCAACATGTTAATCGAAAAAATAAGACCGGATATCGGCCCTCTCCGATCCTCGTCCACCAGGAACTCGGCGATCGCGATCCTTCCTCCGGGCGCCAACGCTTTAAACGTCTTAACTAACAGAGCCCGGCTCCGCTCTTCGCCTTCTGTGTGCAAAATATGGCCGAGTGTCGCGAGACCGTGCCCGGTCCCAAAGTCGGCCTCCAGAAGATCACCCGCAGAAAAACTAAATCGATCCGCCAACCCGAACCGGTTCACAACTCGCTTTGTCACTTCAAGGACCTGAGGCCAATCGACCGCTGTCACCCGGAGGGCTGGAGAAACTTGAGCGGCCGCAATACCCCAAACCCCAGAACCTGCCGCCAGATCGAGCACGGTAGCAGGCTTCGGCAGACCCTGTGCGGCCAGTCCTTCAGCCAAGCTTTTTGCGGCCGCGTAGTTAAAGGGAAAGAGATCCTCTACGAAATCCTCAAAGAAAGCAGCACCGGTTGGTTCACTACTTAGATCCATCGCCGGGATGCCTCGCCGGACGACCTCCGGTAATTGCAGCCACCGAGGAATAATAGTCCGGCCCATATGCCGGAAGAGCCCACCCATAAAAGCCGGTTTGCCGCTGATCAGGAAGGCAACGCTCTCTTCGGTTAGCTGATAACGGCCCTCCCCATCTTTGCTCAAGAGTTCAATCCCAACAAAGAAATCGGCCAACGCCATCAAACCTCGCGCCGAAGAACCGGTTGCCTTCTCCAGCTCCGCCAAAACCAAGGGGCCAGCCGCCAGAGCATCAAACATCCCATTTTCAACCGCTGCCTCAATGGCCAACGGCGCCGAATAACCCCAAGCGTACTGCATTAACCGCTGAGGTGTTACTTTCTTATCGCTAGTGTCGCTCATCGTTAATAACTGACTTTCTCACAGAAGATCACAAAGGTCACATCACGGGAGGGATCGCTGCCTGTCCGACATAGCCTTCTCTTCCTGGTTTCTTTTCTCCCAGCTTTGGCGACGTCGGATCCTCGCGATCCGTTACCGATTACCCACGACGTGCCGAATCCCAGCATCGTCACCAAGCCCAACCGGAGGGGAGCCGCATTCCGCTCTCAAAACATCCGACGCGTGCCAGGGGCCATCGCCCGAAACGCCGACAGACTCGCCAAAACGCGGCTCCCGAAAAATGTGGCGTTACCCCTAGGTGTGTTCCCATCCAGCGCGTCATTACGTCGTGGGTTCCGGGGCGTCGCGTCTATCCGAGCGCGTCCGGTTGCGCATAGTTTGAGCGAGCCCAAGATTGGTGGGGCGAGGCTCCGGAACGGACTAAGAATGTGCGCCAGGATCTACGTGTTCGCCGCAACTATCACGGATTAGGCCGTCCCGCTGCCGAGCCGCGCTCCCTGATTCGCTAACATCCAGGAATCGATCGGGCCAACCAACACATCCTTTCGGCTGCATTACGCTGGGCCCGGCTCGGCAGCGCGTCTGCCCTGGATACGCTGTCGCAAAGGCCCGCGAGCAACCTTGGAATCATCAGCAGCCGTTCGAGGAGCCTCGCCCCACCAACCTTCTACGCGTGGACACCGTAATGGTTTCACGACACCAGCCCGGCAAACACATCCCGCAATTCAGTTGTCCCAAAGCGGACATCAGTCGCTCCGGGCTCGACATCGATTCGACCGGCGTTATGCGCCACATACAGGTCGAAAACCAATTTCGCATAGCTCGGGCCAGCGCCAGCCCGGGTCAGTGTCGGGATCCAATCCGATTGCGGAAGCTCGCGAGCGACGATCTCACGCCCCAGGATTTTACTAAGGGTCGCCGCAGCCTCATTAGCGTCGTAACGGTGCGGCCCTTCCGCATGCACGACGCGCGGTTCCCCGGCGGTCACTCCGTCAGTTAACAAGTCTGCCGCGATGCTGCCAATATCCGGCGCCGAGACCGTGGGAAACCGTTTGCTGAGCGGATGATGCAGGCTTGGCAAGACACCGATCTCAGAAGCTACTTTGAGTACCCGCCCCCAATTTTGCATATGCTCAGCTGAGCGGAGAAATGTCACTGCGCTTGGCAGCTCTCGAAGCTGTGCTTCCATATAATGGAAGATCATTGTGATCCCGGTCCCCTCGCTGACCTGAGCGCCGTAATCCGAGATCGCCAGAACTCTAGCCGGTCGAACCTCTGTGAGAGCGCTGGCAACCGCATCGATGGTCTTTGCCATTTCTGCTTCCGCATCCACCGCTTGGGCTTGAACTGGACAAATGACTTGCACCGCGTCCGCTCCGGCAATTGCGCTCTCTACTGCATCCCTGTCGCTGAGATCTGCCAGCGCGATCTCGCATCCCAGTGCCTTAAGGTCGTCAACGTTTGAGCTCTTACGCACCACCGCCCTGACCGGTGCTCCCTGAGCGCGGAGTTTTTTGATCGTCGCCCGCCCAACCTTTCCAGTCGCTCCTAGTACTACGAACATGGAGAGAGTAAAGCATAGCAAATAGCAAATAACAGATAGCAAATGGGGACCGCATCGGAGTCGCGCACTGCAATTCGGGGAGGGCGCGCTGCCTGTCCGACATAGCCCTAAGGGATCCGATCGATTTTCCTCCCAACGGGGCGACGTCGGATCTCCGCGCGCCGCGAGGACGTGCCACAAACCAAAGATGTATTTCCGTCCGCGATCGGGAACACGTCCTCGCTTTCGGTCACAATCCGGATGCCGGCGAGGACGCGATCCCTCCCGGCGATGGGCCCTACACACAATCCAGGAACGAAGCGCTGGCGGGTGGCGTCGCGTTGCTATTTGCTATTCTGACTGCTATTCGCTAGTCGCGCAGCGAGTTGCGCGTATTCCTTCGTATCCGGGTGATCAGGGCCCAAAACCTTCCGGGCTCCGTCCGCGGCTCGCTGGGCAAAAGCAGTTGCTTCTTGGATTTGTCCCTCAGAGCGCAGACAATCCGCCAGATCAAAACAAGTTCTAAGCGTGTCCGGATGTTCAGGTCCGGATATTTTTTCCTCTAGCTTCAAGATGGCTCGATATTCCGTCTCTGCCTCCGCATTCTTACCTTGGTTGGCTAATACCTTCGCCAGGCCATTTCGAGTCTTTAGCGTATTGGGATGGTCCGGGCGCAGAACTCTCTCCTGAACTTGCAGCACGCTGCGGAATCCGCTCTCAGCCTCGGAGTTCTTTCCCTGATCAGCAAGAAGCTGCGCGAGAATGTCACGGGCAATTAACGTAGCTGGGTGATCGGGACCAAGCACTCGATCTCTGAGCTTGACCACCTCGCGTTCTTGCGTTTCACCCTCTGCATATTTGCCTTCGTGTTCGAGCACTTCCGCCAGACCGCTGCGTGTTATCAAAGTGTCTGGATGTTCCGGGCCTAACACTCTTTCTTTGATAGCGATGATTGTTCGATACTCTGATTCGGCGTCCCAGTACTTGCCCTCTTTATCAAGCACAAACGCCAGGTTGTTCCGCGTCGCCAAGGTTTCCGGATGCTCGGCTCCGAGCGCTTTTTCCTTGAGCGCTATGACCGCGCGACACTCGGTCTCTGCTGCGGCGTATTTGCCCTGCATTGTCAAAGCTGACACCAGATTATTTTGGGTTTTTAGGGTGGACGGGTGATCAGGTCCAAGCACTTTTTCTTTGAGCTTAAGGACCGCTCTATATTCCGCCTCGGCTGCAGCATACTTGCCCTGAAAAAAGAGCGAATTGGCCAACTCGTTCTCGCAAGCCAAAGTATCGAAATGTTCTGGTCCAAGTACTCGCAGGCGTTCGGTCAACACTGGGCGCAATCTCTCCTCGGCGTCGCCGTACTTGCCTAGTACTTCAAGTTCGTGCGCAATCTCGTATTGCACTCGAGCCCACTCCATCGCGTCACGGGTTCGATCGGTCAGCGGCTCCGCCTCCTCCAGCCATTTTAAAGCTTGAGCCGATTCAACCCGTTTCTCGGCGGCCCAGGCCGCCAGCTCGTAAGCTTTGATCGCTTCCGTGTTCTTCGGTGGATTTGCGCTACGCGCCTCATCGGCCGCCACTAAAGCCAGTCGTTGCGCCTCATTGTAATCCTGGTCCACGTAAGCGGCATTGGCCCGTTCATAGGTTGTCGCATTTGACGCCATCTTCAGCTCTTTGGCAAAGCGAGGCAGTTGTTCCTTTAATGTGGTTGCATCAACCCCGAGCTCTTTAGCGAGCTCCACATAGGTTCGTTGTTCTAGCTCTTCGGGTTTCTGTCCTGGTTGAGTCTGGCGCACTTGGTTTTGCACGGCAGCGAAGGCGGTGACACCCTGTTCGAGTTTATCGAATTTTGCTTGCAGCGTCTGGAGCTGGTCGTTGGCATGCCGCTGTTCCTCATTAGAATGCTGCTGGCTCTGCAAAAGCCAGACGCTCAATCCGGCGATCAAGACCAGCAGGACCCCAACAAACGCGGACCACCGCCTAAGTCCCCGCCGGAGCTGGGTAAAGTCGACGCGCAACTTGAGCACGCTGGCTTCCAGACTGTCCCTGGTGCTCAACGGATGATACAGATGAATATCGGCCCTCAGTTTACTCCGATAGCTGGCCTGCAGGGTCCGCTTTTCCTCGTCCTCCGCTTCGTGTGGATCTGCGGGGAAATTCTCGTCCAAGAACAGGTACCAAACTTTCTTGCCTTTGCTTAAAGCGTAGAGCGCTTCGAATTGGGTGTAGCTAACCCGGCCGAATCGTCCGTCGATTTCTGGGAGCTCGGCTCCATAACATTCGCCGACGAGCTGCACGACACCCTTGCTCTGATCGATTCGCCGTTGCAACACCGCGCGCAGATCGCCCTGTTCCGTCCCGAAAATATCTTGCCACTCCGGGTCATAGCCAAGGAACGTCAAAGTGTTCGCCACTAGCTGTCGCGCGCTTCTCAGCTCGCTGCTGACCGCGGAGACGAAGATTGCTGGTCGTAGAGACATGCCGACACTAGCGACTAGAAATTACCGCGCGCTTCTTCATCGTTCTCGTCCTCGTCGTCGTCCTCGATCCGGGCCGGCGGGGTGATGGAGTGCTGGAGTGGTGGAGTATTGCGCCCTGTCTGAACCGCAGTCCGCCACCGAATGATTGGGGCTTTTCTCCAGCCAAGCTTTCCATCGGAGCTCAAACTTTTAGTCACAGGAACAAGACAAACTAAACCGCACAGTCGCTGCGATTTGTAACAAAATTATTCGAGCCACGTCAACGGAACGCGGTGAGTAGCAGGCGCCTAGGCCTTCGCCGCGAAGGAGCAACATCTTGCACATCTACGGCGTTCTCTCGTTCCTTACCTGCTATCAGCTATTCGCGAGGCGAGTTGCTCGTATTTCTTTGTGTTCGGGTGTTCCGGCCCCAAAACCTTGCGCGCTCCATCCGCTGCTCGTTGCGCAAATGTGCTTGCCTCCTGTTCTTTGTTCTCCGACCGCAAACAAACTGCAAGATCGAAGGAAGTTCGCAGGGTATCAGGATGTTCGGCTCCGAGTACTTTTCCTTTAAGTTCGAGAACTGTCCGAAAGTCCGCTTCGGCCTCGGCGTACTTCCCTTCGCCGCAAAGTGTGTTTGCCAGATCGTTGCGCGTTTCCAGAGTATCAGGATGTTCGTGGCCAAGCGTTTTTTCTTGCAGGTCAAGGACAGCGCGCTCCTCGGGCTCGGCCTCGGCATAATCGCCTTGATCAGACTGGACCTTTGCTAGCCCCTCACGCGCCACTAACGTGGCCGGGTGCTCCGCGCCGAGGACTTTTTCCCTGATCGTCAGCGCTATACGATACTCTGAGGCAGCTTCCACATATTTGCCTTCCTGGGTCAACGCTTCTGCCAGGTAACACCGGCTTATCACCGTGTCGGGGTGTTCAGGGCCCAGTACTTTTTCCCTCAGTTTCAGCACTTCCCGGTTCTCTGCTTCGGCCTCGGCATACCTGCCGGTCTGGGCCAGCGAATCAGCCAGGTTGCTGCGGGTTACCAGCGTATCAGGATCCTCGGGGCCGAGAACTTTCTCCTGCCGGTTTAACAGTTCATGGTCCTCGGCTATGGCTTCGGAATATTTGCCTTCCTCGTCAAGAGCGCTGGCTAGATTTCCCTTCGTTTTAAATGTGCTGGGGTCATCGGGGCCAAGGACTTTCTCTTTTAGCGTCAGCACATCGCGATACTCCTTCTCCGCCTCAGCGTACTTGCCCTGCTCAAATAGAAGGTTGGCTAGATTATTAAGCGTCCCTAATGTGCCGGGATGCTCGGGGCCAAGGACCTTTTCCTCAAGCTTAAGCACATCGCGATACTGTGACTCGGCTTCGGCGTACAGACCCTGATCATCGAGTACACCGGCCAACCGGTGCCGCGCCACCAATGTTTCCGGATGCTCAGGCCCAAGTCTTCGTTCGCGCTCAGTCAACACCTGCCGAAAGATCAGTTCCGCGTCGTGGTACCGGCCCTGATCCCGGAGAACCCAGCCGATGGCGAACTGTACGCGGGCCCATTCCAAGCCATCCCGGGATCGATCGGAGAGTTTTTCGGCGTCGTGCAATCGTTCTAACGCCTCGGCGTAATCGACCCGCTTCTCCGCAGCCCAAGCGGCCAATTCAAACGCCTTAATCGCTTCCGCGGTCTTCGGCGGCGTAGACCGCTGTGCTTCCTCCGCGGCCACTAGTGCCAAGCGCTCCGCCTCGTTGTAGTCCTTGGCTACATAGGCAGCGTTAGCGCGTTGATAGCTGGTTGCATTCGGCTCTTTCTTTAGCTGTTCAGCAAAACGCGGGAGCTGTTCCTTGAGGGTAGCGGCATCAACACCAAGCGTTTTCCCAAGCACCTCGTAGGTATGTTGCTCGAGCTCCTCCGGTTTTTGCCCAGGTTGTTCCTGGCGCACTTTGTTCTGCACTTCCGCAAATGCTGAAACGCCTTGCTGCAGTTTATCGAACTTTGCCTGCAGCGCTTGGAGTTGCTGGTTAGTTTGTTGTTGCTGCTCGCTCGAATGTTGCTGGCTCTGCAATACCCACAGACTCAGACCGACGCTTAGCACCAGCAAAATCGCAACCGAAGCCGCCCAGCGTCTAACCCCTCGCCGGAGCCGAGTTAGATCGTTTCGCAGCTTGAGCACGCTGGCTTCCAGACCTTCTCTGCTGCCGAGCGGATGATAGAGATGAATATCGGCCTTCAGTTTAGCCCGGTAGTTGGCCTGCAGGATTCGTTTTTCCTCGTCCTCTGCATCGTGCGGATCCGAAGGAAAACTTTCGTCCAGGAACAGGTACCAGACTTTCTTGCCTTTGCTTAGAGCGTAGAGCGCCTCGAATTGCGTGTAGCTAATCCGGCCGAATTGTTCATCGACGTTAGGAGGTTCAGCTCCGTAAGATTCGCCTACCAGCTGCACGACTCCTTTGCAGACGTCGATCCGCCGGCGCAACATCGCGCGCAAATCGCCGTCTTCAGTGCCGAAGATATCTTGCCATTCCGGGTCATAGCCCAAAAAGGTCAAGGTGTTAGCCACCAGTTGCCGGGCGCTCCTCAACTCGCGGCTAACCGCCGAGATGAAGATGGCAGGACGTGGTGACATGCAGGTGATGGGCTGGCGTCGGTTCCATTTCTGGTCGGTGCAAGCCCAGAAAGCCGGGTCTCGACGCGCCTTTCACGGATAAGACGTTCAGCCGGGGACCGAATTGCGTTAATAGTCAATTTTCGTTAAAAAGGCGAGCTCTCCTCATTTGGGTCATCATTATCTTTTATTTCATGGTCGTTGAGCGCTACGTTTGTGCGTTCAATGACTACACTCGATGATATAAAGGAGCTCGGACGCGAAACGAGTGCTTTTGATAGGGATCTTATCCGCGCGCTAACCGAAGACGAGCGCTCGGACAGGATGGCACAAAGGATTAGTGCTCTACGCGATCGCCTCCTCGACGCGCCCGGCGAAATAATCGCCTTTTACAAGACGACCGATTTACTAACGCGGCGGATGACGACACCGGATGCAGTAAGAGTTTGGAAGAAGACTCGCCGCATATTGTTGGCGAGGAAAAGGCAGTGGGAGAACCTCGAAAAGTTCGGCGAGCCCGAGGTCGACGGGATTGTGGCGCACTATTGCAAAGTTCTCGACAATTTAGCTACCAAAGCCTTGCTCGAATACCGCTCGTACGCCGAGACAGCGCATTTGCTCAACTCTCAAGCTAACGCGAATCGATTAGCGGATGCTCTCTACGAAACCGCTACAGGGCGCGCTCAAGAAATGACGCTGGCCCAACTCGCGATCCATTCCGGTGTCCGCTAGGGCTGCGGGTTATACCTCAAGGTTTCGGGAGGATCTGTCCTATTGGCAAGAAACGAAGCCGAAGCTAGCCGGAAAAATCCTCAAACTTGTCCAGGAGACTATTCGAGAGCCCTTTGCTGGAATCGGTAAACCGGAACCGTTACGACACGAGTTATCCGGCTGCTGGAGCCGCCGCATCGATCGCGAACACCGGCTCGTCTATCGCGTCGATAAAGAGAAAATCACTTTCCTTCAATGCCGCTATCACTACTGATGCGTATCTGAACCTCGCCTCGCCTCAGCTTTCCTAAACCTGTAGACCTAGCGATCGTAACGACCATTATCCGGCAGAGCGGGTACGAAATCTTGGGCGATGCGATCGACCCAAGGATCGTAACGGTCGTGTTGGGCGTGCGGATAGGTGATTTCGAATTCGACCCAATAAGTCGGATAGAAGAACACCTTGTGATAAAACTCATAGCCGTTGGGATTCACCCCAGAGACGACGTACCAATTATTCTTCTTGAGCTTGTAGTTAACGGTGCTTCCTCGTTCGGCTAATTCTTTTTGCCAGAAATTTTCCAAAGTCTCGTTGAGCTCAGCGTGTGTATGGCTGCCCAACGCGACAAGCGAGACTTCGCTGTCTGCCGAGTGATAACGCCGGCCACCGCCATCTGTCGGAGGGGCTTCTGCGATCAAAGACGCGGGATAAGCTAGTGCAAAACCCCAGCGCCCGTTTACTTCTCGCTTCCAATCCGAAGCGAGCGCCAACTGACTAAAGGAGACCAAAATCAGAATGATTGAAAAACTATCCAACGCTTGCAGCCTACTTGAACCGGCGATTCAGGAGAAGTTAAGAGTAGGGGACAGGCAAACTATCGTGGAGAGCCTTGGGTAAGTTCGAGAATCCAATTCCTCAGGTCGTCATTGAACTCCTGCGGCTGTTCCAGCTGAAGAAAGTGGCCTGCGTCAGACACAAACGCTACATCGTAGTCAGCAAATCTCCGGTTTACCTCAACATCCGTGCGGTCGGACAGCGGCGGTATGGCATTGATCGCTCGGATTCTAACACCTGCTCTTTCGAATAGTTCTGAGGGGACGACGTTGGGGGTGTCGAGCTTCAACGCGATGATTGCATTTGGGTCGGCTGCCATTGCCTGTGTTTCCACCCAATGCCGAACGGCTGGATCAGATGTTTTGGAGAAGAGAGCCGATAGATCGTGAAAATAACCTTTGAAATCTCTTTTAAGTTGATCGGCATCAGCCTGAGCCGCGGCAACGGTCCGTCGTTGCGAGACGTCGTGAATGGTGTCCGCCAGGATAATCCCTACAACCCGGCCCGGTAACTCCGTTGCAGCCTGTAGGCAAACCGGTCCTCCCATGGAATGGCCAATCAAAACGATTTTTTGGAGCTCGAGATCGTTTGCCACCGCTACAACATCCTTCGCCAAGCCAAGAACTGTCCAATTTTTGCGATTTTTTCCTGACTCACCGTGGCCCGCGAGGTCTAAAGTGACGACACGATATTGCTCAGAAAAGCTGGCAGCTTGATTTCGCCAAAAGTATCGGTTGCCGGCCCAGCAATGAACGAAGACGAGCGCCACGCTACCTTGCCCTCGAACGTCGTAAACGATGCGAACTCCATCAGAGGACGCAACGGAACGGGTTTGGACAGATGCTGAGGAGAGTTGGCTGATGCCATCGATGGGCGATAGGAAAACCAGGCTGCCGAAAATGGTGGAAATCAGATGGTAGGCGATTCTTATTCGACAAATCATATATTTCTACGCTAGATATTCGTTGGCACCTCTGTACATCGAATAGAATTCGTGGAGACAAACAAACCGTGAGCTTAGACCAAACAGACTTCGCGATTTTGAGCCAATTGGCGAAGAATGCTCGTATATCGAACAAGGAAATGGCCGCAGCTGTCGGGCTGGCGCCTTCAAGCTGTCATGAGCGGATAAAGCTGCTAAAGGGACGAGGTGTCCTGTCGGGCGCCCATGCGGACCTTAACCTACGCTCCCTTGGTCTGGGGATAGAGGCGCTGCTATTCATCCAAGTGAAGAAACTCAGAGCCGAAACAGTGGATGATTACCTCCGCAAAGCCGCAGCCGTGCCCGAAGTGCGCAACGTCTTCCTGGTCTCCGGGCAGTTCGATTTGATTGCTCACGTTGCGGTTCGCGACATGGAACACTTAAAGCAGGTCATCTCGGAGAGGTTGCATCAGCCCTTTGTAATTCGCGTGGAAACCTCGGTAATATTCAACCGCGTAACCAATCACGAGATCCCCATTTCGGAGTCTGGGCGAACGGATGCGAAAACGAGAAACGAACCGCAGTTTAGACGGCACGGATGAAGGTTTCCGGCGTACCGTCGCCAGGATTAACGAACACCACGTCTTTGGGATCGCGGCGCGGTGTGTCGACGGAGAGAAAAACCAGCGGTTCCTCGATAATATCCGGTATAGCGTGGACCGTTCCTTTTTTGAAGAAGAGCAATTGCCCCGGCTCGAACTCAGCAACGGTGGCCGGGTGCTCCATCCAGAACGTGCCTCGCCCCGAGAACACGTAAAGATATTCATCGCAAGTGACATGATAATGCGGTGGCGTCTCGCGGTAGACCCGAAAGACCCGCGCGCTGGCGGCTTCCTCGTTCGTTAGGTATTTATCGAGCAGGAGTGTATCGGCCTTTTCGGGAAAGGATTTTGCGATCTCTTCGATTTTGAATCGAGCTGACGTTGGGGATTTACTCATAACGGTGCGTCCAGGAAATGTTAATGGGCTGACAATCTGTTGGCAGATTCCGAAACGGTTCTCAATCAATCAAGAAAGCTAGCTTCAGCCGGCGTTTGCGCTAGCGGAGAGTAGGGGACGGGTAGAACCGATTGCTCGCATAAAGAGAAACGAATTCACAACAAGGTCACAGCAGAAAATACTTCACAGGAAAGGCCACCAAGGCCACAAAGACAAACTTCTTCAAATCAAACTTTGCGGCCTTTGCGCCCTTTGTTGTGAATTATTTTTCTCTGTGACCTTGTAAGAGACGACCTGTCCTACCTTAAATCGGTGGATTTCGGCCGATTTTCGATACGTTACCGGGTGAACATGACTCGCGAATTTGCCTCCCGGTTCGCGCAGGAGTGGATCGAAGGAGCGAACCAAAAAAACTTCGAGCGCGTGCTAGCCTTGTATTCGGACGATGTCGAAGTGTTGTCGCCCTTTATTCGCCTTGTCGCGGGCGAACCTTCAGGACGGCTAGTCGGAAAAGACAAGCTTCGAAATTATTGGACGGCGTCCTTGACCAAGCGGGCCGAACTTCACTTCGAGCTGATCGAAGTTTTTGTCGGCGCCGGCAGTGTGGCGCTCCACTATGTGAACCGCGGTCAGCGGGCGCTTGAAACCTTTTCCTTCGACGATCGTGGGTTAGTTGCGAGATCGAACGCTCATTACCTCGAGGCGGCTCCGGCGGTGAAGCCGTAGTGCGGCCCTGAGAATACCTGTCCGCAAAGTCGACTCCACTCCGGTCCGCTCGACGGCACTCGAGGACAGCCTGTCCGACGAAGCCCATGCTCTATGTTGCCAACCCCTGGAAGTCGGCCTCGCAAGCGAGGCGCGCTCCACAACCGGGACCTTGGCGAAGTCGGAAGAACGAAGGGTCCCCCTCACCCCATTTATCGCGGAAACGTGTCGACGCATCTCTGACAATAGGATCGCCATGGCCGAACCCGGCAGCGTCGAATGAGAGGCTAGCAAGTTTGCGCTGGCTCGCCCGACCGTCCGGCAAACTCTCGAACCCGAGCGGATCACCGAGACCCATCATATTCATGCACGCATCGCCTGCGAAGAGCATCCGTCCCGAACGCCACAGCAGTGCGACCTGTCCCGCGCAATGCCCCGGAGTATGAATAACTTCGATGCCGCCAGCGATGGGCAATATTTCCCCAGCGGTCAAAGGCTGGTCGATGGCAACCGGCTCCACGCGTGACTCATGATTGAAGAACAGCTTGCAGAGTACTCGCCGCAACAGACCAGGCGCCGCCTGCAAAGGGCGAAAAGGACCTCCGGTCTCGGCTATCGGGATATCGAGCGGGTGCATGTAGGTCCTGGCACCGGTTTCTCTCATGATGGCGGCGGCGCTACCGATGTGATCTGGGTGGCCATGAGTGAAAATCAGGTGCTTAAGCTGGTCTGGCGTACGACCAAGCTCGCGAATCGCGCCGAAGACGATTGCTTCCTTGCCCGGGAAACCGGCGTCAATCAGCGTCAACCCATCGTCAGCCTCTAACAGGAAGGCGTTTGCCGTCCCCATCGGAACGACGTGCACGCCTTTGATCACACACTTGATGGCCATATTACGCCGCAAACACTCGTTGGCCCACCGAAGCCGCGAAGTGTTTCAATTTCAACCGCGAATGGACACGAATAAACGCGAATAAACCACAGATGAACGCGGATTGACGCAGATAATCTTGCGAAAAGCTAGCCGCCGCTTCTAACGCCAAAACTATCAGCGTACATCTACGCCTGTTGCGCCATAGCGAAGCGAAGGCGGATTCATCTGCGGTTAAAGTCTTCTTCTATTCGCGTTTATTCGTGTCCATTCGCGGTGAGAAATCCCGCCACATTTGTCACTCACACCGTCCGATACCTGGTACTAACCTGTCTCGTTAAGACGCAATCAGCAGAAAACCATGAAGATCGCAGATACAACAATTCTGATAACTGGAGCCAATCGCGGCATTGGAAAAGCACTAGTGGAGGACGCGTTGAAGAGAGGCGCGAAACGGGTCTATGCCGGCACGCGCCAGCCCTTCGCTCAGGTTGATAGCCGGGTCACGCCCTTGACGCTGGATGTTACCAATGCAGCGCAGATTCGGGCTGCCGTCGATAAAATCGGCACTCTCGATATCCTCATCAACAACGCCGGTATTTCGGTCCAGAACGACCTTAACGATCGCCCCGCGCTGGAACGTCTCCTGGCGGTAAATCTCTTTGGCACGTATGACGTGACCCAGGCCTTCGTGCCGATGCTGGCTCGTCCGCAAAGCGCGATAGTGAATATTCTATCGTTGGCCTCGCTTGCGGCTGTGCCTTTCGATCCTCTCTACTCGATGTCGAAAGCGGCCGCGTTCTCTCTCTCGCAATCGTTGCGCGCTCTTTTGGCCGGACGAGGTGTTAGCGTCCATAGCGTCTTGCCCGGCCCCATCGATACCGACATGACCCGAAACCTGGACATTCCTAAGGCTTCTCCGGAGTCCACCGCTCGGGCAATCTTCGACGGAGTGGAGAAAGGAGATGAGGAAATCTTCCCTGATCCGATGTCGGAAGCAGTCGCCGAGGGCTGGCGCAACAGTGCCGTCAAAGCGCTCCAGCAGCAGTTTGCGGCCTACGTGCAACAAACGCCGGTGAAATAAGGAGCTAGGAGCTAGAATCTGGGAGCTACGAGGCGAAGGGAACGCTTTTTATTCATCGAAGCGGAACGGCGATTGTCCAAAGTTAAAAAACGTGGCCCCAATTCTGTCCTCTCTTAAAACCTCAAATCACAATACGAAAAGATCACAAAGGCCACAAAGACGGAGGTTATTTTACAGAAGGTAACGAAGGGGCGCTCGGCCTGGGTTTAGCTTAGCGTTCGACAACCCTTCGTTTGCTTCGTTAGCTTCTGTAAGAATTCTTCTGTCTTTGTGTCCTTTGTGATCTTTCCGTATTGTGCGAACCGAATTGGGCAACACGCTCTTAACAAGCGTCGCTCGGGGATTGGCATTAGGCTGAAAACAGGCCGATGATAGTCGGGTCTGCTATCTATGGTAAGAACGTTGAGATCAGCAGCGCCATGAAGCAGTTACAAGCGGCTATCCAACCTGTAAAGCCGGCAACTCGTAACCCGTAACTTTAAAACCCATCAACTGTAGGTCTTGAGGATTTCATGGGCCCCTTCGACCGCCACACCGCCTTCGCCTACCGCGGTGGCACAACGTTTAACCGAGCCGGAGCGGACATCCCCCGCTGCGAAAACGCCTGGCCAACTCGTTTCCAGTGGTCCGGGAGAACGGTCCATTGCTTTCCAAACTGGAAAGTTAGCAACCAATGCGCCGGTCTTAATAAATCCCTTCTCATCAAGCTCAATTTCGGGTGGCAGCCAGCTGGTGCATGGCTTGGCGCCGATCATGGAAAAAACCGCAGGCGTCTGCACTCTCTGTCGTTCGTGGGTCGTGGTATTTTCAAGTTCCACCGCCTCCAGAAGCTTCCCACCGAACATTTCTCTGATCTCGGTATTGAATAGAATTTCAATGTTCTCGTTCGTCTCAACCCGGCGGGAGAGATATTCCGACATGGTTTTGCCTAACTGATCGCCCCGAACCACCAGCAGAACTTTTTTCGCGCAGCTCGATAAAAACATGGCAGCCTGGCCCGCAGAATTTCCAGCGCCAACCACTACCACCGTTGAGCCGGAACATAAGCGTCCTTCTCGCGCGGTAGCAGCGTAATAGAGACCGGCGCATTCAAAGTCCTCTCGTCCCTTGGCGTCAAGACGATGATAATTGACTCCGGTCGCAATAATTACGCACTTGGCAAGCAGCTCGCAGTTGCCGCCCTCCACTCTTAACGTCGCTCGCGGCTCGCCCTCATTCAGAGCGAGAGACAGCGCCTGCGCCGGGGTCGAGAATTTTGCTCCGAAACGATAGGCCTGAAGCTGCGCTCGAAAAGCTAGTTCTCCGCCGCTGATCCCCGTAGGAAATCCAAAGAAGTTTTCGATCAGCGAGGAAGATCCAGCCTGTCCGCCGGGTGCGTATGCTTCAAGGACTACGGTTCGTAGACCTTCGGAGGCAGCATAAACCGCGGCCGCGAGACCGGCGGGACCAGCTCCGACGATAGCCAGGTCACAAGTCACTTCTTCATCGTCGCCTGAGGTCAGCGGCTTCAGTAATCCGGCAACGCGAGCCACCTCTCGCAGTGAAGGATGTCGCAACGGCATTCCGTTGGGGGTGACTAAGGCGGGCAAATCGTGGTCGGCCAAATGCAATCGATCCGCCAAAGCTTGGCCATCGTCAGTTCGAGAATCGATCAAGCGGTGGGGGACATGATTCTTATCGAGAAAATCGTCAAGCAGCCGGCCGTCTCGAGAATCAGCGGGTGAAAGAATCCGCAACCCGGCGAATTCCCGGTCCCGCATCAGTCGTTGCCGGCGCATGATGAACGCCTGAACGATTGGTTCACCAACACCGGGCAACTCGGCCAACGCCTGGCGAAGCCGATCCGCCGGGACCTGCAGAATTTCACTTTCCTCCGCCTGACCTCGGACACTGGCTAGAACCGCTGCGCCCATCAACGTGGCCACGTCCCCGAGAAAATCACGCGGGCCCGGGGTCGCCAGGATCTGCTCCTGGCCGTCACGCGATTCGAAGACCTCCAATCCACCACGTAGCACCGCGGTTAACCCAACGTTGCGTTGGCCGGCCTTAGTCAGCACTTCACCACGGCGCACCACCCGGCGGCCGCCGAGCTTTTCCAGCATAGCAAGTTGCTGGTCGTCCAGCTTCGGAAAGGCGATGCTTTCCGTGTCACGGTAGAATTGCTCGTCTTCAGCGATTGTGGGCGTCGTCATGGCAGAATCACCTGATTGGTCGTTCTCGTTTTTCTTTTGCGCAATGGGATAATTTGGGGAGGCAGCTTGTGAGGCGCTTCGTTCTCCCGCCTTCGCCAAACCTACGGCGCGGCAGGCCATTCTCGTCGTCCTTCCGACTTCGCTAACGGCCTGGTTTTTTGGGACTCTATCCCGAAGGGATGATAGGACTCACCCTGGGGTTTCAACCCCAGGTAATGGTAAAACGAACGTCCCGCCCCGAAAGGTGGCGGTAGAACCGAGGCGCCAAAACGATACCGTCGATCAAGAAAATCTTACGCCCCTTCGCCCTTTCGCCGACACGCCGTTTCGCCCACTTCCATGGCCTGACTAAGCAATGGCGGTGGGTATTTGCTCACCCATTCCGTCGTCTGCTCGTAAGCATAGGCCAGTTGCAAGACCGCCAGATCCTCACGATGCCGCCCGATGATCTGCATGCCCATCGGCAGGCCGTGCTGGTTGAACCCAACCGGAACATTGATCACTGGACTGCCGACTAATGACGCAAAAAAGCAGACCTCCATCCAACGATGATAGGTGTCCATTTTTCTACCGTTGATTTCTTGGGGCCAATCAACATCCACAGCAAACGGAAAGACCTGGGAAGTTGGCAGCACGAGGTAATCGTACTCTTCGAAAAGGCGATTGACTGCATGATAGACCTCTGAGCGATTCACCGAAGCCCGGTAAACGTCCATGGCGCTCACTTGAAGCCCGGCCTTAATTTCCCACTGCGCTTCTGGCTTCAATTGCTGGCGCTTAGCCGGGTCATCGTAGAAATGAGCAAGATTGCCTGCGGTCAGCCAATGGCGCAGCGTGACAAAAGCAGCCCAAGTTTTTTCAGGCGGAACGTCGGGTTGGGCCTCTTCGATCTTGCAACCGATACGCTTGAGAGCTTTCAACGAATCCTGGCAGAGCTCCAGAATACCTGGTTCCATTGCGAGGTAGCCCTCAAAGTCGCCGAACCAGGCGACTCGTGTACCTCGGAAGTCGCGTTTCAAAGGCTCCATAAACGCGCTCGGATCCTGCCCGATCGAAAGTGGATGTCTGGGGTCATGTCCGGCCATCACGGAAAGCAAGAGAGCCACATCGCTGACGGTACGTCCGATGGGTCCAGGAGATCCAAGCTGACGGACAAATACATCATCAGCTGGTCCCGGCGGTACTCGGCCGAAGGAAGGACGAAACTTGAACACGTTGTTGAATGCCGGCGGGTTGCGCAAGGAACCACCGACATCAGTACCGTCAGCGACGACCTGCATACGGAGAGCTACACTCACCGCGGCTCCACCACTGCTCCCGCCAGCCGTCTTCGTTTGGTCATAGGCATTTAGGGTCGCACCAAACACGTTGTTGTAGGTTTGTGAGCCTAAACCAAATTCGGGATTGTTGGTTTTGCCGATGATGATGGCGCCGCTGTTTTTCATCCGCTCGACAACAAACGCGTCGGTTTGAGGGATAAAGTTCCTGAGTAGCGGAGAGCCCTGTGTTGTCGCGATTCCTTTGGTCGCGGTTAAATCCTTAATCGCTTGGGGAAAGCCGTGCAGCCAGCCAAGATACTCTCCACGAGCCAGTTGCTCGTCTCGCTCATCTGCTTGCTTAAGCAGCGTTACCCGATCCTGGAGTGAGACAATAGCGTTAACCTTCGGATTGATCCGATCGATGTGTTCAAGGAACGCGTCCATCACCGTTCGGCAGGAAACCTGTTTTGCCTTGATCGTCCGTGCGAGAGTCACGGCATCCATTGCTAACAATTCGGGGACCTGGGTTGATGGCATAGCAGCGGTGACTCGCCTTAGGCTCGTCACCGAATAGCAAATAGCAAATCGCAAATAGCAAATCAGGCCCCAGGAGG